>NZ_JAKZHX010000009.1 GCF_022568815.1 Undibacterium paludis | reverse complement strand
GTCAATAACGGACACTCATGTTCTAAGCTGCCTGCGATTGCTGATTAAAGTTTTCAGCAAACAAGGCAGGTGATATATTGCCAAGACGCGAGTGACGTCGTTGGCGGTTGTAAAAGCTTCGATGTATTCCTGGATAGCAGCCTGTGCATCAGTACGTGTTGCATAGTGCTGGTGATGTATGAGTTCATTTTTCAGGCTCCCCCAGAAGCTCTCCATAGGTGCATTGTCATAGCAGTTTCCTTTGCGTGACATGGATGCCTGCATGCTGCCCTGTTCAGTGTTCAGTTAAACCAAATTTCTCTGCCAGATCAGCAATTTTTTGTAAAGTCTGGCAAAGGTTTTGGTTCAGTTGAACGCTAAACTGATTATTTTTTAATCAAGCGAGTAAAAATATTATGCGCCTGATTAAATTCAAGGCAAATTATTTGCTGTAGACGAGCAATACCCTGAACACCTAAAAATGTTCAAGGTCGGCAGCTATTTTTTTTATTAGAGTGTGGCTAACGCTGCAAATCGTAACCAGTCAGCAAACCATCCCAGGCACTAAAATGCAAAACAGATTTTGGCGCTGACGTGTAAGGATCAACCCCAGTTCACACCTCAGCAGGCGTATACCCATGCAAATGCTGATGTGGCCTGATCAAGTTATACCTGGCCGTAAAATCACTCAGCAAACAGTCGAGCGCCAAACTGTTGACAGGTGTGATCAGATTCAATTTCTCCTTGAGCGTCAAAAACAAACGCTCAATCCTGCCGTTCTGCCACGGCTTGCCAGGTTCACTGAATTCCTGACGAATACCCAGCTCCTTCAAAGCCCGGCGGAATTTTTTACTGCGAAACACAGACGCATTATCTGTACGAATAATTTGGGGCTGACCAAATAATTGCATCGTCTTTTTAATATGCTCAAGTATCGTCGACGATGTCGCCAACTCTAAACGCTGCAACAAAAAATTCATCCGCGTGCCATGATCCACAATACCCAGGATGAAATGGCTTATGCCATCTTCTGTCACTTTACCCGTGCCATCTATGCACCACCGCAAATTCGCAGGACCAGGTTCCGGAAAACGATTCCGCGTCTCTTTGCGTACCGCCTCCATCTCAGAACAGTGCTTCTGTATCCAGTTATACACCGTTCCCAGACTAATCGTCATGCCCCTATGCGCATAGAGCCGATTAAACGCATGCACGATCTGGCGATAACTTTTACCTTCTGCAAATCTCTCCAGCACAAAACGCAAAACCCAGCGCGGCTTCGACTGACCTGTCCGTCTTTTTACCGGATGCCTGGGATAAAACTGCTTTACTTGTAAGAAGAGAGTAGAGGAATACGCTTGCCTATGCCAATTGAAGCTGCCAAACCAACACTGAACACGTTTCACAAAACCTGAAATCGAATGTAAAAGTATATCCAGAACCCAGCAATAATTCACGCCAAAAAAAGCATTTGCCATCCACATAAAGCAAATAAAACCCCATCAAAAAAATGACCAACGAATCGCCCTGAAATGACAGAACGTGCTTCGTTTAAATCAGCTCACTTCACGGCTTGCCCTGCCCAGAACAGATGCAGTTGCGGCCTTGCGATTTGGCGCAGTACAGGGCTTTGTCTGCGGCTTCTATCAGTTCCAGTGGGCGGTCTTGCTCTCTGACGGGTACGAAGGCGTCGATGCCTGCGCTGACGGTGACTACGCCGGCGGTGTTGCCGGTATGCTTCAGTTCCAGGTGATAGATTGCCTTGCGTATGCTTTCGGCGATCAGGGCGGCGCCAGCCAGGTCGGTGCCGGGTAGCAGGACGGCCATTTCTTCGCCGCCGTAGCGGGCACTGAGGTCGCCCGGCCTGTGCTGGCCGCCGGCCACGATTTTGCTGATTTCACGCAGGCATTCATCACCGGCGGCATGGCCGTACAGGTCGTTGTACTGCTTGAAGCAGTCGACATCGATCATGATCAGGGCCAATGGGCTGGCTGATCGCATGGCCCGGCGGAATTCGTTTTTTAATGCAATGTCAAACTGGCGTCGGTTGGCCAGGCCGGTGAGACCGTCCTGCATGGCCAGTTTTTCCAGGGTGTGGTTGAGCTGTTCGAGTGAGTTGCGTGTCTTGAGCAGTTCGGCCTCGGCTCTTACTCTCAAGCCTATTTGTCTGATCAGGCGCGAACCCAGCATGGCCAGGCCCAGGACCAGGCAGCCGACGACAATCGCGTGAGCAATGGCATTTGCTTTCCACTCTGCAAGTTCTTCGTCACGCGACAGGGCGGCAGAGACGACCAGCGGATATTGGTCCAGCTTCCGGTAACTGTTGATGCGGGTGATGCCATCCTGGCCCGAGGTGAATGTTTGTGTGCCGATTTTTGCCTTGGGAAGATAATCATGGAATAAGGGCAGTTGTGAGACATTTCTCCCCAGGGATTTTTCTTCAAATGGTCGTCTCAACAGGATGGTGCCATTTTCCAATGCAACAAAAATGGCCCCTGTCTCACCGATGTCAAATTGTTCGTAGAAGCGTTTGAAGTAATCCATGCTGATGGTTGCCAGGGCGACGCCGGCAAAACTGCCATCGCGATGGTCAAAGCGTCGTGATACGGTGACTATCCATTCGCCCGTTGATTTGCTTTTGATAGGCGGCCCTATGTGTACGCCACGGTCCACGTGGTCCCGATGGAAAATGAAATATTCCCTGTCGGAATTATTGGCGTTCTTTTTAAGTATGTCCTGTGAGTTGGTGACCCAGCGCCCCTGTTCATCATAGATAAACAGGCCATGCAGTTGCGGCAGTTCTTTGACCCGCTTGACCAGTAGGTTGTGGATGCGTTCGCGGTTACTGTCAGTAACACCGTCGACTTCCACCCGTTCTACCAGGCCGACGAGTATGGTGTCAGCCTCTTTGATTGTGCTGTAGGCATGTTGTGCGATGGAACGAGCCAGGTTTGACGCTGTCCTTTCTGTCTCGGCCAGTTGTACTTCACGTGCCCGCCAGGTGACCCAGCCCTGCACCAGGATAATGGACGCACAAACCAGGACGACAAATACCAGGGCCAGTGAGGCAATTGGCAGCTTTCTGGGGATAGGATCGGGGAGTTTTGTGTTGATGGCACTCATGGTCGTCATGGCGGATAACCTCCCAGCTAGGGCTTAGTGCAGAATTAGTGTTGTTATTTTTTTGAGAATGTAAATTAAATAACAATTATAGGATATATAATTGTTAATAAAAGGATATTTTGAAGGACGCCGTGAAAAAGTACTCAGGTAGCGTCGTTCCGTCTGGTTTGCCTCGAAGCAAGATGTGGTCAGGCCTGTCCTGGCTATTCCTGGCTATTCCTTTAGTAGACAAGCGCTATGAAAATGATTACATTGAATGATCCTGTCCGTCATGCAGTTAAGCTGGGCCTGACTTCACATGCCAGGTTTTTGTTGTCTCAGGAATAAACCACTTGTTGAGGGGGGAGTATTCATGTCTGCAAATACCAAGAAATTCCGTCTGATCACCCGTAGCGACTTTGATGGCCTGGTTTGCGCAGTCTTGCTCAAGCACCTGGATATGATTGACGATATCCTCTTTGTCCATCCGAAGGACATGCAGGACGGCAAGATTGCTGTGACTGAGCGCGACGTCAGCACCAATTTGCCTTATGTGCCAGGTATTCATCTGGCTTTTGATCATCATTTGTCTGAGACCTTGCGTAATGCTGACAATGGCAGGCAAAACCATATCATTGCACCTGATGCGCCGTCAGCGGCAAGGGTGGTATATGACTATTACGGTGGCTTGAAGGTTTTCCCGGCTTCATGGGACGGTATGATGGCGGCTGTCGATAAGGGGGACTCGGCACAATTTAATCGTGAAGAGGTGCTGAATCCGAAAGAATGGGATTTGCTGAATTTTTTGATGGATGCGCGTACCGGTCTGGGGCGGTTCCGCGAATTCAGGATATCAAATTACGCATTGATGATGGAACTGATCGATTTGTGCAAAACCCAGTCTATCAGCGAAATCATGCAAAATCCTGACGTCAAAGAGCGGGTTGACCTGTATTTTGAGCATGAAGAAAAATGCAGGGAGCAAATCCGGCGTTGTGCCACCTTGCATGACAATCTGGTCGTGCTTGATTTACGTGATGAGGCAACGATTTTTGCCGGTAACCGTTTTTTGATCTATGCCTTGTTCCCTGAGACTAATATTTCCATCCACGTTTTGTGGGGGCTGAAGAATCAGAATACGGTTTTTGCGACCGGCAAGTCTATCCTGAACCGTACATCAAAGACCAATATCGGCCCGTTGATGCTGGAGTATGGTGGTGGCGGTCACGAAAATGCCGGCACCTGCCAGGTGCCGAATGAAAAGGCGGCGGAAACCCTGGCTGCACTGATTGCCCGCATTAATCTGGATGGCTAGTGGACTGTCACAGTGAAAAGCGAAGTGCCTGCCATGTGCTCGACGATCATGGCGGCGTTGCAAATACGCGCGATAGCCCCGCTATCGCTGTGTTTATTTGTCAAAACCTTGCCTTGCCCTGATTCACCGGGCACATGTCTTTCACTTCCGCTTTCACTGTGACAGTCCACTAGCCGGATTACCTCAAAATTCTATGGTGATACCTTTGGGCAGGAATTTGGCGTACCTGTCCAAAGAGTTGGCAATGTCAGATGCGGCGATGGTGTAATGAAAATCTTCGGCAGTCTCGGCAGTTTTGATTGCGCCAAAACGTTCATGAAACTTCCAGACGGATTCATTGGCTTTTCTGACCTCAAAATGGGCTTGCCTGAAGCCCAGTGCCAGGGCGTAGTGGTACACCATCAGGGCCGATTCGATGGCGCTGCTGCTTGGGGCGCCTGCCTGCAATATCCATGACCCCCAGCAGAAAGAATCGCCTTGTCTGTCATACAGGCGCACTGTGCCTATGGGTTCCCGCTTACTGTTCTCGATGATGAAATAAACCTGTCTGTCATCTTGTGCATAATTGTCCAGCCACAGTCTTTGCTGTGCCACGTCTGTTGAGGTCTGGGATATATATCTGGCTTTTTGCTCATTGGTGCGCAAGGCAACAATGAAGGCTGCATCGTCTGCCACTGCATCGCGAAATGCCAGTTTGTGGCCGCCGATTTTTTTGGCCTTCAGGTAAGCGGGCCTGTCCTTGATGCCTTTGGCGCTGAATTGCTTTTCGATATCTGCAGATAAATTGGCAGACGAAGCAGGGACGATTGCTGATGCAGGTGTTGCTGTGGACATGGCTGTGCCGTCAAATGTTGTCGTAGACGTGGATTTTACTTTGCCGTTTGCCCGACGTACAGGCAAACGGCAAGCAGCCGTTCTGGTGATGTTTATTTGTTCAGGATGGGGACAGCATTGAGAGTAATGTTTTTGTAATAAATATGGCTGGTGGATTCAAATCCGGAATCAATGCCAAACAAGAGCCATAAGCTGCCGTCAGCACCTGTGGTGACATTCAGGGGTGTCTGATTACTGAGTTTTTTCTCCATATACGGTGCTTTGCCGCAATCATTGCTGGTATTGCCTATGGTGCCCAGTACCTGGGCATATTTACCTGACCCGGCCTGGCCGCCACGGTCGATGTTCATGGTGTACTGGTCACCCTGTTGTACGGTCAATGGTTCGGTCGGCGAGGCACCGCCAAAGAACCAGACGCTTTCGCCGGGCGAGCCGCCCACGCCAAAACAGCCGGTGGCCACATTGCTGACGATGGTCGCCTGAAAACTTAGGGCATATTGCGTATTTGGGGCAAAGCCCAGATATTTTTTCTTGATGTAGATGAACAAATCATCACTGCGGTTGGTCCCATAGGTGTACAGACCTTTGCCTGACAGGGGGGCGGGCAGTGTGCGGTATTCGGTAACGATGTCTGTCGGCTTGGTGTCGGTGGTAAAGTCAGATGTGCCTGATACCCAGCCGGCAGGTTCGGTGCCGAAGTCAACGTTGACCTGCACCGGGACCGGTTGGGGGGTAAAGTCACTGCTGCCGCCACAGGCGCTCAAGATCAGTGCAGTGATGAGGGACAGGGGGAGCAACTGGCGAAAGGATAGACGGTTGGATTGCATGTTGTAGACCCGGTATACGTTGGGGATGTGCCATCGCAGCGATGGCCTGCCCCAGGTTATGAATTAAAATTGAGTGGGGCAGAGCATAGCGGTCCGACCGTACCAAGTCCTTCCCGAAATGTCCGATATTTGTCTGCAATTTGTAAGTTCTGCTATAGAGGGGAATTGTCTGAAAATTGTAAGTTGGGGAAAACTGTCCGGTATTTTGTGCAAATTTTTGCCATGCTCCACTACAATGCGGGCAAAAAGGAGATAAGCCATGTTTCGTGTAATGCTGGTAGAGGACGATGCCAAACTGGCGGCATTGGTTGTCGAATACCTCAGTGAGTATGAATTTACGATAGATGTCGTCAGTCGTGGTGACGCTGCCCTCAGCTATTTTCAACAGACCAATCCCGATATTGTTGTGCTTGACCTGATGTTGCCAGGCATGGATGGCATGGTCGTGTGTCGCCAGTTGCGCGCCATCAGCCCCGTGCCTATCCTGATATTGACGGCGCGGGAAGATGCTTTTGATGAAGTATCCGGACTGGAGCAGGGAGCTGACGATTATGTCAACAAGCCGGTACAGCCAAGGATTTTGTTGGCCCGCCTGCGGGCCCTGTTGCGCAGGGTGAAGGAGGCGCCGGTCAGCGAGACGGATGATCTGGTGTTTGGTGCATTCCGTTTGTGTCGCAGTGACCGTACTGTGTCCTGGCGTGACCAGGAAGTTGATCTCAACAGTGCTGAATTCAAGCTCTTGCTGGTGTTGGCAGAAGCCGCTGGCAAAGTCTTGTCGCGTAACGATATTTTGATACAGATGCGCGGTATAGAATTTGATGGACTGGACCGCAGCATAGACAATAAAATTTCTCGTTTGCGGCGAAAATTTGATGATGCTCAAGCCGATAAAATCAAGACGGTGTGGGGTGAGGGCTATCTGTTCAGCCCGTCAGCCTGGGATTAGGTGATGAATCGCCTGTTTCTGCGATTTTTTACCCTGGTGATGCTGTCCATCAGCGTTGCCACCATTGCCATCTATCTGGTCATCAGCATGTTCTTTGGCGACCCTTTTGATGAGGTGGCAGAGCAACAGGCTTCCGGCCAGATACTTCTGTTGAGTGAATATGTCGACCAGGCCGGGCCCGATGAATGGCTGCCACGCCTGAACAAGCTCAGGGAAATTACCCACGCCCGCTTTGACCTGATTCCTTTGCAAACTGCAAAGGAAACGCTCAATGCCAGCCGTCAGGCGCAATTGCTGCGCGGCGAAGTGGTGATCAACGTCGCAGACAAGTCTTTTTATCGACGGGTGGACCTGAAAGGTGAGCGCTATATAGGTAGTGATGAAGACGTCATCCTTGCGCAGGATCTGCCTATTGATGTCGCACCGGTACTGAAGACGGAAGTGCTGCGTTATATCATCGTTGCAGTATGCCTGTTGATCCCTATCGCGCTGTGGTCAAGTTCGCATTGGCGTGGTTTGCAGGCACTGGAAAAGGTGGCCGATGAATTTGGCGCAGGTCATTTGAAGGTCAGGGCACAGACCAGTGAACGCGACAGCATTCACCCCCTGGCGCAGCGCATGAACCAGATGGCAGAGCGCATAGAGGAGCTGCTCGATGCGCAAAGAAACCTGTTGCACTCAGTCTCACATGAGTTACGTACGCCCATAGCCAGGCTGGAATTTGCCCTGGAGTTGTTGCGCAATGCAGCCAAAAATCCCCTGCTGGAGCCGCGCCTGCAAGCCATGGGGGCTGATATTACAGAGTTGAATACCATGGTTAGCGAATTGCTGGATCTGGGCAAGCTGGATCAGGCAGCCCCCTTGCAGGCCAGTGAATTTTCTTTGGGTACCTGCCTGCAAGACTGTGTCGACGGCTTGCAGCATGTATTGCAGGAGCATCAGGTAAAAACTGTATTGCCCGCTGATCTGGGGATGATGGTTGGTGATCCGCGCCTGTTGGCCAGGGCGGTCAGTAATTTGTTGCGCAATGCAGCCAAATACACCAATGACAGTATATGGTTGAGCGCTTGTCGCATTCCAGGAGTGGGTATGGAAATTAGTCTGGAGGATGATGGCCCAGGCATACCAGAAGATGAGCGCGAACGTATTTTCGAGCCATTCTATCGCCTGGACCGCAGTCGCGACCGCAATACGGGTGGCTTTGGATTGGGATTGGCTATCGCTCAAAAAGCCGTGCAGGCGCATGGCGGCAGGATTAGTGTGGCGCAAGGTGAATATGGTGGCGCCAGATTCACTATCTTCTTGCCTGCCGGCCTGGCTACAAATTGATGACATTTGCGCGACAAGTCAGGGAAGACTCGTCTGCTTCATTTCTCTAAGATGTTGATTCATGGTGGCCGCAGTTTCAAATACAGTGTTTTACATTGATGCCGGGTAGGTAGTATTACAGGATCAGTCAGTTGATTTGCCAGGCAATTTGCAAACAATAGGCAAAAAATATAACGCAGCTTATTTACAGGTTAACTAGAGCGGACATCGTGTACAAGAAATTTCTTGAAAAAGTCTATCGGCCTTTGTGGCGCTGGCTCTTGAACGATGTCGACAAGCTGGTAATTGCCAACCCTGAATGTTTGCCTGCCAATAGCATCCAGAGTCATCGCGGCAGGGTCGGGGCTACCGCTTATGGAGTTGACGTAGGCAGATACCCTGAAGCCAGGGATGAATTGATTGTCAAATGGCAGCAGCGCTTTGATCGACGTTTCTATTTGTTTGTCGGTGGGTTGCTATATCGCAGAGGCTTGCATACCTTGTTGGAGGCCTTGACCGGCACTGACATGATGTTGGTAATAGTCGGTCAGGGGCCAGAAGAACAGGCCTTGAAACAGCAGGCCCTGGAACTTGGGCTGGACAACGTCCACTTTCTTGGTTCTTTGCCTGAAGAAGACAAACTGGCTTTGTTGAGCCTGTGTTATGGACTGGTATTTCCCGCCAATAAGCGTAAGGACGGGGTTTCTTTTTTGGAAGCGGCGATATTTGGCCGGCCAGTGATTTACTGTGAATCAGACACAGGTGGCAGGTACCTTGATATTGCGGTAGAGGCGGGCCTGGTGGTCGTACCTGAAGATGTACTGGCGTTGCGCGGTGCCATGGCGCGACTGTGGAATTATCCCTGCCTGGCTTTGCAAATGGGGAAACTTGCGCAGAGGCGGGTTCAAACTTTGTTTGCCGCCGACATGATGGCGAAAAATTATGTGCGTTTATATGTTGATGTGATTTCAGGTAATGCAATGACTCCCTGAATTTGGCTTAATGGAGAGGCAGGCTTGTGCGGTATGTGGTGCTGCACAATCTGCAGTCAGAAAACTAGAAAACAATATGTATCTGGCCTGCCAGGAGTTGACATTGTGAAAGTGGTAATAAATGTCTATGATGCGGTTTCCTCATTCCCTTACACGATTGAAACCAGCTTGTTTTATGTGTTGTAATCAGGATGGGTATACCGACGACTTAAATTTATTCAGAATGAAATCCATTTCCTTAATTCTTCTATTAGGTAGTACGCAAATCGCTTTTGCGCAGACCCCGGCTGCCAGCATGTTGCCGGACGGCAGTACCGATACCTATCTTGGTCTGGGGGTGCTGTCTGAACCCAGCTGTGAACTTGGTGGCGAACAAAAAACCAGGATCATGCCAAATGTGCAAATGCAGTGGAGCAACGGCGTATTCCTGCGCAATACCAACCTGGGTATGCACTTTAGCAAGTCTAGTGAAATGGAGTATGGTCCTTTGCTGGCGTATCAGCGTGGTTGCAGTTCTTCTGCGGCACGCAAACTGGCCGGTTTCGGGGATATTGACGGCAGTTTCCAGCTGGGCGGGTTTTTCAATGTTTACCCGCGCGCCAATCTGCGTTTGAGTAGCAAATTGCTGTTTGGTACAGGTGCCGGGAAAAATACGAACTATCTGAATCTGGAGGCCCGCAGCTACCATAAGCTGGCCAGTCATCACGGTATGGCCCTGTCGGCAGGTTTTACCTGGAGCAAACGGTTTTATGATGCCAGCGGCTCCAGTTTTGATCCTGAAACAACAGCTTTGTCGAATCCTGGTTTTGCTGTGACCAACTGCAGTCCCTGTGATGGTGCAAGCAAGGCCCTGAAACCTGTCGTGAACACTAATGCCGATGTGAGGAATGTTTATCTGGGATTGAACTGGAATTGGGAGTTCAGTTCTTCATGGTTGTTGACTTCGCATATTACTGCTTCTCATCAGCTCAATACCGACAAAGACAGTTTATGGTTGGGCAAGCGTGATTATGTGACCGTTTATTCCGGTTTGGCATATCGATTTTAATTTGTATATAAAAGCATGAAGATGAAGTATTCCACCATTTTTGCCATGATGCTGCTTGCATCGGGACTGACATGTGCGCAGACAAATAGCGCAGATACGGTCCCGAAGTCAGCGGATGCTGGCAAAAAGGCGGATGTTACCTGGGTTAGCTATCGTAACGCCTACAAGGCGATGATACAGTTTGAAAAATATGGCAAACCCAAACACTTCATACAAAATCATTTCCAGGTAGTTTCTAAAACCAGCCAGCCCTTGCCTGATGACTTGCAATTGATCCTGGTCAGCAAGAGCATGCGTCTGAGTTTGCCGCTCGATGCGGTCGGGCGCGCCAGCTTTCCCTTGCTCAAGGCAGCTTATGATGAAAATGCTGAGTTGATGTTGAACCAGGCTGTGACCCAGGTGGATTTTCAGGGGCGGATATCCATCGTGCCCCGGGCTGACGGTGTATACGATATGGCTGACTTGCGTACAGCTTGTGAGCAGGCGCAGACTTATCTTAAAACTGTTGGTGACGCCAGGGTGAATGGGAAATCTTGTGTAGGTGTGCGTTTTTCTTTCCCCAAAAACCTGAAGCAGGCAGGCATCAGTTTTCGTGGTGCAGACTTGCATGTTCATGTCTTGCTTGTCCAGGAGGCGGCAGCTTTTCCTGATGAGAGTTCAAAGGCCTATAAAACAGCAAGCCTGAAGTTCAATGAATGGCCAGAGAAGGGGCAGATACTGGCGCAGCAAATGCCACTGGCTATTGCCCCGGTATTTGAGTAAGGCAGAACCAGATTTTGGCCCTGCAGGCGACTTAAGACGAGCACCAATTGCCTTACCAGCGACGCCAGTGATGGTAGCCACCACCCCAGCGTGGGCCAACGTCAATTATAACGGGTGCTGGCCTGACATAGACATTGGGGCCACCATAACCATAGCCATACCCTGGAGCTGGTGCGACGACGCAACCAGACAGGGCAAGAGTTGAAACGGCCAGAGCCAGGGAAATTAAAAGTTTGATACGCACGATAGCCTCCTGTTAAAGCAGCTATACCTACAATGCCTGAACCTGTTTTCGGTTGACACTTACAGTGTAAATCTCTGTTTCCATTGTTTCAAAAATTTATTTGTAAGAGTTTTCAGGGCTTGTAAAGCCTGGTTGTGGCAAGGCTGCTGCAGTCAGCTTTGCTTGCTCCCCCGGAACTTAGCACCATGTGGTATGGTCTCAGGCTTATTATCTACGACTATTGCCACAATAATATCTATATGCGAGTGAACCGCCTTACTTTACGCCCGACAATCTTGTCCATGGCGATCCTGGCAACTTTTAGCCAGTCTTCATATGCTCAGACAGTTGATCCTTCAAGGTCAGAAACGACTGAAAAAAAAGCAGAAAAACCGACAGCCAAGGCAGCTGAGAAAACCGACCCCAAGGCTCTGGAGTCAAAAATGCAAAAGGTGGAAGTGCAGGGTGCGCGCAATTATGATGAGCGCCGCCAGGACACGGCCACCAAAATTGTCGTGACGCAGGAAGATATCGTACGCTATGGCGATACAACCGTTGGTGAGGTATTGAAACGTTTGCCTGGCGTGACCATGGGTGGTGTACAGGGGCGTGGCGGCGATATCCGTATGCGCGGATTAGGCGCGGGCTATACCCAGATCATGTTGAATGGTGAGCCAAGCCCGCCAGGCTTTTCGCTGGATTCCCTGTCTCCTGACATGATAGAGAGGATAGAAGTCATTCGTGCTGCGACGGCAGAATTGAGCACGCAATCTATTGCCGGGTCCATCAATATCGTCCTGAAGAAAAGTGTGCAGACAGCACAAAGAGAGCTGAAGGCGGGCCTGTTTGAAGATGGTGGCAAGTATGGCGGCAACCTCAATTACCAGGTTTCGGATAAGGCTGGCCGCATGTCTTATTCAGTTTCTGGCAACCTCAATCATGGCCAGTATGAGCGTCCGAGTTATATCGACGAAGTCAGGACTGACGCAGCTGGCAATACCCAGCGCGGACATACCGATATACTGGGCTGGGGTACGTTTAACAATGTCGGATTTTCACCGCGCATTAACTGGAGTTTTGAGAATGGCGATACACTGACGACGCAAAGTTTCGTCAATGCCAGCCGTTTTGTTGGTCACAATCGTGAATTGTCGACTGGTGCGCTCAATATTTATGCGAGTGACCTTCAGCAGATTCAGTCGAACTCCGCCATGTTCCGCACCAATCTGAACTGGATACACAAGCTGGCTGATAGCGCCAAGCTGGACGTCAAGCTCGGCGTCAATTACAACAAGCGTAATACTGATGTCGGGCTGGCAGGTTATGACCCAAGTAGTGCCCAGATACTGGATCGCAAGTCTACTTCTGGTGGTACGGACAAGGGTTTGACCATGGCTGGCAAGTACAGCGCGCCATATGTCGAAAATCATTCTTTTGTCTTTGGTTGGGATGGCGCTTATAGCAAACGTAGCGAAACCCGCGAACAAGCAGACGTGGTTTATGTGACTGAATTGCAAAAAATCCCCTTGAAGCCTATCCAGTTGAATGAGGACTTTGATGCAGATGTGACCCGCCTGGCCCTGTTCGCCCAGGATGAGTGGAATGTCACCAAGCAATGGTCCGTCTATGGTGGTTTGCGCTGGGAGGGGCTTGATACCCGCAGCAAGGGGAATACTTATAGCGAAGTGCATAACAAGTCCAGCGTCTGGAGTCCGATATTGCAGACTCTGTACAAGCTGCCAGACAGTAAGAATGATCAGGTCAGGCTTGGTATCACACGTACCTACAAGGCGCCGGACACCAGCCGCCTGATACCGCGCCGCTTTATTTCAAATAATAACAGCGCCACCAGTCCTGATTACACAGGCAACCCCAACCTCAAGCCGGAACTGGCCTGGGGCCTGGATATGGCATATGAACATTACCTGCCAGGTGGTGGCATGCTCAGCGCCAGCGTGTATGTGCGCAAGATAGACAATATCGTGCTCTCCACCGTGTCCCAGGAAGCCAATGGAACCTGGGTCAGCATGCCGGTTAACGCCGGCCAGGCCACCACCAAGGGCATAGAACTGGAAGCCAAGTTGCCTTTGCGCGCCTTGATGGCGGAGGCGCCGGCAATTGATTTCAGGGCTAATCTGTCTTTCAACTGGTCTGACCTGAATTCAGTGCCCGGCCCGAATAACCGGCTTGACTCACAGACCCCGATCAGTGCCAATCTCGGCATTGATTACAAGCTTGACAAACTGCCTTTGACCATAGGTGGTAATGCCAGTTTCCAGGATGGTGGTCCGGTACGTATTTCGGTAGCGCAAAGCAGTTACTCTGTTCCAAAGCGTGTGCTCGACCTGTATGCCTTGTGGAAGTTTGACGCAAAAACCAATGTGCGTGCATCCTTGGGCAACACCCTTCATCAGGACAATATCAGCGCCAGCTCTTATGTTGACAGTAAGGGTTCCAGTTATCAAACTAATACGACGCCAACAACGACAACCTTCCGCGTCATGCTTGAGCATAAGTTCTGAAAGTAAAAAGGGTTCCGCTGGAACCCTTTTTTTACGCTAATGAGAACTCGAGCCAATTTGGGCAAGCAGGCCTATTTGCTGTCAGTGACCCTGGGGCGGCAATAGGGAGGCAAATTTGATAATGGAATTGTAGTGTTGTCTATCCCTTTTACCGTCATTTTTTCAGGAACAGGTCCCTTCGAACAAACCCAGGCGACTGGCACTACTGGAGCATCTTCAACCACTGCTGGGCGTAAAGTCAGTACTTTGCCTTTGAGTACACCATTCACATTATTTCCAAAAGTTATATTAACTGCTCCGTCCTGTATTGCAACAGAACTTACAACATTGCTGACTATTTTGTCGGCAACAGGTATTTCTGCAGCGAGATTATCAGCAGGGAATTTTTGTTTGGACAGCCAAGATGTTTCAACCGGTTTTTTTGCGATATCAGCAAATTTTACTCCCGCTTCCAACTGTTCCTTGATGATTTTAAACATATAAGAAGGTATAGCGATGGAGGACAGGATAGCTATGATGGCTATGACTACCATCATTTCAATGATCGTAAATCCTGAAGTTTTTTTCATAAGGTAAGTCTTTTGTCCATTGTCTGATTCTTAGGAATATAACGGATAAACCTGGCTTATCACAATCTAAATCATTGATAATGCAATCAAACTACTTCTTTTGCGTACAATGAATGACCCTTTCCCCTTATTTGGTTTCAGTACAAGCCTGCTGGAATTGATTTCTTTTGCTCTATCTGTAGTCACTGTTGCCTTAAATATACGGCAACTGCATTGGAGCTGGTTATTTTCTATTTTGTCTTCAGCCTTGTATGCGATTGTATTTTTTGATGCCAGATTATATGGTGACATGGGGTTGCAATTTGTTTTTATTCTGGTTTCTGTGTGGGGGTGGGTGAACTGGTTGCGTGGCAATGATCAGTATGAGAGGTTGCAGGTAACATTGCTGAGCAGCCACGATAGATTCGGGTTTCTCGGGATCATGGTGATTGCATTTGTAGTGCTGTCCTGGTTCCTGAAAACCTTTACTGACACGGATGTGCCTTATGCTGACGGTTTTCTGACAGCAGGCAGTTTGTTGGGGCAGGTGTTGTTAAGCCGTAAAAAACTGGAAAACTGGCATGTCTGGATAGTTGTTGATGTCTTGTATGTCGCCCTGTATATCTACAAAGGCTTGATGCTGACAGCTATTTTGTATGCCATCTTTGTTGTGATGGCGATCATGGGCCTGCGTGCCTGGAGTAAAACATGCCTACAGTAAACCGTGTCGTTATTCTTGGTGCTGAGTCCTCAGGAAAGTCGGTATTGGCCGAAGCACTGGCAAAGCAGTACCAGACAGTATGGGTGCCGGAGTACCTGCGTGAATTTGTCGAAACCCGGCAGCGGGTACCGCAGCAGCAGGAGCAGATACTGATTGCCAAGGCGCAGGTCCAGCGCGAATCCGAATTACTGGCGCAAGCCAGCCAATGGCTGTTTTGCGATACTGGGCCGATGATGACAGCAATCTACAGCCGCCATTATTTTGGCGAGCCTGATGCTGAACTGGCAGAGCTGGAGCAGTCGCATGGCTATGACTTCACCATCGTCACTGCACCGGATTTTCCCTGGCAGTCCGACGGCCTGCAACGTGAATCTGCGGCCGTGCGTGATCACATTCATGAGCAGGTGCTGAACCTGCTTGATGAGCGGGAAATCCCGTTCCTGCTGGTAGAAGGCAGCCTCCAGGCCAGGGTGGAGCAGGTGCAGTTTGCCCTGTCATTCCTGCTCGGTTAGTGGTGATTGCATTTCGGGCGCAGATATTTACTGAGGCGTTAAAAAAGCCCTGCATCTCGATAAGATGCAGGGCTTTTTCTTTGTCTTTTGGTTTTTGCTGCAGCCTTTAGTTGCTTTCCATCAGGCTCTTCAGATGGTCGGCACGGGCAGGGTGACGCAGCTTCTTCATGGCTTTGGATTCGATCTGGCGTATGCGTTCACGCGTTACTTCAAACTGCTTGCCAACTTCTTCCAGCGTGAATTCCGTGCTGGTGTCGAGGCCAAAGCGCATGCGCAAAACCTTGGCTTCGCGCGGGCTCAATGAGTCGAGCGCTTCTTTCAGTTTCTCTTGTACGGATGCCTGCATTGCCGCAGCCATAGGGGACAATGTCATGCTGTCTTCGATGAAATCGCCCAGCTGGGAATCACCATCGTCACCAATTGGCACGTCCAGTGATACCGGCTCTTTGGCTATCTTCAGGATTTCCCTTACCTTGTTTTCTGGCAGGCCCATCTTCTCGGCAATTGCTGCCGGTTCCGGTTCCAGACCGGTCACCTGCAGGAGCTGGCGGCGTACCCGGTTCATCTTGTTGATGGTTTCTATCATATGCACCGGAACGCGGATCGTGCGTGCCTGATCGGCAATTGCACGTGCAATCGCCTGTCTGATCCACCAGGTTGCATAGGTAGAGAATTTATAGCCGCGACGATATTCAAATTTGTCGACTGCTTTCAACAGGCCAATATTGCCTTCCTGGATCAGGTCCAGGAATTGCAAGCCACGGTTCACATATTTCTTGGCGATTGAAATGACCAGACGGAGATTGGCCTCGGTCATTGCTGCTTTGGCTTCGCTGGAGCGCTTTTCGCCGGCGACCATCTGCTTGTTGATTTCACGCAGGTCATTCAGCGGCAGGCTGACATTTTGTTCCAGGTCGACCAGTTTCTGCTGCAATTCACGCGCAGCATGGATATTCCTGCCCATGATTGCGGCATAGCTGGATGTGCCATTGATCTCTTTTTCCAGCCATTGCGTATTCGTGGCATTGTTGCGGAACTGCTCAATGAAATAGTTGCGCGGCATGCCACATTTATTGACCAGCAATTCCAGCATCTGTTTTTCTGTCTGGCGCAAAGTCTTCATCTGCTTGCGCAGGCTGTCGCAGAGTTTTTCTGCAGTCTTGACGCTAAAGCGCATACCCTGCAATTCACGTGTGATGGATTGCTGTGCCTGTTGATATGCAGGAGACTGATAACCATCCGTTTCACGTGCTTTTTGCATTTGCTCAAAGCGCATGCCAACCACTGCGAATTTTTGCAGGACAGTGGCTTTTAATTGCTGCAACTGTTCGTCACTGATGCCACTTGCATTTTCTGCTACGGCATCATCGTCATCATCAAGATCATCCAGATCGTCGTTGTCACTGAGTTCTATTGCTGGCGCATCCGTAGCATCAGGGTCCAGCATGCCGTCTATGATGTCATCCACACGGATTTCATCTTTGGAAATCTTGTCGGCGATGACCAGAATTTCCTTGATGGTGCCAGGGCAGGCGGAAATTGCCTGCACCATATCCTTGAGACCATCTTCTATGCGTTTGGCAATTTCGATTTCGCCCGAACGCGTTAACAGCTCCACACCGCCCATTTCACGCATGTACATGCGCACCGGATCGGTAGTGCGACCAAAATCTGAATCTACTGTGGCCAAAGCAGCTGCCGCAGCAGCTTCTGCTTCATCTTCAGTGACATTGGTGGCGACATTGTCTGTCAGCAGCATCATCGCGGCATCAGGGGCTGCGTCGTAGACAGCGATGCCCATGTCGTTGAGTGTGCTGATAACGCCCTGTATCATTTCTGCGTCGGCGACATCGTCAGGCAGATGATCATTGATTTCTGCATGAGTCAGATAGCTGCGGTCCTTGCCCAGATTGATCAGCTTGGTCAGTTGCTTGCGATACTGTTCAAGTTGTTCTTCCTGGCTGGCTGCATTGCCAGTACCGGGTTTTTTGGCTTTTACACGTGCAGCACGCTTGATTTCTGCTGATTCTGCTGCATTCAGCGCCTGGATCTCATCATTCTCAAAATGAAATTCCGACGACTTGCGGCCGCGTTTTGCCGGTTCGCGCATGGCTGGCAAGACGTAACCGGAGGTGTCAATATCCTTGATGGTAGCCGCTGCTGGCGTGACCGGCGCTGACCCTGTGAAGGAGGATATTGCTGGCAATGCCGACGCGGCGGGAGCCGGTGTCGCTACTGGTTTCAGTGTCACGACTGGTGCTGGTGGCGCCAGCTTGCCCGAGCCTATGCGTGCCTCGCGCTTGATGACGACCGGGGTGTTGACCGGCTGGTCTGCCAGCAATAGCTTTTTGGCCTGCTTGGGTGCGGTCTTGCGGATGACGACGACACGTGGCTTGGCTGGTTCTGTGTCACCAGTCGCAGCTTCAGCCAGGGTTTTTGTCAGGCTTTCCGTACTGGTGACTGATTCTTCCGCAGTCATGGAGACTTGTTCTGTAGTTGTCGCTGTGTTTATGGTGTTTGCCGCGCTTTCGCCTGCATCTCCGTTCGCAGGATCATCAATTGCTGTTGCAGCTGCATCGGCTGCCGAGGTCTCTTCAGTTCCCTCGGTTGCCAGTGGCTGCAATCTGGAGCGACGTTTGGTAATCACTGTTACCGGAGTGCTGACCAGTGTCGGCGTCTCTTCTGTTGAGTCGACAACGGGAACCACCATCTGCACGGTTTGTACCGTTGCCGTGCGCGGGACGCTGAGCGGCTGACGGTTCAGTTGCAGTTGCGGTTTTTTACCTAAGGTGAGGGTTGAGCCTGTTTTTGTTGAAGGAGATGTGTCAGTTAAGCTGTTTTTCATGTAACAAATTCGATTACGACAACAAATGCTTGTCAATAGTGTTTGGCAATAGCAAGGGCGAAAGCTGCTATCGATCATCATTTACAGATCAACGGCAGGCGCGGCGCGGATAAAAAAGCCCGCTGATGAAAGCGGGCCAGGTCATCTTGCTGAATCTGGGCCTCAAATGAGACGAAAGGGCAGAATTATCCCCGGCTTGAGCCTTCTTGACAAGCAAGACTTTGCTTTCTTTTGCAGAAAAATTCCTGCAATGCATCTGTGTCAGCTGGTTATCTGCGCTGACACTCGCGTTCTGCATGGCTTTGGCATGATTTTGTTTGAGGCTTCAAGTAATGGTTGGCTAGCAAATATATTTTTGTGATACCCCTGATTTTTGTCATACACCTATGTCAGGACTAAAATTTGATTTAAATCAAGAAAAAGTTCTGCTTTGGCGAAATAATTTGAACAAACTGTTAAGCTTGTACTTTTATGCCTCCTTTTATTGCTATCACTATGGCGTTTGTCAGCGGTTGCAGGTTCAGTATCAGATCCAGCTTGAAGTCCAGTCTTTTTTGCCTGCTTTTGGGAGTACCCGTTTTTTCATTTGCACAATCGGCACAAAAAGTGCCAGATACGCTGGAGCAGCGCCTGAAAGCCTGTGTCGCTTGCCACGGTGCCGAGGGCAAGGCAGGCAGTGACGGCTTTTATCCACGTATTGCGGGGAAGCCAGCGGGCTACCTCTATGAGCAACTGGTCAATTTTCGCGACGGCAAGCGTAATTTTCCAGCCATGCGCTATATGGTGGCGCATATGTCGGACGCCTATCTCAAAGAAATTGCCAGTTATTTTGCTGACCAGCATCCACCCTATGCCGCACCACAGTCTGGCGATATCTCTGCCCAGCTCATGGAGCAAGGCAGGCAACTGGTCTTGAATGGCGACAAGGAGCGTAAACTGCCAGCCTGTGTAGCCTGTCATGGGCAGACAATGACAGGTCAGGCACCGTTTGTGCCGGGCTTGCTTGGTTTGCCGCGGGATTACCTGATTGCCCAGCTGGGTGCCTGGCAAACCGGTAATCGCAAGGCACATGCCCCTGATTGCATGCAGCAAATCGCCACCCAGCTCAAATCTCAGGATATTGCTGCCGTATCAAGCTGGCTGGCAGCTCAGGCTGTGCCGGCAAACGGCATTGCCCCGCTGCTCAAGCCGGAGGATTATGCCCAATTGCCACTGAAGTGTGGCAGTGTCCTTCGATAAGTCCTGGACTGAATTCTTGTCCCTGCTTGCCCATTCGGTGTGAATTATAAAAATATCTGACTATGAAAAGAATTCTATTGTCTGTCTTGTTGTTGCTGTTGACAGGTATTGCAGCTGTAGCTGCTTTTGGTTATTACCTGGTCGATGACACTAGGGCCGTGCCGGTCATCGCAAATGATATATCTGCCTCAGACAAGGTCAGCAAGGGCGCTTATCTGGTCAAGGCCGGTAATTGCCTGGGCTGCCATACGGTGCCTGGTGGCGCCCCTTTCGCCGGCGGGCGGGTATTGAAGACTGATTTTGGTCAATTCTTCACACCTAATATCACACCGGATGTCAAGGCTGGCATAGGTAGCTGGACGGCGGATGATTTCTGGCAGGCCCTGCACAATGGTAAATCAACGAATGGTCGCATGCTGTATCCGTCTTTTCCTTATACCAATTACACCCAGGTATCGCGTGCCGACTCTGACGCCATGTATGCCTACCTGATGTCGCTGCCTAAAAGCGAGCAGCAGAATCAGGAACATGATTTGCGTTTTCCTTATAATAACCGGGCTTTGTTGGCATTCTGGCGTGCGGCTTACTTTCGTCCCGCTACTTATCAGACGGACCAAAGCAAATCGGCAGAGTGGAATCGCGGTGCTTATCTGGTCAATGGCCTTGGTCATTGCAGTGCCTGTCATGGCGGCCGTAATGGTCTGGGAGCGAATGCCGGTGTCAGTGATTTCTCAGGCGGCCACCTGACGGACTGGTATGCGCCTGCGCTCACCAATAGCCAGGAAATACATCTGGCGCAATGGCAACCGCAGCAGCTATCAGCCTTGCTGAAAACCGGGGTGAATGAACATACGGCCGTTTCCGGCCCCATGGCCGAAGTGGTGGCTGGCAGTACCCAGTATTTGAATGACGCCGATATTGCAGCAATGGTCAATTATCTGCGAGCCATACCGACAGTGACGCCGGTTGAAAAAGATATGTTCGACAAAGCCCTGGCAACACAAACTGTCAGTGCCGATACCATGGAGCAGATCATGAAGCAAGGCGGTGCCTTGTACAAAACCCATTGCATGGATTGTCATGGCGCAGGTGGGGAAGGTGTGGCATCAATCTACCCAGCATTGAAAAACAACCCGGCCCTGCTTGCCCCCGCTTTGTCTAACCCGGTGCGCATGGTGCTGGCTGGCGGCTTTCCCCCGGTGACCGGTGGTAACCCGCGCCCGTATGGCATGCCACCATTTGTCCATACCCTGTCCGATGCAGAGGTGGCCCTGGTGCTCAGTTATGTGCGCAATGCCTGGGGTAACCAGGCCAGTGTGGTGAACTCGGCCGAAGTTAACCGTTATCGTACTGCAGCGGTTGACTAAACGACTAAATGCAAAACAGCTGAATATACAAATTAGTGACAAATTAAATACATTTCCTATCATTTTTCTCAGGGTATCGCTTATACACTGAGCACACTTGAAAACACTGTGCTGGGTGAGTTAATTGAAATTTGTCCTTGGTCTGAGCTTGAGTTTGTCTGCAGTTTTGCTGGCGGCATGTGGTGGTGGCACGAGTGGCAGTGTGGTTAATGGTGGTGTGGTAACACCGCCTACCGGACTAGTTTTATCCGGTACGGCAGCGACAGGAATGGCGATATCCGGCGCCGCTGTCAATGCCAAATGCCGTACTGGCAGTGGCACCACCACGACAGCTTCTGATGGCAGCTACAGCATGCAGATCATGTCAGGCGTCTTGCCATGTGTATTACAGGTCAGCAATCCCGCTGATGGCAGGAGGCTTCACGCAATTGCAATCAATGCCGGGACCATTAACCTGACACCACTGACGGACATGTTGTCCACCCGCCTGCTGCGGGCCGATATGGCTGGCGTGTTTGCCAATCCTGACGCTGCAGTAATAGAAAAGGCCGTGACAGCCAGCAATATCAAGCAGGCTCAAAATGAGGTCAGCCTGGCATTGGCTGCCTACGCCGATACCAGCAAGCTGGCGGACTTTTATACTACACCCTTAAAAGCGGCAACTGCAGCCAGTCCTGGCAGTGGCGATGCGCAAGACAAGCTGCTTGACAGCCTGAAGTCAAAAATGACTGCTTTGCAAAATACCCAGGTGCTGGACTTGCTGGCTAGGGCGAGTACTGTCGGGCAGGCACTCGACAATCCCGATGTCAATTTCAAACCCACGCTGGAACTGACACCGATGAATGCTACGACATTCGTTAACGGTGTCTTGAGCTTTGACGCTGCGATCAATTATCCAGCCAATGTCAGGTACCTACGCCAACCGGTGAAATGGTCCGTGCAGGAAACTGGTGGTGGCAGCATCAATATGAATGGTGAATATACAGCACCCGATAAGCCTGGCGTTTATCACGTGACTGTGCAAAGAGAAGATTTTCCGGCGCTGAGTGCAACAGCCACAGTCAATGTAAGTAGTACACCTGCACCGGTGTTCACGCCTTACCTGACAGTCGAAGCCAAGAGCGTCAGCATCAAAGCCGGAAGCCAATACTTTTTCAGGGCCAATATCAACTACCCGCCAGATATTTTTTATATTCGCCAGCCGGTGAGCTGGTATCTGGTGGAAGCCAATGCCGGTACGATCAATATCATGGGGAGTTATTTCGCACCTGACAAACCTGGCACATATCATGTCAAGGCACAGCGTGATGATTATCCTGACGTGTTTGCCATCGTCACAGTCATCGTCAACTAGCCAATCAACCAAGGCAGTCGTAGAATCCATCCCGACATCCGCACGCCAATACTGGTGTGCGGATGTTTTCGCATAGTGCACGAAATCTGCTATAGCCAGGTAATTTCAGTTAAGATAATTTATTTATAAATCTCTTTTATCTTATGCGACCCTATTTACTAGCCTGTCTGCCCATCCTGGCGCTGGGCCTGAGTGGCTCGGCCCATGCCGGAGCCAATAATATTGACCAGCCCAACAAGACAGCTACGCCGATTAAAAGCATGTTTGTTGACCAGAATTCAGATGCACGTACTGTAATTACCACTGTGCCGCCAGAATCTGCAATGGAACGGTTTGAGATGAAAGACGCGCTGGGCCGCAACATAGCTTATGTGGCAATGACCGACGGTGATATTGGTGGTCTGGTATTTGTCGACAACAAGCTCACAGGTACCGTGTCCAAGCAGGATGCCCTGGCATTTTACAGCTGTCGTGGTTACGCGACGGCGACCAAATATCACTGGGCCAAGGATGCCAGCGCCTGGATAGAAAGTTTGTTGGCCATCAGCCAGACGGCAACCACCGTCAATTTACAGTTCTCGGGCAAGTCCACCTGGCGCAGCATTGTCGAAGTCGTCAATAACCCCTCGCTGTCACAGATAGGTTCACTGGTCGATATAGGTACCAACCCGTTTGGCATACTGCGCAAACTCAATACTGCCCGTGAATCATTTGCCGAACGCGAGTTGTTTGAAAAAACCAGGTTGCGACTGTTGAACGTAAGCATAGGTACCAGTGAAGACCGGGTGGCAGAGATTATCAAGCCAGAAGATGTTTCATTTGCGCTGGGTGGTCTGGTCATGGCTTATCCGCGCTTCTCGGTGGAGTATTTTATTGCTGATGGTACGGTAAAGGCGATACAACAGCCGTCTTTCCATTTCCTCTCGCATAAGCAGGCCGCCTTGTTTTATGTACCCAATTCAAAATGGGATTTGTGTACGCCTTCAAGCTGGCGAAGCGCCTTGCCTGATACTGCTGTTGTGACCCCGCAGACAGGCAGGGAAGCGGTACAGCCAGTCAAGGAAACTGCGCCGCCCGCGAAAGAAGTCAGTAAGTAAAACAGTTTTTTATGCGCACACTGATGCCAACATCATATTGCGATCTGCATTGATGTTGGCATTGGAATCCGGGGGGCAAGGAGATCGGTGTTGTTATCCTGTGAAATTGATCACATTACCATTACTGCCCCTGACCTGACGTCGGGAGCGGCATATGTGGAAACCCTGCTCGGTATTGCTCCCCAGGCAGGTGGAGAGCATCCGCGCATGGGGACGCATAATATGTTTGTTCGGCTGGGGTCTGCATTATTTCTGGAAATTATCGCAATCAATCCTGCTGCGCCAAGGCCCGGACGATCTCGTTGGTTTGCGCTGGACGCATTAAAACCGGACAGCAAACCACGCCTTTCAAACTGGGTGGCCCGTACGCCTGACATCCGGGCTGCATTGAGCCAGACGCAGGAATACCTGGGTGATATCGAAGCCATGAGCCGTGGCGACAATCACTGGCTGATCACCATACCACAAGACGGCTCATTACCATTCGATGGCATAGCGCCTGCCTTGATCGAATGGCATACCGCAAGGCATCCTGCAACTGGCATGCAGGATTTTGGTATGAGTTTGCTCAAGCTGGAATTGCTGCATCCTGACGCTGCCACAATTGGCGAACTCATACAGAAACTGGGTGTGCAAGGTGATGTAATGGTAAAACCAGTTTCGACCGGACAGCCAGCGCAACTCATTGCGCATATCATGACACCACGTGGACTGCGGATACTGACTTGAACATGTTCAGGCTCATCTGCGTCTGTATACTGAGTCTGATCCCGGCATGGCCTTGCGCATTGCAAGCCAAAGAAAGCACATGCCATGGGACAGTCGCCAATGGCCGCTTGGAGGATGGCGTCCGTTTGCCCGCAGAAGGGCGCAACTTCTCTGCCTACAGTGCGCTGGGCGTCAGCCTGGGCCGGACCTATGTGCATTCCACAGTCGCCGATATTGTGACGCAGGCTTATCAGCAGCTTGAGCAGACTGTCCCTGACAAAGTGTTTGTCTATGGCGAGACGGGATGGCAAAAGGGCGGGCGCATGAAACCCCATCGCACCCACCGCAATGGTTTATCGGTTGATTTTATGATGCCGCTCATTAATGGGCAGGGCATATCCCGACCATTGCCAGGAAGCATTGATAACAAATTTGGTTACGATATTGATTTTGATGCGCAAGGTCGATATGGTGACTATCACATAGACGTTGCTGCCCTGGCTGAGCATTTATTTCAGCTTGACCTGGCCGCCAAGGCAAAGGGCAGGGAGCTGGCGCTGGTGATCATCGATCCACCTTACCTGACAAAATTGTTTACTACAAAGCGCGGTTCCTATTTACAGGCGCACATGAAGTTTATGAAGGAAAAAGCCTGGATCAGGCATGATGAACATTATCATGTTGATTTCGACATCCCCTGCAAAAAGAACTGAACTTAATCAATCATCATGCCCTGGACCTTCGCCCACCCGCTCGCCATACTTCCATTGCGTCGTCTTGCCCCGCGACACTTCAGTCTTATGGCTCTGGTCATCGGCAGTGTTGCACCTGATCTTGGCTACTATGTATTTGCTTTCGACATGGCCACGCTGGCTCATCAATGGCAGGGATTGCTATTAGTGTGTTTGCCTTCGGGGTGGCTTGTGTTCATGTTTTTGCATGCGATGCAGACACATTTCATCTACCTGCTGCCACAGATGCAAAGACAGGTATTGCAGGCACATGTTTTTGCATCCCGCACCTTGTCAGGCGCCCAGCTTGTCTGGATTTCCCTGTCTCTGATTCTTGGTGCTGTGACCCATGTTGTCTGGGATGCATTTACCCATGCCAGTGGTTTTGCCGTTGCTTACTTTGATGTATTGCGCATGCCAATAGAGATTGCCGGTGTTCATACGCATGTTTTCCATATCCTGCAACATCTGAGTACCTTGCTGGGTGTAACAGGGCTGGTTTATTGTTATGTGCGATGGCAAATAAAATTACCGCATGTCGTCATACTGGAACCTAAAGAAAATGACCAGTGGCGCTATATTTTATTTGCCAGCACTGCACTGACTGCGCTTTTGCTGGCCCTGCCGCTTAGCTTTTGTGTATCAAGCGGTGTGAGTAGTGGCCAGGTGAAAGAAGTTTTTCTCTTTCGTCTGGCACTGTGTTCAACCGACTGCTTTGTCGTATTGCTGACGGTTGCCGCATTGTTGATTGCCAGGGCCAGGACTGTGCCAGGACCACAAGATTGAATTTGTTATTACGTCGGATTCAAATTCCAGTTGAGGACTTCGCCTTTTTTATCGGTGACAGTCGTCATTTCCTTGAATATCCTGGCTTGCAGGCTGTCTGGTAAACGAACAAAATCCACACTGTTGACATGGCGGTCGCCACGCATGAAGGCCCATGTGAAAAATTTCATGGCGGCAGTCGTCTGTTGTACATCCTTGGCGCGTTGCTGCATGACGATAAAAGTGCCCATGGTGATGGGCCAGGTTTTTTGCCCGGCTTTATCTGTCAGCATTTCTTCAAAGTTAGCGTCGGTTTTCCAACTGCTGTTCGATAGTGCAGATGAAAATGCCTCGGCTGAAGGCGCGATGAATTTACCATCGCGATTTTGTAGCAAGGCAAAATCGAGTTTTTCCTGTGTTACGTAATTAAAGTCGATATAGCTGATGGCGTACGGTGTTTTTTTGAGTGTACCGGCAATCGCGCTGCTACCTTTGACTTGTATTAAGCGGCTGTTCCAGGGAATGGTGAAATTTCTGCCGTACTTCGACTGCCAGTTCTTGCTGACTTTGCTTAAGTAGTCGGAAAAGTTATAGGTCGTGCCTGAACCGTCCTGGCGTACGATGCCCTCGATATTCTTGTTCGGTAGACGCAGGCCGGGATTGAGCGCAGCAATGGCTGCGTCATTCCAGTGCGTAATTTCACCGGAAAAAATGCCCGCAAGGACTTCACCGGTCATGCGTAATTCAGCCGTTTTGATACCCGGCAAGTTGATGACCGGCACTACGCCAGAAATGGCGGATGGGAATTGTATTAATTTTTCTTTTTTCAGATCAGCCTGACTTAACGCGGCATCGCTGGCACCGAACTCAACACTGTTTCCCTTGATTTTCTTAATTCCTGCCGATGAACCCGTTGCCTGGTAGCTGATGACCGGCCCACCAGTTTTGCTGTAGGCATCGGCCCATTTTTGATACAGGGGGGCAGCGGCGGACGAACCCGCCCCCTGCACGGTAGTGACATCGGCGTGTACAGGCATGGAGAAATTGAGTAAAACCAGGGAGAAGAGCAGAGAATGGCGTGTGATCATGATGATATTAATGCAATTGATGGATGTTGCGTATTACCGGACTGAGGCGGCGCGGATTATCTCACGACATGGCTGGTTTTTGCTGGCACAGGGTTTTTCGTAATGCCGCTGTCATTTCTGCTGGCTATGCTTCTTCCTTGATAATCAGCAATAAATTGTTTATATTGTTTACATGTTTTCAACCTGGAGGCTGAGATGGCAACCGCAACAACAAAGAAATTGAGTCCGGCAGTGGCAGCAAGCACCGAAAAAAAATTGACTGTCGTTAAAAAAAGTCCGACGGCAGTGAAAAAGACGATAGCCAGCAAGGCTGTTGTGAGTGAGAAGCCTGCTCCGCGCAGCAAGGCCAATGGTAAAGCGGTTGAAGTAAAAATACCCGTGGCGAAGGCTTCGGCGACGGTGACGAAAGCTGCTCCTGAAACAGTAGAGAAAGTCAAAAAAGCCAAGCTGGTGAGAGACAGTTTCACCATGCCAGAAAGCGAATATGCTGCGCTTGGCGCAGTCAAGAAGGCTTGCCTGAAAGCCGGTGTCGAAGTGAAGAAAAGCCAGTTGCTGCGCATAGGTGTTGCCTTGTTGAGCAAGACAGATGTACCCAATTTGAAGAAGTTGATCGCCGGTCTTGCTCCACTGAAAGCGGGGCGTCCCAAAAAAGAGAAATAATGCGCGTTTGAGCCCGACCATTGCGGTTCTGCCCAATGAACCCGAAAATCCCTGTCTGATGTTCTGTCAGACGGGGATTGTTGTTTTTTTGACTTGTCATCAAACCGACATCTGCCTGTCATCTTGCTGAAGTAATCCTTGATTATTCTTCGTTCGTCGGATCAACGAACAACCATGACAAGGACGATGAATGCGCTTACTCACGATACCCGCCGATGCGAATCCCAGTTTTTCCAAACTTAGTCTGAGTCTTGCCACGACGCCGGAAGAAGTCAAGGAAGTACAGCGCCTGCGCTACAAGGTTTTCATAGAAAGTATGGGTTTGTCCGCCTTGTCCAATCCGGATGGCCTGGATAAGGATGAGTTTGATGACCACTGCGATCATTTGATCGTGCGTGACTCCAAAAGCCTGAAAGTGGTCGGTACTTACCGCATACTGGGGCCAAACGCTGCCCGTCACATTGGCCGCTATTATTCGGAAACAGAATTTGACTTGTCTCGCCTGCAGCATATACGCAGCAGTGTGGCAGAAGCAGGTCGCGCCTGCATACATCCTGATTACCGCAGTGGCGCGGTCATCATGTTGCTGTGGGCCGGGCTGGCTGCCTATATGCGCCGCGAACGCTGCTCCTATCTCATCGGCTGTGCCAGCATCAGCCTGACCGATGGCGGCCAGAACGCGGCAGCAATTTACCGCAGCTTGTCCGCCAGCGACTTTTCTCCACTGGAATACCGTGTGGTCCCACACACGCCTTTCCCTCTGGATGAAATAGACAGCAGTTCAACCGAGGCGCGTATCCCGCCCTTGCTGAAAGGTTATATACGCGCCGGTGCCTGGGTTTGCGGTGAGCCGGCCTGGGACCCTGATTTCCATAGTGCAGACCTGTTCGTCATGCTGCCCCTGGCGAATCTTGACAACCGCTACGCACGTCATTACGGAACAGGAGAGTAAAGCATGAAGCCAGCCGATCAGTTCCTGAGCAGCAAATTGTACAAGTCCGGCAAGAAAGAAACCCAGCGTTTCCGCACTATCTGGATATCCGATTTGCATCTGGGGACGAGCGGCTGCCAGGCTGCCAAGTTGCTGGAATTCTTGCGCGCCACCGATTCTGAAACCCTGTACCTGGTCGGCGATATCATTGATGGATGGCAGCTCAAGCGCCGCTGGTACTGGGATCAGACGCACAATAATGTCGTGCAAACGGTCTTGAAAAAAGCCAAGAAGGGTACGAATGTCATCTTTGTGCCCGGTAATCATGATGAGTCCATACGTCAGTTCATTGACCTTGATTTTGGCGGTATCAAAATCAGGGATGAGCTGGTACATACAACCGCAGCGGGCAAGCGTATGCTGGTCTTGCATGGTGATCGCTTTGACGGTGTCATTGCCTGTGCCAAATGGCTGGCCTATGTGGGTGACAGCCTGTACACAGTCATCCTCAAGTTTAACCAGATATTCAATAAATGGCGTGCCCGTGCGGGCTTACCTTATTGGTCGCTGTCGCAATACCTGAAACTCAAGGTCAAGAATGCGGTCAGTTACATCACGCAATTTGAAGATGCGCTGGCAGATGAGGCGCGTCGCAAAGGCGTTGATGGCATCATTTGCGGCCATATTCACAAGCCGGAAATTCGCGACATCGGCGGTATCCTGTATTGTAATGATGGCGACTGGGTAGAAAGCCTGTCAGCCCTGGTGGAAGATGCGCAGGGCGTGATCAAACTGGTGACATGGCATGATGTCTGTCATTCTGACCAGATCACAGACATGCATGGCGAAAGCAGTCTTGATGCTGTTCGGGAAACTGAACTTGAAGCAGCGCTTGAGGCAACCAATTCTGCAGTCGCTCATCCCTGAAAAACTTTTACGAAGACGAATTGACCGTCGCTGGCCTGAACCACAGCCAGACCCGCTGGCCATATTGATTGCATGCCAGACCCGCCAGTACCAGCAGGCCGGCAGCGATTTTCCACCACAGCAAGGATTCATCAAGTATCACCGCTGCACTGAGCATGCCAACCACAGGCACCAGCAGGGTAAACGGGGCGATGGTCGCTGCCGGGTATTTACGCATCAACCACGACCAGATGCCAAATCCCAGCAAGGTATTGGGATAAGACTGGTAGGCAATCGCGCCTATCGAAACCCAGTTCAGTTGCTGGTATGCGGCATACCATGCGTCGGTGCCTTCCATCAACAAGGATGCCAGCAACAAGGGAGGGCTGGCGATAGCCGAGCCCCAGACCACCATGGCCAGTGGATTGACTACACCTATCTTTTTGGTGACGATGTTGGCGATGCTCCAGCAGATGCCTCCGGCAACCACCATCAGGAAACCTATCATGGTTGCCTGCGCTTCTATATGCATGCCAACCAGTACCATGCCGGACAATGCAATCAGCGCACCGAGAACTTGCATCAATTGCGGTTTTTCACCGAGCAGCAATACAGCCAGACCCATGGTAAAGAAGGCTTGCAATTGCATGACCAGAGAGGCCAGGCCGGCAGGGAAGCCCATCTTGATGCCGCAAAACAGCAAGGTGAACTGGAAGGCAAACTGGAACATGCCATAGGCAATGACCCAGTTCCATGAGGTCTTGGGACGTGGAATGAAAAAAATCAGGGGGAAGGCGGCAAAGACAAAACGTGAGGCGGTAAACAAGACGGGCGGCAACCCTTGCAGGCCTATCTTGATCACGACGAAATTGATGCCCCAGGTGATCACGGCGAGCAAGGCAGCTAAAATATGGCTGGTCTTCATTGGTCTTTTTCAATAAGTGCAGGCCTCCATGGTAACAGCTTGACGGAATTGCTGCTGGGAGCGGCTAGAACCGGTCACGCACATCGCGTTAAACAGATCATTTGACGACCAGATCGGGCGACATGATGGCTTTCAGGTAGGTTTGCACGACAGCATTCTCCCGCTGTTTTTGGGTGATCCACCAGACATTGCCTTTGCGTACGCTGTATTCCTGCAAGGGGTGGCCGAGCAGTTCGGCAGCTACCTGACCCAGATAGGGCTGGTGACCAACGATGAGTACCGGCTCGCGGCTATTCGGCCAGTTTGCCGCTGTCAGCACCTCGGCAACCGTGGCTGCAGGTCCCAGCTCCGGCAGGACTTTGTACTTCCTGCCGCAGGCAATCAGCGCTTCGGCAGTATCTCTGGTACGGATGGTCGGGCTGACTAAAATCCGGCAGGATTCTGGCAAGGTGCTATCGAGCCAGAAGGCGATCTTGCCTGCCTGCTTGATTCCCTTGCCTGTCAGTTTCCTGAATTCATCGGTCAATTCAGCAGTTGCCGGTTCAGCTTCTGCGTGACGCCAGAGGATTAAATCCATGTTTAATTTTCCGTGTCAGATAAAGAACCCAGAGTTTGCATCAAGTGTTGTTGTGCGCAGAAGCGAACCTGTTTTGCCCGCGCTTTCTTGCGCTCATAGCGACCATCAGAATCCAGCGTCCAGGCATTGACATTGTCTTTCAGGTAGGGCTCAAGACCTTCTGATATCACTCTTTTCTTCAGCGACTTTTCCAGTACCGGGAAGGCGACTTCAATGCGGCGGAACAGGTTACGGTTCATCCAGTCTGCGCTGGCAAGATAGACGTCGTGTGCCAGGTCATTGCGGAAGTAATAGATGCGGCTATGCTCAAGGAAACGTCCGATGATGGAGCGCACCTTGATGTTTTCCGACAAGCCGGGCACGCCGGGTCGCAGGGCACAGGCGCCGCGTATGATCAGGTCTATCTTGACGCCATCTGCCGATGCTGCGTACAGGGCACGGATGACCGACTCATCCAGCAGTGCATTCATTTTCGCGATAATGCGGGCAGGTCGGCCTTCGCGGGCAATGCGGGCTTCGTTGCGTATCGCCCTGATGATTTGTGGTTGCAGGGCAAACGGCGCCAGCCACAGATAATCCAGCTTTTTCGGCTTGGTCAGGCCGGTAAGATGGATGAATACTTCATTGACTTCTGCCGCCATTGCCGGATGTGCTGTCAGTAAACCAAAGTCGGTGTAGAAGCGGGTGGTGGACGGGTGATAATTACCTGTACCCAAATGTGCATAGTGACGCAGCGTGCCACCCTCTTCGCGGCGTATAACCAGAGCCAGTTTTGCGTGGGTCTTCAGTCCGACCACACCGTATACTACCTGGGCGCCGGCGCGTTGAAGTTTGTCGGCCCAGTTGATATTTGCCTCTTCGTCAAAGCGCGCCATCAATTCGACGATGACAGTGACTTCCTTGCCCAGTCGGGCTGCTGTAATCAGTGACTCCATCAGGTCAGAATTCATGCCGGTGCGATAAATCGTTTGTTTGATCGCGACGACACTGGGGTCCAGGGATGCAGAGCGGATGAAGTCGATGACTGTCTGGAAGGGTTGGAACGGGTGATGCAACAAAATGTCCTGCTTGCGCAGCAGGGTAAATATATCGGCGTGCGCATATTTGCTGATGACCTTGGCCGAAAATGGTGGAAACCGTAGATTCGGCTGTTTGACATGATCAACCAGTTCGCCAAGCCTTACCATGTTCACCGGACCATCTACGGGATACAGGCGATCGCTGTCGAGGTTGAACTGCTCCAGCAAAAAGAGCGAGAGATTTTCCGGGCAGTTCTTGGCTACTTCCAGGCGTACTGCTGCACCAAACTGGCGGGTTTGCAATTCTCCCTGCAAGGCTTGGCGCAGGTTTTTGACTTCTTCTTCATCGACCCACAAGTCGCTGTCACGTGTGACGCGGAACTGGGAATAGTTCAGTACTTCGCGACCATTGAACAAATCTTCTATATGCGAGTGGATGACTGAGGACAGCAGGCAAAATGCCATGCCATCATTGGATAACTCGTCAGGCAGACGTATGATGCGTGGCAAGACGCGCGGTGCCTTGACGATGGCGATGCCGGTACCGCGTCCGAACGCATCCTTGCCCGCGAGGGAGACGATGAAATTGAGACTCTTGTTAACCACCTGCGGGAAGGGATGGGCAGGGTCCAGGCCTATAGGTGTCAATAAGGGCCTGACTTCACGTTCAAAATAAGCCTTGACCCAGGTGCGTTGCGCTTCATTGCGTTCAGAATGCCTGAGCAAGTGTATGCCCTTTTTGGACAACTGCGGCAGGATTTCCTGGTTCAGTAATTCGTATTGTCTTTGTGCAAGCTGGTGGCACTCATTGCTGATGCGCTTGAGCATTGCCTGAAAAGTCGGATGCTGTACCAGTTCGCCGTCAATGGTATTTTGCGCCAGCAGGCTGGCTACCCTTACTTCGAAAAATTCGTCGAGGTTACTGCCGACTATGCACAAATACTTCAAACGTTCGAGCAAGGGAATGTTGCGATCCTCAGCTTGCGCCAGGACGCGCCAGTTAAAAGCAATCTGTGACATCTCCCGGTCAAGGAAGATGACGGCGCGTGATAGCTCGGTTACATTCTGCTTGACGGTTTTTAATTGTTTTTCTGATAACTCAATTTCTGGGTTGGGCACTTGCTTGGGTTCTTCTGGCACAGTCGTCAAAGAAGGGGCTTCCTGATTTGGCATAGTCTTTCGCATGTCATAAACACCGTCATATATATACGTAAGCTATTCTAGACGGCCTAAATGACAAGTTTATGACAAAAAAATGATAATAAGGTCAATTATTTCAGGTACTTTGTGACACGTCATAATCTTGTCATATTTGGCTTGTACAGTGCGCCTCGTAGTACTGAATACTGTATTTTAACTCTGAGGTGAACATGCAAATCAAACGTGTTGTCAAAACTCTCATCGCTGCAATTGGCGTTGCTGTAACATTTGGTGCAGTCCAGGCTGCCGATATTACAGGCGCTGGCGCGACTTTCCCTTACCCAATTTATGCAAAATGGGCAGAAGCCTATAAAAAAGCCAGCGGCAATGGATTGAACTATCAATCCATCGGCTCCGGCGGCGGTATCAAACAGATCAAGGCAAAAACAGTTGATTTCGGTGCTTCAGACATGCCCCTGAAGCTTGAAGAACTTGAAGCTGATGGCCTGACACAGTTCCCGGCCATCATCGGCGGTGTGGTTCCTGTGGTGAACCTGGACGGCATCGCTCCTGGCAAAATGAAGATGACCGGTGATGTACTGGCAGCCATCTACATGGGCAAAATCACCAAGTGGAATGCACCTGAAATCGCCGCCATCAATGCTGGCCTGAAACTGCCTGCAGAAGACATCACCGTCGTACACCGTTCTGACGGTTCTGGTACCACTTTTTTGTGGACTGATTACCTGAGCAAAGTCAGTGCAGACTTCAAAACGGCTGTTGGTTCTTCCACTGCAGTCAAATGGCCAGTCGGTGTGGGTGGCAAGGGTAATGAAGGTGTTGCTTCCAGCGTCAAGCAAATCAGAAATTCCATCGGCTATGTTGAATATGCTTACGTCAAGAAAAACAAGATGACTTACACCTTGTTGAAGAATGCTGATGGCCAGTTCGCTGAACCAGATGACGAAAACTTCAAGGCGGCTGCAGCGGGTGCGGACTGGAGCAAGGCGCCTGGCATGTACCTGGTACTGACCAACCAGCCTGGCAAATTGACCTGGCCTGTTACTGGTGCATCTTTCATCCTGATGCACAAATCCCAGGCTGATGCAGAAAAAGGCAAAGAAGTGTTGAAATTCTTTGACTGGGCATTCAAAAACGGTGGCGCCATGGCTGCTGAACTGGAATACGTGTCCCTGCCAGCACCAGTAATCAAACTGATCGAAGACAGCTGGAAAGCAAAAGTCAAGGATGGCAGCGGCAAAGCCCTGTGGTAATCGTTGGACCTGAACTGATTCAGACTGTTGAATTAAATTGATATGGGGTGATCCGGTATTGTCCGGGTCACCTCCCGGTCGAAAAGACACCCATGACTACTCAAATGTCCTCCGTCAACATGACTGCACCAACTGCAATTCCATCCAACGCAAATACATCACAGCACCAGGTTGAACAAATCGACCCTGCGGTAATGGCCGCCGTCATGCGCCGCCAGCGTTTGCAAGATTTCATTTTCCATAAACTGACCTTTATATTTGCTGCTCTTGTATTGGTGGCACTGGTCGGTATTATCATTTCCCTGTTCCTGCGCTCCATTCCGGCGATGAAGGAGTTCGGTCTGCCATTTATCTGGACGATAGAATGGGACCCCGTCAATGACAAATTCGGCGGTATGATCGCTATTGTCGGCACATTGGTTACCTCAGTGATTGCTCTGCTGATTGCTTTTCCCGTCAGTTTCGGTATTGCCCTGTTCCTGACGGAAATCTGCCCTAACTGGCTCAAACGTCCTCTGGGTACAGCGATCGAATTGCTGGCAGGTGTGCCCAGCATTATTTATGGCATGTGGGGCCTGTTTGTATTTGCGCCCTTGTTTTCACAATATGTACAGCCGATGCTGGCTGCTACGCTGGGCAAGCTGCCGGTCATCGGTATTCTGTTCTCCGGCCCCATGATAGGCATGGGCATGCTCTCGGCCGGTGTTGTATTGGCAATCATGATTATTCCTTTTATTTCTTCAGTCATGCGCGATGTGTTTGAAGTCGTGCCACCAGTGCTGAAAGAATCCGCTTATGGCCTTGGGTGCACCAAATGGGAAGTAGTGCGCAAGATAGTGCTGCCGTATACCAAGATAGGTGTGGTTGGCGGTGTCATGCTGGGTCTGGGGCGCGCTCTTGGTGAAACCATGGCGATTACCTTCATGATCGGTAACTCACATCACTTGTCCTGGTCATTGTTTGCTGCCGGTAACAGCATCGCCTCGACCCTGGCGAATGAATTTGCAGAGGCAGAAACAGTCTTGCACACATCCTCGTTATTTTTGCTTGGCCTGATTTTGTTTGTCATCACTTTCATTGTATTGTCGGCTGCCAAACTGTTGTTGCTGGGCTTGTCCAGAAAAGAAGGAGCCAAATAATGGAAAACTCAACAATGCAATCTGCCGATAATCCGGTATATCGCCGCCGGTTGCTCATGCACAAACTGGGGATAGGTCTGTCGTCATTTGCTATGGCGCTTGGCATATTTTTCTTGATGTGGATATTGTTTACTCTGATAAAAAACGGACTTAGTGCCGTCAATCTTGCCATGTTCACCGAGTCAACTCCTGCGCCTGGTAGTGATGGTGGTGGTTTGATGAATGCGATTTTTGGCAGCTTCGTCATGGTTGTCAGTGCAACGATCATCTCTACGCCTATCGGTATCCTCGCCGGTATTTACCTGGCGGAATACGGTGATAAAAGCTGGTTTGGTTTTATTACACGTTTTGTTACCGACATCATGTTGTCGGCGCCATCTATCGTGATCGGTTTGTTCGTGTATGCAATCTATGTTGCCAACGTCAAGCACTTCTCTGGTTGGGCTGGCAGTATTGCCATCTCGCTGATTGCTATTCCTGTCGTTGTGCGTACTACGGACAATATGCTGGGTCTGGTTCCTGCCAGTTTGCGCGAGGCTGCATTTGCATTGGGTGCGCCACGCTGGAAAGTCGCGCTGCTGATACGTTTGCGTGCCGTCAAGGCCGGCGTTGTGACGGGTATCTTGCTGGCGGTTGCCCGTATCTCTGGCGAAACAGCGCCTTTGCTGTACACCGCGCTGAGCAATCAGTTCTTTAACGCTGACATGAACAAGCCTATGGCCAATCTGCCTATGGTGATCTATCAGTTTGCCACAAGCCCTTATGACAATTGGCGCGAACTGGCCTGGGGCGGCGCCTTGCTGATTACCTTCAGCGTACTCGGTTTGAATATTTTATCGCGCACTTTGTTTAACCAAAAAACACAGCATTAATACTGGCCTCGATATGACTACTACACAAGACTCTACACAGAAAAAAGCAATCGAAATCGGCGGGCTGAATTTCTTCTACGGCGCGACCCGTAGCCTGCGCGATATTAATCTGAATATATTTGACAAGAAAGTCACTGCCTTTATCGGCCCGTCCGGCTGTGGTAAATCGACGTTGTTGCGTACGCTAAACCGCATGTATGACCTGTATCCTGGTCAGCGCGCAGAGGGCAAGATCATTTACAACGGCAAAAATATCCTTGATAGCGACCAGGATATCAATCTGCTGCGTGCCCGCGTCGGCATGGTGTTCCAAAAACCGACACCTTTCCCCATGTCTGTGTATGACAATATCGCTTTTGGCGTGCGCTTATATGAAAATCTGTCCAAGGGTGAAATGGATGAGCGCGTAGAATGGGCCTTGAAAAAAGCAGCAATCTGGACTGAAGTCAAAGACAAGCTCAACAAGAGTGGCCTGAGTTTGTCCGGTGGTCAGCAACAACGCCTATGCATTGCGCGTGGTGTAGCCGTCAAGCCTGAAGTATTGCTGCTTGATGAGCCGACTTCTGCACTGGACCCTATCTCTACAGTGAAAATTGAAGAGTTGATCAATGAGCTGAAAGAAGAATACACCATTGCCATCGTCACCCATAATATGCAGCAGGCAGCCCGTTGCTCGGACTACACTGCCTATATGTATCTGGGTGAACTGGTGGAATTTGGCGAAACGGATCACATCTTCATGAATCCTGTGAAGAAAGAGACACAAGACTATATTACTGGCCGTTTCGGCTGAAAAACGCCACCCTGCAAATATTGTCTTTGCATGGCAAAGGCAATAATCGGGTATGTCGTTTTAACTTTTGTAATTGCGAATTCAGGAGAAACCTGTGACAGGCGAACATTCTTCAAAACAATATGATATGGATCTGGAGACGATACGCTCCAAGGTCTTGTTGATGGGCGGCTTGGTTGAAAGCCATTTTCACGATGCCATGTCCTGTTTCCGCACGGGTAATGCGGAACAGGCTGAGTCAGTGATACAGTCTGATCTGGAAGTTAATCGTCTGGAAGTGACGCTTGATGACATGTGCAGCCACCTGATCGTCAAACGTCAACCGGCTGCAAATGATTTGCGTACCGTAATGGCAACTGGCAAAGTAATTACCGACCTGGAACGCATCGGTGACGAATCGACCAAGATTGCGCGCATTTCCAAGGAAGCTGCCGCCAATCGCCGCGGTGTGCCGATGTTCAGCGGCTATGAAACAGTGCGTGTACTGGCCAGTAGCGTGGCCGACATGCTGCATCAGTCACTTGATGCCTTTGCCCGTCTTGATGAGAGCAAGGCCGTGCAATTGATTGCCCAGGATGCGATTATCGATAATGATTTTCGCTCCATCATGCGCAACCTGATCACCTTCATGATGGAAGACCCCAGCACAATTTCGTCTTCTTTGAATGCCTTGTGGGTGGCAAAAGCGATAGAGCGTATTGGCGATCACGCAAAAAATATCGCCGAGCATACGATTTATATCGTTGAAGGCAAGGACATCCGCCACTCTGACTACGTGGCAAGCAAGCAGGAACAACAAAATTAATTATTGACGATGGCTACAGATACAACAATACTGATCGTGGAAGACGAGCCGGCAATCGTGGAGCTGGTGAGTTTTTCGCTGCGCGCCGCAGGCTGGAATACTTTTGCGGTCAATTCTACGGCCGAGGCCTGGGATTACCTGCAGCGCCGTACACCACAACTGATTTTGCTGGACTGGATGTTGCCTGACCAGAGTGGTCTGCGTCTCTTGTCGAAGATACGTTCTGATCGCCAGTTCAATGAAATTCCTGTCATCATGCTGACTGCCAAGAGCATGGAAGAGGACAAGATTGCCGGTCTTGATCATGGTGCTGATGACTATGTCACCAAGCCGTTTTCACCACGCGAACTGACAGCCAGGATCAAGGCGCTACTGCGTCGCAAGAGCCCTGAACATGCACAGACAGCGTTGACGGCTGGGCCGGTAGTGCTGGACCCGGTCAGTTGTACCGTGAAGATTGAGGATAGCAAAGTTGATATCGGCCACGCTGAATACAAGTTGCTGAAATTTTTCATGGCCCACCCGGAAAGAGTATTTTCGCGCAGTCAGTTGCTCGATAAGGTCTGGGGCGACCATGTCGTCATCGAAGAACGTACGGTTGACGTTCATGTCCTTCGTTTGCGCAAAGTGCTTAAAAATGCCGAATCCCTGATCAAGACGGTGCGCAGCGTAGGCTACATGCTTTCTGAAAAATAAACCTGTTCATGCCTGATGTTGTATCTGTAATTTGGCCAGACGGCATCAGGTAGGTCTTTTCATCGGTAATTCAGGGCGTTACGCTTTATATTTTTACCTCAATGGAATGTTGATAAGCTGCCTGTTTTTGTAGTCGAAATGTGATGCTCTTTGGAGTAAACTGGACGATACATTGATGTTGGCAAGCTATCGGCGTAACCTGCCTATACCAAATAAGTCATCATAAAATCCTCGCAATTTTCAGGACCATTCATGTCGCCTCGCCTTATTTTCTGGATTTCTGCCGTGGTACGCATCGCACTCGTGCTGCTGGGTACGGCCAGCGCCATCTATCTTTGGGGCGCAACTGCGGGCCTGGTCATCGGCATGTCTGGCATGATCGCTTTATTTTGCGTGCAGCTTTTTTACCTGCAACGTCTTGCTGACTGGCTGGATCATCCCAGCAGTTCGCGCCTGCCCGATGGCTGGGGAGCGTGGACGGATATTTTCTCACGCCTTTACAAGTTGCGCCGTGGTGATGAAAAAAACCAGGCTGAGCTGGCAGAATGGCTGGCGCGCTTTCGCCAGGCCATGACACTGTTGCCTGATGGCGTGGTGATCATGGACGATGTTTTGTTCCTGGAGTGGTGCAATCCTGCTGCGGAAAGTCACCTCGGGCTCAGCCATGCGCAGGACAAGGGCATGCGTGTGACCAACCTGGTCCGTAGCCCGGAGTTCATGGATTACATCATCCTGGGGCGTTATGACACGCCGCTGACCCTGTCATTTCGCGATCGCAAGTTGATTGCCCATATCATTCCCTTTGAGAACCGTCGTCAGATCCTGGTCACGCATGATGTTACCGAGTCAGAGCGCATAGACATGATGCGCAGGGATTTTATTGCGAATGCCTCCCATGAGTTGCGTACTCCGCTGACTGTCATCAATGGATTTTTGGAAATCGCCTCCATGCAGAGTGATCTTGATAACCAGACGCGCAATATGCACCTGAAATTGATGACAGAGCAGGGCGAGCGCATGCAGCGCCTGGTAGAGGACATGCTGACCCTGACCAGGCTGGAATCAGTTGATCATCCGCCACGTCCTGAACGCATCAATATGCTGGGTATGCTGGAGCAGATTTTGCAGGAGGCGCATGCCCTGTCTGCCGGCAGGCACCAGATTACCCTGGAGTGCAGCGGGCCGGATATCAAGGGTAGCAATGATGAAATACGTAGTGCACTGACCAATCTGGTGACCAATGCCATTCGTTATACGCCAGAGAACGGGAATATCCGGATTACCTGGATAGATACAGAGCAGGGGCCCAAGTTTGCTGTGCAAGATGATGGCATAGGCATCAGTCCCGAGCATATTTCGCGTTTGACTGAACGTTTTTACCGGGTAGACAAAAGCCGTTCGCGTGAGACCCAGGGGACGGGACTGGGTTTGGCTATCGTCAAGCATGTGCTGTTGCGGCACAAGGCTAATCTCTTGATAGAGTCAACACCGGATGTTGGCAGCAAGTTTTGTGTACAGTTTCCAGTTGCTGCAGTCAGTGTCTGAAAACTTGGATGTATCGAACTAACACATAAGTCAGCAAAAACAAAAAAACCGCAAGTTATTGCGGTTTTTTTGTTTCGGATACTCTGTTTGACTAGCGGACAATCGCTTGGGTTCTTTCTTTCAGCCACTCCAGCGCCGAACCTGATACGCGGCCGGACAGACGTTGCAAGACCGTTGCATGGTAGTCATTGAGCCATTTGACTTCATCTTCGCGCAACAGGCTGGTGATGATGCAGCGTGTGTCTATGGGGCACAGTGTCAGTGTTTCAAACGCCAGGTATTCGCCAAATTCGGTTTGCATGGCTGCTACATTAAGCAACAGGTTTTCTATCCTGACACCCCATTTTCCCGGGCGATAAATACCAGGTTCATTGGATGTGATCATGCCGACTTCCATTGCCATATGCGCTTCAGCGATTGCACCGGAAATGTTTTGCGGGCCTTCATGTACATTCAGGAAGTAACCTACACCGTGGCCGGTGCCATGTCCAAAGTTGATGCCCTCCGCCCAGATAGGTGCACGTGCTACGGTATCGAGCATGGGTGACAATGTGCCGCGCGGGAAGCGCATTTGCGACAGATTGATGACGCCTTTCAGGACCAGAGTAAAGTCCCGTTTTTGCGCTTCTGACACCTGGCCTACCGGCACTACGCGCGTGATGTCGGTGGTGCCGTTCAGGTACTGGCCGCCAGAATCGATCAGTAACAGGCCATCACCGGCTATCGTCGCATGGGATTCTTTGGTGGCGCGGTAATGTGGCATGGCGCCGTTTGCATTGAAGCCGGCAATGGTATTAAAGCTGGGTGACACAAAATGTGGCTGGCGGGCGCGGGCTGCACAGATTTTTTCATCAATGGTGAGCTCAGTGATTTCTTCTTTGCCTAGTGCTGATTCAAGCCAGCTGAAGAATTCACACAGTGCTGCGCCATCTTGTTCCATGGCTTCGCGAACGAATTGTGCTTCTTCTGGGGTCTTGCGTGATTTGGCAAAAACAGAAGGATTGATAGCTTCAACGACACGTACCGACGCCGGGATGGCTTGCCTGAAGCCATAGGTGATTCTGCGCGGGTCTACCAATATCGCGCTGTTTGCAGGTAGCGCTGCCAGGGCGGTGGTGGCTTCGGTATAGTCGCCCAGTTTGATGCCGTCAGCAGCCAGTGTGGCGGCGAGTTCTGCCGTTACCTTGCTTTTTGACACATATAAGGTTGCACTGTGCTGGCTGATCAGGGCGTGGCCGACAAATACCGGGTTATAGCTGACGTCTGAACCGCGCAGATTGAAAATCCATGCCAGGTCATCCACCGTCGATACAAAGTGCCAGTCGGCATTTTTGCTACGCATTTCTTCCCTGATCATGGCCAGTTTGTCTTTGCGGGCAACGGTGGCGAAGGGCGGCAGATGTTCATATATAGGTGATAGCGGCAGGGTTGGGCGACCATCCCAGACTTCCTGTAGCAGGTCATGCGATGTATTAAGACTGATCTGTTTACTGCTCAAGGCTTGCTCCAATGCCCTGGCTGTTGCCAGGCCCAGCACCATGCCGTCTACACCCACAATCTGGCCCGCGGCCAGGTTGTTTGCCAGCCAGTCTATATGCAGGGTGGCTGCCGCCGAGGCGATTTTCATCATCTGTATGCCGGTTGGCGCCAATTCTGCTTCGGCAGAACTCCAGTAACGGCTATCCACCCACAAACCGGCAAAATCTGCCGTCACGACCAGCGTGCCAACAGAACCCGTAAAACCGGAGAAATAGCTGCGCCCCTGCCAGCGTTCAGGCAGGTATTCTGACAAATGCGGATCGGCGGAAGGGATGATGTAGGCATCCAGACCCTGGGCTCGCATGGCGGTACGCAATTGCACCAGGCGTGCAGGTATAGGGGAAGTGACGGCAGACGGGCTTATTGGGCTGTTCATGGATATATGTCCAAATCAGTGCTGAGAAGAGCGGTGTTTTTTTGAATAGGATGGATTCAGGATGCGTCATTACTAGTGGACTGTAACAGTGAAAAGCGAAGTGCCTGCCATGTGCGCGGCGACCAGGGCGGCGTTGCAAATACGCGCGATAGCCCCGCTATCGCTGTGCTTATTTGTCAACACCTTGCCTTGTCCTGATTCGCCGGGCACATGTCTTTCACTTCCGCTTTTACTGTTACAGTCCACTAACCATAAATAGAATGGCAAGTTATGCAGGCATCCCTGTCCGGATATAGAGGAGTATACCTAAAATATATCTGACAGGCACAATTATGCCGATTTCTCTAGTTTTTGAGAAAGCGCCGCATAACATGGGGTGCGGGTTCGTCTGGATTGGCTTGAGAGTATTCCAGTTCAGGCGCCAGTGCAAACTCAAAGGCGGCATACAAGTCCAGCAAGCGTGGTTGATCGCTACGCACCCCGAGCCGCAGTTCTTCTATGCCTGCTGTCTGGGCTGCATGGATGACAGCTTCCAGCAAATGCTGGGACAGAGCCGTACCGCGAAAGGCGGGCAATACGCCCATGCGCAGCATTTCCCAGCAATTGCCGGCCGCTTCAAGCGGCAGCCAGCGTACTGAACCTACGGGTTCATCGTCGAGTAACAAGACGAAACCTCCGCCCAGCATGAGATCATTGCAGACACGCTCACTGCTTTCTACATGACCGCTGGAGGTGGATGCGACTTTATTGGCCCAGCAACTACGCGTAAGATGCGCAATCAATTGCGCATCTTCAATCCTTGCTTCGCGAACGACAATATTCATATTGCTGCCGCAATTGCCATGTCAGCGAACGCGCATGCCCGGCTGCGCGCCTGGCCAGGCTTCCAGTATGTACAGGCCTGGATTGGCTTTCTCATCAGCAGCAGATGCCGCCAGTACCATGCCTTCCGACATGCCAAACTTCATCTTGCGCGGCGCCAGGTTAGCCACCATGACAGTGAACTTGCCTATCAGTTGTTCTGGCTGGTACGCTGATTTGATACCTGAGAACACATTGCGGGTGCTGCCTTCGCCGACATCCAGCGTCAGGCGCAGGAGCTTGTCCGAGCCTTCCACGTGCTCGCAATTGACGATCTTGGCGATGCGCAGGTCGACCTTGGCAAAATCATCAATCTTGATTTCTTCGGCCAGGGCTTCAATGTCATTTGCTGCTTCGGTCGCAGCCGCAGTAGTGGTCGTTGGTGCCGGTGCATCAAACAAGTCATCAAATATCTTCAGGTCCACCCTTTGCATGAGGTGGGTGTAAGGATTGATCTTGTGCTGATGTGGCAAAGGTGTGGCCACATCTGCCCATTGCAGCGGGGCGATGTTCAATTGTGCTTCTACCTGTGTTGCCAGTTGTGGCAAGACCGGTTTCAGGAAGATGGTCAGGATGCGGAAGGCTTCAAGCAAGCGGCTGCATACTTCCTGCAGTCTGGCGTCGTTCTCAGGCTTCTTCGCCAGTTCCCAGGGTTTGTTGGCATCGACGTAGGCATTGACCAGGTCAGCCTGTTCCATGGCCAGGCGCAGGGCTTTGCCGTATTCACGTGCTTCAAACAGGGACTGGATTTCTGGCGCAACATTGCGCAGGTTATTGAGGTAGGCATCATCTGCCGTTGCCCAGTCAGTTGCCACGATGCCATCGAAGCGCTTGGCGATAAAGCCTGCTGCACGGCTGGCAATGTTGATGTATTTGCCGATCAGGTCTGCATTGACGCGGGCGACAAAATCTTCGGGATTCATGTCCAGGTCTTCCACCTTGGCATTGAGCTTGGCGGCGAAGTAATAGCGCAGCCATTCAGGATTCATGCCGATTTCCAGGTAGCGCAAGGGAGAAATGCCGGTACCGCGTGACTTCGACATTTTTTCGCCCGATACCGTCACAAAGCCGTGGGCATATACATTGTCCGGTGTCTTGTAACCGGAGAACTTCAGCATCGCAGGCCAGAACAGGGTGTGGAAATAGGTGATGTCCTTGCCGATGAAATGGATTTGCTCGGTCGTCGGGTCTGCCATGAAGGCGTCAAAATCGCGGCCAGTCTTGCCAAAGTAGTTTTTCAGCGAAGCCAGGTAACCAACAGGTGCATCCAGCCAGACATAGAAGTATTTGCCCGGCTGATCCGGGATTTCTATACCGAAGTACGGCGCATCACGACTGATGTCCCAATCGCCAAGGCCGCCTTCACCTTCCAGCCATTCCTTGCATTTGTTGGCCACTTCAGATTGCAGGCGGTTATCTTGCAGGGCCCAGCCGCGCAGGAATTCCACACATTTTTCATCGGACAGCTTGAAAAAGAAATGCTCGGACGATTTCATGACAGGTGTCGCACCGGTCAGAACGGAGTATGGGTTTTTCAGGTCAGTCGGCGCATAGACAGCGCTGCAGACTTCGCAGGAATCGCCATATTGGTCCTTGGCGCCGCATTTCGGACATTCGCCCTTGATGTAACGATCAGGCAGGAACATGTTTTTGACCGGGTCAAAGAACTGTTCTATGGTTTTGCTGGTGATGAAGCCGGCAGATTTCAGTTTGCGATAGATGTCTTGTGATAGCTGGTGATTTTCTTCACCATCGGTGGAGTGCCAGTTATCAAACTGAATATGAAAGCCGTCAAGGTACTGCTTGCGGCCGGCAGCGATCTGCGCGACAAATTCCTGTGGTGTGATACCGGCTTTTTCAGCCGCAATCATGATAGGCGCACCGTGTGCGTCATCTGCCCCGACGAAATGTACCTCATTGCCAGACATTCGCTGATGCCTTACCCAGATGTCAGCCTGGATATATTCCATGATGTGACCAAGGTGGAAGGGCGCATTAGCGTACGGCAGGGCAGTGGTAACGAACAGCTTACGGGTCATGGTTGATGCACTTTTCAAGAACGGACAAGGGTAATATTCTAACAGCGAACGGGCAAATTGAAGCCGCTTTGCCCCGTGTTTGGCTGGAAGCAAGAAATTTTATGCTTTATTGATAACATCTAGACTGATTGTATCGGCTTTTGGCAATTGCTGCCTGCCGCCAGGGAGGTCAGACTACCCAGGCGCCATCTTTATAGACGACTTCATTGTCCAGTCTTACTGCTTCGGTAACAGCAAATACATCGACGTGGTGCCTGCCTTCACCACGTTTGATATGGGGTTTGGCGTAACTGCCATGCTTGGCGCCAAGTGACAGGTGTACGCCACACATACGTTCGTAAGTACCGATGTCGCGGACGGTCCTGTCTTTGGAAAACGCACGATTCATACCAAAACCCAGTTCGCGTACCCAGACCACCCTGTCGTCAGCGCGGATATTTGCCAGGACCTGCTCAAACTCAGGGGTGGTATTGATGGTGTCCACGACCTGGCCTTTTTCCACCACCAGGGTGATAGGTGAAGCAGGCTGGTTGACCTTGAAGCTGGTATCGCCAAAGGCAAAGATGCGCACCTGACCGTTGACGTCTTCCAGGTCTACAGACTCTGTAAATACTTCGCCAATAGGGAATTGACCGCCGACATTGTTCATTTCGCGATAGTCGCCCACATTGAGCTTGGCCGGTTCAAAACGGCCGCCGAACACCAGTTTTGCACCGCCGCTATCAATGACACCGCTGCTGGCAGCATCGATTTTTTGTTTGAGTGCGTTGCCGGTGCCGCGATAATAATCTGCATCATAGGCCAATGATTCTATGTAGTGCAGGGCTTCTTGCCCGGACATGCGAGCCAGGTGCGGATGTTCTATGACTTTCAGGCCGCGCTTGAACAACTCCACCCGCAGACGATAGGCTTCCAGCCTGAAATTTGTCGATTGCACCAGGATAACCAGGTCGGATGCTGACAGCGCATTGAGTGCGCTCAGGATGAATTCTGGTGTCTCTGCATCAAAGTCAATCTTCTGTGCTTGTGGCAGACAGGCGCTATAGGCCAGCATCAGCGCCTCGGCCAGCTCACTGCGTTTGTCATAGACCAGTACTGCTGCCTGCTGTGCAGTATGCTCAAAGGCCAGTTTCAGTATGTCCTGCACATGCTGCTGCGCCAGGCTGACGGCGCTGGCTGACAAACTGGTAAAGCCTGGATTGTTGCTATCGGCTGAGATGTTGTTATTGCTGTCTGGTCTGGTCATGGTTTTGCATTCTGCAAGGCTGAGGTGCCTGCATGCCTGTCGTTGCTGAGACTAAGTCCGGTATTTTACTGCTTATGGACGCTAATGCCGCGTATCCTGGTAAAACCTGATTTGATTTAGGCCAGGCTTCAAGGCATTATGCTTATCTTTATGAAAATGAAGTGCACAAAGAGGTTGCTGAGCAAAGCACAAAATCGAAGTCGAAGTGACTTGCCATAAAGAATAATGAAAATATAAATTTACAGGGAAAACATGATGCATAAGCGGTATCTGAGGTGGGTCGCAATCTTTCTTTTAACTTTTTCTGGCCATTTTGCTCATGCCCAAAATGATGCTGCAAGGGCAGAAGCCAATGCAGCCTTTGAGGCGGTGAAGAAGGTAATGCAGCCTGGCCCCGTTGAAATAAAATTGATCGATCAGGCAGTATTGAAAGTGCCGGCTGGTGAAGTTTTTGTCCCTATGCCTGAGGCGGGCCGTCTCATGCATGCCATGGGCAACTCCGCTGATCCGGACCTGCTCGGCGTTGTCTTGCCTGAACAGGGTAACTGGATCATCGTTGCCCGCTATGAAAAATCCGGTTATATCAAGGACGATGATGCCAAGGACTGGAATGCCGATGATTTGCTTAAAAGCCTGAAAGAGGGCACGGAAGAAGGCAACAAAGAGCGTCGCCAGCGTGGCATACCTGAAATGGAGTTGGTCGGCTGGGCAGAAAAACCGAACTATGAAGCACCCACCCACAGATTGGTCTGGTCCGCCATCACCAAAGACAAGCAGGGCCAAAACAGTGAGCAGGGCGTCAATTACAACACCTATGCCCTGGGACGCGAAGGCTACATCAGCCTGAACCTGGTGACAGACTTGAAAGACCTGCCGCAGCAAAAAACCATCGCCAAGAATTTGCTGGGACAACTGGAATTTACCGATGGCAAACGCTATGGCGATTTCAATATCAGTACTGACCGGGTGGCTGAATATGGCCTGGCTGCGCTGGTGGCCGGTGTGGCTGCAAAAAAACTGGGTTTGTTTGCCATCCTCTTTGCTTTTCTCGCCAAGTTTGCCAAGCTGATCCTGGTTGCTGTTGTTGGCGGGGGCGCGATGATAGGCAAACTGTTCGGCCGCAAGAAGGATTAAGCCTTGCCCTGCTTCTTAAGACATATATACAAAGCGTGACAGCATCATGATGAAACTGCTTTTCCTGTTATTTTCGGGTGTCAAGTTTGGCAAATTGCTGACTTCGGGCGGCACCATGCTGATCTCCGTGGTGATTTATTCCTGGATTTTTGGCTGGTGGTATGCGGTTGGATTTGTCTTGCTGCTGTTTGCGCATGAAATGGGGCATTATATCGCCGCACGTCAGCGTGGTTTGAATGTTGGCTTGCCCACCTTCATCCCCTTTCTGGGGGCGTGGATAGAGTTGAAAGAAATGCCACACAATGCTGAGACCGAGGCCTATGTTGGACTTGGTGGGCCGCTGGCAGGAACGGTAGCGTCCATACTTTGCTATTTTCTGGCTCGTAACTACAACAGTGATTTATTGCTGGCGATTTCTTATTCAGGGTTTTTCCTCAACCTGTTCAATATGATTCCGCTGTCGCCTTTCGATGGTGGGCGCATTACCGCAGTGTTGACGCCGCGAATCTGGTTTGTCGGCGTACCTGTATTGCTTGCATTGTTTTATTATCGCCCCAGCCCGATGTTGATACTGATAGGCATAATGGCATGGCCACAACTCTGGCGCGCCTGGAAATATGATCCTGAAGCGGAAGAAAACAAAGCCTACTATGACCTGTCAGCAGAAGTACGTTTTACCTATGCTGTCTATTACCTGGTGCTACTTGGTTTTCTGGCTGTCATGACCAATGATGTACATGAAATGGTGCAGGCGACCACACATGTGAGAGGTGCATGATCCTGATTTGAACTCTTACTGGAAATCGCAGCCTGCACTCAATGCCCCGGTGACAATGACGTCATTGGGGCATTTACTTTAGAGAGCCGGTTTGTTCACCATCAGGTAATACACGCCTATCATGGCGATGAAGGCTGGATAGCCAAGATATTCCCAGGTTCTGGCATAACGCCAATAAAGCGCTGGCAATGCGCCACCATTGGCATTGGTTTGTTCCAGTATGACTTTCATGCGTATCTGCAACCAGACCACAGGCAGCCAGCATGCGCCTGCAAACAGGTAGAGAATAAATGACCACATGATCCATGGTGTATTCATGGGCCAGCCCGCCATATGGACCATGGCAAAGCCTGTCAGTGGCTGTATGATCACGGCAGGTGTGGTAAAGCACCAGTCTGCCAGCACAACCAGGCGCGCTACCACGACTTGCGCCTGGAAGTTTTTGCTGCGATTTGTAAAAAACATATAGAAGGCTGAACCAAAACCTGTCCCCACCAGTAAAACAGACGACAGGATATGGATGGTTTTGAGCAAAAGATAAGTGTTCATTTTGTTTCTCTTTGTGTTGAATCTCTTTGATGAGCGTATAAATAAGCGAGGACAGCCAGTATCGGCAGATTTTTCAGTATGGGACCAAAAGGATGTAAATAATATTCTGGCGAAAACAGGGCAATAATGATGCTGTAACCGGTAATCAGGCCAATCTGCATCAGCCATAACAGGCGTCTGGGCCACAGCAAGCTTGCGATGCCCAGGCAAAGATCCAGGCTTGATGCCGCCATCAGTGTTAGCAGGGCTGCTGTGCCACTTAAACCCAGAGGTTGCAACAAGGCCAGGCTTGCTGGTATCGGGTAAATACCAAACGACAAGGCGGCGGTAACAAACCAGATCAGTGCCAGCACATAGCGAAATAGAGGCTGGCTCCAATGGGCAATGGCTGCACTGGCCAGCATTTGCGCCGGTATGCCCTTGAACCAGTCCTTCGCTGATTTTGCCGGAGTACCCAATTGTGTTGCAAATGCTGCCGCATCGGCGACATTGCCTTGCTCAAGCATGTGCAGACTGTCTGGTGTCAGCACGCTGGCGGGTAGCAGGCTGGCACATCTGCTGATGGCACGCATGACTGGCATGGGCAGCTCTATCATATACTGTGGCGGCATGCCCATGGCGGTGCGATAGTTTTCCAGCATTTGCCGGTAAGACATGGCTACGGGACCTACCGCATGCAATATCTGCTTTTGCCTGGCCGGATCTGCCAGCCAGTGATTGATCACCGTGCACAGATCATCAACATGCACAGGCTGCACCTGCTGATCACCACTGCCTGGCAGCATCGTCAGTGGCATGCTGGCCATGCTCCTGAAGAGCTGGCTGCTGCCGCCATCAAGGCCGACCACCAGCGATGGCCTCAGTATCAGGTAGTTAAGATCACTGTGCATCAGCATGTCATCTGTAGCGCGTTTGCTGCGCATATAGGGTGTCAGTGCTGTGTCCCAACTGCTTTCTTCTTTGCTACCCAGTGCTGATATTTGTATGACAGTTTTGATGCCGCAGGCTTGTGCTGCCTGGAACAAGGCAATCGGTCCGTCGCGATGAATTGCGTCAAAACTGTCAGCGCCAGATTCATTGAATATGCCAACAGCATTGATGATGACGTCTATCCTGCCCATTTGTCGCAGGCGCGCTTCCCATATGGCCGGGCTGGTATCGCTGGCAAAATTGACTGCAATTTCTGCAGGTGCCTGCTGCACCTGGCGAGGGTGTTTCAGTTTTCGCACACCAAGGCAAACTTCGTGGCCGGCATCTTGCAGGCTGGCAGTGATATGCCTGCCAAGAAAGCCATTCGCGCCGCAGATAAGTATCTTCATGATTAAGTCAAAGTGTTTTATTTGATGGTGCAATAGCCATTCTTGCAGGCACGACTGCGTTTTTCTACGCGTTTGGCTGCAATATGGATGATGAGGTCTGCAAACACGACAGATATATGATGGCGATTGAGGGCAAAATGTTGATAAGCCCAGTCAAAAAGCGGCTTTAATAAAGGGATACCGGTCACTGCAGTTATCCAGCCCAGGCCTGCAGCACGATAGGCAAGTCGTATCACTTCAACCCCTTTTACTATGCTGCCATCTGGCTTGATGCCGTGCAGGACACGCATTACTTCTGCCTGGGTGCAGGCATACTTGCCGGCATCAAAGTCGGGGGCAGAGGCATCAACAAAAAGCAATTGATGATCAAGATCGCGCGCCTTTAAATTGTCCATTTCAAGTTTGCAGACAGGGCAGGTTGCGTCATATAGCAGGGTCAGTGGATAGTCAGTCATGATGGTTTTCTTTATCTGATATTATTTTCTGTAATTTCTGTTTTGACAGAAATGTTTGGTCAAAAAAAATGCATCAGCATTTCTTTTTGCGCAGCTGCCTCATTTTTCCTCCCCACGGACAAATTTTTGTACCGTTGCCCCCATTTTCAGTAGCTTCATCAGGGTGCTGGGTTCCAGTCGCAACATTTCGTCGGTCCAGCTGGTGAGCGTCTTCATCAGGGCCAGGGTTTCTGCAATTCTCAGTTGAGTAGCCTTGTCTTCCTGATCCAGGTCGGGACTGTCCATGCATTGCTGCAGGGTAGTGATGGTGGGATTGAATTCTCTCTCCTTGCGTTCGCGTACTACCGTGCGGAACAATTCCCAGACATCCAGCGAGGTTTCATAGTGGGCGCGGCGGTCACCCATGACATGGGCAAGCTTGACCAGCTTCCAGTTCTGTAATTCTTTCAGCGAGTTCGACACATTTGAACGGGCTACGCCCAGCGTGTCTGCAATCTCTTCTGCCTGCATGGGGCAACCCACCACGTACAGCAAGGCATGTATCTGGCTGACTGTACGATTGACCCCCCATAAGGTGCCCATTTCGCCCCAGTGCAGGATAAATTTTTGTTTGACGGGTGTAAGTTCCATGAGCACAGTGTAGTGAATTCCTTCATTTCAGTCAAGACAGAAATAAAGGAATTTTAAGTAGCCGACGCTGCTGACAAGATCATTTACACTATGTTTTTACGTCAGGGGGAAGAATGGAAGACAAAAATAGTGTGCTGGAGTTCTGGTTTGGTTCAGATGCCGACGACATGGTGACAGCCGGGACGCAATCAAGACTCTGGTGGTCCAAAGATGAAAGCATCGATGCGGATATCAAAAAGCGGTTCGCCAGCTGGAGCGACGCAGCCATCAGTGGCAAGCTTAAAGACTGGCAGGGTGATGCAGCAGGGCAGCTCGCATTGATCATATTGTGCGACCAGTTTCCCAGGAATATGTACAGAAACACGCCACAGGCATTTGCTTTTGATGCTGCCGCCAGGGAATTTTGCAAAGCCGGGCTGGCATCCGGGCTGGATCAGCAATTGCGCCCTATACAGCGAGTGTTTTTCTATTTGCCCCTGGAACATTCGGAATCACTGGCAGACCAGGACAGGGCGGTGGCCTTGTACGAAGCTTTACGCACGGCGGTAAGTACCGGGCAAGGTGAAACATTTGAGGGTTTTTATCGCTTCGCCATAAAGCATCGTGAAGTCATACAGCGCTTTGGTCGCTTCCCTCACAGAAACAGCATATTGGGGCGGCAGTCAACGGCTGAAGAACTGCAATTTCTGTCCGGGCCGGGCTCTTCGTTCTAAAGCTGGTCAGGTTTTCGCTCATGGCAGAGATCACACCGGTTTTATTGTCAGTGGCTGCCATCGGATGACGGCAGCCACTGACAGCTCAATCGTAGCCAAATGTGCTTGGTGCTTTACCAAGATTGCGTGGGGCAGGTGGCGCTTTGGGAACAAAATTGAACTGGAACTTGATGGTGCTTGCACCGTCACCGGCTACTTGTATGGTTTGTGTTAAGGGTTCGCCGAACATATTTGGCGCCCAGGCTTTGACTTCATACTTGCCGGCGGGCAGATTGTTGATGGTGGCGTTGCCGGAGGCATCAGTCTTGCCAAAATAAGGCGTATCGACCACATAGATAAAGCCGCGCATCCAGTCGTGGAAGTGACACACCAGGGCGACATCGCCGGCCTTGTCAAACAATATTGGCGCAGGTTCCTCTTTTTTGCTATTGACCCGTAATTCAAAGGTTTTGGCAGGTGAGAAAGATTTCAGGTGATGTTCATGCTTGTCTTTGTTGGGGAAACGTACCAGGGTTCCGGTGCGGACTACGGTCAGATAGGGGCTGAAAGCATAGTTTTCCTGGGCCACCACGGCAGTCTCGTCAGCTTTTTTCTCTGGTAGCGCCACACCTATCGGTGTGGCATACAGGGCCGCATGACTGACAGGTTGACCGTTTTTATCAGTCAGGGCACCGACCAGGGAGCCTGCCTGTGCGCTGAATGAACTGCTCAGTACGCCAATGGCTGTCAACAGCAGGCTGAACTTGGCTGCTGGGCGAAATAGGGTGGTTGTTTGCATTAAGTTCTCCTGATTTTTTGTTAAAACCGCCATGTTTATCAGCCCATTATGCTTGAACTTGAGGCATCGTGGAAGTTTGCCTTGCTTGAATATGGCTACCTATATGCCCACATGCAACAAGGCTATAGTCTGCGAAAGACGCAAATTGCGCTATCCTTGCAGGATATCTTTGGAGAATTGCATGAGTATTACAGTTGATGAAGTAAAAGCAGCCCTGGCGCAAGTCATAGACCCAAATACCCAAAAAGATCTGGTCAGCACTAAATCTGTCAAGAGCATCAAAGTCGAGGCAGCAAATATCAGTCTTGATGTGGAATTGGGGTATCCAGCCAAAAGCCAGTTTGATTTGATCAGGGGCGCCGTCGTTACAGCCATTGCCCGTTTGCCAGGCGTGAATCAGGTGAATGTCAATGTCAGTTCAAAAATCGTCGCGCACGCGGTGCAGCGCGGCATCAAGCTGATGCCGAACGTCAAGAATATCATCGCCGTTGCCTCAGGCAAGGGTGGGGTCGGCAAATCGACCACGGCAGCCAATCTGGCGCTGGCGCTGGCGGCCGAAGGGGCGGTGGTCGGTATTCTGGATGCCGATATTTATGGTCCTTCACAGCCCCTGATCATGGGTATTTCCGGTCGTCCCGAGACTGTCGACGGCAAAACCATGGAGCCTTTGGAGAATCATGGCCTGCAAGTGTCTTCCATTGGGTTTATGATAGATCCGGATGAACCCATGGTCTGGCGAGGCCCCCTGGTTACCCAGGCCATGCAGCAATTGTTGAGCCAGACTAACTGGCATGATCTCGATTATCTGATCGTCGACATGCCGCCAGGCACCGGTGATGTGCAATTGACGCTGTCACAGAAAGTGCCGGTCACTGGCGCCGTCATCGTCACGACACCACAAGATATTGCCTTGCTTGACGCCCGCAAGGGTTTGCGCATGTTTGAAAAAGTCGACATCCCCATTTTGGGTATCGTTGAGAACATGAGCATACATATCTGTTCAAATTGCGGCCATGCCGAACATATCTTTGGTGAGGGCGGCGGCCAGAAAATGTGTGCTGACTTTGGTATCGATTTTCTTGGTAGCCTGCCTTTGACCATGTCCATACGTGAGCAGGCGGACTCAGGCAAGCCTACCGTGATCGCCGATCCGGACGGGAAAATTGCGGCAATCTACAAAGATATTGCCCGCAAAGTTGCCATCAAGGTGGCAGAAAAAGCCAAGGACATGAGCAGCAAGTTCCCGACCATCAGTATACAGAATACCTGAGACATATCGCTTCATGAGTAAAATGGATTCGCAACCTGAATTACAGGTCGACCGTCAGTACATGCAAATGGCGCTGGCCCTGGCTGGCCGCGCCACGATAGAAACTTCACCCAATCCCAAGGTTGGTTGTGTGATTGTGCGTGATGATCAGGTGCTGGGGCAGGGCTGGACCCAGCCGGTGGGGCGGGCGCATGCCGAAGTGCAGGCCCTGCGTGATGCAGCTGCAAAGGGGCATGATGTGCGTGGGGCGACGGCATATGTCACGCTGGAACCCTGCAGTCATTATGGTCGTACGCCGCCATGTGCGAACGCCTTGCGCGAAGCAGGGGTTGCTCGTGTCGTTGCCGCAATGGAGGATGCCAATCCCCAGGTTGCAGGCCGTGGCCTGGCCATCTTGCGTGAAGCCGGCATTGCGGTTGCATGTGGTCAATTCCCTGATCTCGCTCTGTCGGCGCGTGAATTGAATATAGGTTTTTTCCAGCGCATGGAAAGTGGTCGCCCCTGGGTGCGTATGAAGGTGGCCGGCAGCCTGGATGGCATTACCGCATTGCCGAATGGTCAGAGTCAATGGATTACCTCGCCAGAGGCAAGGCAGGATGGTCATCGCTGGCGCGCCCGGGCCGATGCCATACTGACTGGCATAGGTACAGTGCTTGCCGATGATCCCATGATGACGGTGCGTGGACTCGATACGCCACGGCAACCGCAAAAAATCATTGTTGATTCACGCCTGCGCATATCGCCAGAGGCAAAGATTCTGCAAGGAGGGGCTTTACTGGTATGCGCTGTGCCGGATGAAAAAAAACAGGTGGAATTGCGCCTGGCTGGTATAGAAGTCATTTGCCTGCCAAATCAGGAAGGGCAGGTTGATTTGCCAGCGCTGATGCAGGAATTGGGGCGCCGGCAAATCAATGAGCTGCATGTGGAGGCTGGTGCCGCTTTGAATGGTGCTTTGATTGAGCAGCAATGCGTCAATGAATTGTTGCTATATATGGCGCCCAAGCTATTGGGGCGTGGCGCGGGCCTGTTTGACCTCAATGAGTTGACCCATGTTGATCAGGCACAGACTTTGCGCTTTCATGAGGTAACGCAGCTGGGCGCGGATATACGCATATTGGCGCGTCTTGCCTGAGTTTTTGCTTAACTCCAGCTTGGCCCCGGAAAAAATATGTAGAAAAGAAAAAAGGATCATTGAGTTATCAATGATCCTTTTTAACTGGTCGGAGTACAAGGATTCGAACCTTGGACCCTCTGCTCCCAAAGCAGATGCGCTACCGGGCTGCGCTACACTCCGAAAAACTGGTCTTGCATTTATTTCGGTTTAGTCCATTTCAGTTTAATCCAAAATGACCGAAATAAAAGGGATCGTCACTGACGATCCCTGGAATCTGGTCGGAGTACAAGGATTCGAACCTTGGACCCTCTGCTCCCAAAGCAGATGCGCTACCGGGCTGCGCTACACTCCGAAGACCAGAATCTTACCTTTTTACGAGGAGACTGTCAACCCGTCTGCGGGTTTTGCCTCTGGGAGGTGCTAATCACTATGATTTTACAATGATTTTTTGCTCTCAAAATGACGTGGCCTGCCTGTTATCGGATCATCAAAGCTGATTGATTTAGCCAATAATTGCAGGGGCGCAGAAAAGTCGTCCGCCTTGCATGGCAAGGCAATAGGATAAAAAACATCGTTGATGATTGGGGCACCCAGGCTGCACATGTGCAGGCGCAATTGGTGTTTTCTACCAGTGACAGGCTGCAGTTGATAAAGACTATGATCACCCCTGCGTTCCAGTATGCTCACCACAGTTTCAGAGTTGGGTGGGCCTTCCGTTTCACGCATGATAAAAAACTTGTCGGCTTCTTCCATACGGCTGCAATGCCGCAAGGGAAATCGCAGATCTGGCAAATGCGCAGCAAGCGCATGATAGGTCTTGGACATGCATTTGCGCTGGAACATGGATTGATATTGCCCGCGTGTAGCAGGATTATGGGAAAACAGCATGACGCCGGCAGTTTCCCTGTCCAGCCTGTGTATGGGGCTTAAATCCATCAGCCCGGTACTTTTTTTCAGGCGAACCAGCAAGGTTTCCTGTAAAAATCGACCTGATGGCGTCACAGGCAAGAAATGAGGCTTGTCCACCACTAGCAAATGCTGGTCCCGGAACAGGATTTCTTCGTGAAAGGGGATTGGTGTTTCATTCTCCAGTTCGCGATAGTAATAAATGCACATGCCGCGTTTGACGGGGCTGTCTGCATGCAGGCAATTGCCAGTCTGGTCGAGGACTTCCTGTTTTTCGATGCGCGCTTCCCAGGTGCTGGCTGCCACATCGGGAAATTGTTCTTGTAAAAAACTGAAGAGACAGTCCCAATGCCCTTCAGGCAACCAGATATAGCTGGGCGCAATGCCATTGCGGACAGGGAGTGGGGGCATGAGTGGTGCTTGCATCTGTGAGGCTGTCAATCTATTGCCAGGGAGATGGTGATCCTGATGTGATTTTTGACCCTAATACTAACATGCCTGAAACCGGGAGCGAGATCAATTGCTTGAAGCTGTCCGCCTGCCTGGTTAAAACGGTTAAAATGCTGTTTTTAACCATTTTCGCGCTTAGTTCACCTTGTTGGCAGGTGTCGTAGCGCATGCCTGAGATCTCATGACTGTACGTACCCGTTTCGCTCCCAGCCCGACCGGCTATCTCCATGTTGGCGGTGCCCGCACTGCCTTGTTCAGCTGGGCTTTTGCCCGTCACTTCGGCGGCACGTTTGTGTTGCGCATAGAAGATACTGATCTTGAGCGTTCCACGCCAGAAGCCGTGCAAGCCATTCTTGACGGTATGAGCTGGCTGGGCTTGCAGCATGATGAAGGTCCTTTCTATCAAATGAAGCGCATGGACAGGTACAGCGAAGTCCTGGCCGACATGCTGGCCAAGGGCACGGCTTATTACTGCTACTCTTCGCCTGAAGAAGTCGAAGCCATGCGTGAGCGTCAACGCGCAGCCGGTGAAAAGCCACGCTATGACGGCACCTGGCGCCCTGAAGCGGGCAAGACGCTGCCTGCAATCCCGGCTGACCGCAAGCCGGTGATCCGTTTTAAAAACCCTCTGGATGGCGAGGTAAGCTGGACAGATGTGGTCAAAGGCCAGATCACTATCGCCAATCGTGAGCTGGACGATCTGGTGATCGCACGTCCTGACGGCACGCCGACTTATAACTTCTGCGTGGCGGTCGATGACTGGGATATGCAGATCACGCATGTGATTCGTGGTGACGATCATGTCAACAACACGCCGCGCCAGATCAATATCCTCAATGCCCTGGGCGCCACCTTGCCGCATTATGGTCACGTGCCGATGATACTGGGCACGGATGGACAAAAGCTGTCCAAGCGCCGCGATGCAGTCAGCGTCATGGATTATTCTGACAAGGGCTATCTGCCGGAAGCCATGCTCAATTATCTGGCTCGCCTGGGCTGGAGTCATGGTGACGACGAGATATTCTCCATGGAGCAAATGTGCAGCTGGTTTGATTTAAACCATTTATCGGGTTCTGCTGCACAGTTCAATCCTGAGAAGCTGGCGTGGATCAATAACCACTATATCAAGGCCGCAGATAATCAACGCCTGGCTGACCTGATCAAGCCGCAGATGCTCAGTGAAGGTGCGCAGTTTGACAATGCCCCGCCTTTGCCTGCCGTGGTCGCCTTGTTGAAAGAGCGCACCAATACCACGGTGGAACTGGCGCAGGCTGCCATGCTGTTTTATCGCCAGCCGGCACCTGATGCCGCCTTGATGACCCAGCATGTGACAGATGCCGTATTGCCAGCCCTGCGTCAGTATGCAGAAACCTGCAAGACGGTGGAGTGGAATAAGGCAGCACTGTCTGCATCAATGAAGCAGACATTGGCTGACTTCTCTTTGAAGATGCCACAACTGGCCATGCCTTTGCGCTTATTGCTGACTGGGCAGTTGCAAACCCCGTCGATTGATGCGGTGATAGAGCTGTTTGGTCGTGATGTGGTTTTGCAGCGCCTGAATGTAATTGCAGCTTAGTCAGGGTAGGGGCTTTACATTTTGGTGTGTGTCCCCTATAATCTTGTTTCTGTTCTGCAGCGTCGGGGGTATAGCTCAGCTGGGAGAGCGCTTGCATGGCATGCAAGAGGTCAGCGGTTCGATCCCGCTTACCTCCACCAAATAAAAAAGTGGCAGAGCAGAACAATACTTGTTGTCCCCATCGTCTAGAGGCCTAGGACATCACCCTTTCACGGTGAGTACGGGGGTTCGAATCCCCCTGGGGACGCCAATCAATTATATTGTATTGATTGTGGGCAGCAGGTAAATAATTTAGGTCGGTAACACGGACAGAATATGTCCCCATCGTCTAGAGGCCTAGGACATCACCCTTTCACGGTGAGTACGGGGGTTCGAATCCCCCTGGGGACGCCAATACGTCATTATCACGATGATGCAAGAAAAGCCTGGAGAAATCCAGGCTTTTTTGTTTTTTTAAACATAGGTGTTTAAAAAATGGAGTGGGCAGCCTGCTTCGCCATCTTTGTTCTTTTCTTCCATATCAGTTTTCTCAATAGTCATTGGAATGGCCTGCGCACCAGAGGGGACTCCAGAAGCCACTGACATGTCGCTTAGGAAAATTGTACCTCAGCCATGGACACGGCTTCATTTAAAGCTGGAATTAAAATACTTAAAAAAATAATTGGCATTTTCCCAATCTTCGACCTAGACTGCATTATCAAATTTTATAGAAACTCTCATATCGTGTTGATATGGTGTGTGGTATCGGGAGAGACTGTCGTGCGGTATCAGACAGCGCCGAAGGAGCAACCGCCCCGGAAACTCTCAGGCAAAAGGACCGGTATCGCAAGTGAACTCTGAAGAGTTGCCGGTTCTGCTTGACCGGCACACCGAAGGAGCAAGCGGACGTCGCCTTGTGGCGCGTCACGTGAATCTCTCAGGTCCAGAACAGAGGGGGTAAAGATGTGCGGGATGCGCATCGCCTCTATTCATTTTCTGGAGCCTGGCTCTCATGAAATCACCGTCAGTCACTGTTCGCAGTGTCGCTGGCATGCTTGTCGCCTGCATTTTCAGGGGCTATCAAGTCGTGCTGGCGCTCATTCCCCGGTTTTATATTGCCGTGCCCGGCTGCGTATTGCTCTGCTTCTTGGGTGTTGATGGCATTGTTCACTCATTTGCTCGCCCATCTCTGGCTTTATCCTTTTTCCAGTTTTTGATTGCTTCCGTATTTACCTGTGTGCTTGCTGCTGTCTGGCAAAAACAGGTATTCCGATGTCCGGCATGAACCCTCATGTCTTGTTTGCTGCACCAGGAATTCCGTCTGGACAGGCGGAATGAAGTTCACTCAATCAACGGAGATTTACTATGCAATCAACATCCTTGCAATGCATGCGTCATCGGTCCGTACATCGGTCCATATTATGCAGCCTGCTTACTGCCGTCAGCCTGGGCCTGGCAAACCCCGGTGTCATGGCGCAATCAATTTCGACTGAAGCAAAGGCTGCCAGTAACCAGGCTGGGCCCGTGCTGGCTGCCGCACAGCGCGACTTTACCCTGTTCGCGCAACATCACCTGCAAACGCGGTCGGGCGGTGGTGCTGGCGTACCTGCCGGTTTTCCACTTGATATCAACGACTGGCAGGACTTGAAAGATGCCAAGGCAGTTTATGGCTTCCCCGTGTATTCGGTAGACCCGAATGATTTGCTGGCCGGACGCAGTGATTTGCGTTCCATGGCAAAACCGAACGGGCAGTGGCGTGTGCTGATCAGTGTTGGTGATCGCCCGGTTGGCCTGGCTACTCTGGAACAGAGTAATGGTCGTTGGGAAGTGATCTCTTATGGTGCTGCCGTGCTGGCCAAAGATGTTGATGCATCAATGGGGGTACATGCCAACGCCAGCCGTTCCAATGTGCGCTTCATCCGTATTTATCAGGCCAAGTCCGATTTGCTCGAAGTCGTTTCGGCGAATGATGGTTATGCCCGTTTCATGCCCTTGTATTCGGCTCGTACTTCGCTGTCCCTGAAGCAGCGCAGCCTGAATGCACCTGATGCTGCGACAGATCAGGTCAGTTTGATGGAGGGGGCAGACCTTGTGCAATCCCTGCGTGCTGTCGTCAAGACGAATATGGACAATTTCCGCTAAGTGCGTCCACCATATTTGCTTCGACAAACTCAACTATATTTGCTCAGCCACGGAGATAATAATGAAATCACGTTTGAAACACCTTGTTTTAGGGATCAGTTTTTTTCTGATGCTGCCTTTTGCGCTCGCACAATCGCGTCAGTTGAATGTGCCTTTGACGATACAGGAACATAGCCAATGGTGCTGGTCGGCCAGCAGCAAGGCCGTCCTCAATTACTATTCGCGCACCCCCAGCCAGTGCCAGATAGTCAACTGGGCTTTCGGCCTGAACTATGCCTGCGGGAATTCCAACTTTAACTGGAACAGCTATGCCAATCAGCCCAATTCACTATACGGCGGTGGCGGCAGCGTACAAAGCATATTGCAGCACTGGTCGGTACCCAATAGCGCTTATGCGTCTGCCCTGTCCTGGAATACGGTTGTGTCTGATATCAATGCCAACCGTCCCTTCATCATCCGCTATGGCTGGACCAATGGTGGCGGTCATATCATGGTTGGTTCCGGTTATGAAACTTATAACGGTGTGAACTACATCTACATCATGAACCCATGGCCAGGCGAGGGCAATACCTACCGTACTTACAGCTCTGCAGTGTATGCCAGCGACCATAGCTGGACCCATTCTGAGCGCATGAATATCAATCCGTAAATAAGCCATCATATTTTCCCTGGCCAGGTGCTGCTGATACCTGCACACCTGTATAAGCGAGGGAATGGCAATGATTCATCCGCAGGTATTGGGGAATGCTTGCGGATGAATTTCATGTGCCTGATCCGGTCATGAATCCATGACATGCCTGGTCATTGGCAGGAAACAGATAAGCAAACATGAATTTAGTCTAGGTCAAGGGTATAGGTGTTTCCCAAGATCGGGTTTAATTTTGCTACACTGTTCGCCTGATATATTTATCCCGGGTCTACATCCATGAAGAAGACTACCTCCCTGATTACCACTTTACTGGCGGCAGCAGTTTTTGCCCTGCCAGCCCATGCCATTGATAATAAAGCACCAAGTGCTTCTGCACATGCCGGTCAGGCTGGCATAGACTGGCGCAAAGATAATAATGTGGAAGCCGCCTTTGCACAGGCAAAGGCGAGCAACAAACCCCTGTTCCTGTATTGGGGCGCGGTCTGGTGCCCACCCTGTAATCAGGTCAAGGCGACTATTTTCAATCGCCAGGAGTTTATCGACAAGTCGCGGCATTTCATCCCCGTCTATCTGGATGGCGATACGCCAGGCGCACAAAAATTTGCTGCCCAGTTCAAGGTGCGGGGTTATCCGACGATGATACTGTTCAAACCTGATGGCACAGAAATCACGCGCCTGCCCGGCGAAGTGGATTCTGAGCGTTACCTGCAAGTATTGACCCTGGCGCTGAATACTACTTTGTCGGTGCAAGACACCCTGAAAGTGGCAATGAGCGGCGGCAAGGGTCTGAAAGATGAAGACTGGAGCCTGCTGGCTGATTATTCCTGGGATGACCCTGAGCAAAAACTGGTTGCCAGCAAAGACCTGGTTGTCAGTTTGTTGAAGCTGGCTGAACTAAGTCCATCAGGTTTGCATGCAACCCGTTTGCATCTGCGTGGCATTTATGCAGCAGCAACCGCCAAGCCGGGGCAGACGGTGCCAGCCATAGACAAGGCTCAAGCGACAGAAAAAGTGTTAAAGGCCATTTCTGATGTCAAGGTTGCCCGCGACAATATGGATTTGCTGACCGGCGGTGCGGCAGAAGTGACGGAGTTCCTGACGGTGGCCAAGTCTGAGCCGCGTGGCAAACTGGTGCGTGCCTGGAACGCGGCCCTGATCAAGCTGGCAGATGATGCCACCATATCCAAGACAGACAGGCTGGGCGCCGTCGGTGCGCAGGTGGCCTTGGCCAAACTGGACAATGGCAAACCTGAGGCGGCGCTGCAAAAGGATGTGCAAAAACGGGTGGCTGTTATCGAGCAGGCCACGACTGACGCTTACGAGCGCCAGTCTGTTGTCAATGCTGCGGCACATGCGCTGGGTGATGCAGGTTTGCTTGATGACTCCGACACCTTGCTCAAGGCCGAGCTGAAGCGTTCACATTCACCTTATTATTTCATGTCCACCCTAGGCTCAAATGCCAAGAAACGCGGCGACAAGAGTGCTGCTGCCAATTGGTATGAGCAAGCCTACAATGCATCTAAAGGCCCGGCAACGCGTTTGCAATGGGGTTCCAGCTATGTCAGCAACCTGGTCGACCTGGCTCCGCAAGAGGATGCGCGCATAGAAAAAGCCGTACAGAGTGTGTTTGAAGAAGTGGCCAAGGTAGATAATGCCTTTTACGAGCGCAACCGTGCCTACCTGGAAAAAATGGGCAAGAAGCTCAATGAATGGAACAAGGAGGGCAAGCATCAGCCAAGCTACCAGAAAGTGCGCGCGCAACTTGATGGTATTTGTGGCAAGTTGCCAGCCAGCGATCCGCAGAAGGCAGTTTGCCAGGGTGTGCTGACCAAATCCTGAATGCAGCTTTGAATTAAAAAATCCCGCGACAGGATCGCGGGATTTTTTTTGCCTGTAAGCCAGACTGGTTACATCTGGAATCAGATTATTTGCTTACGCAATACTGGAAACGGGCAAGCACGAGCAGTGCTGGTCATTCTGTAACAATCAACAGATTTGCTGAATTTGATTTACATGTCGTTACTTGTGAAATTCCCCGGCCAGACTCTATATTGGTGACATGGTCCATATCAGAAAACGGACACCCCATTAGAAGAAAAGAGTTGGCAAAAAATGAAAAACATCGCAAAACTTTTTACACTGGCAAGTTTCACCATCGCATCACATTTCTTCTTGCTGCCCGCTACGGCGGCGGACAGCCAGGGCGAAGCAGAGGCCCTGCATGTCTTGAACCGTCTTGGCTACGGGCCGCGCCCAGGCGATATCGACAGGGTCATGAAAATCGGTGTGGACAAATACATAGAACAACAGTTGAACCCGCAGTTCATTCCCTTGCCAGACAGCCTGACGGCAAAACTCAAGTCGCTCGAAGTCAGCAGCCAGTCTGCCGGTAGTGTTTTGTTTGATTATCAAAAAGCGCTGAAAGATACCAGGGACGAGAGTGACGCTTCGCAAAAGAAGCGGCGTGAACTGGTAGGGCGCATTGTTGAAGAAACGGCAGAAGCCAGGTTGTATCGTGCATTACAAAGCCCACGCCAGCTTGAAGAGGTGATGGTCGATTTTTGGTTCAACCACTTCAATGTGTATAGTGCCAAGGGGCTCGACAGAGCCCTGGTAGCCAGCTACGAACGCGACGCCATCCGCCCCTATGTATTTGGTAATTTCCGCGATCTGCTTGGTGCTACGGCCAAGCACCCGGCCATGCTGTTTTACCTGGATAACTGGTTATCCACGTCAGCAAATTTCCAGCCATCTGGTCGGGGTGGCAAATTGCAGGGAGCAAAGGCGAAAGCCAATGGCCTGAACGAAAACTATGCCAGGGAAGTGATGGAATTGCATACCCTGGGTGTCGATGGCGGTTACACGCAAAGAGATGTCACCGAACTGGCACGCATGCTGACAGGCTGGACTTTTGATCCGCGCGCCATGGTCAGGAATAACCAGAATTTTCATTTTGACGCGGAGCGGCATGACAAAGGTAGCAAGACCTGGCTTGGTAAAACCATCGCACCCAGCGGACAGGCAGAGGCTGAATATGCGCTTGATGTACTGGCCACACATCCATCCACTGCGCATCATCTGAGCTATAAACTGGCACAGTATTTTGTACAGGATAATCCACCACCGGCCCTGGTTGACAGACTGGCTAAACGCTATCTGGAAACCCGAGGTGACATACGCTCGGTCTTGCAGACTCTGTTCAGCAGCCCTGAATTTCGTGACCCTGGCAGTATTGCCGCCAAATACAAGACACCTTATCAGTTCGTGATTTCTGCACTGCGTGCCAGTGATATCCAGGTAAAGAACATAAGGCCGGCATTAGGTGCGATGGCTCAATTAGGCATGCCCCTGTATGGCAGTCAGACACCGGATGGCTACAAGAATACTCAGGATGCCTGGCTCAATCCCGACGCCCTGACGCGACGCATCAACTTTGCAACTGCACTTGCAACAGGGCGTCTGGCTTTTGACAAGGTGATCGATGAAGGTGACAAAATGGGTAAAAAACAATTGCTGAAACAGGCTGACGACAAGCCGGAACGGGCTGCCGTCATGGATGCCCTGGACGCAAACGCTTTGATGCAAACTTTGGGACCGGGTATCAGCAAACGCACCCGCGACCTGATCAGCGGCAACCAGCCAGCCTTGCGTGCGTCGCTGGTACTGGGCAGCCCTGATTTTATGCAGCATTGATTTCAACCAAAAGAACAGCCGATTTCAGGCGAGAGGCAATCATGAACCGTAGAGATTTTTTATTTTCCCTGGCAGCTGGTAGCGGCATGCTGCTACCCATAGGAGGCAATGCCTGGGCAGCCCAGGCCGGAAATGGCATGCCCACGAAGAACAAGCTGATTGTCATCATGTTGCGTGGCGCTGTGGACGGTTTGAATGTCGTGGCTCCTTACGGGGACAGTAACTATGCCAGGTTACGCCCTGGTATTGCCTTGCCAAAGCCCGGGCAAGAAGGTGGGGCGCTGAACCTGGATGGTTATTTTGGGCTGCATCCGGCCTTGGGTGATCTCAATGAGTTGTGGCAGCAAAAGAAGCTGGCCTTTGTGCATTCCAGCGGCTCGCCAGATACGACGCGTTCGCATTTTGATGCCCAGGATTACCTGGAGTCAGCCACCCCTGGTCGCAAGAGTACCCAGGATGGCTGGATGAACCGCTTGCTTGCCAGCTTGCCAGGCCTGACCACACCTACCCGTGGGATCAGTGTCGGCGCAGTGATGCCACGTATATTGTCGGGCTCTGTGGCCGCGACAAACATTGCCAGCGGCGCTGCCGGCACCAAGGCCAATGTGCTGGACAGGCCCAAGGTCGGCAGTGCCTTCGAGGCTTTATACAAGGACAATGACAAATACGCCAAAGCCTTTGGTGACGCTAAAGAAGCGCATCAGGAAATGATGGGCGCCTCCATGGAAAACGAGCAGCAAGCTGCTGACGGCGGCGCGCCTTTGCCAAATGGTTTCCCTGACGACAGTACCCGCATCGCCACCCTGATGCGCAATGACCCTAAGATCCAGATAGTGTTCATGGCCCTGGGGGGCTGGGATACGCATGCCAACCAGGGGGCGGGCAAGGGGCAGCTGGCAAATCGCCTGTCGCCGCTGGGCCTGGGGCTGGCCAACCTGGCCAGACGTCTGGGCCCTTTGTTTGACGATACCACCATCGTCGTCATGTCAGAATTTGGCCGTACCGCGAAACAGAATGGCAATGGTGGTACGGACCATGGTCACGGCAATGTCATGTGGATACTTGGTGGCAAGGTCGCCGGCGGCAAGGTTTATGGTGACTGGCGTGGCCTTGCCAGTGATCAATTGTACGAAGGACGTGATCTGGCGGTGACAACCGATTTTCGTTCTGTACTGGCCCAGGTGTGCGAGCGACATATGGGACTGTCGGATAATCAACTGGTCAAAGTCTTTCCAGATCATGGTTTTGCCAGGGCGAACTTTAATCTTTACCAGGGCAAGGCTTGAGACCTTCACGATAGGCAGAACCAAAAAAAGCCACCTGTTACAGGTGGCTTTTTGCTTTGTAAGCGGTGACTCAGGCCGTGGTATTGATGCGTGTCCCTGTCACTTCGCCGCGTGTATTGACTACGGGTGGCGGTGGGGAGGGGGGTGTCTGTTCCGTCGGCTCTGGCGGTTTGCTGGCTTCTTTGTTGGCTTGAGTCGCCTGAACTGGTGGATTGGCCGTGATTTTTCTTGCTTCAGCGATGGTGTCTGCTGCGCTGGAATCGCGATCTGCTGCTGCACCTATCGCTTCTGTACTTTGTTTCTGGCGCTCGGCTGCTGCCTGCTGTATGAGTTGCTGTTGTTGTGCAACTTGTGCTGCGCTCGAAGATGTAACGGAAGTGACCATAATATTAACTCCTAAAACCGGAACCAGGATCATTTCAACATAGTGAGCCCGGACGCAAATTACAAGCGATTTAAACACAAATCAGGGTTTGTTGCCATGTATCAACTTCAATCAACATCAACCAATTAATAGGGTGCGTATTCATTTTTCAACTTTACTTATACGAATAGTTGTATATACAAATGCATATATATGATTGGAAAAAACTTGTTGCCTTCGATAAAGTTCTGTTCAACAGCAACAACAGCAGGTCAGACAGTCAGTGATACGTATAGAGCAGTTAGCAAAAAATTATAGCCACCAGGGCCGCGATATAAGGGCTTTGCACAATATCAATCTCAACATAGAAACAGGTCAGGTTTTTGGCATCATAGGTCGTTCTGGGGCGGGTAAAAGCACTTTGCTGCGCGCCCTCAATTTACTGGAGCGGCCCAGTTCGGGCAGGGTGTTGATTGATGATGAAGACATCACCAGTTTTGATACACAGCAGTTGCATACCTTGCGTCAACGTGTGGGAATGGTGTTCCAGCACTTCAATTTGTTGCAGGCAAAGACAGTCGCGGAAAATATTTCATTCCCTCTTAAATTGACGGGTAAATATTCCCGGCAGCAAATCAGTGCAAGAGTAGCAGAGCTGCTGGAACTGGTCGGCCTGCATGAACATGGCAGCAAATATCCCGCGCAATTATCAGGTGGGCAAAAACAGAGAGTGGGAATAGCGCGGGCACTCGCCAACTATCCTCAGCTCTTGCTTTGTGATGAAGCGACCTCGGCGCTGGACCCGGAAACCACTCAGGCCATTTTGCGCCTGTTGCTTGATATTAATCGCAAACTGGGCCTGACCATCGTCCTGATCACGCATGAGATGCAAGTAATACGCATGATCTGCGATCGTGTTGCAGTCATCGAGGCAGGTGAGATTGTGGAAACGGGTGATGTTGTTGATGTCTTCCTGCATCCTCAGCATGCGGTGACAAAAAGTCTGGTGGCAGAAAACCAGGCACTTGATGTGGATTTGCTGAGACAGGTCTGCCGTGATGACAACCAGCAACTGCTGCGCATTACCTACATAGGCAGGGCTACCCATGAACCGATACTGAGCCGCATCGCCATGCAGACCAGAGCAGACATCAGCATTCTGCAAGGGGTGATAGCAAGCATCAAGGATACGCCTTATGGGCAACTGCTGGTTGGCGTGCGTGGCACTGTCACAGATAGGGAAACTGTCATCAATTTATTGCGTAGTGCAGAAGTCAGGGTGGATGCTGTGGAAGGAGTGGCGTGATGGATTTTTCAAACATAGACTGGGCCGATATCGCCCAGGCTACGCTCGATACCCTGACCATGACGGGTTTTTCCTTGCTGTTTACGGTGGTTCTGGGTTTGCCCCTGGGTGTGCTGCTGTTTCTGACCGGACGCAAGCAATTGCTGGAACAGGGTTTTGTGTATGCAACGCTGTCAGTTGTCGTGAATATTTTACGGTCTGTGCCTTTCATCATTTTGCTGATCGTGCTGATACCTTTCACGCTGTTCCTGGTCGGTACATCGCTGGGGGTGCCTGGCACCATACCACCGCTGGTGATAGGGACCACCCCATTCTTTGCACGTCTGGTTGAGAACGTCTTGCGCGAAGTGGATAAAGGCATTATCGAAGCCTGCCAGGCCATGGGCGCAAGGACCTGGCAAATTATCGTCCATGCCTTGTTGCCGGAAGCCTTGCCAGGTCTGCTGGCAGCCGTGACGGTAACGACCATCGCCCTGGTGTCCTATGCAGCCATGTCTGGCGTGATTGGCGGTGGTGGCCTTGGCGACCTGGCTTTGCGTTATGGCTATCAACGCTTTCAGACGGATGTGATGGTAGTGACCGTATTCATTCTGATAGTACTGGTACAGGTACTGCAATACACAGGGGACAAACTGGTTCTGAAGTTCACACGCAAGTAAAGCACAAATAAGTTTATTTATTTTTCAGGAGTAATTCATATGACTTTTAATTTCAAACATCGATTCCATTTCTTCCTTGCCAGCACAGTGGGCGCATTGGCGTTTGCGGCTTCAGCATCGGCGGTAGAAACACTGAATATCGCCGCCAGTCCGGTACCGCATGCGGAGATACTGGAATTCATCAAGCCACAACTGGCAAAAGAAGGTGTAGACCTGAAAGTGAAAGTCTTTACTGACTATATACAACCAGCGGTACAGGTCAATGAAAAACACCTTGATGGCAATTTCTTTTTGCATCAGCCTTACCTGAACGAATTCAAGAAAAACCACAAGAATGATATCGAAGTGCCGATTGCCAAAGTGCATGTAGAACCATTTGCAGCCTACTCCTCCAAGTATAAAAAACTTGCTGACTTGCCCGAAGGCGCAACTGTCGCCATCCCTAACGACCCTTCCAATTCCGGCCGTGCCTTGCTGTTGCTGTCGAAGCAGGGTCTGCTGAAATTGAAAGATCCGAAAAATATTTCTGCTACCCAAAAAGATATTGTTGAAAATCCTAAAAAATTGAAATTCAAGGAACTTGAAGCTGCTACCTTGCCGCGTGTCCTGAATCAGGTTGACCTGGCCCTGATCAATACCAATTATGCGATTGAAGCAAAACTCAATCCGGTGAAGGATTCTCTATTCATAGAAGATGCCAATTCACCCTATGCAAATCTGCTGGTTGCCCGTGAAGACAACAAGAACAATCCGGCATTCAAGAAACTGGTGGCTGCCTTGAATTCACCTGAAGTCAAGAAATTCATTGAAGAAAAATACAAGGGCGCTGTTGTGCCGGCATTCTGAGTCCATTGCGGCGCGTCTTTAAGTGACGTGTTATCCATATCGCAAAAAAAGCGCTGCTCTTCGGAGGGCGTTTTTTTGTTTGCAGGTCATTGACTCAGCCATGTAACAGAACAGAGTTGATCTTGTTAGAATGTCAGAGTTGTTTTGCCAGGACAGATTATTAACACGCTTGTCGTGCTTTTCAAGGAATTGACATGGATATCCATATTGCCCCGGTTGACCTGAAAAAAGCTTATCGGCTCATCAATCATGGCCCCACTGTACTCGTGTCTGCGCGACATGAGGGCGTCGTCAATGTCATGGCAGCAGCCTGGGCATGTGCACTGGATTTTTCACCACCCAAACTGACCGTCGTCATCGACAAGAATACCAGGACACGTGCACTGGTTGAGAAGAGCGGCAGCTTTGTTATCCAGATACCCACTGTAGCCCAGGCACTGTTGACGCATACCGTTGGCACGCACAGCCTTTCTGAAGAACCGGACAAACTGGAAAAAAGTGGCGTGCAGCTATTTACGATGGAGAACTCTGACTTGCCACTGGTCGCCGGTTGTTCTGCCTGGCTGGCATGTAAACTGATACCAGAACCCCATAACCAGGCAACATACGATTTGTTCATCGGTGAGGTGACAGCCGCCTGGGCAGACACACGTGTATATAAAAATGGTCACTGGGATTTTGACAATGCCGATCCCTGCTGGCGGAGTTTGCATTACATAGCCGGCGGACAGTTTTACGCTATTGGCGAGTCCATTCATGTATAAGTCAAGTCATTTACAAATTTCTGGTTGAATGAATTCACAGAAAAAAATCGACATCAGGTTTGTTCGCTAGCACACATACATGCCTAACTTGCAAGTTTATACTTTGCCTGCGTGAGTGATTTGCGAATTATCCTATGAATCGCTTGGCCTCAGCAGGTGAGCCGGTCGCCTCAAGGATCGGCACCAATTTGTTGGTGGAACATGAGTGGCTCCGTGTTCTGCTAAATCGCCAGAGGGAAATAAGTCCTTTCATGGATATGGCCGGATGAACGTAACGTTACCAGTCATCTTGGATATTCCGGTAGTGCTTAGTTATTAATTGCTTTGGCGGCAATCTTGATATTTCTTTGCGATAAATAATATGAATTTGCCCGGTAAATAATGCTCACAGGTGGCCTAAATAGCCTTAAATCGCCCAAGCGATTGCACTTATTTCTCGCATATGCACTTGTGTTGTGCATATCCGCATGTTGGTTTTTTTAAAGAGAAATTACACTTGTGATAATGGTTTGAATGGTAGATACTGCACTGATTGCTATCCCACAGGGGTCATCCATGACAGCAAACCGGCTTAGTTCAACAACGTCAGTTGGCTTGAAATCCACACTGGGCAGCTTGCAGTTATGGGGGATTGCGGTAGGTCTGGTTATCTCGGGTGAGTATTTTGGCTGGAGTTATGGCTGGGCATCTGCAGGTACGCTGGGTTTTACGGTGACGGCACTCTTTATTGCAGCGATGTACACCAGTTTTATTTTCAGTTTTACGGAACTGACCACCGCTATTCCTCATGCTGGTGGTCCATTTGCTTACAGTAAAAGAGCATTCGGTCCGCTGGGTGGTTTTTTTGCTGGTGCTGCGACTTTGGTGGAATTTGTCTTTGCGCCGCCTGCTATCGCCCTGGCGATCGGCGCTTACCTGAATGTGCAGTTTCCTGCCATTGACCCCAAGCTTGCGGCTGTTGCTGCCTATCTGGTATTCATGGCGCTCAATATTGTCGGTATACAAATTGCGGCCAACTTCGAACTCATGGTCACGCTGTTGGCGATTTTTGAATTGCTGGTGTTCATGGGTGTGGTGTCGCCAGGCTTTAGCTTATCGAATTTTACAAAAGGTGGCTGGTCGGGTCAGGATCATTTCAGCACAGCTTCCTTGCCGGGCATGTTTGCTGCTATCCCTTTTGCGATCTGGTTCTTTCTAGCGATAGAGGGGGTGGCGATGGCGGCTGAAGAGGCAAAAAATCCGCAACGCTCCATTCCCATGGCCTACATAGGCGGCATCGTTACCCTGGTATTGCTTGCAATCGGCGTGATGGTGTTTGCCGGTGGAGTCGGGGACTGGACCAGGCTGGCAAATATCAATGATCCATTGCCGCAAGCGATGAAACTGGTCGTGGGCAATAACAGCAATTGGCTGCATATGCTGGTGTGGTTGGGGTTATTCGGTTTGATTGCTTCATTTCACGGCATCATTCTTGGCTACTCACGGCAAATATTTGCACTGGCGCGTGAAAATTATCTGCCACATTATTTTGCCAGGATACATCCGCGTTTCAATACGCCGTATCGTGCTATTCTCGCGGGTGGCGCCATCGGTATTGCTGCGATTTATAGTGATGAACTGATCAAGATTGGCGGTCAGAGCTTGACTGCGAATATACTCACCATGAGTGTATTTGGCGCCTTGCTGATGTACATACTGAGCATGTTGAGTCTATTTAAATTGCGACGGAGTGAGCCACAAACAAACAGACCGTTTCGTGCGCCTTTTTATCCTTATTCTCCTGCCTTTGCCTTGCTCAGTGCCGGTATCTGTTTGCTGACTATGGTGTATTACAATCTGCTGATATTCGGGATTTTTTGCCTGTTTTTGACAATTGCTTATGTTTACTATGCCATGACAGGTGCAAGGCGGGCAGAGTTACCCGGAGATGAAACTGAAGACAATCCGCTGCCGGCACAAGCGTCGACAAGGTGATGCTTTTGAATGCGTCAGGTGATACGAAAAAAAACGCTGCCCGATGAGCAGCGTTTTTTTGTGATCGCAAAGCCGGATTAGTTACGAACGACTTTTTTGTACTCGTTAGTGCGTGTGTCGATTTCGATCATGTCGTCCTGGCTGACGAACAGTGGAACCTGAACGATATGGCAGTTGGCTTCGATTGCGTTTTCGATCTTGGCTTCTTTCAGGACGTTGCCTGAAGTATTGCCTTTGACTGCTGGCTCAGAGTAGATGACCTGACGAACGATAGTCGTTGGCAGTTCAACAGAAATAGCTTTGCCATCATAGAAAACAGCTTCGCATTCCATACCGTCTTTCAGGTAATTGATGGAATCGCCCATGTTTTCGGCTTCGATTTCGTACTGGTTGTATTCAGTATCCATGAACACAAACAGCGGGTCAGCAAAGTAAGAGTAAGTGACTGGTTTTTTGTCCAGAACAACAACGTCAAACTTGTCGTCGCCGCGGAATACGTTTTCTTGCGGGCTGTTGGTCAACAGGTTTTTCATTTTCCACTTGTAAGTGAAACCTGTGCGGCTGGAACCATTAACATCAGAGCGCAATACGATCATTGGCTTTGCATCAACCATAATGATGTTGCCAACACGAATTTCTTTTGCAAATTTCATAGCGAATATATTAAAAAGTAGGTTGCATAAAAATCATCTGTCGCCCACTGTCCAAAAAGCACCGCAAGCCCACGTTTGATTGAATTTTTTAAATACGTCAAAAATTAACCCGTTATTATACCGTATCTTTTGTGCTTGCCAGCCTGATTGCGCTGACAAACTTCAGCATATTTGATGTCATATCGCCAATAGATGTCATTTTTTCTTGCCATGTGATGGAAAGATTGGCAATTTCAGGCAAATCCGTCTGAAAGTCTTGCCATAGAGTCGACCAGTCTTGGGTTTCTGACATGCCATTCCAGACATGTGACAGCGCGATCAGATTATCTGTTGCCGCCGTGTAGGTGTTGAGAAAAGCCCTGAGCTTGACGTGATGGAGGTTTTCGTCTTGCGGGTAAATATGCCAGACAAAGGGTTTGTTTGCCCATTGGGCGCGTACAAAAGAGTCTTCACCACGGACAAAGTTGAGATCGCATGCCCATAGCAATTTGTCGTAATCCTGTTGCGGTACAAAGGGTAGTACTCTGACAGTCAGCGCACCGTCGCGGACACTGGCCCCGGCTTTGGCGGGAGTGCCTAGAAATTTTTCTACAGCATCTTTTGCAACACCTTCGGGCACCAGGCAAACCACGGGCGCGGCCGCTTGTTGCCAGGCATCAAACAAATCCTTGACCGGCGCATGGGGATAGCAGAACAACGACACTTTGGTTGCATCCATATCTGCCTGGCTCAGGCCGAACTGCGACAGAAAGGCGGACATTGCTGCAGGATCAGCTTGAAAAGCCAGGCGCTGCTGATCAAGAACTGATTCGCGCAACAAGCCACCGGTCTTGTCGTTAAAACCAGGAAAGAAAAAGTGCTTGGCCAGCGAATAGGATGGGTGTGGCGAGGGCAGGGTATGACAGCCTTCTACCCATTGTTCGGCTGTCAGCCCTTCCAGGTTCAACCACACCGGGCGTGGATTGCATTTTGCCATGGCCTCAATATAGCCAGGCGGGATATTGCAGGCAAAAAATTCGATGACGATATCGGCGATGTCATCCGGGGAAAATAGGCCGTCCTGGTCTCGCCAATGGCGCACAGTCACTGATGCAATATCCTGCACTTCAAGCGCAAGCTGCACTTCAGGACAAATACGTTGAAAGCTGGGTAGGTCATCCACCCATAGTGTCACGGCGATGCTGTGTTCCTGTTGCAGCTGTCTGGCCAGGCGCCAGCAGATGCCTATGTCACCAAAGTTATCGACGACTTTGCAGAACAGGGCCAATGTAGCTGGCGGCCTGCCAGTCTGATGTACTTGTAAATCCATTTTTCTTTTATTTACTATGTTCAGGCGTAGTGATTTTTCCATTCGCGCAGGGCGGCGAAATGACTGACTTCATCCGAGGGGAGCGTGATTTTACCGGCAGCCTGCAGTCGGTGGATGACGCTGGCTTGTCTGGTACGCAAGAAGGGGTTGGTCTGTTTTTCCAGGCCTATCTGGCTGGGTACGGTGGGTAGGCCTTGTTCACGCTTGAGTTTTTCCCTGTCTATGCGGGTCAGCAAATCCTGGTTGCCGGGTTCAACTTCCCTGGCAAATTTCAGGTTGGACATCGTATATTCATGGGCGCAATACACAGCAGTATCGTCAGGTAAGGCTGCCAGTTGATCGAGTGAATGCAGCATCTGCGCCGGAGTGCCTTCAAACAGGCGACCACAGCCGGCGGCAAACAGGGTGTCACCACAGAACAACCAGTGCTGTTGCGGCGCAAAATAGGCAATATGCCCAAGGGTATGACCTGGGACGTCAAGTACCTTCAAGTTCAGTTCTATGCCCGGCACGGTGATAAGCTGGTCTTGCTGCAATTTTTCTGTCACGAAACGTATTTTGTCTTTGCTGGGTCCAAATACCGGTACTGGCGCATGTTCCAGCAAGGCCGCCACGCCACCAATATGATCTGCATGATGATGTGTGAGTAAAATAGCAGACAATATAAGCTGATGGCGTTGCAACTCTTGCAAAATTGGCATTGCATCACCCGGATCGACGACGGCAGCATGTCGGCCATCATGGATTATCCATAGATAATTGTCGTCAAAGGCTGGTACAGTCAATATACTCAAGGGATTCTTCATAGACAGGCATGAATGCTTTGGAAAAAAACATTATAGACCTAGGGACATGGTTGGAGCAGCCCTCAGGTTGTTATATCCGCCAGTGGGAGCAAGCCATGCTCGACAAGTTGACTGTCGACATCTTTGGTTTTAATGCCCTGCAAATAGGTTTGCCACAAATCGATGCGCTCGCTGCCAGTCGTATGCCGCACCGCTGGCTCACCAATTCCAGTGTGCCCGACGAAAAATTGCGTGATAAGAAACGCCCGGTCGTGGTCGTACATGATTTTGCAGAATTGCCTTTTGATGCGCACAGCATAGACCTGGTAGTCTTGCCACATGTCCTGGAGTTTTCTGCCGAGCCGCACCAGATATTGCGCGAGGTCGAACGTGTCCTGATCCCTGAAGGCAGGGTTATTGTCACCGGCTTTAACCGCGCCAGTCTGTGGGGTGCAAGGCAGGCAGCAGGGCGTTTGAGCAAGAACTATTTTTTGCCGCTGGAGGGTGAATTTATCAGCCATCCGCGCTTGAAGGACTGGCTGAAATTATTGAATATGGAAGTGGGTAGCAGTGACTTTGGTTGCTATGCACCGCCCTTCAAATCAGAAAAATGGCTGCAACGCTATCGCTTCATGGAAAAAGCCGGGCAGCGCTGGTGGCCTTATTTGGGCGCCGTATATATATTACAGGCAGTGAAGCGGGTCAAAGGCATGCATTTGATCGGTCCGGCATGGAAGCAGAAGCTTGTTCCCAGTGCACATGTCCTGCCGGTGGCAAACAAGTCAAAAGAAATGACGCAAGAATTACTATCAAAAGAATTAAATGGATAAAGTAGAAATTTATACGGATGGCGCCTGCAAGGGCAATCCTGGTGTGGGCGGTTGGGGGGCTTTGCTGGTAGCGGGCAATAAAGAAAAAGAATTGTTTGGCGGCGAAAAAGAAACGACCAACAACCGTATGGAGTTGATGGCCGTCATCCAGGCTCTGGGCGCTTTGAAGCGACCTTGCCAGATCACCCTGCACACCGATAGCCAGTATGTGTTGAAAGGCATTACTGAATGGATCACGGGCTGGAAAGCCAAGGGCTGGAAGACCGCCTCCAAGGCGCCGGTCAAGAATGTAGATCTGTGGCAGCAGCTTGATGAAGCGCGCAATGTACATGAAATTGACTGGCGCTGGGTGCGTGGCCATACTGGGCATCCGGGTAATGAAAGAGCTGATCAACTGGCCAATCGCGGTGTTGAGTCGGTGTTATAGATAGAACAGGCAGATGTAGCATCATGTGCAAATTGGATATATCTGGCAACAGTCCGCACGGCGACGATAGCGCGCTGGCGATGCCGGGTGTGCCTGAGCAGTTTGAACATGCATCTGACCGCGCCGAATTCAAGCGCGTATCACATCACGCAGGACTGGAGTTGTACCGTGCCCATATCGTCGCCCACGCTTTTGAGCCGCATACTCATGAAGCCTTTGGTCTGGGCGCGATTGCCAGCGGGGTGGAAAGATTTCGCTACGCTGGCAGTGATCATCTGGCGCCGCAAGACTCCATTGTCATGATGAATCCTGACGAGCTGCATACAGGCAGGGCAGAGACGGATCGTGGCTGGCGTTACCGCATGATCTATATCGACCCTGTCGTGGTGGAGGAAGTGACTGGCGAGCGTGGCTGGTGGTTCAAAGAAGCCGTGGCTCAAGATGTTGACACGGCACGCAGACTCAGTGTCCAGCTGGAGCAGCTTTGGCAGGCTACTGACAGGCTGGCTTTTGACAGTCTGTTATTTGATATCCTGACTGCATTCAAGCGACATGCCAGCACAACGCAGACCACGCCAACAGTGGCCAGGCAGCGATTTGATCTGGTGATTGATTATATGCGTGCGAACCTCGCAGAACGCATCAGTCTGGAGCAACTGGCACAACTGGCCGGTTTGAGTCCTTTTCATTTCTTGCGCAGTTTCAAGGCGCAATATCATGCAACGCCGCAGCAGATGCTGATGGCCTTGCGTCTGTTTGATGCGAAATGCCTGCTGGCCAGGGGCTTGCCGCCAGCACAGGTGGCAGCGGCCAGTGGTTTGACTGATCAATCACATCTGAACAAGGCATTTGTGCGCCGTTATGGCGTGACCCCCGCACGCTATCAGCAGCAAATGAGGGCGTAGATCGAGGGCGTAACTGTGACTAAGCGCAAGCACTAAGCAAGGCTGGTTAAAGTTAAATCTGCATAAGCGCAATCTGGTACAAGACCGCAGACCCTGGTTCACTTATGCTGACTTCTTTTAAGGGAGTTGGCATGGGTGCAGGTGTTCTTTATGCGATGGTGGCAGGTTTGCTGTGGGGGCTGGTCTTCATCGGACCTTTGTTGCTGCCTGAATATCCGGCTGCCTTGCAATCGTTTGGCCGTTATCTGGCATTCGGTCTGATCACACTGCCTATCGCCTGGATGGACAGGCGGCAATTGCGTCTATTGAGCAAGTCCGACTGGCTGGAGGCACTGAAGCTGGCGGCAATTGGCAACATCCTGTACTACCTCTGCCTGGCCAGTGCCATACAGCGCTCGGGCGCGCCTTTGCCTACCATGCTGATCGGTACTTTGCCGGTCGTGATTGCCATCAGCGCCAATTACCGTAATGCTGCACGGGACGGCAGCATCGCCTGGCGACGTATGTTGCCATCTTTGCTGATGATTTTTGCCGGTGTGGCCTGTGTTAACAGCGTTGAACTGGCGGCACTGCAAAGTGCCAGCAAGTCAGATGTACAGACTTATGTGGGTGGCGCCCTGTTTGCTCTGATGGCTGTTGCCTGCTGGACCTGGTATCCGCTCCGCAATGCTGACTGGCTGCGTCATCATCCGGACCGCAATCCCAGGGTCTGGGCTACAGCCCAGGGTGTTGCCACATTGCCGCTGGCATTGCTTGGCTATATCAGCCTGTGGATTTATATGAGTGCGACCGGGCAGGATTTCTCCATGCCATTTGGCCCCAGGCCGCAATATTTCATCACACTGATGCTGATCATCGGTCTGTTTGCTTCCTGGATGGGAACCCTGTGCTGGAACCAGGCCAGCCAGCGTCTGCCCACTAATCTTGCCGGGCAACTGATTGTGTTTGAAACCTTGGCAGCGCTGGCCTATGCCTTCATATTGAATCGTCGTATGCCGGAACCGATGATATTGCTGGGTATAGCACTGCTGATCACAGGTGTCATTACAGCTTTACGCAATAGACCTGCGTGATGATCATGATTGATGGAATAAAAACGGCCACTGATGCAGTGGCCGTTTTTATTGGACGTTAAAGAATCAGAATGAGTAATTGACTGTCGACATCAGGATAGGGTTGGTTTTCTTTTTCGTCAGGGGGCTGTCTGCTGCGTCACCCATGACTTGCGATACGCCAGCTGCCGTGCGTACTGACCAGTTTTTATCGATCACATGTGTCCAGGCCACCGTTCCCAGGGCTTGTGTGAAACCTGCTTTGGGAGTGTAGGCCTTGTAGCCGGAATTTGCGCTTTGTGTGGCCGTTACACCAAAGTAAGTCTGGTTGTATTTGGCGTCGCCATACGACAGGGTTCCACCGACTTCGACTTTGTCTGATGCAGTCTGGAAGACCGGTGCCGATGCACCGAAATTGTAGAGATTGCCGTTTTCACGGTGCGACAAGGCCAGGTTGGCGTCAGCCGTAAAATTGACTGCGCCCAGGGTTTTGCCAAGATGCAGGTTGGTTGTGACCGAGCCCTTGATATCACCCATGCCTTTCAGGTCATCCGAACTGAACAGCGATGAGTTTGTGCGGGAATCTTCACGTCCTGCCCTGTAACCTACGGCGGCGCTGACAGAAAAATCTTCAACCTTGGTACCAAAACCGATACCGCGGCCAGCACCGACAAAAAAGCCGTTCTTGTTCTGGTACTCACCAAACAGGATGGGGCCAAAACGGTTTTTCTTCGCACCGATGTACTCGGGTCCGTAAAACACGCCAGCGCCGATCACTGCGGTGGATTCAGGTTCTTGTGCTGGCTTGTCTTGTGCATGCGCAGAAAACGACATTGCCATCAAGCTGGAAAATGCGATGGCGGTCAGTTTAAAAATGTGTTTCATGGTGATCCTTTATTCAGCTTTGAACTAAGAGTTCTTGTCGGCACATTTGCCGTGCAATGACTCTCCGGCGGAGAGCTCGGAGCGAAGTCTCGCAAAGATGAAAAAACATTGCCAATGGAAAATCGCAGGCCCTGCTTGCCTGCACAAAAGGTATTGAAATGCTGTACTTATGCTCTTTTTTTGCGGAGGCAGTAGTGTGGACTGGGTAACAGACTGCCAGGGAATCCTGATGAAGTTGCGATCAGGTATTGGTATAAAAATCACAAAATGATAAATTTTGTATTATCTGCAAGTTAAGCACTTGCTTAATTTGCAAGCGTGATTGATGATATAAAAATAATACGACAAGCAAGCAGTTTTACTCAGGATAGCTTGCCTGGATTTGTCATATGCAGGCATCACGGCAGGTTTTGATCGTTATACCCACCCAAGTGATCAGTAAGGAGAATTCATGATTCGCCTAAAACGTGCATTGATAGACTGTCAAGACAGCAGCTTTGACAATCGTCTGAAATTGCTCAAACATAATCTGCAGACGGCAATAGAACTGGAGCATGCGACCATTCCGCCTTATCTGTATGCGCTGTATTCCATCAAGACTGGACAGAACCTGGAAATCGCCTACCTGATCAAGTCCATCGTCAAACAGGAGATGTTGCATATGTCGCTGGACTGCAATGTTCTCAACGCCATCGGTGGACATCCCAAAATAGACTATCCGCGCTTCATTCCGCATTACCCAGGGCATTTGCCCGGCAGTGTCGAGAACAGCCTGATCGTGCCGCTGGCGGCCTTGTCCAAGCAGTTGTTGCTGGATGTATTCATGGTAATTGAAGAACCTGTCCACACGGTTGATGGCACTGATCCACCGCCGGACGGTATTACCATCGGCGAGTTTTATCAGCACATCAAGGCTGAAATTTCGGCCTTGTCCGCACATCAGAACATTTTTACTGGAAATCCTGAAAAACAACTGGTGACAGGCTTTCCCGAGTTGCAAACCATGGCAGTGACTGATGAAGCGAGCGCATTGGCCGCTATAGATATGATCGTAGCGCAGGGAGAGGGCAGTGACACCAGCCCGCTTGATCCTGAAGAAGAACTGGCCCATTACTACAAGTATGCCGAGATTTATCATGGCCGTAAATTGATACCCAACCCAGACCCGGCTCCGGGGCAGCCGGCGTGGGTGTTTGAGGGCCATCGCATCGTATTTGATCCCGCTGGTGTTTATCCGGTGATCAGTAATCCGCATGACAAGAACTATAAAGACAATCCGCGCATTGCTGACCTGAACCTGACGTTCAACCGCACCTATTCTGACATGTTGCGCAAACTCCATGACGTGTTCAATGGCGAACCTGACAAACTGGCGCTGGCCTTGCTGTCCATGCAGGCACTCAGGGAAGAAGCGCAATTACTGATGACTCAGGAAGTCGTGCCCGGTCAAACTGCCGGTCCGACTTTTGACTATATTCCTGCCTGATTCCGGAGACGACAGATGACACAAACTAACTGGTGGATGTTTCATGGTGACGCTGCCCATACTGGCGAAGTCCTGGGCAGCGATATTAACCGTGAGAGCTTGAAGCATTTTAAATTATTACATGATCTGAAAATTCCCGGACCTGTCTTGTCAGTACCGGCGATTGTCGACGGCTATCTGTATGTGGGACTGGCAAATAATCATGACCTGCCTGGCGCCAATGGCGGCAAGTTCATGAAGATAGAGCTTGCCAGCGGCAAGACCGTTGCACACTTTGAATGGCCCATAGACCCCAAGGAAGGTGATACCCATGGCTTCATGGGCATGGGTTGCACGCCGGCAGTCTGGAAAGGCAAGATATATTTCAGCGCCTTCAATGGCAAGTTCTATTGCCTCAGTACGCAGGACCTGAGCCTGAACTGGGTGGTGGATTTGCGCCATGCTGACCCTGATTATAACCAGCCGACTACAAACCTTGGTGATGTGGATGCCGGTGTGCCGGCAGCCGGATGGTCATCGCCTGTGGTTGCACCTGGTGACGGCAATAACGGACTGGTGTTTGTTGGCATGGGCGAGGGGGAAAACCCCGGATGCTTTGGCTTTGTCTATGCCCTGGATGCGCTGACTGGTCAGGTACAGTGGATATATTGCACCTGCCAGTATGAAGAGGGAGTCCCCAATCTGCCAAATGTGTTGCCGCCAGAATCTGTATCTGGCACTTTGCCGGCGATGTATTCCATCGGCCCGAACAATCCAGCCATACGCGGTGCCTCTGTCTGGTCATCAATTGCTTATGACGAAAGGCTGGACAGGCTGTATTGCGCCACCGGTAATCCTGTGCCCGACAGCGCCTTGCCCAGCAAGGGTTTTTCGAATGGCATCCTGGCGCTTGATGCATCAAGCGGGACTTTCCGTGGCTTCTTCCAGCCACCGGCAGAAAGCAGTTACCGTGCAACTGATGTAGACGTCGACTTTGGCGGTTCACCAACTTTGATGACCATCAACGGCCGCCGTATTGTTACGGCCGGTTGCAAGAATGGCGGTTTTTTCCAGCTGGATGCAGCCACGCTGGAATTGCTCAACTGGCGTCAGCTACTGCCTTACTACAATGATGGTACCCAGATCCCGACTGTGGACCCGCATGTGTCACCGAATGACCAGCGCATGGACCCCTATGTGCCGAATCAGGAATCTGATGAAGAGGACCAGGAAAATTATTCCGGCACCTATAGCACGGCAGCCGTGCACACGAACCTGGGACGTCTGTTTATCGGTGTAGGAGGCAACAATTATCACAATGTAGAAGCCGGTATTGATTACCGCACTACGCCTTTCATGCGTGCACTGGACTGGGAAACCTTGGAAGACGCCTGGGCCATGGACGACAGCAACCCAAGGCTATACATAGAATCACAACCACCGATGTACCGTACTCCTGGTGAATCGGGTCTCAGCTCACCGGTTGTTGTCAATGACCTGGTGTTTTTTTCCACATCCAAAGTTGCTGTGTATGCCTTTGATGCCTACACCGGAAAAATGCTGTGGCAGGATCAACTGGGTGATCAGACTGGCGGCATGAATGGAGGCTATGGGTATTGCCTGGGACCTGCCGTCGCCGGTAACTATATGGTTGCCGGTGCACTGGTGTTCGGCAAACAGGGTGGGGTGTTGCGTATTTATGGTTTACAAGACTAAAGAGGCCATCATGATAGAAGTCATTTTATTTGGTATTGCCGCTGGGCTGGATAATTTGCAGGTATCGTCATCACTGGGCTTGCTGCCCATGGAGCGTCGGCGCATGCATTTGCTGGCAACGGCGTTCTGTATCTGTGAACTTGGTGCAGCCTTGCTGGGCTTGATGCTGGGGCGTGGCTTGATCAGCATGATAGGTCCAATGGCGAATACACTGGCACCCGCATTGACGCTGATGTGTGGCCTGGTTGTGCTGTATCTGGCTTATCGCAGCGCGACCAAAGGTCTGCCTGATTTTGTCAATCGTCAGGCATTTCTGTTTGCCCTGCCAGTTGCTTTGAGTGTGGACAATGTTGTTGCTGGTGCAGGTGTCAGTTTTTCCGGAATGCCTTTACTGGCGGCTGCGGTAGTGGTTGGTGTTATCAGCGCAGCGATGGCTTGCTTTGGCTTGTATTTTGCCAACTGGATACGTCATTTTTTACCAAGACGCGTGGAAGTTCTGGCAGGGCTCTATCTGTGCTTTTTCTCTGTACGCATGATGCTCGTCGATTAAACCTCATGAAACGCAGCCAGGACAAACGAGCCCATTGATCACAGATTATGCACCCCTACGTTAATCATCTTAATTTTCCCAGCAGTATTGCAATTGCGCCGGATGGAGCGGTGTACGTGGCCGAAACCGGCTTACCCTTTGATCACGCCCCCAAAGGTGGTCGTGTATTGAAAGTGAATGAAGATGGCAGTGTACAGGAACTACTGAGCCAGCTTCGTCAGCCCGTCAACGGCCTGGTCTGGCATGAGCATGGCCTGATCATTTCCGAAGGTGGCTTCCCAGGCCGCATTAGTCGCTACGACCTCGCCACCGGCGAATGCAAGACCTTGCTTGATAATTTGCCCGGGTTTGGTAACTACCATACCAATATGGTGGCGATAGGCCCGGACAATAAAATGTATTTTGGCCAGGGAGCCATGACCAACAGCGGCGTGATTGGTGCCGATTCACATGATCTTGCATGGTTGCGTGAAATCAGGCATGAAGCTGACATACCCGGATATGACATCACCCTAAGTGATTATGCAGCCACCGTCACCGATCCTGAAGGCAGGCAGATTTCGACCGGGGCATTTGCCACATTTGGCCACAGGCATGTGCCAGGTACACGTCTTGCCGGACAAACGCCGGCTACCGCCTGCATCATGCGCTGCCAGCTTGACGGCAGCGAATTGGAATTGGTCGCCTGGGGCATACGCAATGCCTTTGGTTTGCTGTTCCTGCCAGATGGCAGATTGATTGCGACCGAGCAGGGGACGGATGTGCGCGGCGTGCGGCCAGTCTGGAATTGCCCGGATTTTTTATTCGAAATCAAGCCCGGGGCATGGTACGGCTGGCCTGACTATCTCGGTGGCAAACCGATCAATGCGCCTGTCTATCGCAGCCCGCAAGGTGTGGCACAAGAATTCATCCTGGCAAATCATGCGGACTTGCCTGCTGTAGAAAAGCCCTTGCTGGCCTTTGACGTAAATGCCTGTGCCGTCAAGATGGTGCAGGTGCCTGCGAGGTTTGAACGGGCTGGCGACCTGATTGTGGCCCAGTTTGGTGACGAACGACCCATGACCGGGCCACCTGGTCCCCCGGTGGGGCGTAATCTGGTGCGGGTAGATACCAGTGACTGGAGCTTGCATCAATTGCCGGTTTTCCCCTGGCACAGGCCCATTGATATCGCTTTTTCGCCAGACGGGGAGTTTGTCTATGTCGTCGATTTTGGTGACTTTGAATTCACTGCCAAGAAAGATATTGTCGCCCGCGCCCGTAGTGGCGGTGTCTGGAAAATACCTGCTGATTATTTGGAGCTAAAAATCATGAGCCCGGTTTCATTTGAAAAAGATATTGCACCGCTGTTCAACCAGTTCCGCGCCTCTATGATGTGGCGGCTCGACCTGTGCAAGTATGACGATGTCAGGATCAATGCTGACATGATCCTGAGCCAGATTGATGGCGGGGGGATGCCTCCATCCCCTTATCCGCCGCTGACCAGTGCACAGATAACAATGTTCCAGGACTGGATGAAGCAGGGTTACCCCAGATAATCACCCTTGTTGACTGTAGAAAGTGAGTTGATATGAGTCTCAATGCACAAACCCTGATTGGTACCTGGGAGATGGTGGAAGCCTGGGATATCGGCGACGACCCCAATGACCCGTCCAAGAAAACCTACCCCTGGGGAAATCCTTCGGCTGGCTATTGGGTGTACGACAAGAGCGGTCATTTCAGCCTGATGATTTCACAGAACCCGCCATTGGTGATCCCGTCAGACCCTTTTAGCGGAGCAGCGCAACCATCCTGGCTGACGCCGCAAAAACCCTGGGAAGTGCCGCACTCGCTGTTGATAGACAGCTTTGCTACTGCCAGCCCCTATGCCTATTTTGGTACTTATACGGTAGAAATGGATGATAAACATCCACATGCAGGTGGCACCATCGTCATGAATGTCTTCGCTGATGTCATGCGTGCCTACACGGCAACTGTGCAAAAGCGCAGTTTTGTATTTGATGGAAAAGATTATTTGAACGTCGGCACGCCCGGGCAATATCTAAGGCGATTGAAACGGCTTAGCTGAAGTATCTTGCGCAGCCTGTCAAACCCGGCTGCGCTTGCTCATCGTTGAGCCCGGTATGTGAACAGAAATCAGGGGCAGGTAATCTGCCTGCCCGCGTACGCACGTAATCACATGCCAGGCTTACTCTATGCTTCCGACACCTTTGGCATGGCGCGTTTTTCTTTGGCCTCGATCAGTTTTTGTATGATCACACAGGCAGACTTTGCCTGCTCTTCATTGACGTCGATATTCTCTATGACAGAGCGCTTGAATCGTATGCCGTTGATGACGCCGCTATTTTCGACAAAACCCAGGGTCAGGGTACGGTTCAGGAAGTAATAGACCAGGCTGATAATGGCTCCAATGCCAAGAACGACTAGCCCGCCAGTTACCAAGCCGCCGTCTCTGATCAGTCCTGAAGCGATAAAAAAGGCGATGGCAAAAAAAGATGCAGCCTGTTTCCAGGGCTTGTGATAACCGTAGTAGCTTGAGCATATCCCTTGCAGCGGTATCATGCGCGATTCGGTACCTGCCAGGGAATTGGACGTGAACTCGACGCGATCCAGGCCAACCATGATTTTGGTCGTCGGATCAACACCTAATAAAGACAGCAGCCAGGCAAGCAAACCGCTTTGGCGCCCAGTGATACTGATGAAATTGTTTTTGTCGTCTACCGCTTTATTGCTGACTTTCCATTCTTTGATAACGAGTGCGCTCATGCAGGTGTCCTTGGATTTGTTCAAGTGTAGGGTGATTTCCGTAACAACGGACACGCGACAGTATCACAAGCAAACCCTGTTGGCTGAAGTGACAGACTTAAGTATGTTGTGCGAAAACGAAAAAATTATCACGATGAATGAGCTAATTGCTTGCCAATATCTGTCGACATTGGTATGAAGCCGGGCCGATAGTTTGAACGACCCGGTTCGCGTATCAATAACCTACGGTAAAACGTTGTTTTTGATGTGCCGGGCTTTCCAGCTCATTGATCATGGCAACAGCGTAGTCCTCAACCGAAATATGGCTATTGCCATCAGCTGCTACCAGCAGACTGTCTTTGCCAAGACGGAATTGTGCGGTGCGCTGACCAGGGGCGATCATGGCAGACGGGCTGAGCATGGTCCAGTCCAGGTCGTTTTCTTCACGCAGCAATTGCAGGGCTGTGCGGGCGCCTTCGGCCGAGGCACGGTAGGCCTCAGGGAAACCGGGTGTATCCAGCACCTGCACGCCAGGCGCGACTTCCAGCGAACCCGCACCACCGACCACCAGCAAGCGTTTTGCCTGTGCATTTTTTGCTGCCTGTATGATGTTCTTGATGCCACTGACATAATAACCCAGTGTGTCGCTGTTGGCGTGACCGCTGAAGGCAGTGATGACGGCATCAAAGCCTTGCAATTGTCGAGTCAGGGCGTCAAGGTTTTGCACGTCCGTACCCAGTACGGTCAATCTGTCGGACGCGGTCAGTTTTTCAGGATGGGCAACTAGTGCCGTTACCTGATGCTGACGTGACAAAGCCTCTCGTAGAATTGCCGAACCTATAAAGCCTGTTGCGCCGATGAGAGCGATATGCATGAAATTCTCCTTGAATCATGTGATGAACTGGTGCACAGTTTCGCATGGATGATTGGATAGATAAATGTGACAATTGATAAATCATTGTTTTAAAATTCTTATCAATTTACTTTGTCAGACAATTTCATGGCGGATATGTGATGTCAAAACTGGACCAGATAGATCTGAATGCGCTAAAAATTTTCGACACGGTCGTCGAAGCAGGCAGTTTTACAGCCGCTGCCGACAGATTGGGCGTAGCCAAAGCCAGAATCAGCATACAGGTCGCAAGGCTGGAACAGCAACTGGGCATCAGCCTGTTTGCCCGGACTACCAGGCGAATGGCATTGACGGATATGGGGCGCAGTTTGCATGAGCAATGCAAACCCTTGCTGGCAGGTCTGCAAGATGCACTGACACAATCGGGCAGCGAAAAGGGGGAGCTGACGGGCTTGTTGCGCCTGTCTGCCAGCGTCAGTCATGCCACACAATCTGTCGCACCTGCTGTTGCGCAATTTGCCACCATGCACCCTGGTTTGCGCATAGATTTGCGTACCAGCGACAGGATTTCTGATCTGGTATCGGATGGTATAGACCTGTCCTTTCGCATGGGCTGGTTGCGCGATTCTTCACAGAGGGCAATCAAGCTTGGCGAGTTCCGCCAGTTCATACTGGCGTCACCGGCTTATCTGAAAAAACATGGCAGGCCCAAAAAGCCAGAAGATCTGGCGCAGCATGAATGGATAGCCCTTTCTTTGCTGCCAACACCCCTGACCTGGAAAATCACTGATGCCCAGGGCCATGCTCAGACCGTACACATGAAGTCCCGCCTGCAAGTCGACTCACCCAACGCCTTGCTATCCTTGTTGCAGAACGGTGCAGGCATGTCAGTCATGGAAGAATTCAGTGCGCAAGCCGCCATCAGTGCGGGCAGACTGATACAGGTACTACCTGAACATGTGCTGGCCAGTGGCGGCATGTATGCCGTGCTGCCACCGGGGAGACATGTTCCCGCCAGGGTAAGGGCATTTATCGAGTTCTATAAAGCCTTCATCCAGCAGTGAGGGACAGGTTTGTTAAGGCTTGCCCCTGCAGTCTGCGTACCTGCATGTGGCTTGCTTCGGTTGCGCCGATCGCATCATAAAACCGTTTGCTCATGTCTTTGTCTTTGACGGTCAGCCATTCTATTCTTGTGCACTGATGTGTGACGGCAATGTGTGACAGGTGCTTCATGACTGCTTCGCCCAGGCGTTGGCGCCTGTATTCAGGCTTGATATAAATCGCCTGCATATACATGTCGCGCTTGCCGGTGAAAGTGCCCCATTTCCACGAATAGATGACAAAGCCAGCCGGTTCATCATCAACGCATACAAATTTGGCATAGGCGGCAGGGGTGGTCGAGAACAGGGCATCGGTCAGGCTGTTTTCATCTGTCAGGATTTCCTTGACACCGTCACTCTCACCCAGGGCCAGCAACATGGCCAGCAGAGAGCTGATTTCTGCTGGCAAGACATCATTGATGCTAATCATATTTGGTATGGATCATTTGCCTGGTGCAGACTTGCCCAGCATGCGCAGCAAGGTCGCATCGCGATCAAGCACATGATGTTTCAGGGCGCCGACAATGTGCAGAATGATGGCGGCAATCAGGAGATAACCAATCGCCTCATGCAAGAATTCACCAGCCTCTGCCAGTCCGGCATGATAAGGAGTGACATTGTCCGGATCGCTGGCCGCATGATTGCCAGGCACGATGGTCAGGCCAAAAATCCCGAAGCCATGTCCGCTGGCGCCAGAATGAATCATGCCACTGACTGGCATGGCAATAGTCGCCACTATCAATACCCAATGCACGAGTTTGGCCAATACATGTTCCAGCCTGGAGTAATCGCCGGCCGCTTCGGGCCAGCCATTCCTGATACGCCAGAACACGCGCAGCATGATAATAAAAAATACCAGGACCCCAAATGATTTATGAATAGGGTAGAGCGCCCATGTTTCGGTCTTGCTCATGTATAGACCGATGGCCGTCAGGGCAATCATGGCGATTGCGACCAGCCAATGCAGGATGATGGTCAATTTGCTGAGTTTGTCTGCATTATCCATGTGAGTAATCTGAGTGACTGACGTGGTGGTTGACAATAGAATGCCTCTGCTAGTTCAAAAAACATCTCAATTGAACATGCTTGATTGAAATTATTTTATTGGTAATTTTTGCCACTGTATATGTATGAATACTGCTTTAATTGCCAGGGATTGATGAAAAAATTAACTTTTTATTATTTAATACATTGCGAAGACTAAGGAAAAATGCAGTTTGCGGTTTATAATTTCAGCTGTTGCAACAGTTTGATATGCAGTTTTGCCACTACTCCGGCATGTTAATGCCGGAACCAAGTCAGGCAAATTGAGTCTACTAGACTATGAATCAGGTTTCCAAGCAGGCGCATCCCGGTAATCACCCGCATCAGCCAGGTCAATTGCGATCAATCGCATTGGCCGCCCTTGTGCATGTTCTTTTGTTAAGTTTTCTGTGGATAGGCATACGCTGGCAAAACAAGGCCAGCCCGGCAGAAGAAGTTGAAATCTGGGATACAACCCATCGCGAGGCTGCCCCCAAACCTGTCGTGGAGCCAGAACCCCAGCTTGTGGAAGACAAGCCCAAAGTACCAACTCCGGTCAAGGAAGAGGTAGAGAAAGAAGATCCTGAGATCGCCCTGGCGCTGGAAAAGAAGCGCAAGCTGGCTGAAAAGAAAAAGCAGGAAGAACTGCAGCGTGAGCTGGCTGAAAAACTCGCCGAGAAAAAACACAAAGAAGAACAACTGAAACTGGCCGAGCAGAAGCTCGCTGCTGAAAAACAGGCAAAACAGGCCAAAGAAGAGGCCGACAAGAAGAAGCTGGCCGCCAAGGATAAGGAAAAGAGCGACAAGCTGTTCAAGGATGAACTGGCCCGCGTCGCCAAGCAGGCGGCAGTTGCCGGTAGCGGCGGTTCTGGTACCAGTGAAAAATCAACCGGCAATAATCGCGGTGATCCAAGCTACCTGGCAAAAATTGCCGCCAAGGTCAGGTCCAACACAAATTACGGCGCAATGGATAACACGGCCGGTAATCCTACAGTCGAATACGCCATTTCGCTATTGCCAGATGGTTCACTACGTGGTGGAATACGCAAAACCAAATCTTCGGGTAATTTGGGTTTTGACGACGCCGTGGCAAAGGGCATAGAAAAGTCCGCACCTTTCCCACGCGATAAGTCAGGTGAAGTCCCGTCCAGCCTTGTGCTGGTCTATCGTATGAAAGAAGAATAAATACTGATGATGTCCATATTCAAGAAAATAGCCCTCAGTGCCGTGGTTGCCGCCATCGGCACCCTGGCAGCCGTCGCACCTGCCGGAGCGCAAATTCGCGTCGAAGTAGCCGGTGTCGGGTCCAACCAGATACCGATCGCCATTGCAGCCTTTACCGATGAGGCCCTGACGCCGCAGCAGGTAACCAGCATCATCCGGGATGATTTGAACCGTAGCGGCTATTTCAAAATTATCGACACCAATGTCGTATTGAATGAAAACGCCGCAGTCAATTTTGGTGAATGGAAAGCCAAAGGCGCTGACGCCCTGGTTGTCGGTAGCGTGCAGAGCCTGGCAGATGGCCGTTTTGATGTGCGCTATAAACTGCTCGATACACTCAAGACCAGCACCTTGTCCGGTTTCTCAGTCTCTGCGCCGCCAGCCAATATCCGCCTGACAGCGCACCGCATCGCTGACGATATCTATGAAAAACTCACTGGTGTGCGCGGTGTGTTTTCGACCCGCATCTCTTATGTGACCAAGGCCGGTTCTGAATACCGGCTTGAAATCGCCGATGCCGATGGCGAAGGCGTCAAGGTCGCCCTGCGCTCGAGTGAGCCCATCATTTCGCCATCCTGGTCACCTGATGGCACCAAGGTCGCCTATGTATCGTTTGAATCACGCAAACCCGTCATCTGGGTGCAGAACCTGGTGACCGGTGAAAGAACCATCATCGCCAACTTCAAGGGCAGCAACTCTGCACCGGCCTGGTCGGCTGATGGCAGCAAGCTGGCCGTAGCCCTGTCACGTGATGGCCAGACACAGATATTTACTGTCAATCCTGATGGCAGCAACCTGCAAAAACTGACCAGCAGCAGCGGCATTGACACCGAGCCGCAATTTTCTGCTGATGGCCAGTCCATCTATTTTTTGAGTGACCGCAGTGGCGGCCCGCAAATTTACCGTATCGGCACCGGTGGTGGCGAGGCAAAACGCGTGACTTTCAGCGGTAATTACAATATCACACCAAGAATATCCCCCGACGGCAAGACTTTGGCTTATATTTCACGTCGCGAAGGCAAATTCCAGCTCTATGTGATGGATTTGGCCAGTGGTCAGGAACAAAGACTGTCTGATACGACAAAAGACGAGTCACCTAGTTTTTCACCCAATGGCCGGTATATCATGTATGCCACTGAATCGGGCCGCCGTGGTTCGCTCGCAGTTGTATCAGTAGACGGCAAGGTGAAGCAGAAATTGACGGTCCAGGCCGGAGATATTCGGGAGCCCACCTGGGGTCCTTTCATGAAATAAGCAGTACTTTATTATTTGCTCAATTATTTAATTTTTCAGGAGAGAAAATGCGTTTTACATCCCAATCCAAAACCCTGGCCATGTTGATTTCCAGCGTCGTTCTGATGTCTGCCTGTGCTTCCAAAGTACCACTGGAAGAAAAGAAAGTTGAAGACAAGCCAGTCTCCACCACCAACAACACCCAGCCAGATACAAGTGGCGTCAAGACAGTAACAGCAACTGTTGACCCGCTGACACAAGGTGCATTGGCAAAACGTAGCGTGTATTTTGACTTCGACAGCTATGTTGTCAAAGATGAGTTCAAACCAGTGGTTGAGGCTCACGCCAAATACCTGGCAGCAAACAAGAACCGTAACATCCTGATCCAGGGTAACACTGATGAACGCGGTGGTCGTGAATATAACCTGGCACTCGGTCAAAAACGTGCAGAAGCAGTGCGTAAATCCCTGACTTTGCTGGGTGTATCTGATTCCCAGATTGAAGCAGTTTCCCTGGGTAAGGAAAAACCAAAGGCAACTGGCAGTGACGAAGCATCTTGGGCAGAAAATCGTCGTTCCGACATTCTGTACAAGTAATTCTTCATACCTGAAAGCCTCGTAAGAGGCTTTCTTTGCATTTGACGCCGGATCGCCATGTTGGCTGATCCAGCGGGTTTTTATTTTTTTCAGGTTGCCATGAAATTGAATTCTCTACGCTCCACTTTTGTCGCCGCAGCATTTGCCTGCGCCTTTATGCCATCCATGGCATCTGCCGGTCTGTTTGACGATGACGAAGCGCGCAAGGCTATCCTGGACCTGCGCACCAAGATAGACGCTGTCAGCGCCCGTCTTGACAACAAGCTGGAGACCAAGGCTGACAAGAGCACCGCTCTGGAACTGGCAAATGAAAATGAACAACTGCGTGCGGAAATAGCCAGGCTGCGTGGCCAGATAGAAATACTGACCAACGACCTGGCAAATACGCAGAAACGTCAGCAGGATTTTTATATCGACCTCGACAACCGCATGCGCAAGATGGAACCCAAGCGTATGACAGTCGATGGCAAAGAAGCCACGGTGGATGTCAACGAACAGCGCGCCTATGATGCAGCGCTGACCCTGTTCAAGGCTGGGGACTACAAAAATGCTGCACCGGCGTTTTCGAGCTTTCTGGTGAACTACCCGCAGTCTGCGTTTGCCGGTTCGGCACAGTACTGGCTGGGCTTCTCGTATTTCGCACAACGCGATTTCCGCAATACGATTTTGAACATGCAGCAAGTGGTCAAGAATTATCCTGACCATCCCAAGGCGCCAGATGCCTTGCTCAATATCGCATCCTGCCATATCGAACTGAAAGAAAAACCAGCTGCTAAAAAAGCCCTGGAAAGCGTGATTGCACAGTACCCTGACACCGAAGCTGCACAGGCAGCCAAGAACCGCCTGGCCGCCCTGAAATAAGGCCCGGCCCGATATTCTGGTAGTGCCGTTGACAGAGCGTCCGGGACATACTATAATTTCGGTCTTTCGGGGGTCGTTAGCTCAGCTGGTAGAGCAGCGGACTTTTAATCCGTTGGTCGCAGGTTCGAATCCCGCACGGCCTACCACGAATTCCAAAGACTTAGGTCGTGTTACTAAGTCTTTAAATTTTTCAGAAGTACATAGCAGTTTTGGGTCGTTAGCTCAGCTGGTAGAGCAGCGGACTTTTAATCCGTTGGTCGCAGGTTCGAATCCCGCACGGCCTACCAAAATTCTCAAAAAAGCCCACGAATTTCGATTCGTGGGCTTTTTTAATTTCTGCTGCTGCAATTGAGGTTATTTATGTAACTAACCACGATAGTCATTGGCGGTTAAGCAAAAATAATAATGCGAGTCTTGTGTGCAATTAGATATACGTCAGTTATTGTTGTTGCGCTCGATATCGATACATAACTAATTATTTGGTCGCGTGACATAAACAATGCTGTTCCAAAGCACTCTCTGGGCTTGTTACGGCTATAAATCTACCCTACCGTGTATCATCGCATGTGCTAGATATATTGATGCGAATAGCAAAAAAATAGCATAGCGATTGTCTATGATCATTTTTGCTTAATTTGCTGTAGAGCGACCATACCTTTCAGGTGTTAAATAATTCCTAACCTATGCAATCGTAACTTCTTGTTGCGGAGGGATTGGGATCGCACTTATTCCATCCTCAAAAAATGACGGTCCAAATAGTTCGTAAGCTTCACGTACCAGTTTAAGCATTAACCTAATAATGCAGTTCCACTCTGAATCATTTTTTTTGACCATTTCATGAATTGGTCGATAATGTACTAAGTTGTTTCGAATGCTATAAATATTGCCTGCTACCGACTTAGCCAGTTTCTCATCAGTGCGTGGCCGCACTGTCTCTTGCCCATCTACATGTACTGTTTCTTCTGTAGGAATACGAAGCAAAATGCAAGCTTCCTTGATACTGGCTTTGTCGCACTTCTCTAAGATCGCTATCAGGGCATCTTCTTCTTTTGGTCGCCAAGACAAGTGCGTCTCAAGTAACTCTGCTAATTGTCTTAGCGGTTTATTCGATGCCCAGTCATTTTTTAAAGCAGCAACTTTCGTACAAGAATAGATTTGCTCTATACAGCGATAAGTATCGAGAAATAGACCTTCCCACGTCAGAGTCATCATACCTCGAACGATATTGGCATACGGAATATGTCGAGGGCCTGCTTCAAAAAAATCGATCAAAGACTCTATGGTGGTTCTCTCCAATTCAATCTGAAGATTGTCTAGGGTGCGTGCTATGAAGGAACCCGTAATCCTTTGAAGATCATGTTGATACTCATAATAAACACTTCCCTTGTAGGCTAGAACTGTTGGAAATAGAGGTGTGATTACGTCAAGTTTGTGTCCGGCATAGCCCGCATTGTCAATGAAATCTGATTCAATAGCATTTTTTATTTCCGAACCGGTCGCATTCGAAAGAACTTTGGCTTCCAGTACTGCGCATGTAAACAAAGCGGGAGTGAGAGGAGTAGCCTCAATTCCTTCTGGAGGTACATCGGGTTCGGGGAAATCAAATAAACAAAAGTAGGTTTCCTCGCGATGTTCAATTTGTACAATTCGACTTTTTCGTCCAAGCAGAAGTGCTGATAATTTTGCGTCACTCAACAACTCAGAATCTTCATCACTAATCTTGGTGATATATCTTGACTTGTCTGCGTTCTGAATAATTACATTTTCATTAGCTGCACGCTCAAATAGGAGTTGAAAAATCGATCCATTCATTTCTTTTTTGGTCCTCGGCACGTTAGGCTCTCCAGCAGACGCCTAAGTTCGGAACGTTAAAATCTTCTTCAATTAATACTTTGAACGCTTTTTCAAAGAAAACTCTGTCATTGCGACCAATTGCAGAACGTTTTACGGATTTTATTTTTTCACTCAAAATTTCCAAACTAAGAAATTCCTTTAACGCGTCCATTTCAAGACTTTGCAATTGTGCTGTTAGATTTCCTACGCCAGATGAAAGAGAATTTAAGGCTGCTTCACTATCTTCAACAGTGCGATCCATGCCAATTCGACCAAGTACGTATAACGAACATGCCACTACAAAACCGATTCTAGCCGGTTGTGAATCAAAAATATTTCTTCCGATAGTAAATTTCGTAGTCTCGGTTTCTTCTTTTGACTCGGCATCGCTATCGTCAAAGCGAGAAAATGATTTATCCAGATCAACCATCGCTTGTGCTATTGGGTAGAAAAATTTGTTGTATTTGTCCAGTACTAAACTTTCTGCGATATCTAATCGAGAAAATTCATCAGCTAAGGTCTCCTGTGTGTCAATTTCGAGCCTACGGAGACCGAAAGCCAAGTATGCCTCTACTAAATTATCCGCACTAAATTCTCCTCCTTTTGTTCTGCGACCACCACTTGGTAGTGAAATGAGTCGAACGAACTTAACTTTTCTGGACATCTCATCAATTAATGGCGCATAGACAACTTGTAATTGATGCTTAATGTTCCAAGGAACTTGTCCTGTATTGAGTACTAACATCCTGTAAATAAGGTTGTCAGTGGATTGGGAAAACCAAATCTCGACGCGAACAAGATGATTTTTTACTGCCTCAGCTTCAGCGATTGCATCCAGTAGAGCCGTGGTTCTTTGCATCCCATCAATAATGGAAATATGGCTTACTAGGTCTTTGGCTAAAAGGTCTAATATTTCAACGTCGGTACTATTTGATAGAATATTTAGTTTGCTCTCATCACCTATTACTACGCCGATGACAATCGGTGGAAGCAATGCTCCTTTCACTATGTCGCTAATCATTCGTTGTCTGATTCTGCGTGCAGTTGTTGTTTTGAGCGGCTCTCGTTGCCCTCTTAGCCCGCCTCGAGTATGGTAGGCCGGCTCAACGAATGATAGATAATTTTGTACTGTCATTGTTGACATTAGCGAAAAACAATGAACTCGCTCATCGCGAAGTAATCCATTTTTTGGTGTATTCATTTTTAGGACCGAATTAGCTGAATAGTTGCGTACATGTTAATCTAAAGATATATGTTAAGCATAGCATGCTGCATTGATTATTATGTGTCTTGTTTGCTTTACTAATCAGCCGTTTGTTAGGCAAGACCTGTCGGTGTTCAGGCACGCTGCCAGTGCATTATCCAGTTCTCTTGCCAGCTTTTGCCCTGGTCGCGTGATATGGTCTGGTACCAGCGGCAGGTGTTGCCGGTGATCTGGTCCCATACGCCGCGTACCAGGATGGTCTGGTCGCCGTCCTTGTCTTCTGATTCCCAGATGCCGGCGCCGTTGCTGAAGCTGCCCCAGGATGGTGGCGGGGTGAGTATGCCGTTCTTTCCATTGACCCAGTAATCAGCCCATAGTTTGCGCTCTACATCCAGCAGCCTCAGGCCCATGCCACTGAAATTGCGTAAAGGGATGCGCAGTTCTTCCACGCTGGCGACGCCGCCCAATATCTCAACGACGCTGGCTTCGCCTTCAAAGATATCCCATTCACCACCTTTCAGGCGGCGATGCCTGATTTTCCAGTTGCCAGACAAGAAGTGGAAATCACCGGGTTTGCCGGTTGCGGGCAGATTTGTTGTTGCTGAAGCCGCTGCTGTTGACGCTGTTGCTGCGATGCCCGCAGCCAGTTGCAGCAGGCTGCGGCGTTTCAGGTCGGATGGTTCTGTCAGTTCGGCTTCATTCACTATATCGCTCATGTTGTTTTCCTTGATCATTGATGAAAGATGATGCTTATGCATCGCTGCCTGGTACTGGAAACGATGGATAGAGCTTAAATGGCTAATAGGTTAATATTTATCCTAATTTATCTTGTTGAATTATTATTTGCATGCATTGTGAAGTTGATGCGGATGCTTCATATATGTTTTGACAGCGAAAATTTGTCCCAAGCCTGTTATGGTGCTTGCTATGGTGGCTTGCTTGCATCTTCCTGATGAACCTGCTTGTGTTTCTTTTGCCGTGAATGGGCTTATGCCTTATCATGCTGGACCTTATGTTTGAGCACGACGAACGATTGCCATGAAAAAGAAAACTGCCAGGACAGAAACAACCGACAGCTCGGAAAAGCACGAGATTCGTCCCGGCCAGTCGCTGGAATTGCTGAAAGAGCTGCATATACTGACGCGTGACGGCAAGCTGAATCAGGACAGCCGCCGCAAATTGAAGCAGGTCTATCATCTGTATCAATTCATCGAGCCCTTGTTGCAGAAATTGCAGCAGGATCATGCAGATATCAGCCTGGTTGATCATGGTGCCGGCAAGTCTTATCTGGGATTCATCCTGTATGACCTGTTCTTTAAATCGGGGCAGGCGCAGAGCAAGGCCAGGATCTATGGCATAGAAACCAGGGATGAGCTGGTGCAGCGTTCTGCCGACCTGGCGAAGCGCCTGGATTTTCCCGGCATGTCTTTTTTAAACCTGTCTGTTGCAGATTCCATCACTTCGGCGGCATTGCCGGAAAAAATCGATATCATCACGGCCCTGCATGCCTGTGATACGGCAACCGATGATGCGATACAGTTTGCCTTGAAGAAGAAGGCACAGTTCATGGTCTTGGTGCCTTGCTGCCAGGCTGAGGTCGCGGCAGAATTGCGCAAGACCAAGGGTGATGCAGTCAGAAATAACCCCTTGTCAGAAATGTGGCGTCACCCCATCCATACGCGTGAATTTGGCAGCCAGATCACCAATGTGCTGCGCTGCCTGCAACTGGAAGCGCATGGTTATCAGGTCAGGGTCACAGAACTGGTAGGATGGGAGCATTCGATGAAAAATGAATTGATCGTGGCAGAATACAAGGGCTTGCCGTCAAAACGCCCGGCAGAGCGCCTGGCAGAAGTATTGAAGACAACGGGACTGGAAGCGATGCAAAGACGATTCTTTGTGTAGCAGTAGGGTTTATGTTGTCGGTCGCGGGCTGTTGCTAGTGCGCCACTCCAGATAAGGGTGGTCACCGACTAGTCATAAAGAATGATTAATATCATTTACTCTTATTTTGTTTTTGTATCGTGGTTTGCGTCTTTATATGCCTGAATGTGCATTATTGTGCATCAATGCGCGTCAAACTCACACCTCATCAGTAAAGGATAGAAAACATGCTGGCCGCCGTTGACCTGGGTTCCAACAGTTTTCGTATGCACATCGCCAGGCATGAAGGTGATGCGATCAAGGTAATCAAAAGTGCCCGTGATCCTATCAGGCTGGCAGCTGGCCTGGACAAAAGCGGCAACCTGACACCAGAAGCCATGCAGAAGGCAATCAGTTGCCTTGCACGCTTTCGTGAAATCCTCAATGCCTACCCGGTTGAAAACCTGCGGGTGGTGGCGACCAATACTATTCGCATCGCTAAAAATGCCAGTACCTTGTTGCCGCTGGCTGAGGCAGCAATCGGTTGCCCCATTGAGGTTATTTCTGGCGAAGAGGAGGGCCGCCTGATCTATATGGGTGTGTCAAATGCAGTCTCCATACCGGGCGAGCGCCGCCTGGTACTGGACATAGGCGGTGGTTCGACCGAGGTAATACTGGGACACGGCCATGAAATCGTCAAGGTGGAGTCTTTTAGCATTGGTACGGTCAAGCACAGTGCCAGCTTTTTCCCGGATGGCCGCCTGACCGAGGCTGCATTTGATGCTGCCATCCTGTCAGCACGCTCGATGTTTGAAGATGCCGCACCACCTTACCAGCCGCAGCACTGGCGCAAGGCGTATGGCTCGTCAGGCACCATGCGGGCGATTTCTGATGCGATCAGCAAGGGTGGTCTTGGCGATGGCGCACTGACGCTGAAAAGCCTCAATGCCCTCAAGCAGTATTGCCTGCAATGCGGACAGATCGATCAACTGGAATTGAGTGGCATCAAACCGGAACGGGTGGCCATGGTGGTTGGCGGCCTGGCGATTTTGATCGGCCTGATGACAGAATTTAATATCAGTATCCTGCTCCCGGTCGAGGCTGGTCTGCGCATGGGGGTGATGTGGGATCTGTATCTGCGAGCCACCAAGCGTGACCGTCGTGAAGTGTCGGTGCAGAATTTTGCCCTGCTGTTCCACACCGATTTGTCACGCGCCAATCGCGTGGCAGATATGGTCAAGTCCCTGTATCAGCAATTAAAACCGGCTTCTGATATCTATGTGCGCCTGTTGCAATGGAGCGCCACCCTGCATGAAGTCGGCATGGCGATTTCGCATACGGGCTATCACAAGCATGGCGCCTACATGATAGAAAATGCAGATATGGCTGGCTTCACCACGCGTGAACAAAGAGTCATGAGCAAGCTCATCCTCAGCCAAAAAGGTAATTTGCGCAAACTTGGCGAAGGGCTGGTTGACCAGGATTTTGCCAAGGCCGTACTGGCCCTGCGCCTGGCTGTCATGCTCATGCATTCACGGGCAGAGATCAATTTTGAAGACATACGTCTGAAAATGAAGGGGCGGGTAGAGCTGGAAATGAAGCGCGACTGGGTCAGTGTTCACCCTACGGTCTCTTACTGGCTGCAAAAAGAAATTGAAGCATGGCGTGAGATAGGCATAGATTTTTTGGTCAGGGCGAGTGTTTAGCTGTCCAGTCTTTCATTGCTCAATTAAACAAGAATCGTGAAGACGCCCGATGCATAGCATCGGGCGTTTTTGCATTGGGGGGACCCAACAGGAGCATGCATAGATAAAAATTCTAAGGGGGCTCGTGTCTCTGCCATAGCAGGGGACTGCAACTAAGGTAATCAATACCCGTAATGCAGCTTGCGACCAGATCTTCGAATTTGCGCTGCCCAAGCCCATTCTTGAAATATGGGGCGATTAAATGATGTGCAATAATTTTCTTGTATGTAACGAGTGTTTCATGTAACATCTGTTTCATGACTAGACGAGATGAACTGCGCGACAATGCGCTTGACTACTTTTTGAGCTATGGCCTGGCTGAACTGTCGCTACGGCCACTGGCAGAGAAAATTGGCAGCAGTGCGAGATTATTGATCTATCACTTCGAGTCCAAGGAAAAACTGATCACGGTCGTGATGGAAGAGGTACGCTCGCGGGTTCAGCAATCAGTAGTCAAGATGATGCAAACCGCTCAAGGCGGGGCGAGCATGGAGACTTTCTGGTGCTGGATTACCGATAAGAACAATATTCGTTATGTGCGCTTGCTGTTTGAGGTGCAGGTACTGGCAATGCAAAACCCCGCAGTCTATGCGCAATATCTATCCGATACGAGTTCCAGTTGGCTGGCTGTGCTTGAACATGGCATACCTGAATCAGCTGATCGTCGCATTATTGCAACCCTGTGCAGTGCTGTGATTGATGGCCTGGTGCTGGAATATATGAGCACGGGCGATTTTGATCGCACTACCAGCGCCTTGAAATTCTTTGTTTCACTGTTAAGTCAGCATACTGAAAAATTCAAACTTGGGAATCAAGAACCCCGAGTTTTATGAGTATGAAATTCCAGGAATAGGGCTTGGAAGGATGGGCAGAAATCGATAGTACTTCTGCCCCCGGCCTTCCTGGCATCGATGAAAATTCTCCCCTGTTGTATTGCGCACGAACTTCACCAGATATAAGGATAGGCTCAGCATGAATAAACTTGATGGCACTTCAACCAGCGGCGCGGGAATAATAGAAAACTCCAGGAAATTATTGGCTTCGCCCAGGCATACATTCACTTTGTTTGGCATTGTCATGATCTTGCTGGTCGCGGGCATACTGAACTCTTCAAATAAATCCGGTGTCAGCCAGGCAGCTAATCCATCACAGATGATTAAGGTCAATTTGATCATGATTGCTGTGCTATGGTACTGGGCATTCTTCATTTATAAGGGCATGCAAGGCTATGGCCGTTCAATTCTGGAATTTTTTGAATTAAAGTCTTTCACGCTGGGTAAATTGATGGGTGACTGTATCTATGCGGTACTTGCATTCGTCGTGATTTACGCATGTTCACATGGTGTGCATACTCTCTTGCCTGATCAGGGCGCACCTTCCAGTAACCCAATTCTTTCTTCCAAACCGGCTGGTTTATTAGGCGTCGCTGTCTGGATATGTTTATCCATCAGTGCAGGCATTTGTGAAGAGATCGTGTTTCGGGGTTATCTCCAGCGCCAGCTCGCTTTAATGACGGGAAATGTCGGTATTGCCATTTTGCTGCAGGCCGTCCTGTTTGGTATAGGGCATGCGTATGAAGGCTTTGGCTCAGTAGTAGCCATCGTACTGCATGGATTATTCCTGGGTATACTTGCCAAATGGCGTGGCAATATACGTGCTGGTATTATTGAGCATGCGGGGTGGGATATTATCGCCGGATTTGGCCTCTTAAATGCGAATTGGTAAAATCGCCGTGACGGAAAGCAAGCGCAGTTCACAGTAAAATAACTGTAATGCTTCGTTTGCAATTCTGAATGTATTCAGCCCGTTTCTACCCCTGTTATTTTGCAGGCTTGGAAGAGGGCAATCAAATGCAATCGGCCACCATCATTGATCTGAACACCCGACCTAATAATTTGCCGGATTTGTCATAGGCCTCAAATAATACTGTACCACCAAACTTGTTAGGTTTGCCGCCGACCAGGTCGTAAAAGTGTATCCTGATGACTTCCTTTAAGGGGAACGATATGCTCGTCTTTTCAGCCAGGCGCGGGTCATGTTGCAGTTTGTAGATGTGGACGAGCGAGGTTTCCGCTTCATTGAGCTTGCCGTAGGCTGTTGAATAGGTATCGATTTCAAAGTCAAGATCCCTGGATACAGGGTAGTCTTTCATGGTGATATCCTGATTGGCAGGCTTGCCATCAATCATTGCTTTCATCGTTCCATCAGTCGACTTGTCTATCTGAATGGCAAATTGATGTTTGCCATTGCCAAAATCCGGGAAACTGGCGCGGCATTTTAAAACTTCTTCTGCACCTGCCAGGTTGACGAGTACGCTGCTTGCGACGGCAATAAGATATTTGAAGGTATTCATGATGTCGTGACTGATCCGTTCCGTTGAGTTAAATGACGGGCTCAGGATGACATAGTCCGCGGTCAATGCCACGTGTTGCTTGTAAAGTATTGAATGCCAATACCGCAGGCAATAAAAAAGCGATGCCGGATAAATCAGGCATCGCTTTTGAGCCGGAGAGGCTGTATCAGAAATCGAACTGCGCCGATACTTTGTATGTACGTGGTGCGCCCGGGAATAAATAGCCACCCAGCGATTGCGTCACGTCACGCCAGTAAAACTTGTCGAGTGCATTGTCGATATTGAAGCGCAAGGTGGTAGCAGTATTGCCCAACTGAGTGATATAGCGCGCACCCAGATTGACAACATGGTAGCCCGGTACTATCACGCTATTGTCAGGGCTGAATGCTTTGCTGCTCGCATATTGCCAGGTCGCATTCAGGTTCAGGCCCTTGACTTCAGCCACAGCGTAGTCGGTATAGACGGACGATTTCAGGCGCGGCACGTTCATGACACGCTTGCCATCAATACTGCTGATGCCGGAATCTTGCTGCTTGGCGTCGAGTGCGGTGACGCTCGCACCCAGGTGCAACTGATTCGTCACTTTGCCCTGGGCAGACAATTCCAGGCCAGTGTGCAAAGCCTCGCCGCTGCTGACATAGACATTGCTGGTATTGGTGAATTCCAGCGGTTTTTTGATACGGAAAATCGCAGCCGACAAACTCAGGTCGCGTTGTACGTCGGCTTTGATACCAAATTCAAACTGCGTGGACTTGGCCGGGTTCAGCATCTTGCTGGCATTGATTGTGCCAAACGGTGCAATGCCGCCGTGTTCCAGCCCCTGGGAAAAACTGCCGTAGACAGAAACTTGTTGAACCGGTTTGTACACCAGGGCTGTCGTTGCCAGCAATTTGCTTTGATCGTAGCCAGGGTTGTCAAACTGTGTGCGTGCAATATGCAAGTGGCGCAAGCCCAGGTGCAGTTTCAGGTTGTCTTGCAGGCTGATGATGTCCTGTACAAATGCTGACCACTCCTTATCAGTGCGACGCAGGAAAGCCGGGCCAGTCCTGTTGGCAGATGGCGGTACATTGACAGGCTTGAACAGATTGCTGCTGCCAGCATAGTCATACACGTAATCGCCAAAATAATCGCGTCTTTGTGAACTGGACAAGCCAGCAGCCAGTTCATGGTTGACGCTGCCGGTGGCAAACTTGCCGTTCAATATGGCTTGTGTGCCCCACAGTGACTTGGACTCATTCACGCTTTGATAGTCATACACATCATAGTCGCCATTGGCGCAATAGCCAGGGTAGAGATTGGCGGCACCGCAACCATAAGGGAAGGCAGTGTAGTCGTCACGCTTGAATTCATGTTTGTTGGCAGCCAGGGTGGCGCGCCAGTCGGTGTTGATCTGGTATTCAAAGCGCAGGCCCAGGTTGCTGTTGCGGGTGTCGACTGGTTTGGCCCAGGGCTGGGCATTGAGCATCAGGTCAGCCGCCACACCACGTGGCAAATCCGTGCCATTGAATAACTGGAAGCCGGGTACGGATAATTGTGACTTGTGCTGGTAGTCAGCATCAATTTGCAGCAAGGCTTGCGGTGTGATGTGCCAGTCAAAGGCAATAGATGCAAACTGACGGTCACCGTCAGCCCCTTTGACGTAGGAGCGCATGCGTTCGCCGGCAGCGTTGATGCGGAAGCCGAATCGTTTGTCGCTGCTATTGTCACTGATGTCGGCTGTTCCATACAGGGTGCCGCGCTCACTTACTTCAAAGGTGGCAGAGCGCAGTGGTGAACTGGTCGGGCGCTTGGTCACATAATTGATGATGCCGCCAGGTGTGGCAAAACCAGCCTGGAAACCGGCGATACCCTTGAGGATTTCTATGCGCTCTTTGTTTTCCAGCGGGATGGATGCGTCCCCTGGGATAGCAAAACCGTCCTTACGGTAGCTTGACGAGTTATCAAGGGCAAAACCACGTATGGAAAATTGCTCTGCATAGCCGACGGCGTTATAGGCATCGTTGACACTGGCATCAAATCGGGTTGCATCGGTGGTCTGCCTGATACGCAAGTCCTGTATCTGTCCAAGTGTGATGGCATTCACGGAATAAGGTGTGTCGAGCAAGGGAGCGTCAATGAAGCCTGTGACCTTGCTGCGCTCTGATTTGGCTTCGCCGGTTTTGTTGCCGGTAATCGTTACTTCTGGCAGGGACTTGTCATTGCTCTGCGCATGTGCAGACGATAGTAACAGGCAAGCCTGGGCAATGGAAAAAGCGATGAGGCGTGGACGTAATACGGTAAAGTCGGACATGGTTTGCTCTTGGTTTGCTTTTTAATGCGTTGTGGATGGCAGCGCGGGAGCAAACAAAGAAACAGGAGTGGCCGGGACTTTGCGCTTCCCTTCGCTGGCATTATCCAGATCAGGTAGAAGGGACTCTCTCACCCAGGAATAGACATTCCCAGGACCCCTAGCGTAGGCGACAGTTTAACACGAAACCATTTGCTCAGCCTTTGTGAGGCGGCGAGGGCGCTTAGCTGCCCTGTTCTGCCCCGATTTTCACGGTGCGGAAATTGCGCCACAAACCCTCCGCCGAATACACAAACAAGGCCGCCCAGATGGCGACAAAACCAGCCAGTTTATTGTGGTCGAAAGGCTCATGGTATAGCCATACGCCGAGCAGCAATTGCACCAGCGGCGAGATGTATTGCAATAACCCCAATGTGGTCATCGGAATACGTCTTGCACCGGCAGCAAACAATAGCAAGGGGATAGCTGTAATCGGCCCGCTGATGAGCAGTAGCATTTTTATGTCCAGGCTACTGGCGAAAAAGCTGTTTTGCCCTTGTGTGGTCAGCCAGCATAGCCAGCCAAAGGCAAACGGGAAGAGCAGGGCGGTTTCCAGCGACAAGCCTTCCAGCGCCCCAAGGGGGGAGGTTTTGCGTAGCAAGCCGTAGGTGCCAAAGGTGCCGGCCAGCACCAGGCCTATCCAGGGCAGATGACCAGTCTGTATCGTCAGCCAGGCAACACCTGCAGTGGCCAGTACAACTGACAGCCATTGGCCGGGACGCAATTTTTCACGCAACCAGACCGAGCCTATGAGGATATTGACCAGGGGGGTAATGAAATAGCCGAGGCTGGCGTCAACGATATGGCCGTGATTGACCGCCCAGATATAGACAAACCAGTTGGCAGACAAGAGTAGGGCGCTCAAGGCAAAACCTGCGATGAGCCTGGGTTGTCTTACTGCTTCCCTCACCCATGCCCATTGCTTGCGCCATGTCAAAACACCAAGCAGGAAGAGCAGTGACCACAACATGCGGTTGAGCAGAATTTCCAGTGCAGGTACGTCGTGCAGGGTTTTGAAATAGATGGGAAACAGGCCCCAGAGAAAATACGCGGAGCCTGCAAACAAGATACCTTGGCGCATGAGAAGCAATCAATCTGTAAGGCTTGCGGCAGCAAGCGAGACAAATATTATCGCTTTAAATTCAATTGTTTGCTGTGTCTGCCTATTTTGCCCTGGCCGTAGCGATGTGTTTGCATAGCGCTTCTGTGCCATCCAGTATGCGTGGGCCGGCGCGATTGAGCCATTCATCTTTGACCGCATAGAAGTTGTTCTTTTTGACGGCGGTCAGGATGGGGAATTGTTTCCAGTCGGCCAGCGCATCGGTGGACTCTCCACTGGTCAACATCATGTCTGGATTCGCTGCAAGCACTGCTTCATTGGTAATGGTAGAACTGAGTTCCTTCAGTTTGCCAAATACATTTTTGCCGCCGCACAGCCGTATTGCGTCTGAAACCATGTGATCATCATTGAGTGTCATCAAGGGTCTGCGCACCATCTCGTAAAACACACGAACCGGGTTTGCAGAAGGAGGCAATTGATAGGTCTTGCGCAAATTGTCCAGGCGTTGGCGAAACTTCTGTGCGGCTGCTTTGCCAGCGTTTTCTGTTCCGGCCAGAATCGCCAGTCTTTCTATGGACGTCGCCACCATTTCAAAATCATGTGGTTCGCTTTCAAACACAGTGACATGATTGCTGCGTAATTTGTTGGCCAGTATTTTTGCACTACCTGTGCCCCAGACTACCACCAGGTCGGGCTTCAAGGCCAGCAGACGCTCCAGGTCCAGGGCAAAGATGTTACCTATCGACGGCAGTTTTTTTGCTGCTTCCGGATAATCGCTGTAATCGGTGACCGCAACGATACTCTTGTCTGCACCAGCTTCGAATAGCAACTCGGTGATATGCGGGGCCAGGCTGATGATGCGCTGTGCCGGCTTGGCAAGACTGACTTCACGTTGGGCGTCATCTTTTACCGTGATGGCAGCCTGACCCGGAGCAGCAAAAAAAAATGCCGCAAAGCCAAGTGCCAAAGAGATTGTACGGATCGAATTTGCGGTCATGTCTGATGCGGCTTTCAACAGTCGCATCAGATTTCCAGGTTATCAATCAGGCGGGTGCCACCGAGTTTTGCCGCAGCCAGTACGACCAGAGGTGTCTTTTGTGCGATATCACCGGCTGATGGCGGTTGCAGGTCGGCGCGTCTGCGTATGGAGATATAGTCTGGCTTCCAGTTGCGTGAAGCCAGTTTTGCCATGGCTTCGCGTTCCAGTTCAAACATGTCAAGGTGACCATTGCGCACTTCATTTGCTACGGCATTCAAGGCTTGATACAGGGCCGGTGCCTCTGCGCGCTCTTCGGCGGACAGGTACATATTGCGTGAAGACAGGGCCAGGCCATCATCTGCACGATAAGTGTCGGCCGCAATGATTTCGGTCGGCAAGGCAAACTGTTTGCTCATATTGCGCACGATCATCAACTGCTGGTAATCCTTTTTGCCAAACACGGCGACCTTGGGCTGGACGCAGGAAAACAGCTTCAATACCACCGTGGTGACCCCGGTGAAAAATCCGGGGCGGAATTCACCTTCAAGGATATTGCCAAGATCGTCAGGCGGGCGAACGCGATATTCTTGCGGCTCCGGGTACAGGTCTTTTTCTGTCGGGGCAAACAGGACGTAGACACCTTCTTTTTCCAGTTTTTCTACGTCAGCCTGGAAGGTACGCGGGTATTTGTCGAAATCTTCATTCGGCCCGAATTGCAGGCGGTTGACGAAGATGGAGGCGACGACCGGGTCACCGTGTTTTTTTGCCAGGCGCATCAGCGATAAATGGCCTTCATGCAGATTGCCCATGGTCGGTACAAATGCTGTACGCAATTGTCCGCTTAACTGGTCGCGCAATTCTTCTATGGAGGAAATGATTTTCATGATGCAGCTCTAAGGTAGTAAGGGTTTGGGGCCGGACTGATATCAGGCCGGCGAATAAGCCAGGCGCACATAAATGGGTGCAAAGGCTTCTGCCTGGGTGATTTCTATCAGGGTTTCTTTTGCCAGTTCAAGCAGGGCGACAAAATTGACGACGAGTACAGGCGCACCGCGGCTGGGGTCGAACAGATCAGAAAATTCTACAAATTTGGCCGATTGCAGCTTGCGCAAAATACCTGTCATGTGCTCACGCACTGATAATTCTTCGCGGCTGATTTTATGGTGGGCGACCAGGGTGGCGCGCTTCAATACATCAGCCCAGGCAGCCTGCAAATCGGCAATATCAACATGCGGCCAGTGCAGGACGGTATTTTGTTCTACAAAAACCTGGGCATGTAAAAAATCACGGCCCAGTTGTGGTACGGCGTTCAAATCATAGGCGGCCAGCTTCATCTGCTCGTATTCAAGCAGGCGGCGCACCAGTTCTGCCCGCGGGTCTTCTGCTTCTTCGCTGTCGGCGCTCTTGTTGGACGGCAGTAGCATGCGCGATTTGATTTCTATCAGCATGGCAGCCATCAGCAGGTATTCGGCGGCCAGTTCCAGATTGTGTTTGCGTATCTGGTCGACATACTGCAGGTACTGCAGCGTGACTTGTGCCATGGGAATATCAAGGATATTGAAATTCTGCTTGCGTATCAGGTAAAGCAATAAATCCAGCGGACCTTCAAAGGCTTCCAGAAATATTTCCAGTGCATCAGGTGGGATGTACAGGTCGTTGGGGAGCTTGAACAGCGGCTCGCCATACAGTTTGGCGAACGCCAGCCCATCGACAACGTCTGGCGTGCTGTCGACTGCACCAACCAGTGGTAGTTCGGTCGGCGTTAACGAATTTGTTGCGTTTGTGGTGGTCACAAGCGTGTCAGTGCAAAGGCAGTATCAGCTTTTGATACGCCCTTGATCAGCCTTTGTTTTGATAAACGTAGGCTTGCTGTTTGATGCGCGATTCCAGATTGCGTTTTTGCGTATCAAGATCGATGGCCTGTTTGTCCCACAGCAGGGCACGGCCATCACGCTGGCTTTGTTCCAGATCAGGATTGTTTTTTTTCAGGTCTTTGATGAACTGCGTCGCTTCGGATTCGTACAGCGAGAATTGCTTGGAGAATTTCATAATTTGAAATAAACACGAAAAGTCGGATGAAGCCGCATTTTACTCTGCTTTTAGCCAGAAAATGGGATTTCAGCCACAGAGTAAAGGTTCGATTTGGCTAAATGCTTCATATATCTTTGACTTCCAGCCACTTCTTGACATGCCTGGGCTGGTAGCTGGCAAATTTTTCAAGCAGCAGTGCGGGATCGGTTTCTATGTACAGTAAATCCAGATGGGCCGGGCGCAGGAAGCCTTGCTCTACGGTGTGCAACAAGAAATCATGGAGTTTTTGATAGAAATGATTGGTATTGTATAAACCCACCGGTTTTTCATGAAAACCCAGCTGTGACCAGGTCAGCACTTCAAACAACTCTTCCAGGGTCCCTATGCCACCGGGCATGGCGATGAAGGCGTCAGACAGGTCTGCCATCATGGCCTTGCGTTCATGCATATTGGCAACAATATGCAATTGTGTCAGGCCGGTGTGGCCGACTTCCTTGTCCATCAGGGCCTTGGGAATGACGCCGGTCACGCGGCCGCCAAGGCGCAGAACCTCGTCCGAGATCACGCCCATCAGGCCGACATTGCCACCACCATAGACCAGGCCTAGACCTTGACTGACCAGTTGTGCAGCCAGTTGCCTGGCTGCCATGGCATAGTCTTCGGTAACCCCGGGGGAAGAGCCGCAATAAACGCAAATGTTCTTCATGCCGGGTTTATCTTGCGCAAATAATCTTGCGAGAGTTTTTCAAAAACACTCTTGGTTTCACCTCGCAAATAAGGGCTGATCAGCACAATTACCTGATAGCAGCCACGTGCCAGGGATTCAGACATGGTCTGCAGTTCTGTGTATTTGCGTGGATTGCGCACGTATTCATAGGACAGCCAATAAGTGGCCACCACGACCATATTGGTCGCCAGGGCGTCGATATCCATGTCACTGGCTTCAAACTCACCGTCGGCACGCAGACCTGTACATAATTCCGTCGCGACTTTGATCTTGTGGGTCAGGATTTCCTTGAAATTCAGTTCCAGTTTACGGTTTCTTGACAGCAAGTCGTTCAGGTCGCGGTAAAAGAAACGGTAACGCCAAACCAGTTCAAAGGTCAGGTGCAGGTAAGTCCAGATGTCCTGGATGTTGGCTTTACGACCTTCGGGGAAGGCCAGTTTTTTATTGATCTCTGCCTCAAATTGCACAAAGATGGAGTTGACAATATCGTCCTTGTTGCGAAAATGGTAATACAGATTCCCGGGAGAAATATTCATTTCTTCCGCAATCACGGTAGTGGTGATATTGGGTTCACCGAACTCATTGAAAAGGCGCAGGGACAATTCCAAGATGCGTTCCCTGGTCCGACGAGGAGCTTTGTGTTGCATGTCATTCTTCTCGATAGATTATTTCATAAGAATAACATTGAAAGCGCAACATCAAAAGAGTATCAGTCTTCCTCAGTGGCTTTCGGATCAATTTTTGCGGGAATATGAATCAATCTGGTCTTGGCCCAGCGATCATGCAGGAACTGTCCCTGTTTGTCCATTCGCGCCGTGTAGGCCCAGCCTGCCATTCCAATAGCCAGCACGGCCATGGATGGCCATTGCTTCAAACCCAGTTGATAAACCAGGGCCATGGCTGGCAAGAACCACATCCATGCCAGGCAATAGCGGACCATCGCCTTGACGACGGGCAGTTTGCCGCCATCGAGGTCGACCACTTTGATGCGCCAGGTCTGCATCGCCAGGGTCTGTCCGCTACGGCTCCAGCAAAATACGAAATAAGTACCAATAACAAGAAATAGCCAGGCCATGCGGGCATGACGTAATACCAGTGCATGCTTGCTCTGGGTTATCACGTCAAATATAAAGCCGGAAACGAAAACAATCCCGAATAACAGCATGGCTTCATAGACCATGCAAATCAGGCGACGACGTAATGGTGGAGCAGACAATTCAGAATTCACAGATTTACTTGCTTGAGCCTTGTTGGGCAGGGTTGCTGGCAGTCGTTGTATCGGCCGTATTGGGTGGCGGAGTTGTGGATACGGCTGCCGATGCTGCAGCAGGAGTAACTGCAGCTGGTGGTGTAACTATTGTAATTACGGGCAGTGGCGTGCTCGCCGGCTTGGGCCCTACTTTGATGGGTGCCAGGATTTTTGGATTTTTCAGTGCATCGGATGGCAGATTGGTGACACTTTTCTTTTTTTCATTCTCTGCCGCCAGGCGCTTTTTCTCTTCTTCGCTCAGTTGCTGGTATTGCTGCCACTGTGCTGATTTGTGCTCAGGCTTCAACTGGTTCGATTTTGCATAGTTTTCACGGGCGGCCATACGCTGTTCGGGCGTCAATTTCACCCAGTCGCGCATGCGTTCCTGTAGCCTGGCTTGTTCGTCAGGCTTCATGGTCGGATAGCGGTTGGCGATTTCCAGCCATTTTTTCTTGCCCAGCTCTGACATTTTGTCCCAATCCGGACTCAATGGGGCAAGGACCTGTTTCTGTGCAGGAGTAAGTTCATTCCAGGTCGGCTTGCTGACAGTGCTGACGCCAAGCAGGCTGCTTAAGGGTTTTGCCGATGCCTGGACGGCATAGGCAGGAACGGCAATACCGCTGGTGAAAACCAGCGGTATTGTGAGGGCGATAATAGATAGACGACTTGACTTCAGGCGACTGGACTTCGGTATTAACGCTAACGTCACTACTACTCCTCTGTTTTGTTCAAATAAGCACTGAACCCGGTATCAACATAAGCAGCTGGTGGCAATTCGTCAACTAAAACGGCGGTATCGATATCGGCCAGTTCGTTAATGTTTTGCTGTTGTTCGTACTCGTAGATGCCCAGCAGGCCAACCACCAATACCAGCAAGGGCAGGGCGATGCCCAGCTTGCCCATCCACGAGCCAGGCCCCTGGAAGGAAAAACCGGTATTGCCAGCAAGCATGTTGCTGACTACCCTGACTGCTGCCGGTGCTTCTTGTTTCTTGCGAGCCATTGCCATTTTGCGGGCCTGTGCCAACCTGTCCAGTGTAGGGGCAGGCAGGTTTTCTGCCGACTCATTCAGCGCTCGCCTGACCTTGTAAGCAAATTCAAGGTCTTTCGCTTCTTTTGAATAGTTCATAGGTGAATTCCTTTAGCCTTGAGCGTGACGGCAAGTGCATGCGTTGCTCTTGAACAGTGAGTTTTGACACTGCCTTCCGAACAACCCATTGCAGCGGCGGTTTCCGCTACATCCATGTCTTCCCAATAACGCATGAGGAAGGCTTCCCGTTGACGCGCGGGAAGCTTTTTTATTTCTTCATCAATGATGATCAAAACCTGCTCGCGTTCTATCTTGTCTGCACTTGATTCTGCGGCTTCACTGCCTTCTTCGGCAGCATAGCTTTCCAATAAGTCAAAATTGTCATCATCCTGGTTATTGGATGGTGTAATGCTGGAAAACAGGCTGACCCAGGTATTGCGTACTTTTTCCCTGCGGAAAAAATCAAGTATGGTGTTTTGCAAGATGCGCTGGAACAGCATGGGCAGCTCTGCCGCCGGCTTGTCACCATATTTTTCGGCGAGCTTGATCATTGCTTCCTGGACAATATCCAGAGCAGACTCTTCATTGCGTACCGTGTAGACAGCATGTTTGAAAGCGCGGCGTTCTACGCCTTCCAAAAAGCTGGATAGTTCTTTATCTGTGGCCATCTTTGGCAGTTGCGTTATGGAGCAGGTGCTGTTTTCCTTGTTGGATTGGTCTTTTCAAGGAGGCGGCCTAAGCTCAAAATTGCGCACATGCTAGCAAAAATACGCGCTTGTGTCCTGAATTTTGTCATTTCTTGTCATTTTGTAACAAACTAGGGTGCCTGCAGGATGAGCGAAAAGTGAGGGCAGATGAAATGTCAGGTGAAAACTTTCTATTCTTATAGAATTTTCCTTGACCAAAATGCTGCGACGCAGTACCTTGTGAGTCCGCTCCAAAATCTCGGGGCATAAAATACCTGCATGGAGCAGCCCACAATGCTGTCACCAACAGGTTCGCTTTAAGAAGCTGTTTGTTCTGACCCATGCCACAAGCGTGAGAAGTCGTCGTTGTAAAGCCTGAACACTGATTGAACGAGTGCACTAAGCCTTGCCTGGCACCATATCCAACGGATGTGTAAAGGGGAACGTGAACGCACGTAAAGGGATATCCGCTTACAGTATTTGCATGTCGATTTCGCCAGGAAAGAACATCCGATCAATCTCCTATGGACCTTGAAAGGACAACAAGATGAGTTCAGAATTTACAGGCGCAGAGATACTGGTCAAGTGTCTTGCCGAAGAGGGTGTTGAGCATGTGTTCGGATATCCGGGCGGTGCCGTACTCTATATCTATGATGCGATTTTCAATCAGGACAAGTTTCAGCACATCCTGGTTCGTCATGAGCAGGCGGCAGTTCATGCTGCTGATGCGTATTCCCGTTCTTCCAATAAAGTCGGCGTGGCTCTGGTCACTTCCGGGCCCGGTGTGACCAATGCGGTAACCGGTCTGGCAACGGCTTATATGGATTCCATTCCAATGGTCATCATTTCCGGGCAGGTGCCAAGTGCCGTTATCGGCCAGGATGCCTTCCAGGAGTGCGATACTGTTGGTATTACCCGTCCCTGCGTCAAACACAATTTCCTGGTGAAAGATGTCAGGGATCTGGCTGAGACGATCAAGAAAGCGTTTTTTATCGCGACTACCGGTCGTCCTGGCCCTGTGCTGGTGGATATCCCTAAAGATATCAGCATGCACAAAACCACCTACAGTTACCCTAAAACTGTCGAAATGCGCTCTTACAAGCCGGTCGACAAAGGACATGCGGGACAAATTCGCAAAGCCGTGCAGCTGTTGTTGCAGGCTGAAAGACCCATGATTTACACCGGCGGTGGCGTCATTCTGGCGCAGGCATCGCCAGAGTTGAACAAGCTGGTCGATATGCTGGGTTTTCCCTGCACCAATACCTTGATGGGTCTCGGTGCCTATCGTGCCAGCGACGAAAAATTTGTCGGTATGCCGGGCATGCATGGTACTTACGAAGCTAACATGGCCATGCAACACTGTGACGTGCTGATCGCCATAGGTGCACGTTTTGATGATCGTGTGATTGGCAACCCCAAGCATTTTGCTTCGCATCCGCGCAAGATCATTCATATTGATATTGATCCTTCATCGATTTCCAAGCGTGTCAAGGTCGATATTCCTATTGTTGGCAATGTCAAGGACGTGTTGCAGGAAATGCTGTCGCAACTGAGCGCCATTGAGACGCGCCCGGACGCCAAGGCGCTGGCAGCCTGGTGGAAGCAGGTCAATGAATGGCGTGGTCGTGAATGCCTGAAATACCCGACTTCGAATGAAGTCATCAAGCCGCAATCCGTGGTTGAAAAAGTCTGGGAAGTGACGAAAGGGGATGCCTTCGTCACCTCTGACGTGGGTCAGCACCAGATGTGGGCTGCCCAGTACTACCGTTTTGATAAACCACGTCGCTGGATCAATTCCGGTGGCCTGGGCACCATGGGTGTGGGTTTGCCATACGCCATGGGTGTGCAGATGGCTAACCCTGATGCGACGGTGGCCTGCATCACTGGCGAAGCCTCGATACAGATGTGTATACAGGAACTGGCAACCTGCAAACAGTATCACCTGACACCCAAAATCATTTTGTTGAACAACCGCTTCCTTGGCATGGTCAGACAGTGGCAGCAGATTGATTATGGTTCACGTTATTCAGAGTCTTACATGGATTCTTTGCCTGACTTCACCAAACTGGTGGAAGCCTATGGCCACGTCGGCATGAAGATAGAAAACCCGGCAGACGTGGATGGTGCTGTGCGTGAAGCCTTTGGTATGAAAGACAGACTGGTATTCATGAACTTCATCACGGATCAAACCGAAAACGTCTGGCCCATGGTGAAAGCCGGTAAAGGCCTGACTGAAATGTTGCTTGGTTCGGAGGATCTGTAATGAGACATATTATTTCCATCCTTCTTGAAAATGAAGCCGGTGCCTTGTCCCGTGTGGTTGGTTTGTTCTCTGCCCGTGGTTATAACATTGAAACGCTGACCGTAGCACCAACTGAAGATGCAACCTTGTCCCGTATGACGATTGTCACAACAGGTTCAGACGACATCATTGAGCAGATCACCAAGCATTTGAACCGCCTGATTGAAGTCGTCAAGGTGGTTGACCTGACCGAGGGCGCGCACATAGAACGCGAACTGATGCTGATCAAAGTAAGAGCGGTTGGCAAGGAGCGTGAAGAAATGAAGCGCACCGCAGATATTTTCCGTGGCCGCATCATTGATGTCACCGAAAAAACCTACACCATAGAATTGACTGGCAATAAAGGTAAATTGGACGCCTTCATAGACTCAATCGACCGTGCGGCAATTCTGGAAACGGTACGTACCGGTGGTTCAGGCATAGGACGCGGTGAACGCATCCTCAAGGTTTAAAAAAATAGTTTCAGGCATACGCCCCCCTGCAAAAATACTTAATTATTAGGATACAAAATGAAAGTTTTCTACGACAAAGATTGTGATCTCTCCCTGATCAAAGGCAAAAACGTTGCCATCATCGGCTACGGTTCCCAAGGCCATGCACATGCACAGAACTTGAATGATTCCGGTTGCAAAGTGACTGTCGCCCTGCGTAAAGGTGGCGCTTCATGGGACAAGGCAAAAAATGCCGGTCTGAATGTGGCTGAAGTGAATGATGCAGTCAAAGCAGCTGATGTCATCATGATCTTGCTGCCAGATGAAAACATCGCCCAGGTGTATGCTGAAAATGTCGCTCCTCACGCCAAACAAGGCGCTGTGCTGGCATTTGCCCACGGCTTCAATGTTCACTACGGTCAAGTCGTGCCACGTGCCGATCTGGACGTCATCATGATCGCTCCTAAAGCACCAGGCCACACTGTGCGTGGAACTTACAGCCAGGGTGGCGGCGTACCTCACCTGATCGCTGTGTACCAGGATAAATCCGGTTCTGCCCGTGACATCGCCTTGTCTTATGCGATGGCCAATGGTGGTGGCCGTGCTGGCATCATTGAAACCAACTTCCGCGAAGAAACAGAAACTGATTTGTTCGGTGAACAAGCAGTTCTGTGCGGTGGTGCGGTTGAACTGATCAAGGCTGGTTTTGAAACCCTGGTTGAAGCTGGCTATGCACCAGAAATGGCTTACTTCGAATGTCTGCATGAATTGAAACTGATCGTTGACCTGATCTATGAAGGCGGTATCGCCAACATGAATTACTCGATCTCCAACAATGCAGAATACGGCGAATATGTAACTGGCCCTAAAGTTGTTACAGAAGACACCAAAAATGCCATGCGTCAATGCCTGAAAGATATTCAGACGGGTGAATACGCGAAGAGCTTCATCCTGGAAAACAAGGCCGGTGCGCCGACTTTGATTTCACGTCGTCGTCTGACTGCTGAGCATCAGATCGAAGAAGTGGGTGCTAAATTGCGTGCCATGATGCCATGGATTGCTAAAAACAAGCTGGTTGATCAGTCCAAGAACTAATCTGTAAGATCGCCGGGCGTCATCCAGCCTGCGTTTGCAGGCGAAGGCTGCCCCAAGGCTAAAAAGTCGTCCATTTGGGCGACTTTTTTTGTTTTTATACGTGTTCGGCAAAGTAGGAAGGCAGAATTTCATTTTTATAATGCAATAATGAGGTGCGCGACAGACAGCTATCTGGATTAGAATCTTCTGAATAGCCATAAGCTGGATTTGATTAATGAAAGAGCAAGCAGAAATTGATAGCGCTTTTCCACCCCACGGACAGTTTCGCCTTTATCTCGATGGCCGTATCCTGGTGACGGAGGTGCAGGGCCCCTGGAATGTGGAATTGGTCAGACGTTGGGCTGCAGAGGTACGCCCCTATTCACTGCAGCTTATGCCGGACGGCCCCTGGGCGGGGCTTGCTCTTATCAAAGGTTCAATGCTGAGTACGCCGGAGGGGATGGAGGTTCTGGCAGAAATTACTGCTAACGGCGCGCAAAATCTGGGGTGTGTTGCCAATGTGGTGGTTGCCGCCGCTGACGTCGCGGGGCGGGGTGTGATTGAATCGCAGTTTCAGCGTATTTATGAAGGGGTTTGTGCATACGGCTTCTTTTATGAAATCGACGAAGCCAGACGCTGGCTTAATGCATTGCTTGCATCTCTCACCGATACTGCGGAAGGTCCGGTCTGATTGTTCGTGCCAGGTTTGAGTACGAAAAGGTCGGACAAATACGATTTGAAATGTATATTGCATAGATAAACATGCGGGAGTGGGCATCTGCGTGCTTGTTTTCATTGGTAATGATAGGCGTTATACTTCGCGCACTTTTCAGATCTTGTTCAGGCAAGAGGTATTTTACAAATTTCGAATGTAAGAATGGCACCTATACTAAAACGAAAGCCCAAAGGCAGTTTCAAGCTTTTCCCCAAGAGCATGCGCAAAAGTCAGCAGACTACAGCGCGCGAGGGAAATGATTTGCAGGTGCCGGCCAAGCCCCGGCGTGGTATTTATCTGTTGCCAAATGCATTTACTACCGCAGCTCTGTTTTGCGGCTTTTACGCCATCGTCATGGCAATGAACCAGCGTTTTGATCAGTCCGCGCTGGCGATATTTGTTGCCATGGTGCTCGACAGTCTTGATGGCAGGGTGGCGCGTATGACGAATACCCAAAGTGAATTTGGTGCGCAATATGACAGTTTGTCCGACATGATTTCTTTTGGCGCGGCACCGGCACTCGTCGCTTATGAGTGGTCGCTCAAAGGCATGGGAAAACTGGGTTGGCTGGCGGCTTTTGTCTATTGCGCCGGCGCTGCTCTGCGTCTGGCGCGTTTCAATACCAATATAGGTGTGGTGGACAAACGTTATTTCCAGGGTTTGCCGAGTCCTGCGGCAGCAGCCCTGGTTGCTGGTTTTGTGTTGTTGATGGAAGATCTGCATTTTCTCGGGCGTGAACTAAGCTGGAGCACCTGGAGTATTACCTTGTTTGCCGGACTGACCATGGTGACAAATGTGCCTTTCTACAGTTTTAAAGATGTCAATTTGCGTCGGTCTGTTCCTTTTATTGCACCGTTTCTGATTGTCCTGGCTTATGTGGCTGTGGTCAGTGATCCGCCAAAGGTCTTGTTTGGGCTATTCGTCTTATATGGCCTGTCCGGCTATATTGTTTTGCTGTGGCGCTGGCGCAAGGGCAGGCCGGTCAGCATAGTGCAAACCAGTGTTGAGCCGCACGACGAGAAATGATGCTGTGTGTAGCGCACATCACCAGATTAAATTCGGAATTTTTGAACGGAAGCCGCCTTACGGAAAATGTATGGCGGCTTTTTTGTTTTTACGCCGGAGAAAAACGGGATTTTCCTGCTATAAATTCTTGCACTTTTTTCGATTCGCGCTTATAGTCTTTGACATGAACTTCGTATCCACATCAATAGCAAAAAACACTATGGCAGGCCTGTCTGGTCTGCTATCGCTATTGCTGGCGTCTCTACTAGCGGTTACGCGCTAAATCCCCCTATACCCACAATTCGAGTAGCCTCACCACCCATGTGCGTCTTGCAGGGGTAGGCCGGAGAATATTCAAAACAAGCTTTATCTTTATTTTCCAGTAACGATCAGTCTTTCAATTCAATTCAGGAGTATTAGCATGGCCGACAAACTCATCATATTCGACACAACCTTGCGTGATGGCGAGCAATCACCGGGCGCATCCATGACCAAAGATGAAAAAATCCGTATTGCCAAACAGCTGGAAAGAATGAAAGTCGATGTGATTGAGGCGGGTTTTGCTGCTGCTTCACCAGGTGACTTTGAATCGATCAAGGCAATTGCTTCCATCATCAAGGATTCGACTATTTGCTCTTTGTCACGGGCCAATGACCGCGACATCGCGAGAGCGGCGGAGGCATTGCAGGCGGCGCAGCGCAAGCGTATTCATACCTTCATTGCGACTTCTCCCTTGCATATGGAAAAGAAATTGCGCATGACGCCTGACCAGGTGCTGGAGCAGGCCATACAGGCTGTCCGTTATGCGCGCAATTTTACCGATGATGTCGAGTTCAGCCCTGAGGATGGCAGTCGTTCCGATATGGATTTTTTGTGTCGCGTTCTGGAAGCCGTCATCAAGGAAGGCGCAACCACCATCAATTTTGCGGACACTGTTGGTTATGCCGTGCCTGAGCTCTACGGCAATATGCTGAAATCCCTGCGTGAACGCATCCCCAATTCTGACAAGGCGATCTGGTCCGTGCATTGCCACAATGACCTGGGTATGGCGGTGGCGAATTCCCTGGCTGGCGTCATGATAGGCGGTGCGCGTCAGATTGAATGTACGATCAATGGACTTGGTGAGCGTGCCGGTAACACGGCACTGGAAGAGATCGTCATGGCGGTACGCACCCGCAAGGATTATTTCGACCTGCAACTGGGTATAGACATCAGCCAGATCGTACCGGCGTCCAAACTGGTATCGCAAATTACCGGTTTTGCGGTGCAACCCAACAAGGCGGTGGTGGGGGCAAATGCCTTTGCCCATGCATCCGGCATCCATCAGGACGGCATTCTGAAAGCACGTGATACTTATGAAATCATGCGCGCAGAAGATGTTGGCTGGACAGCGAATAAGCTGGTGCTTGGCAAATTGTCTGGTCGAAATGCGTTCAAGCAGCGCCTGGAAGAGCTGGGCATAGAGCTGGAGTCGGAAACGGAAGTCAATGCTGCATTTGCACGATTCAAGGAGCTTGCTGACAGGAAAGCAGAAATTTTCGATGAAGATATTCTGGCCCTGGTATCCGATGAAGAGCACGCCCACAATAACGATGCCTTCCATTATGTGTCTTTGTCGCAGCGTTCGGAAACAGGTGAGTTGCCTTTCGCCAAGGTCGTATTCACCTCGGAAGGCAGGGAAGTCACTTGCGAAGGCAATGGCAATGGCCCTGTTGACGCCATCGTCAATGCCATTGACTCCAAGGTGCAGAGTGGCGCCGAGCTGCTGCTGTTCTCTGTGAATGCGATTACGACGGGTACGCAATCGCAGGGTGAGGTGACCATGCGCTTGTCCAAAGCGGGTCGTATCGTCAATGGTGTCGGTGCCGATCCTGACATTGTTGTTGCCTCGGCGAAAGCTTATTTGTCAGCCTTGAACAAGCTGCAATCAAAAACCGAGAAATTGAACCCGCAGATATAAAGCGATTTGATTCCGGCGTAAAACGGTGTTATAGTCACGCGTCCCGTCATTTCGGCGGGATTTGTTATTTCACGATAATGATGGTTATGTTGCTGTTTTGTAAATACGGCTACTATTGTTATCGCATGTTAAGGAAAATCATGTCTATCGAAAAAAATGCAAAAGCCGCTATCGTAGCGGACAATGCCCGTGGTCAAAATGACACAGGCTCTCCTGAAGTGCAAGTTGCTCTGTTGACTGCACGTATCAATGACCTTAATGGTCACTTCAAGGCACATTCCAAAGATCACCACTCCCGCCGTGGTTTGATCATGATGGTTAACCGTCGTAAGAGTCTGTTGTCTTACCTGAAGGGTAAAGACCTGAATCGCTATCGCTCCCTGATCGAAAAACTCGGCTTGCGTAAGTAATTCTTGCTGTATTTGGCAAATAATTTGTAGCAAAAAGCCTGCGTCAGTTTTCTGTCGCAGGCTTTTTGTCCATCTAGAGTTTTAATTTTCCCCGTTTTAGCCCGGTTTTTGATGTAAATATTGAAAACAGGCAAAAAGCAATCCAGGCGGATTGCTCGTGGTGAGGTGAACGACAGCGCCTGAAAATCTGTCGGCAAAATAGAAAGGACACATTGTGTTTAATAAAATTACCAAAACCTTCCAATATGGCCAGCACCAGGTCACGCTGGAAACCGGTGAAATCGCCCGTCAGGCTTCTGGCGCGGTCATGGTATCTGTAGAAGATACTGTTGTACTGGCAACTGTTGTTGCAAAAAAAGACGCAAAACCAGGTCAGGATTTCTTTCCTCTGACCGTGGATTACATGGAAAAAACTTACGCTGCCGGTCGTATTCCAGGTGGTTTCTTCAAGCGTGAAGGTCGTCCATCAGAAAAAGAAACGCTGACTTCCCGTTTGATCGACAGACCTATTCGCCCTCTGTTTCCAGAAGGCTATCTGAACGAAGTTCAGGTCATTGTGCATGTATTGTCCGTCAATCCAGAAATTGACCCTGACATCGCCGCCATGATCGGTGCTTCTGCTGCCATTTCTGTTGCTGGCATCCCATTCAGTGGTCCGGTTGGTGCGGCACGTGTTGGTTATATCGATGACCAATATGTATTGAACCCGACAGCAACTCAATTGAAACAATCCAAGCTTGATCTGGTGGTTGCCGGTACTGAGCAGGCGGTGTTGATGGTTGAATCTGAAGCGCAGCAATTGTCTGAAGAAGTCATGTTGGGTGCGGTGGTCTATGGTCATACGCAAATGAAGGCTGTGATTGACGCCATCCATGAACTGGTACGTGACGGCGGCAAGCCTGAAGTTGAATGGGCGCCAGCTCCCAAGAATGAGCCGCTGATCGCTGCTGTTACTGCGGTGGCAGAGCCTTTGTTGCGCGCTGCTTATCAAACCAAAGAAAAACAAGCCCGTACAGAACAACTGAAGTCAGCAACTGCTGCAGTTGGTGCTGCCCTGGCTGAGCAAGCCGCTGCCAAAGGTGAGGCTGCTCCTGATTCTGCCGAAGTCGGCAATATCCTGTTTGATCTGGAGGCGAAGATTGTTCGCTCCCAAATCCTGGAAGGCGAGCCACGTATTGATGGTCGTGATACACGCACTGTGCGTCCTATCACTATCCGCACTGGCGTTTTGCCACGTACGCATGGCACAGCCCTGTTCACGCGTGGTGAAACCCAGGCTCTGGTGATTGCTACTCTGGGTACTGCCCGTGACGAGCAAAAAATCGATGCGTTGATGGGTGAATACTCTGACCGCTTCATGCTGCATTACAACATGCCTCCGTTCGCTACTGGCGAAACGGGTCGTGTTGGCACGCCAAAGCGTCGTGAAATCGGTCATGGTCGTCTGGCTAAGCGTGCATTGCAGGCTGCTCTGCCTGATCCGGAAGATTTCAGCTACTCCGTTCGTCTGGTTTCTGAAATTACTGAATCCAATGGTTCGTCTTCCATGGCTTCCGTCTGCGGTGGTTGCCTGGCGTTGATGGATGCCGGCGTGCCAATGAAAGCACACGTTGCCGGTATCGCCATGGGCCTGATCAAGGATGGCAACAAGTTTGCTGTTCTGACAGATATCTTGGGTGATGAAGATCATCTTGGCGACATGGACTTTAAAGTGGCCGGTACTGCAGAAGGTATTACTGCCTTGCAGATGGATATCAAAATTCAGGGTATCACTAAAGAAATCATGCAAGTCGCTTTGGCTCAAGCCAAAGAAGGCCGCGTGCATATCCTGGGTAAAATGCAGGAAGCCGTGCCGGTCGGCAAAACCGAACTGTCCGACTTTGCTCCACGCCTGATCACAATCAAGATCAATCCTGAGAAAATCCGTGATGTTATCGGTAAGGGTGGTGCTGTGATCCGCGCCTTGACAGAAGAAACCGGTACGCAAATTGACATCAGTGATGAAGGTATTGTGACGATCGCTTCTGTTGACGCCGCTGCCGGTCAGGAAGCCAAACGTCGTATCGAAGAGCTGACAGCTGAAGTTGAAGTTGGCAAGACTTACGATGGTACAGTATTGAAATTGCTGGACTTCGGTGCCATCGTGCAAATCATGCCGGGCAAAGACGGTTTGCTGCATATTAGCCAAATCGCCAATGAGCGCGTGAATGCTGTCGCCGACTACCTCAAAGAAGGTCAGCAAGTGCGCGTTAAAGTGCTGGAGACGGATGATCGCGGTCGCTTCAAGTTGTCCATGAAGGCAGCCGTTGCAGAAACTGAGGCGCCAGCGCAACAGCAACAACAGCAGCAGTAATTTCTTTGCGGCCTGGTCCGCATAAGATGAAAACGCCCGTCCTTGTACGGGCGTTTTTTTATTCGCTTAAAATTCAGGTTTGACGAATTTGAGATCACATCTGGTTTTGTGACAGGGTGCCAATACATGAAAAGGATGTTTGAAAATGAATGCTGAAATGCGCGCAATTGAAATCACTCAGTACGGCAAGCCAGAGGTGTTGCAGCTTTGCGTGCGGCCGATGCCGGTGCCGGGTGAGGGGGAGTTGCTGATCAAGGTCGCTGCGGCAGGGGTTAATCGCCCTGATGTATTGCAGCGCCTCGGCTTTTATCCTGTGCCACCCGGCGCGTCGGATTTGCCTGGTCTGGAAGTGGCAGGGGAGGTGGTTTCCGGCGATCTGGCGGGCACAGGCTTTCAGCTTGGTGATCAGGTTTGTGCTCTGGTGCAGGGGGGCGCCTATGCGCAATATTGCGTTGCACCGGTCGGACAGTGCCTGAAGGTGCCGCAGGGTTTGTCTCTGATCGAGGCGGCATCTTTGCCTGAGACTTATTTTACGGTGTGGAGCAATGTGTTTCAGCGTGCCCAGTTATCGATAGGTGAAACCTTCTTGGTGCAGGGTGGTACTTCCGGTATCGGTGTTGCAGCAATACAAATAGCCAGGGCAATCGGGCATCGTGTATTTGCTACCGCAGGTTCGGATGATAAATGCCGGGCGACGGAAAGGCTGGGTGCTGAGCGTGGCATCAATTACAAGACAGAGGATTTTGTTGAAGTTATCAAGGAATTGACAGCGGGGCGCGGTGTGGACGTGATTCTCGACATGGTGGCTGGCAACTATGTGCCTAAAGAAATCAATTGCCTGGCTGATGACGGCAGGCTGGCCATTATCGCCTTGCTGGGCGGGAATGTTGCCGAGCTTGACCTGGGGCAGGTTTTGCGCCGTCGCCTGACCGTCACCGGTTCAACTTTGCGGCCGCGTTCTGTGGCCTTCAAGGCGAAAATTGCCAGGGAGTTGCAGGATCAGGTCTGGCCCTTGCTCGCGTCAAAAGAAATTGAGCCGGTCATACATCATGTCTTCCCTTTGGCGCAGGCCGCTAAGGCTCACGCCATGATGGAGGAGGGGTTGCATATAGGTAAAATCATGCTGGACCTTACGCAGCTTGACTAGTCTTTCTGTGTCGCTGATGCGCCACAATGGCCAAACTTATTGCTGGAAATTGTCATATTGTTAGCTGTTAGTGTGCAAATTTTTGTCGACAGCGGGGATAATCTTCTCCTTGGTGGTTTGACCCTGCTTGCTCTGAACGCTACAATAGACGGTTATTTATATTTTGGCTTACTATGCGACGCACCTTAATAGCCGGTAACTGGAAAATGAATGGCAGTTTTGCCGCCAATCGGTCCTTATTATCTGAAATCAAGGCGGGCTTGCCCGCGAATCTGCTGTGTGATGTGCTGGTTTGCCCTCCAGCGCCATATTTGGTGCAGGCTGTGGAGTTATTGTCCGGGTCTGCCGTGATGGTTGGGGCGCAAGATGTGTCCGTGCATACGCAGGGTGCATTTACCGGTGAGGTGTCTGCTGCAATGCTGCAGGACGTTGCTTGCAAATATGCAATTGTCGGACATTCTGAGCGTCGGGCCTATCATGCTGAAAGCAATGAGCTAGTTGCACAAAAAACACAGCAATTGCTGACGGTGGGTGTGCGGCCTGTCGTTTGTGTCGGTGAAACACTGGAGCAGCGCGAAGGCGGGCAGACCAATGAAGTGGTTGCTGCGCAGCTCAATGCAGTATTGGATGTGGTTGACAACCTGTCTGACCTGGTGATCGCCTATGAGCCTGTCTGGGCAATTGGCACTGGTAAAACGGCAACACCAGAAATGGCACAAGAGGTGCATCATTTCCTGCGTCGGCAAGTTGCTGTCAGGGATGCCGGTGCTGCTGAAAAAGTGCAGATTTTGTATGGTGGTAGCATGAAGCCGGAAAACGCCAGGGAGTTGTTGGCAATGCCCGATATTGATGGTGGCTTGATAGGTGGCGCAGCACTGAAATCGCGAGACTTTCTTGCAATTATCGCTGCCAGCTGATTGATTTCTTGTAGTACTTATTTTTTGGATGTTTTGAATGCAAACTTTATATACGTTGGTTGTTGTTGTTCAGGTCCTGTCTGCTTTGGCAATTATCAGCCTGGTGTTGTTGCAGCATGGTAAGGGTGCAGATATGGGCGCATCTTTTGGTTCGGGTGCTTCGGGTAGTCTGTTTGGTGCGACTGGTTCCTCCAATTTTCTGTCCCGCGCGACAGGTGTTGCTGCGGCTATATTCTTTGCTGCGACCTTGGGCCTGGCTGTGTTTGGCAGCACCCGCAAGCCTGCTGGCGGTGTGATGGATGGTGTGACTATTGTCAAACCGGTCGCAAGTGCTTCCGCTGTCGCCGCATCCGTACCCGCAACTGCAACAGAGGCGGCGGCTTCTGCAGCCTCTGCTTCAGGTCAGTCTGGTCAAATTCCAAAATAATTTGATTTTACCCAGTAAAAAACATTGAATTGCTGCAATTGTGCGTTGAACAATGAGGCTATACATAGTAGAATGCTGGGCTTAGGCCGACGTGGTGAAATTGGTAGACACGCTATCTTGAGGGGGTAGTGGCGAAAGCTGTACGAGTTCGAGTCTCGTCGTCGGCACCAAAAAAATAGAGTCAGTTTTCTTTGCTGGCTTGGTCGAGGAAGTAGTTGTTTCTTGACGCTTAGTATCTTAGCTCAGTGTCATGAAGTGGCTTGCTTCAATCTGGCGTTCAATTACAGGTAGCCTAACGTGAACCTCGAAAATTATTTCCCAGTTCTTCTCTTTATTCTGGTTGGTATCGCTGTAGGTGTGGTGCCGCAAGTCTTGGGGCGTATTCTTGCTCCCTATAAACCGGATTCTCAAAAAAATTCTGCTTACGAATGCGGCTTTGAGGCATTTGAAGATGCGCGCATGAAGTTTGACGTGCGTTATTACCTGGTTGCGATTTTGTTTATCTTGTTCGACCTGGAAACAGCTTTCTTCTTCCCATGGGCAGTTGCCATGGGTGATATGCGTTCGCAGGGGTGGACGGGTTTTCTGATTATGCTCGGCTTTGTGCTGGAGTTCGCAGTGGGCTTTTGGTACATCTGGAAAAAAGGCGCTCTGGATTGGGAGTGATGAATTATGGCAATTGAAGGTGTATTGAACGAAGGCTTTGTAACAACGACTGCTGACAAGCTCATTAACTGGACGCGCACTGGTTCGATGTGGCCGATGACTTTTGGTCTGGCCTGTTGTGCGGTGGAGATGATGCACGCAGGTGCATCACGTTATGATCTGGATCGCTTTGGCGTGGTGTTTCGCCCATCGCCGCGTCAATCTGATGTCATGATTGTTGCTGGCACGCTGTGCAATAAGATGGCGCCTGCCTTGCGTAAAGTGTATGACCAGATGGCTGAGCCACGCTGGGTGATTTCCATGGGTTCCTGCGCGAATGGTGGTGGTTATTACCACTATTCCTACTCTGTCGTTCGTGGTTGCGATCGTATTGTTCCTGTCGATATTTATGTGCCCGGTTGCCCTCCGACAGCCGAAGCCCTGTTGTACGGCATCATACAGCTGCAAAATAAAATCAAACGTACCAATACCATTGCTCGTTAATCGCGTAATCGCCGGGGCAACAATAAATTATGACTACCAAACTGGAAAAACTTGAGGCAGCGGTAAGAGATGTCTTGGGTGATCGCATTCTTGAATTGAAGAATGCATTGGGTGAAATTACCATCGTCGTTTCTGCAGCAGCTTATCTTGATGTCATGCGCACTTTGCGCGACCATCCCGACACCAGCTTTGAAGAATTGATCGATCTTTGCGGCATGGACTATTCCGCTTATGGTGACGGTCTGTGGGAAGGTGCGCGTTATGCTGCAGTTTCTCATCTTCTCTCCATCAAGAACAACTGGCGTTTGCGCGTGCGTGTATTTGCAGTTGATGATGAAATGCCGGTTGTGCCTTCCCTGATTGATATCTGGAATGCGGCGAATTGGTATGAGCGTGAGGCCTTCGATCTGTTCGGTATTTTGTTTGATGGTCATAATGACTTGCGTCGAATTCTGACTGACTACGGTTTCATCGGTCATCCTTTCCGTAAGGATTTTCCAGTTTCTGGCTATGTTGAAATGCGCTATGACGCAGATCAAAAACGCGTCGTTTATCAGCCTGTCACGATAGATCCACGCGAAAATGTGCCGCGTGTAATTCGTGAAGAAAATTACGGGATGAAATAATGGCTGAGATTAAGAATTACACCCTGAACTTTGGTCCTCAGCATCCTGCTGCACACGGTGTGTTGCGTCTGGTGTTGGAGCTTGATGGCGAAGTGATACAACGTGCTGATCCGCATATCGGCCTGTTGCATCGTGCGACCGAGAAGCTGGCGGAGCAAAAGACTTTCCTGCAGTCCGTGCCTTACATGGATCGTCTGGACTATGTGTCCATGATGTCCAACGAGCATGCCTATGTGATGGCTATAGAAAAGATGCTGGGACTGGAAGTGCCTTTGCGAGCCCAGTACATTCGCGTCATGTTTGATGAAATCACGCGTCTGCTGAATCACTTGCTGTGGATAGGTGCGCATGCGCTGGACGTCGGTGCTATGGCGGTGTTTTTGTACGCTTTCCGTGAGCGCGAAGACCTGATGGATTGCTATGAAGCAGTCTCTGGTGCACGCCTGCATGCAGCTTATTATCGCCCGGGTGGTGTGTATCGTGATTTGCCGGATCAAATGCCGCAATTCACGACATCGACACTGAAGAACGAAAAAGCGATGAAGTTAATGAATGAAAACCGTCAGGGCTCTCTGCTGGATTTCATCGAAGACTTCACCAATCGTTTTCCTAAATACGTCGATGAATACGAAACCCTGCTGACCGATAACCGTATCTGGAAGCAGCGTCTGGTCGGTATTGGCGTGGTATCGCCTGAACGCGCCATGGCCATGGGCTTTACTGGCCCTATGCTGCGCGGTTCCGGCATCGAATGGGATTTGCGCAAGAAGCAGCCGTATGAAGTGTACGACTTGCTTGATTTTGATATTGCAGTGGGCGTGAATGGTGATAGCTATGACCGTTACCTGGTACGCGTGGAGGAAATGCGTCAGTCCAACCGCATCATCAAGCAATGCGTGGAATGGTTGAGAAATAACCAGGGTCCGGTCATTACCGACAACCACAAGGTTGCACCGCCACATCGCGTGAACATGAAGTCGAATATGGAAGAACTCATCCATCACTTCAAACTGTTCACCGAAGGTTTCCATGTTCCTGCCGGTGAAGCTTATGCCGCAGTAGAGCATCCAAAAGGTGAGTTTGGTATTTACCTGACCTCTGATGGTGCGAACAAGCCATATCGTCTGAAAATCCGTGCGCCAGGTTTTGCGCATTTGCAGGGTTTGGATGAGATGGCAAAAGGTCACATGATTGCTGATGCGGTAACCATCATCGGTACTCAGGATATTGTGTTTGGTGAGATTGACAGATAAAGCGATGCCCTGAGGGCGTCGAATCGAGGCATTGGCTATGGTGTTATCAGAGCAGGCATTTAAAAAAATTGATCGCGAACTGGCAAAGTTCCCGGCTGACCAGCGCCAGTCCGCTGTGATGGCCGCTTTGGCTATTGCCCAGGATGAAACTGGCTGGGTATCGCCAGAAGTCATGCAGACCCTGGCTGACTACATCGGCATGCCGGCAGTGGCCGTGCAGGAGGTCGCAACGTTCTACAACATGTACAACACCAAACCGGTGGGCAAATTCAAGATTTCTGTCTGCACCAACCTGCCTTGCGCCTTGTCTGGCGGTGAACGTGCAGCGCACCACTTGAAGCAGCGACTCGGTATTGATTACAAAGAGACTACTGCGGATGGTCAGTTTACTCTGGTTGAAGGTGAATGCATGGGAGCCTGCGGCGATGCACCTGTGATGCTGGTCAATAACAAACGCATGTGCAGCTTCATGTCGAACGACAAAATTGACGGTCTGGTCAATGAATTGAAAGAGGGTAAATAATGACGAGTCTGCATAATCGCCATATTAAGCCTTTGATATTGGCTGGCCTGGATGGCAAAAACTGGCATCTGCAAGATTACGTAGCACGTGGTGGCTATGAATCATTGAAGCGCATCCTCAATGAAAAAATACCGCCTGAGCAAGTCATTGCCGAGTTGAAGGCATCTTCCTTGCGTGGTCGTGGTGGTGCGGGTTTTCCTACCGGTTTGAAGTGGAGCTTCATGCCGCGTCAGTTCCCTGGTCAAAAATATCTGGTCTGCAATACAGATGAGGGCGAGCCTGGTACATTCAAGGACCGTGACATCATTCGCTATAACCCGCATGCCCTGATTGAGGGGATGGCCATCGGCGCTTACGCTATGGGCATCACGGTAGGTTACAACTACATCCACGGCGAGATTTTTGCTGACTACGATCGTTTTGAAGAAGCCATCGAAGAGGCACGTGCTGCGGGCATGCTCGGCGACAAGATCGCTGGTTCTGATTTCAATTTCCAGTTGCATGCTTTTCACGGCTATGGTGCTTACATCTGCGGCGAAGAAACAGCCTTGCTGGAATCGCTGGAAGGCAAGAAAGGACAGCCACGCTTCAAGCCGCCTTTCCCTGCCAGCTTTGGTTTGTATGGCAAACCAACGACGATCAATAACACAGAAACTTTTGCAGCCGTACCTTTTGTGCTGGCCATGGGCGGTGAAAAATACGCCGCGCTGGGTAAGCCGAATAATGGCGGCACCAAGATTTTCTCCATGTCTGGCGACGTAGCAAAACCAGGCAATTATGAAGTACCGCTGGGCACACCGTTTGCCACTTTGCTGGAACTGGCTGGCGGCATGCGTGACGGCAAAAAAATCAAGGCAGTGATCCCCGGCGGTTCTTCCATGCCAGTGTTGACCGGTGATGTGATGATGGCGACGGACATGGACTATGACTCCATCGCCAAGGCTGGCTCCATGCTGGGTTCTGGCGCTGTCATCGTCATGGATGAGACTCGCTGCATGGTTAAGTCCCTGTTGCGCCTGTCTTATTTCTACTTTGAAGAATCCTGTGGTCAATGCACCCCATGCCGTGAAGGTACCGGCTGGCTGTATCGCATGGTGCACAGGATTGAGCATGGTCAGGGTCGCCCGGATGACCTGGATATGCTCAACACTATCGCTGACAATATTCAGGGTAAGACAATTTGCGCCCTTGGTGATGCAGCGGCGATGCCAGTACGCGCGATGATCAAGAATTTCCGCGAAGAATTTGAATATCACATCGAGCATAAGCATTGCTTGGTGCCCACTTACATGTAAGCCAGCTTCGGTTAGCACACTTAGAGTAGACCATGGTTGAAATCGAAATAGACGGCAAAAAAGTCGAAGTCCAAGAGGGCAGTATGGTGATGGACGCTGCCAATAAGCTTGGCACCTACATCCCGCACTTTTGCTATCACAAAAAATTATCTATTGCGGCCAATTGCCGCATGTGTCTGGTCGAGGTTGAAAAAGCGCCGAAGCCTTTGCCTGCCTGCGCGACACCGGTCACGCCGGGCATGATTGTCCGCTCTTCCAGCGACAAGGCAGTAAAAGCGCAAAAAGCCGTGATGGAGTTCCTGCTCATCAATCACCCGCTGGATTGCCCTATCTGCGACCAGGGCGGTGAATGTCAGTTGCAGGATCTGGCTGTCGGTTATGGTGGTACGACTTCACGTTACGAAGAAGAAAAGCGTGTGGTATTCCACAAGGACGTAGGCCCCCTGGTTTCTATGGAAGAAATGAGCCGTTGCATACACTGCACCCGCTGCGTTCGTTTCGGTCAGGAGATCGCCGGTGTCATGGAACTGGGCATGCTCAACCGTGGTGAGCATTCTGAAATCACTTCTTTCGTTGGCAAAACCGTTGATTCCGAATTGTCGGGCAACATGATCGATCTGTGCCCGGTTGGCGCACTGACATCCAAGCCTTTCCGTTATTCTGCCCGTACCTGGGAATTGTCACGCCGTAAATCGGTCAGTGCCCATGATGGCCTGGGTTCGAACCTGATCGTTCAGGTCAAGAACAACAAAGTCATGCGCGTGGTTCCGCTGGAAAATGAAGAAATCAATGAGTGCTGGATTTCTGACAAAGATCGTTTCTCTTATGAGGCGCTGAACAGTGCAGAACGTCTGACCAAACCCATGATCAAGCAGGGTGGTCAGTGGCAGGAAACTGACTGGCAGACAGCCTTGGAGTATGTGGCGCATGGCCTGCGCAACGTCAAACATGAACATGGTGCTGATGCGATCGCTGCGGTTGCTGCTCCAAGTGCAACTCTGGAAGAACTGAGCCTCTTGCAACGCGTGGTACGCGGCCTGGGTTCCGATAATGTCGACTTCCGTCTGCGTCAGTCTGACTTCGCTTTGAATTCATCGATCAAACCTTGGCTGGGTGCCAGCATCGCCAAGTTTGCTCAGTTGAAAAACGTTTTCGTGATTGGATCCTTCCTGCGCAAGGATCATCCTTTGCTGGCGGCGCGTTTGCGTCAATCAGTAAAAATGGGTGCCAAACTCAGCGTCTTGAATGCGACCGATGATGACTTGCTCATCAAACTGGCAAACAATGCAGTAGTTGCACCTTCGCTGTGGACAGCTTTCCTGGCAGAAGTCGCCGTTGCGATCGCTGCGAAAAAAGAGATTTCCAAACCGGCTGGACTGGATACAGTACAGGTGTCTGCAACAGCAGAAGCGATTGCGACAAGTTTGCTGACAGGTAAAGCAGGTGTCTTCCTGGGCAACACTGCGTCTTACCATCCAGAAGCATCGAAGCTGCATGCATTGGCACAATGGATTGCAGAAAATACAGATGCAGATTTTGGTTACCTGACAGAAGCTGCGAATACTGTCGGCGGCTATCTGGCAAATGCTATTCCTGCCAATAATGCCAAGCCAGTATTTACTGAAGCCAAAAAAGCATATATCGTCTTGCATGCCGAGCCTATGCTCGACAGTGCGCATCCGGTACAGGCCAAGGCTGCACTGGACCAGGCTGACATGGTGGTCGTGATGTCGCCATTCAAGCATGGCGCTGAATATGCCGACGTGTTGCTGCCAGTTTCCCCATTTACTGAAACAGCAGGTACTTTTGTCAATTGCGAAGGCCGTGCACAGAGTTTCCATGGTGTTGTCAAACCTTTGGGTGATACACGTCCAGCATGGAAGGTATTGCGTGTACTGGGTAATCTGCTGGGGCTGGAAAATTTTGATTTTGAAACAGCTGAAGCAGTGCGCGATACTGTGCTGGGCGGAACAGATTTGACGGCACAATTGAACAATCTGGCCAAATTGCTGCCTTCACTGGGTGGCAGTGCAGGCAGCGGACTGGAGCGTGTCGCTGATGTTGGCATCTACAGCACTGATGCAGTGGTGCGTCGTGCAGAGTCATTGCAAAGAACAGCGGATGCGCGTGCGCCACAAGCCTGGATCAGTGTGGCTCAGGCTGGCAAACTCGGCGTAGTTGACGGTGACATGGTCAGACTCAGTAAAACCGGTTCCATGCTGGTTCCTGTTGGAATTGACAAATCCCTGCCTGAAAACGTCGTCCGTATTGCGGCTGGTCATATGCTGACTACCAGTCTGGACGGTATGTTCGGTGCTATCAATCTGGAGCGTGCATAATGAATTTGCTGCTCACTATTCAGGAATTTGGTCAGCAACACCTTGGTGTTCTCTGGTTGCCCCTGTGGACTCTGATCAAGATAGTCTGCATCACCTTGCCGGTGATGGGTTGCGTTGCTTATCTGACCTTGTGGGAACGCAAGATGATAGGCTGGATGCATATCCGTCTTGGCCCCAACCGTGTAGGGCCGGCAGGTTTGCTGCAACCTATCGCCGATGCGGTCAAGCTGTTGCTCAAGGAAATCGTCATTCCTGCCAAGGCCAACAAGGTCTTGTTCGTACTGGCGCCTATCATGACCATCATGCCCGCGCTGGCGGCCTGGTCCGTGATTCCATTTGGACCAGAAACCGTATTGGCCAATGTCAATGCCGGTTTGCTGCTGGTGATGGCAATTACGTCGATGGAAGTCTACGGTATCATCATCGCCGGTTGGGCATCGAACTCCAAGTATGCATTCCTCGGCGCCATGCGTGCATCAGCACAGATGGTGTCCTATGAAATCGCCATGGGTTTTGTGCTGGTTATCGTGCTGCTGGTGTCCGGCAGTCTGAACATGACTGATATCGTGAATGTCCAGACCCGCGGTTATTTTGCCAGCATGGGTGTCAATTTCCTGTCCTGGAACTGGCTGCCTTTGTTGCCGATGTTTGTGGTGTATGTGATTTCCGGTATTGCGGAAACCAACCGCCATCCATTTGACGTGGTTGAGGGAGAATCCGAGATCGTTGCCGGTCACATGGTTGAATACTCGGGTATGTCGTTCGCGATGTTCTTCCTGGCTGAATACGCCAACATGATTTTGATCTCCGCTATGGCTTCGCTGATGTTCCTTGGTGGCTGGTCTGCGCCATTCAGTTTCCTCGGCTTTATTCCAGGCTGGATCTGGCTGGGCATCAAGACTTTTGTTGTGGTTTCCATGTTCATCTGGGCACGTGCATCTTTCCCACGCTATCGCTATGACCAGATCATGCGCCTGGGCTGGAAGGTGTTTATCCCGTTGACTCTGGTGTATCTGGTGATTGTTGCAGCATGGATGCAAACCCCATGGAATATTTGGAAGTAAGAGGCTAAAAAAATGGAAGCAATCAAGGATTTTTTTGGCAGCCTGATGCTGCGCGAATTGATCAAGGGCCTGGCCCTGACCGGTCGCTATATGTTCGCCCGCAAGATTACGGTGCAATTTCCTGAGGAAAAAACGCCGCAGTCACCACGTTTCCGTGGTCTGCATGCTTTGCGCCGTTACCCGAACGGGGAAGAGCGTTGCATCGCTTGTAAATTGTGCGAGGCAGTTTGCCCGGCCATGGCCATTACGATCGAATCTGACCAGCGTGCCGACGGTAGTCGTCGTACTACCCGCTACGACATTGATCTGACCAAGTGTATTTTCTGCGGCTTCTGCGAAGAATCCTGTCCGGTCGATTCCATCGTGGAAACACATGTACTGGAATACCACGGTGAAAAACGCGGCGATCTGTACTTCACCAAAGAAATGTTGTTGGCTGTTGGTGATCGCTACGAGCCACAAATTGCAGCAGCGCGCGCCGCTGATGCCGCATACCGCTAACTGGACCTGGTTCGATATGGAATTTACTACTGCTTTATTTTATGTATTCTCGGCGATCATGTTAGTCGCTGCGATTCAGGTTATTTCGGCACGCAGCCCTGTGCATGCAGCCCTGTTTCTGGTTCTGGCCTTTTTCAATGCAGCTGGCATCTGGATGCTGCTCAAGGCGGAGTTCCTGGCCATCGTGCTGGTACTGGTCTATGTCGGCGCGGTCATGGTGCTGTTCCTGTTTGTGGTGATGATGCTCGATATTAATCTCGACAAACTGCGCGAAGGTTTCTGGAGTCATTTCCCACTGGCTGCTGCTGTTGGTGTGATTGTCATTCTGGAAATGATTGCAATTTTATTGCGTGGTTTCCTGCGTCCTGACAACCATGTCCCTGCTGCTGCAGACAAGATAGGCAACACCAAATACCTGGGTCTGGAGATTTTCCACAAATATCAGTACGCATTTGAAGTCGCTGCTGCCATTCTGTTGCTGGCCATTGTTGCTGCAGTTGCACTGACTTTGCGTCGCCGTAAAGACAGTAAATACTTTGACCCGGCTGCGGCTGTCAAGGTGAAGAGCACTGACCGTGTGCGCATCGTCAAGATGAAGGCAGAATCTGATCGTGTCGATAATAACGAAACTGCCACGGCAGCTACCGTGAAGCAGGAGGGCTAAATGGCTTTGACATTGACTTTGACACATTACCTGATATTGGGCGCAACTCTGTTCGCCATCTCTATCGTAGGTATTTTCCTCAATCGTAAAAACATCATTGTTTTGCTGATGGCGATTGAATTGATGTTGCTGGCTGTGAATATCAATTTCATTGCGTTCTCCCATTATCTGGGTGATGCGGCAGGGCAGGTATTTGTTTTCTTCATCCTGACTGTTGCGGCTGCTGAATCCGCTATTGGTCTGGCGATCCTGGTGGTGCTGTTCCGTAATCTGGACACTATCAATGTCGAAGATCTTGATGCACTAAAAGGATAATGGTACGGATAGCCGCTTGCTGCGGCATCCGATATGCGCTGGCGATTTAAGAAAAGTAATAAGCTAACAAAGGGTCATCATGGCGGGGCAACTTAACCCACAACTATTATTGGCAGTACCACTGGCGCCTCTGGCCGGGTCTGCTATTGCAGGTCTGCTAGGAACAAAGTTTTTTGGCAATGTGGTCGGACGCAAGGTGTCGCATACAGCGACCATACTTGGGGTATTGATTGCGTTTGTCATTTCCTGTATGACTTTGTCCGCCGTGATCGATGGTGCGACATATAACGCTACCTTGTATCAATGGATGAATGTCGCCGGTCTGAAACTGGAAGTCGGCTTCATGGTCGACAGCCTGACTGCCATGATGATGTGCGTGGTGACTTTCGTGTCGCTGATGGTGCATATCTACACCATAGGCTATATGGCTGAAGATGATGGCTATAACCGTTTCTTCTCGTATATTTCCCTGTTCACTTTCTCGATGTTGATGCTGGTCATGAGCAACAACTTCCTGCAATTGTTCTTTGGCTGGGAGGCTGTCGGTCTGGTGTCTTATTTGCTGATCGGCTTCTGGTATACCAAGCCGACGGCAATTTACGCCAACATGAAAGCCTTCCTGGTCAATCGTGTGGGTGACTTCGGTTTCATTCTGGGTATAGGCTTGCTGGTTGCAAATACTGGCTCCATGAATTATCTGGAAGTATTCGCCAAGAAAGAAGAACTGGCACGCATGTTGTTGCCGCATACTGAGTGGATGCTGATCACAGTCGCCTGTATCTGCCTGTTCATCGGCGCCATGGGTAAGTCTGCTCAGTTCCCGCTGCATGTCTGGTTGCCTGATTCCATGGAGGGCCCGACCCCGATTTCTGCGCTGATCCATGCGGCAACGATGGTGACTGCCGGTATCTTCATGGTGTCGCGCATGTCGCCCTTGTTTGAATTGTCGGACACAGCCTTGTCCTTCATCATGGTGATTGGTGCGATTACAGCCCTGTTCATGGGTTTCATGGGCATCATCCAGAACGATATCAAACGTGTGGTGGCTTATTCCACGTTGTCTCAACTTGGTTACATGACGGTTGCGCTGGGTGCCTCGGCCTATTCGGTTGCGGTATTCCATCTGATGACGCATGCTTTCTTTAAAGCCCTGCTGTTCCTAGGGGCCGGTTCCGTGATTATCGGCATGCACCATGATCAGGATATCCGCAATATGGGTGGTCTGAGCAAGTACATGCGCATCACCTGGCTGACTTCCCTGGCCGGTTCCCTGGCATTGATCGGTACGCCTTTCCTGTCCGGCTTCTATTCCAAGGACAGTATTATCGAAGCAGTGCAGGCCAGCCATTTGCCGGGAGCAGGTTTTGCACAGTTTGCCGTGTTGGCGGGTGTTTTTGTCACTGCTTTCTATTCTTTCCGCATGTATTTCCTGGTCTTCCATGGCAAGGAAAACTTTGGCAAGGCACATGCACATGATCACCACGACGATCACCATGCTGCTGATGATCATCATGACGATCACCACCATGGTCTGGCCCCGGGTCAGAAACCGCATGAGTCACCGATGGTGGTCTGGTTACCGCTGGTGTTGCTGGCTATTCCTTCGTTGTTCATCGGTTACTTTGCGATCGAGCCGATGTTGTTTGGCGGTTTCTTTGATAATGTGATTGCAGTCAATCATGCACATCATGCCATGCACGAGCTGAAAGAAGAATTCCATAGCCCTGCGGCAATGGCATTGCATGCGTTCAAGACGCTGCCGTTCTGGCTGGCGTTGATTGGTGTGTTGACTGCCTATGTGTTTTATCTGCTCAAACCTGGAATTCCGGCCGCCATCAAGAAGGTGCTCAGCCCACTGTACACCTTGCTTGACAATAAATACTACATGGATCGTTTCAACGAGATCGTATTTGCTGGCGGTGCACGCCTGCTTGGTACCGGCCTGTGGAATGTCGGCGACAAGGGGCTGATTGATGGCCTGCTCGTCAACGGTAGTGCGAAACTGGTTGGCTGGGGCTCAAAACTGATACGTCATCTACAGAGCGGTTATATCTACCACTATGCGTTTGTAATGATTTTGGGCGTGATGGGATTCCTGGCTTACACAGTGCTGTTTCCCTTTGCTAAATAAGTGACCACGGCTATAAAAAGATAAATATTATGCAGTCAACTTCTACTCTACTTAGCCTCGCGATCTGGTTGCCGATAGCCTTCGGTATTTTCGTGCTGGCGTTTGGTCGCGACGATAATCCTGGACTGGTACGCGGTGTGTCCCTGATCGGCTCGATCGCCAGTTTCATTGTGACGCTGCCCTTGATCAAATATTTCGACAATACCGCGCATGGTATGCAGTTTGTCGAGAAATTTGCATGGATAGATCGCTTTAACATTTTTTATGCACTTGGCATTGACGGTATATCCTTGTGGCTGATACCTCTGACGGCTTTTATCACTGTCATCGTTGTCATCGCTGCATGGGAAGTCATTGAAAAGCAGGTTGCCCAATACATGGGTGCCTTCCTTATTCTGTCCGGCCTGATGATAGGTGTGTTCTGTGCGATTGACGGCATGCTGTTCTATGTCTTCTTCGAGGCCACACTGATCCCGATGTATATCATTGTCGGTGTCTGGGGGGGACCAAATCGCGTCTATGCGGCATTCAAGTTCTTCCTGTACACCCTGATGGGCTCCTTGCTGACCTTGATCGCCATCATTTACCTGTACCTGAAGGCGGGTCATTCGTTTGATATCCTGGCATGGCATAAACTGCCGTTGCCGTTGTCTGTCCAGATCATGCTTTTCTGTGCCTTCCTGATGGCGTTTGCGGTCAAGGTCCCGATGTGGCCAGTACATACCTGGTTACCAGACGCTCACGTGGAGGCACCTACCGGTGGCTCTGTCGTACTGGCTGCCATCATGTTGAAACTTGGTGCTTATGGTTTCCTGCGGTTCTCTTTGCCTATCGCACCGGATGCAAGTCATTACATGGCTGGTTTCATCATTACCTTGTCGCTGATCGCCGTTATTTATATCGGCCTGGTCGCCCTGGTGCAAAAGGATATGAAAAAGCTGGTGGCTTATTCTTCCATTGCGCATATGGGTTTTGTGACTCTGGGCTTTTTCATGTTCAATGACATGTCAGTGCAGGGCGCAATCGTACAAATGATTTCCCATGGCTTTATTTCTGGCGCCATGTTCCTGTGTATCGGCGTCCTGTATGACCGTGTGCACTCACGTGAAATTGCTTCTTATGGCGGCGTGGTAAAAACCATGCCCAAGTTTGCAGCCTTGTTTGTGCTGTTTTCCATGGCTAACTGCGGCTTGCCAGCGACTTCCGGTTTCGTTGGTGAATTCATGGTGATCCTGGGTGCTGTACAGTTCAATTTCTGGATAGGCATGCTGGCGGCGACAGCGCTGATTTTTGGCGCAGCTTATTCCCTGTGGATGGTAAAGCGTGTTGTGTTTGGTGAGATCACCAACGAACACGTCGCACATTTGACAGACCTGAACAAGCGCGAATTTTTCATGCTCGGTGTCCTGGCGATCGCCGTACTGTTCATGGGCTTGTATCCCGCGCCATTTACAGATGCAATGCAGGTCTCGGTGTCTGATTTGTTGAGACATGTAGCAGTTCCAAAGCTGGTACCCTGACCGAGGATATGGATAAGCACGCCACAGGATTTCGTTTCGGATGAATGTGGCAGCAGATCAATGCTTGTAACAAATGAATAATATGAACCTGATACCACTTTATCCTGAAATCTTTTTGCTGCTGGCCATTTGCGCCATCTTGCTTGTTGATATGTTTTTGCCGGACAGCAAACGGAATGTCACCTATGCCCTGAGCATACTGGCGTTGACGATCTGTGGTGTCATGACAGTTGCGCTGGCCGACCCGGTCAAGTCGGAATATGTCGGCAACAACATGTTTGTATCCGACCCGATGTCGGCCTTGTTGAAATTGTTCTCGTACATTGCCATTGGCGTTACCCTGATCTACTCGCGCCAGTACGTCAGTGACCGTGGCATGACCAATACCCAGCTGGGTGGTGAGTACTATGCATTGGCCTTGTTTGCCTTGCTCGGTCAAATGGTGATGATTTCCGGCAATAACTTCCTGATCATCTATCTTGGTCTGGAGTTGATGTCCTTGTCCCTGTATGCGCTGGTTGCCCTGCGTCGTGACCATACCGTATCGACAGAAGCAGCGATGAAGTACTTCATCCTTGGTGCGCTGGCATCCGGTTTCATGTTGTATGGTATCTCCATGATTTATGGTGCGACTGGTTCCCTGCAGTTGAGCGAAGTGGCACTGAAAGCCGCCAGCCCGACGGCTAACAAGACCATCCTGGTATTTGGCATTGTGTTCCTGGTTGCCGGCCTGGCGTTCAAACTTGGTGTTGTGCCTTTCCATATGTGGGTGCCGGACGTTTATCAGGGTTCGCCGACAGCCGTTACCCTGCTGCTCGGTGGTGCACCCAAACTGGCGGCATTTGCCATTACTTTCCGTATGCTGGTTGAAGGTTTGTTCTCACTGGCGGTTGACTGGCAGCAGATGCTGGTGGTGCTGGCGGTGATGTCCATGGCGATTGGTAACCTGACCGCTATTGCGCAGACCAATCTCAAGCGTATGCTGGCCTATTCGACGATTTCACAAATGGGCTTCATGTTGCTGGGCTTGTTGTCCGGTGTTGCCAATGGCAGTTCTGATCTGGCAGTGGATGCCTACAGTTCATCCATGTTCTATAGCATTACTTACGTCTTGACGACCCTGGGTACCTTCGGCGTGATCATGTTGCTGGCACGCTCAGGTTTTGAAGCAGAAAACCTGGACGACCTGAAAGGTCTGAACAAGCGCAGCCCATGGTTTGCACTGGTCATGCTGTTGCTGATGTTCTCACTGGCAGGTATTCCACCTTTGATGGGTTTCTATGCCAAGCTGTCAGTGCTGGAAGCTGTGTTGTCAACACAGAAGATCTGGCTGGCAATAGTTGCTGTAGCCTTTTCACTTATCGGTACTTTCTATTACCTGCGCATAGTCAAACTGATGTATTTCGACGAGCCTGTTGACGATACACCTATCGTGGCAAGCCCTGACATGCGTATGGTATTGAGTTTTAATGGCCTGATCGTGCTGGTCATGGGTATGATGCCAGGTTCGCTGATGACAGCGTGTGTCAGCGCGATTTCCAATACGCTTAAGTACTGATATCGTCAGCAGTGGGTAATTCGGCATCTACCTGGTTGGTCATTGTGTTGGCAGTTCTTGCTGCCAACCTGCCTTTCCTGAACGAACGCTTTCTTGCGATTATTGCTTTGGGGCGTTTTTCCAAAGCATCAGTCCCAGATGACGCTGTGCATACAGGTCAGCCTTCCATATCAAAACCGATGTGGTTGCGTCTGCTGGAACTGATCATCCTGTATTTTTGTGTTGGCGGCATAGGTTTCATGCTTGAATCTGCTGCTGGCAATCGCTTCCCGCAGGGCTGGGAATTCTATGCCATCAATGCCTGCCTGTTCCTGGTACTGGCTTTCCCCGGATTTGTGTATCGCTACCTGAGACGCCGCCATGACTGAGAAAGTCGTCAGCAAGCTAGATCTGGAAGAAACCAGGGTCAGTAGTGAGCTGGTGTATGAAGGCAGCTTTCTCAAGGTAGACAAGGATGTGGTAACTTTGCCTGATGGTCAGACGGCCACACGCGAATACATACGTCACCCCGGCGCCGTCGTCATCATCCCTCTGTTTGATGATGGTCGCATTCTGCTGGAAAAACAGTTCCGTTATCCCTTGCATCAAGTCTTTATTGAATTCCCAGCTGGCAAGATAGATGCAGGTGAAGACCCCTTGCTGTGCGCTCAGCGCGAGTTGCGTGAAGAAACCGGATACACCGCCAGCGACTGGTCTTTTGTCTGCACTATACACAACGCCATTGCCTATTCAGACGAACATCTGGACATTTACCTGGCCAAAGGCCTGACAGCAGGGCAGGCAGCCCTCGATGAGGAAGAATTCCTCGAAGTATTCACCGCCACACTGCCAGAAATGCTGGACTGGATCAAATCCGGCCAGATCACCGATGTAAAAACCGTGATAGGCACATTCTGGCTGGAGAAAATTCTGGCTGGTAAGTGGTGATTGCAGGTTAGCAATTAGGGATTTTGATGCAAAGAGTCTGCAAACGAACTTAAAACAAAAGCCGCTGATCAGCGGCTTTTGTATTGAAAATCCACACCAAACGACAAACACATACAGTACGTCAAGAAGGCCCGAGTAAGCGTAGCGAGCAGTGCTAGTTTGAGTTAATAAGCGCAGTCGTACAAGCGTACGACGAGCATCGCTGACTCAAAATTGCGCTGCGCAGTAGCTTAGTCAGGTCTTCGACTACATGTTTGGATAATTGGGGCCTCCACCACCTTCAGGTGTTACCCAGACGATGTTTTGTGTTGGGTCCTTGATATCACAGGTTTTGCAATGCACGCAGTTCTGCGCATTGATTTGCAGACGGTCTGCACCTTCTTCGGTTTTCACGAATTCATATACACCGGCAGGGCAGTAGCGCGATTCGGGTCCGGCAAATTTTGCCAGATTCACCGACACCGGCACATCCGCATTTTTCAGCGTCAGATGAATTGGTTGGTCTTCGGCATGATTGGTGTTGGAGATAAACACCGATGACAGACGGTCAAAGGTGAGCTTGCCATCCGGTTTGGGGTAGACGATAGGTGTGAATTCTGACGCCGGACGCAGGCATTCATGATCGGCCTTGCTATGATGCAGAGTCCATGGTGCCTTGCCGCGCAAAACGACCTGGTCCAGCCACACCAATGGTGAGCCATAAGTGCCGCGCTTCAACAATGGTTTGACATTACGTGCTGTGTACAGTTCTTCATGCAGCCAGGATTGCTCAAAGGCTGTCGAATAGCTGCTCAATTCGTCATGCTGTCGATTCGCACCCAGTGCTTCAAATGCTGCCGTGGCGGCCAGCATGCCGGTCTTGATAGCGGCATGGCTGCCCTTGATGCGGCTCATGTTCAGGAAGCCGGCATCACAACCTATCAGTGCGCCACCAGGGAACACCAGTTTTGGCAGTGATTGCAAGCCCCCTGCTGTGATGGCGCGGGCGCCATAAGATATACGCTTGCCGCCCTCAAAGAAACCGCGAATGGCTGGATGGGTTTTCAGGCGCTGGAATTCTTCATAAGGCGACAGGTAGGGGTTTTCATAGGCCAGGCCAACGACGTAGCCAACGGCGACCAGGTTGTCTTCCAGGTGATACAGGAAAGAGCCACTGTACTGGTCCATCAATGGCCAACCGGTGGTATGAACGACCAGACCGGGTTTATGCAGCTTGGGGTCAATTTCCCACAGTTCCTTGATACCTATGCCATAGGATTGCGGATCCTTGCCCTTGTTCAGGTCATATTTGGCGATGACCTGTTTACCCAGATGACCGCGAGCCCCCTCGGCAAACAGGGTGTATTTGGCATGCAATTCCATGCCCAGCTGAAAGGAAGAGGTAGCCTGGCCATGACGGTCCACACCCATATTGCCAGTGGCTACGCCTTTGACTGAACCATCGTCGTTGTACAGGACTTCTGCTGCCGCAAAACCGGGGAACACTTCCACGCCCAGGGCTTCGGCTTGCTGACCCAGCCAGCGCGTGACATTGGCCAGTGAAATAATGTAATTGCCATGGTTTTCAAAGCAGGCGGGCAATGCCCAGTTTGGGGTTCGGAAGGCTTTGTTCTCGGTCAGTATCAGGACACGGTCTTCTGTCACTTCTGTATGGAGTGGCGCACCCATTTCCTTCCAGTTGGGAAAAAGTTCGGTCAGCGCTTTCGGGTCCATGACGGCACCGGACAAGATATGGGAGCCAGGTTCTGCACCTTTTTCCAGTACGCAGACAGATATCTCGGTTCCTTTTTCTGCGGCCAGTTGTTTGAGTTTGATGGCGGCTGACAAACCCGCGGGGCCACCACCGACAACGACGACGTCATATTCCATGGCGTCGCGGGGGCCGTACTGTTCAAGTATGCTTTGTGTCATGGCTAGTTTTCACTTTCTGAATATTTTCGAACGGGCGTGCTTATTTGTTCACAGCATGTTATCTGCTGTTGATGTATTGCGCAAGCGAGGGGGTACTCGACTTTTTCTTCCAAAGGATGCGCGAAATACACGGAATTATCGCAGAGCCAACTTTGGTATGCATCAAGATACTAAGTATTAGTACGGAAATTTCTGTAAAAATCTTCAACTAATTCAAATCCATACAACACAAGCATAATCAGTATGTCATCATAGCGAATGATAGAGTAGTAAGCTTATTCCAATTAATTGTGGAGATTCAGATGGGCATAGAAGTCAATTTTGAAGGCAAGATTGCGCTGGTGACGGGCGCTTCCAGTGGTTTGGGTGCGCGCTTTGCCAAAATTCTGGCGCAGGCCGGGGCACAGGTCGTGCTTGCTTCTCGCCGGATAGACAGGTTGAAGGAATTGCGCGCCGAGATTGAGGCCGAAGGCGGTGCTGCACATGTGGTCGCACTTGACGTGACTGACTATGGCAGTATCAAATCTGCGATTGCGCATGCGGAGACAGAAGCTGGTCCTATCGACATCCTGATCAATAATTCAGGTGTATCAACCACGCAACGCCTGGTCGATGTCACGCCCGATGATTACGCCTATGTCATGGATACCAATCAGCGCGGGGCCTTCTTCGTTGCACAGGAAGCCGCAAAGCGCATGATTGCCCGTCACAAGGGGGATCCGAAAAAGCAGCACCGCATCATCAATATCGCTTCGGTGGCTGGTCTGCGCATATTGCCGCAAATAGGCATTTACTGCATCAGCAAGGCGGCTGTGGTCCATATGACCAAGTCCATGGCAGTAGAGTGGGGTAAATATGGCATCAATGTGAATGCGATTTGCCCTGGCTATATTTCTACGGAGATCAATTCTGACTATTTTGGCACAGAAGCCGGCAAGAAACTGGTCGATATGCTGCCAAGAAAACGCGTTGGCGTACCAGAAGATCTTGATGGTCTTTTACTCTTGCTGGCAGCAGAAGAATCACGCTTCCTCAACGGCGCCATCGTTACTGCAGATGACGGAATGAGTGTGCAATGATAGAGAATAAGGTTACGGAAAAGAAGCTGGTCTATACCGTCACCATTCCTATCCGATGGGGCGATATGGATGCCATGGGCCATGTCAACAATACTGTGTATTTTCGCTATATGGAGCAGGCGCGCATAGAGTGGCTGTCCATGATGGGCTGCCTGCCTGACGAGCATGGCAATGGTCCCGTTATTGTCAATGCTTATTGCACCTTCAAGAAGCCCCTGAAATACCCGGGTCAGGTCGAAGTGTGTACCTATATCGGCGCAGCAGGGCGCAGCAGTTTTGAAACCATACAGGAAATGCGTTCTGTCGGTGATGGCTATGCCCTGTATGCCGAGGGAGGGGCCAAGGTAGTCTGGGTCGCAGCCGAAACAGGCAAGTCAGTCACTTTACCCGAAGCCATCAAGCAAAAACTGAATGAGCTGAAAGCGGCCAAACGCAAGAATTGAGGGCGGTAACAGGGTACTGGTGGGGCAGTAAGGGGGGCAAGGCGTCAGCGCATGATCCCCAGCAGCTTGTGGACCAGTTCGCTGGAGGTGGCTGAGTTGAATTTGCGCATCAGCTTTGCCCTGTGCATTTCCACTGTCCTGGGGCTGAGGTTGATCTGGCGTGCGATCAGCTTGCTGGTCTTGCCCTCGACCAGGAGAGCGGCAATTTCGCGTTCCCTGGGGGTCAGTTCGGCACTGACCGGACGTTTGGCGCTCAGGTCTTCAAAAGTCCAGATGCCGGCAGCATGAGGGTCGTCTTTGGACAGGCCGCGCCCGGAAACGTGGCACCAGAATAATTCCTGGTTAGCGCGTTTCATGATGCGTTCGTCCGAGTAATAGCCTTTGGCGTTCATGATGGGGGTAATGCGTGCTCCGGTGCGTTCAAATTCATCCGGACTGGGATAAAGCACCAGAAAAGACTGCCCAAGCAATTCGTCTTTTTTATAACCAAACATCTTGGCCAGGTCATTATTGCAAGCCTGGATGATGCGATTCTGCGACACGCACATGCCCACAGGGGCATGCTGGAATATGGATTCAAAATCTATGGGCTGTACAGCATTCATTTCCGTGATCCGCTGATAGGTTTGCACGCAGTTGACAATAAAGGCGTATTTTTACGGTATTGCGCAGTATAACGCAGCATCATATCCTGTAAGGCTAGAGATGAGTTCGGCAAGCACCGGCTTTTTAAAACCAGTGGCTTGCATAACATATTTAAAACCAAGGAAGGGGACAAGATGGACAAGGTTTATCCTGACGCAGCTAGTGCGCTGGCCGATATCATGAAAGATGGCCAGACCATAGCCGTGGGTGGTTTTGGCTTGTGCGGCATACCTGAGGCACTGATCGCAGCCTTGCGCGACTCCGGTGTGAAGAACCTCACTGCAATCTCAAACAATGCCGGTGTTGACGGTTTTGGCCTGGGGCAGTTGCTGACAACCCGCCAGATCAAGAAAATGATTTCCTCCTATGTTGGTGAGAACAAGGAATTCGAACGTCAATACCTGTCTGGCGAACTGGAACTGGAATTTACGCCACAAGGTACGCTGGCTGAAAAACTGCGCGCCGGCGGCGCCGGTATACCGGCATTTTTTACCAAGACTGGTGTCGGCACCATTGTTGCCGAAGGCAAGGAAATCCGTGAATTTGACGGCCAGAAATACGTGATGGAGCGTTCACTGGTGTCCGATGTGTCGCTGGTCAAGGCCTGGAAGGCTGATAAGGCCGGTAATCTGGTCTACCGCAAGACTGCGCGCAATTTCAATCCCAATGTCGCCATGGCAGGCAAGATTACGGTTGCCGAAGTCGAAGTGCTGGTCGAAACCGGTGAACTTGATCCGGATGAAGTCCATACACCAGGTATTTTCGTGCAGCGCATCGTTGTCAATGCCACACCCGAAAAACGCATAGAACAGCGCACCGTACGCCCATCGAATTAAGACAGCAGGAGACAAGACATGGCATGGAATCGTGATGAAATGGCTGCGCGCGCAGCACAGGAATTGCAAGACGGGTTTTACGTTAATCTGGGCATAGGCTTGCCAACCCTGGTGGCTAATCATGTGCCGGCAGGTATGGAAGTCTGGCTGCAGTCAGAAAATGGCCTGCTCGGAATAGGCCCTTTCCCGACCGAAGAAGAAGTTGATCCTGACATGATCAATGCAGGCAAGCAAACGGTAACGACTTTGCCTGGCTCGTCGATATTCAGCTCGGCTGATTCTTTCGCCATGATACGCGGTGGCAAGATCAACCTGGCTATTCTGGGTGCGATGCAGGTCAGCGAGTTTGGTGACCTGGCCAACTGGATGATTCCCGGCAAGATGGTCAAGGGCATGGGCGGAGCGATGGATCTGGTCGCCGGTGTCGGTCGTGTAGTCGTCCTGATGGAGCATGTGGCCAAGGGCGATGCGCACAAGATACTGAAAGCCTGCAATTTGCCTTTGACAGGCGTTGGCGTGGTTAACCGCATTATCACTGACCTCGGTGTCATTGATGTCACCCCGGCAGGTTTGAAACTCGTTGAGCTGGCCACAGGCGTCAGCAAGGAAGAGATTATTGCCAAGACTGAGGCAACACTGGACGTCAGCGCTATTGCCTGATGCCGCTGCCTGGCAGTAAATAGAGAAAACAACAAAAGGCCGGTGCATTCATTCACACCGGCCTTTTGTTATTGAAGACTGTCGAAACTCTCTGCCGAGGATTTATTTTTTTTGCGGCATGGGAAAAGGTTTGGTGTCACCGCAGTCGCTACCCAACCATTTGCCAGTGGTTTCCATATGCTGATTGATCGGTTTGCCGCGCGAAGTGCCGTTGAAATCATAGATTGAATTTACACTGTCTGGTGTCATGCTGCCTTTGACTGTGCCTGTGCCTTTCATGTCCGGGGATTCGCAGACTATTTCGGCTGTGTAAGTGTTGCCCGAGCGGTTAAAACTCTTGTTCTGGCAATGTTGTTCACGACCACTGGCAGGAGGCTTGTCCTGATCAACCATCTCCTTGGTAAAACAAACCTTGTGTACCATGGCGCCATTTTGCATGTCAGGCATTTTGACGCCCATCTGCTTCATTTTTTCCAATTGTTCAGGCGGGATTTTTGGCATGGCTTTCATGGCATCTGACTTGGTTGTCATCTCCCATAGTCCAGGCTTCATTTTGTCCGCTGCAGCGCAAGTGGCGGCATTCAGTAAAATTGCAGAAACCAGGATGATGCGCATAGCAGTGTGCATGGGTACTCCTTATTCATATCAAATGAGTGCTGCAACTATACCTCTGCGCAAGGGGCAGGGCCAGTGAAACACAATGCTTTGTTGTATCCTGGCCCTGGTTTGCGGGCTATTGAGCGACCCAGCCACCATCCATATTCCAGGCTACGCCACGTATCTGATCGGCTGCCGTGCTGCAAAAAAACACCGCCAGGGCACCTAATTGCTCTGGCGTGACGAACTCACCCGAAGGCTGTTTTTCAGCCAGCAGGCGTTTTTTTGCCGTTTCGTTGTCCACGTTGTCTTTTTCGGCGCGGGCATCGACCTGTTTTTGCACCAGCGGTGTCAGTACCCAGCCTGGACAGATGGCATTGCAGGTAATACCTGTTTGTGCAGTCTCCAGCGCCGTGGTCTTGGTAAAACCGACCAGTCCATGCTTGGCGGCCACGTAGGCGGATTTCTGTGCCGAGGCGACCAGGCCATGGACAGAGGCCAGATTGATGATGCGCCCCCAGTTCTTTTGCTTCATATATGGCAGAGCCAGTCGGGTAGTGTGGAAGCATGACGTCAGGTTGATGGCGATAATGGCATCCCATTTGTCGACCGGGAAGTCTTCGATATTGGCGACATGCTGTATGCCGGCATTGTTGACCAGGATGTCTACGCCGCCAAAGCTGCTGGCAAAGTCCATCATTGCTTCTATTTCAACGGCTTTGCTCATGTCGGCATTATGATAGGCGGTGCGGACGCCAAATTCTGTTTCGACAGATGTTTGCAGCTTCTGTATCTCCTGCCTGTCACCGAATCCATTGAAAATGATGTTGGCGCCCTCGGCAGCCAGTGAGCGTGCTATGCCCAGGCCTATGCCAGAGGTGGAGCCCGTAACAAGGGCTGTCTTGGTTGTGAGGGAAGCTGCTGGCATGTCGACTCCTGAATGTTGGTTTTTTGGGATAGCTGCAAAATTTACGCTTTTTTGCCTGAATCGGAATAAAATTGGCATTATTGCAAATATCGTTTTGCTTAATTAAGCCGATTCAGGGCGGATAACAATGATTTTAAGGCCAACGAACGGTAAAATGTCGTAGTAAAAATACTGTTCACAAGGATGATCTATGCAGGCCAGACGCAAAACGCTGCAATGTATCTCGCCTTCCGGCTTGCATACCATGTCGTATAAAGAGTGGGGAGATCCGCTCAATAAGAAAGTCCTGATCTGCGTCCATGGTGTCACGCGGGTGGCGGATGACTTTGATGCCCTGGCTGCTGCGCTGTGTCAGCATTACCGCGTGGTTTGCCCCGATGTGGTCGGGCGCGGTCATTCTGGCTGGTTGCGCAATCCCGTGCACTATCAGATACCGCAATATGTCAGTGATATGGTGTGCCTGCTGGCACGCCTTGATGCCGAGATCGTGCACTGGTTTGGTACCTCGATGGGCGGCCTGATAGGAATGAGTCTGGCAAGCCTGCCTGATAATCCCATCAGCAAGCTGATATTGAACGATGTCGGCCCGGTGCTCAATCCTGAGGCCTTGGCCAGGATAGGCGACTATATAGGCCAGGATGTACGTTTTGCCACATTTGCAGAAGCACAGGAATATATCAAGGCGATTTCGATCTCTTTCGGGCCACACAGTCCTGAACAGTGGGAAAAACTGGCACGTGATGTGCTACGTCAAAATGAACAGGGGCAATGGGTGCGACACTATGACCTTGGCCTTGCAGTGCCAATCAAAGCCAGTACGCCGGAAATGGCGCTGGCGGCCCAGAGTTATCTTTGGGCGGCATATGACGCCATACAATGTCCAACCTTGCTGGTACGTGGTAGCGAGTCTGATCTGCTGACAGCCCAATCCGCACACGAAATGAGCCAGCGCGGCCCCAAAGCGAAACTGGTTGAGTTTGCCGGGGTAGGGCATGCGCCGACTTTTGTGCAAGCGGAGCAGATTGCTGTGGCAGTTGATTTTTTGTTGAACTAAATTTGAGTGAAAAATGAGTATCCAGAGATTTCATGTAGGTCCACGTTTATCTGAAACGGCCATTTTCAATAAAGTCGTCTATCTGGCGGGGCAAATCCCGGATGACGCAACGCAATCAATAGAGGGGCAGACGCAGCAAGTGCTCGCCCATGTTGACCGTTTGCTGGCCGAAGCCGGTAGTGATAAAACACGCATATTGAGTTGCCAGATTTTTCTGAAAGATATCAGCATGATTGCTGCCATGAACACCGTCTGGGACGCCTGGGTGGCCAACGGCAATTCCCCGCCACGGGCAACAGTGGAAGCAAAGCTGGCCAATCCTGAATGGTTGATAGAGATCGTTGTTACTGCAGCCCAGAAATAACAGATATGGTTTCAATCTCGACTACTGCATCAGAATCGGCTCTGCTCGAGGGTTTGTCCGACGCCGATGCCGAACGCGTCATGGAGGCGCTTGAGTATGTCACGCCTCTGTATGCGAACAAAAACGTCGTTACCGAGCAAAATGCCCTGCAGTTTGTCAGCGGCGTGGTGTCTACACTGGCCATGCTGCGTACCGATGTTGATACTCGCATTGCCGCTATTCTGTTTGAACTGCCGGAGCTCAATCCTATTGCTGCCGAACAGATAGAAATTCGCTTTGGCAAGGAAATCGCCGACCTGGTCAGTGGCATACGCCGCCTGATGAAATTGCGGGAGGCGGCATTGACTCAGCATGATGTCGGGCGGGGTAAGGACGCCGCTGAAAAAGCCGCCAGTCAGATGGAAACCCTGCGCAAGATGGTGCTGGCCATGGCCACGGATATGCGCGTGGTGCTGGTGCGCCTGGCTTCACGTGTCACCACTCTCAGGTATTTTGCTGAATGCAAGCGTGAAGATGGGGCAGCACAGCAATACGCCAGCGAAACCATGGACTTGTACGCGCCGCTGGCAAACCGCCTTGGGGTCTGGCAACTGAAATGGGAGCTGGAAGACCTGTCTTTCCGGTTTCTGGAGCCGCAGCAATACAAGCGTATTGCCAAGATGCTTGAAGAGAAACGGCTGGAGCGCGAAAGCTTTGTCGTCAACGCCATCGCCAGGTTGAATACAGAATTGCAGGCCGCCGGCGTCAAGGCTGAAGTGTCGGGTCGACCCAAGCATATCTATAGCATCTGGAAGAAGATGAAAGGCAAGTCAGTCGATTTTGATGAGTTGTATGACGTGCGTGCCTTCCGTGTCATTGTTGACGACATCAAGGATTGCTATACCGTTCTCGGTATCGTCCATAACGCCTGGGTGCCGATACCGAAAGAATTCGACGACTATATTTCACGCCCAAAACCAAATGGTTATAAGTCCCTGCACACCGTTGTGGTCGTGGAGGATGGCAGGCCGCTGGAAGTGCAGATACGTACACGTGAAATGCATCAATTTGCCGAATATGGCGTGGCAGCGCACTGGCGCTACAAGGAGTCGGGCGGCTCGAATTTTTCAGCACAGGAATACGATGAGAAAATTGCCTGGTTGCGCCAACTGCTAGCCTGGAAAACCGATGTGACCGACGTGGTTGTCGAGCATGAAGAATTGCAGCGTGAATGGGTGGAAAAACTCAAGGCTGCCAGCCTAGATGACAGGATTTATGTCCTGACGCCGCAGGCGCGTGTCATCGAATTGCCGTGCGGCTCAACGCCGGTTGATTTTGCCTATCACTTGCACACTGACGTTGGACACCGCTGCCGTGGTGCGCGGGTCGACAATGTCATGGTGCCATTGAATACGCCGCTGAAGAATGGACAAACGGTAGAAATCATTACCTTGAAGGTAGGCTCTTCGCAGGCAGGACCTTCGCGCGATTGGCTGACGCCTGACTATTCGGCCAGTACCCGCACGCGTACAAAAATCCGTGCCTGGTTCAATGCCATCGATCAGGAAGAAACCCTGTCGAATGGCCGCGCCATGGTTGAAAAAACTTTACAGCGCGAAGGTAAAACGGCCGTTAACCTGGAGGAGCTGGCGCGCAAACTCGGTTTTGCTGACGTCAATGATTTATTCCTGTCTGTTGGCAAAGAGGAATTCAGTCTTCGGCAAATTGAAACTGTCTTGCGTGAGAACCCGGTAGAGCCGGAACCGGATGAGGCCAGCTTCACCAATAAAAGCCGTGCTTCCAGTGTCACTCAGGGCGCCAAGTCCGGCGTGCTGGTGGTTGGTACGGATGGCTTGATGACCCAGCTTGCGCGTTGCTGCAAACCGGCACCGCCTGATGATATCGTTGGTTTTGTCACGCGTGGCAAGGGGGTCTCTATTCATCGTCTCAGTTGCAAGAATTTTGCCGAGATGCGTAACAAGGCGCCGGAACGGGTGATACAAACCACCTGGGGTGATCACGGCAAGGATACGGTTTACCCCGTCGATATCTTTGTGCTTGCCCAGGATAGGCAGGGTTTGCTGCGGGATATTTCTGAAGTTTTTTCACGCGAAAAAATCAATGTGATAGGTGTCAATACCCAGAGTGCAAAATCACAGGCACGCATGTCTTTTACCGTGGAGATCGGTGGTACCACCCAATTGCAGAAAGCGCTGACTGTGCTGCATGAAGTCAGTGGCGTTCTGGAAGTGCGCAGAAATTAACCGGCAGTACGATCCGGGAGTTAAAACGTGTGGCATGCCTGCTGGTTAATTCATCAGGCATGCCTGATTTATTCTGATTTATTCGGCAAACTCTTCCAGTTCTGCCACTTCGGCCTGCAGGGTAATATGATCGATTCCATGCTTCTCAAGTAGCATGGCTTTAACACTTTCCAGTATGCGAGGCCAGGCGCTGATGTCTTCAATCTCAAGATGGCCTATCAGTGCGGGATAGCCTGGGGACATTTCCCATACGTGTAAATCGTGGACTGAAAGTACGCCGCTGATGTTTTCCAGGTCATTGCCAATCTGTATATAGTCTATATGATGAGGTACGCCCTCCATCAAAAAGTGATACGACTCTTTCAGTACGCCGAACGTCGATTTCAAGATCAGCAGGGATACAAAGATGGAGAGCAGGGGATCGATCTGCATCCAGCCTGTCTTGTAAATCACTGCGCCTGAAGCAATTGCGGCAATCGAGCCCAGCAAATCGCCCATGACGTGTACCAGGGCAGCCTTGGTGTTGACACTCTCCTTGTCGTGCGACAAAACCCAGGCGACGACTATATTGATGGCCAGGCCTATGCCTGCTACCAGCATGACAGTGCCACCTTGTACGACTTCAGGACTGGAAAAACGTTGTATTGCTTCTTTGACGATCCAGCCTATGACAGCCAGCATCAGCAAGCCATTGACGAAGGCGGCCAACGCTTCTGCCCGGCCAAAGCCGAAAGAATTTTTTGCCGTAGGCGGACGTTTGGCGATGATCTGTGCCATCAGCGCGAGTCCCAGCGCTGCTGCGTCCGTCACCATGTGACCAGCATCGGAAATCAGGGTCAGTGAATTCGACAGGAAGCCAAACAAGACCTCCACACCGGCAAAAATCAGGGTCAGGCCCAGTGCCCAGGCTAGTACTTTCTGACTGCGATTCTCAAAATAATGCTTGTGCTCAGCATCGCCATGGCGGTGATCGTGCAGGTGGTTGCTGTTCTTCTCGCGGGCTTGATGGGACATATTTTTGCTATCAATATTAATTCCCTATAGTGTAGCCGATGATGCATGACCCCATGTTCCCGCATGTTCAAAGCGTGCCTTGAAGGCCAAGGCACGCAAGAGAAAATATCCGATTTTTTGGGGGTAATGAATTTTTTTGCTCGCGGGGACTAGCAATTCCTGTAAAGGCTCTGCTATACTCTTGTTTCTTAGGCGCGTAGCTCAGCTGGTTAGAGCACTACCTTGACATGGTAGGGGTCGTTGGTTCGAGTCCAATCGTGCCTACCAACGGATTTAAAACAATTAAAATATTATAGTTAAGAGCGAGAAAGGCATCTTTGGTTATGACACCGCGAACTACCACGAAACTGGTTTGGGAGCGACTCTAGTCGAGGATATTTTTCGTTTGTAAAAAACTGAGAAAGCACGGCTAGCCGTGCTTTTTTTTCGTCTGCGTTTTTTAAACATAATTTTAGTCTCAATTCTTTCGTATTTTTCCCGCTTTGGAGAATGACATGGTTTCAGTAAAACTTCCTGATGGTTCGCAACGACAATTCGATGCGCCGGTAACGGTGGCGCAGGTTGCTGCCAGCATTGGTGCTGGCCTGGCAAAAGCTGCCCTGGCCGGGCGTGTCAATGGCAAGCTGGTTGATACTTCTTTCCTCATTGAATCTGATTCTGATCTGGCTATCGTGACTGACAAGGATGCAGATGGCCTGGATGTGATCCGTCATTCGACTGCCCATTTGCTGGCGTATGCGGTTAAAGAATTGTATCCGGATGCGCAGGTGACCATTGGGCCTGTGATCGAAAATGGCTTTTACTATGACTTTTCTTACAAGCGTCCATTTACACCAGATGACCTGGTGGCGATAGAGAAGAAAATGGCTGAACTGGCGAAAAAAGACGAACCGGTTACCCGCAAGGTCTTGCCGCGTGATGAAGCTGTTACCTATTTCAAATCCATAGGTGAAGCCTACAAGGCGGAAATCATAGAGTCGATTCCTGCTGATCAGGATGTTTCCCTGTATACAGAAGGTAACTTTACCGACCTGTGCCGCGGCCCGCACGTGCCATCCACGGGCAAGCTCAAAGTATTCAAACTCATGAAGCTGGCCGGTGCCTACTGGCGCGGTGATTCCAAGAACGAGATGCTGCAACGCGTCTATGGTACTGCTTTTGCCAAAAAAGAAGACCAGGAAGCTTACCTGCACATGCTGGAAGAGGCTGAGAAGCGCGACCATCGCAAACTTGGCAAGGCGCTCGACCTGTTCCACTTCCAGGACGAGGCTCCTGGTCTGGTGTTCTGGCATGCCAAAGGCTGGACTATCTGGCAACAGGTGGAGCAGCACATGCGCAAGGTGTATCAGGAATGTGGTTATCAAGAGGTGAAGGGGCCGCAGATTCTCGATAGAAGTCTGTGGGGTAAGACTGGTCACTGGGATAACTATAAAGACAATATGTTTGTCACTGAGTCCGAGAGCCGTGAATACGCCCTGAAGCCGATGAACTGCCCTGGACATGTACAGATTTTTAATTCCGGTATGAAGAGTTACCGTGACCTGCCTTTGCGTTTTGGTGAGTTTGGCCAATGTCACCGCAATGAGCCATCCGGCGCCTTGCACGGCATCATGCGTGTGCGTGGCTTTACCCAGGATGATGGTCATATCTTCTGTACAGAAGAGCAAATCCAGGATGAGGTCATGGCTTTTCATCCGCAGGCGATGAAGGTTTATACAGATTTTGGTTTTGACAAGATTGCCATCAAACTAGCCTTGCGCCCTGAAAATCGTATTGGCAGTGACGAAATCTGGGATACGGCCGAAGAAACCCTGCGTACTGCGCTGCGTTCTTGTGGTGTGGAATGGGAGGAACTGCCGGGTGAGGGTGCCTTCTATGGCCCGAAGATTGAATATCACCTGAAAGACAGTCTGGGCCGTCCATGGCAGGTTGGCACCATGCAGGTCGATTTCTTCATGCCGGGTCGTTTGGGTGCGGAATATGTTGCAGATGACAACAGTCGCAAAGTGCCTATCATGTTGCACAGGGCGATTGTCGGTTCCATGGAGCGTTTTATCGGTATCTTGATAGAAAATCATGCTGGTGCCTTGCCTTTGTGGCTGGCTCCTGTGCAAGTTTCTGTGCTGAATATTTCTGAATCCCAGGCCGAATACAGCAAATCTGTTGCGGAAATCCTGAAGAAACAAGGGTTTAGGGTAAATACTGATTTGCGTAATGAGAAAATTACCTATAAAATACGCGAGCATTCCATTCAAAAACTGCCCTACATCATTGTTGTAGGTGATAAAGAGAGGGATGCCAATACAGTGGCTGTGCGTACGCGTGGCAATCTGGATCTGGGGGTAATGCCTCTGGACGCCTTTATAGCTCGTTTGAAAAACGAAGTTGAAACCAAGGTTTGACAGATTAGCAGCGACCCTGTTTTAGCAGGGTAGCGCAGCTTTTATTATTATTTTTGAAGGAAACTGCAATAGCTACTGACAAGTCACATCGCATCAACGGTGAAATTACAGCGCCAGAAGTGCGCTTATCCGGCGTTGATAACGAGCCACTGGGCATCGTAAAACTGGGTGAGGCCTTTCGTTTAGCCGAAGAGGCCAATGTTGATTTGGTGGAAATAGCGCCGACGGCGCAGCCGCCAGTTTGCCGTCTGATGGATTACGGCAAGTTCAAATACCAGGAGCAGAAAAAAGCTCACGAAGCCAAGCTGAAGCAAAAAGTCATTCTGGTCAAGGAGGTTAAATTCCGCCCGGGTACGGATGATGGTGATTACAATATCAAATTGCGTAATCTGATCAAGTTCCTGGAAGATGGCGACAAGACCAAGATCACTCTGCGCTTCCGCGGTCGTGAAATGGCTCACCAGGAAATTGGTATGCGCATGCTGGAACGCTTGAAGATGGATCTTGATCCATACGGTCAGGTCGAGCAGTTTCCGAAGATGGAAGGTCGTCAGATGATCATGATTCTGGCGCCGAAGAAGAAGAAATAAGCCAGTTAGAATCTGTTTCCGGCCTCAGGTCGTAAACGGATTCCAGGCAAGATTTGTGAGGTTCGCGTGTGCGCGGGCATTACGATAGACCCATCATAAAGACGGGTCACAATAAGTGAGAAGTAGGCATCCAAGAGTAGCGATCGTTGCTGCCACCTACCATCATATAAAAGTGGAGCTGTCCAGAGGACAGATAGTGCTATGCCAAAAATGAAGACGAAAAGCAGCGCCAAAAAGCGCTTTCGCGTTCGCCCAGGTGGTACCGTTAAACGCGGTCAAGCTTTCAAACGTCACATCCTGACCAAGAAAACTACCAAGAACAAACGTCAATTGCGCGGTGCCGTAGGTGTTCATGACACCAACATGGTTTCCGTCATGCGCATGATGCCAACCGCTTAACCTCATACTCATATTTAAGGAGTTATTATGCCTAGAGTAAAACGTGGGGTTACAGCTCGTGCCCGTCATAAAAAAGTTCTGAACCTTGCCAAAGGTTACCGTGGTCGTCGCAGTAAGGTATTCCGTATTGCCAAGCAAGCAGTTATGCGCGCTGGTCAATATGCATACCGTGATCGCCGCAACAAGAAACGTGTATTCCGTGCATTGTGGATCACACGTATCAATGCAGCGACACGTCAACATGGTATGACTTACAGCGTGTTTATGAACGGCCTGAAAAAAGCCGCGATTGAACTCGACCGTAAGGTACTGGCTGACATGGCCGTGACTGACAAACCAGCATTTGCTGCGATTGTTAATCAGGTCAAAGCTAACCTGGCTGCTTAATTCAAGCGGACGGTAAGTCTAGCGACTGGTGCAAGCCGGTTGCAAATATCAAGCGGGGCAGAGGTTCAATCCTATGCCCCGTTTTGTTTTCAGATCATTATTTCAGCTTCATGGTAAGCGGGAACAAGGCATGAACCCTTTAGATCAAATCGTCAGCCAGGCACGTGCTGATTTTCTGGCAGCCAATGATGCTGCCGCATTAGAGAACGCGAAAGCGCTCTACCTTGGTAAGAGTGGTCAGATTACTGAACAGATGAAAAGTCTGGGCAAATTGCCACCGGAGGAAAAGAAAGTTCAGGGCGCAGTCATCAATGCTGCCAAAATGCAGATTGAAGAAGCCTTGACTGAAAGGCGTGAAGCACTGGCCAATGCACAAATGCAGGCTCGCCTGAATGCAGAGGCGATTGACGTCAGTTTGCCTGGCCGCGGCCGCGGTGTTGGTGGCATACACCCTGTCATGCGTACCTGGCAGCGTGTGGAAGAAATCTTCCGCTCCATCGGTTTTGACGTGGCAGATGGCCCCGAAATCGAAACGGACTGGACCAATTTTACGGCTCTGAACAGCCCGGAAAACCATCCAGCGCGTTCCATGCAGGACACCTTTTATGTCGATGGTAAAGATAGCCAGGGCAAACAATTATTGCTGCGCACTCACACCAGCCCCATGCAGGTACGTTATGCGCGCATGAACAAACCGCCGATCAAGGTCATCGCACCTGGCCGTACTTATCGCGTCGACAGCGATGCCACGCACTCCCCGATGTTTCATCAGGTTGAGGGCTTGTGGATTGCTGAAGACATCAGTTTTGCTGACCTCAAGGGCGTGTATCTGAACTTCGTCAAAGCCTTCTTTGAGACGGATGATTTGCAGGTGCGTTTCCGCCCCTCTTATTTCCCGTTCACTGAGCCTTCGGCAGAAATCGATATCGCCTTCGGTAGCGGGCCATTGAAAGGTCGCTGGCTGGAAGTATCAGGTTCTGGCCAGGTGCACCCTAGCGTGGTGCGCAATATGGGCCTGGACCCGGAAAAATACATAGGCTTCGCCTTTGGTTCCGGCCTGGAGCGCTTGACCATGCTGCGTTACGGCGTCAACGATTTACGCCTGTTTTATGAGGGTGACCTGCGCTTCCTGAAGCAATTCAACTAATCAAATAGCTGATAGCGTATCCCCGAATTTTTGAGTGGCGCATTGCGCCCTGCATCCAACATTAAACGGCTGAATTATGCAATTTTCTGAAAACTGGCTACGTACCATGGTTGATCCGAAGATGACTTCGGATGAGTTGTCCCATCTGCTGACCATGTCGGGACTGGAAGTCGAAGAGGTGGAGCCGGTTGCTCCACCATTTAACAATGTCGTCGTCGCGGAAATCCGCGAAATCGCCAAACATCCTGATGCTGACAAGCTCAATGTCTGCCAGGTTGATGTAGGCACAGGCAGCTTGCTCAACATCGTCTGTGGCGCACCGAATGTGCGGGTAGGCATGAAGGTGCCATGCGCCATGGTTGGTGCCATCCTGCCTCCTGGTCCAGATGGCAAACCATTTGAAATCAAGGTGGGCAAACTGCGTGGGGTAGAGTCCTACGGCATGCTGTGTTCCGCCCGTGAATTGAAATTGTCGGAAGACCATGGCGGCCTGATGGATCTGCCTTCGGACGCACCGGTTGGTCAGAATTTTCGCGATTATTATCAGCTCAATGATCTTAAATTCACGATCAAACTCACACCAAACAAGGCCGATTGCCTGTCTGTGCTTGGCGTTGCGCGTGAAGTGTCGGCATTGACGGGCACACCCCTGCAATTGCCTGAAATCCTTACCCAGCAAGTGAGCTTGCAAGAGGTTTTGCCGGTCAAGATTTCTGCGCCGGATTTGTGCGGCCGTTTTTGTGGTCGTGTCATTCGTGGCGTTAATGCCCGTGCCGCCACACCAGACTGGATGAAACAAAGGTTGGAGCGTAGCGGTCAGCGCCCGATTTCGGCCCTGGTGGATATATCCAACTATGTGATGCTGGAACTTGGTCGTCCTTCCCATGTGTTTGATCTCGATAAAATCCATGGCAACATGGAAGTACGTTGGGGTAAAGCTGGCGAATCACTGAAGCTGCTCAATGGTAATACGGTTGAAGTCGATGATTGGGTAGGCGTGATTTCTGACGATAAAGAAATCGAATCCCTGGCTGGCATCATGGGAGGGGATTCTACGTCCGTCACGCTCGATACACAGAATATTTATCTGGAAGCCGCTTTCTGGTGGCCGCAGGCGATACAAGGCCGTGCCCGTCGTTTCAATTTCTCAACCGATGCTGCGCACAGGTTTGAGCGTGGTGTTGATTTTGAATCCATCGTCGAGCATATAGAGCGTATCAGCGCCCTGATCGTTGAAATTTGTGGTGGCAGCAACCAGGTCAAGCTGGGTCCGGTAGATGACCAGATCGTCAACCTGCCACAGCGCCCCCCAGTCAAGCTGCGTACTGCACGTGCGGTGAAAGTCATCGGCGTGGCGCTTGATGATGCGCAGATAGCCGATATCTTCACTCGCTTGGGTTTGCAGTTTACTCAGCAGCCAGGGGAGTTCCTGGTGACGCCTCCTTCTTATCGCTTCGATATGGAAATCGAAGAGGACTTGATTGAGGAAGTCGCACGCGTATATGGCTTCGAAAACATCCCGACCTTGCCGCCAGTGGCTGCCAGTGCAATGCTGATCGCACCGGAAAACCAGCGATCACTGTTTGCCATTCGCAGGCTGGTTGCTGATCAGGACTATCAGGAAGTTGTCAACTACAGCTTCGTCGAAGAAGCCTGGGAAAAAGATTTTGCCGGTAATGACAAGCCTGTACGTCTGTTGAATCCTATCGCCAGCCAGATGAGTGTCATGCGCACCAATCTGATAGGCAGCCTCGTTGCCAATGCTCGCTATAACTTGAACCGCAAGCTCAACCGTGTGCGAATTTTTGAAATTGGCGCCGTGTATCTGCAAGATGACAGTGTACAGGATGGTCCACTAGCCGTAGCTGGTTACCATCAACCCAAGCGTCTGGCGGCGCTGGCCTATGGCCCGGTGGCAGAGGAACAGTGGGGGCAGGATACCCGTAATGTTGATTTCTTTGATGTCAAAGCTGACCTGGAAGCCCTGTTTGCGCCTGGCAGTTTGCGTTTTGTAAAAAATGAGCATCCGGCCTTGCATCCGGGTCGCAGCGCCATCGTAGAATTTGATGGTAAGGCAATAGGTTTTATCGGTGAGCTGCATCCACGTCTGCAACAAAAATATGATCTGCCTTTGGCTCCGGTCGTATTTGAACTGGAAGTCGTCGCGTTGCAGCAAGTGGATATCCCTGTTTACCAGGAAATTTCCAAATTCCAGGCAGTGACCAGGGATCTTGCGCTGGTTGTCAAACAGACAGTTTTGGTGCAGAATTTGCTGGACGTTTTCAAGCGCGAGACACAGGAAAACGAAGCGTGTAAAATTGTGCAAGCTATTGTTTTGTTTGATGAATATCGCGGTAAAGGCCTGGAAGCTGATGAGAAAAGCCTTGCTTTCCGCTTTAGCTTGCAAGATACTCAAAGTACCCTGCAAGATGATAAGGTTGAGGCAGCAATGAATGCCTTGGTGCAAGCAGCAAGTCAACAGTTTGCTGCCAAGTTGCGTTGATATTGTCTGGATTTGCCGGATATTGTAGATTTAATCGAGAAGAGTTTTGAACATGAATGATGTAATTTCCGCCGAGTTCCAGTCAGTGCTGGATGCTGACCTGAACCGGGCCATGCAGGAAGCCAGGGCACGTTCACAGGCGGAAAAAGAATTGCCTACCTTGACCAAGGCAGAGCTGGCTGAGCTTTTGTTTGAACATGTGGGTTTGAACAAGCGGGAAGCCAAAGACATGGTAGAGACTTTTTTCGATGAAATCCGTGATGCACTGGAAAGGGGCGAGGCCGTCAAGTTATCCGGCTTTGGTAATTTTCAGTTGCGTGACAAGCCGCAACGCCCTGGTCGCAACCCTAAAACTGGCGAAGAAATTCCTATTACTGCCCGTCGTGTCGTAACTTTCCATGCCAGCCAAAAACTTAAAGGCATGGTGGACGATGTTGGTAGTCAACCTCTTGCTCATGCTGCCTGATACTTTCCATGACAGAAATCAAGATTGAGTCCTTTGTATTGCCGCCGATTCCCGCTAAACGCTACTTCACGATAGGTGAGGTTGGTGAATTATGTGGCGTCAAGCCACATGTGCTGCGCTATTGGGAGCAGGAATTTTCGCAACTGAAGCCGGTAAAACGACGCGGTAATCGCCGTTATTATCAGCATCATGAGGTTCTGCTGATACGCCGTATCCGCGAACTGTTATATGAGCAGGGCTTTACCATCAATGGTGCTCGCAACAAACTCAATGTCAATGGTGGTCCGGTAGACAGTGCTACTATCGACCCGATTGATGAGCCAATTAGCCTTCATCAGATTCGTGATGAACTGCAAGACGTATTGGTACTGCTGAAAGTCTGAGTTGCGCAACAATCTCGGGCAGCATCAGTCACTTGAAAACCATCGGACCTGAAATCCGGTGGTTTTTTTATGCTTGATCCATGTATCAGTGCAGCCTGACTCCGGGTATTGAAATACTGCGCTATGCCGCCCGCTTTTGTGAGCGCGGCACTGGCAGGGCAGCGATGGCCTCATGCTGGCTGATCAGTTGCAGATGCTGCATTTCGTTGCTGACAGTTGTAGTCTTGAAGACGCTGACCGCAGCGCCAAGTGAGACAGCCTGCTCTTCCAGTTTTGCGGTTGACTCACTCGCCATTTCGACCAGCCTGGTATTGTCCTGAGTGATCTGGTCGATATCTGATATCGCCAGATTGACATCGGCAATCCCGGCGCTTTGTTCCTGGCTGGCCTGGGCTATCTGCCTGATCAATTCAGTGACGATGTCGACATTATCCGCTATGCCACGCATGGTTTCACCCGCCGTGTTGATCATGGTGCAGCCAGTTGCCACGGCTTCGCCTGAGGTGACGATCAATCCCTTGATTTCCTTCGCGGCATTTGCACTGCGCTGCGCCAGGTTGCGTACTTCGGAGGCAACCACGGCAAAGCCGCGACCCTCCTGACCTGCCCTGGCGGCTTCTACAGCCGCATTCAGAGCGAGGATATTGGTCTGGAAGGCGATGCCATCCATGACGCCGATAATTTCGGTAATCTTTTTGGCGCTGCTGCTGACTGTCTGCATGGCCAGTATGGTCTTGTCCATGACTGCCAAACCATGTTGTACGCGTTCTGCCGAGCTGTGTATCAAGGTGTTTGCCTGTGCCAGATTACCAGCATTTTCAGTGATGGTTGCTGCCAGCTCATCAATGGCGCCGGCAGTTTGCTGCAACGACGCTGCCTGACTCTCTGTGCGGCTGGCCAGGTCGGTATTTTCATCATGAATTTCCCTGGCGATCCCATCGACGGTCTGGGCGCTATGGCGTATGTTGTTGACCAGTTTGCTCAATTCATGGTTCATGCCACCTACTGCATTGATTAATTGCGCCATTTCATCTTTGCCCTTACTGCGTACCCGGTTTTGCAAATTGCCGGCTGCTGTTTCTGCTACGGCTTGTGACAAGACTTGCAAGTCGCTGCTCAGGGCTTGATAAATGGCGATCAGAAAATAGCTTGCCAGGGCGAGCAAGGCAATAATCATTGCCGACAAGCGCCAGACACGTTCAGTGATTCTGACGATATCCAGTTCCAGGTTCTGGTTGATCAGATGTGCTATTGCGTTCTTGCTTTGTGTCAGTTGCAGGAGTGTTTCGTTACCAGCATCAAAAAAACTGCTGCCCGTACCCTGATTGACGGAAGCCAGTACCTCATCTTGTGAGCGGGCCAGGAATTTTTGCGCTATGCCCAGGCGGTTTTGCGCATCGTTGCTGACATCCGCGTAATCCTTGCCATAATGATTCATGCCTTGCAAAACCTGGATCAGTTCGGACAAATTATGTCTGACCAGCAAATGCAGTGAGTTGAGCATGACATCTTCGCCAGCCTCAAATAATCCTGTGTCGATATAAGAAGCGCCACGACCGGCAATGACAGCTATTTTTTCTTCCAGTTGTGGCAGGGTAGAGAGGTAAATATTGGCCAGCTGATGTGTTTTCAATTCTGTGTCGAGTGCCAGTTTGGAACTATTGGCAATTTTCATGATCTCATTGTCTATTGCTGTGATCAGCTTGCCATGCTCAGTAAAGCTTTCAGGTGCTTTAAGCAGGGACTGCCTGGTTTTCAGGCCACTCCATAGATCCTTGATTCCTTTCTGGTATCCGGGTTTCGTCAGTAATTGTTCTATCTTGTCCTGATTCTCGTTGATGAGTTTGGTCGATTGCTTGTTGCCCATGAGAAGCATGTGCTGCAAAGAGCGCTGCTTTTGTGTCAGTGTGCGCAAATCATTGTGCATACTGATCATCGTGAGGGCATTTTGTTTTGATTCGATTTGCATTACATCCTGGCGCAAGTCCTGGAATAGCAGGGCCAGCAGTGCGAGCAGCGGGATGGCGAATGCCAAGGCGACAAAACTGAATTTATGCGCGATTTTGACATTACGTAATAGTTTGATGGCGGGCGAAGTAAGGAAGTTCACTTTGATGGTCCGGGGAGTTTGAAAAGCGATTTTCGTGAAGACTAAACTGCCAATATGACTTTGCTGTGACCTTGAAGCAAACTTGAGGGGATAAATTCATTTGCAAGTGACAGGCTCCATGGAAAGGCGCGTGTTGATCGAATATTTTCCTGGGATGCAGTTGCTGGCCATAAATCAAACGTTTGTTAGTTAAATCAAACGTTTGATTTATGTGTTAGTATCCGCAAATGAAAAATTCCAGCCAGCCAAAAAAAGGGAGAAATCCCGACCAGCCAAAAGCGCCAGCCACAAGCCATGAGGGTAAGATCTTGAGGATTGATGGCATGGAGGCGCGTACGCGCCTGCTTGACAGTGCATTGAACCTGTTTGCAGAGCGCGGATACGCCAAGACATCCACAAGGGAAATTGCCAGGGTCGCCAATGTGAATATTTCCGCCATCAGCTATTATTTTGGTGATAAGGCCGGTCTGTACCGTGCGGTTTTTAATGACCCGCGTACCAATCCCAATGTTGATCCTGCCATTTTTGAGCAGGATGAACTTGATTTGCGTTTGGCATTGACGAGCCTGATTTGCACTTTTACAGATTCGCTCAAGCAGGGCGAGATAATGGAAACCTGCATGAAACTGCATTTTCGCGAAATGCTGGAGCCCACTGGCCTGTGGGTGGAAGAAATCGACAGTGCCATCAAGCCGGCACATCAGGGTATGACAAGGCTTTTATGTCGTTATCTTGAGATTCCCAGGGCCGATGACGATGTGCATCGCCTGGCATTTTCCATCACGGGACTTGCCATTTCACTGATGATTAGCGGCGATGTGATGATGGCAATCAGGCCGGGGTTGATTGCCAAGCCCAGGGCTATTGATCAGTACGCAGCACGTATGGTGGATTATGCCTTGGCCATGTGCGAAGACGAAAAAAAACGGCGACACCCTGTTTCTTGAAAATTTACATACCGTGGACAGCTATATGACTATACGACGCTTTCTTCTTGTTTCAGGCTCTGCTGTTATGCTGGCAGCCTGTGCTACCGCTTACCCTCCCGCGCAGAGTACGGCGACATTGCCGGCGCAATGGCAAGAGGCCTTACCGAACACGGAAAAAAATGTCGAGCTGCGCAAATGGTGGCAGCTACATGGCGATGCCACCTTGCTTGAATTAATAGAAGCAGCTCAATCGGCCAGTCCGACAATTGCACAAGCCTGGTCGCGCATAGAAACGGCGAGGGCGGCACGGGTTGCCACTGGCGCCGCCTTGCTACCATCTGTTGACGCCGTGGCCAATGCCAGTCGTGGCAAAAACCAGCCTGGTGTCGCCGCTGCCACTACCGCCCAGGCTGGCTTGCAGACATCCTGGGAAATTGATGTATTTGGTGCGAACCAGGCCAGCAACCGGGCAGCCCAGGCCGATCTGGAAGGCAGTCAGGCGCTTTGGCATGACGCCAGGATATCTGTTGCCGCCGAAGTTGCGCAATTATACTTTTCGGTTCTCAGTTGCCAGCAAGTAGCAGAACTGAGCTTGCAGGACGCGAAATCAAGGGCTGAGACAGCACGCCTGACCGAGCTCAGTGCACAGGCGGGCATGTCGGCCAATGTCAATGTTACGCTGGCACGCGCCAGTGCGGCAGAGGGGAATAGCCGGGCAATACAGCAGGCGGCGCAGTGTGACCTGGACATCAAGGGACTGGTGGCGCTGACGGCAAAACCTGAACCTGAGCTCCGGCAAAAACTGGCCGCCGCCAGTGAAACTTCGAAGAATCTGTTGCCCCTGGGTGTCAGTTCCATTCCTGCTCAATTGCTGGTGCAGCGACCTGATGTGTACGCTGCCGAGAAAGAGGTGACTGCGGCCAGTGCCCAGGTTGGTGCGGCAGAGGCAAGGCGCTATCCTCGCCTGAGCCTGAGCGGCTCCATTGGCACCATGCGCTACAGCAGCATGGGTAGCGATACCAGGACTGACACCTGGTCAGTAGGCCCGTTGGCACTGAGTCTGCCCCTGTTCAATGGTGGCCAGACCAGCGCCAACATAGAAGCAGCCAAAGCCCGCTATGTGGCTGCCAGCAGTAATTTCCATGCCAAAGTCAGGCAGGCGGTACGTGAGGTGGAAGAAGCCATGGTCAACCTCAATAGTACGGATGCGCGCCGCCTTGATTCTGACATGTCGGCGCGTGGCTATCAGCAGGTCTTGCACGCAACGGCTGCGCGCTACGAAAAGGGTATGGCCAGCCTGTTTGAGCTTGAGGATGCCAGGCGTACTGCCTTTGCTTCACAGTCTGCCCTGATTTCCTTGCAACTGGAAAGAAATCGTGCCTGGATCGCGCTTTACCGCGCCCTCGGTGGTGGCTGGAATGCGGCAGAGCAAGACAGCAGTCCTGCAAGGATGTCTTCTGTAAACCTGCCGGCTGGCAAATCAAAATCCTGAATCGACATCATTGATAGAAAGCGTACTCGACATGATCAAACTCATTTCACGCAAACCAATTTCATTTGGCTTGAGCCTGGCCGGTGTCATTGTTGCCGGGGTCGGTAGTCTCTGGGCGACCAGTGCATCCAATGCCGCCGATGCTCCAGCAAAAGCAAGTAGCAGTACAACGGCCTCGTCAGCACCGGCTGCTACCACCAAACCTGCCTTGACGGTGACCACGATTAAGGCCAGCGCTGGCAACCTGGCCATCAAGCTGGCTGCAAATGGTGGTGTCGCTGCCTGGCAGGAAGCTTTGATCGGTTCAGAAGCAAACGGTTTGCGCATACAGGAACTGCACGCCAATATTGGCGATACCGTGCAACGTGGCCAATTACTCGCCACTTTCGCCAGTGAAACCGTCAAGGCCGATCTGGCCCAGGCTCAGGCAAGCCTGGCGGAAGCCCAGGCCAATCTGGCAGATGCGGCCGCCAATGCAGAACGTACCCGCGCCCTGCAATCCAGTGGTACCTTGAGTGCCCAGCAAGTTGGTCAATACCTGACTGCAGAGCAGACTGCCAAAGCCAGGGTAGAAGCGGCCAGGGCCAATCTTGAAGCCCAGCAATTGCGCATGCGCCATACCAGGGTGGTAGCGCCGGATGCCGGTATTATCACTGCACGCCAGGCTACCCTGGGGGCGGTGGTCGGTAATGGTGCAGAACTGTTCCGCATGATACGTCAGGGCCGCCTGGAGTGGCGCGCAGAAGTGACCGCCAGTGAAATGACCAGGGTGGTTCCGGGAACTGAGGCGCTGGTCACTGCACCCGATGGCACGCAATGGAAAGGCAAGGTGAGGGTCGTATCACCAACAGTCGATGCGCAGACCAGGATGGGCCTGGTCTATGTGGACCTGATGCCTGATGCCGCTGCAGCAAGCAAGCAAACCAAAGCAGCAACACCGGCATTCAAGCCTGGCATGTATGCCAAGGGGGAATTCATCCTCGGCAGCTCGCAGGCGCTGAGCATACCGCAGCAGGCCGTCGTCGTGCGTGATGGTTTCAGCTATGCTTTCCGTCTCAATCCTGACGGGCGTGTAACACAGATCAAACTGCAGACCGGTCGTCGTGTGGCTACCCCACAAGGCGACATGGTCGAGGTCGTCTCAGGTCTGAATGCGGACAGTACTATCGTTGCCAGTGGCGCCGGTTTTCTCAATGATGGTGATGCCGTGAAAGTGGTGGCGGCAACAGCACGGCCAGTCAAAAACTAAGGGGCTGATGTGAATTTTTCTTCCCTATCAATCAAGAACCCGATACCGGCAATCATGTTGTTTGTATTGCTGACGCTGGCGGGGATACTGTCATTCAAGGCAACCATTGTGCAGGATTTTCCTGACATTGAATTGCCTATCGTTACAGTCAGTGCGCCCTTGTCTGGAGCTGCGCCAGCGCAGCTTGAAACCGAGGTCGCCCGCAAGATAGAAGATGCGGTTGCATCCCTGCAGGGCGTTAAAAACGTTTATACCAAAGTGCTGGATGGTGATGTTGAAGTGACGGTCGAGTTTGTGCTGGAAAAAGTCATTTCTGACGCCGTCAATGAGGTACGTGATGCGGTGGCAACGGTACGTGCCGATTTGCCCAGCGAAATGCGCGACCCTACCGTGACCAAGGCTTCGACTGCCGGTCGTGTCATCATGACCTATACTGTGGAAGCTGCCGAAGACGATAAAGACAGCAAGCCTGTCGCCGGTGAAAGCAGCAAGCCAGATGTGCAGGACCTTAGCTGGTTTGTCGATAACACCGTATCAAAACGTTTACGTGCCGTGCCCGGTGTGGGGGCAGTCAGGCGTATGGGCGGTGTCAGCCGTGAAGTAAGGGTGGAGCTGGATACTGCCAAGATGGCTGCCTTGAATGTCGCTGCGGTTGATGTTTCGCGCCGTTTGAAACTGGTGCAGCAGGAAGCGCCGGGTGGTCGTGGAGATGTCAGCGGTGCCGAACAATCGGTGCGTACGATCGCTACGGTCAAGACGGCAGTTGAACTGGCAGCGATGGACGTGCCTTTGCCGGATGGCCGGCATATACGCCTTGATCAGGTGGCGCGCGTGCTTGATACGGTCAGCGAACCTCGCTCCGTTGCCACCCTCGATGGCAAGCCTGTTGTCGGTTTCGAGGTTTTTCGTACCAAGGGCGCCAGTGAAGTTGATGTTGCAACCGGTTCGCGTGCAGCAGTGGCCGAGTTGCAGGCAGCACATCCAAACATGAAATTCCATCAGGCGATAGACAACGCCCAGCCGGTGGAAGAAAACTTCGACGGCTCGATGGATTTACTGTACGAAGGCGCCTTGCTGGCCATTCTGGTTGTCTGGTGGTTCTTGCGTGACTGGCGTGCGACGCTGGTGGCTGCTGCTGCCTTGCCGCTGTCGGTGATACCGACCTTCCTCGGCCTCAAGTATTTTGGTTATACACTCAATACGGTGACCCTGTTGTCACTGGCGCTGGTGGTTGGTGTGTTGGTCGATGATGCAATTGTGGAGATAGAAAATATCGCCCGCCATTTGTACATGGGTAAAACGCCGATGGAAGCCGCAACCGAGGCTGCCGATGAAATCGGTATGGCCGTTATCGCCACCACATTTGCGCTGGTAGCCGTGTTCTTGCCAACCGCATTCATGGGCGGTGTCCCGGGTCTGTTCTTCAAGCAGTTCGGCTGGACAGCGGTGATTGCGATCCTGGCTTCGCTGGTTGTTGCCCGTTTGCTGACACCGATGATGGCCGCTTACATCATGAAATCGGTCAAGCCCTCAGAAAAAGCTGACAGCGGCCACGGTGGAAAAGATGGCTGGATTATGACGCGTTACATGAAAACCATGCAATGGTGTTTGCGTCATCGCCTGACCACCATGATCGCTGCGACCGTGTTTTTCTTTAGTTCAATTGCCCTGGTCGGTTTGCTGCCAACCGGTTTTGTGCCAGCAGCTGACCGTGCACAGACCCAGGTCAATATAGAGCTTCCACCCGGTAGCACATTGGCTGAAACCCGGGCAACTGCCGAGCAGGCCAGGCTGGCAATCATGAAGGATAAAAACATCATCAGCGTGTTCAGCTCAATTGGTGGTGGTTCCAGTGGCGACGCTTTCGCGCCCGGGGCGGCGGCAGAAGCAAGACGGGCAGTGTTGACGGTGGTCGCTGTACACAGGAATAAGCGCAAGGATTCTATTGCCGATATTGATGCCAAAATCCGTAACGAGGTGGCAGATATTTCTGGTGCCAGGTTCACCGTGGGCCCACCGGATAATGGCGTCAAGATGCAACTGGTCTTGCAAAGTGAAGATTCTCTGGCGCTTGTCGAGGCTGCACAAAAAGTCGAGAGGGAATTGCGTACCCTGAAGGGGGTAGGTAATGTCAGTTCCAGTGCTTCATTGGTGCGCCCCGAAATCATTGTGCGTCCAGATGTGGCCAGGGCGGCTGACCTGGGGGTGACAGCCTCTGCCATAGGTGAAACCGTGCGTGTGGCCACTGCGGGTGATTATGACCAGGCTTTGCCCAAGCTGAACCTGTCGCAGCGTCAGGTGCCGATTCGGGTAAAACTGCCGGACAGCTTCAGGGCCGACCTGGCGGAGATAGAGCGGCTGACTGTGCCTGGCAAGAATGGCCCTGTCATGCTAGGCAGCATTGCCAGCGTCACCATGGAATCAGGTCCAGCACAGATCGACAGGCTCAATCGCAAACGTAATGTGACCCTTGATGTGGAGCTTGGTAACCGTCAGCTGGGCGAGGTCAATGAAGAAGCCCGTGCCTTGCCCAGCATGAAAAACCTGCCGCCATCGGTCAGTATTGCCGAACTTGGCGATGCGCAAGAGATGCAGGCCCTGTTTGCCAGCTTTGGTATTGCCATGCTGATTGGCGTGTTGTGCATCTATGGTGTGCTAGTCCTGTTGTTCAAGGACTTTTTGCAACCGGTTACCATCCTGGCTGCTTTGCCTCTGAGTATAGGTGGTGCTTTCGTGGCCTTGCTGGTGACGGGGCGTGCCTTGTCCATGCCGTCCATGATAGGTTTGATCATGTTGATGGGTATCGTCACCAAGAACTCGATCTTGCTGGTGGATTATGCCGTCCTGGCAAGGCAGGCGGGTATGAGCCGTTTCGATGCCCTGGTTGACGCCTGTCACAAGCGTAGCCGACCCATCATCATGACCACTATCGCCATGGGTGCAGGCATGATGCCGCTGGCCCTGGGATGGGGAGCTGACCCCAGCTTCCGTTCACCGATGGCGATTGCCGTGATCGGTGGGTTGATCACGTCCACCTTGTTGAGCTTGCTGGTAGTCCCTGCCGTGTTTACTTATATTGATGATTTTGAAAAGTTGCTGATCAAAATCAAAAATAAACTGCAGGGCAGGTCGGGTATATTGGCCGGCCATTAATGTTGCATTTTTGATGCTTTGTATCAGATGTTTGCTGTCTGAGTAAAAAATTAATCAAGCATTTATCTAAAAAGCCCGGTTGCATACATATGCAGCCGGGCTTTTTCACTTTATGATCACGTCGTGTGAAAGTGTTTTGATGTCAAATATGCTTGCATTTAGGTAATTTTAATAGCCTTAGCCTGCAATTTGGGTCGAAATCAGAGGGTTTCGCTCAATGGATAAGATTGTGGACTGCAATACTGGTTGTTATAATGCCGGGTTAATTGTTACAAATTGTATAAAGTGGATTTTGCAAAGTTAAATAGCTGTGCTGACGAATTGATTGGAAGATAAAGCCATGGCTATGAACAGGGTTAGTTTTTCAATCGCCAGTCATGCCGCATGGGCACCTGGAGTTGCGACGGAGCAATCCTGGCGTGAGTGGGCACGAGCACCATTCGCATTTTCTGCAGATGCAGAACCATCTGTGTCGGCGATGCCGCCGATGTTGCGCAGGCGAGCAGGTTTTTTGGGAAAAATGGCGCTGGAAGTTGCCTATCAGGTAATGGACGGGCGCACTGATATTCCCACCATATTTTGCTCCCGCCACGGCGAAGTCGCTCGTTCGGTCGATTTGTTGACGCAAATGCTGGACGGGGAATCCCTCTCACCTACCGGTTTTGGCCTTGCCGTGCATAATGCCAGTGCAGGTTTGTTTTCGATTGCCAGGAAAGATCAGGCAAATCATCTGGCACTGGCTGCAGGTGCCAGTAGTGTGGAGCATGCCGTGATTGAGGCTTGTTCTTTATTGGCTGACGGCGAGCCCATGGTCTTGCTGGTCAGCTATGATCAGGCATTGCCTGCGGTATTTAAACCTTTTGAGGATGTCAGTGAGCAAGCTTGGGCCTGGGCCTGGCTGATGGTGCCGGCAGAAGGCGAAGTGATTACCCTGGAGTGGAGGCAGGCGGAGGCAGTCGTGCCAGAGCAGGCAGGATTGCCAGGTGGTCTGGACATACTACGTTTCCAGCTTGGATCAGATGTCAGTTTGCAGAGACATGTCGCAAACAAACAATGGTTATGGTCGCGCCATGCTTGAGGGCATGAACCGTTATTGGCGCGTTTTTGCAACAGGTTTGAGTTTTGCTACCTTTGGCCTGGGTGGTGTGCTGTTGTGGGCGCTAGTGTTCCCTGTACTGAATCTTTTGGTGTTGCAGCAAGAGCGCCGCACCGAATGGGCGCGTGTGATCATCAGGCGTTCTTTTCGGGGCTTCGTTGGTCTGATGAAAGGGCTGGGCGTATTGCGTTATGAATTGATCGGGCTGGAAAGGCTGGAGCGAGGGGGCTTGCTTATACTGGCAAATCACCCGACATTGATTGATACGGTATTTTTGATGGCTTTTGTGAAGCGCGCAGACTGCATAGTAAAAAGCCACCTGTGGAACAACCCTTTCACACGAGGACCAGTGCGTGCCGCGAGCTATATCAGTAATGCGCAAGGGACTGAACTGCTGGACGCTTGCATCACATCCCTGCGTGCTGGAAATAATTTAATTGTATTTCCAGAAGGAACACGTACACCGGCGAATGGTGCCATCACCTTGAAACGTGGGGCTGCCAATATTGCAGTGCGCGGTGCGTGTGCAGTGACGCCTGTTGTCATCAGTTGTGTGCCACCGACCCTGGGAAAAGGGGATAAATGGTGGCGAGTGCCTGAGCGCTTTGTGCAATTCAGGATAGAGGTAAAGGAAGATATCCCTTTCCAGCAGTTTGTCGCCGCCGGCCGCTCTGAAGTCATGGCTGCCAGGGATTTGACAGATTATTTGCAGCAATATTTTACCAAGGAAAATCAACACCATGCTTGAGCAAGAAGTAAAAGAACTAATCATCGAAGTGCTGCAACTTGAAGACATGACTCCAGCAGATATCGACAGTGCTGCACCACTATTTGTTGAAGGTTTGGGTCTGGATTCCATTGACGCGCTTGAACTGGGTGTGGCGCTGCAAAAACGATATGGTATTTCACTGTCGGCAGATTCCGAGGACACGCGTCGTCATTTTTCATCAGTAAATGCGCTTGCTGCGTTGATTGAAACAAATAGAAAGAAGTAAGGGAGCGAGCAATGGTTGTGGTAAGTGCAATGAGCAGGGAAGAGTTATATACCTGGGTGGCAGATCTGTTGGCAGAAATGTTTGAACTCGACAGGGCTTCGCTGACACTGGAGTCAAATTTGTATGCCGATCTTGATATCGACAGCATTGATGCGGTCGACCTGGCGGTGAAACTCAAGCAAATGACAGGCATGCGTCTGCAGCCTGAAGTATTCAAACAGATTCGTACGATCGGCGATGTCGTCGACGCCCTGGTCAACCTGAAGGCGGAGCAATCAGCATAATTCGGCCTGTATTGACCGTGCTGGCGGTCATCCTCACGGTTTTATATCCGCTCGTGATCTGGTTTGGTCAGGGGCAGGTAGAGCCACGCTGGTTGGCTGGTCTGTTGCTGCTGGCTGCCGCAACCAGGATACCCACGTTTAAAGTAAGTCGCGTAGCGCGCTGGTCCATGGTTTGTGCACTGTTGCTGGCGGCTTGCGCCTTGTGGGCCAATGCCTTGCTGCCTTTGAAATTGTATCCGGTATTGGTCAATGCCGCATTGCTGGCAGTTTTTGGTTATAGCCTGCTGGTGCCGCCATCCATGGTTGAGCGTTTCGCCCGTTTGCGTGAACCGGAATTACCTGATGCCGCAATTACCTATACCCGTCGTGTTACCCAGGTCTGGTGCGTGTTCTTTATCATCAATGGCAGCATTGCTTTCGCAACCGCCCTATGGGCGACACCGGCGATCTGGTCACTTTACACGGGCGTTATTTCCTATATTTTAATGGGCCTGTTATTCGCCATAGAATATCTGGTGCGCCTGCGTTTTAAACGAATTCATCATGTCTGATTTTTATCCTGACCCTTGCCTGGCACTGGCAACGCGCGCAGCTGATGCCGCAATAGGTCGCGACATCAATGGCATCGTCAGCAAGACCGCTTTCATCCAACGCCTGGCTGCCTGGCATGCGCTTATAGACACCTTGCCCGGCCAGCAACTGGCCCTGTATCTGGATGATAGTCTGGAGTTTGCCGCTGCTTTGCTGGCAGCCTGGCAGGCCAAAAAAACGGTCTGGCTGACGGCCGATACCTTGCCGGCCACCTGCCTGGCTCTGTCAACATCAGTCAGCGGTTTCCTTGGTGATTTCCCTGCAGAACATGCGCCTCTGGTTGCCGGAACAGCGGCTGGCAATGTTGATGCCTTGCTGGACTTTGCTCCGCTTGACCCCGACTTCATCGGACTGGTGGTGCATACATCGGGCAGTACCGGGCAGCCACAGGCCATACCAAAAAAAATTTCACAACTCATCAGCGAAGTGCGTAGTCTGGAGCAAACTTTTTCAGCACGACTTGCTGATGCCGAAGTCATCGCTACCGTATCGCACCAGCATATCTATGGCTTGCTGTTCAAAGTCTTGTGGCCTTTATCTGCCGGACGCCTTATTCATGCCCGCAGCCTGAATTTCCCCGAGCAACTGCACGCATTATTGTTACAGCATGCTTGTGTCCTGATCGGCAGTCCGGCACACCTGAAGCGTTTGCCTGAACATCTTGACTGGGCTGCATGCAGGGCTAATGTGCGGGCCATATTTTCATCTGGCGGCCCCCTGACGGCAGAAACTGCATTTGCGATCGGGTCCATGCTGGGGCAGGTGCCTGTGGAAGTCTATGGCAGTTCAGAAACCGGTGGCATTGCATGGCGGCAAAGACAGCATGGTTACCCGGAAGTCTGGGATGCCCTGCCAGACGTGAATATGCGTATTGCAGGTAAGGACGGTGTGCTGGAAGTGCAATCACCACACTTGCCAGATGCCAGCTGGTTGCAAATGGCAGACCGGGCGCAACTGACCGGGGACGGGCGCCTGATGTTGCTGGGACGCAGCGACCGTATCGTGAAGATAGAAGAAAAACGTATTTCGCTCGACGCCATGGAACAGAGTCTGCTGGCAACGGGTCTGGTCAGTGAGGCCAGGGTGATTGCTGATGACGGAGCCGGGGGGCAGCGCCAGAGGCTAAGCGCCTTTATTGTCTTGACAGAGCAGGGCCGTATTCATCTTGATGCAGAAGGCAAGAGCGCATGCAACCAGCGCTTGCGTACTCATTTAAGCAAAGTGGTTGAAGCAGTTGCCCTGCCGCGTCGCTGGCGCTATCTGGATCAGATGCCAGTCAATTCCCAGGGTAAAACAACGCATGCGCAACTGTTGGCCCTGCTTGACAAAGAGCAGGAAGAGGCTCGCCCGCGCTTGCCGCAACAGCGTCTGCTTGAGCAAACTGCAACACGCATCCTGTTCGAGCTTGTGGTTCCGGCGTCGCTGTTTTATTTTGATGGTCATTTTGATGTGGCGCCGATCCTGCCTGGCGTGGTCCAGGTAGATTGGGCCATCAGATTCGCCCGCGAGCATTTTGCTTTGCCACCCGTTTTTTCAGCGATTCATGCGCTCAAGTTTCAACATGTTATCAATGCCGAAGCACCTGTCATGCTGGAGCTGGTGCACGACGTAGCCAAAGGCAGTTTGCAGTTCCGTTATTTTTCCGATGCCGGGCAGCATGCCGGTGGTCGTATTTTATTTGTTCATGAAAAGCCCACATGCTAGATAAGAAATTTTCTCCTGAGCGCCAGAGCGCCTTCGCTGCCCGTTTTGAGGCGCAAAAAATTGCCTTTGGACCAGTCGTCTTTCAGTGCGTGCGTTATGCATGGAAGCGTGGCATGTTGCAGGCATTGTCGGATGCAGGTGGTACCGGGCTCACGGTAAAAGAATTGGCTGCAAACGGGCCCTGGACAGAGTATGCGCTGAAAGTCGTATTGGAAACCTGCCTGTCTGCCGGCGTGGTTTACCTGAGCAATGGCGCCTATGTGCTCGATAAGGCCGGTTACTGCGTACTGACCGACTCCATCACCCAGATCAATCTCGATTTTACGCACGATGTCTGTTATGAAGGCCTGTTCAAGCTTGACGAATCACTGGACCAGCAAAAGCCAGTAGGCCTGAACGCCCTTGGTGAATGGCCCACCCTGTACCAGGGCTTGTCACAACTGCCTGAACCGGCAAAAACCAGCTGGTTTGCCTTTGATCATTACTATTCCGATACGTCCTTCCCCAGTATCATGCCTGACGTGCTTGCTACCGCACCGCGCAAGGTCATGGATATAGGAGCAAATACCGGCAAATTCAGCAAAGCCGTACTCAACTATTCCCCAGCAGTTGAAATGCATCTGGTGGATTTGCCACGTCAGCTTGATGTGGCCAAAGAAAACCTGAAAGAGGCGGGTCTGGCAGAGCGCGCTCATTTTCATGCGCGAGATTTGCTTGATGCGGAGTCAGCCTTGCCGGCAGGGATGGACCTGATCTGGATGAGTCAGTTCCTCAGCTGTTTCTCTGAGCCTGCCATCGCCAGCATCTTGCAGCGTGCCGCTGACGCATTGTCGTCGACCGGACAATTGCTGATCATGGACACGTTCTGGGATCGTCAGCGTTACGATATCGCCGCTTATTGCCTGATCAATACTTCACCGTATTTTACGGCCATGGCCAGCGGTAACAGCAAAATCTATGAAAGCGGTGACTACATACGCATGGCTGAAGCAGCAGGATTGCGTTTACTGACCGCGCGCGACGACATCGGTTATTGCCATTCGCTATTGCGTTTTGCCAGGGCAGAGGGTTAACACGTGTTCAAACCCTGCGTCATGATCCCTGTCTACAACCATGAGCATGCGATTGCCGCCGTGTTGCAGGCAGTGCTCGCCCACGATGTCGATTGCCTGTTGGTTGATGACGGTAGTTCAGATACCTGTGCCAGGGTGCTTGACAGCCTGGCGACAGCGAACCCGCAGCGTGTCAGCCTGTTCAGGCATGCAGTGAACCAGGGTAAAGGGGCAGCGGTTCTGACAGGGTTTGTTCAGGCAGCGCAGGCTGGCTATACGCATTTGTTGCAGATAGATGCAGACGGGCAGCATTGTGTTGCCGACATTCCGCAATTCCTGTCACAGGCGCAGGCAAGGCCAGATGCAGTGATAGCAGGTTATCCGGTCTATGATGAAAGCGTACCCGCATTACGTCTTTATGCACGCTACCTGACCCATGTCTGGGTGTGGATCAATACCTTGTCATTGGCCATACGCGATTCCATGTGCGGTTTCAGGGTTTATCCTGTCGCTGCTGTCATTGCACTGATGAACAGGCAGGCGATAGGCCGTCGTATGAATTTCGATACCGATATACTGGTCAGGTTGTATTGGGCTGGGCTGGCAGTTGTGAATGTCCCTACCCGTGTTGGTTATCCGGTTGACGGTGTCTCTCATTTCCGTGTGTGGCGTGACAATGCACTGATCAGCCTGATGCACACCAAACTTTTTTTCGGCATGTTGATACGCATGCCAGGTCTATTGGCGCGTCACTGGCGTGGAGCGGGTAAGTGATGAGCAAAGCAGACGGCAGCAGTGGTCGCCATGATCATCATGATCGCTGGCACTGGGCCAGCTTGAATGAAGTCAGTTTTGTTGCCGGCATGCATCTGCTGTTCTGGGTTTTTCGCATTTTTGGGCGCTGGCCATTTCGCCTGTTTTTGTACCCGGTGCTGGCCTGGTATGTATTGACAAAAAAAGTAGCCAGGAAAGCTTCGCTCGATTATCTGGCGCGTGTGCAGGCCTATACGCCGGTCAGTCTGGGTTGGCCCGGTGTCATGAAGCACTTTGCCGCTTTTGCCGAAAATATCCTCGACAAGATGTTGTTGTGGGGAGGCTTGTTTGATGCCAGCAAGGTTGAGTATTCTGGACAGCAGCAAATGCATGGGCAATTGCAGACAGGGCGAGGGGCGCTGCTGATCTGTTCTCATTTGGGTAACCTGGAAATGTGTCGTGTCTTGTCGCGCCGCTATCCGGAAGTAAAGTTGACGATATTGGTCCATACCAAACATGCGCAGGCTTTCAATCGCATGCTGGCACAACTCGATCCTGGCAGTCAGATGAACTTGCTGCAGGTAACAGAAATGACGCCTGCTACAGCGATGCTGCTGGCAGAAAGAATTGAGGCCGGTGGTTTTGTCGTGATAGCCGGTGATCGTATCCCGGTAGCAGTACAGCCACGCGTGGCTTACGCCAATTTTCTAGGGCAAAAGGCGGCGTTCCCTGTTGGCCCTTTTGTCATGGCGGGTATCTTGCAATGCCCGGTGTATTTATTGTTTTCCTTGCAGATGGATGGCAGGCCACAAGTCTGTTTTGAAATGTTGCGCGAATCCGTCAGATTACCACGACGTGAACGCGACCAGGCCTTACAGGCGCTGGTGGCAGAGTATGCGGCGCGCCTTGAACATTACACAGTACGTGCCCCGTTGCAATGGTTTAATTTTTACGATTTTTGGCATTTACCCTATTTGGAAGAAACTGATGCAACACCTTGATCAGAAACCCGGGCAGCGCAGCGTGCAGTTCGACCGCGCCAGGCTCAGCATAGAAGATATCATTGATATTGCCCATGAAAGAGCCACGGCAAAACTGTCAGATGACCCGGCGTTTCGCGCCCTTATCGCCCGTGGGGCTGACTTTCTCGATCGTCTGCTGCGCGAGGACGGTACTATTTATGGTGTGACTACCGGTTATGGTGATTCCTGCACCGTGACGGTTCCGGCTGATCTGGTGGAAGAGCTGCCACATCACCTGTACACTTATCATGGCTGTGGTCTTGGTGCATACCTGAGCCCGGCCCAGACCCGTGCCGTACTGGCAGTGCGGCTGGCTTCACTGTCCAAAGGGTTTTCGGGCGTCAGTGTGGAGCTGCTGGAACAGATAGGCCGTTTGCTTGATGCCGGTCTGCTACCGCTGATTCCCTCGGAAGGTTCGGTCGGGGCCAGTGGGGACCTTACCCCCTTGTCGTATCTGGCTGCCGTCATGTGCGGTGAACGTGAAGTCTTGCGTGATGGCGTGCAGATACCTGCTGCGCAGGCATTGCAAGAGGCTGGTATCAAGCCCTTGAAGTTACGCCCCAAAGAAGGTTTGGCCATCATGAATGGCACGGCCGTCATGACGGCCCTGGCTTGCCTGGCTTATGACAGAGCCGATTACCTGGTTAAACTGTGTACGCGGATTACTGCCATGGCTTCGGTTGCACTTGATGGTAATGCGCATCACTTTGATGAAATGCTGTTTTCAGTGAAACCGCATGCCGGCATGCAAACTGTTGCTGCCTGGTTGCGCCAGGATTTGCCCGCAGGTGTTGCCGAGCGCAATGGCAAACGCCTGCAAGACAGGTATTCGATACGTTGCGCACCGCATGTGATAGGCGTATTGGCAGACGCTTTGCCATTTTTCCGGCAGGCGATAGAAAACGAACTGAACAGCGCCAATGATAATCCGATTATCGATGCAGAGAATGAGCGTGTGTTGCATGGAGGCCATTTCTATGGCGGGCACATTGCCTTTGCCATGGATGGCATGAAGAACGCTGTCGCCAATCTGGCCGATCTGCTGGACAGGCAAATGGCTTTGCTGGTCGATAGTCGTTACAACCATGGCCTGCCGGCTAACTTATCGGGCATGCAAGGGCCGCGAGCAGCCATCAATCATGGTCTCAAGGCTTTACAGATCAGTGCTTCAGCATGGACCGCGGAGGCATTGAAACTGACCATGCCCGCTTCGGTTTTTTCACGTTCCACTGAATGTCATAACCAGGACAAGGTGAGCATGGGCACGATAGCCGCCCGTGATTGCCTGCGTGTGCTGGAGTTGACTGAACAAGTGGTTGCCGCACTGCTTATCACGGTGCGTCAGGGGGTATGGTTGCGTGTACAACAAAATCCTGAACTGACGTTGACGCCAGCTTTGATGGATATGCTGGAGACACTGGGGACGGACATCCCTCCAGTACAGGAAGACCGGCGCCTGGAACCAGACTTGCGGTTACTGCTGGAGCGGATACATCAACAACATTGGAATCTCTATGCGTAAAGCAAAAAGCCCGGGCCGCTGGTTTGCCGAAGTCGACATGCAGGTACAGTTCTTCGACCTGGACCCGATGGAAATCGTCTGGCATGGCAACTATGTCAAATACCTGGAGGTGGCGCGTTGCGCCTTGCTGGACCAGATTGCTTACAACTATGTGCAGATGAAAGAATCTGGCTATGCCTGGCCGGTCATCGACATGCAGTTGCGTTATATTGCGCCAGCCAGTTTTGGGCAGCGTTTGAAGCTGCGTGCAGAAATTGTTGAGTGGGAAAATCGTCTCAAAATCGATTACCTGATCAGCGATGCCGCTAGCGGCAAACGTCTCAATCGCGCCAGCACTACCCAGGTTGCCGTGGAAATTGCCAGTGGTGAAATGTGCTTCGTCTCGCCACAGGTGTTGTTCGAAAAATTAGGAGTCGCCGCACCATGAAACGTTTTCTGACCTGCCTGTTGTCCCTGAACCTGCTTGTGGTTTCTGTGACTGGCTATGCGGCTAACTCGCCTGTAGCAAAAATCCAGGCCATGCTGGCCAAACCCGCCATACTCTGCGGTCGCTTTGATCAAACCAAGCAATTGCAGGGCATGAAGAAGCCACTGGCGTCGAATGGTCGCTTTTGTGTGCTCAATGGCAAGGGTGTCATGTGGCGCACCTTGCAACCTTTCCCGAATACCTTGCGCCTGACCCGTGATGAAATCGTGCATATGCAGGGTGACCGCGTGGCCATGCGCCTGGATGCGCAAAAAGAACCAACCGTGCGCATGATTAACAGTGTACTGTTCTCCCTGTTGTCAGGTGATCTGGGCAAGCTCGAAAGCCTGTTTGAAGTAGACGGCAATGCCGATGCCAACAGCTGGAAAGTGGCGCTGAAAGCGCGTGAGCCGGCCCTGGCCAAGGCTATAGGCGCCATTTCACTGGATGGCGCAGCCTATGTAAAAAACATACATATCAATGAAGCCAGCGGCGATACGACAGCGATCATTTTTTCTGACATTAAAACTGGTGAAACAGCGATCACAGCCGAAGAACTGGCTCTGTTCTGATCTGATACTGAGCTGATCAAAAAAGATTGCATGAGCGAAAAAATTAATAAGCAAAGCGTCATACCGCGTGCCCTGGCTATTGTCTGGGCATTGGTCGTATGCTTGCTGCTTGCGCATAATGCCTATTTGTGGCTTGGCAAGCGTATTACGCCTAACACCGACATTCTTGCCTTGTTACCGGTACAAGAGCGTGACCCTGTCCTGCAACAGTCGTTTGCGCACATGGTTGATAGTGCGCAGCAAAGAGTGGTTGTACTTGTTGGCGCCACTGACTGGGAGCAGGCAGTGCGTGCCGCAGATGCGTATCAAAAAATTTTGGTCACGCGTCCTGATTTGCTCAAACTGACCAGTGTCAGTGATCAGGCGCAGAATGACTGGCTGAGCACTTTCCAGAAACAGAGCCTGGGTTTGCTGAGTCGCCAGCAAGAGCAGCAATTGCGTACAGAAGCACCGCAATACTGGACAGATATCGCCCTGGCAAAAATGTATAGTGCATTTTCCGGCCCCAAGCTTGGATCGTTTCAGGATGACCCATTCGGCCTGTTCAGTACCTGGGTACAGGAAAGGGCGCAAGAAACACCGGTGCGCCCGCGCGACGGCAAGTTATTCGTGTCAAATGCAGAGCGTCAATATGTCTTGCTGCCGCTTGGCCTGGTCCCTCCGGCGTTTTCATTGAGTGCGCAAGAAGCCGTCTTGCCTCTGCTGGAACGGGCCGGTGCCGCGGCAAGGCAGGTCAGCCCATCAGTCGAGATCATCCGTGCCGGTGTCATTTTGCATGCGGCAGCAGCCGGGCAGCAGGCCAACTCTGAAGTTTCCACCATCGGTGTTGGCTCGCTGATAGGTATCATCTTGCTGATGTGGCTGAGTTTTCACTCCCTCAAACCAATCACCCTCATACTCTTGTCCATAGGCATAGGTTTTCTTGGTGCCGTATCCGTCTGTTACTTGTTGTTTGGCGACATCCACTTATTGACCCTGGTGTTTGGCGCCAGTCTGATCGGTGTGGCACAGGATTATGGCATCTATTTCCTGTGTAATCGCCTCAGTGCAGACAAGAGCCTGGACTCCCACCAATTGCTCAAACGGCTCTTGCCTGGTTTGAGTCTGACCTTGCTGGCAGCCGTAATCGGTTATCTGGGGCTGGGCCTGACACCTTTCCCGGGCTTGCGTCATATGGCGGCATTTTCGGCACTGGGTCTGTTGTTCGCCTGGTGCACAGTGATTTGCTGGTTCCCGCAGTTGATCAGTGCCGGTAGTTTGCGAAGCGGCCGGTTGGTGTCTGCATATGGCTCTGTTTTGCTGCACTGGCCACGTTTGCTCCTCAATCGCCAGGGTCTGCTCATCATTCTCGTATTCACCGTACTGGTTGGTGCAGGTGTTTCACGTCTTGGTGTCAATGACGACATACGTCTGTTGCAAACACCGCCCAAGCACCTGGTCAATGATCAGATCAAGCTGGGTAAATTGCTGGATGCTCCTACGCCGGTACAATACTTTCTAGTGCGCGGGCCTAGTGCAGAAATTGTATTGCAAAGAGAAGAAGCCCTGAAGCACAAGCTCGACGGTTTTATTGCCGACCACACCATTAGCGGTTACCAGGCTTTGTCCAACTGGATACCGTCAGCACAGACCGTGGCTGAGCGCAGGAAACTGATTGATGAAAAGCTCTTGTCCGAGGGGACGGCCCTGTCACTGCTGGCTGGCAAGCTTGATGAAGATCCAGCATGGGCTGCGAAGATACGCCAGCACTTGCTGGGTCTGGATAGTCGCATGACGGTGAATGCCTTCCTGCAAACATCAGCCGGTGATCCATGGCGGCACTTATGGCTTGGGCAAATAGGTACTGAGCATGCCAGCATCGTTGCCTTGCGCGGACTCAATTATGCCAACAATGGCTTGCAGCGCCTGGCGCAGGCCAGTGAGGGTTTGCAAGGTGTGCAATGGGTTGACAAGGTCAGCGAAATTTCCAGCGTATTGGGTCGCTATCGTGCCTATATGGGCTGGGTGCTGGGCGCTGCCTATCTGCTGGTGTTTGCCTTGCTGCTGCCACGTTATCGCCGCCATGCGTGGCGGGTATTGCTGCCGACACTGACAGCCAGCATGGCTACCCTGGGTTTGCTGGGACTGGCCGGGCAAAGCCTGCAATTGTTTCATGTACTGGCCCTGATGCTCTTGCTTGGTGTTGGCGTGGATTACGGTATCTTCATGCAGGAACATCCTGACCGGCGCAATGCCACACCCTGGCTGGCAGTCGGCTTGTCCGCTGCGAATACCATACTCTCATTTGGTCTGCTGGGGCTCAGTAATACGCCGGCTTTGCGGGCTTTTGGTCTGACCATGCTGATCGGCATTGCGATGGTCTGGCTGATTGTTCCCTGTTTTACCAGTTCAGAAGTGGATTCGCAAACCGATTATGCTAAAACCAACTAAATTCATATTGCTTGCCGTGCTGCTGGCAACGCTGGGTGCTTGCGCCAGTTCACAGAAAACGCCGCCGCAGGCCAGGCTGGGCCTGATGCTGGCACCGGCTGCACTGGGTGGCTCATTCAATGTACAACAGCATCTGAAAGTGGAAAGAAATGGCAAGATAGACGAACTTGATGCCGCACTGGAAGTTGAACCAGACCACCTGGAACTGGTTGGACTGGCTTTTGGGCAGCGTGTATTGAGTCTCAGTTATGATGGGCAGCAACTGAAATCATGGCGGCATGTGATGTTGCCGGCACAAGTCAGGGCCGAAGACGTACTGGAAGACATGCAATTGTGTCTGTGGCCGCTAGAAGCCATTGCTGCAGCCCTGCCCGCAGGTTGGCGCATAGAAGAACAGGGGCTGCACAGAAAGCTCTATCTGAATGACGACCTGATCACCACCATCGATTACACTGGCTTGCCACGCTGGAGTGGCACAGTCACTTTGAATAATTTGCGTTATAGCTACCGACTGACCATACAGTCAGCACCTTGAAGTATTTTTATGAGAATGTTTTTAAATCACTGCGGTATTGTATGCGCCCTGGGTGATAATCGGCATGACGTCAGTCGACGCTTGCTCAATGAAGCGCAGAGTGGCTTGCTGGAGACAGATGCATGGTCCCCGGGCAAGGTATTGCCTGTCGGCCAGGTCCGGACCGACTTGCCAGGCGTGGCGCATTTGCCGCTGACCATGCGCAGTCGTAATAACCAGCTTGCCCTGGCTGCACTGGAACAGATTCGGCCAGCATTGGTAGAGGCCATTGCCCGTTTTGGTGCAGACCGTGTCGGTATTGTGGTGGGCACCAGTACTTCAGGTATTGCCAGTACAGAAAATGCGCTGCAACATCTGCGGCAGCATGGGGCATTGCCGGCAAGCTTTCACTATGCGCAGCAGGAAATGTGTTCGCCAGCGGACATGCTGGCGCATGAATTGGGCATTACCGGCCCCGCCTATGTGCATTCCAGCGCCTGCTCTTCCAGTGCCAAAGCCATGGCAAGTGCGGCCCGCCTGATCAGGATGGGCTTGTGTGATGTGGTGTTGACAGGTGGCGTAGATAGTCTGTGTGCATTTACCATTGCCGGTTTTTCGGCCCTGGAATCTGTCAGCAGCACCGTTTGCAATCCGCTCAGCGCCAATCGCAATGGTATCAATATTGGCGAGGGAGCCGCTTTATTTGTCATGAGCGCAGAGCCGGAACAGCCAGGCTCCGTGGCTTTGTGCGGCTGGGGGGAGGCCTCTGACGGACACCATATGTCAGCGCCTGATCCCGCTGGCGGCGGCGCCAGACTGGCTATTGCACAGGCCTTGCAGCGAGCAGGTATTTCTGCCGCAGAAATCGACTACATCAATATGCATGGCACAGCCACTGTACAAAATGATGCGATGGAATCCCGCGTGATACGCGATATGTTTGGCGCATCCGTGGCTGTCAGTTCGACCAAACCCTTTACCGGTCATGCCCTGGGTGCCGCAGCGGCCATAGAGGCTGCCCTGTGCTGGCTTGCCATGCAGGATGACAACCCGCTGGGCAAGCTGCCGCCACATTTGTGGGACCAGGTCAGGGATGAACAATTGCCAGACCTGGTCACCGTCAGTAAAAAGCAGCAACTGGGCCGCCCCTTGCAATGGGCGCTAAGTAATTCCTTTGCCTTTGGTGGTTCGAATGCAAGCCTGGTATTGGGGAGGGCGATATGAGTCAGATGTATTTGCCAGCCGTTCGTGATGTAGTGCCACACAGTGGTGAGATGGTGCTGCTTGACCGCCTGCTTGCTGTCGATGACGAGACTCTGTGTGCAGAGGTGAGGATAGAATCCGGCACACTGTTTTGCGATGCCAATGGAGTTGGTTCCTGGGTCGGTATTGAGTATATGGCTCAGGCGATTGCTGCACATGCCGGTTACCTGGCAACGATCAAGGGGGAGCCTGTAAAAGTAGGTTTTTTGCTGGGTTCGCGCCGTTATGAGGCCAGCGTGCCGCTATTTGCCTTGGGTAGCGTATTGCATATCCATGTGCTGCGCGCCATGCAGGGCGACAATGGCCTGGGGGCGTTTGAATGCCGTATTGAGGACAGTACATCCAGGACCGTATTGGCAAATGCGACGGTGACGGTATTCCAGCCCGATAATGTTAAAGATTTTCTGCAACGGAGTTAGTAATGAGTATGAGTGTGTTGGTGACAGGATCATCGCGCGGCATAGGCAAGGCAATTGCATTGCGCCTGGCGCGTGATGGTTACGATATTGTCTTGCATTGCCGCAGTCAGCGTGCAGAAACTGACGTGCTTGCGCAGGAGATCGCCGGCATGGGGCGTCAGGTCAGGGTATTGCAGTTTGATATCAGCGCACGTGAGCAGGCGGCAGCCATATTGACGGCGGATATTGAGGAGCATGGCTGCTACTATGGCGTGGTATGCAATGCCGGTGTGGCGCGTGATAATGCTTTTCCGGCCATGTCGGGTGAAGACTGGGATATTGTTCTGGAGACTAATCTCGATGGTTTTTACAATGTACTCAATCCTCTGGTCATGCCCATGGTGCAAAGGCGCAAGCCAGGGCGTATCATCACTCTGGCTTCGGTATCTGGCCTGATCGGCAATCGCGGCCAGGTGAATTACAGCGCAGCAAAAGCCGGCATCATCGGCGCGACCAAGGCGTTGGCCATCGAACTGGCCAAACGCGCCATTACGGTCAACTGTGTGGCCCCGGGCCTGATAGAGACTGACATGATAAGTGAAGTACCAATGGAAGAAGCATTAAAAATGATACCGGCCCGCCGTGTGGGCAAGCCCGAAGAAGTGGCCGCTGTCGTCAGTTTTCTCATGCATGCAGATGCTGCGTATGTGACGCGCCAGGTTATATCGGTCAATGGAGGCATGGCATGAGCAAGATCAATCGCCGCGTGGTTGTGACAGGCATGGCTGGCATCAGCCCGCTGGGCAATGACTGGACCAGCATACGCCGGCAATTGGGGGAGTACCGCAATGCCATCGTCCCTATGGATGACTGGCAAGACTATGATGGACTCAATACCAAACTTGGTGCCCCGGCAGCGCCGTTTGAGCTGAATGAAAAATATCATCGCAAAGCCACCCGCAGCATGGGCCGGGTGGCGCTGATGGCGACACGCGCCAGTGAAATGGCGCTGGCACATGCCGGTTTGCTCGATCATACCTTGCTGACGAGCGGGCAGATGGGCATCTCTTTTGGTTCTTCTGCCGGCACACCAAGCGCCATTGGTGATTTCGGGCGCATGATGGAAGAGCGCACCACCAAGGGCATCAATGCGACGACCTATATAAAGATGATGGCGCATACTGCGCCAGTCAACATCGGTGTGTTTTTTGGCTTGACTGGGCGCGTGATTACGACATCATCAGCCTGTACATCAGGCAGCCAGGGTATAGGTTACGCATATGAAGCAATCCGTAGTGGCAAGCAGATCGCCATGATAGCCGGCGGTGCAGAAGAATTATGTGCGACCGAAGCGGCGGTATTCGACACTCTGTTCGCCACCAGTGTCAAAAATGATACACCTGAAGTCACGCCGCGTCCGTTTGATGCCGGTCGCGATGGCCTGGTGATAGGTGAAGGCGCGGGTTGCCTGATACTCGAAGAACTTGAGCACGCAGTGGCGCGTGGCGCAACCATACATGCAGAACTGGTCGGATTTGGCACCAATAGTGACGGTTGTCATGTGACACAGCCCAATGCCGAAACCATGAAGATCGCCATGCAACTGGCACTGGCAGATGCAGGACTGCAGCCTGGCGATATTGGTTATGTCAATGCCCACGGTACCGGCACCCAGCAGGGCGATATTGCCGAGAGCCAGGCAACGGCAGAAGTCTTCGGCCAGCGTACGCCCATCAGTTCCCTGAAAAGCTATATGGGTCATACGCTGGGGGCCTGTGGCGCACTGGAGGCCTGGATCAGCATAGAAATGATGCGCGAAGGCTGGTTTGCACCGACGATCAATTTGCAGGAGCTGGACCCGCAATGCGCAGAGCTTGATTACATCAGGGACGAGGGCAGGGCGATAACTTGTGCGTATGTGATGTCGAATAATTTTGCGTTTGGCGGAATAAACACTTCGCTGATTTTTAAAAAATATAGCTGACTTGCATGTTGATAGCGTTTTTTAGCCTGGAGATAGAACATGAAAAAATTAATTCGTACCGCAATTGCGCTGATCACACTGGTTAATTTAACGATGCCGGTTATTGCTGCTGACAATATAGTGATGTTGCCTATCGCGACAGCGATGACAAGCAATAATGCTCCATATAGATTAGGCGATAAGGTGAAATACTATTTTGGCACACAAGCCACGCCACCTGTATCCAGGAAAATCATTAACGATCAAACAAATAAAAAAACAAATGCCTTGAACAAGACTACTGAGCAGGCTTGCAACTGGGTTTTTCTATCTGCTATGTTGCAACTGAAAAAACGCGCTGAAAATTTGGGTGCAAATGCCGTGATTAATATCGTCAGTAATTATGATGATGTCGAAAAATCAAGCGAAACAGAATTTGAGTGCCACATTAATGCTTTGATGGCTGGTGTTGTTCTCAAGGCAGATTTTGTCAAGATTGATGAATAAGTAAAGAACATGAAAATTTTTATTCATCCATATCTCATCTCAGGTGATACTGAAGTGATGTAATGAATTGTGTGAGTCGATGATTGTTTAATATTGGAGAAACTATATGAGTATATGGAAAGAAATGCTACCCGTGATGATGACGGCAGTCCTTTTACTGTCCGGATGTGCTTCAAAAAAACAGCCTGAAATTGCTTCTTTCACTTTCCCAGAGATAGGTACTATTGCGACAAAAGGCATCGGGGAAAGTTTATTGACACAGGGGATGGGGCAATTGGAGCCATCACTTGTTATTGCTCAAAATGAGATGATTGGTTCTATTCCTTTGCTTAAAGGTGAGTATCCATTTGAGGCAGAAAATAAAACGCGCATTAAGTTTGTCAAAGATAAAGTAGAAGTTTATCTTTATAAGGCTGAAAATAAAATTTGCTTTAGCAAAGAGCAATGTGCAGATATCAAATATTCACTCATTAACAAGCTTGCAAGAAAATCAGCAAATGCTTTCCAACAAACTTTGCTTTATAACGGAAAAATAGGTAATCGAATTACTCTTGCGTATAGGGAGTTTTCTAATAATCTGGCGCGCCCAGCATTTAACAATGAAGTAACCTACGATTTAGACGAGTCGTCAATTTTAGGCTATAAAGGCGCACGCATAGAAATAGTAAAGGCGACAAATACTGAAATTACTTATAAGATTTTGTCAGGCTTTGATTAAGCTTGTTGAGCGTAAGAGTGCTTGATGATGTCAATCGCTAAAGTGTGGCTCGTGGATAGTTCTTCTATAAAAGATCGGGAGCTAACTTGCTACACTTCTTGGCTTGCACCAACCGAATTGCGGCGCTATCGGTGTTTTGTCAGACCCGAGCGTCAGCGGCAATTTTTGATTGGACGAGTTTTGCTTCGTCAAAGGCTTAGTCAATTACTGGAAGTGCCGGTTGACGTACTGCAATTGACTGAACGCCCTGGCAATGCACCGCAGCTTGATTTTCCAGCCTTTCCAGATATTGGCTTCAGCCTTTCGCATAGTGGTAACTGGATTGGTTGTGCTTTGAGTAGCAACAACAAGTTGGGTTTGGATATCGAATTGCTAAACCCTGACCGGGACTTCTCAGCACTGGCATTGCATGCATTTGATGCTGAAGAGAGTGTCTGGATAAACCAGCAGGATGCGGACAATCGCATGCATGCTTTTTATCAGCTATGGACAAAAAAAGAAGCGCAAATCAAGCTGAATTTGCCATGTGCACAATGCTTGCAGCTACCGCATCATGCCTTGTCCATCACTTTGTGTAGCGACAGGCAATTTGTATCGCCACCTCTACTTTTGCAAGTAGGCCTGTCAGCGGAACAGACTCCAGAACCAGTTCCATATCCCCGGTAACTCTGGTGCGTTATTGCTGTCTTTCACTACTCTTGCCAAAGCAGCGCGTTCAAGCTCATCAGCAGCATCATAAAAAGGCTTTTCGCTGACTTGTACATTCAATTCCCCGGCCACGTCCAGAAGTATTCCCAGATACTCCTCCAGATGATTGGCTGTGTAAGGATTGATGTCATGGAAAGTGACCACAATCGGGGTCACGCCATCTACCACCGGCAAGGTATTCTGGCACCAGCGCGGGCGCATGGCCGCCAGTAATTTGCGCATATTTCGGCGTTTGGTCAGGCTGAAATTGATGCCATAGATAATGCCATCATTGGCGCTTAAATCTGTCAATAGCATCTGCAAGCCATGCTGCTGATAGACGTCCAGCGTCAGCGCGTCATAACTCCAGAATGGCGGACGTACCAGTTTTGGGGCGACTCCGGTAATGCTGGTCAGGTCAGCAATGCCGAGTTCAAGCGAAGCTTTCAAATCCTGTTCGCCAAGATAACGATGATTGGAATGTCGCGGCGTTGCCGTATGAAAAGCCAGCAAATGACCTTCTTCGACTTCGCGCTTCAGCAAGGTCCGGCCATATTCTGTACCGCCACCATTGACAGCTCTTGTTTGCGTAAAAAAAACCGCTTTGATGCCATTCTGGTGGGGGTTTTTTGACAGGATGCTTAATACTTTTTCGGTAGGGTTGTCCGGCCTGACTGCACTGGGCCCGTCATCAAATGTCAGCAGATAGCGGATGGGTGCCGGATTGCCGTCACAAGTATCATCTGCCGTTGCTGCATTGGACTGGCCGGCTACTGATAAAGCAAGCATGCAAAATACTGCCAGATATCTTTGAAGAAGGATAAGCAAAATCGGTAAGCGTTGATTGAACCAAGGCCGATATTGTATCTGCCCTGACAGAAATTTTCTGTAGATAATCAAGGCCGATGCCGACATCAAGATAAACGTGTACTTTTCATGAAGCAGGCAAACAAGTATTGAAAGGCTATGGGATCATGACTGGATGGCAAGAATCCAGATATTTTTGCACTGAAAATTCCAAGGCAGTGACTCGGTGTCAGTGGGGCAGGTTTTTTTGTATATGACGCGCTGTCAGTGGCGATGATCATAGGGGATGGGAAAGTGCTTTAGCGTGGAAAGCAAAGCACTGACCCAACAGTCTGTTGAAAGACCGGGTATGACTAACAAGGGGGAAGCGTACGTTTTTCTGTGACCGGGGTTGTACTTAAACCGGTAAATGATTTTGCCAGGCTTGTCTGACTTCTACGCCGCGTACATAAAACTTCAGAAGCAATGGCAAGTTTTTAGAATTACACTGACTGACTTGAGGGAAAAAAAAGAGTTACTGGCACGTGCAAGTAACTCTGTTCTCTCAATTTGGCTCCCCGACCTGGACTCGAACCAGGGACCTGCGGATTAACAGTCCGTCGCTCTACCGACTGAGCTATCAGGGAATAGAAGATATGATGATCTTCGTAAAACTCTTTTTAAATCTTTTTGCAGTGATTTTTTATTAAGTTCACCACTTACTTCAAATTCTTATTTGTTACTGCATCAACTTATCCCGCTGTTTACCTGTAACCAGGTGAATCCGGCGGAAAAAAAAGAGTTACTGGCGTTGGCAAGTAACTCTATTTACTAATTTGGCTCCCCGACCTGGACTCGAACCAGGGACCTGCGGATTAACAGTCCGTCGCTCTACCGACTGAGCTATCAGGGAATAGAAGATATGATGATCTTCGTAAAACTTTGTAAGCACTTTGATGTGCCGTAAAACCAGCTCGCAGTGATTTTTTGCTAAGTTCACTACTTACTTTGAATTCTGTGGCTCCCCGACCTGGACTCGAACCAGGGACCTGCGGATTAACAGTCCGTCGCTCTACCGACTGAGCTATCAGGGAACAGAGACAAAGATTATATGCTCCGCCCCTGAAGTTGTCAACTCTATTGCCACAAGCGAATTACAGGGTCTTCGCAATCGCCGCGATGACATTGTCAATATTTTTGCTATTGAGGGCCGCTACACAGATACGGCCGGTATCAACGGCATAGATAGAGTTATTGTCACGCAATTGGCCTACCTGTTCTTTCGTCAGGCCAGAATATGAGAACATGCCGCGCTGCTGGATGACGAAGTCAAAGTTGTGAGCAGGGGCTTGTTCTTTGAGCTTGTTGACAAAAGCTGCGCGCATTTCGCGTATGCGTACGCGCATGCCTGCCAGTTCTTCTTCCCACAACTGACGCAGTTCCGGGGTCGCCAGTACCGTTGCCACCACCTGGCCGCCATGAGTAGGAGGGTTGGAATAGTTGGTGCGGATCACGCGCTTGAGTTGCGACATGATGCGTGCAGCTTCTTCTGCACTCGACGCTGCTATGCTCAGCGCGCCGACACGCTCGCCGTACAGGGAGAAAGATTTGGAAAAAGAGTTGGAGACGAACAGGGCGCCGCCGGCTTCTGCAAAACGACGTACGACCTTACCATCAGCTTCTATGCCATCACCAAAGCCCTGGTAAGCCATGTCAAGGAAAGGGATCAGGCCCCGCTGCGTGACAACTTCAATGACCTGTGTCCATTGCTCGTCAGTCAGATCTGCACCGGTAGGGTTATGGCAGCATGCGTGCAGCAGGACGATGGCGCCAGGTGCCATGTTTTTTAATGCATCCAGCATACCGGCAAAATTGACGCCACGTGTTGCTGCATCATAATACGGATAAGAATTGACCTTGAAACCGGCTGACTCAAACAGGGCGCGATGGTTTTCCCAGCTTGGGTCGCTGATCCAGACTTCAGAATTTGGCGTGAAACGCTGCAAGAAGTCAGCACCCAGCTTCAATGCACCCGTGCCACCTATGGCTTGTGCAGTAATGGCGCGCTTCTCTTTGACGACATCGCTGTCAGCGCCAAACACCAGTTCCTGTACTGCCTTGTCATAGGCAGCCAGGCCTTCGATGGGCAGGTAAGTGCGAGGCGAGAATTTTTCCATCAAAATGGCTTCGGCCTTTTTGACACATTCCAGCAAGGGTACTTTGCCATTGTCGTCATAATAAACACCAACACCAAGGTTGACCTTGGCAGGATTCTGGTCAGCATTAAAGGCTTCGGTGATACCCAGGATAGGGTCGCGCGGCGCCATTTCTATGGCAGAAAACAGGGGGGAAGAAGCGGAAGCAGTCATCGTGATAATATTGAAATAGTTGTCGTTGCCGACAATAAAGGTTGGAATGAGGCAGATTGCAAAGTACAGCCACCTATTTTAGCAAAGGTAATAGCATCATGGCGGTCGCACCGGTTAATTCAACAGCTTCGTCCGAACAGTTGGACGAGGCAAAATTCATCAGCTTTCCTGATTCACCTTATCAGTTATACCAGTTGTTCCAGCCTGCCGGCGATCAGCCGACGGCAATATCGCAATTGGTCGAGGGAATCAATGATGGCTTGTTTTTTCAGACACTGCTGGGTGTGACGGGGTCGGGTAAGACCTATACGATGGCGAACGTGATCGCCAGGACCGGTAGGCCGGCAATCATCTTTGCACCTAATAAAACCCTGGCTGCACAGTTGTATAGTGAGTTCAGAGAATTCTTTCCACGCAATGCGGTGGAGTATTTTGTCAGTTATTACGATTACTATCAACCAGAAGCCTATGTGCCGCAACGTGACTTGTTCATTGAGAAAGATTCTGCCATCAATGAGCACATAGAACAGATGCGCCTGTCCTGCACCAAATCACTGATGGAAAGACGTGACGTGATCATCGTGGCAACGGTGTCTGCCATCTATGGTATCGGTAACCCCAATGAATATCACAAGATGATTTTGACCTTGCGCGCCAGGGACAAGGTCAGTCAGCGCGACATCATTGCCCGTTTGATACAAATGCAATACAAGCGTAATGAGGTCGACTTTGGTCGCGGCACTTTCCGCGTCCGTGGTGACACCATAGACATTTTCCCCGCTGAACATGCTGAACTGGCCGTGCGCGTGGAAATGTTTGATGATGAAATCGAAAACCTGCAATTGTTTGACCCATTGACGGGCCGTATCAAGCAAAAGATACCGCGTTTTACCGTCTACCCTGGTTCGCATTATGTGACGCCGCGTGAAACGGTCCTGCGGGCGATAGAAACCATCAAGGAGGAATTACGTGAGCGTCTTGATTTTTTCCGCCGTGAAAACAAACTGATAGAAGAACAGCGCATAGAGCAGCGCACCCGCTTTGACCTGGAAATGATGGCCGAGATCGGCTTCACTAAGGGGATTGAAAATTACTCACGTCATTTGAGCGGCGCCAAGGCCGGCGACCCGCCACCTACCCTGGTTGATTATTTGCCGTCTGACGCCCTGATGTTTCTGGACGAATCGCATGTGCTGACCGGCCAGTTGAATGGCATGTACAACGGCGACAGGGCGCGCAAGACCAATCTGGTTGATTACGGCTTTCGCCTGCCTTCGGCACTGGATAATCGCCCGTTGAAGTTTGCTGAGTTCGAAAGCAAATTGCGCCAGACCGTGTTTGTATCAGCCACGCCAGGTGATTATGAAGACCAGCATGCTGACCAGACGGTGGAGCAGGTGGTCAGGCCGACCGGCCTGGTTGACCCTGAAATAGAAGTGCGGCCAGCCCTGACCCAGGTCGATGACTTGATGAATCAGATCATAGAAAGGGTGAAAAAGAATGAGCGTGTATTGGTCACTACGTTGACCAAGCGCATGTCAGAACAGTTGACAGAATTCCTTAACGAAAATGGCATCAAGGTGCGCTACCTGCACAGTGATATAGATACGGTAGAGCGGGTAGAGATCATCCGTGACCTGCGTCTGGGCACTTTTGATGTACTGGTTGGTATTAACCTCTTGCGCGAGGGCCTGGATATACCTGAAGTTTCTCTGGTTGCGATTCTGGATGCGGATAAAGAAGGCTTCCTGCGTTCAGAACGCAGTCTGATACAGACCATAGGACGTGCTGCCCGTAATTTGAATGGCAAAGCCATCCTGTATGCCGACAAGGTGACTGATTCCATGCGTCGCGCCATGGGTGAAACTGAACGTCGTCGCAACAAGCAACTGGCTTTCAATGCCGCGAATAACATCACACCAACCGGTATCAGCAAACAGATCAAGGACATCATCGATGGTGTCTATAATCCGCAGGAAGCCAAGGAAGAGCTGGCAGTAGCACAAGAACAGGCACGTTATGAAGTCATGAGCGAGAAACAGATCAGCCGTGAAATCAAGCGCCTGGAAAAACTCATGCTCGATCATGCGAAGAATCTGGAGTTTGAGAAAGCTGCCCAGGTCAGGGATCAGTTAGCGCATGTTAAACAGCAATTGTTTGGGGCGGGTGGGCATGATACCTTGGGTGCTGTTGTCGACAACTAAATATTAGGGAATCAAGATGTACAAATACAGGCATGAATCTGAAAGCAAAGTGCTTAGATCCTATGCTCAGGCATTAGAAGTGCCGAAGTTTATTAAAGTATCTGTAGCACTTGGTGCGCTTCTAGGTGTGATACTTTTTCTGATCCTTGCATTTGATATGGTAAAGCAGCGCTGGGAACCATGGAGCCCTTTCTGGGAAGAATTGCCGTTCAAAGTGATGCTAATGGGTGCGTTTTTTTTGTTTTTTAGTATGCTTTTATCAACTGCAAGAAAATGGGCGGCTGGGAGAGTTTTTTCTTTGGGGGCAGGCTTTGGGCTGCTTTTCCTTGGAGGCGGTTACTTTTTAGCCTTGCCGTTTTTTATGACTGTAAATACTTATTTTGATACTTCACCGGCTCAGTCAATTTCTGCGCAAATCATAAAAAAGATAGCTACAGAACACGAAGGCAGTCGGGGCGGAAAATATGTTGTGAAGTCATGGCTGGTTAAGGTCGCTCCTGAAAAAGAGCTGCGTAAGATAAATGTACCTGATCACTGGTCTGAGCAAACAGAATCAGGCGATAAACTAATTATCAATGTACGTGGTGGTTTATTTGGTATTTCATATATCGATGCAATACAAAAGGTACAATGACTTGGTGATATTTATCAGTAATTAAGTTGGACTGATTTCATCAAAATGTTCTGTCGGTGACTAACGTCAATTGGATTGTCAGATAGGGCTTTGGATGGGCATTAGTAATTCAGAATTTCAGGCGTTGTTTTTGTTTCCATTCATCGCGTCGCTGATTTTGTTGATTTGCATGATTGTTCAAGGTCAAGGTGGTAAGGCAGTTTTATCGTTTTTGATTACTTCCATTTTGATGTTTGTTGTCAGTTCGAGTCTTCCTAATGGTGTGGGCCTTATTCTTTGTTTATTACTTGGGCCTTGGACAATGTGTATCGTCATGTTCGTCACCTTTTTAATACAGAGAAAAAAAACACAAAACCTTGATCCGGAAAATAAAAATGATCCAAATTATGGCTTCACCAGGCGTACGTTAGATCCATGCATGTTCTATGACCAGGATGGCAGCTTGCTTACTGAGGAACAGTCCTTGAATCACTTGCTTGCACTTGATGCCAATGCCTGCGACGATTTTTTTAAGTTCAATTGGCTACCCACGTGCAAAAAAAAGCGAGTCGCTCGAACAGGCGAGGCAGCGCTGCGTTGATGCTTATAAAAAAGAACGTATAAAAAGCTAGAACTGATCCTTGGTGTTATACGCTTATGATGAAGCTGCGTGAATTTCGACCTGTTCACCCTTGGAGAAAGCCTTTTCTGCGCATGTGCAGGGCAGAGTGAAAGCGCCAATTGAATAGGGTATTGACAATTGAGTCCTGTAACGCAAAGACCAAACCCTTTTCGCAGTGGGGTTGGAGAAATCTGTGTCTATGCATCAGTTCGAAGGTTGGGTTGGCAAGCCCGACATTTGGCGGTCAGTAACATGGACGTTTGTTGTGGTCCATTGTTGGGCTGATAAACCGTAGCACAATCTACGATATTGGGCCCATTCTCACGGACCACAAATTGTATTATTTCCTGCTAACACAAACCTGATTCCGGCCACTCTGTTTTGCCTGATACAGCATCGCATCTGCCTGCAGGAACATGGTATTTTCGGTATTCCAGGTAGGGAAGTCGGCTATTCCACCACTGAAACTAAAGTTTTTGTTTTCACCTTGTTTGACCTCAAAGTCAATTCTGCCAAAGGCTTCGCGCATGGCGTCGAGTTTTTGTTTGCCTTGTGCTGGTTCGCAGTCCCAGAAAAGCACGACAAATTCTTCGCCGCCAAAACGGCTTAGCAGGTCATGTTCACCCATTTGTGCAGACAAGACCAAAGATAATCGCTTGATGACGATGTCGCCAAAATAGTGGCCCCAGGTATCATTGATGTTTTTGAACTTGTCGATGTCTATGATGCCGTAGGTCAGAGGTTTGTTTTCCCGGCTGGCGCGGCGTATCCATTCCTGAGCTTTTTTCTGGAAGCCGACTTTATTGAGCAGACCCGTTGCTCTGTCACGGCTGATCAAGTCCTTGCTGGCGCGTATTTTATTGATGCGATTCAATAGCTGGCGCGTCAGCACATCGGCATCATTGGGCATAAAGATTTCATCGAAGCCGCTGTCCAGGGCGCGGCGTGTCAGAGCCGCGTCTTGCCGGTCTTGAAGTAAAATGATCTCACGACCTATATCAAATTCTATGTTTTTCTTCAGCACGCGGACGACAGCCTCGGTTTGCAGGTATTGTGCTTCGTCAATGAGGACAAGATCAGGTTGCGCCTCTTTGACACGTACATGCAGAGTGTGTCCGTCCTGATATTGCAGCAGCTGGACTTTATTGTCGGATAGCAGGCCAATGTCGAAGACGGGCTTTTCACCCAGGTAGATGACGGTATTGGAATCGCCGCGTTTGTTCCTGGCAAAGATATTGAACAGTTTATCTACCAGTACTTCATTCGTGATTGGTTTCTCTGCATAGGCGAGGCAGTTGCTGTCGACTAATTTCTGCTGCAAAAGGAAACGCTCGCCCTGGCGTACGGTTTGCAGATAGATATAACTTCTGTCAGTCGGCAGGCGCTGCAACAGGTCGCTCAGAAACATGGTTTGCCGACGTGTGTGTTGCATGTCATCCTGCATGTTGTACAGGACATCAAGGTCAATGACAAACAAGGTATTTTCATCCGAGTTGTGTACGGTATTGACAAAATCACTCATCTGATCAAAGAACAGGATATCGAAGTCGTACTTGTGCGCGCCCAGTAACAATTCTTTTTTATTGTCTATCATAAAAAAGGTCTGGGTCAGCATTAATACGCGATTCTTGTATAACGATCCTGTTTCCGCCATGTTGTCTCCAAACGAAATCCGGGTTGCCTGCTTTGCAAATACCTGTGTTCAGGTGATCAGGAGATTTTATACGAGTTCTGCTTGTTACCTGAACAATGTTAAGTAATTTCCCTTTGCAGCGTCGAAATTTCATGCGGGAATGCAGTCGAAATCTATTCCACTCCCGATGATGGCCTGCAACGCTCATTGTTTGGTGGCACTATCCTGCTGTGATGTGAATGTAGTAACCTGTCATTACCACCTGATATGCTTTTAGATTAACAATCAGTCTCCATTTGATTTTTTATACAGGAGACATCATGACGGCCAAAAAAATACTGATGCTGGTTGGTGATTTTGTAGAGGATTATGAGGCCATGGTGCCTTTTCAGGCTCTTTTAGCGGTGGGGCATGAGGTCCACGCAGTTTGCCCCGATAAAAAGGCTGGTGACTATGTTGCTACGGCAATACATGATTTTGAGGGCCAGCAGACATATACAGAAAAACCTGGACACCGCTTTACGATTACCCATGACTTTGCCAGTACAAATGCACAGGATTATGACGCTTTGCTGATCCCCGGGGGCCGTGCACCCGAATACCTGCGGCTTAATCCACAAATTATTTCCATAGTTCAATATTTTGCCAAGGCCAGCAAGCCAATTGCTGCCATTTGTCATGGCGCACAGATACTAGCTGCTGCAAGGGTGCTGGAAGGGGTGAAGTGCTCTGCTTACCCTGCCTGTCAGCCTGAGGTTGAAGCAGCCGGCGGGCATTATGCCAATATTGCAGTCACTGCTGCTGTGACAGACCGGAATTTTGTGACTGCGCCAGCCTGGCCTGCACACCCTGCCTGGATAGCACAATTTCTCAATCTCCTTGGTACAGAAATCAAGTTGTGAATTATTTAAGCATTCAATGATTGCCGTATAATCGTCAGGAGTAAATTTCTTGACGATTTGCGGGAGGCAAGATGTGCGAGATTTTTGTAAAAGCTGATCCGGGTTTGTATGAAAGCAAGGCACGCTCGATACGCCTGCATGGAGTGGTGACTTCAATACGTCTGGAGAAGATATTCTGGAACGTCTTGCAGGAGATTGCAGAGCGTGATGGTATGAATACCAATCAACTGATCACCAAACTCTATGATGAGCTGATGGAGTGTCGTGGACATATCGATAATTTTGCTTCATTCTTGCGGGTATGTTGCCTGCGTTACACTTCACTGATGGCAGATGGTGAAATACCGAGCGACAAGCGTTTGCCATTGTCAGGTTTGCGACTTGGCAAACCGGTTGCAAATGGCCTGCTGATTTAGAGCATGAATGCAAAATGCCAGGTAATTAACCTGGCATTTTTGTTGAGTTGTGCTGCAGGGATTTAACCTTCAGCGACGCGTCTGGCGATATGCGCCAAAGCTTCTTCTACCTGATCGATCAGGATCAGGCAAAGGTCGCCAGCTTGCAATCTGTCCATCGCCAGGTCAATGGCGATAAATTCACCGGTGATTTCATCGACGCGACTGGTTTTGCTGGCATTGCCCAAACCCTCCCGCAAGAGCGCGATCACTTCGCCATCGGCGCGTCCACGCTGGCATTGGTCCTGGTACAGGACTACATCATCAAAGGATTCACCGAGGATTTCAGTCTGCTGCCGTATGTCCTGATCGCGCCTGTCACCCGCGCCGCTGATGACGACAGAGCGGCGTTTGGCTGGCATGGTTTCAACTGCGCGTACCAGTGCCAGTATCGCATCAGGATTATGGCCGTAGTCTGCAATCAGTGTAGCGCCGCGGAAGTTGAAGACATTGAAGCGGCCCGGCGCATTATCAGCCTCGTTGGCGAAGGTCTTCAGGCCTACACTTATGTGGTCCCAAGCGATATTGATGGCCCAGGCCGCGGCGACAGATGCCATCACGTTTTCAACCTGGAAGCCTATGCTGCCATTGCGGGTAATAGGGATTTCCGTCAAGGGAATGCTGTGACGGAACTTGCCTTCAGCTGCAATCAGGTGACCATCTTCAATAAACACCACGCGCTTGCCCTGTGCCCTGTGGGTTGCCATGATGGGATGCTGGTTGTCTGCCGCAAAGAAAATGACAGCGGAAGGGCAGTTGCTGGCCATGGCGGCAACAATAGGGTCTGCTGCATTGAGTACGGCGTATCCGTTATCAGCAACGTTCTGGACAATCACGCGTTTCAAGACCGCAAGATCTTCAACTGTAGTGATATAGTTCAGGCCCAGATGGTCACCGGAACCGATATTGGTAACAACAGCCACCTGGCAACGGTCATAAGCCAGACCTTCGCGCAGTACGCCGCCACGGGCTGTCTCAAACACTGCGGCATCTACATCGGGATGTGACAGTACATTGCGGGCACTGCGCGGGCCGCTGCAGTCGCCACTGTCGATCTGGCGCCCGGCGACATATACGCCATCCGTATTGGTCATGCCGGTACGCAAGCCACTGGCTGTCAGCAAATGCGCGATCAGGCGTACAGTCGTGGTTTTGCCATTGGTGCCGGTGACAGCAATAATCGGTATGCGGCCGTCTTCACCTTCTTCAAACATGGATGAAATGATGGCCTCGCCAACCTGACGCCCCTTGCCAAAAGAAGGGGACAAGTGCATGCGCAAGCCGGGGGCAGCATTGACTTCTACGATGCCGCCGTTTTGTTCTTCAATCGGTTTCAGCACGCTGTCGCATACCAGGTCGACGCCACAAATATCCAGGCCCACCATTTGTGCCGCTGCTACAGCGCGTGCTGCAACTTCAGGATGCACATCATCGGTCACGTCGGTTGCTGCGCCGCCGGTGGACAGGTTGGCATTATTACGCAAGACCACGCGTTGTCCTTTGGGCGGGATGGAGTCAGCAACGAAGCCTTGCTTGGCCAGGCTGGCCAGGGCAATGTCGTCGAAACGTATCTTGGTCAACGAGGTCGAGTGCCCACTGCCACGACGCGGGTCTTTATTGACCTGGTCAACCAGTTCCCTTACGGTTTTCTTGCCATCGCCAACCACTTGCGGCGGGTCTCGGCGTGCTGCGGCCACCAGTTTGTTGCCCACCACCAGCAGACGGAAGTCATTGCCGGGCAAGAATCGTTCAACCAGGATGTCGTCACGGAATTCACTGGCCGCGATAAAGCCGGCATCAAGCTGCTCACGTGTGGTGACATTGACGGTGACCCCTTTGCCCTGATTGCCATCCTTGGGCTTGACGACGACTGGTAAGCCAATTTCCAGTGCTGCTTTCCAGGCGTCATCTGCATCGTAGACTGAACGGCCCAGCGGTACGGGCACACCTGCCGCATGCAGCAGCTTCTTGGTCAGTTCTTTGTCCTGTGCAATGGCTTCAGCAATGGCGCTGGTGCCGTCCATTTCAGCGGCCTGTATCTTGCGTTGGCGGCTACCCCAGCCAAACGTGACCAGGCTGCCGTCGGTCAGGCGGCGGAAAGGGATATTACGGGCGAGAGCGGCATTGACGATGGAGCCGGTCGAAGGGCCGAGGCGCACATCTTCATCAAGCTCACGCAATTGTTCAAGCGCTGCTGCCAGATCAAACGTCTGGCTCTTCAGCGCTGCGTTAATCAGTTTGTCTGCCAGTTCCACGGCCAGACGTCCTACTGCTTCTTCCGAATATTCAACGACAACCTGGAAGATGCCTGCTTCTACGGTTTGCGTGGTACGACTGAAGGTCACAGGGCAACCGGCTTCTGCCTGGAGGCCCAAGACGGTCAATTCAAAAACGTGGGCCATCGGAATGGCATCGTCGTGACCGGTTGGCTGCAATACGCTCAACTCTGGGAACAGGGCGCGCAAGCGGTCTTCAAAACCATCCAGGCCGGCAATTGACAGCTCTTCATTTGTGCAGGCAACAATCGCTTCAACTGCCGTGTGGTGGCTCCAGAGATTGGGACCGCGCAGGGCACGGATGCGTGATACTTCCATAAAACTTAGTCCTGTTGAAAAAGGCGTCAAACGAAGATGTGGGGGGAGGAGCTCAGGTCTTCCAAATTCCCGATTTCACATCGTCAAGTAAATAACAAATTCCAAGAAAATACAGATCAATCGCAGACCAGTTTGTCAGGTCTGGTACTTAGTAATCAGCTCAGTAAGTTGCTTTCTGGCTGGAGTCAAAAGACCTGAGTCCTGCCGCAATCAATTCCGGTGCAATATTCAGCGCCCAGCCAGCCGCGACCGCAGCGAGTACGATTTCTGGTTGTGCTGCTTTGGCCGGTTTCAATGAGCTCAGTGGCAATAGGGCTGCTTCATTGTCACCTTCAGCCAGGACAATGTGGGCATCACGCAAAAACACCACACGTTCACCGAGCGCACGATGATTGACTATCGCTTCTAGCAATGGATCCAGTCCATAGAAAATGACTTTGCCGTCACACAGCTCCGCCAGGTCCACGACAGCTTCTTCTGCAGCGTTCAGGACGGCGACGCCATCGGGCAGGATCACATCAACCTGGGTGCGCATTATCTTGCGCATCTGTTCAGGGCTGTCGATATAGTGAGGCGCGAGTTCCTCGTGACCATGCAGGTCAGTGACGACACCGACAGCGCATTTGTCGTAAGCAAGTCCATCCGTCAATATGGCTTTGGCATTGGTTTCAAAAACAGCGGCCTGCACTGAGCGGTTGATCAGCAGGCGCTGACCAGCTTCCCAGTTGGCGCAATCCCCATCAGTGACTTTGCGTTTGTTGAGAAACAGACCTGTTGCACAGGCAACACCGGTTTCTTTACCGCTGATGTTGATCAGGGCGCCTATCAGGCGGGAAATCAGGCTGCAACCTTTGGTACCGGCAACGCCGACTATGCTGATACGACCGGTCTCTCCCTCTGCAAACAGGTGATCAATGATCGCTTTGCCAACCGGGCGGCCCGGACCATTGGCCGGTTTGATGTGGGCCAGCAAACCCGGGCTGGCATTAACTTCGATGATGGCGCCGCCTTCTTTTGACAAAGGCTTGGAAATGTCTTCGGTTACCAGGTCGACACCGGCAATGTCCAGGCCGATGATGCGCGCTGCCAGAGTGGCGGCGGCGGCGGTGTCAGGGTGGATTTGCTCGGTGACATCCAGGCCGACGTTACCGTTTGGCTGTATCAATACGCGCTGATCTTTTAAAGGTATGGAGTTGGCATCCATGCCCTGGCGCTTCAATTCCAGAATGATTTCTGCACCGGCAGCAGGGTCAAGGGCATTGAGCGGACAGTCTTCTGTCGTACCGCGGCGTGGATCAATATTGATCTGCGCATCAACCAGTTCCGTGACATTCGATTTACCGTCGCCGGTCACCCATAGCGATTCACCTTTGCCGACAGCAACAACTTTGTTGCCGACCACCAGCACACGATGCTCGTCACCGGTGATAAAGCGTTCGACGATGACGCTCTTGCTGTCACCCTTGCGTGCAGCCAGCTCATAGGCGGCAATCACATCGGCTTCAGTCATGAGGTTGAGGGATACGCCGCGACCATGATTGCCGTCATAAGGTTTGATTACGACGGGCAGACCGATATCCTGGGCTTCTTCCCAGGCTTCGGCAGCACTGCGCACGATACAGCCTTCAGGTACAGGTACGCCACAGGCTGACAACAGGGATTTGGTCAGGTCTTTATCACTGGCGATACTTTCGGCAATGGCGCCGGTGCGGTCAGTTTCTGCTGTCCAGATACGACGCTGCGCGGCACCATGGCCTAATTGCACAAGGTTGCCCTCAGTCAGGCGTATGGAGGGAATACGGCGATCAGTCGCTGCATCAACGATGCTGGCGGTGCTGGGCCCCAGGCAGCGGTCATCGACCAGGTCGCGCAACTCAGCCACCTTGGCTTCCAGATCAAACGGCAGGTCTTCAATGGCGGCCATCAGCAGGTCGCGGCCGACTTGCAGTGCCGCACGACCAACCTGTTCCTCGCGGGTGCGGAAGGCCATCTTGTAGACGCCTTCAACATGGGTAGAACGGGTCTGGCCGAAACCGGTACGCATTCCAGCCAGGTTTTGCAGTTCCAATACGACATGCTCAAGAATATGACCAGCCCAGGTTCCTTCACGCAGGCGCTCCAGAAAGCCGCCACGTTCACCAACGCCGCAACGATGTTCTATGATGCCGGGCAACCAGGTGGTCAGACGCTCATACAAACCGGGGATTTTGTTGGATGGGAATTCTTCCAGCGCGCCTATGTCCAGCACCGCTTCGATAACAGGGCGATAAGTCCATATATTCGGGCCACGCAAATGGGTTGCGCTGAGAATGCAGATGTCTTTCTTCTTAGTTGTCATGTATGTAAACTTTTATAAGCCAGGTTCATGCAGACCTGGTCTTGTCATTTTTAGAGTTTTTCTTCGTTTTCCCTGAACGAGCTACTTTAGTCAGGTTTCCGGCATGCCAGAAATCTTGCTATAGGTGCAATGGTGCAAGGTATATAAGCATTGAAAGCGAATTGGAAAGGCACGCTTGCTGATATACTTGCGCGCCAGCGCAAAAGCAGTTCATCCTCTTGATCAGAATTATCTGATTATTTTTCTTTCGATAGAATACCGTAAATTACTGCTCCCGTGATATGCCTTATGCCTGAAACGGGGGTCATTTGTTTCTTTTGCAAAATTTTTCGCCTTGATGTTTCAGGGCCAGCTCTAGAGCCGGAGTTTGTTTTACGATGACCACAACACAATTGAGCCCTGCATTGAGTTCTGCCTTAAGCCCGGACCAGTCAGTTTTATCTTTGCCAATAATCTGGCAAACTGAATTGTCCAAGCAAATCGCCAAAGGCGAGAACGTTTTAACGGCGCTGGAGGTTGACCTGGACGGTAAACTTCGTTTCCGCAAGGGCTTGCTGGCGGTGAGCGATCGGCGCCTGCTGTCCAAAGGGCCGGACGATACTGAGTGGAAAATCTGGGAATTTCGCCAAGGTTTGCAATTAAGTCATCATGACCATGCAGGCGTCGGTCATCTGGAGCTGGTCGATGAACAGGGGCTGCTGGCCAGCTGGCGTTTCACCCTGGGCCAGAACCTGCATGCGATACGCTTGCTGGACCAGTTCAAGGAGCAATTGCAAAGCCATCTCACAGGTATGCCTGTCGTGCGCGCAGAACAGAATGTCTGTCCCAGTTGTAAGGCAGTTCTGGAACCAGACCAGGATGAATGCCCGGTCTGTACCAAAGTTATCTACACACCACCTTCTACCTGGACCTTGTTGCGCCTGTGGCGTTTTGCCCATCCTTACCGCTTCCAGCTATTCATCGGGTTTGCCCTGATGTTGCTTGGCACGGCCGCGCATATGATCCCGCGTTATCTGACCAAACCGCTGACTGACGAGGTCCTGATCCCTTATCAGAATGGTCAGCATGTCGATCCCAAGCTGGTCGTGTTTTACATAGGCGGCCTGCTTGGTTCGGCGGTGATTGCCTGGTTGCTGAGCTGGGGCAAGACCTATATCCTGGCCCTGGTTTCAGAGCGCATAGGCGCGGACTTGCGTACGGCAACTTATGAGCATCTGCTTAAATTATCACTGGAATACTTTGGCGGCAAACGTACCGGTGACCTCATGTCACGCATAGGCAGCGAAAGTGACCGCATCTGCGTCTATCTGTCCCTGCACCTGCTCGATTTCGCTACAGACGTGCTGATGTTCATCATGACGGCCGGCTTCCTGCTGCAGATCAATACCAAGCTGGCCCTGGTCACCTTGTTGCCGCTGCCGTTCATTGCCTGGATGATCCATCTGGTGCGTGACAAGTTGCGCACCGGCTTTGAAAAGATCGACAGGGTATGGGGTGAAGTTACGAATGTCCTGGCGGACACCATCCCTGGCATACGCGTGGTGAAAGCCTTTGCCCAGGAAAAACGTGAAGCGGGGCGCTTCCGTGAAGCCAATAAACATAATCTTGCTGTCAATGACAGGCTCAACAAGGTCTGGTCGCTGTTTTCACCTACCGTATCGTTCCTGACTGACCTCGGCATTCTGGTGGTCTGGGGCTTTGGTATCTGGCAGATATCGCAAGGTGATATTACCGTCGGTTCCCTGGTGGCTGCCGTGGCTTTCATCAGCAACTTCTATGGCCGTATTGATTCCATGAGCCGCATCGTTTCTGTCACCCAGAAATCTGCATCGGCTGCCAAGCGTATTTTTGACATTCTTGATCACGTATCCAGCGTGCCTGACCCGCAGCAGCCGGTCAAGGTAACGGAAGTCAAAGGCCAGATAGAGTTGCGCGAAGTGGGCTTCCGTTATGGCAATCGCGCCGTTAATCGCGGCATCAATCTCAGTATCAAGCCGGGTGAAATGATAGGTCTGGTAGGACACAGTGGCTCGGGCAAAAGTACCCTGGTCAATCTGATCTGCCGGTTTTACGATGTGTCGGAAGGGGCGATTTTGCTTGATGGTGTTGATATACGTTCGTTTGCGGTATCGGATTACCGCAGCAATATCGGCCTGGTGTTGCAGGAGCCTTTCCTGTTCTTTGGCACCATTGCCGAGAACATTGCCTACGGCAAGCCAGATGCAACAAGGGATGAAATCATCGCGGCAGCTCGCGCGGCTCATGCGCATGAGTTCATTTTGCGTCTGCCGCAAGGCTATGACTCCATGGTCGGTGAGCGTGGCCAGGGCTTGTCGGGTGGTGAACGTCAGCGTATTTCCATCGCCCGCGCCTTGCTGATCGATCCGCGCATCCTGATCATGGATGAGGCAACGTCTTCCGTTGACTCGCAAACAGAAAAAGAAATTCAGAAAGCTCTCGATAACCTGGTGCAGGGCCGCACCACGATCGCCATTGCCCATCGCCTTTCCACTTTGCACAAGGCCGACAGGCTGGTTGTGCTGGACCGTGGTCAGGTCGTTGAAGTTGGCAGCCATGACGAACTGATGGCAAAAGAGGGGGCTTATTACAATTTGTACCAGGCTCAGGCACGTAATGCAGAACTGGTAGAGGAGTAATCAACATGACTACCACACAATTTAACTTGAGCCGTAACCCTTTCGGCAAATTGATATTGAAGAATGACGCCGGTGAAGTATTTGAAGGGGTCAGCCCGGTGCGCGCCTTTCCGATTCAGTCGCCACTGAGCGGCATTTCGATGGTGATGAACGATGGGCGCGAAGTGGCCTGGATAGACCAGCTTGATGATCTTGGTGCGACAGAGCGCACATTGGTGCTGGAAGAGCTGGAGGGGCGTGAATTCATGCCTGAAATCAGCAAGATCATCAGCGTGACCAGCTTTGCCCTGCCATGTACCTGGAAAGTCAGCACTGACAGGGGGGAGACTGATTTTGTCCTGAAGGGTGATGAAGACATACGCCGCATTGGCCGTACTTCATTACTGATTACCGATAATCACGGCATACAGTTCCTGATACGCGACATGTTTGAAATTGACAGGCATAGCCGCAAGATACTGGACCGTTTCCTGTAAGTTCCACATACTGGCAGGCGCTGATTCAAAAGTCGTAAGCGTATAAATTGGTATCGCAGCTTTCACCTTCGAGTACGACTACTGCTTCCAGGACAAATCCCAGGCTTTGCAGCAGCTTGTTGGAACTGGCATTGTCAGGCGACGTGATACCGGCCAGTTTCTTCAACCCTAGCTGGCTGCCTGCATATCGGACGGTTGCGGCTGCTGCTTCCTTTGCATACCCCTGTCCGGTAAATTGTGGCAGGAAAGCATAGCCAATATCAATATTCTTCAGTGTCGGACGTTTTACCAGACCGCACAAGCCGAGCTTTGCGCCATCCTCCTTGCGCTCGACGACATACAGGCTAAAACCATTGCTTTCCTGGCTGGCAAGCGGGCCTTGAATGATGTCCTGCTCTGCAGCTTCGAGCGTACGGATACCTTTGTCACGTATATGGATGATGAAGCTGGGATCATTGATCAACTCCAGATAGAAAGCGGCATCATCTATGGTGATGACGCGCATATTGAGTCTTTCTGTACTGATGATTAGCTTCATTCTTGTCTCCGTGGAAATAAATGCCAGTGTAAGCTGAATGTGCTGAAGCAGCCAATTACCTGCTTTGCTGGCTACTCAAAATGAAAGCCAGTGAAAACTGAGGCATTGAACCTACATACTTGTGAACTTGTTATACAAAATAATGAATTGTATAAACTTTTTCTCATTTTCAGTTGGCGGCGGCGTAATATTCTTGTAGCTCTTTTCGTATTTGTTTCTGTATTCGCAAACATTTGACATCTTAATCTGTCTTGTTACTTATCCATATCCGGAACAGGGGTGAACATGAAATCTCTCAAAGCCAGGCTTATTATCGTAATCGGCTTGCTGCTGGCGGTTTGTACCATTGTTTTGACCATAGGCAGTTATCTGCGCATGAAGTCGCAGATAGAAAACGATTTGAACAATGAAATACGTGGTGTTGCAGCGGGATATAACACGGTTTTAAGTAACTGGATACAAACCAACCTTGCCATGATGGACAGCCTTGCACAGGGTCTGGGCAACGGTGCCGACTTGCAGGCCAGTCTGACGATGATGCGTGGCGGTGGTAACTTCCTCAGCGTCTATCAGGGGCAACCCGACAAGCAATTTACCAATATCCCGCCAGATCCGCCACCAGCCGGTTTTGACCCTACCGTGCGGCCCTGGTACAAGGCCGCGATGGAAGCCAAAAAACCTATTGTTACCTCCCCCTATATGGGAGTGGCTCCACCCGGATTGATGATTACTTTCGCCGCACCTGTCAAAGGCGGTGAAGGTGGCGTGGTTGGCGCTGACGTATTCCTGACCAAGATAGTTGACCAGATTCTGACCATCAAGCTGGCCGGCGGCGGCTACGCTTTCCTGCTCGACAAGACCGGTCAGGTGCTGGCCCATGCTGACCAGGCCAGGGTCATGAAACCGGCCAAAGAGATTTCTGCTGATCTGGCACTGGATAACCTGGGGAGTCTGTCCAAACAAAAAGACCCTATCCTGACCGAGATCGGGGGCAAGCAGCATTTCATGTTGTTGCAGCAGATTACTGGTTCTGATATCTATTTGGCCCTGGTCATCGACAAGAAAAAAGCCCTCGAAGCACTCGATCAGTTACTGATTATCTCCACCGTGGTTCTGCTGGTATTGCTGGGTGTGATTATGCCTTTGACGACCTTGCTGGTTGGCCGTATGCTGGCTGGTTTGCAAAGGGTGCGCGACGCCATGTCAGACATTGCCGCCGGCGGTGGCGACCTGACCAGGAAGATTGATGTAGAGGGCGACGATGAAGTCGCACAAACGGCATCAGCCTTTAATCGCTTCCTTGAGCAGTTGCGGGTCATGGTCGTTGATGTACGCAAAGCGACCGATTCCATTACGGTAGGGGCGACGGAAATTGCCACAGGCAATATGGACTTGTCCGGTCGTACTGAACAACAGGCTTCCTCACTGGAAGAGACGGCGGCAAGCATGGAAGAGTTGACCGAGGCGGTACGCAACAATGCTGACAATGCCCGCGAAGCCAACAAGATGGCGGTCAATGCCTCGGATGTGGCCACCCAGGGCGGTGAAGTCGTTGGCAGGGTGGTGACTACCATGCAAGGTATTACCGACAGTTCGCGCAAGATTGTCGATATCATCAGCGTGATTGAAGGTATTGCCTTTCAAACCAATATCCTGGCCTTGAATGCCGCAGTGGAGGCAGCCAGGGCAGGTGAGCAGGGCCGTGGTTTTGCCGTTGTTGCCAGCGAAGTGCGGACCCTGGCGCAACGCAGTGCCGCTGCCGCCCAGGAAATCAAGAGCCTGATTGAAGACTCTGTCAACAAGGTCAGTGAAGGGTCCGAGCTGGTCGACAAGGCAGGGGCCGCCATGACGCGCATCGTCTCTGCTGTGGATCAGGTGGCAGCCATCATCAATGAAATTACGACGGCCTCGGTGGAACAAAGTGATGGCATACAGCAAGTCAATGTGGCCTTGGCCCATATGGATGAAGCAACCCAGCAGAATGCCGCCCTGGTCGAACAGGCGGCAGCTGCGGCTGGCTCACTGGAAGAGCAGGCAAATCTGTTGAAGACGGCGATGGCTGCCTTCCGTATGGAAGATAATGCGACAGCGCCACGCATTTCACCAGCATCCAAATCCAGCTGGGCTAAAAACAAGGCCAGCGCCGCCAGCCTGGGATATGACGACTAGTGGATTGATCAGGCGGGGAGCGCAAGGGTGGCAACCACGGGAGCATGGTCCGATGGTTGCTCCCATTTGCGCGGTATGCGGTCAATGATGCAGGATGTACATGCCTGGGCCAGTTCTGCCGACAGCAAGATATGATCTATGCGCACACCTTTGTTGAGCCGGAAGCCAAGAGCGCGATAATCCCACCAGCTAAAGGATTTCTCTGCCTGCTCGAATTGACGGAAGCTGTCCGTCAAACCCAGTGCCATCAGGTTCTTTAATGCTGTTCTTTCTGCTGGTGAGACCAGATTCATGCCTTCCCAGGCGGCAGGGTCATGGACGTCCCGGTCTTCCGGTGCGATATTGTAGTCACCCAGTACCGCCAGTTTGCGGTGACGTGCCATTTCTTCCCTGACCCAGCTTTCCAGGGCGGCAAACCATTTCAACTTGTACTGGAACTTGTCACTGTCCAGTGCCTGACCATTGGGTACATAGGCGCAGATAATGCGCATGCCCTGTATGGTGGCGGCAATGATGCGCTGCTGCTCATCTTCGAACTGTGGATTGTTTTTCTGGATATCCGTCATCGTGTGTTTTGACAGGATGGCGACGCCGTTATAGGTCTTTTGACCGGTAAAGGCAACCTGATAACCTGCCGCTTCTATCTCGGCCTGTGGAAATTTGTCATCAGTCAGCTTGGTTTCCTGTATGCAAAGTACATCAACAGGATTGGTTTCCAGCCATTGCAACACTTGCGGCAGGCGAACTTTCAGTGAGTTAACGTTCCAGGTGACCAGCTTCATATTTTTCTTTCTTGGCAGGGGTGATTGGAGGCGCGCGATAGTGCCTGGTTCAGGCGTTACCGTGCCATGCTTCAGTGCGATTTTGATTGAGTTGCAATCAAAGACTGCGTCGGACATTCAAACGGCAGTCTGTTCAAATTATTCCTGCTATTATACGACTTCAAGTGTGGGCACTTGCCAGAGGTTTAACTGAATAGTGTTTTTGATTGCATGGCGAGCATGCCTACCTCTTTACACTCGCGACTTCCTTTTGCCAAGGTGGAATTTTGTTTGCACTTTTCAATCTTTGACTTTATTTTGCAGGATACTTTCTATTCCCAAATCGGAACGAACTAAAATAAAAGTCTATCTTTTCTCTGGCTCATCATGTTTAAGTATTCTGTCATATTGGCAGTTGTATTATCCATTCTTGCAACTAAAGTGACGTATGCCGATGCGACGGTAATACGCTATCCACGTCCGGCGGCGATAAAAGATAGCCATTTTGATTACATCAATGAGTTGCTGACAGAAGCTTTGTCTTCTTCCCCTCATAAGTATCAATTATTGCCCAGTCACGCGCAGATGCAGCAGGGCAGGGCCATACATGAAATGAAAAATGGTACTGGCGAAGTTGATCTGCTGTGGAGCATGTCTACCGACGAAAGGGAAAAAGCACTGATAGCAATCAAAATCCCTTTGGACAAAGGCTTGCTTGGTTGGCGTATTCCCTTTGTGGCTGCAGAAAACAAGCACTTGTTCAAAAACGTCAAGAGCCTGCGTGATCTAGATAATTACGCTGCCGGGCAAGAGCAGGACTGGCCGGACGTCAAGATATTGGAAAGCAATGGTCTGAAGGTGGCGACGTCGAATTCGTATGAAGTTTTATTCAGCATGCTGGAGGCCGGGCGTTTTGATTATTTCCCGAGATCGATAGTGGAGATATGGAAAGAGCAGGAAGTGCATGCCAATAAAAACCTTGCTATTAATCTGGATATTGCGTTTCACTATCCGACTGCCTACTATTTTTTTGTTGCGCCGACCAAGCGGCAGTTTGCCGTAGACTTGAATAATGGTCTGGAGACCATGGTCAGGAACGGGCAATTCGAGACGATTTTTCTGAAATACCATCAGGCATCAATACAGAAAGCCGGGCTCAGGAACCGACTGGTGCTGGAGTTGCGCAACCCCTTGCTTGATCCGGCAAGCATGCCGCTGGGCCGGACTGAGCTCTGGTTCAAGCCCTGAAAACACAACAGCCTTGCCCCCAAATCTGCTTCGGGACAAGGCTGATGACAGTGAATTCAAGCGTTCTGGACGCTCTTTACGCGCCAAATCAACGGTGATTCAACATCGAATTTAGCCTGCGCGGTTGATCAGGAATGTCGTCAGCAAAGGTACTGGGCGACCAGTAGAGCCTTTAGCTGCGCCAGATTTCCAGGCTGTGCCGGCGATATCCAGATGTGCCCAGGTGTATTTCCTGGTATAGCGTTCAAGGAAGCAGGCTGCCGTGATACTGCCACCGGCAGGGCCGCCAATATTGGCCATATCGGCGAAATTGGACTTCAACTGTTCGTTATACGCTTCTTCTATAGGCATGCGCCATGCGGTGTCACCGGTTTGCTTGCCTGCTGCCAGCAATTCTGCCGCCAACTCATCATGAGCCGCATCATGACGGGTAAACAGGCCGGAGTTATGATGGCCAAGTGAAGTCACGCAAGCACCGGTCAGTGTTGCCACGTCAACGACTGCTGCAGGCTTGAAACGTTCTGCATAAGTCAGCGCGTCGCACAGGATCAGGCGGCCTTCGGCATCTGTATTCAGGATTTCGATAGTCTGGCCAGACATGGAGGTAACGATGTCGCCCGGGCGTGTTGCACTGCCAGATGGCATGTTTTCGCAAGTAGGAATGACGGCGATAACGTTCAGTTTCAGCTTCATTTCGCCGATTGCGCGCATGGTGCCCAGTACAGAGGCTGCACCACCCATGTCATATTTCATTTCGTCCATGCCGGCGCCGGCTTTCAGCGAGATACCGCCAGAGTCAAAAGTAATGCCTTTGCCGACCAGGACTACAGGTGCATCCTTGACTTTGCCGCCATTGTGCTTCAATACGATGAATTTAGGTGGCTCGACAGTGCCGTTGGTTACGGACAGGAAGCTGCCCATCTTGAGCGCCTGGATTTGCTTGCGGTCGAGTATTTCAGCGACCATTTTATAGTCGGTGGCAAGCTTTTTGGCTGTATTGGCCAAGTGGGTGGGTGTGCAGATGTTGGGTGGCAAATTACCCAGTTCCTTGGTCAAATCCATGCCATTTGCCAAGGCTACGCTCTGCACCAGTGCATTTTTGGCCGCAGTTGCTTCGGTTGCTGCAACTGCGATGGCGACTTTCTTGACGCCAGTTGTCGCTGTATCTTTTTTACTCTTCAGTGCATCTGCACGGAAGATGCTTTCACGGAAAGCCACGACAGTGCTGCGTATGGACCAGCCCAGATCGCGGTCTTTTACTGCCGGCAGGGCGATAACAGCGTCATTGGCGCCCAGGGAGGCCAAAGTGCGTGCGGCAGCCTGTACAGCCTGGTTGTAGGCTTTTTCGCCAACGGCTTCAGCTTCTTCACCCAGACCTACAAGCAATACGCGTTCAGCAGCGACATCAGCGACTTTGCGCAACAGCAGGGAAGTGCCTGCCTTGCCGGTAATATCGCCAGATTTCAGGGCTGCCGCGATCTCACCAGCCTTGTCCAGACCTGCTGCCGCAGCGGAAAGTTTCTTGTTTTCGAACACGCCGACTACGATACAGCCAGCCTTAATTGCTTTATGGGCAGTCGAGGCACTTTTTGCGTCGATTGTTTTTATGCTAAAGTCCACGTATTACTCCTCTTTGTAAGTCTCGTAAAACAGATATTATAATCCTACTCATGATTTTTCAGCGCGCGCTTCGACGTGAATTAAACAGTGCCGCAGGCGCAGTCTTCACTACTTTGTTCACCATCACGATTTCCGTGATGCTTATTAAAATCCTTGGATACGCGGCGGGAGGTAAAGTTGCATCCACGGATGTAGTGGCCCTGATAGGCTTCACTGCCCTGATGAACATGCATATCCTGTTGCTGCTGACGGGCTTTATCTCCGTTCTCCTGGTGGTCACCCGCAGCTACCAGGATTCCGAAATGGTGGTCTGGTTCGCTTCCGGCCTCAGCCTGACGCAATGGATATCTCCCGTATTGCGCTTTGGCGGTCCCCTCATCATATTGACGGGCTTGCTGAGTTTTATTGTCACCCCCTGGGCAAACCAGCAAAATGTGGAGTTTCGCGAACGCTTTGAAAAACGCTCGGATATCGCCAAGGTGGCGCCCGGAAAGTTCCAGGAATCGGCTTCTTCAGACCGTATATTCTTTGTCGAAGAAGTGGCCGGTGACCTCAGCAAGGTGCAAAACATATTCATCAATACCTATAAAGACGGGCACTCAAGTATTGTCGTGGCCAGGGAAGGGATGATAGAAATCGACAAGGCTGGTGACAAATTCCTGGTGATGAGCAAGGGGCGGCGTTATGATGGCTTGCCGACGGCGCCAGATTTCCAGATGATGCAATTTGAAAAATACGGTGTGCTGGTGTCAAGCCAGAATGCCAGCATAACCGGTGACAATTCGGCCAAATCCATGCCCTTGATGGCCTTGCTGGAAAATCTCGACAGTACCAAGTTTGGCGAGTTGCTGTGGCGCATATCGCTGCCGGTGATGTGTGCTGTCCTGCTATTGCTGGCTATCCCGCTTGGTTACGTCAACCCACGTGTCGGCCGTTCGGCCAATCTGATCGTTGCTTTGTTGCTGGTGGTGACCTACCTGTCTGTCACGAATATCTTGCAGGCACTGGTCGTTCAGGAGCGCAGCAGTTTTGCGATGGCGTGGTGGCCGCATCACCTGTTTGTGGCCCTTTTGACCCTTGGTATGTTTTTATGGCGTTTAAAAGTCAATAGTCGCTGGCATCCCCTGATATTGTGGTCACGCTGCAAGTCTGGTCTGCGCGGTAAGGAAAAGTGCCCGGCATGAAAATTTTACAAAAATACTTTGGCGCCGAGATCCTTCGTTCGGTCCTGTTCGTCATGCTGGCTTTGCTGGCCTTGTTCTCCTTTTTTGATCTGGTCAACGAATTACAATCCTCAGTCAACAAGGGAGGGTATCAGCTCAAGCATGCCGTGATCTATGTGCTGCTCGGCTGGCCTGGGCGCATCTATGAATTCATGCCTATTGCCGTGCTGATAGGCACGATTTATGTACTGGCGCAATTTGCTTCCAATTCTGAATTCACCATCATGCGTGCTTCCAGTATGTCAACCATGATGGTTGGTCATATCCTGCTCAAGATAGGCATGATATTTGTTTTATTGACATTTTTGTTTGGCGAGATCCTCTCGCCGGTTTCCAGCAAATTCGCAGAAAAAATGAAACTCAGTGCCATAGGTGAATCACTTGAGCAGGAATTCCGTACCGGCTTGTGGACCAAGGATTTGGTGCGGGAAAATGGTTTAACGGGTGATGTCATCGGCTCCCGTTTCTTGAACGTCAAGGAAATCATGCCGAATCGCCACCTGAAAGGTGTCAAGATATTCGAGTTCGATAAAAACTTCCATCTTTCGCATGAGATGACTGCGGCCGATGCAGAATATGTAGGCAAAAATACCTGGCGCCTGTTTGATGTCATTGAAACATCCTTCCCCAAGACCTTGACCAGTGAAGATATTGCTGCAGTCAAGAGTGAGAAGCTGGCAAGCCGTGATGTAGTGTCTGAAGTGACACCGGATATCCTGTCTGTTTTGTTTGCCGACCCGGATCGCATGTCGGCAACAGACCTTGCGGCATTTACCAAACATCTGGCAGATAATAAGCAAGATGGTGAGCGTTATGAAATCGCCTTCTGGAAAAAAATCACCTATCCGTTTGCCACCCTGGTGATGATGGCCCTGGCCTTGCCATTTGCTTACCTGCACGTGCGCAGTGGCGGTGTCAGCCTGAAGATTTTCAGTGGCATCATGATAGGGATGATTTTTTACCTGAGCAATGCCTTGTTCTCGCATGTTGGTTTGCTCAACACATGGCCAGCATTGGTGACGGCGGTGGTGCCGAGTATCTTGTTCTTGATCATTGCTGCACTTGGTTTGCGCTACGTTGAAAGAAACTGATGGTGAATAAATCTGCTCTGGTCCTGTTTGCTCACGGTGCCCGTGATCCGCGCTGGGCTGCGCCATTTCAAAGGCTGCAAAAAATGACTCAGGAAAGTCGCCCTGATATGACAGTTGAACTGGCGTTCCTGGAGTTGATGACACCGTCCCTGCCTGATCTGGTAGCCCAGCTGGTTCGCGATGGATGCCAGTCCGTGACCGTGGCACCGGTGTTTTTGGGGCAGGGTGGCCATGTACAGCGTGACTTGCCTGCCCTGGCTGAACAGATGCGGACGACCTACCCCGATCTTGAATTCAACATCAAGAATGCTGTTGGCGAAGATGAGACCGTCTTGATGGCGATTCGTGACTATTGCCTGAAATTGGTGTAGAACTGATTCCCATCACGAATTTCATGCATGTCCTGGGTGTTACGCCCATGCCTGCTTTATTCAATACGGCTTACTACCAGACCGGCCATGCGTCGACTTAAAAGCTTATTTTTATTTGTACTGACCATGCTTGCAGTTTTGCTTTTGCAAGTAAATATCGCACATGCCGGGCAGGTGTTGGCGGTAGGTACAGAATTTGCCAACGTATTTGAACGTAACCACAATGGTGAATTTACCGGGCTGGGTGTGGAAATTGTCCGGGCCCTGGCCAGGCAAAATGGTGATGAGGTCAAGTTTGAAATCTATCCCTGGACCAGGGCGCAATGGATGGTTGAAAATGAACAGGCCCAAATACTGATAGGGCCTTATAAAACGGCAGAGCGTGAAGCCAAATTCAACTTTGCCAAAAGAGCGTTTTACCGTGACCTGATGGTGTTATATGTGCGCAAGGGCAGCGATCTGGGTTGGGACGGGAATTATTCGAATTTGTCAGGTGCCAGACTGGGCGTCATCAATGGCTGGGTCTATGGCGCGCAATTTGAAGCCTTGCGTAATACCATCAAACCGGTGAGCGCCAATTCACTAACTAATGGCATTAATATGCTGTTGGCCAAAAGGGTGGATTTTTTGGCGACCAATACGCGCAATACCGAAGCTGTCATGAAAACACTGGGTGTCGGCCATGAATTGCTGATGATAGAACCCTTCATGGATATGCAGGACGGCTACCTGGCTTACTGTAAAAATGCTGTCTGCGAGCAGCTCCGCTCACGCTATGACGAACTGTACGAGCAATTGCGTGATGGAGGTGCTTTGCAGTTGATGGCAAAAAAACTTGGCGTCAGACTGCCAAATTAGGATGTGTTCAAGTACCTGACTTGGGGCGGGCACGCATTGCTTCACCCATCATCACCAGTACTGGGCCTGTACTGGCCGGTAGTCCCTGCGATAGTTCGTTGAGGCTCAGGGCCTTGCTGCATTCATCCGGGCGGCTGCAGTTTTCTATGATGATGACAGGCAGATCGCCGGGAAAATTTGCCGCTAGCATGCGCTGTGCAGTCAGCATGGCCTCCCTGCCTCCCATGTACTGGACCAGTGTGTCGCATTCAGGGATGCGGGTGTCGGTACTTTCTCCTGGGGCCGTACTGGAAGTAAACAAAGCCACACTACGGGCGATGCCTCGCTTTGTCAGTGGCTGGCGTACGCTGGCTGCCGCAGCCAGTGCGGTTGTGATGCCTGGTACGATTTCGTAATCAATGTCGGCCGATTCCAGTGCATTCAACTCCTCATCTGCGCGACCGAACAGCATAGGATCACCGCCTTTCAGGCGTACGACCAGCGCGTATTTTGCTGCGCATTCGACCAACTGCTCATTGATATGTTCTTGTGCGGCAGAGCGCTGCCCGCTGCGCTTGCCTACTGAAATTTTTAGTGCCTGTGGACATAAATCCAGCATTTCTGCCGTCACCAGGGCGTCGTAGAGTACGACGTCGGCCTTTGCCAGCAGATTGGCACCGCGGACCGTAATCAGGTCCGCCGCACCAGGGCCGGCACCAATCAGATAGACTTTGCCATGACTTGGACCCACGGGCTTATCCAAGTCGTATCATGCCAGCAGCAACGGTCTGATGCGTGACTTCATCGATGAGAATGAAGGCACCAGTGGACCGCAAGTCCTGATAGTCGTCAGCTGCCAGAGCCTGGGCAACATTCAGTGTGACCGTGGCAATATCATTGAGCTTGAGGCTATCTGCCGGGCGGCGTTCTTGTGTATTGATATCGAGCAGGGTGTCAATCGCAGTTACCCTGGCCGCAACTTGTCTGGTTGTATGCTTGAGCCAGTACTTGCGGCGCACATCAAGTGCATCCTCTGACAGCCAGCACAGATCAGCGTTCACGGTTTTCAGTAGAGTTGCTGGTCTGTCAATGCCGACTAGCATGTCGCCCCGTGAAATATCGACATATTCATCAAGCAATATGGTCACTGACTGACCGACTACAGCCGTATCAAGTGAGGTGTTGAGTGTCAGAATGTCTTTGACAGTGGCAGTCTGTCCACCAGGTTGTACCAGCAATTTATCGCCCTTGCTGACCTTGCCTGCTTCTATGCGCCCCATATAACCACGGAAGTCATTTGCTTCATGGCCATTATGGCGTGCCACCAGTTGTACTGGAAAACGGAAGGGCTCATCGTGGCAGGCGTCATAAACACTTAATGATTCCAGCAACTCTATCAGTGTCGGGCCTTTATACCATGCCAGTTTTTCGCTGGCAGTCACGACGTTGTCGCCAGCCAGGGCAGACAGCGGGATAGGGCGTATATCCTTCAGCCCCAGCTGGTCGGCAAATTCCTGATAAGCCTTGATGATGCGGTCATAAACCGTCTGATCATAGTTGACCAAGTCCATCTTGTTGACGGCAACGACCACATGTTCAATTTGCAGCAAATGGGCGATAGTCGAATGGCGTTTGGTTTGCGTCAGCAAATCCACGCTGCCATCATCATTGAGTTTGACTTTGGATACGTCAATCAGAATGATGACGGCATCAGCCGTCGATGCGCCAGTGACCATGTTGCGCGTGTATTGCTCATGACCGGGCGTGTCGGCAATGATGAATTTGCGTCTTGGCGTTGCGAAATAACGATAGGCAACGTCAATGGTGATGCCTTGTTCCCGTTCTGCTTCGAGGCCATCGGTCAGCAGGGACAGATCTATGGTGTCACCAACCGTGCGTTTGTGTTTTGCGCGTGAGATGGCATCAAGCTGGTCAGCAAAAATGCCTTTGCTGTCAAACAGCAGGCGGCCTATCAATGTGCTCTTGCCATCGTCTACAGAACCGGCCGTGATGAAGCGCAGCAGGCCACGTTCCTTACCAACAGCGGCAGTCAATTGTTCTACGGCGTTCATTAGAAATATCCTTCTTTTTTACGTTTTTCCATTGATGCTTCTGATGTCTGGTCGTCCATGCGGGTGGCGCCGCGTTCCGTAATCTGGGTAATCGCGGTTTCAGCGATGATGGCCTCAACAGTTGCGGCGTCGGAAGATACCGGGCAGGTGCACGAGATGTCGCCGACGGTACGGAAGCGCACGATCTGTGTCTCAACTGTCTCACCGTCACGTGGCGGTGTCAGGTCGGTCAGTGGCACCAGCAAACCGTTGCGCGGGATGACCTGACGTTCATGGGCAAAATAGATTTCTGGCAAGGCCAGTTTTTCACGGGCGATGTATTGCCAGACATCTAGTTCAGTCCAGTTCGATATCGGGAATACGCGCATGTTTTCACCATTGTGGACGCGCGTGTTGTACAAGTCCCACAGTTCAGGGCGTTGTGCTTTTGGGTTCCATTGACCGAATTCATCACGGAAAGAGAAAATCCGTTCTTTGGCACGGGCTTTTTCTTCATCGCGGCGGGCGCCGCCTATACAGGCATCAAATTTATGCTCGGCGATGGTTTCCAGCAAGGTCACGGCTTGTGCTGCATTGCGGGAGTCAGTAGCCGGGTTGCGCAGGCGTACTGTGCCTCGACGTATCGATTCTTCGACTGAACCAACAATCAGGCGTTCGCCGAGTTCTGCAACGCGTTTGTCGCGAAAGGCGATGACTTCAGGGAAGTTGTGGCCGGTATCAATGTGCACCAGCGGGAAAGGGAATTTACCCGGGCGGAAAGCCTTTTCTGCCAGACGCAGCAAAACGATGGAGTCTTTGCCGCCGGAAAACAGCAGGGCAGGGTTGCTACATTCAGCCGCGACTTCGCGCATGATATGAATGGCTTCTGATTCCAGCCAGTCAAGATGGCGATTGCTCGCTGCATCAATAAAATGGTTTTCCACGACAGTATTCATGATTTTCTTCTTCAGACAACTTGTTTAATACGGATCAGCTTGCCATCGACTACATGCAGGCCACATTCCTTGGAATCGGGGTTTTCCCACCACCATCGTCCGGCTCGTACATCTTCACCTGGCTGTATAGCCCGCGTGCAAGGTTCACAGCCTATTGAAGGATATCCCTTGTCATGTAAAGGATTGTAAGGCACATCATTGCTTTTTATATAGTGCCAGACATCATCTTCTGACCAATCTGCCAAAGGATTGAATTTTTGCAGCTGATGTGTTGTATCCTGTTCCTGCACGGCAAGTTCCGTGCGGGTGGCGGCCTGGGCGCGACGCTGACCTGTTACCCAGGCCTTGTTACCCGCGAGGGCACGCTTCAGGGGTTCTACCTTGCGTATGCGGCAGCATTCCTTGCGCAGTTCTACACTGTCGTAAAAGGCGTTCTTGCCATGCTGGCTGACATAGGCTTCAACGGCGGCCGGATCAGGTTTGTATAGCTTGATATCTGTGCCATAGACTTCTTTGACGCGATCAAGCATGCCCAGAGTCTCTGCATGCAGGCGACCGGTTTCCAGGGAGAATATAGCGATATTCAGTTTCTTGCGCAAAATCAGGTCAGTCAACACCATGTCTTCTGCTGCCAGGCTGGAAGCAAATACGGCTGGTTCATAGTCGCTTGCGACTTTCTCCAATATGGCCTGGGTGGCGGCCAGACGTTCCTGAAAGTCGTTCATGCCTGCACTCCTGTTCTTTCCGCACGGCGGAACAGGGGATTTTTTTCATCCCAGGATGTCTGGTATTTTTCTGAAAAATCCGTCAAACCCTTGATGGCTTCCTTGATATCGCGGTCTTCGCGGGTGGCAAACGCATTGAAACCAACACGCTGCATATAAAACAACTGGTCACGCAAGACATCGCCAATCGCTCGCAACTCACCAGTGAACGCAAACCGTGCACGCAAGTTGTAGGCGATGGAGTAGCCGCGACCATCAGAGAACTTGGGAAAATCAACTGCCAGCAAATCAAACAGGGCAATATCTTCTTTCAAGTCTTTTGCTTGCTCATCACTGCTGAACCAGATGGCAAGGTCTTTATTGGCTTTCAGCCGTGGCAGCAGGGCTTCTTTTTGCAATAGCCATACTTTCAAGGGAATCAGGACCTTGCCTGCGGGTACTTCAATAGCGTCTGGTGTTTCAGTTTCACTCAGGCGCAATACAGACCAGTCGTCCTGAATGATGCTCTTGTCTTTGATAATTTCACGCATACAAATTCTCTTTTTCAGTAGGAGACGGCAGCACCGGCGTCTTCGCCATGATGTTCTGTCGTTTTGATCGGTGTCGCATACACATAGTCTTTGAATGGTGCGATTCCCAATCTTTGCGCTGTATCGATGAAGCGCTCGTTCTCTATGCGGTCACGCAGGTACACTTGCACGATGCGTTCTATGACTTCCGGCATTTGGCCAGCCGAGAAAGACGGCCCTATGATCTTGCCTATCGCGGCCTTATTACCCTGCGCACCGCCGATGGATACCTGGTAAAACTCGCTGCCGTCCTTGTCGACGCCGAGGATGCCGATATTGCCGACATGGTGATGGCCGCAGGCATTGATACAGCCGGACATATTCAACTCCAGGTCACCAATATCGTGCAGATAATCAAGGTCGGCAAATCGATCAGTGATATCAAGTGCAATAGGGATGGACTTGGCATTGGCCAGTGAGCAGAAGTCACCGCCGGGGCAGCAAATCATGTCGGTCAGCAAGCCAATGTTCGGCGTCGCCAGGCCCTGTGCTTTGGCTTCTTGCCACAAACTGAACAGTTCGGATTGCTGTACATCGGACAGCACCAGATTCTGCTCGTGAGTGACGCGTAATTCGCCAAAGCTATAGCGGTCAGCCAGGTTGGCAATAAAATCCATTTGCCCTGCAGTTGCATCACCTGGTGGTACGCCCGGTTTTTTCAGGGACAGCACGACAGCAGCATAGCCTGCAACCTTGTGCGGTTTGACATTACGCTTGACCCAGTTGGCAAAAGCCTTGTTATCGGCTTTGTGCTGCTCATAACTGTCATCTGTTGCTGGCAAATCCAAATATGCTGGAGTGCTGAAATAAGAGGCGACACGTTGTAATTCATCTTTTGTCAGTGTTGCCGGGCCATCCTTGATATCAGCCCATTCTTCTTCAACCTGTTTGGCGAATACATCTGCGCCGATGGCTTTTACCAGGATTTTGATGCGTGCCTTGTACTTGTTGTCACGACGACCATACTGGTTATAGATGCGCAGTATCGCTTCCAGATAAGTCATGACATGCTGCCATGGCAGGAATTCGCGTATTACAGCGCCTAGTATGGGGGTGCGGCCCATGCCGCCGCCAACCATGACCTTGAAACCAACTTCGCCTGCTTCGTTGTGTACGACGGTCAGGCCGATATCATGCACGGCAATTGCAGCACGGTCTTCCAGCGCACCATTGATGGCGATCTTGAATTTACGTGGCAGGTAGGCAAATTCAGGGTGGAAAGTTGTCCACTGGCGCAGTATCTCTGCATAAGGGCGTGGATCAATCACTTCATCTGCTGCAACGCCGGCAAATTCATCCGAAGTAATATTGCGCATGCAATTGCCGGATGTCTGTATGGCGTGCATTTCTACTGATGCCAGTTCTTCCAGGATGTCTGGTGACTGTTCCAGATTGATCCAGTTATACTGGATATTCTGACGCGTCGTAAAGTGCCCGTAACCACGATCATAAGTGCGCGCGATATGAGCAAACTTGCGCATCTGCGCAGAGGACAGCATGCCATAGGGCACAGCAACGCGCAGCATATAGGCATGCCGTTGATTGTATAAGCCGTTTTGCAAACGCAGAGGCAGGAATTCTTCTTCAGTCAATTCATTCGCTAAGCGGCGACGTACCTGGTCACGGTACTGCGCAATACGTTCCTTGATGATTTGGTGATCGTGCTGGTCGTAACGATACATCTTTTTTATCCATAAAATGCGCGGTTAAGCACGCGATTGCAAATAGTGTTTAAAAGCAGGTTAAAGCACCAGCTTGGCAGCGACCAGTGTCAAGGTAGTCGCCAGCAAGCCACGTAAAAATTTTTCGGGTACGGCGCGGGCAGCCATTGAGCCCAGGGTAATGCCAGGCAAAGAACCTAACAACAGGCTGCCAAGCAATGCCCAGTCTATGGAACCCAACCACCAGTGCCCAAATGCGGCAATGGCAGTCAAAGGCACAGCATAGGCGATATCAGTACCGGCGATATGTGCCGCAGACATGCGTGGGTACAGCATCACCAGCAGTGTGGCGCCAATGGCACCTGCGCCGATGGATGATATGGTAACCAGGGTGCCCAGTACTGCACCCGCGACTATGGTGGCAATGGCGAGGTTTTTGCCGTGCAACTGTTTTTCCGGATGTTTATTCAGCCAGTTCAGCATTCTGCCTTTGAATAGCAGTGCAACAACAGTCAGCAAGACAGATACGGCGATGGAGTAACGTATTAACTGGCCGATTTCTTTATCCAATGCACCAAAATGTTTGAGGAACAAGGTGGCAACTATTGCTGCCGGCAATGCGCCATAGCATAGCAGACGTACTACGGCCCAGTCGACCGTGCCACGCAGGCGATGAGTGAAGGTGCCAGTTGCCTTGGTGATGGAGGCGAAGGCGAGGTCGGTCCCTACAGCGACTGTGGGTGACACACCAAACAGCAGAGTAAGCAGGGGAGTCATGAGCGAGCCGCCACCTACACCGGTTAAACCGACCAGGGTGCCCACTGCAAATCCCGAAAATATATAGGTTAAAGTCATATCGCCTCGCGCAAAGTAGGTGCATCGTAATGAATTCAGGCTATATTCCAAACTACTTAGTATTCATTTGCTTATATACGTATTTGACATATATAAAATCGCTGGCCTGATATTGTTTTAAGTTTAATTCGTAAAATAAAAATAAATTATTTAAACGATAAGTAAAACAAGAAAGTATGTGCTTTTTGATGTGTTTTTTTTGCCTGAATTGAATGAATTCAACAATTGTTGCGCCGACAGGCAAATGCACGGATTGATGGCAGGAAGAGCTGGCAGGAGCCATCACTGTCAGCATATATATTGCCACACGGAAATGCGATTTAAATTAAGCAATGTTTTTAACAATTTTAGATGGATGGCTGTCCTGCTCGTACTTAGCGTCTGGCTTCTATGGTGTCCAGAACAAGATATTTTCTTTTTGAGTATAATCATTGCGCCGAATACTTCGGCAGGTTGTACGTCTTCAGGGCGGGGTGTAATTCCCCACCGGCGGTAAATTGGCAGCTCAGACTGTCGACAAGCCCGCGAGCGCTTGCATGTTTGTGTGTTGCAAGGTCAGCAGATCTGGTGTGATTCCAGGGCCGACGGTCATAGTCCGGATGAGAGAAGATGCGCCTCATGCATAGTTCCTATGGTGTTAACCGTGGGCGCTTGCGTTTGGCTATTCGTTTTTTGCCACCCTGAAACGTCTTTTGCACATTTACTTTTGCGGAGCGTTTCATCATGTTGAATACCTTATTTACCAACAACACTACCACCACGACTTCCGATCAAAGTGGGGCTTTATCCCTGGCACCTTTTGCACAACGATTACCAAGGGCGCTTGAAGACTTGCGTAACGGTCGTCCGGTTCTGCTTATCGACGATCTTGACCGTGAAAACGAGGCTGATCTCATTGTCGCGGCAGAGAAAATCACTGTCGAATCCATGAGCCACTTGATCCGTGATTGCAGCGGTATCGTCTGCCTGTGCCTGACGGACGAGAAATTGCAGCAACTTGACCTGCCCCCCATGGTCAGTCACAACGAAAGTCGCTATGGCACTGCTTTCACCGTGTCAATTGAGGCGAAGCAGGGCGTGACAACGGGTGTTTCTGCTGCTGATCGTGTCACTACCGTCCTGGCTGCCATCGCATCCGATGCCAAACCAGAGCACCTGGCGCGCCCTGGACATGTTTTTCCTTTGCGTGCAGTGCCGGGCGGTGTGCTCAGTCGGCGCGGCCACACAGAAGGTTCGGTTGATCTGGCGCAGATGGCCGGGCTGGCGCCCGCCGCCGTCTTGTGCGAATTGATGAATGACGATGGTAGCATGGCAAAAGGTGAGCAAATTCTTCAATACGCGCTCAGTCATGACCTGGTGATATTGACCATTGATGAGCTTGCCCGCTATCGTGCATCATCTTTATCGTGATGTGGGCCAGGTATAAAATGAAATGATGTATTAATGCATCGAATTTCAAACCAGGGGGTAAGCACATGAATGGATGGAAGCAGGTATTGCCGCTGACACTCTTGCCTGCATTGTTCCTGATATTTGCCCACGTTCAGGCTGAGCCTGCATCCTGGTATAAATGGCGCAGCAAACTCAATGCGCATGTGATCTGTTCCCAGACTTCGCCCGGCGAAGGTTGGGAACAGTTAGTCCAGCCATACAGCGATGCACGCTGTGAGCGTCCCAGGCAAGTCATACCCGCCCTGCGCTGACGCGTTTCTTTCTTGCTATTGTTAAATTCTGTTACCAGATTCTTGCGTTTGGCTATTGCGTACTTCAGTTTCTTTTCATAAAGTTAACGGATAGACATACTGCATGAAAAGTCTTTGTCATAAGCAGGAAATGATGCGGATTCCCCGTTCAACTCCACCATTCGCTTCTTTATAAGCCAAGGATAATCAGCTTCCATGACCGGACGTGTTGCGATAGAAAATGCAGCCGTACCGGAAGAAACCTGACTGTCCAGCACAAACTTCAAATGGCAGCCACATGATGAAACCAGGAACTCAAGGAGCGATTATGTTGAATGAACGCGAGGCAGAAAGCTGCTATCTCGGACAGTTTATCCCGCTGCAATACCATCACAATATGTTGATGGACCTGAATCGTATGGATAATTTCAAGGCAGCCATACGCCGTCAGGTGTTTGAGGGTGCCAAGGTGCTGGAGCTCGGCGGCGGCACCGGTGTTTTGTCCTGGTTTGCTGCTGAAGCTGCATCCAGGGTCTATTGCGTTGAATTCAATCCCGACATGGTTGATGAAGCCCGTCGTCTGCTCGCAATGAATCGCTGTGGTGAAAAAGTCGAGGTCATTCATGCCGATGCCTTTGAATATTTACCACCAGAACCTGTTGATATCGTCATCTGTGAAATGATCCACGTCGCCATGCTGCGCGAAAAGCAGGTTGAAGTCATCGAAAATTTCAAGCGGCGTTATATTGAAAAGTTTGGCGGTCCTTTACCGGTCTTTATCCCTGAAGCAGTTGTCATGGCCGTTCAGCCCTTGCAGCAAACCTATGATTTTTCAGGTTACCAGGCACCGATCATTCAATTCCAGCAGCCTGGTGTGTTTTCAGCTGATACGCTGGAACTGGCTCAGCCTGCTCTGTATAGCATCATTGATTTCAGCCAGAATAATGAAATGCAGATTCGCTGGGAAGGCAGTTTCACTGTGGAGCGTGCCGGTACGGTCAGTGCCTTGCGTTTTGTGACCAAGAATATTTTGGCCGTGCTGATGGAAACATCATCAACGATAGATTGGCTTAATCACTATATGGCTTTGCCGGTTGCCCAGCCAGTTGCGGTGAAAGAGGGTGATGTCTTGCAGGTCAGTTTCCAGTATAGGGCTGGCGGTTCTATCGCGTCCCTGCAAAATTCCATGCGGGTGGAAGTCAAATCGACGGCGGCCATCAGGGCCGGACACCTGTCGCTGGCTTACGGTTGATGTGGATGGGTTAGGGTGAACGGAAATAGCCGCAAAGTCGTGCGGCTATTTTGTTTCTGCCTGAATCAGGCCTATTTTTCCTGACTCTCGAAATGACCAAGTGGATCAGCTTCTTTTTTGAACAAGGCGATGTCGCGTATATTCTTTTGTACAGCGACTGCGGCAAACAGACTCAATAAAAACGCCATGGCAAAGAAACCTTTTTCACTCCAGCCCAGTGTGGCATTCCACAGACCTATCGCCAGCAGCAGGATGGACAGGCCCAGTGACAGCCAGCACAGGCCGAAATAAATACCGGTCACCGGTATGCCTTCAAGCTTGTCACGTACCGACTTTTGCAGGGAGACGGCAGAAAATAAGCCATACATCAAGACAGTAAAATAATAGCCTTGCTCATTCAACTGCATGGTTGAATTCCATATGCCGGCCAGATAGGTCAGGGCGCCGATAAACAAGGCGGCCCAGGAAGCGCCTACAAATGCCCCCGTTGGCGGCTGAAGTTGAGGTTTCAAGCAAAAACTCCTTGATCAGTGAATAGTGATATCGGTAACTCAGGATGTTGACTTTTACCGGGACAAGTCGAACTTTGCAATATGATCAAGGCAAAGTCAAATGAAATGAAGGGCAAAGTCTCGTGTCTTGATGCTCTTAGATATATTTAAGGTATATGGACAAAGTCTGCCCATTCGAGTAAGGTCACTGACTTGCTGTTGCGGCAATTCGCTGTATGAATTGTTTATTTCATTGCATACCTTATTGGAGTTACATAATGCCTCTACGTTTTGCTGCTTTGCCGGCTGTAAGAAGTGTCATTCCTTGTTTGCTGGCAGGCCTGTTTTTGTCGAGTCCTGTTTTTGCCAAACCTGCCAAACCAAAGAATAAGGTGGTTGCACCGCAGGCGCCTCAAACACCGCAGGCTTCAAAATTCAGCTTCAGTGATTTGGTGAAAAACTCCAGTGCAACGGATTGGCGCCCTCTGAACCCTGAAAATACACTCTATCTGGAATTGGAAAAAGGCAGGGTGGTGATTGAGCTTGCTCCCGATTTTGCTCCCAAGAATATTGAAAATATCAAGACCCTGGTGCGTGAAGGCTATTTTGATGGTCTGGCGATTGTTCGTTCACAAGAAAACTATGTTGTGCAATGGGCCGACCCTGATGAAAAGCGTGAAATAAAGAAGGCCAAACAAAAACTGGATGGCGAGTTCACCGTCAAATACGCAGCAAACCTGCCATTCACCCGCTTGCCCGATGCTGATGGTTATGCTCCGCAGGTTGGACATGCCAACGGTTTTGCCGCCGGTCGCGACCCCAGGGCGGGTACAGCCTGGCTGGCACATTGCTATGCCAGTGTTGGTGTTGCGCGAGGCAGTGAGTCGAATAGTGGCAACGGTACGTCTCTTTACGTAGTAACAGGGCATGCGCCACGCCAGTTGGACAGAAACATCACTGTGGTGGGGCGTGTCATGCAGGGCATGGAGTTGTTGACGACCTTGCCGCGTGGGACAGGTGCTCTCGGTTTCTATGAAAAACCGGAAGAACGCACGCCAATCAAGACGATCAAAGTTGCAGCTGATGTGCCAGAAGCAGAGCGTAGCAAGCTGGAGATTATCCGCACTGATACGACGACCTTCAAAAACATTATTGATGCACAGAGAAACCGTGGTGGCGACTGGTATAAAGTACCTGCTGGTTATATTGATTTGTGCAATGTGCCTTTACCGGTCAGGGTGCAAAAGTAGATTGCTGATATCACGTCTGGCAACGCTGGCGCTTCGTGTGGCTGCCAGTGTTGCCGACTTGTTGGCACAACTGGATCATTGACCTGGGTTGCAGGCTTTTTCGTGTATCAGATTGATTTGTTTGATCACTTCCTCATCAAGCTGTACTGACCAGGCATCGATGTTTTCTTTTAACTGATCCAGATTGGTTGCACCTATGATGGTACTGGCGACGAACCAGCGTGAATAGCACCAGGCCAGTGCCATTTGTGCAGGAGTCATGCCGTGGGTGCGCGCCAGTTCTGTGTATTGCTTGCTGGCGGCGAATACGCTGGCACGCATATATCGCGGGCTCCAGGTCGGCGGGAATATAGTCAGACGGCCATGCGCGCTGGCATCATCGATATATTTGCCGCTGAGCTGACCGAAAGCCAATGGGCTATAAGCAAGCAGGCCGACTTTTTCACGAAAGCAGGTTTCATCCAGGCCTTGCTCAAAGGAGCGATTTACCAGGTTGTAGGCATTTTGTATGCTGGCGATACGCTGGCCACCTTGCAGTTCTGCCTGCTTGATGAATTCACTGACACCCCAGGATGTCTCGTTAGACACGCCAAATGTTCGTATCTTGCCCTCTTTGACCAGGGCATTCAGTACGGCGACTGTCTCGGAGACTGCCGTGCAGGTTCTTTCCAGTGACGGGTCAAATTGTTTTTGCCCAAAAATAGGAACATTGCGGCTGGGCCAGTGCAACTGGTACAAGTCTATATAATCCGTTTGCAGGCGTTGCAGACTGGTTTCTACCGCGGACCGTATATTTTTTTCATTGAGATCATTCTCCCCGTTACGTATCCAGTTCATGCCACGCGATGGGCCTGCTACCTTGGTCGCCAGTACCACTTCACTACGCTTGCCGGATTTCTTTAACCAGGAGCCGATATATTGCTCAGTTCTGCCCTGCGTCTCGCCACGCGGCATGACCGGGTACATTTCTGCCGTGTCGATAAAATTAATGCCGCGCTCCAAAGCGTAATCGAGTTGCTCATGCGCTTGCGCTTCAGTATTTTGTTCGCCAAAAGTCATGGTGCCCAGGCAAATGGGCGAGACTTTGAGTTCACTGTTTCCAAGTTGTATGGTTTTCATCATCATTTTTTAAATCTGTTTAAGTTGTCTTAAAGCGTCGGCGCATTCTTTGACCAGGGCTGGGCCCTGATAGATCAGGCCGGAATACAATTGCACCAGGGTTGCGCCTGCCTGCATTTTGCTGGCGGCATCTGAACCGGAAAAAATCCCGCCTACACCAATGATGGGTAATTCGCTGCCCAGTTCAGCTTTCAGTGCGCGAATGACCCGATTCGATAATTCAAATACGGGTTTGCCAGACAGACCCCCGGTTTCTTCTGCATGTGGCAGGCCTTGTACGGCATCACGGGTAATCGTGGTATTGGTGGCGATGACGCCATCTATCCTGTGACGCATCAAGGCTTCTGCAATCGTCTTGATTTGTTCTGCATCGATATCGGGGGCAATTTTCAGTGCCACCGGCACATAGCGTTTATGTTCGTCAGCCAGACGTTGCTGAGCATCTTTCAGTTGTAACAGCAAGGCATCAAGTTCAGTCGCGCCTTGCAGTTGACGCAGGTTCTTGGTGTTGGGCGAGGAAATATTCACTGTGACATAGCTGGCGTAAGGATAGACTTTGGTCAGGCAGTGCAGGTAGTCTTCTGCGGCCTTTTCTATCGGGGTATCAGCATTTTTGCCTATGTTCAGACCCAGTACGCCTTGTTTGTCTTGATAAAAACGTGAAGATTGCACATTTTTGACGAATGCATCAACGCCCCCATTGTTGAAGCCCATGCGATTGATGATCGCTTCTGCCTGTGGCAGGCGAAACATGCGCGGTTTTGGGTTGCCTGCCTGCGCTCTGGGTGTGACGGTCCCGATTTCTATGGAGCCAAAACCCATTGAGGCGAGGCCGTCGATATAAGCGCCGTCCTTGTCCAGGCCTGCTGCCAGACCAACCGGATTGGGGAAGCTTATACCCATGACCGTGCGCGTATCTTCAGCAGGTTTGCCCAGTATGCCGCCGAGCCCGAGTTTGCTGGCGCGTTGCAGGGCTGGCAAGGTAAGGTGATGGGCATTTTCCGGGTCCATTGCAAACAGGGCAGGGCGGACCAGGGAGTAAAGAAGTTTCGCTGGCATGGAATAATAAGGGAGAAGTGTTGAAAATAAGTGATAAGTTGGTCGAAGCCTGAGGAGGCGTGACAGTATATCTGTCAGTCTTCCTGCAAGGTTTGCCAACGTCCCTGCATCAAGGCATCAAGCGGCCTGAAATTGGTTTTGTATGCCATCTTGGGGCTGGCGGCAATCCAGTAACCAAGGTAAACATAAGGCAGATTCAACAAACGTGTCTGCTCTATTTGCCACAGCACGTTGAAGGTGCCATACGATGCAGTTACATCGTCAGGATCATAAAAGGTATAAACTGATGACAAGCCATCGGTCAGCACATCGATGATGCTAACCATGCGCAAGATATCCTGCTCATCACGGAATTCCACCAGCCGCGTATTTACCCGGCTTTGCAGCAGGAATTGTGCATACTGATCACGGCTGTCATGGTCCATTCCGCCACCAGAGTGACGTTGCCCCTGATAACGCTGATACAGTTCATAGTGTTCCTGTACATAGCTAAGGCTGCTCACGCGTGCATGCAGATTACCGTGTTTTTTCCATGCGCGGCGTTGGCTGCGATTGGGCTCAAATGCGTCAACGCGCACGCGTACCGGAGTGCAAGCCTGGCAATTGTCACAATGAGGGCGGTAAATAAAGATGCCGCTACGACGAAAACCGCTTTTCACCAGTTCTGAATAAGCGTCGGCATTGATCAGATGCGCAGGTGTGGCCACTTGTGAACGTGCCTGCAAGCCATCAAGATAGCTGCAAGGGTAGGGCGCTGTTGCATAAAACTGTATGCTGGCAAATGGTAATTCGTTAAGCTGGGTCACGGGCTGATCTTGTCGGTAATGATCCAATGTTCAATGGCAGGCAGGTTGCAGGCATGATTAACCCAGGACAAAAAATCGCTGCGGCTGATCGCTTTTGCTCCAAGTGATGCCAAATGTGCTGTCTCTTGCTGGCAGTCTATCATTTTCACATCATGTGCACGCAAGAAAAATACTAAATGAGCCAGGGCAATTTTAGAAGCATCGGTGACCCTGGCAAACATCGATTCGCCATAGAACATCCTGCCTATGCATACGCCATAGGCGCCGCCCACCAGCTCGCCGTCCAGCCACACTTCTGACGAATGCGCATAACCAAGCTCGTGCAATTCCGTATAGCCGGCTACGATTTCGTCTGAAATCCAGGTGCCGGGACCCGTCTTGCGCGGTGCGGCACAGGCCCGCATGACTTCTTCAAAGGCGGTATCAAAGCGCACTTCCCAGCGTGGGTCTTTGCCGATTTTTCGCAAGCGCTTTTTCAGGCTGTCAGAAAGCTTGAAGTCCTGGACCTGTAACACCATGCGAGGATCGGTAGACCACCAGAGTATGGGCTGACCTTCGGAAAACCAGGGAAAGATGCCATTTTTATAGGCATATAGCAATCTTGCAGCAGAAAGGTCGGCACCTGCGGCCAGCAAGCCGGCAGCACCGTCTTCGTCTTGCAATGCGGTGCTAGGGTGAGGGAATGGGTCATCAGATTCCAGCCAGGGTATCAAATCGACCTCGCACGCATGTGCAGGGCAAAACCATGCACCATAAAAGCGCCATGTTTCGGTGCATTTCGTTGGTAAAGAAAAAAGTCTAAATAAAAAATATTCATTAAATCAATTACTTATCAATTTGCACTAAATTGGAATGTATTTTGCTTTATTGGTGCACTTTTCATAAAAATCTGCACTTAAATTGGGAGATGTTTAGTATGAATGCACAAAATAGTAGCGCCGACGCCTTATTTATCTTACTCGGTGCCATCATGATACTAGCAATGCATGCCGGTTTTGCGTTTTTGGAGCTGGGTACGGTGCGTAAGAAAAATCAGGTCAATGCCCTGGTCAAGATTCTCGTTGATTTTGCCGTGTCCACAATTGCCTATTTTTTTGTTGGCTACAGCGTCGCCTATGGCGTACAGTTTTACTCAGGGGCCGAGGTGCTTGTAGCCAAAAATGGTTTTGAGCTGGTTAAATTCTTTTTCCTGCTGACTTTTGCTGCCGCCATACCGGCGATTATTTCTGGTGGCATAGCAGAGCGGGCCAAATTTCATCCGCAATTGATTGCGACAGCAATTCTGGTTGGTGTTTTGTACCCCTTGTTTGAAGGGATAGCCTGGAATCAGCGTTTTGGCATACAGGCCTGGTTAAAAGGGGTATTTTCGCAAGAATTCCATGATTTTGCCGGCTCTGTCGTGGTTCATGCATTTGGCGGCTGGGTGGCTTTGCCGGCAGTGTTGTTGCTTGGCGCCCGTCGCGGGCGGTATATGAAAAATGGTGCGATTGCGGCTCACCCGCCATCAAGCATTCCCTTTCTGGCTCTGGGAGCCTGGATATTGACGGTAGGCTGGTTCGGTTTCAATGTCATGAGTGCCCAGACCCTGGATAAAATGAATGGATTGGTTGCCATCAACTCGTTGATGGCGTTGGTCGGCGGCACTTTGATTGCCTTCATCATGGGTAAAAATGATCCAGGTTTTGTCTATAACGGCCCTTTGGCGGGTCTGGTGGCAGTGTGTGCTGGTTCTGATCTCATGCATCCATTGGGCGCCTTGGTAACCGGTGGCGTGGCTGGGGCAATTTTTGTCTGGATGTTTACCTGGACGCAGAATAAATGGAAGGTTGATGATGTCCTGGGTGTCTGGCCTTTGCACGGACTGTGTGGTGCATGGGGTGGGGTTGCAGCAGGTATTTTTGGTCTGAAGTCGTTAGGCGGTCTTGGTGGTGTCAGTCTGATGTCGCAAATTATTGGTACCACCATGGGCGTCGCCATTGCATTGATCGGTGGCTTTGTGATTTATGGCAGCCTGAAAAAACTGGTGGGTATACGTCTGGACGCTGAGGGAGAATTTGAAGGGGCCGATTTATCGATACATAAAATTTCATCGACGGCAGAGCGTGAGACCAGTTGGTGATGGCGGCGGAACGGATGAAAAAGGGTGGCTGGCCACCCAATCTGACGTGTTCATGCGCAGATATCATCCGTCTCGCATGGGTTTGAAAATATCGTATTCATGTACCCGGAATTGTCCACCTTCTTTTACCCTGGCAAGATCGTTGAAGAAAAATTTCAGGGTATGGCTTATCGTCGGGAAGGCAATATCGTCCCAGGGAATCTGTTCTTCTGAAAACAAGGCGACTTCAAGACTTTCCACGCCGGCTGCGTAATTCAGGTCCAGCAATGTGGCGCGGTAAAACAAATGCACCTGATGGACATGTGGCACATTCAGGATCGAAAACAGGTCATGCAACTTGATGTTGGCGCCAGCTTCTTCTGCTGTTTCCCGTTGCGCGGCCTGCGAGGTTGTTTCATTGTTTTCCATAAAACCCGCCGGCAATGTCCAGTACCCCAGGCGCGGTTCTATGGCGCGTTTGCATAGCAATATCTTGGTAACGCCGTTTTCCTCCCATGCCGGAATGGAGCCAACAACCATTTTCGGATTTTGATAATGTATGGTACTGCAGGACGGGCACACAAAACGTTCACGCGTATCATCAACTGGTATTTGCAGGACGACCGGGGTCGCGCATTCGGAACAGAATCTCATGAGAAAAAAGAATGAAAATTGGCAGATTTGCAGAGTGTAACACCGGTCTGCCCAACTGCTGCAATAGTCCTGAAACCAGAAAAGAATTGCGCAGAGCAGCAAAATCATGTATAGTTTCATTCTTCAGACGCGGGGTGGAGCAGTCTGGCAGCTCGTCGGGCTCATAACCCGAAGGTCGTAGGTTCAAATCCTGCCCCCGCAACCAAGTATTCAAACCCTTGATTAGAAATAATCAAGGGTTTTTGCTTTCCTGGCGTGCATAGCTTACTGTCAGCATTTCCCACATATGCCCATCAGGCTCATTCCAGTAAATCAGATTTCCGCCATAGTCTGTATTGATCTGCCCATCCATGGGGCCGAATACAGAGCTGCGGAAAGGGATGCCTGCCGTTTTGATGCGCCCCAGAATTTCATCAAACTTTTGCTGGCTGACGCGAAAGCAGAAGTGGAAGATGGGGAATTTTTCTGTCGTTTCAATAAAATCAAAAGTCAGGCCCTCATTGATAAATACGGGTGAAAATGGTCCCTGGGAAGTTGGCGCCCATGGTACGCCAAGAAGGTCGGCCAGCATCTTGGCTGAGGCTTGCTGATTGTGAGAAGGGATGATGGTATGGTCGAGTTCGATATTCATGTAATTCCGCCAATTAGTGTAAGTCAAACTTAAGTGCGGGTTGATGCAGCAAAAGCAGGCGTCACTCATATTCTGCCTACAGGCGGGTAACATTCGCCTTGCACTGGAGGTCAAGGCTTTTTACTCCAGTTGTTCGCGCCGGATAGGGCGTTGCCAGGTGTCTGACGGCCACAATTCTTTTGCTGTATTGAATGCCAGTGCAATTTTGCCATCAAGTTCAGGCGAGGGCAATTCATTGCATATGGCTTTTTCCGTCGATGTTTTTGCTTTGGTGTAATCGAAACTGGCAGCTGTGGCAATCAATGCACCCAATAAGCCTGTCGGCAGGAGTGTGCAGAAAAAAGTATATGACACAATTGCGTGAATGCGGAGCGCCGCTGGCATCTTTCGTGAAGTGTGTCTGAATGAATATATGCACAATACATCAATGAGAATCTGTTTGTAGCCCGTGTGGCGGATAATTTGGAGTGGGGTAGGTTGCATCGTCTGTTCGTGATTTAGGGGGGGGCAGATATTATCTGCTGCAACAATAGCTCGAATAGCTTGTTGTAATAAATGAAATATTAACATGGTGAAGTAAGTGTGTTCTTGAGTAAAATTCGTCAAGCTGTGGTAATCTCATACCTCGCTTTTGCCCGTTTTGGCTTTAAGAATGGACCTGTGTGGTTGAGTTTCATGTGATTGAATCAGTAATGTCGCTTCAAAAGGTCTTGATGAAATAGCGGCCTTTTCGGGTCTTGATGTCCCTTGCTGATGGAATAAAAATGAAAAAGCTGTAGTATGGCGTGGCTTTTTTATTGTTTGTTGACGATATTTTTGATTCTCTGTGAATTTCTGGACTACAATCCAGTGTCTACTAATTTTAGGGATGATGCGCTGCCAAGTTCCTTGAGCGTTCTATATCACCCCTAGCCGCCCGCATTAAGGGCGTTGCTGCCGGATTGGTGGCAACAAATTTAATTAATACAAAACTGATGTGAGCATGGGCAGGCAGTTGCTTGTTTGCCTTGCTGCATAACATCAACTAAATAAACCCGTGTACTTAATATTTGCATGAATACTGCTGAGGCAAAGCGAGTCCTCGAAACAGCCTTGTTATGCGCGCCCGAGCCGCTGACGGTAAATACCATGAAGAAGCTGTTCCAAGAGGCAGATGACCAAGGTGAGGTGGTCGGTGCTGATACTATCAAGCTGATGCTTGAGGGGCTGCGCAATGAATGGTCTGATAAGGGTATAGAGCTGGTTGCATTGTCAACCGGCTGGCGTTTCCAGAGCCGGCCGGAAATGCGCGCCTATATAGACAGGTTAAATCCTGAAAAGCCACCTAAATACTCGCGCGCTACCCTGGAAACGCTGGCGATTATTGCATACAGGCAACCGGTTACGCGTGGCGATATCGAAGAAATTCGTGGTGTGACCGTGGCATCGCAGATGATCAAGACGCTGGAAGACCGTGGCTGGATAGAAACCATAGGTCACAGGGATGTGCCGGGAAGGCCCTCCCTGTTTGCCACAACCAGGCAATTTCTTGATGACCTGGGTTTGTCTTCGCTGGATCAGCTGCCACCTTTACAGCAAGTCACCAAGGATGTGGTTGAAGAGGCGGCGCCAGAACTTGGGGCGCTCAATGGAGGCATGTTTGCCGCCATTGAGGAGGCTCCGGTATCTGTTTCCGTTGCCAGTGATGAGATTGAAGTATTGGTAAGCGAGGCCAGTTCACCGTCTGAAGTGACTGAATCGGGAGTGCCCGGCGCTGTCGGGGAGCCGTGCGTTGATTCGGATGCTGCCTCTTTGATTGATGTTGCTGAAAACGCAAATGATGTGGATGCAGGGAGAGGTCTTCCTACGCCTGGGCAAGATGATTCGGGTGAGAATGATCCAGGTGAGGCAGATCTGGGGAATGATGGTGGGGTGTCGGCTGCTACACCTGGGCAACATGAGGTAGATTTGTCGCTTGCGACTCACGAGCATGCTGCTGAGGAGGTGGGGCAAAGTGAGATTGTGACCCTGGTGGCAGATGAGGCGACGGCACGTCTGGAGTCGGATCTGGAAGTAACAGAAGAAATAGTTGAGGAAGTAAGTGAGGTTGAGGGAGATGCTCAACATGTCACGCAATTGAGTGATCAGGCGGCTGGAATCGCAGTGCCGGATAGTGTACCGGGCGCTGCTGACAGTCAGTTGCCTGCAATAGAAATAAAGAATGAATCCAATGAATCCTGAAGATGTAAATGCTGACCAAGCTGATGGCGGTGCGGGCGCCAATGACAACGATGCCTCTGGTGCGGATGATGCGAAACCGGCAAAGCGTGCTGTGCGCGGCCCGCGTAATATGCGTCGCACCCGGCCCAAGCAAGAGGGGGCGGATCAAGTGGCAGATGCCGGTGCTGAAGTTGCAGTAGCAGAGCCGCCACCTGTGGATGCGCCAGTCAAGAAGCCACGTGCGCCGCGAGCGCCGCGTGCGAATGCTCGCAAGCCAAAGCTGGACGCAGCAGAGCAGGTGGCGACTCCTCTGGAGGCGCCGGTTACCCCTGAGGCTGCGGTCGTTGCGGAACAGGTTCAGGCTCCAAGGACTGAGCGTGCGCCACGAGGTGAGCGTGCTGATCATGGTGATCGCGCAGATAAGTCTGAGCGTGGTGAGCGTCCGGCGCGCGCAGAGCGCAGCGAGCGTGGCCCGCGTCAAAATGCGGCTGGCAAGGGAGGGAAATCCAAGCGTCCCGATCAGGTGCGCGGCGGTCGTTCGGGCTCGCATACTGCTGATGACGTGTTTTCTTTCGTCACTTCAGAAGCCTATGATGCTGCACATTATGACGAAGCTGCCAAGGGTAAGGGGCGTGCTAAGCCTGTGCGCCGTGATTTGACTGCTGATGACGATGCGCCAAAATTGCACAAGGTATTGGCCGAGGCTGGCCTTGGTTCCCGTCGCGACATGGAAGATCTGATTGTTGCTGGTCGCGTATCCGTGAATGGCGAGCCGGCTCATATAGGGCAAAGAATTTTGCCTACTGATCAAGTTCGCATCAATGGCAAGCCCATCATGCGCAAAGTCAGTAAAAAACCACCGCGTGTACTGATTTATCACAAGCCGGCTGGTGAAATTGTCAGCACCAATGACCCGGAGGGGCGGGCATCTGTATTTGAGAGTTTGCCAAGCATGAAGGTTGGCAAGTGGCTGGCAGTCGGGCGCCTCGATTACAACACAGAAGGACTGTTGCTGTTTACGACATCGGGTGACCTGGCGAACCGTCTGATGCACCCACGTTATGGTATTGAGCGTGAGTACGCTGTGCGCACCCTTGGTGAGCTGGAAGAGGGTATGCGTCAGCGTTTGCTGGCAGGTGTTGAGCTCGAAGATGGTATGGCGCAATTCTCAAAGATCACTGATGGTGGTGGTGAGGGTGTCAATAAGTGGTATCGCGTGATTATTGGCGAAGGTCGTAATCGTGAGGTTCGCCGTATGTTCGAAGCGGTTGGTCTGACGGTATCGCGTCTGATACGTACACGTTATGGTGCAATGACTTTGCCTGCTCATCTCAAGCGTGGTCGCTGGGAGGAGCTGGAAGAAGACGCAGTCCGCAGTCTGCTTAAATTAAGTGGCCTGGAAAAAGCCGGTGGTGACAAGCCTGTGCAAGGTAAGGGAGCTGGTAAGTTTGGCAACAAGGCGCCGGGTTTTGGCTCCGGTCCATTTACCCAGAAGCAGGTAGGTTTCCCCATGTCTGGCGGACGTGGTGAGTACGGTGCAGGTCGTAGCGGCAATTCTAATGGCAACAAGGCGGGCGGCAATGCCGGTGGTACTGGTAATAATGCCAATGGCAAAAAGCGCAGTCGTCAGCCTGATCCTTTGCAGACTGCCCTTGGTTTTCCTGATGCCGGACAGCAACGTCGCGGCCCTACCGCGCGTGGCAGTGGGCAGGCAATCGGGCAGGGTATTGCAGCACGCAGGCGTTCACGCGGTGTGTGATGCGTTTTGATGGCCTCAGTCGTTTTGTGGGCAGTGAGCGTGTTGAAATTACCTCGTTTTCCATTGCGACGAGGTAATTTATCGTTTATAATCTTGTAGTTAGAAGATTTTTCCTTTGTTTGATTCAAAACAGGGTGCTACAAAAAAGATGGGCAGTTGCCCATTTTTTTTTGGTTTTGGCGATTGCATATTATTTGGATAGTTGCGGTGCAACGTTCAATGTCTTGTATTGCTCAGGGCCTGCGCAGGTTTTTGCCTGATTTGTAGAATGTAAGGCTGTGTTTTTCGGAGAATAAGTTTGGCTTTGTTGGATTTGATAGAAAAGACCGTCAACGGTACTGGATATGATCTGGTGGACTTTGAGCAGGCCGAGCGTGGCTTGCTCAGGGTTTATATTGATTATTTGCCTGAAGATCTGGAGCGCGGCAATATCATGGTGGAAGACTGCGAAAAAGTCAGTCACCAGTTGTCCCACGTCCTGATGGTTGAAAATGTCAATTACAGCCGCCTTGAAGTGTCTTCGCCCGGTTTGGACCGGCCGCTCAAGAAACTGGCTGACTATGTGCGTTTTGCCGGTGAAAAAGCAAATGTGAAATTGCGCATGCCTATGCCGGGCACCCCCAATCGCAAGACTTTTGAGGGAGTGCTGCACGAACCCGAAGGTGAGAATCTGAAGCTGGAATTTGAAGTAAAAGATGGGTCGGCCATGCTGGAGTTTACGCTCGCCGATGTGGATAAGGCACGCCTTGTGCCGCAAGTGGATTTTAGGAGTCGCAAAGCATGAGTCGTGATTTGTTGTTATTGGTGGATGTGCTGGCGCGTGAAAAAAACGTCGATGAAGAAGTCGTTTTCGGAGCGTTGGAGCATGCTTTGGCGCAAGCGACAAAAAAACGTTTTCCGGGTGAGGTTGATATTCGTGTAGAAATCGACCGTGATACGGGTGAATTCAGGTCTTTCCGCCGCTGGCACGTTGTGCCTGATGAAGCGGGCCTGCAATTGCCGGATCAGGAGATATTGCATTTTGAAGCAGTCGAAGATGACCCGGAAATCCAGGTCGGTGATTACATCGAAGAAGAAATCGAATCGGTCGATTTTGGTCGCCGCTTTGCTCAGGACACAAAACAGGTAGTCTTGCAGCGTATTCGTGATGCGGAACGTGAGCAGATTCTGGCTGACTTCCTTGAGCGTGGCGATTCCCTGGTAACTGGTACCATCAAGCGCATGGAGCGCGGTGAGGCTGTGGTCGAATCGGGTAAGATCGAAGCCCGTCTGCCGCGCGATCAGATGATTCCTAAGGAAAACCTGCGCGTTGGTGATCGTGTTCGTGCTTATATTTTGCGCATAGATCGCAATGCTCGCGGACCGCAAGTGATCTTGTCGCGTACGGCGCCAGAATTCATCATGAAGCTGTTCGAACTGGAAGTGCCGGAGATCGAGCAAGGCTCCCTGGTAATCAAGTCTGCTGCGCGTGATCCTGGCGTGCGCGCAAAAATTGCCGTTCACACCAATGACAAACGTATTGACCCTATCGGCACCTGTGTCGGTATGCGCGGTTCGCGTGTACAGGCGGTAACTGGTGAGCTGGGTGGAGAACGTGTCGACATCGTACTGTGGTCTGAAGATCCGGCGCAGTTTGTCATTGGCGCACTGGCGCCTGCCAATGTTTCTTCTATTATGGTAGATGAAGAAAAGCATGGCATGGACGTCGTTGTCGACGAAGAAAACCTGGCGATAGCCATTGGCCGCAGTGGTCAAAATGTCCGCCTGGCAGCCGAACTGACTGGCTGGCAAATCAATATCATGACCGCCGAAGAGTCTGCGAACAAGGCCGAGCAGGAATCTGCCGGTATCCGCAGCCTGTTCATGGAGAAACTTGATGTGGATCAGGAAGTTGCGGACATCCTGGTTGATGAAGGCTTTTCCAGCCTGGAAGAAATCGCTTACGTACCGATCAGCGAAATGCTGGAAATCGATGCATTTGACGAAGACACTGTCAATGAATTGCGTAACCGCGCTCGTGATGCTTTGTTGACAGAGGCAATTGCTTCTGAAGAAGGTCTCGAAGGTATGGACGATGAATTGGTCAGTCTCGATGGTATGACCCGCGTAACTGCCGGCAAGCTGGGTTTGGCTGGAATCAAGACCCTGACGGCATTCGCCGGATTGGCTTATGACGAATTTGGTGCGATCCTGGCATTGTCTGCCGACCGCGCCCGTCAATTAATTAAAGATGCATTTGAAGATGTGACCGATGATGAGATGAAACTCATCGACGCTAAATATGATGATCAGGCCAAGGCGTTGTTAGCCAAAGCCTGGAAACTCGTAGAAGCTAAGTAATTCACGGGTTTCAATCTCATAACGCGCACATAGAAAAAGAGGACTGAATGGCGAGTAACAATGTAGCCCAATTTGCAACCGAGCTAAAGATGTCAGCAGATTTGCTGCTCACGCAATTGCGTGCGGCGGGCGTCAGTAAGAGCTCAACGTCAGATTCGCTGACAAAGGAAGACAAAGATAAATTGCTGGAACATCTGCGTCGTTCCCATGGCGTTTCTGCGGACACTGAAAAGAAGAAAATCACCTTGACTCGCAAGGAAACAACCGAGATCAAGCAAGCCGATGCGACTGGGAAGTCTCGTACCATTCAGGTTGAAGTGCGCAAGAAACGCACTTTCGTCAAGCGTGATGACGCCCCCGTTGATGATGCGCCAGTCGCTGCGGCCGTTCCTGTCGTTGATGCTGCTGAGCAGGCACGTCGTGATGAAGAAGCGCGCCAGGAAGCTGAATTGATCGCACGTCAGGAAGCTGAATTGCTGGAGAAGCAGGAGCGTCTGGCCAAGCTTGAAGCGGAAAAAGAAGCGCAGGCTCAGGCCATGCGCGAAGCTGAATTGGCTGAAGCTGCCAAGGCTGAGGCTGAAAGGCTGAAAGCCGAGCAGGCTGCTGCGGCGAAAGTGGTTGATGTTGCTGATGTTAAACCTTCCCAGTCTGACGAAGATAGAAAACGTCATGACGCAGAAGAGACAAAGAAAAAAGCTGCTGCCGATGCAAAAGAGGCGGCAGAACGTGCGGCCGCTACTGAGAAAGCAAGAAAAGCAGTTGCCGACGAAGTAGCCCAGATCAAAGAAATGATGAACGCTGCGCGTCGTCCGGCCAAGGCTGCTGAGCCTGCTCCGGCGGCTGCACCCAAGGTTGCCGAAGGTACTCTGCACAAGCCTGCGGATAAAAAAGCGGCTGAGAAAAAGCCAGGCGCACCTGCAGATAAAAAAGACGAGAAAAAACCGGCCGTTGGCGACAAGAAGGCAATCAAATCTGCCAATGTGTCTTCAACCTGGCAGGAGGATGCTGCCAAGAAGCGTGGTGGTGGCCTGAAGACGCGTGGTGATACCTCTGGCGGCCGTGATGGCTGGAAGGGTGGGCCTAAAGGTCGTCGTAATTCGCATCATGACGAGCGCGAAAGCAATTTCCAGGCACCGGTTGAAGCCATCGTCAAAGACGTGTTTGTGCCGGAAACCCTGACGGTTGCAGAGTTGGCGCACAAGATGTCGGTGAAGGCTTCTGAAGTCATCAAGCATTTGATGAAGCTGGGGCAGATGTGTACGATCAATCAGGTGCTGGATCAAGAAACAGCAATGATCCTGGTTGAAGAAATGGGTCACAAGGCTTTCGCGGCAAAACTCGATGATCCGGAAGCCATGCTGACGGATGCTGCTGAACATGCTGAATATGAGGCATTCCCGCGTGCGCCGGTAGTGACTGTCATGGGTCACGTTGACCATGGTAAAACTTCTCTCCTTGATTACATCCGCCGGGCCAAAGTGGCATCTGGCGAAGCTGGTGGCATTACCCAGCATATCGGTGCCTATCACGTAGAAACACCGCGCGGCATGATCACCTTCCTGGATACGCCAGGTCACGAAGCGTTTACTGCGATGCGTGCCCGTGGCGCCAAGGCGACTGATATCGTTATCCTGGTCGTGGCAGCTGATGACGGCGTGATGCCGCAAACCAAAGAAGCGATTTCGCATGCGAAAGCAGCGGGCGTTCCGCTGGTTGTTGCCATCAACAAGATTGATAAGCCAGCTGCGAACTCCGACCGTGTAACGCAAGAGTTGATCGCTGAAAGTGTGGTCCCTGAAGAATATGGTGGGGATTCTCCGTTTGTGCCTGTTTCCGCCAAAACGGGGCAGGGTATAGATTCGCTGCTCGAAAACGTATTGCTGCAGGCTGAGGTGCTGGAATTGAAAGCGCCGATCGAGGCGCCTGCCAAAGGTCTGGTCGTGGAAGCGCGTCTGGATAAGGGTCGCGGTACTGTTGCCACTATTCTGGTGCAGTCTGGTACCTTGAAGCGTGGTGACGTGGTTCTGGCCGGTTCTTCTTACGGTCGTGTTCGTGCGATGCTGGACGAAAACGGTGCGAATATCTCCGAGGCTGGCCCTTCCATCCCGGTAGAAATTCAGGGCTTGACAGAAGTGCCGTCAGCTGGCGAAGAAGTCATGGTGATGGCTGATGAGCGCAAAGCGCGTGAAATCGCCTTGTTCCGTCAAGGTAAATTCCGCGACGTCAAGCTGGCGAAACAGCAAGCTGCCAAGCTCGAAAACATGTTTGAAAACATGGGTGAAGGCGAAGTCAAGAACCTGCCTATCATCGTCAAGACCGACGTGCAAGGTTCGCAGGAAGCATTGGTGCAGTCCTTGGTCAAATTGTCGACCAGCGAAGTGCGTGTACAGGTCGTACATGCAGCAGTTGGTGGTATTTCTGAATCCGACGTCAACCTGGCGGTGGCCTCCAAGGCAGTCATCATCGGCTTTAATACCCGTGCCGATGCGTCTGCCCGCAAACTGGCAGAGTCGAACGGCGTTGATATTCGCTATTACAACATCATTTACGACGCGGTAGATGAAGTGAAGGCAGCCCTGTCTGGTATGTTGGCCCCAGAGAAGCGCGAACAGATCATTGGTATGGTCGAAATTCGCCAGGTCTTCGTGGTCAGCAAGGTTGGTGCGATTGCCGGCTGTCTGGTAGTCGATGGTATGGTCAAACGTACTTCCTCCGTTCGTTTGCTGCGTAACAACGTGGTCACCTGGACAGGTGAGCTCGATTCCCTCAAGCGTTACAAGGACGATGCCAAAGAAGTCAAGGCTGGCCTGGAATGCGGTCTTTCATTGAAAGGCTACAACGACATTCAAGTTGGTGATCAGCTTGAAATATTTGAAGTACAAGAGATAGCACGTACTCTGTAATTCAAGATAACCCCGGACTAGTTCCGGGGTTGTGCTTTATGGCATTATTAAGAATTTATGGCAAAACATAGTAAAAATATCCCAGGTCGCGGTTTGCGTGTTGCAGATCAGATTCAAAAAGACCTTGCGGAAATCATCTGGTCTGAACTGAAAGACCCGCGCGTAGGCATGGTCACACTGACAGAAGTGCAGTTGACTCCTGACTACGCACATGCAAAAGTGTATTTCACGACACTGGCTGATGATCCTGCTGCAATCAAGGGTACACTTGAAGGCTTGTCCAAGGCTGCAGGCTTCTTGCGCAATCAACTCGGTCTGCGCTTGCGCATACATACTTTGCCACAGTTGCACTTCGTCCACGATACCTCAACCATTCGTGGCATGGCCATGTCCAGGTTGATTGATGAAGCGAATGCGACTCGCGCCAAAGATGACGGCGAAGACTGATAGTCTACAAAGCTGATCGATGTAAATTGAACGCGCGGGTAGCTAGCCCGCCCAAACCATGACGACTCCACAAGTGAAAAGAAAACGTGTGCCGGTACACGGCGTATTGCTATTGGATAAGCCGGTTGGCTTTTCCAGCAATGATGCGCTGATCAAGTCCAAGCGTTTGCTCAATGCCATGAAGGCGGGGCATACCGGTACGCTGGACCCGTTTGCCACGGGTTTGCTGCCATTATGCTTTGGCGAAGCAACCAAGTTTTCGCAAGACCTGCTGGAGGCTGACAAGACCTATACCACGGTGGTCCATCTGGGTGTCACCACTGAGACGGGCGATACCGAAGGAGCTGTGCTGGAGCAAAAAGCGGTCAGTGTCAGCCTTGATCGGATCAGGCAGGTATTGCAGCAATTCACCGGCCCCATACAGCAAGTGCCGCCCATGTATTCTGCCCTCAAGCGTGACGGCAAGCCTCTTTACGAATATGCCCGTGCCGGTGTTACGCTGGAGCGTGAGGCACGTAATGTGGTGATTCATGAGCTGGAGCTGCTGTCCTATGAGGCGCCTTTCCTGAGCTTGAGGGTGAAGTGTAGCAAGGGAACCTATGTTCGCGTGCTTGGTGAGGATATAGGCGCCTCCCTCGGTTGTGGTGCACATTTGAAAGAATTGCGCCGCATAGGTGTGGGACATCTGGTGCTGGAAAAGTCGATTACTCTTGAAAACCTGGAAACATTATCGGAGGACGAGCGTCTGGCCTTGCTGGCTCCTGTTGATGCACTTTTGTCCAGTTTTGCGCCAGTTTACCTCAATGATGAGTTGTCACGCCGCTTCTTGCATGGGCAGCGTCTGGCCCTGCAGAATGAAAAAATGTCTTTACCCGTTGAAATTGGCAGGGTTCGCGTCTATCGTGAATCAGATGCGCGGTTGCTGGGTTCTGCCCAATTGCAGGAATTTGGCATACTCGCACCTGAGCGCCTGATTGCCACTGAACTTTAATAATGTCATCGCTCTGTAGCAACTCCTTGAAATAATAGGAGTTTTTCTGCTTTTGCGTTGCAACATGCTATAATCTCAGGTTATCCGATTTACCCCAATAAGAACGCTATCATGTCCATTTCAAAACGCGCTATTCGTAACATCGCCATCATCGCCCACGTTGACCACGGCAAAACCACGCTGGTTGACCAATTATTGCGTCAATCCGGCACTTTCCGTGACAACCAGCAGGTTGATTCCCGTGTGATGGATTCCAACGATATCGAAAAAGAGCGTGGCATTACCATTCTGTCCAAAAACTGTGCTGTCGAGTACAAAGGCACGCATATCAACATCGTTGATACCCCAGGCCATGCTGACTTCGGCGGCGAAGTCGAGCGCGTCCTGTCCATGGTTGACAGCGTTCTGTTGTTGGTGGATGCGCAAGAAGGTCCTATGCCACAAACACGTTTTGTGACACGTAAGGCGCTGGCTCTGGGTTTGAAACCTATTGTTGTCGTCAACAAGATTGACCGTGAAAACGCTGACCCGCAAAAAGCAGTTAACGCGACGTTTGAACTGTTCGACAAGCTCGGTGCAACTGACGAACAACTGGATTTTCCTATTGTTTATGCATCTGGTTTCAAAGGCTATGCCGGTCTGGAAGATACCGTGCGCGACGGCAATATGGAGCCTTTGTTCGACGCCATCCTGCAGCACGTTCCTGCACGTGAAGATGACCCGAATGGTCCGCTGCAATTGCAAATTACTTCCCTCGAATATTCTTCTTACGTTGGCAAAATCGGCGTTGGCCGTATCCTGCGTGGCCGAGTAAAAGGCTTGCAGGACGTGGTCTGGATGAATGGCCCTGATGACAAGCCAACCAAGGCGCGTATCAATCAGGTATTGACTTTCAAGGGGCTGGATCGTGTCGTCGTTGAAGAAGCGCTGGCTGGCGATATCGTGCTGATCAATGGTATTGAAGAAATTGGTATCGGCTCCACCATCTGCGCGCCAGATACGCCGGAAGCCTTGCCGATGCTGAAGATCGACGAGCCTACCCTGACGATGAACTTCATGGTCAATAGCTCTCCACTGGCGGGCCGTGAGGGCAAGTTCGTGACGACACGTCAAATCCGTGACCGTCTTGAGCGTGAATTGAAGTCCAACATGGCTCTGCGTGTTGTGCAGGCTGAAGGTGATGATTCCACCTATGAAGTGTCTGGTCGTGGTGAATTGCATCTGACCATCCTGATCGAAAACATGCGCCGTGAGGGTTTCGAGCTGGCAGTGTCACGTCCACGCGTGGTCTTCAAAATGGTGGATGGTGTACGCCATGAGCCATACGAAAACCTGACAGTTGATGTGGAAGAAGCCAACCAGGGTGGCGTGATGGAAGAACTCGGTCGTCGTCGTGGCGATTTGCAAAACATGGAACCGGACGGCAAAGGCCGTGTGCGTCTCGAATACCGTATCCCGGCACGTGGCTTGATCGGCTTCCAGGGCGAATTCATGACCCTGACGCGCGGCACAGGCTTGATGAGCCATGTGTTTGATGACTATGCGCCAGTGGACAATTCCAAAGGTGAAATGGCTGGTCGTCGCAATGGCGTGCTGATTTCACAAGAAGATGGCGCTGCCGTTGCTTACGCCATCTGGAAACTGCAAGACCGCGGCCGCATGTTCGTCAGCCACAACGACCCGGTGTATGAAGGCATGATCATCGGTATCCACTCGCGTGATAATGATCTGGTTGTCAATCCTGTCAAAGGCAAGCAACTGACTAACGTTCGCGCTTCCGGTACGGATGAGGCTGTACGTCTGGTGCCGCCAGTTCAATTGTCGCTTGAGTATGCTGTTGAGTTCATTGAAGATGACGAACTGGTTGAAGTGACACCTAAGAGTATTCGCCTGCGCAAACGCTTCCTGAAAGAACATGAGCGTAAAAAGGCTTCCCGCGAAGCAGCGTAATCCCCGCTGAACACTGGTCGTGACGATTTCATCGCTCAGGCCAGGCTTGCGAACAACCCGTTTCGCTCTCGCCGCAAGGCTGGAGTCAAACGGGTTTTTTATTTGGATCATCATGATAGAGAAAATGAGTCACCGTCGCGCGGTGATTGCCATGATTTGTGCTGCCACCTTGTGGAGTATTGCTGGTGTGTTCACCCGGCACCTGGAGGCGGCTCGTGGTTTTGAGGTCACCTTCTGGCGCAGTTTTTTTGCAGCGGTGTTTATTGCCGGCGTCATGATCAGGCAATACAAATGGGCTTTCGTTCCGCGTTTGCGGCTGCTTGGCAAGATAGGGGTTTTGTCTGGTTGCATGTGGGCTACCATGTATAGCTGCTTCATGATTGCACTGACCATGACGACTGTGGCCAACACCTCCATTATGGAAAGCTTGTCACCCCTGTTTACTGCCTTGTTGGCCTGGCTGGTATTGCACCAGCGCATCCCTGCGCGTACCTGGTGGGCAATTGTTGCTGCCTGTATAGGGATGGCCTGGATGTTTGTCGGTAGTATTTCTGAAGTTGATCAGCGTGGCCTGATGGGTATGTTGATTGCTTTTGGCATACCTTTGGCAGCCTCGGCAAATGTCATTATCCTCAAAAAGGGCGGTCATGCCGTTGACCTGGTGCCTGCCGTGTTTTTGGGTGGCACTATTTCTGCAGTAGCGATGCTGCCATTTGCCTGGCCTTTTCATGCATCCCTGCATGATATAGCCATCCTGGCGATACTTGGTTTTTTCCAGCTGGGCCTGCCCTGCATGCTGATGGTCAGGGCATCGAATAGCCTGACTGCGCCAGAGATTGCCTTGCTATCCTTGCTGGAAGTCTTGCTGGCCCCGATCTGGGCCTGGTTGGGTGCGGGGGAAGTGCCTGCTGCTGCCAGTATATATGGAGGGATAGTAGTGCTGGTTGCCCTGGTATTCAATGAGCTGACAGCCATGCGTAGTGATGAGGCATGAGTAGGTCAGTTTGATGTAGATCAAATAATGGCCGGGTAAATTTTACCTGGCTACCGGATTGGCACTAGAATCGCGAACATTTTTCTTTTCGGATTTTCTTGCCATGCTCAAAGCCCCAGAACTTCTTTTGCCCGCCGGTTCGCTGGAAAAAATGCATGCCGCCTTCGACTTCGGGGCGGATGCCGTCTATGCCGGCCAGCCCCGCTATAGTCTGCGTGCTCGCAATAATGAATTTTCTACTCTCGATGTCTTGCAGCAAGGCATAGATGGCGCACATGCTCGCGGCAAATTATTTTTTGTCGCCAGCAACATCTTCCCACATAACAGCAAGCTCAAAACCTATATCCGCGATATGGAGCCGGTCATCAATATGAAGCCGGATGCCCTCATCATGGCTGACCCTGGCCTGATCATGATGGTGCGTGAAAAATGGCCGGAAGTGCCGGTACATCTATCGGTACAGGCCAACGCTGTCAACTGGGCTGATGTGAAGTTCTGGAAGAAGATGGGCCTGACCCGTGTCATCCTGTCACGTGAACTGTCACTTGATGAGATAGAAGAGATCCGTCAGCAATGCCCGGATATGGAGCTGGAAGTCTTTGTTCATGGCGCCTTGTGCATCGCGTATTCAGGTCGCTGCCTGCTATCGGGATATTTCAATCATCGTGACCCTAATCAGGGGACCTGTACCAATTCCTGTCGCTGGGATTACAAGGTCGAAAATGCTGTGGAGAACGAAACAGGTGATCTGGCGCGCATACCGGTGGAAAGCATCAAGTTCAATTACCAGCAGGCGCTGGAAGAGGCCAATCAGTCCTTTTCAGCCATGGGTGACATGCCTCGCCACCCACTGGCTGACCGGCCCTATCTGATAGAAGAGAGTGGCAAGCCCGGCCAGTTCATGCCCATACTGGAAGATGAACATGGTACCTATATCATGAACTCCAAAGACTTGCGGGCAGTCGAGCATGTTGCGCGCCTGGCTAAAATAGGTGTTGACTCTCTGAAGGTGGAAGGTCGTACCAAGTCCTTGTATTATGTGGCGCGTACCGCCCAGGCTTATCGTCGCGCCATCGATGATGCAGTCGCAGGCCGGCCGTTTGATACTGATTTGCTGGGACAGTTGAACGGCTTGGCGAACCGCGGTTACACCGATGGTTTTTACCAGCGCCATCACACTCAGGACCACCAGAATTACATGGAAGGCGTCTCGCAGGCGCACCGCAGTCAATATGTGGGGCAGGTCTTGCAGGTAAAAGATGGCTGGGCAGAAGTCGAGGTCAAAAACCGGTTTGCCGTCGGCGACGAGATAGAAATCATTTCACCGCAGGGAAATGAAATTATCAAGCTGGCAGATATGCGCAATCTCGACAATCAGGCGATGAACATGGTGAGCGGGGCGGGGCATAAGGTGCACATCCCGCTGGACGCAAAATACGAAAAGGCTTTGCTGGCAAGAATGCTGTGAGGCTTGGGTAGCTGATGTGCTAAAAGTGCTAAGCTGTTGAAAACAGTTCTCATTGATATTTGCCCGTTTGGAGGTCTTTCAATGAATGCCCGTTTTTGTGCTTGCCTGCTCCTTGCTTCTCTGCTCCTGTTGACCTGCTTTGTAAGGGCGGCAGAGCCCTTGCCAATTTTTGATGCGCACATGCACTACAACCTCGAGGCAAGGGCAACCTGGTCACCGCAACAAGTCATTGCCCTGTGGCGTCATGTGGGCATCAAGGCGGTCCTGGCAACCAGCCGGCCGAATGAGGGGACGCTGGACCTGATGGCGCAAAAAGCGCCGGATATCAAGATTGTTCCTTTCTTACGCCCTTACCGGGTCCAGCCAGATCGCCATGACTGGTTTGTCAATCCCGAGGTAGAAGTCTTTGTGGGCAAAGAGTTGCGGCGGGGCATTTATCGCGGCATAGGTGAATTTCATATTTTCGGCAAAGATGCCGATGCGCCCTATATGATCAAAATTGCCCGCCTGGCCAGGGCCAAGGACCTGTATTTGCATGCCCATTCCGATGAAGATGCGATAGAGCGCATCTTGCATCACGCGCCTGGCGTGAAGCTGATCTGGGCGCACACCGGTATGAGTACTTCGCTGGACAAAGTGGAGGCCATGTTTGCACTATATCCGAATCTGGTCGGTGAGCTTTCTTATCGTGGTGATCTTGAGCAAGACGGTAAATTGCATCCGCAATGGAAGCGCCTGTTCCTGCGTTACCCCGATCGCTTTGTTGTTGGCACTGATACCTGGGTCACCCAACGTTGGGATGAGGTTGGGCAGCTAATCGCTTTTTACAGGCGCATGCTGAGTGAGTTGCCTGCAGACGTTGCTGAACGTATCGCCTATAAGAATGGTTTTGCCATGTTCGGCTTGCAATAGTGCGCGCTTTATACTTGCTGCCTGGTTATACTGTGGCGCATGAATTCTCTTTATCAAGATATATCAGCATTGGTCTGCCTTGTTTTGTTGTTTGCCGTGATGAGCATGATCACCCTGATCATGTACGGCCTGGACAAGGCTGCCGCTCGCAAGAAAACAGGCAGAATCTCTGAGCGTAGCCTGTTGCTATGTGGCCTGGCCTGTGGTTGGCCCGGCGCTATTCTTGCGCAGCAGATGTTTCGTCACAAGACGCGCAAACCAGGTTTTCGCCTGCGGTTTTTTGCCACGATTATTCTCAATGTTGCCATGCTGGTAGCTTTTTTCGCTGTCATATAAACAAAATTTATTATTGGTATAATGCTATCTGCATGTTTGAATATCATGCCTGCTTATTCTGATGCGAGGTGGCAATGAAGGATTTGGTCTGGGTGACGGAGCAAGAAAGTGTCGATTGGCAAGCGCTTTCCGACCTGTACAAAGTGGCGCCTCTTGGTGATAAGCCAGCGGAAAACCTGCGAATTGTTTTTTCCAACAGCATGTATAAATGCTTCGTCTATGCGGGCGACAAGTTGATTGGGGCAGGGCGTGCCCTGGCAGATGGTCTTGATTGTTCCTATATCTGTGATATAGCCGTTCATCCCGACTTTCAGGGTATCAAGCTGGGCAAGGCCATTGTTGATCGTCTGGTGGATTTATCCAAGGGGCATAAGAAAATTATTTTGTATGCCAATCCTGGTAAAGAAGGTTTCTATCAAAGGCTGGGCTTTCACCCCATGAAGACCGCCATGGCCATTTTTGCCGATCATGAGCGCGCTGTTTCCTCGGGTATTCTTGCCCGGTAAGTTACGTTGCCGTGTTGCAGATAATTGATTTGAAGTGTGTAAACTCGTCACCAAAATGAGGTTGCAAATGAAGCTTGAAGTTGAAAAAAATTATGTGGCACTTGCTGCCGATGGCACGTCCAGAGTCGTAGCTGGTGGTGAACAATTCTGGAGTTTGCCCGAGACAGAAATCGAAGCCTTTGGCCGGGATTTGCTGATCAGTGAATTTGTCAGTGAAGGCGATTGGCCTAGTTGGGAAATGCATCCAAAGGGAGATGAGTTCGTCTACCTTGTCTCTGGTGCAGCAGATTTTTTGATCGAGCTTGATAATGAAGTGCAGCGTATCCCTCTGGAAGTGGGGCAGGCGGTGCTTGTGCCAAGAGGGTGTTGGCATACTGCCAGGGTATTCGAAACCAGCCGCATGCTATTTATTACAAGGGGGGAAGGGACGCAGCACAGGGCCGTCACATAGGCTTCATTGGTGGTCCGCGTTTAGCATGAGTAGAGACGCTGACGCGGCACAACTACAAGTTGTTGTTTGACGCTGGCACATTCGTGACCAGATTCTTTTACGAGAGATCACCGGGTGATCTGGTATCTCTCGCAGCATTGTTTTGCATTATCCGAACGACTCCATCTATGCGCTGAAGTTGCGGGCCCGACTTGTGCAGGGGTGGGCGGCAGGCATTGCGTCGATCAATTGCGGGTGGCAAAAACAAAAGAAATGTTGATACTTATTAATGTATAGTTGTAATGGCAATATTGCCCAAAAGCTATCGGGTTTTATTGCTCATTTTTGCACGAGTCCATACTGTCAACCATTATCACGAACAGGGTAAAGCATGAAAAAATTTATTTTAAGTTTTGCAAGTTTAATTTTCTGTGTTTCGTCAGCGCAAGCGGATACCAACTCACCTGCGGACAATCGAGTCTTTGACTGGAGATTTTACCTCTACAGCAATCCGGATTTGATTCAGGCTGGATTGACCACTGAATTTCAGGCCCTGCAGCATTGGTCGAACAATGGCATCTATGAAGGCAGGCAAGCTCACCCCGCGTTTCACACACGGCAATATCTGGATAAATACGCAGACCTGAAGGCCGCGTTTGGGCTTGATTATTCGAAAGCCGTATCTCATTTTTTGCAGTATGGATATGCTGAGGGGCGTATCGGCTATTTTGAGGCAGGTGCGTCAAATCAGAATAATTATCTGGATAAATACCAGCGTATCACTATTTCCAACAAGACGACGGGGCAATGGGCGAATCCAGTTTATGTCAGCATGTCTGGCAAATTCGCCGGTGCAATCGATAGCATCTATTGGGGTGGCAAGGAATTCATCAATTCCCACGATCATGGGCGACAAGTCCAATACGCCTGGCAATATGCGTCAGATCTTCAAAATGTCTCAAACCCCGCAGCCTGGAATTACAACTGGTCGATTTATCGCGGTGAGTGTGACAACCCAACTGAGGCAGGAGATGCTACTGATGGCGTTGGGTATTTTTCTAAATCGTATCTGAGTTCTTACTCCTTTAATGGCAACACGTTTTCTACCTCTTCCATACCTGCGTACTGGTCTACGGATAATGCCAGTTACAGTGCTCAATGCGGTGCTAAGTATACGTCAGGCTTGTCGAATGATACTTTAAATAAGAATGTATCCATCTTTTCAAATTATCCAGCCAACCTCATCAAGGTTGTGGCATCAATTTTGCCAGAAAATATTCCCAGGAAAAATGTTCCAAGCCGATATGAAGTCCCGGCTTTGTACCTCAACCCCGAATTTACTAAGTTTTTTTATTACAAAAACTCTGGTGTGCAGCAAATTCCAGCTGTTCGCGACCCTCTTTGCAGTAGTCCGATAGGTAATGCCCAATGGGCGTTTGGCGAGGGCTGTGAAGCGCTGAGTGAATATGATGGCCCGATAATTGCGACGGACTCAGCCAATCATTACATAGGGGCGATTGTTGTAAAAAACAGCCCAAACCAATATAAGGCAATAACTTATGCCTTTTATCAATTCATCACTGAGAATAACAAGCCGGGCAGTGATCCTACTACGAGAACCACCAAGATAGGTCCCGTCGTTTACACCAACAGCGGGACGGCGCGTCTCGACGTCACAACCTACATTGCTGTCGGCAGCAGTTTTGACGCTGTCAGAAACACATTGATTCAGGCGCAGACATCCAGGCCATAAGCGAATTTGGGGTGTTGGGATGCATTGGCAATGCCGAAGTTGGTAACGATTGCGGAATACCCAAATTAATTGCTGAAGGTCATCAGTCTGAAAAAGAAAAAACCCGCTTGTTGGCGGGTTTTTTTTCTGCTACTGGGGAATTTAAAAAAACAAAATTATCCACAGAAGTTAAGTAATTGAATTACTTAAGAATTTTGGGGTGGACGATGGGGCTCGAACCCACGACAACAGGAATCACAATCCTGGACTCTACCAACTGAGCTACGACCACCACTGCTTTTCTCATGCGCTTTGCAGTGCAAGAGAGCTACGCATTATAAGAGAAATTTGGCTTGCTGGCAATAGCATTCTTCGATGGCAGGTATTTCACTTGCTCGTTTTGACTATGGGCAGGTTGAAATAGCTAATGTGCATGCGCTAGAACTTACCCTCACCACCCATGCTGCCACGTTGTTTGCCCATGCCACCTTTGCGTCTGCCTGTATCGCCGCCATTGTCTGCTGGTCTGACTCTTGCGGATTCTGGTGAGGCTCTCAAAGTCGATGCCAGGAATGTTTGCAGGGACGAGCGCTGCCTGTCGTCAAGCGCGTCATTGAGCGTGAAAAACAGTTCGCGCATCTGGCGGTTTTCCTGGCTGCTTAATTGTTCTTCCTGGTCCAGTTGTGGATTGATATCACGCAATTCCAGGGCTTTTTGTTCCAGGCGTACATCGAGTTCTGCCTGTAGGCGTTCGCGGCGCACCTCGCGTTGATGTTGTATGGACTGTAGCTTGTTTTCAGTCTGCTGCCACAAAACCTGCTGGTTGGCATTCAGGTTAAGTTCTTTTTTCAAATCCGTGGCTTTTGCCATGAACAGATCAAACCGCAGGTCTATCATCGTTGCAGCTTGTGATTGTGTTGTCAGTAGTGGCGAGAAAGCCAGACAACTGACCAGCATGATTTTGTTCAGGGTGGAAATGCGCATGATGATTCCAGGAAAACAGGAGCGGAAATAAAAAAGCCTACGCGATTATATCTAAAGGCGTAGGCAATCTCACTGAGGTAGTGAGTTGAAGGAGCATGCAATGAAACATGAATAATATATTCCTTCAAGTCAACAATCCCATGATGTATTACAAATTATTACGAATATGGCAATCCAATTTACAAATTGACTTATACATGTCTACGCAGCCTATGCGCATCAAGCAGATACCGCTTGCTCTTCACGTGACCTGTCATAGGCGGTAATGCTTTGCATATGTTTTGCGGCTTCCAGCAAAATCTCTGGATTGCCGCCAGCCAGTTTCTTGCTATCTGATAATATCTGGCGAAAGGCACGTGCGCCAACCAGTCCCATCATCAATCCCAGCATATGGCGCACCACGGTGTTCAAACGCAAGCCTTTACCTTCATTGCCATATAGATGCAATTGCTGGCGGATGTAGGGGATCATGCATTCCAGGATTTCCTGGCGGGTTTTCACCGGCCTGTTGTCCCCAAAAAAATGCTGGTCGAAACTGGCCATGAAATAGGGGTTGTGATATGCCTCACGCCCTATCATGACGCCATCAACATGCTGCAGATGGGCATCCATTTCTTCCAGGGTCTTGATGCCGCCATTGATGATGATTTCCAGTTGCGGGAATTCACGTTTCAATCTATAGGCGTAGTCATATTTCAAGGGAGGGATTTCGCGATTCTCTCTTGGCGACAATCCTTTCAGGATGGCAGTACGGGCATGCACGATAAAAGTCTTGCAACCGGCGTCAGCGATGGTACCCACAAAATCGCGCATGAAATCATAAGAATCGACATCATTGATGCCTATGCGGTGTTTGACCGTTACGTCGATTGAGGTGACGTCTTTCATGGCTTTGACGCAATCAGCGACTAATTGCGGTTCTGCCATCAGACAGGCGCCAAAAGCACCTTTTTGTACGCGTTCAGAAGGGCAGCCGCAGTTCAGGTTGATTTCGTCGTAACCCCATTCCGTCCCCAGTTTGGCGGCGTGGGCCAGTTCGGCCGTGTCACTGCCTCCCAGTTGCAGGGCGACCGGATGTTCATCGGGATTGAATTCCAGGTGGCGCTGCAGGTCACCATGCAACAGCGAGCCGGTGGTCACCATTTCCGTGTACAGCCAGGTATTGCGGGTGATGTGCCGGTGGAATTGGCGGCAATGTCTGTCGGTCCAGTCCAGCATGGGGGCGACCGAGACGCGGCGTGGGGGGAGTGCTTTGGTATTCACAATAAAACAGGACAGCGATTCACAATCCGTTATTGTACCTTGCTATGACCGGTTCGCCTGTGTCCTGATGCTATCGGTCGGCAAGATGGATTGTTTGACTGCTAATGTATATTGTTAATGTTGCCATTCCGTGGCAGCTATCGCAATTATTGATACCTGTTCCAGCGCATCAGGCGTTCGTCCGATGCTTCCTTGATCAGGTGTCGTGCTTTTACTGCGTCTTTCTCTACATGCTGGCTGCCGGTTTCCAGCTCCATGGCCAGCGCCTGGATGGCGACCGGGTATTCCAGTTCTGCCGATTCTTCCAGCCATTTTCTGGCCAGGGCAGGGTTTTTGTCTGTGCCTTCACCGGCAGCATAGGCATTCGACAGCAGGAACATGGCCTGGGCGTTGCCCTGCTCACTGGCAGTTTTCAGCCATCTTACTGATGTGGCTAAATCCTGGGATGTGCCCTGTCCATACTTGCTCATGCGTGCCAGCATGAAACTGGCCCGGCCTTCCTTGTTGTTTGCAGCTATTTCATACCAGTTGTACGCTTGCTGATAATCAGATTTCAGGCCCCAGCGCCCCTTGTAATAGGCTTCTGCCAGCTGGAACTGGGCTTCGGTATCGCCGCCTTTCGCGGCCTTTTCCAACCAGGTCCGGGTTTGTGTATGTGTCTCAGGTTTTGTGGCATAGGCAAAAGCCAGCTCTCTTTGTGCTACCGGGTAGCCCGCTGTTGCCCACTTTTGCAGAGCTAACAGGGCTGTCGGGTGCTGGGCATGTACGGCTTGTATGCCCGCAGATTCTATTTCTGCCATGGTTGGCACTGGCGTTGGCGCCGGTGCTCGTGCGCAGGCGAGCAGGCTGATGCAGGTGGTGGCAATAATGCTTCTGGTTTTGCTGGACATTTCTTTTTCTTGATGGGGCAGTGCACTCCTGCCTGGTGAGCGGCAGGAGTGCAGACTGTGGATCAATCGTTTTTGCTTATTTGCTCAGGTCAATCGCATATTTGGCATAGCCGCTGGCGTCGAGTGCGCCTTCGGATTTGACGCGTGACAAACCCAGTGCCTGGGCAACAGCCATCTTACCCGGGGCTGAGCGCAAAATGACCGGGCCCTTGGCATCAACCTTGACAAAACTCCAGCTCTGGCCAGATCCGTTTGCTGCACTGGTAATCTTGCCCTGTTTTTTTACATAGTTGCTGACGACTGCCTGGTTGGCATCCGGTGATTTGATGATGGTTTTGCTGCCATCTATGCCGGGGAAGTTGCCACCGCCACCGGCGCGATAGTCATTCGTTGCAACGATGAAGTCATCGGTATCGGCAATCGCCTTGCCTGCATATGTCAGGTTGACAATGCGTTTGCCGGCAGGCTGGGTTACGTCGATCTGGTATTTGAGTGCATTGTTTTCTGCGTAGAAAACATCGTAGTTATAGATGGTTGAATACGATGGCACCAGGTCCTGCTCTGTCGTCAATGTCGGGTCGATTTTGGCGAACTGGTTAGCCGCTGTTTCCAGCCAGTTTTTCAGGTCAGAGCCCTTGATTTTGACGGCCTGCAGATTGTTGTTGCCGTACAGGTAAAGGTCGCCGGGGTTGCGCACTTGCAGGCCGACTGGTGATGCTGCTGTGGCAGTCGGGGCAACGTCGGTGAAGTCAGTCGGGCCATTGCGACCGGCCTTGAATGGCGCGCTGCAAGAAATCACGGGAATGGACTTGTAGCTGGCCAGGGTGGCATCTGTTGAGCTGGCGATAAAGCTTTTCACATAGTCGATTTGCGCCTGGTTGACGATCTGTATGGCAGAAACGTCGCCAACCAGGGCAAAGTAGGCAGACATTTCAAAGTCTGTGGTGGTGCCCAATGCCTGTGTTGCATAGCTGATGGTTGCCTTGTGCTCTGTGTCGACCAAGGGGGCGATGGAGGCATCAGCGTCAACGATGGTCGTGCCATCCTTGTATTTGAAGCCGCGTGCTTCCACATTGGTCAGGTCTTTTTGTACTACCCATTTGCCGCCCTGGTATTTCAATGTCATTTGTATGATGCCCAGGCGACGCCCCCAGCTTTGCGCCATGACTGCAGGCACACCATTGACCAGTCCTTTGGTTGTATCAACCTGCGCTGCCGGCAAGGCCGCCAACGAGGCGTCAATGGCTGGCCCGCCAGCTTCTTTTGCCTTGGGGAAAATTAAATGCGCATGGCCCAGCATCAGGGCGTCAATGCCGGTTGAGGTCAGATGCAGGCTACCGTTTTCCATCTTGGGGCTATATGGGGATGCATCAAGGCCTCCGTGTGACAGAGCGACAACCAGGTCGGCTCCTTTGCTGCGCAACTCCGGCACATATTTGTTGGCAGATTCTTGCAATCCATTGACGACTACTTTACCTGCCAGGGATTTTTGATCCCAGTCCATGATTTGCGGTGGCACAAAACCCATGATGCCGACATTGAGCTTAACGCTCATGGTGCTGCCGTCAGGCTTGGTTGCCGTGAATTGTTTGGGGATAATGGAGGTTGGATTGAAGATGGGTTTCTGGCTGCTGGCGCCAACCACATTCGACAAAACCAATGGGAAATTGGGGGCGCCGCAGTTGCCAGTCTTGCTGACATCAGGCAAGCCGAAATCTGTATTGGTAATCTGGCTCAGGAAGTTCAGGCCGTAGTTGAATTCATGGTTGCCCATGCCGGCACCATCATATTTGAGCGCATTCATGACTTTGTAGACTGCCAGGGTGCCACTGCATGTCACGGGGGAGGCAATTGCCTGGTAGTCACCAAGCAAGGTGCCCTGGATGACGTCGCCGTCATCAAGCAAGACATTGTTGGGGTTTTCTGCGCGGGCGGCGCTGATCAGGGCTGCGGTTCTTTCCAGGCCAAGGCTGGTGTCTGCCTTCAAACCATAGTAGTCATAGCTGAGTATATTTTGATGAATATCAGTTGTTTCCAGCAGGGCAATTTTGAGCGTCGTGCCTTCAGGCACGGCATTGGGGTCTGTAACCGGGATCACACTGGTATTGGGGGTGACTGTCGCCGGGTCACTGCTGCCGCAGCCTGAAAGAGCAAGAGCTGCGATGGATGGCAGCAAGAGAAATTTCTTCATAAAATCTTTCTAAAGAATCATCAGTGATAATTGAGCGATTTGCAGCGTTGTTGCGCGATGCTTTTTGCCAGGGTCTCGTCGGCGCAGGCACGACAAGTGCGCGATTATCAGTATGAATTATTTCCTTGGCATGACATATGAGTAATGGAATAGTGTGCATCACGAAGTTATGATGTTGATGCTGCTGCAATTATGTTCAGTTTTTCATGTTTCTTATTTAAGTTTTCAATGAGTTTTGTTATGGATGGGGAATTGGCTGGCCTGAATTTGGCAATTAATTAATTTCTTTGGCTGTTTTTGGTGCCTGCCAGGGTTTTGGAAATATAATCTCGCACCTGTTTTGCAAACTGCCTTTCGATGCATTGAGCGCGATGGTAATTGCCCGATTTGTACTTTTCATCTTTTCAAAAAAATCCTCATGTCGCTTTTTCAATTTATACATCATGCCCCTTCGCAAAGACGGAGGGCAGTTCGCCTGCTGGCGAATATGTTGCTGCTGGCGGGTCTGGGTGCGGGCCTGAGTGCTTGTAATACCGTGCCGCAGCAAGCTGCGCCTGCTGTGGTGCCGGCAAATCCTGTGGCGAAGACTTTGAAGCCGGTACGCATAGGTCTGGCCCTGGGCGGTGGTGCGGCACGCGGTTTTGCCCATATTGGTGTCATCAAGGCCCTGGAATCACAGGGTATTTCGCCTGATGTTGTTGTTGGCACCAGTGCCGGCAGTGTTGTTGGCGCCATGTATGCTGCCGGGAACAATGGTTTTGCCCTGCAAAAAATGGCCCTGGAAATGGATGAGGCAACCATTTCGGACTGGTCGCTGCCTTTGTTTTCCAAGTCCAGCGGCGTGTTGAAGGGGGATGCACTGCAAACCTACGTCAACCGGCTGGTGGCGCAGGCACCGATAGAAAAACTGCGCAAGCCATTTGGTGCCGTGGCGACCGATCTGGCGACCGGTCATCCTGTGCTGTTCCAGCGCGGTAATACTGGTGCGGCAGTACGTGCATCTTCTGCTGTGCCGGGTGTATTCCAGCCAGTGAAAATCAATGATCGCCTGTATGTTGACGGTGGTCTGGTATCGCCGGTGCCGGTACGCTTTGCGCGGGACATGGGGGCAGACATCGTGATTGCCGTCAATATATCATCCCCGCCTGAGCCAACAGTCAATAATGCGACGCTTGATATTTTGCTGCAAACGGTTGCCATCATGGGGCAGAGCATCAATCAGTTTGAATTGAAGCAGGCTGAGATTGTGATACGTCCGGAATTGCCCGGCATGAAGGGTAATGACTTTGCGGGTAGAAACCTGGCCATATTGGCTGGTGAAAAGGCTGCGATGGCCATGATGCCTGAAATCAAGCAAAAGATTAAGGCAATGCAGGAGCGTTGATATGACGATAATGCCAAGTTGGTTGTGCGACTTGGCATCAATATGGCTTTGAAGGCAGGGCTTTGCTCTGCCTTATTTTTATCCGTGGATTATTCTTGGGGGGGCTTGTCGCTAACTTACTTGGCTTCGTCGTCGTTGATACGGCGGGCGCCATTGAAACGTTTTTTCCAGTAATCGATGTTCATGCTCTCAACCCTGACTTGGCCACCGGCAGAAGGGGAGTGGATGAATTTATTATCACCCAGATAAATGCCTACATGGGAAAAGCCGCGTTTGAGTGTGTTATAGAAAACCAGGTCGCCTGGTTGCAAATCTTTCTGATCCACGTGTTCGCCGATTTTGCTGATTTCTGCAGAAGTGCGGGGCAGGTTGGCGCCAATCACATCTTTAAATACATAGCGGACAAAGCCGCTGCAGTCCAGGCCGTTTTCCGGACTATTGCCGCCACGTTTGTAACGTATGCCCATCAAATCCATGGCCTTGACGGTCAGGTCGGATGCGCGCTGTTTGATCTCTTGTAATTTTGTATAGGCAGTGGAGGACTCAGGGAAGGGATTGTCTGCACTCCAGGCGGGACTATATGCTGCACTGAGCATGATTGTTGAGATAAGCACTAATTTGGCTTTCCTTGATAGTCTGGAAACGTTTATTAGCATCTTGGCACCTGGTTGGAAAAACCGCTCAACTTTAAGCGAACTCTTAAAAAATGTAAACCATTCACGGTATTTCCTTTCTGAAACAAATTGTTGCAGTGGATGCAAAAGAAGGCTGGGTGAATAACGCCAAGGTTGTCAGAGATGGGTTTGGAATACCTCTGGAATGGCTGTTTAATTGTTAAAACTGTTTGTATACCTAAGTGCAATTGCTTGGCGTACAATCCGCTGACTTTATTTGAGAGGTAATAATCATGCAGACAAAACCAGTAATGACACTTGATGATGTAAAAAAGATTGCGGCGGCGGCAGAGGCTGAAGCCAAGGCAAATAACTGGCCGGTTGTCATTGCCATTGTTGATGATGGTGGTCATTTGATGTGGTTGCAGCGTCTTGATGGTGTAGCGCCGATATCTGCACAGATTGCTCCGGCCAAGGCGACAACGGCCGCGCTGGGCAAGCGCGAATCAAAAATTTATGAAGACATCATCAATAATGGCCGTTACTCTTTCCTGAGTGCTCCCCTGGAAGGCATGCTGGAAGGTGGCGTGCCTATTATCGTTGAGGGGCAATGTGTTGGTGCGGTTGGCGTCTCGGGCGTTAAATCGTCTGAAGATGCACAAATTGCCAAGGCCGGTATTGCTGCACTGGGCCTGTAATCCAGTTTGGCTGGCACATTCTTTTTGCGGGATTGCGTCGGAGACAATTTCAGGGAATTAGTTGGCGAACGCTCGTGCACTATTGAGTTTGCAAGCAATTTCACGGCCCATCAGGCATTCCGCATTTGCCTGATGGGCCGTTTCGCGCTATAATTCGAGGGTTTAACTAATCCGAAATCTCGCCGTAGCGCCTACCCAAATTCACATCGCTCCATCATCTTTCCAGGCTGCGCGGCAATTCTGCTCGGCCAGGGAAACGACAGCTTGGGGCGTCGCAGCGGCGGTAACAATACAGGAGTTGCCCTTGCTGCCCATTCCGCAGTCCCTTCTTCGTTCCGGCCAGGACACCGCTATACTTGCTCTTGCCGATGGAAGCATTTTCACTGGATATTCGATTGGCGCTGCCGGTCATACCATAGGTGAAGTTGTCTTCAATACCTCAATGACCGGTTATCAGGAAATCTTGACTGACCCCAGTTATAGTTCCCAGATCGTTACACTGACGTATCCGCATATTGGTAACACCGGCGTCAATGCCGAAGACGTAGAGTCTGACAAAATCCATGCAGCCGGTTTGATCATCAAAGACCTGCCCTTGCTGGTATCGAATTTCCGCTCTGAACAATCCCTCTCTGATTACCTCAAATCCCAAAACATCGTTGCTATTGCCGGTATTGATACCCGCAAACTGACGCGCATCTTGCGTGAAAAAGGCGCGCAGGGTGGTGCGATACTGGTGGGTGCGGATGCTGAAAAAGCGATTGCTCTGGCCAAGTCTTTTCCTGGCCTGTCTGGCATGGATCTGGCAAAGATTGTTTCTGTCAAACAGGCTTACAACTGGACAGAAGCTGAGTGGGTGCTGGGCCAGGGTTATGGCCAGTTGCAAGACCCAAAATTCCATGTTGTCGCTTTTGACTTTGGTGTCAAGCGCAATATCTTGCGCATGCTGGCAGAGCGCGGCTGCAAGGTCACGGTATTGCCCGCGCAATCCAGCGCAGCTGATGTGCTGGCGCTGAATCCTGACGGCGTGTTTTTATCGAATGGCCCTGGCGATCCTGAGCCTTGCGATTACGCGATTGCTGCCGCTAAAGAGTTGATAGAGAAGGGCATTCCTACCTTTGGTATCTGCCTGGGTCATCAGATCATGGCGCTGGCATCTGGTGCCAAGACCCTCAAGATGAAGTTTGGCCACCATGGTGCCAATCATCCTGTGCAGGATCTGGATACCAAACAGGTATTGATCACTTCCCAAAATCACGGTTTTGCAGTGGATGCTGCAACTTTGCCAGCCAACTGCCGCGTTACCCACGTGTCTTTGTTCGACGGCTCGCTGCAAGGCTTTGCGCGTACAGACAAACCGGCTTTCTGCTTCCAGGGTCACCCTGAAGCCTCACCAGGTCCGCATGATATTGCCTACCTGTTCGACCGCTTCACTGCAATGATGACCAAGGCAAAGACAGGAGAATAATAAATGCCAAAACGTAATGATATAAAAAGTATTCTGATTATCGGTGCAGGCCCCATCATCATTGGCCAGGCTTGTGAATTCGACTATTCCGGCGCGCAGGCCTGCAAGGCCTTGCGTGAAGAAGGTTACCGCGTGATCCTGGTTAACAGCAATCCGGCAACCATCATGACCGACCCGGAAATGGCCGATGTTACCTACATCGAACCTATCACCTGGCAAGTTGTCGAGCGCATTATCGATAAAGAAAAGCCAGACGCGATCCTGCCGACCATGGGTGGCCAGACTGCGCTGAATTGCGCACTCGACTTGCACCGTAATGGCGTGCTGACCAAATACAATTGCGAACTGATCGGCGCTTCACCAGAAGCCATCGACAAGGCGGAAGACCGTTTGAAATTCAAGAACGCCATGACCAAGATCGGTCTGGGTTCTGCGCGTTCTGGCGTTGCGCACTCCATGGATGAAGCCTGGGCTGTGCAAAAGGATGTTGGCTTCCCGGTCATCATCCGTCCATCGTTCACGATGGGTGGCACAGGTGGTGGTATCGCCTACAACCCGGAAGAATTTGAGACGATTTGCAAACGCGGTCTGGAAGCGTCGCCTACCAATGAATTGCTGATTGAAGAATCGCTGATAGGCTGGAAAGAGTATGAGATGGAAGTCGTGCGCGACAAGGCAGACAATTGCATCATTGTCTGCTCCATCGAAAACCTGGACCCTATGGGTGTGCATACTGGTGATTCCATCACGGTTGCACCAGCGCAGACACTGACCGATAAAGAATACCAGATCATGCGTAATGCCTCTTTGGCAGTGCTGCGTGAAATTGGTGTGGATACTGGTGGTTCCAACGTACAGTTTTCCATCAATCCTGCTGATGGCCGCATGATCGTCATTGAGATGAATCCGCGCGTATCGCGTTCATCTGCGCTGGCATCGAAAGCGACTGGTTTTCCTATCGCAAAAATTGCTGCCAAGCTGGCAGTCGGTTTCACGCTCGATGAATTGCGCAACGAAATTACCGGCGGTGCTACACCTGCTTCTTTCGAGCCTTCGATTGATTACGTCGTCACCAAGATACCGCGCTTCGCCTTCGAGAAATTCCCGCAGGCAGATAACCGCCTGACGACACAGATGAAATCTGTCGGTGAAGTGATGGCTATCGGCCGCACCTTTCAGGAGTCTTTCCAGAAAGCCTTGCGTGGCCTGGAAGTTGGCGTCGATGGCATGAATGAGAAAACTCAGGATCGCGAGACCCTGGAAAAAGAACTGGGTGAACCAGGTCCTGACCGCATCTGGTATGTTGGTGATGCTTTTGCTCAAGGCTTCACAATGGAAGAGGTGCATCAACTGACACATATCGACCCGTGGTTCCTGGTGCAGATCAAGGATATCGTGGATGTCGAATTGTGGCTGGATGAACAGTCACTCGACAACGTTGATAAAGCCCTCATGCTGCAACTGAAGCAAAAAGGTTTCTCTGACCGTCGCCTCGCAAAACTGCTGAAAACGACCGACACTGCAATACGTGAAAAACGCCGCGCCCTGAATGTGCGTCCGGTCTATAAACGCGTTGATACTTGTGCGGGTGAATTCGCTACGAATACAGCCTATATGTATTCGACTTATGAAGAAGAGTGCGAATCCAACCCAACCGACAAGAAAAAAATCATGGTATTGGGCGGTGGCCCTAACCGTATCGGCCAAGGTATCGAGTTTGATTATTGCTGCGTACACGCGGCATTCGCAATGCGCGAAGATGGTTATGAAACCATTATGGTCAACTGCAATCCTGAAACCGTTTCTACTGATTACGATACCTCCGACCGTCTGTACTTTGAACCACTGACGCTGGAGGATGTACTCGAAATCGTTGATAAAGAAAAACCAGTTGGCGTCATCGTGCAATACGGTGGTCAGACGCCTCTGAAATTGGCGCTGGATCTCGAAGCCAACGGCGTGCCTATCGTTGGTACATCGCCAGACATGATTGATGCAGCAGAAGACCGCGAACGCTTCCAGAAAATGTTGCAAGACCTGGGCCTGCGTCAACCGCCTAACCGCACTGCACGTACTGAAGCCGATGCTTTGGCGCTGGCACAAGAAATTGGGTACCCGCTGGTAGTGCGTCCATCTTATGTATTGGGTGGCCGTGCAATGGAAATCGTGCATGAGCAACGTGATCTTGAGCGTTACATGCGTGAAGCCGTCAAGGTGTCACATGATTCTCCAGTCTTGCTGGATCGCTTCCTGAATGATGCGATTGAAGTTGACGTCGATTGCCTGTCGGATGGTGAGCGTACCTTCATCGGTGGTGTCATGGAGCATATCGAACAGGCCGGTGTTCACTCCGGTGACTCTGCATGTTCCTTGCCGCCTTACTCTCTGTCACAAGAAACCATTGCTGAACTCAAGCGCCAGACTGCTTTGATGGCAAAAGGCTTGAATGTCGTCGGCCTGATGAATGTACAGTTTGCGATTCAGCAGCAGGACGGTAAAGATGTTGTATTCGTGCTGGAAGTGAATCCACGTGCATCGCGTACTGTACCTTATGTTTCCAAGGCCACTGGCTTGCAACTAGCCAAGATTGCTGCCCGCTGCATGGTTGGTCAGTCACTCGATTCACAGGGCATAGGCAGCGAAGTCGTGCCGCCTTATTTCAGCGTCAAGGAAGCAGTATTCCCCTTCGTGAAATTCCCTGGTGTTGATACTATCCTCGGCCCTGAGATGAAATCAACCGGTGAAGTCATGGGCGTTGGCAAGACATTTGGTGAGGCTTTCGTCAAATCGCAACTGGGTGCGGGTGTAAAATTGCCTACTTCTGGCAAGGTTTTCCTCAGTATCAAGAACAGTGATAAGCCACGCGGTGTCAAGGTGGCAAAAGACCTGGTTGCTCTGGGCTTTTCCATCGTGGCGACGCGTGGTACAGCAGCAGCAATTGCAGCTGAAGGCATTCCGGTTTCTGTGGTCAATAAGGTAGTTGAAGGTCGTCCGCACGTTGTTGATATGATCAAGAACAATGAAATTGCCATGGTCATCAACACCGTTGAAGAAAAGCGCAATGCCATTACCGATTCGCGCGCAATTCGTACTTCGGCGCTGATTGCCCGTGCAACAACATTCACGACAATCGCCGGTGCAGAGGCTGCAGTGGAAGGTATGCGTCATCTCAATGAATTGCACGTTTATGATTTACAAGGCCTGCATAAAACCTTAAACTGATAGAAATAGCAGTGTCCCTGGCCCGCAAAGCCGGGGAGCTTGAATTTTGATACAGAGGTCACAAATGGCATCGGCAATGCTGGTGTTTGCTGTGGCCTCTGTATTTTTACTTTTATAAGTGTGAATGCCATGAGTACAGTACCTATCACCAAATTTGGCGCAGAATTGTTAAAACAAGAATTGCACAATTTGAAAACCAAAGAACGCCCTAACGTGATCAATGCGATTGCAGAGGCGCGCGCCCAGGGCGATTTGTCTGAAAATGCTGAATATGATGCAGCCAAAGAGCGCCAGGCCTTTGTTGAAGGGCGCATCGCTGAGCTGGAGGGGAAACTTGGGTCGGCGCAGATTATCGATCCTAGCGAACTCGATGCCGAAGGCCGTGTTGTGTTTGGTTCTACCGTACACCTGGAAGACCTGGAAACTTCACAAAAGGTCAGTTATCAGATCGTAGGAGAAGATGAGGCAGATCTGAAGTTGAGCAAAGTTTCGATTACTTCACCTATCGCTCGTGCACTGATCGGTAAATATGCAGGTGACGTGGTCGGAGTGCAGGCACCAGCAGGCATACGTGAGTATGAAGTGCTGGACGTGGCTTACGTTTAATCACTTTTTAAGATTTGCCCGGATCGCAGGCGGTGTAAACACTATTTGCAGATTGCCCGGCCGATATGGCCGGGGCAGTCACTGATCAAAGACCAGAAACAGGTAGTTTGTTACCCTAGAGATGTCTTTTTTGCACTTGTCTGGCGTGGTTTTGCGCGTTTGATATTGCCGCCTTGGGTGACGCGCTCGTTGCCTTTTACCATTACCTTGGATACTGTAGGCTTTTTGGTGCCACTTGGACTAGGTTTGACGATAGTGACTTCGCGCAGGCCTTTACCTTTTTTTACCAGTTTTGTTTCTTGCTTGCCGTCCAGTTTAGGGCGGTAAATGACCAGCAGTTTTCCGATATGCTGTATGGGGGCTGCATTCAGTTCGGCGCAGATGGTATCGTACATGCCTATGCGGGCTTCACGATCATCACCAAATACACGTACCTTGATCAGGCCATGAGAATTCAAGCCGGCATCTATCTCTTTGATCACGGCAGGAGTTAATCCGGCTTCACCGATCAATACGATAGGTTTCAGTCCATGCGCTTCAGAGCGAAGCTCGCTTCTTTCGGCGGGCGTAAGTTTTAACATAGTAATTCCTTTAAAAGTAGTATTTTACGCGAATGGCAAAGAATAAATTCAATCAAAATTGGGTTCACGATCATATTAATGACCCTTACGTGAAACTTGCACAGAAAGAGGGCTATCGCGCGCGTGCCGTTTACAAGCTAAAAGAAATAGACGAATCAGAAAAATTGATACGTTCCGGACAAGTTATTGTTGATCTCGGGGCAACCCCGGGGAGCTGGTCGCAGTATGTCAGGAATAAGCTGGCTGGCAAGGAGGGCGGTGGCATCTTGGGGGAAATCTTTGCCCTGGACCTGCTGCCGATGGAGCCTATCGCTGACGTGCAATTCATACAGGGGGATTTTCGTGAGGATGAGGTGCTGGATCAGCTTGAAGCCAAATTGTTGGGCCGTAAAGTCGATCTGGTGCTGTCTGACATGGCACCCAATTTGTCTGGTAACTCTACTGTTGACGCTGCGCGCGTCGAATATATTATCGAACTGGCAGTCTCATTTGCCAGGGCGCATTTGAAGCCCGGCGGAGCTTTGTTGGTAAAATGCTTCCATGGCCCCAGTTATAATAATATTGTTACACTTTTTAAAGATGAGTTCAAAACGGTATTGAACAAGAAGCCAAAAGCCAGTAAAGACAAGTCTTCCGAGATATTTTTGCTCGGTCGTGGGCTAAAGAACCCCGAATAATTGGATTTACCTCTTGATAATCATCAATATTGCCAACATATGCTGGCTAGCAAGCTCTACCCAATGGGGGTAGAATGAACGTTTACAGTATCAAATGGCGCGTCTTGCGTTCAAGGAGTTCTCGTGAATAATATGTTTTCAAAAGCTGCCATTTGGGTAGTTGTTGCCCTGGTGCTCTTTATGTTGTTTAAAGAGTTTGGCACGAAAGGTATCGGCTCGAGTGCCGCACCAATTCCGTATTCTGAGTTCCTGGACGAAGTTAAATCCAGGCACATCAAGGAAGCAACAATTGATGAGGCCAATCGCACCATTGTTGCGACCAATTCTGAAGGCAAGAAAGTCAAGTCCCAGATTACCGTCCTCGACAAAGGCTTGATTCGTGATCTGGTGGACAGTGGCGTCAAGTTTGATGTCAAGCAGCCTGAAGAGCAGTCTTTCCTGCAACAAGTATTTATTTCCTGGTTCCCGATGCTGTTACTGATCGGTGTCTGGATTTTCTTCATGCGCCAGATGCAGGGCGGCGGTAAGGGCGGGGCTTTTTCTTTCGGTAAGTCCAAAGCCAGAATGCTTGATGATACAAATAATAATGTCACTTTTGCTGATGTTGCAGGTTGCGACGAAGCCAAGGAGGAGGTCAGCGAAATTGTTGATTTCTTGCGTGACCCTACCAAGTTCCAGAAACTCGGTGGTCGTATTCCTCGTGGCGTCTTGATGGTTGGTCCGCCTGGCACAGGTAAAACCTTGTTGGCGCGTGCAATTGCCGGTGAGGCAAAAGTCCCGTTCTTTACAATTTCTGGTTCTGATTTCGTTGAAATGTTCGTCGGTGTCGGTGCTTCCCGCGTTCGTGACATGTTTGAGAATGCCAAGAAACATTCCCCTTGCATTATCTTTATCGATGAGATTGATGCTGTTGGCCGCCATCGTGGCGCCGGTATGGGTGGCGGCAATGATGAGCGTGAACAGACACTGAATCAGATGCTGGTTGAGATGGATGGCTTTGAAGCGAATTCTGGCGTTATCGTCATAGCAGCGACTAACCGTGCGGATGTTCTCGACAAGGCCTTGCTGCGTCCGGGCCGTTTTGACCGTCAGGTTTCCGTTAGTTTGCCAGATGTTCGTGGGCGTGAGCAAATCCTTAACGTCCATATGCGCAAGGTTCCGATCTCTGCTGATGTAAAAGCAGACATTTTGGCACGCGGTACGCCAGGTTTTTCTGGTGCTGATTTGGCTAATCTGGTCAATGAATCGGCTTTGTTTGCGGCGAGACGCAATAAGCGTTTGGTCGAAATGATCGATTTTGAAGATGCTAAAGATAAAATTTATATGGGCCCCGAGCGTCGGTCCATGGTGATGCGTGAAGAAGAGCGTAGAGCGACCGCTTATCATGAATCTGGTCATGCTGTAGTGGCCAAATTGCTGCCTACGTCTGACCCAGTGCATAAAGTGACCATCATGCCGCGTGGATCTGCTTTGGGTGTTACCTTGTCTCTGCCTGAGCACGATGCTGTGAGTTTGTACAAGGATAAAATGCTGGAAAAGATTTCGATGTTGTTTGGTGGTCGGATAGCTGAAGAAATCTTCGTTGGTCAAATGTCATCAGGTGCGGAAAGCGACTTTTCTCATGCGACCAAACTCGCCAGGGCGATGGTCACCCGATGGGGTATGTCTGACAGCATGGGTGTCATGGTGTATGAAGACAATCAGAATGACGGTTATTTTGGCGGCTCTTCAAAAACTATTTCTGAAGTGACTCAGCAAAAAGTGGACGCCGAAATCCGTAATATCCTGGATGCACAATATGCTTTGGCGCGCAAGCTTCTGGAAGAAAATCGTGACAAGGTTGAAATTATGACCAAGGCTTTACTGGATTGGGAAACCATTGATGCAGATCAGGTGAGTGACATCATGAACGGAGTGGATCCACGTCCGCCAAAACAAAGTCAGGCAACTAACCGGTCTCCGTCAGATAAGTCTTCTGGTGGCGTATCTCCTAGTGCAACTGCTCCAGCCTGAGTTGCTGATAATTAATTCTCGAGTATCTTGAATTGTTTTTATAAGGGTGGGGTAATTCCTCACCCTTCGTTTTTTTTAAAATGAAATACTTTCAATGCGGTCGTTATCGTTTTCCTTTGCATGGGAAACAATCCAGAACCCTGGTGATGGGCATCCTGAATATCACGCCAGATTCATTTTCTGACGGCGGTAAATTCCTGCATCTGGAAAGCGCCATTGCACGTGCAGAGCAGATGATAGAAGATGGTGTTGACATCATCGACATAGGCGGTGAATCAAGCCGTCCTGGTTCTGCACCTTTATCGCTGATGGAAGAACTGGACCGTATCATGCCAGTCATCTATGCCTTGCGTGATTGCGGCAAACCTTTGTCCATTGATACCTATAAACCGCAAGTCATGCGTGAAGCCCTTCTGGCAGGCGCAGACATGATTAACGACATCCGGGGTTTTGCTACTGAAGATGCGATCGCTGTGGTGCAAAGCAGTGATGCTGGATTATGTGTGATGCACATGCAAAACAATCCGCTCAATATGCAGATGAATCCTGAATACGCTGACGTCAATCTGGACGTGGGTTATTTTTTACAGCAGCGTGTATCAGCGCTGGCGGCGGCAGGTGTGGCAACTGAACGAATTTGCCTGGATCCTGGCTTTGGCTTTGGCAAGACCCTGGAGCATAATGTGGCCATGTTTCACCATTTGCCTGATTTTCTGGCTGAGTTGAATTTACCCTTGCTGGTTGGTGTTTCGCGAAAATCAATGATAGGTGGCCTGACTGGACGCCCCACGTCGGCACGTCTGGCCGGCAGTTTGGCCGCAGCACTTGCTGCAAAACAGTGTGGTGCAAATATCATCCGTGTGCACGACGTTGCTGAAACTGTCGATGCATATAAAGTCTGGGATGCTTTAGTTGCATCCGGGACATATTCCAATGAATGAGCAAGAGTAAAATGAGTAGAAAATATTTTGGTACCGATGGTATCCGTGGCAAAGTTGGCGTTGCACCAATTACACCTGATTTTGTCATGCGCCTGGGTTTTGCTGCAGGCAAGGTACTGGCGCAAGCCAATGTCACCGGTGACGTTCGTCCTACGGTTCTGATAGGCAAGGATACGCGCATCTCAGGTTATTTGCTGGAAGCTTCACTGGAAGCCGGCTTTGCTGCCGCAGGTGTGGATGTCATGCTCTCTGGCCCGGCGCCGACGCCGGCAGTCGCTTATCTGACCCGTGCACTGCGCTTGTCTGCAGGCGTTGTTATTTCTGCCTCGCATAATCCATTTGATGATAATGGCATCAAGTTTTTTTCGGCGAACGGCAACAAGCTGGCCGACGAAGTTGAGCTGGCTATCGAAGCTGAACTGGAGCGTCCCATGCAATGCGTGAGCTCGGAGAAGTTAGGCAAGGCACGCCGCTTGAGTGATGCCAATGGCCGTTATATTGAATTTTGCAAAAGCACTTTCCCTGCAGAGCTGGATTTGCGCGGCCTGAAGATCGTGGTCGACTGTGCTCATGGCGCTGCTTATGACATCGCCCCCCATGTGTTCCACGAGTTGGGGGCTGATGTCATTGCCATCGGTAATCAACCGAACGGTCTCAATATCAATGATAGAGTTGGTGCGACATCACCTGATGCGCTGTCACTGGCAGTACGCGCCAATCATGCAGATCTGGGTATTGCCCTCGATGGTGACGCTGATCGTCTGTTGATGGTCGACAGGCACGGCAAAATCTATAATGGTGATCAGTTGTTGTACCTGATGGTACTTGACCGTATGGCCCTGGGGCCGGTGCAGGGAGTCGTGGGCACGCTGATGACGAATATGGCCGTCGAAGTTGCATTCAAAAAAATGGGAGTAGGTTTTGCCCGTGCAAAGGTCGGTGACCGCTATGTACTGGAACAGATGCAGGAGCGCGGCTGGTTGCTCGGGGGAGAGGGCTCCGGCCATCTCCTGTGCCTCGACAAGCATACGACTGGCGATGGTATCGTTTCCGCCCTGCAAGTGCTTTCCGCCCTGAGGCGCAATGGCAAAAGCCTGGAGCAATGTTTCGACAAACTTGAGCTTTTTCCGCAAACCTTGATCAATGTCAGGGTGCCGGCTGGCTTTGAATGGCAGAAGAATGACAAGCTGACCGCCGAGTTGCAAAAGGCAGAGATGAAATTGAATGGAAGTGGCCGCGTCCTGATACGAGCATCAGGCACGGAGCCGTTAATACGCGTCATGGTTGAGGCGGAAGATGGTGATCTGGCTGCTGCAACTGCGCGTCGGCTGGCCGATTGCATTCCTGCTGCAACTTAAGAAAAATCCTTGCCAGATACTGTTTCATTCTTGAATCTGGTCGCGATACCATGTACTATTCAGCCTTCAGTTTTTGGGCTGCCAAACGTCAGTTTTGCTAGCCACTCACAAGACTGTCCATAGCTCAGTTGGATAGAGCACGAGCCTTCTAAGCTCGGGGTCGTAGGTTCGATTCCTACTGGGCAGGCCAATAGATTCAAAGACTTAGCCCAGATTATAATTCTGGGCTTTTTCGTTTCAGGACTCTCAATTCTGATGGCTCTTCGTTTCTTGATAGCCAGGTGCCAATACCGCATTTTTTACATTGTCAAGCACACTCACGTCGGCCAGCCTCAATCTGGAGCTGACTTCACCAAGCTTGCTATCCCTTGAGCAATCGACTTGCCATAGACGCAAAACATAACCGGCGATGGCTGCCCGCAGCTTGATTTGGAGCTTGCCGTTTTGCATGCCATAGTCGCGCATGATGGATTCCGGATGCGGGTGCGAGGGGTGAGCTTGCAGCTCAATGCAAATGATGCGTTGCCACTGTTCATCTGCGGTCAGGCGTTCATGCGGCTGTACTACATGGTTTTGATCGCCTTGCCGGATGTCGATGATGTTATCCATGCGCGTCAGCACCAGATCCCGGAATTCGCCTTTGCTTCTGTCGTAGGCCCGTACATGCCAGCGCAAGCCGGAATCCACCAGTGCCAGCGGAACAATTTCTCTGTGAGATGGACCGGTTTTCATGGAGTGATAGGTGAGCCTGAGTGGGTATTCGTTGCGTATGGCCCGGGTTACCTTGGCTAACTCCCGCAGTGCAGGTTGATTCAGGCGACTTGGAATATCGTGCTGTAAAAGCGCTTCTCCTGTGCCACGTTCACCATCGCCAAAGCCGGAGCAGAGAGCAGACAAAACCCTGTCTGCCTGATGCTGGAAGAGTGGCTGGAAGCTGTCCCTGTAGTGATACATTTTCCCTTCATACGCCATATTGCCAGGTGCCAGTTCCCGGTATAGGACCAGGTCACGTGTGCCAGCTGCTGAAGCTATGCCAAAGCGCTCCATTACATCCTTGCGTGTTACTGTCCCCAGAAACCACAATTGAAACTCTATATAAGCCAGGCGTTCACGCTGGGCAACTGGCAGGGTATGTAAATGCATCATTGATATAGGGTGGCAAGTTGTGCTTGAAAACATTCTACCATCGAATCAATTTGATGCTATAGTGATGATGAGATCAAATTGATTCGATATGTGTTTTTTTGAAATGACTCTGTTGCAGCACAAACTTTGGACTTTGTGATGCAAAGTTGTGTGATAAGAGCCAGATAGAAGGAGAGTGATGAGTCTGATTCAAAAGCTTCCGTCGGGGCAACTCGATATTATTGGTGATATTCATGGTGAATATGACGCCCTTTGCAATTTGCTGGGGCATCTTGGTTACGATGCAGACGGTGGACACAAGGATGGCCGCAGCCTGGTCTTTGTCGGGGATTTCTGCGACCGTGGGCCGGATTGTCCTGCCGTATTGGCGCTGGTTGAACGTTTGGTTCGTGCGAGTCGGGCTGTGGCGGTATTGGGAAATCATGAAATGAATCTTTTGCGCGGCAGCGCAAAAGACGGTGCAGGCTGGTTTTTTGATGAGAGAGTGGCGTGGGATGAGCCAAAGTATGCACCTTTCAAACGACTTGATGCTTCAAGAAAAGCAGACACAGTTGCTTTTCTGATGTCTTTGCCGATAGCACTGGAAAGGGACGACTTGCGGGTGGTCCATGCTGCCTGGATACCAGAGTACGTGGAGCAAATACGTCATTTACCTATAGGCAGTGTCCTGGAAAATGATCACCGATGGGATGCTGATACACATCGATTGGCTCAGGAGTTGAAAGCGCCGATGCAGGCAGAGTTGATGGCACATCAGCCGGGCCTGGAAGACCCAGATCATCAGCCATTCTTTATGCATGCCCATGCCGCCAGCGATGTGCTGATGCAAATGCACAATCCTTTGCGTGTTCTGACTTCTGGTGTCGAATGCAAATGGCATACACCATTCTATTCGGGTGGCAAATGGCGTTTTGTGGGACGAGTGCAGTGGTGGAAAGATTATGATGAGCAGGTCCCTGTCGTTGTTGGACATTACTGGCGTCGTTTCCACTCATTCGATCGCCCCCATGTTGGTAAAGGTGGAGAGGATTTGTTTGAGAATACCTCGCCGCTGACATGGCATGGCAGGCATCACAATGTGTATTGTGTGGACTTTTCTGTTGGCGGGCGTTGGGCTGCGAGAAAGAGCCAGGATTTTCCTGAGTCGGATTGCAAGTTGGCTGCTTTGCAATGGCCTGAGCGCTTGTTGTGTTTCGACGATGGCCAGGCAATTCCCACCACTTCGTTCAAGTCTGCCGAATCTATGAATACATAGCCCACTCTGTCATTTCAAACATTTCAAACCGATGTTGCAATTCGCCATCATTGCCACATGTGCTGGCCCTGTCTTTCAGGCTATACTCTGATCAGGCAATACCTCTTGTGGTGCAGAGAATTCGATCGGGATTTAATGCGAATATAATCAAATTGCTATTACTCATTGCATTTTGAAGCAGGGTTTTTCTGAAGTTTTTCATATTGAAAATATAAAGAATTGGATGGTTTGAGAAGGTAAAAATAGGGCAAACATGCCCGGCGATTTTCTCTTTTTCATGTCAGTCTGATTTCTACCCTTTATCTGTTTCGGATACTCAGGAAAATGTATGAATCAATTGTCGCGTTTGAAGATTAGTGCTCGTCTGGCAGCGGGTTTTGGTCTCGTTATTTTCTTTGCTTCTGCTCTACTGGTGCTGAGCTTGTTCAGGATGAGTCAATTGCAAGGCTCGACCGATTATATTTTCAATACCAAGGTAGTCAGCCTGAATGCGGCAACTGATATGCGCGAGCAAGGCCGCTCACTGGCATTGGTATTGAAGAAAATGACTGCGCCCAGCGATCTGGCGGAGGCCGAGCGTGAAACCAAGAAGCTGGTAAAGATACTTGACGGCTATGATGCATCTGAAGCGATAGCAAAGAAGCTGATTGATGATCCCGAGGGTAAAGGAACTTTGCAGAATTCGGTCGAACAAAAACGGCAGGTACTCGCAATTGCAAACAAGATCAAGGGCCTGGTTGGCGAGGGTAATTATTTCGATGCAGCTTCGGTATTGCAGACAGAATTCAATGCGCCTAACGAAAAATGGATGCTCTCCCTGAGCGAACTGGCGCAGCAGCAGCACAAGGCGATGCAGTCGGCTTATGATGAATCGTTGAGTAATTACAAGAGTGCCAGGCTCAGCATGTTGCTGATCGGTATCTTGATCATTGCTATTGGTTCTGTTGCTGCATGGCTGATTGCACGGACAATTGCCTTGCCAATCAAACGCGCAGCCATTGTCGCTGACCAGATTGCCAACGGTGATTTGAGCAAGCCGGTCGATGCAAGTGGGACGGATGAAATTGGCGAACTGATGCATTCCTTGGAAATGATGCAGGAAAATCTGCTGGCGACAATTTCAAAAATCAAGGTGGGAACTGAAACCATCACCGTTGCTTCACAGGAGATTGCCTCTGGTAACGCCGATCTGTCGAGCCGGACGGAATCGCAAGCGGGTTCGCTGGAAGAAACCGCCAGTTCCATGGAAGAGCTGACCAGCACCGTGCGCCAGAATGCTGACAATGCCCGCCAGGCCAACCAGCTGGTGGTATCTGCATCAGGTGTTGCTGTCAAAGGTGGAGAAGTAGTAGGGCAGGTGGTGACGACCATGGGCTCGATCAAGGAAAGCTCACGCAAGATAGTCGACATTATCGGTGTGATAGACGGCATTGCCTTCCAGACCAATATTCTGGCTTTGAATGCTGCAGTAGAGGCAGCTCGGGCAGGGGAGCAGGGCCGGGGATTTGCCGTGGTGGCGGCAGAAGTGCGTAACCTGGCACAGCGCAGCGCCAGCGCGGCCAAGGAAATCAAATCCCTGATCAGTGATTCTGTGGACAAGGTAGACCAGGGCAGCAAGCTGGTTGACGAGGCAGGCAAGACCATGGATGAAATTGTCACCAGTGTGCAGCATGTTGCCGACATCATGAGCGAGATCACGGCAGCGAGCCAGGAACAAAGTTCAGGAATAGAACAGGTGAACCTGGCGATAACGCAAATGGATGAAATGACACAACAGAATGCGGCATTGGTAGAGCAGGCAGCGGCAGCGGCTGAAAGCATGGAAGAGCAGGCAGTGGCTTTGACCCAGGCAGTCAGCGTATTTCATTTGCCCAATTCCGGAGCGCAAGCCGCAGGCCCGCAAGCCCGTCGATTTACACCAAGGCAGTTAGAGAATTGATGTTGTGCAGATGATACTGTTCAGTATCATCTGCACAGGCCTGACAATCTTTCATCTACAGCCCGTTGCAGCGTTTATAAAAGTTTGCCAGGGTTCATCAGGTTTTGTGGGTCCAGTGCTGTCTTGATGGCGCGCATCATCGACAATTCCAGTTCGGATTTATATAGCCTGATTTCTTCCCGCTTCAGCATGCCCAGCCCATGTTCAGCCGAAATTGAGCCTCTCAGGGTATGTACATTATCATGGACCAGTCGGTTAATGGCTGGCTGCTGCAAGATGAACTCCTCATCATTGAAACCAATTGGCGCTGATACGTTGTAGTGCAGATTGCCATCACCCAGATGACCAAAGCAGACGATTTGACAGCCGGCAAATGTATTGTGCAATTGCGCATCAGTGGTTTCTATGAAACGTGGAATCTCGGACGCAGGCAATGAAATATCATGTTTGATGTTTTTACCCTCTTTGGCCTGTGCTTCAGAAATATTTTCCCTTAACTGCCAAAGATTTTTGGACTGATTTAATGAGGTGGCACAAACGGCATTGAGAATATGGTTTTCTGTCAGGGCGGTTTCCAGCGTTTTTTCCATTAATGCTATCGCGTGCGCTTCAGACTCATGATCAGAGATTTCCAGTAAAGCGTAGTACGGATGTTTGTCAGCGAAGGGGCTCTGCAATTGTGGAAAATGCTTGAGCACCAATTGCAGACTGAAGTCGGAAATCAATTCAAAAGCCGTCAGGGTAGTTCCCAGTGATTGCTGGCTTAGCTGCAACAGATTGAGTGCCGCTTGGGTGTTTTCCAGTGCTACCAGGGCGGTAATCTTTGCTCGCGGTTGCGGGAATAATTTGAGTACTGCGGCAGTAATGATGCCCAATGTGCCTTCTGCACCGATGAATAAATCGCGTAAATCGTAACCAGTATTGTCCTTGCGTAGCCCACGCAAACCATTCCATATCTCGCCTTGAGCCGTGACGACTTCCAGGCCCAGGCATAACTCCCTGCTGTTCCCATAGCGTAGCACGGCAGTGCCACCGGCATTGGTTGACAGGTTTCCTCCTATGGTGCAACTGCCTTCCGACGCCAGCGATAGCGGGAAAAGTCTTTGCTGGTTTGTTGCCGCGACTTGCACGTCGGCCAGCAGGCAACCGGCTTCGACCGTGATCGTGTTATTGCTTGCATCAATGGACAGTATGCGGTTCAGGCGTTTAAGTGAAATGACCACAGATGCTCCGCTCTGGTCCGGAATACTGCCCAGTACCAGGCCGGTATTGCCGCCTTGTGGTACGCAGGCAATCCTGTGCCTGACGCAAAGTTGCACAATGCTGGCAACTTCCGTGCTTGATTTGGGTAACAGCACTGCAAGGGCTCTGCCAAGGTAGCGTTTGCGCCAGTCCATGAGATAAGCCTGCTTGGCCGATTCTTCAGTCAAGACAAAATCCGGACCTATTACCTGTGTACAAGCCTCCAGGAAATCAATATTGGCGAGTTGATGTTTGCTCATACATTCATGGATAAGCAGTGGGTCTTGTCGTTGGATGTGGCTGGCATCACTGGTCGGCGGCCCTGGCTTTTGTCAGGGCTTTAGCAGCTTTTTTCAATGGACGCAAGTACAGCACGACAGAAAAGAAAAATGCCAGTGACAGTACAATTTCAACACCCGCCAATACGGCGGATAATTGCACGCGGTCACTGCAAGCCCTGACTATGCCTTCTGTGAAATAAATCCAGATCAGCATTGATGACCATTGCATGGTGTAATTGTCTCGCTTTAAAATGCCACGCAAGGGGATCAGTAAAGGCAGGGCCTTGAGTACCATCCATGAGCCACCGGGCCGCAATGGAGCAAGCAACCATTCCCATGCTATGCAGAGCAACACCAGGGCGATCAGGCTGACAGAGGCCGGTAAATAGTATTTATTAGGTGTATTGTTTGCGTCACTCATGCTGCTGCCTGTAACTTCTTGCTGATTTCTGCCAGGCGCTTGCCAGCTGCAATCGCCAGTTTGCGGCTGTCCTCTGAGATCACTTGCGCACCATCCTGGCCGGCCCAGTGTGTTGCACCATAGGGGCTGCCGCCGGTCGATGTAGTCATCAATTCGGGGTGGCTGTATGGCAGGCCCAGGATCAGCATCCCATGATGCATGAGAGGGAGCATCATGCTCAGCAAAGTCGATTCCTGGCCGCCATGCATGCTGCCTGTGGACGTAAACACACAGGCCGGTTTGCCGCTCAATGTGCCGGACAGCCATTCGGCTGCCGTGCCGTCAAGGAAATATTTCATTGCCGCCGCCATGTTGCCGAAACGGGTAGGGGAGCCCAGGGCCAGTCCCGCACATTCTTTGAGATCGGATAATTCCACATAAGGTGGCCCTTCAGCGGGTACATCCGGTGCGCTGGCCTCGGTCACCGTGGATACGGCAGGTACGGTACGCAGGCGGGCGTTACAACCGGGGACAGATTCAATACCCTGGGCGATCAATTCGGCCAATTTTCTGGTATTACCATGTCTTGAGTAAAATAAAACTAAAATCGTGATTTCTTGTGTAGTCATGCTTGTATTATAGAAGTCTTTATTCTTGCTTACTCGTTAAAATCGAGGCAATTCAAATTCAAGCTGCAAAAACTATGCGTGGTCTGTCGTGGAAACAAATACTCAATCTCTTCAAATTTGCCCTGCAGCGACTGCAGGAAGTACGCCTGCCCCAAGTTGCCGGTAGCCTGACCTTTACCACTGTGCTGGCCTTGGTGCCTATTTTGACAGTGGCATTTGCAATTTTTACTGCCTTTCCACTGTTTAATACCTTCCGCAGCTCACTGGAGGCGTATTTTATTCAAAGTTTGATGCCCAAGGGGATTTCCAACACTATCCTGGGTTACCTGACGCAATTTGCCACTAAGGCAACACGTGTATCGGCTATCAGCGGCGTGGCCTTGATGGTGACGGCAATCACCACCATGGCAATGATAGATAAGGCATTTAACCAGATCTGGCAAGTCAAGCGTTCGCGCCCGGCACTGCAAAGATTGCTCGTGTATTGGGCAATTGTTACTTTGGGGCCATTACTGGTTGGCGTTTCCATATCGAGCACTTCTTATCTGTTTACGGCAACCAGTGGTGTGGTTGGTGCAGTGCCGTTTCTGGGGGCGGTATTCTATACTGCAACCTCCATCCTGTTTACTACAGGCGCATTTACCCTGCTGTACCTGTTGGTGCCCAATCGTGCAGTCGAATGGCGCGATGCTGCCTGGGGCGGCTTGTTTGCTGCGCTTGCCTTTGAAATTGCCAAACGCATATTTGCCAGCTTTGTGATCCAGTTTCCTACTTATACCATTGTCTATGGTGCGCTGGCTGCGGTACCTATCTTTCTGGTCTGGATTTATGTTTCATGGCTGATTATCCTGATCGGTGCGGTCATTGCTGCGGCTTTGCCCGTGGTGAAGTTTGAGCGCTGGTGGCATGTGCCCACGCCGGGCAGTTCATTTGAAGATGCTGTCAGTGTTTTGCATGTACTGGTCAGTGCACGTCTGGCGCAGGCATCTGCTGCCGTCGATGTGAATGCCATACGCCTGCAAACCATGCTGGGGCTTGATGAAATTGAAGGTTTGCTGGAGCGCATGTCGGAGGAGGGGTGGGTGGCCAGGGTCAATGTCGACACGACAGCGTCCAGAAGTCGTTTTTGGTTACGCAAACATGAGACCGGTGCAGACCTGTGGGTGATGATGATCAATCCAGCCGGTCTGCGTTTGTCGGATGTGTACCGCCTGTTCGTGTTTGATACCAGAAACAAAAGCCAGCTTTCCCTGCTTGTGGACCAGAGTATAGAGGCAGGTCTGCATCAGGATTTGCAGTTGTATTTCCATCCAGAGGGGATGGCGAAGTGAAATTCAGGCTGATATTGGCAAGTGAGCTCGATCAGGGTCTTGTATCGCAGTGGGAAGGTTTGCGTGCCTGTTCTGCCATGTACGACAGCCCGTATTATCATCCGGCGTTTACCAGAATCGTTGCGCGTGCCAGATCTGACGCACGTATTTTATTGTGCGAAGATGCCGGCAGGCAGCTTGGCATCTGGCCTTTTCATGCGCTTGATTCCAGACATAGCGTATCCATCGGTGATTTTCTGGCTGACTATCAGGGACCAATTGGAGAACCTTCGATTGACTGGAGTCGGGCAGAGGTATTGCGTGCGATGGGTAGCCGCTATTTCTCCTATAACCACGTACCCGCTGGAATGAGTGAATTCAACAAAAATGCCTGGACGCATAGCCAGTCGCCATTCCTTGACTTGCAAGGGGGGTTTGATGCCTACGCGCAGCGACTGTCTGAGCAGCGTGAGGCGTCCTTGCTGAAGAAGGTTGCTACCAACGAGCGCAAACTCAGTAAGAAAATGGGGGAATTGCGTTTTGAATTACAAAGCACGGCAGACGCTGACTATCTGGCTTTGCTGGCCGGCAAAAGCGAGCAGTTTCAACGGACTGTTGGTGCAGAACATGATATTTTCAAGCTGGCCTGGGTAAGGCAGGTTGTTGATGATATCAGGGCTAGCAGGGAAGAGGAATTTGCTGGTGTGCTATCGAGTCTGTATGCTGGTGACACCTTGATTGCAGCTCATTTTGGCATGCGCTCAAAGAATGTGCTGCATTACTGGTTCCCCTGGTATAGCACTGACTATGCAGAATTTTCCCCAGGGTTGATATTGCTGGCGCAGTGCGCGAAAAATGTCGGGCAGTTTGGTGTGACGTCAATAGACCTGGGGCGGGGCGACCAGGCTTATAAATTACGCTTTGCAACCGGCGCACATGCCTTGTGCGAAGGCGCCATCAGCTCACCAGCCTGGTTGCGAGATATGCAGGCCGGCCTGTACCATGGCAAGCGCCTCTTGAAACAGTCTGCCCTTGGGCAATATCTCCGCGGGCTCCGTCATGCTGGCAAGCCGAAATAAGGCGTGTTGATTAGTATGTTGGCATATTGAAGCGCCAGGTCAGTAGGCATTTTTATCTCCCAATACTACCTTGAATGTACGCCAGATGATGACAAGGTCTAGCCAGACAGACCAGTGCTGGATGTAATACAGGTCGTAGTTGACGCGTTCTTCCATTTTCTCCAGGGTTTCAGTCTCGCCACGCAGGCCATTGACCTGAGCCCAGCCGGTGATGCCTGGTTTGATTTTATGGCGAAACATATAGCCACTGACCAGTTTGCGGTACAGTTCATTATGTTCTATGGCATGGGGACGTGGGCCGACCAGGCTCATTTCACCTTTCAGCACGTTGAATAATTGCGGCAATTCATCAAGTGAAGAACGACGCAGGAAGCGGCCAAAGCGAGTCACGCGTGGGTCGCCTACCGTTGCTTGAATGACCGGGGCATCCGGTGCGCTCTGGCGCATGCTCCTGAACTTGTAGACATTGATGGGCCGGCCAGCAATGCCATATCGTTTCTGTTTGAAAAATACCGGGCCAGGTGAACCCAGTTTAACTCCGATGGCTATCATCAACAATAGCGGTGACAGCACAACCAGCCCGACTGCAGAACCAAACAGATCTAGCAGACGTTTGGGGAGTGCTGCCAGGCCGATAAAGGGGGTTTCGGTTGAGGCCAGTACCGGACGCCCAGCCAATTCGCGTAACTGTATGCCAGGCATGCCAAAAATCAGTGATTCGGGGACGAAATAAGTGGATGCTGTGCTGTCTTCCAGGATGGCAATGATTTCAGCCAGTTCCGGCGGTTCTTTGGTATTCAGACCTATAAACACGACGTCAACATTGACGCGACCTGTTTCTGCATCGACGATCCAGTTTGCCGCGTCGCTGAGGTCGCCCAGTCTTTCAAGATTGCTTGGTGGCCTGGATTCGTTCCTGTTGTCAAAGAAGCCGACAAAATCGATGGCGGCGAGTGGTGTATCACGCAGGGATTCCACCAGGTCCGCACAGGCTGAGTTGGACCAGATCAGGACTGCTTTACGCCTTCTGGAAGGGTTGGAGAAATAGATGACGGCCAGGCTACGTACTATGAGCGCGGTAAAAGTCAGGGTGAAAGGAGTAATAACCAGCCAGGCCAGCATGATGGCTCGGCTCAATTGCTCTGCCGTTTTATCTACATAGGCACTCAACAGTACTATCATGAAGACGACAAACCAGCGCGCCGTGATGCTGGGAAATGCAGAGAAAATATTCTTTTCCTGCAGAGTGCCAAGCAGTTGCTGACTGGAAAACAGGATGATACTGCTCAGACAGGCGATCAGCATGCGCACGCCAAAGATATCGGGGTCAGCATGCTTGAAATACAGAATAATTCCCATCAACGTCAGGTAAGTGGTCGCGCCAAAGGCGATGCCGGTGAGGGCGGCCAGTAGTTGAGCTGACTGCGATGTATTTGAGGCGGGTGAGGCTTTGAACATGGCTTGCGGACTTCTCCAGAATATTCCGATTTTTGTCAGACTGATATCTTGTACGTCAATTATTCGTCAATAGTTTCAGTTTTTTCTTCCGGACAAGAGCTTCTTGATCTGCCCGAGTTGCCAGCGATGCAGGTGCTGACGAAATTCCAGGTTCTCGTAGCGTGGCGCACGTCTGATGGCCGCACCCAGGTAACCGGCAATGATCAGCAGGCCACCGATGACAAAAGGTTTTTCGCGCATACGAAAAACACCGGATGCCAGCGCATACAGAGGGTGATAACCCATGAACCATATGCCGCGTCCCCAGCGCAAGCGGCCACGATAGACATTTTTGTCTGATGAACCCATCAGACGGTGATGCATGAGTATGGCATCCGGATGCAGGAAGCTTTTGGTGGTCCAGCCTTTCATGCGGGCGGTATGTACATCGATGCCATCCCACAGGACTTCTTCTACAAAGCCGCCGATTTCTTCAAATGCCGCTCGGCGATATAGTTTGAATTGTCCGGCGACGTGTTCGTCGATAATGATCTCTTCGATTCTTTTACCGTCTTCTTCTCGAAAGACCTTGCCTGATACGGCGGCGAGTCTGGCGTCTTGCTCAAATTCCTTGAACATACATTCCAGATAATGAGGGCCGAAAGACATGTCACCATCAAGTTTGGCGATGTAGGCATAATCCTGATGAATTATTTGTGTAATGCCGTATTTGAATGCGGCGACGACACCGCCGCCTACCTTGCGAAAGCCACGGTCGGGGCGTTGTACCAGACGGATGAAAGAGTATTTCTCAGCATATTCGCGGACGATATCAGCTGTGCCATCCTGTGAGCCATCATCGACGATGATCCATTCGACAGGCTTGACGGTCTGCGCGACCATGGAATCCAGGGTAAGTCTGATCAAGTCGGCCTCATCACGCACCGGTGCGATAACCACCAAAGGCACTACTTTTGTAGACTCTGTCTGGGTTTGCGCAGGCGTGTTTTGCATAAATGGGCTTTCTTATTTTTATCTGAATGTTAATGGAGCTTTGGGTTGCTCACAATTTAATAAAGGTTAAAAAGGTTAATTTTTGTTATTGAATGGTAACTGTATTTGGTTGGCATCAGACGGACAGTGCAGACTTTTGTTGCTCTGACAAAAATTTGCATCTATTCTCACTATTGCAATATAAAATGAAGTTCTTTTATAAATGCCATAAGCAAGATGACAATTGGGTCTATTTTTTTTACCTTTTTAAGAAACTCAGCTCGCAATTGCCTTGCTGCGGTGCTGGCTTTGGTATTTATTGGCACCCAGGCGTTTGCCCAGGAAAATCCGCCTGCGGTTTCATCAGGTCTGAAGTTTGATAACCAATTATTGCAATTGCCACAAGCCGTGAAAAGTCAGCAATTGACGCAAATGATTAACTCAGGGCAGGGTGGGGCAATACCCGATGAATCAGTCAAGCAAACGGACAGTGACGTCATCGGCGAAGGTGATCAGTTATTGATTACGGTTTTTGGTCAGCCTGACCTGACTTCTGATGTAATCATAGGGGAAAGCGGGGTGATCACTTTACCCCTTGTTGGTACAGTGGAAGTAAAAGGTAAAACCGCCACGGAAATTGCCGCTATCTTTGCAAAAAAACTTGATCAGGGGCAGTACATAAAGAGCCCCAAGGTATCGATCAAGGTCATGCAACAACTTAGCAGGACTTTTTCAGTTCTGGGTGAGGTGTTGCGACCGGGGCGCTATCCCTTGCAGGGACAGATCAGCATATTGGAAGCCCTGAGCCTGGCGGGAGGTGTTTCGCAAAAAGCAGAAAAAAGCTTGCGTATTTTGCGCCGTGTGCCTGGCAAGTCCGCATCTGAATTGCATGAATATGCGTCTGTCAAACTGGAGCTTGATGCTGTCAGGCTGGCACCGGAGCTGGCGCAAAAAATCCAGCCTAATGACGTCCTGTTTGTACCGCAGATCAAGAACTTTTATGTCTATGGCGAAGTTCGCCGGCCTGGCATGTATCCCATGGAAGATGATTTGAACGTCATGCGGGTTTTGTCGATAGGGGGCGGGGTTACCGAAAGGGGTTCGATACGTCGCATCATCATTCATCGTAAAACGGAGGATGGTGCCTTGCGGGAAATATCTGCGGGGATTGGCGATCAGGTCATGCCTGGCGATGTGGTGTTTATCAACGAACGGATATTCTGACGCGTATGATAAAAACATCCCCAAGCGAATTGGTGCTCTCGTTCGGCCAGATAGGCGCAATGTTGCGTGCACGTCAGGTTTTAATCATTCTGGTCACGATCGTTTCCGTTGCAGGTGCAATTGTGGCCAGTCTGCTACTACCGAAAACCTATGTGGCTACCGCTGATATATTTATTGATTACCGCATGAATGATCCCATCAGCGGTCGGCAATTTCATCCCATGCAGGACGAGAGTTACTTGCAAACGCAGTTCGATGTGATCAAGAGTGTGCAGGTAGCTGAGCGGGTGATACAGGCACTGGGTTTGCAAGCCAGTCCCGAAGGCAAGAAACAGGTACTCAGGTATGGCGAGCAGCGCGGACTCCGCGCGCTGGCCGAATCCATCGTCCGCAACACCGAAGTTTCCCCGCACAAAAACAGCCGCGTGATTGAAATACAGTATTTTGCAGGCGATCCCAAACATGCCAAGGAAGTTGCTAACGCCATCGTCAAGGCATACATCGATTTGTCTTTGGAGATGATGAATGCCCCGGCGAGGGCCAGGCGCGACCAATACAATGCGCAACTGGAATCAATGAGCAGGCAAATTGATGAGTTACAAAAGAAGCTGACTGCTTATCAGCAGGAATATCAGATCGTCGATGTTGATGAACGGTCAGACATTGAATCCAAACAGATGAATACCCTCAGTGCCCGTCTGGTCGATACGCAACTGCAAAGAGTTGAGGCGCAAGCCAAACGGCAGTCCCTGGAGAAGATGGTCAAGGAGGGCAATTTGCAATCGGACATCCCTGAAATTGCCGGAATTGGGCACATTTCCGGTTTGAAGGCGGCGTTGATTTCCCTTGATGCACAGTTGGCCAATGCCAAAATCACCCTGGGTGTGCGTCATCCCAAATACATTGCCATCAATGATGAGCGCCAGGCCTTGTTGGATAAATTGCAGAGAGAGTCGGCCACTGCATTCGAAATGCTTGGCGCCGCTGAGGCCCGATTGATGCAACAGGAAAAAGTCATCGAGGCAGAGATTGCTACTTATCAGAAGAAGACTTTTGAAAACAAAAAACACCGGGATGTGATCAGTTCTTACCAGCGTCAGCTCGATAGTGTGCAAAAAATCTATAACGCAGCCATCCAGAAATTTGATGAACTGCTGATGACCAGCAATGTTGCAATTTCAAATGCTTCCGTTATGCAGTGGGCTGAATTGCCGGAAAAACATGCCAAACCCCTGATGCGTAACAACATCGTATTTGGCATGCTTGCCGGCTTGGTGATGGGATTTGGCCTGGCTTTCCTGCTGGAGTTGATGAACCGGCGAGTGCGTTGCCTGGAAGACCTGGAACGTGAATTTGATGAGCCTGTGATGGCAAAATTAGGATTTGATGAAAAATTGATCAAGAATGGACAGGGTGATCTGTATGCTCGAAGCTGAGGCACCAGTCCCGTTGACATCAAAAATAGGGCGACTGGGTGAACTGTTTTTGCAAAAAGGCTTACTGACATCTGAGCAGATTGAGCAGGTCGCCCAACTGCAAAAAGAGAAGAAGCTGCGCTTTGGTGATGCTGCCCTGGCCCTGGGGTATTTGACTCAATCCGAGCTTGACCTTGCCCTGGGGGAGCAGTTTGGCTATTCAAGCAAGAACCTGATCAATGGTAGTGCTGATCAATCCCTGAAGTTTTTTTATTCCCCTTTCAGCAAAGAAGCCGAAGAGATCCGGCGTTTGCGTAGTGAATTGTTATTGAAATTCAGTAGCGCTGAGAAAATCAAGATTGCGTTGGTCAGTCCGGGTCAGGGGGAGGGTAAGTCCTATATGGCTGCCAGCCTGGCAATCGCCTTGTCTCAGGTTGGCAAGCGGACCTTGCTGATTGACGCCGACTTGCGTACCGGTTCATTGCATGAGTATTTTTCACTCGGGCAGCCGGATGGGCTCTCATCGGTGCTGGCCGGGCGCATTGCTGTCGAAAAAGCATTGATACAACTGATGCCTAACCTGCATTTGCTGCCAGCTGGCCCGCGGCCACCGAATCCACTGGAGATATTGCGTGCGCCACGCTTGCGTGAATTGCTGGAATCCTGTTCTGTGCAGTTTGATGCCTTCGTCGTTGATACGCATAACGCCATCCAGGCATCCGATGCACAAATGGTCGCTCACCAGACTGCAGGTGTCCTGCTGCTGGCCAGAAAAGATCACACCTATATTGATGATATCCGTCATGTCAAAGCTGATATGCAGGCTGCTGGTGTTGAAGTGCTGGGAACTATCTATAACCAGTACGACAATGCCAATACTTCTTTTGCTCCGTTTTCGTGGTTGTTTCGTTTCTTTTCCGGCTTGTTCCGGCGCAAAATCTGATTTCTCATGACAGATCTGAGTATTTGCATCTGTACTTATAAAAGGCCGGTCTTGTTGCGCCGCTTGTTGCAGGCAGTGCTGGAGCAGACGGGGCTTGTTGTCAGTATTGAAGTTGTGGTCGTCGATAATGATACGGAGCAATCTGCAGCTACGGTACTTGCTGAAATGGGCGCTGTACTTGGTTCGCGGCTGCGGTCTGTAAATCTGGCCAATCCGAATATCTCGCTGGCGCGAAATGCCGCCGTTGCCGCAGCCAGCGGCAAGTGGATAGTCATGATTGACGATGACGAGGTGCCCGTAGCAAACTGGCTGGAGCAATTGCTGATTGTGCAGCAAGCTCACAATGCTGATGTGGTCTTTGCCCCGGTGATACCTGACTACGCTGAAACCACGCCGGCATGGATACGTGAAGGCGGGTATTTCGATCGACGCCGGTTGTCAACCGGAACCCGGATTGATCATCGTGATGCCCGCAGCGGCAATGTGCTGATACGGCATTCAATGTTGCAATCGTTGGCGGCCAGTCAGCAGGGTGGTATAGGGCCGTTTGACCCTGCCTTTGGTACCACGGGTGGTGAAGATACCATGCTGTTCCGCCGGCTCGATAGTTTGGGGGCTGTCATGGTCTGGTGTGATGAGGCTCCTGCTTATGAGTTCATTCCTGCAGAACGGGCAACAGCCAGGTGGTTATTGCAAAGGTCTTACAGAACCGGGCAGTTATTCATCCGCACGGAGCTGGCCATGTTGGCTGGAAATAAAAAACTGCTGTCTGGTTTGGTATTGAGCATTCGCGCATGCGTGCAGTTTTTCCTGGCGCTGGTTTTTGCCTTGCTGGTTTTGCCGGTCAAGCCATTGAAGGCATTTGCCTGGCTGCGGATTGCTGTGTCACAGACAGGCAAGCTCAGTTATTTCTGGGGCAAGTCTGCACATGCTTACGGTAATCCAGGCGCGTCAGGCAAATCATGAGTGAACATCAACATCATCGCTTGCAAGCTCTGGATGGTTTGCGTGCATTATCCATTGCGCTGGTATTTTTCTCTCATGCCGGTTTTGGCAATGTAGTCCCAGGAGGCTTGGGCGTTACCATTTTCTTTTTCATCAGTGGCTTCATTATTACCAGACTGATGTTGTCCGAATGGGATGTCAAGGGCAAGATAGGCATACGGCAATTTTACGGGCGCCGTTTGTTTCGTCTGACTCCAGCCTTGCTGGTGTTTGTTGGGGTGTCGCTGACCCTGATGTCACTGGTTGGTGATGTCTGGAAAGGAACAGAACTGGCTTCCGTATTTTTCTATTTTGCGAATTACTATGGTATTTATTCCAGCTTCAGTGGGGAGTTGATCAAACAACCGTTGGCCATTACCTGGTCACTGGCAGTGGAGGAACATTTTTACTTCGTATTTCCTTTCTTGTTCATGCTGTTCGCTGGTGTGCCACGACGGTTTTTGATGGTTCTGGTCTCGGGCCTGCTGTTGATCCTTTTCTGGCGTATTTACCTGGTGTATGGCACAGGGCTGGCACAGCTGCCGCATTACCGGATTTATACGGCGACTGATACCCGGGCCGATTCAATTCTATACGGTGTTTGTCTGTCGGTCATCATGTCGCGTAATACGACGTTGTTTGAGCACTTGAATGGCTGGCGAGCTTTTACTGCAGGTGCCTGCATCATGTTGCTCAGTCTGGCTATCAGGAACGAAGAATTCAGGGAGTCGCTACGCTATTCATTGCAAGGGATCGCTTTGTTCCTGATGTTTCCCAGACTGGTGTTTTCGAAAAATCATCTTAACAGTTTTTTACAACTGCCATTCGTGGTGTATCTGGGGCGCATTAGCTATTCTCTGTATTTGTATCACTGGTTGGTGATTGGTCTGGTCGCACTGTATTTGCCAGAAACACATATCTTGATCAGACTGCTTGTGATAACTGCATGTTCATTATTGTTGTCGCATTTGTCTTACCGATATATAGAGCAGACTTTTCAAGCATTGGGGCGTCGTCTGCTAAACCTTTCCAAGGCTTGATAGCTGTCTTGCCTGCTTCAGTCTGCGTGTTGAGCAACTGACGGCTATCAGGCTGAAGATAAAAAACACATTCTGGAAAACAAAGCCACGAAACAAGCTGCTCTCTGTAAAATTGGTAATAACCACGACTGCCAGCATGGCGGACCAAAATGCAGCTTGCTGACGATCGAGGCGCGACAACATCACCAGTAACCACAACTGTGTCACCAGGGTCAGTATGACCAGGACCAGTCCTATCAGCCCCTGCTCATTAAGTATATCCAGATAGCCGTTGTGTGACTGCAAGGGTATCCAGTGCAGGGCATCAATTACGAATTGCGAGAGGCTATCCGGCCCCAGCCAGAACGCACCATAGCCCAAGCCTATCAAGTAGTGTTTGTTAATTTCCAGCCAGACCAGTTGCCAGATATCGGTACGCCCAGTCAGGTCGGTGCCCTTGCCAAACAGGCTGGCTATCGGTGAGGCAGCCTCTTGCCAGCTAGGCATACGTGATTCCTGCATGAAAAAGACGTATACGGCCATGGTCAACAGACACAAGACGACCAGGGAAGCCCTTGTCAATGAATAAAAAGACGAAATATGGCGTTTGCGTAACAGATGAAACATGCCTGTTGTCAGCAGGGTGATAATCATACTGGTGGAGCTTTTGCTCATGACCAGCATGAAAAAAGAAAACAGCAAGCCAAGCGCCAGATTGCGGATGCCGACTGTTTCTGTGCAGGATTTGATTTGCCATAGCAGAATGCTAAGTGCGGCGACCTGACCCAGCTCATTTTTTTGCGACAGGGCGCCGCGCCATGCGCCACCCAATTCATAATCTATCCCTATGCCAGGTACTGCCACTGCCATGAAAAAAGACAAGATCAGCATGCCAGTCAAGGTGTACAGCACATAATTGACGATTAGTTGCAATGGGCGTGCAGCCAGTTGTATGCTAAAACCTATCATGACCAGCCCATATAACTGTATGGCGCGTTTGAAGGTGGTGGCTGACAGGGGGGACCACAGGCTTGACGCCAGGCACCAGATCAGGACCAGCGCCAGGAAGGGATTCATGGCCCGGATATCTTTCAGTGTCTCTGGCAAATGTCGGTAGAGGATGATGGTGGCCAGAAAAAACAGGCTGCCCCATTGCAGCTTGGTGCTCAAGGAACCTTCCATGGTAACGGCCGATGAGCCCGTATAGTCCCAGGACAAACCATACGGCAACAGGGAGAAAACCACAAACAGAACGATCATCAGCTTGATGATGTTGGTTTCCAGTTGATTCAGGCTGGAGGGCAGTACGGGTAAATTTTGCATTTCTCAATACTGATGTCATGTGTTTGTGCGATATTCTAATGGCTACCATGTCAGTTGCGACCCAAACCATGAAGTATTTTCATTTTCCTGTCATTTCCATTCGCCGTTTTGCCTTGCTGGCGCCAATATGGGTCTGCTTGGCTATTGTTGCCGTCCCGGTAGCAGCAGGGGAGATTTCCTGGTATCGCTTTGAGGTCAATGAAGACAAGCTTGTCGGTGTGACTGATTTCGGTGGCATGAATCATTCGCTTGATGCCGGGGATCGCCTGTACGTCAAGGGCAGTCATTTTTTTCGCCTTGGGGCAGACAACAGGCAGGGTACCCGGGATGACAGTCGGGTAAGGCTGTTTGGTATCAGCCTGGCAAATGCTGCCAATTTTCCTGAAGAGAAAGATGCCCAGCGTTTGGCGCAGCGCCTGCGCAAGCTTGGTTTTAATGCTGTGCGTTTGCACCACCTTGATACGGTGCTTAGTGACAGTCAGGAGCAACCGCGTGGCATTTTGACGACAGCTGCCTTTCCCAGTTTTAATGAAGCGGCATTGCGGCGCCTGCGTACCTTGATTAATGCGCTGAAGGCCGAGGGTTTGTATGTCAACCTGAACCTGCATGTCGGCTATCAGTTCCGGCCAGCGGTTGATCAGGTTACACCCTTGACGCCAGGTGAGCAGATGCCTTTTGCCAGCCATCCTTTGCACCTGTTCGAGCCACGCATGATCAGCCTGCAGGCCGAATATGTGCAGCAATTGCTCCGTCGTCTCGAATTGAAGGATGATCCGGCTCTGGCCATGATAGAAATTAACAATGAATCGTCTTTGCTGGGGGCTTGGCAGCGCGCGCAACTCGATGGCCTGACAGGGGAGTATGAGCGTTTGCTCCAGCAAAACTGGCAGAAGTGGGTTCTGCGTCAGTACGGTAGCGCCGATCAGGCATGCGCAGTCTGGGATAGTTGTTCGATGGCCAGAAAAGGCATAGTCAATGTTAAAGCTGCAGAAGCGCAGATACTGGAATATGGTGAAGGCTGGTATGCCCGCTTGCAACGCTTTGCCAGCAAAGCGATGGTGAAACTTGGGCTGACCATTCCAGCCGCTTTGCAGCAGCAATATCGACTGCATCAGGCGGGAAATGGGCGTCGCGTACTCGATTATGTGCACTATCTGTCAGACATGGATGCGCAGTATTTGACTGTCATGCGCAAAACCATAAGGCAGGAGCTGGGTGACCTGGTCCCTTTGGCGGGGACGCAAGCTTATTTTGGCGGTGTCGCCACGGCGGATGCCCAGCAGTACATGGATTATGTGGATGAACATTTCTATGTTGATCATTATGACTTCCCTCATCAGGCGTGGGACAGAAATGACTGGCGCATTCGTGACGGGTCGGTACTGCGTGACGGCTGGCCGGCCTTGTTGCAGCGAGCCTACATGCGTGACTTGCGCAAGCCCTTTGTCGTGAGTGAATTCAATCAGGCTTATCCTAATCGCCAGTCGGCAGAAATTCTCCCCGTCATGAGTGCATTTGCCGCTGCCCAGGATTGGGATGGCTTGTTCCTCTTTCATTACATCGATGGTGACAACTGGCAGTCGGCACCTGACAGCTTTGGTTTGAGTGGACATTCCGGCCAGGTTGTAACGGCGGGTATTGCTGCGACGGTATTCAGGCAATTCCAGATACGCCCTTTGCCTGAGCAGATTGGCGTCAGTCTGTCGCCAGAAATCAGGCGCATGCTCGGCGGCTTGCGTGATGGTGTCAATGGCACCGGCTTTGCCGGTTATTTGCAGTCGCAGTACGGACTGGATTACCAGCATGCATTTTTCTCGCGTCTGGGAGTGCAGCATACGATGCAGGCGCAAACAGGTGGAGTAATTGCACACGTTGCGCGCTACGAAAAAAACTGGTCTGAGGATGACGATTTGTGGACAGCGCCCGGCGGACAACTGCGCTACAGCCAGGCTGGCCCCTGGTTGCTTGCCGACTCAAGTTATAGCAGGATATTTGCCGGTACGCGTAGTGGGCTGTCGGTCAATCTTGATACCGACAAATTACTGCCCATGTTTTCTGAAAAAGGCCGCCAGTATGGCGTCATCCTGCTGACCAGCCGTGATGCCCTGCCTCTGAAGCAAGCACGTCGCCTGTTGCTGGTTTTGTCTGGCGCAACAGCAGCGACACAGCCAAATGTCATACCGCAACGACCCAAGCAATTGATCAATTATGAGGGGCAGACGGCTTGGTGGACGCTGGAGCCGGATGTTAATACATCGAGCAAACCCTCAGGTGCTCTCAATGGCAGTGCGCCCGTCTGGCTCGAGCGTATTCCGGTCAAGTTGTTCCACGCGGCGCCCGGTAAAAAAATGACGGTGTATCCCCTGGATGGCAACGGGGCACGCATGAAAGCCTTGCCGACGACTGCCACCAGGCAAAAAAACGCGGGTTTTGAGCTCGATTTTGATTATCCGTCGCCCTGGTATGAGCTGGTGATTGAGTAAAGAAAATTTTGATTGAAAGTTTGCAAGACTTTACTGGTTCTTGAAACTTAATTTTCTTTGCGCAAAAAAATGAATTGCCAAATTTTATGATGTGAAGACAGCATTCCGCATTGTGAAATAATCCTGTGTTAATGCACAAATTATTTTTCTCATTCTGAGAAATATTATTTCGTATCGCAAAAAATCATATTTAACTACATGATTTTAAACGATAAAATATTTGTCATATGTCTTATATAAGACCTTGTTGCTACGCAAAAAATACCCTATTATTTCTCTCAACGGATTCACTTTTTCAATTGATTTGCCCACAGGAGAGAAGCATGACAACACGCGCACAACAAGTAGCAGAATTGCAAAAAGACTGGGATACCAATCCACGCTGGAAAGGTATCAAGCGTAATTACACGGCAGAAGACGTGATTCGTTTGCGTGGTTCCCTGCAGGTCGAGCACACCATCGCCAAGAAAGGTGCGATCAAACTGTGGGACTTGGTCAATAACGAGCCTTTCATCAATGCACTCGGTGCCTTGACTGGTAACCAGGCCATGCAACAGGTCAAAGCTGGCTTGAAAGCCATCTACCTGTCTGGCTGGCAAGTTGCTGGCGACGCCAACGTTGCCGGTGAAATGTATCCTGACCAGTCCCTGTACCCAGCCAATTCTGTTCCACTGGTTGTCAAGCGCATCAACAACACATTGACACGCGCTGATCAGATCCAATGGTCTGAAGGCAAAGACGACATCGACTTCTTCGCCCCTATCGTGGCTGATGCTGAAGCCGGTTTCGGTGGTGTATTGAATGCCTTTGAACTCATGAAAGCCATGATCGAAGCGGGTGCATCCGGTGTTCACTTTGAAGATCAACTGGCCTCCGTCAAAAAATGCGGTCACATGGGCGGCAAAGTATTGGTGCCAACACGTGAAGCTGTTGAAAAACTGAATGCAGCACGTCTGGCCGCAGACATCATGGGCACCTCCACCGTGATTTTGGCCCGCACTGATGCTGAGGCTGCTGATTTGCTGACTTCTGATGTTGACCCCAACGACCAGCCTTTCTGCACAGGCGAGCGTACTGTTGAAGGTTTCTACAAAACCAAACCAGGTCTGGAACAAGCAATTTCCCGTGGTCTGGCTTATGCAGAATATGCAGATTTGATCTGGTGCGAAACTGGCAAGCCTGACCTGGAATTCGCCAAGGCATTTGCTGACGCTATCCATGCCAAGTTCCCAGGCAAATTGCTGTCCTATAACTGCTCACCATCCTTCAACTGGAAGAAAAACCTGGACGATGCAACGATTGCCAAGTTCCAGAAAGAACTGGGTGCAATGGGTTACAAATTCCAGTTCATCACACTGGCAGGTTTCCATGCATTGAACTACGGCATGTTCAACCTGGCACATGGCTACGCTCGCCGCCAGATGTCTGCCTTCGTTGAATTGCAGGAAGCTGAATTCGCAGCAGCAGAAAAAGGCTTTACCGCCGTTAAACATCAGCGTGAAGTTGGTACTGGTTACTTTGATGCAGTGACACAAACTATTCAGCAAGGCCAGTCTTCTACGACAGCTTTGCATGGTTCTACTGAAGATGAGCAATTCTTCGATGCAAAAAAAGTAGCGTAAGCTTGTTTCTACTTGAGGTAAAAAGCCGCTGATCAGCGGCTTTTTTTTGGGGTTTGATGATGGTTTGATGAAGGTCTTTCTGATGTCTGTGCATCAGGTGTGATCTGGGTCAGATGGTTTCTGGCATCAATTCCAGTTGTTTGAGAAAATCGATAAACGTCAGAGCAACCAGGTAGAGGTTTTGCCTCAAGGCTTCTGGCGGTCTTGGTTCGCCGAAATCTTCCATATAGTCTTCTTCGCATTGTGCTTCATGGCGTTGGTCCCAGTAGAAAATTTTTCCTTTATCTTCTCCAGAGATGCCCAGGCAAATTTGCCCGGCACCGCCATCATCGGCGATGGGTATCATGCTCTGCGGCAGGCGACCCAGATAAAATGCATGCCGTACCAGTAAGCTATAAGCTGGCAGTTGATCATCTCCATAAAATGCGTTGAACAAGGCCAGTTTTGTGCTGGTGATATGCGCGGGCAAGGTTTGTATGGAACGGAATCCAACATGGGGATGATCCACAGACTTGCCTGCGAATGTCGATGCGCCGTAGCTGAGCAGAAATTCTCTATACACGTCATCTAGCCTGCAATCGAGTTGCCGCTCAAAAGCGATGACGTTCTCTGGAAGCATGGGGCGATGCCCTTGGTTAGTGATAGGGATAATGCCGCCAAGACGTGTAAATATGCTGGAGAAATGCATTTCAAAGACAATTGATCCGGTTTGAATCGCTGAAGTTAGTGTTAAGTTTTCTCATGCGTCAAATGTGCTTATCTGCGGGCGCAGGTATTTCTGTATGGGGTCACTCAGCGCCGATTTTTTTGTACTTTGCGCTCGCGTATCAGCAATCCTACGAAACGCCAGGCCTGCGTGGTATAGCGCTGCCATAAACGGCGTGGCTCGCTGGCCAGACGCCAGAACCATTCCATGCCTATTTTTTGCATCCATAGCGGTGCACGTTTTTTCTGGCCCAATGCAAACTCCATCGCTGCGCCCACGCACAAGATCAGTGGCACATTATCGTTGGTAAATTGCGCGCGGTAGCGAAATGCCAGTCTCTCCTGCTTGGGCATGCCCAGGCAAATGAAAAGAATGTTTGGTTTGGCAGCCTGTATGCGCTGTATTGCCAGATCACTTTCTGCGCCATCGGCAGTGAACTGCATGGATGGGCAAAAAATATCGACCTTGAGTCCGGGATAAGTTTTGGCAAAGGACTCCAGCAACAGGCTCTCTTGCCCGGGCATGCCGCCCAAAACAAAAATCGACAAATCCTTTTCTATGCAGCCACGGCATAGCGACACAAACAAGTCTGCACCAGTCACACGTTCTGGCAAGGGCAGGGGGCACATTTTGCTGGCCCAGATGATCGGCATGCCATCGGCAAAAATATAATCTGAAGTCGCATACAGTGTCTTGAACTCGGGCTCATACTCCAGCTTGGTCATATGGTCGACATTCGGCGTCACCACTACACGGCTGACATGATCACGGCTGCTGGCGACTTCCAGTAAATGCTGGTTTGCCTCTGCAAAACGCATATTGCAGATATCCAGGCCGAATAGTCGGGTAATGAGCGGTTTTGTTGCTGGTGAATTCATGGTGTCTGTGGCAGAAATGTACAATTGATTATCGCATAAGAGATGTTTGAAATTGCCTGTGGCATGAAGCGGAAGTGGTTTAAGCGGGTAAAATAAAGCAAACTCAATCAGGTGACTTTCATGCAACACAGAACCAGAATCAAAATTTGCGGCTTAACCCGAGCAGAAGATGTGCGCTTTGTTGTCGCGGCTGGGGCTGATGCCCTGGGCTTTGTATTTTATCCGCCCAGTCTTCGCTATGTCAGACCTGAGACTGCCGGGGTTTTGTTGCATGAACTCCCGCCCTTTGTGATGTCGGTCGGGCTGTTTGTGAATATCGATGAGGCAGGTTTGCAAGAGGTGATCAGCCAAGCTCCCGTCCAACTGTTGCAGTTCCACGGTGATGAAACGCCTGAACAGTGCGCCAGTCTGGCGGCCAGTGTCAATCGGCCTTTTATTCGTGCTTATCGCGTCAAAACTGACACAAGGCCTGAGGATTTGCTAGAATGTGAGCAGTCTTATCGCAAGGCTAGTCCTTTATTCAGTGGTTTATTGCTAGATACCCATGTTGACGGGTATGGCGGTAGTGGAAAGGTTTTTGATTGGTCTCTCATCCCAAAAGAGCTCGCGCCTCGGGTCGTTTTAAGTGGTGGCTTGAGCGTACAGAACGCGACTGGCGCAGTTAGTCAGGTTCGCCCGTTTGCTGTCGACATCAGTAGTGGTGTCGAGGCGGCAAAGGGTATCAAGGATGAGTCCAGCGTGCGCGCATTTATTGAAGCGGTGCGTCTGGCAGACAATCAGGAATAGTGATGTTGCATGGATTGTTGTCCAGGTACATCGCTTTCAAGCCAGTTTGAAGGAAAGAAAATGAAAGAACTCCAGTCTTTGGATGCTCAGTTCGAGCGCCAGTCTGTCGCCGGTCAGGCAATCTATCAGTCAGCCCAATATCATTTACCTGATTCACGGGGTCATTTTGGTCAGTTTGGCGGCACTTTTGTGTCCGAAACCCTGACTCATGCGCTGACAGAACTCAAGGATGCCTACGCCAAATTCCAGCACGATGCTGAATTTCTGGACGAGTTTCGCAATGAATTGAAGTATTTCGTCGGTCGCCCATCGCCTGTGTATCACGCCAAGCGCTGGTCTGATCTGATGGGTGGGGCGCAAATTTATTTCAAGCGTGAAGACCTGAATCACACAGGTGCGCACAAGATCAATAATGTCATCGGCCAGGCTTTGCTGGCCAAGCGCATGGGCAAGCCGCGCGTGATTGCCGAGACCGGGGCTGGCCAGCATGGTGTGGCTACTGCCACCATCTGCGCCCGCTTTGGCCTTGAGTGTGTGGTGTATATGGGCTCGGAAGACGTCAAGCGCCAGGCGCAAAATGTGTATCGCATGAAGTTGCTGGGGGCAACCGTAGTACCTGTCGAATCTGGTTCCAAAACCCTGAAGGATGCATTGAATGAAGCCATGCGTGACTGGGTGGCAAATGTCGATAATACTTTTTACATCATAGGCACGGTGGCTGGCCCGCATCCTTACCCCATGATGGTCAGGGACTTCCAGTCTGTCATTGGTGAGGAGTGCTTATGGCAGATGCCTGAACAGACCGGGCGTCAGCCAGATCATGTGGTGGCTTGTGTCGGTGGCGGCTCGAATGCCATGGGAATTTTTTATCCTTACATCGATCATCAGCAGGTCAGGCTCGTCGGTGTGGAAGCAGCAGGCGAGGGCTTGGAAAGCGGCAAGCATTCTGCCTCGCTGACAGCGGGTTCGCCCGGCGTACTGCATGGCAACCGTACCTATTTGCTGCAGGATGAGAATGGCCAGGTCATAGAAACTCACTCTGTGTCGGCTGGGCTTGATTACCCAGGTGTGGGGCCTGAGCATGCATGGTTGAAAGAAAGTGGCCGTGCACAATATGTGACCATCACTGATGATGAGGCGCTCAAGGCTTTTCACGACTGCTGCCGCATAGAAGGCATCATCCCTGCGCTGGAATCGAGTCATGCCCTGGCCTACGCGACCAAACTGGCCGCAACTTTACCCAAAGACAAGATTGTGCTGGCAAACTTGTCCGGTCGTGGTGATAAGGATATGCATACCGTTGCCGAACGGGCGGGCTTGAAATTCTGATTGACCATTGAACACACATGCGGGCGCATACATGAAGATGTGGCCTGCATGTCTTCCCTATCAAAAATTGAAATTGGTGCCGTCACTTTAGCGATGCGCATCAAATAAGGACTGACAAGATGTCAAAAATTCAAAATACCATGGCAGCTCTGGCTGCCAGTAATAAAAAGGGCTTGATTCCTTTTATTACAGCTGGCGACCCGGCGCCTGAATTGACCGTGCCATTAATGCATGCCCTGGTCGAGGGTGGCGCAGACATTATTGAACTGGGCGTACCGTTTTCTGACCCAATGGCAGATGGCCCTGTCATACAGCGTGCTTCTGAAAGGGCCCTGCAATTTGGAGTTGGTTTGCGGGATGTATTACAATTCGTCCGCGAATTCCGGCAAAGTAATCAAAAGACACCAGTTGTGCTCATGGGTTATGCCAATCCCATAGAGCGCATGGGGCAGGATACGTTCATTGCTCAGGCTGCTGAAGCCGGCGTGGACGGTGTGCTGGTAGTGGATTACCCGCCGGAAGAATGTGAAGAATTTGCAAGTAAAATGCAGCAACAGGGTATGGATACCATTTTCCTGCTGGCGCCGACCTCAACCGATGAGCGTATTGAGCAAGTTGGTAAAATTGCCAGTGGTTATGTGTATTATGTGTCCCTGAAAGGGGTAACCGGTTCTGGGGCGCTGGATCTGGATGCCGTTGCCGCGATGATCCCGCGTATCAGAAAGCATGTCCAAGTCCCGGTGGGCGTGGGCTTTGGTATACGGGATGGCGCCACGGCAAAAGCCATTTCCACCGTGTCAGACGCGGTTGTGATTGGTTCGCGTATCATCCAGGAGTTGGAGAATACCCCGCGTGAAAATGCTGTTGCTGCAGTAAAAAGCTTTATTTCTGGTGTCAGACAGGCTTTGGACGAGTAAAATACGCGCCTGACTGGTTCTTTTGCCAGAATGAACCTGATGCCGGGTTGTTAAAAAGATAGCCCGGCGGCCATAAGGAGAAAACATGAGTTGGTTAGAAAAACTGTTGCCACCGCGTATACAACGCTCGGAATCTGCAAATCGTAAATCGATTCCCGAAGGTTTGTGGGTCAAGTGCCCATCTTGCGAAGCGGTGCTCTACCGTTCTGATCTGGAAGCCAATATCCATGTTTGCCCAAAATGCAGCCACCATTTGCGCATAGGCGCACGTGAGCGTCTGGATGCCTTGCTTGATGCAGGCGGCCGTTATGAGATCGGCCAGGAAATCTTGCCTATCGATACACTGAAGTTCAAGGACAGTAAAAAATACCCTGATCGCCTGAAAGATGCACTGGAAACCACGGGTGAGACCGATGCCATGGTCGTCATGGGTGGTTCCATCATGGCAGTGCCTGTCGTCGCAGCCTGCTTTGAATTTGAATTCATGGGCGGCTCGATGGGATCTGTCGTTGGCGAACGTTTTGTACGGGGTGCTCAGGCTGCACTGGAGCAAAAAGTTCCTTTCATTTGCTTTACGGCAACGGGTGGTGCACGTATGCAGGAAGGTTTGCTGTCTTTAATGCAAATGGCCAAGACTACCTCCATGCTGACCAAGTTGTCCGAAAAGAAATTGCCTTTCATTTCCGTGCTGACTGATCCTACTATGGGTGGTGTTTCTGCTTCTTTCGCCTTCCTTGGTGACGTGGTGATTGCCGAACCCAAGGCTTTGATCGGTTTTGCCGGCCCGCGCGTCATTGAAAATACCGTGCGTGAAAAATTACCTGAAGGCTTCCAGCGCTCTGAATTCCTGCTGCAAAAAGGCGCCATCGACATGATTATCGACCGTCGCAAGATGCGTGAAGAGATTGCGCGTTTGCTTGCCTTGTTGCAAAACCAGCCTGCCGAAGCAGTATCCTGAATTAAATTGAACATCCAATAAGCCCGAAGCTGTCTTGTTCGGGCTTTTTTTACACTATGACAAATTTACCTGCCACTCTGGCTGACTGGCTGGCGGTGCTTGAAACTCGCCATTCCAAAGAAATTGATATGGGCCTGGACCGTGTTGCTGAGGTCAAGAACAAACTGGCTATTCACTACGATTGTCCCGTCATCATGGTGGCGGGAACGAATGGCAAGGGCTCTACCTGCGCCATGCTGGAAGCGGTTTTGATGCAGGCTGGCTACCGCGTTGGCCTGTACAGCAAGCCACACTTCCTTGATTTCAATGAGCGCGCCCGTATCAACGGCGAAATGGTCAAGGACGATGTTTTCATTTCCACTTTCAATGCGGTAGAGCAGGCGCGTGCAGATATTTCACTGACGTATTTTGAATTTACCACTCTGGCCATCTGCAAATTGCTGGCTGATGCCAAACTCGACGTGGTGATACTTGAAGTCGGGCTGGGTGGTCGTCTGGACGCTGTCAATGTCATTGATGCAGATGTATCCATCGTTACCAGCATAGACATTGATCACGTTGATTATCTTGGCGACACGCGGGAAAAAATAGGCTTTGAAAAGGCAGGCATCTTCCGTCCGGGCAAGGCTGCTATCTGCGGCGACCCCTTGCCGCCGCAATCCCTGATTGATCATGCCAATGCGATAGGGGCGGACCTGTGGCTGTTTGGTCGTGACTTTAACTATAACGGTGACAAGCAGCAGTGGAATTTTGCCGGGCGCAGTTTGCGTCGCAATTCGCTGGGTTATCCCAGCTTGCGCGGCGCGAACCAGCTCCTGAACGCCTCTGCGGTGTTGGCCGCGCTGGAAGCCCTTAAACATCAACTGCCAGTGGGGGCGCAGGAGGTGCGCACTGGCCTGGTCATGGTGGAGTTGCCCGGGCGCTTCCAGGTCCTGCCGGGCCGTCCCACTGTGGTGCTGGATGTGGCGCATAATCCGCATGCAGCTGCTACTCTGGCGCAAAATCTCGACAATATGGGTTTTCATGCATATACCTATGCCGTATTTGGCTCCATGCTGGACAAGGATATTGATGGTGTCATTGCTCAATTGAAAGATAAAGTTGATCACTGGTGTGTGACAGCCTTGCCTTTGCCGCGTGCGGCCCCAGTTGAGGTATTGAAAGATAAACTGATTGCTGCAGAGGTGTTGGCCGATGCAGAAAAGACGGTTACCAGCTTCGATACGCCGGAACAGGCTTATACAGATGCCATCAGCAAAGCGGGCGAAAATGATAGAATAGTGGTCTTTGGATCCTTCCTGACGGTAGCCGGTGTCATGCGCGCCCGTCGTTCGGCACTCCATTGATGTTTTTGCAGGCTGATTTGTTGTCGACAGACCAGTTTGCTAACCAACCAGAAATTTGCACATGGGTTTGCTCTCGCGTTTTACACAGAAGCAAGAAACTTCCGATAATCAGGATAGCGGTGAATTCCGCTCTCGCGCCGAGGAAGAGAGTATAGAAACTCGTTCCAGAAGCAAAAAGACGGAAACCAAACGCCGCTCCAAGGTCAATGACCCCATCCTGCCTGAAAAAAAACGGGCAAGGCGCCGCCTGATAGGTGCGGTCGCCCTGGCATTGGCGGCCATCATAGGCTTACCCATGGTGCTCGATTCCGATCCCAAGCCTTTGCCTGATGATATTAATATCCGCATCCCTTCCAAGGACAAGGCATTTGATGCCAGTGCGGCAAGTGATGATGCCGTGCCCAAGAAAAAGAATCTGGCAGTCAATGAAATCCCTGAGGAAATCATAGACATGCCAATGCCGGCGAAGGGCAAGCCAGATAATGCGGACAAGCAGACCAAATCCACAGCCAATGCAGGTAATGCAGCACTGGCTGCCCAGGCAGTCACCAATCAGGCAGCTACTCAAGCAACGGCACAAGTCAAGCCGGTAAAACCTGAAGTAAAAGCAGAAATCAAACAGGAAACCAAACCTGTCGTCAAAGTAGAAGTAAAGCCTGAACCAAAAACTGAGGTAAAAACTGTGCAGGTGCCGGCCAAACCGGCAGAGAAAGACGTCACAGTCGCAAAGAATGAGACCAGGTCAGAAACAAAGCAGGCTGAAAAGCCGGTGAAGCCTGAAACGAAACCGTCAGTCGCAAAGCCCGCCCATGCCGATGATGAGGCTGCGCGCGCCATGGCAATCCTGGAGGGCAAGGCTCCACCGGCCAAACCTGTTGTGGCCAAGCCTGAGGCTGCCGAAAAATCATCGTATTCCGTGCAGGCTGGTGCATTCTCCACGCAATCCAAAGTGGATGAAGTTCAGGCCAAACTGAAGGCTGCCAATATCCAGTCTTATACACAGAAAATCATCACGACCAATGGCGAAGTGACCCGGATCCGGGTGGGGCCGTTTGCCTCCAAAGACGAGGCAGACAAGATGCGCGCCAAATTGAGTAAGCTGGGTCTGAATGCCAGTTTGCCACCCAACTAGACCGGTGCAGACGTGACCATATTTGATTATGTCGTTTTGCTGGTGTTGATTTGCTCGATAGTGATCAGCACCATGCGTGGATTGATCAAAGAAATTTTGTCGCTGGTGAGCTGGATCATCGCATTTGTCATTGCCAATGCCTATAGTGATTTATTGGCGACCTGGTTACCGAATGCAGTGCCCGGTCAGATGGTGCGTCTGATTGTTGCTTTCATCGCCTTGTTTGTCGGTGTGCGCCTGATCATGGCGTTGGTGATGATGGCTGTGGATGCCCTGATCAATGCCAGCGGTATGAAGATGGCCGATCGGGGGCTGGGTGGTCTGTTTGGCCTGGCGCGCGGCTGCATACTGGTGTTGGCGGCGGTGCTGCTGTGCGGTATGACTTCGATACCGCAGCAACCTTTCTGGACGCATGCCTGGCTCAGTCCGCTGGCAGAAGCCGCAGCCAGGACAGTGATCCCTTTGTTGCCGACATCGGTGACTGAGCACGTAAAGTTTTAATTGTTTTTTTAGGAGTCCACCATGTGTGGCATCGTAGGCGTAGTTTCAAATAGTCCCGTCAATCAATTAATTTATGATGCGCTGCTGTTGCTCCAGCATCGCGGTCAGGATGCGGCTGGTATCGCAACCAATCACGGTAATAAATTCGCCATGCACAAGGCCAATGGTCTGGTGCGCGACGTATTCCGTACCCGCAATATGCGTTCTTTGCCCGGTAATGTCGGCATTGGCCAGGTGCGCTATCCAACAGCCGGTTCCACCAGTGAAGAAGAGGCGCAGCCATTTTATGTCAATGCTCCCTTCGGTATTGTGCTCGCACACAACGGCAATCTGACCAATGCCGTGGAGCTGAAGATGGAGTTGTTCAAAAATGACAGGCGTCACTTGAACACGGATTCTGATTCTGAGGTTTTGCTTAATATTCTGGCACACCAGATTCAGGAAGTGACCAGTGGCTACTCCCTTGATCCTGAAGCTTTGTTTCGTGCGGTATCCATGCTGCACAGGCGTGTACGTGGTTCGTATGCGGTGGTGGCGCAGATTTCAGGCTATGGTTTGCTGGCATTCCGTGATCCTTTTGGTATTCGCCCTTTGTGTATCGGTGCTTCACAGACTGATGCCGGTGTCGAATACATGATCGCCAGTGAATCTGTTGCGCTTGAAGGTCTGGGCTTCAAGTTCCTGCGCGATGTGGCGCCCGGTGAGGCCCTGTTCATTGACCTCGATGGTAAACTGCATAGCCAGCAATGTGCTGACAACCCCAGCCTCAATCCATGTGCCTTTGAATACGTGTATCTGGCACGCCCTGACTCCATCATCGATGGCGCCTCGGTTTATCTGACGCGCCTGAAAATGGGCGAATACCTGGCAGATAAAGTACGCAGTCAGTTCAGTGATGGTGAAATTGATGTGGTCATGCCCATCCCGGATTCATCTCGTCCTTCAGCGATGGAACTGGCACTGAAATTGAATCTTGATTACCGCGAAGGCTTCATCAAGAATCGCTACATAGGCCGCACCTTCATGATGCCGGGACAGGCGATACGTCGCAAGTCCGTGCGACAGAAGTTGAATGCCATCAGCTCTGAATTCAAGGGCAAGAGTGTCCTGCTGGTTGATGACTCTATCGTCCGTGGTACGACCAGCCGTGAGATCGTGCAGATGGCGCGTGAATCTGGCGCCAAGCGCGTGATTTTTGCATCTGCTGCGCCGCCCGTGCAATTCCCTAACGTCTATGGTATCGACATGCCTACCCGCAGTGAATTGATCGCCTATGGTCGTAGCGAAGAAGAAGTTTGCCGGGAAATCACTGCCGACGCCCTGGTCTATCAGGATGTGTCGGCAATGAAGCGCTCCATCTCTGATGTTAACCCCTTGCTGAAAAACATAGAAGCTTCCTGCTTTGACGGCTTTTATATCACTGGCGATGTGACTGCTGGTTATCTTGATAAGCTGGAAACGGCACGTAACAGCCCAAGGCCTGATACTGAAGACTTACTGCGCTCACAATTGAACCTTAATCTCGCTGCAAGAGCAGATTGAGGCCGTCCATATCTGCGATTTGTTGGCCTGATCTGATGTCTGCTTGATCATAATAGGGCAGGTCATCTGGTAATCCTTGTAAAAACCTCTGGGTAACCAGAGGTTTTTCTTTTTCATCGACTGCTCATATTGCTGGCAAGTGTGCTGATGTTGCTCTTACGCCCGTCGGAATATATTCCATTTGCTGAAAAAGCATTGATTGAATTACCATTGTTGCTACGGATTTTCCCTATCTCAAGGACTTTGTCATGACTGCTTTGCTGCTGGATGTGCAAAATGTAAGTAAGAGCTTTGGTGCGCGCAAGGTCGTCGACGGGGTATCGTTCTCTGTTGAGCGTGGGCAGACGCTGGGTTTGCTTGGACCCAACGGTGCAGGGAAATCAACTACTGTCAGCATGATTTGTGGTCTGTTAAAGCCTGACCAGGGCCAGGTTCTGGTCGAGGGGCAGACCATGGGGGCTGGGAATAATGCAGTCAAATTCAAAATAGGCCTGGTTCCTCAGGACCTGGCGCTATACGAAGACCTGCCATCGATAGAAAACCTGAGATTGTTTGGCGCCTTGTATGGTTTGAAAGGCAGTCAGTTGCAGCAACGCTGCGAGTCTGTCTTGAACCTGGTGAACCTGACGGATCGCGTCGCCGATAAACCGGCCACATTTTCCGGAGGGATGAAGCGTCGCTTGAATATCGCTGCAGCATTATTGCATGAGCCAGAATTGCTCATCCTCGATGAGCCCACTGTCGGTGTTGATCCGCAGAGCCGGAACGCTATTTTCGATAGCCTGGAACTGTTAAAGTCGCGCGGACTGACCCTGATCTATACCAGTCATTACATGGAAGAGGTCGAGCGCCTGGCTGATCATATCGTGATCATTGACCACGGCAAGGTCATCAGTAATGAGACGCCTGCTGATCTGTATCGCAGATTGCCAGCGCAGGCGGCACTCAGTGTGGATGTGCACACGAAAGTTGCCGAAACTGACGTAGCCAGCCTGAGCTTGATGCCAGGGGTCAGCAGCATCAATGTCAGTGATCAGGGTAAGCATCTTGAACTTGCACTGTCGAGTCATGAGATGGCGCTTTCCCTGCTTCAATGGCTGGCGAAGGCGGGCTACAAGACCAGCCATTTTGCGACCGCAAAAACCAATCTTGAAGATGTCTTCCTGACCTTGACTGGTCGCAGTTTGCGTGACTGACGGCACCCGTTTCGTTTTCGAACTACATTTTTATCCATCCTGAAGGCAGACATCCACCTGCACTGAACCGCTAAGGACAAGCATCATGACCGCCTTGTTAGCATTGATCAAGAAAGATCTGATACTGTTTATGTCAGATCGCCGAGCCTTGTTGCTGAATTTATTCATGCCCATATTGTTGGCTTCATTCTTTGGCTTTCTTACTGGTGGCGGTGGCAAGGACGCAGCAAAAATCGAGATAGCCATTGTTGTGCTCGACAATCATCCTATTGCCCAGAAAATTGTCCAGGGCCTGAAAGCTGAATCAACTTTATCAGTCAAGGAATTGCCGCTTGAAGAAGCCAAGGCCCTGGTCTTGAAAGGCAAGCTCAATATGGCAGTGGTATTGCCGGAGAATTTTGGTGAAAGCGCTGGTGCGGCTTTTTTTGGCGGCAAAGCTAAGCCCGAATTGCCGATCTATTATGACCCTTCCCAAACTGCTGTTCTGGCGATGGTGAAGGGAATGCTGACCCAGCAGGTTATGCAAAGTGTCAGCGCCGAAATGTTCAGCGGAAAAGCAGGGGCAAAATTTGTCGACCAAACCATCCAGGATCTGGAGAAATCTGACAAGGCAATGAAAGAGAATGGCGAGCTCCACGATTTTCTTGGCAGCTGGAAGAAATTCCAGGACAAGCAACTGACCAAGAGTAATGCGGATACCGAAGAGAAGTCAGCGGTCAGTGCTGGTCTCAGCATGCCATTCACAACGAAGGATCAGGCCATGGCTGCAGGTGATCCGGTGACCAGCAAGTACAATGGTTTTGCGCATTCTTTTGCCGGCATGAGCGTGCAATTCATTTTGTTCATGGCGATTGATGCCGGTATAGGGGTGCTGCTCGCCAGACGTCTTGGTTTGTGGAACCGTTTATTGGCTGCGCCTGTGGGGTTGAATACTTTATTGATGGCACGAGGCCTGTCTTGTGCGCTGATCGCCAGCGGTTTGATGAGCTTCATCTTTGCCGTGGCTGTGCTGGTATTTAAAGTCAAGATAGCGGGCAGTCTGCCTGGCTTTATCGGCGTGGTGATTTCATTTTCATTGATGACCGCCAGTTTTGGCCTGCTGATTGCGGCTTTCGGCAAAACACCAGAAGCAGCACGTGGCATATCCATTTTTGCAACGCTGATCATGGTCATGCTCAGTGGCGCCTGGATGCCCTCGTTTTTATTTCCGCAATGGTTGCAAAATTTTACATTGATCGTACCGACTCGCTGGGCTGTCGATGGTCTTGATGCCATGACCTGGCGCGGATTAGGTTTTGATGCTGCGCTGCCTGCAATGCTGGTGCAGCTCGTCTTTGCAGCATTCTTTGGTTTTATCGCCATATGGCGTTTCCGTAAAGTGTAATGGCGATAGCCGCGTATTTCTCACGTGAATTTTTGTCATACCGGTATCGCAAAGTAACTGGTATGACCACTTTGTTTCATTTCTATACAAATTTGCCAGCCTGTTTGCTGGCATTCGGGCTTGCTTAAAAATACAATCTTGGCACAAGAGCGGGGACTGTCCTCGGCTCGGCTTATGTTGTACCTGAGTTTGAAGCCCATGCATCCAATTTTTAAATTACGAACTTTGACACTTGCAATTGCCGGTGTTTTTTCTGTCACTCATTTTGCCTATTCGCAAACTACCCCTCCTGAATCGGTAAAGAGCCTGGAAGAGAGTTCCCGGGACAATAAGGCAAAAGATAAGGCTGGTAATAAAAAATCGGATGCTCCGGTTCCCAGAGATGGCATACAAAAAGTCACCATCAGTGGTGGACGCACTGATCAGGAAGAGCGTCGTCAATCGACTGCGGCTAAAATCATTTTTGGTCGTGAAGAACTTGATCGTAATGGCGATAGCAGTCTTGGCGAGGTTCTTAAACGCCTGCCAGGCGTTACTGTCGGTGGTCGCCCGGGGCGTGGCGGTGACATCCGCATGCGCGGCATGGGTAATGGTTATACACAAATCCTGATCAACGGAGAACGTGCACCTCGTGGTTTTTCTATGGATAGTTTGTCGCCAGATCAGGTCGAGCGCATAGAAATTATTCGTGGCACTGTTGCTGAATACAGTACTCAGGCGGTGGCTGGTACGATCAATATCGTCTTGCGTGAAGAGTACAAGCAAAAAAACACCGATTTAAAAATGTCGCTTGGCTTTGAGCAGGGGAGAATTGCGCCCAACTTGTCAATCACGGTGCCTGGTGAGTTGGGGAGTCTTTCGTATGCATTAAGTGGTTCCATCATGCAGAATCGCCAGCATGATGATGGCAGCACTTTTACGAATGAAAAAAATGCTGCCGGTGAAGACAGTCTGATACAGAATCAACATGACCAGACCAATCGTAAAACGACAGGTATCCACCTGACGCCGCGTTTCAATTATAAATTTGAGAATGGCGACACTTTGATGGTGCAACCGTTCCTGATGAATTCACGTAGCGACTCGAATAACCGTAGTGATGTGGATGTGACTTTGCGTACCAGAGACCCATCCATTACTACCGAACCTTTTGCTCTGGCAACATCGTCAGCGCATTCTGAAACCACATTCCTGCGTGGCTTTGGTAACTGGCAGCACAAGTTTGAAGGAAATGCCAAGCTTAACATCAAGTTTGGTGGCGGCCTGGGCAAGATGGAGAGCTCTTCATTGCGCTACCAGTTCGATAAAGATGGCAAGCAACTGGATGTCATCAGCGATGTTAATAATACCCGTGACAGCAGTATTAATACCGGAGGTAAATTCACCATGCCTTATGGTGAGGGCCATACCCTGACTGCCGGTTGGGACCTGGAGATGGGCAAGCGTAGCCAGACCCGCATTTCGCTTGATAATGGCCTGCCGCAATTTGCAGATTCTGGTGATAACCTCGATGCCAGTACCCGTCGCCTGGCGAGTTTTGTCCAGGATGAATTTGATATCAATCCGCAGTTTTCCGCCTATGCAGGTTTGCGCTGGGAAGGCATCAAAACCAGTAGTACTACCTCCAAGGGTGGTGTGGACAATACCAGCAGCGTCTGGAGCCCCGTGCTGCATGGTGTCTGGCGCATCCCCGGTGCAGGTAAAGACCAGATCAGGACCAGTCTGACACACAGCTATCGTGCCCCGGCCCTGAACGATCTGATCGCCTTGCCGAGTATCTCAAATCAGAATAGCTACTATCGTCCTGACCGTACCGGTAACCCTAACCTGAAACCGGAATTGTCCAAAGGTATGGACCTGGCTTTTGAACATTACCTGACGCGTGCTGGCATTATCAGTGCCAATTTCTTCATACGTGACATTGATAACCTGATACGCAGGCGCACGGTGCAGGTGACTACGCAAAAAGATGGTGCTGACGTAATGCGCTGGGTTTCTTCGCCAACGAATATTGGCCATGCCACGACGCGAGGCATAGAGCTGGAAGCAAAATTCCAGCTGCAGGAGTTCTTCCCCAATGGCCCGGCGATTGATGTGCGCAGCAACTACAGCCATTTCTGGTCCAAGGTGGATGATATTCCCGGACCGAATAATCGCCTTGACCAGCAACCGACGCAGACAGCAAATTTTGGTCTTGATTACCGCCCTGCAGGCATACCGCTGACTGTCGGTGGTAATATCAACTGGACACCCGCTTACGAAGTGCAAAGCAGTGAAGCGCAACTGAATACGACAGGCGTTAAGCGCCAGCTTGATCTGTATGGCTTGTGGAAATTCAATCCCAACCTGCAAGTGCGTTTGTCGGCAAACAACCTGACCGCCAATGACTACCTGAGCGGTAGCCGTGTACTGTCGAGCCAGGTCAATCGCATTGACTACAATACGTCCAGAACCTATACCACCTGGACTTTACGGGTAGAAATGAAGATATAAGCAAAAGCTGATCGTGCAGTGCAGCACGAACAGAGCAGGGGGAGTACAATACTTGTGTATTGTGGCGCCGGATGCGGCCTTTCTGCAAAAAACAGGCAGTTGGGCAATTGATGAGCTTGCCCCCTTGTTTTTCTGCCAATTTTATTCATCATGTTATCTTCAGAACTTAATGTCGACTTGCATAGTCACTCTACGGTGTCCGATGGGGTGCTGGCTCCGGCGCAACTGGCCGAACGTGCCAAAGCCAACGGTGTGGATGTTTGGGCGATGACTGATCATGATGAGGTACGAGGTATTCCCGAAGCGAGGGCGGCTGCCCATGACCTCGATATGCTGTATGTCCCGGGTGTAGAGGTGTCGATTACCTGGGCGGGCAAGACCATACATATCGTTGGACTGAACATAGACGAAAAAAACTCGGACCTGGTTGATGGCCTGGCGCAGACGCGTTCTGGTCGTGAACGCAGGGCACGTGATATGGCGGCAGAACTGGCCAGTCGGGCCGGCATTCAGAATAGCTATGAAGGCGCACTCAAGTATGTCGGTAATCCAGACTTGATTTCACGCTCGCATTTTGCCCGTTACCTGGTTGAAATCGGTGTTTGTGCCTCGGTTTCTGAGGTGTTCAGGCATTACCTGTCTGATGGTAAGCCCGGATATGTGCCGCATCGCTGGGCTACCCTGACTGAAGCAGTGGGCTGGATACGTGGCGCTGGTGGTGTTGCCGTTGTTGCCCATCCCGGCCGCTACGATCTGAGTCCTTTGGCCTTTGACGCTTTTTTCACTGAATTCAAAAATCTTGGTGGATTGGCAATAGAAACGGTAACGGGAAGTCATAGCGTCGATCAATACGACGAATATACAAAAGTCGCGGCGCACTATGGATTTTTATCCTCTCGTGGTTCGGATTTCCATTCCCCGCAAGATGCGGAAGTGGATATAGGACGTTTGCCGACCTTGCCAAAAATGGCACGCCCGGTTTGGGAGCAGTGGTCCCTGACTTGAAATCAGGGACTTAAGCCACATTTATGGGGCGTGAGTCGTGCAATTTCCTCTGGGAGGTGAGTCATGAAGCGTATCGTCCTGTTTCTGTTGACCAATCTGGCGGTCATCGCCGTCATGTCTGTTGTGTTGTCTATACTGGGTGTTAACCGGTTTTTGACGGCAAATGGTTTGCAGTTGTCGACCTTGCTGGCATTTTCTCTGGTGGTCGGTTTTACTGGCGCCATCTTCTCCTTGTTGATCAGCAAGCCCATGGCAAAATGGTCGACTGGTGCCAGGGTCATTGATTCACCCTCGACATCGACAGAGTTCTGGCTGGTGAATACGGTAAAGGCTTTATCCGAGAGGGCTGGCATCGGTATGCCCGAGGTGGCAATATATAATGGCGAAGCAAATGCCTTTGCTACCGGTGCTTTTAAAAATTCTGCGCTCGTGGCCGTGTCGACAGGCTTGCTTGAGGGGATGACGCGGGAAGAGGTGGAAGCCGTCCTGGGACATGAGGTTGCCCATATTGCCAATGGCGACATGGTTACCATGACCTTGATACAGGGCGTGGTGAATACGTTTGTTGTGTTCCTGGCGCGAGTGGTCGGTTATGCTGTTGATAAAGCGGTATTTCGTAATAGCGATGACGACAGGCCTGGTATCGGTTATATGATTACGGTGTTTGTCTGTGAGATATTGTTCGGGATAGCTGCTTCGATGATTGTTGCCTGGTTTTCCCGTCAGCGTGAATTTCGTGCAGATGCGGGCTCGGCAAACTTGCTCGGCAATCGCCAGCCCATGATACATGCGCTGGCAAGACTTGGCGGTTTGCAGCCTGGCGAATTGCCGAAATCAATGGCTGCTTCCGGCATCAGTGATACACCAGGCTGGGGTGCTTTGTTTTCTACGCACCCGCCACTTGAGCAACGCATAGCTGCCTTGCAGAACTTGCGTTAATTTTCAGTACTGATTTTTTTAGCGGCGGTAGCGAGCTACCGCCTTTCTTGTTTTTATGAGCCAATTTTTCCAGATACACCCCGATAATCCGCAGTTAAGGTTGATCAAGCAGGCGGTGCAGATCATTGACAATGGCGGCATCGTTGCCTTGCCTACAGACTCCTGCTACGCCCTGGTCTGTCATCTTGATGACAGGGATGCGGTGACCCGTTTGCGCAAAATACGCGGCGTCGATGAAAAACATCATCTGACCTTGTTATGCCGTGACCTGTCTGAAATTGCCCTGTATGCCAAGGTCGATAACCGCCAATACCGCATGCTGAAGGCGGCAACGCCTGGTCCGTACACGTTTATCCTGGAAGCCACCAAAGAGGTGCCACGTCGACTCAGCCACCCGTCGCGAAAAACCATAGGTCTGCGCGTGCCGGAAAATGCGATTACCCATGCGCTGCTGGAAGAGCTTAAACAGCCTTTGCTTGGCACCACGCTGATATTACCCGACGAAGCAGAGCCGATGACTGATCCTGAACAAGTGCGTCAAAGGCTGGAGAAGCTCGTTGACCTGGTCATTGATGGCGGGGCCTGCAGCCTGGTGCCGACAAGTGTGATCGATATGACGAGGGACGCGCCGGAACTGGTGCGCCAGGGCAGGGGTGACGTGTCACTATTCGGTTTGTAGTGCACGATTTGCCCGATTTCTTCTTGCTGCCTGTGTTGACGCAAGTTGATGCAGGCAAGAGTCAATCCAAGCGTTATTCCAAGCGTTAATTCAAGAGTCAATACATGAATGATCTGATACAAACAGTCCTGGTTTATGCCTTACCCGTCGTTTTTGCCATCACTTTATATGAGGCAGCACGTGGTTATGCCGCCCGTTATTTTGGTGATACGACGGCACTTGCACAAGGTAGGCTCAGTTTTAATCCCATGGTGCATATCGACCCTATTGGCACTCTGGTTATGCCGGCGGTTCTTTATCTGGTCAGCAACGGTACTTTTTTGTTTGGCTATGCGAAACCCATGCCCATCAATTATTCCATGTTGCGTGATCCTAAAAGGAACCTGAAATGGATTGCCTTATCAGGACCGGCATTTAACCTGGTCATGGGCTTCGCCTGGTTGTTACTGTCCTTGCTCCTGGGGCTTTTCAAGATTGACGAGATTTTCTTTCTGGAGATGACGCGCGCAGGGGTTTTGACAAACCTGGCGATGTTCGCATTTCATTTGTTACCCATCCCCCCGCTTGCTGGTGGTCAGATACTGCTCAGCCTGCTGCCCCATGCGCAGGCATACAAATTTGCCAAAATAGAACCCTATTGTTTCTTCATCCTGATAGGTTTGGCCATGCTACACATCTTGCAGTACTGGATGGGGCCCCTGATGGCGCTGGGTGGTTTCGCATTGCAGCTACTTGCCTCACCGTTTTATATGTTGCTGGGCTGAATTGTCGAGGTCGCTTTGTCCAATAGCATGATGACAGCCAGATCGCATTTGCAGCTCACCCAGCCTTCTGCATGGCTGCAACGCTTTGCTCCTTTGATGCAAGAGCTTGATGGCGTTGTGCTGGACCTTGCCTGTGGGAGCGGCCGGAATAGTTGCTATCTGAACTCCCTGGGTTTGCAGGTGTGGGCTCTGGACAGGGATATGCAGGGATTTGCACAGCTGCAAGCCGCAGGTATTGAGACCATCAGGCACGATCTGGAAACTGGTGACGCAGGATTTGACTGGCCTTTTGCTGAAAGCAGCCTGGCAGCTGTCATCGTCTGCAATTACCTGCATCGCCCCTTGTTCCCCCAGTTGCTTGCCAGCTTGCAAGACCAGGGGCTATTGATCTACGAAACCTTTGCTGCCGGCAATGAATTGTTTGGCAAGCCATCAAATCCTGCCTTTTTATTGCAGTCTGGCGAACTTCTGGCGCAGATGCAGTCTAATCCTCAAGTCAGAATGTCAGTCATTGCCTATGAAAATGGCTATGTTGATCAACCTAAACCAGCCATGCTGCAGCGAATTTGTGCCAGAAAAACTGGAAAAGTCAGTGCTTTGGACAAGCTTTGAATCAAATGCTCACAAGTTTAGAGGCTTTATCCTGCTATTTGCGCCCCGATCACCAGCGTATCCGCTACAATCAGGGTTTTACTTTTTTCTTGCATTAACATGACAAAGATTCAAGGTAGTCTGGTTGCGATCGTAACCCCCATGCATGCAGATGGTAGTCTCGATTTGCCTTGTTTGCGCAAATTGATTGACTGGCATATTGCCGAAGGTACCGATGGCATCGTGATTGTTGGTACAACAGGTGAGTCTCCCACTGTTTCCGTTGAGGAACATTGCGAACTGATACGTGTTGCTGTTGAGCATGCAAATAAACGTATTCCGATCATCGCTGGCTCTGGCGGCAATTCAACAGAAGAAGCAATAGCGCTGACCAAGTTTGCCAAGCAGGCTGGTGCGGATGCCTCCTTGCAGGTCGTGCCTTATTACAACCGTCCTACCCAGGAAGGTATGTACCAGCATTTCAAGAAGATTGCTGAATCGGTTGATATTCCGATCATTTTGTACAATGTGCCTGGTCGTACCGTGGCAGACATGTCGAATGAAACCATACTGCGTCTGGCGCAGGTACCTGGCATTATTGGTGTCAAGGACGCTACGGGTAATATTGCCCGTGGCACCGACCTGATCCGTCTGGCACCCCCATCTTTCGCTGTCTATTCTGGTGATGATGCGACTGCCGTTGCGTTGATGCTGTATGGTGGCAAGGGCAACATTTCCGTGACGGCCAATGTGGCGCCCAAGGCCATGCATGAATTGTGCGCCGCTGCCATGCAAGGTGATGTCAAGCAAGCCATTGCCATCAATAATCGCATGATTCCCCTGCACAACAAATTGTTTATCGAACCCAATCCTTTGCCAGTGAAGTGGGCAATGGCGGAAATGGGCTTGATACCGACGGGAATACGTTTGCCCCTGGTGACCATGGCCGAGCAATATCATGAAACCGTTCGCGCAGCGATGCGTGAAGCCGGTGTATTACAATGACCCCCTGAACGGCCTGGAAACATGCACGTTTGCTTCACGCAGTTTTAATTGATACTAATACGTAGGGACTTTCACATGGCAAAAAGCTTTGTTGCTAAAAACGGGATCATAGGCGCATTGGCGCTGGCAGGTCTGACTGGCTGTAGTTCAATCGGCAATATTCTCGAACCAAACCGGATCGACTATAGAAGCGCCAGCAAGGCAACGACCGCCTCTCTGGAGGTGCCACCAGATTTGACGCAGATACGACGCGACAACCGCTTTTCCATCCCTGAAGCAAACAAAAGTAGCGCAACAGCTTCCAGCTATAACCTTGAAAAGGGTAATAAGGCTGCCAATAGTAGCAGCGGCGTAGTTGCCGCCAAACAGATTCAGAATATGCGCATAGAGCGCAATGGCAATAGCCGCTGGTTGGTGGTGAAGGACACGCCAGAAGCCTTGTGGCCACAGCTGAAGGATTTCTGGCAGGAATTGGGTTTCCTGATCAATGTAGAAAATCAGGAAGCTGGCGTCATGGAAACCGACTGGGCTGAGAACCGTGCAAAAATCCCTCAGGATATTATTCGCAATACCTTGGGCAAGGTTCTCGACTCTCTGTATTCTACCGGCGAGCGTGACAAATTCCGTACTCGTATTGAGCGTGGCGCGAATGGTGAAGTGGAAATTTACATCAGCCATCGTGGTGCCCAGGAAGTGCTGGTTGGTGCGCAAAAAGACGGCACAGTATGGACGCCTCGTGCGGCGGACCCTGGACTGGAAGCTGAGTTCCTGTCACGCCTGATGGTACGCTTGGGTTCTGATGGCGAAAAAGCTAAGACTGCAGTGGCTGCACCGGCCGCAAACGGCAAAGCTCATGCCCAACTGTTGAAGGCTGACGGCAAGACTTATGTCGAAGTCGATGAGGCGTTTGATCGTTCATGGCGCAGGGTCGGTCTGGCACTGGACCGCATAGGCTTTACGGTAGAAGACCGTGATCGCTCGCAAGGACTGTATTTTGTTCGTTATGTGGACCAGGATATTGACGCCAAGAACAAGGGCGGCGGTGAAGGTTTCTTCTCCAGGCTGTTCTCGTTTGGTTCCACCAGTGATGCAACGAAGAATACCCAGAAATACCGCATCCTCGTCAAGAACGCTGCCAATGGTGAAGTCAGCCATGTTTCCGTGCACGGTAGCGATGGTAAGGTGGATTCCTCACCGGTCGCAGAGAAAATCCTGCAACTCTTGAATGACCAGTTGAAATAAGCGATCAAGTTGATAAAAAAGCGAGGCTAGTCCTCGCTTTTTTTATTTGCAGCAAATTTGTTGTTCTGCGCTGTTGTAGCCTGTTAGCTGCATCGTTGCTTCAGCGCTTCAATATAGGCTTGCCCATCAGGTGGCAAGCCTGTTCTTTGTGAATTCCAGATCATTTCCCCCAGACACTCCATGATTTCATGGTGCGCTTCGTGCTCAGACTGGTGTTTTCTGGCCAGTATCTGGAATGCCTGCCTGATCCCCGGTGGTTGATCGACGGAAATCTGCTCAGCGATGGACAGGTGCATGGACAGGTGCAAAAAAGGATTGGTTTGTCCCTGGTCGACGCTGTAATTGGCTTGCAGGGCAAGCTCCACATCTGCCAGGTCGGCATCATATTCAGGGTGCTGCCTGATCCAGTCTGAGGCGATGATTTCCAGTGGTGTCAATACCAGGTTTTCGCGGGACTTGCGAAAGGTTTCACAAAAAAAACGGCGTACATCGTGTTGGCTGGGGGTAAACATAAAAGTGCAGAAAATCCGAAGTGGGCCTATTGTAAAAGGAATCGTGATGACATGGGCTGAAGCTTTTGCCGACTTGCGGTATCATCCAGCACTATTTTGAAAGGAAGCCCCATGTTATCCAAAGAAGCAATAGACATTTTGTTTATAAACGCCCGTACCCATAATGCCTGGCTGGACAAGCCGGTGACGGATGAACAATTGCAGGAAATATATGATTTGATGAAGTGGGGCGCGACTTCTGCCAATTGCTCCCCAGCTCGCATCGTATTCGTCAGATCTGTTGCTGAAAAAGAGAAATTGCTGGCCTGTGTATCCCAGGGTAATTTTGAAAAAACCAAAGCGGCTCCAGTGACTGCCATCATAGGCATGGATATGGAGTTTTACGAAAAGCTGCCGCAGTTGTTCCCACATGCAGATGCACGCTCGTGGTTTGCCGGCAATCAGGCTGCTATTGATGCCACGGCTTTCCGCAATTCTTCCTTGCAGGGGGCTTATTTCATGTTGGCAGCCCGCGCAGCAGGGCTGGATTGCGGTCCTATGTCAGGTTTTGACGCCGATAAACTGAATGATACCTTCTTTGCTGGCAGCAGCATCAAGGTCAACTTTATCTGTAATCTGGGGTATGGTAATGCTACACAATTGTTCCCGCGTTCACCGCGCCTGGCTTTTGATGAAGCCTGCAAAATAGTCTGAGTATGGTTTTACCATGCATGTACGTGCATGCATGAGTTAGGGAATCTCTGATTAAGTATCCGAGTATCGCTTCAGAAACGTTAATATAAGCCTATTGCCCATTGAATCACGAATGCGATGAAACAGACGACATTTGCCGAAGGTGGATTTGAACGCTACGCCAAGACAACAAAGCGAGCGGTGTTTCTCTCCGAGATGAATCATGTCGTGCCGTGGTCCATGCTGTGCAAACTGATAGAACCCCATTATCCCAAGGCAGGTAACGGACGCCCGCCTGTTGGTGTGGAGCGCATGCTACGCATTTAC
>NZ_JAKZHX010000008.1 GCF_022568815.1 Undibacterium paludis | reverse complement strand
AGCACCGGGCACCAGGTTGCCAGCCTCAATGTCTTTTGACAGCCAGCCATTGAAACTGGCGGTATACGTGGAACTTGTCACAAAGCGGATGACGTAGGTACCGCTTTCTGAGAACCATTGCGGAACATAAAAATCGCAACTGCCATCAGCGGTGAATGTTGTATTGTAAAGCGCTGTCCCGTCGCCTTTTTCAAGATAGATGGTGACATTTTTTGCACCTGAACCTGTGCCGGTAAACGTCAGGCCAGTCAGGCCAAAGCCGTAGGCCTTGCCTGCTACTGCTGTAAAGGTGTAGCGCTGCATCTGGCCTGCAGTAACACTGACGGAGGTTGCTGCATCCATGTTCAGGGTGGCGGCTGGCATGACGGAAAGGTTCAGGTCGCCCTTGTCGCTGGAACCTGGCGTCAGCAGGATGGTGTAGGTGCCGCTGATCGGCAACTTTGGCATATCGTAATTGGTCAGATTACCCAAGGTGCCGGTGGCCAGGACCAGGCCATCGGGCCGGTATACTGAGGCGCTAAGACTGCTGGCAAATGTGCCGCCAACCGAGAGCAGGGACAGGTATTGCTGGCCTGTTCCTTCAAACAGCAGCACGATTTTTTTACCGGCGACGGTGGTCGAGACCTTGGTTGACGGGGCGCTGACGCTGAGGCGACCTGCATAACCAATATCCGCCGCGCTGGTGCCTGCTGGCAGGCCATAAAAATCTGTAGCGCTGATCGCCTGGCCATAAGGTGTTGATATGCTGATCTTGCCCGACACCGGCGAAGCAGGCGGTGAGGTCTGCAAACTGCTGGCAGTCACGGATGACACGGCGGCAAAGCTGTTGCCAAAGCTGACCTTGTTATCGGTTTTGACTGGCTGGTAATTCGCACCGCTGACCGTAACGACAGTGCCGCTGCTGCCCATATTGGGGGTAAAGCCGGTGATGGTCGGCGCAGCAGCTGCGCCCACGACGAAGTCATTGCTGCTGGTGGCTGTGCCGTTGGCGTTGCTGATGGTGATCTTGCCTGTGCTGACATCTGCAGGTGCGCTTGCTGTCAGGCTGTTTGCTGTAGCAGCTGTCACTGTTGCGGGTTTGCCGTTGAACTTGACGATATTGTTTGCCGCAACGGCATCAAAACCGCTGCCAGAAATTGTGACTACGGTACCGGCGCTGCCGCTGGAGGGTGAGAACTCGGCGATCGACAATGCGGTGCTGGCATTCTTTTGTATGCCCTTGATGTTGCCAACGGCATCGTAGGTATACACCACACTGCTGCCGTCGGGTGATACCACGTTCACCAGCCGCCCCAGTTTGTCATACACATACTGCACATCGGCGGCAAAGGCCGGGGTGGACAGGTTGCAGGTGAGGATGAGCGCCAGCAGTACGGGCTTGCGGTATGCTTTTTTTACGGCAGCGACAAGGAAAAAACCGAGTGCGAACATGGCAGCCAGCAAGCATGCATGTTCATGTGTGAAGCCAAACCTGTGCTGCATTGCCATCCCTTTGCATCGCTTGCTATTGCCGTGTCTGCCCCTGGCACAGGAGGCTTTCCAACGGGAAATAGTTCATTAATGTTAAAGTTTTGCATTGTACACATTAACAATTCAAAAAAGGCAATTTCAGATATTTATTTTTACTTTTGTTTTCTCAAACTATTTTGTTTCCAGTATGTGTTTTGTCATTGATTTGTCATGAATGCGGATTTTTTCAGGGAGAGTTTTGCTGCATCAGCGTTCAAGTGATGCGGCGGGAATGTTGGGCATGGTTGGCATGGAGGGAATGGATTTTCGTGTCACTACGTTGATCGACCAAAACCAATCCCCTCCCTAACCGTCCGCTGCGCCGCTTGCAAGCGGCTTAGATTCTGTCGGCACAAAGCATGCTCTGTGACACCCCGACGACATCCCCTTGAAAGGGAGGGGATCACGGTCTATCGCCCTACTGGTTTTGATTCTGGATGGGGCTTTTTTGCGCTGTCGGGCTGGTCAGGGCTTTTAAAAATTCAACGAGGTCGGCTTTTTCCAGCGGGGTGAGGATGAGCGGTTTTTGTGATTCGGCGCTGCGGTAGTAGATTTCGAGTTCGACGGCTTCTGCCAGTGTGGCGACGCTGCCGTCGTGCATGTAAGGTGCGGTCAGGGCGACGTTGCGCAGGCTGGGGGTGCGGAATTTGCCGATGTCTGCGGGGTTGAGGGTGACGGCAAAGCGGCCCAGTTCGGCGATGTCTTCCTCACTGAGTACGGCCTGGTCGAGGCTGTTGTTCTGTTCTTGTGCGCGCACCAGGCGTTGGGTGAGTTGTGGCAGCCGGGCTTCTATTTTTTTGAACCCGACCCCCAGGCCATGAAACTGGTTGTCGGTGAACAGGGCGTCGTTTTTGTCTATCTTGTGACAGGTGGCGCATTGGGCGCTGCCGGTGAACAGTTGCAGGCCACGCTGCGCTGCGGGTGTGAGACTGGTTTTTTCGTTTTTGTAGTAGTAACGGTCAAAGGCTGAGTTGCCAGCGACCAGGGTGCGCTCGAAACTGGCCAGTGCGCCGGTGATGTGCTGGAGCTGTAATGCATTGGGGGCGATGCCATAAGCTTTTTGTACAGGCAGGCGATAGGCGGGGTCGTGGCGTAATTTGGCCAGCAGGGCTGCGGCATCGGGCAGGCCGTGTTCACGGGCGTTGAGGAAGGGGTCTGCCGCCTGGGATTCAAGCGTGCTGCGGCGGCCGTCCCAGAACTGGCTCTGGTTGAAGACGGCATTGATGAGGCTGGGGGTGTTGCGGGTGCCAGCCTGCCCGTTGATGCCCTGGGCAAGCTTGCGTGCGTCGCTGAAGGCATGTTCTGGCTGGTGACAGCTGGCGCAGCTGATGGTGTTGTCGCGGCTGAGTTTTTTGTCAAAGAACAGTTGCTGGCCGAGGGTGCTTTTGGCAGCATCATCTGCTTGTGACACGGCAGGCAGGCCCAGCTTGTCTTGTGCGCCGATTTCTGCCAGGGTGGGCACATTCGCTGCTGCCGACAGTGCCAGTATCAGGACTATTGTTATTGTAGAGCGTATCTTTGCTGGCATACCCTGGCGTCTGTGGTCATCGGAGGCTGCATTGTACTATTGCTGATCTGGCAGCGGCATTGGCTTTGCCCTTGCCTGCTTAAATTTCCATACAGCAATTTCATCACATTGGATAGCACTGAAACGATTTGACACAATTGCAGTATGGGTGGTCTAATCCCCGCTTTGCTATCGGCATGCTGCGACAATCTGTCGTCGCGACCGTCCTTGTTGGCCGATTTTCCCCCTACCCTATTTACATTGTTTGCCTGCGCAGACACTGACCATTATTTACCGCCATGACATATAAAGCCATGACACCGATGTCCGCCAACCCGTCTGCTGCATCCGGCGGTCTGCGCCTGGAAGAGTGGGACGAATCGCCAGCAACCAGCAAACCGGTCGCCTTTGTTCCGTCGAGCCAGCGTGAATTAACGGGCCATGACATCGCGCAGTTGAAGCCCAGGCAGATCGTCAATACGCAGCTGGGGCTGGAGTTGTATGTGCCAGCTGCCTGGCGCGAAGAAAAAAATTCGCGTTCGCTGATACTGGTTGACCCGGCCACTGGCAGCCGGCTGGAAGCGACCGGGTTTGCCCGCGCTGATGTCCCCATTGAAAAATGGGTCGCCATGCGCCTGCCGATTTTTGAAAAAGAAAAACCCCACATGAGCAAGACCGGGTCGCCGATTGTTCTCAAAGGCGAAAGCTGGGGTAGCCGTATCCAGGGTATTGCCATGGAATACCAGGGTGCAGAACCTGGTGAGAGCGAAACCAGCCACATGTTGGTGCTGTGCCTGCGTACGGACAGCATGCTGATCGCGATCACGATACAGGCCAGGGCGTCTGTCTTTGCGCAGCAGCGCGCCATCTACAACTGGATGATCAGCCGCAGCGACATCATCAATACCGATGCGCTGATGACCGACGCGATGCGTTCATCCGGCGCAGGCAAGGATGGCGGGCAGATGTCGCGGGTTGCGCGGCCCAGCGTGGCGAGCAATACAGTCATTGAAACGGATCAGGACAAGGCCGTCGGCAATATCGCCAGCGGGCAAAGACTGATGCGTCTGGCAATTATCTGCAATATCGGCCTGGGCCTGTGGACCAGGCTTGTCGGGCTGACTGACCGCACGCAGTTGGTGCTGGCGCTGTTCCTGGCGGTGTTGGTGGGGTGTATGAGCATTTATGGCATGATCCGCATGGCCAAGGGCTTTGGCTGGTCGACAGTGACCAAGATAATTGTGCTGGTGCTGGCCTTTATCCCCATCATCAACCTGATCACGTTGCTGATCTTGAATCACCATGCCAGGGCAAGATTGAAGGATGAGGGATATACCGTCGGCTATCTGGGTGCGCCTGAGGCGATACCGGATTCCAACCATGATTTGCGCAATGTGATTATCTTTGCGGCCTTTGCGTCGATCATTGGTTATGTGGCCATTACCAAAGCCAGCAGGCCGCCGAAAGAATTGCCGATTGCAGAATTCACCTCGCCCGACCGTCGTTTCAGCATCAGCATGCCCGGTGCCCCCAAAGCGGACAGCGGACAATATGCCGACATCAACGATGGCCACAGCTATAGCCTGCAATCCGGCAAATTGCTGTATGGGGTCAGCCACTATGACTTGCCAGAGCGCCCCGCCAATATATCCGAAGCGCTGGATGAATTACGCAACGATATGAGCGAAGGTTATGACAGCACCAGTATCGATGAAAGACCGCTGCAACTGGACGGCTACGCAGGCCGCAGCCTGCGCCTGCTTGATCATGACTTGCTGCACATGGTGAACTTCTATCTGGTCGGCAAGACGGTGTATGTGGTCGAAATCACCGGCCCCAAGAGCGAAGAATACTCGCCCAAGGTAGCTGCGTATTTTGCGTCGTTTCACCTGATACCGAGAGAATAACGGGCTATCACAGTCGTCCAGCACACCGGGCAGTAGGGCACTCCCGGTTGCTGGATCAGCATCTTCGGCATGCATCAATGCAGTACATGGGTACCTGGCACAGCTCAGAATGGCGGGCCTGAAATGATCACAGATGCAGCATGCTCACATGCTTTACCCTGCAAGCCTTTTAACCATCGAAAAAATTTATTTCGGTACGCATCTAAAAGTAACCTGTGATTGTTGAGGAGTCCATCCCTGGGTTCCAGAATTCGTCGAGTTGACCAGCTCCATCTGCTTGCCCAATCCTTCGCACCACTCTGTTGCACGTTTCAGGCTCAATGCCGTTACTTCTGCGTCAGAAGTAAATCCGCCACGAGAATTTGCTCCGACCATATAAGTGTCTTTACCAACTGGCGTCACTGGTGACACTGACTGGCAACCGACAAGCAGGATACTGAGAAAAAGTACTTTCTTCATTAAATCATTCTCTTTCTACAAATAAGTTATTCATTGCTGACGACAGTTCGGTGCAGATGTAACAGATACTTTATTTTTAGTGCCCATCAGTATATCAATATGATACAAGAGCACAGCATGAAAATTGTATAGTGTTATTTTTAGTCATCAGATCCCTGACATGAAAAACCTGTTGCTATCAGCATGGCTGGTGCTGTCCATCTCACCCGGCCCGTCCGCCCTTGCCGCTGACGGCAAAACCTATTGCGCAGCCACTGCCGAACGCTTTGCAGCCTGCATCAAACCATCTGCCACCAATGCCACCATACGGCAATATGATGATGAGCACTGGGTCGGCTTTGATGTTGCCCGTCAAAGTGATCAACAAGCCTTGCTGGTCTTCATGCCGGGCACGGGTGGCAAGCCGCCGGGGCCGATGCGGTTTCTGGAGACGGCCATGCAGGCTGGTTACCGTGTGATTTCACTCGCCTATAACGATGAGCCATCGATTGCCGTGTATTGCCCCAGGCGGCCTGACCTGGCCTGTTCAGAAAACTTCAGGCTGATGCGCATTGACGGCAAGCCCGTGCTGCCTGATGCCTCCATCAGGAACAACGCAGAAGAATCCATATCGGCCAGGTTGCTGAGCCTGCTCAATTACCTCGACAGGCAGTACCCGCAACAGCAATGGAAGCAGTATTTGCGTGAGGGCGACATTGACTGGTCACGCCTGAGCCTGGCCGGGCAGTCACAGGGGGCGGGCATGGCGGCCCTGATCGCCAAACGGACTTTGGTCGCCAGGGTGATATTGTTTTCCAGCCCATGGGATTTTTACCTGAAAGACGGCAGGCGCCAGCTGGCCCCATGGATAGCCATGAGCAGCGTCACACCCATGGACAAATGGTTTGGCGGCTACCATGCGCAGGAGGCGACGGCAGACCTGCTGGCAGCGTCCTACATCAGTCTGAAGATACCAGTTGACCATGTACGGGTCTTCAGCAAGTCCCTGTCGGGCAATGCGGCGGGTAATAACCCTTACCATGGGCAGGGGATCAGGAATACGGATTACCAGGCAGACTGGCTGTTTTTTTTGAATGAGGGCAGGTAAGACTGCTGCTGTCGCATGATGAGGTAATCACCGGTAAGCAGGGCGCATCGTCATGCGCCCTGCTCCGTGATCAGCTCTGCTCAGGTTTTGCTCAGGTTCTGCTATGGCGAACCATTATTGAAACGCAGTGATTGCAAAAAACCGCGCCGCCCTGTGATCTGCACGTTGTCACTGACGTTCAGCAGGGTTTGCCGTGGAGCAGTTTGACCAGAAAATTCCAGACTGCCGTAACGCATGGCAACGTCCAGTGTGCCTACCTGGATTTGCTCAAGCAGATTGAAGTTGCTTGCGCAGCACTCTTCTTTTTTGGGCGGAGCCTGACAAACGGCCACCAGTTTAAGGCGATTGACGGACAACTGCTTCATCTTCACCTGTGAAGTACAGTCCGTATCTTCCAGTGTCAACTCAGCTTCCGGCGCCGGCAGGCGGCCAGAAATTTCAAGATCACGAATGCCGGCAAGACTCACTTTGTTCACGGACGCAGGCAGACGGATTTCTGTCTGGCCGGTCCGGTGGTGGTATTCCGGCATATTTACCTTGCTCATGTTGATATGAAAAACGCCGTCAACAAGTTGTGTGCTGGCTGCCAGCCGCAGGTTTTCATTATGGATCGATGCCTGTGTCGTGGCGGGGTCAAAAACCAGGGTAATGCGGTCTGCGTAATAATTGTTGTCCGGGGCATGTATCACGACCTGTTTATTGCTGCCCAGATCGGCATGCTGCTCTTTGACGTGTTTGCCTTCTGCCTCAGCAATCTGTTCTTTCTTGAGATTGCCGAGCAGGAAATTGCCCCCCATATACCAGGCAAAAGCCGCCATGAAAAGCCAGACACCGACTTTGGAAAAATGACGGGACATCATGCGACTTCCCTTTCCTTGATGTGAAAGAAGAGCGCCGCCCACAGCAGCAAAGGCAAGCCCAGCCACATACCGATGGAAAGACCGTATTCCATGGGGCTGTAGACGATGATCTCTTTACCATAGTACGGGGCAAATATGCCTGCCTGCGGTGTATTGCCTATCCAGCTTGAGATAATAAACAGCAGAAAGCTGCCAAGCACGGTGCGCAATACGGGCGAACGTTTGAAGAAAGCCGTGCCGCCTGCGATGAGTGCCTGCCCGCATGACAGCAGCAGGAAGAAAAACAGCTGTAACCTCATGATACGCGCTGCATTACGTACGCCGGCTTCTGAAACATCCTCCGTCAGGAAAGGAAAATAAAAATGAAAGTCAACGGTGCAATACTGGCAGACCGGTACTTGTGCAGCCAGGGCCTTGGCAAGCAGGACAGCAGGATAATTCAATATCACATACAGCAGGGTATAAGCCAGCGGGTAAAAAATACTGATCACCAGAAAAGCCATCAACCATTTTTCAAATACCGATGCAGGGCGCATCAATGCGATCAGGCTGGCGCCGGGATTGAGCAGGTATTTGAAATAGCGGCCCGCAAAGATAATGGCCGACACCGCCAGGCCCGACATATACCATCCCATCTGCCCCTGGTACTGGAATTGCGAAAATGCACTCCGGTAATCGAGGCTGAAAGAAAGCAGCATGGCAATCAGATCCAGTACCACCAGCACACCGGCAAACCAGGCGTATTCGCGCCAGCTCTCGGCCCAGTGCGCGCGCAGCAGGCGGCCAAAGCGTTCCATGTCAAAAAAATCTGTCATTGCAATTCCTTCGCAGGATGCTGGCAGTTCGCCACGGCGTCGAGTACGCCTTGTTTGTTGATACTCAGCGCCTTGTACAGCAGTTCAAGATTGACCGCACCTGGCTCGCCCCCGTTATTACGTGCCACATAGGCCCATTGATGGCCGTACGCCTCTTGATAGATACTGCCTGCAATATCAGCCTGCTTATCAGCCACACCCAGATGCAATGCCCTTTGCAGGGTGTCCATGCTGGCAGAGAGTGCCAGCCGGGCATCGTCAACGAAGAGTACATGGCTCATCAGGCTTTCCAGATCATGCGCCTGGTGGGTGCTGATGATGACGCTGCGGTCGGCATGTTCCTTGCCACCGAGGATGGTCTTGAATTGCGCACGCCCGATAATGTCAAGGCCATTGGTCGGCTCATCCATCAGCAGCACAGGTGTGTGCGTGGCAAGGGCGAAGGCGATCACGGCCTTCTTTTTTTGCCCCAGACTCATCGCTGCAAAACCTTTGTCGCGCGGGATTTCAAAAATATCGGCATACTTTAAAAAATCACTGCCAGAGAAGCGCGGATAAAACGGCGCCTGGGTTTTATGCAGCACCGCCAGGCTGATGTCGGGCAGATGGAATTCTTCCGGCACGACATAGACCTGTTCCAGAAAGGCAGGCTGGCGCGCCGCCGGTTTATAACCCAGCACCTCCACCTGGCCGCCATGCGGAAACAGCAGGCCCGACAAGATCTTCAGCAACGTCGACTTGCCGCTGCCATTACGGCCAAACAAACCATACACACCCGGCTTGTCCAGCGTCAGCGAAAAATCGTCATAGACGCGCTTGCGCCCATAATCAAATTGCAGTTGTGTGACTTTGATCATCCGATTCCTCAAAGTGGTTTATGTACGGCATGGTGCATTTTGCAGATCATACCGATAATGAAAAGACGAAAAACTGTTCATTACCACTGCCATCCCGTCCGATAAAAGAGCTGCGTATCAAAGGCAGGAGTGTATTACTATTTTGAAAATTGTGGGAGGTTTTTGGCAGCAGATGGCGTCATCGCAGGACACAAGGCATTGGGTTTCATCACCATGCGCCCGGCTGTCACGGTAGCCATTTGAGCAAACTTATTTTGCCGCGCAAGGGGGCGCAGCACGTGGCGTATCCTGCTCATGCTTTTACAATCATTGTAGTACGACGATATGGGGGCACATGGGGACACGATGGGGGTACGACACGCGCTGTCACGCTTACCCTGGCGATTTGCCAGAGCATACCTGGCGGGGTAAGATTGGCGATGCTTCACACAGCGATGTGCTTACCTGCTTCCTGACAAGGAAATAGTGGTTATCAATCCAGCCAGTACTTTATATCTATTACATCAAAAAATGAAACAACTCCCTTGGATCATCATCCTGGCAATGACGCTGTCGGCAACTGCCGCCAGTGCACAAAGTATAGAGCAGGCAAAAGCGGCCTTTGCCAAAGGGGATTACGCCACTGCACTGTCAGGTTATACCAGGCTGGCAGAAAATGGCGATACGATTGCCCAGCTTTCGCTGGGCATGATGCATGTCCTTGGTGCAGGTGTCCCGGTAGATGGTGAAAAGGCGGCATCCTGGTTTAAAAAGGCAGCGGCACAAGGCAATGTGGATGCGTACTGGTTATTGGGTGCAATGTACTATCAAGGCCAGAACATTGCCAAAAATGACCTTGAGGCCGTCAACTGGTTTCGTCAGGCTGCAAAAAGCGGCAATGTGGATGCGCAGCGATATCTGGATGTCATGTCCCCCTCAGATACGCAGACTACTTCATCGCAAGACCAGTCCGGGAAGCAAATCAAGTACCGCGTCCGGGATATTGGCACACTGGGTGGCAAGAGTTGCTTTGCCAGTGGCATGAATAGTAAGGGACAAGTGGTCGGTGTGTCCTATGACAAAAAGGAACGCAATCGCGCTTTCATTACCGGGCCTAATGGTGCAGGCATCACTGATCTGGGCACCCTGGGCGGCAATACAAGCCGGGCACATGCTGTCAATGAAAGCGGGCAGGTGGCAGGCAGTGCAGAAAAAAATGATAGCTGGCGTTCTCGGGCGTTTATTACCGGCCCCGATGGCAAGAACATGCGTGAACTGGACAATGAACCAGGAGCAGAGAGTGAAGCCAAAGGCATCAACGCCAAAGGACAGGTTTTTTTCAGCATGTCCGTTGGTGGATCTCCCAGTAAATCCTACATCACAGGCCCTGACGGCAAAGGCAAGCATGAGTTGCCACAGTTTTTCCGCGCAAGCAGTATCAATGATAATGGCGTGATAGCAGGAACAATCTATGTCGACGCTCGCATCCCGGCTGCGAATGTTCTTTATGCCAATGCCGCCTCTCTGGCATCCGACACCCTGGCGATAAAAAACATCAGCGTCCTGGCCGGCGATAAAACCCAAAGCGACGCTTATGGGATCAATGATAAGGGGCAGATTGTTGGACAGGCAGAGAATAAAGAGTCTTATAAACATGCCTTTATCACCGCCCCTGATGGAAAGAGTTTGATTGATTTAGGTGCTCTCCGCAAAGATGCCGATAGCCAGGCAAACAGCATCAATAAGCAAGGCCAGGTCGTCGGTTGGAGCGCGGCTGGCGGCAAAGAATTGTATGCCTTTGTGACCGAAGCCAATGGCGCAAACATGCGGGATATCAATACCCTGGTTAGCTTGCCCGCTGGCATTTCCCTCACAAATGCCGTCGCCATCAACGACAGGGGACAGATCATTACAGCAGGATCAAATTCGTTTTGTTACTTGCTCTCTCCTCTGGTCGAAACAGCAAAGATTCCCCTCAGATAGTCATTTTTTCATACTGGTGGACTGTAACACTCCATCAGTTACAGTCGATTTCATTCAGGCCTGAAGCAGGCTGCGACCTGCGCATGAAAACGGCACATCTGCAAACCACGCGATTAGCGTGCCAGTGGAAAAGCTCAGGAAAAAATCACCGGATGGACAAAACAAAAGGTAGGTAAATCTATCCGCTTTCTGCGGCGACTTAGCATTGATTTGGATTGATTGAAACGATGACACCATGAGGTTTGCAATGCCGCTGAAGCGGGGGGATATTCCCCCGCTTTACTTACAAGTTAACCATTAAAATCACATGGATTTTACATAGCCAAGCAGGCTTTCCGTGACCGTGCCTTCGCAGTTCGCAGCCGGGCTGATGAAATGATCCGTACCCTGCCCTACTCTGCACCGATACAGTGGGACAAGCCCCGGTGCGGCATTGGGTGTAGTGTAAAAATAACCGACCGGCCCCAGCGTCTGCAAGCCTTCACAATTCACATCCGGTGACAGCAGATTGTGGCTCTGCCCGTTTGCACCTACCTGGCATTCATAGATCATTCTGGTGTTTGGTGCGGCGTCACGCAATATCTTCCAGGAAGCCTCACTTATTGTCGGACCGAGCGAACCGCTTGGAGCGATACGTGTCGAAGCCCAATGCCCACGTGCTGGTACCAGGCTGCGCGTCAATTTTACATAAGGCAGGTTTTCAAAACCGCAGCTCAATTGCGGCGGATTGAGATCATTGCGATTGGCCAGCGCCCAGGTTGCCCATGCCAGCCTTGGATTACCGGCATTATCACGCAACCCTGTTGCCAGACCGCCTTCATCTTTCTGGTCACGCAGCCTGTGATAGATGTAACTCTCTATTCCTGGCGTACCCAGTACATTGCGGAAGCTGTCGCATACGCCCTTTGACTGCGCCTCTTGGGTCTGGGAAGAGTTGACGCCATTCTCAGTCAGCTGGATTTCCCAGGCATACGGTTTATCAGGATATGTCTTGCGCAGCCATCCAGCCAGGACGCCGATATTCCCGAAAGTGACATAGGGTAAATCGTCTGCGCCAAAAGTAGGGCTGAACAAATCTTTGGGATAAGAGTGGTAGGCCAGGCGGAATTGGCGTCCACCTATCAAAGGAACAAATTTTTCCATGAATGACTGGGTCGACAAAACGATAGGCCCCTGTCCTGCATAAAAATTATCCAGCGACTTTGAGAAATCATGTGTCAGCGGTATCAATACCTTTGCTGCGCTCTGTTCACGTTTGATGATGTCATAAGCTTTATTGTAATTGGACGCATAAGTCTGCACCCACAGGTTGGCAGCTCCGCCGGAACAATCAGGGGAACACGCCGTATCAAACCACTCTTGCGCGTTGACTTCATTGTGGATTACAAAGTCTACTGCCCTACCATGTCCATTCAAGCCATTGTAGCGACGCGCCACCATGCCGGCAAAGCGGGCGAAATCGTCTGGATTGACCGGAGCACAAAAATTTCTCTTGTCTGCAGGCGCTTTGCAGCTGGGTGAAATGGCCCAACTGGCCGGCGCACCATACACCAGGGCGGTGACGGCGACACCCCTGTCGGAATACCCACGCAGGTCATCGTCCCTGACAGCATTAATCTTGAAACAGTGGCCATCATATTTTTCATAGCCAGCTGGACAAGACTGATTACCAGCAACAACCAATCGCTCGGGTTCCCATTCCCACCACGCGAGATTCACCACGACACGCTTGGTGTTGTTGCCGGTGATTTCATCCTGGTTAGGCCACAGGTCAGGTTGCAGGCCCTTCAATTGAAAGGCGGTCAGGCTGGGGTAAGGGGCATTGTTGGATGTGTAGATTTCTCCTTTTTGATCAGCATACGCACTCCCTGCGAGCAGAGGGAGCATGCAACAAAAGAGACTCGTTTTAAGGCGGTGTAATAATCGGGTCATAGGCAATCCATTGAGAAATAAAAGTGTTTACAAAATGCACGTATTTATTTTTGTGCAATTAATTGTATGGCAATTTTATTGTTATTTTGTAAGCATCTGTTTTATTCGGTAACAGCAGTTTTGCGCAACAAAGACGAGTATCACAGTCTTCTAGAGAGACGCCGCCATCATGTGCCTGACGCGCGTTGAGGAAGATTGGTAACTCTGTTACCAAATAGAGGCCATCTTGGGCAGGTAATGTGCTAGGAAAATAAATACTGATAAAGCATGGACTGACCGTACTTGCTGTTATGGTCCAGTAGAGCAGGTCAAAGCTGCCAACTGATCTCACCCAGGCGTGTGCAAGATGTGGCATGTGTGCAGACGTCACCATGTCCAACAAATACAATACCTGCCTGAACAGCGGTGGATTTGTAGCCAGGCACTCGTATGGATTTATGCAAGTCAGATAAGACATAACACGGGCCGTTATCGAACAGGCTGCGCCGCATTGTTACGACTATTTGGAATCAACAAAATCCAGCGATATCTCACTCAGATAAGCTTGTGCCTGAAATAATTCGGGCAAGCTGGATTTGATTTTTTGTTCACCCGAAATTGTCTTGGGAAGACTTTTACCGGAGCGTATCTGGAAGCGAAAATGCGGGGCGCAATCTCCGGATGGCTTTGAAAAAGCACCTCCATTGAAACTGGTGACATGACCGCCATAATCCCAGCCAAAACCAAACAGGGTAAGCGGCTTGCCGTTTTGTTTTTCTACTGCTTGAATGGGGTCCAGGATTTTCAAGCCCTGGTAGGTCCATTGGCTTTTTTCTATATTGATACGGACAGAAGCAAGGCTGGTCATTGCGTCGTCATTAAAGAACACCTCCGCCCTGTAGGGCAAGTCCATATTATGCGGGTAAAGAACCAGTATTTTTTGTCTGCTGCCTTCTGCGCCCTCTGTCTCTTGCAGCATGGCGTTCCCCTGGTAGCGCTTCATCAGACTCTGTGCGGTATCGCCTTTCTTTACCGGATTTTGACAAGAAAGGACAAAGTCCGCTTGCACAGGGAATTTATCGCCTGCCTGGGCGTATGGCGAACCGACAAGCGCCAGGACTGCCCATGGTACGGTTTGTTTTATTAAAGAGAGCATGGTGTTTGTCACGATCAGTTAAGCGATATGGTCGGCATACGCTATAGGCATAACGGGCAGCACTCAGATTCACGCAGGGAGTCGCTTTTTACCGCGCCGCCCTGAGTCAGCTTACTTGATATTCTTATATGCCAGATTCGCCAGCTTGATCAGCTCCGGCCTTTCTATATTGGGCTTGCGGACATCGTCTGGCTTGTTCCCCATCTGTTGCAGCCAGATAGCCTGATTGTTTTTTGAAAAGAAAGCATAGCCAAGCATGAAGCCAAATGGCGGATCAGACTTTGCCACACAGCCGTCAGGCCCCAGTTCTGGCGCCGGCTCGCATTTCTTGTAACGGTCCTTCCAGGTTTTCAGGGTCGACATCGGTTCTTTCATCACCAGCAAGACCAGCTTGCCTGTGCTGTCTGCATAATTGAACGCACCACCCGCCCCTTTGCCAGGGTCACGTGGAACCTCTTTGATGCCCTTGAGACCGGTAATGCCTTCAATTTCTGCCGGACTGAGCACGGCTTGCGCCTGGGCAGCTCCTGCTGAAGCCAACAACGCGGAAAGTAAAAACTTTGACAATATGGACATATCACCCCCGATGGAAGAAAGTAAAGCTGGGAAAATCGCCCCCCACCTAACAAAACCAAGTTGAAGATTTGTTCGAGTGACCTTTAGCCAGCCGTCATGAAATAAATGCAGTGTTTCATAACCAGCGTTACCAGTCATCAACAAGAGTCAAGTAGTCTGGCCAATAGCGAATGCCCCAGGTTGCACAGATAGAACATGCAGAACGCGGGTAAAACGCAAATCAAGTCTTGGTCGTTGACATGGGTGTCTGGTGCACTGATGATATGCTGGTTTGCCGCTTTTATGAACCAGACTAAAGTTTAGGTAGCTTTTTTTAGGATATCTCGCTCCATCCTGACCCGCGCCAGTTCGGCACGTAGTCGGCTAATTTCCATTTGCTCGGCACTGACAGGCTTGGCTGACGCTACTGCAAGCTTGCCTTGCTCATCCGCCTTGACCCAATTGTGTAAGGTTTGATCGGCTATCCCGAGTGTTTGAGCGACTGCAGCAATGCTTTACCCGCCTCGCACCAACCTGACCGCTTCAATCTTGAATTCCTGCGTATAGCGTGCTCGTTTGTTTTGTGACATGCTTCTCTCCTTAACTGAATTTTAAACCCTCAGTAAGGGATACGTTTTTTGCGGGCAAGCTCAATGGCAAACTGCTCCTGCCCATCGCACAAATACCCGAGGGTATTTGTGCGATGGGCAGGAAACACATTTCAGCATAACTACTTAACCGTCGGAGGTTAACAATGATGATCAAAACGTATGCTTCATACCCAAAATCAAAGCGGATGCCGATTCGCCAGCCACTAACGCAGATCCGATAAAGGCTGTTTCTGCGGCGTTAGTTCAATACCGTTATCAGAAATTGAGTTGGTAGCCGAGACTCAACACTTTTTGTGTGTCGTTTGCCACATTGGAGTTAGGGTCTTGTACGTCAACGGAAACGTACAGAAAACTTGGCTTGATGTCATCCTTGTTCAAGAAATACTGATAGGCGACTTGTGCTTTCTTGAACTTGCCATTCTTATCGCTTTGGACGTCACGCTGCATGTAATTACCAACAATTTTATGCGAACCGGCAAACGGAACGTCAACACCAACGAGCCAGTAGTTTACAGAGCTACGGGTAGCGGCGGTAGTCAGGTCAAATGTATCTCTGCCGAAGAAAGCGTATGGCTTCACTACACGGAAATCGTAGGAGCCGACAAGTTGCCATTTGTGATTGAAGTTATTCGCCAACAAGCCGCCCCGCTTTGAATCACTGCCATAACCGATACCGGCGTTTAATGGCCCCTTGTTGTAGTTGAAACCGAGGTCGAATTGTTTGTAGTCACCTTCGGTAGCGACGCCGCCGATCGTGCCGGCATTGTAAGTATTTTCCGGTCCGGAAGTGTAATAGCGTGCACGGATACTGAAAGCGCCACCGAATTTCGGCGTCATATAGCCAATTGAGTTGGAGGTACGGTTGCGTGCGTTCAGCACTGAAGTACCGATGGCGGTAGAACCTCCATCATGAGCGGCGAAAGTGATGCTTGACGTGACTTGAGAATATAACGGGGAACCGGTCGGATTGGACGAATCCAAGCGCCCTACAGCCAGCGCGCCGAAACCTCCGAGCAAAGCGCCGTAAGCAGAGCGAAACTGTGCAGTATTGGCCGTTGTTGTGGATGTAGAAGTACCAAGATAAGTCCCCTGATCCACATTAAGGCCGTATTCCAAACCAAACTGGGTCTTCAATCCGTCGCCAATATCTTTAATGCCGGTGAGACCGAGGCGAGAAGTATTGTCAACGATCGAATGCGTGGTGCGCGCCGGCCCGACTCGTGCCAAATCCTCACTAACATCAATACGTCCGCTCAGTGTGATATCGGTTCCCGCAACATTTACAGTAGTATATTTGTTGGCTGCTTCTTCCGCAGCCAGCGAGACAGCACTGTGCTCGATGAAAAATGCAGCGCCAATCGCAATGGCTATCAACTTCTTATTCATAAAACTACTCCCTTTTTTTGGAAAATTATGCCGTATGGCGGAAAGTGCTCATTTAAAATGAGACACGAATCAATTCATATTCGTGTCAACGGTGCTAATGTTGATTTATTTCCCTATTCCGGAAATGTAATCTTGATCCAATTCATGCTGTGATTTTTTGGCGAGAAACGGGACAGGGTACGGCCAGATACGATCGGGCGCCTTCTACATTGCGCGGGCGTCAGAATCAATCCCAAGTTACGATCAATCGACAGTCCGGCCATTGGATCCGATCATGGTGATATCGGCGAATCCGGATCCGTTGTGATTTTTCTTGGAAAAGCCGACGATATAGCCTCCTAAATCCCACTCATGGATCGACTCGATCGCATCAATCAGGCGTTCACGCGTTAGCGTCTTGCCCGCTCGCCGCATTCCCTCCACCAAAATCTTGGCCGAAATAAAACCCTCGAATCCGCTATATTCCGGCTTGATTTGCGGTTTTCCTTCCGCTGCCAACGCCGTATTTTTTTCAGCCAAACGCGTGCGATATTCTTTCGCGATCAACGTGATTGGATTGAACGGATTTGGCGCTATTTGCGTAACAGCGATACCGTAGGACTCTGTACCCAGTTCCTTGAACAGCGTTTTGGGATTGATAATACTGCGCGCATAGAAGATAGGTGGTATGCCCGGTTGCTGCTTCATCTTATGCACAAACGCAGCGGCATCCTTGCCGGAAACGCCGATGATAATCGCCTTCGGTGCTCCCTTCGCCACTGCCCGTACTGCATCAGTCGGATCGTTGGAATTAAATTTCATCATGCCTTGCGACACCAATTTGAGATTTTCAACGGCTAGCAACTCGTTGGCTTGGGCAAGTAATACTTTGCCGGAATTCAAGTCGTTATAAACTATCGCGATACGATCGATTTTTAGCGTCGCCAAATGACGGATAATTCTTCTTAACTCATCTTTGAAACTTGCACGGAAGGTGAATACATTTTTCCTGTACGCGTAGAATTCTTCGGCGCCGACGTTTGGAGAAAAAAAGGGGACATTGGCCTTTTCCGCCATGATCATTGCCTGCATTGAGGGTGCCGTATCCGTGTAATGCGTCAATGCGAATACTTTTTCGTCATGGATCAATTTCCTGGTATTTTCCGCAGACTGCACTAGACTTTTGTTATTGTCGTCTAAGGAAATCAACTTGATCTTGCGGCCGTAAATGCCGCTCGCCTGATTGACGCTGTCAAAATAGAGTAGCGCGCCATCGCGAAAAGTAATCGCTTGACCGGTCAGGCCGTTAACGTTCAGGTCTGCAGATTGACCCAACAGAATTTGAGAATCGCTTACGCCGATCTCGGCGTAAGCTACGCTCGAGAATGCGGCCAGCCCCAAGCCCCATGTGCATGCCAGTAATTTCATCAAACGCAATTTGCTGCGCCAAAAGCCAATTGTGATTTTATGTGTCAAACATTTTTTTTCTTGTTTTTTCTGCAGGTTCTTCATGATTTTTCACTCCTCCGTTTTTTCCCAAGGCAGCACTTTTCGTGTACTATTTTGTCTTAGTAAAGTTCGCTTTTATTCACAGCCTTGTTGGCGTATGCAGCGATTGGTTTAATTATTGTCTTAGGGGTGGGGAAAGAAAAGCGACCTATTGTCGGCAAGCCATTCCCAACAATCATAATGCGGCTACACTCTCCTCCGATCACAGAACTGCATGCACTGGCCACCGTAGCCCGGTTAGGTAGCGTAACGCTCGCAGCCAATGAACTCAGCGTGACGCAAGGTGCAGTCAGCCGAGCCATTACGCGCCTGGAAGATCATTTCGGTTGCCCGTTATTGGTGCGCGGGAATCGTCGGACCGAACTGACCGAAACAGGCAAGGCGTTTCTGGATAAGGTCGGTCCCGCACTGAACGTGATCGAGAGTGTTTCTAGCCAATTGCGTATGGCATCGCGCACAAAAGAATTGACCTTATCCGTCGCGCCTACTTTTTTCAGCAATTGGCTGGTGCCAAGGCTTTATCGATATGAAGCGCTACATCCGGATATCACTTTGCGTTTTGTCCATTACAACTACGATGGATGCGACTTTTCAGACCAGACCCCGGATGTGGTAATTTCGGCAAAACCCTTGGATATCCCGCTGGTCTGTTGCGATTATGTAATCGGCCGACAAAATATCCTTGTCTGTAGTCCCAAGACGGCGCTTGGGCTTAAGACGCCGCGCGACCTTTTGAGCCAGCAATTGCTTTGCCATAGGAGTGCGCCCGGCATTTGGTCGGCGTGGTTCAAAGAGGTGGGACTGGCTGACGAGGAACCGGCGCTCGGGCGCGAATTTGATTATGTCAGCATTTTGATCGAAGCGACCGTTGCGGGACTTGGGGTTGCCATTCTGCCGCGCTGCCTGTTGGAACAGGCCTTGGAATTGGGCCGGTTGGTGACGCCTTTTGACCTGTCCATAGAATCCAAGCGGGGTTTCCATCTGTGCTATCCAAAGGCAAAAAGCGATATGGCCGGCTTGATTACTTTCAAAGATTGGTTGATGGACGAGGTTGCGAAATATTGCAGCGCCATTGGCGAGAGCAAATAAGGTCGATTACAAGAGGATGCGAGAAACGGTATTTTCTCCGTCTGTTCCGATGTTTCAAATCCGGTGTTTCAAATCAAGGTCTGACCCGGCTCTTGTAACGTGGATGGCGATTTTGCCGGGTTGTCGCGTGGCGTGGTAGGCCAGCGCATTCCGCAGGGGCTTGTTCATTTATATTTTGTCCTTCATACCCAAGTCACACTGTGCGCACAAATACTTACACTGTCTTTGCGCGCAGTATGTCCAAGCCGTCGATTTCCGCCAACAAAAAGGTATCGCCGGACCGGGTCGTAATGTACTGTTCCAATGGCCTGATAAAAATATGGTCACCGGACGCCGCCGTGGATCGCTGCGACAGACGCGCAAACGCCTCGCTCACAGTCCTGGCGATGCGATCGTCGTGCCGCGCTGCTGTGTTGCTTCACGATTAATGCCGAATGCCAGTGTTTTGGCAACGGGCGTTGGGTCGAATTGCGCCGCGGCAGTAATCGGCCTGACCAGGTGTGCGTGTTGGCGGTGTTATCGACCATGCTCGCGCAATGCGCATCCGGTTCTTCTGCGCGCACCATATGGAAACCGATCGCGTAGCCGAATACATGATCCAAGACCGATGCTGCGACGATACGGCGCTGGCTTTTACGGATGGCAACGACCAGGCCGATTTGAAGGTGGCATTGCATGACTGGCTGCAGGCTGAAAATCCGTTCTATTGCATTTTCAGGCACAAACACCACAGAGGGCGCCGCGCCGGTAGATAAAATTTTAGGCGCGGGGTCACATGCCGTATTTTTTATCGTGCTCTGTGTCGAGACCGGGTCGCGTACCGTATACAGCCGATGCAATTCGAATTGCGTCGCATAATTTCGTATCGAAATCCTAGTCGGCAAAACGGGCATCTCCATGACATCGGTCATGTTAACCCCTTTCATCCTGTTGAAGATCAGTATGCCCGTTCCGAATCAGGGATAAAGCCCCGCATTTCGCGCCTTTGCAGTACCCAGGTACAGGAGATGATGAACGCGGCAGTGCGGAGCGATACTTTCTTGTCTTCGGCCACTGGCCACACAGCGGAAAAGGCTTCGTGCACGATGCGTTTGAGGCGCAAGTTGATTTCGTCCTCGGTCCAGAAGAAGCTGGAGATATCCTGCACCCACCCGAAGTAACCGACCGTGACGCCGCCCGCATTTGCGATCACCTTCGGTACCACCAGCACTCCTTTGTCACACAGAATGTCGTGGGCCTCTGGCGTGGTCAGACCATTTTCCCCTTCGAGAATGATGGTGGCGAAAAACTTGTTTGCATTGTCTTCGGTGATCTGCTGCTCTAACGCAGCCGGGATCAAGATATTGCAATCGAGCGCCCGGAATTGGTACCGGTCTCGAATCTCTTCGGCATCGGCCTCGACGAACACGCGCGCGGCGATGCCGCCGACGTCGCCGAAACCTTGCACGGCAATGCGCGCGCCATTGATCTTCATGCCGCGCCCGGTGGCTTCCTGGCGTCCGAGGCTACCTCTCAATGAAATCGGTTTGCCGGTCACGACACCGGATGCGGTGCTGCCCTGATTCATGGAATAGGTATCCATCATCCAGGCCATGACTTTTTCGTTGGTATTGACGTCCGGCGCGGGAGTGTCTTTGGTTGGTCCGACGACGATGCCGATTTCGCTGGTGTAGCGGTGCGTCATGCGCTTCAGTTCGCCGGTCGAGAGGGCTTCTTCGGATCGACCCGGATGTCGCCTTTGATACCGCCGTATGGCAGGTCGACGGCGGCATTCTTGACGGTCATCCTGGCCGACAAGACCATCACTTCGGACAGAGTCACATCTTGGTGGAAACGGACGCCGCCTTTGCCGGGGCCGCTCGACGTATTGTGCTGTACGCGGTAGCCTTCGAAGTGTGCGACGGTGCCGTTGTCGCGTTCGATCGGGACGTCGACGATCAAGATGCGCTTGGGGTGCTTAATGGTTTCGACCCAGTGGACGAGCGAGCCCAGATGCGGTGTGACGCGGTCGATTTGTTCGAGGTAATTGCGTCATGGGCCGAGGCCGCGCAGGGTGAGATATGAAGGAATTTAGTGTTGGTTTGACATGTACAAGTTTTTTCTTTCCGCATCCGATGTGGATGCGGCAGGACAGGGTTCTACCGCGCGCTTCTTTCCGAAAATATTGATTGCCATTGCATGGGGAAGTGCGGCGCGATATTTCGGGCCGCTCTTTTTTCAGGCCTCCAAATGGCAAGCCATCGATCTTTCCGGCGACAGTGCACGCAGTTCCGGGCGTTCGGTTTCGCAGCGCGGCATTGCGTACGGGCAGCGTGGATGGAAATGGCACCCTGGCGGCGGGTGCAGCGGAGACGGCATCTCGCCTTTGATAGGGATGTATTGCTTCCGAGTCGAGCGCACGCTGGGCAATTCCGCCAGCAATCCCTTTGTATAAGGATGCTGCGGGTTGGCGTACAGCTCCTCTGTTTTGCCGAATTCCACGATGCGGCCCAGATACATGATTGCTACTCGGTCCGATAGATGCCCAACTACGCCGAGGTCGTGGCTGATGAAAAGATAGGTGAGACCGAGCTGTTCGCGCAGGTCCATGAACAGATTGAGCACCTGCGCTTGAATCGAAACGTCAAGCGCAGCGATCGATTCGTCGCAAACAATGATTTTTGGTTGGACCGCGAGTGCTCGGGCGATGCCAATGCGTTGTCGCTGCCCGCCGGAAAATTGATGAGGATACCGGTTGGCATAAGCGGGATCGAGTCCAACCTGCCTCAACAAGTTGTTGACATAGTCGGTGCGTTCGGACGATTTGATCAAGCCATGCACGACCGGAGCTTCCCCGATGATGTCGCGCACTTTCATGCGCGGGTTCAGCGAGGCCATCGGATTTTGGAAAATCATCTGGACCTCCAAACTCATCGCGTCGCGTTCAGCCCGGGACATTTGCGCGGCTTCTTTTCCGCGATACAGGACGTGCCCCGCGGTTGCCGGCAATATGCCGCTCACGATGCGCCCCAGGGTCGATTTTCCGCAGCCCGATTCACCGACCAATCCGACTACTTCTCCAGCTTTGATCGCAAGGCTGATATCATCGACGGCACGAACCACCTCGGTTTCATAACGCCCGCCAACCCGGTTTAAAAGACGCTGAACCACATCGCTTTTTTTGGAAAAATGTTTGCTTATGCCGCTCAATTGAAGAAGGGTAGTCATGCGTGGCCCCCTAGAGGATGAAAACACCGGACCATCTGGCCAGTTACACTTGCTTGGGATTCCGGCTGGGTCTTGCACGTATCCGTCGCATGCTCGCAGCGGTTGCGAAATGCACAGCCGGGCGCCAGGCCCACCAGCGAGGGCGTCATGCCAGGAATCTGTTTCAACCGTTGTCCGCGTTGATTGTTGCTTGGCAGCGAAGCGAGCAAGCCCTGTGTATACGGGTGGCGCGGATGATGCAACACTGCGTTCACAGTTCCGCTTTCTACGATCTTGCCGGCATACATGACATTGATGTGGTCCGCCAAGCCGGCCACGATGGAAAGGTCGTGGGTGACCCAAATCAGCGCGGTACCGGTTTCTTTCACCAGTTTTTGCACCTCGTACAATATCTGTGCCTGGATCGTGACATCGAGCGCGGTGGTCGGCTCGTCCGCAATGATCAGGTCAGGCTTGTTCAGCATGGCGATCGCGATGACGACCCGCTGACGCATGCCACCGGAAAATTGATGGGGATAGGAGAACAGGCGCTCGTCCGGCGATGGTATGCCGACCTTGTCGAGTGTCTCCCGCGCACGGTCGAGCGCGACCGCGCGGCTGACGTTTTCATGCGCCAGCACGGCATCGATCATTTGCGTGTCGATCCGCAGCACTGGGTTGAGGGTCATCATCGGGTCTTGAAATATCATGGAAATTTTTGCGCCACGCAACTGCCGCAGGCGTTCCGGCGATGCTTTGACCAAGTCTTCTCCATGGAACAGGATCTGGCCGCCGGCGATGCGGCCGGGTTGGTCGATTAGGCCGACGATGGAAAAGCCGGTCACGGTTTTTCCGGAGCCTGATTCGCCGACCAGGCCGACGACTTCGCCGCGCCCTACAGTGAGACTGACATCGTCCACTGCTTTGAGTACGCCGTCGCGCGTGTCGAAGTAGGTGCGCAGATTGCGTACTTCGAGTGTTGAAGATGTGCCAGACATCGAGATGCTCCTAACGTTGCAAGCGTGGGTTGAGGACATCGCGTAACTGATCCGCGACAAGATTGATGCTGATCACCGTCAGCAGGAGTGCGAGTCCCGGGAATAGGCTGATCCAAAAAGCGCCCGCAAGCATATGCTGCTGCCCATTTGCGATGAGCATCCCGAGCGAAGGCTCGGTGACCGGGACGCCGAGACCCAGAAAAGAAAGCGTCGCTTCCAGCGCAATTGCGTGACCGACGTTGACCGCCGCGATCACCATTAACGACGGCAGGCAATTCGGCAGCAGATGGCGGGTAACGATGCGCCAGCCGGAAAGGCCCAGGCAAACTGCGGCCTCCACATATTCCTTCGAGCGTTCCACCAGCGCCGCGCTGCGCACAGTGCGGGCATAGACAGCCCATTGGACGGCAATCAAGGCAAAGATCACTTTATCGATGCCGCTCCCCAACAGGGACAGCAAGATCAATGCGATCAACACTGCCGGAAACGAAAGCTGGAAATCGACCAAACGCATGATGAAACTATCTACCCAACCTCCGACGTATCCGGCCAGTAGTCCCAAAAAAAGACCGATGACCAAGGCGCCGAGCGTAGCGACGATACCGACCCCAAGGCTGATTCTCAATCCGTAGATAATTGCGCTCAGAATATCACGCCCCTGATCGTCGGAGCCGAGCACAAAGCGGTAGTGGCCACCAGGATCCGGTGTGCCGGGCTCCAAAGTGCTGCTCATGATATTGATCTGGGTCAGGTCGTACGGATTTTGCGGCGTGATCCATTGGGCACACAATGCCGAAACGATCAATGCAACCAATACGACTAGACTGACTATTGCGAGCCGGCTAGCGCAAAAATTACTTGCGAAACGGCCCCATGGATTCTCTTCGCGTTTGGTGCTCATACGCTTTTCCCCTGCAAGTTGATACGAGGGTCGAGCGCCGCGTAAAGCACGTCGACCAAAAAATTAATGGACACGAACAGAAATACAGTGAACATCATGTACGCGACGACAACCGGACGATCCAAGTGGAGGATACTGTCAAGCAGAAGTTTCCCCATCCCTGGCCATGCAAACACGCGCTCGGTGACCACGGCAAATGCCATGAGCGAACCAAATTCGAGACCGATGATCGTGACGAGGGGAATCATAATATTCTTGAGAACATGGACACCGACAATGCGTCTCTGCGACAATCCGATTGCACGCGCAAATTTGATGTAATCCTGGGAAGCGACCTCACGGGTACTCGCCCGGGCCAGGCGAATGATTAAGGCCAGGTTGTAAATCGCAAGATTTAATGCCGGAAGAAACATATGCCGCAAGCCGCTGACGGAAAATATGCTCCAGGTGTCTGCACCCAGTGCCTGCACCGTCATCCCGCGACCGCCGGATGGAAACCAACCGAGATACACGGAAAAGAACATGATGAGAATCATCCCCACCAAAAAATTGGGTAAGCTAAAACCCAGGATGGAACCGGATATGATGGTGCGCGATGTCCATGCATCGGGCTTCAAACCGGCCATGATACCCAAAGGCACGCCGATGAAAATCGCGATCACCATGGCAGCGACAGCCAGTTCCAGCGTTGCGGGGAGCCGTTGGAGGATGAGTGTCATCGCCGGTTCGCCGTACACAAAGGAATTGCCCAAATCGCCCTGTACCGCATGCACCAGGAACCTCCCCAGCTGCATATACAGCGGCTGGTCCAGGCCCAGCCGTTGAACCAGCTGATCGCGCTCCAATTGATCGGCATCCGGGCTGAGCATGATGTCTACCGGATTGCCGATCGCATAGATGCCCAGAAATACGATTGTGGCCATTGCAAGCAAAACCGCCATACTTTGCAAAAGCCGCCTCAAAAGATACGCCAACATTTTTTTCCTCCTCCAAGCTATCCGCAATGCGGATAGTTTCAATTTACTTGTTGTGATTGACTAATTTTTCTATTCGGCCAATGCCATTTCTGGGACATACGTTATCTGATCCCAGCGGTATTTGAAGTCGACATTCTTTTTCATTGCCCACAAATTGACTTCATAGTGAATCGGGATGATGGCGATTCCCTGCGCAAAGACGGGTAATGGGACCAGCATGGCTGCGGCAGCGGTGATGAGAATCTAGCGAGTCGAAACATGATTGACTTCCTGAATTGAAAAACGGTGAATTGCATGCTGTTCTACGCCCCTAATGCCGGCGTCGGTGTAGTGCCACTTTTTATTGCTACATCTAACTTCGTTATTTCATAAGCGAGCGAAACTATTTGATCGTCAATTTTATCTCTTTGGGTGACGTTGCCCCGCGCCTTGATGCGTTCATTCTTGTAATTAATTTTGTCTTGATACTTCGCGGCTTACTGCGAGGAGATACCTTGCAAAAGGCATGACCGGATATGATGTCGCATGTTAAGAGTTCCGCACTTTTCCAATACTTCTTTTACTAGGCACTTTTGGTTTGTACAATTTTTTCGTCAAGTCCGACAAAGTTGACACCAATGACTTGGTGACCAGTGCCAAGTCGGCCCTTAGCAGTTCGAATCCAGCGTTAGGCTCCCTGGTCCGCTCATCCATATATAGATTACGTCTTACGCCCACTTGCAAGCTATGCCGCTTCTGTCGCGGCCGGCCATGCCGCGTCACGATCTCCGTCAGGTTGCCCGGCTTGTTGATGCTTACCGTGTAGCCCAGTTCGCGCAAGAGTTTGGTCACAATTTTTGTGAATTGATACGCGCAGCTTGTTCCGTCGCAGTCGTCTAAAACAAAATCGGTCAGCGGCTTGTTTGACGCCGTACCAAAACGCCCGTGCTCGTTCGCCGTTACGGAATGCAGGTTCAAGTGCCAAACCACGCCGTGCTTCCTGCGCAGTGACTTAATCGTCTTCCTCAGTGCATCGTGGTACGGAAGATAGTAGCTTTCGATGCGGCTGCGCACCGCCAGCGGCGACAGCTTGACGGAATATATGGGCGATCCTCCGCTCAAATTTCTCCAAACGACGCCATGCCGCATATCGGTAAGATCCGCTTGATGGACGGAAACGCCGCATCGGTTGTCATTCGTTTCACAATCGACATCCGTCAAACTGCAATTGCAGTCGATATAGGATCGCGGAGCATTGGCTGCGAGCAAAGTAACCCCGAGACTTGGCGCTACCGACCACAATTTATCGACGTGCGTGTCTTCTTCGGAACACAAGTCTTCCAAGCGGCACGTATAACCGAAATCATCGGGATAGGTCGCACCGCTATTTGGTGAATCCATGATCAATGCGACCGCATGCCGCGGCTGGATCAGTACGTAGCTTCGCGTCTCAATGATTTTCACGGATAATTGCACATTCATTCTCCGGTGCGCGAAATCTTATGCTTGACGTATTCGACCAGCGTCTGCGACAGGCGATCCAAATCCTTTTGCAAGACACCGAAGCCGTCATGGACTTCACGGGTGAGCTCGCTCATATAAAGGCGACGGTGGATTTCAATCATGAGGCTATGGCGATTTTCCAGCGGCCTGCCGTGCAGGCGAACCAACTCTGCGCCCTTGTATGGCTCATTGATGCTGACGGAATAGCCGAGACCCCTTAATACGTTTGCGATCAAATCCGCAAATTCCGGATCGCAGGTTGTGCCATCTCGCGTACCTAGTACGAAGTCGGCCAGTACCCTGTCGCCCGAAAATCCCATCCTGGCGTACGCAGCAGCCGGCATTGAATGCTGATTCAGGTGCCAGACACCGCCGTGCCGATCGGCCAGGCTATCCAGCAATTCGTTGAGCTGACTATGGTATGGTAAATAATATTCTTCAATGCGTTTTGATACGGCACTGGAGGAAAGTTTGGTAGCATAGATCGGCTTTCCCTCTGCGATATTCGACCAAATCAAACCAAAACCGCGGCTAGACTTTTCGCCGGGATTGATCGCATTAGGCCATTTGTCGGAAAGCATATTAACGTCGAGATCGTCAAGGCTGCGATTGTAGTCGATGTATGTGCGCGCCGCATTTGCAGCCAGGAGCGGTATGCCCATTGAAGGCGCGTTTTGCCATAACTTTTCGACATGAGTGTCTTCAGCATAACGCAAATCCGCAAGCGAACAAGCATATTCGAAATCCGCCGGGTAATCTACGCCACTGTGTGGCGAATCCATCACTAGCGGAACAGCGTCATCCGGTTGCACCAGTGTGTAGTTTTTATGCATCAAAATTCTCATATGTGTTTGATATCATTTAATCCAACAGATTGGTCACGGCAGCCCCCCAATAATTGCGCCGACTGTGTTGCATATTGTGAGCTTGTAAAGGAGGGTAAGCCGTGATTGGAAATTCTTCATTCGCAGTCAGCATTGCCACTCGATCGCATTTTCCGTGTTTCGTAGGCTAGATTATTGCCCGTGCGCGTTCAAATGGAAAATGACCCGTTGTCGACGCGCCTTTACCAACATGCATAGTGCTACAGACAATTTTTAGCGGCCAGTGCTTGTTGGATTGAGAGCGCCGCAATAGTGGGTTGAACGCGCTGTTGAAAATATTTGCTGGCGAATTTCAGAAAAACCCATATCCAGGAGGATGGATGATCAAACTTTAAAAATGGAGATGTGTTCGGCTTGCGGGATTTCCGTATCGGCACGCGATTGATCCTGGGGTTTGGTGCGATTTTGTTGATCTTGGTTGCGATGACGGGAATCGATCGCGTCCTGCATGCCCAAAGTAAAGCCAAATTGTTGGAAGGGTTGAAGATCGTTGAACGTAAAAGTTGATTGGCGATAACAATGAAAGGCGCGTTGCTCGAAGGCGGCATATCCCTGCGCAACATTGGACTGACCTCCGACCTGGATTTACTCCAAAAAATCCAAAAAGTGGCTGAAGGGGAACGCGCGATATTCGTCTGGACAAGGAACAGTTTTGTCGCGATGTGCTTAACCAAGATGAAAAAAGGTATTGTCGACAACATTTCCGAAATCGATGAGCTACTTCGGGAGTCGGTCAAATAGGCGGTAACGCAAGATCTCGCATTCAATCCCGACGGCGCAGCGAAAATCCTGACCGACCGCGTCGATTCGTTGAATCAGAAAGTAATCAGGCAAATTAATGCGCTCGTAGATAACCAGCAGACCGTCGAGGACGAAGTGCTGCTGAAATATAACGAAGACGACTCAAAACTGAAACTGTTACTGCTGTTTAGTAGCGCTATCGCAGTCGTTATCGGCGCGGCCATTGCCTAGATCATCACCCTCAACATCATTTCCCCACTGTTGCAAGCCGTGGCCATTGCTAAGGAAGTGGCAAGCGGCGGGTTTTCCACCACATTTTCCGTGGTTGGAAAAGACGAAGTGGGCGAACTGATGCAGGCGCTCAAGGAAATGATGAGTTGTCTGTCGACCGCATACGAGAAGTTGCGCGACTTGAGTCGCTACGATGCGCTGACCGGTGTCCATAACACGGGGCTATTTCAACGAACGATTCGATACGGAATGGCGGCGGGCGCACCGGGCTAAAACGGCGATCAGCATACTGATGGTCAATATCGACCATTTTAAAAAAGTGAACGACAATTATGGCCATCCTTGCGGCGACGTTTGCTTGCGGTGTGTCGCAAATACAATTCAACAGACATTGCGCCGTTCCTGTGACGAGGTATTCCGCTATGGCGGAGAGGAGTTTGTGGTACTGCTTGCCAATACCGATTTAGACGGCGCTATCCACATTGCCGAACTTATTCGCCGTCAGGTCGACATGTTGGAATTTCTTTTTGACGGGAATAAAATACCGATCACCGTCAGTATAGGCGCCTCGACCGCCATTCCCAATTCTGTCGACGATGCGCAGTCGCTGTTCGGCAATGCCGATAAAGCGCTTTACGAAGCGAAGCTGGCAGGGCGCAATAAAGTTTGCGCTCGTCCGATAGAGGCATAAGGAGTGGCCAACCGTGCGTTCGGGGTAATGCATGAACAGCGCTTGGACCGGGTAGCTTCAAGAAATGCCGTCCGTCGCATTTCCCCCTCCAAGCGCTGCGGCCTGCATTCGAGGTCGATGCTGCTATGCGGTATTCGTTATACCTCGAAAGCGACATGCCGCATCAGATCGGAGATCGTCGGTAGCGCCATTGCATTGGCGAGCGCCGATCGTATTGGTTCGATGCTGTTCTCAGGAAGAATACCGATGCAACAATCGTCGAACTTTGCACGCCGGTCGGCGGCGTCGAACTGATTCTGTAATGTGCCTTTGGCAAAATGCACGCTGCGCTCAAAAGATTTGCCATTCTTCAATGTGACCACCGCTGAATGCGAGAGATGCGTAGCGGGATCGTTGCTCTCTATGCCTTCTTTGGCATGCGGAAGCAGCCGCATGTCGATGTTTGCCATCAATGCGCGTGTCGTCGGGTCCTGCACGGCCGCATTGGTGAAATCCGCCAAACCGAGCCGGCCACGGAGCAGAGCCACGGCAGCGCAATACGGCATCGAAAAGCGCGCTTCCAACGCGTCGTGCGGCTCGGGGTAACGGAGATTGAGCATGTTTCCATAACCGACATACACGACTACGTTTGCGACATCGGCTGCCGAGAAACCATGTTCATGGCGCAGTTCAAGAATGGCATCGACGGCGCGATGCGTTGATCCGCAACAGGGATGGCGTTTGAACGAAAATCCCCATTTTTCAATTGCAAGTGATTCGTTCGATTGTATTTCGGCGAATGACCAGTCGGGCGGAACAATGCCGGCGTACAGATCGCCGAAGCCGGATTGTCCTTCCAAGATCGCTTCGTTCCCTGCAAGGCCGTTGGCAGCCAGTTTCGCAGACAGCACGCCGGACTGTGCGGCAAGGCCCGCTTGCAGCGGTTTGGCCGCCGTGCCGAACTGTCCCTTTGCGCCTGCGCTCATGCTCACGGCCAGGCTGATTGCCGCCGTCATTTTTGCCGCATCGAGTTTCAACAGCCTGCCGCTTGCGGCGGCTGCGGCCAGCGCGCCGACCGTCGAGGTGCCATGCCAGCCACGGTCGGTATGTGCCCGTCCTATGCCGCCACCGATTCGGGCCATGATCTCGGTTCCCACAATGAAGGCATCGAGGATTGCCTTGCCCGAAGCGTCGATCTCTTCGCCCAGCGCCCAAAGCGCCGGAAAAATGACGCATCCGGCATGGCCCAAGCCGGGAAGAAAATTATCGTCCATTTCGCTGGCATGGGCTATATAGCCGTTGGCGAGCGCGGCTACTGTTGCGGGGACACGTTGCGTGCTGCCGATAACGGTGGCACGTCCCTGACCTTGAATCGTCTCGCGCATAATGGCGGAACCGGAATCGGTCGCGCCGGAAACGGCGCTGGCAAAGGTATCTTCCAATGCATGCAACGCCAAATCTATTACGGACTCGGACCACTGGGGCGACACTTCCGCTGCCCATTTACCCAAATGACGGGTCACCTCCATACAACCTCCCAAGAAATTAAATCGTATTCAACATTGCAGCAATTTGCAGCGCTTATCGGTGATGACATTTCTATTTCCCTAGTGTGATTTCCGGAACATGAGTTTCCCGATCCCACCGGCCTTTGTAGTCGATATTTTTTTTCATTGCCCACAAATTGACTTCATAGTGAAGAGGTATGACTGCAAAATCGTCCATGGCGAGATTGCTTGCCCGTTGCAGAATGTCATGCCGCTTCATATCATCCCTCGTCAACAAAGCTTCGTCTAGCAGTTTGTCCAAAGCCGGGTTCGAGTATTTGTTGGGATTGGCATTGCCGTAACCTTTTTCCTTATCCTTTGTCGCCACCAGCGACCGCAATGAATATGACATTTCGCCGGTGGCTGCCAACCATCCCCCCATATAAAAACCAAGCGATCCCTCGTTTTTCTTCGAATAGAAGACGCTGGATGTCATCAAATTGACTTTGGCTTTGATGCCGACTGCGCTGAGCATTTGCGCGATGGCTTGGACAATTTGCGAGTCATTGAGCGAACTATCGTTTGGACCGGACAAGGTCACTTCAAATCCGTTCGGATATCCCGCTTTGGTCAACAGATCTTTTGCCTTGGCAACGTCGTACCAATCCTTGAGCCTGATGCCATCTTCACTCCCATACATCAATTGACCTGCAGGCACCCCGAAACCGCCCAGCACTTTGCTGGTAATGGCGGAACGGTCAATCGCGCGGCTGACTGCTTCTCTTACGCGAACATCCTTGAAAGGATTGGGACCCGCGACCGCAGGATTGCTGGCACTGACATTGGCCCCAAGAAAAATGACGCGTGCGGATTTTTCGCTCACCAACTTGAAACGCGGATCGCTGCGCAGCCGCGCGGCGTCCTGGGGCGACAGCGCTTCAATTAAGTCCACATCACCCGACAAAAGTGCCGCGACACGCGGCCCTGCAGCCACTAAAGGACGAAAAGTGATTTTCGACCATTGCGGTTTGGTTCCCCAATATTGGTCGTTTCGAGTAAGCACAATACGGCTTCCAGGAGAAAATTCGCTGAATTTGTAAGGGCCGGTTCCGATTGAAAGCTTGCCGTTATTGAAATCCTTGGTTGCAGGCCAAGATGGTGCGGCGCATCCTTCATGGTTGAATATGACGTTCTCGCCTTTATTAACCGTTGCAGAGATGATGCCGATTTTCGACAACTCGTTCGGCAGCAAAGGATAGACGCCATCGGTTTTCAGCACGACAGTCAAGGGATCCTTTGCTGTTGCGTTTACAATTTTACGCATAGCGATGGAATACGACCCCGGGCTATTGACGACCTTAGGTATTCTGCATAAAGAGTAAATCACATCTTGCGCGGTGAACGGGCTGCCGTCCTGAAACTTGACGCCTTTGCGAAGCTTGAATTCCCATGTTCCAGGTTCGGTCTCTTTCCATGATTCGGCTAATACCGGTTTGACCCGGCGCAGCAGGTCAAATCCTGTCAGCGATTCATGAATATGTTTCCTGAGCTGCTCATTGGGAGTTAATAGATGATAGTGCGGATCCATCGAGGAGGCCTCGGACGACATACCGATAGTAATTTCCTGAGCCAAGACAGGTGGCGCGACTACCATGGCTACGGCTGCCGTAATGAAAAACCTAGTGTATCGGAACATGAATGACTCCCAGAATTAAACGGCGGTGAATTGCATACTGTCCAACGCGCTAATGCCTACGTTGTCGTAATGCCACTTTTTATTGCTAAATCTAAGGAACCTCTGATTAAGTCAAGCACACCATTTGTAAGTTATTGATTTTTCGAGCATTAATTTTACGATTTTGGACTTAATCAGAGATTCTATAATTTTAGCGACTGATATTTCTTGGTCACATTATTGCATGCGCATGTTTAAGTGGAAAATGACTCGTTGTCGACATGCCTTTACCAAGATGCATAGTGGCGTCGACGATTCTGGTCGAAATATTATGCCGGTTGATCAATTCAACCGGTCGCCACTTGCCCATCCCTTTTCGGCACGGGCGCGTGCAAAGCAAAAACGAAGCCGAGCACAACAAGCCCGCCAATCATGACTTCAAAAGCTGCTTTTACATTGAAAATGTCGGCAATCAATCCAACAATATGCGATCAACAGAGGACACAGGTGTAACCGCATGAGGTACTGCACCAGAGAAAAAGACATAAGTGCCAATCTCTGGTTGGATACACACTGCTGGCGGTCCAAGTTTTTTTTGCGGTCCAATGCATATGGAGAATTCGAATCGCGTATCGTGGGCGGGAAATTAGTTGAGTCTGCAGACTTTCAATAGTGTAATGTTTTCGTGCCACAAAAGTGGCGCGCAAATAAATTCGTGCCACTTTGCGCGACATCGAAGGAATCGACTTTGCGTTGTGCACCCACGAATATTACCCAAACCAATGATAGTGGTGCCACGATCGGAGTACATGATAGGCAAGTCTCCGCCGTTGTCATATTAATCTTTCATAGTGATCTATTTAAGGAACCTCTGATTAACTCCAGCATACCATTTGTAAGTTATTGATTTTTCGAGCATTAATTTTACGATTTTGGACTTAATCAGAGATGCCTTAATTTATCTGCACAGCTAAGCAATCAATATTTCTCATAGAGGAAATTTTGTTGTTTACACTTTTAGGTAGATATAACCATTTTAGTTCCAATTTTCGCGGATCGGAAAACCAACACACCACGGACTCTGTGCACATTGGCGCAGGCTCTGTTTAGGTTGTTGTAGCGGAGTGTGGTTCACGATCATTCCTTTTTTCTGCTGCCGTTGTCGATTTAGCCTGGCATTGCCAGTGAATTAATAAGCTTACAACAGACTTACCGACAGATAATCAAATACTCTATCGCGTAATGAGGGGTGAAGTCGGCGTCAAATTACACATTGGTCAACTGGGATTTAACCCGCAATAGCGGTTTTTTTGGGGGAGGATAAAAATTCAAATTTATTCGCAAGCCAGTGCAAAGTTTTGCGCGCCGTTACATGTACCGTTCGCAGCAAAGCATCCTGACAGCATGCAACTTTTTTATGTGTGGCAGGCATCCGTATCACCACCGACCGGAATATGTTCATCCCAAAAACTGAAAACGGTGAGATTCGAACTCACGGCCCCCGACAGCGATGCTGTATGTTAGCAGGTGCATTGGTCCACTCTGCCACGTTTTCATATTTGGATGTTTGCTGCTACTGTACAAGCTGGTGCACGTGGCGGGACTCGAACCCGCACGCCATGTTGGCACTGGTGTTTAAGACCAGTGTGTCTTCCTGTTCCACCACACGTGCTTATGCTACAAAAATTCTGGTCGGCGTGCGAGGATTTGAACCTCGGACCTTCTGCTCCCAAAGCAGACGCGCTACACACCGATTACTTCAAAAAACTGGAAGGGGATCGGGGAGTCGAACCCCGGATGACCGGTTCAAAGCCGGTTGCCGTTACCACTTGGCTAATCCCCTGTTGTAAAAATCGATGAACGGATTTCCGCCCTTCTCTTTTTCTCTCTTTTGTACTTTCTTTTGACTCTGTATTTTTTTAACGAGTTTTTTGTTCTTTTAAAACTGGCGGAAGCGGTGAGATTCGAACTCACGTAACCTTGCGGCCTCACAGTTTTCAAGACTGGTGCGATAAACCACTCTGCCACGCTTCCTTTGTTCTTTTTGATCACGCCGGTCAGCAGAGCGGAACGGTGTGATCGTGTTACCACGGTCGTCGCATACATGACGAGCATGCGCTGGCCGTGACCGCTTGCGCGGGTTTCACTGCTGGGCTTTTGCTGTTTTTTGCCGCTGCATTTTTGCTGGCAATAAAAAAGCCCGGATACTTTTCAGGGCATCCGGGCTGGTCGCTTCAGGTGTTGTGCGCCGTCAATGCGGGGCAAAAACCTGCGGGCTTGCGCCCCGGATGCTGGGTTGTAAGTCTGTGCCCGATAAAGTCGTGGGCAAGGCAAAGTTGATCAAATCAGACGGCGACGGCTGGGCCGGCAAATCTGCTTGTATAAAAACACTCTTGCATTGTGTGGCGGGCCGCAGTTGATCGCCCGGCAGCAGTGCCAGGTTCTGCCACACACGCAACGCGCCCTGCGCACGCTGGCGCACGTTCTGGCTGTGTTGTTGTGCAGTGGTTTTCACGATCATTCTCTTTTCTCTGATGCTGCGATTCATTGATATTGCCTGCGGTTTCAGGCGACTGCAACGCACTTGCTGCTGTCTACAGTGAAAGCATCTTGCCACATGAATTTGAATAAATCAAGCATGCAATGACGAATTTATTCAAATTAGTGCGTACATATTGCAACAGGCCGATGATAAGGAAACTGTCGTCGATTTTTTAAGCACCGTCTTCTGGCGTCATATTCGCGGGTTTAACGACACTGGATGCCGGATCAAGTCCAGCATGACGGCGCAAAGACTTGCGTCGATTGGCTGCATCTGACTCAAGACCTGCAGGCTGATTGCCTGCCAAGCAGACATCGACAATCTCGCGTCCGTTTGCAGCGAGACAGTCACACACTAAAAACCAATACTGCCTGCTCTTGTTGAACACCACAGAAAAGGACAAACGTGAACACCATCCATTCACTACACAACAAAGTCGCCATCGTCACCGGCGCCAGTTCTGGCATAGGCCGCGCAACGGCCTTGCTGTTTGCCCGCATGGGCGCCAGCGTCATCGTTGCGGCCAGGCGGCAGGCAGAGCTGGCGGATCTGGTGGCAGACATCCGCAAAGAAGACGGGCGGGCTATCTGCCTGGCCGGTGATGTCAGGGACGAAGCTTATGCACAGGCGCTGGTGGAACTGGCCGTGAAGGAATTTGGCGGTCTCGACATCGCCTTCAATAATGCCGGTTGCCTGGGTGAGCTGGGCGCGACACCGGATGTGTCTGCAACTGGCTGGCGCGACACGCTGGAAACCAATCTGACCAGTGCTTTTCTGGGTGCAAAATACCAGCTGCCGGCCATGCAGCAACGCGGTGGTGGTTCGCTGATTTTTACGTCGACCTTTGTCGGCCATACGGCAGGCTTCCCTGGTGCGGCTGCCTATGCGGCCAGCAAGGCGGGGTTGGTCGGGCTGACCCAGGCGCTGGCGGCTGAATTTGGCCCGCAGGGCATACGCGTCAATGCCATCCTGCCTGGCGGCACGATGACACCGATGGCGCAGCAGATGAATGGCACGCCCGAAGCGCTGGCCCAGGTCGCCAGCCTGCATGCCTTGAAGCGCCTGGCGCAGCCGGAAGAAATCGCGCAGTCTGTGTTGTACCTGGCGTCGGATGCCTCGTCCTTCATGACGGGGGCGGCGATGCTGGTTGATGGTGGGGTGTCGATCAACCGGACATAAAAATTCTTAGACCAAAAATCTCACCACAGAGACACCGAGTCACAGAGAAATTCAAGAGAAGGACGAGAGATACGCAAGAAAATATTCGGTAATGTAAACCCAATTTCAAATTGGTTTTCTCTTGGTTTTCTCTTGGTTAGGACTTACGCAAAACCGCCATCAAGCTTGCAGCTTACCGTACTTTCCAATTCGTCATACCCGCGCAGGCGGGTATCCATGTTTGACCAACCTCGCCCGTCTTACTGTCTGCTCGGTTGATCAATGATGGATTCCCGCTGAAAGCGCGCGGGAATGACGGTTTTGGGTGTATCGTGCTCAATGAGATGCAGGCATGGCCGACGCAAAAAAGTCTGGGCAATTTCGCGTAAGTCCTATTGGTTTTCTCTTGGTTTTCTCTGTGTCTCTGTGCCTCTGTGGTGAGCTGTCAGGTCTTCCCTCAAATCATCTCAACTTCTTCAACATCGCCACCGCATTGTCATTGTCCGGCTTCAGGCGCAGGGATTGCTGATAGTGAGCTACCGCCCTCGCCTTGTCACCAGCCAGCATATATGCTTCGGCCAGGCTGTCATGGGCATTGCCTGATTGCGGGTAGGCGTCAACATTCAATTGCAGTATGCGGATGGCGTCCTGGTATTTTTGGGCGGTGATGAGGCGATAGCCGAGGCGGTTGATGTCGCCCTCCTTGATGTCAGCCGCTGTTGCCGGGTTGGCCTTGTATGTTCGGTATTGCGCAATGCCTGCATCAACGCCTTCGGCACGGATGGTGACATCGATCTGCTCGGTCAGCGCGGGGCGATTGGCCATCGCCATTCTGATCTGTGGCAGCCAGTTTGCCTGGGTCACGACCGCCAGGCCGCCGCCCATCACCAGGGTCAGCACCAGCATGCTGGCGGCAATGGCGTAACGTCTGGCATTGCCGGATTGGTGACTGATGCGCAAGTAAACTTCCAGCATGGTCAAAGGCAGCACAAACTGGGCATAGTTGACGACGATGGCATAGGCTTCCTGATAATCTGCCGGTATCAGGAATGCCAGGAACAGGCCGGCACGCAGGAACAGTGCCGTGCTCATGGACAGGTACAGGCGCAACGCCCATTGCCTGTGCAGCACAAAGTTGCGCGCCATAGCGGCCTGTATGGCCCTGGTTGCGCAGAACATGATGATCAGCGCCAGTATCGTCATGCCCATGTGCTGGGCCAGCCCGCCTATGGTGCCGCGCACCCACATCATGTACAGGCCGCTGAGACTGATCAGGTAAGCCGCCGCAATATAGCTGCGCCCCAGCCAGTGATGGAAACGCGGCGCACGGGCACGCAGCGTCGTGCTCAGTTGCAGGGCGCCGCCAATGATGACCAGCAGCGCCATCAACAGGTGTATCGCCACCAGGGTATTACCGAATGCATCGCCCCGGTCATAGCCATGCTGCATGTAACGGTTCCAGGCGGCGATGTCGCCGCGCGCTGCTGCACGGCCATAGAATGCAGCAATCGTCACGGCAAACAGCAGTTGTGCGGCCAGGGTGACGGTCCACCACAGGCGGGTGGTGTGCTTGAAAGCAAAACCGGCCCAGTCACGCACAGGCCCAGGCTGGGCCTGCAAGCTTGTTGGGGATGTTGATACGGGGGAATGCATGGTTATCCTTTCTGGCAAATAAAGTCTGATCGCCATGCACTGTAAGCAAAGCCCGGGGCGTTCTCCAGTGCCTTGCGATGAGTGACGGTCTGCGCTGTCTGGGACACGATTGAGGGGAACGAATGGCGGGAGGGGATGAGCGATCCTCCTGACCGTAGCGATGCATCGGCAGTACCAGGGCAGAAACCGCAGGCATATACTCCGCCTGCAATTTTGTTCAAGACAAGCGGATTTTCAGGGCAGAAAATAGCAGGTATCCGACCTCATCATCATGGACTAGTTAAATGAGTATTTTTTTCCGCTATGCGGCTCCCATCCGTTCCGCCTTTCCTGAGTTATCCACACGTACCTTGCATGTACAACATATTGACGCTACTGCGGACATTTTTAGTGTATCCCAAAGATTCACCACCATTGCCTCTGAGCGGCTATCGCAATCAAATGAGGGCAATTTCATCGAAATACAGGCATGGAGGCGCACCTTCTCTAAAATGGGACTGAAACCAACACAATACAGGTGCGCGTCCGAATCGCTGTTACGCCGTTTTCGCAAGGAGGGCATGCTACCCAGCCTGCATCCCCTTGTTGATCTTTGCAATACGGCTTCGCTTGCCTATGGTATCCCCATCGCAGTTTTTGACTCGGAACAAATCGGGAACGGATTGGAAGTACGCCCTGCAACCGGGCGGGAAACCTACGAGGCCTTTTCAGGCAAGCTGGAAAACCCTGAAGCGGGGGAAATTATTTTTGCTGATCAACACGGGCGCGCGCATGCAAGAAGATGGTCGAACCGGCAAAGCGGCTATTCGGCTGTACAGAAGGCCACCACCTCCGCCCTGATCGTCGCTGAAGCTTTACATGAAACAGCCGCAGATGATCTGTCGTGCCTGGCTACCGAATTGTCATTGGCACTGCACGCCGTTTGGCCAAGATGTGAGGTGAGCTCCCTATCAATTGAGTGATGCCTGTGATTGTTTGGGCAGCCCCATCACTCCCGCCGCACTTTTTTCAAGAGGTTACGCAAAATTGCATAACGTTGTTGCACATCATCAATACAGGCCAGGCGTCCAAACTCTGCCCTGGCCTCGTCTGGCAAGGAGAGCCGCCACCATATTGCATCCGTCTTTGCTATTATCCTGACTGGTATCACCTCAAAAACGATCGGAACGCCGCATGTTCACCTTCCCTCTCGACCCTGACGAGCTTTTTCTGGAGCGTAGCCAACAATTTGCCAGTTGGGGCATCCCCCGCAACACCATCGCTCGCGTACAGGCCCAAGTACGCGACAGTTGGCATGAAGGCCCCGGTGGCTGGACTGATGAATGGCTGCGAGAAGCAGAGAAAGCAGAAGCAGAAGGGCGCTTCTTGCGGGCTGCCATGCTGTATGGTGCGGCGCGGTTCCCAGTCATCGTCACCCCCATGCGCGAACATGCGCTTAGCTGTCAGGTTGCCTGCTTTGAAAAGGCCATGCGCAGCTTGCCTGTTCATTTCGAACGACGCCAGGTCAAGCTCAAACGCTCTATCGATGGCATCATACCGATTCATTTGTATGCCCCATCTTCCGCAGGTGATCAGCCCCTGGTTCTGCTCTCAGGCGGCGTCGATACCGGCAAGATGGAGTTGCACCGGCTCGCCTACCTGCTCGCCAAAATAGGGCGATTTCGCGTCGCAGCCATGGACATGCCAGGGACGGGTGAAAACCGGATGGCGCTCACAGCAGATGCGGAAAACATCTACCGGGATCTGCTTGCCACGCTTGCACCCACCGGACGCAAAGCGATCATCGGCGTCAGCTTCGGTGGTCATTGGGCAGCCAAACTTGCCCTGCTCGGGGCTGTGGACGCTGCGGTCAATCTTGGCGGACCTTCTGTCGTCTTTGATGCTGGCAGTGATTTCGCCCGCGCACTTCCCAATGGTATGCCAGGCATTATCGCCAATGCCTGGGGGCTTGACGCCATGCCGGATGATGAAGATCTGAATTCACGCATGCAAGCCTTTTCACTCAGGGGCCAGGGCCTGCTCGAACAAAGTACCTGTGCCCCCATGCTGCTCATCAACGGAGAACTTGATCAATACATCCCTCAACGCGACAGTACCATTTTTGCACAATATCCTGGCAACCAAGTCTGGCTCATGCGGGGGATGACACACTGCGCAGCAGAAGGCATGGTCCGCATCGTCCCTGCGATGATTACCTGGTTAAGAAAACAGCTTTTTGGCAGTACGTTGGCATCCCGATCAACGCTATGGCTGAGCGAGTGCCTGTTGCCTGAACGCTTATCAATGGCGATGCCTGCGAATGAAATAACCTAAATACTGCAACACCTGATGTCGACAAGCATGCTGTCTCACACCAACAGTCTGCCCGAATAAAAATCAGCCCCCCTGTGCACTTGAGCTCAGTGCCGACCTTGTTCTATGTCGCTGCGCCAGTTTACGCCTGGCTGAACTGTTATACTGAACACACCATTGCAGCAAGCCAAAAGCATTCATTGTCATGAAATCAATCATCGCCATCATCTTTACGCTCGTCACCAGCTACTCCCAGGCATCGGTCCCACTCCAGATCACACAGAAAGAAATGGCTAGTCAGGCAGATCACATACTGACCGGCAAAGTCGTTGATGTCGACATGATCGATGGTGAGGGGAAGAAAATCACCAGCAGGCAAGAAATGACCGGGCCGGGTTTGCGCAATACCATACGCTTGCATGTCCGTGTTGAAAAGGTCCTGGTCACCAGCGCCAAAGATGTGCCGAAGATGTTGATCATACCGCTGGACCCGTTCATGCATTACAGTCTGGGGAATGTGCAATCCGTTGAATCACAGAATCATGAGACCAGGCTGTTCCTGCTCAAAGGTGAAAACTTCGAGCCCATCGTCGCAGGCCGTTTTGAGCAACCGCTTGTTGAACAAAAGCAGGTCATGACAATCCATGAGGATACCCATCGCTGAGCTATCGCTGACACTCAGGCATTATCAGCAAACCCACGCACTGCCCCGACATTCACACAAAAAAATACCGCATGAAAGAAATACAAGCCCGGCAGTCCAGTGCAACAGAAGTCATCATCGTTACCACCATTTGTTTTGGTATATTCATCTACTGGTCCTTGCAGGCTGTCTCTGCCGGATTTCCCAGTGGGGCCGGGTTTAGTGATAGCTACCTGATCAACATAGCATTAACAGAATGCGTGCTCACTTTTTTGGCGATGATGGTCTTGCGCTGGCAAGCCTATCCCTTAAAGTCTCTGCTAGCTGCGCCAGACTGGCGTGACAGTGGTACTGGCTGCCTTTTACTGTTGGTGGCTTACCTGGCCTGGGCTTTCGTGTGCCAGTTCTTTAATGCCGCACATTATATGCGAGAGCCCATCGAAAAAATGGCTTTGCAATCGCATCCGACAATGACGGGCGTACTGTTGATGTCCATCATCAATGGCTGGTATGAAGAGACATTCCTCCTGGCCTATCTGATGACTGCTGTCAACAAACTGGGGGCATCAACGGCAATAGGCATCAGCGTGCTGGTCAGACTGCTTTACCACCTTTACCAGGGGCCGGTAGGTGCAGTGTCTATCCTTGTTTTCGGCGTTATCTTTACGGCGTATTACTGGCGCAGTCGCAAGTTGTGGCCGGTAGTGTTTGCTCACATGCTCGCTGACTTTATTGGACTCTCCGCGCAGATTTAATGCTACGGGCAAGGTACGTCAACGGGTTCACGAGGTGCTTGCATCAACATGTGAATTACCCGCACATGCTCAACTTTGATGCAAGCTAAGAGGAGGGAATCATCCATGCCAGCCGGTTTTCAATGCACCACCTGTGGTGAATTTCATGAAGGCTATCCCTTATGCTACGGACCGCCTGCACCGCAGCTCTGGTTTAATATACCGGAAGCAGAACGCGAGCAGCGCTGCCTGCTGTCGCCAGAAGTATGCATGGTCGATGACGATCATTATTTTGTACTTGGCTGTGTCGAGATACCGATCATAGATTCAGACGACATGTTTGTCTGGCTGGCCTGGGTGTCCTTGAGCAAAGAGAATTTTGTCCGGACCCATGAGCTATGGGAAGAGCAGGGACGCGAGAATGAACCACCGTATTTTGCCTGGTTTTCATCCGCCCTGCCCTACGAAACGACAACACTGCACTTGAAAGCCAAGCTGCATACCAGGCCGGTCGGTGAACGGCCTTGCATAGAATTGCAGGAGTGCGATCACCCTTTGTATCTGCAACAAAAACAGGGAATCAGCTGGGCAGAAGTACAAAGCCTTGCCATGCGGCTGATGCATGGGCATGCCTGAACCAGGGCAACGTACACGAGACATTACGCTGCCAACGGCTCCAGCTTGCGCAGCTTTAATGTAATCAGCAAACCCGCGCTGAGTATGGCGCCCAGTACGGCGACCACGCCGTGCCAGCCGTGGCTGGCCCACATGATGCCGGTGAAGGAACCGATCAGGCTGGAACCCAGATAGTAAAAGAACAGGTAGATCGCCGATGCCAGCGCTTTTGGGGCGGTGGCGCGACGGGCCACCCAGCTGCTGGCGACGGAATGCGAAGCGAAAAAACCGAAGGTGTAGATGGCGGTGCCCAGCAATATCAGCGGCAGTGCATTGAACAGCGTCAGCAGCAGACCGCAAAACATGGTCAGCATGACGATCCACAAGACACCGCGACGGCCTACCCTGTCCACCAGTCTGCCTATCCAGACCGAGCTGCCCATGCCCAGCAGGTACATGACAGAAATCGCACCGACGCTGCTCTGGCTCAGGCCATAGGGTGCGGCCAGCAGGCGATAACCCATGTAGTTGTAGAGGCTGACAAAGCAGCCCATCAGCAGGAACGCCAGACCAAACAGCAGTGTCAGGCCGCCATCAGCAAAATGCAGGCGCAGGCCGCCGGCTATCGTGCCCCAGACCTGGCTGGCCGGTTTGAAGTGGCGTGCGGCAGGCAGGCTGCGCCAGAATTCCCATGCGGCATACAGGCCCGCCGTCCCCATCACCGTCATGGCGACGCGCCAGGAGAAATGGTCCGTCACCACCGCCACCAGCAAGCGCCCCAGCATGCCGCCCAGGGCGCTGCCGGCGATATACAGGCCGATGGCCTGGCCCAGGGATTTGGCTTCAATCTCTTCACCGAGATAGGCGATGGCCACGGCGGGCATGCCGCCGAGGGCAATGCCCATGATGCCGCGCAGTAGCAGCAGTTGTTCGAAGTTATGGGCAAAGGCGCACAGTACGGTAGTGAAGGCGGACAAGCCCAGGGCAAACACCATCAGGGGCTGGCGACCGAGTTTTTCACTGACGGCGCTGCTGATGACCAGGGACAGGGCCAGCGTCAGTGTCGATATCGACAAGACCCAGCTGCTTTGCGCCGGGCTCAGGCTGAACTCTGCAGCCAGCACCGGCATCAATGGTTGTATGCAATACAAGAGCGCAAATACCGAGAAGCCGCCAAACACCATGGCGCGGTTGATGCGCCTGAATTCTGGCGTGCCTGCGGTGATTTTGGGGACTGCGGACAGACCTGCTCCGCCTTTGCTGACACCGGTGTTGATATTGTCTGAATGACCAGTTGTGTGGCTGACCGCTGTGCTGTTCATGATGGCCTTGCTGTGTGACGACATGGCCATCTTAAGATTGGATATTTATACTGTCCAATATATATCTCTGACGTTTATAATATAAAAAATCGATTATTTATTTACTTGCAGAGCTGACGCAATACCACCCCAGAGCTTATTGCTTACCGTACTTTCCAATTCGTCATACCCGCGCAGGCGGGTATCCATGCCTGATCAGCCGCGCCTGTCTTAAGTCTGCGCGCTTGATCAACGATGGATTCCCGCTAAAAGCACGCGGGAATGACGGTTTTGGGGGTGCATTGTGTTCATTGCAATGTATGCATGTATGGCCGACACAAAAGCCGTCTGGGTCAATTTTGCGTATGTCCTGGCTTGTGTATTTTGTGAAAAATTCATTTATTAAGCTTCCCTATCACTCATCTGAGCATCATGGAATTACGTCATCTGCGTTATTTTGTCGCCGTTGCTGAAGAGCTGCATTTCTCGCGGGCGGCAGAACGGCTGCACATCGGTCAGCCACCGCTCAGTCAGGCGATACAGGTACTGGAGGCCGACATCGGTGCGCAACTGTTTGAGCGCAGCAAACGCTGGGTACGTCTGACGGAAGCGGGCAAACTGTTCCTGGCGGATGCCCGCCGCATATTGGCCCTGGCGGAGCAGGCCAGTGAGACGGCCCGGCGCGCCGAGCGCGGCGAGGCTGGTGAATTACGTATAGGCTTTACCTTCTCCATTCCGTTTACGCCGCTGTTTGCAGCGCTCATCAACCGCTATCGCCAGCAGTTCCCGGCGGTAAGCTTAAAGCTGCATGAAATGGCGACCCAGCCGCAACTGGACGCCATCAGCCAGCGGACGATGGACATCGGTTTTATCCGTCCACCGGCAGGGGGCGTGGCCAGTATGGCGGCAAACACCTTCAAGGTGACGCGCCTGCTCAAGGACAGGCTGGTGCTGGTGTTATCACACGATCACCCATTCGCTGCGCGGCGCAAGGTTGCCATCAAAGAGTTGGCGCAGGAAGACTTTGTACTGTTCCCGCAAAGCGCCGGAACTGGCATCGTGCCGCAGATTGTCGGCCTGTGCCGCGATGCCGGGTTTGCCCCCCGGGTAGCGCAAGAGGCAGGTGAATCATCGACCATCATCGGCCTGGTGGCGGCTGGCTGCGGCATCTCCATCCTGCCGGCTTCTTTCGAGCGTATCCATCTGGAAGGTGTCTGCTACGTGCCCATTGCGGACGCTGCCGCCACCACCGCCCTGCTGCTGGTGCAACGCCAGGGCGAACGGGCGCCCCTGGTTGACGCCTTTGTGAAACTGGCGCGGGAGTTTGTAGAGTAAGATGTGGGAAAACGGAAAAACCTGCTACATGGATGCCGGAATGCGATGGGTGTGCGGGAAAAATTTTCAAAGAAAATTTGTCTTCATCGGCGCGCATGGCGCACCCTACAGGCTACGGTCTACGTAGGGTGCGCCGTGCGCACCGATTCTGTATCGCAGCTTGTGACCGGTCATATAGGCTAAAATTTTGTCACTTGAGCACCCACACAAATAACCGGCATCAACCAGTCAAGGACCAGGAGTTGGGCTCGATAAAGCCCAGCCCAACCTACGACACTGCTTTGCAAATTCGGTCAGGAGTACATGGTCCCTGCACCGCCATGTTGTTACAAAACACCGCCAGCACATTATTTCGCTAATCTGGGAATGCCGTTAGTTGATTGCAATGGCTTTGTATTGCACACTGATTCTTCGTCAGATCACATCACCCTGAACAGGAGCCCTCCATGCGCATCGCCAAGACACCCGCCATCGCCCTCGCCTTCTTTGCCGGCATCGTCGCCTCGCCGCTGATACAGCACGCCGTCAGCGATGCCCGTGCTGATGCACCTGCGCTGTCGGCGGCGGTGATCGATCTGCTGGCGATCAAACATGATGACTTGCCCAAGACCACCAATGCCGACCTCAATGCGCGCACGCTGGTGACGACGGACCATGCCACCGTGGGCATACAGTCGGGCAATGTCGCGAAGCATATCCACCCGCAGACCGATGAAATCCAGTACATCATCGAAGGCAGCGGCAGCATGTGGCTGGGCAGTGAACGCAAAGATTTTAAAGCTGGCAGCCTGATCGTCATCCCCAAGGGTACAGCGCATGCCGGCAGTATCGTCAGCAGCGGACCGGTGAAGGCGATAGCGATCAAGATACCGCCGCAGGCCAAGGGGGATATTGTGTTTGTGGATTGAGGTTTTCGGTCAAAATTAAAACCAATTCAAGACCGAGAAGCTCACCACAGAGACACAGAGGTGGCGAAGAGAATACACAGAGAAAGCGAAGTTTTTTCTGTTGGCGGGCATGCATAGGCAGGTGCGCGTCCCCGGCCTGGCATGAACTGCTCAAGTACCACAGCAAAAACATTGCCGCCTTTATCATTGCCTGTCACTGACAGTTTTCAGCTATTGTCTTGTGCACGAATATCAAAGCAGATGCCAACAAGGCGGCTTGATCAATACGGGATGCGGGCAACACTGGCATTGCCCGCATCCCTTCCCGTCTTAATGACTGTCCGGGTTGCGCAGTGAACGGCTGATTTTGGCAAAATCGGCCGGGACGGCTTTCTCATCCTCAGATTGCACCGCTGCCGCCAGTACCGGGGCTGCGGCCTCGCCTGCTTCTGCCAGATGTGCTGGCGTACTGTTGAGGAACTTGTACAGCAGCGTGCGCTGGCCTGCCGTCAGGTCGCGGGTGACGGGCATGTACATGTAGCTTTCAAAGGCGGCAGGGTCGGTCAGGCGGCGGATTATCTTGTCATAGGCATGCACGTCGACCGGGTTGGCCAGGTCCAGCCAGTTGTCCATGCAGGGGGCCATGGCGTTCCAGTTGATGAGCACGTTGTTGTACACATTGGTCCAGGTAGGCGAGAGCGCGGCGATATCGCTGTCGGCTCCGAGCACGCGCACATAGGCATAAGTGTAGGTCTGGGTATTATTAATAATACCTTGCCATTGGTCGGGCGCAGGCAGGTCCTTGCCTGCAAACGGCACATAGGCAAACACTTTCCCCGTGGTGGTGGAAGGGTTGATGGTGACCTGGCCTTCGGCATTGGTTTTCAGTTGCAGGGTGGTGGTGATGTCTGAACCATCCGCCGATGTCTGGACAAAGCTGACATCACTGACCTGATGCAGGGGTTTGCCATGTTTGTAGACCTGGAACTTGCTGGCGCCGGTTTGCCCCTCGTCAAGATAGAGATTGGGAGAAGCGGGGATGATGCGCAAGGCCGATTCTGACAGCAGTATGCCCTGGGTGGAACTGCGCAGTTCCCAGTCGGTTTTTTCGGCATACGTCGTGTGGATATCGCTGATGGGGAAGCTGACGATACCGGCACTGGCCTCGTAGGCAGCGCGATCATATTTGGCATAATCGAAACTGCCCAGCAGTTGCTCTTCTTTTTTGGCCTTGTCCACAGCATACACTTGCAGGGTGCCCAGATCCTGTTTTTGCAGGTCGGCCCCGGTTTCGCTGATGCTGTTGGACAAGTCCAGCGTGACATGTTTCCTGTCGATGCGGGCATGGGCGGTGCCGACAAATACCTTGGCGTTAGCGTCAGGCAGCAGGGCGCGGTCACCAGGCTCGTGTCTGGGTTCACCCTGTCGCCAGATACCAATGGTGCCAACAATCAGGCTACGTGCCGGATTGGGCTGAAAGCCTCCAGCAAGCAGCTTGCGGTACAGAATGCCTTTTTGCACCTGGACAGGCACCGGGTCACCCTTGATCAAGCTGGCATCATCAAAATACACGGTGCGGTAGGCATTGAAGCTGACTACCAGGCCCAGGGCGTCGGGCTCGCTCAAGGCGTGTTGCAGCGCAACCAGCGCTTCGCTTTTGTGGGCGTCGATGATCAGGTGATCCTTGGCAAAGGTAGTTTGCCAGTTGACCGACGCAACACCAGCACTGAAACGGCCAGGATTACGGGCAAAGTTGATGTAGCGCGCCGTGAAACGTTCATTGCGCGAAGCGACAATGCGGCAGCCGCCATCAATGCCAAAGTTGAGTCTGTCAAAATAGAGTTGCGAACTGCACACCCCATACGGTTCCAGGTCAACCAGCATGGCGTTCAATGTGGCGGGTGCACCGCAGAGTTTGTCCGTGGTGACCAGGCCCTTTCCCAAGTCGACTGCCGACACGGCAGTTTCAAAGAATTGTGATCTGTGGGTGCCATGCGGATTCCAGTTACCCGCTTTGGCCGATTCGATGGCGGCCTGGCGGAACTGGTTCATGCTTTCTGCTGGCGTGATGACAGATTGCGAAGCGTTTTCGTTATAAAAACTCTGGTAATTATTGGTAACGATGGGGTCCCAGGATATCTGCCCCTTGAAATGGATGCGCGGCGTTTGCAGGATACTCATGCTGTTCTCTCCCGATTCAGGTTTATTTGAGATGCACTCAGGCTTTTTTGTAGATGAAGGCCGGGCCGGCGACGGTGTTCTTGTCTGCCAGCGGCGTCTGCAGGGCGTGAATTGCCGCCATACGCAAATCAAACATCTTGCGCACGGCAATGCCCAACTGGGTGATCTCACCATTGAGCGCCAGATTGAGGCTGTCGACCATGGCCGTGTAGGCAGTGGTGCAGGCCTGCTGCGCCAGTCTGGCGGCATCGGGCTGTTTGGAATAATCAAGCAACTGCGGGTCGGCAATGGCCGGATAGACTTTAGTGTAATCGACGCCCAACGGCCCACCCCAGGAAAAACCCTGTTTGGAATCGCTGCTGGTCAGTACCTGGTTGCGGTACATTTCTTCAAAACGGTAGAAGTGCGCCAGTTCATTGCTGAAGTCCAGCGGGCTGGTACTCGCCCCCTCACCTTCAGAGACAATGATCTGTATGGCCTTGTGCGCATCATCATAATTGTTGATGGCAAACAGCTGGCCGGGAAAGAACTGCTTGTCGACAATCTGGTGACGGCCCCCCTGCCAGGCTGTGGCAGGCAGGGTCTTGAGATAGGCGTCGAGCGCCTCATAAAACTGGCCTATGGTGACAGGCTGAGCCAAAGGCGCCGCCGCCAGTTTGAGCTGCGGAAAATCTATCGGGTCCTCAGGCATTTCTATATCCATGCCCTGCTTCATCGCTGGCTTGCCAAACGGCAGCAGGTGCAAGGTCAACACCTTGCCATCAAAGCCGATATCACCAGGCAAGGGGCCGGGATAAACCGGCGGCACCAGCTTGGGACTGCCACCGAGGGCATTGAGGATGTTTGCACCCAGGCACAGATGGATCATCTCCTGATGGGTAATCGTCTGCAGGCGCGCCTTGGCTGCTGCATTACTGTCCGGCAGCAGCGTCAGTTGTGCATACAGATAAGGTGGCAGCGTGCCAAATTCAACATTGATGGCGGTCTGCAACATCGCCTGTGCATCGGCAACGCTGGTGATGGGGGATAGGTGTAATCGTATCATGCTTGCTCCCCGCGGGCTGTGTAGCTGGCAAGAGCCAATGGCGTGTTCATTTACGTCTCTCCTGTGACTGGATGGTGAATTGCAACAAGGATGAAAAAGGGATTGCGGTTCCATGAAACCAGCGCAATCCCCACAGCGGCCCCGCCCTGCAATATCGGCTTGCAATACCGCCTTACAGTTCAGGTAAAAATTAATAATATGACTTTACTATATGTTAACAATTTTACCAGTATTATTTTGTTAAATTTGCACTATTCCTGCATTTGACGATGTTTAATCCGGGCAAGAGCGAGAAGAACTACCGAAGAAACACACCTGCTCGCCCGCTTCAGGTACAGGCAGGTGCAATGCATGTGAGACGAGGATCAGCACAAGAACAGCAAACCGCACCACAGCCCTTTGCTGAGATGCGGTTTGAGATGGCGTTGAAATGATTCTGGCTTACGGCCGCTACAGATTGCAGGCGGCAAAGTCTGTGCGTTCTTCACGGGATGAGGGCGCGCCGTCAGGGGGCGCTATCAGAGGCCGCTTCTACATCCCCTTGAAACGATGCTGATATCGCTGACTGACAGGCAGGCGAACGGCATGGTCGCGCAGGTTCAGCCAGACTGCGGCGTCCTGGTCGCGAATGACGCTGGCGATGCGCTTGACAGCAACCACATAGCTGCGGTGGATTTGCCAAAAGCCGGCTTCTTCCAGTGAGGCCGCCAGGTCCTTGATAGGTGTGCGGATATGCGCTTCCATCTTGTCAGTGACGATGCGGGTGTATTTGAGTTCTGACTTGAAATAGATCACGTCTGACAGGTCGATGAAATGAATGGTATTGCCCACCGACGCCTGCAACCAGGTCGGCGCTGTCGGCTTGGGGTCCAGCTTTTGCATGACGGCTGACAGATCGGGCGGCGGTGTGATGATGCGTTCGCGCACGCGGTTGATCGTGCGTGCCAGGCGTGCGGCGCTGGCGGGTTTGACCACGTAGTCGAGTGCACCTTCTTCAAAGGCGGCCACGGCGTGCTCCTGGTATGCCGTCACAAACACCACATGGGTGCGCGAGCCGAATGTGCGGGCCACGTCCATGCCGCTCATGCCGGGCATGCGGATATCGAGAAAGGCGACATCCGGCGACAGTTCGCGCGCCATACGCAGGGCTTCGATGCCATCAGCTGCCTCGCCGACGATCTGCGCCTCTGGCCAGAGCAGGCTCAGTGATTCGCGCAATTCTGCCCGCAGCATGGGTTCATCATCAGCGATGAGAATGCGTATGTTTGTACTGTGTGGTCTCATGCTGTCACCTGTAGTTCAGTCATGGGCAATGTCAGTTCTGCCACTGTTACCTGCGAATCCAGCCGGTGCAGGCTCAGATCAGCGGCCTTGCCGTACATGGCGCACAGACGGTCACGCAGATTGCGCAATCCCACCCCCGTCCCCAGGATTTTTTGCCCCAGCCCGGCGCCGCTATCTGTCACCATGATGCGCAACTTGCCATGCCGCCGCTCTGCGATCAGCCGCACGGCCACCTGGCCGGGTGTGGGTTCAACGCCATGCTGCACTGCGTTTTCTACCAGGGTCATCAGCATCATGGGCGCAATCTGCACTGCCTTGAGCTCTTCGGGCAAATGGATCTGGTATTCCAGCCTGTCGCCAAAACGTAGCGACATCAGCGCCAGGTAGTGTCCGGCCAGTTCAAACTCGCGCTCCAGGCTGGCAGTCTGGCTGCGCAGGTCCGGCAGCAGACATTGCAGGTAGGAGATCAGGTGATCGAGCATGAACACCGTTTTTTCTGCATCATGGCGCGCCAGATAGCGTGCATTGGACAGCGTGTTGTACAAGAAATGCGGTTCGATCTGCGCCTGCAGCGCCTTGAGTTCTGCACTCAGTATGGCGCTTTTCAGGTTGGCGATCTGAAAAGCCCGGGTCTGCATCTGCACCTTCCACAAGGGCAGGCCCAGGCCAAGAAAACTGAATACCAGCGTCAGCAAAAGACAGCTTATCATCGACGGCCTGACCCAGTGCCATTCTTTTGTCCACGACCAGTATAGGGCGGTCGCCGCAGAACTGCTGGCCAGTACCAGCACGATCAGCAACACCCAGACGGTAATCCAGTTCCTGCCCAGCATACGCCATTTCTGGCTGGCCAGAATGATGAGGCAACTGGCTGCTGCGGGGAGAAACATCAATGCATACAGGGCAAACCAGTTTTCCATCTGAAGCCATATGCTCAGCCCCCACAGTACCAGTGTCGCGCTCAGCGTGAAGCCAGCCTGCCGCCAGGTAAAACCCAGTGCTTCGCTGACCTGCTCCGGCACGGTTCGATGGCTGTCATCATTGGCAGCGCCAAATGCACTGTCATGGCCGCTGTCAAAAACCAGCGAATAATATTTCTTCATCTTCATAGGTGGGGTTTTTCCAATGTTTTATTCTCTGTCGGCCTGTCCCGGTATTGCTGCGATACCGGGACTTCATTGCCTACGATGTCAAACTTCATATCGTCTGCCCAGACCTGCCCCTTGCCGCCGACCAGCAACCCGAACGAAATCATGATTGCATCTTCAGGTATATCAAAAACAGCCTCTCTTGCCTGCCAGTCGTTGTCACCTGTCAGGGGCACATCACTGCAGTTATACAAAATTCTTGAAGTCCCGTCCTCACCGGCGACACGAAACCATATACCGGCCCAGTTTTGATCGACATTCCTGGTCTTAAGCCTGGCCTGGAAGCGCACTCTGCGGCCCAGATAATTTTCGGCAGAGATATTCTGAGTCAGTGCCGCCCAGGACGTGCCGTTCCCCTCAACAAAACGCAGGAACTTGGCATTCCTATGCACACCCTTTACCTGTGAATCAATGCCAGCCTCATAAGATTTTGGAGAATCGCCAGTAACGCGCCAGTCTGATGACAGTTTTTCAGGAATTTTGCCAGCCACCGCTGTGAGCACCAGGGCGATTGTTGCAGCAATCGATGCCATGAAAGGTTTCATTTTCTTTTATCTTTCTGCATGGTGCTTATAACAGATTTGGTGTTTTTTTCAGAGGTCCGGGTACCTTCTGTACCCTGGATACAGGCACGTCCTTGCTGACAATTTCGAACTTCATGCTGTCTGCCCAGACCTGACCCTGCCCTCCGTCCATGAAACCATAGGAAATCGTACCGGCATCGTCAGGAATATCAAACACCACATTCCTGACCTGCCAGTCGTTGTCTCCTTTCATAGGGGCATCCCAGCTGTTATAGAACAAGGCGTTCCGGCCATTGTCCTTCTTGACCTGAAAATAAATCCCGGCCCAGTACTCATCAACACCCCTGGTCTTCATCCTGGCCTGAAAGCGCACGCGCTGTCCCAGATACTGTTTTGCCGAAATACTCTGCTTCAGTATCGCCCAGGAGACTTTGTTCCCTTCGGTAAATTTGAGAAACTTGCTGTCACCGGTGCCGCCATCAACCTTGTCATCGATTCCCGCCACATATAGCGCCGGTGAATCGCCGGTAAGTTCCCAGCCTGCGGGCAGGTTATCGGACGCGCTTCCCATGAAGGCAGCAAGGATTAAGGTCACAGTTGCCGGAATTGTCACAAAATAAGGTTTCATTTTTCCTGTCTCATCATAGTCAAGATGGCTTCATTGTGACGGCATATTGCCTCTTACTGGCCAGCTTGCGATAAACGCAGTACCAGGCCGACAAACGCTGTTTTTGGGGAATAAAGCAAGGATAGCGAATAGTCAGCGTTCAATAAATGACGCAATGACATAAAACGGACAGGATCTGGACATCCCTTGTGCAGCTCAGGTGGACTGTTTGCAGATAAACAAGATGGAATATGATGTATGGTGTGCGGAATTCATGCCAGGTCGCATGGGGGCAGAGAGTTGCAGAGGCGAACGTCCCCGGCTCTTCTTTGCGTCATGCCAGACTTGATCTGGCATCCAGCGACTTGCGCCAACCAACATGGCAAGTTAGTGACATTGGCGACATGAACGGCACTGGATGCCGGTTCAAGCCCGGCATGACGGCAATACTTTTACTAACGCATCAGCAAATCAGCGCGCTGCCTGTGGCGTCAGGTTTGTCTGTGCCGCCTGTGCGGCTTGCGCCTTCACATTGACACTGACGCGGTAGACAAAGAATACGCACATGGCAAAGATGCAGACGATGGCGTAGCCGAGTACATCAAAGTTTTGCAGCGGGCTGGTCTTGGTCTGCTGGAAGACGATCATGCTGGCGATGACAGAACCCAGGCCGCCTGCGGTCTGTTGCAGGGAGGCCGAGATGCTCATGTATGCACCACGGTCTTCTTTTTGCGGCACCATGGAATTCAACGCCTGCGCCGGTGAGATGCGGCACATGATGCCGACAAACACCAGGATATTGATGATGACCACCATCCACAGCGGTGTGACGTGCAGGTTGGTGTAGATCAGAATCATGATGGCTGCCAGGCCGGAACCAAAGACAAACAGCTTGTAGCGGTCAAACTTGTCGCTGAGCTTGCCGATGACGGGCATGGAAATCATGCTGGCAAGACCGGTGAACATGAAGACAAAGGGCAGTTGTTCATACGTCAGGTGCACATTATTGATCAGGAAGATCGAGCTGAAAGGCATGATCATGAAGCCGCCTATGGTCAGGAACATGACTGCCAGAAAACCAACCTGGTAGTCCTTGTTGATGACGGTATGCCACAGGTGCAGGAAAGGATTTTTGTCCCTCTGTATCTTCATATGGTCCTGCATGGGCTTGAGCACAAAGAACAGGGCGGCCAGCATGACGATGGCAACGGCAACGATGGACAAAAACGTCATGTGCCAGCCCAGGTGGGTGGCGATGAAGATGCCGATCGGCACGCCCATGACCTGCGCCGCGCCAAAGCCCATTTGTACAAAGCCCATGGCACGGCCCCTGACCTGGGGAACGAACAGGTCAGACACAATCGTCATGACGACCGAGCCGGTAACACCGGCAAACACACCGGTCAGTATGCGCGCCGCCATCATTTGCGTATAGGTGCTGGCCAGGGCGCAGCAGACGGTGCCGATGATAAAACCGGTAAAGAAAAACAGCAGCACTTTCTTGCGGTCGAACTTGTCGATGAAGCCTGCCACGGCAATGCCGGACAGGGCTGTGCTGAAGGCATAGGACGATACCACCAGGCCAAACTGTTCAACATTGATGGAGAGCGATTTCATCAGGATGTCGCCGATAGGCGCGATGATGACAAAATCAAGGATGACGGAAAACTGTATCAGCCCCAGCAGGAGCAGGATGATTTTTTGATAGCTGGTAAAATTTGCGGAATTGGATGTGGATTCTGGTTTCATAGTTTTCTTATTGTCGATGTCAGTGGTGGCGCGTATTTTTTTGTATGGATGTCTACACACGTGGTGCGGATTGTTGGCGTGGTGTTCATGGTTGTATCCTCCCTGGTTTGGTTGTTGAGTCAATTGTCAATATGCTTGCTGCCCCCTGGCTTGTCAGAGACAGGAAGCAGTCAGCACTGGTTTCTGGTTGTCAGCCAGAGTGGTGATCTTTGACGCCGACAGCCTGTGCTCCGTGCTGGCACGGCCTGTTTTCAGGCCACCAGCCTGGACATGTAGCTGATCGCTTCTGCCGAATGCAGGGCCGCCATGGACTCATGTGTCATGTCTGCGGCGATCGTCGCCCTGGCTCGCATGGCCTGCTCATATCCTGCGATGACGGTTGTGGCGTCAGGATATTGTAGACCACCCAAACAAATACTTAGTTCCAGCGCATCTTGCATGGCCATGTTGACGCCTTCTCCGGCATAAGGCGGCATCAGGTGGGCGGCATCACCCAGCAGGCTCAGGTTGGGCTGGCTGGGCCAGGGCAAACCGGTCGGCATGCTGTATTGCGGCCTGACGATCAGCGGGTAACTGGCTTGCGTCACCAGTTCATGCCAGACAGTGTGCCAGCCGGGGAAGTCCGTCATGAACCAGTCCTGCACTTGCCGTACATCGGCAAAGTCGATACCGCATTGCTGCTGCCAGTTTTCGCCCGACCTGAAGCCAGCGTAAAAGCTGATGCTGCCATCCCCTTTGGCGCTGAGTATCAGGCTCTTGTCATCGCCAAAGGCAAATATTTTGCCAGCTTTTAACAGAGCGTGCAGGCCAGGTGCATTTTCTTGTGCGTCGCAGACTGCGCCTTCAATAGCCGTCAGGCCGGCAAAGACCGGTTTGATGGTGGTCAGGTAGGGCCGCACCCGGGAATTGGCGCCGTCTGCCCCGATGACGATATCGGCATAAACCGTATCACCATTGTAAAAACCGATCTGCCAGCCTGCCCCCTTTGGCTGCATGGCCTTGAACTGGCTGTTCCAGACCACCGTGCCGGCTTCCAGTGAATTGAGCAGTATGTCGCGCAAGGGGCCACGGTCTATCTCTGGCCTGTCTTCGCTGTAGTCCGTCTGTGCATGCTGGTCGGCAATGATGCGGGCATGCTTGTCCATCAGGCGAAAACGCCCGGCATCAGGGCGGTAGCTGACCCTGAAGTCAGCGATCAGGCCGGCAGCCTGCAAGGCCCTGAGACCGGATTCTGCATGCAGGTCCAGGGTTGCGCCCTGCACCCGCACGTCCCGGCTGGCGTCACGTTCATACACCCTGACGCTGGCGCCCTGGATTTGTAAAAGGCGGGCCAGCGTCAGGCCGCCAGGGCCACCGCCGATGATGGCGATGGTCTTGTTGTCTATCATTCTGTTGTTGCTCATTCTTGCTCCGTTAGTGTCCATGCGTGGACTGCAATGGAGCAAGATTAGGGTTTTTTGAGCGCCAGTAATTGTATAAATCGGTCATCCCGGTTCTTATGCAATTCTTTGGGCGTCATGCCGGAATATTTCTTGATGTCCTTGATGAAGTGGGCCTGGTCGAAATAGAAATCTTCCGGATAGAACTTGCCTTCCTTGATCTGCACCAGGCTGGCGCGAAAGCGCAATATGCTGCAGTAGGCCTTGAGCGACATGCCAAACCACTGGTTGAAATAGCGGTTAATCTGCCGGCTGCTCCACTGCGCTGCGTCAGCAATATCCGCTACCGTCGCACTGCCCTTGCTGCTGTAGATGAGGTCAAACATCCTGCGTTTGCGCTCATCCACGCCGGGTTTGACCAGGCTGCTGATCTTGTCGTTGAGCTTGCCGCAGAACACATCAAAATCAGCCGCGTCCGCCATGCAGATGCCCCACTCTGCCGGATCGACCAGCATGCGGTCATCCAGTAAATGGGCAACGCTGGAGCCGAGCACATATTCCATGGCCAGCAGTTTAAAGCTGACCGATGTCAGGCGTGAACCCGGCATCACCGTGACGGGCGAGAGCTCACACTCCAGCCCGGCCAGGGCAGCATGGTAGGGCTCATGCGGTGACGAAAAAAAATGCAAGTCCACCCGGCCATCCGGCATGACGACCACGTTCTTGGGGATGTCGCTGATGCAGGTGACGGACCAGTAGCTTTCAATAAATTCGGCAAGATGGGGCGGCGGTTGCCGCACCTGGTAGGCAATAGCGGGAGTGAGGGCAGTCATGCGTGCAGCATAGCGGCTCAGCGCCGTACAGGCAATGGCCGCTGCACACCGGCCTGACCGCCTTGGCCGCTTCAGTATTTGACGATATAAGTCAGGGCATAAAATGGCGGACGGTTTTCATGCGACTTGCCGCCACCGGTATTATTGGTGCCGCCCAGGTTGGTGTTGGGATTGCTCTCAAACGGGATGTCGTCGTCACTTTCCCCCTGGAAGGACTGGTAATGCAGGCCAAAATTGCCGTTATTGATCTGGTGTGAATGCGATGGAATCTGGTCCACCGTCAGCGTCACCGACTCAAGCCCGCCGGTCTGGTTGATCGGATAGCTGCTCAGGTTGTCGCCCTGCCCCGCCCCAACGATGAAGCGGCTGCGCAGGTCAGGCACCTTGCCACCGCTCAGCAGCGGGAACAGGTTGGGATAAGTCGCCTGATCTATCGTCTGCCCGTTGCACAAGAGCCAGCCTTCTGGCGGGTTGGACCCGACATAGCTGGTAACGGTGCCGACTGGTATCGTGATAATGACCGTGTTGCTCGCGCTGACAGTATCCATGCTTCAAATCCTCATGATGATGTGCTGAAAATGTGCCCATAGCCAGACAAGTCTGGTTATATTCTCTTGTAAAATGCACATCAGCTTAATGATGGATTATTAAAAGATCAAGACAAAATCATGAGTAAATGACAAATACAACAATCACCCTGGTTTTCATTTCTGCATGTCAAGGCAGGCTATAGTCAAAAGTATAAAAATGCTGGCCATTGGTAATCTGTATTCCCATGTTGCCACTGATACCGGTCAGCTCACCGGTGCCGGAATCAGGGATGACCTGGATAAGCAGCTCAGGCGCACCCCGGTTCATGGTACCGGTGTGCATGAGCACAAAACTGCCCTTCCTGCCTTGCAGGCTGCCGGTCACCCGTTCAATGGCGACATAACCGGCAGACCCCTTAACGTCAGTACCGACAGACAGCATCTCACCCAGGCTGTGCGCATCCAGGTCGCCACTGAATTGTTTATCTATGCTCATGCGGCCCAGTTTGGCGGCTTCTATGCCCGCAGTGGCTGGCTGGGGAGCAAGCTTGACCTGGAAACTGCCGCTGGCATGCTGACTGTGTTGCATGGATTGCTCCTTTACAATAATGGCTGGTGAAGACGGGCCTGCCGCAACAGGCGACATGGCAGTGTACAGGCAGGCGCACAAGATGATGCTGATTGCACCCGACCCGGATAAATTTTTTTTCATGGCATCCTCATGGACAAGAGGCTGTCCCCTCTGTGAACAGCACAGGACAGATTAGACCAGCAACAGACAGGGCGATGATAGGAAAAACGCGACAGGCCGACAAACCATATGACAGACATAGATATAGGTATCAGCAAGGTGCAGGCATGAACACTGACCCGGCCCAGCAAGCAGAGCCGACAGGCAAACCGCGTGGCGTCTTGCGGCCCAGCTTTGCCCAGGGTGATTTCCAGCATCACCGGCAAGCCCCCTCACCTGCGCTCGCTGGCCTGGTCGAGCATTACTGGTACGTGGCCTGGGACCTGCGCGGCCTGCCTGCCCAACAGCAAGCCACCCTGCCCCACCCCAACATCCACCTGGTGGTGGAAAACGGTGAAGCCCGCATCTGGGGCGTACACAGCGGCCGCTTCATGCGCCAGCTACAAGGGCAGGAAAGAGTCTTCGGCATCAAGTTCAAGGCAGGCGGCTTCTACCCGTTTTACCGCCAGGCCATCGCCACGCTGGGCAACGGCTCCATCGCCATCACCGACTGCTTTGGCCAGGCCGGTGCAGATTTCTGCCAGCAGATACTGGCCGCCCACAGCCATACCGACATGTGCACGCTGGCCGAAGCATTTTTGCTGCAGCACCTGCCCCCGCCAGACGAACAGGTCGCCCGCGTCAGCGCACTGCTGGCAAACATCGAGCAGGACCGCAGCATCATCGCCGTCGAACAGCTGATGGACATCACAGGCATGGACAAACGCGCCCTGCAAAGACTGTTCCAGAAATACGTAGGCATAGGCCCCAAATGGGTCATACAACGCTACCGCCTGCACGAAGCCGTCGCGCAAGTACAAGCCGGCAAAACCCTGAGCTGGACCAACCTGGCCCTGGAACTAGGCTACTTCGACCAGGCCCACTTCGTACGCGACTTTCGCCAGCTGGTCGGCATGTCGCCGGGGGAGTATGAGAGGAGTTTGGGGTGAGTTGGGTATGTACATCGACGTACACCACGTGCTTACAGTCCCAAGTCACCGTACATGACAAAGCATTTGCAAATAAATCTAAAAAGTACGTTGCCATTCAGCAATACCCAAGTGCGCACGATTTTAGCAATGACTTTTTAGGGAAAGTTGATAATTGCAAATAATACATATTTAACTTTATTTTGCAGTCTAAATTGCCTTTCGTTTATGATTTTCTTGCTACGTAAAACCTTACATCAGAAAAATTGGCGCAAAGAGTGGTGTTAGCTGCAAAAGGCACTTTGCTTACTGGCCGAATCAAACCACAAAGTACGAATGCCATGGCATTGGGTTACCCTTTTGGGTGCCCGCAACATCAGTGTTGATCGCGTTGAAAATCGTAGAAAGCAATAAAAAAAATATTCAGAATTTTCAAAAGAAGTACCGTTTCGCGTAATGGATTTTGGTACCGATGTAACCGCATCGTTAGAAAACCCGCTCGACCATTGTGTGATTGTCGAAGGATCAAAGTAATCAAATCAATGCCAGCTTTTCAAGTCAGGTCAGGTTTTAGGAGATTCGCAATGCTTTACAAAGTTCAACCTCATCCTGCAATTTAAACCTGACCGTTTCCATTAGCCAAGTATTGAAAAATGTAGTTCGCACTTAAATTCGCCATAGAAGTCAGATAAATGGAAAAGAATGATCACTTGCTGTTCTTTGCAACGTTTTTTGTTTTTGCATTGAATGTTATCTTTGTTGAGTTCCCGATAGAGAAAATACCTCTGTGGGCAGCTTGCTTGTTGCTGCTGGTATCTGCGATTGCATTTGTGAGGGCAGAAAAGCGATTTCAATTCAGGTTAAACCAACTTTGGCAAAGCTTGTATCCATTCATTTATCTTGTCAGCTTCTCTTTGTTTTTGTATTTTTCGGGATATGTCGCAGAAATTTCATTCGAAGTATCAAAGCATATTGATCTTCGACTGGCGATAAACATCGTTGCAATTGCAGTGGGTGCAGCAGTTGCTGAAGAAATTTTCTTCAGAAAATTCTTGCTGGATTTATTTCAAAAAACAATGTCGAAACAAAAGGCACTTGTTTTAACTTCCCTGGCATTTTTTGCTGCCCATTTCTCGACTTTGCCAACATTTTTTTTATTTGGACTTTTTTTGGGGTATCTAACCTTACGTTATCAATCCATCGTGGCAGCGGTCACATTGCATGCCATGTACGATATTGTCGGTTTCAGCAGTAAAAATGCAGCGCTCCAGGCATACAAAATAAACGACACCATCAGCATTTCTGAATTGTTCCGAACTACCAGTGGATTTGCCTTAATCATTTCAATGCTTTGCTTATTGCTGAGCATCGCAATTGCTCGGATATTCAACAAAATTCGGAAGCGCCATTCTGAGAGCGAATTCAATCCTTTTGCAAATACACTGCAAGAATAGACATGTGTGAAATTACCTTACACTAACCACACCTATGCGTTTTTTTGAGAAATCAACTATGCGTTTTGCAAAATATCTTTTTATGTTTTTATCAGTCGGAATTTTTGCGTTGCCTGGCCCCGTTTTAGCAAAAGGCGGCAATAACAACAATAAAAAGGTTACGACCTTAAAAGAGGCAGAGAAAATTTCGATTGAAGCAGTTGCCAGGTATTCGCATAAAAAAGCAGAACTTTTTTCCTGCAGGTTAGTTGAAGAAAATAAAAAAGGGTGGGCTTTTGGATGCGAAGAAGGAGACTTGGACCTTCCGATAGGGGCAGTTACGATTGTATTTGTACAGAAAGAAAATGGCAGAGTTGAGATAGAGCCAGGAATGTGAGCACAAGAATTGATAGGCTTTCAAAGGGCAATTGTTTTTCTCACTTGGTAAAAACCATGTATTTCAAAAAATATTTTCTGGTACTTGGTGCATCGATGTTTTGTTTGTCAATAGCAGATGCTGGAAATGCAAAGATACAGTCTACAGTTTCATCTCAAATCAAGTCAAAAACGAAACTCACCGAGAAAAAAGTTTTATTGATAGCTCGGCAGATTGCAAAAATAAATGGCCTCAGACTAGCTGATTTTCAAGAACCTGAGGCTCATTATGAGCTTGTACATAAGGATCAATCCTGGGTTGTATTCTTTAAGAAAAAAGTAATGTCTGTCGATGGCGATATCATGATTATTGTTAACGATAGAACCAGTGAGTCCTACCTCCACCATGGCGGGTAGAGTCCTTCGGGATTTGACTTCTTTGAGGATGAGGGGAAATGTAGAATGGGGGTGGGCAACTTGCCGTCACTTGCGCCGGCCAGACCCTGCTCCCGCCAAAACCTTGACAGGTGTTCTTAATCTGTCTGCCGGCGAATACGCCATGATCAGCCTGCAAATCAACAGCCAATCACAATTCATGAATAATTCAGAGCAAAATGATTTATTGCAAAAATCGCGAACAAAAGTCGAGGCGGGCTCTTGCCGAGCGGCTTATAAGATACTGGTACCACTAATAAAAGCTAAATGTCCTGAAGCTTTATATTTATACTCGACATTTAGTTTTCTTCGCAAAGAAACTGATGAGGATTTTGAGCAGCGCTCAGTCAATCTGCTGACTGAAACTGCCAATTTAGGGCATCCTGAAGCTCTACACCGTCTCGGCGTCAAATACGATGCTGAGGACTTTTTTGTGAAAGACCTGGTGAATGCCTCCAATTTATTTAAGCGGGCAGAAAAAAGTGGAAATTCGAAAGCGAAAGCATTGTATGGATTAGATCTTTTCTATGGTTCAAATGGTGTCCCCCAAGACAAAACACTAGGAATAGAGTTTCTTCGTCAAGCAGTTGACGATAATGGTGATGTCACTGCGTATGACTTGAATACGATTTCACTACTAGTACTGGGCGAATAATTTTCGGTTAAGTATAGCTAAAGTTAAATATGGGCGTAAATATTGAGGTATTGATGGATGTTGAGCTTGCTTGTTTGGAAGTAAGCGAGATACTTGTGCGACTTCAGGCAACTCATTTGGACGTGATTGATTTATGGGATTCGTCGTTTGAAATTCCAGTTAATGCAGGCTTAAAAGCGTTAGATACTCATCGATTTAAAGATGAATATACTCAGAACTGGAGCGTACTTGGGCGTCAAGGGGGAAACTGTATTGTCAATTCAGTAGAAACGAATTCTATAGCCTTTTCTTTAAGAGGCCCTTATGGCTTTAGTGCAGAACTGTTTCAAGATTCAATTATTTTTGAACATGATACAAGATGGCGAGAGTTTAAAGATAATGTAAGCTTTCAGGAGCGATTTATTAAAACGATTGGCGTGTTTGCTAAATCACTTTCATCCAAGCAAATTTATTTTCTTCCAGATAGCTCATATTCCGGATCAGGGTGTGTTGAGATATTATCTGAAGGAGGAAAGTTCAAAGATGTCATTGACTGCTTGCTTGTATCAGGAGCTCATTTTACTTTTTTTCCTGAAAAAACATCAGATGAGAATTCTCGAATTTACATTTTATGTGACTCTAAAAAAATCGAACATATGTAGAAAACTTGAGTTCAACTCTCAATTTTCGAGGACCAGAGGCTCATTATGAGCTTGTATTTTTCAAGAAAGACGTCATGTCTGTAGAGTGCGACATCATGATTATTAATGACAGAACCGATGAATCCTACCACCATGGTGGATAAGTTTTTCGGATGCTGGTTTTTCTTGCTGGCGACGACACAAAATTTTTAATCATGGATTAGCGTGTGACTCAGTGTCGATTCAACTCTGCAGAGAACACTGTCACACGATACAGCTTACAACCCCGGCAAAACCGCCCCGTTTCATCCTGAAGAGCAGCCTGCGTTGATTGGGTGAGGATTTGCCGTGGACGACGCATGCCCTGTGTGCGGAGCTGGCGCGGCTGGCTTGCTGGCGGTTTGAGGTGGCGGTGGATGTCTAGGGCAGACGGGTGGGGGGTATTCCTGCAGTGCATTAATCTCACTTACCCAGCTTGAACCTCTCCCGCGCTTGCTGGACGCTGGCACGGGTCACGCAGTGTTCGGCGTGGTCGTTGATCAGGCCCATCGCCTGCATGAAGGCGTATACCGTCGTCGGCCCGACAAATTTCCAGCCCATTTTTTTCATATCCCTCGATAGCGCGATCGACGCTGCTGAGGTAGAAACGGTTTGCGGTACAGCTACCTCGTCTGGTGCTGGTTCGTAGCGCCAGAACCAGGCAGCCAGCGATCCTTCCCGCTCCACGATCAGCCTGGCGAGTCTGGCGTTGTTAATCACGGCTTCAATCTTGCCACGATGGCGGATGATGCCTTCGTCCTGCATGAGTCGCTGCACGTCGTTGTCACCAAAATTGGCTATCTGATGAAAGTCGAAGTCGCAAAAAGCAGCGCGGAAATTCTCCCTCTTTGCCAGGATGGTCCGCCAGCTGAGGCCTGACTGAAATCCTTCCAGGCAGAGCTTTTCAAATAAGCGTCGGTCGTCAGCAACCGGGAAGCCCCATTCGTCATCATGGTAACGCAGGAACTCGGGCGCGCTGGCGCACCAGCGACAGCGTTTAAGGCCGTCAGGGCAGACTATGGTCTTATCCATCCCTCACCCCAGCAAGAAGGAGAGGCGGTCATCAGCCCTGGATGGAGATATCTCAAGAATCTCCGCCTCGACCACCCTGGCAACGACGAAAGGGTCGTCAGCGACACGCGCCTGCAGCGCATCCAGCGCACAGCCGTGAGCGACGATTGCACCGCCACGGCGCGGCTGCAAGCTGCCAGCCACTATAAAAACACCGTCATCGAAACCCTGCTTCAGCCAGGCATTGTGCGCATCCATGTGCAGGGCTGCCTGATCTTTGTGTTCAGCGAACTTGAGTAGTACGATATGCATAACAGTTTTCCTCTTAGAACCTGTTTACGATCTTGGTCCGCGTTTGCCCGCCACGACTGCGGCCAGCCAACGATACATTTGATCGACTTCTGATTTGATGAAAGCCTCGTCATGGAAGGCGTTCGCCATTGTTGCCACACCCTGGCTACGCGCCAGCAGATGCATGGCCAGCATGTCGGCATCTTTCTTCTGCCCCAGCGCGACGAATTGACGCGTCAGCCAGGCCCGGAACAAAGTGAACAAAGAATTGGCTTGTGATTGTGAGGCGTGGTCCAGCTTGGCGAGTTCGCTGGTCAGTGTGCCAACCGGGCAACCATGCATCATGATGCTGGCACGGTTGGTGATCAGAATGCGGATGAAACAACGGATGCGCTCTTCCGGCGAGCCGCCCTCGACGTCCCACTGTTCGAGCATGGTCTGGATTTTCTCAGCGCGCAACGCGATGACAGCCGTCAGGATGTCGTCTTTGGATTTGAAATGGTAGTAAAAATTTCCACGAGATATACCTACCGCATCGGCAATATCGGCAAACGAGGTGTTGTCGAAACCGTGCTCATAGAACAACTGATCAGCGGCTTCCAGGATGTGGTCGCGTGTTGGCATTTTGATGAGTAGTTGGCAAAAATAGGACATTTGTCCTAAATCATATTAGGACAAATGTCCTATCCTGTCAACAAGCTATTTAGGACTTACGCAAAACCGCCCCAGCTGCGTTGTTAGCTCCTAGCCGTACTAAAGTACTGTCTTCGTCGCTACGGTGTAGTCGGGGTTTCAGACAATAAATTGTCTGCCGACGCAACGAACCACCCCTGCAAGGGTGGTTTTTAAAGCGATAGGTGTAGTTGGGGTTTCGGACAACATGTTGTCCGCCAACGAAACGAACATCCCTTGCAAGGGATGTTTCCTAAAGCGATAGCCTTGCTGGGACAATTTTGCGTAAGTGCTGCTATTAAATGTCTCACTCAGGTCGTCTCGAACGAGCGTCAGCAGCATGGCAGCGACACAACAGAATTACTTGCAAAAATTTTAATCATGAATTAGCGTGTTAAATCGTATCCATTTAGTGCCGATTCACCTTTGCGGAAAACACATGTCACACGATACAGCTTACGACCCCAGCAAGACCGCCCTGTTCCACCCTGAAGAGCAGCCTGCGCTGCTGGGGGAGGATTTGCCGTGGACGACGCATGCCCTGTGTGCGGAACTGGCGCGGCTGGCTTACTGGCGGTTTGAGGCGTCAGCGAATGTCAGGGACAAGCTGGCAGCGGTGCTGGCGCAGGCGGGGTTTGCTGTGCCGGTGTTTTTTGTCAATGCTGACAGCGGCACCCAGTGTTTTGCCACCAGCAAGGCTGGCTCGGTGTATGTGGCCTTCAGGGGGACGCAGCCGGATGACCCGACAGATGTATTGACCGACGCCCTGTTTTTGCCAGTGCAGTGGCAGGGGCCGGGGCGGGTGCATGATGGTTTTTTGCGTGCCTACAACAGTGTTGCCGCCGCTCTCGATGACTGGCTGGCGGGCCAGCCTGCAACCAGCAGGGTGTACCTGACCGGGCATAGTCTGGGCGCGGCGCTGGCCACGCTGGCGGCGGCCTGTACTAATGGCAGCCACCTGGTGACGTTTGGCTCGCCGCGCGTGGGTGACGCCGCCTTCGTCGCTGCCTTCACTGGCCGGGCGGTGGACCGCTATGTCAACTGTACCGATATTGTCACGAGCCTGCCGCCGGAGTCGGAATACTATGAGCATGTCAGGGGTTTGCATTACCTGAACCGCCATGCCCGCCTGATTGTCGCTGCCAGCGAGCTGGACATATTGCAGGACCAGACGATTGCCAGGGCAGAATACCTGCTTGAATATAGCTGGAAGAGTGCCAATGTCGGCTTTCGTTCCCTGGCTGACCATGCGCCGGTCAATTATGTGCGGGCCGTGCTGAATTTGTGAATGTTCAGCCGCCGGCATGTGTCGTTGCCGGAATCTGACGGTCGCGCTACACTGTTACAGCCACTAACTGCCCTGATTTTCATTCAAATACAAGTCCTGCCTGTGTCTGTACCAGCTCAAAAACCATTTGTCATGTTGCGCTGCCATCTGCCGGGTGTAGAAGCGGTGCAGGCGCAATCGAAGCATTCTTTCGGGCGGCATATGCATGCGCAGTTTGGCATAGGCGTGGTGTTGCAAGGTGCGCAAAAGTCCTTGAGCGGCGTGGGTATGGTCGAGGCTGTGGCGGGCGATACCATTACGGTCAACCCCGGTGAAATCCACGATGGCGCGCCGCTGGGCGACGCCGGGCGGTCGTGGCAGATGCTGTATTTTGAGCCGGAACTGATTAGCAGCCTCATGGCTGACCTGAGTGAAGGCAAAACCAGCGAGGCCGAATTCAGGCTGCCGGTGATTGCTGACAAGCTGATCAGCCGCAGTGTGGCGCAACTGTTTGCCACGCTGACAGCGCCACATGCCAGCGCCCTGTCTGCCGAGGAGCAGATGCTGTTTTTGTTTGCCCGTGTCATGCAACAGTCAACGGCCCCCGGTCAGGTGGCAATGCCTGCCATCCATCATGCGCGCAGCCTGATTGATGACAACCCGGCCGCTGCATTGAGCCTGGAAACGCTGGCAGCGCAAAACGGGCTGAGCCGCTTCCAGCTCTTGCGCGCCTTTGCCAGGGTCACGGGGATGACGCCGCATGCCTATATTTTGCAGCGCCGCCTGCAACTTGCCCGCCGTCTGATCAGCAAGGGTGTGCCGCTGGTGGAGGTGGCGATGGAATGCGGCTTTGCTGACCAGAGTCATCTGACGCGCATGTTCGTGCGCAATTTTGGCGTGTCACCCGGCAGCTATGCCAGCCTGGGGTAGACCAGACCGAGCCTAAGCAAGGCTGCAATTTTATTCAAGACCCCTGCTCTTCCCGCTGGCACTCTTTTGTTTTTTAAAACAGAGGAGCAGATCATGTCGGACAGATTATGGGGATATGTGTACCTGGCGCTGGCGATGGTGCTGGTTGGCAGTACGGTGGTAGCAAGCAAGATCATGGGCAATGGCTTGCCGGTGTTTTCTGCCACGGCGCTGCGCTTTGCGATTGCCTTCCCCTGTTTTTTGCTGCTGATGCGTGTGTTTGGCGTACGCCTGCCCAAGATGAGCAGACGTGACTGGCTCTTGCTGGTCTTGCAGGCGGGTGCGGGCAGTGTCGGTTATACCACCTTGCTGATTGCGGGTTTGCATCTGACTTCTGCTGCGGATGCGGGCGTGATGATCGGTACCCTGCCCATCGTCTCTGCGGTGATTGCGATTGTCTTGCTGGGCGAAAGGCCGCAAGTCAGCCAGTTGCTGGCTGTGCTGCTGGCAGGTGCGGGTGTGCTGTCTATCGCCGTCCAGCCTGCGGGCGGTGACGGCCATTCCCTGCTCGGCAATGGCCTGGTGTTTGCCGCCATCATTTGTGAGGGCCTGTTCATTCTTCTCAACAAGCGCCTTCAGGCCGACCTTACTCCACTGGCATTGTCCACTGTCATGACCGGTTTTGGGCTGGTGCTGTCCCTGGTCCCGGCCCTGTTTGAAACGCCCTGGAACATTCCCTTTGACAGCCTGGCCATCTGGGCTGCCGTCTACTATGCCATGGTGCCGACGGTCGCCGGGTTCTTGCTGTGGTATGCCGGCATCGCCAGGGTCAGTGGCAGTGAAGCCGCCTTGTTTACGGCAATGGCCCCGGTTTCTGCCCTGGTGCTGGCGGTCTGCCTGCTCGGCGAGGTGCTCAATGGCAGGCAGATTTCTGGCATGGCTTGTGTATTGCTGGCCATAGCGGGAATGGGTTTTCTGGCAAAGTATAAAGATAAAATGCGAGGATAAGACGCAGGGGGAATGTTGTCGGCGGCAGAGTGAAAGACAGCGCCTGACTGTCTTTCATCTGGGGACGCCCGGCCGGGAAAACGTCAGCAAGATGCAAAATACCTGGCATTGAATCCGGCCATCCTGATTGTTCTTTGCAGGAACTCAAAATTATCGTAGCATTGGTCAATCGGCTATTCCTTTTATCTTTCTGGTAATGAATATGTTCCCGGACGCGACGAACTCTTGTGGTTCCATCCTGATTGTGGACGATATTGCCAGCAATATCCACTTACTGCGTGGTGTTGTCCAGGATATGGCTGACCTGCAAATGGCAGATACCATGGTCATTTTTGTGGCGCCAAGCGAGTCTGCATCGCACGCGTTGCAGGCCCTGCGCGATGACGGCGTTGATTTTCTGCAAAAACCGCTACCTATCCCGGTCGCCCACGCCCGCATACTGGCCCACCTGCAACTGTGCCGCCTCATAGACGATGCAAAATATCAGCATGGCCCTGTGCGGTATGCACAAGTGGAGCTGCCAGCCAGACATGGGGAAGAGGGCAACCTGAATTACCGCCCGCACAATCCGATACGCCTGGCCCTGAAAGAACAGAGACTGACATGAGATTCCCCAGGCTTTTCACGTTCAGCCTGATACTGGGCTTACTGCTCAGCGGCTTGCTGGCCTGGCACCAGTCTCGCCAGAACCGGCTATTTCTGGATGGAGAAGCAAGCTACCTGACCGAGCAACTGTCCAGCCAGATCCAGTTTCAGCTACAACGTTATCAATATGGCCTGCGCGGCGCGCGCGGTGTGATCCTGAGCGTCAGTCCGGATGTGATCACGCGCGACACCTTCTTGCGCTATAGCCGCAGCCGCGACCTCAAGACTGAATTCCCTGGTGCGCGCGGCGTGGGCTTCATCCGGCGCGTCAAAGAAACCGACGTGGCGCGTTTTGTAGAAACCGTGCGGGCTGACGACGCCAGTGATTATCACGCACACCAGATGCAGCCGCATGCGGGCGACCAATACCTGATACAGTTCATCGAGCCAGAAGAACCCAACAAGTCGGCGCTGGGACTGGACATCGCCTCAGAAACCGAGCGCCGCAATGCCGCCCATGCAGCCATGCACAGCGGTGTGGCGCAATTGACCGGCCCGATCACGCTGGTCCAGCCCCAGGGTACGCTGAATCAGGCATTTCTGCTCCTGCTGCCGGTCTACAAGACAGCGGGCACCCCGTCCACTGACGAAGGGCGCATGAACGACCTGATAGGCTGGACTTATGCGCCACTGTATATGCCGGAAGTGCTGGCGGGACTTGATGCCCATGGTCACCGTGCGGAATTGCGCCTCAGTGACATGCATACGGCAGGTACTGCCAGCGTGATTTTTGATTCGGACACGACACAGCAACCCGAATTGTTGAGTTCAGTCCAGACACGCCAGATTGAAGTGTTTGGCCGTCACTGGCAGGTCGAAGTCGGCCTGCGCCCCGAATTTGTCGACCAGCAAAACCTGATACGGCCAGACTGGCTGTTCATACTGGGCGCGCTGATCAGCATCTTGCTGGCCTGCCTGCTGGAAGTCTGGCGGCGCGCACAAGAACAAAGGGAGGTGCTGATTGCGGAACAGGCGCACCTGGCCGCCATCGTGTCGAGTTCCAGCGACGGCATCATCAGCAAGACCTTGCAGGGCGAGATCACCAGCTGGAACAGCGGGGCTACCGATTTGTTTGGCTATACTGCGGCCGAAGCAGTCGGCAAAAAACTGGTTGACCTGATCGTGCCGACAGAACTACGTTATCAGGAAAAAGACATTCTGGAGGCCATCGCCCGGGGTGAAAAAGTCACGCATTTCCAGACCCGCCGCCAGCGCAAGGATGGCAGCATGCTCGACGTATCTGTCAATGTATCGCCTATCTTTGACAGTGACAACCGTGTCATCGGCGCATCCAAGACGGTACGCGATATCAGTCTTGAAAAAGAAGCCGAACAGCGCATGCTGGACATGAACATCATGCTCGAACAGCAGGTTGCAGAGCGTACCCTTGCCCTGGAAAAAGCACGCAGCACCCTGCAGACGGTGCTTGATGCTGTGCCTTCCGTCATCGGTTATTGCGACAAGGACCTGATCAACCAGGTCGCCAACAAGGCCTTTATCGACTGGTTTGGCCGGGACCCGGCAACTGTACCCGGCACCCCTGTACGCGAGCTGATCGGACCGCAAGCCTATGCCACCAGTCTGCCCTACATAGAAGCCGCCCTGGCCGGTGAAATCCAGACCTTTGAGCGCACCATGCCAAGAGCAGACGGCCAGGGTATGCGGCATGCACTGGTGCAGTACCTGCCGGATATTGAACAGGGTGAAGTACGCGGCTTTTACATACTGATGTATGACATCACCGAAATCACCAACAAGCGCCTGCAGCTTGATGCAGCCATGCGCGAGAATGAAGCCCTGCTCAGCACCATCAATCAAAAAATGCTGTCATCGGTGACGGCGGCAGATGGCACCATCCTGTCGGTCAATGAGAATTTCTGCAAGGCCAGCGGCTACAGCCAGGAGGAACTGGTGGGGCAGAACCACATCATCCTCAATTCTGGCGTGCACCCGCCGGCGATGTGGAAAAGCATCTGGTCCATCCTGGTGAAGGGCCAGAGCTGGCAGGGGGAAATCTGCAACCGCACCAAGGACGGCAGTCATTTCTGGCTGGAAGCAGTAGTCTCGCCTTTTCTTGACGCCAATGGCAAAGTGGAGCGTTATGTCGGCCTGTACAGCGATATCACACTCAAGAAAGCGGCCGAAGACGAAATCAAGCGTCTCAACATCTTGTTCAGCAATGTGCTCGAGGCGGCTTCAGAGATTTCCATCATCGCTACTGATATCCACGGCATCATCAGCATTTTCAATGCAGGGGCCGAACGCATGCTCGGTTATCGTGCGGATGAGATGGTCGGTAAAGCCACGCCGTCTGTGTTGCATCTGCAAGAAGAGGTCAAAGCACGTAGTGAAGAATTATCGGCTGAATATGGCCAGCCCATACAGGGTTTCCGCACTTTTGTGTATAAACCGGAACTGGAAGGCGCTGAAGTCCGCGAATGGACTTATGTACGCAAAAACGGCTCCCTCCTTACCGTGTCACTGGCAGTCACGGCAATCTATGATGACCAGCGTCAGCTGGCCGGGTATCTGGGACTGGCGATTGACGTCACCCAGCAACATGTACAGCAAAGAAAGCTGGCCTTCGCCAGCGAACAGCTGGTCAAGGCGGCCAAGGTTGCCGATTTGGGGGTATGGAGCTGGAACATCGAAGACGATAGCCTGGAGTGGAACGAGCGTATGTTTGACATGTACCACCAGCCCCTGTCGCTGAAAGAACACGGCCTGAATTACCAGCACTGGCGAACCCGCGTGCATGAAGATGATGTCGACGCCGCCGAAACCAATCTGCAAGAGGCCGTGGCCGGTCGTGGCATCTATGACGTGGTGTTCCGCCTGCGCCGGCCGGACGGGCAGATCCAGTACATCCAGGCCGGTGGCCTGGTGGAACGGGACGAACAGGGCCGCGCCACCCGTGTAACCGGTATCAACCGCGACATCACCGCCCAGCGCGAGCTGGAAACCCAGTTGCGGCTGGCCAAGAAAAACGCTGACGATGCCAGCGCCGCCAAGTCACGCTTCCTGGCAAACATGAGCCATGAAATCCGCACCCCCATGAACGCCGTGCTTGGCATGCTGCAACTGATACGGCAAACCCAGTTGACCAGCCGCCAGCAGGACTATATCGTCAAGGCGCATACGGCAGCCAAATCCCTGCTGGGTCTGCTCAATGACATACTCGACTTTTCCAAGATTGACGCCGGCAAGCTGGAACTGGACGCGCACCCGTTTGAGTTTGAAGAACTGATGCGTGACCTCGGCGTGGTCCTGTCCGGCAACCAGGGTGACAAAGACGTCGAAGTCATGTTTGACCTGTCGCCGGACATACCAGCCGTGCTGGTCGGCGACCGCCTGCGTCTGCAACAGGTCTTGTTCAACCTGGCTGGCAATGCCTTGAAGTTCACCCACGAAGGCCATGTCGTTGTCAGCGTCAAGCTGCTGGCACTCAGCGATGCTGAAGTCAGCATACGTATCGCCGTCAGCGATACCGGCATCGGTATCAGCAAAGAACAGCTGGCCCGCATCTTCGACGGTTTTGTGCAGGCAGAAACATCGACCACGCGCCGCTACGGCGGCTCAGGCCTGGGCCTGGTCATCAGCAAGCGCCTGATCGCCATGATGGGCGGAGAATTGCAGGTCGACAGCACGCCGGGTGAAGGCAGCCGTTTTCATTTTGACCTTCGCCTGCCGGTCAGCGATGCACGCCCTGCCGTACCTGACAGCAGCCCGGCCATGCAGGATTTGCGCATATTGCTGGTGGATGACAATCCCGTGATTGCAGACATCCTGCTGCATACCATCAAAGCCATGGGCTGGCATGCCGACCAGGCGCACGGCGGCCACCATGCAGTGGCGATGTGCGCCATTGCACTGGCCAGCGAGCGCCCTTACCAGCTGATACTGATGGACTGGCGCATGCCTGACCTTGACGGTCTTGCCGCCGCCCGGCAGATACAAAGCCTGACCGACTCGCACGACGCCCCCATCATTATCATGGTCAGCGCCTATGGCAGCGAGATACTCAGTGAAACCAGGGGCGGCACAGCGGCGCCATTTTATGAGCTGCTGACCAAACCTGTCACACCACAGCAATTATTGCAGTCCGTACAGCGTGCCGTGTCCGGTACGCCAGCGGCGACTGAAGCCCTGTTGCCGACACCGGCCGGAACCCGCCGCCTGGACGGTATCCGCCTGCTGGTGGTGGAAGACAATGCACTGAACCGCCAGGTCGCCTTTGAACTGCTGAGCAACCAGGGCGCTATTGTCGAACTGGCCGAAGGCGGTACCGAAGGCGTCGCCAAGGTCACAGGCAGACAGCGTGAATATGATGTCATCATCATGGACGTACAAATGCCCGACATGGATGGCCGCGAAGCCACCCGCCACATACGTGCTGATGGCCGCTTTGCCAACCTGCCGATACTGGCCGTCACCGCCGACGCCGCACCGGCAGACCGGGACGCCTGCCTGGCCGCAGGTATGAACGCCCATATCGGCAAGCCGATAGACCTTGAGACCATCGTCCCCGCCATCCTGCAATTGCTGGGGCGCAATGAATCGCCACCTCAACCGCAGCAAGACCAGGCGCGACAACCACCCAAGCCAGGGGTCATAAGCAGCCAGGCCGGGCCAGAACTGGCTGCCCTGCGGGCATCGACCAACACCGATACCGATACCGACACCTACGCTGAGATTGAAGAACTGACCACCGTACTGAAACGCTTTTCCAACCAGTTCCCCATGTACCAGAGCATCTTCGAGCTGTTTGAGCCGGAAGTCCATCGCCTGCTCGGCAACCTGATCGTTGCCATCCGTCAGGTCGACAACAATCATGCCAAGGTGGCCCTGCATTCGCTCAAGGGAGTGGCGGCAACCGTAGGCGCCAGCGGCCTGGCCAGGCGGGCGGGCGAGCTGGAAAGCATGCTCAAGTTACATCCTGAGAGGGCCGTCAACAGCATGTTCAGCGACAGCACGGTGACCGAACTGCGTAACCTGCTCGACAGCAGCCTGGTAGCGTTGAATGCCGCCACCCAAGCTTACAAGAGCTCCATGCCCCCCACAGCGCCGGTGATGGCGACAACAGCAGCATCAACAGACATCATAGCGCAAGAGCCGCAAATGGCAGATGCAACAAGCAATATCAAACAGGAATTGACAGCCCTGTTACCGCTAGTAAAATCAAATAACCTGAGCGTGCTTGATAAAATGGACGCCTTGTATAGCCGGGCCGGCGAGCAAGACAAACAAAAGTTGACACTGCTGGTGAAACAGATCAATGCCCTCGATTTTCCATCGGCAGCGCAAACCATCACCACCTTATTAACAGATTGAGGGAACAGTTTCGTGAAGACCAGTCTCAATATCTTATTCCCTGACGCTTTCAGAGCAGATTCGCCGCGACCGCGCATTTTGCTCGTCGATGACCAGATGATCAACATATTGACGCTCAATGAAGTGTTCAAGGAAGATTGCGATGTATTCATGGCCACCAATGGCGAGCATGCACTGGAACAGGCCGCATCCCTGCTACCCGACGTCATATTGCTCGACATCGTCATGGATGGCATGGATGGCTATACCGTCTGTGAAAAACTCAAAAGCAATCCGCTGACATCAGGCATACCGGTGATTTTCATTACTGCCCACTTTGACGAAGTCGACGAGGTGCGCGGCTTTGAACTGGGCGCCGCCGATTTCATCCACAAGCCCATCAATGCCGTCATCACCAAGGCCAGGGTCAGCAACCAGATCGCCCTGAAACGCCAGACCGACCTGCTGCATTCCATCGCCCTGATCGACGGCCTGACCGGCATCGCCAACCGCCGCCAGTTCAACCAGGCCATACAGGTACACTGGCAGCAGGCCAACCGCGAAAAATCCGACCTGTCGCTGATCATGATAGATGTCGATTATTTCAAGCGCTATAACGATCACTATGGTCACCCGGAAGGCGATGAATGCCTGCGCCGCGTCGCCCATGCCATCAAGACCAGCCTGCAACGCCCGTACGACCTGGTGGCCAGGTACGGCGGCGAAGAATTCGCCTGCGTCCTGCCCAAGACCGCCCCCGACGGCGCCGCCTTCATCGCCAGCCAGATACAGACCAGCGTACACGGCCTGGCAATACCGCACGCAGAATCCGGCGTCAGCCCCCATGTCACCATCAGCATGGGCGTGGTCACCACCATCCCCGGCAGCGTCATCGACAACACCGCCGACCTGATAGAAGCGGCCGACAAGCAGCTTTACCAGGCCAAGAAAGATGGCCGGGCGCGGGCTTGCTTCATTGAGCTGAAGTAAGCTGAAGTGACCTGAATCAGCACAAAAAGTAATTAATCACTGTTATTCTGCCTGTCTTATCACAGACAGGTATAGGGGCATCATCCCCCAATTACGACAACCATGAAGAAAATCAGCGAGCTATTTCAGCCCGGTGCCGACTGGCAGCTTGACAAAGAAGATGGCAACATCGCCTGTTACAGACACCCTAATGGTGACATGTTATCCATCAATTTCTTTGCACTGGTCCCGGATATTGACGCTTCACTTGACGACCTGTCCGCATTGAGAAATTATTACCGCAAGATGTCAGAAGCAGGTGGGGCCGGTTTTATCGAACTCGACACCTTGCGCATCTGCGAAATAGCGGCCATACGCAGCATTATCAAAGTGCGCATGCAGCCCAGCGGGTTGGCATTTATTGGCGCGATCACCCTGCCGTTCAGCGACCGCTCATACGTCATCAAATTTCAATCCCTCGAAGGCAACCCGACTGGCATGCGTGAAACCGTCGTCATGGCGAATGGTGATTTTCATTTTGATGAAGAAACGGGCAAGATGAAGAACTGGATGCGTGATCCTTATGACCCTGTGCACGAGGCAGATTTCATGCGCAATGCAGCCGATGACGAAAGTCATGACAGCCTGTTTCCCGATCATCCCCTGAGCCGGGTACGCTTCTATCTGCGCGATATACAACAGACGCTGACAGTCGCCAGTGAAATGCAAACCCTGCCCGCATTTATCTACCGTCAAGCTGAGTCTTTAAAAAAACCATGGTGGAAGATATTTTCTTGACAGGACTTACGCAAACCGCCCCAGCTGTGTTGCAGCTTACCGTACTTTGCGGTTCGTCATACCCGCGCAGGCGGGTATCCAGGCCTGATCAGCCTCGCCCGCCTTACTGCCTGCCCGATTGATCAACGATGGATTCCCGCTAAAAGCAGGCGGGAATGACGGTTTGGTGTGCATTGTGTTCATTACCCTCTCCCTATTCAGGAACGGCTTTATCCGCAAGCCGCCGCAGGCAAGTGCGATGATGCTGATGTCCATACATTCACCCAGCAAACCCGCAAAAAACCATGTACATTCACACCTCATCACTGATCAAACCAGCCTGAGGAAAACGCCATGTTGACCAAACCACGAATCACCCTTGCCTGTCTTGCCGCCCTGCTTTGCAACGCGCCTGCACAGGCACGCGAGCTGTCAGCGACCGAGCAGCAAATCATCAATGCCATCAAGGCGCGCTCCGAAGCGGCGCTGCAATTGCTGGAGCGCAGTGTCAACATCAATAGCGGCACGCAAAACCATGCGGGTGTACGTGAGGTGGGCAAGCTGTTCCGCGCTGAACTGGATGGCCTGGGTTTCAAGACCAGCTGGTCGGACATGCCAGCCGCCATGAATCGCGCCGGGCACCTGCTGGCAGAGCGTGAAGGCACACAGGGTAAACGCGTGCTGATGATAGGCCACCTGGACACCGTCTTTGAAAAAGACAGCCCGGTGCAATTGTGGGACAGGCAAGGCAACCGGGTGCGCGGCCAGGGCGTCAACGACATGAAGGGCGGTGACGTCATCATGATAGAAGCACTGCGCGCCCTGCATGCCATGGGCGCACTCGACAACACGCGCATACAGGTCATCTTTTCTGGTGATGAAGAAAGCGTGGGCCACCCCACTGCCATCGCCCGCGCCGACCTGGTCAATGCGGCCAAACGCAGCGATGTGGCCCTGGCCTTTGAAGGCACGGCGCTCGATAAAAATGGCAATGCCACCGGCACTGTCGGCCGCCGCGCATCGGGCGGTTTTGTGCTGGATGTGAAGGCAAAGCAGGGGCATTCTGCCGGCGTGTTTGGCTACAACGGCTATGGCGCTATTTATGAAACAGCACGCATACTCAACAGCTTTCGCGAACAATTGATCGAACCCGACCTGACCTTCAACCCTGGCAACATCCTGGGCGGCACAGAAGTCAGCTATGACAGCCTGGGCAGCAGGGGCACAGCCTTTGGCAAGACCAATGTCATCGCCCCCAGCGCAGAAGTCCATGGCGACCTGCGCTACATCAGTGCCGAGCAGGGACAGCGCGCCAAAGACCGTATGAAAGACATCGTCAGCAAGAGCCTGCCCGGCACCAGCGCTGCCATACGCTTTAGCGAAAACTACCCGCCCATGTCGCCCACCCCTGGCAACTATGCGCTGCTGGACCTGTATTCCAAGGCAAGCAATGATGCCGGCCTGGGTGAGATCAAGGCTTTCCCTCCTGGCGAACGCGGCGCCGGCGACATCCAGTTCGTCGCGCCCTATGTCGACAGCCTGGACGGCCTGGGCGCCACCGGCAGGGGTGCGCATTCGCCTGACGAAGACCTCGATATTTCTTCGATAGAAAGAGCCACCATCAGGACTGCGATTTACCTGTACCGCCTGACACGCTGAATGACGCCGGGAGGGGCGCAACAATACCAGGGGCAACTGTTCAATTCTCAACACCGATCCCTGATGTGCGGTCAGTGGACTGCCTTGCAGTTCAGCTTGTATTATTGAGATATCATTTCTACAATGGTTAAAACCTGTATTGCTCAATATTTAACGCGAAATTGACGTAAATCTGCATTTTCCGGGGAAATTGCGGGCATACTCGGTATCGCAGGCTTGACCGGCCATGCCATGGATGGCGCCCGTTATGGCAAACAGGGTTGCTGCCATTCCACTGATGCTGTTGCGCTGATCGCCTTTGTCGTTGATGTAATGAAAAATTGCAACATGCTCAACCTGGGAGGCAAGGGTGCAGACACAAAGGCCGCAACTGATGGTTGATGGGGATTATGTCTTCTTGTCGACAATGCCTGCGACACCAGCCCAGCGCCGTCTTGCCCTGGGCACTGTAATTGTGTCCACCCTGCTCTTCGCGATGGCGGTGCCGTTCGCCAAACAGGCGCTGACACCGGTCTGGGCCTTTATCCCCGCGTACCAGGCTGCGCTGATCGTCAGCGACCTGGTCACGGCGGTACTGCTGTTTGGCCAGTTTGGCATCTTGCGTTTCAGGGCGTTGCTGATACTTGCCAGCGCCTACCTGTTTACTGCCTGCATGGCAATCGTACACGCACTGACTTTTCCCGGACTGTTTGCCGCACAAGGTGTTCTGGGCGGCGGGGCGCAGACGACCGCCTGGCTGTATATGCTCTGGCATGGCGGCTTTCCCCTGCTGCTGATTGCCTATGCGCTGTATCAAGACCGCACAGGGACGGCGGCATCATCCCAACGGCATCCCGCTCTTCTGGTACTGGCGAGTGTCATCACCGTCATGCTTGCCGTGTGCGGGCTCGCCCTGCTGGCGACGGCCGGGCATGGCTATTTGCCCAGCATCATGCAGGGTAACCGCTATACGCCGGTCATGCTGCTGATTGTCTCCAGCGTCTGGGTACTGAGTTTGACAGCGCTGCTGCTGTTATGGCGGCGACGTCCCCATACGGTGCTGGACCTGTGGTTGATGGTGGTGCTGTTGTCCTGGTTGTTTGACATTGCGCTGTCAGCCATGCTCAACGGCGGGCGTTTTGACCTGGGTTTTTATGCTGGCCGTCTGTACGGGCTGCTGGCTGCCAATTTTGTGCTGATCGTATTGCTGCTGGAAAACGGCATGCTGTACATACGTCTGGCCCAGGCGCATGAAGACCTGCGTGATGCCAGGGATGTCGCCGTAAAGGCAACGCAGGCCAAGTCGATGTTTCTGGCCAATATGAGCCACGAGATACGCACGCCCATGAACGCCATCATCGGCATGTCTTACCTGGCCCTGAAGACGGAGCTGACGACCAGGCAGCGCGACTATGTCGGCAAGATCCACAATGCAGGCACATCTCTGCTTGGCGTCATCAACGACATCCTGGATTTTTCCAAGGTCGAGGCAGGCAAGGTGGAAATCGAGTCACTTGATTTCGCCCTTGATGATGTGCTGGAACATGTTTCTTCGCTGGTCGCAAAAAAAGCCACGGACAAGGGACTGGAGCTGCTGATCGACGTCGCCCCTGGTGTACCGCAGTACCTGGTGGGTGACCCTTTGCGGCTGGGGCAGATACTGACTAATCTGCTCAACAATGCCGTCAAGTTTACCGAGCAGGGCCAGGTCTCGATCGTGCTGCAGAACCTGGGACAAGTCGGCAACAAGCTGCAACTGAGTTTTGCCGTGACCGACACTGGCATAGGCATGAACGAGGCGCAGGTGGCGCGGCTGTTCCAGGCGTTTACCCAGGCCGATGGATCAACTACGCGCAAATACGGCGGGACCGGTCTGGGCCTGATGATTGCCAAGCGTCTGGTGGAACTGATGGGGGGCGTCATTGATGTCGACTCGCAGCCTGGGCGTGGCAGCAGCTTCAGCTTTGCGATCTGGCTGGAGCTATCAGCAAAGTCCCAGGAAAAACGTGCGGTGGTGCCCGAAGACATCAAGCGTTTACGCATGCTGGTGGTGGATGACAATTCATCGGCACGCGAAATCCTGACGACGCAGTTGAATTCGCTCGACTTCGCCGCCAGTGCCGTCACCTCTGGCGTCGATGCCATCACGGCTGTCAAGCATGCTGAACTTGATCATCCTTTTGACGTGGTATTCGTGGACTGGCAAATGCCAGGGCTGGACGGGATCGAGACAGCAAAGCAACTGCGCATCATCAGCCCGCGGCTGCGCATCGTGCTGGTGACGGCCTTTGGCAGGGATGAGTTGCGCGCGCAAAGCGAGCAGGCAGGGATCAACGCCTTCCTGGTCAAACCCGTCAGCCTGTCCTCATTGCTTGACACCGTGCTGACCCTGTTCGGGCAGCAGGTCAGCACACCGTCCCCGGCAGTTCCCCTGGCCGAATCGCAACCCAGCCTGGCCGGCCTGAAACTATTGCTGGTAGAAGACAACGAGATCAACCAGCAGATTGCGACAGAGTTACTGACAGGCGCCGGCGCAGAAATTGACGTCGCTGCCGATGGCCAGCAAGCCGTGGATATGCTTAAAGCGGCAGGCCCGTCAAGGTATGATGCCGTATTGATGGATGTGCAGATGCCTGTCCTCGATGGCATAGAAGCCGTCAAGCTCATACGTGCCGATGCGCGCTTTGCCGACCTGCCCATTTTTGCCATGACAGCGCATGCCCTCGATGTAGAACGTGAACGTTGCCTGGCAGCCGGCATGATTGATCATATCGTCAAGCCGCTTGATCCGCCGCTGATGTTCCAGACCCTGGCGCGCTGGCTCAAATTGCCCGACCAGTCCGGCAAGGCAGTGACTCCGCCAGCCAGCGGCGGCAGTGACAGTCGGCACAATGACAGCCACATTAAAAACAAGGATAGCCCCCTGTCTGAGATTGAAGGCCTGGACCAGGCAAGCGGCCTGCGACATACCGGCGGCAATCGCATACTTTACGAAAGTCTGTTAAGGCAATTCATGGACAAGGAAGCGGATGCAGTTGCGCGCCTGTCCGCAGCGTTGCAGGCAAATGACAGGCAAACTGCCGAGCGCATTGCCCATACCATCAAGGGTGTAGCCGGTTCAATCGGGTTTCGCCGTCTGCAAGCCAGTGCGGCAGCGGCCGAGCATATCCTGCGGGTCTACGGTACAACAGGTGATGAACTGGATGCCTTCAAATCCGAACTTGGCCGCTCTCTGGCAGCACTCAATGACGCATTTGGCAAGCCAGATCATCCGGCGCACATTGCAGATGGCGATGCCGTCCTGCATCTGCACCGTCTGACCAGCCTGCTGGCTGCCAATGACGGTGAAGCAGTTAGTTACTTCCTGGAACATGCACCTGCCATCAGCACCTTGTTTGTCGGTGAAGATTTTAGCGAATTCAATCGCAATGTGACCAATTTCGATTTTGTCGCGGCGCTGGAACAATTACGGCGCAAGAGCGCCGAACCCGGTACAGTCTTGCAGGAGGACTTATGAATACCAGCTATGCTGATGGCGAACGCAAAACCTTGCTGATCGTTGACGATACACCGGAAAATCTCATCCTGATGACAGGCCTGCTCAAGGACAAGTATGCGGTCAAGGTCGCCAACAGCGGTGAACGGGCGCTGGAGATCATCGCCAGCCAGCCGCTGCCGGACCTGGTCCTGCTCGATGTCATGATGCCAGGCATTGGAGGGCTTGAAGTGTGCAGGCAACTCAAGAATTCTGCCCTGACGGAAGACATTCCCGTAATCTTCCTGACATCCATGGCTGAAATGGAAGATGAACAGGCCGGCTTTGATGCCGGTGCCGTCGACTACATCATCAAGCCAATTTCGCCTGCCATCGTCCATGCGCGTGTGAAAACGCACCTGAAGCTCAAGGCTGCAGCCGACTTTCTGGCCGACAGGAACAGCTTCCTGTCACAGGAAGTTGAACGGCGCACCCGCCAGGTGCAGGTGGTGCAGGATGTCACCATCATGGCCATGGCCTCGCTGGCCGAGACACGCGACAATGAGACCGGCAACCATATCCGCCGTACCCAGCATTATGTGCGCCTGCTGGCACAGAAGCTGCAAACACATCCGCGCTTTTACGAAGTACTGGATGATGACATGATAGAAGCATTGTTCAAGTCTGCCCCCCTGCATGATATCGGCAAGGTTGGCATCCCCGACCGCATCCTGCTCAAGCGGGGCCAGCTCACGCCGGAAGAATTCGAGATCATGAAAACCCATACCATACTGGGGCGGGACACCATCGCCGCTGCCGAGCAGATGCTGGGCACATCCAGCAACTTTTTGCGTTGCGCACTGGAAATTGCCTACAGCCATCAGGAAAAATGGGATGGCAGCGGTTATCCATTAGGCCTGTCCGGCGATAACATCCCGCTGTCAGCCCGCCTGATGGCGCTGGCCGATGTCTACGACGCCCTGATCTCGCGCCGCGTCTACAAACCCGCCCTGCCGCATGAGCAGGCGGTGGACATCATCAAAGAAGGCAAGGGCCGCCACTTCGATCCGGACATCGTCGAAGCCTTCATGAGCATCAGCGATGAATTCCAGAAGATAGGCAAGCTGTATGCAGACAGCGAGAACGCGGTGGAAAAGAAACTCAGCATCGCCTGAGCAGCGCGGCTGCCATCAAGAATTGCCGTGCAAACGGCCGCCAGCCCGCCCCCCTGCCTCGCCAGCACTGACAAGCTCGGCGCTATCGGCAGTGATGCGCACTCACCCGATGAATATCTCGATATTGCTTCGATAGAAAAATCTTCGTCAGGATTTGACGTGGTCAGTTTTTTTCATGGCCCTGGTTGAAAATTGTCGCTAGTACAAGACGATGTGATTCAACATACTGTGACCTCCCTATAAAGATCAGGACTTACGCAAAATTGTCCCGGCAAGGCTAAGGCTTTAGGAAACAGCCCTTGCAAGGGCTGTTCGTTATGTCGGCAGACAACATGTTGTCTGAAATCCCGACTACACCGCAGCGACGAAGACAGTACGAATAGTACCGAATTTGCCAAATGCGGGAGCTGCAACGCAGTCGGGGCAGTTTTGCGTAAGTCCTAAAGATCAAATACACAGATCAGGAGGAAAATAGATGCTGATATCAATTTCAGTAAACGGTGTTTCACACAGCGCTGACGTTGAGCCGCAAACTCCCTTGCTTTGGGTGCTGCGCGACAATCTGGGACTGACGGGGACAAAATACGGTTGCGGCATAGGCATATGCGGCGCCTGTTCTGTTCAGATAGACGGGAAACTGCAGCGCAGCTGCACGATTGCCGTCAGCGAAATCGGTGACGCCAGCGTAGCAACGATAGAAGGGCTTTCGGCACACTCCAGATATCCGCTGCAAAAGGCCTGGATCGCAGAACAGGTTCCCCAGTGCGGGTATTGCCAGTCGGGGATGTTGATGGCGGCAGATGCACTGTTAAAACAGATTCCATCGCCGAATGATGAACAAATTGATGCGGCAATAAGCAATTTGTGCCGTTGTGGTACCTATAGCCGCATCAGGCTTGCCATCAAGCGCGCGGCCAGGGTCAGAGGTGAGCGTCACGGAGCTACGGTATGAGTCTGACGAATACCGGACGCAGGCTATTTCTCAAGAGGGTTGCAGCCGGCGGGTTGTTGATTGCCATTCCTGGCGCGGCGAAAGAGTTTGCGGCAGCGACTGGAAAATTCAGCTCAACTGAATTGCGTGGCTGGATACGAATTGGATCAGACGGAATAGTGACGTTCTTGTCCAATACGAGCGAGCTTGGACAGGGCACAGGTACAGCACTGGCGCAAATTATCGCCAACGAATTGGATCTTGACTGGAATACCGTGCGTATTGAGATGGCGCCTATAGAGGCGCGCTACTTCAATCCTGGTTGGGATGAGTATGCAACGTTCGGTAGTGGCGGGGTTGCCAATCAGTTCGCTCCGCTCCGCAAGGCAGGTGCTCAGGCCAGGGAAATGCTGGTGAGTGCCGCTGCCAGGCAATGGGGTGTCAGTCCGGATGAATGCGATACCAAAGCCGGTGTTATGTGGCATCAGCCCAGTGGACGAAGCAGTCAATATGCCCAATTGGTCCAGTTGACGGCAGATCAACCGGTACCTGAGAACCCCCGATTGAAGCCGCGAGAGCACTGGAGTCATATAGGGAAAAGCCTGGCCCGTCTGGATTTACCTGCCAAGGTTGACGGCGGCGCAATATACGGCATTGACGTCAGGGTGCCCGATATGTTGCTGGCTACAATCATGCAATGCCCCCAGTTTGGCGGACGTGTCAGAAGTCTTGACGCACGGCCAGCCCTGGCGAAACCGGGCGTGTTACACGTCATGGACCTTGGGGATGCCGTGGCTGTCGTCGCAGACAGCTTTTGGCGAGCCAGGCAGGGCCTGGATGCACTGCAACCACAGTGGGACTTGTCACAGGCAAGCACACACAGCACACCCCAGTATATGGGTATGCTGCATGAAGCTGTCAGGCAGGACGGTGCACTGTATGTTCCTTCGTCATCCAGTTCAGAACAGGTACTTGACGCCTATGACAAGGCAATGCGTAGTTCTGTGGACATGCTTGATCAGGATTTCAGCGTGCCATTTTTGGGGCACGCCACCATGGAGCCCATGAATGCCACTGCCCATGTGACGGCGCATTCAGCCGAACTCTGGCTACCGACGCAATCCCAGTCCGCAACCCAGGCTGCCGTGGCCAAGGCGCTCGGCATGCCAGCCAGCGCAGTAACGGTGCACACGACACTGGCTGGCGGCGGTTTTGGGCGACGAGAAGAGCTCGATTTTGCACTACAGGCGGCACAAATCTCGAAACGCTGCGGCGCTGCCGTAAAACTTATCTGGAGTCGTGAGGAAGATACCCGGCATGATTACTACCGCCCTGCTGCCGTCGTCAGATTGCGGGCCGGTGTGGACCAGCACGGTATGCCTGTCGCCTTGCGAATAGACAGCGCGTGCGAGTCTTTGTACGAGTATACCCATCTGGGGGAATTTCGTGCGGACGCGAAACCAGTTGACACATCTGCCGTTGGAAAGCTGCCAAACTACTACCAGATAACAGCCATTCAAATGCGTGTAACAAGCGTTGACGCCGGGGTACCTGTGGGTTTCTGGCGATCGGTTGCCTCATCTCAAAATGTGTTCGCCTATGAAAGCTTGATTGATATGCTTGCCCACCGTGCAGGGCGTGATCCATATGCCTATCGCCACGCCCTGCTGCCTGTTGGGCGTGAACAAGCTGTGCTCGATAAAGTCGCCGACATGGCGCACTGGCAGAAAGCCCTGCCACAAGGACACGGCAGGGGTATTGCGCTGTGTCGTGCCAATGGCAGCAGTATTGCCACTGTGGTCGAACTGAGTGTCAATGCGGAAGCCGGCGTGAAGCTGCACAAAATATGTACCGTGATTGATTGCGGTGTGGCAGTCAACCCGCAGAATATCCGGGCACAAATTGAAGGCGGGGTGATTTTTGCCCTGTCCGCCGCGTTCTATGGGGAGATCACCATTCAAGATGGCGCAGTATTACAGTCCAATTTCCATGATTACCGCCTTGTTAACCTGGCCGATATCCCCGTCATTGAGGTAGCCATCGTAGAAGGTGCGGACACGCCGACCGGTGTTGGTGAAGAAGCTGTCGGACCACTGGCTCCCGCTTTGACAAATGCACTATTCGCCGCTACCGGACAGCGTATAACGTCGTTGCCACTTTCCAGGGCCGGATTTAACCTTCTCGCAGCGCGAACTCCTGTGTGACTTTTACATAGCTGCATCCCCTCGATGCCACCAACGACGACAGCATCAAGGGAACAGGCAATGCTTACGGATAAATCGGATCAGAAGTCCAGTTCGACCACGACATCGTCGAAGCCTTCCGGCTCATCAGCGATAAATAAAAGAAGTCACGACTACCCGACAGAGCACATCCCCCCGTAGGAGCGGCTTCAGCCGCGAACAGCCCGTACAGGGAAATCACCGGCATCGCATGACGGGACAGCCAGGCTTTCGCGGCGGAAGCCGCTCCTACGATGTCACAGGGCACGATCAGACAAAACCGGTAACCGACGGCAAACAAGTTTTTTTTCGAAAGGCTGAATCCTTTTGCGTGGATGAGCACTCTGGCACTGTATCATCCACCAAGAGGAGTCTGTCATGTTCTATCTCAAACGCAATCTGCCCCACTGGGAACGCGCCTTGCGCATTATCGCTGGTCTGCTGCTGGCCTGGCTGGCCTACAGCGGCAAGGTAAGCGGCATGTTGAACTGGCTGCTCATTGCCAGCGCCGCCACCATGATCTTGACCGCCTTTGCCGGTTTTTGCCCGGCCTGCGCCATGGCCGGACGTAAATACCTGGATAAATGACATGAACCAGCCCAGACAACAATTACTGGAAGCAGCACAGCAAGGGGATGCACAAGCCATCACCGAATTGCTGGCCGTCTGCCAGCCTGACCTGAAACGTTTTGCCCGCCGCACCTGCTCCAACGCCGAGGATGCTGAAGACGCCGTGCAGATAGCCCTGTGGGCGCTGTACCGCAAGGTAGGCGCACTGCGTTGTGTGGCAACCTTTGCCACCTGGATGTTCCGCATCGTTGAGCGTGAGTGCTTTCGTCTGTTCCGTATCAAGAAATACCACGATGCCCTCGATGAACTTGGCGAAGGCGACATGCCCGTAGCCGCCATGGTGCCGACCGACTTGCGGCTGGACCTGGTGCGTGCCATGGAAGGTCTGTCTGCCCCCTACCGCGAAGTGCTGATACTGCGTGATGTACACGAACTGACCGCGCCCGAAGTCGCCGCCCAGCTTGGCCTGAGCCTGGAAGCCGTCAAAAGCCGCCTGCACCGCGCCCGTACACAGGTGCGCCAGCAATTGCTCAACAGCGGCTACTGGATGAAGGATGGCGCGCCTGAAATACCTGAGCAGAATGGAGGCAGCCATGTTCTGTAGCACCTCCATCACCCAGCACCTGCTGCGCGGCCTGAGTGCGCTGACCCTGTTGCTGGTCGCCTTCGCCGTACCTGACCTGGCCACCATCTGGCAGGCACTGGCAGTGATCACCGCCCTTGTACTGATGCGCGGCTGCCCCGCTTGCTGGCTGATGGGGCTGGTTGAGACCGTATATGAGAAGCGCAAGAAAAATGACAGTCCATAACTACAATCAGCAGAACATACACGCAGGTCAAACAGATAAATCTTAAAAATAAATCTTAACGTCCACGACTGGCAATCTGTAAAAGGGATATTTTTACAACGTTTTCTCAATTAACGAAACGCTATTCATATTTACAGCTTCGTCAGGGACATAACAGGGTAAGATTTCCGTGTTTCCCTGAGATCGCTTTGTGATGCGATACATGCAAAAATCAGCCAGAGGAGGAGTTGTAAATGTCAAACGGTCCTACTAAAGTCATGATCATCCGCCATGCTGAAAAACCACCTGAATCCCCGAGTCTCCCCCCGCCCTTTGGTGTAGACAGTAATGGAAATCAGGATGACAAATCCCTGATCGTCCAGGGATGGGAGAGGGCAGGCGGCCTCGCCGCCTTGTTCGCCCCAGGTTGTGGCGTGTTTCAGAATGCGGAATTAGCGACGCCCTCGGCGATCTATGCGTCCAATCCAGACAAACCCGGGAAGAAACATAAACCGCCGAAGGAAGCCAGCCAAAGGCCGCTTGAAACCATCTCAGCCCTGGCAGCAAAATTGAAAATATCCCCAATTGTAGAATTCGACAAAGACTCATATCAAGAAATGGTGACGGACGTGTTGAGTAATCAAACTGGCACCGTTCTCATCAGCTGGCAACATCAGGACATCCTTCCTGACCCCAAGGGCCCAAATCCCAACGATTCCATTGTCACAGAACTGCTTTCACAGACCAGAACTACTGCGCTCACCAACATACCAGCTGGTCCGTGGCCAGGTGGCCGCTTCGACATGGTTCTGGTTTTTGATCGTCCAAGCGGTAGCGGCGCCTTTACAAGTTTCACCCAGGTTCCGCAATTGCTGCTTGCTGGGGACAGTAAAGAGCCAATTTAATTTGCTTGCGGAATCTCGATGTAGATAAGCTGACGGCACACCTTTGTACACGATTGTTTGCTGTTGCGTCATTACGCAACAGCAAACAGCAAGGCACATTGATTATCATAGGTGCGATGCAAGCCCCGGCATTGATCGCAGTGGCCGTATTCGTGCATGACGCCCCTGCATGCTGAATGCTGCGCCTCGTGCCGGTGCGAGCCAAACAAGCGCAGAGTACAATGACACCAGGTCAACCATACCTTACCTATCATCATGCGTTTCAGCGACAGGCTAATTACTGCTTTCAACACAATCATCCACGGCCCTGACCTGGCTCACATCAGGTTAACCAACAAGCGTAAGGCCAGGCAAGGAAAGACTATCTTGTACCAGGCATATGCATTGACAGAAAACAGTGGACCGACTACACCTCTCGATGCAGAAAAGATCCTGATTGACCTGGGTCAGGATATTGCCGGCAGGCCGCTGCAAGTAACGCTGGATTTATCGCCGGCAGGTGGAAATCACAAACAAATCCAGATGTATAACATACCAAAGGACTATAAAAATCCTGATAGCTGGATCAGTCTGGAAGCAAGTGGATGTAGTTCCAATATGCTTGAGATCAATGTCCGCTACCAGGAAGATCAACGCCCTGATTATGGTGAATTCACTACTGCCCTCCAGGAGGAAGAAGCTGTCCGTGATGCCGACTACATCTTGACCGAGGCAGAAAAAAAAGAAATCTCTCTCTCGCATAGCCATCACTGGGATGGAGCGATCCAGTCATCCACACTCAAATACGGCTGGGGAGAAGCGCGTGTGAACTGGGTCCGGGCAGTACAGGCTGCCAAATGGGACCAGGTTTTTGATCTGCTTGGCAAGGGGGCAAACCCGAACGACTGGCAATTAAGCGGCGCTTCGTTCAATACCCCATTGCATTGGGCTGCAGAAGCAGCCGCTCCACTTGAAATCGTGCATGAAATGCTGAATATGGGCGCATGGCGCAGCATTACCAATGCTGGAGGCGAACGCCCGCTCGACATTGCAAGGCGATATGGACACATTCATCTGATCAATTTGCTGGAACCGGTATTTTTACATTCGTATTCATCTGTTGAAATGAACTGCATACAAATCCATTTTCATCAGCTTATGCAAAAATCTTCCCTGGTCAACCAAAACCACCATCCCTTGCGTCTCCCTGAATTAAGACCCATGCTGGAACTTGCCATGCCCAGGATGCATTTCCGCATACCGGGCATGTATGGCGGATACACTTATTGGCTGGATACTACCCGAGATCATGCTGCACTGATCGTGGAAAACCGCAGTAGCATGATGAACGGTCCAATACCACGATGGGAAATTACTGCTGCGGGGTGTGAGCGACAGGAATCTGTGAATCAGCAATAAATATAGTTACACCACAAGCTTTATCAACGTATCAGGACTGTTCAAACCAGAGTAAGCAGCTTGTGGAATTCATCTCCTATATTGTTTTTGCAATGCAGAGTGGTTAGTCATATTGCGTAGCACATTCTAATCCTTGTTTTTCAATTTCCCCGCCCCAGTCTTCCCCCGCCATTCTTTCTCGCAATCGGCATAATTCGCAAACTCATAACTGACACCGACTTCGCCGTAGTTGATGGCGTGGGCGCGGGCGAAGACGATGATGTTGAGGATGTTGTCGGGCAGTTCGCGCTCTGTCTTACCCCTGGCCCACAGGTAGCCATAGCTGACGGAACCTTCCTTGAGGCCGACCATCCAGAACTGCGGGCGGCGGGTGTAGATGTCTGCCCTGGCTTTGTCTTTTTTGATGTTGGGCTGGCCGTATTGCTGCTGCAATGTGCTGGCGATGTGGTCAGCGGCAGCGCGCAACTGTTCGCCGTTGCCGCTGACGGCAGTAATGGTCCGGGATGCGCCAACCTTGCAGACACCGCTGATGGGGGCGGTGACGGCGTAATAATCGCTGAATTCTTGCGCGGGCCGGGGGGGCTGCCCCTGGAACAGGTGGGCAGCCTTGCCGGACCTGGTAAAACCCAGCTGGCCAGTCAGGTCGGCTTCGCTGATGCCCATGGCAAGACCGAAGGGGCTGTTATGGGCCGTGGCCGGTGCTGCCACATCGTCGTCATCAGATGGCGCAGCAGGGGGCTGCACGGCCAGCGATGCCGCCGCTATGTTGAACTGAGCAGAGCTGATTTGTACTTCTTTGCCTGTATTTTTTTGGCAGGCGCTCAAACCAAGGATGAGCAGCAACACACCGGTAGAGTAATAGCATTCAGGTTTGTGGCGGTTCAGCATGGGTATGGTGGTGAAATCTTGATATCAGGGATCGCTGCATTTAATGTCATTTGGGTAAAAATTGCAATTATTCAGGCGATGCTCTTTTGCCCACCCCGCCTTGTTCGGGCTTGTTCAGTCTTGTCCAGCCTTGTTCATACCTGGTCCAGCGGCAGTCTTGTCATCAAAAAGTCGAGCAGGACAGCTACGCGCGGGGGGATTGCTTCCTGCTTGTAGAAAACGGCCCAGACCGGTTGCGACCAGGGCAGGCTGAGGGCTGGCAGCACGGGTTTGAGCCTGCCATGGGCGCGGTCAGCCATGGTCAGAAAGTCGGACAGGCAGACAATGCCTGCGCCTTGCACGGCCAGATGGCGCAGGGTTTCGCCATTGCTGGCGTGGACTGTGGCTTCGATGGGGTAGCCTTCTGTCATCGTACTGGCTTCATCACTGCCGGTATTGCTGGTAAGTAAAGGCCAGGTATTGAGGCTGGCGGGGGCGGTGAAGCCAAGCAGGCGGTGCCGGGCCAGGTCAGCCACGCTGGCAGGTTCACCATGACGCGCCAGGTAGTGTGGCGCCGCCACCAGGCGCAAACGGCTGCTGCCCAGGCGGCGTGCATGCAGGCTGGAATCACTGAGCGGACCTATGCGTAGGGCGATATCGGCGCGTTCTTCGATGAGGTCGACATAGGTTTCGCCGCTGACCAGTTCCAGCCGGATCAGGGGATAGGCATCAAGAAAATCGGCCACGAGGGGCGCAAGCAGGTGGTCAAGGGTGGGCGTGGCGGCATTGATGCGCACCAGGCCGGACGGCTGGGCCAGGCGGGCAACCAGTTGTTCTTCGGTGTCACAGATATCGGCCAGTATCTTTTTGGCTTTTTGCAAGAGCCAGTGGCCTTCTTCTGTCAGGTCAAGACGGCGGGTGGTGCGCGTCATGAGCGTCATGCCCAGTTGCGCTTCCAGTCGCGCTATGCTGCGGCTGACGCCAGACGGGGTTTGCCCCAGGCGTTCTGCGGCGGCAGAAAAAGAACCGGTATCGGCAACGGCCACCAGGGCTGTCATGGTTTCCAGACTGAGCATTATTGATTCCAAGTCAAAGGTCAAGTGTAGCTTACGCTATTTTTCTTTGTGGTGGCAGGGTCCAGACTGCGGTTTTGTTTATTTACCCTTTTGGAGTCAAGCATGCCACTCGCCTTATGGGCGCTGACACTCAGCGCCTTTGCCATCGGTACGACAGAGTTTGTGATTGTCGGCCTTATCCCTACCATCGCCAGCAACCTGGGCGTATCCGTGCCCTCTGCTGGTCTGCTGGTGAGCCTGTATGCACTCGGCGTTGCCATTGGTGCGCCGGTGCTGACCGCCCTGACCGGTCACCTGCCGCGCAAGCAATTGCTGCTGGGGCTGATGGCCTTGTTCACTATCGGCAACCTGGTTGCCTGGGTCGCGCCGAATTATGAAGCGCTGATGGCGGCGCGGGTCTTGACTGGCCTGGCGCATGGTGTGTTCTTTTCCATCGGTTCCACCATCGCGACCAGCCTGGTCAGCAAGGAAAAAGCCGCCAGTGCGATAGCCCTGATGTTCACCGGCCTGACGGTGGCCCTGGTGACCGGTGTGCCGCTTGGCACTTTCATTGGTCAACACCTGGGCTGGCAGGCGACTTTTCTGGCGGTATCGCTGCTCGGTGTCATTGCCCTGGTCGGTAGCGCGCTGCTGATACCGTCTGATATCGTCGGCAGTGCACCGGCATCATTGCTGACGCAAATGGCAGTCCTCAAAAAGCCACGCCTGCTCTTGGTGTATGCGATGACGGCGCTTGGTTATGGCGGCAGTTTCATCGCCTTCACCTACCTGGCGCCGATATTGCAGGACATCAGCGGTTTCAGCGCCAATGCGGTTGGTCTGGTGATGCTGGTGTATGGGGTGTCTGTCACCTTTGGCAATATCTGGGGCGGTAAACTGGCCGACAGAAAAGGCCCCATCGCCGCCCTGCAGATCGTATTTGCCCTGCTGGCCCTGGTCCTGCTGGTACTGACGGTAACGGCACACAATCAATGGGCCGCCTTGCTGACCGTACTGGCCTGGGGTGCGGTGGCTTTTGGCAACGTGCCCGGTTTGCAGGTGTATGTGGTGCAACGCGCCGGGCGTGATGCGCCGCAGGCGGTGGATGTGGCGTCTGGCCTCAACATCGCGGCGTTTAACGTGGGTATCGCTGGCGGCGCGTGGGGCGGCAGCCTGATCGTCAAGCACCTGGGCCTGATGCATACACCCTGGATTGGTGCATTGGTCGTGGTTGGCGCCTGGGCTTTGACAACGCTGGCGGGACGGCTGGACAAGGCTGATGGGACCATCATCACACCGGGGCAAACAGAGGTGGCAGCGATGCATTGATTTGCTGATGACTTGCGCCCCATCTTGACTGGATAGATTTGTTTGAACAAAAGCTTGGTAGAATTGCGCCCTTCCCTTATCCGTGAAAAGCATGCCTGGCGAGTTGAATCGCGCCTGTCAGGCAAGCTGATCCACATACAAGCACTTCAATGAAAAATTGCAAACTTTCCCTGGCGCTGTTGTTCTCCCTTATCAGTCAGCTACCTGTCAACAGCCTTGCGGCCGCCCCAGTTACCCCCGCCGCCCTGGTCAGCCCCAAGCAAGTGGTGGCGGACAAAACGCAGGGAGAATGGTCAAGCGCCTGGTGGCAATGGGCACGTTCATTTGATGGCGAAGACAGCCCGGTTGCAGACAAAAGCGGCGAATTCTGTCACTTGGGGCAACAAGGCCCGGTCTGGTTTCTGGCCGGCACCTATGGCACGCAAAGAACGATCAGGACTTGCACCATCCCCAGGGGGAAATACCTGTACTTCCCCCTGATCAATTACATGGTCAACTCGCATGTACCGAATAAATTCAGTTGCAGTGCGGTCACTGAATCAGTCAGGGATGCCATGGACGGTATCCACATGCTGGTACTGGAGATAGATGGCGTGCGCGCCACCCGGCTGGAAGCGCATCGACAGGTCAGCCCTGACTGCTTCGACGCCGGCGCTCTGACTGGTGGCAGGATCAAACTGTTCCCCTCCGCTGCCGATGGCTACTATGTCATGCTCAAGCCATTAAGCCCTGGCAAACATACGATCAATTTTGGCGGGCGCGGCAGTGATATGTCCCAGGCTGTGACGTATATGCTGACGGTTGAGTAAGACAAAAACTCAGTCCCGCACATCGCACAGGAAAAAGCACCCAAAGCTTACGCATGGGTGCTTTTTTTAATACCGGATGCCGTTTATTTTCCCGCAGGCGACACGGTACCAGCACCAATGCCCGTCACGCTACGTGGCACGATCGCAAATTCAGGATAAGCAGAATAATCAGGCAAGACACTGCGCTGCATGAATTTTCTCCAGGCGGCCTGTCCGCCTTCGTCACCAGAATCTGCGGCATAGGCCAGTGCCGGTTGCATATTGGACGGGTAACCGGCATAGCTGCTGGAATAGCCGGTCATTTCGCCCACTTTCAGACCCAGCGCCTTGGCCATTTCAGGACTGTTGCAGGCCAGCCCGTTGACCGATGCAGGACGGCTGGCGGCAAAGGCTTCGCCAAACGTGGTGTACAAGGGGCTGGTGGCAGTGGCTCTGAGATTGAGGCTGTAGATGCCGCCAAAAATCCAGCAATAATCTGCAGCGAGCATGCGGGCGACGGGGAATTTGGCTTTCCAGTTCAGCAATGACTGCGCCTTGGTGAAACCAAGTTCAACGGCATGCCCTATCGCCGAAGTAAAGAAGTCATCCATCCATGGCGCAATGCCGATGTTATTGTTGTAGACAATCGCACCGGGGCCGGTGATGGCGGCAAACTTGTTGGCTGCTGCATTATTGGTATAGGTGGTGTTGTAGTAATCCAGGTTATTCGACAGCAGTGTCGCAAAGTCAGCCTTCATGCTGTCGTCGTCGGGCATGATGTAGGCAGCCTGTGCCAGGTTACGCAAGTCCCAGGCCTGCACCCGCACGTTGGAACTGTAGATCAGGCCCTGGATGTTGCTGCGATAACCGGGATTGGTCTGGAACACATCCCACATCGCCCAGAATTGCAGCTCTTCCAGATGGTAATGATCACCGGTCACCAGGTAAGGCAGGTAGCTCAGTGCCGGCGTATGCGCCGCATCAGCCACGTTGGGATTGGTGCAGGTGCCGCCGCATACCGGGAAGGCTTCGCGTTTTTTGGTGACCGGGTTATAGGTGTCGCCGGGAGTGCCCAGTATGGTCATGTAAGGGTAGTCACGCAGGCGGATCGGCCTGTCGGTATTCTGGTCGCGGTAATGTGCCGACCAGCTGCCCGCCAGGTCAGCCGTGCCCAGGGTTACCTCCTTGGCGCGCTGGTCCATACTCAGCAGGTAGGCGGCCGACCAGCCTGGCAGCAAGCCGATGTCTGGCCTGCCACCTGTCATTGGCATATAGGGTTCTGCCAGGCCAGGTCCCATGGGCTGCGCCTTCGCGCCGCTGAAGCGGGTTTTCATGTCATTGAGTGCGGTGTTGGAGATCGGCACTCTTTGGTCATAATTGGGGAGCGCCTTGCTGGCAATCAGGTAAGCCGTGTTGTGGGCAATATGCGTTTGCGGCGCGACGCCCCACCAGAAAGTCTTGCGCCAGCGCGCATGATGATAATGCGTGAGATTGTTCTGGGTATAGGCGACATTGCCACCAATGACCACCTGCGCATCATACTGATAATTTTGCGGGCCGGGCTGGTAAGCCCAGGTGTTTTCTATGATGACATCGACCCTGGCCTTGCCATAACCGGTGTAAGAACGCACGTTGAAGCGCGCCATCAGGTGCGGATGCGGCACACCGGCAGCATCGACCAGGGGGCTGGCGACTATCCATTCAGTCACCACGGGACCACGCAGCCATTCCTGCACCCTGCCTGATTTCAGCGCATCGTTAATGGATGCCGTGTACAGCTTGCCTGCAATGGTGAGATTGACGCTGCCGCTGAAGCCGGCATTAAGCAGGTCCGCCGGCTTGGCAGACTGCCCGACTGGTGCAATGCCTGGTACTGCACTCAGTTGCAGGTTTTGCGGCGCGTCACGGCCCAGTTGCGGCAACACCGCCGTGATGACGGCATGACGCAGGGAACCGTCGGCATGCGTGGCCTTGGCATCAACCTGGGCAGCAATGGTTGCGCCACCGGTCAGTCCAACCTGCACGCTGGAACCGGCCGGTACATCACCGGGTGCAAATACCTGGCCAAACGTAACCGGTACATTGCTTTGCACGGTATCACCAGTATTCGATATACGTACACTGGTCAGCGGCATCACTGTACTGCGAGTCACTTGCAGCGCCTGTGCACCGTTGCTACCTGCAGCGCTTGCCTGCCCTGCTGAAAATACCGCCATGATGGCTGCCGCACAGACAGCCAGATTGAGATTGCGCATGATCATTTCCTCTATTTGTCGCTAGTTGTTGGTGTGAAGTTGTCATCAGCAAGGCCCTACGGTGCCTGCCATGTATTGCCATCCATATATTAACCAAACAACAATAAAAACTAACGACCGCTGGTCGCCAGCCTGCGACCGGCCAGACACAAACACGTAACAAGACGTAACAAAGAGCGACGTTCAATGAAATTAAGCGAGCATGGCCATGGCAGGCATGGCAAACTACACATAGAGGACAGATACAAATTGTTGCAGCTTTTGTAAATATCAGCGGCTAAGATAGCGCACGTTAATGCAACACTACGATACACAGCCCACATGACTCATCAGCCTGCAACACCCAGTTCATCCGCCGTACACCCGCAACTGCCAGTACCGGGGCAACACAGGCACAAGGTAAAAACCATGCTTGCCTGCCTGGGCCTGGGTCTGATGATCAGCGCCTGCAGTAAAAAAAATGAGGATGCACCAGCGCCGGCAGTCACGCCGCCGCCCATACTGGCCAGTGCATCAGCAGCAGCAAGCGCAGTTGCACCAGCAACAGCAGATGCCAATGCCAACAAGCTGCAGGACTACATCGCCTGTTATAACCAGCTCGACGGCAATGCCCACCGCAGCATTGACCGCTACCGCAGCTGGGTCAAGGACATGGCGACCGGCCCCAGCGGCAAGGAAATGGTTGTATACGGACTCTACAAGATCGATGTCGACGCCATCGCCAAATGCAAAAACAGCTTCGCCCAGGCAGCAAAAATCCAGCCTGCCCTGGCCAAGCTTGATGCCGCCGGTGCGAGCTATATTGACGCCCTGGCAGAACTCGGTGACCTGGTAGCCGACGCCGACACCTATTACAGCCGTGAAAACTACAAGGACGATGCCTTTGCCAAAGGCAAGAAACTGCATGCGCCGCTGGCTGCAAGCATGAAACGTTTTGAAGAGCAGAGCAGCATCTTCTCCGACGAAATCGAAGTCGAAAACGATAAGGCGCTGGATGCAGAAATGCAGCAGCTGGAAAAAACCGAAGGCCGTCAACTGCCCTATCTGCACATGGCCTTCATGGCCAAAGCCAAGCACCTGATACGCCTGATCGGTGAAGAGAGCTTTGACGCCGCCGCAGCAGCCAAGCTATTGGCCGACTACGAAAGCCTGACCGACGAAGCGATCGCCTATGTCAAAAAGAACAGCGAAAGCGCCAGCAGCGGCTGGTCTAACCTGGAGCACAAGACAGAAGACTTCCGCAAAGCCGCCAAGGAACGCGTACGCCGCATCCGCGACAAGGTGCCTTACAGCGAAGGCGAAAAGATGATGCTGAAACCCGGTTCAGCCTGGATGGTAGACGGCAGCCAGGAAAAAGTATCGCGTGCCTACAATGACCTGATCGAAGCCAGCAACCGGCTCAATCGCTGAACACGATAAAAACCCGGTAGTGCTCCAGTCATGATCTGGACGCGCTCTTTACAATGCCCTCTTTTGAGGGCATTTTTTTATGCCTCTTTCATCGCTGATTTCTTTGTACGGCATTCGTTGGTGGTCGATTGTGGTTCGTAGGTTAGGCTTCGCCTAATTCATCCAGCAAGACAGATTCCAGAAATACCCTGAAAGTTTTTCGCCGCCGATGAACATCGTCTGACGCAATCTCAGTTTGGTAGGTTGGGCTAGCGCTTCATCAGCCCAACACCCGGTCTCGAAATCACCCTGTACAGCATTATTGTGCGTGTTAAATCTTTTTTGCCTGCATGCGTTAATTGACGAGTACAGGTCGGGGGTAGCCCGACAGCTACTCACTTTTCTTGTCTCGCCAAGAAAAGTAAGCCAAAGAAGGCGACCGAGGCGTCGCTGCCCCCTGCGGGGGTTCCCTTTGCTGCAAGTCAAAAAATGGGAAGGCTCGAAAACTCGCTGGCGCTCAAACATCGGCCTTTCTTAATCCATTTTCTGCCTAGCAACAAAGGCATCGACACATCGGAACGGCCAACGTCAAAAACAACGTCAATACAGCCAGCATTCAAATTTTTAAATAAAGAGCAAATCAGCCGTTACGGGTTTGGGGTTGCCTTTGACTTTGCTGTTGCTGTTGCTGTTGCTTTTGACTTTTGCTGTTCCCATGTGTAGACGCCGGTTGTGCGGTACAGAAAATGGATCAAGAAGAGCCGATGTTTGAGGTGTAGCAGGGGTTTCGTGGTGCATGCACCACGCCTGCGTAACGGCAATCGCTTGCAAGCGATTGTGCGCCCTGCAAGGGGAGTGAGTTTTCGGATCTTCCCATTTTTTGTACTGCACAACCGGGAACCCCCTTTAGGGGGCGGCTACGCCTGGGGCGCCTTCTTTGGCTTACTTTTCTTGGCGAGACAAGAAAAGTGAGTAGCCGCCGGGCTACCCCCGGCCTGTACTCTCACATCAACGAACGCATGTAAGAAAACCAAACACGCACAACCACAACCACAATCAAATGATGTTGAGAGAACGAGTCGTGGCTGGCAAGCCCCGGTTCACGGCCTCACCACCTGACAAACCGCCGCCTGCGGGCTGACCACAGCCTTATCCCCAAACAACACCGCCACTCCGCATTGTGAACCGAACATCCTGCCCTGATCATGCCCTACCCCCTGCACGTCAAAGTATTGCCGGTTGGCTGCCGGTATAGGCCGCGCCACCGGGATGTGCTTGCCCAAGTATTGTTCATAAGCCCAATAGCCATGGGCACGGTCATAGCGTGTTGGCCCTTCTGCCTCGGCCCCGCAGGATTTGTCGAGTACGCGGTGGTTGGGATCGGTATCGAGGCTGCCGACCAGGTAGGTGACCTGGCGCGGCAAATGACGCAGGTACAGGTCTGCGCCTGACATGCCTTTGGCATAAGCAACCATGTTTTGCATGCCGTAGCGGTAGTCATCATAAGCGGGACAGGCTGCCTTGTCATAGATGGCAAAGCCGGATTGTGCCGGGCGTTCAGGTGTGAAGTAGAGATAGGACGACGGATTGGCCACCACATATTGCACGTCTATGCCTTTGCTGCGCAAACCTTCATCGACATGGTTGAGTACGGCATAACGGTGTATCAACTGCCCGCCACCTGAATGACCGGCGAAGGTGATTTTCTTTAACTGCGGCAGCCGTGATTTGTCAGCCAGCAGCTGGGCGATGTCATCAATGACTTGCAGTGAACTCAGACCGACAGGCGTACCCGCGCCGGGCAAGGCGACATCACCACCAGTCCAGCCTTGCACGCTCCACACCGGCATGCGATCAAAGCCCTTGTCTTTGTCAGGCGTGCCAGGAAAGTTGGGGGCAATGATCAGTATTTCGTCAGCAGAACGGCCAGATGCTTTCAACAGCTCCATCGCGCCGGCAAAATAATCGTCACCATTACGTTGTATGCCATGCTGGATGAGGATGACTTCACGTATTTTTTTCAGGTCAGCGGCATCACCGGCAAGCGCATGATTGGCATACACAGGGAAGTCATAACCGCCCTGCTGCGCTGGCTGTGGTAAATGCAGGCGCTGCCAGGCAGGTGCAGCACTGACAGCTGATGACAGGCAGGACACGGCCAGCACCATGGACGCTGGCATCAATCTGGTCAGGAGTCGGGATGTTTGCATGCTGGTCTTCGGGCTTAAAGTTGGCATCGATCATAGCATCACCTGCCCCTGCCCTGACAAGCCCGGTGTAACGGCATGTATTGATGCCTGCGGGCAAACCGGGGGAGTGGTAGCATATACTGGACACCCCTTATTCCATCATGAACCCACAACGCCAAGACTGGATACACCACGCCCCCGGCTCTGAACGGCTGGAGCGCATTGAAGCCTATTTCGCAGGCAGCGCCTATGCCATGCACAGGCATGATACCTATGCCATAGGCTGTACCCTGGCGGGGGTGCAGAGTTTTGCCTATCGCGGTGGCGAGCGCCACAGTCTGCCGGGTGGCACCATCGTCCTGCATCCGGATGAAGCACATGACGGCCAGGCCGGTACCGGCGATGGTTTTCATTACCGGATGATCTATGTTGAACCGGCGCTGATACAACAGATACTGGGCGGCCAGGCTCTGCCTTTCATCAGGGACGGTATTTCTGCCGACCCACGCCTGCATGCGGCCACCCTGCCCCTGCTGCAAGGCATGGACAAAGCCATGGATGTGCTGGAAGAGCAGGATGCCCTGTACGACCTGGCCCAGGCCATGCATGCAGTATCACAGCGACCGCTGACCAGGCAACGTGCCGATTACCATGCAGCAGAAAAAGCGCGCGAGTACATCCACGCCGCCGTCAGTCGCAACATCAGCCTGGAAGAACTGGAAGCCCACAGCGGCCGTGACCGCTGGAGCCTGTCACGCGACTTCCGCCTGCTGTTTGGCACCAGCCCCTACCGCTACCTGACCATGCGCCGTCTGGACCTGGTCAAGACCATGATGATGCAGGGCCGCAGCCTGGCAGACAGCGCCCTCGATGCAGGCTTTACCGACCAGAGCCACATGAGCCGTCATTTCAGCAAAACCTTTGGGCTGACACCGCTGCGCTGGCTGAACATGCACAGGCATCGTTAAGCGGTTTTAAGCAATTATCAAAACAGCATTACAGAAAAGACACCAACGACGCACAATCGTACAAGATTTATGGTCCCCGTCCTTGTAGGCTGATGTTTCCATCAACCAGCCACAGGACAAGCAACATGGACAAGCAGCAAACTACCGCATCGATACCCTATCAAAGCATCAACTTCAACCACAAGTTCAGCCTGTTCAGTGAACAGTGGTCACAAAAAGTCATTGCCGAGATGAATGACTACCAGTTCAAGCTGGCGCGCCTGGAAGGTGATTTCATCTGGCATGCCCATGCCGATACAGACGAAAGTTTCATCGTGCTGGAAGGCCTGCTACGCATTGATTTTCGCGATGGCCATGTCCTGATCTCGGCAGGTGAAATGTACGTCGTCCCAAAGGGTGTCGAACACAAACCCTATGCAGAACACGAAGTCAAACTGCTGCTGATAGAACCACGCGGCGTGGTCAATACCGGGGATGAAGGCGGTGACAGGACCAGTGCGCTGGATGTGTGGATTTGAGTTTTTAATTCACAGAAACAGTATTTTTTGGGCATTGATACGTGTGCAGCCATGCATTGACGACTACAAGTCCCAACCACGTCACGCCGGGCTTGATCCGGCATCTAGCGGACCGTAACAGTGAAAAGCGAAGTGCCTGCCATGTGCTCGACGATCATGGCGGCGTTGCAAATACCAGCGATAGCCAAGCTATCGCTGTGCTTATTTGTCAACATCTTGCCTTGCCCTGATTCGCCGGGCACATGTCCTTCACTTCCGCTTTCACGGTCCACGGGTGTCTTTTTAATCGTCCTCTCGGCCAGATTCCGACCGCAACTGTTAAACCTTCATATCATTGTGCAGCAAGAGCGGTCAACCCCAAAAATGCCTCAATACAAACTACCTGGATTTCTCCATGGATTTACCCTGTTCTGTTTTTGGGGGATACACCTCATCAAATACCAGCAGGCGTGTCATGCCCATTTTTTCGCGTCGTTCATTGATTTTTTCGGGTTCTTCCACATTACCGTAGGCATCCACACCTTCTTTATTGGGGAAAAATTGCGTGCCATATAGCTGCCCCTTTCCCTGGTCAAAGCGCATGCGATCAACCATCATCACATAGCGAAAACTATGTAGTTGGTTGTCTTGGTATTGTTTTTCAAAGTAGGGGAAATAGGTGATGCGATCAGCCTTACTGCCATGCTGTATGGTCAGAAACAAGGCTGTATTAGCTTTATAGCTCAATAACCTGGCATCAGGTGCGCCACAGGTATTGAAAATACCTTCTACAATGGCGTGGTTGTTCTGGTCCGCAACGCGCATATCCGACAGAGCCTTGTCCACTGCCGCCTGATGCTCTGCACTGGGCGAAAATTTCTGGTCATAGACAGCGAACTGATGGGTCCTGCGCAAGCCTTGGTCAAGCTCCAGCACCTGTTCAAGGTCTGCATTCAATTTGGCGGGGGAACAAGGCTCTTGCGCAATACAAAGGGGCATATAAAAAAGAAACAATAGGCAAGCTGTGAATCTCATTCAGGCCTCTTCGTAAATATTGGATGGCTTTGTGCCACTGGCATTGATGATGTTGCCCAATGTAGTTTTATACTCGTCAGTCTTAAAATAATTTTGCAGCGAAATCACAGGCTTGGTTTGCAATTCAGTATCAGAGAATTCCGATGCAGCTAGTAATCTGCAAAACGCATCAAGCACATTCAATTTTGGATCAGCCAATTCTTTCCACATAAACTGCCCTGCCTCATTGATCTCCAGAAAAATGATATTCCCTGTCTTTGAATAAATCAAATCAATGCAACCAAATTCCAGTCCCATGCTTCTGCTCAGGGAAATGCACTTATCAGCAATATGTGCTGGGAGTTCAAAAAAAGTCACGTTTCTACATGCCTGCGGCGAATCATAACGCCAATCAACGCAAGTATTATCTGCTGAAATTTTCCCCGCCAGGACCCGATTGCCGATGACCGTGACCCGGATTTCATATTCTTTTTCTATCAAGGGTTGGTATATGGCCGGGCATGCACGTATGGCTTCAGCATGATGAATGTGCTCTTCTAAAACGCGGGCAGTTTTCAGTACAGTCGTAGGGCCATCATTTTTATACCAGCCGCCTGGGTTAAACGCTTTGAATATGATTTTTTTGTGATGTTTATTGTAGAAATTCAATAATTCAGCAGGGTCATTACCTATATAGGTATCTGGTACATCAAAGCCCGCCTGCTTGGCAAATACTAATTGCCTGATCTTATGATCCGCCTCCATCGAAGGGACCAGGGGATTAACCCATCTTGTCTCACTATCGCCAATCAATCTAAGCATGTTTCTCAAAAATGAGACCGATTCTTTTTTAATCAATTCATAGTCATCTTCATGACTATTCGCCGTAGGTGTTGGTACGCCAAAGCGACGATTCCAGACAGCAGTGATATTGCTCCCCAGATTGCGATCATTGACCCATATATCCTGTAAAGAAAATGAATTCACATTGAGATTCCATTTACAAGTATCGCCATGAGGAAAGTTATGCCAATTCCAAATGTAAGTATCACAACCAAATTGCTTCAAGCCCCATTCAACAGCAGAAACATGAAGATCATCTTCTTTTGAAAGAATTAAAATTGTCATTTCAAGTCAGGGATTTTGTAGATAGCGCACTAACGGGGATATGGGAACTACGAATGCAGTCCCCATATCACTTAGGAAAACTTAACCTCTTGAATCACTTTCATCAACATCCGTACTGCTTTCGCCAGTAGAGTAACCTGTTTGAAAATAGCTCGTAGGTATCCAGCCACCAGAAACGTCTTCTGTTTCTTTTGGAGAAATTTCTTGTCCCAACAGTCTTCCCAAAACACGTACTTTAGTTTCGTTACTCACGTTTGTATCTCCTAAATGATGCTCCGACCAAGAAAAATTTCTACATGGCTGGTCGGCACGCCATGCAAAAAAAGCGATCTTTACTGCACGTTTTTTTCTTTATCCAGGTCTTCTCCTGCGGGAGTCCTGCGCAAGTCCCTGACAATTTCACCCTTGGCCATTTCTATTACCCTGTCAGCACTTTTGATCGTTTCAGGTCTGTGCGCAACAATGACGCGAGTGATCGCCAACTGGGAAACTGCCTGATTAACTTCAGCTTCACGTGTAACATCAAGGTGACTCGTGGCTTCGTCCAGGAAAAGCAATTTTGGTTGTCGATATAAAGCGCGGGCCAGCAAAAGTCTTTGCTTTTGACCGCCAGAAAGAGAAGATCCCATGTCACCAATCAAGGTTTGCCAAGCCATGGGCATGTTTTCAATATCACTGGAGATAGCAGCCATCTGGGCGCAACGACTGACACGCTCCATATCTGGTTTTTGGTCAAAGAAGCTCAGGTTATCAAGTATTGACCCGGACAATAATTGATCGTCTTGCATGACTGCCGCAATGTGAGAGCGATATGCCTGCATGCCAAACTGGCTTAAAGGCTGGCCGTTGATGTATATTTCGCCTTCGGTAGGGGTAAGCAGGCCAAGCATGAGTTTGACTAATGTAGTCTTGCCGCAACCAGAAGCGCCAATCAACGCAAGCGACTCTCCTGACTGGATATCGAAGCTGCAATTTTTGATGATCCAGGGCTCGCCATCAGCATAACGAAAACCAAGATTTCTAACGCTCAGCGCAAGGCTTTCTGGCGAGGCCTGGTGTAAAGACAGACGCTCATTTTCACTATGACAGGTATCTGGCGCAGTCAAGACGATGTCAGCCAAACGCTCGGCTTGCAGCCCCACCATCTTGAGCTCCATCCATTTATCAACCAAAGCAAATATCCTGGTTGAAAAGGTGGTTTTGTAGCTGATAAAGGCGAATAACATGCCTACAGAAAAAACATTATTCATAGCCAATTTTGCACCTAGCCAGATCACTAAGACATTCTCCAGTCCATTCAACAGCTGGCGTCCAAAACTGAAACCCAGGCCTATTTTTTGAAAACGCACCTGGCGATTGGTGGTCGAAGCCAGGGCGTTATACCACCGCTGCTGGCGCTGGTTTTCATGCGCAAAAAGTTTTATTGACTGGATGGCGCGCAGTGATTCCATCATCATGGTTTGCTCACGTGCAGCCATGTTCAGGCTCTCTTCGTTCGCGCGTCGCAGCGGGCTATAAAAAGCAAATCTCAATACCGCATATAAAACAGCAAATGCCAGCACAAGTGCACTCAGGCCTGGACTATAGATAAACATCATCGTCAGGGTAGACAACGCCAAGATGCCATCAAGCATGGCTTCGATGAAACTGGTCGTCAACGTACGCTGAATCGCTTGTACGCTATTGAAACGTGACATGACATCACCCAGATGGCGCTTCTCAAAAAAAGCCAGAGGCAAGCGTATCAAGTGATGAAAAATGTTTGCCAGCCACTGTAAATTCATATGCGTGGACAATACCAGCAACATCCAGCTACGCATCAGGGAGAGCGTAGTTTGTATCACTAAGAGCAAACCAAAACCAAGGGCCAGCAAGGTGAGTAACTGCCGGTCTGCTGACAGTAAGGCAGAGTCAACCACGAGTTGCATATAAAAAGGCGCGGCCAGCGCCAGTAGCTCCAGACCAAGTGCAAGAGCTACGATCTGCACAACAGCACCGCTCAACCCCCTGATATGACCAAGCAGGTGCGTAATAGACAATGCTTGCTTTTCCTGCCTGGCTTCAAAACCGGCGGCAGGCGCTATTTCCAGTGCAATCCCTGTGAAGCGTTGCGCAACTTCTGCCGCATTGCAGGTGCATTCCCCGCTCCCGGGATCATGAATTACGATGTGCTTCAAACTGCCGTCTGCGCTGGTATTGACACTCACCAGCACAACGAAGTGGTTCATGTTCCAGTGCAAAATAGCAGGCGTCGGCAGATAAGCCAGATCTTCCAATTCGATGCGAATTGCACGAGTGGAAAAATTGAGTTTTTGAGCAATGTCGATCAGGTGCTTTAAATTTGCACCTCGCAGGCTCAGTGAAAAGCGTTGGCGCAGTGCCAAGAGATTTGTCTCGTAACCGTGATACCCGGCCAGCATCGCCAGGCATGCCAGCCCACATTCTGCTGCTTCACTTTGCAAAATCAAAGGTACGCGGTTACGCCAGCCCATATTCAGAGCATCAAATATCACAGTTGCCCTTTCAAGCTGAACAAAGGTTCCAGCACCCATTCCCAGATAGTACGTGTCTCTTGCAGGATGTCTGCTTCAAACAAGGTGCCCGGACTTAATAACTCATTTTTTCCGTAGACTTGTACGCTTTGCTGGTCAAGTGCAATACGTACGCGGTAAAGTACTTGATTACCTCTGTCACTAGCCAGCACCGCCGGCAATTCAGATGGTGCAAGCGGCGTTTTGGCAACCTCGGCGACATGGCCCAGATATTGCCCAAATTTCTGGTAAGGATAAGCGTTGTAACGGAGGCGCACAGGCAAACCAGGTTTTAAGAAGCCAGCAGAATTTGCAGGAACGAAAGCCTGGGCTTCCAGTGGTGCATTCGACGGAATGAGCGTGGCGAGCGCCGACTGACTGACACTTTGTCCGGGCTCAGCCAGAATGGCGCCCACCGTACCGGCTTGTGAGGCAGTAATAGAAAACTTTGCCTGGTTCTGTAACTCAGTTTGTTCAAGCTCAAGTGACTGGCGGTCAAGCTGCTGCTGTTCACGGGTGGCAACGGTCACAGCACCGACCAGTTCTGCCTCTCGTTCTGATTTTTCACGTTGCAGGTTCAGGCGGGTTCTTTGCACTGCCTGCAAACGTGCTTGCTGCTCAAGACTCTCGTCCTTTTTTTGCTGCAATGCCGTGGCAGCTAAAAACCCTTGCGCTGCCAGGTTTTGCTGTCTTTGAAAATTTTCCCTGGCAGACTCAAGGCGTTCCGATTGCGTCGCTATCTCGCGATCGATTTGCAGTAGTTCGGCTTGTATTCCCTCGATTTGCCGCTGCAATTTTTCACGTAATTGCAGGTTCTGCGTGATCTGAGAGTTGCGCTCAGCCTGGAGGTTAGCGCGTTTGCCCGCCAGGTTTTGCAGCATAACGGCTTCACGACCAGGCTCGCCTTCTTTTGCCAGGGTAAAATCATCGCTCAGCGTGAACAAAATCTGTCCGGCTTGCACATACTGCCCTTCGGTAACTTTACGCTCCAGCACACGTGCGGGGCGCGGAGAATATATTTTCAGCAAGCCCCCAGATGGCAAGACAGCGCCAGTAACCACGGAGCGCCTTGTATAGCTGCCTAAAAATGCAAAGCTGACCAATGCCGTGATGACACATAGTGAAAAGACAGCGTAGACAATGAAAGACAGGGGGCGCAGAAAAACAACTTCACCAAGCCAGGATTGGCCTTTACCTCCACCTGCTTCAGGGCGAAATAAGGGGCGAACCGGTTGTACATTATCTGAACCCGCAAGCGGCATTGCATCTCCGAAATTGTTAAATTTCTTTTCTTAAATTATCATAAAGCCCATTTATGGCTTAAATCAATGTATTTTTTTCATATCTATTAAATAAGAATTTAATTTATATTTTCATTATTAAAACAAATAATATTTAAAAAATTAATTGATTCCATTAATATTATTCCAAGCACCACAGTCGGAGAATGAAATAGCATGAAGCATGGAAACATCGTGCTCGCCGCGGCAAGTCTTACGCAAAATCCCGCAAAGATCAGGCAAACCTCCCCAAAAAATTTAATAGTCACGACAACCCTCTGGAACAAACGCCATGAAAAAACATTCAGCCCAGTTCTTCATGACCAACAAGGCGGCAATCGGACCGCCCTGGTTATCGAGGAACAATGATGAAAGATCTCTTACGCGCCTTGCGCAGGCATCATGATGTCCGTTTGAAAAAGAAGCGGCAGTATCATTTCTATGGCGCTTACGGCAGGCTGGATTCAAAATATCTGGGGCGGGCCTTGCACACGGCGACCATATGCAGTTGCCATGTGTGCGGCAATCCACGCAGGTATTATCTTGAACGTAGCATTCAAGAAAAACGGTGGATGCAGGTAGTCGATTGATGCAGATGTGGTCTGATGGACCGGAGCAGCAATCCATCAGTACGGTTGGTGATCTGTCTTGAAAGCCAGCGTGTGCAAATTCACTGGTTGAAGCCTGCAACGCCCAAACCATCAGGCCGGACCTGATCTGGCATCCAGCGTCTTTTTAAGCGCCGTTTCCATACAGGCCTGACGGCCAGTATGGAAGTATGATGCCATTCTGTGCCATACCCTGCATGACGGGCGTGGCAAGCCACATGACGACAGGTATCCTATGCCAAACCTTCAAGGGCCTGCGCCAGTTTTTCCACATCCTCAAGCGTATTGAGGTAGGACAGCGATACCCGCGCGATGCTGTGCAGGCCACGCGCCTGCATGTCCAGCGGAGTATAGGGTACGCCGTTGGCGCCAATGTAAATGCGCTGTTGCGCCAGCCGGTTTTTGAGTGCCATGGCGTCGTGACCGCGCAGGTTGAAAGAGATGATGCCCGATTGCGGACCGTCGCCAAGGTCGTGCAGGCTGATGGCGGGGATGCGTGCCAGGCGTTGCCGTGCTGTCGTTGCCAGGCTGGTGATGGCAGCGGTGATGTTTCCTGCGCCGATATCAAGCGCCAGTCTGATAGCTTCAGCCAGACCCAGTTGCAGGGCGACAGCGTTTTCACTGGTTTCAAAACGACGGGCGTCGCTGCGCAGGTCTGGCCCATCTGCACTGACCGGCGCCGATGAGACATCAACCCAGGCCGGTTGCAGATGTTCCAGGAAAGCCTTGCGCACATATAGCAAGGCGGTGCCGCGCGGGCCGCGCAGGTGTTTGCGGCCTGCGCTCTTGAGTACATCGCATTGCAGGGCTTTGACATCAACCGGCACCTGGCCCAATGCCTGCCCGGCATCGATGATATAGGGCACACCTGTGGCAGCAGCTACCTTGCCCACCGCAACGGCATCATTGATCAGGCCACCATTGGCGGGCAGCCAGGTCAGTGAGATCAGGCGCACACGTTGATCGATGCAATTGGCCAGTGCGCCAGCGTCGACACTGCCGTCGGTACGGCAGGGCATGACCTCGACGACAGCACCCGTGGCTTGTGCCGCACGCTGGTAATTGGCCAGGTTGCCGCCCCACTCCTGCCGGCTGACCAGAATACGCTCACCCTGCCTGAATGGCGGCAATGCGGCGAACACACTGCCAAAGGCGCTGGAGCCCGATGTCATGAAGGCGATTTCTTCACTGCCGGCATTGATCAACCTGGCCGCATCTTCACGCATGGCTTGCAGACGGTCTGCGACCATGAGTGCAGCTTCCATGGGGCCGACCCGGGATTCGAGTTGCAGGTGCGCTTGTATGGCTTGCAACGCCGCCTGCGGCAGCAGCGACGCACCGGCGTGATTGAAATGCAGGCCCTGGTCAAGACCAGGAGTCTGGGCACGCAGCAACGCAAGCTGTTCATGGCTGATCATGATGCAGCCAGTTGCACGATGGCGTCGACTTCAACCGCAGCGCCTGTGGGCAGGCTGGCAACGCCGATGGCGGTACGGGCATGACGGCCACGCTCGCCCAGGGTGGCGACAAACAGGTCGGACGCGCCATTGGCGATGGCGCTGTGACCGTCGAAATCCGGGCTGGCGGCGATGAAGACACCCAGGCGCAAGACTTGCTGTATGCGCGTCATGTCGCCTCCGGTGACGGCATCGATGACAGCGAGCAGGCGCAGGGCTGCCATTTCTGCCTCTTTCTGTGCGGTCTCGGGCGAGCAACCCGCTCCGACGACACCCGCTTTGGCTGTACCAGGGTTGCCTATCTGTCCGGCGATGATGAGCAGATTGCCTTGCAGGGTGTAGCTGAGGTAATTGGCTGCCGGCGCCTTGACGGGTGGCAGGCTGTGGCCCAGTTGTTGCAGTTTTTCTGAAATGATGGTCATGATTATTGTCCTTGATATGTGTCTTGATTGTATTGAGGGTGAATTGCCAGCAGCAGTTTGCCTTGCGTGCCACGCTCTGCCAGCGCCGCATGGGCCTGCGCCACATCTGCCAGTGGGTATTGCGCATGAATACGCAGCTTGACCGTACCGTCAGTCAGGTATTGAAACACCTTGTCGGCATTGGATTGCAGGGCGGCAGGCGTGTTCATGTAGTGCGGCAATATCGGGCGCGTCAGGGTGATACTCTTGCGCATCAGTTGCAGCACATCGACGGGTTCTGGCTGGCCGCTGGCAGCACCGAACAGGATGACATGGCCGCGCGTGGCCACCACATCCAGACTGTGTGCAAAGGTGGCCTTGCCGACGGAATCAAATACCACGTCAACACCGCGCCCCCGAGTTTTGTCGAGCACCTGGGCTGCCCAGTCAGTGCCATCGTCATAACGAATCGCCTGCGCACCCACGCTGAGCAGCCAGTCTGCCTTGCTGGCAGACGAGGCTGTGCCAAATACTGTCAGGCCGCGCGCTGCCAGTAACTGTACCAGCCAGCCGCCGACACCACCGGCGGCGGCATGTACGAGCACACTGCCGGATTGCGGCAGGCGTGCCACTTCGTCGACCAGCATGATGGCGGTCAGGCCATGTTCGATGGCGGCACAGGCATCGCGCAGGCTGACCTGGTCAGGAACGCGTATCAGGTTCGCCACTGGCACTGCCACCTGTTCTGCGTAACTGCCCTGCACACCAGTGGTGTAGGCAACACGCTCACCGCTGCGCCAGCCGCTGCCTGCTGGGGCAGATGCAATGACACCCGTACCTTCTATACCCATGGCCAGCGGTTGCCTGACGCCGGGGTAACGGCCTTCGCGCTGGTAGATATCGACAAAATTGACCCCGGCCCAGGCGGCATTGACGATGACCTCGCCAGCGGGTGCTGCCACATCCTGCAGCCGCAATTGCCCTGGCCCGCCAAATTGTTCAACAATGATCGCTTTCATGTTCCACCACTGACTCAGTTAAGATAGCAAGATTATTGCTGCACCCCGCACAGGTGAAAAACGATACTTTTGCAAGATGAAAGTGAGGAAAATTCAAGATGACAGGCAAATTGCCGCCCTTATTCACATTACAGGCCTTTGAAGCGGCTTCGCGCCTGGGCAGTTTCAGCAAGGCGGCAGATGAACTGAGCCTGACGCCAGGGGCCATCAGCCGCCAGATACGGCAACTGGAAGACTGGAGCAGATTGACCCTGTTCAAGCGCAACGGCCCAAAGGTCAGCCTGACTGATGACGGTGCGGCCCTGCTGACGCGCCTGGCCGGCCCGCTGTCGGCCCTGCATCAGGCGATTTACCCGCCAGACGATACCACGCAAAGAACCCTGCACGTCAGCACCCTGGCATCGATTGCCAAGGAATGGCTGCTGCCGCGCCTGGACAGTTTTACCCGGCAATCCCCTGAGATACGCCTGATCATAGAAACCGACTACGCCCTGGTGCGCGCCGCCCCGCGCGTGGCCATGCTGGCGATACGCCATGGCAGCCGCCAGAGTACCGACCAGATTTGCGAAACCCTGTTCACCGACCGTCTGGTGGCAGTGACTTCCCCGGCGCTCAAGGCCAGACTGGGTACGGATGCACGCCTGTGGCCGGCAACGGCCATGTTGCAGCATCTGTCGCTGGATGCTGGCAACTGGCTGACTGCCGCCGGCCTGCCGGAAGACCATAGCCTGCAAGGCCAGGCCTACAATGATGCCGACGTCCTGCTGGAAGCCGCCGTTCAGGGCCAGGGCATCGCACTGGGACGCCTGAGCATCGCCTGGCGACGCCTGCAGGCCGGCAGCCTGGTCCTGGCCAGTGACATCATCTGCCCTACCCCGCGTGACAACCTGCTGGTCTTGCGTGAAGACAGCGCGGCCCTGCCGGAAGTGCGTGCCTTTACCGCCTGGTTGCGTGAACAGGCAGGGTTGTGGCAAGAACAGGTAAATGCATTTGACCTGGCGCATCCTGTGCCTGCCCCCACGGGGAAATGAAACGCATCCAGCCTGGTTTGCCATGACAAACATTTGCCGAATCAATTTCATTCTTCCGATTTAAAAAATGAAAGGACACTGACGAAAAGCCAAATGAGGATTAAAATAGGGGACAAGGCAGTTTTTCATAGAGAGTAGCAATCATGAAACCAGCAAATCACAGCACAGGATTGATCACGCTAAGTGGCATGGTGTGCGTCAGTGTATTGACCGGCCTGGCATATTTCAAAGTCCAGACCATTGCACAAACTGCTGCCAGTCCGCAGATGCAGGCAAGTGCCAGACCGTTGCCTGCCACCACCAAGCCAGTCATCGCCGGTAAACAAACCTGGAAAGAATTGAGTACCGCCCAGAAAAAAGTCTTGCAACCACTGCAAGCTGAATGGGACAGGATAGATGGCCTCAACCAGGCAAAATGGTTGCAGATTGCCAATCGATTTGTCAGCCTGAAACCTGACGAACAGAAACGCATACAAAAACGCATGGAATTGTGGGCTGCGCTCAGCCCTGAGCAAAAACAGATCGCCCGCCTCAACTACTCCCGGACCAAGAAAATAGAAACGGCGCAAAAAACAAAACAATGGGAGTTGTACCAGCAATTGCCGGTCGAGAAAAAACAATTGCTCGCCAGCGGGGTGCCGTTTCAGCTGGCCGGCGTACAGTCACCAAAGATGCTGGCTGATACGATAAGCACAACAAATACAGAAAATGCCGCTGCTTCCGCCACAGAGCAGGCATCAGCATCTGCCAGCCTGACATCGGATGTTGAAGTATCAGCTTCGCCTGCCAACCCTTCTGATTTGCCGGCAGCCAAGCAGGATTAAAGCCCTGGTATGCGGTCAACCCCTGCGTTCGTCCGCAATCCGTTCTTCATGCGGGATTGATCCATATGCGAGAACGAGTCTGGCCTCGTCAGTTACCCTTGTAAATCCCCGCCTCCAGTGTGACATCGCCACTGCGCACATAGTAGGTGGATTTGTTTTCCAGCTGCTTGGTGACGGGATTATTGTAGCGGTAATCGACCCAGCCTTTCCCCTTGGTTTTTGCACCTTCGACGATTTCCTTGCGGAAGAATTTACCGTCAGCGTCGGGTAATACCAGCATGTTTTTTCCAACCAGCTTGGGATTGACAGGGTGAGCCAGGGTGGTGCCATCGAGGCTGCGCACGACGAGATAAATGTCGCCCTTGATGAATTCAGGATTTTTGTTGTTGACTTCCTTGATCAGGGCTTCAACACTGTTTTTCTTGACATAGGCGAGGCCTTTTTCAACCATGTCGATGGCGTCAGACGGATTGTCCGCATAGGCGCTGGAGAAAACCATGGCGCTTAACAAGGCCAGAACAATCATTGCGAATCGCTTCATGACGCCTCCCGATATGATGATTGCCCCAGTATAAGCAAGGCGCATGGGCGAGACAAGCCATATTGCAGAAAAACTGCAACAGCAGCATTGCAAATGCGGCGAATATTCACGCTGCCAGGATTAGCATGTCTGCATGTGAGTGGCGACAGGTAGTAAGCCTTCTGTATCCATTCAGTTCGTCAGTTCAACACCATCCCGATTCAGGACGCCATCAACATGCCATTACCTATGCAATTACTTTACCAGACCCATTCGCCCTATGCCCGCAAGGCCCTGGTGTTCGCCCATGAGGCCGGCCTGGCCGGGCAGATAGAAGTCATTCATCATGAAACCAGTCCGACCAATCGCAATGAGGCCGTGTATGCGCAAAACCCCTTGGGCAAAGTGCCGGTGCTGCTACGTCCGGGCTTGCCGCCGTTGTTTGATTCTGACGTGATTTGTGAATACCTGGACACTCTGCACAATGGCAAGCCGCTGATCCCGGCCCTGGGTGAAGCACGCTGGCATGTCTTGCGTATGCAGGCCATCGCCAAGGGTATGGCTGATTCCGGCATTGCCGTACGCTGGGAGACCACACGCCGCCCGGAAGCCCTGCGTTACCCGCCACTACGTGACGGCCATACGCAAAAACTGCTGGCCAGCTATGACTGGCTGGAGCAGCAGCTGGAACAAGAGCAAAAACAGGAGCGGGAACAAGAACGAGACGCGGACAGCCCTGTCCATGTCGGCCACATCGCCGTGGCGACGGCCTTAAGCTGGCTGGAGTTTCGTGAACTGCCCGGCTTCAGGGAACAACGCCCCAGGCTGACGGCATGGTATGAAGCATTCATCGCGCGTCCGTCCATGCTGGCGACGCCGCTTTCCGGTGAGACTAACGACTAGAACTGATTTCATCAATAGGGTGAGTGCGAACAAGGCGATTTGGGAGGCAGTGCAGACTTGTTTAATGTCGTACAACCCTTGTCAGTTTCGAGGTTTTTTAGACTAGTGGACTGTCACAGTGAAAGCGGAAGTGAAGGACATGTGCCCGGCGAATCAGGGCAAGGCAAGGTTTTGAAAAATAAACACAGCGATAGCGGGGCTATCGCACGTATTTGTAACGCCGCCATGATCGTCGAGCACATGGCAGGCACTTCGCTTTTCACTTTGACAGTCCGCTAGTTATCACTTTTTCAGAATTATTGTTTGCTGCTTTTTTCACTTGTGGAGCAGGTATATCCGCGTTGTTTTGCGCATGTGAGAGAGTGACGAAAACACATGTCATGAAAAAAAATAGTCGGACGTAATTCATTGCGCACTCCTAGTGTGCTGCAACAGTCCACTAGTTGTTGATATGAAAGAGAGATTCAGTAATGCACAGGCATTGTCAGTGTCACTTTTAATCCCCCCAATTTTTCTGAACGTCCGGCTTGCAAGTCCATGTTGTGAACCGCTGCTATTCTTTTTGCAATAGACCAACCAAGGCCACTGCCACTTTCTACATTACTTTGAATACGAAAAAATCGCTCTCCCAACCGAGAGATATCCTGATCCGAAAGACCATTTCCACTATCTTCAATCGTTAAGATATATTGACCATTGATGCAGCTCAATTGAATCAAAATTCGTGCTGCTTCTGGACAGTAGCGAATGGCATTGTCGATCAAGTTACGAACAAGTACACCCAGCAGAACTTCATTAGCATTGATAACGCAACTACAGTCCGCATCCAGTTCCAGATTTTGATGCTTGCTGATGGCTTTGTGAGCGATATCTGCAATTTGGCTGCGTATCATGACTGATATGTCGAACTTCACAAATTCAGCTTCCGCGTTGCTTTCCAGTCGGGACAAAGTGAGTAATTGCTCAATCAAACGGGATGTTCTGTCGCAGGCCTCCAGCGTGCCCCTTAATGCATGCTGACGTTTAGTTTCATCATGCTCCACCATCGCTACCTGGGCCTGGGTGCGCAGGGCGGCAAGTGGGGTGCGCAGTTCGTGGGCTGCGTCCGCCGTGAATCTTCTTTCTGACTCCATCAGGCCGGCAATGCGTTCCAGTAAGCCATTCAATGCTTGAATAACAGGCTGAGTTTCTTTACTTGTGCCATTCATTTCAATCGGGTTAACTGCCGATGGCTCTCGCTGCTCAAGTACTTGGCCTAATTTGACGATCGGGCTCATACCTTGCCTCACGGCCAGCCATAGCGCTATGGCAAGCAAGGGAAGTGCAATGATGAACGGCAGTACCAGGCTACGTAAAACTGCATACAGGATGGCAGTGCGCGCCTGTACCTCTTCTGCCACATAAACCTGCACATCTGTGTCAGCACCGATTGTGTAAAATACACGCCACTGCTGGCCGCCAATTTGAATGGTTGCAAAGCCCTCTTTTAATTCCTTGGAAACGTCCAGGATAGGCGCTTCCGGCGCATTTGCTGAGCGCAAGCCAATATGCCCTGCATGAAAAACCTGGTACATGACTTTAGGTGCATACTTGTGCAAACTATGTGTATCCTGCGATTCTCCATTCTCTACAATCTCGTGTATTTGATGTGTTGCCAGCAAGCTTGCAGCTTGCGCCAAATGGCCATCCAGCACTTCGTCCAGCTCATGCTTGGCATCGAACCAGGTTATGGCAGTTGCCAGCAACCAGATGGATGCGACAGCTGTTAATGTCAGGATGAGTAATCGACTTTTCAGCGATGGAAGTGCGGTCATGATGATCGACTAGTCTTTGGTAGCATGTAGCCAACTCCACGCACTGTCAGTATTGATGCTGCGCCGAGCTTTTTTCGCAGGTTGTGAATATGGACTTCAATGGCATTGCTGTCCACTTCTTGCCCCCAGCTATACAAATGGTGCTCGATTTGTTCCCGTGAAAGCACGCGATCAGGATTGAGCATAAGGGCTTGCAAGAGATCGAATTCCCGCGTCGACACTTCAACCTCTGCACCTGCCTGCCTTACTGTTCTTGCTCCCGGATCCAGTAAAATATCTTGTGCTTCCAGATTCTCAGTTGTCTGCCCATGGGCGCGCCTGATCAGTGCACGCAACCTTGCGGCAAGTTCATTCAGATCAACTGGTTTAACGACATAATCGTCGGCTCCCTGATCCAGCCCGCGAATTTTAGCTGGGATGGCATCACGTGCAGTCAATATTAATACCGGGCAGCTGACTTCAGCCCTGCGTATGCTGGCAAGCACGTCCAGTCCATCTTTGCGCGGCAATCCCAGGTCCAGTACTGCAGCGGTATACACTTGGCTGCGCAATTCATATTCTGCTGCATCACCATCCCTGACCCAATCGACTTGAAAACCGAATTGGCGTAAGCCTGCCTGCAAACCATCGCCAAGTAATGGGTCGTCTTCTGCCAGTAATATGCGCATATCAGTTCTCTATGATTATAAAATTTTTGCCAGATTCAATCTCTGTCACGGTCTTTATCTGAACCTTCTTTGCTCGACTGCGTCTTTTCTGTGCTTGTTGCAGACGTTGCTGTACTCGCCTGATAAATCCAGAATCCGAGTACCACTAACATCAGTGCGATGCCAACCGAGTGCCGGGTGCTATGTATAGCTTGCTGTTGCTGCCCCAGTTTACGGCCGCTTATCATGCTGCGTACCAGATTTTGACGATGTAAATAACTCGCAAGTAAAACACCCGCAATGTGTACGCCAACTACTGCCAGCATAATATTGGCCGCTATTTCATGCGCTTCTTCCAGCCATTCGCCGCCCAATTCATTATAGTTGGCATAGCCCGATATTGTGACGATTAAGCCTAGACCTAACATTGCGATAATCGCGATGGCACCTGCCGGATTGTGCCCAGTGAAATGAGCTGGATGCCCGGATATCATGCCACGCAAATAACGAATGACAGTAGCAGGTGAACGCACAAATTCAGAGAAGCGTGCATATTTACTGCCGATAAATCCCCAGAGCAGACGAAAACAGATCAAGAATAACATGGTGTATCCCATGCTTATATGGAGCAGACGCAAGGAATCCACTTCAGCTGTCAGATAGGCACCCGTAAAACATAAGGCAATCAACCAGTGGGTAAGTCGCACAGGCACATCCCATACCTGGATTTTCTTGGTGGAACTTTCGGTACAGCTAGTGTCACTTTGTGAAGTTGATATATTGCTCATTTCGATCTCCTCTAGGAATTCAGGGAATTCTCAAACTTAAAAATCATGTACCTGTCACTCGCTGATGAAGAACCCATGCAAGAGACTGAGGGGTATGCAATTGCAGGACTCTCATCCAGGAAGTAATAATGAACTTTGATTCTTAAGATGAGCTTAAGCAGTGAATATGCGTTGAGATTGGCGTCGGTGTGTAGGGCGTCCCGCCCACCGGGACTACCTTGCCACCGAGATGCGCGCTGAAGAATGGCTGCTGATCGAATGGCCGGAGGGGGATGTCGAGCCACTAAAGTATTTCCTCTCAACAGCGCCCTGGGATGCGACACTTGAGCAAATTGTGTTTGTGACAAAAATGCGTTGGCGGATCGAGCGCGACTATCAGGAACTGATAGCAGGAATTTGGGCTTGGATATGATGAGGGGCGTGGTTGGCGTGGGTTTCACCATCACGCCACGCTATGCATCGCGGCGTACGGCTTTCTGACCATGCGGCAGCTCCAGCAGCCAAGCGTCAAAAAAACATTGCAGAACCAAAACCACTTGGATTACCCGATGATTTCGTCACTCGCGAAAGCAGGACGAGCGCAGCGTCATGTACCTGACTCCATTACAACACTACGCGCACATTGCTAGCGCAATCGCCGTACAACTAGCACGTTGTCCTTGCTGCCGCCGTATGACGCTATTCTATAGGTGGCACAGTAAGACCAGGCAATATCAAGTACCGTCAGGCAAAGTCAGGCACAGTCAAGTGAATCGATTATTCCGCCTCATCCAGCGGTACAGGTATATTCAACCCACGCTTGACCAGGCCCAGTGTCACATTGGTGGTAAAGCGCCTGACATTGGTGTTTTCCTGCATGAGACGCGACATCAGCGCTTCAAAGGCTTCCATGTGTGGCGCCGTGACGACGAGGACAAAATCGACTTCGCCAGTCACGTAAAAAGCCTGCTGTATCTGTTCATGTTCACTCAGCCAGTTGCGTAACTGCGCCAGCAGTTCTGGCCGCTCACGCTCGACTTCGAGCGAGACAATGAAAAAATTGGGACGACCTATTTTAACTGGATCAACAACCGCCGCATCACGCATGATGACGCCCTGCTCGCGCAAACGGCGCAGGCGTCTCTGTATTGCCGACGGTGACAGCGCAACCTGTTCAGCCAGGCGCTCGGCCGCCAGGCTGGAATCCTGCTGTACCAGGTTCAGTAGCTGGCGGTCGAATCTGTCGAGTTGCATGGTGAATATAGAATCTATGGCAATCTGTTGTCGTACCGGATTGTAGCACCGCCAACTTACTTGCGCGCCCTTGCCCTGACCGGAAAAGCCTGGCTGAAAACCTGCCGCGCCAATGGGCGGGCATCTTCGGGCATCCAGCTTTCATAATAAGAGGCGATGGCCTCCAGGATTTCCCGACGGGCCAGCACAGCATTGATCTGTTCTATGGCCTGTTCGCCGAAGGGGCTTTTGGAGCATGCGGCATAACCCAGCAAAAAGGCAGGCTGCTCTTGCAGGGGATAAAATTTAAGGTCGACAAAATCAGCGCTGTCACGGCTGTTGAGGAAAGTGGCTTCGTAAGGGTAGCCCAGTATCAGGTTGACACGGCCCAGGGCATTCATCTGGAACAGGCTTTTCGCCGCGTTCGGTGCGCTGTTGAAGAAGATGTTTTTCCTGTCCTTGTTGGCCTGTAATAACTCGTCTATTACGGCGCCATAACTGCGACCACTTTGCACGCCCACAGTCAGTGCTCCATCTTCAAGCAATTTGCCCAGACTGAGTTTGTCACCCACAAGAAGATAGGGGCGCAGTTGTGCAACCTGTGCACGCGGGATCATGGCACCCGGTGATACCTGGGCAAAGAATGGCGTGGAAAAAACCATGGTTTTCTCGCGCTCTGCATTCTTGAACAGACCCAGTGCACAGGCATTGCTTTCTTCCTTGAGCATCAATTCCAGGCGCTTGAGCGGGACATGGATGAGCTTGTGCTGGTAATCCGGCAAGTTGGGGATGAGGTGGCGCTGCAAGGCCAGGTCGACGATACCCTCACCCTTGCCTGGTCCGTCCGGAATGTACAAAGGCGGCAGCGGGAAAACATACCAGTTGATCTCGTTAGCAGCTTGCGTGATGCCGCTGGCGAGCAAGCCGGCGATCAGGGCCAGACGCCTGGCCCACTTGCCCACACATAGCCATCGCTGCAAAACATCCTGCATTCATCCTCCCCTGTTCGTTGTCATAAGAACAGTAGGAGTATGTCACACTTTGTCAATTTGACAAAATTACCGACGCGGTGCATTTGCAGGGTAAGGCATGCTCATCCTTGTCAACATGCCCCCCTGCGCTCATGCCGGCATTATGCAAAATCCCCGTCTGTCGAGACAGACAGAACCCGCCATTGCTGCAATACCTGCTGGTGTTTCTCCAAAGCGGCGCCAACAACCTCTATCGCATCAGAACCGGCTGCATAGCGTAATGGCGGCTCAGCCATATTGCTGATGGACAGTATGGCGGCACCCAGCTTGACGGGGTCACCGGCCTGCTGATGATTATAGCTGGCATAACTCTCGCGACTGCCGATGCCACTGTTGGTGTAGTCAGCGATGGTCTTGTTGCCATAACGCACCGATGTCTGGTCAAGAAAATCAGTGCGGAAGAAGCCAGGTTCGACAATGGTAATGTGGATACCAAAGCGCGCCACTTCCAGCGCCAGCGATTCCGAGAAACCTTCGATGGCAAATTTGCTGGCGCAATAAATCGACGCGCTCTCAAAACCGGCGATGCCGCCTATTGAAGACAGGTTGAAGATATGCCCTCTTCTTTGCTCGCGCATGACGGGCAAGACGGCGCGTGCCATGTTCATGCTGCCATAGACATTGGTGTCGAACTGCTGGCGGATTTCTGCCGTGCTGATTTCTTCAAACAGGCCAAGCTGTCCGTAACCTGCGTTATTGACCAGTACATCAAGGCTGCCAAATTGTGCGCAGGCTGCCTTGACGGCGGCTTGTGCCTGCGCTTCATCATCGACGTCAAGCGCCAGTGACAGTGCCTTGTCACCATAGCTGGCGAACTGGCTTTCCAGTTTGTTGATATCGCGACCGGTGACGACGACCTTGTCACCACTATCGAGCGCGGCTCTGGCGATGGCTGCGCCTATGCCACGGGTGGCGCCGGTAATTAACCAGGTTTTTTGCTTCATGATCTGCCTTTCAAGTGTGTCCGCTGATTGCGGAATGTGGCCATGATAGGCAGATATGGCCCCGAACTGAATGCCGGAAACTTTCTGATTCTTGCCTAATCCTATTGCACGTCGCAAATTCAGCGATATTATTGCTATGATGCGTGCCTGTTCCTCTTCATCACGTTTATGCCAAACAAGGACGACATCAATCACAGACTGGCAAGCATCGTGGCCGGCATGGCCCTGCAGGAAGGCTTTACCGCCTCGGCGCTGGAGTATGTACATTTCATGCGCAGCGAACGGCCCATGCAACGCACGCCAGTCATGTATGAACCCTGCATCTGCATCATTGTGCAGGGACGCAAGCGTGCCTATCTGGGCGACGCCATGTTTGTTTATGATGCACGGCAATACCTGGTGGTCTCTGCACCCTTGCCTTTTGAAGCCGATACCGAAGCCACACCGGATCACCCCATGCTGGGCATCCACCTGGGCATACAGCAATCGCTGGCGGCAGAACTGGCGCTGGCAGTGCAGGAAGCACAGGCAGGGGTAAAAGCCAATGCACCTGCTACGCCAGTCGGTGCGCCTGCCTTCATGTATGCGACCCAGGTGGACGACACCCTGGCTGACGCTGTACTGCGCCTGCTGCAAGCCTTGGCATCCCCGCTGGAAGCAAGGGTGCTGGCGCCCGCCATCGTGCGTGAAATCTATTTCCGCATACTGATGGGTGAGCAGGGTGCAGCCATGCGGGCAGCTTTGAGCCAAGGCAGTCATTTCCAGAAAATCACCCGCGCCCTGCGCATGATCCATGAAGGTCTGAGCAACAAGCTTGACGTCGACAGCCTGGCGCACGAATCCGGCATGAGCGTGCCGGCTTTTCACCTGCACTTCAAGCAGGTGACCAGCACCACGCCCATCCAGTACATCAAGGCCATGCGCCTGCACAAGGCCAGGTTGCTGATGATACGTTCAGGCATGAACGCCTATACCGCATCGAATACCGTAGGCTATGAAAGCAGCTCACAATTCAGCCGCGAATTCAAACGCCTGTTCGGCCGCAGCCCGCTGGACGAAGTCAAACAAATGCGCAGCGTCTTGCGTATGCATAACGGCGGGGGCGCCTAGCCGGGGGTGCCTAGCCGGGGGCGCCTAGCCGGGAGCACCTGACCAGGGGTTGATCGCAACGGCCGCACAGGGTGGCCGTTCCCGTATCGAACGCTCAACCCTTACCATGAGCGCAAAGTCATGTTCTTCACATAGCAGTAATTGTCACCATAATAGACAGGTGCAGACACCGTATCATTGATGCCGCGCCGGATGACACGGCAGGCGCTGGCTTCGGGATTGGCGAACTGGATATAGGTGTCTGTGAATGTCACATCGACCGCCGGACGCAGGCCGTAAGACTCAATCATGAAGATACTGCGATTCTGCGCCTGACCACGCAGGTCAATGTCATAACTGACATGCTGACCTGTCTGCACATCGAGGATGTATTGTGTCCAGACAGTGCCACGCAGATACATGGATATCGCCAGTTTGTCGCCAACATTGACCGCCATCATTGAACCGCCCTGACAACCGGTGAAATTTTTTTCATGCCCTATCGTATTGACGTATTGCGCCGATATCCACCAGGTCGAATAGGCCGCAGGCTGGTTTCCCGGTGCGCATGAATTACCCCAGGTCAGCACGGGCTGCAATACGCCATTGTCGATGGGCAGATAATTGGCCCCGCCTGGCTGCAGACCAGGCCAGAGAAACAGTGTACCGGTAGCAGGTGGGTGCGGCGGCACGACCATCGACGTATACAGGTACACGACCCGGTTACCCTGGCTGACGTCAAGCTCAACAAAGCCGGTACCCTGCACCGCCTCGGGTGCTGGCGCTAGCGGAGCAGCGGCGGGCGGGATGGGCATATTGGTGTCAGACTCAGCACCGGCGCCGCTTCCACCACCACAGGCGCTTAACGCCAGCATGAGCATGGAACTTGCGAAATACCGGTATGAAGACTTTGCCAATGGTGTCGCCGACTGCACGACGCCAGCTATGCTGTTCTTTTTCAGGACTGATTGTTTTTTCATATTCTCCTCCAAGATTGTGGTTATATTTTTAATATCAATTATGTAAAACCTGACCGTAGCCTTGCAGCATCCCGGTTGCCGCAACTGATAAAACGGCAGGGGACTACCCTAGCAATGATGAAAGGAAGTGGTCTAGATGCAATTCAGGGGCGATCAATGTGAAATCGGCACATCCAGCGAAGCACAGCTGTCAGGCTGTAATTCGCTGAATGGACTCAGGCTCATAGATGTCTGCATTGATCCTGTAGAAACAGGGGGAGGCCTCCCTCTGCAAAAGGCAAAGAGGACAATGTGAAAGCGCAAACGGTCCTGTCAGACGGCTTGGGCGGCAGGCAATTCCAGTCGCACAATTTCAGCAAAGTAGCGTGCACCGGTCGACAGGATTTGATCGTTGAAGTCATAGCCTGCGTTGTGCAAGGGTATGCCGCCCGGGCCGTCTGCGACACCATTGCCAATGAAGCTGAAGTTACCAGGTATGGTTTGCAAGAAAGCACCAAAATCTTCAGAGATCATCATGGGCTGTACATTGGCGTCGACATTTTCTTTGCCCACAATATTCGCAGCTGCCCTGGCGGCAACGTCGACAAACTCGGCTGAATTAATAGTCGGTGCAAACTCATGGGTATATTCAAACGTGCATTCTGCACCATGCATGCGGCAGATTCCCTCGCTGATGTCGCGCATGCGCTGTTCCAGCATGGCTTGCACCTCGCGGGAATAACTGCGGGTATCTCCCTTGATGATGACGTTGGACGGAATCACGTTCCTGATGCCGTCAGTAATGAATTCCGTACAGGAGATCACCGCCTGTAAACCCGGATCAAGATTACGCGAAACAATGGTCTGCAAGGCCAGCACGATCTGCGAAGCGATGACGATGGGGTCTATGCCCATGTGTGGCCTGGCTGCGTGCGTGCCGCGTGCCTTGATGTGGATGACAAAATTATCTTCCGATGCCATGATGCCGCCGGCGCGGGTGGCAAAAGAACCTGCTGATATGCCTGGCATGTTATGCACACCAAAAATCGCATCGGTGGGAAAGCGTTCAAACAGGCCATCACTCATCATGGCCTTGGCGCCGCGCCCGTGTTCTTCTGCCGGCTGGAAGATAAAGCGTACCGTGCCGTTAAAATCTGGCCTGGTAGTCAATAACCTGGCTGCGCCCAGCACCATGGCCATGTGGCCATCGTGCCCGCATGCATGCATTTTGCCGTGCGTGCATGAGGCATGTGGCCTGCCGGGTGCGTTCTCGGTAATATGCAGGGCATCCATATCCGCACGCAAGCCTATCGCCCTTGTACCCTTGCCTGCACTCAGGCTGGCCACCACGCCAGTGCCGCCGATGCCGCGATATACTGCCAGTCCCATGTTCTGCAAGGCTTTGGCAACGTAGTCAGATGTCGCCACTTCTTCAAAACCTGTCTCGGGATGCTGATGCAAATGCTTGCGCCAGGCCAGCAATTCTGCCTGCAGGGATGCATTGATGTCAGCTGTTTCCATGGTGTGCGTCCTTCCAGTTTTTTTGTTGAGAAAGCACCATCTCTGCTGCCACACCAGTCAATTCACGGTACACCGATGGGGCGGTTGCCCCTTCGGTATTGATCACCAGCACTCTTGAACTGGTATCGAGCCCCAATTGCTTCATGCAGATACTGCTGTCGCATATACTGAGCAGACCGGCCAGACCCGCTGCGCCAGATTCCCCGGCGACAATGGGGATATCGTCCTCGCTGCCCGTCGCCAGCTTGCGCATGGCCTCGATGGCGAGTTCATCGTCTATCGTCAGGAAATAATCGACAGCAGGCTGCAAAAAGCGCCATGCCAGCGGCGAAGTCTCGCCGCATGCCAGCCCCGCCATGATGGACTCAACCGTACCGGTCGCCCTGCCCGCCCGGCCATACAGGGCGCTTTGGTAAAGACAGTCTGCCTGTGCAGGTTCCACCACGATGAAACGGGGGCGGTTTGCGCCATACAATTCCCAGAAGTAGCTGACGATTCCGGCGGCCAGTCCACCAACACCACCTTGCAGGAAAATATGGGTAAATGTGCTTCTTCCTTCATCTCCTGCAGCCTGCTCCACCAGTTCGGCGGCGATTGTGCCATAGCCTTGCATGACATCACGAGGGATATCTTCATAGCCTTCATAAGACGTGTCAGAAATCACCTGCCAGCCATGGTCCTGCGCCATCTGCGCAGCCACTTCCACAGACTCATCATAGTTGCCTTCAATGCGCACTATTTTTGCACCAAAAGCCGCGATTGCCGCTTCACGCTCAGCACTGACCTGGGCATGCAGCACAATCACACACCGGCAGCCCGCGCATCTGGCAGCCGCAGCCAGGCTGCGTCCATGATTGCCGTCCGTGGCGCTGATGACAGTGTAATTCTGCAGCAGCTGTGCGTGGCGGCCTGCCAGTACATCTTCAGGTGTGATGGCAGACTCAGGGTAGAGACGCAAAACCTGCCTGATCAGCGCCACCGGCGCGCCCAGTGCCTTGAAGCTACCCAGCGATGAACGGACTGACTCATCCTTCACATGGACGCAGGCCAATTGCAGTTGGCCTGCCAGGTCTGGCAAGACATACAATGGTGTTGCAGCGCTGGCGAGTTCTTTCCAGGGAGCCAGCCAGCGTCTGCTTGCCTGCGCATGCTGTATATTCATGATGGCGGCGAGATCAGCCGGATAATGGGTACGTAGAGCATGTGGATTGCTTAGCAACATGGCGACACCTGTCATGGGATGAATATTGCCTGCAATCATATTCCGCACCTAGTGGTAATATTTACGGATATTGCATGCGCAAGCGCAAAATCTTTGCAAATTCACCGATCATATTGACTGATAGCTAGCCACTGATGACTACCCTGGACAATTTTGACCGTCGCCTGCTGGCTGAAATCCAGCAGGACAGCAGCCTGCCGCAAAGCACGCTGGGGGAAAGGGTCAACCTCTCTACTGCTGCGGTGAATCGCCGTCTCAAGCGTCTGGGCGATGAGGGGGTCATAGAACGCTTCACAGCCCAATTGCGCCCGGATGCACTCGGCTATCCGCTGACCATCGTCGTCGAAGTGGAGGTTGAAAATGAACGCATGGATCTGCTTGATGCCATGAAGACCACCTTCCTTGCCTGCCCACAAGTTCAGCAATGCTATTACGTTGCCGGTGAATGTGATTTTGTGCTGATCTTCGCCGTACGCGACATGGCGCAATACAACGAACTGGTCCGTCAGCTCTTCTTTGAGAGCAATAATGTCAAACGCTTTAAGACCTTTGTGGCGATGAGCCGGGTGAAAGCCGGACTCGACGTTCCCGTCGATGATGCATAAACAACGGCAGTCCGCAGCGATTTTCAGATAAAAATAATAAGGGAAGTCTTTCTCGCCTGATGAGGAAGCAATTGTTTTTATTAAAAAATTGCAATGTAGAATATGACATATCCATAGACCAGCCCACCTTCAGCAAGGAGTTTCCCATGACCATCACCGTCGTCAACAGCACCAGCCATGAAGCATTTTTCACCATCAGCAAAGGCGATCTCGTCATCGCTCGTTGGGTACGGCTCGGTGGCGGTGGCGAGCTGGAACTACGCACGGACATGACAGGCACCATCACTGCCAAGGCCAATTTTCTCAATACAGAATACACTTCTGACCGCGTGCAGTTAAATGAGAATGCCGCCTATGTCGCGCAGATAGACCAGGACCTTGAAAACAAATCCTATGCTTTGCGCCTGGTAGAAACAGGCAGCAGCAGCCCGCCTTTCATGCAGTTGTACAAGACCTGTACGCCACCAGTCAGCTTCATCATACAAATGCATGGCCTGTTCGAGCAGGAAATTACCCAGGCGCGCGATTTTACCGCATTGAATTTACGGACGGGCCCCGGCTATACCGTGCAGGCCGTCATCAATGGCATCACCCTGGCCCCGGTTGCCTTTGGTGATGATCATACGACGATTACTGCGACAACAGTACAGGATGACTCTGTGGCCGGGTTTTACAGGCTGGACATTGTTGAATCAAAAACCTGAGCCCAGCACTGCGCCTGGGTAGCATGATTGACCTTGTCTGACTGCACAGCTACCCAGGCATCCGATCGATCTTACTTCAAACTCTGCTTCAACTCACCACCCGCCTGCTGCATGGCAGAGCGCACTGCCGGTACGTTGGCCAGCACATTGAGCAGGCCAAAGTCATGGATCATGCCCTTGTAGCGTACCGTCGTGACCTTGACGCCGGCTTCATCGAGCTTGCGGCCATAGGCTTCGCCCTCATCGCGCAAGACGTCAAATTCTGCTGTCTGTATGAGGGTTTGCGGCAAGCCTTTCAATTGCGCCGTCGTGGCGCGCAGTGGTGAGGCGTAAAGCTCTTTGCGTTTGCCCTGGTCCGTCGTGTAATTGTCCCAGAACCATTTCATCATGTTGCGCGTCAGGAAGTGACCGTCAGCAAACTGCTGGTAAGAGCCATTGTCAAAATCGGCGTCAGTCACGGGCCAGAGCAATACCTGTGAACGCAGTGCGGGGCCGCCCTGGTCTTTTGCCATCAGACTGACAACTGCTGCCATGTTGCCGCCAACGCTGTTGCCGGCGACGGCAAGACGACTGCCATCAACACGGATTTCCTTGCCATGCTCGGCCACCCATCTGGTTGCGGCATAAGCCTGGTTGATGGCAACGCCATAGCCCGCTTCAGGCGACGGTGTGTAATTGACGAAGATGGCTACCGCACCCGATTCTGCCACCAGGTCACGCACCAGTCTTTCATGCGTAGGGTAATCACCAAGCACCCAGCCGCCACCGTGGAAGAACATAAATCCGGGCAAGGTTTTTTTGATGCCAGCCGGGCGCACGATGGTCAGCCTGATGTCGGCGCCATCTGCCTTGATGATTTTTTCTGATACATCAGCAGCAGGCAGCCTGAGCTTGACGCCAGCCTGCGCGCCCACCAGAACGGCGCGCGCATCGGCAACCGGCAATTGTTCCAGCGGCTTGCCGCCACCGGCTTCCAGCGCCTGCAAAAAAGCCTGCGTCGTCGGCTCTACGCCGGGGCTGCCGGCAGCAAAGGCATGGGTCACAGAGAGGCTGATGGCGGTTGCAGCGATGAGCGATTTCAGGTGTGTCATGTTGATTTCCTTTTATAAGGTGGCGGTCAATCTGACCGCCGTTAGTGGGATAAATCGAAACTGGCTTGTTGCTAACAAAGACCAGGCTGCCAGCCGCCTGGCCTGTCAAAATTATTTATATAATCAGCTATTAAATAGTGCACTATGTATTTAATATACCTGTGCCATGACAGATAGCTTCATGGATAAATCATCGACAAGCAATGGCATATGCAGATCATGTCTTCTTCCATTCTGCTCTATTAAATACATCGATAAAATACACTATTAAATAGTGCACTATATATTTAATTGAACTGCATGAATAAGCAAACACTTTTACTCTCCCGCTTCAGGCATTTTTCATCAGGGCCGCTCGCAGAGCCAGTATCTCCTGCTTGAGGTCACGCGCCTCATCAGCCGAGCATTCTGCTGCACACAATACCGAAGTCGGCAAAGCCGCTGCCTGCTTGCGCAGGTCATTGCCAGCTTTTGTCAGCGAGATAATCACTTGTCGTTCATCCTCTGCCGAACGTACCCGGGTAATCAGCTCTTGCGCTTCCATACGTTTGAGCAAGGGTGTCAGCGTAGCCGAATCAAGTATCAGGCGATCGCCTATATCGTTCACGGTCTGCTCATCCTGCTCCCACAAAACCATCAATACCAGGTACTGGGAGTAAGTAATTCCCATGTTCTTGAGCAGCTTGCGATAGAGCTTGTTCATCGCCAGTGAAGTCGAGTACAAGGCAAAACACAACTGGTCGCCAAGCTGTGGGGCCGGGGCTGATTTGCTGTTTGAGGTTTTCATGTTTCGCATTTTATATAGTGCACTATCTATTTGCAAGCTATTTTTTAAATATCCTTACAAACCACGACCTCCTTCCCCTTTCTCCTTCGAGACATCAACCATAACTGCACGGGATTTTGCAACATGAATACCGGAAGAATCATTGTGTACATGCCCTGTAACTTTCATGCCGAACTTGTAAGAAAAATCTGTCATCAAACAAGCTTTTACGACGATTACGGGGCTGGACGAGCACGACCAAGTTTCACCCTTGTAGTTACATGTAATCTGCAGTAACAGTAATTTTGTGACAATAAGAACAAAGCTAGAATCGGTCCGGCAAGCAATTCAGGATGGGTGCACAGGTGCGTTGCATGCATAAGAAAACGCAAGCTTGATCTTGAAAAACCTTGCCTTGCACTGCGTTGTACTCATTGCTTCACATAAATTGCTTCACATCAGTCAGGGACGCTGCTTCACTGCGTCACCTGACGTCTCATCGTTTCTCGCTCTATACATTGACAACCCACAGGGAGGGTATTTCATGAAATTCTCATTCAAGACAGCCATGCAACTGGCCTGTTCTTTATCGCTGCTGTACGCAGGGTCAGGCTTTGCACAAAACGCCAGCTTGCCGCCGCCAGCCTGCTCGTCTGCATTGCCCGGCGCTACCAGTCACACCGTCGCCTATATCGATTACAAAAAACAGGCGGGCCAGGTCACGTTCTGGCAACGCGACAATTACTGCTATGGCGACAGTGCCGTTTGGTGGGAACCGGGTTCGGCGGCCTATCTGACGCAACGTGCATCCGTCTACACGGCCACCAATCCGGCGACTGACCCGGTTGGCACAAAGCGCCCGGTGGTGATCTTCACGCATCCGAATGGACAGACAGAAAAGTTCATGTACAAGGACAGCACGACACCGAGTGACAACCCGTATGCGACCTCTACCCTGTTCCAGAGCGTGCTGGTGCAGGCCTTGAATGCTGGCTACACAGTAATCACACTGGAGTTCAGGCATCCGGTTGCATCATACGACACCAAGCTCAACCAGACACCCGGTAATACTGATATACGTGACGGCATACAGTTCATGCGCTACAACGCAGCGCAACTGCACATTGACCCTGACAATCTGTTTCTGGTAGGGCAGTCGCGTGGCTCACTCAATATGCTCTGGGGTATCAAGGACAATGCTGCCGGTACGGACGCACAGCGCCCATGGCGTTCGGCGTCATCCAAGGCAAACGCGATATGGGATTACCAGGCGCAGACCTGCTATGACCGCAACACGGTGGAGAACAAGTTTATCCTGCCGTCGTCCTATGCCGCGTTTGAATCGGACCCTAAATTTCCCGAACCACTCGACTACCAGGCGGGCTGTGCCCTGAATGCAGTAGGCAATTCCCTGTCCATTCCACCCATGGTCTTGATGTACGACGAAGCACCCGTCGATATCAGTAATGTCACCCAGCAAGAATATTGCCGTACCGACTGGTCAGAGCAATTCTGCTGGAAGAAAAAGAAATGGCACGATCCGGACAATATCTGGAACGCCTGGTTTGACGAGCATGACGCCAATTTTGGTGTCGCAATGAACAAGGCCTATGGCCACGCGGGAGCAGATAAAAAAATCCAGGCCTGCTACGGCGTGACCATTACCTATGATGACCCGTCCGGCCCATGGAACGGCTATCGTGGCTATACGAACTTTTTTGATCAGTACCGGACTGTGCCGGTCGTCAGCGCGGCAGCACCATTCCAGTGTCCGCAGGTAACGCATACGCCACCACCGAACTGAACAGCATGCACTGACACTTTCCTCTCGCCACCGCATACTGGTGGCGAGAGGCGGGTTCTGCTTATTCAGCCAGCGCCGCCCTTGTCGCTTCTAAGGTGCCGTCAGACGCCAGCGCGGGCACATTGAGCAACTTCATCAGCAACGGGTAGACATCCACATTATCAAATGGTGCAAGTACAATGCCTTTCCTGAAAGCCGGGCCATTGGCGATGAACAGGGCTTGCATGTCCGCAGTCAGGTTATCGTAGCCATGCGCACCTTTTTTTGCCTTGCTTATCGCCCTGGCTTCCGGCACGATGGACCAGCCCAGTTCGGCTGAACAGAACAGGCGCGGCACGCGCGGATTGCTGCCGTAGTGAAAGCGTTGCGGTATGTTTTCCTTCTTCCAGCACTGCATATGTTCATGCGACTTCAGCAGGGCCTGTGTCACCAGGTCCTCCTTTCCTGGCCTGGGATTGATACCGGCATTGCTGCCAAAGACAACCACCTCGTAGCTGGCCGGATCAGCGATCTGGTCCAGCTGTATGACACGCTCAGTGCTGATCGCAGTCATGCCATGATCAGACACGATGACAATATTGGCGTCGACATGACGGCTGCGCAAGCCATCCATGAGGCGGGCAATGGCCTTGTCCACCAGCGCTGCGGCAGCGGTCACCTCTGCCGTGTCGGGGCCAAACTCATGGCCGGCATGGTCAACCTGGTCAAAATACACCGTCATGAAGCCTGGCCGTTGGGCAATGGGCTTATCGAGCCAGCCCAACAGGGTATCGACACGCGCGGCAGGGGCAAGCTTGTCATCAAAAGCACGGTATTCGGTCGGGCGCACACCTTGTATGGCGGCTTCTGAACCCGGCCAGAACATGATCCCTGTCCTGACCCTGTTCTTTTCTGCCGTCACCCAGACCGGCTCGGCCTGGTCCCACCAGCGCCTGTCCAATACCGCCTCTGTGTTACTGAGCTTGAAGCGTACACCGGGTATGGCGGCATCATCCATGGTATTGTCGACGATGCCGTGATGGTCAGGCCGCAAGCCTGTCACCAGGGTGTAATGATTGGGAAAGGTAATGGATGGAAACGAAGGCCGCATCGCCTCGGCACGCACACCACCGGCAGCCAGTGCAATCAGGGCAGGAGTGACGCCACGGCCCAGGTAATCAGGCTTGAAACCGTCAATAGAAACGAGGATGACAGGACGGTAGTTGCTATCGTCGTTTGTGCTTGGCAAGGCTTGCTGCCGGGCAGATGAACAACCGGTCATTGCCAAACCCAGCAATGCAATTACCAGGGTCTTTGTAATGTATTTTTTCATGGATGGGAAGGTGGATTCGAGAAGGCTGGGGCAAGTCTAGCATTTTACGGTGCAGCCTGTATTTGCCCTCAGCTCTTGATTGCCAGTTTATTTTCAAACTGCTCCTGCTTCTGCCTCCAGACTAGCCGGTCAACGGCCGCCTGGCCCAGGCTGGCGCTTCACGTGGGTCTGGTTTATCGCCATTGAAGTCAGCCAATACCTGTACAGTCCCATCATCACGCTGCCAGTGCAGTTTGCCATCGGCAGCAAAGATCAGGCGCCTGTTCTGATCGCGACCCGACCATTCTGCACCGGCAACTTCATGACTGATCAACTGACGCTGCCCGCCTCCGCTAAACACATCCAGCCCATGGGGAATATGCTCGGGATGGGGCTGCGCCAAATGTCCGACAGCAAGACATATCTGACGATTCGCTTCAAAATGCCCGCCACCACCCCAGGTATGGCCCTGTGGCCAGAGTCCCAATGCGTGCAGCCAGGGCAGGCGGCTGACGCCTGTCCAGGCCGATGTATAGATAGTGGACTGTAACAGTAAAAAGCGAAGTGCCTGCCATGTGCGCGGCGGCCATGGCGGCGTTGCAAATACTCGCGATAGCCCCGCTATCGCTGTGTTTTGCGCCTTGCCCTGCCTCACCGGGCACATGTCCTTCACTTCCGCTTTCACTGTTACAGTCCACTAGTCCTGTATTTTCTTCCCTGGTGCACAAAGTAAAGTAGCAGTTCACCATCTGGCGACAGATCGCAGCGCTCGGGGTAAATACGGCCGCGTATCCATGCGCCGGATTCAAAGCTGTCATGGCGTGTATCCCAGCGTATCACGTGGAACCAGCTGGTCGGTCCGCGCGCGAAGATAGCAGCCACAGGTGCTTCTCTGGCAAAGATGGCGAATAATCGTGGACTGGGTGGAGGTGTGCTCATCAATTGTACTGATCAAGAGTAAGTTAAATAGAAAAACGGGACCAGCCTTACCCTTGCGCCGCATACAGGCACAAGAGACCTATTGCCAGAAAGAATAGCCACGAAAAATGCCGTCCACGGCCACCAACGGCAGATACCAGGAACTGTAGCAAGAAACAGACGCCTATGATGCGGCACAGACTGCCTGCCGTCACCGGCGGATAGGCAAGATTGAGCAATACGGCAGCCAGGCCCAGCCAGGCGACGGTGGTGATATGCCAGGCCAGGCGCAAGGTCTGCCTGGTCAGATCGGCACTACCCCATATCTTGGGCAAATCCCCGCGTCTGAACAGACGTATCAGGATGTAACGCTCACCCAGGTAAGAATGGGCAAGGCCCACGATGAAAATAAGCAGCGCAGCAAGGTACAGGGCATAGTTCATGGGAGTGCATTCAAAAAATGGGCGAGCGTGGCAAAGTTGGTCTATATTTCAAAAAGCCAGCGAGTTATTATGCAATGAACAATTATATTGCCATTTAACAACACTCATGACTGCAAGGTTTTTTGATGACAAGCAACAGTATGGCATGTGGTAAATTAGGGTGTGCTGGGAACTTGACTGGTCGACATCAGTATATGCCTGCGCCTGCCATGCCAGGTCATCAGCAAAGGCACTAAAGATGAAATGAATACAGGGTTTGCATTCCAACCATGACAACTGCGGGAAGCACGATGACCGAGGCACGTGACGACATACGCCCTGCTGCTGCGACCGAGCAGGCACGGTCCATACGCAGCTATTTGCTGATGCTGGTCATGGTGGTGTCGTTTCCCCTGGTTGCGGCTGTCGGTTTTGGTATCTATCACGATTTCAAGCAATCTACTGAATACACCAAGAAGTCCTTGCGTACCATGACCAATGTCATGATCAAGAATACCAGTGGCGACCTGGTACAGGCACGCCAGATCATGACGGGGATCGCCAACCTGCCCCAGGTCAGACAGCTTTCCCTGGATGATTGTCCGGTCAAGTTGAGCAATCTCGCCACTCTGGACCCTGCCTATGCGCGCATCGCCATCATCGACCTGGAGGGCAGGATACTGTGTACGGTCAAGGGTGGCACGACACCACCCATGCGTGACCTGATCAGGAAGGATGAGATCGATGCTGCCATCAGCAAGAAAGGATTCAGCATTGCCGCGCCACGCCGCAATAGCGTCAGTGATCCCTGGAGCACGACCCTGAGCATGCCGGTATGGAATGACAGGCAACAGATCGTTGCCCTGGTTTTGCTGAACCTCAATGTGAATTTTTACGACCCCAGCATCCCTGCGCAATTTTTACCCGACTCCAGCCGTTACGGATATTTCCGCGATGACGGCATCATGGTCTGGCGCAATCTTGACCCTGATCATGTCATCGGCACACGCCCCAATGCCGATGCCGCCCGCCGTATCGTGCAGACCAAAGATGGTGAATTTGAAAGCCAGGCGATAGATGGCGTCGTGCGTTTTTTTTCCGTCGCCCCTATGCAGGAGTTTGGCCTGGTCGCCTTTGTCGGTGTACCGTCCAATACGGTTTTTGCCGATGCCTGGGCCCGCGCCATTGAATCCATCGCCCTGGTACTGCTGATGATCATCATGCTGCTGATGGTGGCGACGGCATTTACGAGGCGTATTACCAGGCCCATGGTGGCGCTGGAACTGGTTGCCCGTACGGTGCACGATGGCAATCTGGGTGCGCGTGCCAGCATACAGGGGCCGGCAGAACTGCGGGCGGTGGCGCGCGAATTCAACCGCATGCTAACAGCCCAGCAACATAGCGACGAACAGTTCAGGGCCTTCCTCGACAACAGCGCCATCGTTGCCTGGGTCAAGGACATGGCGGGCCGCTATCAGTTTGTCAGCGACAATTTTGTCCGCCGCTTTGCCGGCAATATGGAAGACGTGATTGGCAAAACTGATCATGAACTGTGGCCCGCTGAAATTGCCGATTCCTATTTCAACAGTGACCAGGAACTGCTCAAGTCCGGTTTGCAGGATGAGGCCATCTGGCCTTCGGAGAATGCCGATGGCACGACCAGCTGGTGGCTGGTCAATAAATTCGTGTTTTCGGGGTCTGACGGCGCCCCCCTGCTCGGGGGACTGGCGATTGACATCACTGAACGCAAGCGCATGACAGATCTTGACGAGATGATTTTACAGACCGCCATGGATGCGTTCTGGCTGGTCAATGAGCACGGCAAACTGCAGGCGGTCAATGAGACTGCCTGCACCATGATGGGTTACAGCCGCGAAGAAATGCTTAAACTCAGCATTACCGATGTCGACGTCATTGACGAAGAGTACGGCCAGTCGGTCCATGACAGGCTCAACAGTGTACGCAAGGCTGGCAGCCAGCAATTTGAGGCCAGGCACAGGCGCAAGGACGGCAGCATCATCGATGTTGAAGTATCGGTACGCTACCTGCCGGGGCAGGAACTGTTCCCGGCTTTTGTACGCGATATCACAGCACGCAAGCAGGCCGAGCAAAGCCTGCACCTGGCTGCCACCGTGTTTGAATCGCACGAAGGCATGTTCGTCACCGACGCCAACAAGCTGATACAACAGGTCAACCGCGCATTTACAGAAATCACCGGCTATCACCGCGAAGATGTGGCAGGCAAGACGCCCGACCTGTTCAACTCCGGCCGCCATGACGCTGCCTTTTATGCCGGGATGGAGCAGCAGCTGGAGCAAGAAGGTTCCTGGCAGGGTGAAATCTGGAACCGTCACAAGGATGGCCATGTCAGCCCGCAATGGCTGACCATCACTGCCGTCAAGGGCCGCAATAATGAACTGTTGCACTATGTTTTCACCCTGATCGACATCACCACCCGAAAAGCAGCGGAAGATGAAATCAAGAACCTGGCCTTCTTTGACCCCCTGACCAAGCTGCCCAACCGCCGCCTGCTGACTGACCGCCTGCAGCAAGCCCTGGCAGCCAGCGCCCGCAGCGGTCGCAAGGGCGCCCTGCTGTATATTGACCTCGACAATTTCAAGACACTCAACGATACCCAGGGCCACTTCAAGGGTGACCTGTTATTGCAGCAAGTGTCAGAGCGCCTGTGCAGTTGTGTGCGCGAAGGTGATACGGTGGCGCGCCTCGGTGGCGATGAATTCGTGCTCCTGCTGGAAAACCTGAGCGTCGCCACCAACGAAGCCGCCAACCAGATAGAAATGGTCGGCAAAAAAATCCTGCAGGCATTGAACCGCCCCTATGACCTGGCAGGCTATGAATGTCACAGCACCCCCAGCATAGGGGCAACACTGATCGCCGATCATCACAGCAACTTCGATGAACTGATGCGGCAATCCGACCTGGCCATGTATGCCGCAAAAACTGCTGGCCGCAATACCCTGCGCTTTTTTGACCCTGGCATGCAGGCTGTTGTCACCGCCAGGGCGGTGATGGAAAAAGAATTGCGCGAAGGCCTGCGCAATGGTGATCTGAAACTGTATTACCAGGCACAGGTCGGCAAACACGGCGAACTCATCGGCGCCGAAGCCCTGGTGCGCTGGCAGCACCCGCAGCGCGGCATGGTATCGCCGGCAGAATTCATCCCCCTGGCCGAGTCGACGGGCCTGATACTACCGCTGGGCACCTGGGTCCTTCAGACGGCTTGCCAGCAACTGGTAGCATGGGCTCAGCATGAACGCACACGCCACCTCAGCATCGCCGTCAACGTCAGTGCACGCCAGTTCAGGCAGATCGACGTGGTGGCCCAGATCATGGATATCATCCAGCAAAGCGGCGCCAACCCGCGTCTGCTGAAGCTGGAACTGACCGAGAGCCTGCTGGTTGAAGATGTGGAAGACATCATACAGAAAATGGAAATCCTCAAAGCGGCCGGACTATGCTTTTCGCTCGATGACTTTGGCACCGGTTATTCATCCCTGACTTACCTGAAACGCCTGCCCCTGGACCAGCTCAAGATAGACCAGTCCTTTGTACGCGATGTATTGACAGACGCCAACGATGCCGCCATCGCCAGGACCATCGTCGCCCTCGGCCAGAGCATGGGCCTGTCCGTCATTGCCGAAGGCGTGGAAAACGCCGAACAGAGAGACTACCTGGCCAGCAACGGCTGCTATGCCTACCAGGGCTACCATTTTGGCAAACCTGTGCCAATAAGCGATTTTGAAGCGGCGCATTTGCCGTCATAAAACAGCCCTGTCAGTGTTGGCAGCAGGCAGGCTGCGCCACAACATGCAGGCGCCGTACATGTGCCGCCACCTCCTGCGCAGGCAAAGGACCGCCATGGCCCATGTAAAAACGCTCAACTCCTGCATCCAGCAAGTTCTGCAACTGTTGCGCCACGACCAGCGCATTGTCTTCAAACGGAGGGCGGATGGCATGTCCGGTCCTGAGCAAGCCACCCAGCAAGATGCCAGACGCCAGCAAATCGCCCACCATGGCGTCGCGACTGGGCAACTCCACAGACAGTGAACCGGCCGTGTGCCCCGGTGTTGGCTTCAACAGTCCGGTAATGCCATAGCAGTTCAAGTCCAGCGTGTCGTCACCGCTCAGCAGGATATCAGGTGTAAACGGCTGGTAAGGCTGCAATATCAAACCAGTGCGCAAGAACAGGCGGCCGAACCAGCCCGTAGAACAGAAATGCATCTGCTGCTTTTGCTGATAATACGCCAGGTCGCCGTCATGACCCGCTATCGGCGCACCGGACAACTCACGTAATGCTGCCGCACTGCCGGCATGGTCAACATGCGCATGGGTTATGACGACCAGCCTGATATGTGACTGATCAAGTCCATGTCGTTTCAATGCCCGGATTATCTTTCCCGCAGACCCTGGCAAGCCAGTATCAACGACGATGCAATTCTGTCCCTGTATGATCAGATGGCAGTTGACCATGCCAAACGGCAGAATGCTTATTCTTTGTATCTGTGGTGCAGACATGTTTGCTACTCCCTCAAGTGGATGAAAACGTATGAATGCGCGCGCCACGCCATTGTGAGCAATCAACCTGTTTTCAACAAGTACGCACTATTTCGTGAGATAGTCACCCTGAGGTAAGTATGGAATATCGATTCATTTACCCGAGGTCAGTCCGGGAGCCTTCAGGGCTCTGGTAACACCAAGCGCAAGCAGTGCAAAATTCAGGCAGGCTATCAGGAGGGCAAAGAAAACAAAGACCAGCCAGGGGATAGACTGCGCACTGAAGGGCAGGAACAAGGACGCGAACACACGGGCATCGGAATACATGCCATTAGGCAGGGCTTCGTAACGGAAGATGTAGCTGGTATCGCTAAAAGCTGCATAACACATCACAATACCCAGCAACTGCAAGACCAGTCTTTGCAAAGAGTCTGGCATACGCAGTAAAAACAGCAGTGCAGCGATCATCGAAACTGGCAATAACAGGGCCAACAGATGACTGACATGCCATTGCGCCAGCAACGCATCATTGGCGCCGCCAAGCATAAGCGGTTTGAGCATGTAATAAGTACCGCTGCCAAAGAACAGTATCAGGACCAGGTAAGGCAGCAGCAATTTCTCCATCCTGGTCGAGGCAATCAACAACAGGCTGCCAAACACAGCTGGCCCCAGCAAACCACCAAGCAATACCAGACTCTGCGCGCCCCCGCTGGTGATTGCTACTCCACCACCCAGGTCCATCTGAAACCAGTGAAATGACCCACCACTCACCAGGCTGGCAAGGCCATGCCCCATCTCATGCACAAATACTCCAAGGTAACGCAGGGGCGCTGTAGGCCAATACATCATATATGCCACTTCAGGGAGCAAGAGCGGTGCCACAATCCACAGCAGAAAAAATACTGCCATCAGAAACAGCAGACTGCGCCTGTGGCCAAGGCCGCGATTACTCGCGGCGCTGTATGCTGACGTGGATGATGCCGACGCGACCCTGACTGTCTTGAGTGCTTTCAAGAGGCTCATACTATTCCAGACAAGATGAAAATATCATGCATAGTGTAAACCAGCTATCATGAAGCCAGGCAAACATCAACAGCAGACGCAATGAAACAGCAATGGCATACAGAAAACCCCATCCGCTGCCCCATGGTCAGGACCATCAACCTGATCGGCGGTAAATGGAAACCCGTTATACTGCACATGCTGTGCGACGGGACCATGCGTTTTGGTGAGCTCAAGAAGAATATCCCACCAATCAGCCAGAAGATGCTGACCCAGCAATTACGCGAACTTGAAGCTGATGGCATCATCCACCGTGAAGTTTATGCTGAAGTGCCCCCAAAGGTGGAATACAGCCTGACGGCACTTGGCTGTACGCTCAAGCCCCTCTTGCAGGACCTATATGCCTGGGGCCAGAATCTTCCGGACCAAGAAACCTGAAACATATGACTGCAAAATTACTGATACTCGACCTTGACGAAACCCTGCTCTACGCCACCCAGGCCCATTCAGGCAGCGAACCTGATTTTTTCTTCTTGGCCATCACTGCTACCCGCGCCCTCATGTCAGGGAATTCATTGCCTATTGCCTGGCGCATTTTGACGTGGCTGGCGAAAATCTTATCCGCCTGTGCCTTGCCCGGCACAGATGGAGTGATCAGACCATATCAGCTTCAGATTAAATACCATAAAGACAATAAAACCGTAAAAAACCCCTTTTTATTGCCGTCAAACAATATGGAATAAAAACCCTGGGCTTTCCGGCATAGTAAAATCATCAAAAACCCGTCATTCCCGGAAAATTGCATGCCCAAGAAGAATGAACTTACCTTGCTGATGGCAAAAGTTCTGTTGAAATTTACGTCTGATTCCACCAACGTGTGGGACCAGACGTATTTTCGATTTTACTCATCCGATGTAGCGCCCACCGCTTTCCAGTTCATGATCCGCAAGAACCGTGAACTGTCTGTATTGAGCGCCGTGCCTGAATACACCTCCCTGCTCGAACCGCTGATGTTGTCACTGTTCGACGAAATGCAGGCAGAAGTCCACAAACGCCCGCTGGTGGCTGTACTGACCGTCCACGCAGACAAAACCTATGCACTGAAGCTGGACTACCACAACCCCCATGCCAATGAAATCGGCCTGCTGGATCTGGGGACGGCGAATTCGTACTTTGTCAACAACGAGGTTGATATCCCGATAAATAAGGTCGACCGGTCGTAAACAAAACAATCGTGACTAGAGTTACTTTTCCCATGTTTTACGGATAAGGTTTGAGAGTTTCAGTACGATGTCCGTCATGGAAGTCAGGGTATTCAATGTCGTACTGCATGCTTAAAGCGCTTGAAGAAGAATGTCCAGCCCCAATGGCGCTGGGCATTCTTCAAGTGGAACTGGTTTGAGTTGTCAGTTCTCAGAGCTCGTATCATTGAATGCGTTTAACAGTCAGAACGGCAACCGGATTATCCCAGCGATGTGCCTGTGTCAGTGCTGAGGTCGGCAAACCATCATCTTTGCTGACCACACCTGGATGCAAAGTGACTACATTAACGACATCATCACGTGCCGGGTTAAATCCTTCACGCTTTCCTCCAGAGTTTTGTGTTGCCGGTCCAGGCACCGTGTCGGCGCTTTCGGTATTGCGCTCCGTGCCGGCATCATAAGAAAGCAGTCTGAAATTTGACTCTGCACCAACAGGTATTTGCGCCAGCGATTGTCCACTGATGCCAGTGAAACCATCATTGGTATTACCCAACATGCTGGCCAAGGAAAAACGCAAAGTTCCCAGACTGGACGCTGGTACCGTCAAGCTGACTACGGATTTATTGCCTGCCCCGGGCAACAACGGCCCGCCAGAACCTACTGCTGTTGCATAAACAGACTTTGATGCGTTCGCCAGGGCCGCAAGCGGTGCCGATTCACCGCCCTCAGCCAATTTCTCCAGCTCCACAGAGGCAGTCTCACCCAAGGAGAACAGTTTAAAACCATCGTCATGAGCGACTGCAACCATGGGACTAAGAGGCTGTCCGGCAGTCAGGTTGACCAGCGTAACTTCAAACATTGCATTCACCGGGGTAGAAACTGTAGTCTGTGGCGGCATCGTCTCATGTCCGCCACAAGCACTGAGAACAGCCGCAGTCGCCAGAGAGATTGCCATAGTTCTTACACGTAAGGAATTGTGCATCTCACACTCCTTATTTGACGGTCAGAACAACGCGGGCAACCGGATTCAACCAGCGATAGACGGTATTGTCCAGAGCGCTTGGGCCGCCATTGGCGCTCCCGACAATTCCCCTGTGTATGTGAACAAAACCTTCTTTGGTCGCATTGCTGAAACCTGTCGCATTGGGGTTGATATCACTCGATAACTTACCTGTTGCATCATTCAGGAAAGCCGGGAATATCATGCCTGGTTGATTAATACCACCAGCGGCGGCCTTCTTTTCGTCGTTGGCTTCAGTACCGGCATCGTAGGCGTTAACATTGTAGGTATAAGTACCAGGCGCGGTCGGGATATCAATGGCATTAAGTGCGATGAATCCATCATTGGTTGGTACCATCATGGCCAAGATTGTCAGTTGTGAATTACTGGTTCCTGCACCTCCGCTAAAACTGACCGTGGTGGCACTTCCACCTGGTTTCAACGGGCCTTTGGCTGGATCAACTACCTTTACCGAACTCACCGGCAAGATAGCCTGCATACCGCTTGTGTCCCCGGCTTCAGCAATGCTCTGAATTTCAACACTGGCGGCAGTACCTTCAGTAAATGACTTGAAGCCAGCCGGGTGGGCAGCAACCAGCATTGGCGTAAACCAGGTGCCGCGTGTCAGATTGGTGACAGTGACAGTCAAATCCGACGCAAAGGCTGCTGGTGCCGCTACGCATACGGCGCACGCCAGCAAGAGTTTTTTAAACAGGAAAGTATGGCCAGGATTGACTGGCGCGGTGTGTGTATCAGTAGTATACATTTTATCGACGGTCTCGGTTTGATTTGGATAATTTCAAATAGCTCAAAAACAGGGAGAGCTTCCTTAAGTCGATGAAATGTCTTTCGTCTTACAACTTTTTTTAAATATTTTTTTGTTCAATGACAGTCACCAAAGGAAACTGAATACTTGAACAATAGTGCTCTAACCCGATTCTGCATTTACAGAAGTTAGATTCTCTGCTGAAAGGAGATAGATCCGACAGCTTCCCTATCGCAGAATTAGACAGATCACTTGATGGAATATATTTGCTGACAATTTTATTCAAGAGGGTGAGTCTGTTTTACTCAAGGCACCACCGTCGTAAACAAATACACCGCAAAAATCACGCAATGGATAGTCCCCTGCATGATGGTGGTACGCCCCGTCCCCAGCGACAGCGAGGTAATGAACAGCGACAGCAACAGCAACACGGTAGCCTTGGCGTCAATACCCAGGGTCAGTGACCAGCCAGTGACGAGGGAAATGACGGCCACCACCGGTATCGTCAGCCCTATGCTGGCCAGGGCGGAACCCAGGGCCAGGTTGATGCTGGTTTGCAGGCGGTTGGCGCGAGCGGCGCGGAAGGCGGCGACGCCTTCCGGCAGCAGGACGACGATGGCGATGATGATGCCGACCAGGGCCTTGGGTGCACCGGCAGCAGCAACAGCATGCTCCAGCGTTGGCGCCAGCGCTTTGGCCAGCAGGACCACTGCTCCCAGGCAAAGCAGCAGCAGGCCGGCACTGCTCCAGGCAACGGCATTGCCCGGCGGTTCTGCATGGACTTCTTCATCGCCAGGGGCAACAGCAGGCAGGAAGTAATCGCGATGGCGTACAGTCTGCACCAGTACAAACGTACCGTACAACACCAGCGAAATAATCGCGATGAAGCTGAGCTGGCTGGGGCTGTAATAAGGCCCGCTGACGGTCGACGTATAATTGGGCAAAACCAGGGTCAGTATCGCCAGCGCGGCCAGCGTCGCCAGTGAAGTGCTTGCGCCACGCAGGCTGAAGCTCTGTTCTTTGTGCAGACTGGCGCCAGCCAGCAGGCACAGACCGATGATGCCATTAAGGATGATCATGATGGCGGCAAACACGGTATCACGCGCCAGGCCGGACGTGGCTTCACCACCGGCCAGCATCAGCGACACGATCAGCGCCACCTCGATCAATGTCACGGCCAGGGCCAGCAAGAGTGTGCCAAATGGTTCACCGATCTTGTGCGCCACCACTTCAGCATGGTAGACGGCAGTCAGTACGCCGCCAAACAGGGCCAGCGTCAGCAGCACCGCATACAGGCTGGCTGAAGTCAGCAGGCTGCCTGCCAGTATGATCCAGGCGACAAAGGGTGTGATGATGGACCAGGGCGGTAGTTTGGCTGAAGTGGTCATGCAGGCGTCCCTTTAAGATGATAAGTGTATGTTACTGGCAATTACGCAGCGTGGCAGCACTGTCTGCCGTCATGTCCAAAGGCGCATCGGCAGCACCGTAGCGTGACTGGATCAGCCGGGCTGGTTGCGCGGGTTTGGTTGCGGGCAGCAACACCAGCATGTGGCCAAAGCTGTTTTCACAGAATTCCTTCACGGTCGGCGCACCCAGTGCAGTAGCGATGGCAGGCACGGTATTGCTGTGCCCTACTACCAATACTGTACCACTGCCGGCACGCACTGCTGCTGTGACCTCGGCAACGTGGGCGGCACTTTCGCCACGGCGTGCTTCGATTGCCTGCACAGCCAGGCCGTTTGCCGTAGCGACCGCTTGGGCAGTTTCACGGGTACGGCGGTATTGCGTGGTGAATATCTGTGTCACACCACTATGTTGCAACGCTGCTGCCAGGGCCTGCGCCCTGGCCTGCCCGGCTGCGGACAAACCAGGGTCGCCAGGTTTGTCGCTGTCCGGGGCTTTTTCTGCATGACGCACGAGAATGATCAGCTCAGGTTCAGCAGAAGTGTCACTGTGCCATAGGGTGGCAATCAGCGAAATAAGAAGCAGTGTGACCCGGTGACGTAACAGTCTTGTGGCATTCATCTGGTCACTTTCATTTAAAAATTTTCATAGACGGATACAGCTCTCCGAATAATATTCATCGATCAATACAGCATCATATAAGCACCTGTACAATCCGGCCAGCCTGCCAATCTGAGTATGTAACATACTGATACGGCATATATTTTTTAACCTGCAAGTGCAGGGCGACAGGCGTGCACATGTACAATCAGGTTCTCATCTTGAAATCCTTGGAATCGGGAACTGCTGGCGTCATGGTTAAAAATATGCGAAGCATCAATCTGGCATTGATGATACTACTGAGTTTATCCCCTCTGCTTAGCTCGCACCAGAGCGGTTTGACGACGATTTATGAAGACCTGGGTGCGATGTTTGGTGTGTTGTTGATCGCCTCGTTTTATTACGTGCCATGGCGCGCGCTCGGTGACAACAGCAGTGTGCGACGCATCGCTGCTGCCAGAGTGTATGCCGGTCTGGTCATGCTGCTTGTACTGGCAGGTTTGTATTTTGTGGCAGGCAGGAATGGCGCCCGGGAAAGTGCCGCACTGCCCATGGTCATCGCCCCGACGTTTTTTGTGCTGACCGGCATCCTGAATTTTTTTGCTTTCAATAAAAAACTGATCGAGTTGCGCAATCACAATAAAATGCCAGATGAGGCACAGGGCCAGGATAAAAAAGCGCAGGAGCGTCAGACAGCCAACTATATTCTCGCACACTGGCGCGGCGAACTGCCGCTGGCGCAATCCTATTGGATCAATGCTGTCCTGCTGGGTAACCTGGTACTGAGTTACGCACTGTTGAATTTGGCCAGAATAATAGAAAAAGCACATTTTTCACTGCGCCAGCTGGCTACATTCATGCTGGCTGCCATCATTGTGGGCAGCCTGGCCTGGCTGTGGGGCGTTGTCGGTGTCTGGCGTTCCGTGAGCAGGTACAGGTCAGGTAATGGTGCTGGCTGGATCGTTGCGCTGGTCGTGCTGACGCTGTGTGGCAATGTCATCTTCATGGCGCATAATTTTGTCCGTGCCCAATGGCCACAGATGCGTGAATTTTATGCCCTGGCCATGGGCAAGGACAAGATGCCCCCCATAGAAATCAAGTCGACACCCCAGAGCGGATCAATCTACCTGAGCGCGTATTTTGGTGAAGGCAGCGCTGACCGCTTTGCCGAAGCCTTGCGCCGGTCGCCACAGATACGCACCATCGTCCTGAATTCATCCGGTGGGCGCCTGCTCGAAGCCGAAAATATCGCGCGCATGATACGGGAAAAGCAGCTCGACACCTATGTCGAAGGACTGTGCGCCAGTGCCTGCACTTACGTTTTCCTGGCAGGCAAGGACAGGGCAGCCACACCCAATGCCCGCATAGGGTTTCATCAGCCCAGCTTCCCTGGCGTGCAAGGCTTTGAACTGGAAATGTCAACAAAAAACATGCTTGACAAGTATCGCCAGGCCAAGCTGCCAGAAGCATTCATACAAAAGATAGGCAGCACAAAATCTGAAGACATGTGGTACCCCAGCCGTGAAGAAATGCTGGCGGCCGGTGTCATTACCCGTACCTCACTGGGCGATGAAACCGGTTCCCGCAGTTTTTCCATTGCTGATTCAAAAGAAGGCATCGTTCAGTCCCTGCTCAGGCAATCACTGTGGCGTGTTTATGAACAGCACCTGCCTGGCCGCTTTAAAGAAGTGGTCGACATGATCTGGAACCTGAAAACCCAGGGCAAAAGTGATGCAGATATTCATGCGCAGATACAGGCAATGACAGGCAGGGACTATATCGCCGCATTGAAAGTCACGGACAATACCAATCTCGATGAATATGCCCTGCTGGTGTACGACGAGTTGCGTGAAGCCAGGCAGATCAGTACGACAGCCTGCCACAAGATGCTCAATGGTGAATTGAATGCCGGCCTGACCTTGTCCCGCAAACTGCTGGACAGAGACAGCAGGTTGATGGAAAAAGTATTGATGTCTACACCGCGCAGTGACGTCTATACCATGCAGTCGCGCGAATTTGCCGACAGCGCACGCAGACTGTCAAGCTCACTGTCACGCATACACCAGCAGGTGACTGCCGATATGAATGCCTACGCCGACCAGCCTGACCTGCAATGCGAAGCCTTCATCGCCCTGTACAGCGCCATACTGAAACTGGAAGACCGGGACAGACATATCATCATCAGCGGACTGGTGCAGGCAAAATAAGCCCAGGCAGACAGTAAGAACCTGTTGACGATCTGTAGCGAGCGTGCGTCAGTGGGGTAAGGGTAACAAAAGAGCAGCGCAAAAAGCGGAATGTACTTGAGTACATGCGCATGTTGAGCACCACATGAGCCTCGATCACGCACGCGCAGTAAGATCGTCAACAGGTTCTAAGGGCAAGCCTGCCAGAGTTTAGGTATCATGATGACCATCCTGAACCAGCATGTTTGTCATTTAGTGAGGAGTACCTGATCATGAAATCTACAGCAGCTTCATCCGCCGGCCCGCAACGAACCGAACGCGACACCTTTGGCGACATCGCCGTCCCCGCCAATGCCTTGTGGGGCGCGCAAACCCAGCGTTCGCTCCATCACTTTGCCATTTCTACAGAAACCATGCCGCAGGAACTGATACTGGCGCTGGCGCGTGTCAAGCGCAGCTGTGCCCAGGTCAACAGCAACCTGGGCCTGCTCGATGAGCCAGTCGCACAGGCCATTGCCCAGGCGGTCGAAGAAGTGCTGGCTGGCACACACCCGCATGCCTTCCCGCTGTCGGTCTGGCAAACCGGGTCCGGCACGCAAAGCAACATGAACATGAATGAAGTGCTGGCCAACCGTGCATCTGAATTATTGGGCGGCCCGCGTGGCATGTCACGCCTGGTGCACCCGAATGACCAGGTCAACAAGGGCCAGTCATCGAACGATGTCTTCCCCACGGCCATGCACGTAGCCGCCGCCACCGCAGTGATACAGCAACTGCTGCCATCACTGGCCAAATTGCGCAGCACGCTCGATGCCAAGGCGAAAGAATTTGCCGACATCATCAAGATAGGCCGCACCCATTTGCAAGACGCCACACCGCTGACCCTGGGCCAGGAAATATCAGGCTGGGTGGCACAGCTTGATTACGCAGAACAAGCCATACGCCATACCCTGCCCGCCCTGCAGGAACTGGCCATAGGCGGCACCGCCGTCGGCACCGGTCTCAATACCCATGCCGACTTTGGCGCACTGGTCGCCGCCAGCCTGACACTCGACATCGGCATCGCCTTCAGCGCCGCCCCCAACCGCTTTGCCGCCCTGGCTGGTCATGAAGCCATGCTGGCTGCCCACGGTGCGCTGAAGACCCTGGCCGCTGCCCTGATGAAGATCGCCAATGACATACGCTGGCTGGCATCCGGCCCGCGTTCGGGCCTCGGTGAATTGCAGATACCAGAAAATGAACCCGGCTCATCCATCATGCCGGGCAAGGTCAACCCCACCCAGTGCGAAGCCATGACCATGCTGTGCTGCCAGGTCATGGGCAATGATGTGGCGCTCTCCATCGGTGGCGCATCAGGCAATTTTGAGCTCAATGTCTTCAAGCCCATGATCATCCACAACTTCCTGCAAAGCACCCGCCTGCTGGCAGACGGCATGGCCAGCCTGGACGAGCACTGCGCCCAGGGCATGCAGGCCAATCGCCCGCGCATCAAAGAATTGCTCGACAACTCGCTGATGCTGGTGACAGCACTTAACCCCTACATAGGCTATGACCGCGCCGCCGCCATCGCCAAGCACGCCCACAGCAAAGGCACAACCCTGCGCGAAGCTGCACTGGGCCTTGGTTATGTCACGGCAGAAGAATTTGACACCTGGGTCAAGCCTGAGGATATGGTGTAAGAAAAGCTGACCGCCAGGATTCGGTGCGCGCACCGCCTGCTATTTAATGTGCCGCAAAATACAGGGTAATACGCACCGCCAGCAATTAGCCGCCCCATCGTCATGCCAGACTTGATCTGGCATCCAGCGTCGTTGAACTGTGTCGTCTGTTTTACCCAGAACGGAAAAGCGGTGACTCCGCATACCACCTGTGCATGTACTGCATCAGGACACAAACAAAGCCACTGGATACCGGATGCCGGATCGATTCCGGCATGACAGGTTTGAGCGTAGTGCGCATAACGAAGACATCAGTAATTAAACGCCGCAAAGCATGTGCCCTGCCCAGTGCTACAGATTCAACTCAATCAACCCCAACCGCTTCCACGCGCGGCCGGCCCTGCCCGGCTGCAAAACTCAGCAAACCCTCACCCGCCAGGCGGTAACGCACCCACTCGTCCTGCGGCTGCGCACCGATGGACAGGTAAAACTGTATCGCCGGTTCATTCCAGTCCAGCACGCTCCATTCCAGGCGGCCACAGCCGCTTTCTACCGCCACCTGCGCCAGATGACGCAACAGGGCCTTGCCTGCGCCGCTGCCACGATGGGCTGGCGAGATATACAAATCCTCCAAATACATGCCCTTGCGGCCCAGCCAGGTGGAATAACTGAGAAAGTAAACCGCATAGCCGACCACCTGCCCGTCTATGCTGCAGATCAGGCCACGGGCCGGGCTGTCGGGTGCGAACAGGCTTTGCCGGATGTCGTCGACACTGGCGATGACTTCATGCTCTGCCCTTTCATAAATGGCCAGCTCGACGATATAGGCGTGGATGAGGCCAGCATCATCAGGCTGGGCGGGGCGTATGGTGATGTTCATGCTTGTCCTGAAAGAAAACGTATTTGCCACATCCTAACAAGCCAGCCTACAATGCGGCAAGTGCAATTACTTCACACTATCATGCATGATATGCATCTTGATTTGCGCAAGCTCGATTTGAACCTGCTGCTGGTCTTCCACGCCCTGTTTATCCACCGCTCGGTAACGGCAGCCGCCCAGGCTCTGTCACTGAGCCCGTCGGCCCTCAGTCATGCACTGGCGCGCTTGCGCGACGCGATTGGGGATGAATTGTTTGTGCGGCTCGACAACCAGATGCAGCCTACCCTGCGGGCCGAACAGATAGCAGAAACCGTCAGCCAGGCACTGGCGCAATTATCAGCCGGGCTGAGCCTGAACCAGCGTTTTGATCCAGCCAGCAGTATGCGCCACTTTGTCATCTCGGCCAGTGATTACACAGCCTTTGCCATCCTGCCGCGACTGATCAACCACTTGCAACATGTCGCACCGCATATCACGCTGCGCATGGTCAACACCGGCCAGAAACTGGCCATCGCCGAACTGGCGGCGGGCCACATCGACTTTGCCCTGGGCTATGATGAAGAACGCACGCCCCTGCCCGCCGGCATGGAAGAACTGGACTGGCTACAGGATGACTACGTCGCCATCGCCAGCAAGCAACACAGCCGCATACGACGCAAGCTGACACTGGCGGCCTACCTCAAGGCCCGCCATGTCGTCGTCACGCCGTGGAATGAAAGCCGTGGCGTGATCGACTATGTACTCGACGGCATGGCCCTGCAAAGACAGGTGGCGGTGCAGTTGCCAAATGTACTGGTCGCCCCCTTCATCATTGCCGGCGGCGACCTGGTGATGACCCTGCCCCGCCTGGCGGCTGTCACGCTGGCCCAGGCGGCCGACATCGCCATCTACCCTGCGCCATTTGCCATACCGCCCTACACCCTTAAAATCTACAGCCACAGCAAATACGCCCGCAGCGCGGCGCACTTGTGGCTGCGGCAGCAGATGATGGAACTGGCGACTGCTACGCCACCATAAGGCCCCGATCTCAGCTTGGTGGCTGCCCGTCTGCCACGATACCCATGTCCTGCATGTTCTGCGGCGTATAGCCAGCCTTGAGCAGGGACCGGTTCAATTCCTTGCGCATATGGTGCAGGGCAAGTTCCGTCTCTGCCAGGCCCAGGCCATGTTCAAGAATAGTAGCGACGCGCAGCACCGGCTCACCGGTCTGTTTGTCCCAGTGCAGAAGGTTGATGTTTTCATTCGGGTCTACCTTGTGGTTATACAGTTCCCACTGGGTATTGGTCGGATTTTGCGGTTCCCAGTAGCGCACCAGCTTCCACGGTGTTTCAAAATAGGATTGCACATGGTTGGGCTGCACCACCGGGCCAGGCGTGGTCAGCGGCTGCTTCTCGGTCGGCTGGCCGGTCGGGCTGGTCATTTTTTCGGTAATGCTGACATACCAGTCATAGGCTTCGGGGCTGTAACTGGTGTCGAGCGGCGCGGTGATATTGTCATCAGACACAAACAGCACACCCTTGCGTTCTGGCTGCGATGTCTTGCCCAGAATGACCGGTGACAGGTCTTCACCGGCCAGCGGCTTGACACTGTGGCCCTGCATAAACCTGGCCAGGCTGGCCCGCTCGGCCTCGTCATAACCTGCCAGGCCCAGCAGGGTCGGCACCCAGTCCACATGCGTAGTATGGCAATGCACACTGCGCATGGCCTTGTCAGGGTTCACCAGCGGCGACGAAATGATGGCCGGGATGTGTGTCGCCTCCTGATAGGCGCCATACCATTTTTCTATCTGCCCGCCATGCGCACCTGCCAGCTCGCCATGGTCAGACGTAAACACGACGATGGTGTTTTTATCGAGACCGCTTTCGTACAGGCGTTCAAGCACACTGCTGATCTGGATATTCACCAGGTATTGCAGGTAGAGATAAAACTCTGTGTAGTTACGATACCATTCTTCAGCATTGCTCTGCATCTTGAAAGGATAAGGCGAAGGGACAACTGCATATTCACCCCGCAGCGTCGTCAGCGCCAGCTGGAACTTGTACGAATAATCGTACTGGCAATCAGGCTTGGTCGACAAATCACTGCGCCAGTTGGCCGGCAGCTTCACCTCCCCCAGCTTGAAACCACCAGGGTTGAGCGGCACCCGGTAAGTACCGACAAACTGATTCGGTGCCTTGCCATAAGTGGGCGGCTGGCTCAACACACCTTTATGTGGTGCGCCATACGGTGTAATGGGTTGCGGCTTACCTGAGCCCGATGCCGACGCCGTGCCCGAACCCGCCTGCCCGACCATGCCGGACTGATCCACCGCAGGCCGCCACGGGAAAGGATAACCGCCAATATCATGCGGATTAACAAACGAGGCCACCGCCACCCAGGGCCGCACATTGAAAGTGGCATTGGTCGGGTTGTTGCTGTTGATCATGTTCGCTTCCACCCCCAGTGCCTTGCGACGCAGGAAGGTGTTGACCAGATCGGTATAACTGGTGTCGCGGTACACCCCCAGATTGGGCGTGCCAAAACGCTGGTCAGACGGCGTTGAATATTCCCAGTCGGCAAAGCCCCATTGTTCCAGGCTGCCGGTTGCCGGGTTGGACAAATCCCAGCGGCCAAAATAATGCGTCTCATACCCTGCCGTGCGGAACCAGTCCCCCAATGTAGGCACGCCATCTTCCGGCAACCAGGGAAAAGCCGGATCGCTATCGACCTTGAACATACCCTCAGTCTGCGTGACGCCACTGCGCACACTATACTGCCCCGTCATGATCGTCGCCCGCCCCGGCACGCAGGCAATGCTGGAACAGGTATGCTTTTGCAGCGTCACCCCGTGCTCACGCAGCTTCACAAAGCCTGGGAACAGGTCCGCATAGGGATTGCTCGCCAGATCCCCTTCCTGAAACCGCAAAATCTGATACAGCGGGTCCAGCGCATCATTCGGCGAATGCGGCGGATAACGCATCTGATCCACCATGATGAAAAGGATATTCGGTCTTTGTACAGATGTATTGGCACTCATAATCATCTTTCTTGCGGGCTAATGTGTTGAACAACGGAAAAACAGCAGAAAAGTCCCCAACACCTGGCGGCAACGGCGTGCGCAGGCAAGAGCACAGTTAATCAATTTACAATTAACTAATAGTCAATTCTAGTGCGAATGGATAAAAAAGCAAGAGATAGTGTGCAGGTCGTGGAAGGAGGATGACCGAAGAGAATGATTAAATTTTCAACATGTATGACACCAACAACCAAATTGCCATAAGAACAATGATTAAATATTCACAAATGGATTTTGCTTTTTCGTCCAACCAGCGAAAGATCGGGAAAAATGAACCACCGTGAACATCTGCGCCCTAACCAGAAATCGAATCTTGCAAAGGATGCCGATAATGAAGATACCATCGCAAACTTTGACTTTTTATCGGCCATTGAGCGATCAGTAAAAATCATCAAAGAGGTGGGCATACTGGCGCTGGCTGCTTACCTCATTTTTACCCTCGCCCCAATCGTTCCCAAATGGGCAAAAAATCTTGCAGACATGTCCGTCACAGAAGTCAACGTCATGGGCATCAGCGCCAAGCTGACAGAAACCCGGGATGAACTGGCCGCCGTCATCAAAAATGCCCCGCCAGAAAAATCAACCGCAGACAGCGCAGTCACCCCAGACAGAAAGATGGTCTTTGACGCCATCCAGTCCATCGACTCCCTCATCGCACAAGCCAGCACAACCAAATCTGCAGCACAGGCCGCCAAACCTGATAACCCCACAGTCAAACCACCAGTCATTCCGGCGACCACACGCTTCTGGGTATTCCTGGGACCGACCAATGGCCAGTCACTCCCGGCAAAAAATTTCAAGACAAACAAAGTCCCGGAAATCGGCCAGACAATTGAAGCAGCCACCGAGGTCTACAAGCGCTCCTCCGCCCCCTTCAAAAACAATCAGGACTGGATTCTGGGTGACCAGACAGGGGTGTTGAAAACGGGGCAGCGTGTTGTCATCCGGCGACTGGAAAATATTGATTCGGCGCAAGCGGGTTTTAAAAATCTGTGGGCGGAGGTGGAGTTGGTGAATTGAAGTCTATCAATAGCATCGATCGAGTCTCTAGCTTGCGGCACATAGTTTTGGTTGAAGTAACTTCTAAATGCCTGCCAGCAAACCAGAAATGGTTAAAATACTAATAATCTTAGGGGAAAAACAACAATGGCCACACTTTTTGCTTGGACTAGACCTGCTTTTTTTGATGGTTTTATCCTAGATCATACTTGGGTCACAGACTATGACAATCGGTTACAGCAATTCGAGAATATCAACGACGTTGTTGTAAATGGTAAAAACTATTGGTATAGCTGGGGCGACTATCATAAACTGGGAGAAACACCGTCATTACCTGATGGTTTCGTTTGTGCCGAACAGGGTTCCATTTCACTAGCAAATTGCCTTTGCTTATCAAATGTCCCTTCGAAAGATAAATTAAAGGCAAGGGGAACTATCTATAATTATGGTGTAGAAGGCGTATGTCATCAACTTTCAAATCAAATTCTTGCTGCTACCAATAGTAAATTACTGGTAGATAAAGTTCGGGGTTACGCCTTATCGTCTTTCTTGTTTGGTGATTATGGCAAAAATCAAGGTGATTTTTGGAAACTCAAGTATGCGGTGTGTAATTCACAACCGGGCAGCTATCGCTCTGACGTAATGAGCTTTAAGGAGGTTCATATGGACCGACATATTGATACATTTGAGGTACGTGCCAGATCAGTTCTCAGTGGCAAAAGCAATCAGCATAAATTGCGTAAATTGCTGGAATTACGGCGCGCTCAACAAAACTATTTTTCTAGCCTCTCTGATAACCTTGATGCCAAAAGAATCGCGCAACCAAGTGCAAGTGAATTAAATGCGAAGTACAACGAATTTTTGTGCGCAGTAGCTGAATTATTGGGGCCTGAAAGTTTCCAAACCCTATTTGATTTTCCACCAGGCACAAAGGTGAAATTAGTCGACGAAGCACAATTTGGAAAAGCTGCCTAATTTTTGGCAGTTTTTTCACAACTTGCCTCAGCGAGTTCTTTTATTACCTATTTATATCTATTCTTAGTATTTTGAGCTTGGTTATTATGTCGGCGGCATCGATGAATCCGATGAGACAGAATTATTCTGTGTTTTTTGGGATTTTCAATATCTGCCTTTTCAAGAAGGGTATTGTCGATCAACAAAAAAAGTAAAGCTATTATTTCCAACACGAGAACAAGTCCATACCATAGGGCAATCCAGGACAATAATTGAGTCCATAAATTATTTGGAAATGCTTGTGATACAACTCCAACTGCAACAATAACAACCATATTACAAAGAGGAAACGCAATATCTGAATTCAGAATCAACACTGACCCATGTTGTCTTTTTCCTTCGCGGCGAGCCTGCTCAAGCTTATGATGAAACTGTCTAACAAAAGAAGCATCGAGTGCAAATAATAGCGCATAAATGCCAATTCCAAGCCCTAGCAAATTAGGAAAAATACTGACAATCATTGCACCTGGCGTTGCACCAATTCCATTCAATTTTTCTATTAATGCCTTACTCTTTGCAAAATACTCCCACAACGAAAAGGCAAAATCTGGCACAGTAATCAAAGTAAGCACAATGGCAGAAAACAAATTCGGAAAAAACGCCTTAACCCAAAGTTTTACTGGAGCAAATTCTTTTCCCGAACGGGCATCACCACCGTAAGAATAACAATTTGCCAACCAAATCAACGTACCTAAAACTGGAATTTTCTTTAGCCAATACAATGGTTTCATAATTAAACCTTTAAGCCTGTGCTAACCTATGCTGTCCGGGTTTTCATCGCCTTGATCTTCCCCTAAATCGCTCTTTGATATATCAATTCCTTCCAAGCGATGAGCAACGCGCGCAAAAAATTCAGTATCAGAAGTATCGTTTGTGCTGTGATGTACTATGAATGTCCGTGGTTGCTCTCTCGAATCATAATTTTGCAGACGCTCCCTTTGCTCATCAGGACCACCATCTTGTACAAAATATGATACCGTAGACCATCCGTGACCCACAACCGAGCGGAGCATTCGTTTTACGAATTCAGGTAAGCGTGGCATTCGACCACTACCAGCAGAAACATCAAGCACAAGCGTTTGCATTTTCGTGTCCCTCATTTCTCCAAGTACGTCAAGTGCATCACCACCGTTAGGTCCATTTAGATGAATTGATACTGTCTTATAGGATACAGCTGTGTTAAAAACATTTTCAAGTTCGTTGGGTTTAGAAATAAGATTTACTGTTAAGTCATACTGATGAAAGTGCTCACTGGCTATTGGTTTAAGTAATTGCTGAAGTGCAGATATAAAGTTCTCTGTCGAAATCTGTAACGCGCTATCAATAGCTAGAAAGTGGCGTCTTGCATCGAATACAAATGGAATATCTTTTCTTGTGACGACTCCACCTTTACCATTTTTCGCTTTGAAAAGCGTTTTTCCAGTTGCAAGATCAGTAACTTTTTCAGTATTTCGATAACGAACAAAATGCCCTGTTACATACCCAGCAGGAAAATTGAATTCAAATGGGCCAATGTAAATATCGCGACTAACTTGATAATGGAAATTTAAATGAGTCTGACTGGACAAGTGTTTTGCATTGAGATCTCGAAGCTCCGAGAAAAGTTTTTTATAACCTCGAATACCAACTTCTTCAGCATCACCCGTTGGCAATAGTTGTATGTTATAGATTTTAAACTTCGCCATGACTGCCTCATTCAGTATTTTGAATTTTCCCAAGTAGCCTCATTAAGATGATATCTTACATATCTCAAAAAAATAATAAATTTGGCAATATTTTTAATATCAAATTATTCTATTGCATGAAAGCCACACTCTCTGTGATTAGAAATTGGAATTTTGCCAGCTCTGCTCAGGTTTAACGCCCACGGCTCAATACACACCACCACCTGCACTGCTCAGTGCTGCCGTTTGCAATTTGCGTTGTCAAGCCATCGTTGGCAGCAACGTAGCCGGTATTGACTGAGGCGGCGTATCCGGTACCAGCGAGGATGTTGAGCGTTTCTGGAAACAGTTCAATCAAGAATATCAAGCGGCCTAGTGGTGGATAGCCCATCGCCAGACCCGTCGAAAAATTGACGTGGTTTTGATGCATGAAGAAAGCTCAAAGGTTTCAGCCCGCGTAGGTGCGATTAGCTTGCGTAATCGCACACATGATATAGCTACAGCTCAGAGTAAGGACTGTCTTCCCCAAATAGAATATCGAATTACCGACACACGGTTCAATACCATCTGCCCTATTAAACATACGTGCGATTACGCTGCGCTAATCGTGCCTACGCGTGCTATCACCACTTTGCACAGATGGCGAATTTTTTTCCAATCAGTATTTAGCATATACACCGCCCCTCAATCCCCATTTAAAAATGTTCACAAAATCCGATTTAGACCAAATTGACATCAACGACTTCGGGCTTCATCGCTACAGGGGCCTCTATTTTGTTACGTATCGTCAAGACGCTTTTAATTCTCCGTCATCAGAAGAAAACATCTATATCTCACGTGCCCCAAAAGAAATTGGTGACAATGGCATTCGCTTTTGGTTAGCTGCGGAAATGTCGAAAAGTGAAAAACTCTATGGGCCTTATTTACAAGAGGCGGAATTCAGGCCGATTTCCGAAGAAAAATTTAACGCACTGGTTGCGGAACAATGCCTCGACCTGATCGTTAAGCCCCAGTTACCCCTAAACAAGTCAGGCCAATTTGTAGGCGCATTGCTCATGTATTCCATGGAAACCGACTTTATCGTCGATCTTTTTGCAGAATATGAAGATGAATACATTCACTTCTACTGGCACACCACCGCTTGATTAACTCCCCGCCCTTCCCCTCTCACAATCATCCCGACAATCCCGGTCGCAAAACAGCAGACCGGGACCAACGACTTCATCACAAAACCTGCCCTGGCCGGCACTGGCATTGCATCACTGGCGTCACCAGATACCCTGATAGAAATTGAAGCAGTCGCCACACTGCACCCGCCCCTGTAATTTATTGACAGACGCAGTATGGCCAAAACGCCTGATGCACTGCATTGGGCGTTTTGCGCCTGTCCGCCCGCCCCACGGCCCCACAGCTCCGGCACAGCCATATTGACATTCCTGCCGATTCGGTAGCATCCAGCCATCAATGCTTTGCTTGAAAACATGACATGCAACACAAGCGCATGCAGCACGCTTGTTTGAATATGCCTACACCTGGGACTTCATCGTCATCAACTACGGCGTAGATTACGAACTGACCAGTCCATTCGGTCTCGTTGCTGAAGACTGGCCGGGCTGGCATTGATCAGTTCGATTATCAAATTTCAGTGCAAATCGACCTGCTTGCATTTTATTATCTTCTTTACTAAAATATGAACAATGTTCAATAATATACACTGTCTTTAATGAGTGATTCTACTGGCAAGACTGGCTTACCTGGGCGGCGTGAGAGAAAACTTGAGCGAACGATGCAACATCTGGCGGATTGTGCCTGGGCCTTATTTGTCGAATATGGTTTCGATGCGGTAACAATGGATGCCATTGCCTCAACAGCCGATGTGGCACGTGGGACCTTGTATAAACACTTCGCAGTCAAAGAAGCATTCATTGCCTATCGGTTCCGGAAAGATCAGCTGACACACGAAAATATGGTCAGAGAAACCGCACTGGCTGCGACCTCAATTGCCGCTGCATTTCACATCGTCTTGCAAATGGAGGCGGCCTATGCGGAACGCATGCGCGACTTTATTGCACCCTATGTTTTCTATCGGCTCAGTTTTGCGAAAGAAAATGCCAATCCATTTGAAAACGACAGCTTTGCCATTCTGGCGCTTGAGTTATTGCAGCGAGGGCAAAGCGATGGTGAGATCACCCAACAGATAGATGCCCGCACACTGGCTGAGAGCCTGATCTTTTTAAGACTAGGCACGATGCTGCGCTGGGTACGTGAACCGGAGAAAAAACTTGGTCACTTAAATGCAGAAATGTTACAGGCATTTTTTCAAGGAGCTGCTTCACGAGCCAACTCCCAAGGAGCGCTACCATGAATTTTATCAAGCAAAAGTGGAAGGCTTTTAAAAAAGGGCTCTTACAAAAAGCACTTAACGCAGAGGCAAAGGCGGCAGGCTTAAATCGCAATCACATCACGCTAACTTGCGGTGAAGTCTCTTACTTTGAAAAAGCAGGGCAAGGACGTACCTTGATTTTGCTGCATGGTGCAGGAGCAGACAAAAATAGCTGGTGCCGTTTTACAAAACATTTATCCAAGAATGATCGTGTCATTATCCCCGATTTACCAGGCCATGGTGACAGCGTACTGAATTTATCGTTAAGCTACACGATTGCACAGCAGGTTCTTTATCTACATGAGTTACTTACCCGACTCAATGCTGGTTCAATACACATTGTGGGCCATTCAATGGGGGCGGCAGTGGCTCTACGCTACGCATACTTGCACCGTAAAGATGTTCAGTCACTTATTTTGCTTGATGCTGCGGGCGTAGAAAAGACGCCAAGCGAAATGCGACAAGAATTAGAACAAACCGGCATTCATCCGATGATGGCGATTGAAAGTTCGGCGGATTATAACAAACTGATTCAGTATGGCATGAACAAGCCGCCTTATATTCCCGATTTCTTTTTGGAACTTCTGGCAACTGACAAGATCAGCCGTCGTGATATCGAACGTAAGGTCTTTAATGACATCATTCGGGACATGGATCAAACCCCCATTTTGCCAACACTGACCCTGCCTGTGTTGATTATCTGGGGCAGGCTGGATCGCGTCCTGCATGTGGATGATGCGGAATTACTGCATGAACTTCTGCCAAATAGTCAAAAGATCGTTCTTGATGATATCGGGCATGTTCCGATGATTGAAGCACCTCAGCTGACCGCAACACTGTGCTTGACATTTATGAGCGGTGAGCGTTGCGCCGACGACCGCACGGCTTGAATTCATACTGTCAGATAATGACAGAAATCGGCACCATACATTTTCGGAGCTTGTTCATGACAAACAAAGTCTTGCCCATTCCCACGCCGACGGCGGCAATTCGGGCGTCAGGATTGTCGCACATTGATTTCGCCGACGGCTATTCCGGCCAGGCAGCACGGACCTACGTCGACGCCGAAGAAGCAGCGCGTGCGGTGTTTGCCGATCAGCCATTCATGGCCAATTGCCTGATGGCCTTGCGCAACATCATCGTTGCACCATTCGGACTCAGGGCCAGTGTTGACTTTAGCGATCGCGGGCTGGGGAAGATTGACGTGTTTCCCATTATTTCAAAAACCGGTACTGAAATCGTCCTTGGCGGCGACGACAAGCATCTGGATTTTCGGATATGGATAAGCATTCAACCGAGCCTGAAGGGATCGGCAGTAACGATCTCAACCCTGGTGAAGATCAACAATCTTTTTGGAAGGTGCTACCTGTTTGCCATCATGCCGTTTCATAAGATTCTGTCTTGTTTGCTGCTACAACGGGCGCTCACACCAGGCAAACAACATGTCGCAGGGAGCAGCTAGCCCGCACAGGTGTGAGGTGCCCCGCGTATCCGCACGCATGATTTTAAAGTGCTTATTGGTACTTTTTTCAGTCTTGGCATACGTGCGATGACGTTGCACCAATCACACTGCGCACAGTAAAAAACGAAGTGCCTGCCATGTGCGCGACGACCAGGGCGGTGTTGCAAATACTCGCGATAGCCCCGGTATCGCTGCGTGTTTATGCAAACCCGGCCTTGCCCTGTCTCGCCGGGCACATGTCCTTCACTTCCGCTTTCACTGTTACAGTCCAGATTGGCTTACTTGACCAGTTCAATGCCGTTTAGCTGGAACACGCGATTTCCATAATTATCAGCACCAAATGTGACCGGATAAATCAGGATTCCGTAGGTGGCCATGCTGGTTGGAAGTGTAATCGTGGCGACTCCGGTTACGTCCGGTTGCTGGGAAAACGTGCCAATTGGCACCCAGCTGGAGTTGTCTGCGGCGGTCAAATAGACATTGTAGCTTGGTGGGAAGCCTTGCATTTTCCCATTAATGTCCCGTGCATACAGACGAATTGCGCGCACGACACTTTGACCTGCAGTCCATGCCGCGACAAATGTATTTGCATTCGTCGCGCCAGGGAATACGGCGGAGCTGTATGAGGAGAGGTAATCCGCATCAATCAGCGCAGAAACGGGCCACAATATGCTGTTCGATTGGGCGCTGGTCAGCGGCGCCGTATCTGCCGCTGGCGAATAAACGATGCCGCCAAAAAGGTCCCATTGGCCCCAGCAATTTCCTGTACACCCGGATTCATACGGCGCTGCATATCCAACCAGCGTGCGGTTACCTATCGTATGGCCCTGGCTATCGCCGCTGACGCCAACGTTACCAGAGTATGCTGGAAAGTTTGCACCACCATAACAATTTGTGTTGCACAGGACGGTTTGCGATGACCAGTCGATCCCATTCACTGACACCTGCTCGACGAGATAGGCATTCGCCTGATGCTTGTTTGGCGTGGAGTACATCACGTAAGTTTTTTGGGCATCGTTATACTTCACATCCACTGATTCAATCGAACCCGTACCTGTGGTGAGCGTCGGCGCAGACCATTGAGTTGGATTACCGCCGATAGCGCTTGTCATGAAAAGATGCATGCATGGTCCTGCACAGGCATCACCTGGCCTGGTGCTGATTCCGGTATCGTCCGAATACCACATCTGGAGCTGATTGTTCACAACAACAACCGTTTGTTCGCCAGCGCCATAAAATGACGAGGAGGTTTGCGCATGATTAGGCGCAATGATGTATTTTGGATTCGCTGGATTCAACGCCCAGTTGCTTCCCCCGGTCCATTTTTCATAAGGCCCGCTGATATTGAGTGAGCGCGCTACGTAAATGACGGTTTGCTGGCTGGCGACGTAGCCTGAATAAAACAAATAATAATATGGCTGCGCGTCGCCAGGTGCCTGATACCTGACAACGGACGGGTCGCATGCCGCTGTGTCACCGGTCGCACCGGTGTTGGCTCCCAGGGCGATAGTCGGCGCGCTCCAGGTATTGCCATCAGATGAACTGACATACCGGACTGCATCCCATGCACCGTTTGAGCCTGTACTGCAATAAAACATGTTGTAACGACCGTTTTCATAGATGATGGACGGGCCATATCCATATGTGTAGCCATTTGTTCTTGAATCGACGAGTTTTCCTGCGAATGCGAATTGATCTGCGTGAGCGAACGACAGTACAAAGTAAGTCATCAACGCCAGAAATTTAAGTAATCCCAATCTCATTTTTTTGACCTCTCTAAATAAAGTAAAACTGCTATTTTTTACCCATTAATTGGTACGTAAAGCTTGATTTGGTTGATTCATATTGCGCACATATTTCATTCGACAGAAGCACAACTCGCCACCATTTACATTGAATCACCGGTCAAATTAAAAAAATCCTGGTGAAGACAGGCAGAGCGTGTTGCCGGTGCCTATTCTACTGGCTTTAAATGCAACAATATCGAAATTACAATGAGCCATCCATCGCGCTGAGCGCAATTACCGTTCAGATTGGGTGATCAATGGTTCTGCTGATGAGCCCGGAAATTAAAAAAGTGTTGAAGGCGCTAGTAAAATTGCGTGTTTGGGAGACTATTAAAATGTCAACCTCAAATACAATATGTTGCAAAAGAATATTTAAAAATAAACTTTTCGCCACGGAAGTCGTTAGAGTTTTGCCAGCTTTGCGCAGGTTTTGCGCCTAAGGCCCCATATACGCCGCTACCTGTACTGCTCGGTGCTGCCGTTCGTTCTTTACGTCGTCAGGCTCCCTTTGGCAGCAATGTAGCAGGTGTTGCCGGTATTGACTGAGCCGGCGCATTTGGTACTGGCGAAGGTGTTGAGCACTTCTGGAAACAGTTCAATCATGAATATCAAGCGGCCTGGTGATGGATAGCCCATCGCCAGACCCGTCGAAAAATTGACATGGTGTTGATGCGTGAAGAAAGCTCAAAGGTTTCAGTTTTTTCGTTGTTGCTGGACCTTCTGCAGATGGTCCGCAAAGCGTTTTGAAATAATCTCTATTTCAAGTTGCGGTCTGACATCTTCAAATTCCTGCGGGGTTGAGGGGCGGGCATTTTCAAAATAGAGCACGTGGAACCCTTCCGGGGCCTGGACAGGTTCACTGCTTTGCTTTGGACGCATTTTTCTTAATACCTCGTTGATCGATGGTGACAGCCAGCTGTCGCTCACCCAACCGATATACCCGCCTGTCCTGGCAGTATCAGTAATGGAATGCCTGGCTGCGACCTCACCAAAACACCGGGTCTTGTGGAATTCCACCGTAGCGGCCTGCGCGTCTTCTTTTGATCTGGTTGTCATGATCGATAATTCATAATCAGTTCCCCGCACACCTTTGACATATTGTTGATAGGCGTTTTTGAGTGAGGCATCATCAGCCTTATTGTGTTCAAAAAACTGGTCTATGTATGCCCGGACAAGGGTATCTGTAGCTCTTGACTCGATCAATTGATGCAATTTTTCATTTATCGATAAATTCCCTTGCTGAATGGACCAAAGAATATCATCGCGCTGCTGAAAAAATTGGGTGACCTCCTTACGCAAATCCTGGTCTACAACAACTTCTTTCTCCAGTTCTTTGATTCTGTTGTTGATCGCATTTTTTACTGGGGAAGAGATATTTTTTGTCCCCATCAAATCCATTTGAATTTTATTCATGAAATGTCTCTTGTAAAATTGTTGGAACAGACGCTCAATTCCTTGCTCAAAAAAAAGCGCTCATCAAAGCTGGCAATCAGAGTGATTCATCTTCTCTGATCAGACAACTTCCGTTTTCGTTAAAAAATGATAGAAGACGCGGAGCATATGCTGCTTGCGGCTTGTTACTCAGACGATGCTGCTCGATGCACAGGCGACGTTACCTGATGCGCAGGTGATGTTGCTTGCTGTTCAGATGATGTGGCCAGATGAGCAGGCGATGCTGATTGATGTTCCGACGGCATTGCTTGCTGCTCTGAAGATGTCGCTTGCGGCTCGGATGATGTAGCCAGATGCTCAGGCGATGCAGGCTGATGCTGCAACGGTGTTGCTTGCTGCTCAGAAGATGTCGCCTCCTGCTCGGATGACGTAGCCAGATGAGCGGGCGATGCAGGCTGATGCTGCAACGGTGTTGCTTGCTGCCCAGAAGATGTCGCCTGCGGCTCGGATGACGTAGCCAGATGCGCAGACGATGGAGGCTGATGCTCCAACGGCGTGGCTTGCTGCTCAGAAGATGTCGCTTGCGCCTCCGACGATATTACCTGGTTCTCAGACACTGCTTCCGATGCAGAAGACGTCCTCCTCTCTGCAGGATAAACATCAGGGATACTGTTACTGTCGTTCCCCGTTGGCGCGGCATTGTCATCTACCACTCCCTGGGACGATCGTGGGGTCGCCATTTCGATATACTCCCCGTTTTCGAGATCAACAGAGGAATCGGGATTCTGCTCCTCCGTCCCTTCCGCGGGGGCAGCATCTTCGGCATTGACTTTCCGCATATGTGAGCCAACAAAGGCTGAATACCCAACACCTAATACCCCTGCTACTATGGCGTTAGATGCCCACGTGGCCCCGGTTTCAGAAAAGTGTTTCCACGTATCATCGGGAGGAGCATAAGCAGCGTTAAATGCTGAACTGAACAGTGCCGAGCGACCTGCAGCAGATGTCAATGCAGTGTTAACCACTTCTTCGTAGCTCACCGGCTTAGGACGATCAAATGTCAAATCCAGCGATCCATTATCTCCGCCTGAAGAAAACCAGTGTTGCGATTGCTGATAAAACAGCTCATCAACCGTTTCTCCGGCAAAATTCAGCAAGGAGCGCGCCACTACATTTGCCCCGGTTTCTTTCAAATCATCTGTCAATGCACTCGTCCATGTATCCATCCCCACCCCCACCAATAACTGATTAGCCGCATAGGCAAGCGATGATGAGGAATACGTTCCACAACGTTGCGAAGACTCTGGAGCATTATTATCTTTCAGCCTCACAAAATATTGGACACCATCGCGTAATGCGACATAAATATTTGCAGACAGAATAGCCGGCGCTACGGCCAGCAATCTTCCCGGAACAGCCGCGGCAGCACTGACGCATCCCCCAGTCAAGGCAATGAGCCCTATCCGCGACAACACGGTTTCGCGTGTTTGCGTCCCGTTGAAATATTCCTTCCCCAGTCCGGCCAGTTGTAATGCGACTGGTAACAACCCTATTCCCAAACTGAGTCCTGTCATCAGTTCGGGATGCGTTTCTGCCATGGTCTTGAAAACTGTCCGACGCAATCCCTCTCTGGCAGCAGTTGGCAGCAGAACAGAGACCGTGTTTCGCAACATGACCACACCCGTATTTTTTGCCCATCGCTTCGAGTCATCGTAATAGCTCGATGCGTTTGCACGGCTATTTCTTTGACTATGTACTTCACCCATATCTAGCTGAAAAGAATGACGACTTGTTTCCAATGAGGCTTGCATAATGCGCGACCTTTCACGGCAAAAAAACAACCATCAAATAATGACATGCCATACATGACGGTTAAGAGTGGATATCAGATAGGTTTTCTGTATCATGAGTGAGCTGCTGAGAACAATGGTTCCAAAATACAGTAGAAATTTTTTGCTTCTTTACATCGCGTGATGTGCATAATGTCAGTCCACTAGTTGGCATTGCCCCCTGCTGTGAGCTGGGGCCTGAGGCCACCACGACGTTCAAGCTCCGGCACCCACTAGAGCAATATCAACGAGCTAAACGGATATTCACGGGAATTGGTCGCCTTCTCAAAATCTGCTGACGATCTGCTATGGCGAGCGTGCGTTGGTCGAAAGTGGTTATCAGTATTTTCCAGTCTCGGTATGCTTGCGATTACGTTACACTAATCGTATCTACGCAGGCAGCGGTGAATACAACCTTAGATAGAAATTCAAATGGAAGCAAAATATGCGTTTTACAATAATAAAGGCTCACCGTTATGTTAAAAATTTTCACACTGCTAGTCATGGGTGCTGTTTTTATGGGGCAGGGATTTGCATCCGACCAGAAGCAAATCCCTGTAAAAATGAAGAAACAAAGCAGCCCCAAAATATCTGTGATTCAATCTCAATTTGATGCCTTAGTGATTCGCGTTGCCAAGGCGGGCATTACCGACGTCAAACAACTTGAACACATTCTGAATATTGAGTTGGTACCCGGTTCCAAGAGTGGGGAGCCAGACGCTGAGCTATATCTACGAGAAAAAAAAATACCGAAGGGAAGCAGCATTGTGGCAATTGCCTATGCTCGCCAGTTTGATCCAAGTGATAGCCGTGAGGAAACAGCATTAGTGAGCGCGAATTTGACGATTTATTACGATCCCGCTATGCAACTGAGTGCTAAAAATATTACCGATGAGTATGAAAACCCCGTTTACATATTGAACCCTGGTTATAAGAGTTTGGGGTATTTTTATTTGAATGACACTAACGTATACCTCTCATACAATCCGGTATCTGATTTTCATGCTGCCGATGATAGCAATAATCCGGCGGTAAGCGAAGTCGTCTTTACCTGGGATCGTGAGCACATTAAACCAAAATTTTCTGTCCTATATAAGAAGGATAAGAAGGAAGTAAAACAAGATAATTCCGGTAGATCGCCATAAAAATTTATACTGACTCAATAAAATGAATGGCTCAGGACGATTTTTTTGCTCGCAAGTTAAATTAATCAGTGCTTTTTAATAGTGTAGATAAATGGAATGAACTTTTTTGAATTTATGAATGATCTTTTCCTACTTGTGTGGATGGTATCGCCAATCTATTTTTTAATCAGACTGGATGTGGCCAATAAAAAAATGAAAGTCCTGCTCTCGGCAGTAAGTTGGTCAAAGTTGAATTCGTTGCAAATGATCGAAATGGAGACTGTGCGGTTTTTGTGTGGCAGAGGCCCATCCAAGATATGGTTTCGGGCTGAAGACGACTCAAGGAGGAAATTTGAAATTTGCCTGGAACATAGTTGGATACCTTCCTTGCCTTTTAAGAAATATGAATACAAAACAGAACTCAAGTCTAAGACACCATTGTAATCTTGACCAACATCGCCTTTAAATTCATTTTCTCCTGTCATTCATTGCCTACAACTATTGCCTTATCCTATCCGGTCAGAAATAAGCCCGTTCTACCAGTGCCAGCACCTCGTCAAAAACAAGCAAATTGCCAAAACAGCAAAAACCCGCGTAGAATGTAGCTTATGCGGGTGTAGTTTAATGGTAGAACGGCAGCTTCCCAAGCTTCATACGAGGGTTCGATTCCCTTCACCCGCTCCAGTGAACAATGCCTTTGATGGCTTGCGCACGGGCAAAAATTGATGCGGCTCTTATGTATCCGCGCTGTCTGTCAGCAGCTTTTGCGACACATGGTTTGGTTTGTCTGTGCAAGTGTTTTGTTTCCCCAAACGGGAATAGTCCGCTCAGGATGGATTGACAGGTTGTGGCCTTTGCCATGCATTGTCCAGGGACAGTTTGCCGGTATCGGTCCGTTGGATTCTGGCGGAGCAGGAATGGACGGTCGTCAGACCGGCAACAGTAAAGACCTGAAATGGATAGATTGCAGTCAATGCGGATTTTTGCCAAGGTTGTCGAGCTGGGCAATTTTGCCAGGGCAGCGCAGGCTTTGAGTATGTCGAAGGCGGTAGTGACGCGCTATCTGGCGGACCTGGAAAATCATCTGGGCACGCGGTTGCTCAACCGTTCTACCCGCAAACTGTCGCTGACCGAGACGGGCCAGGTGTACATAGATCGTGTGCGCACCATACTCAGCGATATTGATGATGCTGATGCAATTGCCTCGTACGCGGCCAAAAAGCCCAGCGGCACCCTGCGTATTTATTCTGTGCCACAGTTTGGCAAGGCGCAGCTGGGGCCGCTGTTGCCGGAATTTGCGCGTCATTATCCCGATGTCGTGCTTGATGTAAAAATCACTGACCGTCATGTTGATCTGGTTGAAGAAGCCATCGATGTGGGCTTTTACCTGGATGTGCAGAAAGTCGATGGGGACATGGTGTCGCGCAAGCTGGCCACGTCTGAAATCTTGCTCTGCGCTTCGCCAGACTACCTGGCAAAACATGGCACGCCTGCTACGCCTGAAGAAATCTCCCAGCATCTTTGCCTCAACCCCAGCTATGATTTTTTGCGCGATAACTGGATGGCTTTTGACAAACGTATCGGGCGTGACTCTTACCGCAGCATCCCCATCCAGAGCCAGGTTATCAGCAATAATGCCGATATGCTGCGAGCCTGCGCGCTGGCCGGTATGGGTCTGGTCTTGCGGCCGTCTTTTCAGGTGGGTGATGATCTGGCCATGGGGCGCATGGTCAGGCTATTCCCTGAGCATTGCTTTGGTGCGCTCTCTGTCTCGATGGTGTACCCAAGCCGCCGCCAGTTGTCAGCCAAGGTCAGGCGCTTTGTCGATTTTATTGCCAGCAAGTTTCCTCATCCGGAAGAAGACGTATGGATGCGCCATTGCATCCACCGCGTCTGCGAAGAAAAACTCAGGGCGCTGGGCATCAGCCATCCGGCCAGGATGCGTATCGTCGGAGCATGATTTGATGTCATCAAACCTGCAGGTAAGTACCATAGAAAATACAGCCCGCCCACAAGGGCAGCACCAGCAAAATTTCAGGCAGGTGTTTGCGGCGTAACCGCCTGTATGTGCCAAGCAGTACCGCAGCCAATACTGGCAGCAGGATGCAGGACTCGACGATCAGGTTGCGCCAGAATTCATAGCTGAGCAGGCCGGTATGTGCAGCACCCGGCAGCATTGCCAGGGGCAGCGCCAGTTCGGTATTGGCAAAGGGCCAGAGCAAGGGCAGTGAGCGCCCTACCAGCAAATCCAGCAGCAGGTGTGAGCAACTGGCCAGCAGCAGCGATACCAGGCTCAGCGGCAGCATATCTGGTCGGCGCCACGTACGGATCAATAGCCAGACCATGGCGCTGATCATCAGGCAAAAGAATAGCGAATGGGTGAATCGCAGTGCAAAACGTACATGCAGGAGCCAGATCGCAAAATAATCAAAGTCGGGCATGATGGCCAGCAGGATCAATACAGCCAATCCAACATGACCCCGCCATGGTCTGCCACTAACGCGAGCACTGCGAAAATACACTGTCATGCCAACGGCGACATGGGCGACAAGTGAGGACATGGGGAAGCAGGATCAGGAATGAAGATGCGGCAGTCTAGCAAGCGACTGTGAAGTCTGTATGCGGTGTGTGTGAAGTACCGTATTGCCGTGGATTCTGCAGGCGTGTCAGCAAATGCGGTGCTGCCGCTTAATCATTCCGTATCAACTGGTCATAGGAGCGGCAGGTAAAGTTTCCAGACAGCGGCCATACGATACAGGTCACTACAGGCTGGCGAACTTCTTGAGGTAATCAAGATTATCCCTGAATTCTGCATCATGCAGTGCATTGCCCTTGGGGGTGCTGTATTCAAGCAGCAGGTTGTTATCGTCGGACAGCGCCGTCGCATGGCTTGCCAACATGCGCCTGACCTGGTCTGGCTGCAATATCAGGGATTCTTTGATGGTGTCGACGCCTTTGGGATAAAGGTCGATATAGGGCTTCATGATTTTGTTGTCGGCCATGCTGATCAGCCTGGCGTTCTTGTCGTCCGAAGGGAAGGCATGGTCGCTATTGCTGGCAATAATGGCGCCCTGCGAACCGACGACATACACCCACACATGACGGAACGAGGCAGCGGCACTGGACAATATCACATGGATATTGGCTTTGCTCATGTGATTCAGCTGGAACCATTGCTTGAGCACACCGTCGTCTTTGAGCCTGCTGGCGGCCAGTTGATAAAACTCGCGGTTATACAGCGATGCGGCACCGGCGAACCAGATGGACGTCACCTGTATGGAAATCAGGTCATAACGATTTTTTGTCAGTGACAGGTAGTTGCGGCCGTCAGTGTAATAGAAGGCGACGCCGGGCGCTTTGCCGACGTTCTGGTTGACATCGGCAAAATTGCGGTTGGCTATGTCGACCACATCCTTGCTGAGGTCGACGACGTCCAGGTTCTTGAAGCCGGATTCATGCACGACCATGGAAGTGACACCAGTCCCATAGCCTATCACCAGCGCCCTGTCATAGTTGGACAGGTGGCGCATCGGCGCCAGGCCATAGCCAAGTTGCGGCCCCATTTCGCTGTGGTCGCTCATGATGTTATTACCCTGGAACTTGCCGTTGGTAGTCAGGGTTTTATGGTCGGTATTGGTTTTTTCATCATGGTGCGTCATGACGGCAGTGATGCCGCCATCGGCACTTTCTGCATGATCAGTAACATCCCAGCCCAGGTAGTAAGGCAGGTGGAAATACACATTGGTGCCGGTCGCTATCAATTTAAGATCAAGCTGCTTGGGTGCGATCAGTAAAAAAACCAGGGAAATCGCTGATGCGCCATAGCGCTGTATCATGGACCAGCCTGGCATCATGCTGGCGCCCGTAGCCAGCAAAAGAACAAAGACGATGGCGGCACAAACCAGGGCAATCTGGAAACCACCGATGACAGGCAGGAGAATGAAGCCGGCCAGCAGCACACCGACGATATTACCCAGGGTATTGATAGCCGAAGGGAAACCGATGTCATCATGCCTGCCCCCCGATGCCGCGGCCATGCTGACCGGATACAGGGCGCCAATGGCAAAAGCAGGTGGAATGATGATGACAGCAGCAGGAATGGCACGCAGCAGCTCACGCAGCCAGAACGAATGGGCGACATGCATTTGCGCCAGCATGATGAAGTAGACAGAAGCCGCCGTCCATAAAAAGGTGGAACCCAGGATGCAGAACATCAGCAGCGACAGGCCATCGCGTATGCGTTGATGATGAGTGGCATGGACATGCTTTTCTGCCTGGCGTCCGGCAAAGCGGCCACCCAGTGCCAGGCCGCCGAGAAAGCAGGACAGCATCAGCGAAAAAGCATAGGCGCTATTGCCTATCACTACAGCCAGCATATGGATGGTCGACACTTCCATCATCAGGGTAATCGCACCGACAGCAAACAGGACCAGCAAACCCAGGCGGCGGGCACTGTCATCGTCTGCCTTGTTTGCCACAACTGCTTCATTTGCAACAGTGGCAACAGTGGCAACAGGGGCAACAGCGGTATCAAGGCTGTCGACCTCATCTTTGCCGGCAATATAAAAAGCCACCATGGCAACCAGCACATCGAGCGCAGTCGACAGCCACAAGGTGCCGTTCATGCCTATGGCCGGTATCAATACATAACCTGCCAGCAAGGCGCCGACCGCAGCACCAAAGGTATTGGAAGAATAAAAACCGGCAATGGAACCCAGGCAGGAGCGCAAATTACTGGCCGCGCGCACCAGCAGCGGAAAAGTCAGGCCCATCAATATGGTAGGCACCGCCAGCACCAGGGAGCCCAGCAATATCTGGTATAGCACCAGCCTTGACGAGTCAGGGCGAATACCGTCTGCTGCCACCAGATAGGCATCATGTGCCAGCGAAAAAATGCCGGGTGTGAACAGGCAGTACAGGGCCACGATCAATTCGGCAATGGCATACAGGTGCACCGGCCTCGTTGTGCTTCTGGCGATGCGCGCACCGATGGCGGCCCCCAGGGCCATGCCGCCCATATAAATGGCCAGCACGGTATAAGTGGCACTGGACTGGCTGCCAAATACCAGGGCCAGCTTTTTGGCGAAATAGATCTGGTAAGCCAGGGCGGCAAAACCCGAGCAAAAAAATACGCCAAACAAGACATTGAGTTTTTTCATGAGCTGCTTTTGTACATGACACCAGGGGATAACGGGCACACCGTATGCAAACCGATCAGCCTTGGCAGCAAGACAAACAGGAGCAGCGGGAAGACGCCAGAGCACCCGGATGCTGCACCAACAACAATTATGTGTCAACTCGGTAGTGAATTTACACGCTTGATGGCAACATTTGCTTACACTTACCTGCTATTTGCTTGCCACTGGTGCAGCAAGCTGCTTTCAACGGGCCAGGCATACCGGACCGGCAGCTGTATCGTCAGTCACGAAGATCGCCGTGCACAGGGTTTTCGCTCTCAAATGGAGGATATTTCTGATCACCCTCAGAGCCTTGAAATCGGCACTCCTGCGCAGGCTGGAGTTCAGTGGCTTTCGTTGCTCGGTACGGAACACATTCTTGGGTGTGCAGGTAAAACCCTGGATTGTGAAATCAAGGGGCTTTTGCTGTAACTTCTCGCAGCGCTAAAGCACTTCCGGTCACGCCATCATGTTATCGTAACGAATCTGAATAAAAACGCATCCAACCTCATGCTCAAACTACGCCCCCTGTTCCTGGCTGCCAGCCTGGTTGGCGCCGTCAGCCTCAGCCTCGCCAGCGAACCCGTCAACGGCAGCTTCACCGCCAGCAAGGCCTGTGAACTGTATTCTTCGTTTGCCAAACAAAAAAACCCTGACGGCCTGCAGACCACCGTTGGCAGCAGTTACGCCGTCAAAGAGATCAACAAACCCGGTGACTATGGCTGGCTGCGTGTCGACGTACCCAATGCCAACCCCAGCCTGCGCTGGGTGGCGCGTGACTGCGGTACGGCGCAGCTTGACCAGGCGGTAGAAACACAAGGCAACCAGGCCCAGTCTGATAGCCGACGTCAGGACCGCAGCAGCAATACGAGCAACAGCGGCAGCCGCCAGGCCATGTGCAGCACAGCCAATCAGGAAGACAGTTATGTACTGGCCATCACCTGGCAGCCGGGCTTTTGCGAGCATTTCCCTTATCATGGCAAAAAGCCGGAATGCGATGCCATCAATAGTGGCAAGCTCAAGATCGCCAACCTGACCCTGCATGGCTTGTGGCCCAACAAAAAAGAATGCGGTATCAATTACGGCAACTGCCCGGGTACGCCGCTCAAGCTGTCTGCCGACACGGTGTCACACATAGAAAAATGGATGCCCAACTTCAGGTTTGAAACCAAATTCGGCGAATATGAATGGAGCAAGCACGGAGTTTGCCAGTCGCGCGATGCCGACACCTATTTCAGGACAGCGGCGGCGGCAGTGGAAGAAGTCAATAATTCAGCCATTGGTAAATTCATCGTGTCGCATGCGGGTCAGTCTTTCACGGCCAATGAATTTTTTGATATGGTCAAAAAACAGGAAGGTGAAAAAGTCGCCGGCAATATCCTGCTCAGCTGCGTCGATGGCAAATACCTGCAAGAGATACGCCTGAAACTACCAGTCCATTTTGAAACAGGCAAGGGCCTGGAAAAACTCGTTGGCGACGCCGACGGTTTTGGCAGGCAGGTCGACAAATGCGGGAATCAAATTGTTGTAGAAGCCAGCGGCAAAAACCGCTAGGCAGCAAAATCACACAGCTGAGCGCCCTGCGGCTATCATATCAGGGTTATGCTTTACCAAATCAGACACGATGCAGGATAGACATGGGATTTTTTGATTTATTCAGATCCAAACCCTCGACGCACAAGTTTGCCCAGATCGTCATCAAATATGCCCGTGCGCGCGGGTTGGCGACAACCATCCATTTTGATGAAGCAGAATTCCGCCTGGTGGTTGGCGACAACGGCTCGCATGTCCTGAACCTGCACAATGCCTATCGCGACTACTGCGCAGCAGCCAGGGGCCAGCGCGATACCGTGCTGCTGAAGTACACGGCTGGTTTGCAGATAGACGGCATACCCGATGATTTTGCCACTGCCAGACCGCACCTGATGCCCAGCCTGAAGCCGCGTGGCCAGGGTGAGTACCTGCGCCTGACATCGATGCTGGAAGGCAAGCCCATGTCGTATGACGGAGCCGCCCTCCCCTTTTCTGATGACGCCGTGCTGATGCTGGCCTATGACACCGAGCACTCCATGGCCCTGGTCAACAAGTCCAATTACGACACCTGGGGCGTCAGCATGGAAGATGCGCTGAAGGCAGCCATCGAGAACCTGACTGACCGTACTGGCGATAACTTCGTCAAGCTAGGCGATGGTGTGGTGGCGGGGGTGTGGGACGATGCCTATGATTCATCACGGCTATTGTTGCCCCACCTGATATTTCGGGCCGGTTGCGGCAGCGACCCGGTGATCATGGTGCCTACCCGTGGCCGTCTGTTGCTGACGGCCTCGAATTCGGTCAGCAGCCAGTTGAAGATGCTGGAACATGCGCAAACCTGCATAGAACGGGAAGGCCGTGTTGTCTCTGCCCACATGTATAAATTGCGCGATGGCCAGATAGTGCGCCATCAGCCCGAAGATGCCGATGTGGCAGACAAACTGAAGAACCTGGAAACCACGCAACTGGCCGAAGACTATGGTTCTCAAAAAGAATTGCTTGACGCCCTGCATGAAAAAAACGGCGAAGACATTTTTGTCGCCAGCTATACCGTACTCAAGAACAATGACACCGACAAGCTGACATCCTTGTCGACCTGGACCCAGGGTGTGATCTCGCTGCTGCCAAGAACCGACCTGGTTGCCATGGTCATTCCCAAGGGGACAGAAGGCGAATACGACAGCAAGATACTGAGCTGGCAAGACCTGTGCACGATTGCCGCCGACCTGATGCAGGCAGTGGAAGGCTATCCGGCGCGTTATCTGGTGCGGGCATTTCCAGCGGCGCAGGCAATTGCTGATGCGCCGGAATCAACCTTGTGATATCGGGCCAGTCATGAAGATGTACATTCTGGTAAGGGATGATATACCGCTTGGTTTTGCCATGGTGGCAGTCGCGCATGCCTCTTTGGCCGCCTATCTGAAGTTCCAGGATACACCTGAAGTCAAAGCCTGGCTGGCCGGTCCTTTCTTTAAAGCAGTATGCCTGGTCAATGCAAAAGAATTCGACAATGCCAGGCAAGTGGCCGACCATGTGGTGCTGACAGAATCAGCCTTGGATAACCGTGAAGTTGCCATCGCCTTCAAGCCGCGTGAACAATGGCCCAAAATGTTCAGATACCTGAAACTGTATCGCGAAGCACCTGCCTTACCTGACACCAAATAAAGCCAGCCAAAACAGTCGTCATCAAGGCTTGAACCATAGCTCAGGCCGGTTCAGCGGCATCTTGTCCGGACTCAGCAAGGGATTGCGCAATGCGATCACGGTGCGCTGTCTGAGGTTGAGGTTCCTGATGAAGTTCTGCTGGAAGCGCTGGAAGATTTTTTCAAAGCTGCCGTTCCTGATCATTTCTTCCAGGCCATTCTGCAGGTCTTCTGCCATTTTCGGATCACGCGGCGTCACAAAAAAGTACAGGGCAGACGGGTAATACAGCAGGATATGGGTATCGATATGCAGGTTCTGGCCAGGGTGGGCATCCACTTCATTCTGTACTTCAAACACTGACCGCGGGAAATAATCAAAGCGCCCGGCCCCCAGCATGGTGAACAGAGGTTCATACGAAGTTGAGGTACTGACTGGCAGCCCATTGCTTTTCAGGATGCCTACATCGGGCCAGTCCAGCTCCTGCCCTGCCGTGAAGGCGGCCAGTTCTTTGACCGACCTGACGTTCTTGAACATGGCCTTATTGCCTGCTGTCAGCAGGGCGACACGCCAGCCTATCAGGCCCTTGTCTATGGGGATGCGTATGGGCAGTAATTGCGCCTCCCTTTCGTCGGTGCTCATGGTCCACAGCAGATCAACCTTGCCCTGTCCTGACGCCATTTCATAGATGGCCCTGGCCTGCTGCATGGGCGCATCGCTGGGTTGCAACTGATAGGCCTGGCCGCTGCTTTTTATCGCCAGCCTGAGGATTTCGAGCATGTATTCGCTCTGGGGATCAACCATAGCTGACAGGCGGGGATAGCGAATGACCCTGGCTGCTTCCGCCGCCCTGGCAGTATGGGCAGTCAGCCCTGACAATAGAGGGATAAAGATAAGGAGCAGCGTCAGGTTTGCCAGTTTTTTCAGCAGCATCACTTTATTCCTGTCTGATGTCCATTCTGCATACGGTTGATGTCTGGTTGGTATCTATCCTCAGTGTAACCCTGCTTGCAGCAGGAAGGCCACCAATTGCGCATGGCTTGTTGCAAGTCTGGCAGAACAGGCTGCCAAATCCCTGATTTGAGATTACTCTATAGCCTGCTGTCAATTTGCTACCCGTTTGCCATCCATTTGTTACCCATTTGTTACCCATTTGTTACCCATTTATCGCCAATTTTGCCCTCTCGTCCCTGTGTATCTGCGCTTGGTCGTATTCCGGCTGTCAGGCAGCGTCTGGCTGTCTATAGTCCACCCTGAGACAAAACACTAGTGGACTGTCACAGTGAAAGCGGAAGTGAAGAGCATGTGGCCGGCGAATCAGGGCAAGGTAAGGTTTTGACAAATAAACACAGCGATAGCGGGGCTATCGCGCGTATTTGCAACGCCGCCCTGGTCGGCGCGCACATAGTTGGCACTTCGCTTTTCACTGTGACAGTCCACTGGCTCACTCAACAAGTACTCAATATCAGAAAAGAAAGGGAACAAGCATGACGACAGTGGACCTGCAACAAGACTTGCCTGCCAAGATGGCCTGGCACAAAAAACTCCTGCAATACAATATCGTCCGTTTCATGATGGCGGCATTATTCATCGGCGGCAGCCTGGCGCTGCTGCATGTATTCACCGGCAAGTTTGTGGTCGGGCCAGAGCTCAAGATCCTGCGCAATTTTCTCAACCTCGTCGTTGGCGTCTCCGCCTATATCACCTATGTGCGCCTGATCGAAAAACGCGCCGTGACCGAACTGACTCTGCTACCCGCCTGGAAAGAATGGCTGGCTGGCTTGGCGTTGGGCGTCTCGCTCTTCGTTGTCGTACTGGGCCTGTTGTCTGTCGCCGGTGTCTTTCATGTGGACGGTTTTAACAGCCCGGCCACGATGTTGCCTTTCCTGCTTATTTTTATCGGCGTCGCCATCATGGAAGAAATTGTCTTCAGGGGGATCGTCTTTCGCTTGCTTGAGGATTCGCTGGGCAGCACTGTTGCCCTGGTACTGTCCGGTCTGATCTTTGGTTTTGCCCATATTTCCAACCCGGGCGCAACCTGGTTCAGCTCACTGGCGATTGCACTGGAAGCCGGTTTCACCTTTGGCGCGATCTATATGCTGACACGCCGACTGGCGCTGTGCATAGGCTTTCACTTTGCCTGGAACTTTACCCAGGGCGCAGTGTTCTCGGTAGCGGTTTCCGGCATGGACGCCAAGGGTTGGATGCAGAGCCGCATGACCGGGCCGGACTGGCTGACCGGCGGCAATTTCGGCGCAGAAGCCTCGTTGCTGACCGTTGCGCTGGCGACACTGATCGGTGTACTGTTCTTGCGGGCGGCCATCAGGAAAGGCGAGTTCAAGCAGGGTTTCTGGAAAAAACCGGCAAAAGCCGCGCAGCTGGCTGTATAGTCTACGGCCTGAGATAATCATCTGGTCAGGTGCAACCCTGACCAGCACTGTATCTGCTCACCTGGTCTGCCCCCTCTCAAATGTCCTGCTCTGACACAGAGTCATTCTGCTACAACAGCGCAGCCATCATGGCAAGTTCTTCTTTTAGCCAGGTAATGAAGTGCAGCACTCTGTCCGCATCCGCTTTTCCTGCCGCTGTCAACAGTCGATAGCAGTATCTGGAAGGCAGTTGCATGCCAGGCATGATACACAAGCGCCCCTGGCGCAAATCTTCATAGGCAATCGCATAGGGCAACATGGCAACGCCCTGCGCTGCTACTGTCGCCTGCACCAGCAGGCCGGCATGGCTGTAGCTTTGCGCAAAGTCAGTCTGCTGGCCCAGCATGGACCGGGCTTGCAACAGGCGTATCCAGTTCTCGGGCGTGCCCTCGTACAGCAGGGGGTAACGCAGCAGGCGCTTGAGGACAGGCTGGCTTGCTTTACGGTCTTTCTGGTCGAGCAAGTCGGGACTGTAGGCGAGTAATAACTGTTCGCGCCAGAGCAGACTGGCATCATCCCCCTCGCTATACAGCTGATGGCGGATGGCGACATCACACAGGCCCTGCACCATGTCCACCACAGTATCACTCGACTCTACCCGTATATCGATGTTGGGATGTTTTTCCGTAAAGCGGTGCAGGCGTGGCACCAGCCACTTCATGGCGAAGGAATGGGTACACGAAATGCGCAGGCTGTCGTTGCTGTCTTCATCCTGCAGGGCGGCTACCTTGACCTGCAGGTCATTGAGGACTCGGCTGACCGTCACAGCCAGCTCACGGCCTTTTTCTGTCATGCTCAGGTGGCGGGCATGGCGTTCAAACAAGGCAAAACCAAGTTGCTGCTCGAGCTGCTTGATATTCTGGCTGACTGCCGCCGGCGTCTTGTGCAACTCATGTGCAGCCAGCTTGAAGCTGCACCAGCGCGCGGCGCAATCAAAATCAACCAGGGCGGCAATATTGCGCAAGGGCTTGTTCATCTTTGCATCTTCAATTTTATGAGTAAGTAAAACTTATTCATGACATCAGTATCACCTGTTTGCCCATAAGCCAGATGAGTCGCATCATACAAGCATGCTTTCCTCAACAGAAAACAATTCAACATACCGGGGCGACAATAATGAGCAAGAATATCTTGATTATAGGTGGTACACGTTTTTTTGGTAAGCATCTAGTCCGGCGTCTGCTGGAACAGGGTCACGCTGTGAGTATCGCCACCCGTGGCCTGACACCCGATGACTTTGGCAATACCGTACAAAGATTGCGGGTAGACAGGCGTGATGCGGCTGCCATGCAGGCCATGTTCGCCCATGCCCGCTATGACCTGGTGTTTGACCAGATGTGCTACAGCCCGCTTGACGCAGCCATTGCTGCCGATGTATTCGCCGGCAAGGCCGGGCGTTATGTGATGTCGTCGACGATAGAAGTCTACCGCCACCTGACCGATACAATCAGGCGCCCGCTGCGTGAGGATGACCTTGACCCGCTGAACACCAGCGTAGACTGGCATTACCCCTGGCGCGACCCTGCCCTGGCAGACATCAGCTATGCGGCGGGCAAGCAGCAGGCAGAGGCTGTCTTGCTACAGGATGGTCGTCTGCCCGTCGTCATCCTGCGCATTGCCCATGTACTGGCAGCGCAGGATGATTTTACCGGCAGGCTGGCCAGCTATGTGCATCGGGTGCAGCAGGGCGACGTTCTGCACCATCTGGCTGGTGCGGGGTGCTCCTCCTTTCTGGATGTGGCAGCCATCGTCGACGCCATGCTGTGGGCCGGCGCCGCAGACTTCCTTGGCCCTGTCAATCTGGCTTGCGAAGGCAGCCTGTCAGCGCCGCAACTGCATGCACGCATCGCCGCTTTGCTGCAACAGCCTGCCCTGCTACAGGCCACCGAAGGCACGACAGAAAACAGTCCTTTTGACTATGCCCAGGACTATGTGATGGACACCACCCGGGCGCGCAGCCTGGGCCATACTTTCAGTGCCGTGGATGACTGGCTTGATCCCTTGATACTGGACCTGCATCATCAGTTGCAAGCAAAAGTCAGCGGAGTGCAATATGCATGATATTGCCAACCTGCCAGGCTTTATCCTGGCGGCCAGCCTGATTATTATCGTACCTGGGCCCGCCACCCTGCTGGTGGCAGAACAGGCCAGGCAATCAGGCCAACGGGCAGCCGTGGCAGTGGCGGGCATCGTCTGTGGCGACCTGCTGCTGATCGGCCTGTCGCTGGCTGGCTTTGCCGTCCTGATGCAAGGTTTGCCCTGGCTCTTGCCTGCTTTGCGACTCACAGGGGCGGCATACCTGCTTTACCTGGGCCTGGGTTTGCTGCACGATGGGAGAAGCGGCAAGGGTCACAAAAACAGTACTCAACAAACAGGGTCTGCCAACTTTGCGCGTGGCCTGCTGGTCACTATCAGCAATCCCAAACCCATACTGTTTTTCTCCAGTTTTTTTCCACTGTTCATTCCATCGGCACCAGATGGCGCTGCGCAGGGCTTTATGATGCTGGGCCTGATGTTTGAAATGATTAACCTGCTTTACTTTGCTGCCTTGTGTGTCCTGTTAAATTGGGCGAAACATGCGCTGGCGCACCAGCCCGACAGTCACAACTGGTGGGCGAGTTGGCTGGCGAGCGGCGGCATACAGCAAGTCTGTGGCGGCGGCCTGATCGTGTGCGGGCTGGGCATGGCCCTGTCCATCGTGTACTAGTGGACTGTAACTGCACCCTTTTTGCATGGAGAGCCCCTACAATAGCGATTCCTGATTTCCATGCTGAAAGAGATCTGCCATGTATGCACTATTCAACTTCCGCAGTCTGTTCTTCATCTTCCTGTGTCTGGCGACCATGCCAGCCATGGCAGAGAAGCTGGCTGCCCTGCCAGTCAGTATGCAATTAAGCCGCCTGTCAGCTACGACCTGGCAAGCAGACTATGTGTTTTCAGAAGCGGTCACGGCACTGAACTTTGAAAAACGCGGCGATTATCGCAGCACCGCCTGGAAGGTATTGACACCCGGTGTGCGCTATCAGACAAATGAACAGATGGACAGCTATGTCAGCAGCCAGCCACTGAAAAAAATCAGTGTCGAGATTGCCGCCTATGACCAGTACCTGCCCAAGAATTATGCACCGAACAACCGTTTCACAGACGGTGGCGCAGCACTCTACATGGGCTTTTTTGAGGGCGCAGTGCAACAGGCTGGAATAGCGCGCGACATGGTACTGACGGTCAGCTACCAGGGTATGCCCGGCGAGACTGTCATCGCGCCGCCACGCTTTGCTGACGCCAGCAAGAGCCTCAATGCCTATGCCTATTTTGGTCCGCAAAAGCCTATGGATGCAGGTTCGGCGAAGATCATCATTGATCCAGCCACCCCAGCCTGGCTGACCGGACTGATCCTTGAAACCGGCACGAAAATGTCGAACTATTACAGTGCGACTTATCAGCGCCCTCTGGCGCGTGAACTGGTGCTGATGATATCGGTCGCCGAATTTGAAAGCCCCGGCGCATCGATGAAAGGCGGCGCCACCAATGGCCAGATCACCTACAGGTTGAGCGGTAAGAGTCTGGTCAAGGATGTCCCACCCCTGCGCAGCATGGTGAAACGCCTGGTCAGCCATGAAATGGCGCACATCTGGCAAGAGAATGTCAGTCAGGGTGGCATAGGCGAGAACCCGGCCTGGATACATGAAGGCGGCGCCGAAGCCATGGCTATGGACGCGCTGGAAAATACCGGTCTGTGGTCAAAAGACGAAGTTGACGCCTACAAAAACAAGGCCAGCCAGACCTGTGACAAGCTCAAGGACGGTCCGCCTGCCTATGAGCGTGACTACGCCTGTGGCTTGCAGAATTTCATGAACATGAGTCTGGCTGCGCCCGTCGTCTGGCGCGCCCTGATCAGCGAAACAGACAGGACTGGTGAGTATTACTCGGAAGCGATGGTGAACAGGCTGGCAAAACAAGTCGCGGGCAAATAAAGGCAAGTCATATACATCCGCCCGTCTTGCATGGATAATTGCTTGCAGTTGCCTCATTTTTATCAAGTTCACCAGGACCAGTCATGACGCTCAGGAACCTGTTTTTTCTCGCGCTGTTACCAGTTTGCCTTACCGGCAGGGCCGAAGTCATCGAAAACCTGCACTACAAGCCATACCGCGTGGAGCACCAGTCCGGTACATCGCTGGCAAAAGCAATCAATGCCGCCACACCGTTTAATGAAGGCGGCCACAAATATCATGGCTACACCAAATGGCACATTTCATGGCGTTACAGATTCGATACGACAGCCAGCGGTTCGTGCAAGATTACTTCGGCAACCGTCAATCTGGATGCGACCATCAGCCTGCCTGAACTGAGCAGCAGCGATCAATCTGCCAAAAAGCAGTTTGACACTTACCTGCCAGCCCTGAAGAAACATGAAACCGGTCACTACCAGATTTCACAGGAAGCTGCAAAAAAAGTGGAGCGGACATTATTGGCGCAGCCAGCCATGCCCAACTGTGAATTGCTCAAAACCACGCTTAACCAACGGGGTGAGGCCGTGCTTGACGAAGCCAGGGCGCAAGACAGGCAGTATGACGCCAGTACCAGCCATGGTCGAACGCAAGGCGCCTGGCTCGATCATTGAGCTTGATCTTTGAGTTTAATTTTTGACAAAGGCAGCGACATGGCAGATTCCATTACACATCAGCAGGCACTCGACAAACTGGCAGCGCGGCAATTGGTCCCCGTCATCGAAGACGATATTGCCCGTCTGCTTGGCAAGGCCATCAGCTATGCCAAACACAATGCAGCTTTTGACTTGCCTGGATTTGTACTGACAAACCTGATGTTGCGCTGGAATTGCATACTGCATGGCACTGAAGATGAAGTCAGTGAAAATTATCAGGACAAGACCGCACTGGCCCTGGCGCTGCTCTTGCACAAGCATGGAATTGTCGACACCGACCTGCAGCAAAGAGCCTGCCTGGCCATAGACAGGCTCAACGCCAAAGTGGCACTGAGCGATGCTTTTTTTAAAAATAGCGAATCCATCAAGGCCCTACTGGCTAGCCCTGCTGCTTTACCCAAAAAACGCCCCAGCGAAAGGGATACTGTGACATTCCTGCGTGCGCAGGACGTCATCAGCCTGCAACTGGCCGGGTATTATTATGCAGCCTATGTACATTCCATCTCCGGCTTCAACGAATACCCGATACTGGAACTGTATGAAGGCAGGTTTGTGCACAAACCGGACATGCTCGAACTGGCAGGCAGACGCGCCCAGGGCCAGACCTATAATGACGGCAGCAAGCGCATTTCGCATTTTGGCGTATGTGGTATGCGCCATGTACCTGATCCTGCCAACCAGTTCCACCTGATCGCCAGTGGCATCAGCACCAGACCGGACAACAGCCACCTGCAGGCTGCTACCGGTTTGTATGCACTCAGCGACATGTTCAGTTTGCAGGCGGATATCATGCGGATTTTTGTCGCTGATGCGTAGAATGAAAAACAGGCATGATCATGCACCTGACATGCGCCAGTCATTCATGTTACTGATGGCAGTTCTGGTGTCCGCCAGTGTGTTGTAGATATACGTTACAGGCAGATACAGGCTGACACTGGTTTCAGTCTGGTGATTGGTGCTGGGTGAAAATCAGGCTGCGATGCCTCTGCCTGACTGACCAGCATGTCAGCGCAACCCTATTCGGTGTAGGTCAGGACCAGAATCTCCTGCCCCCGTATCATGTCGGCCAGCAAACTGGTCAACGTTTCGTTAAATTCGTCTGCGTAAACCCTGGCCAGCATCGTGATCATGGATTGGATTTCACTTTCGTCCAGCTCGCGCGTCTTTAAAAAAGCGACATAGCTGGCCCCTATGCCTATCAGCTGGTACCCAAATTGCTCGTCAAGTAGTCTGGCGAACAGGAGATTTTCCATGGGACTTAAGTCGCAGGAAAAATAGCCATTGGGGAAAGCACAGATGGTTTCATACTGGTGCGTAACCGGTACTTTCAAGATAAAGCATTCTTCATCCAGTATCGACAAAATGTCCTGGTTGGCTTGCTTGAATTCATCAATGCTGTCATGGAAAAGGCTGATGCCACGTGCGCAGACATCTTCAAAATCCAGCTCGCGGCATTTCTTTTCAATATTTCCCCTGACGATGAACAATTCTTCCTTGCAAGTCAGGTAGCCTAGATGCTGGCCATCTTCAAAACAGCTTGCGGGCAAATGGCTGAGGTCATACCCCTCCACGTCATCAAGGTCTTCGCCAGAACTTGCGTGCATGGAAGTATACAGAGCCTGCCCCAGGTCATCGAGGGTAAACAGAAAACGATACCCGGGATTTTTGTCCAGCAGGCTGTGGTAGGTAGCGATCATGTCTGCTGCGCCGCTTATCTGCTGGCAGGCATAGCGATCGCAGAGAAAGCGTTCATATTCACCGGTAATGTAGTCCAATTGCATGCAGGTTAACCTTTTCTGACTTTCCCAGGGTTCTACAGATACAGCATTTTTTGCCGTTCGTCTTCTGAAGGCTCAATGTCCCTGGCTTCGTAAAACGCAAAGATCGCGTCGACGATATTGGCAGGCTCATCAATCAATTGCACCAAATCCAGGTCTGCGTGGTCTATCATGCCGTTGCCAGCCATCTGCGTCCTGATCCATTCCAGCAGGCCGCTCCAGAAACTGGTGCCGACCAGGATAACCGGAATGTGGCGGCTCTTGCCTGTCTGTATCAGGGTCAGGACTTCGCTGACTTCATCCATGGTGCCAAACCCGCCAGGGAAAACTACATAAGCGTCGGCATATTTGACAAAGGCCACCTTGCGGGCAAAGAAATGGCGGAAGGACAGGCTGATGTTTTGCCAGGGATTGCTGCGTTGCTCATGTGGCAATTCGATATTGAGCCCCACCGAAGGCGATGCCCCTTCAAATGCTCCCTTGTTGGCCGCCTCCATGATGCCGGGGCCGCCACCGGAGATGACAGCAAAACCCTCGTCCGACAGGCGGCGCGCCAGATCCACACATTTGACATAATCCGGATCGTCTGGCTTGGTGCGGGCAGAACCGAATATCGTCACCGCCGGGCGGATTGTGGAAAGCCTTTCGGTGGATTCGATAAACTCTGCCATAATTGTGAACATATGCCATGATTCACGCGCTTTCAGCGATGTTGCTTTCTCCTGATCGATGATCTGGCGCAACCTTGTTACCTCTTTCCTGTTTCCGTTCATATGCAAAATACCCTCTTGTTAGTCGATGGCTCCAGTTACCTGTACCGTGCCTTCCATGCCCTGCCTGACCTGCGCAATGCGCAAGGCGAGCCCACCGGCGCCATCCATGGCATGGTCAATATGTTACGCCGCCTGCACACGGATTACCCGGCAGCATACATCGCCTGCGTGTTCGATGCAAAAGGCAAGACTTTCCGTGACGACCTCTACCCTGAATACAAGGCCCAGCGCGCACCCATGCCTGATGATTTGCGGCTCCAGATAGAACCCATACACCAGGCCGTCAAGGCTCTGGGCTGGCCCATCCTGATGGTGGAAGGGGTAGAGGCCGATGACGTTATCGGCACCCTGGCAGTAGAGGCAACCAGGCTCGGCTTCAACACCATCGTCTCTACCGGTGACAAAGACCTGGCGCAACTGGTCAATGCCAATGTCACCCTGATCAACACCATGAGCAATGAAACACTGGATGAGCCCGGTGTGCTGGCCAAGTTTGGCGTCCCCCCCAACCGCATCATCGATTACCTGACCCTGATTGGCGATACTGTCGACAATGTGCCCGGTGTAACCAAGTGCGGCCCCAAGACTGCCGTCAAATGGCTGACCGAATACGACAGCCTTGATGGTGTCATCGCCAACGCTGACAAGATCAAGGGCGTGGTTGGCGACAACCTGCGCAGTGCGCTGGACTGGCTGCCGCAGGGCCGCGTGCTGATCACCGTCAAGACAGACTGCGACCTGACCGGCCACTACCAGTCCATCCAGGACAGCCTGGTCGCCAAAGGTGAGAACAAGGAAGAACTGATTGCCTTTGCCACCCGCTGGGGCTTCAAGACCTGGCTGCGTGAACTGACGGGTGACGCCACGGCTGGCGCAACACCACTGCCCGCTGCCAAGGCACAGGTAGCCTCCAGCCCTGTGCAAGGCGGCTTGTTCAATGAAGAAGCGGCAACAGCCGCCAGCATTGAGGTCAACTACGAAACCGTACTGACTGAAGCTGCACTCGACGCCTGGCTGGAACGCATCAATGCCGCCACACTGACCGCCGTCGATACCGAAACCACTTCGCTCGAACCGATGACGGCGCAACTAGTCGGCATCTCGCTGTGCTGCGAAGTTGGTCATGCAGCTTACATCCCGGTCGCTCATAACTACCCCGGCGCGCCTGAGCAATTGTCGCGCGAGCTGGTGCTGGCAAAACTGCGCCCCTGGCTCGAAGACGAGAACAAACCCAAGGTCGGCCAAAACCTCAAATACGACAGCCATATTTTCGCCAACCAGGGTGTGAACCTGCGCGGCATCGCGCATGATACCCTGCTCGAATCCTATGTCTTTGAATCGCATAAATCGCATGACATGGACAGCCTGGCCATGCGCCACCTCGGCAAAAAGACCATCAGCTTTGAAGAAGTCTGCGGCAAGGGCGCGAGCCAGATCGGCTTTGACCAGGTTGACCTGGAGCGTGCCACCGCCTATGCGGCAGAAGATGCCGACATCACTCTGCAACTGCACCTGGCCATGTGGCCAGAAATAGAACCGGATGCGAATCTGCTGCGCGTTTATCACGACATAGAATTGCCCACCTCAGTCGTGCTGCAAAAGATAGAACGCAATGGCGTACACATCAACAAAGACCTGCTGGAAACCCAGTCGCATGAAATCGGCATACGTCTGCTGGAGCTGGAACAAAAAGCCTATGAACTGGCAGAACAACCCTTCAATTTGAATTCACCCAAGCAACTCGGTGAAATTTTCTTTGGCAAGCTGGGCCTGCCCGTCGTCAAGAAAACTCCTTCCGGCGCACCATCGACCGATGAAGAAGTCCTGCAGAAGCTGGCCGAAGATTTCCCCTTGCCCAAGATCATCCTTGAATACCGTGGCCTGGCCAAACTCAAATCGACTTACACCGACAAGTTGCCCAAGATGGTCAACGCCAGCACTGGCCGCGTCCACACCAATTATGCGCAAGCCGTGGCCGTCACCGGCCGTCTGGCATCGAATGACCCTAACCTGCAAAACATCCCCGTGCGTACGGCAGAAGGCCGCCGCATACGCGAAGCCTTTGTCGCCGGGCCGGGCAATGTCATCATCTCTGCCGACTATTCGCAAATCGAATTGCGCATCATGGCCCATATCTCGGGCGATGCCAGCCTGCTGGCCGCCTTTGCCAATGGCGAAGATATCCACAGAGCCACCGCATCCGAGATATTCGCTGTTGCCCTCGATGAAGTCAGCAGCGAACAACGCCGCTATGCCAAGGTCATCAACTTCGGCCTCATCTATGGCATGAGCGCCTTTGGCCTGGCTGGCAACCTCGGCATAGAACGCAGTGCTGCACAAAGCTATATCGACAAATACTTCCAGCGCTACCCCGGCGTCGCCCAGTACATGGCCGACACCCGCACCAAGGCCAAGGCCCACGGCTATGTAGAAACCGTGTTTGGCCGCCGCCTGTGGCTGGCAGAAATCAATTCCCCCAACGGCCCCCGCCGCGCCGGAGCCGAGCGCGCCGCGATCAACGCCCCCATGCAAGGCACCGCCGCCGACCTCATCAAACTCGCCATGATCGCCGTACAGGGTTGGCTGGAAACAGAAAAACTGCAATCAAAAATGATCATGCAGGTGCACGATGAACTGGTACTCGAAGTACCGCAAGCCGAGCTGGAACTGGTCAAACAGAAATTACCGGAATTAATGGCGACGGTAGCGAAGCTTGATGTGCCTTTATTGGCAGAAGTTGGCGTGGGCGGGAATTGGGAAGAGGCGCATTAGAGAGCTAAATTCATTATTTCTCGTTAAGCTATTTTTCGTAGGTTGGGTCGGGCCTCGCTAGGCTAGGCTTCATCAGTCCAACACCAGGCCTTAAAAAACGCATGAAGGAATTGAGGGAGTTGGAGTTGGGCTGATGAAGCGTTAGCCTAGCGAGGCCCGGCCCAACCTACATACTTCATATTGACAAATACTTTAATAAATATGGCCAGCACAGCAGAAACCGCCGATGTTCACATAAAACAATTCTCGCCTGCGCTTCTCACTACCCCCGACATCGCCCGCCTGCTTGAAGCCGTCGAAGCAGAACATTTGCGGCAGCAGGTTGAAGCATACCGGCAGCTGACGCAAAACAACAATGCATGCGCCATACCCGTATGCGGAGGCATTGCCGCCTTCACTGAGGCTGGATTTGGTCGCAAGCTCAACCATGTCACTGGCATGGGGATGGGTGCGGTCCCTGATGTTGAATCGATAGCGCAACTGGAACAGGCCTATGCTGCGCTGGGCCTTGATACTGAGATTGACCTGTGCACCCATGCAGACCCTGGTGCGCTGGCGTTGATAGCGCGGCGTGGGTATGTGGTGACAGACTTCAGCAATACCTATGCGCGCAGGCTCGATGATTTTGACGGCAAGGCAACCAATCACGAAGAGATAGAAATCGTGACAGACAAGACTGCGCTTGCGTCTGTATTTGTCACGCATTCTGTCGCCGGCTTTGCCGTGCAGGCCAGGCCACGCCCTGCGCGGCTGCTGGAGGTGTTGGCGCAGATGGCTGTACTGCGCGAAGACAGCAGTCTGTACCTGGCGCGCATCAATGGGGAAGTGGCCGGTAGCGCCGGCATGAGTGTGATTGACACGGCTGCGGGTAAGGTGGCTTATCTGTATATTGCCAGTACCCTGCCTGCGTATCGCGGGCGTGGTGTGCAGCAGTCTTTATTACAGGCGCGGCTGGCGGCGGCACAGCAAACCTCTTGCGTGCTGGCCTGCGTTACCGCCAGACCGGCGAATGCCAGCTCACGTAATACGGAAAGAGCAGGTTTCAGCCTGGCGTATACCAAGTGCACCTTTGTCAAAAAAATTCATGCCAGCTAATCACCTTCACGCATGATACTGGTGCATCTGCAGCGCAATCATTGATCTTCAGGCGATGGAAGCTCCAAAGCCTATCTGATTACCGTCGGGGTCCTTGACGGAAAAATCACGCATGCCATAGTCCTGGTCTGCGATATGCGAATAAAACTGCACGTCGGCCTTGACCAGCCGTTTATAAATCGAATCCACTTCTTCAAACGTCAGGTAGATGACGCCATGGCCGGTATTGTCTTTATAGGGTGAAAATGTGCCGATGTGCAGATAGGCGCTGCCCCATGACAGACCGGCATAGCATTCAGGTTCGCCATATTTGAAATCAAGTTCAAAACCCAGGATTTCGGTATAAAAATGCAGTGATTTGGAAAAATTGGAAACTTGCAGGACTGTGGTGCTGGCGATAGGTTTCATAAGACCTCCAGAAAGTGCTATTGACGGCTTGACAGTGGATACCATGGTGCTCAGCTTACTCATTCGCATCATCACTCTGCGCTCTGCTTATATCCACACATATCGACACTTATCGACACAACACCGTGTCACAAATGCAGTATATATGGACAAGGATATACGGCAGATGTCAGAATGGGATGACAAGTTGATGCGCGGGGGAGTTTGCTGCTTAAGATTTAAGCAGCATAGTGCATTTGGCAAAACTCCGGTAGTGCTTTTTTCGACAAAATCATCTCCTGGCAACAATTCGTTCCAGTCTGGATACAGGCTTAACAAAAACCTGCATTAGTCGTATCTGCTGACAGTCCCTCACTCTCCTCAAGGGCGGCGCGCAGGACAGGTTTGCTGGCCTCGCTACGCAAGGCGATGGCTGTTGTCACGGCACCGCAGGCGGCAATGGCGTCGACGATACTTTCGAGCTTGCAATCCTGAAAACGCAATAGCCAAAATTTTTGAAAGGTAACCCCATGCATGACGAACTGAAAAAGCAACTGGTAGACCGTTACATACGTGCCTATAACAACTTCGACATCGAAGGCATGCTCAAGCTCTTGCATGATGATGTCAGCTTCCACAATATCTCTGGCGCAGAAGTGACCGTATCGACATCCGGGAAAGAAGAGTTTTTCAAGCTGGCTGACATGTCCAAAAATTTCTTCAGCTCACGCGAACAGACGCCCTTGCGGCGCGAAACCCTGGACAATGGCAACGTCAAACTGGAAATCAGTTTCAACGCAGTAGTGGGCATGGACTTACCAAATGGCTTGAAACAGGGCCAGCAATTGCAGTTGCAAGGCGTGTCAGAATTTGCGTTTGAAGATGACTTGATCAAGGCGATCACTGATATCAGTTGATCTGCGTGTCAGCATGAAGTCTATGGCATTCCAACCCTCTCCCCTGGTAAGGAAAGAATTGGTCAATATCAAGGGATGGAATGCCAGATGAACAGGTTTCTGCGTCCTGTCTAATACGGTGGCAACAAGCGCCGTAGTCCATGTAGTAAAACAATAACAAGAAACAGCATATTGCGCGGAAACAGCAAGAAAGAAAAACGCAGTGAAACGGTTTCATCGTGTTTGCAGATACGCCTGCCTAGCGCGGTCAGATAGCTGCCACTGTGCGGGCAGTCTGCCAGACCTGAGCGCCATTCAGCCGGAATACCAGGCAGACCAACGCTTGCTCCAGCCATGGCGCCTGCAATCGCCGCCACCGTATCGGTGTCGCCACCTGCACGCACGACCGCTTCTATAGTCGCCCTGTAATCACCGTAGTGCTGATACCAGGCGATCAATGCAAATGGCACAGTATGCAAGGCGTAGCCTGATACGCCATGTTGCCCCCCAAAATACTGCTGCGCTGCCAGCATGGAGTCAGGGGCCTTGCAGGCAGCGTTGATACGTGTAACAGCAAGCTGCCAGTCAGCATCCGGTGAAATATCTGTCAGCACTGCGATCAACTCGTCCAGTTGCGGCTTGCCCGGCCATTGTCCGTTGACGATGCGCGCCACGACTTCGGCGATTGCCATCGCTCCGGCAAAGGCTTTGGGATCGGTATGCGTCATCATCGTTGAAGCTTGTACATGAACACGGCGCGCCTGTACATCATGGGCCAGTATTGCGCCTATCATGCCGCTGCGCATGCAAGGACCATTACCTGCGGAATAAACCCCGCTATTCGACAAACCCAGCCATAGCCGCATGATGCTGCGCAAAGTCGCAAAACCCACGCCGGCTGGCAGACACAACAACCAGAATCGCAATCGCCATGCAAGGGCGCGTCTGAATTGATTCACATCACCTTTGCCAGCGATCAGCGCCTGACTGACAAAAATCGCGTGATCGGTATCATCGCTGACCATGCCCCTTCCTGGCAACAAGCCATGCTGCAAAGGGAATTTCGCCAAACGATGGATACGTCTTGGTGACATGCCTTCATACGGTAAACCGATGGCATCACCGACGGCAATACCCATCAGGCATCCTTGAATGGCGTTTGCACTAGAAGTCGACAAAGTTAGCCCCCTGCAAAAGTGATGTATCAGCTTGCCGGTAATCTGACCAGAACATGATCAAGACCAGTCAATTCTTCATCAATGATGAGCAATCAATGCCCTGTTCCCTCCAGCCAGACCGGCGCCTATCAACGGGTAACCTACCCGCATGCCATGAAACTCCCTGGCTACGCCAGAAAACACCTGGCGTATTGCTGCATAATCAGCCTTCACGCCTTTGCCGCGCCAGTCGGATTGTGTATAGGCATTGATGATGACGAATTGTCTGCCATCCCTTTGTATGCGAGCGTGGCTGTAGCTTCCCAGCTTGGTATGATCGGCGGGCAAAGTCATTTGATCTGCTGCGTGAGCTTCAGGGAATTGGTTTTTGATGCTCTTGGCAATACCTGTACCCATGGTGCAAAAACAGTTACAGCCATGAACGATAACGTCAAATTCGCCCTGCAAAGCGAGCGCCAATAAATCACCAGTACGCTCTTTCATGCAGACTCACTCACTTGCAAAACGTCCCTGCTGCCAAAGCGCTGATACAACTCCCGTGCCATACGCAATATTTCTTCACGCATGGCCAGTCGTTCCAGCCATGTTGCCGGGATACCTTTGATTCCGTAATAAGCGCCGGCGATCTGGCCCGTGATGGCAGCGGTCGTATCCGCATCGTCGCCCAGATTGGCAGCGGTGAGGATGGCGCTTTCAAAGCTGTCGGTATGCATAAAGCACCATAGCGAAGCTTCGAGCGATTCGACAGAATAGCCGCTGCCGCGTATTTGTGTACTGTCTTTGTTCATGAACTCCGCCTTGCTGAGAGCGATGATTTTTGGCTCGGACGGTGTGTATGGCAGTACCGCAAACAAATCCGTCTTGTTGCAGCCGGCAAACAGCCTGCACAATATGGCGGCCAGCAACTGGCAGCTTTGCACGGCTTCTGCTGCGGCATGGGTAGTGCGCGAGCTCTCTGCCGCATGGTGGATTGCCGACGACACGTCGGGGTAGCCAAACATCACAACTGGGGCCAGCCGCATCAGTGAGCCATTACCAGCCGTGCTGGGGTGCTCTGCACCACAATAGGGTTCGCCGCTACTGGCATAGCGTGACAAGGCATCACGCACGGTATTGCCTATGTCAAAACAAATGCCGGTGGAACTCAGGTAACCCCATTTCCACCAGTTCAGGTAACGTCCCATCTGGTCTTTGGCGTCGAAGCCGTTTTTGGTCAACAGGCTGTCTGCCAGACATAGCGCCATGGAGGTGTCATCGGTCCATTCACCGGGTAGCAAACCAAAAGGCCCCTTGCCAATCATGTCAGTCACAGGTGTGAAGCTGCCGCATGCGGAGAATTCTACCGTCGTACCAACAGCATCCCCGCAGGCCAGGCCAGCCAGTGTGCCAAGATAGCGTTGTTCCAGAGTGATGTTCATACGCGGTTTTCTCATGAGGAAATAAATTGATCATCAGAATAACGCACTTAGTTAAAATTATCAACTATCTTAGTTTATTATAATAACTAAGAAATTCCTGTGAAATCAGGTTTGTGTTCTGTATCTGTTTAATCCGATGAAGTCGGTTTCAGATATGACAGACGCATCGTGGAATTCATATGGCACGCCAAGACATCACCAACCAGCAGGCCAATCAGGCCACCTGCCAGACGTTCTTGTAACGTTGGTTTGTTCATATGCTCATGTACGAGAGAGTATTGCGATCGAAAATAGTAGCGCATAGGCAAGTGCCAAGCCTGCGGTCAGCATGACAGGCTTGCTATGACAGAGCTTGCCTATACCTGACCATAAATCCTGGCGCAGGCTGTGCTCAGTCTCTGAAGCAATTTCCATGGCCAGGAGACGTGTGGAGGCGACCAGATTTTTAAAATCATTGGCTTTGGCTGTCAGTTTGGTATCGGCGATGAATTGATCGTTTACCCAAGTCCCGCAATCCAGCGAAAACTCATTGAATGAGCTATTGCCACCGAAGTTGCTCAAAAAGTCCCTGGCGCCATCACTATCGCCTGATTTGAGCACCTTCACCGCCGCGCGAAAACGATCGCTCCAGAATTGCCCATCGTTCTTGTCAACGATGACAATCAGTTCTTCGATTTTTTTAATCAGCTGTTCGAATTTCTCAGCCAGGTTATTTTTATCGCTGCTCATGTCATCTCAATAGTCATTGAATTTTCAGGGAGTCTACACCACCAGATACCCGCGCTTGTCTGCCACGCTGATTTCTGCTGTCAGCCCGGCATTGAATTCGAGGTAGTCGGCCTCTATGCCATCGCTGAAGATGACACCGTGTTCTGCCATGTGCGAAGTGACTTTTAACGGATCACGATGTGTGACACTGCCATGGACCAGGCTGGTAAATGAGGTCTTGCTGGGGAAAGGTTCGCGTACGGCAAACATGAGTTCACGCGTATCCCAGCTTGTGGCGGCGAGGGCTTCCATGGTGTTGTCGAATAGGGCCAGGCGTGGGTCCCGGCTGTGACTGTACAGGGCAGCAGCCCCGGTCAATATGCTTTTCAGCCAGCCGGTGGAACCCAGGCCGGTAGAGACGATGATGCCGCTTGATGACTGGCGTTCTTGCCGCTCTTGCAGTTGCAGGGTATACAGTGCCGAGGTATGGCTTTTGGGGCCGATGAAGATGTCGTTAACGCCATAGATGGCCTGCCCATTGTTGAGGCTGGCTTTGGCCATGGTGACTTCCCTGATCTGGCGGCGCCGGGCGAATACCTCGGGCAACAGGCGTACCAGATCCCTGACCTGGAAGGGTAGCAAGACGCCATCCCATTGCCTGGGATCAGGATTGACGCCGATCAGTTGCTGGCCATTCAGGTATTTCATGGTATTGACGACCAGACCGTCTTGCCCCAGGGCGATGACGATGTCTTTTTCTGCAAAGATCATGTTGGGCAAAAAGCTGCGCTCTATGATCTGCAACCTGGCCAGGCGCAGCAAGGCGGTTTCTGCCTGGCTGACACAGGCACGGTAATTCTCATGCTCAGCCAGGTAGCTGCTAAAGTCTGCACCCATGTGTTCTATGTAAAACCTGGCCTGGTCTATGGTGTTGTACTTGACGATCAATTCTTCCAGCCGTGTTTTACGGGTGACCAGGATAATCTTGTTTTCTGTCAGGCGCATGATGATTACCTTGCACGGGCAGGTTTGTCTACAGGGCGCTGCATGATTTCACGCAAGAGGTCGGGCGTGATATTCAACTGGCCTATGGAGCCGGCTTTTTCTGCCAGTTCCTGAAACGCCAGGGCAATCAATTGGCCTGATTCCATATTGCCCATGGACAGGGCCTGCAAGACTTTGGGCTCTACGCCATCGTAAGCTTTCATCAGGGTCTGTGCGGCATAGGCGCGGCTATCAGCTTCTGAGCGGGCATTTTCCGTGGCCAGTTGCACCAGTACGGTATTCTGGTTCTCCTGCTGTATTTTTGCCTGCATCTGGGCCAGTTTCAGTTCATTTTCTTTATGCTGTATGCTTTTTTCAGCTTCCATCTGGGTTTCGCGTATCTGGCGTTTTTTGCTCTCGACGGCGATTTCGGTATTCAGTTCATTCTCGCGTATGCGACGTTCCTGCTCGACGGCAGAGTTGCGGCGCTCATAGATGGCTTCGTCGGCGCATTTGAGGATTTGCTCACGCGCCTGTGCTTCCAGGGCCTTGGCGGCTTCTGGTGTGGGCTTCAGGGCCAGGAAGTTCAGGCCCAGCAATTCCACCCCCAGGTCTTGCAGTTCTTTACTATTCCTGACTGCTGTTGTCACGGCGGCCCCCAACATGTCAGCTGCCTTCAGGGCATCACGCAGGGCCAGGTTTTGCAGGCCCTTGCGTGTCAATACCTTGACCAGGTTGACGATACGCTGCGAGAGCTTTTTAGGATCATCAGAAATGTATTGCTGGGTCACCGGGTTGATGGCGAAATTAAGCAGGCCGCCAATCTTTTGCGGATCACTGATGCGGTAAGTGACCTGGCCCTGCACGGTCACGGTCTGGAAGTCAGATGAGTTTTCTTCAAAGATGAAGGATGTATCTTCACTGGCCATGGGTATGGCCAGCATGGAGGTGGTCGGTGCATAGTAGAAGAAGGCCAGACCCGCGCCTTCGCGCCTGACTTTGCCATTCTTGTATTGCAATACATAGGTGGTGGGCTGGAATTTGATGAATTTGATGCTGAACATGATTGCTCCCGTCATGCGGGAAACTACCCGCCTGAAGACAGGATAAATCACTTAGTTTAAAAAATCAACTAAGTTAGTGAAATACTTCAACCAAGATAGTAAAGCCCTGGCCCTGGCGACAAAACTTATGGCATCGTCTCTACCTGCAACAAGTCGCCATTGGCGTCACTGCCAAGATTACTGATGCTGGTCTTGCCTATGCGCAGGGTTTCGCCGGTTTGCAGCGGCGCCAGCCTATGACGGGTGTCCCCCACCCTGCCATTGAGTTTCTGTATGCGTATTGCTCCCTGGTGAGATGTCAGGCGGGTATCGATGGTATAGACCAGCAGGCCTGGCCTGGGCAGGTCGCGGTCATAGCCTTCGGCGCGGCGGCTTTCAACGACAATGGCGGTGGTCTTGCCAGTGGGGATGATGACAGCCTTGTTGCCGCCACGGCGCTCTATCGGTGTCAGCCTTAGCTGTAATTTCTGGTCATTTGCACACAAGACCTGACTGTCATCGAGCCAGCCAAGCTGCCATCTTTCCCAGGCGAGTAATTCTTTTGCTTTGCCAGCCGGGTCGCCCGTAACGCTGAATTCACCGACATAGGTATGCCAGTCCTGCGTGCCAGGCAATGGCCCCGCCAGGTCAATGAGTGATAATGCGTGGCTGATTTCATGACTGAACCAGGGCCAGCCGAGTATGCTCAGGTCGCTGCCCGAGGTCGCGCCATTGAGTATTTCGCGGCCGCCAGCCTGTATGCCATAACCGGGTGCTGCCGTGAATGCAGGGCCATAATCGATGGCCTTGACGGCGGGGTTGGCGATGACCAGCACGGCATCTGTCTGGCTGTAGTCTACATGTGTAGCTGCCCTTTGCACAGCTTCTTGCAGGTAGGTGCGATGGGTAGCGAATGATGCACCACGGGCAAAATGATAGTCAGCCGAAGTCCGGTTCATGCGCAGCCACTGGTAATGCGGCACCAGGCTGAGCCTGAGCTTGCCGTAAGAGACGGCGTCAAAGTATTTTTCAGCCTCTGGCGAGATGATGGACATCGCCTGCTGTGGCGAGATGGTGGCAGGCACATCGCTGAAATCCACGAACAGGACCGTTAAACGTACTTCTCCGAGGGCTTTCAGACGAAATGGATTACGCGGAAAGCCGAGGCCGACATCGCTGCGGACGTGCATTTCGGGCAGACGGCAGGCCGCCAGGGAGTCGGTCTGGTCAATTGCTGCTGCCGGGACAGCGGCATGGCTGGTCATGCCATAACAGGCAAGGCTGATACCGGCAAGAAATTTGCTCAGGGAATTGATCATGGCAAAAAAGACTGATTTTGTGAAGCCCAGATCATAGTGGAGCAGATGATCAGAAACAAGCCTGCTTTCACCCTGACTTCGCCCTGACTTCACTCTGATACGGCTAACAGCCTTTCATAGTCACCAGCCATGCGCCGCATTTCCACCATGGACGAAGCATCATAGATCCCGCGTATGCGTGCCTTCGCATCAAGCAGGAAGGCGCGCTGCCCATGCAGGGGCTCGCCATTGGCTGCACGGGCGTCGATGTCGGTCATCAGGCTGCCAGTCAGCTTTTGCATTTGCGGTCTTTGCCCGCTCAGCATATGCCAGTCAGCAGGCAGTTTCAGTCGTTGTGCATAGGCTGCCATGGCCCTGGCATCATCCTGTTCTGGCGTAATGGTGAGCAAGGTGAATTGGGGGCTGGCCAGTTTTCTTGCCAGTATCTGCTCCTTCAGGGCGCGCAATACTTCCAACGACACCGGGCATAGCGTCACACAACCTGTATAGAAGAAACCGACAAACCCAGGCTTGCCTTGCAGAAGACTGGCATCAACAGGCTGCCCATGCTGGTCAACCAGATTGAAGCCGGATACCTGCTGCCACGATGCCCACCGGTCCCAGCGCGGCTGCCAGCTTTTTTGTACATAGTAAGGCAGGCTGTCATTGTTCAGGGCATTCTGTGATGTATCCGTGGCGCCCGTCAGCCAGGCCAGCACCAATATGGCGGAAGTAAACACTAACAGCGCTATGCTCAGTATGCGCAACATCAATCTGATGGTGCGGCTACAGGCACATGGCAGACGTGGGCTGGCTTGACTGATCATGGCGGTCTCTTCCCCAACATCAATGTATGGTTACCGGCGTACCCTTGAAACAACCAACGGTGTAAGGGAATTCTTTGGTCTGGTGATAATGGTACTGATTGACGCTCACGCCATTGACGACGATGGCATGGCTGTGACCATGGCATTCATCAAGATCAGCATTGGTCAGCGCCTTGCCGTTTTCACCGAGATTGCCATAGATGCCAAAGCCGTCGGCGATGTAGCCGAGCAAGGGTGAGTGCTGGCCCGTCGTGTCTTTTTGTGCCAGACAGGTACTGATGTTGTGATGATGGTACTGGCCTGTCCGCTCAGGGTGGCCCTGGCAGGCATCCTGCACTTCCCAGGCGACGGCATCGCGATAGCCGCCATCGTCGGCATTGAACAGACGCGCACCGTCCAGCAAGACGCCGATAGCGCCCAGACTGGTGCAGGACGGTTTGTCAGCCACCACTGGATTACCCGGCAAACCCCAGGCAATATTGGACTGGGCAATGGCGTTGGGATTGCGGTCATAAGCATAGGCAGGGTCTGTACTGGCAATGGGGAAATTGCCAGTCGGGGTCGATGGCAGGCCATTGCCGGTGATGCCCAGCGTAGTCCCCAGCGTGACGATAAAGCTCGATGTCCATTTGACGGCGCCCTGCACGCTGATCTTGCTCAGGGAGTTCCAGGTAGACCCGTCCGCATTGAACCACGGCCCCTTGCTGCTGGCCCCGCCACTGCCCGCGCTATAACAGGCATAGACATAACCGACCGCCGGTGCCGTACGTGTGAACTTGCCGTCACCGAGCGGCAATTTGCTGGCATCAACCGTGGCGGTGCTTGTGGTCGATCCTGTGCTGCTGCCAGAAGTACTACCTGAGGTGCTGCCGGTACCTGTGGAGGTACCCGTTGTTGTACCTGTGGTTGTTCCCGTGCTTGCTCCTGTTGTCGTCGCGGCATTCACCGCTGCGGTACTGCCGGAACCACCTCCACAGGCAAGCAGGCCGACACTCAGGCTGACTGCCATGACTGCTATCAGTTTTTTCTGCTTCATTGCTATCCCCAACCAGGTTTCAAACATGGAACGCATAGTGCGGCAGAAATATGAAGAAAATATGGAGGCGGGCGGGGCCTGGACATGGCTTTTTGTAGCACAATGTTGCCGCGTTCATCATAATGCAATGTCATTGATTTGCTCACACCGTATCAGGCATGGATACACAATGATTACACAATGAATACACAGTTACCACGTCGCCGCTTTCTGGCTTACTCGCTGGCCAGTGCCGGATTGTTGACCACGACAACGGCCAGACCAGCCAGCACGACCGAGCTGCTGGTGCCAAACATTACCGGCCTGTACAGTATCAAGGTGGCAGCCATCAGCGCACCCAGAAACGCGCAGGAAGCGGCAGAGCAGGTACGCAAATGGCCGGGGCGTATTGCCGTTGGTGGCGGGCGCTATAGCATGGGTGGCCAGATCGCTATACGCGCTGGCCTCCACCTGGATATGCGCAGCATGAACAGGCTGGTCTGGTTAAAGGAAAAAGAAAAGCGCGCACGTGTGCAGGCTGGCATGTGCTGGCGTGACCTGCAAGACATCATCGATCCGCACGGCCTGGCAGTCATGACGATGCAAAGCTACTCCAATTTCAGCATAGGCGGCAGCGTAGCAGTCAACGTGCATGGCCGTTATGTTGGTAACGGACCGTTATGCAATTCTGTGCTGGCGCTGCAAGTGGTGCTGGCCGACGGCAGTATTGTCGAAGCCAGTGCCAGTGAAAACACGGATTTGTTCCGCGCGGCTTTTGGCAGCTACGGGGCAATCGGCGTGGTGACGGAAGTCGAATTGCGCCTGACTGACAATATACGCATGGAGCGTATTGTGCAGTCAGTACCACTCGACCAATATCCTGAGTTCTTCAGCACCAGGGTAGCCGCCGATAAAAGCAATATCATGCACAATGCCGACCTGTTACCACCGGCATTTGATGCACCCATCTCTGTCACCTGGCGCACCACGGACAAGCCGTTGACAGAAAACGCCAGGCTGATACCGCGCGGCTTATCGTACACCGCAGAAAAGAACATGATCTGGGCAGCAACGGAACTGCCTTTCGGGCAGAGCCTGCAAAACAGGATACGCCCGATGATGCTGGAAAAACCTGCCGTCACCTGGCGCAATCATGAAGCCAGCCTTGATGTGGCCTCGCTGGAACCACGTACCCGTCTCTTTTCGACTTATGTGCTGCAGGAGTATTTCATTCCGCCGCGCCACTTCCTCAGCTTTGCCAGAACAATGGCCAAAGTACTGCAGAAGCACGACGTAGAAGCATTGAACATATCAATACGGCATGCACCTGCCGACACCACTTCCATACTTCCATGGGCCAAGGAAGAAGTATTTTCTTTTGTGCTGTACTACAAGCAGCGCACCTATGCGGGCGCCAGGGACAAGGTGGCAGTCTGGACGCGCGAACTGATCGATCTGGCCATAGCACATGAGGGTCGCTATTACCTGCCCTATCAGTTGCACGCCACCAGACAGCAATTTCAAGCTGCTTATCCTGAAGCTGCTCAACTGTCTGCACTGAAAAACAGGTTTGACCCTGGCAAGCGGTTCTTGAATGAGATGTGGAACAAGTATCTGTAAACCGGATGCGCTGACATCACCTCGCCTGGGCTAGTGTCGTGTTGCACGTAGATTGCGACGTATAAAAATGCGGGATTTCGTGTCGAATTGAGGCGCAAACCAAAGCAATAGTGAGCTATTGCGCGGATTTGCAACAATGCGTCGGCGCGAAAGACGCATTTTTATGTCGCAAGAAGAGTGCAGCACTACACTAGCACCCTGTCCCTTGGCGGGGCAGCGGGCTTCAACACCAGCCAGACTGCCATGCCAATCAATGCGCCACCTGCTGCATGGGCCCAACTGATCTGCTCACCGAGGAAAAGCGCGCCCCACAATACACCAAAAGGCGGTATCAGGAAGGTCACGGTCAATGCCTTGACCGGCCCTATGTCAGCAATCAGACGGAAATACAGTATGTATGCGAGGGCAGTACAGACCAGGCCCAGACCGGCCAGCGCCATCCATACATTGACGCCACCCCAGCTTGCCGGTGGCTGCTGGTTGACACTGACCAAAAACAAGGGCGACAGCAAGGCAACCGCACCCAGCTGGCTGCCCAGTGCCACCAGTTTGGCCTCAAGCCCGCCTTTTTCTGTAATCCAGCGCCTGGTCAAAAAGCCAGCCAGGCCATAGCAGGCGGTGGCCACCAGGCAGGCGCCTGCGCCCGTCAGGACCTGGTGATTGAACTGCACCGGACCGGTGCTGGTCAGTACCGCCACGCCGAGCAGGCCCAGCAGCACACCCATGGCCTTGGCCAGCGTCAGCCTGTCTGAAAAAAACACGGCGCCGATGATGACGCCCATCAGCGGTGTGGTGGCGTTGAGTATGGCTGAATACCCAGCCGGCAAAACCTTGGCCGCAAAACTGTACATCACAAACGGGATGCCCGAGTTGATGATGCCCAGCACCATGGCAACGCCCAGTTTACCTTTGAAGTCAAACCTGACACGCAATGCTGTCAATATCAGTAACAAACCTGCCGCGCCGAGCAGGACGCGAAAAAAGGTGGCAGGCAACGCGCCCAGCACCGGCACGATCATGCGCATGAACAAAAAGCTGGCGCCCCAGATGGCGGCCAGGGCCAGAAGTCTTATGGTGTCAGAGGTTTTCATTATTTTTCCTGTGTGCCTGCCGATGTTTTATCAATCAGACAGGCATTTTTATTTAATATTTTCTAAATCAAAGATTCAGTCACAAGTGAATTTAACCATGGCAAAATAGTCAGCATCAACTCATTCTTTCTGCAATTAATTTAGAAAAACTAAATCATGATGACCCGCCTGCCACCCCTGCATGCCCTGCATTGTTTTGAATCGGTTGCCCGGCACCTGAGTGTCAAGTTCGCTGCCGAAGAACTGCATGTCAGCCCGGCAGCCATCAGCCAGCAGATTGCCAAGCTGGAAGACCTGCTGCAGGTGGCACTGTTTGGCAAAAAGGGGCGCGGTGTGGAGTTGACGGCGGCAGGCGAACAGTATTTCCTGGGCATCAGCCCGGCTTTTCGCCAGATAGAAGCCTCTACCCGGCAACTGGCTCTGCAGGCAGCCAATCCTGTGCTGACCTTGAGCTGCACCACCGGCTTTGCCATGCAGTTTTTGTTGCCACGTCTGCCGCATTTCAATGAGGCTTACCCTGACATAGATATACGCATCAGCTCTACCAATCGTCTGGTTGACTTTGCCAGGGATGACGTCGATTTTGCCGTGCGCCACGGTCACGGCAATTACCCCGGCTTGCAGACAGAATTGCTGATCGACGACGAGTTGCAACCGGTATGCAGTCCGCGCCTGCTAAGCCGCACGGGCCGCCGCAGGCAGGTCAAAAAACTCGATGACATCCAGCCACTGACCCTGCTGCATGATGAGCAAAGGCTGGACTGGAAGCTATGGCTGGAAGCAACCGGCAACGGGCATGTGGAGTGGAACCAGGGCCCGCTCTTCGTCGACTCCAATGGCGCGATAGAAGCTGCCATCCGTGGCCATGGTGTGGCCCTTGCCAGGAAAATGCTGGTGCAGGATGAAATCAAAAGTGGTCACCTGGTAATGCCCCTGAAGGCAGCGGTCAAGACCAATATTGCCTACTACCTGGTGTACCCGGCCATCACTCTGGAGCGCAAGCCTGCCGCCATCTTCAGGAACTGGCTACATCATGAAATTGACATGATTGACAATAATTGATTCATGACCTGCAAGGCAGTTTGTCTTGCAATCTTGTGCAAAATGCATGCAAGCTGGTTTGATATTGATCATTTTTATTTTTTTCTTGTATTTTCTTGTATATTCCCTTTGACTTTTATATGATGATCACAATATTTTGGTGAATCAGATGAAACAGACTAAACCCAGCCGCAAAGAAGCCACCCATGAACGTATCGTCGAGGCTGCTGCACGCGCCATACGGCGTAGCGGCTTTGATGGAACCGGCGTGGCTGACATCATGAAAGATGCCGGCCTGACACATGGTGGTTTTTACGCCCACTTTCCTTCACGCGAAGCCATGCTGGCAGAAGCCACCATGCGCGCCGGCGCCGACAGTGCCGCACTGCTGTCGCGTGTGGTGGCAGGAGCGCCAGAGCAGCAAGCCTTGCAGGCTTTACTGGAGGCTTATCTGTCAAAAACGCATGTGGAAAAGGCCGAACACGGCTGCCCCGTGGCAGCGCTGGCGTCTGAGGTATGGCGCCAGACACCTGACGTACGCCATGCGGCCACCCATCGCATCAAGGAAATGATAGACCTGGTTGCCCGCCAGTCGCCACACTGGGGGCAACCAGGTGCGCACGAACAGGCCCTGGTGACAGTGGCAACCATGGTGGGTGCGTTGTCGCTGGCACGTGCAGTTGACGACCCTGGCCTGTCTGATGCGCTATGTACCGCTGCAATCAGGCATCTGACCTCGAAAGCCTGAGCAGAAGGATTAGTGACAAGCCAGGAGCTTTGGTCAGGGCCAGGGTTGCAAGCAGCCACGCCAGGCAGGTTTGATTTTTTTTCGCAAACAATATGATAATCATCATATTTCAGGAGAAAGCATGAGAGATACTGTTGATTTTTCACCTGCCCGGACAAACAAACCAGTGACAGGACCGCAAGCAGCCACGCAAGGTGAACTGTCATCAAAACAGCAACCAAAACTGCGACCAGAGCAAATCGCCCGCGCTTTTCTTACGCCCAGACCACCCAGGCAACGCCAGGCCCTGGTGCTGGAATCGGGCGAAACCTTGCGCGTCAATACGCCAGAAGGCGAGATTGCCATCCAGCGTACCGGTACCGGGCCAGCAGTATTGCTGCTGCATGGCTGGGAAGGTCAGGCAGCGGACATGGCCAGCTTTGTCACCCCCTTGCTGGCCGCCGGCTTCAGTGTGCTGGTGATGGATTTGCCGGCACATGGCGCATCAGCCGGGCAGCAGTCGTCAATACCGCAATCTGCCCGCGCACTGCTGGCAGTTGGCGAGGCGCTGGGGCCGCTGCATGGTGTGATTGCCCACTCAGTCGGCTCGGCAGTCCTTGGTGAAGCCCTGTATGCCGGGTTGGCGGCAGAGCGTGCCGTGTTTGTCGCAGCACCGGCACGCTATGAAGATTATGCGCGCGGCTTTGCTGCCGCTGCCGGCCTTGATGCGGCAGGCACGACAACCATGCTGACGATATTGCACGACCTCATCGGCGTCGATGTCAGTGAAATCTCACTGCCGCAACGTGCACCACATCTGCGGCAGCCGGCCCTGTTCATTCATTCAGATGACGACCGCGTTGTCGCCATCACTGACAGCATTGCCACCGCCGCAGCCTGGCCGGGTGCGCAGCATCTGCGTGTCGAAGGGCTGGGCCATAAACGCCTGTTGACGGATGAGGCAGTCATCACTGCCGCGACTGGCTTCATGTCGCTCTGAGCCACAACCGGCGTCTCACCTGCCGACTCCACGACTACCAGCCACGATCAACAATGAAAGGAATATCATGAAAATCCAGGGATCTGTCGCCCTCGTCACCGGCGCAAACCGGGGTCTGGGCAGTGCATCTGCGCAAGGCCTGCTGGCCGCCTGTGCCGTCAGGGTGCATGCCAGTCTTTCGGCAGAGTCGCCAGTCTATCTGGGAACAGGCAGATAAGCTCTGCAAAGACCGCCGTTGGCGCCAACACGACACCGTGTCCGGGCAAAGCACACAGCAGCGAAGTCACTATGCTTGCTTACCAGGGCCAGTTTTGCTGCCAGCCCCTGAGCCTGTCCAGTGATGCCTGGCGCAGACTGACGTCACGGTTGCAATTCTGCAGGAGGACAGACTGAAAACTGCGTATGCCCATGGTCTGGAATATATGACGCAGATAGGGTGTGGCCCAGTCCTTCTGCATGCCATCAACGACAGGGCCTGACTCATCGGCAACATCGGCAATATCAGCAACAGCACCGCCGCAGGCGAGCAGCAGGGCAACCGGTTTATCCTGCAACAAGCCCTGCTTGCCCTGTGCCGTGCTGATGAAAGTACGATGCGGCCGTACAATATGATCAACCCAGGCTTTCAGTACCGACGGCAGGGCGAAATTGTGCATGGGCGTGGAGATCAGCACGGCATCCGCCAATACCAGCTCATTGATCAGCATGTCTGACAGGGCCAGTACCTGTTCCTGCTGTTGATTGCGCCGTGCAGGTGGACACAGGCTGGCTGTCACGAAAGCCTGGTCCGGATGCGGCAGTGGCGTGACGGCGAGATCGCGCTTGATGACGCGAACCGGACCACGCTCTTGCAGGCCGGTAATGAGCTGATGTGCAGCCTGACGGCTATGTGAGGCGCCCTCACGCGGGCTGACGGCAATATGCAAAAGGCTTTTCATACCTATTCAGGCTGATGCAATTGGCATGTTAAAGCGTAGCGATGTCGCCAGCATGCCGCAGCGGAAATAAAAACGATGACCAAGGGAATTGGACAAGGGTGTATCAAGCACCAGTTTTGCACAACCATGCAGGCTGGCCTGTTTGTGCAGATAATCCATCAGGTACTGACCATAACCTTTGCTGCGCGATGTCTGGTCAGACACCAGGTCATCAAGGTAAAGAAAGCGGCCATGCACGAGATTTTCCTGTATGCGATAACCGGCCAGGGCCAGTGGCTCACTATCCGCTTCTTCATCCGCGTATAGCGCGACAATCCGGTAAGCATCCAGCCTCTGTCTTTGCCAGCGCTGGATGAACTCATCCGCATCAGCCAGATGCGGGCGCAATTGCTGCATCAGCGGGAAGATGGCGCGCAGACCCGCTTCATCATGGATGTCAACTATCTTCATTGTTCACCACCGCTCAAGTTTTCTGCCGGTATCGGAGGAGCGAACTGCAAGGCGCCGGCAATGCGGTTCCAGGCATTGATGGCCGCAATCGACGTGGTAAGGAAGGCGATTTCACTATCGCTGAATTCCTGCTTCACCTGCGCGTAGGCAGTATCACTGACCGGCTGGCCGGCCATGTTGCACAGACTTTCAGTCCAGGCCAGTGCAGCACGTTCGCGGGCATTGTAGATGGCCGCCTCCTGCCAGACGGCCACCAGGTCCAACCTCGCTGCGGGCACACCGAGCTTGCGTGCCAGGTTCAAATGAAATTGCAGGCAGAATGCGCAACCATTGATCTGCGAAGCACGCACCTTGATCAGTTCAGTCAGGCTCTTGTCCAGCCCGCTGTCGTCGACCGCCTTGCCAAGAGCACGCATCGCGAGCAGCACTTCAGGTGCGGTTTGTTCAAATGTGGCCCAGTCACTGCGGGCCTGGTGGGAGGTAATCATGGATAGTCTTTCTCTTTCATCCGGGTTAATTTCAGGTTAATATCAGAATTCGATCATGTTTACAATAATATTCGAATTCTTACATCATGCGCAAGAAAAATCTGAATACCCCTGACGCCATCCTGGCCACCGTACCAGCCATCGGCGAGGGCAAGCGCGGTGAGCAGGGTCATATCGGCTACCTGCTGGGGCAGGCTTACGCTGCCCACCGCATACGCATGGAAAAAGTGCTGGCCGGGCTGGGCCTGACCTTGCCGCAGTTTTCTGTACTGACCATGCTGGCCGCCTACCCCGGGGCATCTGGCGCTGACCTGGCCCGCCTTGCCCTGCTGACACCGCAAACCATGAGCGTCATCGTCAACAATCTCGAAAGAGATGGCATGGTCAGGCGCAAGCCCCACCCGGTGCATGGACGCATACAGGTCATAGAAATTACTCCTGAGGGAAAAGAATTGCTGGCGCGCTGCAAAAAGGCAGCCCATCCTGTGGAGCAGTCTCTGCTGCCTGACCTTAATGCGGAAGAAGAAAAAGTCATCAGGCGCTGGCTGGTGGACGTGGCCAGGACTACTCCAGAAGCAGGCGACTAACTATGCAAAACACTTCATTCACCCGGAATATGCTGCGTATGCTATGCCTGTTGATACTGGCCCTGCTGGATCATGGAAATGCAGACGCTGCCAGTCAGACTTACACCGGCGTTTTCCAGGGTCAGGGCAGAGCTTGTTTTGGCAAACTGTTTTTGCGTAAAAAAACGATAGAATGGAATAGCTCTTTTAGCGTGTGCAAGCCAGTCGCCTATACCATACTGAAAATTGATATGGACAGCGCATCGCCTCACATTGCCGTTTTGCTCAAGCACAAAAACAAAACATGTCGCCAGGCTGTGATTGCCATGACACTCGATCCTGCATTTCCGCAATTCTGGCTGGTCCAGGGCTATACATCACAACAAGACTATGAACACCGCAAAGAAGAAGACGTCGATGCACGTACATTAAGCTGCGGTATGCAAAAACTCGATTGAAGCTGGCACCCAGACTATGGTGGCAATATAGGCATCGACCAGACAATAGTGTCGGAAAGTCATTATTTTTTGCAATCGATAAAAGTAAAACATGGTTTCACGGCCACTCAAACGCCACAATTGAATGCCCCTCTCACGATGGCAGTTGTATGATAAACCATCCGTTTCTCGATCCGGATTTTTGCCAAGCGTCAGAGGAGTTATGCTCAACAGGGTTCATCTGCGATCTATTGCAATGGCTTCAGTCCAGTCTGGCTTGGGCATCATTATTGCCGCTGCCATCCTGCTTTTGCCTGGCACGTTTGCGTATGCGCAAAAATTGACTATCTATACCGAAGACTGGCCGCCGATGAATTTCCAGAGCAAGACAGGCGTGGATGGTATGGCCGTTGATGTCGTCAAATCCCTGCAAAAAATGATTGGTAACCAGGAACCCATACAACTGGTGCCCTGGTCACGCGGCTACAAGGCTGTGCTGGAAGATGAAAACGTATTACTGTTCAGCCTGGGCCGTTCGCCAGAGCGGGAAAAGCTCATGCACATGCTGGGGCCGATCGCCATTTCCAAGACGGTTATTTATACGCGCAAGGGCGAGGCTGCACGTCTGAGAATGCCTGACGTGGATATATACAAAATGGGAGTCGGCGCCTATCGTGGCAGCATCTTTGCCGACGCTGCCAGAAAAAAGGGATTCTACAAACTCGTTCAGGCTGATTCACCGCAAAACTCGTCAAAGATGCTGTTCGCCAAACGTTTTGACCTGTGGGTGGAGGGCAGCATGGCCGTCAACGCCGTCTTGCAGGAAACCGGTCACAGCATGGCCGACATAGAAGAAGTAATGGTGCTCGACAGCCTGGAGTTGTACCTGGCTTTTTCCATCAGGACATCACCTGCCACCCTTGCCCTGTGGGAGGCAGCTTTGCGCCAGATGAAGAAAGATGGCAGCTTCCAGAAAATACACCAGAAGTGGCTGCCAGGAGACGTCCCGCCCCCACAAGTCATCCGGGTCGATGCATCACCTGGTAATTGAAACGGGGGAAGCATATCTCATTGATGGCTGGCGTCGGCCAGCCATCTGCCCAAAACACGGTGTCAAGGCTTGACCCGGTTATTGGCTGCTTCTGATGGCGGCGGGCCGGCGCGTTCCACCATGCGGCTTGAGGGTGTCGACGGCGCAGACAACAGACCCAGGTCCACCAGCGATTTGTTGAGCATGGCGCCGCCTTCCTTGCCCAGCTTGGCCATCTTGTCCAGGCCGGCACTGCCGGCATCGAGCACGATATGGGCGCCGGCTTTGACTGCATGGGCGGTCGCATTGACTGCCTTGCTGCCATAATCAACTGCGGCGTGTGCCCCGGCCTTGGTCGTCTCGGCGATGACGTTGTATGCCTTGGCTCCGCTTTCAGCCAGGGCGTGGTATGCCTTGGCCCCGGTATCCGCCACGACATGGGCGCCATATTTGATGGTCTGGGTGGTGGCATGGACGGCTTTGCTGCCATAGTCAACGACAGCATGTGCGCCGCTCTTGACGGCATGCGCAGTCGCGTCAAATGCTTTGCCACCGGCATCGGCCACGGTATTGACACCAAGCTTGACGGTCTGGACGGTAGCGTTGGCGGCTTTCTGGCTGTAATCGACGGCGGCATTGACACCGTCCTTGACAGCATGTGCTGTCGCCTCAAATGCTTTGCCACCGGCATCGGCCACGGTGTTGACGCCAAGCTTGACGGTCTGGCTGGCGTAGTTGATGGCTTTATCGCTGTAATCGACTACTGTGGTGACGCCTGATTTGATGGTTTCGTAACCGAGCTTGCCACCGGCCAGATACAGCGCCAATGCCGTTTTGGCGGCGGCCTGTGACTCGCTTTTGGGCTGGCCATCCTGGCCCAGCGCGCCCATCATGGTCTTGACATAATCCTGGTATTCACTGGCATCAATGGATGGGGCTTTGTAATTTGCCAGCACCGGCGCATTCCAGTTACCTGATTTGTTGCCGATGGTGTGGGCTGCGTGTTCATCGATAAAACTCTGACCGGCATAATTGGGGCTGTGCGCCACCATGGTGCCGCCAACATGTTCGCCGCCAAGCAGATGCACAGGATCGCCGGAATACAGCAATGCGCCGGGTTTCTTTTCAAAGGCAATGACATGGTGTTCGCCACTGATGGCGCTGGTACGGTCCTGGGATGTGGTACCCGGCACCTGGGATATGCCAGGCGCATTGAAGGTCGTGAAATGCAGGTGCGACTGTATATCTGCCATGGCCAGCCCCTGCTTTGAAGGCGGCATGGGTATGTCGGCTATCGCCTGCAGGTTCTTGTCATTAATAGTCCATTGCACGAGTGCGCCGCCCAGGCTGTGGCCAGTCACTTCGATATTGTTGCCAGCCTTGATATTGTTGGCCAGCCAGGCATTGACAGCAGGTTTTGCCGCACCGAACTGACCATGCCCGACATCGGCAATGTCGGCATAGACGTCGGTGGCTTTTCCTTCCGTCCCGCGCATGCCGAGTATGCGGGTATTGGATGGCACGCTGGTATTGTCTGCCGTCGGCATCAGGGCATACATGTAGACGCCGTTATTGTCCTTGAACTCACCCTTGTTGCCAAAGCTCTTGTCGATCTGAAACCCAGGCGGCAGTTTGGTGCCAGCCGCATCCTTGTAGACATTTTCTGACACCTGCCTGGCAACTTCCTTGTCGACAAAACCATTCATTTTGCTTCCCCTTGCTGATAAGCGAAATGCAGAGCACCTTCGCGTTCAAAAACCAGTGTCTTGCCATCGGCAGACACGCTGGGCTTGCCATCGGACTGATTGGCTACACCTGGCACGATCTGTACTACCTTGTTTTTTGCGACATCAAACTTCCAGATGCCTCCCTCTTTACCGCTGCTGCCCGGCATGGCGAAGTAAACATTGCCGGCTGCATCGATGCTGATTTCCTGTATGCCTTTTTTGATCTGGTCTGACAGCGGGAAGCTGAATACTTCCTCCCAGGCGTGGGCAGCACCGTCCAGGCGATAGCGGCAGACCTTGTCAAAATCCGTGGTGGACGTGGACTTGCCCTTCAGTTTGCAGGCTGCATACAGCATGTTTTCATCGGGGTTGATGGCGTAAGACATCATCCAGTAAGTCTCGAACTTTGCATCATCGTCAAGCCGCGCAATGAGTTTGTTGTCCAGGTCCTGGAGCAGAATGGCATTCTCTATGGCAGGCTTGCCCGCCCCGCCCTGCATGGCAGGCTCGGTATTGGGCACGTCCTTGAAACCGGCGCCGGGAATACGTACCGACACCCGGTCCTGCCACAGGTATTTCTGGATCACGAAACGCGACAGTGCGAGGACGTCGTTGTCTTTCACATCCCAGCACAGGGTCTTGAATTCTGTACTGGCAAATCTTGTACATTGCGGGTCCAGTTTGTAGCCCTTGCCGTCCAGATTGCGCGGCATGCTGGCCAGCATATATTTGCCTGACAGGCTGACATGGGTAGCCGGGCTGTCTTTTGCCACCATCAGCAATTGCGCAGGCTTACCCAGCGGCATCAGGTACAGGTCATCCTGGTAATTGGGGCCGGGATATTTGCCTGCGCTTTCGGCAGAGATCAGCAGCTTGTTGTCATGGCAGTCGGCGACGGAAAAAAGCGGCTTCCTGCCCTGTTCGTCACTGAATTCTATGGGCTGGGCCTGGTCCGGATGAGCTGGGTCAAGGTACAGGCTGCGCAATGGCTGTGTAGCGTCACTGGCTTTCAATGTCATGGCCAGATGGCTGGCGTCGCACCACGAATAGGCAGCTCGCGCATACGGGCTGGGGCTCACCTTGTAGAAATGAGCGGCACCGCCAACAATCTCGCCAGAAGGAACGGCCGCCTTATCCTTGCAGCCGGAGAAGGCAAGCACTGAGGAAAATGCAGAGAAAAATAAGCCTGGCAAAAGTAGTTTGGTCTGCATTGTGCTCTCGGGGCTGAGGTCTTTCAAGCGTCAGTCTTAAAAAGTTTAAGACAATAATAGCACAAAACATTTATTAACTTGGGCTACAGGCCTGAAAACCCTTTTGCCTCCGGAAACTGCCATCCTGCTCAAAGAAGCTGGTACGTGCTTGCAGAGGATTCAGCGATACTGCGCAAACCGTGGTGCAAAGTCTTCCAGTTCCACCCGGGCAGCATTGGTAACAAAGGATATCGTGTGATAACTGCCGCACAAGGTAATGATCTCCAGTATCTGTGTCTGGTCGTAGTGCTGCGCCAGGCCCTGCCAGCTTGCATCGGTGATGCCGGAGGTATCATGCAGTTCGTCCACGGCCCTGAGCAAGATAATCTCCCGGTCTGGCAACTCAGTCCGTCCCGGGTCTGGCAACAAGGTAGCTGCTATGTCTGCTTGCGTCAGACCGGCGCGAGCGGCAAACAGGGCGACGTGGACACCCCATTCATATTCAGAACCGCAACGTGCACAGGTACGTAATATGACCAGTTCGCGCTCGCGCAAGCTGATGCTGCCCTTGTCCAGCAGATTGCCGGCAAATACGCGCTGCAGGACCCGGCTGTTATGGGCCTGGGTGCGAAACAACTTCAACGGCGCCATGCCAGGCGGCATGATGCGCTGGAATGCCTGTTCAATCTCTGGTGCATAAGGGGGCTCCAGGGGAGCGATTCTGCTGGTGGACATGCTTTCTTCCTCAGGTGAGCGGGCAGCACAGCACGTATGCGCTGGCAGCCCCGTTGCAATTTTTGTGCAGTGTTGCCAGTGTTACCAGTGCTACAATAGGCCGCATCCGCTACGTTTACAGTAGCACACCAACAAAATAATTGCTACTGTTTACGTAGCACCTGGAGAAGTGATGACAACACCCAAACCACGGCAACCGGTACGCGGCTCCCAAACCGGCCGCCCCATCATGGCCTTGCTGGATTTATTGGGCAGGCGCTGGGCGCTGCGCATGATCTGGGAATTGCGTACAGACGCACTGACTTTTCGCGAATTGCGTGAACGCTGCGACGATATGTCGCCCACCGTCCTCAACCAGCGCCTGCGCGAATTGCGCGACACCCACATCATAGAAATGGCGGCAACCGGCGGCTATGTACTGAGCACATCAGGACAAAGCCTGCTGCAGGCCCTGCTACCACTTTTGCAGTGGTCGGAAGAGTGGGGACTCCTGCTTGATGAAGCCAATACTGATGAATGAATCAGGCCGCCTGCCCGTGGTCGCCGAGGACTGTCAGCCGCAAGCTGGGCAGTATGGGGACGAATGGCAAATTGCTGTTAATTAAGAGCCACCTTTGCACAGTCATGCGTTAAACTGCCGCTTTGATGGCTGCGCCACTTGCATGATTGACTATTGATGCCCATGTTCAAAACCTATCTTCTTGCCGCTCTTGTTTCTTCTTACATGCTGTCCCCCGCCCCGGCGCTGGCGCAAGCCAAGCCGGATGAAGCCGCTGCCGCTTATGTGGAAGGCAATTACGCCCTGGCCTTCCAGGACTGGAGCCTGCGGGCAGAAAAAGGCGAGACAGCAGCACAATACAGCCTGGGCCTGCTCTACCTGAGTGGCAAAGGACCGGACAAAGACGAAGCCAAGGCCATGGAATGGTTCCGCCGTGCGGCCCTGTCTGATCATCTGCGTGCACAGTTCAGCCTGGCTGAAGGCTATCGCCTGGGCCTGGGTGTGGAAAAAGACATGCAGCAGGCGCTGGCGTGGTATAAAAAAGCTGCCGAAAAAGGTTTGGCCACAGCCCAGATCACCCTGGGTATCTGTTATGAAACCGGCGAAGGCTTGCCCAAAGACCAGGCCCTGGCCAACAAGTGGTATTGGGCTGCAGCAGACCAGCATGATGCAGAGGGCTATTTCCGTCTGGCGCGTGTGTACGCTCTGGGTCTGGGGACCGAGGTCAACCAGCGCGTCGCCAATATCTTTGCCGGCCATGCCGCCGAGCTTGGCAATGCCCAGGCCCAAACCTATCTGGCAACCCAATACCTGAACGGCACGACCATGCCGCGCGATCCAGGCCAGGCAATCTACCTGCTGGCCCAGGCCGCCAGGCAGGGTCACGCCCGTGCCTTTGTGCGACTGGGCAGCATCTATGCCGAGGGCAATGGCGTGCCCGTCGACCTGTCACGTGCCTATCTGTATTTTTCCATCGCCGACAAGCTCGACAAGAACAAGGAATTGCAGGACCTGCCCAACAGGGAAAAACTCGGCCTGGCCTTCCGCATGAAGACAGAGGACATACAGGGGGCCCTGGCCCTGGCCGAAGAATGGAAATCTGGCAGCCTGCCACCAAAACTGAACCTGCCATCGAACAACAAACCCAGGAGCAAGCCGGAAGTGATACAGGGACAGGTATTGCCTATCTCTTATTAAAACCAGCTGAGCATAATCAGACCTATTTAAGCATGACATATTGAAGTCTCACTCAACGCAACAACGATCCCCATGATGCCAGCCCTGACCTTATTTCCGGCAGTTGCCGGTACGAGCCTGCGCAAGCGAGCAACACAAATCGCCGTTGCGGCACTCTCCGGTTTGACGCTGGTGCAGGCCAGCCTGGCACAGACTGCCACCATCACCAGCCAGGTCAGCACAGCCACCGCACCTGTCACTGGCATCAACGACGGTCCATATGTGTTTTACCAGACTGACAAAGGAGGTCTGGATGTCAGCTGGGTTTGCAATGACCAGGTACAAAAACGCAGTTTCACCAAAACCGCGAATGTCACCTTGCCGGCACCTTGCGGTTATCCGCAGGCATTGACAATACGCGCAGCAGAATCCGCCTTCCCTGTCACGGCCAGATTTACAGCGGACAAGCTGGCGGCCATCAGCGACATCCACGGCCAGTTCGACCTGATGCAGAAGCTCTTGCAGGGCAATGGCATCATCAACAAGGATTGGCAATGGACTTATGGCAAGGGTCACCTGGTCATTACCGGTGATGTCTTCGATCGCGGTCCCAAGGTCACTGAAGCCTTGTGGTTGCTGTATGCGCTGGAGGAGCAGGCCAGGGCAGCCGGTGGCGCAGTCCATCTGCTGATCGGCAATCATGAAGCGATGTCGCTGTCAGGCAATGTGCGCTATCTGAACAAGAAATATGCAGAAGTCGCACGCCAGCTCGGCAGCAGTTATCAGCAAATGTTCGACAACAACAGTGTGCTGGGCCGCTGGCTGCGCAGCAAACCTGTCATCATTGAGGTCAACGGCATGCTGTTCATGCATGGAGGCCTGCATCCTGATTACCAGAACCTCAAACTGAGCATGGCCGAGATCAATGAAAAATATCGCCAGTCACTGGGTTTGAGCAAGGAGCAGATCAAGACAGAAGCCGTACTCGACTATCTGTACGGCAGCCTGGGGCCACTCTGGTACCGCGGCTATTTTAATACCCCCAAACTGGCGAATGATGACCTGGCTGCCTTGCTGCAGCAGATGAAGGTCGGCCGCATCGTTGTCGGCCATACCACCATGGATGGTGTGTATTCACATTACCAGGGCAAGGTGATTTCCATCGATTCAGGCATCAAGGGCGGCGTCAAAGGGGAAATGTTCTTCTGGGAGAATGGCAAGATCAGCAAGGCAGGCATGGATGGCGTACATGCCGAAATACCAGACGGGCCGCAAAAGTCAAAAGACCTTGTCGACTGACCTGTATGACTGGCCAGCATACGCCGCCATTTTTTTACAGCAGCTTGAACTCGCAATCCGGCTTGAGCTTTGCCCGGTATTCAGCCAGCAAGCCTGCCAGCTGCGCCCGCGTGCTGACTTCAAACTTGGTGAAAATTTTCATCAGATGATGTTTCACCGTAATCTCACTCAGGCAAAGCGCTTCGGAAATTTCACGGTTGGTCTTGCCCAGCCCGATATGGTCAGCAATTTCGCGCTCACGTTTGGTCAGGCTATCCAGGCTGGCTTCGATTTTGCTGACATCATTGAGCCTGTCAATGGCATCGCACATCGCTTCATGAATGATGGGGCACAGGTATTTGAGCAGCTCAGCATCTTCCTCACTGAATGGTCTGCCAACGTCAAAAAAACTGAAATAGGTACCGACACAACGCACTGTGTCAAACACACCGTGGGAAGCAATATTTTTTAATCCGGTATTCCGAAAGTGCTGGAACCACGCTGGCGGAATATCAGCCCAGGGTTCGTCGATTGAAAAAAACTGTGGCTGCTGCGTGGCTATCCAGCGCCGCAAAATGGGAGAATCCATGCCACCCGCCTTGTTGCGGATATTGTCCAGGTGCTCAACCGGGAAATTATCGGTAATGACGTAATCAAGACCAACGCCACCTGCATGCACACGGCCATAGCCACAATAAATGGCCGCATGGTGATAAAGGGGTTGAATGAAGTTGCGTATCCATTGCTTGAAATCGGCAATGGTAATAATTGACGCTGCTTCTGACACTAGTTGATCAGTCAAGTTGACACCCCTCTCAGCATGAATACGGCATACGCTTCCTTCGGGTTGACAACAAATTGATTGACCGCCAGCACCCTGCAAAATTATCTACAGAGTAGCGATACCCTGTCAAGAAACCGGTTTGTCTGAGCAAACCGGGCTTTTGATGCGCTTAAACCGGTAAATCACCTGCCTTATTATCTGTCTGCGCTTGAGCAGCTTGAGTTTGCATCAGATAAAAACCAGGTCAATGGATCTGGTTTATTTGAACGGGTATATTTACTGAATCAAATGCTTACAAAATATTGATCCGTATGGCCCGACTACAACAATAAAACTGCCAGGATGAGCCTGTTCACCTGCAAAAGCTGTCATGTTATCAAGATGAACAGGCTCAAGCCGGATCAGTTCGGCGTCGGCGATGACGGTGCCGTAACCAAAGGCCTGTATGGATAAGCGCCGATGAACATCGGACCGTTAGGGCTGAACGATCCACGATAACCAAGCCGCTTGGACAATGCCGGATGGCCGCCGCTCGCAGCCGGGCTGTTCAGCGAAGACAGGGCCATGGAATAATCATTGCCTGGTACAGGGACGGTAATCAGCGGATTACTGTTCTTGCCGTGTACGTCAAAACCGTTGGCTTGAGCTCCTCCAGTACCTGTCAGGGTTGCATAAGCCTGGCTGTAACGCACCATATGATCAGGCCTGTCGCTGTAGCACAAGTTGTAGTCAAACGCATTGAATTTTGCAATGCCAAGGTCTGTAGTGACAAAGCATCTGGCGCTTGCACTTGTGTTCGATGCAAAAAAAATCAGGTTGTTGATGACGTTGTGCGCAGTGCCGGTCGATGTCAACTGTATCCCCCTGCTATAGGCATCGGCGCCACTGACATAGATGGAATTATTGCGCACTGTTAGGCTGGTATCAACAGCGTCACCTGATCCGACGTTACCAGAGGGTGCATTGATGCCTACGACAGTCATGTTGGGCGAGTTAGTCCAGGCGATGACATTGTCTTCAATCACGCAATTCGGGCATGAGCCGATATCTATCGCATTCCCGCCCACATTGACAAGACGGTTGCCACGCACGATTGCTCCAGGGAAGGCTTCAACGATGCTGCCATACCCGGGTGCGACCTGAATACCGTAACAGCCGGGTGCAGCACCACTTGACTCATCGATGACATTGTTTTCTATCACGAGGTCACTCACCGTTCCATGCGCCACAATCGGAACACCATAACACTGGTTCTGCGTGGCGCAGGTAATTCCACTGGCAGGGGTACATACTGCAGAGCGGGTCAGTTTGTTACCACGCACAACTGCACCGGTAAATTTTTCTGCAGTCAGGTAAATATGATGATTCCTGTCCAGCGACTTACCACGATCTGATATATAGCCATTGTTATCAAAAACATTGTTTTCAATCAGCAGATTGGGGCCACCACCAAGAAAGCCCTGGGTCGTATTATCGTGGATGTAGGAATTGCGCAACGTCAGGCTTTTGGTCACCGTGCCGGCAACGCGGCCATCCGCGGGGTAGACACCGATGGAGAAACCACTGATGTCAAGATTATCCAGCAAGACATCACTGACATCGTTATAGGTATTGATGCCGGTTGCATCGGCAACACCTGTCGCGCCAATGCCGACACACTTGATGTTCTTGAATACAAATCCCTCCTTATGAACAGGAGTTGCGCCGCCATTGGTAATCACCAGACAGCTTGCCTGCGGACCGGTGAGAGTGATCAGCGGTTTCGCTGACCCTGTGTAGTTCTTTGGCGTATAGTCGCCAATGACAATCGGTTTTGCCGCTGTCCCTCTGTTGTTACCAGTCCAGAAAGCCGAGGTCACCGATGTCCATGAGCCGTTTCTGGCAAACAGTATCTGGTCACCGGCAGATGCATTATCCAGGATGACCCTTGCATGCGCGAGGCTGAGCTTGGGCGCATCTGGCGTACCCGGGTTGCTGTCGTTCCCGATTTTGCATGTCTGCATATCAGCACCTGTCTGACAGTCAGAAAAATAATAGTCTGTTGCCTGAGCAGACGCAGAGGCAAAAACCAACAGTCCATACGCAAGAATTTTATTCATGAGTAGTCTTTCGAATTTGTTTTGAATCATCCGCCCGGCACACATTGGTATAGCGATATGGATGGGGCGGATACAAAAATGATCAATGTATTGATGCTGACAAATAGCGGGCCGCCCGTTTAAGGAGCAGCTGCGACAACAGCCTGGTTCAGGTATTGCAATTCGCTTTCGGCCTCGTTGGTTGTGGCCGATACCCAGAAATACCAGGTGCCGATTGTCAATCCGCTGACCGATGCTGACAGGGCCTGGGGATTCTGTACTGTCGTCAGTAGGGTTGGCGCCAGGTCATACTGGGTTTTGCTGCCATAGATCTTGTAGCCGGTCAGGCCAATCAAGGCGGCGCCGTCTGCCTTGGTCACAGGTGCTTTCCACTTGATGGTAACAGGCGCCCCGGTCGGGCTACTTGGATTTCCGGGTAGCTGGGCATATTTGAAGGTGGCCGTCACGGTCTTGGCAGAATTCATTTTCACTTCACAGGTCGGGCTGTTCCCGCTGCATGCCCCGCCCCAACTACCCAGCGTCATGTACTTATTGGCAGGTATGGCCGTCAGGGTCACGATGCTGCCTGCATTAAAACTGACTGTGCAGGTATTGTCGCAACGAATGCCGCCTAAGTCAGAAGTGATACGGCCAACACCAGTCTGACTGACCGTCAGGTTGAAAGATCCGTTCTGTGTCTGGGCATGCGCTACGGACAGTAAGCATGTGGTCGCACATAACATGCTGGCCAGGGTGACGGGTGCACGTCGCATGGAGAAAATCATTGGCTATCCTTTTCATGTTCATATAAATGAAAGCAATCATCGAACTGAAGCTTGCAAATTCGCCAGAAGATGAAAATCTGTGAAGGAAATCTGCATGGGAATCAGAAACGCTAAGGTATAGCAGGCATCCCCATACGTATATGGCACTTTCGTTCCTTTTTAAAATTTTTTACTTTCATTTTTTTAAATTATTTAGAAATCAAGAGCTCGTGCAAACCGCGCGACGATGAGGGCAGAAGAAAAAATATTGTTTTTACAACCGCTGAGGATGAGGTGTGGTCATTCTGCTCATGTTTTCCCTCATTCGGAAATGCAAGAGGCCCGCAAGGGCCTGCTGCATACTTTGATTTCACTCAGAATGTATGGCGAATCCCGAGGTTGAATGCCTGATCGCCGGTGCCGCTCTCAATGGCATTGCCAACGGTATAAGCGCCGCCATTCTTGTTGCTGATGCGCGCATATGACGTATAAACATTGGTTCTCTTTGACAATGCATAGGTATAACCGATGGCAAGCTGACTGGCATCCTGGTTAAGCGAACTCTTGTCATTCTTGCGAATGTAAGACAGCATCAGCTTACCAGCGCCTACAGGTGCAGAAACGCCGACCAGGAAATCATCATTCCTGGCACCACCCACCCCTGAATTACTGTCATAGACCAGATGTACCATGGCCGGACCAACGTTGTAGGTTCCGCCAACGAGCGTCGTTTTTTCACTGTCGCTGGCCGTAGCGTCATTTGTCTCATGATGCGCAAACGTCAGTACGACCGGGCCGCTTTCATAGTTGACAGATAAACCCATCTGGCGGCTGGCAGCAGTACTGCCCGCCACTTCACCAAAACCATATACTACCGAGCCGGAAAAACCGTTCATCGCGGGCGTCTTGTAGACAACGGCATTCTTTACACGCGGGTTACCAGTCGTCGGGTAATAGGCAAACAGATTGGTGGACGCGCCCGCCAGGCCTGTGCCAAAGGGATCAACATTGTCGAGCGCCAGGAACAATGGCGTGTACTGGCGTCCCAGTGAAATGGAACCGAAATCACCCTTGAAGCCAACCAGTGCCTGGCGACCAAATGCAGTATTGCCCTGGTTGGAACCACCGGTATCCATTCCTATACCCATTTCCAGTACGAAGTAAGTCGACAAGCCATTACCGAGGTCTTCACTTCCCTTGAAACCCAGGCGCGAACCGGCTTCAACACCACTGGAAATCTTGCTGACAGAACCGGCAGGCCCGCCACGTTCGAGGACGAAACCGAGATCGGCAACACCATATACGGTGACAGAAGATTGTGCGTATGTGGCGCCTGAGAATACGCCCAAGACGACAAGTGCGAGCAATGGTTTTTTCATGAATTATCCTTTAGGTTATAAAAATAAAAAGAGAAGAAAAAAAACATTTTTCAGCAATAAAACCGCGAGTGGCAATGCTGGTTTTACGATCAATACAAGCCAGAAAAAAGGCTGGAAAAAATGCTGAAGAAGCTGGATTGGATCGACAGTGCTTGCGCAAACAAGATGATGAATATCAGCACATGAATCGCATCGACCTGACATTGAATCCGAGCTGGATAGTAAGGCGCTACAGGACATGGGCCACAGTGCCACTTTGCTTTTCTTGTTGGTGCCACGTTTTTTTTGTAGCCAATTGACCACAGGTAGAACTACGCAGTCCGGTGTTCACACCTGTTCTGTACGATTGATGTCTGGCGCATCGTGCAAGATCACGCACCAAAGATGCGCACACATCAGCCATGCTGACTTGGCATGCTTTGCACTGCAAGCCAGACACCGGGTTCACGATTCCCTGCTTGTCAGTTTTGACTGCTCACCAATTTGTACATTCACGTCTCCAGTCAATGCCCAAAATGTGTGCATATGTATGCATTAGCGGCTGCTGCACATCACCAAAGTGGCACCATGAAATATTCAAAAGTGGCTCTGTGGCGCCTGACCAGTCCAAGACTACTATCTGACACATGCTCTCTTTGGTGAAAGAAAAACGATATGAAAAATACTGCTCTTCAAGAACGTAAAAACGCTGCTACGCCCCGTGGTGTCGGCGTGATGTGTGACTTCTATGCCGCCCGTGCATCGAACTCTGAATTATGGGATGTAGAAGGTCGTCGCTTCATCGACTTTGCAGCCGGCATCGCTGTACTCAATACCGGTCATTGCCACCCACGAGTGGTGCAGGCAGTCACTGAGCAACTTGAAAAATTCACCCACACTGCCTACCAGATCATTCCCTATGCCGGTTATGTAGAGCTGGCTGAACGCATCAATCGGCTCACTCCCGGAATTCACGAAAAGAAGACAGCATTTTTTTCTACAGGGGCTGAAGCGGTGGAAAATGCCATCAAGATTGCCCGTGCAGCTACCGGCCGCTCAGCCGTGATTGCATTCAATGGTGCATTCCACGGACGAACAATGATGGGTATGGCGCTGACCGGCAAAGTGGCTCCCTACAAACTGGGTTTTGGGCCACTGCCAGCCGAGGTCTATCACGTACCGTTCCCCATCGATCTGCATGGCATCAGCGTTGAGGATTCCATGACTGCCTTGAATGCGCTGTTCAAAACCGATGTTGATCCGAAAAGAGTGGCAGCCATCATCCTGGAACCGGTGCAAGGCGAAGGCGGCTTCTACCAGGCACCCGCTGCTCTGATGCTGCAACTGCGCAAATTATGTGACGCCAACGGAATCCTCTTGATCGCCGATGAAATACAGACCGGTTTTGGCCGTACCGGCAAGATGCTCGCCATGGAACACTATGACGTGCTGCCAGACCTGATCACCATGGCAAAAAGCCTGGCTGGCGGTTTGCCGCTCTCCGCAGTCTGCGGCCGCGCCGCCATGATGGATGCACCGACACCAGGCGGACTGGGTGGCACTTATGCGGGTAATCCCCTGGCAGTCGCGGCAGCCCATGCGGTACTCGACATCATCGCAGAAGAAAAGCTCTGCGAGCGTGCGATAGCCCTTGGGAATAAATTGACCGAAAGGCTGGAAAAACTGCGCAGTGAGGTACCGCAGCTGGTCAGTATCCGAGGTGCTGGTGCAATGGTAGCAATTGAATTCATGAGCGCCGGACTGCCCGATGTTGATTTCACGAAAAAAGTACAGGAACGAGCCTTGAAGCAAGGCCTGATACTCCTGACCTGCGGCAGTTACGGAAACGTCATCCGCTTCCTTTTTCCTCTGACGATCAGCGATCAGTTAATGGATGAGGCATTGGCAATCCTGGAAAAATCCATGCTCGACAAGAGCTGATTTTTTCAGTCGCCATACAGAAATAAAAAAGGAGGAGAACAATTGAAACCAGAAAATATAATACTTCAGGAGAAGCTCGATACACTGGTCGAGTTCAGGGGAGTACAAAAAACCTACGATGGCGAAACGCTGGTCGTCAAGAGTTTCGATTTAGAAATAAAGCGCGGGGAATTTCTAACTTTGCTGGGGCCATCCGGTTCGGGAAAAACCACCTGCCTGATGATGCTGGCGGGGTTTGAATTCCCTACCGGCGGTGAGATTTATCTGGAAGGGCAATTACTCAATAAAGTACCGCCGCACAAGCGCAACATCGGCATGGTGTTTCAAAACTATGCGTTGTTCCCCCATATGACCGTCGCCCAGAATGTCGCCTACCCCTTGCAGGTACGCGGTGTGGAAAAATCTGAACGGGCAGCCAAGGTCAAGCGTGCACTGGACATGGTGCAGATGGAGAAATTTTCCGACCGTTATCCGGCGCAGCTCTCTGGCGGACAGCAACAGCGCATCGCCCTGGCGCGGGCTTTGGTGTTCGACCCCAAGCTGGTCTTGATGGATGAACCTCTTGGCGCCCTGGACAAGCAGCTGCGTGAACATATGCAGCTTGAACTGAAGGCCCTGCATCATCGGCTTGGCGTCACATTTGTCTATGTGACCCATGACCAAAGCGAGGCGCTGACCATGTCAAGCCGGGTTGCTGTATTTGACCAGGGTATCGTCCAGCAACTGGCTACCGTCGACTGCCTGTATGAATACCCGGAAAATCAATTCGTCGCGGGCTTTATCGGTGACAACAACCGATTTGTCGGTACGGTAGAAGTTGCCTCTGGTGACCAATGCAGCCTGCGCCTTACCGGTGGCGCCATCGTGGAAGGTATCAATGTCAGCGGCCTGAAGCCGGGACAGGCCGCTGTCGGCTGCATTCGCCCTGAACGTATTAGCCTGGTTCACAATGAGTCCGCACCGGCAACTGCTCTGCGCGCCGTTGTGCGCGACCTGATCTATTTTGGCGATCATGTGCGTGTGCGTTGCTCGACATCGAAACAGGCCGATTGCTTTGTCAAACTGTCGCTTGGCGACTATGCCGCATCTGGTTTGAAAGAAGGAGCGAATGTCCATTTGTATCTGCATCCGCAATACCTGCGCATTTTTTCCTGATGTTGTAACCCTGCCGCAATACCCATATCGATCCCCAAACCCACTCAATACCTGGAGAAGTTGAATGAAACTGCTATTCAAACCTGCAATGACGGTCGCTGCACTCTCAATTGGCCTGGCACATGCATCAGAAATTACAGTAGTCAATTTTGGCGGTGCCAATGGCAACGCACAAAAAGCCGCTTACGTTGAACCATTTGAAAAATCCACCGGCAACAAGATCGTCACGGTGGAATACAACGGTGAAATGGCCAAATTGAAAGCGATGGTCGAAGCAAAGAAAGTGAGCTGGGACCTGGTTGAAGTCGAATCCGGCGAAGTCGGTCGTGCATGTGAAGAAGGTCTGCTGGAAAAACTCGATATTGCCAAGTTCGGCAAAAAAAGTGATTTCATGCCGGAAGCCATCCATGAATGCGGCCTGGGCGCATTTGCGTGGTCTACGGTACTCGGCTACAACGCCGACAAGTTGAAGACGGTACCAAAAAGCTGGGCTGATTTCTGGGACGTGAAAAAAATCCCGGGCAAACGCGGCATGCGCAAAGGTGCGCGCTATAACGTGGAATTTGCACTGATGGCCGATGGCGTTCCAACCAAGGATGTCTACAAGGTATTGAGTACCAAAGAAGGCATCGACCGCGCTTTTAAAAAGCTCGATGAGATCAAAGGCAACATCCAGTGGTGGGAAGCAGGTGCACAGCCACCGCAGTTCCTGGTGGCGGGTGATGTGGTCATGACGACTGTCTATAACGGTCGCGTTGATGCAGCCCAGCGCGAAGGCAAGAACCTGCAAGTGATATGGACAGGCGGCATCTACGATCTTGACTACTGGGTCATACCGAAAGGTTCAAAAAACAAAGACATAGCTGAAAAATTCATCGCCTTCGCCAGTGCGCCAGACACGCAGTATAGCTATGCGACCAAGATCGCCTATGGCCCGGTGAATGTGCATGCATTCAAGAAAATGGATGGCAAGATGCTGGCCAACCTGCCCACATCAACCGCCAACCTGAAAGACCAGGTGCAGGCAAATTTGAAATTCTGGACTGATCATGGTGAAGAGCTGGAACAGCGCTTTGCTGCCTGGTCTGCCAGATAAGCCCTGATCTGTCTGCGAAAGGCAGGGAATCGTATCGACAATACGGGATGCTGCCTAGTGGACTGTAACAGTGAAAGCGGAAGCGAAGGACATGTGCCCGGCGAATCAGGGCAAGGCAAGGTTTTGACAAATAAACACAGCGATAGCGGGGCTATCGCGCGTATTTGCAACGCCACCATGATCGTCGCGCACATGGCAGGCACTTCGCTTTTCACTGTTACAGTCCACTAGTGGCAGCATCTGCCGTTACCGAATTTTTTGGGGAAGATTGAATGAGTAGTCAATTGCGCCGGGAACTGGCCGTTCCCACAGTCCAGATTTCAAATGATCATGTCACAGTAACAGAATGGTGTTTTGCCCCGGGTGCAGAAACAGGCTGGCACCATCATCAGTGCGACTACATTGTCGTGCCACAGAAAAATGGTGAACTTCTGCTTGAGACACATCGCGGCCCGGAAACAGCCCGGTTGCACACCGGACAGGCCTATTTCAAAAATATGGGCGTCGAACATAATGTGGTCAATATGAGCCCGCACGAAATCAGTTTTGTGGAAATCGAAATCAAACGGCACATTTGACTTGATAGCAGGCATCAAAAGCTTGTCGGGTTTTCCAGCCTTGGATGACATGCCGCAAAGCTCCCCATAGAGACAGGGATCACGGATAAATAAAATGAATTCTTCTGTATTAAACAATGTGAGTGACATCATCCCGGGTACACACGCACCGGGTCAGTTGAAGCGTGAATTGCGTGCAGCACACCGGCGCAAGCGCCTGACCGCCCTGGCCCTGATCGCCCCTCTGGCCATTTTTTTGCTGATCACTTTCGTCGTGCCGATTGCAGCATTGTTTCCGCGGTCTGTGGAAAATCAGGAAGTGATCTCAACACTGCCAAAGACGGTGGAAGTATTAAAAAACTGGGACAGGAAAACTATACCCGGCGATGATGCCTATGCTGCACTGGCGACCGATCTCGCAACTGCCAACGCAAATGGTACTGCCGGTTCACTTGGCCGCCGCATTAACTATGAGATTCCTGGCGCCCGCTCGATTTTCATCAAGACGGCGCGATCGGTGCCGTTACAGGATAAAGATGCCAAACCCATGTCAGGAGCAGAAGCCAGGCAGGTATTGCTGGATATTGATGCACGCTGGGGAAATGTAGAGTACTGGCAAGCCATCGCAAAGAATAGCGGACCATACTCGCCCTTCTATCTGTTAAGCGCGCTTGACTTGAAGCAGGACGCCTTTGGCGACGTTTCTGTCAAAGATGAAGCTGTCTCGGCATTCAGGAGAATCTTCGAACGGACTTTTCATATCAGCCTGGTGGTGACGCTGTGCTGCCTTCTTGGCGGCTATCCGCTGGCATACTGGATTTCAACCTTGCCAGAACGGCGCGCCAACCTGGTCATGATCCTGGTGCTGATTCCTTTCTGGACATCGATCCTGGTACGTATCGCAGCATGGATAGTCCTGTTGCAATCTGAAGGCCTGGTGAATAAAACCCTGCTCGCCTTGCACCTGACCGAAGCCCCTCTGGAGCTGCTTTTCAACCGTGCAGGCGTCTACATATCGATGACGCATATCATGCTGCCCTTCATGATATTACCGCTATACAGCGTGATGAAATCTATCCCTCCGACTTATGTGCGTGCCGCCGTGTCGCTGGGTAGTAACCCGTTTGCGGCTTTCTGGCGCGTGTATGTTCCACAGACCTATCCTGGCGTAGGCGCCGGAACCTTGCTGGTATTCATCCTCGCCCTGGGTTACTACATCACACCTGCCCTGCTTGGCGGTTCCAACGAACAAATGATCAGTTACTACATCGCCCACATGATCAACGACACGATCAACTGGGGCATGGCCTGCGCGCTGGGGGCGCTACTCTTTGCAGCAACCCTGGTGCTCTACAGTGTTTACCGGCGTTTCGCCAAAATTGACGTGAGCATGGGGTAAATCATGAAACTATCTATTCCCGTATTTGCCCCTCACCAGTCCGTGGCGGAGCGTCTCTGGTTTTTCATACTGCGCAGTATCAATGTGCTGATTTTGATATTTTTGGTATTACCCATACTGGTGATCATTCCACTGTCGTTCAGCGACAGCTCTTTTCTTTCTTATCCCATGCCTGGCTTGTCCCTGCGCTGGTACGAAAACCTGTTTCATTCTGAAGAGTGGGCGCGTGCAGCAAAGAACAGTTTCATCATCGCGCCGGTCGCCACAATATTGGCTACCCTGTTCGGCACCCTGGCGGCAATTGGTTTGAATAAGGCAGATTTTGCCGGCAAAAATCTGTTGATGGCCATACTTATTTCACCAATGATCGTCCCGGTGGTCGTGGTTGGCGTCGGTGTGTATTTCTTTTTTGCCCGGATAGGTCTGTCAGAAACCTACATCGGCCTGATTCTCGTCCATGCCGCTCTCGGTTCACCATTTGTCGTGACAACAGTATCGGCCACCTTGCAGGGCTTCAATCACAACCTGGTACGCGCCAGCCTGAGTCTGGGGGCCAGTCCCCTGCGCACTTTTTTCCGGATCACGCTGCCAGTCATTGCCCCCGGTGTCATATCAGGAGCGCTGTTTGCATTTGCAACCTCGTTCGATGAAGTCGTGGTTACCTTGTTTATCGCAGGCCCCGGACAGTCCACTTTGCCACGGCAAATGTTCGCTGGCATCCGGGAAAACATCACGCCAACCATCGCAGCGCTGGCAACTATCCTGATCGTTTTTTCGACCACTTTGCTGCTTTTTCTTGAATGGCTGCGTGGCCGTAACAAGGCTGCCGCCAAAATATAACCGCACAGGGATAAATTTATGTTGAACTTGAAAGACCCGTCATTGCTACGTAAGCAGGCCTACATCAATGGATTATGGTGTGATGCAGAAGATGGTACGACCTTCAGTGTTATCAATCCGGCGACCGGTGAACAGATAGGTTCTGTCCCCAACATGGGCGCCAGTGAGACAAAACAGGCAATCGCCAGTGCAGACAGAGCATGGCCTGCCTGGCGCAAGAAGACAGCAAAGGAGCGCAGCAATCTTCTCAGGAAATGGCATGACTTATTGCTGGCCAATATCGAAGACCTGGCTCTCATCATGACCAGTGAACAGGGAAGAGCCTTTGAAGAAGCGAAAGGTGAAATCGCCTATGCCGCATCGTATATAGAGTGGTTTGCCGAAGAAGCGAAACGCGTCAGCGGTGATACACTGACATCCCCCTGGATCGACCGCCGCCTGCTTGTGTTGAAACAGCCCATCGGGGTATGTGCAGCCATCACACCATGGAACTTCCCGGCAGCGATGATCACGCGTAAAGTGGCCCCGGCACTGGCTGCCGGGTGCACCATAGTCGTCAAGCCTGCTGAAGCAACCCCTCATTCTGCATTTGCACTGGCAGTACTGGCTGAACGGGCAGGTATTCCGGCAGGTGTTTTCAGTGTAGTCACTGGCTCGCCCCGCGCCATCGGTACAGAAATGAGCAGTAATCCGACTGTACGAAAATTGACCTTTACCGGATCGACCGAGGTCGGTCGCATGCTGATGGAACAATGCGCGCCAACCATCAAGAAACTGTCTCTTGAACTCGGTGGCAATGCACCATTCATCATATTCGATGATGCAGACCTTGATGCTGCCGTTGAAGGCGCCATGCTCGCGAAATTCAGGAATACCGGCCAAACCTGCGTTTGCGCAAACCGCTTTTATGTGCACGATGAGGTATACGATGCATTTGCGGAAAAACTGGTGGCCGCCGTCAAGAAACTCAAGGTCGGCAACGGCCTTGAAGCAGGCGTGACACAAGGGCCGCTGATTAATGAAAAGGCTGTCCAGAAAGTTGAGTTGCATATAGCAGACGCCATAGCCAAAGGCGGGCGCGTTCTGACAGGTGGCAAACGCCACAGCCTGGGTCACAGTTTTTTTGAACCCACCGTAATTGCTGATGCCACCGCCGACATGCGTTTTTCCAGGGAAGAAATTTTTGGCCCGGTCGCACCCTTGTTCCGTTTCAAGTCAGACGAAGAAGTGCTGGCCCTGGCCAACGATACCGAGTTTGGTCTTGCCGGCTATTTTTATGCGCGTGATGTTGGCCGCATCTGGAGAATTGCAGAATCTCTTGAAACCGGCATGGTCGGCGTCAATACGGGTATCATTTCCAGCGAGGTGATTCCTTTCGGCGGTATCAAACAGTCAGGTCTGGGGCGCGAAGGTTCAAAATATGGCATGGAAGATTATCTTGCCATGAAATACGTGTGCATGGGCGGTATCTGAAAGACAGTAGAACAATCCGGAAGCTCATAAAAACCTGATCAATTTTTATGAGCCGGATTTCTGTACGAATCATATATTTTTACGTATACTGGCTTTGATGATTTTTGCCAGCTTGTCAAAAGCGGGACCTATCTCTTCATCCGGCACACAGCCATATCCCAGCAACAATCCATGCACGGCAGTTTCCGGGTTCATGTAATACCGTGACAGTGGCCGTGCAATAATGCCGGCCTTCATTGCCTGTTCACTGATCAGATAATCCTCGCAGCCATCCGGCAATTTCAGTGCCAGGTGCAGCCCGGCATCACTGCCGGTAATGATGATGGCGTCACCAAAATTCCCCTTGATGGCCTCAGTCAGGAGACGGAGGCGTTCAGCATATACTACCCGCATGCGCCGGATGTAAGAGGTGAAATATCCCTCTTTGATAAAATCCGTCAACACCGCCTGGGTAGATATTTGGCCCCCTCTGTAAAGTTCGGACAGACCGGTTGCAAATGCCTTGCTTAAGCCTTCTGGAACCACGAGAAAGCCGATGCGCAACCCGGGAAACATGGTCTTGCTGAATGTTCCCATATACAGCACACGGTCATGTGTATCCATCCCCTGCAAAGAAGCCAGGGGCCTGCTGCCATAGCGAAATTCGCTGTCGTAATCATCTTCAATAATCCATGCATCGTTTGCCGCCGCATATTCAAGCAACATGCGACGGCGCGACAGGCTCATGACGACGCCGAGCGGATATTGATGCGACGGCGTTACAAAAATAAAGCGGGGTGGATTGCGCAGATCGGGGGCCAGTAACTGCATCCCTTCCTGATCTACCTGGATTGGGACAGGCTCGATGCCTTGCGACTGCAGCACACTGCGGGTGCCCCAGTAGCAGGGATTTTCCACCCAGGCCTTGTTACCGTTTTCGCCAAGCAATTTGGCAACAAGGTCTATGGATTGATGTATGCCCGTGGTAATCATGACCTGCTCGGCAGTGCAATTCACTGAACGCGCTGCTCTCAGGTATTCTGCAATTGCTTCGCGCAGCGGCATATAACCGCCGCCGTTATCGTAAGTGAGCAAATGAGCACGTGACCGCCGCCAAACCTTGTTTTGCAGCCGCGCCCAGATCTTGTTCGGAAACATGGTGACATCAGGCACACCGGGCATGAAAGCCCCCCACTGCAATTCACAGACTCCCGCATGCCTGATCAGTTTTGCACCCCGTTCGGACAGCATGCTTTTTTCTTTGCCGCTGCTTGATACCGGGGAGTTTTTGGCAGCATTGGCAATCTGGTCAGGCACGGTGTCGGCGATGAATGTACCGGAACCTGATCGTGTCTCAAGATAGCCTTCGGCAATCAACTGCTCATAGGCATGCATGACCGTATTGCGCGACATGTTCAACTCATTCGCCAGGTCACGTGAGGACGGCAATTTCATCCCTACTGGTAAAACCTGTGACAGGATTGCTTCTCGCACAACCTGGTAGATCTGCCTGTTCACCGGTACGGTCAGGTCACGATCTATGCGCTGCAAGAGAAAATCAGGAAGTGTGGCAAGGCGCAAAGTGGACCTATCAGATATCTCAAAGTGGCTATAAGAAAACGGCATAAACCGTAATACCATTTTATCGGGCTACTGAGAAAAAACAAACCATTTTGGTATGAAATGCGCCCAAATCAATCATTTTAGATACACGAAGACGACGGATTGCAAGGATGAATTTTTCACCAGTTTTCTTGTATCAAGGCGAACAAACAGGAGTATGGATTGAAAACCTTAACACGACACATGGGTGTCTATCTCTTTGCTTCACTACTGGTATGCTCGTCACTGTCTGCTTATGGTTCCGACTTCACATTTGTGTCTTTTGGCGGCGCCTTGCAGAATGCACAAAGAGAAGCATTCATTGCCCCCTTCTCCAGAATTGTCTCTGAAAAAGTGAGAAATAAGGAATGGGATGGCGGCATCGGCAAGCTGACGACACGCTCCTACCTGGGCATGCGTGACTGGGATGTGGTGCAAGTGGAAGGGGAAGATTTCATCCTCGGCTCGCGTGCCGGATTGTTCCAGAAAATCGACTGGAGCAGCCTGGGTGGCAAGGACCAATACCCAACCCGCTCCGTTGCCGATGACGGAGTGGGCGCGATTTTTTACAGCATCGTTCTCGCTTACGATAAATCCAGAGTTAAAGCTGATCCCAAATCCTGGTCAGATTTCTTTGACCTGAAAAAATTCCCTGGCAAGCGCGCCCTGCGAAAAACCGCCAAGACCACACTAGAAATCGCCCTGCTGGCTGACGGCGTGAAACCTGAAGATGTCTATGTGATGCTTGCAACTCCCGCCGGTCAGGCAAGAGCTTTCCGCAAACTTGATCAGATCAGGCCTGATATCATCTGGTGGGAAGCCGGCTCAAAACCTGTGGAGCTTTTCACCAAAGGCAGTATCGTCATGGCGGCGTCCTACAATGGTCGAATCAGCGCGGCACAAAGTGACGGAGCGAGTAACCTGCGCATCCAGTGGAACCATAACCTGGCCATGATGGACTGGTATGTGATCATGAAGGACGGCCAAAACCAGGATACATCCAAACGATTTCTCAGTTACATCAACAAGCCTGAGGTACAGAGCCGTTTGCCGCAACTGATTCCGTACGGCGTACCCCGCCTGGATGTCATGAAATCTTTCTCTACGGACGCTTTCCGGAATTTGCCCACGCACCCTGACAACATACAGACATCGTTCAACATTGACGATAAATTCTGGGTCAGCAATGGAGAACAATTGGAAAGAACCTTTAATACTTTCGCGCTGCTGCATTAAATGCTGCCATCAGCGGGCTGCAACAGTGGAAGCGGAAATCAAAATATATCTCAAGGCTCAGGATTGGCCCATTTCTTTTCTATCGCCGCGTACACACCGTTCGCTCGTATGGTGCGCAAACCCTGGTCCAGGGCATCGGCATAGCGTACTGCTTCTGGCATGCGTTTGGAAAAACTGACGTAGAGATTGTCTTCCATCAGCGTGCCCACCTTGTCGATTTTTCCTTTGAATTCATCTGCATGCATGCCTTGCAGGTAATCGACAACACGGGTGTAGATCAGGGAATAATCAGAGCGTCCGAGCATCAGCTTGCGCAGGTTGGACAGATCGGTCGGGGCAGTTTCACGCACGATGCGACTGTCATTTTCAAATGCAGAGCCATAGGTATAGCCATGGGTCACCCCTATCACATGTCTGTGCAGGTCCTGGCTGCGCAGATTCCTGGCTTTGGCAAGGTCGCTGCCTTTTCTGGCATAGATGCCTATGCTGGCACGGAAGACCGGTTCTTTGTGGAATAGAAAGTCAGGCTCCAATACGGCATCCTTGAGGCTGTCAAAACAGCCCAGCTCCTGCCCGCTTTTGACCAGCATCAGGCAGCGTGAATACGGTGTGGCGATAAATCTGACCTGGACGCCCACAGCGGCATAGGCCGCCCGTATCACGTCCACGGCAAAGCCGCGATTCTGGCCGTCCTTGACCGCAGAGTAGGGATACCAGTTGTCTTCACCGATCAAGGTGATGGTCTCGACCGGCGCGGCATGGGCCTGCTGCGCAGGCAGACCGCACAGCGAGGTCATCAGCAAACTGACGTTGAGTATAATGATAATCGCTAAACGCATGTGTTTTTAACGAGGAAGCCAGGCTGCATACCACTTCTGGCTATACGTCTTATCTTTCCATGGAGGAACTTGAATTTATATGCCTGATGTGTTGCAGATACCAGTGCCTGTATGAATTTCCATATACGGATATATTCGTTTCCCTATAAATATATTCTTGATATTTTCCGGTCTTCCCCTACCAATGAGAAGACTCATGCGCAATACACCATATCAATTAAAGCCCCTGGCTGCCTGCATACCTGTCTGTTTTTCGGCACTCTTTTACAGCCAGTCCACCCTTGCCAATACAACTGAGCAAAAAGAAGAAGCTGTCGTCATCACCGGCTCGCGCATACCACGCGCCAGTCTGGAAGGACCGACTGCGGTCACCATCATTACCGGTGAAGAAATCACCAGACAGGGCTACAAGAATGTCTATGATGCCTTGAACAATGCCGTGCAAAATTCCGGCTTTACCCAGGGCGAAGACTTCGGCAATACCTTTACCCCTTCAGCAAACACCATCAGCCTGCGTGGCCTTGGACCCAATCATACCCTGATCCTGCTCGATGGCAGGCGCATGGCTGATTTCCCGATTGCCTATGAGGGTACCGTCAATTTTACCAACCTGGCCAACATCCCTTCCAATATTGTTGAACGCATAGAGATTCTGAATGGCGGCGCTTCAGCGATTTATGGCTCGGATGCGATCGCCGGTGTGGTCAACATCATCCTCAAGAAGCAGACCCAGGGCTATAACCTCAACGTCAAGATCGGTGATACCGACCGTGGTGGCGGCAGCAACAAGCGTGTACAGTTTTCCGGCACGGCCAATGTCGATCAGTTGCGCAGCCTGTTCAGTCTGGAATACAGTGAACGTGAACCGTTGCGCGCCACCCAGCGTGATTTCATGGCGACACGCGCAACGCCAAGCGCCACGCTCTACCGCAAAGACGTCAAGAGCGGCCGTTATCTTGATCTTGGCGATACCTGTAGCCAGACAAGTGATTTCTTTGAAGGCACACAGATCAGCTACAAGGTCGCCAAGGGCAGTTATTGCGCCAGCCCGCGCTTAAGCCCCATGCACTGGAGCGTGCAGACCAAAAACCAGAGCCTTAACCTGTTCTCCAGCAGCAATCTGGACCTCAATGCCGACACCACCCTGTTCGCCGACATCCTGCTGGGCAAGAACAGAACAGAGAATGATACCCGCTCGCCAAGCTGGACATCATCGTCGACCAATCAAAGCTATTTCTTCAACAGGAACAGCAATGCCTATGAAGTCTGGAACAAGGTATTTGCGCCGGAAGAGATCAATGGCGTCAACAGTTTCAACCGGCGCTGGGACGATACCTCGGCAGGTATCAATATCGGCATCAAGGGTGTGATACCGGGTAGTAGCTGGAACTATGAGGCCGCTTACAGCGCATCAGCCTATCGTAGCGAAAACGTGGTGCCGCGCACGCTGGCGAACATTGATGAATTTTTCCTTGGTCCCAAACTGGGACTGGACAAAGCGGGCATCGCCATCTATGCCCCCGACCAGAACCGCTTGACCAGACGGCTGACACTCGATGAATTCAGGCAGATCACTGCTGCCTCACGTAGTGCCGACAGCTCACGCACCCAGACCCTGAGCCTGGCCGTCAATACCGAATTGTGGAAGCTGCCAGCCGGGGCCGTCAAGACGGCAGGCGTTGCCGAAATAGGTCGCCAGAGTTTTGACAACCTGCCTGCCCCCCGCATCAACCAGGGTGTATTCAATACCACGACAAAGTCCGATGACGTGCATGGCTCGCGCCAGCGCTATGCGCTGGGGGCAGAAATCTATGTACCAGTTCTGAAAGAAGTCACCGCCAGCCTGGCCGGACGCTATGACGATTATCACTTTGCCGGCCGCAAGGATGGCAAGCTCACCTATAACGGCGGCCTGGAAATCCGCCCCACGCAAGACCTGCTGTTGCGCGCCAATTATGCGACCAGCTTTCGTGCGCCGGACATGAATTACATCTTCAAGGCCCGTGGCACCGGCTATTATTCCAGCACGACAGATTACTATCGCTGCAAATCGCAGGGACAGGAACTCAAGGATTGCGACTACGCCAATTATTCACCCGGCGCCAACTATGTACAGTTTGGCAGCCCTGACCTGAAGTCGGAAAAAGGCAAATCTTTCGGCCTGGGCATAGTCTGGTCGCCAAGTAAGGAATTTGATGTCTCGCTCGATTACTGGAATATCAAGATCAGCGACATGGTCGTCAACCTCAGCGCTGACCAGCTCTTGCGTGATGAAGCCGATTGTCGTACCGGCAAACGCGATATCAATTCCAGCCTGTGTGCCGATACCATCAACCGCATCAAGCGTTACCCTCAGGATGCGCTGAGCCACGCCGGCGAGATACAGGAAATCTGGGTTAATCCCATCAACGCTGCCTACCAGGCAACCAGTGGTATCGATATCAGTGGCAAGTATCTGCTGAAGACCGACCATGCAGGCAGCTTCACTTTCAAGGCCAATTACAGCAAAGTATTGAGCAAGAAATCCAAGCAGTTTGAAGGCGATGCCCTGTATGATGACCTGGCGGACCTGGGTAACAGCGACTGGCGCGACAAGCTGATCACGACTGTCAACTGGAACAGGGGGGACTGGTCGAATACCCTGACCGTAACGCGCTACGGCAAGATACCGAATGGGTCAGGCCAGTTCTACCTGTCGTCGACAGCCATCGCCAACTGGAGCACGGTCTACCAGGCCAGCAAGAACCTGACGGTATCGCTGATCGTCAACAATGTCTTCAACAAGATCAAATATGATTACACAGGCGGCTGGCCGAATTACCCGGTTGGTTCCTACTCGCCGCTGGGCCGCCAGGGCTGGCTGGAGGTCAACTACAAGTTCGGCAGCTAAGGCAGCCAAGAGCCCGGCTATTGAATTTACAACAGTCTGGCTCAAAGGCTATTCCAGAAAATTCACACGCCCGAACTTGTCGCGAAAATCCTCAGGCATTTGCACCACCCTGCCTGCACGGTAATCAAAAAACACGAAACCCGACTTGGCCATGGCGATCAATGCCTGGTCAGCCGGGCGGGTAATGCGAAACGTAATGTCGCCGCCATATTTGTTGAAGTCCATCACCCCGACTTCAAACAGGAGCTGATCACGCGCATGGGCTTCTGCCTTATAGGTGGTCGCCAGGTCAGTGACGATGATGCCGCTGCCACCGGCAGCGGTTTCGCGTATGCCAAACTCATACAGGAAACGCGCCCTGGCTTCTGAAATCATTGAGATCATGGAATCATTACCCAGGTGATTGGCGCCGTTGATGTCGGTCACGCGTACCGTCAGCTGGGTAGAGTAATAATACTGGTCTTCAGGGAAGTGTAATTGCAGGCGGGCCATGGCAGATCGGCAAAAAAATGTGGTTCAGGCTCTTATTCTACCGCGCCAGGGCCATGTCTCCTACCTTGCTCAACTGTCAATGCAAGATGAGCAAAACAGGTATCAGGCTGACAGATGTGGGACCATCGCCGGTGTCAGCTCAGCCGACAGGTCGCCGTCCGGCAGGTTTTCCATCACCGCCTCTACGGTAGGCTGGGTCATCAATGCTGCCAGAACCACTGCATGCGGCTCGGCCCAGATGCCGGCAAAATCCTGCTCGCCGGGTGTTGTCATCGCGAATGCCAGTTGTTCATGTGGTGGACAAAACTCTGCCTGCACGCCGGGTTTGTTGCCGCGGGCATCAATGCGATACCAACCATGTTCCGGCAGGTAAACGGCATTCAAGCCATGCAGGCAGAATGGCGGCTCGCTGCCTATGGTCAGGCGCTGATAACACAGGCCTGCCGGTATGCCATTTGCACGCAGCAAAGCTGCCAGCAAATGGCTTTTGGCATAGCAATAACCGGTACCATGTGCCAGCACATCAGAAGCGATACAGGTCACCGGGTTTTGCCGGTAGTCCCAGCTATGGTGAATCTGGTCACGCACAAATTCAAAGCAGGCCTGTGCGATGTCCTGCGCACTGCTTTTGCCGGCAGCCAGTTGCAGTGCCTGCGCCAGCACTGCGGGGTGCTGCCAGTTGATGTAAGTGGTGCTTGCCAGGAATTGGTCCATTTGCTTATCCATATATTGTGTTCAGACTTTATAGGCCATGCCGACCGAAGCAGGCGCAGTATGTTTGAAGCCGAATTGCGCATACAGGTCTTGCGCTTGCCCGTCAGCCATCAGGCTGACATAGGCTGATGCAGGTGCCTGCTGTTGCAGGTAGTGCGTGATTTCATGCATGATCATCTTGCCAAGGCCCTTGCCTTGATGCTGGGGTAGAACGGCAATATCGACCACCTGGTAAGCCGTACCACCATCACCGATGACGCGCCCCATGCCCACCGTTTTTTCGCCTTGCATGATCTGCACGGCAAACAGGCTCGCCGGCAGGCCACGTGCTGCAGCTTCTGCCGTCTTGGCGCTCAGACCTGCACTCACACGCATCTGGCAATAGGTGGCGACATCAGGAATGCGGTGTTCGGCACGATAGCCGTTGTGCTCAGGACTGGCGTTCATGATGGTCTCCCGGTAAAAAAACAAACCAGAAATTTATCACAAATGCGGAACAGATGAATAAGGCGGATGGACAGACAAGCAACAGGCGGCCAGTAGCGCCCCGGCTTATTCGCTGAAATTGAGCTCTATGCCATTGCCCGCCGGGTCACTGAAAAATACTTGCTGCTGGGTGGCAAAGCCTGCAGAGGCTTGCACCACTGCATGGCGATAAGAAATGCCCGCTGTCTGCAGCTTTTCCAGCATGGCAGGTAAATCTTTACAAGTAAAAGCAACGTGATCAAACCCGGTTTTCAGTTCGCGCTGACGCACTTCACCGGGGCGGTTTTCTGACAGGTGCAAGACATCGCGACCACCGGCATACAGCCAGTAACCAAAGCTTTTGAGGGGACGCGGCCCCAGTTCAAGTCCTACATATTCGATATAAAAATCCCTGAGCATGTCCAGGGTGGCGCGGTCACCGCGCAGGTTGTAATGTCCAAGAGCGATTGCAGGCATATTATTTTAACCATCCACGGCGACGGAAATACCAGAAAGGCGTAATCGCCGAAGCGACCATCAGCAACAGCGCAAACGGGTAACCGAGTTGCCATTCCAGTTCGGGGAACCAGCCCTTGAAGTTCATGCCATAGATACTGGCGATCAGGGTAGGTGGCAAGAAGGCCACGCTGGCGACGGAAAATATCTTGATGATCTTGTTCTGGTTGATGTTGATGAAACCAACCGTGGCATCCATCAGGAAGTTGATCTTGTCGAACAAAAACGAGGTATGACCATCCAGCGATTCGATGTCGCGCAAAATCTGGCGCGCTTCTTCAAACTGATCAGCATTCAACAGACGCCCGCGCATCAAAAAGCTGACGGCGCGGCGAGTGTCCATCATGTTGCGGCGTATGCGGCCATTCAAGTCTTCTTCTTGCGCGATAGAGTTCAAGGCGGCGGCGGCATCCTGATCGCTGAAATCTTTTTGCAGCACGCTGCGGCTGACATCTTCGAGGTTCTGGTAAATACCTTCTAGCGCATCGGCAGAGTATTCAGCATCAGTGGCATACAGGTCTAGCAGCACGTCCTTGTAGTCAGCGATGGAGCCCGGACGTGAACGGGCACGCATGCGCACCAGGCGGAATACTGGCAAATCGATGGTGTGGACAGAAAACAGGATGTCGCGCGCCAGGATAAACGCCACTGTCACGGTACGCGCCGGTTCATCATCGTCATCAATCAGAAAATCAGTACGCAGATGCAGGTCGCCATTATCGGCTTCGTAATAACGGGCAGATGCCTCGATATCCTTGACTTCGTCTTCACCAGGCAAGGTGACGCCATAGATGCTCTTTACCCATTCGCGCTCTTCTTCATTCGGATCAGTCAGGTCGACCCAGATAGGCAGGGTATTTTCAAGATCAGCGCGGTTTTCGACATTGATCTGGCTCAGGCGGCCATTGTGCAGGACGAAGACATTAATCATAGGCAAATTCCGGAAAAGCGAAGTCTCAGGTTTGGCTGGATTGTAAACCTGTTTTGCTCCCGCAGGCGAATTGCAGAAGCAGTTTATTTTTCATGACAATATTTACAAGTCTCGTTCTGCCGGCACTCACCTGCACACTTTGCCGATCAGGACTAAGATAGATGCCTCTGGCATCACCGTCCCTGAAGGTATTCCATGATAAAAATCCGTGAAATTGACCACCTGGTATTGCGCATCGCCGATGCCGGAAAAATGCTGCATTTCTACTGCGAGGTATTGGGCTGCAGCATAGAAAGGCGGCAGGACGAAATCGGCCTGATACAGCTGCGGGCAGGCCGCTCCATGATAGACCTGATCCCCGTCACCGGCAAACTGGGCAGCCAGGGCGGGGCGGCACCTGGCAAGGAAGGCCGCAACCTGGACCACCTGTGTCTGCGGGTCGAGCCGTTTGACATCGCCGTCATACAAAATCACTTGCGTGCCCATGGTATCGAAGCAGGCGAACCTGAATCCCGTTTTGGCGCTGAAGGAGAAGGGCCGTCCATCTACATCAGCGACCCGGAAGGCAATGTGGTGGAATTGAAAGGGCCGCCCTATTGAATGACGGATGACGGCCCTGGCATGGGCCAGCTGAGATCAGTCCGGCCAGATGCTTTCAACCAGGGACGATACTTCCATTGCGTGACCGGCTTTTTCACCGGCGGCCTTCCACTCGTCCGGGGACGGGCTGGTCTGTATTGGTTCAGGCCCGCCATTGAGGCCAACCTTCAATGCAAAGACGATCAGGCCGGTCACATTTGCAGGCTTGAGCGTGGCAACCGCTGACTTGATGACGCTTGCCGTGCGTGGCGAGATACCGCTCTTGAAGTCCAGCCAGACTTGCGATTTGTTACCCGGTTTGACCGCCACAACGATGAAGCCGCCCGCCACTTCCATCCTCGGTATGGGTTCTATCGTCACACTCATGGCTTTCTGTATGGACTTGATATAGGTCGCCAGCATGTCCACGTCAGGCACTCTTTGCTGCATCACGCTGTCAGGCTGGAGCAGGACCACGTTGTAGGTATGAAAATTAGGCTTGGCAAATACGCTTTGCATGACAAGGCTCAGCACACAGGTGACGATGAATTTATAAACAACAGCGCTTGGTTTCATGTTGCGGACCACAGTAGAAATATAGAAAACCCAAGCATACCATGTGTCCGCCCCAGGCCCGTCACCAAAGCATCATGGAACCAGCCCATGCCGGTCCTGGCAACGACAAATCACCGCCAGGCTCTTACTTACCGGTTGCAGGTGCGGCTGCTTCCACCTGCGGGAAGCTTTGCATGATCTTGCCATTTTCATCGAGGAAATTCAACATGGGCTGGCCCTCTGGCGTCACCAGCATCATGATGCGTGCGCGCCCCCTGGGGTCCGCCATGATGATGGCTGATGACTTACTTCGGGTCTTGCCGACAATTGGCAGCAGCGGTCAGCACCATGACTGTCATACCGGCAGCACCAATACCTGTTTGAGCAAGCGGTTCTGGCGATGTCATTGTGCGATGAGTTCTTGTTGATGCATAGTGTCTTCATATTATGTGTAATCAAGAAATTTATCTGCAAGCAAATCATGCTGCAGTGCCGGGCATGCTAATCAGATATTCCTGTGCGATCCATGCCGTTGCAATTAGCGGTAAGATGGCAGGTTTGAATGGCAGATATATAAGATCAGCGGATCAGTGAATCAGCAGGAGCAGTGAATCATGCAGAAAAAAACCATAGGCTTGATCGGCGGCATAGGCTGGGCCTCCAGCGCCGAGTACTACCGGCTCATCAATGAATTGACGGCTGCGCGCCTGGGTTTGGCCCATAGTGCGCGCATCGTTTTGCTCAGCCTGGACCAGTATGATTTCACTTCACGCGCGGCAGAAAGTGACCCGCTGGCCATCTGCAATTTTTTAGTGACCCAGGTGCACAAACTCAAGGATGCCGGTGCTGATTTCTTCCTGTTTTGCGCCAATGGCGCACACCGGTTTGTACCAGCCATTTACCCGCGCCTGCCCATGCCTTTTGTCAGTATCGTCGATGCGACTGTCGACAAGGTAAAGGCAAGCGGTATTGAAAAAGTGGGACTGCTCGGCGTCAGGCAAACCATGGCTGGCAGCTTTTACCATGACAGGTTGCGTGCGGCAGGCATCGCTACACTGACGCCGGATACAGCCACACAAGACAGTATTCACGACATCATCTATAACGAACTGATACACAATCGACTTACCCAAAGAAGCCGTGCGCTTTTTGTGGAGTACATACAGGCACTGGCAGACAAGGGAGCACAGGGCATCATTCTCGGCTGTACCGAAATCCCCCTGCTGATCCGGCAAGAAGATGTCGCCTTGCCGATATTCAATACCACAGCCATACACTGCCAGGCAGCCGTCGACTTTGCCTTTGCTTAGCCATGTACAAACTGACACCTGGGCAGAGGTAATACCTTGATCCGTGTTTGCAGGGGCAGATAATCTGCCCGGGCTTGCCAATGACTGAAATGCCTGATCATTATCTTCCCCGTTGGAAACAAAATAGCCACAAATAACTCCAGTTACCCTGATTGAAAATATTTTCCCCTGGGTAAGCAATACTTTGGTCTGTCTATCGCCGGGAGGCGACTCGTTTTACACTGTCTTTTTAAACCATTTGTAACATTTGTGACATTGCCATACATCAGACCAGATGGATAAGAGCACCGATATGTCCGCACATTTTCCCATGATCGTTGAAGAAGACAACACCACCGCCACTGCCCTGCGTTATTTCCCGGCCTTGTACCGCGGGACATTTGCCAGTGAGGCCAGTGCCATTGCAGCAGCTGGATTCCCACATGGCACCGTACAGATAGGTGCGCCAATTGCCATGGCGCATGCTGCCAGCATGCTGGTTTTTCATGTCCCTGCCAGCGATACGGCATTTGGCAACTGTTGCTTCGTCATCCTGTCACCAGCAGGCCCGCAGTCCCTGGAAATGTGGTTTGCCGACCATGATCTGGCCAATGCAACGATAGAGCAGGCCATGCAGGATATACAAAGGCTGGGGATTTCAGATTCCGGTTCAGGCGTCGGCGCATTTCACATCTTTGAAGTACTGCAGGATTGAATCGGGCGACACTTCAGGGCAATACTTCCATCATGTCAGCAGACAAAACTGGAAACACCATGCTGCGCTACACCATCATCACCATCAGTCTTGTTGGCAGCCTGTTTTTTTCCACCCTCTTTGCCTGGTCTTTTATCGATCCCGTCCTGGTAGAGAATGGCGCACGCGAGATTGTGCGGCTTGAAATCGAAAAGCGCACGGGTGAAGAAATCCGCAAGCTGGAAAACAGCAAACTGATCCAGCTTGCCAGTCGCATGACTGCACAGCACCAGGCCGAACTGGCCAGCCTGCAAAAACAACTGCAAGATGGCCTGCCCGCCAGGATTGCACGCATCACCGCCGAGATGGGGAAATTCGATTGTCCATGCAGGCAAAAAATCGAACGCAGCATCACAAAAAGCATGGAGCTGCACAGCGTGACACTCGCCAGTCTCAATGAGAAACTGGAAAACCTGATACACGACAAATACCTGGAAACAGCCAGCTCATTGACACGCGAGTTTCGTATTTTCACCGGTGCAAATGCCCTGATCCTGATGCTGACGGCGGCAATCACCTGGTCGCGGCAACGTGCAGCAATACAGACATTGATGCCTGGCCTGGTGATACTGGGGGCAGCGGCCATTACCGCCTGGTTTTACCTGTACCAGCAAAACTGGTTGCACACCCTGCTGTTTTCTGATTATCTTGGGCTGGCTTACTTTGCCTACCTGCTGCTGGTCATGACCATGCTGAGTGATATTGCCTTTAACAGGGCCCGCATCTGCAGCGCAGTCATAACGACCATGCTGCATGCGCTGGGATCGGCCATCGTGGTCAGCCCCTGCTGAAACGGTTCCTTACTGCCCCGCCACCTCATCAAACAGGCGCATGGCCAGCAGGCCATGCCCGACCGCAGCCCCGGCGCGCAATGCGGCAGCAATGAAGACAACTTCGGCAATTTCTGCTTTGGTGGCGCCAGCCTTGATGGCGTTTTTATTATGCGTGTCCAAGCAATAGGCGCACTGTGTGGTCAGGGCGACGGCAATGGAAATCAGTTCGCGGTATTTGGCGGGGATAGCGCCATCCTCGCGTTCAGCTGTATTCTTCAGTGCAAGAAATCCTTGCGCTTCTGCTGGAGCAAGGCTGATGAGTTGCCTGGCGTAGGCCAGGTCGGCGGGATGCTGGTAGCCTGATGATTTTTCTGACATGTGTATCCTCTTTTCATGATGAAATCTGTGTAGCAGGATGTCTGCACAGATCAAGAGGCGGCATGTCGCCATTTGGATTCGCGGAGATGCAAATTTTTTTACCCCTGGCAATGCTGAATCAGGAGTATTCTCAGTTTATCGTGCAAAAATTTTTATGAAACCAGCAACATGAATTCTGTACCGAAAGCTGTCGCACAATACCTGATCGATGGTGAACGCCTGCTCTGGTCTGGCCAACCACGTCAAGGCATCATGTTTACCATGAGCGATATGGTGGTGTTACCAGCCACCATGCTAATTTTCGATGAAGCACTGAGCATGGCAGAACATTCCTGGTACCCAGGTGGCGAGCTGGAATTCATTTTGATCGCACTACCCTTTTTGTTGTTTAGCACCTACATGATGCTGGGCCGTTTTGTGTACGATGCCATGTTGCGTGCCAAGACCTGGTATGCCGTCACCGATAAAAGAATAATAGTCATCCCGGGTTGCCAAAGATTTACTGAAAGATCAGTGTATATGCAACATTTGCCCGAGCCTGAATATAAAGAAGCCAGGAATGGCAGTGGCACGGTGTACTTTGGCAGGCTCAGCCCGTCTGCCCCAGGAATCGCTAAACTTGCCTGCATGCCGTTGATTGGCAACAACCTGGGTCCTTTTTTCGATACGATTACCGAACCGCGCAAGGTGGTTGAACTGATAGCCCAGGTGCAGAAATCCAGGGCTTAGCGTGTTGCTTTGTCTATCGCCCGGTTCATGGACTTCAGGCGCAGCTCTTCGTCAGCAGCGCTGGACGCTGATACAGGTTTGCCCATGGCCTGTTCCATGATTTTTTTCTTGAGTTCTTCGTTACTGGCGGTGCCGGATATACCTGCCGCCCCAGTAGTTGCACCGTTGCCGCCATTATCATTGGCAACCGCTGCCCTGGGCGGCTCCATCCCGGCAGAATCACTGAGTTTGACTTTTTTGGTACTGGGATTGCTATCCAGGCATAAAGTGTCTGAATACACGGTCTTGCCATCAATGCTACAACGGCGTACGCCTTCCCTGGTGGTCGCCGCCTCACGCATGCCCGGCCCTTCACTGCTGCCCGTCGGCAAACCCGTGGCATTTTTGACCTCATTACCGACCACAGCAGCAGACTTGCCCAGGCGTGCCCACATGTCCTGCATGGGCAGGTGACCATTGCGCATATAGTACAAAAAGAGCATGCCCAATGAAGCCACCAACATGGAAAAAATCGCCACGCCAACCAGGCTGACACCGCGTTGATTACTGTAGTTCATGGTAGTTCCGAGTTGCCCATGCGTTGCAAGATCACTTCGCTGCGTCTTTGCAAATAGCCTGAACCTTGGTTTTTATCAAAATATCGTGGCTTGGGCAGCATCACCGCCAGTCTGGCCGCCTGCGCAGCTCCCAGGTTGGCAGCACTGATATGGTAATAATGCTGGGCCGCCGCCTCTGCACCAAAAACACCTACTCCCCATTCTACGACATTGAGGTAAATTTCCAAGATACGTTTTTTGTCCATGCACTGTTCCAGCATGTAGGTGATGATCAATTCTTCACCTTTGCGGAAATAACTGCGCTCCGCAGACAAAAACAGGTTTTTGGCGAGCTGCTGGGTAATGGTGGAACCACCCGCCACGACCTTGCCTTTTTTCTGATTTTTTTCATAAGCCTTTTGCATGGCTTCCCATTCCACACCCTCATGATCGACAAAGCCGTCATCTTCCGAGGCAATGACGGCACGCTTGAGGTTGTTGGAGATGCGATCATACGGCACCCACTTGTGCTGGAGTTTGAAATCGGGCTTTTTTTCCTGCAAGACATCAAGTTGATGACGCATGAACGAAGTCGAACTGGGATTGTGATCTTTCCACCACCAAATCTGCACCAGGAAATAGGCTTGCAGCAGCACGAAAATAAGCAAGGGTACAAGTACCAGCCAGAACAGGATGCGGCCAAAGATTTTCATCAGCCTGCCACCTGCGTGGCTGCATGTATTTCCGCCCGCATTTCCGCCAACACCAGTTCACTGGCTGGTCGCACGCCGCGCCACAGGGCAAAGGCCTCAGCCGCCTGTTCAACCAGCATACCCAGGCCGTCACGGCATTGCGCGCCATGGGCGGCAGCAAAGCGCAGGAAGGCAGTCGGTGCAGCCGCATACATCATGTCGTAGGCCAATGTCTGCGCACCGAACAGCGTGGCGGCAAGCGGCGGCACTTCATCATTGATGCTGGCCGAGGTGGCATTGATGATCACATCCATGGTCTGCACCAGGTCTTCAAAGCGGCAGGCGCACAACCTGGTCGAATCACTGATGCCCTTTGCCTCTGCCACCAGTTCCTCAGCCTTGGCGAGGGTCCGGTTGGCAATGAATAATTCTGCCGGCCGCTCTTGCAGGACCGGCAACAAAGCGCCGCGAGCAGCACCGCCTGCGCCGAGCAGGAGTACTCGCCTGCCAGCCAGACTGATACCGGCATTGCGTGTGATATCTGCCACCAGGCCTATGCCGTCTGTATTGTCGCCATAGATGCGGCCATCTGCAAATTTCAGGGTATTGACGGCGCCAGCCATCCTGGCGCGCTCACTCAGTTCATCCGCCAGGGCAAAAGCTTCCAACTTGAATGGCAGGGTGACATTCGCCCCCTTGCCACCGTCAGCTATAAACCCGCGTACGGTATCGGCAAAACTATCGAGCGGCGCAAGCAGGCGCTGGTAATCGATCTGCTGCCCTGTCAGTTTGGCAAAGCGGGCATGGATGGCTGGTGATTTACTATGGGCAATCGGATTGCCGATGACCACATAGCGGTCTGCTGGCTGCTGGTTCAACTTGGCCTCTTGCGTAATTCGGTTTCCAGTTGCTGTTCGCGGGTGAACTTGAAGCGCGCAAACATCACGAAGACTTCATTCGCATCCGGCCCCAGGCTGGCCTTGGGATAATGTCCGAAGGGCCCTGAGCGGCGAACAATGCGCAAGGCCGCAGCATCAAGGTCTTTGTCACCGGACGATACCTCTATCTTTGGTCCGCCCTCTTTTTCATAAATGGTGCCATCCTGGAAAATGGGGATGGAAACAAACATTTCACCATACAGCTTCTTACCGTCTTTTTGCGGGAAATTCAGTGTGCCGGTATCTTCTATGCGCTTTTGCACGGCCTTGTAGTAGATGGCGTGTTCTATGCGCTTGGTGCTGGGTGTGATATAGGTTTTGCGTGGGCGCTTGTTCTGGTCTTCTATGGTTTGCGAAATTTCTGCCGCCATACGGGCCAGCGCCTTGGTAGTGTCAACATCGTCTGTGCCTGTGGCTGGCTTGGCCTTGTCGTCCGTCAGTTTTTTTTCTTGTTTTTCCTGACGGAAGCTTTCCTTGAGTTTGGCCTGGTCCATCAGCTGTTTTTGCTGCTCTTCAAGCTCGGCAATTTTGCGGGTATTTGTTTGCACCGCGTCACCGTCCTCACTCTTGCGCATGTCAGGCAAAGGGGATTTGCTGCGCCCACTGTCATGTGTGCCGCCACCGTCCAGATCAGCCTGGGCCAGGGCATCTGCCGTCGACGGGCGTTTGTCATGTTTGGAATTGACCAGGATGATTTCAAGGTCGGCATCGCGCGGTTTGATGTCGTCTGTCTTGGGCATGACAAAATGCACGAGCAAGGCGGTGGCATGCAGGACCAGTGAAGCTGTGATGGCAGTGCTGAAGATCAATCTGTCAAACACGGATTTGCTGGCATGTCTTTTCACTGCCCTGGCAGCTTCTGCGGCTGATGTAAACACGACGGGTGCAGAAGAACCCGGCTTGCTTGCAGCCGGTTTTACCGTATCTGACCTGACGGACGCAGCTTGCCCTGCCGTCTCGGCCTGATGCGGCTCAACCGGCGATTTTTCTTGTGAGACCTGTCTGGCAGGTTTGTTTTTTTTGCTCTGACTTTTCATTACTCTGCTTGTGGCTGTTGTTCCGCTTGGTCTGCAGCTTGATCCTTGGCATCCTCTTTTTCCCCTGCTTCGGCTGTTTCGCCTTCCTGAACAGGTTCAGCATCACTGAAATCTTCTGTCACTTCCGTATTTTCTTCATCATCGATTTCTTCTTCATCGAGTTCGGTCACAGTGGACAGCAATTCCAGCAGGCGCGCTTCAACGGTAAGATCAACCTCATCCCAGCGCAGGATATCGAGCCTGACCTGTGCGCCACGGGCCGTCTGCGGCATGCCTGCCAGACGAATGATGAGTGGTATATCGACAAGACGCAAGACTTCGTCCTTCAAAACAACAGCTTCGACCTGGCGTTTTTCTTCCTGCCCCAGCCAGCGCAGGCACCAGTAACGTTCCATATTGTTCTGGAAATCATTATAGGCAGAATAAGCCGCATCAAAGCCGGAAACGATGGCAAACAGGTCAGCGTCCTTGGGTTTGAATGGCGCCACCAGCGGCGCAGTCACACCGTGTTGCACGCAGGCGATGATTTGCCACTGGTTAACCAGATCAGTATAGCGGCGCAGCGGTGATGTGCTCCAGGCATACTGGTCCACACCCAGGCCCTGATGTGGCGCCGCATGGGTCAGCATGCGCACCTGCATGCGTGCCGCCCAGCCGCCTGGGCCACGACCACCGGCCACGCCCTGGGCGCGGTAGATGCCAGGGATACCATGGTCAGCCATGAGCTTGCCCCAGGTGCTGTTGGCAAAGATCATCAGTTCAGCGACGATCTTATCCAGCGGTGCACCGCGCTTGCGGCGTACGATGGAAACCACATCGTCTTCGACATAGAAATTGAAATCGACACGGTTGTTTTGTTCCGGCTTCATGCCAAAGCTTTCGCGCTTGGCCATGCGCCCCTGTTCCAGCACCAACGCCCATTTCCACAATTGGGCGATGTCTGCCTTGTGTGGATACTCACCGGCGTCATTGGCGAGATTGTCTTCAGTCACCAGCGTATCGAGGTCATTGTGGCGCAGGTTGCTGGCCATCGGTACGGCTTCTACTTTGGTCTCGGTGCTGATGACAGACCAGTCTTCGGTATTGAGGGTTGCATACAAGGACAGCGCCGGGCGGGTCTGGCCTGCGCCCAGCGTATAGGTTTCGACCAGTTCATCGGGCAGCATGGTGATCTTGTCGCCTGGCATATAGACGGTGGACATGCGGCCACGGGCAATCTGGTCTATGGCATCCCCCCGCTGTATGCCAAGCGCTGGTGCGGCAATGTGTATGCCGACGCGCAGCTGGCCATTGCCAATATCAGCAACAGAGAATGCGTCATCAATCTCGGTCGTGGTGACGTCATCGATGGAGAAGGCCTGTACATCCGCCACCGGCAGATCCGCAGGCAAGGCTGGCACGGTAATCGCCGGAAAGCCGACACCTTTGGGGAAGTGCTCGTAATGGAATTTGGCCAGATGCAGGTGCTTGGGACTGGCGATGCCGCCAGCAGCCAGCATCAGCCTTTGCGGTGACATCTGCATGACATCACAGGCTTCCGCCAGTGCCTTATACTCGATGCTGTTCTTGTCGGGCTTGAACAAGAGTTGCAGAGCCAGCGACTTCATCGCATCGGGCAAACGGTTTTGCTTGAGCTCCTCTACATAGCCTGCCTGTATCAGTGCCTGCTGTTTTTTCTTTTCTATACCGGCCAGTGCTGCCTTCAGCGATGCTTCGGGCGCTGCCTTGTAGCGGCCACGGCCTTTCTTGTAGAAATAAATCGGTGCATTGTGCAGGGCCAGTATCAACCCGGCTGCTTCCACCGGTTGCGGTGCATGGCCAAAGTATTCGGCACCGAGCTCAGCGAAACCAAATTCTTCCTGGCCGGCGACTTCCCATAAAAATTCGAGATCGATTTCTGCAGCAGCTGCCCTGGCCTGCTCGATCAGGCTGACCGGATCAGGTGCAGCAAACTGCAACAGCACATCCTTGGCCTTGACCTTGGTACGCTTGCCACTGGCCATCTCGACCTGATAAGCCTCACCGGCATGCGTCATGATGCTGCCAGCCTTGAAATCACCTGATTCTTCAAAAAATAAATTCATTCAATACTTCTTTATGTTTTAAGACCAAAAAGCTCAACACGGAGGTACGGAGGTACAGAGCTAACACAGAGAAAATCCTTGTTATTTACTGGTTCTGTTTTTACTCTGCGTCTTTTGGTTAAGTTGTCTGCTGTTTTATAGTTACTTTGCTTTATCAGCAAAGCGAAAAATCATTCAAATACCTGTTCTATGTCCTCCCCTTCAAGGGGAAGGAGTTTTAAACATTGCTGCTTGCATTTTGGCTATACCAATTCGCCATGAATGCCACTGGTGTCGCCAGCCCGGTGGATTCCTGCCTGCGCAGGAGTGACGACCTTAAGAGTATGGCTTCATTAATACGACACCCTCTTTCTCTCTGCGTCCTTCCTGTCTTTCTCTGTGCCTCTGTGTTGAGGGGTCTTAGTAGTTTTACACCTGAACCAAACGCAAACCCTCAACCCCAGGCAAAAACACTTCCGTCACCTGCAAACACCCGCCCTTACGCCAGAACAAGGACCGTCGGGCCAACATGCTGTCTGCCGTAGCCAGGTCTGGTTGCCTGGCCACGATACGCTGTATCAGCGGGTGGCTGCGGCGCAGTCTGGCGTAAGACAAATCACCACGGCGCACCAGCGGGTCATTGAACAGGGTGCTGCCCAAGGACTTTTCACCAAGCGCATGGAACAGTGGCCACTCATTGGCGGTAGCTGTCAGCGGCACTATCGTATGCCCATACACCATGGCTTCACCATCACAACGCAGAAAGACTTCGCGCTCATGAACTTTCATGGCACGCGGCAAACCTATCGCAGCATATTCATCCTGCAGGCAGACTGCCTTGTGCTGCGACAAACGCTGCACGCGAAACTTGTTGCATCTTGCCACCAGCCTGGCGGTCAGTGAATCACGGTTGCTGAGCCAGTCTGCCATCAGGGCGGTGGTCTGCACAGCGTTCACATTGTCATACCAGGTTGCTGCACGCGGGCGCTGCATCGTTTTATTCACTGGCAAAAACCTTGTTTCCCATTCAGCTCTTTTCATCACAGAACGCCATGACCATATCCAGATAATCAGCAAATTCGGCAATGCCGTGATCGCTGCCTTCGATGACGAATTGCTTTGCACCCGGATAATGGCTGACCATCTCGCGCCAGTCCAGCACTTCATCACCGGTTGCGGCGATCAGGAAGTAACGCTCAGGCTGAGTTATCCTGTCCACCACCAGGGCCCGCAATTCGTCGACATATCCGGCCCTGAATTCAAACACACGATCGCTGTGATAATAGGTCGTCACACCGACATAGCTTTCCAGGTCGCGCGGCGGTTTGACTGCGGGGTTCAGCAAAATAGCTTTACAGCCGTATTTTTCTGCCAGCCAGGTCGCATAATAGCCGCCCAGCGATGACCCCATGATGCAGATATCTTCTGCCCTGTGCCCTGCCAGCAGATCCTCGGCCTGCCGGATAGCCAGCGCTGGCGAGGGTGACAGGTCTGGACAGGCGATCTCATTGCTGCGGCCCAGCTTCGCCATATGTGCAAGCATGACCCTTGCCTTGTAAGAATCAGGCGATGACCGAAAGCCGTGCAGGTAGAGAATCATGCTGCAATCACCTGTCTGCCAGCTTGCTGTGCGCGGGTCTGCAAGGCATCCAGCAGTTTTTGATGGATGCCGCCAAAGCCACCATTGCTCATGATTAGCACCTGGTCACCGGCCTGCGCTTTGCTGACAATGTCCTGCACCAGTTCATCCAGTTTGTGGTGGCAGGCAACCTTGTCACCCAAAGGCATCAATGCTTCCGCCAGATCCCAACCCAGTGCAGATTTGCCTTCGGCTTCGCCAAAACCAAATACCAGGTCAGCCTGTTCCAGGCTGCCGGGCAAGGCTTGTTTCATGGTGCCGAGCTTCATGGTGTTTGAACGTGGTTCAAGCACGGCCAGGATGCGGGCATTACCGACTTTGTGGCGCAAACCTTCTACGGTTGTCGCAACGGCGGTAGGATGATGGGCAAAATCATCGATGACAGTAACACCATCAGCGACACCGCGCACTTCCATGCGGCGCTTGACGCTGACAAACTGGGCCAGGGCCTCTATCGCAATTTCTGGCGTAACGCCGACATGGCGGGCCGCGGCAATCGCGGCCAGCGCATTCTGGCGGTTATGTTCACCATTGAGTTTCCAGTGTACCCGGCCTTGCAACTGATCATTGAAATAGACATCAAAGTCTTCGCCATCCTGCATGACGAAACGCCATGCCTGATTCTTGCCAAAGAATTCTTTTTCGCTCCAGCAGCCGCGTTTCAGGACACGCTCCAGCGAGACATTATCGCCGTTGACGACCAGGCGGCCTACACCAGGTACGGTACGCACCAGGTGATGGAACTGTGTTTCTATCGCCGCCACATCGGGGAAGATGTCTGCATGATCATATTCAAGATTGTTTAGTACCGCCGTCTTGGCATGGTAGTGTACAAACTTGCTACGCTTGTCAAAGAAGGCCGTGTCATATTCATCTGCCTCGATGACAAAAAAATCAGAAGCGTGGCTCCCCCACAGGCGGGCAGAAATGCCAAAATTGAGCGGCACGCCACCGATCAGAAAGCCCGGCGCGTAACCGGCATATTCGAGTATCCAGGCCAGCATGGCCGATGTGGTGGTTTTGCCATGGGTGCCCGCAACAGCCAATACCCACTTGTCACGCAGGATATGCTCACCCATCCATTGCGGGCCAGACACATAAGGCAGACCACGGTTAAGGATTTCTTCCATCAAAGGGTTGCCGCGCGAGACGACATTGCCTATCACATACAGATCCGGCTCCAGTGCTATCTGCTCGGCCCCGAAACCCTGGGTCAGGCTGATGCCCTGGGATTCAAGCTGGGTGCTCATGGGAGGATAGACATTGGCATCACAGCCCGTCACTGTATGACCTGCTTCTTTAGCCAGCACGGCCAGGCCACCCATGAAAGTGCCGCAGATACCTAAGATATGAATATGCATAATTGAACCAAATTCCAGAATCCCGCAATTCTACCTGAGAGACGCCCTGGTAAGCAGTGTTCTTAAAACAGCTCGCCACAGAGGTACGGGAAAGGAAAGGCTGCTGGCAGGCAGTCTTCGCTACCCAGGCGAGGGGTACTACCTGGAAACCTCAGCTGCACCACAGAAAAAAGCAGGAGGAAATCACAGAATATTGGTCATATTATCTTTTTTATTCCCCTCCTTTCTCTGCGAACTCTGAGTTACCTCTGTGTCTCTGTGTTGAGAGGTCTTGTTTTTTGGATTTACCCCAGGTTTCAGTTATGATTACCCCATGATGATCCATACACCTAATGAAGCAGAAAGCCTGCGGGCTGAAATTGCCGCTCTGGCGGCGCGCATGATCGCCGAAGACGGAGCCGACTATGCCTCGGCCAAGCGCAAGGCAGCCAAACAGTTGCTGGGCAACCAGAAAATCAAGGGCGATGTCTTGCCTGACAATGCACAGATAGAGCAGGAAGTCCGCGAATACAATGAATTATTCTTTGGCGACACACAGCCACAGCGTCTCTTGCTCTTAAGGCAACTGGCACTGGAATTGATGGAAGAACTGGAGCGTTTCAATCCTTATCTTGTCGGCGCAGTCCTGAATGGCACTGCCGGTAATCATTCTGACATCCACCTGCATCTGTATGCAGACAACACCAAGGAAGTTGCTATTTACTTATTGAACAAGGATGTGCAGTTTGAAGTGTCCGAGAGTTTCAATAATCGCAATGAAAGTGTGGAAACCCTGAGTTTCATGTACAGAAATGAAGGTGTGCACCTGGTCCTGCATGATCAGGACGCCATACGCAGCGGCCACGGCAAGAATGCCGAACGAGCCAATGCGGCAGGCTTGCGGGCCATCATGGCAGAGGCAGAAGCCGCTGAACCGGAAGCGTGAACCAAGGATACCCCCCTGACCTTTTGTACGAGTGAACTGACAAATTTACCATCGGCAAGGCGACAAACACAGTTTCTGTCGCCATCGCAAAGCCTTGCATGGATCGCAACGTCAAAACCATGACTTCTAACCAGCCTTATTGTTTTGCTGCAGCCCTGAAGCGTGCAATCCTGTCTTCGGTCGCCGGGTGGCTCGATATGTACTGGCCTATCCTGCTGCGCGAAGATGCTCCGTTTGCTCTTTGATGCACATGTTCCATTTGTTGCAACACATCCGCCAGGCGTGCCGGTGAAATATTGACCTGTCTGAGCCGGTCTATGGCATAACTGTCTGCCTCGACCTCCATCTCGCGTGAAAACTCCCGGTTCACGATGCCCGCAGATGCGAGAGTGACAACGGAGCTGAAATCAGAGAACAGACTGCCGGCGATGACGGTAACCATGCCGTCACGTACCAGGCGACGCATGCCATGATTACCCTGGACGTGACCTATTTCATGGGCCAGGACCGCTGCCAGCTCCTCTGCCAGTACGCCCGTCAGCTCATTACCGCTCTGGCCGGTGATCAGCAATATCATTTCATCGGTAACGACAACGGTGCCACCGGGCAGGGCAAAGGCATTCGCTCCTATGCGCGCACCAGAACGGACTTCCAGATGGATAGGTACACGTGTGCTGGCAGGGCGCAGGCGGCGTATTATCTCTTCTGCCTGGGCAATGCGCTGGTCACTGAGCCGGCTCGGGCGCAGCATGGTTTCATCGAGCACCTTCATGATGTCGCCGCCAAGAGCACGTTCATAACTGACTGGCAGGCGGGCGGCGATTTTATCTGCCACAATGGGTATGCCCCACTGTCGTGCCGCAGCCAGCATACCTATCATCAAGACAATGGACAGCAAGGCCCAATACCATTTCTTTTGCCAGCGCTCCACAAGGTTGTGACGATAGTCAAGATAATCGAGCAGGGCCTGTTTGTCCTGTGCATCGTGAATCTCGCAATGACTGCCGTCACTGAAGTTCAGTATGCAGGGTGCATGCTCGAATGGCTCCTCCAGCCTCAGCGTCTGCTTGTGTACAGGGTAGGAGTTACCTTCAAAAATGACCTCAAGCATGTCTGGCTGCAGACTCAGCTGAATGCTTTGCATGCGGCTTTGGCGATGATCAAAAAAATTGGCCGGTATCATGGTTTCACTCATCGTCTCACCATGCCTTACCAGGACAGATCAAAACCAAACAGATCAGCCGAGCTGTCGCCAGTCGCCTGCATCTCCCCACCCGCCTGTACTGCACTGACCTGGTCAAGTTCCAGGGTACGAAAACGTACATGTCGGAGGCGGAACTGGTAAAGGGCGACCACGGCAAAGGGCCGGTACAGGCCGGCACTGAATACCGTAAAGAAAAAATTCCTGACCTGCAAACGCCAGTAAGGCCAGTATGGCAATGAGGAGTCAATGTCCATACCAGGGAAACTGGTGGCATCCCATGACTTGTTCCAGGCTGCAGCCTGGATATAACTGACACAAGCCAGCGCCACCAGTACGCCAGCCAGTGTTGCGGCTATTGCGATCAATACAAAAACCCAGTCAGCCGCATTCTTCAGACTGCGCCACAAACCCGGCGCCTGTTTTTCCATGATGACCTTGCCAAAACCCATGGCAAAGAAAAACAGTACTCCAACGCAAAACAGCGCCAGCACCACGGCAAAATAAGACCAGCCCAATGCCCCACCCTTCATGTCACACGCTGAATGTAATTGACCAAAGCGGATATTGCCGTGCTGGTAGATGCGCATTCTGGCATGCAGCCAGGGCCAGGCCAGGTAGGCAGCAAACGCCAGCGTCACCAGTTCAGGTTTTTTAGGGTTCAGGACTCCTGCCAGGCCGGGCAGCAAGACGACAAAGGCCACTGGCAAATACGCACGGTAGGCGCCTCCAGGCGAGCCATCAAAATGAAAGCGCAAGCCACGGTAACTGGTTTGCCGCAAGCGAAAACGCAGGGCGCTGCGCATCATGATCGGCACGCCAAGCAAAAACACGACAAAAAAAGTCAGCGCCAGGCTTTTGGAAAAAGTGAACAGGTAGTGATAACAGAACAGCAAAATGACAGCAACAATGCGGCCACGCAAAATTGTCCTGGGGTCGCCATGAAAATTGAAGCCTGCACCGGCGAGGCTGGTATTGCGGTCAAAATACTGCAAACGCCTGACCTTGGCCCAGGCGGAGTAAATACCCAGTGTTGCCAGGCTCAGGCAAAGATTGACGATCCAGATACGAAAATATTCTCTGCCTTTACCGGTGAACGTGATGTTTTGCCATTCAGGTACAACGACATTGTTGTGTATGCTGGCAACAGTAGCGATGTCACTGACGGGCATGCGAGCACCGTCATGATGCGACCAGTCCTGATATTGCGTCAGTGGAATGGTTGGCAGGCACAGGTCTGCATCGGTTTGGATATGCATTGCTAAATATTGGCAAGACTGGGGGTATTTTTCATGCACCCCAAAAAAATAACGCAGATTCAGGGATAAAAGATCCCGACATGGAAACCGGCTGCTTTCAACGTGGGCAATTCAAAATACAGTTTGATATTCTGTTCACCACCGGCGGCAAATCCCTTGGCCAGCTTGTCTTTTTCTGCCAGATAGTCTTCTGGCTTGAAAGCACGCTGTAACAAGGGCTTTTCCTTGACGTCATTCAAGACCAGTTCAATATGCGGCCAGGCCTGCGTCACATCACTTTGATTTTGTAATTGCATCACCAGCATGAAGACATTGCGTTCAGGCGCTAAGCTCTGCAATTCATTCGAATCGATGACGATCTTTTCTATCTGTGCCGGCAAACTCACCTGACATGATAAGAATTTGCAGGCATCCTGCAAATACGGCCTGGTTTCCGGCACCCTGACGGCCAGCTGGTTGCGTAATACATAGGCAGACTGCGCCAGCAAGGCTGGCAACAGCAGTAGCAGCATCAGGCTGTAAAAAATCGTTGCCATGCGTTTGCGCGCACGCTGTTTTTCTGCCTGGATGACAAAGCCGGGTTTGTGCTCTTCTTCGGCATCGCTGCTGGAATCTTCGTTGATAGCGGCATGATTTGCCAGGGCAGCTTCTTCTTCGCCTATATATGCTTCCTGATGAGGCGCTTCGTCGGCGATGGAATCGGCGCCATCAAGCTCAGGAGCATCACCATGATCCTTGTGCCGCCAGACTTTATTGACACTGGCAGGTAAAGGTATTTCATCCTGGCTGGCGGCTGTTGATGATGCAGCTTCGTCAACTGCAGCATGCTGCCGGTCTTCTGGCTGGTCACTGACCGACCAGTCTGCCGTCGGTGGGTCCATCAGGGCAGCGCGGGTTTCCAGTTCCACCCTGGCCAGGTCGGCATCATTGATTTCTTCAGATGGCAGTAAAAACCCGCCATCGCCCAGATCAAAATCCAGTGCGGAACTACTGGTGATGGCAGGTTCAAGCCTGGGTTCGACGCGCGAGTTCAGCCTTGCTTCCGCGCCAACGGCAGGGCTGACGACAAGGCTGTCCACCATTGATTCAGAACTGTCAGTCACGTCTGGTGCGGGCACAGTTGCAACAGCATTCTGTGCTGGTGTAACAGACCTGGGCTTGTCGAAGGCTTCCGCTTCAAATTCTTTTTCTGCCTTGCTGATCGCTGCCAGTACTTCAGTCGCCGGCCTGACGCTGGCAACCGTATTCTTTGTCACAGGCTGTACTGTAGCGGCTCCGGCCATATCGACAACAGGGGCTGGTTTGGCAGCTTCCGCAATGATGGGTGACGCAGAGGTAGCCTGTGCCGCATCTATTGCTGTACTCGCGGTTGTACTTGTGGTTGTACTTGCGGTTGCACCCGCAGTCGTGCTTGCCGCAGCCGTGCTTGCCGCGGACGATGCCGTCACGGCCGGCGCAGTGCTTGAGTTGGCGGCTGAGACCGGGCTTGCAATCGAGCCGGTTTCTGTCATGGCTGCAGACAATTTGCTGTCTGCCACCGTCTCTGTTGACTGGCTGACTTTGGTTGCAGCCACAGGCGCTGGTGCCGCGCTGCCGGCGTTGGTTGTGGCAGCCCTGGCAGCTGGCATCGTTGGTGTTGATTGTGTTACTGGCGCAGCTGGCGTCACCGGCACAGGCTTGCTGGCAACCTGGGCAGAGGTGGAAACAGGGGCCGACGATTTTGGCGCGTCAGCAGGAATGAGATTTTCAACAGCATTAAAGGTTCGCTGGCAAGAGCCGCAACGCACCAGCCCCGCATGCAGCTTCAACTGATCATTGGCTACCTTGAAGGCAGTCTGACAGTGGGGGCAGCGGGTCGCCAGTGCCATAGTCGCCTCAGTTGCTCAAAGAGCCAGATAATGCGACCCAGCCCTCATGTTCAGCCCAGACGCTAAGCTTGATGAAAGGTGCGTAGGCTGCCGCCACTTCTTCTGCCTGCCTGGCCAGTACGCCCGATAGTATCAAAGAACCGCCAGGTGCAACACGGCCAGCCAGCATCGGTGCCATAAGCTTGAGCGGGCTGGACAGGATATTCGCTACGACCACGTCAAATTTTTCTGAAACCGGGTGAGCAGCACCAAAACCTTCCGGCAAGGCGTACTCGATTTGGCAATGATTACGCTCAGCATTGAAGTTGGCCGATTCTATCGCCTGAGGATCGATGTCCACACCGACGACACTGGCCGCACCTAGTTTGCTGGCAACCATGGCCAGTATGCCGGAACCGCAACCATAGTCGAGTACAGACAAATCCTTGGGTGCATGCGCTTCCAGCCATTCCATGCACAGCTTGGTAGTTGGGTGGCTGCCGGTACCAAAGGCCAGGCCGGGGTCGAGCTCCAGGATCAGGGCATTGGCGTCAGGTGCATCATGCCAGCTAGGTACTACCCAGATATTCTTGCCTATGTGGATAGGGGCAAACTGGGATTGCGTCAGACGCACCCAGTCCTGCTCTTCGACATTGCGGGTGATGTAGGCTGGCACGGCGGCAAGGCCAATGGCGGCGGCAGCTTCAGCCACCAGTTCAGCATGATCAGCATCGATATCCGCGAGCGCAACCACGCGGCTGCGGTCCCAGGCAGCTTCGTCAGGTTCCATGCCAGGCTCACCAAACAGCGGGCGCTCGGCATCCGTCCCTTCATCGGCATCTTCGACCGACACCGACAAGGCGCCCACATCCATCAAAGCGTCCGACAAAGCCTCGGCCTGCTCACGCGCCACTTCTATGACTATTTCTATCCAGCCCATATTGCTACTTTCTTACGTTCTATTACGTTCTATATCCAGCGATATTACTTCTTCAAGACCAAAATGCTCACCACAGAGCCACAGAGAAAACCAAGAGAAAACAAATTCATCTTCAATATCAACACTGTGCGCCCTAACACTTTGGGTATACGGTACTTATTTAATGTACTAACACTTCTCAATAGTGAAAAGCTTAACACAGTGGCTTCATAACAAAGCCAAAAGCACAGGGAAAAACAGGTGTTTTCTCTGTGCTTTTTCAACTTCGCCGGTCGCGCCTTAATAAACGAATACGTTATTTAAATGCCGAGTGTTGAGCCGGGCCTCGCTAGGCTGGTGAAGCCTAGCTAGGCCCGGCCCAACCTGCAATCTGAGCCTAATCTACGAGATAAGCCAACCAACTACTTTAAGGACTTTCAAGGCTTTTCTCTGTGCCCCTCTGAGCCCTTCTGTGTCTCTGTGTTGAAGAGGTCTTTACTTCAAATTACTTCGACTTCTTCGACAACTCCGGCATGTCTGCAAGCTTATGCTCAAGGTAGTGAATATTCGTACCACCTTCAATAAAGCGGGCGTCTATCATCAACTCGCGGTGCAGCGGGATATTGGTCTGTATGCCTTCAACCACCATCTCTGACAAGGCGATCTGCATGCGACGGATTGCCTGTTCGCGGGTTTCGCCATAGGCAATGACCTTGCCTATCATGGAATCATAATTTGGCGGGACGAAATAACCGGCGTAAGCATGCGAATCCACGCGTATGCCAGGGCCGCCCGGCGTATGCCATGAGGTGATACGACCAGGCGAAGGCACAAACTTGAACGGGTCTTCCGCATTGATACGGCACTCGATGGCATGGCCCTTGAGCATGATATCGGTCTGCTTGAAGCGCAGCTTTTCATTGAAGGCGATGCGTATCTGCTCCTGCACGATGTCGACACCGGTAATCATTTCCGTGACCGGATGTTCCACCTGCACGCGGGTATTCATTTCGATGAAATAGAACTCGCCGTTTTCGTACAGGAATTCAAACGTACCCGCACCGCGATAACCGATCTTGCGGCAGGCAGCAGCACAGCGATCACCGATTTTTTCTATGATCTTGCGGGGGATGCCAGGTGCCGGTGCTTCTTCGATGACTTTTTGATGGCGACGCTGCATGGAGCAGTCGCGCTCGCCGAGCCAGATGGCATTGCCATGCTGGTCAGCCAGGATCTGGATTTCCACGTGACGCGGGTTTTCCAGGAATTTTTCCATATAGACTTCCGGGTTGCCAAAGGCAGCACCGGCTTCAGTCTTGGTCATGGTGACGGCGTTCAGCAAAGCGGCCTCAGTATGCACGACACGCATGCCACGACCACCGCCGCCGCCAGCAGCCTTGATGATGACGGGATAACCGACCTTGCGGGCAGTCTGCACGATGGCTTTGGGGTCGTCCGGCAACGCCCCCTCAGAACCAGGTACGCAAGGTACACCCGCCTTGATCATGGCATGCTTGGCCGACACCTTGTCGCCCATCATGCGTATCGATTCAGCACGCGGGCCGATGAAGACGAAACCGGATTGCTCTACGCGCTCGGCGAAGTCGGCATTTTCTGACAGGAAGCCATAGCCAGGGTGAATCGCCTGGGCGTCGGTGACTTCAGCGGCACTGATAATGGCCGGCATGCTCAGGTAACTCAGATTCGACGGAGCCGGGCCTATGCAAACAGATTCGTCGGCCAGCTTCACATATTTTGCTTCACGGTCAGCTTCAGAGTGCACGACCACGGTTTTGATACCCATCTCGCGGCAGGCGCGCTGAATGCGTAGCGCGATTTCACCACGATTGGCGATAAGAATTTTTTCAAACATGATTTAACTTTGCGGTGGCAATGGTTGCAATTGCGTGAGCAACAAACCCGGTTCAGTACTGTTTGCCCTCAGCACGGGTAGTGAGTAGCCAGGTTGCACACGCGAGCCTGGATCAGCCAATCACGAACAGTGGCTGGCCGTACTCAACAGGCTGACCATTTTCAACCAGAATCTGTTTGATCGTGCCGGTGAAGTCGCTTTCAATTTCATTGAGCAGCTTCATCGCTTCAATAATGCACAGGGTGTCGCCAGCATTGACGCTTTTGCCAATATCAGCAAATGGGGCGGCGCCAGGGGCAGAAGAACGGTAGAACGTACCAACCATGGGGGATTTGACGATGTGGCCGTCCGGCACGACAGGTGCGGCTGCCACGGGCGCGGCGGATGCCGCTGGTGCGGCAGCTGCCGGCATCATTTGCTGGTGCTGCGGCTGCTGCATCATGACGACCTGATTTTGTGGCATTGCCGAAGATTTGACGATACGGACCTTGCCTTCACCTTCAGTCACTTCGAGTTCTGCAATATCTGATTCTGCTACGAGGTCGATCAGGGTCTTGAGTTTTCTTAAATCCATGTGGAATCCCCTTGAAAAAAGTGGTTCTGAATTAACGGGGGCGCGCAATACCGGACAACAACATCTGGGCAATGCCGCCAATGGGTGGATTATATACGAAATAAGCTGAAATTATCAGCGAATTAAACGGAGATGCGAGAATTTAAATATTTTTAAGAGAAAAGTCAATCGCCAGGCGGTAACCTTCGGGACCGAGGCCGCAAATGACCCCCTTGGCAATCGCAGACAAAAAAGAGTGGTGCCTGAAGGCCTCTCTTTGATGCACATTGGATAGATGTACTTCAATAAACGGTATGGCAACAGCAGCCAGGGCATCCCTCAAAGCGACGCTGGTATGCGTCAGACCGCCCGGGTTGATGATGATAGCATCGACTTGCTCATTACGGGCAGCATGTATGCGATCAATTAATGCGCCCTCATGATTACTTTGAAAAAATGACAACTCTGCACCAGCTGCTATTGCCTGCTCCTGTGCTGCCGCCTCTATTTCGGCCAGGGTAGTGGCGCCATAGGTAGCAGGCTCGCGCGTGCCGAGCAGGTTCAGATTGGGGCCATTGAGCAGCAGCAGTTTGCGCGCCATAGTCACATTCAATTTGACGAAGATGGCCGCATTTTGCCGTCATTCGACGTAGATTGGCAAGGAAAAATGATACTACTTCTATTTTTCCAGAGAAAATTTGGCAATGTCAGCACGCAATTCTTCCATCTTCAGACGGCCAAGGTAGTTTTTCAAGACCCGGCCACCAGGGCCAATCAGAATAGTAAACGGCAGACCGCCGGCGTTATTGCCCAATTGGCGCGACAGCTCACTGCCCTCCATGCCGGCTGCAAACAGGGGGTAGCTAATTTGATATTTTTTTGCAAATTCACTGATATTCGTCGGGCTGTCTATCCCCATACCGAGGATTTGCACAGGCTTGCCCTTGTATTCAACTTGCAATGCTGACAATTCAGGCATTTCCTGCACACAGGGTGCGCACCAGGTTGCCCAGAAATTCACGACCAGCATCTTATCTTGCCATTGTGATAATGCCTGTTTCTTGCCGCTGCTGTCAGTCAACTGCTGCGCCATCAGTTGTGCCACCGCTTTGTTTTCTGGCGGCTTGGGTGTCAATTGCTGATTGGCAACCACGGCACCCAGCGCAGCACAGGCAACACCCAGGATTGCTGCAACAGCAACGAATTTCTTATTCATCATTCATTATTCCCAACAGACTTTCAAGACTTAGCAGGCATCATAGCCTAGAGCAGCTCGATTGTGTTTTTCATGCGGCCAAGTCCATGGAGAAACCGGGCTTACAAATTCATTAACGAGTACGGATGCTATCGTTGCCCCAAGGCTGCCGCAAAAACCGGGAGAAATAACAAAAATGGGGTCTCAGATTTTTGGTCGGCCAACATAAAGAGGGCGAAGGTTGCAGAAAAAGGGGCAACGCTCCCAAGCACCAGAAACAGACATTACCTGATAAAGATGCTCATCAAAGGCATTCACCAGGCCCATATCGACATTCGGGTGTACACAGGCACACCCGATGAAACACTGACTTTTACACCGTACGCTTGCGCAAATGATGCAGCGCCAGTGCCAGCTGGGTGCCGACCACGGCATTATTCTTGACCAGGGCAATATTGGTTTCCAGGCTGCGCCCCTCAGTCAGTTGCTTGATACGCGACAGCAGAAAAGGGGTGATCGCCTTGCCGCTGATGGCAAGCTCATCTGCCAGCGCCAGTGCCTGTTGTGTAATGTTTTCAATTTCTTCACGTGGCATGGCGGACTCTACCGGCACAGGATTGGCGATGACGATACCGCCATTGAGGCCCAGTGTCCATTTGGTATGGATGAAGTCAGCCTGCTGCTCTGCCGTATCAAGCTGGAAATCAGCCTTGTAACCGCTGTCCGTCGTAAAAAATGCCGGAAAATTCGGCTGACCGACACTGACCACAGGCACACCATGGGTTTCCAGGTATTCCAGTGTCAGGCCGATGTCGAGTATGGATTTGGCACCGGCACAGACCACGGCTACCGAGGTGTTTGCCAGCTCCTGCAAATCAGCCGAGATATCAAAACTGGTTTCGGCGCCACGATGCACACCACCTATGCCGCCAGTGACAAAGACTTCAATATTGGCCAGCGCAGCACAGATCATGGTGGCAGCAACGGTTGTGGCGCCCAGTTTGCCGGTTGAGAGTGCATAAGCCAGGTCGCGGCGGCTGACCTTCATGGCATCGGGTGAATTGCCCAGTGTTTCCAGGTCGTCATCTGACAGGCCGATATGTATCTTGCCGTTCATGACGGCAATGGTGGCTGGCACGGCACCACCATCACGGATGATCTGCTCCAGCTCACGCGCGGTCTGCACGTTTTGCGGGTAAGGCATGCCATGTGAAATGATGGTGGACTCCAGCGCCACCACGGGTTTTGCCGCCAGGCGGGCTGCACGGACTTCGTCCGATAAGACCAGGTAAGATTGCATCATGATAATTCCTCTTCAAAAATAGTCGGGCAGATGGTCGGGGAGACCGTCGCATCACTTTCCAGCGTCAGGCGCGCCAGCTTAAGTCCATATTGACAGGCCAGGCCCAGGTCATCAGGCGTGCGGCATAACGACCATGCAAGTCCGGCGGCAAAAGCATCCCCTGCCCCCGTCGCATCACGCATCCTTGCTGGTGGCGCTGACAATTGCTGCATGCCATTTTCAGCCGCTGCATCGGTGTACATCACGCCATCTCCACCCAGGGTCACGACCAGATCACGCACACCACGTGTCTGTAATTGCCGGCAGGCAGCGGCAATGTCTGCCTTATCCTCAATACGCAGGCCAACGGCAGCACCGAGCTCGCCCCTGTTCAATATCAGGCAGCGCAGTCCGCGCAGGTCCGCAGGCAGGCGCGCCATCTTGGGTTCAGACACGGCAACCAGTATCAGGGTGGCGTCATGTTGATATGCTTCTTGCAATAATAAGCCTATGCTATCCTGCGGCAAATTCAAGTCGGCAATCGTCAGGGCGGCATTGCCGCGTTGTGGTGCACGGCTGGTCAGGAACTCCGGTGTCAATGCATCACAGCATTCCATATGCGCCAGCGCCAGCACCATGTCGCCATCATCATTGAGCAGGGCTGTGTAGCTGCCGCTATGCAAACCGCCTGCCACCAGACTGGCTTTTGCGTCAATACCGACCGACTGCGCATGGGCCAGCATGCTGTGCCCGGCAGCATCATCACCAACGGCACACAGCAGGCGGGTTGGCAAACCCAGGCGGGCCAGGTTCTCGGCAATATTGCGCGCCACGCCGCCAAAGGCTTCATGCTGGCTGACCGGATTCGAGGTCCCCATCTGCACCGGCCCCAGGGTACGCAATTTACGGTCTATGTTCGCTCCGCCTATGCACACCACGGGCCGCTGATCAGGCAAGACATAAGCCCGCCCCAGCAAGCGCTTTTCACGTATCAGCGCCGCAATATGCCCGGCCACGGCAGAACGCGACAAACCCAGCTGGTCAGCCAGGTCTTGCTGAGAAATAAACGGCTGGGCAGCGATGAGCTGGTAGAGCTGTTCTTTTTTGGTAAGTGGGGTAGTCATGGCGACTCAAATTAAAACAATTGTTTTCAATAATAAACATTTGTTCTTTTCGAGTCAAACTCCAGGCAGATTTATTTAAATACATCTTTACCAGAGCCATGCGGTTTTAGAAACTTGCCCCCCCCTGTCGGCACGATCGCTGGCGATCAGCCCGGCAAATGCTTCTCATTCGTTCGCCAGCGTACAGATCAATCAGGAACAGACGCGCATGCTAGGTCATCAGTGCTCCATATCGTTTCATGGAAACTCTGATCAGATGCACAAGGCAAACCCGGCCCGGGCTGGCAAACTTACTTATTAACTTATGGAAGTGCGGTTACGGCAAACCCTTGCAAACCCGGGCTTGGTGCGCGCTATGCACTTGATCAGAGCGTCCTGATTCCGCGGCCACGCTTTTTGTAAGGACACATCATGTACCAGATCATTAGTCTCATCATTTATCTTGTTGTCTTTGGCCTGATATGGTGGCTGGTTGGCATGCTCCCTCTGCCCGCACCGGTAGCACGCATCGTCAATGTCCTGTTCATCCTTTTCCTGATAGGCGTGCTCCTGTCTGTATTTGGCATCTTGCCGGGCATACGGCTGCCAGTATTGCGCTGGTGAGCGTTCTAACGCGCTCATCCCGCATCTGAAAAAAAGACCGAAATCAGGAAAGGAAAGACCACACTGGTCAACAAGAACAGCGAACATGTCAGGCGCAACGACACGGCGCCTGACATTTTTTGCACAGGAATTTATTGAGGTGGTCTGCTCTGCAACAGATGGCCGATGGCCTCATTGCTGGCAACATTTGCCGGATTGCTGATACGACATACCAACTCATGCATGGTTGCATAGATGTCGTTATACATATATGGCAACACCGGACTGCCGGGCTGGGCAGTGATATTGGCCAGTTCGCGCCCTTGCGCACCGCGCAATTCATACTGAATCATGCCATTGTCAGCCACTGTACCAGCCTTGCAGTTGACCGTGAAGCGCGACACGCTGGAACGCATGCAGGCATTCTTGGCTGCATGATAGGTGGCGTAACTGTATTCGATATGCTCGCTGACATCGAATACACCCGGCTGTTCCAACGGCGTACCTTTGAAGTAACGCATATTGCCTGCCACATCACGCACCGGTTTGCCCCACCCTACGCCCAGGACTCTGGACAGAGCCACACTACCCTCGTCATCGGGTTTGTAGCTTTTGCTGAGCGCCAGCGCCTGCGTCAGTTTGCTGTCGGCGGAACGTGCATAAGACTTTAGCCCTGCTTCACAAATCTGCGCAACCGGCTTGACGGTTCTGGATTCAATATACAGCACATGCCAGCCATAGGACGAACGCACCGGCACCGATACTTCCCTGACCGGCAGGCCAAACACCAGTTCTTCAAAACCGATTTCCATCTGCCCGGGTCGTATGACGCCAAGATCACCGCCGGCTGACATGGAGCCCGGGTCTATGGATTTTTTGCGCGCCATGTCCTGCAATGCAAGCAGTTGACCGCTGGCCGGCACATTGCGCAAAATCTCGCTGGCGTTGATGGCTTCAGCCCTGGTCCTGAACATGATGTGGTAAACATGTGCTTCTTTGAGTTGGTCACGTTCATCAAGGGGCCGGGCAGCACTGGCGCTGGCGCATACCAGACTGCAAACAAGGGCTGGAAATAGAGCGGAATATCTGAACATACGGCAAGACATATTGTTATCAATCACTTGTCATATCTTACACCCGCCCCAACCGCCCCGCTAGCTGGCCAGTACAGCCCGCCGCAAGGCGGCCCGCGCCAGCAAACGGGTTGAGTCCAGCACAGGCAGCGCCGAATTATCGTCGCTGACGATCAGCGGCAGTTCTGTACAGCCAAGAATGACAGCGTCACAGCCCTGCTCTTTCAGCCTGACGATGATGTCCTGAAAGGCCTTGACGCTGGCAGGCTTGAAAATACCGCAAACCAGTTCGTCCATGATGATGCGGTTGAGTTGCACGCGATCGTCTCTGGATGGCAGCATGAAGTCCAGCCCCCTGGCGCGCAAGGCCTGGGGATAAACCTCGCTGTCCATCAGCCAGCCTGTGCCGGTGATGCCAACACGGCCATAACCACGTTGCATCGCTGCAATGGCGACTTCTTCGGCAATATGCAGCCAGGGCAAGGGTGAATGCGGCTGCACCAGGTCAAACGCCTGATGGATGGTATTGTCCGGGCAGATAAGAAAATCAGCGCCCGCCCCGGCCAGCTTGCCTGCAGAAGTCAGCATGAGATCAGCAACTCCCTGCCTGTCACCCCGCTCCAGGCAATCAACATATAAAGCCAGAGAAGGTGTGTGCATGCTGACCTCAGGATGAGCATGCGGCCCCAGCAAGGCGGCTCCCTCTTCACAGATGGTGCGATAACAAAGTGCCGCTCCGGCAGCGGAACAACCGACGATACCTATGTGCAAGCTCATGCTGATGTCTCCCCTATATTGACAGTAATACACATAGGGACAGACTCAGGAATTTACAAGTCAGCACAAATACATTGGCCAACTGATTGAGCTTCTTACTTGCCGCGACTGGCCGCAAATACACGGTCCAGTGCTGCCGTTAGTGCGGCTCGGCTGGCCCTGGGCTGGTCCAGCCAGTAACTGTGACTGGCCTCCGGCAACAGATTCAAGCGTCCGCGGGGGACAGTCTTGAGTACTTTGCCCCAGACATAGCCACCCGGATCGCAATAATCCTCATCGCCCATGATGACTTCGACTGGCCCCTGAAATGCCTGCAAGGCAGGGCGGAAAGTCTCGAATTGTTTGGCCAGGGCAGCAGGGTCTTTGAGGACAGCATCCGCGACTGCCTGGGAATAAAATGCTTTTCCGCCTTCGATGCCGGGCCAGCGATCGGCGTGATAGATATTGACAGAGGCAAACTGCATGCGCCATTGCTCGGTCAGGTTGCGGTAATAACCGGGGGTGGCACGTGCTGCTTCTGTCGATGCGGCGGCGGGCATGGCCTTGAATTTTGCCTGGACAGCGGCAAGTCTGGTTCCCTGCTTTTGCCAGTATTGTGCAGCCAGGGCATCTGCCTGGACTTGTTCGGCAGGAGTCAGCAAGCCTGGGTCTTGCGGTGCTTTCTTGAAATCATCGGAAAGAGGTATTGGCAAAACCGGCCCGGTCAGAACCAGGCCGCGCACCCTGTCCGGGTATTTTGCCAGGTAGGCCATCGCTACTGCACCGCCCATGGAATGGCTGAGCAGAACCAGTTTTTCCTCCCCCAGTTGCTGGCGCAAGGCTTCCAGGTCCTCCACCATTTTGGGGAGCGATACTTCCAGTTGACCGGCAGGCGAGCGCAGTGAGCCGCGCTGGTCATAAAACACCAGCTTGCGTTTGTTTGTCAGTGGCAGCAGAGGGTCAAGCAGATAACTGTGTTCCGCACCAAAGCCGCCATGCAGGACAACGACAGTCGGACCCTTACCGACTTCCAGCACATATTGCCGGACCTCATCCTGACTGCCCAAATACAAGTACCAGCTACGTGAGTTGGGGATATGCTGCGCCTGTACATCGATACTGAGCAGCGAAGCCAGCAATAAAGGCAAAATCAAACGACGCGATGTCAAAGTAAAACTCCCTGGTAAAAACACAGAACAAATGCCTGAATAGGGAAGCACTGCACCTGCGTGTGGCAAAACATTAAACTTACAGTAAAGAAATTTGCAATATATTTACAGCAACATATCATCTTGTCAAAGATAAATATCCATAACCCTGAACACCGTTACAGACGAGTGTTATTTGACAAGCCTGGAAGACAGCCCCACAATCAGCGCGCTCCAGTATATTTGAGGGTGATTTGTGACCAACATGACAATTTTCATCAGACCGCTGTTCTGATGCATTGCAACAAATCCTCACTCTGATGACGCCAGCAAAACGGACAAAAAACAATATTCAAACTATGGTTGCCTGCCTGCCGCGATTTTGCACAAATTTTGACCAAAAAATCAGATTGCGCTTGACGTTGAACTGTGCGCATAGTTAAATACGAAATCGATTGCGCAAACGATTGCGCCACACCTTTTTACCGAGAAAAAAGCATCATGAAGCCACGGATAACTGTAGTCGGCAGCGTCAATATGGATCTGGTTTTTCGCACTCCGCGCATGCCGGCTGTAGGCGAAACCCTGCACGGCCACGAGTTTCGCCAGATTCCGGGCGGCAAAGGCGCAAACCAGGCTGTTGCTGCGGCACGCCAGGGCGCCCATGTCAGCTTCATCGGTGCAGTAGGTGACGATGGTTTTGGCAGCTTTTCACATGATTGCCTGGCGGCAGAGGGAATGGAGTTGAGCCATCTGGCCAGGGTGGCGGGTGTTGCCACCGGCGTAGCCGGCATCCTGGTTGAAGACAGTGGTGACAACAGCATTGTGCTGGCAGCAGGCGCCAATGCCACGCTGACACCGGCCCAGGTGGAGGCTGCCACAGCGACCATCGCTGGTGCACAGTTGCTGGTCTGTCAGCTTGAAACCCCGCTGCCAACCGTCACACGCGCCATAGAAATCGCCCGAGCCAACGGCGTCAAGGTCATTCTCAACCCGGCACCTGCACAAGCTTTGAGCGATGCCCTGCTGGCCCAGGTCGACTACCTGATCCTGAACGAAACAGAAGCCTCGCAACTGAGTGGCATGACTGTGCTTGACCAGACCAGCGCCAAGGCAGCGTCTGAACAAATCCTGAAACGTGGAGCGGGCACAGTCCTGCTGACCATGGGCGAACATGGCGCCCTGGTCACGGATGCCAGTGGCAGCCAGTTCATTGCCGCAGTCAAGGTCGATGTGGTTGACACCACCGCCGCCGGCGACACCTTTGTTGGCGCCTTTGCAGTCGGTGTGGCAAACGGCCTGAGTCTGCTTGATGCGAGCCGCGAAGCCCAATACACGGCCGCCCTGACGGTGACCAAGCTGGGTGCGCAGACATCCATACCGCAACGTCAGCAAGTGCTGGAATTCATGGCGATTCGCCAAGCAGCCTGAAAACCACCTGACGCCGGCGCCGGTGATACATCGCCGGTGTGAACCAAACCCTGCTGAACACTGTTTTTGATAAAATTTTGTCTGTGCTGCCAACCGAAATGCCTGCGAAACGCCCACACCATGTTAGGCTTGCGAAGGCAGCAACAGACGGGAAATTACCGGGATGGTGATTGCCGGACAAGAAACCAGACAAGAATTACTTCGGGCGCAGCGCGCACAACGATATCTGATTAAGGAAACTTCATGAAACTCAAGCAAATCTGCCTTTCCCTGGCAACCCTGCTGGCTGTCAGCGGCGCTGCCGGTGCTGCAGACCTCAAATTTGCCGTGATCTATGATGCAGGCGGCAAGTTTGACAAGTCCTTCAACCAGTCAGCATCCGAAGGCGCAGAACGCTTCAAGAAAGAAACCAAGCTCAATTTCCTCGAAGTGCAGGTTGCCAGCGACACGCAGACTGAACAGGTCTTGCGCAACCTGGCCCGCAAAAATGTGGACCTGATTGCCGCCATCGGTTTTGGCCAGGCAACGGCCGTACAGAATATCGCCAAGGAATTCCCTAAAACCAAATTCGTCCTCATCGACGGCATCGCCGCCGGTGACAATGTCAGCTCTGTGCTGTTCAAGGAACAGGAAGGTTCTTACCTGGTCGGCGTGGCAGCAGCCATTGCCAGCAAATCGAAAAAGGTAGGCTTTGTCGGCGGCATGGATATTCCGCTGATACGCAATTTCTCTTGCGGCTACGCCCAGGGCGCCAAAGCGACAGAAAGCAAGATTGAAGTCGTGCAAAACATGGTAGGCACCACCACTGCGGCCTGGAATGATCCGGCCAAAGGTGGCGAGCTTGGCCGCGCCCAGATGGAACGCGGGGTTGACGTGATTTTTGCAGCAGCTGGCGGCAGCGGCCTGGGCACCTTGCAAGCCGTCAAGGAAAAAGGCAAGCTAGGTATCGGTGTGGATTCCAACCAGAACTACCTGCACCCTGGCGTCATGCTGACCTCCATGGTCAAACGTGTGGACCAGGCCATCTATGACAGCTTCATGCAGTTGAAAAACGGTAACTGGAAAGCTGGCACCCAGTACAAGGGCCTGAAAGAAGGCGGCGTCGACTGGGCACTGGACAAGGATAACCGCGCCGTAGTCAGCGCCGACATGGAAAAACGTGTCAATGCGGCCAAGCAGGACATCATTAATGGCAAGGTCAAGGTAGTTGATTTCCGTGAAGGCAACAAGTGCCCGGTCTGATTCCAGGCCGTTGTTGACTATCAGTTGACTATCAACTGACCAAGGGGGCGCAGGTATCTTTGCAAAGGTACGATGCGCCCTGATTGATGTTTAAGCCCTTGCACAACGTCATTTAAAGAAACGCTAAAGTATGCAGCCAGCCGTCGAATTTCAGCACATCTCCAAACGCTTTGGCGCAGTACACGCCAATCGCGATGTGAGCTTTTCCATTGCGCCCGGTTCCATCCATGGCGTGATCGGTGAAAACGGCGCGGGCAAATCCACGCTGATGAGCATACTGTACGGCTATTACCGTGCGGACAGCGGCAAACTGCTGATCAATGGCGCAGAACAGAACATCCGCAACAGCCAGGAAGCCATCGATCTGGGCATAGGCATGGTGCACCAGCATTTCATGCTGGTGGAAAACATGACCGTGCTCGACAATGTCATGCTCGGTACGGAAGGCGGTTTTCGCCTGAAACCCAAGCGCCATGAAGTCGAAGCCAAACTGCGCGAAATATGCAAACGCTATTCACTTGACGTGGACCCGCTGGCGACAATACAGGATTTGTCGGTCGGCGTGCAGCAAAGGGTGGAAATCCTCAAGCAGATTTACCGCAGCGCCAATATCCTGATCCTCGATGAACCGACTGCCGTCCTGACGGTGCAGGAAACAGCTTCGCTGTTTGAAGTGCTGCGCCTGTTCAAGGAACAGGGCAAGACCATCATCCTGATCACCCACAAACTGCAAGAGATACTGGAAATCACTGACCAGGTCACCGTCATGCGCGGCGGCACGGTCATCGGTTCTGTCGCTACCAAAGACACGACGACTTCACAAATGGCCGAGATGATGGTGGGCCGTCCTATCGTCACCCACTTGCCACGTGCTGCCTATGCGCCGGGCGAGACGGTGCTGGAGGTCAAAGACCTGAACCTGGTCAACTCGCAAAAAGTCAGCCTGCTGAAGAATGTCAGCTTCAATATACGTGCCGGTGAAATCGTCGCCATCGCTGGTGTCTCTGGCAATGGCCAGAGCGAGATACTCGAAGTCCTGAGCGGCATGCGCCTGCCCACTAGCGGCAAGTTGCAGATGCAGGGCAAGGACCTGCCCTTTGCCGGTCGCAAGGATGCCGACGGCTTGCCTGCCACCTTCCGCGATCTCGGCATTGCCCATGTACCGGAAGATCGTTTGCGTGATGCCGTCGTCAAGAATTTTTCCGTGATGATGAACAGCTTTCTCGGTTACCAGAAAAAGCTGGGCAAGGTCTTTGGCCTGCTCGATTACAAAAGCATCATGAAGAACTGCACGGATTTGCTGGCCAAATTTGATGTACGCCCGTCTGACCCTGATTTGCGCATCGCCCTGCTGTCTGGCGGCAACCAGCAAAAAGTCGTGATGGCGCGCGAAATTGCCGCCAATCCCAAGTTGATGCTGGTCGGCCAGCCTACCCGCGGCGTTGATATCGGCACCATAGAAAGCCTGCACACGCGCCTGCTGGCCATGCGCGACGCCGGCATTGCGATTTTGCTGGTGTCGGTAGAGCTGGAAGAAGTGCGCGCCCTGGCTGACCGTATCCTGGTCATTTCCGGCGGCGCTATCACGGGTGAGCTGAAGGCAGAAGAATTTGATGCGACCCAGATAGGCTGCCTGATGGGCGGCATACACACACATTAATCCGCACTGAACATATCAAAAAAGCATAGCAGAGCAAACTGAACACAGACAAGCGAACAGACCACAATGAATCAAGCCGACCTCCCACGCTGGGCCACTGCATTTGCCCTGCCGCTGTTAAACCTGTTCTCCGCCTTACTGGTCGCGGCGGGTGTGATTTATCTATTGGGTGAAAGCCCGGTGGAGTCCCTGAGCATCCTGGTCAATTCGGCGGTCCTCAATCCTGAGGGCCTCGGTTATACCCTGTTCTATGCAGCGACCTTCATCTTCACCGGCCTGTCCGTATCGGTAGCAATGCAGGCCGGCCTGTTCAATATCGGCAGCGAAGGCCAGATGTATCTGGGTGGCCTAGGCCTGACCCTGGTGTTGCTGTGGCTGGACTCCAGCCTGCCGGGCTGGCTGCTGATACCGCTGGCGATGCTCGGTGCTGCCGTGTTTGGCGCAGCCTGGGCCTTTTTGCCCGGCTACCTGCAAGCCAAACGTGGCAGCCATGTGGTGGTGACCACCATCATGTTCAACTTCATTTCTGCCAGCCTGATGAATTACCTCATCGTCAGCTTCATGATACCGGCTGGCCAGCAAAATACGGCCAGCCGCGTATTTGCCGATGCCGCCTGGCTGCCCAAGCTCAATGGCCTCTTCCCCATTTTAGGTGAAACGCCACTCAACATCAGCTTTGTGCTGGCCCTGCTGGCGCTGGTGATTTATGGCGTAATGGTATGGCGCACCACCTGGGGTTACCAGCTGCGCGCCACAGGCCTGAACCAGCATGCGGCGCATTATGCCGGTATCTCCATCAGCAAGACCATCATCGTGACCATGATGATATCCGGCGCACTGGCAGGTCTGGCAGCGGTCAATTCTGTCATGGGTTCAACCCATTACCTGAACCTGAACTTCCCGGCCGGCGCCGGCTTCATCGGTATCGCGATTGCGCTGATGGGACGCCAGCATCCGGTTGGCATTCTGTTGTCATCGATACTGTTTGGCGCCCTGATACAGGGCGGCTTTGATCTGTCGCTGGAAAAACCGAATATCCCTACCGAGACTTTTATCTTTATCCAGGGACTGATCATCCTGTTCTGTGGTGCGATGGAAAACCTGTATGCCCCTGCCCTGTCTGCCCTGTTCAAGCGTAAGGAAAAATGATGTTTGATGATTTTCAATTTTCCAGCATCCTGGTATCGACCATACGCAATGCACCGGTACTGATGTTTGCCGCCATGGCCGGCCTGTTTGCTGAGCGCAGCGGCGTGGTTGACCTGGCGCTCGAAGGCAAGATGCTGGCCGCTGCCTTTGTTTCTGCTGCGGTTGCCTTTGTGACCAAGAACCCCTGGCTGGGCATACTCGCCGGTGTGGGTATTTCGGTCGCCATCGCCCTGTTGCAAGGCTTTGTCAGTATCACGCAAAAAGGCAACCAGTTGGTCGCCGGTATCGCCATCAACATCGCCCTCAGCGGTTTGACTTTTGTGGTTGCCCAGTACTTTTTCCAGCAGGGTGGTCGTACGCCTGACCTCGGTGAAGCACGCCTGTTTGACATCGTATTGCCGGGCTCGCAAGCCATCGCCAGCGTACCCTTTCTTGGCTGGGTATATACCAAGCTGATCGGCGGCCACAGTATTCTCGTCTACCTGGCCTTTGCCCTGATACCGCTGGTGCACTGGGTTGTGTACCACACTCGCTTTGGCCTGCGCCTGCGCGCCGTTGGTGAAAACCCGCACGCAGCCGATGCAGCCGGTATCAATGTAGAACGCACCCGCTTCATGGCGATGCTGTGTGCTGGTGTGCTGTGCTCTTTCTCCGGTGCTTATCTGTCTATCGTGCAGAGCGGCTTTTTCCTGCGTGACATGTCGGCCGGTAATGGTTACCTGGCATTGACGGCCCTGGTATTCGGTAACTGGCGCCCCATCTATACAGCGATGGGCTGCCTGATGTTTGGTTTCTTTGCTGCCTTGCAAGTGCAAATTGAAGGCGTGGTCTTCCCCGTCATCGGCAAGGTGCCAGGCTCGTTGATACAGATGATTCCTTACGTCGTGACCGTGATTGTACTGGCAGGCTTGATGGCAAAGTCCGTCGCCCCGAAAGCAATTGGTCAGCCGTTTGTGAAGTCACGGTAAGTTAATGAATTAAGACCTTTCAACACAGAGACACAGAGGGCCACAGAGAAAAGCGATGGAGAAACCGGAGTGTTGGCTTCTCGTAGGTTGGGCCGGGCCACGCTGGCTACGGTTTACCAGCCCAACCTACGTATTTGGAAGCTCCTCGGTTTTTCCTCATGCTCTTCTCTGTGACTCTGTGGTGAGCTTTTCGGTCTTAAAGCAATACAAAAGAATTTCGACCTCCTTGAACCGGGTCAACTGCAACAATTCACATCGCGACTGGGTTCTGCCCAATGGCCAGCCGGTGTAATTTTGGAGAGCATCCACATGTCAACAACAGCAAAACATAAAGTCATCTTTGATACGGATCCAGGCGTCGATGATGCAATGGCCTTGTACTTTGCACTGGCGCATCCTGGTATCGACATGGTTGGCATTACCACAACCTTTGGTAACGTCTATGTTGAGCAGGCAACAATCAATGCCCTGTACCTGACGCGCATTGCCGGTCGATCCATCCCTGTCGCCCAGGGTGTGCCAGTACCTTTTGCCAAGGCTGCCGGTACGCCGCCTGACTTTATCCACGGTGCTGACGGTTTGGGTAACCTCAACAGCCGTATTGAAGTCGGTGGCAAGGCAGAAGTCGAAAGCGCGGCTGAATTCATCGTCAAGATGGCACGTCAGCATCCGGGTGAAATCACTCTGGTTGCCGTTGGCCCCTTGGGCAACCTGGGTTTGGCCCTGAAGATGGAACCGCAATTGCCAAAACTGCTGAAGCAGGTTGTGTTGATGGCTGGTACGGTCGATGAACCAGGTAATGTCTCCCCCGTAGCAGAAGCGAATGTCTGGAATGACCCAGACGCAGCCGACCTGGTCTTCACCGCCGGCTGGGATCTGACCATGGTAGGCCTGGACGTCACTCACCGCGTAGTGTTGCCAGCAACCTTCTTTGCCAGCCTGGCAGCAAAACACAAGCACGTGGCAATGGATACCCTGTCACACGCCGTTAACTTTTATGCCAATTTCTACCAGAGCATACGCCCTGACCTCGGTCACGCCTGCTATGGCCATGATGTACTCGCATTTGTCTGGCTGGTGGCGCCGCAGATTTTCGAGACCAACTCTGGCCGGGTACGTGTTGCCAAAGAAGGCATCGGCAATGGTCAGACCATGATGGCAAAACTGCCTATCCCTTATCCACAGCCAGGTTGGGAAGCCAGCAGGCCCGAAACCCGTGTCTGCATGAAGGTTGATGCCGAGGCATGCAAACAATTGATCGATGCAACGCTGTCTTCTGACTGGTTGCAGGCGCCACTGAGCATCTAAGGAGGAATCATCATGATTATCGAACCAGTTGATTACCGCGCACCCGACGCTGCGAAAAAATTCACTGAAAGCCTGCATCGCACCGGCTTTGGTGTCTTGACCAATCATCCTTTGTCGCAAACCATGCTGGAAACCATTTACAAAGAATGGTATGACTTCTTCCAGACCGATGCGAAGAACAAGTACGATTTCGACCGCGAGAAGATGGATGGCTATTTCTCGCCCAGTGTCTCGGAAACGGCCAAGGGCCAGACCAAACGTGACCTCAAGGAGTTTTACCATATCTACCCCTGGGGCCGTTACCCGTCTGAAGTGTCAGATACAGCACGTCAATACTATGACGAAGGCTCAAACCTGGCCATGGAATTGTTGCAATGGGTAGAAGACCATACACCTGCCGAGATCAAGGCCAAGTATTCCATGCCATTGTCTGACATGATCACCGACAGCGACCTGACCCTCTTGCGCGTGCTGCATTATCCGCCACTGCGCGGCGATGAGGAGCCAGACGCCGTACGTGCAGCAGCTCACGGCGACATCAATCTGCTGACAGTACTGCCAGCCGCAACCCAGGCTGGCCTGCAGGTATTGGGCAAAGATGGCGGCTGGCATAATGTACCTTGTGACTTTGGCATGCTCATCGTCAACATTGGCGACATGCTGGACGAAGCATCGCAAGGCTATTACCCATCGACAATACACCGCGTGCTGAACCCGACAGGCGAAGAAGCAAAGAAATCCCGCATCTCTTTGCCACTGTTCCTGCATCCACGTCCAGACGTGGTGCTGTCCGAGCGTCATACCTCTGGCAGTTATCTGCAAGAACGTTTGCGTGAACTGGGTGTGAAGAAGTAAGTTTTTACGGTTCGGTTCTGTAAGTGAAAAGCCCGTTATAGGAAACTATAGCGGGCTTTTTTTACGTTGAGCCATCACCTCATGCTCATCGATGTGCTGCACAAAATGCAGCAACAAGCATCGCCAGTAATCCCCCCCAACCGTCATGTCAGACTCGATCTGGCCTCCAGCATCATTGATGCTTTACTGTTTTTTTACCTGAATAAAGCAATGTCGCGATTCTGTACAAGGCTGACTGCATCAGCATGCAAACAAAGTCGCTGGATGCCGGATCAAGTCCGGCATGACGGTTTTGAGGCCCTGGGTTTAATTTATATATGTGTGTTTGCAATCCACAAAACATTTGATGCGCTCAACGACAGCAGTTCTCAAGGTGCAACGCACACATGGCTCCCAGCCTGAACAAGCATGTGATTTCAATACGATGATGCACCTGGCCTGCTTTGGGGGCTTCAAGCCGCCTTCTGCGTCGAGGTTTTCGCCAGACTCACGGTGTCCCCGGCAGGTATGCCTTCAGATTTCCAGCGCGAAAGTTCGGTATGTATCGCATCCAGGGTTTGCTTGCTGATGTCGGGCAAGCTGCCGCCGAGAACATCTGCCGCTTCCTTGAAGCCTTGCTCCACTGCTGCCGTGATCTTGTCCAGTTTGGACGGGTCATCCCCTATCGCTGCCTTGGCAAAACTCAGTATGCGTTCAGCGGTCTTTTGCACGCTGAATTCACCCCCTTCGGCAATTGCTGCCTGCGCCGCCTTGATGGCCTCAGGGCTGGCGGAAATTTTTTGCTGCCCGCTGGCAACCTTGGCAATATCCAGACCTTGCTGTTCAACCAGGGGCTTGATCAGGTTGATGATTTCCTGCGCCTTGCGATCCGACTCTTCCAGCAGAGCCTGCAAATCAGGGGCAGCCGTCTTGTTCAGGCGTGGATCAGCATAGACCACGGTGTCATTCTTGCCGCTGTCCAGGCTGACCGTGGTGCTGTCTGGCGTGCTGGCCTGGGCCTGCGACAATTCGTCTTCCACCGTTTTGTCGCCGGATTTTGGGGTTTTGGTTTGGGCGGTCTGGTAAGCCCGGACATACAGGTCCTGCGCAGAAATTCCTAAACTCATCATATTACTCCAAAGCGAAAACAGGAAAATCATCCCTGTATCCTAGTTATGTACCACGGATAAGAGAATTACAAGCCCTGTTATCAAGATAGTTGAGCAAGCGCCTGCTGTTTGCAGCCTGTTATCAGGAGTCAGGTCGGTAAAGTGCATATATTCCAGCAACATCCGGAATGTTCCTCTTCCTGTTCTGGAATTTCTGGGCGCTGTATTGTTCGCCTGCGGTCTGCTCGGTTTTGTCATTGAATGGCGTCTGCGCAAACTGCATCTGAACTGAAACCCGGTGCCGTGCAGGACAGTATTGGCGATGAACACCGTCATCCGGCCTCATCGGTCACTGCGTCAAACATGACCTGGTTCCTGCCGGCATGCTTGGCTGCATACAGTAACTGGTCGGCGCGGGTACGAACCATCTCGGCTGTGACATCGCCCCCCTGGTATTCGGTAATGCCTATGCTGCTGGTGATACAGATTTGCGACAGCGAAGTCTGGACGGGACTTGCTTCCAGGCGCTGGCGCAGTCTTTCCATGGCGGCGGCAGCGTCCTTGGCGCCTGATTCGGGGAACAGTATGACAAATTCATCACCGCCCAGACGGGCAGCCTTGTCTATGCCGCGGATATTGGCCTGCATCAGGCTGGCAAAAAAGGCCAGCACTTCGTCACCGGCCTGATGCCCGTATACATCATTAACCTTTTTAAAATGATCGATATCAAGCAAGGCCAGGGCATAGGGTCGTCCCATACGCTTGGCGCGCAAATGTTCCTCTGTCAGCATGGGCAGGAAAGCCGCACGGTTGTTGAGGCCGGTCAGTACATCGACCTGAGCAGCCTGCTGCCATTCCTGACGGGCAATTTCTATGCTTTGCAACTGGCGGTTGTGCAGGGCCATGGCCAGGATGGTGAAAGTCGTGGTGCACACAAAACAGATCAGCATAAAATTCGCCTCCACCAGGCTAGCGCTCTGAAATGGCCCCAGTTGCTGGCCCGTCATGGCAATAATCGCAACCATGCTGATGGTCAACACCAAGGTGATCAGGTTCATGCTGACATAAAACGCCATGAGCAACAGCACGGGCAGGATGAAATAGATAAAACCCGGATGCCCGCGAAATGCCAGCAATAGCAAGGTGGCAATGCCCAACGATGTCAGTATCAGCTTGGCAGTTTCACTGCGGCGTATGCGGGGCTCATCACACCAGGCCTGGTAAAGCGGGTAAATCAACAGGATGCCCAGGCTGTCAGCCAGCACCAGCATACGAAAAAAATCGCCAGCCTCATCCCACCTTATATAGCCGCCCACAGCCAGGTTGAGGCTGATAATAGTACTGCTGAGCACCGTCGGCAACAGACAAACCTTGAGCCCGAACTGCAATAAATCCGTGGATTTGCGCAAGCCTTCACGCAAAGACAAGTGCATCATCAGCATGGCAACCAAACCGGCCATGCCATCCGCCGTCGCTGACACCAGCGTATATAAAACAGGGGAAGCCAGTTTTGCTGCCGCCATGCCAGGATAATTGGCCAAAAAACTTGCCAGAATGATCAAAGGAACAGCCATCAGGCCATGGCGCATGCACATCACCATGCCTATGCCGGACGCCAGCCACAACAGGGTGATATTGCTGGGTTTCAAAGCAAACAACTGCATGCCTGTACGTGCCGCCAGATAATACAGGGCCATGGCAAGCAGCATCAGGCACAATTCTGTCAATCTTGTCCTGACGATAGCTTGCGACTTCCCCTCCCGCTCACCTGGCGAGGGTGTCTCAGTTTTCAAGGGATTGGTGATCTCCAGCATGTTTTGATAATACAATGTCGCCTATATCAACGAAAGATCAACATGTTTAACAAAAGTGAACTATTGCAAGCTGCAAACACAGCGCGTGAATCTGCTTATGCGCCGTACTCCAAATTCAAGGTCGGCGCTGCCGTACTGACCAAAGATGGCAAGATTTTCCATGGCTGCAATGTGGAAAATGCCTCTTATGGCTTATGCAATTGTGCCGAACGTACCGCCTTGTTCAGCGCCGTTGCGTCAGGCTATCGCCCGGGTGATTTTGCCGCGATTGCTGTCACTGGCGATACCGAAGGCCCGATCGCCCCTTGCGGCGCCTGCCGTCAGGTCATCATCGAACTGGGCGGCCCTGAGTTGCCGGTGCTGTTGACGAATTTGAAAGGTGATATCAAGGTCACGACAGCCGGTGAACAATTGCCGGATGCGTTTTACCTCAAACCTGAATAAATCTGCTTGTCAGGCTGCATTCATTCTTTTGCAGCCTGCCCGGCATGCCCTCCCTCACTGTATATTCCCCCTGCATGCAAAAATCCATACTGATCGTCGAAGATGAAATCAGCATCGCAGAAAACCTGGCCTATGCCCTGTCTACAGACGGTTTCGCTCCGCATCACATTACACTGGGGCAAGAAGCGCTGAATCTGGTTCGTGGCGGCATGGCCCCTGCACTGGTCGTGCTCGACATCGGTCTGCCCGACATCAGTGGCTTTGATGTCTGCCGTCAGTTGCGCCAGTTCACTGATATACCGGTGTTGTTCCTGACAGCGCGCAACGATGAAATAGACCGCATCGTCGGCCTCGAAATCGGTGCAGACGATTATGTCACCAAACCATTTTCACCACGCGAAGTGGTGGCGCGCATACGCGCCATCCTGCGACGCCAGGCCGGCCCGCAAGCCAGGGCCGAAACAGCTGTCGCACGTTTTGAACTGCGCCAGCAGGAAGCGCGCATACTGGCCCATGGTCAGACATTAAACCTGACACGGTATGAATACCTGCTGCTGAAAACCCTGATGGAAAGACCGGGGCAATTGTTTTCACGTGCACAATTGATGGAACTGGTCTGGATCAACGCCCCCGATACCCTGGACCGTACTGTCGATGCCCACATCAAATCCCTGCGCGCCAAATTGCGCCAGGCACGGCTGGCAGCGACAACAGCCGCCACGACAGAAGACAGCGGGCAAAGCGAAGACGAAGGCATACAAACCCACCGAGGCATGGGTTACAGCTGGTCACCGACATGAAGATAGGCCTGCGCATACTGCTAGGCTATTTTCTGGTGCTGGGGCTGACGTCCTGGCTGATACTCAACGTCGTGGTCGAAGAAATCAAACCCGGCGTGCGCGCCACACTGGAAGACACCTTGCTGGATACGGCGCAGATGCTGGCCACCCTGGTAGCGGAAGACGTGGCCGCCGGCAATGTGTCTGACAGTGCATTGATGAAACGCATGCAGAATTTTGCCCAGCGTAGCATAGATGCCAACATCAGCGGCATACGCAAGACCCGTCTTGATTACCGCATCTACATAACCGATACCAAAGGCATCGTCATCTTCGACAGCGAAGGCCAGGATGTCGGCAAAGACTATTCGCGCTGGAATGATGTCTACCTGACCCTGCAAGGCAAATACGGTGCACGCAGTACCCGCAATGACGCCGCTGACGAAGCCAGCAGTGTCATGCATGTGGCAGCCCCTCTCATGGATCATGGCCGCATCATCGGCTCACTGACAGTTGCCAAACCGATCGCCACCATCAACCCCTTCGTTTATCGCAGCCAGCGCAAGATCCTGCAGCGCAGCGCCTGGGCGCTGTTCGGTTCGCTGCTGATAGGTATCGCCTTCTCCTGGTGGCTGAACCAGGCACTGCGCAAATTGCAGCACTATGCCAGCAGTGTGGAAAACGGTGAAAAGACCAGCCTGCCTGCACTAGGCAACAATGAGATAGGCGCACTGGGCCGTGCGCTGGAATCCATGCGCGACAAGCTTGAAGGCAAGCAGTATGTAGAACAACTGATGCATACCCTGACCCATGAGTTGAAGAGCCCTATTGCCTCCATACAGGGCTCGGCCGAGCTCATGCGGGAAGACATGCCCGCTGCCGACAGGCAGCGTTTTCTCAACAATATCCTTGAGCAAAACCAGCGTCAGCGGCAGCTCATCGACAAGCTGCTGGCTCTTGTCAAGCTGGAAAAACAGCAGAACCTGGAACACGCACAACAGGTTGACATCAATCAATTGCTGCAACAGGCAGGCAATGATGTACAAACCCGCTTGCCTGGCAAATCACTGATATTGAACATTGCCAGCGGCCATCATTACAAAGTCAGCGGCGACAACCTGTTATTACGTCAGGCCCTGGGTAACCTGCTGGACAATGCCATCGACTTCAGCCCGGATGGCGGCACCATACAAATGACAGGAGAACTCATCGACATCGACAAGGGTACGCAACAACTATGCATCTCCATCACTGACCAGGGTCCCGGCATCCCGGAATATGCCCGCGATAAAATCTTCGACCGTTTCTATTCCCTACCCCGCCCCAGCGCAGCCAAAAGCACGGGCCTGGGCCTGCCCTTTGTCCGTGAAGTGGCGATGTTGCATGGTGGGAGCATCAGTGTAGAAAGCCTGCCCCAGGGTGGAACCAGGGCCAGGCTCTGTCTGCCTTTGCAAGATTAAACCAGAAATTTGCATCACAAAACACAGTCACTTCACACAGAACACATCGTCACTGCACATTACTTTTTTACATTACAGGCTTCGCCTTAATTGGAACCTGTCTTGGAGTCCGTCATGCAAAAAAGTCTGTTTTTTAAAATCTTTCTCATCGGCCTGCTGGCGATATTCATTTATGTGCCGCTGACGATGATACAGTCCACCATCTGGGAACGCATGCGCTATCGCGACGAAGCCGTGCGCAGCATTACTGCCGACTCTGTCAGCGAGCAGATGATTGTCGGCCCGGTACTTGTCATCCCCTATACCGAAACCTGGGAAGAAGACAGCGTCGACGCCACTACTCAGAAAGTCATGCATCGCCAGATGTCGGCAAGCAAAGAACATTTTGTTTATCCAAACGAAATGCAGGTAGTCGGCAAAGTCAGTACTGACCAGCGCTACCGCGGCATCCATCAGGTACTGGTGTATACCGGTGAGCACACCATCTCGGGCGATTTCAATTTACCGGTCCTGGCCAGCCTGGTATCAAAAGACAAGACCAAGTCCGCAGTCAGCCTGACTGAAACCCCTTATATCACCATGGGTCTGAGCGATACACGAGGCTTGCAGAATTTCCCCAAACTGAAGTGGAATGAGCAGGTGTTTGAATTCAGGCAGGGCAGCCAGTTGAGCGCCTTCACACATGGCATCCATGCCAATATTGACGGTTTGCAGCTGACGGCAGCCAGTACGGTCAAATTCAAGCTTGATCTCTTGCTTGACGGTATAGAAAAGCTGAGCTTTGTCCCCATTGCCAAAAATAACCAGGTGACCCTCTCATCAAGCTGGCCGCATCCGCAGTATGGCGGCCGCTTCCTGCCCTCCCCCAAAGGCCGGGTAAGAAATGAGTCCGGCTTCAGCGCCAACTGGAATATCTCTGCCCTGTCCAGCAATGCACAGCAGCAATTCAACAGCCTTGAATCTGCCGGCCATGCAGTCCGTATGACGTCAGCAAGCAGCTCGACAGAGGATGCCGGTGCAGTTCCCACGTCCATCGATACCTTCAATGTATCTTTCATCGAACCGGTCAATATCTACTCACAGGCGGACCGTGCAGTAAAGTATGGTCTGATGTTTGTCGCCCTGACTTTTGCAGCCTTCTTCCTGTTTGAAGTGCTCAAGCAATTGCCGATACATCCCATCCAATATCTGTTGGTCGGGCTGGCAATGGCAATCTTCTTCTTGCTGCTGGTCAGCCTGTCGGAAAAAATCAGCTTCGTGCTGGCTTATCTCAGCGCCAGTGTCGCCTGCATCGTCCTGATCGGTTTTTACCTGTCCCACGTCTTGCGTGACTGGAAACGCGGTTTTGGTTTTGGCGGTGCACTGACTGTGCTGTACGGCATCCTGTTTGGTCTGCTGCAGTCAGAAAGCAATGCCCTGGTCATGGGCAGCATACTGCTGTTCGCTGTGCTGTCAGCCATCATGGTAGTGACCCGCAAGGTCGACTGGTATCAGTTGGGCAAAGCAGTACCGGCGAGAATTGCCTGATTTTTCTCGCATAATATAAATATCAATACAGCACATGAATACAGGTGACCTGCTTCCGGCATCGTCACCTGTATTTACAGGCCGGCAGTCTGGGTGTAGTCGATGGAAAGCCCGGCATTCAATTCTGCCAGACTGCGCATCAGGGTTTCGGAATAGTGCAGGCCCACGCCGGAGCCTGCATAAATCAGCCTGAGCAGCATGAAATATTCACCGTCACAAAACTGCGCCACGGCAGGCAGCTTGCCCCTGATCCTTTCGATAAAATCAAGCAACTGCGCCTCTTCTGTCATCCATGATGGCAAGCCTGAAGAATCATCTGCCGTACATTCCATCAAACCGCTGCACCACTGCCTTAGCCCAGCGCTGCCTGCTGACTGACCTGCGCCCGCCAGACTGATCGTCACATGGGCGTCCTGCCCCCAGCGTTTCAGGGTTTTGCTGTTATTGCTGATGCTTGAGACGGCGCCATCAAGATCATTCTCATCCGCAGCCAGCGCAAAGCCATCGGCGTCAAATTCTTCACCACCCACTTCAAAATAAAAGCGCAGTAATTTCATTCTTGTCCCCGATCGGATGTGAAAATGCGATTCAAAGCTTTTCCACGGTTTTCACGGGAATCGCTCAGGCATCCAACCATTCTAATCGCGATTGAGATTTTTTCAATTTCCACAAAGAAATTGCAATTTTATTAAGCGCAACAACGGCAAGGGGGCAAGATCAAAATCTGATCCGGCGCTGATCAGCTGCGCAAAAACTGCGGGTAGGCCTCGATTTTCTGCATCAGGCGCTGCGCCAGGGCAGCATTGGCTTCATGCAGGGCTGCATGGATAACCAGGGCTTCATCGCGGTAAGACAGTATTTTCTGGTTATCCCAGTAATGCGGCGGGTGATACAGGTTAGTGATGCGGTCCGCCATCTTGACCATGGCAATTTCTGCCGGCTGCTGCCGGATGCGGGCCAGGCTGTCTGGCATTTGCTGTACCTTGTCCAGGCTGGTGTTCTTGGAAAGAGCCAGCACGCCGTCGGCCACAGCCTGGCCAAATTCAGCCTGGATGAGAGCATGGCTGGCGCCGGTATCTTCTATGGTGTCATGCAGCAAGGCACATTGCACAGCCAGTGCACTGTCTGCGAGCTCATTGTCCTGCAGAGCCCAGATGATTTCCATGGCGACACTGCCTATGTGGTTGATGTACTCGACACGCTCACCAGCCACCCTGCCACCATAGCTTTGCCCATTATGCTGACGTGAGGCAAATACCCAGGCTTTTTCATAGATATCGGGATTCCAGCGACCCATGTTGTTTCCCCCCGTTTAAGCTTGATGATACTGTAACCGATAAAATCCGCTCACTGCACTCCCTGGCGGAATCTTTGTATCGCCGCATGCACGACCCCTTCGGTGCTGCCACTTTCCGTGTATTGCTGGCGCAGGTATTGGGCGTCGCTGCCTTCTGAAGTTGCTTCATACAAATGCGTCAGGGCAGCCAGAGCGTCGAGTTCAGCATAGGATTCGACCAGTCTCAGGGTCGCCAGGATGTCTTCGCGCAAAGAACGTGTCTCGTAGGTTTTAGGGTGAACAATGGAACCATCAAGACCAAAACGGCAAGCCTGGAAGCGGTTGTAGTTGTACACCAGGTAGTCATCTTCAACTGGGGCGGCTTCACGGCGTTCCAGCAGGTAGGCGCAAAGTATCTGCAAATAGGCTGCCAATGCGGCTGCCCTTTCCACCGTCAGCGGCGTGTCACACACCCGCAGCTCTATGGTGCCGTATTCGGGCTTGGGGCGTATGTCCCAATAAAAGTCCTTCATGCTTTTGACGACGCCAGTTTTTTCCATCTTGGTGAAATAGTCTTCAGAAAAATCTTCCCACTTCAGCAAAAAGGGCGCGCGTCCCGAGAGCGGAAAAGCAAAGACAGAATTCAGGCGGGCAGAACTGAACAGGGTATCGGCCCCCTGCACATATGGCGAAGAACCGGACAGGGCAATGAAATGCGGCACATAACGACTCAGTGAATGCAACAGGAACATGGCGTCGTCACCCGAAGTGCAGCCTATGTGCACATGCTGGCCAAAGATGGTGAACTGCTTGGCCAGATAACCGTAGAGTTCGGATACTTCCTTGAAGCGTGGTTTGGAAAATATCTTGCGCTCATTCCACTTCTGGAAAGGGTGAGTACCGCCACCGCAGATACCGATGTTGAGTGTATCTGAAGCCTTGACCAGGGCATTACGGATGTCTTTCAACTGGTTCAGGACACCACTGTGACAGGTTTGCACATCGGTACAGACTTCTATCATGCTTTCGGTAATTTCTGGCGTGACATTGCCAGGGAAAGGACGCTTGCCCAGCAGGTGCAGCAAATCGGGGCTCGATGCTGACAGGTCAAAGTCTGACAGGCTGATCAATTGGAGCTCCAGCTCTACACCGACCGACAGGGGAGCTGAATTCTTGAAGGGTTCGAGTGGCATATCGTGACTCCTTTTTCAACGTTATTGACTATGCTTCCTGCGGGGTTTCCCTGGCGAGAATCAGGGCAAGCTTGGTCACCAGGGGGCCGATGATATCAAGCAGCAGGGTCATGGCAGTCAGGGCCGCCAGTTGCTGGCTCAGGTTGGCATCGAAATAGCTTGTCTGCTCCAGCGTCAGCACCACAAAGACAGATAGCGGTGCCAGCGCAAAACCGGTCAACACCCCCTTGCGCAAGGAAATACCACTGAATGGCGCCAGCAAGGTAGTGGCAGTCACCTTGACCACCAAACGAACAGCCACCAGCAACAAGCCCAGGATGGCGCCATCCATCACACGTTGCCATTGCAGGGTGGAAGCAACATAGACAAACAACAGCACGGTCAATAAGTTACCCAGGGCACCAAAGTTACGTTGCGTACGGCTGAGTGCCACCCGTCTGCGCCTGGCCATCAGGCCAAAAGTCAGTGCCGCCAGTATTGAAGACAGATTGGCGGCATGCGCCAGCGCCACCAGCAGGATGACGGCGATGGCAAATGCCACGGTACCATCCTGTGCAAGATTACCCAGGCGTCGCAATATCAGCGGCAGCAGAATACCGAAGACTGCACCCAGCACCACCGATTCCAGCAAGATGACAAAACTGGCATTGAGTGCCTGCCACAGATTGCCGGAAGTCTGGAACACCCAGAATGCAGAGATGACCTTGAAGGCAAACACGGCCAGCACGCAATTGATGGCCGTCAGGTGCAGGGCACGTTCGGTGACCTGCCCCAGGCTGCGCTGCTCATTGATCACCCGCAGCACACCCGCAGGTGATGTTGCCATGGCCAGTGCCGCCAGCAGCAATGAAACCATCATGGACGTGCCAAACCACTGCGTCACATAATAAACCGCAGCAAAAGTACCACCGGCTTCCAGCAGGCCGGTCAGCCCTATCCAGGGATTGATACGCAGCCAGTGCAGGTTGATGCGGTAACCAAATTCAAACAGGACCAGACCAAAGGCGATGTTCGCCAGCAGCAACAGGGTATCGCTGCTGCCATGCGGCAGCCAGTTGAACGACAGATTGACCATGCAGAAGCCAACCAGTCCATAGATACTGATACGTGGCAAGCGTGTCCAGCGATAACCGAATTCACCAATCAGCCAGGCCAGGGCAATGGTGAACGGCCAGACCAGCTCCGCTGTATTCAAAGAAAAATCCATCATGATGATCCCCTCATTTCACCTTGCAAAGCCGGACTTCACCTTGCCACACCCTACAAAAGAAAAACCAGCGCCGCGACGATGGTTGGCGGCAATGCCCCCAGCAACAGGCCGGACGCACTGATCGATTCATCATTGAAGCCGCGCCTTAACAAAGCCACGCCAGCCGGATTGGGGGCATTGGCAATGACCGTCAGGCCACCGCCGGCAACAGCGCCGGCCATCAATAAATATTTGGCCTGATCACTGAGGCTGGCAATCAATGAACCGAGATAAGTCAGGGCGGCATTATCGGTAATCGCCGTCAGGCCAAGTGCAGAAAAAAACAGGGTATGCGGACTGAGGCTCGACACGATGGGTTGCAGCCACCATTGCTGCATGCCACCCAGCACCACCAGGCCCGCCAGGAAAAACCCGACCAGCAGGCCTTCTTTCAGTATCAGGGGGCTCTGGTGACGCTCATAAGCCTGGGTATAACCCATGAAAAACAGGAACAGACCAAGAAAGAATACAGGGTGATGGGCAAACACGACCACGCCCGCCAGAAACAGCAAATGGATAATGCTGACGATCAGGGGTACAGTCTGGCGACGCTCGCCTGCACTTGCCATATCCGTCCAACCGGTATTGGTTGCTTGTTTCAGATACCTGCGCATCAGGACACTGACCACAGTAGCATTGAACAACACCGCCAGCGCAGCTTTCCAGCCAAAGGTAGACGCCATGAAAGCACTGTCCCATTGCCAGGCCGACGCCACCATCAGCACCGGCGGCGCCGCGTACGATGTCAGCGTACCGCCTATCGACACATTGACGAACAGCACACCAAGCGCACCATATTTCAGCCATTCGGGTATGCCGGGCCGGAACACCTTGGGTGCCAGCAGCAACGCCGCCAGCGTCATGGCTGCCGGCTCCGTGATCAATGACCCCAACAAGGGTACTGCTGTCAGACCCAGCCATACCAAGGCAACTGTCTCGTGCATTGGCATCAGTCTGGCCAGGCTGCCGAGCAGACGCACCACTATGTCGAGCACTGGCCTCGATGCAGCCACCACCATCACGACAAAGACAAACAGCGGTTCGGTGTATTGACGCGATTCTGCATAAGCAACCGCAGCATCACTGCCAGCGACTATGGCCATGGCGATGATCAGGACCAGGGCCCAGAAACCGAACACCACCTCAACCTCTCCCAGTAAATGGAAGAGTCCGGCATGGCGAGCGTGCCGGTGCGCCAGCACTTCAAAATATTTGGCGCAAAAGGTATGCAACAAAGCCAATGCAAAGATAATGACGGAAATGATTTTTATATGATCCATTTTTATATCCGAAAAAATGCCAGCCAGAGTGGCGAATCAACATCGGGCTTGATGTCTGAAAATATTGTTTGCAAGCTGCTCAAAATCTGGTTTCGCGTGCTGCGCGCAAAAAACTATCCAGTATGGGAGTGCAGTCAAGCAGTTCCTGGTTCGCCGGATGGAATTCGGGATGCCACTGCAGGCCCACCACAAACGGTGCCTTTTGATAGCGTATTGCTTCCACCATGTTGTCATGTGCCGACACCGCCTCAATCTGCATGTCACGCCCCAGGTTCCTGATGGCCTGGTGATGTATGGAATTCACCCTGGCCTGTGTCGGTTTGCCGAGCAAGGTCCCCAGTGTGGAATTCTCGGTAAAGCGCAACTCATGGAAATGCTGGTCGTACAAGTCATTGACGTGGGCAATCGCTCCCGGCACGTCACTCGCAATGTCCTGGTACAGCGAACCGCCAAAAGCCACATTCAACAACTGACAACCACGGCATATTCCCAACAGGGGCTTGCCAGCCTCAATGAACTCATGCAGCAGCTCCAACTCATACATGTCACGCGTGCGGTCGCCCGGCCATTCCGGACGTGTGGCTTGCAGCGAATAGGATTCCGGCGCCACATCGGCCCCGCCCTGCAACACCAGACCATCAAGATGCTTGGCATAATCGCGCAAACGTATATTGCTGGGGTGAATAAGACCATTGGTATTCACCGACGGTATCATGAATACCATCACATCGCGCGACATCACCCAGTGCGCAATGGATTCTTCCAGGTATTGCAAGGTCTTGCTGGACAAACCCTTGGCTCCGGCCTGGGGATGAAATATCCGCGCAGACACGCCGATTTTCAAGGTACGCCTGGTAATCCCTTTGGCGGCCCGCTCAGACGCAGCGCGCATGCGTGCCGACACGATATTGATCAGGGTACGCCAGGGGCTTTCTTCCGTGGGCCGCATGGCAGGGGCAACTGAAGCAACCGGAGCGACTGGTTCACTGACATCCTTGTCAGGCAAAGTTTTTGCGCTTGCCGCCTGCGATGGCGTCTTGCCATCGGCAGATGCCTGCAAGTCTTTTTCATTGTTAGTGTCTGACATGGCAATACCAGTTTAGTTCAATTTTAAAATACGCCGCACAGCACTTTTCACTCTTGGCAGCGACGCCATCTTGAACCATGCTATCAGAATGGATAGCGATAACACGCAATCTGGACGACAATCAGGCGGACTCAGCGGTTACATACTACGATTTATCCTGTCAGCAGGATATGCTGCTCCATACGTTTTGTATGTACGCCATCTCACACAGATTTCTGTCAGAATAAGCTGACAGACATGATAAAACCAACCTGGCATTATTGCGCCGTCTCGCCACACTGCCTGCCGTCAGGTTTGCATGTCAAGTTGATTCAGCCGTCCGTTTTTAAATTTAGACAATGAAAAACATTCACCTTACCATTGTACTGATTGTTGCAGGCAATTCCTGGTTCTTGCCCCATGCCCATGCAGATCAGTATGCCAACCTGGCGGGCAGCTATCGCCTGGTTTCCGACCAGTTGGACAATCTTGATGGCACACCTTTTTCGTGCGGAAAAAAACCTGACGGTAGCACTTTCGCCTGCCAGACCGTCAAGGGGAAAATCGTCATCGAAGCCCTGCCGGATAAATCTTATCTCTATCTTGAAGCATACACTGTCAAGGGTATTGCTACCATGGGCAACATGGGTAACTACAAGATCAAACAAGGCAACATCATCGAAAGCAACTACACGGCCAGCGGCCTGCAATGTTGCAATGCATCGTTCAAATACCTGAAACTTGAAAACGATACGCTGACACGTCATATAGAACCAAGCAATAGCCGCCAGACCACAGTGTGGAAACGGGTTGGCAGTGATGAAACCAGGGACAAATACCTTGAACGTGAACTCGACAGACAAAGAACTTATTTCAACGAATTATCAAAAAATAGATGACAGGCATCTTCATTTCATCAAGAGCCTTGCCCTCTGTCAAGGAATGGACGCCAGACAGAAGTTTTTACAGAAACAAATGCATGCCCTGGATAAGGGGTAGAATGCATTTTTTGTCTTAACCAAGTTTCCCAAGAGCATTGTCTGTTATCTGTAACCAAGGACCTATATAAAGGAGAGCGCCATGCAGTTCCGTGATGAATTCAATAGTCTGGTTGGTAGCAAAGATGAAGGCGAAGGTCTGAGCCGCCGCAGCTTCATGCAAACGGCAGTTGGTGTGGGTTTTGCTGCTGCAGTGGCGCCGGTCTGCGCACAGACCATGATCAAGACGGACCGCAATGGCCTGGTTGATGGGGTAACCAAACTGACCGTGGCAGGTGCCGAAGTCCCCCTGTATTACGCCAAACCGGAAGGTAAAAGCAACCTGCCGGTAATACTGGTCGTCTCTGAAATTTTCGGCGTACATGAGCATATCGCCGATGTCGCACGCCGGTTTGCCAAGCAGGGTTATCTTGCCCTCGCCCCCGAACTGTTTGTGCGCCAGGGTGACGCCAAGAATGCCGCCAGTGTGGCTGAACTGATGAAAGAAATCATTTCCAGGGTACCTGATGCACAGGTAATGGGTGATCTTGACGCCGCTGTCGCCTGGGCTGGCAATAATGGCGGTGACACCAAAAAACTTGGCATCACTGGTTTTTGCTGGGGTGGCCGCATTACCTGGATGTATTCGGCCTACAATCCCAATGTCAAGGCAGGTGTGGCCTGGTATGGTAGCCTGCAAGGCGAATCCACCGCCTTGAAACCCAAGCACCCCATCGACATCGCTGCCAGCCTGAAAACGCCGGTGCTGGGCCTGTACGGCGCCAAGGACCAGGGCATACCTGTCGATTCTGTCTCCAGAATGGAAGCTGAACTGAAGAACGGCAACAGCAAGTCAGAGTTCAAGATCTACGAAAACTCCGGCCATGCCTTCCATGCCGATTATCGACCCAGCTACAACGAAGCCGACGCCAGGGATGGCTGGAATCGCTGCCTGGCCTGGTTCCGGGCGAATGGTGTAGCTTAATCCAGTATCGGCAGGCATCACCCTTCATGATCAGCGCAGCCAGCACTGCGCTGATCAACGCAACATAAATTCGTCCCTCCGCATCCAAGGATTATCATGCACACCTACGACTATGATCTCTTCACCATAGGCGGTGGCTCTGGCGGCGTCAGGGCCAGTCGTTTTGCTGCACAATATGGCGCACGCGTGGCGCTGGCAGAATCGGGACCACTGGGCGGCACCTGCGTCAATGCCGGATGCATCCCCAAAAAGCTGATGTCGTATGCTGCGCATTACCATGCCGATTTTGCCGAGGCAGCAGGCTTTGGCTGGAGCGTGGGCGAGCAGAAATTTGACTGGGCCACCCTGATTGCCAACAAGGATAATGAAATCGCCAGGCTCAATGGCGTCTACAGCCAGATACTGGAGAATGCCAAAGTCCATGTGATCAAAGGCCATGCGCAGATTGTTGACGCCCATACCGTTGCCGTCAACGGCCAGCAATACCGCGTCCGTCACATCCTGATTGCAACCGGCGGACACCCGGTCAGGCCAGAGTTGCCAGGTGCAGAACTGGGTATCACTTCCGATGAGTTTTTCCATCTGCCTGCCCTGCCCCGCCATGCCGTGGTACAAGGCGGTGGCTATATTGCCGTCGAACTGGCATCGATATTGAATGGCCTGGGTTGCAAGGTGACGCTGGTGCAGCGCGGCACGCAGATACTGCGCAATATGGATCACGATCTTGGCCATTTCCTGGTGAATGAAATGCGCAAGAAAGGTGTGGACGTTGCACTGGATACCCGGATCATGTCCGTCGCCGCACATGGCAACATCAGACAGGTCATGCTCAGCGATGGCCGCACACTGGACAGCGATTGCGTGCTGTTTGCGACCGGCCGTCAGCCCAATATAAAAAACCTCGGACTGGAAAATGCCGGCGTGCTGACACGTGAGAACGGTGCAATCATCGTCGACGAACATTTCGCTACCAATGTCGACAGCATCCATGCGATCGGTGATGTGATAGACCGCGTAGCCCTGACACCGGTAGCATTGGCCGAAGGCATGATCGTTGCCGCCAACCTGTTCCAGCATGGCCGCAAGCTGATGTCTTATGAGCATATACCGACCGCTGTGTTCAGCCACCCGAATGTGGCGACCCTTGGTCTGTCAGAGGCAAAGGCAAGGGAAAAACATCAGCACATCAGCATCTTCAAAAGCGAATTCAAGCCGCTCAAACATACCTTGTCCGGTTCAACAGAGCGCTGCCTGATGAAGATCATTGTCGATACCGGTACAGACCGCGTACTCGGCATGCACATGGTGGGGCCGGAAGCGGGCGAAATCATCCAGGGCTTTGCCGTCGCCATGCAATGCGGCGTGACCAAGGCCCAGCTTGATGCCACTATCGGTGTGCACCCAACCCTGGCGGAAGAATTTGTCACCATGCGCACGGCGGTCGTTTAGACAAGAGACAAGACTCAGAAGTATCAAATTGATGTCGGGTATTGCCAGCATTACACAAATGACAAGCAAACATCATTTTGTCTCATTCGTACCAACCACAATGTCATCTGGCACGTTTCTTGATATGCTGTAATGGAATCGTAACCAAGAGACACGAACATGGCCAAGTTTTTCAACGAAATGCAAGCCGACGATGCGCCGGCGCCGGGCGGAGTATCCACACGAGAACACTATCGTGAATTTTGCAAATGGCTGGGCGAACAGTCAGACGACAGACTGAAGCGCAAGCGGGCCGAGGCCGACCTCAGCTTTCGCCGGGTTGGCATCACCTTTGCCGTGTACGGTGACGATGCCGGGACAGAGCGCCTGATTCCTTTCGACATCATTCCCCGCATCATCCCTGCCGATGAATGGGCGCAGTTGCAAAAAGGCCTGGTGCAGCGCGTGCAGGCGCTCAACATGTTCATTCATGATATCTATCATGACCAGAACATCATCAAGGCCGGCATCATCCCTGCCGAGCAAATCTACAAGAATGCCCAGTACCGTCCTGAAATGCAGGGCATCTCGGTCGCCTCCGACATCTATGCACACATTGCCGGTGTCGACATCGTGCGTGCCGGCCAGGGTGAATTTTATGTACTGGAAGACAACCTGCGCGTACCGTCCGGCGTGTCTTACATGCTGGAAGACCGCAAAATGATGATGCGCCTCTTCCCAGAACTGTTTGCCCGTAACAAGATTGCACCGGTAGACCATTACCCTGACATGTTGCTGGACAACCTGCGCTCGGTCGCCCCCATGGGGGTGGATAATCCGACTGTCGTGGTGATGACGCCGGGTATGTATAACTCGGCCTATTTCGAGCATGCCTTCCTGGCCCAGCAAATGGGGGTGGAACTGGTCGAAGGACAGGACCTGTTCGTCAACGACAATGCCGTCTTTATGCGCACTACCCGTGGACCCAGGCGTGTCGATGTGATTTACCGCCGCATTGATGATGATTTTCTTGACCCGCTGGCTTTCCGTCCGGATTCTTCGCTCGGTGTGCCGGGCCTGCTGTCCGTCTATCGTGCTGGGCGGGTAACGCTGGCCAATGCCATCGGCACCGGTGTGGCTGACGACAAATCTATTTACCCTTTTGTACCGGACATGATCAAGTTCTACCTGTCCGAGCAGCCGATACTGAACAACGTACCAACCTACCAGTGCCGCAAACCCGATGACCTGGCCTATACCCTGGCCCATCTGCCCGAGCTGGTGGTGAAAGAAGTCCACGGCGCCGGTGGTTATGGCATGCTGGTTGGTCCGGCATCGACCAAGGCACAGATAGAAGATTTTCGTCAGCGCCTGCTGGCCAAGCCTGATGGTTATATCGCCCAGCCTACGCTGGCATTGTCAGCTTGCCCCACATTTGTTGAGAGCGGCATCGCCCCGCGCCATATTGATTTGCGTCCATTCGTGTTGTCTGGCAAGACTATCTCCATGGTCCCTGGCGGTCTGACGCGGGTGGCCTTGCAGGAGGGCTCGCTGGTGGTGAATTCTTCACAGGGTGGCGGAACGAAAGATACCTGGATTTTAGAAAATTAAGTCGGGAGACAGATATGCTGAGCCGTACCGCTGATCATTTGTTCTGGATGGCGCGCTATACCGAGCGCGCTGAAAATACTGCCCGCATGCTGGATGTGAATATCCAGACGTCGATGTTGCCGCAATCTGCTGAAGATGCCGAGCGCGGCTGGCGTGCCATGCTGGGTATTTCTGAATTGCAGTCTGCGTTTGATCATCAATATGGTTTGCTGACCAAAAAGGATGTACTGGACTTCATGGTCAGGGATCCGATGAACCCGTCCTCCATCGCCTCCTGTCTGAAGGAAGCGCGTGAGAATGCCCGTGCGGTGCGCGGCACGCTGACAACCGAGGTGTGGGAAACCCAGAACGCCACCTGGCTGGATATGCAGGAACGATTGTCGGACACGATACTGGAAAACGACCCAAGCCAGTTTTTTGAATGGGTCAAATACCGCTCGCATCTGTCACGCGGCGTAACACTGGGCACCATGCTCAAGGACGAGGCAGTACATTTTATCCGCCTCGGCACCTTTATAGAACGCGCCGATAATACCGCACGGATACTGGATGTGAAGTTTCACGGTGCCAAGGAAAGCGGACGCGGCAATGACAACCTGCAAAGAGATTTTTACTATTGGGCGGCCTTGCTGCGCTCAGTATCCGGCTTTGAGATTTACCGCAAGGTCTACCGTGACGTCATTACGCCAGAGCGCGTGGCAGAATTATTGATGCTGCGCGGCGACATGCCACGGTCTTTGCTGGCCTGCATGGATGAAGTCGTCGCCAATCTGAAGGAAGTGCGCAATGATGTCTCTGCCGATACCGAGCGTTTTGCCGGCAAGCTGCATGCAGAATTGCAGTTTGCCAGCATAGAAGAAATCCTGGCAGAAGGCCTGCACGACAACCTGACACGCTTCCTGGAAAATATTTTTGAACTTGGTAATCGCGTCAGTCGTGATTTCCTGGTTCCACTGGCGGCTTAGCCCGCAAAAAATCATGCAACTTTTTATCCGGCACCAGACGGTCTATCATTACTCAGCACCGTTGACCTACACCATACAGCAGTTGCGCCTGACGCCGCGGACTGAATTGCACCAGCATGCGCTGTCGTGGCAGATCAGGACGGCAGGCCAGCGCCACGCCTATACGGATGCCTATGGCAATTCTTCACACACACTGACCATCACCGGCCAGCATCATGAAGTGTCCATCATCGCCGAAGGCTTGGTTGAGACAACCGCCCCCTATCAGGGCCGCATTACCGACCCTGATACTTTTTCACCCCTGGTATTTACCGTCGCAACACGCCTGACCGAACCTGTGCCTGCCATCCTGGACTTTGCGGGCACCCACTTGCCGGATACCGGCAAGACCACAACCGGTGCATTATTGCAACTGGCTACGCACATCCGCAGTGCAGTGACGTACCAATCCGGTGCAACCCTGGTGACCACCAGCGCCAGCGACGCCCTGCAACTGGGCCAGGGCGTCTGCCAGGACCATGCTCATCTCTTCCTGGCCTGCTGCCATGCGCGCGGCATACCGGCCCGCTATGTATCCGGCTACATCGACCCGGAGTCAAGCAGCCATGCCGAAAGCCACGCCTGGATCGATGCCTGGGTGGACGACCATGATTACAGCGGCTGGGTCAGCATAGACGTCACCCACGCCTGCCTGATGAGCGCAGCCTATTGCCGCCTGGCCATAGGCCGCGACTACGATTCCGCCGCCCCGGTACGCGGTGTCAGACGTGGCGGCGGGCTGGAGACCTTGAGTGTGAATGTACAGGTAGTGCCCCGATAGGGAAGCCTCAATCAGCGCGGTGACAAAGGCATGGTCTTCCAGTTCTTGTAATCATGTATGCCAAACGAATACCGGGCGCCGGCAGTGCTGCTATCAAGGCTGATGGCAGTCACGACACGGTTGAGTTCGGTACGCATGATGGCCTCGCCCTCTTCATAAAAGCTGACATAGGTCGGGTCTTGTTGCGAAGTCTCGGCGCCGATGATGGTGCGTTTGCCGTATAAGACGCCATAGGCAAGTTCATTTTTGGCGACATCGAACATGGGGCCACTGGTGTCACGATAAGACATGATGGCGACCACGGGCACGTTCTGGTACACCCACTCTGCCAGGTTGCCGCTGCCATAGCTGTTGTTGTACAAACGTTCGTCATACCAGAAAGGTATATCCACCGTCATGCTCAGGTCCAGACCGTCACTGGCTTTTTTTGCGGCTATGCGTTTTTTTACATCTGTCACGAAATCCTGGTAAGCCAGGATTCCGGCTGCCAGATTGTCTTTCCACAGTTGAGCGGTATAGGGTTCCACATCAAAATGGATGCCGCTGAATCTTTGTGTTGCTGTTGCCGCTTTTTGATAGGCGAATACCCAGTCCATGAAAGCGTTTTTGCGTGTCTCACCGGCTGCCACGGTCCAGTTTGAGGCACCGTCCAGAGCCTGCACTGCAATAGGTGAACTGGTGCTGCCTGTGGCAACGCTGGCAGCGGCGAGCGTGCTTACCAGGTACTGGTATTTGGCGACAGGGATGTCGCGATTGATCTGCAAATACACTTCGGTAACCTGTTTGTCTTTGCAGAACTGTATCAGGGTACTGATATTGGCTTTGTCTGCATTAGTGAGCTTGTTACCGGTGCTGAGTATGCTGGCGGTATCCCACAGCCAGGTACCAGCTGCCTTGCCGCCATACAGTGGGGTGACTGGTGCACGCATGGCGCTTGCGCTGCTGACTGGCGGCGGGCTGGCAGCTCTGGTCTTGGTATCACTGTCACTATTGCCACTATTGCCGCCACAGGCATTGAGCACCAGCAGGCACAGACAGGTCAGCACAACCTGCCGTACAGGTAATGTGGCTTGGGGAAATTCTTCGCTCGCGTTACAGCCAGTCTTGATCGGCATGATCAGCCCCTGATTAAATTGCAATGAAATAATTCAAATAAGATCATTCATTGTACATGGCAAATACACAATTCCAGTGCGGCACAGGGATTTTTAACGCGAGGCCCTTGCTTGCAGGTCAAAGGCAGGTCAGAGCAACAATTTGATTTTTAAATAACATTAGCAAATCAGGCGATGCCTGATTTTTTAAAAACTGGCTGATACCCGCTTTGCATACAAATGTGACATGCGTATTTCGGCGCGGCGCTTTCGGGTAAAATTCAAGCTTCGACAGATCAGAAATTGCTTTTTATGACTTACTGTGTTGGCATGCGCCTGGATGCCGGGCTGGTGTTTCTTTCCGACTCACGTACCAATGCAGGCGTGGATCAGGTTGGTACTTTCCGCAAGATGTCGGTATTTGAAAACCCTGGCGAACGCACCATGGTGCTGATGAGCGCAGGTAACCTGTCGATTTCACAATCCATACGCCAGCTGGTCTCCGACCATGTTGATGCATCGGGCAACAGCATCTGGACCGCGCCCAATATGTATGAAGCGGCACGCTTACTGGGTGAAGCCGTGCGCACGGTCTATCACCGCGATGCCAAGTCCTTGTCAGAATTTGGCATAGACTTCAATGTCAGCCTGATTTTCGGTGGCCAGATCAAGGGTGAACGCTGCCGCCTGTTCCAGATTTATTCTGCCGGCAATTTCATTGAATCGCACAATGAGAATACCTATTTCCAGATCGGCGAAGCCAAGTATGGCAAACCCATACTGGACCGCGTTGTCACGCCGGCTACACCACTTGATGAGGCTGCCAAGTGCGCGCTGATTTCCATGGATTCCACCCTGCGTTCAAATATCTCGGTAGGCTTGCCGCTGGATCTGCTGGTGTATGAAAACAATAAGCTGGCCGTCACCCATTTTGTCACCATTGATGAGAAGAACCAGTATTTCCAGATGATACGCAACACCTGGGGCCAACAATTGAAGTCCGTCTTTGAAAGCATAGACGCCCCGGTCTGGAACGCCAGCCCTGAGACCCAGGGCAATGTGCTGTCGGCCACCAATATGCACAGCAAGCCGGTCAGGGTCGCAGTACCGCCGCAATTGCTCGACACGGCCAATACACCTTTGCCTTTGCAGTCGCTGGCGCAACATCCGGCTGGCAACGGCCAGGCCTGATATCGCGCCAATATCACCACAATCCTGCGACAACAGGGCGTCCCGTGTCCGTCTGCCAACGGACACTACGGGCACTTTATTTCAATGACAGAAACGGCTCTTGTCACGCTCGGCAATCATCCTGTCATTGGCATCTGTCTTTGCGCCATTTCCATGTACCAGTTTGCCGCCCAGGATGTCCTTGGCCATTTCGCAACGTGAGGCATCGGTTTCAGGTTTTTCACTGTAGAGCTGTCTTGGTTTGACTGGTGCCGGTTTGTTTGCCTTGGCTTCTTCCTGCTGCCGCTGTATCTGGCGCTGGCGGAATTCAGCTTCCTGTTCCTGCCAGCCTGGCCTGGTCGCCGTATTGGTCGTTTCAGGTGAGGATTTGATTTTTACTTCTTCCACTTTGGATTTGCCGGCATCTTCCTTTCTTTCGGAATAATGGGTTTTGCCGTCAGCGTCCACCCATTTATAGATGTCGGCATGGCTGGCGGGCGCTGCCAGCACCAGGGCCAGGCATGCCAGCAAGCAGGCAGGACGGAGGCTGGATATCATTCGTTTCATTCGCGTCTTTTCCTTAAAAATGATGCCAGGAGCTAACACGATAGCAGCATCTGGCTGTATTTGCACTGATGCAGATGGTGTTGATGCGGTTCAATTCTTTGCCTTTTTCTTGCGCCAGTCGCAATGCGCCGCATGGTCGTTGACCATCCCTATTGCCTGCATATAGGCATAGATGATGGTGGAGCCAACAAACTTGAAGCCGCGTTTTTTCAAGTCCTTTGAAATACTGTCCGATAATTCCGTGGTGATGATGCGCTCACCATTGTTGATGATAGGCTTGCCTTTCACATAGGCCCACAGGTAGGCGTCGAGGCCGCCTTTTTCTTCGCACAGGCGCAGATAAGCCTGTGCATTGGTGATGGCAGCGGCCACCTTCAGCCGGTTGCGGATGATGCCGGGGTCAGCCAGCAATGCGGCAACCTTGGCGTCATCATAGCGGGCAATCTTTTTTGCATCCCAGTTGTCGAAGGCCGCCCGGTAACTTTCGCGCTTGTTGAGTATGGTTTCCCAGCTCAGGCCAGCCTGTGCACCTTCGAGATTAAGCATTTCAAACAGACGTACTTCATCATGGCAGGGTATGCCCCATTCATGGTCATGATATTCAAGATACAGGGGATTAGAGGAATTGGCCCAATTGCAGCGTGTTGTCATAGGTTAAAACCAGGTTGGAGTAAGATATGATGTGAAAAAGGAGAAATTTTACAAATTTTTTCAATTCAAATTGACATTTTACCTATTTATCCTAGAATCGATGTCCGTCACCAGATTGTGGAACCAACATGTTAAGTTTTAAGCAAAGCAGTAAAAATCTGTTCGCCTTATCTGCCGTCACACTGATACTCGCTGCCTGCGGTGGCGGTAGCCAGGATGCCAAACAGGCGGCGGCCGTCGCACCCTTGCCCATACAGGCAACGCCGGCCAGTAACGATGTCATGGTATTCACTGGCAAACGTTCTGATTATGGTATCACCAGATTGGGCAGCACCTATGTGGTCAGTGATATTCGTGGCGTGACAACACCTGTCAGCGTACCGGCAAATATCAAGGTTTTGCAATTTGCAGATTTTCGCGTCAATCTTGGCATCGCAGACAAGGCCGGCACGTTGTCGACCACCAGCCTCAATAATCTGCTGGACCTGTATGTTGCCTTCTTCAATCGCGTACCTGATGCTGACGGCCTGTCTTACTGGATAGACCAGGTCAAGGCCGGCATGACAGAAGCGCAGATCGCCGAAAGTTTTTACCAGGTTGCCCTGCAATCGCCAACGCTGACTGGCTATTCGGCCAGCATGAGCAACGATGATTTCATTCGCATTATCTACAAGAATGTACTGGGCCGTAGCGGCCTCACCGCGCCGACAAGTGCAGAAATTGATTACTGGTCCAGCCAGCTGAAAAACGGCGTACCCAAGGGTAGCATGGTCAGGGCCATCCTGGTATCGGCACGCGAATATGTGAACGACCCGGTCTGGGGCTGGGTCACCAAGCTCTTGAACAACAAACTTGATGTCGCCAATTATTTTGCTGTCCAGCAGGGCTTCAGTTACCTGACCCTGAACGACAACATCACCAAGACCATGGCGATTGCAGCCGCAGTCACCAGCTCCTCAACATCTGCCGCGCTGGACCTGATCGGTTACAAGGACGGTTATGCCTCCACCGGCAATTATGGCACGCCAGAAAGTCTGGCAGGCATCTGCACCCCTGCTGGTGAAAAGAACTGGGTACGCGCCCATCTGGACGATGTCTACCTCTGGTACCGCGACATCATCGACGTGCCCAAAGCCAACTACAGCACGCCGCAAGATTATTTCGATGCGTTGATCGTCAAGTCAAAAGACCGTTTCAGCTTCACATCTGAACAAGGCAGTATTGATGACTATTTCAATAGCGGTGAAGATGTCAGCTTTGGCTTTAACCTGACACGCAATAATGGCGGCATCCGTGTTCGTTATGTCACGCCAGGCTCGCCGGCTGACTTGGCGCAGATCAAGCGCGGCGCGACACTGGTCAGTGTCGATGGCTCTGCCATCGGCTCTTACCTGACCGACGCACAGTATGACGCCACCTACCCGACCAAGCGCGAAACCCATAGCTTCCAGGTACTGGACAACGGTGCCTTTGCGCCACGCACAGTCAGCATGACCGCTGCTACTGTCACAACTGCACCGGTATTGCAGAACCAGGTATTGACCGTCAACGGCAAAAAGATAGGCTATATGGTATTCAATGACCATATCCGCACGGCAGAAACACCTTTGGTCAGCGCCATTACCAGTTTCAAACAGGCTGGCATCAGCGACCTGGTACTGGACCTGCGCTATAACGGTGGGGGTTACCTGTATATCGCCAATGAATTGTCGGCGATGATAGGTGGTGTCAAGACCAATAACCAGATCTTTGAGCAATTGCAGTTCAACGACAAGCATGCAGACCAGACTGCGGACAATATCTCGTATTTCTATGATACGGATACCAAGAATCGCCTGCTGCCACAGTTGAATCTGTCCCGCGTGTTTGTATTGACAGGCAGTGGTACCTGCTCAGCCAGTGAGTCCATTATCAATGGTCTCAAACCATTCATGCAGGTGATACTGATCGGTGATACCAGTTGCGGCAAGCCTTATGGTTTTATCCAGACCAATAACTGCAACACCGCTTACTTTGCCATCCAGTTTGCCGGTGTGAATTCACAGGGCAAGGGCGATTACACCAACGGCTTTACACCAAACTGCCGCGTGTCTGATGACCTGAACCACCAGCTGGGCGACACCAGCGAATCACGCCTGTCCGCTGCACTGAACTATGCCAACACAGGCAGCTGCCCGGCCTCATCCTTCAGCCCGGCCCCGCCGCCAGAAGCATTTGACCCAATCAAGGACAGGGAGCCTCGTCCCTGGAAGAATATCAAACTGCTCAGGGCAAACAGCCCGCAGTTCAGGTAATCGAGAAGTTAAAAAAGCGCACCAATGGTGCGCTTTTTTATTGTTTGAAACCTGACTGATCTCGCTTTGGCTTCGTAGCAAACACCGCAAATAACAAAAAGCCCGGCCAAAATGACCGGGCTTTTTTGCATTCAAACCGGTTGAGTCCACTCAACCGGTATCAGGCTTATCGCATCTCAGACAACGATAGTCTGATGCTCATCACCTTCACGGGCGCGTATCTCGCCTATCTTGTACACAGATTCGCCGGCAGCAGATAACTGCGCCATGGCTGCATCTGCCACATCAGCAGCCACAATCACCACCATACCTATGCCGCAGTTGAATACGCGGTGCATTTCTGCATCAGCGACGCCGCCGTGCTGTTGCAGCCAGGTAAACAGCGGTGGCAGTGTCCAGGCGTCTTTATGCAGCACAGCTGTCAGCTTGTCACCCAGCACGCGCGGGACGTTTTCTACCAGGCCGCCACCGGTGATGTGGGCCATGCCTTTGACTTCCATGGATTCCATCAGTGCCAGCAGGGGTTTGACGTAAATGCGGGTTGGCGCCATCAGGGCGTCGCCGAGGCTGCGGCCATGGAAATCGGCGCTCAGGTCTGGCTTGGCGACTTCGATGATCTTGCGCACCAGCGAGAAGCCGTTGGAGTGGATGCCGGAAGATGCCAGGCCGAGGATGACGTCACCCGGTTGTATCTTGCTGCCATCAATGATTTTGGATTTTTCAACTGCGCCGACGGCAAAGCCTGCCAGGTCGTATTCACCGTCCGGGTACATGGAAGGCATTTCTGCGGTTTCACCGCCGATCAGGGCGCAACCGGCTTGCTCGCAACCAAAGGCTACGCCCTTGATGACGTCCGTTGCCGTGGCAACATCGAGCTTGCCGCAGGCAAAATAGTCGAGGAAGAACAGTGGTTCTGCACCTTGTACCAGGATGTCATTGACACTCATGGCCACCAGGTCAATACCAACGGTGTCATGCTTGTTCAAATGAAAAGCCAGTTTCAGCTTGGTGCCCACACCATCGGTGCCGGATACCAGTATCGGTTCCTTGTACTTTTTGCTGACTTCAAACATGGCGCCAAAGCCACCTATGCCGGCCATCACGCCTTCGCGCATGGTGCGTTTGGCAAAAGGTTTGATGGCGTCAACCAGCGCATCGCCGGCAACCATATCGACACCAGCGTCGGCGTAAGAGAGAGAAACAGGATTAGAAGTGCTCATGATATTCGGCAATAGGGGCAGGAGGCGGTAAAATAGAGAAATTGCCAGAAAAGTCCGGCAAAACCGCTATTTTAACAAATTGACCGGGTATATTGACCGCAAATACGCTGTATTTTGGGCCAGGCAGCAAATTCAGTAATATTTTAACTACTATCTTGACTACTATTTAGCCAAAAAACATGCCATTTTCTTTTACGTCGGAGCAAAAACAATCCATGCTGTGGCTGGCCGTCGCGATGGCGCTGCTAGGCTTGCTGTCACTGCTGGGGCCAGTGCTGATGCCCTTTATCGTCGCCAGCATCCTGTCTTATGTGCTGACACCCTGGGTAGACAAGCTTTGCACCTTACGTATCAAGAAATTCCACATGCCGCGCTCAGTTGCCGCCACCCTGGTCATTGTGATACTGATTGCTGCCGTACTGGCCATGGTCTTGATCATGATACCGATATTGCAAAAAGAAGTGCCACAATTACAAGACCAGATACCCAGTTTTTTCAACAAACTCGATGAAATGCTGGCCCCCATGCTGTCAGAATTTGGTATCAAGGTGCGCCTGGACAGCACCGGCATCAAAAACTTGCTGAGCGACCAAATGGCCAGTAGCGGTGACATCATCGGCAAGGCCGTACTTAACTCCATTCGTGTCGGCGGCACGGCTGTACTGGGCATGGTTGCCAATCTCTTGCTGATACCCATCGTGCTGTTTTACCTGCTGATGGACTGGCATTCGCTGATCAAGCGCCTGAGTCACTTCATCCCGCGCCGCTTTGTCAAAAGCGTGGCGCATGCCGTCGAAGAGGTCGATGACATCCTGGCACAATACCTGCGCGGCCAGATTCTGGTGATGATCGTGCTGGCTGCGTACTACTCGGTTGCACTCAGCATCGCCCGTTTTGACCTGGCCTTGCCTGTTGGCATCATTACCGGCTTTCTGGTGTTCATCCCCTACCTGGGTTATGGCCTGGGGCTGGTGCTGGCGCTGATTGGTGCTATCCTGCAATTTGATGGTTTTAGCGGCTTGATGTCGGTCGCCATCATCTATGGCATAGGCCAGATGCTGGAGTCGTTCTACCTGACACCACGCCTGGTGGGTGAGCGCATAGGCCTGCACCCGCTGACCGTGATTTTTGCCTTGATGGCATTCGGGCAATTGTTTGGTTTTATCGGCATTTTGATTGCCCTGCCAGCCTCTGCCGTGATCTCGGTCGCCGTCAAGCATATACGCACGTCTTACCTGAACAGTCCTTTTTATAGCCAGACATGAGGCAATTATTACTTGACCTGGACGCGCAAAAACTGCCGTCCCTCGCCACCTTTGTGGTGGGGCAAAATGCTGAACTGGCGCAGTTGCTGGGCTTATTTGCCCAGCGCATCACCAGTAAATATGGTGAACGCTCGGTGTATATCTGGGGGGAGCCTGGTGCCGGCAAAACCCATCTGCTGCACGCACTGGCAGATGATGGCACGGCACGGTACATCCCTGCCGATGCACCGGAAAGTGAATTCGAATTTACCGAAGGCGTCAATCTTTACCTGCTGGATGACTGTGACCAGTTATCGCCGTTGAACCAGATCGCCGCCTTCAACCTGTTCAACGAGGCGCGCGCAAGAGGCGGCTTTCTGATCGGTGCTGGCAACCGCCCGCCCATGATTTTGAACGTGCGTGACGACCTGCGTACCCGCTTTGGCTGGGGCCTGATCTACCAGGTGCATGGCCTGACTGATGAAGACAAGATCGCCGCACTGGAAAAAGCCGCCCAGGCGCGCAGCATACAGATCTCGCCTGGCGTGTTACCCTATCTGATCACCCATTATCGCCGTGACATGAGTACGCTCAGCAATATCCTCGACCAGCTCGACCATTACTCGCTGGTGACCAAACGCCCGATTACCCTGCCACTGTTGCGCGAACTGATGTTGCAGCAACAGTCAGATACTGACACCATGAATGACTAGCATGCGCAATATCGCCTTATTTGATCTTGATCATACCCTGATCCCCATCGATTCTGATTACGAATGGGGGCAGTTCCTGTGCCGTATAGGTGCGGTCGATGCGGACGAATTTGCCCGTCGCAATGCTGCGTTTTTTGCCCAGTACCAGGCTGGCACCCTGGACCCGGTCGAATACCTGGAATTTGCCCTCGGTACCCTGGCCCGCTTCCCGCGTACAAAGCTTGACGACATGCACGCCCAGTTCATGCAGGAAGTGATACAACCGGCATTGCTGCCAGCCGCGCATGACCTGATCAAAAAGCATCAGGACCAGGATGACCTGATTGCCATCATCACCGCCACCAACCGCTTTGTGACCGCCCCGATCGCCACGGCCCTGGGTGTGCAGCACCTGATGGCGGCTGAGCCTGAACTTGATGCAGCAGGCAACATCACCGGCAAACTGCTGGGCGTACCGAGCTCTGGCACAGGCAAGATCACCCACCTGGAGGACTGGCTGGCCAGGCAACAGGTTACACAACTAAGGCAACTCAAAGACTTTAGACACAGTTATTTTTACAGCGATTCGCAAAACGATATCCCCCTGCTGGAACGCGTCAGTCACCCTGTCGCAACCAATCCCAATGCCAAACTGCGTGCCCACGCACTGGCAAAAGGTTGGCCACAACTTCACCTGTTTGACAAGCAATGATCAAGAAATTTATTCGCAAAATACTCGGCGTTAAAAACAAGAGCGACCCCGCCAGCGCCAACAAGAAGCCGACTGTACTGGGCCCAAAGGAGCATGGCATTGATCCTGGCCTGGTGTCTGCGAATGCCATACGCATCACCCAGACCCTGCAAGAGAATGGCTTCAAGGCCTTTGTCGTTGGCGGTGCCGTGCGTGACCTGCTGACCGGTGTCAAGCCCAAGGACTTTGACATCGCCACCAATGCCACGCCTGAGCAGGTAAAGCGCCTGTTCCGCCGCGCCTTCATCATCGGCCGCCGCTTCCAGATCGTGCATGTGATGTTTGGGCAAGACCTGCTCGAAGTCACCACCTTCCGTGGCGCAGCCACTGATGGCGCGCCCAAGGACGAACATGGCCGCGTGCTGCGCGACAATACCTTTGGCGAACAGCATGAAGATGCTGCCCGCCGCGACTTCACCGTCAATGCCATGTATTACGACCCTGCGTCGCAAACCGTGCTTGATTATCACGGCGGCATGAAAGACATCAAAAAGAAAACCCTGCGCATCATCGGTGTGCCAGAAGCACGTTACCGTGAAGACCCGGTGCGCATGCTGCGTGTGGTGCGCTTTGCCGCCAAGCTGCAATTTGACATCGACGCCGCCACCCGCGCACCGATACCGGTGATGGCCCCGCTCATCAACAATGTGCCAGCCGCCCGCGTGTTTGATGAAATGCTCAAGCTGCTGACCAGCGGCCACGCCATGGCCTGCCTGCAGCAATTGCGCAAAGAAGGCCTGCATCATGGCCTGATGCCCCTGCTGGATGTGGTGCTGGAACAGCCGCTCGGTGAAAAATTCGTCACCCTGGCACTGGCCAATACCGATGAGCGCGTACAACAGGGCAAGGGTGTGTCACCCGGCTTTTTGTTTGCCTCCCTGCTGTGGCACCAGGTCGTCGAAAAATGGGAAGCCTATAAAGCTGCTGGTGAATTCCCCATCCCTGCCCTGCACCTGGCTGCTGATGATGTCTTGAACACGCAAACTGATGCGCTGGCGATACAGCGCAAGATAGGTTCGGACATGCGCGACATCTGGGCCATGCAGCCGCGCTTTGACAAACGTGTAGGCAAGACCCCATACAAGATGCTGGAACACCCGCGCCTGCGCGCCGGTTATGACTTCCTGCTGCTGCGTTGTGCTTCCGGCGAAATCGATGAAGAAATCGGCGAATGGTGGACAGATTTCATGGAAGGTGACAGCGCAGAACGCGAGCGTCTGATCAACAGCAAACCCAAGACAGCCGCTAGCGAAGCTGGCCCGAAAAAACGCAAACCCCGCCGCCGCGCCCCACGCAAGGCAGCCGCAGCAGCAGAATGAGCATGAAAGTTTTTATTGGTATAGGCGCCAACCTTGGTGACGCCAGGGCCACGGTTGGCAAGGCCATCGGCACCTTGGCGCAACTGCCTGACACCAAGCTGGTTGCCCAGTCTGCCCTGTTTGGCAGCGCGCCCATTGACTCATCTGGCGACGACTATGTGAATGCCGTCGCCGAACTCTCAACCAGCCTCAGCGCCACTGACTTGCTACAACAACTGCAAGCCATAGAACTCGCGCATGGCCGCGAACGCCCCTATCGCAATGCCCCGCGCACCCTGGACCTGGACCTGCTCTTGTATGGCGATGAAGAAATCAATACCGCCGACCTGCAAGTGCCCCATCCACGCATGACAGAACGCGCTTTTGTGCTGCTGCCCCTGCTGCAACTGGTAGCAGACCTCCACATCCCGGGAAAAGGCCGCGCGCAAGATTATGTCGCCGCAGTTGCGGAACAACGCATACATGAATTAACGCCCACCTGAACCCGGCATGATATATGCTGGCCAGATCATTGAGGTTTTATGCAAATACCTATCATCCTGCAAACCACTGGCCTTTTAATCCTGTCCAATGTCTTCATGACGGTGGCCTGGTATGGTCATCTAAAAAGCCTGTCCACCAAAGCCTGGTGGATGGCTGCCATCATCAGTTGGGGCATCGCCCTGTTTGAGTACCTGCTGCAAGTGCCCGCCAACAGAATAGGCTACACTGCGTACAGCCTGGCGCAGCTGAAGATATTACAGGAGGCCCTGACCCTGATTGTCTTCGTGCCCTTTGCCATGTTTTACATGGGGCAGCCATTCAAGCTCGATTATGTATGGGCGGGCCTGTGTCTGGTGGGAGCGGTCTATTTTATTTTTAGGTCTTAAGAGGACGTAAGGTGGAGACAAAACCGTTGTCAAATAAAAATCAAATGACAGCATCACCTTTGGAGAAAAAGCATGGCTGAGTATTTGCAAGACCGTAAAGCAGTAAGCATTCCTGGCTTGATCGCGCTGCGTGAGAAAGGTGAAAAAATCACCATGCTCACCTGCTACGATGCCAGCTTCGCATCCCTGATGGACCGTTGCGGCGTAGAAATTTTGCTCATCGGTGATTCTCTGGGCATGGTATGCCAGGGTCATGATTCCACCCTTCCGGTGACACTGCAAGACGTGGCCTACCACACTGCAGCGGTGGCGCGCGGCAACCAAAAGGCGCTGGTCGTTGCTGACATGCCTTTCGGGTCTTATGCCACGCCAGAAGCGGCCTTCAACAGCGCCGTGCAACTGGTACAGGCCGGTGCGCAAATGGTGAAGATTGAAGGTGGTACCTGGTTGCTGCCGACCATCAGGTTTTTGACGGAACGTGCCATACCCGTCTGCGCCCACCTGGGCCTGACGCCGCAATCCGTGCATCAGCTCGGTGGCTACAAGGTACAGGGCAAGACCGATGCATCCGCTAATTTGTTAAAGGCTGAAGCCCTGGCGGTGCAGGAAGCCGGTGCTGCTTTGCTGGTACTCGAAGCCATCCCTGCCAGCCTGGGCAAGGAAGTCACAGACTCCCTGCACATCCCCACCATAGGTATAGGCGCCGGTGCTGACTGCTCTGGTCAGGTACTGGTCATGCATGACCTGCTGGGTGTATTCCCGGGTCGCAAGGCGCGTTTCGTGAAAAATTTCATGGAAGGCCAGACCAGCATCGATGCAGCGGTACAGGCTTATGTGACAGCGGTGAAAGACAAATCCTTCCCTGCGGCTGAGCATTGTTTCTGAGCTGATAGCTCTTCAGCAATCTGGCCACTACACCGCGCGATCGGGTTAGTGGCCAGTCATATTTACACCTGAATACCAATCTTATTCCAGAACTGGCAATCGCGCACTGTTCAGAGCCAGTACACTGTCCCCGCTGGTGTCGACATATTTGCGTGCGATGATGCCGCGCACGAAATCAGACGTCGGTGCACGCAAAGGCAGATGCTCGCCTTCAGCCAGGGCAGTAATGAACTCGCCCACGGCTTGTGGTGTCTGGCCCATGCTGGCAAAGGCCTGTTCGGTACCAGCCAGATAAGCGTCACGCATGAAGCTGTAATCATCGATGTGCTGCTCCGGCCTGCTGCCATGCGCACGCACATTGGCAACAAATTCACTATTGACCGGGCCAGGTTCAATCAGACAGACCCCCACGCCAAAACGCTGCGCCACCGGGGCCAGGCTTTCCATCATGCCCTCGACGGCAAATTTGGCGGCACAATAGATATCATTGAAAGGCTGACCGATCACACCGCCTATGCTTGATACCGTCATGATGCGGCCAGCACGCGCCTTGCGCATATGTGGCAGGATTGCCTGGGTGACGCGCCAGACACCATAGAAATTCACGTCCATGACTTGCTGCACTTCTTCGATACTTACTTCTTCCGTGGCTGCAAAGTAACCGGCTCCGGCGTTATTGAGCAACACATCTATCCGGCCATAGCTTTGCATCACATTGTTCACAGCGCGCTCTATGCTGGCCTGGTCCTGCACATCGAGGTGCTGAATATCGATGTCCACCCCGGCAAACTGCGCCGCCTGGCGCAAGGTATCCGCCTTGTCCAGATTGCGCATGGTGGCGATCACTGCGTAACCTGCCTGTGCCATGGCAACAGCGCTTGCCAATCCTATGCCGGACGAAGTGCCGGTAATAAGCGCCACTTTTTTCTGCGTACTTTTTTGCATTTCTATTCCATTCTTGAAGTGTTACGGGCTTGCATCAATAAGATGCAATCTCAGTCAGCCAGCGCAGACTGCAAAGACACCGGCCTGCTTGCCTGTACCAGTGGAAACAGCCACCACTGCTTGCCGGTTTGCGGCTCACTGATGTCGACTTCTTCCCCCATTTGTGGTGTGCTGATCTTGACGTCACGCTGCCTGGCCAGCGCAACGATGCGCTCAAAGGGTTCAAACCAACTGTGCATGGACAGATCAAAGGTGCCGTTATGAATAGGCAGCATGGTCTTGCCGCGCAAATCAATATGAGCCTGCAAGGATTCTTCCGGCTGCATGTGCACGTCCGGCCACATCTTGTTGTAGGCGCCGGTTTCTATCATGGTCAGGTCGAAAGGACCGTATTTGTCACCGATCTCTTTAAAGCCCTTGAAATAGCCAGTGTCGCCACTGAAAAAGATTTTCAGTTCAGGCGTCAATATGCTCCATGATGCCCACAGGGTCTGGTCACGATCATGCAAGCCGCGGCCAGAAAAATGCTGGGCCGGTGTGGCGACGAACTGTATGCCATTGATCCAGGCACTTTGCCACCAACCCAGTTGCTGGATTTTTTCTGCATCTATGCCCCATTTGATCAACCTGTCACCAACACCGGTTGGCGTCAGGATATGCTCGGTCTTTTTCGCCAGTTGCACGATAGCGGCGTAATCCAGGTGATCATAATGATCATGCGACAGAATGATGCCCTTGATAGGCGGCAGGTCGGCAATGCTGATGGGTGGCTGGTGAAAACGCTTTGGCCCCATCCACTGGAAAGGTGATGCACGCTCAGAAAACACCGGGTCAGTCAGCCAGAATTCACCCTGCAATTTCATCAGCATGGTGGAATGGCCAAGGCGGTACAGGCTATTGTCTGGCGCTGCCAGTAACTGTTCTTTCGTCAGTTCAAACACAGGGATGCTGCCGCCAGGCACGGTGTCCTTAGGTTTGTCGAAGAAAAACTTCCACATGATTTTCATGTTTTGCCAAACACTGGGTTCACGTACAGGTGCCTGATTCACGAAACCCTCTACAGTGGTTTGCGGGGTTATTGTAGGTAACTGCTGGGCATTGCTGGGGTAAGAAACATAAGCCATGGTGATCAACACTCCTGTCATGAAGAGACTGAATACAAACCGCGAAATTCGGGGCATGAATGATTGCGCCTGGTGACTACACAAAACTGCGCAGAAAAAATGCTGCGCCGAATATTTACACTACACAGTGTAGTTTCTTAATCTGAAAAAGTAAACTACTTAGTGTAAAATTCTTTTATCGCTGCCAGACAGGCTCAATCAGCACGCCAGATAATAAAATTACAACATGTCAGAACCCTTACGCCAGACCGACCGCAAGCGCGAAGCCATCCTGCAGGCAGCCATACAGGAATTCCGCCTCAATGGCTTTGAAGCCACCAGCATGGACAGGATCGCCGCCACTGCAACCGTCTCCAAACGCACGGTGTACAACCACTTCCCCAGTAAAGACGATTTATTCGCCGCAATATTGTTAAAGCTGTGGCAAAGCGCCGTTTCGCAAGATGATTTTCGTTATCAGGCAGACAAAGACCTGCGCGAACAGCTGGAAAATTTCCTCAGCAACAAGATGCGCCTGATGTGTGACCCCAACTTTATTGACCTCGCCCGCGTCGCTGTTGCTGCCACCATCCACACCCCGGACCGCGCCCGCGACATGGTAGAACGCATGAACAAACGCGAAGAAGGCATCTTCGCCTGGATAAAGGCAGCACAGGCCGATGGCAAGTTAAAGGTGGGTGACCCTGGCCTCATGGGCGACATGCTGCAAAGCCAGCTCAAGGCACTGGCCTTCTGGCCGCAGGTAGCCATGGGGAAAGCACCGCTGGAAGCTGAGCAGCAGAAAGAGTTAATCAAACTTACTGCGGGGATGTTTTTGAGGTATTACGGAGTGGCTTGATGCGGGAGGTACAAATGCAGGTCAGGTTAGTCCCTGCTTAACCTGACGCATGCCATGCCTCAGAAATGACAGAAACATATCAAACTGATTTGTCATATCATGCCCTTTGTGCCCTCAATGCAGGAACCACGTCAGGTCAGGGGATATGTGAATGTCTTCAATACAGCAATCATTGCATGGGGGCACAGCCATCCGTATATGGCCGCTGATTGCCATCCTGGCGATGCACGTACTGCTCCTGGTCCTATCTTAACACCATACTCGCCAGATAATGCTACACAAAGAACAGACGTAACTGTCCTGACGTCTGTGGTGAAGCTAAGCTATCCATTGATACCAAAAACTGAACAAGAAAAACCTGCACACCAAGAGCCGCCGCTTAAGCCTCAAAAAGAAACGCCGCATCCGGCAAAGAAGTCAGCAACAACAAGCACCACTTCACCCGACAAATTGCCCGTGCCTCAGGCGACAGAAAAATCAAACACTAAAATCACAGCCGGCGTCGAAGCAGATGCATCTGCCAAAAGTTCAATCAATCTTACGCAACTGCGCTCACAGGCAACATTGCTGGCCAGAGAATCAGCAAAGAGTAGTGCCAGTGAATCTGGCAATCAAGGCATACTTGGCGATTATTACGGTAGCTATCAAGGCGCCGATACAGTACGTTTTATATTGACGTTGACCATCAAGTGAGTATTCTCATCCGATCAGACAGACATTCTCATCTGGTACAGACGCAAATACAGGCGCTGGTCAACCAACTGCCGCAACAAGAAAAAAAAGTCATTCATTACCACTATCTGCAAAACATCGCCTTTGAAGAAATTGCCGATATCCTGAAATTAAGCAAGAGCCGCATTGCACAGATTCATCAGTCAGCGCTCAGGAATTTGAAACAACAACTGATGACGCGACACCAGCTTGATTTGGTCTATTAGGTCATCAAACATATCCTGCGAAGACACGGCCCATCTTCTGGTACTGAAGCGCTTATTTGCCAGGCGCCAACAACAAATCGACCGCCTGCGCAATCACCGGTGCAAGTTCCCCATCTGCTTCCATCTGATGCTGAATATCATCGACCATCCTGAAAAATCTGGGATCAGCAACCAGGCCTTCGCCTAATTCACCCAGCAAGACAGATTCCAGAAATACCCTGAAAGTCTTGCGCCGCCGGTGAACATCGTCTGACGCAATCTCAGCCGCCCTTTGCATAATCAGGCTGGCCACATCCTGCTTTGCAGTTGATTGCCTGTTCCTTGCTTGCACCGGCTCTTTTTTAAGCGTATTGCCTTGCCCCTGTTGTGGCTTGCCGGTGCGGCGCATCGAGTCAATTTGCGTGCGTAACATTGCAGCCAGGTGGTTAATACTTTCCGTCTTCATTGCTTCGTCATTCGATCAAGGATTATTACCGTATTGTGCGGGAAAAAAATAGGCATAGGCAGGGTCAGTGCAAAAGGAGGGAAAACTGTTTTAGTACAAATAAAGCCATGCAGCAGATAAAACTGAAATCAGAGCTGCCGTTGTTTATTTTGAACCATGTGAATATTTGTTAAATATTATAATGCCAAAAAGAAATTGGCAAAATATAATATGCAAATAGAAATTATTTGTGATTTTGACTAAACAAATTCCGAAATGTTTAGATAAGTTGCTTATGAGTTGGCAATTGAATGAAGTGAAACATTGCCATGTAAGCAGCGAATTTGCACATTAAAGGATAGTTCATGGTCGCAATTGTCAGTGGAAACAGTACAGGTCTGAATTTAACGTCTTTAGCCAATTCTGGTCAGAGAGGCAATCTTGGCACAGCCGGGCAAGGCAAGACTGGCGAACAAAGCTATGTGAATGTTGCCAACGGCAACCTCGTCGTGCTGGACCAGGATACCTTTGTATCAAGCCGTGGTAATGATATTTCAGTTCTGCGCACCTACAACAGCCAGGGCAAACTGACTGACGACAATGGAGACGCCTGGTGGATCAATGGCTACCGCCGCATCATCAACCAGACCGGCACGATCAATCAGCCTGGCAGCACCATTCAGCGTGCTGGTGCTGACAACAGCCTGGAAACCTATGATTTTGACGCCACCAGCCAGACCTACATCGCCCATGCCGGGTCAGGCAAATTTGATACCCTGGCCTACGATAGCGGAACAGCCACCTGGACCTGGACGAATCCCTCTACCCAAAACAAAGAAAGCTATACGGTTCACGCTGACACATGGCGACTCGCCACAGCCAGCGACGCCAACGGCAACACCACCAGCTACAGCTACAACGGTGATCTCCTGTCCAAGATCACCAGCGCCAATGGTGAAGCGGTAGAATTCATCTACACAGGCAACAACCTCAGTCAGGAACGCATCGTTGCCGCAGATGGCAAAGTCACCAGCAACACCCGCTATAGTTACGATGTCCAAAACCGCCTGAGTCAGGTCCAGCTCGACCTTAGTCCAGAAGACGCCAGCATTGCCGATGGCAAAGTCTACAGCACCAGCTACACCTACGTAGGTGCAAGCAAGCTCATCGACAGCATCACCCAGACTGACGGCAGCGTCCAGAAGTTCACCTACATCACCATTGATGGAGAATCCCGTGTTGCCAGCATCAGCGACGTGGACAACAACACCACCAAGTTTGACTACGACACTGCCAACCGCCAGACCAAAGTCACCGACGCCTTTGGCAACGTCACCGTCTACACCCTCACCACAGACAGACGCTTCGACAGTGTGACGGCTCCTGCCACCAATGGCCAGACAGCCACAGTACGCTACACCTACGACAGCGCAGGCAACATCGCCAGCCTCACCGATGCCCAAAACAACATCACCAGCTTTGTCTATGATACGGCCGGCAACTTGCTGACCAAGACAGACGCCCAGGGCAACCGCGTAGACAACACCTACAACAGCAACAACGACCTCGTCACCAGCAGCCTCACCCCCGCAGCAGGCAGCAACCAGGCTACAGGAGTACAAACCAGCCGCTACCTCTACGACGAACACCACAACCTGCGCTTCCAGATCAGCGCTGCTGGCAACGTCACAGAACAACGCTACGACAGCGCAGGGCAGAAGACAGCAGAAATCCACTACACCAGTGCCAGCTACCCTGTTGCTGGTCTGACTGCATCTGCCGCACCAACGCTCGATCAACTGCAAAGCTGGGGTACAGCTCAGACTCAAAGCAACACCACCCGCAGCGACTATGGCTACAACACCCGTGGCCAGCTCACCAGCGTCACCACCTATGCCAAGCTTGGTGCTGACGGCACAGGCATCAAAGATGGTACAGAAAGCAAGACCCAATACGCTTACGACGTAGCGGGCAATCTGTTGCTGACCATAGCCGGTCAGAACAATCAGACCAGCTACACCTACGACGGCATGGGCCGCGTCCTCAGCACCACCGACGCCCTGCAAAAAACCAGCTACACCGAGTATGACGATGCCAACCACAAAATCGTCCAGCACAATTCCAGTGGTCGCGTGGACACCCATGTGTTTGACAATCAAGGCCACTTACTGAGCAGCAGCCTTGGTGGCGAACTCACCACCAGCTATGGTTACGATGCCCTGGGCCGCCTGGTCTATGCCAAAGACCCGACAGGCGTAGAACAACTACATATCTACGATGAGGCTGGTAATGTCCAGGCCGACATCAATGGCAAAGGAGAAGTCACCCAATACATCTACAATGTATTGGGTCAAAAAGTCCAGACCATCGCTCGTGCCAATGCCCTGACAGATACCCAGTTCCAGCAACTCAAAGCCCAGGTTGTCCAAACGGGTAGCAATACCCCGGCCCCAGCCAATGTCAGCAACATCCCGGTAACAGCCAGCGCCAGCGACATGATAGTCCGTACCCTGTACGACAAACTGGGCCGCATTGCCAAGACCATCAGCCCGCTGGGCGAAGTGACAGAGCTGCAATACAACGTCGCTGGCAAACTGGTTGCCACGATACAGCGCGCCAACACCATTAATCCGTCCAGCGTAGGCGTCAATGCCACAGCAGAAGACATCATCTTAGCAGCAGACAGCAAAGACCGCAGCAGCTACCGCTACTACGATCAGGACCAGAGACTGATAGGCACGGCAGATGCTGAAGGTGGACTGGTCGAGTATCGCTATGACAGCGCTGGCCGTCAGAACAGCACGATCGCGTATGCGATGGCCAACAAGAGTGCACAGGTCAACAGCGTGTTTAGCGCACTCGTCACCCAAAATCCGTCCAGTGATGCCATCAGCTACAACTTCTACGATGCTGAGAACCAATTAATAGGAAGTGTGAATGCGGAAGGGTTTGCCACTGAATATCAATACAATCTGAATGGTCAAGTCACACAGACAACCAGTTATGCGACCAAGCTTGCTTCTGTCAATCCGTCGTTGAGTTGGGGAGCAATTAAACCTGCAGCGGTCCCATACAAGGATCAAATCAAAACAGAGTCCTATGATGCATTAAATCGTGTATCGCTTGAAGTATTGCTCGCTGCCGGTAGAGTAGGGATAGTGCTTAGTACGACCACGAAATTCACCTATGATGGAGAAACCGGTCAGTTGCTAACGACTAGTGTTGCAGATGATTTACCAGCATATCGTAGAGCGTCTACACTTGCCTACGACAAGTTTGGCCGCGTCATCAGCAAAATGGCTGGTAATGGCAGCGAGTTGTTACGCAATACCACCGACCCGGCTGCCATCAGCCAACTCTGGAAAGATTATGGCATCACTTACACCTACGATGCCACCAATCGCCGTACCAGTAGCACCGACCAGAATGGTCACCGCACTTTGTATTACTACGATAGGGCAGGCCATCTGACGCACACCATCAATGCCTTGGGTGAAGTCACGGAAAATCGTTACAACCACCTTGGCCAGTTGACAGATACCGTTCAGTACGCCACCCGCCTGACAGGGCTGGGCACACTGACAGGTGGCTTGCAAACTGCCGAGTTCACTCAACAAATCCAGGCGTTGGCGAACCAGACCGACGATATCCACACCAGTTACACCTATGACCTCAATGGCCGGATAGCGACATCGACCGATGCCAACAACCAGGTGACCAAGTACACCTATGACCAGTTTGGCGAACAAATCAAAGTCATCGATGTCAAACATATTGAAACTGAACTGCATTACGATAAACGAGGTTCGGTCACGGATACGATACGCGATACCGCCGACCTGCGTCAGGCCGTGCATGCTGATTATGACGCCTTTGGCCGCGCCTGGCGCACGGTCGATGCTATGGGAAATGTCACGCAGCAACAGTTTGACCGTCTCGGTCAAGTGGTTGAAATCAAGGATGTGACGAGCGGTAATGCGACGCATGCAAGTTATGATGCATTCAGCAGGGTGCTGACAAAAACAGATGCCAAAGGTAACACGACAACTTACCAGTACTCATCAACACGTGCTGCTAACCGTATTGATGCCACCTCAGCGGAAGGTAATACATCAGGGCTGGGTAAAACACGTTTTGGAGAATATTTCAATACTTCCGATGGCTTGATTTTTACGAGTTTTATACAGGATAAAGACGGCAATCAGACTGGTACATCGGTTGGTCAAAATGCAACCAGCAATCTCTACGACAAAGCCGACCTGCTAAAACAAAGCACAGACGAAAACGGCAACGTCACCACCTACACTTACGACGATGCCAACCGCCTCACCAGCAAAACCCTGGTCATGGCAGGCGGCCAGACCCTGGTCACCAGTTACAAATACGATGCCTTTGGCCGTCAGATCGAAATCACCGATGCGGACAACAAAGTCACCAGACTGGTCTATGACCACAAAGGCCAACTGTTGCAAAGCATCGTTGACCCCGATGGTCTGCACCTGATCACCGAATACAACTACGACGAAGCCGGCAAGACCCTAAAGATAACCCAGAAGGGCAATGGCAACGATGCCTCCTTGGTGCAAAGCTATACCTATGATGCCCTGGGCCGCCGTATCAGCGAATCACAGGATGGTGGCACCACCATCAGCTGCAAATACGCCTATGACGCCAACAACAACGTCATCAGCGTAACTGACGCCAATGGCAATGTGAGCCACTATGCCTACGACAGCCAGAACCGCCAGACCATTAGCATTGATGCCGCAGGCGGCGTCACCACCACCGCCTATGACCCGAATGGCCGTATCAGTCAGGTCCACCGCTATGCGCTTGCCCTGACGCCGACAGCCGTCAAGGCAATCAGCGCCACCGCCAATAACGACAGCCTGGCCGCCCTGATCCCGGCAACTAGCGCCAATGACCAGGTTTCTTATCGTTACTACGACAAGGATGGTCGCCAGACACTGGAAGTTAATGCACTTGGTGAAGTCACCGGTCATGCCTATGACGGCGCCAACAACGTTGTACGCACCATCCAGTACGCAAGCAGGATTGCCGTACCGCCAGCAGCTGATTTGAGCCTTGCCGCCATACCGACCTCAGATCAGGACAGGATAGAGTCCTATGCCTACGATGTAGCTGGTCGTCTGGGATTCAAGATTGCTGCTGATGGTGCAGTCACCGGCTACACCTATGACAAAGTCGGCAATCTGACTACCACAACAGCCTACGCCACCCGCATCAGTGTCAGTGCTGTCCCTGTTGGCACCAGGGCAGATGCCGTCGTCAGCATGATGACAGGCAAACAAAGCCCGCAGGACCGTATAGAGCGCCGCGCCTATGATGAAGCCAATCGCCTCAGCTACAAAGTTGATGCGCAAGGCTATGTCACGCAAAACGTCTATGAGGGCCAGCACCTCAAGCAGACGGTGCAATATGCCAATGCCGTCACTGTCAGTAACAGCGATGCCGCATCCATCAAGGCAGCCATCAACGCAGATGCTGCTAAAGACCGTCTCACCGGATATAAGTATAACAATGCCGGTAATTTGCTCAGCGTCACCGACGCCCTTGGCAATACAGAAAGCTACACCTACAACAGCCTCGGCCAAAAGACCAGCTACACCAATAAATTAAAAGCCACCTGGACTTACACCTATGATGAGGCTGGCCGGTTGGCGAGTGGAACTTCGCCTGCTATTGCCTTGGCCAGTGTCACCATTGATGCCAATGGCAATCTGCAAAGCGGCACCACAGTGCAGGCGGGTATCGTCACCAGGATGACTTACGATGGGCAAGGCAACCTCAGAAGCCGTACCGAGGCAGCCGGCCGTCCTGAACAACGTGTCACGCAATACGAATACGATGCCCTTGGCCGTCTTACTAAAACCATCTATCCACCTACTGCCATCTATAATGCCGATGCCGACAACCTGGCTGGTAATGGCGCGACCGGCCTTGCCGCCCGCACCGAAAGCAATGTCACGCTGACTTCGGAATTGCGCTATGACAGCTTCGGTCATGTCGTTGCCAGCCGCGATACTGCGGGCAATACCAGCTATCGCAGCTACGACCAGGCTGGCCGCATCAGTTATACCGTTGATGCTTTGGGGAATACCACCGGCTATACCTATAACAGCTTCGGCGATACAAGTACTGAGACCAGGTATGCCCACGCAGTCAACATCAGCAGCATGCTCAACGCTGGAGCAACAGCACAGCAGGCACCACAAACCAGCCAGATCAGTGCCGCTTTAGCGGGCATGGATCATCAACAAGACCGCACGAGCACCACAAAGTATGACCTGCTTGGTCGTCCTGTTGAAATCACCGGGCCAGCCACCTGGGTCAACAATGGCCAGGCGGGTGCCGCCAGCGTCCAGGCAAACAGCGTCACACGCTACAGTTACGATGCCTTTGGCAGCCTGTCCCAGACCTCGGTGCTGGCTGATCCGCAAAGCAATAGCTGGACCACTAGCCGCTACTTCTATGACAAAGACGGTCGCCGCACAGCAGCCATCAATGCCCTCGGCTACGTCAGCACACAGTCTTACGACGCGGCAGGTAATATCGCCCGCACTACTGAATATGCTACCGCCCTGTCTGCCACGGACAGTCAGGCCAGCAATCTGGTATTACCAGCCACCAGTGGCGATGACAGAAGCATCGTCTACGGGTACGACAAGGCTAACCGCCAGACCAGTGAGACCCGCCTGAACGTCAGCTATAACGACGGGTCAGAAAACCTCGCCACCGGCCAGCGCAGCCGTGCCGACCTGACCACCACCAAGGAATACGATGCCACCGGCAACCTGGTAGCAACCACCGACGCACTCGGCAATCGCAGCTACCGCTATTACGATGCCCTGGGACGTGTCCGTGCCATTGCACAGGCAGCGGTCAGTACCGCAACAGGCACGACCTTGCGCCCACTCACCGAATACCAGCGCGACGCCCTTGGTAATGTCGTCACCAAGGCCGAGTACGCCAATGGCGCCACCGCAGCCGACAGTCTGGGCTACACCAAAGGCAGCACCAGCAGCGACGACCGCATCAGCATGGCCCGTTATGACAGCAATAACAACGTCGTACAAAATACCGACGCCAATGGTGCCAATCACTTTGCGTCCTATGATGCACAAAACCATCTGCGCAAAAACTGGATGGGTGTCAGTGGCAATGACGGCGTTGTCCATACCTTGTTTACCGCCTATGAATACGATGCCCTTGGCCGACGCACCGCCAGCATCACTCCCGCCAGCACCAGCCAGCTCAGTAGTGATGGCAGCAAAATCATCACGGTTGCACAGGCGGTAGCAGGCGTAGTTCGTAAAGAAGCTGCCTACAATGCTTTCGGCGATGTCATCAGTGAAGGTACGAATGGTCAGCAAACCTACCACTACGACTATGACAATGCCGGACGCTTGTGGCGCAGCGATGGCGGCGATGGCGTCACCAGAGTCATGCAATACGACGTGCAAGGCCACCAGACTGCCACCTATAGCACCACAGGTGGCAACCAGATCAGCCTCCAGCTGGGCAATGGTGATCCGCTGACCACCATCCAGAATGCGCAACAGGCCGAACAATTGACAGGTACGCGGCGCACACTGAACCAGTACGATCTGCTGGGACGTGTCACCACGATTGTTGAAACAACACGTGATGGCCAGATACCAGTCATCCGCCAAAACTTCGACCGCTGGGGCAATCTCACCAGCCGCAGTGACCTGAACGGTTTCAACGGCATCACCACCTATCAGTACAATGCCAATAACCAGTTGATAGAGCAGCGAGCACCCGATGCCACAGGTCAGCAAACTGCCGACAGCGCTGTCACCCGCCTTTACTATGACCAGCTTGGCCGCCAGATCGCCAGCACTGATGCTGTAGGTAACACCAACCGCCAGTCCTGGGATGCCAACGGCCAGTTACGTACCGAAACCCACGCGGATGGCGGTGTCGTTGAGCATTACTACAATGGCCTGGGCCAACAAAGCAGCCAGACCGACGCCAATGGCAATACCAGCCGTTACCAGTACGACCATCTGGGCCATCTGCTCACGACCAGTACCGACCTTGTAGTCAAATCCAGCACCAGCAACGGTATCCTGACAAGCAACCAGCAAAGCCTGGTCAGCAGCACCAGTTACGACCAGGCAGGCCATGTACTGAGCAGCACCAACGGCAATGGCGAGACAACTCTCTATGACGTCGACCTGCGTGGCAATACCGTACGCAGTCAACAAGTCATGGGCCAGGTCAGGCAAACTGCCTACGACAGCCAGGGCCACCAGACTGCCTCACAAGACGCCAATGGCGCTATCAGCACCTGGCGCTACAACAGCACAGGCCAGCTACAAAGCCATACCGATATTGGTGGCGCTGTCACCAGCTACGCCTATGACAATGCCGGGCAATTGCAACAACAAACCAGCACACGCGGACAAAACCTCAACTACCACTATGACGATGCGGGACAGGTCACGCAAATCCGCGACCTTGCCCTCGACAAGACCACCCTGTACAGCTACAACCTGGCGGGCCAGCATGTACGCGAACAGACCATTCAGGCCGATTACAGCCTGCAAGATAACCAGCTCAGCTACAACGCCCTTGGTCAGTTGGCGCGAGTCGATGACCAGAGCGGTTATGCCATTGCCTTTGATTACGACAAAAACGGGAATCTGCTCCACCAACACCAGACCCAGCAGACCGAAGCAGCATCAACGACGACGCGTAACGTCAGCATCTCTGGTACGCAACACACGGTCAAGCATGAACAAGCCGCACTTGCTGCAGCGACCAAGGACAACTGGTATGCGTATGACGGCATGCAAAGACAAAACCTGGTCGAAGGCAGTACCAACGCCACCGCAGCAGACAATGCCAATGTTAATGCCAGCCAGGGGCGTCAGCTCACCTACGACAAGAACGGTAATGTCGCTAGTGACACTGCCTGGGGTAAGGAATTGGTCGCCCAGATCCCACTGGGAAGCGACGGCCAACCCGACACCAGCCACACCACTTACCTCATACGCGAAGGCCTGATCACCCGTTACTTCAGCTATGATGCTGCCAATCGCCTCACCAGCATCGCTGTCGCCAGCTATGACACGACGGGCAAGCGTCTGGCTGCAAGCTACGCAACCGTCGTTGACCAGCGCTATTACGATGGCAATGGCAGGCTGGTGCAGCAAGGCATCAACAACAGTATGGCCCCAGGCTATCTGCAGGCGCTACAGAGCAGTCAACTTGCCAGTGCGGCTGAAACCGCCGTCAACAACCAAAAGGCTTATAACGCCAATGGCGACCTGCTCAGTGAGACCGTGCGCAATGCCCAGAACCAGCTGAGTCTGCAAACCGACTACACCCAATACGATAACGAAGGCCATCTGCAAGCCTATACCAGCCATGACAATGCCGGTAACAGCCTGCAAGTCCAGTTACAGCAAATCAAGGCAGATGCTTACCTGCAAGGCAGCGTCCTGACCACCAAGACCAATGCCAAATGGGCCAGTCTGGGTGGACAAAGCAACCGCCAGTACAACTATGATGTGAACGGCAACCTCATCGAACTGGACGTGACCGACAGCAACCAGAGCGGTAGCCGTCAAACCATCACCCATGAAAACCACGACGCCAGCGGCAAGATCATCCAAAGTGAGCAAGCCGGTGTGGTGACCAATAACCTGCTGATCAACCGTCAGCTATTCCATAGCAGCCTGGGGACGACTGGCAACAACTTTGCCAGCAATAAAGGTAACGGTACAGGCAAGAGTGAAACCTGGCAGGGCAGCACATCAGCAACCCAGGCACTGGTCAATAATCTGCGCATGGCAGAGCTGCAGGCGAGCAGCAGTAACAGTGCACCGCCACCAGCAGCACCCGTTGCTGCGCCAGCACCTGCGCCAACTGCGCCAGGAGGTAGTACTGGTACAGCCAGCACGAGTACCAAATCCACACTGGCGAGTAACGCAGTAACTGCAACTAGCAGCACCGGATCATCGGGCGCCACCACAGCAACGACTGGCGACCCCTACATCAATAGCTTGTTACAGCTGCATCAGCATGAATCAGCGTTGAACCTGGCCCCCGGTAAAATAGATGTCGTGCTCTATACAGCCGATGCCGATCTGGTCCCACTGGCGTATAAACCTGACTTAAGCGACGAACTCAAAACACAGATCGCCGAAGCCGGCACGCAGTTCGATACCCTGACGGGGCAAGTCAAGACCTTGCGAGATCAGGTCGCCAAGTTGCTTACCGACACAAATGCCAGCGAGAAGACCTGGAACCCGACCGCCCCCGACGCCCTGGCCAAGATTGCCGCCGCCCAGGCCCAGATCGATGCGCTCAAAGCCAAGGTCGATGCACTGCAAGACCCCGCCGACCAATTCAAGACACAAGTCGCTGACCTCAAGAAAAAGGTCGAGGATTATGAAAAAGAACACCAGCCAACTGATCAGGACATCGCAGACAGCAACACCTTCGATCAAACCACAGGCGATGGCGTCGACAAAAACAGTGGCGAAGACGGTAAGCTTGTAGCGAAGGTTAATGGTTATCAGGACACCTTAAACCTGGGCAATACCAAGACCGCTGATGGCGCCAACACGGCATTGAAAGATGTCGCTACGACTGGGTCACAGGATGGGGGCACGGGAACATCTGGCAATGGTAATGGCACAGATAATCATGTGACGGCAGGTGATGAAACGCATACTGGTGGCGCAGGTGATGGCACAACAGGCGGGAGCAAGCCAGGTGACAGTGTAATGACTGGTGCTGGTAACACTTCAATGAATCTGGATACCACGACCAAAGATACAACAGGTGGTGGATCGGGTAACGACAACGTCAGTGTGGTGGATAACGATGCCGATACAATCGATAACTGGTCAAATCAGGCAATGGGTTTTGGTGAAAGTCAAGATTCGCCAACAACTATGATCGCAGGAAAAGGTAAAGGCATTTCTTCAATGCTTGGGACGAGTGATGCTGGAGCTATAGGTGACTTTATGGCGGCGAACGGGTTAACTACCGATGCTATCAAGGCTGGCATGCAATACATCCTCCCTGATGGAAATAGTAGTGGTGACAATACCGCGCTGGGCCAGTCGGCTTTAGATTCTAGTAATGCACGAAAAATAGCATTGCAAAGCGCAAACTATGCAAATTCTGAAAACCAGATTTTAGGGCGTAAAAATACTGAATTAGGAAATGCAATAATGGCCGAGACCTATATGAGGTACGGTGGCCGTAGTTCAGAAACTGCCGGGCTGATTGCTTATTCTGGAAATGGGGGAAATGGGCCAGGCATGGTGGAGCGCCCAATCACCGATATGTTAGGAAATGTTGTGGGAACTGAATGGGTGCAAGTCGATAATCGGCAGGTGCGTGATCCGTTTGGTGAGACTATAGTTCGTACGGCTAAAGCTGCCTGGGATGATCCATTAGGAGCGGGTACAGGTTCATTTAAAAGTTTTTTGAATATAGGCCCTTATGCCGTCAATTTACCTATTACTGGCACAAAGCTAGCTGCAGAAGGGTACTTGGCAATTGCTAACCAATTAGGATTGGTATCGAATGACGTGTATCAGAATTTCCGTGGCTCGCAGCCTTGGCAACTTCATACATGGACGCCGAGCAATGATGCGCAGCGCTTTGGTATGTATGGAACTGACGCGATGATGGCTCTAGCAGGAGGATACAGTGCATGGAGTAATGCTGGGAAAGTTGGTGCTTTGCGTGATACCGGTCAATTGGCTTCGTACAGTACGGACATAGGTCTTGAACGTGCAGGTGCAGGTGGAAATTGGCCGGTAATTAATGAAGTTCCTAACTCATCTGTTTCGCAACAATTAACAAAAACAGCTTGTGGACAGGCATGCGGTCAGACAATGCTGGCCGATCGAGGGGTGATAATTGAACAGTCAATATTTGGAGGCGAGACAACTTCAGCCCAAGGTTTGGCTGGAAAATTGAATTCTGTCGATAAGGGCTGGATGGGGGCTGGTGTTGATATCTCTAGCTTTGGAGCACTCAATAAAACAGGTTCTTGGTCCGCATTTTTGTTTGAACGTGGAAACCCTATTGGCCATTGGGTCGTGGTAGACGGTATTGATAATGCAGGCTTGGTATTGATTCGCGATCCTTGGAAACAAACAAGCTATAAAATGCTACAAAATGAATTCAATAATGTATGGACAGGTTATTCTGTATATAAGCCATAAGGTATCATCCAATTTGACGAAGTAAAAAATAAAAACGGGAGTTATTACATGTCTACTAATTTTGATCAACTATTTTTGCAATCCATAAATCGTTCGGATGAGATTGGTGGAATGATGTATCATTTTTTGCTTAACGGAGAAGTTCTTTCTTTTGTCGCGCACGCGAAAGATTTTTCAGGAATTCGGTCAGTTGAATTTTCTGAAGAATTTGATGGGTTTCTTCGTCCATTTTTAACTAAAGATCCGGGCATTGTGAAGAAATTAGTTGGTATAACTTGGTCATTTATTGACGGGGCGACTCTAGCGCTACCAATAATGCTTTCTTGATGAAAGAACCTCTGATTAAGTCCGGTACACCATTTATAAGTAATTTATTTTTTAGAATTAACTTTGCGATTTTGGATTCAATCAGAGATGCCTTAATATCAACATTGGGATTTAAGGACAGGACTCCCTCCGATTCATCGATGGGGCGGCTGGTCGCGTTCACCAGAGCGACAACCGTCAAACCATCACCCATGAAAACCACGACGCCAGTGGCAAGATACCGCAAAGTGATGGAGCCGGCGTGGTGGATACAGCCGGCAATGTGCTTCCTCATCAAGAAATTCATCGATAGTTTATTGTATCTACAGTATGAAAACAATTTGTGATATTTGCGGGAAATATTCTGAAGGCGACAAGACATGCTCGAATTGTGGCGCAAAAATTTTTACGGATGAAGAAATAAATGCGTTACCTACTCACGATAATTGGGGATGGGCAATTTTCAGTTTGGAAGCAGTAAACGCTAACTTACGAGCTGAAGCGATAAATTTCATGCGTGAGCAATGGATTACGCTTGAAAAACTGACGATTCTAAACTTAGTTAACTCACAACTTAGTAAATTTCGTGGCAATGTGTCAAAAATAAAAGTCATTATCCGGGAAGATTTCTTTTTGACTTTTTGGCAGGAACTCTCAAATAAATTTAATGGACTTTCAGTAGAGTTTAAACCTGAATTTCTATTTGAAACAGCAGACGAAGTTAACCAATTGTTGCGCGAAGAACAGGATACGTAACCGAAACAGTCAGCGTTACCACGCGCAATGTGTCCATCTCAGGCCGGAAGCATACAGTCAAGCATGAGCAAGCTGCACTTGCTGCAGCGACCAAGGACAACTGGTACGCCTATGACGGCATGCAAAGACAAAACCTGGTAGAAGGCAGTACCAACGCCACCGCAGCAGACAATGCCAATGTTAATGCCAGCCAGGGGCGTCAGCTCACCTACGACAAGAACGGTAATGTCGCCAGTGACACTGCCTGGGGGTAAGCGTCCAGCCGCCCCACGTAAAAAAAGAAGTTACAACGGAGTAGAGTTCGGGAATGGCAGAAGCGAATCGATCTGATTGTTAGGGCACGTCGGGAGACGTTCCAGGACGCTGGTGAGCCATTGCATTGGATTAAGACCATTGAGTTTTGCCGTGCCCAGCAAGGTCTGGATAGCGGCAGCACGGCGGCCTGCACGTTCCGAACCCGCGAACAGCCAGTTCTTCTTGCCAATGGCAATCGGACGTATCGCGTTTTCGATCGCTTTATTATCGATCGGCAGCGTGCCCGAATCGATATAGCGTACCAACGCCGGCCAGCGCTTGAGTGCGTGTTCAATAGCCTTGCCCGTGCCGCTGCCTGGTGCGACAGCTTGTTGCATCGTCTGTAGCCAGGAATGTAGCTCATCGAGTACCGGCCTGGCTTGCGTTTGCCGTCGTTGCAGGCGCACTTCGGCCGTCTCGCTCTTGGCCGCTTGCTCAATGGCGTACAGGGTGGCGATGCGGCGCAGTGCCTCGGCCGCCACCGGGCTGCCGTTGGCCGCATGCAACTCGAAGAACCTGCGCCGCACGTGGGCCAGGCAAGCCAGTTCGGTCACGCCGTCGGCGAACAGCGCCTTGTAACCGGCATAGTCATCCACCATGAGATGACCGCGCCAGGTTCCGAGGAAGGCGCGTGCGTGAGCACCGGCGCGCCCGATCTGGTAGTCAAACACGATCATGGCTGGCCCCTGGTCCAGATGGTTAGAGCGATAGGCCCACAAGTAGGCATGTTTGGTCTTGCCTTGCCCGGGATCAAGCTGGCGTACCGGTGTTTCATCAGCATGCAGGCAAGGCCGTTGCCGCAGCAGTTCGGCCAGTCGCTCGCTCAAGGGCTGTAAAGCCACGCCGAGCTTACCTATCCATTCGGCCAACGTAGAGCGTGCCAGCGGCACACCCTGACGGGCAGCGATCTGTTCGAGTCGGTACAGCGGCAAATGATCGGCAAACTTGCTGACCGCCACCCAGGCCAGCAAACCGGGAGCGGCCACGCCGCCGTCGATCACTGCTGGCGGGGTCGCTGCTGCGGTGACTGTATCGCAGCCACGGCAGGCATATTGAGGGCGAATGTGATGATGTACGAAGAAACGTGCTGGCTCGACATCGAGTTGTTCGCTGATATCTTCACCGATCTTGACCAGGCCACGTCCGCAGGCTGCACATAGGCAAGAGGCTGGTTCATGGCGGTGTTCGATACGCGGCAGGTCGCTGGGCAGCGGCTGGCGACCGGCACGGCTGCGCGGCTTGACTGGACGTGGCGCTTGCAGAACTTCCAACTCCGCTTCCAGCGCCGCCAGGTCGGCATCGACGGCTTCGTTGAACATATCCAGTTGCTCGCCGCTATAGGCTTCACTGGCCTTGCCGAAGCGGATGCGCTTGTGATGCGCCAGTTCCAGCGTCAGTGCCTTGATCTTGATGTCCTTGGCGTGTCCAGCGGCACTCAACACATCCTGCTGCCTTTGCAGGACGTGGAGCTGAGCATCTTTCGAGGCGATCTGTTCTTCCTTCTGCGCCAGCATGGCCGTCAACTGCGCAATAAGCGCAGGGTCGGCGTTGGTCAGGGCAAGTTGTTCGAGCAGATCCATGTCGTCATGTTAACAGAATCGCGTCGAAGTTAACAGGGCTTGTTACAGTGTCCAGGCGACCGGAGCGGGTGCCGACAGACGTTGCCAATCGACGCCCGCTACCAGCCATTGCCATTGCTCGGCAGTCAATTGCCAACTGAGCTCGCCAGGCTTGGGCCAGACGAACTGACCACGGTGCAGGCGGCGTACGCACATCCACACGCCATTACCATCCCAGCACACTACTTTGAGGCGTGTGTGGCGCCGGTTGCTGAAGACGTAGGCTGTACCGTCACAAGGCATACGCCCCAGGGCTTGCTGGACGTAGGTTGACAGACGGTCTATCCCGGCGCGGATGTCCACTGGCTGTACCGCCAGCCAGATGGCGTCTGCCTGCCATTGCATCACAGGCCACGCAGCAGGGTGAGCAGCCAGTCGGCCGGTACTTCGGACGGCAGGCGCAGTTCCCATCCTTGCGGGCTGCGCAACAACAGCCCTGTGGGGCCAGAAGGAGCAGATGTCACTTGCACGGGTAACAGCGCCATGCCGGGCTGCTGCGATTGAGATGCTACCAGACTATCAACAGCCTGTTCGGCAATGAGGGCGCGCCGCCAATAGTCGAAGGTGGCGAACTTGAGGCCTGCGTGTTCGCAAAAGGCACGCTGGCTTAGTGTACTCTGCTGCCATTGGGCAATGTGCTGCTGCCACTGCTGTCGCTTGGCTTGATCTCGTTTCATGCTGCTCCTCTTTACTTGTGATGGGAGAGCTAGTCTGGCCGAGGTCAGTGGTCAATGATAGGTGGGGCGGCTGACGACGAATTGTTTCTAGCGCTTAATTTGCAGTAGTCGCGACCTGATCTGACAGTTACCCGATTTGATGACGGTATTTGTCAGATCAAATTCAGTTGTTCAGAAATTCAGGGATGCCTCATCTCACGAGGGGACTTAGTGTGCTACAGAATGTCCTACGGGTTGAGTCGTTTTGCCAGTACTTCGCCATATCTATCTGCAATCTTTATCAGTTCCGGCGTAGTACGATTATAGAAAAAATCTAGGCATTCAGCATTGACTTTCGCACCGATTGCGTTTTGCCTAAGTCCAATTGCCGAGCTGGCGAATTCAAGTTTTTGCTTGGTTTCCTGTGGTGTGAATTTGCTGTCATAGCGACGCCAGAGTACACTCTTACTTTCACCAGTGATGGCACTTTCTGTGGCAATTTCACGACCAAATATTGCAGTTTTTCTGAAAGCCATGCTGCCATAGAACATGGTCAAATCGCGTATCTCCTGCACATTGTAATATTTTGGATAAATCGCTTCAATCATCTCAGTGACCATGGTTTTTACATCTAAATTTTTATGAAAGGCAGTCACCTCATTCGCGATTGTTGGTGTCATTTCCAAGATGACGTTTTTAATCCTGGTGCGCTCAACTTCAGATAAAGAACTACTACTCTCTAATTTTCGCATTGCCCCCTTGACCACTTCTTCAGAGCCATTTTTTGCAGCGTTCTCAATAATAATTATCCAGGCTTGTTCCAAATTTTGAACTTCAATAAATTCCTTTAAAGCTTGTTTCATCTCTGGTGTCGGTGCTGCTGCCTGTGCTAAGGATGCAGTAAGCAGTATTCCAATGATCATCAGATGTTTAAGAATAGTCTTCAAAATTGGCTCCATTGTGTGCGAGATGGCATTGTAATTGACTCTGAATAGTTTGACGCGATAGATCTTTCTAGAGACTATTAATGCATGCTGCATGCATGGTAAGCGCCTCATCAGCACCATCTTGACGGATCGCTATAGTAACCACAGGTACAATACAGGCATTTGAAGTAGGTTGGCTACTATGGATGAATACCGATGCTACGCCGATGGATCCCATCGGTGCGTGTCTTGAATAGGAATTATTTATTGGCTTTTCAAAAATTCTGAGAGTTTCGGCCTATCACCCCAAATCGAGTTCAGCGTATCGCTGAAGTATTTTCATAACGGCTTCCGCAGCAACAACGTCCTCAACGCCTATTCCAACATGTTTAGACAGAGTGATCTGATCGCGCGAACTTCTACCTTGCAGTTTTCCTGAAATAAGCTCCCCAAGTTCGCCGTTGACCGGCGGCGATACACCTTTCGTCTTCGTATACAAGGCTAATTCGCCATAGCGTTCGCACAACGTTTTACTATCGACGAAACGTAAGTCGGCCCGTTCGATACTATCAAAATCTAGTTCCTGTTTGTGCTCATCGTCGGCTCCTGCAGCGGTCACATGTAATCCGGCATTAAGCCATGCACCTTTCACGAGGACATCTGTTGATGCGGTCACCGTCACAAGAATGTCAACCTCCATCGTAACTTCTTGTGGAGACTTAGCACGGCGCACACGAAGAGACGGAACCTCGCGAAGGATGCGATCGATGAAAGCTTGAGTTCTGTCTCTATCTCGCCCATATACCACGACATCGGTGATCGACCTGACCAGCAAGACAGCCATTGTTTGCAGAAATGCTTGTCCACCGGTACCCAATATTCCCAACACTGTGGAATCCTTGCGCGACAAGTATTCCGCAGCTATAGCACCGACTGCGGCTGTACGGATGTCGGTAAGATACTTGCGATCATGCAAGACGGCCACAGGGTAGCCACTCTTTGCATCAAACACCGCTACTAGACCATCAGACGTATGTCGCCCAGAAGCCCTGTTAACGGGACACATGGTTGCAACCTTGGTCACAAAGTACGGCCTTGCCTTCAAGTAACCAGATTTAATATGAACTTCTCCATTATCCGGCAGTGCCAATAAGCCAATCTGAGAGGCGCTTGTGTGACCGGCGCTATACGCGACCAAGCTTTCCTTGACGGGTTCCAGAATGTCTGCGATGCCAACCAAACACCGAATTTCTTCGTAGCCGATTACCCTAATGTTGGACGCACTCATGTTGCATTACTCCTTTGAGCTAGGTTCATCTGGAGCTGGGTCAACCGTTCCAGCGTTATGTTCCCACCGCAAGCCAAGACCACCACTGGAGTGTCGCTCGGAAACTTGTATTGATCACAAAATGCCGCTGCTAGAGATACCGCTCCACCGGGTTCAACTACTAGGTGCGCCTCTTTATAATAGCGAAGGCAGGCGGACATGATGTCCGATTCACTGACAGTAACAATATCGTCTACGTATTGGCGTATTAATGGGAATGTCAAATTCCCTAGACTTTGAACCTTGATCGCGTCAGCAACGCTCTCGCTTGGTGCTTTCATTGAGGATAGCCTGCCTTCGTGAAAGGATCTGTATGCATCGTTTTCCAGTTCGGGTTCAACACCGATAACCTTCACCTCAGGGGCTAACTGTTTGATTGCAGCGGCAACGCCAGCAAGTAGACCTCCTCCCCCGATTGGAACAAACACTGCACCAGGTGGCTTGTCTGCTAGTTGCGCTAACAATTCAACACCAATCGATGCCTGCCCCGCCATCACTTCCATGTCATCGTATGGAGGAACCAACACGTACCCATGTTCTTCAGCAAGGCTCTCTGCCAGGATTCTCCGTGCATGGGACGTTGAGTCTGCCATGACCACAAATGCTCCCCAAGCCTTGGTGGCATCAATTTTGGCGAGCGGCACATCTGGGGACATCACGATAGTAGCCTTGATACCTGCATCTGCTGCCGCCTTCGCAACTGCTTGCGCATGGTTGCCGGTCGAGTACGCGACTACTCCCCGGCTACGCTCTTCTGCCGTTAATGTTGACACACGCCAAGTTGCACCGCGAATCTTGAACGACCCGGTCGGCATCAAACTTTCGGCCTTAACTACGATTTGAGCATCACCTACAGTCCTCCAGCGATTTACAGTTACTAGCGGAGAGGCTCCAAGCCGCCGTTTGAGCAACTCCGCAGCCGCTTGAATATGTGGAAGGGTCAAGTTCATTCCTATACTCCTTCTTGAGTTAAAATGTCAGGTGCGCCACAAACCCGAACAGCCGTCGGCTTTGGCTCCGGATTGTACGATTGCTGAAGCTTGTCGATTGCAACCGCGGTGCGTGCGTTCGTATCAACTTTCAGTTCAAATACGTCGGGCCTTGAATAGTGCCCCACGACATCCAAATCGAATTTTCCACGCACGATGTCGTCCATGTCGATTTCAGCGGAAATAATCGCTTCGCTGCCATATATGGGACCAGCCAGTACTTGTCCGAGCGGGCTAATAATCACGCTCCCCCCCTTGATCAACGGCATGTCAGGCGCGACTCCTTGAATGCACTCGTAATCCTGCGGACAGTCATCACGTGTGAGGTACTGGCAAGCGCTCAGAACAAAACAGCGCCCTTCGTAAGCGATATGGCACATTGAGCTTTGCCATATCTCTCGATCGTCGACGGTCGGTGCGCACCAGATACCGATACCTTGACTGTACATTGCCATACGCAACGCAGGCATATAGTTCTCCCAGCAGATGGCGGCACCAACCCTTCCGAGTTGAGTGTCCAGCACTGGTAGCGTCGACCCATCGCCCATCCCCCAGATCAGACGCTCGCTTGCGGTTGGCATTAGCTTGCGATGCCGACCGAGCAGCAAGCCGTCTGGGCCGAAATATAGGACCGAACAATACAGTGTGGTTCCTTCACGTTCGATCACACCGACGACCAGATACGCTTGGGCTTGAGCCGCGAATTCGCCTATTCGTTGCACCTCTGGTCCTGGTACATCGATTGCAGATTGCCAGTAGCGAAGGAAATCGTTCCTTCCGCTGGCGGTGCGCATGCCCACACAAGCACCGAAATCGAGTCCCTTTGGATAACCGCCAACATAAGCCTCAGGGAACACGATAAGCGTTGCGCCTGTTTGGCTGGCCTCATGGCACAGCACTTCCATTCGATCTAGTGTTCCTGGCGTGTCGAACACACGCGATCCAGCCTGTACAACTGCCACTTTATGCTTTGCCATCGTCGCCTCCATATAAACCATACTGGGCAGTTTGCTATAATCAAAAATATTTATCAAACAAATTATAATGAATATGAAAATCAATATTTTGGATATTAGAAAACTGGATTTCAATCTTTGCGTCGTCTTTTTGGCATTGTGGCAAGAGCGCAGCGTGACGAAAGCCGCGTCTAGGCTAGCACTCAGTCAAGCTGCCACCAGTGCGGCACTTGCACGTCTGCGACAAACGTGTGGCGATTCATTGTTCGTTCGTACAAACGGTGGCATGGAGCCGACACCACGCGCTCTGGCAATGGTCGAACAATTGGAATCTGGGGTTGCTCATTTATGGGAAGTGCTTAAGCAACCTCAGACGTTTGATCCGTCAACCACGACTCGCAACTTCTCGATCGGAATGTCAGATGATTTCGAGCTTGCGATCGGTCCAAACCTATCGCGACTTGTCCGGGAGGAAGGCCCGAATGTCTCATTGATTTTCCGACAAACAAACAGTCATACGGTTGAACAGAAACTCAACGACAGGGAAATCGAGCTAGCAGTTGTGTCAGGTGCAGCAAGTCGGGCTTGGATCACGCAGGAACAGATCGGTAATGCAGGATATGCCTGTTTGGTGGACGCAGATGCGATTGACGTTGCGCTGCCCCTGTCCGTTGACGACTACGTTCGACTGCCTCACATACTTGTTTCATTTTCGGGGCGATCAGGCATCGTAGATACGGCGTTGAATGCGATAGGAAAGCAACGCTATGTCTATACAGCGCTAACGCATTTTTCGGCAGTTCCTGCTTTTTTGGTGGGCACGCGAGCTGTGGTTACGCTCCCAAGCCATGCAGCAGCTGCGCTCTCACACATGTCGCAACTTACGACATGTCCAGCACCACTGGATCTTGACCAATATCCAGTTCAGTTACTGTCACGGCGCGATAGCAAAGAAGATCCCGCTGTCAATTGGATGAAACATAAGATTAGAATTGCGACAGAGATTGCGATGAAAGCCAGTACTAATGTAATGGGAAATTGCGGTTTCCCACCACATCAACGAACAAGGACGCACGAAGTATAGTGTC
>NZ_JAKZHX010000076.1 GCF_022568815.1 Undibacterium paludis | reverse complement strand
AGTACCGCCCGACACCCTCATTCCCCGCTCTTGCAGGTGACGGCCTACTTCTTCGAAGATACGCTTGCCAAGGCCATGGCGCTCCAGCAGGTGCCGAAATTTGCATACTGTTGTTTCATCCGGCACGGGTTCATTGCCCAAGTCAATATTGGCAAAGCTGCGCATGGATACCGATTCGTATAAGGCTTCCTCGACGGCCGGATCTGACAGGTTGAACCATTGTTGCAGGAA
>NZ_JAKZHX010000075.1 GCF_022568815.1 Undibacterium paludis | reverse complement strand
GAGGTTGCCGTTCTTGTCGTAACTGAGTATCTGGCTGCCCCAGGTGGTCAGACGGTTATTGGCGTCGTAGCTGGTGGTGGTAACGGTATCGGGCAAATCTGTTTTTGCCAGACTGCCGCCCTTTCTGGTTCGGCGGCCGCCGTCGTCGTAGCCGTAGGTCAGGTCACCAATGATGCTGTTGTCGGCTTTTTTGTAGGTGATGCCTGTCAGCTGGTTGCCGTCGTCATAGCTGTAGTCCTGAACGATGCCGTTGGCGTGGATGGTT
>NZ_JAKZHX010000074.1 GCF_022568815.1 Undibacterium paludis | reverse complement strand
ATTGATGTCCGGCTCCTGCAAAAACAAACCCGGTACCGTCGATGGCAAACCACAACAGACCTGGGCCAAAGTCCAGTATGTATGGAAGCTTGAGTAGTCGAAGCCTGCGCAGGCTACTGCGCAAGCCCAGCTTGAGTCTGCGATGCTCGTCGTACCTGCGTACGACTGCGCTTCTTAACTCAACCTGGACTTGCTCGCTACGCCGGCACAGGCTTCTTGACGGCATCAAACAAGATTAATAAAAAGATTCAATCTTAAAACAGCAGTAAAT
>NZ_JAKZHX010000073.1 GCF_022568815.1 Undibacterium paludis | reverse complement strand
ACCTTCCAGGGCGATGGCACAAGCGGTACACAAATCTTTAGTGTCAAAGGTGCAGACTTGCTGAGTGTGACCTACGCCAACTTCGTCAACCTGAACCCAGGGCAAACCCTCATCATCAACGTCACGGGTGACAGCGGCATGCAAGGCGGCATGCCAGACGGCTTCAAGAACTACAATGCTCTGTTCAACTTCAGCACCGCGAAGAAACTGACGTTCACCAACGTCGCCCTCAACGCCAGCATCCTCGCGCCGCTGGCCACAGTCAGTGGTGGTAGTGGTGTGGTGGATGGCAATGTCGTCGTCAACAACTGGAACAGCAATGTCTACATCGCCAACAACCGCAGCTTCCAGGCGGC
>NZ_JAKZHX010000072.1 GCF_022568815.1 Undibacterium paludis | reverse complement strand
ATCGCACCGTAAGTCACCAGTGTATCGTTACCAGCACCCAGGTTGATGGTGTCTGTGACGACACGGGCTACGGCTGTGGCGGTGGACTGGGCATCGATGCTGACGCCATTTTCTACGGCGGCATAAGTACCAGCCACATAGTTACCCAGCAATACCACGCGGTCTGCACCAGCACCCAATTGCAGGAAGTTGGCGCCACGGCCCAGGGTCACGTCCAGTGCGGATTGCGCTGTCAGTACACCTGCATCGATGGAAACACCGACTGTGGCGTTGGCAACGTTGACGTTGTCGATCGCACGGATAGTCAGACGTTCTACGTGAGTTGTTGTGTTAGCAGCCTGGTAGCTGTCAACCAATGCGTCAACGATGGTGTCATTCAACTGA
>NZ_JAKZHX010000071.1 GCF_022568815.1 Undibacterium paludis | reverse complement strand
CGGGCGTCTGAAGCCTGGCCGGACAGTTTGATCTGGTCGATGATTTTGGTGATGAGGATGTACCAGCTGCCCATGGACATGATGACCATGATGATCAGGGTGCCTTTGGCAACGAAGTCGCCGGTTTTCCAGAGGGCATCGAGACCATAGGGGTTGTCGACGATTTCTTTGGCAGGCGCCGCAGCAGCTGCAGGCGCACCGGCATCAGCTGCTGGAGCGGCTGGTGCTTCGGCAGCAGGGGCGGAAGCAGCCGGGGCCGCTGCAGCGGAGGCGGATTCCTGTGCGGATACAGGGGCAACGGCAACGGCGGCTGTGACAGCCAGGAGTGTGGCAGCCAGGAATGCGGAGAAACGGGTTTTCATTGAGGTGCTTCCTTTTAACAAAATAAGGTTGGTATTGCTTACTGCTGTTTT
>NZ_JAKZHX010000070.1 GCF_022568815.1 Undibacterium paludis | reverse complement strand
ACGGCAGGGCAAAGCCTTAACCTGAGCATCACAGGCAATACCATGCCGATCACCAGCAGCAAGACAGTCTGGATTTACAAGCCCAGCAGTGGCAGCAGTGAATGGGCGTCGTATTCCCTGAGCGGTGCAACGGCCTTGATGAATCTGAATAACCTGCCAGAGACCGGTATCTATACCATCCTGATCGACCCGCTGGGTCTGGATAAAGGCAGCATCAACCTGCAATTACTGTCTGATGCAACCGGCACGCTGGCCGTCGATGGTACAACACCAGTCAGTCTGCCCAGTGGCCAGTATGGGCGTTACACCTTCACTGCTGAAGCAGGCAAGGCTTATGGTTTCGGCATGACGGGGCTGGCCTTTACCGGCACTGGATCAGGCACCAAGAGCGTCATGGTCTACCTGGAAAAAACAGACGGCACTGCACTCTACAACTGCAG
>NZ_JAKZHX010000007.1 GCF_022568815.1 Undibacterium paludis | reverse complement strand
AATGTTGCAGCAAGGTCAACCGGTGCCTGGCTGCTTTTGATGTTTGGGAAATCCAGCGTAGCCTGACCCATTTTTTCCAGCACAAACCAAACCTGGAAAATGGCATGCCGACTCAGGTCGCGAACTGGTCGCAAAGCTTCGACAATTTTTTCAAACGGCAAGTCCTGGTTTGCATAAGCATCTAGCGCAGTTGCACGTACATTGGCCAGCAAGTCGCGAAAACTCATTGTCTCTGATAATTCAGAGCGGATGACCAGGGTATTGACGAAGAAACCGATCAACTCTTCGAGTTCGCGCTGGCGGCGTCCGGCGATGGGGGTGCCGACCAGGATATCGTCCTGGCCGCTCCAGCGTGAGAGCAGGGTTTGGTAGGCGGCCATCAATACCATGAACAGGCTTGCACCCTCCTGACGAGAAAACTGAACAAGTGCAGATGAAAGTGCTTGCGGAATAGTGAAATGCCACGAAGCCGCATGGTAACTGGCGGTAGATGGTCGTGGTTTGTCGGTTGGCAGATCAAGCGCTTCAGACGCGCTGCCGAGTTTGGATGTCCAGTATTCCAGTTGCCGATTTAATTCTTCACCTTGCAACCATTGCCTTTGCCACAGCGCATAGTCACCGTACTGTATGGACAATGCAGGTAATGGTGAAGGCTGGCCCTGCACAAACGCTGTATAAATAATGCTGAGCTCTTTGAGCAACAAGTCGATGGACCACCCGTCCGAAATAATGTGATGCATCATCAGCATCAGCGCCGACTTACGTGTGCCAGCACGCAGCAATGCGGTGCGGAACATCGGGCCCGCTGCGAGGTCGTATGGTTTTTTCGCCTGGGACTCAACCCATTGATCCAGGGTGGTATCCAGATTCTCGCATTCCTGCAAATCCAGCGGGCATTCCATATTCTGAGTGATCACCTGGATACCGCGTCCCTCGACGGTTTCAAAGCAAGTGCGCAAGGCTTCATGGCGCCGTACTAATTCGTCCAGGCTTCTCTGAAGAATACTGACGTCAATCTCTCCATCCAGATGAAGAACAGCGGACAGGTCAAATGCCCCTTTTGCAAGCCCCATTTGTTCGACGAACCATAAGCGCTCCTGGCCGTATGACAACGGGACAAGAGTTCCCGGGTCGCGGACAGACAACCTTGCATCATTTGCAGAATTTTGTGCATTTGACAGACGCTTGCCAAGTGCGCTCAATTCATCCGAAGACATGGCGCCGATTTGCGCAGAGAAGTCAATCATTCTTCAATACCTTCCGAATTACACAGATAGAAAAAGAAATACCAAATTGAATTAATCATTCATTGCTGACGGTGTAGCTAATCCCGGTTATTGCTTTTCAAACGGTGTTCTCCGTCTGTCGTGCCTTGAGTTGTTCAAAATAAGCGACGATAGCGCTGGCAAATCCGGCTACCGTCATGCCATGACGAGAGTAATCACGCATCGGTACGTCAACATGCAACACCTGGGTGATACCTGAAGTCACTCCCAGCAAGGCCAGGGAGTCGCCGCCGACTGCGAAGAAATCATCGTGCAAGCCAATACCGGCAATCCCGAGATTTTTTTCCCAAATGTCGATAATCAGGCGTTCCAGCTCGCTTACCTGAGGGGCAATGCTTGCTGAATCAGTTGTCTTGACCGAGTTAGCCGTGGAAGCCTGCGTTGTCGCACGTAGAAGTGCCTTTGCTGCAAGTGCCGGAAAGTCGGATTTGGATACAATTAATTGTGGTATACCCACACAACTCAGTGCGCGCAGCAAAATTTTCATTCCTTCCTCGACGCCTATCGCTGTTGACGCAGCAACACCAAGGCCATGCGTATTCCATCCGTCCCAATTGATGGTGAGCCATGGCTTGTCCCCGCATAGTCGCTGTGCATATGCAAGTGCATCCAGCGTGGCATTGGCTGCAGCGTATGCACCAAAACCGGTACCGCCCAGTATTGCTGAAGTAGAAGAGAAGAGAACGGCGAAATCCAGTAAGCGTCCTTTTAGAACCTGTTCCAGAGCCAGTGCACCAAGTACTTTCGGGTGATATTGGCGTTCCAGGTGTTCGTGTTTTAAAGTTGCAAGCGGTGTTTGTACCGATGCGTCGTCCAGATCAGCCGCAAGATGGAACACGCCGGAAATTGCGCCCAACTCTTGCTCCCCTTTTACCAGGGCGGCTGCCAGTGTCTTCGTGTCAGCCGTATCTGCTGCTACCACGCAAGCTTTCCCGCCCAATGTCTCAATCTCACGTATGGTTTCTATGCGGCGTCTGACGGAATCTGTCAATCGATTGTCAGTGAGGGCGGCATCCCATTCATGTCTTGAGGGTAAGCCATGTCTGGACAACAATATAAGACGTGCCTGATAGTGGCGAGCCAGGAAAAGTGCCAGTTCTGTACCAATGTCACCCAGACCACCCGTAATCAGGTAGACACCAGAGTGACGGATGGCGGAAGCAACTTCTTCCTCGTCAGTGCTGGCAATAAACCTGCGTACCAGGCGCAGGTTACTCCTGTAGGCAATGGATAGATCGGATGTCGTGCCTGCCAGTTCGGCGCTGATCCACTTCGCATATTTCTGTGCTTCATCCGCATTGTCGGTATCGATGTCCAATGGTGGCAAGTCGATGACTTTGCTGCTCAGCCCTGGCCATTCTTGTACAAGCAAGCGCGGTAACACATGGATTGCTGCATGATCAATATTACTCATTGATTGCAAATCAGGGGAAAAATTCTTGCCGACGACTGCCATGTGTAGTGATGTCTGAGACTTGTCACGCATCAATGCACTGACAAGCCGTACGATAGCGAGATAAGCAGCATCCATTTCTGCGGACGGTGTTTTTTCTGTTGTCCGAGTACTTCCGATGAAGGAGGGGGGGGACAGCGTGATAAATTCAATGTCCCTTGATGCCAGAGTGCGCATCAGAGAATCGAAGCCGCAGGTTTCATCTGGTGCTATGGAAAACCTGTCCGTGGCCAGTTGTGCATTTTCTCTTCCCCACGATGCGCGGATAACTGTGCAGCCATTTTGCAGCAACTGATCAGCCAGCGTGTCACCGATTGTCTCGTTCAGACCGAGAATGAGCCAGGTACCCGTAGTCGAAACAGACGAAGAGATGGGGGAATGCTGCCAGACCGGAAAATATATTTGTGGCGTGCTTGCATGTGACATCGATGGCGCTACGTCCGTCAACCAACAGGTCTCACGCTCGAACGGATAAGTTGGCAAAGAAATCAAGACACCGCCTTTGGCAGGCGATTTGCCATATGCCAGCCTGGCGCCATGCAGCCATAGTAAGCCTGTGACTGCAAGCAACAGATTGTGATCGCCGTCGACACTCAGACTGTCTTGCATGTTTGAGCAGAAATCAGCCAGGTCCTTACTCCCGCAAGGAACAATGATGATGCCCTCATCTTCCTGCAGATCGTTGGTTCTGCAATGAGGCCGTGTATATTGAAGACGCTTGCTCCAATAACTGGCATCTGAAAGATCTGCCTGAGCAGGCTCAAGTCCTGTCGTCAAAGAAACCAATGGAATATCTGCCTGGGAAGCGATCGACGATGCAAGTACCTTTGTCAATGCACTGACATCTTCGCGCAAACCGGCGTCCAGCATACGTATGCAATCTTCCAGTGAAAATACGCCTGCGACATTTGCCGCAACCAGTTCCCCTATGCCAACGCCAGCCAATACGCCAGGCAATACACCTTTCATTTTCAAAATGCTTACGGAGCAATACTGTGAAATGAAACTCAGCCACATTGTCAACACCGGGTCATTCGCAAGATTGCTGGCCCCGGTTAACACGTGTATGTCGATATTTATTTCTGTAAGCCTGCGTATCAAGGCGGTGCAGTCATTGAATCTGTCTTGCCAGTCTCTGTCCCGATAGTAGAGGCTTTCCAGAACTGCCACATCTTCATGCCCGGCATGCTCAAGCGAAAACACCACGGAGATATCTGAACCCTTGCCTGCCCATGGTGCAATATCACGCTCCAGGGTCTCCAGCAGCTTGTCACGATTAGATGAAATAATTGCCTGGCGATATGCAAATCGACTGCGCCCGGCCGTCAAGGTATGCGCAACATCATTGAGTGCAGCATCCGGCTGTTCTCTGAGGTGCTTTGCAAGACGTTCGCGGACCAGACCTAAAGCCGTTGGCGTTTTTGCCGACAGGACGAAGAGATGTTCGTCACTGATTTTTTCCGGTTGCGCTTTGGTAACAGGAGCCTCTTCCAGGATCATATGGACATTGGTGCCACCCATGCCAAAAGAACTCACGCCGGCACGGCGTGCGCTCAAGCCAAGGGGCCAATGGCGCAAGCGGGTATCCGGCACAAATGCGCCTGAATTCTCGGCAAGCAGTTCATGGACATTCTCTACATGAAGAGTCGGTACAAACTGACGATGCTTGAGGCATAGGACTGTCTTGATCAATCCGGCAATGCCTGCTGCTGCATCCAGATGCCCCAGATTTGACTTGATCGAACCTATCGAACATGCAGCCTGTCCGGGTGCGCGCACTCCATATGCCTCAGACAGTGCCGTCAATTCAACAGCATCACCCAGTACCGTGCCAGTGCCGTGGGCTTCCAGCATAGCGATACTGCCAGGGTCTATACCGTTCAATGCTGCTTCAATGACTCTGCGCTGCCCATCAACGCTAGGAGCGGTATAACCAACTTTCGATGATCCATCGTTATTGACAGCAGAATTCAGGATAGTCGCATCAATGCGGTTACCATGGGCAAGAGCATGATCAAGTCGACGTAATACGACTATGCCTGCGCCGCTAGCCGGGACTGTGCCGCTTGCGTGGGCGTCGAACGCCCGGCAGTGCCCGTCTCGCGAGAGAATTCCACCGTTTGTGTAAAGATAACCTGTACCTTGAGGCAGGTGGACGTTGACACCACCTGCAATGGCAATATCTGACTCACCATTCATCAGACTCTGGCAAGCTGCATGAACTGCATACAGAGCTGTAGAACAGGCAGTTTGATATGTCGCACTAGGTCCGCGCAGATTCAGTTTGTATGAGGTGCGGGTGGACAAAAAATCCTTATCGCTGGCCAAAGTGCGTTGCATGACCTCGATAACACGATGCTGGCGAATTTCATCAAGCAAATTTTGCAAGCCATATCGATTTGCCCCGGCGCCGGCGAAAACACCAATTGCACCAGCTTCACTTTCAGGATCACAACCGGCATCTTCCAGTGCTTCCCAAGCACATTCAAGAAATAGCCGTTGCTGTGGATCAAGATCGGCTGCCTGCTTGTTTGTGAAGCCAAAGAAACCAGCATCGAACTGGTCGACATTCTTTAAAGAACCTGAAGCGCGGACATAATTTTCGTCTTGCAGCAGACTTTGGGGTACGCCAGCAGCCAGAAGGTCGTGCTCAGAGAAATGGCTGATTCCTTCTTTTCCATCTTTTAATAGATGCCATAACTGATCTATGTTTTCAGCACCGGGAAAGCGCCCGGCCATACCGATAATGGCGATCCTGTTCTCTGGTGAACGTATCATTGCAAGTCCCTTCCGTTGTTTCTGGACTGACCTGTCAGGCGATTGAGTACATTGCGCAATACACCCGATTTCTTCGTACCGGAGCCAGATCCGGTTTTGACCAGCGATGAATTCAAAAGGATGTAATCATTAAGGCTGCTGATGGTCGGATTTCGCAAAAGATCGACAAAGGCGAGTTTGAGCGAGAGCTTTGCATTGAGTAATTGCAAAACACGGGCCAGCCGCAAAGAATCACCACCCAGATCGAAGAAATTTGCACGGCGGTCAATATGGGGAATAGCCAGTACTTCGGACCAGATTTTCGCTATGATTTCTTCATTTGATCCGTAGGCGATTTCACTGCCTACCATTGTTCCGACCTTGATTGGTGGTAAAGGCAGATCTGATCTCTCGACTTTCCCGTTTGCATTCAATGGCATATGCGTCAGAAAGACGATGTGGTTTGGCAGCATGTAGTCCGGCAGATGTCTCGACAGATGTGCCCTGATCTGACTAGTGTCGATTCGCGCTAAGGTATCTGGCGTCGCAGTTTCGAATGGAACAAGATAGGCGACCAGTTCGCAACTTTGGTCTGCGCCGTCCCGGGCAATCACGGTCGCTTGCTGGATACCAGGGTGTGACAACAAGGCATTTTCAATTTCACCTGGTTCAATACGAAATCCATTCCGTTTTACCTGATGATCAACTCGCCCGATGAATTCGAGGCTGCCATCTTCCTGCATGCGAACAAAGTCGCCGGAACGATACATACGGGTGCCAACTTCAAACGGGTTGGCGACAAAGCGTTCGGACGTCGTCGCCTGTTGCTTGATATATCCGCGAGCCAGGCCCGGACCGGCGATATAGAGTTCACCCGCCACACCTGCCGGAACTGGCATCAGGCGTTGATCAAGTACATATAGCCTGGAATTCGAGAGCGCACGTCCTATGCTGACCCGGTCTTCGCCATGGTATCTGCCTGCACTGGCGCAGACCGTGGTTTCTGTCGGGCCATAGGCATTGAAGAAGGCAGTGTGTTCTGACCAGTGTTTGGCCACTGGTAGTGGACATGCTTCTCCGGCTGAAATCACAGTACGGAGCGAAGGCAAGTCATATTCGTTCAAAAATGGCAGGGACGACGGTGGCAAGGTCGCGACGTTGATGTAATTGTCCTTGAGCGTTTTGGCCAAGGCTGCTCCTGGCATCAGTTGCTCACTTGCTGTCAGCACGAGACGGGCGCCCACGCTAAGCGCCATGACTATTTCCCAGATCGATGCATCAAAACTCAGGCGTGCAAATTGAAGAATGCTTTCTCCTGAACTCAACCCGAACAGGTGTTTTTGAGCACTGATCAAACTGCTCAAACCACGGTGGCTTACCATGACACCTTTAGGTTTTCCGCTGGAGCCAGATGTATGGATGATGTAAGCAAGCTGGTCCGCATGACATGGTTTATCAAGGGGAAAAGCAGGCATTGCATCGACATCAGCGCCAGAAATCGATAACTTTGTTACGCTGGCAGGTATTTTTTCCAGTGCAACGTCACTCACTGTTCCTGTCAGAACGAGATCAGCCTGTGCATCTTGCAACACGCCTTCCAGTCGATAGGCTGGTGCTGCCGGATCAAGCGGCAGGTAAGCGGCGCCGGCTTTCCAGATTCCCAGAATTGCCACCACCATGTCGATTGAACGTTCAGAGAATATGGCAACAACGGCGTTGCTCTCGACACCATTACTTTGCAGGAAATGCGCCAACTGGTTTGCTCTTGTAATCAAGGCTTGATAGCTCAAGGTAGTGCCATCGCACTCGACAGCTGTATTGTCTGGGCAGGTATGTGCTACCTGCTCAATGATTTCGTGCGCACCATGTGCCCCCACTTCTGGAATGGAAACATTATTGACATCAGCTGCAATTTGCTTTGCCTGGATAGTTGCTGACGGTATATTAAAAAGAGAAGAGGTCGGATGACGAACTGCATGTTCAAGGAAGGCGATCAGCCCCTCGCTGATGGTCGCAGCTGATGAGCGGTTGAAATACGTCCCGTTACAAACCATGCTGATTCTTAGCGGGCGTGTCAGGTCCATGTCATTGATATATATCTGAAGCGGTTTTGATTCGAAGGGTAGCGGAATCTGCAGAAAACCCTCTGACGTCGCATCACCGATCATGACATGATCAAAGTCACTCACCAGATAGCTGATCGTCAAGTCAAACAGCCTGGTCCGGCCAGACCGGTGCAAGCCGATATCACGATTGATGGAACTAAGCGGATAGCGATGAAACCGGTATGCCTGCTTTAATTGTGTTGAAACGATCGATGTTGCTGACAATAAAGTCGCGTCCGGGTCACAGGTTATTTGAATAGGCGCCACGCTTGCAGCCAGGCCTATCGTATTCTTGCGTTGCGCATTTCCACGATTGAGCAATGATATGCCGAGTGTGATTTCGTCACGCCCCTGCAGACGTGAAAAATATCCGGATATTGCTCCGACAAGCAGGTGAAAACGCTGGGTTCCAATATCATCTGCCGTTTTACTCAGAGAGTCATGAAGCTCTTGTGATAAATCGAATTCGTGGACAAATGCCGCATTTTTGCCATGCTGCGTCGACCTGCTTCTATCGAATAAGGACGGAGTCAGTTTTCCCTCACGTCCTTTCCAATAGGCTCCAGCCCGAAGATAAGCTGCGCTATCAGTATAATTTTTGTCGTCCTCCAGCAGATCACGAAATTGCGGATACCCCGCACCGGAAGGCGAACCAAGTTGATAGATTTCCGCTAACCTTGCCATGGTGAGAGTGATGCCTGCAGAGTCCATGATCAGATGGTGGAATGCCATGAAGAAAACCCACCGGTGTTCTGATACGACAATCACGCCAAACCGGTACAAAGGTTGGTCAAACATGGCAAATGGCGACTGCAGATTCTGCTGCATCTGGAAGAGGGCATCTGCATCAGAGTCTGCCTGCGATACTGTCAGATTCGAATCGACCTCCGGGAGTATGCATTGTTGCGGGAACGGATCATTAGCCTGTTCCCGCAGCACAAGACGTAGTGCATCGTTGCAACTGATCAGGTCGCGAACTGCCTGTTCAAATGCATCCTGAATAAATGGACCATTGAACCAGTAGTACCCGCCGATGTTATGGATGGGTGCATCTGGTTCAAGACTGTGCTCCAGATAGATTTCTCTTTGCCGCAATGACAAGGGAACTTCTATTTGAAATGACGATTTGGCTGAGTGCATTCTTATCCAGGAAGTGAATTAGAAACCCGTTACACGCAAACGCTGGTTCCATGACTTTTAACGCATTGCATTGACGCAGTACATTGATGCAGTACAGTGAAACTGGAGCAAAGTGTGCGCACCCGGACTGGCACCGTCAACCTAGTAAATCTGATAGCTTGACCGTACTATCGCAGTACTTTTATGCTCAGCTTCGAATTGCCCCAGGATGGGATAAGGTGGCGCGTTCGCTGGCACTGACCAATATGAAGTACCCAGGAGAATTCCGATGTCCATGACCCTTAAAATTGCACCACGTCGCTTCACTGTCAAAACGCTGGGAGCGCTTAGCCTTGCTTTCATGACCAGTTCTTCCCTGGCATCCACCTTTGGCTGGTTTCTGGGTGAAGACGTCGTCGGATCTGGCAAGATTGAACACCAGATCAGACCCGTAACAGCTTACAACGCCATTAACCTTGGCGTTCCAGCAGAGCTGGAGCTGCGCATAGGTAACGTTGAACGCGTTACGATTGACGGTGACGATAACCTGATCGGACTGATAGATGCATCGGTCGATAGGGGCACACTGACAATCAAGTCAAAAAAGAAATCTTACCGCTTGAAGCCGACTTCTTTGAAGATCATCGTCGAAGCCAGGCAAATAGATGCCCTTACCATCAGCGACTCGGGACACATCTGGGCAAACCAGCTCAATAGCCCGGATCTCAATGTCAGCCTCGGTGGAGGCGGCGCCGTCAGGATCAGTTCATTAAAGAGCAGCATGCTCCGCGTGCAACTGGGGGGCAGCGGTACATTTGAGGCCGCCGGTGTCACCAATTCAGTCTCTGCCGCAATTGGTGGCGATGGGGCTTTGAAAATAGGTCGGCTTGATGCCCGCGAGGTCAGCTTGAGTCTTGGTGGTTCCGGCAATGCCGTTGTCTGGGCAAAAGACATGCTGCGCATGAGCCTGGCAGGCTCCGGAAGTGTCAGTTACTATGGCGACCCCCAAATAGGTAACTCATCGACGGGCTCGGTGACGGTTGCGCGCCTTGGCGCAGCACCCAATTGAAAGTGACGTTTTACAAAAAATGCTCGAGCAACGAGCGCATACCTTTTCAACATAATCAGGAGATTCATGATGAGCAATCCATTTGAACATGACGAACTCGAGTATCGCGTCCTCGTGAATGCAGAAGGTCAGCATTCGCTGTGGCCGCATTTTGGTGAGGTACCAGCAGGATGGGCACTCAGTTTTGGCCCTGCATTACGCCAGGCTTGCCTGAAATATGTGGAGGACAACTGGACTGACATGCGTCCCAAGAGTCTGATCGCTGCAATGAGTACTGCATCAAGCGAAGCCTGAATGCGTATTTTTTATGGCCGCAGGAAATCTCGCTGCTGATACACTGTCTTGATGTCGCGCATGACCCATAGCTGATAGTCTGCGCGTCATTGATAGACATACTCTTGCTATTTCCTGTGATTCATTATGTCACTCGACGCTCATTTCTTCGCTACGGCACAATCGCATTTCAGTCCATTCCGGCCAGGTTCAGGAACGGAGCATATTGCACATTTGCTGTATTCTCTGATCCGGATGACACGCCCGAAAACTGTGGTCGAATATGGTTCGGGCTATAGTACATTGTTCGTACTTCGAGCTCTGGCAGATAATATCGAAGACGTGCGTGAAGAGACATTGGGGCTTACTGCCAAGACACATTCTTCCGGCTTGTACGGCAAATTGCATGAGCAAGATGATATTCGCATCGACAAAGCGCTGAACCAGCATCTTCTGACTTGGTATGATGCCGGAGAAAAGGCTTGCCAGGTCAATCCACACTTTTACCTTTTTCCCTATCATGCGCATCTCTACAGTTTCGAAAAACTGGGGGCTGAGCATGATTACACCAAGCGGATGAAAGGTGCAGTCTCGGCGATCGGGCATGAATCCATTTTCACGCATCTCTGCGGTCAGAGCTTTAGCCGTGCTGCCTTGCCAAAAAGTGCGGTTCCCATTGACTGGTGCTGGAATGATGACGACAGATACCGTGAGTTCTTCCAGGAATTCTGGGAGCATCTCAATCCCTCCGGTGGCATTATGGTATTTCACAATGTGACCGGTGAACGCGACTTGTACGATGCCATCACTTGGATGAAGGCACAACGTCAAGTTCATGGGGATCTTGAAGTGCTTATTCTTGAAGAGCCGCATAAATTGAATCAGAACGGCTGTGCGATATTACGCAGGACGAGTACATACAAGCCGCATTTCCCTTTGACTCGCCCAATGGAGCTGTTCCAGAACTTGCGCAAATTTATCCGTCGATAACGGAGCTCTATGCAAGTTGGCTGACCCTACGTAACACCTCCTATGCTGCACTGACGGCACATTCCAGTATGTCTCAAGGCGAATTCTCCAGACATGCCCTGCCAAACTCTCGCCACCATCTTGTAGACATGCAACCAGTGTTACGTGGTCTGCAGATTATTGCCAGATACTGATATTTCACTCCGTGGTTTTCCCTTTGCGACAGTGATCGCAATCCTGATACAGAACAGTCACCCCACATCATTGCCATGAAGAAAAATTTACACGCAACTCTGCAATACCAGAATGCACTGATTTAGTGAAAATACTATATTGATGCCAAATAAATATATTTTTGCAAGTATTTTAACTAATTTAACATTTTTTTTGCTACAGTGGAACCCAATCCTATAAGAGTAAATAGTGTTAATTCCCAGAAAAGTGAACAGATGAAGCTGAAAATTGCCTATATGTAATAAATGCAGTGTTTTATTGCTTGTTTTGGTTATTGTAAAAATGTTTTTGTCAACTACTTGCTGATTGCCTCAATAGCTTGGTGTATTTGGAAAAGAACAGAAATAAGCATCAAACGGAATCGTCGATATTCCTCCATTTTCCAATTCCTGCCCGGCGCGGACAGCAGAGCATTTTTATGTCTGCTCGAGAAGTATCAATGTATTGAAAAGACACAGCACATTTCAAAGCGGTGTCGGAGCTCATAAATGAAACGTATGTCATATCAATTCGAACAAATATATTTGGACGAGGTGGGAGAACATGGTTCGACTGGAACAACTCATGAAATTGCTGGAATGCGACACATCAGAAAAATGGGGGGCAGCGCTCTGTGCCATTGCCGAAATTTGCGGCTATGATCATGCACTTTTTGGCGTTGTCCCTGAAAAAAAAATCCCTTTCGAACAGGCTTTTCTTCAAAGTAATTATTCCAAAGAATGGCGGAGCAAGTACGATATCCTGCAATTGCATACTGTAGATCCGGTCGTCACTCATTGTCTGGGAAGTGCTCTACCAATTGTATGGGATGGCAATACATTCAGAAGCAAAGAGCAAAATGAGTTTTACGAAGAAGCAAAATACTATGGACTCCAGAATGGCATCAGCTTACCTGTGCATGGCGCTACAGGTGAATTTGGTGTTCTCAGTTTTGCCAGCAGTGAAAAAAATGCGGATGCCTTGCGTACTTCAGGAGAGCTGCTTGCTGCCATCTCTCTTATTCGGGATTATGCTTTGGAATCATCACGCCGCTTTCAGAATCAGGAAAAGACAGAGGATTTGCCAAAAGTGAACCTGACCAGACGTGAACTGGAATGTCTGAAATGGGTCATGTGCGGAAAATCTTCCTGGGAGGTTGGACAGATACTCTCATGCTCAGAAGCTACGATTAATTTTCATATCGAAAATTCGAAGAAAAAATTCAAAGTCATGACGCGCCAGCAGGCTGTTGTGAAAGCCATTCAGCAAGGCTTGCTCAGTCTTTGAGCGGATGGTTCGTCATGGTCACAGATTGCATGAAAAATACCCTCACCGAAGTTTTAGAGTGACGCAATTGCACGTCGCTCCTTGCAGCATTGGGATGACATATCAGCCTGAAATTTTTTATAAAGAGACAAAACAGGAAACCTAGCAACTCTGCTAGTTACCAAATTATGTAATCTGCTTAAACATGGAATCCCACCCTTTCATTTTGGAGCAGAAATGTCACTATTGATCGAGATTGGTGCCAGAAGAGAATTCAAACATGGAGATCTTTGTGCCATGCATAAATTGCGAGCCAAAGTATTTCACGATCGAATGGGATGGGATGTACCAATAATCAGCGGTATGGAAATCGACGGATACGATGCGGTTGATCCCTACTACATGCTGATGCGCGAACCCAACGGCATCATTCGTGGCTGCTGGCGTCTCTTGCCGACAGTCGGCCCTTACATGTTGAAAGATACGTTTCCCCAACTGCTCCATGGGGCCGATGCACCTGACGACGCAGAAGTATGGGAACTGAGTCGCTTCGCAATCGAAACCGAAGGCCAGCATTCTTTTGGATTCTCACACGTTGCCTTACATTCGATAGAAGAGATTATCCGTTACGGGCATCGCGTTGGAATAAAATACTATGTCACCGTCACTACGACAGCAATCGAGCGCATGCTGCGCCGCGCAGGTCTTGTTATCAAACGCTTCGGACCGCCGATGATTATTGGTGTCGAAAATGCTGTGGCTCTGCATGTCGATATTGAAGCATCGCTTCGAGAAAAAAGTGCAAGTTGACCAGAAAGGTGAATGAAGTATTCTGAATTTTTCTGACACGCCTGGTTGTTAAAATCCTTTCAAAATTTCAGTCTTGCTTGCAGGCAGGCTTTTTTATTTATCGTTATGGGGGCATGAACGAGTTGAATTTTCAATAAGGCTTGTTTGCAAACATTTGTCATTTTCTGTTTCATGACGATAAATCACTCAGGCGAGCTGTATTTTTTAATCAGAATTCGTTCTATCCTGTGCATGTGAAAGTCATATTCGCTTGTGTACAGGGAGTAGGCCATGCAACGAAGAACTTTATTAAAGCTTGCCTGCCTGTCAGGATTGGCACCGTCTGTTGTCCTCTCGCAGGAAAGCAAGGTGCTGCAAATTTCTACCTTGATAGAAAAAGACCCAGCGACAAAAATAGCGGAAAAAATCATGGAAATCGCCTACCGCAAGCTGGGGTGGAGCATCAATATCAATTATTTGCCCGGTGAGCGTTCTCTGCGCAGTTCGAACAACGGCGAAATGGATGGCGAGCTCTACCGCAGGCTGGGCATGGACAGGGATTATCCCAATCTGGTTATTGTTCCCGTGCCCTTGCTTACTTATGAAATCGTTATTTTTACGAATGGTACCAATTTTGTCGTCAATGGCTGGGAGAGCTTGCGTCCGTACACCATAGGTTTTGTCAAAGGCATCAAAATCATTGAACAAAACACCGTAGGGATGAAGTTGGAGTCTGCTCCCACTGTGCGCCAGGCGTTTCAGAAAATGCTGCTCGGGCGTTCTGATGTGGTTGTCTCAAACCGTATCTCTGGTCAGGCTGCGCTGGACGAAATGAAGCAGACCAACATTTCGGTACTGACACCGCCGTTGGCAACTTTCCCTGTATTTCATTATCTCAACAAGAAGCATGCAGCATTGGTGCCTGCCCTTACTGAGATTTTGCAAAAAATGCAGAGGGAAAAAACCATTGAAGGCATACAAAATGCAGTCATGGCCGAGATGCAGCATGGTAGCTGAAGGAAGCCCGCCTCACTTCTAATCAGAGGCTGGCACGTTGCAACGGATTATCTGAAATCATCCAATAATAAACGCAGTAAAAGTGGCTTGCTTTCACCACTGTTTACTGCGTTTTGCTTGGTTGCTTTGTTTCAGGCAGCTTTGCGCTGCTTCACTGCAAATTACGCATGCGTGCGCGCATGGGTTTGAGAACGGCCAATGCCATGATGGCAGCCAGGGCATTCATGCCAGCAGCGATGTAGAACACTTCATGCCAGCCTTTATAGGCTTCCACAACATAGACTGACAGCGGTACCAGCAGGGATGCCGTGCCTTTGGCGGTATACAGCAAACCGGCATTGGTCGTGGCAAACTTGCTGCCGAAGGTGTCACCGCAAGTGGATGGGAAAAGGCTGTAGATTTCACCCCAGCCAAAAAATACCAGGCCGGTCAACAAGACGAAATAGACAGGGTCTTTGCCAAAGATGCTCAGCGCCAGTATGCCCACGGCTTCCATGCTGAAGGCGATGAACATGGTGTTTTCACGGCCTATATTGTCAGACACCCAGCCAAAGAAGGGGCGGGTAATGCCATTGAAAATGCGGTCCAGTGACAGCGCAAACGTCAGCGCTGGCAAGGTGAAACCGATCAGCGATACAGGGATTTCAGCAATCTTGAAATCCTTGGCGATAGGGGCCAGTTGTGCTGTGGCGACCAGACCACCGGCTGCCATCATGACAAACATCAGGTACATGACCCAGAACACGGGTGTCTTGATCATCTGTTTCCATGTAAAGTCCACCTTGGTCTGACTGATGCGTGGCGCTGGCGCAGCCGGCGCATTCTTTGGTGTGCTCAGCAAGAATGACAGTAAAAACACGACCAGTCCCTGGCCCAGACCAAAATACAGGAAAGCCGTTTCATAGCCGCTGCTCTTGATCATGGCTGATATCGGGATGATGGTCAGTGCCGACCCCATGCCAAATCCGGCAGCTGTCAGGCCTGCCGCCAGGCCGCGGCGATCCGGAAACCATTTAAGCGCATTACCCACACAGGTGCCGTATACGGCGCCAGCACCGATACCGCCAATCGCTGCGGCGATGTACAGCATGGTCAGTGAATCTGCATGGGCATTCATGAACCAGGCCAGACCGATCAGCAGGCCGCCAACCAGCACCACAGGCCTGGGACCGAAGCGGTCAACCAGGTAGCCTTCTACAGGTACTAGCCAGGTTTCAGTAAAAACGAAAATAAAAAAGGCAACTTGAATGGCCTTGCGGCCCCAGTGATATTTTTGATCGAGGGGATCGACAAACAAGGTCCAGCCATATTGAAGATTGGCGATCATCGCCATACAAATTATGCCAAGCAACAGTTGCAACCAGCGATACTGCGAGGCAGTTTTTACGGCGGGAAGTTCTGGCGTGAGTGATATTTCCGTTGTCATGCGCCTGTCCTTTTTATCAAAATCTTTAGGTTGAATGGAAATAGTGCAGCGGTATTAATTTGTGGCAATACTTGTCAAATCTATGCGAATATTGGTGTAAGTTCCTTTGCCGAATTTGCATGCCGAACTGGCCAGACTATAATAATTCATTTAATGTAATTTAACAATTTTGCATTTGGCATATGTTTATTTACTCGACAGAGTGCCGTTGTTGTTGTTTCTACAACTCCACATAACTGCTCGTATTTGCTTGTATATATGACACATTGGTTACGCTTTGAACATGACAAACAAGTCGGCTTTGGCCGACTGGATGCAGACATCATCACTGTTTTTGAAGGTGATATTTTTAACAATCCCAAACCGGCGGGACATACGCTGACCCTGAGTGAAGTGAGCTTGTTGCTACCCAGCCAGGCTTCAAAAATGATAGGTCTGTGGAACAACTATCATGAACTCGCTGAAAAGCTTGGACAGGCAATTCCCGCTGAACCTCTGTATTTCGTCAAGACATCCAATTCTTACCTGCCGCACGACGGCATCATCAAACGCCCGCCTGCTTACGACGGCAAAATCCTGTATGAAGGTGAACTGGGTATCGTGATCGGCAAGACTTGTCATCATGTTGACGTTGCTGCTGCGACGGACTGCATTTTCGGCTATACCTGTGTCAACGATGTGACAGCATTGGAGTTGCTGCAACGTGATGCTTCATTCGCTCAATGGACCAGAGCCAAGAGCTGTGACAGCTTTGGTGTATTCGGTCCGGTAATCACTACCGGGCTGGACCCGCAAACCTTGACGGTGAAAACTTTTTTAAACGGCAGGGAGCGACAAAATTATGCCTGTCGCGATATGATCTTTGCTCCGGCGCAGATAGTCAGCATAATTTCACGCGAGATGACTTTATACCCTGGCGATGTGATTGCCTGCGGCACCTCGCTGGGCGCCGGCCCCATGCGTAACGGCCAGGTGGTCGAAGTTGTGATAGAAGGCATAGGCAGCCTGCGTAATACTTTTGAGGAAGGGACATGATGAAAATAGCGGTAGTAGGTGCAGGCGCGATTGGTGGTTATCTGGCAGTCAAGCTGGCCCAGATAGGGCACGAGGTCAGCGTTGTCATACGTGGCGCCAATTTACAGGCCGTGCGCGAAAACGGCATGAAGCTGATCATGGACGATGGCAGCGAACATGTCGCGCAACTATACGCCACTGACCGTGTCGCGGATTTGCCTGTACAGGATATCGTCATCCTCGGCATGAAAGCACATCAGGTCGCCGCAGTGGCTGCCGACATACCTGCTCTGCTGGGACCAGAGTCCATCGTCGTGACAGCGCAAAACGGCGTGCCCTGGTGGTATTTTCACAAACATGGTGGTGCATACGAAGGGCGCCGTGTGGAAGCGGTGGACCCTGGCGGTGCTATATCGGCGCATATAGACGTTGCCAGGGTTATTGGTTGCATTGTGTACCCGGCTTGTGAGATTGTTGCTCCCGGCGTGATACAGCATATAGAGGGTAACCGTTTTTCACTGGGTGAGATTGACGGCAGTGATACGCCGCGCATACACATGCTGGCCGACGTCTTGCGCCAGGCGGGATTCAAGGCGCCGGTTTCTTCTGACATCCGTTCAGAACTCTGGGTCAAGCTTTGGGGTAACCTGAGTTTTAATCCCATCAGCGCGCTGACTCATGCAACCCTGGTCGATATCTGCGAATTTTCACCGACACGTGAACTGGTGGCGCGCATGATGCGTGAAGGCCAGACCATAGGCGAAAAACTTGGTGTCAATTTCAAGGTGACACTGGACCGACGCATTGCCGGTGCGGCCGCAGTCGGCAAACACAAGACATCGATGTTGCAGGACATCGAAGCTGGCAGGCCGATAGAGCTTGAGGCCCTGGTTGGTACAGTTATCGAAATGGGCAGGATCACCGATACGCCTACGCCAAATATAGAGGCTGTGTACGCACTGGCTGCCTTGCTCGCACGCACCGTGCAAGAACAGCACGGCAAGCTGCGCATACAGGCATAAGCGACATTGTTGCTCATGCAACGGTGCTTGCTTGTATGGATTTAGAGGAAGTAAAGAATTCATTTTTACCTTGGAAAGCTATCATGCAAAGATATTCTTCGCTCGTTGAATTACTCTCTGTTGGTGCTGACGATGCCATCGCACTGCAAGCGCCGGGCGCCAGGCCGCTGACTTATCGTGACCTGCGCACCAACCAGCAAAAAACGGTGGCCACACTGAACAGCTTTGGCATCGGTCGCCAGGACAGGGTCGCCATCGTTTTACCGAATGGTCCTGACATGGCCAGCGCTTTTGTCTGTATCGCGGCCGGCGCGACAGCTGCGCCGCTTAATCCGGTGTATCGTGCCGATGAGTTTGAATTTTATCTATCCGACCTGCAGGCCAAGGCGCTGGTTGTGGAAAAGGGCAGTACTTCGCCAGCGCTGGCAATTGCTGACAAGCTCAAGATACAGGTACTGGAATTAACACCAGGTGAAGAAGGGGCAGGTGCTTTTACGTTGACACAGGCGAGTCCACAGCCGACCAGTGCGCCAGCGATGGCCGGCATGGCAGCGCCGGAAGATATCGGTCTGATCCTGCATACCTCGGGCACCACCTCACGCCCCAAGATTGTGCCGCTATCCAATATCAATATCTGCGCTTCCGCATGTAATGTGCGCGACAACCTGCAGTTGACTGCAAGTGACCGTGGCCTCAATATCATGCCGCTGTTCCACATCCATGGATTGGTTGCGGGTTTGCTGGCCCCCTTGTCTGCCGGCAGCGCCATCTTTTGCACGCCAGGTTTTAATGCACTGAAATTCTTTGCCTGGATGGCTGAAGCCAGACCGAGCTGGTATACCGCCGTACCTACCATGCACCAGACCATCGTTGCGCGCGCTGCACAAAACCAGGATGTGATTGCCGCAAACCCTTTGCGCTTCATACGTTCATCGTCTTCTTCCATGCCGCCACAGGTCATCGCCGAGCTGGAAGCGACGTTTAACACCCCCCTGATTGAAGCCTATGGCATGACCGAGGCGGCACACCAGATGGCCAGCAATCCATTGCCGCCAGCCAAACGCATACCTGGCACGGTTGGCATTGCTGCCGGCCCTGAAGTAGCGATCATGGATGTCGATGGCAAGTTGCTGGAGCGTGGCATGACAGGCGAGATCGTCATCCGCGGCCCGAACGTGACAGCCGGTTATGAGAGCAATCCCAAAGCCAATGCAGAAGCCTACACCAACGGCTGGTTTCGTACCGGCGACCAGGGGGTGATGGATGCAGATGGTTACCTGAGCATCACAGGTCGCCTGAAAGAAATCATCAGCCGTGGCGGTGAGAAAATTTCGCCGCGTGAGGTGGATGAAATCCTGATGGATCATCCGGCTGTGCAGCAGGTGGTTACCTTCGGCATTCCCCATGACAAGCTGGGGGAGGAAGTTGGCGCAGCCGTGGTATTGCGCGAAGGCGTGACGGCAACAGAGAAAGAATTGCGTGAGTTTGCCGCAATACGTCTGGCCGATTTCAAGATACCGCGCAAGATACTGTTCCTGGAAGAGATACCCAAGGGAGCTACCGGGAAACTGCAGCGCATAGGATTGGCGGCGAAGCTGGGTTTGTAAATCAAAGGCAGACAGGGCAATCGCCCTGGTAAGCTGACAAAACAAAAATGGGCGCAGACTGATCTGCGCCCATTCTTCTATATCTACACCGCTTTCTGACTAGTCAGATGCCCAGTCGTTTGGTTGCATCTGCCATGACTGCTGCATCCCAGGGGACAAAGCCCTTCATGTTGATGCCTTTCAATGCTGTCTTGCCAGCTTCATTTTCACTGAGTTTGATCAGCAGGTTTTGTACCTTATCACGTTGTTCCGGACTCAGTTTTCGGGAAACCAGAAACTGCTTGACCGGGACAGGTTTGGTTTCACCTATCACGCGCCCGCCTTTGGCTACCCAGTCTTTCGCAACAGCAGCAGAACCGGTAACACCGGCTTCAACAAAGCCATTTTCTACCATAAAGGGTACGGCATCCTGGTAACGTGTCGCAGTGAAGCGTGTTGCCGGATCGCGAAAGCCCAGTTCGTTGAGGCTGGCGGCAAACATGACGGTGGTAATGGATTCCATCGATGGCACACCAATTTTTTTGTCACGCAGGTCAGCGATGGTTTTGACTGCCGAATCTTTCTTGACGAATACGCGCGCACGGTATTCGGTAAAGTCTTTGGCGCTGACCAGTCCAAAATATTTGCCACTTTTTACGGCTCGCAAACCAATATGCGCCGGATGGATAAACACCAGGTCATAGCGCTCGGCATCGAGGCCAGTCTCAAAGTTGCTGTAACGATCAACGCCCTGTACTTTGATGGGGTGCTTGAGTTCTTTCTCCAGCAAATCTGCCAGTGCCTTGTAACGCTCAGACATAGAGCTGCCGTCTTGATAGGTCACACCTTCATTGACAGCCAGCACAAATTCCTGTGCACCACATGCCTGTGCCAGAAGCATAAAAAAAGCCAAGATTGAAACACGCAGGAGTAACATTTCTGGTAACCCAAAAAATGATTGATAAGAGGGGGATTACCAAATATTGTAAAGTAATTGTGCAAATGCACAACTTTATTTTTGGATAATTTATATGAGGAAACTTATATATAATTGCAATTAAATTATCATTTATGTAATTTCAGGCTGTATGTAGTCAAGCAGGCTATCTAGAGTGGAAAGTGCTGGAGATCACCTGGCAATTGATGGTTTTGTCTTGTTTGCCTGCATTGCTTGTCGATGGATAAACTTTGCAACAGAAAACACATTTGGAAACAAAATAGTGTGTTTTAACGAACATATTTGCATCAGGCAACAGACATGGGGGTGGCAAGACAGGGCCTTCAATTCGCAGGAGTTGGCCTTGCTGATGGCACCAGACTGGCATTGCCAGGAGGAATGTGCCTGAGTCTGTTGCCAGGATGGAGAGGAAGCTTAATCGCGAACCTGGCCCCGGCATGAGATGTGTCAACAGTAGGGAATGATGCCGAGGGTTATTAACTCTTTGTTACTGTTTGACGCCTTCATTCTTCATGCCTTCAAGCTTGTCGTAGCCAACGGCAGCCGAGGCAGTCTTGATGGTGGTCATGTCTACATTGTCACCCTTGGTCTCCACGAGAAAACGGCCACCAACCAGCAGGCTGTATTCACCGGAAGGGCCATTCTTCTGGAAGCGTTCCATCGTGGGGCGGCCATTTACTTTGCCCATTTTTTCGTAGCCACTATCTGTTTCCTTGTCCTGTTCCATCATTCCCCAGGCAAACATGGAAGCAAACATTTTGCTGCCGCCGGTATCGGTGATAGTGACATGGATCTGATGGCCATTTTCATCACTATAACGGGCATCAGCCTTGGATATCTTGAATTCTCCCATGGCAGATTTTTCGCCTTCGATGCTGGTACGTTTCAGGTTGGCGATGGTCTCAGGCAACAGGGCTTTCAATTTGTCTTTGTCGACAACTTCTGCAGTGCCGCCTGCACCCAATACTGTGCCCAGGGCTGCCGTGGCTGCCTGCATTTCTGCCTGTGGATCGCCGGACTGCTTGGCAGCCTCCATTTTCTTGTTCACCTCTTCCATCTTCTTGCCCATTTTTTCGAGGTCTCCAAGGGCGCCGCTGACTTCAGAGGAATTGTGTGCGCCATGTAAGCCGCTTATACCGTGCATGGAGCTGCCAGTGATAGCACCGATGACCAGTCCAAACACAACCATGATCACTATAGAGCAGACAACAGAAGCCGCTGTATATGCGCCGGCTTTTTCTTCAGGCGCTTTCATCAGTACAGGCACGCCGAGGTAGAGCACGTAGATACTGTAGAGACCCGCGAGCAGACTCAGCATGCTCAGTGACGGTAGCAGGGACAGAATGCCTGCCAGCCATGCCGGCGTGAACGAATAAGCGGCCAGCTTCAATGCCTGCATGGAATTCTTTTGCGCACCGAATTGTGGCGCCAGGGCATCGATAATCAGCGATATCAGGTATACCCCTGCCAGGGCAAATACGAAGTTCATCACCATGGCGGTGATACCTACACCTATGGGCAGGCGTATGGTGCCCAGCATGGCTACGCTGAAACCAATGAGGCTCATGCCGACAAAACCTGCAATGGCGGGAATGGCAGCCAGTGGCGCGACATAATTCTTGAACAGATCGGCCGTATTGGTGCTTTCTTCAGCAATGACTGGCCACTCGGTTTTAGGGCTCAAGGTAATATTTTTCGCACGTTCAACGAGATTCATAGGTTTTTCCTTCAGCAAAGGGTAAGGCCGCATCTGCGGCCAAAAAAACAGAAAAACGAGAAAACAGGCTACTTAGCTATTCACTAACTGGCAAAGTTTATTACAGATTCTTGCAAGTGGGACAAAATTAAACGGTTTCTGGCAGTTTTTCACGCAATGAATCGCCTGCCTTGCTACATATCATCACTTTCAGGCAAGGACAGGAAGCGTATCCCCGTTTTGCGGACCAACTCCTTGTAGCTTATGGATTTGCTGACATGTGGATTATCTGAATTTTCTACCCAATATGCCCAGGTGCGGCCATTGCCAGGGTCATACACCAGCTTGAACAGGAATTTGGGGACCCAAACCTTATTGTTTCCTACTGTTGTCGGGTGCAGGTCATAAACCGGGCCGGTAATGACATAGATATCCCCTTGCGCGTGCAATACATACTGACGTGTTGCCTTCTCTATGTTGGCCCAGATTTTCCTGTTATTGATCGGGGCTTGCGGCACCATGTTTGCCAGTGAAAAACTTTGTGCCATGGCAGAACTGTCCGCCATGTCGGCAGCAGGCGCCATATGGCCACGGTCATAGCCTGAACCCTTGTAGTCATCAAGTTCGGCCCGCTCTGCGCGCGGCAGCCGTGTATCTGCATAGAACTGATTGCTGCGTTCATTCTCTTTTGCCTGATTGATGATCTTGCGATTCAATCTCTCAGCAACATAAATGGGAGTGTGGCTCCTGCCTGAATGCAGTACGGCAAATGCAGAAAAGCACAGGGCGCGTGGACGCATGTCAGTGGAATGCTGCAGGACGGGTATCTTTTGCTCTGCGAAGAATTGACGGCAACCGGCAAAGTCACCAGTATTCCTGACCGGGAAGTTGAAGGCGGGGAAATCAAAAAACGATAAATCTACAAACGAAAGACTAAGGACTGCAATAACAAGTACTGGGCTAAGTCTGGTGAGTTTTTTTAGCATGAGGATGGCAGATGAACATGATGGGTCAGGAACCGGCCAGCAGAACATCAACACGAGATGAAAAATGCTTTGTCATGCTCATCATGGATGTGGTGCTGGTCAAATGCAGGGCATCACTATCGAAAGCACGCGATTCTATATGAATTTCCCAAATGCATTTTGATGGTAAATAAATGCTTGTATTTACCTGTATCAGGTCAGTAACAAATGGAGACTATTTTGACAATAATATACTTGCATATTTTGCCCGTCTGGCAGACTATGCGGCTGGTTTGAAAAATGAATATAGTCCCTGATGCTGTCTCCAGCCACTCTTATTGCCGCCAGAAACAGATTGCTCAAGCTGGAAAAGCGTTGGGTGCTGACGAGCCTGCTTATGGTAGAGGCGTTGCTCTATTGTCTCGACGAATTTACAGGGCCTTATAGTTTCTATGCACCTTTCTATATTTTCCCTGTCGCCCTGAGTGCGGCATTGCTGCCACGGTACCTGACTTTTTTCTTTGTTCTGTTATCCAGCCTGGCCAGGGCACAGGTATTCAGCCAGGTTTTTCAGGCTGGCAATCTGGTGCTGCTGGCATTTGATATTGCTCAGAGCATGCTGCTGTATGGCTCGATAGCCGTGCTGGTGATGGCAGTCCAGAGCATGCATAACCGTTTGCTCAGATACTCAGAATATCTGCGGGCCAACATCCGGCAACTGCGCCAGCAAAGACGCAACAGGGCCAGCATACGCCGGGCTTTGCCGGATGACGCCGATGACATTGTGCGACTGGCTGTCAGCGGTGCACAGAATGGTGACTTGTCTGAAGATATCACCAATGCAGTTTTGCAGCGCACACTCGCTACCGCATTCAGGCAGGGCATCGTTGAAGGGCAGACCGTCAGGCACATCTGGGCCGGTGGTCAGCAAAAAGTGCCGGTCGAATTCTGGGTTTCCATCATCAATGATCGTATGGCCGGATTTTTCATGCTGTATGGTGTCGACAATCAGCAGGGTTCAGAACGTGAGCTGCATGCCATGGTGGTCGCTGACGAATACCGTGGCCTGGGGATTGGTGCTGCCATGGCGGATTTCTTTTGCATGCACTTTAAAAACCGTCGTCTGTTTGCAGCATGCAAGACCGGTTCGACCATGATGAAGATGCTGACACGTCGCGGCTTCAGTCACTTTTGTGTGACAGAAAATGAATATGTCATCATAGAGCGGCATAATTGAAGCTTTACTGGTTTCTGCTTAAGCTATCCCAGCTCAGACCAAACCTGCCCAGGTATTTTTTGAGTCTGTCTGCATCATTGGGATTGGTCTTGCTGCTGCGTGAGACTGCAAACAGTTTGCGGCCTGCCTCTGACAGGTTTTTGGAGCGCAGGCAAACTGCCAGTACAGCACGCAGTTGTACTTCATCAAACAGATCCAGTTGCGCTACTTGTTCTGCATCGAAGTAGTCATGCAAATCTACGTCATGTGTTCCGCTGCTCTCATGCGCATGTGACCACAGGCGTTGCAGGCGCGTGATTTCATCACTTGCATTCTGGTCATTGATGCGCCCAGCGTCTGCCAATGTGGCCATGCGCGTGACTGAGGCTGATAAATCGCGGAAATTGCCTGCCCACACCGCCTGGGCAGAGGTGGCAAACTCCATGTAACTGTCTTTCGCTTCTTTGTTAAAGCGCACCATCTGTCCATTCTCGGCACTGTATTGCGACAACAGGTAATCGATATTCGGCGCAATGTCCTCTACCCGGCCACTCAGGCCAGGCAATTCATACGACCATAGATTGATACGTGCATACAAGTCTTCGCGGAAGCGACCTGCCGCCACTTCCTTGCCCAGATCACGATTGGTACCCGCAACCAGCTGGAAATCGCTTTGTACTTCATGATCGCCACCAACCGGGAAGAAGCGTTTTTCTTCCACAGCCTTGAGCAACATGGCCTGCTCATCCAGACCCAGCTCACCAATTTCATCGAGAAACAGCAAACCCTTGTGCGCCGTCCTCAGCAAACCGGGGCGGTCAGACATGGCACCGGTGAACGATCCCTTGATATGGCCAAACAGGGTAGAACCCGAACCATCACCGCGCAGAGTCGCACAGTTGACTTCGACAAATTTGCCCTCCAGCCTGTGCCTGGCTTTTTTTAATTCAAAAATACGCCGCGCCAGGAATGACTTGCCCGCGCCCGTCGGCCCCATCAACAGAATCGCTGCCTTGGACTTGATGGCGACACGCTCTATTTCATCGATCATGGTATTGAAGCGCGCATTGCGCGTGGCAATGCCAGACTTGAGGAAGGCTACACCTTCTTCCTGCTCACGACTGAAGCGCTGGGCGATCTGGTCATAGCGTGACAGGTCCAGGTCAATCAGTGCCATCTCGCCGTGGTTGCCCTTGATCTGGCGTCTTGGTGGTGAGGTCTGCAAGAGTTTGCCCGGCAGGTAATTGGCCTCGGTCATCAGGAACAGGCAGATTTGTGCTACATGCGTGCCAGTGGTGATATGAACCCAATACTCTTCGTGATCCGTATCGAAGGCATAAGACCTGGCAAAGTCAAACAGGCAGCCATAGACATCTTCAAAATCCCATGGATCTTGGATAGGCAGTTGATGTGGGCATACCTCGGTGTCCGGCGAGGTGGAGGCGATGTCTTTCTGTAGCTGATCAAGCAGTTGCTCATGCTGGCCGCTGTAAAGCAGGTCTATGCGGTCAATCGCAATATCTTCATGCTGGGTGATCGCCACCGTAGGGCGCCATTTTTCCCAGCGACCACTGCCGCGGCCGCTATCCAGTTGGGTACCTATAAAGCCGATGACAACTTTGCGTTTGTTTTTCATATTTGGATAAAAATTTATCTATTTGGATAATTATATCTGAAATGAATTTTTAAAGGATTATCGTTATTTTCCTTTGATATTGAAATTATTCTTTTTAAATCAATTACTTATTTTTAATTTGAGGTGCTGGCACGGACCTGGCACGGCCATTGCAATAGAGATGGCGTAGGGCATGCAGGCAGGAAGGGAGTGCCACCACCGAAAACGATTGATGACTGGGTGGGCTGGATAAAACCAGATGCAGTCTAAGCATTGTCATGAGCAAGGTTGCAGATGCAGGTTGCCGCTCCCCGTAAGGGTGTCAACTGGCGCGTGTTTCCAATCATGGCAGTGGCCAGAAGTAATGCTCTGGTTGTTGCATTGTGCGGGTTCGAATCCCGTCGTGTCCACCAGGTAAAAGATGCCTGAAAGGGTCTGAATAAAAAGAAGAAGGGAAATGAAATGGTTAATACGCAATTGTTCCAGAGTTTAAAAAACTCACTGACAAACAAATTTTTGCCAGTCACCGATACAACAAATTTTTCTGGCGTAGCCGCATACAAGTTCGGTGCCGAGCACAAGCTGGCGCAATATGCCGCCACCGGTTGCCTGAACGCGACCTACTATGCCAGCGCAGAAGCGCAACTGGCAACAGTGCTGGATTTGACCAAAGAGGTCACACCTCTGTTCGTCGCGCAAACAGCGATCTACTGCCGTGAGCGTGGCTATATGAAAGACATGCCAGCCTTGCTGGTGGCAGCGCTGACTATGCGTAATGCGGTCGAGTTGCCACGTACTTTCAAGCGCGTGATGAACAATGGCAAGATGTTGCGTAACTTTGTGCAGATTCTGCGTTCAGGTGCGATAGGCCGTAAGTCCCTGGGTAGCCGCCCTAAAAAACTGGTGCAGGCATGGCTGAATACGGCTAGTGAGAAAGAATTGCTGGCTGCAGCAGTGGGTACTACGCCATCGCTGGCCGATGTCGTCAAGATGGTTCATCCAAAGCCAGTCGAAGCATGGCGTGAAGCTTTTTTTGCCTGGTTGATAGGCAAGCCATTCAAGACAGAAGCCTTGCCACCTATCGTTGCAGCGTTTGAAGCATACAAGAAAGACCGTAGCCTGGCCTTGCCGGACGTGCCTTTCCAGATGCTGACTGCGATGGACTTGACGACCGAAGACTGGGCACAAATCGCCCGTCAGGCTGGTTGGCAGATGTTGCGTATGAACCTGAACACTTTTGCACGACATGGTGTGTATGCCTTGCCGGGCATGGTGGAGTTGATTGCCGCTAAATTGAGTAATGCAGAGGCAATTGCCAAAGCCAAGGTGTTTCCTTACCAGTTGATGGCTGCTTACAAGGCTGCAAATGAAGAAGTGCCATTGCCGATCAAAAATGCCTTGCAGGATGCGATGGAAATCGCATTGAGCAATGTGCCAGAGATATTTGGCAAAGTTGTGGTGTGTGCTGACGTGTCAGGTTCCATGTCTTCCGCAGTCACAGGCTACCGTGGTTCTGCGACGACAGCGGTACGTTGCATCGATATTGCTGCTCTGGTGGCTGCGGCTATGTTGCGCAAGAATCCGTCAACACAGGTACTGCCATTTGAAAATAATGTCGTCAAATGTGAATTGAACCCACGTGACAGCGTGATGACTAATGCGCATAAACTGGCGGCGATAGGCGGTGGTGGTACCAATTGCAGCGCACCACTGGTGAAGCTGAACAAAGAGAAAGCGCAGGCTGACCTGGTGATCTTTGTCTCTGACAATGAATCATGGATGGATGCAGGTCGTAGCCGTACTACTGCAACGATGGCAGAATGGAATGTGTTCAAACAACGCAATCCGCAAGCCAGATTGGTATGCATAGATATTGCACCTTATGGCACGACACAGGCAGCAGAAAGAGATGATATTTTGAATGTCGGTGGTTTTTCTGATGCTGTATTTAAAATCATCGCTGCCTTTGCTGCTGGTCAGCTAAGTGCAGAGCACTGGGTAGGTGAAGTAAAGGCAATTGATATTTAAAGAACCGCTGGCGGGGCAAGTGCAGTAACTGCTTCTCCAGTCCAGGTAGTAAAAGTTTTTGAATGCGGCATGAATGCAAATGTGATTACAACTGAAAACTGTCAAATCACCTTTAAACCTTGTCATACCGTGCTTCAAAGACCATGTGAGTGTGGTCTTGAGTTTGGAATGCAGTACGAATGCGCGGGCGATTACATCCCAAGAAAAAATCGCAGGCAACCCTTGTCGTACTGTGTTTCTCAATGCCGCAATCAGATGTCGCAGTACAGGTTTTGAATATGGCATGAATGCTGACGTGATTACATTTGAAACGTAATATCACCCTCTATTCTTGTCATGCCGTATTCAATAAATATCATTGTTGCAGTTTTCTTGAATATCCTATGAATGCTCATGTGACTACATTTGCAATGTTCACAGTAATATTTGTCATAGGGTGCTTCAGGAAATAGATTTGTAAAGGTTTTGAATAAGTCGGGAATGCTGATGTGATTACATTTTGCGAAAATGAGCTTCACTTCAAATATTTGTCCTGGCTTGTTCAATCTGGTTTTACCCGAATGCCATCAGGATTACATCGGTTAAATTGGTTCGACTCCAATCTGCTTCATTCCGCAAGGGTGAAGCAGAAATCCTGGTAACACTTGTCGGGGTTTGATTTTAAAGCAGAGACGTAATGAAAAGCGGAAAACAAAGACGGACCGAAATCATGGAAAAGCGGCGCGCCCGCATACCTGTGAAAGAAAGTTTTGATGTTTATTCCTTGCCAGTTCCGGTAGGTGCAGTGTTAACTGATCGCGATGCATTAGCTAGAAACAACAATACGTATGGCCTGTTGCCCTTGTTTTATGTTGACTACGCCTTCAACTGTAGAGATTGTGGATGTGCGCAGATATGGACAGGCAAGCAGCAGAAGTGGTGGTATGAAATCATGCAAGGGAATATCAATAGTGTAGCCATTCGATGCCGCCCTTGCAGGAAAGCAGAGCAGCAAAGAAAGAAATTAGCCAGGGAAGCTCATTTGAATGGCCTGGCGGCAAAGCACAAGCAATAGATTTTTCAGGCGAATGCCAGTGAACATGCATAACGGTCCTAAGGTGGTGAACAGATGGAGTATGGTCTGGTGTAGCCTGGGTACTGACTCTTCATTGAGTCTCCCGGCCGTCGGTTTCACAGCCCCTTGTCGCCGCAAGTAATTGGAAATGAAAGAGTTTGTGTGGTAAGTAAAAGTTTAGGCGAATGCTGGTGAAATTACATCACTGTTAATGAGGCTGTCGCGGGTTCGAATCCCGTCACGAAATTTCGGTTTTCGTGTAGCTCAGTTGGTAGAGCACCTGTGGGTAACCACATATATTTCACCGATTATTGTCGCCATCAAAAAATGGCAGCTTGTAAATTAATAAAAGTAAGGCAGAAGTCAGTAAAGTTACAGTAGAAAAAGTTTAGGCGAATACAGATGAAATTACATCGTTAGGTACGAAGTGGTCGTGGGTTCGATCCCCATCACGTGGCCAATTGGCAGCGTGTAGCTCAGTGGCAGAGCACTTTATTTCATCGCCCCTTGTCGCCACCCTGAATTTAAAAAAGAGAATAGAAAAATATGAAACACGAAGATTATGATGTAGTGCAACACGAAGGTGGTCGTCCTATCAAGATGTGGACCAAAGGTGTTCCTGTTGAAGACGAAGCAAAAAAACAGCTGGCCAATACGGCGCGTATGCCTTTCATCTACAAACATATTGCCGTGATGCCGGACGTGCATCTGGGTAAAGGTTCCACTATCGGTAGCGTGATACCTACTCTTGGCGCTGTGATCCCGGCAGCAGTTGGGGTAGATATCGGTTGCGGGATGATGGCTGCCAAGACTACTTTGTTCGCTCATGATCTGCCAGATAACCTCGGCCCTTTGCGTGCTGCGATAGAAAAAGCCATACCGCATGGTATGTCACCCAAGACCCGTAGCTTCAAAGGTCGTGATAAAGGCTCATGGGAAACCCCTCCATCTGCGGTGGATACTGCCTGGGCGCAATTGAAAGACGGTTTCGATGAAATCTGTTTGAAAACGCCGCGTTTGAAAACCACCAATAACTATCGTCACCTGGGGACTCTTGGTACAGGTAACCACTTCGTCGAAGTATGCCTGGATGAAGCTAATGCCGTTTGGTTCATGCTGCATTCCGGTTCACGTGGTGTAGGTAATGCGATCGGTAGCCATTTCATCGAACTGGCCAAGCAGGATATGCGTACCCATTTCATCAACCTGCCAGATCAGGACTTGTCTTATCTGCCAGAAGGAACCGAGCATTACAAGGACTATATTCAGGCCGTGGGTTGGGCGCAGAAGTTTGCCCGCTTGAACCGTGAAGTGATGATGCAAAACCTGATCGCTGCTGTACGTACCGTGATCAGCAAACCGTTTGAGACACACGTTGAGGCGGTAAACTGCCACCATAACTATGTGCAGAAAGAGCACCACTTCGGTAAGGATGTATTGGTAACCCGTAAAGGTGCAGTATCTGCGCGTGCCGGTGAATTGGGGATTATTCCTGGTTCCATGGGGGCGAAAAGCTTCATCGTCCGTGGTAAAGGAAACGAAGAAAGTTTCCATAGCTGCAGCCACGGCGCAGGCCGTACCATGAGCCGTACCGCAGCCAAGAAGCTGTACACCGTTGCCGATCAGATCGCCGCAACCGAGGGTGTGGAATGCCGTAAAGATGCCAACGTGATTGATGAAATCCCTATGGCATATAAAGACATCGACGCCGTGATGCTGGCCCAGAGTGCACTGGTAGATGTGGTGCACGTATTGAAGCAGGTAGTATGTGTTAAGGGTTGATTTTGCGAGTTCAAGACCTCTGTAATCAGAGGTCTTGAACTTGATTTGAATTGAAAATAAGAATAATGAATAAGAAATTTATAGAATTGGATGGTTCGGTAGGTGAGGGTGGTGGGCAGATATTGCGTAGCTCCTTGAGCCTGTCCATGATTACTGGTCAGCCTTTTCGCATCATTAATATCCGTGCTGGCCGCGCCAAGCCCGGTTTGTTGCGCCAGCATCTGGTGGCCGTGCAATCGGCTGCGGCTGTCAGCGGTGCGCGGGTGACCGGTGCAGAACTGGGCTCGACCACACTGGAATTTATTCCATCTGGTATCTATGGTGGCACTTACCAGTTCGCCATAGGTAGTGCAGGCAGTTGTACCCTGGTGTTGCAGACCCTGATACCGGCCTTGCTATATGCCGACAAACCATCAACGGTCAAGATTACAGGCGGCACGCATAATGACATGGCACCGCCAGCACAGTTTTTACAAAAGGCCTATGGCCGGGTATTGCAGCAAATGGGGGCAGATGTCAGCTTTGAATTGAAACGCTATGGCTTTGTACCAGCAGGCGGCGGTGAAATCATCGCTCAGGTACAGCCTTGCAAGCAATTGAAGAAGATCGATTTGCTGGAACGCGGCGAAAGACTCAAAGGCTATGCAGAAAGCTTTGTCGCTGGCGTACCCGTTGATGTTGCCAAACGTGAGCTTGAATGCGTAGGTGCTGGCATGGGCTGGACTGCCGATCAATTGCTGGTACGTGGCCTCAGTAATGACCAGGGGCCGGGCAATGTACTACTGATTACGCTGGAACATGAGCAGGTCACTGAAGTGTTTTGCGGCTTTGGTGAAAAAGCCGTCAAGGCAGAAAACGTCGCCAAAAGAACAGTGCAGGAATTACGCGACTATGTTGCATCAGGTGCGGCACTTGGCGAGCACCTCGCAGACCAGGTCATGTTGCCATTTGCACTGGCGGGTGGTGGCAGTTTTACGTGCAGCGTCGTGTCGCAGCACGCGAAGACAAATGCGGATGTAATTGCAAGGTTTTTGCCAGTCAGCACAGAATTCAAACTGCAGGATAAACGCTTTATCTGTACGATGAAACAAAATTAGAAAGGAGAGCAAGATGAAACTTGCAGAAGCCTTGTTATTGCGAGGCGATTTACAGAAAAAACTGGCATCCATGCGTGAACGTATAGTGCATAACGGCCTGGTGCAGGAAGGTAATGTGCCACAGGAGGATCCAGAAGCCTTGTTGCTGGAAGCCTATGCGGTAACTACTGAACTGGAAAAGCTGGTGCTGGCGATTAATGCGGCGAACATGACAAACAAACTGCCAGATGGCCGTAGCCTGACAGCCGCTATTGCTGAACGCGATAGCTTGATACAGCGCCATGCCTTGTTGCAGGCAGCGATAGAATCAACACATAAAGAGCCTGATCGTTATAGCGCACGTGAAATAAAATGGGTGTCCGTATTTGATGTGAAAAAATTGCAAAGACAGTCAGAAGACCTGGCAAAAAAAATGCGCGAATTGAATGCAAAAATCCAGGAAAGCAACTGGCAGGTAGTGTTGTTATGACTTACGCAAAACTGCCCCAGCTGCGTTGCAGCGCCTAGCCGTACTAAAGTACTGCCTTCGTCGCCGCGCCTTGCTGGGGCAATTTTTCGTAAGTCATATTTGTAAAGTTTTTGGAACATAGGGTGAGCGTGGAACCCCGGCCCGATGACAGGGGGTGGAAAACATACTGGGATCGCTGACCGAGCGCGATGGGCAGCGCCAACAAATGACAACTCAGCCCATCACATCGCACTGTTGAAATTGCACGCTGCAAACTTAACTACCACACGCTGGCTATGTTCCTGTTTTATATTGTAGTATAGCTGCCAGCATTTTATTGCTGGCATGCCTGACTGATCCGGAGAAGTTCTGTGGTGGAATGCTCGGCTTGTTACCGAGAGGGCGCTGGTTCAAATCCAGCCTCCGGACCCCGTGATACAACCAGTCGAGACCATGGACGACATTCAAAAAAGAGAGATAGGCCTGATGCTAGTCAACGTTCATGGCTATGCCGAATTCCAGATGGCTAAAGCAGCATGGGCCGGCCAAACACATGCCGATGCCGCCGTGCGTGAAAACGCAAACAAAAAAACAGAAAAATGGAAATCGGTGATACGCAATACACTCGATGGTGTATTTAGCGCGGGCAGCAGAACGCCTCTTGCCGAGGTCCCGGCCTGGGTGACCCTGGATGTCATTACAGGTGGATTTGCAACGGGTGAATTCAAAGCAGCCGGAGCCTTGCATGAATTTGAGAAGCTTTTGCTGACTGAAGTCGCTGATGCAGCCGCCGACAGCGTTGGTGATGCTAGAAGCGCATTGAACAATTACTTTCTTTCCGAGCAGGGTATGTCCCGCTTGCTGGGCGCAATGTATGCTGGGTCATATACAATGGACACGCCAGAAGAAGCAGCACTTCCTGTCGTAGCCTGGTTGATTCAGCATGGATATGTGGAGCAGGCGATTGAGTTACTTGATGTGATTACACCCTGGTTTTCTCGTTTGCGTTTTTATCCTGAGTTCAAGCAGCAGGCAGGTCGAGTCCAGGGTAATGTTTGTGTGCAGGATGTAGCAATAACAAAAGAAAAACTGCTTTCGATTCAGCCTAACCAGGCATTGATGGTTCAAAAAGAAACCATTGCTATCTGGCGTCCTGTTTATGACGACATGGTTAAACTCTTTCTGGAAACAGTAGAGGGCGACATGCCATTCATACAAATTGATGAGGATGGTTCCTGGATAAATAAGCATACAGGCAGCTTTAATATTGCGGGTGGTTGGCCATGTCAGCACTTCCCGGAAACCTGGTATAAACGCGCTAGTGAGTTACTGCGTAATCTGGTGGAAAAACGCAAGTCGCACAGGTCAAGCACCTGGCCTGATCGCAAAGATGATAGTTTCTACCAGTTACGGCATTATCTGGAAAAGTGTTGCGCTGCGCCTGAGTCTTTAGTTGGTCGTGATGTCGGCCGCATACGCTTGTTGCTGGCCAGGTACATCACCAAGCGTGGCGCTCCAGGGTCACTTCAGCACAGACAAGTGCGCGCAGCTCAAGAGTTGCAGGTAAGGTCACCAGCATTTGATGTGCTTGCCAAATTATTGTGCGAGCGTCTGCAAGCCTTTCCAGCAACAGGTGGCATCGCAAATGTGGAACAGGTATTGTCCCCGGTTTCTGCCGCAGAAGCTAATCAATGGGGAATCGCTGCGGAAGTTGGCTTCCCATTTTGTTTGCGTCGGAAAATTAACTATGCCCTGGAAGCAAATGTACCCACGCTCATTCAACATCGCATCATAGGATCGGGAGAAGTGCTGGCCAGAGTGTTGTCGCAGTTAACGGCAGACATGATCTCTGCAGGTAGTGCTGATCAGGAATCTCAAGGTTTGCTTTCTGCTGCGTATATTGCTTTCAGGCGGCGTCGTTCTTTATTGTTGCTCAACCTGGAAAAACAGGTACAGTTCGATGAATTGCCCTGGATAAAAACGCTTACAGGTTTGCAGAAAGTCCGGGCTAATGACAGATTCGTCGCTGGGCAAGCCTTGGCAGAAATGGCGCGCCTGAATTTCAATGCTTTCCCTCATGTGATTGTCCCCAACAAGCTTTTACAAGAATTTAAGGCTCTGGCCAGGCTTGCTGGACTGGACATTCCTCTGGTTGAAGAGGTGGCATCCGATATTTTTATGGGCAGGTTTTCTGGCAAGTTTTTGCAGGCGGCAAAGCTGGCAGGAGGTCTTTTGCAAGGCAGTGCTTATGCCAGATATTATGGCATCAACTACGCTGATGTAATGGAGATTTCCAACCAGGAAGCACTGCCTGCAAGAAGAAAAAGAGTATTTGTGGCACAACGCGACGTATTTGCTGAACTATGCGAGGCCATGGCTGGGGTGAGCTATGGCCGGAGTGTCGCAGCCAATGGCATGATCATAGAGCAACAGCAAATATTGACAACGCAAAACCTCGCAAGCCTGTGTTTGCAGATTGGTATTGATGCAGAATTCAAAAAACAGGCTTTCGTGCTGGCGCAGCAGTGTTTTTCCTGGGTATGTCAGCGTTTGGGTGTCAAGACGACAGACAGACATTCCAAATTGATCAAGATAAAGAACGCTGCTTATGCATGGAGGCAGATGCTGTTTTTCTTATCTTTATCTGATATCAGCGATCAGTCACAATTTTCTTCATGGGCAAATGAGCATATTCGTAAGCAAGATGCGATGCTGCTGAAAGCGTTTATGCCAGCAATGCTTGGTCTGCACTTGCTTGCCGAGGGGCGGGAACTTAACGAAGAAATTTGTTTACATACCGGGGCAAAGCGTTTCCTGGGATGGTCAAGTAATGAGCATTGGTTACTCAAAAATTTGGCATGATCTGTAAGGCCAATTGAAACTGCTGCAACTTAACCGCAGTTGGTTTTAGCCCTGTCTTTTGAGATGTACTCAAAAAATATAAAACTGGAAGAATAATTTTGTTGACACAGTAATTTATTCTCGTGCAGAATCGAGTCTCTTCGATATGCAGTAAATTAATTATTCACCGCAATTCGATTTTTCAGATTTTTCCGATTTTTTTATCAACACCCAATTCAAGAAAGGAACGGCCATGCCACGGAATACGGCTAATAATAATCAAGAAAATACTTAGCTCCGTGCGCGACGCTCGGGGTTAAGGCACAGCCAACCCGAGCCGGTCGTTTTTTGAAAACCCCGGTGAGGAAACTCGTCGGGGTTTTTACTTTTCAAAACGCTGATTTTGTTGGAACGCCAGAACTTGCATAGCCTTGCGCCATGCAAGCAGGGATGGTGTTCGCCAAAAAATGCGCAGCCTGATTGGTGAAGAAAAAGCAGACAGACATGCATCGTTACTACAGCTTCATTTGCTGCTGTGATGTGCGCAACTGACTGGAAAAACACCGGCACTACAAGAAGGAAAATTGTATGCCTATAGCTCAAAGTTTGCACAAGGCTAAAGTGCCTGTGCATATATTTACCGATGATGTTGATCACACTGCGATACAGCAGTTGCTCAATATCGCTAATTTAAACATCGTCCATCCTCACGTCGCTGCCATGCCTGATGTGCATGCGGGTGTGGGGGCCACGGTAGGTAGTGTGATACCTACACGCGCTGCCATCATCCCGGGTGCGGTTGGGGTCGATATAGGTTGTGGCATGAATGCCGTGCGCACGACCTTGACGGCCAGCCAGTTACCGGACAATCTGGCGAAATTGCGCAGTGCTCTCGAAGCTGAGATACCTGTCGGTTTTCGCCAGCATGCCTGGAACAGGATGCGCGGGTCCGCCCTGGTCAGGGTAGGCAAGCCTCTGAATGACAGATTGGACAAGATCGTTGCCAAGCACAAGAACATCATGAAAATGCTGCCGAAGTTTTACCAGACCTGGATATGCCAGTTGGGTACGCTCGGTGGTGGCAATCATTTTATTGAAGTGTGTATTGATGAAGAGCAGCGTGTCTGGATCATGCTGCATTCTGGTTCGCGTGGCGTGGGCAATGTCATAGGACGGCATTTTATCTGGGCTGCCCGCAAGGAAATGTGGCGGCATCAGATACATTTGCCGGACAAGGACTTGTCTTATTTCACTGAGGGCTCGGAATTGTTTGATGACTATGTCGAGGCAGTACAGTGGGCGCAGGACTATGCGCTGGCTAACCGCAGCGAAATGATGCGCAGGGCACTGGAAGTGCTGGCGAGAGAAGTCACCAGCTTCAAGCTTGATGGTGAAGCCATCAATTGTCATCACAATTATGTGTCGAAAGAAACGCATCATAATGAAAATCTCTTCGTTACCCGTAAGGGGGCAATTTCTGCCCGCTTGGGTGAAATGGGGATTATTCCAGGCAGCATGGGGGCGCGTAGTTATATCGTCAGGGGCAAGGGTAATCCTGAATCTTTCTGTTCATGTTCGCATGGGGCGGGGCGCAGGATGAGCCGTGGTGAGGCCAGGGACACCTTTAACGCTGATGATCTGGCCGCACAGACTGAAGGTATAGAATGTCGCAAGGACAAGGGAGTCGTTGATGAGATACCGGCAGCGTATAAGGATATCGATGCAGTCATGGCGCATCAGCATGACCTGGTTGAGATCGTGCATACCCTGCGGCAGGTAGTTTGTATAAAAGGATAGGGGATACGTCATGAAGATCACGGTCAAATTACCCAAACCACGCAATCCGCTGGCGGTTGCTGCAAAACAGCGTAATGCCGGTGTCCATGGTGCACTCAATCCCAAGCGTACCGAACGCAGGCAGGAGAAACAGCGCCTGCAACAACTCAAGAGCGGGCGGCTGAAGGAAGAAGAGTAAGCAGCCAGTTTGTTTTAACTTGGTTGAGTTTATTTAAATCAGGGCGCTCATTTGGCAACAAATGGGCGTTTTTTTCTTTCGCCGATTGGAAATAATTTGCTGCTGGCCGCTACTGCTGGATAGAATTGCTGCATATAAAAATACAACACTGCGCCTGATCGCAGATGAGGGACAAACCATGATGCGGCAAAACCGGTTACAGGCAATAGACCTTTTGCGTGGCCTGGTCATCGTGCTGATGGCACTTGATCATACCCGCGACTTTTTTGCTGTCACTCCATTCGATCCTCTGGATTTGCAACAAGGTTCGCCAGGCTGGTTCTGGACGCGCTGGATTACCCATTTATGCGCTCCCATTTTTGTCACCCTGGCTGGCATGTCGGCTTTTTTGCGATCGCAGCAGCGAGATAAAAAAGACATGACACGCTATCTGTTAAGCCGTGGTGCCTTGCTGGTTTTGCTGGAATGGACCTGGGTCAGCTTCAGTTGGCAATTTGATTTCAATGTCTTTATTCTGCAAGTCATCTGGGCGATAGGCATGGCGATGATGGCGCTGGGTGTGCTGATCTGGTTGCCGCGCTGGGCGATTGCCCTGGTCGCCGCTGCCTTAATATTGCCGCATAACCTGCTCGATGGCATGCATGCCAAAGGCAACCATGTCTTGTTCATGGCCTGGCACCAGGGTGGCTTTTATCCTCTGACTGATCATCTGGGCATCGTCTTTGCCTATCCGCTCATGCCCTGGATAGGTTTGATGGCCGCCGGTTATGTGCTGGGGCCGGTGATGTTGTGGGAGGCTGACAAGCGCCAGCGTTTTCTGTTCTCGGCAGCGGCTGCTTTGTTTGTGAGTTTCGTGATTTTGCGCAGCGGCAATTATTATGGAGACCCTGATTTCTGGTCAGCACAGGGCAAAGGCTGGTTCTATGACTTGATGTCTTTCATCAAGGTGCATAAATATCCGCCTTCCTTGTTATACCTTTGCGTTACCCTCAGTATCGGTCTGGGCGCGCTGGCCCTGATGGATAAATATGTGCAAAAACCTCTGCCGCTACTGATGCTGTTTGGCAAGACACCGATGTTCTTTTATCTGGTGCATATTGCACTCATCCATGCGCTGGGCTGGATTTATATGGAGTTGCGTTACGGTCAGATCGTTGATTTCCGCAAGCCCGAGGCGACACCAGCGTATGAGGCTTCACTAGTGGTTTGCTATCTTGCCTGGTTGTTTGCTTTGGCTTTGATGTGGGGACTGACCAAACTGTGGTTGGCGCGCAAACGGCAAGCAGTGACTACACCAGGCACGACCTAAGGCAGTACTTTTTGTTTTCTGGTCGATGAATGCACTATAAGTCCCAGCAAGCTGATGCACGCGAAAATGGCACCTGCATAAAAAGTAAATGCAGATCCAAATTTCTCCCATAGCAGTCCGGCAACAAGACTTGCCAGTAACAGGCTGACGCCACTGGCGAGATTGAAAAAGCCAAAGGCCGTGCCCCGTAAATCAGCCGGGGCGCTGGCGGCGACCATGCTGGATAATAAGCCCTGGGTCATGCCCATGTGTATGCCCCATAAGGCGATGCCAGTTGCCAGCCCATACCAGTGCTGGCTATAGCCGAGTACCACATCTGATGCCACCAGCACCAGCAAGCCCCAGGCCAGCAACTGAGGGTGTGATACCCGGTCAGACAATTTGCCGAAAGGGTAGGCTGTTGCCGCATACACCAGATTCATGGCGACCATGATGAGGGGGACATAAGCCACGGGTATCTGCATTTGTTGGGCGCGCAGTATCAAAAACGCTTCGCTGAAGCGGGCCAGGGTAAATATGCTGCCCAGTGCCACCACCCACCAGTAAGCCGCGCCCATGCGGCGCAGATTGTGCATGCTGATGGGGTTGCCTGGTCTCAGTGCAGTTTTGTTGTCCGGCTCCTTCACGCCGACGAAGAGCAAGACCATGGCAGCCAGACCGGGGATGACGGCCAGCCAGAAGATGCGCCTGTAGTCATTCATCCATAGCAGCATCAGTGCGGTAGCCAGCAAGGGGCCAACCACCGCACCGATGGTATCGAGCGATTGCCGCAAACCGAAAGCCGCACCGCGTATCTCTGCCGGGGTAATGTCGGTGATCAGGGCGTCACGTGGTGCACCGCGTATGCCTTTGCCTATCCTGTCCATCATACGTGCTGTCAACAGCGTGCCCATGCCTTGCGCGATGGCAAACAGGGGTTTGGTGAAGGCACTCATGCCATAGCCAAACACCGCCAGGGCCTTGCGTTTGCCGAGGCGGTCGCTCAGCGCGCCTGAAAATACCTTGACGATCAGGGTAGTTGATTCGGCGATACCATCGATCAGGCCAACAGCAAATACGCTGATGCCCAGTGTGCCGACCATGAACATGGGCAGCAGGCTATGTATCATTTCAGAGGAAATGTCCATGAGCATGCTGACAAAGCCGAGTATCCAGATACTTTTGGGCAGTGGAGGTTTGCTCATGTAGGCAGCTTCCCAGGAAGGTAATAACGGGAGTGTGCCTTAATTTATGGATTGTGGGAATGCTGCCTTGCTTGTTGCTGCGCAAACCGGCTCTGGGTAGGCCAAAGCCGGTTCAGGGAAGTGCAGGCCTTATTTGCCTGCGTCCTGCGCTGTCTTGCGCAAGTTTTCCAGCGTTGCACCCGGCGTAATCAGATTGCCATCGTAACGTAGTTCTATCAGGGCGGGCAGATTGTGCTGACGGCTGTAGGCCAGTGCACGCTCGAGTGCAGGGGCGAATTCTGCCGTCGTGTTGACCGCTTCACCACTGCCGCCAAAGGCGCGGGCCAGTGCGGCAAAATCAGGGTTGTGCAATTCTGTACCGGATACGCGCGCCGGGAACTCTCTTTCCTGATGCATGCGTATGGTGCCATACATGCCGTTATTGAAAACAATGATGACTACACCCGCCTTGTATTGCACGGCAGTGGCCAGTTCCTGGCCGTTCATCAGGTATTCGCCATCACCGGCAAAGGTGATCACGGTGCGTTGCGGGTCGATGATTTTGGCAGCGACACCAGACGGCACGCTATAGCCCATAGCCCCAGAGGTCGGGGCCAGCTGCGTGCGCATACCGCCGTAAGGGAAATAGCGATGTGCCCAGGTGGCATAATTACCTGCGCCATTGGTGATGATGGTGTCTTTGGGGGCCAGGCGTTTGATGTCCTGTACTACTTGCCATAGGTTCAGCGGGGCGTTTTCCCTGGCGAAAATCGCTGGCTCGGTTTGCCATGCCAACAGGTCGGCGCGTGCTTCACTGACTGTTGCCTTCCACTTGGTGGCGGCATCCAGGCCTGCCATCTCGGCCAGGGCTTCGGCAATTTCCTTCATGCCGCTATTAATCATCAGGTCAGCCTGGTAGACGCGGCCCAGTTCCAGTGCATCGCTGTGGATGTGGATCAGTTTTTGTTTGGGGATGGGGGCTTCCAGTACGCTGTAACCGCTGGTGGTCATTTCACCCAGGCGTGGACCTATGGCGATAATCAGGTCAGCATCTTTCAGTCTTTGCGCCAGTTTGGGGTTGATGCCTATACCCACATCGCCTACGTAATTGGGATGGGCATTGTCCATCAAATCCTGGAAGCGGAAGGCGCAAGCCACTGGCAGGTGGTTACTGGTAGCAAATTCGCTGATGTGCTGGCAGGCGGCCTTGTCCCAGCCGCTGCCACCGAGCAAGAGCACAGGGCGTTGCGATGCAGCCAGCATATTGCGCAGTTGCGCCAGTTGCTGTGGTGAGGCTGACGCCTGTACTGGTGTGTAATGACGGGTGTCAGCCACTTCGGCCACCTGGGCCAGCATGTCTTCCGGCAGGGCCAGCACGACCGGGCCAGGGCGTCCACTGGTGGCTACCTGGAAGGCGCGGGCAATGTACTCGGGCACGCGGTCAGCGCGGTCTATCTGGGCTACCCATTTTGCCATCTGGCCAAACATGCGGCGGTAGTCTATTTCCTGAAAGGCTTCGCGCTCGACAAAATCATTGCCTACCTGGCCGATGAACAAAATCATGGGCGTTGAATCCTGGTAAGCCGTATGTACACCGATGGAGGCATTGGTGGCCCCCGGCCCGCGGGTGACAAAGCAGATACCAGGTTTGCCGGTCATCTTGCCATAGGCGTCAGCCATGAAGGCAGCGCCGCCTTCCTGGCGGTTGATGATGAAGCGTATGGGGCTGTCATGCAGGGCGTCCAGCACGGGCAGGTAACTCTCGCCGGGTACACCAAAGATGGTATCGACACCGTGGACCTGCAGGGCATCCACAATCAACTGGCCGCCAGAACGTGATTTCAGCATGATAGACAATGATAAAAAAGTAAAAGCAGTACGCTACCAGAAAGCCTGCTTAATTTGCATCGTATTTGAGGCTTGTGCACGGAATTATCATTAAGGGGGAGGTAGATAGGGTAAAATAGCGCCCGAAGCAGGCCAGACAATCGCTGGTTGCCTTGAGCAATCAAGGTGACGGGAGGAAGGTCCGGACTCCATAGAGCAGGGTGACGGCTAACGGCCGTACGTTGAAAGCCAGGGCGCAAGCTTTGGTATAAGGCGAGGAATAGGGCCACAGAGACGAGCGTATTCAGTTACGGTGAAACGCGGTAACCTCCACCCGGAGCAATTTCAAATAGGCACGCGTTGATGTGGCTCGCGGAGCGTGCGGGTAGAAAGCTTGAGCGGCGGAGCAATCCGTCGCCTAGAGGAATGATTGTCATAGCAGACGGCAGCAATGCATTATGCCGTAACAGAATCCGGCCTACCGGCCTGCTTTATTTTTCTTGTATTTTTATATAATTTGTCACTGTCAAAAAGGCATGGCCTGCTGCCGGTGTATGTTGCATCTGGCAAATTTGTCTCCATCAAGCATCATTCCTCGCAAGCAAGTCATTGCTCTGAAAATACCAGTGGTACACTGATGTCGTACCGTATGGTAAAAAAACCGACGCTTTATCTAACTAGTGCAAATGCATGGAGAATGGCGGCTTGAGAAAAGAGCATGATGTGCCTATTGTGGCATTCGTGTTTTGTATCTGCCTGATCGCAGCGGCGATTATAGGGCAGAGTTGGTGGTCGATTGCACAGGACAAGGCACTGACCATCAATGCCGCCCAGGAGCAGAACTTTCTCGCTGTACGTATACTGGAAGAGCACGTCAGCGAAGTCATGCGCAGTGCCGTGCAGGTGATGAGTGTGGCCTCCGAAGAGGTCGTTTCGGAAACACGACTATTGCCATCCGAGGCCAGGGGAATAGAACGCATTCTCAGCATGCAGAGACAGGAATCGGCATCGATTTACGCCATTTCCATCTTTGATCTGCAAGGCAGGCGGCTGGCGTATAGTCAGCTTGGTAGTGCCGATGTCTTGGCGCAAGACCTGAATCACATCAAATACCTGTTAGACCAGCCTGCCGACAACAAGCTTGTGCTTGGGAAAACTTTCCAGACCAGTGAGAATGGCGGCTGGGTTTTACCCATCGCCAAAAGCATTCTTGACAAGGATGGCAAGCGTGTTGCGCTGATCCAGGCCGATATTCAACTTCGGTATCTGTACGATTTCTATGAGCGTGTTGCACTCGGCAGCGGCGCAAGCATCGCCTTATATGATGAGTCTGGTAAAAAACTGGCCGGCGCCCGTGCCGCGACGGATGCCGGTGATGCCGATTTTTCAGCGACCGTGGTGGGATCCATGGTCCATAGCAAATCCAGCGAGGGTGTTGTTCGTGACGAACCCAGAAATGGCAGCAACTGGTTGATCAGCTACCGTAGAATCAGCGACTTCCCCCTGACACTGGTGTATTCGAGAGAGACCAGCGTCATACTGGCAGACTGGAATGCCAGGGTGACGCAAAAAATCATGGTGACGGCCATGACGGCAACTTTCATATTGATACTGGCGATATTGTTGTTATGGCAAATTCGCCACTTGCGCGATTCCAGAAACCGGCTGGAGGCCAGCGAGAGCCGCTATCGCCTGTTATATCAGGGGGCGCAAGATGCCATTTTGCTGATAGGACGTAACTACACCTACGTCGATTGTAATCCTGCAGCCGTTGCCTTATATGGCGCCAAGTTCGCGGATGAAGTGATAGGACGCAAGGTAGGCAGTTTCTCCCCCAGTGTGCAATCGGTCGCCGGTCATGCAAGCCAGGACAGGGATGTGCTGGTGGCCACCCTGATAGATCAGGCGTTTCAGGGCCAGCCACAGCGCTTCGAATGGGCGACGCTGCGCAACGGGCAGATACAATACAACGAAATTTCCCTGGTTCGTGTCGAAGTCGAAGGTGAAATGCTGCTGTTTTGCGTGGAGCGCGACATTAATGCCCGCAAATATACAGAGCTGCTGATGGCGGGCCAAAACCGTCTGTTGAAATTGATTGGCAGTGATGAAGAATTGACGTCCATCCTGGAGGCAATCTGTCAGTTTGCAGAAAAACTCTGTCCGCACTGGTTTTGCGGCATACAGTTACTGGCAGAAGACCGGCGCAGTTTTGCCCAGGCCGCCGGCGAACGCTTCCCTGAAGTCTTGGGTACGCAAATCCCCGGTATGATTGTCACGCATGGTAACGGCATCTGGTCTGAGGCAGTCCTGAGCGCGCAACAGGTGTGGCTGACCGAGTTCTTGCAGGCACCGGCGATGCAGTTCGTGAATGGGGTTGAGACTCTGGCAAGCTACAGTTCATGCGGGGCCTGGCCGATTGTTGGCCGCAATGGGCAGTTGCTCGGCAGTTTTTGCCTGTTTTCACGGAGCGGGATGGCGTTGAGCGAAAAGGACCTTGGCCTGATCCGCATAACAGTCGACATTGCCGGGATAGCCATAGAAGGCCGCCGTTCGGAAAAGAAAATCCTGCAACTGGCGCATTATGACGAACTCACGGGTTTGCCAAACCGTTTCCTGTATAACCAGCATCTGGCACGTGCACTGGCAGTGGCAGAGCGCAACCGCAGCCAGCTGGCCGTGCTTTTCCTGGACCTGGACAGATTCAAGAATATCAACGACACCTTTGGTCATGATGAAGGTGACAATGTCTTGCGCACGGTGGCCCGCAGTTTTCGCCATTGCCTGCGTGAATCTGACATCATCGCCAGGATAGGTGGTGATGAATTCATACTCCTGATTGATCAGTTTGACGAGCCGCGTGATCTTGGCGACGTGGCCGACAAACTCCTGTTTGCTGCGGCCCAGCCTTTTGAAATTGACGGGCAGGAATGCCAGCTCAGCGCCAGCATCGGTATCGCCACTTTCCCTGTTGATGGCAAGGATGCACAGACCCTGCTAAAGAACGCTGATATTGCCATGTACCGGGCCAAGAACAAGGGCAAGGACAATTACCAGTTCTACGCATCGGAAATGAATGTCCACACCGTAGAGCGCCTGGCCTTTGAGGCAAGGCTGCGCAAGGCGCTTGAAAGGCGGGAATTCGTCGTCCATTACCAGCCCAAGCTCGATGTCATGACCGAGCGTATCGTCGGTGCCGAAGCACTGGTGCGCTGGAATCATCCCGAACGTGGCTTGCTTTACCCGGTAGAATTCATTGGCCTTGCAGAAGAAGCCGGCCTGATTGCCCGCCTGGGCATGCTGGTGCTTGATATTGCTTGCCGTGATATTCTCAGTTTCCGTCATGTCGACAAGGATTTTGGCAGGGTTGCCATCAATCTGTCCGGCGCACAGTTCAATGACGCGCACATGCTTGATGAAGTCAAGAGCGTGGTTGATTTCTGGCGCGTTCCTGCCAACTCCATAGAATTCGAAATCACGGAGAGCATGGTCATGCACAACCGTGAGCAGGCGATACTGCTGATGGATGGCCTGAAAGAGGCGGGTTTTACCCTGTCCATTGATGACTTCGGGACTGGCTATTCTTCGCTTGCTTACCTGAAGCGCTTCCCTGTCGACAGCGTCAAGGTCGACCGTTCCTTCATCAAGGATATACCGGATGATCCGAATGACACTGCCATTGTGCTGGCTATTGTAGCCATGGCCCATACCCTGGGTATCAAGGTGATTGCGGAAGGAGTGGATTCGGCAGTGCAGCTGGAAACCCTGCGAGATTGCGACTGCGATGAATTCCAGGGCTTTTACTTCAGCAGGGCAGTCGCCGATAAGGAGTTCCAGCAGTTGTTGCGGCGTCAATACCGGTATCGATGAGATACAGTCAACATCTTGCAAAACTTGCCAATTTCGCTTGTATTGCCTTTATCTGAAGTCAATATTGCGAGCCAATATTTGATTGCAGGCAGGGAAAAACCGCCCCGTCTACCAGATTTTCAGCGATAATCTGGCCCCTGATTCATCACCGTCTGACCATCATAGTTTATCAATTGACACTACAGTAGTTAAAAAGCAGCAAATTCCTCTTTCCTGCAGGCATTTCCCTCAAGTCTCCACGCCAACAACAAATCGTTTTTGGTCAAACACATGGTTATACGTGAGACGCTACTTTCACTAAGTTCTGTAAGTGCCTAATTTATCAGGGTAATTTGTCTGCGACTAACCTCAAGTAGTTGCGCTAAGTCATTGACTTCATTAGATAATTTCCAAATTTACTCATCGAATACGCTTGACCACGGTCAAGTCATCCTCTAAAGTGGGCAATAGTGTGAAAAAGTGTAATTTTGTGGAATAAATCAACAGTATTCGCTTACATTTCATACTTGGCCAGTCAGACAGAATTTCAGGAAAAAAGGTAGACAGCGTGTTCCAGGGGGCGTCCTCACTCAATCTCGATGCAAAAGGCAGGATGTCCATCCCTGCCCGGCATCGTGACGCGCTCAATGTCCAGTGCGAAGGCCGGATTACCCTGACCCGCCATCCGGATGGTTGCCTCTTGCTGTTCCCACGCCCGACCTGGGAATCCCATCGCGAACAAATCGCCGCCTGGCCCATTCAGGCACGTGACTGGAAACGTATCTTTCTTGGCAATGCCTTCGATGTTGACATGGATAGTGCCGGCCGCATTCTGGTTGCACCTGAGTTGCGCAATGCTGTCGGCATGCAGCGCGATGTGATGCTGCTGGGCATGGGCAGTCATTTCGAAATCTGGGATGCGACCAAACTGGCTGAAAACGAAGCGAAAGCCATTGCTGGCGGCGCTCCTGATGTCTTAAACAATTTTTCTTTCTGATCGCGGGCAATGAGTATTCAGCAAGCGGCAGATTTTACGCACCAGACAGTGCTGTTGCATGAGGCTGTAGATGCTCTCGGCATCGCTGGCCAGCGTGCTGGCGGGATATATGTGGATGGTACCTTTGGACGCGGTGGCCACAGCCGCCTGATCCTGTCGCAACTGGCTGCCAATGGCCGCCTGATTGCGTTTGACAAGGACACGCAGGCGATAGCCAGCGCAGCTGAAATCAGTGATCCGCGTTTTCATATCGTGCATGACAGCTTTGCAACGATGGCAGCAGCCCTGCCTGACTGTGGCGTGAACAGGGTTGACGGTATTTTGATGGATCTGGGCATTTCTTCACCACAAGTGGATGATGCCAGCAGGGGCTTTAGCTTCAGGGCTGATGGTCCGCTTGACATGCGTATGGATACCACGCGTGGCATATCGGCGGCCGACTGGCTGGCGACTGCCGATGAAGAGCAAATTACGGAGGTTATAAGAGATTATGGGGAAGAACGGTTTGCTTTTCAGATTGCAAAGGCGATTGTTGCTCGCAGGAAGACAGACGCCATTCGTGGAACACGACAGCTCGCAGAAATCGTCGCACACGCCGTCAAAACTCGCGAGAAGGGTAAAGACCCGGCAACTCGCACCTTTCAGGCTATACGGATTTTCATCAATCAGGAGCTTGAAGATCTCGAAATAGGTCTGGCGGCTGCTTACGACGCGCTGGCGCCATATGGACGGATGTCGGTCATCAGCTTCCATTCGCTGGAAGACCGTATCGTCAAACAGTTTTTTGCCTCAAAAGTGAAGGTGGCGCAGCCCGACCGGCGTTTGCCGATACGGCATCTTGACCTGCCGCAGCCAAAAATGCGTTTGCTTGATCGCATCAAGCCTTCGGAGGCTGAAGTGAATGCCAATCCGCGTGCCAGGTCAGCCATCTTGCGTGTGGCAGAACGTTTACCCGAGGTGGCGGCATGAGCACACGGCTGAACATCATCCTGGCGACGGCGCTGATTGCCTGTGCGTTGTCGCTGATCAATTCGCAGTACCAGGCCCGTCGCCTGTTCATCGAGCTGGAGCGTGAACAAAGTTTGAGCAAGCAGTATGACTTGCAGTGGACACAGCTGAAACTTGATCAATCCACCTATGGCAAGCATGCAAGGATAGAAGCAACTGCGACACGTGAATTGAACATGGTCGCCGTTACCCCTGAACGTACACAGTATCTGAAAGCAGTGGAGGCAAAATGAGCAGGTCAGCCACTACCTCACGTACAGCCGCTGCACGCGGCGTCGCCTTTTCATCGAACCCCATACTCGATGTCAAGCTGCCGACCTGGCGTTCCCGCTTCATCCTGTTTTTGCTGTTTGCCGCTTTCCTGGCCTTGATCGCCAAAGCACTGTATTTGCAAGGCTTTAGTACACCTTTCCTGAAGAAGCAAGGTGAAAACCGTTACGCACGTACGCTGGAACTGCCGGCCACGCGTGGCAAGATCACTGACCGCAATGGCCAGGTGCTGGCTTCATCTGTGCCTGTCAAAGCTATCTGGGCGATACCAGAGGATGTGCTGGAAGCGCCAAAAGAAAAAATCCAGCAATTAGCCAGGTTGCTGGATATGAGTGAAGCGGAGTTACGCAAGAAGCTTGATTCTGACCGTCAGTTTGTTTACCTGAAACGCCAGGTTGAAGCCGATGTGTCTGACAAAATTGTGGCGCTGGCCATACCAGGCATAGAAACCCGCAAGGAATACAAACGTTTCTATCCTGAAGGAGAAGTCATGGCCCATGTGGTTGGCTTCACCAATGTGGAAGACGTAGGACAGGAAGGTATAGAGCTGGCATCGGAAAAAAACCTGGCGGGCAAGACCGGGAGTCGCCGTGTCATCAAGGACAGGCTTGGCCATATCGTCGAGGATATACAGGCCGTGCGCGAACCGCATGACGGCAAGGACCTGACACTGTCGATAGATAGCAAAATCCAGTATATCGCCTACACTCACTTGAAAGAAGCGCTGGAAAAACACAAGGCCAAGGCCGGCGGTGCGGTGGTGCTGGATGTGCAAACCGGTGAAGTGCTGGCGCTGGTGAATTTGCCTACCTATAACCCGAATGACAGGTCGGTGCTGACTGGTGCGCAATTGCGTAACCGTGTCATGACCGATACCTTTGAGCCTGGTTCCACCATGAAGCCAGTGACAATAGCCCTGGCACTGGAAACTGGCCGCGTCACACCTGATACCGTTTTCCAGACCGCGCCCGGCGTCATGGCCATAGGTCCGAACCTGATACATGATGCCCACAAACAAGGCTCACTGACAGTCGCGCAGATCATACAAAAATCTTCGAACATCGGCACTGCAAAAATAGCCTTGCAAATGCCACCACAAGAAATGTGGGAAATGTTCACTACCCTGGGCTTTGGTCAGCAACCCAAATTCGGTTTCCCTGGTGCGGTTGCCGGGCGCCTGCGTAATTACAAAAATTGGCGTCCGATTGAGCAAGCCACGATGAGCTATGGCCATGGTATCTCGGTATCGCTGATACAGATGGCGCGTTCTTATATGATCTTTGCCAGGGATGGTGACATGATTCCGCTGACTTTCCAAAAGTCGGCTGAAATGCCACATGGTTCACGTGTGATTTCTGAAAAGACGTCAAAACAAGTGCGCCAGATGATGGAAACGGTGACCGAGCCTGGTGGTACTGCGCCACAAGCGCGTATTGCCGGTTACCGTGTTGCAGGCAAAACAGGTACTGCCCACAAGAATGAGGGTGGCCGTTACGTGAATAAATATCTGCTTGATTTCATTGGTTTTGCTCCCGTTTCAAATCCGCGTGTCATTGTGGCGGTGATGGTGGACGAACCAACGGTTGGTGGACACTTCGCAGGCCCTGTAGCAGCACCGGTATTTGCGGCAATTATGGCGAATGTTTTGCGCTCACTCAATGTGCCGCCGGATTCCAACGTCACCAGCATTATTCCTGAAGAAGGTGTACAGGAAAGCATGTAATGAAACAGAAAAATACAATGATAGTAGCAATACTGGACTGGCTGAAGCAGCATGCGCCGAATGCGCAACTGCGCTCAGATTCCCGCTCCATACAAACCGGAGATGTCTTCTTCGCACTGCGCACCTCCAATACCGATGGTCGTGCACATATCGCCCATGCAATTGTCAATGGCGCAGTTGCTGTCGTCTATGAGGCTGATCATTTTGTTTGGGATGAGGCACTCCGTACGCCTCATCTGGCGGTGGCAGATTTGCAGGAAGTTGCTGGCCACGTTGCCCACGCCTGGTATGGGCAGGCTGAACAGGCCTGGTTCAATGTCGCCATTACCGGCACCAATGGCAAGACATCTTGTTCACAATGGATAGCCAAGGCCCTGTCTTTGAATGGCACGCCATCTGCCGTGGTCGGTACTCTTGGCATAGGCCAGTACCGCAATGGCGTCATAGGTCAGCTGGCAGAGACCGGTTACACCACACCGGACGCTATCGCCCTGCAGCAGAAAATCGCAGAATTGAATCGTGATGGCGCCCAGGCATTGGCGATCGAGGCTTCATCGATAGGTCTGCACCAGGGACGCTTGAATGGCTTGCATTTTGATGTGGCGGTGTTGACGAATCTGACGCGCGATCATCTCGACTATCATGGCGATATGGCAAACTATGCTGCTGCCAAGACCAGACTGTTTGAATGGCAGGATCTGGGTACGGCTGTCATCAATCTTGATGACGCTTACGGGCTGGAACTGGTCGCGCACATGCAGGTAAAACAGTCAGCCACAAGAATCCTGGGCTACAGCCTGGACAAGAAAGATTTCCCCGGGCTGGATGTGCTGGTCGCCAGCAACCTGAAAACCAATCATGCCGGTACCAGCTTCCATCTTGATTCACCATTCGGTTCCGGCCTGGTCAAGACCCAGCTCATAGGCAAGTTCAATGTCAGCAATATTTTGGCGGTACTCGCCGTGTTGCTGAGCAAGGGTATCGCGCTGAGCAAAGCCTTGTCCATCATAGAAAAACTGACGCCCGTACCTGGCCGCATGCAATTACTGGGTACTGCTGGCCATGTGATGGTTGTCATTGATTATGCCCATACACCGGATGCGCTGGAAAAAACCCTGGAAGCCCTGCAACAGGTGGCGACAGAGCGCAACGGCAAGTTGTGGTGTGTGTTTGGCTGTGGTGGTGACCGTGATCCGGGCAAACGCCCGCAAATGGGCAAGATCGCCGAGCAGGCGCAGCATGTGGTCGTCACCAGCGACAACCCGCGTACTGAAGACCCGACACAGATTATCCAGGACATTCTGGCTGGAATGACCGGTGCGCCACAGGTCATCGAAGACCGCGCCAATGCCATCCTGTATGCAATCAAGCATGCAGATAATCATGATGTGGTTCTGCTGGCCGGTAAAGGTCACGAGACCTATCAGGATATCAAGAGCAAGAAATGGCCCTTCTCTGATGAAGAGCATGCGGCCCTGGCGCTGGCCACCGTGGCAACCAGCGGCAATATGAAGAGGGGCAGCTGATGCGAGCCATGCAATTCACTCTTCAAGACTTGCTGGGTACAGTCAACAACGCACAAATGACGGCGAATGCCGAGGTGCGCGGCTTAACTACCGACAGTCGCAAAGCTGGTGCTGGCGATGTATTTGTCGCCCTGCGTGGTGAACAATTTGATGCGCATGACTTTTTGCCCCAGGTAGCCGCTGCCGGTGCTGCTGCCGTTATTGCAGAAAAGCTTCCGGCAGGGTTCACATTGCCAGCCTTGCTGGTGCCGGATAGCAAGATGGCCCTGGCTGAAGTTGCACGTTTCTGGCGTCAGAAGTTTACCTTGCCTGTCATTGGCGTGACTGGCAGCAATGGCAAGACCACCGTCAAGGAAATGATTGCATCCATCCTGGCAGCAGCATTCGGTGCAGATGGCCGTCTGGCGACTACCGGCAATCTGAATAATGAAATCGGCGTACCGCTGACCATCATGCAATTGCATTCAGGCCATCAGGCAGCAGTCATCGAAATGGGCATGAACCATCCAGGCGAAATTGCCTTGCTGGCATCTGCCGCCAGGCCGACTGTGGCGCTGGTCAACAATGCCCAGCGTGAACACCAGGAATTCATGCAGACCGTGGAAGCGGTAGCAAGAGAAAATGGTGTCGCCATACAAAGCCTGCCTGACGATGGCGTGGCGGTATTTCCTGCTGGTGACGAGTACAGCGCCTTGTGGCAATCCTTTGCGTCTGAGCATGGCCAGCGTAAAACCCTGACTTTTGGTTTGACTGACGATGCCGATGTGCATGCCACTTATCAGCCCAGCGTGTTTGGCAGCGACTTGCAAGTGAAACTGGCAGGGCGGGACTTGGCCATTCGCCTGCAGGCGGCGGGTCAGCACAATGTCTTGAATGCGCTGGCTGCTGCGGCATGCTGTCACGCAATTGGTGTCAGCCATGAAGCCATCGTCAGTGGCCTGGAAAATTTTGCACCGGTCAACGGCCGGCTGCAGCGCAAGCAGGCGGCATGTGGTGCTACGGTGATAGACGACAGTTACAACGCCAACCCTGATTCTGTCCGTGCCGCGATTGACGTCCTGGCGCAGATAGCCGGTGACACCATCTTGGTGTTGGGCGATATGGGGGAGGTTGGCGATAACGGTGCACAATTCCATCAAGAGATTGGTGAATATGCACGTCAGCGTGGCATCAAACAATTGTTGCTGCTGGGTGATCTGGTTACTCACACAGCGCTGGGTTATGGCGAGGGTGCCCGGCACTTTGCTGACATTGATAGTTTGCTTAACGCCCTGGACAGTTGTGTTCAGGCTGAGACAACGGTGCTGGTCAAGGGTTCCCGCTTCATGAAGATGGAAAGAGCCGTTGCTCACCTGGTCACACCGGGCGGTACAAATACATTACAACAAAAAATAATAGGGAATCACTAGCATGTTGCTCTGGTTGGCTGAACTTTTCAAGCAAGATATTGGCTGGCTGCGCGTCTTCGGGTTTATTACCTTTCGCGCAGTATTTGCCACGATGACGGCCATCTCAATTGGTATTTTTGCTGGTCCTGCGGTGATTCGCATGTTGACCAGACTGAAGGTAGGGCAGGCTGTGCGTACGTACGGCATGGAAACCCATCTGGTCAAATCCGGCACTCCGACCATGGGCGGCGTTTTGGTACTGATCTCTATCGGTATTTCCACTTTGCTGTGGGCTGACCTCAGCAATCGTTTTGTCTGGGTGGTGATGATCGTCACTCTTGGTTATGGTGCAGTCGGCTGGGTCGATGATTACCGCAAGGTGGTCTATAAAGACCCTGAAGGCATGCGTTCGCGCGAGAAGTATTTCTGGCAATCACTGGTCGGTCTGGTTGCTGCTTTTTACCTGGCGTTCTCGGTTTCTGCTCCAAGCAATTCCAAGGTGCTGGAATTGTTCATCGCCTGGGTACAATCGGGCTTCAGCATGGATTTGCCGCCCAAGGCTGATTTGATCGTGCCTTTCTTCAAGACGGTCAGTTACCCGCTTGGCGTTTGGGGTTTTATCGCATTGACGTATTGCGTCATCGTCGGCACCAGCAATGCCGTCAATTTTACAGATGGTCTGGACGGCCTGGCAATCATGCCAACCATCATGGTCGGTTCGGCACTGGGCCTGTTTGCCTACCTGACCGGTAACGTCGGCTATGCCAAGTACCTGTTGATACCGCATATCCCTGGTGCTGGCGAGTTACTGATCTTCTGTGGTGCGATGGCGGGTGCGGGCCTGGCTTTCCTCTGGTTCAATGCGCATCCGGCTCAGGTGTTCATGGGCGATGTCGGCGCGCTGGCCCTCGGTGGTGCGTTGGGTACGGTAGCTGTCATCGTCAGACAGGAAATTGTCCTGTTCATCATGGGCGGTATTTTCGTGGCCGAGACCTTGTCTGTGATGCTGCAGGTCGGCTACTTCAAATATACAAAGAAAAAATATGGCGAAGGTCGTCGTCTGTTGCTGATGGCGCCCTTGCATCACCATTTTGAGAAAAAAGGTTGGAAAGAAACCCAGGTCGTCGTGCGTTTCTGGATCATCACGATGTTGCTGGTGTTGATAGGTTTGTCTTCTTTGAAGTTGCGTTAAAAATCAAGTTCAGAGCAGTAAAAGATCAGTAAAAAGATCAGTAAAAAGATCAGTAAAAAGATCAGTAAAAATAAGGTAGAAGCAGAGCTTATGGATTTTTCGGGTAAACATGTGCTGGTTTTGGGCCTGGGTGAGACAGGTCTGGCGATGGCGCAATGGCTGCTGCGCGCTGGCGCCCACCTGCGTGTTGCAGATACCCGCGAAGCACCAGAGAGGTTGCCGCAATTGCAGGCGCTGTCAGGTCAACCAGGACAGATAGAATTTATCGGCGGCGCTTTCACCGGTGCTTTGCTTGATGGCATGGATGTCATGACTGTCAGCCCTGGGCTTTCACCCCAGCGTGAATTGCAGGAACTATTACCGGTTGCGGCCGACAAATCTATCCCGGTATGGGGTGAGATTGAATTGTTTGCCCGGGCGCTGGTCACCTTGAAGGCTGAACGCGAATATCAGCCCAAAGTCATTGCCATCACTGGTACCAATGGTAAAACAACGGTGACCAGCCTGACGGGTTTGCTGGTTGAACGCGCCGGTTTGACGGTTAAGGTGGCCGGTAATATCAGCCCTGCCGTACTGGATGTCTTGCGTGAATGCCTGGATCAAGACACTTTGCCCCAGGTCTGGGTGCTGGAATTGTCGAGCTTCCAGCTCCATACGACACATAGCCTGCAAGCTGATGTGGCAACAGTCCTGAACATCACCCAGGACCATCTGGACTGGCATGGCAACCTGCAAGCCTATTGTGCTGACAAGGCACGCATTTTTGGCGAACAGACTTTGCAGGTCTTGAACCGCGACGATGCGCAGGTCATGGCGATGGCAAAATCGCATGGCAACGTTATCAGCTTTGGGGTTGATGCCCCCAGGCAGCTTGGTGACATGGGTTTGCTCAATGAGCATGGCATGGGCTGGCTGGCTACCGCCAACCCGGCTGAGGACGCACCTGTCGTGACCAGCAGCCGTCGCAAGAAAAAAGAAGTGGAAGAAATTGCCACTATCGTCACACGCCTGATGCCAACTGATGCATTGCAGATTCGTGGTCAGCATAATGCGGCCAATGCCCTGGCGGCCCTGGCTTTGTGCCGTGGCATAGGTTTGTCGTTTGCCCCTTTGCTGCACGGCCTGCGTGATTACAAAGGTGAACCGCATCGTGTCGAGCAGGTCGCTACCATTGCCGATGTTGATTACATCGACGACAGCAAAGGGACCAATGTTGGTGCTACCGTCGCTGCCCTGAAAGGACTGGGACAACAATCCGATGCCTTGCACAAACGCATCATCCTGATTGCCGGTGGTGAAGGCAAGGGCCAGGATTTTTCACCGCTGGCTGATCCGGTGGAGCGTTACACCAAGGCTGTTGTCCTGATAGGCAAGGCCAGGGAAGAATTGCAACAGGCACTGGCAATCACGGCAGTACCTTTGCATGACGTGGCAACCCTGGAAATAGCAGTGCAGGCAGCATCTGAACTGGCAACAGAGGGTGATATTGTTTTGCTGTCGCCCGCTTGCGCCAGCCTCGATATGTTCCGCAATTATGCACATCGTGCCCAGGTGTTTGTTGATGCAGTGCGTGAGATTGCCCTGGCACGCGGGGAGGTTTGCTGATGCGCCAGCTCTTGCTGCCACTGCAAAGATGGTCGCCATTTGGCAGCCCGCCGGTCAGTACCAACCTGGTCAGCCGCTCCAAGATGATGGACTATGACCAGCCGCTGGTATGGGTGACCATCATCCTGATGCTGTTTGGCATGGTGATGGTGTATTCGGCCTCGATCTCACTGCCTGATTCACCGAAATATGCAAACTACAAGAATTCGCATTTTCTGGTACGTCAGGCCATTTTCGTGATTGTCGCCCTGATTGCCGGCGCCCTGGCTTTTCGTATACCGGTCGCCGTCTGGCAAAAATATGCGCCTTACTTTTTTGTAGCCACCCTGATATTGCTGGCGGCAGTGCTGATCCCGGGCCTGGGTAAAGGTGTGAATGGTGCCAAACGCTGGCTGTCTTTCAAGGTCCTGAATCTGCAACCATCTGAATTGATGAAGCTGTTCATGGTTCTGTATGCTGCTGACTATACCGTGCGCAAACAGGAATACATGCACAAACTGACCAAGGGTTTCGTACCCATGCTGATGGCGGTAGGCGTGGTTGGTTTGCTGTTGTTGCTGGAGCCTGATCTGGGTGCTTTTGGCGTGATCGTCTGTATCGCCATGGGCATCCTGTTTTTGGGCGGTATCAATGGCATCTGGTTTGGCGGTATTGCTGCCACCCTGGTTGGTATCTTTACCATGGTTATCGTGCTGTCACCATGGCGTCGTGAACGTATTTTTGCCTACCTCAACCCTTTTGAAGAAGATAATGCCCTCGGCAAGGCATATCAACTCACGCACTCCCTGATTGCTTTTGGGCGCGGTGAGATATTTGGTGTTGGCCTGGGTGCCAGCGTACAAAAACTGCACTATTTGCCAGAAGCACATACAGATTTTCTGCTGGCTGTCATCGGCGAAGAGCTCGGCTTCGTTGGTGTACTGGTGGTGGTGTTGCTGTTTTACTGGTTGCTGAAACGCGCTTTTGAAATTGGCCGTCAGGCGATTGCCCTCGACCAGACCTTTGCCGGTCTGCTGGCCAAGGGCATCGGTATCTGGATAGGTGTACAGGCTTTTATTAATATGGGTGTCAACCTTGGTTTGTTGCCAACCAAGGGTTTGACCCTGCCTTTGATGAGTTATGGTGGTTCTGGCGTGATGATTAATTGTGTAGGTCTGGCGATATTATTGCGTGTGGATTATGAAAACCGTGTGCTGATGCGTGGAGGCCGCGCATGAGTCTGCCAGTTCAAATCCGTCAAAAGACTTTGCTGATCATGGCAGCCGGTACCGGTGGTCATATCTTCCCTGGCCTGGCGATTGCCGACATCATGCGTGAGCGTGGCTGGCAGGTCAGCTGGCTGGGCACACAAATCGGCATGGAAGGACAGATCGTCCCCAAACACAATATTGTCATGGACAATATTGATTTCTCCGGTTTGCGCGGCAAGGGCTGGTCGCATACGATCAGCGGTGCTTTCAAGCTGCTCAAGAGTTTTTTCAGCTGTTTCAGCATTATCGGTCGCCGTCAGCCAGATGTGGTGCTGGGGATGGGCGGTTATGTGACCGTGCCCGGCGGCATGATGGCGGCCTTGCGCGGCAAGCCTGTGGTGTTGATGAATGCTGATGCAGCCTTGTTGTTGTCGAACAAGGCTTTGCGCCCTTTCGCCAGTAAATTATTGTTTGGCTTGCCATCTTCAACAGTGACTGCTGACCAAAAAACTGCAGTCATCGGTAATCCCATACGCAAAGAAATTTGTGAATTGCCAGTACCTGCAAAACGTTATGCCGGACGTACAGGCCCTTTACGCATACTGGTGGTCGGTGGCAGCCTGGGCGCCAAGGTGCTCAATGATGGCGTACCACAGGCGGTAGCCCTGATGCCTGCAGAGTTGCGTCCGCAAATCACGCACCAGTCTGGCAAGCAGCATATAGAGGCCTTGCGTCAAAGTTATGCAAAAGCTGGTGTGCAAGCCGAAGTACTGGATTTCATCGATGACATGCCGCGTCGTTATGCCGAGGCTGACCTGGTGATATGCCGTGCCGGCGCCATTACCGTATCTGAACTGACTGCTGCCGGTGTGGCCAGCATACTGGTACCCTTCATGGCGTCGAGCACGTCCCACCAAAAGGCAAACGCACAGTGGATGGCGAGCCAGAAAGCCGCTATCCATCTGCCACAAACTGAATTAAGCCCGGCACGGCTGGCAGAACAATTACAAACACTGGACAGAGCACAATGCCTGGCGATGGCGGAAACTGCCTATGCCCTTGGGCAGCGCGAAGCCAGTGCGAACATCGCCCACATTCTGGAAGCATTAGCATGAAACACAAAGTAAAACACATCCATTTTGTTGGCATAGGCGGCTCAGGCATGAGCGGTATCGCCGAAGTCCTGTTGAATCTCGGTTATACCATTTCCGGTTCTGATCTCGGTAGTAATGCTGCCTCGAAACGTCTGGCGCAACTTGGCGCAAAAGTCATGCTGGGTCATGCAGCTGAGAATATAGATGGCGCTGACGCTGTGGTGACATCCACCGCTGTCAAGGGTGATAACCCGGAAGTCATTGCTGCACGCGCCAGACATATCCCCATTGTGCCACGCGCGATGATGCTGGCTGAACTCATGCGCCTGAAAAGCGGTATCGCCATCGCCGGCACTCACGGCAAAACGACCACGACCAGTCTGGTCGCCAGTGTCCTGGCGCAAGGCGGGCTTGATCCGACTTTTGTCATCGGTGGCTTGCTCAACAGCGCCGGCGCCAATGCCAAGCTCGGTAGCGGTGATTTCATCGTGGCAGAGGCCGATGAATCTGATGCTTCCTTCTTAAACCTGTTGCCGGTGATTGAAGTCATCACCAATATCGATGCTGACCATATGGAAACCTATGGTCATGATTTCGCGCGCCTGAAGCAGGCTTTTATTGAATTTACCCAGCGTCTGCCATTTTATGGTGTTGCCGTGTTGTGCCTGGATGACGCCAATGTGCGTGAAATCATGCCTTTTGTTTCCAAGCCTATCGTGACGTATGGCTTCCATGAAGATGCTGATGTACGGGCGATTGATGCCACCGCATCAAGTGGCAAGATGCATTTCACGGTAGTGCAAGATGGCTATGAGAACATGCAGGTCAGCCTGAACCAGCCTGGCATGCACAATGTGCAAAATGCCTGTGCGGCAATTGCGATTGCCCGCGAGGTCGGTGTCAGTGATGAGGCAACACAAAAGGCCCTGAGTGAATTCAACGGCGTGGGTCGTCGCTTTACCCGTTATGGTGAAATCGCCCTGGCGGCGGGAGGTACTTTTGCCCTGGTTGATGACTATGGTCATCACCCTGTGGAAATGGCAGCGACATTGGCGGCGGCGCGTGGCGCCTATCCTGGCCGTCGTCTGGTGCTGGCTTTCCAGCCGCATCGCTATACCCGTACGCGTGATTTGTTTGAAGATTTTGTCCGAGTGATTTCCAGTGCAGATGCGGTGGTGCTGGCAGAAGTCTATGCCGCGGGTGAAGCGCCGATACTGGCGGCTGATGGTCGTTCCATGGCCAGGGCCCTGCGGGTGATGGGCAAGGTTGAACCGGTATTTGTCGAAGACATGCAGGAAATGACCGAAAGTATCTTGCGGGTATTGAAAGACGGTGATGTCGTCATCGTCATGGGGGCAGGTTCCATCAATGCTGTGCCGGCAAAACTGGCTCAGTCTGTGTGATAGTTAAGTGATCAGATCATCATGAGCGAATTGAATTTGAAATCTCTGGGCAAGGTGGGCGTACTGTTTGGCGGCCGCTCGGCGGAACGTGAAGTTTCCCTGATGTCAGGCAGCGGTGTCTTGCAGGCATTGAAAAGCAAGGGCGTCGATGCGCATGGCTTTGATACGGCAGAACGCAGCATCGCCGAACTGGCAGCAGAAAAATTTGACCGTGTATTTATTGCCCTGCACGGTCGCTATGGTGAAGACGGCAGTCTGCAAGGAGTGCTGGAACAATTGAATATCCCTTACACCGGCAGCGGCGTGATGGCGTCAGCGATTGCCATGGACAAGATTTTTACCAAGCGCATCTGGCAAACCTATGGTTTGAGCACGCCAGCTTATGCCGTGCTGACGCCAGATACCGAGTTGCGCCGTGTGCCCGATGATCTTGGACTGCCGCTTATCATCAAGCCGCCACATGAAGGTTCTACAATAGGCATCACCAAAGTCAGCGGATACTCAGGCATGCAGGAAGCCTATGCCCTGGCGGCCCAGTTTGATGATGTGGTGCTGGCAGAAGAATTTGTCGAAGGACGTGAGCTGACCGTGGCGGTGCTGGGCAAAGGCGCCCAGGCCTATGCCTTGCCGATTACTGAAATCGTTGCACCTGACGGTAATTACGATTACCAGAACAAGTATTTTACGGACGATACCCAGTACATCTGCCCGGCAGTGCTGGAGCAGGATTTGACCGATACCATACGCAAGATGGCCGTCGACGCCTATCGTGCCCTTGATTGTGAAGGTTGGGCGCGTGTCGATGTGCTGTTGCGCAAGACAGATAACAAGCCATTTTTGCTGGAAATTAATACATCCCCTGGTATGACCGGCCATTCGCTGGTGCCCATGGCGGCCAAGGCGGTTGGTATCAGTTATGAAGACCTGTGTGTGGAAATCTTGAAGACAGCCAGTTTGAAGATCAAATCTGAAGCAAAGAAGTAAATAAGAAGTAAGCAGAGTAAATAACAGTAACAGGCAAGAGCAAACAATGTGGCATGACACCAAGCTGATGAACAATACTGCCAACGCCCTGTTTGGGCTGGTATTGTTCATGTTGCTGCTGTCTGGCGTATGGTGGGTGATACAGCGTCCGGTATTTACCCTGCGTGTGATCAAGGTTGACGCAGTGAATGTCGGCAGCGATGGATCGGGTCTGAGACATGTCAACCCGCTGACCATCAGGAATACGGCTTTACCCAGAATCAGGGGCAATTTTTTTACCGCCAATCTTGATGCAGTACGTGCCGCGTTTGAAGCAGTACCCTGGGTACGTCGGGCCAGTGTGCAGAGAGAGTGGCCGAACAAGCTCATCGTCACACTGGAGGAACATGTGGCATTGGGTACCTGGGGCGAAGACGGACGCCTGATTTCTGTCAAGGGTGACGTATTTACCGCCAATCTGGCGGAAGCAGAGGATGATGCAGACCTGATTGCCTTGAACGGGCCAGAAGGTAGTGAAAAAGAAGTATTGGCGCAGTATCTGGAATTTAAAAACTGGTTTGCAAAAATCAATCTGGCACCGGAATCAGTCAATTATTCCAGCCGCTATGCCTGGGGTCTGAAACTGAACAATGGCATGCAGGTGGAATTGGGCAGGGTGCAGGATGCCAATACGCTCAAGAGCAGGGTGGACAAATTGATGCAGGTCTACCCGCAATTGCTGGCCAGTTTGCAGGACAGTATTGAAAATGTGGACATGCGTTATCCGAATGGCCTTGCGCTCAGATCGAGCCATAGCAATATCGGGTTGAAAAAGCAAACAAAAGCAAGTGGAAAGACATGACAAAAGACGCTAAAAATCTGATCGTTGGTCTCGATATCGGCACCTCTAAAATTGTGGCGGTCGTGGCAGAGGTCATGCCTGACGGCCGACATGAAGTCATCGGCCTGGGCCAGCATGAGTCAAAAGGGCTGAAAAAAGGCGTCGTCGTCAACATTGAAGCCACTGTCGAATCGATACAGCGTGCGCTGGAAGAAGCTGAACTGATGGCTGACTGCAAGATCCGTAATGTCTATACCGGCATTGCGGGCAGTCATATCCGCAGCTTTAATTCCAGCGGCATGGTAGCGATCAAGGATAAAGAAGTCACCGCAGCTGACGTCTCGCGTGTTATAGAAACTGCCAAGGCTGTCAATATCCCGACTGACCAGCAATTGCTGCACACGCTGCCGCAGGAATTCATCGTCGATAGCCAGGATGATGTGCGCGAACCGATAGGCATGAGCGGCATACGCCTGGAAGTCAAAGTGCATATTGTCACCGGTGCCGTGTCTGCGGTACAGAACATTGTCAAGTGCGTGCGTCGTTGCGGTCTGGAAGTGTCTGACCTGATACTACAGCCGATGGCGTCCGCTGAAGCCGTGCTGACCAAGGATGAAAAAGAGCTTGGCGTCGTATTGATCGACATCGGCGGCGGTACGACAGATGTGGCAGTTTTCAGTGAGGGGGCAATACGTCATACCGCGGTGATACCGATTGCTGGTGACCAGATCACCAATGATATCGCCATGGCTTTGCGTACGCCGACGTCAGAAGCAGAAGAAATCAAGGTGCGTTTTGGTGTCGCCAAGCAGGTACTGGCAGACCCGGCCGATACGCTCGAAGTGCCAGGCCTGGGTGATCGCGGCCCGCGTTCTTTGTCGCGTCAGGCACTGGCCGCCGTGATTGAGCCGCGTGTCGAGGAGTTGTTTGCGCTGGTACATCAGGTCGTGCGCGAATCCGGTTATGAAGATGTGCTGTCTTCAGGCATCGTGCTGACAGGCGGTTCTGCCGCCATGCCAGGCATGGTCGAAATGGCGGAAGACATCTTTTTGAAGCCGACAAGATTGGGCATGCCAGCGTACAGCGGGCAATTGGCAGACGTTGTGCGCAGCCTGCGTTACGCCACAGTTTTGGGGTTGTTGTTGGAAGCGAAGAAGCAGTATTTGCGCGGCCATTTGGTCACTCGGCAGGAAGGATCGGCCAAAGCAGTCTGGCAACGCATGAAAGAGTGGTTTTTAGGGAATTTTTAGCTTGTATTTTGTATCTAAATTGGTGTAGTCATTTTATAATAGTTCGATATACAGTTATTAGTCGCTAGTCGTCACATCCCGGTGATGCCTAGCGACTGATAACTGCCTACCTGGAGGAGTCATGATGGAGTTCGATATGGTTGATAACGCCACACAAGGCACCGTGATCAAGGTTGTCGGCGTAGGTGGCGCAGGCGGCAATGCGGTACAGCACATGATCAACAAAGGCGTGTCCGGCGTTGAGTTCATTGCTGCAAATACAGATGCGCAAGCACTGTTGATGTCCAAGGCAAACAACGTGATACAGATCGGCGAAACGGGTCTGGGTGCAGGCATGAAACCTGACGTCGGCCGCAAGCTGGCTGAAGATTCGCGCGCCCGCATTGAAGATGCACTGCGTGGTGCACACATGGTATTTATCGCTGCCGGCATGGGTGGTGGTACAGGTACAGGTGCTGCACCGGTGGTTGCGCAAGTGGCCAAAGAACTGGGGGCGCTGACAGTGGCGGTCGTATCCAAACCATTTTCCTACGAAGGTCAAAAGTGCATGGACATCGCCGACGAAGGTCTGGAAGCTCTGTCCCAGCATGTTGATTCCCTGATTGTCATCCTCAACGAAAAACTCGAAGAGATTTACGAAGACGACAGCATGATCGAGTGGCTGCAACACGCTGATGATGTCCTGAACAATGCCGTCGCTGGTATTGCCGAGATCATCAACGTACCTGGTCATATTAACGTCGACTTCAATGACGTGAAAACGATCATGGGTGAGCAGGGCAAGGCAATGATGGGTACGGCAACTGCTTCTGGCGTTGACCGCGCACGTATCGCTGCTGAACAGGCAGTGGCATCCCCACTGCTGGATGGGATCGATCTGTCCGGTGCACGTGGCGTGCTGGTCAATGTCACTGCCAGCCGTGGTCTCAAAGGTAAAGAGATCAAGGAAGTCATGTCTACAGTACGTGCTTTCGCTGCACCGGATGCATCGATCGCACAAGGTATTGCTTACGATGACAACATGGGTGACGATATCCGCGTGACGGTAGTGGCAACCGGCCTTGGCCGTGGCAAGAAAAATATCCAGCTGGTGCAAACACCGATGCTGCGTACTGGCACACACAATGAAACCGTGATGGCCAGCGCGGTCATGACATCTGCCACCATCAGCACTGGTACAGCAACTGGTTCGGCAGGTTTCGATGGCCTTTCCAAACCGGCAGTATGGCGTCGTGAGTCGGCATCAGAAACAGTACGCGCCCTGGAAAAAAATGGTATGGAAACTTACGACATTCCAGCTTTCCTGCGCAAACAGGCTGACTGATTTATCTTGTTTTGCTGCAAAGCGCCAGCTTCGAAAGAGGCTGGCGTTTTTATTTGGTAGATCGAAAAGCCAGACCAAAAAGCTCACCACAGAGGCATAGAGACAATGAGAAGAACATGAGAAATCGAAAGCAGTTTTCGATATTCAATAGATATTGATGGAATGGTTTTATGAACATTGATAAGCAATATTTGAAGATATGATTTGCTTTTCTCTTGCCTTTCTATGTGGTGTAGCAGGGAATTCGTGTGGCCCGCGCAGGGCGGCATGCCGCGCGCCTGCGTAACGAAGCCTGCTTGCAAGCAGACTTTCCTTCCTCTGTGTCTCTGTGTTGAGAGGTACTCTGCAAGAAAATTCTAGCTCAGGCATACTTGCGTCCTTCACTGTCGGTGTTGATATGACTCAAATTTCCTGCTTTTTTTGCAGGGCAGCGTACAGCAAGGCAATGAATATCCGAATACTTATCTAGGGAGTACATAAAATGACAATCAAGATTGGCGATACCCTGCCAGCAGGCAGCCTGGCAGAATTTATTGAAGTGGAATCTGAGGGCTGTTCACTTGGCCCGAACACGTTCCAGGTAGCAGACCTGACCAAAGGTAAGACCATTGCGATCTTTGGCTTGCCCGGCGCATACACACCAACTTGCTCTGCCAAGCACGTGCCTGGCTATGTTGCTCACGCGGCTGAATTGAAAGCCAAGGGCGTTGATGAAATCTGGTGTATCTCCGTCAATGATGCATTCGTCATGGGCGCATGGGGTCGTGACCAGAAATCCACAGGCATCGTTCGCATGATGGCTGATGGTAATGCTGATTTCAGCAAGGCCCTGGGTCTGGACGCAGATTTCAGCAAATTCGGCATGGGTGTACGCTCACAGCGTTATTCCCTGCTGGCCGTTGACGGTGTCGTCAAACAATTGAATATCGAAGAAGGCGGCAAGTTTGAAGTGTCCAATGCAGAAACACTGCTGGCGCAATTGAGCTGATCGGTCTTGCTTTGTCCTTCCTGACCATGGCAAGGACATCGATGAAAAAACGGCACATAAGGTGCCGTTTTTTTTATTGCTTGCACCAGATGCCATGATTTCAGTCCAGGCTCTTGCACATGATATGTGATTGCACCTGATAACCTTGTGTCTGGTAAAACTCTATCGCATTTCGATTGAAATCAAACACTTCCAGCCTGACTTCCACTGCGCCCTGTTCGCGCCCCCAGGCTAGAGCGGCATCCATCAGCAATTTGCCTATGCCCTGATGTTGATGGCTATCTGCCACCACGATGGTGCCTATGCGACAGATTTTGCGGCGCTGTAAAAAAGGAATGGTGTTGTTCTCTTGCCAACTGACGGTAATGAAGCCCAGTACTGCCTCATCTTCATCGCAGGCGACAAAAGCACAAGTTGTCGGGCCCTGAAAAGTGGTTTGCCAGAACAGGCGATCCAGTTCCCGCCTGTTGTGCTGAACAAAAACAGTGGGGGCCGCGGCATGGTGTTGCGCGTTAATCTGGTCACTGAGTTCACAGATGGCTTCAAGATCAGTATTCGCTGCCAGGCGAATTTGAATTGTTGTTTTTGTACGCATTTGTGAATGTAAAAAGCACAATTTCCATGGTCTTCCCTTGGGGCATGGCATGAAACGCTATAATAGCGCCATGTTAAAACAAAGAACAATCAAACACCTGGTGAAAACTGTTGGTGTCGGTTTACATTCCGGCACCAAAGTTGAACTTGTCATGCGCCCGGCGCCGGTCAATACCGGCATTATCTTCACACGCACCGACCTGGTGCCGCCAGTTGTCTTGCCCGCTCAGGCCCTGGCTGTGGGGGATACCCGCATGGCTTCAAGCTTGTCGAATGAAAATGGCAAGGTGTCGACGGTTGAACATTTGCTGTCTGCCTGCGCCGGTCTTGGCATAGATAATTTATACATTGATGTCAGTGCCGAAGAAATCCCCATCATGGATGGCTCTGCCTCTTCGTTTGTCTATTTGTTGCAACAAGGTGGTATGCAGGAACAGAATGCCGCCAAGAAATTCATCCGCGTCCTGAAACCAGTGGAAATCCGTGAGGGTACGGGTAAATCAGAAAAATGGGCCAGGCTGGAGCCCTATGACGGTTTCAAACTGCATTTTTTCATTGAATTCAATCACCCTGCTGTGGACGGCACGGTACAGACGGCAGAAGTTGACTTTGCCCGTTCTTCTTTTGTGCAGGATGTCGCCAGGGCACGTACTTTTGGCTTCATGCAGGACGTGGAAATGCTCAGGGGCATCGGTCTGGCGCGAGGTGGGTCCATGGAAAACGCCATCGTCATGGACGAATACCGCATTCTCAATTCAGACGGTTTGCGTTTTGATGATGAGTTTGTCCGTCACAAGATTCTTGACGCGATCGGCGATCTTTACCTGATTGGCCATCCTTTCCTGGCCAGTTATACCGCACACAAATCAGGTCATGGTCTCAATAATCAGTTGTTGCGCGCTTTACTGGCCCAGCCTGACGCCTATGAAATCGTCAGTTTTGATGATGCAGAGGCGGCGCCCCCGACCTATGCAACCCAGGCTGACCGGGAGTGGGCACTCGCTTGAAACTGCTCGCTTAGTCAGGCCGTTTTGATCATGCTTGCTGGCAGTTGCCGGTTTGTGGTGTTTTTGATATTAATCGCTGCTACGATGGCGATTTACCAGGCGCGCCAATGCTGCTCTTAATCCTGCATTTTGCTGGGTCTTTTCCAACGTTTGTTCCAATTGGTCGAAAGACTGCAAAGCCTTTCCGGTCAGTGCGATTTTTTTCTCACTAATTGGTTTCTCTATAACGCGCTTTACTTGTACTTTGATGCGGATTGCGTTAATCTGCCAACCCCGTTCTTGTAAATATGCTTGCAATTTCGGGCATTGTTGTTTCAACTTTGTCGCCAATGCGGCATTGGGAGCAGACAGCGTCAGCTGTCCTTCCGATACCTGCATAACCTCACAAGATGCAAAAATAGGCGGCAGTATGGACCCACAATCTTTTTGCAGCGCCATATGTCGCTGTACCGTGGGCAGCAGTTGCGCCAGTCTCTCGTTACTGCGTAAAAAATCGGCTGCGCCGCTGACGCCAGGTACTTTGCGACCGCGTTTAATATTAATTGGGTAGGTAGGGCGTGAAAATGACATGCGTACTACCTTACCACAAACAGGACTATCGGGCTGTCGTCAAGATGCCAATGTAGTCATCATTTTCTGAGGAGCACACTGATGCAAATCATTTTGATGCACTCCCGCTTCACCCAGGCCAAGTCAGTGACTTTGTCTTCACGTCATGTAATTCTTGCCTTATTTGCATTTCTTCTTGTTACCACCTTCTGCGCAGCAATGATGGCCGCCCTGACCCTGAAGCTGGCAAGTGCTGATTTGCCTGTCTTGCGTGACCTGGTTCCCGCACCGGCTACCAGTGAGATAGGCAACAAAGACAAGTATATGAAAGAGAACCTGGCCGCCATGGCAGCCAAGGTTGGTGAGATGCAGGCGCAATTGATACGGCTTGATGCGCTTGGTGAAAGGGTGCAGGGCCTGGCAGGCGTTAAACCCGAAGAGTTCAATTTCAAGGAATTGCCAGGTCGCGGTGGGCCGGAAGTGAGTAGTCAGCCGGCAAAGGAACTGAACATGGCAGAATTCCAGGCAGCACTGGCGGCAATGTCGGTAGACATAGAACACCGGTCTGATTATATGAACGTGGTTGAAACCAAGCTGATGGGTTTTAAGGTACAGTCCAAATTATTGCCTACTATACAACCAGTCAACGTGGCCTATAATGCATCTGGCTTTGGCTGGCGCCTTGATCCGTTTTCTGGCCGCAGTGCATTTCATGAGGGCATCGATTTTTCCGGCCCTTCTGGTACACCCATCGTGGCAGCTGCCGGTGGTGTGGTCGTGGCGGCAGAATATCACCCGCAGTTTGGCAATATGGTGGAAATTGACCACGGTGGCGAGATCATGACCCGTTATGCACATTCATCCAAGGTCTATGTCAAGCTTGGTGATATCGTCAAGCGTGGTCAGCATATTGCTGATATCGGTTCTACTGGCCGTTCCACGGGCGCCCACCTGCATTTTGAAGTGCATGTCAAAGGCGTGCCACAAAACCCGCATAAATTCCTGTCTGCAGGTGCTGACCAGGCAAAACTTGCTGCCTTGAATCAAAAATAACTTGAGTTTGCTGCTTTAGCCTCCAACTGCATGCTTCTATTGGTACTTGCGGAGCTTGTTGTTGCATATTTGCCAGCATTTTGTTGGTGACTTTTTACATGAATGTAAGCAAATTGCGCAATTGCTGGTGAATTGAGTGTCACATGGTAAAATCATGGGTTAGCCTATTGTTGCTGTTGAATTAATCATCGTTTGATTGGTTTGCGGTGACTTTTTTAAGAATTTAACTTTCCGTTCATAGCATGTCATTCCTGACCAAGATATTCGGCAGCCGCAATCAGCGGCTCTTGAAGCAATACCAAAAGACTGTGCGTGAGATCAACGCATTGGAACCCAAGCTGGAAGCATTGGCGGATGACGCCTTGAAAGCCAAGACTGCCGAGTTCAAGACACGTGTTGCGAATGGAGAGACACTGGACAGTATCCTGGTGGAAGCCTTTGCTGTCTGCCGTGAAGCCAGCAAGCGTGTCCTGAAAATGCGCCACTTCGACGTGCAGATGATAGGTGGTATGGTTTTGCATTATGGCAAAATTGCTGAAATGGGTACCGGTGAAGGTAAAACCCTGATGGCGACCCTGCCTATCTACCTCAATGCCTTGTCTGGCAAAGGCGTGCACGTAGTGACCGTCAACGATTACCTGGCACAGCGTGATGCGGAATGGATGGGGCGCCTGTATGGCTGGCTGGGACTGACCACAGGCATCAACCTGTCACAACTGGACCATGATGCAAAGCAGGTAGCCTATGGTTCGGATATTACCTATGGCACCAACAATGAATATGGCTTTGACTACCTGCGCGATAACATGGTGTATGAAGCCAAGGACCGCGTGCAGCGTGGCCTGAATTTTGCCGTTGTCGATGAAGTTGACTCGATTCTGATTGATGAGGCGCGTACGCCGCTGATCATTTCCGGCCAGGCTGAAAATCATACCGAGCTGTATTACAAGATCAATGAAGTCCCCAAACTGCTGACTTTGCAAATCGGCGAAGAAACACCGGATGGCAAGGGCAAGGTTGAGGTACCAGGTGATTACACCAAAGACGAGAAAGCGCATCAGGTCTTGCTGACTGAAGCAGGCCACGACAAGGCTGAGCGCATTCTGACGCAAATGGGTTTGTTGCCAGAAGGTGCATCGCTGTACGATGCGGCCAATATTACCCTGATTCATCATCTGTATGCCGCCTTGCGCGCACATGCCCTTTATTTCAAAGACCAGCACTATGTTGTGCAGAATGACGAAATCGTCATCGTCGATGAATTCACTGGCCGCATGATGACGGGCCGTCGCTGGTCGGATGGCCTGCACCAGGCAGTAGAAGCCAAAGAAGGTGTGCGCATCCAGAATGAAAACCAGACACTGGCATCGATCACCTTCCAGAATTACTTCCGTATGTACACCAAACTGTCGGGCATGACGGGTACGGCAGATACGGAAGCTTATGAATTCCAGGAAATCTACGGTCTCGAAACCGTGGTCATTCCGCCTAACCGTCCTTCTCAGCGCAAGGACAGGCAAGACCAGGTCTACAAGTCCAATAATGAAAAATACAATGCCATGCTGATCGACATCAAAGACTGCTATGAACGCGGTCAGCCGGTGCTGGTTGGTACGACATCGATTGAAAATTCCGAGCTCCTGTCCGGTATTCTGACCAAGGCGGGTTTGCCCCATAATGTCCTGAACGCCAAGCAGCATGCACGTGAGGCGGAAATTATTGCACAGGCCGGTCGTCCCAAAGCGATTACCATCGCTACCAATATGGCAGGTCGCGGTACTGATATTGTCCTCGGGGGTAATGTCGCCAAACAGGTAGAGATGATAGAAGCCAATGCCGCTTTGTCGGATGCGGACAAGCAGGCACAGTCGCAAAAACTGCGCGACGAATGGCAATCCCTGCACGAAGCAGTCGTGACTGCGGGTGGCCTGCATATCGTTGGTACTGAACGTCATGAATCGCGTCGTGTAGATAACCAGTTGCGTGGCCGTTCCGGCCGTCAGGGCGACCCTGGCTCATCCCGCTTCTACCTGTCACTGGACGATACGCTGCTGCGCATTTTTGCTGGCGACCGCGTCCGCGCCATCATGGACAGGCTGAAAATGCCTGAAGGTGAGCCGATAGAAGCAGGCATGGTGACCCGTTCAATAGAATCTGCACAGCGCAAGGTAGAGGCACGCAACTTTGATATACGCAAACAATTGCTTGAGTATGATGATGTCGCCAATGACCAGCGTAAGGTAATTTACCAGCAGCGTAATGAATTGCTGGAAGCGCAGGACATGTCCGAACTGATCTCGTCTCTGCGTTATGGCATGTTCCAGGACGTGGTGCGTGAATATGTACCGGCAGAGTCCGTTGAAGAGCAATGGGATATTCCTGGCCTCGAAAACACACTGAAAAATGACTGGGCGCTTGAATTGCCATTGGCACAGATGCTCAAGGACGACGCCAATATCACTGACGAAGATATTCTGGAGCGTGTGCAAAAAGCCGCCAATGATGTCTATGAAGCCAAGATCGCCATAGTCGGCAAAGAGTCTTTTGCCGGTTTTGAGCGTAGCATCATGCTGCAAAGCATAGATACGCACTGGCGTGAACACTTGGCTGCACTGGATCATTTGCGCCAGGGCATACATCTGCGCGGTTACGCGCAGAAGAACCCTAAGCAGGAATACAAGCGCGAAGCCTTTGAACTGTTTGGCCAGATGCTGGATGCCATCAAGAATGAAGTGGTCAGGACTGTCGTTACCGTACGCATACAGTCACGTGAAGAGATAGAAGCTGCAGAAGAGCAGATGGCGCAGCAGCAAATAGAAAATGTTCATTATCAACACGCAGATTTTGATGCAGATGCGTCGCCGGAAGAGATGCTGGCGCCTGTTGCAATCGCAGGCGGTGATGGTCAACCTGAGGTCGGCTATGCGTTGAAGATTGGTCGCAATGATCCTTGCCCTTGTGGCAGTGGCAAAAAGTTCAAGCAGTGCCACGGCAAACTTGCCTGATCACTGAGCGGTAAAAAACAAAAGGCGACCAATGGTCGCCTTTTGTTTTGCAATTCTGTATAAGCCTCGGCCGACGTCATATTCCGGGTTTGTGTTCTCTGATGGTCATCATGCCTTGGCTTGACGCCTGAGTGAAGCGGGGGTAAAGTGAACGGGCGTGCTTTATTTGAGTATATATTCTGTAGCACAGAATCTCATACGATGATTGCCAGACCTGAGGGAACTTATGGACTTGAATTTTAATGATGCAGAGCTTGGTTTCCGTCAAATGGTCCGCCACTTTCTGCAAACTTCATTACCCCAGTCCATCAGCCATAAAGTGCATCATGGCATAGCGCTGGAAAAGAGCGATTATCAGCAATGGCAAAAGATATTGCACGCCCAAGGGTGGGGAGCTTTATCCTGGCCAGTTGCGCATGGCGGTACCGGCTGGTCTGCCGTACAGCGCTATATTTTTGAAGAAGAATGTGCCGCTGCCGGAGCGCCGCGCCTGCCGCCTTTCGGCACCAAGATGGTGGCGCCTGTCATCATGGAATTTGGCTCGCCCGAGCAACAGCAAAGATTCCTGCCAAAAATACTGTCTGCTGACGAATGGTGGTGCCAGGGCTATTCCGAGCCGGGTTCGGGGTCGGACCTGGCCTCAATCAAAACCACAGCAATCCGCCATCGCGATGAGCAGGGGGAATATTATCTGGTGAACGGGCAAAAGACCTGGACTACACTGGGACAATATGCCGACTGGATCTTTTGCCTGGTGCGCACTGACAAAGAGGCCAAGGCACAGCGTGGCATATCGTTTTTGCTTGTTGACATGACCTCCCCTGGTGTCAGCGTCAGGCCGATTATCACCATGGATGGTGCGCATGAAGTCAATGAGGTCTGGCTTGATGATGTCCGCGTACCCGTCGCCAACCTGGTTGGCAAAGAAAACCAGGGTTGGACCTATGCCAAGTTTTTGCTGGGACATGAGCGTACCAATATTGCCGGCATAGGCATAGCCAAGCGCGAACTGGCGCGGTTGAAGCGAGTCGCTGCGCGTGAATGGAAAAATGGCAAGCCTCTGCTGGAGGATAGCTTGTTTGCCAGCCGCCTGGCGCAAGTGGAAATAGATTTGATGGCCCTGGAAATCACCAACTTACGGGTCTTGTCGGCAGAAGAACAAAGCCATGCACCGGGGCCTGAGGCATCCATACTGAAGATCAAGGGCACGGAAATACAGCAGGCGATCACCGATTTGCTGGTCCAGGCTGTCGGGCCGCAGGCCCAGCCCTTGCGTGAACGGCTGGATACAACAGAGCAGGCCAGCTCACTGGCTGTCAATTACCTGAACATGCGCAAGTTGTCGATTTACGGTGGTTCAAACGAAATACAAAAGAACATCATTGCGCAAATGATCATTGGTTTATGAAATGGAAACGGCCCAGGCCCTTGGTAACATGCCTTGCCTATAGATGAATTTTCCTCAGTGCAAACATGCTTCGCAGCGCAGCAAAATGCCCTACAATAACGGCTTGATTTCAACGCAAGGAAAACTATCATGGCCGTTAATTCACCTATTCCTGTTGCTGCAGATTTGAAGCCGGTAGCTGGCATACGTCTGGGCTATGCCGAGGCAGGCATACGTAAAGCCAACCGTAAAGATGTGCTGGTGATGGAGCTGGCGCCGACTGCAACAGTATCAGGTGTATTTACGACCAATCGTTTTTGCGCTGCCCCGGTACAGGTTTGCAAAGCCCATCTGGAAGGCCTGCACATGACCTCAGGCCCGATACGCGCGCTGGTGGTCAATACCGGCAACGCCAATGCCGGCACTGGTGATGCAGGCCTGGCTGCCGCCAATGCTACCTGCGCAGCGCTGGCTGAATTGCTGGGTTGCGAAGCTGCGCAAATTTTGCCGTTTTCCACTGGCGTTATCCTTGAACAATTACCCGTCGACAGGCTGGTTGCCGGTTTGCCCAAAGCCATAGAAAATCTCAAGGCAGACAACTGGTTCAATGCAGCCGAAGCCATCATGACAACTGACACCCAGCCCAAGGCGGCATCAGCGACAGTCGTGATCAATGGTAAAACCGTGACCATGACAGGCATCAGCAAAGGCGCTGGCATGATCAAGCCCAACATGGCGACCATGCTGGGTTACCTGGCTATTGATGCGAAGGTATCGCAGACAGCATTGGACCATATGGTCAAGCAGGCGGCGGACAAGTCTTTTAACTGCATTACCATAGACGGTGATACCTCGACCAATGATTCTTTCATGCTGATCGCCACCGGTGCCGGTGAAGTCGAAGTCAATGATATCGACACGCCGGAATATGTCACCCTGGCTGAAGCCGTCACTGCCTTGTCGCAAAAGCTGGCCCACATGATTATTCGTGATGGCGAAGGCGCGACCAAGTTCATGACGATTGCCGTTGAAGAAGGGCGTGACGTGGAAGAATGCCGCAAGATAGCGTACTCCATTGCTCATTCACCACTGGTAAAAACGGCTTTCTTCGCCTCTGATCCCAACCTGGGCCGTATCCTGGCTGCCATCGGATATGCCGGTGTGAATGATCTTGATGTTGGCAAATTGAATTTGTATCTCGATGATGTCTGGGTTGCAAAAAATGGCGGCCGTAACCCGGATTACCGTGAAGAAGATGGTCAGCGCGTCATGAAGCAAAGTGAAATCACCATACGCGTGAAACTGGCGCGTGGTCATGCTGCTGCAACCGTCTGGACTTGCGACCTGTCGCATGACTATGTATCGATCAATGCCGATTACCGTTCATAAAATTACTGCATACCATGACCCAGCTTGATCAATTTTTGACGCGTGCAGAACATTTGTTGAACAGGCTGGAAACACTGCTGCCTGCTGCCACCCCGGCACCGGACTGGCACCTGGGCCATGCCTACCGCTGGCGCAAGCGTGGCGGACAGGGTTATTTGCAAGTCGTGCGTCATGTTTCGACGATAGCGCTGGATGACTTGCGCAATGTCGCGATACAAAAGGCCCAGATAGAACAGAACACCAGGCAGTTTGTGCATGGCAAACCGGCCAATAATGTCTTGCTGACCGGCGCCCGTGGCACAGGCAAATCATCGCTGATCAAGGCTTGCCTTAACCAGTTTGCTGATCAGGGTTTGCGCCTCATCGAAGTAGATAAAACTGACCTGGCAGACTTGCCTGATATTGTCGACCTGATCGCTGAACGGCCTGAGCGCTTCATTATTTTCTGCGATGACCTCTCGTTTGAAGAAGGCGAGGCTGGCTATAAGGCGCTGAAGGTCGCACTCGATGGCAGCATCGCCGCGCAATCAGACAATGTATTGATTTATGCGACCTCCAACCGCCGTCATCTGCTGCCGGAAAAAATGTCAGACAATGCGGGTTACAAACATGGTGACGATGGTGACCTGCATCCTGGTGAGACGGTAGAAGAAAAAATTTCCCTGTCCGAGCGCTTTGGTCTGTGGGTGTCGTTCTACCCGTTCAAACAGGATGATTATCTCGATATCGTTGTTTACTGGTTGAACAGCATGGGCTGTACTGCGACACAGATAGAAGAAGCGCGTGGTGACGCCTTGCGCTGGGCATTGCAGCGTGGTTCACGTTCTGGTCGCGTTGCCTGGCAATTTGCCCGTGATTACGCCGGTAAGCTGGCGGAGTCCTGAGATGACAGCAAAACCTGTGGATGTTGCTGTCGGCATCCTGATGAAAGCCAATGGCGATGTCTTGCTCGGCCAACGGCCTGCTGGCAAACCTTATGAAGGCTACTGGGAATTCCCCGGCGGCAAAGTGGAAACTGATGAGTCCATACTCGACGCACTCAAGCGTGAATTTGTAGAAGAGCTGGGCATACAGGTGCTGACCGCTGAACCATGGTGCGGCGTAGAGCATATTTATCCGCATGCCCACGTCCGCCTGCATTTTTATATCAGCCGTGAGTGGCAAGGTGAGCCGCAAAGCCTGGAAGGGCAGGCCTTTGCCTGGCAGGGGAGCGTGGAACTGACACCTTTGCTGCCCGCCACCATTCCCCTGCTGGAATGGCTTGATGCTTTACGTCACGAAGAAAAGAGCATTGCAGGCTGATCCACTTGTGTACAGTGGGCTCTATTGTATGAAGCTCACTGTATGAAACTTTTCTTTTAGAAACTCCCCATTGATGACCAGGGAATCGGCATCATTCTTGTAGATGTCGGTCGCGATTTTACCGAGCTGGGTTTCGAGCAAATGCAATTGTTCCAGCAGCAGCTGCTTGCAGGTCTTGCCATTTTCTATGACGTGCATGGTGGCAAAGGCCGTTGGCAGGTGCAGGTAATTCCTGATGGTTTGTGGCAGGTCGCGGTTGACTGCGTTGACCAGCAGGCTCACATAATTCATCGCCACCTCGCCAGAAAAAATCTTCGGTGCCAGGTCTTGCAAGATCGCCTGGATGCGGCGCAGGCCATCGACGGCCTCATGCGGCAGGCGTGATTTTGATTCGCGTATCAGCGCGTCAACACTGTCGGTCAAGCTGCTTTGCGAACTTTCACTTTGCAGTTGCAATTCCAGTTCCTTGTCTGCCGGTATGGCCAGCCAGGCGACGGCATACAGGGCGACGACGATGGGGAACCACCAGTCAGTAATAATACCGGTAAAAAACATGCCCAGGCCCAGCAAGGCCAGGCAGCAGCCGAGCAGGTTCTGGTTGCTGTACAAGAACAGCAGTGCGCGCATTTTGAACGTCAGAGGCTGCATTATTGGTATCCGCGTATTTCTTTGAAGATGGATTGCAAACTCGCCTTGCGACTGTCAAACATTCTGCCGCCGGACAAGTCCGACAGTTTTTTCAATTCATCGGGCGCTGCTTCACCAAACAGCACGGTGAAAATCTTGATGCCTTTTTCATTTTCCGGCAGTGAGTTATACCAGCCTTCAAACTCATTGTAGTTGATGCCATTGTTATTGATACCGTCTGTCATCACGATGATGGAGTAAAAACGTGCAGGGTCGGCGCGCTTGCGTTCCATAGCCTTGGCATAAGCTTCCCTGGTGGCGGAAAAGATTGCCGTGCCACCGTTGGCGCGTAAATTCTGTACATGGGCAGACAGTGCCACCAGTGTCGCCTGATTATCTTTTTCTGCATTCCCCATTTCGAATAGTTCTGAGGCGCCTACTTCATTGCTGAAGGGCAGTATCAGTATGCGTTCACGGTTGCGGAAGCGGGCAAAGCGACCACTGATGCTGGCGTCTGCGCCAGAGAGGCCCTGCATGGCGGTTTTCAAATCCCTGATGCGTGCACCCTGCATGGAACCGCTGGTATCAAGCACAAAGGTACTGTCGGTTGGCAGGCGCAGGTGATTGTCGAATGCACTCAATATGGCATCGACGACATTCAGTTTGGCCGGGAAGGCGAGTTCGACCAGCGCCTGTTTCGGAAGGTCACTGACCACCACATCCGGGTTGACTGGCCGCCGCAGGGTGGCGTTGTACATGGCTTGCTGGAACTCTTTGCCACGCAAATAGGCGACCACCTTGTCATACGCTTCTCGCTTGGCCGGGTTGATCAGCATGATGGGATAATCTGCCGTAACGATGCCATCCTGGGGATAGACCAGTACCAGTTTTTCCCTCAATGCCGCATTGCGGTTCATGCTCTGCAGGGTCGAAGCATAATTGATGATGCCATCGACCTTGTCCTGCTCGCGTACATAGGCATCCGCCAGCCAGCCTGAGCTGCCCGCAGTCAGCCTTTGTGCCTGGAAAAAGGCGGTCAGGCTCTTGGCGTTGATATCTTTTTCTTCGAGTGCATCACCTTGGCCAGATAAGGCCGCAGCGAGACCTAGCAAGCCGGAAAAACCGGTATTGGATGAAGAAGGGCTGGTCATGCCAAAGGTGAATTTGCCTTTTTTTGCCGCTTCGGAAATGTCTTTCCAGGTAACGGCCGGGTTGTCTTTCCAGCCCAGGGCTGCGGCTTTGCTGTCTTTCAGGCCCAGTACTACCGGAGTCAGCATGGTTCTCTCTGACGCCAGTATGCGTGACTTGGCAGCGGGTAGCAGCATCGCATATTTATTGCTGGCCAGCCAGGCCAGGTCCACCTGTTCACCAGACTGCAACTTTTCAACTGCTTCCAGCGTACCGGTATATTGCAGTCGCAGGTTGATGCCTGTTGCCTTGGCGATAGAAGGCAATAGCGGTTCGATGTCCTTGAGCTCTGAACCGGCCATCACGGTCAGACTGCTGGCAGGGGAGTTGTCTGCCTGCGCTGGCGCGGATCTATTGTTGTTACCGTCTTTGCAGGCAACCAGGCACAGCATGACCAGCGTCACCGCACCGGCTAATTGATAGAATGATTTCATCGCCAGTTCCTAGAGTTTGACCGGGCCATCCGGGGCTGCTGAAATCATGGCAGTGCGTGCCTGCTCTGCACGGGTTCTGTCCATGTATTGTTCGGTGCGGCTGATCTGCTCTTTGAGCATGGCGTTGTTCTTGCCCATGCTGTCTATGGCTTGTGAACGGAAATTATCCATCGCATCCATGGCCTTGAAGGTGTTGTCGAACATCTCCTGGATTTTTTGTATGCCTATCAGCGGATTGGCTGCAAATTCACCAGTTTTTTCCACATGCCTGCCCAGTTGCCTCGAGGTCTCGGTGACCAGGTCGCCGATGGTGTCGCTGACGCCTGTCAGCATCTCCATGACCTGCATCTGGTTGCCGGTGGCGCGCGCCACCGTCTGCGCCGTCGCCATGGCGGACATGCCGGTGGTGGCAACGCGGTTGCAGCCATTGACCATTTCGCGCGCCGTCTTCTTGAGCAAATCCATGGACAGGTAGCCGTTGACGTTAACTGCCATCTGGGTTTGCATGTCTTGCAGGTTCTGGCGTGCATAAAACAGCACTTCCTGTTCCAGGGCCTTGGCCCGCAGGGGATCAGTGGCTTTGATCGTTTCTACATGGCTGGCGACATGTTTGTCGAGTTGTTCGGCAAAATAAATGGCGCCCTTGAGTTTTTGCATGGCTTCCCAGAGCTTGGTTTTCACCAGTTCAATTTCTGTCGCATCACGCTGCATGTCATCGCGTGCCGCATAAATCTGTGTCATCAGGGTTTGCAATTGCGAACCGGCAGTCTGGAACTTACGGAAGTAGGCTTGCAGCTTGTTACCGAAGGGGATGATGCCCAAAATCTTGTTCTGTGACAGTAAATCTCCTTGTTTGCCCGGATTCAGATCATCGAGCATGACGCGCATCTCTTGCATGGATTTAAAGGCGGCAGAATCTTCTATGCCGACAAAATTGCGCTCCATGAAGCGGCCTGTCATCAGGGCCGATGCATTGGAAATCTCTTCCCTGCCGAGACGAAATGCAGAATCGAGCTTGCTTTGAAAGCCGCTGCTTTGCACGTCTTCTTTGAGGATGCTGTCTATATAGGCGTTGACCTGCACATCTATTTTTTCTTGTACTTCGGCCTTCAGTGGCACCATCTCCGGCGCTTTTTTTTCTGCTACCGGCGTCAATATTTCTGGCGGTGTCAGGATCATAGGGGCTTCTTGTGTCGTCGTGGCAGTCATTTTAATGTCCCGGTGAGAGTGGCTATTTACTGAAATTTCTTTTCTATGTTCTGGATCATGCGTTCCAGGATTTCAAAGCTGGGCGGGTCGATCACATCCACCAGCGAATTCGGTGCCTGCAGGTTTTTACTCTTCAGGAAGGCAATAAAATGTTCAGGCGTGGCGGTGCGGTAGCCGTACTCGGCCGCCAGTTTCTGCAATTCAGGATCGGTGGCCAGGGCTTCTCCAAGGCGTCGGCCATTTTCATTAAAGGGCACAACGATGTGCTTGGTATAAATGGTAGGCTGAGGGTAGAGCAAGACCATGTCAGCATTCGGTTTTGGCCGCTTGGACTGGTACTCAAGGAACTGGCTTTCGTAAATCATCACCAATGGCGCCTTGCCCATGCCCATGGTGGTGTAATCCTCAAAAGGCCCGGCACTGCTGGATTCCTGCAAGCCCTGACGCAGGAACAGTGACGACACAAAGGGCAAGACCTTGTTGATTTGTTCGTTATCGTCCACAACATTATTGTCATTGCTTACATAGCTTGCCAATGACAGATACATGGCCGCGGAATTGGATTTCCTGACATCGGTGGAACTGATCAGTATGCTCTTGCCCGTGGCATAGGCGGTATTGTCTTTGAGTTCGCGCCAGCGTGTGCCTTTCTCGCTCAGGCTCAGCAGTTTTTTCATGTCAACGATGTAGTAGGCATCATTGATCTTTTTGACTATGCCTTCTTTTTCCAGTGTTGGTATCAATTGTACCCAGGAGGCGATTGCCATGGGCGTAAAGAAAGTGGGGTAAACCTGCTTTGCCTTCGCCTTGTTTTGCAGGGCCAGTGCGGCCGGCGCGCCGGCGGGGAAGGCAAAATCATAGGTATTGAAATCACGTGAAATGATTTCGCGCGAGCCAGTCTTTTCGACTTTGACGCGCAGACCTTTGCTGGCAAGGACAGCGATGACTCTGGGGTCAGAAAAATACGATTCCTTTTCCGAACCTATCATGCCCTTGACTTCAACTATCGCTGCAGAAACCAGTTTGGCCGCTTCCAGCGCATGATTTTTTTGGTATGACGTATATGTTGCTGCACCTATTCCTATTAACAAAACCACCGCAAGGGCGGGTCCTACTATTCGTTTGATTTCCATTAGGCAATATTCCCGGCATGCTAATTCATGACACTCGTGATTATGCGCATGCATTTATGACATTTTCGTGACAACTCTGTGAAATCAAAAAAAAGCGACAGGCTTATTTTTGAATTTCAACTGTTTTCTTTTGCGTAGTTTCCACAATTGCCTGTCTATCTGGAGGCGGGAATCATGCGTTTCTATTTCTTAAATGATTTAGTGTATTTAATTCATTACAGTGTATTCAAATCAATACAATGTGTCGTTTTCTGTACATTGCCGAGGCTGGACTCTACACTGACTGATAACAGAAATTCACTGTGTATTGAATTCAATACAGTTTTGAATATATTTACCAACCGCCGTTTGTAAGTTATTGAATCTATTCAATAAATTTTTTTGGCACAGGGATTGCTTCTACGAATCACGTTAACTTACGTGATGGAGTGGTGAAATATGATGCAAGTAGCTGGGAAAGCAGGCGCAGTACTTCGTATTGATCTTAGGGCAGTACGGGATAACTATCGCCTTTTGCAAGGCATGCTGGGGTCAGGGCAATGCGGGGCAGCGGTGAAAGCCGATGCATATGGTCTGGGTGTGGTGCCTGTTGCCAAGGCTTTGCTACAAGAGTCCTGTCGGCATTTCTTTGTGGCACATCTGGAAGAGGCGATTTTCTTGCGACCACATCTGCCGCCTGAAGCGGAAATTTATGTCATGCATGGTTCGCCGGTGGGTTATGAGGCAGAATTTCTGGAAAATAATTGCATACCAGTATTAAACAGTATCAGTCAGATAATATCCTGGCGGCAACTTGCGGCAAAAATACAACGCCGTCTGCCCGCCATCGTGCAATTTGATACCGGCATGTCACGCATGGGATTGTCCGATGCTGAAGCAAGGCAATTTTTCGCGCAGCCAGAGTTGCTTGACGGCATACAGGTGCAATACCTGATGAGCCATCTGGCCAGTGCCGAAGATCAGTCCAACCCAGCCAATCAGCAGCAACTAACCGCCTTCAACGCCTTACGTGCACGCATGCCTGGCTGTAAGGCCAGCCTGGCCAACTCCTCGGGTATTTTTTTAGGAAAGGACTTTCATTTCGATCTGGCCCGTCCAGGGGCTGCCTTGTATGGCGTGGCGCCGGTAGCGGGGCGGTCTAATCCCTTGAAGCCGGTTGCTTATTTGCAGGGCCGGATTATTCAGACACGTGAAATTCCTGCCGGTACTGGTGTCGGTTACGGTGCTACCTGGTGTAGCAAGGAAACCAGCCGTATCGCCACAGTAGCCGTTGGTTATGCTGACGGCTGGTTGCGTAGCCTCAGTAACCGCGGTGTTGCCCATATCGCCGGATACACCGTCCCCATGGTAGGCAATGTGTCCATGGATACCATCACCCTGGATGTGACTGCCGTACCGGCAGAGCATTTGCAGCCTGGTGCTCTGGTTGACCTCATTTCTGCTGAAAACACAGTAGATCAGGTAGCCGCCAGGGCAGGGTCCATCGGCTATGAGGTGCTGACCAGTCTGGGTGCGCGCTATGAGCGCAGCTACAGCGATTGAACCAGATCTGATTGCTTGGCGACACATACAAACAGAATAAATCGAAAATCAAAGAATAAGCGGGAGAAATGAAATGAAAGTTGTGATCTTGGGTGCGGGTGTTATTGGTACAGCGTCAGCTTACTTTCTGGCCAAGGCCGGCCATGAAGTGACAGTCATAGAACGTCAGCCAGCGGCAGGCCTGGAGACCAGCTATGCTAATGCTGGCGAAGTATCACCTGGTTATTCCGCTCCATGGGCAGGTCCTGGTGTGCCGCTCAAGGCGATCAAATGGTTGATGATGCAGCACAGCCCGCTGGCGATACGTCCCAGCCTGGATCCGACCATGTGGCGCTGGGTTACGCAGATGCTGATGAATTGCACCAGCAAACGCTATGAAATCAACAAAGGCCGCATGTTGCGTATGGCTGAATATAGCCGTGATGTGCTGCAACAATTGCGTAGTAATACCGGTATTCATTACGACGAACGTACCCAGGGCACGTTGCAACTGTTCCGCAACCAGCAGCAGCTTGATGGTGCCGATGCTGACATCGCCATCCTCAAGCGCTATGACGTTCCCTATGAAAAGCTCGACAAGGCTGCCTGCCTGAAGGTGGAACCGGCACTGGCCAATGTGCAGGAAAAATTCGTCGGCGCACTGCGCCTGCCGGGCGACGAAACCGGTGACTGTTTCAAGTTCACCCAGAACCTGTCAACATTGGCGCAAGAGCTTGGCGTGCAATTCAAGTATGGCGTCACCATACAAAGACTGGTGAAAGAGGGTGACAGGATCAGTTCCGTGATGACTTCTGAGGGCGAAATCAAGGCCGATACCTTTGTGCTGGCTCTGGGAAGTTACTCGCCTATTCTGCTGAAAGAACTTGGTATCAGGATACCGGTTTACCCTATCAAAGGTTATTCCATCACTGTACCGATTACCGATGCGCAAAAAGCGCCGGAATCAACGGTCATGGATGAAACCTACAAGGTTGCCATCACCCGTCTTGGTGACCGCATACGTGTTGGCGGCACGGCAGAAATCACTGGCTACAATCTTGACCTGCGCGCAGACCGCCGTGCAACCCTGGTGCATTCCGTGACTGACCTGTTCCCGGGTGGTGGTGATGTGGCCAAGGCTGAATTCTGGACTGGTTTGCGCCCCATGACGCCAGACGGCACGCCAGTCATTGGCCCTACCCCCTATCGTAATCTCTACCTCAATACCGGACACGGTACCCTGGGCTGGACCATGGCATGCGGTTCCGGTCAGTTCATGGCGGATATTGTCTCTGGCAAGCGTCCGGCCATTTCGACCGAAGGTTTGTTCATGGATCGTTACGGTAGCGTGAATCGCCCCATTTTTATAAGCAAGGAGTTGGCATGAATCAATTTGAAGAATTATTGTCATCAACCCAGGTCTTTTCTGACGCCAATCTGAATGCGCGGTTTTATACCGCCATAGAACTACTGGCACAAATCATGATGGTGATGCCGCGTACCGCGAACATCACTACACTGGCGCAGGCAACGGGCAAAACCCCACGCCTGATACGCTCGATACTGGCGACCCTGAGCAAGGATGCCCTAGTCAGCCGCGACGCCAAGGAGAAAGATGCCTGGCATTGCCGCGACTGCAATGGCATCATCACCCTGGCTGATGTTTATCGCTGTTTTGTCATGGCAGAAGAGAAAGCTGCTGCCAAGGCGGCAGAAAAAGCAGCGCAGGAAGACGCTGCTGATGTACCGCAAGAAAGACGCAGCACCCGTACATCCAGTCAGCAAAGTGTCGATTTGCTGATGATGCAAGTTAAAATGACATTAAATCGCGCAGTCTTGCAGCAGCTCGAGCAATTTGACCTGGGTCGCTTGCGCGGACTGGCATCGAACAGTGCCTTCCGTCGCCAGCATGCCCGTCCGCGTGGCTATATACCGGAGCCCTTTTAAACCGTCGTCGCACCCAAAACCGTTACACCAAAACTTTACAGCATGCGCATCAATATCCAGTTCAAGGACAGAGTAGGTATTGCCCACGAAATACTGGCGGTATTGGCGCGTCGAGGCCTGAATGTGGTTGCGGTGGAAGTTGATCCACCCCATATCTACATAGACAGCCCTGAATTGCTGGAATTTATGTTGCCTTCCCTGCAGGCTGATTGCCAGTCTGTACGCGGTGTAGGTGAAATCAAGGTGCTGGATGTTTTGCCCGGCATACGCCGCCGTCTCAACCTCGATACCATGATGGCAGTCATGGAAGACCCGGTATTGGCGATTGATGCCAGCGGTCATATCGTGATAGCCAATGCAGCCGCCGCCAGCGCCACCCGCTTGAGCGAAGCTGCCCTGTGTCAACAGAGCCTGAACCAGGTCCTTGATGACGCAGGCATACAGGAAGAATTGATCAGCTGTGCTTTTCGCCTGCCTAGCCGTGAAGTCAGCCTGAACGGTGAACCTTATTTCATGGACGTGACCCCGGTATCCGAACCCCAGGGTATGGATCTCGCCCAGCATGGACGTTCTGTCGGTGCCGTGCTGACCTTTCATGCGCCGACCCGTATCGGCGGTCGCCTGCATGCCTTACAACATTCCGAAGGCAGTGGCTTTCATTTCATCATCGGTGAATCCGAGCAGATACGGGCCTTAAAGACCCGTGCCGCCCGCGTGGCTGTCGTTGATGCACCTTTGCTGATTACCGGTGAAACCGGGACAGGCAAGGAGTTGCTGGCGCAGGCCTGCCATGGCGTCAGTGGACGCAGCAACGCGCCTTTTCTGGAATTGAACTGTGCTGCCTTGCCTGAGAGTCTGGCAGAAAGCGAATTATTTGGTTATATGTCCGGAGCCTTCACCGGTGCCCAGCGTGGCGGCAAGCCCGGCTTGTTTGAAATGGCCGATGGCGGTACCGTTTTCCTGGATGAAATCGGTGAAATGTCGCTGTATCTGCAAGCCAAGCTTTTGCGCTTCTTGAATGACGGAAAGTTTCGTCGCATAGGTAGCGACAAGGAAGTCAAGGTCGATGTTCGCATTGTCAGCGCTACACACAGGAATTTGCGCAAAATGGTGCAGGAAGGCAGCTTCCGTGAAGACCTGTTTTATCGCCTGAATGTACTGCATCTGGAAATGCCAGCCCTGCGCGAGCGTCCTGACGATATCCTACCTCTCGCCAGACACTTTATAGAACGTGCCTGCACCCAGGCGCAAAAACCGGTTTGCCGCCTGAATGCGGCTGCCTGTGCCGCCCTGGTATCCAATCACTGGCCAGGCAATGTCCGGCAATTGCAGAATGTGGTGTTTCGGGCGATTACGATGTCAGACCAGCGCGTGCTCGATGCTGCCGATCTTGATTGGGCAGAGGGCAGTATTACAGCGGATGTAGTGAAGACGGATGCGACTGAAAACTGGGACTTGTCCATCAGTGCCTTTGAGCGCAATTTGCTGGAAACCCTGTATCCGCAATATCCATCAAGCCGCAAACTGGCGGCGCGACTCGATACTTCACATTCAATGATAGCGACCAAGCTGCGCAAATACGGCATACCGCAAAAGCGGTAGCTTGCCTGTTTTGCTTATTCGGCCTGTTCCGGGTCTTCCGGGAGATTGACTGCCGGGATGGTGTACTTCTCTTCAGCCCAGGCACCGAGATCAATTTGCTTGCAGCGTTCAGAGCAAAATGGACGCCAGCGATTGGCTTCCAGCCATTCCACCCTGGTTTTGCAGGTGGGGCAGTCAACAAAAGTTGCCATGTTCAGTAAAAATTCAGTATAAATTCAAAAAACAGATCAGAAATTGCACAGCGTCAGGTCAAACGGAATATCGTTTTCAAACGCCTTGGGTTTCATGTCGCCATCCTGTGACATAAAACGTATCCACAGCATGTATTTATTGGCCGAAATCTCAGGGATGGCCCCCATTTCCTGTGCCACACTGACCCGTAACAGCTGATAAATCTTGCCTTGCAGCATTTGCTGATAACTCCCTGCCTGGGCTATCACCTTGGACGTTGAACCTGATTCACGCAACAGGCGCAGCACGACATTGATGGCGTCAAACAGCGGAGCAATCGGGGCAAACCAGGCGCTGATGTCGGCATAGCGTTTTTCTGCGGGGTTTTTCTGCCAGGCGTGATAACTGGGGAGGTCAAATTCACAGGCGCCACCCGGGATGATGGTGCGGCCGCGTATGCTCATCAGCCATTCATTATCACGGATATTCTGTCCGGTCTTGCCGGTACTGCCAACCAGTCCGCTACTGGCGCGATCAACATCGTCGAGCACCTTGTCGAGCATGTCAGCCTGCACATTGGGATTGGATTTGAAACTGATGAGCGTGTGCTTTTGCCTTTCGAGTTCTTGCAGCAGATCAGATTTCAGGTCGGCACGACCAGCGACTTCCAACATTTCAAAAATGGTGGCAAGGGCAACGTGATGCTGCATGGGATCAGACTGATGCAGGAAAAAAGTGAATTTTTCATACAGGTCTTCCAGCCGCAATAACGTGCGAATACGCTCGTTAAAAGGGTATTCGTAAACAATCAAAATAGTTTCCCTGTCAAAATTAGTGCCAATCAAAGCTGCACATGATTCTGAACCATACTGTGTGAAATTACAAACATCGCGTGCAGATTTACTGCAATTATTTTATTTCCTGATGTTACAGCTTGTGGATCAACATTTATTCGTGACGAGCAGCCAGCGCGAGATAAGTCTGGTGCAGACGTAAAACTTCAGCACGTATCTTCTCCAGATCACCATCGTTGACGATTACGTCATCGGCAGCAGCCAGTCTCTGTTGGCGACTGACCTGGTTGCGCATGATGGCTTCTACCTGCGCACGCTCCATGTTATTGCGGGACATCACGCGCAATACCTGTGTTTCTTCATCGCAATCAACGACCAGGATGCGATTTACACGGTTTTTCCAGTTACCTGATTCAACCAGCAGGGGAACCACAAAAATGCGGTAATCTCCAATGGACTCCAGGGCCGCCCGTTCAGTTTCCTTGCGTATCAAGGGGTGCAGTATGGCTTCCAGCTTTTGCTTTTGTCCATGGTCGGCAAATACCAGCTCTCGTATGGCTGCTCTGTCCATGGAGCCATCTGCAGCAATGGCAGCATCACCAAATTGTGTACGTATGGCCGGTATAGCCAGTCCTCCAGCAACAGTAAGCTGGTGGGCAATCAGATCCGTATCAATCAGGGCAGCACCAAGTTCGCCAAACATATTGGCAACAGTGGTTTTTCCACTGCCTATGCCACCTGTCAGCCCCAATGAAAAATTGCTGGTCATTAGAGCGTTTTCAAATAGAAACCGACAATGTCCTTGCCCCAAAGCAAAGCGATCAGGCCGGCGCCAGCAAGATAGGGACCAAATGGAATGGGTTGTGACCAACCCAGCCGTTTCAGCAATATCTGTGCAATACCGATTGCAGCGCCGACGAATGAGGAAAATATAATGACAACTGGCAACATGGTCCAACCCATCCAGGCGCCAAAGGCTGCCAGCAATTTGAAATCACCGTTGCCAAAACCATGTACCTTGCGAACCATGAAAAAAATTTGGTCCACTATCCATAAGGCAAGATAGCCTAGTACTGTGCCGATGACGGCGTCCTTGAGAGGCGTAAATGTTGCCGTGATATTGACCAGCATGCCCAGCCATAGCAGGCTCAGGGTCAAGTCGTCTGGCAGGAACTGCGTGTCCAGATCGATAAAGGTCATCGCAATCAATAACCAGACAAAGACGACGGCCGCCATACCTGCAATACCACTGCCAAAATGCCATATCATGCCCGCCGACATCAGCCCGGTCAGCGCTTCTATCAAAGGGTAGCGTATGGAAATCTTTGCCTTGCAGCCGGTGCATTTTCCACCTATGGCCAGATAGCTGATCACAGGGATATTTTCCATGGATGTGATCTTGTGCCCGCAATGTGGACAGGCAGATCTCGGCAGCATCAGATTAAAGGTGTCGGTATGTAGTGGCTCTTGCCCATGCTCGGTGGCATAGTCGTTTTCCCAGGCGCGTATCAGCATTTTGGGCAGCCGGTAAATAACGACATTGAGAAAACTGCCTATCAGCAGTCCCAATAGCCCGAAGGCTATTGTCGACGGCCAGTCATGCGGTGCTGCAAAAACCAGTATTTCCATCATCCCGCAACCGCACCCATTTTGAAGATAGGCAGGTACATGGCGACAACCAGGCCACCAATAACGACACCCAAGATCACCATGATGATCGGTTCCATCAAACTGGACAGGGATGCTACCGCCTCATCGACTTCATCTTCATAAAAATCGGCTACCTTGCCCAGCATCTGATCCAGCGCGCCCGACTCCTCACCAATTGCCACCATCTGCGTGACCATATTGGGAAAAACATTGGAATTTTGCATGGCCACGGTCAGGCTTGTACCCGTGCTGACTTCTGTCTGTATCTTGATCGTTGCTTCGAGGTAGACGGCATTGCCGGCCGCCCCGCCAACTGAGTCCAATGATTCAACCAGCGGTACGCCGGCAGCAAACATGGTTGCCAGGGTGCGCGTCCAGCGCGCAATGGTTGCCTTTCTGACTACTTCGCCAAAAATAGGCGCCTGCAGCAATAATCTGTCCATGGTTTGCTGCATCTTCAATGAACGTCGCCATGTTTGAAAAAAGAAGTAGATACCGCCAAACAGGCTGCCAAAAATGATGTACCAGTATTTGACAAAATTGTCAGAAATATTCATCACGATCAGCGTCGGTGCAGGCAACTCGGCGCCAAAGCTGCTGAAAGCCTGCTTAAATGCTGGAACGACCCAGATCATGATCACTGCAGTAACGATAAAGGCGATGCCCAGGATGGCGATCGGGTAGGTCAGCGCTGACTTGATTTTGGCCTTGATGGCCATGGTTTTTTCTTTGTATAGCGCCAGACGTGCCAGCAAATCTTCCAGAATACCTGCTTGCTCACCAGCGCCAACCAGATTGCAAAATAGTGGGTCGAAATATAATGGGAACTTGCGGAAAGCCGCATTCAGGCTGGTGCCGGTTTCCACGTCGCCGCGTATATCCTGCAATAACTTGGATACAGAAGGATTGGCATGGCCCTTGGAAACAATATCAAAAGACTGCAACAAAGGTACGCCAGCCTTCATCATGGTCGCCAGCTGGCGAGTAAACAAGGTGATATCTTTTTCAGTAATGGCCTTGCCGGAGGTATACGATTTCTTTTTGAGCTTGGTAACCAGGATACCCTGTCTGCGCAGGGTCGCGTTGACGATCGCTTCGCCGCCCGCACGTGTTTCACCCCTGACGACCTTACCAAACTTATCCTTGCCTTCCCAGGCATATAACTGTTCTTTAGGTTGTCCTGATTTTGCTGATTTTGCTGCACTGGTTGCCATATCACTACTCTCTTATCTCTCTTATTATTCGTTTGTGCATCCAAGCACTTCTTCCAGGCTGGTTAATCCTTGTCTTACTTTCAATAATCCAGACTGGCGCAAATTCCTGATACCTTCTCTCTGTGCCTGCTCTTCAATATCCAACGCGCTGGCACTGGCCAGGATCAGTCTTTCTATTGATTCTGAAATTGGCATCAGCTGATAAATACCGACACGGCCCTTGTAACCACCGCCGTTGCAGCGTTCGCAACCCACAGGCCCATAGGGTTTCCAGGTACCATCAAGGTCATCATCCTTGAAACCGGCCTGCAGCAAAACTTCATCAAGGATTTCGACGGGTTTTTTGCAAGTGCAGAGTCGGCGCGCCAGCCTTTGTGCCGTAATGAGAATGACTGAAGATGCAATATTGAACGGGGCAACTCCCATGTTCATCAAGCGCGTCAGCGTTGCAGGCGCATCATTGGTATGCAGGGTGGAAAACACCATGTGACCGGTTTGCGCTGCCTTGATGGCAATATCGGCGGTTTCCAGGTCACGAATTTCACCAACCATGATGACGTCGGGATCTTGACGCAGGAAGGATTTCAGGGCTGCTGCAAAGGTTAGCCCGGCCTTGTCATTGACGTTAACCTGATTGACGCCTGGCAAATTGATCTCGGCCGGATCTTCAGCGGTTGAAATATTGATGCCAGGCTTATTGATGACGTTCAGACAGGTGTACAGGGAAACGGTTTTACCGGAGCCGGTAGGCCCGGTAACCAGTACCATCCCATAAGGGCGTTGAATGGCGTCCAGGAGGATCGCTTTATGATCGGGATCATAACCAAGGGCATCAATACCCATTTGCGCCTGGGAACCATCCAGAATACGCATAACGATCTTTTCGCCGAACAGCGTAGGCAAAGTACTTACACGAAAGTCGATGGACTTGCTGGCGCTCAGTTGCAGCTTCATGCGGCCGTCTTGCGGTATGCGTTTTTCCGAGATGTCGAGTTTGGAAATAACCTTGATACGCGATGCCAGTTTTTCTTTGATGGCCAGTGGTGGCTGGGCAATTTCCCTCAGCTCACCATCAACACGGAATCGTATGCGATAGAACTTCTCAAAAGGTTCGAAGTGCAAGTCGGACGCGCCCATATTAATGGCGTCTACCAGCATCTTTTGCAGGAACTTGACGACGGGGGCATCATCAATTTCAGTAGCTTGCGCCTCTGCCGCCGCTGCACCAAGGTCGTCTTCCTTGAATTCCAGCTCAAATTCATCGCCGCCAATTTCATTGAGGCTTTGTTCAGACGATTTGCCAAGACGGTCCAGCAGCTTGATCAGGGCGTCGTGCTGGACGATGATGACATCAACACCCAGACCAGTCTGGAACTTGACCTGGTCGAGGGCTGAATTATTGGTCGGGTCTGATATGGCCAGTGAAACCTTGTTGCCCTTCTTGGCAATGGCGATCAGGCGTTGTGCCTGCATGAGCTTGTGATCAACCAGTTTTTCCGGGATCAGGGACTCATTGATCAGTGTCAGGTCGAGCAAGGGATAGCCAAAGGCATCCGAGCAAAAAGTGGCCAGGTCACGCGCACTCAGCGTGCCGCTTTGGGTAAGTGCATCAATAAAGCTACTCTTTTCTGCCTGCGCTTTTTTATTGACGGTCTCGATTTGCGCCGCAGTTAATAAATTAGCCTGAGTCAGTGCCCTTGCCAGGCCCGAGCTTGGCGCTTGCGATGTTGGATTTGGTAGAACAGCGGACATAGGATACTTTGAGTAGATTTGCCAAAACAATCAGTTGCTTTAGGATAATGCAACCAAGCCCGTTATTTGTAAAGTCGCTCCGGGCTGTTATGACACAATACCGGGCATAAAATACAAGGCGCTTACTTTTGCTGCAAGTTCAAAAATCAGTTCAACTTTATCTGCTGGTAACGACGGTAGTTTGCGGTTTCTTTACTCTGTATATACTCTGTATAGCAGCCATCTTCCCGTCCTGTGGAATGATGGGCTTTCCCCTTCTCTGCAGTTGCCGTGGACGGCTGCGGCGACACCAGAAAGAGGGGTGTTCAATTTTGTAACAATCTGTTAAATAGTCGATTTAATGATTCCTGCCGACGGCAAATGCACAGAGTTTTATCATTGCTTCCTTGAAAGCGCTTTCGGGTAAATTGGCAATCGCTGCGGCTGCACGGTTCGCTGCTTTTACTGCTTCATCCTGAGTATAGGCGAGGGCTCCCGATTTTGTAATTGCCGCCAGAATGGCGTCAAATTTGGATTCATCACCATTTTCTATGCAGGCGCGTACCAGTTCTTTTTCTTCCGTTGTGCCATTTTTCATCAGATAGATCAAAGGCAGGGTGGGTTTGCCTTCACGCAGGTCATCGCCAACGTTTTTGCCTATGTCTTCCGCATTGCCGGAATAATCAAGAACATCGTCGATGAGCTGGAAGGCTGTACCGAGCGAGCGGCCATATTCGCCTGCTGCCTCTATCTGCACCTGGTTGGCACCGGCAATCAGGGCGCCAATCTCTGCGGCTGCTTCAAACAGTTTGGCCGTTTTCGAGCGTATCACCTGCAAATAGCGTTCTTCCGTGACATCCGGATCATGCATATTGAGCAACTGCAAGACTTCACCTTCAGCAATCACATTGGTGGCATCAGCAAGGATCTGCATGATCTGCATGCTGTTGATTGACACCATCATCTGGAAAGCCCGTGAATACAGGAAATCACCCACCAGTACCGAGGCCGCATTGCCAAACAGAGCGTTGGCGGTCTTGCGGCCACGCCGCATTGATGACTCATCGACCACGTCGTCATGCAACAGGGTGGCGGTATGAATGAACTCAACAATGGCTGCCAACTCATGGTGATGCCGGCCTTTGTACTGATAGGCATTGGCAACCAGCAAGACCAGGACGGGCCGTATCCGTTTGCCACCTGCGCTGATAATGTATTCGGCGATCTGGTTGACCAGGGCAACTTCAGAATGCAGTTTGGTGCGGATTACCTGGTTGACCTCAGACATGTCAGAGGCGATCAGATCAGTGATGGGGTTAGTGTTATTTGTGGCAGACAAGGGGGAACCTGCAAAAAAATCCATGATGGTCAGATTATACGATGCAGAGCTGATGTTTTGCTTGAATTGCACTTGTTCTCTCATGTTTCCCGTATTTATCGCAAGCCGATTGCCTGTTTACCATGGGTTTGCTGAAAAAATATGCAAATAGTCTTTGACGCTAGGGTGAGGATTATGTACAATCTGGGGTTTTCCCGATTTCTCAGATGGTTTTTCGCTCTGTAGCGGGAGAAAAATTCTTTTTATTCATTTGATGAGGTTTCACATGTACGCGGTCATAAAAACCGGCGGCAAACAATATAAAGTTGTCGCTGGTGAAAAACTTAAAGTAGAACAGATACCTGCAGACATTGGCTCCGAAATCACCATTGATCAAGTACTCGCTTTGGGTGCTGGTGAGACCATTAAGTTTGGTGCTCCATTGGTCGCAGGTGCTACGGTGCTGGCTAAGGTTGTAGATCACGGTCGTCACGACAAAGTGCGCATTTTCAAAATGCGTCGTCGTAAGCACTATCAGAAACGTCAAGGCCATCGCCAAAACTACACTGAATTGCAAATCGTCTCTATCAACGGCTAATCTGTAGATCAGCAACCATCTACCTGTATTCAAGGAGCTAATAAATGGCACACAAAAAAGGCGGCGGCACCACGCGCAACGGCCGTGACTCGGAATCGAAACGTCTTGGCGTTAAAGTTTACGGCGGTCAGACCATCAATGCTGGCGGCATCATCATTCGTCAACGCGGCACACGCGTACACGCTGGTGAAAACGTAGGCATGGGCAAAGACCACACTCTGTTCGCCCTGGTTAACGGCAAAGTACAATTCGCGACCAAAGGTGCCAACAAGCACCAGTACGCAATTGTTGTTGCTGACGCAGCGTAATGCATTGAAGTAATTCAAAGCAGGGCGCAAGCCAGTATGATAAAAGGCTCTGCCATTGGTAGAGCCTTTTTAGTTGGTTCCGGCGCAAGACCGGGGCAATGAGTATGTGCCATCAAGCGCACACGTCAGAAACGTACAAAACGCTATTCTTCTTTGACCAGATTTTGCTGACGGACTCGCTGTTGATCCTTTTAATTTGAAGAAATCCTGTATAAATTTATTGTTCCATCAGGATACAAAAATTTATACAAGCTTTTTTAGGTGGTAAAAAATGAAATTTATTGATGAAGCCCGTATCGAAGTGATTGCCGGTGACGGCGGTAATGGCGTGGCATCCTTCTGTCGTGAAAAATTCCGCCCGTTTGGCGGCCCTGACGGCGGCGATGGCGGTCGTGGTGGCAGCATCTGGGCGGTGGCTGACCGCAATATCAACACCCTGGTTGATTATCGCTATTCCAAATTGCATAAAGCCAAAGACGGTGAAAACGGTCGTGGCGCAGACTGCTATGGCAAAGGTGCTGAAGACATCCGCTTGCGCATGCCGGTAGGCACGCTGATCTGCGACCGGAATACCGATGAAGTGATCGCTGACCTGACCGAACATGGCCAGGAGGTGGAACTGGTCAAAGGTGGCGAGGGCGGCTGGGGCAATATCCACTTCAAGACTTCCACCAACCGTGCCCCGCGTCAGCGTACCGACGGTAAAGAAGGCGAACGTCGTGAATTGCGCCTGGAATTGAAAGTTCTGGCTGACGTTGGTCTGCTGGGTTTGCCTAATGCGGGTAAATCCACTTTCATCACGGCAGTATCGAATGCGCGCCCGAAAATTGCTGATTATCCTTTCACGACTTTGCACCCTAATCTGGGCATGGTGCGTGTCAGTCATGAAAAGAGCTTTGTTATTGCTGACATCCCTGGTCTGATCGAAGGGGCGGCAGATGGCGCGGGTCTGGGCATACAATTCTTAAAGCATTTGCAACGTACCGGTTTGCTGCTGCACATTGTTGACCTGGCACCGTTTGATGAAAATGTCGATCCGGTCAAGGAAGCCAAGGCTTTGATCAAGGAATTGCGCAAATACGATGAAAGCCTGTACGAGAAACCACGCTGGCTAGTGCTCAACAAGCTCGACGTACTGACAGAAGACGAGCGCAAGAAAAAGGTAAAGGACTTCGTCAAACGTTTCGCCTGGAAAGGCCCCGTCTTTGAGATTTCTGCATTGAACCGCGAGGGTTGCGAACAACTGGTGACAGAGATTTACAAGTACCTGGAAGAAAAACGCACGCAAGAACAGCGTTCACAAGAAACCCAGATGAAACAGGAAGCACAGGGTATCCTGTCCATTGATCCAGATGATCCGCGTTTCAAAGTAATTGATTGAATGAAAGCCCGGTTTTTACCGGGCTTTTTTTCGCCCGCAGTCCTGCGCGTGATGTTAGTGTTGCTTTTGAGTACGTAATTTATTTTTTTGATAACTTAAATCTCATTAAAATAAGAATTCATCACACGATTCTAAATTTAATTTAGATTGTCTATGCTCAATCCATATAAAGTATAATTTTCTGTTTTCGCTGTTCCACGTTCCGTAAAGTGGTCAGCAATTTGATCATTTGTACTGAGCATTTATGCAATCTGTCATCCAACAAGCAAAACGTCTGATCATCAAAGTCGGTTCTTCACTCGTCACCAACGACGGCAAGGGACTCGACAAAGTGGCTATCGCCAAATGGGCGGCGCAGATCGCCGCTTTGCGCAGCATGGGGAAGGAAGTCGTACTCGTCAGCTCCGGCGCCATTGCCGAGGGGCGCCAGCGTCTGGGTTTTGAAAAACGACCGACTGGCATCCATGAATTGCAGGCTTGTGCTGCTGTCGGGCAGATGGGGCTGGCGCAAATTTATGAAAGCAGCTTTAGTGAGCATGGCATAGGTACGGCGCAGATACTGTTGACGCATGCTGATCTGGCTGACCGTGAGCGCTATCTGAATGCGCGTTCCACACTGTTTACCCTGTTACGCTTTGGCGTCGTCCCTATCATCAATGAAAACGACACAGTGGTCACTGACGAAATCAAGTTTGGTGACAATGACACCCTTGGCGCCCTCGTGGCGAACCTGATAGAAGGCGACGCCCTGATCATCCTGACTGACCAGAAGGGTTTGTACACGGCAGATCCGCGTAAAAACCCGGATGCAGAATTTGTTCATGAGGCGCGTGCCGGTGATCCGGCGCTGGAGGCTATGGCTGGCGGGGCTGGTTCCAGCCTTGGCAGCGGTGGCATGCTGACCAAGATACTGGCTGCCAAGCGTGGCGCCAGTTCAGGTACGCATACGGTCATTGCCTGGGGGCGGGAAGAAAATGTGCTGCTGCGCCTGGCACAGGGGGAGTCCATAGGCACGCAATTGATATCGCAAATGGCGCCGCTGGCGGCACGCAAGCAATGGATGCTGGATCATTTGCAGACCTTGGGACAGATCGTACTCGATGCCGGTGCCGTGCAAAAGCTGACACGTGAGGGTAAGTCATTGTTACCCATAGGTGTGCTTGACGTGCGCGGCGAGTTCAGTCGCGGCGCTGTCGTTACCTGTTGTGATGAGGCTGGCAATGCTGTGGCCAAGGGGCTCAGCAACTATTCCAGTGCTGACGCACGCCGTATCAAGCGTCATGCATCCAGCGAAATCCTGGCCATTCTTGGCTTTGTGGAAGAGCCGGAACTAATACACAGGGACAATCTGGTTTTGTTGTAAATCGTATAAAAAAAGGAGCAGTTTGTCATCAAACTGCTCTTTGATTTCATTCGCTGGACTTGTAGTGCGTCATCCGTTTCAGCGCCATGGAGATTTCTTACCGCGTAATTTTTCCAGTAAAACCTCGGCCTTGCCGGCTATGGTGTGCCCTTCGCAAAAATATTCCGAATACAGTGTGCTGTGCTGCTTGTTCAAGCCACGATTGGAAATTGCTTCCCACTGGTTGCGGCGTGAACGTGACCAGGCACCATCAGGGCGTCCGAATGCATACAGTTTCACCTCATAAGTCTGGCAGCGCAGGCCTTCGTAGCTGATATTTTTTGCGCCTGCCGAACTGGTGGCAACCAGGGTATAGCGTATCGTGCCGTCAGCAGCAACCGATAGAGACTTGGTATCGATGGCGAATGACTGGTTGCCACTATTGTAAAAATTCAACAGGTTTTCTGGTTTGGGCGCTTCAGGCAACTGCAAGGCGACCTCGTGCCATTCTTTATCATCCTCTTCCAGTTCTGCTGCATAACTGCCGACAAGCGGCAAACAACTGAGTGCAAGAATGATAAAGTGGCGTAATTGTATATTTGGCATAAATTATTTGGATTCTTCCGGTTCGGTTTTTTTGCCGTTCTGGGCTTTTTGCGTCTGTTGCTGGCTGCGCAAATAGCGATTGCGGTTGGAGTTTGGATGTTCCGTCCTGTGCACATAACGTGACAATTCCTGCAGGGCCAGTTGATAGACCCCGCGCTTGAACTCAATCACCACATCCAGCGGTACCCAGTAATCATGCCAGCGCCAGGCATCAAATTCAGGATGGGTGCTGGCCCGCAGATTGACATCGCAATCACGGCCTATCATGCGCAACAGGAACCAGATTTGTTTCTGGCCGCGGTAATGCCCGCGAATTTCACGCTTGATGAAATGATCCGGTACCTCATAGCGCAGCCAGTCACGGGTGCGGCCGATGACTTTGACATGCTCTGGCAGCAAGCCGGTTTCTTCTTCGAGTTCACGGAACATGGCCTGTTCCGGAGACTCACCATATTTAATGCCACCCTGCGGGAATTGCCAGGAGTGCTCGCGCACACGTTTTCCCCACCATACCTCATTGTTGGCGTTTAGCAAAATTATGCCAACGTTAGGGCGGAAGCCTTCACGATCCAGCATGTTCAACCTCAAAACTTTCTGTGGCTAAACGGCTTGCTCCTGCATTAGATATCGATAGTTTCGTCGAAAAACACCGCTTTTTTCAGCGGGCAGCGTCAAGCGAGGCGAACAAATCGCAGTTTCCTTCATCAAATGTGCAAAGAGTGGGCGCATTAGCCAGCTAATCCTTTAAAATTGAGTTGATTATAACCCTCCATTTAAAAAGAATCACTGTCATGCGTGCTACACGATTTTTTATTTCCACACTGAAAGAAGCGCCTGCCGATGCCGAAATCGTCAGCCATAAACTGATGATGCGCGCGGGCATGATCAAACGCCTGGGTTCCGGTATCTACAATTACATGCCCATGGGCCTGCGCATCATCCGCAAAGTCGAAAACATTATTCGTGAGGAAATGAATCGCGCCGGCGCGATAGAAATGCTGATGCCTGTCGTGCAACCAGCTGAACTCTGGCAGGAAACCGGGCGCTGGGACAAAATGGGACCAGAACTGATGCGGGTGAAAGACCGCCATGGCCGCGATTACATCATCCAGCCGACCTCCGAAGAAGCGATCACTGACGTGGTTCGTACAGAAATTCGCTCTTACCGCCAGTTGCCGGTCAATTTTTACCATATCCAGACCAAGTTCCGTGATGAGCGTCGCCCACGCTTTGGCCTGATGCGTGGCCGTGAATTCACCATGAAAGACGCTTATTCGTTCGACCGTGATGTTGAGGGCTTGAAAAAATCCTATCAAATCATGTATGACGCCTATACCCGCATCTTTGAGCGTTTTGGCTTGCAGTTCCGTGCTGTTGCTGCTGACAATGGCGCCATCGGCGGCTCTGGTTCGCATGAGTTCCACGTGATTGCTGATACCGGTGAAGACGCGCTGGTGTATTGCCCAAGCTCAGATTACGCCGCCAATATGGAAGCCGCGGAAGCCGTTGCACTCAGTACTGAACGTGCGCCTGCTGGCGCTGCGCTGACCAAAACGGCAACACCTGGCAAAGCCAAGTGCGAAGATGTGGCGGAATTGCTGGGCATACCCCTGCAAACTACGGTCAAGTCCATCGTACTGGCGGTTGATACTGAAAAAGGTGCAGAAGTCTGGCTGCTGTTATTGCGTGGTGACCATGAGCTCAATGAAGTCAAGGCCAGCAAAGTTGCCGGCCTGGCTAATTACCGTTTTGCGACCGAAGCAGAAATCGTCGAGCACTTTGGCAGCAAACCAGGTTACCTTGGTCCTGTCGGCACGGTCAAGCCAGTCAAGGTGGTTGCTGACAGAACCGTCGTCAACATGGCTGATTTTGTCTGTGGCGCCAACGAGACCGATTATCACTATACCGGTACCAACTGGGGGCGTGATTTGCCTGAACCAGAAGTGGCCGACCTGCGCAATGTCGTTGCCGGTGATCCTTCTCCAGATGGCAAAGGTGTGCTGGCCATACAGCGTGGTATCGAAGTGGGCCATGTATTCCAGCTTGGTACCCGCTATTCCGACGACATGAAAGCCACTTTCCTTGACGAGAATGGCAAGCCACAAGTCTTGCAAATGGGGTGTTACGGCATCGGTGTGACACGCATACTTGGTGCCGCCATTGAACAGAATTTTGACGACAAAGGCATCATCTGGCCCACCGCCATTGCGCCGTTTGAAGTCGTGATCTGTCCTATGGGCATGGATCGCAGCGAGGCTGTCAAAACCGAAACAGAAGCACTGTACCAGGCGCTGCTGACCGCTGGTGTTGACGTCATTCTCGATGACCGCGGTGAACGTCCAGGCGCCATGTTTGCTGATTGGGAATTGATCGGTGTACCGCATCGTGTGGTCATTGGCGACCGTGGTCTGAAAGAGGGCAAGCTGGAATACCTGGGACGTCGTGATGCCGAAGCCAGCAATGTGCCAGTTGCAGAAATGCTGGCCTTCATTCAATCCAAACTCGCAGGAAAATAAATAGCAGGATGAACTATTTTTACTTGCGCTTTTGCGTATGGCGCAATGGAAGTCGTTTCAGTCACCGCTTTGGCATGCAGGCATTGGCAAGATCATGGATAAGGTTCCTTGCCTCTGGCTGCATGATCATCCTGGCCCTGTCAGGATTGCCTGCTCATGCGGGCAATCAAAAAGAAGAGGCGATGGCAGATTCAGTCCGCCTCGCCCTGGCTAAAGCAGTGTCTGATTCCAGGCCACCCAAACCGACTTTCAATAATATTGAAGAGCGTATCAAATACCTGAATTGGCTGGGTGAGATGTCCACGCGGCTGAGCAAGCGTATTCCTGATATGCAGACCCGCAGGGAATTGCTGGAAGCCATCTGGTATGAATCCAAGCGTGCCGGTCTTGATACCGCCATGGTCATGGGTCTGATGCAGGTGGAATCGGCCTTTCGCAAATATGCGACGTCGGTAGTGGGGGCACGTGGTTATATGCAGGTCATGCCCTTCTGGTCGCGTGTGATTGGCGACGGGGATGCGAAAAAGCTGTTTCAGATGCAAACCAACCTACGTTACGGCTGCTCCATCCTGCGTATGTATATCGACATGGAAAACGGCGACCTCTACCTTGCCCTCGGACGCTACAATGGCAGCCGTGGCCGTCCTGAATATCCCAAGGCAGTATTGGCAAACTGGAAGAATTGGGAATATCCTAAATAAGCACTACCCACCGCCATCACGACATGTGTCGGCAGATAGCAGGTTGCCAGCAGGTGGAGGAAGGCTGCAAGGTGGCATGCCCTGCTACCTCCGGTACATGCTGATGCGCCTTTTTATGCCGGCTGTTTGGAAAAGACGTGAATTCCTGCACAATCCCTAGCGGACTGTAACAGTGAAAAGCGAAGTGCCGACTATGTGCGCGCCGACCAGGGCGGCGTTGCAAATACGCGCGATAGCCCCGCTATCGCTGTGTTTATTTGTCAAAACCTTGCCTTGCCCTGAGTCACCGGGCACATGTCCTTCACTTCCGCTTTCACTGTTACAGTCCACTAGTGTCTTTTTTATTAAAAGCCAGGGTGGTCATGCATGCAATTTTACAGCGACGAAAAATTGGTACGTTCACATGGACGAATACTGATCATTGTCTGCCTGCTGCATGTCAGTGTGTATTTTGTCTGGCCGATAATCGGGGGACGTACGCCGGCCAGACTGGCAGAAAAGACGGCAGGTGAACTGTTTTTCTTGAGCGCATCACCGCCACCGTTGCGGCAACCAGAGAGGAAATCGGAGTCAAAGCAGTCACAGTCACCAGTGCGCCTGCTGACACCGTCAGTGCCAGTTGTCACTTCGCACGCGCCGATATCAGTAAGCACTGAAAATCCGGCAGCAAACCAGGTAACAAATCAGGTACCAACGCAAAGCGAGTTACCGGGTTTTCCGGAGGTACAGCAAGCGAATCCGGATACACAGGTTGGCGCTACAGCACCAACACGCATCAATCGCGACCTTGGTCGTATCATCAGGGAAGTGCAGCGCGAATTACCGAATCGCACTATTCCAGGCCAGGAAAAACCGGACAAATCATCCATGCTGACGTTCGCCAAAAATGTTGAAGCTGCGGCCCGTGCGCGTGGTACCGAGATCAAGACCTTCACTTTATCTGATGGCACATCCGTTACCAAGGTGACGACTCCTGCCGGTACTTATTGTGTCATTGCCGGCCAGACGACGGCGGCGAATTTTGGCAAAGACCCTGGCACCAGGACTGTCAGCTGCGGGAACTATTGAGAGATTTGCCTGGGGCGTGCAATGAACACAAATGACTGTTTGACGGATATCTGGAGAGAGCGATGCTGACCTTGCATAGCCGTGAAAATGATCGCCACTCTGACTTGCAGATACTGCTTGCAGTGATGGTTTTGCATTTGTGTCTGTATTTCACCTGGCCAATCATCAGGACGCAGCGCACATCTGACAATCAGGCGTCTGCCAGCCTGGTTTTCTTGAATTTACCCGCACCCAAAAAAGAACTGGCCATGCAACCGTTACCAGTCAGGCCAACAGAGCGCTTGAGCAAGCCTTCTCTGGCATCAGCCATACCGGCACAGACGGTTGAACCGGTGACAAGGCCGACACCTGTCGAGACCACGCCAGACTCCTCCACGTTCTCCTTTCCGCCAGCAGAAAGTCCGTCATCTCCATCTGTCATCAATCGTGATGTCACTGCGGTCTTCCAGGGAATGAAAAAAGACTTCCAGGAGCGCGACCGTGTCACCAGCAAAGTACCGCCTGCAGCCATGGCCAAACTTGGCGCACGAATTGCGGCATCGTCGACAGTGATGCGGGAGGGTGTCAGGCACGAAGTCTATACGCTGGGTGATGGCCGGCCAGTATCCAAGGTCATTACACCGTTTGGCACCTACTGTATCCTGCATCGCAAACCCGGGGAAACCATAGGCAATGAGCTGGCGACGGTACCTGTTACCTGCGATAACCTGTAGCGTGACGCTTTGGTCACCGCCGGTTTATCGATGAAATGCCCGAGTTGTACAGTACTTGCCATTTGACCGGGAAAATGAATATGCTTGTACACACGTTGTTGACAGCACGAGATAATAAATCAAAGTTTTACAGGTGTATGTATACCTTGTCCCCATCTTGGAATGGCCTGCTTTGAGTTAACAATATAATTGATTTCCGTTTTGAGAAAACAAAAATGCCCGCGCGATGCGGGCATTTTTGTTTGGGATGGGACTGACTGCTTCCCTTTAAGTTTCCCAAAGCAACTGCGGAAATCTAACCCTGTCAATCAGGACAGATGGCCGGAAATGAGTTTAGTCATTTCAAACATGGACACTTGTTTCTTGCCACCGAAAACGGCTTTCAACTTGTCATCCGCGTTGATGTTGCGTTTGTTTGCTTCATCTTGCAGTTTGTGCTTCTTGATGTATTCCCATACTTTTTTAGTGACTTCAGTACGAGGGATTGCTGCTGCGCCGATTACTGCTGCCAGAACTGGAGAGATAGTCATCGGCTTCATGAATGCTGCATTTGGCTTGCGCGCTGCTGCCGGTTTTGCTGCTGCCGCTGCTTTTTTAGGAGCTGCTGCAGGTTTTGCGGCTGGCTTTGCTGCTGCCTTGGCTGCAGGTTTTGCCGCTGGCTTTGCTGCTGCTTTGGCTGCCGGTTTTGCTGCTGGTTTTTTTGCTGCTGTTGCCATAAATAGCCTCCTTCACAAATTTCTTGGATGGAGCTTTGATCGTTTTGAAAAGCTCCTGCATTGCGTCACTTCACGCATCGCTAATAGTGGTGCGGTTTTTACAGGGATGCAAGTGTTTTTTGCGGGTTTTCAGTGAAAAAGTGCAGGATTTTGCCTGTCGTTGGATTTCCGCATTAAAAAAGACCGGATTAGCACCTTTGGGGCGGCTATCCGGTCCAGTTTTCATAGAGTGAATTGTGCGGCAGGTTAAGGGAAATTTCAGCGTTTTCCGGGCATCATACCCTTCATGCTGCGCAACATTTTCATCATGCCGCCACCACGCAATTTCTTCATCATCGATTGCATCTGGTCGAACTGGGCCAGCATGCGGTTTACTTCCTGTATCTGCACACCTGCCCCGGCAGCGATACGGCGCTTGCGCGAAGCCTTGATCAACTCCGGTTTTGCTCTTTCCTGTGGAGTCATGGAATTGATCATGCCTTCCATGCGTCTGACCTGTTTTTCAGCCTGGTCCATGTTTGCACCGCTGGCTGCCTGTTGCATCTGCGCCGGTAATTTGTCCATCAGACTCGACAGGCCACCCATATTCTTCATTTGGGAAATCTGCAGCTTGAAGTCGTTCATGTCAAATTTGCCGCCATCCTTGAGCTTGTGCGCCAGGTCCTGGGCCGCCGCTACGTCCATGCCTTTTTGCGCCGATTCGACCAGGGCCAGGATATCGCCCATGCCCAGAATACGGTTCGCCATGCGGGTGGCGTCAAAAGATTCCAGTCCATCGAGTTTTTCGGCAACACCGACAAACTTGACCGGTTTGCCTGTGATATGGCGTACGGACAGCGCGGCGCCGCCACGGGCATCACCGTCGAGTTTGGTCAGCACTACACCGGTCAATGGCAGGGCATCATTAAAGGCTTTGGCGGTATTGACAGCATCCTGACCCAGCATGGCGTCGACCACAAACAGGGTTTCGATAGGGTTGACGGCAGCGTGGACGGCGGCTATTTCCTGCATCATCGCTTCATCAATGCCAAGGCGACCGGCAGTATCAATGATCAGCACATCATGATAGTGTTTTTTCGCATAATCAAGGGCCGCCAGGGCGATATCAACTGGCTTGTCCGTCGGTGAAGACGGGAAAAAGTCTGCGCCAACCTGTTGTGTGACGGTTTGCAACTGGCCTATCGCCGCAGGGCGGTAAACGTCGGCAGAAACAGTCAATACCTTTTTCTTTTTTTGCTCACGCAGGTATTTGGCCAGCTTACCGACTGTCGTGGTTTTACCTGCGCCCTGCAGGCCGGCCATCAGGATGATCGCCGGTGGCTGGCAGGCAAAACTCAATTGCGATGCCTCGTCACCGAGATCAGCACCCATCAGGGCTGCCAGTTCTTTCTGAACGACGCCGACCAGGGCCTGGCCTGGGGTCAGCGACGAAATCACTTCTTCACCCATGGCTTTTTCTTTGACACGGGCGATCAGTTCACGTACGGCGGGCAGGGCCACGTCGGCTTCCAGCAATGCCATGCGCACTTCGCGCAACATGTCAGCAGTATTGGATTCAGTCAGGCGGGCTTCGCCACGCATGGTCTTGACGACTTTGGCTAGGCGCTGGGTCAGGTTATCGAGCATGTTTGCTTAAAAATCTTAAGAAAAAATCAATGGAGCGGCACGCTGTGCACTTGTCGTGCAAGCAGCAGTATCAGTAAAACGTGCATTTTACCTGAAGCCGACTGGTGACTCAGGCATTTCGCAGCCGATAGCAGGTATATAGGGGAGAAATTCCGGAATTCCAGAATCTGGCAAGATGCGTGGACGGGATTTCAGACGCATGTGGGTTATTACGTATATATTTTAGGGCAAAAATCAATTAAAACGTATGTGCAAGGCTTCATTTTGGTGCATGGTACGAAGTCTGCTAATAGAAGTGTTATCAGCGCTTGTCAGGGTACTTCTGGCGGGGCGTATCTGACTCTATCATTCTGGCTTGACTAAATGGTAAAGCAGTATGTTCCGACTACCAGAGAGTGTTTTGGCCTGTCCCATGAATAGACGCTCAATAATCTGGAGACAATCATGAATCAACTTCCTCGTGCATGGCGCTTGCCAGGCATGCTCAGCCTGTGTACCCTGCTTATGCTTCCTCTTGCCAGTCGCGCCGAAGACGGTGTGACGGACAGTACTATCCTGATAGGGCAAACTGTAGGCCTGACTGGACAGATAGCCGGGCCCGTCAAGGAAATGAATGCGGGTGCAGCAGCCTATTTTGCCCAGGTCAATAAAAATGGCGGCATCAATGGCCGCAAGATAGAGCTGCGCATACTGGACGATAAATTTGACCCTGCCATGTCCGCCAGCAATGCCGAGACCCTGGTCAAGAAGGAGCATGTCTTTGCCCTGTTCCAATGTCGTGGCACTCCGCATACCCAAGCCTTGCTGCCTTTGCTGGCTGCCAGCAAGGTGCCATTGATCGCGCCAAGCACAGGTGCCGCTGTCTTCCACAATCCGGTCAATCACTATATTTTCAATGTCAGAGCCAAGTACCAGGATGAAGTAAAAAAAGGCGTGGAGCAATTGTCCACCATTGGTTTCAAGGACATTGCCCTGGTCCATGTCGATGACACGTTTGGTGGTGATGGTCTTGAAGGTTTCCAGTCGGCGATGGCCGAATTCAAATTACGGCCCGCATTAGTCGCCAAATACGACAGGGCCAAGCCGGATGTCGCCAAAACTGTAAACGAAGTGATGGCCTCGCCAGCCAAGGCGGTGATCATTGTCGGTTCGGCTACTACTGTTGCCGAACTCATTCTTGGTTTGCGAGCCAAGGGCAACACTGCGCAAATCATGACTTTGTCGAATAACTCGTCGCAATCCTTTATCGATTCCCTGGGGGCATCGGCAACCGGCATCATGGTTTCCCAGATCATGCCGGCGCCACATCTGGTATCGAGCGGACTGGGCCAGGAATTCAAGACCGTTGCCATGGGTAACGGTGTGTCGCCATCCTACGCGGCGATGGAAGGCTTTGTATCTGCCAAGGTGCTGGTGGAGGGCTTGAAGCGCGCTGGCAAGACACCGACACGTGAAGGCCTGATCCGCGCACTGGAATCCATGCATAAGGTGGATCTTGGCGGCGTTACGGTAACCTATGGCGAGCGTGATCACACAGGCAGTGAGTTTGTGGAGCTGACCATGATAGGCAAGGACAAGCGCTTCGTGCGCTAGTCTATTGAATATGTTGACCAGCAAACAGTGCGGAAAAGCCGAAAACGCCGCTGCAAATATCCGGATAGTCGCAACAGAAATTGCCCTGGATTTGAAAAAAGTGAATAAAATCAGGTGTTTACTTTTATGTGTTTGCTGGCACAGTATCTGCTAAAGAGAATGTGCAAAACAAAATCAAACTGAACTTCAGCCAAATTCGAGGAGACAAAGATGCTTAAAAAAGTGCTGTTGGCAACGATGATTGCCGGTAGTTTTTTCACTGCTGCAGTACAGGCGCAAGAAGTTGTGCGCCTGGGTAATCTGAAATTTGCCCATTATGGCGCCGTATCCTATATCAAGGAAATCGCTCCCAAATGCGGTATCAAGGTAGAGGAGCGCGTCTTCGCCAAAGGCCTCGATGCCATGCAGGCCGTGATTGCCGGTGAACTTGATGTAGGTGCAGTTTCTTCAGAGGCAGTTATTTCTGCCCGCGCCAGCGGTACACCGATTTACCTGGTGGCCGGTTTTGCCAAAGGCGGTGCCCGCCTGGTTGGCCGTACCGACCTGGGCATGAAGACGGTAAAAGACCTGAAAGGCAAGAAGGTTGGCGTGACTCGCGGTGGCATCCAGGACATTCTGCTGGCCGCTGAACTGTCGCAAAACGGCCTGACGTATTCAGATCAGCCGGGCAAGGATGTACAGATCATTTACCTCGGTTTCCCAGACCTGAACCAGGCTCTGCTGGGCAAGAATATCGATGCCATCATGCAGTCAGAGCCATATTCTTCTCAGGCCATTAACAAGGGCTTTGGCAATGAAATCATCAAACCCTATGACACACCGATAGGTGAACCGGTGCGTACCATGGTCATGACCGAGAAGTTCTATAAAGAACGTCGTCCGGTTGCTGAAAAATTCATGCGCTGTTTTGTCGAAGCGACCAAGACCTTTATCGACAATAAGGAACTGGCCGAAAAATACGTACGTGAAAACATGTTCAAGGGGCAGGTCAGCCATGAAGATTTCGTCAATGCCATAGAGAATTCCCCATACTCTTATGACGTGACAGCGGAGCATATACAGATCACCACTGATCTGATGCAGAAATATGGCGTTGGCAAAATGGCCAAACCGCCAGTCGCCAGGGATTGGGTAAAAACCGATCTGCTGGAACAGGCCAAAAAGAGTCTGAATATCAAATAAGTATCAAGTCAGTCAGTAGTTGAGCTTGAAGGGTGTATTGCCTCCGTTGAGGACTCAGTGCACCCGGCTCACAAACTCTTGAAGGAAAAATCATGAAATTCAAATGGCGTGAAATGGGCGCGGGGCTGATTGTGCCCGTTATTTTGATCATCATCTGGCAGACGGTGACGAGTATGGGCTGGGTGAATGCGCAGGTGTTGCCATCCCCATTGGCGGTGGTAAAGAAATGGATAGAGTACGCTTCACCTTATGAAGCGCGTGACCCGGCAACCACCAGTTGGCTGGCATGGGCGTTCTCTGGGGAGTTGATACGCGATACCATGGGCAGCATGTATCGTGTGCTGGTTGGTTTTGTCGTCGGCGCTGGACTGGCTCTGCCATTGGGCCTGGCCATGGGATCAAGCCAGCGCGCCTATGCCTGGATGAATCCTTTACTACAAGTCCTGCGGCCGATACCCCCGATAGCCTATATACCCTTGTCGATACTCTGGTTTGGTTTGGGTAATCCGCCTGCGATCTTCCTGATTGCGATAGGGGCGTTTTTCCCGGTATTGATGAATACGATTGCCGGTGTGCGCCATGTGGATGGTATCTACATACGCGCAGCCCGTAATCTGGGAGCCAGTCAGACGACCATGTTTGTAAGGGTAATGCTGCCTGCGGCTGTCCCTTACATATTGTCGGGTGTGCGTATCGGTATCGGTACTGCTTTTATTGTCGTAATTGTGTCGGAAATGATTGCCGTCAATAATGGTCTGGGCTTCCGCATTCTTGAAGCGCGTGAATATTTTTGGTCGGACAAGATCATCGCAGGCATGATGAGTATAGGTCTACTGGGTCTGGCTATCGACCTGGGCATGAACAAACTGAATAATTACTTGCTGCGCTGGCACCGTGGACTGGAGAACTGAGATGAAAGCTACTCATATTAAAATTCAAGGGGTGAATAAGATTTTCAAGACTGCTGACAAGGAAGTTGTTGCCCTGCGCGATATCAATCTTGAAATACCTGAAGGCCAGTTCGTCTGCCTGCTCGGTCCTTCCGGTTGCGGCAAGTCGACACTGCTCAATGCCGTAGCAGGGTTTGCCCTGCCGACTTCGGGGGCTATTACTGCCAATGGAGCTGTGGTCAGTGCTCCCGGCCCTGACCGTGGCATGGTGTTCCAGGAATATGCGCTTTTTCCCTGGATGACGGTAGAACAGAACATCGCTTTCGGCCTGGAAATCAAGGGCATGGGCAAGGCAGAAATCCAGTCTCGCGTTGCCAGCCTGCTCGCCATGCTGGGGCTGAGCGACTTCAAGGCACGTTTTCCCAAGGATTTATCGGGCGGCATGCGTCAGCGAGTTGCAATTGCCCGCGTATTGGCGCTGGATTCACCTATTATGTTAATGGATGAGCCTTTTGGCGCGCTTGATGCCCTGACACGACGTAACCTGCAGGATGAATTACTGCGTATCTGGTCAGAGCTGAAAAAAACCATCATCTTTGTGACCCACAGTATAGAAGAAGCGATTTTCCTGGCTGATCGCATCATTGTCATGACTTACCGGCCAGGTACAGTGAAAAAGGATTTGCTGGTGGAACTGCCTCGTGGGCGCGATCCTTCCAGTCCGGCCTTTAATGCATTGAAGCGGGAATTAAGCCTGATGGTGATGGAAGAGCAGCAAAGACATCACAACGATGAATTGAAAATGGCGGCAGTTGATTAGTAAAAACAGCGTGGCCGTAGTTTGGGCATGCCTACAAACAATCATAAGGAGAGAGACATCATGCTGAAATTTGCAAGAATGGTAGTAGCAGGACTGGTTTTTCTGATGGGTGTGCCAAGCCAGGCGCAAAGCACGCATGGCACGGCGACTGAGGCCGTTGCCATGGTGCAAAAAGTGATTGCCAGCATCAAGTCAGCAGGTCGCGAAAAGACCTTTGCCGACATTAACAACCTGCAAGGTCCTTACCGCGATCGTGATCTGTACATCACGGTCAATGACATGAATGGTAAAAACCTGGCGCACGGCGCAAATGCCAAAATGCAGGGCAAGGATTTGCTGGATTTGAAGGATGCCGATGGCAAGCTGTTCATGCGTGAACGTCTGGAACTCGCCAAAACCAAGGGCAAGGGCTGGCAAGACTATAAGTTCGTCAATCCTGTCTCCAAGCAGATAGAGCAAAAATCGATGTACTTCGAAAAGTATGAAGATATTATTGTCAACTGCGGTATCTATAAATAAGCAGCTGTGACGGCAAAGCATGACAGGCAGGGCAGCATCCACAGCCGATGGGTATTGCTTAGTATCGTCAGCTTTTCGATTACGCTCATCGTTGGCAGCTATTTTATTGCGGCCAGATTTGCCAGGGAAAATATCCGGCAGTCTGGAGAACGGCAATTGCAAATCATCGCCCTTGACATCGAATCTGTACTTGAGCGCTATGAGACCCTGCCCTTTGTCGTTTCTTACCTGCCTTTGACGGCACAGGCGCTGCTGGATCACGGCGACGCCAGTGCCGGTGTGCGGCAAAACCTGAATTTGAATTTGCAGGAACTGGCGGCACAGGCCAAGGTTGCGGCGATTTACCTGATGGATGTGCAGGGGAATACGATTGCCGCCAGTAACTGGTCCACACCACAAAGTTACCTGGGGCAGAACTTTGCATTTCGTCCCTATTTTTCTGAGGCGTTGAAACAAAAAAGTCCGGGGCATTTTTATGCAATAGGTAATACTACCAATATCCCCGGTTACTTTATTTCACAACCGGTGTACCCGCCCGGCAGTCAGCGCGGCAGCCAGGCGCCGATCGGTGTGATCGCCGTCAAGATCGACTTGAATGAGTTTGAACAGGCCTGGCGCAGCAGCGAAGAGCCGATTGCGCTCAGTGACAGTCATGGCGTGGTCTTCCTGAGTAATCGCCCGGCCTGGAAATATCACAGCCTGCAGGTTTTACCCGCAAGCGTGCAAGATAATTTGCGCACCACCTTACAATACGGTGGTCAACATATACAGGCAATTGCACAGTTGCCCTTGAAAGAGCAAAAAGGTTACGACACGTATTTGCAAAGGCCGATAGGTCGTTTGAAATGGCAATTGATGTTGTTCCCTGACCAGGGCAAGGTCTTGCGCACCGGGTTTTTGTCGGCTCTGGTGTTGACCCTGATGCTTGGTATGGGCCTGGCCTTTGCTGCTGTCGTTGATCAACGCAGGCGCAGGCTGGAAGAAGGGCGTCAGGCTCAGCTCGCACTGAAGCAGGCTGCCGATGAGCTGGAATTACATATCGCAGAACGTACCCGTCAACTGACGCAGGCCAATGAAGAGTTCGAAGCCAAGTACCTTACCCTGAAACAGACAGAAAATTTACTGCGCTCAACCCAGAATGAAATGGTGCAGGCTGGTAAACTGGCCATGCTGGGGCAGATGGCCACCGGCATTACCCATGAACTGAACCAGCCGCTGACGGCAATCCGCGCCTTTGCAGACAATGCCATCACCTTCATGCATCGTGGCAAGGCGGAACAGGCACTGGCCAATTTGCAGCATATCAGCCATGCCAGTGAGCGCATGGGCAGCATTATCACCCAACTGAAAGGTTTTGCCAGAAAAAGCCCGAACGCCATAGCCGAGGTTGATGTGCAAATGGCGATTCACTCGGCGGTCAGTTTATTGCAGAGCGAAATAGAGCGACGCAATGTACAACTTGATGTAGAGATAGTCGACTCTATTGTGGTCATGGGTGATAGGGTCAGGATAGAACAAGTGCTGATTAACCTGATACGCAATGCACTTGACGCTGTCGAACAGAGTCAGCGCAGGGAAGTGCAGGTACGTTTGTGCAGTACAGGTCAAATGGCCAGCATATGTATCAGTGACAGCGGTACCGGCATACCCGAGCATGTAGTCAAGCACTTGTTCGAACCGTTTTTCACTACCAAGGAAATTGGTCAGGGCCTGGGTCTGGGGCTGGCAATTTCTTCATCCATCGTGCAAGCCATGAACGGCAGCCTGACAGCCAGTAACCGACCAGAGGGGGGCGCCGCATTTACGGTAAGCTTACCTCTCATGGGCGTTGCATAGATTGGTGTGCATGCATATGACACTATGCGTATCAAGGAAGAATGACAATGACTGAATTGTTTGCCATATTAATAGAGGACGAGCAGGCGGTACGCCTGGCTACCGCCCAGACGCTGGAACTGGGTGGCTTTGAGGTAATGGCTTTTGCCAGTGCCGAGCTGGCCGAGTCATCTATCAGCGCTGATTATGCAGGCATCATCGTAACCGATGTGCGCCTGCCTGGAAAATCAGGACTGGAAGTGCTGGAAAAAGTGCGCGCCATCGACAGTGAACTGCCAGTGATCATCATTACCGGCCATGGCGATGTCAGCATGGCGGTGGAAGCCATGCGTCATGGCGCCTATGATTTCCTGGAAAAGCCGTTTGCAGCGGATCGTCTGCTTGATGCCTGTCTGCGGGCGCAGGAAAAGCGTCGGCTGGTCATGGAAAATCGCAAACTGAAAATGTCCTGGTTGCATCATGCAGCCACCCCGGACCTGATAGGTCAGAGCCAGCCAATTGAGCGGGTACGCAAATTCATACAAAGCATAGGACCCACCCAGGCTGATGTATTGATCAATGGTGCGACTGGTTCAGGCAAGGAAGTCGTTGCCAGACAATTGCACCTGGCAAGTGGCCGACGGGGTGAATTCGTTGCCATCAATTGCGGCGCCTTGCCCGAGTCTGTATTTGAAAGCGAGATTTTCGGGCATGAGGCTGGCGCTTTTACCAGTGCCCAGAAGCGACGCATAGGCAAGCTTGAATATGCACAAGGTGGCACAGTCTTTCTTGATGAAATTGAAAGTATGCCCCTGAACCTGCAAATCAAATTACTCAGAGTCTTGCAGGAACGCTGTCTGGAAAGACTGGGTGGCAATCAATCGATCGCGCTTGATTGCCGGATTATTGCTGCCAGCAAGGCTGATTTGCTCAAGCTCAGCGCTCAGGGGCAATTTCGTGAAGACCTGTATTACCGGCTGAGTGTGGTCAATATCAATCTGCCCCGGCTCAATGACAGACGTGAGGATATACCCTTGTTGCTGTCTTATTTTGTACAAAGAGCTGCTCTGCGCTATCAAAAGCAGGTAGTTAGCTGGACTGCTGCACAGATGCAACACTGGATGCAGCGGGACTGGCAGGGAAACGTACGTCAATTGCGCAATTTTGCCGATCAACTGGTATTGGGAGTAGCTGAATTTGCTGATAATCCAGCCGGCCAAGATCAGCCATCGACAGCGGGGGGAAATGTCAGCCTGCCAGAGAAAATCGACGCTTACGAGGTCAGCCTGATCCAGGCTGCGCTGGAAAAACATGCCAATAATGTTGCTGCAGCGGCAGACGCCCTGGGCATACCCAAGAAAACTCTGTATGACAAGATGAAAAAATATCAAAAATCCTTGTCTCTCATCAATCCGACTAATGGATAAGCGCTATAAAACGAGCATAGTCCAACTTTTGAGGCGACATGGTGTAAACTTGTCCCATGCAAATCTATCTATCATTTCTTGCTGCCACCATATATATAGTCAGTATCCTGCTGCCGGAACGCTGGCTGGATGTGGCAAAGGGTATTAGCGCGCTGGCCTGGTTGACGCATGGCGTGGCGTTGTGGCTCACCATCTTCCCTGAAGGTGCATTGCGTGTCGGTTTTGCCGTCATGTTGTCGGCAGCACTTTGGGTGTCGGTATTTGTCTGCTGGCTGGAAAACCGAAATCAGTCACTTGATGGGTTGCGGCTGCTGTTAATGCCCAATGCTGCACTGATGGCTTTGCTGCCGGGTTTTTTCCCAGGCAGCCTGGTTACGCTGGCAGGTAGAACCGACATGTTTCCCTGGCATGTGGTGGTGGCCTTGCTGGCTTACAGCACCCTGACCATCGCTGCTTTCCATGCGCTGGTGATGACAGTGCAGGACAAACACCTACATCAATTGCGTGGCTCCAGGCGGCGGGTATGGCTCAATGGCCTGATCGATAAATTGCCAGCATTGCTGACGATGGAAAAAATCCTGTTTCGTTTTGTCTTGCTTGGCTTTGTCTTATTGACATTGACGGTCTTGTCAGGCGTCATATTTTCTGAACAGGTGCTGGGCGTGGCTTTTAAGTGGGACCATAAAACCATATTGTCTTTGTTGTCCTGGTTATTGTTTGCCATCCTGCTGGCCGGGCGTTACTTGCGGGGCTGGCGTGGCAAAACCGTGCTGAGCTTCACGTTGTCCGGATTTATTACTCTCTTGCTGGCCTATGTGGGGAGCCGTTTTGTACTGGAAGTCTTGTTGCACAGGAGCCTGTCATGAGACTTCTGTTCTGGCTGGGACTTCTGGTCCTGGTGGTATTGGCTCTAAAGAAAAAAATCCAGCCACCGGCAGGGTCAGTCAGGCCGACCAACCCAGTCCAGGATGCCGGTAGCAAAGGCGGTGATGCCGAAGCCATGGTGTGCTGCGCCCATTGCCAAATCTATTTACCAGCCTCTGAAGCGGTGCACCGCGGCCAGCAAGTCTATTGCAGCAACGAACACGCCGACCTGGCATGACAAAGCACATCACTCCTGGCACCTATGTCTGAGGCTCATCCTTCAACGGCGGAACCGTCACATTCTTTCTGGCGTTCGCTACAAACACTGAATGCTTCACGCATTATCGTGGCTGCCAGCTTGCTGATATTGCTGAGTTTGCGCAGTGGCAAGGATATCTGGACCAGTGATCATCTGTTCGGCCGGGATATAGGCTTGCTGTATCTGTTGGTTGCCATTGGTTTCGTGGTGCTAAAACAAGTGTATCCCCGCCGCTTCATGTGGCAACTGACAGCGCAGATATTGCTGGATATTGCCATTATCTCAGCTATGTATCTGGCTGATGGCGGTAGCAAGAGTGGACTTGGGATTTTGTATTTGTTCCCTTTGGCAGGTGTGGCCATTCTCAGCCCGCTGCTCTGGTCTTTCTTTTTTACTTCTATCGTAGTGCTGTTCATATTAGCAGAGAGTGTTTATCACTATCTGCGTGCAGAAGATGGCTCCCCGTTATCACAGGTAGGTTTGTACGGTGCTGCTTATTTTGCCGTGGTCACTGTAGTTAACCGCCTGGCGCGTAACCTGATCAATCAGGAGCAGTTGGCCGCGCAGCGTGGCAACGCACTGGCAATACAGCAAGCTATCAATCAATTGGTGGTCACCGATATGGGTGATGGCATGCTGGTGCTTGATCAGGATGGTTGCATGTTTGAAATTAACCCGGCAGCCACGCGTATGCTCGGTGGCAATCTGAACAAGGAAATGATAGGTATTGAGTTGGCCAGCATTTCCGCCTTGCGACCCATCGTCGAAATTCTGAACGTCATGCAAAACCGTGAAAGCAAGTTTGAACGGCGCAAGGAGGAGGAGATTTCCTTCGTCTCTATACGATGTTATCTTGATGAGCTCAGGCCGGAAATGGTGGAATTGGCCGAACTGGTGGCGGATACAGAAGCTCGTGAGCGCTCTGAGCGTGAACGTCCGCATTTTGTCACGCACCTGAAATTGCGTTTTGTTACCATCAAAGGTGTCAATGCTGGCGACGTCAAGGACCGGGCCGGCAGCTATACCATTATCTTTATGCAAGATGTTTCTGACATAGAGAACCAGGCGCAGCAATTGAAGCTGGCCTCCATGGGACGGCTGACCGCCAGTATTGCCCATGAAGTGCGTAATCCCCTTTCCTCCATTTCCTATGCAGCCTCATTACTCAATGAAGACCTGCATCATCTGGGGCAGGACAGGAAACAGGCACTACGCCTGTTAAAGATTGTTGATGACAATGTGGCGCGACTGAACCAGTTGATTGAGGATATTCTTAAGCTGTCACGCAAGGCACAATCCGATATCGAACCCTATATGGTGATGGATCATGTCGCCGATATGGTGCAGGATTTTGTGGAGACCAAGGGCCTGGCCGGGGACCTGATACTGGTGGTCAAGAGCAAAGACTTCACTGTCAACTTTGATCCCAGTCATTTACGGGAAGTGGTCTTGAATTTACTGTCGAATGCGATACGCTATGCCAGTGGGCAACCTGGCAGCATACGGCTGTTTGCTTATGTTAACGCTACCGGCCGTCAGGAATTGCATATACAAGATGATGGACCGGTGATTCCCTACGATGTCAGATCGCATTTGTTTGAACCTTTTTACACTACTTCACGCATGGGAACAGGGCTGGGCTTGTACATGGCAAGGGAACTGTGTTTGAATAATCATGCCTTGCTTGATTATGAATACCGGGTAGAAGAGACCGACAGTGGCAAGAGCGAACCTAGTGGACGTTTTGTAATTAATTTCTCTGGATATAGTGCATGAGTATGAATGAAGCATCGGCTTGTCCGCGCATCCTGGTCGTCGATGACGAGGCGCATTTGCGGGAATTGCTGGAAATTACCCTCATCAAGATGGGGCTTGATGTAGACAGCGCCGAAACTCTGACGATTGCACGTAGCTATTTGAGCAAGCGCGCTTATGCCCTGGTATTGACTGACATGCGTCTGCCAGATGGTTCGGGGATGGAACTGGTACAGGAAGTCAACACGCTATACAAAAGCACGCCTATCGCTGTTATCACCGCGTTCGGCAGTGCCGATAATGCCGTGGTTGCCCTGAAAGCCGGTGCCTTTGATTATGTTTCCAAACCGGTAGCCCTGGATCAGTTGCGCAAGCTGGTCAGGTCTGCCCTGCAAACCAATGAAGTACAGAAAGAACAGCAGGCGGCGCCAGAAAAGTTGGCCGCCCCGGCCAGTTCTTTCATGATAGGCCAGTCCCAGGGGATGCAAGAGGTCAGGGCGCAAATCAGTCGTCTCGCGCGTAGCATGGCTCCTGTCATCATTACCGGCGAATCCGGCAGCGGCAAAGAGTTGGCAGCACGCGAGATACACACCAGCAGTGCGCGTTCCGGCAAACCTTTTATTGCTGTCAATTGTGGCGCCATCCCTGAAACCCTGATGGAAGCCGAATTCTTTGGTTACAGAAAAGGGGCTTTCACGGGCGCAGCTGATGACAGGGACGGTTTTTTTCAGGCGGCCAGCGGCGGCACCCTGATGCTTGACGAAGTGGCTGACCTGCCGCTACCCATGCAGGTGAAGTTGCTGAGGGCAATCCAGGAGAGGCGAGTGCGCAAGGTTGGTTCAACGGTAGAGGAGGCAGTCGACGTCCGTATCATCAGTGCTACTCACCAAAATCTGGCGATTTGCGTGGAAGAGGGCCGTTTCCGCCAGGATTTGTATTACCGCCTCAATGTCATTGAGCTGCATCTGCCGCCACTGCGTGAGCGACTGGAAGATATTGTTGAGCTGTCCTCAAATATCCTCAAGAAACTGACCGGCAATGATGTCAACATGTCGGAAGAGGCAATCGACGCATTGATTAGCTACGATTTTCCTGGCAATGTCCGTGAACTGGAAAATATACTGGAACGTGCCGTCGCTTTCGCCAACGACGGTTGCATTGAGGTAGCTGATCTGGTCTTGCGTGGCGCCAGAAAATCCGGTGACCAGGCAGTGATGCTGCCGGCACAGGTTGACGTGAGCCAGGTTGAGGAGCGTCCCCAGGTACCGGCTGACCATGCTTCTGCTGTGAACCTGTTTGCTGCTCCCAGCCTGCCATGTTCATTGCCCGATTATCTGGAAAATGTTGAACGGGAAATGATCCGGCGTGCTCTGTATCAAACCCGCAACAACCGCACCCAGGCGGCAGAATTACTGGGTGTCAGCTTCAGACAATTACGCTACCAGATACAGAAATTGAAAATCCAGGAATAGCTCGCTTTCAATTTAACAGAAGCAAGGCTGCCAGACCAGGTCTTGATGAACCTGACCTGTCTGCATGGTTGCAATCAAACCCTGGCACTGACAGGCACTTCGCTTTTCACTGTTGCAGTCCACTATATATAGTGTCTCAGTGCGACCTCAGCTTATTGGCAAATAAACACAGCTTATTTGCGCGCTTTCTCCTTGTCAGAGTGTATGCAAACGCAACTCTGGCTATTCTTTTCAAGTTGTTCTTGCGACTCCCATCCCTTTGCAGTCAGACGGCAGGTGTCGTCGTTAGTGTCCACTTCCACCAGTGCCACTGCCTTACTGTGCTTTGCCAATGTCAACACTAAAAGCAGGTTTTGCGTAAAAAAATAATTCAATTATTTAAATGAAAAGCGGTTGCATATACCAAGTTGGGGTACTAGAATTAGGGCAAATAAAAATTAGCGCACTATATGTAGTGGTTTAAGTGATTTGTTTGTTTTCTTTCCTTGCTTCAATTTCCCTTCTTGTTTTGCAATTGTTTTAGCAAATGATTTGAACAAAATAAATTGGATATGAGAATTTTTCATATCCGGCTGTTGGCTGTATTGCGCATTACCTGTTTAACCCCATTACCCTCAAGGTGCTTTCTTCATGTGCACTTTGTCGGGAAAAATAACACTGCATCCGGAGGATTAATGCACTCTTCTATTGAAACATCCACTTTGTCCAAGCCAGATCTGGGATCGGTCTTGAGTCCGGCAAGCACGCCTGCCAGCGCCAGCACGTCGGCTTACAGCGAATATCGCATCATTCGCCGTAATGGTTCTGTCGTCGGTTTCGAGCCGTCCAAAATCGCCATCGCCATGACCAAAGCTTTTCTGGCTGTCAATGGTGGACATGGTGCAGAGTCCGCCAGAGTTCGTGAATTGGTGGAACAGCTGACCGGTGGCGTGGTGGCGGCGCTGATGCGCAGGCAGCCGGCCGGCGGCACCTTTCATATAGAAGATGTGCAAGACCAGGTTGAACTGGCCCTGATGCGTTCTGGTGAACATGATGTGGCGCGTTCCTATGTGCTGTATCGTGCCAAGCGCATGGAAGAACGTCGTCGCATCAGCGATGCACCTGGTCATGCTGAACCAGCTTTGCCTCAATTGCATGTGATTGTTGATGGTCAGTCGCGTCCGCTGGATGTGGCAGAAGTGCGCAAGATGATTGCAGCCGCCTGCCTGGGTTTGGACAAGCTGGCTGATGCCGACGCCATCCTGGCCGAGACCCTGAAGAACCTGTATGACGGCGTACCGGTGGAAGAGTTGTACAAATCCGCCATCCTGGCTGCCCGCGCCCTGATGGAAAAAGAACCGGCCTACAGCCAGGTCACGGCTCGTTTGCTGTTGCATACAGTCCGCAAGGAAGTGTTCGGCAAAGAAGTGGCGCAACAGGATGCGGCCGAAGAATACGTCGAGTACTTCCCGAAATTCATCAAGAAGGGTATAGAAGCCGACCTGCTTGATGCCAAACTGGCGCAGTTCGATTTGAAGAAACTGGCCAATGCACTGGTGGCTGACCGCGACCTGCAATTTGGTTATATCGGCCTGCAGACCCTGTACGACCGTTATTTCCTGCACGTACATGGTACACGCATAGAAATGCCCCAGGCTTTCTACATGCGCGTAGCAATGGGCCTGGCCTTAAATGAAATTGATCGTGAAGCCCGCGCAATAGAATTTTACAATCTCCTGTCCAGCTTTGATTTCATGAGCTCGACGCCGACACTGTTCAATTCCGGTACCCAGCGTTCGCAACTGTCTTCCTGCTATCTGACTACCGTGGCCGATGATCTTGATGGCATCTATGAAGCGATCAAGGAAAACGCCCTGCTGGCAAAATATGCCGGTGGTCTGGGTAATGACTGGACGCCAGTACGCTCACTCGGCGCACACATCAAAGGCACCAATGGCAAATCCCAGGGTGTTGTGCCCTTCCTGAAGGTCGTGAATGACACTGCGGTGGCGGTTAACCAGGGTGGCAAGCGCAAAGGCGCAGTCTGTGCCTACCTGGAAACCTGGCACATGGACATCGAAGAATTCCTGGACCTGCGCAAAAATACCGGTGATGACCGCCGCCGTACGCATGACATGAATACCTCCAACTGGATTCCTGACCTGTTCATGAAGCGTGTCATGGAAAAAGGCGACTGGACCCTGTTCTCACCATCCAATGTGCCGGACCTGCACGACAAATACGGCAAATCCTTCGAGCAGGCTTACACGGCTTATGAAGCCAAGGCCGCTGCTGGCGAACTGAAACTGTCGAAAAAGATCGCAGCGCTGGATCTGTGGCGCAAGATGTTGTCCATGCTGTTTGAAACAGGTCATCCATGGATCACCTTCAAGGACCCATGCAATATCCGCTCACCGCAACAGCATGTCGGCGTCGTTCACAGCTCCAATCTGTGTACAGAAATCACCCTGAACACCAACGACAGCGAGATCGCAGTCTGCAACCTGGGCTCGGTCAACATGCCGGCCCACATGAAAGATGGCAAGCTCGATCACATTAAATTGCAAAAAACTGTGCGTACAGCGATGCGTATGCTGGATAACGTGATCGACATCAACTACTATGCAGTGAAGAAAGCGCGCGATTCCAATCTGCGTCACCGTCCTGTCGGTCTGGGTATCATGGGTTTCCAGGATTGCCTGCACATGATGCGTATTCCTTATGCATCGATGGATGCCGTTCAGTTCGCTGACACATCGATGGAAGCCGTTTGCTATTACGCTTACCTGGCATCGACCGAGCTGGCTGAAGAACGTGGCCGCTACAGTTCCTACCGTGGTTCCCTGTGGGACCGTGGCATCCTGCCGCAAGACTCGTTGAAACTGCTGGCAGAAGAACGTGGCGGCTATCTGGAAGCCGATTTCTCGGAAACCATGGACTGGTCTGTCGTACGTGATCGCATCAAACAATATGGCATGCGCAATTCCAATTGCGTGGCGATTGCCCCGACTGCAACAATTTCTAACATTATTGGCGTGTCTGCCTGTATCGAGCCGACTTACCAAAACCTGTATGTGAAGTCGAACCTGTCCGGTGAGTTTACTGAAATCAATGAACACCTGGTACGTGACCTGAAGGAACGCGGCCTGTGGGATGAAGTCATGATCGCCGACCTCAAATACTTTGATGGCAGCCTGGCACGCATCGATCGTATCCCTGAAGATCTGCGTGACCTGTATGCAACAGCGTTTGAAGTCAGCCCGTCCTGGCTGGTTGAAGCAGCAGCACGCCGCCAGAAGTGGATAGATCAGGCACAGTCCTTGAATATTTACATGGCGGGCGCATCTGGCAAGAAGCTCGATGAAACTTATAAGCTGGCTTGGCTGCGCGGCTTGAAGACAACTTATTACCTGCGCACGATTGGTGCGACGCACACTGAAAAATCGACGAGCAAAACAGGCGCCCTGAACGCCGTGGCTGTCGATGGCAACAGTGGCTACGGCGCCAGTGCCGCAGTTGGCGCGGCGGCCGCAGCACAAGAGACGGATGGTCCGGCCTGCATGTTGCGTCCTGGCGATGCCGGCTTTGAAGAGTGCGAAGCCTGTCAGTAATATAGTCCGCCATCCAGACATGGCCAGCGCGGGAAGAAGTGCAGGTGCGACTTCTTCCCTGGAAAAAATGTATCAAAACGTAAGGGAATAAATAATGTTATCTTGGGACGATGAAGTCACACCGGCAGCTCAGCCAGCGCCAGCGCCTGCGCCTCGCCATGTCAGTGGCATGGATTTACAACAGCGCCTGCAGACACAGGAAGTCGCCCTTAATCCGGCACTGGTCAGCAAACCGGTGACCGTGTCTTCAGAAGACCTGGCACGTCGCGTCAATGCGGCTGATAAACGTATCATCAACGGCCAGACTGACGTCAACCAGCTGGTCCCGTTCAAATACAAATGGGCCTGGGACAAATACCTGGCTGGCTGTGCCAACCACTGGATGCCGCAAGAGATCAATATGCAGCGTGATATTGAGCTCTGGAAGAATCCGAACGGTCTGACCGAAGATGAGCGTCGTCTGGTCAAGCGCAACCTGGGATTTTTTGTGACAGCAGATTCCCTGGCTGCCAACAACATCGTGCTCGGCACTTATCGCCACATCACTGCACCTGAATGCCGCCAGTATCTGCTGCGCCAGGCATTTGAAGAGGCCATTCATACCCACGCCTATCAATACATCGTTGAGTCCCTGGGTCTTGATGAAGGTGAAATCTTCAATGCCTACAACGAGATTGAATCGATTCGCGACAAGGATCAGTTCCTGATTCCTTTCATCGACGTGCTGACAAATCCTGAATTCAAGACCGGCACTACCGAGGCAGACCAGACTTTGCTGAAGTCATTGATCGTGTTTGCCTGCCTGATGGAAGGCCTGTTTTTCTATGTCGGCTTCACGCAAATTCTGGCGCTCGGTCGTCAAAATAAAATGATGGGTGCGGCTGAACAGTATCAATACATCTTGCGTGATGAATCGATGCACTGCAATTTCGGGATCGATTTGATCAATACAATTAAGATGGAAAATCCGCATTTGTGGACTCCAGCATTTAGAGATGAAATTAAATCGTTGTTTTTGCGTGCTGTGGAGTTGGAATATCGTTACGCAGAGGATACAATGCCGCGTGGAGTGCTCGGTTTGAATGCGCCTATGTTTAAAGGTTATTTACGCTTCATCGCAAATCGCCGCGCACAACAGATTGGTCTCGAAGCGCTGTTCCCTCAGGAAGAAAATCCTTTCCCTTGGATGAGTGAAATGATAGACCTGAAAAAAGAGCGCAACTTTTTTGAGACACGTGTAATTGAGTATCAAACTGGCGGAGCCCTCAACTGGGAATAAACGCTGATCACAGCGATCGCCAGAATCCGGTAGTGGAATCGATCTGGATGAGCGGGTAGTTTGAGTTTGAAGTGAATACTGGTACTAAGTGCATCAGTGAGCTGATGCAGGATTGATGGACAGTGCAAACCAGAATAAGCAAACTCAAACAGACTCGCAAAGTACAGAACACGGCAGGATTACTCATGATTTGCACAAGATGTAAAACGCGAGAGGCCTCACCAAACTGAATGGACAGTCACAGACAACATTGTTTTGAACTGTTAGTGCCGCAATACCCGGATACACTGGGTATTGTGGCTATTGGTCTTTCTGTTTCACAAAAGAATACCGGCACTTGCTGCTAACAGCAGGTGTTTTTGGGTTTGTGCCCCGGTGAGGAGCCGGCGTGGAACCTGTCTATGATCTGTAGCGAGCGGTCGTCAGCGGTGTGAGGAGTAGCGCAAAAAGCGGAATGTACTCTGGTACATGAGCATTTTGAGTAGCGCATGAGCCCCGATCACGCCCGCGCTTAAGATCATAAGCAGGTTTTAATGCAAACCATGATGGCTGAAGTGCCCCATCAATAGAGGGGATGGAGCAGTTCGGCCGGTGCAGAATTCATTAGCGCAAACAGCGATCATGTTTGTGCCGATGAATAATCCGCTTGAAGGGATCGAGCGGATTTAATTTTTATCTGATTTTTTTCCATCTCAATTGAAGGAGAAACAAAATGGCAACAGCACCACAACCGTCCCCGGACGAACCAGTAGCAGCCAAGAAGCCTGCTGCAAAGAAGGCCGCTAAACCAGCAGCTAAAAAAGCCGCTGCTAAACCAGCTGCAAAAGCAGCTGCCAAGCCAGCAGCAAAAGCTGCGGCTAAACCAGCAGCCAAGGCAGCCAAACCAGCAGCAGCTAAAAAAGCTGCCGCCAAGCCAGCAGCAAAAGCTGCGGCTAAACCAGCAGCCAAGGCAGCCAAACCAGCAGCAGCTAAAAAAGCTGCCGCCAAGCCAGCAGCAAAAGCTGCAGCCAAACCAGCAGCCAAGGCAGCTAAACCAGTAGCTAAAAAAGCCGCAGCTAAACCAGCAGCCAAAAAAGCAGCCGCCAAGCCAGCAAAAGCCGCAGCTAAACCAGCAGCCAAAAAAGCAGCCGCCAAGCCAGCAAAAGCCGCAGCTAAACCAGCAGCTAAAAAAGCAGCCGCCAAGCCAGCAAAAGCCGCAGCTAAACCAGCAGCTAAAAAAGCAGCCGCCAAGCCAGCAAAAGCCGCAGCTAAACCAGCAGCCAAAAAAGCAGCCGCCAAGCCAGCAAAAGCCGCAGCTAAACCAGCAGCCAAACCAGCAGCAGCTAAAAAGGCAGCAGCCAAGCCAGCAGCGAAAGCAGCTGCCAAACCTGCAGCTAAAAAGGCAGCCGCTAAACCAGCAGCGAAGCCAGCAGCAAAAAAAGCGGCGGCTAAGCCAGCCGCTAAAAAGGCCGCTCCAGCAAAACCAGCGACACCTGATGCAAAAACCGTTGTTAGTCCAAACGCAGCTTGGCCTTTCCCAACTGGTAATCGCCCGGCATAATCTTTGATATGCTTGGTAGCCTGGTTTTATTCAGGCACAATACCCACTGTCTGATTCGTCATGCAGTGGGTTTTTTTTGGGGATGCATCGTGTTATATGAAATTTTTACTTATGTCATTGATACGGTGACAGGTTTGTTTGCTGGATTTTTGTTGCTGCGTTTCTGGATGCAGGTGCAGCGTGTCAGGCCGCCAATGAACCTGGCGCAGGCAATTTTTCAGCTGACCGACTGGCTGGTACACCCCATACGAAGGATGGTGCCGGGTTTTCGTGGATATGACTGGGCCTCACTGATCTCGGTACTGCTTGTGGCTCTGATCGCGGTGGCGCTCAATTTTGGTTTGATACAACAGTTCCCGGTGAATCTGATACTGCTGATGGCAATTTTCCGCATGTTGCAGTGGATATTATATGGCTTGATGGCTTTATTGGTACTGGAGGCCATTTTTAGCTGGGTCAATCCGCAAGCACCGTTTGCTCCCTTTATCCGCGCATTGAATGATCCAGTATTGTCGCCACTGCGCAGATTGATTCCCTCTCTCGGTGGCCTGGATTTTTCGCCACTGGTGGCATTGATTATTCTGCAAGTACTCAACAAAGTACTGGGGGAGACTTTCCCCAAGCTGCTGGCAGTGCTTTAATTGGTTAATTGGTTGACGTCCGTCTGCTCACATGGCTTCAGTTTGAGCGGGAGGCATGCCAGTTGACTGGCGTACTACCAGTTGTGACTTCAGCATTTCACGGCGCAACGGTGCTTCGGGGTCAACAATGCGGTTGACCAGGATTTGCGCTGTCAAATTGCCGATGGCTTGCTTGGGTTGAGCTATGGTTGTCAGTGGCGGGGTGCTGAAGGACGCCAGGGCGATATCATCATAACCGATGACCGACAAGCCTTCCGGTATCCTGATACCCGCTTCGTTGGCTGCCCGGATACCACCAATCGCCATCAGGTCATTACTGGCAAAGATGGCTGATGGACGTTGCGGCAAAGCCAGTAATTGTTGGAAGGCGTTAAATCCGCCCTGACTGGTAAAGTCTGCATGCAGCAGATATTCTGGCCTGAAAGGCAGACCGGCTTCACTGAGTGCCCGCCGGTAGCCTGTCACGCGGTCACCACTGGGCAGCAAAATATCAGGTCCGGCCACACAGGCTATCCGGGTATGCCCCAGACCTATCAGGTAGCGGGTGGCTTCATAGCCCCCCTGTTCATGGTCGGCTTCAATAAAATCAGCCACGACACCAGACACTTCCCTGTCCACCAGTACCTTGGGTATGCCTTCGTCAGCCAGTAATTGCGTGAGTTCCTCATCGGAACCGGACGACACCAGGATCAGGCCATCGATGCGCTTTTCCATCAATACGCGGATATAGGCAGCCTGTTTTTTGGGGTCATCATAAGAATTGCAGAGAATGATGTTGTAACCAAGCTTAAAAGAGGCGTCCTCTATCCCCTGTATGATTTCAGCAAAATAGGGGTTGGAATTATTCGGTATCATCATACCCAGGGTATGGGTGCGGTCATTCTTCAGGCTGCGGGCAACCGCGCTGGGGATGTAGCGCAGCTCCTGGATGACGGCGAGCACGCGCTCACGTGCGTCTTCGCTGACGACACGGGTGTTATTGATGACATGAGAAACGGTAGTGGTAGAAACCCTTGCCTTTTCTGCGACCTGCTTCATTGTTGCCATAAAATTCCTGCCTTTCTGTGTCAAGATTATGACGCAGGATGACACTGTGGTGCATATTTTCTGTAAGAACCTGTTTATGATCTTACTGCGCGAGCGTGATCGGGGCTCATGTGCTGCTCAAAATGCTCATGTACTCAGGTACATTCCGCTTTTTGCGCTGCGCTTTTATTATGCTGACCCCGCTGACGCTCGCTACAGATCGTAAACAGGTTCCAATAACTATATTGAAGGATTCGGGATGAGTGATCTTGTTATTCGCAATGCCAGTTTGCCAGATGGTCGCAAAGGCATGGATATGGCAATCCGGGATGGCAGGATAACTGCCATTGATGCCGCTTTACCCGCCATCGGCAAGGAAGAAATTGATGCAGCAGGCAATCTGGTGACGCCGCCTTTTGTCGATGCCCATTTCCACATGGATGCCGTACTCAGTTTTGGCTTACCACGCGTCAATCAGTCTGGCACCTTGCTCGAAGGCATAGCCTTATGGGGAGAGTTGAAACCCATGCTGACGCAAGAAGCCCTGGTCGAGCGCGCCATGCGTTATTGCGACTGGGCCGTGGGACGCGGTTTGCTGGCTATCCGTTCGCATGTCGATATCTGTGATGATCGCTTGCTTGCAGTGGAGGCTTTGCTGGAAGTAAAACGCCGTGTTGCTCCTTATCTGGATCTGCAATTGGTGGCGTTTCCGCAAGATGGTATCTTGCGCAGCGCCAGCGCCATGGATAACCTCAGGCGCGCGATTGGCATGGGAGTTGACGTGGTCGGCGGCATCCCGCATTTTGAGCGCACCATGGTTGACGGTGCAGAGTCAGTACGGCTATTATGTGAGTTCGCAGCAGAAAAAGGCTTGCGCGTCGACATGCATTGCGATGAGTCGGACGACCCCTTGTCCCGCCATATAGAAACCCTGGCTTACCATACGCAAAGACTGGGTATGCAAGGCCGGGTGGCTGGTTCGCATCTGACATCCATGCATTCCATGGACAATTACTATGTCAGTAAATTACTGCCATTGATGCGCGAAGCCGGTGTCGCCGCCATTGCCAATCCGCTTATCAATATTACCTTGCAGGGGCGCCATGACACCTACCCCAAACGCCGTGGCATGACACGAGTGCCGGAAATGCTGGCAGCTGGTATAGATGTCGCCTTCGGCCATGATTGCGTGATGGACCCCTGGTATAGCCTGGGGTCTGGTGACATGCTGGAAGTTGCACAGATGGGTTTGCATGTGGCGCAGATGACGGGTCAGGATGCAATGCGCCAGTGCTTCCACGCAGTGACTGCTGCACCGGCACGTATCCTGGGGCTGGAAGGATACGGGCTGGAGGTAGGGTGCAATGCTGATCTGGTAATACTCGATGCAAGTGATCCCGTCGAAGCTATCCGCTTGCGCGCCACCCGGACACATGTGCTGCGGCGCGGCAAAGTCATCAGCCAGACGCCGGTGCCGCATGCGAATTTGAATTTGCCAGGACGGCCAGGGCAGGTGGATTTCAGATCAAAAAATTGAAGCTGCTCATATAGAGAGCTAAAGCAGAGATATAAGCAAAGATGCAGGCAGCGTGCCACGGCACGCTGCTTTACTATTCAGATCAGAGTTGTGCAAAGGCTTTTTCAGCTGCAGCAATCGTATCGGCAATGATGCCATCATCATGTTGTGCAGAAACGAAGCCTGCTTCAAATGCGGATGGAGCAAGGTAGACGCCCTGGTCCAGCATCAGGTGGAAGAAACGGTTGAATCTTTCCTTGTCACTGGCCATCATGGCGGCATAGGAGCCCGGCACCTCACTGGCAAAATACAGGCCAAACATGCCACCGACAGCGTCGGCGCGGAAGGTGATATTGGCAGCTTTGGCGGCAGCACTCAAGCCATCCACCAGCTTGCGGGTTTGCGCAGTCAGGTTTTCATAGAAACCAGGTTGCTGGATGATTTTCAGGGTAGTCATGCCGGCGGCGACAGCAACCGGATTGCCAGACAAGGTACCGGCCTGGTAGACACCACCCAGAGGCGCCATGTGGCCCATCAGGTCAGCGCGGCCGCCAAAGGCGGCTACCGGCAAACCACCGCCGATGACCTTGCCCAGGCAAGTCAGGTCAGCTTGCACGCCATACAGTGCTTGTGCTCCATGCAGGCCCACACGAAAGCCGCACATCACTTCATCAAAAATCAATACGCTGCCATGTGTCGTACACAGCTTGCGCATGGTATTAATGAACTCTTGCGTAGCGCGTATCAGGTTCATATTGCCGGCTACTGGTTCGACGATGACGCAGGCAATCTGGTCACCGATGGATTTGAACACTTCTTCCAGTTGTTCGCAGTTGTTATAGTCAAGTACCAGCGTATGTTTGCTGAAGTCTTCAGGTACGCCAGCCGAGGTAGGATTGCCAAAAGTCAGCAGGCCGCTGCCAGCCTTGACCAGCAAAGAATCGGCATGGCCGTGATAGCAGCCTTCAAACTTGATGATCTTGTCACGTTTGGTCGCGCCGCGCGCCAGGCGCAGGGCGCTCATGGTGGCTTCTGTGCCGCTCGATACCAGGCGCACCTGTTCGACACTCGGCACGAGTTTGCAGATTTCTTCCGCCATCACGATTTCACCTTCAGTCGGAGCGCCAAAGCTCAGGCCGCGTGCGGCGGCTTCCTGTACTGCGCTGATGACTTGCGGATGGGCGTGCCCGACAATGGCCGGTCCCCAGGAGCCGATGTAATCTATATAGCGTTTGTCTTCCGCATCCCAGAAATAAGGGCCGGCAGCGCGACTGATAAAGCGTGGGGTGCCACCTACAGAGCGAAATGCGCGCACCGGGGAATTGACGCCGCCAGGAGTGGTTTTCTGGGCGCGGGCGAAGAGGATATCGTTTTTATCGGTCATGATTGAACTTCAATAGGTGATGGAGCAAATGGAGTGAAGAATAGCCGGGCGCTTCAGTCAGCTTCCCTGGCCCAGAAATAACGATCGGGTATCAGCCTGCCCATACCCAGTCTTTGCGAATGGCCCAGTGCTGCGTGAGTGAATTCCTGGGCTTCCATGGTGGCATCGGGAATATCGAGCCCGTTTGCCACCAGGGCTGCAATTGCTGCAGACAGGGTGGAGCCGGCGCCAGCATAGGAGCCTGGCAATCTTTGCCACTGGTCACAGCGCACAACGCCGGATTCATTATATAAAGTGTTAACGACTTCGCCGGCATCGCCCGATGTGCCGGTAACTAATATATACTCGCAGCCGGATTCGATCAGGGTCATGGCGTCGGCAGCCAGGTCATCAGGCTCACCGTTTTCTTTCCAGGTCTCTGCCAGGCGGGATAATTCGACAGCTGAAATCATGAGCAGACTGGCCTGCGGTATCAAGAGTTCGCGTATGGCCAATACCAGGTCTTCGGCTTCCGGTCCCTGTTCGGTGACAGCGGCATTGAAGGGGTCTAATATAAGAGGCAATTCCGGATAGTCTGAAACAATCTCGGCGATGACGGTGACGTTTTCGACGCTGCCGACCTGACCAACCTTGAAAGCCAGCACTTGCATGTCTTCGAGCACGGTTCTGGCCTGTTCATCGACTAAATCCGCATCAAGTGGATGTAAATCATCGATTTGTGACGTATCACCAGTTAAAATGGCGGTCATGACAGGCAGGCCGTAACAGCCCATGGCAGCAAATGATGCCAGATCGGCATGAATGCCTGTAGCAGCAACAGGATCTGAAGCGCCAAAGCTCAGTATTAGTGGAGAAATTTGGTTTTGCACGTTGGGTAGATTAATATAGCTGACTTCGTGAGGACTTAAATTACTCGCGCAAATGCCATTAGTAACACAATGCAAACGGATTGTTTGCAGTAGTTTCATTATTTTACTTGATTGAAGGGTTTTAGTCGTGACAGATACGGTAACGGAAAAAGTGGTTTTCAAGGCGTGGATGTGCCTGATTTGTGGTTGGGTCTATGACGAAGAGCAAGGCTCGCCTGAAGATGGTATTCCGGCCGGAACCCGATGGGAAGATGTTCCCATGAATTGGACCTGTCCAGAGTGCGGCGCCCGTAAAGAAGACTTCGAAATGGTGGCAATCTGAGTAATGTGTCGATTTTGATGTTGCTTAATATGTTTATTCAAGGAAAAAAAGCGCAAAAGTACTATTTTTTGTTACAGTGATATGTAACCTTAATACTGCCAGGAAGAGATAGCTTTATGTCAACGTTGACGGGCAACGAGAACTTGAAAATCATGGTGATTGACGATAGCAGCACCATACGTCGTTCAGCCGAGATTTTTCTGGGACAGGCCGGATACAAGATCGTATTGGCGGAGGATGGCTTTGATGCGCTGGCCAAGATCAACGATTCTCATCCGGACCTGATTTTTTGCGATATCCTCATGCCCAGACTGGACGGATATCAAACTTGCGCTTTGATTAAGAAAAGCGCGAAATTCCGGGATACACCGGTAATCATGCTGTCTTCCAAGGACGGCTTGTTTGATCGTGCCCGTGGCGCGATGGTCGGCTCTGATGAGTACCTGACCAAGCCTTTTACAAAGGACAGTCTGCTGAAAACGGTAAGAAATTACACGTCAGCGACCTAGATCTATATAGTTAGTTAAGTTAGTTAAATTGAGGTAAAAAAGATGACCATCCAAAAAATTCTGATAGTGGACGACTCCCCGACAGAGCGCTATTTCCTGACCGATGTATTGGTTAAAAATGGCTTTTCAGTGTCGACCGCTGAAAATGGCGAAGAAGCGCTGACCAAGATCAAGGCTGACAAGCCGCAATTGATCTTGATGGACGTGGTCATGCCTGGACAAAATGGTTTCCAGATTACCCGTGCCATCGCCAAAGACCCGGACACACAGGATGTTCCGGTCATCATCTGCACCAGTAAAAACCAGGAAACAGACCGTATCTGGGGCTTGCGTCAGGGTGCCCGTGATTACCTGGTCAAGCCTATTGATCCGGCAGAACTGCTGGCAAAAATTTCTGCGCTCGGTTAATTCGAATAGTTTGGTTTTAATTCTTGCAACTACAATAAGATATCTTCGGATTGCCTCATGAATCAGACTGTGCGTGAAACTGCTGCAGCAAATCTGGAAGTTGTCAAGCCCGAAAAGGGTGTACGCCGTACCCGCCTGCGCGAATTCCAGGCGCAGCTGGTTGAACGCATGCAAGCTGCCCAGCGTGGTGGCTATACCAAGCTCAGCCAGCTCGGCATCATGATAGGACAGGGACGTTATCTTTTGGATTTGCGTGAGTCTGGCGAGATTGTCACGGCCGGCGCCCTGACCAAAGTGCCGCTCACCAGGGACTGGTATATAGGCCTGTCAAATATTCGCGGCAGCTTGACTGGCGTGATTGATTTACCACGTTTCCAGGGTATGGACTCCACCAAACTCGATTCTTCATGCCGGATTGTTGCCTTTGCCCCTAATATGGCTTTCAACAGCGGTTTGCTGGTTTCTCAGGTTCTGGGTTTGCGTACTGTTTCAGAAATGGAAGAAATTCCGCTCGAAGCAAGTCAGTTGGAAAGCAAAGACTGGCTGAAGAAGAAGTACAGAGACAAGGATGGCAACATCTGGTTTGAACTCAGTCTGGCCGCCTTGATACAGGACCAGGATTTTTTGCAAATAGGTATTTAAATCAGCATACGCATTCAAGCAGTGCTGATAGCTTTTCAATCGTTTAGGAGACTTAGTAATGGCATTTAATCTACCGTTCTTGTCCAAAGGAAAAGAAGAACCAGAACTTGACGGAGCAGACGTCGCGGCCAGGTCTTTCGGGAATGCTGATTCGATTGAAGTTGAAGACGCAAACAACGTCAAGATGATATCGCCGGAAGCTCATGAAGCAGGGCTTGAGCCAGTTGCAGCGGGCGCAACTCCAGTCAAGACTGAAGCCTACGCCGATGCGACCTTTATTGGTGATGCACTGGAAAAAGGCGGCAATATCCGCCTGCCCATCATCGGTGGTATGTCAGTTCGCCGCCAGACCAACTTTTTGCTTGGCACCATGGCTTTCTTCCTGCTGCTGGGCGGTGTTGCAGTTTATCTGAATTCCGAACAGTCGACACTCTTGTCCACACAGGCACAGATTGCCGGTGAAGCGCTGATGCACTCGCAGCGTATTGGTAAAGCGGCGCCAAATGCGATTCAGGGTAATGTCGAAGCGTTTAAACAGTTAAAAGACAGTCGTACCGAAATGAATACGGACCTGACTACCCTGTTGAATGGTGGTAACTACCAGGGCCGTTCAGTCAAAAAGGCAGACTCAACTCTGGAACCGCAGGTTAAAGAAGTGCAAAAAGCCTGGGGTAACTCGAACAAGGCTGCGGAAACCATTCTGAACCGTCAAAAAGAGTTGACCGGTTTCGGTCAGACACTGCAAAAAATGAATGCCCTGTCGCCAGTCTTGCTGGAATTGACGGAACAGATTTCCACCCTGAAGGTACAGGGCGGTGGTTCTGCGCGTGAAATCAATGCTGCCGGCCAGCTGGTCATGTTGACCCAGCGTCTGGGTCGTAGTGCGAATGAATTCCTGACTTCTGAGGGTGTTAATCCTGAAACGGCATTCTTGCTCGGTAAGGATACGAATACTTTCCGTGATCTGGTTGATGGCTTCCTCAAGGGCAGCGATGTACTGCGTCTGACAGCAACCAAGGATGCGGACACCCGCGACAAGCTGACAGAATTACAAAAGACCTTTGCTGATTACCAGGTATCGGTTTCCAGTATTCTGGGTAACCTGCAAAACTTTATTGCTGCGAAACAATCTGAACAATTGCTGTTTAATGAAAACGAGGACTTGAAAAACAAACTGTCCAAGTTGCAGCAGACTTATACCAAAGAACAGGATGCCACCAGTATTTACTTCCTGTTGATGCTTGGTTCTGCTTTCTTCGCGCTGGTTGCAGCGGTAGGTATCGGTTTCGTTCAGTTGCAGGAAAGCCGTAACCGTGCAAGGGAAGCGAATGAACGCCGTCTTGAAGCTGCGGCACAGATGATGCAAGCGCAGAAGCAAGAAGAGGAAGCGAAAGCTGCCAACGATCAGAACCAGGCTGCGATTTTGCGACTGATGAATGAATTGCAAGAGGTTGCGGATGGTGACTTGACGGTTCAGGCAACGGTTTCGGAAGATATCACGGGCGCGATTGCCGACTCGGTTAACTACACGGTGGAAGAATTGCGTGGTCTGGTAGGTCGCGTTACGGCAACGGCGGAACAGGTTACTTCGGCATCTACACAAGCGCAGAATATTTCCAGCGACTTGTTGTCTGCATCCGAGCAGCAGTCCCGCGAGATTTCTGATGCCGGTCAGGTGGTTCTGACGATGGCGGCAGAAATTACCGACGTATCGCGTTCTGCGAATGAATCAGCCGAGGTTGCGCGTCAGTCGGTTGCTGCGGCGGAGCAGGGTGCCCATGCGGTGGAAAACGCCATCAAGGGTATGAACGAGATTCGCGAACAGATCCAGGAAACCTCCAAGCGTATTAAACGTCTGGGTGAATCTTCACAAGAGATTGGTGAGATTACCGAGCTGATTTCCGACATTACCGAACAAACCAACGTACTGGCGCTGAACGCGGCGATTCAGGCGGCGTCTGCGGGTGAAGCGGGTCGAGGCTTCTCGGTGGTTGCGGAAGAGGTTCAGCGTCTGGCGGAACGTTCAGCTGAAGCGACCAAGCAGATCGGTGCGCTGGTTCGTACGATTCAAACGGATACTCATGACGCGGTTGCCGCGATGGAAAAATCCACTCAGGGTGTGGTTGAGGGAGCGAAACTGTCAGATGCGGCCGGTACGGCGCTGTCTGAAATCCGTAGCGTTTCCAACCGTCTCGCGGAACTGATTCAAGGCATCTCGCTGGCGACGGAACAACAGGCTACGTCTGCGAACGGCGTTGCACAAAACATCCAGCACATTCTGACCATCACCGAGCAAACTCAGCATGGTACGCAGCAAACTGCGGTTTCCATTAAAGAGTTGTCCATGCTGGCAGAAGAACTCAAGAACTCTGTGTCACGGTTCCGGGTTGCCGCCTGATTTTCCAGCCCCGGTTGTACCAGCTGCAACCCTAACATATATGTATGGCAATGAACTGCGGTTCATTGCTCTTGAGTTTGCGGAGTACGCATGACATCCGATTTTTCAAAATCGCCAGATCTTCCACAGGAACAGTTCGACATCGGACCGCTATCCTGGGTGATGGGAGAAGTGCGGGAAGCAATCACGAATGCTGGCAAGATGCTCACAGAGGCACTTGACCAGGATGCTGAAACCCGTCCTACCACCTTATTGCATGCAAAAAGTTATCTGCACCAGGCCCATGGCGCCTTGCAGATCGTTGACATCGATGGTGTTTCCATCGTCACCGAAACCATAGAAGAGTTACTTGAACGTCTGCAAAATGGCCAGCTTGAAATGAGCAAGGCCAGTGTGGAAGTCATTGTTGATGCCTTCCACGCAGTTTTGCGTTACCTTGAGGACCTGCTCTCCGGTGCGCCGCATCAGCCTGTGCGTCTGTTCCCGTATTATCGTGCGCTGCTTGAACTCAAAGGCGCCGAGCGGATACATCCCGCGGATCTGTTTTTCCCGTCGTTGTCAGCCAAAGAACAAATCCCTGAGCTGGCTGTCAGCAGTAAAGCGGCTGCTGTCAGTTACACAGGCCTGCGACAGCGTTTTGAAAAGCTGTTGCTGACAGTATTGACCAGCAAGGACAAAACACAGCAAAAGCTGGCCACGCAATCCATGCATGATCTGATTGCAGAAATTGAAAATGGGCAGAGCAATTCCCAGGCCAAGGCTTTCTGGGTGGTCATGCGTGCTTTTGTAGAAGCAGTTGGTTTTGGCGCAATTGACCACCAGCAGCAATATGTAAAACAGATTTTTGGTCGCATCAATTTGCAGATTCGCCGGTTGGTAGAAGGTGTCAGCACCATTCCTGAACGCTTGTTGCGCGATGCCCTGTTTTTCCTGGCCCAGGTTGAAAATCCTTCTCCTTTTGTCAGTCGTGTACGCAAGGCTTACCAGCTTGACGACAAGGTACCGCAAGACTACAACCAAAAAAATTATGGCCAGATCACTGCCGGCGCACTGACGACGGCAAAGGAACAATTGTCCGCAGTGAAAAACCTGTGGGGGCGTATCGCCAATGGCGAGACTGGCCTGGCAGACAAGTTTTCGCAAAAAATGTCAGACCTCGCCGAAACCGGTGCCGGTCTCAACGCACCTGCGCTGGCAAAACTGCTGCGTGAACTTAATGGTATTGCCCGCAGTGTTGCGCACTCACCCGACGGCAGCAAACTGGGCATAGAGTTGGCGACCAGCCTGCTGTTTGTTGAACATGCTCTTGATCACGTCACACGCCTGCCTGGTCAATTTGCTGAACGCGCAGAAGAAATCACAAAGCGTCTGCTGTCTGTCGTATCGGGTGAAACACCTCAGACCCAGGCCAGCTGGATGGGGGAGATTTCACGCGAGGCACAACAGCGCCAGACCCTCGGTGTACTGGTTGCCGAGATGCAATCAAGCTTGCGCCATATAGAAAAAATACTTGACGAGTATTTCCGGACACCGAATGCGGAGACGCTCAAGCCGATTGACGGCAACTTGCACCAGATAGGTGGCGCCCTGGCCATGCTGGACCAGGACGATGCCATGCTTGCGGTTGAGCATACCCGTCAGATGATAGGCAAGTTTGGCGACGATCCTGCACTGGACGCAAGTGCCCAGGCAGCCGCTCATGAAAATGTTGCCCAAAATGTGGGCGCACTGTCCTTCTTCATCGAGACCCTGCAGTCACAACCTGACACTGTCAAAAAGAAATTCAGTTTCGACCGGGAAGCCGGCTTGTTCCGCTCCAATTTGCTGGAGGCCCATGCAAGCAAGGAATTGTTGCCTAGTGCAGATATCTTGTTGCCTGGTGACGAAGCACATGGTCAGGAATCAAAACCCGCTGTTTTGCAAACTGCGGAAGAAGAACTCGCCCAGCAGCAGCAGGAGTCAGCACGTCTGGCGGCCTCGCTGGCAGAAGCACCAGGCGACGCGAGCCTGCAAGCCCAGCTGAAAAGCTCGCTCGAATCCGAACGATCAGTTGCCATTCTGCTTGACGATGTGGCGGCTTCAGATCGTGCCAAATCTGCCATTGACCTCCTGGGCAAGACCGATCTGGCAGACAGTTCTGCTACCCTGCAGGATATCGTTGCAGCACCGGTGGCAGAAACTGCTCCGGCAGCAGCCGTGGCTCAGGACATCCCTGACGGCGACGATGCCATTGATGCCGAATTGCTGGAAATCTTCCTCATGGAAGCGGACGAAGTACTGGGCTTTGTACAGACTACTTTGCCTTTGTCCAGAAAAGCACCTGACAATCAAGAATACCTGACCAGCCTGCGTCGTTCTTTCCATACACTGAAAGGCAGTGGCCGCATGGTAGGCCTGACAGTATTTGGTGAGGCTGCCTGGAGCATAGAGCAGGTCATGAATCTGTGGCTGTCCGACTCACGCGACGGTAATGAAAACCTGTACGCCTTGCTGGAGCGCACAGCCAGCGAAATGGTTGAATGGGTTAACGAGCTGAAGCAAAACGGTGTTTCACCACGCACTGGCAAAGGTATTATCGTTTCTGCCGAGCGCGTCAAAGCTGGCCAGGATTACGTTGATGAGCCAGAAGTACAGACAGCGCCTGAACCTGTGCAGACGGCAGCACCAGAAACTGTTGTAGAAGAAATTCCTGTCTTGCCCGTATTGACTGAACCAGAAATCGCAGTTGCCTTGCCAGTGGCTGAAGAGCCGGTGATAGCGGCCGCAGATGCGGTGGCAATACCAGACGCCATCGAAGCTTTGACATTTGAAGCTGAGCCTGTCACTGAAGAAATAGTGATGGAAGCTACACCGTTGGCGGATGACCTTGAAGTACGGGCAGAAATAGCACAGGCAACGCCATCAATGCCAGCGGACCTGGTCACATTGGATGAACCAGTCATCGAAGCTGGCTTGCCTGAGTCGCCTGATGCGCCTGAGTTAAGCATCATCGAAGACTTTGCTGTACCGGATCAGGCATTGGTTGATACTGTTGATGCCAGCACGGATGCTGCAATTGAATTGTCCGACCTGACACTTGATGCAGCCACCCTCGATGAACTGGGCTTGGTGGATGCATCAGCAGTGGCTGTACCGGCCGAATCGGAAACCTTGCTGACTGAATTGAACGAATTGGCAGACGCACCGGAACTGCTGACTGAACAGGTGGCCGAGACGGTATTGCCAGTCATCGAAGAACCGTTGACACTTGAGGCTGTTGAGCTGCGTGATGCGCAAGATCTTACGTCGGATGAGCTTGGTGCGGAGCCAATACCTGAAGAAAAACCTGCTGAGCTGGTATCTGAAGAAACGCCTGCTGTGCCTGAAGTCGCTACTGCGAAAATCATCGATTTCCCTGATCTTTCTGCGCCGGCGCCCAGCGTTGATGACAACATTAAGCGCATTGGTGATATAGAAATCAGTTTGCCGCTGTATTCCATCTATATGGCCGAAACGGATGAAATCGTGCGCTTCCTTGCGCAGGATTTTGCTGAATGGAGACATGAACCTGATCGTCACGTCTCTACTCATGCCATCCACGCCAGCCATTCACTGGCTGGCAGTTCTGCAACGGTTGGTCTCAAGCCACTGCAGGAGCTCGCGCATAGTCTGGAATTTGTACTGCAAAGACTGGAGCGCCATCCTGTCGTATTGGTCGAGTCAGAATATGATGTACTTGAGCGTGCACTGGATTCTGCCAAACGCATGTTGCAGAAATTCGCCCTGTCAGAAATGGCAGCACCTGCGCCAGAAGAAATTCGTCAGCTTGAACATCTGTTGCAGGTAGTGATAGAGCGTTCAAATGCAGGTGCAGACGAAGAGTTCATCACTTCAACAAATGAAAAGCTCGATCCTGTCGTTTTGTCTGATGCTGCTATGATGACAGACTTGCCGACAGCCCATGATGAGTTGCCTGTGCTTGAAACGCTCTCTGCAGATCAGGCTCTGGAATTGCTCGCTCAACCTGCTGAACTGGCAGTAACAGCTTTGCCAGAAGAACCGGAAATCGTCGCAGCCTTGCCTGCTGATGAACTGACATCTGAGTTTGACGTAGCAGAACCAATACAGGCTGAAGCATTGCCAGAGGCTGCGCCGCCTGCTGAAACAATGGTCGACAGAATGGCTGCGATCATGACTGATGCAATGGACGACATTGCACCACCGGAATTGCTGGCGCCTTTGCCTGTTGTCAGTACCGAAGTCGAGCCATCAGTCGCATTGGCGGCCGATGCGCCAGTGCTGGAAACCGTGGCAGAGTTGCCTGCGCCGGAGCCAGAGCCAGAGCAAGTCATTGAGCCAGTCAGCAAGCAAGAAGCGGAGCCAGAAGTAGTTACGCCGGCACAAACACCAGCGGAACCTGTTGCTCAGGTTGCAGTCGCCGAGTATGTCGCCCCGGCTGCTGATGGCAATGTCCAGATCCGTGATGAGCTTGATATGGACTTGTTGCCGGTCTTTATCGAAGAAGGTAATGACTTGCTGCCTATGGTTGGCCAGTTGCTGCGTTCATGGCAGGAAAAACCGGATGACATGGCGATACCACAATCCATCGCCCGCATCATGCACACCATCAAAGGCAGTGCACGTATGGCGGGTGCCATGGGCCTGGGTCAGCATATCCATGACATGGAATCGCGGATCGAGACCTTGATGCATGGCGGCAGTGCCGTACGTGCTTCTCTGCTGGACGACTTGCTGGCCCGTCATGACTACAGCATGCAGATGTTTGACCGTCTGTTGCATCCTGAAGCACATGTGGCGCCGTTACAGGCAGAGGCACCGCTGACTACTGCACAAGAACTGGATCAGTTCCAGGAGCAACAGGCTGCCAAGACCACGGAGGCTCCGGTTGTCATTAGCGAACTGGTTAACCTCACTCCGGTCGTACCGGTCATGACAAGGACGAATGCACCAGCCGTGGCTGCACCGGTAAATGCGCCGGCTGCGCCAGGTGCACCTGTCACCCTGGTTCGTGTGCGTGCCGACATACTTGATCGTCTGGTCAACCAGGCCGGTGAAGTTTCCATTTCGCGTTCACGTCTGGAAAATGAAGTCAGTACCTTGCGCTCGTCACTGAGCGAGTTGACCGAAAACGTCAATCGCCTGCGCGATCAGTTGCGTGAGGTTGAGATCCAGGCGGAAACCCAGATCACTTCTCGTATGGCCCTGTCGGGTGACCGTGAATTTGATCCACTGGAATTCGACCGTTTTACCCGCTTGCAAGAACTGACACGCATGATGGCCGAAAGCGTCAGCGACGTCGCTACGGTGCAGACCAACCTGACCCGTACCATAGATGGCGCGTCGAATGACTTGCAGGTACAGGCGCGCCTCACACGTGATTTGCAACAGGATCTGATGCGCGTGCGCATGATTCCCTTTGCCAGTATCTCTGAACGTTTGTACCGTGTAACACGCCAGACTTCCAAAGAAATCGACAAGCGCGTGAATCTGGATATTCGTGGTGCAACGGTAGAAATGGATAGGGGCGTTCTGGAGAAAATGGCCGGGCCGTTTGAGCATTTGTTACGTAATGCGATTGTGCACGGCATAGAAAGCCGCGAACAAAGGCGCAATAGCGGCAAAGAAGAAACCGGTGAATTGCTGATTGAAATCCGCCAGGAAGGTAATGAGGTCGTGATCCGTTTCAGCGATGACGGACAGGGCCTGAACCTCAAGCGCATACGTGAAAAAGCTGTCTCTGTCGGCCTGATTACCAACGAAGATAATCCTGGTGAGCTCGAAACAGCCAATATGATTTTCGAGCCCGGTTTTTCGACAGCAACAGAAATCACTGAACTGGCAGGCCGTGGCGTTGGTATGGACGTGGTCCGCTCTGAAGCGGCATCGCTCGGTGGCCGTGTCGAAGTCGTCACCCATGAAGGTAAGGGTGCAGAGTTCACTATCCGTCTGCCTCTGACGCTGGCTGTTACCCAGGTGGTATTGCTGAGTTCCGGCGGCCGCACTTTTGCCGTACCTTCCGTTCTGGTTGAACAAGTGCAGCAGTTGAAATCGAACGCACTTGCCAATGCCTATAACGATGGTGCGGTCATGTGGCAGGGCCAGCGCGTGGCCATGTATTACCTCTCATCCATGCTTGGTCAGGATGACGCCACGCCGATGACGCAGCAATACACACCTTTGCTGATCATGAAGAGCGGTACGGAAAGGGTCGCCATCCACGTTGACGACGTTCTGGGTAATCGCGAGGTGGTTGTTAAAAACATCGGCCCGCAACTGGCACGTATGACAGGTATCGCCGGCGCGACAGTACTCGGTTCTGGTGAAATCGTTCTGATCCTGAACCCGGTACCGCTGGCGCAACGTATGGAACATGAACATGCACGCCTGCAGCACCTCGGTGCTGAAGCCGTACCTGATATGGGCGCTGTGGCCAACCTGCATACGGCAACAGAAGTCGCAGAAACCAAGTCTGAACCCGTACAGGGCCTGCGTACGCAGCATACCGTCATGGTGGTCGATGATTCCCTGACAGTACGACGCGTTACCCAACGCTTGCTGACACGTGAAGGTTATCAGGTCATCCTGGCAAAAGACGGTATTGATGCGCTGGAACAATTGCAGTCGGTAACGCCTGACGTGATGCTGGTCGATATTGAAATGCCGCGTATGGATGGTTTCGATCTGACCCGCAACGTGCGTAGCGACTCACGTACCAGCCATATCCCTATCATCATGATCACTTCACGTACTGCCGACAAGCATCGTAACTATGCGAAAGAACTCGGTGTTAATGAGTACTTTGGTAAGCCGTATCGTGAAGATGATTTGTTGGGGGCAATTATGGGGTTTGTGGGTAAAGATGCGGCGGTGATCGTGTAAGTAGGCTGCAGATTTCAGATAGTCAAAAAAGCAGAGAGTGATCTCTGCTTTTTTTGTTTTTGTGCGCATATTTTTACTGCTACTTGTATTTCTGTATTTGACTTGTTATTAGCTATTGGCAATTTGTCTTAGAACGCCTCAATAGATGCCATGCAGACGAATCACCGTAAACTAAGTGCCGTCATTCCTGCGTAGACAAGAATCTAGTGGCGTTTGCAGCATGCCGTATAGTGATTCAATGAGACACATTTTCAATGCTTGCCTTCGTTGGATTATGATTGCAGACCGGTGGTAGACCGGCGGCTACTTACCTTTTTGCTTCGCCAAAAAGGTAAGTCAAAAAGGGGACCCAGGCATAGCACTCCACTGTGCTGCTTGCAAGCGGCTTAGATGCTGGCAGCGCAAAGCTTGCTTTGCGAAACCCTGCCAACATCCCCTGCGGGGTTCCCATTTGTGCGGTACAAAGAATGGGAAAGTCCGAAAACTCGCTTCCCTTGCAGGGCGCACAATCGCTTGCAAGTGATTACCTTCACGCAGGTGTGGTGCATGCTCCACGAAACCCTTGCTACACCTCAAACATCGGCCTTTCTTTTTCCATTTTCTGCACAGCAGAAATGGTGGTTGCACATGGGAACTGCAAAAGTCAAAACCAACGTCAAAACCACATCAGCACATTGCTCTCAGCGTTCGATCATCAACGTTCGCACCTCAATCCTCCTCACCATGCGTAACCATCTTCTTCACCACCGCATATCGCGTCAAAGTCTGCTTGCGTGCCACGTCATGGTCAACCAGTGGAAAGGGGTAATCCTTGCCCAGCTTGATACCAGCCTGTTCCAGCAGCAGAGGTGCAGCTTTCCACGGTGCATGGATGCTACGCTTATCCAGTGTTGATAATTGCGGCAGGTAACGTTTGATGAACTTGCCTTCGGGGTCAAATTTTTCTGACTGTGTAATGGGATTGAAAATGCGGAAGTAAGGCTGGGCGTCGCAACCAGAGGATGAAGCCCACTGCCAGCCACCGTTGTTGGCAGAGAGGTCAAAGTCGTTCAGGTGCTCGGCGAAATAAGCTTCGCCGCGGCGCCAGTCTATGCCCAGGTCTTTGATCAGGAAGCAGGCAGTGATCATGCGCAGGCGATTATGCATATAACCGGTTTGGTTCAATTGCAGCATGGCGGCATCGACCAGGGGGTAGCCAGTTCTGCCTTCGCACCAGGCGGCGAAATGGGCGTCAGCTTCTTGGCCGGTTTCCCATGGTATTGCATCATAACCCGGTTTGAAGGAGTGGCAGGCTACATGCGGGTGGTGATGCAGAATCATGAAATAAAAGTCACGCCAGATCAGCTCAGACAGCCACACTTTAGCGCCGCGACTAGTCCCTGTACGGATTTGTTGTATCGCCTCGCGCACCAGATGTCTGATGGATACAGTGCCAAAGCGCAGGTGGACGGACAGGTAAGAGGGGCCCTTGACCGCAGGAAAATCACGCGACTGATCATAGTGCTTCATGCGGTGGACAAAGTCATCGAACAACTCACGTCCACCTGACATGCCTGCAGCAACCGGCATGCGCCGTGCTGATGCGGCCTGGAACCCCAGATCAGCCAGGCTGGGGATAGCATGTTCTTTCACAGCGGCGAGCCTGTGAGCGTATTTCTCTATGGGATAAGTGCTGGAATAAAAATCATCGCCATCGGCATGGAATTTCTTCAGCCAGGCATTTTTATAGGGCGTAAATACTGAAAACGGTGTACCAGCCAGCGACAAGATTTCTGATTTTTCAAAAATCACCTGGTCTTTGAAGCTGAAAAAAGCACAATTTTGTTTTAATAATTCTTTCTGTACATACAAATCACGGGCATTTGCCTGCGGCTCATAGTCATGATTGGTAAACAGGGCATCAATTTCCAGTTCTGCTGCCAGCCTGGGGATTTCCTGTTCCGCATGGGCATGTAACACTCGCAGACCTCCGCCCATCCGCTTCAATTCACGAGACAACTCAACAATACTTTCATGAATGAAAGCGATGCGCCTGTCATTTTCCGGCAAATTGTCTACTATTGTTTTATCAAAGATGAATACGCAAAAGACTTGCGTACTTTGCCTCAAGGCATGATGCAGGGCAGCATGGTCAAAATTGCGCAGGTCGCGTCGAAACCAGACCAGTGAACGTTGAAAAGGAGCTTTATTTTCTTGCATAAGTGACTGAAAAGTGTGGTCAAAACGCAGTGTGGCACCTTAGCACACATCGAAAAAGCACGCTAAAAATGCTAAAATGACGCCATGGCGAAGCAAACAAAATCATTACACACTAATCTGCACGACGAAGCAACGCAGTCAGCCCCCATGACTTCCAGACATCAATTCCAGGTGAAAACCGAAGAAAATAGCAATTTGGAATTAAATCTGACAAATCATTTCCTGATTGCAATGCCGTCCATGCTGGACCCGATTTTTGGCGGGACCGTTATTTATCTTTGTGAACACAGCCCGCGTGGCGCCATGGGCATGGTCATCAACCGGCCCATAGAGCTGACGGTAGCCGGCCTGTTCGATCGCATAGATTTGAAGCTGGAAATCATTCCTGACTCACACCCAATAGGCAAGCGTCCGGTCATGTTCGGCGGCCCGGTACAGGATGACCGCGGGTTTGTCCTGCATACCCCGGTGGGTGCTTATTCATCTTCCCTCAAGGTCACGGATGATATCGCTTTCACCACTTCACGCGATGTGCTCGAAGCGGTTGCTGCCGGCGATGGTCCTGAACAAGTCCTGATCAGCGTCGGCTATGCTGGCTGGGGCGCCGGTCAACTGGAGCAAGAGATTCTTGCCAATGGCTGGCTGACTGTGGCCGCCGATGCGCGGATACTGTTTGATCTGCCGCTGGAAGAGCGCTTTGCCGCCGCCATCAAATCGCTGGGCATAGACCCGCTGATGCTGGCAGCTGAAGCGGGGCATGCCTGATGGCTGCAAGCGAAGGTACAGTACTCGCATTTGATTTTGGTTTGAAACGCATAGGTGTCGCCGTTGGAAATACCTTCCTGCGACAGGCGAAGGCCCTCAGTATTATCCATGCCCCCACCAATGACGGCAAATTTGCTGAAATCAGCAAACTGATCCAGGCGTGGCAGCCAGTGTTGTTTGTCGTTGGCCTGCCCACACATCCTGATGGCGCTGCCCATGAAATGACGCAGCGTTGTAAACGGTTTGCCAACCAGATCCATGGTCGCTACAACATCCCTGCCACGCTCGTCGATGAGCGTTATTCATCCGCCGTGCTGACTGCACAACGTGGTGAATATATCGATGACGATTCTGCAGCCCTGATTCTGCAACAATACTTTGATGAAACACCATGACAACCAGCACATCGCTTCATGCCGAGACGCTATACCAGCAGCTGCTCGAACAGATCAGGCCACATGCCGTGGCACAAGCCAAACTGGCTATCGTCGGTATTTATTCAGGCGGCGCCTGGATCGCCGAACGACTGGTGAACGACCTCGGTCTGCCCAATAAAGCCGGCTTGATCGACGTGTCTTTTTATCGTGATGATTATGCCGCCAAGGGTTTGCATGCCGAGGTAAAACCTACCCACATCCCGTTTGATGTCGATGGCGCACATATCATCCTGGTAGACGATGTGTTATACACCGGTCGTACTACGCGCGCCGCCATCAATGAGTTATTTGATTACGGCCGCCCAGCCCGCATCATGCTGGCCACCCTGGTTGATCGGGGTGGCCGTGAACTGCCGGTCGCTGCCGATTTTGCTGCCCACACTGCTTCATTTGAACCCGCCGTCTCTGTCAATCTGCAGCGTGCAGATGACGGTACCTTCAGCATTTCCATTGACCATGCATAATCCACAGCTCAATAAACACGGCGAACTCCAGCATTTGCTGACGATTGATGGCTTGCCCAAGTCCATCGTCAATCATATCCTTGATACCGCCTCGTCCTTCGTCAGTATCAGTGACAGGGAAGTCAAGAAAGTGCCGCTGATGCGTGGCAAAAGCGTGTTTAACCTGTTCTTTGAAAACTCCACCCGCACCCGTACCACGTTTGAGATTGCATCCAAGCGGCTGTCTGCCGATGTCATCAACCTCAATATTGCTGCATCAAGTACCAGCAAGGGTGAATCACTGCTCGATACCATAGACAACCTGGCGGCCATGCATGCCGACATGTTCGTGGTGCGCCATGCAACTTCTGGCGCACCCTTCCTGATCGCCAAGCACCTTAATGACACCAAACAGCATCATGTGCATGTAGTCAATGCCGGTGATGGCCGTCATGCTCACCCTACTCAGGGTTTGCTGGACATGTACACCATACGGCATTATAAAAAAGATTTCACCAACCTGACCGTGGCCATTGTCGGTGATGTCCTGCACAGCCGCGTGGCCCGCTCAGACATCCATGCACTGACCACTCTGGGCGTGCCTGAAGTACGCGTGATTGGCCCGCGCACGCTGTTGCCCGGCGGACTTGAGCAAATGGGCGTGCGTGTCTTCAATAACATGGATGAGGGTTTGAAAGGCGTCGATGTCATCATCATGCTGCGCCTGCAAAATGAACGCATGAGTGGCGCCTTGCTACCTTCAGCACAAGAATATTTCAAGAGCTATGGTCTGACACCGGAACGTCTTGCTCTGGCCAAACCAGATGCCATCGTCATGCACCCCGGGCCGATGAATCGTGGTGTGGAAATTGATTCTGCTGTGGCCGATGGCCCGCAGGCAGTGATTTTGCCACAAGTGACTTTTGGTATTGCAGTGCGCATGGCCGTCATGAGTATCGTTGCCGGTAACAGCGGCGGGGTATGAGGAAAAGATGAAGATACATATCAAAAATGGCCGGGTGATTGATCCGGCAAGTTCTACAGATGCAGTGCAGGATGTGTTTATTGCGGCCGGCAAGGTCGTGGCTATCGGCCAGACACCGGCAGATTTTCATGCAAACAAAGTCATTGATGCCAGCGGACTGGTCGTCGCGCCCGGTCTGGTGGATTTGAGCGCCCGCCTGCGTGAACCTGGTTTTGAATACAAAGCCACGCTGGAGTCAGAATTGCAGGCTGCCATGCGCGGTGGCGTCACCAGCCTGGTCTGTCCGCCAGATACCGACCCTGTGCTTGACGAATCTGGTCTGGTCGAAATGCTCAAGCAAAGAGCACGCATGCAAAACAAGGCCCATGTTTATCCGCTGGGTGCATTGACTGTCGGTTTGAAAGGTGAATCGCTGACCGAAATGGTAGAGCTGACCGGTGCCGGTTGCATAGGTTTTTCTCAGGCCGAAGAAACCATTGTCAATACCAGCACCCTGCAAAGAGCACTGGAATACGCCAGCACCTTTGGCTTCACCGTCTGGTTGCGGCCGCAAGACGCCTATATAGGCAAGGGCGGCGTCGCCCATAGCGGCCCTTTGGCTTCACGCCTGGGTTTGTCCGGTGTACCGGTCATGGCAGAGACCATTGCCCTGCATACCTTGTTCGAATTGATGCGCGCCACTGGCGCCAGGGTACATCTGTGCCGTATTTCATCTGCTGCCGGTCTGGACCTGGTACGCAAGGCTAAAGCGGAAGGACTGCCTTTGACGTGTGATGTCGGCGCCCACCATGTGCACCTGACAGATGCTGACATAGGCTTCTTTGATTCCAATGCCCGCCTGACCCCGCCACTGCGCAGTCAGCGCGACCGTGACGCAATTTCCGCAGCTTTAAAAGACGGCACCATAGACGCCATCTGTTCTGACCATACACCAGTTGATGATGATGAAAAACTGCTGCCTTTTGCAGAAGCATCGCCGGGGGCAACCGGTCTGGAATTGCTGTTGTCACTGGCTCTGAAATGGGCAGAAGACAGCCGGGGTGAAGTCAGCCTGATTCAGGCGCTCTCCAAGATCAGTCAGCAGGCTGCCCGGGTTGCAGGTTTGTCAGCCGGGCAAATCGCCGTCGGTCAGGCTGCCGATATCTGCATCTTCGATCCGGCCACACGCTGGAAGGTGGAAGCCAGGGCCTTGGCCAGCCAGGGCAAGCATACACCTTTCCTTGGTTATGAATTGCCGGGTGTAGTCAAGGCCACCATCGTCGCCGGACATGTGGCTTTTGATGTATTGCATTGAGCCTTGAAGCGTGATCGCCATGTATTCCAGGCAGTGATAAAAATTACTTGATTGGGGTGGTAAAACGGCTTGCTGGGAGTATGGTTTTTCCGTACTCCCGTTTGTTTTATTACGATTTTAAAATTTTGTTCTTACCCGTTGCGGGTATTGGTGAGTTGGGCATGATAGTGTGGCATTTTTTTCGGGTATTCCTTCATCTTATGGCAGGTTTGCTGACCTGCGGACTGGTTTTCCCGTTTTCTTCGTATGCCAGGCGCGAGTATCTGATACGCCGCTGGTCAAAAAAATTGCTGGCCATATGCACGGTCGATGTCGCTTTCAAGGATCATAGTGGCGGTGCAGTCGCTGAACACGCCATGGTCATTTCCAACCATATTTCCTGGCTTGATATTTTTGTCATCAATACGCTGCACCCCTGCCACTTTGTTGCCAAATCCGATATTCGCAGCTGGCCATTATTAGGCTGGCTCTGCGAAAAGGCAGGCACCATTTTTCTGGCGCGTGGCAAGCAGCGCGAAGTCAGGCGTATTTACGAAGGTCTGGTTCACCAGATACAGGACGGCAAGCGTGTCGCCTTCTTCCCGGAAGGGACAACGGCAGCACAAGGTAATGTGCTGTCATTCCATGCCAACCTGTTTGAAGCTGCGATAGAAGCCAAGGTACCGGTGCAAACCTTTGTCTTGCGCTATGTGGATGCACAAGGCAAGTTTCACCCGGCAGCCGATTTTATCGGCGATATGACTTTTGTGGAAAGCATGGGAGCCATCTTGCGTGCGCCACGCATGACGGCAGAGTTGATACGTCTTCCAGCCATCCCGACAGAAGGCGCGCACAGGCGCGAAGTGGCGCAGGTCGCCCGGGCAGCTGTGATGCGTGAGCTTGGCGTCGCCGATCCGGCTTGATTCAATTAACCCGGTTTTTGCTGCTGCGGGCAATCTATCTGGATTACTTCGCGGTCTTCGAGTGCGACGGCAGTCAGTTTGCCGCCCCAGACGCAGCCAGTATCAAGGCTGATCAGGTTTGGTCTTAATACCAGGCCCAGGGTAGACCAGTGGCCAAATACCATGGTTGTGTCTGCAGTCTTGCGCGGCAGGTCAAACCATGATGCATAGCCTTCGGGGGCGCTGCCTATACCGTCCTTGCTGGCAAAATCCATCGTGCCATCTGCGCTGCAAAAACGCATGCGCGTCAGGGCATTGATGATGCAGCGATAGCGGTCAAAGCCTTGCAAGTCGTCTTGCCATTGTGCAGGCTGATTGCCGTACATATTCTTCAAGAGTTTCAGCCAGTGCTTGCCACGCAGTTCTTGTTCGACTTCCTGTGCCAGGCCCATTACCTGAGCGTCCGACCACTGTGGGAAGACGCCGGCATGCACCAGTACATGATCACTCTTGCGTATGGCCATGGGGCGGTGACGCAACCACTCCAGCAAGTCTTCGCGATCAGGCGCTGTCAGGATGTCGTCAAGGGTGTCGTTGCGGTGCAAAGGGCGTATGCCGCAGGCGACGGCCAGCAGATGCAGATCGTGATTGCCCAGAACACTGTCAGCACGGCCTGCCAATTGCAGATCGCGTATCAGCCGCAGGCTGGCCAGTGACTGCGGGCCACGGTTGACCAGGTCACCGGCAAACAGATAGTGAGCGTCCGCTTCAATCTGCTCTATCTTGAGCAGCAGGCTTTGCAGTTGTTCTGCGCAACCCTGTATGTCACCAATGAAATAAGTCTTTGCCATCTTGATGTCAGTGATCTGCACCCAGGCGTTTTGCTTCAGCGCGACTGATCAAGGCTTGCTGTTTGAGGTCTTCTCGTACAATGGCTGTGATCATGGTCGGCCAGCCTATCAGGTGCTGTTCGGCAATTTCTGCCAGGCCGCGCATCCATGCGGGGGATTCATTCAGGCAGGGGATGTAGTTGAATTCCTTGCCACCAGCAGCCAGAAATTCAGCCCTGACCTCGATGGCGATTTCTTCCAGGGTTTCGAGGCAATCTGCGATAAAGCCCGGGCAAATGATGTCAACTCGCTTGACGCCCTCTTTGGCGAGTTTTTTAACCGTGGGGGCAGTATAAGGCTGCAGCCACTCTGCCTTGCCCAGTCGTGACTGGAAGCTGACGATGTAATCGTCTTTGCCCAGCCCCAGTTTTTCTGCCAGCAGGCGGGCGGTCTTATAGCATTCGCAATGGTAGGGGTCGCCGCGCAGTAAAAAAGCCTTGGGCAAACCATGGAAGCTCATCACCAGTTTTTCTGGCCTGCCATGACTTTGCCAGTGGTTCAGTACTGACTGTTTCAATGCCTGTATGTAGGCATCATGGTCATGGTAATTCTTGACCAGGCGCAGCTCAGGCATATTGCGTACTTGCTGATAATGCTGGAATACCGCATCAAAATTGGATGCCGTTGTCGTGGCTGAATATTGCGGATAGGCTGACAGGACCAGGATGCGTTCAAACCCTTCCTGCTTGAGCTTGTGCAAGACATCAGGAATGGACGGTGAACCATAACGCATGGCATAAGCGACATGTACTTCGTGCCCGCGCTCCCCCAGATAACCCTTTAGCAGAGCAGCCTGTTTTTCCGTATGTATTTTCAGCGGCGAACCATCCTTGGTCCAGATGGAGGCATATTTTTTTGCCGACTGGCCGGAACGGAAAGGCAGGATGATGCCGTGCAGGAGCAGCCACCAGACCGGTCGCGGTACTTCCACCACACGTCTGTCCCACAGGAATTGTTTCAGGTAGCGTCGCACCGCCGATGAGGTCGGTGCATCGGGTGTACCCAGATTGATCAGTACAACGGCGGTCTTGCCTATCTTGCCGTGAGAATGCTCAGGTTCTTTGAGAAAGCGCATAACGATATTTTTCTTAAGATGCCAGTAATTCTCTGGCGTGTTTGCGCGTAGTCGCGGTAATTTCTATGCCGCCCAGCATACGGGCGATTTCTTCCACTCTTTGTTTGTTGTCGAGTGCTTCAATTTGTGAAATGGTTTTGCCATTCTGGCTGGCTTTGCTGACCTGGAAATGCTGGTTGGCCTGGCTGGCAACCTGCGGCAAATGGGTAACACACAGGACTTGCCTGTCCTGGCCCAGTCTTTTCAACAGACGGCCAACGACTTCGGCAACACCACCGCCTATGCCACTGTCAACTTCATCAAAGATCAGGGTAGGGGTGGTGGTTGCGCAAGAAGTAATGACCGATATCGCCAGCGAGATGCGGGCCAGCTCACCACCGGAGGCAACCTTGGCCAATGGCCTTGCCTGCACACCTGCATGGCCTGCGACCAGGAACTCGACCTGCTCCAGCCCATAAGCGGCTGGTTCAACGGCATTGAGGGCAACAGAAAAACTGCCGCCGCCCATGCTCAAATCCTGCATGGCTGCGGTGACTGCCTGTCCCAGTTCCAGTGCCACTTTTTGCCGGGCTTTGCCGAGTTTTTGTGCGACTTGCAAATACGATTGCAGGGCTTTTTCTTCCTGTGCTTTCAGTGCTTCCATATCGGTAGCATTGGACAATTGTTGCAATTGTAAGGACAGTGTGGCGAATTCTTCATGCAATTTTTCTGGTGCGACATGAAAGCGTCTTGCAGTAGTATGAATCGCTTCCACGCGGTTTTCTACTTCACGCAGACGAGCCGGGTCCAGTTCTGTACTGCCCAGGTAGTCATTAAGGGCATAGGTAGTCTCCTGCAGATTGATGCAGGCAGATTCCAGCGCATCGGTAACTGGCTTCAATGCCGCATCATAATCGAGCAGCTTTAACAGCTTTTGCTGGACAGCGGTCAATTGCGACAGGACAGGGTGATCAGATTCCGAGATCAGGCTGGCGGCTTCTTGCGCACCCTCAAGCAGGCTGGCGGCATGGGCCAGGCGGCTATGTTCCTGGCTGATGCTTTCCCATTCACCGGGTTTGATCTTCAGCTTGTCCAGCTCACCCACCTGCCACTCAAGACGTTCGCGTTCTTGCAGGACGCTTTTGGCATTGGTTTCAAATTCTTCGCGCTGTTTGCTCAGGTTACGCCAGGCTTTGTAGCGAATGCCAACTTCGCTGACCTGTTCCTGCAAACCACCCTGCATGTCCAGCAAGTCGCGCTGTGCGTCGGTTTTCAACAATGACTGATGGGCATGCTGGCCGTGAATATCGACCAGCATGTCGCCTATCTCGCGCAATTGGCCTGCAGTGGCCGTTGTGCCATTGATCCAGGCTTTGGAGCGGCCGGCATTGTCGATGGTACGGCGCAAAATCAGCGGTTGATCGGCATCATAGAATTCATGCTCTTTGAGCCAGTTGCTGATGCCTTCATTCAGGGTAAATTCGGCGCTGATATCGGTTTTACTTGCAGATTCGCGCACCATGCTGGCGTCGCCACGACCACCCAGTGCCAGGGCCAGGGCGTCGATCAGTATGGATTTGCCGGCACCGGTTTCACCGGTCAGGACACTGAAGCCGGATGAAAATTCAAGTTCCAGCGTATCAACAATGACAAAATCACGAATGGCGAGCGTGCGCAGCATAATAAGCAGACCAATATATAAATGGTTAAGACGGTTGATTTGAAGGACGAAACCAGGCGCATCTGCGCGTGCCGGAACAATCAGTGCGCTATAAAAACCATTATTCTAGCAACTGCTTGTGACTTCTGTATGGATAAGCAGATCAGTTAAGTGCGCCTTCAACAGAAGGGTATTCATTCCAGTGCAGTTTTTCACGCAGGGTGTTGTAATAATTCCAGCCAGGCGGGTGAAGGAAAGTGACCGTATGGGCAGAGCGGTTGACGATGATCCTGTCCTGATGTACCAGGCTGGCAAAATTCTGCATGTCAAAATTCAGGCTGATATCGCGGCCAGCGACGATGGTAATGACGATTTCGCTGCTGTCAGGTAATACGATAGGGCGGTTCGACAGGGCATGTGGGGCAATCGGGACCATGGCGATACCAGTCAGACTGGGGTGTAACAAGGGGCCGCCAGCAGACAGTGCATAGGCGGTGGAACCGGTCGGCGTCGAGACAATCAGACCGTCCGAGCGCTGGTTGTACATGAAGTGTCCATCCACCTCCACCCGCAACTCCACCATGCCAGACCCGGCGCCGCGTGAAACGACGATGTCATTGAAGGCCACACCGCTGAAAATCTGGTTGCCTTCGCGTGTGACGATGGCTTGCAAGAGCGCCCGGCGCTCGGACACATATTGGCCGTCCAGCATCTCGCTGATGACAGGGATCATGCGCTCAAGTGCGATATCGGTGATGAAGCCCAGCCGGCCCTGGTTGATACCGATCAAGGGCACGTTGTAGGGGGCCAGTTGCCGGGCAATACCAAGCATGGTACCGTCACCGCCGACGACGATTGCCACATCGGCAAGCTTGCCAATTTCTGGTACCGGCATGCTGCTGAATTCTTTTGATTGCAGGAATTGCGCCGTATCCACTTCTATGACGACATGATGCCCGGCACGTGCCAAGAAGTTTGCCAGCGCAGTAATCGAATCTGCAATACCTGCAGCATTAGGTTTTCCAACAAGTGCAATGGTTTTGGCCTGGACTGTCATAAACTAAGGTGAGGTGACATGATGCCTCAGATTAGAACATAATTAGGGCAAGAATGAATGGAATGAGTGCTCTTTATGACAATAAAAGCGGTTTTACTGGATCTTGATGACACTTTATGGCCGGTCGCGCCTGTGATTCAGCATGCCGAAGCGACCTTGCAACAATGGATGCAGGAGCATGTGCCTGCCGTTGCACAGGCCTACAGTGTGGAAAATCTGCGCGAACGCAGGAATGCCTTACTGAAGACGGATGCCCGTTTTCAATATGATTTGTGGGCTTTGCGCCATACTTTGTTAAGCCAGGTTTTTCAAGAGCATGGTGTCGCCAGTGACAAGGCGGATCAGGCCATGCAGGTATTCGCCGCGGCCAGAAATAAGGTTAACCTGTACATTGACGTCAAACCCAGCTTATCGGCCCTGCAGGAAAAACTGCCCTTGGGCACGGTGTCAAATGGCTTTGCTGATTTGCACGCCATAGGCATAGCACATCACTTCAGGGTGTCGATAGCCGCATTTCGCTTTGGTTGCGCCAAACCGGATCCACGCATTTTTCTGGCGGCCTGTCAGGAGTTAGGGTTGGAGCCGCAGCAGGTGTTGTATGTTGGTGATGATTTGTTGCTGGATGTGCAAGGGGCACAACTGGCCGGGTTGCAGGCTGGCTGGATGAATCGTCAGGGTTTAAAAATAGAAGACCAGCGCCATCTGCATATCAAACCAGATGCCGAATTTGCCAATCTGCATGATCTGCTTTTATGGGTGTGAGATTTCCATGTTTATGTCAGGGTGTGCCAACCTGTTTTTTCAGACTTGGCTAAAAAATATGTGTACACCCATCAGCAATGAACGCATAAAATGAAAACATGCAACTAGATATCCGCGCACAAACTTTATTGAAAGCCCTGGTCGAGCGTTATATCGCTGATGGCCAGCCTGTGGGTTCCCGTGCCTTGTCAAAAATCTCTGGCCTGGAATTATCACCGGCAACCATACGCAATGTGATGGCTGATCTGGAAGAAATGGGCTTTGTTGCCAGTCCACATACGTCGGCTGGCCGCATCCCCACACCCAGAGGTTACAGGGTGTTTGTCGACAAGTTGCTGACCGTGCAAGAAATTGATGAGGCAGGGTTAGGTTCTCGCCTGCAACCAGGCTTGTTGTCGCAACCTCCTCAAAAACTGATCACCAACGCCGCACAGATTTTATCTTCGCTGTCACAATTTGCCGGTGTGGTCATGACACCGCGTACAGAATCGATATTCCAGCAGGTAGAGTTTCTGCGCTTGTCGGAAAAACGTATCCTATTGGTCGTGGTTTCACCCAATGGCGAAGTGCATAACCGGCTGCTACTGACTGACGTTGACTACACGCCTGCCCAGTTGGTACAAGCGGCCAATTACCTGAACCAGAATTTTGGCGGTCTGAGCTTTACCGATGCGCGCACCCGTATTAATAGCGAATTGCGACAATTGCAAAATGATATGACGAGGCTCATGCAGGCTGCCGTAGAAGCGGGTGGTAATGCTTTGGATGAGGATAATGATGAAGTTGTCATTTCGGGGGAGCGTAATTTATTGAATGTGGAGGATTTGTCATCCAATATGAGTTCTTTGCGCAAACTATTTGACATGTTTGAGCAAAAAAGCAGCCTGATGCAGTTGCTTGATGTGTCCAGCAAAGCCACAGGAGTGCAGATTTTCATTGGTGGTGAATCGCAACTGGTGCCTATGGAAGAAATGAGTGTTGTTACTGCACCGTATGAAGTAAATGGCAAGATCGTTGGTACTTTGGGAGTCATCGGGCCAACCCGTATGGCCTATGAAAGAGTGATACCCATAGTTGATATTACTGCAAAATTGTTGTCGAACGCACTTAGCCAGTAGAGCCGTAACAGTATCGGCACTGTGGCGCATAGTATTGATCAATTATTCTTTATTGCAGACAGAGCCGATATGGATAAGCAAAATGTCAAAATCCTCCTGGTCGACGATAACGATGTGACCAGGGAAGTGTTGAGGGTGATACTGCGTAGTGAGGGCTATAATGTTGTTGGTGAGGCAACGGATGGCGGTACTGGTCTTGATATGGCTATAAAACTCAGGCCCCACGTGATTATGCTTGATGTGGTCATGCCAAAGGTCAGTGGTAAGGATATATTGCCGCGTTTGCGTGAGCTTGTTCCTGATGCCTGTGTGTTGATGGTGACAGCCAGTAAGGATCAGGAAACCATCTCAGAAGTGGTGAAGACCGGTATTCACGGCTACATCCTCAAGCCCTTCAATGCGCAAAAAATAATTGATACCGTTGCCGCAGTCGTGGCAAAAATCAATAAATAAGCGGCTATTGAAGGGATTTCTGTGTGCCCTGTCAAGATTAAAGGGCTTGCTTAAGACTTGATGCCTGCTCAGTTTTTGTGTTCGCAGTTTGTTTTTGTGCAATTGCCATAAATGGCCAGCGCATGCTCCGCAATCTTGAAGCCGCGCTCCATTGCAATAGTTTGTTGCCGCTGTTCAATTTTCTCATCAAAAAACTCTTCTACACGACCACAATCAAGGCAGACCAGATGGTCATGGTGTGAACCTTCATTGAGCTCGAAAATCGCTTTACCAGTTTCAAAGTGATTACGGTTTAACAGGCCAGCCTGTTCAAACTGGGTCAGTACGCGATAAACAGTTGCCAGACCAACATCCATATTTTCATTGAGCAGGATCTTGTAAACATCCTCTGCTGTCAGATGGCGGACGCGACTATTCTGGAAAATTTCCAGGATTTTCAGGCGAGGCAAAGTCGCTTTCAGGCCGCTGGCTTTTAGGTTGGGGGTACTGTTTGTCATGTTTTCGATCAAAAAATTGCTATCTGCTTTATGATATCGGGTTTTAGGGCTTGTTGCTCAATTAAGAGGTTATCTATGCAACTGTTGTTTTCAGATGTAATGCGGAACAAGATGGCTCGTGCTGCGGGCCTGGTCATGCTGACTTGCCTGACGGCATGTTCTTCACCTCTGCCTATTCTGTCCTCAGCTGACAAGACATCGGTATATGCGACTTCGGGCACGCCAAGTGATACCAACGGTGCCCAGGTTGTCCAGCCTACCGGTTTTGCCAAGCTGCTGTCTTATATTTCGCCCTATCGTGTGTCCATACAGCAGGGTAACTTCGTCTCGCAGGAAATGGTGGCTCAGCTCAAAGAGGGTATGACGCGTGAGCAGGTTCGCTTTGTACTCGGCACTGCTTTATTGACTGACATGTTTCATGAAGACCGCTGGGATTATCCTTTCCGTCTGACCAAGCCAAATGGCGAACGCATTACCAGTCGCGTATCAGTTTATTTCAAAAATGGCACTGTTTCAAAATTTGAAGGTGGTAATTTGCCGACTGAAAAAGAATATCTGGCACGTATTACCGAATCTGCCCTGGGCCTGAATCGTGTGCAATCCGTGACAGAAACCGACGGACCCAAGAAAAAAGAGAAATAAGCCAAATGACTGCACTGAAAATTGCTGTGGCCGGCGCTTCCGGCCGCATGGGTAAAATGCTGGTTGAGGCAATCGCCAATGCTGATGACATGGTACTGGTCGGTGCACTCGATGTGCCGGCATCGCCTGCCCTGGGCACAGATGCGGCAGCCAGCCTGGGCAAGCCTTGTGGCGTTACTATTACGTCCGACCTGGCTGCTGCCCTGGCCAATGCCTCGTTCCTGATTGACTTTACCCGCCCTGAGGGCACGCTCAGGCATCTTGAATACTGTGCCGCCCATGGCATCAAAATGATCATAGGCACGACCGGTTTTGACGAGGCTGGCAAGGCAGCGATTGCTGCTGCTGCCAAAAAAACAGCCATCGTGTTTGCACCCAACATGAGTGTGGGTGTGAATGTCACCATGAAGTTGCTGGAAATGGCGGCAAAAAGCTTCGCACAGGGCTATGACATAGAAATCGTTGAAGCTCATCATCGTCACAAGGTCGATGCGCCTTCAGGCACTGCCCTGAAGATGGGGGAAGTTATTGCTGATGCAATAGGTCGTGATCTCAATGAAGTCGGTGTCTTTGCCCGCGAGGGAGTGACAGGTGAGCGTGATCCGTCTTCCATAGGCTTTGCGACTATCCGTGGCGGCGATATTGTTGGAGACCATACTGTCCTGTTTGCCGGTATCGGTGAGCGGGTCGAGATCAGTCACAAGTCGTCGAGTCGGGTGACCTATGCTCATGGCAGCCTGCGTGCGGCACGCTTCCTGGCGGACAAATCTGCGGGCCTGTTCGATATGTACGACGTGCTTGGTTTGCGCTGATATTTGTGCCAGAAGCTGAAATATGAATTCTGCAATTGCACATTACTGGGAACAGGCTGATGCGCTCGGGCATCTGGTTGGCTGGTTACTGCTGATCATGTCAGTACTGAGCTGGACTCTGATCCTGATGAAGGCCTGGAGTTTCTGGCGTATCAGAAAAGCTGCACCGAGCGTGCGCGGTTTCTGGCGCGCGCCCAATCTGGCTGACGCCTTGTCCCAGCTGCGCCAGGCTGATCAGTCCAAGGTATTTATCGGCCTGGCAGAAGCTGCGCAACTGGCCTGCGATGCCAGCCAGCGCAGTACCACACTGTCTGCCAGCGCAGGCACGGGCGAGATATTGACACGCAACCTGCGTCAGGAACTGCAAGTGCTGACAGTCAGGCTGGAGACGGGTCTCAGTTTTCTTGCATCAGTTGGGGCGACTGCCCCCTTTGTGGGCTTGCTGGGTACAGTCTGGGGTATTTATCGCGCCTTGACGGCAATCTCTTCTACTGGTGCCGTGCAAATTGATCAGCTCGCCGGGCCAGTAGGTGAAGCCCTGATCATGACAGCGCTGGGTTTGCTGGTCGCGATTCCGGCGGTGCTTGCCTATAACGGTTTTAACCGCATCAACCGGATAACACTGGCAGAGCTTGATGGTTTTGCATTTGACTTGCATGCTCATCTGAGCAAGCCTTGATACGGTGTAGCTGATGACTTTTGGCCAATTTCATACCCCGCGCGAATCTTCTTCCCGGCCATTGACTTCAATGGCTGATATCAATGTCACCCCCATGGTCGACGTGATGCTGGTCTTGCTGGTGATATTCATCATTGCAGCGCCTTTCATGACCCATGCAGTCAAGCTTGATTTACCGCAGGCACAATCTGCCGCTGCGCCAGAAAAACCCGAAACGGTACGTATTTCTTTCGATGCCGATGGCGTGTTGTACTGGGATAAACAGGTATTGGCCATGGCAGACCTGGAGAGCAAGCTCGGGCTGCTGGCAAAAAAAAACAGACAGGTAGAATTGCAATTGCGTGCCGACAAAGCCACTCGCTATGAAATCATTGCCCAGGTCATGGCTGCAGCACAAAGCCAGGGTCTGACCAGGATATCTTTCGTGACAGAAAGCAAACAGGCTGGCAAATCGACCGGCAAGCCCTAGGGGCTGACACACTTGCCAGACTGGTTGACCGGGTTTGCGGACAGGATTTGTCGCGGCAAATCCGACTGGCCCAACGTTGCCGCCAAGGCTTTCCTCAATAATGTGGCTGAACCAGTTATAATCAAAGGTTCTGAGTCATTTTCGCATCTAATCCCTGCCAAGCCATGCAAGAAAAATACACGCCCTCTGACGTCGAACAATCGGCGCAATCCCATTGGAAAAAGATCGATGCCTATAAGGCAGTAGAAAATAATCCACGTTTCCCTAAAGGCAAGTATTATGCTTGCTCCATGCTGCCTTACCCGTCTGGCAAGCTGCATATGGGCCATGTGCGTAACTACACGATCAATGACATGCTGGCGCGCCAGCTGCGTATGAAGGGCTATAACGTCCTGATGCCCATGGGTTGGGATGCTTTTGGCCTGCCAGCAGAAAATGCCGCGATCGCCTACAAAAAATCACCGGCTGAATGGACTTACGCGAATATCGAAGACATGAAGTCGCAGATGCAACCTCTGGGTCTGGCATTTGACTGGTCGCGCGAAGTAGCGACCTGCGACCCGGATTACTATCGCTGGAATCAGTGGCTGTTCCTGAAGATGCTTGAAAAAGGCATTGCCTACAAAAAGACCCAGGTGGTCAATTGGGACCCTGTCGATCAGACCGTACTGGCGAACGAGCAGGTGATTGATGGCCGTGGCTGGCGCTCAGGCGCCCTGGTAGAAAAACGCGAAATTCCTGGTTATTACTTTGGCATTACTCAGTATGCTGATGAACTGCTCGATAGCATAGATACACTGGATGGCTGGCCTGAACAGGTACGCACCATGCAGCGTAACTGGATAGGCAAGAGTGAAGGTGTGCGCTTTGCCTTCCCGCACCAGATCAAGGACGAAACCGGCTCTCTGGTACAAGACGGCAAGCTGTTTGTCTTCACCACTCGTGCCGACACCATCATGGGAGTGACTTTCTGCGCCGTGGCAGCAGAGCATCCCATCGCCACGCTGGCGGCAAAGAACAATGCCGCGCTGGCTGCTTTCATTGAAGTCTGCAAAGCCGGTGGTACAACCGAAGCCGAAATGGCCACCAAAGAAAAAGAGGGCATGCCTACCGGCCTGTTCGTCACCCATCCCTTGACTGGTGAGCAGGTTGAAGTCTGGGTTGGCAATTACGTCTTGATGTCTTATGGCGATGGTGCCGTCATGGGGGTACCTGCGCATGATGAACGTGATTTCGCGTTCGCGAAAAAATACAATATCGCCATCAAGCAGGTAGTGGCAATCGAAGGTGAAAACTTCACCACTGATGCCTGGGCAGAAGCTTACGGTGACAAGCAACGCGGTGTCACTATTAATTCCGGTAAGTATGATGGCCTGAGTTTCAAGGCAACTGTTGACGCAGTGGCAGCCGACCTGATCGCCAAAGAACTCGGCGAAAAGAAAACCACCTGGCGCTTGCGTGACTGGGGTATTTCCCGTCAACGCTATTGGGGCACACCCATCCCTATCATCCACTGTGACAGCTGCGGTGATGTGCCTGTACCGTATGAAGATTTGCCCGTGGTCTTGCCTACCGACTGCATCCCTGACGGTTCCGGTAATCCATTGAAACAGCGTGCAGATTTTCTGAATGTGCCTTGCCCTAAATGTGGCAGCCTGGCCCACCGTGAAACAGACACCATGGATACCTTCGTGGATTCCAGCTGGTACTTCATGCGTTATACCTGCCCGGATGCGCCGACTATGGTCGATGAGCGCAATGATTACTGGATGGCGATGGACCAGTACATTGGTGGTGTTGAGCATGCGGTTTTGCATTTGCTGTATGCACGCTTCTGGACCAAGGCCATGCGTGACCTGGGCCTGGTCAAGATAGATGAACCTTTCAAGAACCTGTTCACCCAGGGCATGTTGCTCAATGATTCTTTCTATCGTGAAGATGAAAGTGGCAAGAAAACCTGGTTCTATCCGAGTGAAATTGAAGTCCAGCATGATGACAAGGGACGTCCGGTTTCTGCATCACTGAAAAGCGATGGACAGCCTGTACAAATGGGTGGCATAGAAAAAATGTCCAAGTCCAAGAACAATGTGGTCGAACCCAAGGACATCATCGAGCAGTTCGGCGCCGATACAGCCCGTCTGTTCACCATGTTTGCCGGCCCTCCGGATCAGAGCGCGGCCTGGAGCAACAGTGGTGTGGAAGGTGCATCGCGCTACCTGCGTCGCTTGTGGGCTTCGGCACTGAAACTGTCGGGTACGATCGCTGCTGGTGCAACAGCAGCAGGCAATTACGCTGCTGATGTCAAGGTCTTGCGTCGCGAAGTGCATCTGACGCTCAAGCAGATTGACGCCGATTACGAGCGCCTGCAATACAACACCGTGGTTTCCGGCGCGATGAAGTTGCTCAACACCATAGAGTCCTTCAAGTCAGATGCCGAAGGCAGTGCAGTGGCCCTGCGTGAAGCCTTCAGCATCTTGCTGCGTGGCTTGTATCCGGTCTGCCCGCACATCACGCATGCCCTGTGGCAAGAGCTGGGTTTTGCGGCAGAACTCGGTGAGTTGATTGATGCACCGTGGCCTGTTGTCGATGAAGCAGCCCTGGTGCAGGATGAAATTGAATTGATGGTACAGGTCAATGGCAAATTGCGTGGCAGTATCAAGGTTGCCAAGGATGCTGACAAGGCAACCATAGAAGCGACGGCGCTGGCGAATGAAAGTGTGCAAAAGTTTATCGAAGGTACGCCGAAAAAAGTCATCATCGTGCCTGGCAAACTGGTCAATATCGTTGCCTGAGGGGCTCAGTCACAGTCGGACTGGTAACAGGGAAAACAGGGAAAACTGCATGCAAGTATTTCATTTCAAGCGTCTGCAATGGCTGGTGGCCATCATGTCGCTCATGTTGTTGTCGGCTTGCGGTTTTGCCCTTCGTGGCCCTGTGGCGCTGCCGTTCAAGAGTATCTATATCGGCTTGCCTGAGGCTTCGTCGTTAGGGGGAGAGTTACGCCGCCAGATACGCGCCAATGGGCAAACGCAGATCATGGCAAATGCCAAGGATGCCAGGGTGATACTGGAGGTCTTGAATGAAACCAGGGACAAGCAGATTCTGTCCCTGAACAGCCAGGGCCGTGTGCGCGAATACAATCTGATCTATAACTTCCGTTTCCGTGTCCGTGACAATACGGGCAAGGAGTACATGGAGCCTGCTGAAATCCAATTGAAACGCAATATCAGTTTTAACGAAGCACAGGTTCTGGCGAAAGAGGCGGAAGAAGTCTTACTGTATCGCGACATGCAGAGTGACCTGGTGCAACAGATCATGCGCCGTCTGGCCGTGATCAAGATGGACGACTGATATGTTATTGCGCTTCGATGCCCTTGATGGCCATCTGGCGAAAACACTGGCGCCACTGTATGTGATCACCAGTGATGAGCACTTGCTGGCGCTGGAGGCGGCCGACAAGATACGCCGCAGCGCCAAGGCGCAAGGTTTTTACGAGCGTGAAATCCTGACGGTGGAGCGCAGTTTCAAATGGGGAGCCTTGCTGGCTGCGAATCAGTCACAATCCCTGTTTGGTGACAAGAAGCTGATTGATCTGCGCATACCGACAGGCAAGCCGGGCAAGGATGGCGGTCAGGCCCTGCAAGACTATGTGGCGAATCTGTCACCCGATAATCTGACGCTGATCACCTTGCCCAAGCTGGACTGGGCGACGCAAAAGGCGGCCTGGGTGGCCAGCTTACAGCAGGCGGCGGTCTATATAGATATTCCCCTGGTTGAACGCAATCAGTTGCCAGCCTGGATCAGTCTGCGCCTGTCCATGCAGCAGCAAAGCACAGACAGACAAAGCCTGGATTTCATTGCTGACAGGGTAGAGGGTAATTTGCTGGCGGCCCACCAGGAAATACAAAAACTGGCCTTGTTGCATCCACCTGGTAAACTGAGTTTTGAGCAAATTCATGATGCCGTGCTGAATGTGGCGCGCTATGATGTCTTCAAGCTCAACGAAGCCATGCTGGCAGGTGACGTGCCGCGCCTGATGCGCATGCTCAATGGGTTGAAGGGCGAGGGTGAGGCTTTGCCCCTGGTCTTGTGGGCCATGGCAGAAGAGATACGTACCTTGCTCAAGTTGAAATCAGGTATGGTAGCAGGCAGGCCTTTGTCTGCCTTGCTGAAAGAATACAGAATTTGGGGACCACGCGAAAAACTGATGGACCCCGCCCTGCGGCGTGTCAGCCTCAGCGTTTTACGTGCAGCCCTGCAAGATGCATCACAAGTCGATAAGATGGTAAAAGGTTTACGAGCCAAGACATTTGCAGGCGACCCCTGGGATGCCTTGTTGCAATTGGGTTTGAAAGTGGCAAAAGCAGCTTAACAGTGATTGCGCCTGCACCTGATATAGCGGTTTATCAAACCGGAAACTCAATCTCCCACCACCCCTGGTGGCGGGAAAATATATATAGATGGGGATGCACAGACATCCTGTTGATGACGATATGGATATCAAGCAATACATGAATGACCTCGGCGTCCGTGCCCGTGTTGCATCACGCGCCATGGCCAGGGCTAATACCGCCGCCAAGAACCAGGCCTTGTCCCTGATCGCTACTGCCATCAGGCGGGAAGCCGCCGTCTTGCGCGCTGCCAATGAACTGGACCTGGCCGCAGCCAAAGCCGCCGGCATGGAAGCCGCCATGCTGGACAGGCTGACATTGTCCGACAAGGCGATTGCCACCATGGCTGAAGGCCTGGAGCAGATTGTCAGCCTGCCTGACCCTATAGGTGAAATCTCGAACATGAAATACCGTCCTACCGGCATACAGGTAGGGCAAATGCGTGTGCCGCTTGGCGTCATCGGCATCATCTATGAAGCGCGCCCGAACGTGACTGTCGATGCGGCCGGCCTGTGCATCAAGAGTGGTAACGCCACTATCTTGCGTGGCGGTTCTGAAGCGATACATTGCAACCAGGCTCTGGCCAAGCTGGTCAAAGAAGGCCTGGCTGGTGCCGGTTTGCCTGCGGATGCAGTACAGATCGTTGAAACCACTGACCGTGCTGCCGTCGGTGAACTGATCACCATGCCGCAATACGTGGATGTGATTGTGCCTCGTGGCGGCAAAGGCCTGATCGCACGGTTGATGCAAGAAGCGACTGTGCCCATGATCAAACATCTCGACGGTATCTGCCATGTCTATATTGATGACAAGGCGGACCTGAAAAAAGCGGTGGATGTGGCCTTCAATGCCAAATGCCATCGCTACGGCACCTGCAATACCATGGAAACCTTGCTGGTAGCGCAAGGTATTGCAGCACAAGTCTTGCCGGCACTGGCAGAACTGTATGCTGGCAAGCAGGTTGAATTGCGCTGTGATGATGGTGCTGCCACCATCCTGGCAGGTTACCCTTATCTGGCAAGGGCGACAGAAGAAGACTGGCGTACCGAATACCTGGCGCCGGTCTTGGCCGTCAGGTTGGTGGCTGACATGGATGAGGCGATCACGCATATCAATGATTATTCATCCAAACATACTGAGTCCATCATCACCGAAGACTACAGCCGTGCCATGCGTTTCTTGCGTGAGGTTGACTCTGCATCGGTGATGGTGAATGCCTCTACCCGTTTTGCTGATGGCTTTGAATATGGACTCGGTGCAGAGATCGGGATTTCGAATGACAAGCTGCATGCAAGGGGGCCGGTTGGCCTGGAGGGGCTGACGTCGATGAAGTATGTGGTATTTGGTCATGGCGAAGTACGTAAATGATGTGTGTCGGTACGAATGCGCTTATGTGTACAAACACGGACACCAATAACTGGGAAGTAATTTATGTTGTGGGTTAAGGCTTTTCACATCTTGTTCATCACCTCATGGTTTGCTGGCCTGTTTTACTTGCCACGCATTTTCGTCAATCTGGCGATGGAAAATGACGGGCCAAGCAAAGAACGCCTGCTGCTGATGGCGCGCAAGCTGTATCGCTTCATGACCGTGCTGGCAGTTCCTGCCCTTGTACTGGGTTTGTGGTTGTGGCTGGGTTATGGCATAGGCAAGGGGCCGGGGAATGGCTGGATGCATGCCAAGCTTGCCTGCGTCATTCTGCTGGTGGGTTATCACCATGCCTGTGGCAGTTTGCTCAAAAAATTCGAACGGGCGGCAAACCAGCGCAGCCATGTCTGGTTTCGCTGGTTCAATGAAGTGCCCGTGATCCTGTTGTTGATCGTATTGATTTTGGTTGTCGTCAAACCTTTCTGAGGTTGACGGTATAGCGGTCTTGAGTGTTGGCTCCGGACCGGTAATTGGCGGTGAAGATTCACCATAGATTTTTTTAACGGATAAAGGGTGCTCCTATGACGCGTTACTCCTATTTTTGTCCATGCCCGCGCGGCCTGGAAATCGCCCTGGCTGAAGAGCTAGGTGAAATTGCAGCCATGGATAAAACCATGGCTGTCCATAACCAGGTGCCCGGCGGTGTGCACTGCTCAGGCAGCCTGCATGATGGCTGGCGTATCAACCTGCATTCGCGCATTGCTTCGCGCGTGCTGATGCGTATGGCGCATGCCAGCTATGCTAACGAAAATGATATTTATGACCTGGTGCTGGAACAGCCCTGGGAAGACTGGTTTGGTTATCATCACACCATACGTGTTGATGTGACGGCGGTAAAGTCACCTTTGAAGAGCCTGGAGTTCACCACCCTCAAGATCAAGGACGCAATCTGCGACCGCTTCCGCGATCAGTTCACACAGCGTCCATCGGTCAATACCAGAAACCCTGACATGCGTATCGTCGGTTTTCTCGATGCGCGCAATTTCACGATTTATCTCGACACATCCGGCGAGCCACTGTTCAAGCGCGGCTGGCGTCTGGAGACTGGCGACGCGCCTTTGCGTGAAAACCTGGCAGCGGGTCTGTTGCGTACCGCAGGCTGGAAAGCAGGCACCCCCTTGTTTGACCCCATGTGCGGCTCAGGCACCATACTGATAGAAGCGGCGCAAATTGTTGCTGGCATCCCGCCTGGTCTGAAACGTGAGTTTGCCTTTGAAAAGATGCATCAGTTTGATGCCGATGCCTGGGCAAAGATCAAGGCCAGCGCCAAGCCGAATCCACTGCCGGTCGAGCCGACTATCTTCGGTAGTGACATCTCTGGCGACATGATAGTCATGACCCGCAACAACCTGAACAAGGCGGGCATACGTTTTGATGTTCCACTGAAGCAGATAGAAGCGCAGGAAATCAAGGCGCCGACAACACAGCCAGGCATTTTGCTGACCAATCCTCCTTACGGTGAACGTATCGGCGTACGCGGTGACAGCACGATGGAAACGGATGAGCTCGCGAAAGGGTTTTTCAGTTCATTCAGCACCACCCTGAAACAGCGTTTTGCTGGCTGGAGTGTGTACCTGTTTACTGCGGATCTGGGTTTACCCAAGATGCTGCGCCTGAAAGAGTCACGCAAGACACCGTTCTTCAACGGTGCACTGGAATGTCGTTTATTCCGTTTCGATATGGTGGCAGGCTTCAACCGCAGGGAAGAAGCCAAACCCAAGGATGTCACTGAATAATTTTCATGTGATGGCTGATGGCCAAGTCGCTGCAGACTTGGCCGTTTTGCTTTAGGCTTGAGGCTTGGGAATTCCTTATCAGGGAGAAGCAGCAATGTCACAAGTATCAACATCTTCATCGCTGACAACAGCAGCAGCGCATTTGAATTTGAAAGACCCGTCTTTATTGCGCAATCAAGCCTATATCAATGGCGCATGGGTTGCCGGTACCACCAACTTCGATGTCAATAATCCTTCGACGATGGAGTTGCTGATCAGTGTGCCCAATCTTGACGGCAGCCATGCAGAAGCTGCCATTGAGGCTGCGCAAGCCGCTTTCCCTGCCTGGGCAGCCAGGACAGGCAAAGAGCGTGCCAATATCATGCGCAAATGGTATGACCTGATGATGGCAAATGCGGATGATCTGGCCATCATCATGACAGCAGAGCAGGGCAAACCACTGGCTGAGGCCAAAGGTGAGGTTGTCTATGGCGCCAGTTTCATCGAATGGTTTGCTGAAGAAGCCAAGCGGGTGTCAGGTGATGTCATGGCCTCGACCTGGAGTGACAAGCGCATGGTAGTGTTGAAACAGCCTATCGGTGTCTGCGCTTCCATCACTCCCTGGAATTTCCCTATTGCCATGATCACGCGCAAGGTGGCGCCTGCGCTGGCCGCAGGTTGTTCCATTGTCATTAAACCGGCTGAGCAGACACCTTTGTCCGCCCTGGCCATGGCTGAACTGGCGCACCGGGCGGGTATACCGCCAGGTATCATCAACATCATTACCGCTGATTCAGAGCAATCCATCACGGTTGGCAAGGTATTGTGTGACAGCCCGGTGGTGCGTCATCTTTCTTTCACCGGCTCAACGCCAGTTGGCCGTATCCTGATGCGGCAATCCGCGCAGACCGTGAAAAAACTGGCGCTGGAGCTTGGCGGTCACGCTCCGTTCATTGTGTTTGAAGACGCCGACCTCGATGCTGCGGTGGAAGGTGCGCTGTTATCGAAGTTCCGTAACTCTGGCCAGACCTGTGTCTGTACCAACCGGTTTTATGCACACGAATCCATCTATGATGCGTTTGTTGAAAAACTGGCTGCAGGCGCCAAAAAAATCAGGGTCGGCGACGGCTTTGCGGAAGGCGTCAACCAGGGGCCAATGATCGATGAGCAGGCCGTTGCCAAGGTCGAAGAGCATGTCGCTGATGCACTCAGGCATGGTGCCAGCCTGCAGGCTGGTGGCAAACAACATGCAGCGGGTAAGCTTTTTTATGAGCCGACCGTGCTGTCGAATGTCACATCGTCTATGCTGATCATGAATGAAGAGACTTTTGGCCCGGTTGCCGCTGTCGTCAGGTTCAAGACCGAAGATGAGGTGGTTGCTGCAGCCAATAACACCGACTTTGGCCTGGCTTCCTACTTTTATTCGCGGGATGTAGGCCGTGTCTGGCGGGTTGCTGAAAAACTCGAATATGGCATGGTAGGTATCAATACTGGCCTGATTTCAAATGAGGTTGCGCCTTTTGGCGGTGTCAAACAGTCCGGCCTGGGGCGGGAGGGCTCTGTCTATGGCATGGATGAATACCTGGAAATGAAGTATCTGTGCATGGGTGGGATTTGATTTGCCGGGAAGATATGCATGTGTGAAGGCCAAAAACCAAAAACAGCATGCATATCTTACCCTTCCATTTGTTTATAGCCAGCCGGCAGTTTTATTTTTCTGCTGGCAGCCAACCTGAATGTTTTCATGCAACCTGCTCTCAAGATCAGTAATGCCGCCCTGGCATGTCTGCTGGCTGCCCTGGCCATGCTGGGTCCGTTTTCTATTGACACTTACCTGCCGGCATTCCCGAATATCCGCGCTACGCTGGGTGCCAGTGCCCTTGAAGTGCAACAGACACTGACGGCCTATATGCTGTCATTTGCCGTCATGACACTTTGGCACGGCGCTCTGTCAGATGCCTTTGGACGGCGCAATGTGATACTGGTGGCCATGGCGGTTTTTGCCGTAGCCAGCTTTGGCTGTGCTTCGGTGCATAGCATTCATTACCTCTGGGGCTTCCGCATCCTGCAGGGCGTATCTGCCGGTGCTGGCGTGGTCGTGGGACGTGCCATCATCCGTGACCTGTATGCCGGAGCCCCGGCAGAAAAACTGTTGTCGCTGGTGACCATGATCTTTTCCATTGCCCCGGCGATTGCCCCCATACTTGGCGGCTGGATCGTAGGATTGTCGAGCTGGCGCACCATCTTCCTTTTGCTGTTTGTCTACTCCAGCTTGTTGTTGTGGGCCTGCTTCAAGTACTTGCCGGAATCCCTGCCTCGGGAAAAGCGTCAGCCTTTCAGTGCAGAGTTTTTGTGGCAAAGCTATAAAATGGTCTTCAAGTCGCCGCTGTTTCATTTGAAGGCAGGGACGATCGCTTTCAATTTTGCCGGTCTTTTTCTCTATGTGTCAGCTGCGCCGGCTTTTATCACCCAGCACTTGCATCTGGGACCAGACCAGTTTGGCTGGCAATTCGTGCCATCCGTGGGCGGTATCTTTTTCGGCGCCCTGGCGGCAAACCGGCTGGCGGGCAAGATAAGTGTCTGGAAGCAGGTCAGCATAGGGTTTTGCTTCTTGCTGGGGGCGGCTTTGTTCAATGTGCTCTTCCACTATTTTTCCCACCCCGTCTTGCTGTGGTCGGTAACACCCCTGTTCTTTTATACATTTGGCATGTCCCTGGTTGCGCCTGGTGCTACCTTGCTGGTGCTGGACCTGTTCCCCCATATACGTGGTATTGTTGCTTCTTGTCAATCTGCTACGGTGACATTGCTGGGCGCTGTCATTGCAGGTGTGGTCGCGCCAGCCCTCGATCACTCTGTCCTCACGCTGGCACTGGGCCAGTTTGCATGTGCCGCCATAGGGGCAATCATGTGGTATACCGGCCGCGTCTACTGGCGTTCCATGACTGCACAAAAGCAAAATGCCTGGGAAACCATAGGATAAAAAGTATGAGGTAAATAAATTTCAAGTCAGTTACTTGAAATGCTATTGATCGCCTCTATATAAATGCTGCTCTGCGGAAAGTGTGCGAAATGTACGCGAAATAAGGCTTGGCAGCAGCTTATGCCAATTTTAGGTACAATTCGTCCCGCATATGCAAATAAGATATCCATCGTGTATTTTTTTTGCGAACTTAATTAAAGTGTAGCTTTCTAAACACGACAAATTCATCAAGTTGTCACTTTTCACAGGTATCGTGCCGCTTGTCATTGGGTCTCTTACTGATTCAAGGCTGTAAAACACCTGTATTTCAGTTTTTACCGTGCTTGATGATGTTGGTAAAAACTTAACATTCATTTTTGGATACATGATAATGAAAAAATCAATTCTCGCACTCGCAATGTTGGGTGCCTTCTCTGGCGCGGCTTTCGCACAATCTACAGTAACGATCTACGGTGTAGTTGACGTTGGCTTCCAAAGCTTGGATAACGGCACAGTTGCTGGCCGTTTCAACAAAATCCAAAGTGGTCAAGAGGCTGGTTCCCGTATCGGCTTCAAGGGCACTGAAGATCTGGGCGGTGGTTTGAAAGCCAATTTTGTTTTGGAGCAAGGTATCCTGGTTGATACAGGTGAATCCGATCAAGGTCGCACATTTGGCCGTCGTTCTACAGTTGGTCTGTCTGGCGATTTCGGTGCAGTTGACTTCGGTCGTGACAAATCCCCGACATTGAAATACTTCGACAATTTCGATCCGTTTGGTTCCGCTTTGATCAACAACGGCACAGGCGTTCGTGCTCTGTACTTCGTTGGCGGTTCCGCAACTGTTGCTGGCGCTAACGCCAACTCCACAGGCCGCGTAAGCAATTCCGTATTCTATACAACACCAGGTAACCTGAGCGGTTTCTCTGCTGCTGCACAATACGGTTTCGGCGAAGCAGCTGGCGACAATTCCGCTGGTCGTTCCCTGGGCCTGACACTGGGCTACAAAGTTGATGCTCTGGAAGTTGGCTTCAACTACCTGAAAGACAATGCACAAGACGCAAAACTGTTTACAAACGCCAAGAAAGGTGTTTCTGTTGCAGCGTCTTATGACTTCGGCGTGGCAAAACCAGTATTCATCTACCAAAAAACCACAGATGACCTGACTCTGGACAAGAAAGCATACACACTGGCAGTTACAGTTCCAGTTGATGCAAATGGTAAAGTATTCGCTGGTTTCACACAGTTGAAAAACTCCACACCATTCAACGCAACAAGCCAGGTTGGCGATGCCAAGCAATTTGCACTGGCATACAGCTACTCTCTGTCCAAGCGTACAGATTTGTACACATCGTTCGCTCGTCTGACACAAGACAACAACTCTAAAGAGTTGGCAGCTGTGAACGGCGCAACTGTAAAAGAATTGACTGCTGGCGTTCGTCATCAGTTCTAATTCACATGCAGGGATTACTCCCTGCATCGCTGCATAAAAAGAGTGCCTCTCAGGGCACTCTTTTTTTGTTTTTAGCTGCTTGAAATCTTGCATACAAGACGGCCTTGGTCCGCTTTGTGCATGGTCTTGCCGGATATTCCTGTCAGAGCAGTCGGGGTTTGTTACAATGCTTATATATCTCTACCTCGTTTCCGGGCTTCAACTATGAAAATCACGAATACCTGCGCTATCAGTTTGCTGGCATTGATGCTGGCAAGTACGGCAGTACACGCACAGACACCAGCCAAGGCCGAAGCTCCGCCACCGCCCAAACTGGAAAAACTTGAAGAGGGGCCTGATCCCAAAGGTATTTCTGTCGCCAAGCCTGAGCCCAAGACCAAGCAAGTGGAAAAACGCAACAATAGTGGTAAGGTGACAGAGGTAGAGGTCAAATCAGGCAAGAGCAGCTACACTTTGAAAGCCAATCCTGAAGTCGGCAATGCGCCCAAGGGAACAGTGCAGGGTGATGCCAATCGGGCAGCGCAATGGACCATACTGGAGTTTGGCGGCAAGAAAGAAGTCAAGGAAGGTAATCCTCCTGACGCGCTCCCACCTGCGCCCGCCAAATCTGCTGCCTCAGCCAGTGCTGCGGCATCAAAGTAAGTCTTCACTACAGCTCTCATTTTTAAAATTGACATGGCAGTTTTTACACCGGTAAGTCTGGAAGACCTGGCCCCCTGGATGCAGCAATTCCCATTGGGTAGGGCCTTAAGCATCAAGGGTATCGCTTCAGGCATAGAAAACAGTAATTTTTTTATCAATACAGAGGCTGGCGAATTTGTTCTGACCATATTCGAAAACCTCAGTTTTGGGCAATTGCCGTTTTATTTGAAACTCATGCGTCACCTGGCTGATCATGGCGTTCTGGTTCCTGCCCCTGTCGCCAATGACCAGGGTGAGTTAGTGGTCCCTCTGCATGGCAAGCCTGCAGCTATTGTCAGCAAGCTTGAGGGCAGTTCACAGATGGCGCCGGGAGTCGTCCATTGTGCCGAAGTCGGCGCGATGCTGGCGCGCATGCATGTGGTGGGACAGAGCTTTGACATTCAGCAGCCCAATTTGCGTTCCCTGGACTGGTGGCATGAAACGACGCCAAAAGTACTCCCTTTTCTGAATGATGAATTACAGCACCTGCTGCGTGCCGAGGTGCATTTCCAGGATGCGTTTGACAGTACGCCCATCTATAAGGCTTTACCGCGCGGACCGATTCATGCCGACCTGTTCCGCAACAACGTGATGTTTGATGGCGAGCGCCTGACCGGGTTTTTTGATTTTTATTTTGCCGGCTGCGATACCTGGTTGTTTGACGTGGCGGTGACCGTCAATGACTGGTGTATCGACGTGGCGACTGGTGTACTTGATGAGGCCAGGGTTGTTGCCTTATTGGCTGCCTATCATGCGGTACGGCCATTTACCAAGGAAGAAGGCGTGGCCTGGCAAGTCATGTTGCGTGCCGCCGCCCTGCGTTTCTGGTTATCACGCCTGTATGATTTCTATCAGCCCAGGGACGCAGAAATGCTGACACCGCACGATCCCACGCATTTCGAGCGCATTTTGCGCTTGCGTGAATCCGGTAGTGTGCCACCTTTACCGTTAGAACAATGAATGATGTGACTGCAAAGGCTGGCTGGGACTGGGTCAGGCAGGGGTTCAGGTTGTTTCGTCAGCAGCCCCTGGAAATGCTGAGTCTGTTCTTTGCCTACATGTTTTTCAATATGGTGCTGGGATTCATTCCCGTGATAGGTCAGTTCCTGCCATTCGTACTGATACCTGTGTTCAGCCTCAGTTTTATGGAGGCTTGTCGCCGTATAGAATGTGGGCAGCGCGTATTGCCTGGCCTGTTTTTGTCCGGATTTCGTTCACCGGCCTTGCCGCGCCTGCTTTTACTGGGCGTGCTGTATGTCGTTGCCATCAGTCTTGCTGTATTTGCTTCCAACCTGACAGATGACGGCGTATTCTGGGAATTCATTACCAGCCAAAAGCCGCTTGATCCCAAAACCATGTCTGAAACCGGCTTGTTTCTGGGGATGATGACATCTGCTATTGCCTATATTCCGGCCATGATGGCTTTTTGGTATGCAGCGGTGCTGATTGCCTGGAAAAACATGTCAGTTGCCAAGGCAATTTTCTTCAGTTTTTTTGCCGTCCACAGGGCTGGGATGGCTTTCATGGTTTATGGACTGGGCTGGGTCGCTGTCGGCATCCTGGTGCCGGCGATGATCAGTATTCTGATTGCCGTGATCGTAGGCAAGGCTTACGCAATTGTGTTTGCGATGATGCCTGTATCGATCATTCTTTCTGTGGCGATGTACTGCTCTTTTTATCCGACCTACACGGATGTCTTCGGTAAGCCGGATGAAAACGATCAATCAGCTGCCTGATGCTCTGAGGGGACCTCCAGGTCTTCGATAATTTCAAAGCTATGTGTCATCTCTGCCGTTTTTTCCAGCATGATTGATGCTGAGCAGTATTTTTCATGTGACAGCTTGATGGCACGTTCGACCAGGTTGGGCTTCAATTGACGGCCGCGTACGGTAAAGTGGAAATTGATCTTGGTGAAGACCTTGGGTTCCGTGTCGGCACGTTCAGCTGTCAGCTTGACGTCACAGCCACGTACGTCCTGTTTGCCTTTTTTTAAAATCAAGACCACATCATAGGCAGTGCAGCCACCCGTGCCCAGCAAAACCATCTCCATAGGGCGTGGCGCCAGGTTGCGGCCACCCCCGTCCGGTGCACCATCCATTAAAACGGCATGGCCAGAACCGGTTTCGGCCAAAAAAGACATACCTGATGTTCCTGTCCAGCGCACTGTAGTTTCCATAGTTTCCTCTTTAGCAAAGATAGATTTGCCTCAGATTGTAGCCTATTGCGCAGAAACGTGAAATTTTGCGCAACAAACTGTAAATTACCTTGCACTGCACAATTTCTTGTCCTATTATTGACCCATCGGTTAGTTAGTTGTGCTTTTTGTACCTGACACAGTTGACTGCCTCGCATTTGTCTCCTCCACCTACACCTTTGGTGGATTCAACCCGAAGCCAGTCTTCGGGTTTTTTTTGCCCGTATTTCCACAATTCCTCTTAAGATCTGCACAAAAATTAAACAGTTCTTGCACTAAGTCTTTGAAAATACTATAATTTCCGACTCCCTGATCGCCCAAGGGGGAAGTGATAAGGACGAGTCTGCTGAATTTAATGGCAGAACCACCAAAAACACAGAATATTTGAGGGCGTTTTCAACTTTTATTAGGATTCAACATGAAAACCTTTTCCGCTAAGGGCCATGAGGTTCAGCGCGACTGGTTCGTGATTGACGCGACAGACAAAGTACTCGGACGTGTTGCCAGCGAAGTGGCACTCCGTTTGCGCGGCAAACATAAACCAGAATTTACACCACACGTAGACACAGGCGATTTTATCGTTGTTGTTAATGCAGGCAAACTGCGCGTGACAGGTACTAAATCCCTGAACAAAACATACTACCGTCACACTGGTTATCCAGGCGGTATCTATGAAACAAATTTCCAGAAAATGCAAGAGCGTTTTCCAGGTCGTGCACTCGAGAAAGCTGTTAAAGGCATGTTGCCTAAAGGCCCACTCGGCTATGCAATGATCAAGAAGCTGAAAGTGTATGCAGATGCAACGCATCCGCACGCAGCTCAGCAACCACAAGTACTCGACATCTAAGGATTAGCCATGATCGGTAATTACAACTACGGAACTGGCCGTCGCAAGAGCGCAGTTGCTCGCGTATTCCTGAAATCCGGCAGCGGCAAAATCGTTGTCAACGGCAAACCAGCTAACGAGTACTTCTCTCGTGAAACTGGCCTGATGGTCATCCGTCAACCTCTGGAACTGACTAATAATCTCGAAACATTCGACATTATGGTTAACGTTCACGGCGGCGGCGAATCCGGCCAATCCGGTGCTGTTCGTCACGGTATCACTCGTGCCCTGATCGACTACGATGCAACTTTGAAATCTGAACTGTCCAAAGCTGGCTTCGTTACTCGTGACGCACGTGAAGTTGAACGTAAAAAAGTTGGTCTGCGCAAAGCACGTCGCGCAAAACAATTCTCCAAGCGTTAATCTTTATCGCTGTTACCAATTGGTACAAGAAAGCCGCCTGGAAGGGCGGCTTTCTTGCTTTGAAGCATGTAACGAGTTTTTTCAGCTGCATCAGGTCGCAGCCTTCTGCTGTTAGAATAGCGTCAAAATTTCTTGCAAGGAAAGCATATGGTTAAAATTGGCATCGTTGGTGGCACTGGTTATACAGGTGTCGAGCTGTTGCGCATACTGGCCACCCACCCACAGGCGCAAATCACTGCCATCACTTCACGTAAAGAAGATGGTTTGCCGGTATCGGACATGTACCCGTCTCTGCGCGGCAGGGTGGATATTGCATTTTCTTCACCTGACAAGGCTAACCTCAAGGAATGTGATGTCGTTTTTTTCGCGACTCCGCATGGCGTGGCCATGGCACAGACACCAGAATTGCTGGCTGCAGGCGTCAAGGTCATCGACCTGGCGGCCGATTTCCGTATGAAGAATGTGGCTGAATTTGAAAAATGGTATGGCATTCCCCACTCCTGCACCAATGTGCTGGAAGAAGCGGTCTATGGCTTGCCAGAGTTGAACCGTGACGCCATCAAGGCAGCCAGGGTGGTTGGCAATCCTGGCTGTTACCCGACCACGATGCAACTGGGTTTCTATCCTTTGCTCAAGGCTGGCGTGATTGATGCCACCAACCTGATTGCTGACTGCAAGTCCGGCGTATCCGGTGCTGGCAGAAAAGCCGAGATGGGCCTGCTGTTCTCTGAAACCAGCGACACCTTCAAGGCTTACGGTGTGTCTGGTCACAGGCATACGCCAGAGACCATAGAACAATTGCAGCGCATGAGCAAAGACCCGATTGGCCTGCTGTTCACGCCGCATCTGGTGCCCATGATACGTGGTATGCATTCGACACTGTATGCGCGCCTGAACAAGGATATGTCCAACGAAGACTTGCAAGCCTTGTTTGAAACGGCCTATAAAGACGAACCTTTTGTCGACGTGCTGCCATTTGGTTCACATCCTGAGACCCGTTCCACTCGTGCATCCAATATGTTGCGTCTGGCTTTGCACAGGCCAAATAATGGCAATACGGTCATTGTTCTGGTAGTACAGGACAATCTGGTCAAAGGCGCTTCCGGTCAGGCCGTACAATGCATGAATCTGATGTTCGGCCTTAATGAGGGTACCGGGCTGATGCATGTACCTGTCATGCCTTAAGCCTGGTCATGCCTAAATCTCGTTCGGTGCATAAGCGCTACCTGGCAAGCAAGCTCACAATTTCACAGGAGAAACCCTGGTATGTGAAAGCAGGCATTGCCATGGTGGTCATGGCGGTTGCTGCGGGGATTGCCTGGTGGACTTACGATCTGGGCAAGACCTTTGCTTTTGGCAGTAAGGTCAGTGTCGAACAGGTTGAGTCCCTCAACAAAAAAATAGCCGAATTGACAGCTGAGCGAGACAAGTTGGCTCTTGCTGCCAATACCATAGAGAGTACAGTCAATATTGACAAGTCCACGCAAAAGCAATTGACCGATCAGGTCAAGGCTTTGACGACGGAAAACATCAAGCTTAAAGATGATCTTGCTTTTTTTGAAAGCATGACACCTTCAGCTGCTGGTGCTGATGGTATATCACTGCAAAATTTCAAGGTGGAGATGCTTGCTCCCGGTCAGTTGCGCTATCGCGCCCTGGTGATGCAGGGTGGCAAGGCCGGGCGTGATTTCACTGGGGAAATGCAATTTAACTTGAACTTGGTACAAGCTGGTAAACCTGCTACGATGCTGTTTCCCGATCCTAAAACGGGGGATGCCGGCAAGTTAAAATTATCTTTCCGCCATTATCAAAGACTGGAAGGAACAATTTCCTTGCCAGAGGGAGCTACGGTTAAAGCAGTCCAGGCCAGGGTTTTGATGAACGGCCAGATCCGGGCTCAGCAGTCGGTCAATTTATAAATCTCGCAAAGAAACTGCTGCACACTGCTATGAATGCTGCTGATAGCGACCAATAGCGTTTTTCTCATGCTGCGGGTTCTGGCTCATTTCTTGATGAGGAAGCAAGAATGTTTAATCGAAAAACCAAAAACACCATAGACAGTCTGATCGGTGCGACCACAGTCATACAGGGCGATCTGCATTTCAAGGGAGGTTTGCGTATAGATGGTCACATCTGTGGCAATGTAGTTGCTGACCTGGAATCTTCCAGCATGCTGATCATTTCTGAGCAGGCAAAAATCGACGGTGAAGTGCGTGCTGCCCATGTGATTGTCAATGGCATCATCAATGGCCCGGTTTTCTCTTCTGAATTGCTTGAATTGCAGCCAAAAGCCCAAATCTATGGCGATGTACACTACAAAACCCTGGAAATGCTGAGTGGTGCCGTGGTTTCCGGCAAACTCTCGCATGATCAGGCGCAAGAACCGGTATTGAAACTTGCAGCCAACAATGCATAGATTTCAGTGCGGGTCTATAATGATGGTAAATAGTTTGAAGGAGTAATTTATGAACGCTGTTGCCGAAATGCCCGCACCCATAGTTTTCACTGATAGCGCTGCTGCCAAAGTGGCACAGCTTATCGAAGAAGAGGGTAATCCAGACCTGAAATTGCGCGTTTTCGTGCAAGGTGGTGGTTGCTCTGGTTTTCAATATGGTTTCACTTTTGATGAAATCACCAATGAAGACGACACCACCATGACCAAGAACGGTGTTCAGTTGCTCATCGATTCCATGAGCTATCAATACCTGGTTGGTGCAGAAATTGATTACAAGGACGACCTCGAAGGCGCCCAGTTCGTGATCAAGAACCCGAATGCGACAACCACCTGTGGTTGCGGTTCTTCTTTCTCTGCCTGATACACCTCAGGCCGCTAAAAGGACGCTGCGGCGTCCTTTTTTATTGTTTTGAATTTCTTTTGTTTCGGCCTGTCATGAAGCTCGGGTTTTAATTTCTTTTTTTATAATTTCACTGCCTCAACAGAAGTAATATGTTCAAAAATTTCTTAGTTGCCCTGTTTTTGTTTGCTGCTGCCACAGCAAGCTTTGCCGACGTCATGAGCAAGGCTGAACGGCAGCAATACAAGGCCATGCTGAAAGCCATTGATGACAACAATATGCAGGCGGTTGAGCAATTGTTGAAAAACAAAATCAGGCTTGGTTTGCAAGAAGACAGCCGCGCAGCGCCGACCTTTATTACCCATGCAGCCATGGCAGGGCGAACGGACATTGTCCTGACCCTGCTCAATGCCGGCGCCGATATAGAGTCAATGAATGGTGATGGCTTCACACCACTGATGTGCGCAGTCTTGATGGGTAAGACAGAAACCGTGCGCCTTCTGATCAGTAAAAAAGCCGATGTCAATGCCGTCAGTTATCACGCAGACACGCCGCTGTCTTTGGCAAGGGAGGCGTCCAAACCCGATGCACAAATCGTGCAAATGCTATTGAAGGCAGGAGCCAGGAGCTGAGCCTGCGCAGGCAAGCAACAATGAAAAGTATTTGCGGCAAATTCCCTGAACAATTCATCACAAGACCGGCAAAGCTGATTACACTCATCGAATAATCAGGAGCCCGTGATGGAAACAGCCACACCCGCGATATCGTCAAAGCAGCAAGATCTGGTACGCGCCCTGCGCAGGGTCATCCCTGCGCACTGCATCTTATACCAGGAAGAAGATACCCGTCCCTATGAATGTGACGGTCTGGCCGCCTACCGCCAGTTGCCCATGGTGGTGACCCTGCCGGAAAACGAAAGCCAGGTAATCGCTGTCATCAATGTCTGCCGCGAAATGCAGGTCGCCATCGTGCCACGTGGCGCTGGCACCGGTTTGTCTGGTGGCGCCATGCCGATTGCCGATGGCCTGGTTTTATCGACCGCCAAACTCAACAAGATCATCAAGCTTGACGCCTATGCCAGGACTGCCGTCGTGCAGCCTGGTGTGCGCAACCTGGCGATTTCAGAAGCAGCCACCATGCATGGTCTGTACTATGCGCCTGACCCGTCTTCACAGATCGCCTGCAGCATAGGCGGCAATGTTGCCGAGAATTCCGGAGGCGTGCATTGCCTCAAATATGGCCTGACCGTACACAACGTACTGGCAGTACGTGCCATCACCATGGATGGCGAAGTCATTGAACTGGGCGGTGCGGCGCTTGATGCACCGGGGCTGGACCTGCTGGCTGTCTTCATCGGTTCAGAGGGCATGCTGGGGGTAGTGACCGAAGTGACTGTCAAACTTATCCCCAAGCCACAAACGGCACGCGTCATCATGGCTTCGTTCGATGATGTCGTCAAAGGCGGCGATGCGGTTGCCAGTGTGATTGCTGCGGGCATTATCCCCGCTGGACTGGAGATGATGGACAAGACCTCTTCACGCATGGTCGAACCCTTTGTCAACGCCGGTTACGACACAGAGGCTGAAGCGATACTCCTTTGTGAGTCAGATGGTACGCCAGAAGAAGTTGAGGAAGAAATTGCCCGTATGAGTGCTGTGCTTGAACAGGCCGGCGCTACTGCCATCGCCGTATCAAAGAACGAAGCTGAACGCCTGCGTTTCTGGTCCGGTCGCAAGAATGCCTTCCCTGCTGCGGGGCGCATATCGCCCGATTATTACTGCATGGACGGCACCATACCGCGCAAGCACCTGGCCCAGGTTTTGATTGGCATCAGCGAGATGGAAAAAAAATACGGCCTGCGTTGCGCCAATGTCTTCCACGCCGGGGACGGCAATCTGCATCCGTTAATTTTATTTGATGCCAACAAGGAAGGTGAATTTCACCGGGCTGAAGAATTCGGGGCAGAGATACTTGAATTGTGTGTCAAGGTCGGCGGCACCATCACTGGTGAACATGGCGTGGGCATAGAAAAAATCAATTCCATGTGCGTGCAGTTTTCCAGTGAAGAGATCACGGCTTTCCACGCAGTGAAGCGAGCCTTTGATCCAGCGGGTTTGCTCAATCCCGACAAGGCCATACCTACCTTGCATCGCTGTGCAGAATATGGGCGCATGCATGTGAAAAACGGCAGTCTGAAGTTCCCTGAACTGCCACGTTTTTGATGATAAACGAGCAGCACAAATTTTGCTTATTTTTGAGATCGCAGCATGCAAAGCATTGTAGATAATTTTCGTGAACGCATACTGGCAGCAAGCAGTACGCAGACTGCTTTGCAGATACAGGGCGGTGGCAGCAAGCACTGGTATGGCAATGAACCTGTCGGTGAATTGCTGGAAACCCGTGCCTATAGCGGCATACTTGCTTATGACCCCACCGAACTGGTGCTGACGGCCCGCAGTGGCACATCCCTGCTGGAGATCGAGGCGGCACTGGCTGCACACGACCAGATGCTGGCTTTTGAACCACCGCACTGGAGTGAACATGCCACCATCGGAGGTGTGGTGGCGGCAGGTTTGTCCGGTCCCAGGCGTCCGGCGGTTGGCGCCGTGCGTGATTTTGTCCTTGGCACCAGTTTGATGAATGGCCAGGGCCAGGTACTGGAATTTGGCGGCCAGGTCATGAAGAATGTCGCCGGCTATGATGTTTCGCGCTTGTTGACAGGCTCCATGGGCAGCCTGGGGCTGATACTCGATGTTTCCATCAAGGTCTTGCCGCAACCTTTTGCCGAGACTACCCTGGTATTTGCCCTGTCCGAAGCGGATGCTTTGCTGCGTCTTAATCAATGGGCCGGACAAGCTCTGCCGGTTTCAGCCAGTTGCTGGCATGTTGGTCGGCTCATGCTGCGCCTGTCAGGTGCTGAAGCCGCCGTGCGTGCTGCCAGAGCAAGACTGGGTGGTGAGGAAATGCGGGACGCCTCAGCATTCTGGATCAGCCTGCGTGAGCAGACACATGATTTTTTCAATCAGGATAAAGAGCATGGCTTGTGGCGACTGTCGCTGCCATCGACCAGCCCTGCGCTGCGCCTGACGGGCAAATCCCTGATTGAATGGGGCGGTTCACAACGCTGGCTGTTCAGCAATGAAAAGCCGGAACTGATAAGGCTCTCCGCCCTGGCTGCCGGTGGTCACGCCTGTCTGTTCCGTGGCGGTGACAAGAGCGCGGGGGTATTTGCCCCACTTTCCGCACCTGTGGAAAAAATCCACAAGCGACTTAAGCAGGCATTTGATCCTGCCGGCATCTTTAATCCTGGCCGCATGTAATGCATACAAAAAGGTTCTGAACAATCATGCAAACCAATCTCGCTGATTTCATCAAAGACACGCATGAGGGCAAGGAAGCAGAAGACATTTTGCGCAAGTGTGTCCATTGCGGTTTTTGCACAGCCACTTGCCCTACCTATCAATTGCTCGGCGATGAACTCGATGGCCCGCGTGGACGCATTTACCTGATCAAACAGGTACTGGAAGGCAAGCCGGCCACGGCCAAGACACAGCAGCATCTTGATCGTTGCCTGACTTGCCGGAATTGTGAAACCACTTGCCCTTCAGGTGTGCAATACGGGCGTCTGGTTGATATCGGTCGTCAGGTCGTCGACCAGCAGGTTGGCAGACCATTTCTGCAAGGTATGAAGCGCGCAGCGCTCAAGAATCTGTTGTCGCGCAAATGGCTGTTCAATCCGGCCATGAAGCTAGGTCAGAGCCTGCGGCCCATGTTGCCCAGGGCTTTGCAAAACAAGGTACCGCCAGCACAGGATGCCGGTTTGTGGCCGCAGACGGTACATGCGCGCAAAATGCTCTTGCTTGACGGTTGTGTGCAGCCGGCGATGTCGCCGAATATCAATGCAGCCACAGCCAGGGTACTTGACGCCATGGGTGTGGAGTTGCAGATTGCGCCCAAGGCCGGATGTTGTGGTGCAATCCGTTATCATTTGAATGAGCAGGCAGATGGTTTGAACGACATGCGCCGCAATATCGATGCCTGGTGGCCCTATGTAGAGGCCGGTGTGGAAGCCATCGTCATGACAGCTTCGGGCTGCGGTGCGACCGTCAAGGACTACGGGCATCTGCTGGAGCATGATGCGGACTATGCAGACAAGGCAAAAAAAATCTCGGCATTGACCCGTGACCTCAGTGAGATTCTGCCAGAGTTTGAGGCTCAACTGGTCACTCAACTTGCCGGTAAAATCAGGAAGCGTATCGCCTGGCATCCTCCCTGTACTTTGCAACATGGCCAGCAGATACGCGGGAAGGTAGAAGGTTTGCTGACTGCCATCGGGATAGACGTAAAGCTGTGTGCGGACAGTCATTTGTGCTGCGGATCAGCAGGTACTTACTCAGTCTTGCAACCTGCCTTATCTTACCAGTTGCGTGATAATAAGTTGCAAAACCTGTTGGCGACTGAGCCTGAAGTCATTCTTTCGGCAAATATAGGCTGTCTTACGCATTTGCAGTCGGGCACACAGGTTTCTGTCTTGCACTGGGTAGAATTGATTGACATGGGCTTGCAGCAGGCGAGGCTAGAATCAGGGCCGGAAGCTGTGGTAGCTGCGATCAATGTAAATTCCTGAAAATGAGAATTTTGAAACCATAAGGTGGTCCACGCCCATGCCAGCCATCACTCCAGTTGTTGAAGAATGTGAACACCCGGCTCAGAGCGTATTGACGCCGGATTTTGTGCAGGCGGCGTATTTCAGGGATGCCTACAGAACTGTACTGAGTCAGCCTGGGCTTGCAGTCCAGGACATCTTTCACAATATCTTCATGCACAGGCCAGGGTGGATGAAACTCATCATGATCACCCGCAATGGGCTGGTTTCCCTGTTCGGTATTGCAGCGCCATCTGTCACTGAAATCATGCATCCAAAGGTGAAAGAGCACTATGCTGTCGGTGATAAAATTGGCGCCTGGCCCATTTTTTTCATCACACCCAATGAACTGGTTGCCGGACGGGACAACAGTCATCTGGATTTCCGGTTATCCATTTTTCGGGAGAACGACGGGCAAACTGTCGTTATTTCTACAGTTTGCCATGTCCATAATGGGTTTGGCCGGTTTTATCTCAAGCTTATACGGCCATTTCATCGATGGGGGGTACGCTTTTTGATCAAGCGGGCAGTTCTTGATGGACGCCTGTGACTCATATGGTGGAAATTGCCGGTGTCAGCCGGTGTTATTCTGCCAGCAGTTTTTCTATATCATCGAGTAATTCAGCCGGTGCAGTTGCCGGTGCATATCGCTTGAAGACAGAACCATCTTTTTTGACCAGGAACTTGGTGAAATTCCATTTGATCATTTCACTGCCCAGCAAGCCTGGCGCCTTGTTCTTCAAGTGCTTGAACAGAGGGTGTGCTTTGTCTCCGTTGACGTCTATCTTGTCAAACATGGGGAAGGTGACACCGTAATTCTTTTCGCAGAAAGCCCCAATTTCACCGGCAGAACCTGGTTCCTGATGACCGAACTGGTTGCAGGGGAAACCCAGTACAGCCACGCCCTTGTCCTTGAATTGCTGGTATATCGCCTCCAGCCCCTTGTATTGCGGCGTGAAACCGCAATTGCTGGCAGTATTGACGATCAGTAATACTTTCCCAGCGTATTGCTTGAGATCGACCGGGGAACCTTGCAGGTCATTGGCCTGAAAATCGAGTGCGCTCATACGATACCCAGATGTTTGGTGCCTGCACTGAGGTCACGGTCTTTGGCGTCCTTGCCTTTCAACATGATGGCCAGACGCAATTCATTGACCGAGTCTGCATTGCGCAATGCATCTTCATAGGTGATCTGGTCCGCTTCATGCAAATCAAAGAGTGACTGATCAAAGGTTTGCATGCCCAGTTCGCGGGATTTTTTCATGATTTCCTTGATTTCATGCACTGCACCCTTGAAGATCAGGTCAGCAACTAACGGTGTATTAAGCATGATTTCTACTGCGGCAGCACGGCCTTTGCGGCCTTTCAGCGGCACCAGGCGCTGGGAGATAACCGCCTTCAGGTTCAGCGACAAATCCATCAGCAATTGAGGGCGACGTTCTTCCGGGAAGAAGTTGATGATACGGTCAAGCGCCTGGTTGGAACTGTTCGCATGCAGGGTGGCCAGGCAAAGATGGCCAGTCTCTGCAAAGGCGACGGCAAAGTCCATGGTTTCGCGGTCACGAATCTCACCAATCTGGATAACATCAGGCGCCTGGCGCAGGGAGTTTTTCAGGGCAGCGCCCCAGTCTTCGGTATCAATACCAACTTCACGCTGTGTGATGATGCAGTTCATGTGCGGATGCACATATTCTATCGGATCCTCGATCGTGATGATGTGACCATAGCTGTTCGCATTTCTGTAGCCCAGCATGGCGGCCAGCGAGGTTGACTTGCCGGAGCCGGTTGCACCCACCATGATGACCAGGCCGCGCTTGGTCATGACGATGTCCTTGAGGTTTTCTGGCAGACCCAAGTCTTCGAGTTTTGGAATGGCGGTCGTAATCGTCCGCAAGACCAGGCCGACACGCCCTTGTTGCATGAAAGCCGACACGCGGAAGCGCCCCAGGCCCGCCGGGCTGATCGCAAAATTACATTCCTTGGTGGATTCAAATTCTGACGACTGTTTGTCGTTCATGATGGACCGGGCCAGATCGACAGTATGGGCTGGCGTCAAAGGTTGATTCGAGACTGGTGTTACCCGTCCGTCAATTTTGAAGGCAGGCGGGAAATCAGCGGTGATAAACAAGTCTGATCCGTTTTTGCTGAGCATGAGTCTCAACAAATCGTTCATGAATTTGGTGGCCTGATCGCGTTCCATGTTTTCTTCCTTTGATCAATTAGCCGGGGAAATTATCCGGAGTTTTGGCGGCAGCACGTGCAGCGCCGACAGAAATGACGTTGCGGCGAACCAGGTCGGTCAGATTCTGGTCCAGAGTCTGCATGCCTATGTTGCTGCCAGTCTGAATGGCCGAGTACATCTGCGCGACCTTGGCTTCACGTATCAGGTTGCGGATCGCCGGTGTACCTATCATGATCTCATGCGCGGCGACACGGCCGGAGCCATCCTTGTTTTTCAACAGGGTTTGCGAGATAACAGCTTGCAGTGATTCGGACAACATCGAACGCACCATTTCTTTTTCTTCTGCGGGGAAGACGTCGACAATACGATCTATGGTTTTTGCGGCAGAAGAGGTATGCAGGGTACCGAATACCAAGTGACCGGTCTCTGCAGCGGTCAATGCCAGGCGTATGGTTTCCAGGTCACGCAACTCACCAACCAGGATGGCGTCAGGATCTTCACGCAATGCCGAACGCAGCGCGTTATTGAAGGACATGGTATGCGGGCCGACCTCACGCTGGTTGATCAGGCATTTTTTTGATTCGTGCACAAATTCTATCGGGTCTTCGACAGTCAGGATGTGGCCATATTCATTTTCATTGAGATGGTTCACCATGCCTGCCAGTGTCGTTGATTTGCCTGAACCGGTAGGGCCTGTGACCAGTACCAGGCCGCGTGGTTTCAGGGCCAGTTCAGCAAAGATCTTGGGGGCATTCAATTGCTCCAGCGACAAAATCTTGGATGGAATGGTACGCATGACTGCAGCTGCACCACGTTCCTGGTTGAAGGCATTGACACGAAAGCGGGCCAGGCCAGGGATGGAAAAAGAAAAGTCACATTCCAGGGTTTCTTCATAAGCCTTGCGCTGCGAGTCATTCATGATGTCATAGATCAGCTCATGAACATCTTTATGCTCCAGCGGCGGTAAATTGATGCGCCTGACGTCGCCATGTACACGTATCATGGGTGGCAAGCCAGAGGATAAGTGTAAGTCGGAGGCATTGTTCTTGACTGAGAACGCCAGCAGTTCTGAAATGTCCATTTATAATTCCGGTAATGAAATCGTTGCTGATTGAATTGTTAAGCTGTTTGGCTGCTTATTTATTTGCTTACTATCTGCTCATTTTTCCTGGCAGGATAACAGCCATATTAGGCTGATTTTAAGCTGTTTTTAAGCTATTTGTACGAGAAGTCCACAACGAATTAGATAGATTCTTGCTTCTATGATTATGTCCTTAATTTCTGACAACTTGCAAGCCGTAACTGCGGATATCCACCGCACCGCCATAGCGAATGGTCGCGATCCGCAACAACTGCAGCTATTGGCTGTTTCCAAGACCTTTCCTGCGGACGCTGTCATCGCAGCGGCAGCAGCCGGCCAGCGCTGTTTTGGTGAAAATTACCTGCAGGAAGCTTTGGAGAAAATGCAGGAAGTAAGCAACAAAATGCCGCAACTTGATCTCGAATGGCATTTTATCGGCCCTTTGCAAAGCAACAAGACGCGGCCGGTTGCTGAGCACTTTGCCTGGGTCCATTCCGTCGACAGGGAAAAAATTGCACAGCGTCTGTCCGAACAAAGACCAAAAAATTTGCCGGACCTGAACATTTGTCTGCAAGTTAACATCAGTGCCGAAGCCAGCAAGAGTGGCGTCCTGCCTGGTGAAGCCCTGGCATTGGCGCAAAAAATTGCAGCCTTGCCAGGACTCAGGCTGCGTGGCCTGATGGCTGTACCAGAAGCCAGCCATGATGAACAACAGCAAAGACAGGCTTTTCGGCAGTTACGGCAATTAAGTGAAAGCATACAGGCTGCCGGCCTGCCCATGGATACCTTGTCCATGGGGATGAGTGGCGACATGCAGGCGGCAATAGCGGAGGGCAGCACCATGCTGCGTATAGGAACAGCCATTTTCGGGAACAGAAATTATGCAAAACAAACTTAATATTGCCTTCATAGGTGGTGGCAATATGGCGAACGCGTTGATAGGCGGTTTGCTCAAATCATTGACCTCGGCAGAGCATATACATGTGGTAGACCTGAACCAGCAATCCCTGCAAAAGCTGCGGGCTGACTTTGGTGTCAGTACCGCCCTGGCGATTGACAGTAAGCTCGCTGAGATGGATGCCATCATTCTGGCGGTCAAACCCCAGCAACTGCGTGAAGTCATCACCAGCCTGGCACCGCATCTGGGGCAGCAGTTGCTGATTTCCATTGCTGCCGGCATTCGTGCGGTCGACATGGCGCGCTGGTTGAACGGCTATGAAAAAATTGTGCGCACCATGCCCAATACCCCGGCATTGATAGGGCAGGGTATGACAGGCCTGTTTGCCCTGCCTGCCGTGACAGACAGCCAGAAACAGATGGCAGAACAAATCATGCAGGCAGTTGGCGCCACCACCTGGCTGACTGATGAAAGCCTGATTGATGCTGTAACGGCAGTATCGGGTAGTGGCCCGGCCTATGTGTTTTATTTCATCGAAGCCATGCAGCAGGCTGCAACAGAGCTGGGCTTGACGGCGGAGCAGGGGCTGCAGCTGGCAATGACTACCTTCAACGGCGCCACCCAACTGGCCATGCAATCCGCCGAGCCGGTGGCCACCCTGCGTGAAAGGGTGACCTCAAAGGGTGGTACGACCTATGCCGCTTTGACCAGTATGGAAGCAGCCGGCGTCAGGCAAGCTATTGTCGATGCCGTCAAGGCTGCTGCTGCACGCGGCAAAGAGCTTGGTGATGAGTTTGGTCAGCAGGCTTGATTGATTAAATCTGCCTCGACAGTGATGTCGAGGCAGAGCAGGTCGCGAGATACAAGCTGTCAGGATTGGTCTGTGCTTTTCTGCATGCGCTTGCGCATATCCGCGACAGTATTCCAGATTTGCCAGCCCATCAGGGCAGTTTGCGCCATGGCCAATACGCGCCTGGGTTTAAGTATCAATACCGCACCCAAAGCGAGACCGCCCAGCAAGGGGCGACGACGGGCGTTGTTGCCGACCTTGCCAATAAATCCGACTATGCTCTGTGCAACGGACATGGATTCCCTGACTTCGCTGCAATGCATGCCCAGCAAGCTGCGCTGAGCCTGTATTTTCAGTAACAGCGCCTGACGTCGCAGAGCGAGTTTTTCCTGGTGATTTCCCATATCTGTGCGGTGCCCTTACTCTTTTGCCGGATCACTGCCGCCACGCAGGGCTTCACTGTCTTTCTTCAGCTCTGCCAGAGAATAGGCGAGAAAGCCGGGTCGCTTGCGCAGACGCTGACGCAGCCAGACAAAGATGGCGATGGACAGGAATGAGAACAGGCTCAACAGCCCCAGCAGGACCTGATAACGGTGTGTGTCCCAAAAGGTGGCGACTACCGTCAGTATGGCCAGTAAGACAGCAATACCGGCAAAAAACAGGGCCGTCAGTGACCACAACAGACCGGAAGAAAAACGGGCCAGCTCTTCTTCCAGCTCAACCGAGGCCAGTTCCAGCCGGGTGTGGACAATATTGCTCAGTGTGGCAGCAAGTTGTCCCAGCGAATCGCCGAGTGCCATTATTTGACTGCTGCGCTTATCTGCTGCGGCCAATCAACAGACCCACGAGCAAGCCTATGCCGGCAGCAATGCCGGCTGACTGCCATGGGTTTTCCTTGACATAGACGTCGGTTGCCTTGGCAGCTTCTTTGGTACGGGTGACGACCAGGTCTTCAATACGTTCAACTTCTGCCTTGGCGTTTTTCAGGGTTCTTTCGAACTTTTCCTTGGCGGCTCTGAAGCCTTCGCTGCTTTGTTGCTCTGTGTTTTTCAGCATTTCTTCTGCGTCGCGGATAACCAGATGCAAATCATTCATCAACTGTTCTTTGTGTTCGTCTATATAACTCATAATGTTTCCTTTCGGTGAGAGAATGACTTCCAGTGTAAGCAAAAAGAACTGGCCGGGTTTGTTGCATGTCAAGCATGCTGATAATGCGGCCAAGTTCAAATAAGTGGCAATTTGTTAAATTACTTTACCGCATAGTCGATGGCAATGCCAGCAAAGATTGCAGCTCCCAGCCAGTTGTTATTGTTGAATGCGGCAAAACAGGGCATGCGCTCGCGTCCACGTATCAGTGTGTAGTGGTAAATGGACAGGCCGATTGCCACTGCCATGCCAGTCACGAACCAGGCACGTAAGCCCATTTGCCAGCCCACCAGCAGCAGCAGGCCAAAGCTGAGGGCATAACACAACATGACGGCCAGCACATCATAGCTGCCAAAGGTGATTGCCGAGGTCTTGATGCCTATCCTGAGATCATCGTCCCGGTCGACCATGGCGTACTCTGTATCATAAGCCACGGCCCAGAATACATTCGCCAGCAGCAACAGCCAGGCAGCCATGGGGATAGTATTTTGCACAGCAGCAAAAGCCATCGGTATGCCAAAACCAAAGGCGATGCCCAGGTAAGCCTGGGGGATGGCAAAAAAGCGTTTGAAGTAGGGGTAGCTGGCTGCCACGACGACTGCGGCTACCGACATCTGCTTGGTCAGGGTATTCAATGGCAGGATCAGGGCAAAAGAAATCAGGGACAGCACCACCGCCACTCCAACCGCTTCTTTGCCGCTGATCTTGCCACTGGTGAGCGGCCTTTCGGCAGTGCGTTTGACATGCTTGTCAAAATCACGGTCAGCATAGTCATTGATGGCGCAGCCGGCAGAGCGCATCAATACCGTCCCCAGGCTGAAGATGAGGACCAGTTGCCAGCCTGGATTACCGCCGGACGCCATCCAGAGTGCGCCCAGGGTAGGCCACAGCAATAACATGATACCTATGGGCTTGTGCAACCTGACCAATTTAAAATACCAGGTCAGGCGTGTGAGGACGAAATTCATGGTTGAGCTTTGTTGTTGCGCATAGGCAGAATTATAAGTGCTATCTATACATGGAGTAGTCCAGAATGCTATCGTAGCGAAGCTGTCATATTAAAAAATTACGATAACAGGTTTTTCCGGGACATTCTATGAAATTGCATACCAAACTAGGCTGGGCAAGTGCTGCCGTCTTCCTGTGCTTTGCAGGCTCTGCCCATGCCGTGACTGAAATCAGCTGGTGGCATTCCATGACGGGCGCACTGGGTGACAGGGTCACCGCCCTCGCCGATCAATTCAACAAGAGCCAGAATGAATACAAGGTCACTGCCGTCTACAAGGGCAGTTATGACGAGTCGCTGGCTGCCGGCATAGCCGCCTTCCGCGCAGGTAATGCCCCGCACATACTGCAAGTGTTTGAAGTCGGTACCGCCACCATGATGTATGCCAAAGGCGCAGTCAAGCCCGTGACCGAGGTCATGAAAGTGGCGGGCGAGAAATTTGATGCATCAGGTTATGTGGCTGCCGTCGCGGGTTATTACACCTCACCCAAGGGCGAGATGTTGTCCTTCCCCTTTAATAGCTCAACCACGGTGTTCTATTACAACAAGGACATGTTTGCCAAGGCTGGCATGGACCCGAACAAGGCCCCGGCAACCTGGCAGGAAGTGGTTGCAGCCGCGGCCCGCCTGAAAGCAGGTGGTGAAAAATGCGCCTATACGACCGGCTGGCAGACCTGGGTGCACCTGGAAAGTTTTTCTGCCTGGCACAATGTTGAATTTGCCTCCAAAGGCAATGGTTTTGGTGGCCTCGATGCCCGCCTGAAATTCAATAGCCCCCTGCATGTTCGTCATATAGAAAACCTGGAAAACTGGGCCAAGCAAGGTTATTTCACTTATGCGGGTCGCAAGAATGAACCTGAGGCCAAATTCTATTCCGGCGAATGCGGTATGCTGACTTCATCAAGTTCTGCCTACGGCAATGTCGCCAAGAATGCCAAGTTCAAATTTGCCGTTGCGCCTCTGCCTTACTATTCCGACGTTAAGGGTGCGCCACAAAACACCATCATAGGTGGTGCTTCGCTATGGGCCATGAATGGCAAAAAGCTCGAAGAATACAAAGGCGTTGCCAAATTCTACAAGTTCCTGTCACAGCCAGAGGTGCAGGCCAAATGGCACCAGGAAACCGGTTACCTGCCTATCACCAATGCAGCCTATGAACTGACCAAGAGTTCCGGCTTTTACGATAAAACCCCGGGACCTGGTGTCGCTGTCCAGCAAATGATCGTCAAGACCACGGACAAGTCACGTGGTATACGCCTGGGCAGTTTTGTACAGATACGCACCATCATGGATGAAGAGCTGGAAGCCGTCTGGAGTGGCAAGAAATCTGCCAAAGTCGCACTGGATACCGCTGTGACACGTGGCAACGAACTGCTGGATCGTTTCGAAAAAGCGAATAAGTAAAGTCAAGATCAAGACCTCTCAACACAGAGACGCAGAGGAGGGAAGCCGCTCTTGCAAGAGTGGCCCGTTACGCAGGCATGTGGCATGCCACATGAAACCCCTGCTGCACCACAGAGAAAAGCAAGAGAAAACCAAGGGAAAGGCAAAGCGAGCAAAGAAGCGCATTGTCTTTGTTTTTCCTCTACGCTTCCTCTGTGTCTCCGTTCCTCCGTGGTGAGCTTTTCGGTTTTAAAGTTATTCAATGAGGTTTTTTTGGAAAAGCGCGCACGTTTTCGTTCAGCCTGGTTACCCTATCTGTTGCTCCTGCCACAGATAATCGTGACCATCCTGTTTTTTTTCTGGCCGGCGGTACAGGCCTTGTACCAGTCCGTGTTGTTGCAGGACGCCTTTGGCATGTCCACGCAATTCGTCTGGTTTGATAATTTCAAGAGTCTGTTTGCCGATGAAACCTATCTGGCGGCATTCAGGACCACGGCCATGTTTTCCAGCCTGGTGGCCTTGCTTGGCTTGAGTCTGTCCTTATTACTGGCGGTGTTCGCCGACAGGATAGTCAGGGGCAGCAGCTTCTATAAGACCATGCTGATCTGGCCCTATGCGGTGTCACCGGTGGTGGTCGGCGTCTTGTGGATGTTTCTGCTCAATCCTACCCTGGGTATTGTCGCGCATGCCTTACGTCATGTCGGCATAGAATGGAATAATCTCTTGAATGGTCGTCATGCCATGATATTGATCGTGCTGGCTGCCGTGTGGAAGCAGATCAGTTATAACTTTCTGTTCTTCCTCGCCGGTTTGCAATCCATACCCAAGTCCCTGATTGAGGCGGCAGCGATAGATGGCGCCGGGCCATGGCGTCGTTTCTTCAGCATTGTTTTTCCCTTGCTGACACCGACGACGTTTTTCCTGCTGGTTGTGAATATTGTGTATGCTTTTTTTGATACCTTTGCCATCATAGAAGCAACCACTCAGGGCGGACCAGGCAAGGATACTGAGATACTCGTCTACAAGGTGTTTATTGACGGCTTCAAAGGCGGTGATCTTGGCAGCGCGGCAGCCCAGTCTGTCATACTGATGAGCATAGTGATTGTACTGACCGTGCTGCAATTCAAATATGTAGAAAAGAAAGTGCAGTACTGAAATGATAGAACGCCGGCCTTTTCTTGGCTTATTCAGCCACTTCATTTTGCTGCTGGGCGTCAGCCTGGTGGCTTTTCCCATCTATGTGGCATTTGTCGCCAGCACCCAGACCGCCGAACAATCGGCACTGGCGCCGATGTCCCTTATACCGGGTGACCAGCTATGGATCAACCTCAAGGCCGTGCTCAGCAGCGGGACTTCTGGCAATGTCGCCAGCAGTCCGGTCGGTCGCATGATGTGGGTGAGTCTGGTGTCCGCATTGATGATCGCAATCGGCAAGATATCGATTTCCATGCTGTCCGCTTTTGCCCTGGTGTATTTTCGCTTTCCTGGTCGTGCCCTGTTTTTCTGGATGATCTTCGTCACGCTGATGCTGCCGGTGGAAGTACGCATCAGCCCCACCTACAAGGTAGTGTCGGATTTGTCCATGCTCAATACCTATGCCGGTCTGACAGTGCCGCTGATTGCTTCGGCCACAGCGACTTTTTTGTTCAGGCAATTCTTCCTGACGGTGCCGGACGAGCTGGCAGAAGCTGCGCGTATTGATGGCGCAGGACCGATGCGTTTCTTCGTCGATATCTTGTGGCCGCTGTCACGTACCAATGTGATTGCCTTGTTCGTCATCATGTTCATCTATGGCTGGAACCAGTACCTGTGGCCTCTGCTGGTGGCGACTGACCAGGACATGTACCCGATAGGAGTGGGGATCAAACGGATGATAGCCGGCGGCGACGCCGCCGTTGAATGGAATATGGTGATGGCAACACTATTACTGGCGATGTTGCCACCCGGTCTGGTGGTGGTGGTCATGCAAAAATGGTTTGTTAAAGGCCTGGTTGATTCAGAAAAATAAAGGATTGATGCAAAACCGCCCCAGCGGTGTTGCAGCAACTAGCCGTACCAAGGTACTGTCTTCGTCGCTGCGGTGTAGTTGGGGTTTCGGACAACATGTTGTCCGCCAGCGAAATGAACATCTCTTACAAGAGATGTTTCATAAAAGCGATAGTCTTGCCGGGGCAACTTTGCTTAAGTCCTGTATATAAAAACACGTTATGGCACAACTACATTTTAAAAACGTTACGAAAACTTACGGCAAGGGTGACAAGGCTGTTGCTGTGATCCACGGTATTTCCATGGATATCAATCATGGTGAATTCATTGTCATGGTTGGCCCTTCCGGTTGTGGTAAATCGACGCTGTTGCGCATGGTGGCAGGACTGGAAGAAATCAGTTCTGGCGATATCGTGATTGGCGACCGTGTTGTCAATGGTCTGGAACCCAAGGACCGCGATATTGCCATGGTGTTCCAGAACTATGCGCTGTACCCGCATATGAGTGTGTATCAGAACATGGCCTATGGCTTGAAGATACGCGGTTTTTCCAAGGCTGACATAGAAAGCCGGGTACAGAAGGCAGCGCAGATACTTGAACTCGGCAGTCTGCTGGAGAGGACGCCACGGCAACTGTCCGGCGGCCAGCGCCAGCGCGTTGCCATGGGGCGGGCCATCGTCAGGGAGCCGGCAGTTTTTCTGTTTGATGAACCCCTGTCCAATCTGGATGCCAAGCTGCGCGTGCAAATGCGCCTTGAGATACAGCGCATGCACAAGGCCATCGGCACTACCAGCCTATATGTGACGCATGACCAGGTTGAGGCCATGACTCTGGGGCAGCGTATGATCGTCATGAACGCCGGCGTAGCCGAACAAATTGGGACACCGGCAGAAGTCTATGCAACACCGGCGACCACGTTTGTCGCCAGCTTCATCGGATCACCGCCGATGAATCTCTTGCGCGGCAAACTCAGTGAAAGTGGGCGACAGATGCAGATAGGCGCCTCGCTGATATCACTGCCTTTGATACAGAGCGAAGCAGAGCGCGTCGCCAACCGTGTACTGATACTGGGTGTGCGACCAGAGCACCTGTTCATAGGCATGCCGGGGCTGCCTATGGAAGTACAGCTGGTAGAGTCGCTGGGGGCTGATTTGCTGGTGCATGGCGTCTGTGGTGATCAGCCTCTGGTCATCCGTACGCCGGCAGGTACGGTAGTCGAAGCCGGTCAGGTCACATCCGTAGGGTTTGCCGCCGATGCTGTCCACTGGTTTGACCCGCAAACCAGCAAGCGTTTCTGAAGCAGGTTTCTGTTACCGGTTATTTGTCCAGGTTCGTACAGACTGTTGACGTCAGCACTTACTCATACCAGCAAGGCTGATTTGTGCTGATTGCGCTGCTGTTGTATGCGGTCAGGGCGGGCACTGGCGCGACGTGTTGTTGTGCCGGTGGTCTTCATCACTTCGGCCGGTGTACCAAAAGCCGGACCATGCTGCTCAGCCTGCTGACCACAAAAATAGCCCAAGCCAAATACAGCCATGGTCAGGGCCGCACAGAGCAGATAGGTTTTGATCATTTCACTTCTTGTTTCCATTCCTGTTTCCTTTGTCTGCAAATACTTGGGGAGCCTGGTATCAACAATACGTTCCATGCAAAAGTCTGAATTCTTGCTGTATTTGAACTTAGCCTTGATTTTGCAGGTCGAAGTGTCGCAATAATTAAAAAAACGTACCAGAAAATTAAGTCAGGCACTGGAATTCGGTATTTTTAGTACTGTATTGCGATACTATTTGCGGAATTTAACTTTTCAGTTGGAAACGGCCATGAGTTCACCCGAATTGATTTTGAAAGTCTTGCGTTCCGAGTTGCGTGCCGCAGGTGTAACCTACAAAATGCTGGCGGAGCGCATAGGCATGAGTGAATCCAGCATGAAACGCATGTTCGGGCAAAAAGACATGAGCCTGTCGCGCCTGGCAGAAATCTGCAAGGCAGCCGGTATCGCCATGGAAGATGTACTGCGCCAGGCTGCCGATGTGACACCGCAGGCAGATAACCTGAGCCTGGCACAGGAGCATTCGCTCATGGCCGACCCCAAGCTTTTGCTGGTGGCTATTTGCTGTCTCGGTCACTGGACCATAGAGCAGATCATAGAAACTTATTCCCTGTCTGAATCAGAATGCGTGCTGCATCTGATCGCACTCGATAAACTGGAAGTGATAGAGTTGCGCCCCCTGAACCGCTACCGCCTGAAGGTGTCTCCTGCATTTCACTGGCGCCCTGATGGTCCGATACAGCAATATTTTCGTGATGTCGTTGTTGGTGATTATTTTGCCGGCAGCTTTGACGGCACTGGCGAGACCCTGCTGTTTGTTCCGGCACGTGTGTCTTCGCATAGTGCAATGGAACTGGTACAGAAGATACAGCAACTGGCTGCCGAACTGGCACGCCTGCATCAGGATGACAGGCGCCTGAAGCCGGAAGAGCGTGACGGTTTTACCTTGCTGGTCGGCTTTCGCTCCTGGGAATTCTCAGCCTTTACGGCGCTGCGCCGCCCTGAAGCGGCAGCACCGGTCAAAGGGCTGACTCACCAGATAGGACCCAGGAAAAGATAAAGCGAAGAACCGTTACCCCGGGTGGCGCCAGCGCCAAAAAACAGCGGGCCAAAGCGGGTATCGACTGACAGGTGGGCGCTGGCTGCCTGCTTCAGGGTATTGAAGCGCAGAGGGTGAGTGTCATCATAGGTATTACCCAGTTCAGCTGAAAAGCCAAGACGTATTGCCCCGCCGACCGTGCTTGGCAAGGCGCCGATCTTGCGCGCCAGCAGCAGGCGGCCAAAAGCCGTTGCATTGCCGGACAGGGAGTTATTCGCTGTACCAGACAGGCGCAAGAAGCCACCCAGTGGACTTGGGGCGCTGCCACGCTTGGAGCGGCCCCATTCACCATACAGGTGACCAGCCCAGTCACCGAACTGGAAGGCCGTCAGAGCATCAATTTCCGATTGTGCCTGTGATGGTTCACCCGGGCCTTTCGATGGCGCTCGTTCCCAGGCTGAAGTGATCAAATGCCCGCGTGTGGGATAGGCGAGCGAATCGAGGGTATCGATGCGAAAACGGACAAATTGCGTCGTGTCGAAAAAGCGCACACTGTCCTGGTTGGGGGCGGACGGTAATAACAGGTCTATCTTGCCAAAGCCGCGGCTGACGCCTGCTTCTATCGCACCCCAATTGTCAAGCTGCCGTCCAAACGCCAGCGTGGCTTGTGTAGAACGTACACCGACCCGTGCCGACTTGCGTCCTTCATTGTAAAGATCCAGGCTCCTGCCATTGTACTCCAGTGACGGTTCGATAAACCAGGGAGACCCGGCAGCCAGCGGCTGCCATAACTGCATCCCTAGCTGGCGCTGACTGCCTATGCGTGCCACTGTACGCAATTCGCCGCCATAACTGTTGAGCGAAGAAGCCACATGCATCAGGCTCAGGGCGAACCGGTTCTCATCGGCAAAATCACTGGAAAATTCCAGACCTACGCGCAGCCGGTTGCGGCTGGAACTCGACTCGGTCGGCCGTATCAGGACATTACGCTGACCATCAGTATCGGTAATGACAGTTTCCACATTGTCGATATCACCACGTCCGTACAGGCGGGTGGCGGCCTGCCTGATCTGCTCCTGAGACACCAGTTGCCCCTCCTTTAGGCCGATCTGGGTGATCAGGGTCTTGGGGTTGATATAGCGCGGACCTTCTATCTCGACTTTGGCTAGGGGCAGCTTGTCTGACGGGGCCTTGGCAGTCAGGGTGCCGTTCGATCTCTGGTATTCGAAAGCCGCATATTGTTCATCTGACACCTGCAGGGCGGCCAGCTGGCTGGCCATTTTATGGGTGGCTTTTTCACCGGCCTTGATCGATTCCACATATTGGGCAAAGTCGAGAAAACTGATACCTGACAATTCGGGGGCAATCAGGATGTCGGTGCTGCGCAATTCCTTGATTGAGCGCTGTACGTTTTGCTCGGTCAGGATTTGCAGCATCTGTTTGGTGACGTCAATGGCGCTATTGAGTTCACTCTCTTTTGCCAGCGGCGTACCGACGTTGACGGCGATGACAATATCTGCCCCCATCTTGCGTGCAAGTTCCACCGGTAAGTTGCTGACCAGGCCACCATCAACGACCAGTTTTTGCTTGATACGCACAGGTGCAAAGACACCTGGCAGCGCCAGTGAGGCACGCATGCTCATCAGTAACGGCGTGTCATTCAATTCCACCATCTCACCGGTCAGCAGGTCGGATGCAACCGAGCGGAATGGCAGCGTCAACTGGTCAACTGGCTGGTCGCGCATGCCTTCTGGCATCAGGCGGGTCAGCGCATTTTCCAGCGCTCCGTTGCCTGCTGCCGCTGGCGGCAGGAAGATACCGGACTTGGTGACGGCAAATTCTATGCGTGAAGGCAGTAGCAGGTCTTCTTCCTTGCGGCGGTAGTCGAGATCATAACGGGCGGGGCGATCTGCCAGTACACTATCCCAGTTAGTATCATGGACGATTTGTTCCAGTTCATCGGCAGAGCGACCGGCTGCATAGGCGCCACCAACGACCGCACCTATGCTGGTACCGACCACCATATCGACTGGTACACGCAATTTGCGCAGGGCGCGCAATACGCCTATATGGGCAAAACCGCGGGCGCCACCACCTGACAAGACCAGCGCGACCTTGGGGCGCGTTGCCTTGTCTTTGGATGCGACAACGCTGGTAATGTCCGTATCAATGGCGACGACGTCAGTACTTGCACGTGCCAGGCTGTCAGTAAGAAAAATGCTGGCCGTCAGTGTGGTCAACATGACTATCAGGCGTAGCAGAGACATGGATGCTGCTTTCTTCAGGAAGGCGATGAAAAATGATAGACCGCTAATCTTTCATCAGGTTTCGCAAAAAAACGAAGTATACATTCATTGCCATGGCAAAGGTCGGCACTGTGTTTGTTCGGCAAACTGCCGGTCTTGCTGTCTGAGGCTGATTTATTCGGCAGGATTGACCAATGCGGTCAATATGTGGTCGCGCCAGACACCGTTGATTTTCAGGTAGGATTTTGCATAACCCTCTTTTTCAAAACCCAGGCGTGCGAGCAGCGCACCACTACGCTGGTTTTCCGGCATGTAGTTGGCCATCACGCGGTGCAACCCGCAGTCCTGGAACATATGCCGTATGCCAGCCTGAACCGCTTCAAACATATATCCCTGACCTTGTTGCCGCGCAGCAATCGCATAACCAAGATGGCAGGCATGAAATACACCGCGGACGATATTGCTGAAATTGCAGATACCTATCATTTCTTCTTCTTTGCAGACGGCCAGATGCACAGCCAGGCCCGCTTCCATCAGGCGTGCGTTGGCCAGCAGACGCTCTTCGCATTTTTCCAGCGAGAAAAAATCTCCGTCGCGGGCAGGCTCCCACGGTGCAAGGTGCTCACGGTTGATGAGCAGGTATTGCTGCACCATGGCGGCATGCTCAGGCATCAATACCCGCAACTGCAGGCGTGCAGTACTTATCACGTCTAGACTCATCATACGGGAACGGTAATTATTGGGTTGTTGCGGCGACATCAAGCATGGTCACGCCGGGCAGGTCGCAAGCCAGTACGGCCTTGCGTATCGCCTCTATGGCGGCCTGACGGGTAAAGCTCTTGCGCCAGGCGATAACAACACGGCGGTCCGGTGCTGGTGCGGTGAAGGGCAGGTAGCGCAGCATGCCATCTTTTGCATCAAGATCAGGTACTGACGCCATCGGCAGAACAGTAATGCCTATACCCGAGGCGACCATGTGACGTATGGTTTCCAGTGACGAGCCTTCAAAGGTGCGGGCAATGCCATCCCCAGTGGTTGAGAAGCGCGCCATCTCAGGACAGACCTCCAGCACCTGGTCGCGGAAGCAATGGCCATTACCCAGCAGAAGCATGGTTTCCGACTTCAGTTCTTCTGCCGATACTTCCTTGCGGTCTGCCCAGGCATGGTCCTTGGGCAAGGCTACCACAAAAGGTTCGTCATACAGGGGCTGTATCATCATGCCCTGGTCGGGCAGGGGCAAGGCCATGATGGCGGCGTCAAGCTCACCCTGGCGCAGCAATTCCATGAGTTTGACTGTGAAATTTTCTTGCAGTACCAGAGGCATTTGCGGTACCTGCTGTATCATGGTTTTCACCAGGGTAGGCAACAGGTAGGGGCCTATCGTATAGATGACGCCAAGGCGGAAAGGGCCAGCCAGAGGGTCCTTGTTCTGTTTGGCAATTTCCTTGATGGCGGCGGTTTGTTCCAGCACACGCTCAGCCTGGGCAACTATCTGTGCACCCAGTGGCGTGGTCGATACTTCAGTGCCGCCACGCTCGAATATGGTCACGCCGAGTTCATCTTCGAGTTTTTTGATGGCGACAGACAGGGTTGGCTGGGCGACAAAACAGGCTTCTGCCGCATGGCCAAAATGTTTTTGCCGCGCGACGGCAACAATATACTTTAATTCTGTGAGTGTCATGCCATTAGTTTGGCACAGACTGCGGGCAGCGTCAGCAAGTGCTTGTTGCTAAAGCCGGATTTTTTCTGAATTTCCCATAAAATTGGGGGAGTATGTTCAGACACCTTTGCTATATATGCAGAATATGGCTGTTTTATCCTATACTCGGTTATGTACAAAATTTGTAACCTGAGCAGCTAAGGCAATTGCCGTCTGTAAATGTGACGGCAATTGCGCTGCGTGTAGTCTTGTTCAAGCCTTGGATTGGCTCATTGCTTTGGTCAACTCCAGATGCCCTTGGGCCGTGCCACTTTCGGGCACAACTTCGGCTTCGCGGTTCCTGACTTCTGTCAGGCGCGCAGCAAGTTGCTCATCGGCATCGTCGCCTCGCCCCACCCATATACCCTGGGTAAGGGTAATATTAGCAGCTTCAAAACTGCCGGCACCTGCACACAGGATGGCTCGGCTAGGGGCCTGTTCAGACGCCAGCACCAGCATGGCTGGCACAACATCGGAAGCTTGCAAGGCTTGCAGGAATTCTTGCGGGAACAGGCTTTCTGTCATGCGCGTAGCTGCAGTCGGCGCAAGGCTGTTGACGCGGATATCATACTTGGCCCCTTCCAGTGACAGGGTTTGCATCAGGCCGACCAGAGCCATCTTGGCTGCGCCATAGTTAGACTGGCCAAAATTGCCGTACAGACCGGATGAGGAGGTCGTCATTACAATACGGCCATATTTTTGTTCTGTCATGATGGCCCAGACTGCCTTGCAGCAATGCACCGCACCCATCAGATGTACATCCAGCACCAGTTTGAAGTCGGCGATATCCATCTTGGCAAAACTCTTGTCGCGCAAGATACCGGCATTGTTGACCAGGATATCAATCCGACCCCAATGCGCCATCGTTTCAGCGACCATGGCCTGGACAGCTTCAAAATCGGTGACCGATGCACCATTGGCTATTGCTTCACCACCAGCTGCACGGATTTCTTCGACCACAGACAGCGCGGCGGCAGACGAACCGCCGGAACCATCACGCGCACCACCCAGATCATTCACGAGCACTTTGGCACCGCGCGCAGCCAGCGCCAGCGCATGTTCACGTCCCAAACCACCACCTGCACCGGTCACGATGGCGACACGGCCTTTGAAGTCTATTGTCATTTTTTCTCCTGTTGTAATTTGAAATCGTGGGCAAACTCAGCCCTGAGGTGCCGAGTGTATGCTATTTTTTCGGAGATGTAGCGGCAGGTGACGCAGTTTTTTAGATGCTGGCGACTAAACAGCTTTTGTACCGATTTTCTTTTGCATGATGATGGCCCCGCCAAATTCCGGGTTCAGTTCATAAGGGGCGAAGCCCTCTGTGCGATACAGATTTTGAGCACGGGTATTCCCTTCCAATACCTCCAGCGTCATCTTGCAAAAGCCCATTTGCTCAGACAGTGCAGTCAGGTGCTGCATCATCTTGTTGCCTATGCCCTGGCCGCGAAAATCAGGATGCACGGCAAAGTCATGGATATTCAAGAGGGACTTGCAGGCAAAGGTGGAGAAACCCTCTATGCAAATTGCAAAGCCGGCAGTCTGGTTGTCCACATAGGCAAGGATCGCGCGTACTGTGGTCCGTTTTTTGAGTTCGCTAATGAGATTGGCCTGTGCATAGTCAGACAGCGCTTCGCCGCCGCCCATGGGGTCCAGCGCATACATATTGAGCATGCTGACCAGGTCTTTGGCATGCTGCGGATTATTGACATCAACATCGACGATATTCAGCATAGGTTTTTATACTCGTAAAAATTCTTCTTTATATCCCAGCCAACGCTCCAGATGAGCTGCAACGGTGACAGGGTCATTCTTTAATAAATCATCGGCCAGATTGCGTGCTTTATCGACCAGCCATTGATCGGTTTCCAGATTGGCAAAGCGTAACATGGCTTCGCCGGATTGGCGTGCGCCGAGAAATTCACCGGGGCCGCGCAATTCCAGGTCCTTGCGGGCAATTTCAAAGCCGTCGTTACTTTCACGCATGGTGGCCAGCCTTTGTTTGGCTGTACCGCCTAAAGGGCTTTGATACAGGAGCAGGCAAATGCTGGCTGCCGCACCTCGGCCAACGCGGCCTCGTAACTGGTGTAACTGTGATAAGCCAAAACGCTCTGCATGTTCTATGACCATCAGGCTGGCATTCGGTACATCGACGCCAACTTCAATCACCGTAGTAGCCACCAGTACCTGGCTGTCATTGCGAATGAAGGCTTCCATGGTTGCCTGTTTTTCTGCCGGTTTCAGACGACCATGAACCAGACCCACCTTCAGCCCCGGCAAGGCTTCGGCAAGCATGGCGTGTGTTTCTGTTGCCGTCTGCAGTTGCAGGGTTTCAGACTCTTCTATCAAAGGGCAGACCCAGTAGATCTGCTTGCCTTCACCGGCGGCTGCCTGCACGCGGGCGATGACTTCATCGCGACGGTTCTGGTCGATGACACGGGTGACGATAGGTGTGCGACCCGGCGGCAGTTCATCAATGACTGACACTTCCAGGTCAGCGTAATAAGTCATTGCCAGGGTGCGCGGTATCGGTGTGGCTGACATCATCAGTTGATGCGGCACCTTGCCCGCTTCCACTTTGTTGGCCAGGGTCAGGCGCTGGCTGACACCAAAGCGATGCTGTTCATCGACGATGACCAGGCCCAGTTTTTTGAATTGCACGCTGTCCTGTATCAATGCGTGGGTACCTATCACCAGTTGTGCTTCGCCGGAAGTGATCAAGGCATTGGCGGCATCTTTTTCTTTTTTCTTCAGGCTGCCCGTCAGCCAGGCAGTTTTGACACCGAGTGGCTCCAGCCAGGCGGCAATTTTCCTGAAATGCTGTTCGGCCAAAATTTCGGTTGGCGCCATCAGCGCAGCCTGGTAACCATTATCTATGGCTTGCGCTGCCGCCAGGGCCGCAACGATGGTTTTGCCACTGCCCACATCACCCTGCAACAAACGCTGCATGGGGAAGGCCTCGCGCAAATCAGTGCGGATTTCTGCCAGCACTTTTTCTTGCGCCCTTGTCAGTGAAAAAGGCAGGTTTAGCAGGAAGGCATTGCTGAGTTCTCCCACCAGTGGCAAGGCATTCGCACCCTTGCTGCGACGTGTGAGTTGCGCGCGCTTCAACGACAATTGTTGCGCCAGCAGTTCATCGAATTTCATGCGCTCCCAGGCTGGGTGTTCGCGCTCGATAAGGCTATGCTGATCGACATCTGGCGGTGGATTGTGCAGGGTACGTATGCTGCTTTCAAAATCCTGTAAATGCAGGTCTGCCAGCCGCGCAGGGGATAAGGTGTCGCGCCAGTTGACCCGTGTCATGGCATTGGAAATGGCTTTGCGCAACAACGCTTGTGGTATACCTTCGCCAGATGGGTAAACAGGTGTCAGCGCTGTCGGCAAGGGTGCGCCTTCATTGACGATTTTGTAGTGCGGATGCACCATCTCTGCACCAAAGAAACCATGGCGTAATTCACCACGCGCCCGTACTCTCACACCTACCGCCATTTGCTTGGTCTGGTTGCCATAAAAATTCAGGAAGCGCAGCACGACTTGCCCACTGTCGTCAGCGATGGTCACGACCAGCTGGCGGCGCGGGCGGTACTGGATATCGCATTCTGTAACCACACCCTCAACCTGGACACTGCTGCCACCACGGAAAGAGGCATCGCGCATGCTGACGATTTCAGTCTCATCTTCATAGCGCATGGGCAGGTGCAAGACAAAATCCATGTCCTTGCGCAAGCCCAGTTTTGCAAGTTTTTCACTGGCTTTGGCAGCGGTATTGACCGGGGGCTTGGCTTTTTTTGCAGTCTTCCTGGTGCCGGACTCTGACTGAGCATGGCCGCCAGCCATGGCTGTGTCAGCTTGTGTATTCTTTAACTCTACGCTAGCACTTTGGTCTTCAGCGGCCATGAGGTGTAAAATGGTGGGTTTTGCTGTCAGCTTACTTTTTCAGGAAATTCACAAAACCCTGGCTGCAGGCTGTTTGCCTGTGATCTTACCCGGGTTTGCTACGCTAGTGTGCATTCTACTGGTATTTTATACAGTGTAAAGTAGCTTTATGTCTGTTTTTCCTGTTTTACCCCTGATTTTTGTAGATTTTTTGCATGCCTTACTCCCTAAGTGATTTTGATTTTGAACTGCCTGAAGCCCTGATCGCGCAAACTCCCTTGCCTGATCGTACCGCTTCGCGCCTCCTGCATGTAGATGGTGGTCAGCTGATAGACCGACATTTTGCTGACGTCATTGATCAACTGTCTGTCGGTGATTTGCTGGTATTTAATGATACCCGCGTCTTGAAAGCCCGTTTCTTTGGCGTCAAGGAAAGCGGCGGCAAGATACAGATGCTGGTGGAACGCGTGCTGTCGAATAATGACCAGGAACGCAGTGTGCTGGCGCAGATGCGCGCTTCCAAGTCGCCGCTGCCGGGCAGTAAAATCCGCCTGGCAGACAGTTTTGATGTCATCGTCGGTGAGCGAGTAGGTGAATTTTTTACTCTGTATTTTCCGTCTGACATCTTCTCGCTGTTGGAAACCTATGGCCGCCTGCCTTTGCCGCCGTATATAGAACATGATGCCGATGACTTTGACGAGCAGCGTTACCAGACGGTGTATAACCGCGTGCCGGGTGCGGTAGCCGCGCCAACGGCTGGCCTGCATTTTGACGAGGCGTTGTTGCAGCGTTGCCAGGACAAGGGCATCAAACTCGCCTATGTAACCCTGCATGTGGGCGCTGGTACTTTCCAGCCCGTGCGCACCGAGAATCTGGCAGATCATCAGATGCATAGCGAATGGTATACCGTGCCGGATGAAACCGTGTCAGCCGTGCAGGCTACCAAAGCCGCGGGCGGCAAAGTGGTGGCTGTTGGCACTACCAGCATGCGCGCACTCGAATCTGCTTCACAAACTGGTGCCTTGCAGGCAGGCAGCGATGATACCCGCCTGTTCATCACACCCGGCTACATATTCAAAACCGTGGACAGGCTTATCACCAATTTCCACTTACCAAAATCCACTTTGATGATGCTGGTATCGGCCTTTGCCGGGTATGATCGCGTCCGCGCTGCCTATGCACATGCAATTGCCCATCAATACCGTTTTTTCAGTTATGGCGATGCCATGCTGCTGACCAATTCCTCCGGGGAAGACCATGCTTGAATTTACACTGATCAAAAAAGATAAAACTACTGCTGCACGTCGTGGCCGTGTCAAAGTCAACCATGGTGAAATCGAAACGCCTATCTTCATGCCGGTCGGTACCTATGGTTCAGTCAAGGCCATGTCGCCGCTGGAGTTGAAAGAAATCGATGCCCACATCATCCTCGGTAATACCTTCCACCTGTGGCTGCGCCCTGGCACGGAAGTGCTCAACAAATTTGGTGGCCTGCATGGTTTCATGGGCTGGGATAAACCTATCCTGACAGACTCGGGCGGCTTCCAGGTATTTTCACTGGGTGCCATGCGCAAGATCACTGAGGAGGGCGTCAAGTTTTCTTCGCCTATCAGTGGCGAGCGTCTGTTTTTGTCGCCAGAAATTTCCATGCAAATCCAGCGTGCGTTGAACTCAGACATCGTCATGCAGTTCGATGAATGCACGCCGTATGAAATCGATGGCAGGCCAGCGACGACAGAAGAAGCAGGCAAATCCATGCGCATGTCCCTGCGCTGGGCCAAGCGCTCCATCGATGAATTCAACCAGGGTGAGAACCCGAATGCCTTGTTTGGCATCGTCCAGGGCGGCATGTTTGAGCACCTGCGTGATGAATCCCTGGCTGGTTTGAATGAACTCAATTTCCACGGTATCGCCATCGGTGGCTTGTCTGTGGGTGAGCCCAAGGAAGACATGATGCGCGTGCTGTCCCATGTCGGCCCCAAGCTGCCGGAGAACAAGCCGCATTACCTCATGGGTGTGGGTACGCCAGAAGACCTGGTCGCTGGCGTGGCCAATGGCATAGACATGTTTGACTGTGTCATGCCTACCCGCAATGCGCGCAATGGCTGGATCTTCACCCGCTTTGGCGATATCAAGATCAAGAATGCCCGTTACAAGGAAGACAAAGAACCGCTGGATGCAACTTGCGAATGCTATGCCTGCAAGAATTTCTCACGCGCGTACCTGCATCATTTGCACCGTACCGGTGAAATCCTGGGTGCACGTTTGAACACTATCCATAATCTGCATTACTACCTGGATTTGATGAAAAACATTCGCAAGGCGCTCGACGATGAACGCTTCCCTGAATTTGTCCAGCAGTTCCATGCTGACCGGGCGCGTGGCGTTTGAACGGCAGTCTTATTTAATACGGTAAATACTCACGGACTGATCAGTAATACGAATTATATTCAGGCCGCTTGCAGGCAAAATGACGCTCTCGTCCGAGTGGACAAATGAATACTAGAGGTCTGATATGAATTATCATCCCGTCATTATTGCCGGCGGCGGCATTTCCGGTCTGTATTGCGCCTGGCGTCTGGCGCTGGCCGGACAAAAAGTCGTCGTACTCGAAGCCTCATCTGACCGCTGGGGTGGCCGCATAGAAACCGAAGACCTGGACGGCTTTATTGCCGAATGGGGGCCCATGCGTTTCGAGCCCACCCTGCAACCGCGTTTCGATAAATTGTGCCGTGACCTGGGTGTCAAGCTGACCGAGTTCAGTGGCCCAGAGGGTGAAGAAGTCAATGCACCGACTTATGATTTGCCTGCAGAGGAAATGGGGCTCAATTCCCTGCAACTATTGAAGCTCGGCATCATGCTGGTCATGGGACAAGACCCAGAAGACCAGGCCTGGATAGATGCCCAGACCGAGGCTGACTACCAGCGCATGCGCAAACATGCGCAACTCAATGGCCAGCCGTTGTGGAGCATGGGTTTCTGGAACGCTATGTCTGCCGAAGGTGTGCTCAGCCATCTGGCACTGACCAAGCTGCGTGACACCGGTACCTTTTACCACATGATCCCGGAAAACCTGAATGCGATTGAATGGATCATCTGGTGGCTGCGCGCCCTGAAAACCGTAGGCCAGCAACTGGCCAGCGTCGATGGCGGTACGGCCAAACTGACCGAAAGCCTGATGGCCAAACTGCGTGGCCTCAGCAATGTCACCCTAGCCGGTGGTCATGAATTGACGAGTTTTAAACAGATCGCCATGGGCCAACCCAGGCTGGAACTGGATGTGCATACCAAGAACGGCAATATACAGTTGCAGACAGACAGGCTGATCCTGGCTTTGCCGAGAATGCCACTGGTGAAACTGGCATCCTGTCTGCCTGAACATGTTGCTTCACAACTCGATGCCGTCAATGGTTTCCCGATGTTGAAATTGTTCTTTGTGACAGATTCGCCATGGTGGGATTATGCCCAAAGGCCACAGCAATATGCGAGCTGTCTGCCTACGCGTGAAATCCATTATTTCCGTCGCCCGCAAAATCAGGACAAGGATGGTCACGGTATGGTCTTGCTGTACATGGATCGCCCATCGACAGAATTCTGGAAGCATTATGTGATGGAAGCTGACAAGCACGACCGCGCCGAGATCGACCAGAACGTCAAGATTGTCGATGCCTTCTCGTTGTTCGTTGCACGTGATGTCAAACGCCTCGTCGATATCAAACGTTCCGGCCTGAAACTGACCGACCAGGCTCAGCACATGTTTGAAGAAAAATCACTGGAAGATACCCGCGACTTCATCAAGAACTCCATCGTCACCTATGGCATACGCGACTGGGCCAGGGCGCCTTATGGTGCTGCCAACCATGGCTGGCAACCGGGTGTACGTTCATGGAAAGTCATGGATGTGTTCAAGGCCTTCGACTTTGGCAGCGGCGCCAAGAATATCCATATCGTTGGCGAAGCGTATTCGGATTATCAGGGTTTTGTCGAGGGTGCTCTGAATACTTCAGAGCTGGCGCTGGCGACAATGAAATCCAGTTAAAACATACTGTTGATCGAACAACAAGCTCAACATTAAAGTAAGCGATGAAAAAAGCAGAAGCGCAGTGATGTGCTTCTGCTTTTTTCTTGCATGATTCTGCAACGGAGCTTACTGGTGAGTATGTCGCTTACATACCAAAGTATCCTCTGCGAATGCAACAATGACAATCTATGTGAAGATTGCTACACTGGCCGCGTTCCGCCATCCGGCGTACATCTGATGAATGACATTTGCAGGAAAAATGGAGAAAGCTTGTGAGTAAAAGTACGAAATTGATCGCCCTTGTCGTGGTCCTGGCAGTGTCATACCCTGCTGCATCCTGGTTCACCGGAAAACGTGTCGAGACCAATCTGGTTGGCCCCAAAGATCAGGACATCTCTTCACCTTATGTCAAAGTGCTCAAGCAAGACTACCAGCGTGGCGTGTTCTCTTCAGTTCAGGATGTCCTTCTGGAATTCAATCCTGCAGGAGCGCTTGTAGCCGCAACGCCAGAATTGCCAGGTGCAGGGGAGAGTGCAAGCAGCGCCGCTGAAACGCCAGCGACAGAAAGTGCAGTTGCGGATGCAGCGACAAATCCCGGGGCGGCCGAAGCTGTTACAGGGAAAGTACAAAAAACCATACAGCTACGTATCATCAATCGCATCAAGCACGGTCCTTTGCCGGGCTTCTCTGGTTTTGGTGCCGCATTGATACAGACAGAACTTGTTCTCGATGCAGAAAGCCAGGAAAAGCTTAACAAGCTGTTTGGCAATGCCAAGCCCCTGGAAATCCTCACCCGTCTTGGTTACGCCGGCGGCGGTCACATTGCCATTTCCAGCCCTGCATTGAACACCGACTTAGGTAAGGACAACGACAAGGTGAGCTGGCAAGGCTTCAAGATGGATATGGATTTTGAGAAAGACTACAAGACGCTCAAATTGAATGCCAGTGCGCCAGGACTGACGATAGACGGCAAGGAAGGACAATCACTGAAAATGGGTGCGGTTGCGCTCAAGGGGGACTTGACGCGCGCTTACCCGGGAACCCATCTCTTTCTTGGTAAAACAGAAATGGCTGTCACCAGCCTGAGTTTTGCTGATCCGGTTGAGGCCAAGAAAAGCTTCTCTGCAGATCAGATCAAGTTTGCTGTTGATACCGATCTCAAGGATGAACTGCTGGCGGTGATGGCGCGAATAGGTATCAGCAAGCTCAAGTTCGACAAGGATGAACTCAGCGACATTCATTATGATTATGGTGTCAGGCGCATACATGGCCCTTCGCTGGTCAAAGTCATGGATGCCTATAAAAAAATGGGGGGCGATCCTGAAAAGATCAGCCTTGTCAAAGCAGCCTGGGAAGAGGTTGGCCCGGCAATGCTGCAAAAAGAACCGGAAATTGCCCTGGAACGTTTGAGTGTCGTCACGTCTGAAGGCGAAGCCAAGTTGGCAGGTTCAGCAAAACTGGTCGGCGCCAATGCGGCAGACATGGCCAATCCCATGATGATGTTGCCAAAAGTACAGGCTGTACTTGATGTCACACTGACTGAAGGTTTGGTGGCCAAACTTGGCGGCGGTTCGCAAAAAGATCCAGAGATGCAAAAAATTGCCCTGGAGAATATGAACAGGCAAATCGCAACTTTTGTAGAGCAGGGTTACATCAATCGTAACGACAAGTTACTGAGTTCCAAGCTCGAATGGAGGCAGGGTAAGCTGACTGTCAATGGCAAAGCCTTCAGTCGTTGATGTTCGTTGTTCTTAATATAATCCAGCTTGTGACGAAAATGAAATAGTCGCGTTTTTGTCTGGCCAAATTGCGGAAAAGCAGGTTTTTAACAGGTTTCCCCTTCTGTGCAGCGGGAAGCCTGTTTTTCTTTCTTTGTAATAAATGCTCTTCTTTTCAGATAAACCGACAAATGCGGGTAATTTGCTTCCGCAATGCTAAAATACGTGGCTTTGCCAATTGAAAAACTGGCTTTTGGTGTTATATACCAAAAAATGCAACAAATTTCATCCGGTTTTATGTCGAAAACCGGTGATCCATTATTAAAATGACAGGAGTCTGAACGTGTTTATTTCTAATGCTTACGCGCAAGCAGCTGGCGGCCCACTGGGTGGGGAATTCTCCCAGCTATTCATTTTTGTGCCGATGATACTGATCATGTACTTCCTCATGATACGTCCGCAAATGAAGCGTCAGAAAGAGCAAAGAACAATGATGGAAGCATTGGCAAAAAACGACGAAGTCGTGACTGCCGGTGGCATTTTGGGCAAGGTAACCAAGGTCAGCGATGCCTATGTGACACTGGAAATCGCCAATGGCACGGAAGTGATCGTGCAAAAAATGTCCATTACCATGATGCTGCCCAAGGGCACGATTAAAGCAATTTAATCAGCAAATACCGGCAACGCAGTCCAAAAAACAACTGGGCTGCGTTGTGCTTTTTAGCTTCCAATTATTTTCTCCATTATGAATCGCTATCCAATCTGGAAGTACATACTGATTCTGATTGCCCTGGTTTTCGGCGGCTTGTATACAGCCCCGAATTTCTTTGGTGAGTCCCCGGCTGTGCAAATCAGTAGCGCCAAGGCCACGGTCAAAGTCGACAGCGACATGACGAACCGGGTTGCCCAGGCGCTTGAACAGGCTGGCCTGAAAAGCAATGATATCTTCTACGAAAATAACGGTACTCAAGGTACGGTACGCGCCCGTTTTCAGGATACTGACACTCAGTTCAAAGCCAAGGCGGCATTGGAAAAAGCCCTGAACACGGACCCTGCTGATCCTACCTACACCACAGCTTTCAACCTCTTGTCCAATACACCTAAATGGTTGCAGAGCCTGCATGCCTTGCCCATGTACCTGGGACTGGACTTGCGTGGTGGTGTGCACTTCCTGATGCAGGTTGATACCAAGGCGGTCATGAACAAACGCATGCAGGGTCTGTTGTCCAGCGTGCGCAGCAATTTGCGTGAAAAAGAAGTCCGTCATGCCGGCATCAGCCGTGACGGTGACCTGATCAAGGTCAAGTTCCGCGATGCAGAAGAACGCAGCAAAGCCAAGGCTGTGTTGACTGCCCAGATGAATGATGTCGATTTGCTCGATACCGCAGCGACGGAAGGCAGTGAACTTGGCTTGCAGGTGACATTGAAGCAAAAAGCCTTGAAAGATGTCATTTCTGAAGGTATCAAGCAAAATATTACTGCCCTGTCCAAACGTGTGAATGAACTTGGCGTAGCTGAGCCTATCATTCAGCAACAAGGTGCTGACCGTATTGTTGTGCAATTGCCTGGCGTGCAGGATGTGGCGCGCGCCAAGAGCATTATCAACCGTCTGGCGACGCTGGAAGTACGTTTGCTTGATGAGACCGTGATTGGTACGGTTGATGCCAATACACCTGTTCCCTATGGATCAGAAAAATTTATTTCAAATCGTGGTGAGTACCTGATTCTGACCAAAGAGCCTGTCATCACCGGTGACGATATCACCAACGCCACATCCAGTTTTGATCAGCATCAGCAACCTGCCGTCAGCGTAGATCTTAATGGCGATGGCGGTAAACGCATGGGCAATGCGACCAGTACACGTATAGGTAAACGCATGGCTATCGTGCTGTTTGAAAAAGGCAAGGGCGAAGTGTTGATTGCACCGACCATTAATGATGAATTACGCAATCGTTTCATCATTACCGGCATGGGCACATCCTCTGCAGCAGGTGATCTGGCCTTGCTGCTGCGTGCGGGCTCTCTGGCTGCACCGATGGAAATCATAGAAGAACGCACGATAGGTCCGCAACTTGGTGAAGAAAACATCAAGAAAGGTCGCGACTCCACTTTGTACGGTTTCGCCGCGATTGCCGCTTTCATGATTGTGTACTATCTGATGTTTGGTTTCTTCAGTGTATTGGCATTGTCGTTCAACTTGCTGTTGCTGGTGGCTTTGCTGTCACTGATGCAGGCAACCCTGACCTTGCCAGGTATTGCCGCGATTGCGCTGGCGCTGGGTATGGCAATTGACGCCAACGTGCTCATTAATGAGCGCATACGTGAAGAACTGCGTGCCGGCAAGACGCCACAAAAGGCTATAGAGGAAGGTTTCGGACATGCCTGGGCGACAATTCTTGACTCCAACGTGACCACCCTGATCGTCGGCCTGGCCCTGCTGGTATTCGGTTCCGGTGCAATTCGTGGTTTTGCCGTGGTTCACTGCCTGGGTATTCTGACTTCGATTTTCTCTTCTGTGTTTGTATCACGTGGCGTAGTCAACTTCTGGTACGGAAGAAAGAAAAAGCTGGCATCCATCTCTATCGGCACGATCTGGAAACCAGCAGAGAAACCAGCAGAAAAACTGGCGAAGTAAGCAGCCAGATCATCAAGAATTCAGGGATTCATTATGGAATTATTCCGCATTAAAAAAGACATTCCTTTCATGCGCCATGCGCTGATTTTCAATGTCATTTCTGCATTGACCTTTGTTGCTGCCGTGTTTTTCCTGCTGCACAAGGGTTTGCAATTCTCGGTTGAATTTACTGGTGGTACAGTCATGGAAGTGACCTATCCCAAGGCTGCCGATGTTGACGGGATACGCAAGACTGTGGAGAGCATGGGTTTTCATGATGCACCGGTACAGACCTTTGGTAAGGCGCAGGATGTCGTGATTCGTCTGCCTGTTACCAAAAAAGATGCAAAAGTCTCGGTAGCTGATACTGTCTTTGAGGCGCTGTGTAAAAACGAGCATGGCAGTCTGATCAAAAAAGATGGTGATGTCGGCAGCAATGGAGCGTCCAAGGTAATTTGCCAGGGCGCGGCAAATGCTGAGCCAGTAAAACTGCAGCGTGTAGAACTGGTTGGCGCGCAGGTCGGTGATGAACTGGCACATGACGGCTTGATGGCTCTGCTGTTCGTGGTGCTGGGTGTGATGCTGTACCTGGCGATACGCTTTGAATGGAAATTTGCGGTTGCTGCGATTGTCGCCAACCTGCATGACGTCATCATCATCCTGGGGTTTTTTGCTTTCTTTGAATGGGAATTCAACCTGTCAGTATTGGCAGCGGTGCTGGCGGTGCTTGGTTATTCGGTCAATGAGTCTGTAGTTATTTTTGACCGTATCCGTGAAAATTTCCGTAAACAGCGCAAGATGTCCGTGACCGAAGTCATCGACAATGCGATTACCAGCACGATCTCGCGTACCATCATCACACATGGCTGTACCCAGATGATGGTCTTGTCCATGTTGCTGATTGGTGGCCCGACTTTACATTATTTTGCAGTTGCACTGACGATAGGTATTTGCTTTGGTATATATTCTTCCGTATTCGTTGCGGCGGCAATTGCCATGTGGCTGGGTGTCAAACGTGAAGACCTGATCAAGCCAGTCAAGGAAAAAGATGATACTGACGGCGCAGTGGTTTAGGCAGGATTGTTTAGAACTCAGCAATTCTGTCTCTTCCATGTAACGGAAGGTATCTAAAATGAAAGCCAGCCTGTGTGCTGGCTTTTTCTTTGCTAGCATTTCGGTTCTGAACTTTCTGGGTTCAATTTGTGTCTGAGGAGTAATTGCAAATTGACGTAAGAAGTCGTCACTTCGCAATCAATCGTGTGATAAAGCTGTTTTGGCTGTAAACCTGCACTGGATAAAAACAAGATGAGTAAATTCAAACCCCTGATCATCGTAGTAGCAATCGCGTCCCTGTCCGGTGTAGCTTACTGGCGCTATCAAGCCTCAGGAAACGCCAATGCCGAAGGTGCGGCCTCTGCTAAATCAGGAAATCCAGCGCTTGCCGGTGCAGGGCAAAATCGCCCTGTCAGCGTTTCCACCATACTGGCGCAAAAACGTGATTATGATATCAAGATAACAGCAAATGGCGTGGTCTCCGCACTCAATACTGTGGATATCCGCCCGCAAGTGACCAGCACGATTGCCAAGGTACATATCAAGGAAGGGCAGTTTGTCAAAGCCGGTGATGTGCTGTTCTCTCTTGACAGCCGGGCCGATGAAGTCAATCTGGCGAAAGCTCAGGCGCAACTCGATAAAGACCTGGCGACCCTGGCGGATAATCAGCGCCAGCTCGCGCGCAGCAAGGATTTGTTCAGCAAAAAATTTGTTGCACAAAGTGCAGTTGATACCAGCCAGACCCTGGCGGATACGCAGCAGGCCGTGATTGCCTCAGACAAGGCTGCCGTCAATGCCGCACGTGTTGCCCTCAGTTATAACCGCATCGTCGCGCCGTCGGCGGGCCGTACCGGTATCATCAGTGTGTTCCCCGGTTCGCTGGTACAGCCGAACGCAACAGCTGTTCCCCTGGTCAGCATCACACAAATGGACCCGGTGACAATTACCTTCCCACTACCTCAACGTAATTTGCCTGATGCGCTTGAAAGTCTTAAGCGTAGCGACAGCTATGTCATTGCTAACTTGCCTGATACCACGACCAGGTTCAAGGGCAAACTGCAGTTTGTCGACAATGCAGTTGATGCCGCATCCGGTACCATCAAGGTCAAGGCGATATTTGATAACAAGGAGTTGAAGCTGTGGCCAGGAGCCTACGCTAACCTGGAACTGAGCGTGCAAACCCTCAAGGACGTCATCGTTGTGCCGCAAGACGCGGTGATCATTGGTGCGCGCGGCAAGTCGGTGTATATCGTCGATGCAGAAGGCAAGGCAGTGATGAAACCGGTAGTTGTCACCAACAGTTTTGGCACCGATGCGGTAGTCACAGGTATAGAAGCCGGCGCCAAGGTCGTGCTTGACGGCAAACAGAACCTGCGCCCTGGCGCCAGCGTCAAAGAGCGTAATGGCGGTGATGGAAAAGAAGGAAAAGATGGAAAAGACGGCAGGGGCAACAAAGCCGCCGGTAAGGAGGCATCTGCAAGCTCAGCCGCTTCAGCTTCTGCGCCGGCAACTTCCGCACCCATGACTTCCGCTTCTGCAGCGAGCGCATCATGAATTTGTCTGAACTATTCATACGCCGTCCGGTGATGACGGTATTGCTTAACCTGTCCATCGTCGTTGCCGGTGTCCTGGCTTACCGTTATATTCCGATTGCTGCACTGCCCAGCTATAACACGCCTGTTATCAGCGTGAACGCCAACTTGCCTGGTGCCAGCCCCGAGACCATGGCTACTTCGGTCGCCTTGCCGCTCGAAAAACAGTTCGCTACCATACCCGGTCTGTCCATCATCAGTTCCAGCAATACCCTGGGTTCGACTTCGCTGACACTGGAGTTTGACCAGAACCGCAATGTGGATGCAGCAGCGGTTGACGTCCAGGCAGCCTTGTTGCGTGCGCAGCGCTCCCTGCCGGTGGATATGACTTCGCCACCTTCATACCGTAAGGTCAATCCCGCTGATGCGCCGGTATTGTTTATCGCGTTGACTTCGCCATCACTAAGCCTGTCTGAACTGACCAGTTATGCCGAGCACCTGATCTCGCCCAGTTTGTCGACGCTGGAAGGTGTTGCGCAGGTGAATATTTTTGGTATCAAGCGTTATGCCGTACGCATACGTGTGATGCCAGATGCCTTGCAGGCACGTAACCTGACGCTCGATGAATTGGCGGCGGCGATACGCACTTCAAACGCCAATACACCCGTCGGCACGCTGGAAGGCGACAAGCAGACCCTGACCCTGCTGGCCAACAAACAATTGCAGAGCGCGGCGGAATTTGCCAACCTGGTCGTCAGCAATAAGGGGGGGCAGGTAGTGCGCCTGCAAGATGTTGCCCAGGTTGAAGACAGCTATGAGCAAGTCAAGACCGCAGCAAACTTTAATGGCGAGAGTTCCATTACTCTGGCGATACAAAGACAGACTGATGCCAACACGGTCAAGGTTGTCGATTCCATCAAGGCAGCCCTGCCTGGCTTCAAGTCGCAATTGCCTGCTTCGGTCAAGATGAACCTGGTCAATGACCGCTCGGTGTCTATCCGTGACGCCTTGCATGACGTTAACCTGACTTTGTTGTTGACCATCTTCCTGGTCGTGGTCGTTATTTTCCTGTTCTTGCGGCGCATGGTGGCGACCGTCATTCCTACCCTGTCCTTGCCAGTGTCGCTGATCGGAGCGATTGCCCTGTTGTGGGGTTTTGGCTATACCCTGGATAATGTGTCACTGCTCGGTTTGACGCTGGCCGTGGGCCTGGTGGTTGATGATGCGATCGTGATGCTGGAAAACATCATGCGTCATGTGGAAAATGGTGAGGAACCTTTCAAGGCTGCCTTACAGGGTTCACGTGAGGTCGGTTTTACCATCATTTCGATTTCCACTTCCCTGGTAGCGGTGTTCATCCCCATCTTCTTCATGCCTGGTGTCATCGGGCAGTTGTTCCATGAATTTGCTGTCATCGTCAGTCTGGCCATTTTGGCTTCTGCCTTTGTATCGCTGACCCTTGTGCCCATGCTGGCCAGCCGCTTCTTGAAAAGTGAACATGAGCTCAAAGAGCCACCAAAAGCAGTGGCTGCCATGTTGCATGTGTTTGAAAGCAGTTTCAATGCATCGCTGCGTTCCTACACACGCGGCCTTGACCTGGCCTTGCGTCACCGTAAAACAGTGTTGCTGATTGCCGTGGCAACCTTTGCTGCTACCGCTTACCTGTTCAATATCATCCCCAAGGGTTTCTTCCCACAGGAGGACATAGGCCAGATCAATGTGTCGACGGAAGCGGCTGAAGAAACGTCTTTCCCTGCCATGGTGATTTTGCAGGACAGGGTAGCCAAGATCATTCGTGATGATCCCAACGTGGCGACTGCCACCTCGTTCAATGGTGGTAGCGGCTCACAAAATAATGGCCGCATGTTCATCAACCTGAAGCCGCGCGGTGAACGCAAGCCCATGAAGGAAGTCGTTGAAGGTTTGCGCAAGAAGCTCAATGAAGTCCCCGGTATTGCCGTATTCTTGCGTCCTACCCAGAATTTGCAACTGGGTGGTCGTCCGAGCAAGAGCCAGTATCAATATATCCTGCAAAGTGTGGAAGCCGGATCGCTCAGCGACTGGGCCATCAAGTTGCAAGAGAAATTGCGTACTGACCCCGGTTTCAAGGATGTCACCACGGATTCCCAGTTGAAGGGCCTGCAAGCCAGTATCGACATTGACCGTGACCGTGCCAATGCGCTTGGTGTCAACATGGACAGCATACGTTCGGCATTGTATAGCGCATTTGGTGAACGCCAGATATCGACCATGTACACCAATGTCGACAGCTATCAGGTCATCATGGAAGTCACGCCAGATGCCAAGAAGGATGAAGACGCCATCAAGGGTATTTATGTGCGCGGCAATACCGGTACCCTGGTCCCCTTGTCCAGCGTGGCTACCGTCAAACGTACTGTCGGCCCTACGGCGATCAATCACGTCGGTCAGTTACAGGCAGTCACCGTGTCTTTCAACCTGGCGCCGGGAACGGCGCTTGGTGACGCGACCAATCGCATAGAGAAATACCGGGATGAAATCAAACTGCCAGCCTCCATCATCACCAGCTACGGTGGTGATGCTGCGGTGTTCAAGGATTCCCAGTCCGGTCAGGTGATCCTGATTGTCGCAGCCTTGCTGGTGATCTATGTGCTGCTCGGCGTACTGTATGAAAGCTATATCCACCCGATCACCATTCTGGCCGGTTTGCCATCTGCTGCGGTTGGTGCATTGCTGACCTTGCAATGGTTTGGTGAAGACCTGACCCTGATTGCCACCATCGGTATTTTGCTGCTGATCGGTATCGTGAAAAAGAACGCCATCATGATGATCGATTTTGCGCTTGATGCACAAAGGCACCATAACATGACACCGCCAGAAGCAATACGCGAGGCCTGCATACAGCGTTTCCGCCCTATCATGATGACCACGCTGGCAGCCCTGGTTGGCGCTTTGCCGATTGCGCTCGGTCTGGGTGCTGGTGCCGAGTTGCGTCAGCCGCTAGGTTTGGCGGTAGTCGGCGGGCTGATTTTCTCCCAGGCAATTACCCTGTTTATTACGCCCGTGATTTATCTTGCACTCGATAAATACAGTGGCAGCGGTCCCATAGTCGGAGACAAGGTTTGACTTTGAGAATTGATACCTTTGCGCTACATCTGTCGTTGATGCAGGTATAGTGAAAAACGGCGGAACGGACAGTATGTATTTTTATGGACAGTCGTCCTCAAGCAAATGCTGCTTGAGTTTGAACAGGGAGCTTTCCAGCGCAAGGTAATCCTGGTCTGTATAAGATTTAAAACGCTGTTTGCCGCTGGACACGATCTTTGGGAAAATATCATCGAAGGTGGCTTCACCCACGGGCGTCAGTTTTACAAACAGTTGTCGCCGGTCGTCGTTGCCACGTTCACGTTGTACCAGGCCTTTTTGTTCCAGCCTGTCCAGCACGCCGGTCAGGGTGCCCTTGGTAATCAGGGTTTTTTCACCAAGTTCCTTGCAAGTCATCCCCGGTGTATTGCCCAGGGTGGCGATGATGTCGAATTGCGAATGTGTAAAACCGAGCTTGCGGACGTTCCTTGCAGAAGCCTGTTCAAATAATTGCATGCATTCCGATAGTAACCGTATGCTGCGCAAGTAGCGTTCGCCCATAAACTTAATTCAAAAGAAGGAGGTTTGATCTGCTGTAGCAGACCAAGCCGGAGCCTGCAAAAAGTATCAATATTCGGCAACTAGTGGACTGTCACAGTGAAAGCGGTAGTGAAGGACATGTGCCCGGCGAATCAGGGCAAGACAAGGTTTTGACAAATAAGCACAGCGATAGCGGAGCTATCGCACGTATTTGCAACGCCGTCCTGGTTGCCGCGCACGTGGCAGGCACTTCGCTTTTCACTGTTACAGTCCACTAGGGACCGGACCATTGAGTCAACAACCGCTCATCAACTACCGGTCCCAGCCAAATCTTAGTCAGCCTTGATTGCTTCTACCTGGATCGCCAGTTTCACTTCCGGTGCGAAACGTGGTGTGCCATAGTTCAGGCCAAAATCAGTGCGCTTGAATTCTGCACTGGCATCTGCACCGCAAGCTTCTTTCTTGAACATGGGGTGCTGTATGCATTTGAACTTGTTGATTGTCAGTGTGACTGGCTTGGTGACGCCCAGCAAAGTCAATTCACCGATGACGGCAACCGGAGTGTCGCCATCAAACTTGATCGATGTACCCTTATAGGTAGCGGTAGGGAATTGCGCAACATTGAACATGTCTTTGGACTTGGCATGTTCATTCATTTTTTCATGGCCGAAATCCAGGGAATTGGCATCAATCGTGATGTCTACCGTACCTGTCTTGGCGGCGCGATCAAGCACGATCTTGCCCGAAGTCTTGTTGAATTTACCGCGCCATACGGAGATGCCCATGTGGTCGGCTTCGAAGCTTGGGTAAGTGTGATTCGATTCAATATTATAAGTCTGGGCAAAGGCGGGTACTGAGCTGGCGATCAGGGCTGCTGCGATAAACTTGGCTAATTTCATGTATTACTCCTGGGAGGAAATAGTAAGGGGGAATCAAACGCTTAAAAATTAAAAGGGTACTGATGCTTTATTGTGTTACGGGGTGGTGACTACATGGAACTTGATTTGCACTTCATCGGCGACCATGCCGGTGTCTTTCCATTCACCTTCACCGATGTTGAAGGTGAGGCGCTTGATAGGCAGGCTGCCATCAAAAACCTGGTTATTGCCTTCTTTCTTGACACTTAAAGGAAAACTGACATCGACAGTTTTACCCTTGATGCTGAGCTTACCCGTGACATCGAGTTTGCCTGATGCACCTGCTTTCATGGACGTGGAGACAAAGCTGGCTTTAGGGAAGGCTGAGGCATTAAACCATTCTTTCTTCAGAACTTCTTTGTTGTATTCAGCGTCACCAAGATCAAAGCTGGCAACATCAATATCCACCGTTGCTTTGGATGCTTCTGGTTTGGCGCTGTCATAGTCGATGCTGGCGGAAAATTTCTTGAATTTGGCATCCACAGGCACATTCATTTGCTTGAAGGTAATGTTTACTGTGCTTTTGGCATTGTCAAGTTTCAACGCTGCAGCAATGGCGGGGCTGGCGATGACCAGGACGGCTGCGGCAGACGCAGCGATTTTCTTCATGGAATAGGTGCTCATACTAAATACCTGTTTGAAAATTAATAAAAAATGATTAACGGCCAGGGCGCATGCGGTGCAAGAGCCCGTCTTTATCATAGAAGTGATGTTTGAGTGCTGCGGCAATATGCAGCAAGACCAGAACGAACATGACATTGTTCAGAATTTCATGCAATTCTTTTAAAGTTCCCTTGATTTCCGGGTTGGGAGCCATTAATACTGGTAATTCGAATAATCCCAGATAGACTACCGGATAGCCTGCTGCCAGCGTGTAAAAATATCCAGACAGGGGCACGGCAAACATCAATACATACAGCAGGATATGGGTGCCGTTCGCCAGTTGAGTCGGCAGTTTGCCCATATTCTCTGGATAAGGAGGGGCCTTGCTCATGAGGCGTGAGATGAGTCGTATGGCAACAAAACCGAGTACCGTTACCCCCAGCCATTTATGGTATGAAAAATATTGCAATTTCGTCGGGCTCATACGCATATCGACCATGATATTGCCCATGATAAAAGCAATAATGATCAGGACGGCAATCAGCCAGTGCAGCGCGATGCTTACATTGGAATATTTTTGAGTGGCTGCCATGCTGGCTCCTCTGACAAAAGAGATAATTAGTTCGAAGTAGAACTAATATAGCAAAAAAAAAGAAAGTCTGCAGAAAACTGCCAGATTTTTGAGAGGCGAATTGTAAGCAGCTGCTACAAGCTGCGTCGCTGGTCAGGGCTTACAGCTATACTTTCTTCCGGAATCTCTTTTCAATTTGCCCTGAAAAGGTTTTTCCCCCACACCAAGGCATTCATTTATCATTGGTCTGCTTGCCACTTACCCTATCCATAATGAAACCAGAAATTCCAGAAAAATCCCTAGGAAAAATATTAGTAGATCCTGCCAAAACCGTACTGGGCAATGTCGCAGGCGCAGTCAGTGAAACGACAGGCTTGCTCGATCAGAGTGGCCCCTTGAAGCCAGGAACGGGCCTTGCCAGTGGTGTACTGGCCTTGACGCTGGCATTCCTGTGTCTGCTGGGCGTCATCGCTTTTCATTTCCCGCAATACCTGACTACACCTGAGTTGCGCAAAAACTATTCGCCCGATGTCATTCGGCATATCCTGTTTGCGGCACTGGTCTTGTCTGGGGTAATCAGCTTATTGAATGTCTTGTTCAATCGTCGCCGTGGTTTGAATGCAGTCGCTGCTGCCATGGTCATTGCCGCCGTAGCTTATGGCGGATCGCATGTGCCGGTAGCGGATTTTCCTGACCATACGCCCTATATAGGCCTGGACTGGTTCATTCTTGATTTGCTGGGTTCGACCATCATCTTCGTCGTCATAGAAAAAATCTTCCCGCTGTACAAAGGTCAATTGATTTTCCGTCGGGAATGGCAGACTGACATGGTGCACTTTGCTGTCAATCACTTCATTGTTGGTCTGGCCTTGTTGACAGTCAATTTCGCCATCCACCGCCTGTTTGGCTGGATGGCACATGACAGTGTGCGTGATTTTGTGCAGTCTATCTGGTTCTTCCCGCAATTGCTGCTGTGCATATTGACGGCAGACATGGTGCAATACTGGACCCACCGCGCCTACCATGAGATTCCTTTCCTGTGGCGCTTCCATGCTGTTCATCACTCTGCCAAGACGATGGACTGGCTGGCCGGTTCTCGCCAGCACATCCTGGAATTGATCTGCACCCGTGTTGGCGTCCTGGGTGCCTTGTATGTGTTGGGTTTTGAAAAGACTGTCATGGACGTCTATATCATTGTGGTCGGCTTTCAGGCCGTATTTAACCATGCGAATGTGCATCTGCCCTGGGGGCCGATCAGGTACCTGATCGTCACACCAGATTTTCATCACTGGCATCACTCATCAGATGATGTGGCGATTGACAGAAATTATGCAGCACACTATGCCTTCCTCGATCATCTGTTTGGGACGGCCATCAAGGGACAAAAGGGATTTCCTGAGAAATATGGAGTGCAGGGAGACTATATGCCGGATGGGTTCTTGAAACAGTTGATGTTCCCGTTCCGTTCACAGAAATAAATATTTTTTAAGACCAAAAAGCTCATCGCATAGAAAGGAAAGACTGCTTGCAAGCAGTCTTCGTTTCGCAGGCATGCAGCAAGAGTTTCCTGCTACACCACAGAGACACCGAGAAATACAAAAGAGAGAAAAGCAAAACAAAGTGATTTTGTATCGCTTTTCTCCGTTTTTCCTCTATGTTTCTGTGCCTCTGTGGTTAATGGTCATTGTCGCTAACGATTAGATTGCTTTTGCCAGTTTCGCTGCAATTCCAGTGTAGTTCGCCGGTGTCATTGCCAGCAGTAAATCCTTGGCATCGCGCGGGATGGCCAGGCCTTCGACAAATTCCTGCAAGGCTTCTTTGGTGATGCCTTTGCCACGCGTCAATTCTTTCAATTGCTCATAAGCGTTTTCAACCGCATAACGACGCATCACGGTCTGTACCGGTTCTGCCAGGACTTCCCAGGTTGCATCAAGGTCAGCTGCCAGGCGTTCCGGATTGGTTTCCAGCTTGTTCAAGCCGCGCAGGCAACTGTCATAGGCCAGCAGGGTGTAACCAAAGGCCACGCCTATATTGCGCAGTACAGTGGAATCCGTCAGGTCACGCTGCCAGCGTGAGACTGGCAATTTTTCAGACAGATGACGCAGCAGCGAGTTTGCCAGGCCCAGGTTGCCTTCAGAATTTTCAAAGTCGATAGGATTGACTTTATGTGGCATGGTGGAAGAACCGATCTCACCAGCCTTGAGTTTTTGCTTGAAATAACCAACCGAGATATAACCCCAGATGTCGCGGTTCAAGTCCAGCAAAATGGTGTTGGCACGGGCAAAGGCATCAAACATTTCTGCCATGTAATCATGTGGCTCGATTTGTATGGTGTAAGGGTTATAGATCAAGCCCAGGCGCTGTTCGATGACATTCTTGGAAAAGCTTTCCCAGTCATGTTGAGGGTAAGCTGACAGATGAGCATTGTAGTTGCCGACGGCGCCGTTCATCTTGCCGAGAATTTCTACCTGCTCTATGCGCTTGATGGCGCGCTGCAGGCGAGCCACAACGTTGGCCATTTCCTTGCCCAGGGTAGTCGGGCTGGCGGTCTGGCCATGAGTGCGGGACAGCATGGGGATGTCGGCATTGGCATGCGCGAGTTCTGTCAGTTTGGTAATCAGCTTGCGCAGTGCTGGCAACATGACTTCGTTGCGGGCGGTTTTCAGCATCATGCCGTGGGAAGTATTGTTGATGTCTTCCGATGTACAGGCAAAATGAATGAATTCACTGGCGGCAACCAGTTCGGGCATATCCTTGACCTGCTCCTTCAACCAGTATTCGACGGCTTTGACGTCATGATTGGTGACAGCTTCAATTTCCTTGATGCGCTGCGCATCGGCTTCCGAAAAATCGGCGACCAGTTTGTCGAGCAAGGCATTGGCAGCTGGCGAAAATGCCTTGATTTCATCGAACCCGGCTTGCGACAATGCTTGCAACCAGGAAACTTCAACCTTGACACGGTGACGCATGAAGCCGGCTTCAGACAAAGTGGCGCGCAAAGCATCAACTTTGCCTGCGTAACGACCGTCAAGAGGGGAAAGGGCAGAAAGTGAGGATAGGGACATGATGGACAATAGAGATGGAATGACAGAAAGCCTTGCGCGAAAAACAACAAAAGTATAAATTTTGCAAACATTTAAAATTTAGCAAAATTTTACTTTTGTGGTGTAAAAACCGTTTTTTTGTGCGGAATATGAGATTTTACCATTTGAATGAGGTCAAACTATATATTCGTGAGCTTGTTGCTGCCTTGCACGCAGGCCCGTATGACGTCGGTTTGCAGGCTTGCAATGCTATAATCCGCGCTAAACCTACTTTCAGATTCCTATGAAACTAATTGGCTCCATCACTAGTCCTTTTGTAAGAAAAGTCCGCGTCGTCATGGCGGAAAAGAAACTTGACTACACTTTCCTCCAGGAAAATGTGTGGGCACCTGAGACCACCATACAGCAATCGAACCCTCTGGGAAAAGTTCCCTGCCTGTTGATGGAGGATGGTGGCGCGATGTTCGATTCACGCGTGATTGTTGAATACCTCGATACACTGACACCGGTTGGCAAGCTGATTCCTGCCAATGGTCGCGAACGTGCAGAAGTCAAATGCTGGGAAGCGCTGGCCGATGGCATCCTGGATGCAGCTATTCTGGTGCGCCTGGAAAAAACCTTGCGTCCGGCAGAGCAGCAAAGCCAGGAATGGATGGACAGGCAAATGAGCAAGGTCCATGCAGGTCTTAAATCCTTGTCCAGCGGTTTGGGCGAAGCGCCATTCTGTTCAGGTAATCATCTGACGCTGGCAGATGTCAGCGTTGCCTGCGCGCTAGGCTGGCTAAGTTTCCGTTTCCCGGAAATCGACTGGCGTGGAGACTTTCCTAATCTCGCCAAACTGTTTGATAAATTATCGGAACGTGCCTCTTTCAAAGACACCTTGCCGCAATAAGTCATTTATCTGGACAGATAAACGGGATGTACGCGTTGGCGACATCCCGTTTTTTGTTTTTATGGCTTATCCTCACTGTTGTCATCGTTGACTGATGATGCTGCCGCTGATTCTGCTGCGCAAAGCGCCCGTACATGCGCCCGCAACCAGCGATGTACGGGATCAAGATGGTGGCGCAAGTGCCAGCTTTGGGAGATAGTGATCTCTGGTGTTTTCACCGGTAGCCGGAATATCTGCAAGCGATGCTGCTTCAGCGCCCATTGGGCAAATGCTTCAGGTATGGTGGCGACCAGGTCGGATGCCGCCGCCATCACCATGGCTGCCTGAAAACCGGGCGCCACAACGGTGATGCGACGGCGCAACCCCATTTCCTTGAGTGCCATGTCGATGTAACCGTGCATGCTGACCATGCCACGCTTGGATGCCGACACTTGAGACCAGGCTACAAAGTCCTGGGCGCTGACCTGTCCATCCCTGATTGTCTCCAGCAAGGGATGGTTTTCACGGACCACGCCGACAAACGAGGTCTTGAACAAGGGCTGGTCGTAGATTTCCAGTTCCGTCAGTCCGAGTACACCGATATCAAGGTCGACCGGGCCATCACGTAAAGGCGCCAGGTCCTTGTTTGTGCGGGCAATGAAATGCAGCGACACACCTGGAGCCTCAGCAGCGATATTGGCCGCCAGCCGGGTCGCCCATACACCGGCGAAACCGTCATTGGTGCGCAGGCTCAAGGTTCGCTCCAGCGTGGCGAAATTGACTTCTTCCGGAGTAAATACGCCTCTGACTTCGAGTATGGCTGTCTGTACCCGTTCACGCAGGGCAAGCGCACGCTCAGTGGGCACCAGGCCGCGACCGGCTGGCACGAACAGGGGGTCGCCGATTGCATCACGTAGTCGTCCCAGGCGCCGGCTCATGGCTGGTGCGCTCAGATGCAGGCGACGTGCGGCCCCTGCCACGCTGCCTTCACTGAGCAGAGCATCAAGATCCAGCAATAAATTGAAATCGAGCTGATGCATGTGCTGCCTCCTGTGCCGGATGTTGATATCAGTGCATTTGATGCACGAATTGATTGCAATTGTCTCACTTTACACAATGATCTGCATGCGCGACGATAGCGTCAGTCAAGTACATCAGGAGACAGGCATGCGCCAGCAAGGTCGGACAGAAACAGCGGATATGGAAGTCAGTTTTTCTTTTTACCCCTTGCTGGCGGTCATTGTCTGGACAGGTAATACCATCGTCACCAAGCTCGCAGCCGGGGCCATAGAGCCGGCTGCAATTGCGTTATATCGCTGGGTATTTGCTGGTCTGGTGTTGACGCCATTTGTTTTGCGTGCTGTGTGGCAGCAGCGTGCCATTGTTGCGCTACACTGGCCCAGGCTGGCTTTGCTTGGCTGTCTGGGCATGGGTATGTACCAGGGCCTGGCTTATGAAGCAGCCAAAACAACGACTGCCACCAATATGGGGGTAATCGTCGCATTGATGCCTTTGCTGTCAGCGTTTTTGGCCAGCCTGTTTGCCGGGGAAATCCTTAGCTTGGCCCGTTTGCTCGCTGCGAGCGTATCATTGAGCGGGCTGTTATTGCTGACGACTCATGGACATCCGGGCGAACTCCTGCATGGTGCAGTCCATATCGGTGATCTGCTGATGCTGATTGCCGTCAGTTCCAATGCTCTTTATGGCGTATTACTCAAGCGCTGGGCCATACCGCTATCGACCTGGCAGCAATTGTATGTGCAGATAGGCTTTGGTATCGCATTGTTGCTGCCATTCTGGTGGTTTGCACCGACCTCGCCAATCAGCTTGCAGAATGCATCATTGATACTGTACGCGGCGATCCCGGCCTCAATTGGTGCTCCATTTTTCTGGATGACGGGTATCAAACGCCTGGGGGCGGCACGGGCCAGTCTGTTCATGAATCTGCTGCCGGTTTTTGTAGCCCTGGCTGCAGCTACATTGCTGGGGGAGAAATTACATGGCTATCACGCCATCGGTGGTTTCCTGGTATTGGCAGGCGTTGGGTGGGGGCAAAGAACAAATGGCCCGGAAAAGCGCAAAGACTTGTCCGGGCCACTGAAACCTGTACCTGAACAGGTTGAGCGTTAGAAATTCTACAGTTGCTTTGCGGCAGGTCGCTAATTACTCTTCTGCAGACATTTGCGATTGCAGGTAATTCTGGATGCCGATTTTTTCTATCAGTTCCAGCTGGGTTTCCAGCCAGTCTATATGCTCTTCCGTGTCTTCGAGTATGACCTGGAACAGGTCGCGGGATACATAGTCACCGGTGGATTCGCAGCAGGCTATGCCTTCCTTGACGGTTTTTTGCGCAGCGGTTTCCAGCTTCAGGTCGCAACGCAACATCTCCTGTGTGTCCTCTCCTATCATTAATTTGTGCAGGGCTTGCAGGTTGGGCAGGCCACCCAGCATCAGGATACGGTCGATGAGCTTGTCGGCATGTTTCATTTCGCCGATGGATTCTTCGTATTCTTTCTTGCCCAGTTTTTCAAAGCCCCAATGCTTGTACATGCGTGCATGCAAGAAATACTGATTGATGGCACTCAATTCATTGGTGAGTTGTGCATTGAGCAGCTTGATGACTTTCGCGTCGCCTTTCATGGCTTCCTTCCTGTTCTGTTGATGATATGAGTACTGGTGGAACTATTCGCTTTTCTCACATCATAGAGCATTCAGTGAGGCTTGCAAAATGTAGATGAACTGAGGTACAGGGACCGGTGGCTTGATTTCCAGTCCCTGGAGTCGCTCACTGCCAGTGACAGGCCAGTTGTAAAGAGTCGGTGAGAAAAAAGCCAAACGGCACAATTGCTGCAATCTGGCCTGTCCCGGGGGAGGAGACTTTATCTGATAACCTGTTGACGATCAGTAGTGAACGTGCGTCAGCAGGGTAAGGGTAATAAAAACGCAGCACAAAAAGCGGAATGTACTTGAGTACATGAGCATGTTGAGCAGCGCATGAGACCCGCAGAAACGCCAATTGTGCAGGCGCAGTAAGATCGTAGACAGGTTCTTAGCTGCTCAGCGAGAAGCTGATCGTGGCTGTGGCGATGACGGTCAGGGCTTTGCCATCTTCCAGATAAGGTTTGAAAATAGCACGCAAAATGGCGACTCTCGCAGCTTCATCAAGGCGATTTGAGCCTGAAGATTTCTGGACATCCACTTTTTCTGCAACCCCTTTTTCATTGACCAGGACACGCAGGATTACCTTGCCTTCTTCCCCCATGCGCCTCGACATTGGCGGGTAATCTGCCTGTGGCGCCTTAACATACTCAACGGCACTGACCTGTTTTGGCGGTGCCGGTGTCGCCGGTGTATTGCTGACTTCAGGCTTGGCCGCGACAGCCGCTACTTGTGGCGCCGGCGGTGCAACAGTGGTCGTTATCTGATGTGGTTCGACAGGTATCTCAACGACGGGCACGATATGGGGAACCACGGGTGTCGGTATTTGCAGGCTGGCTAGTTTCCTGGAGGGAAGCGGTTTTGGCGGCGGCTCAGGTTTGATCGCAGGCGGCTCTACGAATGTCATGACTACTTCTTTCGGCAGTATTTGTACTGCGTGTGAAATCAGTCCATGTTCAAGCGCATAGAACATGCCCAGATGTGCGATGACGATAGCAGCAAATGAAGTGATTCTGGCTTTGGACATGCTACCAAACGGGCGCACAGAACCAGACTCAGCGTGCAGGGTATGTGTGGACATGATGGAGTTCAGGCAGCCATAGGGGCGGGCTGAAAATGGAGTTGTTGAACAAAATTCTGGAAGCCGGATGCCTGCTCTGCCCTGTCATTGAGGCAATCGCGCATGACTTTACGTGCGCAGCTTGCACATTTCCCACAACAGGTGCCAACCTCCAATTGCTCGCGCAGATCAGCCATTGTGCTGGCGCCCATGGCAACTGCACTCTGGATTTTCTTTTCGGACACATTATTGCAAACACAGACAATCATGAAACAGCTCCGTTAAACTGCGAATTTACTACGAATTACAAATCAGGCTCAAACCGACAAATTTCTACGTCTGGTTGTCAGCAACCAGCCCAGTCTGCGCGCCTTGCTCTCTTGCACAGATTTTTTCTCTATCAGATTCGCCCATTGTTCTGACAATTGCTGGCAAGTGGCTTTCAATACAGGTGCCAGCTCGGGCAGGTCAGCCAATACCTGCAGATGCCGTTCTATAACAGAGGCCAGCCTGGTACGAGCCTGCTCAGCTTCTTCCTGCGCATTATTTTGTGTGCTACTTACCGTGTAATGCGACATCAGATGCAAGACTGCTGAAACCAGCAACTCTGGTTGCCTGGACGTGGCAGCCGAACCTGGAAAATCTTCATTCATTAACGCCCCACCTGGCATGTCCGGCCTCCACAAATAGGTTGAATCAGGCAGTCAGTATCAATTTGTTCAATTGCGTAATGCGCAGTCGATAAATACGACCGGCATGATCAATTTCCAGTTCACGTTTTTGCTGCATCAAATCACCGCTTTTTATGCGGGGCACTTCTTGTTGTGGCTGCATCGTAGTCGCGTTAGCGAGATCGGCAGGCCGTTGAGTGGCATGATGGATAGTCATATTTTACCTTGCAAATCTAAACGATAACAATTCTTATTTAGATTATTGAATATTCGAACTTGTTTGGCAAGTCTTTTTTAGCAATTTATATTGATTTACATCTGCGATAGATGTGGGCATGCCCGCCAAGGCCAAAACTTTGGCAGTTAGTCTTCGTTTTTTTGCAAGGAAATGGGGGAGTGAATGAGCAGTTGGCTACGCCGCCAGATTGCGACGAAGACTGCCTGATGTCAGGCAGGTATTTTCCTGTCTTCAGGGAAATACCCGGGATAAACTGTTGTTTTAATGTTTAAATGATATTACTTAAACGCATTGAACTGAATCAGGCTGGGTGATTGCCCATGGCTTCTCCCATGCAGATAGCCTTTTCCGGCTGCCACGCGGGATTGAAATTCACTGCATTTTTTGGGAAAAGCATGACTACTGTCGAACCCAGCAGGAATTTACCCATTTCCTCTCCTTTTTTCAGGTTGATCTGCTGGTTTTCATAATTCCATTCACGGACCTCGTTGCTGCGTGGCGGATTGACTACGCCATGCCAACTGGTGGCCATGCTGCCGACGATGGTGGCGCCCACCAGTGTCAGTACGAAGGGTCCAAATGCAGATTCAAACACACAGACCACCCGTTCATTGCGTGCAAACAGGCCTGGTACGCCACGTGCCGTAGTCGGGTTGACAGAAAACAGGGCGCCGGGTACGTAGATCATGCGTGTCAGCCGGCCATCGCAGGGCATATGGATGCGGTGATAGTCGCGCGGGCTCAGGTACAGGGTAGCGAAACTGCCATCCTGGAAGCGGGATGCCAGCACAGCATCGCCACCGACCAGTGCGGTACTGCTGTATTGATGGCCCTTGGCCTGGAATATCTGGTCTTTCTCTATGGCGCCGAACTGGCTGATGGCGCCGTCGACAGGGCTGATCAGGTCGGTGTTGGCCAGCGGACGGGCGTCTGCCCGCAGAGGGCGGGTGAAAAACTCATTGAAACTGGCGTAGCTGCTGATGTCGGGGTTCAATGCCTCATTCATATTGACCTGGTAACGGCCAACAAACCAGCGTATCAGACTGGTGGTGAATTTGCCTGCCCTGGCATTGGCAACCTTGCCTGCGAAAACGGTCAATGCCTGTTTGGGCAATATATATTGAGGGAGTACGGCAAGACGGTCAGACACGGTGAGCAACCTTCAAAATGTTCAGGACAGCGATTATAACGTTGCATGCCGCAAAGTCTGGATTTTCTGTGAGAAATCCAGAAAAACCTCCTGGATTTTCCCTGTGAGGGCAGGTTTTGCAAACGCAGGGGTGCTATGCTATCGTCAGAAGAAACAGCCACTATTTCACCCACATGTCTGATGATAGCCAGTTAATTGTGATTGATCAGATCCGCATAGGAATGTTCATTAAACTCGACCTGAGCTGGTTCGAGCACTCATTCCCGATGAATTCGTTCAAGATCACGAACCAACAGCAAATCGATGATCTGGTCGCTTTGAAGCTCAGGCATGTCCGCTACATCCCGTCCAAGTCTGATCCGCTCGTGACTACGCCGCCTGCCGGCAAATCGCCAGAGGTGCAGCCTGCAGAGCCAGTCAGCCAGACGACAGTAAAGGGAAAAGTATATTCCAGCATTATCGAAGCCAAACGGGCGCGCTTTGAAAAACTGCAAAAACAGCGTGATGAAATTGCCCGCTGTGAAGAGAAATTCGTTCAGGCCGCGGCTGTCGTCAAGAATATCAACCGACTCATTTTCTCGCGTCCGAAAGAAACCCTGGTCGAGGCCGGCAAGCTGATCGACAGCATGGCCGAAGTTTTTCTCAGTGGCAGTGATACCGTCATGCATCTGATACAGCAGACGGCGGGCAGCGAAGAGCAGTATTTCCATACGCTCAATGTCTCGGTGCTGGCGATGATGCTGGCCAATGAAATGAAATGTACTGATGCACAAATCAAGGATGTCGGGATGGCGGCCCTGTTCCATGACTTGGGCAAAGTCGGTGTGCCTGAGCATATTGTGAATAAATACGAGCCGCTGACCAAGCCAGAGCAGAATTTTTATGAACAGCACCCTCTCTATGGTCTGGACTTTGGCAAGCAGGCCGGTTTGCCGAATGTGGTCTTGAACGTGATTGTCCAGCATCATGAATACATGGATGGCAGCGGGTATCCCCATCAACTTAAAGGAGATGCGATTTGTGTGCCTGCGCGCATCGTGACCATTGCCAATGTCTACGACAATCTGTGCAACCACAACGATGCCAGGCAATCACTGACACCGCATGAGGCGCTGTCCACCATGTATGCGCACCGGCGTGCGCAGTTTGATCCTGCCATCATGGCTACGCTGGTCAAGAGTCTTGGTGTTTATCCGCCAGGGACTTTGGTCAGGTTGTCGAATGAAGCCATAGGCCTGGTCATGAATGTCAATGTCGGCAAACCCCTGCGGCCGCGCGTGCTGGTTTATGATGCCGAAATCCCGAAGGAAGATGCCATCATCCTTGATCTCGCTGAAGAGAACAAGGAATTGTCCATCAATGCCAGTATCCGGCCAGGTTTGCTGCCACGCGCAATTTTCAATTACCTGAATCCGCGCAAGCGGGTCAACTATTATGTTGACTCACAATCGAAAAACACGCAGGGCAGCTCTTTACCAGGGCAGAGTCAGACAAAATGACTGCTACCGACACATCACAACCAAGATCGGCATTAAGCACAAACCTATTGCATCACCTGATAGACCATAGCCGTGACGCCATCCTGGTCGTTGATACTCACGAAATGCGGGTGGTTGACGCCAATCAGGTCGCCTGCCAGATGCTTGCCTATAGTCAGGAAGAGTTGTGTGGGCTGACCCTGGCCCAGATAGAGTGTTCCTTGCAGGACATATTTTTTTGGGAAGCCCTGCGTGCCGATACCCAGGCTGATGGCAAAGCCATCGCCGAGAGTGAATGGATCAGCAGCAATGGCAATTCCTTCCCGGTGGAAAAACGCGTGTCCAGCTTTGTTGATGCAGACAGAGAATTCTTCATCATCCACGCTGAAGATATTACCCACAGACGAGAGCTGGCTGAAGGTCGGGGTCATCTGGTGGCACAGTTGCAGAGTTCTCTGGATGCGACAGCTGAGGGTATATTGTCGACAGACTTGGACGGGAATGTGGTCAACATCAACCAGCGCTTCTCATCAATGTGGCAAATCAGTGATGAATTGCTGGCAGGCAGGGATGAAGCGCAAATGTTTGCCCACCTTAAGCTTGCGCTAAAGGACAGCAAGAGCTTCTTTGACAGCCTGGAAAAAATCCGTGACGACCCCAATCTGGAAACGGAAGATTTGTTGACCCTGCATGACGGGCGCTATTTTGTCTGTGTGTCCAAACCTGAGTTCTTGCGTGACAGACGGGTGGGCCGCGTATTCAGCGTGCGGGACATCACACAAATGAAAGAAGCAGAACGCAGCCTGATGGCGGCGCGTGATGCTGCTGAAAAAGCCAGCAAGGACAAGTCGCGCATGCTCGAAGCGCTGTTTGTCAGTGAATCAAGATTGCGCCGCCTGGTCAATTCCAGCCTGATAGGCATCATGCAAGGCGGTGCCAATGGCAAATTGACGGAAGCCAATGACGTCTTGCTGCAATTGGCAGGTGTACAGAGGCTGGAATTTTCCGAACAGGGCATGAGCTGGCTGGAGCGTACATCGCTGGAGAGTCACGCTGCCCACAAGAATGCACTCAATGAGTTGCGCATTCACGGGCAAGCCAAGCCCTATGAGGGCGAACTGATACGTAAAGACGGTACGCACATTCCGGTGATGGTGGGTCTTGCACAACTCGAAGGGTCACTCGAGGAGTGGGTGGGCTTTGTGCTGGACCTGACAGAACAGCGCAAGGCTGATCGCATCAAGTCTGAATTTATCTCCGTCGTCAGCCATGAGTTGCGTACGCCGCTAACATCCATACGCGGAGCGCTGGGTTTGCTGGAGAGCGGCGTCGCCGGGGATATCGCTCCCAAAGCCATGCAATTGATCAAGGTCGCTCACAGGAATTGCCAAAGACTGGGGATATTGGTCAATGACATTCTGGATATGGAGAAACTGGCTTCCGGTAAGATGGTGATCAATATGGAGCGCTTCGATCTTGTCGCGGTGACCAGGCAAGCCATCGAAGCCAATGCCCATTATGCCCAGGCTTACAATGTCCGCTACCGTATCAGCTGCCATCCTGAACAGGCATGGGCCATGGGTGACAGTGTCCGCGTCATGCAGGTATTTGCCAATTTATTGTCAAATGCCGCCAAATTTTCTCCCAGGGGCGAAGAGGTGCAGATACGGATTACTGAAATACCTGGGACCTTGAAAATTGAAGTGCAAGACCATGGACAGGGAATCCCCGTCGCTTTCCGTGAGCAGATTTTCAAGCGATTCGCCCAGGCAGACGGCACCAATACCCGCCAGCAAGGGGGGACCGGGCTGGGCCTGAATATCACCAAGACCTTCGTTGAGAAAATGGGGGGCGAGATTGGTTTCCAGACCGAGGACGGCAAGGGAACTACGTTCTGGTTTACGCTCATGGGCGCCATGCACAGGCGTAATGATTAAGTCACAAAAGGCAGGCATGCTCGGGGTTACCATGGATATTCCAGATAATTTTCAAGCAAGATTTTAACTAAATGATTAGTAGTCAAAATCTATTGGATATTTGAAATTCATAGTGATATGCTTCGTCCCGTTGTGGATCAATTGTCCATCTTCCCCCGTCAAATCAGGAGAATTTAATGAAAACTGTAGGTCAAAAACTCGACGCATTCAAAGTTCCAGCAGCCAAGCCAGGTTTTAACCATCATGAAGAAAACGGCGTGTCCGCATTCGAAGATATCACTGAAGCTTCTTTCCCAGGCAAATGGAAAATCATTTATTTCTACCCTAAAGACTTCACATTTGTCTGCCCGACAGAAATCGTTGAATTTGCCAAACTGGCTAATGATTTTGCTGACCGCGACGCTGTTCTGCTGGGCGGCTCTACTGATAACGAATTCTGCAAACTGGCATGGCGCCGTGAGCACAAAGACCTGGACAAACTGAACCACTATGCGTTTGGTGATGCGACAGGTTCTTTGGTAGACATGCTGGGCGTACGTGATGTCAACGCAGGCGTTGCATTGCGCGCAACTTTCATCGTTGATCCTGACAATGTCATTCAGCACGTTTCCGTCAATAACCTCAATGTTGGCCGTAACCCGACAGAAATCCTGCGTATCCTGGATGGTCTGCAAACAGATGAACTGTGCCCATGCAACCGTTCTGTAGGCGGCGCGACACTGTAATTGGTGTAACAGCTCGCAGTACAATAAACCCGCTCCGGCGGGTTTTAAAATTACTTTATGATAGGAAATTACTATGGAATTCTTGAATTCAATTAAAAGTCTTATCCCTGACTATGCCAAGGATATCCGCCTCAATGTTGACGGTACGATTGCCCGCTCCAGCCTGGAAGGTAATGATGCCGTTGGCGTGGCGCTGGCTGCCGCTTTTGCTGCAAAAAGCAAAGAGATCATTGATATCATCAAAAACAGTGGCGCGCTTTCACCGGAAGAAATCCATGCTGCCCTGACCGCTTCTGCTCTGATGGGTATGAACAATGTCTGGTACCCGTATGTGGAAATGGCTGATGATGCTGACCTCAAGACCCAGGCTGCCCAATTGCGCATGAACGCCTATGCAACCAACGGCGGTGTCGACAAGCGTCGCTTTGAAATGTATGCCTTGGCCGCATCCATCATCGGTAAATGCCATTTCTGTGTGAAATCGCATTATGAATTGTTGCAGAAAGAAGGCATGTCGGTGACGCAGTTGCGTGACGTTGGCAGGATAGCTGCAGTAGTCAATGCAGCCGCACAGGTCATTGCTGCTGAATAAGTACTGATCAAGCTATTGCGCGACACGATTTTGAGCCTGGGATGCTCACCGTACTTTTAAGTACGGTTGTGCTTCTTGACGCAACTCGTGCCGCTCGCTACGCTTGTTCAGCACTTATTCATGCTTGGCTGAAATGGTCACTTGACATGTGCAGGAGATGCCTCCATTCATCGCGATTTTCTCCTGAAAATACTGAGCAGTATCAGCAAGACAACCACAGGCAGGAGCAGTGGCGAGAAGATCATGAGCAGCAGGCCACCGACCAGCACTGCTATCCCTATCAGCAGGAACGATACGCCTGCAATCACGAGGCCAGCCATGATCATGGCAAAGACCACGGCGGCGATGGCGACAGCGATACCGGCGAAGGACAGGCCGGTATCTGAGAAAATATCGAAATCATCCCAGTCACCGCTCCAGCTCCAGCCCAGGTCGATGGGGGAGTCAAGGACATACCAGATAATCAATAACAGGATGCAGAAGGCGGTGAAGCGGGCCGAAGATTTTGATTCCATTTTTCTGTTCCTGTTCAGACTGGCGTGTTGTGCTTACTTGCCGATATTGATGAATGGAATGACACCACCGGTCGTCGTTGGCAAACGTCCATCCCATTTTTCTATGGCCTTGGCCTGGTTTTCAGTTTCGCGCAAGCGTAGCAGTTCTGGCGTGACCTGCTGTCTTTGCAGAGCCAGTGCTTCGGCTTCGGCACGGGCACGCGATACTTTTTGCTTGGCTTCCACTTCTATCCTCTGCAGGTCACGCTCGGCCTTCATTTTCAACTGGTCTGCCGTGGTCTTGGCTTCAATGGCTTCATTGAAGGTTTTGCTGAAATTGAAGTTGACGATGGAAAATTCATCGACAATCAAACCATGCCTGGCCATACGTTCCTTGAGCGCGAGAATGATTTCATCACGCACCTGTGAACGGCGTGAAATCAATTCCTCTGCCGTGAAGCGGGCAGTCACCGCTTTCACCGCTTCCTGCACGCTGGGGATGATGATGCGCTCACCCGGCTCATTGCCAAGATCACGGTAGACCGAAACCACCGCATCGGGTCGGACATGGTAGTTGATGGCAATCTTGGTATGTACAGTCTGCAAGTCTTTTGACGCGGCATCGCCGTCTCCTTCGCCTTTCTGTATGGCGACAGACACCTTGTGCAGTTTTTGGGCTATGGGCCAGATCAGGTGTATACCCTCACTATAGACTTCGTCGGAGGGTTTGCCAAAAGTTGTCAGCACGCCGCGATGGCCTGCCGGGATAGTGGCAAAAGGGTTCAGGGCAAACAGGGCGAACAAGACAATGATTGCCATGATTATTTTGGGAAGATTTTGCATGGTGTCCGATATCAGTGAGTGAAGACAGATGCAGTATAGATGTGTTTTACACAACCTCTTCCGGTAATCGGTGATGAATACTACCGCTGCTTCCGGTCTTCGCTCTGGTCTGCATATATGGCGGCAAAAGCAGCTTCACCCGGTCGCATCCAGGCGCGGTACATGCCTTCGGTATTGAAAGGCATGGTGATGTTCCCCAGCCTGTCGATAGCAATGATGCCACCACTGCCATCGAACAATGGCAGTTGTTCCATGACGACCTGCTGTGCAGCCTCTTGCAGGCTGGTGCCCAGGTAACGGATTTGTGCAGCGATATCATGCAAGGCCAGGCTGCGCATGAAAGCCTCACCGGTACCGGTGGCAGACAGGGCAGCCGTATGGTTGTCGGCATAGCAGCCGGCGCCCAGCATCGGTGTGTCACCAACCCGGCCCGGTAATTTATTGGTCATGCCGCCGGTAGAAGTCGCTGCCGCCAGATTGCCCTGCATATCCAGTGCAACTGCGCCAACTGTACCAAGTTTCTGATCCGGGGCCAGTGGGGCAATTTCCTGTGTTTGTGTGCTCAGATTTGCTGCGTCATGATCCAGCATGATGCCTGCCATCTGTCTGGCACGTTGCAATTGTGCATGACGGTGTTCGGTATGGAAGTAGCTGCTGTCTTCAAATGGCAGGCCCTGCTGGCGCAGAAATTCTTCCGCTCCCGGCCCGACCATCAGGACATGCGGGCTATGTTCCATGACTGCGCGGGCTGCCCGGACAGGGTTGCGTGTTTGCCGTACACAGGCAACGGCACCTGCACGGCGCGTCTTGCCATCCATGATGGCGGCATCCATCTCTATCGTTGCTGCGCTGGTGAACACTGAGCCTTTGCCGGCATTGAACAGAGGACAGTCTTCAAGCAGGCTGACAGCCAGCGTTACCGCATCGAGTGCACTCCCGTCATCAGCCAGCAAGGCACTGCCCGCAATGACAATGTCACGCAAGGCTGTCAGATAGGCGTGTTCCTGTTCACTATTGATGGCAGTGCGCAAGATGGTGCCTGCACCACCGTGGATGGCGATACCGGCGCGCGGTTTGCCGTCCATGATCGCAGCCACGATCAGGCGGGCCTGTCCATGTCGATGATCTTGGCTGTCGCCGCTGCCTGGGATTTACGGGTGGTGGCATTGGGCTCCTGATATAGCCAGGGCAGCATGAACTTGGTCATTTCTGATGCAGCATGTACCGGTGCCTTGGCCTGGTGGGCGACGGCGCTGCAGATTGCCTCGATCAGGCACAGCGCTGCTCCCTCGGAATTGGGCGAGAAATTGCGCCGGGTTTGCGCATACAGCGTGATATTGGCCAACGATGCCAGTGGTGAGCTCGGCGCATCGGTCAGTGCCAGGATAGGTACACCCTTTTCGCGTAATTGCTGCAGAATGGTAACCACGTCTTCGGCATAACGCGGGAAAGAGATACCTATCACCAGGTCTCGTTCCGTGTATTTGAATAACTGACGGGCGACATTTGACGGGCCGCCGGAGCCCAGTGTTGATTGCACAGTATTGCAAAACGGGTCCAGGCTATGCGCCATCAGGCCTGCCAGAAAGGCGCTGGCGCCATAACCGACGATATAAATTCTTTCTGCATTCAAAATCTGCTTTACAGCCTGATTGCATAAATCCGGAGCCAGTCCGCGGCGGGTGGCTTCCAGGTTGGCCATATCTTCATTGAGCGAACTTGATATGATCTCGGTACTGGTTGCCGGGCGCTGGATTTCGCTGCGCAGATTATCGATAGGCGCCAGCATGGCTTCAAAACCATATACCAGTTCGGCGCGGAATTGCGGGTAGCCTTCAAAACCCAGGGCGCGGGCAAAGCGATTGGCTGTCGCTACAGAAATACCGACCGCATTGGCCAGTTCATCGATCGACATGGTGGCCGAACGAAAAACATTGGACAACACGTAGTCAGCTGCTTTCCTATGCGCTTTTGACAAGTTCATATAGACCTTGCCTATGCGTGCATTAACAGTACCCCCCAGGGATTGCGTATCGGGACGATTCATATTGGCTGGCTTTTCCGGACAAATAGAAATGTAAATATAATTTCACCGATTTAAATTGTAAAGAAATGAATCGTGTCAAATCGATGAATGTCTCTCTCCGTACATATTTTTGGATAAATTGATCTATTTTGGAGATTTGTCAGGATAAACAAAATGCATCAAATTTTATTCTGAAATTTATATAGATTAGGTTATCTAATCATGAAGAAAATGATAAGCATTTTGTGTGCCACAATTTTCAGCAAATTTTCAACAAAAAATAAAAGAGCCTGCATTTTCTTGCAGGCTCTTGCTTGGGATTAATTTGGTGGTTGGAACTGTCAATTACCGACTGGCCAGATCAATGATGCCACCGCCCAGGCAGACATCGCCGTCATACAGCACGGCCGATTGACCAGGCGTCACAGCCCATTGTGCCTGGGGGAAATCAAGCTTGAAGCGCTCGCTGTCGCCGCTGAAATCGCAGGCCACGTCTGGCTGGCGATAACGTGTCTTGGCTGATAGTGCACCTGCTTCAGGAGCACGACCGGCTACCCAACTGACTTGCCCCGCTTCCAGGGCGGATGACAGCAACCAGGGATGATCGTGACCTTGTACTGCATACAGGGTATTGGCTGCCACGTCTTTTTTTGCGACATACCAGGCATCGCTGCTGCCGTCAGCATTCTGGTGCGATTTGATGCCACCTATGCCTATGCCCTTGCGCTGGCCCAGAGTATAAAAACTCAAGCCAACGTGTTGACCTATGGTTTCGCCTTCCGGTGTCTGGATATTGCCTGGTTTGTAGGACAGATAGCGATTCAGGAATTCGCGGAAAGGGCGTTCACCAATGAAGCAGATACCGGTCGAATCCTTCTTCTTGGCGTTCGGCAATTGCAGTTGCTCGGCAATCTTGCGCACTTCGGTCTTGTGGATTTCACCGAGTGGGAACAAGGTATTGGCCAATTGCTTCTGGTTCAGCCTGTGCAGGAAATAGCTTTGATCCTTGCTGGCGTCGACAGCCTTCATCAATTGAAACTGTCCATTCATTTCACGCACGCGGGCATAGTGACCTGTGGCGATGTAATCTGCACCCAGTTTCATTGCATGGTCCAGAAAGGCCTTGAACTTGATCTCGGCATTGCACAGCACGTCCGGATTCGGCGTACGGCCAGCCTGGTATTCACGCAGGAATTCGGCAAACACCCGGTCTTTGTATTCACTGGCAAAGTTGACAGCTTCGATATCAACGCCGACCACATCGGCCACGCTGATGGCGTCTATCCAGTCTTCACGGGTGGAACAATATTCGGAGTCGTCATCGTCTTCCCAGTTTTTCATGAACAGGCCGATGACTTCATAGCCTTGCTCTTTCAGCAGCCAGGCAGATACCGATGAATCCACACCGCCGGACATGCCGATTACTACTTTTTTCTTGCTCATTATTGATGTTCCAGATTGCCAAGTGCGCTGGCGTGGGTAAATAACAGGGATAAGGGCGCACGTTTTCCCTGCAGATAATCGTCTATGCATTGCATGACCAGGGGGCTGCGATGCCTGTCTTGCGAGGCAACAAGCTCATCGTAGCTCATCCACAAGGTACGCAAAATGCCGGTATCCAGGGCGCGGTCCTGGGCTGCTCCAAGTTCACCGGTAAAGGCAAAACGCAGGTAAGTCACTGCTTCACCCGTCTTGGGGGAGATGAAACGCGACATATATGTACCTATCAGCGCCGTTGGCGTGAAGGCATGGGCAGTTTCTTCCAGGGTTTCACGTATTACCGCCTGTTCCAGCGATTCGTCCGGGTCCAGGTGGCCGGCCGGCTGGTTGATGCGGATACCGTCTGCGGTTTCTTCTTCAATCATGAAAAACCGTTGCCCGCGCTCAATGATTGCGGCTACAGTGACGGAGGGTTTCCAAATGACAGACATATCTTTCCTCAGTGAGTCCGACATTGTACTTTGTCGTCAAAATTTGTGTGGCAAACCAGCAAATTTGAAAGCGAATTAGCTAATGCGTATTTTATCTATATCCTGGTTTACGCAGGATTGCCGGTGGTTTTAAATACGCACCAAACTGATGCAAATTTTCAATATTATTTTAAGTATTTGATTTTTATAGAAAAAATATTCTTTCTGACATGAGGAGAGTAGATGTTTGTTAGTTTTGATCTGGGAAATTTTAATTAAATAATAAAAAATCGAACGGTTGTGCTAAAAAACATTTTGCGTGTAATATCGTTGTCGAATATCAAATGTAAGATTCGGGTAAGTTTCGGGTAAAAAAACTCGTACGGCCGGTCGCACAGAATTGATGGAGAGATCAGAGCTTACCCTTGAGATTTCCAGTACAGAATGCAGAAACAGTTACGCAGAAGAATATTCACACTAAGAGGGAGCAATCTATGAAAATCGGCATTCCCGCCGAGTCACGGCCGGGGGAGACGCGTGTTGCGGCAACTCCAGAAACAATCAAGAAATATGTGGCAGCCAAGCACCAGGTCATTGTGCAGTCTGGTGCAGGCGTGGCATCAAGCATTACCGATGAGGCCTATCAGGCTGCTGGTGCCCAGATAGGCACGGCGGCCGACGCCCTGGGCGCCGAGCTGGTCCTGAAAGTACGTGCCCCTAATGCCGAGGAGCGTACGCTGATGAAATCAGGTACGGTCCTGGTCGGCATGCTTAACCCTTTTGATGCAGACAATATTGCTGCCATGGCCACACACGGCCTGTCGGCATTCGCACTCGAAGCTGCACCGCGCATTACCCGTGCGCAGTCGCTCGACGTCTTGTCTTCGCAAGCAAATATCGCCGGTTACAAGGCTGTCATGCTGGCCGCCAATACCTATCAACGCTTCATGCCGATGCTGATGACAGCTGCCGGTACGGTCAAGGCTGCACGTGTATTGATCATGGGTGTAGGTGTGGCCGGTTTGCAGGCGATTGCCACGGCCAAGCGCCTTGGTGCCGTCATTGAAGCATCGGACGTGCGCCCGCCAGTCAAGGAACAGGTTGAATCCCTGGGCGCAAAATTCATCGACGTGCCTTATGAAACCGATGAAGAACGCGAGATCGCCAAAGGCGTGGGTGGTTATGCCCGCCCCATGCCAGCAGCGTGGATGGAAAGACAGGCAGCCCTGGTGCATGAACGTGCGAAGCAGGCTGACATCATCATCACCACAGCTTTGATCCCAGGCCGCAAGGCACCAATACTGATTTCGGAAGAAACAGTAAAAGCCATGAAGCCCGGCTCAGTTATCGTCGATATGGCGGTAGAGCAGGGCGGCAATTGCCCCTTGTCTGAACTCAACAAGACAGTCACCAAATATGGCGTGCACATCATAGGCGAGCCCAATCTGGCAACCCTGGTGGCGGCTGATGCCTCGGCACTGTATGCGCGTAATATTCTGGACTTTTTAAAGCTCATCATCGACAAGGATGCTGCGCTGGCGATCAACCGTGAAGATGAAATCGTCGCTGCCACCCTGGTCTGCTCGGGTGGTGAAGTCTTAAAGAAGTAGAGTAAAAGTTTTTAGTAATCAGTATCAGAAAGTAGAAAGACCATGCAAAGAAATATGCTCCGCGCCAAAATTCATCGCGCAACTGTAACCCAGTGTGACCTGCACTACGAAGGATCGTGCGGTATTGATGAAGATCTGCTCGACGCTGCCAACATCATCGAAAACGAACAGATAGAGCTGTATAACGTCAACAACGGTGAGCGCTTTTCCACCTATGCCATCAAGGGCAAACGTGGCAGCGGTGAAATCTCACTCAATGGCGCTGCAGCCCGTCGCGTGCAACTCGGTGACTTGATGATCATCTGTACCTATGCGCCCATGACAGAAGAAGAGGCCAGAGGCTACAAGCCAAACGTCGTGTTTGTGAATGGAAAGAATCAGATCACCAGTATCAAAGAGTATAAATAACGTAGCCGTGGCAAGTTGTGTTCAAACCATTGCTTGCCCATGTCGCGATTTGCATGTCTCAATCCAATTACAGAGAGGACATCATGGAAGTTAGTCATACCCTTACCAATCTCATCATCTTCGTGCTGGCAATTTATGTCGGTTACCATGTGGTGTGGACAGTAACACCGGCATTGCACACGCCTTTGATGGCGGTGACCAATGCCATTTCTGCCATCATCATCGTCGGCGCCATGCTCGCTGCCGGCCTGACTGAAGGTTTGCTGGCCCAGGTCATGGGTACGGTAGCCGTAGCGCTGGCAGCGGTGAATGTGTTCGGTGGTTTTCTGGTCACCCAGAGGATGCTCGAAATGTTCAAGAAAAAAGAGCCCAAAGCCATTGCCCATGCTGACAAGGAGGGCAAATAATGAGCATGAACCTCGTGACGATGCTCTACTTGATCGCATCGGTTTGTTTTATCCAGGCCCTCAAAGGCTTGTCCCATCCGTCCACTGCCAGGCGTGGTAATGCCTTTGGCATGATAGGCATGGCCATTGCGGTGGCGACCACCATAGCCCTGATCGTCAAGCTGAAGAATGAAAGCGCCGGCACCGGTCTCGGTTATGGCCTGGTTGCCATCGGCGTTATCGTTGGCGGCGGCATAGGTGCAACACTGGCCAAACGAGTGGAAATGACCAAGATGCCGGAACTGGTCGCAGCGATGCACTCATTGATCGGCCTGGCAGCAGTCTGTATTGCGATTGCAGTTGTGTCTGAGCCCTGGGTATTCAATATCGTTGGCAAGGACTTGCCTATTCCTGTTGGTAACCGTCTGGAATTGTTTATCGGTACCTTTGTCGGTGCAATCACTTTCTCGGGTTCTGTCATCGCCTTCGGTAAATTGTCTGGCAAGTACAAGTTCCGCCTGTTCCAGGGGGCACCGGTCAGTTTTGCCGGCCAGCACCAGTTGAACCTGGTATTGGCAATTGCCATGCTGGCTTGCGGTATCGCTTTCTGCGTTACACAAAGCTGGACACCGTTCATTATCATGACGGCGATTGCCTTTGTACTGGGTGTACTCATCATCATCCCTATCGGCGGTGCCGACATGCCGGTGGTAGTCTCCATGCTCAACAGCTATTCCGGCTGGGCTGCAGCAGGTATCGGTTTTTCACTGAACAACTCCATGCTGATCATTGCTGGTTCGCTGGTGGGGTCGTCTGGTGCGATCCTGTCTTACATCATGTGCAAGGCCATGAACCGTTCCTTCTTCAACGTTATCCTTGGTGGTTTTGGTGGCGAAGCGGCAGCGGCAGGCGGTGGTGAACAGCAGCAGCGCAATGTCAAATCTGGCTCAGCTGACGACGTCGCCTTTTTGCTCGGTAATGCAGAGACTGTCATCATCGTTCCAGGCTATGGTCTGGCGGTTGCCCGTGCCCAGCATGCCCTGAAAGAACTGACAGAAAAACTGACGCACAAGGGCATTACAGTCAAGTATGCGATTCACCCTGTGGCAGGGCGCATGCCTGGTCACATGAACGTCTTGCTGGCCGAAGCCGAAGTGCCGTATGACCAGGTGTTCGAGATGGAAGACATCAACAGCGAATTTGGTCAGGCGGACGTGGTGCTGGTGCTGGGTGCAAATGACGTGGTCAACCCTGCGGCAAAAGACCCCAAATCACCGATTGCGGGTATGCCCATCCTGGAAGCTTACAAAGCCAAGACCGTTATCGTCAACAAACGCTCCATGGCTTCTGGCTATGCGGGTCTGGACAATGAGCTGTTCTATATGGATAAGACCATGATGGTGTTTGGTGATGCCAAGAAAGTCATCGAAGACATGGTCAAGGCTGTAGAGTAAAACTTGTCTCAGCAAGGGTATTTGCATTTGAAAAGCCTTGTCGGTATCGACAAGGCTTTTTTTATTTAGTCATTGATATATTGCATATTCAAGGTTTGTTGCTATCATGGATAGCATGATTAAATTTTAATCAACACTATAACCGGAGACCAGTCATGCCTAGAATTTTGCAATTCATGTTGATGATGAGTGTGTTCAGTGCCGCATACGCCGAAGATCTGAATGATGCGCAGCGTTATTACACTAACAAGGACTATGCCAGGGCAGCGGCAATTTATACAAAAATGGCCCAAACCGGCAATCCGGATGCGCAAGAAATGCTCGGCGAAATGTACTGGTTTGGCGATGGTGTGGCCGTTGATGTCAATGTGGCGGCGCAATGGTTCAAAAAAGCTGCAGATGGTGGTCAAAAGAAAGCCCAGCAATTCCATGCCATCATACAAGAGCGCGGTATCAAGGCCGCCGAAATCAGTTACTACACGACGGGTTTTGATGGCCGTGATGTACAGCTGAGCAAATTTAACTGTGTCCAGCCCGTCATACCTGCTGTTTCAAAAACCAGGCAGGAAATAAGCGCCGTCACCGCCAGTGTGAACGCCTGGCAGGCTTGCTACAACCGTTTTGTTGCCGGTTACAATGCGGCATTACCGGCAGGAAGCGCCATTCCCCAAAATATCAGTGCGTTGATGAATGATGCAGAAATGGCGCAGGCTGTCGCCTTGATGGACAAAAAATACAATGCCATTTCTGATGAAGCCAATACCATCGCCATCAATATCAATCAAAAACAGCGGGCCTGGAAAGCAGAGACAGAGGCCTTCATTACAGCTGATGCAGAGAGCAAAAAGCTGGAATATGATCGCATGCAAAATGAAATGGCTGCCAATCGCGTGAGGGATCTTGAGCGTTACACTAACGGCGTGGAAGCCATCAAGGCATCAAGGTCGAAATAATTCTTGCCGATTTCATCATTGCCGATGATAAATAAAAGCGCATGAAAAGTAATTCATGCGCTTTTTTGTCGTCTATGTGATTGACTTTATCACACGGGTAACATGGAGGTATCAACCGCCCTGATCTACATCCTCACTAGGGTAGACTTGCCAAACAGGCTTTCGATCAAGTCCACGGCCAGCACGGCAGTCTGGTTGCGTACATCAAGAGCCGGATTGAGTTCGACCACATCCAGTGAGGCCATCAGGCCCGTGTCGGCGATCATTTCCATGCACAATTGTGCTTCGCGGTAACTGGGGCCGCCGAGCACAGCCGTACCAACGCCAGGCGCAATGCCGGGGTCCAGGCAGTCCAGGTCAAAACTCACATGTAAATGGGTATTGCTGTCGAGGTTGGCCAGTACTGAGGACATCACATTGCGCATGCCGTATTCATCGATATAGCGCATATCAAATACCTGCATACCCATTTCGTGGATGAACTTGCGTTCGCCATCGTCGACGCTGCGTATGCCTATCAGACGTATGTCCGTCGGCTGTATGGCCGGTGTATGGCCGGCATAGTTGATCAATTCTTTCGGGCCATGACCCATCAGACAGGCGACTGGCATGCCATGGATATTGCCGGTAGGGCTGATGGTAGAAAGATTGCTGTCTGCATGGGCATCAAACCACAGAACACGCAGTTTTTTGCCGACGCGGCGGCAATGTGCTGCCACCGCACTGATGGAACCTATTGCCAGACAATGATCACCACCCAGCATCATGGGCATGTGGCCGTCACGCAAGGCCTTGTCGACGGCATCATACACAGCCTGGTTCCAGTCTATTGCCTCTTTGAGATGGCGCAGTCCATTCACTGGTTGTTCCCAGGGATTGGCCGGACCATGCAGATTGCCATGGTCGATGACTTTCAGGCCGCGCGCCGTCAAAGCCTCGTTCAGGCCTGCCACACGCAATGCATCGGGCCCCATGCCCGCGCCCCTGACGCTTGCACCTACATCTGTAGGTGCTCCAATTAAGGAAATGGTTTTCATTCGTTGACTTCGTTCTCGCTGTAATGCCTTGGTCAGGCGTTTATTGGTATTGCACGATCTGTTGCTGTCCGGTTGCTGCTGCCTGCACTGGTGGTGTTGGCAGCCATACCCATGCCAAACAGGTCTTTCGGGTTCATCATTTCAGGGATCAGGTCCAGTACGGGTGAATTCGCCTGCATGACATATTTTTCCAGATAGCGCATGGCTGAAAAATCCTCCAGTGCAAAGCCAACCGAGTCAAACACGGTGACTTCACTGGCAAGATGACGGCCTGGTGCATTTCCTTCCAAAATCTTCCATAACTCAGTCACCTGGAAGTCGGCTGGCATTTGCTGCAATTCGCCCTCCACCCTGGACTGAGGTTCATATTCAACAACGACATAGGCATTATTCAAAATATCGGCATGCAATTCCGTCTTGCCAGGGCAATCCCCGCCTACACCATTGATATGCATGCCAGGCTCAATCATGTCCGGCGTCAGGATCACGGCATTGGTCTTGTCGGCCGTGACCGTCGTGACTATATCGGCACCCTTGACCGCTTCTGGAATGGATGCCGCACGTATTACACGTAAATCCGGGTAAGCACGCAGATTATGAATCAGTTTGTCGGTCGCTGCCGGGTCTATGTCATAAACGCGCAACTCTTTGATGCCGAGCATGGCGTGAAAAGCCACCGCCTGGAATTCGCTTTGTGCACCATTCCCTATCAGGGCCATGCTGCGGCTGTCTGGTCTTGCCATATAGGAGGCGGCCAGTGCAGATGTGGCGGCAGTGCGGATGGCAGTCGTCAGTGTCAACTCTGACAGCAGGCGCGGATAACCGGTATTGACATCCGCCAGTACACCAAAGGCGGTGACGGTCAGCAAGCCAGCCTGGGTGTTTTTGGGATGGCCGTTGACATACTTGAATGAATATTGAGCGCCGTCAGAAATTGGCATCAACTCTATGACGCCGACATCTGAATGATTGGCAACGCGGGCTGATTTGTCAAAAGCCTGCCAGCGCAGATAATCTTCCTTGATCATGCCAGCCATGCGCGTAATCGCGTCTTCCAGCCTGGTTTTTTTCAAGTGGTTTTGCATTTCTTTCGTGCCTATGAAGGTCACCATCATGTTCTCCGTTTGTTATAAAGACTTGCGAGAACACACTCAGAGGCTATTGCGAAATCACCCTGGTTCTTCCTGGTGTTGCGAGACTTCCTGATTTCACGCTGATAAGAGTGAAACCATCGTACGGAAATCCAACCAGACCCATTTCGCATCAGGCTCTTGCGCACCTGTTGTGCTATGTATTCTGTTAACCATTGTAGCCAGAGGTGGAAAGAATTAGATTGCTAAATATGATGTAAATTCCATGTAAATAGAAATTAAATTTCATATAATATGAAATTATGTGATTAAATTTCTTATTTCATGAAATTGATAAAATATCCTGAAAATCAGGGTGGCACAGGGGAATGAAAATGGATGTTTACGACCGCAGTATCTTGCGTCACTTGCAACAAGATGGACGCATGAGTAATCTCAGTCTGGCTGAGCGCATACATCTGTCTGCTCCGCAGACACTGAGACGTGTCCGTACCCTGGAAGAAAAGGGGGTGATCAGGTCATATACTGCTCAGGTGGTACCGGCGGCGATAGGTCTGGGGGTGATGGCTTTTGTCAACCTGTCACTGGACAGGGAGCAATTTCGTAATGTGCGCGAGGTGGAACGCCAGCTGATGGCTTTTCCCAATATTATTGAGTGCCACACCATTTCCGGCGACTTTGATTACATCCTCAAGGTGGTCGCCAGCGATTTGAAAAGCCTGTCGCAATTCCTGACGGACACGCTGATGCAGGTCCCAGGCGTGGCATCGCTGCGTTCCATGATCTGCATGGAAGAAATCAAGCCTGTCAGCGGCTTGCCCATAGACTAATGGACTGTAATGTTCTGGCGCCTTACTTGTGCTTGCGCAGATTGCGATAACGCTCGGCGCGGCTGGCGATGGTCGAGATCAGTTTTTCCGGATCAACCGGCTTGCTCAGGAAATCGTCGGCACCTGTTTCTATTGCAACAATTTCTTGTTGTGTTTCACCCGATAGAAAGACGATGGGGATGTCAAGGTAGCGATTGTTTTGTCGTATGATTTGCGCCATCTCCAAGCCGCTGCAGACGGGCATATTCAAGTCTGTTAGTACCAGTTCTGGCTTGAACTTCTTCATGACGTCGAGAATTTCCGCCGGATCATTGATGGATTTTACATGCATGCCTGCACTACTGAGTATTGCCTCAAAGTAGCTTGCCAGTACTTCATCATCATCAACGACAAGTATGCGATAGGCGCGTACCTCATTCTGGGTAATTTTTTCATCTATCCTGGCGCTCAATGCGTCGACATCAAGTGGCTTGATGAAATAGCCTTCAGCCCCTTCCCTGACCGCAGCCAGTCTTTGCGAGAAATCGTCTATGGCCGAGACGTAAATGACGGGAAAAGACGTTATGACGCGGTTGCGTATCCTGGACCTGGCTAACTGACCAGCCTCAGTGTCTATATCGATGATCAATGCCCTTGGTGCGCGCACTAAAATCGCAGACTGCAATTCAGTGGCGACATTAAAACAAACCACCTCATAATGATGCAAAGCCAGTGTTGCTGCCAATTGCCGAGCTGCATTCAGATCAGAAAAATACAGGTAGACCAGACTGTAACAAGCGGCCTGATTCAATTCCTCAAAACTTTCTGTATCGTGTTCGCATACATAAGTTGGATAGTTGTTGTCCATGATGTTGACCAATGCTTCGAGTGAATGGTGTGTCTTCATTATTGTGCCACCTGGGTTTCCGGTGCTTCATAATCGGGCGATATCGCCCCACAGATGACGCATGGTAAATTTGACCGGTACCTGGTCACGGTGCAAGACTTCGCGTATGGCCATCAAAGGGTTTTGTGTATCGCGCCTGCCAGGGACTGACATGGCAGCACCACGAGGGCCTAGCAGCACATGCACGTAAGGAGTAGTGGTGGTAGCGCCCTTGCCAGTGACGACGGCTGTTTCGCCACTTTCCAGCTTGACGAAAGTGCCAATGGGGTAGGTGCCAAGTTCCTTGATAAATACAGTCACCAGCATGGGATCTATTCTTGTCTTGCCCTCGACCAGGATATCGCGCAAGGCAGCATTGGGCAGCATGGATTTACGATAGCTGCGTATGCAGACGCGTGCGCAATAGCGGTCTGCCAGCGAAATGATCTTGGCATTTTGTGGTATGTCGGTACTGGTTTTTCCGGTCGGATAACCACTGCCATCATCACTTTCGTGATGATTGAGTACCCAGGATAGCCAGTCTTCATTGTCCACCCCGGCTGCACGTAACATGGTGACGCCAGATTGAGGATGCTGCGATATCAGTTCCTGTTCTGCACTGCTCAGGGCGTCAATCTTGTCTTGCAGTTTTTCCTGTTGCCTGAGCATGGCGACATTCATCGTCATCGCAGCGGCGGCTAGTGTCAGCATTTCTTCAGGTGGTTTTTTCAATGCACGGGCGATCAGCAGTGAAACGATAGCTGTATCGACAGAATGACGGGCGCCGTAGTTTTCATCCTGGCTGAGCAGGATGCAGCCGAGAGCAACGTCGGAATCCATGAATACCGCTGCGCCCATTTTTTTTGCCAGGCTGATGACCTGCCCCTGGACATTCGTTTCTGTATTAATATTGTAGAGCAGCCGGCGCAGTTCAGTACGTACGCCTATGATCGTGCGCACTACGGACGGGGCTTCTGTAGCTTTTTCTGCTTTGCCGTCACGCAAGTTGCTGCCATCGGTTTTGCCGGTGTCGGCAAATAGACCCCGTTCTGCCAGTGCTGACACCTGATTTGGATTAGTGACAATAAAGCCTCTGCGTAAGAGCAGGCTGCCATCGTTACCATACACATCCCATTGCAAGGCTTGCCCGATGACGATGTCTGACATTCCTATGCGTCTTGTTGACATGCACACCTCGAATGGTGGATTGTTTTCAAACAAGCATGAAGTCTACGGTGCAGGCTTCCTGATTATCGTAGCAGAAATCTGGGAGGATACTTGTTATGAAATGTCAACACGCCCTTGACTGAGCCAGAAGCAAGAGAAACTGTTGCTGGCCTGCACTGGTGCACTGCACAGCATTTTCAATCAAGCTGATTTAGCCTGCGCGTTTGGCTCCAGCCAGGGCGCAGCCAAAAAATACAAAGGTGGCAGCACCGACCTTGTTCATGAACGAACTGCCTTTTTCTGACGTCAGCCATTTTTTTGCGCGGCCGGCAAAAATGGCATAACTGCTATGGATGATGACGATCAGGCTGCTGTATGTCATGACCAGGACGCTGAACTGCAAGCCATAGCTTAGGCTTGGATCAATGAACTGCGGGAAGATGGACAGGAAGAAAAAAATCGCCTTGGGATTGGTCATTTGTAATGACAGTCCTTCAAGAAAGCGCTTCTTGAAGCTCGCTTCATGAGCGTTGCCTTCAGTGAAACGAAACGCTGGAGCGCGCCAAAGCTTAACACCAAGAAATATCAGATAGGCGGCACCGAGCAATTTCAGTATCGTGAAGGCGGTAGCTGATGCTGCAAGAATGACACCAACACTGGTGGCAGAAATTGCTGCGACGATCAGTGCGCCAAAGGCAATCCCCAAGATGCCGCCAAATGTGCCGCGCAGGCCATAGCGCAAGGCATTCGTCAGTGTCATGACGACACCCGGGCCAGGGCTGAAGACGGTGGCGGTCGCCATCAACAGGAATAGTGGATACAGTTTCATGGCAGCTGCCCCTTGTTATGTCATCGCCAAAATTGTACTCCTGAAAAACTGCATGGCAGGGATACAGATTTGATCGACACTTCGGTAACAGATTGGTGTGCTGACACTTAAACGCATATGAAATTGATCGCAATGACAATTTCCTGGGCCTTGGGGAAAGATAGGCAGGCTACATGCAATTGCATCCTGCATGTAGCCCTTTATTTTCCCTGGATGAGATCAGGCCTAATTCACGCTAACAAAGACAGGGTTGGAATAAAACCATAAACTGGCGTAGTTGCGATCATTGATCTGGTTGTGACGCGTGGGGTTATCCGCGGTCGTGATTTTGGCGTCTGCCAAAGGTTCACCATTGTCCGTCATATCTGCGACGTTGATACCCAGGTTGGTGCCACGCAGGCGCAGATACTGATTTTTTTGCACGACCATCTGGTACTTGATGACGTTGTAACCATCAGCATCTGTTTTCCAGTCGGCGCTGGTGAAGCGTTTCAAGACTTTGGTGCTGGAGTTGGTCGCCACATTGTAGGCACTGGAATCTGGCGCCGCCTTGCTGCCAACATCACCTACGATCAGATCCACGTGATCCACTTTCGGCGCCTTGTTGCCGGATACGCCGCTGCCAACCGGAAATTCATAGTTATTTTTTACCGGGCTCTTGAAGCGTATGGTGACATCTACGGTGCTGCCGTTCGCTACCTTCAGCTCCTGGCCCATGTTTTTTACATCGTTTGCGTTGCTTACGGTGAATTCCATGGCATTGATAAGGTCGCCAAAGACGCTGAACATTCTGCCTGACTGCAGGCTTTTGATCAGTTCATTGACGCCTGCTTTCTTATCGTTCATCCACACATAGTTCTTAGCGTATTCGCCAGGGAAGTAGCCGCTGCTATTGCCTGCGTCATCGATTTTAAAATGCGAGTCAGAATCGGCAATATTCCAGATACGACGACCTTCACCCAGCAAGGCATCCCAGACACCACCCACTTGCGCCACGACGGCATCCACCCCACCATACACACGATTTGGTTTGTTGGCATCGGTATAGCTGGAGGTATACCCGCCGCGATCGGGTTCCATCTGGTTGCCGACCATGCCTTCTATCGAGAACATGATATTGGGCGCCATGTCATTCATCGTGCGGAAGTCGGCAATCGTGTACTTGCCGGGATTGCGAGAAGGATGGTTGATCGTGACAAAACTGGTGTCAGGATAATTTTTCTTCAACCATGAAATGGCCCGCAAGGCGTCTGCTGCCGTGCTGTTAAAACGTTGCGGATATTTCGCTTTCCACTTGCTGACATCCGCCGCATCAAATTTGTTGTCTTCCAGTGTAGTGAACAGATATTGAAATTCCTTGGCCGCCGACGTAGATGAAATCAATTTGCCATCGGCCACATCAAAAATGCTGACGCCCAAATGGTCATGCGTGGGCATATCCCATTCAAAGCCAGAGAAGATGGTTTTGTCTGCATAACGTCCAGAAGCCTGCAAGGCCTTGATTCTGGGGATTTCATACGATTCCATGCCATACGCAAAAGGTACCGGGTTTGCCAGCAGGGCACCGTTATTGTCATATTTTGACGAGCGCAGGTGATTGGTGATGGCGGTCCAGTCCAGACCATAGCTGGTGAAAGCCTTGTCCAGCACGGTATCCAGCGTTTGCGTTGTGCGGGCATCGTCGGATTGTATGGTGTGCACGTGCAAGTCGCCCGTCGTCCATCCAGCTTGGGATGTTACGGGCAGATTTGGGTTGTCAGACGAACTGCCACAGCCATGCAGCAAGAAAACGGCGGAAGGAACAGCACAGGAAAGAGCAATCAAACTCAAAAAACGGGGGCGCATGGGAAATCCTTTTCTCTAATGCAATTAATTTTCATATACTGGCAATTAAATATATTTTTGGTATATGAGTGCATTGTAAAAGGCGATTGTTACGACAGAATTACAATCGATTGCATTAAGCAATAAGCATCACTGAATACGGACGTGCTTTGGTGTGTCCGCGCTGTTTGAATGTGAGAAGTATGACTAAATACGCAATGGTATTGCGGAAAAGCGGGCTTGTTTCGGGAGGGGGAGGGCAGGCTGAACTTTGTGCTGCCGGCGCAGCGATTTGCTATCAGGCCAGCAATGAAATACGAGTCGTGCTGGGCGGCGTGCGCCATCCGCCACGACTCGTCAAATGTACTAACTACTTAGTGTGCCTTGGCGAAGCGCAGGGCAAATTTCTTGAAGTTGCGGTAGCTGGCGCCCAGGTCTTTCAGTGAATCGATGGATTCGGCAATGGATGCACCTTGCTCGTTAAAGTTGCTCTTGAATTCTTCAAATGCAGATTCCAGCACGACAGCCAGCTGGTGATTGTACAAACGGCCATAGTTCAGGTGACGTCTCTTGATGCGCAATTTCATGGTGTTTCCTTTCAGTTGAAGGGCGGATTATAGAGTAATCCCCGCATCTGCTTCATTTTTGTCCATATTGCTTCAATATGGATACATGAAAATGTTCAGCGCCAGCCATACATCATCTGATCGGCCAGCATTTTTTTTGCTGGTTTAATCAAGTCCAGTGTACCCAATCCCAGTCCAAGCAGTGCCTGGTTGAAGGAACCATCAGGGCTGCTGGCAAAGGCGCGGGCCATGCTGTCGGTGATGCGTATCGTCAGTTTTCTGTCGGTCTGCCGTTCAGCCAGATAGGCTTGCAAGGCAGCAGCAGGATCTGTCATGGCGGCCAGGGTGCGGGCCAGTACGATGCTGTCGCGCAGACCCAGGTTCAGGCCCTGGCCTGCTACTGGATGCAGGGTCTGGGCTGCATTGCCGATAGCGACTGTGCGTGCGGTGGCTTGTGCCTGTGCATTCAGGCCCAGCGGGTAGGACAGACGGGCAGAGGTCTTGATGAAATTGCCAAGGCGGTTGCCAAATGCCTGCTGCAAGGCTTGCCTGAAAGCGGCTTCGTCCAGCGCCAGCAAGTGGCTGGCCTGTTCTGGCCTGACACACCACACCAGGGCATAACCATCTTCCTGTGGCAACAGGGCCAGTGGGCCCTGATCAGTAAAGCGTTCAAATGCGCGCCCGGCGATCTGGGCGTCAGTATTCACATGGGCGATGATGGCGGTTTGCTGATAATCGTGATGCTGTGTTCTTTGCTGCTGGTCGCCAAAGGTGCCGCCTTCGGCCTGTATCACGATGCCGGCGCTGATGTGGCTGATAGCCTGTGTATCTGCCTGGCGCAGACTCAGTCGCACGTGGTCGGTCATTTCATCAATGGCGGTAATGGTATGTGGTCTGGTGATGCGTATGCCGGATTGTTTGATCGCCTGTTGCAGTGGGCGGATTATGTCGCGATACCGCGCTACATAACCCAGCGCTGGTAAATCGTAGTCGCTGGCGCGCATCAGGCTGCGACCAAAATGGCCACGGCGTGAGACGTGGATTTCGCTGATGCTAGTGGCCGTAATGGGCCAGGCGCCAGCAGATTCCAGGATTTGCCGACTGCCATACGACAGGGCGATAGAGCGTGCATCCTGCTCGGCCTGTTCTGCAGTTTTGCCATCGAACAGGACAATGCGCTCAGCCTGAAATCCTTGTTGATGCAGCAGCAGGGCCAATGCCTGGCCTACCGGGCCGGCACCGCAAATCGCTATATCCACATCGTTGATGATTTGATCCATAGGTTCTTACGCCTGATGCCTGCGCATTTCTGCTTCTATCTCTGCCACGGTTTTGGGTGTGTCGCGGCTCAGGTTCAGGTGGCCGTCTGCGGTGATCAGTATATCGTCTTCTATGCGTATGCCTATGTTCCAGTATTCCTGCGGTACGCCTTCGGCAGGTCGTACATAGATGCCCGGTTCTATGGTGATGACCATGCCGGCCTGCAACTGGCGGTAAGGTTTTTCGTCGCCGACTTTTTCATTTTCCCGATAATTGCCTACATCATGCACGTCGAGCCCTAGCCAGTGGCCGGTGCCATGCATGTAAAACTGACGGTAAGCAGAACTGGTAATCGCATCATCGAGACCGCCGACCTTATCTTTATCCAGCAGGCCAGTATCGAGCATACCTTGGGTCAGTACGCGCACGGCGGCATGATGCCCGTCCATATAACGTGAACCGGGGTGGGCGCAGTCAATGGCTGCCTGTTGCGCAGCCAGCACGATTTCATAAAGGCGTTGCTGTGGAGTGCTGAACTTGCCATTGGCAGGGAAGGTGCGGGTGATGTCAGATGCATAGCTGTCGTATTCGCAGCCTGCATCGATCAGCACGAGATCACCATCCTGTATCTGCGCCTGGTTGCTCTGGTAATGCAATATGCAGGCGTTGCCACCAGCGGCAACGATGGAGCCATAGGCCGGTGACTGCGCGCCCTGACGGCGGAATTCATGCAGCAGTTCGGCTTCCAGTTCATATTCATACTTGCCTGGTTGCACGCTGCGCATGGCACGGGCATGGGCCATGCCAGAAATACTGGCGGCGCGCTGCATCAGGGCGATCTCGGTTTCATCCTTGAACAGGCGCATTTCATCGATCAGCTCGCGTACATCGACCGTGATGGCTGGTGCACGGATACCGCTGCGGCTTTTGGCTCGTACGGCTTGCAGGCTCCGCTGCAACTGTTCATCGATATGCGGTTCCATGGCTGTGCTGTAGAACAGCTTGTGGGCGTCGGCCAGCAGATCAGGCAGTTTTTCTGCAAGACTGTCTATGGGGTAGGCAGCATCGAAACCAAACTCTTTTTCTGCGGCTTGCGGGCCATAGCGAAATCCATCCCAGATTTCACGCTCGGGATTTTTTTCACGGCAAAACAAAATAGCTTGCTGTTGGTCAGCTTTGGCGACGATTACGATGATGGCTTCCGGTTCATTGAAACCGGACAGGTAATAAAAATGACTATCGTGCCTGAAAGGAAAGGTGTTGTCGTTGTTGCGTATCAATTCACTTGCCGTGGGGATGATGGCGATGCCGCCACCTTGTGCCAGCATCTGTGACTGCAACTGCTGGCGACGCCGTAGGTAAGACAGCAGGGGTGGCACGGAAGGGATGCTCATGCGGTTCCTTTGAAATTTAGGGGCGCATTCAGCGCTTCCAGTTGATCAGGGGTGCCCAGATTATGCCACTCACCGCGATACAATTCTCCGCCTATGCGGCCAGCATCGATGTATTCGCGTAGCAAAGGGCCCAATCTGGCATGATCACCCGGACGTATCGAGGCGAACATCTCCGGCCGGTAGACGCCAATATTGGCAAAGGTGTGACGTGGCGTACCTTCATTCGACAGGCCCATCAGGTTCAGGGCAAAATCGCCGCCAGGATGGAAGGATGGGTTTTTCACCATGTACAGCCAGGCGATATCACGCTCGTCAAGTGGCAGCGGGTTACCCCAGGGATTATTGTCTTCCAGGGTATTGAGGCATTCGGTGAAATTGAAGTGCGGGATGTAGATGTCGGCAGACACCACGATGAAGGGATCATCACCGAGCAGGTGCAAGGCCTTGGCAATGCCACCCGCGGTTTCAAGCGCCTGCTCTTCGGCCGAGTATTGTATGCTGGCGCCGTAGCGTGACCCATCGCCAAGAGCCTCTTCTATCATATGCCCGAGATGGGCATGATTGATGACCAGTTCGGTGACACCAGCTTTCACCAGGTTCAGGATATGCCAGACGATCAGCGGGCGGCCGCGCACCTTCAGCAAAGGCTTGGGGCAATTGTCAGTCAATGGTCGCATACGTTCGCCGCGACCGGCGGCAAGTAACATGGCTTTCATTGATGCGCCTTAAAAGGTGTAGCCGACTTGAGGCGCATTGTCTTCAAGCTCGTCAAGCAGGCGCAACAGTGGTACCAGTTCCTTGTAGCGATGCGAAGTCTTGCGTACATATTCCATGACAGTCGGGATGTCGCCCAGGTAATGATGCTTGCCGTCGCGATGTGAAAGGCGGGCAAAGATGCCGAGTATCTTCAGGTGGCGCTGCAGGCCCATCCATTCAAAATCGCGGTAGAAACTGTCGATGTCCGGTGCGACCGGCAGGCCGGCACGTCTGGCTTTTTCCCAGTAGCGTATTGCCCAGTCGAGCACGATTTCTTCATCCCACTGCACATAGGCGTCACGCAGGAGTGACACCAGGTCATAAGTGATAGGGCCATATACCGCGTCCTGGAAGTCGAGGATGCCGGGGTTGCCCTTGTCCATCCACATCAGGTTGCGTGAATGATAGTCGCGGTGCATATACACCTGGGGCTGGGCCAGGGCACTGGCCGTCAAATGTTCAAACACCTTGTCCAGGGTAGTGGTCTGGGTATCGCTGAGTGTGACGGCCAGATGCTTGTCTATATACCACTCCTTGAAGATGTTCAGTTCGCGCAAGATAAAAGGACGGTCATATTCTGGCAGGACATCAGGCTGGCTTTGCACCTGCAACAGCACCAGGGCGTCAATGGCGTCCATGTACAGCTTGTGGGAATTATCACTGTTCAATATCTGGCCATAAGTATTCGTGCCCAGATCGGTCACCAGCATGAAACCCTGATCAAGATCATGTTCGAGTACTTTCGGTACAGTCAGGTTGATGTCTTTCAGTAAATTCGCCATCTTGATGAAGGCTTGGCTGTTCTCTGTTGCCGGTGGCGCATCAACAGCGATCAGACTGCCGCCATTTGCCGTGTCAATACGATAATACTGGCGGAAACTGGCGTCGGCAGAAGCCGGACGCATGCTGTCGAGCTTCAGGCCTTGCTGATTGAGGCTGGCAAGCCAGCTGAGCAGGGCCTGACGACGTTGCTCTTTTTCAGGTGAGATCGCGGGAGATGCAGAAGAATTTGCCGGAATTGCAGAAGAAGACATGTATAAAATTTAATAGAGTTTAGTTTGTCTGCATACTTCAAGTGGTTTTGCCAGCATTTAACCTATAATAGGCGACTGATTTCTGGCGTATTGTCTGTATGACATCGGCCAGCATACTTGGCAAAACGCTTATTTGACCACTGAATTCATGCGCAGGAAACCCGTATTATCTCACTCACCGCTGTTGTTTCCTACTATTCCGGCGATTCTGGTGTCGGTTTTGGTGCCTGCCTATTTCTCTCAGGTAATGGCTCAGACTGTGCCGACCGTTGCGCCAGACGAAGTACAGGTCAAAAAACAGCAGGACGATAAACCATCCAAAGAAAAACTGCAGATTGACAAGCAAAAGCAGGACGACAAGAATGCTCCCGTGACTATCCGCTCTGAAGCATTCAACGGCCGGCCGGAGCGTTTCATCAAGTTTGAGCATGATGTCGAGATAGTCAAGGGTGGTACCCGTGTCAATGCTGACGAAGCCATGTACCGCAATCTGGAGGATGAGGTAGAGGCTACAGGCAAGGTACGTGTGCAACGCTATGGTGATTGCTACACCGGTGACGCCATGCGCATGCAACTTGATTCGAATGCCGGTTATGTCAGCAACCCGGTGTACAAGCTGTTGCGCAACAATGCCCAGGGCCATGCCGCCCGCATTGACTTCAAGGATGAGGAACGTTCCACCATCACCAGGGGAACTTACAGTACTTGCGAAGGGCTGGATCCGGACTGGTATTTGCAGGCTGATACTCTGGATCTGGATACCGGTCTTGATCGCGGCGTGGCGGGCAAGTCGGTTGTATATTTCAAGGGCGTGCCCATACTGGCGACACCTTCACTGACTTTTCCCCTGTCGGGCGCCCGCCATTCCGGCTTGTTGCCGCCCATTCTTGGTGCTTCATCCAAGGGCGGTCCTGAAGTAACACTGCCTTATTATTTCAATATCGCTCCTAACCGTGACTTGACCGTCTATCCCAAGATGATTGCCAGGCGTGGTCTGCAACTGGGGCTGGAAGGTCGCTATCTTGGCGAGACTTACTCTGGTGAGACCAGTGTAGAGGGTCTGCTCAATGACCGCGTCACCAATACCAACCGCTATGCGGTGGCTTCCGTGCATCAGCAAAAACTGCTGCCGCAACTGGAGTTATCATGGAATATCAATAGCGCATCGGATGACAATTACCCAGCCGATTTTTCACGCACGATTACCAAGACGGCGCAGCGCCTGCTCTTGCGCGAAGCGAACCTGACGTATTACGGCTCATTCTGGAGCCTGGGTTTAAGGACGTCCAATTATCAGGTCCTGCAGGATTTGACTGCACCGATAGACCGGCCATATGACCGTTTGCCGCAACTGCAATTGCATGCCGAGCAGCATGATGTTGCTGGTTTCGACTGGTCCATGGACAGCCTGGTGACGCGTTTCTGGCATCCTACCCTGGTGCGCGGTGACCGTACTGTGGTTAATCCGCAGATATCGTTGCCGCTGGTGCAGTCGGGCGGTTTTGTCATTCCCAAGCTGTCCTTGCATGCCACTACTTACCATCTGGTGAACCCGACGCCGGGGCAGGAGGCTGATTTCCACCGCGTCGTTCCGACTTTTTCTGTCGACAGCGGCCTGGTGTTTGAACGCAAGACACGTTTGTTTGATACTGACCTCACGCAAACGCTGGAACCACGCCTGTTCTATGTGAACACGCCTTACCGTGACCAGTCGAAGATGCCGAATTTCGACAGCGCCGTTGCTGATTTCAATTTTGCCCAGATTTTCAGTGAAAATCGTTTTACCGGCCAGGACAGGATAGGCGATTCCAACCAGATCACCGCCGCCGTCGTATCGCGCTTCATTGAGGGCAACGGGGATGAAAGCCTGAAGCTGGCCATAGGTCAGCGCTTTTATTTCAATACACAAAGGGTGACACTCGATAACACGGTCAGCCCCAGCCGTTCTGATCTGCTGCTGGCGGCAACAGGCAAGATATCCACCACACTGAGTGGCGATATGGCCCTGCAACTGAGTCAGACAGACCGGCAGTCTGTGCGCGCCAACTATGGCATACACTGGCAGCCTTCGCCCAAGAAGGTCTTGAACCTAGCCTATCGTTATCAGCGCAATACGCTGGAGCAGGTTGACGTATCTACTCAATGGCCCATGGCAGACCGCTGGTATATGGTAGGGCGCAGCAACTATTCCATCATGGACAAGAAAATGGTTGATGGTCTGCTCGGCTTTGAATACAAGGCAGATTGCTGGTCACTGCGCTTCCTGGCACAGCGCTTTGCCACCAATAGTGTCAATAACACCTCTGGCTTCTCGATACAGCTGGAGTTGAATGGTCTCGCCAGACTGGGTTTTGGCGGTAATCCAATTGATGCCCTGCGGAAAAATATTTCAGGTTACCAACCTGAAAATGAACGTTGAAACATCACCGAATACAGTTTTGTAGTTTTAATAGTAAGGCTCTTGCCCGTTGGTACTTTGCCCTGATTGTTTGTGAAACGGGTGCTAACGTGTATATTGCAACTTTTGCCCGCTTGGACAACTCTATAACGGCAACGGTTTAACAAGATTTTGGACCAATATGCGACATTTATTGCAAATGAAACAAAGTAAATTACTCACTGCACTGGCAGTTTCTGCTGGCCTGCTCGTCAGTACGACAGCCTGGTCACAAGTTAAACTGAGCCCCATCACTCCACCCAAGACGCAGACCTCTGGCAAGTCGCAAGTGATCAATAGCATAGTCGTGGTTGTTAATGATGATGTGATTACACGTCAGGAATTGAATGAACGCATGGCGGAAATAGAACTGAGCCTGAAAAAAGCCGGTACCCCGTTGCCTGATCGTGCCGTTTTGCAAAAGCAATTGCTGGAACGCATGATCACGGACAAAGCGCAAATGCAATTGGCCAAAGAGAATGGCATGCGGGTTGATGATGTCATGCTGGACCGCACCATGCTGCGTCTGGCTGAACAGAACAAGATGTCCTTGCAGGAGTTTCGCAACCAGATCGAGCGTGAAGGCACGTCTTATGCCAAGTTTCGTGAAGAGATTCGCAACGACATCCTAAAACAGCGCATACGTGAGCGTGAAGTCGACAGCAAGATCCAGGTGTCCGAAACCGAGATCGATAACTACCTGGCGGCAGAAGCCAACAACAAGGCAGCCAAGCAGGAACTGAATCTGGCCCATATCCTGATCAGCATCCCTGAAAAAGCGTCTGCCGAACAGATCAATGCACGTCGTCAACGCGCAGAAGAAGTGTTGCAGAAACTACGTTCCGGCGCCGACTTTGCCAAGACAGCGGTCACTTATTCAGACAGCTCCGAAGCCCTCAAGGGGGGCGACATAGGCTGGCGTGAACAGGATCGTCTGCCACAGTTGTTTGTGGACGCCATTTCCAAGATCAAGGTTGGCGAAATTTCTGACATCGTACGCAGCCCTAACGGTTTTCACATTGTCAAGGTCAATGGCAAGCGTGCACTTAATGACGCCAAGGCTGTCTCTTCCATACAGCAGACCCATGTCAGGCATATCCTGATCAAGGTCAGTCAGATCGTCACCGAGGCTGAAGCGCGTCAGAAACTGCTGGAATTCAAACGGAAGATAGAAGCCAAGGAAGCGACTTTCGAAGAACTGGCCAAGACCTATTCTGCTGACGGTTCTGCCTCCAAGGGCGGGGACCTGGGTTGGCTGGAACCAGGTATGACCGTAGCCGAATTTGAGCAGGCCATGGACAAGCTGGCGGTGAACCAGATCAGCGAACCGATTGCATCCCAGTACGGCGTGCATCTGATCCAGGTATTGGAACGTAAAGCGGATGAAATGTCGAAAGACCGGTTGCGTGTGGCAGCCCGTCAGGCAGTGCGTGAACGCAAATCGGATGAAGCCCTGCAAGACTGGTTGCGTGAAATCCGTGACCGCGCTTACGTCGATTATCGACTGGAAGATAAATAAAATGCCGCAGCCCGGTTTGCCGGTCATCGCGATCACTGTAGGCGAGCCGGCTGGCATAGGGCCGGAAATCGCCCTACGGGCAGCCTGGGCTTTGCGTCATGAGATACGCCCGGTACTGTTAGGTGATGCAGCCTACCTGTCCATGCTGGCTGCTGATATAGATCCGGCCATCAATATGATGGGGGTGTCGCAAGAGGCGCTGCGCAATCAGGGTTTGCCCGCTTCAGGCAATGAACGACTGACCATGATTGACTGCCCTCTACATGCCCATGTGGTGGCAGGTCAGCTTGACCCCAGGAACGGCAGGGCAGTCTTGCAGACCCTGGATGTCGCCATAGAAAGCGTGCAGCAAAAATGGTGTCAGGCCATCGTCACGGCGCCCTTGCAAAAAAGTACCATCAATGATGCCGGCGTCGCTTTCAGCGGTCATACGGAATACTTTGCTGAAAAAACGCAGACTGGCCGTGTGGTCATGATGCTGGCCAGTGAAGCCAATGCGCAATTGCCCCAGCCGCTACGGGTTGCGCTGGCAACCACCCACCTGCCTTTGAGCAAGGTCGCCGCCGCCATACGGTTTGATGATTTGTTGCAGACACTGACCATCATTGATGCTGATTTGCGCAGCAAGTTTGGCATCACCAGGCCGCGCATCCTGGTGGCTGGTCTGAACCCGCATGCAGGTGAAAACGGTTACCTTGGCAATGAAGAAATCGACGTGATCACGCCGGTCATCAACAAGGCTTGTGAACTCGGCATGCAGGTGACGGGGCCCTATCCGGCAGATACCTTGTTCCAGCAAAAATACCTGGCACAGGCAGACTGCGTGCTGGCCATGTACCACGACCAGGGTTTGCCTGTATTAAAGCACGCAAGTTTTGGACTCGGTGTGAATATCACCCTGGGTTTGCCCCTGATACGTACCTCTGTTGATCATGGTACGGCGCTTGACCTGGCTGCACAAGGTCTTGGTCATGCCGACGTCGGCAGTATGCTGGTCGCCATCCGGGTTGCTGCCGACATGGTTAACGCATCCTATTAGCGCATCATATTAATGCGTCAAATTAATGCGTCAAATTAACGCGCAATAAATTATATGAAACATATTCCTCGTAAACGATTCGGCCAGAACTTCCTGACCGACGAAATGGTATTAAGCCAGATTATCCGTTCCATCAATCCACAGGCGGGACAAACCATGGTGGAAATCGGTCCCGGACTGGCCGCCATGACACGCCTCTTACTGGACGGCCTCACACAATTGCATGTGGTCGAACTTGATCGCGACCTGGTGACGCGACTGAAGAAAAATTTCCCGGCAGACAAACTCATCATTCATGAGGGAGATGCCCTGCAATTTGATTTCGCCAGCATCCCGGTACCTGCTGGACAAAAGCTGCGGGTGGTTGGAAATCTGCCGTACAACATTTCCAGCCCGTTGCTGTTTCATCTGGCAGAGATTGCGCCATTGGTGGAAGACCAGCATTTCATGCTGCAAAAAGAAGTGGTTGAGCGCATGGTGGCTGAACCGGGTAGCAAGGTTTATGGTCGTCTGTCTGTCATGCTGCAGGTGCGCTATTACATGGAATTGATGTTCATCGTCCCGCCAGAAGCGTTTGACCCGCCACCCAAGGTGGAGTCTGCCATCGTGCGCATGATACCCAAACCAGGTGCTTTGCCCTGTGATATCAAGAAACTCGAAGAAGTCGTCACCAAGGCTTTTTCACAGAGACGCAAGGTTGTGCGCAATTGTGTCGCCGGTTTATTGACTGAGGCTGACCTGCTTGCCTGTGGTGTTGACCCGCAATTGCGGCCAGAATCGATTTCACTGGAAGCCTATGTCGCCATGGCGAATCTGCTCAGTAGCCGCCAGGCTTAAGTACAGATAAATCAGGCTCTGGCAAATCAGGGCCGGCAGAGTCGATCAGATTACAGACCACGCTGCTTCCAGGCTTTGCGGCGGTCTATCATGACCTTCAATTGTCTGTAGTATTTGTTGACCGAGTAATCGACCGATTGCAGCAGAGTTGCCGGATTGAAGGGTTTGACGATGAAACCATTCGCCCCGGCCCTGATGGCCTTGACCACGGTTTCCTTGTTGTTACTGCCTGTGACCATCAGCACAATGGTGTCTGGGGACACTTTCTTGATATGCTCCAGTATCTCCAGCCCGCTGATATCAGGCATCATGACATCAAGGCAAACCACCTCGGGTATGGTTCTTTCTATCCAGTCCAGCGCAGCGACGCCGCTTGATACTTCACCAGCAACATTGTATGCCTCTGTAGTAAGGATATGACGCAACATAGAACGGCTGATGTCGTTGTCATCCACAATCAAGATGCCTATGTCTTGTTTGTTCAGCATGATCATCCTTTTCTGTCAGGCTAATCGACGTCTGTTCTGTAAGAACCTGTGCACGATCTTACTGCGCGGGCGCAATAGGAATTTAAGCGGGGCTCATGTGCTGCTCAACATGCTCATGTACTCAAGTACATTCCGCTTTTTGCGCTGCGTATTTGTTACCCTTACCCCGCTGACACCCGCTCGCTACAGATCGTGATCAGGTTCTAAGCGGTGGTCATTCAAAGACCGTCATTGACTTATGAAAATAACAAATACGTTAATCAATGTTTATTTTAACAATAAACGACGATGATGCATGCATAATTGCACAAGCTATGCACAACTCTAATCACGACTTGCTTTGGCATTCATTGCTGGGATTATTATGAATATTACGCTGACACCCGAATGGCAGACTTTGCTGGCACATCAACAAAGGCTGGAAAAGCAACACTTGCGCGAATTATTTGACAGCGATACTGAGCGCTTCAATCACTTTTCAGTAGAGCTGGATGGCTTGCTCGTTGATTATTCCAAACAGCGCATAGATCAGCCAGCACTCGACGGCCTGATGGCGCTGGCCCGCTTGTCCAAGGTCGAAAGCTGGCGTGACCGCATGTTTGCCGGCGAAAAAATCAATATCAGTGAAGACCGCGCAGTCTTGCATACTGCTTTGCGCCACAGTGACTTTACGCCTTTCCCGAACGCGGCTGAAGATGTCATGCCGCAAGTGCGGGCGGTGCGCAAACAGATGCGTGATATTGTCGAGCGGGTACGCAGCGGCCTGTGGCGTGGCTTCAAGGGCGATGCAATACAAACCATCGTCAATATCGGCATAGGTGGCTCTGACCTGGGCCCCAAGCTGGCAACACGTGCCCTGTCGGCATTCCAGCATCCTGGCCTGACTTTCTATTATGTATCCAATCTGGATAGCGCCCATCTGGCACCCTTGCTGGAAAAACTTGATCCGCGCACGACCTTGTTCATCGTCGCTTCCAAGACTTTTACCACGCAAGAAACCAGCATCAATGCCCAAACCGCCAGGACCTGGCTGATGGCTGCAGCGATGGAAGAGTGGGCCGTCGGCAAGCATTTTATCGCCGTTACTTCCAGCCCTGGAAAGGCGCATGAATTTGGCATCCCGGACAGCAACATCGTGCAGATATGGGATTGGGTGGGTGGTCGTTATTCCCTATGGTCGGCAGTTGGTCTGTCCGTTGCCCTGGCGATAGGCATGAATGGTTTTGAGCGTTTGCTGGCAGGTGCCGAGACCATGGACAAGCATTTTTGCCAGGCCCCGCTGGAAAAAAACCTGCCGGTACTGCTGGCCCTGATTTCGATCTGGAATACCAATTTTCTCGGTGCGGAAACCACAGCCATTTTGCCGTATAACGAATCGATACGACATTTACCGGCGTTTTTGCAGCAGCTGGAAATGGAGTCGAATGGCAAGACCGTCAGCCGTGATGGGGAAGCACTGACATGTCGCGCCAACCCCATTGTCTGGGGTGAAATCGGGGTAAATGGTCAGCATGCATTCTTCCAGTTGTTGCATCAGGGGGGCTGGCTGATACCTTGTGACTTCGTGGTGGCGGCATCAAGCGATTATCCCTTGCCGGGTCACCAGGCTCCGCTGCTGGCCAATTGCCTGGCGCAAAGTGCTGCACTCGCCTTTGGCAAGACAGAGGCACAGGCAAGGGAAGAACTGTCGCAGGCGGGTTTGAGCGACGAGCAGATCGCCAGGCTCTTGCCACATAAGGTATTTGCCGGCAATCAGCCTTCCACCACCATCCTGATGCCCAGTCTTGACCCCTTCCAGTTAGGTATGTTGCTGGCGCTGTATGAGCACAAGGTTTTTGTGCAGGGCGTGATCTGGGGGATTAATTCCTTTGATCAATGGGGGGTGGAATTGGGCAAGCAGCTGGCGAATCGTCTGCTGCCGGCCATTCTTGGTAACCAGGATTATGATTCCCACCTCGATACCTCAACCAGTGGCCTGATTGCCTACTTCAGACGTCATGGACACGTATGAGGAAGTGATGGAACTAGTGGACTGTAACAGTGAAAGCGGAAGTGAAGGACATGTGCCCGGCGAATCAGGGCAAGGCAAGGTTTTGACAAATAAGCACAGCGATAGCGGACTGTCGCGCGTATTTGCAACGCCGCCCTGGTCGTCGCGCACATGGCAGGCACTTCGCTTTTCACTGTTAAAGTCCACTAGCTCTGCATGTACAGTTCGCACAAAAAGCTAAAAACCAATAATTGATAAAGATCGTCACAAACACGGCTGTCATATTGACTTGATATATTTAGACTTGATATAAAGAAATACTCTTAATTCAAGCTTGGACTTTCTATGTGGACAGGTATATGCAGTGCTATTGGTATCCTTGTTTTCCTTGCCGTTATCGTATTAATACGTGTCATGAACAAAGAAAGTCGCCGTCCTGATTATCATCAGTAAATAAAAAACGCAGATCAACATCTGCGTTTTTTTATGCATATTGATTTGTACATCAGGTTCCCGGCAAGCTTACCAGCTGCCAGTGTTTTGCATTGACACCCAGGGCTCGGCTGGTGGCAGCGGTTCACCAGCCTGCAGCAATTCTATGGAAATATTATCGGGTGAACGCACAAATGCCATGTGACCGTCACGTGGCGGGCGGTTGATGACGATACCCATGTCCATCAGCTTCTGGCAGAGTGCATAGATGTCGTCCACGCGATAGGCAAGGTGGCCGAAGTTGCGGCCGCCAGTGTACACCTCTGGGTCCCAGTTATACGTCAGCTCGACCTGGGCGTCATGGTCGCCAGGTGCTGCCAGATAGACCAGGGTGAAACGACCCTTGGGATACTCTTTTTGATGTACCAGGTCCAGGCCCAGTGCATCGCGGTAAAAACGTAAAGAGGCGTCAAGGTCGGTGACGCGAACCATGGTGTGCAGGTATTTCATGATGACTTTCTGTATGAAGGATGGCTATGGGGCTGACGGTTTTTTGTTTGTGCCATCAGCCAGCAGCAAGCTGGAAATTGTAGCCGATTCTCAATAATAGGTCTTACGCAAAATCGCCCCAGCTGCGTTGCGGCTCCTAGCCGTACTAAAGTACTGTCTTCGTCGCAGCGCCTTGCTGGGACAATTTTGCGTAAGTCCTAAATGAATCATTTGATACAGACTATTCTGACCTGTTTCATGTCGGTGAGGCCTGACAAGACTTTTTCTATACCATCCATCTTCAGTGTCAGCATACCGTCGGCTAAAGCCGCCGTCAGCAGTTCAGAGACGCGCGCATGGTCTTGTATCAGTTTCTTGACGATGTCATTGGCCACCATCAGTTCATGCAAGCCAACCCGGCCTTTATAGCCATTGGAACAGCTATCACAGCCCACTGCCTTGTAAAGCGTAAATTTGCCTTGCTTGTCCGCATACTGGCTTTGCCAGTTCATGAGTACTTTTTTCTTGGACTCCACAGGGTTCTTGACGAAGCTTTCAGTATTGAGCAATTCCTGGCAATACTCGTCAAGCAACTCTTTGATCTCTTCAATGTCAGGACTGTAAGCGATCTTGCATTTGCTGCACAGGCGCTTGGTCAGACGCTGAGCCAGTATGCCCAGCAGGGCATCGGCAAAATTGAAGGGATCCATGCCCATGTCAAGCAAGCGTACGATGGATTCGGGCGCGCTGTTGGTGTGCAGAGTGGCAAACACCAGATGGCCGGTCAGCGATGCTTCCAGGCCGATGGAGACAGTCTCTTTGTCACGCATTTCGCCGACCATGATGATGTCAGGGTCGGCACGCAAGAAGGCGCGCATGACAGTCGCAAAGTCCATGCCCGCCTTGCGGTTGACCTGGACCTGACGCAAGCCTTTCTGGGTGATTTCTACCGGATCTTCGGCAGTCCAGATCTTGGTTTCCGGCGTGTTCAGGTAGCTCAGTACTGAGTGCAGTGTTGTCGTCTTGCCTGAGCCGGTCGGGCCGCAGACAAAGAACAGTCCATAGGGTTTGCTGACGACCTGTTTCAGGCGTTCAAGATTGTAGGGCAGGACACCGAGCTTATCGATAGGGATGGGTTCGCCCGCCGCCAGGATACGCATCACCACGTCTTCCATGCCGCCGGAAGACGGGATGGTTGCTACCCGCAGCTCTATGTCATAGGGGCCATATTTTTTGAACTTGATCTTGCCATCCTGGGGTTTGCGGCGCTCGGAAATATCCAGGTCACACATGATCTTGATGCGGGCCAGCAAGGCACTGCGGTAGCTGGCCGGTATCTCGATATATGGCGACAGCGAACCATCCTTGCGAAAGCGTATCAGGGTTTTTTCCTTGCCCGGACGTGGCTCTATGTGGATGTCGGATGCACCTTGCTGGTAAGCATCGACGATGATTTTATTGATCAGCTTGACCAGTTCATTCTCGACTGCGGCTGACACCTCCACAACAGCCTGACCGACGTTTTCTTCGTCATCCTCTTCCATGCCGGATAACAGTTCATCAACTGAACTGCCATCAGCAACCGTGCCAAAAAACTGGTCGACGGTCAGGCGGAATTCTTTCTTGGTTGTAACCCGGTAATTGATTTTTGACGTGGCAAAGACATGGTTGACGACATGCGTGGTATTGGTGTGCTCCGGGTCTATCGCCATGACAGTCAGGCCATTCTGGTCTTCCATGATGGGTAGCCAGGAATTCTGTTCCACATATTGACGTTTGAGCTTTTTGACAAGATCGACAGGGATGATGCGATCAGCCTTGTAGGGTTCATAAACGACATGAAAATATTTGGACAGTGCCTGTCCCAGGCTGGCAATAGGAATTTTGAAATCATTAGCCAGCACTTCTTCGAGGTCCTGCAGATTGCGCCTGGCTGCCCTGACGGCCAGCTCCATTTCTTGCGCTGACAAAATGGCTTCCGATACCAGGAAATCAAATTTGGTTCTCGGCGTATTGGTTGGCCTGACCTTGCTTTTCTGGGTAAAGGCTACCGCCAGGGTTTCGCACAGGGCTTGCACACCCTCAGATGCAATGGCGGAAAAGGCATCACCAAACTTGTGGTTGATGAACTGTACGACACCGAGCAATTCATTGGTTTCTGCTTCAACGATGGGTGCGACCAGCATCTGTTTGGTGCGATAGCCAGTCTTCTGGTCGACGGCGCGCTGGAATTTCAGGGTAGGTGAATGCGAACGCAATTCATTGTCGTCATACACATCGCGCAGGCTGAGTTTGGTCTTGGTCAGCGCTACATGGCCAGCTATGCTTTGATCTGAAATGGACAGACGCAAGTCCTTGAACGAATTCAGACCAGTCTTGATCTTGGAAATCAGGGTAAGCTTGTCTTGCGCCACGACGTAAATCGTCAGGCGATCACATTCGAACAGATTGCAGATGTCCGGCGACACGTCGAGCATGATCTGGTCTAATGCTTCCGCGCCATGGATTTTATTGGTCAGCGTCTGTAATTTCTTGAAAAATTGCAGGCGATGGTCAAGTCCCTCCTTCGGAGTATTGGCAAGGTTTTCAGTTACCACCATTGTTTTTCCTTGATGTGCGCGCATCACACTAGTGTTCAACACGCACTTATTATCAGCCAAAATATGATTTTGAATGCAAGATAGTGCAAATTGTTATTATCTATAGTCAATTTTTACAAAAATGTATCATGGAAGCGCATTCCTTGAATACAAGACCAAAGTTTGTGGCGCAATAATGCAAATTAGCCTATCTTCAGAAGAAGAAATCCCAGACTGATTATATTGCTCTTGAAGAAAGTGTTAAGCTAGGAACAGAGTGCCGGGCAAGGATGGTCTGCACGACAAGTATATTATTATGATAATCGCAATAAATGTAATTGCAGTCAGTTTTGTCTTACTTGCTCTGGTTTCATGTACCTGAACAGCAGTTCATTACTTCTGTCCCATTACTTCTGTATTTATGAACGTACAAATTCTCGGCTGTGCAGGTGGTATTGGTGGTACGGGGCCGTACACAACCAGTTTATTGATTGATGACGATATCCTGCTCGATGCAGGCACAGGCGTGTCTCAACTGAGCATAGAAGAACTGGTGGCGATAGACCATGTGTTTATCAGCCACCCCCATCTTGATCATATTGCCGGACTGGCTTTGCTGATAGATGCTGTATTTGGCAAGCGCAGCAAGCCGCTTACGGTGTATGCCACGGCTGAAGTCCTGCACGCTCTCAAAACCCATGTGTTCAACTGGGTGATCTGGCCAGACTTCAGCGGTTTGCCGAGTGCAGAAAGCCCGGTGATGCAATACCAGGAAATATCTGCCGGCGCTACTTTGAAATTAGGCGGCAGAACCATTACCCCGCACAGCGTCAATCATGTTCCAGGCTCTGTCGCCTATTTTGTCAGGGCAAACCAGGCGAGCTTTATGTTCACTGGTGATATGGCGAGTACCCCCGAGCTATGGCAGGCAGTTGGATTGCAGACAGATTTACGCATGGTCATCGTTGACTGTTCCTTCCCGGATGCTGAGGCCGGGCTGGCTCTTGTTTCCAGGCATTTTTGTCCGGCTTCATTGATAGAGGACATACAGGACGTGCCAGCCACGGTAGAATTTCTTATTTATCATCTCAAGCCCGGACAAGAGGCACAGATCATGGCCGAACTGGAGCAAAACAAAGACCGTATCTTCAAGCCATTGAAGGCGGGTGATTGCTTCACGCTTTGAGCTGGCAGTGATGGCATGGGGAGCTATGCCGGTGAAAATAAAATGTTTTATGCTTGACTGTTATTCTGAAGAAGTGAACAACTCGGTGAAGACAACGGATTTGATCTGGAGAAGTGATTATGACTGGCCTAAGCAGTAGTGAGATTGCACAACGCCTGGAAAAGCTGACCGAACTGAGCCTGGAGTTGAGCAATAATCACGACACCCCCTTGTTGCTGGAAAATATACTGCGTTCGGCAAAAAGCATCACCTATGCCGATGGCGGCACCTTATACCGTACCAGCAAGGACAAGCAGAGCCTGTGCTTCAATATCTCGCTCAATGACACGCTTAATATGTACCAGGGCGGCGTCAAAGGGCAAACCGTTGATATTCCCAATATCCCATTGACGGATAGCTATGGCAATAAAAATCTCAATGCTGTAGCTGCTTATGCGGCCAACTACAAGCTGTCGGTGAATATCCAGGACGTCTATACAGTCGGGGTGTTCAACTTCTCAGGTACCCGCAATTTCGACCAGCAGTTTCACTACAAGACCAAATCTTTGCTGACCGTGCCCATGCACGATCACGAAGGTGAATTGATCGGTGTACTGCAACTCATCAATGCCACCGATCCTGAAACTGGCGAGCACCGTGCATTTTCAGAAACTGACCAGCGTTTTATCGAAGCCCTGGCTTCGCAGGCCGCCATTGCACTGACCAATCAGCAACTGATCTCGCAACTGGAAAACCTGTTCGTTTCACTGGTGCATTTGATCAATATCGGTATCGATGAAAAGTCCCCGCATACCGGCAGGCATTGCCAGCATGTGCCGGAACTGACCATGTTGCTGGCCAATGCCGTGCATGAGACTGATCAGGGGCCGCTGGCAGATTTTTCCATGACAGACAAGGACCGCAAAGAATTATGGATGGCAGGTATCCTCCATGATTGCGGCAAGATATCAACACCTGTCCATGTCGTCGAAAAATCCACCAAGCTGGAAACCATCTTTGACCGCATACATCTGCTTGATACCCGCTTTGAGGTCTTGAAGCGCGATGCCGAAATCAAGTTCCTGAAAAGCAAGTGCGCATTGTATTCTTCCAGCGTCTACAATGAAGACCTGATCGCCGAACTGGAGCAGGACTTGAAGAAGGACCTGGAAAAAATCGACGATGCCAAAAACTTCTTGCGAAAACTGAATATAGGCGCGGAACGCACCAGTCCCGAAGACCTGCAAAGAGTGACAGAGATCGCGGCCTGGCATTGGACTGATGTTGATGGCGAGGTTCGTCCATTCCTGAATGCCGATGAAGTTGAAAACCTGTCGGTGCGTGCCGGCACTCTCAATGCAGAAGAGCGTACGATTATCAACAATCACATCTCAACCACCATCAAAATGCTGGAAGCCTTGCCCTGGCCCAAGCACCTGCAAAACGTACCCGAATATGCCGGCGGGCATCATGAGCGCATGGATGGCAAAGGTTATCCGCGTGGTTTGCGTGGTGAGCAAATGTCGGTGCAAGCCAAGATCATGGCGATTGCAGATATCTTTGAAGCACTGACTGCCAAGGACAGACCCTACAAGGATGGTAAAACCCTGACCGAATCCTTGCGTATATTGGGTAATTTTTCATTGAACGGACATATCGATCCTGACCTGTTTGATATTTTCGTGCGTAAAAAAGTCTATCTGACCTATGCAGAACGTTTTATGGACAAGGCGCAGATCGATGAAGTGGATCTTGGCCAGATACCTGGTTACCACATTTAATTTCTCACCTGAATATCCTGCCATGCATGAAGACGTAGAAAGTGGCAGGAAAAATTTCCAGAGTAAGCAATACGTAAAACTGTGTTTGCGGAGGGCGGCTTGCGGAAGAATATCAATAAACTGGCACGCTGGACGATCTGTGTGTTGCTGATACTGATGGCTGCCCTGCAAGCCAATGGCAATTTGCCGACTACGCTCATAGAAAAAGTCGATTACTTCATCTATGACCTGCGCATGCGATGGGAACCCACGACCTTCAATCCAGACATTGTCATCGTCAATATCGATGAAAAAAGCCTGCAAGAGATAGGGCAGTGGCCATGGAACCGGGGTGTTGTAGCCGAGCTGATAGAAAAGCTCACTGACGATTATCACGTCAGGGCAGTCGGCCTGGACATCGTGTTTTCTGAGCCGGATAGCAGCACGGGCATACAGGTACTGGAAGGTCTGGCGCAAAAAGAGCTAAGGGATGACCCGGGTTTTGTCGCGCAAATGCCAGCCTTGAGAAAAGAACTCGATTTTGATGACAAGCTGGCCAGGACGTTGGCTGGCAGACCTGTCGTTTTGGGATATGTATTTTCGAACACGCCCAATGATCATTCCAAAGGCTTGCTGCCGACCCCGGCTTTTGTTGACGCTGACCTGGGAGAGCGCAGTTTTGAGTCTGCCATTTACACCAAGTACACAGCCAATCTGCCTGAGCTGCAAAAAGCGGCAATAGCAGGTGGGTTTTTTAATCCCTCGCCAGATGCAGATGGTGTGATACGTGGTATTCCCTTGTTGGCAAAATTTGGTAGCGGTTATTATGAGGCATTGTCACTGGCAACGGCGCGCGTCGCCCTCAATGCCAGCAAGATCAGGCCAGTCTTCTTGCAGGCCGATGGCATCAATTCTCAAAGCTTTTTGAATAATTATGGCTCCATAGAAGCGATCAAGCTCAATTCCACGCCTAACAAGCGCATCCCGGTGGAGCCATTGCTGACTGCCCTGATCCACTACAAAAGCAAGGGCGGGCCAAATGGTGGTGGCTTTGCCTATGTATCAGCTTCGGACGTGCTGAAAAAACGGCTCACCGTTGATAAGCTGAAAGAGAAAATCATATTGATAGGCACGACGGCAGCGGGGCTCAAGGACTTGCGTACGGCACCCTTGGGGCTGGATTATCCCGGTGTGGAAATGCATGCCAATGTGATTGCCTCGATACTGGATGGTGATGTCAAGCAGCGTTCTGACAGCACACGCGGCTTTGAAGTTATACAGGTTGCTCTGGTTGGCTTGCTGCTGAGTTTTGCCCTGGCACGTTTCAAGGCACTGGCAGCCGTGCTATGTACATCGGTGATGGTGGTTCTGGTGATTGCCTTCAATTACTGGATGTACCAGTCCTTCAACCTGGTCCAGCCCCTGGCAACGGTATTGTTATTGATTTCTGCCCTGTTTGTATTCAATATCACCTGGGGTTATCTGGTTGAATCCAGAAAGCTGCGTGGCGTGGTCAGGCGTTTTGGCGAGTATGTGGCCCCGGAGCTGGTTGCCGTGATGGCAGAAGAACCGGACAGCTACACCATGGAAGGTGAAATTCGGGAACTGACGGTGATGTTTTCAGACGTGCGCGGTTTCACGAGCATTTCAGAAACCCTGAGCGCAGCAGACTTGCGTGAATACATCAACATCTACCTGACCGCGATGTCGGAAGAAATACGCGGTAATCGCGGCACGCTGGACAAATACATCGGTGATTGCGTCATGGCTTTCTGGGGCGCGCCGGTGCGTCTCGAAGATCATGCCAGACTGGCAGTTGCCAGCGCCCTGAAAATGCAGGCCCTCGCACGGGGCTTGAGCCAGGACTTTGTCAAGCGCGGCTGGCCTGCGCTGAAGATAGGTGTGGGTTTGAATACTGGTGAAGTCCGCGTTGGTGACATGGGGTCCAAGATCAGGCTGGCGTATACCGTCATGGGCGATGCTGTCAACCTGTCTTCGCGCCTGGAAGGCACCACCAAACTCTATGGCGTGGGCGTCATCGTCGGTGAAGCCACCATGCAGGCTGCACCAGAATTTGCCTACCGGGAACTGGACAGGGTCAGGGTCAAGGGCAAGACCCAGCCCATTTCCATCTTTGAACCCATAGACATCACATCTGCCCTGGATGATGCGCAATCCGCCTTGCTTGAACTCTGGCATCAGGCGCTGGAAGATTTTCGCGCGCAACAATGGGATGCCGCTGAAAAATCCTTTCGCTCTTATCTGCAAGTGCGGGAAGAAGACCTGGCCAGCCAGGTCTTTCTGGAGCGTATTGCTCATTACCGGCAAGAACCGCCGCCACCGGAATGGGACGGGGTGACGACGTTTGCCAGCAAGTTCAGTGATTAACTTTTTTAAGCTTTTGTTTTCACCCGCAGCAGGTAGTAACTGATCACACCCAGCACAATACCCCAGCAGGCTGACCCCAGGCCCAGCAGGCTGATATTGGATGCCGTGACGATGAAGGTGATCAGGGCTGCCTCACGTTCTGTTGCCTCATTCATCGCGTTCACCAGACCGGTCTGTATCGCCCCCAGCAGAGCCAGGCCGGCGACTGTGGTGACCAGTGCGTGTGGCAGATGCAGGAAAAGCGCCGTCAGGGAACCGGCAAAACTGCCTATCAACAGATAAAAACCACCGCAGGCAATACCGGCTACCCAGCGCTTTTCCGGCTGCTGGTGTGCTTCAGGCCCGGTACAGATGGCTGCCGTAATTGCCGCCAGGTTGACGCCGTGTGAACCAAACGGAGCCATCAAAAGACTGATGAAACCGGTACCCGTCACCAACTGACTGGTGGGTGCCTTTTCGTAACCGGCGGCACGCATGACGGCCACACCGGGCACTTGTTGTCCGGTCAGGCAGAGCAGGGCTAGCGGCAAGCCCAGGCTGATGATGGCGCTGACAGAAAATTCAGGTGTAGTCCAGACAGGGGTAGTCAAACCCAGTTGCAGGGCCAGGGCATTACCCTGATGGCTGTCACCCCAGCCAAATACTGCCCACAGCAAAACACCAGTCAGCAAAGTCAGGACAATGGCATAGCGGGCAGTACGGCGCTTGTAGAGCAGGTATCCGGTAAACATCGCCGCCACCAGCCACGGCGCACCGGCAACATCGCTGCGGGCATTGGCAAAGACATCGACCCCGAAGCGGAACAGGATGCCTGCCAGCATGGCCGCACACAGACTTTTCGGTATCTTCGCCATCAGTTTTTCAAAGATGCCGGTGACGCCGATCAGCGTCATCGCAGCTGCAGCGATCAGGTAGGCGCCTATGGCCTGCTGGTAGGGCACAGTTGCCAGGCCGGTCACCAGCAGGGCGGCGCCTGGCGTATTCCAGGCGCAGATCACCGGCAGCTTGTGTCGCCAGCTCATGAAGACACCCACCAGGCCAGCGCCTATGGAGATGGCCCATATCCAGGAGCTGGTCTGTGCTGTACTAAGTTTGGCTGACTGTGCTGCCTGTAAAACGATCAGCATGGGCCCGGCATAAGAGATCAACACAGCAATCAGGCCAGCCAGTACAGCCGGAAACAAGTCGCTGGCAGTATGAGAAAAAACCGGTTTGATGGAGCTGGCCGGCGCGGAGAGAGAGGGAGAGTGTGGTGTATTCATGCACTCAGTCTATGACAGACTGCGGTGGTGTTTGCATACAGTGCCATGCTCGTTTATGCTGTACAGATCATATAAAGGAGTATCTGTAATGCAGCACAGTTATAGGCAGCAGGCAGATTTGCTGGAACGAGAAATCAGGGCCGGAAGCTATCAGGTAGGTGAGCGCCTGCCTTCGGTACGGGTATTTGCCGGGGCGCAGCAAGTCAGTGTATCAACGGCCATACGTTGTTATCGCTATCTTGAAAGTCTTGGCCTGGTAGAGGCCCGCAACAAGTCAGGTATCTATGTCGCCGACTGGAAAAGCAGAACAAAGCAGCCCGATCATGGCAGTAAAACCAAAAACCACCCGCCGGTCGTTGAATACGACAAATTGATGTCCCTGCAGCACAGAATGACGGAACTGTATTCGCTGACCGCCCAGCCCTTGCAATGGGGCTTGCACCTGGCCAGCGCTGCACCCGAATGGTACCCCTGCGAAGCATTGTCAAAAATAGCCCAGCGCCAACTGAGGCAACAGCCATTACAGATTGGTGAATACCCGACGGGCACAGGCTTGCCGGCATTGAAGACCAGCCTGGTGCAGTGGCTGGCGACTTGCGGTGTCGACCTGGCGCCTGCTGACCTGCTGGTCACCAATGGCAGCACCGAAGCCCTGAGTGTTGCCTTGCGTGCCGTGGCACAGCCGGGAGAAGCCGTTATTGTTGAATCCCCTGTGTATTTTGGCTTGCTGCAAACTATAGAAAACCTGGGCCTCAAAGCCATAGAAATACCCTGTGTGCCTGGTGCAGGTATCAGCCTGGAAGCGCTGGAGTATGCGCTGGAACATCAAAGCGGTGTGCGCGCAGTGGTTGCCATGCCCAATTTTCAGAACCCTCTGGGTTGTGCCATGCCGGAAAAAAACAAGCGGCGCCTGTTGAAATTGGTGGAGCAGCATGATCTTGCACTGATAGAAGACGATGTCTTTGGCGATCTGTCCCATCAGCAAGAAAGGCCACAGCCAGTCAAAGCCTGGGACAGACAGGGCAGGGTCATCTATTGTGGCTCATGCAGCAAAAGCCTGGCGCCGGGGTTTCGCATAGGCTGGATTGCCGGGGGGCGTTATCAGGCACGTATTACTTCACTGAAGCTAACCTCGTCGCTGATCACGCCGCTATTTGAACAGGCTGTGCTGGCAGAGTTCATGCAATCCGGCGCCTTGCCTTCACATATACGCAAGTTGCGCGAACGGCTGGCAGCCAATATCCCCTTGGCAAAGGCGGCAATAGAACGCTATTTCCCGCTGGGCACACAAGTGGTCAGCCCGGCCGGCGGCTGGTGGCTGTGGCTGGAACTGCCAGAGCAGGTGGATAGTCTGGTATTGCTGCGTCGGGCAGTAGGGCAAGGCATCGCCTTTACGCCAGGCAGCCTGTTCTCCGGCTCCGGCAAATATGCGAATTACCTGCGCATGAATATAGGCAGACCCTGGGGGCGAGAAATGGAACAGGGCATCAAGGTTTTGGGCAAGCTGGCACGGGAATTTTCCGGCTAGCCTGGGATCAGCCCTGCATCAGCCAGTGCCTTATCCCATTCAGGTATCGACTGATATTCTTCCACCAGAAAATCAATCATCGCCCTGACCTTGGGCGGCACCTTGTGTGTCGCCGGGTACAGAGCGGTAAAGTCATTCAGAGGCAATGACCAGCCATCAAGCACGGCCAGGAGCCGCCCTTCCAGCAAATCACGCCAGGCCAGAAATGTCGTGTCATAGACGATGCCCAGCCCGCGCAGGGCGGCCTGATGCAGAGCCTTGCCATTGTTGGAAGAAAAGGCGGGAGTGATATCGACAGCCAGTTGCCGGCTTTCACGTTCAAAGTGCCAGGTGCTGCCTTGTGTCAGATGACTGAAATGCAGACAGCGGTGTTGTCTTAGCTGTTCGGGGTGATCGGGCATGCCGTGCGCATCCAGATAGGCCGGGCTGGCGCAGAGTATGCCCCGACAAGGGGCCAGCCTGCGCATGTGCAGGCCGGGGCTGTCAGGTATGCCGCCTACCCGTATACTGAGGTCAAAGCCATGTTTGACCGGATCGAGCAAATTGTCATCGACATGCAGGGTCGGTTGCAGCCGGGGGTGCAGCAAGGCAAAGCGTGCCAGGGCGTCGGCCAGCCACTCACTGCCAAAACTGCTGGGCGCCTGTATGCGCAAGCCTCCCACCAGTTCATCGCCTGTCTGGCTGACTATCTGTCTGGCCAGGCGTGCCTGTTCCACGCTGGCAGTGCAGGGCTCAAGGTAAGCCTGGCCCAGTTCGGTCAGGCTGACTTCACGGGTAGACCTGTGCAGCAGGCGTGCACCCAGTTCCGCTTCCAGTTGCATGATGTGCTTGCTGACCAGCGCACGGCTGATACCAAGCTGACGCCCGGCAGCACTGAAGCCGCGCAGACGTGCGACTTCGACGAAAATTTCCATTGCTTTTAGTTGATCCATGGAGACATTGTCTTCAAATTGACGACAATCTGTCAACCATTGCTGGTATTGTGGGCGACAAGCTGGTTTGGCTACACTTGATGCATATCAAGCCGCCTTCCCTGCCGGGCAGGTCAACATTTAATGACGGGGAGTTTTCATGCTGAACCAGGAACAGATCAATCAATTTCAACAGGATGGCTATATTGTTATCCCCAACTTCAAATCAGCCGCCGAGATTGCCACCCTGCGCGAGCGAGCAGCCAAGATCGTTGATGAATTTGACCCGGCTACTTCCAGGAGCATCTTCACTACCAAAGAACAGGAAAAGAAAGTCGATTACTACTTCCTCAATTCTGCCAACAACATCAGTTGTTTCTTTGAAGAAGAAGCTTTTGATGAACACGGTAATCTGCGTCAGGCCAAGGCCCTGTCCATCAACAAGATAGGTCACGCAGTGCACGATCTTGACCCTGTATTCAATGAGTTTTCACGCGGCCCGGCCCTGGCCAGGGTGGCAGAGCAGCTGGGTTTGCAACAGCCACAGATTTACCAGTCCATGTACATCTTCAAGCAGCCTGGCATAGGTGGTGAAGTGCGCTGGCATCAGGATGCGACTTATTTTGAAACCGACCCGGTCAGCGTCACGACCTTCTGGTTTGCGCTCGAAGACGCGACATTGGAAAACGGTTGTCTGTGGGCAGAACCGGGGGGCCATCGTACTCCCATGCGTGAACGTTTCGTGCGTGAAGGCGATCAGGTCAGAGTGGAAAAACTCGACAACATGCCATGGCCCGATGACAGCACAGCCGTGCCGCTGGAAGTCAAGGCAGGCAGCCTGGTCTGCTTCCATGGACTGCTGCCGCACTACAGTGCCCCGAACCGCTCACCCATCTCACGCCACGCCTATACCCTGCATGTAACCGATGGTGCAACCAGTTATTCGCCACAGAACTGGATACAGCGCGACGCCGGTTTCCCTGTACGCGGGTTTCTCTGAAAGGGCAGGCATGACAGCACAAGTATTGATCTTCGCCCCGCACTGGGGCAGTGCCCACCTGAGCCGTGACGCATTCATCACCCGTGTCGAAGAGGCTGGTTTTGATGGCATAGAAATGTCCCTGCCCATGGATGCATCTGAACGTGATGCATGGACAACAGCGATAGCAAATGCAGGCTTGCAACTCATCGCACAGCAATGGGAAACCGTTTTTCACAGCGACTTTGCCGCACACAAGCAAGCACTGGGTGATTTGCTGCGCAATGCCTGCGCCGCCAAGCCGCTGTTTGTGAACACCCACACCGGCAAGGATTTTTACAACCAGGCGCAAAACAATGAACTGCTCGATCTGGCCGATGTCATCAGTGCAGAAACCGGCGTGGCCATTGTCCATGAAATCCACCGCAGCCGTTTCAGCGGCCATCCCATGCTGCTTTTACCCTACCTGGAGCAGCGCCCGCAATTGCAACTCAATGCCGACCTGTCACACTGGTGCTGCGCCTGTGAATCGTTGTTGGAGGACCAGGCTCATGTGCTGGAAAAGGTTTTTCCACATGTGCGCCATATCCATGCCCGTGTTGGCCATAGCCAGGGGCCACAGGTCAATGACTTCCGTGCGCCTGAGCATGCAGCCGCCTTGCAGCAGCACCTGTCATGGTGGGATGCGATAGTTGCCAGACAGCGTGCTTCTGGTGCAAAGCTGATTACGCTGACGCCGGAGTTTGGCCCTGCACCTTATACCCAGACTTTGCCATATACCAATCAGGCCGTCGCTGATACCTGGGAGTTGAATGTGGCGATGATGCAGTTGCTGCGTGAACGCTATGCAAGCTAATGAAACCTTGTTACTGGCTTTGAAGAGCTGACTGAATTGGGCGAGTGATCTTGAGTTAATTTTTTATCACAAGATATTCGCTCTTTGTTTATACTGCGGCTAAAGTCCAACCAGGAGGCTATGCATGCAGGATCAGCAAAGATATGTTTTTATACATGGCAAGAGCGGGATGTCCAAACGGGAGAAGTTGATCCTGCTTGTCCTGGGCCTGTTTTTTCTGGCAGTCCTATTCTGGATGACTTACTGGGAATTGCTCAAACCTGAAGACCTGAAAAAAGTACTGGGCTCAACCAATATCTGGCAGCGCATATTACCCATGCTCCTGCCTTTTGCCGTACTGGTTTTTGGTCAGGGAGGAATGCAATGGGCCTATCGCTCGGCAAAACTTGTTGTTGATAGCAAGGGAATGTTCCTGGAATGGTCCGCAGATTCAGTGTTTGCGAGATTAAAGTTCCTCCAAAAAAAGATAGTATGGGCAGACCTGCAAAATGCCACCCATCTGCCCAGCTTTAATGTTTTGCAACTGCGCTCGAAAACAAACTCAAGCTCGTGGGTAATACGACTCAAGGACTGGACAATATCGAACGTTGAATTTTCGCATGATGCAGTAAAATTTGCGGAAATGGACCTGCTCAACGTCTTGCGCCAGCAGGGTATTTTCGAGACAGCTTCCAAGGATGTCCGCCTGCTGGCTCTGGAATTTGATTTGATGAAGCATCCTTTGACAAGAAAAATATTAATGGGAGTCGGTGCACTCCTTGTCTATTGCTTCGCTGATACTTTGATACAGCATGAGGGCTGGGCATTTTTTAATAAAGACTATCTGATGCCCCATCTTGTTATCGCCTCCCTGGCGACAGTCGTGCTGTTCTGGGTTGTATTGAAAGCGGGCAAGGATGGGAGCTTGCCCATGAATATCAGTCTGACGATGGTGGTGATTGCCGGTTTTTCATTTCTTGCCACGAGTTATGTTGCTGGTATCCGGCTTAACCAACTTGCAGGCGGCCCTCTGGTTTCTGCTGAATACCATCGCGATGATAGCTGTGAAAAACTGATCCCCGTGGAGAAGAATCTACCGATAGTTGAATATACCAGCAAGACCAGGGACTATTGGTGCAGCATAAAGGCAGAGGATGTGATCAGGGTCAAGGTGCGGCAAGGATTGTTTGGCAAATTTCAATTCAATCTCACAGAACAGACGCAGACAATTCATGAGTTTATGCAGAAGCACTGAATGACCGTTGGTCATTCTGCATGCAAAGCTGGAAAATCAACTCTGTAGTTTTTTGTACATCACATCTGTGCGCAAAACATATTTGACGCCACTTTCCACTGGTGCACCCTGATGCAGCATCATGTGCGGAAAGACCAATGCCATGCCTTTTTCCGGTTGTATGGTTTCCCAGCGAAAGGATGTGCTACCGCCGGTATAGTCATCATTGAGATACATGAGCAGTGTCAGAAAGCTGACTTCATCTTCATTGCGGACATAATTGCCGTCCTTGTGCCATTTGAAGTACTGACCAGCTTCATAACGGTAAAAGCGGAAGCGTTCATTCAGGCCAAGTAAAGTCCACTCCTTCAATTCTGCCGGCAGGAATAGTTTAGCCCTTTCAAAGATGGCGGTAGCCAGGATTTTGTCATCAAAGATGACGCGGTCATTATTACGGACATCCTTGTACATGCGCATGCCTGTGCTGGTTTGTATCATGGCTTCTTCATAGCCCATCTGTTCACTGGTAAAAATCATGCGCTCGCATTCTTCTTCAGTGATGAAATTCTTGATGGCAAATACACCTGCACCGTAGTTATTGAGTTCCATGTTGATCTCGTTTCTTGATTCTCTAACGGTAATGTATAGCACTTTGTTGTAAACTTCAACTAAGTTTGTTGATGATATTTACTAAGTTAGTGACGGATTTGTACTAAATGTGGCAATCGCTTACAATGACGTTATTGAAGTGTTGATCTGTGAGGGGAAAGACATGGCTACAGCCAAGCAAAGCGAAAAAGAATTTCTGCGCAACTACAATATCCATGACTATGATGTGCCGCTGACCAGTGTTGACCTGGTTATTTTCACGATCAGGGATCAGCAATTGCAGGTTTTGCTGGTCAAGCGCGGCGATCATCCCTGTAAAGGACAATGGTCGTTGCCCGGTGGTTTCATCGATATCCACAATGATATTGATCTTGACGGTGCGGCACTGCGCAAGCTCAAGGAAAAAACCGGGGTAGAGGCGCCCTATCTGGAGCAGTTGCAGGGCTTTGGCAGCCGTGACCGTGACCCGCGTGGCTGGTCTACGACCTTCGCCTACTTTTCCCTGATCTCTTCTGACCAGGTCACGCTCAGTCATGGTGGCAATGCCGATGCGGTACGCTGGTGCCCGGTTGATGAGGCTGACAGTCTGCCCAAACTGGCTTTTGACCATGGACGGATACTGGATGTGGCCGTACAGCGCCTGCGTAACAAGGTGGAATACACGTCTCTGCCAGCCCATCTGCTGCCGGAAGAATTCACCCTGTCTGAATTGCAGAAGGTCTACCAGATTTTGCTGGGGCGGCTGGTGGATAAAAGCGCCTTTCGCAAGCGGATCAGGGAGGGGGACTTTCTCGAAGAATTGCCGGGTAAATGGCGTCTGGGCAGCAACCGTCCGGCACAATTATATGGTTTGCGTAAAGGGCAGGGCACTGTGTATTTTAACCGGGTGATGACGGGCAATGATGCCTGAATTGATCGGTCAATAACCCTTCAGTGGTATCAGGTACTCCTGAGGTATTTCCCCGATACCTCTACAAGCGCCGGCACGCTTTGCAGCTACCGGCGTTTTTCTTATCTTTCCATGTAGAAAAAATGACACAATCTGTGAAGATTGTTATCTTGACTAAAATTTAATATTATCAAATAATCATCCGGTAGTGCATGGCTTCAAGCAGCCATTCCAGAACAAGACCCGGACCATCAGCAGCATCCAATACCATCAGGCACCGATAAGGGAGACAGAGTATGAGCAAGGATAAAACCCCCATTCCACCATGTTTTGACCAGGCCAGCCAGGCGCCTGAGCGGCTGACGGAAATGTTTGTCGGCATCGCACAAGAGAAGCGTATCAAACTAGGTCAAAGGCCCGCTGAACGGGCGGTATTTCGCAAATTGCATGGTGTAGCGAGTGCGAAGCTGGTGATGGAAAAGAATATCCCGGCCAAGCTCAAGGTCGGTGTCTTCAAGCATGAGAGTCTGGATGCCTGGGTGCGTTTTTCCAGCGATACTACGCCGACGTCACCTGACCTGTATTCAACTCTGGGTGTCGGTATCAAGCTGTTTGGCGTGCCTGGCCCCAAGGCGCTTGGCGACGATGGTGATACGGCTGACTTCATCATGCAGAATTTCCCCATCTTTTTTGTCGATAATGCGCAGGAGATGGTGGAATTTACCTATGCCGGTGTGGTGGCCCAGGATTATCCCGGTTACCTGAAAAAACATCCGAAAACGGCAAAAATACTCGATGAGATGGAAAAGGTCGAAGGCAGTGTGCTGACGACGACCTACTGGGCCATATTGCCTTTTCATGCCGGTGAAAAGAACTACGTCAAATACTGTCTGGAACCGGTGACACCGCCAGAGAATGTGCCAAACGATGAAAATGACTACCTGGCCGTGGACATGTGCAATCGCCTGGCCAAACGTGAATACCAGTTCCGCTTCATGGTGCAACTGCGCACCAATCCCAAGACCATGCCGCTGGATGAAGCAACGGTGGAATGGCCAGAGTCAGAAAGCCCCTTCGTCCATGTCGCCACCCTGATCCTGCCGCAGCAGGACGTCAGTGTGCGTGGTCAGTCTGAATATGGTCAGGGTCTGGCTTTCAATATCTGGCGTGTACCGAATGAGCAAAAACCTGCCGGCTCGATTGCCGAGGCGCGCAAGGTGGTGTATGCCGCGGGCGCCCGTGCACGGCATGAAGCCAATGGCCAGGGTTTGCAGGATCCGTCTGAACCACGGCCATCGGGCTGTCCCTTTCATGCGGTGAATGCGGCAAAGTCTGCGGCGACAACGGAGACAAAAACAAAAGATCAATGCATCGTCAAGGCGGTTATCTATCCATCCATTGGTGTGGCCCGTGTGGGTACCAGCGAGAAAGAATGGTTTCTGGGGCCGGAAGTGCCTTATCCCAAACCGGAAGCGCCCGGCTATTACCGCGACAAGCAAAAGAAACTCAAGCGCCAGGGCGCGCGCTTCCGTGTCTATGGCGTCAATGCCATGGGTGAGATCGTCAGGGAACTTAACGCTGATAATGCCAAGATAGAGTGGCAGGTACAACTGGCCAATACCAAGTCAGCCTGGTATGGCTTCCAGCTTGCACTTGATATTCCGGAGGCGGCTTCCGCACCGCCAACGACCTTGCGCAATGCCGCCGTGCCTGACCGCACCATGTTGGCGATTACGCCCAAGGCAAGAAAGGTCAGCGGCAAAAAGTCCAAGCCGCAACGCTTTGATGATGGCAAATTCATGGACAAGCCTGTTTATCTGGGAGAAGCATTCACCGATGAACAAGGTCACCTGATCGTGCTCGGTGGGCATGGTGTGTCAGCCTCGTATGACAACAGCCGGGCCATTACCTTTGCCAATAATGAGGGCTGGCATGATGACACCTCCGACGGTCCCATCAATGCCAAGGTCGTGTATGAAGGTCTGGAACTGATGGTGGAACCTGCCTGGGTCGTCGTTGCACCACCCAATTATGCACCGCAAAGAAAGTCGGTGCGCACCATGTGGGATTTGATGCGTGATGTCGCCATCAGCGCAGGTACTTTGCCCAAACCGACGCGGCCCAGCTTTACTTTCGATATCCTGCCTCTGTTTGAACGTCTCAACGGCTTGCAATGGGTGAATGCTGGCTTCAATGCAGGATTTGGCTGGAAAGGTATGGTTGATCTGACCAGTGCACAGGCTTTGTCGCACCTGGCGAGTACCAATACCGCCTATGTGGAATTGCGTCGCACCATCGCCAACCAGTTCCGTAATTATGAGGTCGATTCCTGGTCACCCAAGCCTTGGCCGTGGTTGTATGGCGATGCCATGGCGATACCGGCTGCGCACACTCCAAGGCAAAATGCTTCGCTGACAGCAACACAACTGGCCATGTTGATGGAGTGGGCAGAAGGTAATTTTATTGAAGACTATGATCCGGATCGCCAACATGCAAGCAGCATAGACGAAGTGCCGCTGGAGCAGCAGGGCGATACACTAACCCAGGCAGCACTGGATTTCTGTCTGGCTGACGCCTTTCACCCCGGTTGTGAAATGACCTGGCCGGTGCGCTCCAGCACCATGTATATGGCGCCGTTCCGCTTTGCCCATGCGCTCGATGGCTGGATAGCACCGGGTTTGGGTGAGGTATTGACCAGCGATGGCGTCACCATACCCAATGGCCCCCTGTATGGTCAACAGGCAGGTGGTATCACGCGCTGGATGGCCGTGCCCTGGCAGACGGATACGGCAAGCTGTCGCTCAGGTTACGACAAGTCCTATGACCCGTATGTGCCTAGCTTCTGGCCTGCCCGTGTACCTAACCAGGTGCTGACCAAACAAAACTATGAAGTGGTCATGGACAGTAAAAAGCCCCTGGGTGAAAGACTGGCCGCCTTTGCCAACCGTGCTGCCTGGATCAACCCGCTGGGCACCACCAGTTATACCGACCAGATCAATAACATGATTCATCATTTTGATCATCTGGGTGTGGTGGAGGTACATCCTGGTCCGGCCGATCATGAAAATTTCCCGGCAGAGGTAGAAGTCGAAGACCAGCACATACCGATACCGAATATGCCGGCACCGGATGCACATGCGACTCAGCATCATGACGGCCAGCACGTGCAGGTAGGGGCAGCCATGGTGGTCAGCGGTGATTCTGTCGATCTGATGACGATAGAAAAAGTCAGGCGCTTCCCGCGTGGCCTGCATCGCTAGAAGAAATAACGAACAAGCAATGAGCAAGCTGCAAATTGATGCACTGGTGTTGGGGGCAGGGCCGGCGGGCTCTGCTTTTGCCTTGAACCTGGCACCATTTCAAAAAGTGCTGATGGTGGATGTGGCGCCAGGCAGTCATCTTGCCGGGGCAGGTTTTCGCATAGGTGAATCGCTGCCTGCGGCAGCAGGGAAACTCCTGGCTGACATGGGTTTGTACGAAGAATTTGTACAGCAAGGCCATCTGCCTGCACGACTCAATACCAGCAACTGGGGCGGCGAGAATACCGTCGAACAGGACTCCATGCGCAATCTCGACGGTCATGGCTGGTATCTTGACCGCCTGCGTTTTGATGCCTGGCTGCAGGAGGTGGCGCAAGGCCGTGGAGCAGCTCTGCTCAGGCAAGCCAGGCTGGCGTCATTTCAAGCTGCAAGAGAAAATCCGGAATGGTGGGATGTCCTGCTTGAGGTGCAGGGAAAAAACGTGCATATTGAAACAAAAATGCTGATCGATGCCAGCGGCAGAAAGTCTCTGCTGACCAGGCAGCAGGGCATAGCCCGCAAGGTGCTGGACAAACTGGTGTGCAGCTGGGTTGCAGGGGTGGACTGTGATCGTGATGACAGTGATAGCGCCGGTGTCAGCCATATTTGTGCGGAAGAGGGCGGCTGGTGGTATACCTCCTCACTGCCAGGGCGTGGACGTATCGTAGGATTTTATACCGATGCTGACTTGCCGCAAGCCGGGCAATGCAGCCATCAGACTGGCTTATTGCAGCGACTGAACAGCAACATCGCGTTGACGGTCTATCTGCAAGAGCAAGGGTTTGTACCCGGAAATCACCATGGTTTTTGTGCTGCGCACAGCGCCATGCCTGATAGCGTTGCCGGCACCAACTGGCTGGCTGTCGGTGATGCGGCACTGAGTTTTGATCCCCTGTCTTCGCAAGGCATATTCAACGCCCTGTACACCGGCCTGGCTGCGGCAGAGGCCGTGTCGCATTATGATGCGGCTGCACAGGCAGATTATGCAGCCGAGCTGGCATCCATACAGGCTGCCTACCTGCAACACCTGAAGGTCTGGTACCAGCAGGAACAACGCTGGGCTGAGCAACCATTCTGGCAACGCCGTAACGCTTCCTTAATGACTGCATGAATTTCTCTGACGCAAAATTGTAAGCAGACGTGAAGCGTCTGTGGGCATTAAAACCCCTGGGCTAGAATTGTCGCTTTCTTTGCTTGGGATGATCTCGGTGTCTTATTTCCTGCGATGCGTATTGCTGTCCATGCTCTTGTTGCTCACTGCCTGCTCCAAAACAGAATATGCCGATACTCTGGAACCTGATGCGCTGATGAAACTGGTTTTCAAAGGCTGGCAGAAGGAGGGACAACATTCCATTGTCAAGCCGCCTGTGCTGAAAATCCGGGATGGAGACATTTCAGGGAAAGGGATGGAACTGGCGCCGCTCAAGGTCTTCAAACTCGCCGAAAACATGGCTATTATGCTGGTCAGGGCGACACCGACCAGCGTGGATCAGGTCAGCCGTGATGTACTGGCAGCCTACTGGTTCAAGCGTGATGACAAAAAATGGTCGCTCGAAGCCAGGCAGGATGAGATTGATACCCTGCTTTCCAAACATGAAATCAAACAGATAAAACTTGTGGACCTGGCGACGACTACGCAGGGTTTATTGCTGGAATATGGCGGTTATGAACATCAGGAAAAAAGCAATTGGACGAGGCTGTACAAACTGGGGCAACACCAGCTCACCAGCATGCTCGCTGAAAACCAGGATTTTCTATCCAGTATAAATGCGTTCAATAATGCAGACTGCCTGGCGCGCATGAAAAAAGGGTTGGGTAAGCCAGAGCATCTGCGTCTGAATGACAGGGATGGCAAGTTCGGTAACTGCCTGGATATTAAAGTCAAACTGCAGATCAAACCAGGCAAGACATTGCCAGGCGATATAGTATTGAGTTCAAGCGCCAGGATGGTGGAGTACCATGAGATAGCCGGGGAGGACGCTGCCAGTAACGAAGGTGGTGACACCTCAACCATCTACGACATCATTCCTGGTACAAAGCAGGCGGGCATGGTTTTTCGTTATGATGAGGCGAAAGCCAAATATCAATTGATCAGCGGTAGTAAAACCTTTTTGCCTGACTGGTACCGTGAATAGGACTGCGTCAACCCGGTTCCAAAACCGGGTTGACAGACTGCTTGTGATCAAACAGCGTCCAGTGCAGATTGCAGATCTTGCCTTAAATCTTCCACATCTTCTATACCCACAGACAGGCGTATGAAGGCGTCGGTGATTCCCAGTTTAGCCCTTTGTTCTGCCGGTATGGTGGCATGCGTCATGATCGCTGGATGTTCGATCAGGCTTTCTATGCCGCCCAGACTTTCAGCCAGGGCGAACACTTCACAACGTTCGAGGAAGCGCCGTGCGCCTGCCAGGTCGGTATCAAGTTCGATGGAGATGATGCCGCCAAAACCATCCATCTGCTTTTTCGCCAATGCATGTTGCGGGTGGCTTTCCAGACCCGGGTAGTAGACTTTCTTGACCTTGGGCTGTTTTTCCAGCCAGCGTGCCAGTTCCAGGCCATTGGCGTTATGGCGCTCTATGCGGATATTGAGTGTCTTGATACCACGCAGGGCGAGAAAGCTGTCGAAGGGGCCTGCGATGGCACCAACCGAGTTCTGCAAAAAGCCCAGGCGTTCGCGCCATTCTGCCTGATGTGGTTCGCCACCAACAATGGCGATGCCGCCGATGATGTCGGAGTGACCGTTCAGGTATTTGGTCATTGAATGCACGACGATATCAAAACCCAGTTCCAGCGGGCGCTGTACCTTGGGGCTGGCAAAGGTATTGTCGGCCACGGCGATGATGTTGTGTTCACGGCAGATTTTTGCAATGGCGCGCAAGTCTGCCAGCTTCAGCATGGGGTTGGTTGGTGTTTCCACCCACAGCATCTTCGTGTCCGGGCGTATGGCGGCCAGCACTTCTCCCGGCTTGGTCATGTCCACATAAGTGAACTGTAAACCGGCGCTGCGTTTGCGTACGCGTTCAAACAGGCGATAGCTGCCGCCATACATGTCGTCACCGGCGATGATATGGGCGCCACTGTCGACAATTTCGAGCACTGTGGCAATCGCGGCCAGGCCGGAGGCAAAGGCAAACGCCTGTGCTCCACTTTCAAGATCAGCGACTGCACGTTCGAGCGCCCAGCGCGTGGGGTTGTGCGAGCGGCCATAATCAAGGCCTTTGTGCACGCCAGGGCTGTCCTGCACGAAGGTTGATGTCGCATAAATTGGCGGCATGATGGCGCCGGTCACCGGGTCAGGGAATTGCCCGGCGTGGATGACTCGGGTACCAAAGGCTTGCGGGTGGGTAGGCTTCTTGTATTCGGGATAGCTCATGAAAGTGTCCTGCGCATATGGTTAAGAAGGTCAAAGCGGGTAATCAGGCCATAAAACTGCTTTTCAGGTTTGTTGGCGGCGATGATGGCAACCAGGCCGCGATCCAGTATGCTGCGCAAAGCGGCAATGCTGGCGTCCGGCGCCAGGGTTTCTATCTGGCTGGTCATGGTGCTTTCTACGGCGCTGCGGAACAGGCTGGCATCGGCAGATACTTTCAACAACAGGTCTGATTCATCAATAATACCGATAATCGCGCCATCACGTATGACAGGCAGTTGTGAGATATCGGCACTGCGCATGCGGTTGAAAGCCACCATCAGGGTGTCGCTGGCATTGACGCTGATCACGCCGCCTTCATCGAAGCGACGGCTGATGATGTCGCGCAGGTCGCCATAGTTTTTTCGCTTGAGCAGGCCCTGGTCTGTCATCCAGTTATCGTTATATACCTTGGACAGATAGCGTGTACCAGTGTCGCAGACAAAAGTGACTACGCGTTTGGGCGCGGTCTGGGCGCGGCAATAGCGCAGTGCTGCCGCGAGCAGGGTACCCGTCGAAGAACCAGCCAGTATGCCTTCGGCGCGCAGCAATTCACGCGCTGTGCCAAAGCTTTCGGCATCGTCGATGGTATAGGCATGTTTGACAGAACGCATGTCGGCAATGCCAGGGATGAAGTCTTCGCCTATTCCTTCAACGGCCCAGGAGCCGCTGACTTCATTGACATGGCCTGTTTCTATGTACTCTGCCAGTATCGAACCTTTTGGGTCAGCCAAAACGAATTCCAGCCCAGGCTGGACTTTGTTGAAATAGCGCGTCAGGCCGGTCAGCGTACCGGCAGAGCCTACACCAACGACGATGGCGTCAAGCTTGTGGTCAGTCTGCGCCCAGATTTCCGGTCCTGTCGTGGTTTCATGCGCGAGCGGATTGGCAGGATTATTGAACTGGTCGGCAAAGAAGGAGCCGGGAATATCCCTGGCCAGGCGTGCGGCATAGTCCTGGTAATACTCAGGATGACCCTTGCCGACATCGGAGCGAGTGATGTGAACTTCTGCCCCCATGGCTTTCAGGTGCAGGATTTTTTCTGTAGACATCTTGTCCGGCACCACCAGCACCACGCGGTAACCTTTGGCGCGCGCTACCAATGCCAGGCCCAGGCCGGTATTGCCAGCCGTTGCTTCGATGACGGTACCGCCTGCCTGCAGGTGGCCTTCGCGTTCTGCCGTTTCTATCATGGAGCGGCCTATGCGGTCCTTGATGGAGCCACCCGGGTTTTGCGATTCCAGTTTGAGGAATAATTCACATGGCCCTGTGTCAAAGCGGGTAACCTTGACCATGGGGGTATTGCCAATCAGCGCAAGTACTGCGGGATCAGTTTGTTTTGTCATTATTACTTACTCCAGGCTGTACATCATTCATACATGACTGGCTGTCTTTGGTTGAAGAGGCCGTCATGCTAGCGATACCGGCTGGTAAGCCGGAAGGAATTTTTCCGTCTATGTATATGCAAAAAATGCTGATGCTTCGAGTCAGACAGGGTTTTGAATCTGGTGGACTGTCACAGTGAAGATCGGAGTGCTTGCCATGCGCCCGACGATCATGGCAGCGTTGCAAATGCTCGCGACAGGCATGCTATCACTGCGCTTATTGATCAACACCTTGTCTTGCCCTGATATACCGGGCACATGTCCTGCACTCTCGATTCCACTATTACAGTCCGCCAGTTGCTGCCAGGAAGCAAAGTGTATTCGCATGGTCATAGTATAGACGTTTTGGCTATCAATGACTTATCTAAAAGACTAATCATTCTATTAATGTAATTGGTGGCCGTGCCGGTATGGTAAGCAGGTTATTTATGGTAGGGCTTGATTGGGTGAAAAGGAAGGTGGCAAGAAATATAAATGCCGCCCTGGGGCGGCATCAAAGTGGGGGACAGTGCTACGTTAAAACGTGCCCGGTTGGGACGAGCCGCTTTTCTTTTATTATGAAAAACAAGTTTAATGCATAGTCTTTTAATTCTGCGCCGCATCCTCCTGATGATGGAAGGGGGCGAACCAGCATACCGCAAATGAGGGGATGGTTGCCAGCATCACGAAGATGAAATAATTTGTATAGCCCAATAATTGCTGCAAGTGACCACTGATGACGCCAGTGAGCATCATGCACAGCCCCATCAGGCCGGTGCCGAAGGCATAGTGTGTCGTTGTGTATTTACCGGGCGCCAGTTGCTGCATCAGGTAGATCATGAAGCCGACAGAACCAAAGCCAAAGAAGAATTTTTCGACAGCCACGCCGGCAGTGATCAGCCATAGGCTTTCCGGCTGGAAGACGCTCATCAGCAGGAAGCTGGCATTGGGTATGTTCACTGCACAGCATAGTATGAACAGGCTGGGGCGCAAGCCGCGTTTTGCCACGAACCAGCCACCCAGCAATGAGCCCAGCAAGACGGCAATCAGGCCATACGTGCCATAAGTCAGGCCCAGCAACTCATTCGATAAACCCAGGCCGCCTTTGGTAACGGGATCCACCATGAAGAAAGGCCCGATTTTTTCCAGGAAACCTATGCTGAGCCTGAACAGAAAGGCGAAGGCTATCATCATCCAGACGTCGCGCTTCTGGAAAAAAGTGACGAAAGAGTCGCGCAATATGTACAGTGCTTCACCGACGTTTTTCGGTGTGTTTTCTGCCCTGGCACCGTCTGGCATGGTACGCAAATGCCAACCTGCCATCAGGGCAATGATGGCTGCCACGATCAGGAAGATAACGCGCCAGGCATCCATCCAGTCGGCACCAAATACCTTGGGATCGTGATGGAAAAAATCCGTATGCAGTTTACCACTTAAAAACACCAGGCCACCCGCGGCAACGATGGGGCCGATGTTCCAGCTCAGGCTCTGTATGCCACAGTAGAGAGATTGCATTTTGCTGTCGAGTGAGGTGACATACACACCATCGGCTGCAATATCCATGGTTGCTCCAAGAAAGGATATAAACCAGAACAAGGCCATCAATATCATCATGTAGCCTGGCAGCGACATGACCAGAGCGACACCGACAAAACCCACGGCGATAGCCAGTTGTGCACAGATGACAAAGAATTTTTTGGTCTTGTACATTTCTACGAAAGACGCAAACACGGGTTTGATGGTGTAAGCAAGGATCAGGTAACTTGCATATTCTGCCGCCTTGCCATTATCCATTCCCATGTTCTTGAACATGATGGCGCTGACATTGGTCAGCATCATATAGGCCAGCGCCATGGTGAAATAGGTGGTTGGCACCCAGAACAGCGGCGTTTTTCTGGCCGGGCTGGCTGACATGGTGATTTCTGTCTCGGTTATCATGGTTAGCACGCTTCTTTTAAGTGGGCGGCACACCTGTCCATTTTCATCTTGACGCAAGCCCTGCTGCGGGCGATGAATTTCTACGCTAACCGTATGTAATGCTGCATGCTTCGCTGCCGTGTACTGCCAGTTAGTAAGTGGTCAGGCTGTCTCATCAATCGTTCTATTTATTCAGTTCTCATATTTTCATGTTTATGAAAACCTTTTCAAACGAAGGATAGCATGATTTTTTTCAGCATTACATCAGATTGGCGGGAAAACTTAAAAATAATTGGAAAAAATTTCTCCTTCCTATACAGACTATGCCTTGAACATCAGTATTGGTAAGGCTTACAACATACTTCCAGACGTCCTTCATTAAAATTGGCAAGTGTGGCTAGATCTGAAAAAAAACAAATCATTCAGCACGATATCTTATGTGATGTGAAAATGATTTCACATCTGGGCCTGAATTTGTCTTGGAATAAATGTGCCTATAGAGATCGTGCCTGTATTTGGGGAAGCATAAAACGTCAACAGGACAAAATGTTTGACAGGTATGAGCGTTGACAGCGGGAAATCCAAGTGATAAATTCTGAATTTGAAAACGTTTTCACTAAGTGAGTCGATTTTTTTACAAAATAGATTGCAAACAGATAATGAGAATATTTTCAATTTGCCGGGGTTTTTAGAAGGCTATTTTTTTTTGCATTAAATTGAAAACGATTTCACTGAAGTTGAGGGAGCCTCAAAAAATACTGAACCAGGGACACGGGTGTGCCTGGTTGGCGTACTGCCAGGCATTCATCACCGTGCATACCAGGTGGAGCCTAATTTGTGATTCTGCTGAGATTTTTCAGTGATTCAAAGTAAAGCGACATGCATTGCCAGACGGCATTTCAGGTAAATCCAGAGCACCAAATTGAACATACAATGAATATCATCCAGACAAATACCATGAAAAATCCTCAAACGATGCCTGAATTTCCGACTGCATTTAGCTGGGGTGTCGCTACCAGTGCCTACCAGATTGAAGGGGCCGCTGATGTCGACGGACGCGGACCATCCATCTGGGATACTTTTACCCATACTGCTGGCACCATCATTGATGGCAGTACCGGTGATGTCGCCTGCGATCATTATCATCGTTATGTTGATGATGTCGCCATTATTGCTGACCTGGGGCTGAAGGCTTATCGTTTCTCTGTATCCTGGTCGCGCGTGCAGCCACTTGGCTACGGTGACTGGAATGAAAAAGGTTTTGCATTTTATGCCAGCCTGCTTGATCAACTGGAAAAGCATGGTATCGCAGCACACCTGACACTGTATCACTGGGATTTGCCGCAGGGCTTGCAGGACAGGGGGGGGTGGCTTAATCGTGAAACGACCTTGCGCTTTGCTGAGTATGCAGCAGAAATTGCACACCGCTTTGGTCACCGGGTTGTCAGCATCGCGACCCATAATGAACCCTGGTGTACTGCCAACCTGGGCTATGGCAATGCCCAGTTTGCGCCGGGCGTTGCTGACACTGCGCTGGCTGCACAGGTATCGCATCATTTATTGTTGTCGCATGGACTGGCCTTGCAAGCCATGCGCGCACAGAATTGCCCGGCCAAACTGGGCATAGTGCTGAACCAGTGGCCAGCCATGCCTGCCACGGACAAGGCGGCTGATGTCGCTGAGGCGGAATGGGAATATGCACGTTCTGTCCAATGGTTCATGGACCCGATATTCAAAGGCAGTTATCCCCAAAAAGCCCTGGATCGTATGGACCTCAGCCGGTTTCATGTGCATGCCGAAGATATGGAGATAATACGCCAGTCCCTCGATTTCCTTGGTGTGAATTATTATTTCCGGGCCTTTGTCAGCACCGATAATCCGCCCAAGCAGCCAGAAGGAAAGCTGGGGTTCTCCGACATGGGCTGGGAAGTTTATCCTTCTGGCCTGACCGATTTGCTGCTCAAACTGCATGCTGAATATGAGAACCTGCCACCAATCTACATCACGGAAAATGGCATGGCTGTTGCCGACAAAATGGAAGATGGCAAGATCCATGACGAGCAAAGAATCGCTTACCTGAAAATGCACCTGCAAGCCTTGCATGAAGCCATGCGTTGTGGCGTCAATGTACAAGGTTACTTTTACTGGAGCCTGCTCGATAATTTTGAATGGAACTCAGGGTATGCCAAACGTTTTGGCCTGGTGCATGTCGACTATGAGACTCAGCAACGCACCTTGAAGGAGAGCGCACACTGGTACCGTGATTTTGTCAGTAAGCAACCGCAGGCGAAGTGAAATCCTGAATATTTCTCCAGTAAAAAAAAGGAATAGTCATATGCCGCTTTTCCTGTTAATTTCAGATTTTCACAAAAACGAAAACCTGATTTTTATATGGATGAAAAACCTGAAGAGGTAGATGAGCTGGAATGTGCACAACATGGCAAGGCGTATACGACTTATGTATGTGAGCACCTGATAGCTAATCCCGTGCAAAAGTGGCATTGTGATTACCCCGATGCTGAAAACCACTGGCCGGATGCATGGTGTGCAATATGTGATGCACATTATAAGGAAGAAGGTGAATGGAATGAGCGCAATGAAGGTCTGGTACCTATTAAATTGCTTTGCCATGTTTGCTATGAAGATGCTCGCTCTGCCAGCTTGGACAGGATAGAGGGAACTGCACTCGCTACATGGAATAATTTTCTTGATACCTGTTACGAAGATTTGCAAAAGAAAACTGATCAGTTGAACCGGGAGTTTGACCTGGGTTCTCATCAGCGATATGACTGGGACCAGGCAAAAGGGGAACTGGTCTTTTCCAATAATGGCATAGCAGCTGTCGTTGCCAAGATAGACTTCATAGGTTCCTATTCATCCAAGACGGGCACATGGCTATGGGCCTGGGCAAATTTCCATTTGCTTGAAAATGTAAGAACGAGTGTTCGGGCAGTACGTGAGTTTGGTGAACGGTGCGATTACCCGTGCTTGACTACACCTAAGTGGGCCGCTGAAGAAGTGAATGCCTGGGAGATGGCTGCAGTTGCAGTCCACGTACTGAATGCCAGAGGTATTTACCGCAGTCCACACGATGGAGGGGCAAGTTTTTTACTGATACGTGAAATCTCAAAAGCCTAAAATGACGACGATGAGATGTCTGGAGCGCATTTGTACTTGCGCCCCAGACAGAGACGATTATTTATAAATGCCGCAACCGATCAGTACATCACCTACACGTTCAATGTAAGTTGATTTGGGTTCCATTTGCTTGGTAGTCGGGTTTGGCCATTTGTAGTCAACCCAGCCATGGCCAGTCTTGCTGTTGGCAACATCGAGAAAACTTTTCACGATGGGCATGCCGTCGGCATCTTTTAATTCCAGCAGGTTTTTCCCTACCATTTTGGCATTCGCGCCGTGGGCACGGTTGATGCCGTCACCGTTGGTGTTATAGACAAATACATATAAATCCTTATTAACGAACTGACCGCTGGGGTTGTTGAATTCGGCATAGGCTTTTTCCTTGCCGTTTTCTTTCAGGTAGGCGGCCGCTTTTTTCACCAGCGCTATCGCTTCATCAGCAGTCCCTTTGTCGGCCGCCTGTGCCAATTGGCCGGATGCCATGAAGAAAAAGCCTACACATGCCAGCATGACTCTGATGAATTGTCGCATCGTGATCTCCTATTGTTGAAATGATATTGCAAAACCGGGAAAGACAGAATTGAGGTCACTTCATTCTAATCACGAATTTACGGAATGCAATGTTTGGTGTTTCAGCCTTTGTTAAACAATGCTAAACAAATAAGCTGTACAACAACTAGCGTGCATGCGCATAGGTATTCTTGCTCACGACAAATAAAAAAACCGCCGTGGCGGTTTTTTTATTTGTTGCTGTGTTGCTGTATTGCTGCCTCTGATCTGAATCTTGCTTCTCAATTAGAAATCAATGCCGACATTGAAACCTATCGTGCGCGGTGGCAGGTATTGTGCCTGCCACAGGCCATTGGCATTCATGGCGCTGGTCTTGATTTTATTGTCGCTGACATTACGGACAAAGAAATCGGCATACCAGTTGGTTTTTCCGCTTGACTGATAACGCAGGCCCAGGTCGGCACGACCATAGGCTTCCTGCTTGTCGCCATCACCATAATTGAACACACTGAGCCAGGTATCGGTCTCGTAATGCAGGCTGATACGCGGTGTCAGAGTACCCTGATCGAGATGGAAGGTATGCTGATACATGACCTGGGCAGAGAACTTGGGTGTATGTGGCATCGTGTTGTTGGAGACATCCAGGCAATTGCTGATGCCGGGGATTTTGCAGGCAGGCAGTGCATAATCATTGGAGCCGCCGATCAGGTTGCCCAGCGTGGCCTTGGCAAGTGCAAGGGTGATTTGCAGCTTGTCATCCTTGCTCAGTTTTGCTGCCAGTTCTGATTCGAAACCATACACAGTGGCGCCGTCTGCATTGGAGGTTTGCAGGCCGCGTGTACCGTCTGGTGCAGTTACCGGCGCACTGAACTGGAAGTCCTTGAACTTGCCATAGTACAGGGCGTTGTTCAAACGGATTGTGCCCCCCATCAAACTGCTCTTGGTACCGATCTCGAAATTGGTCAGGGTTTCCGGGCCATAGGTTTTGCCACCATCCTGCAATCCACCAGACTTGTAACCGGTAGAAATACTACCGTAAATCATATTGTCTTTATCGATATCGTGAGATAGGCGTAGCAGGCCGGTCATCTTGCTGCCACTGTAACTGCCGTCATTGAAGGAGTAGGCAGCAAAGTTGGAATTGGGCGATGCAGGATCGACATTGGGTGTAATTGCCGACTGACTCAGTTCAGGTTTGCCTGAAAATCCGTAGCCACGGCCGCCGACATTGGTGCGCTTGTCTGAAGTAAAACGCAGGCCACCGGTGAAATGCGTACTGCTGCTGAGGTTCCAGGTTGCCTGGCCAAATGCGGCGGCGGTTTCCACAGTCTCCTTCGGCTGGATGAAGGATCCCTGCCAGCCCACTGTACCCTGGTAGGTGCCGTTCAGGATGGGGATGTCAAAGCGTATGTCATTGGTTTCGGAGCCGTAATACAGGCCCAGTTGCCAGTCAACTTCACGTGTCCCGACTGATTGCAGCTCAACTTCATGACTGAAGTTCTTGTAGTTGGATGAGACTGTGTTATTCGCCTGCATGCTGCCGCCCGAGGTAAAGCTGGTCGGTACATTGGCGCCGCCGTCCTGGTCAAAACGGGAAGATCCGCTGAATTTCGAATAGCCGCCGATATAGGTCAATTGCATGTTTTTATCGATCGCATACTCTATCCGTCCACGGATGGAATCCGTATCACGCTGCAGGTAGGGAGCAGTATCGATCAGTGCAGACCAATGGCTCGTACCTGGTCTTGGATTTTGCAGCAGGTTCATTGACGGCGTGCCCCGGTCTATGAACTTTTCGTAGGACAGGTCGATCCTGGTAGCTGCATTTGGCTTCCACAACATGCTGATACGGGCTGCACTCTGATCCTGGGCGCCATATTTAGGGCCATCCTGAACAAACAGGGCGTAGTTGATCGGCTGGAAGTTGACGACCGTCCCGCCGTTTTTCAGATAGGTGGCAAATGCCGCTTTCTGGCTGTCGAGTGATAGTGTGGGTGGCGTCTGGTAATCGACATAACCATCATGTTTTTCATGCACAAAAGCAAAGCGCAGGGCAAATTCATCACTGACCGGGATATTGAAAGCGCCGCGTGTACCAAAACGTTTGTAACTGCCCAGCCCCCCCTCGAGATTACCTGAGCTTTCACCTATCTTGGCCTTGGTGGTTTGCATATTGACTGCGCCGACTGTGGCATTGCGCCCCCACAACGTGCCTTGCGGGCCACGCAGGACTTCTATACCTTCCAGGTCAAACAGCAGGGAGGTCGCACCTTCCGGGCGCGGGGCATAGATGCCATCGATGAACAAGGCTACTTCAGGGTCGGCGTATTCGGTTTTCGCGCTGTCGTTACCAATACCACGCATGGTCATGGTGATGACGCCATGGTCACCCTGTCCTGTAGCCTGGAAGCCTGGCACGAGGTTGACGACGTCCTGCACATTTTGTACATGCGCATCTTCAAGTGCGGCGGCGTTGATGGCGGTAATGGCAACCGGGGTGCGTTGCAGTGAAGTGGCACGTTTGGTGCCGGTCACGATTACTTCGGAGATGGTAGCACTATTGCTATCTGCCTTGTTTTGCGCCTGGGCTGATGGTGCCGGTGGCTGCGTCTGACTTTGAGCCTGGGCAGCGCCCATGCTGGCAATCAAGGTAAATATCGCCAACTGTATAGGGGTGCCTGCGACCTTCCGGGTCGCCAGATTACGGATTTTCATATGTCTCCTGTTGCAGGTTAGTGTGGTTTGAATTCCGCGTTTTTCTTTGAAAACGTTTTCTTATGGGTTCTTGGTGCGGCATTGCCTTGAAACCGTTTTCATATTACATAAATTTTCAATTTTGTGTCAAATATAAAATGGTAACGTTTTCAAATTGTTGTAATATGAGTCGAAACCTGCTTCAAGTCTTGTAGTCAGGGCACTGTTTATCACGTTACTGATAAGCAAAAGTTCTATGCCAGACCAGCCTTGCCTTTCATGTCCTGTTTAATCTGTTGCTTTCTTTGCGGGGGTATTGTGGTGCAATCGGTGAGAAATGTTTTGATAGTCGGCGGCGGGACAGCAGGATGGCTGACTGCCGCCTTCCTGGCGCGTCACGTCAGCCAGAGCCATGTGGGTAGGGGAGTGCAGATACGCCTGGTGGAGTCAAAAGACATCGGGATCATCGGCGTGGGGGAGGGCAGCTTCCCTTCCATACGCGGCACGCTGGCGGCAATAGGCATAGACGAAGCACGCTTTGTGCGCGAATGTCATGCGACCTTCAAACAGGGGATCAGGTTCAATGACTGGGTCAGGCCGACAGGCAGTGCGGGAGTAAATCATTATTTTCATCCCTTCAGTCATCCCAGCCAGCGTGGCCCTGAGTTGCTGCCTTATTGGCTGCAAGGGCTGGCGGCAACGAGTGACGGTAACTCGCCTTCGTTTGCCGATGCAGTCACCATGCAAAAGCGCATCGCTGATGCGGCGCGCGGCCCCAAGCGTTATGAAGACAAGGATTTCCTTGGCCCAATGAATTATGCCTATCACTTCGATGCGGGCCGCCTGGCTGCATTGCTGGCCGAGCAGGGCAAGTCCCTTGGTGTGGAGCAGATACTGGCAACTGTAGAACATGTGCAACTGGGGGATGATGGCGCAATTGTCGCAGTACATACGCGTGAAGGGCAGGCATTGAGTGCAGACTTGTATGTAGACTGCACAGGTTTTCGTGCTGCCCTGATAGGCGATGCATTGGCGTCGCCATTCAAAGCTATCAATGATGTGCTGTTTGTTGATCGTGCAGTGGTGATGCAGGTGCCCTATGATGATGCTGACGCCGATATCCCTTCTTACACCATTTCCACAGCACATGAAGCTGGCTGGACCTGGGATATAGGTTTGCAACAAAGACGCGGCATCGGTTATGTCTACTCCAGCCTTCATACCGACGCAGATAGTGCGGAGCAGGTTTTGCGCAACTACATCGGTCCGGCGTCCAGGGACATGTCGGCTCGCCTGCTGAAACTGAATGTCGGTTATCGTGAAACGCAATGGGTCAAAAATTGTGTGGCCATCGGTTTGTCAGGCGGCTTCCTGGAACCGCTCGAGTCTTCCGGTATAGGTTTGATAGAAACGGCGGCTTACATGCTTACGTACATGTTTCCGTTCAATGGTGAGTATGCCCCTGTTGCCAGAGAATTTAATCGGCACATGAAGGCGCGTTATGAGCGCATCGTCGATTTTGTGAAAATGCATTATTGTCTGACACAAAGAACAGATACAGCATTCTGGCGCGACAATACTGACCCAGCATCGATACCCGACAGCCTGAAAGAGAAACTGATGATGTGGCAGTGTCGGCCACCCCACCGCATGGATTTTATTACTGATCTGGAAATGTATCCGCCATCAAGCTGGCAATTTGTTTTGTATGGCATGGAATTCAAGACTGACATGGCCGCGAACCAGTTCAACTATCCGCAGCGGGAAGAGGCCAGGCGTGAATTCCAGATGATAGCCCAGATGTCACAGCGCGCCCTGGCGGACTTGCCCGATCACCGGCGCCTGGTGGAGTATCTTTGCCGCAAAGCAGCCAGAGGGAGTCAGTCGCTGCCCGTTTCTTAGACAGGCGCAGCCATAGTGACAACCTATTGTTGGGCTGCTCGTCGGGGAAAAAGCATGCTATGCTGGTCGTGAAAAGCTTTTCACCTGGGAATCAGGTGTAAAGCAATAGGGACAATAGGGGAAAATGACAGGGCTGCATCCTGTTGTGCTATAGATTGATAATTCCTGCTCACTGGAAGGTATTGCGTGGTTGAAAAAATAAAAAAAAAGAATGAACCGGTAACTCTGCTGGATGTGGCGCGCGAAGCCGGGGTTTCCCCCAGTACGGTGTCGCGCATACTCAATGGCACGGCCAAGGTTTCACCAGAAAAACGCAAGGCGGTGGAAACCGTCATCGCCGAGCTGAAATTCGAACCCAATCAACTGGCACAGGGACTGAAAAGTGGTCGTTCCATGACCATAGGCATCGTGGTCCAGGATATCGCCAGCCCCTTCTTTGATGAAACCCTGCATGGTGTGGATGATGGTCTCAAAGGCACTGGTTATGCGTCGGTGATCGTCAGTGGTCACTGGAATGCCGAAGAAGAGGCTGCACGCATCAAGCTGCTGCTGGCGCGCAAGGTTGACGGCATTATCCTCTTGTCTGGCCGTATTGCTGACAAGACCGTGCTGGAATTTGCCAAAGATAAACCCATCGTTGCTACGGGCCGGGCCTTGCGTAGCAAGACAGCGGTAGGCTTCAAGCTTGACAATGAGTATGGCGCTTATCTTGCCACCCGTCACCTGATTGAACTGGGGCACCGCCGCATTGCCTTTGTGACCGGCCCGGCAAATAACACTGATGCAGAAGAGCGCCAGCAAGGTTATCAGCGGGCGTTGCGCGAGGCCAATATCGCGTTTGAGCAAAACCTGGTTGCCGAGGGTAACTTCCATGAGGCCAGCGGTTTGCTGGCGATCAACCGCCTGCTGGAAACGCAGCAGCAATTCAGCGCCATATTTGCTGCGAATGACCTGTCAGCCTATGGTGTCAGGCTGGGGCTGTACCGCAAAGGCATACGCGTGCCAGAAGATATTTCGTTGATAGGTTTTGATGATCTGCCCAGTTCGCTGTATACCACACCGCCTCTGACGACTATACACCAGCCTTTGTATGACATGGGGTTGCTGGCGACCAGGACCTTGCTGGGTCTGATCAGCGGTAGTGAAGTCGACAGTCCCTTGCCGCCACTGGAATTGATCGCCAGGGAAACGACCAGACGCTTCCGCTAGAGCAGTAAAGTGCGCCAGTCAGGTCAGCATGGTATTGACTGTATCTATCGGCTGCTCTGTTTGACCAGCTTCAGACGGGAGTTTGTCTTCATGTCTGGGGCGTGGCCACAGGCCGGCAGGGCGGGTCAACATGATCAGCACCATGGAAAAGCCCAGCAGCAATTGCCGTAATTCCGGCGCATCAATCAGGATCTGCCCAAACAGCTGTTGCTGCAAAGGCTCGACGACATGACGCAATATCTCGGGCAGGGCAGCCAGTATCACGCCGCCTAGTATGACACCGGGGATGTGACCCATGCCACCCAGCACCACCATGGACAACACTGCTACCGATTCATTGAGTGAAAACGATTCTGGCGAAATGAAGCGCTGGAACGACGCAAACATGGAGCCAGCCACGCCACCGAAAGAAGCGCCCAGTGCAAATGCCAGCAACTTGATGTTACGGGTATTGATACCCATGGCTTTGGCTGCCACCTCGTCTTCGCGGATTGCAACAAAGGCCCGACCCAGACGTGAGTTTTCCAGACGCACGGAAACAAAGATAATCAACAGGCAAAGGAACAGAAACAAAAAGTAATAGGCATTGACCGAGGGCATCATCAATCCGGCGATGTCAAGCATGGCATTGGAACCGGGCTCACCCGCCAGCGACGTGCCAAATACCGAGACGGGATCTATCATATTGATGCCTTTGGGGCCGTCGGTGATGTTGATCGGGGCATTCAGGTTGATGATCAGTATGCGGATGATCTCACCAAAACCCAGTGTAACAACAGCGAGGTAATCACCCCGCAGTTTCAGGGTTGGTGCGCCGAGTAATGCGCCAAAAAATCCCGCCAGTGCGGCACAAAGGGGCACTACCAGCCAGATGGATAAATGCAGGCCATGTTGGGTTACTTCTGGTCCGCACAGCCAGACCAGGGCATTGCCCAGTGTCGGGTAATGTTCGACGAAGGAAGCCAGTACGACAGCGAATTGGGGGGATGCCAAAAGTGCTGTCATATATGCTCCCAGTGCATAGAAGGCAATATAACCAAGATCCAGCAGGCCGGCGAAACCGACAACAATATTCAAGCCCAGTGCCATCATGATGTAGAGCAGAACCATGTCCATGATGCGTACCCAGGAATTGCCGAATTGTGCGGCAATGAATGGAAAAACCAGCAACGACAAGGCCAGCAGGCCAAGGCTGATACGGGTCTTGCGCGGCATGTCGCTGACATTGAACAGGGGGCTGAAGTGATGGTGCATGAATCCCGCTTTTATGGTGAAAGACAGACTGGATCAGCTTAATACCTGAGACAGGTCGCGGCTACCAGAATCTTGCGCAAATCAATCCCTCTTGTGACTGATGCAGATGACAATTCAGGTAGGCGCCAGCCATGTGCAAGCGTAACTGTGTTGGCATCACTCCAGACAGGGAGCGAAAACTGCTGCTGAAATGGCTGTAATTATTAGAGACCGTGTCATGGGCGATGTCAGTCAGTTTTAATTTCCTTCGTGCATGGCCTCCAGTGGCCAGTCCTGGGCGGGATGGAGTGAAGTCAATTCTTTCACGGTTTCGACCAGGCGCAGCCCGCGCGACATGGTCTGTTTAAGTAAGATTCGGGGTGATATATCTGGTATTGGCAGCCTGGGTTCAGGTCCGCCCATTGATAACGATCATCGTAACAAGATTGTTGACCAATGAAATTTTTCTTTTTTCTTGGACAGAATTAGTCATGGAGGATTCATGGCGGACTGATATTCCATTATTCACTTGTGGTAATAAAATAACAATGCCACTGTCCCCGGACAATTTACATTGCCACCGTGATTTTCTCGTTTCCTACCCAAATATTGTCATTTTGTCGCAAACATCGGGCTAGTTTTGTCACGATTTGCAAGAATGCATGCCGAAACGCAGGGTATCTATCTTGACGCTGATCTGGGCGCGGACTATATTACTGACTCGAAAGTAAGTTAATTGAGTTGTTGCTATCATGTCATGCCCTTTTAAGCCCAAGTGGGAGCGCCGCAAGGACGCCCGCCCGCAAGAATTGCTCGCTGCTGCCCTCGATTTGTTTGTTGAGCGCGGTTTTGCTGCCACACGTCTTGATGATGTGGCGCGTGCGGCTGGTGTATCAAAAGGGACTTTGTACTTGTACTTTTCCAGCAAGGAAGAATTATTCAAAGCCGTGGTCAGGGAAAATATTGTTCCCTTGATCGGTGAAGCCGAGAGTGTCATTGATCAGTTCGAAGGCAGTAGTGAAGAGTTATTCCGCCTGATCATGACGACCTGGTGGGGCAGTGTGGGCAACAACAAATTGTCTGGCCTGCCCAAGCTGATGATGGCAGAAGCCGGGAATTTCCCTGAACTCGCCAGGTTTTACCAGGAAGAGGTTATCGACCGTGGTGAAAGCATGGTTGCAAAGATGCTCAAGCGCGGCATGGCTCGTGGCGATATACGGGATGTGAATCTGGAAATCGATGCCCGCCTGTTGGTTGCCCCCATGATCATGATGATGATCTGGAAACACTCTCAGGGTGTTTGCAAGATCGATCCTGAGCAGCTCGATACTTATATACAACACTATATAGAGATGGCTTTGCGTAGTTTGTTAAAAAAATAGATTTGTTTATTGGAGAGTATGCGCTGCTTGACCCTTACCTTGTGTCAGGCTTTAAAGTCAGGGTTTTGTAACCTGGACAGTTTGCTGATGTTTTTGCCCAGGCTCTGAAACCATTACTTTTTGGAAAACACCATGTTAAAGCGCAGGACTTTCTGGATCATTGCTGTAGTGCTGTTGCTGGCTGCCGGCCTGGTCATCATGAAAAAGAAATCACAAGGTAGTGTTGCCCAGGTACCGGCAAATACTGCCAATTCACAACAAGCCAGCCAGTCCGCCATGCCACAGGTGCTTGAATTCTTGCCAGGCGATATTGTGGAAGCAGGCACTGCAGACATACGCAAGCTATTGGCCGTTTCCGGCGCATTGCGCGCTGTTAATCAGGCGGCTGTCAAGGCCAAGGTTGCTGGTGACATTACCGAAGTACTGGTACGTGAAGGTGAGGCAGTGCAGGCAGGGCAGGTGCTGGTGAAGATGGATAGCAGTGATTATCTTGCCAGGCAGGAGCAGGCCAGGGGGGCGCTGGCAGCAGCACAAGGGCAACTGGAAATCGCCCGCCAGGCGCGTGACAATAACAAGGCCCTGCTCGATAAAAGCTTCATCTCAAAGAATGCCTACGACAACACCAATAGCCAGTATGCCATAGCGGTAGCCAATGTCGACAGTGCCAAAGCGGCGCTGGCTGTCGCCCAGAAAGCCCTGGCGGACACAGTCATACGTGCCCCCATCAGTGGTCTGGTCAGCAGTCGCATGGTGCAACCGGGCGAAAAAATATCACCGGACAATCGCCTGCTCGATGTTGTTGATCTGCGCGTACTGGAAATGGAAGCACCTATCCCTACCCAGGACATCAGCAGTATCAAAATAGGTCAATTGGTGCAGTTAAAAATAGAAGGTGTTACGGCTACCGTCGAAGGCAAGGTCGTCAGGATCAATCCTTCAACTACGACGGGCTCGCGTTCTATCATGGCTTATGTGCAGCTTGCCAATCCTGATTCGGTTTTGCGCGCAGGCATGTTCGGTGAAGCACAACTGGTCGTAGAGAAAAAATCTGATGTGCTGACCGTGCCTGAAACTGCGATACAGTTTGACGCTGAACAGGCTTTTGTCTACGCGATAGAAAACAATGTCTTGCAGCAAAAACCGGTCAAGCTGGGCTTGCGTGGTGAAAGCAAGGGCGTGGCCGTGGTTGAGTTGCAGTCTGGACTTGCACCACGGGCGCGTATAGTCAAAGCCAACCTGGGGCGTTTGCGACCCGGCCTCGCAGTGAAGCTGATCACAACCACAGGCAAGGTGTAATCATGTGGTTCACACGTATCAGCATAGGCAACCCGGTACTGGCAACCATGATGATGGTGGCTTTTGTAGTGCTCGGTCTGTTTTCCTACAAGCGCCTGCGGGTTGATCAATTCCCTGACATTACCTTCCCTGTGGTGGTCATCCAAACCGATTATCCTGGCGCCTCGCCAGAAACCATCGAATCCGACATTACCCGCAAGGTCGAAGAAACCGTCAATACCATCAATGGCATCAGCGCCCTGACTTCACGTTCTTATGAAGGCACATCTGTCGTCATCCTGGAGTTTGACCTGACCATAGACCCGGCACAGGCAGCCCAGGACGTGCGCGAAAAAGTGGCCTTGATCAAGGCCGGTTTCCGCAAGGAAGTGAAAGAGCCGCGCGTCACCCGTTATGATCCTTCGGATAAACCCATCTTCTCGGTATCAGTCACCAATGATGACAAAATCAAGAAGCGAGGCTTCCGCGAGTTGACCACCATAGGTGATCAACTGGTCAAGAAGCGTCTGGAGAATGTCCGTGGGGTCGGCTCCGTCACCCTGGTTGGCGGCGTCAGGCGCGAGATCAAGATTTACCTCAAGCCAAATGAACTCGAAGCACTGGGGCTGGGTGTAGACCAGGTCATCAATGCCTTGCGCAATGAAAACCAGGAATTGCCTACCGGCGCCATACGTGCACTGGACAATGAAAAAGTGGTGCAGATACAGGGACGTGTAAAAAATCCTGAAGACTTTGGCCGCATCATCGTCGCCCGTCGTGGTGGTCAGCCAGTATTGCTGTCGCAAGTTGCCAGTGTGGTGGATGGCCAGGAAGAGCAGGAGAGTCTGGCCCTGTATAACGGCCAACGCACGGTGGCGCTTGATATTCTCAAGGCCCAGGGGCAAAACACCATAGAAGTGGCGAACGGTTTGACTGATGCCCTGAAAGCTCTGGAGCCGCAATTGCAGGCGCAATACCCTGGTGTCAAAGTGCAGATCATCAAGGACGGTTCACGCCAGATACGTGTGGGTGTAGAGAATGTGCGCCGCACCCTGATCGAAGGTGCAGCGTTGACAGTGCTGATTGTGTTCCTGTTCCTCAATTCATGGCGTTCTACGGTCATCACCGGCCTGACTTTGCCGGTAGCTTTGATAGGTACTTTCCTGTTCATGGACATGTTCGGATTCACCATCAATATGATTACCCTGATGGCCTTGTCACTGTGCGTGGGCTTGTTGATTGATGATGCCATCGTGGTGCGTGAAAACATCGTCCGTCATGCCGGCATGAAGGTGAATGGCAAGTTCAAGGACCACCATACTGCTGCCCTGGAAGGTACGGCTGAAATTGGCCTGGCGGTGCTGGCGACGACCTTTTCCATCGTGGCGGTATTCCTGCCGGTCGGTTTCATGGGCGGGATCATAGGCCGTTTCTTCCACCAGTTTGGCATTACGGTGACTGCGGCGGTGTTGATATCGATGTTCGTGTCCTTCACGCTGGACCCCATGCTGTCTTCCATCTGGCCAGATCCTGATGCGCATGGTCATGCCGCAGGTGGCGAGCGCAAGGGCTGGTATGCCAATACCATAGGCCGTGTACTGGAACAGTTTGAGCGTGGCGTGCAATGGTTTTCGCGTGGCTATCAGGTGATGCTGCGCTGGTCGCTCAAGCACCGTATCAAGACCTTGCTGATTGCTGCACTGACTTTTTTCCTTGGTCTGGCTATCCCTGGTACAGGTTTGATCGGTTCTGAATTTGTACCGCAGGCCGATTATTCTGAAACTGGCGTCAATTACTACACGCCTGTTGGCTCGTCACTGGAATTGACAGAAACCAAGGTCCACCAGGTGGAGGCTGTCGTCAAGGAATTCCCTGAAGTACTCGACACCTACAGCACCGTGAATACCGGTTCGGCGCAAGGCAAGAATTATGTGACGACTTTCATTCGCCTGGTGCCACGCAAGGACAGGAGTCGGACCACAGCACAGTTATCCGTCCCGCTGCGCCAGCGCCTGAGCCAGATTGCCGGCATTACGGTAACGCATATAGGTGCTCTGGACGGTGTTGGTGGTGACAACAAGAACCTGCGCTTCAGTCTGCAGGGCAGCGATCTGTTGGAGTTGGGCAAATTATCCGAGCAGGTGCAGGACAGATTGCGCAACATACCTGGCCTGGTTGATCTTGATTCCAGCCTGAAGGCGCAAAAACCCACCATCTCGGTACAGCCGCGCCGCGATATTGGTGCCGATCTCGGTGTTGGCGTAGCGCAAATCGGCGGCGCATTGCGCCCCTTGCTGGCTGGTGAGATCGCCACCACCTGGCGTGCCCCGGATGATGAAAACTACGATGTGACGGTACGTCTGTCACCAGGCGACAGGAACAATGCCGATGATTTGTCACGCCTGATGCTGACCAGTTCGCAGACTAACGCGGATGGTTCACCGAAGATGGTGCCTTTGCGCCAGGTGGCCGATATCAAACCGTCGACAGGCGCCAACCAGATCAATCGGCGCGACCTGAACCGTGAGGTGGAATTGTCTGCCAATGTGGTTGGGCGCTCTGCCGGTGAAGTCAGTGCCGAAGTCAAAAAAGTGCTGGATGGCATGCAATGGCAGCCTGGCTATCGTTACAAGATGGGGGGAGCCACCAAGAACATGACCGAATCTTTTGGCTATGCCTTGTCTGCGCTGGCGCTGGCAGTGATCTTCATCTACATGATACTGGCGTCGCAGTTTGCCAGCTTCCTGCAGCCTGTCGCCATCATGTCGGCGCTGCCGATGACGCTGATAGGGGTGTTTCTGGCGCTGATGTTCTTCCGGTCCACGCTGAATATGTTTTCGATTATTGGCTTCATCATGCTGATGGGCCTGGTCACCAAGAATGCGATTTTACTGGTGGATTTTGCCAATCAGGCAAGAAAAGAGGGGATGGAACGCATGGAAGCCCTGCTGGAAGCCGCCCATGTACGCCTGCGCCCGATATTGATGACGACGCTTGCCATGGTATTTGGCATGGTGCCGCTGGCTTTTGCCCTGTCGGAAGGCTCAGAGCAGCGTGCTCCCATGGGGCAGGCCGTGATTGGTGGAATTATCACTTCATCATTACTGACCCTGGTGGTCGTGCCGGTGATTTACACCTATCTGGATGATCTGGGTCTATGGATTACGCAAAAATGGCAAGGTAAACGTCTACGTGAGCAAGCGCTTTGATAAAATGCTGCTTCCCTATTAATTTTGCAATCGAGTATAGAAATGAATATCGAAAAAGCACGCTTCAACATGATAGAGCAACAAATTCGCCCCTGGAATGTGCTGGACCAGGAAGTGCTGGATATGCTGATTGTGGTCAAACGCGAAGAGTATTTCCCTGCCGAGCAAAAAAGTCTGGCGTTTTTTGATACGGAATTGCCTTTGCCAGACGGCAGCAAGGCCATGACACCAAAGCTGGAAGCACGCATCCTGCAAGAACTTGGGTTGAAAAAACAGGAAAACGTCTTGCTGATCGGCGCTGGTACTGGTTACCTGGCGGCAATGCTTGCCTATCGCGCACGTCACGTGACTGTGCTGGAGTCGTCCAAGGTCTTGCATGAGCTGGCTGCCGGTAATCTGCACCGCAATCATGTCAACAACGTTGATGTGGTTCTTGCTGATGCTTTCAGTGAAAAAAATACCGGTAACTATGATGCGATCGTCATTGCCGGTGGTCTGGAATCTATCCCTGAGCATCTGCAAAAACAACTGAATGTTGGTGGTCGCCTGCTGGCCTTTGTCGGGCAATTGCCGACCCTGACTGCAGAATTGCTGACACGCGCATCTTCGTCGGAAATCGTGAAAAAGAATCTGTTTGAAACGGTGGTGGCACCAGCTGCCGGCGCCAAACCAGTTTCGCATTTCAGCCTGTAATCCAGAGAAGAAACGGACGGCTTGCCATGCAACATATTACTGCCGCAGAGTTGGCGCAATGGTTGAACGATAGTAGTAAAAAACCGCCGGTTTTGCTGGACGTGCGGGAACCTTGGGAGTATGAAACCTGTCATATCGAGGGTGTGCAATTGATGCCCATGCAAACGGTGCCAGCCAGGTTTCAGGAGCTGGAACCCGACGACGTGATTGTCTGCATTTGTCATCACGGTGGGCGCAGTATGCAGGTAGCAAATTTTTTGGAACGTCAGGGCTTTACCCAGACGATCAACTTGACTGGTGGTGTGCATGCATGGGCACAGCAAGTTGATCCTGGTATGCCCACTTATTAATTTAATTTTTTTCGGAGCCTTACATGCGTAATCCCATTCTTGCCACACTGCTTGCCAGTGCCTTCCTTTCTCTGAATGCAAACGCCACGGATTTGCTGCAAATCTATAAGGATGCTTTGGCAAATGATGCGCAGTATGCAAGTGCACGTGCCTCGTTGATAGCCGGCCGGGAAAAACCGGTGCAGGGCCGTGCGGCACTGTTGCCAGGTATTGCTCTGAAAGGTAGTAACACCAAATCAAGTACAGACGTGGAAAACGATGTTTTGCCTGGCACCCGTACCGGGAAAGGTGTCACCAATACCTGGACTCTGGGATTGTCGCAACCCTTGTTCAACTGGGGTAACTGGCAACAGTATGAACAAAGCAAATTGTCCCTGCTGGTCAGTGAAGCACAGTTTGAGCAAGCCAGACAGGACTTGATCGTCCGTGTTGCGCAAGCCTATTTTGATGTGCTGGCAGCGCAGGATACGCTGGAAACCCTGCGTGCGCAAAAAAGCGCCATTTCCGAACAACTGGCTTCTGCCAAGCGTAATTTTGAAGTGGGTACATCGACCATCACTGACACGCACGAAGCCCAGGCACGTTATGACCTGGTGACAGCACAGGAATTTGCCGGGCAGAGCGATCTGCAAGTCAAGCGTGCAGCCTTGCAGCAAATCATCGCCAAAGAAGCAGGTGACCTGGCCTCGTTGCAACCGGGTGTCAAACTGAGCAGCCCGCAACCTGCGCAGGTTGATGACTGGGTATCCTCAGCAGAAAAACAGAACTTCGGCGTGGTAGCGTCACAGGTTGCTGTTGAAATAGCCAAGCGTGATATTGAAAAGAATCGCGCCGGCCATTATCCTACAGTCGATCTGGTTGCCAGCACTGGCCGTACATCCAATTCTGGCGCCACCAATCCGAATGGCGCCGGCGTCATTAAACCGACTACGATCGGTGTGCAATGGAATATCCCGATCTTCTCAGGCTTTTCAGTCGACAGTCGCGTCAAGGAGTCGATAGCGCTTGAAGACAAGGCGCGTAATGATTATGAAAACGCTCGCCGTACTGCTGCACAAGGTGCGCGTCAGGCTTTCGTTGGTGTGAATTCCGGCCTGGCCCAGGTGAAAGCGTACGAAGCGGCAGAAATTTCCAGTCAGTCGGCGCTGGACTCTAACAAGCTCGGTTACCAGGTAGGTGTACGTATCAATATCGACGTGCTTAATGCACAGCAACAGTTGTACACCACACGTCAGACCCTGGCGAAAGCACGCTACGACACTATTTTGAACGGCTTGCGCCTGAAATCTGCGGCAGGTACTTTGAAAGAGGATGATCTGGCTGAAGTGAATGCCTTGCTGCAACATTAAGATTGTTGAAATCAACAAAAAAGCTCGCTTGTTGGCGGGCTTTTTTGTTATTGCTTGCTTTAAATCAAGCCAAAATAATCCAAGGCCATCAAACTTGGTCTGTTTGGCTCTGGTAAGAAAGGCTTGATGATGGCAGAAACGCATGGATTCCTGACCAAATCCAGATTGATCAAAGCGGCTGTTTTAGCAGTCTCATTCGTGTTCGTTGCTTATTTTGCCACACCCCTTTTGTTTGGCAGTAAATCCAGGGTCTTCCAGGCAAAACGCGGTGAGCTGGTTCAGACAGTGGTCGCCAGCGGTCGTGTAGAGACACCTGCCAGGGTAGATATAGGAGCGCAGGTTACAGGCTTGGTGGCATCGGTACCGGTCAAGGAGGGGCAAACCGTCAAGGCCGGTGATTTGCTGATCGAACTCGATGGTGCCGATGAAAAAGCGGCACTTGAACTGGCCAATGCAAATGTGCGCCAGGCTGAAATAAAACTCAGGCAAATTCAGGAACTGACCCAGCCGCTTGCGGAGCAAGCTCTGCAACAGGCCCAAGTCAATGTCACAAATGTACAAAAGCAATTTGAGCGCACCAGAGAGTTGGTAGCGCAAGGTTTCGTCGGACAGGCTCAACTGGATGAAGCCAAGCGTAACCTGGACATAGCGCGTAGCCAGGTTGATAGTGTAAAGTTGCAGGAACAGTCCTCCCAGCCGACAGGTAGCGACTTTCAATTGGCGCTTGCAGCACTGGATCAAGCCAGGGCCAATCAAAAATCTGCGCAAGCAAAACTGCAGCATACCCAGATCAGGGCTATTGCAGACGGAACCTTGATTTCACGCGATGTTGAAAGAGGGGATACGGTTCAGCCAGGCAAGGTCCTGATGGTCTTGTCACCTGTGGGATTGACACAGTTGCTGATACAGATAGATGAAAAAAATTTGCGTTATATGCAATTGGGGCAATCTGCAGTGGCGACGGCAGATGCTTACCCAGGGCAGAAGTTTCCTGCAGAGCTGACGTTCATTAATCCAGCTGTCAACGCTCAACGTGGTTCAGTCGATGTGAAACTGAATGTGCCTAATCCCCCTTCTTATTTAAAGCAGGATATGACTGTGTCGGTGGAGATTGAAGTGGCGCGGCGGAAAGACACACTGTCTCTCAGCGCTGAAGCTATCCATGATGTAGCGACTTCACCCTGGGTCATGCTTATCAATAAAGGCAAAGCAGAACGTCGTGCGATCAGTGTTGGTGTGCGCGGTGATAAATCTGTAGAGATTTTGTCTGGCCTGAGCGAGCAGGATATGGTGTTGCCGGCGACCGGTATGGCAGTACAGGAGGGCAAGCGGGCACGGGCAGACTTGCAACGTGGTGGTGCAGCTCAGGCCAGGAGTGCCCAAAGTGGCGGTTAGTGATGAATAGCATCTTCCCATTTGAATGGATAGTTGCCATGCGTTTTTTGCGTGAAGGACGCATGCAATCCATTTTCATTATTTTGGGAGTGGCAATTGGTGTAGGGGTTATCGTCTTTATGTCAGCGTTATTGTCTGGCATGCAGGGCAACTTGTTTAAACGTGTACTGAGTTCGCAACCCCATATCACCCTCGAGAGACCCAAACAACAGGCCACGCCCGTATTGAAGCTCAATGGACAGGAAACCATCGCTGCTACGATACAAAAACCGTCGCAACGGATGAATACCATTGATCAATGGCAAAAAGTCCGTGACCAGATGCGTGCACGTAGTGACGTTATAGCGGTGTCTCCAAGCGCTTCCGGACCTGCCCTGGTTGTACGTGGCAGTGCTACTCAGGCTATTTCGCTGATAGGTATTGAGCCGGATGCATACATCAAGATCGTGCCCTTGCCGGAGAAAATGATCGCCGGAAGTTTTCGCATGACTAATACAGACATGATCATCGGCATGCAACTGGCAGAGGATATGGGGGTGCAACTTGGTGACAAACTGCGTGTGACCAGTGCAGCAGGTGCCAGCCTGAATCTGAATATTGCAGGTATCTTTGATCTGGGTAGTCGTGGAGCAAATCAACGAACGGTATTTGTCCTGCTATCGACTGCACAAAATCTGCTTGGCATGACTGGTGGTGTCTCTGGAATAGACTTGACAGTACAAGATCCATACTTGGCGGAAGCGATTGCTCAATTGATCGCGAATGCGACGGGTCTGACAGCCATGAGCTGGATAGCGAATAATAATCAGTTTTTCCTGGGGATGCGTGCGCAAACATACTCCAGTCTGCTCATACGTATCTTTGTGGCGTTGTCGGTAGCAGCAGGTATCGCCAGCGTCCTGGTGGTTTCGGTCGTACAGCGCCAAAAGGAGATTGGCATCCTCCGCGCTATGGGCGGAACCCGCAGGCAGGTACTAAGGATTTTCCTGATACAAGGTGCAGTGGTTGGTTTGCTTGGCTCTCTGGTCGGTTCCACGCTTGCTACGGGTTTGCTGGCCGCATGGAGGGTGATCGCCAAAAATCCGGACGGCACACCTATGTTCCCTATCAGTATGGACTTTACTCTATTTTTTTGGAGTGCGGTGATCGCCACGCTGACAGGTTTGTTGGCTGCTGTCACCCCTGCTTTACGTGCATCCCGATTAGATCCCGTGGTGGCAATCCGTGGCTGAATCCTTGTTACGTCTGGAGATGCTCAATAAGTCCTATGGGCTGGGGACTCCTGCAGAAACACAGGTTTTACATGATATACAGATAGATATTGGGAAAGGGGAGTTCGTCGCCTTGATTGGGCCATCAGGCTCTGGGAAAAGCACTCTGCTTAATATCATCGGTCTTCTGGACAGACCAAGTAGTGGCTTACTGTATTTGACAGGCAAAGAAACCAGTACGATGAATGATGCAGCGCTTACGCATCTGCGCGGTGCTGCGATTGGTTTTGTGTTTCAGGCTCATTATTTATTGAGTGCCTTTACCGCCACAGAAAACGTCATGATTCCAATGATGATGCAAAAAGGTCATGCTGATATTAATATGCGTCAACGGGCAGAGGCGCTACTCGCACAAGTGGACCTGGAGCAATGGAAGAACAGTATGGTTGGAACCATGTCAGGTGGTCAGCAGCAAAGAGTCGCCATTGCCCGTGCATTGGCCTTGAATCCGCCGCTGATACTTGCTGACGAACCCACTGGAAATCTTGACACCAAATCGACAGACGCGATTTTTGAATTGATGCGCCGGTTGAATGTCGAGAATGGCACTACCTTCCTGATGGTGACGCATAATATGGACTTGGCTCGGCGTTGCGACCGCATCATTGAATTGGTAGATGGTCGTGTCGTATAAATTTGAGCAACACGGGTATGACCCGACTCCAGCATCGGTCAATATGGAAGTCAAAACGACAGCACGAGCCTTGCACTACAGAAAATCAATCCTATAGAAGGTTGATTATTGTTCACAGACCGGGTATCGACGCTACTTGGAAACCATGCTGTAGGAATAGACATTCGTCAGTATCGCCAGCAAATCAAAATCGATTTTGGTGCACTAACATGAAACAAATAACGATGTTTTTTTCTTTTATGATTCAGTTGGTCTTCCCAGTGCCCTATAGTTGCCGGCCTGTTCTGTCAGCCAATGTGTAGTCAGATGTAAATTATCACGATCCCAGGGTTTGAAGCCAGGTTTGAAATAGGCCAGGTAGTGGGGCAGGGTAAACCAGATCAGACCACGCGGGCGCAGGCAGTACCGGAGCCCTTGCCACCAGGTTGCTGGTTTAAATAACTCGCCAGCACGATACAGGCAATGCAAGGTTTGCACAGTAGTGTCGAAGGCAAACAAAAGGCTGACATAGATGAACCAGGCTATCCTGGCGACGTAGCCACCACCAATTGCGTGGTAGACATCAAAAGCGACTGATTTGTGTTCTGTCTCTTCTATCGAGTGCCAGGTCCACAGGGTTTTCAAAGGTTCTTCTGCATCAGCAATCCAGGATGTTTCACTCAGGCAGGCATCAGAAAAAATGGCGGTGAAATGTTCGTATGCCATGGTGATGGCCAGGTTGCTTTTGACACTTAAGCGGGCCGCACTGCGAACGCGCCAGGATACAAAAGGCTCAATCAAATAGCTCAGACCCTGGGCATTCAATTGTGCATTGAATTGCGTGTGGAGATGGCGGTGACTTGCTTCCTGGCCGATGAAGCCTTTCACTTCGGCCTTCAGGGCTTCGTCTGTCAGCAGTGGCAGTGCTGCACGGACACTGTCGATAAAATATTGCTCGCCGATAGGGAAACTGAAGGACTGAGCATTGAATAATTGCGTGCGGAAAGCATCGCCACCCAGCCAGCGACGGGAAAAACCATGTGAAAAATCGATTTTCAACTGCCTGACTTGCAATGTGCGGGAAGTTCTATCCATTCCTTTAGCGTGACTCATACGGGCTTCCATGATTGTTGATGGAAACCAGTCTAGCGGGTCAAACCGATATCTACTTGTACCAAGCCGTCAAATTTGTACCGACCCGTCAATCCACGAGGATAAAAGCTTTGACAAAGTCCTCACCCGGCATACGGTAAATCCAGAAAGACTGGTCCTGGCTGGCGATTTTTTGCCTGAGCTGGTCTGGTGGTATGCCGGCCAGTTCCACATATTCCCTGTGCATGTGTGCCTGATCGTAGTAACCGGTGTCCTGGGCGATCTGGGTCAGGTCACCCCAAGCCAGGCCAGGTTTGATGATATGCGGTAAGGAAAAGCCGAATCTGACGATGCGTCTCACGTCACGCAAGGTGACGCCAAAATTGTCACGCACCCGTCTTTCCAGCTGCCTTTCCCCTATGCCGAAGTATTCAGTCAATTCCAGCAGAGGGAAGAAGATTTTCTTGTGTGCTGCCAGGAAGGCTGCACCAAGACTGCTTTGTGGCCGGTGATCAAGTATTGTCAGTAAAAAATCCTGGAACATGGCGACTATCTGTTGAATGTCAGTCTGATTGTCGATTGCAAGCAGAAAACGATTCACCTTGTCTTGATCGACCAGGTCATGAAAGTTCAAAGCTGTGCCAGTCATACCGGCAACCTTGATGCCCATGGCTTGCTGCAACATGCCAGGGCGAAAACAGACCGACACCGTGAGGGTCCTGGGAGCATAGCGCACCAGTGATGGAGTCATCATGGGGCCGCGCAGAAAAAATTTTTCCACAGCGAGCTCACTGCGGTCATCCTGAATCAGCGTTGCGCCACCGCTTGCGAACAACATAATGGAAGGGCAGAGAGTGGCAGGTAACAAGACTTCATGGTCATCTAATTCCACAACCAGCACATGCATGAGCAATGCTGACAGTTTGGGATGGGGCGGGAAGAGGTGGTAGACGACAGGATTACTCAAGATAGTAAGTACTTTTGTAGTGACGACTGAACTTAATGGCTGGCATTTTACCTAAACAGGGTGGGTGCTGTACTATTTAATCTGCCTCGATGTCTGATCTGTGGAAAAATTGTCAGTAACCAAACCAGCTAGTGCAAGGATATATCGTGAATATCGCCAGTCTTTTACTCTTCGTTCCCGCCTGCTTTGCCCTGAATATGGCGCCAGGGCCAAACAATTTACTGTCGCTCAGCAATGCCACGCGTTATGGTTTGCGCATTTCTTGTGTTGCGGGCGTGGGACGTCTGCTGGCATTTGCACTGATGCTGGCACTGGCTTCGGTCGGCCTGGCTGCGGTACTGCATACCTCTGAACTATTGTTCACCATGATCAAGCTGGGAGGTGGTGTTTATCTGTTGTTCCTGGCATGGCAATTATGGCGTAGCGACACCAGCCAGCAGGCCGAAGTGACGGCACCGAGCCTGGGTTTGCTGGCACTGGGCAGACAGGAATTTCTGGTGGCCATTGGCAATCCCAAGGCTATCCTGATATTTACGGCTTTCTTGCCGCAGTTCGTCAACCCGGAAGAACCGGCTGCCATGCAATTTGCCATTCTGGGAGCAGCTTTTCTGGTGCTGGAATGGATAGCGATCATTCTCTATGCCTATATGGGGGTGCACATGCGCCGCTGGTTTGCCGAGCCACGTGGCAAGCGCCTGTTTAATCGCAGTTGCTCTGCCTTGCTGGCAACGGCTGGCCTTGGCCTGCTGGCTTCACGCCGCAGTTAATCTGCTGCATCGTGCAGTTTCACATTTCCATTCACATTCTGTAGACCAGTTGCAGGTAAAAGCTGCGGCCTGGTAGCGGTATGTCATTGGGGATGCTGCCTGGCGCAAGGCTGGGTTCACGGGCATCTGCATTGAGCAGATTGCGTACACTGCCGGACACCTCCCAACGACCGGCAGTGGTGCGCAGGCTGATGTCCAGGATCTTGTAATCAGCAACCGGTGGACGCAGGTCACCCACGGTGCGTTTGCGTCCTGCCACCCAGTTCAATTGCGGGCTCAATAGCCAGTCTTGCGCAAATTGCCAATCGGCGCGGGCAAACAAATGGTGTTGGGGTGCATAGCCGGCATCCTGGTTGGTGGTCTGGTCGGTATTGCGCTGATAGCTGTAGTTGCCGTTCAGCCGCAACTGGCGACTGGCTTGCCAGTTCAGTTCGGTTTCCACGCCCTGTCCTTCCTGGCTATTTGTATTTGCATAGGAACTGCCGGTGCCTTTGATTGCATTGGGTACAGTGCGTATCAGGTTCTTCATCCTGAACTGGAAGACGTTGATTTTCGCCTGCAGGTCATTGCGTGGTTGCCAGATCAGGGCTGCTTCCAGTGTCTTGATAGTCTCAGGCTGGATAGTGGGATTGCCGCGCTGGGCGGGGTTGTTGATGCTGTAAAGTTCAGCAAAGGAAGGTGCACGGAAGGCAGCGCCGTACATGAGTTTGGCGGTCAGGTTATACGCCGCCTCCCAGACCAGCGCCATGCGCGGATTGGAGGTGCTGCCAACATCAGAATAGCGGTCATGCCTGAGTCCTGCTGTCAGATTCCAGTCCGGCGCCAGTTGCCACTCATCCTGGATATACACATAATCAATTTTGCGTTTATGCGGTTCAAGAAAGGCGAGTGCACCGGTATAGAGCTGAACTGCGCCTGCCGGTTGCGGCAGACCTGCCGGTGTAATCAGGAAATTCTTGTATTCAAAAGTGTCGTACATGTCCAGATCGTCATGGCCCACTCCCACGCGCAACTGGTGTTCACGCCAGCCTGAATATACTGCATACGCTGAAGTGCGTATCTGCCGCTCTGAAGTATTGGGTGAACCTATCATTCCATTCGGAAAACTGCCGGTTGGAAAAGTGACTCCGGGCGGGTACAGCGTCAGAGGAACAGGCAGGCGTTGCAGGTATTGCATATAGCTGATATTGAAACCCAACCCCCAGTCCTGGCTGACATGGCCGTCACTCCAGGACAGGTCCGACGTCAGCCGCTGACTTTTCAGTTTACCGGACGGATCAAGCGCAGAAGAAACTCCAGTGCCTGTGCCTATGTTGTCACGTATGATGAGGCTGGTGCGCATCCGCCATTTTTCGTAACTCAGGTCAAGATTGGCATCCATATCATCGTGGCCATTATTGATGGGGCCGGGAGCCAGGCTGGCGTGGGTACCGAACAGGCGATCGAGGCCGCTTTGTGCGTCGGTGCTGATCACGTCCGTATTACCGGCAGTTCTACCTACCCGTAAATAGGCAGCAACGTCCACATTGCCTGCTTTGCCGCCATGCTGTATCCAGACGTCGCGGCTGGAGAACGTGCCTGTGCGGACCCCAAACGCTGTTCCCTGGATTTCATTTGCAGTTTTGGTGATGATATTAATGACGCCGCTATAGGCATCAGCACCATACAGGGCCGAGCCGGGGCCGCGTATGATCTCTATGCGCGAGATATGCTGCAAGGGGTAAGAAGCCCAGAGTCGTGACCTGTTGCCGGTTAACAGTACCGTCATCGGTACGCCATTTTGCAATACCAATATCTGCGAATTGAGTTCGTTGATGATGCCGCGCATGACATAGGCAGCAAATGAATTGACGCCGATTCTTTCTACGTGCATACCGGCCACGCTTTCCAGGACCTGGTCAAGATCGGTGGCGCCCATGGCGCGTATGTCGGCAGCAGTGATGACGCTGGTGACGGCTGGTGCAAGTCGCAAGGGTTTCTGGCTGCCGGTGGCAATGCTGACGGTCAGTTTGTCACCGTAGATGGCCTTCAGGTCATCATCTTCATCATTGACTTGTGTGCGTGCGTTTGCTGTTAGTGAAAAGGCCAGTAATATGGCTGTCAGCATTGCTGTGTGTGGCGGCAAGCGCATCTTTACTCCCCCGGTCAGTCATTGCTTCAGTATCTGCATCATAAGTCCGTCAGAAAGTACTGTCACTGACTTTCAGAGGGCGTTGTACGGATGTATGCATGTCTTACATACTTATATTTTATACAAGACTTGCAGATAAATGGATCTTGGCGCCATGGGCAGGTCATTCGGTATTGCCAGGCCGGGGGCAATACTTGGTTCTCTTATGTCAGCATTGAAGAGGTTGCGTATCGTTGCCGACCATTCCCATTTGCCGCGTTCCCGCAATGAGCGCAGACTCAGGTCCAGACTGGTGTAGTCAGGGATGGCCGGGCGCAGATCACCGGCGGCGCGACGACGATCTGCCACCCAGTTCAATTGCGGGCTGACGCTCCAGCCCGGACTGACCTGCCAGTCTGCTCTGGCGTACAAATGATGGTGAGGGGCATAACCTGCATCGGTTTGCGTAGCTTCATCGGTCGAATGCTGATATGAGTAATTTGCCAGCAACTTCAGATTTGTATTCACATCCCAGCGCAATTCTGCTTCAAGGCCGCGGCCGCTTTGCTGGCCGGTGTTGAAAAAAGTCGAGCCTGTGCCAGGTGTCGAGTTTGGTATGGCGCGAATGATGTCCTGCATGGTGTAGTGAAACAGATTCAGGTTCAGTAAAACATCCTTGTTCGCTTGCCAGGACAGGGCCAGCTCACTGGTGGCAATACGCTCCGGCTTCAAATCGGGGTTGCCATTGGCGACGGGATTGAGGCCGCGGGACTCATTAAAGGCCGGGGCACGAAAAGCCCGCCCGTACAGCAGTTTGGCGGTCAGGTTGTGACTGGCATCCCAGACCAGGGCCAGACGTGGGTTGGTCGTGTTGCCAAAATCAGAATATCTGTCGTGGCGTATGCCGGCGGTCATGGTCCAGTCTTTGGCCAGATTCCATTCATCCTGCGCATACAGGTAATCGATTTGCCGCCTCGTTGGCAATATGTGCGGTTGTATCTGGCTGTAGTCGATTACTGGCCCGGTGGGAATGGGGATGCCTGCGGGGCTGAGCAGAAAATTCTTGATGGTCTGGGTACGGTACAGATTCACATCATCGTGTCCCAGACCGAGCCGTAATTGGTGGTCAGTCCAGGCTGTGTAGCTGGCAAAGGCTGACAGACGAAATTGCCGCTCCCAGCGCGACGGACCGCCTATCATGCCGTTCGGGAAGACACCAGTAGGTAATCTTGCGCCTGGCGGCAAGAGCTGCAGACTGCTTGTCTCGACGTAGTACAGATAGCTGAACGTCGTGCCGACTTCCCAGCCCGGGGCAAAATCCTGGTCTGTCCAGGACAGGTCGGAAGTCAATCTTTCTGTGGTAGCGCCCGCGCCAAAATCGAGCGCAGAAGAAACACCCGCTCCCGTTTGTAAGTCCGACCTGCGTAACAGGCTGGAGCGCCAGCGCCAGTTATCCATGCTCAGGTCAAGATTGCCGTCGACAGGGTTAAAGCCCGTATGCACGCTGCCCGGGGCCAGACTCACCCTGCTGCCGAACAGCTTGTCATTCCTGGTTTGTGCATCGGCTGTCAGCAATTCTTTCTGGCCGTCCGTAGCGCCGGCACGCAGATAAGCTGCCACCTTGAATGGTCCCCATTGTCCGCCATGCAAAGCCCAGGCATCACGGGTGCGAAATGAACCAAAGCCTGCGCCCAATAGCGTACCCGGTATTTCGTCTGCAGTTTTGGTGATGATATTGATAACACCCGAATACGCATCTGCACCATACAACGCGGAACCCGGTCCGCGTATGATTTCAATACGCGAAATGTTCTCCACTGAAATGCCGTGCCAGAGCATCTGTCCTTTGTCGCCGGTGTATGAGGTTGTCATTGGTATGCCATTTTGCAGCACCAGTATGTGCGGATTGGTGACGCCACCGCCACCTATGCCACGCATCATATAGACAGGGAAATAGGTGATGGCTGAACGACTCACATGCATGCCGGGTATGGTTTCCATGACCTGGTCAATATCAGTGAAGCCCTGGGCATGTATATCCTCTGCCGTGATGACAGAGGCCACCGCGGGAGCACGTCGCAAGCTCAGTGCTTTACCGGTGGCGATACTGATCATGGACTTGTCGCCATATACCAGAGCCAGTTCCTCTTCTTCTATGGTACCGGCTGCATGAGCTGCGCCGCTGAGCAATGCAAGGACAGCACATAAAGGCAGGAAAAATGGTGATCGAGATTGCATAAGTTTTTTTGTTATGACCATTTTCGGGCTCAGTAATCTTCAGTCGTGACTGATGCATCGCATCCAGCTTAATCCAGCCTGCCACGGTGATCAAGCAAGACTGCCAGGAAAAAGGCGAACAAGCCAGTTTTACAACGGAAGCTGCATGAATTCCTATAATTACATATACAATTGGCTTAAGCCTTGTGCATTGCTAAAATTTTCTTATTGCTGTTTCAGGATCATCATGTTCATTACCATCATACTGGCGGCCAGTGTGCTCATGCTTGCCGGTGTTTACAGCCTGATCAGCAACCTGTTGCATGTGGGGCGCGGTGATAGTCCAGCGAATTGGAAAAAACTCAGCTACGGTGCTTTTGCTGCAGGTATCCTGCTTGCCTTGAGTTCCTGGCTGGGCACTTTCTGGATGCTTTTACCTTATTCTAACGTTGCTGGCGAAGGCTGGTTCGCAGGTCTGCCTTTCATGGCGGTGTATGTGGATGCAACTGACAATCATTATGATTTCAATTTTACAAAAGCAAGCGTAATAGCCAACGCGATATTCTGGTTTTTGCTACCCATGAGTTGCCTTTATCTATATGGCCACTACTGGCGTCGCCGCCAGCATGGCTCGGAATGAGATTTGTCTTTATCTTGCGGTTTTCTTGCCTATACTGATGAAACCTTGTCACTCGCCACAGGCTGATGCAGGCCAGGGAGAATCGATTGAAAAAACAAACTTTTCCGTTTGCCCTGGTTGACGTATTTGCCAGGCAAACCCTGGCTGGCAATGGTTTGGGCGTCTTCGTTCTGGAACAGACTATCTCAACCTACATGATGCTGGCAATGACGCGCGAGATGCGCCAGTTTGAAAGTATTTTTCTTCAGGCGCTAGAGGGTCACTCAAAATGGCGTGCCCACATTTTTACCATGGAAGAAGAGTTGGGCTTTGCCGGTCATCCCATCATTGGCGCGGCAGCCTACCTGCATCAGCATTTTTTTTCGCAGGACGAGTCTGCCGAGTTTGAATTTGTTTTGAATGAGCGCAGTGTCTTTGCCAGTAGCAAACAAGAGCATGGCAATTACTTTGCCGTCATGAACCAGGGTAAGGCCAGCTTTGGTGAGCCGTTGCCACCACCCGTCAGCGAAGTTTTTCTGAAAGCATTGAACCTGCATGCGCATGATCAGGCAAATGATTTACCCTTGCAAGTGGTTTCCACCGGCTTACCCTATCTGATCGTACCTGTGCAGCAGCACCTGGACAGGGCACGTATCTGTCATGAAAAATTTGAAACACTGTTGGCCGGCGCTGATGCAAAATTTGTCTATGTGCTCGATATCAACCGGCGCGAAGGGCGCACCTGGGATAATGAAGGCAAGATCGAAGACATTGCTACAGGCAGTGCGGCAGGAGCGGCAGCGGCATACCTGATCAGGCATCAGCGCGCCCAAGCTGGAGAAGGTCTGGTATTTGCACAGGGTAGCTTTGTACATCGCCCCAGTGAATTGCATGCCATGCAAAATGCAGCAGACGACACGATTACCGTGCACGGGCAAGTTTGCCTGGTAGCCAAGGGGGAGCTGTATGTCTAGTACTTCAGTCATCGAAGTTAAAGACAGGGTGGTTCGTGCGTACTGCGACCAGTCTGGTACCTGATTAACCCAAGCTGCGATACTTGCCTTTAATATTTTTGTAATTTTTGTGCCAGAGCTGCCAGCTGCATGCTGTCAGTTAACCGATCTGATCAACAATAAAGAACTGCTGTGCCCGTGTCTGTGGGGTAGCAACAATCTTTGATCTCTTTCCCCCCTCTAGTTTCTGTTCCTGTATGTGGTCACTTCAATCGAATCAGGTGTTGGTAATACGGGCCCCAGGCATTTCCCTGTCTGAGTGCTAATCGCTTTGACTTATTCACGATTGTCAAAAGGCAGGCAAAAAGAGTTAGGGAGCGCAATTTGTATATAAAAGAGTAAGTAGTTCAATTACATAAAGTAGTCTAACTACATTGTTCTCTTGCTCTCTTGTGGGGCGTATGCAACACATCTTGGTGCATGGCTCGCTGCTTCCCATAGAGGATGGATGTATTGCTTGATTCAGACTTGTAGTTTTTTGTAGTCTTTGTTTGACACTTAATCTAGTTTTAGTACAAAATTCATTTCGGAACGTTGGGTTCTGATTGCCGTGCCGGAATGTTGGGTTTCTGCCCGGTGACTCAAAGAGTGCAAGTCAAATAAAAGTGTGAGGGGACATTACATGAAACAAGCTACGCAAAAGCGTCGGCAGGGCGAAGCTCTGCACCGTTTTTCTTTTAAGTTGAGTCCGGTTGCGGCTGGATGTGCGGTGTTGATCTTCAGTATGGCCGATATCGCCAGCGCGCAAGAGGCGTCAAGCAATACAGTGGTCGTGACAGGTATCCGCAAAGGCATAGAAGAAGCCATCTCGATCAAGAAAAATTCCAATTCCATCGTCGAAGCAATTTCTGCGGAAGATATCGGCAAACTGCCGGATGCAAGCGTGGCAGAATCGATTGCCCGTTTGCCAGGTGTTACCGCACAGCGCAGCCGTTCGTCCGGCAAAGCGGCGGATGTCAGCGTGCGTGGCTTGTCTCCAAGTTTCAATGGCTCCCTGCTGAACGGTCGTGAACAGGCTTCTACAGGTAATGCCCGCAGTCCGGAATTTGATCTGTTTCCGGCTGAACTCATGGGTTCTGTCTTGATCTATAAGACGCCAGATGCAGCACTGGTTGGTCAGGGCCTGGCAGCAACTATCGATTTGAATACACTCAAGCCACTCGATTTTGGCAAGCGCGTTTTGGCAGCCAGCTATCGCAAACAGCGCACCGGCGTACAATCAGGCTCCGAAGAGGGCACAGGCGACCGCGCATCATTCTCTTATGTCGATCAGTTTGCCAACCGCACTATTGGTGTTTCGCTGGGCCTGACCAAGTTCAAGGAAGATGGCGGTGGTCAGCAAAAATTTGACTCCTGGGGGGGCTTTGCTCCGACAGTTGATTATAACGGCGCCAAAGTTGTGGCACCAGGCGGATTTAAGTCTGATACGGAAGTCAGCAAGAATAACCGCGATGGCGCTTCTCTGACGCTGCAATACAAGCCAAATAAAAACTTCAAATCATCGGTCGATGTATTTTACTCAGCAGGTTCTACCAGCTTGAAGAAAACCGGTCTCGAAGGTGCAATTGCCGGCTCCGCTGGCGGTTATGATCCAGACGGGGTGCTCAGCAATGCAACTATCGTCAATGGCGTCGCTACAGCCGGTACTTTCAGTAACTACAAAGGCGTAGTTCGCAACCACAAGGAAAGCGCTGACGACAAGCTGACTTCGATAGGCTGGAACAGTGAAATGAAACTCGATGAGTGGACCGCAGTAGCCGATCTGTCTTATTCGAAAGCAGTCAAGCATAGCAAACGTTATGAAACCACCGCAGGTCAGCCGGGTGATGCATTGCCACTGGGTTCGATTTCTTATACCGGTTTTAACGGCGGTAATTTTTCTGATGTGAAGTACACGACCAGTCTGAACTATTCCGACCGCAATGTTGCCAGGCTGACTGACGTTGATGGCTGGGGCGGTGGCCCGAATACGCCACAAGCCGGATATGTGGCTTTGCCCGATATTAACGACAAGGTCAACAGCATACGTCTGAGTGCTAAACGTGATGTGAATTTTGGCCCTGTCGTTGCTGCCCAGTTTGGCCTCAATTATACGGACCGTGATAAAGCCCGTACTGGCCAGGAAGGGCGCCTGGTTGTCAAGGGCGGCGGCGGATACGCATCTGCAGCTGTGCCTGGTAGTGCGGTTGCAACCGCAGGCACGGTTGGTCTGCCAGTTGTTTCTTTTGATCCTGATGGTTCTTTGGGTACGATTTATGATCTGGCGCGCTGGGTTGACGCATCTGTGCTCGCAAAAGACTGGTCTGTCAGTGAAAAAGTAACGACCGCCTATGCGATGGGTGACCTGGACGGTCAGCTCATGGGCTTGAATTACCGTGGTAATTTCGGTGGTCAGTTCATTCATACTAACCAGCGCTCCACCGGTAATCAGGTTGATCTCGCCAAGTGCACGGGCATTACGGTGGATACCTGCCCATTTACGACTGCGTCGGGTGGCAAGTCTTATTCCGATTTCCTGCCTAGCCTGAATGTGTCTTTTGATCTGGGTAAAGAACAGTTCTTGCGTGTTGGTCTGGCAAAAGTGTTGTCTCGTGCAAACATGGATGATTTGCGTGCCAGCCAGGAATTCGGTGTCAAAACCGGTGGCGCCTTCCCTATCCTCACTGGTACTGGTGGCAATCCAGAGTTGAAGCCTTTCAGTGCCAAGGCTTTTGATTTGTCGTATGAAAAATATTTCGGTAAGAAGGGTTATTTCAGCGTTGCCGGTTTCTATAAGCAACTCGATACTTATATCTACCGTGCGCCACGCACTTTTGACTTTAAACCGTTTGTCAGCGCAACGACACCACTGCCTTTGACTGGTCCATATCAAGGTTCTACCGTTGGCTTGCTGACGACGCCACAAAATGGCAATGGCGGCAATATCCATGGCTTTGAAGTCGCCTTGAATATTCCTTTCTCCATGATTACGCCAGTACTGGATGGTTTTGGCGTCATGGTGAATCACTCTGATACGTCGAGTCAGATTACTTTGCCTGCATTTGGTTTTGGTACGCAGAATATCAGTGCGGCAAATATTCCATTGCCAGGCCTGTCCAAGCGCGTCAGCAATCTGCGTTTGTACTATGAAAAGAATGGCTTCCAGATAGCGGTAGCCGGACGCAAACGCTCTGACTTCCTGGGCCAGATCAGCGACTTCCAGGATAATCAGCAACTGACTTTCATCAAGGGTGAAACCATCGTTGATTTCCAGGTGTCGTATGAATTCCAGACAGGTTACCTGAAAGGTTTATCATTGCTGGCGCAAGCAAATAACTGGAACAATGCACCGTTCCAGCAATATGATACTGATCCAAGCAAGATCACGGATAAAACTGTGTATGGCAGAACTTATCTGTTTGGCTTGAACTATAAGTTTTAAGCGAAAAGACAAACAGCCCCTGTCAGCGTCAGCTTACAGGGGCTGTTTTTTTTGGTGGAGACAAAATGCAGAATACAACGATAAAAAACGTGGTGATTGTTGGTGGTGGTACGGCTGGCTGGATGACGGCAACGGCGCTGGCGACGGTCTTACAGGGACAATATCAGATACGCGTAGTGGAGTCGGATGAAATTGGTATTGTCGGTGTCGGCGAAGCCACCATACCGATGATACAAAGATTCAACCAGGTCGTCGGTATCGATGAAAATGAATTCCTGCGTGAGACCCAGGGAACCTTCAAGCTGGCGATAGAATTCGTTAACTGGGGCAGGCAGGGTGACCGCTACATGCATGGCTTTGGCAGCATAGGCCAGGACCTGGGTAGCGTACGCTTTGATCAGTATTGGCAGAAAATGCGCACGCTGGGCAAGGCCGATGAGCTGGCGGCCTATTCCATCACCCGCATGATGGGCAAGGCAAATAAATTCATGCCCGCACGTCACGACGTGCCGAATTCACCGCTGAACCAGATTGCGCATGCTTATCATTTTGACGCCAGACTGTATGCACGTTATCTGCGCAAGATCGCCGAATCACGCGGTGTCACGCGTACGGAAGGCAAGATAGTCTCAGTCAGCCAACGCGAGGCTGATGGCTTTGTCGATGCCATTGTTCTGGAAAATGGCGAACGCATCAACGGTGATTTATTCATTGATTGCTCAGGCTTCCGCGGCTTATTGATAGAGCAAACTTTGCACACCGGTTATGAAGACTGGTCGCACTGGTTGCCTTGTGACCGGGCGCAGGCTGTGCCCTGTGAATCTGCATCCGAGCTATTGCCCTATACTAGGGCCACCGCTCACCGTGCTGGCTGGCAGTGGCGCATCCCTCTGCAACATCGCATAGGTAATGGCCATGTGTATTGCAGCCAGTATGTCAGCGATGATGAGGCGGCTTCTGTGCTGCTGTCTAATCTTGATGGCAAGCCACTGGCTGATCCACGCGTCATCAGGTTCAAGACTGGTATGCGTAATAAAACCTGGAACAAGAATGTGGTCGCGATAGGTTTGTCCAGTGGCTTTCTCGAACCATTGGAATCAACCAGTATTCACCTCATACAATCTGCCATTGCGCGCCTGATTGACTTCTTTCCTGACCGGAGTTTCAACGCTGTCGATATTGCAGAATACAATCGTCAGTCACGCTTTGAATATGAACGTATTCGCGACTTTGTGATTCTGCATTACAAACTCAATCAGCGCGATGATTCTGATTTCTGGAAAGCCTGTGCAGCCATGCCCGTGCCGGAAAGTCTGCAGCACAAGATTGACTTGTTCCGCGCCAGCGGGCGCTTGCTGCGCGTCGATAATGAACTGTTTGCCGAGATTGGTTGGTTGCAGGTTTTTGAAGGGCAAAATTTAATTCCTGAAAACCTCAATCCTCTGGTAAATTTGCAGACCGAAGCGGACACCATGGAATATCTTGAAAGTGTGCGTGAGGTAGTGCAGAAATGCGTGGCCATCATGCCAGGGCATGCTGCCTATATTGCCCAGCATTGCAAGGCCAGAAGCTGAGTAAGTCCGGACTTACGCAAAACCGCCCCAGCTGCGTTGTAGCTCCCGCATTGAGCAAATTCGGTACTAAAGTACTGTCTTCGTCGCTACGGTATGGCTGGGGTTTCAGACAACATGTTGTCCGCCAGCGAAACGAACACTCTTACAAGAGATGTTTCCTAAAGGCGTTAGCCTTGCTGGGACAATTTTGCGTAAGTCCTTGCAATGTTGAGTTGGGGGAGGCATTACTTTTAATGAGTAATGCATAAAAAAATAAACTCAAAAAAATATAAATTATGCATACTGGTATGAGCACTACCGAGATCTTTCTGATCGCGATGCTAGTGATTTTCACGATGCCTTACCTGATCTGGCGGGTAGGTAAAACCGACTATTACGCACCACTGGTAGTAGTCCAGATCATCACTGGTATTTTGCTGGGGCCTGGTGTGTTGGGTGCGATTTATCCCGACTACTACAAGTTTGTCTTTAATCCCCAGGTAATACAGTCATTGAATGGCATCGCCTGGTGGGCAGTCATGATTTTTGTCATGATTGCCGGAATAGAACTGGACTTGAAGAAAGCCTGGGAATACCGACGCGAAAGCAGCATCACGGCAGGCCTGGCGTTAGGCATGCCCTTATTGTTTGGTTGCGTAGCTGGTATGGGCCTGCTCAGTATGGATGGCTGGATGGGCCCCAAAGCCATGAGCTGGCAATTCGTACTCGGTGTAGGCATGTCTTGCGCCGTTACTGCCTTGCCTATCCTGATCCTGTTGATGGAAAAACTCGATATCCTGCGCCAGCCCATAGGCCAGCGCATCTTGCGTTATGCCAGCCTGGATGATATTGCCATCTGGGGCGTGCTGGCAGTCATCTTGCTGGACTGGACGCGTATGGGGCGTCAGGTTGGCTTTTTGCTCGTATTTGCCGTTGCCACAGTGCTGTTCCGCAAACTTATGGTCTGGCTGGAAGAACGTGACCGCTGGTATGTGGGCCTGATTTGGCTGGCTGCCTGTGCTTTTGCGGCTGACTGGGCTGGCTTGCACTATATGGTGGGTGCTTTTCTGGCGGGTGCAGTCATGGATGCACACTGGTTCAACCAGGAAAAAATGGATCTCATGCGCCACCATGTCTTGCTGGCCATCATGCCGGTGTTTTTCCTGAGCACGGGTTTGCGCACTAACTGGGCCATGGGCGGTGTTGCCGTCTTCGTCGCTGCGGCTGTATTGCTGTTCGCCTCTGTCGCTGGCAAGCTGATAGGCATACAGGTGGCAGGCAGGATACTCAAGTGGGAAAAAGGCGAGGCATCCATCATAGGCTGGTTATTGCAAACCAAGGCTTTGATCATGATTATCTTCGTCAATATTTTGCTCGATAAAAACATCATCACCAGCGAGACTTTTACCGCCTTGTTGTTGATGGCAATTGCCAGCACCATGCTGACCGTACCTGTGGTGTATCCGAAATTGCAGAAGATGAAAGAGTTGATTTTCAGGAGCAAGTAAGTTTTTATCTCCGTTTTTTCAGGTGAAATGCCCGCTGCTTTTGCGAAAGTAGCGGGCATTTTCTTTCTGCGTTTGTGCGCGCAGATGTGCCAGAATATGCTTGGAAAGGTGCATCAAGCAATGGGTAGTATTGCTACAGATTAGCGTTTGCAGGTTCAGGGTTTATTGGATTTTTCCATTTTCATCATAGTTACTTATGTTATGTAGTTGTTCTTGAAAATTTATGTAGTTTGATTACATTTTGCTGTGGTAGTATTTCAAAATGTAGATGTTCTTGATCTGGTGGCTTTGTTGGGAAGTCGTTTTCGGCCAGTAAGTAACACTGCAACAGTAGTTCATAATAAATTTGGGGACAAAACACCATGCAAGTATCTGCATACAAACCACGCCTGTCGTTCTGGCAGTTGTGGAATATGAGTTTCGGTTTCTTTGGCATACAGTTTGGTTTTGCTCTGCAAAACACCAATACCAGCCGCATCTTTTCTACCCTGGGTGCGAACCCGGATGAACTGGCCCTGTTCTGGTTGGCGGCACCGATTACAGGCTTGCTGGTGCAACCGGTCATTGGCTATCTGAGTGACAATACCTGGCATCCTTTCTGGGGCCGCCGCCGTCCCTTCTTTTTTATCGGTGCGATACTGGCATCAATTGCGATGTTCCTCATGCCTAATTCCAGCGTCTTGTGGATGGCTATTGCCGTGTTGTGGATGATGGACAGTGCCATCAATATTTCCATGGAACCTTTCCGTGCCTTTGTCGGTGACAAGCTTGATGTGTCCCAGCAAACTGCTGGCTTTGCCATGCAGACTTTCTTCATCGGTTGCGGTGGCGTGATTGCTTCTTTACTGCCTACGATATTTACGGATTACCTGGGTGTCAGCAATGTGCCTGTGAACGGTGCGATACCTGATACTGTGCGTTATTCCTTTTATTTCGGTGGTGCCATATTTGCCTTGTCCGTGATGTGGACGGTATTCACCAGTAAAGAAATTCCACCAGCCGATATTGAAAAATTCAAGCAGGAGCGCAAGAACAACCAGGGCATAGGCAAAGCGGTCAGCGAAATTCTTGGTGGCTTCACCAAAATGCCCAAGACCATGGTGCAACTGGCGCTCGTGCAATTCTTTACCTGGGTCGCCTTGTTTGCCATGTGGGTATATACCACGCCTTCGATAGCACAAACTGTTTTCCATAGCAGCGATGCGCAGTCAGCGGCTTTTCAGGAAGGCGGCAACTGGGTAGGCATCATGTTCGCCGTGTATGGTGGCGTTTCTGCACTCGCTGCTTTCTTGTTGCCTGTGCTGGCAAAAAAGACCAGCCGCAAATTTGTGCACATGCTTTGCCTGGTGATAGGGGGTGTCAGCCTGATGAGTATTTTTCTGATCTCATCGAAGCAAATGCTGCTCTTGCCCATGGTGGGTGTGGGCATCGCCTGGGCTAGTGTGTTGACCATGCCGTATGCAATTCTGGCGGGTGCCTTGCCAGCGAACCGCATGGGTTACTACATGGGCCTGTTCAATTTCTTTGTGGTGATACCGCAGATTATTGCCGGTGTTGTACTGGGGGCGATCATGAAGAATTTTTTTGATAACCAGTCGGTCAAGGTATTAATGCTCGGTGGTGCCTGCATGGTGCTGGCAGGCTTGTTGACTTTGCTGGTCAAGGATGAAGCTGTAGAAGCTTCATCCAGCGTGGACAAGACGGCAGTTAATGCCGCAGCAATTTAATCTGGGCATCAGCCGGAGTCTTCTCATGCAAGCAAAAGCAATCAGGCTCGGTCTGGCAGTGTTGCTGGCCGCGTCTTGTAGTTCCATGTCACTTGCCGCACCAAAGTTAAAAACAGCCCAGCCTTTTTTCTGGGAAAATGCCACTGTCTATTTTTTACTGACAGACCGTTTTCATAACGCCAATCCAAGAAATGATTTGGCCTATGGTCGTAAAAATGATGCAGCACCTCTGCGTGGCTATGCAGGTGGCGATCTGGCTGGCATTACGGCAAAAATCAAATCTGGTTATTTCAAAGACCTGGGTGTCGATGTCATCTGGCTCACGCCGCCGGTAGAGCAAATCCATGCGGGTACGGATGAGGGGACTGGCAAGTCTTATGGCTTTCATGGTTACTGGGCCAAAGACTTCACGCGTGTCGATGCCAACCTGGGTACAGAAGCTGACATGCGCGAGTTTGTCGATACTGCACATGCGCATGGCATGCGGGTTTTGCTCGACGTAGTTATGAATCATCTGGGCCCGGTTACGGAGCAAGACCCGGTCTGGCCGGATGAATGGGTCAGGACATCACCAACCTGCACCTACAAAGATACTGCGACTACCGTCAGTTGCACCCTCGTCAAAAACTTGCCTGACATACGCACCGAGAGCAAGGCAGATGTCGCGCTTCCTCAAGTATTGGCAGATAAATGGAAGGCAGAAGGCCGCTACGATAAGGAAGTCAAAGAGCTTGATGCATTTTTCCAAAGTACTCACCTGCCTCGTGCGCCGCGTTACTACCTCATGAAATGGCATACCGACTGGATCAGAAAGTATGGTGTCGATGGCTTTCGTGCTGATACTGCCAAACATACTGAGCCAGAAATCTGGAAAGAACTGCATGGCCTTGCCAGTGCAGCTTATGAAGACTGGAAGCGTGCCAACCCCAAAAAGAAACTGGGCAATCAAGCCTTCTTCATGACCGGTGAAGTGTATAACTATGCACTGGCTCACGGCCAGGATTTTGATATGGGTGGTGGCCAGACCGTCAATTTTTACCAGAACGGTTTTGACAGTCTCATCAATTTTGGTTTCAAGTCAGATGCCAATAAGCCCTATGAAGCCCTGTTCAATGATTATGCCACGCGTCTGCACGGACCTTTGGCAGGGTATTCGGTACTCAATTACATCAGCTCGCATGACGACGGCGGGCCATTTGATCTCTTGCGCCAAAAGCCTTTTGAATCAGCCAATAAACTCTTGCTGAGCCCTGGTGCTGCGCAAATCTATTATGGCGATGAAACCGCGCGCTCTTTGAATGTCGCTGGTGCGCAAGGTGACGCGACTCTGCGCTCTTTCATGAACTGGGATGAGCTGGCAAACAATGCCAGCCGGGATGGTTACCGGATTGCCGATGTGCGCCAGCATTGGAGCCGTCTCGGTGTGTTCCGGCGTAGTCATCCTGCCATAGGTGCCGGCCTGCATGAAAAACTCGCAGATGCACCTTATACCTTCAAGCGCACTTATGAGAAAGATGGCATTAGCGACAAGGTAGTGATTGCACTGGAGATCCCGGCGAACAGCAATCCCGCCATCAGCGTCGGTGGCGTGTTTGCCGATGGGCTGAGACTGCGTGACTATTACTCTGGCAAGACCGCCACAGTCGTCAAAGGCAAGGTGCAATTCAATAGCGGCTTGAGCACGGTATTGATCGCGCCTTAGTCTGCTCAAAAAATGATTTGAGACACATGAAAAAGACATCCACAATCAAACTGAATATCCTTGCGGCAGCAATCCTGTCATTGGCAAGCACAGCGCAGGCGCAAAATTCTGCGCGCACTATCGTGTCAGTCAACAAACAGGCTGACCATCTGGAAATCAAGACCAATGATGGCCGCTATATCCTGAAGCCGTATAGCGACAAGATCATGGAAACCAGTTTTATTCCTGCTGCTGAAAGATTCAATCCAGCTTCGCATGCAGTTGTCTTGTTGCCAGCGCGCGTCAAGACCAGTTTCAAGGAGACCGCGAGCAGTATTCAATACCTTGCCGGTGACATCAGTGTGAAAATCACCAGGTCACCGCTGCAGATTGCCTATGCTTACAAGGGCAAACCCTTGCTGTCAGAAAAAAATGGCTATAGTAAAACGGCAGAGGCAGAAGTGCTGGACTTCAACCTCGATGCCAATGAAGCCCTGTATGGTGGCGGCGCGCGCGCACTTGGTATGAACCGTCGCGGCAATCGCCTGCCTTTATACAATAAGGCACACTATGGCTATGAAGAGCGTTCAGAGCAAATGAACTTTGCCATGCCGCTGGTATTTTCATCGAAGATGTATGGCATACACTTTGACAATGCGGCTATCGGCCATCTTGATCTCGATAGCAAGAAAACCAATGTATTGACCTATGAAACTATCAGTGGCCGCAAAACCTACCAGGTGATTGCCGGCGACAGCTGGGCCGACATCGTCAGCAATTACACCAGCCTGACCGGGCGCCAGCCTTTGCCGCCGCGCTGGACTTTCGGCAATTTTGCCAGCCGCTTTGGTTATCACAATGAAGCAGAGGCGCGTGGCATACTGGATAAATTCCGCGCAGAGAAAATCCCTGTCGATGCCATCATCTTTGATCTGTACTGGTTTGGTAAAGACATCAAAGGCACCATGGGTAATCTTGAATTTGATAAAGACAGCTTCCCTAATCCCAGGGGTATGATTGCTGACTTTGCGCAGCAAGGCATCAAGACTGTACTGATTACCGAGCCCTTCATCTTGACGACTTCAAAAAGATGGCAAGAGGCAGTGGACAAGAATGTGCTGGCGACAGACAAACAGGGCAAGCCTTTTACTTATGATTTTTATTTCGGCAATACCGGGCTTATCGATATCTTCAACCCACCCGCGCAAGACTGGTTCTGGTCACTCTATAAAGACTTGAAGAATATGGGTGTCGCTGGCTGGTGGGGTGATCTGGGTGAACCGGAAGTCCATCCATCTGCCTTGCAGCACAAGACAGGTAGTGCTGACGAATTGCATAATATCTATGGTCATCAATGGGCCAAAATGATTGCTGAGGGCTACAAGAAGGATTTTTCCAATCAGCGACCTTTCATACTCATGCGTTCCGGCTATTCAGGTTCGCAAAGACTGGGCATGATACCGTGGTCGGGCGATGTCAATCGCACCTGGGGTGGCTTACGCTCGCAGCCAGAAATTGCCTTGCAAATGGGCATGCAGGGCATGGCTTATATGCATTCTGACCTGGGTGGTTTTGCCGGTGCCAATCTGGATGATGAGCTGTATGCGCGCTGGCTGCAGTATGGCGTTTTCCAGCCGGTATTCCGCCCGCATGCGCAGGAGGAAGTAGCATCCGAACCGGTCTTGCGTGAGCCAAAAACCAGGGCGCTGGCCAAGGCGGCCGTAGAATTGCGTTACCGCATGTTGCCCTACAATTACACCCTGGCCTTTGACAATAACCAGCAGGGCTTGCCTTTCATGCGCCCACTGTTTTATGCTGAGCCACATAACCAGCAATTACTGAATGTTGCTGACAGCTATCTATGGGGCGACAGCTTCTTGGTACATCCGGTGTTGAAGTCCGGTGAAAAAGAGGCGAGCGTGTATTTCCCGGCAGGCAGCAACTGGTTTGATTTTTATACCGGGCAGCAATACCAGGGCGGCAGTATTGCATCCGTTGTCGTGACTGAAGATCACATCCCCGTGTTTGTACGTGGTGGTGCTTTCGTACCGATGACGCAAGTCGTGCAAAACACGCGCGATTACTCCAGCAAAAAAATCGAACTCCACTATTATCATGATGCGACCCTGAGCAGGGCAGCCGGCAAGCTTTATGATGATGATGGTGAAACAGCACAGGCCTATGAAAAAGGTCGCTACACCTTGATGCATTTTGACAGCACGGTGAAAACCCAGGTGTTGAGCTTGCGTCTGACAGCACAGACCGGTAAACATGAACCGGCGGTGGACAGGGTGGTAAGCATGCAAATCCATCACCTCAACAGCAAGCCTGTGCAGTTGCTGGTGCAAAACAAAGTCAGTACTTTTAGCTGGGATGACAGCAAAAAATTGCTGAGTTTTGATGTGGAATGGAGAAAGAATACCAGGGCAAACATCAATATCGAGTTGAATAAATGATATTGCTGCCGACATTACCCGGCATTCTGTACGCTCAGTACTAAGCCGACAAAGGGGTTTTTGCCAGGTTTTACCCTGAAAAGTGCAGGGTTTGTGGTAAATTGCGACATTGCTCTGGCTATGAAAATTTGGCAACACGCCCTGGCAACAGAGGTGAAATAAAGACAGGTTAAATAAAGACAGCATGACGACAGAACACGCACTTGTAGAACATGGCAGCGCGGCGGGCTTTTCTGGTGGCCCACGCCTTTTGGCAGATATTGGTGCTACCCATGCCCGTTTTACCCTTGAATCTTCACCCGGCGTATTTGAAGCAGTGCGCGTTTTTAAGTGTGATGACTATACAGGCATCATCCCCTTGTTGCGTGAATATGTGTCGGGTAATCCTGGCGTCAGGATTCATCATGCCGCATTTGCGATTGCCAACCCTATCGATGGCGACCAGGTCAGGATGACCAATCGCGACTGGGCGTTTTCGATTGAAGATGTGCGCCGTGAATTTGGTTTGTATACCCTGCTGATCGTCAATGACTTTACTGCACTGGCGATGTCCTTGCCAGGCTTGCAGGCCAGGGATGTCATGCAGGTTGGAGGCGGTGTGCCGGTGGCAAAATCGGTGATAGGTGTATTGGGGCCTGGCACCGGGCTTGGCGTTTCTGGCCTGATTCCGACTTCCGACGGTTTTGTGACCTTGGGCAGTGAAGGCGGCCATGTCAATTTTGCTCCTGTCGACGAGAGGGAATATGCAATATTGCAGTTTGCCTGGAAAGAATGGCCGCATGTATCGGCAGAGCGTCTGATTTCTGGCCCTGGTCTTGAGTTGATCTACCGCGCCCTCGCGGACCGCAATGGTAAAAAAATCAAGGCACTGGCTGCGCAGGATATCATGCGAGGTGCATTGACGGATGCGGACGCCTTGTGCCTGGAAGCTCTGGAATGCTTCTGTGCCATGTTGGGCAGCTTCAGTGCCAACCTGGCGGTCACGCTTGGTGCTTTCGGTGGCATCTATATCGGTGGCGGCATCGTGCCGCTAATGGGGGACTGGTTCAAGACCTCCTTGTTCCGTACCCGTTTTGAAGCCAAGGGTCGTTTTTCCAGCTACCTGGCGCAAATCCCGACCTTTGTCATTACTACGCCCAATCCGGCATTTTATGGAGTATCGGCCATCCTGTCGGAACACTTGCGTGGCCGTAGTGGCGACAGTTCATTGCTGGACCGCATACAGCAAATCCAGGCTGAGCTGACACCAGCAGAACGCCGTGTTGCTGTTCTGGTGCTGGAAAATCCGCGTACCGTCCTGAATGAAGCCATTGCCGAGATCGCTCGCCTGGCTGACGTCAGTCAGCCCACGGTCATCCGCTTTTGCCGGTCCCTGGGCTTTTTGGGGCTGGCTGACTTCAAGCTGAAATTTGCCAGCAGCCTGACCGGCACGATACCTGTGCGCCATAGCCAGGTACGCATGAGCGACAGTACCCATGACCTCAGTGCCAAGGTGATCGACAATACCGTATCGGCAATTCTCAATTTCCGTGATCAGCTTGATGTGCGTTCGCTGGACCAGGCCATCGCCCTGCTGCGCAAGGCCAATAAGGTCGAGTTCTATGCTATGGGCAACTCGCGCGCAGTGGCGCTGGATGGCCAGCACAAGTTTTTCCGTTTCCGCATCCCCACGGCGTCGTATGGCGACGCGCATTTGTTCTCCATGGCGGCAGAGCTGCTCAACCCTGGTGATGTGGTGATCGTGGTGTCCAATTCCGGCAAATTGCCTGAATTGCTGAAAGCCGTGGATGCCGCCCGTAATGCCGGCGCCGACGTGATTGCAATTACGCCAAATCAATCGCCGCTGGCAAAAAAAGCCACAGTCTGCCTGGCGGTCAATCATACGGAAGACAATGCCACTTTCTTGTCGATGATTTCCCGTATATTGCAATTACTGCTGATCGACATTATTGCTGTCGGGCTGTCAATTGATGCACCTGATGAAGGTACAGCAAATGCTCTTGCCAATGGCGATGAAGCCAGGCGCAAGGAACTATCACGCTTCAGTAATTTGCTGATTTCCCACCTCGATAGCTGATGGGCGATGTTGCCGGTGAGCCGGCAGGTAAGCTTATAGTCAAGGCTTCACAAGATATCGGGCAACTGATATCTTGTTTATCTTTGATCCTGTCCAATAAGCATGCTGTCTTTTTCTCCGCTGATGTTGATCGATGCAGGCTTGCGCGGCACCTTGCTGGCGCTGCTTCTGCTGTTGTCCATTATTTTATTGCGTGACCGTCCGGATCTGGTGGTTGTCAAGGCTGGGGTAGCGCTTTGTCTTGGTCTTTGCGTGCAGGTCTTCAGTTCAACCCCCGCATTTGAAGAAGTCGTGCCAGCTGTGTGGCAGGTTCCCCTGATCGCTATTTCCGTTGCCAATGGCGTCTTGTTCTGGGTGTTTGTGCAAGCCTTGTTTGACGATGATTTTCGGTTCAGGCCCATACATGGCGTTAGCTGGTGTGTAGTGATGGCCCTGACCTTGTTCAACTGTCTCGTTGTTGCAGGAAGCGCCAGCATCTTTGCACCTGCCATGATGGGCGTGCAACGCGGTATTCCATTGCTGTTTGCCATCCTGGCAGCCTGGGCGGCGGCCAGAAGCTGGCGCACCGACCTGGTGGAACAAAGACGGCGTTTGCGCGCTTTTATTGTTGTCACCGGTGTTGCTTACACCTTGATTTTCATGATTGCACGTCTGGGTGGACAGCATGGCCGGCTGACAGCGACATCAGCCCTGGCAGATGTGTTGATGTTGCTCGGCATTATTGCGGTGATCACTTACAAGATATTGATGCTGGGTAATCTGGAATTGTTTCCGGCTCTGCACAAACCGCCTGCGCCAGATACCAGTGTTACTGATATCGATATTATGCAAGTTACCAGAGTATCAGAAAAAAACCTTGAAACCGACGCGGCTGATACCCATCACCTCAACGCTTTGCAGACATTGATGCAGGCCGAGCATTTGTATCGCAGTGAAAATCTGAGCCTGGCCAGCCTGGCAGCCAGGATGCAGCTGCCTGAGTATCGCCTGCGCAGATTGATCAATCAGGCACTGGGTTATCGCAATTTTAATTCCTACATCAATGCCTTCCGCCTGGCAGAAGCCCGTACCGCCTTGACAGATCCGGCCCGGCGTGAACTGCCGGTGCTGACGATCGCATTAAGTTCGGGCTTTCAATCGATAGGGCCCTTCAACCGGGCTTTCAAGGCAGCCACAGGGCTGACCCCGACAGAGTTCCGCAAACAAAATATGGCCGAATCCTGAAATCGGCTAGCCGGATTCTGAAATTTACAGACTCTGGCGAGACATCGTTCTGTTTCAACTGCACAGTTAGGCTCACCAAAAACCTGGTCTTTGGTTTTAATCATGACATGGAGCCTGACTTATGTACCCTCTGGATGTATTATCCTTTTCCTTAACTATGACTGACTTGCGCAAGCTGGTGACCGGTTTTCTGCTGGTTTTTTCCAGCCTGCTTGCGAATGTGGCGGGGGCGGCGGTAGGCCTTGCAGTTATACCGGCCAGTGCCACGGATGGACGTATCACCTTGTATTACCCGACAACTGCAACGGAGCAACCGGTAAGGCGCGGGCCATTTGTCCTTAGCCTGGCCGAACAGGCTGAACCCATGCCAGGCAATAATCGGCTGATCATCATCTCTCATGGCTCAGGTGGTTCACCCTGGGTCTATGCTGACCTCGCCCGGACTCTGGTGGCAGCCGGATTCATCGTTGCCCTGCCAGAGCATCACGCCGACAATTATAGGGATGACAGCAATCCCGGGCCTGCAAGCTGGGTGCTGAGGCCAGCCGAAGTGTCACGCGCCATTGATGCTGTTGGTCGTGACCCGCGTTTTTCCTCCTTGTTTGATATCAATAAAGTGGGGGTGTATGGCATGTCAGCTGGCGGCCATACAGCCCTCAGTATGGCAGGCGGTCGCTGGTCGGCTGCCGGTTTTAAACAGCATTGCGAAGCCAATATAGCTGATGATTTCCAGACCTGTGTGGGTTTGATTACCCGTTTAAGGGGAAACATATTCGATGGTTTGAAGAAATGGCTGGCCTTACAAGTGATAAGTCATCGCTTCAGTGACATCACCATGCATGAACACCACGACCCACGGGTGCTTGCTGCGGTTGCTGGTGTACCAGCGGCTGCCGATTTTGATATGGCGACTTTGGCCAACCCACCTATCGCACTGGGACTGGTCACTGCACAGCAAGACCGCTGGCTGATACCTCGTTTTCATAGCGACAGGGTATTGCAGGTGTGCAAAACCTGCGAACACATCGCCGACCTGACAACAGCAGGGCATGGAGCGTTGCTATCACCTCTGCCACCGAATTTGACTGGCCTGGTCGGGGATATGCTCAATGATCCGCCTGGTTTTGAGCGCAGCCAGATGGCTGAAGTGGACAAGAAAATCAGTGATTTTTTTGAACGTCACTTATTACCAAGATAAATCGTTCAAAAACGTTGTGCAAGCAATTGCTCATTGGGAGTTGGGGGTTATTTGTTCAGCAAATAATTGAAACTGAATGAAACCCTGTCTGTGTCCGTCAGGTTTGCCCCTACTCTATGGAATACATCAGACCGGAACAAGACCAGCTTGCCGACTTCAGGCTGAATGATGTAGTTTTCAAATTGCTTGTAGTGCATGTCGACGGGAAAAATCGCCAGGTCGCCGTCATGCTGATTGGTACTGAAATAATAGGCGCCGCTAATCGGCAGGCCCTCGACGTTTCTTTCGTGATTATGCCTTTCCTGGTAGCCGAATTTCTTGGTGACATTGATCCAGCTCTGGGTGTATTGATGATCTATTTTCCAGTCTTTGTCCCGGCGGGTTTTATGTACAAACTCCAGGATGCTGTCTTCCACGAATTTTCTCAATGCATGCAGGTGAGCATGGGCAAAGATGTTTTTCTCCCTGTCAAATGAGCTCAGCACATTATCCCCCCAGGCATGGCTGAGCAGGCGATTCATCACGTCCTTGTGTTGCAAGACTTCTTCATTGATACGCAGGATGGTTTCATGGTCGGCTTGTGAAATGCCAACCAGGGTAGGAAAAAGTACTTCGATATCCATGACTTTTCACCTTCAGTGCCAGGTAAGGAAAGTCATGATGGTAGTGTAAATCGGCGAGTTTGTGTGTTTTGTACCCGCCTTATTGGTCAGGTTCCCTGCTGGAACCTGATTTCCATTCCCGGGAAATCTGCATGCACAAAATTCAGCAGAGCCCTGGCGATACCTTGCTCCCTGAATGCCGGTTTCACATACAGGACGTGGACCTGGATTTGTCTTTCACAGTCATTGACGCTGCAATCGAGTGCGGCGACATGCTGCTTGTCCAGGTAGGCATTGAACAGGATGTTGCATTGACTGGTTTCACTGCATTGTTTGCAGATGGTGAGTGAGTCTGCAATATTGCAGCAGGGTGTCGAGGTATCCATCTTGGTAGCCATTATGCACTTGCTCCCCATAGGTAGTGCGCACCCAATCCAAACAAGCCAATAAAAAAGCAGCGCTTGAATAACAAGGGTTGCAATTTCTTGCGCAGGCATTGACCCAATTGCATGCCAAGCAGCGCTGGCAGCAGTGCAAATAAAGAACTGCCGGCGACATGCCAGTCCAGGCTACCAGCACTCGCCAGTTTGACGGCCAATGCCAGGGTGGATACGGTAAAGCTCAGGCCCATCGCCTGTATCAGGCTGTCTTTGTCGAGATTTAATGCCTGTAAAAACGGTACGGAAGGCATAACAAACACGCCGGTCGTAGCGGTCACCATGCCTGTCAATGTGCCTGTCAGGCTGGACAGTCCGGTTTCCAGTCTCGTCGGCACATTCCAGTGTATTGATGCCAGGCCCATTGTTGCATAGGCGATCAAAGCCAGACCCAGGCCCAGTCCTGACCAGGCAGCATTGATTTTGTGAAATAGCAAGGCAGACAAGAAGGTACCCGCACAGATGCCAAGCAACATGGGGCTCAAGCGGCGCAGCAGCAAGATCAGTTGCGGGCCGCGACCCAGTTGCCAGATATTTGTCAAAAGCGAAGGCACGATCAATAAAGCCGCTGCCTCCATGGCAGGCATGGACAGGCTGAGCAAGCCGATCGCAATCGTAGGCAGGCCCAGCCCTATGACGCCCTTGACCATACCCGCCAGGATAAAGACAAGCACAACCAGCAGGTAATGCTGGTTGCTGGCGAAAAGTTGTGGCAGGTTTTCCATATAGACAGTTTGCCATTACCTTGATTAACTGAAAATGTGGAATATACGCAGTCAGCCTTCGGATTATACTGAGGCTATGTCGAGAAATATTGGAAACAGGCTGCCATTGCGCGCTTCATCTGGCCAGCTTGAGGTCGCGTTCTTGTTACCCAACCGGATTTGCAGGAGCTGTTCATGCGTTTTGATCTGATTGATTTGCAGTTATTCCTGAACGTTGCCGAAGCAGGCAGCATCACTCTGGGGGCTGAGCGCAGCCATCTGGCACTGGCGTCAGCCAGCGCCCGTTTGCGTGGCATGGAAGAGCAGCTTGGCGTATCGCTCTTGATACGCAAGCGCCGCGGTATTGAACTCAGTGATGCAGGCCGCAGTCTTTTGCACCATGCCCGGCTGTTGATGCAGCAGATGGAAAGAATGCGTGGCGACCTGGCTGTCTATGCCAAGGGATTGAAAGGACAGATACGCCTGTTATGCAATACATCAGCCCTGACCGAGTTTTTACCGCAGGCGCTGGCGACTTACATGCATGCACATCCCCATGTGAACATAGAAGTGGAAGAACGCCTGAGCAACGACATCGTCCAGGCATTGATGGATAACCAGGCTGATATTGGTATCGTGGCCGACACCGTCAATTGCAGCGGACTCCAAAGCTTCCCGTTTCGTCACGATGAATTGGTCGTGGTAACTGCGCATCAGCATCCGCTGACTACTATGACAGATGGTGATGGCAGGGTAAATTTCATGGATTGCCTACACCATGATTTTATTGGATTGGCCGGCGACAGCGCGCTACAGCAATACCTGAATGAGCACGCTGCCAGACTGGGCCAGCGCCTGCAGTACCGGCTACGCCTGCGCAGCTTTGATGGCATCTGTCGCATGGTGGAAAGTGCGGCCGGCATTGCCATCATTCCTGAAAGCGCTGCCTTGCGTTATGCAAAAATCATGCAGATTCGGCATTTGCGCCTGAGTGATATGTGGGCGGTCAGGCAATTGCTGATCTGTGTCAGGCAATATGATGAGCTGTCGGCCCATGCACGTGAACTGATTAGTATGATCAAGGCTTGATTTTGAAGAAAAAATCCTTGTTAGAATGAGCATGACTTAAACTTTGCAACTATTGCAGAAAGTGCTTGATGAACAATCTTGATAATTGGGAAGAGAGGTTGGCCAGCTTGTGGGGTAGCCTTGATAGTCTGGAAAAAACTGATTTCATTACGCGCATGGATGCACTGACTGCAGAATTGCCGCCAGATGCTGCCATCGCCAGTTTTGAGCGTGGTGCCGCGCGCGATTCCTGCGGTTATCCGGAATTGGCTATTCCTCTGTATCAGGCGGCACTGGCGGCAGGATTGACCGGTCTGCGCCGTCGGCGGGCGGTCATACAAATGGCCAGCTCTACGCGCTATCTTGGTAATCCGCAGCGTGCAGCAGATTTGCTGACAGCCGAATTGCAAGAGGGCGGCGATGAACTGGATGGAGCCGTAAGAGCCTTTCTCGCACTGGCACTGGCCGATCTTGGACGGGAAAGAGAAGCACTGGCGATCAGCCTGACTGCGCTGTCAGGTTATCTGCCGCGCTACAATCGCTCGCTGGCGAATTATGCGCAGGCTTTGCATAAGAGTGATGCCTCTGGCAATGGCTGAATGCACAGTTTTGGGGCGGTTAGGGCAGTTCTTGTTACAATGAGGTTTGCCAGTCTTTTTTCTTCTTGTCCATGTCCGTTTCAAACTCGTTCTTCAAAGCTGTCAATGCCGTCAAAAGCAAACTGAATCCCAGGCAAGTACAGGCATCTGCCGTACCACAGATAGCTGCTGATCCGGCATTGATGCAGATGTTGTCAGAGATATTAAGCAGCGAAGGTATTGCATCAAGCTGGCAAGGCAGTTATCTGTCTCTGCCAGAGGGCCTGGTACTGGCGGCCGAGCCGGTTGAAGTTGTGAATCTGGCTGAGGACAAGTTCAGGACCTGTACCCGCATCCATGTCAGTCACGCCAGCCTTTTCCCACAAGGGCTAAGCGAATATCAGCATGCCATGGGAAGTACGGAGATGCTCGCCTTGACTGAAGGTTTTCGTACCTGGGTCAGGATGGATTTACTGGTGCTGCTTGACGCCACCCGTGAATCACCGAAAGACTGTACGGTCATAGAAATGAACATAGCCAGTGAAGCTGACCTGGCTGATGGCAAGCCCATGTTCAGGCAAGTGATACTTGGGCCAGTGGCACACCTGGCCAGCTTGCCGGAGCCGAAGAAAAAAGAAGAACACCCGTTTTGCCCCTGTTGCCTGTTTACCGAGAGCATGCCTGCTTTCCACGAGGTATTACAGACCAGCCATTTTCTTGGTGTACGACTGTTTGCATCGCGCGATAATGAGGGGCAACTGGCAGCAGATTGCCGTGTCAATGGGGAAGATTTTTTGCCCGCCGTTGAACACTTGAAACAGTACGCAGGAAAGTGGCCAGACCGGGGCCTGGAATTTCGCAAGCAATATATAGTCATCAGAAGCAGCAGTAATAGTGTCAATCAGGTAGCAAATGCACAGACGGGCTGATGCCTGGATAATGCCTTCAAGGCGCAGGACCTATTTAACATCCACAATGAGGAATGATATGTATCGTAGCTATTTCAAAGGTCAATGGAGTGAAGGCAATACCCCTTTGTTTGGTGCCATGGACAATGCTGTCTGGCTGGGTTCATCCGTATTTGACGGCGCACGTTCCATACGCGGTATGACGCCGGATTTGCGCCTGCATCTGAACCGCGTCATACAGTCGGCAGATCGCCTGGGTTTGCAGTGCCCCTATAACGTCGATGAGCTGGAAGCACTGTGCCGTGAAGGTATTGCACTTTTCCCCGCCGATGCAGAACTCTATATACGCCCGCTGGTATTTGGTACTGATGGACTGGTTGTGCCCGAGCCTGCTGCGTCCGGCTTTGCATTGACTTTGTTTGATGCCGCCATGCCGCCTTTTGCCGGCTTCTCTGCCTGTTTGTCGAGCCTGCGTCGCCCTGATCCCAGCATGGCGCCTACCGACGCCAAGGCATCTTGTCTCTACCCCAATTCGGCCAAGGCCTTGCGTGAAGCAAAAGAGCGTGGCTTTGATAATGCCGTGATGTGTGACATTCATGGTCAGGTCGCCGAGTTCGCGACAGCCAATATCTTTTTTGTGACACCAGAGAATGAAATTGTCACGCCGGCGGCAAATGGCTGTTTTTTGTCAGGCATCACCAGAGCACGCGTCATCGCCCTGCTGAAGGAGGATGGCAAACAGGTATCTGAACGCTCAGTCAAACCAGAAGAATTGTTGACTGCGAAAGAGATTTTTAATACCGGTAATTATGCTAAAGTCACACCATGCACACGCTATGAAAATCGCGAATTGCCGATAGGTGAAATCGCCACCCGTGCACGTGACCTGTATTTTGCGTTCATGGAAAACAACAAGTAAAAAAAGCGCTGTCATCACGCATCATAAAAATCAGAAAAGAAAAAGGCAGGGAACTGAACAAAGTCACCTGCCTTTTTTACATCCTGGAAAAAA
>NZ_JAKZHX010000069.1 GCF_022568815.1 Undibacterium paludis | reverse complement strand
TTCCGCCCACCCTGAGCAAAGCACTGGACGACCTGGCGCGTCAGGAAGGAGCCACCCTGTTCATGGTCCTGATGGCCGCCTACCAGACCCTGCTCTCACGCTGGAGCGGCCAGGACGATATCGTCGTCGGTACACCCATCGCCGGACGTCACCAGCGTGAACTCGAAGACCTCATCGGTTTCTTCGTCAATACCCTGGTCATCCGCTCCAGCCTGCAGGCTGAGCAGAGTTTCCTCAACTTGCTGTCCCAGGTCCGGGAAACCGCCCTGGGCGCCTATGCCCACCAGGATCTGCCTTTCGAGAAGCTCGTCGAGGCTTTGCAACCTGTCCGTGATCTCAGCCGTCAGCCTATCTTCCAGGCCTGGTTCGTGCTCGGTCGTCTCAGTGAGCAAGAAGCGCTGGCGCTGTCTGATCTGCAATTGCAGATGATCGAAGTCGAACATCGTGTGGCCAA
>NZ_JAKZHX010000068.1 GCF_022568815.1 Undibacterium paludis | reverse complement strand
TGTCATTACCCTGAAAAACATCAAGTTCCGCTATGCCGAGGGTGAACCCTGGGTATTGAAGGACATCAACCTGACGATACCGGCAGGCCAGAGCATTGCCCTGGTCGGCCCCAGCGGTTGTGGCAAGACCACCTTGTGCAAGATCATCCTTGGGCTGTTAAAACCGACGGAAGGTGAAGTATTGATCGACGACATCCCCATCACCCAGCTGGGTATCAAAACCTATCGCCAGCTGGTGGGCACGGTGATGCAGGAAGACGTCTTGCTGGCGGGGTCCATCATGGACAATATCTCCTTCTTTGACAGCCGCTGTGATCAGCAAAGAGTGGAAGAATGCGCCAGGCTGGCCGCTATTCATGAAGACATCAGCAAGATGCCCATGGGTTACCAGACCCTGGTCGGTGACATGGGCAGCAGTTTGTCGGGCGGGCAAAAGCAGCGTGTGTTGCTGGCA
>NZ_JAKZHX010000067.1 GCF_022568815.1 Undibacterium paludis | reverse complement strand
CGTCCTTACCCTGAAGAACATCAAGTTCCGCTATGCCGAAGGCGAACCCTGGGTATTGAAGGACATCAACCTGAGCATACCGGCAGGCCAGAGCATTGCCCTGGTCGGCCCCAGCGGTTGTGGCAAGACGACCTTGTGCAAGATCATCCTTGGGCTGTTAAAACCGACGGAAGGTGAAGTATTGATCGACGACATCCCCATCACCCAGCTGGGTATCAAGACCTATCGCCAGCTGGTGGGAACCGTCATGCAGGAAGATGTCTTGCTGGCGGGGTCCATCATGGACAATATCGCCTTCTTTGACAGCCGCTGTGATCAGCAAAGAGTGGAAGAATGCGCCAGACTGGCCGCCATTCATGAAGACATCAGCAAGATGCCCATGGGTTACCAGACCCTGGTCGGCGACATGGGCAGCAGTTTGTCGGGCGGGCAAAAGCAGCGTGTGTTGCTGGCC
>NZ_JAKZHX010000066.1 GCF_022568815.1 Undibacterium paludis | reverse complement strand
AACCAATGGCATTCTGGGTGATCATCAGCAGGACGAAGCCAAACACCAGCACTACCAGCAATTCCCTGTCGCCACTGACAATGACTTCATCAATCACAAACTGATTGAACAGGGGTGAGCAGATCGCAAAGATTTCCAGCGCCAAAGCCAGCGCTATGACTTTGACGATGGCAGGACGCAAACCGACGATATGACCAGTCAAATCACTTAAGGCGACTTGTTTCTTTTCGTCTTTGGGTTTGAAGGCAGGGCTGGGGGATAATTCCAGCGCCACGCCGGTAAAATGCGCAGAGGCTTCTTCCACAGTAACCCGGCGCTCGCCCACCGCAGGGTCAAGCAAGACCAGTGACACCCGGCCACGCCAGTCCTTGCGCACGGCTTTGAGGACAACGAAATGATTGAGGTTCCAGTGCAGGATGCAGGGCAAGGCCAGTTGATCAAGCTCATCGAGTTCCAA
>NZ_JAKZHX010000065.1 GCF_022568815.1 Undibacterium paludis | reverse complement strand
CTGGAACTTGATGAGCTTGATCAACTGGCCTTGCCCTCTATCCTGCACTGGAACCTCAATCACTTTGTTGTCCTCAAAGCCGTACGCAAGGACTGGCGTGGCCGGGTTTCGCTGGTCTTGCTTGACCCTGCGGTCGGTGAGCGCCGTGTATCGCTTGAGGAAGCCTCAGCGCATTTCACCGGCGTAGCCCTGGAATTATCCCCCAGCCCTGCCTTCAAACCCAAAGACGAAAAGAAGCAAGTCGCCCTGCGTGACCTGACTGGTCATATCGTCGGTTTGCGTCCTGCCATCGTCAGAGTCATTGCGCTGGCTTTGGCGCTGGAAATCTTTGCGATCTGCTCACCCCTGTTCAATCAGTTTGTGATTGATGAAGTCATTGTCAGTGGCGACAGGGAATTACTGGTAGTGCTGGTGTTTGGTTTTGTCTTGCTGATGATCACCCAGAATGCCATTGGCC
>NZ_JAKZHX010000064.1 GCF_022568815.1 Undibacterium paludis | reverse complement strand
GGGCACACTATGCCCCTTGCATGCGCATCAAGCGCCTGCGAACCATGAACAGGTTCGCCAGTGCACAGGTCACAAACAAGCGATGCGCATTCTTTTGCAAACCACGATATCTGACTTTGGTAAATCCAAACACACGCTTGATGATGCAGAAGGCATGTTCAACCTTGGCGCGCACGCTTGACTTGCGGCGGTTGGTCAGACGCTCTTCCTCTGTCAGGGTGTGGCTGCGCGTGCCCCGGATATTGGTAAAGTCTTTTACACCTGGGGCTTTGCTGCGTGCCGCCTGCTTTTGGCCTGTGTAAGCTGAGTCGCCCCAATATCGTTTCTCACGCCCGTGGAGTAAGTCTGGTAATACCTGGCTATCATGGGCATTGGCTCCCGTTACAACAACGGCATGGATCAGTTTGGTCTTGCTGTCGACGCCTATGTGGCCTTTCATACCGAAATACCATTGATTGCCTTTCTTGGTCTGGCGCATTTCCGGGTCGCGTTTGCCTTCTTTATTCTTTGTGGATGAAGGCGCTGAAATGATGGTGGCATCAACGAT
>NZ_JAKZHX010000063.1 GCF_022568815.1 Undibacterium paludis | reverse complement strand
AATGGATTTTTCAAATCGCCAGCAAGAGCCGGGTAAGAAATTTATCGGTATAGGGCTGGTAGTCGCATTTCATATACTGGTGGTATGGGCGCTGGTATCAGGATTGGCACGCAAGGCCATGGACGTGGTCATCAAGCCACTGGAAACCAAGATCGTCGAAGAGGTGAAGCCACCGCCACCACCGCCAGACACCCCGCCGCCGCCACCACCGAAACTGCTGGCGCCGCCGCCACCGTTCATTCCGCCACCGGAAGTCCAGGTCCAGCAACCGGTCCAGCAGGCGCCGACGATCAGCGTCAAATCGGAAGTCAGGCCAGAGAGCAACCAGTTGCAAAAGACCCCACCACCGGCCCCGGCCGTGGTAGCCGAAGCCAAACCGGCCGGTCCGTCTATCGTCCCTGGTGTGATCGACTTCAACGTCGCAGGCTGCAAACCGGAATATCCGCGTGCCTCACTGCGTAACGAAGAAACCGGCACCGTCCAGCTGTCCGTATTGATTGGCGCCGATGGCTCCGTGTCCGACGTCAAGATCGACAAATCCAGCGGCTTCCGCGGACTCGACAATGCCGTTCGCTCCCA
>NZ_JAKZHX010000062.1 GCF_022568815.1 Undibacterium paludis | reverse complement strand
AGCGACTTACACGCTGTCCACTTCCGGCAATGTCGAAATCACCTCCGCCACCAGCTTTGCCATTACCCTCTCCGGTGCAGACACTGGCGGCGTCTCCGCCCTGCTGAACAAGAACGGTACGTCTTCCGCCGTCAGCGCCACCACCTACAACCTTGCCGCAGCAGACGACTGGAACAGCGTCATCACCGGTGGCAATATTGCTGACCTGACAGGCAATGGCATCACCGTCTCCAATGCTGCACCGAATATCCTCAATGCCACGTATGACGCTGCCACAGGTATTCTGTCCGTCTCTGCCGTCAATATCGTCGGTGGCGACACCATTGATGTCTCCAAACTGTCCCTGGTCGGCCAGGGCGGTGGGTCTTATGCCCTGACCTCAGCCAATGTCACCGCTGCCAGCGCCACCGCCTTCTCGGTCACGTTGAACGCCGCCGACAAACTCGCCATCAATGGCCTGTTGAACAAGAATGGCACCAGTGCGGTGGACACGACCAGCTTCAACCTCGCTGCTGCCGCTTCCTGGGATGCCAGCACCACATCGAATGCTGACCTCACCGGCAATGCCGTCACGGTATCGAATGTGGCAGCG
>NZ_JAKZHX010000061.1 GCF_022568815.1 Undibacterium paludis | reverse complement strand
CTCCAAATTCTGGAAAGCCGCCTCCGTCCAGGCCGGTGCCTCCTCCCTGAAAGAAGGCAGCCCCTTCCGCTTCATCGCTGATTCCGGCATCAAAGCCACCGAACACCACGAAGGCGCCCTGCTCGAACAGATCGACCTCAACACCTGGGTCTCCATGTCCATCCAGCGCGCTGTCGACAAAGTCCAAAGCCGCCTGCAAGACGGCCTGGCCTTCCTGGCAACCGTTGGCTCCACCGCCCCGTTCGTTGGTCTGTTCGGTACCGTCTGGGGGATCTACCATGCGCTGACAGCGATCGGTATGTCCGGTCAGGCATCGATCGACAAAGTCGCGGGTCCGGTGGGTGAAGCGCTGATCATGACCGCGATTGGTCTGGCGGTCGCGGTTCCTGCGGTTCTCGGTTACAACTTCCTGGTCCGCCGCAACAAGAGCGCCATGGAAGAAGTGCGCGCCTTCTCCGCTGACCTGCACTCGGTTGTTCTGTCCGGCAATATGGGCAAGACAGCAGCTAAGAAATAATAAGCAGTATCAGGTTTAAGATTTAAACCAAGACCCTTAACCACAGAGGCACAGAGACACAAAGGAAAAACCAGAGAACAG
>NZ_JAKZHX010000060.1 GCF_022568815.1 Undibacterium paludis | reverse complement strand
ACGGTGACGCCATTGCCGGTCAGATCGGCTGAAGTGGTGCGGCTGGCGTCCCATGAAGCAGCGGCAGCGAGGTTGAAGGTGGTGGTGTCAACTGCTGTTGTGCCATTCTGGTTCAGTACACCATTGATGGCCAGTTTGTCGGTGGCATTCAAGATGACGTTGAAGGAGGTGGCACTGGCGGCGGTGATGTTAGGTGAAGTCAGGGTGTAGGAACCACCCTGGCCAGCGATGGACAGTTTGGTGACATCGATGGTGTCGCCGGTGACCATGTTGGCGCCGGTGACGACCAATGTCCCTGTGCTGGCATCATAGGTGGAGCTGATGATGATCGGTGCGGCATTGGAGACGGTGATGCCATTGCCAGTCAAATCAGCAATATTGCCGCCGGTGATGACGCTGTCCCAGTCGTCGGCTGCTGCCAGGTTGTAGGTGGTGCTGCTGATCGACGAAGTGCCATTCTTGTTCAGGAGAGCGTTGACTCCGGCGATATCGGCACCGGACAAGGTCAAACTGAAGCTGGTGGCGGAGGTGACTTCGACATTGCTTGACGTTGACAGGGTGTAGGTTGCTCCGCCTTCGCCGGTGAAGGTCAGTTTGGAAACAGTGATGTCATTCGTTGCGCC
>NZ_JAKZHX010000006.1 GCF_022568815.1 Undibacterium paludis | reverse complement strand
GTAATTGAGAGTCTTTTCTCCCCCAACTTGTAAATATTTGCATCAATGACGCCCCTCAAAACTTAAATATATATTCTTGCGGACACAATTCATGTTTGAACACAAAACGACACCGAGATGTTCCTGGGGAAGTAAAGCCGCCAGCGCGAAAAGTCAACAATGCTTCCGCTTAATCCATTTGGGATACTGATGCGATTCACGCGACCACAGGCTGAAGCAAAAGGCACGGCAGCATTTTGAAACAAGTGTGTGATGGCGCAGTAAACCTGATCGCAATGTGTTGCGAGTATGCTGTTCGACTGCTTTAGTACCGAGGGCTAATTGGTGACCTCACCTATGTTTTTCAACTAAGCCCAAATATCTATCGATTTCTGTAAAAAATGCAGATCGAACCAGATGCCAATAAGTGGTTAATCGAACGCCGAACAGAGCAAGGACAGAATTCAAGCACACGATAGTTTTGAAATTTTAAAATATTGAATATAACTAAATGGCAACAGAATCAATAAAGAAAAAACGAAATAACCAACCAAGTGGCCATTTTTAATTTTCAAGGATTTGTCTATAAACTTAAAATAAACAAACGGAAAAGCATAAAACAAAACAAACCACGTTAAGCTTAGCGCCACAAAATTAGCTAAATGATTTCCGCAATAAATTATTACAAAAAACTCGTTTGTCACATATGTCATCAAGACAGCGACTCCAAACCAACGCGCGAGTTGCCTTAACTGCTTTACAAACAATTGAGCATATGTACTAACAGAACACACAAGCAACAATATAGCCCACGCCGCCCAAAGCTGGATACTCATTCGAAGCCTTTCTAATTAAAAGTCAAATTTAACAAAGTCAAAGCGATGAAATTGATGATTGTATAAATCCGGCAAGTGTCACAATAAGTTTTTTGTTCGCACTGATTAAAATATAGTCAGCTCAGTGTTCGACTAAAACAAAACCTCCGCTGTTTTCTGCAAAAAGTGCAGAACTGGCGGAGGGATTTGGTTTAACTAAACGCTGAACACGGCAACAGGGGAAGACAAACAACTAAAAACGATCAATTACTGTTTACGGCTTAATTTATTCCATATCGCCCAAGTCAATATCCAATCCAATGCACCTAAAATCGCTATCCAGAGTCGAGCATATTCAACTGGAACAAAATGCGACGAAAATATAATTAAGGCATTCCCTCCCACAAAAATTAGCAGGACAATTGCTATCCTTGCAAATAGCGTCAACTTTGCACTAACAACATCCATTTTCCCACTAGACATATACCTCCCTAATTCGATCAGTGTAAAACGCATATTTAACATTTAACCAAGACATGATTAAAAATATCAAAATACCAAAAATTGGTCCACCCCAAATTGCAGCCATACCTGTAGACATTTCTCCGTAACCAAGATTTGCCAAGTATCCTCGAGTATCGCCTTGTTCCATATTTTGAATGGCAATTACTTGAAGAAATCCAAGAAGAGTTAGCAAGATGGGCAATAAATATGCAGAGCATAAAATGAACAGTGGGATTAACATTAAATAAATGCCAACACTCATAAATAAAACAGTTAGTGTTGGACCAACCCAACCTCCATTTGCGCCACCTGAAATCTTATAAGCACTTGCACCGGTATCTGAATCAGTAATCAAATAGCCACATCCCGTCCACCCAAATGTACTTATATTCCTTTCATGAACAGTCACTTCTTTTCCTACAGCTAAAGCGTTAGTAATTTCAGATTTTATGTCTTGATTGATCTGCAAGTTTTGAAGCACCAAGCTATGAATCGCGGCATTTGAAGAATTAAGTGTGTATATTTTTTGTCCTTGACTAGCAGCAACGGCGAGTGCTTTTACTGCCGATATCCCCTGTATTTGATCTGTATCAGCTAAAGAACCCGCTTTGACTATTGCCTCTAAAGTCATATGTTCTTCTGCCGATGCAGCCATTCCAATTTGACGAACGAAATTCTTCTTAATGGTACTCACATTATATTTCACCTCCACTTGAGAGTGGAGGTAGTCAATATCAATCATCAAACCAGGAAAATTGACATTTCTTATAATACTAAAAAAATAATTCGGTTCCACAGCAGTGTAAACACGCCCATAACTGGGTAAACGAAAAATTGAGACATTATCTTCAGACAGTCCGATTAGGTGGTCTCTGACATTCACATTAACAAAATAGCTAATGATTCCAGCTTCTAGAAAATCACCAGTAATTTCATCCTTCGTTAGGTTACTTATTATTGAAGTGTCACTTGGCTTTTGTTGAAACTGCGTCAGCTTGTCTTTAGTGGCCGTAATTCTGTCTTGCAAAATCTTAAGCTGCTGTGGACTCACCCCCTGCAAATCAAGCCCAATCGCATCATACTCACCCACAGTAACGTCATTGTCATCCCCACCGGCCCAGACACCCGTACTTGGATTGAAATACTGGTTGGCTTGCTTTACCGAACTACCCATCGCAAAACTGTTGGCACTGGTGGCAACAACCTGCCCTTCCACCCTGAATTCTGCTTTCATGTTCAACAAATAGCCCGGCAAAGAAGTCGGCAGTTCGCCTGGTTGTATTGGTGTGCCATCCGTATGTGCTTTTGGCATATAGCTGTTGATCAAATCCTGGTCTGCCTGCGTCGCTGGCACAAAGCTTAACGTGATTTTCTTGCCCGCCAGTTGCGGTGTACTACGGTTCAATTCGATGACGGGGGTATCGCTGGTGCTGATGCCATCTGCCGGGTAGAGGTTGGTCTTGAACTTCCAGCGCAGATTGTCTGGCAGGGTCTGGAATTCACTGCCTGTGGTGACTACCCTGTAAGGCAAACTCCCCAGCAGGATGCCATAGGTTTCTGTCTTGATCTTTTGTGTTCCCAGTACGTCACCCACGGTGGCATTGGCTTTTTGGCTGTTGATGTAGTTTTGTACCTGGGTCTGGTAACTATTAATCTGCGTTTGCAGATTGGTCTGATTCAAGTTTTGCACATAACCACCTGCTTCATTGACAGTCGCGCCTTGTTGTATCTGAGTGAGTAAATCCTGGCTGTTGACCGGGACTTTATTCCTGATATCCATACCCGCAGTAAACTGATACTGTTTGAAGCTCGCATCCATAGTCACCCAGGTATTTGGATTCTTATTGACCGCACCACGACTAGGGGTGTAATCCACAAAGGCTTCCACCCACACATGCTCCATACGTACAGCAACAATCTTTCCGCCATTATTGAGGCCGATATTGGGGATGCCACCCTGCCCTAACAAACTCTGCGCTGCTTCAATCTTAGTGACGCCGCCTACCCAGTTCATGACTTTGTCTGCTGGCACGTCTATTGTCCCGTAAACATAGCGCGCTGGTATGCCTGCCGAGCGATACAAGGCTATCAGCAGGCTGGCCGTATCAAAGGCATTGCCGCGTTTGTTTTGCAATGTCAGTTCACTGCCCTGTATGCTGCCGTAACTGGGGATGAAACTGATGTTGTTTCTGACCCAATTATAGATTTGTACGGGGTTATTGCTCAAAGCGGCTGCCTGGGCCTTGATGGCTGGTGTCAGTTGTACGTCTTCTGTCTCAGCGGTGTCTTGTGCAGTGGGGATGGCTGGCAAAGTGGCCTGGGCCAGTTGTAGTCCATCGGGAATTTTACCTGCCAGCATGACTTTGTCATACTTGGGTGGGAACAGGCTAGCCTGGTATTGGGCCTTGCTTTCGTTGGGCTTTCTGACTTTGTTGCTGGGGCTGCCGAAGGGCAGCTTGTTGGGGTCTGTATATTGATGCGGTTTGGTATTGGGGTATTTGTCCATAAAGCCGCTCAGATCAGTCAAGGCTGTCTGGCGGTCACTGGTCTGCCCCTTGTCGTCAGCCTGGACTACCCTGTCCATGATTTTGTTGAATTCGGTCTGGCGGCTTTGATAGTCACTAACGGCCTTGCGATGACGTGCCAGTATCTCTGCGGGTAGCTTGGCATCCTTGAGGTGCTGTTCTGTGTCTTTAAAGCTTTGGTCTATATCATTGTAGATTGCTTTGATCTGTGTGTTGGCATTACGTATGCTGCTGACACGCTGGTTAAGCAATGTGGTGTTGCTATTGGTTGTTGCCGCTAAGGCGAGCAGGCCCGTTTTGGCTAGGGTATTGCTTGATGCGTTGACTACTGGCGCTGTCGCCTTGACGTCATCCTGGATCTGTTTGAGTAACTGGCTTAGGCGTTCCTCTAGACTTGCTGGTTTGGTGACCGCATTGCTGTTGCCGCCCGTTGCCAGCGCCGGGAATTTGCTTGACGCAAGCCCACTTGCGCCACTATTTCTTCCACCCAAGGCATTCTTTGCCTGGTCTGCCACAGCGCGTGCTTGTGCCGCTACCGAACATGGGTACAGCGTCAGGCTGCTAAAGGTGACTAAAACCAGACTGGAGATGCTGCGTTGTATGGTGTTGTTGCGGAACATAGTGTGCTCTTCTTAATGGGTCATTCAAGCGACTGGGTCGCTTTTTTAATATTTTTTACTGCCTGGCTTGTCTTGAACCAGCTCAATTGGTCGGCACAAACAGGGTGGAACCGACTGCCATATTGGTATCCCAACTCGCTGCAATGACAGTACCTTCTATCTTGCCGCCTGAATTCTTGATGCAGGCAAAGGGCGCCAGGATGCTGCCAAATACACCTGCATTGTTAAAGTTGATCAATTCAGCATCGTACATATTGAAGAGAACCTTGCTGTGGCGGTTGATGAATTCTGTCATGGTGATGCCAAACTTTAGGGTACGCTGGGCGTCGCTTGCCACATTGAGGATAATGTAGGCGCTGGGCTTGACGTTGACGAGGTCAAAGTCGTGAGTGCTGATGACATGATCAGCGGTAAGATTGAAGATTTCTATGTCACGGTTGCTGCCAGTCAGGGTGACGCGAGCATAGGTCTGGCTGACCGTACCTGTCGCTGGCGTGGTGCGTATCTGCTGCGACAGCACGCTCAGGTAGGCGCGTTCGGCTTCAAAATCAATGGGGCTGATAGCGACCTTGCGGAAATCAAGATAGGTCGCTGCCTTGGAACCGAGCGTACCGGCATACACAGCATAGGCATTGTTTTTGTTATTACCAAGGCTGCCACCGTAGGAAGTGAGATTACCGGCAACGACCATGACGGGATTGGTATCGTTGTAGTTGACACTGCCACCCACTGTGCCGCCAGGGGTGTTGAGTATGCCACCGACTGCCATGCGACCATCGACGTTGGTGATGTTGCTAACATTGCCAAAGACGAAAGCTGCATATTGCCCTGCGACGCCGAGGTCAATCTGTTGTGCACCCGCCAGGGCTGGCGACAAGATCAGCCCTGCTGAAAGGCACAGGAGCACTGCATTACGCGCAAGCAGGCGTAAGCTGAAGTTGAAAGGCTGTTGTAAGTGTAATGTCATGATCATTCAATTCTTCTGTTTTTACCGTCACGCTTAACGCGCAACTTGCCTCTCAACCACGGCAATGAGGTTGGCCAGGGATTTGCTGGCCGGGCCTATGCCGGTTTCTATGTTCTTCATCTTCGCCTGTACCGTAATCAGCAGACGCAGGGCTTTGTCCATGCCGTTACTGCCCATGGCGGTATTAACCTGGTTCAGCAAGTCAATGATGGCTGTGCGTTGCGCAAGCTGTGCTGGCGTTGACAAACTCAAACCTTGTATCAAGCTGATGGTTTGCGCATTGATCTGGCTGGCGCTTTGTACCTTGACTGCCTGGTCTTGTGACTTGTATGGCGTTGCATTGCCACCGTTGACCATGCTGACGGCCAGGTTGGTGTTGTAGGTACCAGCAGATACGGGCGCCTGCCAGCGTACGGATACTACTGTGTCGGCAGCAGAGGCGGCAGTCAGGTTCCAGGTGGCGGTGACGTCGCCATTGGCATTGCTGCCTATTGTGGCGGCTGGCGTGCTGGACTTGACCACAGAACCGGCAGGCAGACTTTGGACGATGCGTACAGGTTGGGCTGCTCCGGCATTGGTGATGGTGCTGTTCATTGTGCTGACGTCACCTGGCAGCAATGCGTTCAGATCAACAGTTGCCGGGTTCAGATAATCCAGGCTCTGCTTGATCATGGCTGGCCAGCGGCTTTCATTGGCTTGCGCTTTCAAGGTGTCATTCCAGTCAAAACCAAATGCCAGGGTTTTGCCATTGCCATAGTTGGCGCTGACGATACCTGGACTGGTGGTTGTGCCTTTCAGTGTTGCCTCTGTCGTGCCACCTGCCGTTGCCAGTTTGATCTGGGTAGCAGGTCCGGTCAGATCAGCACCACTGAACACGCCGCCAGCCAGGCTTAGTTGTTGCAAGGCTGTTGCATAGGCACCGTTATTGGTGACGCCTGAACACTGCGCCAACTGGGTATTGGTTGCCGTCACCAGGCTGTCAAGCATAAAGCCTTGACCACGTTTGATCGCGGCCAGCAATTCAGACGCAGCAGGCTCTGGCAATGCACTGGCGCCGTTGCTGACCCAGTAGGTGCTGTAATTACCGCTACGCAGTTGCGTCAGGAAAGTTACTGCGTCAGTGCTGATAGTGTGGCTGATCCCCTGGTTTGACAGGACAGTGTCTAGTGCACTTGCCCTGCTGGCATCGCACTGCGCCAGAGTCGCGGCATTTTCTGTCGGGAATTTGGTGGCAGCACATTTACCCAGCAGTTCATCCGCAGCGCGTTTGCAGGCACTGTAGACGAGCACGTTTTGCCATGGCGTTGCTGCCTGCTTGATGTTCAGACTGACGACGGAAGGAGTCAGTGTAAAGCTGACCTGAGCCAGTGTCAGGGTGTTGCTGCCGACTTTGGCGCTGAGGGTGGCCGTATACTGGCTGCCTGCTGTACCAGCAGTAACCCAGTCCGTTGTACCACTGAACTGTGCTGCCATGCCCAGATTGGTGTTATACGGGAAGCTGGCAAGTGCTTTTTGGCTGCTGTCAGTAATGCTGATTGTCAGCGGCAGATTAGGTAAATCAGCATTGCCCTGGTTGCTGGCGGTGAACGGGAAGCTCACTGTATTGCCAACCGGAACCTGGCTGGCAGAAGCGGTTATGCTGCCTTTCAGGCCACTACCGGTCGTGGCAGTAGAAGCGACCAGGAACCCGCCACTGGCTTGCGCCAGAACAGTGTTACCAGCATCACTGACGACGACTGAGGTCGTATATTGACCGGCCGGGGCAGCGCTGAGGCTGATGCTGTAGTTGTAGTCTTGCGCCGCATTGACTGCCAGGCTGGTCAGACTCTCAGTTTTGGTGAAACGGGTACTACCGTCAGGATTTTTGACGGTGACCTGTACTTGCAGGCTGGCCGCCGCAAGAGTTGTTGAGAGGTTGCTGATTTTGTCGTGCAACTTGACGGTATCAGTCGGTGCGTAACTGGTTTTGTCATTGTCAATAACAGCGCCGAGTTTGTACTGTGGAGCCGTGACACTGATGTTGGTTTGTGCCAGTGTGACAGTATTGGCACCGAAACTCGCTGTCAACGTAGCGACATACGTCGTGTCATTGCTGGCGCTAGCTACCCAGCTTGTGTTACCAGTGAAGATACCGCCTTTGTCGAGATTGGTCGTGTATGGGAACTGGGCAATAACTTTTTGGCCAACCGGGTCAATGATGTTAACACTGAGTGTCTGGTTTGTCAGGGCGCTATTACCCTGGTTGTTGACACTGAAGTTGAGCGTTAATGTGCTACCCGCCTGTACCTTGGACGGAGTAACTGTCACAGTGCCAGTGAGACCATTACCGTTGCTGGCGGAGGATGTCACTACAAAGCTGGTCGTGGATTGCACCGTAGTGGTGCCAGCGGTTGCAACAACCTTGACCGCATACTGACCAGCAGGCGCTCCCGCCAGCGCAAGGCTATAGGCGTAATTTTTGCTATTCGCTGACGGCAGTTGGGCCAGAGTTTCGGTTTTACTGAAACGTACTGTGCCATCCGGATTGGTCACGGTAGTGACAACCTGAATATTATCGACCGGCAGGTTTTGTGCAAGATTATTGATGGTGTCGCTCAACTGCACTGTATCTGACGGTGCGTAGCTGATCTTATCAACGGTTACCTTGGTGCTCAGCACTGTGCCAGGGCTAACGATGTTCAATGCCGTCACTGCCTGAACATATGGCTGACCAGCAGCATCAAGGATTTGTGCTACCAGCTGGTATTTACCAGACAGGGTTGTACCCGTGTTCCAGACAGCGTTGACATTTGCTTGTGCGCCAGCCACAACTTTAATTGTCTGCGCTGGCAAACTCGCCACATTGATACCATCGATTGTTTGAATGCTGAATTGTACCTGGGCATTATTATCAAGACTGCCGAGATTGCTGACCACCGCGCTCACCTGCGCATTGCTGTTGGATTGGTAGCTGGCCTGGTCGGCCATGACAGTGATGCCGAATTTGCCCGGCAAATTGGCCAGATTCAGTGAAACACTGTTATTAGTCAAATCAAAATCTTCTAACGAGTGTATGCCTGTGCCGTCATCATCCGCAACAACCACGAGGGTCTTGATATCGGCGACAGAGCCCGTGAAGCTGAGGCTAACATCCTGGTATTCATTGACGTTCAGGTCAACACTGGTCACTGCTGTACCCAGCAGAGTGCCGCCTGTTCCAGCTTGCCCGCTGTAATAAGCTACTTTGGTACCCGCCAATATCGGCAACAAACCTGCATTACCAATACGAACAGTGAAAGTGGATGGTTTCGTGGCGCCCTGATCATTGACCCGTATATAGGATGCAGTGATATCAGGCACGGCTGTAGCTGGTGCGCCAACCCTGGCATTGAGGCGATAGTTATTGCCGACCTCCCAGCTATTCTTTTCAAAACGCGGGACGCTGCCATCGTCGTTGATATTGGTAATGTGGTAGCTGTGCTGGTTCCAGATCTTGCGCACGGCAACCCAGGAGTTATTCACGTCACTGAATGCGCGCAGACCATGGAAGATTCCCGGACCATTGGGGAATGTCCATTGATTTGCGGCGATCAATATATCTGCATGGCCGTCACCGTCCACGTCAACGATCACTGGCTCTTCAAAGGCCGTGCCGCTGGAATTGGGTGTTTCAAATAAGGATTTTCCGTCTGCACCACGGTATACACGCAGCGCGATTTCATCACCATAGACAACCTGTGCCTGACCATTGCCCGCAAAGTCAAATGCTGAAGATGACGTAGCCGCAGAAGTCAGGTCTTGCACGACGTTACTCCACAAGATCGAACCATCCCCACGGAACACAGTATAACGAGATGCCGTTGCGACGCCAATTTCCGGGATACCGTCGCCATCAATATCAGCCACAATAGGTGCACCACCTTGCCCACCACCAGGAATATTGACTGGCCCCCAGATGATGTTGCCGTTGTGATCGAGCAAGCTCAACTTACCATTGCCAACAACCGCAATTTGCGGGTACTGGTCGCCAGTAAAATTACCTACCGCATCAAGCCCGTCACCTACTGTGGTGTTTTTCCACAAGGTGGCGCCATCACTGCCGCGATAAGCTTGCGCACCTGCCAATACAACTGGATTACCATCGAGATTGATGTCGGCCACAATAGACAGCGCACTAAATGAGTAGCCGCCATAGCTGACACCTTTATAGTCACTGCTACTGCCCTTCCAGCGTGTAGTACCGTCTGAATTGAAGACCATGTTACCAAGCACGATTTCAGGCTTACCGTCATGATCAAGATCGGCAATTGATGGGCCACCCCAGAACAGCCAGTCAGCCCCCATGGAACGGTCTGCGCTGAGCCACTTGAGTTTGCCGGTGTTATCGATTGCCATCAAGCCACCGCCCTCTCTCACTGCAACGATAGATACCTTGCCATTGCCATCGAGGTCAGCACCAGCCAGCGAGGAGTGCGGCATCGTGCGCAAAGTAGGGTCTGAAACGGTCCAAAGATCGGAACCGTCTTTACCACTGACTGCACGCAAAACACCGTCGTAAAAGCTGACGCCCTTAAAGCTGTTGAATACGACACCAGGAATATCTCGCTGATCGTATTTTCCGTCACCGTTTGTGTCTTGTATCGGCAAGACTATAGGTGTGTTCATCACTTCTGTGTATTCAGGCATGACAGGACTGCCCTTCCATTCCCATTTGATCTTGGGCTGGAATAAGCCAGGGTTAGGCTTGATGGCTGCCGCGCTCGCGGTTGATCCGACGTTATTGGCCTTGTTTGTTTCTATCAATACCTGATCACTGTCTGCCCAGACTGAAATAGGTGCATCCCTGAATGGCATGGTGCCTTGTACTTGGACCTGGACAGTTTTGATTTCATTCACCGCCAAGGTCTCTGCAAAGACAAGGCTTCCTAATTGCTGATCTATACCTGCATCGTAGATGCCGTTCTTGTTGGTATCCTGGAATGCCAGCAGTTTCATACCCGCTGGAATATCAACGGCTCCCTGATTCTGCAGAGAGACACTGACCTGGCCAGTGAGTTTCAAGGATTGTGGGTCGGTCATCGCGGCAACGCGACTGACATTGGTAACAACAACGTCAGGCAGCAATTTGACTGCCTTGACCTTGCGCAACCTGACCTGCCCCATATCAACAAGCGCTATGCCATCTATCAGCACGTAATTGCTGGAATCAACATACTGTGCAATTGAGAAAGTCAGGCTTACACCGGCATTTTTATCCCTCACCAAATTGGAGAAAGTGAATTTACCCTGGGCATCGCTGGTCGTAGTGTGCGGACCAGCGCCATCAGTGGCAACAATAGCGACGCCTGGCAAAGGTGCATTTGTTCCGGCGTCCAGCACCAGCCCAGTCACAGTAGAGCTTGTTACAACGGGCGTCTCAACGGAAAGACTAGGTGAGAATACAAAATTGTTGCCTGCTGTGACACGTACTGGAGTGATAACTGATTTGAAGCCTGTTTTGCTGACTGTCAGTTGAATATCGCCTGGCGTTACACTGCTAATCTGATAGGAACCGCTGGCATCTGTTGTCGCGGAAATTCCCGAGCCTGAAACTGTTGCACCTACAATCGGTGACCCGTTTGCGGCATTGACGACTACGCCAGAAATGCTGCCTGTGGCTGCATTACTTGCCTTTGTCAGTTTCAGCACGCCCAAATCCATTGCCTGACCACCAGCCAGCGTCAGCGTCGCGGTCAATGTTCCGTAATTCGGGGGCGCAATTGTCACACTATAGCTGCCCTGGGACTGTTGACCAAATACAAAGCTACCGTCACTACCGGTCACTATATCAACGGTCGCATTACCGCTCAGTACGACATGCACACCCACTAACGGTGTACCGGACTGGCTATCCACAACCTGGCCTTTGATACTGGAAGGTGCTGACAGTGCTGGCGAGAACGTCAATGTTGCACCGGCGGCCGTATGCAGCGTGCTAGTTATTGTCTGGAGTCCTGCATAGCTGACAGTGACCGCAATATCCCCAGCTGGAAGGTTGGTTATCTGATAAGCACCTTTGGAATCGGTAACCGCCGAGAAGGACGCGCCAGAAATTGTCGCACCTGCAATCGGTGCGCCCGTAGAGGCATTTGTGACAACACCATAAATTGTTGCTGTTGTTGAGTTAGCGGCTTTAATGAGTTTCAAAACACCCAAATCCAGCGTTTGGCCTGCCTTAAGAACAGTACTTGTATTCAGTGGGCTGTAGTTAGCCAGTATAAAGTTGATGGTGTAGTTACCTGGCGCCTGATTATTGAACACAAACGTACCATCGGCAGCGGTAGTCAACTCGGCTGTGGCGGCACCAGACAAGGTGACTTTGACACCAGCGACTGGCAGACCTGTCTGACTTTCAAGCAACTGACCTTTGATGATTCCCAGACCTGGATTTGTCGGACTCAACTGACTGGCGCTCAAGGCGCGCAAAGCTACAGCTGTCTGGTATGGGTCACCACCCCAGCTACCGTCAGGCATCTGGGTGCTTAAAATATAGTTTTGTAGCGCGCTCGCCATGGGCGCAGCAGGAATAAAGTCGTGAAGATTTTCGTAGGCAAGGGCGCTGAGGAAGACTGAGTTATTCCAAGTACCGGGAGAGGATTGTTGACTCAGGAGGTAGTTGACGCTGGACTGGATGGATGCGCTTAAAGCAAATGTACTTGCATGTGCCCGGTACGCTGCCAGGGCGTAAACACTACTATAGATATCCGTTCGCCCCATCAATTGAAATGACCCGTCTGTTTGCTGCACTGCTTGCAGGTAGGCGATTGCATTTGCCACACCGTCTGTTCTTCCAGCCCGCTTTAAAGCCAGCAAGGATAGGGAAGTATCAAGAACTGAGCTGGCATAATCGGGGGCGCTGGCAAAACCACCGTCTGCATTAATGCGCGAGACCAATGTGGCTACGAGCGAAGAGGTATCACCTTGGACAGCAGCCTGCGCAATAATCTTGCGGGCCAGGTATTCTGTGCTGGCATCCTGGTCGGAGACGATGAGGTTATTGAGTTCACCGGGAGAGGTTGCCAGCAATTGCAGGGTTTGCGCTGTCTCGCTGCGTACCTGAAGAGGTACGGCGATTGATGAGGTTTCAACTGCCAAATGCCCATCGGGTTGTACTTGGGTATTTAACCATTTTAAGCCATTAACTATGGATACAGAAGTTTGTGCAATTGCACTCCCACCTGTGATTAACATCAATACCGCAAGACAAACGAATACATTTCGTACGAGTGTACGCAAAAATGGATGCACAACAGACCCCTGAATTGAACGAATTGAGTCTGTGCTTGAGCTGAGGTGAAACTGGCGCGGCAGACGTCATTGAAAATTTGCAAACGCCGCATGCTAGCAATTGTTAACTAATGTAGCAAGCATTATTTAAAAATAAATTCACATAAATTGCCCCGCGTCAAGTATTGTTAATTTTACATACAACATTCTTGGGGGAGTTGTAACAAGTCAAAACAATGCTGTTTAGTGGGTTTGGATTGTGTTGTGCTCTTCAATTCCTCAATCCAATATAGTATTGATCACTCATATCTCACCAGCTCGAAAATATTCATGCCATCTTGCATATGACGAATCACGCGCATATCCGATTCATCGATATTCAGCAACGGAACAATCTTTTCGGATATTAAGATTACATGCTGCCGATTTGAAAAATTTTCATTTGGAATCATCATTAACTTTTCAGCCAATGTTACTGCCGTCCCACGTATTTGAAACTGTTGTTGAGGACCAAAAGTATCTCCAAAAATACTTCCATCGGCCAAAACAATTCGTACATTTAATAACGGAGAATACGTTTTTAGAATACTCAAAGCTGCTGAAAATGCCGACTTAGCATCAACAGGGGCAGATGCCGACTCAATATCCCTCCAGTACGCAAGAACCTCTCCGGCTACTTGATAAATTATGACTCCTTGCCATTTTTTTATTAAATTTACGACTTGGTTCTGCTCTTCGGAAAGAAATTGAATTAGTTCATGAGGTTGCATTCTGCTAGTAAGCATATCGGCATTTTTTATGCTCATGGACAAAACCGTGCCAGCTCCACTAAACGGTTCATTCGAAACATCAGTAAAAACATGACGAGAATCAGCGTTCTTTCGATTGATTAGTCGATCACGCAATTCCAAAAAAAATTCTTGTATCACTCCCATAAAGAAATATTTCCTCATCAAGTTTTGATATTAAGCAAATAATCGCTTTCATGGAAAAAGTGATCCTGCACTTCCACCAGCCAATGCACCTAACAACGCAAGCACTTCTTGTGGAGTGTATCCAAGCATGACAAGTGACTCACCTAAACAATTGGTAATATATGCCCCTGTTCCTTGAGCGCCTGCGGCTCCTAAACCTTCGGCAGAAAGTGCACCGGTAAGCCATCTTGCTACGAAATACTCATTTGCCCAACCTTCACCAATAATCGCCGCACCAGCAGCATCTGCGGCTAAAAACGCTTCCCCACCAACCGATAAAATCACTACTACTTCTATTAAAATAGCACTTAATGCAATTATTAAAGCAGTAATTGCGATTAAAAGGCAGGCGAATCCAATCTTGTCAAGCGCAGTAAATCCACCGTTTGCACCGCCAGATATCTTGTAAGCCCCTGCCCCGGTAACCGGGTCCATAATAATGTACCCGCTTCCAGTCCAGCCATTCGAACTAATGTTAGTTTCGTGAACTGTAACCTCTTTCCCGGTCGCCAGGGCATTGGTAATTTCCAATTTAACATCTTGGCCTATCTGTAAATTCTGTAAAATTGAATTATGCAATGCTTTATTATTTTTATTGAGCAAGTACACTTTTTGGCCAAGTGTTGCGGCAATATTCAGAATTTTTACTGCTGAAAATCCCTTAGGTTGCATGGGATCGTTAATAGCAAGATTTGGATTCCGGAATAGCACTTCTGGTACAGCACTTTCTGCGACAGACGCATCAGCACCAGCATGTCGCATGAATTGAAAAATTGCTAATGGATTGAAATCCTTTGCGACAGTGTGATAACGCAAATAGTCCACATCCATAACAACCCCAGGAAAACTAACGCTACGAACAACCCCATAAAAATTATTTGGCTCTGCTGACACAAAGAAGCGTCCGTAGCTTGGTTGACGATAGGTGACTATGTTGCCTCCCATACGAGCCGTGAGCTTGTCACTTACATCCACTTGTGCAAAATAACCCAACATTCCCGCTTGTAAGATATTTCCAGTAATATCTTCTTTGGTCATACCGCTGATAGTTGATGCGTCGCTTTGGTTCTGCTGGTATTTAAGGAGTGCTGCTTTAGCGCCTTCCATTTTTACCCGAAAATCACTGACTTGCTGACCACCAACTCCCTGCAAATCCAATCCAATCGAATCATACTCACCCACAGTAATATCATTATCATCCCCACCATCCCAGGCACCTGTACTTGGATTGAAATACTGGTTGGCTTGTCTGACTGAACTACCCATCGTGAAACTGTTGGCACTGGTGGCGACAACCTGCCCTTCTACCCTGAACTCTGCTTTCATGTTCAGCAGATAGCCTGGCAGAGAAGTTGGTAACTCACCAGGCTGAATCGGCGAGCCATCTGCATGAGCCTTGGGCAAATAGCTGTTGATCAAATCCTGGTCTGCCTGCGTCGCTGGCACAAAGCTTAACGTGATTTTCTTGCCCGCCAGTTGCGGTGTGCTACGGTTCAATTCGATGACGGGGGTATCGCTGGTGCTGATGCCATCTGCCGGGTAGAGGTTGGTCTTGAACTTCCAGCGCAGATTGTCTGGCAGGGTCTGGAATTCACTGCCTGTAGTGACTACCCTGTAAGGCAAACTTCCCAACAGGATGTCATAGATTTCTGTCTTGATCTTTTGTGTTCCCAGTACGTCACCCACGGTGGCATTGACTTTTTGGCTGTTGATGTAGTTTTGTACCTGGATCTGATAGCTGTTCATCTGCGTTTGCAGATTGGTCTGATTCAAGTTTTGCACATAACCACCTGCTTCATTGACAGTGGCGCCTTGCTGTAATTGTGTCATCAAATTCTGGCTATTGACCAGGACTTTGTTTTTGATGTCCATACCCGCAGTAAAATCATACTGCTTGAAGCTGGCATCCATCGGTACCCAGGTATTGGGATTTTTGTTCACAGCACCACGGCTGGGAGTGTAGTCAACAAAGGCTTCTACCCAGACATGTTCCATGCGGATGGTGCTAATCTTGCCGCCACTAGCCAGTCCTATGTTGGGTATGCCACCCTGACCTAGCAAACTTTGCGCTGCTTCAATCTTAGTGACGCCGCCTACCCAGTTCATGACTTTGTCTGCTGGCACGTCAATTGTGCCGTAAACATAACGTGCTGGCGTGCCTGCAGCCCTATACAAAGCTATCAGCAGACTGGCCGTATCAAAAGCATTGCCACGCTTGTTTTGCAGAGTCAGTTCACTGCCTTGTATGCTGCCGTAACTGGGGATGAAACTGATGTTGTTTCTGACCCAGTTATAGATTTGTACGGGGTTATTGTTGAGTGCTGCCGCCTGCGCCTTGATGGCTGGTGTCAGTTGCACATCTTCTGTCTCTGCGATGTCCTGGGCGGTTGGTACATCGGGAAGTGTTGCTTGCGCCAGTTTCAAGCCATCCGGTATTTGCCCGGCCAGCATAACTTTGTCGTACTTAGGTGGGAACAGGCTGGCCTGGTACTGGGCCTTGCTTTCGTTGGGTTTTCTGGCTTTGTTGCTCGGGCTGCCAAATGGCAGTTTATTCGGGTCTGTATATTGATGTGGCTTAGCGTTCGGATACTTGTCCATGAAACTGCTCAGGTCTGCCAATGCTGCCTGACGATCACTGGTCTGGCGTTTGTCATCAGCCTGGCCGACTCTTTCCATGATTTTGTCAAACTCTGCCTGACGGCTTTGATACAGTGCGACTGCCTTGCTATGGCGTGCCAATATCTCGGACGATAACTTGGCATCTTTAAGGTGTTGCTCTGTATCTTTAAAGCTTTGGTTAATATCGCTGTAGAGTGCTTTGATCTGGCTGTTTGCACTACGGATGGTGCTGACGTGTTGATTGACCAGATCTGTGTTGTTGCTGGCCGTAGCGGTCAGCGCGAGTAAGCTGGTTTTGGCTGGAGTGCTGGTTGTAGTACTAGTTACTGTGCTGGCTGCAGGGGCAACAGCTTTGACTTCATCCTGAATTTGCTTGAGCAACTGGCTCAGTCGTTCTTCTGAGCTACTTGTTTTTATAGTGGTCGTTGTATTGGAACTGCTTGTGAGTGAGAAAAGTTTCGTCGATATTCCGCCCAGTGCTACATTACTTTTGATCCGATATGATGCAGCGTGTACTTGAGCTGATACCGCACATGGGTAAAGCGTCAGGCTGCTGAATGTGATCAATACGACGCAGGAGACAATACGTTGGAAATTATAGTGACGAAACATAGGCTTATCAAAATCACAATCGGACAGCCTTGGATGTTACCATGGTTAGAATTTATTGCAAAATAAGCTAAATTGTTCGTTTGCCAGCTGAATTGACCCGGTCAGTTTGATCCACCTTCCACTTCCTGGCGAAGGCGGCCACTCGATCATACGCCCCTTCAAATCCCAGTTTTTTCAGATCAAGATGAAGCTGTTTTAGGCTGCGTCATTGTTTCCGATTTTTATCCGTCTCTGTCTTAAACCAGCTTGAAAGCTGCAATGCATATTTGTCGATGGCACTGGCTGTTTGTCGTTCTGCATAGGCAGGCTCAGTGACTTCAGAGCGCAGATAGCGCCGGACAGTGTTGCGAGAGATGCCAAGTCGTCTGGCGATCTCCCGTAATGGAATCTGGTCACGTATGTGCCAGCGTCGAATAATACCTAGTAATGCCACGTCAATCACTCCTGCTCCCTACTCATCAAGATAAGTAGGATTGTGTGCTAAACGTGGGTCAATTTCAGATGCAATTTATCCAGCAAAGTGGGGCAATTTTCAGTGCAAATCAACACGAATGGCATACTGAGGAATTCAGAAAAAGAAAAAGCCCTTGAAAATCAAGGGCTTTTTCAGTATTGCTGGCGGAGATGGTGAGATTCGAACTCACGATTCAGGTTACCCCAAATGCTTCCTTAGCAGGGAAGTGCCTTCGGCCACTCGGCCACATCTCCACACTATTACAACCAAAGACTACTCAGTTGCAATCGAGACCGTGATGATAGCTGCTTGTATGATTTTGGTCAACAGGCGGGCTACAAAAATTTTTACGCGCTTTCCAGACCGAAGGCTTTATGCAGGGCGCGTACGGCCAGTTCCATGTATTTTTCATCTATCAGGACGGAAATCTTGATTTCTGACGTGGAGATCATCTGGATATTGATGCCCTCTTCTGACAGGGTGCGGAACATTTGCGAAGCGATACCAACATGGCTGCGCATGCCCACGCCGACGACAGATACTTTGGAGACCTTGGAATCGCCAACGATGCTGGCGGCGCCAATGTGGGCCTTGACGCTGTTTTCCAGCACGTCCATGGCTTTGACATATTCACCGCGTGGTACGGTGAAGGTGAAGTCGGTCTTGCCTTCGACAGACTGGTTCTGGATGATCATGTCGACTTCGATATTGGCATCGGCAACCGGGCCCAGGATCTGGTAAGCGATGCCTGGCCTGTCCGGCACACCCAGGACGGTGATCTTTGCTTCATCACGGTTAAACGCGATGCCGGTGATGGTAGCTTGTTCCATGTGTGTATCTTCCTCAAACGAAATCAGGGTGCCGGAATTGGCTTCTTCTTCCAGCGGCATTAATGGGTCTGTCAGTGATGACAGAACGCGGGTAGGCATGCGGTAGTTGCCGGCAAATTCGACAGAGCGGATTTGCAGCACTTTGGAGCCGAGCGATGCCATTTCCAGCATTTCTTCAAAGGTCACGGTTTTCAGGCGGCGCGCTTCTGACACCACGCGCGGGTCTGTCGTATAGACACCGTCAACGTCGGTGTAGATCAGGCATTCCTGCGCCTTCAATGCTGCGGCGACAGCCACGGCAGAGGTGTCCGAACCGCCACGACCCAGGGTCGTGATATTGCCTTTGTCATCCACCCCCTGGAAACCGGTAATGATAACAATTTTGCCTGCATCGAGGTCCGCCTTGACCTTGGCATCGTCTATCGATGCAATCCTGGCCTTGGTGTAGGCAGAGTCTGTTTTGATGGCGACTTGCCAGCCGGCATAGGACACTGCCTGTTTGCCAATGGCTTGCAGGGCCAGCGCCAGCAGGCCAACCGAGACTTGTTCGCCGGTAGAGGCAATCATGTCAAGTTCACGTGGGTCAGGCTGTGCAGAAATTTCTTTTGCCAGGCCGATGATACGGTTTGTTTCGCCAGACATGGCCGAGGGCACCACAACTATCTGGTGACCGGCATCATGCCATTTGGCAACGCGCTTGGCGACATTCTTGATGCGTTCTGTCGAACCCATCGAGGTACCGCCGTATTTGTGGACGATTAAAGCCATAGATATAGAAACTGAGATAGAAGACTAAAGGGTGAAAAATGCGAGAAATCAACCTCTTACTGTACATGCTGCCCTGCAAAATAACAAGGCACTTGCGAGCAGAAAATCAGAAGAAACACTGGCTTGCGTCGAAGTGAAAACAAATTTTCTACAGATACATGGCAATAAGGCTAAGAGATTTGATGAAAATACAGAGCATATTTATTGCCCTGAGACACAAAGCGCAAAGGGCGCGGCCTGGCAGGCATGCCTAACTATGGGGGTATAAGATATTTTCCTGCAGTACACCTCTTATAAACAAAATGAGAAGCAGCATACTCCCCATTAGTATATAGAGAGGCAATGATTTATATCGTTGCCAGATAGGAATCTGACTGCAAATTACTTATTTGCATATGAATATAAGAATTCAATGTAAGAAGTCGGTTGATGACAAGAAAAACAATCAGGTCGCGACCTGATTGCTTACAATGAATTGGTGATAAGACTCACGCGAAACCACCCCAAAGCTTGCGGCTTAGCCTACTGTCCAAGTCGTCCTACCTTCGCGGGCGGGTATCCATGCCTGATCAGCCTGGCCAGTTTTACTGTCTGCGTGGGTGATCAACGATGGATTCCCGCTAAAAGCAGGCGGGAATGACGGCTTGAGATATATTGCGCTCATTGTGATCCGTGCATGGCAGACGCAAAAACCGCCTGGAACAATTTCGCATAGGTCCAGTTTACTTCTTCCCGTATTTGGAAAACAGTCTGCGCCAGCCGTCATGGCCGAGTTTGCGCATGGTTTCCATATTCTTTTCGTAAATTTGCTCAGCTTCAGGAAAAGCCTGCACTGCCCTGTCTATGCTTTCTTCACGCAAGAGATGCAGGGTCGGGTAAGGAGAGCGGTTGGTGTAATTTTCTATGTCATCCTGCTCGGTGCCGGCAAACTGGTAGTCGGGATGAAAACTGGCTATCTGCAAGATGCCGTCAAGCTCCAACTCTTCGAGCATGCCGTCGGCAACATCAAGGAAATCATTGAAATCGAGAAAGTCGTTCAGCGCCAGCGGATGTATCAACAACGTGGTTTCAATTTTTTCGGGATTAGCTTCAGCCAGTTGTTCAAGTTCGTGCTCCAGTTCTTCGAGCAAGGCTTCTGGTGTGCGGGCCTGACTGACAACATAGCGTATCTGCTGCTTGACTTGCACAGCTTTGGCAAATGGGCAGAGATTGAGACCGATGACGGCTTTTTCCAGCCAGGCTTCAGTTTCTGAAATAACGTCGTCGGTATTGATGATGGAACTGGGCATGATAAAAACAGAAATGAACAAGGCCCGAGAATACCATGCCAGATTGGCAGATGCATGACATCTGTCAATCGACAAGCTATTTTCAGGCCCGAGTCAAATTCACTACTACTTTTACTTTGCTTCGCCTGCGATTGCCTTGTAGCTGACAGCACCCAATACTGCACCAACGATGGGAGCAATCCAGAACAGCCACAGTTGCTGCAGGGCCCAGCCACCGACATAGATGGCAACGCCGGTACTGCGTGCCGGATTGACGGAGGTATTGGTGACGGGGATGCTGATCAGGTGTATCAACGTCAGGCCAAGGCCAATGGCGATTGGTGCAAACCCTTGAGGTGCCCGGCTGTCGGTGGCACCAAGGATAATGACCAGGAACATCATGGTCATCACCACTTCCGTGACCAGGGCAGCCACCATGGAATAGCCGCCAGGTGAATGCTCGCCAAAACCATTCGAGGCAAAACCGCCGGACACATCAAAACCTGCCTTGCCGCTGGCAATCAGGTAAAGCACGCCACCGGCGACAATACCGCCAAGGACTTGCGCAACAATGTAAGGCAGCAATTTGCTGGCAGGAAAACGGCCACCAGCCCACAAACCGATGGAGACTGCCGGATTAAGGTGGCAGCCAGAGATATGGCCTATTGCATATGCCATGGTCAGCACGGTCAGGCCGAAGGCCAGTGAGACCCCATGCAGGCCGATGCCCACGCCAGGGAAAGCTGCCGCCAATACTGCACTGCCACAGCCACCAAGTACCAGCCAGAATGTTCCCAGGAATTCAGCGCCATATTGTTTCATTTGCTCACTCACTTTTCAAAGAGTATGAAATTGATAGTTTCTCCGCACGACAAACCGCAGCAGATATGCCTATGGATATGCCTGCGCAGTGAGTGACAATATAGCAAATTTATATTGCCATATTGTTAAAATATGTGATGTAAAACGACTTTTTCTGCGATCTGCCTGGCGAATTAAAGATATTTATCAAAAGCCAATGTTTTCTGTATGCAAAAAAATAGGCCCCGATTATCTCGGAGCCCGTTTTTGTCTATGACCTTTAATCCTTTAGTGCTTGAATCAGATTTCTTCGTACAAAGGCAGGGTCAGGAATTCAGCAAAATTTTCTGAAGTCGACATTTCTTCAAAGATTTGTGCTGCACGGTCATAGGTGGCGCCTGTACCCGCCACTTCCTTGACCTTGGCCAGTTCTTCCGGAATCATGGCGCGCACCATGTCGGCCGTCACTTTGCGGCCATCTTCCAAATTGCCTTTGGCAGAACGTATCCATTGCCAGACTTGGGAGCGACTGATTTCTGCTGTTGCCGCATCTTCCATCAGGTTATGGATAGGTACGCAGCCATTGCCAGCCAGCCATGCGCCAAGGTAATGGATGCCGACGTTGATGTTGTAACGCAGGCCTGCTTCGGTAATCGGTGTTTCTGGTTGGAAGTTCAGCAAGTCTTTGGCGCTGACTTCGATGTCAGGGCGCTGCTTGGAAATCTGGTTAGGCGCGTCGCCCAATACTTTCTTGAATTCTGTCATCGCCAGTTCGACAAGTCCTGGGTGGGCAACCCAACCACCATCGTAGCCATCTGTGGCATCACGGGCTTTGTCATTACGCACGCCGCCCATGGCGATCTCGTTTTTCTCAGGATCGTTCTTGATAGGAATCAGGGCCGCCATGCCACCTATCGCAGGGGCATTGCGCTTGTGACAGGTTTTCAGCAACAACAGAGCATAGGAGCGCATGAAGGGCGCGGTCATAGTGACCTTGGCACGGTCTGCCAGGCAGAAGTCTTTGTCGTTCTTGAATTTCTTGATGCAAGAGAAGATGTAATCCCAGCGACCGGCATTGAGGCCAGAGCTATGTTCGCGCAGTTCATACAAAATCTCATCCATCTCGAAAGCTGCAACAATGGTTTCGATCAGCACCGTAGCCTTGATGGTGCCTTGTGCAATGCCAATTTCATTTTGCGCCATGACAAAAATATCGTTCCACAGACGTGCTTCCAGATGGGATTCCATCTTTGGCAGATAGAAGTAAGGACCGGCGCCACGTGCCAGTTGTTCTTTGGCGTTATGGAAAAGAAACAGGGCAAAATCAAAGATGCCGCCAGAGATGCGCTTGCCATCAACGAGCACATGTTTTTCATCAAGGTGCCAGCCACGTGGACGAACCACCAGAGTAGCAATCTTGTCGTTGAGTTTGTAGGACTTGCCGTTTTGTTCCAGGCTGATGGTGCGGCGCACGGCGTCGCGCATATTGATCTGGCCGGTGATCTGGTTATCCCAGTTCGGTGTATTGGAATCTTCAAAATCTGTCATGTAGCTGTCAGCGCCGGAGTTGAAGGCGTTGATGACCATCTTGCGCTCTACCGGACCGGTGATCTCCACACGGCGGCATTCCAGCGCTTTGGGAATAGGTGCGATCTTCCAGTCACCTTCGCGGATATGCCTGGTTTCTAGCAAAAAGTCTGGCTGCTCACCGGCATCCAGGCGCTTGGCGCGTTCTACACGGGCGGCCAGCAATTCCTGGCGGCGCGGCTCAAAGGCGCGGCTCAGTTTGGCGACCAGAGCCAGTGCTTCGGGTGTCAGGATGTCGGCAAAGCCTGGCTTGATTTCGCCAGTAATCTGCATGCCCTCAGGTAAAGTCAGTTGTGTCATGGTGGTCTCCGGAAAAATAAATTAAAACGAAATCAGTAACGGTGTTTTGCTATAAAAGGAATCAGGTCTTGCAGGCTGCTGCCCTGACCATGTGGTGTGACGCCCAGCTGTTCCAGCGGCGCGGCTTGCCGATTGACCCAGAAAGTGGTGTAGCCAAACCAGGTGGCGCAACATGCGTCCCAGCAATTGCTGGATACGAACAGGATATTCTTGACAGGCATACCAAACACATCAGGCGCCATCTGGTAAGCCTCGGGGGCGGTCTTGAATTTCTTGACGACTTCCACCGATAACAAATGGCTGAATATGCCCTGCATGCCCGCAGCGTCGACGGCCGACTGCAGCATATGCATATTGCCGTTCGATAAGATCGACATCTTCATGTCTTGCGCCTGCAAGGCTTGCAAGACAGACAGGTTTTCAGGAAAAGCTTTCAGCTTCGCATATTGCCCCATCAAGCTGTTTTGCGCATCCAGCGTCAGTTCCAGGCCCAGCTTCTGGCAGCAGAACACCAGCGCATCCTGCGTGACTTCCCAAAATGGCTTGTACATGCTGCACATGGTGCGCAGACGGGTATATTCAATTTGTTTGTCGCGCCACAACTCTGCCAGCGCCCTGCCCTGGCCGGGAAAAAGCTTGTCTGCCAGTTCGCTGACGGAATATACGTCGAACAGGGTACCGTAGGCATCAAAGGCAATCGCTGAAATAGGCATGTTGGTTTAATGGCAAATAGAAATTAACTGCTTTTTTGAATGATTAACATCATGAAAGCAGTATATTCAATATAAAATCATATAATCGATCAAATTCATCACTACATTTTTTCATTTTAGTTACAAATGAAGATAGTAAATTGCCATGGATCAATTTAAACAAATCTCGACTTTTGCTGAAGTTGCCAACCGCGGCAGCCTGTCCGCGGCGGCGCGGGCCGAAGGGGTGGCCCCCGCCATGATAGGCCGCAGACTGGATGCGCTGGAAGAAAGACTGGGCGTCAAGCTCTTGCAGCGCACCACTCGCAAACTGGCCTTGACGAATGAAGGGGAAGCTTTTCTTGAGGATTGCCAGCGCATACTGGCGGACCTGGAAGCAGCAGAAACAGCCGTGTCAGAGCGTAGCGCCCGCGCCAGCGGCACGTTGACAATATCTGCACCGGCCGGTTTTGGCCGTCAGCATGTGGCGCCGCTGATGCCGTCTTTTTTGAGTGAACACCGCGATGTCAAACTGACCCTGAGCCTGAATGATCGTGTGGTGGACCTGATTGGCGAAGGCATAGACGTGGCCATACGCATTGCCGCATTGACAGATTCCAATCTGATCGGCGTCAAGCTGGCCGACAACAAGCGTGTGGTGGTGGCGGCCCCTGCCTACATCAAACGCCATGGCACACCGCAAACCCTGGATGAACTGAGCAGGCATAACTGCCTGGCTTTCAGCGCCGACGGCAGCCAGCGTGGCTGGACCTTTCGCCAGAATGGCAAGAATGTGACGTTAAAAGTCGAAGGCAATATGGTCTGCAATGACGGTGAAGTGCTGCATGACTGGGCCCTGTCCGGCAAGGGCCTGGCCTGGCGCTCAATGTGGGAGGTCGGGGCAGAAATCGACAGTGGCAAACTGGTGACGGTACTCGATGAATTCAATGCGCCGGGCAATGATATCTATGCGATCTTTGCGCAAAGGCGTCACCTGCCCTTGCGCATACGCGCCTTCATCGATTTTTTGCGACACGCCTACAGCCAGCCCAATTACTGGAACAAATCCTGAATCGACTGCCTACTTCCCGACCGCAAACAAGACCGCATTATTGATGCCGTATACAGCACCATCGGCGCCGATGGCGGTTGGCGTATAGGATTCGCCAAGACCACTGGTCAGACGTACCCTCTCACTCAGGGTATTGCTTGCCAGGTCCCAGCGGTACATGTAACCGTCTTCGCTATTGACGATAATGGAGCGGGTAAACGGGTCAACCGCCGCAGTGTTAATACACCATTCATACACACCGCCGGGCCAGTTGGGATCAGGCGTAGCACCAAGTATGGTCAGCACCTCTGTCATCACTTTCTGATCAGATATCGTGTCCTGCTGGGCAGTGTTCGGGTCCAGTATCGCCACCTTGTTTTTTGAATCGCCAGAACCGGCCCTCGCATAATTATTGTATTTGACCATGAGCAAATAGCCGGAACTACCCTTGTAACTGGGCACAATGCTGGCAGGCACGATCGATGCCGTATCATCCCAGCCAAATGACCCCGGCGTCTTGCTCACTGACAGATCGGCATTGAAATGCAATAACCAGCCACGCTGGTTATGGGCATTGGCTGTTGCTTCCAGCACGCCGATATACACATCACCATCAGGTCCTATGGTGGGTGAAGCCGTACTGTCATCCGATACAAAGGCCGAAGTTTTTTCTTTCGGATCCATCAGCCGCACCTTGCTCTTGATGGCCAGGGTGGCGCTATCCAGCGCCAGCAGATAACCGGCCTGACGCACAGCGGTTGCCGCATTGCCATTAACGACGACATACACGGTTTTCTGATCAGCCGATATCGCCGGTGCGCTATTGGTGGCAGGCTTGACGATAGTCGCGTCGTCGGTACTGCCCTGCACACTGATCCAGCTTGCATTGCCATCAGCAGAGATACGTGCAAAGCCGCTGCTCAGGCCCAGCGGACTGCCTGAGACTGCTGTAAAACCAAAGTAGATATTGTTTTGTGCGTCTGCAGTAATCGGTGTATTGATAAATACCGAGGCATTCATCAACACCTTGTCTGCCGCATATTTGGCGTCGCCGTAAAACACCAGGGTTTGTGTGGTAGAACTGGCGGAGTCAGCATCGTCACGATAATAGACCTTGCCACCGGCGCCCGGTGCGTAGATGCGATTATTGCTGGTCAGGGTCAGGTTGTAACTCGGTGTCCAGCGGTGGGCTGGCATGATGTAGTCGCTGGCGACACTCCAGATTTGTGATCCGGTACCGCCAGAACGCGCCTCAAACCGGTAAGTGTCTGCTGCCTCTGATTTGACCGGCAGGATCACCGTATTTTTTGCAGTAATGACAGGTGAGCCGTAGTGATACAGCAAATAACCGCCAGCCGAATATTGCGGCGCAAGGTCCACACCTGTTTTCCAGAGTACGCGATTGAGCGGCTGGGTCGCAATGCCGGAAATGGCATCATGCTGGGCATTGCGGCCAAGGCCGAACCAGGCAGGTCCATTGACTTGCGTTTCTTTGGGCGGGATGACATCGCCACCGCTGGTGACACCGCTCCCTCCACCGCCGCCACAAGAAAGCAAAGTGACTATACTCATTGTTGCCAGCGATAGCTTGAGCAATTTGATGGATCTGGAAATCTGTCTGGTTGGTTGTGCCTGCATGTCAGCCCCGGTGTTGGATAGTACTGGAACAGCTCCCCAAAGCCAGTCAGGTAACCAGGGTATGGTTGCAGAAATTACGATGGCTAATCGGGGAGTAAAATTCAAACTTTGTTGTAGTTGCACGGAAGATTGACTGAATTTTGCCAAAAACTCAAGAACGATTTGTAACACTCATTTACAATCAAGGCACTTCAACCTGTAATCCTGCCAGCCATTCATGAACAAGAATTTTGCCTGCATCGCCCTTCTTTATGGCGGCCTGCTTTTATCAGCTTGTAGGAAGAACGGCGAAGCAGACAAAGAAACACTACAAAAAGCAAATACGACACACTCGCCGGCAGTCACCATCCTGGCATTTGCGACAGACAAACTCATCACGACTGCCAGTGAAAACAACTATCTGCACTGGGATGTGCAAGGCGCCAGCAAACTATACCTCAGTCCCGAGCCCGGTGACGTCAGCGGGCTTGATACCATTGCCATACATCCCGACATCAGTACCGTTTATACACTGACGGCCACCGACGAAAAAGGCAATATCAGTACAGCCACCACGACGGCAGATGTATTGCAGGATACGGGGAAAGAAGCCAGTTATCCCATCATGTTTGTTACCCAGGTCCCCATGCAGACAGACCAGGCTGCACGCCTGTCCGCCTTTGCCAATCACATGACAGGAGTGGATCAAGTGCCACGCGGTGGTGACCTGATGTTGCGCTACCAGGATGGCAAATTGCGCAACCTGACCAGGGAAGCCGGCCTGGGCATGACAGGTTTTCAGGGTAATCAGGCCATCGCCGTACGCGAACCGGCGATACACTGGAACGGTAAAAAAGCCGTGTTCAGCATGCTGACCGGTGCACCACAAAATGCCGGTGAACCAGTCAAGGGCCACTGGCAAATTTATGAAATCAGCGGTTTGGAGCCAAACCAAAAAGCACAGGTCAGGAAACTGCCATTTCAGGATGAAAACTACAACAATGTGTCACCCCTGTATGGTGAGCAGCATGGCAATGATGACGCCATCATTTTCACTTCTGACCGCCCACACAATGGCAATGCACATCTGTATCCGCAACTTGACGAATATGAGGCAACGCCGACGATTAGCGGCATATGGAAACTGTATCTGGCAAGCGGTCAATTGCAATTGCTCAACCATACTCCCAGCGGTGCGTTCAATCCCATCTTAGACAGCTTTGGCCGGCTCTTGTTTACCCGCTGGGACCATCTACAGCAAGACCAATTGGCAGACCGTGATCGCGATGCACAAAACAATGGCTTTACCCTACCCTTCAATTCTTTCAACTATGCAGATGACGGTGTAAATGCGCACAAGCTGGTCAGCAGGTTTGAACAATTTCCTGAATCCAGGGTAGGAGGTGACAGCCCCTACGGCAAAGTAAATGGTTTTCGCAGTAATTTTTTTACGATATGGCAGATCAATCAGGATGGCAGTGGCGAAGAAACGCTGAATCACCTGGGCCAGCATGAACTGGCGCCTGGCTACATCATGCCAAATTTCAGCGATGACCCGCACTTGAAGGTGCACACCACAGACAAACTGGCGGCCAATGCCTTTGCCATCCGGCGCGAAGGCGGTCTGTTTCATTTGCGTGAAGACCCGCGCAAACCTGGCACTTATTACGCAACCCACGCTCGCGAAGCTGCTTCTTACACGACCAATCACCTGGTCAGGCTAACGGCTAGCCCTGACATGAACCCGGAGAAAATTATCATTACTCCGGTCACGGCAACATCAGCCAATGACATTCTGGAAGGCGGCCGCTACCGTAATCCCCTGCCCTTGTCCGATGGTCGCTTGCTGGCCAGCCACACCACGGAGAAACTGCCACCGGCAGAAGGGCTGGGGCTGCAAGACCTGCGTCTGAGATTCCTGCAAAAGAATAACAAAACCGGCCTGTATGCGGCAGGTGAAGCCTTGACCACAGGCATACAAAAAACGGTAAGCTGGTGGTCAGGCAATGTCAGGAAAGAATACAAAGGCACTCTCTGGGAACTGGAGGCGGTCGAAGTTCGCCCGCACCGCCGTGCAGTTCGCGCGCCTTCAGCACTGGAAGCACCGGAACGCGCCGTGCTGGCAGAAGCAGGTGTCAGCGAAGCAGACCTGCGTGCATGGCTGCAAAAAAATGAACTGGCCCTGATCGTCACACGTGACCAGACCAGCCGGGACAGGGCAGATATGCAGCAACCGTACAATCTGCAGGTGCCAGGAGGGGTAAAAACCATTTCGCAGCAACAGCCGGACGCAAAAATTTATCCGATCTCTTATTTCCAGATTTTTGCAGCAGACTTGTTACGTGCCTATGCAGACCGCCCAGGCCGCCGCGCACTCGCCACCCCTGTCAGCATGGATAAGCGATATCAGCAAACCGGCAAATACGCACCCGCAGGCGCTGTAAAAATCGCAGCAGACGGATCGACCGCCGCCTTTGTCCCTGCCGGTCGCGCCCTGACCTGGCAAAGTACTGACGCCGCAGGCAATGCCATCGTCCGTGAACGCAACTGGATTACTTTCCAGCGTGGTGAAATGCGGGTCTGCGCCTCATGTCATGGCGTGAACAGCCTGAATCAGGCAGGATTGCCGACACCAGCAAACAAGCCACAGGCATTGAAGGAACTACTTGGCTTATGGAAGACACTGCCCAAATAGGTGGCTGCAGGATGTTCCCGCTATGCCACCTGTTTTCAACAAACCGGAATTAAAATTCTTCCCAGTCATCCTGCGCCGCAGGTGTTGCGGTTTTCTTTGGCGTACTTGCTGCCTTTGCCGGCAAGGATTTCACGACAGGGCGCGGAGCAGGTTTGTCCTTGACAATGCTGCTGGCCGGTGCAACCGCCGGCCCCCTGACACCGGTGTCATTGGCATCAATCTTGAAGATGCTCACTGCATGGTTCAGGTTGTTGGCCTGGTCGCGCATACTGCTGGCTGCCGCTGCAGCCTGCTCAACCAGTGCGGCATTTTGCTGTGTTGCTTCGTCCATCTTGCCTATGGCCGTGCTGACCTGGTTGATACCGTCCCGCTGTTCTGAGCTGGCTGCCGTAATTTCAGCCATGATGTCTGCCACGTTTTTGATGGACACCACGATCTCACCCATGGTTTTACCGGCATCATCAACCAGGCGCGAACCTACCTCTACCTTATCGACAGAATTGCTGATCAATTCCTTGATTTCTTTTGCTGCATTGGCAGAACGCTGTGCCAGATTACGCACTTCGGTCGCCACCACGGCAAAACCACGTCCCTGCTCACCGGCACGTGCTGCTTCCACTGCAGCATTCAAGGCAAGGATATTGGTCTGGAAAGCGATGCCATCAATCACACCGATGATGTCGACTATCTTCTTGGAACTTTCCTTGATGGATGACATGGTGTGGACCACATCACCTACCACCTGCCCCCCCTTACTGGCCACTTCTGATGCATTCGATGCGAGGGTATTGGCCTGGCGCGCATTATCGGCATTTTGCTGAACGGTCGAAGTCAGCTCTTCCATGGAAGAAGCAGTTTCTTCGAGGCTGGCCGCCTGTTGCTCGGTCCTTGCCGACAAATCCATATTACCAGTCGCGATTTCTTCAGATGAGAGCGCGATGGAAGAACTCGATTGACGCACCATGGTCACGGTTTGCATCAGGCTCTGGCGCATGTTTTCCAGAGCAGACACCAGTTGGCCCATTTCGTCCTGGGATGCAGGCTTCAGTTGCTGCGTCAGGTCACCATTACCTATCGCCTCAAACTGAGTGATGGCCAATCGCAAAGGGTGGGAAATGGCGACCAGCAAGAAATAGGCAGAAACAAAAACAGCAACCAGGCCACCCAGCACACCCAATACATCAACCCAGACAAAAGTGACGAAGGCGTCTTCGCTATCTTTGAGTGAAACTGCTGCGCTGGTGAATTGATACTCGTTTAATTTTGCAATTTTGTCGGAATAAGCACTGTAAGCAGACGGCACAATTTTCATGTTGATATTGTCAGCCTCTTCCTTATTGCCCGCTTTGATGGCATTCAACATGGGAACATAGGCATCTTTGATGTACTTGTCCCTTAAAGAAGCAACTTCGTCAGAAATCTTCTTTTCTTCAACATCCTGGGGAAGAGACAGGTATTTTTTCCAGTTTTCGTCCGATTTTTCCAGAAAACCTTCTGCACGTTTGATCGTTTCTGCAGTGTCAGGAAATTCAGGATGAGAGATGGCACGGTCAAGTGCTGTACGGGACCGCAGGATTAATTCCCGGGATTGTCCCAATGCCTCAACGGAAGGGAGCTGATTGGAAAATATGTCCTTGATGACGGCATTACTATTTCTGACGCCATAAATACCCATCAACCCACCTATGAGTAGCATGACTGCCATGAATGCCATGGTACCTATCAGTCTTAACCTGATTGTCAGATTGAACATTGTTGCTTCTCCCTTTGAACGTTCCCCGTAATTTGGGAAACAAGAATAAAAAAAATTCTCATGAAGAGTCTTGATCAGGGACAACTTTAATGCATCTGCAGCTGTTTGAGTATAAAGAAAATGGTGAATAATGCACAAGATATTTTAATTTTTGCAAAAAAAATCCCCGATAAATCGGGGATTTTTCAGTGCAGAACTAAACTAACGATTCAGCAATTAGATTGCCTGGATGTTAGAAGCTTGCTTGCCTTTAGGGCCTGTCGTTACTTCGAAAGAAACGCGTTGGTTTTCTTTCAAAGATTTGAAGCCGTTAGATTGGATAGCGGAGAAATGAGCAAACAGATCTTCACCGCCTTCATCTGGAGTGATGAAGCCGAAACCTTTTGAATCATTGAACCATTTAACAATACCTGTTGCCATTACAATTTCCTATTTCAGTTAATGTGGGCATATGCCCGATAGATCGTTTCAACCAAGTAAGAAATGACAGACTGATACTGCACTACCACTTTGAATCTCAACGACTAGATGATTATACGCAGAATTTCGCGGAAAAGTAAAATAAAACATCTAGTCCAGAAATTATCTTGGATTTACTGGGGGAAATTCTTTTTTTTCCCTTAAAAACGTCATTAAACTGTCATATTCTCTACTTGAGTCAGCCAAATTGACGGTTCTAGCAGCCGGTCCTGGTCCTAATTAAGCTTGCAACCGAAGTGGGCTGTACGCTTATCCAGAAAAGCAGAGACACCTTCGGCAAAGTCGGGGGTCATGGTGACAGAAGCAAATGCTTCAATTTCATCGTTGACCTGCTGCTCCAGCGGGGTGGCGTCAGACTGGTAAATCAGGCGCTTCATCCTGGCATAGGTCTCTTGCGGGCCGCGTAGCAGTCTTAAAGCCAGCTTTTCAGTCACATCTTTCAACTGCTCTGGTGGTACAACCAGGTTGATCAGACCAAAGGCCAGTGCTTCATCGGCATCAAAGTTTTCTGAAAACAGCAGCCATTCCAGCGCCTTGCGATTACCGACCAGTCGTGGCAAAAACCAGGTATTACCGACGTCGGGACTGGCGCCTATCTTGGCATAGGCCATGTTGAATCGCGTTCCTTTGGCGGCCACGACCAGGTCAGCCGCATTCATGGTGCCCATGCTGCCACCGGCAACAGCACCGTGCACCGAGGCAATGACGATGGCCGGCAGTTTATGCAGGCGCAAGATTGCCTGATTCAATTCGGCCCCGATTTCGCGTATTGCCTCTGGGGAAGCAGGATCGCCAGGTCTGAAACTGCTGATATCACCTCCGGCGCCAAACACCTTGCCTTCAGCACGGATGATGACAACGCGGACGGAGTGATCCTCAGCCAACTCCTCAGTCAGCCGGTTTAGCAGGCGTATTTCTGCCGCCCCCATCACATTCATACAATTCGGATTATTGAAGACAATGGTTGCCAGGCCATTCGCTTTTTCCAGACGTATGCTCATGTCATCCTCCTGTTGGTTTTAGGCGCTCAGTACACTTACCATCCTAGTCAGTAGAAATGAGAAAGGCAATCAGGCTCGTCCATGCAACATGAAAGCAGCGGCACCTGTCGCAATTCTGTCACCTTTTTCATTGCGCAAATCCATCAGAACATTGGCCACGCGCTTGCCCAGCCTGGTGACTTCAGCACCGGCAATGAAGTACTTGCCACGCCCCGGCTGCAGGTAGTCTATGCGTAAATCTATCGTACTCATCTTGCCGAATTCCCTGATCTGCGAGAGTACATCGTCTTGCGGGCTCTGCTGCGCCATCTTGAGCAGGATGGCAAACCCAGCCACGCTATCCAGGACAGAAGCAATGACACCGCCATGCAACATGCCCTGGGCGAAATTGCCCAGCAGCTGCTCGCGCATCTCTATACCAAGGCTGGGCGAATCAGGGTCAAAACTGTCCAGCTTGACGCCCAGCAAGTTGCAAAAAGGAATCTTTTCTTCAATGACGATTTTGAGCATACCCCGAAATTCCGGGTTGTCGATAATGGTTTGTGTCATGGTTTTTATTCACATAAATTGCAGCCGTCAGGCTGCTTCACTATTATTTTCAAAGCTACATTAATTTAATCAAGCAATTGCTTTATTAATTGTATCATCATACACTCCCGGCTCAGCAATGCCTGATTTTGGTCATGTTGGCTGCCGCAACTTCCATCGATAACTCACCTCGCATCACAGGAGAATCAAATGACAGAAGCTTATCTTTTTGATGCCCCGCGCACACCGCGCGGTAAAGGGAAAAAGGATGGATCGCTACACAGCGTCAAGCCGGTTTCCCTGCTGTCCGACCTGATGCAGGACATGCAACAACGCCTGTCCCTGGATACAGCGTTGGTCGACGACGTAGTGCTGGGTTGTGTCACCCCCATCGCTGATCAGGGGGCAGATATCGCCAAGACAGCGGCCCTGGTCGCCGGATGGGATTGGCAAGTGGCAGGTGTCACGCTTAACCGTTTTTGCGCATCGGGCCTGGAAGCAGTCAATCTGGCAGCACAAAAAGTACGCTCAGGCTGGGAAGACCTGGTCGTGGCCGGTGGCGTTGAATCGATGTCGCGCGTGCCCATGGGGTCGGATGGCGGCGCCTGGGCAGCAGACCCGCAAACCAGCATGCAGACTGATTTTTTGCCACAGGGCATAGGCGCAGACCTGATTGCCACACTGGAAGGTTTCAGCCGCGAAGACGTCGACGCTTTTGCCCTGCGCTCACAACAGAAAGCCACCGCCGCCCGTGCCGGCGGCCGCTTCACATCGCTGCGCCCGGTACGCGACATCAATGGCCTGGTGATACTGGCTGAGGACGAATTCATCAAACCGCAATCAAGCATGGAAACACTTGCCGCACTCAAGGCTTCGTTTGAAATGCCGGGGAAAATGGGTTTTGACAGTGTAGCCCTCCGCAAATACCCAGAGATAGAACGTATCAATCATGTGCATACTGCCGGTAACTCTTCCGGCATTGTCGATGGCGCCGCCCTGGCCCTGATAGGTTCAGAAGCCATGGGTAAACGTCTGGGCCTGAACCCGCGTGCACGGATAGTCGCCTCTGCCGTTACCGGCACCGACCCGACCATCATGCTGACCGGCCCTGGCCCCGCCACCATCAAGGCGCTGGGCAAAGCAGGCTTGACCATCAGGGACATTGATCTGTTCGAAGTCAATGAAGCCTTTGCTGCTGTCGTCATGAAATTCATGAAGGACTTGCAGGTGCCGGAAGAAAAGGTCAACGTCAACGGTGGCTCCATCGCGCTTGGCCATCCCCTCGGAGCGACCGGTTGCATGTTACTCGGTAATCTGATTGATGAACTGGAAGCGCGCAAGCTGAAGCGCGGACTGATTACTTTATGTGTCGGTGGTGGCATGGGTATCGCCACCATCATAGAACGTGTGTAAAACCAGTCACCGAAAGCAGACGCCATGATCAACTACAGCAAAGATGCACAACACATCGTCACACTGACCATAGACATGCCAGGGCTGTCGGTCAATACAATGAATGCCTCATTCCGCTCGGCCCTGGCTGCTGCGGTCGCACAACTGGAAAGAGATAAGGACCAGATCAGCGGCGTCATCCTGACATCGGGCAAAGACAGTTTTTTTGCCGGTGGAGACTTGCGCGAACTGATACGGATACGTCCCGAAGATGCGCAGTCCTGCCTGGACATGGTAGAACGCAGCAAGGCCATATTGCGCAGGCTGGAAAAACTGGGTAAACCCGTGGTTGCCGCCATCAATGGCAGTGCTCTTGGCGGTGGACTGGAACTCGCACTGGCCTGTCATTACCGCATCGCGCTGAATCAAGCCAGGTCGAAAATCGGCTTCCCCGAAGTGACGCTGGGCTTGCTGCCTGGCGCAGGGGGCGTGGTGCGCACGGTACGCCTGCTGGGCTTGCAGGAGGCCATGCCTTACTTATTGGAAGGCAAGCAGGTATCCCCCGCTGCCGCCCTGGAAGCCGGTCTGATACATGCCCTGGCAAACAATCAGGCAGACATGCTGCAACAGGCTGCCATCTGGATACTAGCCAACCCGCAAGCAAAACAGGTCTGGGACAAGGATGACTATAAATTGCCTGGCGGTGCAACAAATTCACCCAAGCTGCTACCCATGATCATGGTGGCGCCTGCCATACTGCGCGAAAAGACCCGCGGCAATTACCCAGCGCCAGAAGCCATACTGGCCGCCATGGTGGAAGGCGCACAAGTCAACATCGACAATGCCTTGAAAATCGAAGGTCGTTACTTCACGCAACTGGCAACGGGGCAGATTGCCAAGAATATGACTGGCACCCTGTTCTTCCAGATGCAGGAAATCAGTAGCGGTAAAAGCCGTCCCCAGGACATTCCCAAGTCAAGCGTCAAAAAACTGGGGGTGATAGGTGCCGGCATGATGGGAGCCGGTATTGCCAACGTCAGTGCAGCACGCGGCATCGCTACCGTCTTGAAAGACCAGACGCTGGAAAAGGCTGAACAGGGTAAGGCCAGTGTCGCGCAAATCCTGAACAAGAAAGTTACACAAGGTCGTCTGTCTACCGAAAAAGCAGAAGCGCAACTGGCACTGATACAGGCCAGCGGGCAAGCCAGTGATTTCGCCGGTTGCGACCTGATCATAGAAGCCGTCTTTGAGAACCGTGAATTGAAAGCCAGCGTCAACCAGGAAGCAGAAAGCTATTTGCCAGACAACGGCGTCATGGCCAGCAATACCTCCACCCTGCCCATCAGCGGCCTGGCAAAGGCAGTCAACCATCCTGAACGTTTTATCGGCCTGCATTTCTTCTCGCCGGTAGACAAGATGCAACTGGTTGAAATCATCAAGGGCAGGCAAACTGATGCGGCAACGCTGGCCCGCGCCTATGACTATGTACTGCAAATCGGCAAAACACCTATTGTCGTCAATGATGCACGCGGATTTTTCACCAGCCGGGTATTCGCCAGCTTTGTCAATGAAGGCCTGAGCATGCTGGCAGAAGGCCTGCCCGCCGCCCTGATAGAAAATGCAGCGCTGTCCGTAGGTATGCCGGTCGGACCGCTGGCCGTGCAGGATGAGGTGTCACTGAGCCTGTCACGTCATGTGACAGAGCAGACCAGGGCTGATATGCAGGCTGAAGGACTGAGCTGGAAAGAACCAGCTTCTACCGCCGTCATCAATGTCATGCTTGATCAACATCAGCGGGCTGGCAAGGCAGCTGGTGCAGGATTTTATGAATATCCTGCAGAAGCAGGCATCCATGGAAGTAAAAAATACCTGTGGCCAGAATTGGGGAAATTATTTGGCAAAGCCGGATTTACCTTGCCCTACGCCGACTTGCGGGACAGGTTCCTCTACATACAGTCCATAGAAACCATGCGCTGCATGCAGGAAGGTACATTGGAATCCAGTCGTGACGCCAATATTGGATCAATTTTTGGCATTGGTTTCCCTGCCTGGACTGGTGGTGCGGTGCAATTCGTCAATCATGTTGGAGTAGAGCAATTTGCAAGACGTGCAGCAGAATTGCAAGCCAATTATGGCGAACGCTTTGCCTTACCGGACAGATACTTGGAATTTGCAAAAGACAGCCGTCAATATTGAGTTAACACAAAGAAATTGCAATGAATTGGCAACAGTCGTCGATTTGTTATTGACCAAGTTATCTCCGCAGTATTCAATTGAATATATGTTTTCTGGAGCTAGTTCGATGACAGACTGACCGATGAAAACAACTCTTTGACTGGAGGTGTAACTTGATCAAACTGCATTTCTTGGGAGCTGCCGGTACAGTAACAGGTTCACGTTATCTGCTGGTTTCTGATCAAACCAGCATTTTGGTGGATTGCGGTCTGTTTCAGGGCTATAAGCAATTGCGCTTGCGCAACTGGGAGGAACCACCTTTTGATCCTTCAAAAATTGATGCAGTCTTATTAACCCACGCCCATCTCGATCACTCTGGTTACCTACCCTTACTGGTCAAACTGGGATTCAAGGGGAAAATCTACTGCAGCAAAGCCACTTTTGCGTTATGCAGATTATTGCTGCGTGATTCTGCTCATCTGTTTGAAGAAGAGGCAGCCTACCTGAATCGACACCATCTGTCCAAACATGAGCAAGCACTGCCTTTGTATGACAGCAAAGATGTAGACAAGGCGCTCAAGCATTTTCATTACATAGATGAACACACCAACATTGCAATAGCTGATGACGTGCATGCAAAATGGGTGCCTAACGGACATATTCTTGGCTCCTGCAGCATCTCCCTGAAGATGGAACAGACCAGGTTGCTGTTTTCCGGCGATGTAGGTCGGCCACGCGACTACATCATGAAGGCGCCAGAATTTGCAGAAGAAACTGATTACCTCATTGTTGAGTCAACTTACGGGGATCGCCTGCACAGCAATAACATTCCCGAAAACGAATTACGTGACGTCATCAACAATACCGTACAACACGGTGGTTCGGTCCTGATACCGTCATTTGCCGTCGGGCGCGCGCAAACCCTGCTGTACTTACTGTATAAATTGCGCACAAACAAGCAAATACCTAACTGCCCCATTTATCTGGACAGCCCCATGTCAGAAAGTGCTACAGGCATCTACAGCCTCTATGCAGATTCACTAAAACTTTCAGCTGAAGATATTGCCGGGATGTTGGCTATGACTACCTACGTGAAAACGCCGGAAGAATCGCAGCGTCTCAACGGTGAACGCTGGCCAAAAGTGATCATCTCTGCCAGTGGCATGGCGACCGGCGGACGAGTGCTGCATCACATGAAGTATATGGCCCCCGACGACAGGAATTCCATTGTTTTTTGCGGCCACCAGGCTGGCGGTACAAGAGGTGAATCTCTGCTCAATGGTGCCAGCACAGTCCGCATTCACGGCCAGGATGTGAGGGTACGTGCCAAAGTTGTACAAATAGATGGCTTATCAGCGCATGCGGACTACCAGGAGTTGTTAGGATGGCTCAAACACCTGAAACAAACTCCATTACGTAGTTTCATCACACATGGTGAGCCAGCGGCGTCTGACCACTTGCGTCAGCAAATAGAACGCGAACTGGATTGGCGCTGTGAAGTACCTGAGCATTTATCCTGCTATAAAATAGACGGTAAAACTCTGACTTCCCTACGTGCGCAAATACTGTGATAATCGCTGTTCGTATAAACGGACATCGGTAAATCTATGCAAACACTTGCAGGAACGAGGAAGACGTATCGAGTATCTTCATTGATCAGTAGTGTTTTTTTGATGGTCAGTTGCCTGAGTGCGACCAGTCATGCAAAACCCCTATTGCGTTGCTATGTCAGCTATGCGGGTAGCGTGCAGACCATCCAGAGCCTGATAGTACAAGACCCGTACGATGTGAAAACAAACGACATCGGTGAACGTTTTACGTTCAAGGCAGTGATGGTTGGCAAGGAGCAAAGCATAGACTATGTCAAGCTGTATGCCTATTTCCAGACACGTCATGGTGATATCCCCATACATCAGGCAACTTACCTTCCCCCGTTCAAAGTATCCCCCCAGGAAAGCCCGCTGACGCCGCAAAATTCTGTCTACGCCGGTGCGGTCGAACGAGAACTGCAATACCGTTGCACCCTACAAGAGGTGCAACAATGAAATTCATCAAACAGACTCTGTATCACTTATTGTCAACTTTCACCTTGTCTGCGATAGCTGCAAGTGCGGCCCTGGCACAGGATGGCAGTGTCAGTATCCTGTTTGCCGGTGATGTGGTACTTGACGGTAAACCTGGCAAAATGATTGCCAATGGCAAAGACCCGTTCGCACCGTTTGCACCTTTATTCAAAAATGCCGATATCCGTGTTGTCAACCTTGAATGCGTGGTAGCAACCACCGGCGAAGCAGCTGACAAGAACTTTACCTTCCGCGCCCATCCCCGCACCCTCGATACATTAAAGCAGCACGTAGACGCGGTGTCGATTGCCAACAACCATTCAGGTGATTTTGGCCGTGCCGCTTTCCAGGAAATGCTGGGCCTGCTTGACCAGCAGAAAATACTGCACTTCGGGGGTGGTAATAATCTGCGCGAAGCTCATACACCGTTGATCATCGAAAAGAAAGGTTTGCGCATCGCCCTGCTCGGTTACAACGAATATATGCCGCGCAGCTTTGAAGCGCAAGCACAGGCCGCAGGTGTCGCCTGGAGTGAGGATGAACAGGTTGCTCTCGACATCCGCCAGGCACGTCAACAACACAAGGCAGACCTGGTTATCCCCTTCATGCACTGGGGCTGGGAAAATGACAAAGTCGCCGTCGACAGGCAACGTCAACTGGCGCGGGTCATGATCGATGCCGGTGCTGATGCTGTCATCGGTGGACACCCCCATGTGATACAGGACGTAGACAATTACAAAGGCAAGCCCATTATCTATAGCATAGGCAATTTTGTCATGGATGAACTGGACAATGAACCGCAGACACGTGGCTGGGTGATACGTCTGCAACTGGACAGAAAAGGCGTCATGGCATGGACGACCAGACTGGCAAAAATTGATGATGAAGGCGTGCCACATCCAGTACCCGATGCCAGCACGCCGTGCTGGAACCGTTCTGATGGCAAGCTCGGTCAATGCCGTAACAGTGAGTAATTAAAACCGGATGACTAAACCTTGACCGCCGCAGGCACATGCAGTACCACGTCCGAGCCGGCTCGCGCAACACAGGGCAATATCCAGCCATCCTGCTTTTCTTCCAGGCTCAGGCCCGGCCAGTCTATCTGGTAGGTGATCTTGCCGGACAGCAGCTTGCACATACAGGTGCGACAGGTTCCATTGCGGCAGGAATTGGGGATGCGCACCCCATCGAACAGGGCAGCCTCCAGCAGGCTGAACTCCTCACTGGCTTCGCAAAGCCAGTTCTGCGGCTGCACTGTTAAAGTCCAGGATTCATTCTGCGAGCTCATTTTTTCTTCCCGTCATCCTTGTCTTCATGCCTGAATTTTACTAGATTGAAAGTCTGCCCTGCATAGTCACACCAATTGCTTGAATTGCGTACTATGCCGGAGCAAATGTCATATCAGGAGCCCGTTATGATGACAGCCAGTGCCCATCTTATTTCCCAGCAGCAAGACGATTATTCGGAAAGGCGTAATGTTCGTGCACCCGATTTTATCCTGGTGCAACTTGATCCACGTGAAGTGATAGAAGGAGTCATGTTAGAAGAAGGATTTCAATCAGAGGATGCCCCCTCGGCCGGTAGCATGCGCGAGCATTGCCCTTATTGCAGTGGCGTACAACTGCAATTGATATTGCGCTACAAGTTCGTCAGGCGCTCCCACCTATTTTGCAGCAATTGTACACGTTGTTATGACGCGCTCTACCCTGATGGTAGTTCAGCATTGGCCTTAAGCGCCATGTCTCTGGTATAAAAATATAAAACAACAATAGAAAACGGCATTTCAATTCGCCAAAGCGAACAGAAATGCCGTCATGTCACAAGCTGTATTGCCTTGCTTACACGACTGTTTGCAAGCGCATGGCAACGCCCATGTCGCCAGATACTTTCAACTTACCCATCATGAAGCCGTTCATGGGATTCAATTTGCCAGTCAGCAAGTCCGCCAGGTTTTCAAGAGAAATCGTGATGGTGCAAACTGCTTCTTTATTGTCATTGCTGACGCTGTTTGGTGCCGCCAGGGCGTCAACAAATACGACACCTTCATCGCCGCAGTCAAATTTCAGGGTGGCGTTCAAACCGCTATCGTCACCAACTTTAGCGCGTATCGCTTCTGTGCAAGCTTGCAAGTCCATGTATTACTCCAGAAAAAAAATAAACGACTTGCAATGTATCACGGCAGTCTTTCGAGGAACAATACTAGAACAGACTCCGTGACAGATTTTCATTTCGCTATTTCACTTCAATACGCAGGTCAGCATCCAGTAGTAAGTATTCCTGAAAATACGGATATCACGGACAGAAGGACCAAATTTTTTGCGCAATGCACTATCTGTAGGGAAATTCTTCAGGATTTCCACCCTGCTACCATCTTCCTGCTTGCGCAATTGATAGGTATTGCCTTCGAGGTCAGTACGGGCAATCACTGTACTGCTGCCTTCTACATAGTTATTGTCTATCAAGACCAGCGTACCCCCCTTGCCTGCGACCTTGCTCAGATGCGCCAGCAAAGCCGGTTGTTCATCACGCAGGACATGCGACCAGAAAAAACCGGCAAAACAGGCTGAATACTGGTCTGCATCGGCTGGCGGCAAATCATACAGATCCGTCACCGAAAATTTCACTTTGCCGTCAGGATAAGATTTGGCCTGGGCCAGGTCTATCATGGACTGGTTGTAGTCAGTCGCCATGACAGAACTTGCCACCGGCGCAAAACGCTCAGTCCAGTATGCGGTACCGCAGGCCACTTCAAGCACGCGCTGATCTTTCAGGACCTCAATCACTTTACCCTGGATTTCACGCAGGTCCTGTTGGCGTTCCGGTTTTTGATAGACCTGCTCCAGCTTGCCGGCGCGTTGCGCATAATAATTGCGCATGGGGTCGTGCATTTTGTTTTCATTCATCTTTTGCTTTCAACAGAAAATCCACCAGTTCCACAAATCCCGCTCCATATTCAGCCTCGCAGACATACACCGGATGGGCATCGAACCTGTCGAGAAATTTGCGGACATTCGCCACACCCACCGATAAAGGATAGTGCGCAAACATGCTGGCATCATTGGCAGAATCACCAATAAATACATAGGTACTACACGCTTCTTCATCACTGATACCAAATACTTCGTGTAAGACACGCTCACTCATACTCTGTTTACTGAACGGCAGGACAGAAGCATGGGCATGAATGCTGCTCGTCGTCGCATGCAAGCCATGTTCCCGGATCAGTACAACTGCCTCATTCACTTGCGACATGGGCAGGGCTGGAATATTTTCCGCAATATCAAAGGCCAGGTCACCTATACGCTGTGCTGCATCAGCAGCAGGCAGGATGTCCGGAAAATGTCGGCGCATGATATCGGCAAAGTCCAGCAATTGCTGCCTATGCTGCTTGCGTACCTCGGCGTCAGCATAATACAGTGCCTGCTGAGCCCCCTTGCCATCTATCCAGAAAGCACTGGCGCCATTTTCAGCAATGACGGCATCAAAATCACATAGCCTTAACAAAGGCAAGGTCCAGTAAGTCGGCCTCCCTGTAACGGCAATGCGCCGCAGGCCCGCTGCTTTTGCCCTGTCCAGCGCCGCCAGGCTGGCCACTGTCAACTTGCCGTGGCTACTGAAGGTATCATCGATATCCGTCAGTATGCCACGCACCTGCCGGCGCTGTGCTGCCGGCCAGTTGCCCAATGGCTGCATGCTCATAAATCGTAAGTGTCCTTGTTACCCTGCATGACGTTATCGATCATCTTGCGGTTCAGGGTGGGATTAAGCAATTCTATGAAGGTATAGATGTAACTGCGCAAATACGCGCCCTGCTTGATGGCGACACGGGAAATATTCATGCCGAACAGATGACCGACGGGTATGGCCCGCAAATTCCTGTCGCGCTCGGCATCAAAAGCCATGCCCGCGATAATACCTATACCCATGCCCAGTTCCACATAGGTCTTGATGACGTCAGCATCAATGGCTTCAAGGAGGATGTCCGGCTTGAGGTTGCGTATCTGGAAAGCGTGGTCTATCTTGCTGCGCCCGGCAAAGGCGGCATCATAAGTAATGAGAGAGTAATTGGCAATCTCTTCGAGAGAGACATTCTTCAGCTTCAGCAAGGGGTGCTCAACCGGCACTACCACGACATGTTCCCACTGATAGCAAGGCAGGGAAATCAAGCCGTCAAATCCGGCGATGGCTTCTGTCGCAATGGCGATATCTGCCTGGTCACGCATGACCATTTCGGCAATCTGCTTGGGATTGCCCTGTAACAGCGACAATCTCACCTTGGGGTATTTTTGCATGAAGGCCTGCACTACCTTGGGCAGAGCATAGCGCGCCTGGGTATGGGTGGTGGCGATGGTGAAGCTGCCACTGTCCTGCGCTGCAAACTCCTTGCCTATGCGTTTGAGCCCGTCAATTTCCTGCATGATCAGTTCAACCGACTTCAGCACTGCCCTGCCCGGCTCGGTCAGGCCGCGTATGCGCTTGCCGTGACGAGTGAAAATATCCACACCCAATTCCTCTTCCAGTTCAATAATTGCCTTGGAAACACCAGGTTGCGATGTAAACAGGGCCTTGGCGGCCTCAGTCAAATTAAAATTCTGTCTTACCGCTTCGCGAACAAAACGCAATTGATGTAGGTTCATGGGTATTCTTGTGTGAGAAAGAAGGTCACTGTTGCTCTGGTCTGCTGCAAAACCGGAATGTTTCTATCTGGGACTGGTGACTGATTGAGGATGTCCATTCAAACCCCACCGGCGTCCTCACCGTTATCACAGACCAGGATTACTCTTACAATGTTAAGCATTTTACAAACAAGGCTTATACAATGCCTTATGCGAATAAGTACTGGTTAGCATCATTTCATATACATGCGCTAGTATATAGACCCTGAGCAAAGAATTCCATGTTTCCGCCACTTTCAACATGCACAAATCAAAACTATTGTTTTTTTCTACTCTCATCAGCTTCTTGCTTCAATCTGCAAGCATCCGTGCAGAAAGTCTTGTCACACCACCTCCACAAGTAAAAACCCCAAAAATCTGCCTGGCGCTGTCTGGTGGTGGCGCCCGTGGCTTTGCCCATGTCGGGGTATTGAAGGTCTTGGAAGAAATGCATATCCCCATTGATTGCATCGCCGGCACCAGCATGGGTGCCGTCGTCGGTGGCTTGTATGCAGCCGGATTTTCTGCTAGTGAGATAGAAACCAGGCTCGATGCCCTCAAATTGAATGACATCGCGCTGGACAGGGTGGAAAGGCGTTACCAGCCACAGAGCGTGCGGGAAGAAGATGAGCAATACCCGCTCGGCGCCACGCTGGGCCTGAGTGCCAACGGTGTGCGCCTGCCGGCTGGCGTGGTACAGGCAACCCAGTTCCTTGAGCTGCTGCAAAACTGGACTGCACATTTACAACCGGACATAGACTTTGATCGCCTGCCCATCCCATTTCGTACAGTTGCCACGGACCTTGAAACCGGCAAGATGGTGATTTTCACCAAGGGCCCTCTGCATAAAGCCATACGTGCAAGCATGGCCGCACCAGGGGTGTTTGCACCGATAGAAGTCGATGGCCGCCTGCTGTCCGACGGAGGTCTGGTCCGGAATTTGCCCGTCGACATTGCCCATCAGATGGGGGCAGATATCGTAATTGCCGTCAATATTGGCACTCCGCTGATGCCCCGTGACCAATTACAGACCCTGTTCAATGTCAGTCAGCAAATGGTGAATATCCTGACTGAACAAAATGTGGAGGCGCAAAAAGCCTTGCTCGGCCCCAGGGATATCTTGATAGAGCCGCAACTGGGCAATATCAGTTTCATGGATTTCGCCCGCTCACGGGAAGCCGTTGTCATCGGTGAAAAAGAAACCCATTTCATGCTGCAGAGGTTGAAAGAATTCAGCCTGCCGCCGGATGTCTACGCAGTCAGGCACCAGTTACGCCTGAACCCGCAACTGCCGGATATCAACATCGCCTTCGTTGACATCGTCACCAATGGCGCCGTGCCGGAAAGCGATATACGCCGCCAGCTCAACATCAAGACCGGCAGCAGATATAAGGCCGAAGACATCAACAGCAAGCTGGCCATACTCAATAATGCCCGGGACTTTGACAGCATCAGCCATGAACTGGTGGAACGTGACGGCGAATATGGTATACGGGTCAATGCCTATGGCCGCAACTGGGGGCCACATTTCCTGCGTTTTGGCCTGGCGCTGTCAAGCGGCTTTGAAGGCACCGGTGGTTTTAAACTGCAGGTTGGCCACAGACGCCCCTGGTTGACCGATGGAGGTCTGGAATGGCGCAATGACCTGGAATTTGGCAACAGCCTGAAATTACATACAGAACTGCGCCAACCCCTGTTTGAGCGCGAAGGCATGTATCTGGCGCCATTTGCCGAGATAGGGCAAAACACCAGGAACCTGTACAGCGGCAACACCCGGATCGCCGAATACAATTTTCGTGGCGACAAACTTGGACTCGATCTTGGTTTTCGTCTTGGCGAACAAAGCATACTCGGCGAAGCCAAGCTGGGTCTGAACTTCAATCATTACCGGGTACGTCCCAAGCTGGGCAGTATCTTGTACCGGGACGAAAATGGCAATATCGTATCCGAGTCCTTACCCAGCGCCGACCTGGAACAGCTTGGCCTGAAGGCAGCAATCGTCGTCGACCAGCTCAGTGATGCCAGCTTTCCGCGCAATGGTTACAAATTCGACGCCACGGCCTTTGCCGGTACCAGTGGCGCCAGCAAGCGTTTCCAGGAGCTGGCAGTCAATACGACCTGGGCCAGCAGCATAGACAATCACAGCATCAACCTTAAACTCAGCGCCGCCGGTTTGTTCCAGAGCGACACAGACATACGTGGCATCGGTTATACCCTTGGCGGTTTCCAGCAATTGTCTGCCTACCAGCCAGATCAGTTTTCCGGCAATTTCATGCTATATGGCAGTCTGACTTATCTGCTGCGCGCAGTAAAGTTTGACCTGGCGGGACAAAGCCTGTTCCTGGGTACGTCCCTTGAAGCGGGCAATGTCTGGAACAAAGGCGGCGATATTTCGATGCAGTCACTGCGCAAGAGCGCCAGCCTGTTTGCCGGTTTCAATAGCTTCATTGGACCAATTTATCTTGGCGTTGCCCTTGGTCAGGGCGGGGCGAAAAATGTATTCTTCCAGATGGGCAGGCAATAAAAAACCAGCCTGAGAGTCAAGCCTCTCGGGCTGGCATCATCTACCATGGATTTAATGCAGACTATTCAGCCACCATAAGCATAAGTGAATTTGCCGCCCTGTATCTTGCCCATAACGCGCGAGCGCTGGTCCAGACCCACATGATCTGTTGCACTCATATTGATGACACCTTGCGGCACCACCAGGCCATGTGTATTTTCCAGTGCACTGCGCAAAGCCTGCCGGAAGGCTTTGGTGCCTGGTTGTGCCGTATTGATCGCCACCGGTACGGCATTGGCGATCAATAGCCATGCGCCCCAGGCATCAGCCGCGAACTGGGTTACCGTGTCGGGGCCATAAGCTTTTTCATATTTAGAGACAAATTCCACGCTGACTTTTTTGACTGCATGTTTGTCAGGCAGTTGGCGTGCCACGACTGCGGGACCAGTAGGGAACAAGGTACCTTCTATGTCCTTGCCTCCCAGCTTCAAAAATTCCAGGCTGGCGATGCCATGGGTCTGGTAAATCTGTGACTTGTAACCACGCTCTATCAGTGTTTTTTGCGGCAATACTGCCGGCGTACCTGAACCTGCAATCAGGACGGCGTCCGGCTTCGCAGCCATCATCTTCAAGACCTGTCCGGTCACGCTGGTGTCTGTACGGGCGAACCTTTCATTGGCGACGATCTTGATATGGCGCAGCTCAGCCAGTTTCGAAAATTCACGCCACCAGCCCTCACCATAAGCGTCAGCAAAACCGATGAAGGCGACCGTTTTCACACCATGGTCTGCCATGTGCTGTGTCAGTATGGTCGTCATATGCGTATCGTTCTGCGGCATCTTGAATGCCCAGGCACGTTTGGCATCCATGGGTTCGACGATGCCTGCTGAAGCCGCCAGGGCGATCATCGGTGTTTCGCTTTCTGCCACAATGTCGAGCAGCGCCAGCGCATTCGGTGTGGTGTTGGGGCCGATGATGATATCGACCTTTTCTTCGGCAATCAGCTTGCGTACATTTTTGACAGCATTACCTGGATCTGTTCCATCATCAAGGATGATGTACTCTATCCTCTTCCCGGCCAACTCCTTGGGCCACAGTAAAACAGTATTTTTTGAAGAGCTGCCTATGGCAGCTGCCGGCCCCGTCGTTGAAAGATTGATCCCCACCCTGATCTGCGCGCTGGCAGCGACACACGCCAGCCCCAACACTGCCACAACTGCCGTACGCAAGGAAAAAGTAAAAATCAGGGACATACCGGACTCCAGTCAATGATGTGTATCGTCTGCAAATTGGGGCATCTGGGCAAACAGCCAGAACAGGCAACTTAAATCTTGTCCACCACGCTCTGGTCAATCGCACCGAAGATGGATTTGCCATTTTTATCCAGCATTTCTATCTTGATGCTGTCACCAAATTTCATATACGGTGTGACTGGTTCACCAACGGCAATCATTTCCAGCGCGCGTTTTTCTGCGATGCAGCTATAGCCTTTGCCGGCATCCTTGTTTGACACTGTGCCAGAACCAATGATGGTGCCGGCCCTGGCATTTCTGGTCTTACATAGATGTGTGATCAGTTGAGGGAAAGAAAACACCATATCGATGCCGGCATTTGGCTGGCCAACCAGCATGCCATTAAGGCTGGAACGCAGCGGCAGGTTGACTTTGCCATCCTTCCAGGCATCACCAAGTTCATCCGGCGTAACAGCCACCGGTGAAAAGCTGGACGCCGGTTTCGACTGGAAGAACCCAAAGCCCTTGGCCAGTTCAGCCGGGATCAGATTGCGCAGGGATACGTCATTGACCAGCATCAGCAGGCAGATATGGTCGGCCGCATGTTGCACTTTCACACCCATGGGCACGTCACCGGTCACGACAGCAATTTCGCTTTCAAAGTCGATACCCCACTCTTCCGATGCCATGACGATGTCATCACAGGGACCGATAAAATCATCGCTGCCGCCCTGGTACATCAGGGGATCATGCCAGAAGCTGTCCGGCATCTCGGCATTCCTGGCTTTGCGCACCAGTTCCACATGATTGACATAGGCAGAACCATCCGCCCACTGGAATGCCCTGGGCAAAGGCGCCATGCAGTTTTTTGCTTCAAAATCAAAGCTGTAAGTGGCACGTCCGGCATTTAGCTTGTTGTATAACTCTTCAAGCTGTGGCTGTATGAAATTCCAGTCGTCGAGGGCATGTTGCAAAGTAGGTGCGACGCCATCCGCGATACAGGCAGTTTTCAAGTCTCGTGAAACGACCAGCAATTGCCCGTCCCGGGAACCATCCTTCAGTGTTGCAAGCTTCATAAGTCCTCTGTTTTATCAACTGATTTGTGATTTTACATGAAGGAAATCTTAATTTTGTCAGGAAACCGACAGCAACTGCGACTAAACATCAATTTACTTACCTTAGTATCTGGTTTTTAGGTATGCTGAAAACTACAACGGCAGCTCCTAAAAAGTCCTAAAAACTGATTTATACAGGAATCTCAACCATGAACTTCAGTAATCTTAAAATCAGGGTACGCCTCAGCTTTGGTTTCGGGCTGACTTTGCTGACCATGTTATTAATGGTCGTCATCAGCGTTATCAGGCTCAATGAAATTGCCGACAGAAACAGGCAGATACTGGAAAACGATGCCGTTGGTGTCACCAGCGCCCTGGAAATTTCAGCACTGATACAGGAAAATGGCAGCCGCACCCTGGAACTGTTCATTACCCCTGACCAGAATGCCCGTACGAAACAGTACGGCGCAATAGATGCCAACAAGAAGAAAATCACCTCCCTGCTGGACACCTTGAAAAAACTGGCGCAGTCAGCCAAAGAAAAAGAAGCAGTGGAAAAACTGGTGGCGTCAAATGCTGCTTTTGTAGCCTCATTCAGCAAGACCGGCGACCTGATCGAACTCGATCAAAAAGATGAAGCCATCGCCATGATGGGCAAATCGACCTTCCCTGCCCTGAAACAATCCCTGACTGACATAGAAAAACTCAGTGAAGTGCTCAAGGCCGACATGAATGGCAATGGTGATGAAATCAAGAATATCATCATGTTTTCGCGCAATCTGATGATCGTACTTGGCATTATTGCTCTGCTCATCAGTGCCGCATTTGCTACCTGGATAGCGCGTTCCATCACCAGCCCGCTGGAGGCTGCCGTTAATGTCGCCACCAAGGTTGCCAATGGCGACCTGACCGGCCGCATAGAAGTCAAATCGCGTGATGAAACTGGTCAGTTGATGAGCGCCCTTGCTGACATGAACAACAGTCTGGTCATGACTATTTCACAGGTACATAACAGCGCAGCCATGATATCGACTGCCTCAAGTGAAATTGCCTCAGGCAATGCCGACCTGTCGGGCCGTACAGAATCACAAGCCAGCTCACTGGAAGAAACAGCCTCGTCCATGGAGGAGCTGACATCTACCGTCAAGCAGAATGCAGACAATGCCCGCCAGGCCAATCAACTGGCGATTTCTGCATCTGAAGTCGCGACCAAGGGTGGCCATATAGTCGGCCAGGTAGTCAATACCATGGGTTCCATCAAGGATAGCTCGGGCAAGATTGTCGACATCATCGGCGTGATTGACGGCATCGCCTTCCAGACCAATATCCTGGCACTGAATGCCGCGGTTGAAGCCGCACGCGCCGGTGAACAGGGACGCGGTTTTGCCGTGGTTGCTGCCGAGGTCAGGAACCTGGCGCAACGTAGCGCCAGCGCGGCCAAAGAAATCAAATCCCTGATTGATGATTCAGTTGAAAAAGTCAACCTCGGCAACAAGCTCGTGGATGAGGCAGGCATGACGATGGACGAGATCGTCACCTCCATCAAACATGTGGCTGACATCATGAGCGAGATTACCGCCGCCAGCCAGGAACAAAGCGCCGGCATAGAACAAGTCAATCTGGCCATTTCCAATATGGATGAAATGACCCAACAGAATTCGGCACTGGTTGAGCAGGCAGCCGCTGCCGCCGAAAGTATGCAGGAACAGGCGGGAGCGCTGACCCAGGCGGTCAGCATCTTCAAACTCGACAATATCATCAAGAGTCAGCCTGCGCCCAGTGTCAGCAAAGCCACTCCAAAATCGACAACATCGGCAGCCGAGAAGACACTGAGGATCAGCAGAGCCCCGGCAAAAACTGTAAATAGCGCAACACCAGCCAGGAAAAACTCCTCACTAGAAAAACCGGACACCGGGGCAAATACGGACTGGGAAGAGTTCTAGCCTGACCCAGCATCAGTGATGAAAGAAGTATGAAAAAAACGGCCCCTGAATTGAACTTCAAGGGCCGTTTTTTCGTGATAAACAAAGCTTACCGCAAAGAACAACATCCATGTCAGACTGACAGATCAACCTGCTGCAAGCTATGCGCCTTGCCATCTTCACTCAACCATACGCCGGAAGAACGGATTTGCCCGTCTGATTGATTCTGTGCATTATTGAGGGAAAACTGCGTACCAGCATTACCCAGATATAGCGCGCCGACATTTGCCTGCTTCAGCGTCTGCAACTGGTCATGCCCCGCGCTATCTTTGGTCCATACTTTCAGTTTCTGGTAAACCGCATCGTTTTCATCTATCCAGTGATTACCGTCGCTGTCGTAAGCGGCCAGCTCGGAAAAGCCATTGCCTGTACCAGGACCAAACAGCTCTGAGCCGTTATTGATCTTGCCATCATTATTCTTATCGAGTGCCAGGAAACCTGCCCCCTGCACAAAAGAGATATTTTCTTTTTTACCGTCACCATTGAGATCAAAAGCAAATTTCTGCGAAGTCAGTTGCGCGGAATTGCCAGAGAAGTTGATCACCAGTGGATCGACCTTTTTGCCATCACCAAGCCGGATATGGGTATCACTTTCTTCATGGTAGCTTCGGTTCAGCTCAAATGATAAATCGAAACTGATTTCCTTATTATCTGCAGTCACGATCTTGCCACTGGCCTTGAATGAAGTCTGCTCGGTTTCTGTGTAAGATTCATGGGTATCAACCTCCACACCCCAGCCGGCCTTCTGCGGCGCTGCATTTTTTGCTGCAGTTGCAGCCTCAGCCGTTTGGGTAGGCTGGGCTGGTGCGGCGCTCGTATCAACTTTCAAGTCTTCGCTGTTGAGCACATTGATCTTTTTACCTGTCAACAATTCTATGATGTATTTGATCAGGCGGACGCGCGGGTCGTTGTCTGCGTCACCTGCTTGCTCAACCGCATCGGCAGCTCCTGCAGCAGAATTGACGGGGGCGGCTTGCGCTGCCCGCGCGGCATCAGAAATTTGTACGGTACCGGTAACTGACCTGAGGTTGGCAGGCCCATTGGTCTTGGTATTATTACCTTCAAAGTCAGGGCGCTGGTCACCTACCCAGGCACGCAGCTTTTCCTGGGTTTCCCATGTGCTGCTGGCGGCATGGCTCGATGAAAGGGTGATGTCAGAAGAGGCAATTTTCATGATGCGGCCCAGCCTTGGCAATAGAAATCAAACAAGGAACCGCATGATCAGTTTTTTTGCCGGGGTAGAAGTTGCAGACCACAGGCATACAGACGTCAGTCATCCTTCGCCAGCCGCGACAGGACACAGGCACCATTGATATCAGTTCCATTGGCACGCGCCTGTCCCTCAATCCCAAGCCGCAAAGCATCAGAAACTGGAATATGCGCGATCTACTCAGATAACGGTCAAAGCAGGAAAAGCTTTAAGCATAAATTCAAAAAGCTCCGCTTATTTTCATCTTTTGCATTCAACCGACAAGCAGGGACTTGGCCAGCAAAAGCATCTTTGCAAGCGAACAATAATTTGGTACCTGATGGTATGCTTGCGGATTATTTTTCAATTTCCATTCTGCGGATCATTTTTATGCCCAAGCTCTGCTCACTTACCGGCACACTCATTTCTGCCGGCATCATTAGTTACAGCATCATCACTGGCAACGCCCTGGCAGCAGAGCAGGCGCACACCCAGGCTAACCAGGTGAAGACAATCGCGGCAGCAAAGCTGGAAAGCCAGCGCCTGCTCAAACTGGCTGATTATTACTATGAGAAGCAAACTGCTTTCGACCCCATGGGCGCAACCTACAATGGCGATAGCCGCTATGATGACTTGCTGCCCCAGACCTTACTGCCTTCGGTCAAGGCAAAACAGGTCGCCATGTGGAAGGATGTTGCCAGCAAGCTGGCGGCCATCAGGCGCGATCAATTGTCTGTCAATGATCTGGTCACCTATGACTGCCTGGATTTTGAAATTCGTGCGAATCTGGAATTAGCGAAGTTTGACCAGCATTTATTGCCCATCAATCAGATGGACAGCCTGCCCGTGACTTTGGCCCACTTCGCGTCCGGGCAAAATGCCCAGCCCTTGAAGACCGTGAAGCAATACGAAATTTTCCTGCGTCGATTGGAAAAATTGCCAACATGGCTGCATCAGGCAAAGGACAATATGCGCATCGGCATCAAGCGCGGTATCGTCTTGCCCAAGGCACTGGTCAATTCTGCATTGCCGCAATATGCGCAACTGGTCACAGAAAAGCTGGAAGATCATGCATACTTCGTACCGGTCAAAAACTTCCCTGCAGAGTTTTCTGACAAGGATAAACAACGCCTGGGCACTGCATACCGGCAGGTGTTAAGCAGTAAAGTCTTGCCCGCCCTGCGCGAGTTCCAGCAATTCCTTGCAAATGACTACCTGGCCGCCAGCCGCACCAGCAGCGGCCTGGGCGCCTTGCCGGATGGCGACAGCTGGTACCGCACCCTGGTCCGCGACCAGACGACGACCAACCTGGACCCGGAAACCATACACGGCATAGGCTTGAAAGAAGTTGCCAGAATACAAAGTGAGTTCGTCGCACTGGGACCCAGGCTCGGTTATCACGGTGACCCGGTTGGCTTGCCAGCCTGGATAGACACCCAGCCACAATACCGCCCTTACAAGACTGAGGCTGAAGTTCTTGATGGCTACCGCCAGATAGAAAAGTTGGTTGTTGCGAAGCTACCTGAACTCTTCAGCAAAACACCCAAGGCAGCGCTTGATATCCGTGCAGAACCAGAAATAAGCAGGCAGACTGCATCTGATCATTACACCCAGCCAGCCTATGATGGTTCACGCCCCGGCGTGTTCTGGGCCGTCATCAATAATCCGGCGGACTATAGCACTACCGGTATGAAGACCCTGTATCTGCACGAAGGCCAGCCGGGTCACCACTTTCATCTGGCCAGGTCGCTGGAACTGGATATCCCCAAATTCCGCAAATTCGGCGGTAATAATGCCTATACTGAAGGCTGGGCACTTTATGCGGAAACCCTGGGCCGGGAAATGGGTTTGTTTGAAAATGACCCGAATGCCTATCTGGGCCACCTGACGGACGAATTATTGCGTGCGACTCGACTGGTCGTCGACACAGGCCTGCATGCCAAGGGTTGGACACGTGAGCAGGCAATACAGTATCAACAGGCAACCCTGGGCTACAGTGAGGCAGCTTCGCGCCAGGCGACGGAACGCTATATGGCATGGCCTGGGCAAGCCCTGGGTTACAAGATAGGCTCGTTGAAAATCGTGGAACTCAGGCAAAGAGCGGCGACCGCCCTGGGCAAACGCTTTGATTTGCGCCAGTTTCATGAAGTGGTCCTGAGTGACGGCACCTTGCCGCTGGCCCTGCTGGAAGCCAAAGTGAATAAATGGATAGACAGCCAAAAGACAAATTGAGCAAGTTTTGATTTATTTTCCAACGCTTGATTGACCTGCAACCCTATCTGAAGCAGAATGAAATCATCTGAAATCATTCTGCAAATCTTGACCAGGAAAGAAGCTGCAGGCGTAATTTAATTACAAATAAGATAATAACTGCCTGCTGTTTGCTCGTTAGTTGCTTATTCGTTGCCTACTAATTAGTTGCGAATTAACTGTGAATTACTTGTTTATCGGATGGGTACATATACCCATGCAACCATAGTCAATGTTTGTTTAACTTGTGCAAAAGATATAGCGATGAATAAAATCGATGCGCTCAACAGCATAGCTGAACAAGCCAAACGTGGGGAGTTAGTCTTCCCCACGAATGTTGCGGCTTCTCTTAAGATACAGCAGACTCTCGATGATCCGAACTGTAGTATTGATACTGCAACCAAGCTGGTCCTGAATGAGCCCTTCCTCGCTGCACGCGTGGTTGCCATTGCCAATTCGGCAGCCTATAACCGTGGCAACGAAGTCACCAATGTCAAGGCTGCCATCAGCCGTCTGGGGTTCCGCACCTTGCGTGCCGTGGTTGCCTCGCTGGTTGTGCGCCAGTTGGCCGGTACCAGCAAAAACAAGCAGCTTCAGGCCATGACAAACAAACTGTGGGAGCACACCGCTCAGGTTGCTGCACTTGCACAAGTCATCGCCCGGCGCATCACCAAACTGGACCCGGACACAGCCATGTTTGCCGGTATTGTCCACGAGGTCGGCAATTTTTACCTGCTGTCACGCGTCGACGAATTTCCTTCATTGATAGAGCGCGATCAGCCAGCGCCCGATTCTGACCCTGATGAGCTGCCCTCTTTTTCTGACACCATCATCGACCGTGAATCAACCGAGTCACAAATCGGCTCAGCCGTGATCAAGAGCCTGAAATTGCCACCACCGGTGGTTGAAGCCGTGGAAGCATTGTGGTTCGGCCTGCGGGCCATGCCGCCAGAAACCCTGGGCGATACGCTGTTGCTGGCAAATGAACTGGCAACAACCCATTCCCCCATGGATATCCACTCTTATGCCGAAGAATCCGAGCAATATTCTTCGGAAATCGATTTTGTCGTCGGCGACGGAACGCTAAACAGCATACTGGAAGAGTCTGAAGAAGAAGTCAAAACCCTGGCCGCAGCCTTGCAAGGCTGACATTCCAACCTGAGGTCAACAAAGAAAGGGGCTTGGCAAGCCCTTTTCTTTATCTTTCAAGTACATACCCTCACCCAGCTAATGCGGCCTTGATTTGCTGCAAAGACGCTGGGTCCTCTATTGTTGTCAGATCCCCGGCGTCCCTGCCCTCGCAAATAGCCTGTATCGAACGACGCAGGAGTTTGCCTGAACGGGTTTTCGGCAGCGTGCTGACAAAATGAATGCGTGCCGGCCTGGCAACAGCACCTAATTGCTTATCGACGACAGCCATCACTTCGCCTTCCAGCGTCAGCTTTTGCTCGCCTGTGGCTATGAGGTCAGGATTTTTCACTATCGCAAAAGCGACCGCTACCTGTCCCTTGAGCTTGTCTTCGACACCGACCACAGCTACTTCAGATATCTGCGGGTGACTGGAGATACTTTCTTCTATTTCCCGCGTGCCCAGACGATGCCCCGCCACGTTGATCACGTCATCGGTACGGCCAAGAATGAAGTAATAGCCATCGGCATCCCTGATCCCCCAGTCAAAGGTGGAGTACAGTTGATCATGGGCGAAATTGGACCAGTAAGTGCTGACAAAGCGGGCATCATCACCGTACACTGTTTGCATGCAGCCCGGTGGCAGCGGGCCTTTGATGGCGACAACACCTTTTTCGTTGGTGCCACATTCTGCGCCTGTGCTTTCATTGATGACGCGCACATCATAACCATACATGGCAATACCCGGGCTCCCCAGGCGGCTGGCGGTGTTTTCCACGCCGCGCGCGACAGACAGAATCGGCCAGCCGGTTTCGGTCTGCCAGTAATTATCAACAATCGGCACGCCGAGTTCACTGGCAATCCAGCTTGATGTCGTTTCATCAAGTGGCTCACCGGCCAGGTACAAGGTTTTCAGTGACGACAGGTCATACTTGCGCATCAGCTCAGGTGGATGTTTTTTCAAGACCCGCACTGCAGTTGGCGCCGAGAACATGCGTGTGACCTTGTACTTTTCGACGATACTCCACCAGATACCGGCGTCTGGTCGTATGGGTGTCCCTTCGTACATGATGGTCGCCATGCCGGCAATCAGAGGTCCATAGACAATGTATGAATGACCGACCACCCAGCCTATGTCAGACGTGGCAAAGTAAGTCTCGCCAGGCTGGCCACAGAAGATATGTTTCATCGATGATGCCAGCGCCACAGCATAGCCACCGACATCGCGCTGCACACCTTTGGGCTTGCCCGTCGTGCCCGACGTGTATAGCACATAGGATATCGCATTTGATTCCAGCCACGTTACCGGGACCCGTGCATCAATATGCTGCGCCCTGGCCGTCGCATAATCGACGTCACGCCCCTCAACCAGGTTCATGCTGTCAAGACCGCGATCAACCAGCAGGACATGCCTGGGCTGATGGCCGGCCAATTGTATCGCTTCATCCAGCAGAGGTTTATACGGCACCGCCTTGCCACCGCGCATGCCGGCATCAGCAGACACCACCAGTACCGGCCTGGCGTCATCTATACGGGTTGCCAGACTCTTGGAAGCGAAGCCGCCAAATACCACGGAATGGACAGCACCAATGCGGGCGCAGGCCAGCATGGCAAAGGCCGCTTCGGCCACCATGGGCATATAGATGAGCACCCGGTCACCCTGCCTGACACCCAGGTCCAGCATGATGGCAGCCATGCGCTGCACCTCGACATGCAGCTCTGCAAAGCTATAGGTTTTTTCGGTATTGGTTTCGGTAGAAATGGCAATAAGGGCAGGCTGATCAGCCCTCGTCGGCAACCACCTGTCTATGGCATTGTGACAAAGATTGGTCTCGCCGCCGACAAACCATCTGGCAAAGGGTGGTCTGCTGTGATCCAGCACCTGCTCATAAGGTTTATGCCAGTCAATCAGGCTGGATTCCCTGGCCCAGAACCTTTGCGGATTCTGTATCGATTCCTGATAAAACGCTGCGTATTTCATGCTGTCTCCTGAGGTTGTGGTATTACCAGATTCTGAAAACTATGCTACCAATTCCGCCATGGCATTTCTTCTTTGTGCTGCCACCGGACTGCGCCTGACCCAGACAAACAGCCACATGATGGCAAGTTTGGTGATCGCGCTGACCGTGGCCAGAAATAACAAAGGCCAGCCGGCCTGCAAGCCCATGACAAAGGCAAATAATATGGTGGTCACATCCATTGCCAGAATAAACTGGCTCATTTTCAGTGACACGGCACCTGTCTTGCCAGAAGCCACAATCAGGCTGATCTGATGAACATAGCCTTGCGCCAGGAACAGGGTAATGATGACGATCAAAGCTTGTGATACCAGCCTGCCCTCATCGACAAACGTGTTACCCAATACAAGTCCCAGCACGCCAAGGTTCATCAACACACCTGCCATGATAAAAACCAGACGCGACGCCAAGGTCTTACGGTCGGCGTACATTTCCCATAGTAGTCTGAGTATCAACAGTGCCGCAATCATGCGCGGCCACACAATGAAATGATTGAAAGGTCTTATCGAATAACCATAGACAAAGAACGACCAGTAAGCGAGAAAGCTGACTGTGAACTGGTTCAGGGACAATACATCTGTCGGCCTGTCTGACCTGGTACCGTGCGCCGCCTGCAAATAATTTTTCTTTCTGTCATTGACCAGTTTGATCTGTGACCAGATGCCAAGCAGGCTGACAACAATGAAGATGGAATTGAGACTTCCTGCGATGCTGTACCACATGGATTTTCCTGCCCCAGATTTTTGTGTAAAAGCTCCCCCTGCATGCAGCTGGCTGCATGCATTGAAACTATGACTGAATTATTTGTCGCTTAAACTTGCCGCTGTTTTTTATGGCATAGGGATCAGAATGCGTCTCCCGGCACACGTACCCAGCCTTCCATCAGTACACGTGCGCTACGGCTCATGACTGCCTTGGTGACACTCCACTCACCCTGGGTTTGCACAGCTTCTGCACCAACTCGCAAGGTGCCGGAAGGATGACCAAAACGTACGGCATTGCGTGCACCACCACCCGCTGCGATGTTGACCAGGGTGTCGGGTATAGCGGCAGCGGTACCTATGGCGACTGCAGCCGTACCCATCATGGCATGATGCAACTTGCCCATGGATAGCGCGCGTACCAGCAAGTCAATTTCAGCAGCCCTGACCTGCTTGCCGCTGGAAGACACATAGTCAGCCGGCCTGGCGACAAAAGCTACCTTGGGTGTGTGCTGGCGATTTGCAGCCTCTGCAATGTCCTTGATCAAGCCCATGCGCACTGCTCCATGGGCACGTATGGTTTCAAACATGGCAAGCGCCTTGCTGTCGCCATTGACGGCATCCTGCAATTCGGTACCGGTGTAGCCTATGGCATCGGCATTGACAAAGATGGTCGGAATACCGGCATTGATCATGGTGGCTTTCAAGACGCCTATACCTGGCACCTCAAGCTCATCCACCAGATTACCGGTGGGAAACATCGATCCACCTGCGCCCTCTTCATCCGCAGCCGGGTCCATGAATTCGAGCTGAACTTCTCCTGCCGGAAAAGTCACGCCGTCGAGTTCAAAATCGCCGGTTTCCTGTACAGCCCCATTCGTCATGGGCACATGGGCAATGATGGTCTTGCCGATATTTGCCTGCCAGACACGTACGGTCGCCATGCCGTTTTGCGGAACCCGGTCTGCGTCGATCAAACCGCTACTGATGGCGAATGCGCCGACCGCTGCAGACAGATTGCCGCAATTGCCGCTCCAGTCCACAAAGGCTTTATCAATGGCGACCTGGCCAAACAGGTAATCCACATCGTGATCGGGCCTGCTGCTCTTGGACAGGATGACCGTCTTGCTGGTACTCGACGTCGCACCTCCCATGCCGTCGATTTGTTTGCCATAGGGATCAGGGCTGCCAATCACGCGCAACAACAAGGCGTCACGCGCAGCGCCTGGCACTTGCGCTGCCGCGGGCAAGTCTGCCAGACTGAAAAACACACCCTTGCTGGTACCACCACGCATATAGGTTGCAGGGATTTTGATTTGGGGTTGATGTGCCATGAATATGTTCTTTATGATTGATACCGGACATGATTTTCAGAGGGGGAAAACTGATCGCCAGTCATGCGAGTACAGACGCCAGCCCCCCCCCACTTTACGCCCCAATCTCTGGGGAAAATGCCACTCAGGCTGCCTTGGCAGACTCCAGGAAATCCTGGGCAAAACGCTGCAAGACGCCCCCAGCTTCATAGATCGATACTTCTTCTGCCGTATCGAGCCTGCATGTCACCGGCACGTCAACAAGCTCACCATTTTTGCGATGGATGAGCAGGGTCAGCGTCGCCCTAGGTGTGCGCTCACCGATGACGTCAAAGGTCTCAGTGCCATCAATACCCAGGCTCAAACGAGTGACGCCAGGCTTGAACTCCAGTGGCAACACACCCATGCCAACCAGGTTGGTACGGTGTATGCGTTCAAAGCCCTCGGCAACGATGGCTTCCACACCAGCCAGGCGTACACCCTTGGCAGCCCAGTCACGCGAAGAGCCCTGACCATAATCGGCACCGGCAATGATGATCAACGGCTGTTTGCGTTCCATATAGGTTTCTATGGCTTCCCACATGCGGGTGATCTTTCCTTCCGGTTCGATGCGCGCCAGTGAGCCGGCCTTGACCTTGCCATCAACAACGACCATTTCATTTTTTAGTGTTGGATTGGCGAAGGTGGCCCGTTGTGCTGTCAAATGATCGCCACGGTGGGTCGCATAAGAATTGAAATCTTCTTCAGGCAGGCCCATCTTGGCCAGGTATTCGCCGGCAGCGCTGTCGAGCATGATGGCATTCGACGGCGACAAATGGTCTGTCGTGATATTGTCGCCAAGCACGGCCAGGGCGCGCATGCCCTTCATGGTGCGTTCGCCTGCCAGTGCGCCCTCCCAATAGGGCGGTCGGCGGATATAGGTGGTTTGCGGGCGCCAGTCATACAGCGGGCTGACCTGCCCGCCATCATCAGCCTGTTTGGCAAACATGGGGATATATACCTTGCGAAACTGCTCAGGCTTGACGCTGTTGGCTATCACGGCATCAATTTCCGCATCGCTTGGCCAGATATCCTTGAGTGTCACTGGCTTGCCTGCTGCATCAGTGCCCAATACATCTTTCTCTATATCAAAGCGTATCGTTCCGGCGATAGCATAAGCCACCACCAAGGGTGGTGACGCCAGGAAAGCCTGTTTGGCATAAGGATGGATGCGGCCATCAAAGTTACGGTTGCCGGACAAGACCGCTGTCGCATACAGATCGCGCTCTATTACTTCTTTCTGGATGACCGGATCAAGTGCACCTGACATGCCATTGCATGAGGTGCAGGCATAGGCCACCACACCAAAACCGAGCTGTTCCAGTTCTGGCATCAGTTTGGCTTCTTCCAGATAAAGGGTCACGGCCTTGGAACCTGGCGCCAGGGAACTTTTCACCCAGGGTTTGCGGGTCAGGCCCAGCTTGTTGGCATTGCGCGCCAGCAGACCGGCGGCAATCATGTTGCGCGGATTATTGGTGTTGGTGCAACTGGTGATGGCAGCAATAATCACTGCACCGTCCGGCATCAGGCCAGGTACATCTTCAACTTTGCCACTGATGCCGCGCGCCGCCAGTTCCGATGTTGGTACGCGTTTATGAGGATTGGACGGACCGGCAATATTGCGCACAACGGAAGACAGATTAAACTTCAGCACACGCTCGTATTCAGCATTCTTCAACGTGTCTGCCCACAGGCCAGTTTCTTTGGCATAGGTTTCTACCAACGCCACCAGTTCATCATCACGGCCAGTCAATTTCAGGTATTTGATGGTTTGCTCATCAATGTAGAACATGGCCGCAGTCGAGCCAAACTCTGGCGCCATATTCGAGATCGTGGCGCGATCGCCCAGAGTAAGGTGAGAAGCTCCTTCACCATAAAATTCCAGATAGGATGAAACGACTTTTTGGTTGCGAAGGAATTCAGTCAAGGCCAACACAGTATCGGTTGCCGTAATACCTTCTTGCGGCTTGCCTGTCAGTTCGACACCGATGATGTCTGGCAGGCGCATCCACGATGCACGACCGAGCATAACGCTCTCGGCCTCCAGCCCGCCCACACCTATCGCAATGACGCCAAGCGCATCAACCATAGGTGTATGGCTGTCGGTACCAACCAGGGTATCAGGGTAAGCAACGCCATCGGTCACCTGCACCACAGGTGACATGCGTTCCAGATTGATCTGATGCAGGATGCCATTCCCCGGCGGGATCACATCAACATTCTTGAAAGCTTTCTTGGTCCAGTTGATGAAATCAAAGCGGTCTTCATTGCGCCTGTCTTCGATTTGGCGATTTTTTTCAAAAGCATCCGGATCAAAACCGCCGCATTCGACTGCCAGCGAATGGTCAACAACCAGTTGGGTCGGCACCACAGGATTGACCAGCGCCGGATCCCCCCCCTGCAAGGCGATGGCATCACGCAAACCAGCCAGGTCTACCAGGGCAGTCTGGCCCAGGATATCATGACAAACCACACGCGCCGGAAACCATGGAAAATCGAGGTCACGTTTGCGTTCTATTAATTGTTTGAGAGAATCTGTCAGCGTCGCAGGGTCACAGCGACGTACCAGATTCTCTGCCAGCACACGTGAGGTGTAAGGCAACTTGTCATAGGCGCCTGGTGCAATCGCATCAACAGCCGCACGGGTGTCAAAGTAATCGAGCCTGGTGCCTGGTAAGGATTTGCGGTATTGGATGTTCATGACTGTTGACTAAATAAGTATATGGTAGATTTTGTACTCTTCACGGGATGAGTACGATTGAGATTCAGAACTGGCGATTCAATTCTCGAGCTGCAACTTGAAACCCTCATGCGAGGCAACAAAACCCATGCTGCCGTAGAACCTGTGTGCCTGTATGCGTTTTTTGTCGCTGGTCAACTGCACCAACTTGCAACCACGCTCACGCGCCAGTTGCACGGCCTGCTGTATGAACCAGTGACCTATACCCTGACCGCGCAGATAACCGTCAACCCGCACGCTTTCTATCATGGCGCGGGTTGCCCCCTTGCGTGAAAGGCCGGGGATGAAGGTCACTTGCTGCATGGCGATGATGCGGCCATCCATTTCAGCAACCATCAGGAACTGATTACTATCCGCACTGATGCGATCAAAGGCTTCAACATAACAGGCTTCGTCAGAACCTACGCCTTCACGGTTCTTGCCAAGGTCGTCATCGGCTATCAATTCCAGCAGACGTGGCAAATCTGCCTTGACGGCACGCCTGATACTCAGTTTGGACAGATCTGCCTGCACTTTCATATCACTGGCCTTCCAGGTTGATTTACTTGCGCTTGTTCAAGGGGACAAATTTCAAATCCTCGGGGCCGACATAATTGGCGCTAGGGCGAATGATTTTATTGTCTATGCGCTGCTCTATGATGTGCGCCGCCCAGCCGGACGTACGGGCTATCACGAACAGTGGCGTAAACATCGCTGTCGGTACCCCCATCATGTGATAAGACACGGCAGAGAACCAGTCAAGATTGGGGAACATTTTCTTGATGTCCCACATCACTGTTTCCAGACGTTCTGCGATATCAAACATTTTCATGGAGCCGGCATCCTTGGACAGGGTACGTGCCACTTCCTTGATGACCTTGTTGCGCGGATCAGAAATCGTGTACACGGGATGACCGAAACCGATGACGACTTCCTTGTTTTCCACGCGCTTTTTGATGTCGGCTTCAGCTTCATCAGGATTGTCATAACGTTTCTGGATTTCAAACGCGACTTCATTGGCACCGCCATGCTTGGGACCGCGCAAGGCGCCGATGGCGCCAGTAATCGCGGAATGCATGTCAGAACCCGTACCGGCAATCACACGCCCTGTAAAGGTGGACGCATTGAACTCGTGTTCGGCATACAGAATCAGTGATGTATGCATGGCTTTTTCCCACAGTTCGCTGGGTTTTTCACCATGCAGCAAATGCAGGAAGTGGCCACCAATGGAGTCGTCATCAGTCTCGGTTTCTATGCGTTTGCCGTTATGGCTGTAGTGGTACCAATACAGCAGCATGGAACCGAGCGAAGCCATCAGGCGGTCCGCGATATCGCGTGCACCTGGTGTATTGTGATCATCTTTTTCCGGCAACACACAGCCGAGTACCGACACACCGGTACGCATGACGTCCATGGGGTGGGATGAGGCAGGCAGCCATTCGAGTGCGGCCTTGACGTTGGCAGGCAAGCCGCGCAAGGCTTTCAATTTGTTTTTATAAGCACGCAGTTCGGCTACGGTAGGCAACTTGCCATGTACCAGCAAATGGGCAATTTCTTCAAACTCACAGGCGTCTGCCACGTCCAGAATATCGTACCCTCGGTAATGCAGGTCATTGCCGGTTTTACCTACGGTACACAAGGCTGTGTTACCCGCGGTCACACCAGACAGGGCAACTGATTTTTTTGGTTTGAAAGGAACTGCTTCAGTCATGCTTTTCTCCGTTTTCTTACATTGAATAATTGCGATTCCCGCCTGCGGATACGTTGCACTGCAAAACGGGACTATTCCTGGACTTTATCCGGATCTTTTATTTGGATTTTTGCTGTGCGAACAAGGCATCGAGCTTTTGTTCAAAATCATGGTAGTTGATGCGATCATACAATTCCATGCGGGTCTGCATGGTGTTGACGACATTCTTTTGCGTGCCATCACGACGTATGGCGCCATACACGTTTTCTGCCGCCTTGTTCATGGCACGGAAGGCTGACAGCGGATACAGTACCAGACCGACATCGACGGCAGCCAGCTCTTCCACCGAATACAAGGGTGTCGCCCCAAATTCAGTGATATTAGCCAGGATAGGTACTTTGACCGCATTGGCAAACTGCTTGTACATGGACAGTTCAGTAATCGCTTCAGGAAAGATCATGTCGGCACCTGCTTCGACGCAGGCCAGGGCGCGGTCTAACGCTGCTTCAAGGCCTTCGACGGCCAGCGCGTCTGTGCGCGCCATAATGACGAAATCATCGTCTGTACGGGCGTCGACTGCTGCCTTGACACGATCGACCATTTCCTGCTTGCTGACAATCTCCTTACCCGGACGATGGCCGCAGCGCTTGGCGCCAACCTGGTCTTCGATATGGATGGCGGCTGCGCCGAACTTGATCATGGATTTGACCGTACGGGCAACATTGAAGGCCGAGGAGCCGAAACCGGTATCTACATCAACCAGCAAAGGCAGATCGCAAACGTCGGTGATACGGCGCACATCGGTCAGGACATCATCAAGATTGGAAATGCCAAGATCAGGCAAGCCCAGGGAACCGGCGGCAACACCGCCGCCAGACAGATAAATAGCCTTGAAACCGGCACGCTTGGCCAGCAAGGCATGGTTGGCATTGATGGCGCCGACCACCTGCAAAGGGGATTCTTCCTGCATCGCCTTGCGGAAGGCGGCACCTGCGGAGTGATGACTCATATATATGCTTTCAGGTTAATGAACAGATTTTCCCGTCACATTGCAATACACGTGCCAGCCACGACACCTGTCCTCCGGTGAACGCTTGATATCCATATAAATCAAATACTTATTCATTCAAAGCAGCTTAACAATCATTGTACACACCAGCAAAATTGTTTCATAATGACGTTTCATCGTGAAATATGAAACATCAACTGCAACAAAAATGAAACATCCCATCTCAACTCGCGACAACCAGGACAAGCCAGTCATCTGGACAGTATCGATTTCACGCCTGTTCGACATGTTCCGCGACATCATGGTGGAATATGATGTCAGCGCCGATATTGAACCCATACACATGGGTTTTGAAGAAGCAGCCCAGCATTTGCGTGAACGTCTGCAAACCGAGCGTTGCGATGCCGTCATTGCCGCTGGCTCCAACGGCGCCTACCTGAAGAATCGCCTGCCCGTCCCTGTCGTCATCGCCAAGGCCAGCGGCTTTGATGTCATGCAGGCGCTGGCCAGAGCCCGCAAGGTCTCGCCAGCCATAGGGCTAATCAACTACCAGGAAACCATGCCAGAGCTGGCCGACTTCAGGACCACCTTCGGCTTTCCCCTGGAGCAGCGTACCTATGTAACGGAGGAAGACGCCCGCGCCCAGATCAGTGAACTGAAGGCCAGCGGCGTAAAGGTCATCATCGGCGCCGGCCTGATTACCGACCTGGCCGAAGAAGCAGGGTTGACCGGTATTTTCATGTATTCGGCCACGTCAATACGCCAGGCTTTTGACGATGCGCTGGAAATTGCCCGCCTGACCCGCCTGGAATCAAGCCGTGGACGCCAGCACAGCGCTGCCGATTCGTTGCGGGCCAAACATAACCTTAATGACTTGCGCGGTGATTCGCCCGTCATGCAAACCACCCGCAAATTCCTGGCGCTGTATGCACGCTCTCCCGCCACAGTATTGTTACAAGGTGAAACCGGCACCGGCAAGGAATTGGCAGCCCAGGCCCTGCACAGGGAAAGTACCCGGGCACGCCAGCCATTTGTGGCGGTGAACTGCGGTGCCATTGCCGAAAGCCTGCTGGAGTCAGAATTATTCGGTTATGAAGAAGGGGCGTTTACCGGCTCCAAACGCGGTGGTCATGCCGGCCTGTTTGAAACCGCTCATCGCGGCACCGTATTTCTTGACGAAATCGGCGAAATGCCGCTGGGCCTGCAAACCCGTTTGCTGCGCGTACTGGAAGAACGTGAGATAACCCGCGTAGGCAGCATACGCCCCGTACCTGTTGACGTGCGCGTCATCAGCGCCACCCATTGCGACCTGGAAACTAGGGTAAAAGAAGGAAAGTTTCGTGCTGACTTGTATTTCAGGCTGGCGGTATTGCGCCTGCACCTGCCGACATTGCGAGAGCGCAGTGATGACTTGCCGGCGCTGGCAGAATGGTGCCTGAAGCATGCCCTGGCAGGAATGGGCGCAAGGCCTCACCCCAATTTGCAGGCCGAACTGGCAAGCTGTGCCGCTTTGTTAAGCCAATATAACTGGCCCGGCAATGTAAGAGAACTACGTAATCTGATGGAAAGGCTAGCCCTTTTTCTGGCCGCAGAACCCTTGCAGGCGCTGACGCCAGGTTTTGTGGCAAAGATCCTGCCTGAACTTGGTTCTGCGGTGGAAGAAACCCCGCTGGAGACGTCTGTTTCCAGGACTGAAAGCCTGGAACAGGTCTTGGAAAAATTCAAGCAGAATCGAGAAGCTGCAGCTGACTATCTGGGCATCAGCAGAACCACCTTGTGGCGTCGTCTGAAAAAGTAATTATTTGAAACATTAATTGATGATCTTGAGGGCGAAATTTACATGACTGTAAGGTAAAATGATTTCACGCCCTTGCCCATACGCCGCCAGCCGACATTGAAGCATTTGTCCCACATAAAATATTATGAAAAAATTACTAATTGTTGACGATAGCAAAGTCTCCCGCATGGTCATTCGTGCGCATGTGAAAGCGGTTCATCCGGACTGGGAGTTTCTTGAGGCGGGTAGCGGTGAAGAAGCCATCAAGTCCGTCGTCGAAAACAAACCCGATTATTGCACAATGGACATCAACATGCCCGGTATGCTTGGCACCGACGCCGCCGAACAGATTTTGCAGCAACATCCCCAGATACGGATTGCAATTTTCTCGGCCAATGTGCAGGACACCATGCAAAACCGGGCAAATTCCATAGGCTCCATTTTTGTTGCCAAGCCTGTAACGGAAAAGTCGATTACTATCGTACTCAATTATTTCGCGAGCGGCCAATGAACTTGCTGACTGAACTTCATCTTGATGCCTTGAGCGAGGTATTCAATGTCGGTGCAGGCAGGGCTGCTGCCAGCCTCAGCGACATCGTCGGTGAAGAAGTTCGCCTGTCTGTTCCTTCGGTAGAAATCCGCAAGTCCTCGGAGATCGATGTCACCGTCATGGGTTCGCAAAGCGAACGCTTTGGCGCAGTACACCAGACTTTCAGCGGCAGCTTTGAAGCTGAAGCCATTCTGTTGTTTACTGAAGAGCATGCACTGGAAATTGTGCGCGACATGATGGGTTCGCAAATAAGCATAGAAGACCTGGCCGAATTCGAACAGGAGGCCATGTGCGAACTGGGCAATATCATACTCAATGCCTGCCTGTCTGCCATGGCAGACATGCTCAATATCCCGCTTAACTGTTCATTACCCGATTATTCTGTTGCCACGACGGAAGAAATTTTCCGCCGCGTCAGCGATGATATTGATCAACCCTATGTCCTGCTCCTGCACATAGATCTGGCCATAGAAAGACGACATTCAGAAGGGCATTTGATATTCTTGCTCAGTTCGACATCCCTGGAAGATTTGGTGATTCAAATCGAACGTTTCCTGGGAGGAATTTGATGGCACAGGCGCTGTCCCCTTCCCCCTTTGCCCTGGAACAAATATTGAATTCCATCAGTATGGGGCTGATCTTGGTTGATGCCAACCAGACCGTCTGTCTGTGGAATGGCTGGGTGGAAAGACATAGCGGCATCACCGCCGAGCAAGCCATAGGCAGACATATTTCAGAAGCATTTGAAGAATTACCAAGCCGCGCCCTGCTCAGTGCTATTGCCAATACCCTGAGCTATGGTTTGCCGGTGGTGCTGTCAAATGCCCTGCATCGTTCACCCCTGCCATTATTTGAACGCAATGAGCAAGAGGCAGAAAAGAAGCGCATACATCAGTCGATCACCATCACTCCGCTCGATGCAGAGTTTGGCGGGCGAAATTGCCTGATACAGATCAACGATTCAACAACATCGATCAAGCGCGAAAAAATCCTGCGCACGCATTCAGAAATGCTGAAGCGTGAAGCAACAACCGACAGCCTGACCGGGATTTATAACCGTCGTTTTTTTGATGAGCACTTCAAAATGGCGATGGGGCATGCCGTGCGCCATCATGTACCCTTGTCAGTCTTCATGGTCGATATCGATTACTTCAAGGAATACAACGACAGCTATGGACATGTTGCCGGCGACAAGGCTCTTATACAGGTTGCCGCCGCCATGCGCAAACAACTAATGCGTGCGACCGATGTACTGGCACGATTTGGCGGTGAAGAATTTGTTCTGATGCTGCCCAATATGGCTGAAGACTCTGCCATGCAATTTGCAGAAAAGCTGCGTACTGCTGTGTGGGACTTGAACATACCACATGTCAACTCGCGCATTTGCGAACGCATCAGTGTCAGCATAGGTTGCAGCAGCTTCTTCAAACATGCAGAATCAGACGCCAATATCTTGCTCAAGTGTGCCGATGCTGCCTTGTATGAAGCCAAAAAAGCAGGCCGTAATCAATCGTATTATTTGCCTTTGCAACAGTTTAATTCATCCTCGGCAACCACCAAGGACAAGCCGCAAAAGACCGCCAGCAATCAGTTGTAGCCGCAATCCATCGAACCGCGTCTTGCACGGCCTGGCCGGCAAACGTACCTGCATCCACCGACCACACAGGAAATATCATGTCTGAGTTCATTTCACGCTTCACCATGTCACGTCGTAACATGATGATCGCTTCTGCCTTGCTGGCGATATCCGGCCTTACGCACGCCCAGCAAGTCTTGCGTGTATCCGCTATCCCTGATGAAGCGCCGACAGAGTTACAGCGCAAGTTCAAACCACTGGGCGCGATGCTGGAAAAGAAGCTGGGAATGAAAGTCGAATTCATACCCGTGACAGATTACGCTGCTTCGGTCGAGGGCCTGATCAATAAAAAACTCGACATGGTCTGGTTTGGCGGTTTCACCTTCATCCAGGCCAAGGTGCGCAGCAAAGACCAGGTCATTCCACTGGTACAGCGTGAAGAAGACGAAAAATTCAGATCAGTCTTCATCACGACCGACAAGACTATCACGAAGCTGGAAGACCTGAAAGGCAGGACTTTCACCTTCGGGTCCGAATCATCGACATCAGGCCACCTGATGCCACGCTCGTATCTGTTGGCCGCAAAGATCAATCCTGACACTGACCTCAAGCGCATCGCCTTTTCTGGCGCACATGATGCCACCGTTGCTGCCGTATCCGGCGGCAAAGTCGATGCCGGGGCCTTGAATATCTCGGTCTGGGAAAAACTGGTCGCGCAAGCCAAGGTTGACACCAAACAAGTCCATGTGTTTTATACAACCCCGGGATATTTTGATTATAACTGGACAGTCCGCAGTGACATGCCGGCCGATTTGCGCAAGAAAATCTCAGATGCGTTCTTGTCGTTAGACCCGGCCAATCCACAGGACAAGGAAATTCTGGACCTGCAACGCGCCAGCCGCTTCATCCCCACCAAGGCAGACAATTACAAGGCCATAGAAGCAGCCGCGCACAACGCCGGGCTCTTGAAGTAATGACTGCGATACAGCTGCGCGTGCAGCAACTGTGTGTGGATTTCCCCGGTGTGGCGCACTTTGCTGCTATAACGCCAGGATCCCGGCAAGAGCAGCAGAAATTTGCGCTGACAGACCTGGACCTGACAGTCAATCGAGGTGAACAGATCGCCGTCATCGGCCCCTCTGGGGCAGGCAAGACAACTTTGCTGCATGCACTGGCGGCAGCACACAAACCACTCCGTGGTGAACATGAGTTCATGGGGGAGCAAGTCTGGCAGTTGTCACATACCGCCCGACACGCCCTGCGGCGCCACCTGTTTCTGGCCCCGCAAACCCCACCGCTGCCGGCACGGCAGCGTGTTGTCACTGCGGTACTGGCCGGGCGACTACCGCAATGGACGCTGCCACAGGCAATACGCAACCTGGTCAAACCAGGCAATCCACTGGCAGCCTGGCAAGCCCTGCAAAAATTCGACTTACAACACAAGTTATATGCGCGGGTAGACAAACTGTCTGGCGGTGAACGCCAGCGTTGCGGGCTGGCGCGCCTGCTTTTGTCTGACGCCAGCCTGCTACTGGTTGACGAACCTCTGTCTGCTCTGGACCCCACCCTGGCCCTGCAAACCCTGCATAGCTTGCAGCAGGAAGCCAGCCAGCGCCAAGCCACGCTGATTTGCAGCCTGCATCAGGTGGAACTGGCACGCCAGCATTTCCCGCGCATCATAGGTTTGCGCGCAGGTCGTATTATGTTTGACAGTGACAAGGTCAGCGACCAGATGATAGAAGAACTGTATCGCAGTGTCGAAGGTCAAAATCAGGACAGGACTGAACTGATGCCGCCAGAGCAACTCGATTTGTCTGACGCGCCTCGCTGCTTTTAATAAGCAGTCCTTGATTTTCATGCAGCCACCTTTGAATCCTTCAATGCAAGATCAAGATTTCATCAGGCATGACCCGGCCTGGCGTGGCCGTATCATGCTGGCACTTTGCGTGCTGGTGCTGCTCTGGCCCATGCTGCAAGTCACCGAGTTCAAACCATGGCAATTACTTGATGCGCAGAGTTTGGGGGCGACTTATCGTTTTCTGTCAGGCTTTTTCCCGCCTGCCCATTCCGCAGAATTTTTGTTGATCGTACTCGATGCCACCTGGCAGACCATCGCCATTGCCACGGCAGGCATGACCCTGGCACTGTTGGGCGCCATCCCCATGACCTTGATCGTCAATGAACATCTGTCGGTATCGCGATTAGGCACAGGGCGCATGCATGGTGCCGCCAGGCTGGTACGCCAGGTCGTGCGCTGGAAACTGGTCCTGCTGCGCAGCGTACCTGAACTGGTGTGGGCATTATTATTTGTACGCCTGGTTGGCCTGGGGCCCAGCGCAGGGGTATTTGCCATTGCCTTAACCTATGCCGGCATGCTGGGTAAAGTCTATGCAGAAATACTGGAAACCAGCGATGCCCATGCGACTGACAGCCTGCTCAGGAATGGCAGCGGCAGGTTGACTGCCTTCCTGTACGGTGCCTTGCCAAATGCTGCACCAGAACTTGTTTCTTACACTATTTACCGCTGGGAATGCGCCATACGCGGCTCTGTCGTCATGGGCTTCGTTGGCGCAGGTGGACTGGGCCAGCGCATGGATGAATCGATGAAAATGCTCTCGGGCGCTGAAGTATCGACCATGCTGCTCGTCTTTGTCTTACTGGTCGCCATTGCTGACGGGGCCAGCAAATTATTCCGCCGGTGGCTGACATGAGCGCTTTCGACAGCAATGACAACAATGAACAGCAGGCTGGTGGCATGCCCGCATCGCCTGACAATTTCAATCCCGTCAAGCTGCTGGCAGCAGCAGCCATACTCATGCTGGTCATCAGCAGTTTTGTCAGCCTCAACATCGAATGGCGCTCCCTGTTCGCAGATGATGCGGCCAGCAAGACCTGGGAATTTTTGCAAGGATTCGCACCACCAGACCTGGCTGGTGCAGTGTTGAAGAAAACGGCTCTAGCCTCATTCGAAACCCTGGCCATGTCGGCACTGGGCACACTGATCGCCGCAGCCTTGGGCTTGTTAATGGCCCTGCCAGCCAGCGGCAGGTTCGGCCAAATCACCAAAAGTCTTACCCGTCTCTTCCTGAATATGGCGCGTGCAGTACCTGAACTGGTCTGGGCATCGATCATGCTGATTGCCGCCGGCCTCGGGCCCTTCGCCGGTACCCTTGCACTGGCAGCACATACGGCCGGCGTACTGGGTCGCCTGTTCGCAGAGACGCTGGAAAATACACCGCCGCAGGCAGAAAATACATTGCGCCTGAATGGCGCCGATGCAACCAGCGCCTTCCTGTACTCGACCTTGATGCAAAGCCTGCCACAAATGCTGTCGTATACGCTATATCGCTGGGAAAACAATATCCGTGCCGCCGCCATACTCGGTGTAGTCGGTGCCGGTGGTCTGGGGCAGATGTTGAAGTATCACCTGTCCCTGTTCCAGATGCAGACCGCTGCTACCGTCATCATCGCCATGCTGGTCATGGTCGCGCTGGTCGATGCACTGAGTTTTGCCTTGCGGCGCTGGCTTATGCGTTAGATTGAGCTTGAACGTGTGTGTTGCGTAACCAGATATACAGCCAATACACTTATTCACATGCAAACCCCTCGGCTTAAAAAACAGACCCGGAGTATTTGTGGTTTGTACGCACAACGGCTAGCTCAAGCCCCGGCACTCACATACAATCGAACGACAGGCAGATGTAGTTACAAAGCTTTCAACAGGGCAATGCAAGCACATCTGATTGAATTCGCAATTCTACCTTGCGCCTGAAATCCGGCTTGACTGACAAAGTGAGACGACTACATGAAACTCAGTACCCGCATCCTGCTATTGTGCGCCATCACCTTACTCGGCATTACTGTCGTTGCTGGCGTGTCGCTGTTTTCTTTGCGCCAGGCCATGATGAAAGAGCGGGTCGAACAAATCACCACCCTGACCACGCTGGCTTATGCAGCCATAGAAAAAGCCCATGCCCAGGAACAGTCCGGCAAAATGACACGAGAAGAAGCGCAGAAGCAGGCCAAGCTGGCGATTTCAAGTTTTCATAAAGATGAAATGTACTTCTTTGTGCGTGGCTATACCGATGACCTACTGCTCGTTCACCCCAATGCAGCCCGTATAGGCGTACCGCAAAAAGATATGAAGGAATCGGGCGATCGCTATCGCGCGTCACTGGAAAAAAGCAGCACAGGCATAGTCCAGGCACCGGGTACACGCCCCGGCGTAGAAGGACCGGTAGACAAGATCTACGCCGTGAAGAAATTTGCGCCCTGGGACTGGCTGGTCGGCACCGGCACCTATATCAATGACATCAACGATGCCTTCTGGAAGCAGGCGGGCGTACTGCTTGGCATAGGCAGCATTATGATGGCGCTGGTCGGTGCGCTGGCCTGGCAAATGACGCGGGCCATACTGGGCCAGTTGGGTGGTGAACCAGCCTACGCTGCAGAAGTGGTTGGCCATATTGCCGAAGGTGACCTGACGACAGAGATCGCATTGAAGATTAATGATCAATCAAGCCTGCTCTTCGCCATCAAGAGCATGCGTGACAAACTGGCCTCCGTCGTCAGCGAAGTACGTACAGGTTCAGAATCCATCGCCACGGCGTCTGGCGAAATCGCCTCAGGTAATCTGGACTTGTCCAATCGCACTGAACAGCAGGCTGGTGCACTGGAAGAAACCTCGTCTACCATGGAAGAGCTGACTTCAACCGTCAGGCAAAATGCCGACAATGCCAGACAGGCCAATCAATTGGCGATCTCTGCATCGGATGTCGCTACCGAGGGTGGCAGCGTGGTTGGCCAGGTCGTTGCCACCATGGGTTCCATCAATGAATCGTCGAAAAAAATCGTCGACATTATCAGCGTCATCGATGGCATCGCCTTTCAAACCAATATATTGGCGCTGAATGCGGCAGTCGAGGCAGCGAGGGCTGGTGAACAGGGACGCGGTTTTGCAGTCGTTGCCAGCGAAGTACGCAATCTGGCGCAACGTTCGGCTTCCGCTGCCAAAGAAATCAAGAGCCTGATTGATAGCTCTGCTGAAAAAGTGGATGAAGGAGGCAAGCTGGTTGCCATCGCTGGCGCCACCATGGATGAAGTCGTTGCCAGTGTCAGGCGCGTCACCGACATCGTTGGCGAAATTGCCTCGGCCAGCCAGGAGCAGAGCGCGGGTATAGAACAGGTCAATCATGCCATCACCGACATGGATAATATGACGCAGCAGAATGCAGCCCTGGTAGAACAGGCTTCGGCCGCAGCCCAGGCCATGAATGAACAGGCAGCCAGCCTTGCGCAGGTGGTGAATATCTTCAAGGTGCAGCAACAAGCCAGTGCAGCACCCCAGATAAGCCGGGCAACGGCTGTACGTCCGACAAAGTCAGACCAGGCAAATCAGCCACGTCGTTTACGTTGATTCAGTTATCCAAAAAGATTTTCCCGCTTAATGCGGCGATTATGTGCTGACGCCGCAGGGCCTGCTCACTTGCGGTATCGTCACGGCCTGCACTTTGCGTCAGGTCTGTGACTATTGTCTGTTTGTCCGGGAAATTTTTTGTATCAAGCAGTTTGCCGAATTCGTATCGCGACACGGATAAATTGCGGTCATGGTTTTTTTCCAGACGTGCGCTGCTCAATTGGTTTTTTTCAAAACCCAGATCAAGCTTGCTGCTCTCATGATCGTCCACTTTGATATAACGATAGTTTTGTGAATTCTTGTCCTCGCCAAGCACAGGCTTTCTGCCTGACTTTAACTCCAGATGAAAAGCTGCACTCAGGCTTGATTCCAGGTTCTGGCTTATCTTCCCGCTCGTCAGATGGCCTTCCTGTGTGGTTTTCTGACTGGTCTGGAAATTGAAATAATCACTTTCCTGCAGGCGTGCCGGATTGGGTGTAGTCGTCACTCCTGTAATTTTGGCATTAAAGTCGGCCAATCCGGTAAGTAAGGAGCCAGCACTGTTATCCCAAAAGGCAGGCGTTTTCGCAGGCAGTAAATACCCTGCTGCGCTGTCATCATCATTCGTATTGATTTTTTGCACGGCAGAAAATGCTTCTTTGTATTGCGCCACTAGCCCCTCATCGGCATTGCCACGCTTGGCAGCATTGTCAACTTGCCCCAGGAATTGCTGGATAGCCTTGTTTCTTTGCGTCGCATCACCCCTAAGCCCGGGATTATCGTGGCTGACATCAATATCAACAACACCGTCAGGTGATGTCAGCTTGAGTTGATGATGCGACTGGTCGATCTTGAAATCAAGCTGGCGGTCACCGGCCTTGATATTCAATTCCAGCGAACTGACCACAGATGTATCAAAACCCGACAAGGCATTCAGATTGATTCGCTGGTCGGCAAAATAACTTTGTGCAGCCGCTTCCAGACCTGCTGCCAACTTATCCAGTGCTTTGCTGTCAGTTTCGCTCAATTCCGTATCACTGCTGGCTTCAACACTCAAACCATTGGCATTGCTTTTGATGGACAAGGCGACCGTATGCCCCGAAGCCAGTTTCACTTTCAGCCCCAGGCTTTGATCGGGACGATCACGCAAATCATTCAGGCTGACCTCACCTGCTTCGGCCACGGCCTTACTGCTGGCGCCAGCCTCCACCGAAGTTGCGATGTAGGCCTGTTTGACCTCAGTGCCTGAAATCCGTAAGCGCTCTACCAGGCCAGTAGCGAGTCCATTGAAGCGTCCGGCTGTGGTGATAGTCGATGTGGCATTTTTTTCCAGCAAATAACTGAAGTGATCTGTATCCTTGTTTTCCCACCAGGCCGACGATACTGGAGTTGCAGATACAGCACCCGACTGGTCATAAGTCTGGCCCGCAGAATCAATGCGCAACGATCGCAAATTAACTTGATAGGCAGCTGTTGAAGAATTGCCTGTATTCGTCGGCACAGCTGTTACCGCGGACGCTGCCTGGTTACCTGCCTCCGGGGTCTGACTGACAGCAGGCTTGGTTGCCACATTTAAACTTGTAGAAATCGTCGACATGATTTACATGCATCCTTGAAATAAATCCTTGCTTTATCTTCAATTGATTATCGACAATATCCCTTATTTCTTTAGCAAAAATGACGGTGATACGTGCCATTGATATGGCACTTGTAATAAAAAAAGGGTTCCGGCTGGAACCCTTTTTTCCCAAAAAAACTCAATTAAAACTTGTAACCGATTGCAGCACCAAATACAACCGGGCGGAAATCGATTGTCGTCTTGCGCTGTATGCTGCCGGTCGTTGCAGTCATGTCAGATTTGACCTTGGCTGCAGCGATGGAAACATTGAAGAACCAGCGTTCGTCGATCTTGTAATTGACACCAGCCTGACCAGCCAATCCATAAGAATCTTTCAATTCAATCTTGGTTGGGCCGCCGGTAGCAATATCGCCACTTGCAGTGGATGTAGCGTCAAAGAATTGAGTGTAATTCACACCCAGGCCAACAAAAGGACGCCATGTATTTGTCGGCGCCCCAAAGTTATAGTTGACGAACAGGGTAGGAGCACGCTGCTTGACCTTGGCGATAACGCCGTATGGTGCCAGCGTGCCACGGCCATTGACGTCATGCTGTGGCGGAATACCGAGAACCAGGTCCAGGTCAAAATTGTCATTGATACGACGTGTGACGCCGGCTGCGATCGTCGTTGCATTGCCAACAGACAGGTTGGCGGGTTGCGGCGTCAGGAAGGCAGGGCCATTACTGGTAAAGTCAGGAGACTGGGAACTCACCTGTACATTGAGCACACCGGCATGTACCGAATAATCATAGGCATGCGCCGACATGGCAACCAGGCCAAACAGAGCACTAACGGCGAAATGAATTTTTTTCATGATGGCGTCCTCTCTTATTTAGCCAAGACTTGTTGCAAGAACGCACGCGTAGCTGCATGACAGAATGGCGGTACCAGGGTGCCGTGATAAACGCTGGCAACTGCTGTAGCCGGATCCTGCTTGGCAGCAATCGCCGCATTGATGACGGCAGTCTTGCTTTGCGCAAAGCCGACTTTGGCTGCGGCAAATGGATCTGCAGCACTGGTTGGAGAAGAATCCACGTCCAGGACTGTCAATGCAGCCGCTGGCAAACCCTTAGCCTGGAAGAAACCCGCTGTCGCCTGTGTGCTGGCATAGAACACCGTTGGATCGCTGCCGCCGCCACACAACATGACGGGCACATTTGGCACATAGTTGCGCAAGTCATTCTTCACACCGGCCTTACGGAAAGGATTGGCAGGAGTACAGTTCAAAGGATCTGCAGGATTGACGTTACAAGGATTTTTCTGTGCGTCAGCCAGATACACGTTGCGATAGCTGGTCTTGACCAGATTGCCGTCACCAAAGAAAGCCGCAAAGGCTGGAGAAGACGGGCCTGGCAGCGAGTCCTTGGCAAACATGGCAAATGCAGGCAACTTGCCAGTGGCGAACAGGTCATTGAAAGTCAGCGCGCCTGGCAGCAAAGTTTCTATACCGCTTGCGTACTTGTCCTCATACACTTCGTTTGGGTTTGAATACAGGCCACCGTAGGATTTTTGCCAGCTCGTGGTGATCAACGGGATAAAGACAGTGCCACCGGCGTTCGGGCTACCGGCAAAAGTCGCATCACCAAGCAGGGACATGGCGTAAGGACCGGACATGCCAGCCAGCGCACTGACCTTGAATTCAGATGCATAGGTAGTCTGCATGGCGCGCTGTGTTGCCATCGCTACGTGGCCACCTTGTGAATAACCACTGATGACCAGCTTGCCGGAATCCTGTGCGCCTATCGTTGCGAATGCCTTGCGTGCAGCACGCAGGGAATCCACCATGTCATTGGCTTGTTGTTCAGCATTGAGGTAAGGGTGATACGTCAGCGCAGAAGTATCGTAACCGGCATAGTTAGGTGCAACCACGATGAAACCCTGTGCCGCATACATGGCAGCAAGCAAGGTTGCTTCCGAGTTGTCGCGCAGGTTCGCCATGTTGAATGATTTCTCGACTGTGGTACCGTGCGCATACAGGATGACAGGACGTGGGCCGCTACAGGCCGGATCGCTACCCGACGGGACCATGATCGCGCCAGTCGCATCAGTCGCTTCATTGGCTCCACCAACTGTCGTGTATTTCATGTAATAAGTGCTGATTTCACACTTGGGATTACCAGTAATCTGGGTCAGACCTGGTTTGGCAGCATCAAGCGAGGCCTTGAAAACTGCAGGATCAAGCTTGGTCAATGCAGGGCCGCTAGCCTGTGGAATAGGGACCAGAACAGGTGGATTGGCTACCAGTGTGCCACGGGCCGGAGTATTGTCGATTGCTGGTCCTGGACTACCACCGCCACCGCAAGCCGATAAAACGGCAGCAGAAAGCAAACCCAGTGTTACGTGAATTTGACGCATTGTTATCTCCTGTTAAATATTTTTTTACAAGTTACTAGATTTGCCTATGCCCAATAATAATGGAACGAGCGTTCTAAAACTTGTAACTAGTATGTCATCTACACAATTTAGTGAATAGTAAAAACTATGTATCTAGAGTAAACACTCTTGGAAATTTTGTTTAATTGCCACGAAAAGATCTTTCATGCGAGGCAAATACAACACTCTTGAAAAACAAAGAAAAAAGAGATGCAATGCATCTCTTTTATTTCTAAAAAGAAATTATATCCCATTTCATATCAATCTCTCCAGATTGCATATGGAAAGCTCATGATTCAATCTTTACCGATGTTGCCGATTACAGTTGTGGGGATCACGACTCCAGTATCGTATCCCACTGCATGTACCTGTGTCCCGGTTTCATGACGGGTAAAATAGGCTTTGGCTTTTTTACCCAGGTTATCGAGATAGGTATAGGCAATGGGCACGACGAGCAGGGTCAGCAGTGTGGAGGTGATAATCCCGCCTATGACGGCCCTGCCCATGGGCGCCTGGGTTTCAGCACCATCACTGAGACCGATTGCCATGGGCAGCATGCCAAAAACCATGGCCAGAGTAGTCATCAGGATGGGGCGCAGCCGTACCTGACCGGCAGCCAGTACGGCATCAAACTGGCTCATACCCTGCTTTTGCGCCTGATTGATAAAATCGACAAGCAAAATCGCATTCTTGGTCACCAGCCCCATCAGCATAATAAAGCCGATAATGGAAAAAATGTTCAGCGTGCTGCCGGTAATCAGCAAAGCCAGCAAGACGCCTATCAGCGAAAACGGTAAGGCCGTCATGATAGCCAGCGGTTGCAGGAAACTACCGAATTGTGACGCCAGTATCAGATAAATAAAGATCACAGCAATACCGAGGGCAGCAACTGCTGCACTGAATGACTCCTGCATTTCCCTGGTCTGCCCGCCGATGTCGAAGCGATAACCAGGCGGCAGCTGTATGGTCTTGACCAGTTTTTGCACCTCTGCGCCAACGTCACCGGTGGGTCGCCCTTCCACATTCGCATAAATAGCAGCACGGCGCTGCAAGTCCTGCCTTTTGATGACACGCGGACTGGTACTGGGAATAAATTGTACTACCTGACGCAAAGGCACCATGACAGGATTGCCTTGCGCATCCTGCCTGGAACTGGCCAATGACAAGTCGGCAAGATCAGAAATTTTTTGCCGCCCCGATTTGGGTAACTGCACATTGATTTCATAATTCTGTCCGTCAGACGCCAGCCATTGACCTATGGTGTCGCCAGCAACAAAAGGGCGTAAGGCCGAGCCGATTTGCTGCACAGACAAACCAAGGTCATTGGCCAGTTCATTGTTAACCTTGACCAGAACGGTAGGATTGGCGCCCGTCAGGCTGCTTTCCAGGTCAGTGATGCCTTTGATCGCCGCAATTTTTTTCATCACGTCATTGATCACATCCTGCAACTTGTCCGCATCAGGCCCAAGGATGGCAACATAAATCGGCTTGTCGAAACCAACGGCCATCTCTATGCCCGGTATGCTTTTGAGGCGCTCACGAATCTGCATCTCTATCTGCTTTTGTGACTTGCGATGTGTCAGGCGGACTTCTGTCAGCTTCATGTTGATTTGCGCCGTATTACGCTCATTCTCTACGCCAACTGACGTGTTGATGGTTTGAATCGCCGGCATTTCTTTCAGAATTGCTTCTACCTGTCGTGTTTTTTCATCCGTGTAGGTCAGACTCGAACCGACAGGTGTCTTCAGATTGATTGTGATCTGACCTTCATCCGCTTCCGGTATGAATTCTGTCCCTATCATGGGCACCAGGAAAAAACTGGAGGCGAATAAACTCAATGCTAGCAGCAGTGTCGTTTTGCGTTTGCGCAAAACCAGTTGCAAAAGCTTGCCATAAATAATGTGCAGTTTTTCTATACCATGTTCCACAGCATCCATCAGCCTGGCCAGCCAGGGCAAATGCCTGAAACGGTTTTCTGCCGGGTCACGCCAGACAGAAGACAACATGGGGTCCAGCGTGAAACTGACAAACAGGGATACCAGCACCGCTACCGTGACGGTAATACCGAACTGGAAAAAGAATTTGCCTATCATCCCCTTCATAAAGGCAACCGGTACAAACACTGCAACAATAGCAAATGTGGTGGCCATGACGGCCAGACCAATTTCATTCGTGCCATCTTCAGCCGCCTGCTTATGTCCCTTGCCCATGCCCAGATGGCGGACAATATTTTCACGCACCACAATTGCGTCGTCGATCAGCAAACCTATGCAAAGCGAGAGCGCCATCATGGTCAGAAAATTCAGTGTAAAACCGAATGCCTTCAAGGCGATGAATGTGGCGATCACCGATATCGGCAAGGTCAGGCCGGTGATGATGGTACTTCGCCAGGAGTGCAGGAATAAAAACACAATCAGCACCGTCAGGCCAGCGCCTTCAAGTATGGTTTCTTTCACACCATCAAGTGAATGCCTGACAGAATCAGCATTGTTTTCGCTGACTGTCATCTTCACGTCCTTTGGCAAACGAGTCTTCAGTTCGTCGATAGCAGCCATGACGCCATCACCAACCTCGACGATATTGGCATCCTGTATTCGTGATATCGCCAGCGCGATCGATCTTTGCCCGTTCACACGAGAGATGGAATATTCTTCACGCTCGCCATCAATCACTTCGGCTACCTGCTCCAGGTAAACCGGTGCGCCAGCACGACGGGCCACGATAATTTTATTAAAGCCTTTTGCCTCGACTATCTTGGCTTCCAGCCTGACCAGCTGATCTTGCGCACCACGGGTAATCAAGCCGGCAGGCATGTTTTGATTGGTGTTCTGTATCGCAGTCAGCACTTCATTGACGCCGACACGATTGGCTGCCATGCGGTCAGGCAGGAGCCTTACCTCTACCTGGCGTATCACCGCTCCACGCGTATCAACCCGGCCAACACCAGGTACGCTCTGCAATTTCTTGACGATGATCTGGTCCGTCAGGTTCGACAACTCGCGCAGACTGCGCTCACCCGAACTGACTGCCATCTGCACCACGGGACGGCTATTGTCGTCATTACCGCCCTTGACGATGAAGGGATCTTTGACATCCCTGGGAAATCCGGGACGTATCTGTGCTACCTTGTCACGGACTTCCTGCAATACCTTGTCACCATTGACCGACAACTGGAATTCTATCCAGATACCAGCCCTGCCCTCATACGAACTGGCCATGATGCGCTTGACACCGCTGATGGTATTGACGACATTTTCAACCGGCTTGGTGATATCGTTTTCAACGATTTCTGGTGAAGCCCCCGGGTAACGTACTTCCATCCAGACCCCTGGCGATTCGACATTGGGCATGTTTTCCAGACCGAGACCTTTGTACGAAAAAATGCCCAGCACCATCAAGCCCACCATGACCATGGTGGCGAACACGGGGTTTTGTATACTGACTTTGGTCATCCACATGGTTCAGACCTTCGCAGCTGTGCCAGAAGCCGGGTTCTGGTTGGCATTGGTGCTCGCTCTGGGCATTTTCACCCGGCTTCCAGCCTTGACGCTATCAAGACGCGAGGCAATCACTACTGCCCCCGGCTCCAAACCATGTAAAATCTGTACATGCCCTTCATCATCACTGCGCAAACCCAGCTTGACCGGCTGTATCCTGACCTGATCATTGAGTACCTGGTACACCACATCAACGCCATTTACTTGCCTGACGGCTGTCAGGGGTACGCTGGCCGTCGAGGCGGTTTTCTCCAGTATCAGGCTGCCTTTGGCGAACATGCCTCCCTTGAGGCTGGCATGGGCATTATCGACAGCGATGTACACCATCATGGAACGAGAACCTGCCTCGGTTGCTGGATTAATCCTGGCAACCTTGCCTTCGAATTCACGACCACCAAAACCATCTACCTGGAACAATACTTTCTGTCCCGTTTTGACGCGCGGTATTTCACTGGCAGGCACTTGTGCCTCCAGCGTCATGCGCCCCAGACTGACAATGCTGTACAAGGGTGAGTCCGGTGATACTTTTTCGCCCGGCTGCACATGCCGCTTGCTGATGATCCCATCAAGCGGGGCACGCACCTGTGTATCGGCCAGTGCAAGTTGGGCAACCTGCTTTTGCGACATGGCCGACTTCAGATTGGCCTGAGCCAGTTCCAGACCATTATGTGTGGTATCAAAAGCATTCTGTGAAATGTAGTTTTGCTTGAGCAGGACCTCATTGGACTGCCTGTTTTTCTGGGCCAGGGCAAGTTTCGCCTGCGCTTCATCAACAGCAGCTTCCTGAGTCAGTAATCGCGCATGCAGGTCTGCCGCAGTAAAACGGGCGATTACCTGCCCCTTGCGTACAGCAACACCTTCCTGCATTGGTGCTTCTGCTACTTCAGCAACGACTTTGGCTCGTATCGTGACCTGGCTTTCCGGCACCAGTGATCCGGACAATGGCAATTTTGAGGAAAGCTCTCTTGATTCAGCGCTGGCGATATCAGCAGGCGACAGTTCAAAGACCAGCTCTTTTTCTGTTTTGGCGTCCGGCGTTCTGGCTTGCGCAACACTTTTGCCAGAATAAGCCAGGTAACCCAGGCTGCAAACAGCTGCAGCAATTACCGTCAATAAAGGCGTACGCCATTGAATTTGTCCGTGAACGTCACGGAAACTGAATTTGTTTTGCATGATGGAGATCAGTCAGATATGAGGCTAATTCTTGTCTTGTATCAAAGCAGACAAGGTTTATGTATCATCTGACTGAACTAATTCCGATTAGTTCATCATGCAAAACAGGCATATGGATCATATGCTGTGCTTCATGCAGCAAGCGCAGTCCGGCGTTTGCCCAACCAGGCATCCACTGACAATTTTCCTGGGCCAAAACTGACCAGCACCAGCAACAAAATACCCCAGTAAAAATGGGAATTGACGGCGGCCGGGCATTCAAGTTCAAATAATTGTGGATATGAAATTACTGCCATTAAATTCACGGCAAACAGGGCCAGGGCTGCTGGACGGGAAAAAATGCCAAGTACCAGCAAGACCGGTAAAACCAGTTCACCACCCGCCCCCATCCAGGCAGCCAGTTCAGGCGGAACGACAGGCACGATGTATTCCTCCCTGAACAATGACAAGGTTGACTGCCAGTCCGACACCTTGACCATGCCAGCTTTAAAAAACTGCCAGCCTACGTATAACCGTAACGCCAGACTCAGGGCAGAACCGCCCAGGACGCTGAGTTGCTCGTCAAAACGGGTGCTTAATTTATGAAAGTATTGCAGGGTGTTGTACATGAATGTTCTCCAATTAATCTCCTGCAACTTAGTCAATGCAAAGACTATTTACTTACACATCAGGCTCAGAAAATTTCACCTGCCTGAACAAACCGGCGGAAAACCAGGATTGCAAGTGACGATTGATATCAAAATCAATACCACTGTTGACTGCGGCATCCACGGCAACTTCCAGCGCATCGGCCAGTGTCGCGCCTTGCTGCAAGGCATTCAGGGCGAGCCAGGCAGGCTGGTCCAAAGAAACAAGTTGAACCGCCCAGGATGGTCTGCAAATCAGGCCATAACACGGTCGTTGAATATTGGCCGGAATGTCCATTGACGCATCCGGCTGATGCGCCAGCCAGATATCGACACAGGCCCAGTCAGAACGATACAGGCTGACGGCGGAATGCAATTCCAGTTGCGCCGTCTGGACATCGCACCCTCCGGCAGTAGCTTGCTGCACCAGCTCCGCCAAGCTCAGGCTATTGTCATCTGTAGCATAATAGGCACGATGCACCTGCCACTCCAGCGCAGCCATGTCAGGGAAATAAGGATAATCCGCCGCATCAGGTATGTTTTTCAGGAATGCCGGCAAATCCGCCCCGAAATCATTGAGGTCACCAGATATGGATGGATGGGTACGACCATAGGCCCGTGCCACCTGTTCAAAATACGCGTCACCCACCAGTTGATGTAATACAGGATAGGCATTAGCCAGCGCATTATTCCAGATAGCAGTCAAATTGCCACGGTACAGAGCCAGTCTGTCTTCGCCAAAGGGATGTGCATTGAACATGGGCATAGCTGCATCCGCATGTGCAGGATGAATCAAGGCATGTGCAAACTGCTCCTGTAATGCTGTCAGTGTGGTCGCGGACGTCATGCTGCAGTTGCCCTGGCAGGTTTAATGGCGGCAAGAATTTCCCTGGCTTTGTCGGCCTCGGCCAGCAAGACTGGCAGTGCGGGGATGGCAGTATCCCACTCTATCAAGACAGGAATACCTGTTCCAAGCAAATGACAGGCCTGAGTGAACAAGTCCCAAACCGGCCCGGCGACCTGGCTGCCGTGGTCATCAACCAGACAAATATCTGTCTGTAAATGCCCTGCCAGATGAATTTCACCAATCGATCCGCCTGGCAAAGCAGCCATTACCTTCAAGGCAGCGGATGCACTTTCTCCATGGTTGTTTTGATTGACATACAGATTATTAACATCAAGCAAGATACCGCAACCACTACGCCTGACCAGGGCCGCCAGGAATTCGGCTTCCGACATGTCGTCACTGGCAAAGCGCAGGTAGGTCGAGACGTTTTCTATCAGCACGCGCTGCTTCAGTCTGTCCTGCAACCACTCAATCCGCTGACTCACCATATCAAGCGCGGTTTGCATCAGGGGCAAGGGCAAGAGATCATTCAGGTGCCGGCCTGCAACAGCCCCCCAGCATAAGTGTTCGGATATCAACGCTGGCTCTACGCGCTCAACCAGACGCTGTAGTTTGTCGATGTGCAAATCTGAATAGCCATGGGCGGAACCCAGGCTCAAGCCTACGCCATGCAAACTGACGGGATAGTCTTGACGCAACGTCTGCAAAACATGCAGGTCATAACCGCCATCGCCAAAATAGTTTTCTGAATGCACCTCCAGCCAGTCGATAGCGACAGGTGCATTCAGAAAATCACGATAATGTGGCGTACGCAAGCCGACGCCTACCCCTTGCAGGGCAGACGCCGGTTGCGGGTACAAGCGAGCCTTATCAGTCAAACTCATTCAAGCTCGTCATTGCTCAACCAAGTATCAGGACTTGGGTGCTTCCAGTTTGCCACCCATTTTTTCGCAAGAACCGGCTGGTACTTTTTTCCATTCAGATGCGTCATTGTCTTTTTTAGCTTGACCTGCGCAAGAGTGGGAACCAGATTTTGTAGCGCAGTCATTCTGACCTGCTTTGGCGATACCAAAGCACTTTTCAGTTTTAGCTGGCTCTGCTGCCATAGCCAAACCAGAACCCAACAAACCTGCCAGTGCTACTGCTACCATTGCTTTGTTACTCATGTTCATCTCCTGTGAAGTGACCTACTTGGTAAATATCCTGGATAGGAAAATTTGAAACTACAGCCTATAGTCGACGCAGACAAAGCAAACTTACAAAAATTTTTTAAAATTTTTCAGCCGCACCATCCACACCAACTTGTACGCACTACATTTTCGATTGGATTCAAGCTGCGATCAGATTATCCTACTAGCTTATGACTTTTTTTCAAGCTAAAAGTTTCCATATGCTCAAGTTCATTGCACAATTACGTCAAAGTATCCTGGATTTACCGGCTGGCAACATCAATGTCACCCAATTTTGCCAGATCTGGCGCAACCAGACTGAATTATTGTCATCCCTGCCGCCACAGTTTGCCGAAGTCATGGAAAACCTGCTCGGCCGCCTGGAATCCGGCAGCATGTTCACCGAAGAAAGCTGCTCTTTCAGCCAGGCCGATTTGATTACGCAACTGGGAATCTGGCTGGACAAAGCTGAAACACGGCTAGCGAAATAGTGTAAGCTGCGTCCCTTCTATTGCGGTCTTGAAGGAAATTATATGCAAAAGCTGAGTTTTAGCCTGGAAGGCGACTATGTGGAACTGAACCAGTTACTGAAACTGGTGGGCCTGTGCGAAAGCGGTGGCGCAGGCAAGGCCATTGTTGCCAGTGGCGATGTCAGCGTGGACGGCCAGCAGGAATTGCGCAAGACTGCAAAGATACGCGCAGGCCAACTGGTCAGCCTGGGCGATATAGAGATACACGTTCAGGCTGGTTGAGCCTGATCAGCATTCATCAGTTTTTCAGGATTGCTTGCCATAAAACGCGCCAGCATGTTGTCCATGGTGTCCACATGATGTTCAAACCATAACGGCAATTCTTCAGCCAGGCGCGTTGCCAGATCCAGTTCGCCCAGCTCTACCCTGCGCCTGACTTCCTGCATGACTTCCAGGACAGCCTCGTGCTCTTGCCTGTGGCAACCGGCTGGTGGAAAAGCAGTTTCTGCCATCCAGCGATTCTCTTGCTCAAAATGTTCTATGGAATGAGCAATCAAGGCATCGAGCCTGCTCACAAAGGTGGCAGGATTGTCTTCCGACAGGGCGGCACAAAGCTCGACAAACTCTTTATGCGTCTCATCCATAGGCCCATAACTGAGGCTGAGGCGGTCAGACCAGCCCCAAGAATTTTGCTCCATAGTATTTCCAGAAATCCCAAAATGGGAAGATTATCGCCGATCAGGCAAGATCATGCTTGCGCCAGATCTAGAATTTGCTTGCCGGCCTGAAAAAACAAAAGCGCGCCACAGGCGCGCCTTCGACAGCCTCAACAAGAATATCAGGCAGTGGTATTGATATTCCGCCCCAGATTGGGCGGTAGGTTGGCCACAGACCTGTTTTCTGATACGGCTTCTATCAATGCAGTAGCACTTTCAGCTGTAATATCGTTAGCCTTTTTCAAGACGGCAATACTCACAGCCTGACTGGTGCCGACATCAGCCAGAGTTGTAGCAACATTGGCAATACCCGTTACATCCATGACAATTCCCCTTATCCGTCTACTTTATTTAACGGCGGCATGAGAGGAGTCTTTAGCAATTTCACGGCTTTTTTTCAACAAGTTGTTTTGCATCGCACAAAGCAGCCAATCGAGCACTACACGAGGCTGATTCAAATCCAGCCAAACCAGACCAGCACGCAAATCGGTGGGCGCTGGTACATCAGAGGCAACGGCCAGGACACCTGAATCATCAGTATAGATTGCCGGCTTGCCCAGGGACGGCCGATAAACTTCCAGTCTGGCTATGGCTTCCCATTTATATCCCTCAACCAGCGTCAGTTCGGCCGGTGACAGACGGCTCAGCAAATCATACAGGGGTAATTCCGGCTCATGCCGCAATTCGTGCACGATGGCATAACGATATGGCGAGGCGAGCAAGACTTCCTGCGCACCCGCATGACGCAGGCGCGCGCTATCCTTGTGAGGCGGCTCAACGAGCACATCATGATGGCTATGTTTGACGACATTGACAGTTTTTCCCGCATTCACCAGTTCTTTGACCAGGTATTCAAGCAGGCTGGTCTTACCAGAGCCAGACCAGCCTATCACGCCAAGTATTTGCTCAGACACTATTCATTACTCCGGGATTCAAAAATTCATATATGCATATAACTTACTAATATTAGCCTGAGACAAGTACCGTCATTGGGTCGTCACATTTTGATGTCACAATTGCCATATTGCAACAAACAACAGGTTATCAGGATGTTTCCTTTCTTCAGACTTTGGTTCCTATGTCTCTCTTTGTTCTGCAGCATTTTTTCCGTGCAAGCGCAGGCACAAGGCAACACCATTGTCATTGGTCAGGCCATCGATTTGTCGGGACCGAATGGTAGCATTGGACGCGACTATGTGGCCGGTATTACGACTTATTTCGATAGTATCAATGTTAATGGCGGCATTGGTGGCCGGCGCATCAAATATCTGGTGCGCGACGACCAGGGCATTCCTGCAGTGTCGGCTCAAGCTATCAATGATCTGCTGGAAAAAGACAAGGCTGAATTTCTGATAGGCGGCATAGGTGCTGCCGTAACAGATGCCGTACTGACCACACCAAAGTTCGTACAGAGCGGGCAAACCTTGTTCGCCCCGCTGGTGGCATCAACCAAAACCTATAATTCACGTGTGCTATTCTGGCGCCCTAGTCCAGAGCAGGAAATGCAATACATTTTTTCATATTTTGACAAGCTTGGTATCAAGAGTGTAGGCATTGCCTATCAGGAAAATTCACTGAATCAGGACATGTACCACTATGTCGTGGCTGAACTGAAAAAGCGCAATATGCTGATGAGCGGCCTGGTACGCATCGGCGGTTCAGCCGGCGACATGGAAAGAGAATCTGCCGTCCTGGCCAAATCCAGCCCCGGCATCGTCATTGCGATTGCCGACACCCTGGGCACAGGAACTTTTCTGAAAGAATTCCGCAAACAGGCGCCACGCACCTTTGTTGCTGGCATGTCCCTCATCAACCTGGAGAGGCTTGCCGAAGTTGCCGGCCCCAAGGCCCTTGAGTGGACGGTATTTTCCCAGGTAGTACCAAACCCACAGAGCAAAAAGACCGTGATACAGATGGATCATAGCAATATGATGAAAAAATTCAGGGACGAAGACTTGTCATCACTGACTTTTGAAGGTTTCATGGTTGCCAAAACCCTGGTGAAAGCCATACAAGCAGGCAAACCAGGACGGGATCCCCTCCAGTCGCTGGCCACACAAAAAAACCTGATCGACCTTGGTGGCGTAACTCTGGCCCCGTCAGAAGCTACACATCGCATGTCCAATTTCGTTGATATGGCCTTGTTCCGCAAGGGCGGCGGCTTGCTGTTTTAAGCGTATGGACATTTACATGCGCGTCGCCAGCCATCAATAAAGTCACCAACAAGGCTGATTTCAAAACTCGCCACAGAACTCGTCACAAAGCCGCATTAATTCAAATAACATTCTTTGACAATTGTCATATTCTCAATTAAAGTTCTGCGCCGCAACATCAATATTTCAGAAATAGCAACTAAGCGAATTCTGAAGCGGTGCTGCCTTATCCAAAAATTAATCAGGAATAAAAATGTTCAATAAAAAAATCATCGCTGCTGTGTTGGCAGTTTCTGGCATGTTCATCAATATGGCGGCAAATGCGCAAGCCTATGTAGGCGCGACGGTAGGTCAGGCACGCTGGAACGCGGATTGCAATGGCACGACGAATTGCAAGACAAATGACACATCTTTCAATATTCTCGGCGGCTATAACTTCAACGCCAACTGGGGCATAGAAGCAAGTTATTATTCTTTGGGGAAAATCAAAGCCAATTTCACCAACGTTGTCACCTATGGCAATGTTGGCAATATCACTGGCGAAATGAAAGCTACCGGCATTGACCTGGCGGGCGTATATCGCACGCAATTCAACAACAACTGGGGCATGTTCGCCAAACTGGGTATCGCTCGTACCAAAGGCGAAGGCACCATCTTTTTGAACAATACTGGCATTCTTGCTGATTCCAAGAATTCCACAAACGTCATGGCAGGACTGGGTGTCACTTATGCATTCACACCTAACTTCGCTGTGCGTGCCGAGATCGATTCGCGCAAGGCTGATTTCACCTACACAAGTGGCAACATCACCAATTTCAACATTGGTGTGCAGGCAGCGTTCTAAGTCATAAAATACTGTCCGTAGTGTCTGGCATCATGCCTGACACTACAGTCAATGAACCACGGATCTTGATATGTGGTTCTTGCATTAGTAATAAAAAAATACAATTCATTACAAAAACAGTATGAATTAGATTAATTCAAATAACATTCTTTGACATTCTATTGATTTTCGACTACAGTGCTGCGCCGCAACATCGACAATTTCAGAAATACCATCTGAGCAAACTTACAAAACGATGTTGCTTCACTCGAAAATCAATTAGGTACAAAATGTTTAATAAGAAAATCGTCGCTGCTGTTGTAGCAATCTCTGGCCTGTTCATCAATAGCGCAGCAAACGCACAAGCTTACGCAGGCGCAACAGTTGGTAAAGCACACTGGAATGTGGACTGCGCTGGCACAATAAACTGCAAAACCAATGACACTTCCTTCAACATCCTCGGCGGTTACAATATCAACGCCAACTGGGGTGTAGAAGCAAGCTACTACTCCCTGGGTAAAATCAAGGCAGGTTTCGGCACCGTTGCCGGCATAGGCAATGTGACTGGCGAGATGAAAGCAACTGGCGTGGATCTGGCTGGTGTATACCGTGCACAACTGGGCAACAACTGGGGCCTGTTCACCAAGCTGGGCGTTGCCTACTCCAAAGGTGAAGGTTCTGTATCTTTGGCCAACTACAGTATTTCTGACTCCAAGCACTCCACAAACGTGATGCTTGGCGTAGGTGCAACTTATTCCTTCACACCTAATTTTGCAGTTCGTGCAGAAATCGATTCCCGCAAGGTTGATTTCAACTACACAAACGGTAACATCACCAATCTGAACATTGGTGTACAGGCAACATTCTGATTTTTTCAGTTTCCGCTTGCATAGCAAATGTCATGAAAAAACGCACGGCTTCAATGCCGTGCGTTTTTTTGCAATGGCGAACTCAAATACCTTAGCCGCTATTACGCAAACCGGCAGCAATACCGTTAATGGATAGATGTATACCACGGCGCACCCGTTCATCTTCATCGCCATTGCGGTAACGTTCCAGCAATTCCACCTGCACATGGTTCAGGGGTGACAGATAAGGGAAACGGTTACGTATGGAGCGTGCCAGCAAAGGATTTGCCGCCAGCAACTCATCCTGTCCAGAAATAGCTTTCAATATGGTGATGGTTGCCTCATGCTCAGCCTGTATGCGCGGGAAAATGCGGTTACGCAAAGACTCATCCTTGACCAGTTGCGCATAACGGCTGGCAATACCGATATCACTCTTGGCCAGCACCATTTCCATATTTGACAGCACAGTACTGAAGAATGACCATTCCCTGAACATTGCCTGCAAAGTCTGCAAACCGGTATCAGGATGTGCTTTCAGATAAGCCTGCACGGCAGAACCAAAACCAAACCAGCCCGGCAACATCAGGCGGCATTGCGACCAACTGAACACCCAGGGAATGGCGCGCAAATCTTCTATCGCAGTAGACTTCTTGCGTGATGCCGGACGGCTGCCTATGTTCAGGCCGGCAATCTCGGAAATGACTGTCGACTCCCAGAAATACTGCTCGAAGCCTTCTGTCTCATACACCAGATCACGGTAGGCTTTGAAGGCATGATCTGACAACTCTTCCATCGCCGATAAAAATTCAGGACGTGGCGCCGGTTCAGTATGGGCCAGCAAACTGGCTTCCATGGTGGCAGCAGCCAATACTTCCAGGTTGCGCCGCCCTACTTCAGGGTTACCATATTTTGCAGTGATGACCTCGCCCTGCTCCGTCAGGCGAATCTGCCCCTGCACCGCACCGGCAGGTTGCGCCAGGATAGCCTGATAGCTTGGGCCGCCGCCACGGCCGACAGAACCGCCACGGCCATGGAAGAGGCGCAACCTTACCTGATGTTTGGCAAACACGTCTATCAAATCCAGTTCTGCCTTGTACAACTCCCAGCCAGAGGTCAGGAAGCCACCATCCTTGTTACTGTCTGAATAGCCAAGCATGACTTCCTGCGCATTGTTGCGGCTGCTCAGCAATCTCGCATAAGCTGGTATGCCAAACAGCCTGTCCATGACAGGTGCACTGTTCTGCAAATCACCTATGGTTTCAAACAACGGGATGATATTGACATCGACACGCCCCTCTGCCGGATGCAACAGGCCAGACTCTTTCAACAGCAAGGCCAGTTCCAGCATGTCGGACACACCATCAGTCTTGGAGATGATGCAATTCGGTACCGCACCTTTGCCATAGCGTTTTTGCGCTGTGCAGGCAGCGCGATAAATCGCCAGCTCGGACTGGGTTTCTTCAGAATAGTTGAGATAGGGCGATGCCAAGGGACGGGCCGAGCTGATCTCTTTGACCAGGACTTCTATACGCTGTTCTTCATTCAGGTCCAGGTATTTCAAGTCAGGATTTGCTGCTTGCAGAAGCTCCGCCACCACACGTTCATGCACATCTGAATTCTGGCGCAAATCAACAGGGGCCAGATAGAAACCAAACACTTTCACGGCGCGGCGCAAATGACGCAAGCGGCCACGGGTAATCGCCGCCGAGCCATTCGCCAGCAACGAATGATGGACAATGTCAAGATCAGTCGCCAACTCCTCGGCGCTTGCATAGGCTTCAGCAACACCACTGGGGTGTATGACAGGTTCCAGATTGAGTAATTGCTTGTACGTTGCAGACAGTCTTGCATAAACGCCGCTGATGGCCAGGCGATAAGGTTCGTCGGAGCGATGCGGTGAGTGATCTGGTGAACGCTGTGCCAGCGCCAGTAAATCATCAGATACCTTGACCAGCAGATTCGCCATCGACAATTGCGAGCCCAGGGTATGCAATTCATCAAGATAGAATTTAAAGGCACGGGTTGCCTGCATCGCCAGGGTTTTTTCCAGCACAGTAGCTGTGACAAAAGGATTGCCATCACGGTCACCGCCTATCCAGCTGCCCATTTTCATGAAGCTTGGCAGCTCGGTTTGTGCCAATGCCTTATCCTTACTGGCAAGCACATCTTCCAGACCGGCATACAGATGCGGCAATTCACGCAGGAAGGTGTAGTCATAAAAACTCAGGCCATTTTCCACTTCATCCAGCACTGACAATTTGGATGTGCGCAGCATGCGCGTCTGCCACAAGGTCAATACGGCACGCCCCAGTGCTTCTTCGTTGGCGGCGGATTCTTCCGGCGTCAACTGCATGCGGTCACGCTCGTCTAGCAGGCGGGTAATCGCCATCTGGCAATTCAGGATACTTTTTCGCTGCACTTCTGTCGGGTGGGCGGTCAAAACCGGGAACACTTGTGCAGTCTGGAAAAAATCGAGCAATTGCTGGCTGCTGTGGCCAGTGTTATATAAAGCTTCTATGGTATGCGCCAGGCTACCCTGACGCGGTGCAGAGCCTGCAATCAAGTGGGCCCTTGTACGGCGTATGTGATGCTGGTCTTCTGCCAGGTTCACCAGATGTGAAAAATAGCTGAAGGCACGTATGACCTGGGTAGTCTGGTCATTCGTCAAGGTATCGAGTGTGGTTTCCAGTTCTGCTCGTGCAGCCTCATCGGCATCACGGCGAAAGCGTATGGAATTCTGGCGCACCTGCTCGATGAGATCAAATATTTCATCGCCATGCTGGTTCCTTACTGTATCGCCTAAGATGCGGCCCAGCCTGCGTATATCTTCACGCAGGCTCTGGTCTTTGTCGTCGCTGATGTCGTTCATTTTCAATTGTGGGTGTAAGTGGGCATTCATGCTGACAAATTCTACGGTAAGGGTAAAAACAGATCGATGAAAATTCTTGAGAGTCTGGCAGCGACAATATATTTACGCTACCCTGTACATGGTCAGACAGAGCAAGCACCTGCCTTGACGGGATGCTTATCTCAACTTTGACAAACTAATATATCAAACACGCTGATGCTGGCTTACAACATCAACGTGCCTGAATATTGATGTCAGGCAGCCTTTTTCAGTTTATGGCTACGCCCTACGGCCATCAACAATCCCTTAGTGGAACTGTCGTAGTCTTCCTTGACGGCACCTGGGTCAAGGCTGATCAATTGCTGCGCCAGGGACTTACCCAGTTCCACACCCCATTGGTCAAAGGCATTGATATCCCAGATAACAGACTGTACGAACACCTTGTGTTCATACAGGGCGATCAATGCGCCCAATGAGCGTGGCGTCAAAGAATCCAGCAGGACTGTCGAAGTCGGGCGATTACCTTCAAACACCCGCGGGGCCAATACCTTGTCAGGCAGGTCACCAAGCTCTGCGCGCACTTCCTGCATACTCTTGCCCCAGGCCATGGCCTTGGACTGGGCAAAGCAATTTGCCAGCAAAGCCTGATTATGCCCCGGCAAACCGGCATCGTCATCGGCCACTACAATAAAGTCGGTCGGGATGATCGTTGCGCCCTGGTGCAATAACTGGAAGTAAGCGTGCTGGCCGTTCGTACCGGCTTCCCCAAACAGTATCGGTGAAGTCGTGTAATCAACCCTGTGACCTTCGCGCGTGACGGACTTGCCGTTGCTTTCCATCTCCAGTTGCTGCAAATAGGCTGGCAGACGTGTCATGCGCTGATGATAAGGAGCAATCGACAGAGCCTGCAAGCCGAGGAAATTGATATTCCACACACCAATCAACGCCATCAGCACGGGCAAATTCTGTTCGAGCGGAGCCTGCGCAAAATGCAGGTCCATCTCATGTGCACCTGCCAGCATTTCTTCAAAACGGTCAGCCCCTACATACAGTGCAATCGACAGGCCGATTGCACTCCACATGGAATAACGGCCGCCGGCCCAGTTCCAGAACGGGAAGACATTTTCCGGCGCAATACCAAAATCAGCAGCCGCTTTGACATTGGTACTCAAGGCCACGAAATGCTGGCATATCTGGTCAACAGGGCAACCGTGGGACAGCATCCACTCGCGTGCAGTACGGGCATTGGTCAGGGTTTCCATGGTCGTGAAAGTCTTGGACGCCACCACGAACAACGTAGTTTCTGGGTCAGCATTGGCCAGGGCGTCGGCCACATGCCGGCCATCGACGTTGGAGACAAAATGCAGCGACAGGTTTTTTTGCGACCAGGGCGCCAGGGCGATGCAAGCCATCTGTGGGCCAAGGTCAGAGCCGCCTATGCCTATATTGACGATGGTGCGTATGGCCTTGCCGGTATAACCCAGCCAGCGCCCTTCCCTGACAGCATCACTGAAGGTACGCATCTGCGCCAGCACCTGATGCACATCAGCGGCAATGTTCTCACCATTCAGATAAAACGATTCCCCCTTGGGCAAGCGCAAGACGGTATGCAGGACAGCGCGGTTTTCAGTGTGATTGATGGCTTCGCCACGCAGCATCGCATCACGACGCCCTTCCACATCCTGTTGCCTGGCCAGCGCCAGCAAGTTCAGCTTGGCCGTCGTATCCATGCGTTGCTTGGAATAATCCAGCATGATGCCGCAGGCTGATGCAGAAAAATGTGTAAAGCGCTGGGGATCAGCACGGAACAATTCTTTCAGACTGGGCATGTTGGTGGCACGTTGCTGCAACAAACCCCAGATAGGAGTACGCGAAACGGAAGTAAGCATGATCTTGCTATATTGGCGAAAGTGATTGGCGAAAGGTATGAGACATCTCAAACAAGGTTCAGTATCCTCTCATTAAGCTGCTGCGCGACCTAACCAAAACCAACGCCGCTCGCTACACTTAATCAGAGATTCCTTTATTATTTTTTTCCCGCTGCAGCCGCGGCAGCGGCCAGTGTAGCAATCCCAGTCCAGTCACCGGCATTGATCAGGGACGCAGTGCACATCCAGGAACCACCGACACACAGGATATTTGATTGCTGCAATAAAGCTGGTGTCGCTTCTACCGTAACACCACCGGTCAGACAGAATTTCACATCCGGGAAAGGACCACCCAGGGCTTTTGCCATCCTGGCGGCGCCCACGATGTCAGACGGAAAGAGCTTGACCACATTGAAGCCATGCTCCAATGCCAGCATCAGGTCACTCGCGCCACCAACACCTGGAAAATAAGGCAGGCCGGATTCCGCAGCGGCCCTGGCCAGCACCGGTGTGATACCGGGGCTGATACCGAAGGCCGCGCCAGTTTCTTTCACGGCGTCGAGCTGCGCCTGCATCAATATGGTGCCTGCGCCGACTATCACGCCTGGACATGCCTTGACCACCTCGCGCAAGACTGTCATGGCATTTGGTGTGCGCAAGGTGATTTCCACTGCTGGCAAACCGTTTTCCGCCAGCGTGTTCACACAGCGTATCGCCTGATCGACATCATCTGTCACCAGAATAGGCAGGACGCGAATCTGTTCGAGTTGTGTGATGATGCTTTGTGTACTGTGACTCATGATGTATTTACTTTACATGTAAGATGTTGGATGAATACTGGAACGTTTAATCAATGAACAGCGTGGAAGCACCATGCTCAGGTGCAGTGACAACCCGACGTTGTGCGGCAAACAGGTCACGACCATAACCGAAGGTCGGGTCTTTTCTTAATTCGCGTACTGGGCGCTGCTGCCATTCTGCTTCATCAACCAGGGCACGCAATTCCCCTGTATGCACATTCAACTCAACGATGTCACCATCACGTACTTTACCCAATGCGCCCCCTTGCGCAACTTCAGGACTGACATGCAGGGCTGCCGGCACCTTGCCAGAGGCACCGGACATGCGACCATCGGTCACCAGGGCAACCTTGTAGCCAGCAGACATCAGACTGCCCAGCACAGGTGTGAACTGATGCAGTTCGGGCATGCCGTTCGCCTGCGGTCCCTGGAAGATCACGACTGCCACAAAATCCATATTCAATTCACCCGCCTTGTAGGCTTTGACCAGGGCGTCCTGCGACTCAAAGACCTTGGCTGGCGCCTTGATGATCCAGGCATCTTCAGGTACGGCTGAAGCCTTGACGATGGCGCGGCCAAGGTTGCCTTGCAACAGGCGCAGGCCACCAGTTGGCGCAAATGGATCGGTAACTTTGCGTACGACTGTAGTATCAGTCGATTCTGCCGGCAGCGCCTCCCATTTGACCTTGCCGTCTTCAGTCAGGACAGGACGGCTGGTGTGCGAATTCAAACCATCATTACCATATACCGTCATGACGTCAGCATGCATCAGACCCGTCGACAGTAATTCACGGATGACGAACACCGGGCCACCGGCGTCTTCAAAGGCATTGACATCGGCAGTACCGTTGGGATAAACGCGTGTCAGCAGAGGAATCACCGACGACAATTCGTCAAAGTCCTGCCAGTCTATGATGATGCCGGCAGCGCGGGCCACGGCTATCCAGTGTATGGTGTGATTGGTCGAACCACCGGTCGCCAGCAAGGCGATGACTGCATTGACGATGGTCTTTTCATTGACGAGATAGCCGATAGGTGTGTAGTTACCGCTTTGCTCGGTCAACTGCAATACCCGCTCGACAGCCGCATCTGTCAGTACGCTACGCAAAGGGTCAGTTGGATGGACAAAGGCAGCACCCGGCAAATGCAGGCCCATGGCTTCAAGCAGCATCTGGTTGCTGTTGGCTGTACCATAGAAAGTACAGGTACCGGCGCTATGATAGGCCGCACTTTCTGCTGCCAGCAATTCCTCTTTGGTAGCCTTGCCTTGTGCATAGCGTTCACGCACAGCGGCTTTTTCCTTGTTCGACAAGCCAGAACCCATGGGGCCGGCCGGAATAAAAATCGTCGGCAAATGACCAAAAGCCAGTGCGCCTATCAGCAAGCCGGGGACAATCTTGTCGCAGATGCCAAGACACAAAGTAGCGTCAAAAGCATCATGACTGAGCGCCACGGCTGTCGCCTGGGCAATCACATCGCGCGAGAACAGTGACAGTTCCATGCCAGGACGCCCCTGCGTCACACCGTCACACATGGCTGGCACAGCGCCGGCCACCTGGGCCGTACCGCCAAAACGCAAGGCTGTCTGACGTATTTGTGCAGGATAGGACTCATAAGGCTGATGCGCCGACAGCATGTCGTTATAGGCAGTGACAATGCCGATATTTGGTTTTTGCGCCTGGTTAAGCCAGATCTTGGTACCGCTATCCATGGCGGCATTGGCATGCGCCTGGTTCGCGCAAGACAGGCTGGCACGGCGCGGGCCGCGGTTGCGCATGGCGTCAAGTTGGGAAATATAAGCACTGCGCAAGGTTTTGCTGCGCTCTGTAATGCGTTGAGTGACCTTGTCGATAACAGGGTGCAACGTAGTGGATGGGGATGTCGTCATATAAACACCTGATGCCCTTGGGGCTTTAAATAAGAAAGCTTTAGCAAGACTGATGCAATGTCAGCAAAGATAGCATAATTTAGCTTTTTTCTGTAACAAACTTTCAGTATTTTCTTAATTAGCCGTTTTTTTAAGCAAAAACATCAAATTTATCGTAATGAAACTACATTTTTGATTATTTTCTGGCATAATCAACACTCAGATAAATTAGCACCATGTATTGCTTGCCACGCTTATGCACCACTTCAACTTGCAGCCTGGGCTTGCATTTTGAATTTGCACGCTGAATTTGCAATTTAACGATATCAACCAAAACACAACACGGAGTCAGCATGACCACATTTGTCTTATTTGGCGGCACTGGCGATCTTGCCAAGCGCAAGATCATCCCTGCTTTGTATAGCGCATTTGTGAATGGCAGGCTGGACCAGAATTTCAAGTTCATCGGGGCAGCCCGTGAAAAACTGTCTGACGATGATTTTCGTGTGCGGGTGGCAGCCGCCATTGAGTCTTACGCTGCCAATGTGGATGGTGCAACAGAAGAAAAACGCACCGCCTTCCTGGCAACGACACACTATGCAAAGATAGACGCACGCCAGCCTGATGATTTCGCTGCACTGAAAGACAACCTGCATACCAGCGAATCAAACGCTACCCTGTTCTATCTGGCGACCGGCCCGGACATCTTCATCCCCGTCGTCGAGCAATTGTCCAAGCATGGCCTGGTAGAAGGCAATGCCCGTGTTGTGGTCGAAAAACCACTGGGCCGTGATGCGCAATCAGCCAAAGAAATCAACCAGTCCCTGCGCACCTACCTGAACGAAAACCAGATTTACCGTATTGACCATTATCTCGGCAAAGAAATGGTGCAAAACCTGTTGGCGCTGCGTTTTGCCAATTCCTTCCTTGAGCCTTTGTGGAACCGCAAATGGATACAGGATGTGCAGATTTCCATCTCTGAACAGGTAGGCGTGGAATCGCGCGGTGATTTCTATGATCATACCGGCGCCCTGCGTGACATGGTACAAAATCACTTGCTGCAACTGGTGTCCATCGTTGCGATGGAACCACCGGTGAACGCCAATCCAGATGCGATACGCGATGAAAAGGTCAAGGTCTTGCGCGCCCTGCACAAGTTCACACCGGACGAAGTCAGCAAAAAAACCGTGCGGGGCCAATACCGCGCAGGCGCGGTCGATGGCAAGCCCGTCATCGCCTACCAGAATGAACCGGGCGTGCCACCAGCGTCCCGCACCGAAACCTTTGTCGCCATACGCGCAGAGATCGATAACTGGCGCTGGGCTGGTGTACCGTTCTACCTGCGCACCGGCAAACGCATGGCCAGCCGCAGCGCCGAAATCACGATCAATTTCAAGCCTATTCCCTACTCCATCTTTGGCAAGTCACAAGGGCCTTTGCGCTCCAACCGCCTGGTCATTTCCCTGCAGCCAGAAGAAAGCGTACAACTGTATATGAAGGCCAAGGAACCTGGCGAAGGCATACGTCTGTCTGACGTGGCGCTGAACCTGGACTTTGCTGAAGTCTCCAATTCCCGTCGCGTTGAATCCTATGAACGTCTGCTGCTCGACGCCATGCACGGTGACCTGACCCTGTTCGTGCGTGACGATGAACTGAGCGCGGCCTGGGCCTGGATAGACCCTATCATGAGCGCATGGCAAAACGACAGCGAAGGCTTGAAGTCCTATATCTCGGGCAGCTGGGGACCATCTGCCGCCAGTTATCTGCTGGCACAACATGGGGCGGCCTGGGGTGAAGAATTCGTAGAGAGCTAAGCGAAGACATGAATATGAAATATCATACATTTGACAATTTTGCGGCATTGACCGAAGCTCTGAGCCAGCAATGGCTCGATGTCATCAAGACGACGCCGAATGACAGTAACGCCAGCTTTGCGCTGGCTGGTGGTTCGACACCAGCACCGGTCTATCAGCGCCTTGATCAATTATTGAGCGATATCGACGGACATCAACCCATCAAACTGGTGGCAACTGATGAACGCTGGGTGCCGGATCAGGATACGCAAAGCAATGAAGGTCTGTTCCGCCGTTGCCTGTCCGGTTCTGCGATAGACAAGCGCTGGAAGCTGGTATCGTTGAAGAATGCCGCCAGCAACCCTGAAGTGGCAACCGAAGCCATCAATGCACGCCTCAATGAGCAGTTGCCGCAAGCCTTCAGCGCAGTCCTGCTGGGCATGGGAGCAGACGGGCATATTGCCTCACTCTTCCCTGGCGCACCTACACAACATGATGATCTGGCCTGCCTGGCAGCAGTACATCCACAAACCCGCCAGAGCCGCATGTCGCTGTCACTGCCCCGCTTGTTGAACACACAGCGCATCTGGCTGGTGATTACCGGCGTGGAAAAACGTCAGGTGCTTGACAGGGCCATGGAAGAAAACCTTCCTGTTGCTTCCCTGTTGCGTGACGCAGGCTGTACCATTGATGTTTTCTGGTGCCCCTAAGCTAGATACTACCGTGCTCACTATGGCCAATCCCTTTTCCGACAATAAAACCAGCAATCCGCCTGAAAAAGGCTTGCTGGCCCGCATACGTACTGCCAGCACTGCCCTCAGTCGCGCAGAACGTCAGGTGGCAGAATTTTTACTGCATAAACCACACGATGCGCTGGAGATGTCGATACGGGTATTGGCCCAAGCTTGCGATGTCAGCGAACCGACGGTGGCACGTTTTGCCCAGAGCATGGGCTTTGACGGCTTCAAGACTTTCAAGCTGGCCTTTGCAAAAAGCCTGGCAACCGGCATCCCTTTCCTGCATCTGGATGTGAACCAGGCTGACCATGTGCGAGACGTCTTGCCCAAGGTATTTGACCGTACGATCGCAGCCCTGATGGAGGCGCGCAACAATGCCAACACGGCAAGCTTTGAAGCTGCAGTCAGTTTGCTGGCACGTGCCCGTCGCATAGAATGCTATGGCCTTGGCTATTCAGGTGCACTGGCGATTGACGCCCAGCTCAAGTTTTTCCGCTTTGGCATACCGACTACGGTGTTTTGCGATGCCCACTTGCAGGCACAGTCAGCAACCCTGCTCAATAGTGATTGTGTGGTCGTGGCATTTTCCCGCACCGGCCGTACCCGTGACCTGATCGACAGCGTGCAACTGGCGAAACAGGCAGGCGCAAAAATACTTGTACTGTGCGCCAGCGGCGGCCCCCTGGCCGAACTGGCCGATGTGCACATTGGTGTCGATGTCGAAGAAGACCCGGATGTCTATACGCCGATGACTTCGCGCCTGGCTCACCTGACCTATATTGATGCGCTGGCGGTAGCAGTCACACTATTACGCGGCCCGGCAGCCATAGACATGCTGGAGCGGGCCAAGGCCAGCATCAGTGAAAAAAGACTGGTACCCAAAATCAGTTGAGTTGCGCCTGTATGACGCCAGTGCTGCGCCGCTGCGTAACCAGCCGTGCCGCACGTTTCCTGACCCAGATGATCACACCAGTCAGGCTGAGCATGGCAACCACCAGTCCCAACAGCGAAATCATGATACGCCCCGGCATGCCCAATATACGCCCGGAATGCAGGGGAAACTGGGCTTGCAGAAAGATATCACCAGCGCTGCCTGTCCCCGGTATTTTACCCCCAAGAGCGCGTCCGTCCTGAGCATCAAAATACAACCAGGCATTACCCAGGCCGCCGTCGCCGTGATCATTGCCCGCTTCAAAAAAGCCGGCCCCATACACACCAAAAGCCGGTGAGTAAAACACTCCACCCAAAGGCAAGGTCCAGCCACGCTGTCTTGCATCTGCATTGGCCAGTGCAACGATCTGCTCACGCGTCAGGCCAACTGGCCTGATGTGTTCAGGCGCCAGCGGCGTGCGACTGGCAAATACATCCTCGCTCAATGGTGAAAACAAGGCAACCACAGGGCGCACGACCTGCGAATTCAGGTTCATGGAAACCGAAGTAATCGCCAGCAGCAGCATGAACAACCACAGCCAAACGCCGCCTGATCTGTGCAAGTCAAAATTGAGCTTGTGACCACCCTGCTTCCAGCGAAAAAAAAATGATTTGCGCCAGCTGGACCAGTTGGGAAAAGACAGCCACAGGGCAATAAAGCAGTCAACAACCCACACCAGGCCGATCAGGCCCATGAGCCATATACCCAGCTCTACGCCACCAGCTGCCGGGATGTGCATGGTGTAATGGAGTTTGTACAAAAACGGCAGAAGATTTTCACGGCTCAGTGAAATTTCACCCCATTGACGCTTGCCCTGGATGTCGGCAGTAAACGGGTTCACTGCAATCTGGTTGAAGCCCAGTTCATAAGGTTTGCCCGTTGCAGGGTCCAGCCGGCCTTCTACTGACATCTGTATGGTGTGCCCAGGCTCGGCCTCGGTCAAGACATAAGTAACCAGCATTCTGGGGTCACGCGCCTCAACCCGATTGGCCAGCTCCAGTCCGGACATGGGTTCAGGGCTTGTCGCAGTTGCCTGCCTATACGCATGAAACAGTTGCGGATTAAGCCAGGCATCGAGTGCATGATCCCAGGAAATCAATGCTCCGGTCAGGCCGGCGATGAACAGAAAGATTGCCGCCGCCAGCCCAAACCAGCGGTGCAGTACAACCAGGGCTGGGCGTACACTCATGTTGACCTCTGCTGATCAATATTTCCAGTTGACAGAAATGCTGGCATTTCTTGGGGCAGCATAATAAGCCTGACTCCAGTACAGACTGCTCAGGTACTTCTTGTCAGTGGCATTATTCAGGTTGGCAGTCACGCTAAGATTCTGGCTGAAGTCATATCGCGCCATCAGGTTAAGAATTGCCCGGCTGTCCTGACGGATGATGACGCCATCGCCTTCATCCCTGAAAATGGCGTCTTGCCAGTTGACACTGGCGCCGACCTTGAGCTTATTCAGCGCTGGCACCTGATAAGTTGTCGACACGCGCAACAGTTTTCTTGGCACATAGGTTTTGGTGTCTTTGCCATCGTCGCCCTTGATGCGCATCTGGGTATAGCCAGCGCTGACATTCCAGCCACTGGACAATTCACCGCTGGCGTCAAACTCCACGCCTTGTGATTCGGCATTGATACCTTTGTAAAATGCCTTGGTCCCAATGTAACCAGCCTGCTCAGCCGCATTGTTTTGCGCAATCTTGAACACAGCTGCGGACAGGTTGAGCTTGCGGTCCATCAGTTCAGCTTTGAGACCAAGCTCATTACTCTTACCCTTGAGCGGGTCCAGCGTCCTGCCTTTGGCGTCAATCTCGCTTTGCGGGTTGAATATTTCTGTATGGCTGGCATAAGCCGACATTGTCGGTGTTATCTCGTACACCAGACCAATGTAAGGCGTGGTCTCGCGTGCGGACTTGACGCTGCTGACACCGTAAGAGCTGCCAGTACTGTCAGCCTTGGTCAGGTTGGCCCCGACTATCAGTTTCAGCGGGTCAGCCAGGCTGAATCTTGAGGCGACATAAAAAGTCTGGCGTTTATCTTCATAAGAACTGCCATCGGTGAAAGCATTGAATGCCGGCTCCGGATAATTACCCTTCCAGCCGTTGAGCGCAGGCAAGTCCGTGCCTATACCTGCGCCATAATGCGAGATATCGCTGAAAGTGGATTTTGACCAATTGACACCCAGGCTGACATCATGCACGCGACCAGCCAGCGTAAATTTACCACTGGCATACAAGTCGAACAGAGTTTGTGTATTGTCTGAATCATAGAGTGAAGGATAACTCTTCAGGCCCAGGCCGGTTTTACGATCGGGTGTGCCATATACATAAAACAGCTTGGAGTTGATTTTTGCCTTGTTATGACTCAACACAGCCTTGACTTGCCAGTCGCTGCCTATCTGCTGGTTCAGTTCGGCAAAACTGCGATCGTCCTGGGTGTTCCAGCGCGCCCAGTCGGTGGCTGTACTGGTGGAATTGCTGAAATTGGTCGGGCTGCCATCCGTGAAATACAAAGGCAGGGCTCCCCACATGCCACCTTTTGCCTCGCTCTTTTGATGTGCATGCCCTACAGTCAACAAGGTGGTATCGCTAAGTATGGCCTCGACAACACCATATGCCACTTTTTTTTCCGGCGAATAACGGTCAAGGTAAGAGTCCCCTGCCTGTCTGGCCACGACCACACGCGCAGCAACCGTGCCCGCTTTATTCAATGCACCTGATACATCAGCATCGAGGCGGCGGGTATTCCATGAACTCAAGGTCAGGCCTGCATTCGCCTGGAATTGATAAGTCGGACGCTTGCGGATGAAATTGACTGTCGCAGAGGGATTGCCAGTAGCCGACATCAGGCCATTGGCGCCGCGCACGATATCTATTCTGTCATAGATGGCTGTATCAATATCACCGGCCACATTGCCCGAAGTGAAAGGTACACCCATGCCGTCATACTGGAAGTTCGTGATATCAAAACCGCGCGCCATGTAATAAGTGCGATCGGTCTCGACCTTTTCTACCGACACGCCAGTGGTGTTGGCCAGCACTTCATTAATATTGACTTGTTTGAAGTCATCCATCCTGGCACGGGTCACCACAGAGACTGATTGTGGTGTTTCGCGCAGGCTCAGGTCCAGCCTGGTGGCAGAGCTACTTTTGCGTGTTGTGTAAGCGCCAGTCTTTTCTGTATTGGCTTCCGTCACTGCCGTTCCCTTGACCACAACTTCAGGCAGGGCTGAAGCCTGATCTTTGTCAGTCGGTGTTTGTTGCGCAAAACTCATGACCGGCGCCAGCAAGGCGACAGACAAAGCCCACGCCATAGGGCGCAAGCGGGGCAAGTCTGTTGAATACGTATCGCAAGAGTCAGAAAGGGGAGTAAATCGCTGAGCCATGAATCGCCTTGAAAATGAATGTCCATGCTGGCTGCATGACTTGCAGCACAAGAAACAAGAGTGAGTTAACAATTCGCATTTTACTTAAGCAAAAAGTTAATTGCAAATCATTCTCATTAACATTTATATTTACATTAAAGGCGTGATTATTACTGCCCTGTGATTCCTGCTACTGAATGCCTTGCAGAACCTTGCCGGCAAATGACCTGAAAGAACAAAAGAAATCAATATCCAGGGCAATACACATGGATTATGTGATCCCATCACCCTGCACTATCGTGATGTTTAACGGGTAAACCCACCCGGCAAGGCAGGCGTCTTCGTTATGCCAGGCTTTACCCTGCAAAATCAGCGCCATCATCCCAATTTCGGCAAAAAGGATAGCGGATCCGGATGTTGCCTTTGCTGGCTGACTTGATTAGTCAGCTTACTTTTTGCGCTGCTCTTTGCTTGTAGAAATCCAGGATCACTTCTTCAAAGTCCGCAATCAGCAGGCGAGCAACCAGATCAGCGTACCAATTAAATTCCGTGCTGACCCGGTAATGTATCTGTACCGCCAGTTCAGAGGTGTGTGCTGTCACGGGCTTGATGGAGTACCTGGTGTCAATCAGGTCAAAATAGCGCCCGCCTATGCTGACATGATCATCGAGTGCATTTGCCGGGAATGAGTCCTGAAAAAACCGGTACTTCCAGAGAACATATCGATTCTCTTTCCAGTCATTGGAAACCTGGTCAAAATAAATTTCCTTACCCATGGTAACTCTTCTGACCAGGCCTTCTGGCGTAGTTTGTGTGACACCGGAAACCGGTAAAGGAACTCCAATGCGATACATCCACGCCCGGTCGACTTCATCTGCGCGTATATGTTCTACCTTGTGCAATTGCTGCCAGATTTGCTCAGGGCTTGCCTGCACCAATACCTTGCGCTCCAGCATGGCAATGCGCTGGAGGTCAGGCTCGGCTGGCGGGACTATACCAAGCAGCAAAGGCAGCAGCACAAAACTCCCTAGAGCCTGTTTTGGCCAATTGGTATTGCGGCAAACCAGGCCCATCAGTATGCCACCAAGTGCACCGACCATCGAAAATAAAGGGATGATGATAATGGCACAAATCAGGCCCTCAATAAAAACCACCAGCGTTCCCAGCACGAACAATGTATTGGCAATGACAGGACCTAAGGCATAGAACCACCAGCTGCGGCGTCTTTGTCGTTCGGCGATAAAGACTGTGGTCGCACCGACCGCCATAGGCACCAGCAAGATAAATGCGCCAGCCATCGCCGTGTATGCGGCATCGGGTTTGCCTGAAAATATCAGGCGCAAAATAACCCCAATCAACGCACCCGAGATGATGGGCAGCCAGCTTGAGAATGGCAGCAATTTTTCATTCAAATTATCATGTTTACCCGCTGCAGAAAACACCGGCTCCTCACTTGCATTTTCCAACTGTGTAGCATGTTTCCCGTCCGGTATTTGGGATTGGTTCTGGTCTCTTTTCATACTACTCTTTCACAGGCTTGAAGGGGCATTTTGGGTACTGTTACTGTTAGCGGCTTATCCTGCCTGACAACCGTCAGACTTTGCCCGGTATACCTATATAATTCCGGTCGAAATGGCAAATCATCAGGTAGCTTCACATTCGATACCAGGCCCATCTTTTGTAGCAACATCAGCACCCACCAACCGGGATCCCATTCCCCATCCTGCAAACCCAACCTGGCAGAACCGGGGTAGGCATGATGATTGTTGTGCCAGCACTCGCCCATGGTCAGCAAAGATACCCAGGCGACATTGCGTCCCTGCACGGCAGCGCCACGCACTTCATAATGCATTTGTCCCTGAATTTCTTCCTGACCATGGGCAAAGTAACCAATAAGCCAGTGGCCAAATACAGCAACGCTGATACGTGCGCAAACACCCCAGAAAACATATCCCCAGCCACCGAGTGAATAGAAAATCGGGGCTACCAAGGCATGCTGGAGCATCCAGGTTTTCTCCAGGAATTGATAGAACCTGTCATCCGCAATCCTGGCTTCTATATGTATCTGCGGCGGATCTTGCAAATGCAATTCGCAATTCAACTGCCACCAGGCATCAACCCAGAAGGAGCTGCCATGCCTGAGGTAATCATGGCAATCAGGCATACGCTGGGCGTAATCACGTAGTTCATGCTGACGCAATAATCCTATCGGCCCGGCCAGACCCACCTGCACCCCAAGATAAACCAGCAGGTATTCCAGCCATACCGGGCAGGCAAAACTGTCGTGTATGAGTTTTCTGTGGCTGCCCAGTGAATGTCCGAACAAAAGGACAGTAGCAGTAGACAGCAAGAACAGCACGAAGGCGCCATGACTATAGTTGAGTAAGCCACCAATGACTGCCGCCGCAGACATGCCAATAAACCAGAGCGACTTGGCTGGGGCATAGCGGATTTCACCTGCCTGTACTGACAAAACATCTTTCGCGTTGATCCTGTGGTGCGGGATATGACAGGTACTCTCTTTCATCGCAAACTCCGTGTTGATGATGATTTTATTGACGCCATGCGCCTGCCTGCATTTACCACCAGACAGCCTGTGCGTCCGATACGTCTTAAAAACAAAGCTTCTTAAGACCAGTAAAGATGCGGCAAAAGCATATTTAATTCATTAATTAACTAACTAGCTAATTATCTACAAAGTTAAATCAAATGAACGCCCTTGTCAAATCTTTCCAGAAGACGATGAGAGTCGGCCCTGCTCCGTTCAATTATTTGGTCGAACAGAACCGCATTTGGCGATACCCGATTTGAAAAAGTCTGCTATGTAACAACGTATGTATCAGCGTAATCCGACTCGTGTCCAAATTGGGTTGGCGCTGGGTTGGGATGATTGGTGACCAGTTAAAAGTAACTGCGACAGCCTTACAGTATTGGTTTTCTCAATCGCAACCCACATTCTCGCTACAGGCTGCCCTGTACTTTGCTTTCTTCTGCACAGTACAATTTCCTCCGTTGACATGGCAGGCGACGGTATACGTGGTTTCTGTAATGTTGACCCAATCACCAATTTCGCATTGTTTCGATTCTTTTTCTGACGCAGGCAAATACCTTTCACTGAGAGTACTGATCTCCACCACACCGTCACGCAATGGCTTGACTTTGTAGGAATAAGGCTGATCCTGAAAATTTTCTTCATGATAGATTTTGCCGGCCTGCTTCAAATCAAAAATAGAGAAACCGCTGCCTGGTGTAGTACCGGAGCAGCTTTCAAGTTCGCCTATGCCAATATGCAAGCCCGTTTTAGCTATAGCCTGGCTTTTCACTGGCATATCACTCAGCACTTCCATGGTCTTTTTGCTAAAATGCACAGAGCGAAACTGCTCTTCTCCGACATCAATACCAAAAGTATGTGCAGCAGTTGTCTCACTGATTTGCAGTGAAAAATAGTCGCCATCATCCTGGAATTCGACCTTGACGAAATCTTTAGGCAGCATCGTTTCATTTGCATTGGCGACATCGATGTCATGCTTTTTTAATTGCTGCAGATTAAAATTTTCCAGTACTTTCAAGAGTCTGGCTTCATTGTAAGGTCCAAAATTCCTGGCAAGGGTTTCAATCAGGGCATCAGCACTATTGATTTCCTGTGCATCTGCCACTAACGGCTGTATGGCATTGCCTGTAACAGGCTGACTGGCAACCGGCTCCTGGTCGGCACTGGCAGAACCTGGCGGCTCCACAGTTTTTTTGCTGCAGGCAATCATGCTAAGGAAGAGGACGGCAACAAATATGAATCTGATCTGCGAACAGTAAATTGTCATGGGTAAGGCAACTAAAAGCTTGAATGGTCTGGAACAAACCCGTCATTGTAGCCCTCGCCTGCTCCCGAAAACAGTCATTCCAAAGACTGGGGCGATACGGGCTTGCTTATAGTTGTTCTGTCTGTAGTTATTTCGCAAAGATTTACAAATAGACACAACTGCCGCGTACATTTCTGGCAAGCTAGAAGACATCTTCAGAACAGGAGTCTGATCCATGAATCCCATCTCGCTGGCCCAGATTATAGATAGTGTCCAGGACTTGCCCAGCCTGCCGGCCATCGTGATGGAATTACTCAATCATGTCGATAACGACAATCTGGATATGCAGGAATTGACTCACAAAGTCAGCCTGGATCTGGCACTCACAGCCAAGACGCTACGCTATGCCAATTCGCCTTATTACGGCGCCATGATCAAGGTCACCACGGTACAGCAGGCAATTTCTTTACTGGGCTTGAATACGGTAAAGCAGATCGTGATAACGGCAGCATTGAGCGGCTGCTTCCCCGAAAATAATTGCAAAGGCTTTAGTCATAAAGACTTCTGGCGCCATTCGAATGCCGTCGCCATTGCGGCAAAAATATTGGCCAAACGATTAAACCTCAATACCGATGTTGCCTTTACAGCAGGTCTCTTGCATGACATAGGTGCCCTTGTTCTGGCGACCAGCTATACCAGCGCCTATGAAGCTGTCTTGCTGCAAAGACTGGAGCAGCCGAGTACTCAGTTTGAGGTTGAAAAGCAGCTACTGGAAATTGATCATGCCGCCATCGGTGAAGCACTGGCGGTACAGTGGAATTTTTCTGACACGATGATCAAAGCAATCGCCGGGCACCACCAGCCAGATAAACCTGGCCTTGGATTTCTGGCGACTATCATCCATGTGGCCGATGGTATTGCCCATGCCCTGGGTGTGACCACAACACCTGATCTGGCTCCACCTGAAGTTTCAGGTCAGTCCTGGGAAAGCCTGGGCCTGGACGAAGAATCATTCAGTCAGATATTGGCCGAAGCTGCTGCAGCCTTTAAAAAGCTACAGCAAGACATTGAAGTCTGATCTGAAGACCGACTCTGATGCCTGCCAGGATTTTCAAAAATCCTGGCAATATTACAGTTCCTGTTCTATCAGATGGCCCAGCTTGGTCACCTTGGTGCTCAGGTAACGTTCGTTGTAGGGGTTGCGTTTGACAATCAGGGGCACGTGCTCCTGCACCTTGACGTTCATGCCTTCCATCGCCGAAATCTTGCGCGGGTTATTGGTCATCAAGCGCACTGACTCTATACCCAGATGTTTGAGCATGGGGTTACACAGGCTGTAGTCGCGCAGGTCGGCGGCAAAGCCGAGTTTTTGATTGGCTTCTACCGTGTCAGCACCTTCGTCTTGCAGATGATAGGCGCGCACCTTGTTGAGCAAACCTATGCCACGCCCCTCCTGGCGCAAATACAATAGAGCACCACGCCCTTCCTGGGCGATTTTTTGCAGGGCCAGCTCGAGTTGCGGGCCGCAGTCGCAACGCTTGCTGAATAAGGCGTCGCCGGTCAGACATTCTGAATGTATGCGCGCAAGTACGGGTTTGCCGTCAGCAACATCGCCCAGGGTCAGGGCGATATGCTCTTTACCTGTTGCCGTTTCTACAAAAGCATGCATGCGAAAGGTCGCCCAGGTCGTAGGCAGGTTACAGGAATCGACAAACTCCAAAGCCTGTTCGTTTGAGGTAACAGGCTGCTCATTGCTAGACATACAGTTCTCGCGGATTCTTATTCTGGATAAAACTTAAGATCATGGCCAAATGACAATAACAATTGTCAGCCCAGACTAGAGTATAAACGAGGCGCGCATTTCCTACCTGTTGCGACGAACGATCGTTTTATTCTTGATCACAGCTATATAGGGTCGGTATTCCAAAAAGCAAGTAACGAACGAAGTAGAGGATTTACACAATAAAAAAGGGCACCGGTAAAAACCGGAATGCCCTTTGAGTTTGGCAAGCAGACAAGCTGCTCAGTCTACAGCACTATTTACGCTGCAACTGTGTAATATCCCTGACCGCGCCACGATCAGCCGACGTTGCCAAAGCAGCGTAGGCCTGCAGGGCCTGTGACACATAGCGGTCGCGGTTGACAGGCTGCCAGGCTTGCGGACCACGTGCTTCCATCGCTGCCCTGCGTTGCACCAGATCGCTGTCGCTGACTTTCAGGTTGATGGTACGGGCCGGAATATCGATTTCTATAATGTCGCCCTCTTCCACCAGGCCTATCGCCCCACCCTCGGCAGCTTCCGGTGATGCATGGCCTATCACCAGACCGGAAGAACCACCAGAGAAACGTCCATCTGTGAACAGGGCGCAGGCTTTGCCCAGGCCCTTGGATTTGATATAGGAAGTCGGATACAGCATTTCCTGCATGCCGGGACCACCTTTGGGGCCTTCATAACGGATGATGACAACATCACCTTCATGCACCGTATCGCCGAGGATGGCTTCTACCGCAGCGTCCTGGCTTTCAAACACACGGGCCTTGCCGGTGAATTTGAGGATGCTTTCATCGACGCCTGCGGTTTTGACGATACAGCCTTTTTCTGCCAGGTTGCCGTACAACACAGCCAGGCCACCATCCTGCGAATAAGCATGTGCCTTGTCGCGTATGCAGCCCGCTTCACGGTCGGTATCGAGGCTGTCAAAGCGCTTGTCTTGTGAGAAAGCCGTCTGGGTAGGCACACCACCCGGTGCGGCGCTGAACAGCTTGCGTATTGCCGCATTGTCAGTCACGGCAATGTCATTCTGCGCAATCGCATCTGCCATGGTCGGGCTATGCACGGTAGGACGCGAAGTATCAAGCAAACCGGCGCGTGCCAGCTCACCCAGGATAGAGATAATGCCGCCAGCCCTATGCACATCTTCAATATGGTATTTGTCGGTCATTGGCGCGACCTTGCACAGACAGGGTACCTTGCGCGAGATGCGGTCGATATCGGCCATCTTGAAATCCACGCCAGCTTCATTGGCAGCAGCGAGCAAATGCAAAACGGTATTGGTGGAGCCGCCCATGGACACATCGAGTGCCATGGCATTTTCAAAAGTGGCCTTGTTGGCGATGGAGCGTGGTAGGATGGAATAATCGTCCTGTTCATAATGGCGCTTGGCCAGTTCTACGACGAGGCGGCCTGCGCGCAGGAACAGTTCCTTGCGGTCAGCATGGGTTGCCAATATCGTGCCATTGCCCGGCAAGGACAGGCCCAGTGCTTCAGTCAGGCAGTTCATGGAGTTTGCCGTGAACATGCCGGAACAGGAACCGCAAGTAGGACAGGCAGAACGTTCTATGCGGCCTATCTCTTCATCCGACACCTTGCTGTCACCCGCCTTGATCATGGCATCGACCAGATCAATCTTCATGATCTTTTGCTCGCCAGTCTGCTTGGGGTGCAAAGTCTCCAGCACCTTGCCTGCTTCCATGGGGCCACCAGAGACAAATACGACAGGGATATTCAAACGCATGGCAGCCATCAGCATACCGGGCGTGATTTTGTCGCAGTTGGAGATACAGACCATGGCGTCAGCGCAATGGGCATTGACCATGTACTCAACCGAGTCAGCAATCAACTCACGGGATGGCAGCGAATACAGCATGCCGCCATGACCCATGGCGATACCGTCATCCACGGCTATCGTATTGAATTCTTTGGCAACACCACCAGCCGCTTCAATCTCACGCGCCACCATCTGGCCCAGGTCTTTCAGATGCACATGACCAGGTACGAACTGGGTGAAGGAATTGACGACGGCGATGATAGGTTTATCAAAATCACCATCCTTCATGCCAGTTGCACGCCACAAGGCGCGGGCACCGGCCATATTGCGGCCATGGGTGGTGGTACGGGAACGGTATGCGGGCATGTCAGACTCCAGGCTGGCGATAAAATGAAAATGTTACATCAGCATGCGCTTGGGGATTCCATATGTCAAATATTGAATTTATTAACCATTAAGTCGAATTAGATACTAATTAAATTCAAAACAAAAAGACTCACCACAGAGACACCGAGAAAGGCAGGACAAAACCTCATATTTTTAAAGGGTTTGGGGGTTTCTTTGTGCCCCTCTGTGTTGAGAGGTCTTTACTCAAGTTACAAACAGCCATAAAAAAACGCGAAGCTTACACTTCGCGTTTTCAAATACCAGTCATCCCAATTTTGAATACTAAGAGATGTCCTTACTTGCCATTTCTTGCAATTGCAATAATTCGATCGCGGCGTTCAATTTTTTGTGAACTATAAAAAGTTCAAGACATAACTCGACCACGACACTCACCAAACATGCCAAAAAAATCACGAGCAAGTTTGAAATTGGCAGCGTATTCAGAAAGTAGTATGCAACCACTGTTACCAAGCCAACGACAATTGCGTTTGGCCCGCGCCGGTAACTCTCGTACAGAGTCGCCTTGGCATTTACCCTGCGCTCTGCTTTACGCAAGATCATCTCAGCTTCCAGATCACCTACTTGTTGTGTTATGTCTGCCATCTGTCCTGGCTATTCCTGATGGTATTGCGTCACTCTTTCGACTTCGTTTTTTGAACCCAGAAACACCGCCACACGCTGATGCAGTTTTTCTGGCTGGATGTCGAGCATGCGTTGCTTGCCGTCCGTCGATGCGCCGCCAGCCTGTTCTACGATGAAGGACATGGGATTGGCTTCGTACATCAGGCGCAGTTTGCCTGCCTTGTCGGGCTCACGCATATCTGCCGGGTACATGAAGATACCGCCACGGTTCAGGATACGGTGTACGTCAGCGACCATGGAGGCGATCCAGCGCATGTTGAAGTCCTTGCCGCGCGGGCCTGTGCTGCCTGCCAGCATTTCTTCCACATAGCGCGTGACTGGCGGGTACCAGTGGCGGGTGTTCGATGCATTGATGGCAAATTCCCTGGTGTCTGCCGGGATTTGCATATTGCGTTGTGTCAGTACCCAAGAACCCATTTCACGGTCAAGAGTGAAGCAGTTGACGCCATTACCTGTGGTCAGCACCAAGACTGTCTGCGGGCCATATACGGCGTAGCCGGCTGCGACTTGCTTGCTGCCGGGTTGCAGGAAGTCTTTCTCAGTCGGTTTGGCCATGCCATCCGGCGCCTTCAATACCGAGAAGATGGTACCGATGGAGACATTCACGTCGATATTGCTGGAACCATCCAGTGGATCGAACAGCAACATGTATTCGCCCTGTGGGTAGCGGTTAGGTATCGGATGGATACTCTCCATTTCTTCTGACGCCATGGCTGCCAGGTGGCCGCCCCATTCATTGGCTTCAAGCAGGATTTCATTCGACAGGATGTCGAGTTTTTTCTGTACTTCACCCTGAATGTTTTCACTACCCGCCGTACCCAGCACTTCACCGAGCGCGCCCTTGCCTACTGCATGGCTGATGGTTTTACAGGCGCGGGCAACGACTTCGATCAACAGGCGCAACTCTGCAGGGATCGAGTTATTCAGTCGTTGTTCTTCGACCAGGTATTGGGTAAGGCTTACACGTTTCATGTTGTTCTTTCAGTTTCTATTTCAGTGACTTTTAAATTCTTTATGAAGCCAGGGCCTTGCTAACTACTTCCAGTACGTCTTTCGACAATTTCTTGGTATCGGCTACTTTTTGCAAAGCTGCCTTCATGTGTACTTGCAGGCTTTCTGGGTATTTTTTCCAGCGGTCCATGCTGCGCGCCAGGCGTGCTGCGACTTGCGGATTGAGTTTGTTCAAAGCGATCACCAGCTCAGCCCACAGCGCATAACCACTGCCATCAACTGCATGGAAACGCGCTGGATTGGCATTGCAGAAAGCAAAGGTCAGACTACGCGCACGGTTAGGGTTGGCGAGCGTGAACGCCGGATGCTTCATCAGTTCACGCACCTTGGCCACATCCGTGGTACGAGCAGTTGCCTGCAACATGAACCATTTGTCGATGACCAGGGCTTCTTTCTTGAAGTCTTTATAGAATTTGTTCAAGGCTTTTTCTGCTGCCTTGGCTTGTTTGCCAGTACCGCTGAAATTGCTCAGTGCGGTCAAGGCTGCCAAGCGATCCGTCATGTTTTCAGCTTCTTCAAACTGGGTTTTTGCCAGTTCGAATGTGGACTCATCCGACCATTCAAGCAAGTAAGACAGAGCCAGGTTTTTCAAACCACGTTTAGCCATGGACTGTGCATCCGGGCTGTACTTACCTGGTGTCAGGTGGCCTTCATAGGCACTCAGCAAATCAGCGCGCAGGTGCTGGGTGATAGTGGCACGGGCAAACTGGCGGGCTGTATGGATGGCTTGCGGATCAACGACCTTGAATTCTTCGGCGATCATCGCTTCTGATGGCAGGGTCAGGACCAGTTCACGGAAAGCTGGATCAAGGCTGGCATCATTCAGGGTAGCACGCAGGGCTTCGATGAACATGCTGTCCAGGCTCAGTTCTTCGCCTTGCTGTACTGCAGTCGTCAATTTGACCAGACGGCGGGTTGCCAGGCGTTGGCCTGCTTCCCAGCGGTTGAAGGGGTCGCTGTCATTCGCCAGCAAGAGGCCGAGTTCTTCATCGCTGTAGTCGATTTCCAGCACAACTGGTGCAGAAAAATTGCGCAACAGGGACGGTACTGGTTTGCTGCTAACACTAGTAAATACAAAGGTCTGGCTGGCTTCTGTCAATTCCAGCACCAGACTGGTCGCGCCTGCCTGCGCTTCATAAGCAGCACAATGCAAAGGAATATCCTTGCCATCGGCACCGAGCAAGCCCATGGCAACAGGAATATGGAAAGGCAGTTTTTCTGCCTGGCCTGGCGTGGCCGGGCAAGACTGGCTCAGGGTGATGGAATAAGTCTGTGCATCAGCATCGTAAGTCGCCTCCACCTTCACGCGGGGCGTACCAGCCTGGCTATACCAGCGTTCAAACTGGGTCAGGTCACGGCCACTGGAATCTGCCATGGCAGCACGGAAGTCATCACATTCAACAGCCTGGCCATCATGACGCTCGAAGTACAAATCCATGCCCTTGCGGAAGCCATCATGGCCCAGCAGGGTGTAATACATACGCACGACTTCTGAACCTTTTTCATAAATCGTGACGGTGTAGAAGTTATTAATTTCTACAAAAGAATCAGGGCGCACAGGATGGGCCATGGGGCCAGCATCTTCTGAGAACTGTACCTGACGCAGCAGGCGTACATCTTCTATGCGTTTGACGGCGCGGCCTGTGGCTGTACCAACCAGATCGGCAGAAAATTCCTGGTCGCGGAAGACCGTCAGGCCTTCTTTCAGGGACAACTGGAACCAGTCGCGGCAAGTGACGCGATTGCCTGTCCAGTTATGGAAGTATTCATGACCTACGACAGATTCTATGCCAGCATAATCAACGTCAGTCGCAATGCTTGGATTGGCCAGCACAAACTTGGTATTAAAAATATTCAAACCCTTGTTTTCCATCGCGCCCATATTGAAGTCGCCAGTGGCAACGATCATGAAGCGGTCAAGATCGAGCTCCAGGCCAAAGCGTTCTTCATCCCAACGTATGCTGTTCTTGAGGGAATCCATGGCATGCTGGGTTTTATCCAGGTTGCCGTCTTCTACCCAAACCTGCAACAAGACTTTGCGACCAGATTTCAACTTATAGTCTTCTTCCTGGCAAACCAGCTTGCCAGCAACCAGGGCGAACAGGTAAGACGGCTTTTTGAACGGGTCTTCCCATTTGGCAAAATGGCGGCCATCACCGAGGTCACCCTCTTCTATCAGATTGCCATTACTCAGCAGCACAGGGAATTTTTTCTTGTCGGCACGCAGCATGACGGTATATTTCGCCATCACGTCAGGGCGGTCGGGAAACCAGGTGATCTTGCGGAAGCCTTCTGCCTCGCACTGGGTAATAAAGTTGCCGTTGGACGCATACAGGCCGGACAGGGATGTATTCTTGAGCGGATTGATCAGGGTTTCAATTTCCAGCGTGACTTCGTCCGGGGCATTGGCTATGCGCAGGGTCTCGCCTTCTATCTTGTAGGCAGACTTCTTGAGGTTCACGCCATTCATGCGCAATTGCAGCAATTTCAGGGATTCGCCAAACAAGACCAGGTCTTTCTCGCTGCTGTCATGATTGCGGCGCATGGTCATGCGGGTGGCTACATGGGTGGCACTCAGATCAAGGTCGAAACCCATCTCTACCGTATCTACCCAAAATCCCGGGGCTACATAGTCTTTACGGAAAATTGTCTCTGGTTTGCTGGCAATATCGTTACGCATGGATGGAATATCTCGCGAAAATAAGTTGAATGACAAAGTCTTATGGACTTTGTTAAGACCACCATTTTACCAAGCAGTTTCGTTGCAAGCACAAAAGCATGACAATTAGCTGTATTAAATGCGGTAAATTGGCTTAAATTGGTTTGAAACACGATTTCAGTCAAAGCAATCGAAGGACAGGGTCATGCAAAAAATCATATTTGGACACTGAACCAGGAAGAAATATCAAATGACATCAACAGCAGTAACAATATCGTTACAACACGTTACAGTCCAGACAACAAGTTTGCGTAATCATGCATATCATGAAGAGTATCAATATGGAGCATCGGAGTAGCATCATGAAAAAATTCGCTTTTATCCTTGCACTGGCGTGCAGCTTGCTGCTCAGCGGTTGCGCAACGACCTTCAGCAGCCAGGTCAGTGTTTTCCACGAATGGCCCACAAATACACAGGATAAGACCTATATCTTTGAACGTGCGCCAGGGCAAGAGAACAATCCCGAACATAAGGTTTATGAAGACATGCTGCGCAGCCGACTGCATAGCATAGGTTTGAAGGAAATCACAGCTGGCCAGTCGGCTGCACTGAAAGTCGAACTGAAGTATGCGACCACATTAAGGGAAGTCCAATATTCTCCTTTATGGTATCCGTCCATTTATGACCGTTACTGGGGTCTGCACTTCAGCCGGGGGATTTATCGCCACAATTATGTCTATTACCCGGGATATTGGGGCTGGCCTGGATATCCGCGTGGCTGGATGGATGTCAGCATGCGCAGCACCTATCTGCACCAGCTCGAAATACAGATCAGTGAAATCGGTTCAAACAAAAAACTGGCTGATATCAAAGTCAGTTCGGAACAATTGAATCCTGAAATTTCCCTGTATATTCCTTACCTGATTGACAGTGCCCTGAAGGCCTTCCCGGGTAAAAATGGTAGCACCACCAAAGTGGAGCTGAAAGTAGAGTGACACTGCATTCGCACTAAAAAAACGGCTGGCTTTGTAAAGCCAGCCGTTTTTTTACAGCTTAATACGCCTCTCAAGCAACATCACGCAGCCGGAGGATCGCGCAATGCTTCTACCAGGGCGCGGTCTACCACGGACTCGGCAACGATCTGGATCGCATTGCCCTCGCGGAACTGGGTAATTAGCTCTTCACTGGAAACTGAAAAAGCATCATGCCCCTGCCGATTGGTGAAGATATAGCGTGTCCGTTTGGGGCTGACCCAGGCCAGTTTGAAGCGGGTTGTCATCCCATTGGGGCGGGTAAAGTCTATCCAGACACCACGCTCCAAGGTTTCTATGACGCGCGCCCATTCATCGACTGGCTGCTCTATCTGGTCCTGCACATGACGGTTCAGGCGTTTTTCACTCGCTCTCTGAGCGATATTGACGGCAATTTCCAGCTGACGCCTGGGTGAAAATTCCAGCGGTGCGCGGGCAATGGCGGCATGGCGCTCTGCCAGCTTGGAGAAAAACAGGACGCGGTCAGGCTCATCCCATTTGATCGCATTGAGCCAGGCATTGAGCAAAGACAGCATGGCAGGTAACTTGCTGACCAGCTCCTTGCGCTCCTCGGCACTATTCTTGGGTTTGAGACTCCAGATCAGGTCATCCATCGTCCTCAGAGCATTTTCGAGGGCGTTGGGTTTTTCTTCCTTGACGTTATGTGCAATCGTCAAAATCCGTATCCACTGCTCTTTCAGGAAAACTTCAAGAAAGCCGGCAACTTCGCCGGTTTCTACACGGATCGCGACATCGTTTTCAGCAAATTCACGCGCCAGGCGCATTTTCTCTTGCTTAAGGGCAACCGCCACCGGCTCGCTGATGGCGACTTCGGTCTGTTGCTCCTCTTCTTTCAGGAAAGCTTCGAGGTCAGCAACCACATCAGAAAAAAGCTCGATCTGCTGGTCAAAATCCTGCTGCACCCTTTCAACTATGCCTTCTATCATTTGATAGAGAGGATCTTCCGTGGTTGTATCACTGTTGATCAGAACACTCGATTTGGCCAAAGTGTCTATCAATACCCGCGCCGGATGGGTTTCCTTGAAAAAGAAATCCTTGTCCAGCAAAGCGACCTTCAAGGTGGGTATTTGCAACTGACTGATCAGACTCTTGATGTCAGAAGGAATGCTGGAGTCATTGAATACATAATCAAAGATACGCGCCAGCAGTTCTATCGTGCTCTGATCTATATGGGTCAGACCTTCGGCATTGGGTTGCTGCGACAGTTGTCTCAGGTGTGCCGTATCCGTGGGCATGGGGCCACTGCTGGAGAAATTTCTTTGTACGCTGGTCAAGTAGTCAAAGAACTGGCGATCTATGGTAACCATATCCGGTGCATTACCGCCTGACTGCCCAACGCCAGAACCACCACCGCTAAAGGGTATTCCCTCACCGCCCGGGAACCCGCCACTGCTGCCGTATCCACCGCCGCCGCCCCCTGTTTCACCACCGCCCCCAGAACTACCCTGACCACCAGGGCCGCCAGGGACAGTATTACTAAAGGTCGACGGCGTGGCATTGCCTGAGAAAATATTGCGCAGCTTGGTTTCCAGATAGGGGTCGCGGTCACTGATATCATCAGAACGGGTCATCATGCTTTTTCTTTGCTTGTTGCGATAACCGTCATTAATATCAGGCAATATCCCACGTTCAACGAGAGCCTGGTTCAGTTCACGATAAATTGCGCCGAGTTGCAGGAACAACTCTGGCCGCAGCAGCCTGAGTATCAGGTGATGGGTTTCCGGGTTGGGCTCGAGCTCCATCCAGGCCTGATGAACGGCTTTGACAAACAGTTCCGGGCGAAAAGGGTTTTGTGAAACGCTGATCGGCGTACGACGCAACACGTGACCTATACGTGTATTGAGGGCAACCAATAGCTCGGCATTATTGACTTCCAGCGATTGACTGAGATTTCGGCTAAGTACCTTGCTTTCCATCTCTTCAAAACTGACCAGAGAGAAGTCCTGCTTCCCCTCATCAACTTTGCTACGCTTGCGCGTATTGACGACGCTGACTTCTTTTGCCAAGGCGGCATTGACCTGGCCAGCTACCAGGCGATAAAAAGTCGTGCCATTGCGTTTCAGTTGCTGGTAAGCCTGGAAACTGACGGCAACCTCTTCCGGCCTGACTGTCTGGTCTGATAACTGGAACAAAGCCTCAGTCAGGCGTCCAGTAAAAGCCTCAATCTGTGAAGACACCAGATTGGTCGCAATCGGCACCAGGCTCTGCAAAATCAGCAGGCGACTTGAGCTTGAAAATTCACTCGTCTTGGCGTTCTGTAGTGGAATGGTGTCCATCGCTCTTTGTTATTGTGATCAATATGTTAACAAAACCAAGATTGTTGAAAATCGTGTTTTGCCCGGAGGGGCAAACTTGTGCAACACCGGCACCCGCAAAACTGAAATGACGAAGCAAGCAGACTTGCTTCGTCAAATCAATGCGAATGCGATACCAGTCAACTATTAATTAGTATAGTAAGCCTCCGAAGCAAGGGTAATCACTACTATCAGCATAACTGCAAAAATCAGTACCACAAGCAGTCGCCCAAATTTGGGACTGCCATTTTGTTTCTCTGCGGCATTGTTTTTGATCGGTGGTGTCACATCAGTCATATTATCTTGCATTAAGGTATCAATATAGTGGAGCCTGTTGTTTTTCGGGCTTCCAGATCACGATGCGCCTGAGCAACCTCGCTCAAGGCGTAACGCTGGCGTATGTCTATTTTAACCTTGCCGCTCTCTACCATAGAAAACAATTGTGCAGCCATTTGCTCCAGATCATCGCGCTTGGCGGTATAACTCATCAGACTTGGCCGGGTAATGAACAGGGAACCACGTGAAGCCAGCTCACCCAGGCTGAACGTTGGCACCGGGCCGGATGCATTCCCAAAGCTGACCATCATACCCAAAGGGGACAGGCAGTCGAGTGAAGGGATGAAGGTATCTTTCCCTATGGAATCATAAACGACCGGCACCCCTTTTCCATCCGTAATTTCGCGAACCCTCTGAACAAAATTTTCTGTGTTGTAATTGATGACGTGGGCGCAGCCATGCGCTCTGGCCAACTCGGCTTTTTCGTCCGACCCTACAGTGCCTATCATGGTGACACCGATAGCGCGTGCCCATTGGCAGGCGATCAGGCCCACCCCGCCCGCTGCGGCATGGAACAGGATGGTTTCACCACCTTGCAGGGGAAAGGTGCGATGAAACAGGTATTGCACCGTCAATCCCTGCAACATCATCGCTGCTGCTGTTTCAAAACTGATGCTGTCAGGCAGACGCACCAGATTGTCTGTCGGCATGATGCGTGCTTCCGCATAGGCGCCGTTAGGCCTGCCCGCATAGGCAACCCGGTCGCCAGGCTTGAAATGACTGACGCCGGGACCAACAGCTTCGACTATGCCAGCACCTTCCATACCCAGGCCGGCAGGCAAAGGCTGGGGATATAGGCCCGTGCGGAAATACACATCGATAAAGTTCAGACCACAAGCTTTATGGCGCACCAGGACCTCATTGACGCCTGGCTGCCCCAGTTCCACATCAACGAACTCCATGACTTCTGGTCCGCCGGTCTGATTAATACGGATTGCCTTGACCATTTAATCCTCCAGTGACTTTGATTCGCATTGCACTTAAGCCTTTTTTACAGATAGCAAATACATGCCCCCCATGACCAGCACGGTACCGGCCATTTGCCAGCTGGTAATCGGTTCACCTAAAAAATATGCTCCCAGAAACAAGGTGGAGACCGGACCTATCATACCAGCCTGTGAAGCGGTGGCCGCTCCTATGCGCTTGACCGCTACCATGGTCATGAATACCGGCAAAACCGTACACATGATGGCATTGACCAGGGACAAAGAATATACCGCAAGTGGCTGTACCAGCGCGGAGGCGGGACGCAAAATAAAAAACTGAGCTATACAGGCTGCACTCGAGACACACATGGCATAGGACACCAAACGCAAGGAGCCCAGTCTTTGCACCAATTGCCCCGACTGTATCAGGTAAATAGCGTAAGAGATTGCAGCCCCCAGCACCAGGGCAGAGCCTAGAAGCACATAATCCCCACCCAGTTTAAGGTCATGGAAAAACACCAAGACTATGCCCAGGTAAGACACCAGCAAGGCCGTCCACTCAAGCATGCTGACTGCGCGCTTGAGAAAGAAGGCGGATATCAGCAAGACGAAGGACGGTGTCAGGAACAGGATCAGGCGTTCGAGCCCTGCACTAATATATTGCAGACCAAGAAAATCCAGGAAAGAGGACAGGTAATAGCCGACCAGCCCCAGAACCACCAGGCGCCAACGGTCAGCCTTGCCGAGGCTGCCAGCCTTGTGCATTTGCCATACAGCAATTGAAGCAAAAATGGGCAGGGAAAAGGCCATGCGAAAACAGATCAGGGTCACCGCATCGACGTTGTAGCGATAAATCAGTTTGGCAACGATGGCCTTGGTCGAGAAAAGGATTGCGCCAATCAAGGCAATGGCAAGTCCCGTCAGATAATGACGGCGTGAGGACTGGGTAGTTTGTTCTGTCTGCATAAATCCCTAAAAGCGCCAATTGTTAAATGGCCAAAATCCGCAATTTCATACATAAATTTCCACTTGGAAAGAATATAATTTCCGCATGGAAAATAAATAACATTCTTTCACAAGAAATTTGACATTTAGTTGCCAAATTTGACTTTGCGTAACTTTCAAACAATGCCTGTTTTATTACACTTATTTCCATGGACCACATCGCAGGAGAAAAGCACATGTACACGCCACGCTCACAATACGTCGATCAGCCCGTACTTCGCCCTAAACGTGCGATGCCGGAAATGCCGCAAAGACAAGTAAATCCAACATCGCCCAAACAGGATGAAAGCTCACTCAACAGCATCTTCAGGCGCCTGGTCAACAACAACCCCGAACAGGAATAATTTGCCTCAGACAGAGGCTGTACGCACCATTTCCAGAAGGCAAGCCATTCAATCTGGTCAATCTGGTGCTAGCAGCCTCACTTTTTCAGGATGGACCCTAATACCCCTCGAATTATTTCGCGCCCGACCTGGGAACCCATGGTCCTGACCGTCGATTTGATCATGGTTTCGACGACATTGTCCTTGCGTCGCAAACCGCCGCCGCCCAGCAGATTACCAAATACGCTCTTGAGCGTATCGCCAACACCACTGCTGCTTTCCTGTGGCTCTGCAGCTTGCGGCCTGGCAGCAGGGCGGCCAGATATGGCCGGGCCGGCAGCAGCAGGCGCATTGCCCCAGGCATTGCTGTCTGCAACAGATGCCTCATCCCGGCTACCTTTCTGAGGCACCGCCTCCTTGTCAGCAGCACGCGCGGCCACACGACCTGTCAATTTTTCATAGGCAGACTCGCGGTCTATCTGTTTTTCATAGACGCCGGCAACGATGGAAGTTTGCATGACCTGCTGGCGCTCATCTGCTGATATTGCCCCTATCTGCGAAGATGGAGGCACAATCAGTGCACGTTGCACGATGTTTGGCCTGCCATTATCATCAAGAAAAGAAATCAGTGCTTCACCGACACCAAGTTCGGCGATCACTGCCGCGGTATCCAGCTCGGGATTAGGGCGGAAAGTTTCTGCCGCAGCCTGTACCGCCTTTTGATCCCTGGGCGTATAAGCGCGCAAGGCATGCTGCACACGGTTGCCTAGCTGCCCCAATACCGTGTCAGGAATATCGAGCGGGTTTTGCGTGACAAAATACACACCCACGCCTTTGGAGCGTATCAAACGTACTACCTGCTCTATCTTTTGCAGCAAGACCTTGGGTGCTTCATCAAACAGCAAATGGGCTTCATCGAAGAAAAACACCATCTTGGGTTGATCAACATCACCGACTTCAGGCAGGTGTTCATACAACTCCGACAACATCCACAGCAGAAAGGTTGAATACAGCCTTGGCGACTGCAACAACTGATCTGCCGCCAGGATGTTCACAAAACCACGGCCATCGCCATCAGTCTGCATCATGTCATCGAGGTTCAGCATGGGCTCGCCAAAGAATTGCTCGCCGCCCTGCTCTGAGATAGTCAGCAGCGAACGCTGTATGGCACCGACGCTGGCGGCGGAAATATTGCCGTACTCAGTCTGGAATTCAGACGCATTCTCGGCCAGGTATTGCAGCATGGCGCGCAAATCCTTGGTATCAAGCAGCAACAGGCCATGATCGTCGGCGATCTTGAAAGCCAGTTGCAGGACACCTTCCTGGGTATCATTGAGATTCAGCATGCGGCCCAGTAGCAAGGGCCCAAGATCAGAAACCGTGGCGCGCACCGGGTGCCCCTGCTTGCCAAATACATCCCAGAATGTGACCGGGCAGGCCTGCCATTTGGGTTGATCCAGCTGCAGGGCTTGCAGCCTTTGCTGCATCTTGCTGGTGGCGCTGCCTGCCTTGGCCATGCCAGACAGGTCACCTTTGACGTCGGCCATGAACACAGGCACGCCAATATCGGAAAAAGCCTGGGCCAGGGTTTGCAGGGTGACGGTCTTGCCTGTCCCTGTGGCACCAGTGATACAACCATGGCGATTGGCCCAATCAGACAATAAATTCAGGTCTAATTCGGTGTTTTTAGCGATCAACAGAGGTTTTGACATGGTTTTGGAGGGCGATTAGGGGAAGTCGGTCGGTAGCACTATGGTAAAATACTGGTCTTCATTATAAAACCAAGCCAGGCAAAATTGCCGCCCTCAGGGTGAGCTATTGTCAATTCAGGAAAGAGCGATCATGGCAGGACATAGTAAATGGGCCAATATCAAGCATAAAAAAGCAGCAACCGATGCCAAACGCGGCAAGATCTGGACGCGTCTGATCAAGGAGATCACGGTTGCAGCACGCATGGGTGGTGAGGATGTCGATTCCAACCCGCGTCTGCGTCTGGCAGTGGACAAGGCGGCTGACGCCAATATGCCAAAAGAAAACGTCACGCGCGCGATACAACGCGGCGCGGGCACGCTGGAAGGCGCAAACTATGAAGAAGTACGTTATGAAGGTTATGGTATAGGCGGTGCAGCCATCGTGGTTGACTGCATGACCGACAACCGCGTGCGTACCGTAGCTGAGGTACGCCATGCCTTCAACAAATATGGTGGCAATATGGGTACTGAGGGCTCAGTGGCCTTTTTGTTCCAGCATTGTGGCCAGATGTTCTTTGCCCCAGGTACAAATGAAGATGCGCTGATGGAAGCTGCCCTCGAAGCTGGTGCTGATGATGTCATCACCGACGAAGAAGGCGGTATAGAGGTCATCTGTGCGCCATTTAGTCTGTCTGACCTGCGTGCCAGCCTCGAAAAAGCCGGATTCAAGGCAGAAGTCGCTGAAGTCGTCATGAAACCAAATACTGAGACCGTATTTGCCGGTGATGATGGCATCAAGATGCAAAAACTGCTGGATGCCCTCGAAAACCTCGACGATGTACAAGAAGTATTCACCAACGCCATCATAGAAGATTAAGATGAAATTACTCGTAGTCGGCTCTGGTGGCCGTGAACATGCCCTCGCCTGGAAACTCGCACAATCTGAACGTGTGCAAACGATTTTTGTCGCCCCCGGCAATGGTGGTACGGCTGCTGACAGCCGCCTCAAAAACATCAATATCACTGACCCTGCTGCCCTCGCTGATTTTGCCGAGCAAGAAAACATAGGCATTACCGTGGTTGGCCCTGAAGTACCGCTGGCTGCCGGTATCGTCAATATTTTCCGTGACCGTGGACTGAAAATCTTTGGCCCGACCAAAGAAGCCGCACAACTGGAAAGCTCCAAGGATTTCGCCAAGGCCTTCATGCACAGACATGCGATTCCTACGGCTGAGTACCAGACTTTCTCTGAGCTGGCCCCAGCGCATGACTACATCAATGCCAAGGGCGCCCCCATCGTCATCAAGGCCGATGGCCTGGCCGCTGGCAAAGGCGTGGTCGTTGCGATGACCGCTGAAGAAGCGCATGCGGCAGTCGATATGATGTTGTCGGACAATAAGCTCGGTGATGCCGGTGCACGCGTCGTTATTGAAGAGTTTTTGGCTGGCGAAGAAGCCAGCTTCATCGTCATGGTCGATGGCAAAAACATTCTGCCACTGGCTACCAGCCAGGATCACAAGCGTTTGCTCGACAATGACGAAGGCCCGAATACGGGCGGCATGGGTGCTTACTCCCCTGCCCCCATCGTGACACCACAACTGCATGCCCGCGTGATGCGTGAAATCATCGTACCTACGGTGCAGGGTATGGCCAAGGATGGCATCGTCTTCACCGGCTTTTTATATGCCGGCCTGATGATCGATGACCAGGGCAATCCAAAAACCCTGGAATTCAACTGCCGCATGGGCGACCCTGAAACACAGCCCATCATGGCACGCCTGAAAACAGATTTGCTGCACGTGGTTGAACATGCCGTCAATGGCACATTGGATACAGTAGAGCTCGAATGGGACAGACGCACCGCCATGGGCGTCGTCATGGCAGCCGCTGGCTACCCTGACTCACCGCGCAAGGGCGACAAGATCACCGGCATCCCGGCAGAAACCGCAGACACCGTGACCTTCCATGCAGGTACATCACTGAATGAAAAGACCTTGAGCGTAACCGGCGGCCGTGTGTTATGCGTCGTTGGTCTGGGCGATACCGTCAAACTGGCGCAAAAACATGCTTATGACGTAGTCGAAAAAATCCATTTCGACGGCATGCAGTATCGTCGTGACATAGGCTGGCGCGCACTGAACCGCAAGCATTAATCCTTGTCAGGCGTACATGTTTCATGTGCGCCACCGATCTTTTAAAGCGGGTTGAGAATAGTCCAAAGACTAGTCCAGCCCCTTGCGTTTTTTAGAGTAGATAGCAGAATGACAGATACACTCGCGGTTAAAAACTATTTCCTGGGCTTGCAGGCTGCTATAGTCGCGGCGCTGGAAGAAGTGGATGGCCATGCTTTTATTACGGATAGCTGGGAACGCCCTGAAGGTGGTGGTGGTATCTCGCGCGTGATAGAAGAAGGCAAGGTATTTGAACGTGGCGGCGTGAATTTCTCCCATGTCATGGGTAAAAACCTGCCCCCATCTGCCGCTGCTGCCCGCCCTGAGCTGGCTGGTCGCCAATGGGAAGCCATGGGTGTCTCGCTGGTCCTGCATCCACGTAATCCGTACGCGCCTACCGTACACATGAATGTGCGCTTTTTCACCACCCGTGCCGAAGGGCAGGAAGATGTCTGGTGGTTTGGCGGTGGCATGGACTTGACACCTTATTACGGTTTTGCTGAAGATGCTGTGCATTTTCACCAAACCTGTAAAATGGCGGTCCAGCCGTTTGGCGCAGATTTGCATGCCCGTTTCAAGAAATGGTGTGACGAGTATTTCTACCTGAAGCACCGCAAAGAAGCACGTGGCGTAGGCGGTATTTTCTTTGATGATTTCAATGAACAGGATTTTGCCAGTAGTTTTGCCATGATGCGCAGCGTAGGCGACGCCTTTATCCCGGCTTATCGCCCTATACTGGAACGACGCAAAGATCAGGAATATGGCGAGCGTGAACGTGATTTCCAGGCTTATCGCCGTGGCCGCTATGTAGAATTCAACCTTGTATTTGACCGTGGCACGCACTTTGGCCTGCAATCCGGCGGTAGGACAGAGTCCATACTGATGTCCATGCCGCCCATCGTCAAATGGCGCTATGACTGGAAACCGGAAGTCGGCAGCCCGGAAGCAAAACTGGCCAGCGATTTTCTGGTACACAGGGAATGGGTATAGAAACCCGTGCAAACCGCTGCATCCTGATACTGGGCGGCAGCTTTGACCCTGTCCATCAGGGTCATATTGCCCTGGCAGAGAGCCTGGCTCTGGCGCTGAAGCCGGATCAGTTACGCATCATTCCGGTTGGCCAGCAGTGGCAAAAAAGTGAATTTCAGGCCAGTCCGCAGCAAAGGCTGGCCATGCTAAAGCTGGCTTTTGAAGACTGGCAACTCTGCCCTGTGGTATTTGATGAGCAAGAAATCGACCGGGCAGCGCAAGGCAAGGCCAATTACACCATAGACACCCTGCGGCAATTGCGTCAGGAGCTGGGGGCAGATGCCTCCCTGGTGTTTGCCATGGGGGCTGACCAGTTGCAAAATTTGCATACCTGGCATAACTGGCAGGGTTTGCTGGACGTTGCTCATCTTTGTGCTGCTTCGCGCCCCGGCTTCAGCCTCGATATCAGCAGCCCCGGGATTGCTGATATCTGGAAGCAAAGCAGTTTGAGCGCCGAAGAAATACGTTCCAGACCCGCTGGCGGCACTTACCTTGAAAGAAACCTGGCACAGGATGTATCTGCCACCCAACTACGAACAGAATTAAAACAGCATAACCCGACAACGAGATTGCTAGTCCCACACAAGGTGCTAGACTACTTAACACAACAAACAATTTACCAATAAAAACATGGATATTAAAAAACTGCAAAGCCTGGTTGTTGACGCTCTGGAAGACGTCAAAGGGCAAGAAATACAATTATTTGAAACCACTCACCTGACCAGCCTGTTTGACCGCGTTTGTATCGCCTCTGGCACATCCAACCGTCAGACCAAGGCCCTGGCAGCCTCTGTACGCGATAAAGTCAAGGAAAATGGCGGCAACATCGTCAGCATGGAAGGTGAAGAAACCGGTGAATGGGTACTGGTCGATCTCGGCGACATGGTGGTTCACATTATGCAACCTGCCATCCGCGCCTACTACCGCCTCGAAGAACTCTGGGGTGACAAGCCTGTGAAGCTCGGTGCAGCAAAGCGCACGTCTGGCAAGAAAGCCGAAGCTGATGAAGCAGGCGACAAGCCCAAGCGCGCCCCACGCAAGACAGCTGCCAAGGCCGCTCCTGTTGAGGTCACACATGACATGATGGCGATCCAGGCCACGCTTGATGATGACAAGAAACCAGCCCGCAAACCACGCGCAGCCAAGGCAACGGGTGATGCTGAAGCCAAACCGGCCCGCAAACCGGCAACACGCAAGGCTGCCGATGGCACAACTGCCGCCAAGGTGCCCACCGGTGCCCGCGTCAAGGTAGCAGCAACAAAGACAGCCGTCGCCTCGGCAAAACAGGCCGCAGAAAAACGCTCTGCCAGCACGGCAGCGGCAAAACGTGCACCTGCCCGTAAAAAAGCAGCAGAATAACCTGCCCAGTACATCACCCTCAAATGGCTGCCTGGTGCAGCCATTTGTTTAACAGGCTCCAAGAGACCTAGCAGTAAAAATTCAATATGCAATTGATCATCGCCGCCGTAGGCCACAAAATGCCCTCCTGGATAGAAACTGGCTTTCAGGAGTACGCCAAGCGCATGCCGCCAGAATGCCGCGTCATCCTCAAGGAAATCAAGCCCGTAGAGCGCTCCGGCAGCAAAACGGCTGAAACCGTCATGGCGCTGGAACGCACCAAAATCGAAGCCGTGATACCCAAGAATGCCCGCATCGTCGCCCTCGATGAACGGGGCAAGGACTGGACCAGCGTCGCACTATCGCAAAACCTCACGCAATGGCAGCAAGATGGCCGCGACGTGGTCTTCGTCATCGGCGGAGCCGACGGCCTGGATGCAGAATTCAAGGCCAGGGCCGATACCCTGATACGTATCTCCAGCCTGACACTGCCGCATGGCATGGTCAGGGTGCTGCTGGCTGAACAGTTATACCGTGCCTGGTCCATTACCCAGAATCACCCTTATCACCGGGTATAAGTCAGGAATGAGCCAAATACGGAGACCGCCATGATAAAAGAAAATAAAATCTACCTTGCATCGAAAAGCCCAAGACGTCGCGAACTGCTGCATCAGGTCGGCATAGAATTCGACCTGTTATTGCTGCGCGACGCCGCACCACGCGGGCCGGATGTGACCGAAATCGTCCTGCCGGGCGAAGCCCCACATGATTATGTCAGTCGTGTCACCCGAGAGAAAGCCGACAAGGCATGGGAAATCATGCATCTGCGCAAGCTGCTGCCTCGTCCCGTACTGGCAGCAGATACCACCGTCGTGCTGGGCAAACAAATACTTGGCAAACCCGCCAACCGTGAAGAAGCCGTGCAGATGCTACGCATGCTGGCAGGCCAGACACATGAAGTCCTCACCAGCATTGCCGTCCACTGGGTACAAGGCAGTGCCGCTGTCACCCAATGTTCAGAGGTCAGTTTCGCCCCCCTGGATGAACAACAGGTACTGGCCTATTGCCTCAGCAATGAACCGTATGACAAAGCCGGTGGCTATGGCATACAAGGCGCTGCTGCCCGTTTTATTTCACACATCAAAGGCAGTTATTCTGGCATCATGGGCTTACCCTTATTTGAAACCTGCCAGCTATTGCGTCAGGCAGGTATCTTCATTCCTTAAATTGAAGCATCAGATTGAAGTATTAGAGAAGCTTATGAGCGAAAACCTCCTCATCAATATTACCCCTCAAGAAACCCGCGTCGCCCTGATGTTCCAGGGCGCAGTACAAGAACTCCACATAGAACGCACATTGTCACGCGGCCTGGTCGGCAATATCTACCTGGGCAAAGTCGTGCGCGTTTTGCCTGGCATGCAGTCTGCCTTTATCGACATAGGCTTGGAACGCGCTGCCTTCCTGCATGTGGCCGACATCTGGGATGCACGTTCGCAAGATGCCAATGGCAATACCAATGCACCGCTGACACCGATAGAAAAACTGCTGTTTGATGGTCAGTCAGTCACCGTGCAAGTCGTCAAAGACCCGATAGGTACCAAGGGCGCACGCCTTTCTACCCAGATATCCATCGCGGGCCGCATGCTGGTCTACCTGCCGCAAGACTCACACATAGGCATCTCACAAAAGATAGAAAACGAAGCTGAACGCGAAGCCCTGCGCACCAAAGTACAAAACCTGCAGCAGCCAGATGAAAAAGGCGGCTTCATCGTCCGTACCATGGCAGAAGACGCCTCCGATGAAGACCTAAAGGCCGACGTCGATTACCTGCGCCGCACCTGGTCAACCATACTGCAACTGGCCAAGACCCAGCCGCCGACTACCCTGCTATACCAGGACCTGAATCTGGCACAGCGCGTCTTGCGTGACTTCGTCAATGAAGAGACGGACAGCATACAGGTCGACTCGCGCGAAAACTACATCATGCTGCAAGAGTTTGCGACGCATTACATGCCATCGGTACTCGGCAAGCTGCAACACTATACAGGCGAGCGCCCTTTGTTTGACTTGCATGGTGTGGAAGAGGAAATCGAAAGAGCACTGGGTCGCCGCGTCGACCTGAAATCTGGCGGTTACCTCATCGTCGACCAGACCGAAGCCATGACCACCATCGACGTCAATACCGGCAGCTTTGTCGCTGGCCGCAATTTCGATGACACCATCTTCAAGACCAATCTCGAAGCCGCCCACGCCATCGCCCGCCAGTTACGACTGCGCAACCTCGGCGGCATCATCATTCTCGACATCATCGATATGGAGAATGAAGAGCATAAGGCTGCCGTGCTGGCAGAACTCAACAAGGCATTGTCGCGCGACCGCACCAAGTTGTCCGTATCAGGCTTCTCTGCGCTGGGCCTGGTCGAAGTCACACGCAAGCGCACCCGGGAATCACTCTCACATGTACTATGCGAACCCTGCCCAGCCTGCAACGGCAAAGGCCAGGTCAAGACAGCACGTACGATATGCTATGAAATCCTGCGCGAACTGCTACGCGAAGCCAAACAATTCAACCCCAGAGAATTCCGCATCATGGCTTCACAGGTTGTAGTTGACATGTTTCTCGAAGAAGAATCACAACACCTGGCCATGCTTGGCGACTTCATCGGCAAACCTATCTCATTGCAGGTAGAGAATGTGTTTCATCAGGAGCAGTACGATATTATTTTGATGTAACTATTTATCAAAAATACTGATCACTAAATCTTCCCTGTTCGCAGGCACTGAACTGTGCCCATTTTTTCTTTGTCTGCGAAAGAAAATGCAGCTTTGTGCAAGTAACAAAAGCATTTTAATAAGGAAAGCTGATATTGCTGCTTGATAGCGGTTTTACCCAGATATGGGCAGCTAACGCAATTTCTTTGAGAATACGGGCATCAGCCTTGAAGTAATACAACATTTCTGCTCGATTCTCGCCCAAAAAGCCTCTCCATTCATTATATTTAATAGTAATATAACAATAAGTGATTTGGAGATCATTTTGGCAACTCTCATACCTACCATCAATTCCTGCCTTTCCAGAATGGAGAGCGGGGAAAAGCGTTTCGCTCAACGTCTGGAAGATAAACTGGAAGAAGATTATCTATGCTGGTACGACATTTCCATCGGTGAGCGAACGCAGCACCCTGATTTCGTCGTTTTTCACCCCAGCCGAGGAGTATTGGTTCTTGAAGTAAAAGACTGGCGGATATCGACGATTATCAGTCTTGACAAGCAATGTGCTCAAATCCTGACCGGTCAAGGCTTAAAAAACGTACTTAATCCGATAGAACAAGCCAGACAGTATATGTTTGCCATTACAAATAAACTGGAGCGCGATCCACAACTTGTCTGGAGTGACGGTAAATGGAAAGGCCGGCTTATATTCCCGTATGGCCATGGTTTGGTACTTGCCAACATCAGTCGCAAACAGTTTAATGATACCAACCTGGCTGAGGTGTTACCCGAACATCTTGTCATCTGTCAGGATGAAATGACAGAAACCACTGATGCCGAATCTTTCCAGCAAAGAATGTGGGCCATGTTCCCAGTCAAATTTGACCGTCGGCTCACACTGCCGCAAATTGACCGTATTCGATGGCACATGTTTCCAGAAATACGACTGACTTCACAACATGACATGTTCAGTGAAACAGAGATCCCCGACATACTGCGCGTTATGGACATTCAGCAAGAACAGTTGGCCCGCAGCCTGGGCGAAGGTCATCGCGTCATACATGGTGTAGCAGGATCAGGAAAAACTTTGATTCTTGGCTACCGTGCTGAACATTTGGCCAAAGTTTGTCAGCGCCCTATCTTGATTCTTTGCTATAACAGAATCCTCGCAGCAAAGCTGTCGCAAGTGATCAAGGTGAAAGGTCTGGAAGACAAGATCCACGCAGTCAGCTTCCATGCATGGTGTAATCGCCAGCTTGATACCTATCATGCAGGAAAACCACCGCAGGGCCCAGATTTGAATGTTTATTTTGAAGAGTGTGTCAACCGGGTTATTCGCTCAGTGGAACAAAAAATCATTCCATCCGCTCAGTATGATGCCGTGCTGATTGACGAAGGGCATGACTTTAAACCAGAGTGGTTCAAACTTGTTGTGCAAATGATTCATCCTGACACGAATTCGCTGCTTGTTCTCTATGATGATGCTCAATCCATTTACAACGGCCCGAAAAAGCTGCGTTTTTCCTTTTCCAGCGTAGGAGTTCAGGCCAAAGGTCGTACGACAATACTGAAGCTGAATTATCGTAATACTGCAGAAATTTTGTCGGTGGCCCGCGCTTTTGCCGACGAATTACTCAAAACAAATGAGACAGAAGAAGATCAGGTGCCGACAGTACAGCCCATGAGTGCAGGCCGTCATGGGGCCAAACCTCTATTGATCAAGCTACCGACGCTGAAAGCAGAAGCAGATTTTCTAGCCAATAAACTTGTTGAAGCAAATCGTACCGGCACACCATGGAATGACATGGCTGTCATTTATCGCCGCTACGGTATCGGTCAGCAAATGACAGAAGCACTGAAAAGACGAGATATCCCGTTTCAATGGCAGCAAGATAAAAAGAAGGTGTTTGCGCCGTCGCACGACGGTGTAAAGATCATCACTATGCATAGCAGCAAGGGGCTTGAATTTCCGCTTGTCTGCATACCGGCGATTGGCGTATCAAGTAGTGAAGAAGACGACATTCAAGACGAAGCCCGCTTGCTTTACGTTGCAATGACGCGAGCTACACAGGAACTCGTCATGACTCATTGCGAATCTTCGGTTATTGTGGAGAAAATGCACAAAGCCATGAGTCATCTACACACTCTTTGAGTTTGCGCACTGATAAATCATCCCTTGATTATTACTGAGTCATGCTTTTTATCATTTTACGCTGTTGTAAATTTTAATCAGTTAAGGAGCTATCATGTATCCATGGTTATGGGTTTGGTCACCTCAGTTTCACTTTCCCTGGAGTGGCAGCGTCGCACAAAAAATCGAACCGAATACGACCTGGTTCAATAATATGATTCCACCGGTCTCTGGTGATGCAGAAATTGAAGCGCAGGCATTTCATCTGGCATCGTATGGTACGCAATTGGGACTGATTACTGATGTATTGCTGGATATTGCGAAAGAGACTGGCAATCTGTCACCTAAAGCGGCCGAATCGATGAGAGAACTCACTATGCTCAAAGCCAAAATAGAAGTGATCAAGAAAAGATCCGCGCGACAAGCCAAGCAAAAATAAGCTGTTACTCCTTATTGTTTGAGTACAAGCAGTTGCTGTGCATCTCTTGCGGCAATACGACCTTCATCAGTAGGAACCACCCAGATTTCTATACTGCTGTCTGGCGCATGGACAGGAGCTATGTCATCGCCTCTGGCTGCCTGGTTTTTTTTCATATCGATTTGCGCGCCGAGGTAAGCTAGTCCCTCTGCCACCTCTCGTCTCAGCGTGGCATCGTGCTCACCTATACCACCTGTAAACACCAGCACGTCCAGCCCGCGCAAACAGGCGCTTAATGCACCGCATTCGCGTATGACGCGGTAGGTGAATAAATCGATCGCAAAGCTGGCTTGCGGGTTGCTGCTGGCGCGCAGGGTGCGCATGTCAGCGGATATGCCTGACACACCAAGCAGGCCGGATTCTTTGTACAGTGTAGCTTCTATTCTTTTTTCATCCCAGCCCTGCTGCATCAGGTGTAGCAAGACACCGGGGTCAAGGGCACCGCAGCGGGTACCCATCATCAGGCCGTCGAGTGCTGAGAAGCCCATGGAACTGGCGATGCTTTTGCCGTTTTTCATGGCGCAGGCGCTGGCACCGTTACCGAGATGCAGCATGATGACTCGCCCGGCAGCGGGATCAAATGCGCGTGCCGACTGCTGGGCCAGGTGGCTGGCGACGTAGCGGTAAGACAGGCCGTGAAAACCATAGCGGCGTATGCCTGTTGCACGCAGGGATTGCGGCAGGGCCAGCGTAGTTTCGCATGCGGGCATATCAGCATGGAAGCCGGTATCGAAACAGGCTATCTGCGGTATGCCGGGATAGGCGCGGCGAAAGGCTGCTATGCCCTCCAGATTATGTGGCTGGTGCAATGGCGCCAGTGTATCGAGAGTATGCAGGTAGGCCAGGGCTGCATCATCTATCACAATGGAAGATGAAAAACGCTCACCGCCGTGGACGATGCGGTGGGCAACAGCCGCTATCTGTATGTCTGCGCTATGGCTCGTCAACACGCCATGCAGGGCTTGCAGCGCGGCGGCGAACTGGTCACCGCCTGCGGCCTTGATATCCGTTTGATCCAGTGTCAGGGTTTGAGCTTCAGCACCGGCACGATATTGTATGACGGGCTTGCCACCAGGTTGCAAACCCTCGATGACACCTGTCAGATTACTGCCAGTCACGCCCTCATTTGTAAACGGATACAGCGCAAATTTGATGCTGGATGAACCTGAATTCACCGACAGGATGACGGGCTGCTTCATGGTGCATTCTTCCGGTATTCGTGCGCCAGCAATTTGACGAGGGCGGCAGAAGCAACACGGGACGATGGGCCATCAGCACGGCTGGTCAGTGCGATGGGGACTTTGGCACCGAGAACAACACCACAGGTAGCAGCGCCTGCCAGATATTCAAATTGCTTGCCTAGCATATTGCCGGATTCAAGGTCTGGCACCATGAGTATGTCGGCGTCTCCTGAAACGGCGGATACTATGCCCTTGATTTGTGCTGCCCGGGCAGAAATGGCATTGTCGAATGCCAGCGGGCCATCAACAATGGCACCGGTGATTTGCTTGCGCTCTGCCATCTTGCACAAGGCAGCGGCATCAATGGTGGAATTGATTTTGGGGTTCACGGTTTCAACTGCCGACAAGAGAGCAACCTTGGGTTCGGTGATATTCAAGGCATGGGCCAGGTTGATGGCGTTTTGTAAAATATCGGCCTTTTCTGGCAAGCTCGGATAAATATTCAGGGCAGCATCCGTCAATAGCAAGAGCTTGTGGTACATGGGCACATCCAGGTGATAGACATGTGACAGGCGCCGTTTGGTGCGCAAGGCAGCACATTCAACGACGGCATGCATGAGCTCATCGGTATGCAGGCTGCCTTTCATCAAGGCTTCTGCCCTGCCGCTCGCAGCCAGTTCTACGGCTTTTTCGGCAGCGGCATGGCTGTGTGGTACATCGATTTGCTCATAGCTGCCAATATCAATATTGGCGGCAGCGGCGACAGCGACCAGTTTTGCCAGAGGGGCGATCAGGATGGGTATGATCAGGCCATGTTTTGCGGCATCGACCGCGCCTTGCAGGGAATCGACATCGCAGGGGTGAACAACAGCACAGGGTATGGCCGCCAGGTCTTTGACACTATCAACCAAGTGCTGCTGGCGCTCACCGAGATTGAACATGGCCAAAGTAGGCAGATGGGCGCGCGGGCGACTGACTTTTTCAGTGGGAGCGATGACCAATGCTTCTCCATAGACGACTTTGTCGCCCTTCTGGTTCCTGATTTCGCAATCGAGGGTCACGCGCTTTTTCGCATCATCCTTGGCAAGCACCGTCACAGACACGGTCAGGGTATCACCTATGCGCACGGGTTTGACGAAGTGCAGGTTTTGTTCGAGGTAGATCGTACCAGGGCCAGGCAGACGCGTACCCAGTATGGTGGAGATCAATGCGCCTCCCCACATGCCATGAGCGATCACGCCATGGAATAGCGTGTTTGCCGCATATTCTGCATCCAGGTGAGCGGGATTGACGTCACCCGATACAGTAGCAAAGGCCTGGATATCGGTGTTCGTCAGTGTGCGGGTCTGGCTCGCGGTCTGCCCTATCTGCAAGTCTTCATAAACGACATTGGAGATCAGGTCTTGTTCATTCGTTGCTGTGCTGATGGTATTCATTTGATCTGGACTCTCATTAATTTACGACGTGATAACCGCCATCGACATACAGTGTCTGCCCCGTCATGCCGGACGAAGCATCGCTGGCCAGGAATGCGGCCAGCCTGCCTATCTCTTCGAGTGTCACCAGCCTGCCCAGAGGGGAGCGGGCAACAGCCTTCTGCATCAGACTATCAAAGTCTTGCAAGCCGGAAGCAGCACGGGTAGGTACAGGGCCAGGGGATATCGCATGCACCCGTGTACCGTTGGGGCCGAGTTCAGTCGCCAGATAGCGCACGCTTGATTCCAGTGCCGCCTTGACCGGCCCCATGATGCCATAGTGGGCAACGGCTTCGTCTGCACCCAGGTAGGTCATGGTCATGATACTGGCACTCTTGCTCAAGTGTGGTTCGCAAAGCCTGGCAAGACGGACAAATGAATGGCAGGAGACATTCATCGCCCGCAAGAAACCCGCACTGGAGCTGTCTACGACGCGGCCATGCAAATCATCCAATGGCGCCCAGGCAATGGAATGGATGACAAAATCCAGTTCCCCCAATTCCTGAACTGCCACTTCAACCAGGGCTTCCAGAGATCCGTCCTGCTCCACGTCACATACGACGAGCGTGGACTCCAGCGCTGCCGCCAGGGGCGCGACAAATTGATGCGCCTTGGCATTCACACAGGACAATACCGTCTTTGCACCCAATTGCCTTAGCATGGCTGCACAGCCATAGGCAATACTGTGCTCATTAGCGAGGCCTATGATCAGGCCGCGCTTGCCTTGCAATGAAAATGAAGAACTTGCTGCAGTCATTTTTTTATCCATTTCGGTTAAACCTGAACGCGGAGCCTGCCTTGAATGAACATCAGGCAAACTGCTTTTTAAAACGCGCTATCGTCGTCAAACTCACCAATACGGCGATCAGCAATATGCCCGAGAACATGGGCCACAATACACTGAAACCCGCGCCTTTCATCAAAATGCCGTAACTGGCATTGATGTAGTAATACAGCGGCGATACATACATGCCCAGTCGCATGATGGTGGGCATGGCTTCAGGAGGAGTCCATGCGCCAGACAAAAACATCATGGGCGCGATGATAAGTATCACCATCATGCCTGCCTGCGCCATATTGCGCGTCATGGTGGCGATCAATATACCTATGCCGGCCAGGGTGCTGACATACAAGGTAGTCAGCACAAAGAACAAGAACAGGCTGCCCGCAACAGGTACTGCAAAGACCGGCACAAGGATGCCGAATAGTCCAAGCGCAGTGCCACCCAGTATCACTGCCACCATCGCAATTATCTTGGGTATCATGATCTGCAATGGTGACAGGGGTGATACCAGCAACTGCTCTATGGTGCCACGTTCTTTTTCCCTGACCATGGCAGCTGCTGGCAGCAGCAACGAAAACAGGGTAATCACATTCAATAATTCTGAAATGCCCATGAACCAGGCATCATTCTGGTTAGGGTTAAACCAGACCCGGGTCTGGTTATTGATCAGTGGCGCATCCACAGCCCCTCCTGCTCCGCCTATGTCACCAAGGCCACCAACGCCAACACCATAACGCTGCGCGGTCTGCTCCAGACCATAGCGTGTCACGATTTGTGTTGCATCCACGGCTGCCAGAAAACCCTGTACAGAATTGGAGGCATCAATCTGCATCTGTACAGATGCCGTGTCGCCACGCGCCAGCTTGTCTGCAAAACCCGGCGGTATGTCCAGTACCGCCATTGCTTTGCCATCATCCAGCAATTGCTGTCCCTGGCTGGCATGCGTGATGGCACCTGCCCAGCGAAACTCCGGCGACATGAAGCGCCCTGCCAGCTCGCGTGATGCCGCACTGCGGTCCAGGTCAAACAATACTAAAGCCGCATTATTTAACTGGAATGACACACCAGAGGCGGCATTGTAGATATCAGCAGAGAATGCATACAGCACAAACACCAGCAAGACAGGGTCGCGCATGAGTTGCAATAACTCTTTCCAGGTCATGGCCTGCAAGCGACTCCACCAGATACGATCAAACAGATTGCTCATTTCCTATCACTCCGTATCAATTTTTTGGTCGCTTGGAGAACCCAAGAAATCCTGCAGTGAACAAGGCTATTGCATACAGGGCCAGGATCAGCATGTCTTGCCACAATGCGGCAATGCCAACCCCCTTGAGAAAACTCCCCATGGCAATCTCTGCGTAATACATGCCAGGCAAGGCATGGGCAATGACAGAGGCAATGGCAGACAGCGAAGGAATGGGAATAATCATGCCTGAGTAAAGTACAGCAGGTACTACAGTCACAATGGCCGTACCAACCATGGCGGCCACCTGGGTATTGACCATCACTGATACCAGCAGGCCTATGCCAGTAGTACAAATCACATACAGTATGGTAGACAGCAAAAAGAATAGCGGATCACCCTTGAATGGCGCACCAAACAGCAGCAGGGCAAATGCAGTCAGTGCGCAGGCATTGACGATGGAAATGCCTACATAGGGTAGCAACTTGCCAATCAGGTATTCACCCCGTGACAAGGTGGATGAATAAACGTTATAGATGGCACCAGATTCTTTCTCCCTGACGACGCCCAAGGCTGTCAGGAATGGTGGTGACAGCATGAGGATAACCATGATGAGTTTGGGCGCTATCGACCAGATGCTCTTGACCTCCTGGTTATACAGATACCGGGTCTCCAGCTTGACCGATTGCATGCTGTTGCGCAAAGTCTCTTGCCCTATGCCTGTCAGCGCAGAAAAATGGGCTGACAGATTATCGAGATTCATCGCAGCATTGATGGCAGTCACATAACCCTTTGCCGTCAGTGCACGGAAAGGGAAAGTACCGTCTATCCAGGTTTGTAACGTCGTTGCCTGCCCTGATTTCAAACGGGCACCAAAATCAGGCGGGATAATGATGACTGCCCGCAAACTGTTATCGACCAACAGCTTTTCTACTTCCTGCTCCCTGTGCGCATAGCCCTGGAAAGAAAAATAACGCGAATCACTGAAGTGATGCGCGTAATCACGCGAGCTGACAGACTGGTCATAATCCACAATCGCCAGCGGAATGTTTTCCACATCCAGCGACAAGCCATAGCCAAACAGCAGCATCAATAAGGACGGCACGACAAAAGCCAGGACAAAAAACAGGCGGTCACGCACGATCTCACGCCACTCCTTATACGCCACTACGCTGATACGCCGCAGATTCATGCTTGCTCTCCCCTCGCTTTGGCATCTTCTGCTTCCAGCCTGGTGACGATGTGGACAAAGACGTCTTCCATGCTCAAACGCTTTTGCTGGAACTGCATATCAGGTGTCTGCAGAAGCGCTTGGAGACGCGGCAAATCCTGTTCAGGTTGCGGCAGCATCACGTGGATGCGCGCACCAAACAATGCGGCGCTGGAAAAACCATTCTTGTGCAGAGTCTCGAGCATGGCCTGCGCCTGGTTGGCATCACCTGCCGCCTTCAATTCATACAATTTGCCAGCCTGCGCTTCCACGTCTGCCTTCAATTGATCAGGTGAGGCATCTGCCACGATGCGCCCGGCGTACATGAGTGCGATGTGGTCGCAATGCTCAGCCTCTGACATATAGTGGGTCGTGACAAGAATAGTGACGTTTTCTTCGCGTGCAAGCCGGAACAGGACCTCCCAAAAGGCACGGCGGCCCAGTGGATCAACTCCCGAGGTAGGCTCGTCAAGAAACAGTACTTGCGGCCTGTGTATCAGCGCACAGCCCAGTGCCAGGCGCTGGCGCAAGCCCATGGGCAGGCTGGCTGCCAGCGCACTGCCAAAAGGGCGCAGGCCTGCCATATCCAGTATCCAGTCCATGCGGGCTGCGGTTTGCTGCCTGGTCAAGCCATAGATACCAGCATACAGGCGTATGTTTTCCAGCACGGAAAGGTCAAGGTAAAGAGAAAACGCCTGCGACATATAACCTATGCGTTCACGTATCTGCCGACCTGCATCCCGCATGTCGGCTCCCGCCACCCGGCCCTTGCCGCTGCTGGGGCTGAGTATGCCAGTCAGCATCTTGATGACCGTGCTTTTACCGGCGCCGTTTGCGCCCAGCAAACCGAAAATCTCGCCTTGCGGTACGCGAAAACTCAGATCATCCACTGCCTTGAACGCGCCAAAAATACGCGACAGATTTTCTGCCTCTATCGCCAGGCCCTGATCGGCATGGCGCTGGGCAGGTACATCAGTGGCATCAGCATTTTTTTGAACCGCTTTGCCGGTCAGTAGCTGTTTTTTTCGCAGCAGCGCGATAAAGACGTCTTCCAGCTCTGGCTCCAGCACTTCAATATGACTGATAGCGACATCAGGCACACATCGCTGTACTTGCGTGCTGGCCTTGGCAGCCTCGGTCTCATCGACGAATACGCGTATGTCTTGCCCCAATACTTCCATCTGCGGGAACTGCTGGCCAAGCTGATGGACAGCGGCTATCTGTTGCTCCGCCTTGCTGCATACCATGCTGACTACAGAGCCCGCCGCCAGAGTCTTGATTTGCTCGGGCTCGCCCGATGCCAGTATCTTGCCTGCATGCATGAGCGACACGCGGTGAAAGCGGCTGGCTTCATCCATATAGGCGGTGGACACCAGGGCTGTGATGCCTTTTTCCTTGAGCAGGCGCGCAAGGATGCTCCAGAATTCGCGACGGGATACCGGGTCAACGCCCGTGGTTGGCTCGTCCAGTATCACCAGTTGAGGCTCATGGATAAGGGTACAAACCAGTCCCAGTTTTTGCTTCATGCCGCCTGACAGGTTTTTCATCGGACGGTCACGGAATCTTTCCAGCCTGGTGCTGCGCAGCAGTGCTTCCTTGCGCTCGCTTAGCTGACTCTTGCTTAACAGACGCAAGCCTCCGAAGTAGTCGATGTTTTCTTCTACCGACAGGTCACCATACAGATTCTGTCCCAGTCCCTGGGGCATGAGACCTATCCTGTCCTTGATCAATTCACTGCTTTTTTCAGAATTGATCAGCGTGCCAAACACCTGCAAGTCGCCACCATCATGTGCCAGCACGCCTGCCACCGATTTGAGCAAACTGCTCTTGCCAGCCCCGTCAGGACCAATCAGGCCATAAATCTCGCCGGCTTCGACCTGCAAGGTGATGCCATCCATGGCAATCGAGTTGCCGTAGAATTTCATCAGTGCACGCGCAAGGACGACTGGCGTGGAAATCGTCGCGACTGTTTGCATTTGTTTCGTCATCGCGGGCACTTATTTCCAGCGTGGCTTTTGCCAGGCCTGATCTTCTTTCCAGCGTATGACGGCATCTGCCGGTATGCCTGGTGTCAGGCGGTGTTCAGGATTCTTGTCCAGGCTGAGCTTGACTGCATACACCAGTTTTACCCGTTCATCGGTGGTCTGTACTTCCTTGGGTGTAAACTCAGCCCTGGTGGCGATATAGCTGACCCTGGCCTCATAAAATTGCTCACCCTGCGAATCTACATAAATGCGTGCGGGCAAACCCAGGCGTAACTGTCCTATCCTTGATTCGGCGACATAGACCTTCAGATACAAATGATCAAGATCGACCATCTCCAGGATCGATCCTCCAGGCATGACAACTTCGCCTGGTTCACGCAGACGTGTCAGCACCACGCCAGAACCTGGCGACTTGATGAGCAGATCAGCGAGCACGGAACTGGCTTCTGTCACGGCAGCATCTGCCCTGTCATGCTGGGCTTTTAAAGCTGCAATGTCCTGCTGCCTTGCCTTGACCTTGTCATTCCCCAGTTGCGCCTGTGCGAGCCCTTGCCTCGCACGATTCACCGCCTCTTGCGCCGCCTTGACATCTGACTGTGCCACCTGCCAGGCAAGGTCAGCCTGTTCGTATCTGTGCTTCTCGATAACGCCACGGTCAAACAAGTCCTTGTGACGTTGCGCATCAAGCCTGGCCTGCTGTTCGACTGCCATGGCCTTGGAATAGACAGACTGAGCCTGGCTGACTGTTGCATCTGCGAGGTTGATACCCAAAGGTACTTCTTTTTGCGCCACATCGAGGGCACCTTGCGCCGCACGGACTTGTGCTTCAGTTGCATTGGAAGCCTGGCGGGCCTGCTCGACCTTGGCCTGGATACTTTCATCTTCAAGTTGTGCAATGACGGTACCAGCTTTGACACTGTCCCCCTCTCTGGCAAACACCTTGCTGATGCGGCCAGGGTATTTTGCAGCGGCGACGACACGGTCACCCTCTATACGGCCATTGGCGACGATCAGGCCTTCTGGCATCTTGCGTGACTGAGCCAGATAGTAAAAATAACCGCCAGCGATAAGCACGGCAGCAACACCGAGCAGGGCCGGGCCCATTAATTTGGATTTATTTTCCATCATTTTTCCTGAATGCTGATAGGTAACATGAAATGTGTCATTTACAATTTGCCGGCAGCATGCAGCAATTGCAGGCGGGCGAATTCATGGTCATAGAGCGCGTTATCGCGATTGGAGAGTGCCTGCAAGCGGCGCGTCTCGGCATCAAGCACATCACTATTTGGTGCCAGCCCTGAGCGGTAGCGCTCGCGTGCCAGCGACAGTGTTTCTTCAGCCTGTTCTACCGCCTTTTCCACCAGTTGCATGCGCGCCCTGGTCTCTTGCTGCGTGAGCCAGGATTGCCGCACCTGCAAGGAAATGCGCTCACGGGTGTCTGCCTCCATCTCATTGATCGCCTGTGCATTGGCAGAAAGCTGTGATGCCTGATGACGGATCAGTCCACCATCAAACAAATCCCATTTCATCACCACGCCTACATACCAGCCCTTGTCTTCGGCAAGGTAACGGTTTTCCAGCTTGCTATAACCGGCAGTGACGCCTATCTGCGGCATATGTCCGGCGGCAACGCTATGGGCCTGTTTTTTATAGGCCAGGCTTTGGCTGGATAACTCTTGTAGCTCCTTGCGGTCATTGTTCGCGGACTGCAAAAGAGCAGGCAAATCCGCCATGACTGCCTCTTTGTTAAAACCGGCGATGTCTTGTATCTCGACCGCGCGTTCATATTCACGCCCCAGCCAGCGATTCAATGCCGCACGCGCCAGCTCCAGCGCATTGTTTGCCTGCAGCCCCAGTTGACGCGCATTTGCCATCGCCACCTGGGTAGCCAGCAAATCGTGTCTGGCAGCATAGCCTTTGTCAAAGAGTGCCTGTACATCATCCACATGCTTGCTGACTGCAGCGATATGGCTGTTACTGACATTCACCGCATGCTCGGCCCGCAATACGGCAATATAGCTTTGCGCAATCGCCAGTTTGAGATCGCTGCGGGTAAGCTGGGTGCGGGCCAACGTCGCTTCGGATTGCGCCTGGGCTGCCTCGACGCCGGATGATATCTTGCCGCTGGTATATAAAGGTGCAGAAACACTGAGACCGCCGAAATAAGACGACTCTTGCGCAAACGGCAGCGTAGTACCTTTCAGCATGGGCAGCGCCGGTATATTCACTTTGGCTGCCGGTTCGCTTTCGGTACGCATATAGCCACTCTCCAGGCTCAGCCTTGGCAGGTAATTGGCTTGTGCCGAAGCCAGTTGATGTTGCGCCGACTGCTCTTTTTGCTGCGAAGCAGCAAGCATGTGATTACGCTGTAAAGCGATGCTCCAGACTTGTTCAAGGCTCTCTGCGGCAAGTGCTGGCGCGCCAAGCAACAAAACATTGATGCAAATCAAACTTTGTGTGAAAGCCTTGATTTTCGTTCGTTTTTTTACTGCTCCCGGTATGTCTGCACAGGAATTCATCTGCCGATGCATGGGAGCATTTTCTGCATTTCTACAGAGAGGAAGTGGTCTGAACAGGGTCATCATGTATTCACCAAAAAAGAGTATCCTTAGTGTATTGCTGCATTTGCACAATGCAATTGATTCGAATCAATTCAATAGACTGACATGTTTGCCAGAATAGGCCTACATCAACGAGGATGCGCTAATGAAAACTGATTACAGCCCTGCCAACACCACACAACAGACTGGTCAAAAGAAAGACTATGCGGGGCCTGCCCGCCCACTTTGCTATCTGGGTGACGATGAGGCTGAAGTGCATCCTCTCGATATGGCCTTGCAAAACAATATTGCCAAAATGACGGGCGGTATCTCACCCGCCAGCGTGGCGCTGGCCTGGATGGACTGGGGCATGCATCTCGCCGTCTCACCAGGCAAACAGCTGGAACTAGGCAATCTGGTGCAAAAGCAAATCGCCAGTTGGCCTCAATTTCTGGCGCCTGCGCTGACCGGCACACCCGCAGAGACTGCCAAAAATGCGGCAGGCGATACCCGCTTTGCCGATGCAGGCTGGGCCAACTGGCCTTTCAACGCCATGAGTCAATACTTCCTCCAGAGACAGGAGTTCTGGCAGATCGCTACCAAGGGTGTACGCGGCGTCACTGCGCATCATGAAAATGTCGTCAACTTCATGGCCAGGCAGTTGCTGGACATGATGTCCCCATCGAATTTTCCTTTGCTTAATCCCGAAGTCATCGCCACTACCCAGGCCACGGGTGGCAAGAACCTGATGACAGGCGCGGCACACTGGATGCAGGATAATGGGCTGGAGTTTCAAGTGCCTGGCGTCGAAGCCGGGGAACATAAAACTGAGCAACTGGCATATCAACCGGGACGTGATGTTGCTGTCACTGAGGGTAAGGTGGTGTTTCGCAACCACCTGATAGAGCTCATACAATATGCCCCGCAGACTGCCAGGGTGTATGCAGAGCCGATCCTGATCGTACCTTCGTGGATCATGAAATACTACATCCTCGATCTGTCACCGCATAATTCCATGGTGCGTTTCCTGGTCAGCCAGGGTCATACGGTATTCATGATTTCATGGAAAAACCCTGGTAAGGAAGACCGTGACATTGGCATGCAGGATTATCTGGCCAGTGGTCTGTTTGCAGCGCTTGAGGAGGTCGGTAACAAAACACAACACAAACCTGTGCACGCTGTCGGTTACTGCCTCGGCGGCACATTGCTGAGTATCGGGGCTGCTGCGCTGGCCAGTGACCATGTAAAGGACTTTGCCGCCCATTTGCCGAAACTGCACAGCATCAGCCTGCTCGCTGCGCAAACAGATTTCACGGAACCGGGAGAACTGGGCCTTTTCATCGACGAAGGCCAAATAGCCATGCTGGATGCGCAAATGTGGGAGCAAGGTTACCTGACCGGCGAACAGATGACGGGCTCATTCCAGTTACTTAATTCGCGCGACCTGATCTGGTCAAAGATTATGCGGGAATATCTGCTTGGCACGCGCAGCTCGCCGAATGACCTGATGTCGTGGAATGCCGACACAACACGCATGCCATATCGCATGCACAGCGAATACCTCAAGCATCTCTTCCTGCACAATGACCTCGCCGAAGGCAGGTATGAAGTCTATGGCCATGCTGTCGCCCTCAACAATATCCATGCTCCCATGTACGTAGTCGGTACAGCACGCGATCATGTTTCACCCTGGCGTTCCGTATATAAAATTCATGTACTGACAGATGCGCCCATCGACTTTGTTCTGGCTTCCGGCGGCCATAACGCTGGCATCGTCTCCGAACCTGGTCACGCCAATCGCAGTTACCAGCATTTACCCAGTGACCAGCGAGGTCAATCTTTTCAGCAGGCAAATGACTGGTTAAGTGCGTCAAAGACAGAGAGCGGTTCATGGTGGAATCACTGGCAAGCCTGGCTATCCAAGCATTCCAGCGCAACCCAAATCAAGGCAAGAAGCGTTGCTGATCAGGGGCTTGGTAAAGCACCTGGCAACTATGTATTTGAAAAATAAGCTTAAATTACCAGATTTTGAACTTCCCCTAAGTACACAAGGAGTAGAATAATTTCCTGACATAAACCATATTCATTGCTAATTGGCAGGAAAAATCACTGCGATGATATTAAAGCAAATATCCCGGCGGAGACAGTATCTTCTGAGTATTCTTTCCTTGTTCATATCATCATCGGTCTGGTCAGAAGAGCAGCGCAAGCTGGTCTTGCTGATCGCCGAATCAAATACGACCAATACGCCGCAAATCCCTTATAACCCTGTCTTTCAGCAGGCAGTCGCTTATGTGGAAAGAGAATTACATGTCCAGTTTGAATACAGGCGTTATCCATGGAAACGCTTACTGCAAAGCCTGAACGAGGGCGAGGGTCTCGCATTTGGATTATCGAAAACCAAGGAACGTGAACAAACACTGCATTTTTCTTTGCCCGTATTTGCTACCCATGTATGGCTGGTCGTCAGAAGTGACCGGTCCTTTCCATTTTCCAGAGTCAAAGACCTGCAAGGTAAAATCGTCGGCATGATACGTGGTTCTACCTTTGGCGACGAATTTGAAAAGGCCAGGGCTGAACTGCTGCTCACGGAGGATGATGTTTACTCCCTGTCATCTCGCCTCAAAAAACTGCTCAGCAAACGGACCGACGTGATGCTGTTCAGCCACTACGATCCCGATCCACGCAAGGTCGAAGCCATGCTCAACAAGACCATGCCAGAGATAGCACCCGAAATGCCTATGCCACCCGGCATATCATTCAAGGTGCTCGATCATTATCTTTTTGTAGATCACATCCACTTTGCAATACTGGCGTCCAAAGACGATGGCATCATAGAGCAGATCAACAAAGCCGTCAGGAAAGGGCGACAAGATGGCTCATTGTCTGCCGTCAATCCGCAACAAAAATAACCGGCATTTTGAATGCGACAGTCATTGCAGTAGCTGTATTCGGATAGAACTCGACGCTAAGACAAATACGCTATTTTTTACATCGGACATCAATATCAGATACATATAAAAGAGGCAGCTTACCCCTCGTCAAACTGCGGATAACTCGCGCCTTCCAGCATGGACTGTACGGAACAGTTCACGCCTGGTAAATTGTCCCAGCTGGGCTCGCCTGGTCTGGTTTCCATCATATTCGCCCAATGCAGGGTTTCTTCACCACCACCTGATGTAGCCATTTGCATTTGAAATACCCATTGCTGGTCAAGCCTGCTCATATGACCAAAGCCTGTGACGATCGATTCACGCAGGCCACTGCCACGGATAAAGCTGATCTGTACCTGCCCGTTGGCGGTGACTGTGCCGACCATGCTGCGTTGCTGCGGAGATGCAGACCGGCGACCACTGCCTTCATCGGCATCTACAATCACAGCGGACGATACTCCCCAGAAATAGCCGTTTTTATAGCCAGAGATGTGCCAGACAGTTTGATCGACTTTCCAGCTCAGCAGATTATCACTTGCTGAGAATTCCAGGGCGGGCAGATCCGGGTAGCTGACATACCAGTAGGTATTCGCCAAAAAATTCCAGGTGCTTCGGTCAACTTCAGACATGTGCATCTCCATTCTCAAACAATGTACTATGATATTAGAAAAATGCTATGATGCCATTATAGCATCAAAATAAAAGCTTGCATGTGACTTTGCCAGGTTACCTTACAAAACCTATTTCATATCGATGCATGCAGTTGCTTCCAGTAATGGTGCTACGGGTTCGGTGATCGGACAGGTTTTTATGATTGAAACCATCCCTGCGTGTCTGGTAATGTCTGTTCCGCGGCATCAGGTGGGGTCTTGCATGTCCTGTTGATAAAGCCTGACCTGGTCACGCCCTCCTGCTTTTGCAGCATACATAGCAATGTCTGCTTTTTTTGCCAGTTCAATGACCGTTGTCGCGTGATCTGGATAAATGGCTACACCTATGCTGCCTGAGACCAGGTGTTCATTGCCCTCGATATGAAATGCCTCACGAAGAGCTGCGCATATTTTTTCCGCCAGCAAACAGGCGCTTTGCAAATCCCCCACATTCAGTGCCAAGGCAACAAACTCGTCACCGCCTATGCGCCCTACGGTGTCTGAATCCCGCAGGCTGTGCGTCATGCGTTCTGCGGCTTGTTGTAAAAGGATGTCGCCTACTGCATGACCATAGGTGTCATTGACTGGTTTAAAGCGGTCAAGATCAATATACATAAGCGCCAGACGGGTCTTGTTTCTCTTTGCCAGAGCCAGTCCCTGGGCCAGGCGCTCGAAGAACAGGGTGCGGTTTGGTAAATGGGTAAGGCTGTCGTGATGGGCGAGATACGCCAGCTTGTCATTGACTTGCTTGCGTTCACTCACATCGATTTTGACAGCGACATAGTGGCGCGTCTTGCCCTCGTCATCCCTGACCGGGGCAATATGCGCTTCTTCCCAGTACACTTCGCCATTCTTGCGACGGTTTATCAACTCCCCAGTCCAGACTTCACCACGCTGCAGTTGCTTCCACATCGCTTGATATGTCTCGGCTTTGACTTGTCCGGATTGTAAAAGGCTGGGCTTCTTGCCTATCACTTCATCTGCACCATAGCCTGTTTCTATTGTGAAATGTGGATTCACATATTCGATGACACTAGCGGCATCGGTGATGATGACAGAAGTCGGGCTATGCTCTATGGCGGACGACAGGAGATTGAGCCTCAGTTCATTTTTTTTCAATTCAGCCAGGCTATTGGCCAGCCTGTGATTAACTTTAAGGATGTACAACGCAACACCACCAACAATGCCGGCAAGTACTAAAGTCAGCATGCCCCAGAAATAAACCCAGCGCAAGTTCACGTCGGGATTGGCGTCATACAGAAAATCCTTGACTGGGAAATTCGCTGGCAACATGCCCAGCTCCGCATACGTATCGGCAATATGCCGCCAACGATCAGGATTCATGTAACCGATGGCGATCAGCTCACGGCTGAGCAGGTAGCTGGTTTGTGCAGCTTCGTAGTGAAAAAATTCCTTGTTGTACTGCCTCGCATCACCACTTTTATAGCGCTGCAGTATCATGTCGATGATTTCTTCCTGGTGAGACATCGCATAGTCCCAGCCTCGTAAACTAGCGGCGCGAAAGGCCTTGACGCGTTCGGGATGCTGGCGGATCTCGTTTTCAGTGGTAAAAAGATTATCGCCATAAAAATCGATTCCGGCTGATCGCGGTGAAAAGATATTGTAGGCAAATCCTTCTTGTCCCAGCCGGAAAGGTTCATTGGTGAGATAAGCAGAAATCACATCGACCTTACCGCTAATGAGTTCCTCAATATTAAAACTGTGTTCGACCCGTTGTAGTTGATCAATCGGTAGATGTTCTCGCTTCAGGTAAGCCAGCAACTCCTGGGACTGGGGCTCGAGCATAATGCGTTTCCCCAGCAAATCATGGATGTTTGATTCATCCTTTTCTTTCCTCGCGATCAGGATCAATGGTGAATGCTGGAATATCACGGCCAAAACCACGACTGGCTTGCCAGCCTTGCGCGCCAGGATAAGGCTGCTGGTGCCAGTACCGTATTCCGCCTTACCTGTCGATATCTGTTCCAGTACATCCAGCCCAGGTCCTGCTTGCACAATATCGACATCAAGACCTGCTTCCCGATAATAACCAAGCTCTTTTGCCGCGTAATAACCGGCAAACTGGAAGGCATGAGTCCATTTGAGTTGCAAACGTACTTTATCCAAAGCCATGCTGGCTGGCGAAAACAGGAGCAGCACGCACACGCAGGTCAGGCTGAGCCACAATTTTGCACGCTTGGTCATAAGTGGAATGAGGAAAGAAGATCGATGCCACAAGCAAAGATACAAACCAGATTAATGCGCCTGCAAAGCAGGTGCAGGTATGCTCAGGTATCAACTGTAGTAACCAGGCATTTCCATCTTACAACAACTACCTATGTCAATCAGGGCTTTACACAATCATTTACAGTCGCAATCGTTTGCGAATACGGCTCAATGCTTCTGGTGTCACTCCCAGGTAACGGGCTATATCGCGCAATGGCAACTGGTCCAGCATGGCAGGATGTGTTTTTAAAAAAGAAAGGTATCTGTCCTCAGGTGTCAGCATCAACAATTCACGCTCGCGTTGTTCCTTCCTGACAATATGCCGTTCGAGCAGCTGGCGTATAGCTTTTTGCCAGGTAGAATGCTGCTCGCACAATTGCTGTATCGGGGCGTAATTGACTTGTTCCAGCTCGCATTCAGTCACAGCTACAGCAAAATAATTGGTTGTCTGCCCCGCTATCAGCACCTGTGGGGAAGCAAAAAAATCACCAGGTCCAATGAAGGACTTAATCCACTCTGCACCGTCAGCCTCCAGATAAGTCAACTTGACAATCCCTGTGAACACAACATAAACATAGGGTTGCCACTCACCGGCCGCAAAGATTTGACCACCTTTTTGCAAATGCCGTAATTGCGTTACCGGCCTCAAAATTTCCCAGCCTGGCAAAGGCACACCCGCTGCCTGCTCCATCAATTGCCTTGTATGCACCATGATCAGGCGGGCACCCGCCGGCTGGCCGTGACCAAGATATTCTGCAATGGTTGCCATACCATCTGACTATCAAGCTTGTTCATGCAGTCATGATGAAGCAAAGGGCATTCCCTCTGTTTGCATGGTGCACATGCCAGACGCAAGGACAGTGAGTGTGCGACATCCGAAAACGGGGGCGCGTGGTCAGGATCAGTCGGACCATAAATGGCAATGACAGGTATATTCAGTGCGGAGGCTATATGGAGCAGGCCAGAATCATTGGATACCATCGCATGGCTGGCTGCAATCAGAGCCAGCGCCTGATCCAGAGAAGTTTTGCCAGCCAATTGATGTACTTGTGGGCAAGCGGACTGAATCTGCTGGCAAACATCCCTATCTTTGGGTGACCCCAGCAAGACGATCTGTGCTTGTGGATCAGTAGCCCAAACAGTTTTTGCCAGCTCAGAAAAATGCGTCACCGGCCAACGCTTGGCATTGCCAAATTCGGCACCAGGGGCAAAACAGACCAGTGGCTGATCCTGTTGCAAACCCATCGCCTGCATCGTTACAGCGATTTGCCCTGCACTGACTTGCAAATGCGGACGCGGCAAATCCTGTGGCGCCTGTTCAGATGGTGGAAATGCCAGCGCAGCATAAAAAGGCACCATGGCGCGCGGCGCAGCCTTGTCATCATGGTGCATCACATTGATCAGGCCGTAACGGCTTTCCCCTTTATAGCCGACCCGCTTCTTGATACCGGCCATCCAGGGCAGAAGTGCAAATTTCAGGGTATTTGGCAATACATAGGCAGAGGTGTAGCCACGCTGGCGCAGCAACTGCGCATAACGCCAACGTTCACGCAATTGCAGAGCGCCATGCTTGAATGGTGTTTCCAGTACTGTGTCAACTTCAGGCATGGCGCGCAATACCGGCGCTACCCAGCCAGGGGCCAGGACATCGACAGGTACTGCAGGATGCTCAAGTTTCAAGAGCTGCAACAAGGGTTGCGCCATGACTGCATCGCCTATCCAGTTGGGGGCAATCACCAGTATCCGGTGTTGCGCATGCAACTTGCCTTCACTCATCTTGGCGTACGCCCCATCAGGAAGAACTCATCATTCGGGCGCATGGAAATCACATTTGCCATGCGGTTGGACAAACCGAAAAAAGCCGTGATGGCAGCAATGTCCCAGATATCCTCATCGTCAAAACCATGGTTGCGCAATGCCGCATAGTCTTCATCATTGACATTTTGCGAATCAAGACAAACCTTGATGGCAAAATCGAGCATGGCAGATTGCCTGGGCGTAATGTCTGCCTTCAGATGATTGACCGCAACCTGGTCGGCAACCAGGGCATTCTTGCTGTAAATACGCAAAATTGCGCCATGTGCAACCACACAATACAGGCAATTGTTTTTTGCGCTGGTGGCAGTGACGATCATTTCCCTGTCAGCCTTGCTGAGGCTCCCGGTGGTTTTCAGCATCAATGCATCGTGGTAGGCAAAAAAGGCGCGGAACTCATCCGGCCTGTGTGCCAGGGTCAGGAATACATTTGGTACAAACCCGGCTTTTTCCTGCACGGCCAAAATTTTTTCACGGATATCATCAGGCAAATCCGCCAATGCAGGAACGGGGAAACGGGAAATCGCAGTCATCGTGCATCCTTCATCGTTGATGTATAAGAATAATTCTCGTCAAGCAGCAAACTGCAGACGATGCAGGTTGGCATACACATTATCATTACCCAGCAATTCTGCATGTGTTCCTATCTCGACGATCTGGCCATCAACCAGGACGGCGATGCGGCTGGCCCGCTCTATCGTTGACAATCTGTGGGCAATGACCAGTGTCGTCCTGCCCTGCATCAGTTCATCGAGTGCAGCCTGTACAGCGCGTTCTGATTCGCTGTCTAGTGCAGAGGTCGCCTCATCAAGAATCAGGATGGGTGCATTTTTATAGATGGCACGGGCAATGGCCAGGCGTTGCCTTTGTCCACCGGACAAGCGCATGCCGTTGTCACCTATCATGGTTTGCAGGCCATCCGGCAGATCACGCACCACATCAGTCAGGTGTGCGGCCTGGACGGCTGCCGCTACACGCTCAGGATCAGGTGTTTGGTCACCATAAGAAATATTGGCCCCCAGGGTATCGTCAAACAGGACCACATTCTGGCTGACCATGGCGATTTGCTCACGCAGGCTGCGCAACGAGATATCCTGCAATGAACAGCCATCGAGCAAGATATCACCAGAATCCGGAGCATAAAAACGAGGCACCAGATTCACCAGTGAAGTCTTGCCCCCCCCAGACATCCCCACCAGGGCAATGGTTTCGCCTGGTTGTATGCTGAGATTGATATTCTTCAAGGCTTCCTGCTCTTGCCCGGGATAAGAAAAACTGGTGCCGACAAATTCCAGCTTGCCAAGTGCACGGGTATTCAGTGTTTTACCCTGGTCTGTTTCAGGGGCGGTATCGATCAGGGCAAATACAGATTCTGCAGCCGCCATGCCGCGCTGCATGGGGCCATTCAAGTCAGCCAGTCGCTTCAAAGGTGTGAGCAGTAACATCATCAGACTGACGAACTCAACAAAGCGACCTGCCGTTGTCGCATCCTGCGCCGCCTGCGATACGGCAAACATGATGACGACAGCAACTGCAATTGCTGCCGCCAACTGTGTCAACGGCGTGGTGGACGCAACTGCAATGGTGGTGCGCATGGCATAGCCACGCAGCTTTTCATTCTTGGCTTCAAAACGTTGCTGCTCGTATTTTTGCCCGCCAAAAATGCGTATCACCTGACTGGCACGGGTCGCCTCTTCTATCACCTGTGTCAGTTCGTTACTGACATTAAGCTGGCTTTGGTTCAACTGACGCAGGCGCTTGCTGACGCCACGCACCAGTATTGCCATGACAGGCATCATGACCAGCGCGATAATGGTCAGTTGCCAGTTGCGCCAGATCAGGGCGGCCAGCAAAACTATCACCGTCAGTGAATCACGGAACAGGGTCGTCATCGAAACCTTCAGCATCTCCACGATTTGCTGCGCCTCGAACATGATGGTGTTGATGATGCGACCGCTGGATTCTGCCTGATAAAAATTAATCGGCACATTCAGTATGCGATCAAAAATCTTTGCCCGCAATTCATTGAGCAGTTTGCTCGACACCCAGGTCATCAGGTAGCTGGTGGTAAAGGTGCATATGCCGCGAAACAGGAAAATCGCAATAATGGCAACCGGCACCATCCACAAGGCCAGGTGTTTGGCATCGGCATTAAAGCCGTGATCGAGGATATAACCCAGTACCTTGGGGAACATCACCTCGGTTGACGCTGTGCCCAGCATGGTCAGCAAAGCCCACCACACGCGCGAGCGATAGGGGGTGATCGCCTGCCATAAGCGCCCGAACACCTGCAAAGTCTCTTTATTAATCAATTTCATATTCAGAATTTTTATTTTTGTACCTGCATTATCATTTTTACATGCACGGTATTAAGCATTTTGCCTGCTGCGCGTACCTGCCAGGGGGATGGATAACAGAATCATGAATGCCATGCCAAAGACACCATCACGCAAAATGGCGTTGAACATGCCGCCAACCATCATTGCCAGCGTCAACATCACTAAAGGCATTGCCATTTCGCGCACGCCTGGATGGTCATGCATGGCCAGACGATAAGCTGCCAGGAATTGTGCCGCCCAGATCAGCAACAGCGCCAGCAGGCCAAACAGACCGAGTTCGGTAAGGTAAAGCAAATAATCGTTATGTGGCGTAGTCATGGTGGCGCTGGACAAGCCCGCTGCACGCTCACGATAGAGTGGCATCCAGCTTGCAATGCCATGCCCGAATACGGGCTCTTCTGCAATGATGTCAGCAGTTATCCGGTAGATATCAAGACGCATGCCATCCTCGTTAACTTTTTTGCCGGTCAGCGAATCATGTATCTGCTGGACCGTGCAAATGCTGCGCAGCTTGAAAATATTCCACGGACTATCCTGTACCAGGCGTACTTCGCAAGTTGGCGGCGGCGGCAGGCTCAATGCATATTTCCAGCCACCGGCAACGCCAGCACAAACCACCAGCGATAACAGCATGGTGCGCCAGGACCAGCCAAGCTGACGCAAGGCGATTACACCGCACAGTATCAGAAACAGCAAAACAGCTGTCCTTGACTTTGCCAGCAGGATCAATACCAGTACCACAAAAGCACAGGCTAGCAACCGCAATGGCAGATGATTACGCTGTACGCGCATTTCCTCTATCATCCAGGCGGCAGCGACAGCCAGCAGGATGGCCAGTAAAATGGACTTGTTGCCTTCATAAACCACATAACTGCGAAACAGGGTATTGAGCGGCAACAGGTGAAAAAAATTCGCAACAAACAAGGTGGCCGCCATCAGCGCACCGGCAAAAAAAACCTGTATTGCTCTTCTCTGCCAAAACCCGGTAGTGACAGTCAGAAAAGGTAGTAGAAACAGGTAAGTCTGGTAATGCCAGAATCCGGGCCAAAATTCTTTTTCTGCCCCCTCAGGTGCCCCTTCCATGGCAGCAATGATGATACTGACCAGGCTGAGTCCCAGTATCGGCAACAGCATGGGGCTTTGCCTGAGCCTGAGTATTTTTCGCATATAGCCGCCGGACAGCAGTACGCTCAGGTAAAACAGCAAAACCCCTGTATACATGACACCGACGGGAAAAAACAGACTCAACGGCAAATAAGCCAACAGCTGTTGCGGCAATGCCTGACGCCAGCCGAGGGCTGACTCATTGGGCTCCAGAGGATCAACTGCCCATGCTTGTGTCTTCACCATGGAATCAGGCGTATTCAATTTTGACGTTCTTCATTGACAGCCATTCGCCCAGACTCTGGCGCAAATTGTCATCGGGATTGACACGCCATTGATCAGACAGGTACAACTCTGCTCCGGCGTTGGCATTCTGGTAGCGTATCAGTACCGGACAACCATCGGCATTGAGGTGTGGCTTCAACAGCTCAGCCAGTTTTTTGGTATCAGCGCTGGAAGTCAGGGTCAGGCGCAAGCCTTGCGAGAACTGCACGCGCGCCCGGCCTATGTCCATGACTTTTTCTGCAGAGATACGCAAGCCGCCAGAGAACCTGTCTTCAGTCACCTTGCCCAGCACGGCCAGAAACTCATCTTCCTTGAACAGGGACTTGAACTCTTCCATCAGCTCGCTATACACCGTCACCTCAACCACGGCGGTACCGTCGTCCAGCGACACAATCAGCAACTTGCCACGTTGCGTCATCTGGGTGCGTACACCAGTGATGATGCCGCAAATCAGGCGCAAATCACGCGAGGGTTCCAGCTTGGCCAGGGTCGTCTTGATGAATTGACGAACCTCAGGCGCATAGGAATCAAACAGATGGCCAGAAAGATAAAAACCCAGCGCCAGTTTTTCTTCAGTCAGGCGTTTTTTATCTGTCCAGGCAGGTACATCCAGGTAATCGGGCGGCGGGATCAGGTCATCGTCGTCACCAAACAGGCTGACCTGGTTTGCGGCCGCTTCTGCCTGCTCCGCTGCTTCCAGCGCGAAATCAACGGTCGCCATCAAAATGCCGCGATCCTTTCCCAGACAATCCATAGCGCCTGCGCGTATCAGGGATTCCACTGTGCGACGGTTAACCTGGCGTTTGTCAACCCGCTTGCAGAAATCAAACAGATCGGTGAATGGGCCACCGTTTTTTCTGGCAGCGACGATGCTTTCTATCGCATTCTGACCCGACCCCTTGACTGCCCCCATGCCATAACGTATCTGACTCGACTTTTTGCCCGGTTCGGCAACTGGCACAAACCGGTATTCTGATAAATTGATATCAGGCGGCAGCATTTTCAGCTTGCAGACATCAATCGCATCTTCCACCAGGATCTTGACCTTGTCGGTATCATCCATTGCCAACGACATATTGGCTGCCATAAAAGCAGCAGCGTGGTGCGCTTTCAAATAGGCTGTATGATAGGACAGCAAGGCATAGGCGGCAGCATGGGATTTGTTGAAACCATAGCCGGCGAATTTTTCCATCAAATCGAAAATTTCATCGGCTTTTTCTTGCGACAACCCGTCCTTGGCAGCACCGTCGCGGAAAATCTGGCGGTGTTCCGCCATCTCTTCTGCTTTCTTTTTACCCATGGCGCGACGCAACAAATCAGCGCCACCAAGTGAGTAGCCACCGACCACCTGCGCCATCTGCATAACCTGTTCCTGATACACCATGATGCCGTAGGTCTCGGACAAAATACCTTCGGTACGCGGATCAGGATAATCGAATTTCTCACCGTGCTTGCGCTTGCAGAAGTCCGGGATCAAGTCCATCGGGCCCGGGCGATACAAGGCCACCAGTGCAATAATGTCCTCAAAGCGGTCCGGGCGCGCATCTTTGAGCATGCCTTGCATGCCACGACTTTCCAGCTGGAACACAGCCACAGTTTTGGCCTTTGTCAGCAAGTCATACGATGCCCTGTCATCGAGCGGCAATTTGGCCAGGTCAAAGTCCGCCATGGCCGGGTCCAGCATCTTGATATAGCGTACCGCCCTGTCGAGAATGGTCAGCGTGGTCAGGCCCAAAAAGTCGAACTTGACCAGGCCGACCGCTTCCACGTCATCCTTGTCATATTGCGAGACCACACCGGAATCACCGCCCTGAGTGTACAGCGGACAAAAGTCGGTCAGTTTGCCAGGCGCGATCAATACACCACCGGCGTGCATGCCAATATTGCGGGTGATGCCTTCCACCTGTTGCGCCAGGTCGAGCAGGGTTTTGACTTCTTCTTCATTTTCCTGGCGTTCGGCCAGCAATGGTTCTTCGACAATGGCTTCGGCAATCGTTACCTGCTTGCCCGGTTTAAAAGGGATCAGCTTGGAAACACCGTCACAGAACATATAGCCAAAGTCCAGCACCCGCCCCACGTCGCGTATCGCCCCCTTGGCCGCCATGGTACCAAAAGTGGCAATCTGCGACACCGCTTCTTTGCCATAGCGGTCTTTCACGTACTGAATAACCTTGTCGCGCCCTTCCTGACAAAAATCGATGTCAAAGTCGGGCATGGATACCCGCTCAGGATTCAAGAAGCGCTCGAACAGCAGGTTGTACTGCAAGGGGTCCAGATCGGTAATCAGCAGCGAATACGCCACCAGCGAGCCAGCACCGGAACCACGGCCCGGCCCCACCGGCACGCCATTGTTCTTCGCCCACTGGATAAAGTCGGCAACGATGAGGAAGTAACCGGGAAAACCCATCTTGATGATGGTGTCGGTTTCAAACTTCAGGCGTGCTTCGTAGCGAGGACGCTCTTTCTCGCGCTTTTCTGCATCCGGGAACAAATGCTGAAGACGGAATTCCAGACCCCGCTGGGACTCATGAACCAGGAAGTCATTGATGGTCATGCCTTCAGGCGTGGGAAAATCTGGCAGTTTGGGTTTGCCGAGTTCCAGCGTCAGATTGCAGCGTTTGGCAATTTCTACCGAATTTTGCAAGACGGCGGGCATATCGGCAAACAGTTCTGCCATCTCAGCCTGGGTCTTGAAGCAGTATTGCTCATTGAAACGACGCACACGACGACCATTCGCCAGCATGTCACCTTCAGCAATACAGACCCGTGCTTCATGGGCGGTATAGTCGTCCTTGCTGATGAATTGCACTGGATGAGTCGCCACCACTGGCAGTTTCAGGCGGCCCGCCAGCGCCACGGCAGAGCGCACATGGTTGTCCATATTCGCCTGCCCTGCCCTTTGTATCTCTATATAGAAATGGCCAGGGAAAATGCTGGTCCAGCGTCTGGCATGATGCTCCGCCAGCTCCAGATTGCCATTGTCAATGGCAACGCCGACATCGCCGAAATGAGCACCGGACAAGGCGATCAGTCCGCCGCCTTGCCCTTCCTCATGTATTTTTTGCAACCACTCGTAGCGTATCTCGGCCTTACCCTTGTGCTGATTGGTCAGCCAGGCTTGTGCCAGCAGCTCACAAAGCTGCAGATAACCCTGGCGGTTCTTGACCAGCAAGAGCAATCTGGACGGCTTGTCACGGTCAGCATCATTGGTAATCCAGACATCGCAACCGGCAATCGGTTTCATGCCCTTGCCACGCGCTGCCTTATAAAACTTGACCATGGCAAACAGGTTGGCCAGATCGGTCACCGCCATGGCAGGTTGTTTGTCTTTTGCGCCAGCCTTGATCACATCATCAATTCGCACCAGGCCATCCACAATTGAATATTCAGAATGGATGCGCAAGTGCACAAATGTCGGCTCATAAGGCTTGGAAGCGGCAACTTCAGTGCCCACGTCAGGAGTAAGTGTTATTTCTGTAGTCATCCCGCTATTTTACAGGTTGAGTGCAAGAATCTGTAGTTTTAGGACTGTCTGACACCCTCATTCCCATTTGCCCCTCATTTCCAGGGCATACACCAGCCAACTATCTGGACAAATGTATAAAACAATAAATTATTAACAACAACACTATCAATACCCATAGGTTTGACAAGACAACAAATCCGTTTCATCGCCTGGAAACAACAATCATTTATCCTGAACGAATAAGTGTGGGTAAAAACTTGCTCTTTTGCATGGCTTTGCATTTAAACTAGATTCATGGTTCTGCTTCGTTACTTTAAATCAACGGATTTAGCTGCCGGAGTCAAATTTGCTACCAAAAAAGCACAAACTCGTCAGAACATTGATTGCATCAGGAGTATTACTTGGGTGCAATCTTGCCCCCTTTGCTAGCAAAATGGCATGGTCTGCACCTGTGCCTGAAGGCGAGTCCATCTTCCTCGATGACATGCCCGTGGTCCTGTCTGCCTCGCGCCTGTCGCAACCGGTCAATGAGGCACCGGTTGCCGTCACTATCATCGACCGCCAGATGATCAGGGATTCCGGCGCCTGGGACCTGTCCGAGATCTTCCGCCTGGTGCCGGGCATGTATGTGGCCTATCATGCCGACCCGTATTTTTCTGCTGACAGCACCGTTGCCTATCATGGCATGGTTACCACCACCATGTCAGACCGCATGCAAGTCCTGATTGATGGCAGATCGGTGTATGCCAGCCTGTTTGGCGGTGTCAACTGGAGCGACCTGCCCATCGTGCTTGATGACATAGAACGCATAGAAGTCATACGCGGCCCTGATTCTGCCAGTTATGGTGCAAATTCGTATTCAGGCGTCATCAATATCATTACCCGCCACCCGGCAGAAACCCAGGGACAAACCCTTTCTTTTGCCTTGGGCAAGGGCCGCAAAGAAGCTGTTTACCGCTATGGCGGCAAACAGGGTGACCTGAACTACAGGCTGACAGCCAGCCTGCGCGATGATACGGGTGAAGACAGTCGCATCAAAAACGCCACCTCGGCATTCACCTTCTGGACACTCAACAAATACGATAACAAGACCATACAGAACCTGAGCCTGCGGGCAGATTATCAGCTCAACTCTGCCGATACCATGGAGTTCCAGTTTGGCTATAACGGTGGCCCGCGTGAAGTGGGCGAGTACAATAATGTGTCCGCCATCAGCCGCAATGCACAAAACCATTTTGAAATGCTGCACTGGCGCCGCGCCCTGGAAGCCGGCGGTGAACTGTCAGTACAGGCCTTTCATACGGTGGAGCGCGTGTACGCCAGCCTCAGGGACTCTGATGGCATCAGCAATGGCGACGCCATCTTGCGGCGCTATGACCTGGAAGTACAGCATACTTTTTCGCCATTCAAGAATGCCCGTCTGGTCTGGGGTGGCAGCATACGCTACGACCAGACGTATGCACCGTATTACCTGGGGGTAGGTGACAACCAGTATCTGTTTGGTGATTTCCCCTATCATCTGCGGCGCTTTTTTGGCAATCTGGAATGGCGTGCCCGCCCTGACCTGGTTTTCAATGTCGGCGGCATGATAGAAAACAATACCTATACCGGCACCGACACCACCCCAAGGTTTGCCATCAACTGGCATGTGCAGCCTGGGCACACACTGCGTCTTAGCCACTCACGGGCTACACGCTCGCCTTCTGTCTATGAAAAAATCTATGACAGTTACTGGCGCGGCAGCGATTTTTATCCGTCCCTGCCAGAAATGCAGACCGAGCGCGTCAAGTCGACAGAACTGGGCTATATTGGAAAATACGGTCGTCTCGATCTGGATTTCCGCCTTTTTTACGATGATTACAGCCAGTTGATTGACGTCAGGAACAAGCGTTCTGCCGCCGGCGGCAACCTCAATGCCGGCACCGCTGTCATGCGCGGTTATGAGTTGCAACTGAAAGCACAATTGTCTGACCAGACCAGGGTTATCTATGGCCTGTCTGGCGGCGGCGTCAAAAGCGATAATGTCAATGGCGTCATCTATAGTGATTCTTTACCCAAATACAGCCACAGCCTGATGCTGAGCCATCGTATCAATGATCAATGGAGCGGCAGCCTGGTCGCCTATCAGGTTGCAAAAACCAAGTTCAACGCCACTGACTATAACCCGCGCGAAAACCGCGGTTATTTCATCGATGGCAACCGCCGCTTTGATGGCAGACTCAGTTACCAGTTCAAGATCGGCGGCAAGCAGGCCGAATGTGCATTGATTGCACAAAACCTCGCTGACGCGCGCTATTTTGAATACAGGCACGACAATGAGCTGCCGGGCCGGGCTGTCAGGCTCAATTTCAAACTGGATATCTAAAGCCTATTATGTGTGCGGGGATACGCAGTCACCATCCGTGTCGCTTTCAAGCCCTGCTCTCACCCGTCCTGATGCTACTGGCCCTGTTTGGTTTGATTGTCTCGCCGGCCTGTTTTGCGGTTGACAATATCACCCTGTTGATCAGCGAAGATGGCCCTGCCTACAATGAATTTGCCAGCCAGTTAAACAGCCTGCTGGCAAACAGCAATAAATATACGATCAAGACAATTTACCTGCCTTCCTTAAAGCCGGAAGACTTGCCGCGCAATGCCGCCAACCATGTGCTGGTTGCCGTTGGCACACCGGCAATGAACAGCATGGCGCAAAAACCACCTGCCATGTCAGTATTAAATGTCATGGTGCCACGCGACAGTTTCCATAAAACAGCCAGACAATATGGCCGCCATCAGGACCCACACCGTTTTTCCAGCATTTATTTTGACCAGCCCTGGAACCGGCAACTGGCCCTGATACGCTACGCCCTGCCCGGTCGCAATCGCATAGGTTTATTGATGAGCAAGGATGGCAGCGAAATGACTGTAGGTGTACAGGCAGCAGCCAAAGAATTCGATATGCAGATCAATGTTGAAACCGTGACCGATGATTCAGAACTACTGCCTGCCTTGCGCCGCCTGCTCGGCAACAGCGAGGTCTTGCTTGCCATGCCCGATGCGACGATCTACAACCGCAACAACATGCCGAGTATTTTACTGAGCAGCTATCGCCAGAAAGTACCGCTGTTCGGTTTTTCAGCCGCCTATGTCAAGGCGGGCGCCCTGGCAGCTGTCTATAGCTCACCTGCGCAAATCGCACTACAGGTTTCTGAAGTCATACAAGGTTTGCCTGCTCATGCCAACCTGCCCTTGCCCCAATACCCGCGCTATTTCAGCGTCAGCGTCAACACCCAGGTCAGCCGCTCGCTCAGCCTGGACATGGAAGACGAAAGCACATTGATGCGAAAACTAAAATCCTCTGCGGAGCGTGCCCAATGAAAAACTGGCCCCTCGCTCATCGCATACTGTTTATTGCCCTGGCGCCTGTCTGGATCATTTCTGCCCTGCTGGTGGTGCTGGTGGTGATTGTCGGCACGACTGAAATTGATGGCGCCATCAAGGCACGCGGCACTGTCATCACCCGGCAGCTGGCCCCGGCCAGCGAATATGGTGCATTCTCGGGCAACCGTGAAGTCTTGCAGGCACTGACCCAGTCAGTCATGAAAGAAGATGATGCCAAGGCTGTTGTCATCACCGATGCCGACAACAAAGTGCTGGCCGTCAGCGGCAAACCAAGCAAGATGGGGGCAGAACACACCCGGGCGGCTGACAGCGGCAGCATCCTTAATGGTGAACACGAATCGCTGATTTTTGCCGCCCCCATCTATCAGGGCAAGGCCGAAAGTGATGCCTTTGACATCTTTGGCAATATCGACAGTGATGCAGGCGAAAGCAGCAGGCAAAAACTGTTGGGGCGCGTTTATGTAGAACTGAGCACCCACGCCAGCCATCAGAGCAAGAATATCTTTGTCGCCATCAGCATCGTCATCGGCTTGTTTGGCACTGCCTGTGCATCCGTACTGGCCATGCGCATGAGCCGCGACCTGACCAGGCCATTGTCACGCCTGCTAGACGGTGTGCATCACATGGAAAAAGGTGAATTTGCCACGCGCGTCCCCGCTGATTCGGGCGGTGAAATGCAGGAACTGGAAGCCGGTTTCAATCAGATGGCGGAGAAGCTTGAAAGCAGCCACAAATCCATGATGGAAATCAATGCCAATCTCGAAAACCTGGTCATTGCCCGTACGCGAGAACTGGAATTACGCAACCAGGACCTGGAATTGCTGTCCAGCACAGATCGCCTGACCGGTCTGTATAACAGACTGAAGCTGGAACAGATACTTGACGAAGAACACCAGCGCAGCCAGCGTTATGGCGCCAACTTTGCCATCGCCATCATTGACATCGATCTGTTCAAACAGGTCAATGACTCTTATGGCCACCAGATTGGCGACCAGGTACTGGTCACCATCGCCAACATCCTGCAAGAACATGTACGCAGCATGGATGCAGTCGGCCGCTGGGGCGGTGAAGAATTCCTGGTCATCTTCCGCGAGACTGCCATCCATGCCGCCATCGCCATTGCAGAAAAACTGCGCTGCGCGATTGCCAACCATGAAATCCAGATTGTCGGCAGAAAAACCGCCAGCTTTGGCGTCACTGCCTATTATCATCCCGACAATGTCAACGAGATGATGAAGAGGGCCGATAATGCCCTCTACCACGCCAAGAAATGCGGGCGCAACCGGGTGGAATCGAGTGAAATGTAGCAAAGATCATTGCCAATAAAGCCATTTATCCTGTATTTTCGCTCTGATACAAGGCAATTGGCCCATTCTCGGGTGAGCAGTTTGCCAAACAGTAGCGCCTTCCATGCTGCGCTACGGTAAAATGTCTGTCATCCATCGACTTATTGATCTGACAAAAAAATCATCGAATTATTCTTATTATGAGCAACGATATTAAAAATAAAGCCACGCCTGAAGCAGCACCTGTATCCAATTTCTTGCGCAGCATCATCGACAATGACCAGGCAGCGGGCAAGTACGCACGCGATGGCATGCCCAGTGTCATCACCCGTTTCCCGCCTGAGCCCAACGGTTACCTGCACATCGGTCACGCCAAATCCATCTGCCTGAACTTTGGCCTGGCACGCGATTATGCCGGTCGTTGCCACTTGCGTTTTGACGACACCAATCCTGAGAAAGAAGACCAGGAATATGTCGACACCATCATGGACAGCGTCAAATGGCTGGGTTTTGACTGGAACAACCAGGGCGTGGAACACCTGCACTATGCCAGTGATTATTTTGACCGTCTGTATCAAATCGCTGAATACCTGATCGGTGCAGGCCATGCGTATGTCGACAGCCAAAGCGCTGCTGACATGGCCGCCAACCGCGGTGATTTTTCCAAACCGGGTGTAAATTCACCTTTCCGCGATCGCCCCGCGGCAGAATCACTGGACCTGCTACGCCGCATGAAAGCTGGCGAATTCAAGGATGGTGAACACATCCTGCGCGCCAAGATAGACATGGCCTCGCCCAACATGAATATGCGCGACCCGGCCATCTATCGCATACGCCATGCCCACCATCACCGCACGGGTGACGACTGGTGCATCTACCCAATGTATGACTACACGCACCCACTGTCAGATGCGATAGAAAACATCACCCATTCCATCTGCACACTGGAATTCCAGGACCACCGCCCTTTCTACGACTGGATCATAGAACGCGCTGCCGAAGGCGGCTTCTTCACCAAGCCGGTGCCGCAGCAATATGAATTCGCCCGCCTGAACCTGACCTATGTCGTCACCAGCAAACGCAAGCTGCGCCAACTGGTAGAGCAAAACATCGTCAATGGCTGGGACGATCCGCGCATGCCTACCATCGTCGGCATACGCCGCCGTGGCTATACGCCAGAATCCCTGCAACTGTTCTGCGAACGCATAGGCGTGACCCGTTCTGACGGCTGGATCGATTACAGCACACTGGAAGGCTGCCTGCGCGAAGACCTCGACCCCAAAGCGCCACGCGCCACTGCTGTACTGCGCCCGCTGAAGCTCATCATCGACAACTTCCCCGCTGGCGAAAATATCGCCTGCACGGCGCCTATCCATCCACATCATCCAGAGCTCGGCAACCGCGAATTCACCATAGGCAAAGAACTGTGGATAGAACAGGAAGACTTCATGGAAGAACCTGTCAAAGGCTACTTCCGCCTCTTCCCTGGCAACAAGGTACGCCTGCGTTATGGCTATGTGGTCGAATGCACAGGCTGCGACAAGGATGAAAACGGCAACGTCATCGCCGTCCATTGCAACTACTTTGCCGACAGCAAATCCGGCACAGAAGGCAGCGCCAACTACAAAGTCAAAGGCAATATCCACTGGGTCAACGCCGCCGACGCCCTGGAAGTCGAAGTCCGCCTCTACGACCGCCTGTTCACCGACGCCAACCCCGATGCCGGCGGCAAAGACTTCATGGCTCTGCTGAACCCGAATGCACTGGAGGTAGTACGCGCCTACGTCGAACCAGGCATGGCCGTAGTCACACCGGATACACGTCTGCAGTTTGAACGGCACGGTTACTTTGTGGCGGATCGCGTGGATTCAGTGATAGGCAAGCCGGTGTTTAACCGGGTGACGACGTTGAAGGACTCGTGGGGGAAATAAACAACTATTTTTGAGGAAGGAAAACACCTTCCTCATGTTGGCCAATGTCAGAGATAGAAATAATTGTCACCTGCTTGAAACCTTACGTAACGGCATTTTCTGCCGTAAAAAACATGACGACAGTTCGATAATTACATCCCAGAACAGCATGGCAAGCCATGCTGTTCTGGTCTCTTCCAATGTTGACGATATGGCGTGACTGATTCAGTCTATTTTTAATTTCTGCACGCCATTGCTTGTGCGCTTTTTGGGTAAGGTCAGATTCAATACGCCGTTGTCATATTTGGCGCTCGCCTCACTCGCCTCTATTTCCAGGGGTAATTGGAAGCTGCGCGACACTTCTCCAAAATAGCGTTCACTGCGCAAGACTTTTTGATCACCGCCCGTTTTATCTTCCTGTTTTATTTCTGCGCGCAAGGTGACGACATTACCATCCAGGGTAACGTGGATATCGTCTTTGGCGACACCAGGCACTTCAGCATGCACCGTATAAGCCTGATCGGTTTCTTTCAGATCAAGCTTGATCTGCGCGGGGCTGGGCAAAGGATCGCCATGCAGGGGTTTGATAAAAAATCCTGAATTAATATCGCGAAAAAAATCGTCAAAGAAATTACTGCGATTGCTTAAGGCACCCATTTACTTCTCCTTTTGAAATGACTGATTCACATCGAAGATAAATGCTTCTCGTATTCTCAAAGTAGAACACCGAATCAAGTGCCACAAGATCAGCACACAGTGCATTTGATACATATCAAATGATGAGTGACACCTCTGTATAGCTTCGACTTTCAAGAAGAAACGGCATGTTACAAAATATTTAGCATAGAACCTGCGCTACTTTTAATACGGTTTGCCTACCACGACAAATTACAAGGGAAGGATAAAATATTCGCTATCATTCCTGATTCTGAATACTTAACCCTTGCCTTCAGTTGACGGCTGCTATGTCAGTCTGCCGCCACAAATTTATTGCGTCAGCGGAAATTCGCCATTGATAATCTTGTTGCCGATATCACTGACGCTGACATCCGCATTCGATAATATCACTACACCTTTTCCTGCTTTTTTGTCGAATGCAATATAACTGCTGTAGCCGCCTGTCTTGCCTTCGATGCCCAGGATGGAGCCGCCGAATTTATTGTTGTAACTGCCCCAGGCCAGCAAGAGGCGGTTGCCGGGCTCAAATGGTTCCTGCAATTTGCGCATGGTGTCTTTGAGTGATGTGTTGGTCTGTCCCATGTTGGCGGCGACAAATTTCAGCATGTCATTGGCTGACGAACGCAAGCCACCGGCGCCTTCAAATGAAGTAAAGTTCCAGCTCGGGGTGGCAGCAAATTGTGCCTTGCTGCTATAGCCTGTCGCCATACGTTTTTCCAAGTCTGCATTGAGTGCGACACCGGTTGCCGTCATGCCCAAGGGTGTGGTGACGCGGTTTTTGACCAGGGTGTCATAGTCTGTGCCGGCACGCTGACTCAAGGCCTGGCCCAGCAGGCCATTACCAAAACTCGAGTATTCAAAGCGACTACCGACGTCGTATTTCAACTGATAAGCGGACAAAAAATCATAGGCATTGTTGACCGTAAAACCGGCATAGGGATTGTCAGCACCTGTCTGCTTGAGATTGGCAGGCAAGGCTGGCAAGCCGGAGCGGTGTGCCGACAAATCAGCCAGGGTAATTTTTCTATCGTCAGAATAAGGAACATTGACATTGGCAGGCAAATACTTTGCCAATGGGTCTTTCAACCGGATTTCACTTTTTTCTGCCATGTCCATCATGGTGATACTGGTAAAGACGCTGGTGATGGAACCTATTTCAAAAAGGGTGTCGGCATCGACAGGGCGACGATCTGCCAGATTGGCGTAGCCGTAACTGATTACACGACTGCCTTTGTCGTCAACAATACCAACGACTATACCAACACCTTTCTTTTCTGTATCAACACGCTGCTTGAGCACATTAAGTACATCAGCATCTGACATGGATGTTGCCGCGTGCGCCTGAAAGGCACCCAAAGCCAGTGTTGCCATCAGCAATTTCATAGGAAGGCGGCGGAAAGTTTTTTTCATATTCAATTTGCTTTCTGATTCATGATTTAAAAAACCAGACCCATTACCATAAGGATCTGAGAATTGCTGAAACCACATACGAAACCGCATGTGAAGTCGCGCAAATAACAGACTGTTCAGCAATTGACGCCTGTCGCCTGCGCACACATGGCGCAATATAAGCAAATCAGGATTTGTTCGCGGGTAGATTGAGACAGAAGCTCAAAACAGGGGAATGAGTGTAGATTTTTGCGGTACAAAATGCCAAGCCTTGCGTAAAAAATTTTGCACACATCCTGCTTTTCAAGATGAAGGACTATGTATAAAATTATTTTCCCTGTAGCAGATATAAGCAGGTTTTACAGTTTTAATTTATGGAAAGAATTGATATCGCGACCCTTGAACCTTGCCTGAATTGCGGAGCATGCTGCGCCAGTTACAGGGTGTCTTTTTATTGGGCTGAAGCTGATGCTCTGTCCATCCCGGATCAGATGGTGGAAGCCATCACGCCACTGTATGCCTGCCTGACCGGAACCAACCAGACCAAGCCGCGCTGCCAGGCATTGACTGGTGAAGTGGGACAAGCAGTCAAATGCAGCATGTATCTGCAACGTCCCTCCCCCTGCCACGAATTACAGGCTGGCGATGAGAAATGCAACAGGGCGAGGGCAAAACATGGTCTGCCAGCCTTGCAAGCCAACGCATTACCTGCCGCTGCTGTATATCGGGCAGAACCTGCCAAGAAGGTGTAGGATGCAGCCTGTCTGTCATATTAGTGAGAATTTGCCTTGCACGAACAAGTAGAACACCAGGAAGCCAATGACGGCGACAAGATCCAGGAAGCACGCCTGTGGCGTGACAAAGGCTGGACTGCGCGCGTCATCAAGAACGAAGATGATGAGGGTTGGGCCGTCGCCATGATCAAGGACGGTGAGCCGGAGCCTGCCCTGGTTGGCCCCTGGACCATGGGCCGTGACAAGAAAAACCCCAAGCCACTGGACGCCAATGCTTTTGGGACACTTGTTAAAACCGCCGCAGAAGTCATACGCCGTCATGAACAACAACTGCATGCCACGCTGCACAAGAGCCTGCTGGTGTCGACAGAAGAAGCTGACTACAAGATACAGCTTGATATCGTCCCGGATGAAGATGACCCGTATGCCTGGCTCAGCGCTTTTGATGCAGGCAATACAGAATTGGCCAGGGTCAAAGTTGCAGTCGGCTTCAAACTGAACCAGCAAAATGCCCGCAACTGGATCAGCAACGAGTTTCGCCGCCCCGACTAGTGATTAGTGACTAGTGGACTGTAACAGTGAAAGCGGAAGTGAAGGACATGTGCCCGGTGACTCAGGGCAAGGCAAGGTTTTGACAAATAAGCACAGCGATAGCGGGGCTATCGCGCGTATTTGCGACGCCGCCATGGCCGCCGCGCACATGGCAGGCACTTCGCTTTTCACTGTTACAGTCCACTAATATTTTAAACCGGTAGTGAAAAATACTTGCCCGTTGATCAGGGCGAGCACAGGCAACAGAGCCCTGATTGTTTCATCATCAACTGACCGGAGCTTGTGCAGTTCCATTGATACAATCGATGAAAATCATATTTTTCCCGGAATCACGCCATGTCTTCTCAAGCAAGTTTTGTAGAATTTGTGACCGATCAGCTGAGTGCCTGCGAGGGTATCGTCGCCAGGAAGATGTTTGGCGAATATGCCCTCTATCTGTCAGGAAAAATGTTTGCCCTGATCTGCGACGACCAGTTGTTTATCAAGCCCACGCCAGAGAGCCGCAGCTTTCTGGAAATACATAGCAAGATTGTAGAAGTCCCGCCCTATCCGCAAGCCAAACCCTGGTTTGTGATCGACAGCGATATGCTGGAAGACCGTGACCAACTGACGGACCTGGCCAATTGCACGGCAGCATCCCTGCCTGTCCCAGTGAAAAAAACACCAAAAAAAGATAAAACCAAATCCTGAAAACAGTGTCAGATGTCGTGCATCTGTTGTTCTTGTATTCAATTCACACAAAGCCCATGAAAAAATTTGTCATCGCCCTGTTGATAAGTTGTACTTGCGTCGTTTCTGTTGCGGCAGAAACACCCTCTGTACCGCTGATCTGGGGTCACAGCCAGCAGATACATTCTGTCAGTCTGGGCGAAGACCGCATCATCAATGTTGTCGTGCCAGAAGGCTACAATGAAGATACCACCAGCAAGTATCCTGTCATTTACCTGCTCGACGGTGCCATGGATGAAGACTTCGTTCACATGGCGGGGGCTGTGCAATTTTCCAGTTTTTCATGGGTGAACCGCCTGCCGCCGTCTATCCTGGTCGGCATTGCCAATACTGATCGCAAGCGTGACATGACATACAAGGCGTCGGCCAATTTTAGGTTGCCGGAATGGTTGGCAACACAGCGTGACTCCTATAAAAATGCCGGTGGATCAGCCCGGTTTATGGAATTTATTGAAAAGGAATTGCAACCCTTTGTCGCAAAAAATTACCGTGTCAGTGGTGACAGGACCTTGATAGGCCAATCACTGGCCGGGCTACTGGCAACAGAAGTGTTGCTGAAAAAGCCGCAACTATTCAACAACTACATCATCATGAGCCCCAGCTTGTGGTGGGATAATGAATCCCTGCTCAGACAAGCACAGCCCTTGCTAAAAATACGACCCGCACAATCAATGAAGGTCTACCTTGCCGTTGGCGAGGAAGGTGCAGAGATGGTCAGCAATACGCGAGCCCTGGCAGCAGCACTCAGGCAGGCAAGCAAACAGGGCAAGAACCTGACTTTCCATTTTGAGTACTTGCCGCAAGAAGATCACGGCAGCATTTTGCATGGTGCAGTAATGAAGGCATTCAGGCTCTTTCATGAACAAAAGAAATGAATGACAGTCAGTACAAACTTGTCACGCCATCGCCCGCCTGACATCAGGCGGCTGACCTGATTGATTTGTCAACCCTTGAAATTATCCAATCTGTCTTCAAGTACTCTGGTATTAGTGCTTACCCGGAGAAAGAATGGCCTTTGACCCACTGAATCTGAAACAGGCATCGGAACATTTTGAGGTCGGACTCAATCGTGTCATCGATGAACGTGTAGGCCCGCTGGTTGATCGCTCGATTCATCAGGTCAGTACAGAACTGTCAGAGGTAATTCGCCAGGCAGGTGTGCAGATAGACAGGAATATTGCCCTGCTATCGGACGAAATCCATAGTCAGCGCAGCATGACCAAGGATGATATCAAGGAACTCATCGATTACTCAGCCAGCCAGATCGGCGCGGCCCTGGACCAGCGCATACAGGTCATCAAGCATGAAACATCGACCCTGATCAACGAAAAAGTTGACTTGCTCAAATGCGAGCTTGAAGATGCCGCCGTCAACAGCCGCAAGACCATGTATGCCAATGTCGCCATCTCCATAGGTGCAGCCGTGGTCATGGCCTTGATAGGCCTGATCTACAAGAAAATATCGATCGGTGAGCTGGACCTGTTGAATGTATTCAGAGTCAGCCTCTTATCTTGCGCCACGTTCACCTTTGTCTTGTCTATCCTGAAATTCATACAGCGCTGGCGCGGCATGCGGCGTGTCAAGCGCGGCGTGGCAACGGTAGCCATAGGCTATTTTGGTGTTTTGCGGCCGAATGGAGCAACCGGCCTGTTCCTGCTCAGCCTTTGCCTGATGGCGGGCTGGGTCTGGCTATATCTGGGCAAAATCTGAAACGCTTTTAACCGACACCCCAGCCTGCATCAGGCGACGACTTAGAAACTGTATTGGAAACCGGCAGACAAGTTACTGCTTGACGTCCCATTATTGGAAAAGGTCTTGGGATTATATTTCTCAAACTCGGCACGAACTGCGAGATTGGGATTGATCTTGTAAGCCACGCCCACACCGTATAACGCCTGATTACCTGTATCGGAAGCAGTGTATGCAGGCAAACCCGAAGTATCAAAAAAGGTCTCCGTTTTCACTCTTGCCATACCCAGTTTGGCAAAACCGGCGAATGTTTCGCTGAACTCCTGGTTGTACACGCCCGCCAGGCTGAAGCCGGTTTTCTTCTGCTCACTATGGCCCAGCGGTAAGCCTGAATTGATGGAAGTTTTACCGTTGGAAAAATAGCTGCTTTCCACGGCAAAAGACTTATTGATGTTATAGCCGCCAAATACCTTGGAACTGGTGGCTTTGGAGTCGCAGGTAGTGCTGTAATTGCAGTAATTGCTGTTCTCGCTCTGACCGACAGAACCACCAAGATAAAGCTGCGCAGATGCGAAAGAACTGGCAAGCATGCCTGCTGCGGCACAGACGATGAGGGAAATTTTCTTGATCAACATGTATAGCCTTTATTCAATTATCCAGGTACCTGGGTTAAGTCAGAAAACCACAGTTAAAACATCAAAGCACAGAGGCATCTTTCTACAATACAGATTTTGTTACTCATCTAACATGTCCAGTCTAACCAGAAACTTGCAAAAATAAAATTTTAAATAATCAAGTACCATTTCAATGACCACATGGTATCACCTGGCTACACCCTACTTAAATTTTAAGCAAAATTAACATCGAATCAACTTATCCGCTTTGAAATTTCATCTGATTACATCAACTACTGGACAATCAGCCAGGCACTGGAAAGGCGCCCTCTTCCTGAATCGGTAACCGGCATACCCGGCTTTTGATTCACTATCTGGACACAGCAGGATTTTAGAAAGAATGCGCACTGATAATTTCATACAGCCGGCCTCCAGACTTATTGCGTTCCAGCAACAAGGTCTGAAAATTAAGCGTACAATTCAAGGCTTATTCGGTTAACGTATTTCGATGAACTTTTTCTGTTGATCTGCATCACAACATAAGTTCTTTGTCCTGACAGTAAGCGTTGTCTGCTGTTTCCGCCGTTCCTGCTTTTAGTTTTCAGAGCGCCGCCACGGTGCTTACGCCTTGACCTATGCAAACCAAGAAATTCAATCCCGTCTTCAATTCCTATCTGATTTATATTGGTGTTGCAATTGCGTCTGGCGGCGTGGCCTTGTACACACCTATTATCGTTTCTGAAACCGGCAAGGCATTCTCGGGATTCTGGGCGGCATCCATATTATTTGGCTTGAATCTGGGTCGGGTGCTGGGTTCCTATGCGGGTACACGGTTTTCCCGCATGGCGAATCACCCTTTGGCAATTTCAGGCAATATCCTGCTGGAAGGCATCGCCCTGTATTTCATGGCCTACCTCAATCAGGCCTGGGCACTGGCCCTGTTTGCCCTGCTGGCCGGCTTGGGTAGCGGCTTGTCCTTTCCCGGTTTGAAAAATTATTTATTGAAGCTTAAGGGTCTGGACCAGACTTCTTTATTCAGTAAACTGGCTTTCGCTATTCGTATGGGTCTGGTAGGCGGTTACCTGACTGCCAGTTTTGTGCCGCATGATCAGTTGAAGCTGGTATTCCTGATCGTGCTGGTGACCTTCATCGTGTATGGCTTGTTCATGCTGATTGCCATGCGCGCCATCAGTGAACACGAGCAGGAAGGACTGGTCCAGGAGCAAAAAGCGCTAGCAAATGAAACAGCAACCATCACTGCAGCAGAAGACACGGAAGTAGACAAACCTGTAGAACTGCCAATGATGTTTTACCTTTCTAATTCAGTGTTCTGGTGTTTTGCCGTGCAACCGATGATAGGCTTCAGCCTGCATATTCCCAAGTTCACACCCGAGATACCGGTATCCACGCCTTTCTGGCTGGCGGCCCTGGTCATCATCTTTTTCCAGATACCTATTTCCAAACGTGCTGTACGCACACTGGACCATTTCCGCTTTCTGAAGATAGGCTATGCCTGCCTGTTTCTCAGCTTTGCCATCATGGTGGTGTTCACCCATAGTGCCGCCGCCGTCGTCATTTCTGCAATACTGCTGTCATTCGGTCAGGTATTTTATGGCCCTTCACTGGACGTACTGATGGCCCGCTTCGCCAACAAGTCAGCGACTGACACAGGCAGACTGATGTCCCAGCAAATGTTCTATCAAAGTATGGGCACCATGGTAGGCAGCCTGGCAGGTGGTGTCCTGTTTGATCTGGCACAGAGCATGAAAATGCCCGGACTCAACTGGTTCATGCTGGCAGCAGCCAGTCTGGCGATGATGATGCTCAGCCAGAAGAAAATTCCATCCCTCTATTACAGCGCAGGCCAAAGAGTACCAAACGCCGGCTAGCATCAGACTCTGCAACAAGCAAGCTTGTTTTTTGTTTTACCTCTTGCCCATTAAAAATGCCTGCCCACCCGGACAGGCATTTTTTTATCACTGTTACAGTCCGCTAATACCTATCCAGTACTCATTTCATCCATGTAATAGTTGCAAACTAGCCTGTACTTAGTTCAAGGCAAGGGTCTGTGTATTTAAAATTCAGTTATTTAATTGCATTTTTTATTATACTATTAGATAACCGTCTTATCCTTTGAACATTAACTATCTGGACAAGACTGACTTCATGAACAAGTTTAGCCGTCTCTGAATTTGTTTTGCAGATTCAGATTCATTCCAAGTAGTACAAACCTTGAAGGATCTTGAAAATGACACTTTACTCACCCAGGCGTGTCGCAGCCCCAGGCAATTTGAGTTCATCCCCACTAGGGCCTCTGGCCGAACTCGAAGGTAGCTGGTCGGGTCGTGGTTTTAATCTGATCGCCGTTCCAAACAAACAACACAATGCTGCATTCCGGTTAATGCTCAATGCGACCGCTGAACGTATACAATTCAATGCCATAGGCGGTCCAGTCCCCAATCGTGGCTCGGCGCAGGGTGATATCGATATTTTCGGACTGACTTACCTGCAGCAAGTGAATGATGCACCAACGATGGAAGGCCTGCACATAGAGCCTGGCATCTGGCTGAATGTACCGGCAACCACCGATCCCAAGGCCGGTCCCAGCATAGTCAGGCAATCAACCATCCCTCATGGTGACTCCCTACTGGCGCAAGGCACAAGTCTGGTTGTTGCTGGCGGTCCGCATATAAGCCCGGTCAGCTCCAAACCTACCGGCCCTGGCATGGCGCATGCGCCGCTCGGCTATCTTGATCCTTATTTACATTCCAATCTTCCACCTGGAATGAAACAAAGCTATGTTGCCGACATGAATGAGGCTTTAAGGGATGCCATTCACGGGCAAAATATCATCAGCACGACAGTGCTGTCCGTCGCATCCATACCGGTCGGCGGTATCGTCAATATTCCTTTTGTTACAGTGAATGCAAATGCAACCAAACTTGAAGCAATTTTCTGGATAGAAACTGTAGAACGTCCAGATGGAACCCAGTTCATGCAATTGCAATATACCCAGACTGTCATACTGAATTTCCTCAATATAGACTGGCCTCACATTTCCGTGGGCACCTTGATCCGTACCTGAAGCATCACCAAGAGTACATCGTGCCCCGCATATTTGCCGGGGTACGATTCATCTTGCCCCTTTCAGCCGCCGCAACACTGCTGACAGAAACTGACACTGCGCCCTCTTAAGATGACATGGCCTTGAGCAATAAAGCCCAAGCCAGATTAAAACCCATCTTGAAAAGGAAGCCCGTACCATGTTTACTCCAGCCTTTGTACTTTTGTATGTCCGCAATCCTGAAGCCAGCGCCAAGTTCTACAGTGAATTGCTGGACCTGACACCGGTGGAACTGTCACCGACGTTTGCCCTGTTCGTGCTCAAATCCGGCCTCAAGCTCGGCATGTGGTCCAGTGCCACAGTTGAACCTGCGGCCACTGCAGTGGGCGGTAGCGAAATGGCCTGTCCGGTCGCTGACAATGCAACGGTCGACGCTATCCACACCAACTGGGTAGCACGCGGCCTCAAAATAGATCAGGCGCCTTGCCAGCTCGACTTTGGCTACACCTTTGTAGCGCAGGACCCGGATGGCCACCGTCTGCGCGTTTTCGCACCGGTGTGATCATGAACACGCACAGCAACCGTAACTGGATCGCTGTTGCCTCTGCCGACCATGTACAACGTGGTCGGGCAGATGGTTTCATGCAGGTCTGCCATGGCAAGGCCAGTCCCTTGCGCCGCCTGCAGGCTGGTGACAGGGTTGTCTACTACTCACCCAGCCAGGTATTCGGCAGCAAACAAAAATTGCAGGCGTTCACCGCGATTGGCAAGGTACAGGCACAACCTGCCTATCAGGTGGATATGGGTGAAGGTTTTCAGCCTTTCCGGCGTGACGTAATCTGGGTGCCAGCCCAAGAGGCAGCCATTTTGCCGCTGCTGCAAGAGCTGGATTTTTCTGCCGGAGTGAAGAACTGGGGTTATCAATTTCGCTTTGGTATCTTCGCCATCAGCGAGCACGACATGCAAATCATCGCGATAGCCATGGGTGTACCTGCCGCCTGGCTACTCGAGGACATGGCTGCCAATACAGAATTACCTGCGCCAGACAGGCAATTGCGTCTCGCGCTACCCTGAACTTAGGCAGGGTATGCGGCAATAACAACACTGATATGCAGATTTTTTTTGCGGACTGGCGCTACAATGCGGTCTTCAAGGCATTCTGCCTGTGAGTCACCGCCTGTTACCTGTCCAAGGATACGCTTGAAAAAACGCCATCAGGTCAAGATCAAACCATTGCGCAAGCATTTTTCCGCTTATGCATCTGGCTGCCTGCTGTCTTGTATGGCAGCACTGTTGTTGACTGCCTGTTCGCGCAAAACAGAGGACAAAACCTATCGTCTCAACGACTGGCTCAGGGGTCGCAGGACAGTGAGCGAAGCGCTGGTACGGACTGATGCAGACAGCGAGCATGTCGAACTCAGTTATGCCACCCGCAAGCCCAAAACCTGGTGGTTCGTTACTTTTGATGACTGGGTGGAGCTCGACTATGATGAGGTGCAAGTCATTAATCAAAAAAATATCCTGGCCGGCAGAACGGAAAAACTGGCCAGGTCCCTGTTTGGCAACAACTACAAGCCAGCGGACAGAAATGTCAGGCTGCTCAACAAGGACGGCGGAAACGGCAGCACAGTCTGCACATCTTTTGCCGCGATCAGCGCCCCTGCCAAGGTCGGTTTCTTTGACTGTGTGGACAGCAGCGACAAGCAAAAGCGCACGGTCAGGCGCACAGACCTGAGTGGCAAATTAATACTGACCGTCAGCATGGATGCCAATCAATGGGATGATCTGACCACCGCAGACACGGTGTCATTTTATGATGAACAGCAGCGGGCTTATATACTTGAAGTGTCAAAGGATGGCAGCTATTGCCGGTTGGTGATGCCAGCCAGGGATAAAAGTATTGGTTATGCGTTGAGCACAGCAGCAGGTGCAAGGAGTTGTGATGACATGGGTGCATGGGAAAAAGTGACCCAAAGACACCTGAGCAGAGCAGAAAAGTTTGCCGGCCTTGGCCGGGACGCAAAGACCTGGAAAGACATCAGTGAACACAATTCAGGCTGGTGGCAACTGAAAGTGACGAATCTTGATGAAAAAGACCAGGAAGCAAGCAATAAATAAAGTAATCTGCAGTTTTTACACGTAACGCATTCTGCAACAGGCAGAACAGGTAAAATCTGCACCTCAGTTTCATACATTGAACGCAACATGATAGTCAGAACCCTTGTCATTATCTTCGCCCTCTTTTCACTTTATCTGGGTGTCGATAATCTGCAAAAATTCAATGCCATGCGTATCTCTGCCGATGAGTTCGAGCAGGTGGAAGGTGCAGTCGTATTAATGGTCCATGAGGTCGACAACAACCCCGGCTATGTCGTCAATGGCAGCTACAACAAGCAACTGATACAAATTACCTATAGTTATGACTTCAACGGGACAGAGAGAAGCAGTGACAGCATCTCGCCGATTTGCAGTCGTTGCGAAGCCCATCATGTGTTCAGGATGACAGGCAAGAAGCCATCAGAGCTGTTGCCAGGCACACCGCTGAAGGTATATGTGCTCAAATCTGATCCGGGCAAGTCCTATCTGGCCCTACCGACTTCCGGCGAAAAACAGTCGCAAATGTGGACTATTTTTCTTTGGCTGATTTTTGCACCTGCCATGTGCCTGCTGTTCTACAAACTGGAAGGCAGCGGTAAAAGACCAGATGATACTGGCGGCAAATGACGGCGCCATCCTGTGCTGATTTGCCTTGATTTTGCAGAACTTAGTATTCTGTGTACTTCCTGGCATCCCCGTGGACTTGTGATACAGGGTATTTCCTGGCATTCAAGGCGATTTTTTCTTTGCAGGCGACCAGCAGATCAACCTCAAGGCTGTCTGCCAGCATGACCAGGTAATTCATCACATCAGCCAGTTCATGCCTCGCCGCAGCCCTGGCCTGCTCGCTTAATTCACCGCCTCGCCCTGTAGGTAACCATTGAAAAATCTCCAGCAACTCTGCGGCCTCAACGCTGAGCGCACTGGCCAGGTTTTTTGGCGTATGGAACTGCGCCCAGTCGCGTTCATCGACGAAGTCACGCAATAACTGCCGTATCTCGGTCAAGCTATCTGCTTTGGGGGTGTCAGCCAGGTTCTGCATGGTGTCTGTTTCAATATTAACAAAGGATGATAAATTGTAGTTTAGCCAGACGTCATCGCAAATCAGTTTTTAGTCAAAAGCAATATTTATATTGCAGTGCAAAAATAATGCTTACAAATTAAGCAGTCTGGCGATAGAATACCGCTACAATTAAATATACATGTCATGCGGACATATTGCATGCTGCATTGCGCCAACATTTTAGATCGCCATGTCCAAAACAGGACATGCCCCCAACGGCTTACCATTCCACTCTGGAGAGTTCCATGTCTTTGCTTACAGAACAAATATCATCTGCTGCCCAGAACCAGATTGCCTCCCAGATCGCATTTTTCCAGGCATTCTCGCTATCGACATTCGGCGGCCTGGAAAAACTGATCGCCCTGAATTTGTCGATTGCCAAACAATCAATCGACAACGCCGACCAGTTCAGGCGGGAATTGCTGGCTGTTAAACAGCCACAAGAACTACTGCAATTTAGCCGCACGCATGCACAGCCTGAATTGGAAAAACTGCTGTCTTACAGTCGTGAGCTGGCCAGTATCAGCCGTGATACCCGGGCCGGTATCTGGCAAGCGGTGAGCCATGCCCCGATCACGACGAACTCTGTCGTTACACCTGGCCCTGCTCAAGCAGATGCAGTCAAAAAAACTAAACCTGTCAGCAAAAAACCACCTGCAGCGCAACCCATTGCAGCGACCAAACAATTGACCTTGCTTGCAGAGCCTGAAGTCAAAACCAAACCTGCCACAGGTAAAAAAGCAGCAAAATCACTGGCAAAAGATAAACCGCTTGCCCTGGTTGAAGCCAAGACCACATCAGCCAAAAAAACCGTTGCCAAACCGGCAGCAGTTAAAAAAGCCACACCGGCAAAGATAGATAAGCCAGCAGATCAAACTGTCACCCCGACCAAAACTGAAACAGACAAATCCCTGACGGCAGCCGTACCAGTTATTGCACCGGTGACAGAAGCAGTTGTGAAAGCAGACAAATCCATCGAGAAAAAACCAGCTGTCGTACCTGCAGCGAAAAAAACCTCACCGTCTACCAGCGCGAAAGCTGAAACGGCCAAAGCTGAAGTAGCAGACAAAACCGCTGAGAAAAAATCAGCAGTCAAATTCCCTTTTGCCGTAACAAACAAGCTCAAGGCAGGTACACCTGCATTCCCCAATGCGGAAACCAAACCGGCATACAAGGCAAAATCAAGCTCGGCAACCGGCGCCAAGAAGCGGGTTCGTCAATAAGTCGTTCTGAATTCTGAACCTCGCGACTCACCGCAGCAGCGCAAGCTGTTGCGGTTTTTTATTGTACTTGTTGCTTCGGCGCAAATAGTTCGACAAAGTGACATAATTAACCCAACTTTACGCCAGCAATACGCCTGCATTGCCGTTGATCGCATAGAATAAATTAACTATATCAACAGCATCATCATGCAACACTATCTCCTGGCTTTGGGCGCAAGCCTGCTATTACCACTTCAGACCGCAATGGCAGATGATGCCATCACGGTAGCCTGGCGTATCAAACCACCGCATCAGTACCTTGAAAACGGTACAGAGAAAGGCATCCTGCTGGAACGCGCCAAGCAAGTCTTCAGTGCGACACAATTGCCGCATCGTTTTGTAGAAGAACCGGCAAAACGCATCTGGAGCAATTTTTCCACCGGTAGCAAGAATTATTGTTCTTTTGGCTGGTACCGGATACCGGAGAGAGAAGGTATCGTGCAGTTTTCCGACGTGTTTCACACCGATCCGCCACATACCTTGCTGGTCAGCCCGCTTGCGAGCAAGCAGGTGGCCGCACACAAAAATCTGAAATCACTGATGAAAGATGAAACCCTGACCCTGGGAGTGGTCGATGCCGTGTCCTATGGGCCCGAGCTTGATGCAATGATCAAGAGCAGCAAGAACAAGATAGAACGCAGCACCACCTTACCGATGATCATGGCGCGCATGGTCGGCGCCAATCGCGCCTCATACATGTTCATCGACCGGGAAGACTGGGAATTCCTGAAGGACAAGGAAGACAGTCTGCGCCTGACCACGCAGATGGATTTGCCTGGCATGCCAGCTGGACTGAACCGCTATATCGTCTGCAGCAAAGATGTGTCACTTGAGCAAATGCAGAAAATCAATATGGCCTTGCAAAAATTCTATCCCATCAAAAAATAGCTTGGTACGAGGTGCCCAGGTTGCTACGAAAAACTGACACTGTTAGCTTCTCAAGCTGCCCATGCACCTGACGGTAAACCAATTGGTGACGGCAGCCCGGTTTCTGTTGCCCTGCTCAACGAACATGCACATGACCGCATAGTCATCCGTTGTCGGCCATAGCTTAACCCGACGGCTATACCTGTATCAGCCAGGTTTTGCAGGTGTTGGTTCACTTCCCTGGTGTCGCCCAAGCCAATTGTTCCCATTCATGTCTGAGCAGCGCATACATGGCGATATCTTCATGTCTTCCACGCGTGAAGATGGCGCCGCGGGCAATGCCTTCTTTGGTATAGCCACAATTGATGGCGACTTTTTCTGATGCCAGATTGCCGATATTCATATGAATTGCAAGGCGGTTGATATGCATGGTCTTGAACAGGTAATCGGTCAGCAGTTTGACTGCCTCGGTCACGATGCCTCTGCCATGCAGGTTTTTGGTGAACAGCCCATAGCCTATCTCCCTGGCATTAAAGTACGGGATTGTTTTGAAATGAAATACACGGCCGATCATATTGTTGTTTTCATCGATGATCAGAAACGTTTCATAGTGTTCTTTTGAACGGGACTCCTCTTCAATTTTTTTTTCCAGCACACCTGGCAACATCAATTCCAGCGAAAGGTAATCCCCCTTGGCATCGGGGTGGTTCATCAAGTCCAGCAAAACCGGCAGGTCCTCTTTTCTGACATGGCGAAGATGAAAACAACTACCTTTTATCATGCAAATTCTCCTGTAAAAACATTATGCAGTGAGCCTGAAAGCTGTCTGTTCCTGCAAAAACCGTAGATCTCATGCGAAGACATCAAAGAAGAGACCTGACCTGCCCGCAAGAGTTCCCAGGTTGCCTGAATCTGCCCGGTTGCGGAAACATTTTTTCACTTTGCACCGGCAGCTACGTTTCCATCAAACGTCTTTGGCGCTCTTTTTCTTCAAGAATGGCTGATTCTATTTCGTCCATGACAGCAGCAAGATCAACTGGACGCTTGCTCTCTTCCACTTTGCCCGTGAGGACTGCATCCGGTGTCAGACTGCCTGCCATGTAGAGTTTCCAGATTTCCTTGCCATAGCGTGTACCGGCCAGTTGTGGTGCAAACTGGGAAAAATAAGTCGCCAGATTGTTGACATCTCTCTCCAGCAAGGTTTGCGCTTCTGTATTGCTGGCGGCATCGATAGCCTGCGGCAGATCGATGATCACCGGCCCCTGATCATCAAGCAGTATATTAAATTCAGACAAATCGCCATGGATTACACCGGCGCACAACATCAGCACCACCTGGTGCAAAAGCTGGTCATGGTATTGCAAGGCCAGTTCCGCCGACAATTCGACATCGTTGAGGCGTGGCGCTACATTGCCTGCAGCATCAGTGACCAGTTCCATCAGCAGCACGCCTTCATGACAGATGTATGGTCTGGGCACCCTGACACCGGCAGCAGCCAGTTTGTAGAGGGCGTCAACCTCGGCATTTTGCCAGACCTCTTCCTGCATCTTGCGACCGTAGCGCGTGCCTTTTTCCATGGCGCGCGCCTGGCGGCTGTTCTTGACCTTGCGCCCCTCCTGATAGGAGGCGGCGTTTTTAAAGCTGCGTTGACTGGCCTCTTTATAAACCTTGGCACAGCGTATTTCGTCGCCACATCGGACGACATAGACAGTGGCTTCTTTGCCACTCATCAGCTGACGCATTACTTCGTCAATCAAGCCCTCTTCCTGCAAGGCTTGCAGGCGCTTTGGTGTCTTCATGCTTTGCGCGGCTTGCCAGACTTGATATTTTTTCCACTCCTGGCTGACGGGGTGTGTCCACGCGATTTGTTACGTTGATCATAGATCGTCTGGGCATCCTGCTCTGCCCGCTCTTGCGTACGCATGCTGGGAATATCGTCATGCAGGGTAAAAAAGTCGGCAGCCTGGGCACGCATGACATGCTTGATCGCGTCTTCGTCGCTGAGGTCAAATTTTTCTGTCATTAAAGTCGTGACTTCATCCAGATACTCTTCATAAGTCATCATGCTGGTTTTTCCTGTCTGTCATGAAGTGATGTTGAAAACTGCCGGATTCATCCAAAATGGGTTTTGCATCCCTGGCAAGTCTGATTCTCAGTATAGAGAAAATAATGCGGATACCCCGCAAGAAAGACAAGTATTGTACACGTGCTACCCGCCAACAACAGGGATGGGGCTATTCTCGGCTACAATGCCGCCTTCCGCGAACATATAGAGTGAAGATAGATTGTATGAGTATCATCATCCATGAGGCCTTGCGCGCCTATATAGATCCTTTGACTGAGCATGAATACGCCGCACTGGAGCGGAGCATACTGACAGAAGGTTGCCGTGACGCCCTGGTCTGCTGGGGTGAAGTGCTGATCGATGGCCATAATCGCTATGCGATTTGCCAGCGCCACAACCTGCCCTACAAAATTGTACAAAATGACAACTTCGAAACAATAGAAGATGTGCAATTATGGATGATAGACAATCATCTGGCACGTCGCAGCGTATCTGACTTCCAGCGTGGCATGCTGGCCCTGCGCAAGAAAGAAATCATCGTCAACCGCATGAAGGCACAGGAAGAGCAGGCACCACCTGAGCAGGCTGAAAGCGAAGTAGCCATCCCTGTCATCAAGCCTACCCAGAGCCGTCAGGAAATCGCCAGATTGGCAGGCATCAGCAGCAGTGCTGTCGTACAGATAGAAAAAATCCAGAAAACTGCAGCACCGGAACTGGTACAGGCTGTACGCGATGGTACTATTTCCATCAGTGCAGCCGCAGCGGTGGCATCCCTGCCAAGTAACGAACAAGTCGCTGCCGTGGCCGGCGGCCGTAAGGAATTGCAACAGGCGGCCAGACAGGTAAGGGAAAAAGTACGCGAACAAAAAACCCCGGCAAAACCTGCTCCCCCAAGTCCGGCAATACAACCGGAAGAAGAAAGTGTCAGCCATGCGCCGGCCCTGGATGAAGTAGCGGCCCTGCGCCAGCAAGTCCTGAGTCTGCAGGCAGAAAATACTGATTTGCAAAGCCAGATCGCCGCATTGAAAGCACAACTGGCTGCCTGATCATTCAAGCAATCACAGATACCATCATGACGAAAGCGCGCAAGAGTTTGTCCAGCCTGTTCTTGAACAGGCCGTCCGGCGCCGAACTGGCGCATATGAAAAAACTGGAGGCATTGCACAAAGCCGGGCAAGGTCGTCCTTTCTTTGTCGATGACGACAATTTGCGCATGATGTACCTGAACCCCAAATGCATGCAAAGCGCGATGAAGCTGGACGCGCCTGACGAACTGGTATGTGCTTATTCGCGCGCCGTCATGGGGTTTCTGCTATTCCACCCCAGGCCAGCGCATATCTTGCTGATAGGCCTCGGTGGCGGCTCACTGGTCAAGTATTGCCTGCGTCACCTGCCTGACTGCCGTATCACCGTGCTGGAAATCAATGCCGATGTCATCGCCATGCGAGAACAATTCGCCCTCCCCCCAGATAGTGAGCGCCTGCGCGTCATCCATTGCGACGCCATCCGCCATTTGCAGGAAGAGCGCTACCAGGCCGATGTGCTCTTGCTTGATGCCTATGACGAACAGGGCCTGGTGGCAGAACTCAATACCGCAGAATTTTATGCCACCTGTCACAACAATCTGACCAGCGGTGGCGTGATGGTCGCCAATGTCTGGGGCAAACCTAGCGCCCTGGCAGTCATGCTGAGCCGCCTGCGCAGGCAATATACGGGACAGGTGTGCTGGGCTCGCTCTGTTGATAGCTACAACCTGATCGTCTATGCACTCAAGACAGGCCTGCCAACACCACTAGAGCAGTTGCTGCACAAAACAGCCAGTCAGCTTGCACCATCCTATCCTGAACTGGACCTCCATACCTTGCAAGACAGCCTGTTGAGCCTGCCTGTACATCAGCAATTCGCCACACCTGACGATGAATTGCAAGCCATCAGACATAGCCTGGCGGGCATCATGGTAGCTGACAGCCGCGTGCCGCAAACCTATGCAGACTGGAAGAAACTGGTGCAGAAAAATATTTGAACAGTTAATGTAAGCTTTTCCGTCCTGCTGCGACCAAGATGTATCGATATGTGGAATACAGCTTATGAAAACCCTGATTTTGATCGGTCTGCTGACTGGTATTGCCGCCAATTTGTCAGCAGCAGAAATCTGTAGCAAGAACAGCCCTGCATACACCGTCGCCTTGCTGGAACTGTATACGTCTGAAGGTTGTGACAGCTGTCCACCCGCCGATAAAACCGTCAGTCATCTGCATCAAAGCAGTGGCCTCAATATCGACCAGGTGATACCAGTGTCCCTGCATGTCGATTACTGGGACTATCTGGGCTGGAAAGACATCTTTGCAAAAAAAACCTATACCGACCGGCAAAGAAGCCTGGCAGACCTGGCTGGCGCCCGGACGGTCTACACCCCTGAAATCTTCATGGCTGGCAAGGAGTTGCGCAATTGGCGCAACGGTATGGTCGATGATGTCAGGCGCATCAATCAAAAACCGGCAGGAGCTTCGCTGCATCTGGGCATAGAAAGACTGGCCGACAATAAGCTCTACATCACCCTGCAAGGCAATAGCATGCAGGAAGCCCGCCTGTATTTTGCCCTGGTAGAACAAGGCATCATCAGCAAGGTACAGGCAGGTGAAAATCGCGGCGCCACCTTGCAGCACGATTTTGTCGCCAGGGAATGGAACGATACTTACCAGCTACTCCCCGGGAAACCGGCCAGCCATGCCGCACAACTAAACCTGCCTGCCAATGCAAGAAAGAAAAACCTGTCGGTGCTGGCATTTGCCCAGGACAAGCAGGGAAACATATTGCAAGCTCTAAGCCTTCCCCTCTGTGAAGCCTTGCAATAAATTTCAATAAATACAGCATGCAAGTCTGCGATCAGTCCCACGACTGATTTATCCGTTTTCAACTGTGTAACGAGCAGTTCGCGCCAGATTTGCCGGGTCTGGCGCTTTTTTTCCTCCGACTCATCGCTTGCCTGCTGCAAACATTAAGCAGAACGACTACACTTTCTGCAAACTTGTGCATGCGCCGCCCAGCATAAGCCCACCTCATTTAACCTGCCGGAGTGTCAGTCAAATGAATATGCTAGTCGCTTTTCTGCACCATCTTGCTGCCTTTACGATCGTCAGCACTTTGCTGGCAGAACTGGTCCTGATGTATCAACCTTTTAGCCTGGCTTCTGCAAAAAGCCTGCGCGCGATCGACGCGGTCTATGGCCTGTGCGCCATGCTGATCATCGTCCTAGGGATATTGCGCGTCATGTATTTTGAAAAAGGGCCTGAATATTACCTGCATAACCCCACCTTCATGCTAAAAATGACTGCCTTTGCGGTGGTCGGCCTGCTGTCAGCTTATCCAACGATCATCTTCCTGCGCTGGGGAAAATCGCTGAAACAGAATCAATTACCTGAACTCACGCCGAGACAGGCACAAAATATCAAAAGTATTTTGAAACTGGAACTGGCTGGTGTTGCGGTGATCTTGCTTGGTGCCGTGCTGATGGCCAAGGGCTATCGTTTTTGATCAATCTTGATTTCAGTTGTTTTGGCCCACATTTCCTTGAAGAAAAGTTGTGCTAAAGTCTGATTTCTGGCAATCTTTCCTCATCTTGTAGTGCTGCCAACATGCTTGGTAGCCGCCTGATCTGCTTATAAGGGACCTTGCGGGATTTTGCCATGTACGATGAAAATGACTTTACTGCCGTGTCCAAGTTCTTGAAACTGGGCATCAAAATCACCTTCAGAAACCCCATGGGGCAAACCCCTTCGTTTCAGACGACCTTCCCTACCCCCAAAGGGGCCACCGTCAGCCTTGATGAAAAAAATCTTTACGATGTAGAGCGCAAATTACGCGCCCTGATAGGCAATGATACGCCCGTAAAGACGAAACTGACGCCGTTCGCCTATCTGGGCACGAATTTTCGCGGACTACTTTATTGCACCAAAGGCTCGAATGAGTTTATCGTTCAGGAAACGCATGACCTGTTCGGTTCAGAGTCCAAGCGCGTTGTGCGCACAGCAGAACACTTCATTCAGTTACTAAGCTAGCTTCATCATATCAAGCGCCTGGCTGGATTTTATTCCGGCTTCGTCAATTACCGACCAAGGGCTGTCATTCGCCGAAATGACAGCGACAAATCGCCATACTTTCAGTATCTTGACTTCACGGAACAAAACCGTCGAAGTTCTGACTCATTGAAAGGAAATTGTATGTCTCGTCGTTTCGCTGAAAAAGGCCATAGCAAAGGCAATCTGTTTTTCGGACTGACGCTTATCGTCGCCGGCTGCATCTTTCTGATGGATCACATGGGCCTGATCGAGGCATTTGAATACTGGTTCCTGCTGCCGGTCATGATTGCCCTGAGCGGTCTGGTCGATATCATCAGCCCACGCAAACCCGAACACATTGCCAAAGGTTTCTTCAACCTGGTATTTGCCTTCTGGCTGTATGTATCAATAGAACAGGTATGGGGCTGGAATTTCCGTACCAGCTGGCCGCTGTTGCTGATTGCCTTTGGCGTACAGCATCTGGTTGGCGGTCTGCTGACGAAGAAAGAAAAACAAGAATAAAACCCGTCAAGCCTGACTCATCTCAACGACCAATTCAACATCAGGAAAATTATCATGAACAACAATAATCCACAGGGGCGCATTCTGGTTGGTGCCTTGCTACTGATCTTCGGTGCGGCTGCTCTGATAGACAATCTGAACATTTTCAATATGCGCGACATCTTCCATTTCTGGCCCATGGTCTTCATCTTCGTCGGTGCGTTGAAGATATCGAAGAGCGAAACCACGGCCGGATACGTCATCGGTTGCGGTTTTGTCGGCCTTGGTGCTTTGCTGATATTGCATCATATGGGCATTATCTATTTCCGCATGCGCGACTGGTGGCCGATATTCCTGATTTTCGCAGGCTTGATGGTGATCTTCAAGGACAGAGTCGGCACCGGCACCGAAAACCTGCTGGGCAGCTCGAGCACCAATCAGGACAGTGTCTGCAATATCGTGGCCGTCATGAGTGGGAACAAATTACAAAACAGCACCCAGGACTTTCGTGGTGGCGAAATCAACGCCATCATGGGCGGAGTTGAACTGGATCTGCGCAGCGCATCGATACAGTCAGAAGCAACCCTGAATGTATTTGCCATGTGGGGCGGCATCGTCCTCAAGGTGCCGAATGACTGGACAGTTATCTCGCATGGGTCGCCCATACTTGGCGGTTTCGACGACAAAACAGTACCACCGATGGTGAGCACCAAAAAGCTATATATCAAAGGCTACGCCCTCATGGGTGGTGTGGAAATCCTGAATTAAAGGCTAGCATGCATCCCATACTGTCAGATTCGCGTCGCCTGCTGGTCTACATCGCTGCCTGGCTGATGACCGGCATTTTCATCGCCAGGCTGCTGGTGGCGGCGGATTTGACAAACTGGACCTATGCACTGTTGTTCGCCCTGCCGCTCGCCCTGCTTTGTGGTTTTTTGGCATCGTCAGCATACTTTGTGTGTCGCTCCCTGCCCATACATCAGCGCAGCTTCAGTACTGCTGTCATGGTGTTTGCGGCGGCGGCAATGATATCCGGTCTCGGCTGGCTGGGCATCTGTTATGGCTGGAACAAGACCCTGGCAGCAGCAAGCGAAGACATGCCGGTGCTGAACATGTCCCCGCATTTGTCTGTCCTTTTTTTCCTGGCGGGATTCGCGTCTTATCTGCTGGCCCTGCTGGCCTTTGATGTCTATATCGCCTTTCACAATATACGTGAAGCAGAAAGGCGGGAAGCGGCATCGCGCCTGTTGGCGAGAGATGCAGAATTGCAGGTATTGCGCTCGCAGATCGACCCGCACTTTTTGTTCAATAGCCTTAATTCAATCAGTGCACTGACGGCCATTGACGCTGCCGCAGCCAGGACCATGACAATTGCCCTTGCCGATTTTTTCCGCCAGACCCTGGCAATTGCTGAACAGGAAAAAATCAGTTTGAAAGAAGAGCTGCGTCTGTGTGAAAATTTTCTTGCGGTTGAAAAGATTCGCTTTGGCAAAAAGCTGATGACCGAGATGCAGATCGATCCCGAAGCGGGACATGCACTGATACCACCTATGATATTACAGCCTTTGCTTGAAAACGCCATCAAGCATGGCATACGCAACCTCCCCAAGGGCGGCACGATCCGCATCCATGCATTGCAACGCGATGGTTGGCTGCATGTTTCTGTCCGCAACCCCGTAGCAATAACTCCAGCCAATAGCACTGGCAATGGCCTGGGTTTAAGCAATCTGCGTCAGCGTTTTTTTGCGCTTTATGGTGAGCAGGCGAGGGTAAGCTGGCAACAAAACAACGAAGAATTCATACTGGAAATGGCGCTGCCATTTGAACGGGATAATAATGAATAAGCCACTGCAAGTCTTGATTGTTGATGATGAAGAACTGGCGCGCAGATTATCAATGGAATACCTGCGGACGCACAGCGATATTATCATCGCAGGAGAGTGTGAGACCGGCGTCGAAGCAGTTGACGCCATCCAGAAACTCAATCCTGACCTGATTTTGCTTGACATACAGATGCCAGAATTGTCCGGCCTGGAAGTACTGGAAGTGACTGGCAGACGTAGCGGCGTTATCTTCACGACAGCCTATGATCAATATGCACTGAAGGCCTTTGATCTGCATGCAGTCGATTATTTACTGAAGCCTTATTCCCAGCAGCGTTTCGATGAGGCTCTGACCAAGGCGCGCAAACTGTTGTCAGCAGAAACATCTGGTATCCCCGCTACACAAGCGCTAAGTCAGCTGATAAGTGAACAAGGCGAAAAAATGCAACGTTTGCTGATACGTGATCGCGGCCAGGTACACGTAGTGGCTCTTGACAGCATAGAGTATGTAGAAGCGCAGGACGACTACATTCTTATCCATGCGGCTGGCAAGTCATATATGAAGACACAAAGCCTGTCTGAGCTGGAAGCCCAGCTTGATGCGGCAAGATTTGTCAGGGTGCACCGTTCTTTTCTATTATCGCTGGCAGCACTGAAAAGCATAGAAAAAGCCAGCAAGGACAGTCAGGTTGCAGTCTTGCACAATGGCGCACAGGTGCCCATCAGCCGCGCCGGACATGAGCGTTTGAAAAACCTGCTTAATTGATCGCCTTGAGAACCAGGGCAAGTTCTGTCCTGGTTTCTGCCATCAGCTCGTCGATGTTTTCTTTATCAATGTCAAGTAGCCTGAAGCTCGACGGTACCGTACTCCAGTCAAGCTGGTCTATCGTATTTTCAACGAAATGTGCATCGAGAAAATCAGCAGCGGCAACAACGTCAATCAAGCCCACTTTGTGTGCAGGACCAGGATTATGTTCACGGTGATCCATCACCGCGACACGTATATCGTCAGAAATTTCCCAATCTTCAAGTATGGCGCTACCTATACTGGCATGCCAGCGATCTATCACCTCCCACAATGCTTTTTCAGTGGAAAACAGATCAACGTAATGATTTGCCCTGTTCAGGATATAGAATTTGCCTATATCGTGCAGTAAACCGGCCAGCATGGCCTTGTCAGCACTGAGCCTGGTATGTTTTCTCGCAATCACCATGGACAGAGCAGCCACCCGCAGGCTGCGGCGCCAAAGACCATCCATCTGGGTCGACAGACTGCCATTGTATTTATTCTCGGCCAGCTGCTTCATGCCTATGGATATCGCAATATTGCGAACAGCAGAAAAGCCGAGCAAGGTTGTAGCGTTTTTCAAATCACCAATTTTCTTGCCTTGGGGATTAAAACTGGCGGAGTTACTCAGATGCAAAATTTTGGCAGATAACACAGGTTCGGTACCGATGATACGCGCCACCATGTCGGTAGAAATATCGGCTTGACTCAATGCTTTCCTGATCTTCATGGTGGCTCCCAAAGACGTCGGGAAAACCAGTTTTTTTGCAGACAACTCTGCAGTAAAAGCTTCCAGGAAAGCAAACTCGGCATTCTTTTGATCAGTCATGATGGCAATAGAAATACAGGCGATTTTTCATTGTACCTTGGGAAACCCTTTTGTGCAGCCAGCGAAACAATGGCTAACATGAATTATCAATTGCTTACAGTGTCTGGAAATCAAGCAGTAAAGTTAGCCATTGAACCCTGTAATCCGGCATTTCGTCGCATCTTTGCTGCATATGGATACCTCGTGGCGTAATCTGTAACTACCGAAACGCAGCACTTAAACATAAAAGGGGAACAAGCATGAAATTCGACCAGACCGAACAGTTCAGCATCATCTTTAAACAAGCCATCCATGAATTTGCCTATCTGTTACGCCAGGTCTGGCGCTGGCTGATGCAATTACCCGCACCACAATTACTGCTCGCCTGCCTGGCACTGGCATTCGCTGTCACGATCCTGCCGCTCGCCATTAGCCTGTTCATGCTCTTCATGTTGCTGAAGTTTGTGCTGGTGGTGGTCGCTATCGCCACCAGAAAGAATCGCCAGAAAGGCAGGCAGATCGGCCAGTAAAGCTACAGGACTTCACGTCCTCTCGCCAACACAGGCAAATAAATAATGGACAAAAAAAGTGAGGCATGAAAGCCTCACAAAAACCCCTTTGGAGAGGGCAATACCTCGGGTAAAATGAGGATCAAGCTGTATTACAGCGAAGTAGCCGCCCTGGCTGCCTGCTCGTACAGTCCTGACAGTACCCGCAGGAAGCGGGCCAGTTCACTCAGTTCAAAACTTTCCGTACCGTCGCCGGTCAGCGCCGACACCAGTACCTGTTCACGTATTTCCGAATAACGACGACAGACTTCACGGCCAGCGTCATTGGTGGCATACAGGATTTCCTTGCCGCGTTTTTCTGTCTGCACCAGTGACAGGGCTTGCAGCTTTTTCAGGGAATAATTGACGATATGGGTATCTTCAATATTGAGGATGAAGGCGATATCGGCCAGTTTTTTTTCCCTCGCACGGTGGTTGATATGGTGTAGCACCAGTACATCCGTGATGGTCATGTCTTTCATGCCTACCGCCGCCATGCATCTGACCGCCCAACGGTTAAAGGCATTGCTGGCAATGATCATGCCGAATTCAAATTCACTCAATTCTGCACTCCTGCCCTCGGCCAGATGGGAGGAAGAAACGATAGGGACACGGGGTGCAGCCGGCGTGCCCAGGCTGGTTTTCTTGGCTGGTTTCGTCGTGGACATAATGACACTTTACAAAATAAATTAAACAAATTCCTTACAGAATGCCTGCTTAATTTTAACTTTTTCATTTGAAATTTCAGGTTATTTCCAATAAATTATCAATAAAAACTCGATATTTCATCATTTTTGTCGTATTTACCTCAAGCCCCGCCACTAGAAAAGACCCTGACGATGTCAATTTCTGTGATTTCGCATGGCTGCGGCATGGCCATATGTCACTTGCATGTTATGCCGGCAGAGCCAGCATTCTCGCTGGAGATGTCGCTCTTGTTGACGCAAGCAAAGCGTCCTCCTCCAATTTAAACACAGCCACCGTAGCGAGCAGTTGCGCTGCTTCTTCGCGCATGCTGCCGGCTGCCGCCGCTGCCTGTTCAACGAGAGCGGCATTTTGCTGTGTCATCTGATCCATCATGCTGATCGCCTGGTTGACCTGGAGAATACCGGTATTCTGCTCGCGACTGGCCGAACTGATCTCGCTGATGATGTTAGCCACATGCTGTACCGAGGTAACGATGTCGCGCATGGTATTACTGGCATCCACGACCAGCTTGCCACCCGTATCAACCTGCTCCACTGAACTGGCGATCAATGCCTTGATCTCTTTGGCGGCGCTGGCTGATCTTTGCGACAAATTACGAACCTCCGCAGCCACTACGGCAAAACCACGGCCATTTTCACCAGCACGTGCCGCCTCGACCGCGGCATTCAGAGCCAGGATATTGGTTTGAAAGGCGATGCCGTCGATGACCGCAATAATGTCTACTATCTTGTTGGAACTGGATTTGATCGCCCCCATGGTCTGTTCAACCTCGCCTATCACCTGGCCACCCTTGCTGGCGTTGCTGTATGCACGGTCTGCCAGTTGATGGGCTTGCAAGGCATTCTCTGCGTTTTGCCCTACGGTTGCCGTCAATTGCTCCATGGAGGCGGCAGTTTCTTCCAGACCAGAAGCCTGTTGCTCGGTACGATTTGATAAATCCAGATTGCCACTGGCAATTTCCCTGGAAGCGATATTGATTTTTTCTGCGCTTTGCCTGACCTGCCCTACCGTTTCCGTCAGGCTCTGGCTCATCTGGTTAAGGGAGGCTAATAATTGACCGGTTTCATCCTCACGACTGACTTTAATATTGGTGCGCAAGTCACCACTGGCAACCTCCCCTGCAAACTGCATGGCGGTTTGCAGGGGTGTGGTAATGGTCCTGGTTGTCATCACTGCAATCAGTATCGCCACCACAACAGCACCGGCCATCAATACAATCATCAGGGTCTTGGCAGCAGCAGATATGGAAGCAGCATCCTTGCCGCTGCTTTCCATCAGGCCCGACTGCCACTCCACCAGTTTATCCAGGGTATTAAGGTATTGATCCTGCAAAGGCGCAATCTCGGGCAGGACCAGGTCCTTGGCCTGCTCTACTTCATTGTCAAGCACCAGTTTCAGGAACTTGTCCAGCACAGGCTGGTATTTTGCTTTGGCGGCTTGTACCGCCTGCAACAATTTTTTTTCCTGTTCTGAACTGGCCAGTTTGCCAAATTGCGTCAAATCCAGGTCTATCTGCTTGCCCGCCTTGTCGATGGCATCCTGCTCTATTTTGCGTTCCGGTAAAGTGGAAAGCAGCAGCAAGCTGCGCATGCTGCGTGCAATGTGATCAAGATCAGATTTGATGCGATTGGCAATGGCCGTCTTGGGATACAGATCCTTGCTGATCAAGTCCACGCCCTGGTTGACGCGCGCCAGTTGCGTTACCCCGGTGACTGTGAGAACCAGCATCAATAAAATCACAAAACCAAAACCCAGGCCAAGACGATGACCTATTTTCCAAGTTTCCAATAATTTTTTCATGATGTATCCGCCCCTCAAATAAAGTCCTGGCTTGGCGTCTGCCTTGATCAGTTGCCAGCAGCGTCGCTGGTCAACAAATCAGTGACGAACATTTTCCCTGGTGCATGAGTGATGCAAAAAGGCAGTTTGCTCAATTCAGCCACATATTGCGGTGTCACGCCGCAAGCCCAGAATACCGGCAGCTCATCATCAAGCAAGACAACTGCATCGCCATAATCAGGTTGCGACAGGTCGTGTATTCCAATCGCCATCGGATTACCTATGTGCACAGGCGCGCCATGTACACGCGGGAAACGTGCCGATACTTCGACTGCCTTGGCAACATCCCGGCTTTTTACCGGCCGCATGCTGACCACCATATTGCCGCTGAAGCGACCGGCAGGGGTACAGGCAATACTAGTGCGATACATCGCCACATTTTTTTGCTGCTGTATGTGGCGCAAGGGAATGCCCGCCTCTATCAGTGCGGACTCAAATGAAAAACTGCACCCGAGCAAAAAGCTGACCAGCCCCTCTTGCTGGTATTGCTCCCAGTAAGTATGAATCTCAGCCACCTTCCTGACCAGTTGCCCATGTTCATAGATACGATATGCGCCAATATCATTGCGTATGTCTGAACCAGGCGCACAACGGGCTTCAAACTGCCCAGCATCCATCACCTCCACCAGAGGGCAAGGCTTGGGATTGCGCTGGCAGAACAGCAAGAAATCAAAAGCATGTTCGCGCGGCACCATCATCAGGTTGGCCTGGACATGGCCTGCAGCCATGCCCGCAGTTGATCCGCTGAATTCGCCACTACGGCACAGGGCACGTACCTGGCTGGCACTCAAAGAAGCATGTTGCATGTCATACCCCCAGATAGGCTTTCTTGACGTCTTCGTTATTGAGCAACTCTTGCCCCGTACCCTGCATGACAATACGGCCCGTCTGTATCACATAGCCATGATGAGCGATGGCCAGCGCCTTGTGCAAATTTTGCTCTACAAGCAAAATCGACATACCCTGCTCATTGATCAGCTGTATGGTGTCAAGCACCTTGGTCACAAACTTTGGCGCAATCCCCCAGGACGGTTCATCAAGCAGCAGCAACTTGGGTTTAGCCATCAGGCCACGCCCTATCGCCAGCATCTGCTGTTCACCACCACTCATGGTGCCGGCCAGTTGGTAACGTCGCTCTTTCAATATGGGGAAAAGACCATACATGGTATCGATGGATTCAGCCACCTCATCTGCATCGCGCCGGGTGTAAGCGCCGAGTTGCAAATTTCTCTCTACGGTCAGACGAGCAAAAATGCGCCGTCCTTCCGGTACCAGTGACAGGCCCAGACCAACACGTTTGCTGGCCGGGATTTTTTCCAGAGGCTTGCCATCAAAGACGATCTGGCCATCGTCAGCAGCATTCAAACCGGCAATTGCACGCAGTGTGGTGGACTTGCCGTTACCATTGCCACCGACCAGGGCAACAATCTTGCCCTTTTCCACGTCGATATCCACCTTGGACAAAGCGAGTACACCGTCGTAACTGACTTTTAAATTTCTTACTTGCAGCATCATTCATCTCCCAGGTAGGCAGCGATCACTTTGGGATCGTTGGACACTTCGTCAGGGCTGCCTTCCGCAATTTTTTTGCCATAATCGAGTACTACGATGGCATCTGCAATCGGCATGATACCTTCCAGCACGTGTTCGACAATCAGGCAGGAAATACCTTCTTCCCGTATCTTCAGGACTACGTCTACCGTCTCTCTGACTTCTGTCGGATTCAGGCCAGCCATCACTTCATCCATCAGCAGCAGGCGTGGCTTGACAGCCAGTGCACGGGCTACGGCCAGGCGACGCTGTTCACTGATAGTCATGCTGCCGGCCGGCTTGTCCTTGAATTGGCCAAGATTGACAAAGTTCAACAGCTTTGCCGCACTTTCCCTGGCGATAGCAACATTCTTGTTGATCAGGAAAGCACCGACCATGACATTTTCCAGTGCTGTCATGCTGGTAAAGGTGCGTGCCACCTGAAACGTCCTGCCTATGCCGGCGCGGGCACATTGTTCCGGCGTCATGCCCGATACCTTGATGTCATTCATCCAGATTTCACCCGTGGTCGGCGGTGCATAACCGGCAATACAGTTGAACATCGTGGTCTTGCCAGCGCCATTGGGGCCGATCAGGCCGACGATCTTGCCGGCGCCGACTTCAAAAGACACATCCTGGTTGGCAGTAATGCCGCCAAAGCGTTTGCTGACGCTTTCTACTCGCAACAAGCTCATGCTGTTTCTCCTTTTGCGTCTTTTACCTGCTGTGCCTGCACAGCTTTTCTGCGCGCAAAGAATTGTTTGATCCAGCCCATCACACCGGTCGGGTAGTACACGGCAATCACAACGATCAATGCCGCATAGATGACAAGATCAGTACCACGGCCTGAACCACCAAACAGGGCACGTGTGCCTTCTTCAATAAAAGTCAACACACCCGCCCCTATTACCGGGCCAAGCAGCGTACCGACACCGCCGAGGATGGAAACCAGCGCCATCTTGATGGACAGACCGGTATGCAGGACAGAACCCGGGTCTATATACAGCTCTTTTTGTGCATACAGGCTGCCACCCACCGCAGTAAAAAAACTGCTGACAGCAAAAGCGATCTGTTTATAGCGACTGAGATTGATGCCCAGGCTGCGCGCAGCATCAGGTTCATCTTTGATGGCCCGGAAGTAATAGCCCAGATAGCTGTTCTCTATCCAGTAATTAGTCAACAAGGTCAGTAACAGCAAGCCCAATGCGATGTAGTAATACGGCTCCTTGTCAGCAAAAATCATACTACCCCAGCCTTGCTGGTCCATGGGTATGGTCAGACCGACCGCGGCCCCCGCGTATTCCCAGTTGGTGAAAATGATCTGGATGATTTCTGCAACGGCAATGGTTGCCATGCCAAAGTAGTGGCCATTGAGACGAAAACAGGACCAGCCTATGACCAGGCTGATCAGGGCTGCCAGAATACCGCCACACAACATTGCCAGCCAGGCATTCAAGCCCCATTGTGTCAGCAGCAATGTCGAGGTGTAAGCACCCAAACCATAAAAGGCGACGTGCCCTAGTGATACCTGTCCCGCATAGCCGCCTACGATATTCCAGGCCACGCCCAGTTGTGCCGCCATCAGTATCAGGATAGCCAGATTTTGATGTGAAGGGTCTTTCACGACAACAGGAACCAGCAAAGCACACACCACGACCAGCGCCAGGAGTATGTATTTCACCGAGGAGTTGCCATGCGAATCCGGAGCCAGCAACTCCTGCGCCGAGATCGCTGTCTTTTCTTGAATATTCATATTTCCACCTTATTTCTTACGTTATTGCTTACCCATCAGTCCTTGCGGACGGAACATCAGCACAGCCAGGAACAGGCTCAATACCAGGGCCAGTTTGTATTGCGGCCCTATCAGGAACCCGCCCATGACTTCGATCACGCCGACGATGATTCCGGCAAACAAGGCGCCAATCACACTGCCAAAACCACCAAGATTGACGACGACGAAAGCAATCAGAATAAAATTGGCGCCAACTTCAGGGAAGATGGGAAAAAAGGTCGACAGCAGGGCGCCGGCCACGCCGGCGCAGGCTGCACCTATGCCCCAGGCCATGGCAAACATTTTTTGTGAATCGATACCCATCAGTTGTGCTGCTTCCTTGTCGGCGGCGGTCGCTTCAAGTGCCGCACCAGCGCGAGTCTTGGTCAGGAACAGGTAAATCCCTGCCGTGACCAGTATGGCGCCGATACCGGCTGTTACTTGCGGAGTGCCAACCTGAATACCAAAGATCTGCATGGATCCTGACACGATGGAATGATCAACGGTCCTGAAATCAGGTTTCCAGAAGAACTGCGCCAGACCACGGAACAGCATCATCAGGCCGAAAGTTGTAAATATCTGCGACAGCATGGGTGCATTGGTGATCTTTTTGATGATCAGCTTGTACAGCATCACGCCAAGCGCAAACAGGAACAGCGCCGTCAGCGGTAACGTAAACATGGGGTCCAGTGCAAACAGCGAGTACATCCAGAAACTGGAGTACATGCCGAACATCAGGAATTCGCCATGTGAAAAATTGACGATATCCATGACACCAAAAATCAGTGTCAGACCAATCGCCACCAGCGCATAGATCAGGCCTATCAAGATCCCGGACGCCAGGGTTTGTATGAGTATTTCAAGGGACATAAGCTCCTCCCACTTCCTATATGTAAAACTGAAATCTGGTGAACATGTCGCCAGGCAGTTTCTTTATTTGATCCGCTCAGTCCTGGCAAGCCACTTCGCACTGACTCGCGATTTGGCATACCAGGTCTATCATTGCATTTTCATTACTTGTTGTTATACCTGTCCGACCACATTATTTACGCTGATCCCATTTAGGCATGGGCCAGACGACATCCCTGGTTGCCAGGTCAAAGGGCCAGACAGTGTTGTATTTACCGTCGATGATCTGCACCAGGATGCCGGAACCCAGGATGTTCTGACCGTGCTCATCAAATTTGACGCCTTTCCATGGCATGATCAGTTTGCTGGCAGGGATATTGGTTTCTGTCAGTGCCTTGCGGATTGCTTCCGGCTCGGTGGAACCGGCGCGGTTGATCGCATCGACCAGGGTCATCAGGCCAGTAAAGGTACGGGAGGAATTGCCAGTGAAGTCGATTTTGTATTTGGCATTGAACAGGTCATTGACTTGCTTGATCAGCGGATTATTCTTTGCCAGGTCAGGCGACCAGACTTCGCGGGTAATGACGTAATCAGAATCCTTGCCCAGGGTGCGACGGAATTCCGTATCAGTAAAGCCGGCATTATTGGCCAGGATCATTTCAGGTGAAAAGCCAAGTTCCTTATAAGTTTTCATCGACATGATGGCGTCGCCCAGGTAGGACGACTGCATCACCACTTGCGGGTTGGATGCCTTCAATTGCTGCACTTCAGAAGTCAGTTGTGTACTCTTGGCCGGGTAGACAATAGTCTTGACCAGGTTATAGCCTTTCTCACCGGCCAGCTTGGTTTCAAGCTTGGTGGTTTCATTACCCCACAAGGTATTTTCATTGAAGGTCGCGAGTTGCTTGACCTTGATGCCTTTTTTGGCTTCCAGTTCCTTGAAGAAATCAAAGAAGTTATGAACAAACAGGTCGTCATGAGCGGTGGTACGGAAAAACCATTTGAAGCCACGTTGCGTCAGTGTTGAAGAAGACGATTCGGGATTTACATAAGGAATCTTATATTTTTCAGCCACCTGGCTGGATGTCGCCGTCACGTTACTGAAATAGGCGCCGACCACGGCCACGACTTTTTCCTGAGTAATCAGGCGCTCAGTTTCAGTCGCACCAACTTGCGGGTTGCCCTGATGATCGGCGAATACCAGCTTGATCTTAGCGCCCTTCAGATTAGGCAAGCCACCGCCGCTGGAGAAAGGCAGGTTGGGAATATTCTTGGCGCCATTATTGACGATGTCAGCAGCCAGTTCCAGGGCGTTCTTCATTTCACTGCCGGAGGAGGCCGCTGCCCCTGACAAGGGGTAGATGACGCCAATCTTGATCTCTTGCTGTGCATAGGCGGAGTAGCAAAAACTCAGTCCCAGGCTGGCCAGTAATCCGGCACGGGCAATTTTTTTGATGGTATTTTTAAACATTATTAAACGCTCCAATTTAATTGAATGTAAGCCCTCTCCTGATGCCTGTTTGGAGAGCCGTTGTGCTACTTGTGACGATGCTGCTTTACACCTGCCCCTGCTATTGCTTCACAAAATTTTTACAAGATGTGAAGCCTTACCGGGATTTACTTCATCGACCTTTCGGTCGTGTATTTCAATAAAATCGCTACTTCTTCATTGCTGGCTGTTTTCAACCACTCCCGGACAAATTGTTCACCTAATCTGTCGAGATTATTTCTTAGCATGGCGTCTACCCTGTCGACCTTGATCTTGTTGCTACGCAACTGGTTTTCATAGACTGCATCACTATCCCTGCTCATGTCCCAGCCACGCTTTTCTGCCTGCTCGGCCGCCTGCATGATCTTTCCCTGTATGTCGGCATCAAGCCTGGAAAATATCTTATTACTGATAAAAACAATGTTCTTTGGTATCCAGGCGTTGGCACGATAGTAGTACTGCATCTTGCTCCAGGCTTTGGTTTCGACACCGGTCCAGCTTGAGGTGATCATCAGGTCAAACCTGTCACTGGCAATCGCTTTTTCCAGGTCAATCACCTGTATAGGTACGGCACTGGCTTGCGCCAGCTCAGCAATCCTTTCACTGGCCGGGTTATAACTGCGCATGCGCATACCCTTGAAATCTGCCAGCGAAGTCAACGGCTTTCTTGAATACAGGTTTTGCGGCGGCCAGGGTACGGAGTACAGCAATTTCAGTCCCCGCTTGTTCAAGGCTTTTTCCACTTCCTGCTTCGACGCCATCCATAACTGGTAGGCATCTTCATATCCCCTCACTGTAAAAGGTAGTGAATCAACACCAAACACCGGTATTTCCTTGGCCAGGCTGGACATGATGACTTCACCGGCCTCAGCCTTCCCTTCCGTGACACCGACAAATATCTGCGCCGGCTTTAATAAAGTACCCGCCGGGAAAACAGCCATCTTCAACTGCCCGCCGGCGACATTGTTTACCTCCCTGGCAAACTGCTGCAAATTCATGGTCTGGAAATTGTCTGCTGCATAAGCCGTGGCAAACCGTATTTCCAGCTCTGCAGCCAGGCCATGAGCACAAGCCACCGAGGCAAACACCGCCGCAAGAGCACGCAAACCCGCAAACACGCCATGGCGTACTTCGTATTTTTGCTTCAAGACTAGCCTGTTTTGAATTAAGCCAAACATGATTTGCTCTCCCTATGCATCATATCGTAAACGTTTTATCGATAAAACGTCAATAAAATATCTTACATTTAATCTCAATAACCACTACAATATCATCAAAGGAAAAATCTACAAGATGTTTATAAAGTTTTTTTCCTCTCTATAAGAACAAGCAAATAAACTGCACCACGCTGTGGCGCAGATGCACAAGATTAGTGATGTTTTTTGTTTTTTTAATACTAAATATCCGCTTCAATTGAGGCCTTGAAACAACAATCGTTTAAATAGTTTGTCGGATTTTTGACACAAGGATTGTTACAAGGACAAGGGCGGAGGGACAAACCGAGATAAGACCTTGCCGTCGTAGCGGCATCATCTCTTTATGAAAGGTGGTTGCAAAATGAACGAACAGAAACGCGCGCATAGTGATATCCCTGAAGACCCACGCTGGCAGTTCTGGATAGATCGCGGCGGCACATTTACCGATATCGTGGCACGCCGCCCTAACGGCAAATTACTGACACATAAACTGCTGTCAGAAAATCCTGAACAATATAAGGATGCAGCCGTTGCCGGTATACAAAGGCTGCTGGGATTGGCAGCTGATCAAAGTATTTCGCCTGAGCTGGTATCGGCAGTCAAAATGGGGACGACAGTTGCCACCAATGCCCTGCTCGAACGTAAGGGCGACCCGACAGCATTAATCATCACCAAAGGCTTTCGCGATGCCTTGCGCATCGCCTATCAAAACCGGCCACGCCTGTTTGATCGTCATATCGTCCTGCCTGAACTCTTGTATGAAAGAGTGGTGGAAGTCGATGAGCGCATGGATGCACATGGCCATGTCATTACTCCGCTTGATGAAGCTGCCATCAAAAAGGAGCTCGCGGCTTTATATCAGGATGGTTATCGCGCACTGGCGATTGTGCTCATGCATGGCTACCGCCACACGCGGCATGAAGACATCATAGGCAGGCTGGCCGCAGAGACGGGTTTTACCCAGATATCGATTTCCAGCCAGGTCAGCCCCATGATGAAGCTGATTTCGCGCGGGGACACCACGGTAGTTGATGCTTACCTGTCACCCATTCTGCGCCGTTATGTCGATCAGGTTGCCAGCAAGATGGATGGCGTGCGTCTGTTCTTCATGCAAAGCAATGGCGGCCTGACGGATGCCCACCGCTTCCAGGGCAAGGACTCCATCTTGTCAGGCCCTGCAGGCGGCATCGTCGGCATGGTACGCACTGCCCAGACTGCCGGTTTCGACAAGATCATCGGTTTTGACATGGGAGGTACATCGACTGATGTGTCCCACTATGCGGGTGAGTTCGAACGTGAATTTGAAACCCAGGTGGCCGGCGTCAGGATGCGCGCACCGATGATGAGCATACATACTGTTGCAGCCGGTGGCGGCTCCATCCTGCATTTTGACGGCACCCGTTATCGCGTCGGGCCAGACAGCGCCGGCGCCAACCCCGGCCCCACCAGTTATCGCCGCGGCGGCCAACTCGCAGTCACAGACTGCAACGTCATGCTTGGTAAAATTCAGCCAGCCTACTTCCCCAAAGTGTTTGGCCCCAGGGCGGACATGTCGCTGGACCGTGATGCGGTCGTCGAGAAATTCACCGCCATGGCAGCCGAAATAGAAAAAGCCACAGGCATACGCAAGTCCCCCGAAGAAGTCGCAGAAGGCTTTATCGAAATTGCTGTCGGCAATATGGCCAATGCGATCAAGTTCATCTCGGTACAGCGTGGTCATGATGTCACCGACTATACACTGACTACCTTTGGCGGAGCCGGTGGTCAGCATGCCTGCCTGGTGGCTGATGCACTTGGCATGACCAGGGTATTTGCCCATCCGTTTTCCGGCGTACTGTCTGCCTATGGCATGGGCCTGGCAGACCAGACTGCGATGCGTGAACTGGCAATGGAATTGCCACTGGAGCCAACCTCCCTGCCCGCACTTGAAAAAGAACTTGATCGCCTGTCAGATGCCGCCAGCAATGACCTGCTGAGCCAGGGCGTACTGGCGGAAAATCTCAGTGTCAAGCAAAGAGTGCATCTGCGTTATGAGGGCACGGACTCGGTCATTGTGGTTGGCATGCAAAACATCGCAGGCATGATTTACCAATTTGAATCTGCGTACAAAAAACGTTATTCCTTCCTGATGCCGAACAAGACGCTGGTGATAGAAGCCATCTCCGTCGAAGCCATAGGCGCGTCTGGCGAAGGCAGTGAGAGCGTCGAACAATTACCACCAAGGGCTGCAGGTGAACAACTGAGTCCGGTAGAAATCGTGCAGCTGTTTTCTGGTGGAAAGTGGCATGACACGGGCCTGTATGCACGTGATGACATGCGCCCCGGTGACAAGGTGAAGGGCCCTGCCATCATCGCCGAAAAAAATGCCACCAATATCATTGAACCTGGCTGGGGTGCAGAAGTCACCGCCCTCAACCACCTGGTATTTACCCGGCTGGAAGCAAGGCCAAAACGTCAGGCCATCGGTACCAAGGCTGACCCTGTCATGCTGGAAGTCTTCAACAACCTGTTCATGAGCATTGCCGAGCAGATGGGCCTGCGCCTGCAGAACACGGCCTTCTCGGTCAACATCAAGGAACGTCTCGATTTCTCATGCGCCCTGTTTGATGCCGAAGGCAACCTGATTGCCAATGCGCCGCACATCCCTGTGCATCTGGGCTCCATGGGCGACAGCATCAAGACCATCATACGTGCCAATGCCGGAACAATGAAGCCAGGCGACGTGTATATGCTCAATGATCCGTACAACGGCGGCACGCACTTGCCCGATGTCACTGTCATCACCCCAGCCTTCAATGCGGAAGGCACAGAGGTCCTGTTCTATGTCGGCTCACGCGGTCATCATGCCGACATCGGTGGCATCACGCCTGGCTCCATGCCAGCAGACAGCAAGGTGGTCGAAGAAGAAGGCGTATTGATCAATAACTTCAAACTGGTCAGCGCCGGCAAGTTCATGGAAAAAGAAACCATCGCCCTGCTCTCTTCCGGCAAATACCCTTGCCGCAATATCCACCAGAACCTGGCCGACTTCCAGGCGCAGATCGCCGCCAATCAAAAAGGCGTCGATGAATTGCTGAAGATGGTGCAACACTACGGTCTCGATGTCGTGCAGGCCTATATGGGGCATGTGCAGGATAATGCAGAGGAAGCCGTCAGGCGCGTCATCACGGCCTTGCAGGACAGTAGTTATGAGTACAGACTCGATAACGGAGCTGTCATCAAGGTCGCCATACGAGTGGACCATGCAAGCCGCTCTGCCGAAGTGGATTTCACCGGTAGCTCACCGCAATTGGACAACAACTTCAACGCACCAAGCGCCATTTGCATGGCCGCCGTGCTGTATGTGTTCAGGACCTTGATTGATGATGATATCCCGCTCAATGCCGGTTGCCTGAAACCCCTGAAGGTCATCATTCCGGAAGGTTCCATGCTTAACCCCCGCTATCCGGCAGCGGTTGTATCAGGAAATGTGGAAACATCGAGTTGCATTACCAACGCGCTGTACGGTGCACTTGGCGTTCTGGCGTCCTCACCGGGCACCATGAATAACTTCACCTTTGGCAATGATGACTATCAATATTATGAAACCATCTCCGGCGGCTCTGGTGCCGGTGAAGGATTCAATGGCACTGACGTAGTGCAAACCCATATGACCAATTCGCGCCTGACTGATCCCGAGATTCTGGAATGGCGTTACCCGGTCAGACTGGAGAGCTATGAGATCAAACCGGAATCTGGCGGAGCAGGTCGCTGGCACGGCGGCAATGGCGGCATCAGGAAGATTCGTTTCCTGGAAAAGATGACCGCCTCCATCTTGTCGAATAATCGCCTGGTGGCGCCATTTGGCGCGGCTGGAGGTGGCGATGGCGCCTGCGGCAGCAACTATGTCATCCGCCAGGACGGCCGTACTGAGAAGCTGGGCTTTGTTGCCAGCACAGACATGCAGCCCGGCGACATCTTTGTCATTGAAACACCCGGTGGTGGCGGTTATGGAAAAGCATAAGCACATCGGAGCAGTCAGGCATTAGCTTTACAAGCCAGTGATGAATTCATCACTGGCTTTTTTTGTCCCGCCAATTTCCAGCATCTGGCAAAGCAGTACTGCATGTCGTTCCCAAAATCATCAATTCAACTTTTTAACAACGTTAACTTAATAATTTGTCGATGTTTTATAAATATTTTATATGTAAACAGTTTATTTTTAATCGATAATGAATTGTCGACTGATCAGATGGAGTCCAGTTGACAATCATCCCGCGCTGACGCAAACACCTGGCCGCAGACATTCCGCTGACCCGCATGTTCGAAGCGATCGAGGGTGATACAGGCGAAATCGTTTATTTATATTTTTGAGAGAAACAAATGAAAAAGACTTTACTTGCACTTGCCCTCACCAGTTTGTTTGGCCTGGTCGCCGGCAATGCCTCTGCACAATCATCAGTCACGGTTTATGGCATCGTCGACACAGGTATCGCGATAGAAAATGGCGGCAGCGCAGGCTCTGTCAGCAAACTGACCAGTGGCATGGCTTCGGGATCGCGCCTTGGTTTCAAAGGCAGCGAAGATCTCGGCGGCGGTCTGTCGGCCTTCTTTCTGCTGGAAGCTGGCATCAATGTGGATGCCGGCTCATCCGGTCAGGGCGGCCTGATGTTCGGTCGCCAGGCTTATGCCGGTATCAAAGGTGATTTTGGTACGATAAGCCTGGGTCGCCAGTACACACCGGAGTACCTGACGCTGGCGTTTGTCGATCCTTATGTCACCGGCATGGCAGGTGATGCGGCAAACATCATGCCTAACTCTGGCGCCGGTGCCAGCCGCATGGACAATACACTGAAGTATGTGACACCGACTTTTGACGGTTTCAGTGCAGAGCTTGCTTATGGCTTTGGTGAAACAGCGGGTGACACATCTGCCGGACGTCAGCTCGGAGCTGCACTGACTTATGTCTCAGGCCCCTTCGCCATCAAGCTGGGTTACCACAACCGCAACAATGACACGGCCACGCTGAAAAATACTGACGACGGCAAAACTACGCTGCTGGCAGCGACCTATGATTTTGGCGTCGTCAAAGCCCACCTTGCCTACGGCGTCAACAAGGGTCTGAACAGCTCACCACTGCGCAATACGACCAATCCGTTTGGCAGCGCTATAGCCCCGGTCGCATCAACCGATTCCAATGATTTGCTGATAGGTGCAACCATCCCGTTTGGCAACAACAAAATCCTGACTTCGTACATACGCAAGGATGACAAGACGGTAAGAAACCAGGATGCCAGCCAGCTGTCCATCGCCTATGTGCACAGCCTGTCCAAGCGCACAGACCTGTATGCATCTTACGCAAAAATAGATAACAAGAATGGCGCCGGCTACACCGTGGGCAGCGCCATTGAAGCAGGTTCAGGGGACAAGGCTTTGCAAGTCGGCGTGCGCCACAGCTTCTGAATCGTGTTGTAGCATTGCTGCAAGAAATTTGCATTGAGAGCGTTGTATTTTCAAATCAGCAACAGCTTCACAAAACACCGTGGAACTGTTGCTGAGCCAGTTTCAGTGACGATTTTTCAAGGGTTTGGCACAAACAGCAGGAATGCAATTCTTGCATTGGATATTTTTACAAATTGATCTACCTTATTTGAAGACATTCCAGTCTCCATCAGTATCAAATCGCGTTGTATCGCATGTCGGTGATGCCTTGGGAATAAGGCAAGGCATCCACCGGAAAGGCAAAAAATGCTGAAGATATTCCGGTCACTGCTATTCGTTCTCCTGGCCCTGTCGCTGACTCCAGCCGCTTCCGCAGCCACCTACAAACTGGTCAGCCTCAGTTACCCGCCTTACGAATACGTGGAAAACGGAGAAGTCAAAGGCATTGCAGTAGAAATTGTCAGAGAAGCTTTCCGGCTGATGGGGCATCAGGTCAACATTAGCATCTACCCGATGAAACGCAGCCTGAAAATGGTCAGGAATGGAGAAGTCGACGGTATATTCACCGTCTTTCGCACACCTGAAAGAGAAAAATTCATCACATACACCAATGAATCCGTCTTACTACTGACCATGAGCCTATGGGTGAGAAATGGCAGCAGCATCACTTTTGACGGCGAGCTTGATCACCTGTCGCAGTACAGGTTTGGGGCCGTACGCGGAATCAGTTATGGCACAAAATTTGACGAATTGAGCAAGAGCGGCATACTCAATGTGGAACTGGCCGGTGACATGACCAGCGCCATCAACATGGCATTGGCCAACCGCTTCGACATCCTCATCAGCAATCACTTCGGCGCCATCTACGAAATGAAAAGAGCCGGCGTTTTCAATGAATTCAAAACACTCTACCCGGTTACACAGGAACAGGAAACCTTCTTTGGCTTTGCCAAGAAGACGCACCTGGAAGCCGTCAGGGATGAACTGGACCAGACCCTGAAAATACTCAAGCTCAATGGTTTTTACGACATGGTCCTGAAAAAATACCGGGACGTGATGATCTATCGCTGATCCCGGCATTCCCTCAAATCAATCTATTCAATTTAACGATACAGATTGATGGCATCTCGCGTTTCCAATGCTACCCGACGTATCGCATCAACATTGCTTTCACCGGCTGCAAGCACAGGGTACAAAATCGCCCGTGAAGAATTGATCATCATGCCGGTACCACCGGCAGTTTTGCCAGCTTGTACCGTAGCCGCGATGTCACCACCCTGCGCACCTACGCCAGGCACCAGCAAAGGCATGTCACCGATCAGGGCACGCACCTGAGCCACTTCCCTGGGAAAGGTTGCACCGACCACCAGTGCACACTGTCCATTGGTATTCCATTTGTCCGCCACCAGTTGCGCCACGTGCTGATACAGGGGCTTGCCACCAACATCCAGGAATTGCAGGTCCGAACCACCGGCATTTGACGTACGGCACAAGACAATGGCGCCACGGTCTTGCCATTCCAGGTAAGGTGCGACTGAGTCAAAGCCCATATAAGGATTGACGGTGACAGCGTCTGCGTCATAGCGTTCAAATGCTTCGCGCGCATATTGCTCGGCTGTGGCGCCAATATCGCCACGCTTGGCGTCAAGAATCACCGGGATGCCTGGATAGTTTGTCTTGATGTAGCGACAGATTTCTTCGAGCTGGTCTTCTGCACGCAAGGCTGCAAAATAAGCAATTTGCGGTTTGAATGAACAGGCCAGGTCTGCTGTTGCATCAATCACTGTCTTGCAGAAAGTATAAATTGCATCTGGATTGCCAGCCAGTTCTGCGGGAAATCGCTTGATATCAGGGTCCAGACCAACACAAAGCAGTGAATTATTTGTTGTCCAGGCAGAGGAAAGTTTTTCGATAAAAGTCACGGTTACCTCGTATGATGGGGCATGGCTGTCCATGCGCAATGGCCGTCATTATACCCTGCGCCTTACACCTGACAGCAGCAATACTGCTGCGTCCAGAGCATGACGGGCAATGCAACAAAGCAGCCAAATTTGTTTATCATGCTGGTAATAGCAAAATGGCTGATCAGCCAATTATTATCAAGAGTGCCACCATGAAAAAAAACAATGAAACTCCTGTCAATATGCTGGCACTGGAAAACCAATTCTGTTTTGCCCTGTATTCCTCTTCACTGGCATTGACCAAGACCTACAAACCCCTGCTTGATGAACTCGGCCTGACTTACCCGCAATACCTCGTCATGCTGGTCCTATGGGAGCATGATGGCATCCTGGTCAAAGACATAGGCAAAGCTCTCTTTCTCGATTCCGGCACACTGACGCCATTGCTCAAGCGGCTGGAGGCCAATGGCCTGTTGCAAAGACAACGCGATGAAGACGACGAGCGCCAGGTCAGGATCAAGCTGACGGACACTGGCAAAAACTTAAGAAACGCAGCCCTCGGCATCCCGGAAAAAATCCTCTGCGCCAGCGGCCAAAACAAGGAAACCCTGGTGCAATTGCGCGAGCAATTGAACAGTCTGCGTGGGGAATTGCATAATTCTTAAGCAATGATTTAATTCAAGCTATGCATTCAATAGAAAAAAACAATCGAAATTTAAATTGCACACAATTAAATTGTTAGCTATAGTTACTCCATCGACACGGCATACAAAGAAATGCCAGTCGCTTGAAGATGATCAATACAGACGATCAACATAGACAATCAAACAATTTAGCCAGGAGTTCATCATGCAAGTACTTTACACAGCAAACGCAACAGCAACTGGCGGTCGTGATGGCCGCGCCGTTTCCAGCGACAAACATCTTGACGTTAAACTGAGCACACCAAAAGAACTGGGCGGTGCTGGCGGCGAAGGCACCAATCCAGAACAAATGTTTGCAGCCGGTTATTCTGCCTGCTTTATAGGAGCCATGAAATTTGTTGCCGCTGCCGGCAAAATCGCCCTGCCTGCCGATGTTTCCATCAATGGTCTGGTTGGCATAGGCCCCAATGGCAAAGGCGGTTTTGGCCTGGCCGTCACACTCAATGTCAGCCTGCCTGGCATGGACCGTGCGGCAGCCGAAGCACTGGTCGCCAAGGCGCATGAAGTCTGCCCATATTCCAATGCAACACGTGGCAATATCGAAGTGACCCTGAATATCGTATAAACCGGACCAGGCAACAACATCAAGACGTGTCGCCGCAAGGCTGCACGTCTTTTCGCTTTTCTGCTTCTTTCCTTTTGCAACTGTGCAATGACACCTGTCTCACTTGCAGTATCAACAGATGATGGTAACGCACATGTAAAGTCTGCTTGACATCGCTTTTTTTTCATATAACATGACAAGCATGCTTTACATCAAAACCGGATTCAACCAGGTTGCGGCTAAAGCGTTTTTTATGCCATGACGTGTCAAGTCTGTTTTACACGCCATAAACAAGCTGCATGCAAACGCATGCATTTTTTTAACCCCATGATGTAAAGCAAACTTGACCTTATACATCTACTCAGACTGGAGAATGTTATGCGTGAAAAGCAAGCCATAAGCCTGTACTACCGTGAACTGTTTGGCGCCTTGGTCATTTATGTCCTGGCCCTGTATGCCAGCAACTTCATTGCCGAACCCATGCCAGTCAGCACCTTGCGCAACCTGATCATTGCCGGCCCGTCCATACCTGCGCTGCTGATGATCTGGGCCATCATCCGACATTTCCAGCGCATTGATGAATACGTACGCAAATGGGCATTGGAAAACATGGGCATGGCGGCCGCAGTCACCGCCGGTTTTTCCCTGACTTATGGTTTCATGGAAAGCGCCGGTTACCCGCGCCTCAGCATGTTTGTCACCTGGTCGGTGTTGCTGGGTTCCTGGTTTGTGGCAACCTGCCTGCGTCGCTGGATAGAAAGATCGCAATGAAGAACATCGTCAGGGACTTGCGTACCGAGCGCGAATGGAGCCAGGCCCAATTGGCCGACCTGCTGGAAGTATCGCGCCAGACCATCAATGCCATAGAAACTGGTCGCTACGACCCCAGCCTGCCGCTCGCTTTTGCGATTGCCAAACTGTTTCAATTACCGATAGAAAAAATCTTTGACGCCAGCTAATGCTGCTGATGAACTGGCACTTCAGCATCTGCAAGCAGACCTCGTCCTGACGGATATTCACATTGGAGCGTGACCTCATGCAACTCAAAAAATGGATATTAAGCAGCCTGTTCGGCTTTTACTGTTCCGCTGCACTCGCCCCTGCTGCCTGGGCTGCCGACGACAATACCGGCACGACCGCCAGCAAAGCCGGGCAGCAATTCCAGGTTGGCAGCCTGTCTGTGGAACGTTACGGACATCAGGGAAAAGCCATCATCCTGATACCAGGGCTGGCCAGCGGCAGTTGGGTGTGGCAAGACACCATACGACAACTGGAGAAAAATCATACGCTTTACGTCGTCACCCTGGCCGGTTTTGATGGTCGCCCAGCCATCGAAGGTCCCTTGCTGGAAAAAGCCAGGCAATCATTGCTGGACCTGATACAACAGCAAAAACTGATCAAACCCATGCTGATAGGCCACAGCATGGGTGGAACCCTGAGCATCTGGTTCGCCCAGGAACACTCCGACCTGATCAGCGGTGTCGTCGCGGTCGATGGTTTGCCGGTCCTGCCAGGGACAGAGAACGCGCCCGCCGAGCAAAGACCGGCACTGGCTGCCAGCTTCAAGGCACAGATGAGCGCCCAGACTACAGAAGCTTTCAACAAACAGCAGTTGCAGTACATGCGCACAGTCGGCGTTATTGATGAACAATTGGCACAGGCATCAGCAATCAGGACGAGTAAAAGTGACCCGGCAGCCTGTGCCAGTTACGTCAGCGAACTGGTCACCATGGATTTACGCAAGGACATGTCGAAAGTCCAGGTGCCCTTGCTGGAAGTGTCACCCTGGCATGCCCCTGACTTTGCCACCCGCAATATCAGCCTGGAAGCGAAGAACAGCTATTACCAGTCGCTGTTACAGGGAGCCCCCAAACTGAAAGTCGTCGGCATCAACAACGCCCGCCATTTTGTCATGCTGGACCAGCCCAAGGCATTTGCCGAAGCACTCAACAACTTCCTGGACAGCGTGGAATAAGACGTGCCAATAAAAAACCCCGCCTGCATTGATGCAGACGGGGTTTTTTATCAAGGCAGGTATCGCTTAATGATGATGCTCAGCTTCTGGCTTACCCATGATTTCCAGAACCGGTGCTGGTGATTTCAAACCCTTGGCGGACTGGCCGTCAGTTGGGATTTCCACCCAATCCATTCGTCCTTTTTCACATAACTGTGTCACCTTGAAATACTGCTTGCCAACAATATCAGGCAGCTTCACCTGGATGGAAAACTCATCATAGTAGGCATCCGGCAAGGGGCCGCCTGTCCATGTCACCTCACGTACATCCTGGCTGATGGTCTTGCCATGCGAGTTATAAGGTGTAGTCAATGGCAAGATCGTCGTGTCGATTTTCCAGCCAGCCTTGGGCATGGGCTTGGCGCCACTGACGCTTTCAGGAATGCTGACCTTGACCGTGGTCGTTGCACTGCCCTCGCAACCATGACCAATTTTAAAAGTCAGTTTATAGTAAGCACCAACATTGGCCTTGGGCTGGTCCAGGGTAACGTGAGCGGATGCACCTTGTGCGATCAGGCTGCCTAGTAGCAACAGCGTTATTTTTTTCATGTCGTCAATTGGTGATTTGGTTTGGCCGGAGCCGGGAGCAGCTCGATCTGATGTGGTCTGGCAGTATCAGCTACCGCATTATTCAGGTAAAACGCATAGGCATGCCAGACCGCCAGTGAACAGATGGCGGCAATATTGAAGCAATGTAGCAGGCTTGTCCATTTGACCGGGATTTTATTTTCGCTCATACGGACATCCTTTCAGTGCTGTACAGCCTGGTTCAACGGCCTGGCAGTCGCCTTGATCTCTATGGTCTCGCGCTTTTTGTCCTTGCCTTCGACAACCAGAGTAACTGGCACAACATCCCCCTCTTTGACCTGGGCCTTCAAGTCCATCAGCATGATATGGAATGCCCCCGGCTTCAGCTCAAGCAGTTTGCCAGCAAGTAAATCCAGGCCATCAACCTGGCGCATCTTCATCACATTATTAATCATTTCCATCTTGTGTATTTCTGCCACACCTGCTACAGGTGAGCGGACTTCCACCAGACGTACATCTTTGGCAGATTTGATCTGCATGAAGGCCCCAGTCGCCTTCTGCTGGGCCACGGTGGCACGCACCCAGGGTTCACTGACGGTCACTTGTGCCTGCGCCAGCAGGGCAAAACCGGACAAGGCCAGGCCCATCATCATCTTGGTCATTGTATTCATCTCTTTTATCCTTATTAACTTTTCATCAAGGCAGATAAATCTGCCGCACATTGTTCTGCTGTCTGTTCATGCTTCAGGGCCAGGCGAATTTTGCCATTGGCGTCAAACACATAACTGATGGACGTATGGTCCATGGTATAGGAGCTGCCACTAGGCACCTTGTCGTAAAACACCCTGAAAGCCCTGGCTACCTCACGTGTCTGTTGCATATCCCCGCGCAAACCCAAAAAGCCGGGATCAAAAGCGGCCATGTATTGCGCCAGCAAGTCCTGGGTATCTCTTTCAGGGTCTATGGTAATAAATATCACCTGCAACTGCCCGGCTTTTTCAGCCAGCAGCTTGCGTATCAATACCGCCCGGCTCAGGGCCGTAGGGCAAATATCAGGACACTGGGTAAAACCAAAAAATATCAGCAGGTATTTACCCTTGAAACTGGCCAGGCTATAGTCACGGCCATCATGGCCGCGCAGGTGAAAATCTGCACCATAGTCAGCGCCGGTAATATCAATACCGTTAAAACTGACCGGCGCACGGCTGCAGCCAACCAGCGGCAAACTGGACAGAGCAAGCAACTTGAGTAAGGAACGGCGTTCCATTGTGCATCTCTTTCAAAATCAGCAAGCGCCCGCAACCGCAGCGGGGCGCAGAGTATCATTTGTCATATCAGCAAACCCGGACACGAATAACGAACCATGGTGAAACTGACAGACAAGCCAGGGCGAAAGATCAGACCAGAACAGGCGGAGCACGCGCTTGCGCGCTGTCCCAGATGAAAAGAGTGGAAGGTGACTGATAAAACAGCGAAGGAAAAGCCGCGCTCAGATTTTTGCCTGTGGCGGCACCGGCTAGCGCAGGCAGGATAAAGTCATGATCGGTATGCGGCAGGCAAAAAGCACAATGCCCGTGGATACGCGGCTTGTCCTGAACAGTCTTAAGCGCATCCACTTTCAGCACCTTGCCCGTCACACTGTCAACAAGCCTGACGCCCTGCACACTGCAAATCTCGATGACACCGTTCCTGACAACAGGCAAGCCACCACCCATGCTGCCTGCCAGCGATGGCAAAAAAGCATTGAACAACAGAGCCAGGCAAGCCAGCACGATGATCAGGTGTCGGTTATGGTAAGAGATACGCATGCAGGAATTATACCGAATACGGCCAGACTTGAAAAAGAGCGATCTCATTCATCGCTTTTAGATGTTCAGTTTTTTTTCCTTACATGTGAATTTTTCCGACTCCCCAGCGAATAAAAGAGCAGGTGTTTAGCAAAACTCATCGGGTGTCTTGCCAAACTTTCATTTAAACACTTAATCACATAACCTGGGGAGAATAATCATGTCTGCACCATTGATAGCACCACATCTGTCAGTACGTCTGTTATTGCGTCTTTTCATCATAGGCTTGTCTTGTCTGTTCTTTTCTGCGCCTGCCTTTTCACAGTCAGGTACGGCAATGCCAAACGGTCTGAATTTGGAAACGGTATTGCGCAGGCATTTTGCAGCGATAGGTGATATGGACAAGGTGCAAGCGCGGCGGGTGAAGTTGCGCATCATCGGCATGGCGCCGTTTGACATACCGACAACAGTCGAAGCCAGACGGCCAGCCTTGTTGCGCCGGGATGTGATGTTGCAGGGACAGGTACAAGTGACTGCCTATGATGGCAAGGATGCCTGGAAGATAGATCCCTTTCTGCCCAGCGGCAAGCGGGCGATTGATTTGCCTGCCGAAGAATTGCCTGCTTTGCTGGAAGAAAGTTATTTTGACGGCATTTTGGTGGCGGCGCAAAAACAGGGCTTTCCCATGCGTTACGCTGGCGAAGAGAATCTTGACGGGCGGCGCGTGCACGTCGTCAAGCTTACTGTGCCGACCACGGGTGAATCCACTATTTATCTCGATGCGATGAATTATCTCGAAATCAAACGCCTGCAAAAACGCCAGATCATGGGGCGCAGCACTGAACTGGAGGTCTGGAGCAGTGATTATCGCCAGCAAGACGGCTTGACGTTGCCGTTCCGGTTTGAGATTGCGCCTAAAGGTGCCAGTCAGCGCATGAGCATGGTGGTTGACGCGCTGGAAAATAATCCGGTGATAGCTGTAGCGCGCTTCCAGCGTGCTGCCCAGCCGTGAAATTGTCTGTCTTATCGGGGTACGCCATGCATACACCACCCATGGATGGCAAACACATCGTCAACAGCGAGCGCCTGCACGGTCTTGATGCCTTGCGTGCGGCAGCGCTGCTGCTTGGTGTCTTGTTGCACGCAACGATTTCTTTCTTGCCCGGGGCGAAGTTTTTTTGGATAGTGAGCGACCATAGCAAGGCAGAATTACTGGGGCCAGTGTTTTTTGTTATTCATGTATTCAGGATGCCTTTGTTCTTTTTACTGGCAGGTTACTTTGCCCACCAGGCTTTGCAGAAAAAAGGCTTGTCTGGCTTTATTCGGGACAGGGCCAGGCGTATCGCCCTGCCCTTGCTGGTCGGCTGGCCGGTGATTTTTTCAGGCATCGTTGCTGCAGTCTTGCTCGCTGCCTGGTTGCGCAATGGTGGCAGCATGCCCAAGCAATCACCACCTTCACCACGGTTTACGGCGGAAGATTTCCCGCTTGCTCACTTGTGGTTTTTATACATGCTCCTGCTGTTGTATGTGGCGATGCTGTCATTGTGGTGTACAGGCAATCTGGCCGGGTGGTCCCGTTTATTGCATGCAGCCGCAAGACTTGCCATGCCGGTGCTGGCTGGTGTAGCAGGTCCGGTGATACTGGCGTTGCCGGTGGCACTGGCCCTGTTTTATACACCTTACTGGATCAACTGGTTTGGTGTGCCGACACCAGATCAATCGCTTTACCCAGGGCTTGCCGCCTGGGTCAGTTTTGGACTGGCTTTTGGTTTTGGCTGGGCATTGCTACCACATACTGAGCTGATGTTACGCTGGCAAAAAAGCTGGTACTGGCATCTGGCCATTGCATTTATTCTGACGTCTGCCTGCCTGGCAATGACTGGCTTGACCCCGCAATTACTGCCAGCTGTCCACGACTGGAAAAAATTCGTCTATGCAGCATTGTATGCCTGTGCCGCCTGGAATTTTTGCTTTGGCCTGACCGGCCTGGCGCTACAATGCATGGACCGTGCCCACCCTGGCGTACGTTATCTGGCTGATGCTTCCTACTGGATTTATCTGGTACACCTGCCGCTGGTGATGACTTTGCAGGCCTTGGTGTCACGCACGGACTGGCACTGGACAGGCAAGCTGGCAGCAGTATTGACAGCGTCCCTGTTACTGGCGCTGATCAGTTATCACTGGATGGTCAGACGCACGTTGATCGGCAGCATACTGAATGGCAAGCGCATATCACGAACGGTGAAGGCCTGAATATGGATCAGGAACTTTTTTTACAGCACCTGGCGCAACACAAACGCCTGCTCTATAAGGTGGCCCATGGCTATTGCCGCCATGCCGAAGATCGTCGTGACCTGGTACAGGACATGGTGGTGCAATTGTGGCGTGCTTACCCTGGCTTTGATGGCAGGGTGCAGTTCTCGACCTGGATGTACCGGATTGCCATGAATGTCGCCATTTCTCATTATCGCAGTGAAGCCCGGCAGGTGCGCGACACCGTGCCACTGGAAGAATTCGGGCTTGATATCGCCGAGGCTGATCAGTTGTTCAATGCGCAAAGCGACAATATGCGTACGCTGGACAAACTCATCCGCGAGCTCGATGAATTGAACCGTGCCTTGATCTTGCTGTTCATGGACGGTCATGGCAATGAAGAAATCGCCAGCATCATGGGCTTGACTGCGACCAATGTCGCCACCCGCATGAGCCGCATCAAACAAAAATTGCAAAGCCGTTTTGCAGAAGGAGGCTAAGATGGATCTGGAATTGTTAAGAGCCGAATGGAAAGCCAGGGACCAGAACCTGGAACAGGCAGTCAGGATGAATACCCAGATGCTGAAATTGTCGCTGATGGAGCAACATCGTCGCGACATCAAGAAATGGGGTCTGGTCGACAAATATGAAATTGTCGCAGGCATACCTGTGTTTATTTATCTGATCTGGTTTTTGTCGCATTACATCACGCGACTTGAATTTGCGCTGCCTGCCTTTGCCCTGCTGGCCTGGACAATCGCCATGCCCCTGCTCAGCCACAGCCAGCGCCATGCCCTGCAAGCCATGGATTTTGGCCAGCCTGTCACCATCGTGCAGAAGCAGCTGATGATATTGAAATCAAGACGGCTGGCATTGCTCAAGTGGGCATTCTTGCTGGGGCAGGTTGTCTGGTTCATTCCTTTCCTGCTGGTGTTCTTCAAAGGAATGTTTGGCGTGGACCTGTACCAGAAAACAGATCACTTCATCGGCCCCAGCCTGCTTTTCAGTGTGCTGTTCATCCCTCTGGCAATCGCTGTGTCGAGGTTATTGTCGGGCCGCTTGAACCGTTCACCGGGGTTTCAGGCGTTTACCGATACACTGGCTGGTGAGGATTTCAAAAAGACGCGCGCCTTTCTGACGAAGATTGCGCAGTTTGAAGAAGTTCCTGCCGAGACCGATCAGGTATGACGTAATGTGATGCAAACCAATCCTTGATTTTATATGGAATCATGGCACAAACCGTGTTATCTTCAAGACCATTTTTGGTACGTGCCCCAATCAAATTCAAGGTGATCCATGCGCACTTTTTTTGCTCTTGCCAGCTTTGTCTTCGTGTTGCACATCAATAGTCCGGCATGGGCACAGACAGAAGACGAGCCCGTCACCATTGCCGAATCTGGTCTTGCGCAGCCTGAAAGCCTGGAGAAAACCATGGCAGCGATTGCCCAGAATTTGCTGTCAAGAACGGGGATGGAAAATAAAAACTGGGACGCCAATCAGCTGTTCCGCATGCAGTTGCTGAACGCCGAGCCTGAGCAGGCGCGGCGCTCCATTCTGGCATGGCGTACTCAAGCACAAATAGCCGGGCAAGCTGGCAGCGACAGCCTGTTTGTCGTGTATGAACTGTACGCCTTAAGTCTAGAATTGCAGAACCGGCACAAGCTGAGTTTTGAGACTGCTTACCAGCAGGCATTCAGGCAGATATTCGCCGGCCTGAACGACAAGGCCGCTTATGATGCCGCTTTTTCTTTGGGGGCCTCTGTTGAACGGCTAAAAGCAGATTTTGAACAAAGCCTTAAAATCCATGCGGGTAAAAAAGCATTGCGCGCCAGAGAAGCCCTGACTTTAAGCCGCCAGTACCTGGCCTGGCAAGTCTATGAAAAAGTAATTCCTCTTAGTGCAGCACTGCTCAGGGAAGACGATGAAAGGCGTTATCAAGAAGAGCAATTATTGATACCAACAATTGATGGCGCACAGATTTCAACCCTGGTGATACGCCCCAGACAGCCCGTACCGGGGCCGGAGGCAAAGAAGTATGCGAGCTTATTCAGCTTCACGATTTATGCCAACGATGACTGGGCTCGCGCAGATGCCAGAAAAATGGCGGCAAACGGTTACGTTGGCGTAGTCAGCTATTCCCGAGGCAAAGGCCGCAGCCCTGACCAGATCATCCCCTATGAGCATGATGGTGACGATGCCCGCACAGTCATTAACTGGATAGCCAGTCAAAACTGGAGTGATGGCAGGGTTGGCATGTATGGCGGCAGTTATAGCGCTTTTACACAATGGGCTACTGCAAAGAAATTGCCACCGGCATTGAAAGCCATGGCAACCTCGGCCAGCGCGGCACCGGGCATCGATATACCTGCCGAGGGCAATGTATTCATGAACTTCATGTATTCATGGCTACCCTACGTCACCAATAACAAAACGCTTGATGACGCTACTTATGGCGACAAGCAGCGCTGGCAAAAGTTGGACAAGACCTGGTACCTGCAAGGTTCTGCCTATCGTGAACTCGATAAAATAGACGGCACCCCCAGCCCGGTGCACAGACGCTGGTTGCAGCATCCGGGCTATGACAATTACTGGCAAGCCCTGATCCCTTACCGGCAGGAATTTGCCGCAATCAATATCCCCATACTTGGCACAACCGGTTATTTTGATGGTGGCCAGGTCGGTGTGCTGCATTACTTCCAGCAGCATACGCGTTATCTGCCCAATGCAGACCATACTTTACTGATAGGCCCTTTCAGTCACCTGGCGATGCAAACAGGTGTATCACCTTATGAATCAGGCTATAAAGTCGATGAGGTTGCCAGACTTGATTTGCAGGCATTGAGGCTGCAATGGTTTGATCATTTATTCAAGGGCACGCCCAAGCCTTCCTTGCTGAAAGACCGGGTCAATTATCAGGTGATGGGAGCAAACCTGTGGAAGCATGCCCCCACGCTGGCAGCCATGCAGCCTGGTCACGCTGATTATTATCTGGCTACGCCGACACAAGAAGAGAATGAACAAGGAAATAAGCAGCAAAATCAGCAAACAGCTCTCTTCAGGCTGACACCCGCCCCGGCATTAAAGCAGCCCCCTATCAGCTTGATGGTGAATATGGCCAATCGTGATGACGCCACTGAAGAACCAGGCGAGGAATTAAGAGTAAACAAGACACTCAACACCCGCAATGCCCTGGCATTTTTTTCTGACACCATGCCGGAGGCAATGGAAATCAGCGGCTTGTTTGCCGGCCATCTGGAATTTACCGTCAACAAAAAGGATGTGGACCTGACTGTCACCTTGTATGAACAAATGCCTGATGGCAGGTATTTTGAGCTCGCTTCGTACATGACACGTGCGAGCTATGCCAGAGACCGCAGCAAAAGAAGCTTATTGCAGGCGGGGAAAAAGCAGATTATCGATTTTACGGCAGAGCGTATCACCAGCAGGCAAATGCAGGCTGGCAGCAAAATTGTCGTCGCCATTGGCATACCAAAGCAACAGGACCTGCAAATCAACTATGGCACAGGCAAGGATGTCAGTGACGAAACTATTGCTGATGCAGGCAAGCCATTTCAACTACAATTACTGAATAGTACTTATATCCGTGTGCCCCTGGGCTTGCCAGGCAAATAATGTACGTTTCGATACCATCTCCACATCACATCCATACCCTCTTCTTTAGCCAATGACACCAGCAAACATCCCTTTCCTGAGTAAAGAACAAGTCAGTGCCGCCTTGCCCTACGGCAAACTGATCGCGGCCCTGCGCATTGCCTTTACGGAAGACATGCTTGCCCCAAAGCGTCATGCGCATACCTTGTCAGAAGCTGACAACTCCAGCCTGTTGCTGATGCCAGTGTGGCAGTCGCAAGGGCATCTTGGTGTCAAGCTGGTGACGGTAACACCGCAGAACACAGCGCTGCCGACGGTGCATGCAGTCTTTATCCTGTTTGATACACGAACCGGCGCACCGCTGGCCTTGATGGATGGCGAAGAACTGACCTTGCGCCGCACGGCTGCAGCGTCTGCCCTGGCGGCATCTTACCTGTCGCGAACGGCTTCGCAGCATCTGCTGCTGGTCGGCAATGGCAGTCTTGCGCCACATATTGCGGTGGCCCATTGTCATACCCGGCCAATTACTGACATCAGTATCTGGGGCCGGTCAACCGTGAAATCTGAACAGGCAGCTCGCCTGATACGCGCGCATGCAGAGTGTCGTGACGATATACGTATCCATGTGGTTGATGATCTGGCTGCGGCTTGTGCAAGGGCCGATATCATCACTTGCGCCACCACCAGCAAAACACCGATCGTGCTTGGCAGCCACGTCAAGCCAGGGACGCATCTTGACCTGGTCGGTGGCTTCAAACCGGATATGCGTGAAGTTGACAACGCCTTGATGAGCAAGGCCAGCGTATTTGTTGATACCTATGCAGGTGCCCTGGCAGAAGCTGGCGACATCACGCAAACCCTGGCCAATGGCAGCCTGTTGCACAGCGCTATCCGGGCAGAGTTGCGTGAACTATGCAACGACCATCACCCTGGTCGCCTGCATCAGGAAGACATAACAGTATTTAAATCAGTGGGGAGCGCAATAGAGGATTTGTGTGCAGCCAATCTGGTGCTGAGTCATTGCACACCAGGGAATGCGGTCAGGTCATAACCCGTTTGAAGAAGGCTGTGCAGAAAGCTGATCGGGGATATACAAAGCATGTCTTGACATGTTTTGTATATCCCCAATTTCATTTTTTGCGATAAACCTGCGATTATTCGTCAAGCTTTATCGTTTCAGTACATACTCAACTTTTTGGAATACCGCCAAGCAGAGCCGCTTTTTTCTGCGGCTTGGCTGCCGTCAGGGACTTGCCTGCCGATACGCTGGCCGCAGTCGCATTGCCGGTGCTGGCACTGGGCTCGTAAGGTTTCAGGAACCATGGATCTATTTTTTCCCTTGGCGGCTGGAAGCTGCGTGCAGGACGTTCGCTGCGTTCAGAGCGCTCACCGCGGTCACCACGCTCATGTCGGTCACGCGGTGACTTGTGTTCAGGCTGATGAACTGAAGTAGCAACAAAACCCGCCAGATGCAGGCGTACGATTTTCTGCTTGATCAGTTTTTCTATATCAATCAGCAAACGTTCATCCTGATCCGTATGCAAGGAGATGGCATCGCCCTTGGCGCCGGCGCGCCCTGTGCGACCTATGCGGTGGACATAATCTTCGGCGCTATATGGCAGATCAAAATTGATGACACAAGGCAATTCTGCAATATCGAGACCACGCGCAGCCACATCTGTAGCAACCAGGACTTCGACTTCACCTTGCTTGAAGGCTTCCAGGGCGGCCATACGTTCTTGCTGGGATTTGTCACCATGAATGGCAGAAGCTTTAACACCCTGCTTGACCAGATGCACGGCAAGACGTGATGCGCCTATCTTGGTATTCGAAAAAACAATGACCTGCTTCAAGCCGCGCTCGCGAATAATAAAGGAGACGGCATCGCGCTTTTCTTCAGCACCGACCTTGTACAGTATCTGCGTCACATTATCTGCAGTGGCATTACTGCGCGCCACTTCTATGGTCTGCGGATTGGTCAGGAAGCTGGCAGCAAGCTTTTTGATCTCTGGCGAGAACGTGGCCGAGAACATCAGATTCTGGCGCTTCTTAGGCAACAGGTTGATGATGCGCTGCAGGTCGGGCAAAAAACCCATGTCCAGCATGCGGTCAGCCTCATCCATGACAAGTATCTGGACCTGCGACAGGTTAACAGTTTTTTGCTGTACGTGATCAAGCAAACGACCAGGTGTGGCGATCACGATCTCTACACCGTTACGCAAAATTGTCGTCTGTGGCGCCATGTCCATGCCGCCAAATACGACGGTAGAGCGCAAAGGTGTGTGACGAGAATAAGCCTTGACGTTTTCTGCGACCTGGTCAGCCAGTTCACGTGTCGGCGTCAAAATCAGAGCACGTACCGGGTGCCGGGCCGGTGACGCACTGGTGCTTGCATGTGCCAACAGCAATTGGATGATAGGCAAAGAAAAACCTGCCGTTTTACCCGTGCCGGTTTGTGCAGCCCCCATGACATCACGGCCTTGAAGGACAACCGGTATTGCTTGTTCCTGGATGGGAGTGGGATGTACATAACCCTGATCTGTCAAGGCACGCAAAATTTCTGGCGCAAGGCCAAAATCAGCAAACATTACCTGTGGGGCAGTCTGCTCGTCTGGGGATATAGCTGGGGACTTGATATCAGTCATGGTAGTTGGTGGGCCCAGCAGGACTTGAACCTGCGACCAACGGATTATGAGTCCGCTGCTCTAACCAACTGAGCTATGGGCCCAATTCTTTCTGCAAGCTTTGCCTGCCTTAATCTGAGGTTAATCCAGTTTGGAAAAATACTTCAGGTTTTGCAGGTAGAGCCAGATGATGCCGCCTGCAAAATGTTGTACCAAATTTCAGAACAACAAGTTAAACGGGCACCGAAAAACCGGCACCCATTATATAACATTAATTACCTTCTAGGAAGCTCTTGAGCTTGTCTGAACGTGATGGATGACGTAATTTCCTCAAAGCCTTGGCTTCTATCTGGCGAATACGTTCTCTTGTCACGTCAAATTGTTTACCTACTTCTTCCAAAGTATGGTCCGTCGACATTTCAACACCAAAGCGCATGCGCAATACTTTTGCTTCGCGCGGCGTCAAGGAATCGAGTACGTCTTTCACTACGTTGCGCATCGATGCGTGCAAAGCTGCATCGGCTGGCGCCAGTGTGTGATTGTCTTCGATGAAGTCACCCAAATGGGAATCATCATCATCACCTATCGGTGTTTCCATCGAGATCGGCTCTTTGGCAATCTTCATGATCTTGCGGATTTTGTCTTCCGGCATTTCCATCTTGATTGCCAGTGTAGCCGGATCAGGCTCCACACCAGTCTCTTGCAAAATCTGGCGCGAGATACGATTCATCTTGTTGATCGTTTCTATCATGTGCACAGGAATACGGATAGTACGCGCCTGGTCAGCGATAGAGCGGGTAATGGCCTGACGAATCCACCAGGTTGCATAGGTAGAGAACTTGTAGCCGCGACGGTATTCAAACTTGTCCACCGCCTTCATCAAACCGATATTTCCCTCCTGGATCAGATCCAGGAATTGCAAGCCACGGTTGGTGTATTTCTTGGCGATGGAAATAACCAGACGCAAGTTGGCTTCTGTCATTTCACGCTTGGCCTTGCGCGCCTTCATTTCGCCGGCAGACATCTTTTTATTGATGTTGCGCAGGTCCGGCAAAGGCAAGACAACGCGCAACTGCAAATCAATCAGTTTTTGTTGCAACTGCTGCACAGACGGGATATTACGACCCAGGATGGCGCTGTAAGAATGACCTGCATTCACTTCGCCTTCCACCCAGTTCAGGTTGGTCTCATTACCAGGGAAGACCTTGATGAAGTGGGAGCGCGGCATGCCGCAGCGATTGACCACCACTTCGAGGATCTGCTTTTCTACATGGCGCACTTCGTCAACCTGGCCACGCAAGGTATCGCACAGTTTCTCTACCACTTTTGCAGTAAAGCGTATGCCCAGCAATTCACCGGAGATTGCTTCCTGCGCCTTGATATAAGACTTGGAGTTGTAACCTTCTTTTTCGAAGGATTTGCGCATTTTTTCAAAATTCGTCGCAATGACTTCGAATTTTGCCAGCGCGTCACGTTTCAATTGCTCAAGCTGCTCAGCCGAGATGGCAGCTGCACCGGCAGCACCGCCATCGTCGTCTTCTTCTTCATCTTCTTCCTCTTCCTCTTCGTCCTCGTCAGACTCTTCTTCCGCGGCAGCGGCAACGACGGGGGCTGCAGCTTCTTCATCTGCATTGGGATCAACCAGACCATCGACGATTTCATCAATCTTGATTTCGTCAGCAGCGATACGGTCAGCTGCCGCCAGGATTTCTGCGATGGTGGTCGGACAGGCAGAGATCGCCTGTATCATGTCTTTGAGGCCTTCTTCGATTTTCTTCGCAATGACGATTTCGCCTTCGCGCGTCAGCAACTCAACCGAACCCATTTCGCGCATGTACATGCGCACAGGGTCGGTGGTGCGACCAAAATCGGAGTCTACTGTAGACAGTGCCGCTTCAGCAGCAGCTTCCACTTCATCATCATCGGTCGTGACGGTGACGACATTGTCCGACAACAGCAAGGTTTCAGCATCGGGGGCTTGTTCGTAGACAGCCACACCCATGTCATTGAAAGTGCCGATGATGCCTTCTATCGCTTCCGGATCAACGACGTTTTCGGGCAAGTGATCGTTGATTTCAGCAAAGGTCAGGTAACCGCGATCCTTACCAAGCTTGATCAGGGTTTTCAGTTTCTGGCGACGGCGCTCGAGCTCTTCCTCGGTTGCTTCAGGGTCAGAAGAGAAAGCGTCTTTCAACAGGGCTTTTTCCTTGGCTTTGCGGTCCTTGGCTTTAGCCTTGTCGATGGCTTTCATCTCGGCACGCTCTACTGCGTTGAGCGCCGCGATTTCTTCATTCTCTGGTTGATATTCTTTCGGTTTGCGACCACGACGACCAGGCACCTTCACGCCAGGCAAGACATAGCTGGACGTGTCAATCGCGGCAAGTACCGCAGCATCGGTCGTCTGGCTCACGGTGGGAGCAGAACCGGTTTTGATTTCCTGCACCTCTGGTGCAGCTTTTGCTGAATTCTTGGTTGGCTTAGTCACTGTCTTTGAATCGGTTTTGTTAATTGTCACAGAAGCTTTCGATGATACGGATACTGGTTCTGGCTGGGCTGCAGATGCACTCCTGGATTTTCCACTGAGCTCGGAATCAGCCGCTTCTACTGACTGCTTCCCTTTTTTTGCCGGTGGTGTCATATTTTTGCCGCTCACTTCCTTACCAGCCGTTTTTGTCGCAGACCTGGACTCAAGCACATCCACGTCTTTGGCTTTTGTTGCCGCCTTCAATGCTGCTTTATTCGTTGCCTGCTTCACCTCGACCGCCTCAGCCACCAGTGATTGTTTTATCACTTTAGGCGCTTTAGCGTCTTTCGCAACCCCTTTTTGCTCCGTCGTTTGCTCAGCCGTTTTAAGGGCTTTCGTATTACTACTAGTACTCGTACTCCGTGCAGTGGACGCCATTACTGCCGTCTTTGCCTTGGTGCCAGCACTTGCCGCTGCGCTGGGGACGGTCTTCGCCGCTTTCGTCTGAGTTGTGGCAGGCGCTTTTTTGGGAGCACCAGCCACGGCTTTTTCTACCGTAGTGGACTTCAGGGTTTTCGCGGGTTTCTTCATTGCGTTAGCCATTGAATCAAACCATCCGGAACTGAGGAAGTCGCCTGCTTGTACACAAAAAGAAAATACGCTACCACCAGATCTTGCGATCTGCATTGCAGAGCAAACTCTTGTTTGTTTCAGACTTCCCGAGTCTCAGCGCCAGTGTTTTGGGTTACTCGGAGGAGCATTACACTCACCTAAACAACACATTCCATACAAAAAGCACATGCTTTGCACGGAATGAAACAACCTAAGACCTTGAATCGAAAGCCTTTAATTATACCACGAGAGAGTGCTTTACTCTAGTCAAAGACTATGGCATATATCACTTTAGTGAATAAAAATTAGGCAAATACTGGTAAAAAAAGAGGCGAAGGCAATAATTTCCTGCAAACAAATTTGTTAAATATTTAAGAAATTTAATGAACTCAATTGACTTTAGCCTGCTTCCATGACAGAAAATGATGGCGTAAGCAGAAATAACAAGACCGCGACCCGAAACAGCAGACAATCCGTATCAAAAGAAGTTCAAATACGGAAAGTCGTGCAAAGAAATGTACTTTTAAATCAACGCAGCGCAGCTTCGGCGGCAGCTTGCTTCCTTAGCTGATCCTGTAACTGCATGATTTCACGGAAACGCTCAGCATCTCCAGGCTCTTGCAAACCACGGGCAACCAATTTCTCCCGCTCCATATCCAGTACTTGCTTGCGCATTTGCCTCAGAGCACCAGACAATTCCAATCTGACAATATCGATATCGCTTTCAGTCTGCTCAGCAATTTCTGCAATCAGCGCATCAAAATCAGAGCCGCCCGCACGCAACTGTTCAGCCAGGGCGGCAAATTGGGCATTTTCGCCCATACTCTGAGCAGCTACCACCAGGGTGCGTAACATGTCAGCACCATCAGGCGCCAGCGTTGCAGCATCAGACAAGACACTTTCATCAATCGACATGGCCAATGAGGGGTGCGCGACCAGGATGCGCATGATCTGGCGCTCCAGACCGACCGGCGCATTGCGCTTGCTTTTGGGCGGCGCCTGCTTGATGCGGGCGACCGGCTGGCTCAACTCGAACAGGGCTTCAATTTCTGCGGGGCTGGTTTGCGTCACTTGCGCCAAATTGCGCACCAGTTGCAAGCGCATGCTTGAAGCTTGCATTGCCTGCAACAGTGGCTTGGCGTCAAACTGCGTCCTGGCCCGCCCTTCTGCCGTCGCCAGATCACTATCACCGATCATTTCGCGCATAAAAAATTGCGACAGGGGCATGGCATCATGCACTTCCTGCTCAAAGGCTTCCGCACCAAATTCCCGGATATAGCTATCCGGATCATGCTCAGCAGGCAAAAAAAGAAACTTGATGATCTTGTCGTCATTTGCATGCGGCAGGCAGGCGTCAAGCGCCCGCCTGGCCGCACGCCGACCGGCACTGTCACCATCAAAACTGAACACCACGTGATCAGTCTGACGCAACAATTTTTGCACATGAGTAGGTGTGCAGGCTGTACCCAGGGTCGCCACTGCTTGCGGAAAACCCATTTGCGCCAGCGCCACCACATCCATATAACCTTCCGTCACCAGGACATAACCAGCTTCACGTATGGCCTGGCGCGCCTCGAACAAACCATATAACTCCAGACCTTTTTGAAACAGCGGGGTTTCTGGCGAATTCAAATACTTTGGCTCCCCCTGCTCCATGATCCGACCACCGAAACCGATGATCTGCCCTTTGGTATTACGGATAGGGAACATGACGCGGTCGCGAAAACGGTCATAGCGCTTGCGACTGCCCCCCCCCTCTTCTTCGCCCTTATCAATAACAAGACCCGCTTCGACCAGGACAGGACTATCGTAATCAGTAAATACTGAACGCAACCCATCCCAGCCATCAGGCGCGAAACCCATACCAAAACGCGCCGCTATTTCGCCAGTCAGACCACGTTTTTTCAAATAAGCAATAGCCTGGGGAGCATGACGCAATTGCTGCCTGTAGTATTCACCAGCCCGCGTCATAACGTCAGACAAAGCCAGACTTTTTGCCATCACCTCGGCACGCTGCGCCGGCAAGAGATGATCTTCTTCCGGCACGATCATGCCATTGTTTTGCGCCAGGTCGCGTATGGCGTCAACAAAGCTGAGGCCAGAATATTCCATCAGAAATCCGATGGAACTGCCATGTGCGCCGCAACCAAAGCAGTGATAAAACTGTTTGGTCGGACTAACTGTGAAACTCGGGGATTTTTCATTATGGAAGGGACACAAACCCATATAGTTTGCGCCACCTTTTTTTAACTGCACGTATTTACCCACCACGTCGACAATGTCAACGCGAGCGAGCAAATCCTGTATAAAACTTTGTGGTATCAAGATCAGATGCCAGCAAATAATTCAAGCAAAATGGCAAACGCCACTTACTTGGACAAGGCAGCCTTGACCAGACCAGAAACCTTGCCCATGTCGGCGCGACCGGCAAGCTTCGACTTCAATACATCAATGACTTTGCGCATATCTTGCGGACCGGCGGCACCTGTTTCAGCCACAGCAGCGGCAACAGCAGCTTGCACTTCTTCATCAGACATGGCGGCTGGCATGTAGACAGACAGGATTTCCAACTCGGCTTTTTCTATATCAGCCAGATCCTGGCGACCACCGGCTTCAAACTGGGTAATGGAGTCTTTACGCTGTTTGATCATTTTTTCTATGATTGCCAGGATCATGCCATCATCAAGCTCAACGCGCTCATCCACTTCTTTCTGCTTCATGGCAGCAGTCAGCAGGCGTATGGTACCCAGTCTGGCTGTTTCCTTGGCACGCATCGCGGCCTTCATATCATCGGTGATTCGTTCTTTTAAAGTCATGATTCAGGACCTTTAATCTTAATTAATTAAACAATTAATAATTGAATAAAAACAACAAAGCCCGCTACGGCTGACCGGAGCGGGCATGCAAACCTAAGCAGCTAATGAACTGGCACCGCGATGTACCCGGCAAACGCCAGACACAACAGCAGGATTAGTACATTTTCTTAGGCAGTTGCTGACTACGAATACGTTTGTAGTGACGCTTGACAGCGGCAGCCAGCTTGCGTTTGCGTTCAGCTGTTGGCTTCTCGTAGAACTCGCGAGCGCGCAATTCGGTCAACAGACCGGTCTTTTCGATAGTGCGCTTGAAGCGGCGCATGGCAACTTCGAACGGCTCGTTTTCTTTAAGGCGAATTGTGGTCATGTAAGTTCAAACCATGGAAAGATTTATAGGAAGACCGAGATATTAACAGGAAAATTAATTTAATGGAAGGACATTGATTAAATCTTGCGCAAATTTTTGCCGTAGTCTGTCATTCCGGGGCCGCCAGCATAGTTAATTTTCATGATACTTGTTCGTAATGTCAGGTGTTTACATGGGCATATGGAGTCCCCTGCAATTATCAACATCCACGTCTCATGCGCACGTCAAACGTAACCAGACACAAAACAATCACATAAAAACAACAGATTTTATGCAGCCAACCCGGCAGCCAACCCGGCAGCCGTACCGGATGCCCAGGCCCACTGGAAATTATAACCACCGAGCCAGCCAGTGACATCCACTGCTTCACCTATAAAATACAGGCCAGGCACCTTGTTGGCCATCATGCTTTGCTGCGACAACTCACGCGTATCAATACCGCCACGTGTCACCTCAGCCTTGCGATAACCTTCTGAACCGTTTGGTATCAATTCCCAGCGATTGAGTTTTTCACCCAGTTCACGCAGACGCTTGTCAGACATATCTGCTACCCGGGCATCACCGGCAAAACCGTGTGCCGTCAATAAACCATCGACCAGGCGAGCGGGCAGATATTGTGATAAATGATTGGCAAGATTTTTTTTGATCGTAGTTTTATTGCCAACCAGATCCTGCGCCACATCTATCTCAGGTAACAGATTGATACGTATGGGCTTGCCCGGCTCCCAAAAGCTGGAAATCTGCAATACGCCGGGGCCGGACAGGCCGCGATGGGTAAACAACAAATCTTCCCTGAACAGGATGCGTGACTTTTTTTCACCAGTTTCTATATCAACTTCCAGGGAAATACCGGACAAAGGCACAAACGGCTCCCAGTCCCTGGCATCGAAAGTCAAGGGAACAAGGGCTGGACGCGGCTCTATGATCTTCAAACCGAACTGACGCGCCATCTTGTGGGCAAAATCTGTCGCACCGATTTTGGGGATGGACAGACCACCGGTCGCAATCACGACTTGCTCCGTCCTGATACTCCCCATGCTGGTCTGCAATGTGAACTGGGCAGCATCACCCTCAACTGCTTGCACATCGTCGACCTTGCACCCCATGCGCCATTCGACATTACCGCGATCACATTCTGACTTGAGCATGGCAATGATGTCTTCAGCGCTGTCATCACAAAACAATTGCCCCTTGTGTTTTTCATGCCAGGCGATGTTGTAGCGTTTCATCAAGCCAAGGAAATCTTGCGGCGTATAACGGGACAAGGCACTTTTACAAAAATGCGGATTCTCTGACAGGAAGTTGGCTGGCGTCGCGTGCAAATTTGTGAAGTTACAACGCCCGCCACCAGAAATACGGATTTTTTCTGCCAGGCGTGTAGCATGGTCAATCAACACAACACGTTTGCCGCGCTGACCGGCTACTGCCGCACACATCAGGCCGGCAGCACCGGCGCCAATAACGGCAAGATCAAATTGTTTACTCATGACAGGGGCTTTCTCAAAATTCAGGCGAGATTGTAGCCCAGAGCAGGCAATATGAGGCATGCCAGGCCTTGCACCATCGTTTAAAATTCAATCCTTGGGAGTTTTTTCAACAATTCAATCACTGCGCAGATTACCAAGATACGCAGATGCACCAGCCACCATGACAGATTTCAGCTTCTGGATTTTATTTGCACTTTCGATCATGGGTATTTTTATGTACCCCTTGTATCTGCTATCGTTTTTTAAGATTTTCAAAGCCAGGAGAAAAAACCAGCTTCTGTCAAAACGCTATTTAGCAATCAAAGTACTGGCGGTAATCTTGGGCTTTGTCAGCCTGCTGGTCAGCGCCTTTCACCTGCATCTTATCATGACCACCAATCCCAATAAGGGCTATGCAAACGGCATTGTGTTCTACAGCCTGCTGATGATCAGCCCCTACTATCTATGCGCCCTGATTTTTCTCTTTATCAAGACACGTAAACAAGTACACACGGTAACCACTGAACAAGCATAACCACGCAAAAAAATAAGTAACTCCCATCCTTCAGGAGGAAAGACTTGCAAGAACAGGTGACAGCAGGAATGTTTCAATTACAAAGACATTCACCACATCAATATATGACGCCTGATTGCACACCATACTACAGTCTTCTTTTTAAATTCATACCTACCAGATTTGCTGACAAGACAGGCTAAGTAGTCATGAATACGGTCTCGCATCAAATCGCTCCCGGACGAATATATCGGTCAGGCTTTACCTGTGTGGTATTGATGGCAGTGCAATGAAGAGAACATCTGGAACAAGCATGCCGGTACAAGGCAATGCTCGCCCACAATGCCAGAATGCTGCAGAAATGGGACAAGACCGATGTGATCAAACTGGCCGTCAGCCGCGCGAAAAAGTCCTTGTGACGCGTTCAAGGTGGGCGCGCATGGCTTTTCTGGCCTCGGCCGGATCGTGTGCAGCAATCGCTTCCAGAATGGCGCGATGGTCTTTCAGCGTTTGCTGGCGCAAATCCTCGGTCTGAAAATGTTCCTTGAGCTTATGCCAGAGGCGGCCACGCTGGTTCCACAGGTATTCAACCGTACCAACCAGGGCGCTATTGCCGGTCGCCTGCGCGATGGACAGGTGGAAATTACGGTCTGCCTGCTCGTTACTGGAGTAATTGTCATGATTTTTTTCCATGTCCAGCACAGCCCTGAGGATGCCATCAATGGCCGCATCCGTTGCTACGCGAGCGGCGATGGCGGCAATTTCAGACTCAATCAGACGTCGAGCCGACAAGACTTCAAATGGCCCAGGCCCCACCTCGGCCAGATCGGCCGGCTCTTCAGGCTTTTCAGTCACATATACACCAGAACCGCCGCGCACCTCTATCACTCCACCCAGCTCGAGTGCGATCAAGGCTTCACGCAAAGAGGTACGGCTCACACTGAGTTTGCTTGCCAGGTCACGTTCGGATGGCAAGCGACTACCGGGCATGACCCGCTCTTCTTGTATCAATGCCTGAATTCTGTCGGCAACCACACGATACAGTCTTGGCTCATGTGCCGGAACTTCATTTTTGGGGTTGATTTTTTTTATCATTGTTGCAGTTTTTATTCAATTTTTTGCCGACATAATGTGGTCAGACCCATTCTAAATTGGCACTACCAGCTTTGCAATGTGAAGAGCATATTTTTGTCAAACTTTTTATAATGCGGCTCTATAAACCGTGCCCAGCCAAGCATGAAGATCGAATGACTGCTTCCTTTCAGCAAGAGCAGGGACAGCAAGGCTAGCGTCGTTGGAATATATCCTTCAAAAAAGTATCGGTCGCCGCAATTGTGGGCGACACCCAGGGTTCAAACAGCCAGAAATTATGCGGAGCATCATTGAACCTGATCACCCGACTGGTGATACCTATTGCATTCATTTTGTCCACCATGACATCCCAGCCCAGACTATAACGCCGTTGCGAACCAAGTATGAACAGCACCGGTGCCATCTGCTTGTTGACATGAGTGATCGGAGATGCCTCATGCCATAGTGCCGGCTTCTCTGCGTAACGGCCTCCAAACCAGGCACCTGCTGATGATGGCTGCCTGGCGGGATCATCTTCATAGCGCCTGGCCTCTTCAGAACTGAAGTCAGACAAGCCATCGATGTTGATGACCGCTTGCACCTCACTGGAAATCTGTCCTGCTGTCTGTAAGTCGACCATATCAAACTTCTGCATGTGATTGGTGACACCGGCCAGACTAGCCATCTGGCCACCTGCTGAGGCCCCCAGTACGGCAATTTGCCCAGGGTCCACGCCATACGTTGCAGCATGGGTGCGTACCCAACGTATCGCTGCTTTGACATCATGGATGGCGGCGGGGTATCTGGCCTCCGGCGACAGACGATAGCTGATGCTGGCCACCACATAGCCCCGCTGTGCCAGCCCCGTCGCCAGCGCAGTGAAATGACTGCGGTCGCCGGTACGCCAGCCGCCGCCATGCACCATGACAATCGCCGGCCCTGGCTCAGCATTTGCCAGTACTGGCAGATACAGATCCAGTTGCAGAGCGCGCCGGCCATACTGCACGTAGTCCAGGCCAGCCAGACGCACGACATCGGACGGTATTGCCCTGCTGGCTATCTCCAGATGCGGATATTGCGGCAATAATTTGGCATAGACTGCTTCGACAGTGTATGCATTATCCACGGTTCCGGCTTGCTGCATGCTGCCGCAGGCTGACAATGTAAAACAGATCAGCAGATATAAGCAAAACCTGCGCATTCAATGCTTTCCATTACCATTACCAATTAAATACAGGTTGATTCCGCAGGTGCAGCACTTGCAGGGCACTCCCCCTCTGATAGCGCATAAATCACCCAGCGTGTATAAGTTAATTTGAAAGAATTATGGCACAAGCATCAAATATTTGGCTAGTCCACATTGCATAATTGGACTGACCACAATAAAATGGTCCTACCAAAACAAATGGCAAAATCCCCCCTGAACCAAGTACACCTGCTTGCGGAGGCGAACCGGCCCCGGATTTAATAACAGGGAAAACATTTGCCCATAACGAGACAAAGCAAGAGCATGAGCACCAACAAAACCAGCAAATCCAGGCCTGCGGCCAGGCTGATCAGGGCGCAATTTCCGCCCCCTGTACCCGCTCCTGCTTGCCCGCTCATGGGCTTCGCCAGTCAATCACATGTACCCAGATTCCCAAGATTATTCATTCATCCGGCTCAAATCCATGTCAAATAAAACACACTCGCGCCCTGGCCGCTTTTTGCCAGCCCTGCTTTCCCTGATCACAGTATTTGCCATGACTGCCCCCGTACATGCTGAAGGCAATCTGCGCAATCCCGATAACAAGGATCTGAAGGACCAGGGAGAAGGCACCTATCCCGTACCCTATAAAAAACCTGTGACTGAAGAAATCACTGAAATCCTGCACCGCGTCCGTGGCTATCTGGAATCGACCACGCCGACACGTATCATCAACAAAACCACTGGCGCCATCATCACCGACTTCAGCAAACCGGTAGCCGAAGCCATTTTCGAACCAAGCAAGGGTGACTACGGCATCCTTGTATACGAAATGGGTGTGGTCCATTCGGGACTGTTAAAAGCCTATGAAGCTACTGGCGATAGACGTTTTACAGACATGACCGCACGTCACCTGCAATTTTTTGCTGACACCATGCCTTACTTCAAGGCGCAGGAAAACGCCTTCCATCTGGAAAGAGCCAATAGTTTTTCTCGCTTCCTTGATCCGCGCTCGCTTGACGACAGCGGGTCCATGTGTGCGGCCCTGGTGCGTGCCCGTCTTGCCGGCATCGGCCCCGACCTCAACAAGATGATCGGTGTATGCAGCAATTTTGTCTCCAGGCAGCAATACCGGCTGGAAGACGGCACGCTGGCGCGCAAGCGTCCGCAAGCCTCATCCATATGGGTGGACGATATGTACATGGGAGTACCAGCCCTGGCCGAAATGGGACATATGACCAGGGACAAAACCTGGTTTGATGATGCCGTCAAAAACGTCTTGCAGATGTCGGCAAGAACCTTTGATGAAAAAGCTGGCATCTATACCCACGGCTGGAACGCCAATAATCCCGATGCACCTTATTTTTACTGGGGTCGCGCCAATGGCTGGGCAGTACTGGCCATGAGCGACCTGCTTGACGTGCTGCCCAAAGACCACCCCGGTTACACCAAAGTTCTGGCGCAGTTGCGCAAAACCTTGCGTGGCATCAGTCAATTGCAGTCAGGCACAGGACTCTGGCACCAGATGCTGGACAGGAATGATTCTTACCTTGAATCTTCTGCCAGCGCCATGTTTGTGTACGCGATTGCCCATGCTGTCAATCAGGGCTGGGTCAGCCCGGTCACTTATGGTTCCATCGCTCAGGCTGGCTGGGCCGGCCTGGCATCACGCATCAATGCCAAAGGGCAGCTCGAAGGCGGCTGTGTCGGCACGACCTTTGCCAGTGACCAGGTGTACTACTACAACCGCCCTACCAGCGTCGATACCTTGCACGGCTATGGCCCGGCACTGATGGCAGGTGCGGAAATGATCAAGCTGCTGAAAAACCCGGCATTTGAAATCCAGCACAGGGTACGCACTTATCATTACGTGCCTATAGGCGGCAAAACTGATTATCGCGAACATCATTAGAACTCTGCCATTTTCATTATTGAATTGAGAAATTTCATGTCTTATAAATTGTCATCGCTGATGATAGCCGTCATGCTGGTCACGCCATTGGCGCAGGCAGACAAGCTGGCCGTCACGGCCAGTCACGAACTGCAACAGGCCCGACCATCCGAAACCATTACCCTGCCCTGGTCCGAGGTGAACAAAGCCTTGCCCGGTGCGCTGATACAGCGCATTGCAGTAAAAGACAAGACCGGCAAGGTCCTGCCGCATCAGGTCACGAATGTCGCGCCCTTGTCAAAAGACCCGACCGGCGCAGGCATTGCCTATGGCGAACTGATTTTTCAATACAATTTTGCCGAGGGCGAAAAGACAGCCAACTTCACCGTTGAGAAAATCGACACACTGATACCGGTATTTCCCCAGCAGGCTTATGCCCGCTATGTACCTGAGCGCCTCGATGATTTTGCCTGGGAAAACGACAAAATAGGTCACCGCACTTATGGCAAGGCACTGAGCGCCCCTGCCGCACCCGGCAGCAACAAGGAAGTCTTGCGCAGCAGCGGGCTGGACATCTGGTTCAAGCGTGTCAGCTACCCCGTCGTGGATCGCTGGTATAACAAGGGCCACGATCATTATCACAAGGATGAAGGCGAAGGCCTGGACATGTATAACGTCGGCCGTTCCCGTGGTGCAGGCGGCACCGGCATCTGGGATGGCAAAACCCTGCATACCAGCGATAACTATGCGTCATGGAAAGTGATCGCCAATGGCCCCATACGCGCCGTATTTGAACTGACTTATGACAACTGGGATGCAGCCGGCGTCAAGGTCGCTGAGGTAAAACGCTTTACCGTCGACGCCGGTCATTACTTCGACCAGATAGAAAGTACGTTCAACTTTTCCGGCCCGACCGAGCTGATTGCAGCCCTGGGGTTGAACAAGACACCAACGGACAAAGGCCAGTCACCGGTCATCAAGCTGACGCAGAACCTGGCAGAAGGTTCGCTGCAACAATGGGTGGAACAGGCCAGCAATGGCGCCATCGGCATTGCCATCATCCTGCCGACCGCCAAAGCCTATGCAGAAGACAATCTCAATCAACTGGTGCTGACACCCGTCAGCTCTGGCAAACCCTTGCGCTACTACGCAGGCGCCGCCTGGGACCGGGCAAGCCCGTATAACTCGCAGGACAGCTGGAAACAGGCCGTGGCTGCTGAAGCAGCCAGGATCAGGCATCCCCTGTCCATCAAACTTTCTACCACACCATAAATCGTACCAATAATACGATAGAAACAACAGCATCCGGAGACAGCATGAAGCAAGAACACAATCGACAAAGACGACGCCTGCTACGAAACACTGCAGGCGTCTTGCTGGCTGGCGGTGTGGGGCCGCAAACCTGGGCATCAGCTTCTGCAATTGACGCCCCCTGGCTTGAAGCACAGGCAATCATAGACCGTGTAAGCAGGCCGTTGAGCTTCAAGGCGCAGGATTATGTGATTACCGAATTTGGCGCCGTCAGTTGCAAGCTGGTCACAATAACGGCCCAGGTATCTTCAGATACGGAAAAAAGTGAGCAGGCCCCACTGAACACACCAGCACCTGGCTCCACTGACTGCCGTCCCGCTATTACAGCGGCAATTTCAGCCTGCAACAAGGAAGGTGGTGGTCGTGTTGTAATACCTGCCGGTAACTGGTATTGCGCCGGCCCCATGGTATTACTGTCGAATGTACATGTGTACCTGAAGACTGGGGCACATATCTACTTCAGCACCAACCCTCTCGATTATGCGAAATATGGAGAATATGATTGCGGCAAGAATGGCAAGCTGGTCATCTCCCGCTGGCAAGGCAATGACTGCCTCAATTACTCACCTCTGGTCTATGCCTATGGCCAGGACAACATCGCCCTGACCGGTGAAGACTGGACCAGCATCATCAATGGCCAGGGTGGCGTGCCATTCGAGCAGGGTGCTGGCTCATGGTGGGACTGGAAAGGCAGGAAACGTCAGGGTGTCAATCCGGCCTTCACCGAAATCGCGGTCAATCCCAACAATGGCAGCGACCTGGCCAGCATCGTACCGGGTCTCGATCCGGTAAAACAAAAACTGATACAAGGCGAAGGCGATAGCTGGCGCAGCGACTCGCGTTACCTGCCCGCCTTGTCCGAAGCAGGTGTAGCAGTAGCAAAACGGGTGTTTGGCATAGGCCACTATCTGCGCCCCTGCATGATAGAACTGATAGGCTGCAGCAATGTCTTGTTGCAGGGCTACCAGGCCAGCAACTCACCATTCTGGGTACATCACCCTGTGAATTGCCGCAATCTACATATCAACAGAGTCAATATGGACAGCATGGGTCCGAATAGCGATGGCTTTGATCCAGAATCCTGCGATGGAGTCCTGGTCGATCATTGTACCTTCAATACCGGTGATGACTGTATCGCCATCAAGTCGGGCAAAAACCTTGATACCAATTTGGGCCCGACAAAAAACATCGTCATCCAGAACTGCATCATGAACAGTGGTCATGGTGCGGTGACGCTGGGTAGCGAGATGGCTGGCGGCATAGAAAACATTTATGCCCAGCACCTGGAATTCCGCAACATCAACTGGGCCAAAGACGCCCTCAACACCGCCATACGCATGAAAACCAATATGAACCGGGGCGGTTACCTGAGGAACTTCTATCTGCGTGATATTGCCATACCCAATGGTGTACAAACCCGGCCACGATTTTACAAGCCGCTGCCAGGCGGTGACGAAGCTTTCAAATCTGTCGCCTCCGGCGCTGGCGCCATTATCACTATCGACTGCGACTATGCACCGGCAGATGACAGCGTCAGGACTCGTCCGCCCATGGTCAGCAATGTCCAGATTTCCAATGTCAGGGTCGGTAACGTCAATACCGGTGATGGCAGTTATTCCTGCTATCAGGCCATGGTCATACTGGGGCCGGTGGCCAGCAGTTATAACGGCCCGGCGGGTAAAGTCATTTCTGCCTTGCGTGATATCAGTATCAGCGACTGCGATTTCGGGACAACACGGAATAAAAAAGACATCTGGTATGTGCACAATGTCAGTAAGCTGAGCCTGAACAAGGTGAGCATCAATGGCAAGCTTTATACAGAAACGATTTCTGGCTGAAGACCAGCAGTTCTGAACCTTAGTTCGGAATTGCTAGTGGACTGTAACAGTGAAAGCGGAAGTAAAGGACATGTGCCCGGCGAATCAAGGCAAGGTTTTGACAAATAAACACAGCGATAGCAGGGCTATCGCGAGCATTTGCAACGCCATGATCGTCGCGCACATGGCAGGCACTTCGCTTTTCGCTGTTACAGTCTACTAGATTAGTCCAGTCTTTCGATATGTACATTGCGTAATTCAAAAGCTGTTCCTTCCAGCTGGAAACCGACACGCCCGGAATACGGGACAGACTTGCTGATACGGTTTTGCACAACACCATTGATGCTGACCTCCACTGCGCCATTCATACTGACGATATCGCAGCTATTCCACTCCCCTGCCGGCTTTTCACTATCGTCCTGCATTTTTGCCTTGACCGGAGTGGCTGAGCCTGGCGGGCTGCTCAGGTCTTCGGCAAATGTAGCGCCTGCCATGGGCAACAGGTCACCGGAGAATTTGTACTTGGTCTGTATCTGCAAACTCAGGGGCCAAACCCTGTCTTTGGGGCCAGAAGCAATGTAGATCAGCACACCACTATTCCCTGGTTTTAGTGGCCAGCGCCATTCAGCGTGCAGGCGGAAATTCTGGTAGCTGTCCCTGGTAGAAATATAACCACTGGGTTGACCAGCTATGGTAATCACCCCCTCGGCATTGATTTGCGCGACGTCACCGATTGCAACGGTCGGACTTGTGAAGATTTCCCAATCGTGAAAATCTGACGCAGAAAAAAGGTCTGCCGCCAGCACGGGCTTCGCTGACATGCAGAGCAACAGAACTGTTGTCACTAAAGATGCCATGCCAGACGATCTTGCGCAGCTTGAAGTATGCATATTCGTTTAATAGACATCAACCAGTTGATAACAGCCAGTTCTCTGAAGCTTATTCCTCAAACACAATTGGTCCTACCAATTATATTTACAACTCCATTATGCATCATTTTTAACTACGAAGGCATAAATATTACCTCTATCAACGATTAGAAATCTATTTGCCAAATTTTTATATTTGGTCCAACCAATTTAATATACAATGCAAAACCAGCCAGCCATCAGGAATAGCACAACATGGAAAAAACAGCTTGCGGCATGCGATTGAAGTTGCGTCTGGCACTCGTCCTGATGTCAGTATTTCAGACGTCGATTTCTGCCAGCCCTGCCTTGCCAAAGCAAGATGTTTATGCCAATCCAGTTATCCATGCTGACTATTCTGATCCTGATGTGATACGTGCAGGCGATCGCTATTACATGACGGCATCGAGTTTCAACCTGGCCCCTGGCTTGCCGCTGCTGCAATCCACCGACATGGTGAACTGGCATTTGACAGGCTATGCCTTCGAACAGCAGACGCCGGCAGAAAATTTTATAAAACCGCAGCATGGAAAAGGCGTTTGGGCACCCTGCCTGCGCTATCACGATGGGATGTTCTGGATATTCTACCCAGACCCGGATGCCGGTATTTATATGATCACGGCAAAAGATTTCAATGGCCCATGGAGCAAGCCACATTTGCTGCTGGCAGGCAAAGGCCTGATAGACCCCAGCCCTTTATGGGATGAAGATGGCAATGCCTACCTGATACATGCCTGGGCGAAAAGCCGGGTCGGCATCAATAACCGTATCACCTTGCGCAAAATGTCCGGAGACGGCAAGCAGATACTGGATCAGGAAGGCATGGTTATTATCGATGGAGACAAGCTGCGCGGCTACACGACGCTGGAAGGCCCGAAACTGTATAAGTATCAGGGTTATTATTACATCTTTGCCCCTGCCGGTGGTGTCGAACATGGCTGGCAATCGGTATTCAGGGCAAAGAACATCACAGGCCCCTACGAAGACAAAATCGTCCTGCATCAGGGCAAGACAAATATCAATGGCCCGCACCAAGGCGCATGGGTACAGACAGCCGAAGGCAAGGACTGGTTTTATCATTTCCAGGACAAGCGTGCCTATGGCCGCATCGTCCATTTGCAACCCATGCAATGGAAAGATGGCTGGCCGCAGATGGGTCAGGATATCAATGAACAAGGCATAGGCGAACCAGTATCGATGTACGCGCGTCCTTTGTCCGGCGCCAGAGACACCATCAGGCAGGTCAGTGATGATGAATTCAGTCTCAAAAAACTGGACCTGGTCTGGCAATGGAATGCCAACTGGGAAGCCAGTTGGCATTCCCTGTCCGCACGCCCCGGTCACTTGCGCCTGTTCAGTCAGCCAGGACAAGAGACTGGCGACAATCTTTGGCATACTCCGGCGATACTATTACAAAAATTGCCCGCCACTTCGTTTGTCGTAGATAGCAGTTTCGATATCAGACACCTTGCCGATGGTGACCGTGCCGGTCTGCTGATGTATGGCATGGATTACGCCTGGCTGGGTGTGATGCGACAGCAAAACGGTGCCAGCCTGGTCATGGTCACCTGTCATCAGGCTGACGCCGGATCTCAGGAAAAACCCGAAGCCAGTCAGATACTTAAACAGCATATTGTTTATCTGCGCATGGAAGTTGGCGATGGTGGATTGACGCAATTTTTTTACAGTCTCAATCGCAAAGACTATAGCAAACTGGGGCCGGCATTCACCGCCCGCATGGGGCGCTGGGTGGGCGCCAGCATGGGATTGTTCAGCGCGGCAAAAAACCGGGTAGACAAAGCATCAGGCTATGTTGACATAGATTACTTCAAGGTGAAGGTTTTGCCTTTGCCCCCAGTAATTGAAAACATCGTCGAAGAATGAACAGGCAAACCCGATGTAAAAGACCGCTGAAAAGGCCACCGTGCTGATCGTCTGCACGGTGGCCTACTTATACTTAACTGCGACCTCGACAAGGTCAGTAAAGATACAACTATAGCGATCTCAGGAATGCCAGCAAGGCTTCGCGGTCTGCCCTGGACAAGTTTTCAAAACGCTGGCGGGAACGATCTGCTTCACCACCATGCCAGAGTATGGCTTCTGTCAGGTTGCGGGCACGGCCGTCGTGCAGATAACCTACCTTGGCGCTATTACCCATGACCTTGTCCGTATAACCTATGCCCCACAGCGGTGAGGTGCGCCACATGCTGCCCTGAGCCTGCCCCTCGACAAACTTGTCAGCGAGACCGGTACCCATGTCATGCAACAACAAATCTGTGTAAGGGCGTATGGTCTGGTTACGCAACTCTGCCAGCAAATGACCCGAACCAGTTTTCATCTCTACGGTATGACATGCCGAACAACGCATGCTCTGGAACAGGGCTGCACCGGCAGCCACCAGTTGCTGGTCGACGCGATGTTCATCCAGTGGCGCCACACCTTTGGGAAAACCGCTGGCCAGACTGCGCTGGGCCGGCACCGCTACCAGCGAAAGATAACGGGATATGGATTGTAGATCAGCTTCTGTAATACCTTTCTGCGTACCACCGGCAGCGCAGGCGACAGGGCCCGCATTGCAGGCGCGGTTAGGGTAGACCGGTGAAGTCACCGCCATATCCAGCAGCAAAGCAGCAGCAGCCTGCTGGCGCAGGGTGGCCTTGGATGCCTTCCAGCCAAAGCGGCCAACGCGGACCTCCCCGGTTTCCGGATCAAACACATAATTGGGTTTACCAAGAACGCCATCGATATCAGGCGCTGAGCGCGCACGCGCCAGAATATCGGCTTCCGGTATCGCTTCAAGCAAGCCTGTACCGATCATGGGCTGGGCAGCACGTAATGAATAGGTATCAGGTACAGGGCCCTCAAACGCCAGCACAGGCTTGCGCAATTCGGCCATGCCGCCATCAGCGAGCTTGACGGTGCGGCTTTCAAATCCCCCTACATTCACGCTGTTACCCCAGTTTTGCGGTATGCCTGTGGCTGACATGGCATTCATCTGTACCGACGTACCATATTGTGAATGTGGCAGTTGCTGGCCCGCTGCATTGGTCGTCGCCACGCGGACAGACATACTGTCGAGCTTCTGGTTGATTGCGATCGGTGCAGGGCTGCGACCATTATTGACGTGACAGGCGATACAGGCAGACTGATTGAAGCGCTGCCCCTGCAAACCAATGGCTGCCGTATAGCGGTCATTACCAGCTTCATTGTGGTCGCCGGTCGTGAAGTTGGTATGGATCAGGCGGCGGCCTTCGACAAAGCGCTGCATGTTCTGCATACCGACATTATTGAAGGGCTGCTGGAACATGAACAGACCGTTGTCAGAGTAGTTGTAAGACACCGACCCAAGGCCGCCAGACAAAGTCTCATCCGGCAAAGGCACAGAATTCAGGCGTGGCTTTACGCCATACCAGGGGCGCAGGCCTGCCCCCACCACGTAGGTCCATTCATAGGAATAGTAACGGATGCCACCAGTATCTCCCTTGGCCATCATGGATTCTGTGGTGGAAAACATCGACGGTGACACTTCTATAATGTCGCCAGCCACCAGGGGACGCGCCTTGATGTCCTTGCCATTCGGGAAACCATTGGCATCAAGATCACCGTGACCAGGGTAATCCTTGATCAGCAAAGTACAGGCGCCATTAATGCCCGTTGTATTGCTGAGCTTGCCATTGGCGGGGTAAAGTACAGGTTTGCAGACCGGCACGTTACGGTCCACCAATTCACCAGGCGCCATCCAGCCATAACCCGTTACCCCTGGCCGGTCAATGGCGCGGAAGAAGGCAATACCACCTGATAAAAAATCCACCGTGGTGTACTGATTGACGATCAGGGTGGGCTTGGTCACACCAGACACGCGGCTGTTGTCGATGATCTCGACACCCCAGGTGCGGTTCTTGAAATATTGCGGCACAAAAGTCAGGTAATTGCCTGGCCCCTTGTCAACAGGCTGGCCGGTGACCGGATCAACAGTCTCATTGGGACCATAGCCTATTTCATTCCATTCTTCGCCGCGTTCACGACCATGTCGCGCCAGACCACGTGCACCGAAACGGGTAACCAGGGTGCCATCGGCCAGCGTGAATTGCAGGGTTTCCAGTGGTTCGGCAGAAGCAGGCAGAGGTGACCAGCCGGTGCCATTGTCGGGGAATTTCAATGCCGAAGTGCTCAGCTTGGGCAATGTATTGTCACTGCCTGGCGACTTGAATTCGACCTCAAACAAGGAATAACCATACTGCGTAGCCCTGGTCACCCCTTGCATCCTGATATAACGGGCATTGATGCCAAGATTGAAGAACTCTTCGGTGCCGCCCTGGCCATTACTTACATAACGCACCTGGGTCCAGCTCTGACCATCATCCGACACCTGCAACTTGTACTCTTTTGCATAAGCGTTTTCCCAGACCAGCTTCATATAGCCAACCTGGGTTTTGCTGCCAAAATCAAACTGTATCCATGCACCATCCTCTGCAGCACTGGCCCAGCGCGTGTTTGACTTGCCGTCAATGACATTGCTGGCAGACAGATTATTCCCCTCGGTTGCTGAACTGGTGGCCGCAACAGGTTTCAGTGCTGCGCCAGGCTCGACCGGATTGCCAGGATTGGCCGGATCTGTTGGATTAGTCGGATTGCTTGGATTGGTCGGGTTACTGCCAGTCTGTGTTTGCCTGAATGCCTGGATTTCAAAAATAGAATAGCCGTAAGCAGACGAGCGCTTGATGCCATTGATGCGCCAATACCTGCCGGCACCGTTGAGTCCGGCAATATTTTCATCGCCACCCTGGCTGCCGTTAACAGTTTTGACAGTAATCCATGTCTTGTTGTCATTTGAGGTTTGTATCTGGTAACTGTCCGCGTGTGCGTTTTCCCATTTGATGAACAGCCGGGTGACATTGACCGACGTAGCAAAATCCAGCGTCAGCCATTGTTGATCGTTGAATGCACTGCTCCAGCGGGTGCTGGTATTTTTATCTATTGCTTTTTCAGGCCCGAGATCACCACGTTCAACTCCTGAAGCTGTTGCTGCAACGGGTTTGAGTTCCATCTCAGTTGCGGCATTGCCATCGGTGTTAAATGGCAGGGACATATACAGTTTGCCAAGTTCACTCAGTTGCCCATCAGCAGCCAGCAAATTGATATTGGGAATTTGTGCATTACGGCCAGAGAACCAGGCATAGCGGGCCACCCAGGGCTCACTTTCGAGGTAAGCAACCGCATCGGTCATATATTTTTTCTGCTTCTCCAGTGTGATGGTATCGCGCGCATCATCACCACAGGCAAATTCAGTCACCCACAATGGTTTTTGATATTTCTTGTAACGTCCTATGATAAATTTCAGGGCGTCGACATTACAGGCATACCAGTGCACAGGGATGTAATCGATCTGGCAGTCTTTACATGCGTCGAGAAAAGCATCAAGATAAACAATGGGGTCGCTGTAAGTGACACCCTTATCACTGACACAATCAGCTGTCGGACAGTAATTGGAAACAGGTGCCCCAAGTTGCAAGCCACGACGCTTTGCAACCTCTTGCAATACGGGCCACAAGGCGGCAGCCTGACCCGGTGTCATGTTCGCCTGGGACTTGAAGTTGGGCTCATTGAATCCGGACAGATAACGCGTCGTAACCGGGATGTCTTTCAACAAGCCATCGACTGTCGGCGTCCCGCCCCATGCCATGGCTGTAAAGTCAAGACCCAGACTTTGATTGGTACTGCTGACGGCACTGTCAGGCTTGGGTGACCAGTTGTACCACCAGCTCACCCCGCTGGTAACTGCTGTCAGGTCTGCCGCAGATTGAAAACCATAAGCAATACCACGCTTGGAGCTTTTTGCCGGGGGAGGAGCTGCGCCCTGCATGGCTATGGGCGGAGCCGGTTTTGCGGCACTTCCTGCAGTCGTGTTGCCGTTCGATCCACCGCCACAGGCAGACAAAATCATTGAACAGAGGAGTATGCAAACATGACTTACCAGAGTTGTTTTTAGCAGGTCAGGCTTTCGGTAGCGATCCATTTCTTTTCACCTTTTGGGTTATATGAAAGCTTTCCACAAAGAGGAATGTGAAAGCTTTCCAGAAAGTACTACATGTAACAAAATTTGACGTAAAGTCACCCAGCCCAAAATCGGTAAATATGTAATTAAATGTAATGTCTGCAATAATTCAAAGAGGATGCCCTGGTCAGGGAGACCGATCATTGACATCTCGCTTAAAGCACCTATTTGTACAAGCAGTAGAATGAGCAGGATGTGAAGGGCACGGGCAGCTCATGATGAAACTTCATGTGAGCAAGAAAACCCGGCAACGATATGAATGGAGATGTGGCTCAAGAAAAACATCGTCCAGACGACTGTTTCTGAACAAAAGCCAGACTTGATGCCCCAAACCTGAATGCAATCAGCAAGAGACTTTCCACAACCTGGGCAACCGGTTACAAGGCGTTACAATTAATGGTCACGGATAGTTTTTTTGATGCAGTTTTGACTGCCTAAAAAAGATGGACCGTTCACAGCTTCCAGACACTTTCCAACATCGCGTAACCACGCACGTCGTATTCTTTGAGTTCAGCATTTTGATAGGGGTAAAAATCATTTTCCCCAAAGTAGGCCTCGCTGAGTTCCGCAAAATATTCGTGGTGATTGCTGATGGCGTAGGCTTCCTGCAGTCCAGGTTTGTGGTCACGCGTGACCTGACGGTACAGCCCGGCCAACTTGGCATTATCGTAGGCACGCATGACAAGAGCATCCAGATCCGGATGCATGAAGTGATAAGCGTGTGCCATTTCATGCAGCAATGCATATGGCTGGCTGCGGACCAAGGTAGTGAATTCTTTCCAGTTGCAGATTTCTATATTGCCGGCAAACTCGACCGGGTAGCCATGCTCTCGCAGCCATTGCGCAGACGGATGATGTTGCGCACCAAAGGCGCGATAGGTAGCGCTGGAAACATAGATACTGACGCTGTGCAAATCAATCTGCGCATGAACAGGCAGTTTCTTCAGTTTGTTCAACTGATCCGTCAGTACGCGCATGAAGGCAGCTTTTGATATTGCATCTGCTGTCTGCAACCCCCTATCAAACATCAGGGTCCAGCCATCAATCTGGATTTCCTGATAGACATTGGCAGCACCAACCTGGAGTACAGGGAGAAAAAACCAGACCGGGATCAATGACAATGCAAGACGACGTTTGTGAATAGAGGGAATACGAGATGATGGCATGAGGGCAGTCAATTAATTTCGTCAGAAGATTAAAGCATGACCATCGGCCATGGCGCAACTGCGCGCGCCATGGTCACATTGCGTATTAATGGTGATGCGGCGCCCAGTAGCCCTCCCTGAAGTGCCAGGAATGACCCACCTGTTCCCAGTGGTGCGCCACCCAGACATGACCAGGGCGCGGTGCCGACCAGTATCCACGGTGCCAGACATGACGCCCCCCCTCCCAGAACCAGGCACCGCCTATCCAGATATATCCGGGACTGGGAGCGACACCTATCACCTCGGCATAGGGCGCGGGCGGTGCCGTTTCCACGACAACTGTCGCGGGGGCATAGGCTGGCTGTACATAAACAGGCTGAGGCTGTGCTACAGCTACTGGCTGCGGATGATAATAAGGACGCGGCGCCACGACACAACCAGTCATCATGGCGACTGCAGCAACTGTCGTCAGACAAAGCGGGATTTTTTTCATTTTCGACTCCATTTCACTTTCCGCACCATGCGGTTTTGCAAAGCATTTGGCTGTTTGCAAAGTATGGATAATAACGGCCACAACAGCCAGGCTGATGACCGTGTTTTGTAATGATTTGTAGCAGCAAATTGCAAATTGATGATGGCAGTAATGAAATGAAACCGGCTTGAGCGTAACGACAATTCTCCATGCATCTCATAGGTAAAAAATCAACAAGTATTTTATTATTAACATTACCACACAAGCAAACCTGAAGTACCAGCATCAGAGACAGCACTGAAACAGTGCCCGATATCTGTGCACAAACTGCAAGACCAGTTCAGGAAGCTGCAACATTTCTTCCAAGAGAGAATTTCAAAAATGGCATCTGTTCAAATGCTGCATATCGATATTCCTGTTTGAAATACACAACAGTTTTAGTCAATTCTCATCAATCTTTAAAAATGCAAATAAGTTGTTCTTGACTTGTTTCCTGCCAAGAGAGATAACCATTCTGCAACCACGCAAACGATTACGCAAACGTTTGCGGCGGCGCTGGTAGTCAGCACCTTAGTTACCCCTATATCCTGGCTACGCCCCATTTCAGGGATGGCGCTATTGCACCATTCCGAAACACTGTCCATTAACATCAAATTGGAAACTTATTATGCGCAAAACTATTTCTCGGCAATTGCATAAGGGAATCAGTCTGAGCGTGATCGCTTTGTCGGTCGCGGCAGCTTTTCCCATGCAAACGGCCTGGGCTCAGGCTGCCAAGCCGGAAGCCGCAAAGAATGACGGCACACAACTCGAAACCGTCATCGTTACGGCCAACCGCCGCGCTGAAAACATCAAGGAAGTGCCAATGTCGATTTCTGCCATCAAAGGCGAGGCATTGGACACCTACAACGCCAGCGGCCAGGATATCCGTTTCCTTGCAGCCCGTGTGCCCAGCCTGAACGTAGAATCTGATTTCGGCCGTTCTTTCCCGCGCTTCTATATCCGTGGCCTGGGCAATACCGATTTCGATCTGAATGCTTCCCAGCCTGTTGGCCTCGTCTATGACGACGTGGTACAAGAAAGCCCGATGCTGAAAGGTTTCCCGGTATTTGACGTGGACCAGGTTGAAATCCTGCGTGGCCCGCAAGGCACGCTGTTCGGTCGCAACTCTCCTGCCGGCGTACTGAAGTTTGACTCCGCCAAGCCTACCCGTCGCTTTGAAGGTTATGCCAACGTCGGTTTTGGCAACTACAGAGCGATCAATCTGGAAGGCGCAGTCAACGTGCCGTTGAGCCCGGACTGGGCAATGCGTTTGTCCGGTCAATCCCAGACCCGTGATGATCGCGTGACTAATCCCCGTCCAACCGGTGAAAAGAATCTGGAAGGCTACCGCGACAATGCAGCCCGTCTGCAATTCTCGTATAAAAATGGTGACTTCAGCGCCTTGATCAACCTGCATGGCCGTGACATGTCCGGCAATGCCACATTGTTCCGCGCCAATATCATCCAGAAGGGTACGAATGAACTGGTACCAGGCTTTGACTACGGCAGCTACCCGACTGATGGCCTCAACAGCCAGACACTGAAATCCTCAGGCGGCAGCCTGCGCCTGCGCTGGGATTTGCCAGGCATGAGCCTGCATTCCATCACTGCGTATGACAAGGCAAAATTCTATAGCCGTGCTGACGTTGACGGTGGTTACGGTGCATCCTTTATGCCGACCATGGGCCCTGGCTTTATCCCCTTCCCTGCAGAAACCGCAGACGGCTTGCCTAGCCTGAAACAGATCACGCAAGAGTTCCGTGTTGAATCCAACACCAAAGACCCATTGCAATGGATCGCCGGTCTGTACTACTTCAGTGAAGACCTGCAAGTTGACAGTTTCGACTACAACTCCTTCGCGCCGGGCAATCCACAGGACGGCTATGCAGTTCAGCATCAGAACGCCAAGTCCTGGGCAGCTTTTGGTACTGTCAACTATGCCGTCACTGAGCAGTTCAAACTGCGTGGCGGCCTGCGCTACACCAGCGACAAGAAAGACTTTGATGCACAACGTACCTGGACACCAGGCACACCATTTGGCACACCTGGCACGCCCGTACTGCGCGCCAATCCATCTGCTACCAACATCAGCTGGGACATAGGCGCCAACTACACCCTGGACAAGGCAACTTCATTGTTCGCCCGTATCGCCACGGGTTATCGCGCGCCGAGTATCCAGGGACGTGTCCTGTTCGGCGACAGCATCTCGGTTGCAAACTCAGAGAAGACTCTGTCTTTTGAAGCCGGTATCAAGAAAGACATACTGGACAACACAGCACGCATAAGCGCAACCGTGTTCCAGTACACGGCAAAAGACTTGCAGTTGACCGCAGGCAGTGGCAGCGTCAACCAGAACAAACTGGTCAATGCTGACAAGGCTGTAGGTCAGGGCTTTGAAATGGATTTGCAGGCCAACCTCAACCGCAACTGGAAAACCACACTCGGTCTCAGCTATAACGATACCGAAATCAGGGATGGCAAGCTGTTCGTTGCCCCTTGCGGCAATGGCTGTACCGTCACCAATCCTGCCGGTCCGATCAAAGGCACGGTATTAATAGGCGGCAATCCTCTGCCGCGCGCACCAAAATGGGTTGCCAACTTCTCGCTGCGTTATTCCACACAGATCGGTGATGGCACGCTGTATGCCAACACTGACTGGAACTACAAGGACACCTACAATATGTTCTTGTATGAAGCCAAGGAATACAAAGCCAAGTCTCTGTTGGAAGGCGGCTTGCGCGTTGGCTACATGTGGGCTGATGGCAAATATGAACTGGCTGCTTATGGTCGCAACATCACCAACAAGCAACAGGTCATTGCTGCGATTGACTTCAATAACCTGACAGGTATCCTGAACGAGCCACGCAATTACGGCGTACAGTTCAAGGCCAACTTCTGATCATCAGGTCCTTGTATGGCTAAATAATTTTATATTTAGCCATCATTGCCATAAAAATGCCGGATATCTATCCGGCATTTTTATTCAGTTCATCCCCGGAAATTTTCTGATAATTTCAATATTCATCATTATTCACGCAACCAGCGCAACATCGCTGGAAACGCCGGCTTACCCTCTTTTGCTGCACGTTGCGGGCCAAGACTGAGACCGGCCCATTCCATGATAGGCAAACCGATGTAATTGCCAGATGCAAAGTTGTCTATCAGCCAGGCTGAGTCATCTTTATAGCCATGCTCATGGAATATAAAATTCAGGGGTAAATCCAGTTCAATGGCAGCTGCATAAGACCACAGGATGGCGGCAATTTCTTCACCCTGTGGTGGCCAGTCCTTATCCTGCTGCGCACTGCCTACTATCGCTCGCTGGGCGGACGGTGTGACAGCAAGGTGACCGGCTTCGTGCAAGATATCCCCCGGGTAATCAAGCCTGGCATAATCAACATAAATACAGGATGGTCCCAGGTCCAGACCGGGCAGAAACGTGGCATGCTCAATCGGTCGCTCAATGACATCTATTCCTATCCTGTCAAGGAAGGTCAACACCTTTTTCAGGTACACGTCATCCTGGTGATCAAGTTTGTGCAAATTCAACTCCATCAATAAACAAATGATGATCAGTGCGCGCTGGCGGCATTGTCTTGTACTATGCCAGCTGCTACGGTAAGGCAGTGACTAACCTGTACAGCAATGTTTTCCGGCACCGGTATTTCACCTGCCAGCACCTGCTTTATCCAGGCTGCGGTACTTGCAGCATCAAGATTATCCGGTGTATCCGGCACCACAGCCAAAGGTTCTTGCTGTGCAGGCACCAGCGTCGTCGATTGTCCGGCATGAAACCAGTCTATCTGCTGAGCCCTGCCAGTACTGGCGACTGTCTCCCCTTCGGTACCACGCATCAGGAATACATCCCCCTCACCAACATCAGCACAATCAGTCAGATATTCACGCAACATGCGCAGGTATTCGGGGTGAGTATAAGAGTTCAGACGCAGCGCCGGGTTGCGGAATGGTTGCAGCAATTTGACCAGGGTATGGGTGGAATTGCGCACACCTAAAATACGTCGCAGGCTCAATAAGTGTGCCATTGCCGGGGACAGAACATCAATAGCCATAAAAGCCGGCAAATTCTGCTGCATTTGCTGCTGCACCTGCAAGCTGGTCTCTGCGAGTGGCAAACCAAGTGCAGCAAACACTTCGGCTGTCGCCACGCGGCCCACATCGGTACGTACACCATGTACCAGTACCGGTGCCCCCTCACGTGCCAGCAACATGGCCAGCAAAGCAGTCAGGTTGGCTTTTTTCCGCGCACCGTTATAACTGGGGATGATGACCGGCGCATAGTGGCTTCGCACTGGCGCCTGCAATGGCAGGATGAATGGCCTTGCCGCCTGCATGAATCCGGCAATTTCCTGCACGGACTCACCCTTGATCCGCATGGACAGCAAAATCCCGCCAAGCTCCAGGTCACTGACCCGCCCTGCCAGCATGGCGCCATACAAGATAGCGGCATCATCGCGTGTCATGCTGCGTGCACCGTCCTTGCCACGGCCAATTTCCTTGATAAAACGGGCCGCAGCCAAGCTTGTGCTGTCTTCCGGCGTTCCCGGAACAGCTTCTGGATTAACAGGAGAAAACTTCACGCCCGCTTCCCCAACAGTTTCTGGATGAAACGCCATTCATCGGGTGTGACCGGCGTAATCGACAGGCGACTGCCTTTTTGCAAGAGCTTCATGTCCGACAGCTCGGGATAGGTGCGCAATTCTGCCAGGCTCAACAGACGAGTCTTGCGCAATGCCTTGACATCCACCATCATCCAGCGCGGGTTCTCCTGCGTGGCCTTGGGGTCAAAATACTTGCTGTCCTTATCAAACTGGGTATGATCAGGGTAAGCGGTACTGGCGACCTCCGCCAGGCCGGCTATGCCAGGTTCAGGACAACTGGAATGATAGAACAGCACGCCGTCGCCAGGCCTCATACTGTCGCGCATGAAATTACGGGCCTGATAATTACGAACACCAAACCAGGGAATGCTGGGCAGAGCCAGGACGTCATCAATACTGATTTCGTCAGGCTCCGATTTCATTAACCAATAAGCCATAAGAGTCGCGGAATAAGATCAAAAAGAATTCATCGCATAAATTGTCGCATAAATAGACATTTGGCGGCCAGGCATATGGCAGGCATGCATTTCCAAGTTCAACATGATTCACGCCAATTATCTTCTGCCAGGGCATAGCGTCCACGTCCAGCCTTCTTCGCAGCATACATGGCATTATCTGCTGCATACATCAGGGACTCTACTGTACTGTCGCCATCACCAAGCGCAATACCGATGGAAACACCGAGCTGTACTGGCTGTCCTTTTACAGTCAGCACTTCCTGCAAGGCTGCAATATACTTGTTACTGATGGTAATGACCGCCGCTTCCGCTATATCCAGGTCATCACTCAGCCCACTGATCAACACCACAAACTCATCACCACCAACCCTGGCCAGGGTATCAACCTGCCTGACGATGGCAGACAATCTGTTGGCAATATCCACCAATGCCTGGTCTCCGGCCTCATGCCCGAAACCATCGTTAACAGGTTTGAAGCCATCAAGATCAAGGTACAACAACGCCACCCGGCCTTCTTTCCGTTTCGCTCGTGCCAGGGCTTCCTGGATTTTTTCTGTCAGATGCAGGCGATTCGGCAAACCCGTCAATGCGTCGCGCCTTACCATGCCGGCCAGTTCACTTTGACTGTCAAGCAATTTTTGCATCAGGCGGTTAAATGCTTTGGTGAGCAGGCCAACCTCATCGTCATGTACTACGGGCAGCGCCTGCATGGGTAAATCCCCATTACTCATGTTATTGGCCAGCTCAGCCGATCGCCTTAATGGCCGGAAAAACACTGCGAGGCTGAAATACATCATCAGCAGAATGACAATCAGGGCGAGCAGACTTGAACGCAAGATATGGTTCTTTAAATTCACAATCAGGGCAAGTGCTTCAGAACTGGGAAGTCTTGCCACAACCAGCCAGTCAGTACTGGAAACCGTTGCAAAAGCAAGCAACTCCTCCACTCCTTCTGCATTCACCGCAAGACCATTTTCCAGATGCCCGGCCATGGCCTTTTCATACAAGGAACCCGCACCAGTCTTGGCTATCGTAGTCAAAGTCAGTTCAGGTTTGCTGGCTGCAACATAAATCTGCTCAGCAGGGGACAGCAGCAAATAACCACCTTGGTCACCAATACGACCATGCTGTATGACGTCAAGAAATCCGGTAGCGTATATCTTGCTGACGCCAACCAGCACAGCCTTGACCTGACCATGTTCGTCGCTGACTGGTGCCGCCATAGGCAATGCCGGTTCATTGAGCGCACGTCCGATGACCGGCTTACCGACGGTAAATTTACCTGCCAGTGCCCCCTGAAAATAGTCACGATCGGCATAAACCATACTTTTCCGTCCCTGTTGCTCTGGAAAATCCGCTATCACCCGCCCATCCAGATCAGTCACGAATATCCCGCCATTCATGACCGGATATACGTCGTAACGCGAACTCAGCCAGTCCTTGAGTTTTCCCTCATCTTGCAATAATTCGACCGGCAAGGTTTCTGCCAGATGTCCGAGGAATTTCTTCCGTTCCAGGAGCTTTTCTTCAATGTTGCTGGCGACCTGTTTCGCAAGTGCTTCTTGTTGCAGCAATTCCGTCCGTATCAGATCGCTGCGTATGACGCCCATCAGGAATATAAAACGTATCAGCGTTGCCGACACGACCAGCAGCGTCGCAAGCAACAATAGACGGATCACGATACTACGGGTATAACGGCCTAGAAATGCCATGATTATTTATCCGCACCCATTTCTCAAGTCAGCAAAACAAGTCATCAGAATTTTCAGCTTCCAAAGTTGCACAAGGCCAGCGCCATCTTCATTGCATTAATGAAAACACAAGTCGAGTATTTTTGTCAAAGAGCAAAACTGTCCGCAGCGAAATAACTTACCACTGTACAACAAGAACACCGCTAATATTACTCAACATCAGGTTGGGTGATAAATACTTGCGTAACATAAACACGAAAGGTGTTCAAAAAAATGATGCGTGCATCAAGGCAATGCGATTGTTGCGACCACTTTACAATCAGCCAGGGTAGTGATTTCGAAATTTGTCCGCTTTGTGGCTGGGAACAGGATATTTTTGGCATAACAGAACCAGACAGGCCATCATCAGCCAATCACGGTATGAGCATACGCCTGGCGCGCCTGCACTTGCAGCAGCCAGATAAAATGGCGTCCATCAATTACCGTCGGAAAATATCTGCACTCAAAGAACAAGACTACCCCTATTCTGCCCGTCAACTTAAAGGCAGGGCTGTTATCATCAATTGCGCAGGTATACTTGATGAGCTGGCATTCTGGGAAGCATATCTGGAAATCTGCAAACCCGAGGGTGCGCAATATTTTGGTAGGAATCTGGATGCCTTCAATGATGCCCTCAACGGAGGACCGGGCTACCCCGGCGATGGAGTCGCCCTCTATTTCATCAACACATCCAGTTTGCGCAGCTTTGATAGCTGGCAATTTTATGAGGGCTTAAGTCATATTGCAGAGAATTCCGCGTCGACTGTCATCTTTCTCGAACAGGTCAAGCAAGAGGGCTTTTACGCGCCCCTGCATCAATCCTGAAATGTAGTAGAAGTATACGGGTAGTTTCCCGTTACACTATTAAAATATGCAAAGCAAGTACGGCAGGCAGAGTATATTGTTTACTGTCTAGAGAGCCCCATTCAATAAAGGAATAGTCCATATGTTTATCGCCGTCGACAATAAAACCCTGGTGAACCTGAACCACGTAGCATCGATTACCAGGGCTGACAAAAATAATATTTCCATCTTCCGTTTTCTGGGCACCACAGGAAGTGTGATAGGTACTTATTCCATCGATACCGCAGCAATTGAAGCTGACAAGACAATTGGCATCATCAACAGTTTTGGTAACAAATAATGCGCTCTTGCAGCCGCTCCTGAAATAAGCCAGAGCAAATCAACCTGTATCCATCCTTAACGCCATGCTGCAGGGAAATTTCTTGCCGCATGGCAGCATGATTCTTTATCTTCATTCAAATTCTCAATCGCCAGCCTGCTTATCATTATGATCTTGAATTGCCAGCATTATTGAGCGATATTGTAAGCAGGGTATTGCCCCCTGCTTAGCACCAAAAGGTGACCAGATGAAGATCCAGAACTTCCCGATAGGAACCAGGCTCGCCGCAGGTTTTGGCCTGGTCATGCTGCTTGCAACACTGTCATCAACAATAGGCCTGTGGCGTCTGAGCGAGGTGGCGACGAATACCCGCGCCATGATGATGGAACCGCTTACAAAAGAGCGCATGACAGAAGAGTGGTATCGCATCACCTTCGCCGGGTTAAAGCGCACCATGGCAATAGTCAGAAGCAGTGATGAAAGCCTGGCAGATTTTTTTGCTGACGATGCAAAGATATCGACATTGCGCAACAATGAAATTCAAAAATATATGGAAGAACATGTGTCAGGTGCAGATGAAAAAGCCCTGCTGCAGAAAATCATCGACGTCCGTAAACAATATGTAGCCACCCGAGACCTGATCAGTAAAGCAAAAAAAGATGGTCAGGCTGAAGAGGTTACACGATTGTTCAGCCAGTTCAAACCCATGTCTGATGCCTATCAAAAATCAGAACTGGATTTTCTTGAATATCAGCAGCAAGCAGTCGACAAGCTCAGCAAGGAAGTGGACAACGTCGCCAGTAACAGCAAGATACTGATCACGACACTCATCATCGTCTTTCTGGTATCTGGTGGTTTCTGCGCCTGGTACCTGACCCGTAGCATCACAAGACCCATACACAGCGCGGTCTCCATGGCCAGGAGTGTTGCGGACGGTGACCTGACCACATATATAGAAGTCAACTCACGTGATGAAACCGGACAATTGATGCAAGCCCTGTTTGACATGAACAGTGGTCTGCAAAAAATAGTATCCGAGGTCCGCAATGGCACCGATACCATTAACGTCGCCTCCAGGGAAATTGCGAACGGCAATATGGATCTTTCCTCCCGCACGGAAATGCAAGCTGGTTCACTGGAAGAAACCGCCTCCTCCATGGAAGAACTCACCAGCACCATGAAGCAGAAACTCGGATAATGCCCGCCAGGCTAATCAACTGGCCAATGCAGCCTCTGAAGTTGCTATCAAAGGTGGTAGTGTCGTGGCTGAAGTGGTTGACACCATGGGGTCAATCAGTGCTTCTTCCAAAAAAATTGTCGATATTATTGCAGTCATTGATGGCATTGCCTTCCAGACCAATATTCTGGCCCTGAATGCCGCAGTGGAAGCCGCTCGCGCTGGTGAGCAGGGCCGTGGTTTTGCCGTGGTCGCATCAGAAGTGCGCAATCTGGCGCAACGCTCTGCCAGTGCCGCCAAGGAAATCAAGACCCTGATCGCTGATTCTGTAGAAAAGGTTGACGAAGGTTCCCGCCTTGTTGATCAGGCTGGTGCGACCATGAATGAAATAGTCGAGCGTGTCAGGCAAGTTACCACCATCATGAGTGACATCAATAATGCCAGCACTGAGCAGTCTACCGGTATTGACCAGATCAACCAGGCAATCATACAGATGGATAGCGTCACCCAGCAGAATGCAGCCCTGGTTGAGCAAGCCGCGGCAGCCGCAAAGAGCCTGCAGGATCAGGCACACAATTTGTCAGACCTGGTCAGCATATTCAAAATTGCCCGCAAAGTGCAATTCGCTGCACCACCCGTGGTGAACAACAGGATCGCAAACGCAGCTTAAACACAAGGCCTCTCGTGCAAGCTCAGGCTAAAAACAGTGGGGAATTAAAACGCCTGTTTAGGTACTTTCGGAATAGCAGAACAGCACAAAAATCGGGGACAGCATTAAAAAAGCACTTGTCGCTTTTCGAACAACGACATAGCAATCAAGAAAAAACGGCTGTCACATGTGACAGCCGTTCCAGTATAAAGTCCCCACCGATGCCGCTATGCCGGCATCCTGAACCTGGGCGGTTCAAGTTGGCCACGGTCAGTTCAATTTCGGGTTCATCGGACTAGCGACGCTCACACCTATCGAACAATGTTCCACAGCCTATGCACATAAATGGTTCAAGGAATATATGGCACTGGCGAACACGGTAGGGAACTAAAGTGTACCTCTAAACAGGGTCAGTTCGCTAGCTATTTTGATTAAATTAAATAATAAAAAGGCCGATCAAAATAGTTTTTCTTGCGGCGTCAGCGCCTGATCCATGGTTTCATGCATCTCGCTGATTTTTTGCTTGACTTCTGCGAGGGACAATCCTGACAAAGGACCCTCCGGCGACTTGGTTGCCAGTAATTCGGTCGTCATGCTCAGCGCAGCCATTACGGCTATCCGGTCTGTCCCCTTGACTTTGGCGGCATCGCGTATGGCAGACATCTTGCCGTCAAGATAGGCCGCAGCCTCGCGCAGTGCGCGGTCTTCACCTTCCCGGCAACTGAGCTTGTAACTTTGCCCCATGATGTTGACATCGACCTGTATGATTTTTACTTCACTCATGCTGCTTCCTTGTCATTCAATACTTCGGCAGGTAATTGCGCCAGCAAGGCCGAGACGCGATCATGCGCCTGTTGCATACGGTGCTGCAAGTCTGCGTTTTGTGTCGTCACTGACGTCACTTCATTACGCAATCTCGCGTTTTCGCTGCGTAGGGCATGCGCCAGCTCTGAGAGCCGCGTCACTTTTTCTGCAAGCAATTCGAATTCGGAAATCATCATGTCTCTGTAAAATGAGGTAAAGCCAAGAGCCTTTTATTATACGAGCAAATTTTCGCTCAGAGCAGCCTTACCAGCCTGCCATCACTCAAAATAAGTGCAGCATGGACAGTTTTACCAGAAAATACCGACTTTAAGACATATACATAAGTCTGTAGTTGCTCGCGATAGGCGGCTTCTTCCCCCGGCAAAAGCCGGCGTTTGTAGTCCAGTACCCAGACTTCATGCGAAAAAACCACAACCCTGTCCAGACGCAATAGCTTTTGTTCAAGCAAGACGTCCATTTCATTGCGTGCATAAGCATAGGCGGAAGGATCATAAAATTTCTGCAATGCCGGGTTGCTTAATATATTTTCGGCCTGCTGCCGTATGACCGTCGCTACGCCGCTGGCGCAGGGCAACCAGGCTGCAATGGTCTCTGCATCTGGCAGAACAATCGGCCAACCAGGAGCATTATTGCTCAAACGCTCCATCAGCGTGTGCAATGCGATCCCCTCTATCTGTTCATCTGTCGATACTTCTGTCTTGCTTTCTGTGGCAGGCATGGCTGGCGGGGCAAATACGGCCAGGCTGAATTCTTCATCCTGTGCAGCCCCCAGATTCTCTATTGTTGTGGTGAACTGCTTTTCTTCCACACTGCCGAGACAGCCATACCAGCTGGGTGCCAGCATCTTTTTCCCACTACGCACACCGCTGATTATCAATACCTGTTTGGCGCGCGTGATAGCAACATACAGCAAGTTCCAGTTTTCTTGCCTGGCCTGATCATCTTCCATCTTGAAGAACCGGTCACGTGCTGCCCCGCGCTGGTCCTTTTTCCCGTATACAGAAAAATGCCGTTCATCACCTGCCTGCAAGGGCCATTGGCATAGCACGCCTATGCGGTCTTTCATCGATTCACTGTGGTTGGCATCGAGCATGACAACGATCTTCGCTTCCAGACCCTTGGCGCTGTGTATGGTCAGTATGCGCACCGCATCGGCAGCGCTGTCGACTGCCGACTCATCGGGGGCATCGCTGTCGCCGCCACGACGCAAGGCACTGAGGGCTGCAATAAACTTGGGCAAGCTCGGATAGCGGCCGGCATCAAGGTTCAGTGCCAGCTCTGTGAAACTGTGGATATTCCCCATGACCTGGCTACGCTGGGCAACCGATGAAGCCTGGGCGTAGCGCTGCAATACCTCCCCCTGGTGCAATATGCGGTCCAGCAAGTCATGAACAGGCAGGTAATAAGACGCTTCCATCCATTGCCCGAGCAGGTTCGCAGCCCGTCGCAAAGCAGGTGTTGCAACGGTTAAATCCGCATCCCTCATGGCCTGCAAACGCTTCCACCAGGTGCCTCCCTCCTGCAGTGCCAGGGTAATCAGGTCATCATCACTGGCTGCCATGACGGGAGACTTGAGTACATGGGCCAGGGCACGATTGTCACCGGGTGTCATCAGAAAATTTAACAAGGCAATCAGATCCAGCACTTCCAGCGCATCCAGCAGGCCGCCACGGCGACTGGAAACAAAAGGAATCCCCGCCTCGCGCAGTGCTTTTTCATACGCCGACAAGTGTGTACGGCGCTTGACCAGCAACATCACCTCATCCCAGCGGAATTGATCTGTCCCCTGCTCTGCCCTGAGCTGCAGCAGTGTTCTTGCGACTTGCCTGCCTTCTTCATAGCGTTGCAGGTTTTCAGCTTCTTCCAATGGTGAGGTCAGAGGGTTGCGCAAGGGGAAGCGTGACGGTGTTTTTACCATTTCATCATCAGCATCCGCATCTGTTACTGGTTCCGCCTTCACAGTTTCGCCTATCAAGGGCAGGCGCCAGACTGCACCTGCGGCATCAGAGGCGGTTGTCTGGGCATGGAACAAAGGATTACCGGATGCCATGCAGGCATTCAATACCTCAACGATGGCAGGTGCATTACGCCGCGTCTGGTTGGTGCGCAAGACCATCGCGCCCTGTTGCGCCAGCATGGCCTGTGCCGCGCTGAACACCCTTGGTTCGGCGCGACGGAAGCGATAAATCGATTGCTTGGGGTCACCGACCACAAACACACTGGGTTTGGCAGCATCATTGCCATAAGCTTCCAGCCAGGCTTGCACTATACCCCATTGCAGGGGATTGGTATCCTGGAATTCATCAAGCAAAATATGCCGGTAACGTGCATCCAGGCGACTGTGCAGATAGGCTGCATAGTCTTCATTGCTGAGCAGACGGTAGGCTTGCCATTCCAGGTCGGCAAAATCAAACACCCGCTGGTCAGATTTCAGGTTTTGATAGCATTCCAGGTAGGCACTGCCGACAGTGAACAGGGCTTCATTGACTTGCATGACCATTTTCTCGGCGCTACGCTTTTCCAGCATGCGCAATACCTGTACGATGGCTTCGCACTCGTCCTCAAAGGCGCTGAGCTGATCCACGCCCAGATGCTTTTCTATGGACGCGATCAGGGCCTTGACCTTGATATTGTGCGAACGGGTATTGCCTTGCCCATTAATGAAACCATCACAGATCATGGCAAATGCGTCCAGGCTGGGGCCGTCTGTCAGGCCCTGCTCAATCTTGCTGGCATTTGCCTGGTTCGACTTGGAACCCTGCCCCAGCACCAGGGCCATGTGGGCGATGCGCTGGTAGAGCGGGGCATCCTCCCACAGACTGAGGCGTGCATCGCGATGCAGGTCCGGCCCGATCAGGTCACGCAGCCAGTCGAGCGGCCCGCCCGTGGAATCATCCTGGCTGCTGGCCCACCATTCTGCGCGCTTGTCGAGAAAAGCATCCAGCATTTCCCGGGTATTAAAGTCACCCAGCTCCTGGTAGAGAAAAAGTAACGCTTCACGAATGGCTGCATGTTCATCTTGCGCCAGCATCTGCATCAGTTGGCCATAAGCTTCACGCTGGATGTCGCCACTCGCTTCGACCAGGGTAAAACCATGCGGCACACCTGATGACAGCGGAGCCAGTTGCAATAAGCGCCCGAACCAGCTATGAAAGGTATCGAGCGACAATGACTGCGGGCTGGACAAGACTTTTTCATACAGACTGCGCGCCAGCGGTATCATTTGCGGCAACTCTGCCGCCTGCACACCGCGTTCTGTCAGCAAGGTACGCACATGCGCAAGATCAGCCAGGGCAAGCTCGTGCAATAAGTCCATCAGGCGTTCGCGCATTTCTTGCGCGGCCTTGCGGGTAAAGGTAATCGCCAGCAGCTCTGCCGGCTCGGCCCCGGCCAGCAGCAGGCGCAGCATGCGCGATACCAGCAGCCAGGTCTTGCCGCTACCGGCGCAGGCTTCCACTACCACGCTAAGGTGCGGGCTACAGGCGACACTGGTGAAATGGGCGTGGCTGACCGCTTCGCCGTTGACTTCATAGGCCTGCGCCATTTGCGTATGCATATCCATCATAGCCACGCCCCCTTACGGCACAGGCCACGCATTTCACAATACTGACAAGTGTTTTCAACGCCGTGCGCAGGCATGGGTGCACCTTGCTGCAGTGCTGACATACTGGTTTTGATAGACAGGGCCAGTTCAGATACCCAGCGCTCAAAATCATCGGCATCCGCCTGCCCAGCCTTACCTTGTGACAGTTCCAGCGCGACATAACTGCCGCTGCTGACCGGCAAATCAGTCAGCAGGCCATAGAACGGTAGTTGATGGTCTTCCCCCTGTTTCAAACGTGTGCGTAAATCCATCAGGTTTTTGGTCTTGTAATCCAGCACGGCCATCTCGCCGCTGACATGCTTGTCTATGCGGTCTATACGCCCCTTCAGGGTCAGTTGGCCGCCAGGCCATGTCAGCAGTTTTTCATTCTTGATTTCGCCCATGTCAAATTGCCAGCCAGCTTCTTCATGTGACTGTTGCCAGGCTATGTAGGCAGGGATCACTTTTTCCCATCGTACGCTGTAAGCCAGTGTGGCCGGGCTTTTTTGTAAAACATCGACAAAAAAATCAGCTGAAATTTTACGCAACAGGGATTCTTTGTCGACATCGAGCTCGTGCAATTGTGCAGTCTTCAATTCTTCGTGGTAACACTTCAAGATCGCGTGCAACCAGTCGCCATAGTCGCGTTTTTCCGGCATATCAGACAATTCATCAAGTCCGCTCAGTCCCAGCATGCGGCCGGCAAAGAACTGGTAAGGGCAAACCACCAGGCTGGTATAGCCGCTGGCTGACAGCGTCTCTGGCAAAAGTACGGCGGCAGATGGTGCAGGCATGTCTTGTGCACATGGCCGCATGGTCTGTACCGGCAATTCCAGTGGCCGGCTATCAAGCCCGTTTTGCTGCGTTCTTTCCAATGTCAGGCCCAATTGTTCAAGCCAGGGGCTGACGGGATTATGCTCCCCGTTCAGGCTGCCCTGCCAGGACAGTACAATCTCGCTATTCGATAATAATAATTCCGCCAGGTCACGCAATTGCTGCTGCTGGCGTAATTCACGGGTTTCCAGCCCGCATTCGCGCCTGACTGCATTGGCAAAAAACAGGACTTCACTGGCTTGCGAAGGCAAGTGAGAAGCATCGGCGCCAACCAGCAAGACTGCATCAAAAGGCCGCAGGCGAGCACCATTGAGCGGTAACATGACGACCCGTTTATCTGTATGAGCAAAGGTGAAGGCTGTACTTTCGAGTTGCAGATTGATGAGTGCCCGCCACTCGGCAAAGCTGAAGCCAGTTTGCAAGTCTGCACAGGCAATTTGCAACTTCTGCAGCAACTGTATGATCTGCGCCCCGGCCTGGTCAGCCTGGAAGGCATTGAACATGGACAGGTCAAAAAAAAGTTGCAGGGTTTGCGCACTCCACTCCGACAGGCTGCGCCGCCCGCTGAAGCTGGCTGCCAGTCTTGCCATGCCGCGCAACCAGCGGCTGGCCCGCTCAGCATCCTTGCCGGCATCCAGCGCTGCCAGCACGGATTCCCAGCCACCCAGCACATTGGCGCGTCGCAAAATCAGTTCTATATGCATCACCAGGTCAGCTTTGGCAGTAACAGAGTCCTGGGCAGTATCTTCATTGTCTTTCCAGACCAGGTAAGGTGATTTTAAAAAATCGAGCAGGGCCATGGTATCGGCCCGAGTCGTCACCACCTCAAGCCAGGCGGCGACGGCGGCAGCAGCGCGGGTAGTCGACAATTTCCAGCCGGTTTCATCGGCAACCATGATTTGCGCACGTTCCAGCAAAGCGCGAATGCGACGTGACACCACACGGTCTTGCGCTACCACAGCCACGCTTTGCTTACCTGCCTGCAACCAGTTGATAATGGTTTGCGCCCCTTGCACAGCCTCTTCTTCCAGCGAACTGGCCCGACACAAACGTATATGTGAGGTATCGACCGATTCAGTCAGTGCTTGCTGATATTGTGCCCCGCTGTCCTGCAAACCCGGCCAGGCATGGTAATACGGCTGCGGCAAAGCCTGGGCGCGCCAGTCCAGGCTGATTTGCATTACTGTCTGTTTTTTTGCCCAGGCTTTTAAGAAAACCTGCTCCATTACATTGGGCATGGTTGGTGCTATCCATAGCAAGGGTTCACTGGCTTGCGCAGCGACCTGCAGTAACTGCGCGTAGCGCCTTACCTGCGGGTCATTGCCGTCCAGCTGGCTTTGCCAGACGGTCCAGACCAGTTGCGATTCTTCTGACAGCAGGGCCTGTGCAGGCGCCGGCAACTGCGCCAGGGCAGCCTGCCAGTCTTTTTCCAGCTTGCTTCTGTCTTTACCCACCGTTGGCAACAAGGCTGCAGTTAACTCATCGGACAGGGTCAATAAGGTCTGCGCCAATGGCAATAAGTCTGTATTACGACGTGCGCCGAATAATTTTTTTAGCCAGGCGTGCTGCCGTAATTCACCATATAAATTCATCAGCCTTTCACTGCTGTCACTGCTCTGAGATTTTTTTTGCAGTGCAGCATCAGGACTCAGCATTTCAAGCAAGGCAAACACGGTTTGTGTGCGTGGCGGGATGAAATTGCCTTGTAATACCGTGCCCAGCGCCCTTAACAGCAAGTGAGCATGCTGGTAAGTCGGCACGATTACCCGCACGCCGGAGAAGTCACGTCCCAGTTCCCGCCCCCAGGCCTGTTCTTCCGCAGTGCGCAAAAATACTTGCGCGGCATGACGCCAAAACGCAGGAGAAGCGGGAATTAACTGAGGTGGATGCAACATAGGAGGAATCTGTGAATTTGCCTGTAGAGCAAGTATACTATGCGACGACCACTGCATTTTGGCCGCGGGCAGCACACTTTTTTAAAAAATAGGTTATTATTTGACCCATAGCTAACCACGCCTGACTCTTCTTTGACAACGGTGCCGTCCAATTCATCACTATTGAATTTGTGACGTTCACCCCCAGATTCAAACCAGAATGCGGCGCAGTCCGGAAATCACCGACATTCAGTGGCGCTGTTACCCCTTAAATTTTTCCCTCTCGTTGAGGATTCCATGAGCGAAAACATCAAATATGTAAGCGATGCTTCATTTGAAGCAGACGTATTAAAATCCGAAGTACCTGTATTGGTCGATTTCTGGGCTGAATGGTGCGGTCCTTGCAAGATGATCGCTCCCATACTCGAAGATGTTGCCAAAGAATACAATGGCAAGATCGTTGTCGCCAAGCTCGACGTTGATGCCAACCAGGCCGTGCCTGCCAAGTTCGGCATCCGTGGTATCCCGACCCTGATTTTGTTCAAGGATGGTGCTGCAGCAGCACAAAAAGTGGGGGCGTTGGCAAAAGGCCAATTAACTGCTTTCATTGACAGCAATATTTAAGGTATTATTACGGTCTGAAGCACAACATCACCGCAGGCGCTAAAATGCAGGCGGTGATAATAACAACAAGCAAGCTGCACAAATCACTATCCATGAATTGATGCAAGCGCATTTTAGACTGAACACCATTAGGCTTATTTTATAATCTGAGACAGAATTCTTTTCTATCCTGTTTAATCCGTAGTTCCCCCTTTCACTCCCCCACCCCATAATCCCATCCCGGGACATTCACCATGCATCTATCTGAATTAAAGGCCTTACACGTATCCGCATTGCTGGAAATGGCCATTGGACTCGATATCGATAACGCAGCGCGTATGCGCAAGCAGGAATTGATGTTCGCGATCCTCAAAAAACGTGCAAAAGCCGGCGAACAAATCTTTGGCGACGGCGCCCTCGAAGTCCTGCCCGACGGTTTTGGCTTCCTGCGCTCACCAGACGCCAGCTATATGGCATCGACCGACGATATTTATATTTCCCCTTCGCAGATCCGCCGTTTCAATCTGCATACTGGTGATTCCATCGAAGGTGAAGTGCGCACACCAAAAGACGGTGAACGCTATTTTGCATTGGTGAAGGTGGACAAGGTCAACGGCGAATCGCCTGAAGCCTCCAAGCACCGCATCCTGTTTGAAAACCTGACGCCGCTGCACCCGAACAAGCTCTTGACTCTGGAACGCGAGATGCGCGGCGAAGAAAATACCACCGGTCGCATCATCGACATGATCGCCCCTATCGGCCGTGGACAACGTGGCTTGCTGGTGGCATCCCCAAAATCCGGTAAATCCGTCATGCTGCAACATGTGGCCCACGCGATCACCACCAACCACCCTGACGTTACTCTCATCGTTTTGCTGATCGATGAACGTCCGGAAGAAGTGACAGAGATGCAGCGTTCGGTACGCGGCGAAGTAGTGGCATCGACTTTCGATGAACCGGCAACCCGTCACGTGCAAGTGGCTGAAATGGTGCTGGAAAAAGCCAAGCGCCTGGTCGAAATGAAAAAAGACGTGGTCATCCTGCTCGATTCCATTACTCGTCTGGCCCGCGCCTACAATACCGTTATCCCTGCCTCCGGTAAAGTATTGACCGGTGGTGTTGATGCCAACGCCCTGCAACGTCCAAAACGCTTCTTCGGCGCAGCCCGTAATGTGGAAGAAGGCGGCTCACTGACCATTATCGCGACAGCCCTGATTGAAACCGGCAGCCGCATGGATGATGTGATCTATGAAGAATTCAAAGGCACAGGCAATATGGAGGTTCACCTCGAACGCCGCCTGGCTGAAAAACGTGTCTATCCAGCCATCAACCTCAACAAATCCGGTACCCGCCGTGAAGAGTTGTTGATCAAGCCCGACCAGTTGCAAAAAATCTGGATCTTGCGCAAATTGCTGTATAGCATGGATGAGATCGAAGCGATGGAATTCATCCTCGACAAAATGAAAGCCACCAAGAACAACGCAGAGTTTTTTGAAATGATGCGCAGAGGAGGATAAATTTCCTGCCTTGCTTCCCCGTTCTGGTCTTTCGAAGCCGTCACTTTGTGACGGCTTTTTTATTGGGAAATAATCCCTGTATACGCTTGAAAAATGCTAGACAACCTGAACATTTAATGACAGCAGAGATATATCCGGCAATTCACGCGTCTTTTTCTTATAAAATCGAAACCACAACCATTCAGGTCCGCTCACCAAAACCAGAAATATGCCATCACATATTGTCAGAAGGAGATATTTCATGAAATACACAACCAGCAGCATCTTTATTGCCGCGCTGATATTCGCCACGCAAACCCCTGCTTAAGCACAAGGGCTGCAGGATACTGCTGCAAGCATCGCAGCACAAACCAAAGCCATGCAAACGCTTGCATTCATGGATCGCATCTGGCGCGGCCCGGCGTCAAGCATATTGCTATCTGATGAAAAACATGTCATCACACAAACTGAACGTGTCGGTCCTTTTTTGGGTGGATCAGTCAAGCTTATCGAGGGCCGCGGCTACGAAGCTGACGGCAAAGTATCATTCAATGCTTTCGGGACCATCTCGTTCAATCCGGCAAACAGTAATTTCACGCTGCATTCCTATGCAACGGGGCAAGTCGGCGAACTTGCGTTGACACCAAAAAGCCAATGGTTTTATCTGGCGATCCTGACCACCATGCTTGTTTCACTTCAAAAGCAGCCATGTGCAATTACCGCTCCATTTGCCACAAACTGCTTTCTGCCAGGCAAATCAAAAGGCAATTCACATCGCCTGCCGCATACGCCTGATATCGCGCAATGGTGGCTCACCAAACAAGCGCGTGTATTCACGGCTGAACTGGGATGCGCTTTCATAGCCTACCCGGATGGCGGCGCTGCTGGCGTCGATGTCTTCGACCAGCATGATCTGGCGGGCGTTTTGCAGGCGCAGGTGTTTTAAATATTGCAAGGGGCTCATGCCCGCCACGGTGCGAAAGTGCAGCCTGAAGGTGGAGGCGCTCATGTGGGCTTTGCTGGCGAGCTCGTCTATGGCAACATCCTCGGTGTAATTTTGTTTGAGCCAGGCGATGACGCGGGCGATTTGCTGGCCTGGTGAGCCAGCGGTAACCAGATGGCGCAAGACCGGGCCGTGCTCGCCATTGAGCAGGCGGACGGTGATCTCTTGCCGTATCAGCGGTGCCAGCATGGGTATCATTTGCGGCTCATCGAGCAGGCGCACGAGGCGGGTGATGGCATCCAGCAGGCCATCCTCCATGGTCACGACGGACATGGCCAGTGAGCTGGCGGCTTTCAGTGGCGTGGTGAAGCTCATGTTGGCGGCGCACTGGGTGATGGCCAGGGCATCGAGTACCAGGTACATGCCCAAAAAAGGTTGCACCTTACTGGCAGCGGTCACATACGACACCACGGGCAAATCAACCGAGGTGACCAGGGATTGCCCAGGCACATAGTCAAATACCTCATCCCCCAGGTTCACCCGTTTGCTGCCCTGTACGGTAACGCCCAGGCCCAGGCCATAAAAGCAGGGCATGGGGTCGGTGACCCTGCTGCGCCTGACCATGACCAGGCCCGGCACCTGTGTGGTGCAATCGCCATCGGCCTGAATGATGTTGCCAACCAGTCCGGCCAGGACTGGTGTTGGGCTTGGGAGAGAGTCGGGTGACGATAAATATTGATTCTGCATGGGTTTGTACCTTGCTACTGTGCTGTGGCCTTGTTTTGAGGCGTGCATTTTTAATTCTCATAGCCTACCATCTTCATGGCTGGCTTTTCATATTCTGCCGGGCATTCGTCGAAACAGGCAAGAAATGCGTTGAATCAGGCAAACACTTTATTGCCATAAGAGCAGACAATGCATAACAAATAAAACATGGCGGCAGCACGCAGTACTGCTACCTAGTCGCATTCATTAAAATGATGTCAAGCACAATCCCCCCTACCTGGAGGTTTTCATGATCAACTCAACTATCAATGGCAAGAATACCAGCGTCGATGTCGCGCCCGACACGCCCGTACTGTGGGCGCTGCGCGACACCCTGGGCCTGACTGGCACCAAGTTTGGCTGTGGTGCGGCATTGTGCGGTGCCTGCACCGTGCATCTGAACGGCCAGGCGATACGCTCGTGCATCACCCCCATCTCTTCGGTCGAGGGCCAAAAAATCACCACCATCGAAGCTGTGGGCCAGGACAAAGTGGGCAAGGCAGTGCAGGCCGCCTGGATCAAGCATGATGTTGCCCAATGTGGTTACTGTCAAAGTGGGCAGATCATGAGTGCCACCGCCTTGCTGAAAACCAATAAAAAGCCCAGCGATGCCGATATCGATGCTGCCATGTCAGGCAATATCTGCCGCTGTGGCACCTATGTGCGCATACGTGCAGCCATCCATGACGCTGCATCCACCTTGGCCTGATCAGGAGAACCACCATGCATTTTGAAGCCCGTTTGAATGAACTGCCACGCCATCTGCAATCCCTGTTGCAATCGAACAGCCCCGAAACCTCTGCAACCACTGAAACAAGCGCAGGCGGCCTGAGCCGCCGCAGCTTCTTGAAGATGGCCACCGCCAGCGGCTTTGCCCTGGGTTGCTACCCCTTGCTGGCAACAGCCCAGGATGCTGCCAAAGCGCCCTCTGGTCTGAAAGCCACCGAGCAGCCGGGCGCATTCGTGCAGATTGCCAAGGATGGCACGGTCACCGTCACGATTAACCGCCTGGAATTTGGCCAGGGTGTGCAAACCGCCCTGCCCCTGATACTGGCAGAAGAACTTGATGCTGACTGGTCAAAAGTCAAATTCGCCAATGGCAGCAACCACCCGGCCTATGTTGATCCGGCATTCGGCATGCACTTGACAGGTGGCTCGAACACCATTGCCCATTCTTATACCCAGTACCGTGAGCTGGGCGCACGTACCCGTGCCATGCTGGTACAGGCAGCGGCCACGCAATGGGGTGCAGATGCCTCTGCCCTGCGCACAGAAAAAGGCTTTGTTGTTGGGCCAGGTGGCAAAAAACTCGGCTATGGTGAACTGGCCGAAGCGGCCATGGCATTGCCGGTACCAGAAAAAGTCACGCTCAAAGATCCAAAAAATTTCCGCCTGATAGGCAAACCCACAGGCCGCCTCGATGCCCAGGCCAAATCAACAGGCACCCAGGACTTTGGCATAGATATGCACTTGCCCGGCATGCTGACTGCCGTAGTCGCCCGCCCGCCGGTATTTGGTGCAAAGCTCAAGTCTGTTGATGATGCGGCAGCCAAGGCCATCAAGGGTGTCAAGGCAGTAGTGCGCGTACCGACAGACCGTGGTGGCGAGGGCGTAGCCGTGATCGCCACTGGCTACTGGCCTGCCAAACAGGCCCGCGATGTGCTGAAGCTGGAATGGGATCTCGCCAGCGTAGAAAAAGTCGATAGCGTGAAGCAACTGGCGAGTTATAAAGAACTGGCCAAACAGCAAGGCGCATTGAAGTACAACGACGATGTCTCTAAGATCGCGACAGCACCGCACAAGCTGAATGCCGAGTTCGTCTTCCCCTATCTGGCCCATACGCCTATGGAGCCTTTGAACTGCACCGTCGCCATCAAGGGTGACAAGGCAGAATTGTGGATGGGCACGCAAATGCCTGGCCTGGACGGTTTTGCCGCCTCTGCCACACTGGGCCTGAAGCCGGAAAACATCGCCGTGCATACCCAGATGGCCGGTGGCGGCTTTGGCCGCCGCGCGATTGCCACCAGTGATTATGTGGTGGAAGCCTGCCAGGTCGCCAAGGCAGCAGTCGCTGCGGGCCTGGACGCGCCTGTGCGCACCCTGTGGAGCCGTGAGGATGACGTCAAGGGTGGCTACTACCGCCCCATGCATGTACACAGGGCCGACATAGGCTTTGATGCCCAGGGCAACATCCTGGGCTGGGACCATGTCATCGTCGGCCAGTCCATCGTAGGCGGCACACCATTTGAAGGCATGATGGTCAAGAATGGGGTTGATGCAACCGCAGTCGAGGGTATGAAAGAGCCGTATGAGATGCCGATGCGTCTGTCCGTACATCATCCCAAGATCAATGTGCCAGTGCTGTGGTGGCGCAGCGTGGGTTCTACCCATACTGCCTTTGTCATGGAAACCCTGCTCGATGAAATTGCCCAGACCACCAAACAAGACCCGGTAGCCTATCGCCTGAAACTGATGGGCGACAAGCATCCACGGCACAAGGCAGCACTCGAGCTGGCGGTAGAAAAATCTGGCTATGGCAAAAAGAAATTGCCTGCTGGCCGTGCCTATGGTGTGGCTGTGCATGAATCCTTCTCGTCCATCGTCGCCTATGTCGTCGAAGCGTCCATCAAGAATGGCCAGCCCAAGTTGCACAAGGTAACGGCTGGCGTGCACTGCAACCTGGCTGTCAATCCCAAAACCGTGGAAGCACAGGTGCAGGGCGCGGCATTGATGGGCTTGTCGATGTGCCTGCCGGGTGCCGCGATTACGCTCAAGGATGGTGTGGTCGAGCAAAGTAATTTTGGTGATTTTGTCGTGCCACGCATTACTGATATGCCGCAGGTTGCAGTGCATATCGTGCCCAGTGCAGATGCACCGACTGGCATGGGTGAACCTGGCTTGCCAGCGCTGGCACCAGCATTTGCCAATGCTGTCGCCAGGCTCAGTGGCAAGCGCTTGCGTGAATTGCCATTCAAGGTCAGCTAAGCTCTATTAGGACTTTCGCAAAACCGCCCCAACTGCGTTGTAGCTCCTAGCCGTACTAAAGTACTGTCTTCGTCGCTACGCCTTGTTGGGACAATTTTGCGTAAGTCCTATCTATTAAACTTCAAGCAAAGCTCAATTCAGTAAAAGTCTAAGCAATGGAAAATCTCGATACCCTGGTCTTGCGCACTGCGCTAGCATGGCATGCGCAAGACTTGCAAGTCATCCTGGTCACGGTGGCGCGCACCTGGGGTTCTTCACCACGCCCACCCGGCTCGCTGATGGCGATCAATGGGCGCGGTGAAACCGTAGGCTCGGTATCGGGTGGCTGCATAGAAGATGACCTCATCCACCGCATCCGCGAAGAAGGCGTGCAGGCTGTCTGCGCAGGCAGCCTGCCGCTGGTACTGCGTTATGGCATCTCTGCCGACCAGGCACACCGCTTTGGCCTGCCCTGCGGCGGCACGGTAGAGCTGGTGCTGGAACCAGTATCAGCTCATAGCCGCCTCGATGAATTGCTGCTCGCCTGCGAACAGCGCCGCAGCGTCGAGCGCACGCTCGATTTGCAGACCGGCCATGCTCAACTACAGGCAGGCCACTATGATGGCCTGCCCAGACTCGATGACCATAAGCTCATCACCTACCTTGGCCCGCAAGCCCGCATCATCGTCATCGGTGCCAGTGACCTGTCGCGCTACCTGTGCCAGTTTGCACTGAGCCTGGGCTTTGCCGTCATCGTCTGCGACCCGCGCGAAGAATACCGCGCCAGCTGGCAATTGCCGGGCGTAGTCGTCAGCGATGAAATGCCGGATGACCTGATACTGCGCCTGCAACCCGACAGCCGCACCGCCGTCATCGCCCTCACGCATGACCCCAAGCTTGATGACCTGGCGCTCATCGACGCCCTGCAATCAAATGCCTTCTACGTTGGCGCAATAGGCTCGCGCCGCAACAGCCAGCAGAGGCGCGAACGCCTGCACACCCATTTCGACATCCCTGAATCTGCCCTGCAAACCCTGCACGGACCAGCAGGCTTGTACATAGGCAGCAAGACCCCGGCAGAAATTGCCCTGTCCATCATGGCAGAAATTGTGGCGCTGAAGAATGGCATACCCCAATCAGCGGGCATGCCTGTCATAGTTGGTAAAGCCATCCATGACAGCCAGTCACAACAAGAGATGAGTACATTCTCTTGCATGATCTGATGATGCACTTCATCACTTTTTAGTAGGCAAGCAAGATAAAAAAACAAAGCTGATCATCGCCAGCTTTGTTTAACAACTCCGGTTCACAGACTCACTTTATCCACGCACGTCCATGTCCGTTTTTTCTTTATGGATTTTCCTGGATTGCTTGTTTTCAGCATGCTGAATATTGCGCTCTTCAGCAGCACTGATATGGCCATTTCGTGCGGCATTGGCTTCTTTATGTTCTACCCTGGCCTGGCCCTTCTCCAGCTTGGCGACTTCATGATTGGTCAGTTCGTCACTCTTGATACCGGCTTCAATACGCTTTTGCTGGTTGACATTTCTTTGCACGTCGGCCTGCATGCGTTTGCTTGATACTGAATTGGGATTGCCCGTCTGTGCATCATGCTTTTCAGCATAAATATCGGCGCTGGCCTTGTCCTGCATGCGGTCTATCTTGTTTTTTTCCCGCTGGCTGAGTTTGCCATCTTTCAATGCCCTTTGTTCTTCACGCGAAACCGCGGCTTGTTCACGTTCGAGCTTGCCGGCTTCCTTGGTGCTGAGCTGACCTGATTTCAAGCCATCTTCTATACGTGTCTGTTGACTGACATTGCGTTGTACATCTGTGACCGCATTCTGTGCAAAAACAGGTGCAGCCAATACGCTCGCAATGAGCAGAGAGATCAATTTGTTATGCATGATAAGTTCCTTTTCCGTATCCAGATTTCATTGAGCCTTCGCTAGCGATGGTCATATAACGGGGTCACATGGAAATAAGATGACCAGAAATCTGTAAGAGTGCGTAACAAAGATGATCAGCTGAAATATCGTTCAAGCAACAGGTTTCAGCAATACTATTGTCACCAGAAAAGACGTATCAGTGACAGCCAGAACCGCATGCGGCAAATCGGCGGCAAGATACAGCAAGTCACCTGCGTGCATAACTTTCGCACCTGCCTCCAATTCAATTTGCATCTCTCCGGACAGGCACTGTATGGTGATGGGGCCATTGACACGATGTGAAGGCAGGTTTTTCCCCTTCAACAAATTCATTTGCATGACTTCCAGGTGTGCGTCTTTGAACAAGGCATGTGCCGGCAAGGTCATGAGTTGCGCTTCAGGAGTCAGCAAATTGGTGATTTCTCCCGAACGTATATGTGGTGTAGCCATTTCATTTCTCCTCATATTGCAAGCCGGCACAATGATCACATACTCAAGCGGTCACATGAAAATCAATAATGATCTCACCCGGCTCATGGGAAACATACGCTACTTTCACGCCAGCACCGAAGTGCTGCTCGATCTGTGCCAATAGTGGCAAGGGATTATGATCATTGCAAAAGCGCATGGTTTCCCCTTGCTTTAATGCGGACAAGGCGCCAAAAATGGCTGCGTGGCGAAAACGCTTGGCAACACCACGCGCATCAAACGCATACACGCCTTCGGTAAATACGGGTGTAGAACAATCATGAACCATGGTAAAACTCCTTTTTAATATAGATGAAAACAGTCAGAAAATACAGGGAGAAGGCATTTCTTACCCTCCCCATTAAATAAACGGTTAAACTTTACCTGAGCCTTTCGCATAAGCTATATTGCCCGCACTGGCCTCAATACCTTTTCTGCCTGCAAGCATGCGTATGGCAAATAGCGCCAGACAAACCACACCGATCGAAAACACGATGTCGCCAGGAACTCGCATCCAGACCAGGGTTTCCATGAAATGTGAATGGATGACCTCCGGTGAGCGCGCAAACCACATGCCTTTGGTAATACTTGCGACAGCCTGGTAGATGCCTGCAGGCACCAGGGACATGAACACCATCATCGCCAGACCAATATTGAGCAACCAGAACATGGCCTGCAATAATTTATCTGACCAGAGGGCACGCTCAGACAAGCCTCTCAGGCAAAACAGCAACAGACCTATGCCCAGCATGCCATAGACACCGAACAAGGCCGCGTGACCATGTGCGGCAGTCATATTCAGGCCTTGCATGTAGTACAGGGCGATCGGCGTATTGATGGAAAATCCGAGCAAGCCCGCGCCAACGGTATTCCAGAACCCGACAGCGATAAAACACAGTATCGACCATTTGTATGCCTGCACCCACGGAGCAGCCTTTGAACGCTGATAGTTGCGGAAAGCTTCCACGCCTATCATTGCCAGTGGCACGACCTCCAGGGCAGAGAACATGGCGCCAATGGCGATGACAAATGTCGGCGTGCCTGTGAAGTACAGGTGATGCAAGGTTCCCAGGATGCCACCGAACAGAAAGACGATGGTTTCCAGAATAATGGCGCTATTGGCTGTTGCTGCATGTATCAAGCCCAGGCGGGTGAACAACAGGGCAATGACAGCGGTAGCAAACACTTCAAAGAAACCTTCCACCCACAGATGCACCAGCCACCAGCGCCAGTACTCGATCATCGAATAATGCGTGTGCGGTCCCCAGGTCAGTGAGGTGGCATAGAAACCACCTATACACATGGCGGCCAGGAACACCATCGCAATCAGACCGCGGCTCTCAGATGGTTTTTTCAAGGCTGGCAATAAACCGCGTCCCAGCAAAGTCACCCAGAACAGCAAACCAACAAACAAAAGTATCTGCCACACACGCCCCATGCTGGTGAATTCCAGACCCTGATTACCTATCCAGAAACTGAATTCATTGCCTTTGTGCTGCAGGCTGCCCAGCCAGCCAAACGCCGTAGAACCAACCACAATAAAGAGCAAGGCATAGAACAAAAGATTGACGCCCAGTTTTTGAAACTTGGGCTCATGCCCCGAAATGGCAGGGGCGATATACAGGCCCGTTGCCAGCCAGGCAGTGGCTATCCACAGCACGGCAAATTGCGTATGTATCGTGCGACTGACTGTGAATGGCAGTATCTCTGCCAAAGGAAAACCAAAAAAACTATGTCCCTCAACAGCATAATGGGCAGTGATGACTCCCATGCCTACCTGAGCCAGTATCAGCCCTATGACCACATAGAAATATTTTCTGGTCGCTTTCATTGATGGAGTTGGCTTCAGATCAAATAAAGGATCGGCCTTGGGTGGTGCTGGGTCGCCAGCCTCCTTGCTGATTGAATGATAAAAAATCATGCCTGCAATAGCAGCGATCATTAAAATGACGCTGGCAATGGACCAGATGCCTGCACCTGCTGTCGGTGTGTTGTCAACCAGGGGCTCGTGCGGCCAGTTACTGGTATAACTAAGTTTTGCAGCGCCTGGTCTGTCCGTGGCGGCGGCCCATGCTGACCAGAAGAAAAATGCGGGTAAGGCTTGCAGGTCCTGCGCTTCAGGTAGAGAACCACGGTTCATCGCATATTGCTCGCGTAATTTTTCCAGTGCAGGATCGTTGCCAAACAAGGCAATATAATGTTGTGCGACATGCTCGATTGCCTTTGCACGATCCACACTGAGTGTAATCACATCGCTGGCAGGGTCGTAAGTATTGAGTCGCATCTCTTGCTTGAGTCGCGCCGTCAGTTCTGCCTGACGCCCCACACTCAGTTGATCAAAGGATGTCCGGGCTTCTTTTTGCGCCCATATTTCCAGCAGGGCCAGCGATTCACGATGCAACCAGTCGGCAGACCAGTCTGGTGCGACATAACTGCCATGACCCCATACCGTCCCTAATTGCTGTCCCCCGGCGGACAGCCAGGCTTCTTGCCCTCGTTGCACCTGTCCGTCTGAAAACAGGACAGTCCCATCGACACTAACGACTTGTTTAGGAATAGGCGGCGCCGTCAGGTAAATTTCTGTGCCGACCCAACCCAGGACGGAGAAAGACAGGACACAGATGACGGCGAGCCAAGTCCAGAGTTTACGCGTGGCATGCATGGCGTTTTCCTTATTGGAGAATTGAGAAAGTTTCATGACACTGAAGGATGAATGGATTGCAGTGACGTCCTGCATAAAGCATCCTTGGCATCATTAAAGATTCATTTTATATGCATGTATTAAAAGGTACAAACAAAATGAATGTTTAATCTAAAATCCTTGATAGAGGTCAAAATTTTCATATAAGCCAGGAAAATCCAATAAACATCTATACTATATATATCTTAATAAGCCATGAAAAAATGGTGCTGACGCCTTGATATCACCTGGCGAATCGAAACCACTTGGCAATAGTGCACTTGAAAAAAGATGATGATCCTGAGCCGACACTGGTCTCACAGTTTGATGGAATCAATATGAGATTGACCGCCTTTACCGACTACACATTGCGCACCTTGATTTACCTGGCACAACACAGCGACAGGCTGGTGACCATACAGGAAATTGCCGAGCTGCATGGCATTTCAAAAAGCCACCTGACCAAAGTTGTCCATCAGTTGGGAATTTCACACAAGGTAGAGACCATACGCGGCCGCCATGGTGGCTTGCAACTGAACCTGCCTCCTGAAGAAATCAATATCGGCGAAGTGGTGCGAAACACCGAATCCGACTTTCATATGGCAGAATGCTTTGACCGTCACAACAACACTTGCACCTACGCAGGCGCCTGCATTTTAAAAGGTGTGTTGAGCAGTGCAACTGCTGCGTATTTGTCTGTGCTTGATGCAGTAACCCTGGCAGATCTGGTCACACCAAAAAACAGGACAGGGAAGATACAGGTTCTGCCACTCAGTAAAGCCAGGCGAAAAACAGACGCAACCTGAGATTCGTTTATACGTAAATAACAACTTCTCCTTAGAAACCCTCGCTTCAGCAAAAAAACTTTAGCTTCTTATTTCATATCAAAGCTTTTTGAGAAATACATCAGTATCGTGAACAGCAACGAGATTTCCTTCAGGTTACCTACCTTCACATACAAAAGGTGTTCATATGAAAAACATGCTCAGAGGATTTTCTGCTCTCCTGACCCCGGGTGCATTACTCACCACCCTGCTTCTGGCTTTTACAGCACAGGCATCCGAAACCAAAGCCATTAAAAGTTCTGGTGATTTTGGTCCTCCCCAGGGACCTGCCATACATGCCGTGCTGACCAGTCCGCCATTTGTCCCGCCACCTGTACGTCGCAATTATCCTGCCAAGGTCATTGTGGAATTGGAAGTTGTTGAAAAGGAGATGGCCATTTCCGAGGGTGTCAAATACATGTTCTGGACATTTGGCGGTACCGTCCCTGGCAGCTTTATCCGCGTACGTCAGGGTGACACTGTCGAATTTCACTTGAAGAACCACCCCAGCAGCAAGATGCCGCATAATATTGACTTGCATGGCGTGACGGGGCCTGGTGGCGGTGCATCATCGAGCTTCACTGCACCTGGTCATGAATCACAATTCACGTTTAAAGCACTCAATGAAGGCATCTACGTTTACCACTGTGCAACGGCACCTGTTGGCATGCATGTCGCCAACGGCATGTATGGACTGATCCTGGTTGAGCCGCCACAAGGTTTGCCGGCGGTAGACCGCGAATACTACGTCATGCAAGGTGATTTCTATACGACAGGCAAATACCGTGAGAAAGGGTACCAGCCTTTTGACATGGAAAAAGCCATCGATGAAAAACCTACCTATGTCCTGTTCAATGGTGCAGAAGGGGCGATGACAGGTGACAAAGCCTTGACTGCCAAGACCAATGAAAAAATCCGCCTGTTTGTTGGCAACGGCGGCCCTAACCTTGTGTCCAGCTTTCATGTGATAGGTGCCATTTTTGATAAAGTGCGCTTTGAGGGCGGCAGCAATGTCCAGACAAATGTACAGACCACACTCATCCCCGCAGGTGGTGCGGCGGTTGTTGAATACCAGACCAAGGTACCAGGCAGCTATGTACTGGTCGACCACTCAATTTTCCGCGCATTCAATAAGGGGGCATTGGCCATCATGAAAGTCGATGGCCCGGCCAGGAAAGACATTTATTCGGGCAAGGAACTGGATTCTGTCTACCTTGGCGATCGAGCACAGGCTAATCTGGCTGCAGTCAGTACTGCAACGAAGGCGGCAGAAAGCGGTACCCTTACTGTGCAAGACCAGATCAATGCCGGTGGGCAGTTGTTCACAGGCACTTGCTCGGTTTGTCACCAGGCAAACGGCGCTGGTCTGCCAGGCGTATTCCCTCCTCTGGCACAGTCTGATTATCTTAATAGCGATCCACAAAGATCAATCAGTGTGCTGTTGCGCGGCCTGACTGGTAAAGTAACTGTCAACGGTAAAGAGTTTGACTCTGTCATGCCTGCCATGAACCAGTTGAACGACGATGAGGTAGCGAATATCTTGACTTATGTACTGAATAGCTGGGGTAATAAAGGCGGTCGCGTGCAAGCCAGTGAAGTCAAGGCGGAACGCGCCAAAGCTGTACCTGTAAAAGCAGCGGCCCATTGATCACCCGATTAGCGTGATCTGATGAGCAGTCATAAATTGTTGATCAATTGGTACGGATACAAGAGCAAATCAATATGCGGACTGGTTTTTTTGTGCGCCTGCTCCTTGCTCTTGTTATCAACTGCCAATGCCGCTGATTATCTGACTATTCCGGGCGGTCAGATTGCCAGTGTACTGTCAGGACCCGATGCGAAGGAGAAGGAAAACGTCAAATCCTTTTCCATGCGTGTCAGCCCTGTCACGAATGGCGAATATCAGCAATTTCTGCAAACGCATCCGGAGTGGCAAAGATCTCGGGTGCCGGCTATTTTTGCGGATGCCAGTTACCTGCACACCTCGGTATCTCCCACTTATACAACTCCTACAGGCGATACGGACAAGTCGACACAGGCAGTTACCAATGTCAGCTGGTACGCAGCGCAGGCATATTGTGAATCTGAAAATGCACGCTTGCCGAGCTGGCTTGAGTGGGAATTGGTCGCTGCTGCGGATGCACATCATGCCGATGCACGCAGTGACCCCGACTGGAGAGCACGCATACTGTCCTGGTATTCGGTATCGTCAAATGACTCTTCAAACCTGATCAGCCATATACCCAACTATTACGGGATCAAGGATATGCACGGCCTGATATGGGAATGGGTCAGTGACTTCAATGCCTTGCTGATCAGTCCTGACAGCCGTACTCAGGGTGATCCTGACAAATTGCAATTCTGCGGCGCTGGAGCGACCAGCCTGCAAAACAAAGAAAACTATGCGATCTTGATGCGGGTGGCCCTGCTGTCCTCATTGACAGGTGCAAGTACCACCGACAATCTGGGGTTCCGGTGTGCCCGGGACCTGACGGAAGAAAGAAAATGATATGTCCATGAATGCTAGCAAAAGAATTGCTGCAGCCGCTGCACTCGCCCTGAGTATATTCAATGCCCAGGCAAGCAGCACGGAACCTTTAAAGGCCACAACACAAGTACAGGCTTTGCCAGGCGATTCGATCTACCAACTGCCAATTACACTTGAAAATCAACAAGCCGGCAAGTTCACGCTGGCAAGCCTGGCCGGAAATGTCGTGATCATCAGCATGTTCTACAATTCATGTGAATATGTTTGCCCCATGCTGATAGACACCATCAAGATGCTGGAAAATAATCTGGATGAGAAAGAAAAATCCCGTTTATCCGTACTGCTGGTGACATTCGATCCAGCCAGGGATGATGTCGCAGTTCTGCAATCAATTTACAGGAGCAGAAAACTGGATGAGCAGCATTGGGTATTAGCGCGCACCAATGAGAAGTCTGTACGGCAACTGGCCGCAACATTGAATATACAGTATCGTCAAATGAAAAGCGGCGAGTTCAATCATACCAGTGTACTTATTTTACTGGACAAGAATGGCCGCATTCTTGGTCGAAGCGGCACACTCGGAACCGTTGATGATGAATTCTTGCAAAAAATCAGATCGTCACTCAACACCCTGAGTACAAACTCCATGCACTGAATTATCCCTACCTACATAGGTTCGCCATAAAAAAATGGCCCCTTTCAATCAAGGGGCCACTCATCCATCGCAATTCAGTCTTACTTGCTGGCCAAAGTCTCAGGCTTATTCCACCCACCGCCTACTGCTTTATAGATGCTGACCACAGAAGACAAATGCGCACGCTTGCTGTCAATCAGACTGGATTGTGCCTGATACAGGTCACGCTGAGCATTCAATACTTCCAGATAGCTGCTGTAACCGTTTTTGTAGCGCAAGTCAGCCAGACGCAAAGAGTCTTGCAAGGCTGTCACACGGCGCTCACTGGACGCAATGACCTGCTCATTGGCAGCCGTGTTATTGAGTGCATCATGCACGTCGCGGAATGCGCCCTGCACTGCCTGCGCGTATTGCGCCAGCGCCTGGTTCTTACGTGCTTCAGCGCCCTGCACCACCGCGCCAATCGCGCCTGCGCGGAACACGGGTTGCGCCAGACTGCTACCCAGGCTCCACAACAGCGAAGCCGGATTCAGCAAGTCCTGGAAGACCCGAGATTCATAACCAGCCGTCGTCGTCAATTTCAGACTGGGGAAATATGCCGACCTGGCCTGACCAATATCGGCATTCGCCGCCACCAGGCTTTGCTCTGCCGCCAGGATATCCGGACGGCGATTAAGCAAATCAGACGGCAGTTCAGCAGGCATGCTCAATTGTTGATGCAAGCCGTCTATCGCATTGCCACGGGCAATAACTGGTGTGGCAATGGCTGTCGCTGAACGGCCCAGCAGTACGGCCAGGGCAGACTCTGTGTTCGATAAGGTCTGTTTGGCCTGGGCCAAACTGATTTCTGCCGCTGCTGCTTCAGATTCTGCCAGATGCAAGTCCAACTCACCAATGGCGCCTGCGGCATAACGCTTTTGTTGCAGACGCAGATTTTCCTGACGTGTCTTCAGGGCAGAATCAGCCAGGGTCAGTTGAGCGTCGCTTGCTCGCAGGCTGAAGTAGGTTTGCGCGACATTTGCATACAGACTGCTTTGCACCAGGCCACGATTGGCTTCCTGCGCCAGCAGGCGGGCACGGGCAGCTTCATCGGCGCGCGCCAGTTTGCCCCAAAAATCAACTTCATACGAAGCCGTCAGGCCCAACTGGAAGTCTTTGCTATAAGGGCTGGCGCCGGTGCCAAGCTTGCCGGCATTTTCACTGGTACGGCTGCGGCTGGCGCCAAGATTGGCATCCACACTGGGATAGCGATTGGAGTTGGTGCCAACCGCGACAGCACGCGCTTCTTCTATACGCGCAGCGGCCAGCAACAAGTCCTGGTTATTGGCAGTTGCCTCGTCGAGTAAATTGTTCAGGACCGGGTCCTGAAAACTTTTCCACCAGGCGGCGAAGTCCACCGCAGCCACTGGCTTGCCTGAGGCCAATGTTGCCAGGCTGGCCGGGGTTTCCAGGGCCGGGCGTTGATAGTCGGGCCCGACCGATGCGCATCCTGCCAGCACCAGGCTTGCCATCAGCGTTGTTAATATCAATTTTGTTCCAGACATATTTATTCCTTCACATCCGGGTTTGCTGCATTATGCAAAATGTGCTCAGGGTGTTCAAAATCCTGCTCAGTGGTTTTCAGGCGCTTGTCATTGATCAGCTTGAAGAACAAGGGAACAAAGAAAATCGCCAGGAAAGTCGCACCGAGCATGCCACCCAGGACACCTGTTCCCAAAGACTGACGCGCAGCTGCACCGGCGCCATGTGAGAATGCCAGTGGCACCACACCCAGGATAAAGGCCAGCGACGTCATCAGGATAGGACGGAAACGCAGGCGTGCCGCTTCCAGCGCTGCCGCCACCGGTGCATAACCTTCATGCACTTTCATGACAGCAAACTCCACAATCAGAATCGCATTCTTCGCCGACAGTCCTAACAGCGTCACCAGACCAATCTGGAAGTACACGTCATTATTGAAATGACGCAGATACACTGCTGTCAAAGCGCCAAAGATACCAAACGGCATGGCCAGCAAGACCGAGAATGGCAAAGACCATTTCTCATATTGAGCAGCCAGGATCAGGAAGATCATCAGGACACCAGCACCCAGGGCCAGTCCGGCCGCATTACTGCTGCGTTTTTCCTGGAAGGATGCACCGCCCCAGTCATAGACGACATCAGCAGGCAAGACGTTCTTGGCCGCCCTTTCCATCGCTGCAATCGCCTGACCCGAGCTAAAGCCAGGTTTGGCATCGCCGAGCAGTTTGATCGCCGGCAAGGCATTGAAGCGCTGTACAGAGTCAGGACCGGTGATGAACTTGATGGTGGTAAAAGCACGCACCGGTATCATCTGGCCTGTCGCAGAACGCACATACATGCCACCTATGTCATCCGGCTTGGCACGATACTGTCCCTCTGCCTGCAATTGCACGGTATAGATACGACCATTCTTGTTGAAGTCATTGACGTAATAGCTGCCCATGGTCGCGGCCAGGGTGTTATACACATCAGACAAGGCCACGCCCATGGAACGGGCTTTTTCATTGTCGACGTCGACAAACAATTGCGGTGAGTTGGCTTGCCATAAGGTTTTTACACCAGCCAGTTCCGGCTGCTTGTTGGCTTCGGCAATCAGCAAAGGCAAGAGTTGGGCCAGACGTTTGACACCACCTTCACCGGCATTTTGCAGATAGAACTCGAAACCACCGGTCTGTCCCAGGCCCTGAATGGCAGGTGGTGCAAAGAACAGCGGCAAGCCTTCCTTGATACGGCCGGTTTTCATATAGCTCTCACCCACCAGTTGTTGCGCAGACTGGTGACGCTCTTCCCAAGGTTTCAGGGGGAAGAACATGGTTGCAGCAGAAGATTTCAAGCCGCCACCACCGAGGAAATCCAGACCGACCAGGGCAAAAGTCGTGTCGATATTTTTGTTGGTTTTCATGATGGATTCAACCTGACGCACCATGGCGTCAGTACGGTCCAGTGATGCACCGTCAGGCATGATGGCAGCGCCAATGAAATAACCCTGATCTTCATCCGGCACCAGACCACCTGGTACGTTTTTCCACAACAAGCCTGTCAGTGCAACCATGCCCAGCACAAGTGCGACACCAAGCGTGGCACGCTTCATAAAGAAGGTAACGCCATTGGTATAACGCTTGGTCAGACGCAGGAAAGCTGCATTGAACCAGGTGAAGAAACGGTTATGGTTTTCCGAACCGGGTTTCAGCAGGATCGCGCACAAGGCAGGTGTCAAGGTCAGCGCAACAATACCGGACAAGACCACGGCGATAGAAATCGTCACCGAGAACTGGCGATACAATTCACCCGCCAGACCGCCGAGGAAGGCGATAGGACCAAAAGCCGCCACCAGCACCAGCACGATCGCAATGACCGGGCCGGTTACTTCATGCATGGCTTCAATCGCTGCATCTTTTGGCGACATGCCCTCTTCATTCATCAGACGCTCGACGTTCTCCAGCACCACAATCGCATCATCAACCACAATACCAATCGCCAGCACCATACCGAACAAGGTCAGTGTGTTGATACTGTAGCCAAGCAGGTGCAGACCAGCCATGGTACCAATCAATGACACAGGTACAGCCAGGGTCGGGATGATAGTGGCACGCCAGCTTTGCAGGAACAGGTAGACAACGATAAACACCAGCACCATCGCCTCACCCAGGGTCTTCAAGACTTCGGCAATCGACTCGGTAACAAATGGCGTCGTATCATAAGGCGTCGTGTACTCCATGCCTTCCGGGAACTTGGCCTTCAGGTCTTTCAGGGTTTGCTCCACGGCTTTGCGGGTTTCCAGCGCATTCGCACCGGTTTGCAGGAACACACCAATATTGGCAGACGGGTGACCATTGACACGACCATACAGGTTGTAGTCTTTGGAGCCGAGTTCAACACGCGCCACATCACTGATGCGTATGGCAGAACCACCTTTGGCTGATTTGATGATGATGTTGCCAAACTCAGCAGGCTCAAGCAAACGGCCCTTGGCCGTCACCGTCATTGTCAACTCTTCGGTATTGTTTGGCGGAGCACCCACCTTACCCGCCGCATACTGGGCATTTTGCTCAGTCACGGCATTCGAGATATCAGCCACTGTCACGCCCAGCTGCGCCATGCGGTCAGGACGCATCCAGATACGCATCGCATAGTCCTTGGCGCCGAAGATCTGCACATTGGTGGTGCCAGGTACACGCTTCAGGGCATCAAGTACATTCTGTGTCGCATAGTTGGACAGGAACAGCGCGTCATAACGATTGTCTGGCGAGAACAGGGCCGCAACCACCAGGAAGTTGGCCGAACTCTTCGAGACCGTCACACCCTGACGACGAACTTCCTGTGGCAGCTTGGCATCAGCCTGGCGCACCCGGTTGTTGACGTTAACGGCAGCGATATCGAGATTGGTGCCGACTTCGAATGTGACATTGATGGATACACGACCGTCTGCTGACGAGACGGAATCCATGTACAGCATATGTTCCACGCCGTTGATCTGTTCTTCAATCGGCGCGGCCACGGTACGTTCTATCACCTCGGCAGAAGCACCCGGATAAAACGCCGTAACGTTGACAACCGGTGGCGATATCTCGGGATAACGAGAAATGGGCAGGATGCGCAATGCAGCCAGGCCCGCCAGCACGATGATCAGCGACAAGACAGTCGCGAAGATCGGCCGGTTAATAAAAAATTTTGAGAACATGAATAATTCCTTGTAGCCTAAGCTTGGCTTAGCTTAATTTTATGCAGCGGATACATCAGCTTACTCTGGGCTTGCTATGGGCTTAATGCTGTGCACTCGCGGACGCCGGTGTCGACGATGCAGCCGGAGCCGATGCGGCTGGCGCAGACGAAGCCGGCGCACTGGCGGCAGATTTGCCAGCAGGCGCACCTGGTGGCGCATCTGGCGCAGGCGTCAAAGCAGCCTTGGCAGAAATCGCCACTGGTGTCACTACCATGCCTGGGTCATGCGCCTTGATGAAGCCGTCCACCAATACACGATCACCACCCTGCAAGCCTTTGGTGACTATCCATTCACCATGTGACCAGCCATCAAGCTCTACCGGTTTAGGTATCAGCTTGTTGTCCGGTGACACCGTGAACACGATTTTGCCCATCGGGCTATCAATCACCGCACGTTGTGGTACTGCCAGTGCAGAACTGCGCTTGGCACCGCTCAGGATAACGCGGACAAACTGGCCAGGACGCAAAGTACCATCAGGGTTAGGGACCTGGGCGCGCGCATCAAAACCACCGGTGGCCGGATTGATCCTTTCGCTGACAAAATTCATCTTGCCGGTCGCCGGGAAGATACTGCCATCAGCCAGCTTCAGTTGCACATCAAATGCCAGGCTGCCATTGCTGGCACGCTTGCCCGGCAAGGCGACCTTACCGCTGACCACTTCCTTGCTCAGCTTCAGGTAATCCGCTTCCGGTACGCTGAAATTGATATACACGGGGTCAGTCTGCACGATGGTAGTCAGCAAGCTGTCTGTCGCCGTTACCAGGCTGCCATTTGATTTGGCAGCAACGCCGGTCACACCATCAATCGGTGCGACGACGCGGGTATAACCCAGATTGAGCTTGGCTTCATTGACCTGGGCGCGCACCTGTTTGTAGCTTGCTTCAGCCGTTTCCAGATTGGATTTGGCATCGTCAAACTCTTTTTGGCTGATGGCTTTTTCGGCTGCCAATGGACTCAGGCGGGCAAACTCACGCTTGGCCTGGTTCAGCTTGGCTTCGCTGACGCCGGCTGCCGCTTCTGCTGACGCCAGTTGTGTCTGATAAGTCCCCGGATCGATCTGGAACAGGACCGTACCGGCTTTAACGCGTGAACCTTCTTCATAGACACGGTTTTGCAGGATACCGGCTACACGGGCTCGTACTTCTGTCTCGCGCGAACCGGCTGTCTGGGCGGCATATTCAAAATCAAGCCCCAGGTCACGCTGCTGAACGGTCACAACATTGACTTCTGGTGGCGGCATTTTGCCAGGGCCACCAGTATTGGCCGCCCCCTCTTTGCTGCAAGCCGCCAGCACCAGCAAAGGCAGGCTGACAGCAGCAATACGCAAGGCAGGCATCAAGCCTGAGACATTGGAAACATGGCGTGCCATGGCGCCAAGCTGGAAAATCGGTGTTGATTGTTGTATCGGAGAGCGCATGAGGAATTCTTTCTTCTGTATTGAAAGGCGGTATGCTATTATATACATTCACGAATGTTTGTAAATAAGGTTTTTCTGCTGCCCTGCTTCAAAACGAAATTTGGCACAATGCCGCTTTTCGCTACAGGATAGGGCAAATAGTTAGTGGTATGGTCGGATCAGCTCAGACCAGACAGGTATATAAGTCATTTGTATTCATTGTTTGTTTATCCCCTAAAACAAGTGGTAGCTAACGAAAATGAGTGAAAATGAGCAAAAACGAGTGCCTTTAACGAAATCGGCACTAAATGAATGCACAAAGAGCAGTTGCAGAAAATGAGGTCAGTTGTGCCAGGCTAGTAATAGTAATAATGAGCAAGTAGTAAAAAAGAGTAAGCGCTGATAATAAAAAAACATTCCGGCACTACCATGTGCGTCTAATTAACAAAATGCAGTAGCAAACTGACAATCGATACTGGAAGTGGCTGATATCAGGGCTGGTTTTGATCTGGAGCAAATTTGATTTTCCAGCGACGTCATAACCTGAATAAGACTGAGCCTGAATAAAACTGAACAGCAACTTGCAGTGCTATACAAAGAAACAATATAAAGAGACAAAATACAAAAATGTACGCCCCAACTTCAGTTCAAGCTGGTTTTATTGGCTGCTTGCTCTGTCGGGTGCGCACCAAGGAAACATGATGGCAAGAAAGACGAAAGAAGAAGCTCAAGAAACCTATAGCGCGCTATTGGACGCTGCAGAAAAAGTGTTTTCAGAAAAAGGTGTAACCAGCACGACACTCAATGATGTCGCCACTGCCGCCGGCATGACACGTGGCGCCATTTATTGGCACTTCAAGGACAAGAGTGCCCTCTTCCAGGCCATGTGCGACCGTGCCTTTTTACCCATGGAAGCACTGCTCGGCGAAATCGTCGCCACTCCGGGTAAAGAACCACTTGCCGCATTAAAACAGTTAAATATTCACTTCCTGCATCTGGTCAGTGGCAATGACCGCCAGCGCCGGGTATTTGACATCATTTTCCATCGCTGCGAAAAAACCGAAGATCTGGCTTTTTTCCGCGTTGAAGATGAAAAACGCACCGAATGCCTGGGCAAAGTACAAGCCATCATCCAGCGCGCCGTCGATGAAGGCAAACTCCATCCCGATACCGATACCTGGATAGCCATGCAAGCCAATCATGCTTTTCTGCTTGGTATCGTCCATGAATGGCTGGAAGACCCTCAAGCATACTGCCTGATACAGCATGCCGAAGACATGATAGACATGTTCATGGCCGGTTTAGTTGCACGCCCACCACGCAAAAAAACATAATATATTTACGAAACGGAATGATTTTACATTAACTAAAAAATGCTTGCTTGCGCTGCACAAAATACACATTGCAGGCGGCAGAAATCATGGCATTTATCGTGGCATTTCAGATCGGCAGCTTCCAGTCAAACCGTACCGCCAGCATGCGCAGGGCAAAGCAGATACCAACACCAAAACCAAGCGCCACGACTTCTGACACATCAAGCCAGTTCAACAGCAAATAAGTCCAGCAACCGGCAAAAGCGCAGGTTGCATACAAATGGCTACGCCGGAATACCAGCGGGATTTCATTGCAGATGATATCCCGCAACACACCGCCAAAAATGCCGGTGATCACCCCCATCATGACGCAGATGAACATGGGCATGCCCACTTCCAGCGCCAGCGATGAACCGGTGACGCTGAACAGCCCCAGCCCAAGTGCATCGGCCACGACAATGGCATTTTCCATTGCGGTACTGCGCAGTCGGCGCAAAAAGGGAATAGCCAGCAGGGACATGATAAAAATGACGATGGGGTACTCCTGATTTTCCACCCAGAACAAGGGACGCCGGTCCAGCAACAAGTCACGCAAGGTGCCGCCACCAAAAGCAGTAATGAAGGCCACGGTGAACACGCCAACGACATCCATGCGCTTGCGCCTTGCCTCAATAAAACCCGAACTGGCAAAAGCCAGAATGCCAGCGACCTCTATGGTATGCAACATCGAACTCATGCCCAGATACAATGCCATGCTGTCTTACATCCTTTTTGAATTGAAAACTGTCATTTAAAAAACCGCAAAAACCCTCGACACCACAGCGCCTGAACATCAAGAAAAACCATGAAGCCCATGGCAGTTCTGCATGGCTCAACATGTACCAGCGACCGCAGCATGCACTTCGCTCTTTGGAAGCGGATTTTACTTGATCAGGACTTACGCAAAACCACCCCAAAGCTGGCAGCTTACCGTCGCTTCCAATTCGTCCTACCCGCGCAGGCGGGTATCCATGCTTGATCAGCCTCACCGGTCTTGCTGTCTGCGTGCTTGATCAACGATGAATTCCCGCTAAAAGCAGGCGGGAATGACGGTTTAGGGTACATTGTGCTCATGGCGCTCATTGTGATCCAGGCATGGCCAACGCAAAAACCGTCTGGGCCAATTCCGCACAAGTCCTATTAATCCATAATGCGCGAAGATGACAGCTAGACTGACAAACGTCAACCGCTACCCCGTCAACGGCGGTAACAACAATCCATGGCCGTATTAACTGCTTTGAATTACCACGACAGACATGCCAGCCAAAAAATAACAAAATACTAAAAAACAATGCTTTCAATATTAAAACAACCACAAAAATAAACTCTTCCAAGTGACAAACCCCGCATTCATTGGCAAACAGCCATGGCTTCGCGCCAGAATTTCATTGTATAATCATGGGCTTGGCATTTTGGGCGTCCAGAATTCCAGGTATTTCAGTAATACAATTATTTAACCTTTGGCAAGTGATAATGCAATCGGGTCAAGAAGCTGGGCGACCGACGAAGTGCTTATTGGCTACCTACACTATTTTTGAGGCAAGCATGAAAGACGGCATCCACCCAAATTATCGCGAAGTGTTGTTCCACGACGTTTCCAATGATTTCAAATTCATCACACGTTCAACGATCAGCACAAAAGACAAGGCTGAATTCGAAGGCAAAGAATACCCACTGGTAAAGATCGAGGTTTCTGCTGAATCCCATCCTTTCTACACTGGCAAGCACAAAATCGTTGATACTGCTGGTCGCGTTGAGAAATTCCGCCAGAAGTTCGGCAAAGTCGGCTCCAAAACTTCTGTCGCCAACTAATTGGCGCAAGGGAACCGCAAAGCTGCTCAGCCAGGTTGATAAAGCTTGCGAATATAGCCTGCGTAGCCAGTTGCAAGGTCTTGCAGCAATTGCAATCTGCTGGCAAGACATGCAAACCAGACCGTGGTTCCCACAAAGTTTTAGCAAAAAAAGGCAGCCCAGGCTGCCTTTTTTAATAGGCCACACTCAAGTACACACTCAAGTATCAAGATGCATCCTGATGGCGTATCTTTTAGGCAAAGATATGTCAATGCGCCCTGACTTTACCCTACAATAAGCATCCTTTCCTTCCACCATTGAGATATGAAGCCAGTTCGACTTCCTGCTGCTGCGACAGTTGCGCTACCGCGCTGGGGAATCATCGCCCTGTGCCTGCTGTACATCCTGCCCGGCCTGATTGGCCGCGATCCATGGAAAGGGGACGACGCTGCTGGCTTTGGCATCATGTGGACCATGGCGCATGGCAGTCTGAATGACTGGCTGTGGCCGCACATCGTCGGCCTGCCCATGCCTGAAGAAGGCCCGCTGGCATTCTGGCTGGGCGCAATATGTATTAAATTATTTAGCTGGTTGGTCGGCGAGCCCATGGCGGCGCGGCTTTCAACCGGTTTTTTCTTCCTGCTGGGCTCTTTGTCGGTCTGGTATGCCACCTATCTGCTGGGCCGCAGGGCCGAGGCGCAACCTTTGAAACTGGCCTTTGGCGGCCAGCCCGAGGCGCGTGATTTTGGCCGTACCCTGGCTGACGGCGCACTATTGATTTATCTCGGTTGCCTGGGCCTGCTGTTGCGCAGTCATGAAACCAGCGCCGAGGCATTGCAGATATCCCTCATCGCCTGCTGTCTTTACCAATGCGTGCGCCTGCTGGACGAAACCAGCAAACGCGCCGCCATCAAGATAGGCATCGTACTGGGCCTGCTGGTGCTGACCAGGGGCTGGGTAGTGCCTGCGGGTTTATGGATCAGCCTGCTGGCAGCCTGCGCCTATCGTCGGCAAAACACTCCACTGCAATATCTGACCAGCATCACCCTGCCCATTGCAGCGAGTATTGCTGCTGCCTGGCTGTTCGCCATCAGCATGCTGCATCCCTATGACAGTTCACCTTACCCGGCCTGGATGCTGTGGAATTATCGCCAATTCAACGTCCCCAATTACGACAGCATCAGCTACCTGTTCCGCTACGGCATCTGGTTCAGCTGGCCCGCCTGGCCATTTGCCGCCTGGGCTATTTATGCCTGGCGCAAACAGGAAAGAGCCCTGCATATCTCCCTGCCTGTCAGCTTTTTGATTTGCTTTGGCGTACTGGCCCTGCTCAACCATCAGTCTGAAGAAGCAATACTGCTGCCCTTTCTGCCGCCGCTGGCGATACTCGCCGCCTTTGGCCTGCCCACCATGAAGCGCAGCGCCATCAATGCCGTGGACTGGTTTTCTGTCATCGTATTTACCGGCACCGCTGGCTTTATCTGGATCGTGTGGCTGGGCAATGCCATCGGCTGGCCAGCCAGACTGGCGCACCGCATGACTGATCTGGCACCCGGCTATCAACCCAGCTTCAACCTGTTTGTCTTTGTGATAGCCCTTGCTGCCAGCATCGCCTGGTTCCGCCTGGTGTATTGGCGCATATCCCGGCAACCGGCAGTACTGTGGCGCGCCGTCGTCCTGTCCAGTGGCGGCGTCATCCTGTGCTGGCTGCTCCTGCTGAGCCTGGGCCTAACATGGATAGACCAAAAAATCACCTATGCGCCGCTGGCAAAAGAACTGGCACGTGCCGTACCGGCAAACTCCGGTTGCATACAGGCCCATGTCGGCCCTTCACAACGTGCGATGTTTGCGTATTTTGGACAAGTCAGCTTCGCCGGTTTTTCAGACCATGATTGCAAGCTGCTACTGGTGCAGAACAGCAAAAAATCACAGCATGAACTGGTCATGCCTGCAGAATACAAAGTCGAGCAATGGACCGCCTTATGGTCTGGTCACCGCGCTGCAGACAATGATGAATTGTTCACCCTGTACCAGCGCAAGCAGTGATGAAGACCGAACACCCCAGCACGCTGAGCGGCAACATCAAGCGTATCGCCTCCCTGTCCTGGCCCATGATGGTGGGCCAGATGGCCGTGGTGGGCAATGGGGTGATCGACACCGCCATGACCTCGCGCTTCTCGGCAACGGACCTGGCCGCACTCTCCATCGGCATCTCGATTTATGTCAGCATCTTTGTCGGCCTCAATGGCATATTGCAAGCGATTTCGCCGGTTGTCGGGCAACTGTTTGGCGCACGCAAATTCAAACAGATAGGGGCAGAAATCAAGCAAGGCGTCTGGCTGGGCTTTTTTCTCGCCTGCATAGGCTGCCTGATTTTGCTATTCCCGCAAGGGCTGCTCAACATCGCCCAGGCTTCCAGCAGCCTCAACAGCAAAGCCGCGCAATACTTGCAGATACTGGCCATCGCCCTGCCCGCCACCCTGGGCTTCAGGATTTATGGCGCACTCAATAACGCGGTTGGCCGCCCCAAGATGGTCATGGCAATCCAGCTTGCCGCACTCGCCATCAAAATCCCGCTCAACACCCTGTTCATCTTTGGCGGCCTGGGCATACCCGCCATGGGTGGCCCCGGCTGCGCAGCCGCCACCGCCGTCAATGCCTGGCTCATGCTCATCACCGGCTGGCTCATGTTGAAGCACGTCAAATATTATGAATTGTTTGTACTATTTGGCACAGGCTTCGTCAAACCCAACTGGAAAGCCCTGCGCAGCCTGCTGCACCTGGGCATACCCATGGGGCTTAGCTACCTCATCGAAGTCACCGCCTTTGCCTTCATGGCCCTGTTCATCGCCCGCCTGGGTGAAGTGGCTGTATCCGGCCACCAACTGACCGCCAACTTTGGCACCATCCTCTACATGCTGCCGCTCGCCATCGCCAGCGCCACCGGCACCCTGGTCGCCCAGGCCATAGGCGCCAAGCAAATGCAGGCCGCCCGCGTCACCGGCAATGCAGGCATCATCCTGGCAGCCATGCTGGCAGTACCAATCGGCATCACCATCTGGTTTTCCCGCGACCTGATCTTGCATGCCTACACATCCAATCCCATTATCATCGCAGCCGCCTTCCCGCTGTTCACCTTTATTTCGGTGTACCAGATTTTTGATGCGATACAGGTCACCACTGCCTTCATCCTGCGCGCCTACAAAATCGCCATCGTGCCCACCATCCTCTACGCCTTTGCGTTATGGGGTTGCGGCCTGGGCGGCGGCTTCATCCTCGGCCTCGACCCCTACAACATCAGCCCCGCATTCCTGCGCGGCGCAGCCGGCTTCTGGATGGCCAACAGCACCAGCCTGGCCATCGTCGCCTTTTGCCTGTGGTACTACCTGCGCATCGTCCAGAAACGCTTCCCCACCCCCGCCATGTGGCGCAGAAATGTCAATTTTGAACACCCCGACCGCTCACCATAAACCCCTGCACAAGGGCAGCAAGGACAGGCCCGCTTGCAAAAGAAAAACAGTTCTGTCATAATCGCGTTCTGCGTTGCCGAGATGGCGGAATAGGTAGACGCACGGGACTCAAAATCCCGCGCCGCAAGGCGTGCCGGTTCGATTCCGGCTCTCGGCACCAAAAGCATTCGTAAGGCTCTCAATCTGAGAGCCTTTTTTGCTTCTATGCTCCAGCTTATTTTTAAACTACGGATTCTTTAGCAAATAATCCGCACACTCACTCAACTGCCTCAGCACGAGCTCACGCACATAATCAAAAATTGGTACGCAGTCGATTGTATCGATAGCGTCAAACTGCTTACGCAGTAAACCCGTACGCCATGCAGAATAGTATTGGTCGCCTTTAAATGCTCGACTAAAAAAATGACTTGTTGCTAGTAAGTCCCAAGGTTCTTTTTCTGCCACGAGTGCAAACTCAAACATGTCCCAAGCTTGTAGGCGATCACCGCAATGGAAAAATTTCTTGGCAATGATTTCTGCCGACGCCTCCACCCCCACCTTTATCCCGATTATTAAGATAGCAAAATTGTCTCACCACTGGTGACACAATTGCTGTGAACACCTATTCTGTGCATGCAGACTAGCGAACACATTCAAACGAGCGCGAGTTTCATCTTCGCGGAACGAATGGCAGCGAAAGTTGCCTAATACCCTCAAAAACTGAAAATAACTCTTTAAAACTATTTCTTGCTTGACTTTACTTTTTTCAAAGCGCAAACTCATTAAAAGTAAAAACAAGGAGAAAAAAGTATGAAAACGAATATATCCGTACCAATTCCAACCGAGTTGTTTTTAGAGTTGACAGATTTTCTGAGAAGTAACAATGACCCTAGCGATCCAGTGTATGTCATTCAAAATGCAATCGACTACTGGATGGAAAACGCAAGCTGGAAACCAGAATTACTGGCGAAAAGCAGCATGCAGGGTTACCAATGGAAGTCCTTATTTTTGCCGCACAACACAGAGATTCGCATGCAATACAAGGGAGCCTACTTCTATGCACAGGTAGAAGGTGATGAGATTATTTATCAAGGCAAAACAACCTCCCCCGGCAACCTCGCAAATATGATTACCAAAAGCAGCCGCAATGCATGGCGCGACTTGTGGATCAAGCGGCCAGGCGATAGCGAATGGAAGCTTGCCGACGATTGCAGGAATAATTAACAGAAGACCTGCAACTCAACATCAAAGCTACATGGAGCATCAGAACCAGGCCGGGCCAATACATCCATTGCAAAATAAGCATAAACAACACAAAATGCCCGGTAAGCTTGATTCAGTAACTTAACGAGTCAAATTACCGCGAACAGCTTTGCATGAAGTCAAATGCAAACTCCAGAAACATGGTAAAAACGACCGGGCAATCAAGCAACACCCAAAGCTGGACAAAAAATAGAACACCCTATGATTGACGACATCAAAAAAACACTCTGGGCGACGGCTGACAAGCTCCGCGCCAACATGGACGCCGCCGAATACAAACATCTGGTTCTTGGCCTGATCTTTGTCAAGTACATCTCTGATACCTTCCAGAGCCGCCGCGAAGAACTCACCCGCCGCTTTGCCGATCAGAATGACGATTACTACCTGCAAGATGCTGACGCTGAGCTGCTGGCCGAAGAACTGGAAGACCGCGACTACTACCGCGAGGTCAATGTATTCTGGGTGCCAGAAGCCGCACGCTGGGAGAGCCTGCGCGCCAATGCAAAGCAATCAGACATAGGCAAACGCATAGACGATGCCTTGTCCATCATCGAAGTTGAAAACCCAAAACTCAAGGGCATACTCGATAAACGCTACGCCCGCGCTCAACTGCCTGATGGCAAGCTGGGCGAACTGGTTGATCTGGTCTCCACCATAGGCTTTGGCGAAAATGCCAGCACTGCCCGTGATGTGCTCGGCCAGGTGTACGAATACTTCCTGGGCATGTTCGCCAATGCAGAAGGCAAGCGTGGCGGGCAGTTCTACACGCCAGCCAGTATTGTCAAAACGCTGGTTGCTGTGCTGGCGCCACATCATGGCAAGGTGTATGACCCTTGCTGTGGCTCTGGTGGTATGTTCGTGCAGTCAGAGCGTTTCATCGAAGCCCACGGCGGCAAGCTGGGCGATGTCAGCATCTACGGGCAAGAAGCCAATCCCACCACATGGCGGCTGGCGGCAATGAACCTGGCTATTCGCGGCATAGACTATAACCTTGGCCCAGAACCTGCAGACACATTTACCCGCAATAAGCACCCAGACTTGCGCGCCGATTTTGTGCTCGCCAACCCTCCATTCAACATCAGCGACTGGTGGCATGGCAGCCTGGAAGGTGACCCCCGCTGGGTATATGGCACACCGCCACAAGGCAATGCCAACTATGCGTGGTTGCAGCACATGCTGTATCACCTGAAGCCTACAGGCCGTGCCGGTATCGTGCTGGCCAACGGCAGCATGAGTTCCAGCCAAAACAGCGAAGGCGACATTCGACGTGCAATGGTCGATGCGGATGTGATCGAAGTCATGATTGCCTTGCCCGGCCAGTTGTTCTTCAATACGCAAATTCCGGCTTGTCTTTGGTTCCTTGCCAAGCAAAAGACGGCACGCAAAGGCGAAGTTCTGTTTATTGATGCACGCAAGTTAGGTAGGATGATCAGTCGTGTGCAGTGCGAATTGACTGACAAAGTCATAGACGATCGTATTGCAGCAACTGTTGCCGCATGGCGTGGAGAAGGTACCGATGCCTATGCAGACATCCCCGGTTATTGCCGCAGTGTTCCGCTAGCTGAAATAGCAGAGCATGGCCATGTGCTTACTCCAGGTCGATATGTTGGTGCTGAAGAAGTCGAAGACGACGACGAAGCATTTGCCGACAAGATGCAGAAGCTGACTGAAAAGCTTGGCGAACAAATGGCGAAGAGTGCAGAACTTGATGCGTTGATCCGTCAGAAGCTCGGAGGGCTTGGGTATGAGTTTTGAAACCCGAAATCTTGAAGCCCTTGCTGCACCGATAAAGAACGCGATTGCCGGCGGACCGTTCGGCTCCAACCTTGTTTCCAAAGATTATGCTGAATTTGGGATACCGGTAATTCGCGGTCAGAATATGGGCGAAAAGTGGGTACAAGGTGATTTTGTATTTGTGTCCCCGGAAAAGGCCGAAAGTCTTGCACAGAACAAGGCAAGGCCGGGTGACTTAGTATTTACCCAACGCGGCACATTAGGACAGGTTTCCATAGTTCCAAAGACACCGTATACAGAATATATAGTCTCCCAAAGCCAAATGAAAATCACGTTGGACCCGCAAAAGGCAGATGTGAATTTCATTTACTACCTTTTCAAGACCGAAGAGCAACTCAAGTACATTTTTAATTCGGCAATTCAAACTGGCGTACCACACACGAATTTAGGTATCTTGCGGAAAACTCCCGTAGTCATTCCCCCGCTTGACAAACAACGTTCTATCGCCAGTATGTTGAGTCTGCTTGACGATCGCATCACCCTCCTACGTGAAACCAATGCCACGCTCGAAGCCATCGCCCAAGCCCTGTTCAAGTCATGGTTCGTAGATTTCGATCCAGTCCGTGCCAAGCAGCAAGGCCAAATGCCGGAAGGCATGGACGAAGCAACCGCAGCACTGTTCCCTGATGGTTTTGACGAGTCTCAATTTGGAATGGTGCCGAAGACTTGGCGAGTTGGAAAGTTAGCTGATATCTGTTCGATTTCAAGTGGAAAGAGGCCATCCGACAGAAGTGATAAATTAACAGAAACATTCAGCGTTCCATTGTACGGCGGTGCGGGACCTATTGGCTATACATCCACATCATTGTTTGATGAGCCACGAATTGTCACGGGACGGGTTGGTACACTTGGAAAAGTGCATATCGCTTACCCTCCATTCTGGGCTTCGGATAATGTGCTTGTGCTGACCCCATTAGAGCCTGCGGCATTCACATTCTGCTTACATTGGACACGGTCAATTGATGTAAGCACGTTAAATCGAGGTTCGACTCAACCACTTCTTACTCAGCGAGACTTAGGTGCTGAACTTGGAATTATTCCACCGATAGAAATTCTAACCAAATTCGAGGCGGTAGTATCGCCACTCTACGAACAGATTCATGCTCAAAGTGAGCGAGCCGAACACATTGCCTCCTTGCGCAATACGTTATTGCCACGCCTTATTTCTGGAAAATTGCATTTGCCGGAGAATGCGTCATGAAATTTCTCTATGACGAGTTTTTTGATGATTTGTCTGGTAATGAGAATCTTCGTGTTGAGAATGGGCAAGTTGCAATTAGACATCGGACTTGGACACCTAAGGAAATTCTTGAACTAGCGGAATTGACAGATGGTAGTAACCCCATCCTTGAGGAAGTTTTTGATTCTTGGTTCGAAGATCGTTTAGCGTTGAAATGTGAATCTGCTGAAGATTTTTTGCGAGAATATGAACTCGAAGAGCGCTTCTTGAAATTAAGCGAGATGTTTAAAAAGGGAAGTGTTGTCCCTTTTGTAGGGGCTGGCATGTCTATTCCTTGTGGATATCCAGGTTGGACAAATTTCTTAAGGCAGCAACGAAAGCAAACGCTTCTTGATGAGGCTGAATTCGAAAGAATGCTTTCCTCAGGTCTTTATGAAGAGGCAGCACAAGCGCTGTGCGACAATCTCAACGAAGGTTTTCATGAAGTTTTTAACAATGCCTTTGGTAGTGAGAGGCAGCTCTCTGGGCCGGTACGCATGCTGCCATACATATTCAAAAAAAATGTCATAACGACGAATTTCGATTCTGTCGTAGAGCGTGCCTACAAAGAAGCAAACTTTGCATTTACCGAAAAAATCATTGGCTATGACGCGGATGATATTCGGGTTCAGCTTGGAAAACGAGAAAGGTTCCTACTACTTGCTCACGGGAAGGCTAGCTCACCAAAAGGTAGGGTGCTTACCAAATCTGAGTATGTCCAACATTATGGAGAATCGGGTGGAGTTGCAAGTTCGATTGACGCTATTTGTGCCCAAACGACTCTGCTGTTTATTGGTTGTAGTCTTTCAGTAGATCGCACTCTTACCGAGATGCAGGCATTTGCAAAAAAACTCGGACACCACAACGTTCCAGCACATTATGCCTTCCTGTCAATGCCAGTGGACGAAAGAGGGGAACCTGATCAAGTCGCAAGAGTTAGGCGCCAACGTGAACTTGCTGCATGCAATATTTTTCCGATCTGGTATCCAGCAGGTAATCATAACGATGCAATTGAGGCACTCCTTTTGAAACTCTTTTCCAGCTAGCTCATGACCGAAGACCAATTAGAAAACGAAGCCTTGGGCTGGTTGCAAGAAGTTGGCTACCAGTACATAAACGGCTATACAATTGCGCCAGATGGTGAATCGCCGGAACGCAGCAATTATCTGCAACCACTACTTGTTGAGCGTGTTCGCGGTGCGATCAGCCGTTTGAATCCCACGATTCCGCTGGTCGCCCGTGAAGATGCACTCAAGCAGATCACGGACCTGGGCATACCGGCAATGCTGTCTGCAAACCGGCACTTCCACGGCCTGCTGGTCAATGGTGTGCCAGTCCAATATCAAAAAGACGGCGAGACACGCGGTGACTTTGTGCGGCTGGTCGATTTTGCTGATGTTGCCGCCAATGAATGGCTGGCCGTCAATCAATACACGTTGAAAGGCCCCAAGCACACGCGCCGCCCGGACATTATTTTGTTCGTCAACGGTCTGCCGTTGGTATTGCTGGAACTGAAAAATCCCGCCGATGAAAACGCCGACATATGGAAAGCATTCGACCAGATACAGACTTACAAAGAGCAAATACCGGATGTGTTTTATTACAACGAGATACTGGTTATCTCGGATGGCAGCGAAGCACGTTTAGGCTCGTTGTCTAGTGATGCTGAACGCTTTATGCAATGGCGAACCATTGATGGCGTCACCATTGACCCGTTAGGGCAGTTTAATGAGCTGGAAACACTGATACGTGGTGTTCTCGCTCCTGCATACCTGTTGGATTATTTGCGCTTCTTCGTGTTGTTTGAAGATGATGGTGGGCTGATCAAGAAAATCGCTGGCTATCATCAGTTTCACGCTGTGCGTGCTGCTATTGAACAAGTGGTGTCTGCATCACGACCTGGCGGCAGTCATAAAGGCGGTGTGGTATGGCATACCCAAGGCAGCGGCAAGAGCATCACCATGACCTGCTTTGCTGCGCGGGTGATGCGGGAAGCTGCGATGGAGAACCCGACCATTGTTGTTATCACTGACCGCAATGATTTGGACGGACAGTTGTTTGGCGTGTTTTCACTGGCGCAAGACCTGCTGCGTGAACAACCTGTGCAGGCAGGAACCCGTGGCGATTTGCGTGCCAAGCTGGGCAACCGGCCATCCGGCGGCATCGTGTTTGCCACTATTCAAAAGTTCATGCCCGGTGAGGATGAGGACAGCTTCCCGGTACTGTCTGATCGTAGCAATATCGTGGTGATTGCGGATGAAGCCCACCGCACCCAATATGGCTTTGAAGCCAAGTTCAAGGGCGATGCCAAGGGCTATCAGGTAGGCTATGCCCAGCATCTACGTGATGCACTGCCCAATGCGACCTTTGTCGCCTTTACTGGCACCCCTGTTTCTGGTGAAGACCGCGATACCCGCGCCGTGTTTGGCGACTATATCCATGTCTATGACATGCAGCAAGCCAGGGAAGATGGTGCAACGGTTGCCATCTACTACGAATCACGCCTTGCCAAGCTGGGATTAAAAGAAGCGGGGCTTGACGAACTGGATGCAGAAGTCGATGAGCTTGCCGAAGATGAAGATGGTGACGAGCAGTCCAAGCTGAAGAGTAAATGGGCGGCACTGGAAAAAGTGGTTGGTGCTGAACCACGCATACGCCAGGTGGCGACTGATCTGGTCGCTCATTTTGAAGAACGATCTACAGCACAGAGCGGCAAAGCGATGGTTGTGGCCATGAGCCGCGACATCTGCGTTCACTTGTATAACGAAATCATCAAGCTGCGCCCTGACTGGCATGATGAAGACCCAGCCAAGGGTGCGATCAAGATTGTGATGACAGGTTCTGCCAGCGACAAGCCGCTGTTACGACCCCATATCTATTCCAAGCAGGTCAAGAAAGACCTTGAAAAACGCTTCAAAAATCCGGCTGACCCTCTGCGTCTTGTCATCGTGCGTGATATGTGGCTCACAGGCTTTGACGCTCCTTGTGTGCATACGCTGTATGTCGATAAGCCCATGAAGGGTCATAATCTGATGCAGGCTATTGCAAGGGTTAACCGGGTATTTAAAGACAAGCAAGGCGGTCTGGTTGTTGACTATATCGGCATCGCCAATGACCTCAAGCAGGCGTTGAAGGAATACACCGCCAGCAATGGCCGGGGCAAGCCAACTGTCGATGCCCACGAAGCCTATGCTGTTCTTGAAGAAAAGCTGGACGTGTTGCGTGCCATGCTAAACGGTTTTGACTACAGCAATTTTCTGACAGGGGGCCACAAGCTGCTGGCTGGCGCTGCCAACTTTGTCCTGGCTGACAAGGAGGGCAAAAAGCGTTGGGCTGATCATGCATTGGCAATGAGCAAGGCATTTTCGCTCTGCTGCACACTGGATGAAGCCAAGGCTGTGCGGGAAGAAGTTGCCTTCTTCCAGGCTGTTAAAGTGCTGCTGACCAAGCGCGACATTAGCGCCAGGAAGAAAACAGATGAAGAGCGCGAACTGGCTATCCGGCAAATCATCGGTTCTGCGGTCGTCTCTGATCAAGTCGTGGATATTTTTGATGCAGTCGGCCTGGATAAACCCAATATCGGTTTACTCGATGATGAATTTTTAGCGGAGGTACGCAATCTGCCAGAACGCAATCTGGCTGTTGAACTGCTGGAGCGTTTGCTGGAAGGTGAAATCAAGAGCAAGTTTGGCGGCAATGTCGTGCAGAACAAAAAATTCTCTGACTTGCTGGCTGACGTCATCAAACGCTATCAGAACAGGTCCATCGAAACAGCACAGGTGATCGAAGAGCTGATACAGATGGCGAAAAAGTTCCAGGAGGCTGCCAGCCGCAATGAAGCACTCGGCCTGACTGACGATGAAATCCGGTTTTATGATGCACTTGCCAATAACGAATCGGCTGTTCGCGAACTGAGTGATGAGACACTAAAGCTGATCGCCCATGAATTGACTGAAAATCTTCGTCAAAACATCAGCGTCGATTGGTCACAGCGTGAAAGTGTGCGGGCCAAGCTGCGGCTGATGGTCAAGCGGATTTTGCGCAAGTACAAGTATCCGCCTGATCAGCAGGAAGAAGCGATACAAACAGTATTACAACAGGCGGAAAGTCTGAGTGCTGAATGGGTTTGAACTACTGCTTTTCTATCAGTAATAGAACTTACGCGACATTAGCGCAGACAGCAAACAGGACTCGGCTGTTCAAGCATGGATACCCGCCTGCGCGGGTATGACGAATTGTAAAGTACGCTAAGGTCCAAGCTTTGGGGTACTTTTGCCTAAGTCCTAAGTGATCAAGACATTGCCACCAGGAACTTATTAGATGAATCTTAATTAGACAATAAATTGTCATTTTTGCATTCACACAAATTTCTGCAATTATTTTTTCCATCAGGTGTAAGTAATCTGAAATCCGCCCGACTGATGCATAAGTTCTGCTTGTTGATGCAAGTTTGCATGGCAGGTAAAGGGCTTGGTTCACTTTTACTTATTTTACTTATTTCAAACCTACGGAGAATACATCATGAAAAAATCTATCCAAACTGGTGCAATGATCGCTGCTGCTGCCGCTGCCATGGCTTTGTCTGGTCTGGCGATTGCCGGTACAAGTACAGTGAGCGCTGGTGACAAAGTGCATTGCTCTGGCATCAATAGCTGCAAGGGCACCAGTGAATGCAAAACTGCTGAGAACGCCTGCAAAGGTCAAAATTCATGCAAAGGCCATGGCTTTGTAGCAGCACCAGCAGGCCAGTGCCTGGCCAAAGGCGGCAAGATCATTGATCTGGACAAGTAATCCCCGGCTATTCAGGATTAATTCAGTCTATTGATGAAGTGCGCCAACTGGTCATGTTGGCGCATTTTCCGTTTTCATACAAAATCTAAAAATCATGCAGAATTCTTTAACAACTGCCAGCTTTGGCCTGGGTTTGCGTACCGATCATTACCTGTCGATACTGGCAGACAAACCGGTGGTGGACTGGTTTGAGATTTTGTCTGAGAACTATATGGTGCCGGGCGGCAAGCCTTTGGCCATGCTGGACGCCATACGTGCCGATTACCCGGTGGTGATGCATGGTGTGTCGATGTCGATAGGTTCGCCGGATGGCCCCTCAGCAGAATATCTGCGGGACTTAAAGCAGTTGATCAACCGGGTGTCGCCGATGTGGGTGTCTGACCATATCTGCTGGACGGGTGTGCATGGCAAGAACATGCATGACCTGTTCCCCCTGCCCTATAACCAAGAAACCATTGCCCTGGTCGTCAATAATGTACGCCGTGTGCAAGACGTGCTGGGCCGAAGGCTGGTGCTGGAAAATGTATCGAGTTACCTGCAATACAGCAGCGACAGCATGCCGGAATGGGAATTTGTCGCCGCCATTGCCCAACAGGCAGACAGCATGATTTTGCTGGATGTGAACAATATCTATGTCAGCAGCATCAATCACGGTTTTGATGCACTCGATTATCTGCGCGGCATACCGCTTGATCGCGTACAGCAGATACACCTGGCCGGGCATAGTGACCATGGCACGCATATTGTTGACACCCATGACCAGGCTGTTGCCGACCCTGTGTGGGATTTGTATGCGCAGGCAATACGCCGCTTTGGCGCCGTGCCCAGCATGATAGAACGTGATGACAACATACCGCCGCTGGCAGAGCTGGTAGCTGAGCTGGACAAGGCGCGTGCCATTTGCGCCAGTGCATGTGGCACGATGTTGCCTGTTGCCAAAGCAGCCTGAGAGTATGCGCCATGAATCATACACAGACACTGCAAACAGACTTTCAACACTTCATTTTAGGCCAGCGCACAGCTGCCAGCATGCATGGCCATCTGGCAGATACGCCGGGCCTGGGCCGTGATGCGCGGCTCGATATCTATTACCAGGCTTACCGTTTGCGCCTGCGTGATGCGCTGTCTGAGGCTTATACCAAAACGCATCAGTATCTGGGTGATGACTTGTTTTATCAGGCGTGTGCAACATATATTGATACACACCCCTCCAGTTTTCGTAACCTGCGCTGGTTTGGCGACCAGTTCGCCGAACAATTGCGCCGGCAATTTGCCGAACACCCGCAAGTGGCTGAACTGGCGCAGTTTGAATGGGCGCTGGGGACGGCCTTTGATGCGCCAGACCACAGCCTGCTTGGCCTGGCTGACCTGGCAAACATCAGCGATTGGGAAACCGTGGGCCTGCGCACCAGCAGCTCGCTGCAATTCATCAGCATGCACAGCAACAGCGTCGCCGTGTGGCTGGCGCTGAATGAGGACACTGCGCCACCAGCACCGGAATTCACCGAGCAGGCAGTGACCTGGATAGTATGGCGCAAGCAATTGCAGGCGCATTTCAGGTCCATCAGTGCGGCAGAGGCGACGGCATTGCAGCAGCTGGCACAGGGGCAGCCTTTTTCTGCCGTGTGTGAACAAGCGGTAGAAAACAATCCACACATCGCCGATGAAATTGGTGGCTGGTTGCAGACCTGGGTCGTCGATGAAATGCTGGCAGAAGCTGTTGAGGCCTGACAGCAAATCTAAAAAATTCAGGCAGCGTCTGATTTTTTTGCCTTGATCTGTACATAGATTTCTTGCGGCGCTGCGCTGAAGTATTTGAACAGGGCCGGGCATAGCCAGCCTTCCATGTCCAGTGCTTCTGAAAAATACCAGTTGCCACCACCGTCTGGGCGACGCCATTCAAGCTTGATGTCATGACCAGGAAAAGGCGTGGCAGAAAACAGCATCACAAAACCCTGTTCTGCATTGGAGATATGGGCGACAACCTTGTCAATCATGGTGTCAGCACCGCTGACAAAGGGTTCCTGCACCAGCCCCACACGCTCGTCATCAAACACCCACATGTCGAGGTATTTGTAGGGGGCTATAACATTGATTGCATTCATTTTATTGTTTACCTTTTTGCTGTCACTGTCTGACTTACTGACACCTGTGCAGGCAATCATAAATCAAGTGCGATTGTTTTAATCAAAGGTAATTCTACGTCAGTTTTGTCTTCCCGCCATACCTGTTCCAGATAAGGTCTGACCAGGTCCAGCGACGTCGATACCGGATGCGAGCCTGGGAATTTTTGCAAATTCTGTTCTTGTAACGCCAGCATGCGGGCGTCTTGCTGAGCCACACGCTTGAGGAAAGGCCAGACCGTTGCACGCAATAGCCAGGCGGGCGCCCAGCGGTTTTCTACATGCAAGGTGGCAAAGACGTGGGTGGTGCTGGCGCCTTCCGGCGTGAAATGCAGGGTGATGCGCACGATGCTGCCGTTCTGGTAACGGTACTCAATTTGTGCGGTACCGGGCTGTGCGAAATAGACGCGCTCAGACAAGCGTGGTGACTCAAACAGGCGATACAGCAGGCCGGACTGTTCTGGCTGGCCCTGGTAATCAACGGTGAAACCCTCTGCGGTCTTTGTCAGGCTGGCTTGCATGCGGCTGCGGCGATTGTCACGCCGTACCAGGCCAGGGTGGACCAGGTGGGTATGCAAAGGGTCCAGAAAATTTTCCATTGCGTTGACAATATCGGCTTGCCACTTTGCCTGCCACATGAATTTGCGCGAACCGGCCGGCAGGTCAGCAATCAGGGCTGGTGGTGCAAGGTCACCACTGGCAGCAAGGCGTACCCAGACCAGGCCGTCTAGTTCTTGCACGGCATAGTATCTGGCAGCAACAGCGGGCAGGCATTGATCTGCCGGCAGGCCCGGCACACTGGTGCAGCGGCCCTGCTCACCAAAGGTCCAGCCATGATAAGGGCATTGCAGGCCCTCGCTTGTCATGCGGCCCTGCGACAAGGGTGCCTGGCGATGCGGGCAGCGGTCTTCCAGTGCCAGTATCTGCTGGCCTGGCAGGCGCACCAGCACCATGGGCTTGTCCATGATGGTGACGGCCAGTGGCTTGTGACTGACGCATTCGCTGCGGGCGACAACCAGCCAATGTTTGCGGACTTGCGGGTTCCAGTATTTGCTCATAATTTGTAACGCTTCATGACAGGGATACCCAGGCGTGTAGTCAGCCAGCTTAACAGCTTGATGACGATGCGCGTCTTGCGTGGCATATGTCTTGCCAATACAGCGCTGTATTCTATTGCCGGGCTGCCGCCGCGCAGCCGCTTGAAGTGGGCAGCACCGGCGCTAAGATTGATGGTCTTGCCATGTTGTCTGCCATAGTCAAACACGGCGGCCATGAGCAGGCGGTACAGGCCCAGTTTTTTTGGGAGCGACGTATCATAACCGACGATGGGTGCCGTGACCGTATTGCCCTGCTGATATATGCCGACAACAGCCAGCATTTGCCCTGCCCCATCTTTAAAACCGATGAAATGCAACAGGCCAGCCCGGTGCCAGGCACGCATGAAAGCAGCCGTGTACTGAGGGTTAAGGCGTGAATATTTATCGGTGTACAGTTGCTGGTACAAAGATGCAATACTCGCGTAGTCAGCGTCAGCAATCTCATGATCGGCAACGCGTTGGAGCTTGGTGTGCGTAAGCAGGTGCAGGTCACGACGCATGCATTGATGCTGCTTGCAGGCCTCTATATCTTCGTACAGATACACCTGACGGCTGGGGATAAGCTGAAAGCCTATTGCCTGCAAGGCATCGAGCCAGTCTGCATGCTGTTCACGGTTGAGGGAGCGGAACCAGATGGCATGCTGCGGCCATATACACCTGGCCTGATCTACCACGTCGGTCAGTGCAGCCGCGTCTAACCTGGGATAAAGATTGGTGCTCAGCATCCAGTTATTGATGATAACGGTTTTGTCGATGTCTGCCGCACGCAGACAGCGCCCATAGATATCGATGATGGCAAGCAGGGGCCGGTACCACAGTAAATGCTGATAGCGCTGCAATTCTTCTTTGGCGTATTGCCAGTAGGTCGTCAGTGGCGAACATACCCAGGCGTTGTCGGCCTCACCGTCATTGGTGGTGACGGGTAATGCAAGCTCATCCGCCTGCAAGAGCGTCAACCGGGTTTGCAGATTGCGTATCAATGCGCCCTGCTCTGCCGAATGGTGGATGCGATAGAGTGCCTGGCACGCACCATCGGCATCAGTATGAGCAACGACATTTTTTTCCGCAGAATTGGGCATGACGCGTATCTATGGCTCTGGCAATGGGTGACCATCCCATTCTATATCGCGGGTTGCTGCTTCGCGCATGGAACATTGTTTTTGCAAGGCCATCAGGGCGAACGAACCCATATCAACAACACCGCCCAGCATGGGCAGCAGGCTGCGCCCTGTCCACATGGCATCGTGGGCCGTATTGAAATCAGCCCACCATTGGCGGACTGATCCCTGGCGCAAGGCGCTCACAAAACCGGCTGTGAGCATGACGGCTGCCAGCATGGCAGGCCTGGCTTGTGAAGGTGTCACATGTCCTTTGCTTGCAACATCATGGGTGCCTGACAGTGCCGCAGGCAAGGCATCGTCCAGCGCGAACAGGTGTACGCCGCTGATGGCGCGCGGATTACACTCTATGACATGTGGGATACCGTCAGCACCCACTATCCAGTCGAAAGAAATTTGCCCGGTAAATTGCAGGTCCGCCACCAGTTTTTTGACTGCCTGGCGTATCTGTGGCTCGTCACAGGGTGAAAAGTAATAACTGGCGCTCTTGCCCAGCCTGTGCAGCGGCTGGTAGACCGCATGGGCCAGCAAACGGCCCTGGTCAGCAACGCTGTAAGAGCAGAGTTCACGGCCTGAACGCAGCTCCTGCGCTACCCAGTTACCCATGGCGGCCAGTTCAGGCTCTTTGTCACCGATACCTTCTGGCAGCAGACGTACGTGCACGCCAAAGCGTGAGTATTCCGGCTTGAGCACCACTGCCTTGCCGTGCGCCCACTCTCTGGCTTCGGCAATGCTGTAGACCAGCTTGCTGGCAGGCGGATTGGCACCAGCGTTTTGCGCCAGGGTCAGGAACTGCCATTTGCTATGCAATTGTCGCAGTTTGTCAAAATCATCGACAAGTACTCTGACGTGAGCAGGCAGCTTGTGCCGGTAACGCGAGAGGTAGAATACCTCTTCGCAAGTCGGCATCAGCAAATCGATCTGATAGCGGGTGATAGCCTGGTTGAGGTCAGCAATAAACGCCTGCGGGTTGGCACTGGCGGCTTTCAGGCTTATTGTCGCAGTCACCGCCGGTGACCAGCCAGACAGGCGGCATGGTACGCTGTCTGCAATATATGTTTGCCAGCCCTGGTGATGAAAGCGCCGCGCATGATCAAGCGCCACTGGCGCTCTGCCGCCAAGTATCAGTACATTAGGCAAGGCTCAGTTCCTCATTTCTTTTACCATCCTGCTCAGCCTGCACAGGCAACTTCGGCAATGCCACCAGGCAGGGGCGCGTTACACACATGATGCGGCGCCGTTTTTTTGTTGCGTCTTCCCTGACAAAGGGCATATGCACAAAGTCTGGCGCCTGCAAACCCAGGCGTTCAGCCAAAGCTGCAATGGCAGCATACATGTCTTGCCTGGTCTGCGGCTGTACATCATTGACGGCAATATGCAGGCTGGTGCCATGCTGCTCTATACGGTAATCAGGCAAAGCCTTGCGGAAGATGGTGATCGCATGGCGCAACATGTCGGGATAAATGGCAACCAGTTCTGTCGTGCTCTTTTTGGGTAGCCATAAAATATCGTCACAACGCCCCTCCACCGCAGCCAGTGCCAGACTGACGCGACCACATGGGCAAGGTGTATCACGCACGCGCAAGACATCATTGAGACGGTAGCGGATGATTTTTTGCGTCGTGCGGGTAAAGTCGGTAACCACAGGCACAAAGCGGCTATGCTCTTCATCCAGCCATTCTGGCTCTATATGAACAAATTCTTCATTGAGGTGCATGACGCCATGCTCACAGGTATAGCCCAGGAAGCCTTCTGTACATTGATACAGTTGATGGACGATGCCGCCAAAGGCTGCGGCAATGCGCGCCTTGTCGTCAACTTCCAGCACCTCGGCAACAGAGATCACCTTGCGTGGTGCAATATGCAGCATGCCTGTGAGCTTGAGTTGCGCCAGCTGGCTCAGTACATGGGCAGGCGCCACCAGGATATCGGGCGCCTGTTTTTCCAGTGCGGCCAGATGCGCATCAACACCCTGGAACAGGTCATAGAAAGTGAAATCTATGCGCTTGCTGCCCAGTGTCGTATACAGGCTGCTGTTGGCACGCAGGAAAAAACCTATCTTGACTTGTTTGCGCCCGGTCAGCAAATCTCTCAGCATGTCTGACGGCAAGGTGCGGGCCATGATGATCCCGGCCCAGGTGGCGCTTTCTGCTGGTGAGGTCAAAAATACACCGCGTGGCCCCATGGTACCGCTGGACAGGCCGACCGTGTAGCCATGCAGGTCGGGTTTGAAGTCACGGCTGGCTTCGCTGCGCAATGCGGCTTCAGTCGCTGTTGCGAGGCTGATGCCTGCGCTGTTCAGTTGCGCAAAATTTTCCAGGGTGACAGTCTTGTCCATCAGCGGCAATTGCGCAAGACTTTTGCCCACGTGCTGCTGGTAATATGCCGTGCGCGGCAGTTCGTGTTTGAGGAAGCTGGCAATTTTTTTGGCCTGCCAGGCTTGCAATTGCGCCCGCGTCCTGAAACCTGCACGGCCGCTCAATAGCCAGCGCGTACGAGCAAAGTGGTAGCCCAGGCGGGCGAGTTCACTAAATTTCATTTGATATCATTCGATAATTCTTTCCAGCTTTGCTCGCAGTGCGAAGGCAGGATCAATGCAGGTTCGGGATGCGCTGCAGCTTCGCGCAACAAAGTAAAACTGCGACGATAATTGCCGACATGGTCAAAAATGCGGTTGGCAAAGACTGTCGGCAATTTATTTTCTACGAGAGCCTGACGCGACCAGCAGGCATCGGCTGCCATGAATACCAGTCTATGGTCAGCACGCTTGAATACAACACCCATCTGCCCCCTGCTATGGCCTGGCAAAGGCAGGGCTAATATGCTGCCATCATTGAACAGGTCAAAACCACTATCAAACATGGACAGCTCGGGCGGCAATTTGCGCATGGGTGCATCTTCAACAAAATCAAGCCTGTCTGCCATATCATCGGGCAGCAGGGGAGGCAAGAAAGCATGCAGCAAACCACCCAGGCGCGACATGCGACGCGCCTGATCATACTCGGCGCGCGAGACGATGAAGCGCGCCTTGGGAAAGTCCCTCAAGCCAGCGATATGGTCGGCATGCATGTGTGAGATGACGATATGGCTGATATCAGCGGGCCGTATGCCACGCGCAGCCAGTTGCGTCAGCAATTGTTCTTCATGCGGCAGATTGACAGGTGTGGTCCAGCGGTACAGCCGCTCGGGAAAAGGCTGCGTCGCTGTCATGAAATGCTGGCTATAGCCAGTGTCAAACAGGATATATCCACGGGTCGGATGCAGTATCAGGCCACACAATGCGGGGAACATGACGCTTTGCCAGCGACCGCCCCGGGTGGCCACACATTCTGGATGGGTGCAATGACCAACCTTGAGCAGTTCAAACGGTAATGCTTGCAACCTCATGTGAGCCGCCCTTCCGTCTTCCTCCACTGCGCGGTACGGCGGATGCCGTCCGCGAGGCTCACAGCAGGCTGATAACCTAGAACCTGACGGGCACGGCGCAAATCCAGGGTTTGCGAATAGGCGATCGTGGCAAGTGAATAGCGCGTGAACGGCGGCTCCCAGCCTGGTCTTGCCTGTGCCAGAGTTTCCAGCCCACGCGCCATCAGGTCAGCCAGCCAATAAGGCCGCTGCACGGTTTTTATCGTCATGCCAAATTCCTGCGCCAGCCTGTCAAACAATGCTGCAACAGCGAGGGGTTCGCCATTGGAAATATTGAATACCTGCGCTGTCGGCGCTGGCGCTGGCGACAGCGCCAGTGACAGCATGACGGCCTGCACGACATTCTCGACATAGGTCATGTCAAGCAAGGCCTGCCCCTGGCGCATCAAGGGCACGCGACCATACTGTATCAAACGTAGCAAACGGGGCAGCAAGGCATTGTCCCAGGGGCCAAAGATGGCACGTGGCCGCAGGATGACGCGATGTGGCAGGTTTGCCGCCTGCACCAGTTGTTCAGCCACCCGCTTGCTGCGTGCATAGGCATTAACGCCGTCAGGTAAAGGCTGGGCTTCAGGTATGTCCAATTGATCTTTAAAGTCGAAGTAAACACTGGGAGATGAAATATGCACCAGTGTATTTACCCGATTGACCTGTGCTGCTGCCAGTACTTCTCTGGTTGAAGCAATATTGGCACGTTCAAACAAATCAGCAGCACCCCAGGGCGAGGTCAGTGCGGCACTGTGGATGATGGCGTCGGCACCCTCTGCTGCACGGCACAGTATGGCTTGTGCCTGCAGCCCGCCATGTTCCATGGCGACGAATTCTGCATCACCGGACCCCGTCTTTATCTTGCCAATGATGCTTTGCGCAAGCACCTGCTGACGGCCGGTAAAAATCACCTCATGCCCCTGCCCGGCCAGATGCCAGACCAGGTGACGTCCTAAAAAACCGGTACCGCCGGTAATTAAGATTTTCATCAATACACCAGCACCATGCCACCCATGGTCAGACCCGCGCCTGAGCCAACCAGCAGCATGGCGTCGCCCCGCTGCACATGCGCACCACTGCGGCACAGATGCAGGGCGGTCGGCATGGATGCGCCAACCTGATTGCCATAGTCTTTAAAAATGTCGATGATGCGTTCACTATGGACGCCGAGACGCTTGCTCAGGTGATTGATCGCCAGTTGGCTGGCCTGATGTGGCACGACCTTGACGATCTGCTTCAGGCTCAACTGCGCCTGCTCGAGCAGATGATCGATGAATGCCTCCATTTCCGAAGCAATCAGTTTGAAGGCAGACTTGCCTTCCATCTGGAAAATGGACAAGGGTTCTATCGGTGTCTTCAGCCGGCGTGGATGAAAACGTGAACCACCCGCCGGTATCTGGCAATGATCCACCCCTGCCGACAAGGTAATGCTGCGTGAAGACAGAATGCATGACGATTCAGTATCCAGGGAGCGCCGTATCACCACTGCTGCGGCACCATCACCGAAGATGCCGCAGTCACTCAGGCGACTCCAATCCACGCCAAAGGTGGCCAGATCAGACGATACCAGCATCACGTTTTTATAGCGTCCGCATTCAACCAGATAACTCATGGTATCGAGGCCAGCCAAAAAGGACAGGCAACTGGCGCCGATGTCCATGGTCGTGGTGCGTTGCCTGGTCAGTTTCAGTTCTGCATGGATCAATGCAGCGTTATATGGCAGGGCCTGGTCCATAGTGCCTGATGTCGCCACCAGACAATCAATGTCCCCCCATTGCAAACCGGCGTCAGCGAGAGCAGCTGTGCAGGCGCGTGCAGCCAGTTGTGCTGCGGTCTCATTGACCGACAGAAAACGTCTGCGCACGCCGGTTTTTTTGAATGAGCTGCCGCTTGGCAGACCCAGTTTTTTATCCAGGTCTTCTGCACTGGTTTCTTGCGCTGGCAAGGCCATGCCGCTACCGATAATTCTGATATTGCGTTTGAACAATCATTTCTCCATCTTTAATACTTGCCTGAACTTTGCTCAACAGAACAAAGCATGAATGACATGATAAACAAGCGCACCGGTAAAAAGAATAATTAATGACTGGGTAAAGGCTTCTATTCAAAAAGGGATCAAATATTAATACTTTTATGAAAAAAACCTCTGCATTTCATCAATCAGGTGCGCTTTAACCATGTATTCAAATGCCCCGCAAACCTTGTACCACGCCCCAGAATACCGGCTTGGCCTGCATGTTTTCATCAAACAGCAGAGGCCCGTCAGACGGGGTTTTCCCGTTAGCCAGCCATGACTCACTGTCTTGCAAACCCCAGAGACGGATGCCGCCGCGCTGTGCGTCATTGCCCACATTCAATGCAATGCCGGCAGGGAAATCTGCCAACGCCTTCAGCTGTGGCAAGGCAGCGCTGGCTTGTGCCTGCGCATTGACCGACCAGGCCATCAATACAAGGGGAGTGATAAAGCGAAACCAGATATTTTTCATGAGTTACCTATCAATTTACGGACATAGTTTGTGGGCCTGCACGCATGCCCTGACGCACTTTATAATCCGGCTATAATTCAGTGTTAAATCCACGTAACGATCTTATGCAAGACCTGTTGATCACTCTGCTCAAGGCACATCAATCCGTCAACGCTACCGAAGAAAATCACAGGCTGCACACACTGGATTTTGTCAGCAGCACGCCTGCCTGTACCAACCGCGATACAAGTGCCGGCCATATCACGGCATCGGCCTGGATACTGTCGCCCGACGGCAAGGCGGCCCTGCTCACCCATCACAAGAAACTCAATCGCTGGCTGCAACTTGGCGGGCACCTGGAAGATGATCCAGACATACGGGCTGCCGCTGCCCGCGAAGCACGTGAAGAAAGCGGTATCGAAAGCCTGCAACTGCTCAGCGACGCCCTGTTTGATGTTGATGTGCATCCCATCCCGGCCAGAAAAAACGAACCTGAACATTACCACTACGATTTACGTTTTTTGTTTCAGTCACCTGTCACAGAGTTCCGTGTCAGTGATGAATCGCATGATCTGGCCTGGGTACCACTGGCCCAGTTGGTGGCAGACGGAAGCAATGAGTCTGTCAGCAGGATGGCGAGAAAAACACTGCCCGGAGTCTGATCGCTACGATGGGTATGATCAATACCTGTGCTCATCCACCAGGTGCTTGTTGAAACTATACTTGCTGCCACCTTGCAGCACATCGGTCAGGCGCTTGGGGTTGGCGGCAGAAATGAAGATATCGGCCACACCATCCTTGACGCGGAACTTGGTAGCCGGGCTGAGGATATTATTGGCCTTGATGCAAAGGTGACGGATGATCTTGGCTTTTTCACTGCAAATCAGGAAGTGGTTTTCTTTTCTGAAATTCGCCAGTGGTATATTCAACCACCAGCCTTCATCACTGCCATAGCGTACCACTTGCGAAAACTGGGTGTTGCGATCATTGAGCAATTCAGCTTGCAGTGATTCGTTAGCGATGAGTATGGCTTCGGCTTTGTTCATGATGACTTGCTTTAAAAATAATGCGCAATTGCGCCAACCCGGTATTGTACGCTGCGAGTCAGTACGATGGAGCCGGTATCAACACAAAAGCATAGCAGCATCCGGTTTACACGCTGTAACCGGCTATTACCAAGGCAGCCAGGTATGCAATATTGCGGTCCTCTGCCTGATGTCACAATCAAACGTGCATACCGTACAATCCTGATCAAGGACAGAGCAGTCATCATGGTTATCTTTCTGCTTGCTGCATCAATTGCTCATCTACCCCAACAATAAGGATTACACAATGATATGGGATAAACTTGTCCTTTCCGCCTGTCTGGTTTGCTGCGCAATGACAAACGCAAGCGCACAGCAAAACAAAACCAGTGATCCCTATCAATGTGCCAAAGACACGGCTGACCAGGCAGCCATCAAACTTGGTTATGCACTGGAGCGACCACACCAGCAAGCCTGCAGGATAATGCCTTCAGACCCGGGCAAAAGCATTGTAGCGCTGGCATATTTGAGCAAAGATTCGGCAGACTTTGGCGGTAGTGAAGAGATGGGGGAATACGACCTGGACATTCTGATACAAGACAGCACCAGCAGAAAGCAACTCAGTCGCCTGCATTTACCCAGGCTGATTGAATCTGACGCAATTCGTTTTAGTGGCCTGTCTATAGATACCGGCTTGTACCAGCTTACACTGGCCTTGCGTGCGTTTGGCATACGAGTCGTGCATACCGGTTCTTCGCATGCCAACCCTTATGGAGCAAGCCACCTCAGCCTGTTTGTACAAAAAGGCAGACAAATTCACCAAGTACTTGAGAGTTTGCTTATCAGCAAAGATAGTGGCGAGTGGGATACCAGTTGCGCCGGAAATTTCACCAGCCAATCTGGCAGCATACGGATTGCGCCCGGCAAGAACCAGGACATGGCCGATCTGCTACTAACGACCAACCAGATCAACACTATCGCCAGGCTGGACAAAGATGAATGCAAAGAAGTCAAAGACCAGACAGTGGTTAACAATTACCGCCTGCAATTTAACGGGAAGAACTACCTGAAACCAGCGGAATTGCAAGAGCAATAAGTAGCTGTCTGCACTGTTTACCCAAGACGCGGATAAGGGTAAACTGTATGTATATACAGTAAAAATCCACCAACATGCTCGCCAATCTCGACGATCCTTTCTATTACCTGGAAAACTTCCAGGCTGTACTCGACTGGGTAAGCGGGCGCTATGCAGATTTGCTGGCAGCAGATGAGCGACAGTTTATTGACACATTTGCCAGTCTGCCAAAGACATCCCGTGCTTTATATGTACGTATGGTCATGCGCAAAGGCAACATATTCAGGGCCAGCAAACTCAATTATGCCGAGATCGGTGACACAAGAGCAGCCATGCAAGTGTTGCTGCAAACTGGCTGGGTAGTCGCCGATCCAATACTGGACCTGGCCGCACTGTTTGATCTTTTGCAAAAGCCTGAATTGACTGTGGCGCTGAACATGACGGCAGCAGAAAAGAAACTGCCGAAGGCCGGGCAACTGGCCGCATTGGCGCCGCAGCATGCAATTTGCCAACCCTTTTCTGCCTGGTATGCAGATACAGATGATATGGCCTATACCATCCTGAACAAGGATTTGTGTGATCATCTGCGTCTGATTTTCTTTGGCAATCTGCATCAGGACTGGTCAGAATTTGTACTGTCTGATCTTGGTATTTTCCAGTATGAGAAAGTCGAATTTTCTGTCGCCTCACGCGGTTTTTCCTGTCGGGCAGACATAGACGATTATCTGGCCTTGCATGCCTGCCGGGTAGCCTTTGACGAAGGCAAAGCCATACCCGAGGTACTGGCTTTACTTGAGCAGAGTAATACCAGTAATAGCTGGCTGGCCAGCCGTCGTCATCGGTTTTTATTCCAGATTGGCGAGCATCTGGAAAAGCAGAAAGACTGGGCACTGGCCCGGCAGGTCTATGCCGCTTGCACTTACCCTGGCGCACGCTTGCGGCACATACGCGTGCTGGAGAAAAGCGGGGAAAGCAAGGCAGCCTTAAGTTTATTGCAACTAGCGCAGCAGATGCCAGAAAATGAGGCCGAACTACAGCAGATACTGCGCATTGCACCACGCCTGAACCGCAAGCTGGGGCTGGCAAAACCTGCGCTTGTCAGCCCGGCACCAGTGACCGAATTCAATCTACAATTACCCTATCCCGAAGAAGACTATGTGGTCGAATATGTAGTGCGCGATCACCTGCACAAAACAGTAGCACCGGTATTTTATGTAGAGAATGCACTCATCAATTCGCTGTTCGGCCTGCTGTGCTGGTCAGCAATCTTCAAAGCGATACCGGGCGCATTTTTCCACCCGTTTCATCGAGGCCCTGCGGACCTGCTGGCTGCAGATTTCCAGGCGCGCCGCGCAAATGATTTTATCGTCTGCCTGGCGCAACTTGACAGTGATGCCTATCAGCAAACCATACGGCAAAATTACGCTGACAAGTATGGTTTGCAGTCGCCGTTTGTATTTTGGGACACCATCAGTACCGAATTGCTGGACATCGCATTGAGCTGCATCCCGCCTGCACATTTGCGATGCAGTTTCGAGCGCATACTGCAAGATATCAAGGCCAATCGCAATGGCTTCCCTGACCTGATACAGTTCTGGCCACAAGAGCGACGCTACCAGATGATAGAAGTCAAAGGCCCTGGTGACCGGCTGCAGGATAACCAGAAACGCTGGCTGGACTTTTGTGCCACCCACCAGATGCCCGTCAGTGTGTGCTACCTGAGCTGGCAGGACGAAACCACAATCCAGGGCTCAGCGTGAGTTACCGTATTGCTGTACGGGCCCTGTGTGAATTCACCGCCAAGACAGGTGACCTTGATCTGCGCTTTACCCCGTCACCAACAGCAGAACAAGGCATGGCCGGGCATGTGACAGTCGCCCTGCGCCGCCCGGTCACTTACCAGCGCGAAATCAGGCTGCAAGGCCAGTATGCTGGCCTGGAAGTCAGCGGTCGCGCCGACGGTTACGATACGGCACTGCGTCAGGTGGAAGAAATCAAAACCTATCTCGGTGACCTGCATGCGCAGCCAGACAATCACAGGCAATTGCATCTTGCCCAGGCAAAGGTATACGGACACCTTCTCTGCCAGAAAAATGATTTGCAGTACATCAGCGTGGCCCTGGTGTATTTCAACATCCAGAACCAGCAAGAAACCGTGATCAGGCAAGATTGCACTGCGGCAGAACTGGCTGATTTTTTTATCCTGCTATGCAATCGCTACCTGACATGGGCAGAGCAAGAGGCAAAACGACGCTGTGAACGCGATATCGCACTAACGAACCTGACCTTCCCCCATCCTGATTTCAGGCCGGGGCAAAGGCAATTGGCCGAAGCCATGTACAAGGCCAGCAAACGCGCCTGCTGTCTGCTGGCCCAGGCCCCCACCGGTATAGGTAAAACCATAGGCAGCCTGTTCCCGTTGTTAAAAGCCAGCGCGGCACAACAGCTGGACAAGGTATTTTTTCTGACCGCCAAGACTTCGGGCCGGCAACTGGCCCTGCATGCCATCGACACCATACGCAAGAGCAGCCCCACCTTGCCCTTACGGACGCTGGAACTGGTGGCCAAGAGCAAGGCATGCGTGCATCCAGATGCCGCCTGCCATGGCGATGCCTGTCCGCTGGCACGCGGATTTTACGACAAGCTGGCCGCCGCCCGTACTGCTGCAGTAGCCACGCCCGTACTGGACAAAGACAGCTTGCGCGACATCGCGGCTGCACATGAAATCTGCCCTTATTACCTGGGCATAGAAATGGCACGCTGGGCCGACATCATCATTGCCGACTATAACTATTATTTTGATTTGCATGCACTGCTATATGGCCTGACTGTCGCCAACGACTGGCGCGTGGCTGTGCTGGTTGATGAAGCCCATAATATGGTGACACGGGCACGGCAAATGTATAGCGCGGAGCTGTCACGCAGTAACTTGAAGGCACTGCGTAAACACGCGCCGCCAACACTGAAGAAAACCCTGGACAGCCTGCACCGCAACTGGCTGGCTCTGGAAAAACAGCAAGACAGCGACTATCTGGCTTATCCCGACATACCAGAAAAATTCCTGTCTGCCCTGACGCGCACCTGCACGGAAACAGGGCTTTATTTTGCAGACAACCCGCGTGAACTGGCGGCGCCACTGCAAGAGTTTTACCTGCAGGCCCTGCTATTCAATCGCCTGGCAGAAAGCTTTGCCAGTCACAGCCTGTTTGACATCAGCAAAACAGACAATTCGTCAACCCTGTGCCTGCGCAACGTCGTGCCTGCCACTTTTTTGCAAGCGCGCTTCACGGCAGCCCACTGTTGCGTCCTGTTCTCTGCCACACTGATTCCCTGGCACTATTATGGCGACAACCTCGGCCTGCCAGAGGGTACTGCCTGGATAGACGTAGATTCGCCATTTGGCGCAGAGCAATTGCAAGTCAGGATAGTCGATCACGTCTCTACCCGCTACGCTGATCGCGCCAGCTCGGTCGCCCCGATTGTCGCACTGATGGCGCGTCAGTACCGGACACAACCTGGCAATTACCTGGCTTTTTTCAGCAGCTTTGACTACCTGGAACAGGTCAGTTCTGTTTTTCAACAGCATCATCCCGACATCACTCTGCGTCTGCAGAGCCGCCGCATGAGCGAAGAGCAACGTAGCGACTTCCTGGCACAATTCACCGAAGAAAGTCAGGGCATAGGCTTTGCTGTTCTCGGCGGCGCTTTTGCCGAAGGCATAGACTTACCCGGCAGCCGCCTGATCGGCGCCTTCATCGCCACCCTGGGCCTGCCGCAAATCAATCCCGTCAATGAACAGATCAGGCAACGCATGGAAGAGATGTTTAAGGCCGGTTATGACTATACCTATCTCTACCCCGGCCTGCAGAAAGTCATACAGGCTGCAGGGAGAGTGATACGTCAGACCAGCGACCGTGGCGTCGTGTATCTGATTGATGAGCGTTATGCCAGGGCTGATGTCAGGCGCTTATTGCCAGGCTGGTGGAGTATGCATACGTCGCATTAGTATGCAATCTTTCCGCTTCAAGCATCAATGCGCCGACTACGATGTGGGGCCACAAACACCAAAAGTCACCTTCCCGCCTGAATTTTTCATCCAGATCTTTTTGCCCGCATATCCAGTTCTGCCTGGTTTTCTAGGCAAGCGTCATTTCCTGTACTGCAATACCCACAAACAATACAAACTATACATAATTCAATTAAATATTGTATTTTTACGAAACAAAGTATATATTAATCATACCAAGGCAGCATTTTTAATAAAGCAGGTATCGATTATGAAAACTTCCAAATCCCAGCAAGAGCAAACCCGGCGCAACCTGATACGCGCGGCAGTCGACCTGATGACAGATCAAGGTTACGAAGCCACTACCATGAAGCAGATCGCCCGTGCTGCGGAAATTGGCGATGCGACGATCTACAAATACTTTGCGACCAAAGAAAAAATCCTGTTCGCCTATTACGAACTGGCTATAGAGATCGTACTGGAACTGACACGGGAAACACCGGGCTGGGATGAATACAGCTTGCAAGAGAAATTGCAGAGGTTGGTCGATGCCCTGCTCGAGCTTTTACTGGCCGACCGCGAATTTGTGCAGATTACACGCGATATCTTTGGCAAATCGCCGCTGCTGATGATGCGAGACAACATGCCAGGACAAAGCCTCTTGCGACAAGAAATCCTGGGCATGCTTGATGCGGCAGAAGAAGCCCGGCAAATTGCCCCCTGCGATTTTAAAAACCTGATTGCCGGTCTGTTTGGTGACTACCTGTTTGCCGTTATCGCTTACTGGCTCAAAGATGAGTCGGATGAATTTTCCAACACCACGCAGCTGGTGGACATGACTCTGGCGATACTCGTCCTGGCGCTGCAAAGCGGCATGATCAACAAAGTCACTGACCTGGTCAGCTTCATGCTGCGCAACCAGTTGTCGCGGATGATGCAGCATGGCTCTGGCCTGCTTGACATCCTAAAACTGGTCAGGCAAGGCATGGGTAAGGCTGGGGATGCGCGATGAACAAGGCGCCCCCCTCAAGCAAACTCGGGCGCAGCACCATCACGGGCATGGCCCTGGCAAAGGCCGGCGCAAGCAAGTTGGGGCACAAGGCCAGGCAATGGGCTCGCAAGGATGACGACAGGGAAGCCGCGCAAGAACAACATGAGGCTGAGCTCGGCCGCATCCTGTTTCGCGCTCTCAATCAGTTGAAGGGCAGCGCCCTGAAAATTTCGCAAATGCTGAGTATGGACAGCGACTTTCTGCCAGCAGGTATACGACGCGAACTGGCCAAGGGCTGCCACCAGGTGACGCCGTTGAACCGCGCCCTGATACACAAAGTCTTCCAGCGTGAATTTGCCCAGGTGCCCGAACATTTGTACGGACAGTTTGACAGCCATGCCTTTGCTGCAGCCAGCCTGGGCCAGGTACACCACGCCCGCACCACTGATGGCCGTGCAGTAGCTGTGAAAGTGCAATACCCTGGCATTGCTTCTGCCATCGGCAGCGACATTCGCATGCTGCGCGGCATACTGACCACCCTGGGTCTGGGCAGCGACAGCATGCCTGACAAGGACATCATAGACAGCGCCACAGCCGAACTGGAGAGCAAACTGGCAGAAGAGCTGGATTATGAACATGAAGCAGCCCAACTGAACTGGTTTGAGCGGCACCAGAAAATGCCGGGCATTGTCATCCCGCGAGCCTTACCCGAATTATCCACCAAGCGTGTACTGACCATGGAGCATGTGGATGGTCAGCATCTTGACGCCTGGCTGGCAACAAAACCCGACCAGGCGCAACGCAATCACTTTGGGCAACTGTTGTTTGACTGGTTCTGGTACAGCGTCTGTGAACTGCGTCACCTGCATGCCGATCCGCACCCTGGCAATTTCATGTTCATGGCTGATGGCCGCCTGGCCCTGCTTGATTTCGGTTGTACCAGAGCGATATCGACAGAATTTACCACTGCCATGGCAGCGCACTGGCGCGCCCTGCTGATGCCGGATGGTCCGGCACGTGGAGTTGCATTGCTCAAGTCCTATATTGCGCTCGATCTGTTGTCAGCCGATCTTTCGCAAGAGGATTTTGACACGCAGGTATTGCCTGCCTTACATGCCGTGCAAGCCTGGAAAATCCAGGGTTTCGAGAAAGCACAGTTTGATTTCACTGACAAACTGCCCTACCCCGCTGTCACTGACAGGCAGCAGAATAAAATTCTCGCACGAGCGATGAAAGGCTACCACCCCGATATGCCTTATTTTGACCGCGCTTACCTGGGTCTGATGCATATGCTCAAGAGCTTGGGAGCCGTCATCAATACCAGCATTCCATGGACAACAACAGGAGAAAAAAATGGCAACAACAAATAAGCAACGACGCATCTGGATAGGTTACAGCCTGCTGAGCATTGCTATCCTGCATACGGTTTACGCCTTTGTCTTCTTTGGCGGTATTTACACCATCCTGTTGCGCCAAGGCTTGTTCGATACGGTCAACCAGGATGCGCTGAAAGGGGCCGCAGTATGGTTCCTGCTTTTTGGTGTATTACTTGCCTTGCTGGGAATTGCTGTCCATGCCCTGGAAAAAAGCCCTTACTTCCACGGTGCTCGTGCCTTAGGTGCCGGAATTTTTGCCTTGAGTCTGCTGGGTGTCATCCTGATGCCTGCGTCTGGATTCTGGCTGGCATTTCCTCCTGCCCTGGCCCTTCTGATGACACGGTCATCTGCTGTATGACTCACTGAATCCCTAAACGGAGTATCCGCCATGAAGCCCCTTGTAGTTGAAACCGCCGTACCACCGCATAGCAAAATTGCAGAAGATTTGCCCGGCGCCTATTTTTATGATTGCTATCAAATGGATTTCTGCCATGATGGCATCCCGGCCATGCAACTCTATCTTGATACCTTTGCCAAAACTCCGGGCTGGGTCAGTTTTTTGATGCGGGTACGCAATCATGTCGTGGGATTGTTCGGCCTGAAGAACCTTGGTCACCTGAGTGCGATACGACCAGACAAGGCTGCGCAGGATTATCGTATCGGCGAACGCGCCGGGATATTTTCACTGATCTATCAATCCGAACAGGAAGTCATACTCTGTGACAGTGACAAACATCTTGATGTCAAAGTATCGGTCAGCAAACAAGTGGAAGGCAGCCGGCAATATGTTGCTGTCACCACCGTCGTGCACATACACAATACGCTGGGTCGTGCCTATATGTTTTTTGTTGGCCCGGCGCACAAGATCATTGCCCCGGCAGTATTGAGACGGGCCGGCACCTGAAAATCCGCGCGCACTATCTCACGGTCCGGCAAATGGCGGGGTACAGTCCATTAGATAGGAGCATACCCTCAGTCAAATGCAACTTTTCAAGCTTTCCATATTATCGAGCTCTGGCTATTAAAAACATACGTATTTTCCCTCAACTGTTTTGTCATTGATTTGTCATAATTCCCGCCTAAGATGGAATCACCAAAACAACAGAAAAAAGGAAAAACAAGAATATGTTTAATAAAATTAAAAACAAAATCAGTCAGTTGCGTGTGAAAAGCATCATTTTCCATTCCCCCCACAGGCAGGCATTATCTGAAATCCCGGATGCTGTCATGACTTACTGGCAGATAAAGGCAAAAAAAGAATTCCCCGGCATCCCTAGTGATGCCGTTTTTTTTATCCGTGCGGCAGAAGGGCTGATGGAGTTCTTCGAATGTGTCAAGCGCAGCAAACGACCCTGCGCCCTGCCATCCAAAGCAGCAGACTCTGTCTGGCATGTCTGGAACAGCTGGTCCTCCATCAATCTCGACTGTTTCTGCCAAAAACATTTTGGCTGCACTATCCCCCATGTGGAAGCAGAAAAGATGGATGGTCCCCTGGACCTGGCGCTGGCGGCAACACTGGTGGAAACGCGTTACATGGAAAGGCTGATGCCAGCCAGCGTCACTGTCACCCGTCTGTTCGCCCTGGATCGCAAGCTGAAGATGCCTGGTGGGTTTGCCTATAAAATTTCACGACAACAAGTCGGTTTCCAGAATATGAATGAACGTGGCAAAGGCAAAGGACATATGATCTTCCCGGCCAGCTTCTCGATCATTGAATTGGCGGCAGCAGGCCTGATCACGGCAGAAGTATATGAAGAAGCGATGCGGCAGCAAGCCAAAGCTCAGGCTGCCGCCAACAGTGGCGGTTCAAGCTGTGGCAGTGGTTTCAGTGACAGTGGTGGTAGTAGCTCCTGTGATGCTGGCTCAGGCGATTGTGGTGGCTCAAGCTGCGGCAGCAGCTGCGGCGGAGGTTGCGGTGGCGGTTGTGGCAGCTGAGTTAAGACCGATCTGTGAATCTTGGCCATCAGGTACATTTAGCCAGCACAAATTAAACCCCTTGCAACCCCTGCTGGGCAAACGACGGTTCAGCACGCCGTACCGGATACCAGCGTTCACGCAAACGCATGAAGGGACTTTCCACCAACCTGTATAACAGCCAGCCACCACCTATACCAGCAGCAAAGACCAGGGCAATATTGAGTAGCGTATCTGCACTGATCTGATGGCTGCGCATTGGCGGTGCCAGCAACATGAAGATGGGTTTGTGCGCCAGGTAGACAGCATACGACCACAGGGCCAGACTGGCAGCACCGGGGACAGGCAATTTGTTCAGCAACGATCGCGGACTCAGTGCAGAACAGGTCAACAAGCCAAAAGCCATCGCCAGCACAGAAAACCCCAGGGTTGTCACCCAAGGCTGCTCCACCGCTTCGCTACTGAGCAGATATAACATCAGTCCTGCCAATCCTGCCCCAGCTACCAGCAAGGTGTTCCCCCAGTTCAGTAGGCGTGCATAAAACCGTCCGTGAAAATTCTTGATCAGGGCCAGGGCCACACCAGGCAGCAACTCATCGAAACGGGCAAAGCTGGAGTAATACAATTCTTGCGAAAAAGAGTTTCTGCCCATGTCCAGTGCGGCATAACCACGCATGGCCATGCCTGCTGCTATCGCGCCCAGCAGCAATAACCAGGCGCCAGCCAATGCATGTCTGCGACCGGCGATCAACCAGGCCAGCACAGGCAATATCAGATAGAACTGCTCTTCTATGCACAGCGACCAGGAATGTGTAAACGTCTGCCCGTATTGCAAGCCAAAGTTTTGCGTAAAGGTCAGAAACCGCCATAGCGGTGCTACGCTGGAACCATTGAGCAATTGCGGCAACAGAAAATAAACCGCCAGGACCACATAGTAATTTGGCAGCGTGCGCAACAGACGGCGGGCAAAGAATATCTTGAATGAAAACACCTCGCCACGCGCAATCGCCCCGCAAATCTGGTTACCGATGAGGTAGCCACTGAGCACGAAAAACAGATCAACGCCGGCCCAGCCGACATCACCCAGCCAGCCAAAATTCGGTCGCTGGCTGACAAACGCCGTGTAATGTGACATCAGCACCAGCACAATCGCCAGCGCACGCAAAGTATCCAATCCCCTGATGCGCTGGGCGACTTGTTCACGCATATAACACCTGTAGCATTGCAATCAAAGGGAGTATGGAGCGGTGTGCTAATTTCAAGGGTGACATAAAAAGGAAACTACAAAGGAAAGCGTAAGGGTAATCAGGTCAATAAAACAGAACTGAGCATATCAATCGACTAACATTATATGGCACAAAGACTGGCACCAGGGCATGAAAAACCACATTTAAAACCGCCAGCCCCTATCTGAAAAAAACGGATAGGAATGCATCGGCTGCATCAAATCGATACAATGCCGTTCAACGCAGTCGCCTCCAACAAGGTACACTGATAGCTCAGCCAAACTTAACCATATTGCAACTCATGTCGTCTCTTCTTACTCTTACGCGCCGCATCTCAGGTACCAAATTATTAAGTTGCGCAATAAGCAGCATCGTCTTGCTGCTGTCTGCCTGCCCCGCCATGGCAGGCATCAAACTGACTGACCCCATCCCGGTCAACCCTGACCTCAACACAGGTACGCTGGCAAATGGTCTGCGCTACTATATCCAGAAGAATGATACGCCGCGCAAGAAAGTCGAGTTGCGTCTGGTCGTCAAGGCTGGTTCAGTGCTGGAAGATGATGACCAGCAGGGGCTGGCCCATTTTACCGAGCATATGGCTTTCAATGGTTCGCGCCACTTCAAGAAGCATCAACTGATCTCGTATCTGCAATCGATAGGCGTCAAATTTGGCGCCGACCTCAATGCCTATACCAGCTTTGATGAAACCGTGTATGTCCTGCCGATACCAACCGATAAAAAATCCTACCTGAAAACCGGTTTCCAGGTCCTGGCCGACTGGGCGCAGGGGGTAGAGATGAAGGCAGCCGACATTGACAAGGAGCGCTCCATCATTCTGGAAGAAGCGCGCCTGGGCAAGGGGGTATCGGATCGGATCAGCAAACAGTTGATGCCAGAAGTCTTCAATGGTTCCAAATACGCCGAGCGCATGCCCATAGGCAAGGAAGACATCATACAAAACTTCAAGCATGATGCCTTGCGTCGATTTTACAAGGACTGGTACCGGCCAGACCTGATGGCGGTCATGGTGATAGGTGATGTAGAACCCGCCGAAGCAGAAAAGATGGTGCGCACCTATTTTTCCGGTTTGCAAAACCCGCAGCCCTCACGCCCCCGGCCGGAGATCGTTATCCCAAAAAGCACCTCATCGAAATCCCTGGTAATTACCGACAAGGAAGCTGGCAACAATATGCTCATGCTACGCTACCCGCTGGAAAAACAGCCTGCCCATAACAGCATTGCCGACTACCGACAGGACATCATACGCAATATGTACCAGGGTATGCTGAGCCGTCGCCTTGGCGCATTGACTGATTTGCCCAAACCACCTTTTTTGGGTGCATCAGCCGGTTCGCAACCAGTAGTCAATGGTTATGAATCTTTCATTTCGACTGCTGTTATTTCACCTGCTGGTACGGCTGCAGCCATAACAGCACTGATACAAGAAAAAAACCGGGTACGTCAGTTTGGTTTTACCGCGGATGAACTCGACAGGGCCAGGAAGATAGAAGCACGTGAATATGAAAGCATCTTCAATGAGCGCAATAAGTCGGACTCCGCCACTTTTGCCGCAGAATATATACGCAACTTCCTGCATGACGAACCCATACCCGGCATCAAGAATGAATATCTGTATTTCAAGGAATTCAGCGGCGGTATCACACTGGAAGAAATGAATCAATTCGCAAGAGATGCCACGCCTGACGATAGCACCAGACTGGTGTTTTATGTAGGCTCGAACAAGTCTGGCGAAACCATACCAAGCAATACAGAACTGCTGGAAATGGCCAGACTGGCAGAGCAGCAACAACTTGAAGCCAAGCCAGAAACTGCTGTCAAATCAAGTCTGATGAGCAGCCTGCCGACACCGGGAAAAATCATTGCTGAAAAAGAAAACAGGTTGCTGGGGACCATCGAATGGACCTTGTCGAACGGTGTCAAAGTTACAGTCAAGAAAACAGACTTCAAGAATGATCAGGTACTCTTGAGTGCACGTCGGTTCGGTGGCATGTCACTATACAACGAGGATGACAAATTCAATGCCTGGTATTCCAACAGCATAGTCTGGGGCATGGGCCTTGGTAATTTCAGTCAACAAGATATCTCAAATGTGCTGGCAGGCAAAGATGCCAATGTCAGGACCACGATAGACAACTACACCGAGCTGTTCAGTGGTTCGTCAAGCAAAGCAGATATTGAAGCCATGCTGCAGCTACTGTACTTGCGCATGACCAGTCCGCGCAAGGACGAAGCCGTGTTCCAGTCCTTTATCGCGGCACAGAAGCAGCAGGCACGCAACAATATGTCAACGCCAGAATCCGTGTTCTGGGAGGACGTGAAAACCGCCCGTTACGGCAATCACCCACGCATTTTGCGTACTGCCAAGGTCGAAGATTTTGACCATGTAAACATGGAGCGCAGTCTGGAAATTTTCCAGCAGCGTTATGGCAGCGCCAAAGACCTGCACTTTGTCATAGTAGGCAGTGTCGATGTTGATAAACTGCGCCCCCTGGTTGCCACTTACCTCGCCAGCCTGCCCGTCACTGATGTCAAGACATCGTTCGAGGATCTCCATATAGAACCCGTCAGTGGTATAGTCAAAAAAGAGGTACATGCTGGTGACGAGCAGAAAAGCATCGTATCAATCAGCTTTGGCGGCCTCATGACTTACTCAAGGGAAGAGAACAGCCGCTTCTATGCCATGCTCGATATCTTGAATCTGAAGATCATCGACGTACTGCGCGAAAAACAGGGGCTGATCTACAGTGGTGGGGCCAGTGGCGGCTTCCACAGAACTCCGCACGCACATTACGACATAGACCTCACCCTGCCCTGCAGCCCGGAAAATGCTGAAAAGGTCGTTGCAGCCCTGTTTGGCGAAATACAAAAACTGCAAAAGTCCGGACCGCAAATCGAAGACCTCAACAAGGTCAAACAAAGCTGGCTGAAAGATAACCAGCAAGAATTACGCAGCAATGAGAACTGGCTCAATCACCTGCAGACGGCTGTGCTCTACCAGACCGACCCGGAATCCATACTGAGTACAGAGAAACGCATCAAAGCCTTGTCCCCCGGGCAAATCAAGGATGCCGCCAAACGGTATTTTGATTTCAATAACTATGTCCAGGTTGTGATGTACCCGGAAGAAAAAAAGGTCAAGGAGTGACGCACTGATAACGTCAGTACCAACTGGTTTGGGCAAGTTGCTGATACGATGACTTGACTGAGCCAGTTACTACAAGACTAATCCATGTATTTTTTGCGCAACTGCTCCATCACACCTGTAGCCCGAATACGGTCGAAAGCTTTCTGTAATTTTGAGACCAGCTCCGGGTCGCTGTTGCGATTGACCGCAAAAAAATAGGCGCTTCCTGTATCACCCAGGAGCAAAACCGGTTCCAGCAGGGATGGGGAATAATTGAGTGACTTGATGACGAAGGCTGCACTCCAGTTGAGGGAGGCAATCATATCAACACGGCTTGCCAGCAGTTTTTTCATGTTTGATTCTTGCGTAGGCGCATAGTCAACATTGTCATCGGTGAAATGACCACTCTTCAAAAAAGCCTGATTCGAAGCCATTTCGCGCACCAGTCCTATGCGGTATGCTGAAGCGTCGACCAGTGTCTTTGCCTGCACATCCTTGCGCGAGCGCAGTTTATACAGGTAAATCTGACGCTTGCTGATCGGGCCTATCCAGTGAAACAGCTTTTCACGTTCGGGTGTGCGCACGGTGGAATACAGCAAGGTATTCGGCTCTGTTGATGCAGCCTGATATGCGCGCGCCCAGGGCATAAGTTTGATAGACGCCTGGATACGGGCAGTTTTCAACACCTCTTGCAATAACTCGGTTGAGTACCCGGTAAGCTGACCATTTTCCTCGTAATTGAGAGGGGGTAATTCTTCGGTCACAATCCGTAGTTCATTCACACTCACCGGTGTGGCGAGCGCGATAAGTGGCCATGTAACCAGCAGTAAAAAATACGGCAACAAGCTGCGCATGGTGATTAAGGATAGTTGGCGCATCAGCTATGTTCGTGGCATCGTCAATTAAACGAGAAAGTATAATTCACATCCACTGCTGATTCATTGCCGGTGCGGCCTATGATGCTGATCCTGCGGGTCAGTTGCCAACTGAGCTTGATGGCGCCGCTCGCATCTGACAGACCACGCTCCACCGACAAAACCAGGCCCGGCATGATGCGCTTGCCGACGCTGACCACCTGATCGGTACTGGCAGTATTGCTGGTACCCGTCGAACCAGCCACAGTCTGGCCAGGCAAGCGGGTGCCGTTACTACTGGACGAAGAGCCGATCGAAAATTCGTCAAAGCCCAGTCCTTGCACGATGTCGCGCGGCACATTGCGACTGCCGTCGCCACCAAAAATGGCGGTAGCGGCCGACATCAGCAATGATGCGTCACCGCTGGCCAACTGGTCAGAACTGCGCCCCAGTACCAGCCATGACAATTTTTCTGAATCAGGCACCACCGGCTCCGATACCAGCCTGACTTGCGGCGCAACGACCGTACCGACAATTTCTACCCCGGCTTCTACCGGCAGGCCACGGCGCAATGCCCGTATGTTCAGGCCAGGATTGGCTGGTGGTCCCTGGAAGTTGAGTATGCCTCTCTCTATCGCCAGTTGCTGTCCATAGCCTTCATACACACCCTTGACGGTACGTATGGAACCATTCGCCTGCAAGGGGCTGCCATCGACAGAGCGCAGACGCAGACTGCCTTCCAGGCCGGTATCAAGACCGCGACCGACAAAGACAAAGCGCGGCCCCATGTCAAAGCTGACATCGACACGGGTTTTGAGTCCCTTGCGGTTGCTGTCAGTTTCGCTGGCGCTATTGGCCATGCCATTGACTGTCTTACCGGATTTATCACTTTTACGAATCACGACGACATCGCTGGATAAACTGGGGGGCGGCAGTTTCGGCAGTTTGAAGTAAGCACCGTCAGCGGCCACTTTACCAGTCAGGCTCCAAATCTGATTCGCTTCAACGATATTAGCCTGGCCAGATACCACCAGCCACCTGTCCTTGCGTTGCAGCAGCGGGAACTGCTGCCATTGTGCCTGGATGCTACCGGTTTCCTTGTCTATATCAATGTCACCGCTGGCGGTGAACTGACCTTTTTTACCCAGCATATCAAGACCCTGGAATTGTGCATGGCGCGGTACGCTGGTCACGGTATTGGAAAACTCCAGCTTGCTGACTTTCAGGCGCTGATCTTCTATCTGGGCGTCAAGGCTGCCATTCGGCAAGAGCAAACCTTCCGAAGCAAACGCGACTTCCAGTTCACGGCCGCTCAGGTCGGCACGATAACGGGGCTGCCCCAGGTTGCCTTGCAATTGTCCGTTGATATTGAGCCTGCCTTTTAAAACCAGGCCGGGATTGATCAAGGGCCCCAGCCATTGCAGGTCCGGAATGCTGGCGCTGCCCTGCCCGCTTAAGGCTGCAGTTTTACTGATGGTCCAGGCATCATTTTGTTTGCTGACCTGGCTATTGAGTTTGACTTGCCATAGCCCCAGGCGACTACCATCGGCTTTCAGGTCAAGAGCAAGGTTTTCACCGTCACTACCAGCAACCAGTCCGCCCAGCTTCATTTGCAGGGCCAGTTCACGTATTCCCAGCGCCACCGATGTGCCTGTGCCCTCCGGATCATTAAAGCGCAGGTCACCACTTTGACGCTGCACCCTGATTTCCCCCTGAGCGCGGTCTTGCAGATTCAGGTTCCATTGTGCATTCAACCTGATGTTGCCACTGACGGCATATTGCGGCCTTACCAGGTCAACAATATCAAGGGCGTGTACATCGCTGAGTTGGCCACGGGTCTTGATGGACGCTGGTGTCCATTCCAGTTCATCCAGTTGCAGCTTGCCCAGTTCGCTTTGCAGGCTCAATGCACCAAGTTTGACTGTCTGCGCTGACACTTGCATGCTGGCGGCACTTTGCAGGCGTACATCTGGTTTGCCGCTCAGGCTAAGCGTCTGCAGTTGCCCATTCCAGGCCCAGGGATTGGCCGGGTTGCTTTGCAGGCTGCCACTGGCCGCCAGTTTCAGTGTTTGCTGATTGCTGAACGCGGTATCGAGCGTCAGTGTATGGGCATCACGACGACCTTTTAATTGCAGGTGCATTTGCTCAAGTTTATCGCTGCGCTTGGCATTTGTATTTGCGGTATTTGCAGCGCTTGCAGTATCAGTGCCAGACCAGTCAGCGCTGAGCTTGCTGGCTGTGATATCACCATCAAACTGTCCTTGCAGTCCATTGGCCAGATTCAGCTTGCCCTGCAGGCTGGCAACGCTGAAAACCTGTTTACCACGCTTGATAGTGATTTGTTGAGCCTGGGCATCGACACTGCCTGCAGGCTCATTGAAGCGACCTCGCAGGCTGGCATCTGCCTTGATGCTACCCCCTACTGCGAGTTGCCAGTGGTTGAGCAAGGGATTGAGTCTGCTGACATCCTGGGCATCCAGCCTGAGCTTCAATACATCATCAGGCTGCCCCCAGTTACCCTGGGCACTGATGCTGTTATTACCCCAGCTGACATCAAGTTGCCTGACTTGCAGTTGCTGATCCTGCTGCCAGCGTATATCAGCAAGGCCTTGCATGGTTTGTCCGGCATACTGTCCCTGCAATTGGGTCAGTTTCGCCTCCAGATGCAGGCGCGGATGTAATTGCCCCTGTGCTGTCAGTTCGGCTTGCAGGCGACCTGGCTGGGTATCGACCCATCGTGCAGGGTCAAAATCCTTGAGACTGGCCTTGACATGAAAAAGCTGCTGGCCAGCAAAGCTGATATCACCTGCCCCCTGTAACTGGGTCTGTTCAGCCTGTAAATCTATCTTGCTGAAACTCAGCAACTGTTTGTCATATCGATAGCTGGCCTCTGCCTGCAGACTGGCACGTGCATCGCGCAAATGTGCTTGCATGTTGATGCTGTGGTCCCTGGCTGTATGCGCAGAAAATTTGCCCTGGATATCGCTGGATCGCAAGCGTTGGTCAATCTGTTTCAGGTCGATATTAGCCAGATTGACGTCCAGTTCTGCCTGCAGTTTTCCTCCTGGCCACTGCACATGAGCGTCACCTTGCAACTTGCCGCGCCCGGCCAGTTGCACCTGTACTTTGCTTAACTGAATTTGCTCCCCCTGCCACAGCAAACTGGTATCGAGATTTTGCACTGGCAAGCTGCGCTGGTTGACAGGACCCGCTTTGGCATTGCTGATGCTGACGTTGCCTGTCAGGCCAAAAGAAGTGCTTTTGCTTGCAGCAGTATTGACAGGATTAAGCTGGGCCAGCACACGTAAATCCGCCTGTGGCGCACCGGCTTGCCAGACAGATGGGTCAACATGGCGTGCGTCAATTTGCAGGAGCGTAATAAAAGGTGCCTTGAATGGGGTAATCACAGCATTGGCCTTGCCTTGCATGACTCGCTGTGATCGTTCTGACGACGCTGTTGCCTGGCTGCCCAATTCTGTTTGCAGGGCAAGCTGTAATTGCGCCAGACTGCCGCTGACAGTTCCCTGCACAGCCATGCCTGCCGTAAAGGCAGGTAATTCGGGCCGGCTCAGCGCCTGCAGGCTGGCATTGCCTTCAAGCTTGAACGGTGTCTGGCTGCCCATCTTGCTGGTGGCTTCCACCCTGCCCCAAGGCGTGACTCCAGTTGCACTGGCCTGGAACTGACCAGACTGATAGCCAAACTTACCGCTCATGGCGCTCAATTGCAGGGTTTCTGTCATGGTTTTTCCATCGGCATGTAATTCACCAAGGACCAGACGGCCCAAGGCCAGCTGTTTTGCCTGCAAGCTTACAGGCAAGCTGAGGTCACCAGGCATGGTGGCCGGCTTATTGTTGGGCAGGCCAGCAATAAGCAGGGCACTGACGCTCAATCTGTTGATCTCTACATGCTTTTGCCATAGCGAACCGGGATACCAGTCAAGCTCGACAGCGCTGGCCTTGATATGCAATGCTTTGCTGGTATAAATAAACTCGTCGACTTTTAACTGATCACCAAGGCTGCCAGTGACACCGCTGAAATGCAAGCTGCCTATGCTCAAGTCTTCAACCAGCGCCAGTAGGCTGCGGGTACCGATCTGGGTTTTGCAGGCCCAGGCAAATAGCAGTACAGCGACAATGATGACAAGCAATACCAGCTTGATGACAAAACCAAGCATGCGACGCCATAACGGGCGCTTTTTTGCAGGCGGAGGAGAACTACCAGCTGGCGGTGTAACCGGTGACAATGGTGTGCTTGGTGTTTGATCAGCGGGCTGCATATCAGAACGCTATCGCAATCGAGAAATCGAGCCTGACTTTTTTTGCCTGTCGTCCATACGCAAGGTCGAGGGCAATCGGACCGGCCGGTGTTTTATAGCGTGCACCTACACCCATGCCCTGTTTCAGACTCAGCTCACGCCAAGTATCGGCAGCATTACCGACATCAATAAAGCTGGCGGCGCCCCAGACGGTATCGAGCCAATGGACGTACTCTGCACTGGCAGTAGCCATGACACGCCCGCCCCTGGTGCTGCCTACGTGCTGTATCCCCAGACTTTGATATGAATAACCACGCACCGTCGTGCTGCCACCGGTACGGAACAGATAATCCTCGGGGATACCTTCATCATCTTTGGAAAACACCGCACCCAGTTCTGCCCGCAGGATGACACTGTCGGTTTTGCGCACCGGGATCCAACGCTGGTATTTGGCGTAACTGCGGATGAAACGCTGGTCAGACAGCAAGGCTTTTTCTGATGCAGCGAGGTCCAGTTGCAAGATCTCGCCCTTGCGCGGATCAAAGGGCTGATCTACATCACGCCAGGTCCAGCCTACGCTGGCAACCAGGGCTTTGTTAATCTCTTCCGGCTCGCCTTCAGACTTGATTTTTTCCCTGACCATATTCAGACCCAACCTCTGCTCAAGATGGCCACGTGTACTGACGCGTTTGACGCCGAAAGCATTGCGGTCAGAGCGCACACCGGCGATATTGTCTTTTTCCAGCAACACACCGAAGGAATCGAGGTAATTATTGCCATTCGGCGGCAAATAGATATCCGCATAACCAAGCTGACGGCGCTGCTCCAGCCGCACGGCGCTACGCAAATCCCATGCCTTGCCCAGTATGTCGCGATCACGATAAGCAATCTCGCTGCGATAACCGGTATTAGTACTGTAGCCAAGCCCAAAACTGAGGTCACGTGCCTGACGTTCCACCACATTGACATCAACGGGTATTGCATCGGCTTTGTCAGGATCGGGGTCGATGCCAACAGCGACAGTGGCAAAGTAAGGTGAATTTTGCAAAGCACGCTGGAAATCGAGCAAGCGACTGCGTGAATAAACTTCCCCTTTCTGCGGCGCCTGATATCTGTCTATCAACCAGGATGGGTAACGCTGCATGCCGGTGACGCGGATATCACCAAGAGTAAACACCGGCCCGCTCTCCACTTCGACTTTCAGGACGGCGCTATGCTGGTCGGCGTCGACTCTGGCCTCGCTGTCCGTGATTTTTGCGGCGGCATAGGCATCTGCCCGCAGGCTTTCCAGCATCTGGGTTTTGGCACCAGTCCAGTCATTTTCGCGAAATGGCTGCCCCACCGCCAGGCCCCAGTCTTCCTGCAAATTGCGCCGGCGCTTGATGGCTGCCTTGTCTCCGGTGTCGATTGCATCAGACAAAGGACCAAACACTTTAAGCGAGACATTTTCTATCACCGTACGCTCACCGGCATTCACAGTCACATGGATCAGTCTGTCAGTCTTGCCGGCATCAGGATTTTCAAACTGTATCTGCGGGGAAAAGTAACCTTCAGTTGCGAGAATATTGCCGATATCCTGCCTCAACCTGCGTATCAGTGCCGGTGTAATATTTTGCGCTTCTGCATTGCCAGACAATTCAGCAATATGCTCGCGCAGCAAGTCAGCCCAATGGCTTTTTGCGGCCTGTAGTTGCAGACGCCCGGTACTGCTGACACGAACAGGCTCAGCATCGCTGCTGACCTCGCTATTGACTTCAGGACTTGCTGTTGACTGTGTTTTGTTTGTCCCTGGCTCTGAACTTTGCTGCGCTCCTGCCGATGTCGCCGCAAGCATGCTGACAACACACAAAATAGTCAGGCAAGGGCGCAGTGTTTTCTGCATCAGCGCCAGCTCATTTGGTTGCCAGACCGACGCGGCTGATACCAAGCTTCTTTGCTTCTGATATCACTTGTATGACCTCATCATAAATCATGCCCTTGTCAGCAGATACCATGACGGGCATATCGGGTTTGGCGTCGTGGAATTCACGCAGCTTTTGCATGAGCTGCATACGATCCCTTGCCTCTTCCTTGCCCTCCTGTCGATTGTTGCCATTGCTACCAGCCACACTATTGATACTGATGGTCGATGGCGCATTGGGACGCAAGGTGATTTCTATAAAATCCTTTGGCGGTTGCTTGGATATCCCGGCTGTCGGTATGTCGATGACGCTGGGGTTGGTCATCGGTGCACACACCATGAAAATCACCAGCAAGACCAGCATCACGTCAATGTAAGGAACGACATTGATCTCTGCCTTGAATTTGCGTTTACGTTCGCCACGCAGGGTACTCATGCTGTCAGTTCTTCTCAGCGCGATTGACGCTGCAGAATATTCGAAAACTCCTCAATGAAAGTTTCAAAGCGTATCGCCAGCCTGTCTATATCATGGGAGTAGCGGTTATAAGCCAGCACGGCCGGGATGGCCGCAAACAGGCCTATGGCGGTGGCAATCAGTGCTTCAGCAATACCGGGTGCAACCGCAGCCAGTGTCGCCTGCTGCACATTCGCCAGGCCACGGAAAGAGTTCATGATGCCCCAGACCGTGCCGAACAGGCCGATATATGGCGATACCGAACCTACCGAAGCCAAGAAGGATAAATGTGCTTCCAGCAAATCCATTTCACGCTGATAAGACGCACGCATGGCGCGACGGGCACCGTCCAGCATGGCGCCGGCATCAAGCGAGGCCTTGTTGGCGCTCTTGACCTTGTGATATTCACTCATGCCTGCTTCAAAGATACGTTCCAGCGCGCCGCTGGTATCACGACCTGTGCGACGGCTGTTGGTGGCGGCAGCGTACAGATCCACCAGATTACCGCCAGACCAGAAATTACGCTCAAACTCTTCTGTCTGTGTACGGGCCTTTTTAATGGCAAACATCTTGCTGAAGATATAGGTCCAGCTGGTCAGCGATACGCCCAATAACAAAGCCATGACTAGTTGCACCAGGACTGAGGCATTGGTAATCAGGCTTAAAAATGAAAGATCTTGAGTAACATTCATATTGAATCAATTTAAAATCAAAAACGAAGGCCAGAAGCATATCAGCATGGCCGTAGTGATCATGACGGCAATCACAGCACCTTGGCAGCATACGATCTGCCGCATTATCACATTACCCCTATATTCAGGCAATTTTTGCCAATACTTCAGCAGGTATGGCAGCAGGCCTGACAGCAGCCTTGCTCACGCACCCTACCTTGATATTGCCGCTGGCAAGCAAACGGTCACCACACCAGGCTTCTTGCATAAACTGTACAGAAGCCCGGCCCAGCTTTTCGACCACGACAGTGAGTCTTAGTTCATCGTCAAGCCTGGCGGGTGCATGATACTCGACTGCGGTAGCTTTGACGACAAACATCAAGCCCTGTTCATCCGCCATCAGTTGCTGGTTGACTCCGGCAGCCCGCAGCCATTCAGTGCGTGCACGCTCAAAAAACTTCAGGTAATTGGCATAAAACACGATGCCACCGGCATCGGTATCTTCGTAATATACGCGTACTGGCCAGACAAATACAGGTTTCATCCGGGCTTACCCTACGCCGGACTGCGTTTGATATTGAGTGGCCCATAACCCTGGCATGTGGGCATCATCTCTATATGGTTGATGTTGACGTGGGCAGGCAGGGTCGCTATCCAGTAGGCAGTTTCGGCAATATCGACGGCCGTCAATGGTACCGTACCCTCATAGACCTTGGCGGCAGCTTCATCATTACCACGCATGCGTACATTGGAAAATTCTGTGCCGCCGCACAGACCCGGCGCGATATTGGTGGCGCGTACACCGGTACCAACCAGATCGGCACGCAGGTTACGGGTAAACTGCTCGACAAAAGCCTTGGTTGCGCCATAGACATTGCCACCTGGATAGGGTGTTTCACCAGCCACAGAACCGATGTTGATGACCAGACCGCTGCCACGTGCCACCATGGCGGGCAAAATAGCCCTGGTTACTGTCACCAGACCCTTGGTGTTGGTGTCTATCATGGTATCCCATTCCTCTTGTGAGGCCAGATGGGCGGGTTCTGTCCCCAGTGCCAGACCGGCATTGTTGACCAATACGTCCACCGGCAGCCAGTCTGCGGGCAAGCCTGTCAGCGCCGTATTGATGGACTCCTTGCTGGTGACATCCAGGGTAACCGGTAGCAAGGCTGCTCCAAGCTCAGCCTGCAAGGCAGATAAACGCTCGGTACGGCGTGCCGCAGCGATGACTTTATGCCCTTCGCGGACGAACTTTCGCGCCATTTCTTCACCAAAACCTGAGCTTGCACCTGTAATCAATACGATCATGCTGATTTCCTTAATTATTTGCAGGCAATATGCCTAGCGGCTACGACGTTGTGTGATGCATTATTTTAAGTGTTTTTGCCATTGCGCTGCTGATAGTCGACATTTGGCCTGTTTTTAGCCCTTGCTAAGCACGTACCTATGAATATATTACTTATCGAAAGAATAATTTCACTTACCACGACGCTTGCACTTGCCCATTCATACGTCATCACGTAAAATCCTTGCACCATTTCATCTCACGTGACTGGCGAAACGACCAAGTTTTTCATCAAGGATCTGGTCTAAGGTGGAGCTCCACCGGGAAGCGTGAGATTTCGGGGTCTTTCTGACTCCAGCCGTGCGCCTGGGTAGCCTGATGGTAAAGCAATGAGGCTGCCCCTATCCGTTTCAGACACCTCATTAACAACAATCATTGTTTATTAACAGGAATAATCAGGAACCGCCATGTTTGCAAAAAATCATACTCTCGCCAACGTAGATCCAGAACTGTTTGCTACGATACAAAAAGAAAATGTCCGTCAACAAGAGCATATCGAGTTGATCGCCTCTGAAAACTATTGCTCCCCTGCCGTCATGGAAGCCCAGGGCTCCCAATTGACCAACAAATATGCCGAAGGCTATCCAGGCAAGCGCTACTACGGTGGCTGCGAGCATGTGGACGTGGTTGAACAACTGGCGATAGATCGCCTGAAACAATTGTTCAATGCCAATTTTGCCAACGTGCAACCCAATTCCGGCTCACAGGCCAACCAGGGCGTGTTTTTCGCCTTGCTGAGCCCTGGCGACACCATCATGGGCATGAGCCTGGCTGAAGGTGGTCACCTGACCCATGGCATGCCTTTGAATATGTCTGGCAAATGGTTCAATGTCGTGTCCTACGGCTTGAATGCACAGGAAGACATTGATTACGACGCCATGGAAAAACTGGCTCGCGAAACCAAGCCTAAACTGATCATCGCCGGTGCATCTGCATTTGCCCTGCGTATCGACTTTGAGCGTTTCTCCAAAATCGCCAAGGAAATCGGTGCCTATTTCATGGTTGACATGGCGCACTACGCAGGTCTGATTGCTGCCGGTGTCTATCCTAACCCTGTACCGTTTGCGGACGTCGTGACATCGACTACCCACAAGAGCCTGCGCGGCCCACGTGGCGGCATCATCCTGACAAATGACGAAGCGATTTCCAAGAAAATCAATTCTGCGATCTTCCCCGGCTTGCAAGGTGGGCCACTGATGCATGTTATCGCTGGCAAAGCGGTTGCTTTCAAAGAAGCGCTGACACCAGAATTCAAAGCTTATCAGGAACAAGTCGTCAAGAATGCTGCAGCCCTGGCAAATACCTTGACTGAACGTGGCCTGCGTATTGTTTCTGGCCGCACCGAGTCCCATGTGATGCTGGTCGATTTACGCCCTAAAAACTTGACAGGTAAAGAAGCCGAAGCCATCCTGGGTTCCGCCCATATGACTTGCAATAAAAACGGTATTCCTAACGACCCGCAAAAACCGATGATCACTTCCGGTATTCGTCTGGGTAGCCCGGCCATGACAACCCGTGGTTTTAAAGAAGCTGAAGCTGTCAAGGTCGGTAACCTGATTGCCGATGTCCTGGACAATCCGCATGATGCTGCCACAATAGAGCGCGTGAAAGCAGAAGTGAAACAACTGACAGATGCTTTCCCAGTCTATCAAGCTTGATGTTGAGTCACGTGCCAGCTTGATGCAGACTTGTTTTTGATCGAATCTTGACATAATCCAGGCTGCAACAAGGCTACAGCAAAAGCCACTCGCCTGAGTGGCTTTTGCATATTTGCACCACAAAAACCAATATACCAGGACTAGCTACGCACGATGAAATGCCCTTATTGCCACAATGATGACACCCAGGTCATCGATACCCGTGTTTCGGAAGAAGGTAATGTCATACGCCGTCGTCGCCGCTGCGCTGACTGCGACAAACGTTTCACGACCTATGAACGTATAGAGTTGACCATGCCCGTCATCGTCAAGAAAAACGGCAGCCGTACCGAATACGAAACCAGTAAACTGCGCGCCAGCCTGATGCTGGCCCTGCGTAAGCGGCCAGTATCTGCTGAAGCAGTCGAGACGGCCATACAAAGGATAGAAGAAAAATTATTGTCTAGCGGCGAAAGAGAAGTGATGTCCGGCCATCTTGGCGAACTGGTGATGCGCGAACTAAAACGCCTCGACAAAATCGCCTACATCCGCTTCGCTTCTGTCTACAAAAGCTTTGAAGATGTATCCGAATTTGCCGAGGCGATACAAGAAGTCAGGAAAAGCTGACCCTGTACGAATATTTTACCTCACTTATTCCAGCATTCGTCTACAGTAAGTGAGCCAGAGACTGTCCTGGCACCAAAATTGTTGATCGTAAAGGTACCACAAGGATCTGACGCCATTCTACCGCCAGGACGTGGCACAGCTTGTATGCTGTATGTCGTTGGCGTAGCAGCTACAGCAAAACTGATATTGTAGTCTATGGACGTCCCGGTTGCACCAGCTGGGCTGACCAATACTGGCAAGGCAACTGCAGCGCCTCCCTTGTCAATATCATAGCGGTCATTGATCGCCAGAAAACTTTCCATGAACTGGACATCCTGCTGAAGCTTGGCCTTGGCATCTGTACGCCTCCCCCTTCTTACATGATCCATATAAGAAGGGGCTGCAATAGCTGTCAGGAGCCCTATAACGACGACAGCAATCATGAGTTCAATCAGGGTAAATCCTTTTTCCGATTTCTTTGGTAACACTTCACACCTCTGTTTCATTTATCTCTGTCAACAATCTCAATCTGTACGCAGTAACTGTTTCCAGATTCTCTTGGATGGGCTCACGTTTTGGCTGAAATCAATCTTCTTAGGCATTGGTCCTCCTGGATCTGTTGCGCCAGAAGAAGGTGGTTGATAAATAATAGACTTATTTCCCTTTTTAAGGATTGTCGTACCAAAGGTCAATGCACCTTGCTTACCTGCGATCACCGTGTCTGAAGCATCCACTTTACCGTCACCAGTCGTATCCACAACAGGATAGGCAAAAGTACCGCCGGTTAAAGCACGCAAAATGAACGTCGTTGATTTGCCATCGGAAGAGCAAGTATCCAATGCACTGGCAGGAATAATCGATGTAAATATAACTTCATCGAAATAAACCTGAGGATCAATGGTAATACGCTCCCCTGTTGAAAGAGTGGTATCCAGGTCCATATACCAGCCACGTTTTGACGTGTAATCAACCGCCTGACTATCCACAGTATAGTTGGAACCAGATACACTCAATGTCTGCTTTTGCAGGGCAGATTGACTACCAGTAATAGCATTATTGGTCACACTAGGAACACTGAAATTATCCCAAACACCGTAGATGGATTGAATATCAACATTCAGTGGGTCATCCGTTTCATAGATCTTACCTGTGCCAAACAAGACCATCGCTCCGCCTTTAGGGTGCGGAATCAGGTCAGGCTGCACAGTGATAGGCTGAGTTTTACCTGAACGTATGGCTCTAAACAGAGGCGTGTTGGAAAAGGCAATTGTCGTACCACTATTGCTCACATTGAACTTCCACATGTTTCCCTGCAAATCACCTGCATAGATAGTTTTGATCGTGGAATCCACATTGTACAATAGCCTTGGAGACGCCAATCCGTTTGGTGTGCCCGCAGAACCTACGCCAGTATCGACCTTGGTAATCACCCCGTCCTTCAGGCGGATAATAAACAATACCGCATGTTTGTTATCACTTTCATAGCCATTACCCATGATGGCAACCCAGTCTCCATTTGGCATGCGACCAATCTGTGCGTTACCTATGGTATACCCCAAATCGCCATCATTGGCTGAAGTAATTTCCCACAAAACCTTGCTTGCACCGAAGGCATTGGGGTCCGTCACATCCAGGGCAAATACAGAACGCCCACCGGCCCCTGTTGTACCGACCAATGCCGTTTTCCAACCATTGTCCCAGTAATCTCCCAGTGAAGGCGTGCCATCTACATAGAAGCGATGTCCATAAGTAGTCCTGGACAGCAAGGGCAGGTTAGTGACAACAGCCTTGGGAATATAGGCGAACTTTTCAACCCCGGTCGCGCCGTCCAATGCGTGCAACATGCCGTCATTGCCACCTATATAAACCATCGATGTACGCGTTGCCTTGCTGCTCAGGAAAGTATTATACGGATTTGCTTTTTCAGGAGCGCCTGCTGGCAAAAAGTTATAGCCGTTGTTGCTGCCTTCTTTAAGATACTGGGGAGCAGAGTTCACAAAGTCGCCAAATGCCATGGTACGCGGACGCAAATAGCCCAGATCAGGCCCTCCTTTGATATATTCAATAATATTGTTTGCAGTAACTGCACCAAGGGGACTGTATGTTGCAGCCTCATTTGTATACGAAACCAGATCGGCAGGAGCTATATTGGCCAGTTCAAATTTCCTGCCTTTGAGAGTTGCGTCTACATAAGTATATACATTGTCTTTTCTGGTTGCATAGGCTGGCGCGGATGCCGTCCACCCCCCTGTTGTAAGATTACCATCCGCATCCAAAGGCCTTTGCACTACCTGGCCCGACCAGTCAGAAGTACGGTAACTGGATGTATAGAGACTACTGCCACTACGCACCGTATTACTGGACGTACCCACCGCAGCCGCATCACCAACGCGTTCTGAAATAGTATTCAATGAAGATTCAAGGGCATTCGCAAATTCCGTGGGGTTTGAAGCACTGAAATATTTACCCCTGGAATTCACTGCCGCATGCCATAGATCGTCTACCTGATTGGTCGACGCATCCGGCCACTGCTTGGTGCCACTGGTTAAAGCAGGCAAGTCTACCGCCGGATCAAGAACACCCTTGACGCCCAAACCAACGGTAAAGTGCACCAAATGCTGCCAAAAAGCCGGGTCCGCACCAGAAACAGGTACATTTTTCTTTGCAGCTCCCCAGTCTGGACGCAGGTCACGCGACCAATAGTAAAAAGCAATATCGGCCAAAGTATCGCTATAACTATCACTATACGGGCCAGCAGGAGCGTAAGTATATGTTGAACTCGGACCTGTAATAGTTGGGCCGGCGGTACCGTCATAATTGGCATTACGACCACCTGCTGCCGCAGCGCCATTCCAGTAACCATCTGTCATCAAGATGTTGTAGTTTTGGCGACAGGTAAGTTGTGTACTCGCTAAACCAACACCGTTCTGGGTTTGCCACGGTCCGGTAATAGATGTGTCAGTAAAATATTGACCAATATCATCTACCGCATTGCGCAAAGGTGTGCCAGCGGCAGGCATTCTCTGCTTATACAAGGTATTGAGAAAATTGGTTTTATTAGTGCTGCTAAAATCATCCGAAATTTTATTGATGACCGTACCATTCGTATTAATGGTGCCAAAACCAACCCTGATGGTAGAGCTTTGTTTTGCGAATGCCTGACCACTACCGCCACGTGCAGTCAAGATACGCGAACGGTGATATTGAAACCAGTTCGCAAAATTCTGTAGTTCCTGAGCGATAGTACACGCTGTTAGCGGACAGTCGGTCCTGGCTGGGGCCTTGGCAGGTAAAGTAGTACCTGTCTTGATTTCAATACGCGTGAAACAACTTAATGTACTGGTATTACATGAACCACCGCCGTTATAAACATAATATAAAGCGGGAAATATAGTACGCGCACCCGTATCATAGTCACTTGCATCGTCTTTCAACCAGGCATAGGCGCCAGCAGCAAAAGTAACACTATTAGTCAGGTCTATAGTATTGGTATTTGTCCCGCCAGAAGGAGCAACAGGATTATACAAAGCGCTTGAAGGAGTTGCAGCGGCCATCTGCCCTCCTGCAGGGGCAGCCCAAGGCTGGTACAACACTTTGGGATCATAATAAGCCTTGTTCACATCAGACGAACGCCAGCGAGCCACTGTAATATTGTGATTAAAACCAACCACGACCTGGTTTGCGATACCATAATCGCCAGCACCAGAAACATTATACAAATTGGCTGGTTTAGGGAATACATTGGTTATCCAGCAGGAGTGACCAGTACCAGCGCAATAATTGTCCATCTCGGAACCCTTGGGTTGCCAACTACTGCCATTCCAGTACCTGTCCAGGCTGGGATCGCCCGTTTTTGGGATATCATCAGGCATCATCTCAAACATCATCGAACCTGAATCGTCCAGGGTATAGAAAATATTTGGCGGAACATTAGGCTTGACCAGCGGGGGCACTTGTGAAATGCCGGCATACACATGAGCAGTCATGCCAAACTGGGCAGCCACTGCGCAAATCACGTAATAGGTGAGCGGCTTGTTAAACTTGTTAATCATGATTTCCTCTTCAATTCGCTAATCTGTCTGCAATCACCAAACATATTTAATTATTTACCGCCACCTAAATACCAGACCACCTGCAACCAAATAACACTGGTCGGCACAATGCCCTGCCCCCTGGCAGTAATCATATAAGCCGAAGCCAGACCCGCACTACCGGCATTATTGCTATCAGTAAAACCAAATGTACTTGGCGGCCTAATCCACTCTTCTATGATGCACTCGGGCTGCGCCGATACATCAGGCACTGTTCCGGCTGGTAATCTGTACCCAGAAGTCGTCCAATTTGACCTAAGCTGCCATAAAGTAGGAGCGGGGAAATCTGGAGGGCCGGATGCATATAGATTGATCGGGATGCCGTGGACAGTCTGTGTAGCCCCCGTCGTCAAGGGCCCCCCATTGGTCGTCAGCTCAAAATCTTTTTGGCAGTATCGCAACGCAGTTTCTGCCGCCTGAAATGCCATATTCTGTTCACGCATGCTCTTGGCAATACTCTCATCCTGAGTTGCCCTGCGTACGGCAGTGATCGCCAACAAGGTCAACACCATCAGAAAAACCAATGCCGTGATCATGACAAAACCCCTTTGGGCTACATATAACGATCTCATAACGAATTTCCTGCAGCACGTCCGCGCAAAGTAACGACAGTAGAAAATGTTGAATACAGTCTCTTGTCCGTAGGGGTTACAACATTACCGGAACAGTCTGTATACTTGGTTGAGGTAGGGGCCAAATTATCATTGGCAGAACGCATGACCAGGCAAATTTTGGCCGATACAACGCGTGCCCACTTTGATAATGGCGGGTCCCCAGGCAATTGCCCCGCAGGTGCCGGGACTGTACCAGCTACTAGAGAAGCAGCACTGAAAAAGCTGTTTGCTGATTGGGTACCTTGTTGGTCATAGCCATAAATTACTTTCATGTCTACAACATTTTCCATCACGGGCTGCCCAGCCAGCCAGGAGGAGGTGCCAAAGGCAACTCCTCCGTTACCAACACAATACAACTCATTACGATTGGTTGTTGCATTTAGCGCAATATAATATCGATTTTCAATCGTATAAGTACTGTCAGCAGGATTGATGGCTATCGCCTGTCCCAGGCAATCTGTTGGAGATACCGCCGATGCACTTCCTTGGTTAGCGTTATCAGAATCTACAATGTAGTGAACTATAAAACTATCTGGCGCGGTCCCACTATTGGTGCATACCGCCGGGCTGGCCGTAGCTGAAACAAATCCGCCCGTACATCCTGCTATAGGCTCTCCCCAGACGATAGTATTGTAGTCCGTTGCACCACCGCCACTTTCAGTTTGATTGCCAGTATTTTTGATGTTTCCATACCCCACCATACGTACATGGTAAGCGAGCATATTCAAAGCCATACGCCCGTCCTCTTCCATCAGGGATTTATCATCGAAAATCCTGTATGTTTGAGAGTTGCTAATAAAAAGTGACGTCACCGCAAGCGAAATGACCAAACCTATCGCCATGGCGATCATGACCTCAGCCAGGGTACGTCCTCTTGTATATTTCAAAGTCATAAAACTCATCATTGCCTCTGCTTATGGTGTAAATCTGAGACTGATACAACGTACACCTGCTCCTGGTGCAGGTGGAGTTGCAGCCGGACAAGCAGGATCGACAGCCGTGAAATTAGGCTCTTTCCACATAACGGTAACGTCATAACCACCAACAGCATTTTGAACAATATAACCAGCGCCTCCATACATGCGTGTTCCTAGCGTTCTCAGCCATTCGGCAACATCTTTATTAGCGACTTCCTGTGGTGTGCAGTTATTCGAATTTGCACATCCCGGGACGGTAGGTAGCGACGCGATTGTGGTCGCATAAGGCGTCTGATAATTGTAAAAATTCGGCGCCGCACCTGTGTCCTTATCTTTAATTGCCTGACCATTTGCGCGCATGCGATCACTGATATCGTAAGCTGCCTGTGTTGCCTCCGAGCGATAATTAGCACTCTTAAGATATTTCAAGGTATTCGCCTGTAAGCTTGCAACCCCCAACAGACCAATGGCAACAATGACCATCGTCACGATGATTTCTACCATCGAGACACCCTTCTGTTTACCTAATACAAATATTTTCATAACAACCTCAGCACGGCAGAGTTTTAACGACACTTACTCTTCGGGTAGAAGATAAGCAAACATAGCGGTCATAAGGTGTCCCCATATAAGCGTCAGGAGGTTTAATGTAAAAAGTGGTTGCTGTCCCAGTTGTTCCAATCCCCCCTATACCATTGATAACAATGTTTTGCGCATTTGGCGTAGGCACAATGGACCCCTCTGTTACACTCCGCAATAAAGCGGGTTGCACTTTAAGCAAAGTATCTCCTGCATCAAACTGACCATTCGCATTTGCATCGAGAAACATGATCCAACCACTGGCCCACCCCACATTTGAAGCTCCGTTACTGACAACAGCTGAGCAAGCGGGTGTAGCGGCATCAGCATTATCGCTTTTGCAAATAGTGACCGCGCCGCGGGTATTCGCTATCCCCTTTGCGATCGTAATTGCACCGTGAAGCAGGCTGGCATTCGTCGTACTTCGACTCTTAACCAAGAATGCCCGATAGTTGGGCAAAGCAATTGCCGTGATGAGTCCTACAATGGCGACGACTATCATCAATTCGATGAGAGTAAAGCCACGCTCGTGATAGGATGATTTGAATTTCAGCATGTTCATAATTTGATTGCCCTCTACTTATGCATAATATAGATGCTTGCCTATATGCATCAATGCTTTCTAGATTAGCGGTCAGCTTTTGGTGATGAATGGTAAAAAATGATTTCAAGCAAGCATGGAATTTTACAAATAAACAAACCCTAAGGGAAAAGACCTGAAATGCTGAGGATACACAAAGAAGTACAGCTGCAGGTTGCCGTGTCTAGTTATTATGCATATGGGCAAGCAAACATAGCCCCGCGTCTCAACAGACGCCACCAGGCATCAAGCTACACAAGGGCACAGGACTGAAGATTTGCCGGTCGAAGTAGAACTCCCGGCATGCGAAACACCACCAAAAATTTTGCACTACAGTTGTGAGTCTGCGGATTCTGATAGGGGGTGTTAATGTTGACTTCGTAGTTCGTTTTTTGGATGCCTGTCGCTTCGTTTTTGCTGCTTGTTGTTGTCGTTGCGAGGAGGGGGAATTGGTGAATTGT
>NZ_JAKZHX010000059.1 GCF_022568815.1 Undibacterium paludis | reverse complement strand
ACTGGTGCCATTCTTGTTCATGATGAGGTTGGCGCCCAGGCGATCTGCTGCACTGAGGGTCAGGGTGAAGGAGGTGGCCGACGTGATCTCGACATTGCTGGTGGTGGTCAGGGTATAGCTGGCCCCCCCTTCGCCTTGCAAACTGAATTTGTTGGCAATGATGTCATTGGCCGCCCCAGTTAAAGCAGACAGGCCGGTACCGGTGACGGTCAGCACACCGGTGATGGCATTGTAGGTCGAGGAAGTAATGGTCGGGACCGGGACATTGGACACCGTAATGCCTGCTGTGGCGACGGCAATATTGCCACCGGTAATGACGCTGTCCCAGTCATCTGCGGCCGCCAGGTTGTACGTCGTGCCATTGGTGGAGGCGGTACCGTTCTTGTTGAACAGGGCTTCGACAGCTGTCTGGTCAGCACCTGCGAGGGTGACGGCAAAGCTGGTGGCGGAGGTGATCTCGACATTGCCCGTGGTAGAGAGGGTACGGGTAGCAGCGCCTTCACCGGTGATGGTCAGGGTGGAGACGGTAATGTCGTTGGTCGCACCGAGCGTGCTGACGAGGCCAGTGCCTGTGACGGTCAGCACATGGGTGGTGACGTCGTAAGTGGCTGAGGTGATCGTTGG
>NZ_JAKZHX010000058.1 GCF_022568815.1 Undibacterium paludis | reverse complement strand
GGCGACAAGGATGGTGACGGTATCCCCGATGCCATAGAAGCGAAGGTCGGCACCAACCAGAACCTGAAAGACAATGATGTGCTGCACAGGGCTGACCTGTTTGCCATGCAGCTTTACCGTGACGTGTTGTTCCGTGAGGGGGATACTGCTGGTATCACCTACTGGCAGCAGCAGATCGACAGCGGGCATCTGAACCGTGCCCAGGTGGCCGCATCGATGCTGGCTTCGACCGAGTTCCAGAATAATGTCGGTAGCCTGACCCGCCTGTACTTTGGCGCCTTTGACCGTTTGCCTGACCGGGATGGCCTGGCTTACTGGATAGGGCAGGAGAAGGCCGGCGCCAGCCTGAGCGGCATCAGCAGCGCCTTTGTGGCCAGTGCCGAGTTCCAGAGCACCTATGGCAACCTCAATAATACGGCCTTTGTGGACAGGGTGTACCAGAATGTGCTGCACCGCAGTGCCGATGCGGCAGGCCAGGCTTACTGGCTGGGGCAGTTGAACAATGGTCTCTCGCGGGGCGATATGCTGGCGGGCTTTACCGAGTCAGCGGAGTTCAAGGCCAGCTCGCAAGCCAAGGTGTCCTTGACGCTCGATTACATCGGTCTCCTGGGGCATGCGCCGGACCAGGCGACGTTCAATGCGCTGCTGGCCCAGGGGAATACCGATGTGGT
>NZ_JAKZHX010000057.1 GCF_022568815.1 Undibacterium paludis | reverse complement strand
TTCCAAATTCTGGAAAGCCGCCTCCGTCCAGGCCGGTGCCTCCTCCCTGAAAGAAGGCAGTCCCTTCCGCTTCATCGCTGATTCCGGCATCAAAGCCACCGAACACCACGAAGGCGCCCTGCTCGAACAGATCGACCTCAACACCTGGGTCTCCATGTCCATCCAGCGCGCTGTAGACAAAGTCCAAAGCCGCCTGCAAGACGGCCTGGCCTTCCTGGCAACCGTTGGCTCCACCGCCCCGTTCGTTGGTCTGTTCGGTACCGTCTGGGGGATCTACCATGCGCTGACAGCCATCGGCATGTCCGGCCAGGCATCGATCGACAAAGTCGCGGGTCCGGTGGGTGAAGCGCTGATCATGACCGCGATCGGTCTGGCGGTCGCGGTTCCTGCGGTTCTCGGTTACAACTTCCTGGTTCGCCGCAACAAGAGCGCCATGGAAGAAGTGCGCGCCTTCTCCGCTGACCTGCACTCGGTTGTCCTGTCCGGCAACATGGGCAAAAAGTGAAATGCTGATGAAGCTACTGCGCAACGCGATTTTGAGCCAGCGATGCTCGTCGTACCTAAGTACGACTGCGCTTCTTAACTCAAACTAGCGCCGCTCGCTACGCTTCCTCAGCATTTTACACGGCTACTTTGTATAGGTAAAAAACCAAGACCCTTAACCACAGAGACACAGAGACACAGAGACACAGAGACACAGAGGAAAAACCAGAGAACAA
>NZ_JAKZHX010000056.1 GCF_022568815.1 Undibacterium paludis | reverse complement strand
TGGCGCGCAGCTGGTTCTTGATGCGCTGGAGCATGGATATCAGCCTGCAATGGTCGGCACGGGTGTTTGCCCATCTGGTGCGTTTGCCGGTCTCGTATTTTGAAAAGCGCCATCTTGGCGATGTGGTATCACGCTTTGGTTCTATCGGTGCGATACAGGGCACCTTGACCAGCATGTTTGTGGAAAGCGCTCTCGATGGCCTGATGGCCTTGCTGGCCCTTGGCATGATGCTGGTGTACAGCATCAAACTGACAGGGCTGGTACTGGCGGCAGTCGCCTTGTATATCGGACTGCGCTGGGCCTTTTATCAACCCTTTCGTGAAGCTTCGCAAGAAAGACTGATCCTGTCTTCCAAAGAAAGCAGCCACTTTCTGGAAACGATGCGGGCTGTTACACCGCTGAAACTGTTTGGCCGTGAGACAGAACGCCTGTCACGCTGGCAAAACCTCAAGATTGATGTACAGAACCGCGACATCAAGACACAGAAACTGTCCATCCTCTTCAAGGTCAGCAATACTCTGATCTTTGGCATACAGGGGATAGCCCTGTTCTATATCGGCGCCACCCAGGTCATGCAGAACGTGTTGACGGTGGGCATGCTGATGGCCTTTTCCAGCTATGCGGGCACCTTTACGGGGCGTATCTCCAGCCTGATCGATGTCTTCATCAGTTACCGCATGCTCAGTCTGCATAGCGAAAGGCTGGCTGATATCGTGCTGGAAGAGGCGGAAGCAGAAACCGCCATCGAAACCGATGTCTCCCGCATACAGCC
>NZ_JAKZHX010000055.1 GCF_022568815.1 Undibacterium paludis | reverse complement strand
AGACTGATATTGGTCGGCGCCGCATTGATACCGGTGGAGATGACAGTCGTGCTGTTATTGAGCACCGCACTGGCAATCCCGTCATTGGCACTGATGGTAAAAGTCGTGGTCTCTGTCCCACCGACCGGCACCCGTCCCGCCGCAGGCTGGAACACCAGGCCACGGATGGCCGCCTGTACTGCTGCAGGGCTGCCTGCTGCATGGGTATAGGTCAGGCCACCATCGGCGGTTGAGAAGCCTGTGGCTGCCAGTGAAGCGGCCGTGAACGCGCCTTTGGCGGCGACATCGAGGCTGATGATGATGGTTTCGGAAGCGCCGACATCAGGATCAGTGATGGTGACGCCGGTAAAGGGGGAGACCGTGGTGGTTTCTGTCACGGTCTGGCCGGCGACGGTGCCGCCGATGGTCGGGGCCACATTGTTACCCGTGACGGTAACGGGGTTGCCAAACAGGTCAGCGATGACGACAGCCACAGCAGCTCCGGTATTCCAGTCTTCCAGCATGCCGATGTTATAGGTGGTGCTGTCGGTGGAAGAGGTGCCATCCTTGTTCAACCTCAATGCCAGCGCCGTCTTGTCGTTGGCACTCATGGTCATGGTGAAGCTGGTGTTGGAGGTGATGTCGACGTTCGGCGTGTTAGTCAGGGTGTAGTTGAAGGCCCCTTGTCCCAGGAAACGGATACGGTTGGCAGTGATGTCATTGTTCGCACCTGCCAGTGACAGGAAGTTGTTACCTGTCACCACCAGCACACCAGTGGCGACGTTATAAGTCGCAGAGGTGACGGTCGGCGCCACCACATTGCTGACGGTAATGCCATTACCTGTCAAATCTGCAATGACAACAGCAGCGTCAGCACCGGCATTCCAGTCTTCAGCAGCAATCAGGTTATAAGTGTTGACACTGGTGGA
>NZ_JAKZHX010000054.1 GCF_022568815.1 Undibacterium paludis | reverse complement strand
CCATTCCAGGCCACCGTACCATCAAAGTCCACGTCGATATTGACCACGACCGGCTCAACTGTCGGCGGTGGCGGCGTGCCGGTCGGCATGTTCAGGTTCACCGCATGGTTCTGGATCGGGATGGTGATGATCAACATGATGATCAGCACCAGCATGACGTCGATCAACGGCGTCATGTTCATTTCTATCATGACTTCCGGATCGGCTGATGCGCCGCCGGAGCCTATTTGCATACCCATAATGCTTCCTTTGCTCGTGCTGGCGATAAAATCGCCCTGACTGCGTTGCAGCTCCTCGCCGTGCTATACGCACTGTCTTCGTCACTACGCCTTGTCAGGACAATTTTTCGCCAGCCCTGTTTAGTCATTTAAAAAACTAATTCCGCGGTGGCGGTTCAATCACAAAGCCGACCTTGGCGATACCGGCACGCTGTGCCGTCAGGATGCTCTTGCCGACAAACTCGTAGCGGGTGTTCTGGTCGCCACGGATGTGCAACTCCGGTTGCGGTACCTTGACGGACTCGACCTTGAGTTTTTCAAACAGGGCATCCGTACCACCGAGCGGCTTCATGCTGCCGTTCCAGTACATGTCACCATCCTTGTTGATCGACAGGGTGATGTTTTCCGGTTTGGTCTTGTAAATGACATTCGTCTCTGCCGGCAGCTTGAGCTTGACCGTGTCCGTGATCACCGGGGTGGTGATCAAGAAGATGATCAGCAAGACCAGCATGACGTCTACCAGGGGGGTGGTGTTGATGGTGCTGTTGACTTCGTCTTCGCCGTCACCATCATTGCCAATTGCCATTGCCATAATGTGTTCTCTTTCGTATTACGCAGAACCTTTTGAGACCACTCAACACAGGGACACGGAGGCACAGAGAAAGGCAGGAGGAAGATCTTCTTGCATGACCATTACTTTACTCAGAATACTCTTCGCAAGTAATG
>NZ_JAKZHX010000053.1 GCF_022568815.1 Undibacterium paludis | reverse complement strand
GCCAACGGCCACGCCACCAGCGTGACCAGAGCAGTCGGCCAGCCAGAACAGCAAACCACCAGCTTCGAGCGCGACCTGGCCACCAACCTGCTCATGTCCAGCACCGACGCCCTGGGCCGCAAGACCAGCTACAGCTACGACAGCAAAGGCAACCAGACGAGCCAGACCTACCTGGCCGGCACGCCCGACGCCATCACCAGCAGCGCCACCTACAGCAGCGCCACCTACAGCAGCGACTACAACCAGCTCACCAGCATCACCGACCCCCTGCACCAGGTCACCAGCTTCACCTACGACAGCCTGGGCAATCTGCAACAGATCACCGACGCCAACAACAAACAGCTGCAATTTCGCACCAATGCAGCAGGCCAGCTGACTGAATTCACCGACGCCCGCAACAAAACCACCAGGTTCGGCTACGACGGTTATGACTTAAGCAGCATCACCGACCCGCTCACCCGCAGCGTCACCCTGCGCACCGACGCCATCGGCCGCACCGTCAGCACCACCGACCCGCTGACCCAGCGCAGCATCAACACCATCGACAGCGTCGACCGCGTCACCAGCATCACCGACCCCAATAGCCAGAACACCGGCTTTGGCTACGACAACAACGACAACCTCACCAGCGTCACCGACGCCAACAGCCACAGCACCGGTTTCAGTTACGACGACCGCAACGCCGTCACTGGCAAGACCGATGCCCTAAGCCAGGGCAGCAGCATCGTCTATGACAACGAACACCGCATCAAACAAAGCACAGACCGCAAGAACCAGACCACCAAATACCAGTACGACAGCCTCAACCGCCTGCGCACCGTCACCTATGCCGACAACAGCACCATCACGCATACCTACGATGCAGGCAACCGCCTGACCCAACTGGCCGACAGCATCAACGGCAACATCGGCTTCGTCTACGACAATCTGGACCGTATCACCCAGGTCACCAGCCCCAAAGGCGTCGTCAACTACACCTACGACGCCAATGGCCAGCGT
>NZ_JAKZHX010000052.1 GCF_022568815.1 Undibacterium paludis | reverse complement strand
TGTAGTGGTCTAATAATAACGGACACCGAGATAGGTGGGATAATTCACCTATTGAGGAAAAGAGATGAAAGCCAAAAGAAGAACATTCGATATCGCATTTAAGCTACAAGTAGTACGCATGGTGACAGAACAGGGTTTAAGTGTGAGTCAGGTGTGCAAAGAATTTGATCTGGGAGAGACAGCGGTACGCCGGTGGCTAAGTCAGATCAATGTACAGAAGCTGGAACAGGCAGGTGTAGGCAAGCCTTTAACGCCCGAGCAGCTACGCATACGTGAGCTGGAAGCCCAGAACCGCCAACTTCAACAGGATGTGGATATTTTAAAAAAGGTATCGGCCTTCTTTGCCAAAGAACTGAAATGAAATATCAAGTCATCCATCAGTTGCAAGAGAAGGCCGTCCCTGTACAAGCTGCATGCAAGGCAATGGACGTATCCAGGTCAGGGTATTACGCCCATGTAAGGGTTCAGAAAAGCCAGCAAACAGTCTGCACGACCAGTGTCCACCTGAAGGCAGCATTTGAAGTCAGTGGAGGCACCTATGGCAGTCGCCGGTTGCGAACCAGTCTGCAGAGCAAAGGGATAAAAGTGGGGCGTTACCGGATACGCACCCTCATGAAACGGCATCAAATGCAGGTCGTCTGGAAACGTAAATTCATTCACACCACCAACAGCAAGCACGATTTACCGATAGCCCCCAACCAGCTCAATCGCCAGTTTGAGCAGAATGAACCCAACCGTGCCTGGGTAGCAGATATAACGTACATCCGTACCAAAAGTGGATGGCTGTACCTGGCAGCAGTGCTGGATCTGTATTCACGCAAGATCGTAGGCTGGGCGATGGCACCGCATATGCATGCAGAACTCGTGTGCGATGCCCTGCAAATGGCACTGATACAACGTGCACCTGAAGCTGGGTTAATCGTGCATTCAGATAGGGGGAGCCAGTACGCCAGTGCCTCCTATCAGCGTTTGCTGGCGAAGTATGGATGTATTTGCAGCATGAGTAGAAAAGGGAATTGCTGGGACAATGCTGTCATGGAACGATTCTTCCTGAGCCTGAAGATGGAGCGTGTCTGGAGAAAGAACTATGCCAATCACACTGAAG
>NZ_JAKZHX010000051.1 GCF_022568815.1 Undibacterium paludis | reverse complement strand
CGCGACTTACACGCTGTCCACTTCCGGCAATGTCGAAATCACCTCGGCCACCAGCTTTAGCATTACTTTATCTGGTGCCGACACAGGCGGCGTCTCCGCCCTGCTGAACAAGAACGGTACGTCTTCCGCCGTCAGCGCCACCACCTACAACCTTGCCGCAGCAGACGACTGGAACAGCGTCATCACTGGTGGCAATATTGCTGACCTGACAGGCAATGCCATCACCGTCTCGAATGCTGCACCGAATATCCTCAATGCCACGTATGATGCTGCCACAGGTATTCTGTCCGTCTCCGCCGTCAATATCGTCGGTGGTGACACCATTGATGTCTCCAAACTGTCCCTGGTGGGCCAGGGCGGTGGTTCTTACAACCTGACTTCGCCTAACGTCACCGCTGCCAGCGCCACCGCCTTCTCGGTCACGTTGAACGCCGCCGACAAACTCGCCATCAATGGCCTGTTGAACAAGAATGGTACCAGTGCGGTGGACACGACCAGCTTCAACCTCGCTGCTGCCGCTTCCTGGGATGCCTCCACCACATCGAATGCTGACCTGACCGGCAATGCCGTCACGGTATCGAATGTGGCAGCGCCAACGATCACCTCAGCCACTTACGACGTCACCACCCATGTGCTGACCGTCACAGGCACTGGCCTCGTCAGCACTCTCGGTGCGACCAACGACATTACCGTCTCCACCCTGACCATCACCGGTGAAGGTGCTGCTACCCGTACCCTCTCTACCACGGGCAATGTCGAGATCACCTCCGCCACCAGCTTTGCCGTCACCCTCGCAGGTGCTGACCAGACAGCTGTCGAAGCCCTGTTCAACAAGAACGGTACAGCATCCACCAATGGCACGACTTACAACCTGGCGGCCGCAGATGACTGGGACAGCGTCATTACCGGTGGCAATATTGCCGTCGCCACAGCAGGGATTACGGTATCCAATGTCCCGGTCCCGACCATTACTTCCTCGACCTACAATGCCATCACCGGTGTGCTGACCGTCACCGGTACTGGCCTGTCTGCTTTAACTGGGGCGACCAATGACATCATTGCCAACAAATTCAGTTTGCAAGGCGAAGGCGGGGCCAGCTATACCCTGACCACCACCAGCAATGTCGAGATCACGTCGGCCACCTCCTTCACCCTGACCCTCAGTGCAGCAGATCGCCTGGGCGCCAACCTCATCATGAACAAGAATGGCACCAGC
>NZ_JAKZHX010000050.1 GCF_022568815.1 Undibacterium paludis | reverse complement strand
TGTAGTAGTCGCGACTTGATCTGACAGTTACCCGATTTGAAGACGGCGATTGTCAGATCAAATGCAGTTATTCAATGTGGTGATTTTATCGTGCCACACCTCCTTTCCGTCAATCAGTGTTTGCATCGGTGTGCGTCCACAGCACATTTTCCCCTGATGCGTTCGCTCATCGTTGTAATACATGAGCCAGTCATCCAGGTCATGCTGCAGTTCCTCCATGGAACGATATATCTTGCGCCTGAAAGTAACCTGATAAAACTCTTGCAGTATGGTTTTATGGAAGCGCTCGCAAATGCCATTGGTCTGTGGGTGGCGTACCTTGGTTTTGGTATGTTCAATGTCATTGAGCGCCAGATACAACTGATAGTCATGCGTCTCTGGTCGGCCACAGTATTCCGTTCCACGATCTGTCAGAACACGAACTAAGCCCATGCCTTGCTCTTCCAGGAAAGGCAAGACTTTGTCATTGAGCAGATCTGCTGCAGTGATAGGCGTTTTGGTGGTGTACAGCTTGGCGGCTGCCCATTTCGAATAGGTATCAACAAAGGTCTGTTGATAGACACGTCCTACACCTTTGATCGTGCCGACATAGAAAGTATCCTGACTACCAAGATACCCAGGGTGGGCAGTTTCTATTTCACCGTGTGCGGCATCGTCGTCCTGCTTTCTCTCCAGTGCTACGACCTGGGCTTCTGTCAGCACCTCGCCGGTTTCTGCAACATGGCGCTCCAGGGCTGCCAGACGCTTCTTGAAGGACTCCAGGTTGCGTCTTAACCATATTGACCGGACGCCAGAAGGGGAAACGAAAATACCGCGCTTGCGTAGCTCATTAGAAACTCGCACCTGACCAAAAGCAGGTTGTTCCACGGCAAAGGCGGCAACCGCTGATTCCGTCGCCTCATCAACACGATTACGGAGATTGGGTTTCTTGCGGTTCGCGTCCAGCAGCGCTTCAACACCGCCTTTCTCTACTGCTGACTGATACCGGTAAAACGTATCTCTGGAAAAGCCCATGACCTTGCAGGCTCGTGACACGTTACCAAGTTCACTGGCAAGATTGAGAAGGCCAACCTTGTGTTTAATGACATTCTGAGAAATACTACTCATGAGGTTACTCCTTGGCGCTTGCGCGCTGGTTTAATAAAGATTCGCACCTCTATCAAACCGGGTAACCTCACCTTTGGCAAGGCCTTACTGTCAGATCAAATCGAAACTACTACA
>NZ_JAKZHX010000005.1 GCF_022568815.1 Undibacterium paludis | reverse complement strand
ACGTAGCAATACCATGGGTAGTTCGCTACCCATGCCCTGCAGGGGGAAAACATCCCCTCTGCAGGGCAAAACAAAGACCCCGGTACTGCAAAGTGCCGGGGTCTTTGTTTTATTATATTGGTTATTGAGCAAATTATCTGTGACCTGACTGCTACTGTCTTGGCCCGTGATGCAAGGCAGCGTTCCTCAAAATTCGAGAAAATGCAGTGGAAAAGGTAAAATGCCGGTATTCCGTCACAGCGAGCTATCATGACAGCCACTACATCAGCACTTCCCCAGGAAATCACTTTAACCCGTCCAGACGACTGGCATCTGCATGTGCGCGATGGTGCCACGCTGGCCAGTGTCTTGCCGCATACAGCGGCACAGTTCGGTCGCGCCATCATCATGCCTAATCTCAAGCCGCCGGTGACCACCACGGCTCAAGCAGGAGAATATCGTGCACGTATCCTGGCGGCGCTGCCGGCAGGTATGCAGTTTGAACCGCTGATGACGCTATACCTGACCAATAACACACCGCCAGACGAAATCCGTCGTGCGAAAGACAGCGGTTTTGTCCATGCCGTGAAGTTGTATCCTGCCGGTGCAACCACCAATTCCGATGCGGGTGTGACTGATCTCAAAAACTGCTACAAGACCCTGGAGACCATGCAGGAAGTCGGCATGCCGTTCCTGGTGCACGGTGAAGTGACAGATGCTGAGATAGATCTGTTTGACCGTGAAGCGGTATTCATCGACCGTGTCATGAAGCCGCTACGCAAAGACATGCCCGAGTTGAAAGTGGTGTTTGAGCATATCACTACCAGTGATGCGGCAGCCTATGTCGCAGAATCCGGTGGCCCGATCGCGGCAACGATCACGGCTCATCACTTGCTGTATAACCGCAATGAAATTTTCAAGGGTGGCATACGCCCGCATTATTATTGCTTGCCTGTACTGAAACGTGAGACACACAGGCAGGCGCTGCTCAAGGCGGCCACTTCCGGTAACCCGCGTTTTTTCCTGGGTACTGATTCTGCCCCTCACGCCAAGGGTTTGAAAGAACATGCCTGTGGCTGCGCCGGTTGCTACACCGCGCTGCATGCGATGGAATTGTATACTCAGGCTTTTGAGCAGGCCGGTGCACTTGATCAACTGGAAGCTTTTGCCAGCTTCAATGGCCCTGACTTTTATCAATTACCACGCAATAGCGGCAGCATTACCCTGGTGCGCGAGGACTGGCAAATTCCTGCAGAATTGCCATTTGCAGACACCAGCGTCGTGCCACTGAACAGTGGTGAAACCCTGCACTGGAAAATGCGCACTGCGTAAATCCGGTTGGTAATTCATGACACGTTTTTTTGATGACATAGACTGGTCGCGAGCCTGGTTTGCCACAGTGTGCGAATCGGCCAAAGACTTGCTGGCGGCGGATGACTGGCGCCAGCAACTCAATCAGTGTGCCGTGCAGGCGGACTTGCAGAATCATCTTGGTTTGCCCTTGCGCTTTATCACACAGGAAGAATTGCCTGAGGGGACGGCTTATGAAGCGCATATCAGCGCCACTGGACTAGTGCCCACGCGCGAGAATCTGCATGATTTTTTCAATGCACTGGTGTGGCTGACTTTCCCTGCCATCAAGCGCCAGTTGAATGCCTTGCAGGCCGCGCAAATTGCTGCTTTGGGCATAGGCAAGTCACGCGGCCCCGCGCGTGATGCAGCAACTATCTTTGATGAGAATGCTGCTCTGCTGGTCCTTGCAGATACACCCGAAGGAGCAGACCTGATTGCCGCTTTGCGCGCACATGCATGGGAGGATGCCTTTGTCCGGCAGGCAAATAAATTCAATAGCTGTGCTGAAGTCTGGTGCTTTGGACATGCCTTGATGGAAAAGCTGGTCAAGCCCTATAAGGCGATTACAGCGCATACCTGGGTCGTCATGGTGGAGCCAGCTTATTTCAAGCTCGATGCCGGCGCCAGACGTGCACATATCGATGGGGTAGTAGCAGCGCAACTCGCAAGCCAGGTGTTGACGACGGCAGATTACACGCCTTTACCAGTACTTGGCATACCAGGCTGGTGGCCGCAGCAGGATGCATCTTTTTACCAAGACCAGCAAGTTTTCAGGACAAAACGCCGGAACTGAGCCCGGCGTTCAAGAGGTTGCCGGTTACTATCAGGCCACAGCGCCAGCTTGTATGATCTTGAACAATTGATCTTTCAGGCTCAGGCGTGCTTTCTTCAAGTCTTCCAGCGCAGCATCACCCAGATGCTCTGCACCGTTCAATACACGGTTGATGGCCTTGTCGGTCTCATCATATTCAGCGAACAGCTTGGCGAAATGCTTGTCGTTGGCTTTCAGTTCGTGAATGGCTTGTTTGAATTCTGGAAATTCAGTAGAAAGAGGGTGGTGATCTACTTGCATGGATACTCCTTGATGATCGAGGAAGGGATTTTCCTTGCCTCTATACTAAGCTTATCCAGATCATCATCCATGACCTGCATCAAGACAGGCAGAGAAAAACAGAATGATGGCCTTGATGTTGTGCCGCATAAATTGCTGATTTCAGATTCATCATCAATTTCGGTTAGAATATTTGTGCAATGCTGTATATCTGCGTGTGTGGCGTTGTGATTCCTGCTGCTTTTCAAACTTATCAGGTCCGGATCTACGGTCTGGACAAATTCTGCCATCTGGCATCGGGCTAACACCGGGACTGGCTGCAACTATGTTGGGCAAGCGCTCACCTCATCCAGTATCACCAGACCAGCATACAGGCTGGCGTGCAGCGACCATGTCCTTGCGTAAGGCCATTGTTCTGGGTATCGCCCTTGGCATCCTGATTCCCGCTATCCTGCTCGGCACCGTGCTGGCCAGGGACAGTTATGAACGCGAGTACGAAGTGCGCGTGCGTGAGCCTCTGAAGCAATATGCCAGCATGCTGGAACAAACCATGCCCGTGCCATTGTGGCAAGTCGATGCAAGCAGTGCCCAAAGTTTCGTCAATTCTGTCATGCTCAATCCCGATGTCGTGCGTATCGTCGTTGAGGATGCTGCCCTGGGGCGCTTTGTGCATGCCGAGCAGGCCATACAGCATAGGCAGGGCCTGATCAGCGAAACCCGCAATATCCGCAAAGATGGCAGCATCATAGGACGGGTCACGATAGAAATGAGCAGCTACTGGATGGAACAGGAATTCCTGAAAAAAATCCTCAAGGGCGGTGCTGCCATTCTGGTGCAATTGCTGATTTCTTTTTTCCTGTTATGGTTGCTGTTTCAAAAACGCATGATGCGCCCCTTGCAGCAACTGCAGCGCGATGTCGATCGCCTCGGTGAGGGGCATCTCACAGAAGTCATCAGCGCTGCCAGGCCCGATGAACTGGGCAGCCTGGCGCTGGGCATCGATTCCATGCGCCTGCGCCTGGGTGAGTTGATGAATGAACAGGCCAGCCACAATGCCACGCTGGAACAGCGGGTAGCCGACCGGACCAGGGAGTTGCATGCATCGAATCAGGAGTTACGCACAGCCCTTGATGATTTGAGCAGCGCCCATGCCGAGATCCAGCGTAGCGACAGGATGGCCGCCCTGGGTTCGCTGGTCGCAGGCGTAGCCCATGAACTCAATACGCCGATAGGCAATTCCGTGACGGTGGCCAGCACCATCCATGATCTGAGCCGCGAATTCAACAGGAAGGTGGCGCAAGGTGTCACCCGAGCCGCTTTGCAAAAATATATCGATAGTAATTTGCAGGCCAGTGACATTCTCTTGCGTAATTTGCATAGTGCGGCGGATCTGATCGGCAGCTTCAAGCGGGTGGCTGTGGACAGGACCAGTGCCCAGCGCCGGATGTTTTTTCTCGATGAAGTCGTCAGGGAAACCATGCTGACCATGGGCGGCAGTATCCGGCATCATGTGCATGAGGTCCGCATCGATATCCCGACCGGAATACGTATGGATGCCTATCCCGGTCTGCTCGGGCAGATTATCAGTAATCTCATCAATAACGCGATCTTGCATGGCTTTGATGGCAGGGAAAATGGCATCATCGACATCAGGGCGCATTTGCTGGATGCAGAACCGGCCAAAGTCGAGTTAAGGGTCAATGACAATGGCGTTGGTATTGCTGAAGTCAATCTGGGACGTATCTTTGACCCCTTCTTCACCACCAAGCTGGGACAAGGGGGCAGTGGCCTGGGTCTGAATATCGTCTATAACCTGGTGTGTGATGTGCTGGGCGGCAACATCCGGGTGGAAAGCGAACCAGAAAAAGGCAGCAGCTTTATCATGCAAATGCCCTTGTGCGCACCGGGTCACGACGATGACGTCGATTAAGCTAGCGGGCAGGCCTAATGGCCGGGTTTGGCCACATCAGACCAGCCTTGCGGGCAACTGACCTGGGATGATAGTTTTTGGTATTCGCCAGAGGCACGCAGTTTTTTCAAGCCATTGTTAAAGGCCGCAATCCTGCCGGCACTGGCGGCCAGGCCACGTGACATCATCAGATGGGTGGTGAAACTTTCTGTCATCAGCTTGGGGTGGGCAGATAACTGGGCCGCATCGGCAGGGGAAAAATTGCGCGCCAATAAATCACAAGTGGTGTTTCTCTCCATGGGGGCGATGTCCACCCGCTTTAGCAACAACAATTTCAATGCTGCCATGTCATTGGGCAGTTTTTCCATTTTCAACTCGCCCTTATTGGCCATGGCCCAGATTTCTGGCGTATAAGTGTAGTCCTGTATCATGGCGATACGGTAAGGCTTGAGATCGTCAAGCTGTTTCCATTTGAAATCGAGGGTATTGCGATACACGAATACCCACTGCTCGGTAATGACATTGTCACTCAGAAAAAAGCTCTGGTCATGCTCAGGTTTATGACCCCAATAGGCTGTGCCATCCCATTTGCCAGCCCGGCTTTCAGCCAGCGCGCGCGACCAGGGCAGGAAGGTAAATTCCACCTGATATCCCTCCAGTTCAAAAGCACGCCGCACTATACTGAGGGCAATACCTTTGTCAGCCCGGCTTTCAGTGGCATAAGGAGGGAGTTCACCGGTGGCAATTTTGAGCAATTGGGCTTGCGCCCACGACATGCCAGGCAATAGCGGTAGCAGTATCAGCAGAACAACAGCAAACCAGGATGAGCATGTTTTCTTCATGATACCGCCTTTATCACAAGGGATTCAGAGGGTAATCATCTGTCTTATTACTATTTCTGGCAAGTCGTTGGGCAGCAACAGTATGTGAACAATGCTGACCTGAATTCATGAATTGCAAATAACAACGGGAGCCTGAGCTCCCATTGTTACGACATCATTATTTGATAGCTAATTTATTGTTCGCGCAACCAGGTCTGGGTGCGACCAAACATCGGTGCACCGATGTAACCACGAACATTGAGCTTCTTGTTATTTTCAATCACACTGAGTTTGCTGCTGTACAGCTTGCCATTGCCCGGGTCGAGGATTTTGCCACCCGTGTATTCATCCCCATCTTTTTTCAGGCCGGACAAGATGGTCATGCCAACGATGGGCTGGTCCTTGTTGGCGCCTTCACATTTGTCGCATTTCGGGTTCTTCTCAGCCGCATCGGCTTCCAGGAACAGTTTCTCTATCTTGCCCTGTAATTCACCGCCAGTTTCAGTGATGCGTATCAATGCCTTGGGCTTGCCTGATTTGTCATCAATACTTTTCCACAGACCGACCGGGCTTTCTTCCGCCTGTGCCAGCAAGGGCAGACCAGCCAGACCAATCAATGCACTTAATACCAGTGAAACCGTTTTTTTCATGCTGTCTCCGTTTGAAAAAAATGAGAAGTAAGACTCGTGTAAATGTTATTGCTTTTATTTATTACTTTTATTTTCCTGAATCGATTGTACGTGGCGAAGCTTTTCACCACGTACAAGATTTTTAGAGTCTCTACTTTAACTGTATTTACTATGCCGTTGGCAATTTTGCAAATTGCTCACGCAGCTTTTGCAAAGTGGCAGTGAAGTTTGCGACACGCTCTTTCTCTTGCGCGATGACCTGTGCCGGCGCCCTGGCGACAAAGCCTTCATTGCCCAGCTTGGTTTCTGCCTTGGCAATTTCACCTTCAAGCCTGGTAATTTCCTTACCTATGCGGGCACGTTCTGCGGCCACATCGATTTCCACTTTCAGCATCAGTTTCGATTCACCGACGATGGATACCGGGGCTGGTGAATCTTCAGGCAAGGCATCGACGACGGATACTTCTGACAACTTGGCCAGGGCTTGCAGGTAAGGCGCAAAAGATTGCAGGCGTGCTTTGTCTTCTGCATTTGCAGCCTGCAAGAGCAGAGGTACGCGCAGGGCAGGGGACAATTGCATTTCACCGCGCAGGTTGCGGCAGGCATCGGTCATGCCTTTCAAAGCCTGCATCCAGGCTTCTGCAGTGGTATCAACATTCTCAGCCACGAACAGCGGGTAAGGCTGAACCATGATGCTGTCGCCAGCCGGGTTCAGGGTCTTGCCTGCCAGTGGCGCCACGGTTTGCCACAGGGCTTCTGTGACAAAAGGAATGACAGGATGAGCCAGACGCAGGATCACTTCCAGCACGCGCAAGAGTGTGCGGCGGGTGGCGCGTTGCTGGGCTTCCGTGCCATTTTGTACCTGTACCTTGGCCACTTCCAGATACCAGTCACAATACTCATCCCAGACAAACTTGTAGATGGCAGAAGCGATGTTATCAAAGCGATAGTCGGAAAAGCCCTTTTCTATTTCGGCTTCAGCACGTTGCAGAGTGGAGATAATCCATTTGTCGGCTTGGGAATAATCGAGGTCTGCATCGGTGACACCAGCACCAAAGCCGCAATCCTTGCCTTCAGTATTCATCAGCACAAAGCGGGTCGCATTCCACAGCTTGTTGCAGAAATTGCGATAGCCTTCACAACGACCGAGGTCGAAATTGATATTGCGGCCCAGCGATGCATAGCTGGCCATGGTGAAGCGCAGCGCGTCCGTACCATAGGCAGGGATGCCGTCAGCAAATTCCTTGCGCGTGGCTTTTTCTATGCTGGCTGCCTGTTTAGGATTCATCAGGCCAGCTGTGCGCTTGGCCACCAGTTCATCAACACTGATGCCATCGATCAGGTCGATCGGGTCCAGGGTATTGCCCTTGGACTTGGACATTTTCTGGCCGCTGGAATCGCGTACCAGGCCATGTACATACACAGTATTGAACGGTACCTTGCCGGTGAAGTGCGTGGTCATCATGACCATGCGCGCTACCCAGAAGAAGATGATGTCAAAGCCGGTCACCAGCACCGAGGATGGCAGGAATTGTCTGATGTCCGGTGTTTCTTCCGGCCAGCCCATGGTAGAGAAAGGCACCAGTGCAGACGAGAACCAGGTGTCGAGCACGTCGTCGTCACGCTTCAGCGCGCCAGTGTAGCCAGCGGCAGTCGCCTTGGCTTTGGCAGCGGCTTCATCATGCGCAACAAAGATTTCGCCATTGTCGCCATACCAGGCCGGGATTTGATGGCCCCACCACAATTGGCGTGAGATACACCAGTCCTGGATATTGGTCAGCCATTGGTTGTAAGTCGTCGTCCAGTTTTCCGGGATAAATTTGATTTCACCATCAGCGACTTTTTCCAGCGCTACTTCAGCGATGGATTTACCAGGGAAATGCGTACCTTCCGGTGCCGGCTTGCTCATGGCCATGAACCACTGGTCAGTCAACATGGGTTCGATAACCACATTCGTGCGGTCGCCGCGTGGCACCATGAGTTTGTGTGGTTTGACTGATTCCAGCAGGCCTTGTGCGTCAAGGTCGGCCACAATCTGCTTGCGGGCGACGAAACGGTCCATGCCCTGGTAAGCCGCAGGGGCGTTTTCATTGATCTTGGCATCCAGTGTCAGGACACTGATCTTGTCGAGATTGTGACGCTGACCAACGGCATAGTCGTTGAAGTCATGCGCAGGCGTGATCTTCACGCAGCCGGTACCAAATTCCTTGTCGACATAGCTGTCGGCAATCACCGGGATTTCACGCTCTGTCAGCGGCAGCTTGAGCATCTTGCCAACCAGGTGAATATAGCGCTCATCAGTTGGATCAACTGCCACCGCCACGTCACCGAGCAGGGTTTCCGGGCGGGTCGTCGCTACCGTCAGGTGACCGGAGCCATCGGCAAACGGGTAACGGATGTGCCACATCGAACCGTCTTCCTCTTCCGATACCACTTCCAGGTCAGACACTGCGGTGCCCAACACCGGGTCCCAGTTGACCAGACGTTTGCCGCGATAGATCAGGCCTTGCTCCACCAGTTTGACGAAGACATCCGTAACGATTTTTGAACGTTCGGCATCCATCGTGAAATATTCACGGTCCCAGTCGGCAGACGCACCCATGCGGCGCATCTGGCCGGTGATGGTGGAACCGGATTTTTCTTTCCATTCCCAGACTTTTTCCAGGAATTTTTCACGGCCCAGGTCATGGCGCGAAATCTTTTGTGCATCCAATTGGCGCTCTACCACGATCTGTGTGGCGATACCTGCATGGTCAGTACCCGGCACCCAGGCCGTATTGTGACCACGCATGCGGTAATAGCGCGTCAGGCCATCCATGATGGTCTGGTTGAAGGCGTGGCCCATGTGCAGGGTGCCCGTCACATTGGGTGGCGGCAGTTGTATGCAGAAAGAGGGTTTGCCTTCATCCATGGTGGCGGCAAAATATCCACGTTTTTCCCACTCGCCGCGCCAGGATTGTTCGATTTGTGCGGGCTCAAAAGACTTGGCTAATTCCATAATATGATCTGCGGTGATTGCTAAACCTTTGATTATAAATGAGGAAAGTGCTAACGGCAGTGTTTACTGCTGCAAGACTCAAACTGATTGCTCAAAAAATAATAAATCTTTTAAAACTTGTCACTTGTTGGCAGCATTGATACAAACTGGACTTGCCCTCATGCATCTTGTTTGTCCACACCTGAAGGTTTGGATTAATATGGATATAAACCACAGGGGACATGATGAGACAGCTTGTCAGTACAGTTTTTGCCCTGCATTTGGCAGTCTGGTCGGCTGCCTCCCCGCAACTGAGTCTGGCGCAAGACCAGAATAATGAAGAAGACCTGACCCTGGTCTACGGTGATAAGTCGCAGGTCAGTGTGGCGACAGGGGCTGCCTTGCCTTTGCGACGTGCCCCGGCAGTAGCCACCGTGATCACTGCTGCTGACATCGAAGCCATGGGCGCTACCAGTCTTGATGGCGTGCTGGAAACCGTGCCCGGCCTGCATGTCAGCCGTTCCACGGTGCTCAATATGTCTATCTATACCATACGCGGCGTACGCAGCGGGCTCAACAATCCGCAGGTGCTGGTATTGATCAATGGTACACCGGTAACCAACGCTTATAGTGGTGACCGTGGTTTTATTTCTGCCGATATGCCGCTGGAGAATGTCGCCAGAATAGAAGTGATACGCGGTCCTGGGTCTGCCCTGTATGGTGCGGATGCTTTTTCAGGTGTGATCAATATCATCACAAAAAATGCCAAAGAGCAGGATGGCACCAGATTCGGTATGCGTCTGGGGTCATTTCAAGGCGTCGATGCCTGGGTGCTGCATGGTGGCAAACTTGGCAGCGTAGATGTTGCCGCCTCTTTGCAATATAGCAAAACGGCAGGTGCCAATCCCCTGGTTGAAAGGGATGCTCAGACAGGGTTTGATCAGCTGTTCGGTACGCATGCTTCATTGGCGCCAGGTTATGAGAGCTTTGGCCGCGCAGCGGTAGATGGCAATCTTGACTTCAGTTATGGCAAATGGAATCTGCGTCTTGGACTCATGCACAGGGAAAATATCGGTGCAGGTACCGGCATCGCCCTGGCGCTTGACCCCAGGGGCTGGGGCAGCAGCAGACGTTTTACCTCGGACTTGAAATATAAAGATCCTGATTTTGCTAAAGACTGGAGTCTGGAATTCAATGGTAGTTTTACCTATTACAATGAAAATTCCCTGGTCATGATTTTCCCGCCGGGTGCTTTTGGCGGCGTCTTCAAGGATGGTTTCATCGGCAGCCCCTTTCGCTGGGAGCGTCACGGACGCTTGAATGCTGCTCTCGATTACAGTGGCTTCAAACAGCATCATCTGCGTTTTGGTGCAGGTGCCGCAAAAGAGGAGTTGTACAAGATACGGGAGACCAAGAATTTTAATCCCGATAATTCCCCCATCGGTGTCGGTGCATTTTCTGATATGCAGGACGTGACGGACACTGTACCGTATATGCATCCACATAGCCGTCTGGTACGTTATCTGTACGTACAGGATGAATGGCAATTTGCCAAGGATTGGGCATTGACTGCCGGCGTACGGCACGATCAGTATTCTGATTTTGGTGGTACGACCAACCCCAGGCTGGCCCTGGTGTGGGAAGCTGATTACAACCTCACTGCCAAGCTCTTGTATGGCAGTGCTTTTCGCGCACCGTCATTTGAAGAATTGTATGTCATCAATAACCCGGTGGTCGTCGGTAATCCCGCCCTCAGGGCAGAAAAAATGCGTACGACAGAAGCCGCCTTGTCCTGGCAGGCCAGGCCGGGTTTGCAATTGGGGCTGAATCTGTTCCGCTATCAGATGTCGGACCTGATACGTGTCAGTAATAATTTCCTTAATGAGAATGGCGGCAGCCGTACCGGGCGCGGTTTTGAAATGGAAGCAAGCTGGGAAGTCAGCAAGGACTGGCGTCTGGCCGGAAACTTTGCCTATCAGAGAGCTGTCGATGACATCACTAAAAAAGATCCGGGCATGACACCGCGTCGTCATGTTTATCTGCGGGCAGACTGGCAGGCACCAGCGGGCTGGCGCGTCAATGCACAGATCAATCATATCGGCGACCGTCAGCGGGAACCTGCGGACACCAGAGAGAAACTCAGTGATTACACGACACTGGACCTGACACTGGGTTCGCGCAAGGTGCATACTGGCTGGGAGTGGGCATTGATATTGCGTAATGTGCTCAATGCCGATGTGCGTGAACCAAGTGCCTACAGCGCACCTTTTATCAATATGCCGGCTGATATTCCCCTGGGAGGGCGATCAATGTTTTTGCAGTTAAGCTATAAGTTGTAAAAAATGATTGTCTGTTGTCCTATCTCGACCGTTTGTCGGACAGACAGGCACGGCTACTTAAATTTGCAGTTGATGAAGGAAAAACCTGTTAATGTTAGCGGTTATTCTTCATCGCTGAATGCTGTAAAAAATGTGATGACATATGCTTAACGCAAACTGGTTGAAAAAGCGATTTGCAAGCAAACATGAATTCAGTCAAGGAATAAAAAACGTAATGTCGGAGCACAGTTACCTGACTTCCTGCCACACTCGATCTTCCAGCTCCCGCAAGGGCAGTTCGTGGAGCTCGGGTGTGCTTCATTACGTCTTGCAGATTTGCTGCATGCTTTGTTTCCTGCTGGTTGCTGGTACGGCCAGTGCACAGTCATTGACTTTGCCTGATGTCGCCATGCTGCAAAACCAGGCTACCTACATGAGTACGCCAAAGCTATCGCAAGAGCTGCGACAGGCGCGTCAATATGGGGAATACCTGGTATTTGCGGATACGGCCAACCCGTCAAAGCGGGGTGAGGCATCCATGAGCGGCAGTCTGGCTGTACTGTATCCGGACCTGGGCGAGCCTTATCGCAGCATCTTTGCCAAAATCATTGAAGGTGTAGAAGATAAATCCCGTATCCCGGTCATCAGTATTCCCCTGGGCCCCAGGCTTGAAGCCAGCGAATTGAACGCACAACTCAAGCGTAACGGTGTCAAGGTGGTCATCGCGCTTGGCCGCCAGGGCATGAAGTTGGCAACAGGACTGGACAGGGATATCTCGGTGGTGGTCGGCGGTGTCCTGAATATCCCGGAAAATGAAAGTCGCACCATGACGGGCGTTAGCCTGATGCCTGATCCGGCTCTGTTGTTTGCCCGTCTGAAAGGACTGTTGCCGAATGTGAAACGGGTGTTGGTGGTCTATGACCCAAAAAACAATGAGTGGCTGATCAAACTCGCCCGTGAAGCTGCGCGTCAGCAGGGCCTGGAACTTGTGGCCTATGAGGCAAAGGACCTGGCCACAGCTGCTCATCAGTATGAAACCGCCTTTGCCAATGCCGACCGCAAGGATGCCCTATGGCTACCCCAGGATACAACCACGGTAGAAGAAGGCAGCATCCTTCCCCTGGTTTTGAGGGAATCCTGGAGCCGTGGTATCCCGTTTTTTTCCAGCAGCTTTTTGCATGCCAAGAAAGGTGCGCTGTTTGCTTTATATCCGAATAATCTTGAGTTGGGGCACAGCCTGGCATCGGCGGCACACGGTGCACTCAGTGGCGATGGCCGCAAGGCAGGCGTGTCCTTGCTGCGGGAAGTACTGATTGCCGTCAATTTGCGTACCGCCAGCCACATAGGATTAAATATAGATTATCAAAGTCAGCGAAGTTTTGATTCCATTTTTCCTGAACCATAGTGAAGCTTGGTGAAGGGCAAAATCACGCGCAAAGCCATGCTTTCTGGTTTTGTACAAGAAAGAAAAAGCCAAGCATGTTCTGCTATCGAATCTTGCAGACATGATCTTGAATGTAGAGAAATCCGGCTGTGCATCGGGGTAGTCTACTGAAGCCAGCCTTATCTATTTTGGTTGACGCATGACGGTTTTTAGCAAGTATTTTCGGCGCATAGGTTTCAGTCGGCAATTGACGCTCATCATCACTGCTGCCATCCTGGTGCTGGCCCTGTTTTCATCCATCATGAATTCCTGGCAGGCCAGTCATCGCATGCGTGATTATTTTGTCGTGCAGGGGCAGCAAGTGGCAGAGAACCTGGCACGGCAAAGCCGCCTGGCCCTGCTGTATCATTCTGCCGATAATGCCAAGGAGGTGGTGGCAACCACACTGGCTTTTCCCGATGTCCTTCAGGTCGACATCATCAATGCCGATCACAAGGTTTTGTTATCGCAAAACAAGGCTGGTGTGACACCTGCACCCTTGCCGGCAGCGCCCAAAAAGCAGTTGGCCAGTGCCAGGCTGGAGCAGGAAAGCGATCATGACTGGCGTTTCAGTGCGCCGGTCGTTGGTGGCGAGACCGAAGTTTCCCCGTTTGAAGTGCAGGAAAGCAAACCGCAATTGCTCGGTTATGTAAATGTCATCATCGGCAAGGATACACTGGACAAGTTGATTACATCTTTGTTGATCAGCAATCTTGCCATTTCCCTGTCGTTCGCATTGGTGTTATTGGGCGTCATACGCCTGGTATCACGTCAGATGATACGTCCGTTGAACCAGCTGTCAGCCCTGATGGGCAGGGCAGAAGCTGGCGAGTCCGGCATGCGTGCCGCACCGCAGGGATCAAAAGACATCATAGAAATGGCGCAGGCTTTCAATCAGATGATGTCTGTGCTTGAAGAACGCGAAAATGAACTCAAGCAGTCGCGTGATCAGGCCTTGCAGACAGCGATCATGAAGGCGCAGTTTGCCGCCACCGTCAGCCATGAAGTACGGACCCCGCTCAACGGTGTCGTAGGCATGCTAGACATGCTCAAGGAAATGCGTCTCACCAAACATCAGCGTGAATGCGTCGACGTGGCCTGGAATTCTTCACAGGCTTTGATAGAGCTGATCAATGACATTCTCGATTTTTCCAAGATGGAAGCCGGTAAGGTCGAGGTCGAGAACATTGAATTTGACCTTAACAAGCTGATATCCGAAGTTATCACCCTGCTGGCCAAATCGGCGCAACAAAAAGGGCTGGAACTGGCTTATCTGATTGCTGATGATGTTCCCTGGCGCATCAAGAGTGATTCCCTGCGCCTGAGGCAGATACTGATCAACCTGATCGGTAACGCCATCAAATTCACTGAACATGGTGAAGTGAGCCTGTGGGTGACACGGGACAAGGCAGAGCCAACCTCACAAAGCGATAATGCTGATCAAATGCTGTCATTGCGGTTTGAGGTTCGCGATACCGGCATAGGTATGTCCGCAGATGCAGTTGCCACGGTATTTGACTCTTTCGCCCAGGCAGACCGGTCGACTACCCGCAAATATGGCGGTACCGGCCTTGGACTGGCCATCTGCAAACAGCTGGTGGCTTTATTGCATGGTGAAATCGGCGTCAATAGCACAGTGGGGCAGGGCAGTAACTTTCATTTCACCATGCAATGCCAGGCTGCATCCTCTGTCAGGGATGGTGATACGGACGACATGCTCAACATGGATTTGCGTGACGAGAGAATCCTGATCGTCGATGACAGTGAAGTCGTCAGGCTTTTTCTGGTGCAAAATCTGTCACGTCATGGCCTGTTGTGCCGTGGTGTTGGCAATGGTACGGAAGCACTGGCTTTGCTGACGCGGGCAGCCAGCGAGGCCGGTCCCTATTCACTGGTCATCATGGACATTGCCAGCGTCGATGAAAGCGGTGAGGACCTGGCCCACAGGCTGAAGATTGATCATCATCACAGCGGCATCAGGACCCTGGCTCTCGACAAATATGGCAGCGCCAGTCAGGAAAATTCTTCATCCGCAGATATCTGCCTGGGCAAGCCTGTACAGATGGAGAGACTGATGGAATCCATCCGTCATCTGTTACTTGATCCGGCCAGTCAGTCAATTGCAGTAACACCCGCAACAGCAGGACTGCCTGTGGCGCAAGCGGCCCTTTTGCCCGCTGAAGTGAGCCGTCATGCTGAACCTGCCGTGTCCGCCGAAAAAGGCGAGTGGCGGGTGCTTGTCGTTGAAGATAACCGTACCAATCAAATGGTGGCAGCGGGCATGTTATCGCTTAGTTCCTGCCATTGCGAATTTGCCGGTAATGGGAAAGAAGCAGTCGAAGCTGCAAGACGCAGTCGCTACGACCTGATACTGATGGATTGCAGCATGCCGGAGATGGACGGTTATGAGGCAACGGTCAGAATACGCAGCTACGAAGACGGCCTGGGCAGACGTACTCCTATCGTCGCCATGACCGCCAATACCCAGCCAGGAGACGCAGAAAAATGCCTGGCAATAGGCATGGATGATTACCTGGCCAAACCCATCACCCTGGTGGAACTGCGTCAGAAGCTCGAACGCTGGCTCAGACACGGCGGCGCCGCTGGACGCGCCTTGCCGGCAGATGGCAATTTGTTGCCCCTCGACAGCAGTACCATAGACAGGGCTGTGTTCGACAAATTGCGCGAGATACTTGGGCCTGGTTTGCAACAGACGGTTTCCCTGTTCCTGGAAGACACACCAATCTACCTGGAACAATTGCATCATGGACTGCAACAGAGCGACGCCGAACTGGTCAGGGCGATGGCGCATTCCATCAAAGGCAGCAGCGGTAACCTGGGGGCGCTCAGCCTGATGCAATTTGCCAAGGAAGTCGAACAACTGGCCCAGCAAGGTCATTTGCCTGATATCTCGCCCCTGCTGGGCAGCCTGCAAAATGCCTATGAAGCAGTGGCCGCAGAATTGGGTGATGAAGTCTATTTGCAAGACCACGAAGTGCTGACCAGCGATCGCCAGGTGGCCAAGGTCCTGGTGGTCGATGATGACCGCAGCACCCGCAGCACCTTGCGCCACACCCTGCAAAGAGACGGCTTCAAGGTGGAAGAAGCTGCCGATGGGTCGCAAGCCTTGCAGATGCTCAAACGCATCCGACCCGATGTGATCCTGATGGATGCCGTCATGCCGGTGATGGATGGCTTCACTGCCTGCAGCCTGATACAGGAATTGCCGCGTGGCCGCAGCATACCGGTGCTGATGATTACCGCGCTGGAAGACAATAGTTCGGTGGAGCGCGCGTTTGCTGCCGGCGCTTGCGACTACATCCCCAAGCCCATACATTTTGCCGTACTGTCCCAGCGCGTGCGCCGCATCATAGAAGCCAACCAGGCAGAAAAACGCATACGTCACCTGGCTTTCAATGATGTGTTGACGGGTTTGCCCAACCGTACGCAATTCCTTGACCAGTTGGGACGCAGGCTGGAGATGGCCAAGACCAATGGGGAATCAGTAGCGGTGCTGTTTCTCGATCTTGACCGTTTCAAGAATGTGAACGACAGCCTGGGTCATGATGTTGGTGACCGCTTGCTGGTTGCGGTGGCGCAGCGCGTGCGGCGCAGTGTACGCAATGCTGATTGCGTGGCCAGACTGGGCGGTGATGAATTCACCGTTGTGCTGAGTGAACTGGCAGACCCGGCAGCAGCCGCAGCAGCTGCGCAAAATATCTGCCGTACTGTGGCCAAGCCTTTCCAGATTGATGGGCACGATATTTTTGTGACGGCCAGCATAGGTATTTCTGTTTATCCAAACGATGGCGCTGATGTTGGCACATTGGTCAAGCATGCCGACACGGCCATGTACCGCGCCAAGAAAACCAATTCTGACTTCCAATTCTTTGAAGCCGCGATGGAGCATTCCATCTCTGAACGCGTACGCCTGGAAAACGATCTGCGCCGTGCACTGGAACGTAATGAACTGGCGGTCTTCTACCAGGCGCAGGCACGCATGGATACCGGTGAAATCATCGGTATGGAAGCCCTGGTGCGCTGGTACCATCCTACTCGCGGCATGGTGGCGCCGCTGGAATTTATTCCCATGGCGGAAGAGACCGGTCTCATCATCGCGCTGGGCGAATGGGTGTTGCGTACTGCCTGCCAGCAGATGCGTACCTGGATGCAGAAAGGCTTCCGGGATTTACGGGTGGCAGTCAATTTGTCGGTCAGCCAGTTATTGCAAAAAGATTTTGTCTCTACGGTAGAAAAAGCCTTGTCCGATACGGAATTGCCTGCGCATATGCTGGAGCTGGAGATTACAGAAAGCACCCTGATGGAACATGCACAGGACACCCTGGCTGTGCTTGACCGTTTGCGCAGTCTTGGCGTGCGACTGACGATAGATGACTTCGGCACTGGCTATTCATCCCTGTCATACCTGAAACGTTTCCCTGTCGATATCGTCAAGATAGACCGTTCATTTGTACGTGACGTACCGGGGGATGCCGATGATGCCGCCATCGTCACCGGCATTATTGCACTGGCCCATAGCTTGCGACTGGAAGTGGTGGCAGAAGGGGTGGAAACGCGGGAGCAACTGGATTTCCTGCGCTCCAAATCCTGCGATATTCTGCAAGGTTTTTATCTGAGCAAACCTGTGCCGGCACAGCAGATAGAAGATGAATTACTGTCACAGGCAGGCAAGGTGTTTTTCGGCCAGGATGGCAAGTGAGTGGGCTGCCTGCCCGCCTGTCATGCCAGGCCGAACAGCCAGGGAATTTGCAGAGGTCATTGTGTAACGGATATGATTATAAATAGAAACTGAAGAGAAATTGCCGGATTGAAGCTGGCAAGACACAGTAGCGGGTCGACCCGCCTCGCCACAGACTCCAGGAGACATGGACAAATCTATGAAAGCTTGCAAGTTGCAGCTTCGCATACCGATCAAACAGGCCCGCCTGGTGCCGGGATTGCTTCTGCTCAACTGTTTTTTGTTGATGTGGAGCCCGCCACTGCAAGCCCAGAGCAAGCCTGATCTTTCCGAGATAGAAGCCATTCACGCCCTGTCTGATCGTGATAACACGACAGCGCTCAGGCAATTACAGGACTATAAGGAAAAAATTGGCGCCAGCGCTGATCCTGCCTTGCGGGCTGAAGTGTTGAAAACCTTGATAGGCATACTGTACGACGCTGGAAAAATCAAGGAAGCCGATGCGGCCAATACCGAATTGCTGCAACTGGCGAAGTCGCGCAATGACCCTGAATTGATCAGTATGGCGCAGATAGGCGAAGCTTTTCAATTACTTGATCAGGGCAAGTTTGCGTTGGCGCTGGTCAAGCTCAACGAAGTGCAAAGCAGTTTGCGTGACAGCAAAAATGCCGAAGCACTGATGCGCCTGAACATCGGATTTGGCGCAGTACAGCTTGCTATCGGCAACTTCGACAAATCTTTGCCTTATTATCTGGAAGCCCTGCGCCTGGCAGACCAGATACCACGTCGCCGTGCCCAGGCAAAAATGTATCGCATGGAATCGATAGCCAGGCTCTATCAAAGCATGCATAACCCGGAAAAGGCGCTGGAAGCGACCGATGAAGCCCTGGTGCTGACGGCCAGGATTGATGCACCCAAAGTTACCGCTTCGCTGCAAATGACACGTGGCCTGGCCTTGATGGATCTGGCTCGCTACGATGACGCCATTGACGCTTACAAAAAAGTATTGCAGATTGCTGATGATGCAGGCATGCCTGCCATGGCTGCCACAGCCTTGAGCAATATCTCTGACTACTACCTCAAAGTACACAAATATAGCGAAGCCGAGCAAGCCGCCCGGGCTGCGCTGGAAAAAGCCAAGGTCATTAATGATCCCTATGGTATAGCCATGGGCAAGGCTAATATAGGTTTTGCCCTGGCCGGACAAAAGAAATTTGCGCAGGGCATAGAATATATCAACGAGGCCAAGAAATTTTTCATGGAGACAGGCTCCAAGTCAGATGTAGAAAGTTTGCTTAGCGAAATCGGCAGCATGTACGAAGCGGCCGACATGTATAAGGAAGCCCTGATCATCGTCCGTGAGCAACAAAAACTCAGCGATGAATTATTTCGTTCAGACCGTGCCCGTGCCGTCGCTACCCTGCAAGAACAATTCAATGCCCAGCAAAGACAAAAGCAGATCGAATTGCTGGCGCGTGAAAATCAGTTGAAAGATGCTGAGATCAAGAATCAGCAATTGCAGCAGGTCATTCTGATCCTGGCTGCCCTGGTCACTGTCATGATAGGTGTGGTGATTTTCTTTCTCTATCAACGCGTGCGCAAGACCAATGAACAATTGCGTGAAGTTAATCAACAACTGGAATTCCATGCGGTGCGTGATCCCCTGACTGGCTTGTATAACCGCCGCTCTTTTGTTGAACTGATGAAAAACAGAGCGGTCTTGCCAGGAGGCGAGCGACGTGAAGACGTGCTGGAAAATCCGGATAGCCTGATATTGATGGACCTCGATCATTTTAAAAATATCAACGACGGTTATGGTCACGCGGCTGGTGATGCTGTACTGATGGAGGTCGCCCGGCGTCTGCGCAAGACGGTGCGCGACAGCGACATGGTGTTGCGCTGGGGGGGCGAAGAATTCCTGATTTACTCGCCCCGCACCAACCCTGCACAGTTGAAAAACCTGGTTGACCGCGTCTTGCGCGGCATAGGCGAGGAGCCAATCAAAGTGGAAGGCGCAGAAATCCACGCAACATTGACAGCAGGTTTCATCAGCTTGCCGTTTTCTGGTGTGCCCGAGTTGATGTGTAACTGGGAAAAAGCCCTGCAGATTGCTGATATGGCGCTCTACCTGGGTAAAGTTAACGGACGTAATCGTGCTTACGGTGTCAGCAGGCTATTGATTCCGTATGAGGAAGCCTTGCCCGTACTTGATCATGACCTGTCCGCCGCCATCAAGGCTGGTATGGTTGAACTGGCTGAAGTGCACGGGCCGGTGAAAGCGGCAGAAGAGCCGGTTACCTTGTCAGACGCACAAGGTGATCTGGTCAGTGAAATGAAGTAACAACCACAAATAACAGCCATAGCTTGTAAAAAGTCGTATAATTTGCCGTCGCTGCCGGTCCGCCAAGGACCTGCGGTGAAAAATGCTAGGGGTCCTGCCAACTGTTTGTTGTCGGGTGAGAAATACCCTCGAACCTGATCTGGATAATGCCAGCGAAGGGAAGCTGCCGAAGACTGTGCCGCCCGTGTTCCTGTGTGTGCCACCTGATTTGGAAACTCCTTTGCTGGCTCCAAGCCAATAAAGCCAAGGAGCCAAAATGAACGCCAACCCGCAATTTCTGTCTGCTACCGCTACGGTAGATGAGGCAGCAATCCAGCCATTACCGAATTCCCGTAAAGTTTATGTACAAGGGAGCCGTCCTGATATCCGCGTACCCATGCGCGAGATCAGCCAGGCTGATACGCCCGCCATGTTTGGTTCTGAAAAGAACCCGCCGATTTATGTGTACGACACATCCGGCCCTTACACTGACCCTGAAGCAAGGATAGATATACGTTCAGGACTGGCTTCCGTACGCGGCGCCTGGATAGCCGAACGCAATGACACCGAAGAATTAGCAGGCCCGACTTCTGAATACGGTATTGCCCGTCTGCATGACCCCAAGCTGGCTGAACTGCGCTTCAATCTGAAACGCAAGCCACGCCGCGCACTGGCAGGCAAGAATGTCTCGCAGATGCACTACGCGCGCCAGGGCATCATTACGCCAGAAATGGAATTTGTCGCCATCCGCGAAAACATGCGCAGACAGGAATACCTGGCCAACCTGAAAACCTCCGGCCCCATGGGCAGCAAGCTTGCTGAAGTGATGGGACGCCAGCATCCCGGCCAGTCATTTGGCGCTTCCATCCCCACAGAAATCACACCGGAATTCGTGCGTTCAGAAATTGCCCGTGGCCGCGCCATTATTCCAGCCAACATCAACCACCCTGAAATCGAGCCGATGATCATAGGCCGTAATTTCCTGGTCAAGATCAATGCCAATATCGGCAACTCAGCAGTGACTTCTTCCATCGGTGAAGAAGTCGAGAAAATGACCTGGGCGATACGCTGGGGTGGCGACAATGTCATGGATCTGTCCACCGGCAAACACATCCATGAAACCCGTGAATGGATCATCCGCAATTCACCTGTACCTATCGGTACCGTACCGATTTACCAGGCGCTGGAAAAAGTCAACGGCAAGGCAGAAGACCTGACCTGGGAAATCTTCCGCGACACGCTGATTGAGCAGGCTGAGCAGGGCGTTGATTACTTCACCATCCATGCCGGTGTACGCCTGCAATACGTACCGATGACGGCCAAACGCCTGACCGGCATCGTTTCGCGTGGTGGTTCCATCATGGCGAAATGGTGCCTGGCACATCATAAGGAAAGCTTTTTGTACGAGCATTTCGAAGACATCTGCGAAATCATGAAGGCTTATGACGTGTCCTTCAGTCTCGGCGATGGCCTGCGCCCTGGCTCCATCTATGACGCCAATGACGAAGCACAATTAGGTGAATTGAAAACCCTGGGTGAGCTGACACAGATCGCCTGGAAGCATGATGTACAAGTCATGATTGAAGGTCCCGGTCATGTGCCCATGCACCTCATCAAGGAAAACATGGACCTGCAACTCGAGCAGTGTCACGAAGCACCTTTCTATACTCTCGGACCCTTGACGACTGATATCGCCCCTGGTTACGACCATATCACTTCTGGCATAGGCGCAGCACAGATAGGCTGGTATGGCACGGCCATGCTGTGCTATGTGACACCGAAAGAACATCTGGGTTTGCCGAACAAGGTCGACGTCAAGGACGGCATCATCACTTACAAGATCGCTGCCCATGCAGCCGATCTGGCAAAGGGCCATCCCGGTGCGCAGATACGTGACAATGCCCTGTCCAAGGCACGCTTCGAATTCCGCTGGGAAGACCAGTTCAACATTGGTCTCGATCCCGACAAGGCGCGCGAATTCCATGACGAAACACTGCCCAAGGACTCTGCCAAGGTTGCCCATTTCTGCTCCATGTGTGGTCCGCATTTCTGTTCCATGAAAATCACCCAGGAAGTACGTGATTATGCCCAGGCTCAGGGTATTACCGAGATACAGGCCCTGAAGCAGGGCATGGAAGTCAAGGCGGTTGAGTTCATCAAGTCCGGTGCTGAAATCTACAAGAAGCAATGACCATGATAGCGATACAGCTTAATGGAGAAACGCGGCAACTGGTGAGCGCGCTGCTGGCTGATCTGATTACGGAACTGAATCTGTCGCAGCAGGCGATTGCGGTGGCGGTTAACCGGCAGATCATTCCGCGGTCGCGTTGGGCAGAACATCAGTTGCAGGTTGATGACAAGGTGGATGTGGTGCGTGCGATTGGCGGTGGTTGAGGTTTTAAGGTTCCTTCCCCTTCAAGGGGAAGGAGTTAGGCGGCATCCCAAATTTTGGAGAAACAATGAACACACAAAACCAAGGCTTGACCATAGCCGGTAAAACTTACCGCTCCCGCCTGCTGGTCGGCAGTGGCAAATACAAAGACCTGGAGCAAACCCGTCTGGCGACCGAAGCCAGTGGTGCAGAGATCATCACCGTGGCGATACGTCGTGTGAATATAGGCCAGGACCCGAATGCACCAAGTTTGCTCGACGTGGTACCGCCGAGTAAATACACGATACTGCCCAACTCGGCGGGTTGCTATAACGCTGAAGATGCCGTCTATACCCTGCAACTGGGACGTGAATTACTGGGCGGCCACAAGCTGTGCAAGCTTGAAGTGCTCGGTGATGAGAAAACCTTGTTCCCGAATATGCCGGAAACCTTGAAGGCTGCAAAGGTATTGGTGCAGGACGGTTTTGATGTCATGGTGTATTGCAGCGATGACCCGATACAGGCGCGCATGCTGGAAGATATAGGCTGCGTTGCTGTCATGCCCCTGGCCTCATTGATAGGTTCTGGCATGGGTATCTTGAATCCATGGAACTTGTCGCTGATCATCGATCAGGCGAAAGTACCGGTGCTGGTTGATGCCGGTGTCGGTACCGCATCCGATGCAGCGATCGCCATGGAACTCGGCTGTGATGGTGTGCTGATGAATACCGCCATTGCGGGTGCAAAAGACCCGGTGCGCATGGCGCGCGCCATGGGGTTGGCAGTAGAAGCCGGGCGCGAAGCCTTCCTGGCGGGACGCATGGCGCGCAAATTTGCCGCGTCGCCATCGTCCCCCATGGCTGGTCGTATTGTCTGACGTTCATCCGATGAAAGCATCAACCCGTCCCTGTGTGCTGGTGTTTGCCGGACATGATCCCAGTGGTGGCGCCGGCATACAGGCGGACATAGAAGCGATTGCCGCGCAAGGTGCGCATGCCCTGCCGGTGATTACGGCATTGACAGTGCAGGACAACGATCATGCCTATGCGGTACATGCCGTCGATGTGCAGATCATCTTGCAGCAGGCAATGACCCTGGTTGCCAAGATGCCTGTCAAGGTGGTCAAGCTGGGCATCGTCGCACATAAAAAAAATGCCACGGCAATTGCAAGCTTTATCGAGAACATGAAACAGCAACAGCCGGATTTGCAGGTCATCGTTGATCCTGTGCTGGGCAGCGGCCATGGCGACAGCCTGTCGCTTGACGATGCCGTTGTTGCGATACAGCCTTTACTCAAGGTTGCCACCCTGGTTACGCCAAATTTGCCAGAGCTGAAGCGGCTGTCTCCAAAGAGTCAGGATTTGCATGCACAGGTAGGGCAATTGATGCAGGACATGGAGGCGGATGTCTTGCTCAAGGGCGGTCATGCAAATGAAGCCATGGTCAGGAATATCTGGTTCCAGCATGGGCAATGGCAAACTGCGCAGGAGTGGCAATGGCCACGTCTGCCGGGTGAGTTCCACGGCAGCGGCTGCACGCTGGCTTCCGCCATCGCCGGGCAACTGGCATGTGGTGCGGACATGGGTGAGGCGCTGGGCCATGCGCAAGCTTATACCCAGCAGAGCCTGCAACATGCCTATGCCATCGCGGCGGGGCAGTTGATACCGGCACGCCATGCTGTTGTCATTAAAAAAAGCAAAAGAAGCAAACAGGAGGAATCATGCATCAATTAAAAGGTTTGTACATCGTCACACCGGACTGGGATGATACGGCGCAGCTCGTGGCGGTGACAGAACAGGCATTGCAGGGTGGCGCAAATATCGTGCAATACCGGCACAAGACCGCCAGCAGCACCCTGCGCAAAATCCAGGCGACAGCCTTGCTGGAATTGTGCAGGGAATTCGACAAACCTTTCATCATCAATGATCATCTGGATCTGTGCCTGGAGATTGATGCTGATGGTCTGCATGTAGGCGGTACCGATATCACCGTGGCAGAAGCCAGGGTCAAATTGGGGCCGGACAAGATATTGGGGGCGTCCTGTTATGGTGATCTTGAACTGGCCAGAACTGCAGTAAAAGGCGGCGCCAGTTACATTGCCTTTGGCGGTTTCTACCCCTCGCGCATCAAGAAATATGCGGTAACGACACCGGCCTCAATAGTCGCAGATGCCGGCAGGGAATTTAACTTGCCCAAGGTGGTGATAGGTGGCATGACGCTTGATAATTGCCGGCCTCTCATAGCCAACGGAACGGAGATGGTCGCGGTGATCAGCAGCGTCTACATGGCCGAGCAGCCGCGCGAGGCAGCACAGGCATTGACTGCCCTGTTTGCCTAGGTGTATCAGGCTTGCAGCCTGCCTGCCAGCTTACTCAGTTCTTCCAGCAGTAACTGGTAAATCACTTTTACCCTCAAGGTATCACGCAAGTCCGGATGAGTCAGCAGCCACAGTTCTGATGCACAGTCCGGCTGCGTTTCGCCCAGTCTTTGCAGACCTGCCTGGGCATCACCCATGAAGCAGGGCAGCAGGGCCAGGCCCAGCCCTGCTGCGCAGGCATCGCACACACCGCCAAAACTGTTGATACGAAAGCCGACTTCATCCAGCGGTTTGAATTTTTCCAGCCAGCGCAGGCTGCGATGGCGGCTGCGTGTATCGTCCAGGGCTATCCATTCATGTTCGGCCAGGTCCGTTGACGGATGCGTCTCCAGGTATTCCCTTGCTCCATAGATGGCAAAGCTCAGGCCGGCAATGCGCTTGCCTATCAGGTGCTCGGGCGGTTGCAGGGCCGGGCGTATGGCAATGTCGGCATCGCGTTTTGACAGGTTGGCCATTTCATTGTCTATCCCTACCTGCAGGCTGATCTGCGGATAGCGCTGACGGCACAGGTGCATGATGGGTTTCAGTAATACCCGCGCCACACTATCTGTCGTTGTGATACGCACACTGCCGCTGGGGCGCAGGTCTTGGCCGGCTACCTTCAGCAAGGCCTGGGCGGCCATGTCATTGATCAAGGTGCCAGCCTTGGCCAGTTCTTCACCAGCTGCGGTAGCCTGATAGCGCCCGGCGTGGCGCTCGAACAGGCGCACGCCCAGCTGGGCTTCGAGTTGCGTGATGCGGCGAAATACCGTTGCATGATTTACATCAAGCAGGCGTGCTGCACCCGCCAGCGAACCGGTCTGCAAGATGGCTGCCACATAGCGCAAGTCATTCAAGTCTTCTCTGATTTGCATAAGTGCAAATAATTATTGTCAAATATTGGAATATTTATGCGTCAATGCAAATGATAAGCTGCTTTCACTGTCAATTCAATTGACCTAACTGATCTAACAAGGAGCCTTGCCATGAAATCGATGTTGATCAAAACCGCCGTTGCCCTGAGCCTGTCGTCCGGTTTCGCTGCCTTTGCGGGCGAACCGATCTGGGACGGCAACAAGGTTGAGATGGTCAGTGAAAAACTGGCTGACCATGTTTATGCCTATTACGCCAAAGATGCCCGTGAGCTCAACGCCAAAGGCGGCGCCGCAGCCACCAGCGGCGGCCTGATCGTTGGCAGCAAAGGGGCGCTGCTGGTGGAAACCATGCTTAATCAGCGCCTCAATAAACAGGTGCAGGACCTGAGCCGGAAACTGGGCGGCAAGCCCCTGATGTATGCCGTCAATACCAGCTCGCATGGCGATCATTCTTACGGCAACATGTTCATGCCCGCCGGCACGCGCATCATTCAGCATGCTGTGACGCGAGACTATATTGCCGCGCATCTTGATGATGACAAGGCTTTCATGATCAAGAACTTTGGCACTGGCAGGGGTATAGAGCAAATCCAGGTGCGCAGCCCGGATGTGCTGGTGCCTGCCGGCGGCAAAATCACGATAGACCTCGGTGGCAAGAGCGTTGATATCATCGATTTTGGTTTTGGCCAGACCGGTGGCGACCTCTGGGTGTGGGAGCCGCAGTCCAAAGTATTGTGGGCCGGTAACCCGGTGATTGCCGCCAAGCCTGCCTTGCCCTGGCTGCTTGATGGCAATCTGGTGGAGACTCTTGATACCTTGAAGCGCGTGTATGCCTTTTTACCAGAAGATGCCCGCATCATACCCGGCCATGGAGTGGCCATGACACGTAACGACCTGAACTGGCATATCAATTACCTCGACACCATACGCAACAAGGTACAGGCGGCAATCAACCAGGGCCTGACGCTGGAACAAACCGTGCAGCAGACCACCATGCCGGAATTTGGCGGATATGCTTTGTTTGGCTGGGTACACCCTGGCCTGAATGTACCGGCAGCATATAAGGACCTGAGCAAGAAATAAGCTGGCTGAATACAGCAGGAAATCTCCCAGGCCCTGGCCTGGGCGAAAGAGAATGTCAGCGGTTCTGACTGTCACTTGTTGGCGGTTCCAGGCTTTCCACCTGCAATAATTCCGGTGTCGTCAGTATGCCTACACTCAGAATGTCATGACCCTCGATGTTATTGCACTTGCGTGGATTTTCCAGACTGCCTGCATTGCAGAAACGGATATTACCCTTGCTGGCATTCGCGCCAGGGTAATAGAAAAACATCATGTCATTGGCCTGTTTGATGAACAGGGCCCGATCAAGCAGCTCTTCCGGGAACTTGCCCTGGGTTGCATTGAGCAGCCATTCCTTCAGTTTGGGGATGGCTTCAACAGAAATCTCCAGGGTTTCCTTGTTGTGAGGGCCATGGAAGCCAAGACTGGTCCTGGCCAGGTCCTTGCCGGCCAGCATCTGCCTTTCTATGCCAGCCATGAAGATGATGGCGCAGGCAGAGTAGCAACTGCCGCGCACAGCCGTATTGATTTTTCTTTGCGTGATCAGATGTGAAATACCATAGGCAGCGCCCATGTCACCACCCGGGCTTTCTGTCAGTACCACGTGCTTTACCGGTCCGCCACTGAGATTGCGGTGAAAGCGTTGAAGATCACTGGCCTCGATTTTGCCAAACAGGATCAGGGTGTCGTTTGACCTCAGCATGGTCATGGCCGAGGCCGGGCTCACCATGCAGGGCAGTGCTGACAGGCTGAGTGTCAGTGCAGACAGCAGTTTGTAAATACTTGGCTTCATAAAAGAGCAGATAACAAATACAGCGCGCATTATCGGCTGCATTGCCCTTTCGGGCAATGCCATCATGGCACGTCCTGCAGGCAGGCATAGGCTTGCAGGATTTTTTCATTCATCGCAATGCTGGCATTTTGCATGGGTGCACGCAAATTGGCCTGCATGGGATAGATGGAAGCGAGCACCGCTTTCAAGGGAGCGGGATTGGGTTCTTCAAACAAGGCCTGCATCACTGGCAATAAATGGTAAAAGATGCTCCTGGCCTGATCCAGTTGTCCTTCACTGATCAATTTGTGCATGCGTGCAAATAAATCAGGGCGCAGATGGGCAGAGGCCAGTATGGCGCCGGTGCCGCCCAGGCACAGTGTGCTGAAGACCTGGTGATCTTCACCAGCCAGCACTTGTATCTCATCATCAATGATCAATTGCATGGTCGCATGCAGATTACCGCCGCAATCTTTGATGGCCACGATATTGTCGTGCCTGGCCAGTTCGCGCAGGGTGGGCAATTCCATGTTGACACCGGTACGGTAGGGGATGTTGTATAACAGCACCGGTACTGCAGAGGCATTGGCAATAGTCTGGAAGTAATGCAGTACGCCTGCTTGTGAGGGGCGTATGTAATACGGTGCCGTCACCAGTACGCCGGCGACCTGGCGCTGGCCTGTCAATGCCAGCCTGTCCAGGACGTTTTGCATATGATTGCCGCTCAGGCCCATGATGACCTGGCGGGCAGGCACAACAGCCAGTACCGCATCGAGTACCTGCAACTGTTCATCGCTACTCAGTGCGGCTGCTTCACCGGTGGAGCCGCAAACCACCAGGCCGGTGGCACCGTCAGCTATCAGTTTCTTTGCCAGGGTTTGTAGCGCCGGGAAGTCAATGGCGGCATCTGCGCTGTCGGTGAACGGCGTAATCAGGGCAACCCAGATGCCGGAAAAATCGGGTTTGCCATTTGCCCTGCGGGCGAGGGCCGCAGTATTCTGTGTGCTGATATGACTGCTGTTACTGTTGTTGCTCATATTGCTGGACATGCCTGTTCTCCTGTAGACCGGTAAAGACCCGTCTTCGGAGTTGACATGGGATACAAGGGGGTATTAACCGTTTTGCCATCCTGTCAGCTCACCTGACGGGACAGCACGCCCCGGTCAGATGAGCGTCTGTTTCTTGGCTTTGGCAAAGACCGGTCCCAAAGCAGCGATGCCCTGAGTTTGTGTCTGGTCTTTGGTGTGAATGTGCATGGTAATAAGATAAAAGTGTTGCCCTGATTATCTGCGGCTTTGCGCGATATTGTCAATACGCGATTTCTTCGCCGACAACAATATTGCCGGGCTACTCTCGATTGTGTGTGGCTTAACCTGTGCTTTGCTGAGTCCCGTACATAGTCCATCGTCTGGTCCTGCGCCGAGTCCCGTATAATCTGTCTATGCAAAATTTACTCCATAACTTAAATCCTGAACAACTTGCCGCCGTGACATTGCCGGCCCAGTCTGCCCTGATACTGGCTGGTGCGGGTTCCGGCAAGACGCGTGTGCTGACGACCCGCATCGCCTGGTTGATACAGACTGGCCAGGTCTCGCCTGGCGGTATACTGGCGGTGACTTTTACCAACAAGGCTGCCAAAGAGATGCTGACGCGGCTGTCGGCAATGTTGCCTATCAATACACGTGGCATGTGGATAGGCACTTTCCATGGCCTGTGCAACCGCCTCTTGCGTGCGCATCATCGCGATGCCGGTTTGCCACAGACTTTCCAGATACTCGATTCTGGTGACCAGCTGTCTTTCATCAAGCGCCTGCTCAAGGCGAATAATATCGATGATGAAAAATTTCCACCCAAGACCCTGATGTATTTCATCAATGGCGCCAAGGACCAGGGCTTGCGTGCCGCCCAGGTCGATGCCTATGACGATTTCAACCGCAAGCTGGTTGCTCTCTATGATCTGTACGATGCTCAATGCCAGCGTGAAGGCGTGGTTGATTTTGCCGAACTGCTGTTGCGCACCTATGAGCTGCTGAGCCGTAACCAGCCACTGCGTGAACATTACCAGGACAGGTTCCGCCATATCCTGGTCGACGAGTTCCAGGACACCAATGACCTGCAATACAAGTGGCTCAAGCTGATGGCCGGCGAGGGGACAAAAAAGGGCGGCGCCGTGTTTGCCGTCGGTGATGATGACCAGAGCATCTATGCCTTCCGTGGCGCCAATGTCGGCAATATGTCCGCTTTCGAACGCGAGTTCCAGGTGCAGAACCTGATCAAGCTGGAACAGAATTACCGTTCGCACGGCCATATCCTCGACAGTGCCAATGTGCTCATCGAACACAACAGCAAGCGTCTGGGCAAGAATCTGCGCACCGATGCCGGCCATGGTGAACCGGTGCGCATCATGGAAGCCAGCAGCGATATACAAGAAGCCAACTGGATCATCGATGAGGCCAAGAACCTGATACGCGAAGGTTCGCTGCGCAGCGAGATTGCCATCCTGTATCGTTCCAATGCGCAATCACGCGTGATTGAGCATGCGCTGTTCACGGCTGGCATTCCATATCGTGTTTATGGTGGTCAGCGCTTTTTTGAACGGGCAGAGATCAAGCACGCCATCGCCTACCTGCAATTGATGGATAACCCGCATAATGATTCTGCCTTCTTGCGCGTAGTGAATTTCCCAACGCGCGGCATAGGTGCCCGCTCGCTGGAGCAATTGCAGGATGTCGCGGGGCAGCACCAGACTTCCCTCTATGCTGCAGTACGCCATGTGGGTGGCAAGGCCGGTTCTTCGCTGGCATCTTTCGTCAAGCTGATCGAAGGGGCACGTTTTGAAACACAAAACCTGCCGCTGCCCGAGATGGTCAAGATCGTGCTCGAAGTCAGCAGCCTGTTGACTCACTATCAGAGTGAAAAAGAAGGTGCTGACCGTATAGAAAATCTGGAGCAACTGGTCAATGCCGCTACGCTATTTGTATCGGAAGAGGGTTTCAATAAGGAGGCACCTGCTTTTGCCGGCCCCGCCAGCAGCGCAACTGTCCTGCTCGATAACGGTGCAGGCGATCAAGTTATCGATGCCGATGCAGCCTTGCCGACAGTGATGTCGCCCTTGTCTGCCTTCCTTTCACACGCTTCGCTCGAAGCAGGTGATAACCAGGCCCAGGCCGGCCAGGATGCCATGCAATTGATGACCGTGCATTCAGCCAAAGGCCTGGAGTTTGATGCCGTCTTTATCACCGGCCTGGAAGAAGGTTTGTTCCCGCATGAGAATAGCGCGCAGGAAGACAGCGGTGTCGAAGAAGAGCGCCGCCTGATGTATGTGGCCATCACACGCGCCCGCAAACGCCTGTACCTGAGCTTCTCACAAACCCGCATGCTGCATGGCCAGACCCGTTATAACATGCGTTCACGCTTTCTTGATGAGTTGCCGGAAGAATCTTTGAAATGGCTCTCCCCGCGTGTACAGGCCAGCTGGTTTGGCAACAAAAAATCTGCCTGGGATGAGTCGCCCGATGAAGCTGCCAACCAGATTGCACAAAGCTTCAAGCAAAAAAATACAGGTGCAGGCTGGCGCATAGGCCAGAACGTATCTCATGAGCGATTTGGTGAGGGTGTGATCGTCAATATTGAAGGGGGCAGCGGCGGTGCCAGCCCCAATGCTCAAATCAATTTTGGCAAGTTTGGTATGAAACGGCTGGACCTGAGTGTCGCAAAACTAGAAAAAATATAAGGAAGAGACAGGGATGAACACAGAGCAAACGCTGCTTTATATCGCAGCGGCCATTTTTGCGGTCGCTGTTTTGCATACTTTTTCCGGCAAATTTTTTGCGCACATGGCGCACCAGAGCAAACACCATTCAGGTCTCTGGCATTTGCTCGGCGAAGTTGAGGTAGTGTTCGGTTTCTGGGCCTTTGTTCTGGTCATGATAGTTGCAGCCTATAGTGATCAGAAGTCAGCTATCCATTACTTGGAAGGACAAAATTTTACCGAACCGCTGTTTGTTTTTGTTATCCTGGTGATTTCTGGCACCAAGCCAGTCTTATGGTCGGTTCAGCATTTTGTGTCACGCGTTGCAGCCGTTGTGCCGTTGCCTACCCAGTTGGCCACGTATTTCCTGTGTCTTTCTTTGATCCCCTTGCTGGGTTCAGTAATTACCGAGCCAGCGGCCATGACGCTGGCGGCTTTGATGCTGCGCGACCGGTTTTATAAAAAGAAGATTTCTGCAAAATTGAAATATATGACTTTGGGCACCCTCTTTGTCAACGTATCGATAGGTGGTGTGCTGACGCCATTTGCCGCACCTCCGGTATTGATGGTGGCAGAAAAATGGGGGTGGAATGTGTCACACATGTTCTTTCATTTTGGCTGGAAGGCCGCTGCGGCGGTCGCTCTGAATGCACTGATGCTGACTCTGTTATTTCGAAAGGAGTTGCAAACCGTGGAGTCAGAGCCCGACAGTGCCGATGCCGGGGCCGTACCATTGACGGTTGTGGGAATACATTACCTGTTCCTGGTTGCGGTGGTCTGGTTTTCGCATTACTCGGTAGTGTTTCTTGGTCTTTTCCTGTTCTTCCTCGGTTTTACCGAAGCATACAAACAGTACCAGGATCGGCTGATGCTGCGTGAAGGCTTGCTGGTTGCTTTCTTTCTGGCAGGACTCGTCGTGCTTGGCGGCATGCAGCAATGGTGGTTGCAGGCAGTCCTGGCAGAAATGAAACCTGCCGCACTCTACTGGGGGGCGACGGCGCTGACCGCCATTACCGATAATGCGGCCCTGACTTACCTGGGGTCGCTGGTGGCTGGCTTATCGGATGCATCCAAGTATGCACTGGTTGCCGGTGCGGTAACAGGCGGCGGCCTGACAGTGATTGCCAATGCGCCTAACCCGGCTGCCTACGCTATTCTGAAGGAGTATTTTCACGAACAGGCAATCAGCCCTCTGGGCCTGTTTGCCGCCGCTGCGGTCCCCACTCTGATCGCGGCAATTTTTTTTCAATTGGCCTAATATGCTGGTCACTGCTGTCAGTATGACCTGACAGGCTGTTGTAAATGAGGCTGTCGTTTTACGCTCCCTTGCTTTGCCAGGGTATTGTCTGCGCTACCCCCTGGGCAGGGGGAACTGTTTTAATGTCGAATCTTCCCTTAAATATAGTAGGCGCTGCCGGTCATGACTTTCGCCATAAGCTTCATACCAGTCTGTACCGGTGCCGGCAGTTGACTGGCGCCCAAAGATTGTGCCGCTGTTCCATGGGCAATCTCATCAAGGCGCATCTGCTCAACAATTGCCCGCGACTTGGCATCTTGTGACGGCAGTTTTTTCAGGTGGCTGGCCAGATGCGCCTCTACCTGTCGCTCGGTTTCCACCACAAATCCCAGGCTGATGGCATCCCCGAATTTTGCGGCCAGCTTGCCACAGGCATATGCTCCTGCATACCACAGAGGATTGAGCAGGCTCGTATGTGAATTCAATTCTTGCAGGCGCTTTGCAGTCCAGGCGAGATGATCCTCTTCTTCTACACCAGAATGCTGAAATTGCTGGCGAATTTCTTCAGCCTGGGCGTTGGCTCCCTGTGCATCATATAGCGCCTGGGCGCAGATTTCTCCGACATGGTTGACGCGCATCAGGCCTGCACTATGGGCTTTTTCCTCGTCGGACATTTCTGCCTCTGGCAGTTCATGACCCGGGATCGAGCGTCTGGCTCTTGCCTGACCGCTGACAACGCGCAGGGCACGGTCAAACTGGCTGATCAGGTTATCAATTTTGGGGTTGGCACCCGGAGATGCTTTATTCATCATATTTCTTAAATTCAAGGAGAAGCTGTCGCTGACAGTAGCGACTCAGCAATGGAGCTATTGTAAGAATTATCCTGACTTTGTGCCATGCGCTGGCGCAAACAAGACAATGTGAGCAACTTATCAGGCGGCAACTTTCAGAAAAATTGGAGTTTTGATAATGAGAAAGATAAAGCTTGTTGTGATAACACCACATAAAATTTGCTTAAATACGATCGTTCGCAAATTCTCTTTGCCCAAAATCTTTTAATTTGTTTCAATGGAATCCAGCTTCTTAATCAGCAGGTTTCGAAGTCTTCGCAAGACAGAATGTATAGAAATGACTGGCGGGTAACTAAGTACGGTCACATAAATTTAATAATTTTGGAGACGCATTCAATGAAAAAATCGATACTGGCATTTGCAGTTTTGAGCGCATTCGCAGCTACGGCATCCGCGCAATCTTCAGTCACCATCTACGGTATCGTGGATGCGGCTGTTGTTGCTACAACCAATCAAACAGCAACAGGTGGTTCCAAGTATTCCATGGATGCTGGTCAGTTACTGACTTCCCGCTGGGGTATCAAGGGTTCCGAAGACCTGGGCGGCGGCTTGAAAGCCAACTTCAACCTGGAAGGCACACTGGCAAATGATACAGGTACAGCTGGTGCCGGTTTCGGTGGTAACGTCTTTAATCAGACTGGTAGCAACACATCCCTGTTTGACCGCCTGTCGTGGGTAGGTCTGTCTGGTGATTTCGGTAGCATTACCCTGGGCCGTAACAACATCCTGGGTGTCGATTCTGTCGGTCTGGCAGACCCGATCAGTCTGGCACATGCAGGCTCCAATCCCAACGTGATGTTCAGTGCATTGAACTCCGGTGCGTTCTTCGGTGGTTTCGGTACCAACGGTGGCGGTACAGCACTGCGTCAGAATAACTCGATCAAATATGTGTCCCCACTGATGTCCGGTTTCGGCGGTGCGCTGATGTATGGTTTCGGTGAAAAAGCTGGAGACACAACAGCAAATAACTATGCCGGTCTGTCGGGCTTCTTTACTGATGGCACTAACGGTGCCGCCCTGTCCTACGCAAAACTGCGTGACAATGCCAATGCCTCTTACCTGAGCGGCTGGGCTGGTGGCGGTAAAGTCAAAGTTGCCTCCAACGTCATGTTGCGTGCAACTTATTCCCAGAACAAAGTTGAGGGTAACGTCAAGATTGATGCCCTGCCGAGCGCAAACGGCCGCAAGATTGCTGTAATCGGCCTTGGTGCAGATTTCACCTTGTCTGATCAGATGACTTTGACAACCGCTTACTATAATACCAAGCGTTCTGGCGACATCGACGGCAAAGCTGACCAGTACATCCTGCTGGGCAAATATGCATTCAGCAAACGTACAACTGCTTATGCATCCCTGACTTATGCAAAAGCCGGTTCAGTCAATGCACAGGATGTTTCCCTGGCGCTGGGCATTATCGGTGCCGGCAATAGCTCGGCAACACGTACAGCTGTAGGTCTGTTGCACGCGTTCTGATTGCTGTAAGTTAATTTAATTTGCAAAGGTCGCTTTTGGCGACCTTTGCAATTTTGTTTTTGTTTCATTTTTCAGTGGAAAATGAAAAAAACAGGTATTATTTTCCATTTGGAAATATTGTTTTAATTGCATTGAATATGTTGCGTTTATTGCAATATTTGTTGCTTATTCGAGACATTATTGCCCCATATTCCCTCCAAAAGCCGATTTAGCTTGGCTGTCTAATACCATTTTTGGTCAAATACGTTAACTTCTTTTTAGCAGTCTTGTCGGTTCTTAAGAATTAGCGCGTTTCGTGCGATCAAATTTTGGCTCTGTTTTGCGCGCATCGTGCTCAATGTAGTTCATCTCAATGTGAAATCCTTTGGAGAAATATCAATGAAAAAATCACTCATCGCTCTGTCAGTTTTGGCTGCTGTTGCTGGTACAGCGCAAGCACAATCTTCTGTGACTATCTACGGTGTTGTAGATATGGCCTTGCAACATCAAAACACTGGCGATCCTGCTGGCTCCACTCTGGGCCTGGACAGTGGTATTCAATCCGGTTCCCGTCTGGGCTTCAAAGGCTCTGAAGATCTGGGTGGCGGTCTGAAAGCAAATTTCCAACTGGAAATGGGTATCAATGCTGATACAGGTAGCTCTGCTCAAGGTGGCCGTGCTTTCGGTCGTCAAGCATTCGTCGGTCTGTCCGGTGACTTCGGTGCGATCAACTTCGGTCGTCAATACACGCCAGCATTCGTTGCTATCGACAGCTTCGATCCATTCAGCACTGGTATCACCAGCGGTACAGCAGGTAGCGGTACATCCGGCCTGGGCGCTGCAGCTTACTTCGACCACGGTGGCGTTCGTACAAACAACGCAGCTGTTTACAACACAAACAGCCTGAGCGGTTTTGTTGGTACAGTATCTTATGGTTTCGGCGAAGTTGCCGGTAACAACACAGCTGGCCGTTACATCGGCCTGTCTGGTGCTTACACACAAGGCCCATTGTTTGCTGAATTCGCTTACAGCAATGCACAAAATGCTAACGGTTCTAACGCAACCAAGAGCTATTTGATCGCTGGTACTTACAACTTTGACGTTGTAACAGCACACGGCGCATTCTCTTCCATCAAAGATGATGGCGCAGGCGCAGCTGCTCTGGATCGTCGCGTATGGTTGCTGGGTGCAACAGTACCTGTCGGTTCTGGCGCGATCGTTACAAGCTACATCCGCTCCACAAACCAAAACAGCCTGATCAAAGATGCTAACGGTTCACAACTGGCTCTGGGTTATACATACTCCCTGTCCAAGCGTACTAACCTGTACACATCTATTTCCCGTGCAACTAACGACGCAAACATCAACCTGGGTAGCGCAGATTCTTCCGCTACATTCAAACCAGTTCCTAATGGCGCAACAGTCCGTCTGGTTAACGTTGGTATCCGTCACAAGTTCTAATTTTCTGCTGACTTAGGTCAGCGAAGTTAGTTACTGGCAAGATCGAAAAAAGCATCCTCAGGGATGCTTTTTTCTTTGTCTTTGCAAAAACCTTGAATTGCCTGAATTTACAAGTTGGCGATGTCAAAAATGCACTGCTTCCAAGGGTGAAGTGCATTTACCTTTTATGACGCCGAGCTTGAGGACGCCGGCAAACCGGCAGGTTATCGTCGCCGCATGACGATCAGGCGAGAGGTTCTACTGATGATGCCATCTGTTTTTTTAGAATATGAGGCTGCTAATGCAGGATTATTGGTGGCGATTTGTCGCTGTATGCACTGCAATCTGTGCCCAATTCTGGTTTTCGCAATGCATGCGGACACTCTTGTCTATTGACATGCTCATTGAGGGCATATGGACTGACTGCTGCTGGCAAGATAAAAAAACAATTGAAAACAGGTAAAAACCGGGTTGGCAAGACTTATTGTCAGGCTGTTCTGGATCATGTAATTGTTGAAAATTAACCGAAATTATCCGGAGTAGCCTGCCATTTCATTTATTTACGCAAAGCTGACACTCAGGCCAGGCAGTGGGACGCCAGAAAAAGCCGTGCCCCAGGTTTGTCCTGATTCAACCGGGTAGGCATCTGTCCAGGTACCGGTGGTGATGATTTCCCCCGCTTGCAAAGGCGGGAACTGCGGCTGCTTCTGCAGCAGGCTATGCAAATACCAGATGGCATGCAAAGGACTGTCAAGTACATTGCTGCCATAACCCGCACTGCGCAATGAGCCATCACAAGAGATCGATACACTGGCATTGGCCAGCACTTCTGCCAGATGCTGGCGGCTGGCGCTCGACAAAATACGTGGCTCGCCTATCAGCAGGGTACCATGCAGGCCAAGTGCGGCGATGGCATCGGCCGCTTCAAATTTCCAGTCAGGGAAAGGGCTGACCACGATCTCTATACTGTGCGCCATCCATTCCAGGCAATCGGCCAGCTCCTCTATGGTGGCGTCTGCCGCCGGCGTCTTGCCGAGCTTGAATACCACTTCAGGTTCTATGCGCGGCTGCAGGGCGCCAGCCAGGCTTTGATAGACGTAATTTTCTTCTACGTAGCGCACGGTACTGTCAAACAGGCTGGTCCAGATCGGCTCTTGTATCGCGACCTTTACACCATACTTGGACCATAGCTTGCGATTTGTAAAACCCAGTTTGCGACCTATGCGTACTTCGCCTTCGGCAATGCGTATTGCATCAGAAGCCTTGGCGATTTCATAGGCATGTTCGATACTCAGTTCAAATTGTGAAGACAGGGGGTGGATATGCTGGGTGCGGGCCCTGGCTTCAAGAACAGCATAAGCATGTTCTTCTGCCTGGAATGGCATGGGCATCATGTTTGGCATCATGTTCTGGATCATTTTCTATCTTGGAATCTGTCGACACCTGTATCAATCTCGTCAGATCAACAAATAATCACAGCCTGAATTTACAACTAGGAATGTCAGTTTAAATTCATGGCTCAACTACCGCCCCATAAGTCACCGTTGTTGCCCGATCTGGGCATGGTCACACCAAAATGTTCGTAGGCAGATGGGGTGGCAATCCTGCCCCTTGGTGTACGTTGCAAAAAACCTTGCTGTATCAGATAAGGTTCCAATACATCTTCTATGGTGTCGCGTTCTTCACCTATGGCGGCAGCGACATTATCCAGGCCAACCGGGCCGCCACCGAACTTGAACAGGATGGCTTCCAGCAATTTTCTGTCCATCAGATCAAAGCCCACCGCATCGACATCGAGCATCTTCAGGGCTGCATCGGCGATGTTCTTGGTGATCTCGCCCGTTCCCTTGACCTCGGCATAGTCGCGCACGCGACGCAACAAACGGTTGGCAATGCGCGGTGTGCCACGTGCCCGTTTGGCTATTTCACGCGCGCCATCAGCCTGTATTGGTGCATTCAACAGCGATGCAGAGCGGGTGACGATCTTGGTCAACTCTTCCGGTGTATAAAACTCAAGGCGCGCGACAATGCCAAAGCGATCACGCAGCGGATTGGTCAGCATGCCGGCGCGCGTGGTGGCGCCAACCAGGGTAAACGGTTGCAGGTCAAGTTTGACTGAACGTGCTGCCGGGCCTTCGCCTATCATGATGTCGATCTGGTAGTCTTCCAGGGCCGGGTATAGAATTTCTTCAACGACGGGCGACAGACGATGTATCTCATCTATAAACAGTACATCATTGGCTTCCAGGTTGGTCAGCAGTGCTGCCAGGTCGCCGGCGCGTTCCAGCACAGGGCCGGAAGTCTGGCGCAGGTTGACACCCATCTCGCGTGCGATGATGTGCGCCAGCGTGGTTTTGCCCAGGCCGGGCGGACCAAACAGCAGGGTGTGATCAAGCGCCTCACTACGCTGACGGGCGGCGGTAATGAAGATTTCCAGCTGGTCACGTATTTTCTCTTGTCCTACATATTCATCAAGCTGCTTGGGGCGCAGGGCGCGTTCTATCGCTTCTTCATTCGGCGAGCTGGGCGTGGCCGAGATGATGCGGGTATCCACTGCACCAGAAGAGCCGGAAGACAGGTTGTCGGTATGTATCGTCATGTCTTAGCCCTTGGACAATGCCTTCAAGGCCAGCTTGATACCATCCGACACGCCACTGCCTGCAGGAACCGACTTCATGGCCAGCAAGGCTTCTTTGTCAGAATAACCCAGTGCCAGCAAGGCATTGAGGATGTCAGCACTATGGTCGCCAGCTGCCAGTGCAGCACTGGCCGTACCCAGATCAGCACCAAGCTTGCCCTTCAATTCCAGTAACAGGCGTTCGGCGGTTTTCTTGCCTATGCCGGGCACACGGGTCAGCCTGCCTGCTTCTTGCAGGGTGATCGCCTGGGCCAGGTCTGCTACCGACATGCCGGACAAAATGGATAGGGCAGTACGGGCACCGACGCCGCTGATTTTGATCAATTGCTTGAAAGTGCTGCGCTCTTCAGCCGTACCAAAGCCAAACAGTACATGGGCGTCTTCACGGATGGCAAGATGGGTCAGCAAGACCACTTTCTCGCCAAGTGAGGGCAGGTTATAGAAAGTGCTCATGGGGACATCGACTTCATAGCCCACGCCCTGACAATCGACCAGCAATTGCGGAGGATTCTTTTCTATCAGCGTGCCTGCAATACGACCTATCATGAGACTGCTTTCATACTGTATGAATAAACAGTGATAGTAAACGATTCTTGGCCGTTTGACGAGTTTAATACAGGGAATTTATATTGATATTGCAGGAAGGTAATAATGCGCAAGAATAGCCGGATAAATTGCCCGTCAGCCTACCAGTCTGCCACCTTTGACGCGCAGGCCTTTTTTTGCCAGTCCTGGTGCAATCGCTCCCAAAGTGGCGAGGGTATCGCCGCTATGGGCGTGACAAATTGCTACGCCCAAGGCGTCGGCTGCATCCGTGCCGGGCAAACCTGACAGGGTCAACAGGCGTTGCACCATGTCCTGCACTTGCTCCTTCTTCGCGCGACCATGGCCGACCACGCCCTGTTTGACCTGCAAAGCCGTGTATTCTGACACCACCAGATCGGCTGCCACCAGGGCACAGATCGCTGCGCCACGAGCCTGACCCAGCAAGAGCGTTGATTGCGGGTTGACGTTGACGAAGACTTTTTCGATGGCAGCGCAATCGGGCTGGTAAGTGCATACTATTTCTGACACGCCTGACAGTATGGTTTTCAGGCGTTCAGGTAAAGTACCTTCCACCGTTTTTATCGTACCTGAGGCGATATACGTCAGTTTGCTACCCTGCTTGTGGATGACGCCAAAACCGGTGGTACGCAAGCCGGGGTCTATGCCTAGGATTTTCATGGATGTCTTGTATTGTTGGTCTGGTGCTGGTGTGCTGAGCTAGCTTTTGCTAGTGAGTATAGCGTACTGCGGTGAACTTCTATTCATTATTATACAAGTGCGTAATTACTTATTGTTATTTGTGGTCAGTATGTGTTGCATGCTTAAGTTGTAGTTTCTTGCGGATAGTATTCGTGAACAACGAACGCCGCTGGGCTCCAGCCTTCGCTGGAGCGACGTTAATTAAGCTTGCGGTTTGAGTGGGGATATTCAGCCCGGTTTATATCGTCGTATACCGGCCGCATGAATGAGTGAGCGGGTCTCTAAATTCGTCATTCCTGCGCAGGCAGGAATCTAGTGTCGTTTGTGGCATACCGAGGTGACTATTCTTTGTGCATAAGATTCGTAGAAAATCCAACTCACTGGAACGACGTCAATAAACGAGTGAATCTAGCAAATCGAGCATTTAACAGACTCACACAATATCCAAATACAAATCTCGCCAGTAAGGATTGGTTTCTTCAATCAACCTGATCTTCCATTCCCGCTTCCAGGCCTTGATCTGCTTTTCACGCTGAATTGCCGAAAGTATGGAAGCGACCTGTTCAAACCAGACCAGTTGATAAACTTTGTGCCGTGAAGTAAAACTGTCAACGAAGCCGTTCTTATGCTGATAAACACGCCTAATCAGATCGCTGGTAACTCCAACATACAAAGTACCATTCCTGGCGCTGGCTAATATATAGATGTAAGCCATGGGGATAAAAAAGACAGAATAAAAAACGGCCCTGATAAACAGAGCCGTTTTAAACAAAACCACTAATCAATCAATATCGCATCAATGACGGAAATGACGTGTTCCCGTATACACCATGACGACACCGCGTTCATCCGCAGCATCGATCACTTCCTGATCACGCATGGAGCCACCCGGATGAATCACGCAAGTTGCACCTGCATCCACCACCACATCAAGGCCATCACGGAAAGGGAAGAAAGCGTCGGACGCTACTGCAGATCCAGTCAGTGTCAGGCCAGCATTCTGCGCCTTGATGGAAGCGATGCGGGCAGAGTCAATACGGCTCATCTGACCAGCACCAACACCGAGGGTCATGCCATTGCCACAGAAGACGATGGCATTCGACTTGACATACTTGGCCACGCGCCAGGCAAACATCATGTCTGCCATTTGCTGTGGTGTAGGCTGCAGTTTCGAGACGACACGCAGTTCTTCCTGCAAGACGTTTTTGGCATCCGGTGCCTGCACCAGCAAACCACCGCCTACGCGTTTCATGTCATACAGGTTGAAGCCATTACCCATAGAAATTTCCAGCAGGCGCACGTTTTGTTTCGCTGCAAAAATCTGTTTTGCTTCTGCAGTGAAAGAAGGTGCAATCAAGACTTCAACAAATTGCTTGGCGACGACTTCTGCAGCCTTGCCATCAAGTTCACGGTTGAAGGCAATGATGCCACCAAATGCAGAGGTTGGGTCGGTCTGCAAGGCCTTGCTGTAGGCATCAAACGGTGTCGCTGCAACAGCGACGCCGCAAGGGTTGGCATGTTTGACAATGACGCAGGCAGATTCAGTGAAAGACTTCACACATTCCCAGGCTGCATCGGCATCAGCGATATTGTTGTAAGACAGTTCCTTGCCTTGCAATTGCTTGTAGTTGGCCAATGCGCCATCGAGAGATTTGATGTCGCGGTAAAACGCGGCAGACTGGTGCGGGTTTTCACCGTAACGCATTTCCTGCACTTTTTCAAAATGCAGGTTCAGGGTTTGCGGATAGGCGCTGCGTGTTGCGTGCGCCTTGTCTTCACCCAGGCTGGTCAGGTAGTTGGTGATCGCGCCATCATACTGTGCCGTATGGGCAAATACTTTTTTTGCCAGCGTGAACTTGGTGTCATAGCTGACGACATTCTGGTTCGCCTTCATCTCTGCCAATACAACAGCGTAGTCAGAAGGATCAACGATGACAGTCACGTCTTTGTGGTTCTTGGCAGAAGAGCGCAGCATGGTCGGGCCGCCGATGTCGATATTTTCTATCGCATCTTCGAGCGAGCATTCACCCTTGGCGACAGTTTGCTGGAAGGGGTACAGGTTGACCACCACCATATCGATGGTTGGAATGCCATGCTGCTCCAGTGCTGCCACGTGTTCAGGGAAATCACGGCGTGCCAAAATGCCGCCATGCACCTTGGGGTGCAGGGTCTTGACACGGCCATCGAGCATCTCGGGGAAGCCGGTGTAGTCAGCCACTTCGGTAACAGGCAGGCCATTGTCGGCCAGCAGTTTGGCCGTACCACCCGTGGACAGGAGCTTGACACCGAGCGCAGACAATTCACGTGCAAATTCGAGCACACCGGTCTTGTCGGAGACGGAAATGAGGGCTTGTTTGATCATGATTTTTGATGTGAGTAAGGAAATCGGTGTCAAGCCTCGCGGATGGATTAAAGCAAACCGTGCTGCTGCAATTTCTTGCGCAAGGTATTCCGGTTGATGCCCAACATATCGGCGGCTTGCGACTGGTTGCTGGAGGCGCGCGTCATCACCATTTCCAGCATCGGTTTTTCAACGGCTAACACGACCATGTCGTAAATATTGGATGCGGGTTGCTCGCCCAGGTCACGGAAATATTTTTCCAGATTCTTGTGGACGGCGTCTTGGATGCTATCTTTGCTCATGCTGTTTTTATCACTGTTCGGTTATGCCAGGCGGCGGGTCTTCCGTTTTTTACGGATGACAAGACAATTGTTTTTATAAAAGCGTGTTGTCTTATGCTGCCAGTTTTTCTTCAAAGGGGCGGTATTGTAACCGCTCCCCAGCCATGTGATCAAAAAAACTGCTGACGGCGTCTAATTGTTCATCACAATCCGTCAATAAGTTCATTTGCTGCCGGAACTCTTCACCGCCTACCAGGTCCTGTACATACCAGCCTATATGCTTGCGCGCCGTTCGTACGCCGAGGTAGTCGCCATAAAAAGCATAGTGAGCTTTTAAGTGGCTATCCATCAGTTCACGGACTTCGCTGATCAAAGGTGCTGGCAAATGTTGTCCGGTTTGCAGGAAGTGGGCGATCTCGCGAAAGATCCACGGTCGGCCTTGCGCCGCCCGGCCTATCATGATGGCGTCAGCACCGGTGACCTGCAATACGTGCTTTGCTTTTTCCGGTGTTGTGATGTCGCCATTGGCAACCACGGGGATATGGACTGCGGCCTTGACGGCAGCAATGGTGTCATATTCGGCATCACCCTTGTAGCCATCGGCGCGTGTGCGCCCATGCAAGGTCAGCATCTGTATGCCGGCCGATTCCGCCATGCGGGCAATGTTCAGGGCGTTTTTATTGGCCCTGTCCCAGCCGGTACGGAACTTCAGCGTCACCGGTACATCGACTGCACCGACCACAGCATCGAGTATCTGCCCGACCAGGCTTTCATGTTGCAGCAGGGCAGAACCACACCAGGCATTGCAGACTTTCTTGACCGGGCAACCCATATTGATATCGATGATTTGCGCACCTTTATCAACATTATGTTTGGCGCAATCGGCCAGCATCTGCGGGTCTGCACCGGCAATTTGCACGGCCTTGGGTTCCATTTCACCATCGTGGTTGGTGCGGCGTGTTGATTTTTCTGTTTCCCAGAGCTTGGGATTGGAGGCCGCCATTTCAGACACGGCATAGCCCGCGCCCAGTTCTTTGCATAACTGACGGAAAGGCCTGTCAGTCACGCCCGCCATGGGAGCAACAAAAATATTATTACGCAGCACGTAAGAGCCGATTTGCACGATCAGGGAAGGGGGAAATTCGAAGAAGCGCTATTCTACCTGAATCCTGCCTAAATATTCGGCAAAATCGTTGGTTCTGCCAAGGAATATTTTTATTTATATGGCACAGGTTTTCGATAGTTTAAATCTAGTAAATCTTGCAAGCTTTAGACTTGCTTTTCTAAATTACTAGCGTAGTCGATATACCAACCATGACAGGGATGCTTGTGTGTATACTGATCCTTACAGGCTCCTGACAAAAGTGCATTCCCTTGCCCGCAATTTTTAATCGCCATCAAGGGAATACATTTTTAATATTAAGGGAGTCGTTGTGAACACGCAAAACAGGGAGGCAGTACATAGAATCACCATCGTTGGCGGTGGTGCCGGCGGACTGGAACTGGCAGTCCGTCTCGGCAAAAAATTAGGCAAGCAGGGCAAGGCTGTCATCACGCTGGTGGATGCCAGTCGTACCCATTTATGGAAACCTTTATTGCACCAGGTTGCTGCAGGCACACTCGACAGCCACGCTGATGAGCGTGAGTATTTTGCATTGGCAAGATCAAATCATTTTGATTTCCGCCTGGGGCGCATGGACGGTTTGTCACGTGACAAGAAAGAAATCTATCTCGCCCCCACTTTGGATGAAAATGGCGTAGAGCTGTTGCCGCGCCAGGCCATACCCTATGACAGCCTGGTGATCGCTCTTGGCAGCCAGACCAATGACTTTGGCACGCCCGGTGCACGTGACAACAGCATCATGCTGGATTCACTTGCAGCGGCAGAGCGCTTTCATCAAAAGCTGATCAACTGCTGTCTGCGGGCGCAGACCCAGGCGCAGGCAGCTGGCGAAGGCCGTTTCACCGTCACCATCATTGGTGGTGGCGCTACCGGTGTGGAACTCGCTGCAGAACTGCACATGACAACCAAGATATTGTCGAGTTATGGTTTGCAAAACTTCCATCCCGAAAAAGATTTGAAGATCGTCATCGTCGATGCCGCACCACGCCTGTTGCAAATGTTGCCAGAGCGCCTGTCCGAGGCGGTTGCCCGTGAATTGCGCAGTATAGCTGTTGAAATCCATACCAATGAAAAAGTGGTTGAAGTGTCCAAGGCTGGCGTGCAGATGGCCAGCGGTAAATTCATCCCCAGCGGCATCGTGGTCTGGGCTGCTGGTATCAAGGCACCGGAGTTTTTAAAAGACCTGGACGGGCTGGAGTGCAACCGCATCAACCAGCTGGTCGTTAACCGCGCTTTACAAACTACGGTGGACCCCTCCATTTTTGCTCTTGGGGATTGCTGCGCCTGTCCGCAAGGTGAGGGTTTGCCGAATGTACCGCCACGCGCCCAGTCAGCCCATCAGCAGGCCAGCATGCTGGCCAAATCGCTGGCGCGCCAGTTACAGGGTAAATCCTTGTTGGAATTTACCTACAAAGACCATGGTTCACTGGTATCACTGGGTAATTACAGTACGGTTGGCAGCCTGATGGGAGCGATTGCCAGTGGTTCGGTTTTTATCGAAGGCACACTGGCCAAGTGGATGTACTGGTCCTTGCACAAACATCACCAGGTGGCCGTCAATGGACTCTTTCATACCTGGCTGTCGACCTGGGCAGAAACCATAGACAGGGTGCGTAATCCGCGTATCAAACTGCATTGATGGTCGGTGGCTGACAAGGCTGGCAGGCTGGTGCAGATGCCGGCCTGTCGGCTCATTACCCTAGTGGACTGTAACAGTGAAAAGCGAAGTGCCTGCCATGTGCTCGACGATCATGGCGGCGTTGCATCGACACGAAATCCGTCATTTTTATACGTCGCAATCTACGTGCGACACTACACTAGCTCGTACCTTTGCTGCGGTTCAGCTGTTTGATATAGACCGCACTGTCAGGGCGGAAGAAAGCGGCATTGATCTTCAGTGCCAGCTTGTCAAACGCCCTCTCCGCCATTACGGCGTAGACCTGGCTCTCCGGTGCACGGTGTACTGCGTCGCGGCTTGAGGTTTTGTATTCAACATTGAATGAATCGGGCGGTTCTACTTCCAGGTCAAACTTCCAGCGCTCCTTGACGTCGGGCACGACGATCGCCGCTTTGAAACGCATGACCAGACCGACGAAGGCATCGTCCTGGCGATCTGAAGTAAACACCTTGCCCGACGGTTCTATCTGGTAGGCAATCTGCAGCATGGGTATATTGCTCTGCGTATTACTGCCTGGTGAAAATGCCAGCACATCATTCGGGAAGATGGAACTGAAGGCAGTGCGTATACCTGTCGTGATGCGGCTTTCGCGTGTGGCGGCGCTGTCATCGGCAAAATATTTCGCAGCCGGGATGATTTTCATTCCACGCAGATTGCTTTCTTTCAGTTTCAGGAAAGCATCAAGCTGGCTCAGCTCGCTCGGGCTGGGGCGGGCAAAATTGATGGTCACGCCGGGGCTGTCGTGTTCTTCAGCATATTTAAGCAGATATTCCATCGCCTTGATCAAGCCTGTGTCGGAATTGACTGCCTGCGCCCGGAATTTTTGCAGCGATTTGTCATACAGCTGATGAATTTCTTCATTCACATCTGCCTGTATGTCCGTATGGGGGAAGCGTGTTTTCAATGCGCGCAAGGCACTGACCGAATTTTTCTTTTGTACTTCCTTGAAGACCACGCGTGGCAATTCAGCCTGCATCTCGGCAATATGGAACTTGCCGTGACCTAGATAGCCAAGATAAGAAGCCTCTGTCTGCGCCTGTTTCGCAGTCATATACATTTTCTTGTCAGAAGCGGCATTCCTGCCATACCAGAAGATGGCAGCAAATGTGATGGCCACTATCACCAGCGGCAGTTTTAATTCCATCAGCAAGTCCAGAATTTTTTTACCCAGGCTGCGGCCAGGGTCATTCAGGGACTTCTGCCATTTGCTTTTACGCAGGTCAAGCAAAGGGTCAAAGCCATACAGGCTGGCAATATCACGATTCTGGAAGGCGGCGCGAGCATTGTGCTGAAAACGGTTGAACTTTTCGAGTGCGATTTCGGCCCGGTTTTTATTGGTGAGGACCAGGGTCTTGCGGGTTCCATCTGTAAAATTGAAAGTGAATACGGTCTTGGTGTAGCGACCATTGGTTTCATGGTGTATTGCGTCAAGCTTGCGCAGCTGTGCCAGATCATGGATACCGATTTTTTCACTGCGTACATCGATCAGGGCCATGGGGAATAAATAGCGGCCAGGCAGAAAATGAAATTTCTGTACCATCTGCAAACGCTGCCACATCGCGTATGCACCGTAGACGATGCCAAAAAACAGTATGGAGTACCATAACAGCAGATGCCTGTCGGCCCAGGCGGTGTCCTTGATGGGGTCGCCATAATCGGCAGAGGCTGCCAGGTAGACTAAAAAGCCGCAGAACAGGCAGAGCGACAGGTTGACGGTATAGGTGTACCAGTTTGCATTTGCGTCGCCATAGACCAGGTGTTCAGGATTGCGCACTGACCTGGCTAATTGTTTCCTGACATTGCGGGACAGCGCATCATAATCGAATTGATAAAAGACTCGCACAAATTCCGTCCTTCAACTTAGAATGTTTGCCTTGGGGAAAATCGCTTACATTGCTTTCAGGAATTGTTCGATCAACCCAATTGTCGCAAGTGCCAGCATATAGAGATTGCAATGATACAGAGTGGGCAGTATCACCATTTCCTCCACCTTGGTCAATCTGTGTTGTTGCATTCTGTCTGGCATGCATAAAACTATTTTTTTGAACGCCCATTCATCAGACAATCCCCGCCATTTATCGGCGATTGTCTGGCAGTGATCGCAAAGCGAAGGAAACCAGACTTGCTCATCCGTATATTGCACATCATCAACCACCCACATGGAGTAAAGATGATGAAACACTGGAAAATCCTGATCGCCGCACCCCTCGTTGCATTGGCCGTTAATTATTCGTATGCAGGCGCAGTCAAGAATGGTATTCCCAAAGGCTGGACTGGCAATGGGGCAATCGCCACGCATTATGAAAGTGGCATCGATGAGTCGCAGGGAACAAAAGAACAGCCTGCTTTTTTTATTGCCGCCAAAAATGCCAAAGCGGATGACTTTGCTGCCATTACGCAAGTGGTGGATGCCACCGCGTACAGGGGAAAGACGATGTCCTTTACTGCATCAGTACTGCATATGGGAGAACACGGTGGCTATGAGTTCTGGATCAGGACCGTGGATGACAAGGGAGGTGTTTCGATTTCTTCTACCTGGGCACGCAAGAGTGATACCTGGGAGGCGATCAGGGCCAAGTTGACCGTGCCAGCCAATGCCACAAAGTTGGAGCTTGGCGTCAGTCTCAAGGATAATGGGAAGTTATTCGTCAAGGGCATGGCATTCAATGATATGCAGACAAGAACCCCCATTCCCGAAAGTAAAGATCATGTCGCCAATAAAATCACGATGGGGGCGGTGACGGCACCTCTGCAAAACTTGAATTTCTCGGAATAAGTTAAAAACTGATGCATCAAGAATTGACTGTGACTGGGCCAGATAATGGCAGCCTGACATCTGTTTCCTGGCCCCGGTTGCCTGCCATCGCTGTGCTGGGTTTGGTGGCTTTCGCCAGTTTTAGTGGTAAGCACTCAGCCTGGCTCGCAGATTGCCTGGCTATCCTGCTGGGCTATACCCTGGCGCAAGCCGGATTATGTCTGTCACAAAAAACAGCGTGGTTCAAACATGCCAGCCAGCGCTGGGCTATCCTGGCCTTGTCCGTGGTGCTGGCATTGTTTGCTGGGCTCAGGGTAGAAGCCGTATTCTGGCCTGCGTTGACCACAGGCCATGCCAGCTGGTTATTGCCTGCCATCCTTCTGGCATTTATTCTTGCCACGGTCTTGCCTGCTGCCATAGACCTGGAAATCAGGCAGCGCACCCAGGCCAGCCTGGCGGCAGAAGCCAGCAAGCACAAAATCGAGAGACAAATGCTGGAAGCCAAACTGGCTGCATTGCAGGGCCAGATAGAACCACATTTTTTATTTAATACTTTGGCCAATACCCGCGCCCTGATCCATCAGGATGCCAATCAGGCAGAGCAGATGCTCAACCACCTGATTGCCTATTTGCGTGCGGCCATGCCCGATATGCGGCTGACCACCACCACCCTGGGGCAGGAACTTGACCGGGCCGCAGCCTATCTGCAAATTTTCCAGATACGACTGGGCAGTCGCTTCCAGTTTTCCGTGCAGGCAGACAAAGATGTGCGCGCCTGTCTGATCCCGCCCCTGGCCATCATGAGTCTGGTTGAAAACGCCATCAAGCATGGCATAGAGCCACAGCCTGGTGAAGTGCGCATAGATATTCACGCCCGTTGCGAAGGCGGTACTTTACATGTGGCAGTCAGGGATAATGGCCGTGGTTTCCAGAACGAGCTGGGTAGTGGAGTCGGTTTGCTTAACGTGCAGGAAAGACTGCTGGCACTGTTTGGTGAACAGGCAGAATTACGACTCTCGCCGCGCCAAACCGGCGGTGTCGATGCAGAACTGATTCTGCCGGCAAGAACAAGGGCGCAGACATGAACTTGCCCGGCAAAGCCAGTCCACGCGCCCTGATCGCCGAAGACGAAACCATCTTGCGTGACGAATTGCAGGCAGCACTGGCACGCCTGTGGCCAGAACTGGAAGTGGTCGCCGCAGTCGACGACGGTATCACCGCCGCCCAGGCCATTGCCGACCTGCAGCCCGACCTGGCTTTTCTTGATGTGCGCATGCCGGGTCTGACTGGCATAGACGTGGCGCGTCTGGCAAGCCAGAACTGCCATATCGTATTTTTGACTGCCCACAATGATTATGCGATCGATGCCTTTGACCAGGGGGCTGTCGATTATCTGCTCAAGCCGCTTGATGTCGGTCGCCTGGCGCTGGCGGTACAAAGGCTGAAGCAACGGCTGACACAGCAACCAGCTGACCTGTCGGCATTGCAGATCAAAAAGCCGGATGTTGCCTTGCGCTGGATACAGGCATCAGTCGGACAGCAGATACGCTTCATCAATGTCAGCGACGTGCTTTGTTTCAGGGCCGACGCCAAATACACCAAGGTGCTGACCGGCAAACTCGAAGCCCATATACGCACCACCATCAAGGACCTGGCGGTTCAGCTTGATGGCGACAGGTTCTGGCAGATATCACGCAGCAATATCGTCAACGTCGCCGCTATCGCTGCCGTACAACGTGTCGATGGCGGCCTCAGCCTGCGGCTGGAAAACGAGATGGAATGGCTGGCCGTATCGCAGCCGTATCAATTTCAGTTCAGGCAGATGTAGGGAGGACAAGCAAGGTGCCAGGTGCAGACAGACTGTCTCCTGTCATCCTTACCATGCTGTATGGGAAGGCGGCGTATCGCCTGAAATGGAAATACTCCTCCTGCCATGCACATGTGCTGGTTCAGTTCATGGCTTCTGGTTGATTTCATCCATCGCGTCATCGGCATCCAGATGGGCTATGTCACCCCATTGCACCAGTTTGATGTTTTTGCCCGTGACTTCAAAGCGGTTGATGCTGGCGTTGTAGATGGTGATTTCACGCGGGGCACTCAATGGCAAATCCTTGGCGGCGCGATAGGCGCATTCGAGCACGCCGCCATGCGCTACCAGGGCGATCTTTTTGCCTTCAAACTGCTTTGCGTAGTGAAATACATGCTCCATCACGCGTTTGTGGAACTGGCGTATGGTTTCACCCTCATTTTCACCGGGTGGGAATGGTGCATCCGGTTCATGCGCCTGCCAGGCATGGTATTCCTTGCGGTACAGGCTGGGCAATTCGCTGTAAAGCTTGCCTTCAAAACCGCCGAAGCAGCGCTCACGCAAGCCCTTGTCGATACGGGTGCTGACGCCTTGCAGGCGTGCGATTTCACCAGCAGTCTGCACGGCGCGCTGCAAGTCGCTGGAGATGATCGCGTTCAGTTTCTCATTTTGCAAAGCCCAGGCCAGGGCCTTGGCCTGACGTGTGCCTTCGGCATTGAGCGGGATGTCTAGATGACCTTGCAGGCGGCGTTCAGCATTCCAGGCGGTTTCGCCGTGGCGTATCAATAAAATTTCTGTGGGTTTCATTTGTTTATTTTGTCTTTAACCAGAAGGTTACCGGGCCATCATTGGTCAGTGACACCTTCATGTCGGCGCCAAAGCTGCCGGTTTCTACCAGCGCATGTTTGCTGCGCGCCCGGGTGACGAAGTAATCAAATAACTGCCTGCCCAGTTCTGGCGGGGCAGCAGGAGTGAAAGAGGGGCGTGTGCCGGAATTGGTATCCGCCGCCAGCGTGAATTGCGGCACCAGCAGCAAGCCGCCCTGCACATCAGTGACACTGCGGTTCATCTTGCCGGCTTCGTCTGAAAACACACGGTAAGATAATAATTTTTTCAGCAGGTCGTCGGCCTGTTTTTCGGTGTCTTCACGTTCTGCGCAGACCAGGACCATCAGGCCGGCATTGATGGCGCCTATGGTGTTGCCGTCGACGACAACATTGGCGTGAGTGACTCTTTGGAGTAAGGCGATCATGGGGGAGAGTTTGGTTTTGTTGCTTGGATGGCGGTGAAGAGAGAGCGGGCGAAATTCCGTAGCTCGGGCAAGGTCCCGTAGGTTGGGCTGATGAAGCCTAGCCTAGCGAGGCCCGGCCCAACCTACGCACACAACATCATGCCGTCAAAGTTACCTTCGCAAACTTGCGCTTGCCGACTTGCACCACAAATGTACCTGCTTCAACTTTGAGGCCCTTGTCACTGATGACAACAGAGTCAATTTTTACACCACCCTGTTCCACCATCCGCATGCCTTCACCTGTCGATGCACACAGATTGGTTTGCTTCAGTAACTGGCCTATGCTCAATGGCGCACCTGCCAGACTGACTTCCGGCACGTCATCCGGTATCCCACCCTTGGAACGATTGACAAAATCTGCCAGCGCATCTTCTGCTGCCTGTTTATTGTGGAAGCGTGTCACGATCTCTTGTGCAATCGCCACCTTGATATCGCGCGGGTTCTGGCCTTCTGCCACGGCTTTCTTGTAGGCCGCGATCTGTTCCAGTGAACAGAAAGACAGCAGCTCGTAGTAGCGCCACATCATGGTGTCAGAAATACTCATGACCTTGGCGAACATGGTGTTGGCCGGTTCAGTGATGGCGATGTAGTTGTTCTTGGACTTCGACATCTTCTCGACGCCATCGAGGCCTTCGAGCAAAGGCATGGTCAGGATACATTGTGGCTCTTGTCCGTAATCCTTTTGCAGTTCACGGCCCACCAGCAGGTTGAACTTCTGGTCCGTGCCGCCGAGTTCGAGGTCAGATTTCAGGGCGACAGAATCGTAACCCTGCATCAGCGGGTACAAAAATTCATGTACCGAAATCGGTGTGCCGGCCTTGAAGCGTTTGGTGAAGTCATCGCGCTCCATCATGCGGGCAACGGTGTACTTGGATGACAGCTGTATCATGCCGCGCGCGCCCAGCGGGTCTGACCACTCAGAGTTGTAGCGTATCTCGGTCTTGCTGGCGTCCAGCACCAGGGCCGCCTGCTTGAAGTAAGTCTGGGCGTTTTCTTCTATCTGTTCGCGCGTCAGCGGCGGGCGGGTGGCGTTGCGGCCAGACGGGTCACCGATCATGGAGGTGAAGTCGCCGATCAAAAAGATCACGGTATGGCCCAGATCTTGCAGCTGGCGCATCTTGTTGAGCACAACGGTGTGGCCGAGGTGCAAATCTGGTGCAGTCGGGTCCAGCCCCAGTTTGATGCGCAGGGGTTTGCCAGTCTGTTCGCTGCGGGCGAGCTTCTGGGCAAATTCGGATTCAATTAAAAGTTCATCAACGCCGCGTTTGGTCACTGCCAGTGCATGCTGCACTGCATCGGACAAGGGCAGGAGTTTACTGGCGTTGCCAGTGGTATCAGGGGAGCTGGAATTTTGTTCAGAAGTCATTTTTAATTTACATCAAATTTTTTTGTAACACCGCTGGTCGAATTTCGGTTCTGAATCCATAATCAGCGTTTTGCCAAATTCTGGGTGTTGGTTAAATTGCAGGTGTGTTTATTGTTACCGCCAAAATGCGATTTTACTAGCTAAGAGATTGATTTATAATCTTTTCCTGATTTGTTGTCTGCCTGATATCTGCCACATTTGTTGGCAAGTTCAATTGGCGTCAACAGGCTCGAATTTTCTCTAAAAACAGTCAATTTTAACTTATTGCATGCGTCCAACAGATAAATTACTTCGTTTAGCTTCTGGTAGCAGGCTGTTATTCGGCACCACACGCGCTTCGCGCATCATTTCCGTTTCTGCACTTTTCTTTGCTGTGTGCGCATTTGGCGCAGTCGGTGTTGCCCCTATGGCGCCCGATGCATCTGACTTGCCGGTCAAGAAAATCAAGGAAGAACTGGCTTTGCCTGCACTGGATGACCAGGTTGCAGCATTGGAAGCGAATGACCAGCAATTCATCCGTGAAGCTACTTTCAAGAGCAGTGAGCCCCTGGCCAGTTTTTTGCAGCGCATCGGCGTCGATGACGATGAAGCCAGCCAGTTCATCAAGTCAGACAACATTGCCCGTAGCATGTTGCAGTTCAGGGCAGACAAGACCGTGGCAGTCAAGACCGATGATGAAGGCGAACTCCTGTGGTTGCAGACAACAGTCTCGGATGGTCCGGACAAACCGGTCAGGAACATCACGATCAGCCGTGATAAAAATGGCAAGCTGACATCTTCAGATACTACCGCCAACCTGGAAAGACGTATAGAAATGGCATCAGCCTATATCCGTACTTCGTTCTACCAGGCAACGGATGATGCCAATATTGCTACCAGTATAGCGCAACAGGTCAATACCATGTTCGAGACCAATGTTGATTATCGTCGCTTGCAAAAAGGTGATTATTTCAATATTGTCTACGAAAGCTTCTGGCAAAACGGCGAGCGCGTCCGCACCGGCCGTGTGCTGGCAGGTGAATTCAGCAATTCCGGCAAACTCTACCAGGCAGCCTGGTTTGAAGAAACCGGCGGCAAGGGGGGGTATTACACCTTTGACGGCAAGTCCCTGAAAAAAGCCTTCCTCAAGTCACCGATAGAATTTACCCGCGTCTCGTCCGGTTTCTCCATGCGTGTGCATCCTATCTCCGGCCAGTGGAAGCAGCACAAGGGTGTTGATTTTGCAGCCGCGACTGGCACACCTATCCGTGCTTCTGCCGATGGCGTGATTGAATCGGTAGGCCCCAGCGGCGGTTACGGCAACCTGGTCGTCATCAAGCACTGGAATGGTTACAGCACAGCCTATGCCCATATGAGCCGCTTTGCGGCAGGTATACACAAGGGCATGAAGGTCAGCCAGAGCGATGTGATTGGTTATGTCGGCACCACCGGCTGGTCCACCGGTCCGCATCTGCATTATGAGTTCCGTGTCAATAACGAAGCGCGTGACCCCATGTCCATCAACATGACGGAAGCGGCGCCGCTGGCTACCGCTGAAATGAATCGTTTCAAAGGCTTTGCCGGCGACATGATCCACCGCTTCAACCTGATGCACCCGGAACGCATGGCAGAAGTGATGCGCCTGGCGACCAAGCGCTCATAAGTCTGTATAAGTCGTCACAAGACTGACTTGGGCACTGTGTCCGCAGACCAGCTCATCATACGCAAGGCAGAGACAGCAGATGTCTCTGCCTTGACTGTTCTGATACTGCAAGTATGGCTTGATACCTACGTCAGGCAAGGTGTCAGACCTTCCATCGCCGACTATGTCTTGTCTGAACTGACAACGGCACGCACGGCAGCTTATCTCGCACAAGAGCATACCCACATTTTGCTGGCAGAGGTCGATGGCCATCTGGTTGGCTATTGCCAGACCGTGAACGGCAAATGCTGTACGCAAATACCGGGCGAATTTCAAGCCGAACTTGATCATCTGTATGTACATCCTGCTTTTTTCGGGCGCGGCATAGGACGCTGCCTGCTGGGTGAAGCAGAAGCGCACTTGCGCTCACAAGGCGTGCAGCAAGTCTGGCTCACCGCCTGGGTGGGCAATGACAAGGCGCTGCGTTTTTATCCGCAGGCCGGTTATGCTGACATTGGAGCTACCATCTTCCAGATGAAAGATGAAGAGCTTGCCAACAGAATTTTCTGCAAGACGCTGTCATCGTCCGTGTAGTCTTCTATACTCATGTCCACAGCGACAGTAACGGGTAACAGCATGAGCATGCAGCAAAGCAAAAACAATCAGGCACAAATCTACATAGGCATGATGTCAGGCACCAGCCTTGACGGTGTCGATGGCGTCATGGTGCGCTTCCCTGATATTGACGACGGGAGTGATACCGGCATGCAGATATTGGCGACGGCCTATATCCCGTTTGATGCAGAGCTGCGCCAGCGAGCCATGCGCCTGCAACAAGCCAGTGACGATGAGTTGCATCATGAAGCCATGCTGGCAAATGAGCTGGTGCAGGCCTATGCGGCCTGCGTCAAAAAACTGCAGGCAGCGGCAGAAGGGCAAGCTGTACATGCCATAGGAGTGCATGGACAAACCATCAGGCACAGGCCGGAACTGGGCTATACCCGGCAGACAAATAATCCCTCACTGCTGGCAGAGTTGACCGGCATTGATGTCATTGCTGATTTCCGCAGCCGCGATGTTGCGGCTGGCGGCCAGGGCGCACCTCTGGTCCCGGCTTTTCATCGCGCTGTTTTTGGACGTGCAGGTGTCTCCAACGTCGTCGCCAATATCGGCGGCATCAGCAACATCAGCGTGCTGGCGGCAGATGGCAGTACCCGTGGTTTTGATACCGGGCCAGGCAATGTGCTGATGGATGCCTGGGTGCAGCAGCATCATGGTAAAACTTATGACGTGAACGGTAACTGGGCAGCGCAGGGGACTGTCATTCCCGCGTTGTTGAGCAGGCTGATGGGTGAAGCTTACCTGCACATGCCGCCACCCAAAAGCACAGGCCGCGACCTGTTCCACATGGCATGGCTGCAAGCCAGATTGCAGGGTTTTGAGACGGCATCGGCCGTCGACGTGCAGGCCACGCTGTGTGAATTTACTGCACAGGTACTGGCGAACGATATCGCCCGTTACGCTGCGGATGCTGCCCATGTATATGTTTGTGGCGGCGGCGCTTTCAATCGACTGCTCATGCAGCGTTTGCAGGCTTTGCTGGCAGCACAATCATGCGATGCCGCTGTCAGCAGTACTGCCGCATTGGGCGTTGCGCCCGAACAGGTAGAAGCCCTGGCCTTCGCCTGGCTGGCACAGCGTTTCTGTTTGCGTTTGCCCGGCAATCTGGCCGAGGTGACCGGGGCCAGGGGCGGGCGTATTCTCGGTGCGCTTTATCCTGCATGATATGGTGCATGAGATCGCGCAAGAAATGGTACGTGAAAAGGGCGTGGTATTTACCAGAATTTCCACCAGGGTTTGATGGGTTTGAATGCGGCTTCTTCCTGCTGTGACGACGGCGTTGCTGTTCCACTTGCCGACAATGTTTCTGTTGCGGCGGTGTCAGTTGACAATTGCGGATCAGGGTAAAAACGTGAAGAGCCTTTTTCCCCTGCCCTCAGTCGCTCGGTAATCTCCTTGACCTTGCCATCTGCCGGTACCAGTTTCAGGTATTTGTCGAACTGGACGATGGCTTCCCCGGTTTTTCCCTGATGCAGGCAGGCAAAGCCCAGGCCTTGATAGGCTTCTGCCGGTACGTAAGGTGTGGTCAGCTCTATCACCTTGCTGAACAGACGTTCGGCATCGGGCATCAGGTCATGATGCAGACTGACATACATGGTGGCCCTGCACATCATTGCTTGCAGGTGATATTCATCAATCCGGAAAATTTCATTGAGCAACATGTCGGCATGTTGCGCTGCATTAGGTATGCCCAGATTGTGTCCCATGCGCAGCAGTTCTGCCACCACCAGCTTGACTGTCATGTCTTGTGGATGGTCACGCAGCAGTGACGATGCATGGGAATAATCGGTTTGCCACAAGAAACGGATTTCGCGTTCCTGCTCTTCAGAACTGATATTGGTGGGCCAGCCGCCGATGACTTGCCGATACAGCACCAGACGCTCATCAAAGTAAGCCATCTTTTGTTCGTACTGTAGTTGCTGTGCTGTTTGCTCGGTCATGGCGATCATTTCTTTAGAGGCTGTTGCGAAATTAAGCTGGCGTTGTTGCGCCTCCCGAACGTAAAACCCGGTACTAAAGTACTGCCTGCGTCGGCGTCGCCTAGCCATCTTAATTTCGCAACAGCCTCTTAGTAACACCAAGAATCTCTATCTTAGTATTGCACCGGATTATGCACTTGGCAAGCATAGTCAGAACTGACCATGGTGCTGGCGACCATGACAGTCTTTTTCCAGTTTCTATACAATGACATACCAGCTCATTCCATACAAATGCATTTAATACAAACCTATTCAACACAGACACCAGAGAAAACAATGACTCACCTGATCTACGTAGCCGACCCCATGTGTTCCTGGTGTTATGGCTTCGGGCCGGAATTGCAGGCCCTGCTGGAAACTATACCAGATGCAAAAATTGACCTGGTCATGGGCGGTTTGCGCGCCTATAACAAGCAAGCGCTTGACGATGCCACTCGTACCATGTTGCTGGGCCACTGGCAACACGTGGCAGAGCGCAGCGGCCTGCCTTTCGATGAGCAGGCCCTGATGCGGCCGGGCTTTATCTATGATACAGAGCCGGCCTGCCGCGCCGTTGTGACAGCCCGCATCCTGACAGATGATGACAGTGGCCGGGCCGTGCTGGCGGTATTCCATGCCATACAGCATGGTTTTTATGCCAGTGCGCGCGATGTGTGCGATTCTGCCGTACTGGCAGAGCTGGCCGTTGCCGCCATGAACCAGGTCGAAGGCGAGGGCAGTTTTGATGAAGCCAGCTTCGGCGAGACGCTCGCATCCCCCATGGCCATGTCGGATACCAGGGCCGACTTTGAACAGAGCCAGCAATGGGGCATACGCGGTTTCCCGGCGCTGCTGGTCTTGCATGACAATGCCCTGCACATGATAGCCAATGGCTATACAGCACGCGACGACCTGATCAAGTCCCTGCAAGAATTACAGCAGTCATCACAGAAAGAACAAGCATGAGCAATCACCTGCATAGCCCTGCACTGAAGATCGCACCGGACGGGCCAGAATTTTCGCGCGTCGTGCTGGGCCTGTGGCGTCTGGTCAGCTGGCAGATGACGCCACAGCAAAGGGTGAGTTTTCTGGAGCAGGCACTGGAACTGGGCATTACCACCATCGACCAGGCAGATATCTATGGCGACTACCAGAGCGAAAGCCTGCTCGGTGAAGCGCTTGCCCTGGCACCGCATCTGCGCGACAAATTCCAGTTTGTCAGCAAATGCGGCATCAAGCTGGTTTCTGCCAACAGACCTGCGCACGGCATGCAGCACTACGACACCAGTGCAGCGCATATCATTGCCTCGGCAGAACAATCGCTGCGCGCCATGCAACTGGAGCAGCTTGACCTGCTATTGATACACAGGCCAGACCCGCTGATGGACGCTGATGAAATGGCAGATGCCTTCAGGCAATTGCAGGACAGCGGCAAGGTCAGGCACTTTGGTGTGTCCAACTTCACTAATAGCCAGTTTGAATTGCTGGCCTCACGCTTTCCGCTGGTGACCAATCAGATTGAAATGTCGTTGTTGCATAGGCAACCCCTGCATGACGGTACTCTTGATTTATTGCAACGTTTGCGCATTGCACCGATGATCTGGTCGGCCCTGGGCGGCGGCAGCTTGTTCATGCCACTGCATGAACAAAACGAGCAGGGCCGGCGTATCAGCAAGGTGCTGGCAAAAATTGCCGACGAGCATGCAGTCAGCACACCGGTCATCGCCATTGCCTGGATATTGCAGCATCCGTCAAGGCCACTGGTATTGACTGGATCTGGCCGGATTGCTGCCGTTAAGGAAGCAGTGCAGGCCACCAATATCAAACTCAGCCGTGAGCAATGGTTTGCCCTGTGGTGTGCGTCAGCCGGCAAAAACGTCGATTGAAATATTCAAGCAAGCGCTGATAAATTTTAAAGCAATATAATGTACTTGCCACAGCTCAAGATGCGCTGTGGCATTTCGGTTGCAATCATTGAAACTGTGTTGAATCGCTACGTAATAGTGCAAATGTTGGTATAGTATTACTGTAATGGCCACCGTTAGACGTTACGCCTGAGTCTGGCCCGCTCTGAGGTTTGATTGCAGAAGGACAGCATTTGTGACTGTTTTTCAATTCATCCGCAGCACCTATCTGGCACACCCTTCTACGCTGACTGAAACCCATCAGTGGCGAGAGCAGGTGTTGTCTGCCATCCTGTTTTTTGTGCTGGTGCTGGGCGGCGCAACAGCGGTACCCAGCATCGTGCTGGCGATTACTGAAAACCTCTGGTCTGTCGTTGTCGTTGATCTGCTGGCCCTGGCCTGGATAGCTACTATCTGGCGTCTGCCTTTCCTCAATTTTGAACAGCGTGCCTGGAATTTCCTGTTGCTGATTTACCTGCTCGGCGTCTGGTTCATCATCAAGGTCGGCCTGACCGGCCTGATTTACCTGATGGCTTTCCCGGCATTGACTTCGCTGCTGCTGAACATACGCCGGGCCATGCAGGCCCTGGTGCTGGCTTCATCGAGCCTGCTCGTTGTCGGCTATATGTCTGATACCAACCTGCACGTGTTCGGATTTGATTCTCACCCCGTCATGCAACTGGTGGTGGTCACCATCAACTTCACTTTTATTGCTGCCGTCATTTCCATTTCTTGCGGTGTGCTCCTGCAAAGGTTGGATGGTTCGCTGGAAAGCCAGAGGGTGATCACCGCGTCCCTGCAACAGGGGCAATCCTCACTCAAGGCGGCAAACGAAGAACTGCGTCTGATTGTTGCCGCTGTCGCACGTCTCAATGACATCGTGATGATCATCAAGGTTGAAGCTGATGCCGCAGACAAGCAAAGGCTGAGGCTGGTATTTGTCAATGACGCCTTCATGCGCCAGACGGGTTACAAGGACAGCGAGGTGATGGGCCGGTCGCCGGTTTTTTTGCAAGGACCACGCACCCAGCAAGACGAACTGGAAAGACTCAATAATGCCCTGGCCGCCTGTGAATCAGTGCACATAGAATTGATCTGCTATACCAAGGATGGCAGCGAATTCTGGATGGAAGCCGATGTCGTTCCCCTGGCCGATGAACATGGGCAATACACGCACTGGGTGGCGACTGGTCGCGACATCAGCGAACGCAAAAAAGCCCAGGAACATATACACAAGCTGGCCTATTTTGACGTGCTGACCGGCCTGCCCAACCGCCGCCTGCTGCTTGACCGCATGAGCATACTGCTGGCGACAGCCAGGCGCAGCAGCATGGTCAGCGCCGTCCTGTTCATTGATCTGGACCATTTCAAATACATCAATGATGCACGTGGCCATTCCGTTGGTGACGCCCTGCTGACCCTGGTGTCGCAAAGACTGGCCAGCAGCCTGCGTGAGGTCGATACGGTTGCCCATATCGGCGGTGATGAATTCGTCGTACTGCTGTGCCATATCTCCACTGACGTGACAGCCGGTGCGCGTGCTGCCCAGGCCGTGGCAGAAAAAATCCGTCATTCCATCTCGCAGTTTTTTGACATCGACGGCCTGCAATACAGCACTACCTGCAGCATCGGTGTGACCATGCTGCCACGTGACAACCAGAATGCCCATGACCTGCTGCGTGAGGCCGACACCGCCATGTACCGCGCCAAGAGCAGTGGCCGCAACCAGATCGCGTTCTATGAAACGGGCATGCAGACCGAGGTCGAACAAAGACTGACCATGGAAAGGGAACTGGCCGAAGCCATCTCCGGTGGACAGTTGCAGATGTACATGCAGGCCCAGGTGGACAGGCTGGGCAAACCGGTCGGTGGCGAAATGCTGATGCGCTGGACACACCCCGAGCGCGGGCCGATTTCACCGGCCCTGTTCATCCCCGTGGCAGAAGAGTCCGGCATGATATTGCGGCTGGGTGACTGGGTCATGGAGCAGGGGTGCCTTGCATTGCTGCAACTGCATGCCGCCGGTTTTGATCTGCCCGTGTCCATCAATGTCAGCCCCAAGCAATTCCGCCAGCCAGACTTTGTCGCCAAGGTGAAGCGTGTGCTCAAATATACGGGCGCATCACCGTCCCGGCTGATCTTTGAAGTCACTGAAGGCCTGCTCATCGACAACCTGCAAGACACCATAGAACGCATGCTGGAACTGACCACGCTGGGCATACGCTTTTCCATCGATGACTTTGGCACGGGCTACTCCAGCCTGGCCTACCTCAAGCGCCTGCCCCTGTATGAACTCAAGATAGACAGGAGTTTTGTGCAGGACACTCCCGGTGACGCCAATGACACGGCCATCGTGCAATCCATCCTGTCCATGGCAGCCCACCTGGGTTTGCGCGTGGTGGCAGAAGGGGTGGAGACGCGCGAACAGGCAGAGTTCCTGATCGCCAATGGCTGCGCTTCCATGCAGGGCTTCCTGTTCGCCCGCCCCATGGCGCTGGACAAATGGATAGCCCTGCAACAACAGATCGCGACGCCAGCCAGGGAGAACAGCAGTATCGCCTGATCTTGGCCCAAGCGGTCTCAGATTTGCTGGTAGGCTGCCTGCATCCAGTCAATGAACAACTGCACCTCTGGCCGTATATTGGCTTGCGCTTCATGCACCAGGTAATAAGCATGCGGCGGTGTCGCCAGCTGGATATCGAGCACCCGGACTACTTCACCGCGACGTATCATGTCCTGGGCAAAATGCTGTCGTGTCAGACCTATGCCGTGACCATGCTTGACCGCCTCCAGCAACAGACCCAGGTCATCAATGCGCAGGCCCGTGCTTGGCTCAGGCCAGTCCAGGCCCGCCACTTCAAACCAGGGCTGCCAGGGTTCCAGCGCAGAACGCAAAAGCTTTGCATGACGCAAATCTGCCGGTGCCTGTATCGGCGGCAAAGACTTCAGGTAAGCCGGGCTCGCCACCGCAAAGCTGGGTTCCACAAATAATTTCTTGGTGACCAGGTTGGGGTATTCACCGGCGCCAAAACGTACCTCAACATCGCTTTCCGACAGGCTCAGGTCATACAGCGGTACAAACAGGTAGACTTCAATTTCTATGTCAGGGTGCTGACGCATGAACTCTGCCAGGCGCGGCATGAACATATAACGGGCAAAAGTCGGCGGCACTGTTACCTTGACGCGCAACTGGCTCTGTGTGACCTTGTTCGGCAAGGGAAAGTCAGACAGCGTGCGCAAGGCAGCGCGCACCACATCGAGATAACGACGGCCAAATTCAGTCAGGGTGACACTGCGCCCTTCACGCACGAATACGCGCTCGCACAGATGCTCTTCCAGCAGGCGTATGCGGTGCGACAGGGCGGACGGGGTGATACACAATTCTTCCGCCGCAACGGCAAAAGAACTGTGACGGGCAGCGGCTTCAAAAGCCGATAATGCATGTACTGGTGGTAATCGTGTTGCCATACGTTTTTATCCAAATCAATGATGCTGCTTACCGCTATTAAAAAATCTTTTTATGCCGCAAAAAAATGTATCAGTCCTCATTCTTCAACCTCATCCCACGCAATGATCTTGCCCGGGTTTAAAATATTCTTGGGGTCAAATGCATGCTTGAGCATGCGCATCATGTGTATGGCGTCTGCTCCGTGTTCTTCAATCAAAAACGGCATCTTGTGCATGCCCACGCCATGCTCACCTGTACAGGTGCCATCCATGGCAATGGCGCGCGTCACCATACGCTGGTTGACGGCTTCGGCAGTATTGATTTCTTCTGCACTGTCAGGGTCGACCAGCATCAGCACGTGGAAGTTGCCGTCGCCGACATGGCCGATGATGGAATAAGTGATGCCGTGGTTTTCACAATCAATCTGGGTCTCGCTGATGCATTCAGCCAGGCGCGAAATCGGCACGCAGCAATCGGTGGAAATGGAACGTGAACCTGGCCGCAACTGCAGCAGCGCAAAATAGGCATTGTGCCGTGCTGCCCACAGGCGCGAACGGTCTTCTGGTCGTGTCGCCCACTCAAAGTCCCCGGCGCCATTGGCGGCGGCAATTTCCTGCACCAGTTCGGCCTGCTCTTTCACACCATGTTCGGTACCGTGGAATTCAAACAGCAGCAAAGGTTTGACCGGCAAATCGAGCTTGTCATGCGCATTGATGGCGCGCACGCCGTTGGCATCGAGAAATTCCACCCGCGCAACCGGCACACCCATCTGAATGGTCTGTATCACGGTATTGACGGCATCGGCATTGTCCGGGAAGCTGCACACCGCTGCCGATATCGCCTCGGGCAAAGGGTAAAGCTTGACCGTCACTTCAGTGATGATACCCAGCGTGCCTTCGCTGCCGACAAACACCCGCGTCAGGTCATAGCCGGCTGAGGATTTCTTGGCGCGTGAACCCGTGCGTATGATGCGGCCATCTGCCGTCACCACCGTCAGCGCCATGACGTTTTCGCGCATGGTGCCATAGCGTACCGCATTCGTGCCCGATGCCCGCGTGGCCGCCATGCCGCCCAGGCTGGCGTCAGCACCGGGGTCGATGGGGAAGAACAGGCCGGTATCGCGTATCTCGGTATTCAACTGCTTGCGGGTCACGCCAGCCTGCACCGTGGCCGTCAGGTCTTCAGCATGGACGGCAATCATCTGGTTCATTTGCGACAGATCAATGGTCACACCGCCATGCAGGGCAAGAATATGGCCTTCCAGCGAAGAGCCGGCACCATAGGGGATAACAGGCACATCATGCGCATGGCACAGTCTGACGATGGCAGCGACCTCTTCCGTACTCTGGGCAAACACCACCGCCTCTGGCGGCATGGGGTCATAAGACGACTCGTCACGGCCATGATGATCACGCACCGCCTGGGCAATGCTGCAACGGTCTTCCAGCAGGGTTTGCAGGGCATGCAGCAAACCGGCCGGCAAGGGCTTTCTGACACTGGCTAACAGGGCAGGATGGTTCATAATGCTTCCGTACGGGTCTTGATACGCTCTATTATGCTGTGTCCGGCCAAATTTTGCCGTATCCTTTCAAACTTCCTTATTTATTTTTCACTTTATTTTATTTGCCATGGGTAACCGACTCTCAAAAATTGCAACACGCACTGGCGACAAGGGCACCACCGGCCTCGGTGACGGCAGCCGCATCGCCAAAGACGCCCTGCGCGTACACGCCATGGGCGACGTGGACGAACTCAATTCACAAATCGGCGTCTTGCTGTGCGAAGACATGCCAGAGCAGATGAAGCATGAATTGTTATCCATTCAGCATGATCTCTTCGACATGGGCGGCGAACTCTGCATCCCCGGCTACACCATGATCACCGATACCCAGGTAGAAAGGCTGGACGCCCTGCTGGAAAAATACAATGCCGACCTGCCGCCGCTAAAAGACTTCATCCTGCCCGGCGGTTCCCGCGCCGCCGCCATCGCCAACGTCTGCCGCACAGTCTGCCGCCGCGCCGAACGCGCCATCGTCAGCGTCGGCAATGCAGAGACCATCAACGATGCACCACGCCAGTACATGAACCGTTTGTCAGATTTGCTGTTTGTGTTGTCGCGGGTGTTGAACCGGTATGCGGGGGGGAGCGATGTGTTGTGGGAGAAGGGCAGGGAACGGTAAAAAAACTTGCCAAAGCTAGTGTAATTTGAAGCATCTGATGCTTGTCATACACTTTTGAGTAAAGCATATTCGTTTGTGGCCTTTGAAGATTAATCCTAATCACATGTACATAACATTGCACGTCTCATATTTATATGTCAACATGAGTCAAAGTATTATGTGATATGCATTTATACTGTACTAGCATCATTAATTTTTCAAAATCAAATATAAATCGGAGTCAAATAATGAGTGCCTTTGCTATTTCCGAACGTGCTCGAACTGCGATAGAGTTGGGTGAAAGCCATTTTCGGGAGTTCAAAAGTGCTTTAGAAGGTCCTCCAGGAAGTAAACAGAAACGCCCAATAAAAGATATTGCGACAAATATAGCTCAAACATTAGTTGCGTTCGCCAACGCGGACGGCGGTGAATTACTTATTGGTGTTGAAGATTCAGGTGAAATCACTGGGCTTTTAGGGTTTTCTGACAGTGAGATTGATCAGTTGGAACAAGCACCTGTGACACGAGTACACACAGACACTCCGCTTCCAACGGTAAGAAAATATCGTCTTGATCTTGACAACAAAAAGATTCTTTATTTTTCTGTTTCAAAGAGTACACAGTTTATTCATATTACCTCTGATGGCCGGTGTTTACAGAGAAGAGATTTAGAGTCTATTCCAGTTGCTACAGAAGCAGTTCAATTTGATAGGCAAGAACGAAAATCAAGAGAATATGATCGGGAGTTTGTAGATGGTGTTTCGGCAGATGACCTAGACATTAATCTTGTTCGTATTGTCGCTGATCAAGTATCTAAAGGCATGTCCCCTGAAAAATGCTTGCAATACTTGGATCTTGGTGAATACGGTATGTCGCAGCTTAGACTCAGGCGCGCTTCATTATTGTTATTTGGAAAAATACCATCAAAGTGGCATCCGAGGCTTCAAATCCGAATATTAAAAGTTGATGGGGAGTCAGTTCTAACAGGGGAAGATTACAATGTAATTTCAGATGAATTGGTTGCTGGAAATATCTTAACGTTAGTTGACCGTGCTTGGGAAGCATTGCGTCCACACCTTATTCATACACGGTTTGATAAGTCGGGGCGATTTGAACGGCGCTCTATGTATCCCGAACTTGCTTGTAGGGAGGCTCTCCTCAATGCAATTGCGCACAGGGACTACTCTGATGAAGGACGTGGAATCGAGGTCTACGCTTTTGATAATCATCTTGAAGTTAGAAATCCTGGTGCATTATTATCTTCAATTCGTTTAGAAGATATAGCAAGTCAGAAGGGAGTGCATCAATCAAGAAATACTCATATCGCGAGGGTGTTGCGTGAATTAGGTTATATGCGTGAATTGGGTGAAGGCATGCGCCGGATATATGATCTAATGCATAGAAATGAACTCGCTCCCCCGAAACTTGAAAGTTCACCAGATGGGTTCAAAATCACCTTAACACATCTGCCACTCTATACTGCAAAAGACTTATTGTGGCTTGGTCAGTTTGATCATTTTGCATTAGACCGAGAGCAGAAAGCAGTTGTTTTGCTTGGTGAGAATGGAAGCATATTCTCTGCTCAGCAAGTTTGGGATGCCGTAGGAATCGTTGATACTGAGCATTATCGAAAACTTGTTGATACATTGATGAAATTGGATATTTTGGATAGTAGGGTAAACAAACAAACGGCCCAGAACCTTGCAAAAAGGAAGAGAATACCTTTTAGAGAATTTCCTAGATATGGAATCAAAGTTCCTAAAACAACTTTTTCCAATAGCAAAACTGGTACTGCAATATCAAAACAATTCATTGTTGGCGATCAAGAAGACATTCGCGACGATTCAAAACGATTGTATGTTGGAAATCTCCCGCGCAAAATTTCAAAGGATGAATTGTTTGACTTATTTGCTCAATTTGGAGAAGTTGCAGAAATGTACCTGCCATTTAATTTAGGTAGCTCCAAAGGATATGCGTTTGTTGAGTTTGCATCGGTTGATGAAACGAATGCAGCATTGTCCGCAAAAGATTTGAGATTGGGAAACAATCTCTTAGTCCTTAAGATAGCTTCAGGAAGAAAATAGACCTTAATGTTGTGCGTTAAAATACTTTCATGTAAAACTTCCTCAACGACTCTTTTAAGAAAATTCTACTTTTAAACGCGATTAATTTCCCGGGGGTGTTACCTCCTCAGCTATATTTTCGACTACTGTAATCGTAATACTGGCGTATTATAGATTTCTGAATTTCCACTTCATTCCAGCCTTGCACTTGAATTGGCATCAAGCGTGCAAATATGTGATCTTATCCTGGTGCATACGGCACTGGTCATTATAGGTGCAGCTCATAGTACTGACAGCAGAAAGATCAAAAAATGAGTAAAGAAATCAGAATCGACTTCGTGTCGGACGTGTCATGCCCGTGGTGCATCATCGGCCTGAAATCGCTGGAGCAGGCGATAGACAAGGTAGGTGATGACGTGAGTGTGCAGTTGCACTTCCAGCCTTTTGAGCTGAACCCCAAGATGGTGGCGGAAGGGCAGGACATAGGCGAACATCTGGCGCAAAAATATGGGGCGACGGCAGAGCAGACGGCGAAGAATCGCGAGATGATACGGGCGCGTGGTGCTGAGTTGGGTTTTGCGTTCAACATGGCGACACGCAGCCGCATCTACAACACCTTCGATGCGCATCGTCTGTTGCATTGGGCTGAGTTGCAGGGGCGTCAGCATGCCCTGAAGGTGGCGCTGTTTGAACTTTACTTCAGCAAGGGCGGCAACCCGTCTTCGCATGAAGAGCTGCTGCAGGCAGTGGCTGAAGTGGGGCTCGATACGGCAGAGGCGGCGCGCATACTGGCGTCTGACGACTATGCTGCTGATGTGCGTGAGGCCGAGCGTTTTTATCAGCAGCAGGGTATCAATTCGGTACCGGCGATCATCATCAACGAGCGTCATTTGATTTCTGGCGGCCAGCCGCCCGAGGTGTTTGAGCAGGCGCTGCGCAAGATCATGGCTGCGGAGTAAATCGGCAAAATGATGTGCTGATTTGTATGTGCTGGCCTGTGTGAGGCCACTGTGCGGTCAGTACAACGTAGAACAGTCATCCACCTGTACCGTCATGTCCGTGTTCTTAATGTGAATGCCGATGGTGAATGTCTGGGAAATGCGGGTGGGCATGTGTCATTGCATCATGCCGGTGTGGATGGATATGTGGTTCCTTACCATCCCAAACAAAGTCATGTTCGTGCCGGTGGTGGTCATCATGACGGTGTTCGTGCATATGTTCCAGTTCCTCATGCTCGTGAGTATGGTCATGACTTTCAGTCAGGTGCAGCCAGATACCCGCGCCCATCAACGCTACCGCTATCCAGAATGAGATACCAGGTTTGTCCCCCAGCATCAGCAGGGAGATGATTGCGCCGACAAAAGGCGCGGCTGAAAAATAAGCGCCGGTACGCGCTGTGCCCAGGTGCCTGAGTGCAAGTACAAACATCACCAGGCTCAGGCCATAGCCACAGAAACCGGTAAGGCCGGCAGCCAGTATTGTGCTGGCATCAGGTAAGGAATATCCCAGCATCAGTGCGATCAGCAGGTTGACCGCGCCTGCAACCAGTCCCTTGATGGCCGCTATCTGTACGGCGTCACTGGCAGATACTTTGCGGGTCAGGTTATTGTCTATCGCCCAGCACAGGCAGGCGCCGATAATCGCCACAGCGCCCCATGGCACGCCGAGGACAGGAACCTGTTCCCAGGACAATAATAGCCCGGCAGCGACGATCAGCAGCATGCCAATAAAGATACGTTTATCAAAATTTTCCTTGAAAACAAACCATGCCAGCATGGCGGTCAGCACGCCTTCCATATTGAGCAGCAGTGAGGCGGACGAAGCCGGTGTCAGGGTCAGCCCCAGCATCAACAGGACGGGGCCGGCAATGCCGCCTGCCAGCACTGCACCGCTGAGCCATGGCAGGTCTTCTGATTTCAATCGGGCTGTTTCCCCTTGGTCCTTGCGTGCAAGGGTTGCTCGCAAGACATACCAGGCGGACAGACCCAGGCCGCTGCCCAAATACAGCATGCCAGCCAGGGTAAGCGGTGCAGCCTGGTTGAGCAGTGTTTTGGCAAGCGGCGTGCTGGCGCCAAACAGCACCGCCGCCATCAGCGCGTAAAGGACACCTTGATGCATGTTCTTCATTTTGGTATTTCTGAAAAAACTGTTCCCTGTTCCCATCTGAGCAGGGGTCTTTATTCATTGTGAAAAGTGATGTTTTTGCTGCTGGTGAGCATGAAGTGTTCGAGCGTGCTGATGGCTGGCGCATCTGCTGCATCGACCCACCAGCTCATCAGGTCTACGATGCCAGCGGCCAGGAAACGCGCCTGCATTGGTCGCTGATCTGCTGCGACATTCTGCTTTGCCAGATCCTGTTCCAGTAACTGACAGACCATTTCCCTGAACCTGCGCTCAACACCATAGCCGCTGCGGCGTCCGATGACATTCCTGAACACCCGGCGGTTTTCTTCCATGTGTGCCAGCAAGCCTGGCAAAAACGCAAATGCTGGCGGCTGCACTGCACCCGTCCCTGTCGTCAGGGCATCGCGCAAATCATTCAGGCTCTCTGACAGCAGGTCATCCTTGCTGTCATAGTGCAGGTAAAAAGTTGAGCGGCCGACGTTGGCCTGATCGCAAATCTGCTGGATGCTGATGTCGTCCCAGCCATGTTCGGCCAGCAGGTTCAGCATGGCTTCGCGCAGTGCCAGTCTGGTTTTGATAATGCGCCGGTCAGGCGCTGTTTCTGCGGACATGGTAGGGGCTTTCCTGGACAAGAATGAGGAAAATGTCTGTAAATGGTCGTAATCAGGTATCAGGTTCTTCTGGCGCCTGCATTTGCTTGCGATTATGGACGCCTGTTCATTTTCAAACAAGGCCATGATGACAAACTTAGTTCATCCATATCAGTACAAATCCCTGCGTTTCGCCGATTCCCATTTTTACCCCCACTTTCTCTGGATCGTGGCGCTAGTTCTGCTCACATCGAGTCACATGGCAATCGCGCAACAGCAACATGGCGACCTGCATGTGCTGGCAAGCGGGTTTAAAAACAGCCAGGGCCATGCCATTGCAAGGCTCTATTTGCCAGGTAGTGAGCTGACAAAAAAAGGCCAGCAGGAAGTCAGCGCCACCATACATGAAGGGCGAAGCAGTTTTTTGTTCCCGGCCCTGCCTGCGGGGGAGTACGCCGTTGTGGTATTCCATGACGCCAACGATAACGGTACTGTTGACCATCATTTCTATGGTTTGCCATCAGAGGCGCTGGGGTTTTCCAATGGCTTCCGAGTCAGCCTGACTTCTGGCATGCCCAATTTTGAAAAATTGCGTTTCTCGCACGGCAGCAGTGTGCAGACCCTGCAAATTAATGTTGAGTGAATATATCATGCAAACCTTACCTGCCAAGACGTACACATCTTCGCCAGAAGATGGTTTTGTCCGCACGCACTTTATTCGTTTCATCAGATTTGGCTTTTATCCTGTCAGCCTGGTATTGACGCTGACATTCATCTACCTCAGCACACAGAAATTACTGGGCAATCCCAAACAGGCTTACGCGGTCTATCTGCTTGTTCTCATCGGCAGCATGCTTTTTCTGGAATGGTATATGCCAGCCAGACGCGACTGGTCCATGACCTGGCGCAGCTTTTTGCACAGGGACGTGCCAATGATGCTGGTCAATGGTGTTGCATTGGCGGGGACGAATTTCTGCCTCACCGCGCTGACACAGTGGCTGGGCACAGGTGCAGGCAGCACGCACTGGCTGCCCTGGTGGGGAGAGGCCTGTGCTGCCATCCTCATCTCTGATTTTTTATGGTACTGGGTGCATCGCTATAGCCATGAAGGGCAAGGCCGATTTGGACAGTGGCTCTGGAAGACCCATGTTGCACACCATCTGCCCCGGCAGGTATATGTCTTCATGCATGTCGTCGGTCACCCCATCAATGGTGCCTATGTCAGGGCGATACTGTTGTTGCCACCGGTCTTTCTGGGCTTTTCAACAGAAGCCATTTTTGCAGCCGCAACCTTGACTGGCCTTCAGGGGCTGGTATCTCATTTCAATGTGGATGTCAGGGCGGGATACCTGAATTATATTTTCATGGGTACTGAATTGCATCGCTACCATCACGGTGCGGCGTTGAATGAAGGAAAAAATTATGGTGCTGTCATCACCATCTGGGATCAGTTGTTCGGCAGCTTCGACTACCGCCCGGATACAGTGCCCGAGGCCCTGGGAGTACATGAACCGCAAGCCTACCCCGAGAGTGACAAGGTGCTGCAGGTGATGCTGATCCCGTTTAAATGATGGCGATGGTTTGTCAGCGCAGGTTCTTGACTGGACCTGTGCTACTGGCGGCTCAGTATCGCCAGGTCAAATTTTTAACCTTATCTTCGTTTATGGAATGAGTTCCAGTGACTGCAAAAAACGTTCCGCGACTTCGGCCGCTTTGTTGTTCAGTGGTGCATGTCCAGTCTGTAGCATGTAGATGGTATGCGGTGCTACATAGGCTCTGAGGGTGAAGTCCTGGCCATCCAGCCTGCCTTTTAACTGCTTGCCTTTCAGATTGCCTGCCGGCATGTCGATGTCTTTCCAGCCGGTATCAGAATCCAGTAACAATTTTGTGTGGAATCCCTTGAGCAGGTTGTCCAGCATGGTGTTCAGGTAGCGGGTTTCATAGCCTGATGCGGATGGGTCATCGTGGCGAAAGGCCAGTATCCCCAGCATGAGTGTCGTGCCCTCGGTTTCCATCGTGTAGGTGGTGCGCTTGTAGGGGGCGCCTTTGCGCTCAGACATGGTTTCTTCGGTTTTTTCCGGTGCGCCTGCTGCCCAGAATCTGACGTGTTTGTCCTCAGTCGTAAATATCTGACCGCCGGCATCTGCCGCCTGCGCAAATCCGCAAAGCAGGCTGCTGATTAAAATGATTGCCGACCATAATCGATTGTGGTGGGTGCACATGGTGGTTTCCTTCATAATAAATAACATGTGGAGATGTAATACAAGACGTCATACGGAAACTGTACAGTTTTATTCTCATACCCTGGGATCCAGCGACGGATAAGTCAGGAGGGCATGAGTATCAAGCCGGATACCATGATTATATTGATGTCGTGCCTCAGGCTCAAATCCCGGGCGATCAGCGGCAGTCCTGGGCGATGTATGGTTGCTGTGCTGTGGGTGAGGCTGTGTAGGCAGGCGTACTGGCATGCATGTCAGCGTTGATGGTGTTGACCGGAAAAACAAGGCCAGGTAGTCGAAACAGCGCAGCGCACCGGCAAACAGCATGCCGCCTGAAGCTCCTGTTTCCCCTTTGACAGCCCCCCGATAGGGGGCTGTCAAAGGGGAAACGCTTTGCCGTCAAGAGCGGTCAACACATGGTCTTAATGAGGATTTTTTTCACACCAGTCTTGCCACATGCTACGGTACGCTGTTTCCATCTTGCGGGCGAAACCAGCTTCGTCCATGAGCGGGCTGGCTTGCATTTCTTGACGTAAGTTCATGCGCAGCTTGCTTAGTTGTGGCAGATCCCTGGCCATGGCCAGGGTTTTTTCGATGTATTCTTCCTCGGTTTTCGCTATCCATTCCGAATGACCAAGGCCACTCAGTATGGAACTGCCTAGCAAGCCCATGCTGGGTCGGCCTGCCAGGGTGATATAGGGTATGCCCATATACAGGGATTCAAACAAGGTAGTCCCTGAATTATGGGGAAAACAATCGAGCACGATATCGACCTTGCGCAAGCTGTCCCACGGTGGGCTATGGCAAGCTATTTCCAGACGACTACCATCTATGCCGTGGGCGGCAAATTTTTCCAGGTAGCGTTCCTGCATGAAGGGTTCTCGGAAGTTGCCACTATTGATGACCAGCTTTGCACCATCCATTTGTTTCAGAATGTTGGCCCATACCTTGATAAGCTGGTCATTGAGTCGTATCGCACGACTAAAGGTGGCAAATGTTACGTAGCCGTTTTGTAGTGCCGGCAAGTCGCTAACCGGTCCAGTATCTTCTGGCGGGCGATAGACATAGAGAGGCCCAGCCAGACGCCAGGGCTGTTCTGTAAACAGGTCTTCGCTGCCTGTCGGCACGCTGATGTCATCCATTAAAAGATAGTCGATTGCGGATATCCCGGTGGTATAGCCAAAACCTAGCCAGGACATGGAGACCGGTGCGGGTTTTCTGGCAAATACCTGCAGGCGGTTATGTCCGGTATGGCCGGCCACATCGATCAGGATATCAATGCGATCAGCACGGATGCGTTCTGCCAGTTCATGATCAGACATAAGTATGGTTGGTATCCAGTGGTCAGCATATTTTCTGTACCGCGCTGTCACTTCGTCTTCCCAATTTAATTGGGCGTAAGCATAGACTTCAAACTGGCTTTTGTCGTGTCGAGCCATCAAGGGCTCGAGAAAATATTTGACCGAATGATTGCTAAAATCGGGCGACACATACCCTATCCTGAGCTTGCTGCCAGGGGAGCGCTCATTCTCGAAGCTGCGCCAGGTGCTTTTCAGTGCTACCGCAAAACGTTGATCATAGGCCTGGTAGGCAGCATAAATTTCTTTACTACTCAGATCGGGGTGGTAGTTGAGTGCAAACAAAAGATTGCTATGGGCCTCTGCAAAATCAGGATTGAGCTCCAGTGCTTTTTGATAAGCATTGACGGCATCGGCAATACGCCCCTGATCGGAAAACACCAAGGCCAGATTATTGTGTGGCATGGGATTGTTACTGTCCAGTCTGAGCGCATGACGGTAACTGTTTTCAGCTTCTTGCAACTGCCCGTCTCTTTTGTAGGAACTGGCCAGATTGTTATGCGCATTCAATAAATCAGGAGCAATCTCGACAGCGCGTTTCAAGCTGACGATGGCGTCTTTGAAGCGGCCCTGCAGATATGAGATCAAGCCCAGATTGTCATAGGCGATGGCATCATCAGGCCGTATCCGCAAGACTTGTCGCAGGCTGTTTTCAGCGGCTGGAAAGTGACCCAGGCTCATCAGCAGTAGACCCATGGTACCGTGAGCGTCCGCGTAGTCGGGGGCGATAGCAATGGCCCCTTGCAAGTTTTTGCCTGCATCATGAAACTTGCCTTGTTCCATTTGCAGGGAAGCCAGTTGGCATAATTTTACGGCTTCGTCAAAGAGTATGGGGGAGGGCCTCGCTTCAGTATTCTGTTTTGCAAAGTTGGATGCATCTTTGTGACTGGCAAATTTTCTTTTCAGCCATTTGAGCATGATAATTCGACCGGTTGTTGTAATGTCAGCCACACTACATTAAGTTTTTCGATAAAGCAATTTCCGCTTCGCCGCATGCTTGCTTTGGTACTGTATTAAGATCAGCTTGCATTGACGGTTGCTGCGCGCTACATTCGTGTGTAATGCTGTAGTATCCAAGCACGTAGCGCACTGGGTAAGGCAATGATGGTCATGCCGATTGCGGCTACTGTGAAAATAACACTAAATCCGGGATGACCTTTACAAATGAATTCTGGTTTGAGAACAGGTACGTGGCCGCAATCAATTGACAAAAAAATGAGGCTGATCAAGAAAGCGCACACAAATAGACCTACCCACTCGCCTGGAGTCTCTGGCCCGTAAGATTTGTTCTTTCCTGCCGACCAGAGTATTTCAGTCCATGCCAGGCAGGCGAATGCCATTGCTGCTAAATTACAAACTATCGCAATGGCAATATAGTCTCCGGTTGACAGAAAGGCGGCCAGTAATGTGACTTCAGCAAACAGGGCGACAATACCTGAGGCTTATGCAATGACTTGTATCTTGGCGCTTTGCATGCTTTGAAGAGCCAGGTTTTACTCACCAAATCGCGCCATCACCGATTTTTCTATACCCGTCGCATCCAGCCCGCATTGCGCCAGCAGCAAAGCCGGGTCGCCATGGTCAACGAACTTGTCTGGAAGGCCCAGTATCAGCAAAGGTTTGCTGATGCCAGCTTCGGCCAGGGCTTCGGCGACGGCAGAACCGGCACCGCCCATGGTGCAGCCTTCTTCGACGGTGACCAGTACATCATGGCTGGCAGCCAGTGACTTGACCAGGTCAATATCGAGCGGCTTGATAAAGCGCATGTTAGCCAGGGTAGCGTCGAGTTTTTCTGCAGCCTGCAAGGCAGGGTGGACCAGGGAACCAAAAGCCATGATGGCAATGCGCTTGCCCTGGCGTTTGATTTCGCCCTTGCCCAGCGTGAGGGTGTCAAGATTCTTTTCTGTGGGCACACCTATGCCGGCACCGCGCGGATAGCGTACGGCAGCAGGGCCAGGGTAGTGATAGGCGGTGCTCAGCATCTGGCGGCATTCGTTTTCATCGGATGCCGCCATGACCACCATATTGGGGATGCAGCGCAGGTAAGCGAGGTCGTAATTGCCGGCATGAGTAGCGCCGTCAGCGCCGACCAACCCTGCGCGGTCCAGTGCAAAAGTCACGTCCAGGTTTTGCAGGGCGACGTCATGGATCAGCTGGTCATAGGCGCGTTGCAAGAAGGTGGAATAGATGGCGACCACTGGCTTCAAGCCTTCGCAGGCCAGACCGGCGGCAAAGGTGACCGAATGCTGCTCGGCAATGCCGACATCGTAGTAACGCTTGGGGAATTGTTTTTCAAATTCCACCATGCCGGAACCTTCACGCATGGCTGGTGTGATGCCGACCAGTTTTTCATCAGCGGCAGCCATGTCGCACAGCCAGTTGCCAAATACCTGGGTATAACTTTGCTTGGCCGGTGCAGCAGCCGGCTTGATGCCTTCTGCCGGATTGAACTTGCCGGGGCCGTGATACAGGATGGGATCAGCTTCTGCCAGTTTATAACCCTGGCCTTTTTTGGTGACCACATGCAAAAATTGCGGGCCCTTCAGGTTCTTGATGTTTTGCAGCGTAGGCACCAGGGATTCAAGATCGTGGCCATCGATAGGGCCAATGTAATTGAAGCCGAATTCTTCAAACATGGTGGCTGGGACGATCATGCCCTTGGCATGTTCTTCAAAGCGCTTGGCCAGTTCCAGCACTGGTGACGGCAGGACTGATTTGCCGACGTTACGGGCAGCCGCATAAAACTTGCCCGACATCAGGCGCGCCAGATAACGGTTCAGTGCGCCTACCGGTGGCGAGATCGACATGTCATTGTCATTGAGGATCACCAGCAGGTTGATGTCTTCATGGACACCGGCATTGTTCATCGCTTCAAAGGCCATGCCTGCCGTCATCGAACCGTCACCGATGATGGCGACGGCATGACGGTCTTCACCCTTGGTGTGGGCGGCCAGTGCCATGCCCAGCGCGGCAGAGATGGAGGTCGACGAATGGGCCGTGCCAAAGGTGTCGTATTCGCTTTCACAACGGCGCGGGAAGCCTGATATGCCATGCAACTGGCGCAGGCTGTGCATCTGGTCACGGCGACCCGTCAATATCTTGTGCGGATAAGTCTGGTGGCCGACATCCCAGACCAGACGGTCTTCAGGGGTGTTGAACACATAGTGCAAGGCAATGGTTAATTCCACCGTACCCAGGTTCGACGACAGATGGCCACCAGTCTTGGAGACAGAGTCAAGCACGTACTGGCGCAATTCGTCCGCCAGTGGCTTGAGTTGGCTGCGCGTCATGCTGCGCAGGTCAGCGGGGGAATTAATGGTGTTTAATAAAGTTGTCATTGTTGTTTTCATTACCTGGCTAAACGCCTCTGATTGTCAGCTACTCAGCTACATCTGGTCTGGCTGACAGCCTGAGCTGCTATCGCATACCTGCACGGTAATCCTGCCTTGGGCACTGCCCTTTCAGGATTCCCTGTCAAACTTCTTGTTGCCTTACTTTGCAGGGCGTACCCTGCAAGCAAAACCAAATTAAATAATCAGGCCTGGCGTTGCACAATCAGGTCTGCCAGATCATGCAGCAAGCTTGCCTTGTCACCATAATCCTGCAGGGCAGCATGCGCATCATGGCACAGTTGCGCCGCCAGTGCGCGTGAAGCATCGAGCCCCATCAGGCTGACAAAGGTTGGCTTGTTGTCTGCCGCATCCTTGCCGGCGGTTTTGCCCAGGGTGGCCGAGTCAGCGGTGGCGTCAAGAACATCATCCACCACCTGGAAAGCCAGGCCGATGGCAGCCGCATAGCGGTCCAGGGCAATCTGGTCTGCTGCCGTCAGGGTTTTTCCACACATGGCGCCCAGCAGGACGGACGCGCGCAGCAGGGCGCCGGTTTTCAGCCTGTGCATCTGTTCCAGTTGCTCGCGATTCAGGGCCACGCCGACACTGTCAAGGTCTATGGCCTGGCCGCCGCACATGCCGACCGAGCCGGCCGCCCTGGCCAGCAATTGCAGCATGGCCAGTTTGCTGGCTGCATCGCCTGCGCCTTCAGCCAGGACCAGAAAAGCCTGTGCCTGCAAGGCATCGCCAACCAGCAGGGCGGTTGCTTCGTCATATTTTACATGGACAGTAGGCTTGCCGCGACGCAAGGCATCGTCATCCATGCAAGGCATGTCGTCATGCACCAGGGAGTAGGCATGGATCATTTCAACCGCCGCAGCGGCGCGGCTGAGCATGTCGGCCGGTGCATCAAACAATTGCCCTGCTGCATGGACTAATAAAGGACGTACTCTTTTACCGCCATCCAGAGTGGCATAGCGCATGGCTGCATGCAGCTTGTTCGGGACGGTATTTTCATCAGGTAAAAATTGCGCCAGGCTGGTTTCACAGGCTGCCTGGATTTGTCGCATCCAGTTACTAAATTTCTCATTCATACTGCATCCTCTGTATCAGTACTGCCACCAGCAGCTCCGGAATCGGCAAAAGGCTTGAGCATGCCGGCTTCCAGTATCTTGACTTGTTGTTCTACTTTTTCCAGCTGGGATGCACAGTATTTGACCAGATCAGAGCCACGTTGGTAAGCGCTTACTGATGCCTCCAATGCCAGTTCTCCGGCCTCCATGCTGGCGACGAGTTTGTTTAACTCGGCCATCGCTGCTTCAAAAGACAAACCTTCAAGATGGGCGGGCGTAACCAGATTTGCAGTTGCTTGTTTTTTTGTCATAAAGAAATGTTTGTTTCGCGCCGTTAACAAAAAAAAGTGAAACCAAACGTAAAAATCGGCGTGAAAATCAAGGTAAACAGTGTTCGACCTGCTATTTTAGAGCAATCCCGAGAAATTTAGTGTTTGGTGTTTTCCTGCTAATTCAAATTAGGGGAGACGCTCGAAGTGCTTTTCGTTTTAACTACAGGCAACAAGATATACTTAAAAAAGTTCCCGGAATTGCGTTTCAATCATTTCCATGTGGAAATTAACCGTATATAGTGTGCCTGAAGATGTGATTAATTATTGGGCAGATATTGAGCAGGTAAGCAGCACATAAGCAGTTTGTCATTACCAAGTCATCGTCAAGTCCGAAACTGGAGTTATCAGATAGGGAATTGCAATAAATATATTGATTCCGTGTCTTGCTTTTTTACTTATATTGTTTTATACCTATATCTATTCCTGGCAATCATTATATTTCCATTCTTTTTCAGGTATTGCCTGGTAATAATTGTAATTATTCGTAGCCTTGGTAAAATTTAAATAGATTTTATTGCAGCCATGTCAACGTTGACCAATAAACCTCAAACCAGCGGAACTGCCTTGCAGTCCCGTGATGGCGTTTTGCGTGGTTTGGTTCCGTTGGCCAACCATCTGGTGGCGTCGCAAATTGATGCTTTTTCTGCCCGCCTGTCGAATGCTTTCCTGGCTTTGTCCGAGCAAAGCATGGATGCCCGTGAAGCCAACCTGAGCTTCAATGCCGGCCAGTTACTGAAAAAGAATGCCTATGCATTCTATTACCTTACCACTGCAGGTTTTGAAGCGACCTTCCGTAAAGAAGTGGAAGCGCTCCTGCAAGGCGTCAAGGCCGTGGCCTCGCCAGCTGATGTAGCCCTGACCCTGGTCACTTATGAAGAGATGGACCAGAAGCTGGCGCTCAGTCGCGCCGGGCGCACACTGGAACTCGATAGCGCCGAGCAATATGCCGCCCTCAATATGCGCTTTGCGCATCTGATGGATCATGAAGCACTGAGCATTGCTCAAAACCCTTTCCGTCCAGAGATTTTCCTGCACACGATCTATTCGGCATGGTGTGAGTTTGACCCAGAGGTCAATACCCACGAACTGGTGCTGCCTTTATTGCGTGCAGACATACTGTTTGATCTTGAGCCCATCCTTAATGCGCTCAATGAGGCCCTGATAGCCAAGGGCATTTTGCCTGACCTGCATGAATCCTTCCGCATCCGCCGCAGCCGCAATTCGGAAAGGCGAAAGGATGCAGCTCCAGGTGATGTGTCACAAAAACTTCGAAACCTCCTGTCCGGTAATGGTCAGGCCGGTGCTGCCAATGATGCCTCCGGGCAGTTTGCCCAGGGCAGTGGAGGGCAGGCAGGTGGCCTGGGTGGCGGCTTTGGTGGTCAGGCTGGTGGTCAAGGCGGGCATGCAGATGGTGGCATGGGCCAGGGAGGGCCGTCTGGCAGTACGCCTTACTCTGGTTTTGCGCAGGCGGGTGAGCCACAGACTGTCGCCCGTGCAGAATTGTTCCAGAAGCTCGCAGACCTGCAAAAGAGCGTCAAGCTGCAGCAAATGATGGCTGGGGCGCAAGATGTATTGCGCCTGTCACAAATGCGTGAACATATGCCGGAACTGGCCAATACCGGTGTAGAAAAAAATACCCTGGATTTGCTGTCGCAGGTTTTTGACAGCGTTTTCCGCAACCAGGCCATACCGACCCAGATCAAGGAACTGATTTCCGTCCTGCAGATACCGGTACTCAAGGCCGCCCTGATGGACAAGGAATTCTTTTTCCAGGAAAACCATCCGGCCCGCCGTCTGGTAGAGCTGCTGTCACGTTACAGCCTGGCCTGGGACCAGAAAAAAGGTCAGCAGGACCCGCTGTTCCAGACCATGCAGCGCAATGTACATCGTGTGCAGCAAGAGTTTGATCAGGAAATCGCGCTCTTTGATGAAGTCGTCAACGACCTGGAATCTTTCATACAGAAAGAAGAAAAAGAAGCTGCAGAAGCCCTGCAGGTGCCTATCAAGACGGCACTGAAAAAAGAAAAAGTCAAACAGGCTGGTATTGCCGCTACCCACGAAGTGAATCTGCGTGTCGGCACAGGTGAAGTCGTCGCCTTTGTCGAAACCTTCCTCGAAAACCGCTGGACCAAGGTGCTGACCCTGGCCTACAGCGTCAAGGAAGAAAAACCGTATGCCGTCGAAGACGCCATCAAGACCATGGATGACCTGATCTGGAGCGTCAAGCCCAAGATCACCCTGCAACAAAGACAAGAACTGTTGAACCGACTGCCCGCCATTCTGGCCCGCCTGAACAAATGGCTGAGCCTGATCAAGTGGGAAGATGCTGATCGCGTGCAATTCTTTGCCGAACTGGCAGAATGCCATGCGTCGATAGTGCGTGCGCCGCTTGACCTGTCGCCAGAACGCCAGATTGAAATCGCTGTCGAAGTGGCGCAACAGGCAGCAGAACGCAGGCTGGCCAAACGTGCAGAAGCAGAAAGCAAGGCCGAGGCAGAACCTGAACCGGTGCCGGACGAACATGTCGATACCGTCACTCAACTGGAACGCGGTGTCTGGCTGGAATTCACCAAAAAAACAGGTGGCACCAACAAGGTCAAACTGGCCTGGGTCAGCCCCATGCGCAGCCTGTATATCTTCACCACCGGCGACAAGGAAAAAACCTTCCAGGTCACGGCCGAAGAACTTGAGCAAACCTTCCGCGAAAAACGTGCGAAGATACTGGTACTCGACAAGGTCGTTGACCGCGCCCTGATGGAAGTGCTGGAAAATACACCTGACGAACAAGAAGAGGAAGAAGAGGAAGTCAGCCTGGTCTGATTTCCCTTGCTCGCGCTTTTTATACCACAAGCCCTGCCCTGATTTTTACCTGGTTTCGCATTGGGTGAATCATGTTGCACAAATTCTGCCAATGGGAATTGGGGATGTGGTTACTTCAGGCAGGAGCGGCTTTAGCTGCGCACAATGACCAGCTTTGTGTGTAGCTTTGTTCGCGGTTAAAGCCGCTCCTACAAAAAATACTCCCTTCAATTCTTTGCAAGCTTCGCCCTGACAGTGGCGCTGCCTGTTTTTCTCTGCTCTCAAAACATGTTGAGCTTACTCATATGCCGGCAGGCGTCGCTGTTCATCGGCATTGAAAAACTGGTTGCGCACCTGCGTCAGTGCGGCCTGTTTTTCTGTCTCGCTATGAAAAGTCATTTCTGTGCTGAGACGGCTTTTCTGTGCCAGGTATTGCTCTATGCGTCCCTTCCAGGCGGCTTCTTCCTGGTCGACCTGAGCTAGCCGTGCCGCAGCTTCCGGTGAGGTTGCGCTGGCGCGCAGGCGGAAGATTTCTTCTTCGCTGGCGCCCTGGGCGCGCAGGTTTTTGGCTTGCTCTTCCAGGCGTATCACCTGATAAGGCGCGTTTTTTTCTTCTTTCAGTGCAGCGGGCATGGCGTCGTCCAACGCTTTCAATTGCGCCTGCTTCTGCTCGGGATTGAGGTTGCTGTTTTCTGCAATCTCCATGCGATTCAGTGAGTCAATGTCATAGGCATCGTCAAAGCCGAACATGGCCTGGTTTTCTTTTTCGCTGAAATAGCGTTGACGGGTTTGCTGCATTGCCGACCAGCGCTGTCTTGCTGCCGCGGCCATGCCGGTCTTGCCCATGCTGATATTCTGTGCATTGCTTTCTACACCGACCAGCGCCTGCTTGTATTGCAGATAGCGGGACAGCAAATCCTTTGCCTGCAGGGCTGCCCGGCCCGTCAGTTTCTGGTCAAGTACACGCTCGATTTCAGCACGTATTTCGGGGAGTTTTTTTTCACCGGTGGCGCTCAGGTAATAATCAAATAAAAGGCGCAGTTCGGCGTTGACCTGCAAGTCACCACTGTCATTTTGCGTGAGATTGCCGTCATGGGTGGTGCCCTGGAAAGAGCGCACAAAATCAAAGCTGGGGTCAGCCTTGCGCAATTTGATCGGCTCATCAGCAGGCGCTGATTTCAGGGAGGTAAACACAAAAAAAACCGCGACAGCTACAGCTGTCGCGCCAGCAAATGCCAGATTGGCTGTTCTCATAGACTCCCGCTCCTTATCCAGATTTGAAACGTATTACGACTGTTGCATTAAGACCAAGGTTTATTACACCTGCTTACACGATGTCATAAACTCTTGGCACCAAAAGATGCTTACAGCCCTTGATTCTTGAGACGATTTGCATGCTGGCGATACAGCGTTACCGGACTGGTTTCAAAGATATTGACCAGGCCTATGGTCTGATTGACTTCATCGAGGTGGTTCATCGCATAATCGTCACGTATCACCTTGCCCAGATGGGTCGAGCAACTGGCGACCAGGCCGTCATTTTTTTCACCGCCAAATGCCAGTGAAGTTAGCGCCAGTGCAGGGTCAATCACATCCAGCACATTAGTGTAAGGCTTGGCGCCACTCCAGGAGAAATACGCCACACCGCGCGCCGTGTAGGCGCCTTCACCGCATGCCGTGGTGGGCACACCTTCAGGGTATTTGGCGTTGAACTTCAGTGAACCAGCGGTGCTCAATGAATTGGCTGCGGCCAGCGCATCTTGCGACATGGTTGGTTTGCCCGATAAAAAGCTGATGATCTGCGCCAGACCGTTGCTGATCGAAACCAGTACGGTGTTGGAGATGGAACCAGCGGGTGCTACGCCAAGCAGCACATCAGCTACCTTGGAACCACGATTGACACCACCGACCGAAGTTGCCGATGCGATCAGGTCAGGTCTGACAGAGGCGACATAACGGATGGTGGGGCCACCATGGCTGTGTCCTATCAGGTTGACTTTGGATGCGCCGGTGACGGCCAGGATCTGCTTGACCTGAGTCAGCAACTGTTCGCCGCGGACTTCTGTGCTGTTGGCGGCAGCCACTTGTGTGACATAAACCTTGGCGCCATCGCTGCGCAAGGCAGAAGGAATTCCATACCAGTAATCAACCGGGCCGATATTGTCGAACCCGAACAGGCCGTGCACCAGCACGATGGGATATTTTGTCTCCGTATAGCCTGCTGCCCAGGACGATGCAGGTAACATCATCAGGGCCATTACAAACATGACTGCTTTTCTTGCTAAGTGTTTTTTCATTTTGTCTCTTCCATTGTGTTCGTTAAATGAAACGCAGCGGTGCCTATGTGTTGTCTGACTTCTTTGAGTCGATTGATTTATATGGCAGGGTTCAGGCTAGGTTTGCAAGCCAGGATTGGCAAGTTGCTATGCAACATAAAAAGCAGGGAAAACAGATGGTGTTGGTAATTTCTAACGTCAGAAGTGTTAGTGCAAATAGTTAAAACATTTATATGCACTGCGTAAATGCATGATGGAAGCTGGCAAATATCTGGTTTTAGATGAAATTCACTAAAATACAGTCTTGCATTTCTGACAGTGGCTAATTGTCGGCTCTCCACAACAAGCGACGTACTTGTTCCAGAATTGTCGCCAGACATTTTCCGCAGTGCGGTGTTGTCAGCCTTCCTCACTCCATCTTCCTGGGCGTGCTGTGCTGCCGGGTTGTCACGTCAAGATATTCCCCGGTTGCCAATCTGTTTGCTCAGTGCTGGGCGGCGTCGGACGTCGGCTGGCAATTGCAGCCCGCATCAAGGGGAAAATGCATGCAGATGCTTTGCAATTCCCTGAAAAGGCGTATGATGGACATGTGATATATCAGTTGTTCTACATTGATTCGGTTTTTCAGGAGCGAAAAATGGATGACAAGCAGCGATTGTTCCGCCTTCAATACCAGTCTGCCATCAGTCCTTACTACAATGGTGTCCTGCATGGTTTGTTCGTCTTTGTGACAGGTGTCAGTCTCATCGTGTTCGCCATGGCACAGGTGCAGTCTGCCGGCTGGGCCTGGCTGGGTTTGCCTTTCACCTTGCTGTTTGCCAATGTCAATGAATGGCACATCCATAAAAACCGCTTGCACAAACGTGGCAAGAATCGCCTGTCGCAATTGATCTGGTATCGCCACACCAAAGAGCATCATCACTACTTCACACATGAAGAAATGAGGGTGGCCAGTACGCGTGAATACCGCATCGTATTTTTCCCGGCCTATGCTTTCGTCCTCGTCGCACTGCAAAGTGTGTTGCTTGGCCTGGTCTGTGGTTTGCTGGCGGGGCACAACCTTGGCTATATCGTATTTGCTACGGCGATCGGTTTTTATCTCTTGTACGAGGCCATGCATTTTCTCTGCCATGTCGATGAAAACAGCCTGGTCAGGAATCTGCCCCTGGTCAACACCATGCGCCGCAACCACCTCGTACATCACACCCAGGCACTGATGACCGAATACAATATGAACCTGACCTTTCCCTTTGCTGACTGGCTGCTGGGTACATCCGATTTGCAGCGCGGCCTGTGGGGTACGATATTCAATGGCTATGGCTCGCAACATCTGAAGCCGGAAGTGGCCATGCGCTATCAGCAACTGGGCATGGAGCCGCCGGTGCCGCATGTACAGGCACCGCTGCAGGCAGAGTGCCTGCCTGTGACGGAGCGAGTGTGACCGGGTATGAATGAGCGTGACCTGCCGTCCGCCATGCCCATGCACCTGCACCTGAAAAAAATGACCTGACGCAAGATATTGCAGACCATGGATAAAACAGAATTCCACAAGCTCTTCCCCCTCATCAAGAATGAATCCCAGGCAGCGCGTGCCTATCGCCTGCTGGAATTGCGCATCGTTTCGCTGGACCTTGCTCCCGGTCAGGCGATTACCGAAAGTGAGTTATGCGACTATCTCGACCTTGGCCGCACGCCGGTGCGCGAAGCTTTACAGAGGCTGGCACAGGAGTGGCTGATCAAGATCCTGCCCCGGCGTGGCATGATCGTCAGCGAAGTCGACCTGCAATGCCAGATGCGCCTGATAGAAGCACGGCGAGCCATGGAAAGCAGCCTGATACGCAGCGCCACCCGCAAGGCCGGCAAGGATGAACGCGTCCGCTTTCAAACGCTGGCAGAGCAGTTTCGCCAGGCGGCACACAGCAGGGATGAACTGGCACTCAGTGAGACAGACAGCGCCTTCAATCAATTGGTGTTTGAGGTGGCTGCCAATGAATTCGTGGTGTCTGCATTACAGCGCATGCACGCCTTGTCGCGCCGCTTCTGGAAGATACAGTCGCAGTTTGAAGACATTCTCCATGTCACCGCCATGACCCATGCCGACCTGGCGGAGGCGATCGCCAGTGGTGATGCCGAAGCAGCCGTCAGTGCAACTGAAAAACTGCTCGACAATGTAGAGGCTTATACCCGCGCTGCCCTGGACAGAAGCTGATACAGAACTGAAAGAAGCACATGAGCACACATATCTATAACGCGATAGAAATACAGCGCCCCGTACAGCAGGTATTTGACTATGCCTGCACACCCACACACTGGCCGGACTGGCATCCTTCTTCCTTGAAGCTGTATACCAAGAATGCTGGCATCGCGAAGAAGGGAGCGCGCTTTGAAGAAGATGTGCGTGCCGGTGGCCGTACCGGGCACCTGGTCTGGACCGTGACTGAATACACAGAGCAGCGCAGCTGGACCGGACAGGCAACCGTGGATAATGGCGCGAACCTGACGGTCATCTACCATGTGTCAGCCACCCCGACGGGCACCTTGTTCGAGCGTCACTTGCATTATGATTTGCCCGGTTTTGTGCTGAAAATACTGAACTTACTCGTCTTGCGTCGCCGCATTGTGGCAGAATCGGCATTGTCCTTGCAGCGTTTGCAAGATGTCCTGCAAGCCGGGCAAGAGAGGGGCAAGCAGCATGTCGCCTGAATTGCCTGTGCTCTTGCGTTAGGCTCAGGTAATATTTTCAACAGGCTTTGATGGCTGGATTGAAAAAATGAATTGACTTTGCGACAACTTCTCATGTTTCTATATCATTTCGCCATCATTTCAGGGTAAATTTTTCCAGATCAGGTATAATCTGCGGTTCTGTCCAAAATTTCCTCTTCAAGTCGTTTGATCGTTTGAATTATCTTCAAGACCGAAAGTCTTGTCGAAACAGGTTTTTGTGGATTCTTTCTCTCTTAGGTTGGTGCAAATTAATTTGGGGGGTGGGGATGTCCGATCTGGCTTCTTTGTCTAAACTCGCGCGTTCTGACGCGCAACTTCCTGTTCATGTGTATTTTGATGAAACGCTGTTACAGCGCGAAATCAAAGAACTTTTCCAGTCTGGTCCGCGTTATGTCGGCCATGAGTTGATGGTGCCCAATGTCGGCGACTTTGCCACGCTTGCGGCAGAAAACGAAGGCCGCATGCTGGTGCGTAATGCCCATGGCATAGAACTGATGTCGAATGTCTGCCGTCATCGTCAGGCACTGATGTTCAATGGTCGCGGCAATACCAATAACATTGTCTGTCCGTTGCATCGCTGGACTTATGACCTCAAGGGCGAATTGATCGGCGCACCGCATTTTGCCGACACGCCTTGTCTTAACCTGCAACGCACGCCGCTGCAAAACTGGAATGGCCTGCTGTTCGAGCAAAACGGTTACAACGTCATCGAGCGCATGGCCAATCTCAGTGTCACCAAAGACCTCGATTTCAGCGATTACATGCTTGACCATGTAGAAGTGCATGAGTGTGATTACAACTGGAAGACTTTTATCGAAGTCTATCTCGAAGATTATCATGTCGAGCCTTTCCATCCTGGCCTTGGCAGCTTTGTATCGTGCGATGACCTCAAATGGGAATTCGGCGAAGACTACAGTGTGCAGACTGTCGGTGTACACAAGGGACTGCAAAAATCCGGTTCGCCTGTTTACCAGCGCTGGCAGGAACAGGTACTGAAGTTCCGCAATGGTGAAACCCCCAAATACGGCGCGATCTGGCTGACCTTGTATCCCAACATCATGGTCGAATGGTATCCGCATGTACTGGTGGTTTCCACCCTGTGGCCAACCGCAACAGGCAAGACCCGCAATGTCGTCGAGTTTTACTACCCTGAAGAAATTGTCCTGTTCGAGCGTGAATTCATAGAGGCAGAACGCGCCGCCTATATGGAAACCTGCATAGAAGATGATGAAATCGGCCAGCGTATGGATGCTGGCCGCAAGATACTGCTCGATCGTGGCGTCAATGAAGTCGGCCCCTACCAGTCACCCATGGAAGACGGCATGCAACACTTCCATGAATGGTACCGACAAAAAATGACGTTTTGAAGTGCACAGGTAAAGTGTGTGCTTCAAGCTGAAAGACGCATCTACAATGGCATCAGACCGGGATTTTGCAGCCTCATTTTTTCTCTGTGAACCGCTGTGTCTCCGTGCCTCTGTGGTGAGAAGCCCGTTTTTTCGTATTCAATGCAAGTAGCAAGTAATCATGTAAGGGAGGCCTGTGCCTCCCTTTCCATTTTGGAGTCAGAACACAATGCAGTCTTTATGGATGCTGGTTGCCAGCTTCTTGTTTTCCATCATGGGTGTCTGCGTCAAGCTGGCTTCGGCTGATTATTCCACGGCCGAGATCGTCGCCTATCGCGGCGCCATCGGCATGCTGATGATCATCGCCCTGATACGCTGGCAGGGTGGCACGCTGCTGACCCGCATGCCTTACCATCACCTCCTGCGTGGCGGGGTAGGTGTGATTTCGCTGTGGATGTGGTTCTATGCCATCAGCAAGCTGCCGCTGGCCATGGCTGTCACACTCAATTACATGTCACCGATCTGGATTGCCGGCATCCTGCTTGGCGGAGCCTGGCTCAAGACCCGGCGCATGCTGGCCTGGCAACCGCTGGCGGCAATAGGCATGGGCTTTGTCGGCGTGATAATGCTGTTGCGGCCCAGCATCCATGCAGATCAGGTGATAGGCGGCTTGGTGGCCCTTGGTTCCGGCATGCTGGCTGCCTGGGCTTACATGCAGGTCAGGCAGATGGGTTTGCTGGGGGAGCCTGAATACCGCGTCGTGTTTTATTTTTCCATGACCTGCGCCATTGCCGGTGTGCTGGGTACCCTGTTTGGCAGGGCAGTGGACAATACGACCCAGCATGTCAGCTGGCATAGTCTGGATGTCCGTGGCCTGACCCTGTTATTGGCGATAGGCCTGACGGCTGCCGCTGCACAAATGGCCATGACCCGCGCCTATCGTCTTGGTAACCCCTTGCTGACCGCCAACCTGCAATATGTCGGCATCGTATTTTCCAGCATGTGGGATGTGCTGATCTGGCATGACAGCCTGCACTGGCTGAGCTGGCTGGGCATTGCCGTGATTTTATGCAGCGGCCTGCTCGCGACCTTTTATAATACCAGGACAAATAAGCAAGCCTTGCCCAGCGATGCCATCAGTTCGGAATAGAATGGCATGGTTGACCGTTAGCCGTGTTGACATCAATTGGAGAATTCAATGTTCAAAACCTTAATCAGTGCCGCCAACCTTGCCACGCATAAAGACAATGCCAACTGGGTCGTGCTGGATTGCCGCCATGACCTGATGGACCACAGCGCCGGTCAAAAAGCCTATGACCACGGCCATATCCCCGGTGCGCAGTTCGTTAACCTGGAGCAGCACCTGTCTGCTGCCAAGACCGGGCCTGATGGCACATTCCGTGGCCGCCACCCTTTGCCAGAGAAAGAAACCTTCATCGCCAGCCTGCGCAGCTTTGGCATCAATGATGATACCCAGGTCATTGTCTATGATGCACAGGGCGGCATGTATGCGGCGCGCCTGTGGTGGATGTTGCGCTGGATCGGTCATGATGCCGTGGCCGTGCTTGATGGCGGCCTGCCTGCCTGGCAGGCGGCAGACCTGCCGGTGACGACAGAAGTCCCGGCAGCCCGTGCAGGCCATATCACCGAGAAGCATACCTTGGCGCTGACCGTTGACGTCATCGATGTGCTGGGCAATATCAGCAGTGGTGCCCGAACTCTGGTGGATGCCCGTGCTGCTGATCGCTTCCGTGGCGAGAATGAAACCATCGATCCGGTGGGTGGTCACATCCCTGGCGCAAAAAACCGCTTCTTCAAGGACAACTTGCAGGTCGATGGCCGTTTCAAGCCCGGCGCGCAGTTACAGCATGAATGGGGTGTCATTGTCGGCGATGCCAGCAAGGCCATCATGCAATGCGGTTCCGGCGTGACCGCCTGCCATAACCTGCTGGCGCTGGAAGTAGCCGGCATGCATGGCGCGTTGCTGTACCCAGGCTCCTGGAGTGAATGGTGTGCTGATGCCAGCAGGCCGGTAGAGCGTTGATACACTGATCAGTATGGCGGCAACAGGGCTATGCTTGCATGGCCCTGGTAGTGACAAGCTTAACGATGCGAAGTCACAAACAGCACCAGCGCAACACCCAGGGCCACCAGGATGATCTGCGGTATGGTTTCCCTGATGGTGGCACGGCGCTGCATTTGCGGCATCAGGTCGCTGACGGCAATATAGATAAAGCCAGACGAAGCAAATACCAGCACATAGGGGATCATGCCGCTGGCATGTTCCAGCGTGAAATAGCCGAGTACGCCACCGACCACACCCATCATGCTGCAAATCAGGTTGTACACATAGGCGCGCATGCGGCTGAAACCGGCATTGAGCAAGACAATGAAATCACCAATCTCTTGCGGTATTTCATGGGCGATGATGGCCAGGCCCGTCACCAGACCCAGCTTGGGATTGGCCAGAAAGGCGGCGGCGATCAGTATGCCGTCCGTAAAATTATGCAGGCCATCGCCCACCAGTATCATCCATCCAGCCCGGCCTGCTTCATGCGCATCATGACCATGTTCATGATGATGACCATCGCCTTCATGGTGATGTGAATGACGCAGGATGGCGAATTTTTCCAGCATGAAAAACGCCAGCAGACCGCCGAGCAGGCAGGCAAACAGCGTACGCGGGTCAGCGCCGGATTCAAAGGCTTCCGGCAGGGCGTGCAACAATGAGGTGGACAGCATGATGCCTACCGACAGGCTCACCATGCGTTCAACAACCTTGGACAGCAGCGAAAACGAAAAAATAGCGGCGGCAGTAATGCTTAAAACACCAGCAATCGTGGTGGCAAACAGAATGGATAACAGGGTTGAATGAATTTTAAGCCTCGGGAATTTGCAACCAGGTTGCAAATTAAAGCATATTGCGGGCTTTTCTGCAAATGAGCAGGCTCACCCGCCATGGCATGGCAGTCTGGCAAATCAGGGCTGCCGTATGAAATCCACCAGCTCCAGCGTCTTGGGGTCCGGCCTGGGCGTGCAATAGCTGACCACCAGCATGGTCACAAAACCGGCCGGTACGCCAAATACCCCGGCAGAAATCGGCGCGATATTGAACCACTGGTTAGCAGTACTGCCGCCGAACAGCGGGTGGCAGTACAGCATATAAAACACGCAGACCAGAAAACCGGTGACGATGCCGGTGATGGCGCCCTGGCGGTTCGCCCGCTTCCAGAATATGCCCAGCACCATGGCTGGGAACAATGCAGACGCCGCCACCGAAAATGCCGCCCCGACCAGTGACAGGATGTCCGCCGGCTTGAGTGAGGCCACATAGGCGGCAATCAGCGCCACCACCAGCAGGAACAGTTTGGATATCGTCACCCGCTTTTGCGTCGACGCCTGCGGGTCAATGATCTTGTAATAGATGTCATGCGACAGTGAGTTCGATATCGTCAGCAGCAGGCCGTCAGCGGTCGACAGAGCGGCTGCCAGCCCGCCAGCCGCCACCAGGGCCGACACCACATAGGGCAGGCCGGCAATTTCTGGCGTGGCCAGCACGACGATATCGCCGTCGAGCACAATCTCGGCCAGCTGGACGATGCCGTCGTGGTTAATGTCTATAATGCTCACCAGCGGGTTGTTGCGGTCTATGCTGGCCCAATAGGTGACCCAGGATGGCAGCCGGGAAAACTCGCTACCCACCAGCGAACTATAGATATCGTACTTGACCAGCACCGCCAGCGCAGGGATGGACACATACAGCAGCATGATGAAAAACAGCGACCAGAATACCGATTCACGGCTTTCACGCACGGTGGGTGTGGTGTAATAGCGCACCAGCAAGTGCGGCAGGGCGGCGGTGCCCATCATCAGGCACAGTATCAGCGCCATGAAGTTATTGCGCTTGTCGTCGGATTCTTTTTTGTCCCTGGCGGCATACGGCGTGTATTGCGAAAAGCCCGGCTGTGCCTTGGCCTGGTAGACATTCTTGATGTCTGTCCAGCGTGTCCGCGCCTCTTGCGGTGACTTGGGGTAGGCGGCCAGTACCCGGCTGGCTGTCTTGATATCGATCAGTGATGCGTTGCCTGACTTCAGGTCTTCCAGTTTGCGTTGCAATTCAAAGCGGCCATCTTCCCAGGACTGCGGCAATTGCTGTATTTTCTTCTGCATCTCCGCTGCGCGCTGACCATAGATGGCACGCACTTCTTTTTCCCTGGGGTCGCTGGCAAACGCTTTTTCCTTGCTGACCAGCTCGGGTAGCAATTCACCATAGGTCAACGGTGCGACAGGGCTGTTGGTATGTTTGATCGACAGCCAGGCGACCGGTATCAAAAAGGCGATGATGATAATGATGTATTGCGCCACCTGGGTCCAGGTGACGGCGCGCATGCCACCGAGAAAAGAACAGACCAGTATGCTGGCCAGACCGAGGAAGATGCCAACAGAAAAATCCACGCCGGTAAACCGCGAAGTGATCAGCCCCACGCCGTAGATTTGCGCCACCACATAGATAAAAGAAATAAACACCGTGGCAATCACCGCCAGTATCCTGACCACGTTGTTGTCTGGCGTACCGGCAAAGCGGGCACCGAGAAAGTCCGGTATCGTATATTGACCAAACTTGCGCAGGTAGGGCGCAATCAGCATCGCCACCAGGCAAAAACCGCCGGTCCAGCCGATGATATAGGCCAGGCCATCAAAACCCTGCAAATACAGGCCACCGGCCAGGCTCAAAAAGCTGGCGGCCGACATCCAGTCTGCTGCTGTCGCCATGCCATTGAAGACAGCCGGCACGCGCCGCCCCGCCACATAATATTCAGCAATGTCCGAAGTGCGGCTGACCACGCCTATACCTGCATACAGGACGATCGTGGCAAACATGAACAGATAACCTATCCAGGCGCGCGGCACACCTTCTTTTTCCAGTATCGCCAGACTGATCAGAAAGACGAAAAAAAGCAGGGTGTACCACAGGTAATAGATCGTCAGTTTTTGCGTAAAGCGCTTTTGTGGCATGGGCTAATGTCCTGTTGGTTTGCGGCCTATCCAGCGCATACCCAGCGAATAGATGGCGATGATCAGCACAAAGCTCAGTGTCAGGCCCTGGGCAGCCATGTAAAAAGAAAATGGCCAGCCAAAAAAAGTCCAGCCCGACAGTTCGCGGGCAAAAAACAGCACGCAAAAACACAGCAGCGCCCAGCAGCTTAACAGGCCCACGGTCAGCCGTCTGGTATGTCGCCAGTATTGCCTGCTGACTGTGATCTCACCGGTGTCATTCATGACAGGCCCTCCATGGCGATTTCATCATAGGGATTGAGTCTGAAAGAAATGCGGAACAGACAGCCAGGGAAGGCCGGGTCCTGCGGATGCGGGTTGTCCAGTATCTCTATCACCGCATCATGCTGGCTGGCGATTTCACGCACGATGGCCAGCCCCAGGCCGCTGCCCTGTACATTACTGCCCAGGATGCGGTAAAAACGTTCGAACACACGGGCTCTTTCTGCGACCGGTATACCGGGGCCATTGTCTTCCACTTCCAGTCTGGCCAGCTGCTGGTAACGATCGAGCGCTACCTTTACCGTCACTGCATGATTTTGCGGTGTGTAACGTAAGGCATTATCGATCAGGTTGCTGAGCATTTCGCGCAGCATCAGCGGACTGCCAAAAATCAGTACAGGTGTATCCTGCTGCTCAAAACCGAGGTCGATTTTTTTGCTGAAAGAAGTCTGTATCCAATCCTGCACCACATTACGGGCCAACAGGTTCAGGTCTATCTGTTCCAGCCTCTGGTTGGCCGGCGCCTGGTTTTCTGCCCTTGCCAGTGTCAGCAACTGATTGATCAGCCGGGTTGCTGCTTCTGAGCTCGTGGCCAGCTGCGTCAGTGACTTGTGGATTTCCTGCTGGTCGGTCTGGCGCAGCGCCAGTTCTGATTGCATGCGCATGCCGGCCAGCGGTGTCTTCATCTGGTGGGCGGCGTCGGCAATAAAGCGCTTTTGTATGGCGATGGTCTGCGCCAGCCTTTCCAGCATTTCATTGAGCGAAGTGACCAGGGGGGTGATTTCTTCCGGCACATGGCGCGAATCAATGGGGCTGAGATCATCAGGCCGCCGCGCACGTATTCTTTGCTGTAACTCCACCAGTGGCGACAGGCCGCGCGTCAGCGCAAACCAGACCAGGGCGAGAGCGATAGGCAAAATGATGAATTGTGGCAGTATCACACCCTTGATGATTTCATTGGCAAGCAGGGCGCGTTTTTCCAGCGTCTCTGCCACCTGCACCAGGGCCAGATGCGGTTCTTTGGGGACGCCTTTCTGTACAGTCTTGTTCAAATCGATATAGCTGTAGGCGACGCGTATGTCGATGCCGCGCAGCGAAGCATTACGCAATTGCACGGTGCCGGTCAGCGGTTTTTCTTCTTCGGTTGGCGCGGGCAAATCACGGTCGCCATCAATCACTTCGCCATGGCTGTCCTTGACCTGGAAGTACACATTGTCCAGATCATCGGCCCGCAGGATGTCACGGGCCGGATTGCTGAGCGCCGTCACCACCTTGCCATCCGTTTCCTTGACCTGCTGTGACAGGACCAGCACATTGTCTTCGAGTGCACGGTCAAAAGGCTGGTTGGCAATCGACTTCGCCACCAGGTAGGTGATGGCGATGCTCATCGGCCATAATAGCAGCAAGGGGGCCAGCATCCAGTCCAGGATTTCGCCAAACAGTGAGCGCTGGATTTTTTCTTCAGCCGGCTTCACCAAGGTGCTGTCAGGGCTTGGCGCAGACTGCTGCGCTGCCCCGTCTGCCCTGTCTGGCTGCATGCTCATTTTGATTCAGCGGGCGGTGCTGATGACTGGGGCGGGGTGGCGTTCGCAGCCGGAGTAAAGATTTTTTCCAGACAATACCCCAGCCCGCGTACCGTGGCAATGCGCACACCGTCGACTTCTATCTTCTTGCGCAGCCTGTGTACATACACTTCAATGGCATTGTTACTGACCTCTTCGCCCCACTCACACAAATGGTCGACCAGTTGTTCTTTCGAGACCAGTCGCCCGGTGCGCTGCAGCAGCACTTCAAGCAAACCCAGTTCACGCGCGGACAAATCCAGCATCTGCTCGTGGATATAGGCAATACGCCCGACCTGGTCATACGTCAGCGGCCCGTGCTTGATGACGGTTGGCCCGCCGCCGGCGCCGCGCCGTGTCAGCGCCCTTACCCTGGCTTCCAGCTCAGACAGGGCAAACGGTTTGGCCATGTAATCATCGGCGCCCAGGTCCAGGCCCTTGACCCTTTGCTCGACCGAATCAGCCGCCGTCAATATCAGTACCGGTAGATGTGAGTTGCGCGCCCGCAAGCGGCGTAATACCTCCAGCCCGCTCAGTTTGGGCAGGCCCAGGTCGAGTATCAGCAAATCAAAATCCTGGGTGGACAGGGCGGTATCGGCTTCCTGTCCATTGTCGACAAAATCGATGGCATAGCCCGATTGCCTGAGCGAACGGGTCAGGCCGTCGGCCAGTACGCTGTCGTCTTCTGCTAGCAAAATACGCATGATGATTTACCTGTACGGTTTTGTCTCTGTTATTGTCTGCAGCGCCAGCCGATGAGTAGTGTTTAAGCACGGCCTGCATCCCTTTCTATTCTGGCATGATGCCATTGTGTGCATCTGTGTGCACCTCTTCTAGCGACAACTTTACCTCAATCCGGGCAATTTGCCTGTGACAGACTGTCATATATTTGTGCAAAGGCAAATATCTGTCGCCAGCGGGCGTCGGTATTTCGCTCCAGCTTATCCTCTGCCGCGAAAAAAAGCGCATCAAATCGCTTGACGCATTTGATTACAAGTGTAATCATTGATTATCAATTACATTTGTAATCGATGATCAATGCAGATGAATGTATATAAATGAGGAGGCGCAGCAATGAATACCATCGCCATCAGTGAAGCAGAATCCATCGTCATGGAAACCCTGTGGAAAGAACATCCCTTATCCGCCGACGATGTCATCGCCGCCTTGCAGCGACAACAGGACTGGCAAGAGGCAACCGTCAAGACCCTGCTCAACCGCCTCTTGAAGAAGGGCGCCATCAGGGCAGAAAAAGATGGTAGACGCTTCCTGTATTCGCCGGTACTAAAGCGTGAACAATGGGTGCTGTCAGAAAGCAAGGGTTTCCTGGACCGCATGTTTGACGGCAGGATTGCGCCGCTTGTCGCCCATTTCAGCCAGCAGAAAAAACTGTCCAGGCAAGACATCGCCGAGCTGAAACGCCTGATCGAGGAGCTTGGTGATGGTAAATGACATCCTGGACCTGCTGCTTGGCCTTGCCATCATCAGCAGCGCCGTGCTCATGCTGGTGCTATGCCTGCGCCTGCCGCTGCGCCATTACTTCGGCGCCAACCTCGCTTACCAGTCTTGGATATTGTTGCCCCTGGTCTTATTGGCTGGAATAGTGGCCGCAGTGCTGCCGCATAAAACAGTCCAGCAGGCTGCTTTGCAATTGCCTGCGGAGCAGGTCGCGACAGGCGCTGCCACGGCACTTGGCCTGGCGCCGGTAATCTGGCCCTATGCCATGCTCGCAATCTGGCTGGCCGGGCTGCTGGCCTGTCTGCTGTGGTTTGCCTTGCAGCAGACCTGGTTCATGCGCAGCCTGGGAAAATTGCAGGCCCATGAAAACATCTACCTGGCAGAATATGCGCATGCAGGCCCCGCGGTAGCCGGTCTGTGGCGAACAAAAATCATCATGCCAGCAGATTTTTTTGAACGCTACGACGCAACCGAACAAGAACTGATCCTGCGTCACGAACAGATACACCAGCACAGGCGCGACGTCAGCATGAATACCCTGTTCGCCCTGCTGCAATGCCTGTTCTGGTTCAACCCGCTGGTGCACCTGGCTGCCCGCTGCTTCCGGCTGGACCAGGAACTGGCTTGTGACGCCCTGGTCATCCGCCACCATCCGGCAGCGCGGCGCGACTATGCCCAGGCCATGCTCAAGACCCAATTGAATCTGCAAACCAGCAGTCTTGCCTGTCACTGGCAATCACATCACCCACTCAAGGAGAGAATCATGCATCTGTCACACAATTATCCATCCCGTGCCCGTCGTTTTTCCGCCTATGTCATGCTGGCTTGCGCAGCGACGGTCAGCACCTATAGTGCCTGGGCGAATGCACCGCAGCTTGCTGCCCCACAGGCCACGACTACCGCAGGTCAACACGAACTGGCAGGCAGCTTTGCAGTCAGCACCACGATCAAGATAGAAGGTAAAACCTTCAGCCCCAAAGTCGTTGCCAGGTCGGGCGACCAAGCCGTCGTCCGTATTACAGAAGCTGGTGCGCAATGGGATTTTCTGATGACCGTGACCGCGCAGCAAGACGCCAAATCGGACGATCTTGCCCTGCTGGAAAAAATCAGGAAAAACAGCGGCAAGCCTGTCGCAGCCGATGCTGCTTTGCTATCCATGGTGATCAGCAAGAATGGCGCCGTACTGGCCCAGCCGCGTCTGCTGGTAGGATTGGACCAGACCGCCCGCATCCAGCAGGAAAAGCCCGACCACAAAGGCGATTTTGATATCAGTCTGATCGCCAGCATAGTAAAATAAAACCACCACCTTTCTGTCAATTGTCTGCCCATGCACAAATTATTGCTGACCAGTCTTGGCCTGCTTTTATGCAGCAATTTATACAGCGGTGCTGCCATGGCTGCCACCAGCAAATTGTGCACGGGTGATGCTGCCCTTAAAAAGCTGGAGGGCTATTGGGCTGACACCCGTTTCCTGGCATTGCTGGACCAGCATCGTACATGGGCCGACGCCATGCAGGCGGTGGACAGCCAGCAAAATGGCCTAAGTATCAAAAACGGCAAAATCAAACGCAACCTGGCCTGGCATGAAGGCGACGAAAGCCGTCATTGCCTGCGGCAGGACGGCGATAAAATCTGGTTGCAGGCCGAAGAAGGCAAGCAACCAGAAGCCGGCCCTTACCTGCGTCTGGGCAGCCTGCAAAAAAATGAAGCCGATCTCTACCTGGCCCATATTATCGAAGGCTGCTTTGCCAGTGCAGAAAATGAACAATGGTGCTTCCATCATGGCAAGATCAGCATCAATGGCAAAGCCGTCAATGCCAGACTGGAACTTGATCTGTCTGAACTGGACCTGTATGGCACACCCTTGCGCGTGCAGGGGCGAAAACTCCCATTCTGGTACCTGGTCAGGCAGCAAGACAAGTGGGCCGTGTTTGAAGACGACTACGCCAGCAACGAACAGCGCAAACCTGTTGACCCCAGGACCAGCAAGCCCTGGCGTTTGTTGAAGCTATTGATCATCCATTGAAGTATTGCCATGACGGGTTGTATGGTGTGGTCAGGAAACAGTCAGGAAACGGCCAGGATTTCCAGCTTTTCCAAAGCCTCCGCCAGCCCCCTGTCGTCATCTGCGTAGGGAAAATCAAAATACCTGATCTGCAGCCATTGCGCTTCCTGGCTGGGGTGCACATAAATTTCAAAGTCGTCGACCAGCACAATGTCGCTGACAACTGAGTCGGGTACAAATTCAAGGTTCTTGGTTTCACCTTGCCAGTTCACGTATTCTATGTTGGCAAACCAGGCTGGTGCCATACTTTCCTCCACCAGCAGGCGCGCGATCTGCCTGAATTTGTCTTCTTTGACGGTGGTGAACATCGCCATACGTGGGAATAATTTTGCACAACGTATCAGAAAATCATGCAGGCCAGGGCGTGGTATCTGGCTCATGGCGTTGGAAATCAGCGTACCTTCCAGATCAAGCGCCAGGGTGGTCGGTCTTTTGTGTGTCATTGTCGGTTTTTTCTCATCATGGCTTACAGGTGATTCTCTGAGCGCATTTCAATGCATTTTTTATTGTTCATTATTGCAAATTAATCTTGCAATAATGTCGTTTTCAGGTAGACGCTGTCAGACTACTATAGCTGTCAATGAATGTGTAACAGCCTCCGCTACTTGTGCGGGCAGGCATTGAAGATTATTGAACTGGAGTCAGACATGAACAACCCGGAAGTTTTCCGCCCTAAAACGACAGCAGAAATCGACGACATGGTCGCCCGCAATCCCCTGGCACTGGTGATCAGCGCTGACGGTATTAACATCCAGGCTTCCCCCTTGCCCCTGGTCCTGCAAAGAAATGAAGATGGCAGCGCCGTGTTCATCGGGCATTTTTCCATGCACAACCCGCAGCTTGAAATCATACGCAAGAACCCGCGCGCCCTGCTGGCCTTTACCGGTGTACAGGGCTATATTTCTTCTGCCTGGCTCAGCGACCGTCGCTACGCACCCACCTGGAATTATGAAGTCGCCCACTTTGAAGTCGATATCGTGCTTGACGAAGAACCGGGTGCGGCCATGCGTGCACTCAATACCCTGGTCAGCCAGATGGACGCCAATGAACCAGAGCCATGGAAGACAACCGAAAGCCCAAGGGCAGAACAACTGTCCAAGTACATCGTCCCTTTTCATGCCAACGTCATTTCCACCACGGCCCAGTTCAAGCTGGGGCAGGGTGATCCGGCACAACTGATACAGGACAGTGTGAAGGCATTGCACCGCACCGGCAATCATGGCCTGGCTGACGCCATGAGCAAACTGCATCAGCCCGATACATAAGAAGGTGAAGTTTGGAGTGTATCCAGCAGGAGCGACTTGAGCCGCGAATTTGTCCTGATCGGGGCAGCGGGGTCTGACCAGCTCTTTTTATGCCAGTTAGCGAAGCATTGCTTGAGTGATGCTTGAGACCTATGGGAAAATACTTCTAATATATTTACCATTCGGTCTGATTGAACGCCTCTTCGCCTTTTCGCTCCATCGCTGAACTCAACCCTGACACCACCATGCATCCACAACTGCGCAAGACCCTGATCGCCAGCTTAGTATCCAGCTTCATCGCCAGCCTGCTTGTTTCTCCTCTGTCCACCAGTCATGCTGCATCCCTGGGCACCATGCGCAGCCTGTCCATCAGTGCACAGCGTCAGATAGAGTTCGCCACGGACGACGGCAGCATCGTCCGCATCAGCCTGTTGAAGCCCGACCTGTTCCGCGTGTGGGCAGGCCCCAAAGGGCAGTTGACGGATGCCGGTGACAAGGCCGCACCCATCGTCCTTAAAAAAGACTACGAAGACTTCCACTTCAGCGTGACCGCGCCAGAAGGCTATCAATTGGTGCAGACATCCGCCATGGCCTTGCGCATCTACCGCTCGCCCGTGCGCCTGGCGCTCTACAAGGCAGATAACAAAACCCTGCTCTGGGAAGAAAAACAACCGCTGGAGCTGGGCGACAAGACCAGCTTCCAGACATTATCGAGCAGTGCAGACGAAGCCTTCTTTGGCGGCGGCCAGCAAAATGGTGCTTATGCTTTCAAGGGAAAACAGCTTGAAGTATCTTACTCAGGCGGCTGGGAAGAGGGCGACAGGCCCAGCCCCGCGCCGTTTTACATGAGCAGCAAAGGCTATGGCGTGCTGCGCAATACCTGGGCCAATGGCAGCTATGATTTTCGCTCGAATGAATACTTAAGCACCAGCCATCAGGAAAAACGCTTCGATGCCTATTACTTCGTCGGCGACAGCATCAAGGACGTGCTGGCCAGTTATACCGAACTCACAGGCCGGGCAAAGCTGCTACCGCGCTGGGCCTATGAATATGGCGATGCCGATTGCTACAACGATGGCGACAACAGCAAAAAACCCGGCACCGTGCCCGTGGGCTGGAGTGATGGCCCCACCGGCAAGACGCCAGACGTGGTGGCAAGCGTGGCCGCCAAATACCGCGAGCACGACATGCCCGGCGGCTGGATTTTACCCAATGATGGCTATGGCTGCGGCTACACCAATTTGCCCGAGGTCGTTGCCGGATTAAAAAGACATGGCTTTCGCACCGGTCTGTGGACAGAAAACGGCGTCGATAAAATCGCCTGGGAAGTCGGCACCGCAGGTACGCGCGCGCAAAAACTTGACGTCGCCTGGACAGGCAAGGGCTATCAATTCTCGCTGGATGCCAACATGGCCGCAGCACAAGGCATACTCGATAATTCCAATGCGCGCCCCTTTATCTGGACCGTCATGGGCTGGGCAGGCACACAACGCTACGCCGTCACCTGGACAGGTGACCAGTCAGGCAGCTGGGACTATATACGCTGGCACATCCCCACCCTGATAGGCTCAGGCCTGTCCGGCCAGGCCTATGCGACGGGTGATGTCGATGGCATCTTTGGCGGCAGCCCCGAGACCTTCACACGTGATCTGCAATGGAAGACCTTCACGCCCGTACTCATGGGCATGTCCGGCTGGTCAAAATCAGAACGCAAACACCCCTGGTGGTTTGACGAACCCTATCGCAGCATCAACCGCGATTACCTCAAACTCAAGATGCGCCTCATGCCCTATATGTACACCTATGCGCATGAAGCAGAGCAGAGCGGCGCACCCATCGTACGCGGCCTGATGTGGGATTATCCGCAAGACCTCAACGCCAATAATGAGAACTACAAATACCAGTTCATGCTCGGCAAAGACTTTTTGGTCGCTCCCATCTATCGCAGCCAGGCTGCCAGCAAAGGCTGGCGCAAAGGCATCTACCTGCCACAAGGCCATTGGATAGATTACTGGGATGGCCGCGTCGTGGCAGCAGACGCCAAAGGCAAGGTCATCGACCAGCAAGTCACGCTGGACAAACTGCCCGTCATGGTACGCGCTGGCGCCATCCTGCCCATGTACCCGGTTGCGCTATATGACGGCCAGGTACCCAAAGATGTGCTGACGCTGGACATCTACCCGCATGGCAAATCCAGCTTCACGATGTATGAAGACGATGGCGAAAGCCGTCAGTACCAGAGCGGCAAATCCAGCCTGCAAACCTTCACTGTTGATGCGCCAGAAAACAAGGCAGGTGATATCAGTATCAGTGTTGGCGCCGTCAATGGCAGCTATGAAGGCATGGAACAGCAACGCGCCCTGCAACTGCAAGTGCACACCCGCGTGCAGCCAGATACGGTGCACTTGGGTGAGCAGGGTTTGCAGGCATATAGCAGCCGCGCAGACTACGACAAAGCCAGCAGCGGCTGGTATTTTGACGCTGCAGAAAAGTACGGCACCATCCACATCAAAACCGCCAAACTGCCTGTCAACCAGGCTTACCAGTTCCGTCTGAGCATAGCCGCAAACAGGCAACTCGCGGCAACAGCAGACTACCCGCCGGCACCAGACCTCGGCAACACCATCGCCGCAGATAGCCTCATCATACTAAGCCGCCCGGCAGAAGAACCCGGCTACCCGCTGGAAAACGCCTTCGACGGCAAACCCGGCACCTGGTTCCGCACCGTGCGTGACCAGTCGCAAAAGACAGGCGCCCATGAATTCAGCCTGGCCCTCGGCGAGCGCCGCATGGTCAGCGGTTTCGAGATCGCCCCGCGCAACGACAAGAACTGGCAATACGGCCAGGTCAAAGACTTTGAAATCTACCTGGCCGACACCAATGGCGAATGGGGCAAACCCGTCTACACCGGCCAGCTCAAAAAACAGGAGGGTAAACAAAAAGTCGAATTCGCCGCCAAAGCAGGCCGCCTGTTCCGCTTCCGCGTCTTGAGCACCCACGACCAGAATGATGACGGCGACGCCCAAGACCCCATGGTCCTGACCAGCACAGGCGAAGCCAAACCGGCCAAAGCCTACAACGCCTTCAACCCCGTCGTCGTCAGCCCCATCACCATTTCAGAATTCAGCATCCTCGAAAAACCAACGCCAGACAAAGCCAAGCTGCAAATTTATTTGTCCGACGTAGCACCCAGCACCAAAGCCAGCTATGCCAAAGACCTTGTCTATCACGCCAAGGCAGTCAAGGGTGATGTCAGCATGCAAAGTAACATGCAAATGAATGGCCTGCGCTTCCGCAAAGGCCTGGGCATTGCAGGCAACAGCGAGATTGCCTACCAGCTAAAAGGCGACTGGCAAACCTTCCGCGCCGACGTAGGCATAGATGACAGTTGCCGCAACAACGGCAGCCTGCAATTCCAGGTCTGGGGTGACGACAAATTATTGTTCGACAGCGGCTTGATTACCGCACCCGCAGTCGTTAAGCCAGAACTTGATATTCGCGGCATCAGCAAACTCAAATTGAAGACCACGGGCGTCAAGGCGACAGGCAAGGCCGAGGTTTGTGCAAACTGGGCGAATGCGGCCGTGATTGGGTTTGTGGGGGACGGGGTGGGGAGGTGAGTTTGTAGCTCATCTTGCCGAATCACCGGATTGATCAACGAACGCCACTAGGCTCCCGCCTGCGCATGAGTGGCGTTTTATCCGTGAGCGGGTGCAAAGGCAAGAGTATCGTTGACGGTGATTTTGGGAATTACATGGAAAATATTAATTTCTACTTTTTTTCACGAGTATTTGAGGATAAAGTATAGATAGCCCATCCTAACCCGAGATGGATTGAATAATTGCAAGTTGCTTGAACAACTTAAAGGTTAATTCATTTGTCTACGTTGAATATTTCTCTCAGTACGCTTCGACAACTTCTTTTAGATCTAAAACCTGCTGGCCCAGATGGCTTCGAAGGCCTCGTCGCATGTTCGCTGTCAGAATTAACAGGACTTGTATTCCGCCTCGCAAAATCTGGTTCTCAGTTTGGTCGTGACGCAAGTACGGGACCAGCTCCATTTGCAATAGCAATGGAGGCAAAGCGTTATAAAGAAAAGTTGACTCTAGATGACTTAGTAGGGAAAGCAGGGATTGCGGGTTTTTCTTTGGAAAATCGAATCGACCTTTGGGTGCTGGCTGCAACTAGTGAGGTTGGTGATGATATCAATGCAAAATTACACGAGATATTAGAAAAGTCTGGTATTAGCTTACTTACGTTGGATTGGTCTGAACAATCATTGCCGCACCTTGCTGTCCTGTTAGCAGGTGCTCGCATCAGTAGCGAGGCTTGGTTTGTTCGACATACACCAGATGTATTGCCAACTAACTTATCTACAATTTTTGATTCGATTGTTGCAGATTCCCGTTTCACTTCTCAGATAGAACAATTGCGTCGAAAAGCAAGTTTGTCTGAAGTTGGACTTGATGCTTTAAGAAAGCGTAGCAACGAATGGCTATTGGAGAAGTTTAATGATCGAGATAAATCACAAATTGTATTTGGACAATATATTGACGTAGTTAATTCTGTCTCCAAAATAATTCCACGCAATATCGAAGTTGAAAAGCTCAACGACAAAGTAATAGAGATACAAAATTCGGATGGAGCGCCATCGCTAATTGCCGTTTTAGGAGAAGAGGGAGTCGGGAAGACTTGGGTTGTCGCTCAATGGGTATCTCAATTAGCTAAAGCCCCAGTAGTGTTATTTGTTGCTGGACGCAGAACTGAACAATTAGACCCTGGGAATCCGATAGAGAGTGTTGCCCATTTGCTTTCACAACAAGATGGTTCTGCCCGGCAATCGTCGATACAAAGCTGGGCGTGCAAACTAAAGCGCTGGCAAGAGCAAAAAGCAGATAATTGCATACGTTTTGTCATTGTTCTTGATGGCTTAAACGAACATGCGGGAAAGCCTTGGGCTGACATTCTCAAATCCATGACGTTTGCAGTTGCAAAGCTTGGCGGCTGTGTAATAGCTACTTGTCGTCCAGCATATTGGCAGCGTGAAATTAGTGCTCGATTAGGGAAGTTGCTAGTGAATAGAGTAGACGTCAATAACTACTCTCAATCTGACTTGAATTTAATTTTTAAGCGGCATGATATTGATCCTAATACTGTAGCACCAAAGGTTCAGGTTTTCATCCGTAATCCAAGAGTATGTTCAGTGGCTATAGGTCTGCTGCCACAACTAGATCAACCAGGAGCATTGACAATAGAACGCTTACTTCTTGAGTATTGGAGAGCCAGGCTGGAAGAGCGGGGGGACTTGATTGCTCATAGTGCAGTTGCTTTTTTAAATTTATTGCGAGCTCATGCTCGCGAATGGATACAGAATCCTAATTCATCGTTCGATCGAGATAGTTGGGCAAGCAGATCTCCTGCCGTATCGGGAAATCATGGCAGAAATTATGTTAATGATCTTACAGAAATTGAAGAAGGAAGGTTTTTGCAGATTAGTAAAGGTGATGAAAATTTCTATGAGTTTAAATCGGAGACACTTCCGTTTGCCATTGGGTTGTTGATTGCTCATGAGCTAAAAACGCAAAATACTTCAAATCACCGCGAATTATTAGATCGAATATTGGAGCCAATACGTGCTTTCGATTTGGTGAGCAGCGCAGTTACGGCAGCGACAGTATTGGCTTGCAATAATCCGGACTACCTAGGTTCTGCCCGTGTGGCATTGTTAGAATTCAGTCTTGCTATGCAAAATCCTGACAGGAATATGATTCTAGAATTGTCGCATTGTGTTCCTTCATTTCCTGAGAGTTTTCTTGATATTGTTGAGTTGATTGGGTCACACGTACGTGAAGATGATATATTGAAATTACTACTCAATGCTCGGGATAATGTCAATTTACAATGCACTTTTGAAGAACGTATAAAAAAATGGCTGGGAAGTTGGTCCAGTCGTACGTCCGTGCAAATGAATGATGAAAAACAAATTCAAAGGCAAGAAGAATATGAATTGACAATATCTCAAGTGCGAATGAAATTATCAACTGAAGAGAATTTATTTTTTGCGAAAAATTGCATTGAATGTGAAAAGCCCACGGTGACGCCATTACTAAGAGCTGCTGCTATCTTAGTCGCTGGGAGGCGGCAAGCAAACTTTAGTGCTGCATTTCTTGCTTCAAGATTGGCCGCAGTTGTGGCACCAGATTTTCTAAGTCGAATTGATGATTTGTTATGGGCAGTTCGATTAAATTCACAGGACTATATAAATACAAAAAACTCTTTGGTGCAGCAAGTAGATACTGTTTTAGTTGAAGCCTCAGAATCTATGTGCCAAGCCTCGGTTTATGCTATGAGGATGTTAGGTGATATTGATCTTGATGCTCGCGCAGATGACTTGTTACCTATTTCTAGCGGAGAGCGCTTCAGACGTGTTGAACGATATTGTAATACTGACCCATACGACACTAATTCTCAGATAGGAAGTAACATCCAAAATGCTCGTGATGTAATAACGAAAATTGAAGCAGCCACTCTTTGGAATAATTTTAGTCAAGATAGCGCGGAGATTGACTTGGAAGATGTAACCCCTGCGTTGGCGCGTTTTAGTTCGTCAGATGTTATAAAACTGTTGCGGGATACCATTCACTCGATAGAAGGTCGTTCGCAAATGCCACTCAGGCAGTTGGTTTGGCGATTGCCTGAACTCAGCCCATTATTTAACGAGCAAACTATTAGTTCGGTAACCTCTACTTTTGAAAGAGTAATTAACGACCCTTCTTTAGTTCAGAGCGAAGATTTTCAATTCATTCTAAATTACATCGGAATGAGCCTGATGCCACATCTTGAAGTGGAAGATCAACTAGAAATTCTTTTGAAATTACCAAAAGACATTCATGAATTTGATGCTTTACTATATGCCATAAAACCACTCAGTACTGAGCGATTAGAACATTACTTGAAGATCGCAAGTCAGAACACAGACTTTACTTTGTTGAGAAAAGTCTTGATGATCGCCATGGTTAACCGCCCGGTACTTACTGAGTGTGCAAGAAGAATAATTGCGGAAAACATTGTTAGTAGTAACTCTGCTATTGCAGCTTTCGCGTCAGAATTGGTGTTTGTTGCTGAAGATGAACTGCTTAATAAGATGGCTTTAGAAAAAGTGCCACTTTCAAATCCACCTTTCTTGGCAAATGAAGATGGCTTCCTTTTTTTTCACGAACGCGCAATTGCTGCCGTAGTAATAAGTCAAAAACGGCCAGATCTAGTGTCACTAGTAACATCTGAATTTATTGGTTCCGTAGCTTGTGCTTTGGAAGGCGATGCTTATAAGGCGCTACTTGAAATGACAAGTCAAGCTGTAAATAGATTTACCCAACCTGTTCATGTTTCTGAGCCTTTATCTGCAAGAGTCTCAATGCAAATTAGTGAAAATGGGCAAAAAAGCAGGATGCAGATAGATGAGTTTGAAGATTCAAATTCAGAACAAGATTTAAGGAGCATGCTACGAGATTTAGCTAAGGACAATGATCTTGAAGATTATGCCAAAGAACAAAGAGAAATCTTTGATCAAGTGAAAACATTCAAAAAAGAAATAATAAGTGAGCAGGCACAAGAGTTATTATCAAACTTAGACTGGAGTAGCGCTGCTTTACTTGTAAAGCATGATAAAGATATTGTAGAGAAATGGCTTCAGCAGATTTTGAGTACAAATGACCGTAGGATACTTCGCAATTTTTCAAATTTTGGAACGGTGCTGGCGGGAGTATTTGCAATTCACGATGGAGATATGTCGAAGCGAGTCTTAGGGCACTTGCATGATATCCGCCCCTTCGTTTCAATTCTTGTAGGTAATGCACAAGTTTCCTTATACATGCAATCGCTTTTCAAAAATTGCGCTGTCGCTGAGTTAGACATTTTACGGGAAGCTAGTTTTTCTGAGGCGTTAACGGATCAGGAACTGGAGCTGGTGGTCATATCGGCAGATGCTTGTGGAGCTGGATTATGGCTAGATACTTACATGGCCAAATTGCTTGAATCTAGCTGTTCTGGAGAGCAAGCTAGAGGTTTAACAATTGCAGGATTGCGTCATAGAAATGTAATATCAGAAGCTACATTTAAAAGATTATGGGGAATGGGATTTCTGGGAGATGTAGCGGAGAAGGCAAGCAGAGCTTATATAAAAAATGAGTGGGCATATCATTGGTTTTCGCTAGCTGCAATGGCCGCTGATCAGAATGATTTTTGGCGCTATGGTCAACTGGCAAAAGGTGTTGCTGATAGAAGATGCTATCTATGGTTTTATGAGGTGAGTCGTGGTGAAATATTTAAGAAATTTGGAGATAATCTGATTTCCAATATTGAGTCGGCTGCAAAAAAACGTACGGAAAAAAGAAAAGACACTCTCTTTGGTTTGAAAGCACCAGATAATTTGCTCAAGTTTGCGTTATTGAACTGATGCTGCCGCCTAGCTAATATAAGTAATCAAGAATGATGCAAAGCCTTCAAAACCAACTCCGGCGCAGCGGCAAATACTCTGAGTAGGGAATCTGCCGCACCAGTCGGTTCGCGTCTGTGTTGCTCCCAGTTTTGCAGGGTCTTGATACTGACGTTCATGACTATGGCAAAATCGCTTTGTGACAGACCGGTTTTTTCACGAACTTCTCTGGCATCGATTTTTTTATGTTGAATCACTGGCGCAGTTGCCGTTTTGTTTTTTGGTTTTGCCGGGCCTTTGCTTGTCTTGCCAGATTTTTCCAGTGTCGTGATACGAGGAGGTTTTGCCTGGCCTTTGGCGATTTTCCCTGCTTCTGTGAGGCTGGTGACCAAATAGGCGAATAATTCTTTGTCCATTTTTTACTCCTTGTATCTGCGACTTACAATGATTTTACCAACTCTTTGAGTATGGCTTTTTCGGCGGCGGATAAATTGTCTTTGACTGATTTGGGGTAGATTACCAGCATGTAGATTTGATCATCTGTGGCCCTGAAATAGTAGATTGCCCTTGCTCCGCCGCTCTTGCCTTTGTCACCGTAACTGACACGTATCTTTCGAATACCTCCGTCGCCACTGATCAGGTTGCCTGATTCGGAGTTTTCTACGAGTTCGTTTTGTAATTGCCTGTGCTCATTAACGGTCAACAAGCCTTTCAATTGGCTGGTGAAAATCGTAGTTTCAACAAAAACCTTAGGCACTCTTTCAATATGCTGGCGCTTTGTCATATTGATATGTTATACGTCATTGGCGTATGCGTAAAATTGTCTTAAGTATCCGGGAAGTACGTAATTCATTGTGGTTCAGGCTATCGCAAGAGAGCTGGGCTCAGATATGTACCTTGATCAAGGTTTTGTTCTCAGGTTAATATAATTCTGTCTATCGATGCCCCAATCACCTGGAATTCTTATGCCAAAGTTTTTCAAGTTACCCATCCTGTTGTTAGTCATTGCCTGTCTGCAAGCATCACCCGCCTGGGCTGATCTGGGTTTTCCTGATTATGTGAAGTTCCCGCCGCAGGTGGTGTTGAATCCTGATCAGGCTTTGCAGGCGGAGAATGTGGCCGAGGCTGAGTTTGCTGTTGACAATGCTGGCACAACCAAGGTCTTCAAGGGCAAGCGGTTTGCGCGCTGGATGACTTACAAGCCTGCGGCGGGTGAGCCTGCGCTCGGTTATTACAACGGTAGCGAGGCGCGCATCTATAACGCCATGCAGGCGGTGTTTGGCAAAGGGGGGTGGCAGACAGTTCGCTCGGACGAGAGCAAGTCGGGCTGGACCATGCGGTATCAGGCGGGTGGCAAGCAGGCCTGGGCGGCGGTGAAGATGGATGCGCCGCAGGCGCAGGTGTGGGTGGAGTTGATTGAGTCTGCGGATGCGGGGGCTGCCTTCAGCGTGCCCAAGCCGGGTAAGCAGCCTGAAAAATTTGGGGTGAATGATGACATTCCCTATTTGCCGCCCTGGCCTGGTTCCAAACGCATCGGTGAGGGGCGTGGTAATGATCCGCTCGATGTGACGGAACCCGGCAAGGGGCAAGAGGCGCAACTGGTGGGACAGGCGGTGGAGGTGCGCAATTACCAGGGGCCGACTACCTTGTCCAAGTTGCAGTTCATCGGTGAATATCGCGAGGCTTTGATCAAGGCTGGCTGGACAGTGGTTTTCCCGGCCAGTGCTGCTGCCGTGCGTGATTATGGCTCACTGGTGGCGCATTACACGCAGGACGGGCGCGACATCTGGGCACGTTTGAATTATGAATTTACCGCTTCGCTGACCATCAGCACTACCGATGTCGGCAAGACCGACCTGGGCAGCGTATTCGCCAAGGATTGCCATGTACCGCTGTATGGTGTGTTCTTTGACTTCAACAAGGCCACGCTCAAGCCGGAGTCTGACAGCGTGCTGGGCAAGGTTGCTGCATTGCTGAAGACTGATGCCAACATCAAGGCGGAAATCGAGGGGCATACAGACAATGTTGGCGGTGATGACTATAACCTCAAGCTGTCTGACGCCCGTGCTGCCAGCGTGCGCAACTGGCTGGTGCAGCATGGTATCGATGCGGCACGACTGACTTCCAGAGGTTATGGCAAGTCACGCCCGGTTGCAGACAACAACACGGATGCAGGCCGTGCACGTAATCGCCGGGTGGAACTGGCCAGAATTGGTTGCAGGCGCTAATGCCTGGGGGCATCCCTGAGTATGTATTTTGGGGTATGGCGTAGGAGCGGCAAGGATGTGTTGACCTGGTCGAGCGCGTATGGCAGGCACTTCGTTTTTCACTGCTACAGTCCACTTAATTTACTGCCCCGGCTTCACCGGCACAACCAGTTCACGCAAGATGCCGCCGCGTTCTGCGCTGCCGGATTGGGTTCCTTCCCCGCGCATGCGTTGCAGGCAGTATTCGCGCTCTGCTGGCGGGTGGGCCTCGCAGCGGCGTTCGCGGTTGCGTTGCAATTGATCTTCGCTCTCTGTGGTAAGACCGTTTGACCGGGACTGCTGCAAGGCTGCACCGGCCTCGCGCAGGCAGGTTTCTTTGGATTGATTGGTCTGGCCTTTGATGCAGAGGCTTTTCTCATAGTCATAACGTGCACGGGCGCTGGTGTCCTGGCGATCTGCCGCCATGCAGATGTTGACGAGCAGGAAGGCTGAAATGATTCCGGCAATCACCCTCGCTTTTTTTGGGGTGGCTGGTTTCCTGATGGCAGGCATGTGGGATGTTTCATGCAGAAGATGGCCGGTACTATCTTTTGTTTGATAATGTTTCATGGCATGACCTCATTGATATTGGTAAATATCCTGTACAGACGGGCAGATGCCCATACATTGCCATCAGGCCCGCCATTCATCTTGTCACCTGCATGAGTGTACTCGCCATTGTCCTCAATTTCTGCGCGCCAGCACACATAGACGAATAAAATCTTTAACCGTCAGGTGGGCGTCAACGGGATGGGGGAGGATGACATCAAGTATCATGTCCATGTCTGCGTTGCACACATCTGCGTCATTGTGTTGAGTCCAGAGCGCATCAACATCACATGTATCCATGCCTTATCAGAGAGATCAATAGTCCATGAAGCTTGCCACGTCTATTCAATTCATCGCCCTGTTACTGACCGCGCTGCTGCACGACAACAGTCAGGCGCAGCAAAGCGTACCCTTCGGCAAAAAATTACCGGCCACAGCGCAGGCGCTGCGTGATTTTGTACCGCCTGGCTGGACGGTGGAAAACCAGGTCAGCGGTGACCTCAACGGTGATGGCCTGGCCGATATTGCCGCTGTCGTGGTAGAGGGTAAGGACAGCGCTGGCGCCGATGACAGGCAGCGTGGCCTGATCGTGCTGCTGGCCAGCGCTGGCAAGGGCTACAGCTTGTCGGGCAGTAATGACAAGCTTCTGCAATGCCGTGGTTGTGGTGGCATCAAGGACGGTGTCAACCTCACCATCAAAAACGGCGTGCTGATCGTCAGTCAGTACAGCGGTTCACGTGAATACTCAGTTTTTACCTGGCGCTTTCGTCTGGATGCCGCCAGCCAGCGCCTGAAAATGATAGGGGTGGATGAAGAAGATGCAGATGGCATGGTGGGTAAGGGTTCCACCATCAGCACCAACTTGCTGACCGGGCAGCAAATCAGCGAAACCTACCAATATGACCAGAACCACGATCGCAAGATCATACTCAGTTCAAAGAAAGGCAAGGTCGCCAAAAGCGTTACCCTGCTGGAAGATGCGGTCGGCAATCAATAAGTGTGAAGCTGTGATCGCGTTTAACTCATCGTATCTATGCACTGACCAGGGGGGGCGAAGCCTGGTGCTGCCGTTCAGCGGCGGCAGGCGGGCATGCTGACAATTTGAAGCTACTCCTGCAGGGGGATGAGTGGTTTTCAGGCTGTCAGGTTCAAGGGCCGTGGTCTGGGCGGGGTTGACTTTGTGGTGACTTCAGTCAAATCAATTTTATTGCAACCTTTTGGTTGCATTTATAAATTCCTGCTCCTATAATTCATTTGCAACCATTTGGTTGCTTGATTAATTATTAAGGAGTGATCACATGAGTCATTATCAGCAAAGCCTCGTGATCGGGGCTGATCCTGCCGCTGTCTATGCTGCGCTTGTTACGCCTGAGGGTTTGCAGGGATGGTGGACGCCAGATTGTGATGTGGCATTGGAGGTGGGCGGCACCAGTCATTTCCGCTTTGGGCCGCATCAAAAAAGCATGCTCGTTGAAAAGCTGGAGCCTGGGCGTGAAGTGCAGTGGCATTGTGTGGCTGCACAAAGTAGCGACCCTCATTTTGCCTGTCTTCGTGAATGGCCGGGTACGCGCCTGATCTTCCGCCTGGCGCAGGCTGGTGCGGGGCGCACGCGGCTGGATTTTGAGCATATCGGGCTGGTGCCGGAGCTGGAATGCTATGCCATGTGCAATGATGGCTGGCGTCATTTCCTGTCGAGCCTGCAGCAATTGCTGGAGACCGGCAAGGGGACGCCATTTGAGCAGACAGAAGCCCTGGCTGCCTGAAACTGCAAGAAGACAATTCGGCCGACAAGCCGTCACTGCTTCAGTGACGGCATCCATAACCAGCGGCTATTTTTTATAACGGGACTTACGTAAAATCATCCATGGCAAGATACAGTCATGCTTGGTGGAGTTTTATGTCAGTCCGGCATTCAAAAAATCAGGAGTGAATCACGATGAGCAACACAACAGAAACCGATCGTATCGAACGTAAAGTCATGATCAATGCCCCGCGTGAAAAGGTGTGGCGCGCATTGACCAATGCAGAAGAATTTGGTACCTGGTTTGGCGCCAATCTCAAAGGCCAGAGCTTTGCTGTCGGCCAGCGCACCAGAGGGCCAATCATTCACAAGGGATTTGAACACATCCAGTTTGATGTCGTCGTTGAGCGTATTGACCCGCAAGACGTGTTTGCCTACCGTTGGCACCCCTACCCCATGGACCCAGCCGTGGACTATGACAGTGAAGAGCCGACTTCGGTGACCTTTACCTTGAATGACGCACCCGGCAATGGCACGATGCTGACTGTGGTGGAAGCCGGTTTTGACAAGGTGCCCCCAGGCCGCCGCCTGGAAGCCTTCCGCATGAATAACAATGGCTGGGAAGCCCAGCTCCGTAACATCGCGCGCCATGTCGAAGCTTGATGACAAAGCGGGTACGTCACCGCAAGCGCAGGACGTCGGCGCATCGGCATTGATACAGGCCAGCGATGCCATGGCAAATGTCTTTGCTGCACTGGGCGACCCTGTTCGCCTCAAGCTGGTAGCGGCCTTGTGCGTCGGCGGTGCGTTTTCGATTGCGCAGCTGACCGCCAATACCGACATCAGCCGCCAGGGTGTGACCAAGCATTTGCAGGTGCTGGCGCAGGCTGGTGTGGTGCGCGATATCAAGCTGGGGCGTGAAAGGTTATGGCAGCTTGAACCCGACCAGATTGCCGAAGCCAAGCGCACGCTTGACATCATCGGCAAACAGTGGGAAGTGGCGCTGGGCAGCTTGAAGGCGTTTGTGGAATCATCCTGATACTGTTGGCGATGTCGGTGTTGATGTCTCCGATATGATGGTGAGAGGGGGTGTTGGGTTTCGCAGGTTCAGCACCAACCTGCAGGATTTTTTAATGCGGTGATCAGTTCATGAGTATGGATTTGCTTTGCTGGCATGTGTTATACAATTATCTGCATCATGGTTTTTTGAGCAGGTGATGCCTTTGAATGATTTTTCTCTTTTACCTTATCTGACCCAACGTATAGACAATGTTGACGATTATCTTTTGCTGGTTAAAGGGAAGCGTCTCAAGCAGCAGTTCAAGAAAATAATACGCGTTATGACAGTTACTGATCAGCTGTGGGAATATCACTGGTCTGCCGAACGTGGTGGGCGATTCAATTACTCTTATGGGTGGTGTGTCGTGCGCGATGGGCAGGTTGTGGCGGAAGAACTTATACACACTTCATAAGTCAGCAATTGGGTTTGTTTGACGCTTGTGAGCAAATCGCTTTGGCAGTTTAACAAAGGCATTTCTTTTCTTGTGTTTTGCTTGTGAATTTTTATCTGGATTAAATGAGTATATTCAATTTCTACAAACCCAACATGGCAGATGTCCATTTTCATGAAGATGGCTGGGAGTGTTGTGATAATGCTCAAAACAATCAATCCTGGTATACGGAGACGCGCGATCCGGTGCGGATTCAACTTTTCGGGCCGCCTGCAAGCTGGTCTTTTGATTTGAGGGATGAGAAAGCGGCACATGCATTTTTTTATGCACAGTCACAAAGTTTCGGAGGGGCGCTGCTTGATATCGCAGTGGAAACCATCGCCGGTGTGGAATGCCTGGTGGGTGTGTTCAAATATAAGTCACCGATACCAGATCATTCAGGCATGTACTATGTTGGCATCGTTTGGTTGCCATTCGAAAAATTTTTGTTTCAGGTGAATTTTGAATCACTGGAGCAAGGTACGACGCGGCGTGCGTGAGGCGATGGTCTCCATGATTGCCACCCCGGAACCGGCGAAATCAAGCGAAGAGCCTGTCGTGCTGACATCAATGGATGAATTTTTTGCCAGACGCAGGCAGGCTCAGGTTCGGGTACTACCCTCTGATGACAAGAAATATGACGAGGCATTTCCTGAACACTCATTGAGCAGGGTGCGCGCCATGCTTGAACATTTCCGTCAACATGTGCAGTTGAACAAGAAACTGGTGAATCAAAAACCGTATCGTTTCAAAGGCTGAACATGGGCATGTGAATGAAAAATGCGATCTGTCAGAGACAGATCGCATGGCTGGACATGTGCGGACCTTGCACCTTGGCACCAGGCTACATTGTCACCATCCCCTGTCCGGTGAATAGGAGGGCATGGGCGGCAGGTAGCTGGTTGTGACAGGTGGGCTTTGGTGATTGGTGTCGGCCCTTTTCAGTAACTGTGTGGCGATAGAGAACCAGTCTTCTTCTTTGGTTAAGACATGCAGTGTCAGTGGCAGCAATTCTTTTTCTTCCAGGTCCAGGCGTTTTTGCATTTGCACGCAATAGGTTTCCATTGCGGTGTGTATGTCGGGATTGGCTGCTGCCTCCTGTGCTTGTGTTGTTGATGGTGATGAAAGTTGCTTCAGTGATTTTAAAATCGCTTCACTGGCATCGCTGATCATGTCGAGTTGTGCGATCAAACTATCTGCCAGGCTGGACGCGACGCGCAAGGTCGGTATCAGGCAGCGTTCAACAATACGTTCGTGGCAGGCAGAATGAAAGCGGCTCAGTTCAAGCAGCAATGATGATAGTTCCTGTTGATTGATACGCTGCTGTTCATACCAGGCGGTTTGTATGCGTTGCAGCATTCTTGCAATGTCGTCCCTGTATTTTTTGTGTTCGGCAGAAAGAGTGATAATTGACAATGTCGTACTGAGCATGTTACCTCCTGAAATATTTCTCCCTTAAAGAAATAGACCGCGATATATCTGTGTTTTTTCGCTCTGCATAATGTGATGCAAAACTATGTTAAGCGAGTCGTGTCGGTTTCAGTAGTGATGTTACGATTTGCAATACCGGGAAATAATTGGCTTACATGCAGCGAGCCAGTGAGGTTAATAGAGGGGTTTAGTATAGGCAGGATTCATGAGATTACAAGGTGAAAATCTGCATGACGAATTGAGCAATTCCTCTATGCGGCATTGCAGTATCAGACAAGCCTCTCGCTTCTTTTTCGATCGTCAAATAAATAATCTGTCTGCCTTTGAACATTGCTGCGACATGCCATTGCTTCCTCCACTTGAACAAGCAATAAAAATCAAATTGCAGGCCGGTCCATTAAAAAATAAATCCAGAGTCAAACAGGAAATGGCTATCAGCTTGCCTTTTCTGATTCATGTTTCGCTTGAAACGCAACAGTTCTGGCTGTTTGAATAAATATCTATTTGTTAACCAAGTTAGGGGAATGTAGAATTAAAAGCAATATTTTTTGATGATCTCTCTGTGGATGACGCATTGTATTTTGCCGCATTTTTTTGCTGCGAAATCCTGCTCTTGCTCGTGACCACAGACAGCAATCTGAGCGGCAGTGAGGACAGAACGATTTTTCTGGAAGATGAAAAGGAGTTGTCATGAGCAGTAAAGCGTTGATTGCCAGTATGAAAAATTATGTCGAATCCATAAGCAAAGCACCGCTGGACATACTGACTGAATGTGACTCCGTTGCCGAGGATGACGAGTATGAAAAGAAGCGGCAGATTTTCAATACCAAATTCCAGTTCCGTCCCCAGGTCATCATCCTGGTATCTTCTACAGAGCAGGTCAGCGCTGTTGTACGTTTTGTGAATGAACATCCTGGTCAGATCAGTTTGCGGGTTCGATCTGGCGGACATGATCATGAGGGTGAATGCTCGGCAACCGATGCGTGGTTAATCGATTTTCGCCATATGAAAGAAGTGACGACTATAGATGCCAGTCCGCAAACAAAGGGGCGTCATATTGTCACCGTCGAGCCTGGCGTCATCTTCAGGGAAATCAAGCGCCGCCTGGACAGCAAAGGCTGGGGCATTGCCCACGGCACCTGTGGTACCGTGGGTGTGACAGGCTATACCCTGGGAGGCGGTTGGGGGCCGTGGACCCGGCGTTACGGCATGGGGTGTGAGCGTCTGATCGGCGCCACCATCGTGCTAGGTAACGGGGATGTGGTGGAGGTCAGTGACCCGGATGGGGCGCATACGCAAAAAGCCGAGCTCTTATGGGCTTTGCGTGGCGGTGGTGGTTTTAGTTATGGCATCGTGACGAAGCTGGTATTCGAGCCTTTTCTTCTTCCTGAAAAATTGCACAGTTTCTCAGTCAGGTTTGTCGATGCCAACGATAAGCCGGACAGACCCACCGTGGAAATTCTCAGAATCTGGGAAGAACTGATTGCCGATGGACGTTATCCGCAATTGATAGGGACCAACCTCAAGATAAAAGCGGCTCATTTGTCGCCAGGTCAAAATCCGGATCCACGTGCCAGGCTGGATGCAACGCTTTATGGTTATTTTGACGGGCCAAAAGAAGGTATAACGAAACTGATCAAGAATAATTTTGGCAAAGATTATGAGGTTAAAGTGGACCTGTCTGTGCAGGTTGGGCACGGCTCAGTGAATGGACCCGGAGTAGGAAGTTTGTTCTATGAGTCTTTTGAAGCATGGGACAGGATCTTCCAGGGTTCGCCGAGTGAGAATGGCATACAACTTGAAGGGAGTGGCCCGGCGCCACATAAAATTACTTCGCGTCTGGCTGACCCTTTTGTGCAGCGCTGGCCCTGGGATGGCTTTCTTGATGTATTCCTTTTTCGCGGGCAGAGACGACGCAAGGGATGGGGCGCTCACAGCCGCAAAGCTCTGGTCAATACCTTGCAGTCTTCCCTGGTCATACCTGACGAAAGCAAGACCCGTTTTGGTGTTCAGCAATACATCACCATTTTGGCGATTGCCGGCCCCTTTTATCAGCACTACAAGCAGGCCGGAATTGGCTGCGCGTTTCCCTATCGGGACCGCCCTTTTATCTTGCAGTTCCAGGCCTGGTGGAATCAATTCCTTGACAGTAACGGTAAGCCTGTCGTCGGCCAGGAAAAAGAAGACCAGCATGGCATAATCAACCAGGCCATCGTGGCAAACCGGCGTTGGAGCAATCTTGCCGAAGACTGGATTGAAGCCTGCCGCGATGCCGACATCCCCGGTAGCGGCGGGGCTTTCATCAGCTTCAAGGATGATGCGATAGAAACCAACACCTATTTTGCAGACAACTTCAAGAGGCTCTGCAACATCAAGGCAAATTATAGTCAGGACAATAATCACCTGTTTACTACCCGGAAAACCGTATTCTCAGAAAGAGACTGATATTGCATTGTGCTATTTTTTGCGCAAGGCCAGCACCAGTCCGGCAACGACTGCCATGGTCCCCACACCCATCCAGACACTGGCTTGCTCACCGAGCACCGCCACTGACAGGGCAACGCCAACTACCGGCGCCAGTACGGTAAACATCGATGCCCTGATGCCCAGCAGCTGCACGGCGTGGTTGAACATGGCGATGGAAATGATGCTGACGATCAGACCGTGGTAAACCGCCTGTTCCAGCAATACTTGTGCGGGGGCATCGAAGATCGCGCTGCCTTTGTACAGCAGGTAGAGCGGCACATAGGCAAAGCCGCCAACCTGTATGACGCCGACCACGGCCATGGGTTCGGTCTTCCATTTGCGCATCAGGCCGATGTAGAGTGACCACATGATGGCGGCGGCGACAAAGAACAGGTCGCCTATCCACGCACTGCTGTCTGCCCCATTTGCTGAATGCATGATGTTTTCTGTAGCGATAGCCAGCATGCCAATGACCAGCAAGACCAGGCCGGGGGCGGAGATAGGCTCTTTCTGCTTGAAGATCAGCCTGCCAAACACGGTGCTGAAGAGCGGCGTGAATGCCGGGTAAATCAAGGCGCCGTGTGATGCAGGCGCCCAGGTCAGGCCGCCTGTCAGTACCAGGCTGTACAGCGGTCCGGCCAGCAATATCAATACCGATGCACGCCGCCAGCCCAGGCCACAGGCACTGCCCAGGCCCTGCCGCCATACATAAGGCAACATCAGCACGCCGCTTAACAGGTAACGCAAAAACGTCAGGTCGGTGACGGTGAGCAGGGCGCGGTAACCAAGCTTGGATACCACTGGCTGCGCACCCCAGATGAAAGCGGCGATGCTGCCAAACAGGACGGCGATGCTCATCTCTTGTTCCCTGTCTTCAGATAACGGCGTAGTCACTGTGGCGCATATCGGTGATCAGCATATGACCAGCTGCATGGGTGATGCCAAATGCGGGACGGGCTTGCTGCAAGGCCAGCTGTGGCGTGACGCCGCAGGCCCAGAATACCGGCAGCTCGCCCGGCCTTACTTCAACGGCATCGCCAAATTCCGGCTGCGACAAATCCCTTATGCCTATCAGCGACGGGTCACCGATGTGGATGGGGGCGCCATGCACACCAGGGTAGCGTGAGCTGATCTGTATGGCCCGTATGGCATCCGCGGCTTTCATGGGACGCATGGTGACGACGGTGGGGCCGGAGAAACGGCCCGCAGGCTGGGTGGCGATGCTGGTCTGGTACATGGGGACATTGCAGCCTTGCTCTATGTGACGTATGCCTATGCCGGCGTCTTGCAGGGCATGTTCAAAAGTGAAAGAGCAGCCCAGGGCAAAGGTCACCAGGTCATCACGCCACAGGCTGCTGATGTTGTCAGGTTCTGCCACAGCCACGCCGTCACGGAAGACGCGGTAGCGCGGCACATCGGTACGCAGGTCTATATCCATACCGAGCGATGACGGTGCATGGTCGCCGGGTTCCGAGATGGCCAGCAAGGGGCAGGGCTTGGGGTTGCGCTGGCAAAAACGCTGGAACTCTGCCGCGTCAGCGGCGGGCAGCATCACCAGGTTGACCTGTACATAGGCTTCAGCCATGCCTGCGGTGGGCTTGTTCCAGTCGCCTTTACGTATCAGCTGGCGGGCTTCTTGCGAAGAGAGATTTTTCATGCGGGCTTCCTCAATCGTTAAAAAAAACGGGTATGCAGGAAGTGTAGATTTGGCAGATAATTAAAGATAATGAATCATATAATCAAAAGATGATAAGAAATTCTTATCATATGAGCCGGATATAAAACCAGTCAATCTAGTCAAGCGATGAAGCCAAGCATCCAGCAGTTGGAAAGTTTTTACTGGATCGCCCGCCTGGGCAGCGTCCATGCCGCAGCACGTCACCAGCACCTGACGCAACCGGCGCTGACAGCACGCCTGCGCGAGCTTGAAGACATCATCGGCACCAAATTATTTGACCGCAGCGGTTATAGGGCAGAACTGACGCCGGTGGGGCGTGAGCTGCTGGTCTATGCAGAAAAGATACTGCAACTCAGCGACGAAATGCTGAACCTGCCCGGCATCGCCAACCCTGTACATGGCTTGCTGCGCCTGGGCGTGAATGAGTCAACGGCGATGGTGGGACTAAGCAATCTGCTCACCCGGGTCAAGGCCATGTACCCGGCCCTGAAAATAGAGTTGACGGTGGAGATAGGTGCAACGCTGAGCAAGAAACTCAATGCACGCGAGCTTGATATCGCCATCCTGACCAACCCGGTATCGGCCCCGCATATCACTGATGAGGCCCTGGGCAGTGCCGAGTTGAACTGGATTGCATCAGTCAGCCAGAAATTCACCAGCAAAGTGTTGACGCCAAGGGACATGGCTGAACTGGCGATACTGACGCTGCCGCCGCAATCGGCACTGCATGAAGTTGTCGTTGAATGGTTTCGTTCAGGCAGTTGCCGCTTTGATCAAAGCGGGCATTGCAATTCACTGGCGCTGATCATGGACCTGGTGGCGGCAGGGCATGGCGTTGCCATTTTGCCCAGGTCCATCGTGCAGAAAAAACTCGCGCATGGTGTCGTGCAATTACTGACGGTGACACCCGCGCTGCCTAAGGCCAGTTACTTCGTGTCGTATGTGCAGGAAGTATCTCACCTGGCACGCAACACGCTGATACCACTCGCCAGAGCCACGCTGGGTGAAGCGGGTTTGTTTGATATTGCCTGAACCTCGCCTCATTGCATTGCCGCCATGTGTGCTGTTATGTGATTGGGTACAGGGTTTAGCGTGCGAAGGATTTAAAATCACGCTTGATCCAGATGGACAGCCCCGTCACAAAAAACAATAAAGGCATCAGGCCAAAACACGTGATGAAAATACGCCCCGCCAGGCCAAAGGCTTCGCCGCTGTGGAGCGGGAAGAGCCAGTTCAGCAAGGTGTCCCCGGCTTGCGCCCGCAACGGGTCCTGCACGCGCAAAACCCTGCCATCTCCAGAATCGATACTGACACGTGTTGCGCCGTCACCCTGACGAATTTCACCCGGCTGACGCAATCGCACTTCATAGGGAGCAGACGATTTGGCCGGTAAGGTAAGACGCGATACGCGCGCCTGCGGAAACAGGGACAGCGCTGACGATGCCGCCTGTGCCGGGGAAATCTGTGATTGTGGCATGCTGCTGCGGTTCAGTGTCTTGACCGCAGGGGTAACGCTGGCCACTGCATTGACTACGGGCACTATCCATGTCGGCAGGTTAAAGTAAGTGCCGGAAAAACCCAGCACCAGCAACACCGGTGCAGCAAAAAAACCGGCAGCCCTGTGCAGGCGAAAATGAAAGCGCGGCCAGGAGCCACCATGCGAAACGGTTATCGCCTGCCAGATGGCTTTTCTATGCATCCTGGGCCACCACAAGATGATGCCACTGATCGCCGTCAACACCAGTACCAGACCCGACACGCCGATAATCGTCTTGCCGACATCACCGGCAACCAGGTAGCGATGCAGATGGAACAGGGTAGGCATCAACAGCCGCCGTGACAGACCGAGTTCGCCCCAGTTGCGCTCACCGGTGACGGCCAGCGTGGCCGGATCAAGCATCACCTGCCGTGCGACTTCCAGCGCCAGCGGGGAAGCCTTCGGTGCTCTCCTGGGCCGGTACCAGGCGACAACGACATCGCCCGCGTGTTCAGGAAAAACCAGCATCGACGGTCGGCCATAACGCGGATTGGCGCTGAGCGTGTCCGCCATGGTTTCAATGTCGGCAGGGCTGAAACGGATAGTCGTACCAGCAGCCAGACCCGGTGGCGGCGACACCTGCAACAGGTCGGGGTTCAGCATATGGTCCAGCTCATGCAGCCAGGCGATGGCGCTGCCGGTCAGGCCTAGCGTCACAAAGACCATACCGAACAGTAAACCTATCCATAGATGTAACTTGCGGCTAGTCAGTTTGATGCGTGACATGTGGGTGAAATGTTCAATCGCTGGAAAGCTGGTGATGGGGCAGCAATAGTACTGCGCCCATCACCTATCACTAATGGACTATGATCAGAAACGGTAACGAGCCGTCACCAGTACCGAACGCGGTTCACCCGGCATGTTGTAGTCGTTGGCGCCGCTATGGGCAGCCACATAATATTTCCGGTTCAGCAGGTTTTTCAGCATGATGCTGACGTCCAGTTTTTTCGCGACATAACCTGCACCGAGGTGTAGCGCGCCGTAACCTGGCAGTACCGTCAAGTCATCCGGCGAGGCAAAACGCGCAGATTCTGCACGTCCGCCTGCGGCGACATAATAGCCATCATAAGCTCCGCTGAACTTGTGCTTGAGCCACAGATTGAAGCTATGCTTGGGTGTCAGTGCCGCAGTGTTGCCCTGAAATGGCGTACCGATGGAAGTGCGTTCAGTCGATTCGACGATCTTGCCATCCATATAGGCATAGCCGCTGATCAGTTCCCATTGCGGTGCGATTTCGCCGGTAAAGCTCAGCTCCACACCGCGCGTGCGCTGTTTGCCTACCGGCAGGGAATAATTACTGTTGGCCGGATCAGCTACCTGGATATTGGTTTGCGACATCTCGAATACAGCGGCAGTCAGGCTGGCCCTGGCGGCGATATCGAGCTTGATGCCGACTTCATGATTGACGGTCTGGGTCGGTTCCAGCTGATCGCTGTTGGTGCGAAAGCTGAAAGAATCGGCCAGCGGCTGGAAAGACTTGCTATACGCCGCATACAGCGAAACCTGCTCGGTCGGCTGGTAGATCAGGCCAACCCGTGGCGCCAGGGTATTGTCGGTACGTTGCAGGTCGAGATTGCGCGTGGTCCTGTCATCCCTTTGCTGTTTCAGATGGTCGTAGCGCAGGCCGCCCAGCACTTTCCAGTGCGAATCAATGGTGACCAGGTCTTGCAGATACACTGCTGCGATATCAACCCGGTTCTTGTTGTCGTTGCTCGCTGTCAGGCTGGCAGGCAACGGCGACAGATTGGCCAGGACAGGGTTGAACAGATTGTAGGTGGCGACATTGTTGCGCGACCACAGCAGCTCACTCTTGTCCTGCTGGCCGAGTTCTACGCCATACAGTATCTGGTGACGGGTAGTACCCCACTGTATTTTCTGGTTCAACTCATTTTGCAGGTAGACGCCACGCTCGTCGCGCAGGCGGCGTGTCTGTCCGATGCTGACAGTCGGCGCTGCACCGCTGGAGATATTGCCTATGCCCGTATAGTTTCGGTCCAGCGAATAATCGTAGGCGCGCAGCACGCTGTGCAGGTTCAGCGTATCGCTGAATGCATGGTCCAGTGTGACGGTGCCGCTGCTGACTTCAGACTGCACAAACGCACGGTCACGTCCGTTGGCTGCGCCGAAATACGTTTCTATGGGGACATCGACAGGACGTCCCTTGTAGCTGGGTACACCCTGGTCAGCCAGTCGTTTGTCTTTCAGGTAATCGGCCTGCACGGTCAGTCTGGTTCCCGGTTGAAGCAGGAATGAGGCGGATGGTGCAATGGCTTGCCTTTCCAGGAAGTACTGGTTGCGGAAGTTGCGGGAATCTTCCAGCGCGCCGGTCAGGCGGAACTGCATCTGCTTGTCCTGGCTGGTTGTTCCGATATCGAATTCACCGCGCTTCTGGCCTTCAGAGCCGAGTGTGGCGGCCACTTCTGTCACCGGGTTGGCGTTCGGTTTCTTGCTGACGCGATTGATCAGGCCGCCGGCAGAGCCGCGCCCGTACAGCACGGAGCCCGGTCCTTTCAGTACTTCAATGCGTTCGATATTGGATAAATCACGAAAATACATGGCGTCGTCGCGTACGCCATCAATGAACTGATCGGTGATCGCAGTGAAACCGCGAATAGCAACCTGATCGCGCTGGCCGTCACCGACACTGAAGCTCAAGCCCACGACGTTTTGCAACACATCCTGCACCGACAGCGCATTCTGGTCGCGCATCACTGCCTTGGGGACGACGTTGACAATCTGCGGTACATTGCGCAGCTGGGTTGTCATCTTGGTTGCAGTAGCTGATTCAGTCACCTCGTATTTGTCGGCGGGCTGGGCACTCTCCTTGATCACGATTTCCGGCAAGCTGGTCTGGGCTTGCGCACTGTGTGCCAGCAGCATGGTAGTGACTGCACTGCTCACCATGCGGGTGATGTTATTCAACTTCAATTTCATGACTTCCTTCTTTTTGGGTTTTACATTCTGATGACACGGAATTCAGTGCGGGATCAGGCCTCACTTTTCTCACTTTTCGGCATGTTCTTGTCGTGTTTTCGATGTATCAATGACAAATTTCTTGCCCTTGCCGCGTGCACTGTGACGGTTGACCAGAGCCATGGCAGGGTTAGCAATGACAGCCGTCATCACGAAGCTGGCCTGGGCTACGCTGCTGAACCAGGCCAGCACCGAAGAGGGAAGTTGCACCGAACTGTGCAATGCCCATTATTCTGACGATGGAGCGACGCTCACCTTCGCTATACAGAATATTGGTCGCGCCAGACAGGTGCTCAAAAAGTCATGGCACATCACGGTTACTGCAGAAGTCGTCAAGCGGCAGCATCGATTGCTGAACCATGACGGCCATCGGGAAATGGTCCTTCGTCGATGAAATGCTTGATGGAGAGGTGTGGCTAACCCGGTGCTTCAAGATCGTAAGCCTGCTTTCAGTCTTCAACAATGGAGGTGGATTTTACATTGAATAAGAATGATTCGCAATATCATTATCAAATGAGAGGGCAAGCAAAGAGTACTTAAGACCGGATTTGAGAAACGAAGGGGGATTCGGACATCTGTCCGTCAGGGTGAATTTGTCATGCCTGGTCGCCATGACAAAACATGTTAAATAAGTAATACGTCTTTCGTTTTCTATGGAATGACTGAGTAAAAAGCGACAATCCTTGACCCGCGTCAAGCAAACAGATTTACATCACTAGTAGTACAAATATATAATAGAAATCATTCTCATTTGCGTTGTCAATTGCAGGTGCCTGTCATACCCTGTATTGCCTGTACTTGCCTGAAATTTGTGTGAATACAGGCCAGTCGGGTGCATGCAGGCTCATCAAGACAGACATCTGGGTCAAGCAGATACACAAACAGATACATACATGCCTTGGCCCGTCCGGGCCTATTTACGGATTCAATAATGCAGTCAATTTTTGAAGCCCCTGTGCGGGCTATCTCAGTACGATTTATCCAGGGAAAAGTGTTAGGTCCGGCCATGGCTGGTTTGCTGGTGGTCGCCCTGGCTGCCTGCGGTGGTGGCGGTGGTAACAACACATCGGGTGGCACGCCCACGGCGCCTGATGCAGGCATGAGTGCCGCAGCACAGGTAGGCGAAAAAATCTTCAAGGATGTCAGTCTGTCAGCCTCGGGAAAGATGTCATGCGCAACCTGCCATGATGAAGACAATGCCCATGCGCCCAAGAACGACCTCAGCGTGCAGTTGGGCGGTGCCAACCTGGATGTGCCGGGCTTTCGCGCCGTGCCGTCCCTGCGCTACAAGGATCTGACACCGGCTTTCTTCTTTGCAGCCGATGGTACGCCGACCGGCGGCTTTACCCATGACGGCAGGGCCAACACCCTGGCGCAACAGGCAGAAACACCTTTGCTGGCCGCACACGAAATGGCCAACAAGGACAGGGCGGATGTCGTCGCCAAATTGCAAAAAGCCAGTTATGTCAATGAGTTCAAGGCAGCCTTTGGCAATGCCATTTTTGACAATGCCGACACGGCGTTTGAACGCATCCTGTTCGCGCTACAGCAATACCAGAAAGAAGACGGCGATTTCCATCCCTATGATTCCAAGTATGACCAGTTCCTGGCTGGCCGTGTCAAGTTGAGTGATGCAGAATTGCGCGGTCTGGCGTTGTTCAATAATCCGGTCAAGGGCAACTGCGCTGCCTGCCATACCAGCAGCAAGGGTGCCAATGGCGCCGCACCTTTGTTCACGGACTTTACCTATGACAATCTGGGTCTGCCGCGCAATACGCGGATTCCGGCAACTGCTGATCCCAAATACTTTGATCTTGGCCTGTGCGGACCGGATCGTCTGGACCTGGCGAATCGCACCGACCTGTGCGGCGCTTTCAAGGTGCCCACCCTGCGCAACGTGGCGACCCGCAAGGTGTTTTTCCATAATGGCCAGTTCAGGAGCCTGCGCGAAGCAGTTGGTTTCTATGTACGCCGTGATACCAATCCGGAAGAATGGTTCCCCTATGCCGCTGACGGCACGGTCTTCAAGTTCAACGATTTGCCGGCAGCATTCACCGGTAACGTGAATACGCTGGAAGTGCCTTATAACCGCAAGCCCGGCATGGCCGCAGCCCTGTCGCCTGACGAAGTGGAAGATGTCGTCAAGTTCCTGGCGACGCTCACGGACGGTTACAAGCCTTGACATGCAAAACGGGCCATTTAGCCCGGTCAGTTCCCCAAAAAGAATCCTGAATACGATAGATACGATAGAAAGCCCAATATGAAAAAATCCTTTTTTGTCAAAGCCGTGTGTGCCACCCTGGTCGCCGGTGCATTTGCCGCCCCTGTCCATGCCGGTGAGGCAGAACTGCTGCAAAGAATCGACAAACTGGCCGCAGAACTCGAAGCCATCAAGGCTGAGCTGGCAGCCACTCGCAAGAAAACCGAAGTGGTGGAACAGAAGCAGGAGGCCATGATCAGCAGCGCCAAGGCGTCACCGGCTTCACCAGTTGCACCGATTGCGCCGCTGGCATCAGCAGCCGCCACAGACAGCAGCCAGACCAGCCTGAATCGCGCCATGCAGCAGACCGTCATCAGCAGCTACGGTGAAATCAACTATACCCGTCCGAAGAATGCCGGTGAGCAGGCGCAGACCGATGTGGGCCGCGCCGTAATAGGCATCACCCACCGCTTCAACGAAAAGACCAAGATGGTCGCCGAGTTTGAATGGGAGCATGCGATTGCTTCCAAAGGTGACGATGGCGAAGCCGCTGTCGAGCAACTGTATGTAGAGCATGAAATCAAACCCGGCCTGGCCGCCAAGGCAGGCTTGTTCCTGATACCTGCCGGTTTCCTCAATACCAGCCACGAACCGACAGCTTACTATGGCGTACACCGCAATTTTGTCGAGACGGCGATTATTCCATCGACATGGCGTGAAGCCGGCCTGGGTTTGTCCGGCTCGCATGACAATGGCCTGAGCTGGGACATCGGCCTGACCACCGGTTTTAACCTGACCAAGTGGGACGCCACATCGGGCGATGGCCGCGAATCACCGCTGGGTGCTATCCATCAGGAAGGGCAGTTTGCCAAATCCCGTGACCTGAGCCTGCATGCTGCCGCCAATTACCGTGGCGTACCTGGTTTGCTGGTGGGTGGCTCGGTATTCTCGGGCAAGGTTGGTCATGAAACGACAGATTTTGCCGCCAATGACGCGCGCCTGACCCTGTGGGACCTGCATGCACGCTACAACCCTGGCAAGCTGGACCTGACAGCTCTATATGCTCGCGGCACCATCAGCAATACCGATGCCCTGAACCTGACCTTTGTCGGTCAACCCACCCCGGTGCCGTCTGCCTTTGCCGGCTGGTATGTGCAGGGTGCTTACCAGTTGTGGAAGAATGAAGACTATAGCCTGACACCTTTCCTGCGCTATGAACAGTTCAACACGGCCAAGTCTTATTCTGCCGTGCCGCAGGGTCTTGGTGTTGCTGCCAGCCCGGATGAAAAAGTCACCACCATCGGCGCCAGCTTCAAGATTGGCGAAGGCGTGGTATTGAAGGCTGACTACCAGAAATTCAAGCAGGACAGCAGCCGTGATCGTTATAATCTCGGTGCCGGTTATTCTTTCTAACGCACTGATAACGATATCCATGACCAAGCTTGCTCCCCTGTCCCTGATTGCTCTTGCTGGTTTCAGCAGCACGGCATTTGCCACGCAATACCTGACAGCGGAGCAGGCGCAGCAAACCATCTTTCCCGAGGCCAACAGCTTCAAACCCTTGCCACTGCAACTGGATGCAGCGCAGATGAAGCAGGTTGAAAAACTGTCCGGCCTGCCTGCGCGCTCGGTAGCCTGGCGCACGGTTGCCGCCTATAAGGACGACAGGCTGCTCGGCTATGTCGTCTTTGATGATGTTGTCGGTAAGTTTGAGCTGATCTCTTATGCCGTTGGTCTGCAAGCCGATGCGACCGTGCAGCAGGTGGAGATCATGGCTTATCGCGAGAGCCATGGTTTTGAAATTCGCAATGCCAACTGGCGCAGGCAGTTTGTCGGCAAGACCGTCAGCCATGGATTGGCCATCGGCGATGGCATCGCCAACATCAGTGGCGCGACCTTGTCCTGCGCCCATGTCACTGACGGTGTGCGCCGCATTGCCGCGATAGTCCAGGTCGCACTCAAAAAATGATGCGCCGCGCCCAACCAGCGCTGGGCACTCTGGTTGAGATTTCCCTATCAGACCTTGGCAATGAGGCAAGCCGTGACGCTTTTCAGGATGCCTTTGCCAGTATTCATGCCATCCACAGGCTGATGAGTTTTCATGAGGCTGCCAGCGATATTGGCCGCTACAACCGTGCCAGTGTCGGCGCCATCCTTGATATTGATACACGCACGGCCAAGGTTCTCGGCGCTGCACAGCGCGTGACAGAACTCAGTGATGGCCTGTTTGATATCCGTGTCGCCAATTGCCTGGTGGCGCTGGATTACCTGCCCGCCCCAGACGCAAGCTTGCCAGCTTATTGCAGGCAGAAGCAGGCTTATCGCCTGCTGCCCGGAAACCAGCTTGAAAAACTCAGCGCAGACTGGCTTGATGTCGGCGGTATCGCCAAAGGCTATGCGGTCGATTGTGCAGTCGCTGCCTTGCAGGCGCACGATGTACAACACGCCTGTGTCAATGCTGGTGGCGACTTGCGTGTATTGGGTGAGCCACAGGCGGTCGGCATACGCGATCCGCAACAACCACAAAGCATGGCCAGGCAATGGCTGCTCGGTGACAGGGCCATGGCCACATCAGCCAGTTACTTTTCAACAAAACACGTCAATGATGAAACCGTCTGCGCCCTGATTGACGGGCGTACCGGCAAGGCCATACAGGGCGGGCACAGTTATACCGTACTGGCGGATGAATGCATATGGGCCGATGCCCTGACCAAGGTACTGGCTGCCAGCGCCGATGTGCAGCACTCCTGTTTGCGCCATTTTGCGGCAGAAGCTTTTATAATCTGAATTGTTTTCCCTTCAGATTGTTTTCATGCGCACCAATAAGCACAGCCTGCATCATCGTAAGCTCCCACCTGTCGTCAGCCAGCAGTTCAAGCTGGAAGCCTGGCACAGGTATGCTCTGTATGGCATGGTGGCGGCCTTGTTTGCCAGCGGCCTGGCCTGGTTGCTGGCGCATTTCTTTTTGCGTGTTGCCGGTGAATTTGGCGAGAGCAACCATCCGCTGGAACACTGGTCCATGCAGTTGCATGGCGCGCTGATTTTGCCTTTGAGTTTCCTGGCGGGTGGTCTGCTGTTCCAGCACATGCGCCGCGCCCACAGGGCAGGGCGCAACCGCAACAGTGGCTGGAGCATGATTGCCCTGTTGCTGTGGCTGGCGCTGACTGGTTATGCCTTGTATTATTTTGCCAGTGAAACCCTGCGCCCTTACTGGTCACTTGTCCACTGGGTGGCAGGCTGCGCCTTGCCGCTGCTGCTGTGGCTGCATATACGTCTCGGGCGTCGCCATAGCTGAAGCAGAGCTTGATTGTGAGAACCTGTTGACGATCTTACTGCGCGTGCGTGATCGAGGCTCATGTGCTGCTCAACATGCTCATGTACTCAAGTACATTCCGCTTTTTGCGCTGCTCTTTTGTTACCCTTACCCCGCTGACGCACGCTCGCTACAGATCGTAAACAGGTTCTGAGGGATAAAGCCATGTCACAACGTTTCAAAGCCGGTGATTTTTATCTGGAAGTGACAGAGGGCAGCCCGATTTCTGCCGACCCCGCCGCCGCACAGAAAAAAGCTGAAAAACCGGAAACACCAGAACCGCTGGAAGAGCCGCAATACATCTACCGCCCGAATGACCCCTTCCAGTCATCGATCGATGAAGCGCGGGCGATCACCAGCATCAGCACCAGTCACAAGCCCTGGGTAAAAAAGACCTGGTATGTGTTGTTCGTCATCGGCCCGCTGGTCTATGCAGAATTGTTTGCCCTGTCTGTATTCCTGGGTGAGGGCGGTGAATATGATGCTGGCAGGTTTGTATTGATCAATACGCTGGTCTTGCCAGCATGGGCAATGTATTACATGATCTGGCGCAAGAAGATGAAATCCTGATCTTGCCAGAGCACGCCATGATGTAGGCGGCAGTCTGCCGGGCGGGCGCGACAGACAGGGCTACCCGGCGGGCAAGCCCTGGCCGTGGCAAACAGATCAGAAACGCGTATTCACTACCAGGCTGACATTGAACGGTGCGCCCGGCTGTATCTGCACATTATTGTTGGCTGATTCCATATAGCGTGTGTTGCCGATATTGCTGAGTTTCAGGCTGACATCATAACGTGGCTGCTGGTAAGTCAGCACCAGGTCGGCACGGGCATAACCGGGCAGGCGCACGCTATTGTCTGTCAGCGCATATTGCTCACTGTGGGCCAGCAGGCCAAGACCGGCGCTGAAATGGGCAAACAGCTGTTGCCTGACCCAGATACTGGCATTATGCGAAGGCGTCATTTCAGCACGGTTGCCAACGCGTATATCATTCGATGCGATGATTTTTGCATCGTTATAACTATAGCTGGCGTTGACCTGGGTGGCGCTGCCCAGTTGCGCCTGCAATTCCACTTCTATCCCCTGGTTGCGCTGGCGGCCTATCTGCAATTGACGCAGGCCGCTGCTGTCAGTCGGGTCTGCCGTCAACTGATTGCTCTGCTCTATACGGAACAGCGCGACGCTGGTGTACAGGCGTTTATCCAGCCAGTCCTGTTTCAGGCCCAGCTCTTGCAGATTGGTTTGCAGCGGTTTGACCTGGCTAAGCGCTGTTGTACCGGTATAGAGCAGATCACCGCCGGCCGGCTGATGAGAGCGGCTCACATTGGCGTACACCGATTGCTGCGGCGTGATTTTGTAGACCAGGCCCAGGCGTGGTGAAAACAGATGGTCTGTGCGTTCCACCACGGCATTGTTTGCCAGGCGGTTGGTCTGTTTTTGCTTGAACTGGTCAAAGCGTGCACCGAGCAGGATATCCAGCTTGCTTGTCACACTGATCTGGTCTTGCAGATACAGTGCTGCCGTGTCGGCATCAAAGCGGCTGTCTATCGCCGCCGGCAGGGTTTTGAAATCCGGTATGGCCAGCACTTGCTGCGGATGGTACAGATCAACCGGGAAAGCCGTGCCTGTCTGCCTGACCAGCGAATCACGTTTTTGCTGTGCCAGCTCCAGACCGACCAGTATCAACTGGTTTTGCAGTGCATAGCTGAGTTCGGTCTGGTTGATCAGGTTTTTTTGCTGGATAGGGAAGTAAGTGATTTGCCGAGATACCGTTTTATCTGCATTCACGCGGCGGTTGCGGGTATTGACGCCATCAAGGTCCGTCTGGCTGTATTGGAGGGTGTTGACCAGGCTCAGTTGCCCGTTGAACTTGTGCTCCAGCCTGGCTTTGAACATGTCACTGTCGGTTTTGGTGAAGTCAAATTTTTCACCGTAGAAAGTTGCAACCGGCACGTCAACGGCGCGGCCATTGATGGCGGGGATGCCGCGGTCCGGGGTATGGTCTTCACGCTGTATCTCTGCCTGCAGCAACAGGCTGGTGCTGGCGGCCAGGTTCCATGCCAGCGAGGGGGCCAGCAGCAGGCGCGTGTGATCGACGACATCACGGTAACTGTTGCCTGCGTCATAGGCAGCGATCAGGCGGCCATTGACTTGTTCTGACAGTGCGCCACCCGCGTCGATGGCCAGTCTGCGCTGGCGGTCAGAACCCAGGCCCAGCGACAGTTCGGTGTCCTGCTTCGCCTGCGGTTTTTTACTGACACGGTTGATCAGACCACCGGCTGAACCACGCCCGTACAGCGCGCCACTCGCTCCCTTGATGATTTCCAGTCTTTCTGTTGTCGCAAGGTCGCGGTAGTAAAGACTGTCGTCACGTACACCGTCGAGCAGGGTTTCACGCGGCGAGTAAAAGCCGCGCAGGTAAAATTCATCGCGCCGGCCTTCGCCCTGGCCTGCGATGACACCACTGCTGTATTCAAGAGCATCCTTGCTGGTATTGGCCAGCCGTGCGCGCAGGTCTTCACCCTGTACGACGCTGATGGATTGCGGTGTTTCCAGAAGACTGCTCTGGTTTTTCAAGGCGCCGCTGACCAGGGCGCCGCCCCCGGTTTGCTGCGCCTTGACTTCGATGACGGGGAGTTCGTTCTTTTCCTGCGCCACACTGGTTGTGGCACAGGTGAACAGACTGGTGACGAGTAAGGCTATAGGTTTGAGTTGCATGATAAAAACATCGAGTGAAAAAAATCAGAGTAGCGGGCGGGTACCGGTGACCACACCTAAAGGATGATACAAAGGCAGATACGCAGCCTGACGGTCAGGCTGCTTCAAAAAACGGATCAGCAGATTGCCCTTGACAGGCAAGGCTTCGCCGGACAGCAGGCCCTGAATGCGGCGCGCTGCTTCGAGATTGGGGAAGCGGGCCAGATAAGCCTGCAGCACATTACGCAGGCAACCCCACAGATCAAGGTAAAGATCATGATTGCCATTGGCCAGCGTGGCGATGACTTCGCAGATATTGTTGACCAGCAGGCAGTAGCCTATGCGCGTCCAGCCAGCCTCGTCACTGCAGCAGATTTCACTGCGGGTTTTTTGATCGATCTCCAGGCCATCTGTCAGGGCGTGTGAGCGCGGTGTCAGTCTGGTCAGCTCCAGGTCGCGCAGGATGAAGCGTGCCGGCCCGCCATCAGGCCCCAGGCCGATAATGGTGTTTTGCATGTGCGGTTCAAAGGCGATACCCTTTTCAAACAGCAGGTAAAAGATGGGGTAAATCGCCAGTTCGGCATAGCTGGCAAACCACAGGCGCATGCCCTGGCTCAGGGGCAGTCCCTGGCGGTGTGCATAGCGTTCTATCAGGTTGGCAACATCTTCACGGCCAGCCTGGCCATTGCCAAACAGCGAGGCGCAAATCATTGGCGTGATACCTTGCGCCAGTTGCGTTGACAGGCCTTCACGTATCACCAGGCCAAAACCGTCTTCGATCTCTTTGTGTTCCCGCTTGTTGCCTGTTGTCGTATCGGGGAAACTCATGCTCAGGTAGGCGCGTTCTTCCAGGGCGTGAAAATGCGGGAAATGCGTCTGCATTTCTGCCTTCATGCCGCGATACAGTCTGCTCGCTGTCAGTGCCGCCGCCAGTTCATGTCTGGCATTATTGCGTATGCAATTGGTGATGCGCAGGTTGAGTGAAAGCTTCAGGAAGGCATCAGCCCTGCCTGCCAACATGGTGCGTATGGATGCTGTCGGATAAAAATGCTGGCCGCTGCTGCCCAGGTCCTTGATGTCACCCTCCAGCACGGCCCTGATAATGCGCGGTTGTCTGAGCAGCCAGTCTGCCTGCCAGGGATGCAAAGGCACGATTGCATGACCGGGTGCTGCCAGCAATCCATGTTCGGTCAAGTTGGATAGCAGTTGATCGGTAGTAGCGCCATCAAGACTGTCACTGATGATCCATGCGCGCGGCAGCTGAAAGTAGCGCAATTGCAGGCGGCTGCCATGTTCAGGTGAATACAGTTTTTCTTCTGTACGCGTCCAGCCCGAGCGGCTTTTGGGTGTCGGATGAAACGGATGGCCGGTCAGCAGGTGCTGTTCACTGGCGATGTATTTTTGCAGCGGCGTCTGGCTGGCAAGGCCGGACTGCCCCGTGCCGCGCGCTTCCATAAAGTGCTGCATGGTGTCTATGCTCTCTTCGATTTGCGAAAGCAGGTCATGGTTATACGGTGTATTTTCACGTTGCGACAAATCGCTGATGATCAGATCTGCCAGGTCGCGCCAGCTGGCTTCTTTCCAGTGGTTTTCTGGGTGGGCCGGGGTTTGCAGGTAAATGGCCGTACTGTATTCATAGTTGCCGGTGACCGATACTTGCTGCACACCTACACACAGGCGGCTATGCAGGCGCGGCAGCTGGATATCGAGTATCTGGCCACGATGGTTGCGTAGCGCGGGCGGTACTTGGCGGGTATGTTCGGGCGCACGTACGGCCAGGTTGTGCTCCTGCATGGCGACTTCGCGTGCATAGCAATTGAGTAAAACGCGGCCATGCTGGGTCTGGGCAAATTCTTGTGCATCGACGTCCTGATGCATGTGCTGCTCGGGCCTGGTCGGGTAGTGATGGATATTGTTGCGCAGGGTGAATGCTTCGTGATGCGGGCTTAAAGTGAGACGTGGGAGAGTGGCTTTCATATGCGTTTACTTTCTATCAAAATAAACAGGCTGGCCAACAGGGCGCAACCTAACCAGATGGGAGCGGTATAGCCGACTGAGGCCGCCAGACCGCTTGCGAAAATTCCTGCCAGTACAGCGCCCCATTTGTTGGCGCCTTCGAGCTTGCCAAAATGCCGGCCTGCGCTGGCTGTTTGTGTTGTGGCAGCCGCCAGGGCATTGATGGCGATGTATGCGCCTGTCATGCCTATGCCCATCAGGACACGGCCTGTGGCCAGCGTTGCCAGATTGCCAGCCAGCACCTGGAATAAGAGGCTGATACAGGTTAGTGCAGAAAAACGGGCAAGTGCAATGCGGGCATTGTCAAAATTCACCAGCCGCGCCATCGGCCATGCCAGCAGCAGGAACAGGGCATGCGGCAAGCCAAACAGGGCGCCAGCCCAGTTTGCAGAAAGATCAAGACGTCTGGCCAGATCAAGCACAAAGTAAGGAAAAGTCAGTACCGTGCCTACGGTGAACATGACCTGACAGCGATACAGGCTTTGCGCATTCAGGCTAGCTGGCAGTAAACCGGTTACGCGCTGTTCTGTCTGCTCCGTGATGTCGTCAATGCTGATAGGAGGGATGGGCGTTGTAGCGATGCCTTGTGCGGGAAGCAGTAGCAGGACCAGACCTGCCACGCCGGGAAAAATCGCCAGATAAAAGAAGATATGCAAGAGATTATGTTCTGCACTCATCAGGCCAATCACGGCGGGGCCGACAAACAGGGCCGTGCGGGCTGAACCCTGCATGACGCTGAGCAACGTAGCCAGCCGCTTGCCCGGCAACAATGACGCCAGGTAGGCGTTGGACGCGGCAAAGGTGCCGCCCAGCAGGCCCTGCAAGGTCAGGCCAAAAGCAAATTCCCAGGGAGTGCTTGCCATGCCCGTGATGAGAAAACTCAGGCACAGGCCCCAGTGTGCACGTATCAGTGAGGCGCGTATGCCGATGCGGTCAGCCAGCCTGCCCCACAGGGGATTGGCGATGGCTGCCGCCAGCGTGGGCAGGGTGAAATACCAGCCTGCCATCACCAGCACCTGGCTGGAAAAATTGCTGCTCAATATCTGCGCATAAAACGGTGGCATGCACAGTGCTGCAAAGGCTGCACCAAAATGCCCCAGGACGGTGATGGTAACGGTTTGCTTCAGCATGGGTATTCACCGCGTTATCACCGCTGCCTGGCCGGCATGCAGGGGATTGGGGGCTGCGTGGAACTGCTGAGTGCTGCCGGCAGAAAGGCGACGTGTTGCCAGGCGTTCCAGTTGAATTTCTGCCACATGCAGGTCAAACAGGGCGAAGCGTTCAGCCATGTCCGGCACCTGCTGCTGGTAGTTGGCGACGGCCTGTACAGCCAGTTGCCAAAACCTGTCTTCGCTGAAACCATGAAAGATGTCGAGCCGGTAGGCCAGTTCCCCCAGGTGGATGAACAGCAGCACTTCGAGCAGATAATCGCGTGCTTCGACAATGCTATGCATGGCAAAGCCGGTACTGGCATTGGCCGCATTACGGTGGGCCGGTGCATTGCGCAACTGGCTGATGCGGGCTTCGTCAGTCGTATGACCGGCGATGTAATGCAGGCCGCCGGGCAGGTCACGGATGGCCACACCGGCAGGCATGCCATCCTTCAGTATCAGCAGGGTGTTTTGTGCATGTGCTTCAAGCAGGACACCGTGGCGCAGCATCAGGTGCAGAAAGGGGGGGAGCATGGATTTGAGCAGGGCGGTAACCCAGTTTTCCGTACCGTTCTGTTGCAGCCAGGGGGCAATTTCCATGGTCCCGTCAGTGCGTACGGCAGTCAATGCCGTGCAGGGGAACACCTGCTCGCCCGCTTGCAGTATGGTTGTTGGCGCTGTACGCCAGATCGCCCCCAGCAGTCCGTAGTTGATATGATGCGCCACGCCAGGTTTGAGTGTGATGCCCATGGGTTCAGACAAGAGGCTGAAACGGCAGCTTTGCCGCAAATACGGGTCATGCTGGCAGATATCTTCCAGCCAGGCACTGATCAGCGGTGCATTGCAGACATGGTGATCAGACAGGATGCGGTCAGCAGAACTGTTGGCAATGGCCAGCGGCAGCTTGAGGTTGTAACGGGACTGTGCTGACAGATTGCTTAAAGAACGTATCGATTGCTGTGGCAGGAAATCTGGTCCGGCTGCGCCCAGGTCAAGCAGGGTGGCGTCGGCCAGCCAGTGCGCGTACTGGATTTGCAGGCTGTGCTGCCAGTGCCAGGGATGAACTGGTAACAGGTAGTAGACTGCGGGGTCTTGTGACTGTGCCCTTACTTGTTGCTCCAGCCTGTGCAGTTCATCACTGCCGGTTTCATGCGCCAGGAAGCTTGCATAATCGCGTCCGTCCATACTGTGGATATCGCAGATGTCCTTGCGGATTGCCAGCCAGCGGAGTTGTAGGGTATTGCCGAATTCCGGCCCATATTGCGCATGGTCGTCAAGACTGAAACCTATGCGCGAGCGATAGCAGGGGTGATATAAATGGCCTTCACCAAATAGCGCTTCCTGCTTGGCATAGGGCAGCTCAAGCGCCGGGCGACGCGGTACTGTCAGCGATCTTGCCTGCTTGGCCGCAGTGTGCAGCAGCTCATTGGTGAAGCGTCGGACTTTGTCATCGTCAGTCCGTAAATGTCTGAGCAGGTGACCTGCCACGCTGGCGATATCATGTTGAGCTGTGCCGGTGCGACTGTCCAGCAAGGGACCGAGAAGGCGTGTGCGACCAAACGCGCTGCCGGTATGCGCTGCGATCTGGTAATCGAGCGCTTCGCCGCCAGCATTTCTTCCCCGTATGTGCAGCACGGCTTTGCCGCGCCCGCCGTCCTCGTGATGATGCTCCAGGTGAGCATCAAGTGCTCCTTCAAAATAAAAACTTTCTATGAACTGGCGCAGGGTGCGTTCTATGGCTGCTTCGATGGCAAGGGGGACTGTCGTTGGTGCAGGATTGGGCATGGTCGTCTTCATTTATGTAAGCATGGCGGGCCGTGTGCAGACGCGGCTATCGCATGAGGTAATGGTTGATTATTGTTTTACTGCGCTGGCCGGAGCAGAACCAGGGCGGGACGGTCAGGCTCGGTACCGGTGCAGCAGGCCATGCCGCAGAGGTTGGCGGTGTCGCGAGAGTGTGGTATGCCAGGGCCGGACGTGATGCGCCGTGCCGGTTGGATGGAAGAATGCGATAAACATGATTGCCCCGCTGAAACTGGATAAATGAAACTGAATACGTGTTTCACACTATCTGCCCACGTCGGATGCTGGCGAACGTGTTTTGCTTGGGGGCTGGCGCTAATGGGGATGGTGAGATTGCTAAACTGGAATCATTATAAATGAGAATCATTATCATTTGTTGATTTTTTTTGAATAAATTTACTTGCAGCCAGCCCGCTCGGTAATTGCAAACAATGTTGATATTTCTGCGCATGGCTGGTGAATTGTCATTGTCAACTGATGGCGTCAGCCTGGTTTTTCGGTGCGTCTTCCCTATGAAAGCGTGCCGGTGTGAAGCGGGGAGAATGTTTTTTCACTTCGTCTGCAAACTTTTAAAATCTGGTATAGACTGTTGACTAGTCAATGATTATTTAATGATTGGATGCAGTCATGAGTACAGAGAACCAGCAGCCTGAGGTGTATTCCAAACAGGTCGAGGATAGTGTCGGCTACCTGATCGCCAGGGCGCGCTCGATGCTGTCACGGGCCATAGAAGAAGCCTTGCGCGAGCTTGATATCACCCACGCCCAGGGCGGGGTGTTTTTGATGTTGTCGATCGGCCAATGCAATACGGCGGCTGACCTGGCGCGCGACATGTTTATCGACTCTGCCGCTATGAAGCGCACACTCGACAAGCTCGAAGCCAAGGGTTTTATACGCCGTTATACCGATGCCTCAGACAAGCGCCTGTTCAAGCTGGCGCTGACAGAAAGCGGCAAGGCCATGGCGGCACGCCTGCCGCCTATCTACGCCAGCGTGCTGGATATTGGTTTTACCGGCTTTGCGCCGGAAGAAATCCAGTTCCTCAAATACCTGCTGCGCAAACTGCTGGCCAACCGGTCTTTGTTAGAGACTTGATAATCATTGCATAGGCAATTAAATTTTATTGCTGTAAGCAAACTCTCTGTATGAAATTCTCGTTTATTAAATAGTGTTCATCATGAAAAAACGCACGTTCAACACCGGTACTGTCCAGCATGCCTTGCGGTTGCTGGCAGCGGGCAGCGCCCTGGCCCTGCTGTCTGCCTGTGTCAGTTTCCAGGGCATACAAAGCCAGGCGCAACTCAAGACATTGACAGCTGACAGTGGCGGCTTCCCTGATCAGGGCGGTAACGCTGCCTGGCCGGACAGCACATGGGCAACGACCATCGGTGGTGCTGAGCTGCAGGCATTGATCGATACGGCTTTGGCCAACAACCCCAGCCTGCAGGTTGCCGCGGCCCGCCTGCGCGCAGCGCAAGCCATGAGCAGTCTGGTTGGCGCCAACGAAAAACCAACAGTTACCCTCAACGGCGAAAGCACTTACCAGCGCTTTACCGAACATGGCCTGGTGCCGCCGCCACTGGCCGGTACGTATGAAAGCAATAACCAGATCAGCTTCAATGCCTCTTATGAGCTGGATTTCTGGGGCAAGCACAGTGCCGAAATGCGCAGCGCCCTGTCGCAGGAAAAAGTCGCCGAAGCCGAAGGCCAGAGCGTACGTCTGATGCTCAGCAATGCCATCGCCCGTGCCTGGCTGCAAATGGCCAGACAATATGCGCAACTGGAACTGAGCAAGCAGCAACTGGCTGTGCGCGAACAGTTTGACAACCTGACCCGGCAGCGCGTGGCTGCAGGTCTTGATACCAAATCTGACACGCAGCAAAGCCTGATCCAGTTGTCCAGTCTCAAGAATGACATCGCTCAATGGCAGGAAGCCATTGCCCTCACGCGCAACCAGATCGCCGCACTGCAAGGTCTGGGACCGGAACAGGGCAAGTTGATAGCCACGCCACAGTTCCGGCAGGTGACAGACAGCGCCTTGCCCGGCAAGCTGCCGCTGGAATTACTGGGCCGCCGTCCTGACATCGTTGCTGCACGCTGGCGCGTCGAAGCCGGGCAGGGCGACATCGATGTCGCCAAGACCCAGTTCTACCCCAACATCAACCTGGTCGGTTTTGCCGGCTTGTCCAGCCTGGGTTTGAGCAACCTGGCCAAGGCGGGCAGCGGCATCATCGGTGTCGGCCCCAGCCTGCACCTGCCCATCTTTGAAGGTGGCCGTCTGCGTGCGCAATTGAAGGGCAAGGTCGCCGCTTATGACATTGCTGTTGCCACCTATAACCAGAGCCTGACCGACGCTTTGCATGAAGTGGCAGACCAGGTGCAAATATTGCAAGCAAGCCAGGCACAGCTGGTTGAGCAAAGGTCTGCAGAACAGGCCGCCCGCGTCAGCCTGCAACTGGCGCAGCAAAGGCAAAAGGTGGGTACCGCCAACAAACTGCCCGTGCTGGCAGCCGAGAGCGCCGTACTGGCCCAGCAAAAAACCTCGCTGGAACTGGCAGTGCGCCACACCGAAGCACAGATCAACCTGATCAAGGCGCTGGGTGGCGGCTATAAAACGGACGCTGCCACCAGCCCTGCCGCGAGTCAAGCAAGTAACAAGGCAGATAACAAGATCAAGAACACCTCAGTCAACACCACAGCAGCAAACACTTCGGAGGCCGCGTCATGAACGCCCCAGCACAAAACAAACCAGTCACTGTTTCACCACAGGCAGAATACACGACAGAAAAAAACGGCAAGCGCCGCATCCTGCTGATCATCGTCACCCTGCTCATCCTGATCGCCCTCGGCGCCTATACCGTCTGGTGGTATACCGTAGGCCGCAATTTTGAACATACCGAAGACGCCTATGCCGCCGGCAACGTCGTGCAGGTGACGCCGCAGGTGGCTGGCACAGTCGTCGCCATTCATGCTGACGATACCGAGCTGGTGCAGATGGGTAAACCGCTGGTTGAACTCGACAAGACCGACGCCAAAGTGGCCGTCGATCAGGCAGAGGCGCAACTGGCGCAAACCGTACGTGAAGTGCGCGTACTGTTTGCCAATAATGGCAGCCTGCAGGCCAATGTCAGCCTGCGCAACACCGAAGTGGAAAGAGCCAAGGCCGACCTGGCGCGTCGCAGCCAGTTGCTGAGCACAGGTGCGGTATCATCGGAAGAACTGGAACATGCCCGCAATGCCGTCAAGAGCGCAGAAGCCGCCCTGCAAGCCGCCAATGAGCAGTTGACATCGAACAAGACCCTGACAGAAAACACCACCGTCACCCAGCACCCGAATGTCTTGCGTGCTGCCGCCCGTGTGCGTGAAACCCTGCTGGCCTTGAGTCGCACCACCTTGCCTGCGCCCACCACCGGCTATGTCGCCAAGCGTGCCGTACAGGTCGGCCAGCGCATTGCTGCCGGCTCGCCTTTGCTGTCCATCGTGCCTTTGAATACCTTGTGGGTGGATGCCAACTTCAAGGAAGTGCAACTCGCCCACATGCGCATCGGCCAGGACGTGGAACTGCATTCCGACCTCTACGGTAGCGACGTCACCTATCACGGCAAAGTGCTGGGCATGTCTGCCGGTACCGGTTCCGCCTTCGCCCTGTTACCGGCGCAAAACGCCAGCGGCAACTGGATCAAGGTCGTACAGCGCGTACCGGTACGCATCACCCTGGACCCCAAGGAGCTGGAAGCCCACCCGCTGCGCATAGGTGTATCGATGCAGGTGCAGGTCAATATTTCGCAACAGCAGGGTGCACCGGTCACGGCCGCAGCACGCGCTGCACCGGCTTACCAGACGGCTGTGTTTGAACAGAATGGCAAAGATGCAGACCAGCGCATCGCCAGCATCATCGCCGCCAATCTGCCAGCTGGCAAAGCGGCTGCTAACGATCATCATGGCAACACCACCAAGGCACAATAATGAGTAACGCTCCACGCTCCCCGCAGGCACCGCACCCGCCGCTCAAAGGCGGGCAGCTGGGCATGGGCACGCTGGCTTTGTCGCTGGCGGTGTTCATGAATGTGCTGGATTCATCGATTGCCAACGTCTCGATACCGGCCATCTCCGGCAATCTTGGCGTGTCGCCACAACAGGGCACCTGGGTGATTACCTCGTTTGCCGTGGCGAATGCGATTTCGGTACCGCTGACTGGCTGGCTGACCACGCATTTTGGCCAGGTCAAACTGTTTCTGTCATCGATACTGCTATTCGTGCTGTCATCCTGGTTGTGCGGCATGGCGCCGAACATAGAAATACTGATTGCCGCCCGTATCCTGCAAGGTGCGGTCGCCGGCCCCATGATCCCGTTGTCGCAGGCTTTGCTGCTGGGCAGTTATCCGCCGACCAAAAGCTCCATGGCCCTGGCCTTGTGGGGGATGACCACCCTGGTCGCGCCCATCATGGGGCCTTTGCTTGGTGGCTGGATATCAGACAATTATTCCTGGCCCTGGATTTTTTACATCAACATCCCCGTTGGTCTGTTCACCGCCTGGGCCACCTGGTCCATCTATCGCAAGCGTGAATCTGCCATCAAGAACCTGCCCATCGACAAGGTTGGCCTGGCCTTGCTGGTGATCTGGGTAGGTGCTTTGCAATTGATGCTTGATAAAGGCAAAGAGCTGGACTGGTTCAATTCCGGCGAGATCATCTTGCTGACCGTGATTGCCGTCATCGGCCTGATCTATTTCGTCATCTGGGAACTGGGGCAGGATCATCCTGTGGTTGACCTGTCGCTGTTCAAGGGCCGTAACTTCAGTGCCGGTGTCATCGCCATCTCGATTGGTTATGGCCTGTTCTTTGGCAGCCTGGTCATCATGCCGCTGTGGTTGCAAACCCAGCTGGCCTACACCGCGACTGAGGCGGGTAAGGTGATGGCGCCGGTCGGCATTTTTGCGATCATCCTGTCACCGATCATCGGCAAGATTCTGCCCAAGGTCGACGCACGCAAGGTAGCCTCCACTGCCTTCATGGGCTTTGCCCTGGTGTTCTTCCTGCGTTCGCATTTCAATACTGACGTCGATACTGCCACGCTGCTGATACCGACGCTGATACAGGGCGCGGCGATGTCGATGTTCTTCATCCCGCTGACCTCCATCATCCTGTCGGGCCAGGCGCCGGAGAAGATACCGGCCGCATCAGGTCTGTCGAACTTTGTGCGCATCATGTGTGGCGGTATGGGCGCATCGATCATGACCACCATCTGGGACAGCCGCAGTACTCTGCATCATGCACAAATTGCCGAAAACACCGGCAGCAGCTTCCCCAACTTTGTGCAGACCGTGCAGGGATTGATGCAGCAAGGCATACCGGAGCAGGGGGCCTATGCCATCATCGACCGCACCATCAATATCCAGGCCAGCACCATGGCGGCGACCGATATTTTCTGGATGTCTGCCTACATGTTCATCGGCCTGATCGGCCTGGTCTGGCTGACCAAGCCCAAGAAATCGGCGGCACCGGTTGATGCGGGCGGGGCGCATTGAGGTGGTTTTTTTGAGGGGCCGCAGCTTGGGCTGGGCCTCGTTAGGGTAGAGCTTCATCATTCCAATTTTTGCCCTCAAAATTGGTTTTTTACGATGTTGTACGTGTTAAGTCTTTTTTGCTTGCATAAGTTGATTGGCGATTGCCGGCCGGGGGTAGCCCGGCGGCTACTCACTTTTCTTGTCTCGCCAAGAAAAGTAAGCCAAAGAAGGCGACCGAGGCATCGCTGCCCCTGCGGGGTTCCCTTTGCTGCAAGTCAAAAAATGGGAAAGTCCGAAAACTCGCTAACGCTCAAACATCGGCCTTTCTTTTTCCATTTTCTGCCTCGCAGCAAAGGCATCGACACATCGGAACGACAAAGATCAAGAGCAACCCCAAAGTCAAAAACAACGTCAATACAACCAGCATTCAAATTTAGGAATACAGAGCTAATCGACCGTTATGGGGTTGAGGTTGCTTTTGACTTTCGCTGTTCCGATGTGTCGATGCCGATTGTGCGGTACAGAAAATGGGAGAAGAAGAGCCGATGTTTGAGCCGCAGGCGAGTTTTCGGATCTTCCCATTTTTTGTACCGCACAATCGGGAACCCCCTTTAGGGGGCAAGACGCCTCGGTCGCCTTCTTTGGCTTACTTTTCTTGGCGAGACAAGAAAAGTGAGTAGCTGTCGGGCTACCCCCGACCTGCAATCGCCAATCAACACATGCAGGAAAAAAGAATGAACATGCACAACATCGTACAAACCAATTTTTGAGACCGAGTGTTGGGCTGATAAACCATTAGCCCAACCTACGAAGCTCTAGCCTGGCGAGGCCAGGCCCAACCCACGATTGCGAATGCAAAAAAATCCGTTTAATTGTGTGACCTTTTTCCTTGCCCTATTAATTTCCGGGCCAAGTGTCTGACCGATAAAGCTCCAACGACAAGCGCTCTAATTCTTCTTCATCCCCATCTTCTCCAGCGTCAATGTTTCATCCGCCCGCCCCCAGCCGCCATCGGCGACTTCTTCTACCAGCACCATGGTGTATGGCCGCACGCCTTCACCGAAATAGTCGACAAACATGGCTGTAGTGCGGTGGATGATTTCCTCCTTGCGGGCAGCATCAAGTATGCCTTCAGGGAATTTGAAATTGGCAAATGGCATGAGATTCTCCTTGTTTAAGAATTGCGTATTGAAATGTGTATTGAAAGAAATAAAATAAGGTTCAGGCGAAACCGCCGTTGACGCGCAAGATTTGCGCATTGACCCAGGCGCCGTCAGTGCCGGCCAGGAAGGCGACAGCAGCGGCGATTTCTGCCGGTGTGCCTATGCGTTCCATCGGGGCCATTCTGGCGATATTACTGACCTGCTCTTCGGTCTTGCCATTGAAGAACATCTCTGTCCCCACCGGGCCAGGGGCGATGGCGTTGACCGTGATATCGCGCCCGCGCAATTCATTGGCCAGCACATGTACCAGGCCTTCGACGCCTGCCTTGCTGGCGATGTAAGGGCCATAGGCGGGGAAGGATTTTGCAATCACGCTGGTGGACAGCGCAATGATACGGCCGCCTTTTTCCACATGCCGTGCCGCCTGTGCCAGCACCAGGAATGCGCCGCGCAAATTGGTCGCGATGACCTTGTCAAACGCATCCAGATTGCTGGCATCAATGCTTGCCATGGGCATGACGGCTGCATTATTGACGACCACATCGATGCGGCCAAATACGTCTCTGGCCGTGGCAAACAATTGCGCCACGTCTTCTGGTCTGGCGATGTCGCCCTGTACCGCAATCGCCCGGCCACCGGCAGCGTGTATGGCGTTGACGGTTTCTTGCGCCTTGACGGCATTGCCCGCGTAATTGACGACGACGGCAAAACCGTCCGCCGCCAGGCGCAGTGAGATGGCCTGCCCTATACCGCGCGAGCCGCCGGTGACGATCGCTGTTTTACTTGCTTCTTTGTTCATGATTTCTCCTGGCTGTTGATAAGGCAGCGTCATACTGCCGCCCGGAAAGTACTTTAATCATTCAATACGACAAGATAAATGCTGATAAACTCAGAACATAATTCAATCCAGCTCAACAATCATGGACCGTCTTGATACCCTGCAACTATTCACCCGCATTGTGGAAACCGGCAGTTTCAGCCGCGCGGCGGACATGCTGGATGTGCCGCGCGCCAGTGCCACCCACGCCATCAAGCAGCTTGAAACACGCCTGGGCACGCGCCTGCTGGAGCGCACTACGCGCCATGTGCGTACGACCCTGGATGGCCAGGCTTTTTATGAACGCTGCGTGCATATCATCAGTGAACTTGATGATGCCGAAGCATCCATGCGTCATGTCGCTGCCAACCCGCGTGGGGTCTTGCGGATCGATATGCATGGCACCCACGCCACCCAGATCGTACTGCCGCGAATACATGAATTCCGTCAGCGTTATCCTGGCATAGACATCGTCGCCAGCAGCGGCGACCGCCTGGTGGACCTGGTGCGCGAAGGCGTCGATTGTGTGATACGCGGTGGCAATCCGCGTGATTCAACATTGGTGGCGCGCCGCCTGGCGCTGATGCCGCAAGTGATTTGCGCCAGCCCGGCTTATCTGGCCAGATGTGGTACCCCGCATCACCCGGACGACTTGATGGCGCACCAGGTCGTCCGCTTTTTTTCCAGTACGGCAGCGATTGATTACCCTGTCGCCTTGAACATAGATGGGCAAGTGAAAGAGTTTGATATCGGCGGCTGGATCACAGTCAACGATGCCGAGAACTATGTCACCTGCGCAGAGAGTGGTTGCGGCCTGATACAACTGCCGCGCTTTCACATTGAAGAGCAACTGCGCACCGGCCGCCTGGTGGAAGTGCTGGCAGACTGGCAAAGCCCGCCTTTACCGGTTACCGCGCTCTACCCCTACCGCCGCCAGCTGTCACCGCGTGTGCGTGTGTTTGTGGATTGGCTGGTAGATTTGTATGCGCAGAAGTTCGGGGTGCTGCCTGTCACACCAAGCGGATAAGCCGGCTGATGGACATTCGTACACCGGTGTTGTGAATCAGATTTCTTGCGCAACAGATCTGATGAATGTCCGATATTTCTTCGGCCGGCAATCAACAAATCACAAATCCACAAATACCTCAAACCCGCCATAAATCATGCGCTTGCCGTCGCAGGGCATGGGGTTGTTTTCCTGGCTCAGGCGCGGGTCTTGCATGACTTTTTCCCAGGCGGTATTGCGTACTTCCTTCGATGGCCAGGTCATCCAGGAAAAGACCACGGTTTCGTCTTCCTTGCATTGCACAGCCAGCGGGAAGGAGGTCAGTTTGCCGGGCGGCACATCATCTCCCCAGCATTCGACAATGGACAGGGCGCCGTATTCCTTGAAGACCGGTGAAGTTTTTTCCGAGTACAGGCGGTAGGCTTCGCGGTTGGCATTGGGGACAGCAAGTACAAATCCATCGACGTAGCTCATGGTAAAACTCCTTCAGAAAATGCAGGGGGCAGGGCGGGGAAGCCCGTTTCGAAAAGCTGGCTGGTACGGGTGACGTGAGCACATTCTAGATCAAAGCATGGATAAGAGAAAATTTTTATTTCGCAAAAAAATCACATCATTTTGCCGCTCTTTTTACAGGCCCAGGCCGGGCCCTGCCTTTTCCCGGCCTGGCCCCGGAATTTCCGGAACTGGCCCCGAAATTTCCGGAACGAGCCGTGCTGATTCCCTTAACCTGATTCCTTTAACCTGATTCCTGATTCCCTCCACCCCGGTTCCGTGCTGCGCACGGGGCTATGTCTGGCCAGCAATAAAAATTTGTCGCATTCAAAAAAATCAGGCAAGATGCCGCATCCGTTTGCCTGTCGGTCCTTCCAGGCCGTCTGATTGCCCTGAACTTTTTGTGAGAAAAAAACATGCGTCTTGCCTATTCCACCTGGCCTGAAATCACTGCCTTTATCGCTGGCTGCAAAACTGTCGTCATCCCGATAGGCTCGAACGAACAGCATGGTCCCATGGGCTTGCTGGGTACCGACTGGATGTGCCCTGAAATCATCGCCACGGCTGCTGAGAAAGTGGCGCTGCAAGGCAGTGAACCGATGATGCTGGCGCCCACCTTCAACATCGGCATGGCGCAGCATCACCTGGGTTTTGCCGGGACAATTTCATTGCGGCCATCGACCTTCATGGCTGCCATTGAAGACTGGGTTTTGTCGCTGGCGCGTCACGGCTTTGACCACATTTATTTTTTGAACGGCCATGGCGGCAATATCGCCACCATCGAAGCCGCCTTCTCGCAGATTTATGCCCACTACTCGTACAACAACAAGACTTGTCCGCTGACACTGAAGTTGCGCAACTGGTGGGATCTGCCCGGTGTGGCGGCGCTCTGTCATGAGATGTTCCCGGCAGGCCACGGTTCGCATGCCACGCCATCAGAAATTGCCGTCACCTACGCGGCTTATCCTGACCAGGTACGTACAGTGGAACTGACACCAAAGATACCGCCAACCGGCCCTATCCTGGACGCCCTTGATTACCGCGCCCGCTTCCCTGACGGCCGCATCGGCGCTGATTCAAGCCTGGCGACAGTAGAACTGGGGCAGCAGATCATCAGCACGGCAGTGCAGGGTCTGCTGACGGATATCAGGGAGTTCAGTGCACAGGTCAAACCTGCCTGAAACCAGCGATATAAAGCTTTATCGACTTGCCTTATCGACTCATATTGTTGACTCATCTTATCGATTTCATATCATCGTTAAGGCAAGTTCAGCGTACTATACTTTCTGACTGAAAAATCTGTTATTGTTTCTCCTGTGGCAAGGTGAAGACAAACGGGTTTGAACTTTGTGATCTGGGTATTTGCCTGCAAAGCTCAAGCTGGTTTTTCCACCTTTATATACCACTCTCAAACGGCCATTTGCGCCCGAGGGAATATCTATAAACGAGGAGACATCATGAAACGCTTTTTCAGCACTGCATTGTTTGCCCTGTCCGTTTTATTCTTCCTGCAGGCGCCTGCCTTCGCCGCTGACCGGGCCACAGCGCAAGACGCGACCGAGATGATCAAGAAGGTCATTGCCTTCTACAAGGCCAATGGTCCCGAAAAAACCTATGCTGCCGTCAATGACCCCAAGGGCCAGTTCATCTACAAGGATTTATATGTCTTTGCCGGTACAGTCAAACCCGGCGGCGTGACCCTGGCCCATGGCGGCAATCCCAAACTGCTGGGCAAACCACTTGGTGAATTGCGAGATGGCGATGGTAAATTCTTCGTCAAGGAAATCAATGAAGTCGCCGGCAGCAAGGCAGGCAAGGGCTGGGTAGACTACAAATGGCCGAACCCCGTCACCAAGGCGCTGGAACAGAAAAGCACTTATGTAGAGCGGGTGGATGACATTTATTTCGCCTGTGGTATTTATAAATAATCGCCTGATGCGGGTGGGCGACGCCACGGCTTTGATGCGCTGCTACCCGCAATTATCCGTTTGATAAATTTCGTCCGCAGAGTCGCAGCGCAATAATCAAGCCATGCCATGGCTGCTATTCACCTCGGGATATCTGAAAAACCATCTGATAAGCCGGCAACGACATGAAACAGATTGCCTTCGGGCGCAGTCACACTTCAGCGATAAAAATTGATAAAATACCGCGGTTTGCCTGTTAAATCGCTGTCTTGGTGTGTTTTCAGATATGTTGATCCTGTCATTCTGAAACTGTTTTCTGCTCTGGTAAACGCCATCACCAGCTCGTTCTGCTGTTCTATTTTCCCTCTATCTGGATTTGATTTTTTATGCCTTACATCGGAGTTGGACTACACGTCCTGGTAGCCTTGTTTTTTGCCATTCATGCAGTACGTCACGGTCGTGAACTATACTGGCTGATGATTTTGTTCCTGTTCCCCTTGCTTGGTAGCGTGGTGTATTTCTTCGCAGTGTTCCTGCCATCGACACGCATAGAGCATGGTGTGCGCAAAACCATGCATGCCGCTGTCAAGACCCTGGACCCGGGGCGTGGATTGCGTGATGCACAAAAAGAATTTGACCTGGTGCCGACTGCACAAAACCAGATGGTACTGGCGGCCGCCTACCTGGCCGCTGGTGATACTGCACAGGCGGTACATCACTATGATATTTGCCTGCAAGGCCCGTTTGCCCATGCCGGTGACATACGTCTGGGCGCAGCAAATGCCAGGCTTATGCATGGCCAGGCAGCAGGCGCCATCGACCTGCTGACGGCATTACGCCAGGAACAGCCAGCTTATCAGCCTGAACAAGTGTCGCTGCTATTGGCGCAAGCTTATGCCAACGCCGGACGCCAGCAAGACGCCGGGGAAGAACTGGCTGCGGCAACAAGTCGTTTTGGCAGCATGGAAATCAAGGCAGAGTATGCGATCTGGGCCTTGCAGGCTGGCCAGCGTGACAAGGCTGATACTGCTCATGCAGAAATAAAGCAGGCGATGAAATACTGGAACAAACACACCAAATCATTGAACAGGGATTTGATCAAGCGTCTCAACAGCGCGTTTTCTGGCCGCGCCTGATCAATAAGTTGATCAGCAGCCAGACGAATGCAAAAAGGGGGTAGTGCTGCAATACCGTGCAGCATTGCCCCTTTTTAGTATCGAGTCAGATACAGCGGCAAGTCGGCGCTCACCTTATCGCCATCCGGCTCCCCCTCTTTTGATACCGTTAGTAAGGCGGGCTTGAGCTGACATGCCTGGCAAAAAAAATGAAAATATTGAAAATTGATCGATTAAATAACAATATTTTAAAAATGCCGTTCGCTGATGTGTCACCACTGTATTTCAATACCGGTGCATGCTGACTTATTCACTGACATTGTCAGGACCATGTAAAGCTGCGCTTGTCCCTCAACCTGGTGACTGCATTCCTTCATTGTCATAGCGGTCAAATGTTGGATACAATCAATCATTGGCACGCTTGACCAGATCATGTTTGACCGGGTTCCAATGAATGTAATCGACGTGCCTGACAAGATCTTCATCGTCACGAATCTGATGCTCCCCGAAACGTTTTTTGCCAGACGCCAGGCTCCCTTCTTAGAACCTGTTGACGACCTGTAGCGAGCGTGCGCACCGGGGTTTCATTATCGGAACAGCACACAAGCCACCAGTACCAGCATGATCCACATGAACTTGCTACGGCCACTGATGATGGAGAGCGCCAGCAAAGGCAGGCCAAGGATCACGGGGTACAGGCTCTTCAGTTGCAGCGTGAAGAAGACGCATAAGAATAACTGGAAGAGGATCGCAAACAGCCTGGCGTTACGCTTGTTGTTCAGCTTGCTTTGCTCGGTCGCGTTATAGGTCTGATTGCCATCATCTGCCTGCCCTGGTCGGGTATTGCCGGCGCTCACATTCAGGTTGACCGGTGCGGTACGGCCCGCTGTTTGCTGACGTCCGTAATCCGGTGTGGCCGTACCCTGTCTGGACGCTTTGGCTGCTTTGGTCGCTTGCACAGCTTCCTGTTTGAGAGCTTTTTTCGCTTCAGCCACTTGCTGTGTCGTCAGTTCCAGTACCGGTGCAGCGGGTTCTTTGATTTGCCACCAGTCCTGGCCGTTGGCGCGCTCTGGTGTCTTGCCCTCAGCGAGCTGCTGACGCAGGCTGGGCCTCGTCGGGCGCGTCACTGCCGGGGCAGCATGTTGGGCGCGCAGCTGTTTTATCTTTTGCAGCCAGGGCTGGCCCTTGGCCGGGTTGACCATGCAGATATAGCGGGCATAACCTTCCAGCGCGGCCAGCACATCGGTATTGCCATTCCAGTGCAAACCGGCTGGCCCTTTCTTTTCTACCTGGTGTACGGTTGCGCGAAAGCGATGCAGGGTCTTGGCGTCGATGGTCGGGCTATGGTTGACGACGATACCGGTCACTTCCTGCTTCTGGCTATAGCGCATGATGCGCTGCTTGTCAGGGTGCAGGGTAAAGCCTTCATCGGCGATGATCTGCTTGACGCGCCACAACAGTTTGCCCACCGGTGGTCGTTCTTTTTGCTTGCTCGAAAACGTCAGGTCGTCGGCATAACGGGTGTAGACAAAACCCAGCTTGGTCGCTGCGGCATGCAGGCGTTTATCGAGTGTATGGCACAGGATATTGGTGATCATGGGGCTCGACGGTGCACCCTGCGGCAGGCTGCGTTTTTTTCCGGCGACATAGTATTTCTGCCTGTCGACGCGCACTTCTTCACTGGCCTGCTCAGTACACAGCAGGCCCAGCACGGTGGCAATATGGTCGCCGTAACCAAGCGACTTGAATACCCCTTTGACACGCTGGTAATCAATGCTGGGGAAGAAGTCTTTCAAATCCAGATTGATGACCACAGCCTGGCCCACATGTGGCGTGGCATTGCTGAGTATGGAATGCTGCGGCAAGAAGCCATGGGCTGCCGGATGGCAAGGCACTTTGGCCAGGATGTGATCAAGCACCCAGTACTGGCAGCGCTTCAGACGTGGCATGGGCGCAGAGATGATGCGCTGGCCGCCGGTTTTTTTGGGGATGGCAAAACGCTGGTAATGACTGACCTGGCTGACCTGGCGCTGAAAACTCATGAAGCGCAATTCTGCCAGCGGTATGCCTATCGCCGTTGCCAGCTCGCTTGCGCTTTGCAGCAAGGGCAATTGATGACGGGCCAGCTTGTCGGTGTTGGTAGCGGTATAGTTGAGACCGCCGGAAACACCTTCCCCCAGATAAACGATATCGGTCTTGCGCTTTTCTTGCCAGGCCAGCGCCTTGGCGTAGCGCAGTTGCGCATGTTTCTGGCGGGTCTGTTCGCGTTTTTCTTTTGCTGCCGCCATGCGTTGCCTGCGCATTTCACGCAGGGCCGCCTTGGGGTCTTGTACACGGTGCAGTTGCTCGCTGAGTGCACGCAGGGTCGTGCTCAGTTCCGCTTCGCGCGTAATGATTTCATCCGTCAGTGTCGGCTTGCCGGTATCAGCGGGCCAGAACCCGAGGCGGCGCATCTCTTGCAGGACCACGGCGTCTTTGGTGGTTGTGCGCAGATGGGCGTACAGCTCATCGCGTGTCATCTGGGACAGCGGTTTTACCGGTGCTGATTGCTGTTGTTGTGTCATGACTCTGGACTCATCATCCCTGCCTGATCGCAGGAAGACTCTTGTGTTCAAAAAACGGTGAGTCAGTCAGTAAAAAGGAAAGCGGCAGGAAGCTCATCGAAGAGCCTTCAGACTGAGAGGCTCCACTCGACGCCGTATCGCACTACCGGCGCGAATGGGGTTCACGGAATCCACATCGTCATTGCGCCGGTAGTGTGATACGGCACAGTGAAGAGAAACTCAGTGATGCATAGCTAAGCAAACTACATGAATGGCGATACACCATCCGGATTGCAAGAGCCTTCCTGCCTGCTGCGATTTTACTGACTAAGCTACCTCCTGTAAATGCGTACTGTTTGCTGCTTACAAAAAATTACTTATTGATGCCTGAGTTGTCCAGGGTTGATGTTTTTGCAGCCTGGGTCAGACCTCGCAGGTTGGGCTAGCGCCTTATCAGCCCAATACCCGGTCGTCAAAAACGTACACGGCTAGCAATCGTTGGGCTGATAGAGCATTAGCCCAACCTACGGAGCTGCAAATCAAACCACTCACTTCCCGTTCGCCACCTGCCGCACGGCCAGCATATGCTCGCAAGGCCCGCGGAACATACGGTTGCGTACATAGAAATCACAACTGCAAAGCCCGTCGACCAGTCTGTCATCATTGTCCAGCCTGATCATGGTCTTGCGCAGTTTTTTGGTGTTTTCCATGTTGGCGCTGACACTGGCCTGCCATTCCATGCCGCCATCGGCAATTCTGGCAGACTGCAAATCAAGCAGCAGGTTTTTGTGCACCAGCCGGGCGGCCAGCGATTCGCGCTCGCTGGCAAAGCGCAGGCTGGCTACATCAATTGGTTCGCGCACCAGGTCGCGCCAGCGGGCTACATCGTCAGCGGCGTCATACACCACACGCCCGGCCTGCATCAGGCCAGTCAGGGCAGAGGCCACCAGCTTGCTGTCAATTTGCAGCTGCTGCGCCAGATTATCGGTACTGGCTGACCAGCGCGTGGACAAGGCATGGGCCACCGCCTGCGAAGTCGCGGCGTCAACATCCAGCCTTGGCGCCAGCAAATCAAACTGCCCGGCGCGTGACCAGTCATTGGCAGTCCAGCCGGACAGGCCAAGGGTGTAGTCCATGTCAGGCAGATGGGCAATCCAGAAGCTGGGCAGGCCCGTACCCATCAACATAACGCTGAAGCTGTCGGCGACGGCGATCAGTCTTTCCAGCGTCAGCAGGCGACGACGGCCCCAGATGCGGACTTCTGCCGCGTTCTTGCCGGTAAAGATGGAACGCTGACACACCAGTTTGACGCCCCAGGGTTCAAACAGCATCTGTACCGGCTGGCCAGGTTCAAGGATGAAACGTATCGAGCGTGGTCCCACGCGTTCCGTCTTGCGGCGCAGGACATGGCAGATGCTGTGCACATCCATGGGGTGCAATGTCAGCCTGTGGGCAGGCAGTGACATGGCCGTGCTGACCTGTAAAAAGCCGCGCATCCAGCTGTCAGGCAGGTCTATCTTGGCCTCATGGTACTGATCGTCCTTGCCGGTCTGCACCTTGAAGCCGTCGGCCTGGATTTCAAAGCGGGTCTCCTTGTAGGCGCGTATCTTCTGGAATTCCTGGTACAGGTCTTCGGAGTAATCGATATTGGTCGTGCCGCAAGAAAATTCACCGAGGTGCCTGAATACATCATGGCGACAACTGAGGCTGGCATAGGTTGACTCATCGCGGCTGAAACATTCAAAGAATACCTTGTCCGGATGCACAGTGATGACCGGGTCGAGGACGATCCACATGTCACGGTTTTCTTTGTACAGGTAATCAAAGTAGGCGCGCTGGGCCTTGTAGAAAGGTTGCATCAGCCTGAACTTTTCTTCCTGCACCTTGGTCAGTTCTGAACGCAAGAGCTTGACCCTGGCTGACAGCTCTTTTTCCTGCGCCATGAAGTCGGCCAGCAGGCTGGCTTCGTTTTCTGCCAGCCAGGCAAAATAGGCGGTACGATCCTTGGGCTGGGTGCGCAGGTCAGATACCACCACGTCATGCAGGGCGCTGATACCTTCGCGGTAGGCCAGGGCCAGTGAAGGTTGCAGGGTGGCAGCAAAATAAGTTGGCGTGCGTAGAGTGTCCGGCGCAAACTGCATGGACGTTGCCGTGGCGCTGTCATTGACCTGACTGTTGCCAAAATAGCGGTATTGAAACTTCATGCGGACTCCGCAATCGTGTTGTCTATGGTGTTGCCAGTGACATGGTTTCTCGGTGCCATCACCTGCAAGGGCCAGTCATCCGCCTGGGCCACGGCTGGGTACTGTGCCTGCAACTGTGTCAGGCCGAGTATGTACTGGGCCTTGTCCTGTATCGCCACGGTCAGGACCTGACGGGTAAAAATCTGCGCGACAAAACGGGCATGATCTTCCGACAGCAAGCCCTGGCCTTGCAGGAAATGGATGACGCGGTTCTTGACCGTACGCGCCTTGTTGACATGCGACAGCACGCTCAGGAAGTAAGGCCGCAATTGCTGCAGATGCTGCAATGCCTGCGTCATGTCAGGCGCATTGCTGACGCTCTGCTCCAGCCACTGGCTGACAAACAGTTGCATGCTGGCGGCCGGATGCTGGCTCAGGTTCAGCACATAATCTGCCGCTTCTTCCACGCGGAAATGACGGGTGATCAATTGTCTGCCCAGTCTTTGCACTGCGGCTTGCTGGTGGTCGCACAGGGCCAGCAGCTGGTTCAGTGTCCATTCTTCCGCAGTGATATGGCTGGCGAAATAATCCGTTGCAAAAGCTCTTGTTTCCGGCCAGCGCGTATCCAGTATGCGCAGGGCATCGTTCAGTTGCTGCCTGACTTCTGCCAGGTGAGTAGTGAAATAAGTTTGCGCCTGCAGGCGCACCTGCAAGATCGCATGCCTGCCGAGCAAGGCCCATTGCAGCACACTGAGGCTGGCAGCCAGTGTACCTTGCGCATGTGCGAGCAAGATACAACCCAGCTCTTGCGCACCTTGGCTGCGCGCCTGCAACAGACGCCACTGCATATCCGCAGGCAGGGCCAGCGTTGCCGTCAGCAAGGGGCCTTGGCACCATTGGATGATGTCGGCATGTACGCTGGCATTTTCATCAGCAATATCGCTGCGGAACATGACGTCAATCAGGTGGGGTAGCAGCCTGTCAGTAAATGCCGTGTGCGTCGCAAGCTGTGTAATCACCGGCGTCATGGCAGCCCTGACGCGGGCATCGCTGGCAGTGGCCAGGCTGGCGACCAGGTCGGGCTGCTCCTGCAAGATGCTGGCGGGCAGGGCGGCAAACAGACGGCTGCCCAGGCTTTGCCGGCCAGGGTCGGCATGCTGCAACAGATCACGCAAGGTATCTGGTGCGATATGGGCAATGCCTGCCGGATGGGCCAGCAGGACGTCGGTCACCAGCACCTGTTGCCAGAACTGCTGTGCCAGCAAGAGATTGCACCAGGCCAGCAGGTCAGCATCCGGCAATTGCGCCACGTGATAGTCCAGCAGGTTTTGGATCAGCCACTGCAGGTCATTTAGTAGCGGTGCGGCTTGCGTATCCTGCAAGCGGCTGGTGTTGGCCCAATGCAGCATGTGATTGAGCAGGATTGCACGCGTCGCCGCTACGGCACTTTGCGCCAGCAGGCGGCAGGCGGCACGCACGCGTGGCATGGGGCTGACGATCATGGTCAGCAAGAGGCCGGCATCCTGGGCATAGCGTTCCGGTGCTTGACTGATGTAGTCAAGGGCAAAGTCGGCTGCCGGTTCATAATCAGCAGTCAGCAGGATGCTGAGCCAGCTCAGGTCCGGCGTCTGTCCGGCAAAACGCAGCTTGATATTGCTGAAGGCAAAGTCCTTGGTCGGCAGGTAAGGGCTTTGCAGTAATCCCTGTAAAGTGCCTGCTTCGAGCTGTACACAAAAATCCTTGTTGTCGATCAGTGCCCTGGCGGCAAAGGCGTGCACACCCAGGCACTGGCTTCGTTGCAACAGACGCAGTAACTGATCGGGGGCGGCGTCCCATAAATGCGGGTAGGCTTCAAGGCGCTTGTCGCGCTGCGGGTAAGCCGGATAAGTGGCCGGGTCGGCTGCTGCTTCCGGGCTGATGGCCTGCCACCATTTGCGTGCCGTACGGCTGGTGGTGAATGGATTGTCAGGGTTGTCATGCCGGTGCAGCAAGTGGTTGAACACCATCCAGCTGGCATAGGGGCCGTTGTAGCGCAGCTCTACATCATAGGCGCGGCGCTGGCGGTTCCATTCCATCAGGCGCTGGATATGCGGTTTGTCTGCCTGCACATCGTCACAGGCCAGCAGGACACCGGTCGCCATGTGGACAAAATCCGGGCTGGACAATGCGCCCAGACGGCGCAGGGTACGCCAGCTGCGGCGGCGCAGGTAGTCACGCGTCAGCTTGGAATAAGCAACCCGGGTATTGGGCTTTTTGACTTCATCAGAGTATCTGACATAGCGTCTGTCCAGATAGACATGGCTGTCATGAGCGGCTGGTGCAAACAGCGGCCAGGACTTTTCAAAGCGTTGATGCAGGACGCCAAACAGCTCTGCATCAGCACGGAATTCTGCCAGCTTGTAAAGATGCCGGAAGGCACGGTACACCAGCAGGCTGACCGGCAAGTTCTTCAACTGTTGCACCAACAGCGGTCGCGCCAGTGCATAGATGCCGGCCTGGGCCATGCAGTCAAGCTGCTCCAGCCAGTCGTCATGGCGCCAATGCTTCCAGTTCTTGGCCGACAGCAGGCACAGCACCAGTTCTTGCAGACCTGCATCGACATCGCTTTTTTCATGCGCTGCCAGCCAGGCATCGTGCAAGTCCGCTGGCCACTGGCCCAGCAGGCTGCGTGCATGGTTCTGGCGTTCTTCTGTACTGCACAGGGCCAGCCAGGCATGCAGGGCAATGTGCCTGACGTGCTCATCTTTGGAGCGCTGGCTCAGCTCATGCATGGCTTGCGCAGCACCGGCATCACCACAACGGCCTATGGCGTGGGCGATGCAATAGTCGAGAATAGGTTCACCGCTGGCAATCAGCTCGACCAGGCGTGGCACGGCGGCAGCCAGGCGGCGCTCGCCTATGCGCCAGACGGTGCGGCTGCGTTCCGCACGGGACAGGCCAGACCAGGCGCGCGGATGCAGGCGGTCAAGCAGGATCTTTTCCTGCTCTTGCTGAGACTGTGGTTTGGCAATCTTTTGCACCAGGGTCTGTGATGAGTGTCCCCACTGCATGGCATCATCCCTGGCAGTTGTCGTGGGCGCAACATCAGGCGGGCTGTCGGCTGCCGTATCTGCATAACCCTGTTCCAGCTTGCTGGCCAGCAGCGCGGAAAAGATATTCTGTGCTTTGTCGAGGCTGACAGGGAAGGGCGTCTTGCTGCTCTCTTGCCATTCGGCATCAGGGCTGCCTTCGCGCAGGTTGACCAGGTACAGCGCGGCTTGTCCTTCTGCCTGTGGCGCCTGGCATAACTCGATTTCACAATGCCGCACAGACGGCTTGCTGCGTACCAGTTTTACCAGTTTAATCATGCCTTGCATAAACAAGCTCCGACCCAAGATAATGACGATAGCCATGGCAAGGCAATGCAACGTGCGGCAAGAAGGTTTGCCACTGCACCTGACTGTACCTGGCTATAAAAGCGAAGCATTATGTCATCTTTATTTCTTGCTGCAATAGATACTTACTTTTAGCTACAAAAGCACACATCCGGCAGGGATGGGTAAAATCCCGCCATGTTAGAATGAAGGTGGCAGTCAATCCTGCAGTTCTTTATCTGTATTCTTTACCCCTATTTTTTACCCCTATTTTTTGACAGGAAAAACCATGCATTACCGTCTGATCTCCCGCAACAATGAAAGTCACATCACCAATGTAACCGAAGCCGGTGACGACTTCCTGGCAGCTGTCAGCCATGGAGCCAAGCTGCGCCATGAACTCAATGCACCTTACCAGGTCGACGTGTTTTCCGTGACACATGACGGTGAAGAACACAAGCTGGCGCAACTTGGCGGCTTTGTCTGAGGTTTACGTCTGCACCTGGCCGTAACGCGGCCCTCCTTTCCTGCATCATCGGTATTTATTGATCACGAGCAAGTAAATGGCTGACCAGAACACAGTATTGATATTGCAGGGCGGCGGCGCCCTGGGTGCTTACCAGGCCGGCGTCTATGAGCAATTGCACGAAGCCGAAGTCCCGGTCGAATGGGTCATCGGCACCTCCATCGGCGCGATTAACAGCGCCCTGATTGCTGGTAACGAACCGCAGAACCGTATCCGGCAATTGCATGCCTTCTGGGACAGCCTGGCCCCCGATGCTGTCCATCGCGAAAATTTCTGGCCTGCCATGACACCATGGATGAATATCGCCGGCAATTTCAGCACCCTGTCTGCCCTGACGCAGGGCGTGACTGGTTTTTTCAAGCCACGCTTTGGCGCTGCCTGGGACATCAACGCCAGGGTACCGCTGGACCAGACCGGTTTTTACGACACTTCGCCACTCAGAACAACGCTGGAAAAATACGTTGATTTTGATTATCTCAACGACAGCCCCATACGCATCAGTGTGTGTGCCGTTGACATTGACGATGGCCAGGGCGTGATTTTCGACAGCAAGAAACAAACCATTTTCCCTGAACACATCATGGCCAGCGGTGCGCTGCCACCTGGCTTCCCACCTGTCAAAATCGGCGACCGCGCCTATTGGGATGGCGGCGTGTATTCCAATTCACCACTGGAAGTGTTCCTGGAAGAAGAAAGAAATGCCGACGCCCTGTGCTTCATGATAGACCTGTGGGACCCGACCGAAACCCGCCCCGCTTCCATTGCTGACGCCATGACGCGTTACAAGAACATTCAGTACGCCAGCCGTTCAAAAGAACACTTGCTGACCCATCAGAAACTGCAGGACCTGCAGCGCGCCATTCGCGAACTGAGCCATCACCTGCCAGCTGCTGAACGCAATAAGGCAGAACTCAAGCCGCTGATGGCGATGGGCTGCGATCACACCGTCAATGTCGTCCACCTGATCATGAAGGCTCTGCCTGATGATCATTACTTCAAGGACGTTGATTTCAGCATGGGCACCATGCAGACCCGTTGGGCTGCCGGCATCCACGATTGCAAGCGGGCACTGCGTCACAAAACCTGGCTCAAGCCGCTGCCGCCGCATGCAGGACTGGTCATCCATGAACTGGTGCAGGAGTGAAGACCTGATCTTCAGACGATAAGTCCCGCCATCAACCGCGTTGCCCGGCAGTCGTTGCAGGTACGACTGCCGCAATAAAAGGGGGAACTTGCCCCGCCTCCATCTGTCCATGAACTGTTTGCAGTTTGATGAAGCAACATCAGGTAAGACATCCTGTCTTTCATCTCTCCAGTAATGGGCACAATCATGAAATCATTCAAAGTTTGCGTCAAAACCATGCGCTGTCTTGCCTGTCTCGTCGTGGCGGCCTGCCTGGGTAAAGGAGTCGTGGCAGCAGAATCAATGGATAAACCCCTGAACATCCCTTTGACATGGGATGAAAGAGCATCACTAATTCCAGCAGCTTTGTGATCCATTCACCACGGTCTGCCCGCAAATTCCGCGACCAGAAAATCGAGCAAGGCCCTGACTGCTGGCGACAGATGCCGGCGTGAAGGGAAGAGGGCGTAGATACTCATGCTGGGCAATTGCCAGCCTGGCAGCACAGTTTGCAGTGCATCGGTTTGCAGGTGGTCAGCCATCAGGTAGGTCGGCTGCATGGCGATGCCGCCGTCGGCCAGTGCGGCCTGTAACAGCACCGTGGCATCATTGGCGCTGAAATGGCTGTTGATATCGATGGCAACCTGCTCGTCGCCGCGCGTAAAACGCCAGGTGTTTCTGCCAAAATTGGCATGGCTCAGGCAGCGGTGCGCCAGCAGGTCTTCTGGTCTTTGCGGTGTACCCATTTTGCGCAGATAGGCCGGGCTGGCAACCAGTACCGATTCACAGGCGGCCAGCGGCCGCGCGATCAGCAAGGGATCAGGCTCGCTGCTGATGCGTATGGCCAGGTCTATGCGCGCCTCCACCAGGTTGAGCGCGCCATCGCCCACATGCAGGTCTATCTTCAGCCTGGGGTGTTGTGACAGGAACCTGCTGATCGCCTGCGCCAGATGGCTGAAGGCAAACGACATGCTGCAGGTCAGCCGCAACTGGCCGCGCAGTTCGGCATCGTCACTGCTGGTTTCTTCTTCCATGTCATCCATCAGCGCCAGCATCTGCTGGCTGCGCCGCAGGCATTGTTCACCGGCATCAGTCAGGGTCACGCTGCGCGTAGTTCTTTGCAACAGGCGGGCTTGCAGCCAGGCTTCCAGCTCGCTGACATAGCGCGTCACCATGGCGCGCGACATGTCCAGCTTGTCCGCTGTCGCACTAAAGCTGCCGCTTGCCGCCACCTCGCAAAACACCCGCATTGCTGTCAATCTGTCCATAATTTGCTCGATTTTTGAAACAGTTATGTGCATTTTACCCAATTTATCTGGCCGGAAATTGAAATTAAACTGTCTGTACTGAATCGTTCAGGATTCTCAAACTCAACAACCGGAGCCCACCATGTTACGCACCACTCTCATCGCCGCCACCCTTGCCGTCACTTTTGCTTCTGCCCAGGCAGCCAGCCCCTTGCAGGTCAAGGTCTACAATGCCGACGGCAACAGTTTTAACGTCAATTCCACCCTCGTTTATGGCGACAAAGAAGCCATGGTCATCGACGCCGGCTTCACCCGCGCCGACGCCCTGCGCATCGCCGCCAACGTGCTCGACAGTGGCAAGCAGTTGAAGACCATCCTGGTCAGCCAGGCCGACCCTGATTATTACTTTGGCGTTGAAGCGCTGAAAGAAATCTTCCCCCAGGCCGAAGTCGTCGCCACCCCTGCCGTGCTGGAAAAATTGACAGCCAAGGTCGCCGGCAAAGTCGCCTTCTGGGGGCCAAAGATGGGCGCCAACGCCCCACGCACACCCTTCCTGCCCAAGGCCCTGACAGGCAACAGCCTCAGTATCGACGGTGAAACCGTAGAACTGCGCGGCAGCCAGGGCCTGCTCGCGCACCGCCCTTACTTCTGGATACCATCAATCAAGGCCATCGTCGGCAACATCGGTGTATTCGGCAACATCCACGTCTGGACCGCCGACACCCAGACCACCGCAGAACGCAGCGCCTGGGTGGCGCAACTTGATGAAATGGCCGCACTGAAACCGCAAATCGTCGTCCCCGGCCACATGAAGCAAGGCACCGCCATTGACGCCAGCGCCATCAGCTACACCAAGAATTACCTGCTGACATTTGAAAAAAATGCCGCTGCCACCAAGACCGGTGCAGAACTGATCGATGCGATGAAAAAAGCTTACCCAGATGCGCCACCGGGCCTGTCACTTGATATTGGCGCCAAGGTCAATAAGGGTGAGATGAAGTGGTGAGATTGAATGTTTCTTCGACGTAATGCGCACAAATGAATGTGCACAAATTCGTAGTGAAAGTTGATTGCCCACGGCATGATGAAATGCTGGGGTGAGCAACGAAAGACACTGGGCTCCTGCCTGCGCAGGAGCGACGGGTGTGAGGTTGTCAGCTGCAATCCGGCAATTCGAATACACAGGAGCGTGATTCACCTTCCATATCAGTTGGCACTGCATCGCAGGTAGATGTACGCAGGTAGATGCAATATCGCCAGCCTCAAAATTGTCGCTCCTGCGCAGGCAGGAGCACAGCGGCGTTCGTTGATCACTGATTGATGTGCCATGCTGACCAGTGATTCAACCAATCCCCAATCCCCAATCCCCAATCCCCAATCCCCAATCAAGGTTTGCACAGTTCCCTGTCAAATTCACCTGCTCCATACATCCGAACAATCGGACTTCTACTGACGGTCTCACACGCGTCGCTATGCATATTTTACGCGTAAAAAATATTTCTTTGACATGTAAAAATAATATCTTTATACGCCAAAGTGATGTTTTCCTGTGAAAAGTAACGCTTTCCCTACTGGCACATAGATTGCAATAAAGACATTTAGGAAACGCAATTTTCCTGTTTTAACCCATTGCATCCATCCGGTATGGATGTGCATGGCGACCGAGTGGGGTGACGCAGATGACGAGCCTGCCCCATTCATTTCATTGACGTACGAATGAAGGAGTTTATCTTGAGTACTGACATTTTTCGCACATCACTTTCACCGCCTCCCGGTGTTGCCGTACAGACTACAAAACTGGCCGACAACCTGCAGTCGATGATCACGGCGCAAGCCATGCTGAGACAGACGGTTGAGATCGTCCAAAACGCCCCCGGACCGGTTCAACAGCAACTCGCACCACTCTTGTCGCAGTTCGTTTTTCCGTTATTGAACATGGGACAGACTGCCAGGCAGGACCTGGAGTTGGTCGCCGCTCGGATGTCCGCATTCATCAGCGATCTTGACCAGGCAGCCGACCAGGTGCAGGGGCAATCGGGCTTCATGCTGCATGTTCTGCTCAGCGGCAACTTCAACGCGCTGGAGATCGGGGCCACGGCGATCCAGGCGGCAGCAAACAATGCCAGCCAGATGCTGACCAATTTTCAGAATACTGCGGACAACGCTTCGGCCGCACTGAACAGTTACAAGCAGAAACTGGAACAGGAAGATGAGAGCCTGCAGCAAAAGGCGCAAAGCCTGGAACAGCAGATGCACGACATGACCAGCGGCAATTGCTGCGAACAGATCGGACATGCCTTCCAGATGGCATTTGGTCACCTCAGGGATGAACTTGAAGAGACCGCAGGCGAGATCCGGCAGGCTGAATATGTCCTCTTGCTCAACAACAATGCCATCAACGGGCTGTCACAGATGGTTGGTCGGCTTGGCGATATCTCGTCGGTGGCGACAGCCCTGGAAGTAAGCTGGCGCAGCATGGCCGACGGGATAGGAACCTTGCAGCAAGACCTCGAAACGCTGCTTGCAGATACCACCCCCGCCGATGTCGAAGCGGACCTTGACTATGCCAAATCAGATTGGCAAGCCGTGGCAGCCACACTCGCCAAAGTTTCTTGAACGCGAATTATTCGCGCACATTTTTATCACCAACGAATTCTTAAATCAGGAGTAATACATCATGGCCACAACAACCAACACATCCGTCCTCGCTGCTAAACTAGGCACCGGCAAATTGCAACAGAACATAGGCAGCATTGGCGCCTATCAGCAGATCATGCAAGCCTTTGTGAACTACATTACCTCTGTCGGTGTGCCCCCGCAGTTACCCGCCAATGACAACGTTCCAGCCAGCGTGACCAATGCCGCCAACGCGGCAATCACGCAACTTGGCGCTGATTTCAAGGCGGCGCAGGCAACGGCCAGCGGGCTGTCGACCCAGATCAACGGCATCACAGACGTGGTCACGGCCGCCGCCACCTATACCCGTCACAGCGAAATCACGATAGGTCAGATCACTCAGTCTATTATCGATTATAAAAAAGGCGGCACACTGGACCGTGACCAGCTGTCCTCATTGCTCCAGCGTATGGCGCAGAACGCAACCCGTCTGGAATCGAGCGTACAGACCGCGCACACCAACACCGACAGTGCCGTCAAATCACTGCAAAGCTGGGAAGCCAAGCTGAACACCGACTTCCAGTCGTTGCAAAGCGCAATCCCGCCAGCGGATGGCAAGGTGCTGAACCTGTCGACATTAACCGAAGCGCAGGCTGCCAAGCAATTGAGCGACCAGGTCGATTCGCTCAATGCAGACATTGCATCGCTGCAGAAAGACATCAACTGGCTGACCTTCGGTGAGGTGTCGGTAGGCGTCGTCGGCGGCCTGATCGCCATCACTAATTTCTGGAACCCGATCGGCTGGGCAGCAGCGGGCCTCACCGCTTTTGGCGAGGTCGAGATGGTCGGCAAGAAGGCGGCGGATATCGCACAAAAAAACACCGACATGCAAAACCTGGGATTGACCGAGGATGAACAGGCCATCCTGCACCCGCTGTATTCGATCAAGAATGCCGTGGCCCAACTGGGTACCGGTGTTGACGCGGCGGAGGCGATTTCAAAAGAACTGTTGTCGATGAAAGATGATTTTGTTGCAGCCGCAGCAGACATTGACAGCTTCATCAATGACGTGACTTCCAATGCCAGCGCCGACGATCTGGCAAGTGATGCTGCCTACGTCAAGTCTGACTACGATGCCCTGCAAACCTTGTGCAATACGCTCATGACGCCAGTGCCCACACAAGTGGTTTCGCAATCGCAGATGACCAAAGTCGTCAATGCAAACATATCTTGATAAGACAGCACAGATGCCCAGGAGATAAAAAATGACCGTTAATATTTTTGATGTGCCGGACAAGCTGGTTGCCCACGTGGTCCAGGCGACTGCTTACGGGCAGAATACGCAAACCGCCAACCTGTTGCTTGAATCAGCGAAACCTGCAGTGCCACAGGCGAACTCAACGCTCAACAAGGAGCAACTGGCCCTGATCATGAACGCGATTGACACGCATTTTGACAGTGCTCAACAGATCGCCACTCAGTGGGAAGTCGGCGACCCACTGGTCGAGACGGCCGCGATCAAGGATAACGTGCAGGGTGCGCTGCTGGCCTTTGCCCGGTTTGGCCAGCATATGGATCTGGAATACGGCAACCTGATCAAGGCCGCCTACAACAAGGACGAAGCCGGCGTGCAAAATGAACTCAGGCGTTTCAAGGGCATACTGGAAGAACTGCTGGCAGAGAACAAGGGCGCCGAGACCTCGATATCGGAATATGAAACCTCACTGGCCGCGGCGCTGAGCGCGTTCAATACGGACTTCGATAAAGTTCTGGCCGAAGTTGGTACGGTGGCGACGGCCATCAGTGGACTGAAGGATAAAATAGCGAGCCTTCAGGGCAATATTGCCGAAAACAATGCGGCGGTGCTCAATACTTTCATTGACACTGCAGGCACTGAGATCGAGCAGGGTGTGACGATTGCCGGCGCTGCGGCAGAAGAAAACATCAGTGGTATCGTTTCAGCGGGTGTGCAGATGGGCGTGGCTTATGTAAAGGGTTTGATAAAAATCATCGAACTCAACGACAAGACGCTGCAAGACCTGCTTGACATCCGCAAGCTGGGTACCGAGATCGGCGAGGATGAAGTGATTCTGGTGACACTGCTGAACATCGGCACCATGCTGACCTCGCTGGGTGCAACCAGGGGCTTGCAACTGACCGTGGTGAGCGATGTGATCGACTATTTCACACAGCTTGACGAGAGCATCGACAGCCTGTTAAAGGACCATGCAGGTAATCTGTCGGCGCAGATAGACACGACCAATTATTCACCTGCAACGGTAGGTTTGAAGAACCCTGCCTTCCCTCCATGGAATGTCATTGTACCGGTGGACAGGGCGGCACGCGTTTTCCAGAAAGTCATGTCACTGGAACCCACGATCTTTGATGACAAGACCCAGTTTGCCAGCCTTGGGAGCAATGCGGTTGGCAGCCTGGCTGCCTGATATGTTGCTGTAGATTGCTTACCTTGGAGTGACATCGGTTTGCCTGACGCAGGACGTATTTGCGACAGGCAAACCCTCGGCTTCTCTCTCAATGATGAGGTGAGCAACCAAAGACACTGGGCTCCTGCCTGCGCAGGAGCGACGATTTTTAGGGCTAGTCATATTACCAATACCTGTGATGTTCTGCGCTTGATATTAAGGGTAAACTGCTGTATCCGTGCATCCGAATTACCAAGACCTTGCTGGTGACCTCACACCCGTCGCTCTTGCGCAGGCAGGAGCCTAGCGGCGTTCGTTGATCACTGATACAGAGCTTGCGACACGACTCAGCCAGGCTCCCCTCGTCCCTCGCTCAAGCCCCGCACAATCTCCTCCGCCAGACACTCCACCGCAGGCGAGCTGTTCTTCCTGCCTTTGATCAGCACAATGTCGAGCGGCTCTATCGGTTTCAAACCTTCAGCCTTGCCCAGCCTGACCAGGTGGGTTGGGGCGCTGCATTCTGACAGGGCGGCGATGGCCAGGCCGGATTCAACCATGGCCAGCAGGCCAAGCAGGCTGGGGCCGCTGTAGGTGGCGCAATAGGGGCGGGCGCTTTCTATTTGAAAAAAATGCCGCCGCCACTAGGACTGGCGCAGAACTGATAGACGCGATGAAAAAAAGCCTGCCCGGACGCGCTACCAGGCCTGTCGCTGGATATTGGTGCCAAGGTCAACAAGGATGAGGTTAAGTGGTGAAAATGATTCACCATTGAAGGAATGCGCCCCTACTGTGCCAGGGCAATTTTGGTTGCCAGAGACGCATGGGCTCTTGTTACAGACTCTGGAGCCTGTTAATACGCCAGGGAGATATGCAATGACATGTCACGCTTTTGGTGCTCATCACCTTCGGGCAGTTTTGGATAGATTTCAAAGAATCCCGAAGTGCCAAACGTTTCCTGATGGTTTTGGAACCAGGTCAAAACCCGGGGTCTTAGTTTTTCCAAACCTTCCAGATAGCTACCGTGCAGCGAAAATACAATGAACCTTGAAGGCGGGCTGATGAATTCAATCCAGCCTGATGGTGTTGGCGTGTTCATATCCGGTGCCTCGATTGCGCAGCCATAGCGGATCTGGTCGACAGGTGTGATATCCGGGTCATCGTAAATAACACCATAATATGGTCCTTTTACGCGAGCCAGAATTTCTTTGGTTTCCAAAGTGAACGCGGACCAGTGCTGTGGTACCTGCACATAACTGCCAACATATCGGCGTATCCACAACCGTAATGGCTGTTCTCGGTTGACTCGCCAGGCAGGAATGGTAAATGCCTCCTTGTTCAAATACAGATGCTGGTTGCGCTTTAAAGTTGCGGCACGCATTTTAAGTGGTGAAATATGCCAATGCTTGCTAAACGCGCGGGTGAATGACTGCTGACCACTATATCCAAGATTAATTGCAATATCTATGAAGGATTGCCTGGTCAGGCAAACAAAGGACGCAGCCGTTTCCAGCTTGATGCGTGTAATGAACTGATCAAGACTCTTGCCCGTTCCATGCTTGAACAACCTGAGCAATTGAAAACGGCTCAAACCAGCCTGGTCTGCCAGATCTTGCACGCTGACAATGGCTTCGCCGTCAAATGCCTGGGTGTAAATTGTCTTTTCTATGGTGGCAATGATGGATAGAAGTTGCGAGTTCATAACTGAGATCCTTGCGCACAATGTGTAAAAAAATGCATTTTCGGATGATATATCATTTGTGCAACAATTTTGAGGATGTCGCATTCTAGCCCAGTTCAATAAGCGGGGATATCTTGCAGTAAAGCATCTCAATTGGAGTGAAAAATAGGCAGGAGCGAACTGGCAAAAAGCAGGTGGTTGTCCTGTCGACTGTTGGTTCGATACCTCAGCCTATGCAGGGTTTGCCTCAGCGTTATTTTTTTGAATCATTCACAGAAAAAGGGAGATGGAAAATGAGCTTAGTTCCAGTATATGAATATTATGCCGAAGGTATTTGGCGCTATATGTATAGCCAAGATGCAAAAATTAAAAACGGTTGGACCAAAGGGGATCTCGTTTTTTTTGCAGAGAAAGAACAGCTGGCCACTAACACACCGATATATAGCCACTATGCTGAAGATCCATGGCGTTTCAATTATTCTCGTTCAGCCGAAGTGAGTAACAATTGGAAGAAAGGTGGCATTGAATTCTATGGTCAGAAAGACCCTGGAACAGGAATGATGCCTGTATTTCTTTATTATGCTGAAAATCCGTGGCGTACTATGCTCTCCATGAACCCCGACCATGGTAATGGATGGACCAGGGATGCAATACTCTTTTATGCCCTTCCAGGTGCAGCGGCGATTCGTTGCGCCGGCGCTGATATTGAATTCTTGGATCCGGTTATACCAGATGCGCGGCCAGACCTGATTGGTTCACAACTGATTTTGAATGATGAAGGCACAACGACCATCGTCCAGCAGATCAGTATGAGCCGGCGCATGACATCGGTATTCGAATGGAGCCTTAGTCAAAAAATCACCGATAGTTATAATGCTAAAGTAACAGGGAATTTGGATAAGTTTGGTGGAATTGAAGCGGGATTCAAATTAGGGATTGAGCTCGGCGCCAAACAGCAGTGGACTACTTCCCAGGAAACTGTGTATGAAATTAATGAGTCTGTCACTGTACCTCCATTGTCCAGAGTCAAGGTAACTGGCGTTGTGAAATGGCTCGATCAGGTTATTTCGCCTTTTAAAATGACGATGAAAATGGTTGCTGCTGATGGCCTCAAATTATCAGGCAAAGAAGTCGCAGATATTTTTCTATGGAAAAACCCAGAAATTTCACTGATTTCCACAACCAATGACACTGCGCTGTTTGCGATATACGGCAAATTTACAGGCTCTTATGGGTTGGAGACCGAGATAAAAACAGAGCGTGTAGCGCCTGTATAAACGCTTGTATGAATTTTGAAAATCTTGCCTTAAACACATCAGAATTCTGAAAAAATAGAAATGATTTTTATTGACTCGGACTAAATAATAGATTTTTTGAAAAGGAAGGTGAGCGGCACTACGCTCACCTCATTTTTTGCCAGACAACTCAAAACCTGTCCCGCTCAAGCCCCGCACAATCTCCTCCGCCAGACACTCCACCGCAGGCGAGCTGTTCTTCCTGCCCTTGATCAGCACGATGTCGAGCGGCTCTATCGGTTTTAAGCCTTCGGCCTTGCCCAGCCTGACCAGGTGGGTGGGGGCGCTGCATTCGGCCAGGGCGGCGATGGCGAGGCCGGCTTCGACCATGGCCAGCAGGCCCAGGAGGCTGGGACTGCTGTAGGTGGCGCAATAGGGGCGGGCGCTTTTGTCGAGGGCGGCCAGGGTGTGTTCGCGGGCGACGCAGCCTTTTTCATACAGGGCGACGGGTAGCGGTGTTTTTTTCCAGGCGGCGTGTTTTTCTGCAGCAACCCAGACCATGGATTCACGGCGGATGAAGTGGCCGTCCAGGCCTGCGCCGCGCGTGACAAAAGCGAGGTCGATCTCGCCTTTTTTCAGCAGGGGTTTGAGCAGGGTGCTTTGCAGACAGACCAGTTCTATCTCTACCTTGGCGAACATTTTTGAAAATCTTTCCAGCACCGGTGGCAGCAGCGTGGCGATGTAATCGTCCGGTGCGCCTAGTACGACCTTGCCCACGACTTCTTGCGTACGCAGGGCCGCCACGGCTTCATGGCTGGTTTGCAGCAACTGGCGGGCGTAGGGCAGCAGGGTTTCGCCAGCCAGTGTCAGGGCGATGCGGCGGGTGTGTCGTTCAAACAGGGGCTGGCCCAGACTGGCTTCAAGCTTGGCGATCTGCATGCTGACGGCTGCCGGTGAGCGGTACACACTGTCTGACGCCGCCGCAAAGCTCAGGTGTTCTGCAGCGGCGACAAAGGTGCGTAGCTGGCCCAGGTTCAATTCAGGATTTTTCATGATTCAGTTTTTCGAAAGAATAACTTCAGTTTAATCAGCTTGTCTGAAGTGAATTGAAAGCTGATGATAACGCAAATGATCTGATACCGGAGCAGTCCATGCAGCAATCCAACAGCAATAATATGACCAGCCATCAGGGCGGACACAACGCCAGCCTGAGCTATGTTGCCGCCATGCTGATGCTGGCCAGCCTTGGTGTGTTTTTTCATGAAGCCGGGTTGGATGCCATCACCACAGTATTTTTCCGCTGCCTGTTTGCAGCATGGGCGCTGGGTCTGTACTGCTGGCAACGGGGCATGCTGGTCAGGCGCAACCTGGCTGGCAAAGGGCTGGCCCTGGCCGGCTTTGGCGGGATGCTGATGGTATTGAACTGGGTTCTGTTTTTCCAGGCGATCAGTCATATCGGTATCTCGCTGGCGACCATTATTTTTCATGTGCAGCCTTTTCTGGTGCTGCTGCTGGCAACTGTGTTTTTACATGAAAAAATCAGTTTACAGCAACTTGCCTGGGTGGGGCTGGGGTTTGCGGGTTTGCTGCTGGCTTGCGGATTACAAACCGCAAGCCAGGATAGGGGGGCTCATGACTTCACCGGTTTGCTGTGTACGCTGGGTGCTGCACTGGCCTATGCTGGTGTGACGCTGACCACGCGGGCCATGCAGAAAAGGCAGTCCGTACCTGCCATGCCACCACATCTGATCGCCCTTGTGCATTGCCTGGTGGGTGTGGTCTTGCTGGGTGGTTTTGTCCACTTGCCTGCATCGGGCGTCAGTTACGCACAATGGGCCTGGCTGGCGGGTATGGGTTTGCTGCCGACGGCGCTGGCCTATGTGTTGATCTATGCTGCTCTGCCGCGCATGCAGACCAGTGCGATTGCCGTGCTGACTTTTATTTATCCGGCGGCGGCAGTTGGTGTCGATTACCTGGTGTATGGCCAGCATGTCAACCTGATGCAGATGGCCGGGCTGTTGCTGATCGTGCTGGCCAGCCTGGGTGTCAGTCTGAACTGGCGCTGGAGTATGCGTCTGTTGGCAAGGCCATGAATTCAGTACAGATTCAACGACGCCGGTTCAGTATGGCCCAGGGGATTTCATGGTCCAGCTCACCGGCGACGATGACATTGCCGTCGATGTCGGATATGCCGCGCAGGCCAACGCCAAAAGCCTGGAAGCCCAGCCTGGTATCATGGCTGCGGTAGTCGATGCGGTCATGGTGGTGGCCATGGAAGCTCTTGCTGACCTGCATGTGCTGGGCCAGTTCGTCTATGCTGGCAAAGCCGTGCGGATGGGCGCTGGGAGCCTCGTGGCTGACCAGGATGTCGGCCTTTTGCTGGGCCAGATGATGATAGTCACCCGGGAAGATGGAACTGTAATGCTTGCGCGGCAAGCCATTACGCCAGCGGTTGTCTTTGCTGCTTTTGGCGACATACTCTTTCTGTGTCAGGAAATTCTTATGTCCCGGTGGCATCCAGATATGGCCACGAAACACGCCGCCCAGTCCGGCTACCCTGCGGCCTGCAATCTCGACCACGCGACCATGCAGGTTGCGTTTTGCCAGACTGGATCCAAACAGGTGATCATAGACCTTGTCGGTATCGGTATCATGGTTGCCATGTATATACCAGACTTCGGTCAGGTCGAGTATGCTGGTCAGTTCCTGTTCAAGCGGCCGCTTCAGTTGCAAGTCACCTAAAAAGATGACAGCGGCTGGGCGATTGCTCATCACAGCATGGATGACATGCTGGAAGTTGCCGTGCGTGTCACCACAAAAATAGATTGCTTGCATAAGGGTTTGCTGGAATTGCTGGTAAAGTAACGCCGTGTTCAGTGTCAAAATAATGACGAATCAAGTGGTATTCAATATACCTCAATTTCACTTTCACATAATTTATTGCAGAATTTGTTACCGAATTTAATTCAATCATTGGTAAATAATCTATGTTTTCATGGCGTACTCTGTTGATTATATTGATCCTGGCCGGCGGTTTTCATTACTGGCGTAACCGTCCCTTGCCGGTGCCGCCAGGCAGTATTGCGCCAAATGAACCGGTACAGGTCAACCTCAGCAATGGGCCGGAATACCAGCATAATAATTACAGCATGAAGGCGCTGGCCGACTTTACGGTCGAAGCGCGGGTCTTGTCCAAGCAGACGTATTCATCAGACCGCGAAGCAGAACTGGCGCCGGTGGACCTGGCGCTGGGCTGGGGTTCCATGTCTGACACGGCGGTGCTGAACCAGCTCAGCATCAGTCAGAGCAACCGCTTTTATTTCTATCGCTGGGAAAACCAGCCGCCCCGCCCGCCGCAAGAAATTGCCACGCACAGCGCCAATATGCACCTGATACCAACTTCGCCCGAGCTGGAAAAAAAGATGCGTGATGTACGCGTGGGCCAGGTCGTCAAAATCCAGGGCAAACTGGTGGAAATCCACGCGCCTGACGGCTGGCGCTGGCGTTCTTCCATGACCCGTGACGACACCGGCGCAGGCGCCTGTGAGGTGATACGGGTGGAGGCAATAGAGGTGCATTGATGGGGAGCTGCTAAAGTCTGCCTGTCTGTCCGCCACATCCTGAGGTGACGAAATCCCTGCGTCTTTTGAATCCTGTATAAAACTTCCAGGAGCAGGGGTTCTTGCCCTATTCCATATCTTTACATTTTGTTTACACTTGTCCCCTCAGTGTTTACAACAACTTTAGGCGCACATAACTACACTTGTGCATGCGTCTGATTGTTGTAACTATGGCACTTGCTCGCATAAAATCCCAGGCGTTTTACTCCATATGTCCCGGTGCTATCCAGGAAGACCTTTATTCAACCACAAGGAAAAACAATGAAATTCCGTTTGTTGATGGGCAGTCTGTTGAGTTCGCTATTATTTATCCCTGCAGCGCAGGCTGATGAGATTGCCGCCAACCTGCAAAAAACGGCCAGCCAGCGCGCCAGCAGCGGGGCGGTACCTGGCCTGGTGGTTGCCACCATTGTCGGCAAAGATCAGCAGGTGCAGGGCTACGGCGTGCTGTCAAAAAAAATGCCGCAAAAGCCGGATGCCAAAACCGTGTATGAAATCGGTTCTGTCAGCAAGACCTTCACCGCCACCCTGCTGGCTGACATGGTTGCCCAAGGCAAGCTCAAGCTGGATGACAGTGTGGCCAGTCTGCTGCCTGACTACAGCATCCCCCAATACCAGGGCAAATCCATCAGCCTGCTGGACCTGGCGACGCAAACCTCCGGTCTGCCGCGCATGCCCGGCAATTTTGCACCCAAACAATATGACAACCCTTATGCCGATTACACGGTAGCCAATCTCAAGGACTTCATGCAAGGCTACAAAATGACGCGTGCACCCGGCAGCCAGTATGAGTATTCCAACCTGGGTTTTGGCTTGCTGGGCCAGGCCCTGGCCACACGCGCAGGAATGAGTTATGCCGACCTGGTCAAGGCGCGCATCACCGGCCCGCTGGGCATGCCGGATACCGGCATCGCCCTGACACCAGCCATGCAAACCCAGCTTGCACCTGGCCACGACAGCTATGGTGGCCCGACTGCCAACTGGGACATCCCGACCCTGGCCGGTGCGGGCGCGCTGCGCTCCAATGCGCAAGACATGCTGCGTTACCTGCAAGCGCATATGCAAGCCGCTGCCAACACTGCAGCCGCAGATGCCATACCGAAGGGATTGCGTCTGACCCAGCAAGCGCACAGAACTGGCGGCATTGCTGGCACCCAGATAGGTTTGGCATGGCACATGCAGGTGGTACGCGGACAGCATGTTATTTTCCATAGCGGCATGACGGGTGGTTATGCCTCGTTCATAGGATTCACTGCCGACGGCAGCCGTGGTGTTGTGGTACTGGCCAATGCAGCTGTCACAGTCGATGATGTCGGCTTCAATGGTTTGGTGCCACCCTCAGCGCCGGTGACAGAAAAAGAGGTTCGTATTGCCGCTAGCGATATGTCTGACTATACGGGCCGTTACCAGCTGGCGCCAGGCGCCATACTGCAAATCACGGCAGGCAAGGAGAACTTGCTGGCACACATTACCGGCCAGCCCCAGGCGCCGGTTTTCATGCGCAAGAAGGACGAATTCTTTTACAAGGCCGTTGAAGCCAGCCTGCATTTTGAACGTGATGCCAATGGCAGGATCAAAGGCCTGTCCCTGCATCAGGATGGTCGTGTCATGCCCGCACCGCGCATAGGTGACGCCCTGCCGGAACCCGCAGCACGTGCAGAAATCAGCCTGCCTGCCGATGCGCTCAAGCAGTATGCGGGCAGTTATGCCCTGGCTCCCAGCTTCAAGATCAGTATCACCGAGGACGGCGGGCAGTTGTTTGCCCAGGCAAGCAACCAGCCGCGCCTTCCGGTATTCGCCTCTGCCCGTGACGAATTCTTCTACAAGGCGGTGGATGCGCAACTGAGCTTCAAACGTAATGCTGCCGGTGCGGTGACTGGCCTGGTGCTGCATCAGAATGGCAGGGACATACCTGGCCCGCGTGAATAAAACTCTCTCGGTCTGAAGCGATGTGATCTGGATGGCGGCCTGTGTCGCCATCCATTTGCCGCGCGGGGTTATACTGCAAGCCTGATTGCTACCCCCACTGCACCCTGTTCAATATCATGCTGCTACGCATACACCACGCCGCCATCATTTGTTCTGACTACCAGCGGTCGAAAGATTTCTACATCAACATCCTGGGCCTGCGCATTGTCGCAGAACATTACCGTGCTGCCCGCGATTCTTACAAGCTGGACCTGGCCTTGCCGGACGGGTCACAGCTTGAACTGTTTTCTTTCCCCAATTCACCCGCCAGACCCAGCAGACCTGAAGCCCAAGGCTTGCGCCATCTGGCATTTGCCGTTGCCGACGTGGCGCAATGCAAACTGGCGCTGGAAGCAAAGGGTGTGGCAGTGGAAGAGATACGCAGGGACGAATTTACCGGCAAGCTTTACACCTTCTTTGCTGACCCGGATGACTTGCCGCTGGAACTGTATGAGACCGCTGGCGCTACAGTTCTCTGAATACGGAAGTGCCTCCATGCAATGAGCACAATGTACCCCAAACCCTCATTCCCGCCTGTCCGGCTATTATGACTTTACCGGGGAGGCAGACCAGCAATATGGTTTTGATTATCTGGTCAGCGCAGGCTGATTTAGGCGGGTGTAACTGTTGACAATGTGCCAGTGAGTATCTGGCAGCCGTCCGTTTTTTTCTGCGCGGACGGCTGGCAATAAGCCCTGGCGTTGATGAAAATCTCATGTCGCTGAGGTACTGTGCTGCAGTACCTCAAGGGCTGGTCAGTGCTACTTGTCATCGCAGGCTGGTGTTTGTTCTGTAAAATGAGGACACTCTGCGTCCTGGCATGAAGCCGATCAATTCATCATGCAATCATTTTCCGGGATATCAGACCATGCGCCAACATTCTGCATCTTCAATCACATCTGCCAGTCTGGGTTTGCTGGCCTGTATGGTTTTCAATCATGCATGGGCACAGACCACGACCCCTGAAGAAGAGACGCAAAGCGTTGAAGTCAAGGCCGTCAAAGACCCTGCCATCATGCCTTATAAAATGGCGTATGAGACCATCACCAAGGTACGTGCCGCCAGCAAGGACAAGGTGGAAATGCTGTTCAGGGCCACCGTCAAAACCGGCATGCAGCCGGTGCCGGACCTGAGCATTTACCTGGATGGCCCCAATACCCGGCGCAAAATCGATATCAGTCCCACAGGTTTTATCCATGTCCCGCTTGATACGGCAGCCCTTGCCGACGGCGCAGATTTTGTCACCAACAAAAAGCGTGGATCATTCAATGTACATATGCAGTTTGTCCCCAAACTGGGGGGCGACACCATCAAATATAGCGAGATCACCGAATCGATAGCGGCCGCCCGCGCCGCCCTGGCCGAGATCGTGCCCTGGTACTGGCGTATCTTCATTCCTTCGGTACGTGAAATCGGCATTTGCTACCCTGACAAGGACCAGGTAGTGAGCATGACCGGAACGGAAGAAAGCAGCCGCCCGGCCACGAAGGAAGACAAGGACATGCTGCAGAATAAAATCTATTGCGCCAGTTTTTCAGCGAAGGAAGCCAGCCTTGACAAGGATGGCATTATCACACCGGCACCAGGGTGGTCGGCGATATTCCGGTAAGGACTTGCCGGGACAAGTCATCGTTCATTGATACTTGCGATCCGTACATCGTGTATACGGGTATACGGATCGCTGATGAGTTTGCAATAAACCTTATAGGACTTACGCAAAACGGGCTCAAAGCTTGCAGCTTACCGTACTTCCCAATTCGTCATACCCGCGCAGGCGGGTATCCATGCTTGATCAGCCTCGCCCATCTTACTGTCTGCGCGAGTTGATTAACGATGGATTCCCGCTGAAAGCACGCGGGAATGACGATTTTGGGCGCATCGTGCCAATTTAGATGTAGACATGGCCGACGCAAAAACCGTCTGGGGCAATTTTGCGTAAGTCCTGCCTTATTTGAAGTTGATCGCCTTGTTCAGTTTTCCCATTACCTCATCTGGCACGTTCTTGCTGCAAATCAGGTAACGCTCGCCACCATCGGGCATGTCGCTGGTCTTGAACTGGATGAACTTGTCCTTACCCGTATTCGATTGTTCTATCAGGTAATTGGCTTCTTCCGGCGCGGCAAACATCAGGTCGGCGGATTTGGCGGCAACCAGTTGCAACATCTGGGTATTGGTACCGTTTGATACCACCGTCTGTGGTTTGATCTTTGCGAGTGCGGTATCGATGTAATGGCCGTAAGAGAATTTCTCCTTGATCAGCACCTTGATGCCAGGCATGCTCAAAACCTCGTCGAGTTTTGCACCGTCTTTCACTTTGACGGTGCTGTTCAACAGCAGGACTGGCGGTTTGTCGCGGTACAGGGCTTTGCTGAATCTGGCAAAGCCCTCACGCTCTTCGGTTTTATACCAGCCTATTGCACAGTTTTTTTCCTTGTTTTCCTGCACCATCGCCAGTTGCCGGTTGGGCGGCGCCTTGGCCCAGGTCACAGCAATGCCTGCCGCCTTGAAGGCATTGGCTGCCGGTGTCGCCGTCAGGCCAGAGGCAGAGCCGTCAGACTCTTCCACGATATACGGCGGGCGCACATTGTAGTTAAGTACGATCTTGTCATCGGCCATACCAGGGCCTGTTATTGACAGGGCAGCCAGTGCCGTCAGGATGGTAATGGAGAAATTGCGCTGATTCATGGATACCGCCTTTCAAAAGAGGGATCATCAACCGATTGCTATTGGTCAGTATGCCTGACCAATAACATCATAGGTGATGGGAGTGGTAACTGCTGTGGAAATGCTGCTGCTTTATTGCAATAAATCCGCCAGACTGCGTGCAATCACCTTGGTCGCCTTGCGCAAGTCTTCCAGGTCCAGACGCTCATCGGCCCGCTTGGCATGGGATTCCAGCACCGTCCTTGGCCCCGCACCATAGATGACCCCAGGGATGCCCGCTTCCGAGAACAGCCGCACATCGGTGTAGAGCGGCGTACCCAGGGCCGGAATCGCTTCCCCAAACACGGTCTCACCATGCTGTTGTATCGCGGCTACCAGCGGTGTATTGCCCGGCAGCGGACGCATGGAGTTCGCCAGCAGGATGCGTTTGACCTCAACACGGATGCCGGGCAGCTCTGCCGCGGTATCGCTGATCAACTGGCGCAGCGTCGCTTCAACCTCTGCCGGATCTTCTTCCGGTATCATGCGACGGTCCAGCTTGAAGCTGACACGGCCAGGGATGACATTGGTATTGGTGCCGCCTTCTATCACTCCCACATTCAGGTAAGGATGGGTAATGCCTTCCACTTTGGAGGTGACCTGCTTGTACAGGGTGTTCTGTGCATACAGGGCATTCAGGATTTTGACTGTTGCCTGCAAGGCATCGATGCCAGAGTCAGGGATGGCTGCATGGGCCATCTTGCCGTGGACCGTCACTTCCATCTGCAAACAGCCATTATGGGCAGTGATGACCTGGTAAGAGAAACCGGCAGCAATCATCAGGTCAGGCTTGATCAAGTTATGTTTCAACATCCAGCCCGGGCCGACTTCACCACCGAATTCTTCATCATAGGTAAATAGCAATTCCAGCGTACCGGCAGTCGGTCTGGCAACCGCTTCCAGGGCACGCAGGGCAAAGGTATAGGTCGAGAAATCGCATTTGCTGACAGCCGTGGCGCGGCCATAGATCTTGCCATCGATGATCTCGCCGCCATAGGGGTCTTTGGTCCAGCCCTCACCGGGTGGCACCACGTCGCCATGGGCATTGAGCAGCACGGTCCTGCCGGGGCCATAAGTCCGGCGCACCAGCAGGTTGGTGATGCTTTGCAGGCCGGCGGCCTTGACTTCGCTGTCGGGGACGGCATGTTTTGTTGCAACAATCCCCATGTCCTGCAACAGGTCAGCGGTGCGTTCTGCGTGCGGGGCATTATTACCGGGTGGTGTGTCTGTCGGCACGCGCACCAGTTCTTGCAGGAACTTGACCTGCTCGTCGAAGTGGGCGTCTATCCAGGCGTCGAGTTGTTGATGTTTGTTCATCGTCTTATTCCTCCGTAGGGAAGTGGGCAGTAAAGTGTTCAGCAAAATAAGTGAATGCCTGTGCGGCCAGAGCGGCATCTTCTGCTGTCATGATTTCATCGGGATGATGGCTGATGCCGCCATTGCCGCAGCGTACAAACAGCATGGCGACATCGGTAATGGCTGCCATCGCCATGGCGTCATGGCCGGCGCCCGAGGGCAGGTGGCGCACGGGCAACTCGCAATGCTGTATGGCGCTGGCGACCTGTTGCTGCAGCCAGGGTGCACAGGGCACACTGGGTGCATCATGGGTCTTGCGCACGGCAAACTGTACGCGGCGGCGGTCAGCGATGCGCTCAATTTCTGCCAGCACATCGGCTACGGCCTGTTCACGCACCGCATCCTGCTCGGCGCGTATGTCGATGGAAAACACGGCCTTGCCCGGCACGACATTGGTGGCCCCGTTGGGTACGGTGAACTGACCAACCGTGCCGACCAGGCCGGGTATGCCCTGGCAGCGTTTTTCTATATACAGGCCGACTTCGGCAGCGGCCATGGCGGCATCGCGCCGCAATCCCATGGGGGCGGTGCCTGCGTGACCGGCCAGGCCCTCTGCCTCCACCATGAAGCGGGTCGCACCGGAAATGGCCGTGACCACACCGAGCGCCAGTTCTTCATTGAGCAGGACCGGGCCTTGTTCTATATGCATTTCAACAAAGGCCAGCACGCTGGCCGGGTCGTAGGCGGCTTTGGCCAGGCCAGCCGGATGAAAGCCGGATGCCTGCATCACTTCGCGCATGCTCAGCCCGCTGTCGTCAAGATTGTCGAGAACGGCCATATCAAAACTGCCGGCAGCGGCACGGCTGCCTAGCAGAGTGGCTTTGAAGCGCACGCCTTCTTCTTCGGCAAAACCGATGATCTCTATCGCAAACGGGAAGCGCCTGCCCGCTGCATGCCATCTGGCCACGCAGGCCAGCGGCAGCAGTATGCCAAGGTTGCCATCGTATTTGCCGGCATTACGCACGGTATCAAAATGCGAGCCGGTCAGCAGGGCGGGGGCACGGGCTGTCAGACCTTCATAGCGGCCGATCACATTGCCTGCCGCATCACGTCGCACGCTCATGCCGGCGGCGCACATCCAGTCGGCCAGCTGGGCTGCCGCATTGTGGTGCGCCGGTGTCAGATAAGTGCGCGTGAGCATATCGGGTACGTCGCTGTGTTGTGCCAGGACATCGGCCCTGTCCATGATTTGCGCGGCACAATCTGCAAAGCTGGGCAGGTCAGTTGGTGTGCAGGAATGCATCTTGCTCGGCATAGGGTGTCTCCTCCGGTGTCTGTTATTGGATGGCTGCTTGATCTTGATGTGGTCCTGATTTTGCTACGCGGAAACTGCCAGAAATCAGCCAGCAATCTGCCAGGAAGCGTCGTTTTGTGGCTCTTGTTGTTTTGTGGTTTTTTGGATTCTACTATTGAATCCATTTATTGCATACAAAAATTGGATGCAGTATATTTGATCCAACAGGGAAGCAAAATACAGATCAAAAACGCATCACAACTCAAATTCAGCCCAGAGATTTGGCGGATGGAAAACCGTCCATCAATCCCCTCCCCTTCAAGGGGAGGGTTAGTGTGGGGATGGGGGCGTGTAGCAAGCGAACGGATTTGCGATGGGAAATACACTCCCGACCCGGCTTTTTCCCAAGGCGAACCCCAAACCGGGGAGATAGCAAAGACGCACGATGCCGCTATTCACAGGCGTTAACGTAATGCAACATGGTTCAACAGGCATCATCAGGACTTCAACACAGGTAGTGAAAAAAGCAGCTCCCCATCGCAGTGCTAACCAGTCATTCAGGAGGTAGTCGTGCAGCGCGTATTCAAACCACTCTTCAAATCACTATTTGGTCAGGTGCTGATCGCCCTGGCAGTAGGGATACTGGTCGGGGTCTTTTCCCCTGGTGTTGGCGTCAGCCTGAAACCGGTTGGTGACGGCTTTATCAAACTGATCAAGATGATCATTCCCATGATCGTCTTTTGCGTCGTGGTGCATGGTATTTATGGCGCCGGTGAATTGAAAAAAGTCGGACGCGTCGGTCTCAAGGCGCTGATCTATTTTGAAGTGGTGACTACCATTGCCCTGGTGCTTGGTCTGGCGCTGGCCTTTTTATTCCACCCAGGCGAGGGGATGAATATCGTCCCTGCATCGCTCGACGCCAGTACGCTTGGCACCTATGTCGACAATGCCAACAAGGTCAAAAGCGCAGGCTTTGCTGAATTTATCCTGAAGCTGATACCCACGACGGTCATCAGCGCCTTTACCTCTGGCGATGTTTTGCAGGTCTTGCTGTTCTCCGTCATTTTTGGCTGTGCCCTGTCACTGGTGGGCGAAAAAGCCCGTCCGGTTGCCGACATGATCAGCAGTCTGTCTGAAGTCTTCTTCAAATGCATGTCTTTCATCATCAAGCTGGCGCCGCTCGGTGTGTTCGGGGCCATTGCTTTTACGGTAGGCAAATATGGCATAGGCTCGCTCAAGCAACTGGGTTTTCTGGTGATGCTGTTTTACGGTGCGGTGATTGTGTTTGTGTTTGGCGTACTCGGCTTTATCCTGCGCCTGGCTGGTTTTAATATCTTCAAGTTCATCCAGTACCTGCGTGAAGAATTGCTGGTGGTACTGGCGACGGCTTCATCCGACAGCGTTTTGCCGCAAGTGATGAAAAAACTTGAATACCTGGGTATCAAGGACACTACTGTGGGCCTGGTGATACCCACTGGCTATTCTTTCAACCTCGACGCTTTTTCCATCTACCTGACCCTGGCCGCCGTCTTTATCGCCCAGGCCACCAATACACCGCTGGCCATGACTGATTTGCTGGCGATACTGGCGGTGGCCCTGGTGACTTCAAAAGGTGCACATGGCGTGCCTGGTTCCGCCATTGTCATCCTGGCGGCCACCTTGTCAGCCATCCCTGCCATACCGGTGGTGGGGCTGGTACTGGTGCTGTCGGTAGACTGGTTCATCGGCATTGCCCGCGCCCTGGGTAACCTGATCGGCAATTGCGTGGCAACGGTGGTCGTCGCCAGCTGGGAAAAAGACATAGACAAAACCCGTGCCCATGCCGTGCTTGATGGCGACCAGGCTGCGATAGCCGCCTATGACGAAGACAAGCTTAAGCGCCAGACAGGTCTTGCCGCATGATTTGATCTGGAATAAGAACCATGCAAAAAAACTGACAAAACAACTGACAAAAACAACGCCCGAAGTCTGCAAGCTTTGGGCGTTTTGCGTATGGGAGTACAATTTCGGGCGCAGCAAGTAATTTTGTATTTCTGCTCACGCAAACGGCGCAGCAAGTCCCAGTTTTACAGGTAACCAGATAATGACAGCAGCAAGCAAGACAGAGCAGGCAGAGCATGTTGAACCGGCCGACAGTTCAGAAGCGATAGCGCGCGACATCACCACCGCCATCGCTGAACAAAGGCTGCCGCCCGGCACCAAACTGCGTGAAGAAGCGCTGGCCCGCATGTATTCCGTCAGCCGCACCAAGATCAGGGCTGCCCTGGTCATGCTGGCCAAGGACAAGCTGATCGACCTGGTGCCGGAAAAAGGCGCTTTCGTCAGCAAACCCGGCGAGCAGGAGGCGCGCGAAATATTCTTTGTCCGCCGCATACTCGAAGCCGCTCTGGTCCGCGAATTTATCGCCAAAGCCAGGCCAGAAGACTATGCACGCTTAGAAGAACACCTGGTGCGCGAACGCCAGGCCATCATCGACAACAATGTGCAGGAACGCTCCATCCTGCTCAGTGACTTCCACATCCTGCTGGCCAATACCGTGGGTAACCAGGTACTGACAGACATACTGATGAAACTGGCAGGCCGCAGTTCATTGATCACCATGCTGTACCAGTCCAGCCGTGACGCCAGCTGTTCATCTGATGAGCATGGTGAATTCTTGCGTGCCGCCAAAGCTGGCGATGTTGAAAGAGCAGTCGAACTGATGGAACATCATCTGCACCACGTCGAATCAGCGCTGCAATTCACTGAGCCGGCCAAGGCTGACAAGAAAGATTTTATTTCGGCGTTACTGGCCTGAATCTGTATGAACAAGACACTCTTCAAGTTACCTGACGTCATGCAACGCAGCAGCTTAAACGTTTTCAAGTTGTGCTTATTCTGTCTGATGTTTGCCAGCGCTTCGATTGTAATGGCGACCGCTGCTCACGCCAAGGTTGATGCAATAGCAGAATCCTCGGCCGACCCCAGACTGGCGCGCTTGCTGACCTTGATACAGCAGCGCCTGAATCTGGCCCAGGACGTGGCCATGTACAAGTGGAACACCAGGGCAGCGATCGATGACCCCGTGCGTGAACAGCAGATACTGGATGCGCTGGCCTTGCAGGCGCCGCAGTATGGCCTTGAGCCAAAAATGGCGCAGGATTTCTTTGCAAGACAGATCATCGCCGGCAAGATGATACAGACAGCCCTGTTTGCCGAATGGACGGACAGGCAGCAGCCTCCTTTCAGTAATCCGCCAGACCTGAAAAATAAAATTCGCCCGGCGCTGGACCAATTGACGACAGAATTATTGACTGCCCTGGCAGCGGCACAGCCCTTGTTGCAAACACCGGCAGGGCGATCAGGGATGGAACTGGCGATTGCTGATGCAACGGCGCAGACAAGCTTACCCGCTTATGCAAGAGCCTGGCAAACTGCCCTCGGTGGCTGGGGAAAGTAATTCCGTGCCGGGTCAGGAACATTTCTTCCTCGGTTGCCAACTCCATTCCCCGGCTTTTTTCACCAGCTTGACCTGCCATTTCACTTGCGGTTTTTGCTGGCACTGGGCTTGTGCGGTGAGTTCGCCAGATGCTGTCCATGCCGGTGTATTCAGATCTGCATCTATCATGTTGCGGTCATCATCGCGCTGGATGAAGTTAAAGCCGGACCAGGACAATTGTCCGTTGACAGCGTAGATTTTCCACTCCGATCCATCCAGACCATTCGGTTGCTGCTCGATCAGGTACGCCCGCCTGTCGTCCGAGAAAAGAACGAATTCGCCGCCTGGAGTTATCTTGCCCGTTTCTTCATTGTAGAGCTTGCCGGTGAACATGTCCTGATCATGATGCATGAGCAGGATGAAACCTTCCTTGCGGTCACAGAAGTGATAGGTGATGCTGTCTAATGAATCATCAAACGGTGGCTTGTCCTCAAATTTGAGAGTGCCGGATTTCCCCTTGATCGTCAGCACATGTTTTGATGGGCGTACCACCACATCTTTTGCCAGTTGCTGCATGGCCCGGGCTTCGTTGCCTTTGCTACTCGGGTCCTTACAGTCCAGTTTGATGGATTCTGCCTGGCCGGGCAGGGCCCAAAAAACAGACAGGGCAATCACGCCAGGCGTTATCAAGGTGCGTAAAAGTGGCATATGGTTTTCAACGATCGTATGTAGATTCTTTTAAAGGTGAACTGGCTTGTACTGGCAGACTGATTTTATTCCCGCCTGCTTAGTAAGCAGACAGAAATTTTACCTGATCAGGTATTTCCAGTCTGTGCCTTATCTGTTTTATGGATAAATAACTTCATTTTTATTCGTTTTACGTTTTAGGTAAATCCCGTACATTGAAACTCTGTTTGCGCAACAACGATATGCAACCACCATATCAAATTCCATTTGATTGCAGCGAGATTTATTGATGAGCGATTCCACTTTCTCTATTACAGAAACATCAGCAGCGGACAGCAGGGGCCTGGCCGTCGCCAGTACACCGCAAGCCATACTGGACGATGCACGGCAACAGGCGCTTGCAGCGGGTTTGCCTTATGCAGGCAGCCTGCACCCTGATGACGCATGGCGTCTGTCGCAGGCGGGCCATGCGGTACTGGTTGATGTTCGCACGGCAGAAGAACGCAAGTTCGTCGGCTATGTCGCTGACGCCATCCACGTGCCCTGGGCTACCGGCACAGCGCTGACGCGCAATCCGCGCTTTGCCAAAGAGCTCGAAAGCAAGGTCAAGGACAAGTCTGCCGTCATCCTGCTGCTGTGTCGCAGCGGTAAACGGTCGGCTGCTGCGGCAGAGGCGGCAAGCAAGGCTGGTTTTGGCAATGTATTCAATGTCAGCGAAGGTTTCGAGGGCGATCTGAATGAGGCGCAACAACGCGGACAGGTCGGCGGCTGGCGCTTCCATCACTTGCCGTGGATACAGGATTGAACAAGGTACAAAGGCAGGCATATGAGTACGCAAACAAACAAGCATATCGGTGAGCATGCAAGTCAGCACACCAGCCATGCACGACGTGAGAGCAAAGCGAGCAGAGGCCAGGGAATCCGCACCTCGCTATTTGGCATAGAACAGGTGGTCAGTGAACTGGCGGCTGTCAGGCATGCCTGGCGCAGCCGGCAGCAGCGCTCGTCCGAACCTGGCGGGCGCGAACTGCCTTCGCGTGATGCCCTGGCAAAGATACTCAATGACTTGCGCGGCGCCTTGTTCCCGATGCGCCTGGGGCCGCCGGAACTGCGGCAAGAAAGCGAAGATTTTTATGTAGGCCATACGCTCGATACGGTGCTGCATTCGCTACTGGCGCAAGTCAGGCTGGAACTCAGTTATGCCTCGCGCTATCACGAAGCAGAAGACCTGCACATCGATGACCGCGCCCTGACCATCGTGCGTGAATTTTCGCGCGCCCTGCCAGACATACGCAGCCTGCTTGACAGTGACGTGATATCGGCTTTCCAGGGCGACCCGGCGGCGCGTACCGTTGATGAAGTCTTGCTGTGCTACCCCGGCATCCTGGCGATGATACACCACCGCATTGCGCACAAACTGTATCAACTGGGCGTGCCCTTGCTGGCCCGCATCGTGGCAGAAATTGCACATGGCCAGACCGGTATCGACATCCACCCCGGCGCCAGCATAGACGGCGGTTTTTTCATCGACCACGGCACAGGTGTGGTGATCGGTGAAACTGCCGTGATAGGCCGACGGGTGCGTATCTACCAGGCTGTCACGCTCGGTGCCAAACGCTTTCCGGCAGATCAGGAGGGCAAGCTGCAAAAAGGCCTGCCGCGCCACCCCATCGTGGAAGATGATGTGGTCATCTATGCCGGGGCGACCGTGCTGGGCCGCGTCACGCTGGGACGTGGCGCTGTCATCGGTGGCAATGTCTGGGTGACCAGCGATGTTGCGCCCGGCTCGCATGTCAGCCAGGCCAGCCTGCGGCACGAACAAGCTGGTAACCAGGCTAGTGGACTGTCACAGTGAAAGCGGAAGTGAAGGACATGTGCCCGGCGAATCAGGGCAAGGCAAGGTTTTGACAAATAAGCACGGCGATAGCGGGGCTATCGCGCGTATTTGCAACGCCGCCATGATCGTCGAGCACATGCCAAGCACTTCGCTTTTCACTTTGACAGTCCACTAGTGCCGAGCAAGGTACTCAAGCCCTTGCGCTGTAGGAATGATTTTCCCCAACCACCCATTCACCTGAACAATAGACGGAGTAAACATGAGTGAAGCAGTAAGTGATGTAAATGCTGCAGCATCTGCGGGCAATTTCGCCCTCAGCGATAATGCTGCAAGACAGTTAGCCAATGCCACCAAGACGGTTCCCCAGTTGTCCACCATTTCACCACGCTGGCTGGTGCATCTGCTGCAATGGCTGCCGGTAGAAGCCGGTATATACCGGCTCAACAAGGTCAAAAACCCCAAGGATGTCAGGGTGGCCTGTTCCCAGCGCGATGAATCGGAATTGCCGCAAACCTTCGTCGATTATGATGAACAGCCGCGCGAGTATTTCCTCAATGCAGTGGCGACGGTGCTCGACGTGCATACCCGTATTTCTGACCTGTACAGCAGCCCGCATGACCAGATCAAGGAACAACTGCGCCTGACGGTGGAAACCATCAAGGAAAGGCAAGAGAGTGAGTTGATCAATAACCCTGACTATGGCCTGCTGGCCAATGTCCATGATGACCAGCGCATTTCTACCCTGACTGGTGCGCCAACACCGGACGATCTGGACGACCTGTTGACCAAGGTGTGGAAAGAGCCGGGCTTCTTCCTCGCCCACCCGCTGGCGATTGCCGCCTTTGGCCGTGAATGCACACGCCGTGGCGTACCACCGCCAACAGTCAGCCTGTTCGGCTCACAGTTCCTGACCTGGCGCGGTGTGCCGCTGGTACCTTCAGACAAATTGCCGATTGAAGATGGCAAGACCAAGATCATCCTCCTGCGTGTAGGTGAAAAACGCCAGGGTGTGGTTGGCCTGTTCCAGCCGGGTCTGGCGGGCGAGCAAAGCCCGGGCCTGTCGGTACGCTTCATGGGTATCAACCGTAATGCGATTGCTTCTTACCTGATTTCGCTGTACTGCTCGCTGGCGGTGCTGACGGATGACGCCCTGGCTGTATTGGATGACGTAGAGATAGGCAAGTACCATGAGTATCCAGACACCTACAAGTAATGCCGGAACGGCAGGCTTGCCTGACGAAGCCGTCCTGAACCGCATGGCCGCAGAATTTTTTGCCCTGGTGCCAGGGGCGGCACAGGCGGCTGCGCAATTCTTGCCGGGTTTGTCGCATCTGCATGATGGTATTGCTGCGCCAGCAACGACCTCAGCAACACCGGCCGCGCCGCTGATAGAACCGCAGACTACCGGCACAGCCCATGCGCCGCCAGTGGCTGATGCAGGTGTTGCCCAGGGTGTGCCGGCTGTGTATGCGGCGGCCTTGCCGCAGAGCTCGTCAGCGTTTTCCCGCCAAGCTGTGCAATCAAATACGGCAGGCAGTTCATCCTATTATTTTCTTGATGGCGGTTCAGCTGCTCCATCGGGTTCTGGCCTTGACGCGCTGGCAGCACAGGCCACAGGCTCATCGCAAGACCAGGTCGTGGCGCGTTCTTTCGGCCTGCCGGGGCAAGACCAGTTGCAGCGCCTGCTGGGGGAGTTATATCCGCAGACTTCGGCAGCATCCGGGCCGGCAAGAAGCGCGGGTGGAAATGCAGCGGATCGCCCGGCGTTTTATTTTCAGCAGGGCGAGCACGATTACTGGGACCAGGCGCCGCGTGCAGCCAATCCTGCACTACGGGCGCCGTTCGACATCAACGCCGTGCGCAGGGACTTTCCCATCCTGGCGGAACGGGTCAATGGCAAACAGCTGGTCTGGTTTGATAATGCCGCCACCACGCAAAAGCCGCAGTCCGTGATAGACAGGATCAGCTATTTCTACCAGCACGAGAATTCCAATATCCACCGTGCTGCACATGAACTGGCGGCCCGCGCCACCGATGCCTATGAAGCAGCGCGCAACAAGGTCGCCCGCTTTCTTGGTGCTGCCTCGTCTGAAGAAATCATCTTCGTCCGTGGCGCAACCGAAGCGATCAACCTGATTGCCAATACCTTTGGCAAAAAGTTTATCGCTGCCGGTGATGAAATCATCGTGTCGCAGCTCGAACACCATGCCAACATCGTACCCTGGCAACAACTGGCAGCCGAAAAAGGCGCGGTCATCCGTGTCATACCGGTCGATGACAGCGGCCAGGTCCTGCTGGACGAATACCGCAAGCTGCTTAACGGCAAGACCCGGCTGGTGGCGGTGACCCAGGTATCCAATGCCCTGGGTACCATTACGCCTGTGCATGAAATCACTGCATTGGCCCATGCTGCGGGCGCTAAGGTATTGATTGATGGGGCGCAGGCGGTATCCCATCTGTGCGTCAATGTGCAGGCGCTCGATGCTGACTTTTATGTCTTCTCCGGCCACAAGGTATTCGGGCCGACCGGCATCGGTGTGGTGTATGGCAAAAAAGCCTTGCTGGAGCAATTGCCGCCCTGGCAGGGCGGTGGCAACATGATTGCTGACGTGACTTTTGAGCGTACCCAGTACCAGCCCGCACCGGCACGTTTTGAAGCAGGCACGGGCAATATCGCCGACGCGGTGGGTCTGGGTGCAGCGATAGATTATGTGGAAAGACTGGGGCTGGACAATATCGCGCTGTACGAACATGCCTTGCTTGACTATGCAACGCATGGCCTGAAGCGCATTCCCGGTGTACGCCTGATCGGCACGGCACGTGAAAAAGCCAGTGTCGCTTCGTTTGTGCTGGAAGGCTATCAGACAGAAGAAGTGGGCAAGGCCCTGAATGAAGAAGGCATCGCCGTGCGTTCCGGCCACCATTGCGCGCAACCGATATTGCGCCGCTTTGGTGTCGAAGCCACGGTCAGGCCTTCATTTGCTTTCTATAACACCTGTGAAGAGATTGACCGCCTGCTGGCAGTCGTGCGCAGGCTGGCACAGGCAAGGCGTGCTTGATGACTGCATGAGGTGCGTGGGTGCAGTAAATGCTTGAAGTAAAAACGGAGGCGCAGAAATGCGCGCCCGTTTTTATTTCTTTCGCCAGATTACTTCGCTTGTTTGTGGTGGGCAGCGATTCTGTCGTTCAGGAAGGTATACACAACAGGATCATTATTGCGCAGATCCCATTTGCCATCAGCAACAGATTTTACATAACTCATGCATAAATCAGCCTTTGCCTCCTGGTTATTGATTCCTTCAATAGGTGCAATGTATGCCTTGAATTGCGCTTCTATCGTATTGGGAAGCACGACCTCAAACATATGCTTGAAGGTATTGCGGTCTTTTTCTGGTACTGATGATTTATTGATTGAATCAAATAACTCTCGTTTGACGATGACATTTTCATCGAGCAAGGACTGATGCCGTGTTTTCCAATCTTTCAGCGCCTGTTGCCCTGCAATACGAACAGAGGCACCATATGTGGAACAATAAGTAAACAATTTTTCCAGCAGGACACGTCCCCCTTCTGGCGATGCAGCCGCTGCACCAATGACTTGTGACTGGTTGTCATATGTCAGCCTTTGGGCATGCGCTGGTGCGTTGATGATCAGTAGTAAAATGCCGGCGAATTTGATGATTGTTGCGGGCCATTTTTTCTTCATAGGGGCTCTGTCGTGTAATTTATCAAGTACTTGCTACTCTGCTGATTGTCAGTAATGCAAAGTGTTTCATTTTAATGACTTTACTTGACAGTACGACTATTTTTTATCATGTCATACAAAAGCTGCGCCGCCGGTGACAGGCGGGCAGCCTTGCGGGCGACCAGCACCAGGGTCCGGGAAATCACCGGGTCTTGCAATCTGATCACGCGCAGGCGTGGGTAAGTACCTTTTTGCATGGCAAGATTGGGTACGATGGCGGCGGCAATGCCCGCTTCCACCAGGCCCAGGGCGGTGGAGTTGCGTTGCACTTCGTAGTGAATCTGCAAGGCGAAACCGCCATTATTGCCATGCAGGCCTTCTGCACCCAGGTAACCGTCGAGCAGGGCGCGATTGCCGCTTGCCTGTCCTGCAAAAATCAGTGGGTGTGATTGCAATTGCGCCCAACTGATGCTCTTGCGCCTGGCCAGCGCATGGTCGTCGCGACAAACCAGAACAAAGCGATCTTCCAGCAAGGGTGTGCTAGACAGTTCAGGGTGGTTGGGGCCGGCCAGCTTGATGCCGAACTCTGCCTCGCGCCGCAAGACAGCTTCGGCAACACCAACCGATGCATGATCGAGTATCTTGATGCGGTTGTCGGGGAACAATGCCGAATACTCACGGATGACCTGTGGCAGGTAGCGCACACCAGCTGTTGGTATGCAGGCAATCGACACGTCGCCACGCAGGGCTTTGCCGGTTTCTCGTATTTCTGTCAGTGCGGCTGACAGCTCCTGCAGCAGACGCCTGGCTTGCGGCAGAAAGTCTTGCCCTGTCCGGGTCAGCGCGATGGATCGCGTGGTTCTCTCCAGCAAGGTCACGCCCAGAAAAATCTCCAGGTTGCGCAGGCGCTGCGTGACTGCCGTTTGCGTGACGAACAGTGCATCCGCTGCCTTGTTAAAACTGCCATGGTCGGCAATAGCGACAAAAGCCTGTACGCCGAGAATGTCGATTTTCATCAGAAAAATGAATCAATTGTCTAAATAAATTCATTGTACTTTTAATTGTGCAAGGTCGAAGATGATCATGTAGAAAAAATATTTGCTGTTTTCATGGGTGCCTTATGTTAAATCCACCATTGCCCGCGGTTACCGTTACTGAACCTGCCAGCCTGTCGGTGTGGCGAATTTTCCTGGTGTTTTCCAGGATAGCCATGACCGGTTTTGGCGGCGTCATGCCTTTTGCCTATCGTGCACTGGTGGAGCAATACCGCTGGCTCAGTGCAGAAGAATTTGCCCGCTACCTGGCACTGAGCCAGGTCTTGCCTGGCCCGACCATCTGCAATGTCGCACTGATGATAGGCAAACGCTATGCCGGTATTGCTGGCGCCCTGGCCGCTGTGGCTGGCCTCATCATTGGCCCCTTTTTACTGGTGATTGCACTGGGCGTCGCCTACCAGCGTTTTGGTGATCTGGCCATGGTGCAGGATGCGCTGAGGGGCATGACGGCAGTTGCTGCCGGCCTGGTGCTGACAACCGCCGTCAAGATGGCCATGTCCCTGTTTGACAAGAGGGGTAAGGATGGCGGCACTGGCAAGCCGGACAAAGGCAAAATGCCCGGTCGCCAGATGGGTTTGCATGTGGTTTTGATGACACTGGCATTTGCCGGCCTGGCCCTGCTCAAGTGGCGTCTGATCGTCGTGTTTGCCCTGCTGGCCTTGCCCGGCAGCGTCGCTGCCTATTTTCTGAAAGATAAAAATGGATGAACAATCGCCCCTGCTGGACCTGTGCCTGCATCTTTCCATCTTGTCGATGATGGCGGTCGGCGGCGGCCTGGTGATGATGGCGCCTGACATCAGCCACTTTGTCGTCACTGAAAAACATTGGGTAAGCAGCGCACAGTTCGCCTCTGCCTATGCCATTGCCCAGGCGGCGCCAGGCCCCAATTTATTGTTCATCTCTCTGGTGGGCTGGCTGATTGCCGGCTGGACCGGCGCCATACTGACCACCCTGGCGGTGATCATTCCGTCGACGATACTGACCCTGTCCGTGATCAGCCTGAAGGCATCAAACTTCAACAACCGCCTGACTGCCGCAGTGCGCGACACCTTTGCGCCGATTTCCATCGGCTTTCTGCTGGCGACGGCCTTTTTGTTTACCCAGGTCGAGACAGCAAGTTGGGGCACCGATGTGGTCACCGTGCTGACAGCCATCATCGTCCTGCGCAGCAAGCTTAACCCGGTACTGCTGATTGCAGCCGGCGCTACCGCAGGGATGCTGCATCTTATCTAGCAGTCTCAACACAGGAGGGAACATCATGCCCGACGCACACGCCAGCCTGACCCTGCAAATGCTGGAATGGATACAGCAGCAACCACGCAGCTACACCGAAGTGCTGGATGTCTGGCACAGCACCTGCCCGCGCCTGTGTATCTGGGAAGATGCCTGCGCAGAGGGCTTGATCAGTTGTGAAGGTGGAGGTAAAGGTTTTGTTACGGTGACAGACAAGGGCAGGGATAGGTTGCATCGGACTCAGTAAGCAGGCCGTCGATTCAGTTTCAAATCGACGGCCTTTTTGTGGCTGTACCACTGCTTTCACAAGGGTACATTGCAGGCTTGCAGCTTGTTTTTACTTGACCTGTATATTCCCCAGCAGGAGCAAATCACCTGGTACATCGCAACTGCTGAAGCTGATGTAATTGCCTGAAGGGAAGAGCAGGTTTTTCAGCGCAAAGACAGAAACCGCTTCAAAACTGATGGACAGTTTCTTCTCGATCTGCGGCGGTATCTGGCTGTTGATACGCTGGTTGACCTGGCTCTTGAGGTCATCTGATCCGCTGGGTCCGCCGCCTGACATATGGCCTTCCACCTTGACCCCTGTGCTTTCCATAGCGATGTTGATCTTCTGGTTGCGGCCGTCACCGCCCACTGACAAAGGCATGAAGGCTTGTACCTTCAGGCTGACTTCGGTGCTGAGGTCTCTGTCTGACGTGCTGGTGCAATTGAAGAAGCAGGGATAGAACGTGGTTGACGAATGCTCTTTATAGTTCATGACCTGATTTTGGGTGCCGCCATAAACAAGCTGTCCATTCGACTGGACTTTCAGGGTGGTGCCGTTCAGACTCCAGGCGATGTCATTGCCACCGGGGATGGAGTAGGTATAGCGCGTCGTTGATCCGCCGCCCTGACCGGAAACACTGCTGCTATGGTTGAGCGGGCTCAGGTCGACGGTGGCAGTCACGCTGGCGCTGGTGAAGGTGGCTGTCCAGGCCTTGGCGCTGCTGCCGGGGTTCTGGCCTTGCAGTGTCCAGCCATTATTGCGCAGGCTTTGCGGCAAGATGTCGCGGAACACCAGTTGAGAGCTGACGATCATGCTGGTGTTCTGACCCTGTGGCAGCGGTTCAGGCACGTTGTTGAGTGAAGCCAGCGAGTAATTGAGCAGGTCACGCCCTCCAGTCATGATGTAGAGCTGCAGCATCTGGTTGCCGCTGGCGGTCTGCAGGGGCTTGAACAGGAAGTTGCTGGGCTTTAAGGCGGGCAGGGTGGGGATCTCTGTCAGGTCCAGCTGGTTGATCAGGTAGATCACCGGGTTCTGTGTGAAGTAAGCCTGTACCGCCTTGTTGAATTCCACCTTGGTAGCGTCACTGAGCTGGATATTGCCTATCGAGAATGCGCCTTGCAGCATATTCAGTTCTACCCTGAGCACATCATGGTTCTGGTTGCCAACCTTGACCTGGCCGTTGACCTTGCCCAAGGGTACGTAGGCCGTCATGGTTTCGCCGGTGATGTTTTGCGGCTGGTCACATATTTCAGGTGAGGTGCCAATCTTTGTGCATACCTTCATTGTGCCTTTGAGAATTTCCATGTCCAGCCTGGCGGTATTATTGCTATTGACACTGAATTCCAGCCTGGGGTAACCGTACTCGACTTCAAAATAGGTGTTGATGGTGACATTGCCCGGATATTTCTCTGATGTCGAGACGACTATCCTGTTCTTGTAGGTGGTCGATGTCTTTAACTCATCATACTGGATGGCCAGGACACGATTAATTTCTGACAGACCCATGTTGAACACGACATCCCAGCCATTGGTGCAGCTGCCTTGCTGATACAGCGCTGTCAGCAGGTTTTCTTTGGATGGCAGGGCGAATGCCTTGAGGGCGGCATGATCCGCTTCTGGCGCGACTGCCCTGCGTGCTACCGGGCCTGCCAGTGCATTGACAGCAGGTGTGGCCATGCGCAGCCGGGCCAGCATGGCCGGGTCGACGATACGCGCTTCCAGTACAAAGGACAGACGCAGGGTGACTGTGCCTGAGGTAAAACGCAAGCCGCGATTGGTCTGGGTTGCTGGGAAAGAGATTTCCCAGGTAGAGAACGGTGTCACCCGGCTCACACCTTCTGACCAGGATTCACCATGATCAGAAAAGGTCGGGCTGTTATCTTCACACTGATAGCCATAGATGCGTTCGCGCCATGGTGTGCGGAAGCTCAACCGGTCACGGTTCATGTCGCGGTCATTGAAAGGGTTGCCGTTATAGGCCAGGCGCAGCAGGTATTGCCCGCTGTCGGTACCCGCCACACCTTCGACAGTGGCCAGCACGGCAATGATGCGGGCATTGGCATACTTATAGAAGACAGCATTGTCCAGGAAGATGGTCTGGCTGTAGATATTGCCGTTGGTCAGCTCTTGTGGATTGACGCCCTCGATCACGAATTCTATGGGTTTGGTGCGCACCGGCTGGTAAGGCGCCAGCGCACTCTTTGCCGCCAGGGTGCGGCCGTGTTGCTGCACGATAGCGGCGCTGAACTTGAGCAGACTGAAAGACGTAATTGGTGTTGCTGCCTGCAGGTAGGCATATTGCAATGCCTGGTCCTGCGTCAGGAAAGCCCTGGCCAGTATGGTCAGCATCTGGTTCTGCATGTAGGTCAGCTGGCCGGTCAGGCCCATCAGATCGATGGCAGAACGGTCGAGGTCCTTGACATTGGCAGGATTGAGTTTCTTTTGCAGCTCGGCCAGTCGGGCTGCCTGACGGGCATTGAGTTCTTGCTGCAATTGATTGGTATAGATGTTGCGCTGTATGGTGTGCAATGAAGATTCTGCACCGGCGACAGCCTTGCCGCGCAATACCATGATCTTGAAGGCGGTCTGCAATGCAGCCTTTTCCGCCTTGACATCGGGGCCGGTTGCCATCACCTGGTCAAAATAAAGCGACATCTCATCCCATGACTGGCTTGATGGATTGCCAAACTGTCCGGCATCGAGGCCGTCAAGTGCGGCTTGTGCACCATTGAGTCCGGTCAGGCCGGTACTGATGCCGGTGTACAGTTTTTGCGTGGCGTTGAGTACATTCAGGGTTTTCTGTATGCGTTGCGCCATCAGCCCCAGGTCCTTGACCGCAGAAATGGACGAGGCCGGAATCAAGAAGGACGTACCCAGGCTGAACAGGTTGGTCGCCACATCAAGACCAAACTTGATGATCTCCATGGTTTCCCATTTTTCGACCGCTGACTTGTACTGTTGCGTGGCGACATCCACATCCCCTCTGGCATGCAACAGTTGCTTGTTGAGTTCATTGAGTTTTGTCTGCTGTTGTGCAGCTTCAGCCTTGCCCTGGTCTATCATTGACTGGTAAAAGCCCTGCATGTCTTTTTGCTGAGCGATATTGGCATCGACAATGCCACTGACCAGCTTGCCTGATTCGATGATGTTTTCATTGAGGGTCTTGCCGACATCGATGACCAGTTCCTGCAGGCGGCGGTTGGCCATGCGCTGTTCATTCTGCACCAGTTGCAGCTGGATACGGTCAAGGTAGCCGAGAATTTTCTGTACGTATTGCTGGTAATCGTCGAACGGCAGAATCGGTACGAAGGCGCCTGATTCCGGGTCGTTGACAAAATTGGCCAGGTCCATGGCGCGCACGCGCAGGGCGATCACTTCGGGGTCGTCGGGCAGGACAGGTATCCAGCTGGCTATCCAGTTCAGGTAACGGCGCATCAGTAATTGCAGGCCATCGTTGGCGCAGGCCGACTGGTCGCTCAGCACGGCTTCGGCAAAACTCATGGAATATTGCAGGCTGTTGATCAACTTTGGTACAGCTTCCTGGTCAGGCGAGAGGCGCACATCACCAGCCAGTATGGGTACTGCGCCGGCGCCGCTGCCTTGCAGGCCAAAGCGCAGGCCGTCCACAATCACGCTGTAGCGGTCACCTGCCCGGTTGCGCACTACCAGTGCACCGAGAAATTCGTCGCAGGCCAGCTTGAGCTGGTCGTAACCGGCGTCACTCAATTCCAGCTGCCGCGGCTGTCCCTTGCTGCGCATGTCAAACACTTGGGCATACAGGCTCAGGTTCTTGCCCGGCACAGCAAAGGCGGCATTGGTCTTCAGGGCCAGCACATTGGCAAACAGGGTGAAATTGACGACCTCGGAGGCGGCGACAAACTGCATCTCGCCTATGTCAAGACGGGCCTTGTAGACATTGATGTTTGGCGTCGCGATGAAGGACGTGACATCATTGAAATCGGCTGGCAGCATGCGTTCAAAATCGCGGTCGTCATAGACCATGAAGTTGGCTTGTACATTGTCGCGATATTTCTGCACCATCGCCCCCTTGAATACCCGCTGCCAGAGCAAGAGCCGCTTCTGTTCTATCATCACCCCCATGCTGGCGAGCGTTACCTTGCTGACGGTCTGTTCGGTAAACTGTTCTTGCAGGGTAAACAGGCTAAAGCTGGCATTGGGATTGAACAAGGCAAAAATACTGTTTTTTTGCGACCAGATTTTGTCCAGCCAGGACTGGTTTTGCAGGCTGTCAGTAAATGCCGCGCTATTGCTGAGGCACAAGACCTTGCCATATTCAGCCACCAGGCCAAATACGCCTGTCTTGCTGTCAGTGGTGAACTGCACAAAATCTTGTGAACCCGGGCCGGACAGGATGTTATTGCCATTGGCATAGGCTTCTTCGATACGGGCGAATTTTTCAGGCAGGTAGGCAAATACCTGCAGGATGGTGTCGCCAAATTCCAGTGCCGACACATAGTGGGTGCCGTATTGCTTGAAGGACGCCAGCACCCGTTCTGCATCGCTTTGCACCAGTTGATCACCATAGTCTTGCTGACGGCTGCGGCCGGCATGGGGCAGCTTGGTGATGTCAGACATGAAGCTCTCTGTCAGGTGATAGGCTGCATCGGGCTGACGTGGCCGCGCATGCACCAGAATGCCGCCAGTCTGTGACGCATGGGTGACTTCACTGTCAACACGACGCAATTTCACCAGTGCATAGCGATAGTCTGCCCTGGTCAGGTCAACGCCGATTGCGCCGGACAACTGTTGCAGCGAAGCGGTGCTCTGATAGGCGCCGCCAAGCAGGGCGCCAGCGCCGATCTGTACCGCGTCAATGTCAGCAGCCGGGGTCAGTATCTGGTAAGGGATCAGCGCATCAAGCAGGCTCAGTGCATTGTTGTGCAGGCTGATGTCGGGATAAGTCCAGGTGCCGCGTTCCATCGATACGGCAGGCGCGGCGGGCGTCATGGCTTCGTTCGTGGTTGGATAGAGGATATTGAGTTTGTTCTGTGCCGGGTCCCAGTCAGGATTGAGGCCGATGGTGAGGTTGGTGGAAAATCCCAAGACAAAGCTGGAGGTGGTCATCATGTCTTCCTTGTGTATTGCCGGTCAGTCATGATGCATGGGTACAGGTCACGAGTAGGCCACGAATTGTGGCCATGCCTGATCGTACCTGACACCCGCCGGGCAGGTTGCCAGGGAGGGGAGGGCACAGGGACGCAACATGCTTGCCGGGCTGTTTGATCTTGTTGAACAACGATTCATGTGTTGCGCGGCAAAAACGCATACAGCGTACTCTTGCTACCGGCACCGCATGTGCTGCCTGGTTGGATAAAGGTGTGCTTTTCAGCAATAAAATATTATCTAATAGGCTAGACTAATTATAAACATCAGATTTTGAGGCGACAAGGAGGATTTCAAAAAAATTAACTATTATTTAATTTCCTGACATCACCCGGTGGGCTGGAATTGCCGGTGTAGTCAAGCTGCCACAGCTCTGCTCCTTGTCACCATCCCTGTCTTGTCTCTTCGCGTCTTTTTCTCATTGAAATATTGCTGACATATTTAAAATATATTATCTACTGGCAAATACACATGCCTGAGACAAGCATCAGGTCATGCCAAAACTAATGGGGACAGGGAAAATGATTTCAAACAGCAGACGGAAGTTCTTGCAGTTTTCTGCCGCAACAGCCGGCTCCGGCATCTTGCCGGGGCTGATACAGCAGGCCCTGGCGGTGCCGGCCAATAATATCACCGGCACCCTGGCTGATGTCGGCCATGTTGTTATCTTCATGCAAGAGAACCGCTCTTTCGATCATTACTTCGGGACTCTGGCAGGTGTGCGCGGTTTTGATGATCCGCGTGCCATTACCTTGCCCAACGGCTCACCGGTCTGGCAGCAGCCAAACCCGGCTGGCGGCAGCGTGTTGCCTTTTCATTTTGATGCAAAGAACACCAGCGCCCTGTCCGTCGGCACCAATCATTCATGGAAAGGTTCGCAACAGGCCTGGCAGGGCTGGGATGCCTGGGTCGGCAAAAAGACCGTGCAGACCATGGGTTATTTCGACCGTGGCGACCTGCCGTTTTACTATGCACTGGCTGACGCTTTCACGATCTGCGACGCCTATCACTGCTCGGTCTTTGGTGCGACCGATCCCAACCGCATGTATTCACTGACGGGCACCAACCAGGGGTGGCTGGGCGCCATGGGCAGCCTGTACAACATTGATGCCAGGGGTTATTACAATGGCGAACCGGCCAATGACAATATCTCGCCCGCCGTCACTGCCAGCGCACCCAACTGGCAGACCTATGCTGAAGTGCTCGAAGCCAACCAGGTCAGCTGGAAGGTCTATCAGGAGTGGGATAATTACGGCGACAACTACCTCGCTTATTTCAGGAACTTCCGCGTCAATGCCGACGGCAGCCGCCTGAGCAGCAACTCGCCGCTGTATCAGAAAGCACGCACACTGGCGCCAGGTGCCAGTGTCGGTGGCAGCCGGGGCGATGGCCTGGTCAGCGCCTTCGCCGACGACATACGCAACCGCCGCCTGCCGCAGGTATCATGGATATGCGCGCCGAATGACTACACCGAGCATGCGCCCAATTCACCCAATGCCGGTGAAAACCTGACGGCGCGCCTGCTGGCGGCGCTGGTGGCTGAACCTGAAGTCTGGGCCAAGACTGTGTTCCTGCTGATGTACGATGAAAACGATGGCTTTTTTGACCATGTGCCGCCAGACATTCCCCCCATTACGACCGCCATGGGGCGATCCACCCTGGCCGACAACGGCTACTATGAAAAATCCGGCACCGAACCGGTAGGCCTGGGGCCGCGCGTGCCCATGCTGGTGATTTCACCCTGGAGCAAAGGCGGCAAGGTCTGCTCACAACTGTTTGACCACACGTCCAAACTGCGCTTCCTGGAAGAATGGCTGGTCAATGGCCTGGGCAAGAGCCGCGCAGCCGTTACCTGCTCGCAGATATCACCATGGCGACGCACGGTCTGCGGGGACCTGACATCAGCATTTGATTTCAGGTCGCCAGACCAGAACTGGCCAGCCACGGTACCCAAAAGCGCTGCCTATGTGCCGGTCAGCGGCAAGCCTTATCCCGCACCGCCTGCGAACCAGGTCCAGCCAAGGCAGGAAGCCTACCAGGCGGCACAAGGGCCGCGTCCGGCATGTCGGTTGCCGTATGAGTTGGCTGTGCATGTTCGCGCCAATACCAGCAAGCAAGTGGAAGTCAGTTTCATCAACACCGGCACGACAGGCGCTGCCTTCATCGTCTATTCCAGGGCGCGCAGTGACGGCCCCTGGTACTACACGGTGGAGGCCGGCAAGCAGATACAAAATGAAATCTGGAACTGGAGCGGCGACAGCTATCACCTGGCTGCCTACGGCCCCAATGGTTTCATGCGCGAATGCAGGGGCAGCGTCACCGCAAGCAGCAGGCCAGAGGTGCAGGCCGTACATGACACTGCCAACGGCAAACTCTTGCTGTCCTTATCCAATGCCGACAGCAACCAGGCTTGCAACCTCACGATCAGTGACAATGCCAGCGGCTTGCTGGCGACGACCTATACCCTGGCCGGTGGCCAGACTCTGCGGCTGGAATTTGCACTGACCGACAGCTTTGGCTGGTACGATTTCAGCATCAGCAGTAGCAGCGATGCGCAATTCCTGCGCAGGCTGGCTGGCCATATCGAGGCGACGGCCAGCAACAGTTTCAACAACCGCACAGACCCGCGCCTTGGCGGCAAGCGCAATGAGGTGAGCCTGACTACCGCAACACCGCGCATCACGCACGGCAGCAGTGTCACCGTAAGCTATGCAGTGCCGCAGGCACAGGTGAACAGCAGGAACTGGATTGGTGTCTACACCGCCGGCGCAGTGCCGGGGCAGGTCAATTCACTGGTCTGGCAATATGCCGGCAATGCACAGGGCAGCATCACGCTCAATACGACCGGCCTGGCGGCAGGCAATTATGCAATCTGGTTTTTGTACAATGATGCGTACACACCATTGACAGGTCAGCTGGCCTTGAGCATTGTGTAGTTGTTGCCTGCATCAAAAAATGGGCCGCTCCAGTGTGCAAGATGGCGGTGTCATGTCGTTCAAACCATGTCGGGGGTGCCGTTGATCCGGCGTGCACCTAGGCCGACAACAAATCTCGCCGTGCTGCCGACATGGTTCTGATAAAAAACGCGTGATGACTGGCAAGAAAATGCATCAATTCTGCCACGTGGTCACGTACCCGTTCAATGACCGGCAGTGAGCTTGAGACCGGCAACGCAGGACACCAGGCCAAAGATCAGTGCGATACGTACCGGACTCACCGGCTCGCCAAAGCTGATCATGCCGATGACCACCGTACCCAGCGCACCTATGCCTGTCCAGACGGCATAACCAGTCCCCAGGGGAATGGCGTCCCTGGTCGCCATATCGAGCATCAGCATGCTCATGCAGAGACAGGCAATGAAGCCCGCAGTCCAGGGCATATTCTTGAAGCCATCGGTATAGCGCAGGCAGGTAGTGAAACCAACTTCAAAGAAACCACCCAAAATCAGATAAATCCAGGCCACTTAAATCTCCAGTGAAAACATAATGCTCAAACCTGGGATGCGTCAGGTTTTCACTACTATGCCATTTTTTTTGGAATTAGGCTGGACAGGGCTTTGTGCGTCACTTTTTGTGAGCAAGACATTAGTGGAATAGATATTTTCTGTTTATCCAGGCTTGCTGAAGCTGGATTCTTACGCTGCAAAAAAAAGACGCCTGCTCCAGGCAGGTGTCTTTTTTGCGTAATCTTTATTGCAGTTTTTATGTATACCTGTGCGCGTAACGCGCCAGCAGGCATTCTGGTTGACAGCACACATGTCGTTTAGAACAACAACACTAAGCTGCATGACATGTGGTTTTTTGCGTCAACGCAAGTTTGCTGGACAGCGTTTTTGGCTTACGTAGACTGACTACGAAACTGAAAAACAAACGGTTAAACAGTTAAGCAAACAACCCACACGAATAGGAAAATATCATGAACAAAATCATCACCGCACTCATCGCTTCCACCGTTCTGATGGGTAGCGCATTTGCACAGACACCCGCCAGCGCATCGGCTACTGCAAAACCTGCCTCTGCCGCCGCAGCAGCCAGCGTCGCCAAATCGGCACCGGCAGCCAAGGTCACTGCAGCGTCTGCATCCGCTTCTGCATCAGCACCAGCAGCGATGACACCGGCAGAAACCAAGCCAGCGGCTGACAAGGCAGCAAAACATGAAAAGCATGAAAAACACGAGAAGCACGAGAAGCACGCAAAAGAAATGAATAAAGATGAAATGAAACCTGCATCTGCTTCTGCCAGCGCCGCATCCAAATAAGTTTCAGGAAACGCGTTCAGTAATACACAAACCGGCAGCACGTGCTGCCGGGAAAAAATCAACAAAATCAATATCGCTCAACACTATTAAGGGAAACTATCATGAACAAGATCATCACCGCACTTATCGCTTCTACCGTATTGATGGGTAGCGCATTTGCACAGACACCCGCCAGCGCCAGTGCATCGGCTACTGCAAAACCTGCCTCTGCCGCAGCAGCTGCCAGCGTGGCGAAATCTGCCCCGGCCGCCAAAGTGACAGCAGCATCTGCATCGGCCAGCGCCAGCACACCTGCACCAGCAGCACCTGAAGCCAAACCAGCAACAGAGAAGCATGCGAAACATGCCAAGCACGACAAGCATGCGAAAAAAGACATGAAAGCGGACGATGCCAAGGCAACTGCACCAGCAGCTTCTGCCCCGGCTGCATCGAAATAAGCCGCTAAGAACGTGTTTGCGATCTGTAGCGAGCGAGTGTCAGCGGGGTGAAGAGCAGCGCAAAAGGCGGAATGTACTTAAGTACATGAGCATTTTGAGCAGCACATGAACCCCGATCACACTTGCGCAGTAAGATCGCGATCATGTTCTAAGCCAGCACCCTTGTCATGAGGGTTGCCATTGAAGAGATCGACGTGCCTTCCGTTTTGGATCGCACGTCGATTTTTTTGCGAGCCTGATAATCGTTGATACGCTGGCATTCACAGCGAGCGCGCCAGCCGAAAGCCGAGATCATCAATCTGGAATGTAGGGTGACTGCGCCGTCTGTTTGTTGCCAGGCAGCCGCGCTCATGATCCGCCCAGCCGCCGCCACGGAACAGACGGTAAGCACCATATACCTCGGGATCATACTGGTCATTACACCATTCCCAGACATTGCCCAGCATATCGTACAGACCCCAGACATTTGGCTGCTTTTGGCCAACCGGGTGCGGGCGGCCGGCAGCATTGCCGCTATACCAGGCGATATCGTCCAGATCACCATAACGTGCGGCATTGCTGCCGGCGCGGCAGGCAAATTCCCATTCTGCCTCAGTCGGCAGGCGATAGCCTTTGCTGCCCTGTACCAGTTCAGCACCGCTGTGATCGGCGGCGATGACATAGCTCTCTGCCAGCCCGGTTGTCTGTGACAGCAGATTGCAAAAGCGTACGGCATCGAGCCAGGACACGCTTTCCACCGGCGCCTGCCTGTCCGTATGAATGGAAGGAGACAGACCTGTTAGCGCCGCATACAGCGACTGTGTTACTGGCGTGGCTGCCATTTCATAGGCAGCCAGCCTGACCTGCCATTGACGGCCTGTCCTGTCATCGCGCAGGGCGATTGTGCCCGCGGGAACGGGGCGCATGCGCATGCCTGGATCTTGTAAAAAATCTTTCATGGTCAAAAAATGTATTGCCTTGATGGCGGAATAAAAAATGCCGGGATACTTCACTCGGCTATCCCGCCATGGTGGCAAGCTGGCCGGGCGATGATATCGGCGACCGGCATTGCTGCCGGCCTTCATGTCAAAGCGGGATCAGGGATGGGGTGTACAACAGCGCAAGCCTGTCTGGACGGCGAAGCTGCTGCATGGTGAAAAGTGAAGCCAGGCTTCCAAGCCTGTGTCGGTCAGCGATGTCATTGCTGATAGTCCTTGGTGTTCATGGATTTTTTGCGCATCGGTCAGATAGTTTTTATAGCCTGATATGGATACGGATGCTGTCTGCATATTACCGTGATTCAAAAAGACTGCCAAGCCTGGTGCGGCAGTCGGCGGTTCAGTCAATAAACAGGGATACAACAGGCATAGCGCGGCCAGGTGGTGTGTTCCTGCATAAACGCTCCGGCCTGATGCTTTTGCATGCAGCATCTGCTGTCTGGTTATTTGTGGATGACGCAGCATTTATCCCATGCTCAAACTGAGGCAGCAATCTGCTGCCGGTGTCAAAGGGTGCCAGCCTCATCCTGTCTGCTGTGCCTGCTTAATATATAAGCATAAAAAGTGACACAATGATTACATTTCATTAGTAGTCACATTCTAGAAAAAAGTGAAGTCTTTCATTTCCATTCATGTTAAAAAGTCAATGCACTGAAGTTGTGCAATTTTTAAGAGAAATTGTACGGATCAGGTGTTGGCTGCGAGCTTCTGGTGCGCCCTGTTCCGGGGACAGGGGCTTGTGGCGACGATCATTTCACTAGCCAAGTTTCGCTCCTTTTCAATCCAACACAAGGACGTTCCATGAAATTCGTATTTAAAATGGCTGCGGCAGCTACCCTGCTATGCAGCCTTGCTCCAGCACAAGCGTTCCAGCAAGAGACGCATCGCCGTATCGCGATCGACGCGGTCAACTTCATGAAAAACAACCCGGACAAGACCAACTACAACGCCCTGGTCAGTGGTCTGGCACGCTCCGGTATCAGTATCGACCAGTTCGCCACGGCCATGGGTCAGGGCGCTTATGATGTCGACGATTTTGCTGACACCTATATCTGCGGCGCAGTCACGGGCGATTGCCAACTGGCGCCGATCTGGGGTGCGGCACAAAGCATTGTCAAGTACACGTCTTACTGGCATTTCCAGAACCATACGGCAGGCCCTGATGTGCACGGCAATCCTTTTGGCGGCTACAACTATGCCAAGCTGACCGTGGCAGGTGATGTCGACAACCTGGCGGCGTCCTGGCTGGTCGGTGATTATCTGGATGATGGTCCTGGCGGCATGAAGGGCTGGTTTGGCGACGGCAGCAAATACAACACCTATGGCGTGACGGAAGCGCATTATCGCCTGGGCGGTTATTCCACACCGAGCCAGTATGCCGATTTTGAAAAAATCCCCTTCCAGCCTATCGACAACCTGGCGCAATACTGGTTCCAGCAATTCCTGGCCAGCCCCAGCCTGCAAAGCCTGGGCTTTGTCATGCATTCCACCGACCTGTTGCAACCGCACCATACCTGGACCACTTCTGCCCGCAATCACTCCGGCTGGGAACAATGGGTCAATGATTATTACTACAGCCAGAACCTGAACGACCCGGCACTGGTCAAGACAGCCATGGCTGACTTCACACCGCTGGCGCCCAATGCGACCGACATACGCCAGTTGCTGACCCAGGGCGGCACCTACTCTTACCAGAACGGCGGTATCGTGCTGTCTTCGACGGACCAGAATGACCGTGTCCGTGTTGGTCGCCAGGTCGTGCCCCACGCAATCGCCATGCTGGTGCATGTCATGAACCGTGCAGCCCTGCGTTTGAATAACTGAGGTCTGCCATGCACAGCACAGGCTACCTCCTGCAATTGAAAATGGGTTTTGTCACCTGTCTGTCTGTGCTGTGCTTCGCCACGTCTGCTGCAGGGGCAGACGTGGCCCCGGCATCGACTCCCGCATTGACTCAAAAAATGCCGCCTGAACTGGCCGCGCGCCTCAATGCCGCACCTGTCTACAGATTGACACTCGATGTACTGGCCCGGATGGCGCAACTGGAAAAACCCAATACCAGACGCACCGACATTGTCGACGGCATCATCAGCAACCGCCTGCTGGCCGGGGCAGTACGCAGCCGTTTCAGCGAAGAAGAACTGCATCCCGCAAGACGGGTCGCCTTTGAACCCGATGTGACGCTGGATAACCAGTTGAGTGGTTATCTGCGCACCGTGTATCGCAAAGAGATTGAAGCCAGCATCAGCAAGCTGCCAGGTGGCAGGCTGGACGCCCTGATACAGGAACAGGGCAAGCTTGAAGATGAAGAACTCAATACTGTTTTCGGTCCCAGGAACAGGGTGATGCTCGACTACAGCCTGAGCCCGGCGCAGCAGCTTGCTGCCGGGCGTGTACAGGTCTTGCGTTGCAACTTTGCACCAGCCGCCCAGATCAATCTGCAAGCCTTGTTCCGCCGCCAGAATGTGCAGGGCCGGGTGGAATTTTTTAATCGCAACCGTGACTTCATCCGCCAGCAGGCGCAGCTTTATCTGGCTAACCTGTATGTGCTGGACTGGGCACAACAGCGCTTTGGCGCCCCAGCACTGGCTGATTTGCGACAGGCGATCGAAGAAAAAAATATCGCACAAGCCGTCATGGGCCTGCATGGCATAGGCGCTGATACTGATTCTGAAAGCCGTGTGCTGAACCAGCTGGCAGCGCAGGTGAAGCCGGATGAAGTACTTGGCTATTTTCGCGCCCACAAGGAAGAATTCAAACGCATCATCGCCGTCAAGGCACGCCATATCCGCCTCGATAACGAAGCCCAGGCCAGGCAGGTCGCTGAACTGTTGAAGCAAGGCGGTGACTTTGCCAGCCTGGCGCAACAGTATTCGACTGCGCCTGATGCCAAACAGGGTGGTGACCTTGGCAGCATCGCACACCAGGGCAAGCTGCCCTGGCTGGCAGAACTGGCTTATATGCAGGAACCGGGCAAGGTATCACCACCGATACGTGCGGCAGTCGCACCCGATGAAAAAGCCTGGTGGGAAATCGTACTGGTAGAAAAACGCGCGGAAGGCTATCAGGACCCGGCGTCTGAAACCGTGCGCTATCAGGCCAGCCGCGCTCTGGCGCAAGAAAAAGCGATACGTCAGTTGTCGACCCTGCAGGCCCAGTTACGCAAGAGCGCCCGGCTGGAAATCAATCAGGACGCGCTGACAAATTAGACCATGAGTGAGTGAGGGAGTGCAGACATGAACAAAGCCATCTTCATCGCAGCATCTGTCGCCGTGACGGCGGGGCTGCTGGCCTGGCAATTCTGGCCATCGACGCAGGACAACCCGGTACCGCAACAACCTGCATCCACAGCGGCCAGCACCACTGCACAGGTCAGGCCAGAACAGGTACGCGCAGCGACGTGGCCACCCGCTTTTCCCGAGCGCAATGATGAAAGAAAGTATGTACCCCTGCTGCCTACCGGCCCGGAATTATCAGCCGCACAGAGCCTGCTGGCGACCCGTGATGGTGATCCGCGCACACCGCCCATGCAGCATGAGCAGTCTGCGCAAGAAACACCGAGCGCCGCCGAGCTGGCCGACCCCAAGGCTTACCAGCAGTTCGAGGCAAGGCAAAACACCCGTCTGTATGCCGCCTATGTACAGGCCGCCGATGAAGAAATACCACGCCTGCGCGAAGCAATTGCCCGTGCCCGCGACATGGGTATCCCACCGGCAGATATCGCCAAAGGCGAAGAAAAGCTGCGCCGCATCGCCGCCATGCAGGCGCAATTGCGCAACGAACATCCCGAGTTGCAACATGCAGGCGCCAAGCCGCCCATGAAATGACACCGGCCTGCACAAGAAAGATGCGGGTCAGGCCGGGCAATGCAGTAACGCAAAATTGGCTTAAACCAGACAAAAAATAAGGCGCAATATCATTGCGCCTTACCAGACTCATGGCTTGATGCTGTGGTCAGTTCATACTGACTCAGGCCCTGGAGGCATAGCCATCAAACAAAAGCCCCTTGAAGCGTTTGCGGAAGATCACCCCTATACCGGCCAGCAGCATCATCACCATGTTAAAACTCAGTATCCTGGTGCCGCCCAGATCGACAAATGGCGCAGTATTGGAATGCATGGTGGCCGCATTCAAGCCACGGTCATAGGTTGCGCCGATGACCAGTTCCTGGTTGTTGATGGCATTGGTCAGGTACAGCCCCTTGCCAGCCGGGTGCAGCAGCATCTTGTTGTCGCGCCAGACAAATGAGACACGCAGATCGATAGAGTCAATATCTACCGTACCGACCACATGGCCGGCATTATTGATGTCAGTGGCAAAACTGTTGCCCGTACCGATGATGGCGCCAAGGTCTGTCATGCGCTTGCCGTCATGGACAAAGGCATGCCAACGGCGGTCCGGCATTTCTGACGTACCAACGATCATGCCCTGGTCATTGATGGCCGTGGCAGAACTGTAGCGGCCACCGAGCGTGCCCAGGTCAACCATGCCGCGTGCCGCATCATACACAAAAGCGTGACGGAAGCCATCTGTGGTCGTCGCCGTACCCACGACCTGACCCAGGTTGTTGATGCCGCTGGCATAGCTGACTTTGCCGCCGAAGGTACCGAGGTCCTTGAGCGGCTCACCCGGCTGGCGCAGAAAGGCATGCCACTCGCCATTGGCCGTATCGGCAAAACCGACAGCTGTACCACTGTTATTGATAGCCGTGCCATGGCTGCTGGGGCCGCCCAGGGTGCCCAGTTCCTGCATGCCATTGGCCTTGCTGTAGATGAAAGCCATCCAGGTGCCATTTTTTCTGGAACTTGAACCGACGATCTCGCCTTTGTCATTGATGCGTTTTGCCTCGCTTTCTGTCTCATCGAGCGCATCCAGCGGGATCATTTTCCCCTTTTCAAAAAACACGGCATGCTGCCGGTCTTTCTCATCCTTGATCACCGCAGCCACCTGGCCAGAGGCATTCATGTCATACGCCACAGAGCCGCCTTTTTTCGGCGAAATGATGCCCAGTGACTGAGTGGTCGCACGGGCCTCAATACCAGCGTCAACACCCGCCATGGCCAGCAAGAGAAAACAGCTACGCAGTGCATGATGCATACAAAGATCCTTTCAGTGGGATTTTTTGCAGAAAAATGTGCGATGTAAATATACATCAATATTTTTTTGCTTATCATGCAAAATGGTAAAGCTGAATTAAATCAATGTAAGGCTCTAGAAACTCAAACAGGATTTGGCAAAATGGAGGTGGTGCACATCAATGATTGGGATCAGTGATCGACCGTGAGATGGATAAGCTAGATGCTAAAAATGACATCACTCATTGATAGGATTTACCCAAAATCACCCCAAAGCTTGCAGCTCACCGTGCTTTACAATTCGTTATACGCGCGCAGGCGGGTATCCATGCTTAATTAGCCTCGCCCGTCTTACTGTCTGTACAGGTCATCAACGATGGATTCCCGCTAAAAGCACGCGGGAATGACGGTTTGGGGGCATCGTGCTCATTGCGATAGCGGTATGACCGACGCAAAAACCGTCCGGGCCAATTTTGTGCAAACCCTGACTGACCCTCATCCCACCTGATTACGACAATGCATCCTTCATTTCATCAGGGCTGAGCTGCCAGACGACAGGCCAGTTGTTCTCATCCATGGCACGCCATTTCAGGTAACGCCATACATTTCCACTGGCGTTCAACAAGGTGTTGGTAGCGGGAATCCAGGCAGCAGCGCCACCGTCCATGATCGTACTGACGCGCAGTGTTTGCCCGGTGGCTGCATCCCAAAGGCGTATGGTGTTGTCGTCTGAAGTCGAGAGAATGTTGCGCCCGTCAGGTGAAAACACACAGGACGTCACCCAATCCGTATGTCCAACAAACTCCTGTAGCAGTGTACCGGTGGCAGACTCCCACAGGCGCAGGGTGCTGTCGTCTGAAGCCGAGAGCACGCTACTCCCATCAGGCGAAAACGCGCAGGACGTCACCCAATCCGCATGTCCAAAAAACTCCTGTAGCAGTGTACCGGTGGCAGTCTCCCACAGGCGTAGGGTGCTGTCGTATGAAGCAGAGAGCACACTATACCCATTAGGCGAAAACGCGCAGGACGTCACCGCACCGGTATGGCCAACAAACTCCTGTAGCAGTGTACCGGTGGCAGTCTCCCACAGGCGCAGGGTCTTGTCAGTAGCTGAGAGCATACTATGCCCATCAGGCGAAAACGCACAGGACAACACCGTACCTGAGTGTCCAACAAACTTCCGGAGCAGCTTGCCGGTGGCTGTCTCCCACAGGTGTAGGGTTCCTTCATATGAAGCTGAGAGCAGGCTATGTCCATCTGGCGAAAACGCGCAGAAGTGCACAATATCCCCATGTCCAGAAAACGTACGTAGCTGCGTGCCAGTGGCGGTCTCCAACAGGATCAGGTAGCCTTCATATGTACCCGAGAGCAGGCTATGTCCATCTGGCGAAAACGCGCAGGATGTCACACAATATGAAGTTCCAACAAACTCCCGTAGCAGCGTGCCGGTGGCGGTCTCCCACAGGTGCAGGCTCTTGTCGTTAGAACCCGTGATTACGTTAAACCCATCAGGCGAGAACGCACAGAAGGCCACCCAAGACGAATTACCAACAAACTCTCGGAGCAACGTGAAAGTGGATATCTCCCACAGGCGCAGGGTCTTATCTTTTGAAGCCGAGAGCAGGTTACGCCCATCAGGCGAAAACGCGCAGGACGTTACCCTATCCGTATGTCCAACAAACTTCTGTAGCAGCGTGCCGGTGGTGGTCTCCCACAGCCGCAGGGTTTCGTCGTCTGAAGCCGAGAGCAGGCTATGTCCGTCGGGCGAAAAAGCGCAGGATGTCACACAATCCGTATGTCCAACAAACTCCCGCAGCAGCCTGCCGGGGGCGATCTCCCACAGGCGCAGGGTCTTATCTTCTGAAGCCGAGAGTACACTATGCCCGTCAGGCGAAAAAGCGCAGGATGTCACACAATCCGTATGCCCAACAAACTCCCGCAGCAGCCTGCCGGTAGCAGTCTCCCAAAGTCGCAGGGTAGTGTCCGTTGAAGCTGAGAGTACACTCTGCCCATCTGGCGAAAACGCGCAAGACGTCATATGAGACGAGCACCTAACAATTATCCGTAGCAGCTTGCCGGTGGCGACCTCCCAAAGTCGCAGGGTAGTGTCCATTGAAGCAGAGAGTACACTCTGCCCATCAGGCGAAAAAACGCAAGATGTCACTGAAGACAAATGTCCAACAAACTCCCGTAGCAGTGTGCCGGTGGCGGTCTCCCATAGGCGCAGGGTCTTGTCAAGTGAAGCTGAGAGCAGTTTATGCCCATCTCTCGAAAACACACAGGACGTCACCGTATCCGCATGTCCAACAAACACTCGTAGCAGCGTGCCGGTGGCGGTCTCCCATAGACGCAGGGTGTTGTCATGTGAAGCCGAGAGCAGGCTATGCCCATCAGGCGAAAACGTGCAGGATGTTACGCCAGACGTATGCCCACGTAACCAGGCTAATTTTCTTTGTGCTTCCACATGATGCCCAGGCGGCACCCAAGCTGCCCGGATTTCTGACGCCACCTGCGGCCGCATCTGCATGCCATCTGCCGCTGCTTCAGCCCAGCTGCTATTTGCCAGTTCACAATGCAGTACCTCTGCCTGGTCGCAATGACTGTGATCAAACACAGCAGCACGCAAATCGACATTCCAGAATTTGGCACGTCGCAAATTGCCGTGGCTAAAGTTACAGCCTGCCAGATTCAGGCGACGATGTGTCTCGCTGCTAGGAAGGGGCGCTTCACGACGACTACCAAAACGCCAGTCGCTCAGGTCTGCACCCTGCAGGTCCATGCCATCCAGGCGCGGCAGGGGCCAGCCTGAAGCATGTGCACGCAAGCCGTAGGCTAACTGCAACTCACTGGCCAGCGCCAGGTAAGGGCTGCGCCACACCGCCAGTGTTTGCAAGGGGGCTGGCCCGCCAGCATCCGGGGCCCATTCAGCCAATAACTGGCCCAGAAAGTCCAGTGTTTCATTACTGACCATGGGCAGGCGCCAGGCATCGCGCGCATCAGCGTTGTCACTGAGCAGTGCCTGTAACAAATACTCTGCCAGAAAGAACTCTTGCAAGGAGGTATGGGCGAATTCAAAGCGGCTGTCTTTGCCCTCCACATCGACACGCTTGAGGAAGGTGGAATTGCGCAAATCTTCCTGCAATAGATCACGTGGTTTGGTTTGAAAGTCTTCATACGGACCTTGCTGCGCCAACCACTGACCCAGCCAGCTTTCCAGTTGTTTGGCTGTGATGCCTTTGAGTTTGTTGCGCCAGAAATGCGCTGCCAGTGCGCTTGCCAGTAGCAGCTTGTCTTCTGGTTGGAAACTCTGTTTTTCTTTGTCGCGGATCAGCCATTGTTTGGCCACTTCACGGTATAAGGTGGCGCCTGTCACGCGCTTGCCCTGAGCGCGCCACTGTTCCAGCATGGGCACAAAGTCGGCCACCAGTTTTAATGTGAAGGGCCGTCCGGCCAGCTCACGCAGGTTATGCACCGCCTCAATCTGCGCCATCAACTGTTCAATATTGGTATTGGGGAATACCGCTGTCATATAGCTGCGTATTTGCTGCTCTGTCAGCGGCTGCAATAGCAAGGCACGGTACTGGCTTTGATTGTGGCTACCTCGGTGTTCACCGGTCAAGTGATTGTCTTGTTCAGACAGCGAGCGAAAAAACTGGGTGCGACAGCTCAGCAGCACACGTGGCAGCTTGCTCTGGGCTTTGTTTTTTTGCCGCTCACGTGCCTCTGGCAGCACGCGCAACAAATTGGCTGTAAAACTCAGGCCTTGCTTGTCGCCTATGCGTGACAGCACTTCGTCAAGCCCGTCAAAAATCACCAGCGCACCGTTATCGATGCTGTCCACTACATCTTCATAAGTGGGCAGCACACCATCGGTTTGCAGATAACCGTTGCGCAAGCAATCGTTGATGGTTTCTTGCAGCGTGGGCACTTTTCCGGGGTGCAATGCGCTTGCAGCCAGCAATGTGTCTACCTTGCGCAAGTCGAAGTATAGCGGTGCTGGACTGTCGACGTTCTGGTTGCGCTGCTGCCGCAGGTGCGCCGTGACACGCTGTAGTGTGGTGGTTTTACCCATGCCGTATTCGCCAAGCAGGGCATAGATGGGGCGTTCTTCTGGCTCACTTAGCCAGGTCAGGATGTCGTCAAATGCGACGACCTTTCTGGGGTCATTGTCTTGGCTTTTCTGGTAACTTGCAGCCTCCAGAGCATGCAATTCTGCGCGATAACCATATTGGCCGCTTACCAGGTGCTTGCCGTCATCAATAACTTCGAGATGGACGCGTTCAAGGCATTGGCGACGCAAGGCCGTTGCGGCAAGTTTGTCGGTGACGGCGTTTGCTGTTGAATGTGGGCGTTCTGCATCTTCGGCAATGTCACCATACAGTTGTCCGTCATCAAGCATGGCCTTGATCACCATTGCCGCATTGGTCGCTGCAAGTTTTTGCTTGTTCTCTTTACCTTCGCCCTTATTGCCATCGGCAAAGTCGCAGATGGCTTTGACGACTATCCAGTCCACGCTTGTATCGTCGAGCGCTTTGGCAATGCCGGCGGCTTCCATTTCACCACCGACGATGCCCCCTTGCCCTGCTATGGCTTTCAGGTTTTCGCGATAGTCATGGTTGTCCACCAGCTTTTCGCCGGTCAGCATGCCGCCAAATTCCAGGGTGGGCCAATCAGGTTTGCTGTGATCATGTTTATTGCGAACATCAAGAGTCTCAAGCGTGCGCACCAGGCGGCGTGAGGCGGGAGGGCGGTCATTGGCCAGCGTGAAGCTGCCATTTTTGTTGACGCGTGCCGACTCATAGTCCACGATGAATTTGGAAACCAGCACGTCCCCCACTTTTTGTTTATGCTCGTCAACACCAAAGGCAATACCGACGCTGACAATGGCTGCGGGTTTGTAGGCCAGATGCAGATCACTGGCGGCGCGCTGTGATTCTCTATTACCCTGGCGGCTATGGTAGTGAAGCACGCGCACATTGCCATGCTGCCCTAACTCATCAACGCTGACCACTTGACCGGCATGGTGTTTGTTGGTGGCAGGCGGCGTACTGTCGTCTGCCCAGAAAGTCTTGCGCACGGCGGCAAACTCGTTCTCGTTGTAGGTGATCAGCGCTACCACAGGGGCTTCACCAACAGGCATGCCGGTCTGGCCTATGATGAGGCGATTTTCTGGTATGGCGCTTAAGCCCTCCAGTTCTGCAATAGGGGTTGGCGGCGGACCAGTGAACCACAATCTGCGCTTGGCCGTGCCCTGGTCTTTGGCTCCCTCATAAATAAATCCCAGCGACAGGCCTTGTGTCTGCGCAGCATCGGTGATGGTGCGTAACAGCTTGGACAGTTGTGCGCTGGCGCTTTTGGTTTCTGCCATGGGGAACAGAATCGTGTGCAGGGTCTTTAGTACGACCGATCCTTCGTCATCCAGGTTTTGCAAGATTTTGTCGCTAAGTTCGCGTGCAGCCGGACTGAGCTTGTCTTGCAGGCGACGCACTACATTATTGGCTTGTGCGCGACTTAATTTGCGGGAATTGGTAGGTGAGTCTTGCTGATTTGCCGGCTCTTTCTGAGTGGCTGGGGGAGGGATAGCCATGATGTGCCTTTTATCAGGAGGGATGGCAAATCTTAAAACGATTTGATTTAATGGTCAAGCTGTATTGGTAGCATTGGGTTGTATTGAAAAGATATAGCTATTTGTGTGGCAAAAAGGAGAGAATTTGCCTTTGTGTTAATGCTGCGTTCTATTGATTGACTGAGGAGGCAGGCGTCAAATGAAAAAAGGAGATCATCAGTATTTCGACTGGGGCGAGATGTACTGGCGTGGTCACAAGAGCAATTTGATGCTTGTATTTATTGCAATAAATGCCAACATCGCGACTGTCAGGCGCTTAACCACTTGCACTGTGGAAGCGGCGCGTGATGAATACGATTCCGGGTTATAAGCGGGAGAGATGGATACAGTACCGTTTATCTTTATCCAGCGATATGATAGTAGGTTTCAATTGCTGCTTCGATGACAGTCTGCGGCGCAAATGCTGGCAGGTGATGTACACGTGCCCAGTGTATGAAAAATCCTTACGGAAAATAATATGACATTGAACGCCTCCGCGCCGACTTCAGGACTGTCGGACAACATTACATCTTCAGGAACGGTCTTGAAAATTTCGCCTTCGCTCTCAGACGCGCAGACAGATGATGTGGCGAACATGGTTCTGGACATACTGAACAACTACGCGGTCAACCTTGATACAAAAAATTTTCCGGCCAGCCTGTATGCGGAATCGCTGTTGTATATGGTTTACTGGTTTCATCGTCTGCGTGATCCGGTTCGCAAGGAGGATATTGCAGACTGCGTAGGCAGATATTTAAACCAGGCCCCAGGATCAGAAGTGGTCAAGGCCCTGCTGTCGGACCAGCAGTTGAAGGTCCAGGCAAAGCAGCGCATAGACCAGGGTGTCATGGTGCGCAAGACGGTTGATGTGCTGGTCATGCGCGACGGGCAGCATGGCCGCGAATTCCTGACACTGGACCGTGCAGTGTTCCCTGAAGGTATTGCTTTGCCAGGCGGCTTGCTGGTGGATGAAGATGAACAGAATGCCAGCGGTATTCCCGGTAACATCTTTGCTGCACTCAGGGTCAGCGCCAGCAAGGTGCTGGGAACTGCAACGCCAGAATACGGTATTGCGGAAGAGGGCGGGCGTAAATACTATTTTGCCCGCAATCAAACAGCGAAGGGTGAAGGGAACGAAGCCCGTATTTACATGGACAGGACGGTGACGCACAGCTACCGCGATCATCTGAAGGAAATCGCTGTTCCATCTGACCCGCGCCATATCGTTGATACCATAGGATTCCTGGTTGAAATTACCGACACCGGCAAGGTTCATGGCAGGTGGCTGCCTGAGAGCGTGATCACGACGCCGTATGCAAAAGAAGGCTCGTTTGCCTTTGGTCATCACAAGCAGATAGCGGCGTCACTCATCGCCAAAAATTTCACGAGGACACAGGGTGTTTCCCATCATGAATGGATACGTGAATGGGTCAGGAATCCGGTGGATTTATACCGTGAGTTGCGCCAGCGCTTTGCATCGCATGACAATAGCCTCAACACACCGGTGCTTGAGTTGCTGCCAGTCGTTGAATATTTCCGCAGCCAGATGACACTCCCGGCGATGGAAGAAAAATGCCGCAACGACGCGGCGCTGGCTTTCATGCGCGACCAGATGCTGTACAAGCTGCATCACGTGACGATACAGAATGGTGCGATGTGCCCTTATGAACCTACCTTGCGCATCCTGTTCGAAGTGGTAGGTTTTTTTGATGTGGTTTGCCGCACCGAGAAAAATTTGAGCACGCATTTCCAGAAGAAATACTGGTATCGCTATGAAGAGCTGATGCGCCGCATGCCGGAGGTCATTATCATCCCGACCTTTGACAATATCTCGGCAACTGACCTCATGAAGATACGCGGTACACCGGTGTATTTTATCGGGGTGTCAACCGAGTCTGTATATGTCGATGAGTTCTGGCAATCCCCGCTCGAATTTCTCATCCATGACCTCAATCATGCCTGGAAGATGATGGACATGGATGACCGTTTTTTCCAGCACAGGCCAGAAATCAGTCGGGACGAATTGATAGCCAAATCAAATGACTTTATCCGCGACTACTTCCCGACGATAGCGATACAAAAGACAGATACGGAAGAGCAAAAGGAAATGAAAAAGCTCAAGAAAATCCTGCTGTTTGAAGTGGGGCATGAAGATGCCAGGCCTCTGCTACCAGAGATCATCAGCGAAGCATTGCTGGAGGATGAAGGCTATGAATTTCCGGATATCGTCGTCCGCTATGATGAGAGTGGCAAGCAGGCCTACCTGGAGCAACGTACCATACCGGGTATCACAGCGCTTTCTTACGTCAGGCATAAATTGCAGCATGGTTTCTTTGACCAGACTGATTCGCAAAACATCCAGATTGTCTCACCCAGATATCGTAGCGTGGAATGGATAGTCAGGGCGACAGAAGAATTGCTTGCTGAAATGCAGGCGACGATTCCAGCCGCAGTTCAGGCTGAAGGCTTGACACAATACCTGACGCGGCAGGCGTGCTCTCGCGGGCCGGCGATACTTCATGCACCTGAGAATCTCGACCCGGCTGTCGATGAATATGGAGACGGGACCGTCTCGCGGGAATAGGTAGTTCATTTTTGGAGAGTGCCAGTGCTTGGGCTGGCACTCCCGGTGTTGTTCAACATCTGTTTGAAGCTGGGCAGATGCTATTGCCCCTTGATGACGATAACAGCAGCCTCCCAGCCTGGGTATCCGGCGCCACTGCCACCTACCGTACCAGAAATACCAAATGCACCTGTAGCATTTGGCGTCAATCCATAAATACGTGAAGTGATCGCCGTGCCGGATTCCTGGCTCACCAGTTGCCACGCACCATTCGTGCTAAACGGGATGGCATTGCCGAATCCCAGATCAACGAGCGCAAGAACGAGATCATTCGCCCTGGTGCTCGTCTGCGTTGATGAGGACAGGGCTGTGCCTGCAAATCGCGGGCCTGTGCTGGTTGCCACAGGAACGTCGAGCAGGTTCACCGCATCGGCATTCTGGATTTCCACCAGATGTATGCTGCCCTGGTTGGGGATGCCTACTGTCAGCTTGTAGATACCTGATGCGGTGGCTTTTGCCGCATACAGATCAGTGCCCATGCCATCCACATAGATGCGTCCCAAGGATGTGAAAGTACTGATGTCTGCATGCCCCTGGTTATCAGACAGGGTGCCTGATATGCCCAGCGCATTATTGTTCACACCCACGGTCACCAGTATCCAGTTACCTGCCGACACATTGCCCGGCATCTGATGCACGCTTGTTCCAGCGGTGATCACGCCAGAGTATTGCTGGCGCACGCTGGGTGGAGTGGATGGATCAGGGTTGCTTGCCAGGTTGGCGGCACAGCTTGCCGTCGTCCCGCCATTGCTGCCAGAACAGCTCCATGCCCAGCTCTTGCCGGTAAATGACACCAGTGAGGCCACACCAGAAGAGCAAAGCTGGCTGCTTGGTGCCGCGCTGAACGACATGCCATTGGCAGCACCGCACATGCCATTGACAGGTGTGGGTATGGGTATGACCGCGCCGCTGAGTTCAAATGCGCCTATGTCCTTGCTGTTGCCTTGCGGACGTGCAGTATTGCCGATGTCGTCATTGACGGCGAAAATGTCAGGCTGGTTCGCTGCATCCACTGCCGGGCTGCTTGCCTGCAAGCTGTAGTTTGCCGCCGCTGCATCCTTGAACAGCGGGTTGCCAGAGACGGCCAGGTTATCACCCAGTGTCGCTGGTAATGGCACGCTCTGCCCATTGCTGAAGTACAGGTTTTGCTTGAAGTCGTAGCTGGCCGTTGTTGACGGCGTACTGTAATCAATCAGCCAGGTCGTACCAGACTGGGTGCCGGGGCCAAAGGCAAAAATATTATTGTAGAACTTGTTATGTATGCCAGCGCCGCTGCCAAAACCTTCATCCATGATATAGGCCTTGTATCCCGAAGCACCGGTCATGGCGTTATAGATGGTATTGTAGGCAAACCACATGTTCTGTGTCGTGGCAGTGGAGTTGATGCGTATCGGATATGACTTGGTGCCGGTAATGACATTGTTCCAGCTACGGGCTTCATACGTGCCCATGTGCGTGCTGCCCTGGTCATTGAAATTGATGCCGTATTTGGCGGCATTTTCCAGCCAGTTGTGGTGTATGCGTATGCCGGTAAAGCCCTGCCAGATGCCGCCGTGCGGAAGTGTGTAAGAGCCTGCACCGCCTTCATTGTCATTGAACTGCACGGCTGAACCACCGGTGATATTGTGTATCCAGTTATAGGCAACTTCCCAGTCCTGTGCCGTGGTATCGGCATAGATGCCATGGTTCTGTAATTCGCTGGTGCCGGCGATGTCGTGAATGTTATTGCCAAGAACCTGGTTTCCTTTACCGTGGCCAGAAACACCCGCCGCATTGAGCGTTGCAGAATTACCGGCGACCCATGGCCCCAGTTCATTGTTGACCACACGCCATGGACCAGCGGTGTACTGGAAGTTGACAGGTGCTGCATCGCGGGCTGCACCGCCCGCTACATCCATGCGCAAGTTCGATATCGAGATATATTCGCCGGTTGTGCCGGCAATGGCAGACCAGGGTCCAGCGATACCGCCCGATGCGCTGGCCGGTGTCGTGTAATGCACATCCTCAATGGCGTTGCCATTGACCGGGCCAGGGTAGGCTGTGATATGTATCCATGCTGAAGGGCTGCCGTTCCTGGCATAGGTGCCGCCGCCAAAGCGCATCCAGGTTTTGTCTTGACCATTTGTATCATGCCAGGCGCCGCCGCGTATCACGACCTGGTCGCCCGCTTGCATGGCAAAGTAGGCACCCTTCAAGGTGCTCATGTTCTGCAATGAACGCCAGGGTTTGGCAATATTATTGACCACCGCGCTGGTGTCAGAGCCGGACAAGGACACGAAAAGTACCCGGCCAGCACTTGGCGTAAAGGTGTTGTCAGTATTTGATGACGTGCCATTAAACACGACTTTGACAGGCAACGCGCTGCCTGCAGGCGCCCCGCCAAGCGGGCCTACCTGTACCGTGATTTGCTGCAATCCAGTCTTTGCGCTTGATTTTGCATTGCCCAGATAACGGTAGTTGGCCACTTCCTTGTCGTTGATATAAACCCTGGTATTCGTACCGAGGTCGCTCGCAGAACCAAAATTCTTGCCGAAGATGGAAAGATAGCCACCCTGGTTGTTTTCACCACCTGTGGTCGGTGCGCTCAGTGTGTCGGTAAACAAAATTTGCGGTGCAGGGCTGGTGCTGGAGGCGAACCCCTTCGCAGTGCTTGCGCTCAGTAGGGGCGAAGCAGTCTTTGTCGTTTGTGCCAATACATTCTGCGGGAAAGAGCTACCGGTTGAAGCTGGTGGCGGGTTCGATGTCTGTACCTGTGGCGCAGTTGAAACCGTGCTATTGTTCGCACCACCGCATGCACTGAGCAGGGCGACTACGCTGGCCTGCAGCATCCACGACATCCATCCAGACTTGCGAAATTTATACATCACTGTACCTTTTGAAAGAGCGCTTCCTGGTAAAACAGGTTGGGCGTTGTCATGGTCAAGAATAAAAGCAAATGCTGGCAGATTTAGCATTTATTCACAATCGTAATGATTTTTTGTTACCAAAATCTACAATTGGTAACCTGGGGTTTTATGAAGCTGGCAAAATCTGCACGCAACAAAAACACCGCTTGAAATAACAGATGGTGCTTTTTGCTTTCAATGTGTGCGGGACGATGTTACGGACTATTTGTTATTTCGATAAAACTGTAGAAAAAATGTTGGTTCGCTGCTGATATCAAGCAGTGAAAGAAATGAGAAGTTAATGTTATGTCAGCGTGATAAAAATCCTGGAATACCCGCCAGGGGAATTGAAAAGCTCATGGAAAATCAAGCAGCAATAAGTAACAAAAAGTGGCGAATCCGCTATAGATTGAAAGCGAATTCGTTCCGAAATATCCTAAAATAAATACTACGTATAAACCTGCCTGGGGTCGCAAAATGAAAAAAAATAAAAGACAACTTGACCGGTTAGAACGAATCATTGAGACACAATCACGTCTCGTTCAGGCAGACCTGGACCTCACCGCATTCATGCAGCTTGTTGTCAATACATTACAGGAACTGACAGGGGCCAAAGGTGCGGTAGTCGAACTGGTTGATGGCGACTATATGGTCTACCGTTCTGCCAGTGGCGCAATATCCCAGCATGTTGGCTTGCGTCTGTTGAGAGCAAACAGCTTGTCAGGATTGTGTGTCAGTAGCGCCCAAATCCTGCAATGTGATGATACTGAGACCGATTCGCGTGTTGATGCCAATGCCTGTAAAAAAGTGGGTGTCCGCTCCATGATCTGCACACCGCTTTTTGAACGTGGCCAGCCAGTGGGTGTCCTCAAAGTCATGTCCGAGCAGGCATACGGTTTTGACGAAGAAGATTTGCAGACGCTGGAACTCTTGGGGGCGGCCCTGGGGGCTGCGCTTGGCAAGCAGGTTGCTTTTGATGAGATGCTGCGTGTACAGGCACAACTACGTTCAAGCGAAGAGCGGATACGCACCATCCTCGAATATGCCAACGATGCTGTAATATCGATAGACAATGCCGGCATCGTGACGCAATGGAACCGCACTTCTGAATCCTTGTTCGGCTGGACCAGTAATGAAGCCATGGGCCGCAATATTGCGGATCTGATCGTGCCGCCTGCCTTCAGAAGTTCCTTTGTCAATATCCTGACGCATCTGGGCAGGCTAGGAAAAAAATCCACAACCGCGCGGCGCGAACTTCTCGCTGTTGACCGGTATGGCAAAGAGCTTTCTGTCGAAGTCAGTTTGAACGTTAATAATGTTGCAGGCCAATTCGAATTCACGGCTTTTCTGCACGATATTTCTGAACGCAAGAAATGGGAATCCACCCTGAATGAAATGGCCTTGTCAGACGGCCTGACCGGGCTCCCCAACCGCAGGCATTTCATGCAAGTGCTACATCATGCAATACTCAGGCAACTGCGGCAAAACAATGGTCTGGCTTTATTGTTCATGGACCTGAATGGGTTTAAAAAAATCAATGATACGAATGGCCATGACACAGGGGACGCCGTGTTAAAGGAATTTGCGAAAAGAGTGTCAGGCTGCCTGCGTGAGAACGATACGATGGCCCGCCTTGGCGGTGATGAATTCGTTGTGCTTGCCGAAGGTGTACGGGTATTGGAACATGCCCGGATTTTGGCCGGGAAAATAGTCGCCGCGCTGGATCTTCCACTGCCCGGTACAACTATCATGATGTCAACCAGTATCGGTATCAGCATTTACGATTCTCCGGCGAATGCCGAACAATTCCTCAAGGAAGCCGACATCGCCATGTACAAGGCAAAACAAGGCGTATCCAACAGAAGTGCAATTGCTGCATTTGTGGAAGAAACGCCATTGATCAATTGATCTGGTGCTGGTGTCGACGCTCATTTAAACCGAACTGCCTGAACATCTACCTCATCTACATCAAGCACTGACGAAACCGTAGACAATTTAAGTCTGAACCGCTTTTTCATTTAAGGAATCTCTGATTAAGTAAACGAACCCTGATTCAGAGACGTTAATATAAGCATGTTCCTTGCCGAATCTTAGACGCCATGAAGCAGGCAACATTTGCCGAAGGTGGATTTGAACGCTACGCCAAGACGACGGAGCGGGCAGTGTTTTTATCAGAGATGAATCGTGTTGTGCCGTGGGCCATGCTGTGTGCACTGATAGAGCCCCATTATCCCAAAGCAGGTAGAGCGTATGCTATGCATTTATTTGCTGCAACGATGCTTCAACCTGTCAGACTCTGCCATTGAGGAAGCCTTACCCGCGCGGCGCTAACTGAGATCAAAAGACACGGGGCCTACCTATATGGATTGTCAAACAGCCAGTGTGATAGACGATATGTATTGCAACTTTCAAGCTGGCTTAGGACAGAAGCGGATAAAAATCGGAAACAGCGACGCAGCCTAAAACAGCTTCACCTGAATTTGAGAGAGCTGGGATTTGAAGGGACGTATGACAGGGGGGAGCCTTCGCCAGGAAGCAGAAGGTGGATCAAACTGATTGGGGCAATTCAGCTAGCAAACGAACAGCTTTATCAACTACCCAATGAAAAGGCTTCCAATAAATCGAAATATCTGCCCGACTTCATTATTTGTTTTCACACAGATATTCATGGTTTGGTCTATTCACCAGCAAAGACCGAGATCAGGGGCATACTTGATTTTGAAAGCCGATATTTAAGAAATAGCTTGATTAGCAATTCCTAATTTCATCTGATATTCTATATAGGTCTTGCAATAGGGGGTAAATCTTGGAAGTAGAGATATACAGGCCATCAAGTTTTTTGAGAAATGCACTTGGACGAGCACAGCCGTTGTCCGTATTCTTCAATGGGAAGAAGGTGGGCTCTTTGAAAACGGGTGAATCCAAGTCGATTGTTGTGCCCGACATGACTGGCGTCCTCCAAGTTGGAATGACCAAGGCTGACGAGGGGCTTGAACTGCAGACCAGCGACGATAGTCTAGATATTGCGGAGTGCTCCGTTTCCAGTCCTCGATACGGAATAAACATTTCTGACACAGGCAAACGGCTTGAGGCAGGCACGAACATGTGGGTCGTTCTCGATGTCATCAGTCTTTGCTACGTCCCCTATTTCGGACGTCGAGTTTTCTACATCCGTTGAAAACCAGCCGACAGGCGCTGCCAGAAACCGTCTGGCGGAAAGATGCTTAGCTGCTATAGCCAGCAACGATGATTGTTGTTACTGGCCGGCCAAGTGGCATGCCAGATCCATCGGCGATGATCACAATATCCAAAATTGTATGATCTACTTCCAGCCGTTGTAGAGATCGTGTCGTATCGTTACCGCTAGACCAGAAAAAAATCGGAGCTAAGTGTAAAAAATTCAGAGCGCGAGTTAAATAATTTTAAATATCAACGACTTACCTTTTTGTAAGACATTATTTTTTGAACTAAAAGACCGTCTGGCTCTGAACTTTCAGGTGTTTCATTCCGCCAACTCTGAACTTTTCGGTTCACCCAATTTATTCAAATCTTTTCGTCGCATCTACTCAATATGTCATCTATTACCATCTAAAAAAGTGACGATCTATGGTTGGTTACGACATAATTTTTGATTGCTCGTAAATTGAAACAAGCTCTCAGCGCGGACAACGGTTGGGTCTAACGAAGGTAACATTTGTGAACCATAGTGGCCAAAACAACTCATCCGTTCGCTTTTCTTTGCGCCATTATTCAAACCTGCCGAAAATCTCCAGATATTGCGTTATCTTCAAGTTTATGGTGTGGCTCTGGCAAGATGCTATCGCACAACGTCAAGCAGGATAGCGGCCATGCCATGATGACCAGGACGAACGCGTGCATTTGCTTGCTCATACTGAGACTATCTGCTTGCCATAGTTGCGGGAAGGTTGCCCTGCCAGCCACCACCTAGCGCCTTGAATGCCGCAACCGCCGTGCGTGCTGATTCGGTTTGTGCCTGTGCTTGCATGTCGGAGGCGCGTAACAGGTTTTCGTCCGCTTGCAAGACTTCAATCAGGCTGACGACGCCTTTTTGATAGGCTGCAAACGAGGCACCTCTTGCACGGCCCAGCGAATCCACACCCTGGGCTAGTATACTGGCTTGATCCTCACGTTTGACCAGGGCCGAGAAAGCGTTTTCCACATCTTCGGTCGCACGCAGCACGGCGAGCCGGTATGCTGCCAGTGCTTCGGCTTCTTGTCCCTTGGCCAGGCCAATCTGCGCATTGATGCGGCCAAAGTCGAACAAACGCCAGCGCAGACCCAGCACACCAGCTGCCTGACTGGCACCACTGGTGAACAGGTTGCCAGCAGATACGGAGGTCGCGCTGCCCATCAGCCCACTAAGAGACAGTTTGGGATAATACTCGGCAACCGCCATGCCGATACGGGCATTTGACGCTGCCAGGCGGCGTTCTGCCACGATCAGGTCAGGCCGGCGCCGGAGTAAATCACCGGGCGAGCCGCTCGCTGCAATTTGCGGGGCAGCCGGAATAGCAACGGTATTGGTCAGGTCCGCCCGGTAAGTGCCAGGTGGTTTGCCCAGCATGACATCCAGCGCATTCATGGCCGTATCCAGCCCTGTTTCGAGGATGGGTACCGATGCCCGTACCTGCGCCAGCGCGCCTTCGGCCTGTCGCACCTGAAGTTCAGCGGCCAGTCCCTTGCCGTACAGCAGATTGATGGTGGCGAACAGGTCTTGTTGTGTCTGCACTTGCTTGCGGGCGATATCCAGGCGGGCTTGCAGGCCGCGAATACTAATATAGATGTCGGCTACCTGTGCTGCCACCGCCAGACGTGTTGCCGTAACGCCAGCCTCTGAAGCCTGATAGTCGGCAAGTGCCGCTTCCCGGCCACGACGCACACCACCGAAGACATCCAGTTCCCAGCCAACAGTGAGATTGGCTTCATAGGCGTTGCCGTAGCGATCAAAATGGGGCTTTGAATTCAAGATTTGTCCCATTGGCGTTTCAACCGACTGGTAGGCGCGAGCACCCTGGGCATTGATGGTGCCGGATGGCAGCAGCGCGGCATTGGCTGCGCTGAGTCCTGCCTGTGTCTGGGCGACACGGGCGGACGCCTGGGCGAGATCCAGATTTTGCTCCAGCGCAAGTTTGACGAAACGGGTCAGTTGTGGATCGCCAAAGCCTTCCCACCAGATGCTGAAGTCAGCGCTGGCTTTGGCATGCCTTTGCTCAATCGCGGTTTGACCCAGATAGCGGTCTGGCATGGCAGGGGCAGGTTGAAGGTAATCCGGCCCGACAGCACAACCCGCTGCAAGACTGGTGACGACAAACATCAAAAGAGAGCGTTTGATAGGCATGGACATCTCCCATACAGTGAAGGGACTAAATAAAGGGAAAATCGAAGAAATTGAAGTGACTATATCATGAAATAGTCACTCGTTGTGTAAACCAAATTTAAAAGGTAAGCTATCGGGTATGAGCAAAACAACCACCCCAAACACCCCAGGCCTCGTGGCCGGCACCGCTGACATTGTAGCAACGGCCACCTTGGCGACCACGCATCCGGGCACAGCCCGTGGCCCCGTTGACCATGAAGTGCGGAATCAGATTGTTGTCGCGGCCACCGAGCACTTTCGGCTGTATGGCTATGAAAAGACCACGGTCTCTGACCTTGCCAAGGCCATTGGTTTTTCCAAAGCCTATATATATAAGTTCTTCGAATCCAAGCAGGCCATAGGTGAGCTGATTTGCGCAAATTGCCTGCGCGAGATCGAAGCCGATGTCAGGGCTGCCGTTGACGGGGTCAAGCATCCCCCAGAGAAGTTCCGGCGTATGTTCAAGACTATTGTTGAGTCTGGCCTTCGCCTGTTTTTTGAAGATCGCAAGCTGCACGACATTGCAGCTGCGGCTGCTACCGAACAGTGGGAATCGGTACGCGCCTATGAAGAGCGCATCAAACTCATGCTGCAAGAGATTCTGCGACAGGGTCGCGAGACCGAAGAGTTTGAGCGCAAGACACCGCTTGATGAGACTACCGCAGCGATCTACCTGGTCATTCGTCCTTATCTCAATCCCTTGATCTTGCAGCACAGCCTGGGTTCTACCGATGATGCACCGGCCCAGTTATCCAGCCTGGTGCTGCGCAGCCTTTCGCCATAAACACAAAATAGTTGAGTGACCATTGACTTAATTGGTCACTAGTACCAAAATAGGAATCCTATTCAGTTCTATATGGGATTCCTATGTTCCGTCGCCTTGTTTCGTCTGTTGTCATCTCAGCATTGCCGCTTGCGCTGGTCGCTTGTGGCGCAAAACCGCAATCAGATCCACGTACCGAAGCGCCGTTGGTACGTGTGGCTACTGTGCAGAGTGCAGTCGCCGCATCACGTACTTTCACGGGTACCGTCGCCGCCCGGGTGCAAAGCGATCTTGGCTTCCGGGTTTCTGGCAAAGTGCTGGAGCGCCTTGTGGATACAGGGCAAACGGTGAAGCGCGGGCAAGTGCTCATGCGTATCGATCCGGTTGATCTGAAGCTGGCAGCCCATGCCCAGCAAGAAACGGTTACCGCCGCCAGGGCGCGGGCGCAGCAAACAATGGAAGATGAAGCCCGCTACCGCGACCTGCGTGGAACCGGCGCGATATCGGCCTCCGCCTACGATCAGGTGAAGGCGGCAGCCGATGCAGCCAAAGCCCAGCTCAATGCCAGCGAAGCCCAGGCTGAAGTCGCCCGCAACGCCAGCCACTACGCAGAGTTGCTGGCAGATGCTGATGGCACCGTTATGGAAACGCTGGCCGAACCCGGCCAGGTCGTCAGTGCTGGTCAGGTGGTGGTAAGGGTCGCCCGTGCCGGGCATCGCGAAGCAGTCATCCAGTTACCGGAAACCTTGCGCCCTGCCATCGGTTCAACTGGTCAGGCCACGCTTTTTGGCAAAGAGGGTCTGACTGTTCCGGCCAAACTCAGACAACTCTCAGATACTGCAGACCGGCTGACCCGCAGCTTTGAAGCGCGGTATGTGCTGGATGGCGAACTGGCCAATGCTCCATTGGGCGCTACTGTCACCATTCAGATTGCTGGCGGACTTAGCGTTGCGCAGGACAGCTTACGTGTACCTATTGCCTCCCTGTTTGATGCTGGCAAGGGGCCAGGGGTCTGGGTCATCGAAGGTGAACCGGCAAAGGTTACCTGGCGAGCCGTCAAGGTCCAGCGTCTGGATGACGATGGAGGGTACATCACAGGACAACTGAAGCAAGGCGACCGGATTGTCGCACTCGGCACGCATTTGCTGCGCGAAGGTGAGCAAGTGCGGGTGACCAGCCTGGCCGCCGCCACAACCCCGGGAGTGACGCCATGAGCGAAGCCCGCTTCAACCTGTCGGCGCTTGCCGTGCGCGAGCGGTCCGTCACGCTGTTCCTGATCTTCCTGATCTCGGTAGCAGGCATCCTCGCTTTCTTCAAGCTTGGGCGTGCAGAAGACCCGCCGTTTACGATCAAGCAGATGACTATCGTCACCGCATGGCCGGGCGCCACAGCGAAGGAAATGCAGGATCAGGTCGCTGAACCACTGGAAAAACGCATGCAAGAGTTGCGGTGGTATGAACGCACCGAAACCTACACACGTCCTGGTCTGGCGTTCACCATGGTTTCCTTGCTCGACAGTACGCCACCTTCCGAGGTTAAAGAAGAGTTCTATCAGGCCCGTAAGAAGCTTGGGGACGAAGCTAAAAAGCTGCCTGCCGGCGTCATCGGACCACTCATCAACGACGAGTATGCCGACGTCACATTTGCGCTCTTTGCGCTGAAAGCCAAGGGCGAACAGCAACGCTTGCTGGTACGTGATGCGGAAGCGCTGCGCCAGCAACTGCTGCACGTCGCAGGTGTGAAAAAGGTCAACATCATCGGCGAGCAACCCGAACGCATTTTCGTCTCTTTCTCGCACGACCGCCTGGCCACATTGGGCGTCGCGCCGCAGGATATCTTTGCTGCGCTCAATAACCAAAATGTATTGACCCCCGCCGGTTCCATCGAGACCAAGGGGCCGCAGGTCTTTCTTCGTGTCGATGGCGCGTTCGACAACCTGGACAAAATCCGGCAGACCCCGGTTGCTGCCCAGGGGCGGACGCTGAAATTGTCGGACGTGGCGACTGTCGAACGCGGTTATGAAGACCCGGCGACTTTCCAGGTCCGCAACAACGGCGAACCGGCACTGCTGTTGGGCATCGTGATGCGTGACGACTGGAACGGGCTTGATCTGGGCAAGGCGCTTGAGGCGGAAATCACCAAAATCAACGCCAGCCTTCCGCTGGGAATGTCATTGACGAAGGTGACTGATCAGTCCGTCAACATCAGTTCGGCAGTGGACGAATTCATGGTCAAGTTTTTCGTGGCCTTGCTCGTCGTGTTGGTGGTCTGCTTTGTCAGCATGGGCTGGCGCGTCGGCATCGTGGTCGCAGCAGCGGTACCGCTGACCCTGGCTGCTGTGTTCGTCATCATGGCGGCCACTGGTAAAAACTTTGACCGCATCACGCTTGGTTCGCTGATTTTGGCGCTGGGCCTGCTGGTGGACGATGCCATCATCGCCATCGAAATGATGGTGGTGAAAATGGAAGAAGGCTATAGCCGTGTTGCGGCATCTGCCTATGCCTGGAGCCACACCGCAGCCCCCATGCTGTCCGGCACGCTGGTCACGGCCATCGGCTTCATGCCCAATGGATTTGCGCGTTCTACGGCAGGCGAATACACCAGCAATATGTTCTGGATCGTCGGCATTGCCCTGATCGCGTCGTGGGTGGTGGCCGTCGTATTCACACCCTACCTGGGGGTGAAGATGCTGCCAGACATCAAGCAGGTTGAAGGTGGGCACGAAGCCATCTACAACACCCGCAACTACAACCGTTTCCGGCAAGTGCTGGCGCGTGTCATCGCCCGCAAATGGCTGGTGGCAGGTACAGTCGTCGGGACGTTTGTGCTGGCTATCGCGGGCATGGGGCTGGTCAATAAGCAGTTTTTCCCGACCTCTGACCGGCCAGAAGTGCTGGTTGAAGTGCAGATGCCGTATGGCACTTCCATTGAGCAAACCAGTGCCGCGACGGCAAAGGTCGAAGCCTGGCTCGCGAAGCAAAAAGAGGCCAGGATCGTGACATCCTACATCGGCCAGGGTGCGCCACGCTTCTTCCTGGCGATGGCCCCTGAATTGCCCGATCCCTCGTTTGCCAAGATCGTCGTGCTCACCGGTGACGACAAGGAACGCGAAGCCCTCAAGTTCAGGCTGCGTCAGGCAGCGGCTGATGGGCTGGCACCCGGGGCGCGTGTGCGCGTTACCCAGATTGTGTTCGGCCCCCCTTCACCATTTCCCGTGGCCTACCGCGTCATGGGGCCGGACCCGGACAAGCTGCGTACGATCGCCGCGCAAGTCGAAAGCATCATGCACGCCAGTCCTATGCTTCGCACCGTCAATACAGATTGGGGGCCGCGTGTACCTGCCTTGCACTTCACGCTCAACCAGGACCGGCTTCAGGGTGTTGGACTGACCTCTGCTTCCGTTGCCTTGCAGTTGCAGTTCTTGCTGAGTGGGGCACCGCTGACCGAGGTACGCGAGGATATCCGTTCTGTGCAGGTGGTTGGTCGTGCGGCTGGCAATATCCGCCTCGACCCGGCGAAGATCGCAGGCTTTACGCTGGTCGGTTCGGCCGGGCAACGTATCCCATTGTCTCAGGTAGGTACCGTCGATGTACGTATGGAAGATACCATGCTGCGGCGTCGTGACCGCACGCCGACCCTCACGGTCCGTGGCGACATCGCCGAAGGCTTGCAACCGCCGGATGTTTCCAGCGCCATCATGCAGCAATTGCAGCCAGTCATTGGGCAGCTTCCTGCGGGTTACCGGATTGAAATGGCTGGCTCAATAGAAGAAGCCGGTAAGGCTTCTACGGCGATGCTGCCGCTGTTCCCGATCATGATTGCGCTTACGCTGCTGATCATCATCTTGCAGGTCCGCTCGATCTCGGGGATGGTCATGGTGTTCCTGACCAGTCCACTGGGGCTGATTGGTGTGGTGCCGACGCTGCTTTTGTTCCGGCAACCCTTCGGCATCAATGCGCTGGTTGGCCTGATCGCGCTGTCCGGCATTCTCATGCGTAACACGCTGATATTGATCGGGCAAATTCGTGAAAACGAAGAGGCCGGGCTGGAACCTTTCCGTGCTGTTGTCGAAGCGACTGTGCAACGCGCCCGGCCTGTGATCCTGACGGCATTGGCAGCTATCCTGGCCTTCATCCCACTGACCCATTCTGTCTTCTGGGGGACGCTGGCCTACACACTGATTGGTGGCACCTTTGCGGGAACGATTCTGACCCTGGTGTTTTTACCGGCGATGTATTCCATCTGGTTCAAGATCAGGCCAGCGCCATCGCAAAGCTGACTTGCCATTCATCCCGATTTACCTTTGCAAAAGGAACTGTTATGTCGAATTCTAAAGTTGTCGTTATTACCGGCGTGTCATCAGGTATCGGGCGTGCCGTAGCCATGAAGTTTAGCAAGCAGGGTTGCCGGGTATTTGGTACCGTGCGCAACACCGCCAAAGCCCAGGCAATATCAGGCGTTACCCTTATTGAGATGGATATCCGTGACGAAGCGTCAATTGAGCGTGGCATCCAGACCATCATCGACGAGGCCAAACGCATCGACGTGCTGGTCAACAGTGCAGGTGTGACCCTGCTCGGCGCGACGGAGGAAACCTCGGTTGCCGAAGCGCAAACCTTGTTTGACACCAACCTCTTCGGCCTCTTGCGCACGATCAAGGCTGTGCTGCCACACATGCGCGGGCAACGTTCTGGCCGCATCGTCAACGTCAGCTCGGTACTGGGCTTTTTGCCTGCGCCGTATATGGCACTGTATTCGGCCTCCAAGCATGCGGTTGAAGGGCTGTCAGAAACCCTGGATCATGAAGTGCGTCAATTTGGCATCCGCGTGGCGCTGGTGGAACCATCCTTCACCAAAACCAACCTGGATCTGAACGCGCCCCAGACCGCCTCCAGAATTGCTGACTACAGCAAAGAACTGGCCATCGTTTCCCAGGCAATCCAAACCAACGTCCAAAAAGCGCCAGAGCCCGATGGCGTTGCCACCACCATTGTCAACGCCGCCTTAGGTGCATGGAAGATGCGCCATACGCCCAAAGGTGAGGCGTCTCTTCTGGCCAAACTGCGCCGCTTCATGCCCGCTGGCCCTGTTGAGAAAGGTCTGCGGAAGACCTTCGGGCTGGCCGGGTAATCTTGCTGAGAAACTGTATTGAGAAACTGTACTCATGAACTACCTAGACGATTAACAATGACGGAGACTACACCTTGAACCCAAAAATCCTTACCCTGACCATTGCTGCCGCCCTGGGCGCTGTATCTATGTCCTCCCACGCATCTGGCTACCGTTTTGGTTCCCAGAGCGTTTCTGCCCAGAGTACCGCTGACGCCAACGCTGCCGAAGCAGGCGATGCTTCGACCATCTTCGCCAATCCGGCTGGCCTGACCCGTCTGGACGGTACCCAGATCGTCGGTGGTGTGACTGCCGTCATACCACATTCGACCTTCACTGATACCGGCTCCAAACGTTTCACCGGCACCAGTTCTGGCGGCCTGACGAGCCAGGATAGCTACACACCGGGCATGGTGGCGGCACCGTCCCTGTATGTCAGCAAGAAACTTAACGACCAGTGGACCGCCGGTTTTGGCCTGTTCGTGCCTTACGGTACCAAGCTGGATTACGATAACAACTGGTCTGGCCGCTATGCGATGACCAATGTGAAGCTGGAATCGGTCAACCTGAACCCATCTGCCGGTTTCAAACTCAACGAGCAGCATTCTTTTGGCTTCGGCGTGAGTGCACAGTTCATGAAAGCCAACCTGGGGCAGGGGGTTGATGTACCCGGTTCCATCGCCGCCCTGACTGGCACACCGGCCGCCACGGCACTGCTACGTAGCATTGTTGCCGCAGGCGGCAATCCGGCTGTGCTTGCAAGCGTCAAGGATGGTCACGGTTCTATGGATGGCAACGACTGGGGTTATGGCTGGAATATAGGTTACTTGTTCCAGCTGGATCAGGATACGCGCCTGGGCCTGTCCTACCGTTCTTCGGTCTCGCACAAACTGAAGGGCAGTGCGGTGTGGGATTTCAATGTCACCCCTGATCAGGTAGTTAACAAGATCATTGCCGCCAACTCGACCAAAAGCAATTCTGCCGTACTGCTGAATGTTCACACGCCCGAGACTTTCTCTGTCAACGGTTTCCGACAAATCGACTCCAAATGGGCGGTGATGGGTGATGCTACCTGGACACGTACTTCACGCTTGCAAAACTTGAATATCCAGTTTCCAGGAACCGTGCAGGGCGACGAGGTGATTCTCCAAAATTGGAAAAATACCTGGCGTTTCTCAGTGGGAACAAGCTACAAGCTCGACGAAAAGTTCACGCTGCGCGGTGGCATAGCCTACGACCAGTCGCCAGTTGCCAGCACCACTCTGCGCCACCCGGCTTTGCCAGATGAAGACCGCATGCAGTTATCGCTGGGTACGAACTGGAAGCTCAACAACAACGCGTCCATTGATCTGGCGTATTCCTATCTGCATTTCCGGGATGCGGATGGCAGCTTCAAGAATTCTTGCTCGCCGCTGATCAGTGGATGCACTGGCAACGGAGAACTCACCCAGGGTACCTGGAAAACCCGTCTGCATATGATAGGCGTGGCTTACAACTACCAATTCTAAGTCGAACGGTTGCCATGTCTTTGCCAAATTTTTACAGTGAGTTGTTTCATGTAATGTCCTCTATTGAGTGGTGAATGGCTCAACGGTGTACCGATAGTCCGGAAATTTGGCAGCAAGGATGATGAACGTTGAATGGCACACAATACCGGTGCTGCCTGGCCGGATATTGTGGTCGCCTCACGATGCCATCATTATTTCTTGACCTGCCGATGGGTATGCGTGACCTTTTCGATGCCACCGTGCCCGGCGATAAACATGGCGACGGCGGACCTGCAATATGATTCGATTTCGTGGTCATCCCCGGCTCTCGCCTCGTCGAAGCGTGCGATAAGCAAGAGATCGGATCCCTTGAAAAGCGCGGCAAACAAGCGGGCAGACCGCATAACATCGGGCACGTTGAGAATCCCCTTCGCGTGCAACTGACGCAACTTGGCCTCAATCTCGGCGATGACATGGGCGGGCCCGGCTTCGTAATGGAGCTTGCTTAACGACTGTTGATTCGTCTTATCGGCCAAGACCATGGCTTCGACACTGCGGACGTCTGGTCTCAACAGCGTGCGAAGCAGGGATGATCCCATCACCATGAGCTGATCTTCGGCCGAACCGTCGACGCTTTCAGAAAGGGCCTGTGGTGCAAACGGATGGCAGTGGGCCACCATGGCTGCGCTGAACAGAGCCTCCTTGTTCTCGAAGTGCCGATAGATACTTAGCTTGGATATCTTCGCCCGCTGGGCGACCTTGTCCATGGTCGTCGCTTGAAAACCCAATTCCACAAAGAGTTCGCTGGCGGCGTCGACTATCGTGTGGCGAAGCGCCTCGTTGGCGGGCCGGCCACGCCGGCCCTGGCTGCTTTTGGTCATGATAATTACAGTTCTTGATAGTATTCTATTTCTTGGGTTGCGGTACTACGCAGCATTTGAAATGTGCAAGCCAAAGATTGGATTTTCCCCTGCCTCCCCACGTCGAACTTCCCTGTGCGGCCCGGCGATAGTCGCTTGGGGTGTATAAATGGACTTAGAACCTATTTGCGATCTTACTGCGCGAGCGTGATCGAGGCTCATGTGCTGCTCAAAATGCTCATGTACCTTAGTACATTCCGCTTTTTGCGCTGCTCTTCACCCCGCTGACGCACGCTCGCTACAGATCGCAAACAGGTTCTTAGACAAAACGGTCGTTCATGTAGACAGATCAGGTTGTCTAGCTCGTCTTGGTAGTGCAATATCTTGCAATATTCCAAGCTCCATCAGCCGATTTCCGCATTAGAAAAAGTTCTTCATAGGTGGCGGGCGCGACCTCTCCGGTTGCCTTGATGGTTTCAGTGCCCTTGGTCGCACTGCGAACGAACGCCCAATCAGCACTTGTTTGCACGACCTCTTTGATTTCATAGGCCATATTGAAATCGATTTTCCCGAAGACGCCGGGGTAAATCTTTGCGAGCGCCTCTTTGCCTGCGGATGAGGGCCTGCCGGGAGCCATCAATACGCCGTCATCGGCATATGTTGCGATAACACCTGCAACGTCCTCGCGATTAAAGGCAGTCAGGTAAGAAACCGCAGTCGCTTCGATCGCGGCCAATTCTGTGTTCAGTGATTCACTCATGATCTTATCCTTCATCATTTTCTTCCTTCTTGCTTGGTTGGCACAATGATTTTTAAACCTCGGGGTCACACCGGTGAAAGGCAAGGCGAGTGGCCGTGCTGAACCAGGCGCCCTTGCCCTCAAAGTGTCGATAGATGCTGAACTTGGATATCCTCGCTCACTGGGCGACCTTGTCCAATGTCGTCGCTTGAAAACCCAATTCCACAAAGGGTTCGCAGGCGGCGTCGACTATCGTTTGGCCAAGTGCCTCGTTGGTGGGTTGGCCGCGCCAGCTCTCACTGTTTTCGGTCACGACAATTCCAGTACTTGACAGTATTCAAATTCTGGAATTATGATACCATGAAGTATCTTAAATGTACAAGCCAGCCCTAACCCAACCCTCATCCACAACACGGAGCCCATCATCATGAATGACGTCATCATCATCGGCGGCAGCTTTGCCGGCCTCGCCGCCGCCCTGCAGCTTGGCCGTGCCCGCCGCAAGGTCATCGTTCTCGATACCGGTCGGCCACGCAATCGCTTCGGTCACCACTCGCACGGCGTTCTCGGCCACGATCACAAGCCACCGCTGGACATCCTGGCCGAGGCGCGGCAGCAACTGGCGCGCTACCCGGCGATCAGGCTGGTCAATGCCCGGGCTGAGAGCGTGTCTGGTGCCATCGACGATTTCTGCGTCGTCACTGACGATCACGAAAACCTAAAGGCACGCCGCCTGATCCTGAGCTACGGCGTCGCCGACCAGATGCCTGATGTCCCGGGCTTTGCCGAAAGCTGGGGTACTTCCATTGTGCCTTGTCCCTATTGCGATGGCTATGAAGTCGCCGACCAGCATTGGGGCGTCGTCTGGTCTGGCCCGCAGTCGCACCAGTCCGTCAGGCTGTTTCGCGACTGGACAGACAAGTTGACTGTCTTCGCCGATGGTCACGACATTTCGCCCGAACTCCGGGCCGATCTGGCGCACCGCAACGTACCCGTCGCCGATGGCCGAATCGTCGAGATTGCCCATCACAAGGGCCATATCACCACCGTCAATCTTGATACCGGCCGCAATGTTGCGGTCGATGTCCTGTTCGCCCAGCCGCGCAACAAGCCATCGGCAAGCCTGCATGAATCACTGGGCCTCGCCACGGTGGATACACCCACCGGTGTCGCCATTAAGGTCGATGAGCGCCGTCAGACCAGCATGCCCGGCATCTACGCCGCCGGCGACCTTGCCACACCTTTCTTGCCCTCGGTCACCCAGTCCTCATGGCAGGGCGCGATGGCGGGTATCTTTGCCCAGCAATCGATGCTGGCTTGAGAGTAACCAGTATCGATCACGCCAGTTTCAATTCATACAGGAACACCACCATGACCGACCCAAAGCCATTCACCCCCTTAGATGACAAATTCCCGCTTCACCGCCAATTCGGCATCGCGGCCTCACCAGTCGTGCTCATTAACCTATTCACGGTCGATCCTGTCGACGAGGCGGGCTTCCTGGATGCCTTTACGGCGGCTGCCGGAATGCTGACAAAGCAGCCGGGCTTCATATCTACTCAATTGCACCGAGCAATCGGCGATAGCCCGACCTACCTGAACTATGTTGTTTGGGAATCCACCGAGATGGTCCGCGCCGCGCTCACCCGTCCCGAATTCGTGGCGATGCTTTCTGGCTATCCTTCATCCGTCGTAGCCAGACCGCACCTGTTCCAGAAGGTCGCCGTCCCTGGTTTTTGCACGGCTTGATGGTGGAATTGGCGACTGAGCCCCTTTCGTTAATTTAAAGAGTTAAGGAAGAAAACAATGTCGAAAGAACTTATGAACAACTTCGCTGGAAAATGGGCTCTGATCACCGGGGCGTCGAGTGGCCTCGGCCTTGAATTCGCAGATCTGCTGGCTGCGCAGAAAGTCAATCTCGTATTGGCGGCCCGACGGCAGGAGTCGATGGAAAAGCTTGCCTCCGATCTACGCCGCAAATACGGGGTGGATGTGTTGGTCGAGGCGATCGATCTTGCCTCGCCGGGCGCGGCCAGCCGCTTGAAAGGCAGTCTCGACGCGCGGTCGGTGACCATCGACATCTTGTTGAACAACGCCGGATACGGCTTGCACGGCGATTTATTGGAAACGCCGATCGAGCGCACTGCGAACATGATCCAGCTCAACATCACGACGCTCACAGAGCTGACCTATCTCTTCGGCCACGATATGGCCAAGCGGCGATCAGGACATATACTTCTCATCGCTAGCCTCATGGCCTTCCAGGCCGTTCCCAGCTACGCGGCCTATGCGGCGACCAAGGCATATGTACTAACCCTTGGCGAGGCCCTGCACGACGAATTCCGCCCGCATGGTGTGGTTGTTACCACTCTCTGCCCAGGGCACACCGCGACAGGCTTCGATGAGGCAGCTGGCGCAACCACATCGGTCTTGCTACGTCTCCTCACCATGCAGCCTCGTCCGGTCGCCGTAAGCGGCATTCGGGCGTTGCTGCAAGGAAAGGCTATGGTGGTCGCGGGCCTGTTAAACAAGATAGTAGCCTTTTCAAATCGCCTGACGCCGCGATCAATGCAAAGGGCTACGTTGAAAAGAATAGTGGACGCTTAACGCCTGGGGCGCTGGTGTCTGGGGTTTTTCGAACAAGCCGAGGCTCTGACTGTGATGCGCGCTTTGGCATCGGAGAGCTTAGTTAAGAACACATCAGAACGAGGATATATATGGCAGAACAAAATGCCGGTCAGGTCGCCGCCTGGAATGGTCAAAGCGGAGATCGCTGGGTCGCTAACCAGGCCCGGCTCGACGCCGTGGTGGCGGTGTTTGGTCAGGCTGCGATCGAAGCTGCCGCGCCCGCGAAGGGCGAGCGTGTGCTGGACATTGGTTGCGGCGCGGGCGCGTCGAGTCTGGCACTGGCCGCTCGCGTCGGTCCGGGTGGCCAAGTGTTGGGAGTGGACATATCCGAATCGCTGATCGGCTTGGCACGCACGCTTGCGCCACAGGATACGCCGGCCCTGTTCCAGGTGGCCGATGCCAGCAGCGCCGGGTTGCCCGAGGGCGCGTTTGACATTCTGTTCTCGCGTTTCGGGGTGATGTTCTTCGACGATCCGACAGGGGCGTTTGCCCATATGCGATGCGCGCTTCGGCCCGGTGGGCGGGTCGCTTTCGTCTGCTGGCGCGGCGCGGCCGAGAACGATTGGGTGCGCCTGCCGATGGGCGCGATCAAGGGCATCCTTCCGCCAGGCGCGCCGCCCGATCCCGAAGCGCCCGGCCCATTTTCGTTTGGGGATCGGGGGAGGGTGTCGCGCATCCTGACGGCAGCCGGCTTCACCGATATCGTTATCGCACCCTTCAATGCTTCCGTCCCGTTCGGCGAGGGCGAGACGCGGGACGCTGCGATCGACGACGCGGTAAGGATGGCGCTCGAGGTCGGCCCGCTGTCGCGAGTACTAGCTGATCAGCCCGACGACATCCGCGCCCGCGCCTCGGCCGCGACTCGTGCAGCCTTCGCGAGCCTCCCCGGTGAGCGGACGGTGATGATCAACGGCGCGGCGTGGATCGTCATGGCAGGCAATCCGGCAAGCTGACAAGGATTCACAGGGAGACGCTCCCGCTAGATGAAGCGGGGGCGTCTTTGATCGGCCAGATTGGTGCCCCATTTGATTTGGCGGCAGCCAATAGAGACCTAGAGGTTTTGGTGACGGGTTGCTAAGAAACGGTTTGTTTTTTCAAACACGAATTCAAAGGTAAATGAAATCGATGCCGCTCTCTTAATACAGTCCAAGAGTTCAAAGTTCGGAGTTAAATGAAAAAAATTCAGAGTTAAATGAAAATCGACACAAAGTCCAGAGTTCGGTGAAAATCGATACTTTTCTTGTAAAATTCATCATTCTAAACTTCTTGAAAAAGTCGCTTGCATAAATCACTGTTTTTTTATACAGTACTGCAAATCGCAGGAAATTAAGCCTGTATTACTTTTTCCACCCGCCGCTTATTGAATGAAAGAATGTATGGACGATAAGAAACCAGAAAATGCCTCAGAAAAAGCAAAGGCACTTGCAGCAGCGCTGGCACAGATAGAAAAGCAGTTTGGTAAAGGTTCGGTCATGCGTATGGCCGACGGCGAAGTGGTGGAAGAGGTGCAGGTTGTTTCTACCGGCTCTCTGGGTCTGGATATCGCGCTGGGCGTCGGTGGCTTGCCACGTGGCCGTGTGGTTGAGATTTATGGTCCTGAATCTTCTGGTAAAACCACGTTGACGCTGCAGGCGATTGCAGAAATGCAAAAGCTGGGCGGTACCTGTGCGTTTATTGATGCTGAGCATGCATTGGACGTAGGTTATGCGCAAAAACTGGGTGTAAATCTTGGTGATTTGCTGATTTCTCAGCCGGATACCGGTGAGCAGGCGCTGGAAATCACTGATGCGCTGGTGCGTTCTGGCAGTGTTGACCTGGTGGTCATCGACTCGGTGGCAGCATTGACACCACGTGCCGAGATTGAAGGGGATATGGGTGATTCCTTGCCTGGTTTGCAAGCGCGTCTGATGTCCCAGGCTCTGCGTAAGCTGACTGGCAGTATCAAGCGTACCAATACGCTGGTGATCTTTATTAACCAGATTCGTATGAAGATTGGTGTCATGTTTGGCAGCCCAGAAACGACGACAGGTGGTAATGCGCTGAAGTTTTATGCCTCCGTGCGCCTGGACATTCGTCGTACCGGCTCCATCAAGTCCGGTGATGAAGTGGTGGGCAATGAAACCAAGGTCAAGGTCGTCAAGAACAAGGTGGCGCCACCATTTAAAGAAGCGCATTTTGACATCATGTATGGTGAAGGTACTTCACGCGAAGGTGAGATTCTGGATCTGGCAGCCGATGCCAAGATCATAGAAAAAGCCGGTGCATGGTATAGCTATAACGGTGATCGTATCGGCCAGGGCAAGGACAATGCACGTACTTTCCTGAAAGAGCGTCCTGAACTGTCATTTGAAATTGAAAACAAGGTACGCGAACATCTGGGTGTACCTTTGTTGACAGCAGTGGCGACGGCTGAGTAAGCTGAAGTGTTAAGTTTGAGCACTCAGTTGTAACACTGTTGGCGCCATAGTCTTGAATTATGCCGGTTGGTAGCTGCCAACCGGCATTCTTGCTTTTAAAGTATGAAAAAACCTGCCATTAGCCTGAAAGCCCGTGCCTTGCGTTATTTATCCATGCGTGAACATAGCCGCATGGAGCTGGAGCGCAAACTGGCGCGGTATGCCGAAGAGGGGGATGATGTGGCGGCTGTGCTGGATTTTCTGGAGGCGGCCAAGTATCTGTCCGGTGAGCGTTTTTCAGAGTCCCTGGTCAACCGCCGTCAAGCCAGGTTTGGTAATAACCGTATCCTGGCCGAGCTACAAAGTCATGGCCTGGATGCGCAGGATATCGAGAACGTCAAGGAGGAGCTGAAAGAATCTGAGGCCGAAAGGGCGATTCAGATTTTGCACAGAAAGTTTCCGCATGCACCGAAAGACCATCAGGAAAAAATGAAACAGGCGGCTTTTTTACAGCAGAGAGGCTTTTCCAGTCGGGCGGCGCAGATGGCTATGCGGGCGCCACGGGACGAGGATGTGGAGTAAATGTAGGGTAAACGAACACATCAGCAACGCTGCTGTAACCCAGCGCAAGCTGGGGCACAGCGGCTTCGCTTGATTTTGTTTGTTCTTAATTTATTTGTATGGACTCAAAAATCCTGAATAAGGTCGCGGCAGATTTGGCCGTAAAGCTGTTAAAACGATGGATTCCTGCCTGCGCAGGAATGACGAAGTGGAGGATATTCTTTCTATTGAGGCTGAGTTGATAAGCCGCAGTCTGTTGATCCAGCCTTGGTCTGCAAAGCAAAAACTTCGGACCGAACTTTAAAATATGCATCAGTCGGCGACTTGAATAAGGTCGGCTTTCATGTATATATCGATATTGTAAGAAAAGACATTTACCTGATAATCGCCTGGGTTTCTTCTGCCAGACAACAAAAAACTTAATTTTCTACTTAGATTTCTGCATAAGCATGCTCAGAAAACTGCTTAAATTGTAGTCATATGATGAGTTCCCGGCTGGTCTGTGCTACACTCTGCTGGTTTTTTTGCAGGGCCGCAGGAGCGGCTGTTATCGTAGAAGCTGCGGTAACGACACGCAATTGTGGCTATTTATTCAGTATTTTGGTTTAGCCGCCAGCAGGCATGATGCCCTTATCTTCGTCAACCAACAGACGCGCCTTAAAGCACACGCGTACTATCCAGATCGAAGCGTTCGCGCGCGATGATGGATTGTGGGATCTTGACGCCCGTATCACTGACTATAAACCTCGCGATATCACTCTTGCGTCGGGCGTGCGCCCGAATGGCAGCGCGCTGCATGATCTCAGCCTGCGCATTACCGTAGACTTGCAATTGACCATCGTTGATGTGGAAGCCTCATCCGATGCCGTGCCTTATCCCGGCTATTGCGAAGTCATTACCCCGGATTATAAAAAACTCATCGGTTTGAATTTGTTGAGACAGTTCCGCCAGGGCGTCAAAGAGCGCATGGCCGGTGTGCATGGTTGCACCCATCTGACGGAAATGGCACAAATTCTGCCGACGGCTGCTGTCCAGGCTTTTGCCGGGGACGTGATTGATACCCGTGACGGGGCGACTGATCGCGGCCAGCAGACGCAACAACCATTTCAATTAGACCGCTGTCATGCCCTGCGTATCGACGGGCCGGCGGTAGTCCAGTATTACCCGCGTTGGGCAAAAGCATCGCCTGGCGTGAAATCACCCAGCTAGTTTGTTTGTTTAATTATTTATACCTCAGTGTCTGAAGGGAAGTCGTATGAAAATTCATGAGTATCAGGGTAAAGAAATCCTCCGCAAATTCGGAGTGACAGTACCACGCGGTATTCCATGCCTGTCTGTTGACGAAGCTGTCAAAGCAGCTGAAACGCTGGGCGGACCAGTCTGGGTTGTTAAAGCACAGATACACGCCGGTGGCCGTGGCAAGGGTGGTGGCGTGAAAGTCGCCAAGTCCCTGGAACAAGTGCGTGAATACGCAAACGCGATTCTGGGAATGCAACTGGTTACACACCAGACCAGCCCAGAAGGTCAAAAGGTTCGTCGCCTGTTGATCGAAGAAGGCGCAGATATCAAAAAAGAACTGTATGTCAGTATGGTTACTGACCGTATCAGCCAGCGCGTGGTCTTGATGGCCTCCAGCGAAGGTGGTATGGATATTGAAGAAGTGGCGGAAAAACATCCAGAGCTGATCCATTCCATCGCAATCGATCCGACCAATGGTCTGCAAGATGCTGAAGCGGATGACATCTCCCGTAAAATCGGCGTGCCTGAAGGCTCTATCGCTGATGCGCGTGTGCAGTTGCAAGGTCTGTATAAAGCCTTCATGGAAACTGACTGCTCCCTGGCTGAGATCAATCCTTTGATCCTGACTGGCTCAGGCAAAGTCATCGCCTTGGACGCGAAATTTAATTTCGACGCGAACTCCCTGTTCCGTCAGCCAGAAATCGTCGCTTACCGCGACCTGGACGAAGAAGACCCAGCTGAAATCGAAGCTTCCAAATTCGACCTGGCTTACATCTCTCTCGACGGCAATATCGGCTGCCTGGTCAACGGTGCCGGTCTGGCGATGGCAACGATGGACACCATCAAGCTGTTCGGCGGCGAACCAGCCAACTTCCTCGACGTAGGTGGTGGTGCGACGGCAGAAAAAGTAACAGAGGCCTTCAAGATCATGTTGAAAAATCCAGGCTTGAAAGCCATCCTGGTCAACATCTTTGGCGGCATCATGCGTTGTGACGTGATCGCTGAAGGCGTGATCACTGCATCCAAGGCAGTATCCCTGAAAGTGCCACTGGTTGTGCGTATGAAGGGTACCAACGAAGACATCGGCAAGAAGATGCTGGCTGACTCTGGCCTGCCTATCATCTCGGCAGACACGATGGAAGAAGCAGCGCAGAAGGTTGTTGCTGCAGCAGCTCAAGCTTAATCATTGCAAGGAACAGATATGTCCATCCTGATCAATAAAGACACTAAAGTCATCACCCAAGGTATCACTGGCAAAACTGGCCAGTTCCATACACGTATGTGCCGCGATTACGCAAACGGTAAAAACTGTTTCGTCGCTGGCGTGAACCCGAAAAAAGCGGGCGAAGATTTTGAAGGTATCCCGATTTTCGCTAACGTGACAGAAGCTAAAGCAGCAACTGGCGCGACAGTTTCTGTTATCTATGTTCCACCAGCAGGCGCTGCCGCTGCGATCTGGGAAGCCGTTGAAGCTGACCTGGATCTGGCCATCTGCATTACTGAAGGCATCCCTGTCCGTGACATGATGATGCTGAAAGACCGCATGGCTAAAGCCGGTAGCAAAACAAAATTGCTCGGCCCTAACTGCCCAGGTCTGATCACTCCAGACGAAATCAAGATCGGCATCATGCCAGGCCACATCCACCGTAAAGGTCGTATCGGCGTGGTTTCCCGTTCCGGTACGCTGACTTATGAAGCAGTAGGTCAATTGACTGCACTGGGTCTGGGCCAGTCTTCTGCTGTTGGTATTGGTGGTGACCCTATCAATGGTCTGAAGCACATCGACGTCATGAAGATGTTCAATGATGATCCGGATACTGATGCAGTGATCATGATCGGTGAAATCGGTGGCCCGGACGAAGCGAATGCTTCTTACTGGGTACGCGACAACATGAAGAAGCCAGTTGTCGGCTTCATCGCCGGTGTGACTGCGCCTCCGGGCAAACGCATGGGCCATGCTGGCGCGCTGATCTCTGGCGGTGCTGACACGGCACAAGCCAAGCTCGACATCATGGAAGAATGCGGCATCAAGGCGACGAAGAACCCGTCAGAAATGGCACGTTTGCTGAAAGCCATGCTGTAATCAGTCAATAAGGCAACTTTTGCAGGCCTGGTCTTGCATAGCGTTGCTTTATCAGAGCTTTACCGGAAAAGAGTCGCATTTTATGCGACTCTTTTTTGTTTCAGGGCCGGTTTACTATGGATATCCAGTGCAAATAGATTTCCTTAATGTTAAGCTTGTCCTAAAGAGAAAAAAACAATCCAAATCGTATATCCGGATTAATGCAATTTAATTAATTCAAGGTTCCAGCACAGCGTTTATTGATGCCATACCAGCGTGTTTTAGAATTTGCCGCCCTTTCTGATACGGGCCTCGTCAGGTCGCATAACGAAGATGCCATCATCGTTTGTGCTGACTATGGCTGCGCCATTCTGGCTGACGGCATGGGAGGGTATAACGCGGGCGAAGTTGCCAGCGCCATGACGGTGCAGATCATTGCAGATTATCTGTGTAGCAAGATGGATGCCATCTGGTTCCCTTCCATGGGGCCCAGGCCCCTGGCGATGGCGCGCTGGATGAGCGAAGCCATAGAGATGGCCAATCTCAATGTCTTGTATACGGCGCAAACCAATCCTGATTGTGCCGGCATGGGGACTACCGTGGTGGTGGCATGTTGTTTGCAAGATAAACTCCTGCTTGGGCATGTGGGAGACTCGCGCGCCTACCGCTACCGCGACGGGCTGCTGACGCGCCTGACACAGGATCACTCTGTCTTGCAAGAGCAGATCAATGCCGGTCTGATATCGGAAGAAGATGCACGCTATTCTTCGATCAAGAATTTGATCACCAGGGCCGTTGGTACCATGGAAGCGGTGCAGACTGAGTTGCATACTCACCATACCGAAGAACAAGATTTGTATCTGATGTGTTCGGATGGATTGACCGATATGCTGGAGCATGATGAAATCCTCTCCATCATTGACCAGCACCATGCCGATTTAAATCGATGCTGCGAAGTACTGATAGACAGAGCCAAAAGCAGAGGGGGCCTGGACAATATCTCTGCGATCCTGTTCCGGCTGGTGAGCGAAGAGAATAAATCCTGGTTGCAAAGAACTTTTACCCGCTAGTGCGGGGATTATGAATTGATGAGAGATTTATGGCGAAAATTATCGTCACCTTTAATGGTCTGGTTCAACAAGAAATCACAATCAGCAAATCACGCCTGACCGTAGGGCGGCGACCCAGCAACGATATCGTCATTGATCACCTGACAGTCAGCGGCCAGCATGCGGCGATTGACACTTCATCCAATGGCTCGTTCGTACTTGACCTTGGCAGTACCAATGGCACCATGGTGAACGGGCAGCCCGTCAAAAAGCACTTGCTGCAAGATGACGATGTCATTGATATTGGCAAATACAAGTTGCGCTTTCAGGTAGAGCAGGCGAGCAAACAAAGCTTTGTGGCCGATAGTGCGTCCGCTGCGACTCAGAATGAAAGGCCAAATGCCAAGATTAAAGTTATGAATGGCCCCAATGCCGGTAAAGAACTGAAACTGGTCAAACCAGTCACAACGATAGGCAGCCCTGGCACCCAGGTCGTCGCCATTACCCAGCAAGGTCAGGATTTTGTCATTGCGCAAGTTGATGGAGACGTGTCTGCAACCGTCAATACCAATTCCATCAAGAACACGCCGCATAAACTCAAGCATGCCGACATGATTGAATTGTCCGGCACAAAAATGGCTGTTATCTTTTATTAAATTCAAGAACGTCTATTGGAACGTCTATTGTTAACCGGGGTAGAGCTGCTTAGATGCTCATGCCCTGGTGAATATCAAAAAGAGCAAGCAATAAGTATTTGATTTTATTGCGTTTTGCTTCAATTCTCTTTTATGCCTCTGCCTGCCGGAGATTGATTCTCGGCATCATTTTTGCACCCATAATTTACATATTCTCTCTATTGAAGATACAATTTTTTACATAACTGACAGACTTGTCAGCTGCATCCGTGAATTGACGTGGAGCTGACAAAATTTGTATGGCTAAAAGAATAGGTAATGACGGTTTTCGTCAGTCTGTTCATGTTAATGTCATAAGTAAAGACGAAATTTTTGTATTTCTATATGAGAATCGCTTGTTTCTATCAGTAAACAGAAACTGGCACAGTGCTTGCTACATGTGAAGCGTAGTTCCTGATTTTAACTTTTTCCTGGAGTTCATAATGAAAGCTATCCCTAAACAGCTGCAACGCGGCTTCACACTGATCGAATTGATGATTGTTGTTGCAATCATCGGTATCCTGGCAGCGATCGCTATCCCTCAGTATTCTGACTATACATCCCGTACACGTGCTGCTGGCGCAAGAGCTGAAATAGATAGCTTGCTGACATCGATGGCTCTGTGCTACCAAGAAAACAATGGCGTTTGGACAGGCTGTTTTACAATGGGTACTAATGGTATTCCTCAAGTTCAAACATCCAAATTCTTGCCATCTCTGCCTACAGTCGCAGCTGGTTCTGTACAACTGGTTAGCGCTGCAACAGCAGGCGGCGGTGCTTCGACACAGTTGACAGGTACATTGACACCAACAACAGTGACCAATCAAGCAAATATGATCTGGGCTTTCGGTGCTGCTGACACGATCTGCAATGGTCAACGTGGTTTGAAATCTGGTGCAGGCGGCTGCCCATAATAGGTTTCTGCTTGTACATAAAAAAGCCCTTCAATTTGAAGGGCTTTTTTTATGGCACATATTTTATGAAAAAATGTTGTAGACAGCTTTTTTACGAGAAACAAGTTTTTAATAGTAATAAGTGACTTTTTTTGCCGTAATTGACGATTTTTGGCGATTATTTCCATTTTTTGAAACCATTTGAACATAAATGAAAATGGTACGGGATTTGCTTGGTTGTGCATCAGCTGGGTAAATTTTTTCTGGAGATACTGATGAAAATGACCATCAAACAACTGCAACGCGGTTTTACGCTGATCGAATTGATGATTGTTGTCGCAATCATCGGCATCTTGGCAGCGATTGCTATTCCTCAATATTCTGACTACACCTCGCGTACTCGTGCAGCTGGTAGCAGGGCCGAGATTGATAGCCTGCTTACTGCCATGACTATGTGCTACCAGGATAATAATGGTGTCTGGACGAACTGTACAACGATGGGGACAAATGGCATCCCAGCCGTGGTTACTTCTAAATTTATTGCTGTTGCGCCGACGCTTGGTGCGGGCTCTGTCGCATATACCAGTAGTGCTACGGCTGGTGGAGGTGCTTCGACGCAATTATCGGGGACATTGAATGCAACGACGGTGACCAACCAGGCAAATATGATTTGGGCTTTTGGCGCAGCTGATACTATCTGCAATGGTCAGCGTGGCTTGAAGTCTGGTGCGGGTGGTTGCCCATAATAAGTTTTGGTTGTCCGTAAAAAAAGCCCTTCAACTGAAGGGCTTTTTTATGTAGGTTAAGGCATGACTTTCGTAAGCAAATTAACGCAGTCATCATGTCGTTGTATTTTAATTATTGGTAGAGTTTAGAACTGTGCTAGCGATGTTTCAAGACATGGTTGCTGTTGCGGTAATTTACTTAAGCAAATGTCGGAAAGATTACCTGCACTCATTTTCTATGAGTCTGATCTAAGGTGATCTCGGAGTACTGTAGTCAGAAATGATTCCTTTTCATAGGAGTGAGTGTGGATTTTCAAAAAAGTTGGGGTTGGGCGTAATGAGCAGGATTTATGATGCTTGACAATGATCTGCCATGCTTTGTGGTAATTAATTCTTAGAAGTTTTTGCATATTGATAATCCCTTTGGTATGCAGCAGTTTCAATTTTCGATTCATATTGAAATGGGCATGAAACTTGCTGAATTCGAGTTCCGATGTTAATTTTTATGGAATCTAAATGAAAACTCTCTCCAAACAGCTGCAACGCGGCTTCACACTGATCGAATTGATGATTGTTGTTGCAATTATCGGTATCTTGGCAGCGATTGCTATCCCCCAGTATTCTGACTACACATCTCGTACACGTGCTGCTGGTGCAAGGGCTGAGATAGATAGCTTACTGACTTCGATGTCTCTGTGCTATCAAGAAAACAATGGCGTTTGGACAGGCTGTTTTACAATGGGTACTAACGGTATTCCTCAAGTTAGAACATCTAAATTCCTGCCATCCTTGCCTACAGTTGCTGCTGGCTCAGTACAGGTAGTCAGTGCCGCAACAGCAGGTGGCGGTGCTTCGACACAATTGACAGGTACATTGACACCAACAACAGTAACAAACCAGGCAAATATGCTCTGGTCCTTTGGTGCCGCTGATACGATCTGCAATGGTCAACGCGGCCTGAAATCTGGTGCAGGTGGTTGCCCATAATAGGTTTCTGGTTGTACATTAAAAAGCCCTTCAATCCGAAGGGCTTTTTTTATACTGATGAGAATTAGCCATCTGGTGGAGTCTGGAGATTTATCCATAGTTTTTGTTCTGCAACTTACAATGGAAAGAGTAAACTAGCCTACTGCCAAGGGAAACGGATTTACAGTCCATCATCTTGTGATCGTGCAAATTAAAAAATGGGAATTCGCTTATGCTGAGCTGGTTTAAGAAACAGTTTTTTTCTGCAGACCAAAATAAAGCCGCTAATAAGAAAAACGAGCAGGATGGCGATCTTGCTGATGGCGCTGTAAAAACTGTTCAGGAATTGGGACCAGAGCAACTGGGCGACGCGAGTTTTAAAGATGGCAACTTACCTGCTGCGATCAAGTATTTTCAATTGGCTATCGAAGATAAAAGCGCTGATGCAACTTTGAATAATAAGCTTGGGGATGTCTTTTATGAACAGCAAGATTTTGTACAAGCCGAGGTTCAGTATCGTCGTGCGCTTGTAATACAGCCCAATTTTTTTGATGCTGAAATCAATCTTGGGTTATGCCTGGACGCGATGGGCCGATTTCAGGAAGCCCTGGTTTGCTATGAGCACGTTATTCAAAATCAGCCAAATAACCACATTGCTTTCTATAATTTTGCTGTTACCCAAACTTCACTGGGCAACGTGACAGAGGCGCAGTCTGCTTATCTCAAGGCAATCTCAATCAAACCAGATTTTAGCCATGCTCATTTTAACCTTGCGGTCTTGTTCCAGCGTCAAGGTAAATTAGTGGATGCGGAGGCGCATTATCTTCAAACTTTATCCGTTAACCCTGCGCATTTTTTGGCTTATTGCAATCTTGGTATTCTTCATCTGGAGAAACAGGAATACCTTGTGGCGCGTGAGAAATTGTTGCAATCCTTGAGCATCAATCCTCAGCATGTAGAGACAATCTACAATCTTGGCAAGGTTGCATTTGCACTGGGTCAGACGGACGCAGCTGTTGACTATTTCAAACAAGCATTGAAACTGCGCCCTGATTATATTGATGCAATTGTCAGTTTGGGGAATGCCTATAACAAATTACATTTGTTGCAGGAGGCTGAGTCGAGCTATCGTCAAGCCATTCATTTTCGACCGGAACATCCCGCGGCATATTGTAATTTGGGGGCTCTGTTGCATGAGCAGAAAAAATATCAGGAAGCAATCATAGTTTATACGCAGGGAATGGCCAATAATGCCCAATCCGTGCTGCTATATAATAATCTTGGCAATACCTATAGCTCCATCAATCGATTGTCTGAAGCCGAGGTCTGCTACAACCAGGCATTGCAGATTGGCAGCAAGGATCTGGATAAAGATGCAGGCATGGTTGGCCTTGTCAGTAGCGATCAAGCGCCTACCTATTCAAATCTCGGCTTGCTCCACCTGGAAAAAGGCGACTTTATCCTTGCTCGTGAGAATTTTTTACTATCCTTGGAAAGTAATCCTGAGCATGTCGAAACTATTTACAACCTGGGGCTGATCGCACTCAAACTTGAAGAGATGGATGTTGCACTTGCCTATTTCAAACAGGCCCTGGGTTTGCGACCTGACTTCGCAGAGGCAATGATAGGTTTGGGGAGCATTTATACCAAGCAAAAAATGCTAAAAGAAGCCGAAGCGGTTTATCGCAGGGTAATAACCTTGCAACCGACAAACCCCGCCGCTTACTGCAACCTGGGTGTTCTCTTATTTGAACAGAAGCAATACAACATGGCGATAGAGATTTATGAGCAAGGTATTGCTAATAATGCTACGTCAGTCATGTTATATAACAATCTGGGGACAGCACATTGCTCGGCCAATCGCTTTGAGGAGGCAGAAGCGTGTTTTGCCAAAGCTTTGCAGATGGGCAGTGAGGTTACCAAAGTTTATACCAATCTTGCAGGTTTGCTTGCCGGTCAGGGGAAGTTTGAGGAGGCAGCAAACAAGAATCTTCATGCGGTCAATCTGGCCCCCGATTATGCTCAAACCTATAGCAATTTGCTGTTCATGCTTAACTACGATCCTGATCGCAGTGCGGAAGATATTTTTGCGGCATATCAGGAGTATGAAAGGAGATATGCGCTTCGCTATAAGGACGATCAATTGCCTTTTAAAAATGATCTGACCCGCCAGCGCCGTCTTAAAATCGGTTATGTGTCGCCGGATTTCTGTCGCCACCCTGTTCAGTATTTTTTAGAACCCTTGATGAGTCACCATAATAAGGCATTGGTCGAGGTTTATGCCTATGCGCAACTGAGTGCGCAGGACAATGTTACTGAACGCTATAAGGGATATGCAGACCATTGGGTAGAGACGAATGGTCTGAGTGACGACATGTTATGTCAGCGCATACGTAATGACGGTATCGATATCTTGATTGACCTTGCTGGTCATACCGCTAATAACCGTTTGTCAGTATTTGCGCGCAGACCTGCGCCGGTCCAGGTGTCATGGTTGGGATTTGCCTATACAACGGGCTTGACAGCCATTACTTATTTTCTTGCTGATGAAATGAGTGCTCCACCGGGTACGGATCACTTATTTGCTGAGCAAGTATGGAGGCTCAATACGCCACTGATTGTTTACCGACCAGCGGAAGGTATGGGAGAGGTCAACCAACTTCCAGCGCTGACTGCAAATTGTATTCGCATAGGGACTTTGACGAGATCGATACGGGTGAACTATAAGACTATCAGGGCATGGGCTGCAATTCTGAAGCGAGTTGAAAATGCAGTGCTGGTTGTGGATAGTGCTAATTATCAAGATGTAGCGTTGCGTCAGGCGCTGATTGATAAATTTGCCGCTCACGGTATCGATGAATCAAGACTTGATATTGGTTATCACAGTCCGCCGTGGGACGTTCTAAGGTCGCTTGATATTGGACTGGACTGTTTCCCGCATAACTCTGGTACAACATTGTTTGAAACTCTGTATATGGGTGTCCCCTATGTGACTTTGGCTGGACGTCCCGGTGTGGGGCGTTTGGGCGGGAGTATACTTGCGGGGGCTGGGCATCCTGAGTGGATTGCAACTACGGAAGAAGAGTACGTAGATAAAGTCGTGACAATGGCGCAGGATATTCCTAGACTGGCTGAGATCAGATCAACTTTACGCAGAGAAATGCAAAACAGCCCCTTGATGAATGAATCTGGTTTTACTCAAGAAGTCGAAAGTGCATATCGCTCTATGTGGAATAAGTGGTGCGACGCCCCGGCCTGAGAACTGCTCAACCAGCAGGCCAGGGTAATAAAAATCTTAAAAGCCCACAGCGCTGCCATCGGGATTGCGGGTATCAGAAAAACCGGAAAAGCCCTGGCTGGTGATCTGTATGGTCTGGGTTTTACCCAGTGTGGCGGCGGGTTTCAGGACCTGACCTTTTTGCTCCAGCAGGCGCAAGGTATCGGCGCTGATGCCTTTTTCCACGCGTAACTGGTCCGGCACCCACTGCTGGTGCACGCGTGGCGCTACGGTGGCTTCTGCGGCATTCATGCCGTGATCGATAACGTTCAATATGATTTGCAGGGTCGTGGTGATGATGCGGCTGCCACCAGGACTGCCGGTGACCAGGAAGGGTTTGCCATCCTTGAGGACGATGGTCGGTGACATTGAACTCAGGGGGCGTTTCCAGCCCTGTACGGCATTGGCGTCACCGCCGACCAGGCCAAAGGCATTCGGGACACCGGCCTTGACCGAGAAATCATCCATTTCATTGTTGAGCATGATGCCGGTGCCGGTGGCGACGATGCCGCTGCCGAAATTCAGGTTCAGGGTGTAAGTGGTCGCTACCACGTTGCCAAATTTGTCGGCCACGCTGTAATGCGTGGTCTGATCGCTTTCATAGGGCTGTGGTTTGCCCGGCTTGATTTCTGCAGAAGGGGTGGCGCGGTCAGGCTGGATTTTCTTGACCAGCTCGTCCGCATAGCTGCGTGAGGTCAGGCCCTTGACCGGCACTTTGTAATAGTCCGGGTCACCAAGGAATTCTGAACGGTCGGCATAGGCCAGCTTCATCACTTCACTGAGCTGATGCAGGGTCTGGGCACTGTTTGCTCCCTGTTCCTTCAAGGGAAAATGTTCAAGCATGTTGAGCATTTCGATGATGTGTACGCCGCCGGAGCTTGGTGGCGGCATCGACACCACTTCATAGCCGCGATAGTTGCCGCGTACCGGTATGCGCTCAACGGCGCGGTAGTTTTTCAGGTCAGCGGCGGAGATCAGCCCCTGGTGCTGCTGCATCTCGGCAACGATTTTTTTGGCAATCGCACCTTCATAGAAGGCAGATGGTCCCTGTTCGGCAATCAGGCGCAGTGAGGCTGCCAGATCCTTCTGAATCAGGCGTTCGCCAGCTTGCAGGGGTTTGCCATCCCTGAAGAAGATGGCGCTGCTGGCTGGCCATTTGCCAAGCTGGGCTTTGCTGGAATCGATGGTCTCTGCCAGATGCGGGCTGATTTCGAAGCCTTGCTCGGCCAGGCGTATTGACGGGGCGATGACGTCGCGCCACTTCATGCTGCCATATTTGCGCAAGGCGACATCCATGCCGGCAACGGTGCCCGGTACGCCGACAGCCAGATGGCTGTACAGGGATTTGCCGGGAACAACTTTACCATCGGCATCCAGATACATGTCGCGCGTGGCTTTTTCCGGCGCCAGTTCGCGAAAGTCGAGTGCAATATCCTTGCCTGACTTGCTGTCGTGTATCACCATGAATCCGCCACCACCTATATTGCCGGCGTTTGGCAAGACCACGGCCAGGGCAAAACCGACTGCCACGGCGGCGTCTACGGCATTGCCACCACGCTTGAGTATGTCAAGACCAACCTGGCTGGCCAGGGCTTGTTCGCTGACCACCATGCCTTGTTTCGCATACACCGGGCTGATGAGAGGGTAACTGCTATCGTATTTGATGCCTGCCGCCAATTGTGCCTGGCTGGCGGGGCTGGCAAGGCTGAAGCAAAGGGGGATAAGCAGGCTGAGAGACAGCTTCTTCAGAATGGGCATGGCAAAAACTCCAATGACAGATGTTCAATAAGAATGCAGACAATTCTGACACGAACTTGCAAATTGCGTATTCTGTTTACTGCATTTTCAAATTCACAAAACAAAAAAGCCATCCCGGAGGATGGCTTTTGTTCATTTGCGAACTTTTAACAGCGCAAATTATTTTGCTTCGGCTTCAGCGGAAGCTGCGCCAGCTGGAACAACAGCGATAGCAACAGTAACGTCACCACCGTGTACAACAGCTGTCACGCCTTTTGGCAATGTCAGTTGGGATACGTGGATGGATTGACCGGCTTCCAGTTTGGACAGATCAACTTCAACGAATTCTGGCAAGTCTGCTGGCAGGCAGGAAACGTCCAGTTCAACTGCAACGTGGCTGATCACGGCAGAAGACAGTTTCACTGCTGGAGAAACTTCAGCGTTGACAAAGTGCAGAGGCACTTTAACGTGGATCTTCTGGTTAGGATCAACGCGCTGGAAGTCAGCGTGCAATACCAGTTGTTTGTAGGCGTGGACCTGGAAGTCGCGCAACAATACTTTTTCTGCTTTGCCATCAACTTCCATATCCAGGATGGAAGAGTGGAAGGCTTCTTTCTTCAATGCATGGTACAGCGCATTGTGGTCCAGAGTGATAGCTACCGGGGCTTCTGTGCCGCCGTAGATGATGCCAGGTGTTTGGCCAGCATTGCGCAGGCGGCGGCTCGCTCCGGTCCCCTGTTCTTTGCGTGCAAATGCGATTACTTTCATGGTGTTACTCCAAAAAATGCAAAACTGTCATATGGTTTTGCGGTATTGAACCCCCGCGACCAGGGGCCCAGAAAAAAGCACCATCATATGAACATGATGATGCCGGAAACTTGTCAAACTTAATCTGTGAACAAAGAAATGACAGACTCACCTTTGGTAATGCGGCGGAAAGTCTCTGCCAGCAGGCTGTCGCAAGACAACTGACGTATCTTGGAGCAGGCGCGTGCGGCTTCTGTCAGTGGTATGGTGTCGGTCACGACCAGTTCATCCAGCGGCGATTGCGAAATACGCTGAATTGCCGGACCGGACAGTACAGGGTGCGTACAATAGGCCAATACCTTCTTGGCGCCGCGTTCTTTCAGTACTTCTGCTGCCTTGGTCAGGGTGCCGGCAGTATCGACCATGTCATCCATGATGACGCAGTTACGGCCTTCGACTTCACCGATGATGTTCATGACTTCAGAGACATTGGCTTTAGGACGGCGTTTGTCGATGATGGCCAGGTCGCAACCGAGGCGTTTAGCCAGGGCGCGGGCACGTACCACACCGCCAACGTCTGGTGACACGACCAGCAGGTCGTCATAATTTTTTGCTACCAGGTCGCCGAGCAAAATCGGGGACGCATAGATATTGTCAACCGGGATGTCAAAGAAACCCTGAATCTGGTCCGCATGCAAGTCCATGATCAGTACACGGCCAACGCCAGCTTCTTCCAGCATATTGGCAACTACCTTGGCAGAAATCGCCACGCGTGCAGAACGCGGACGACGGTCCTGGCGGGCATAACCAAAGTAGGGGATGGCAGCGGTGATGCGGCCGGCAGAAGCACGTTTCAAGGCATCAACCATCAACATGATTTCCATCAGGTTGTCATTGGTTGGCGCGCAGGTGGATTGCAGAACGAAAACATCTTTGCCGCGGACGTTCTCATTGATCTCGACCATGACTTCACCGTCAGAGAACTTGGAAACATCTGCTTTGCCGAGGGGAATGCCCAACTGTTTGGCGACACCGGCAGCCAGTGCAGGATTGGCATTGCCAGTGAAAACCATCATGTTGTCATTTGCGCGCGCATTTGCCATGGCTGGACCTATCGGCTGAGATTTTGTGGGTCTGGCTTATTTTGCATGGGTTTTATGCAAAAAAAGCCGCTGATAAAACTGAAAAAGCCGCCGCACAATCTATGCGGCGGCTTCAATTTAATGGCAGGGGAAGAAGGATTCGAACCTTCGCATGCCGGAATCAAAATCCGGTGCCTTAACCAGCTTGGCGACTCCCCTACACAACCGTTTGCCTGCTTCCAAAATTCACCGCTATTTTAGCGTTAAACTGGCATCAGACCAAATATTTCGCGATACTGCTTACTTCACATACTGCGCCATTGGATGGCGATTCAGTGCTTTTGCCTTCCATGATGTCCAGCAATCCGGCACTTGTTCCAACACTTTGTCGGCTGCTGATTCTTCAGCAAACGCGCAAAAAACACAAGCTCCTGATCCTGTCATCCTTGCATGTCCGTATTTCGACAGCCATTGTATGGCTGCTTCAACTTGCGGAAACAATGCACAGGCAACTGTTTGCAGATCATTTTTCCAGTGAATTTCTTCAGTGCTGGAAAAGTCCGCTATTCTGACTGGCTTCGTGTCTCTTGTCAACTCCTTTGCTGAAAAAATTGCTGGCGTTGGCACCTGCACGCCCGGTTCTATCACCACAAACCAGCATGAAGGGGTGTCTAAAGCCTGCAATTCTTCGCCTATGCCTTCGGCAAAGGCATTTTCGCCAAACAGGAAGAACGGCACGTCGGCACCGAGCTGCAGGGCCAGCGCCATCAATTCGCTTCGTGTCAGGCCGGTATTCCATAAATGATTTAAAGCCATCAATGCAGTGGCTGCATCCGAAGAGCCGCCACCCAGGCCGCCACCCATGGGCAGGTGCTTGTGCAGGGTCAGGTTGGCCCCCAGTTTGCAGCCGCTGTGGCTTTGCAAGAGCTTTGCCGCCCGTACGATCAGGTCGTTTTCGGCAGCTACGCCGGGGACTTCATTGCATCTGTGGATGAGTCCGTCATCGCGCACGGCCACATCAAGGTAATCGCAACGGTCTATCAACTGGAATGCCGTTTGCAGCAGATGGTAACCATCGGCACGGCGGCCGGTGACATGCAGGAACAGATTGAGTTTTGCCGGGGCAGGGCAGTTGTTTAATTGTGGTGTTGGCGACATCATTGACCCTGGTCAAGCGCGATACGGATGGACACTTCACCCGCCTGTTCGGTATATCTTTGCAAGTTTATCAGCTTGGGAAGGCTGGAGTTTTCATGCCAACTGACGTAGCGCAATTTCCAGCCCTGAGTCATCAGGGTCTGGTCTTCCGGCTTCAACGGCTTCGCGGTTTTGCCGTCGATGGCGACAAAACCTTGCAGCCAGTCACGCAAGCCTGCTACAGGCAGGGGCCAGCCCAGGGTGTTTTGCATTAGCTGGTCGAGATTGTCTGCCTGTTGTGGTTCTTTTCCGGCCTGTTCAAGTATCGCCAGGTTGGCAGTCTGGGTGATGATTGCCATGGTTTGCCCCAGCGGTGAAAGGAGCCTGACGTGTATGCTGTTGTTGTCCTGCTCCCATTCAAAGTTGACGGTCATGCTTTGCGGCTTGTCAGCCTGGCGGTATTGAATATTGATTTTGCCATTGAGCTGTATTTGCTCCTGATAGCTGCGCTGTCCATTTGTTGTGGTTGGCAGGGCGGATATTGCAGGCTTTGTTGCAGCTGTTTCTACGGGCGGATGCAGGCTGGTGCAGGCGCTGCTCAACAGCAAGCAGCAGACTGCTGCAATCAGGCCGGATGAGTTGTGTTTGTCAGGCATGGATGATTGTCATATGTCGCGGTGGGCGAAGCCCTGGCCAGTCTTGCTAGTCGCTAGTCAATGGCAGGCGGTATTGCTGACCGCCTGCCATCGCGCGTATGGTCTATGGTCGTTACGTCAGCCGCTTGTCCTGGCTGTATCGCGGAATGTTTCAGGGTTTGACCTTGAGCCTGTCCAGTGTTTCTTTCAAGGTAAGGTTGTCCGGGTCTTTTTGCTGGGCATCGCGCCAGATTTTTTTTGCATTGTCTTTCTGTCCCATGGTCCACAAGACTTCACCAAGGTGTACGGCAATTTCAGCATCGGGTCGCATCTGGTAGGCGCGGCGCAGCGCTTGTTCGGCTTCCGGAAACTTGGATAACCTGAAGTTCACCCAGCCCAGGCTGTCGAGGATAAAGGGATCATCCGGGGCGATCTGGTTGGCCTTTTCTATCAGTGTGACTGCTTCATCAAGGCGCACATTGCGGTCGGCAAAGGAATAGCCAAGGGCATTGTAGGCATGCTGGCTGTTGGGCGCCAGTTCTATTACCTTGCGCAGCGAAGCTTCCATGCGGTCCAGTTCTTTTTGCGATTCGGCCAGCATGGCAAAGTCATACAGCAGATCAGGGTTGTTCGGCTGTTGCTTGATACCTTCTTCGAGTACCGCTTTGGCCTGGTCTGCCTTGCCGGCATCGCGCAATAACTGGGCTTCGCTCTGCACCAGCTGCACCTGCTCGGCCTCGGACGTTGCCTTGATACTGCGCAGGAAATTCAGCGCCTCATCCTGCTTGCCTTCTTTGGCATACAGGAAGGCACGGCGCACCTGCACGTTGAACCAGGCAGTATTGCGGCCGTCATAGGATTCAACCTGGGACAGCCATTCCTGCGCTGCCTTGTAGTCCTTGCGTTCTGCGGCGATGCGCGACAGGTTGACCAGGGCCGTGGTCGGGTCGCGTTCTTCGCCGGCCTTGCTCTCTTGCGCCCTCAGGTATTGCAGGAAGTATTTTTCGGCTTCCTGCGAGTGGTTACGCTCCATGGCCAGCACGCCCAGGGTATAGATATTGTTGATATCGTCAGGCTTTTCACGCGACAACTGCTCGAATTCATGCGTTGCCGCATCAAGCTGTTTCAAGTCTATCAGTATGCTGGCATAGGCCAGGCGTACGTCGCGCGCCCCGGGGTTCTTGGCCAAAAATGCAGCCAGCGCCTTGGCTGCTTCAGGCTGTGATGACGCCTGGGCTATCGTCAGGATAGCCAGCTGCGAATCAGGTTTGCTCTTCAGGACGGCTTGCGCTTCAGTCGTCGCTCGCTTGTTGTCACCCCTCGTATACGCGCCCTGTGCCAGCGCCATGTGGGCATCGGCACTGTCCTTGTAGGGTTCGAGCAGGGTTTCCAGGGTAGTGAAGGCGGCATTCTTGTCGCGTGCCCGTGATAACAGGCGCTGGGCTTGCAACATGATGATACCGGCCTGTTTGCTGTCGGCAGACTTGAGCTTGTCGGCAAAAACCTCCTGGATTTCCGCCAGGTTGTTATTCATCACCATAAAACCCAGGTAATACTGGGTCGCTTCATTCGAATTTGGCGCCAGGTCGCGCCATAAGCGTACTGCTGCAAGGGCTTCCCCCGACTGCTTGGCGGCCAGGGCAATCTCCGCTGAGCGTCTGGCAATGCGCGGGTCACGCGTTTGCTGGGCAAGCGAATACAGCGTCACATAGGCACCCTGCCAGCTGCCACGCTGGAAGGCGATTTCTGCAGTCAGGAGTTTGTAGAATATCTCTTCCGACAGGGCGACCGCCGGTAGTTTGTCTTCATTGGCCGGTGCCGTCGTGCTCACGCCATGCAGGGTTTGTTCAGCCGACAGGGCAGCCTGGGCAGCGGCGCTGACATGATGTGTATCATCGACAGCGGTGCTGCCTTGCTGGCCCATGCTTGCGCATCCGCTCAGCAGTGCTGCGCTGATCAGCAGGGCAGCAGGCCGTAAACGCGACACAGCGGATACAATAGAGGCAGATAAAGGTAGTGACAGTGTTTTCAAAACGAATCCGGAAATGACATTGATAACTGATTTTACGCCGAAGCTGAAGAACTGTGGGTTCGACAGTGCTTTCACACTGTGTCAAATTGTAATGGTAAAAGTTCCCTCTCATGCCAGAATTACCTGAAGTAGAAGTCACCCGGCGCGGTGTGGCGCCTCATCTTGACGGCAAACAGGTCACCGCAGTGATCTTGCGGCGTGAAGGTCTGCGCTGGCCTTTTCCTGCCAGGCTGCCGACTTTGCTCTGCGGTTATCGCATCCTGGCGACTGGTCGGCGTGGTAAATATCTTTTATTGCATTTCCAGCATGGTACTGTGCTGATACATCTGGGCATGTCTGGCCATCTGCGGGTGCTCGACAAAGATGTGCCGCCACAAAAACATGATCATATTGACATTGTTATTGGCAGCCAGGCCTTGCGCATGACTGATCCGCGCCGTTTTGGCGCGGTACTCTGGCATGACCAGGCAGATGGGAATCTGGAAGAGCATCTGTTGCTAAGACAATTAGGAGTAGAGCCGCTGGAGCCCGGATTTGATGCCACCCTGCTGTATAAAATGACCCGCCAGCGCAGCGCTCCCATCAAACAAGTCCTGCTGGCAGGCGATATCGTGGTCGGGGTAGGCAATATCTATGCCTCTGAAAGCCTGTTCAGGGCAGGCATCAATCCCAAAATTCAGGCTGGACGCATCAGTCTGGCGCGCTATACTTTATTGGTAGCGGCAATACGGGAAACCCTGGCTGCGGCGATAGAACAGGGGGGCAGCACCCTCAAGGATTTCATCGGTGTGGACGGACAAAGTGGGTATTTTCAGCAATCTTACTTCGTTTATGACCGTGCCGGCGAGGCTTGCCGGGTCTGCGGCGAAACCATAAGTCAAATACGACAAGGCCAGCGTAGTAGCTTTTATTGCAAAAAATGTCAAAAATAAATGCACAAAAACATCTGAAATGTAGGCAAAATCCAATTTTAAGTATTTTTTTTCAGAGCTTACACAGAGCTTGCATATATACTTGGACAATTGAAAAAAGTTAACTGAGGGGAACATGAGCAATCTGGTTCAGAAATTCCAGGAGTACAGCGACTGGCGCAAAGGAGTGGTCAAAGCGCTCGAGCAGTATCGTACATGGATACATGGATCGGATATGGCCGACGCCGCCAGTGACCAGCGCATAGCCCGCCTGATGGAAAGGCTGGTAGATGACAAATTGTCTATCGCTTTTGTCGCAGAATTTTCACGCGGCAAGTCTGAACTGATCAACGCCATATTCTTTGCCGATTACGGCCAGCGTATCCTGCCATCTTCTGCAGGCCGCACTACCATGTGCCCAACCGAGCTGCTATATGATGACACCATACCCCCATGCATACGGCTGCTGCCCATAGAAACCCGGGCAGAAGCGCAGTCCACCAGTGAATACAAGGGCCAGAGCCACGTCTGGACGGTGCTGCCTTTGAACATCAATTCCGGCGACGGCATGCTGGAAGCCTTCAAACAGGTCAGCCTGACCAAAAAGGTCAGTACCGACATCGCCAAGCAATATGGCCTGTTTGATGAAAACGACCCTGATGCCAGTCTGGAAGTTGATGAAGACGGCCTGGTCGAGATTTCACAGTGGCGTCACGCCATCATCAATTTCCCTCACCCTCTGCTGAAGGAAGGGTTGATCATTGTCGATACTCCCGGTTTGAACGCCATCGGTACCGAACCTGAACTGACACTGAACCTGATCCCGAATGCCCATGCTGTGCTGTTCATCCTGGCAGCGGATACCGGCGTCACCAAGAGCGACATCGATGTCTGGCGCAACCATATCGGCAACGGACCTGGCCGCATGGCAGTCCTGAACAAGATAGACAGCATGTGGGATGAATTGCGCACACCTGAAGAAGTGGAAGCGCAGATCGTCCGCCAGATCGCTACCGTTGCCCATAACCTGGGTCTGGAAGAAAAACAGGTATTCCCCATCTCGGCACAAAAAGGTTTGCTGGCCAAGATCAACAAGGATGCGCCTTTGCTGGCCAGGAGCCGCCTGCCCACGCTGGAATATGCGCTATCCAAGGAATTGATACCGGCCAAGCAAAGCATTATCCGCGCGCAGCTGACTTCAGAAATCAATGAAATCACCAGCGCCCAGCAAGCCGTGATCACGGCGCGCAGCCGCAGCGTGATTGAACAGATGATGGAATTGAAGAGCCTGCGCGGCAAGAATATGAATGTCATCGAACACATGATGAAACGTGTCGATGCCGAGAAAAAAGAATTCGACGCCAGCCTCTTGCGCATGCAGGGCACACGTTCAGTCTTTACCCGCTTGTCCACCGAGGTGTATACCAGTCTGGGCATGGACATCCTGCGCGAAGAAATCCGCCAGGCACGCGAATCCATGGAAAAGAGCAAGTTCTCGGTTGGCCTGCGTGACTCGGTCAGACAGTTCTTCAGCCAGGTCAAGCATAACCTCCTGACTTCGAACAAAAAGACTGACGAGATTTCAGAAATGATGACGGTCATGTACCGCAAGTTCTCTACCGAACATGGTCTGGCCCTGTCTTCGCCGATGTCGTTCTCGCTGGATAAATACATCAAGGAAATCGAGGCAATAGAAGGCGTATACCAGAAGCAGTTCAGTACCGCGACCTTGCTGACGACACCGCAGGTAGTGCTCATGCATAAGTTCTTTGACTCTGTTGCTGCCCGCGTCAAGCAAAGCTTCTTGCAGGCAAACCGTGACGTCGAGGCGTGGCAGAAAGTCGTCATGGCGCCGCTGGAAGCGCAGATACGTGAGCATAAGGGACAGTTGAAAAACCGCATGCAATCAATACAGCGCATCCATGTGGCGACCGATAGCCTGGAAGACAAGATCACCTCCTTTGAAAGCATGCAGGCTGAAGTCGAAGCGCAGAAAAAGGCATTGACCGAACTGGAAGACAGCCTGAAATCTGCACTGACAGCCGAGCTGAGCGCACTCAGGGTTGCTGCCTGATATAAATCAATGAAATCTTCCGTTGCAAAGAACAGGGTGACCCCGCAGGGTCACCCTGGTTTATCTTCTGATGCTGTTGTTGTGACAGGCAGCGACTATAGTGACCCGAGCTTTTCATCCGCCCTCATCGAATGGCAAAAACAACATGGCAGGCATGGTTTGCCCTGGCAGCAAAGCCGCGAAGCTTATCGCGTGTGGCTGTCTGAAATCATGTTGCAGCAGACCCAGGTGACTGCCGTCATCCCCTATTACCAGCGTTTCCTGGAGTCTTTTCCTACCGTATTTGATCTGGCTGCAGCGCCTGTTGATGATGTCATGGCGCACTGGAGCGGGCTAGGCTATTACACCCGCGCCCGCAATCTGCATCAATGTGCCAAGCAGGTGGTAGAGCGCTATCAGGGGCATTTCCCGGCTGACCCTGTACTGTTGCAGCAATTGCCGGGCATAGGCCGCTCCACGGCGGCGGCTGTCACGGCTTTTTCGTATGGTACGGTGGCGGCTATCCTCGATGGCAATGTCAAACGTGTCTTCGCCCGCGTATTCGGCATCGATGGCTACCCTGGCAGCAAACCGGTAGAAGACCAGATGTGGAAACGTGCACAGGCGCTGTTGCCTGAACAGGATATACGAGCCTATACCCAGGGCCTGATGGACCTGGGAGCTACAGTATGTACACGCAGCAGCCCCAAATGCCGGCAATGCCCGTTTGTGGCGCGCTGCGTTGCCTATCTCGACGGGCGCACGGCTGAACTGCCTGTGCGCAAGCCCAAACAGGCCGTGAAAGAAAAACATGCCGTCATGCTAGTCGTGCAGGATGGTGTACAGGTCTTGCTGGAGCGCCGCCCGCCAACCGGCATCTGGGGTGGCTTGCTGTCATTGCCGGAACTGGCAGGCATGCAAGAAAGCAATGAAGTCATCACATCGATAGATGCCCAGGTAGCGATGGTCAGGCAAAGCGCGGGCCGCTTTGGCGAAGTTGCCAGCATGACCGTATTGCCGGTATTTAGCCATGTCTTCACGCATTTCAAACTGCATGTCCTGCCGGTGCAGGTAAATCTGGCGAGACGTCACAACCAGATTGCCGAGACTGCCCACAGCTGGCAAAACCTTGGCGATGTTGCCGAGCTGGGTTTGCCAGCGCCGGTCAAGACCCTGTTGCTCAACCTGGCTGAACAGACCGGCCTGTCTTCACCAGCAGCAGGCTCGCAAGCCATGCTCCCTTTCGGCGCGTCTGTCACACCATCATTTACTGAGTAGCAAATAGCGCTTAGACTATCGCCCTGTCGATACAAAATAACAAATCTCAGGAGATCAATTTGTCCAAAAATCTGATGCACAATCTGATGTCCGGATTGTTGTCGGGGTTGGCATTGTGCACCTCGGTGACAGTCCATGCTGCGACCACCAGGGCTTGTCGCTTGCCTGACTTCCCGCAGGAAGTGCAGTGTGGCCAGATACAAAGGCCGCTGAATCCCGCCCAGCCGCAAGGCAAGCAGATAGACATTCACTATGTCGTCGTCCCCTCACAAGACCGCAACAAATTGCCCGATGCCGTTTTCTTGCTGGCAGGTGGGCCAGGGCAGAGTGCCATCAAAGTGGCAAGCTGGGGCACCAGTCTGCTCTCACGCCTGAACCGCCGCCGTGACCTGGTGTTTGTTGATCAGCGCGGCACCGGCCGCAGTGCGCCACTGGAATGTCCGGCGCTGGAAAAGGCCGATGAGGTTTTGTCGCCCGAACAAAAAACCAGGCTCACCGATGAATGCCTGCAGCAATTGCAGAAGCTGACGTATGGCGAGCTGCAGTACTTCAGCACCAGTATCGCCGTGCAAGACCTGGAAGCCGTACGCCAGCAGCAAGGCTATGGCCGTATCAACCTGGTAGGTGCTTCGTATGGCACACGTGCCGGCCTGGAATACCTGCGCCAATATCCGCAATCGGTACGCCGTATCGTGCTTGACGGCGTGGTGCCGCCGAGCATGCGTCTGGCGATATCTGATGCGCAAAAAGCGCTCGATGCCCTGTTCAAGGATTGTGTCAAAGAACCGGCCTGCAATGCCAGCTATCCTGACCTGGCCAACCGCTGGAAAAAACTGCTGGCAAGTCAGCCACAAAAAGTCAGCATGCTGCATCCGCGCCTGGGCACACCCCTGAAGTTTGAAATGACGCATGACGGCCTGATCGGTCTGGTACACGGTACCCTGTACAACCCGACCGGCCTGTCGACCCTGCCCTATGCACTGACCCAGGCAGAACAGGGCAATTATGCCCCGCTGGTCACCATGAGCGGAGCTACCAACCTGCCAGGCCCTGGTGGCGTCTCGTACGGCATGCATTTCTCTGTCTGGTGTGGCGAAGCTTTTGCACAATCACCAACCTTGCCGGCCAATGATGAATTTGAAAAACTCATGGTGCAGATGTATACCCAGACCTGTAAAAAATGGCCGCGCGCCGATATTCCGGCCGGCTTCTTTGAAGTGCCCGCCAGCGCGTCGCCCGCCTTGCTGTTGAGCGGTGGTGTAGATCCCGTGACACCGACCAGATATGGTGAACAGGTTGCCAAAGCGCTAGGACCGCAGGCACGCCATGTGCAGATAGAAAATGCTGGCCATGGCCTGTTGGCGCAAGGTTGTGTGCGAGACGTGGTGCATCGCTTTTTGAACGCCAAACAAGATGACGAAGCAGTCAAGATTGATGCCAGTTGCGTACGGCAAATTCCGCGTGCGCTCGCATGGCAGGCGCCAGTGCCCGCAAAGAAGACCGGCACACCAGACAAGGTAGCCGATGTGCCCGCCTCCGACAAAAACAAGGAGGTCAAGCCATGATCGTCGTCAAAGACTTGCACAAGGAATTTGTGCGCGTTGGCAAATCACAAGGCAATGCTCTCGTGAATGCCGCCCGTCAACTTGGTTTGATGAAAAAATCCCAGGAAGTGGTAAAAGCCGTCAATGGCGTCAGCTTCACCGCCAATGATGCCTGCATCACCGGCCTGCTCGGCGCCAATGGCGCTGGCAAGACCACCACACTGCGCATGGTGGCTGCATTGCTGCAACCTGACAGCGGCGACATCCGTGTTGATGGCAGTACAGTAAAAGCGGGTATATCATCAACCCAGTCACATATGGGGGTCTTGTCGGATGCGCGTGGCCTGTATCCGCGCCTGACTGCCAGGGAAAATATTCACTACTACGGCCTCTTGCACGGCATGGATGCAGACCATGCGGCGCAGCGCACCGAACAGCTGGCGCAATGGCTGGACATGCAGGCACTGCTGGACCGCCGCACCGACGGCTTCAGCCAGGGCGAACGCATGAAAACCGCGCTGGCCCGCGCATTGGTGCATGACCCCAAGAACATCATTCTTGATGAACCCACCAATGGCCTGGACGTTGTTGCTACCCGCGCCTTGCGCGAGTTTTTGCGCTTCTTGCGCTCGCCCGAAGGCGGCGGCAAGTGCATTATTTTCTCTACCCACATCATGCAGGAGGTTGAACGCCTGTGCGACCAGGTGGTGATCGTCGCCAAAGGCTGTGATGTTGCTCACGGAACGGTTGATGAATTATTGCAGCAGTCAGGTGAAGATAATTTTGAAGACGCCTTTGTCAAGCTGGCCTTTTTGCATCCACAGCCTGCGGCACATAATCTGAATGGGGTGAAATCATGAATGCAACGCTCGCCATATTGCGTAAGGAAATCCGCGACGCCCTGCGCGACCGCCGCACCCTGCTGGTAGCCCTGATCAGCTCGCTGCTGGGGGTGCCGCTGATGCTGTTTATTTTTTCCGTAGTTCTGACGCAAGTGGAGTCACAGGAAGAAAAACGCTCCATCATGGCGCGCGGTATCAGCCATGCAGTCGGCCTGCAAAACTTCATAGAACGCCAGGGTTACAAGATCAAGACCGCCCCCGATGATTATGAAGCCAAGTCACAAAGCAAGGAGCTGGATCAACCTGTATTGCTGATCCCCGACGACTTTGACGACAAACTCGCCAGCGGTGAAAAAGGCACGCTGGAAATCGCCTACGATACCTCCAACCGCCAGGCTGAATTTGGCGTGCGCCCCCTGCGTCGCCTGCTTGAAGCCTACGCACAAGAAACCGCCACCATGGGACTGATGATGCGCGGTGTTTCGCTGGAATTATTACAGCGCATCGAAGTCAGGGAAAAGCATTTGAAAAAACCGGAAGAGCGCAAGGCGACCATCACCACCATGCTACCCATGATGGTCCTGATGGCCATCGTGCTGGGCGGCATGTATGCCGCCATCGACACGACAGCAGGCGAACGCGAACGGGGCTCGCTGGAACCGCTGATGATGAACCCCGTCACCGGCCTGCAACTGACCCTGGGCAAATGGGGGGCTGTGGCTTTGGTCGGCATGGGCGTGGTAGTGCTGACCATCTTCAGTTTTTTTCCTTCGCAATGGCTGATAAATAATGAAACCCTGAAGGCAGAATTCCAGTTCAACTTCAGGGATGCGATGGGTTTTCTGCTGGTCTTGCTGCCACTGGCTGCCAGTGTGGCAGCCATACAGATTGCCGTATCGCTCGACTGCAAGAGCTATAAAGAAGCGCAGGTACGCAATCAGATGGTGACGATGTTCATCCCTTTCGTTTCTTTGATCCCCATCATTTTCCCTGGCCGTGAACCAGCCTGGTTTCAATGGGTACCGGTGCTGTCACAAAACCAGATGATGAACCAGGTCCTGAAGGGCGAAACCCTGAGCCCTGTGGCCGTCGGTATCGCTTTCCTCGTCTGCGCCCTGATGAGTGTGGTCAGCCTCGCGTATATTTCGCAGAAGATGCGCAGGGTGGTGATGCATTAGATTGTGGTGTTGCTTGCTGTGGTTTCAAGCGTAGCCGTAAAGCTCCGTCCCCTTCAAGGGGAGATTGATGGGAATTCGCAAAGCATGCTTTGCGCCATCAATCTCTAAGCTGCTTGCAAGCAGCGCAGTGGAATGGTTGGGATGGGGATGGGTGTTCGACGCAATGTGGATTTTACGTTGGACTGTTTTCTCAACCTGCATTTGTTGACTGACGATCACCGGCCGGTGGTAGACCGGCGGCTACTTACCTTTTTGCTTCGCCAAAAAGGTAAGCCAAAAAGGGTTGAAGCACTGCTTCAACAAGGCGTCGATTCCACTGCGCCGCTTGCATGCGGCTTAGATGCTGGCAGCGCAAAGCGTGCTTTGCGAAACCCTGCCAACATCCCCCTGAAGGGGGGTCCCTTTGCTGCAAGTCAAAAAATGGGAAGGCTCGAAAACTCGCCTTCGGCTTTGCCCGAGGAACATGCGCTTGCAAGCGCATGCCGTTACGCAGGCGTGGTGCATGCACCACGAAATCCCTGCTACACCTCAAACATCGATCCTTCTTTTTCCATTTTCTGCCTTGCATCAAAGGCAGCGACACATCGGAACTGCAAAGGTCAAAAACAACGACAACTTCAACGTCATTCGGCAGCCAACTATATTCCTCGCGGTAGTCGTTTCTGATCACTGCAAACGCGCATTCTCCTGCGTCAGCTTGAACACATCTACCCCTATCGCATAACCGACAAAACCTTTTTCTGTTGGCAGCAGGCGTATCTTGTTGACGGCGCGGCCCATGGGGATGTGTTTCCAGTTTTGTCCGCCATCTGTGGTCTGGTAGGCGCCGTCGACGGTACCTACCCAGCCGGTATTGGCGTCGATGAAGCCTATGCCGAATTCCCTGACTTTCAGGTCATTGACCATGGGGACTTCGCGCCAGGTCTGGCCGCCGTCTTCGGTCTTGGCGACGTAGCGCTGGCTGGTGGCCGGGTCGGGGTTGTAGCTTTGTATGGTGACATAGCCGGTGTCGCGGGTGGGGAAGCTGGCTTTCCAGGTGATTTCAAACGGGCGGATGGATTCGTAGACAGTCTTCCAGGTCTGGCCGCCATCTTTTGTCATGATAATGCGGGCGTGGGATTTTTCGGTGTCATTGCTGGATGCGCCAAACACAAAGCCGGTGTTGGCATCGAAGAATTTGACGTCGAGTATCATGCCTGTGTAAGGCGTCATGTCTATGTTCTTCCAGCTGGCGCCGCCATCAACGGAGCGCAGCAGGGCAGCCGGGCCACCGACGCGGCCCCCGGCATGGATAATGGTTTTTGATGTTGCCCCACCGGATTTGTCATGCAGAACGTCAATCGCGCACAGGCCCTTGATGCTGATGCCTTCCAGTCCCTTGGCAACTTGCCAGTTGGCGCCACCGTCAAAGGTCTCATACAAGGGTGTGGTGTCGGTAACGCCGGGGTAGTAGTCGGTGCCTATATTGCCGGCATAGCCATGCTGCGCATCGACAAAGCCGACGGTGCGGAAGAAGGTGCCGGGTTTGGATAATTGTTCCTGCCAGTTGCTGCCACCATCCGTGGTTTTGTATATCTTGCCGCCGCCATTGACGTACCAGCCCAGGTCGGGCTGTACAAAGAAAATATCGTCCTGCTTGCCCTTGTATGGCACGGTGTTGAGCTTGCTCCAGCTGGCGTCGCTGCTCAGTTGATAGCGGGGCGTTGTTGATGTCGGGGTTGTGCTGCAGGCGCTCAAGCCCAGCAGGGATGCCAGTATTGTTGCCGTCCAGATTGTTGTGGTTTTCATTTTCTTTCAGGTATGAGATGCATGGCCAGTTTGGACTGGGCCGCATACCGGAAGTTGCACAATTATTTGCTTGCCAGATAAATTTCTATGGCAAACGTCTGTGCCTGACCAGGACCTGTTCTTGCTCCTTGAACAGGGCGGCGAGTTTTTCCACCATGTAGACTGAGCGGTGCTGGCCGCCGGTGCAGCCGATAGCGACGGTCAGGTAGCTGCGGTTGTCGCGCTTGAAGGCGGGCAGCCATTTGCTGATCAGCTGGCTGATGTCGTCAAACATTTCCTGCACCATGGGTTGCTCTTTCAGGTAGGCGATGACAGGCTCATCGCGACCGGTCAGCGGGCGCAACAACGGATCATAGTGCGGGTTGGGCAGCATGCGCACGTCGAAAACAAAGTCGGCATCCAGCGGGACACCGATCTTGAAAGCGAAGGATTCAAACATCAGCGTCAGCGGGGTATGGCCGATTTCTATGACGTCCTTGACCCAGGCGCGCAGTTTGTTGGCGGAGAGGTCGCTGGTGTCGATGACCTGGGCGATGAGTTGAATGTCCGAGAGTATTTCTCGCTCTTCCTGTATGCATTCAGTCAGGCTGAGTCTGTCCCCGGGTTCTTTGTCCAGGCCCAGGCGGTGCGACAGTGGGTGGCTGCGCCGGGTTTCAGAAAAGCGCGCAACCAGTGACTCGGTACTGGCAGTCAGGAACAGGACTTTGACATCATGGCCTTCGGTGCGTAGTTTGAGTATGGCGTCCGGCAGGTTGTTCAGCTGATGGGCGCTGCGGGTGTCGATGGCGATGGCGGCCGAGGGGATGCCTTCCCTGGTCAGGGTAGTGATCAGCTCAGCCAGCAGGCTGGGCGGCAGGTTATCGACGCAATAGAAACCGGCGTCTTCCACCACATTCAGTGCGACCGATTTGCCCGAGCCGGAGATGCCGGAAATAAGCAGGATTTGCATTTCAGTCACCGCTTTCCATGGCGCGGCGCTGGCGCTCCATGAAGTCTTCCAGCGTATTGATACCGCGCAGTTGCAGGATGGTATTGCGCACCGCAGCTTCAAGCAATACCGCGATATTGCGGCCGGCAGCAACGGGGATGACGACTTTTCTGATGGGCAGGCCGAGCACTTCTTCTGTCTGCGAATCGATGGGCAGTCGCTCGTAATTTTCTTCCAGGGTGCTGCGTTTGACCAGGTGTACGATGAGCTTCAGGCGCATTTTGCGGCGCACGGCAGTTTCACCGAAAATGGTTTTGATATCGAGCAGGCCCAGGCCGCGTACTTCGAGCAAGTTTTGCAATAGCTCGTGGCAGCGGCCTTCTATCATGTTGGGGGCAATGCGCGAGAACTCGACCGCATCGTCAGCCACCAGGCCGTGGCTGCGCGAAATCAATTCCAGACCGAGTTCACTTTTGCCCAGGCCAGACTCGCCGGTAATCAATACGCCCACGCCGAGTACGTCCATGAACACGCCATGCATGGTGATTTTCTGTGCAAGTTTTTTTGACAGATACACGCGCAGGTAATCGATGACCTGGGCAGACGGATAAGGTGTGGAGAACAGCGGGATATTATTGTCGTCGCAGGTCGTCAAAAAAGCCGGTGGTGATTCCAGCCCCTGTGCCACGATCAATGCCGGCGGTGCGCCGGCGACCAGTTCGCGCATGAGGTTATTGCGCGAGGCATTGGACAGGCGGTTGTAATACGACAGTTCCTGATGGCCCAATACCTGGATGCGGCCAGGATGGATCAGGTTCAAATGGCCGACCTGGTCGGCAGAGGATGCGGCGTCGCCAGTGATCTGCTTGTCGGCCCCGGCAAAACCGGCAAACCAGCCCAGTTGCATGGTGTCGCGGTTATCGTCGTAGATTTTCTGTACCGTGAGTTCTGTCAATGATGGCATGGCTATATAGGCTGAATCTGACGATATAGGGTTGTTATGATGAATTAAATCTTAGTGCAGGCAGAGGACAAGCATGCCTGCCATGTCAAATGGTGACGATGACCTTCTGTGCTTATTGCTGTGATAGCAGGCTTGTTCACGGTGTGCCTGGCAGGTTCGGACGCCAGGCCATGATTTTTTCATAAATCGAGGCGGCGCTGGTTTCCGTATTCAGGGTATCGCGAAAACTCTCGTTCGATAGCATTTCTGCGACTTCGGACAGGATTTCCAGATGCTGCTGGGTGACATTATCAGGCATCAGCAAAAAAATCAGCAGGCTGACTGGCTGGCTGTCAGGGGATTCAAAGGGAATCGCTTCCTTTAACCTGACCAGGGCAGCAATCGGCACCTTCAGGCCCTTGATGCGACCATGCGGAATGGCGACGCCATGCCCGAGGCCGGTAGAACCCAGACGCTCACGGGCGAAAAGATTATCAGAGACAACCGAGCGAGCAATGCTGCAATTATTTTCGAATAACAGCCCGGCCTGTTCAAATGCTCTTTTTTTGCTGGAAACTTCCAGGTCCAGAAGTACGTTGTTGAGAGGCAGGATTTTTGCAATATTCGTCATGGTGCAAGGTCGATTTACAGCGAATGGTGCGACGCACAAAATTAGGTTTTGACAAATTATAGGCTTCTTTTGGGCCGTATGCGCAAACTTCTGGAACAGTTTTACCGAACGTTGTCTCTTAGTAAGATTTCAAATTTCTCTACAGGCAAGGGGCGACTGAAGTAAAAACCCTGCATTTCCTGACAACCCGAGTCCGCCAGGAAGAACATCTGATCTGCTTTTTCTACACCTTCTGCTGTGACGCTCATACCCAGGGCATTGGCCATGGCAATAATGGCATGCGTCAGTACAACAGAATCCTGGTTTTCCGGCACTTCACGAATGAAGGAGCGATCTATCTTCAAATTATCGATAGGGAAACGTTGCAAATACGATAAAGATGAGAAGCCGGTTCCAAAATCATCAAGGGAAATACTGACACCCAGCTGCTTGATTGCATTGAACACTGGCAGCAGCAAATCGATGTCACCCATCAAGAGGCCTTCGGTAATTTCCAGCTGCAAAGCCGAGGGCGGCACACCGGTTTCCTGTAATACCTGCTGTATGTATTTGGGCAGACCTGGGTCCTGGAATTGCTTGGGTGAGATGTTGACGCTGACCACCAGGTCGGGTATGTATTTTTGACGCCATAGCTGGGTTTGCTTGCAGACTTCACGCAAGACCCAGCGGCCCAGCGGCAATATCAGGCCAATTTCTTCGGAAATGGGGATGAATTCATTCGGTGGCACCAGACCAACGTCAGGCATTTGCCAGCGTATCAGGGCTTCTGCACCGACCACACGTGAAGTGCTCAGGCAGATTTTTGGCTGGTAGTACATCAGGAATTCATTATCCGTCAGCGCGCGACGCAGATTGGTTTCCAGTGCATAGCGGTGCTGGGCGCGTACATTGAGTTCTGTCGTGAAGAACTGGTAGTTGTTGCGGCCAGACTCTTTGGCGTGGTACATGGCTGAATCGGCACAGCGCATCAGGGTTGGGCCATCTTCGCCATCATGCGGGTAAACACTGATGCCTATCGACGTACCCAGATGGTATTCATTGCCGTCAATGACAAAGGGGTCACGCATGCGCGCCAGCACACGTTCTGCCAGGTCACGCAGGTGCGAGGCATCTTCAAAGGCTTCAGCGACGATGACGAATTCATCGCCGCCAAGACGGGCCAGCATGTCGGTTGTGCGTATGCAGGAGCTCAGGCGTGAAGACACGTCGCGCAGCAAGGTATCGCCAGCGGCATGACCAGCCGTATCATTGACGTTCTTGAACCTGTCAAGGTCGAGGAAGAGCAGGGCCAGCCGGTGTTGCGTACGTTTTGCACTCGACAGGGCCTTGGCCAGGCGCTGATTCAGTTGATGGCGATTGGGCAAGCCGGTCAGTGCATCATACGAGGCCATGAAGTGGAGTTGCCTTTGTGTTTCGCGTACTTCGGTCGTATCGGTAAATGAGATCAGTACGGCAGAAACACTGGCGCTGCTTTTTTTGTTGATGGGCAGCACATTGACCAGCAACCAGACGAGGGAGCCATCGCGCAATTCCACACCCATGGACAGGTTGAGGATGGCTGTCTTGCTGCGGAACACCAGTGAGGCCGGGTCTTCACCCATGCGTATGGCCTGCCCCTCATCGCCGAGCAGGCTCTTGAAATAGCGATGGCGGCGGCCGACTGTCGTGATGTCTTCTATCTTCAGGATGCGCTGGGCGCTGGGATTGCAGGTCAGGATCTGGCCGGTAGGGCTGATGACCATGATCCCTTCACTAAGATTGGTGACCACGGAGCGATAGCGTTCTTCGCTTTCTTCCAGGCTTTGCTCCATGTTCTTTTTGTCTATCGCCAGCCCGATCAGGTCGCAGGCATCCATCATCATTGCCTGTTCATCTTCATTCGGGCTATGCACCATCTGGTGGTAGACATCGATAGTGCCCAGCAGGCTGTTGAAGGCCGTCGTGATAGGCAAAGACCAGCACGAACGCAAGCCATAGCGCAGGGCTGGTTCGCGCAAGTTCTGCCACAAGGGACTGACGGCAATATCCTGCACGATGGTGGTGCGCTGGTAGTAAATCGCTGCTGATGCCGAGCCTGAGCTGGTATCAACCGGCAGGTTGCTGAGCAGGGCGCAAAAACCATCTGGCAATGAAGGGCCGGCGCCAAACGATAATTGCCCGGTACTGGCGTCAAACAGGGTAATGGCGCAAAAGGCGCCATTGTCGAGCAACCTTTCCATACGGTCACAGACGTCTTCCAGAATATCGGCCAGGGGTTTGTCGAGCGCAATCATCTCGAGAATTTCTTTCTCGTGATGCAGGGCTTCATGAACGCGGCTGGATTTGTAACGGACCTGGTCAGACAGGGGGAGGGCGGTGACGGTGGAGTGGGAGCTGACAGAAGGACTGACTTCGCGTACAGTCAGCAGGATGGCAGTTTGTTCACGGAAACTGAACTGCGTACCCCGGACTTCTATATCGAGCAATTGCCCGTCGAGACGTATGCACTGGCAGACATGCTTGCTTTGTGCACCCTCCTGCCGCAATTTTTGCAGGATGGTGCGCGCTCCTTCATGATAGCGCCCGTGCAAAAAGGCTTCAGGTTTGAGACCTATCAACTGTTGCTGGTCTGCAGCGCGCAGCAACTCTGTACCGGCCGGATTGGCGTAGACCAGGCTGTCGTCAATCAGGACATACATGGCATCCGGATTATGTTCCAGCAAGGCCATATGCCAGTCATGACTGGTCACATGCTCGCGCGTGCTGTTAGTTGAAAACGGTACCGGAATGATCACGACGACAATCTATAAAACAAATAAGTGGGTCTACTTTACATCAAGCATCTTTTTAGGACAATGATGGTAAATAGTTAGCATATCGAAAATATATCGTATGCCGGGAGGATGGATGTTGGGGAAGTTAATAATTTGGCTTGAAATTTTTTCATGCAAGCCGGGGGACTGTTTTCCAGATGGCAATGACCGACACGCCCGGCCGACTTGGCCGGGCGCTATGACGCTTTATTTCAATTCAAAACGGGCGAACAGGAACAATACGTCACCATTACCCTTGTTCCTGGAAAAACGCGGCACATAGGTTGCCATCAGCTTGCTGCTGCGTGTGCCTATGGACGCCACCGGCAGGATGGCAGGAAAGGGGATGCCGCTGAAATAATCGGTACGGCTGATCAAAAGAGCAGTCAGGCCACCGCCGACCTCAACCTTGTCACCCAGAGGTTTCATCCATTGGTAGGCATAACCGGCCATGGGCTGGGGTTTGTAATGCGAATCGGAGATCACCATCGCAAACAGGGATTCTTCATTGTCTTCCTTGGTGCGTATGGCTTTGCTAAATCCCATGCCCCAGGTATGTTCATTCAATTCTGCAATTCTTTCTCTGGTATAAGTGCCGCGTCCATGGTGGGTGTGGCCGGCGATCATGATGGAAAGGTCGCCTTCATCAAGGATTTTATTGGTCTTGGCCTTGGCGCTGTCCCACCAGCCCATTTCTTCCTGGCTGGTGGCCTGGTTATTGGCCTGGTTGCTGGACGGGTTATTGGCTTGGGACTGAGCCTGCGATGACATGCAAACCATCAGGCTGGAGGCGCACAGGATGGCGCGCAGGGAAATAGTGGTCAACTTCAACATAAATAAGTAAAAAAGAATAGTTGGAAATGAGGCATGCCGTCAGGCTTACTGACGGGCATTGCGGCGATTGTCCGGACCCTGGCCCGAACTGAAATTGCTGCGCCATGGATTGATGTCGAGCCCACCCCTGCGGGTGTAGCGGGCATAGACGGATAATTTCTGCGGTTTGCAGTGGCGCATGATGTCGACAAAAATGCGTTCCACACATTGCTCGTGGAATTCATTGTGATCGCGAAAACCGATCAGGTATTTGAGCAGTTTTTCCTGGTCTATTTGTGGTCCTACATAATGAATCTGTACGCTGCCCCAGTCTGGCTGGCCGGTTACCAGGCAGTTGGATTTGAGCAGATGCGAAACCAGGGTTTCTTCCACCGGCGCCTCGTCAAAGTTGGCACCCAGCAAATCCGGATTGGGGCTATAGGATTCAACTTCAATATCAAGCCTGTCGAGCAACTGGCCTGGCAATTCATGCATGGCCAGTTTGTCGAAATGATCTGGTGTTGTCAGTTTTACCTGGACTGCCGCGCCAAAACCGGCGGACAGGTCGGCTTGCAACAGGCTGACCAGTGCATCGGTGCCTGCCAGGCGGGTCTGGTTGAAAGAATTCAGATAGAGCTTGAAGGACTTCGATTCTATGATGTTGGGTGAGTCTGCCGGTACGGTCACGGCAGCAATGGCTACCTGCGGCTTGCCACGCAGGTTCAGCCATGAGACTTCATAGGCATTCCAGATATCGACACCAAAAAACGGCAGGCTGTCGGTCAGGCCTATCTCTTCCCTTTTACCGGAACGAGGGATAGGGAAGAGCAGGCTGGCGTCATACTCGGCCTTGTAGGTCGCGGGTTTGCCCAGCAAGGATTGCTCTGGCGAATTTGGTGTAGAAGATGCGGTCATTTTTTCTTGCGTGGACTACATTAGCCCAAAAATAATTGATAAACGGGATTCTTGCTTTCATCCCAATAGCGGTAACCCAGGGTCGCCAAAAATTCACGGAAAGCCTTCATCTCTTTCTTTGGAACCTGTAAACCGACTAAAGTTCTGCCGTAATCAGCGCCGTGGTTACGATAATGGAACAAACTGATGTTCCAGTTTGGTGCCATGCTATTCAGGAAACGTCCCAACGCACCCGGACGCTCAGGGAATTCAAAGCGGTACAGCAATTCATCCCTGGCCAGGCTGCTCTTGCCACCGACCAGGTGGCGTATATGCAGCTTGGCCAGTTCATCATGGGTCAGGTCCAGGGTGGGGAAGCCATGCTTTTCAAAATTCTTGGCAATTTTGCCAGATTCCAGCTTGTCGTGTACTTGTATGCCCACAAAAATATGGGCAGTCTTTTCATCACTGATGCGGTAATTAAATTCTGTGACGTTGCGCGCACCCACCAGTTCGCAGAAACGGCGGAAGCTGCCACGTTCTTCTGGTATGGTGACGGCAAACACGGCTTCACGCGCTTCACCGACCTCGGCACGCTCGGCGACAAAGCGCAGGCGGTCAAAATTCATGTTGGCACCGCAGGCGATGGTGACCAGTGTTTCATTCTTCAGCGGTTTTTTCTCTGCCTTGGCGCGTTCTATGTAGGCCTTGCAACCCGCTACAGCCAAGGCACCGGCGGGTTCCAGTATGCTGCGGGTGTCCTGGAACACATCCTTGATCGCGGCACAGACGGCGTCGGTATCAACCGTAATCACTTCATCGACATATAGTTTCGCCAGGCGGAAAGTTTCCTCACCGACCAGTTTGACGGCTGTGCCGTCAGAAAACAGACCCACATCATTCAAGGTCACGCGCTTGCCAGCCTTGAGGCTGCGCGCCATGGCATCGGAATCTGTGGTTTGTACGCCGATAATTTTGATATCAGGGCGCACTGCCTTGACGTAAGCAGCCACGCCAGAGATCAGGCCGCCGCCGCCAATAGCCACGAAAATCGCATGGATAGGCTCGGCATGCTGGCGCAAAATCTCCATGCCCACTGTACCCTGGCCGGCAATCACGTCCGGGTCATCAAATGGGTGGACGAAGGTCAGCTTGCGTTTCTTTTCCAGTTCCAGGGCGTGGCCATAAGCATCGGTATAAGAATCACCAAACAGCACAATTTCAACCAGATCACCACCATGGGTACGCACGGCATCGATCTTGACAGGCGGTGTGGTCGTTGGCATGACGATCACGGCCTTACAGCCTTTTTTACTCGCACTCAGCGCCACACCCTGGGCATGGTTACCAGCAGAGGCGCAGATAACGCCACGCTTGAGTTGCGCAGGCGTCAGGTGGGCAATCTTGTTATAAGCACCGCGCAGCTTGAAGCTGAACACGCTTTGCATGTCTTCGCGTTTAAAATAAATTCGGTTATCCATGCGAGCCGACAGGCTGGTGGCAAATTCCAGCGGGGTTTCAAAGGCGACGTCATAGACGCGCGCTGTCAGGATCTTCTTCAGATAATCGGTGCTCATGGATGTCTTATTGTTGGTTAAAAATGGCTTATTCAGGTCTGATTCAAAGCTAATTCAAGCTAATTCAGGTCTAAATACTTACTTGCTGATTTGAAATCGCAGGCGCCATTATAATGTATGCCTTTTACAGGCATATCAAACCACGATGATAGAAACCGCAGTCCATTGGTTATTAAACGCTCTGGCAGTGCCTGAAATCGGTTTGAGTTCGGTATTTCTGGTCAGTTTTATTTCAGCCACCTTGCTGCCTTTGGGCTCTGAGCCAGCGGTTTTTGCCGTCATCAAGGCTAACCCGGCGATTTTTTGGCAAGTGATCATCGTCGCCACCATAGGTAATACCCTCGGTGGCATAGTCGATTACGGTATGGGTTATGCTGCCAAACAGGCTTTTGACCGTGAGCGTGAGAGTTACTGGTACCGCTGGCTGCAGCATTTTGGACCCAAGACCATGTTGCTGGCCTGGCTGCCCGGCATAGGCGACCCCATTTGTACACTCGCGGGCTGGTTGCGCATGCCTTTCTGGCCCAGTGTGTTTTACATGGCAGTAGGCAAATGCCTGCGTTACATCGTCATCACCTGGCTGTTGCTGAAAGTACCAGAAGGTTACTGGACCAAAATCGCCAACTTCATCTTTTGATCCGGCATGGGCAGGGGTAAATATTATGGCTGGTGGCGGCGCGCAGGTGAGGGGCTGGAGGCCGCTTTCTATCAGGAAAACTGGGCAGCACGCATAGCCTATGCGTTGAAACTGCAAGGTGGCTTGCATATAGACAGGCGTGATTTTTACCTGCCCCTGCCAATAGGCTTTCACTGCAAGCTGGCCTTTATTTCTGACCTGCATGCAGGCCCGCTGACGGATGTGCGTTTGCTGGAACAGGCGTTTGCTGCCATTGCTGCTTTTGCACCAGATGTGATCCTGTTTGGCGGTGATTTCGTCTCGCTGCATGCCAGGCATATGCGGCATCTGCTAAACCCCCTGGCTATGCTTGACTCTGCCACTCCCAAGTTTGCCGTCATGGGCAACCACGACTTATGGCTTGATGATGTACATATTGTCGATTGTTTGCAAGAAGCTGGCGTGCAGGTGCTGGTCAATCAAAACATGCTCTTGCCTGCACCTTTTGAAATGATTTCGGTTTGCGGCCTTGATGAACCCGGTGTTGGCATGCCGGACGCTGACCAGACATTTGCCGGTGCAGGCGAGGTGCGTCTGCTGCTCATGCATTCGCCGCTGGGCCTCAGGCATGTCGCCGGGCATGATTTCCAGGTGGCCTTTTGCGGCCATACCCACGGCGGGCAAATTGCCACACCCAATGGCAAACCGCTGGTCTTGCCCCCGGGCTCGGGTGAGCGCTGTTATGCCAGGGGCTTGTTTGCCTTGCCGCATGGACGTCAATTGCTGACCAGCCAGGGCATAGGCATGAGTGATTTACCCATACGCCTGTTTGCCCCTTCCGAAGTGCATTTATGTCATTTGTATTCTGCACGGATGTAGTAGAACGGGAGGAGCAGCCATCGCTTCGACATTAATGTATATACAAATTTACTTAAAATTTGTGCGTGTATTTATAGGGATGTCACAATGTTTGACTATAATGCTTGTCGGAAAGTAGTCAGCAAAGCGGTATCCACACGATGACGCATGCAAGCTCTGTACGCTTAATCAGGTTTTTAATAAAGATGCATGCCCGGGCACATGGCATGTCACGCGCTCAACAAGGAAATAAAAATGCAAGATACTAAACAAACCCGTCAACAGCCGCGCCGTGGCTTTTTGCAAGGTCTGGTTGCCACTGCCGCAGGTGTAAGTCTGGCTGCGCCTGCACTGGCTAAACCAGCCGCGGCAGCGCCCGCAGTATTCCTCGATGCGGCTAAATGGTCGCCACGCAACCGTGAACTGGTGGCTGCACTGATCGCCAAGCATGGCAACACCAGCAAGACCTATTCTGCCAAGCGCAAGCCTTATGCCGTGTTTGACTGGGACAACACCAGCATCATGAATGATTGTGAAGAAGCGCTGTTGATGTACCAGATCAACCACCTGGCTTTCAAACTGAGCCCGACAGAATTCTCCGCCATCATCCGCCAGAATGTACCAACAGGTAATTTCACCGCTGACTACAAAAATGCAGCCGGCAAGGTAGTGGACCTCGAAAGCATCTGTACTGACCTCGACAGCGATTACGCTTACCTGCACGCCAACTACAAGGGCATGGCAGGCAGCCGCAGCCTGGAAGAAATTGTTGAAACCGCACAGTTCCAGGACTTCCGCGCCAAGCTCTACTTCCTGTATGAAGCTGTCAATGACACGCATGGCGTGAACGTGGGCTACCCATGGGTGATCTACTTCTTTGCCAACATGACCGTGGCTGAAGTCAGCGCCCTGGCAGAAGCATCAAATGACGCCAACCTCGGCATGAGCCTGACCAAGACCAAATACACCAGCCCGGCATCTCTGCCAGGTGTGGCTGGCGTCATCACGACTTCCCACTTCCACGGCATACGCCTGTGTACAGAAGTGGCGACACTGATGAACACTTTCCGTCAAAACGGTTTTGACGTGTATGTCAGCACCGCTTCGCTGGAAGATGTGGTTGCCGTATTCGCGACCAATCCAAAATATGGTTACCACGTACAACGTGAAAACGTCCTGGGCCTGCGCCTGGAGCAAAATGGCGACGTGTATAAAAACGCCTACCGCAAAGACTGGCCACTGAACTGGGGCCCAGGCAAGACTGTTGTGATCAAGCGTGAACTGGTCGCCAAAAAAGGCTACGGCCCGGTATTTGTTGCTGGCGACAGCGACGGTGACTACGACATGCTGCGCGATTTCACCGAAACCGAAATTGGCCTGGTCGTGAACCGCCTCAAAAAAGGCAAGATCGGTGAATTGTCCAAAGCCGCTGCTGATGCCGCCAAAGAAGCGCACCCACGCTTCTTGCTGCAAGGTCGCCAGGAATCGACAGGTAACTGGTTGCCTGTTGAGACTACGCTGAAGTACGGCAAGACAGCGCCTGCTTTGCTGGGATAACTGTATTGAAACTGCGGAAGCTTGCCTACAGCTTTCCGCAGATATCCTTGATAACAAGCCGTTTTCCTAATTGCGGAAATCCAGAGTAATTTTAGTCAGTCTCTTATTTTCTCTCAGTCTGTTCTGATCAGCGCCTGGAAAATGCCATCTTGCCTGAAGAGCGTACCGCTACATTGTCTCCAATGGCAATCATGTAGTTGACGTTGGCATGCGGTGCTGCGGTTTTGTCCCAATGCACACCATCGCAACTGTAGACGACAGCGTGGTCATCGGCTACAAAACTGCTTGCATAATCAACGGCCATGACTTGCCCGCCACCTGCGACCATCTGGTTGCCATGCACAGGGGTACTGCCTCGGCCCCTGTATCCGATTTTCCAGCTAATGCTATCAGTGCTGTAAGCAATCACACCTTTGGCGTCTATCGCTACATACTTGCCGTTGACATATTGCATTCCGGTGATGGTATCGGCAGGAAACCCTTCATCACTGGTGATTCCTTGTGTCTGCCAGGTACTGCCGTCGCTGCTGACACTGAGCTGATTTTTACTTCCGCCGTAAGTAAAGAATTTGCCATTGGCAAAGGCGACCCATACTGATCCTATTACTTTGGTGTTAGCCAGACTGGTTGCTAAATTCCAGTTCCTGCCATCTGCACTCCAGATGATATTGCCGTTTTCGCCAAGTACAACGAACCTGCCATTACCGTAAGTAATATCTACAGGTTTAATAACTGGTACTGCCTGTGCAGACTTGTTGTTGCCATCCGAGATCAAAACATCTTCCCATTTCACGCCATCGCTGGTGATGGAGGCCATCAAATTGGTGAAATTGAGTCCCGCATTGCCAATTTTGACAAACTTCCCACCACCATAGGCGATATTCGGACTGTTGGTGGAGGAATTGCTTACCTTGCTCCAATTTTCACCATCTGTGCTTGCCAGGGTATCTCCATAACCCATACCTAAAAACAAGCCATTGCCATACACAACGATACTGAAATAAGGTACGTTCTTTGCTGCATCAATTTCTGTCCAGGTTGTTCCAAACTTGTTTGTGCAGCCATAGGCTGTCACCGTGCCAGTGTTAATACCCGTATTGGTACCAGTACCTGTGTTATTACCCGTGCTCGTATTTGTTCCGCTACTTGTATTAGTTCCGGTACTGGTCCCAGTGTTAACTACGGCAGTATTGTTTACAGGGCCGTTGCCACCGCTGCCACCACCACAGGCAGATAAAAGAAGAGTCAAAGAGAGAGTTGTTGCGTGTGTTAATTTCATATTATTGGTAATCAATGATTGCTTGGATTGAGCATGGCGACGATTTGTTCTTTCAATCGTAAGTAGTGCCGGCATTGTAACAAATTATTTCATGTGCAAAAAACCAAGATTTGTCTATTGCACGGGATTTCGTGTCAGGCTTGGCATATTGCTCCCATGCTTTGAATTATCGCGGAGCTGCAAACGAGCCATCAAATACATGGCATCATTAGGGCAGTTGCTGGCATGTAATTGGTACAAGCTTGATTATGTTCCTGGGTTCGTCTGTTATTACTTGTTACCTCATGGGCATCCGGCGATCAGCTTAGGACGGTTGAAGCTTGACTGGCCGACTGTGGATTTATAGCCCAGAGATTTTACCGCTGAGGCAAAGACGAAAAGCCGTAAAAAAAGGTGACGCCAGTTCTGCACGCATTCTCTTTTGCCTGTGGATTACTGCCTATCTATCTGCGCAAAGGTGTAAAATACGACAATCGATGTAAATCAAATTTGCCCGCCAGACTTTTGTGCAATTCTAATTGTAATGATTTTGCAATTTAGCCAGATTTTTAGCATTTTTGTGGCTTTATGCCGAATTCCATTCGGGAAATTGCCAGAATCACCATTCATTACCGTATAAACTTCAAGGCTGTTGGCGCGTGGTGCATCGCAATAAGTTAGAATGGACTTTTATATATCCGTCCAACCACGTCACTGATGAATGCTCCAGCCCAGATACAGGCCTTGCTCGCAGATGCACCCCAAGGCGCTACCCCGACCCGCGTGCGGGAAATTCCCTATAACTACACTTCGTTCTCTGACCGTGAGATCGTGATTCGTTTGCTGGGCGAAGACGCCTGGCAACTGCTCGATCAATTGCGCGGCAAGCGCCAGACCGGGCGATCCGCGCGCATGCTGTATGAAGTGCTGGGGGATATCTGGGTAGTGCGTCGCAATCCTTATCTGCAGGATGACATGCTTGATAACCCGCGTCGTCGCCAGGATTTGATTGACGCCCTGAACCACAGGCTGGCAGAAGTCGAGAAACGCCGACTCAGTACCGTCAATGACGATGCCGAGCGCAGCAATAGCGTAGAGATACTGGTGCAGGCCGCCCGCAAGGCCGTGGCCGCTTTCTCCAAGGAATTCCGCGATACCTATGACTTGCGCAAAAAAGCCAACAGGCTGCTGGCACGTTACACCGCCAAAGACAATATCAAGTTCGATGGCCTGAGCCGCGTCTCGCATGTGACTGATGCGACTGACTGGCGTGTTGAGTACCCGTTTGTCGTACTGACGCCGGACACTGAAGATGAAATGGCGGGCCTCGTCAAAAGCTGTATAGAGCTGGGTCTGACGATTATCCCGCGTGGCGGCGGCACTGGTTATACAGGTGGCGCTATTCCGCTGACGCCTTTGTCGGCTGTCATCAATACAGAAAAACTGGAGCAGTTGGGCGAAGTTGAAATGACGCGCCTGCCTGGTGTGGACCGCGATTATGCTGTCATCTATTCCGGTGCTGGTGTCGTCACCAAGCGCGTGTCGGATGCGGCAGAAAAGGCTGGTTTTGTCTTTGCGGTTGACCCGACTTCTGCCGAAGCTTCCTGCGTAGGCGGCAATGTCGCCATGAATGCTGGAGGCAAGAAGGCGGTTTTGTGGGGCACTGCGCTAGACAATCTCGCTTCGTGGAAGATGGTGGACCCCAATGGTGACTGGCTCGAAGTCACACGCCTTGAGCATAATCTCGGCAAGATCCATGATGTGGAAGTGGCTAAATTCAAGCTTGAATGGACCCACCCCGGCGAGAAACAGCCGTTCAAGACCGAGCAGCTTGATATCAAGGGCCGTGTCTTCCGTAAAGAGGGCCTGGGCAAGGATGTGACGGACAAGTTCCTCGCGGGTTTGCCGGGCGTGCAAAAAGAGGGCTGCGATGGTCTGATTACGTCGGCGCGCTGGATCCTGCACAAGATGCCCAAGTTTGCGCGCACCGTCTGCCTGGAATTTTTTGGCCAGGCGCGCGATGCGATACCGAGCATTGTCGAGATCAAGGATTATCTCGACGGTGAAACCAGAAAAGGCGGCGCCATCCTGGCCGGTCTGGAACATCTGGACGAGCGTTATCTGCGTGCCGTAGGTTACACCACCAAATCCAAGCGCGGTGTCTTGCCCAAGATGGCCTTATTCGGTGACATCGTTGGCGATGACGAGAACGCCGTGGCCCAGGCCGCGTCCGAAGTCATACGCATAGCCAATACCCGTGTCGGCGAAGGTTTTGTTGCTGTCAGCCCTGAGGCGCGCAAGAAATTCTGGCTGGACCGTGCCAAGACAGCGGCGATTTCCAAGCATACCAATGCCTTCAAAATCAATGAAGACGTGGTGATACCGCTCAACCGCATGGGTGAATACACCGATGGCATAGAGCGCATCAATATCGAACTGTCGATACAGAACAAGTTGGCCCTGTTGGCTGCGCTGAAGAATTTCTTTGCACAAAAGAACCTGCCGCTGGGCAAGAGTGAAGATGCCGCCGGTGACGATATCCCTGCTGCAGAATTGCTGGAAGACCGTGTCAACCAGGCCGATGCCTTGTTGCAGGCAGCAGAGGCACGCTGGACTTATCTGCTCAATCATCTGGATAAACCCCTGGCAGAAGCCAAGGCAGAATTACTGCAACTGGGCCTGGACAAGCTGGAATTTGTCTTTGAAGAAAGACTGAAAACCCAGCCCGATGCGACCGTGTTTTCCATCGTCCAGGACAGGACAGTGCGGATTTCATGGAAGACAGAAATTCGTGCGCAATTGCGCCAGATTTTCAACGGTTCAGCCTTCAAGCTGATACTTGATGAATGTGTGGCCGTGCATAAAAAAGTCTTGCGCAGCCGTGTGTTCGTTGCCTTGCATATGCATGCCGGTGACGGCAATGTACATACCAACTTGCCGGTCAACTCTGACGACTATGAAATGCTGCAGGTGGCACATCATGCCGTTGCCCGCATCATGGTGCTGGCCCGTTCGCTCAATGGCGTCATCTCGGGCGAGCATGGCATAGGTATCACCAAGCTGGAATTCTTGACCGAAGACGAGATCAAGGATTTCCGCTCCTACAAATTACGCATTGATCCTGAAGGTCGCTTCAACAAGGGAAAACTGCTAAATCTGCCTGACTTTGCTGCCGACTTGCGCAACGCCTACACGCCTTCGTTTGGCCTGATGGGGCATGAGTCGCTGATCATGCAACAAAGCGATATTGGAGCAATCGCCAACAGCGTCAAGGATTGTCTGCGCTGTGGCAAGTGTAAACCTGTCTGCGCCACCCATGTGCCGCGTGCCAACCTGCTGTATTCGCCGCGTAACAAAATTTTGGCAACTTCGCTGCTGGTGGAAGCCTTTTTGTATGAAGAACAGACCCGTCGTGGCATCTCCATCAAGCATTGGGAAGAATTTGAGGACGTGGCCGATCACTGCACGGTCTGCCACAAATGCGTGAACCCCTGTCCGGTTGATATCGACTTTGGTGATGTCTCGATGAACATGCGCAATCTCTTGCGCAAGATGGATAAAAAATCCTTCAACCCCGGCACGGCATCGGCCATGTTTTTCTTGAATGCCAAAGATCCGGCCACCATCAAGGCGGCACGTGAGGTCATATTCGGCTGGGGTGTGGCGGCACAGCGCCTCGGTAATACGGTGCTCAAGCAACTGGCCAAAAAGCAGACCAAGGCGCCGCCGGCATCGCTGGGCAAACCTGCGATGAAAGAGCAGATCATCCACTTCATCAATAAAAAGATGCCGGGTAACCTGCCCAAGAAAACTGCACGCGCCTTGCTTGATATTGAAGATGACAAGATCATCCCCATCATCCGTAATCCGCAGACCACCACTGCTGATACCGAAGCCGTGTTTTACTTCCCCGGCTGTGGTTCCGAACGCCTGTTTTCGCAGGTCGGTCTGGCAACCCAGGCCATGTTGTGGAACGTTGGTGTGCAAACCGTTTTACCGCCAGGTTATCTGTGCTGCGGTTATCCGCAACGCAGCGCCGGGCAGTATGACAAGGCCGAAAAGATGATCACTGATAATCGTGTGCTGTTCCATCGCATGGCGAATACACTCAATTATCTCGACATCAAAACTGTTGTTGTGTCTTGCGGCACCTGTTACGACCAGTTGGCTACCTATGAATTCGACAAGATATTCCCTGGCTGTCGCATCATCGATATCCATGAATTCCTGCTGGAAAAAGGCATGAAGCTCGAAGGCGTCAACGGCACCCGTTATATGTATCACGACCCTTGCCATACACCGATGAAATTGCAGGACCCGCTGAAAACGGTGAATGCCCTCATCACCACGGTGGACAATGTCAAGATAGAAAAGAATGATCGCTGTTGTGGTGAGGCAGGTACGCTGGCAGTGTCGCGCCCGGATATTTCTACACAGATACGCTTCCGCAAAGAGCAGGAAATGTTGAAGGGTGCAGACAAGCTGCGTGCTGATGGCTTCAACGGAGACGTCAAGATACTGACTTCGTGCCCGGCCTGCATGCAGGGACTGACGCGTTACAACGAAGACAGTGGCACGACGGCAGACTATATTGTCGTCGAGATGGCCAAGCATGTGCTCGGTGAAAACTGGCTGCCCGACTATGTGGAGCGTGCCAATAACGGTGGTATAGAAAGGGTGCTGGTGTAATGGGTGTGCAAGCTGCGAATTGTGAATTATGTGACGCGAGTCTGGGCGACGTGATCGTCCGGACGGCGCAATTCAGGGTGATACTCGTTGATGATGCCAGTTACCCTGGGTTTTGTCGTGTCATCTGGAATACCCATGTCAGGGAGATGACTGACCTTGATGCATCGGACCGCAATGTTTTCATGCAGGCAGTCTGGCAAGTCGAGGCTGCGGTCAGACAGATCATGCAACCGCATAAAATGAATCTGGCCAGTTTGGGGAATATGGTGCCGCATCTGCACTGGCATATTATTCCACGCTATGCCGATGATGCGCACTTCCCCAATCCAGTCTGGGCGACAGCGCGCGCAGAGGGACCAGATGAAGCAGGTCTGGCTGCACGCCGTAGCCTGCTGCCGCTATTACGACAAACCATTATTACCAGTTTTCAGCCATGAGCAAGGGCAACCCGCAACCGACCGCCTTGAACGCACGCACACTGTCGCGTGTGCTTGAAATCAGTTTTGATGATGGCAAGGAATTCTCTTTGCCTTTTGAGTTGTTACGCGTGTATTCTCCGTCCGCCGAAGTGCGCGGCCACGGTCCTGGACAAGAGACCTTGCAGACCGGCAAGCGTGAGGTCGGCATCGTTGGCATAGAGCCAGTCGGCAATTACGCCATCAAACCGATTTTTTCCGACCAGCACAGCTCGGGGATTTTTACCTGGGATTACCTGTACTGGCTGGGTGAAAACCAGACCCAGGTCTGGCAGGAGTACCTGGAGAAATTGCAGGCAGCCGGGCACCCTGGCGAGAGCGGGCGTGATGCACCGATGTTGCCAAAAACAGGTGGTGGGTGTGCGACCAAACACTGAAGTGCTGGCCCGCCACAATTAAATAGCCATCATTTCACCGGACGGCCACACACTTACCGTCGGCAAGATTGTTACCGTCGGCTTCACATCATTTGGCAGAGGCCAGTCTGACCAGTACGGGTTCGGTGTTATACATTGCAGGAAATAGCCGCTTCAGCGCCTCCACTTTGGGCAGGTCGTTGACGACGATGTAGCCATGGTCGGGGTGCAGCGTCAAAAAGTTCTGGTGATAGTTTTCGGCAGGGTAAAAACCTTTGAAGGTCTCTATGGTTGTCACCACCGGGTGATGGAATGTCTTGCCCTGGTTCAGTTGATCGACATAGTCTTGGGCGATTTTGCGTTGCATCTCATTCATGGGGAAAATCGCAGAGCGGTACTGTGTACCGGTATCCGGCCCCTGGCGATTTAATTCTGTGGGATCATGGGCAACAGAGAAAAAGATTTGCAATAGCTTACCGTAACTGACCTGTGATGGGTCATAGGTGATCTGCACGGTTTCTGCATGGCCGGTCCTGCCTGATCCCACTTTGTCATAGTGCGCCGTGTCACGGTTGCCGCCAGCATAACCGGACACGGCATCGCTGACCCCGCGTACGTGCTGGAATACGCCCTGCACACCCCAGAAACAGCCACCGGCAAGCAGCAGGGTTTCGCTGCGGCCAGTACTTGCCGGTTTTTCATCGCTGAAAGGGGCAGGTACGACGAAACTGCTTTGAGCGGATGATACCGGACTGCAAGCCAGTAATGAGGAAATCATCAGGGCGCAGAAGGTCCTGGTGATAACCTTACCAGTGAATGAGCTGATGATGGCTGTCGATATGTCCATGGGATTTTATCTTTCTAGAGTTTTTTTACTAACGGCGATCGTTATATCCTATGCTGCTTGTAGCAGTTGATAAGTGCTGGTGTTATCTGGTCAACTTGATCTGCTATGGTTTGTCGTGGCAACACGTGTTTCCTTACAAAACGTCGAGGGACGGGACAATAAAGCTGTTGTGAAGCGATAACAATCTCAAGGAGGCTTTTGCATGAACGCACCACAAGATTTGCGGCAGACACCTTTGGCCTCGTTTCAAGCGAGCGAAGCTGATCCTCAGAATATCCGGGCAGTATTTGAGTCGCAGCAGGCAAAAGCGCTGGCCTGGCGTGCTTCAACGGCTGGCGAGAGACTCGCGCGTATCCGGCGTCTGCGTGACGCTATGCTGGCGCACCGTGAAGCATTTTATGCCGCTTTCGCTCAGGACTATCGCAAATCTGCTTCTGAAGTGGAGGTATCCGAATTCTTGCCCATCATGGATGAAATCCGTCATGCAACCGGGGCCCTGAAGCGCTGGATGAAACCGCAAAAGAAATGGCCGACTTCCACCATGCTGGGGACATCGGCCTGGGTGCAGTACCAGCCACGCGGGCGGGTATTGATCATCGCCCCCTGGAATTATCCATTGAGTCTGTGCTTTGGCCCCCTGGTGTCGGCACTGGCAGCAGGCAATACTGTTATTATCAAACCGTCAGAGATGACTCCGGCGGTATCAGCCCTGATGGCGGACATCATTGCCAGCATGTTTGCCGGTGACGAGGTCGCCCTGTTTCAAGGCGGCCAGCCTACCTCACAGGTTTTGTTGAACCTGCCGTTTGACCATATCTTCTTCACCGGCTCGCCCTCTGTCGGCAAGGTGGTCATGGCGGCTGCCGCCAAACACCTGACCAGCGTGACGCTGGAACTGGGCGGCAAGTCGCCAACGATCGTTGATGAAACAGCTGATCTGACACTGGCTGCCGAAACGCTCATCTGGGGTAAGTTCCTCAACAATGGACAGACCTGTGTTGCCCCTGATCATGTGTATGTACACGAGAGCGTCAAACAGGATTTTATAGCAGCCTGCAAACAGGTTCTGGAAAACCGCTATGGCAAGACTGCCGCCGAGCAAAAGCATAGTCCCGACCTGACACGCATTGTCAACAGGCGCCATACCGAGCGCTTAGCGGGCCTGTTGTCCGACGCGCTGGAACATGGAGCGATTGTTCATGCGGGTGGTGAGGTGGATGTGGCGCAATGTTATGTCGCACCGACCCTGCTTGAGCATATCCCAGACGATGCCGCCATATTGTCAGAAGAAATTTTTGGACCCTTGCTGCCCATCATGGCTTATAGCGATCTCGATGAGGTAATTGCCAAGATCAATGCTGGACCCAAACCTCTGGCTCTGTATATATGGAGCCGCAGCAAGGCCAGTACCGGCAAGGTGTTGACCATGACCAGTTCTGGCGGTGCATGTGTCAATCATTGTGTGGCCCAATTTGCCCATGGCAATCTGCCTTTCGGTGGCGTCAATAATTCCGGCATAGGCAATGCCCATGGTGAATACGGTTTCAGAACTTTTTCGCACGAGCGCGCTGTGTTGCGCTCTTCGCCGTTGATGCTGATTAAGCTGTTCTTCCCACCCTATACGGAAAAACGCCGCTACCTCATACGCAAGACGGTTGATATGCTGCGCCTGCCCATGCTGTGATCTTATTCCAGATCGGCATGGTCGAGGTAGACGGTCCCCAGTATGCTGACTGGCTTCCCTACTTTGTCTTGCAGCACTTTTAAGAAATCAGCTTCACTGGCGGCGTGTAGACCTGTTTTTTTCAGTTGAATGTCTTCCGTGGTGACGTTGGCAGGCAGGCTGACGGCCAGCACATGATCAAAGTCTGGACGGCTGTCGATTTCCTTCAGCAGAAAGCGTTTCTGGCCCTTGCCTATTTGCTGGTATTTCGTCATATCGCTGTTGCGCATGGCTGGGGACAGCTGGCGAAAAATGACTGTCTTTTCAACCACCACCGGCACGTTCCTGTATTCGGTTGTGCCACCTCGCTCAAAATGGCCAAGGACAACATTCGCCCTGAAAATGTTCAACGGTACTTTCGCATCCAGAGCCAGTCTTGCCATCTCGAATTGCTCTGGTTCCATGGTCCATAGGACCGGCTTCTGTTCCAGTCTTCGTTTGATGAGCTTGTCGAGTTTTGCATCGGCGCAGCGTATCTGCAAAACTACCTGGTAGTCATGCGGCGCGTGGAACATGGGCAGGTGCGAGACGTACATGCCTTCGCTGTTGCCAAACAGTACCATGCCGTGCACACCATAAGTGGCCCCGTGTTTTTCTGCCGACTGGCTGCTGGCAAGCAGGCAAAGTGACAGGGCAAGAACAAGCAGGTGAAGCAGGCGTTTCATCGTCATGGCCTCAGACTCTGACCAGCAGTTTGCCACGATGCTCCCCGGTGAACAGCGAATTCAAGGCAGCAGGCAATTGTTCAAAGCCGTCGATGACGGTTTCTTCAAATACCAGCTCGCCAGCCTTGACCCAGGGGGCAACTATAGCCAGCATTTCATCCATGCGGTGCAGGTAGTCGCGTGCAAGTATGCCCTGTATGGTGGCGCGCTGGTAAAGCATGTGGTGCAACAGGCGTGGCCCCATCTCCGGTACGTCGAGGCCGCCGTTGTACTGGCTGATCTGGCCGCAGATGATGATGCGGGCACGGCGTTTGATGATGGGGATGATGGCGTCGGTGACCATGCCACCTACATTATCGAAATATACGTCAACACCGCCTGTCAGTGCCTGTATCTGCTGGCTCAGTGCATCGGCGTCAGCAAAGGCCTTGTAATCGAGTGCCCAGTTGGCCCCCAGTTTGTCTGTCAGCCAGGCGCATTTTTCCGCCCCACCTGCGATGCCCAGGACTTTTGCCCCATGGCGTTTGGCAAATTGCACGACCAGTGAGCCAACTGCCCCGGCAGCACCGGATACGACGACCACTTCACCGGCATGTGGTTTGCCTGCTTCGGTCAGACCAAACCAGGCTGTGCGGCCCGGCATGCCCAGTACACCCAGGGCCGTGCTGACCGGGGCGATTGCCGGGTCTATTTTTGTCAGTGAACTGACATGCACGCGGGCATGGCTTTGCCAGCCTGTCATGCCAAAGACCCAGTCACCTGCTTTGAGACTGGCGGCATTTGATGCAAGTACCTGACCGACCACGCCAGCGGTCTGTACAGTATGAAGGGCATGCGGTTCCGGGTTATAGGTGGGCTTGGATGACTGGTTGATGCGCATATAGGGATCAACGCTGATATAGCGGGCGGCGATCAGCACTTCATCACGGTCCAGGGCTGTATCGAGCGGCTGTTTGTGCAAAGTGTAGTGTTCGGCGCTGACGGTGGCAGTTGGGTGGCTGGTGTATAGCCATTGCTGGTGCAAGGTGTCTGGACTGTTGTTCATGATGGGGTAAAAAAGGATGAGATGGCAGCATGCTAGACCTGTTAAAATGTCTCGTAAAGCAATAAATATTCACTTTTTATGTCCAAATTGGACATTTTCTTGGGCATTTTCGTAAAATGAACCTGATAGACCTGAAAATCTTTGCCTGTGTGGCAAGGCAACCCTCACTGGGAGCGGCAGCACTCGAGCTGCATCTGACACCTTCCGCTATTTCCAAAGCGCTGCGCAGGCTGGAGGGCGATCTTGATACTGTCTTGTTTGATCGTTCCGCCAAGCAATTGAGTCTCAATACCAGTGGCCAGCGCATGCTGGAGTTTGCTCGCAATATGCTGTCCATGGCTGATCAGGCCAAGGCGGACGTGCGCGGTGAAGATGCCCGCATCAGTTGCCGTGTCGCCGGCCCTGCCATCTTGCTGTGGCGGCATGCAGACCAACTGGCACAGGCCATGGCAGCCTATCCTGCCGCCAGCCTGCACCTGCTCAGCCTGTATGAAGAAGATGCCCTGGCGGCACTGGCCAGGGGGGAGGTCAGCCATGCCCTGGTCACCGGCGAGGTCTTGCATGGCCGTGCGGGCCATTGGTCGGCGGACTGGGCCAGCGTTTCGCTGGGCATGCTGAAGCTGCAATTGCTGGCCGGACAACAGCATCCCTTGCTGGCGACACCTGCCGGTGCAGAAGCAAGGTGTTTCAGTAGCGAGCAGGTGCTGGCGCATGATTTCGTCAGTCCGGCACGCTCCCTGTTTTGCGGCAAGCAGCGTGGCAGCCATTCTGACGGCTGGCGTGATGATCAATTCCCGCGCCGTATTGTCTACTGGATAGATGATTTGCAACTGCTGCTGGCCATGGTCAGGTCAGGCAAGGCCCTGGCATACCTGCCTGATTTTGCCCTGGACGATGCCAACCTGGTTCGTCTGGAGGTGACAGACTGCGGTTTCCAGTGTATGGAAGAAGTTCACCTGGTCTGGAATACCCGGAACGCGGCACAGTGGCAGCAGGCCGTGGTCAAGGCGCTGGCAGGGGCGTGAATTGATTTTTTGGACGGAGCATAGAAATTTCCGGCGCTTGAGATACAATCCGTTACATAAGAAGATGAATGTCTGGCAGCGGGAATTTTCTATATCAGCTTGAAAACCGTGATAATTCAGGATTCTTGAAGAAAACAGGGCAAATAACATGAGCAACACCACACATTTTGGTTATACCACCGTAGAAGAAGATCAAAAAGTCCACAAGGTGGCCGAAGTGTTTCATTCAGTGGCAGCCAAATATGATGTCATGAACGATGTCATGTCGGCTGGCCTGCACCGCGTATGGAAGGTGTTTACTGTGGCACAGGCCGGTGTACGCCCTGGCTTCAAGGTACTCGACATTGCCGGTGGAACGGGCGACCTGACCAAGGAATTCGTGCGTCAGGCCGGCAAGACAGGCGAAGTCTGGCATACCGATATCAATGAATCCATGCTCAGGGTAGGTCGTGATCGCCTCTTGAATAAGGGGCTGATTACCCCCACTTTACTTTGCGACGCTGAGAAATTGCCCTTCCAAGACAATTACTTTGACAGGGTGACCGTGGCATTTGGTTTGCGCAACATGACACACAAGGAACAGGCACTGGCAGAAATGCGACGTGTGCTGAAACCAGGCGGCAAATTGCTGGTGCTGGAATTTTCCAAAGTGCCGGAAGCCTTGCAAAAACCATATGACCTGTACTCTTTCAAGGTCTTGCCGTGGATGGGGCAAAAGATAGCCGGTGATGCCGAAAGCTATAAGTACCTGGCTGAATCGATACGCATGCACCCCGATCAGGAAACCCTGAAGGGTATGATGCAAACGGCAGGCCTGGAAAGCGTGCAGTATTTTAATCTGACGGCAGGTGTGGCCGCATTACACACGGGTATCAAGTATTGAATGAGTTTGCAGTAAAAACATTGAAACAGACAGGAGTCAAATGATGAAAAAGTTTCTGATCGCCATGATGGTTGTGGCAAGTACGCTGGCAATGACAGTGTCTGACGCAGAAGCCAAGCGTCTGGGCGGTGGCGGCTCCATAGGCCGACAGTCCAATAATGTGACACGTCAGGCTGCACCGCCAGCGCCATCCAATACCAGCGGTTTCAATCAAGCCAGACCTACTGCTCCTGCGGCGGCAACGCCTGCAGTTACCCCGCCTAAACCGGGCATTCCCTGGAAGGGTATCGCCGGTGGCCTGATCGGCGGCGCCTTGCTGGCCGGTGTACTGTCACACTTTGGCCTTGGTGGCGCAGCGGCTGGCATGCTGGGTAGTTTGCTGACCTTTGCCTTGATAGGCTTTGCGATTTTCTTTGTGATACGTCTGTTCCGTCGAAATAACAATGCAGGAGTATCAAGTTTTAATCAGCCTGCTTATGCAGGTATGCCGCCCTCCACACAGGAACCCGTGGCATTCCAGAGCCATGCGGCGCCAGTTGCCAGTGCAGCGCCAGCCGCCCCTTGGGGTGTGCCTGCTGATTTTGATGTGCCAGGCTTTTTGCGTAATGCCAAGACTTATTTCATCCGCCTGCAAGCGGCCTGGGACAAGGCTGACATCAATGATTTGCGTGAATTCACCTCGGCAGAAATGTATGCCGAATTGAAACTGCAGATACAGGAACGCGGTGCTTCGCCCAACGTGACCGACGTGGTGACCTTGAACGCAGACCTGCTCGGTATCGAAACGGTTGGCGCAGATTACCTGGCCAGCATCAAGTTCACCGGCATGATCAAGGAGGCACAAAATGCCCCTGCCGAAGCCTTTACCGAAGTCTGGAACCTGTCCAAGCCAGTCAATGGACAAGGTGGCTGGGTACTGGCAGGTATCCAACAAATGTAATGAAGTTTGATACGTCGCAGGTATGCCACTGCGATAAGCTGTTAAACTATGACCGCCCGCATTTGCTGGGCGGTTTTTTATTTGCAAAATATAAGTGCCGGTCGCCTGAATCATGCCTGTCACCAGCTTTGCTGCCAATTGCAGCCAATTGCAGCCCCGGATTATCTGCCTGGCCTGCAACGAATACGCAACAAGCGATAAGTTCTTTATTTTGCAATTGTCCTGATTTGAACATGATCCCCATCGCACCTTTTATCAATCATCTGCTGGCGCAGGAAAACTGGGCCAAAAACAAACTCCTGCCACATGCAGGCAAGGTTGCCTGTATTGACTTGCAAACCATGCAGTTGCGCCTCAAGGTAGCTGCCAATGGCTTGGTTGAGGATGCCGACGCCGGAACAGCAACGCAGGTGACTATCTACGTCAAACTCAGTGACCTGCCACTGATGGCGCAAAATCGCGAGCGCGCTTTTTCTTATGTGAAGATAGAAGGTGACGCAGATTTCGCCAACACCATATCCCACCTGAGCCAGAACCTGCGCTGGGAGGTAGAAGAAGACCTGAGTAAACTGTTTGGTGATGTCGCGGCCGTGCGCATGGTAAGCCTGGCAAAAACAGTGCACCAGACTGCACTGGAAACCCATCAGAAAATCCAGGAAAACCTGGCCGAATATTTTTTGGAAGAAAACCCCATGCTGGTCAGGCCCGTTGCCGTACAGGGCCTGAGCAATGAAGTCAACAGGACGCGGGATGATGTCGAGCGTCTGACCAAGCGCATCGAAAAACTGGAAAGGATGCGCGGATGATATTGAAATTCCTGAGGCTCTCCAAGATCATACGTATTGCCGTTAAATACGGCATTGATCAGATTGCGATTTCTGGCCTGGCTGTGCCGCGTATTGCCCGTTTTATTGATATTGTGCTGTTCTGGCGCGACCTGTCGGCGCCGCGCGGCGAGCGTTTGCGCCGTGCGCTGGAAGAACTCGGGCCTATCTTCGTCAAGTTTGGCCAGGTCCTGTCGACCCGCCGTGACCTGATGCCCCCCGATATTGCCGATGAACTGGCCAGCCTGCAAGACCGTGTACCGCCATTTGACCCTGACCTGGCGATTGCGCAAATTACCAAGTCCCTGGGGGCGCATCCCGATCAGCTGTTTGCCAGTTTTGAACGTATCCCGGTGGCGTCGGCATCCATCGCCCAGGTGCATTTTGCCACGCTCAAGGATGGCCGCGAAGTGGCCGTCAAGGTGCTGCGTCCGGGCATGAAAGAAGCCATTGATGACGACGTGGCACTGATGCAGATTGCCGCCGGCTGGCTGGAAACATTATGGGCTGATGGCAAACGCCTAAAGGCCAAAGAAGTTGTGGCGGAGTTTGACAAATATCTGCATGATGAACTTGATCTCATGCGTGAGGCTGCCAATGGCAGCCAGTTGCGCCGCAATTTTGCTGATTCTGATCTGCTGCTGGTGCCAGAGATGTACTGGGACTATTGCTCGTCTTCCGTGATCGTGATGGAGCGCATGCAGGGCATACCGATTTCGCAGCTGGACAAGTTGCGCGATGCCGGTGTCAACCTGGAAAAACTCTCACGCGATGGCGTGACGATTTTCTTTACCCAGGTATTTCGCGATGGATTCTTCCATGCCGACATGCATCCGGGGAATATCCTGGTATCAACCAGGCCAGAGACCCTGGGTCGATATATCGCCCTTGATTTTGGTATCGTCGGCACACTCAATGATTTCGACAAAGACTATCTGTCACAAAACTTCCTGGCCTTTTTCCGTCGCGACTACAAACGCGTGGCAGAAGCTCATATAGAGTCAGGCTGGGCGCCGAAAGAAACCCGTGTCGATGAACTTGAAGCGGCAGTACGTGCCTGCTGCGAACCCATCTTCGACCGTCCACTGAAAGACATCTCCTTTGGACAGGTCCTGCTGCGCCTGTTCCAGACTTCACGCCGCTTCAATGTGGAAGTGCAGCCACAACTGGTGCTCCTGCAAAAAACCCTGCTGAACATTGAGGGACTGGGCCGCCAGCTCGACCCCGATCTGGACCTGTGGAAGACGGCCAAGCCCTACCTGGAACGCTGGATGAGCGAGCAGGTCGGCTGGCGTGGCCTGCTGGAAAAGCTCAAGGACGAGGCGCCGCGCTACAGCCATATTTTCCCGCAATTGCCACGCCTGGCCCACCAGGTTCTGAGCCGCGCTGCCGAGCCACCGGCGAGCGATGAGCTGATGGTTGCCTTGCTCAATGAACAGCGCCGCACCAATCGCCTGCTGCGCACTATCGTGTATTTCACGATAGGTCTGTTTTCTGGACTGGTCGTAGCACAAGTGTTGCTACGTTTTTACTTCAGGCACTGATTCTCATGCTGACATTGCACCATGGCTGATTTTACAACCCGCGACCCGCGCCATCCTGATTTCTGGGACGAGCGTTTCAACCGAAATTTCACCCCCTGGGACAAAGGCGCCGTGCCGCATGACTTGCAGCGATTTGTCGAAGCTGCAGCCAGACCGCTCGCCTGCCTGATCCCTGGTTGCGGTAATGGTTATGAAGCGGCTTATCTGGCGCAAGCCGGCTGGCCGGTGGTTGCCATCGATTTTTCACCTGCTGCCGTACAGAGTGCAAAAGCAGCAATTGGTGAGTGGGGCAAGTATGTGCTGGAAGCTGATTTCTTTACGTACCAGCCGGGGCAGATGCTGGACCTGATTTATGAACGCGCATTTTTCTGTGCCTTGCCGCCGGAGATCCGCCCTGCCATAGTGATGCGCTGGGCAGCTTTATTGCCTGCTGGTGCTACCCTGGCCGGGTATTTCTTTTTTGATGATACAGATGGTGCCTCAAAAAAGGGGCCGCCATTCACTATCCATTCAGCAGAATTTGCAAAACTGATGTTTCCCTTTTTTGAATTGCTGGAAGAGCATGCTGTCAGTGATTCATTACCGGTATTTGCCGGTAAAGAGTATTGGCAAGTATGGCAGCGCAAGGCTGTCTGATGAAGGACCATCTCCAGACATCCGGTCGGATTCTTTGATTAAGCGAATATTTACCTGCCCGTTTTTTTCAATAGTGTTATCGTTAGCACTCGTGCTTGCCATCCTGATCTGTTGACAGGCAGTAAGCGCGTTCTTCATTCAGGCCAGGTAATCTGTATTGCCCACATCGTCAACGTCATCGTACGGTCACGTGCCTGATCCACTCTCCTTCAAGCTGCATGGCAAAGAAAGGAAAGTCATATGTCAAACAAAACTGTTTCGCTGGCCCTGCAGGGCGGTGGTTCGCATGGGGCGCTGACCTGGGGTGTGCTGGACAGGCTGCTGGAAGACGGCCGTATCGATATCGAAGCCATCAGTGGCGCCAGTGCCGGTGCCATGAATGCGGTAGCTTTGGCGCACGGTTATCTGCAAGATGGCCGAGATGGCGCACGACAGGCGCTGAAAACCTTTTGGGACAGTGTTGCCAGCAGTGCACCGTTCAGCCTGCCCGTCGATGAACATGTACTGACAGCGGGCATTGCCGCACAATCTGAACTGCCCAGTGGTATCAAGCATCTGTTCGGACTGACGCGTTTCTTTTCGCCTGTCCAGCTCAATCCTTTTGACATCAATCCCCTGCGTGACATCCTGGCTGCGCAGATTGATTTCGATCGCCTGCGCAAGCAGGCTGGCATGCAACTGTTCATCGCCACGACACAGGTCAGTACCGGCACCCTGAAGCTGTTTCGCAACCGCCAGTTAAGCCTGGATGTCTTGCTGGCCTCTGCCTGTCTGCCGATGTTGCACAGGGCAGTGGACATCGAAGGGGAGGCCTACTGGGATGGAGGATTGACTGCCAATCCTCCGCTGTTCCCGCTGGTGCACAAGTGCGCGGCGCGCGATATTATCGCCATCCTCCTGCACGCACAACCGCATGCACAGACACCGACGTCGGCAAACGACATCTGGCATAGATTGACGGAAATGGGTTTCAGCTCCACCTTCCATACGGAACTGCAAGGGGTATTGCTGGCAAAAAGGGAAGCACAGCGTGGCTGGCTGGCCTGGGGCAAGCTGGAAAGACGTTTGCGCAGGCTTAATCTGCACGTCATTTCAGCGCCGGAATTGATGAGCCAGTTGAGTGCACACAGCAAGATGAATGCGCAGTCAGGTTTTTTGCACAGCTTGCATGCCGAGGGGCGGCAACGTGCCCAGCTATGGCTGGATCAGCATTTCGAACAAGTCGGCCAGACCTCCAGTTTCCGGCTGGCGGGCCTGTTCAGGTGAACGCGGGCAGGTTCGCAAATTCGCAATCCTGGCTGAAATTTTCGCATGTAACAGACACTTTCGTTTCAACTGTTGCAGCTCACTAGTGTTACCATCATCAGGTTTTCACTGGTATTTGTATACAGCCATGCGTTTATTCAAGTCTTCTCCCGATTCTATTCATGTCAACGCCATACCTTTGGCGGCCGACACGGTGCGCACCCTGCACAGTGCAGCAAGCTACCGTACCGAATTGCTGGATAAAATTGCCCGCGCCAGGCACCGCATCTATCTGTGCAGCCTCTACCTGCAAAATGACGAGGCCGGCGCAGAAATCATGCAAGCTCTGTATGACGCAAAAAAGCGGCATCCTGCGTTGGACATTGCCGTACTGGTTGATTGGCACAGGGCGCAACGTGGGTTGATCGGCGCAGCCAAATGCGGCGGTAATGCCGCCTGGTACCAGGAGATCAGCAAAGCCCATGCCTATGCCGTGCCGCTGTATGGCATACCGGTGCAGACCAGGGAGTTGTTCGGCGTGCTGCACCTGAAAGGGTTTGTTATTGATGATGAAGTCATCTATAGCGGCGCCAGCCTCAATAATGTCTACCTGCACAAGCATGATAAATACCGGCACGACCGCTATCTGCTGGTGCACAACAAGCTGCTGGCCAACAGCATGGTGCAGTTCATTCGCGAGCACATCCTGTCAGCCGCTGCCGTGCACAGACTGGATATGCCGGAGATCCCGGCAACCCGCAGCATACGCCGTGAGATAAAACTGTTCCGTGACAAGCTCAAGCGTGCCCGTTATGAACACCATGGTATAGAGCCGGACCTGCCAGAGAATGGCCTGACCATTACGCCACTGGTTGGCGTTGGCAAAAACAATCCGCTCAATAAGCTGATCTGCCAGTTGCTGGCAGCAAGTACGGAACAGATTACGATATGCACGCCATACTTCAATTTTCCGCTGGCGGTGACGCGTGAAATCAACCGTGCCCTGAAACGCGGTGTGCACATTTGCATCATCGTTGGCGACAAGACTGCCAATGATTTCTTTATCCCGCCTGACCAGCCTTTCAAGGCGATTGCCGCCTTGCCTTACCTGTATGAAGTCAATCTGCGCCGTTTTGCCAAGAAGCACCAGCCGCAGATCAATACCGAGCAATTGCAGTTGCGCTTGTGGAAGGATGATGACAATACCTACCACTTGAAGGGAATGTGGATAGACAGGAATTATGCCTTGATGACGGGCAATAATCTTAATCCACGGGCGTTCAGGCTGGATCTGGAAAATGCCTTGCTGATCCATGATCCGCAGCAGCTTTTGCAACAACAGAGGCAAGACGAGTTGAATAGCATAATGGAAAGAACTACGGTGATCAGCCATTATCGCCAGATTGAAAAAACCAGTGAATACCCTGATCCGGTACGCAAGCTGCTGGGCCGGCTCAGCGGCACGCGGCTGGACAGGCTGGCCTATCGGGTACTCTGACAAACCAGCCGTTAAGCCAGCCGTTAAACCAGCCGTTCAGCAGTATCCAAGGTGGGCAACAAGATCCACGAAAACGACAAGAAATTACAGGAGACAAAATGGACCTGGCGTTACTATTGCCATTGATAGGCATACCCGTGGTTGTCCTTGGTTTTGCCTTGCGCTTTAACCCGCTGCTGGTGGTGACGGTTGCAGGTCTTGTGACAGGTCTGTCGGCAGGCATGGATGTCAGCAGTCTGCTGGAAACCTTTGGTGAAAAATTCCTCAATAGCCGGCAATTGGCCAGTGCCTTGCTGATCTTGCCTGTCATTGGTTTGCTGGAGCGTTACGGCTTGCGCGAACAGGCCCAGCAATGGGTGGCAAGTATACGCAGCGCCACCACGGGCCGTATCCTGATGCTGTACTTTGTCGTGCGCGAAGCCAGTGCCGCCATGGGCCTGCTGAGCCTGGGCGGGCAGGCGCAAACGGTGCGCCCTCTGCTGGCGCCGATGGCGGAAGGGGCCGCCAGCAATGAGCATGGTGATTTGCCGGTAGCCATTCGTGACCGTATTGCGGCACACGCCGCTGCCTGTGACAATGTGGCCCTGTTCTTTGGCGAAGATATCTTCATCGCCTTTGGCGCCGTATTGCTGATGACAGCCTTTCTCAAGGAAAACGGCATACAGGGCATAGAACCGCTCAGCATAGGCATCTGGGGGATACCGACGGCCTTGTGCGCCCTGTTCATCCACCTGTTCCGCCTGTCCTTGCTCGATACCCGCATCGCCCGCGACATTGCTGCCTGGCGTAGCGCCAGGCAAGATGCAGCCGAGACCGGGGGCCAGGCATGAGTATCATCAACATCAACCAGGTGTTTTACCTGATCGGCATTATCGTGCTGCTGGTCGCGGTCATGAGCTGGCGTGATGCAAGCAATCCGCGACGCCATACCACGGCCCTATTCTGGCTGCTGTTTGGTTTTACATTCGTGTTTGGTGACCTGATGGTGTCCAGCCTGGGCAAGCCGCTTGCCTATAAGCTGACTGGCGTGATCGTGCTGGTGCTGGCGGCGCTGGCAGGCTTTCATCTGCTGGGGGCAGGCAAACACGTGGATGTAGACCGCGCGGCCAGATTGCAAAGGGTCAGCATGCTTGGCAACCGTCTGTTCATACCGGCTCTGGCAATACCGCTTGTGACAGTGATTTTTACGGTTGCGTTGAAAGACTTGCAGATTGGAAGCAACTATCTGCTCGATCAAAAAAACCTGACCCTGGCAGCACTGGCGATTGCCTGCATGTGCGCACTCGGTCTTGCTTACTATTACACTGGCGGCACGCCTTTGCAGGCCGTGCGTGAATCACGCCGACTGGTCGATTCCATAGGCTGGGCGCTGATATTGCCGCAAATGCTGGCCATGTTGGGAGGGGTGTTTGTGGCTGCCAGGACAGGGCAATCCATACAGTCTATCGTGCAATTATTCGTCAACCCTGACAGCCGCTTTGCCCTGATCATCATGTACTGTGTGGGCATGGCCCTGTTCACCATGATCATGGGCAATGCTTTTGCTGCTTTCCCTGTCATGACAGCCGGTATTGCCCTGCCATTCCTGATCAACCAGCACCATGCCAATCCGGCAGCACTGGTTGCGATAGGCATGTTTTCGGGCTATTGTGGAACACTGATGACGCCGATGGCAGCCAATTTCAATATCGTGCCGGCAGCCCTGCTGGAATTGCAGGACAAGTACCAGGTCATCAAGATACAGGTTCCGACTGCCTTGCTTGTCTTGATTTGTAATATTTTGCTTATACACTTCCTGGTGTTTCCATAGAGACTTAACGAAGGCTATCAATGAAGCGCATACTGCTGACAGGTTTTGATCCCTTTGGTGGCGAACAGAGCAATCCTTCGTGGGAGGTAGTGCGCAGGCTCGATGGTTTGCTGATCGGGGACAGTCACCAGATCGTCAGCGCCCGCCTGCCCTGTGAATTTGTCAGCTCCCTGCATTTGCTTGAGGCTGCTTTGCGGCAACATCAACCTTCCATCGTCGTGTGTCTGGGGCAGGCTGGTGGCAGGCCTGACATCAGTCTGGAGCGCATCGCCATCAATGTTGACGATGCTCGCATGCCAGATAATGCCGGTGCACAACCTGTCGATACGCCGGTTATCCAGGGTGGCCCGGCGGCTTATTTCAGCAGTCTGCCCATCAAGGCCATTGTGCAGGAATTGCATCTGGCAGGCATACCGGCTTCGGTATCACAGACCGCCGGCACCTTTGTCTGCAACCATGTGTTTTACGGGCTCATGCATTGCGCCAGCGCGATGGACAATATACAAAGGGCGGGCTTTATCCATATCCCCTATTTGCCGGAGCAGGCCGTGGCCCACGCGGCAACGGCCTGCATGCCGCTGGACATGCTGAAAACCGCGATCCTGAAAGTGCTGGAAAGTATACTGAAGACCGACAAGGACTTGCGTATTGCTGGCGGGGCTACCCACTAAATCTTCAACGCAGCTTGGGCGCTTTGGGTAATTTGCTGTCCATGCCCTCTGCCTCAGTTGCCTTGTCGCCGGTGGTTTCGGTGCAAACCTGGGTGCCGTTCAAAGACTTGCTATTGCTGCCATTATTGGTTGATTTCTGACTGACATCGGTTTTGTCCGCTGGATTGGCAGGCAGGTTTTTCTCCACCTTGTTGACCAGCACTTCTGCCGCCGGTGCATAGGGCCTGAAGTAAGAAATCAATTGCGCATCCATGGTCGATACTGCCAATGGCTCTGCCTTGCTGCCAATGACTATCATCAGCATGGCGCAGGCAAGTCCCAGTCTTGCTAAGAAATTCAGTCTCGTTTTCATTTTTTTATTTCCTTTGTTCCAGGCAAATCATGGCCGTATTCTAGCCCGATACTGTACCAGCAAAGATTATGCCAGAAACCTGACAGCACCATATACTGATAAAAAACAATCACTTAGACAGCGGGGTTGGCAAAAAAACCTGTCTGACTGTCCGCTGTTGCTGCTCATTTTCGGACAAGGCGTACACTACGGACATCTTGACCAGTATAGGACAGCATTACCTGTTTTGAAGTTTCATCAGCAAACCTTTTGGTCCGACTGCCCATCCCAGTTCTGCATTGGCAAAGGCGACCGTGTTCATTGGGGTGCTGGACAAAACCTGCCAGGTCTTACCCGCGTCGCGCGATATGCCTGAGCCGGCGAGGCCTGCTGCTACATAGGTATTGGCAGCGCCAGGTACGGTGGCAATGACAGACATGAAACCCTGCGGCAATACCTGCACTGCCTGCCAGGACTGGCCCCCATCTTCTGTACGTGCACCATTCATGGTGTTGAGTTGTGGCAATTTATAATCACCACCCACAGCCATACCGTTTTTTTCATTGAGAAAGGCGACAGAAAAAGCACCTTTGCTGGGTGCCCCGGCAGGGATGGGCAAATTTACTGCTGACCAGGTTTTGGCCTGGTCATGACTGGAAAACACCCTGGTCTTGTCTGCGCCACCACTGACTATCCAGGCATTCTTGCTGCCGTGGCTGGTAATGCAGGTACCGCTGGCGGCAAAGCCGCCTTCATTGCTTAAGGCGGCCAGACCTTCATGCGTCTGCTCCTGCCAGTGCAAGCCACCGTCAGTGCTCAGCAAAACCTGGAAGCTGCCATCAACGGGGTCGCCAAACAGCAGGCCGGTCCTGGCATCAGGAAATGTCATGGCGTTCCAGAAACCGCTTGCTGCCTGATTGGTTTTCAACAACTGCCAGGACGCGCCGCCATTGGTCGTCATATACAGCCTCGACAAGGGGCCTGGCCCGGCGCTCATGATGATGGCATGGTCTTGATCAAAGGCCTGGATGTCACGGAAATCGAGGGCTTCGGCACCGGCTACCTGCATTGCTGTCCAATGCTCACCATCGCTGGTGCGCAGGACTGTGCCTTTGGCGCCGCTGGCCCAGGCGACTTTTGTGCTGACCACTGACAGACCGCGCAATTCCACCTGGGTGCCGCTATCGACTGGCGACCAGTATTCCACCGCCAGCGCAGGCAGGAAGGTTAAACTGCCTGCCAGGATGACAGATAAAGAGGTGATAATTTTCATGGTATCCGCTGCTTGTTTTGCTGCCGTATTGTAAATGTCCTTATGTTGTTTGCCTATTGGCTTCTTGCATCATTATGTAGTATTAGCGGGCTGTCAGACTTCATTAGTGGGCTGCAACCTGGCGCAGGTAAGCGGCTTGTATGGCCGAGATGGTCTGGTGCATGATGTCGGCGACTTCCGGAGTCTCATGATCTTTACCGGCGTTCGCCATCACCTCCTGCAACTGGCAAAGTTGCTGCACCGTCAGCAGTGCTGCGGTTGATTTGCCCGCATCGGCCTGCAAGGCGATTTCTTCACCCCTGATGCGCATGGCATGGCGCAATTCTTCCATGCGTATTTGTGCTGCACGCATGTCCCTGTTGGTGTTGATATCCAGCCTGACCAGGCTTTCATCGGCATGCAGGCGGGCATCGACATCGGTACTGGAACTGAACTTGACGATGATGGCAACCAGTTCTATCGTCAAAAACCACAGCAGCCACCAGATGAATTGCAGGCGACGGTAATCATCGTTTTGCAGCATATTCCAGGTGGCGGCAAAGTCAGCAGCAAAGCCTGCCTGCGCTGCCAGTGCTATCTTTTTCTCCTGGACTTGTGCCAGGTCGATGCTGTGTGCTTTTGCCGCCTGCATGCTGACCTGGCTTTGTTTTAATTGTGTGGCGATGTGTGTTTTCTCTGCCAGTTTATCATTGCGCCAGGCGAGTATGGTGTGGTTGATCTGCTGTTCGTCGCGCTGACAGATTCTTTTTGCCGTATCAATGCTGGCTTGCTGCTGGCTGATTTTCCCGACAAGCCTGACTGCATCAGCAGAGGTATCGGACAAGGCAGTCAGTTCCTGTTGCCATATCCGGATCTGGCGCAAGCCGCGGCGCTCCTGCTCTTTGGCATGTTCACGGCATTGCTGCAACTGGGTACGCAATGCGGCAAGATTTGGCGGATCGCTGCGGCTGTTTTCTTCCGCCTTTTGCAATTGTACGCCCAGCTCTTCAGCCTCTTGCCGCAAGTCTGGTACGCCGCTTGCTGCCTGTGCGGTTTGCAGATTCAGGATTTGTTTTTCCCTGGACATTTCAGCGACCCTGACATCAATCTCGGCACGGTTGCTGTCGACAAAGAAGGGGTAGACCATGGTTACTGCCGACAAGGCCGCCAGTAAGGCGCGCCAGCTGAAACCCTGTAACTTGCTGGCCAGGCTGGATTCGGCATGAATGCTCATGATCATCTGTCTTTCCAGGCACCACTGGAATAGCGCCCAGATGGAACCTGCAATAACCGCACCTGTCGCACTGACATTGGCCATGGTGGCCAGCATATGCGCCATGCCATAGCCGGAAAATACAGCGAAGAAGATCACCAGCGCACCTATGCCAAAATATTTGTGGCGGCCACGGGCATACAGGTAATTACCCTTGTCGTCCTGCTGGTCAAGTACATTCAGGCTGACAGCAGCCGACAGGGCGAGCAAGGCCTTTGCTGTCTGCGCCCAGGCAGCAGCATTCATTATTTTTGCAGTCATGGATGACTCACATATTTCTGAACAGGTTCATGAAGGGCTGGCTGACACTCAGTGTCTCAGGCCGGTTCTTCAGCCTGACAATACCCTTGCCTGATTCGTCCCTGGTGATGGAAGCAATGGCGCGCATATTGACGATGGTCGATCTGTGGATTTGCTTGAACAGGGAATTGTCCAGCACCTGTAACAGATCACGTATGGGTTTGCGCAACAGGGATTCACCCTCGGCAGACATGACCACGGTGTATTTGCTGTCAGCCTGGAAGTAGGCGATATCATCGACCATGATCAGGCGGGTTTCATTGCCGACACTGGCGGTTATCCATACCAGCGGTTCCGGTTTGGGCATGTCGGCCGGACCACCGCTGAGCTGGCTGACCAGTCTGCTGATCGCTTGCAGGTCGACCGCGCCCGTCATCATGCGCAGTTGCAGGCGCTTCACGGTCGCCAGCAAACGCTCTGGCGAGATTGGTTTCAACAGGTAGTCAACGGCGCCTTTTTCAAAGGCGTCAATGGCATACTGGTTATAGGCAGTGACAAAGACTATCTGGCTGTGCGGGCTGGCCTGGCTCATGGCCGAGGCGACTTCCAGACCGCTGAGGCCAGGCATGCGTATGTCCAGAAAAACCACGTCGGGCTGGTGTTCGGCAATTGCCTCGAGGGCGCTGCCTCCATCATCGCAGGCAGCAACGATGTCCAGCTCTGGCCAGGCCAGGCTCAGTTGCTGCAACAGGGCTTCACGCAACAGGCTCTCGTCTTCGGCGATAACACATTTAGGCATGATGATCTCCGGTCTCGTCGGCCGGTACGGTGATGGTCGCCGCCACCCCGCTGGGGAAATTGCCAACCAGGACAAAACTGGCCCGGTTGCCATAGGCCAGACGCAGCCTTTCCCTGACATTTTTCAAGCCGATGCCGGTCCCGGCGATTTCTGAACCCAGGCCATTGCCGTCGTCAGCAACCGTGACGGCGACATTGTTTTCATGCAGCCTGGCGATGATCCAGATGGTGCCGCCGCCGGTCTTGGGTTCCAGCCCGTGCTTGATGGCGTTTTCTACCAGGGTTTGCAGCATCATCATGGGAAAGGGCAGGGTTTTCAGCTCTGCCGGTACCTGAATTTGTATATTCAGGCGGGCACCCATGCGTATCTTCATGATGTCCAGATAGGCGACGGAACGTTCCAGTTCTTCCCCTATGCTGGAAGCGGTGTCCTCGGTACGTGGCAGGGAGTGGCGCAAATAGGTGATCAGGTTACCCAGCATCTGGTCGGCTGCTGCCGGATCAGCCCGCGTCAGCAATTGTGCGCTGGCCAGGGTATTGTACAGAAAGTGCGGCTCCACCTGGGCATGCAGCAGATTGAGTTTGGCGACGGTCAATTCTTTTTCGGTGACGGATTGGGTAACGCTGGCTTTTTCCTTGCGCCTGCGCTCTGCGATGCGCCGGGTGATGGCGCGAGTGATGGCTTCGGCATTTTCCAGGTTGGTGCCATTATCGACCAGGAATAAATCTGTCCAGGCCGGACGCTCCGGTTCGCAGATCAGGGTCAGACTACCGACGCCATCACCGGGTGTGATCGTCGCCAGGATCTGATTGCGTTTGGTCGTCAGAAAGTCCAACAACTTCAGTTCATCGATGAAATTAGGCTGATACGGGTCTATGCGTTTGATCTTGGTGCGTATTTGCAGGCTGTCCCTGGTGCTTTCGGTATGTTCCACACCCGGCAATTCACGTATGGCGGCGTCGACCAGGTCGAAGGCTTCGCTGGCTTCGAGCGGGATTTCTATCTGTCGGCGTTGACGGTTGGCCAGGGTGGTGGCGTCAACCTTGCTCGAAATCAGTCTCACCCTGCGTACGTGCGAAAAACTGACACCCATGACCAGGGCCACCAGACCAAAAGGAATGAGAATAAATTCACCAGGCATACGGTTTTTGAAAATGCCATTGACGATGAATATGGAGGTAAACAGGATCAGCGTACTCCAGCCAAAACTGGCGCGAAGAATGAACCAGGCAGTCGTGAACATGATGGTTTCCTTGTTGTTTTTTCGATTGCTGCCAAGAATAATTGTCTATGAGGTTTTCGTCTCCTCTTTTCCGACGGAAACGAAAAAATACGGACGAATTCCGGAAATCGGGGAGTAAAAGCTTTTTTTACCTTGTCATCTTCTACTATTGGCAAAAAAGCTTTAGTTGGTGCGACAATACTGCGGTGATGTCATTTTAAGCATAGAGGTAAATATGGATATAGACCCAATGGAAACCGTCGAGCAACTGAACGAGCCGGCAGACGACAGTCAGGACAAAAAAGACCAGGTCAGCCATCAATTGAATATCTGGGTAGCCATCACTGTGGCCCTGCTGGCGACCTTTATGGGTATCTGCAAGGTCAAGGATGACAATATTGTCCAGGCCATGCAGCAATCACAAGCCAACAAGATAGATCACTGGGCGTTCTACCAGGCCAGGAATATGCGGGAAGAATTGGCTAAATCAACGGAATTGCAGCTGCGCCTTGCTGCCAAAAATGTACCGGCTGATCAGAAAGCAGAATATCAGGCCGCCATTGATAGTTATGCGAAACTGGCCAGGGAGCAGCATGAGAAAAAAGATGAACTGAAAAAGCAGGCAGAGCAAGATCAGGTTGATTACGACAATGCCAATTACAAGGATGACCAGTTTGACTTGTCAGATGCCTTGCTGGCGATAGCGATTTCCTTACTGGCCGTGACTGCGCTGACCAAACAGCGCTGGCTGTATTTTGTGGCTCTGGTGCCGACAGGTTTCGGGGTCTTGATGGGGCTGGCGGGTTTGCTGGGCTGGCACATACATCCAACAGCCCTGGTGGCACTTTTGTCCTGAGGCTTGTACTGGCGAAGATGTCAGGATTGCATGCCGGTAATTGTTGAAGTCATGCTATTGTCAGAGACATCCTGGTCTGGCAGGGCCCTTGAACCTGTTGACGATCTGTAGCTGGCCTGTGTTGGCGGGAGTGAGGGGCAGCGCATAAGCTCCGCTTGAATTCAGATTGCGCAGGTGCAGTAAGATCGTCAACAGATTCTCGCAGTTCGTCCAGGACGGTAGTGCTCCACTCCCTTGAACCGTTATGATAGGAAATGTCCATGAACGTCAGTCTCAATTTCATCAACAATTCAAACGATACAAATAATTCTGAGATCGTTATTTTCCAGAAGAATGTGGCGACCAATTTTGACGAGTTGGCAGTTGCCTGGAAAGTCATCAAAAATTGCGGCCCGGGTGATAATTATCCCTTTACTTTCCCCGTGAACATGACCACAAGTGCGAGTGATTCTTATGGTAACCATACACCACAACTCAGCGCGAACCGCGGTCAACTGTTCAGTATGGAGTCCACTACTTCTGGTAACAGACTGGTTGCCGCTGGCAGTGGCAGTAGTCCCAAGGAGGTGCAGCTACTGAATAATTTGCCGAAAGGCGCGGTCAATGCATCCATCTATAAAGGCGGGCAATTGCTGGCTATCAAGACTTCCATTGCACCACAACAAAAAGCCTTGTTCGAATTCAAGCCAACCATCTGGATAGGCGTGGCTTCCCAGGTCGTGCAGGGGCAGGTCATGAACTCGGCCATCATCTCCAGCATCAATACGGAGTTGTCATTGCTCGGCATAGCCAGTGCAGACATCGTCATGACAGGCGGTGGCCCAGGTAAAAACGCAACGCCATTTGCGTTCAATCTGGAAAACATCCAGATGGCTTGAGTCTACAATAGACTAAGGCTTGCCCGGTGGGTCCAGCCTGATCACTGCCATTGGTGGTGGTTCGTTTGGCAGCCATTTTTGATGGATGCGGGCGAACTGGCCATCCTTCTTCAGCCAGCGCAAGGCGTCTTCCCAGATCTTGATGGTCGTGGCCGGGGTCTGGGACGAAAACGCCAGGTAGAGTTCCAGGCTGTCGAGGACTTTAACTTTTTCTACTTCATCGGCGTTGTGGCCGATGTCTTTTAATACTGACGACACGACCAGGCTACCTTCCACCCATAAGTCAAAACGTTTTGCCAGCAGCATATTGGCGATGACTTGTGGCGTGGGTGCCTGCTCTATATTCTGGAAGCCTTTCTTGCGCGCCGTATCAGCGAAGATGCTGGAGCGGTAAGCGCCGACCTTGAGCTTTTGTATCTCGTCCCCCAGGCTTTGCAGGCGGGCGGCATTGCCTTTGCGTGTATACAGCGAGGTGGTGGAGAGGGCGATAGGCCCCAGCAAGACCATCAGCTTTTCTCTTTCCTCTGACCGGCCTACGGTAAACAGCAGGGTGTTAGGCTCTTCCAGCAAGGCCTTGTAGCCGCGTGCCCAGGGGACGACCTGTATCGGCTGGGTACTGCCTATATGCGCCTGCAAGGCTTGTACCACTTCGACCGCCATGCCTTCAGCCTTGTTGCCGCTGCCAAAACTGATGGGTGGCCAGTCTTCGGTAAATATCTGCAAATCCTGTGCTTGGGCTGCCGGGACGTTCATGCCAAGCAGGGCAATCAGGAAGACGTTAAGCAGACAGCGGCAAAAGGATGGGCGAAGGCTTTGATCAGGTGCATCTTTAATCAACATGGCGATGTGCAAAAACATGAGCAATACAGACGGGACATCAGAAGGAATATGGCGACAACTGCCAGCCTTGTCTGGAATTTACAGCAATTCGTCTGAGCTTGGATAGATGATTGGTCAAACTGTGTCGGTAATGCAGCATACCGACACAGTTTCTTGCGAATTTGCCTTTTGCACCACGGCAGGTAAGCACTTAGACAAGCACTTAGATAAGCAAATATATGGTTTGTTTTGCAAGTGACCTGGCTGCTCGTGTATATCCCTTGTTATTTCTCGTTCAGGTTGCGTTTTGGATTGTGTGCTTCTTCTTTCTCTTTGGGCTTCTCCGGCCTTGCCACTGGTGCTGCAGCTGGAGCCGAAGGCATGGCAGCAGGCGCAGGGGCGGGCCGTTCCATGCGTACGGCTTGTGCTGGTTGTGGTACAGGTGCAGGCATCATCACCGGCGCCTGGCGTTGTTCTACGTGCACAGGTTGCTGAGGTGGTGTGATCACGGGTGCAGGCCGTGATTCCATTCTTGGCTGCTGTGGCGCCGGTTGTATCATCGGCGCCTGTTGTACCTGTACAGGGCGTTCGACCGGACGTTCCATGACACGCTCTGCAGGGCGATCCATGATGCGATCATTGCCGCGCTCCACCGGTCTTTCGCGGTGTACTTCCGGCTGACCGTTATTGTTCCAGGTATTGCCGTTACCGTTGTACCTTTGTGAGCGATCGACATTCTCGGCTGGCCGTCCGGAATTGGGTGAGTTCATGATGGCATTATTCACCGGTGCGTTGGTTGCAGGTGTATGCACACCCATATTGTTATTGCCGTTATTGTTGACGGCTGGCGGCACATTGACGATAGCGGCCGGTGTATTGACGCTTGCACCAGGTGTAGACGGTGCATTGTTGATGACAGGGCGCGGGTTGTAAACATTGTTTGGCATGTTGCTATTGTTTGGCACACCATTATTCGGGTAGCCACCGCGCTGTACCGTATTGGCCGGTGCAACAGCGGCAGGTACATTGGCGCCTTGCGCCGGCATCAGGTTATTTGGCTGCGGCTGGTTGTTTCCACTGATACCGTTCATTGTACGATTGCCACTGCCGGCAAAATTGCTAGCCTCTGCCGGGCGGTTTATTTGTCGGCCATCGTTTGGGTTGGCTGGATTGATGTTGGTGATCTGCTCAGGGCGGGTCGGGGCCACTACCAGGTTTCTTTGCCTGAATTGCTCACCATTGTTCATGGGGTTGCCAGGGCGCTGGCGTATCTCGCCAAAGCGGTTGCTGACGGCTGGCGTGATATGTGGGGCTTCAGTCACGACGACAGGTGGTTTTTTATCCTGGGTGATCACGCGGTTGTTTGACACCGGCAGGACATAGTCGCCACGTACAAATGTATTGGTCGGCACGACTGTCCAGGCGCGCCGGTTAGCCAGATGAACATAGTTATTGTTCACGACGACATTGTTGATGACGATATTCTGGTTGAGGCGTTGTATGTAATACTGGTTGCTTGTATAGCCGGGCCTGTAGCTTTCGCCAGGACCAAGCGGGAACCAGGCGACAGACGGGCCAAGATGGTGATTGCGTGCCGGGCCCGAGCCAGAAAAATACTGACCGTCGTTACCAACAAAGGCGACCAGGGCTGGTGCATACACCGGTCTGTAGTGTTTGTGATAGGCACCAGGCACCCAGGCCCAGCGTGTTCCAATATATGCCCAGCGGCCATAGTGATACGGCGCAAAACCCCAGGGTGCACGGTCTACCCAGGTCCAGCCCCAGGGAGCTACCCATACCCAGTTGCCATCACGGTAGGGTGCCCAGGTCACGCTGACCTGGCTGGGGTACCAGACCGGGCCATAGTCGACGCTGGTTTCCCATGCGCCATAGCGGTCAAGCTGTTCATAACCTATCACTTCACGCGAGACATAGCGGGCGGTTTCCACGCTTTCTTCTGCACGGTCGCGGTCTGCCGCCCACAGGTCAAAAGCATCGGGTGGTGGTACGCTGCCTATCATGGTGTGTTGCAGATTGCTGCCGGCGAAGCGTGACTGCTCACCCTGTCTGATGGTGATGCTGTCATGCTCGCCACGGGCAATCGCCATGCCGTGCCTTACCTGCACGGTCGTGGTGTTGTCACTGTTGATATTGATGCGGTATTCGCCCGGTTCCTGTAACGAAAACACCAGGTTGGGTGTACGTATATCGAAGTTTTCCCTGTTGCTCAGCTCGCGTATCTTCAAGACCATGCTGCCTTGCGTCATGTCGATCTGGGTATTGTCATCATCAAGCAGGCTGAAGCTGATACTGGTGTTGTCCTGCATGCGCAAGGCATTCGCACCGATATGCAATTCTGCCTTGCCAGCGTAAGGAACCTGGATGCTGTCACCGGTGGAAATCGGACGGTTCGCCTGCAGGCTGGTCCAGTTATTGCTGCCGGCGTCAGCAAAGCTGATATTGCCATAGGAGTAACTGAGTCTGGCAACACGACCTGGCGGCTCGTCCTGCGCATACACTGGGGCAAGCATGAACAGGCCGGCAACAGCCAGTGCGGCGATTTTCAACACGGCTTTGCCGGTAGACGGTAAAATCCGGATTGCTTTGTGTTTGGTGATGACAGACATGAAATTATTCCTGGCGCAAAGTTTGAACATGAGCTTAAAAAAGCGCAATGAGTTCTTCCTTAACGCACGAGCAGTGGTTTTGGATGTCAGGAAACTTCATAAAATCTGAAATTTTTTTGTATGGCAGGTTTTTTGTGATGTGCGCTGCAGCATCAGGCATCAAAAATCAATAGTCAAAAATAATGATGACGTGCGAAAACATTTGCCTGCTTAAGCCGGACTGTTATTGCTCAGTACAATCTGGTCTATGCTGCAAATCCTGTCCTGGCTCAGTGCAAACTGTATGGCGGCAAAAACATTTCTGGCTGTCAGATAATCGTTGGCCGTACTGCCCGCTGCTTTGGGCGTATTCCAGGCTGTTTCATCAAAAGCAGAAATGTTCTTGAAGTTGGGCGGGAAGATGGAGCAGATGCGCAAACCGCTGCCGCGGTGGCGTTCGCGCAGGTAATTCATGAATGTTGCTTGCGCAGCCTTGGCTGCGGCAAAGGCTTCATGGGCAGTTGCATGGATCAGGCCGGGCAGGGCGGGTGAGCCATTCATGTTGATGATGTCGGGGCAGGTCGAGTTTTTCAGCAGAGGCAAAAAATACTTGGTCGTGTAGATGACACCGGTCACGGTGGAATTGATGGTCTCGGCAATTTCTTCGTCACTGCCGGTGCTGATATCACCGGCCAGCCAGTAAGACGCATTGTTGATCAGTATGTCTATGTGTCCCGTCATTTTCTGCACAGCACTCGCGCAAGCCTTGATGTCGTTCAGGCTGCTGGTATTGACCTCGAAGGCATGGATCCGTGCAGCAGGTACTCGTGCTTGCACCGCAGCCGCCGTTGTCTGTGCTTTTTCCAGTGTGCGTGCCGATATATACAGCTCTGCTCCCAGTTTTGCGAAACATAGCGCCAGTGAGCCACCGAAGCCATCAATACTGGCGCCGGTGAGTGTAATTTTCTTGTCTTGGAATTGCATGTATTGCTCCACGATTCATCCAGATGATCCAGATTCAACCTGGATCATTGACTGTATTGAGCCATTGTATCTGTGCCAGCTCTGCCGCGCTTTGCACGGTAAATTCTTTCGCCTGGCTGATGAGCCAGTCATGCACACATCGGACAGCGGGGATGCTCATGCCTTGTTTTGTAGAAAGGAGATAATAATGGCTCAGACTATGCAGACCGCTGTCGAACAGCCTTTGCAAGTGACCGGATTTAATCCTGGTGCTGACATGGCTGTGGCGCTCAAAGGCAATGCCATGTCCATGTTCAGCCGCCTGTAATACCAGGTTGCTGTCATCAAAGCTGATGCTGCGCAGCGTCTGCTGCGCGTGCAGGCCCAAGGCCTTGAAATACGCAGACCAGGACGAACCGGCGCCTGTGGTATTGGCATGCACCAGCAGTGGTAGTGTCGGCAAGTCTTTTTCTGTCGCTGGCTGGTGCAGGGTGATGAAATCTGCTGAAGCTACGGGGTAATAATATTCGACCATCAGTTTGTGACTGTTCACATTCGCCCATTTGCCAGTACCAAAGCGCAAGGCCAGGTCGACGCCATTTTCACCCAGTTCCGCCAGCTCTACGCTAGCCTGGATTTGTATGGAGATATCGGGATAAGCCAGATAAAAATCATGCAACCTGGGGAGCAGCCAGTAAGCAGCGAAAGCGGGCAGGCTGGCGATCCGCACCACCTGGCGTGGGCTGCGGTAATGCTGGCTGATGCGATCGATGGCGGTACCCAGCTGGTCAAGCGAGAGTGTCACTGCCGCATGCAGTTCACGCCCGGCATCGGTCAGCCGGACACCGTTCTGGCGTTCGAACAACTCCAGCCCCAGTTGCTCTTCCAGTGAACGTATGCGATGGCTGACTGCGCTATGCGTGAGGCTGAGTTCTTGCCCCGCCAGGCGAAAATTCTGCAAGCGGCCCGCTGCCTCAAAAATACGTAAATCATTCAAGCCTGGAATTTTTTGCATATCTGTTTTTATTCTGTGAATTTTTTTCTACACCCTGGTGCATATTTGTCGCTAGTCACCATGATGCCGCCGCAAGATACTGTGGACTTCGTTGACAGGGAGTATGTATGCAAAATCAATATATAAGCAAGACCAGTTTGCCGCGCAGGCAAATGAAGATGGATCATATCTCCCTGCTGGTGACTTCACTGGAAGTCAGCATGCCTTATTATGAATGCCTGTTACCGCAACTGGGTTTTGTCGAGAGCAAGCCCCAGGTCTGGACTGATGGTGATGGCTTCTTTTTTCATTTCTTGCAGGCGCATCCGGATACCCGGCCCTATGAACGCTATGGGGCAGGCATGAATCACCTGGGTTTTGGCGCAACATCAGCAGAACAGGTCTTGCAGATCCGTCAGACCATGCAGGAGGCCGGGTTTGACGTGCCCCACATGCAAAATCTCGGCGGTTCACTGGCTTTGTTCATGAAAGATGCAGACGGCATACGTTTTGAAATCACTTACTATGCGCCAGGTGCTGATGTGGTGGGCTAGTGTAGTGCTGCACTCTTCTTGCGACATAAAAATGCGTCTTTCGCGCCGACTCATCGTTGCAAATCCGCGCAATAGCTCACTATTGCTTTGGTTTGCGCCTCGATTCGACACCAAATCCGTCATTTTTATTCGTCGCAATCTACGTGCAACACTACACTGATCATGCAGGAGCGGCAAGGCTGGCCAGCCATTGCCTGCCAAGCCGCACAAGTTCAGCATTGAATTCCGGCAGCAAGGAAAAATGTCCCCAGTCGATTTCTACATAAGTTTTTTGCCCTGACAGGCGCTGGTAGCAATTCATGGTCAATTGTGGTTTCACCATCCTGTCGCGCTTCTGGTTGATGACCAGTACGGGCACCTGTTTATTGTCTTCCAGCGCTATCGCAAAGGGAGTCGCCAACATACTGGCAAAATAGCGGGCCGTGACTGTGCGTAAAGTCAGTGGATCGGCCTGCCATTTGGCGTAAAAGCCTTGCGCCAGGTCACGTTCATCCACCATGTTTTCAAAGCGTGCCAGCGGGCGGTAGGGCAGACGCAGTTGCGGCGCCAGTCTTGCCAGCAGGCTGCTCGTGGCCCTGCACATCCTGGCCAGACCGGGGAATTTTGCCAGGTTTGCAAAACGGGTAAAAGCCAGGCCGGTGACCGGGTCGCCAAAATCATACAGGTTCAGGCAAACGGCGGTGACCGGTGGCTTGTGCTGTTTTGCCAGCACGGCGGCAGCGGCATAGGTCAGGCCGCCGCCTATGCTGCCACCGCACAGGTAGAGCGGGCCGGCAAACTCTGTCCTGGCCCAGTTTGCCACATCGACGATGTTTTGCACTGCCTCGGCAACAGTAAAGTCCCCTGGAGCGCCGCCTGATCGTCCCTGGCCTTTCTGGTCGGGGACGATCACGGTATAGCCCTGCTCGTAAAAAGCAAGAGCCAGGCCGACGAAGAGGCCGCCATAGCCGCCACCGCCATGATTCAATATCAGCACCGGGGCTGCGTTGTCCTGTTGCTGGTAGAGGTCCATATGCAACTCCACCCCGGTGGATGGCAGGTGCCTGGTCTGTAATACCGCCAGCACCCGTGCCAGCAAGGCAGGGGGGTGATAACAATGCCAGTAAGTCTCGCTGGAGCGTGCCTGATGGATATTCATGGTGTGATAGCCTGGTAGATACATGTCAGGCTATAATATGAACAATTACTCACATTGTCTATTCGCTTTCCGGGGGCTTTATCCACCATGGCCAAATCGGGTGCTCAGCCTTTAAAACAGCCGCTTCAGCAGCGTTCCAGGCTGACTGTGCAAGCCATATTGCAGGCAGCTATTCACATTTTTGATGAATTTGGCTATGCTGCCGGCACCACTGCACGTATCGCCAGCCGGGCTGGCGTGTCCATAGGTTCCTTGTACCAGTACTACCCCAACAAAGATGCCATACTGACAGCGCTGGCTGAGCAGCATCTGGCAGAGGGCCTGGCTCTCAGTGTGCAATTGCTGGAAACATTGCGAGCCTCAGAACAGTCGCTGGAGTCCACGCTACACGATATTGTTGGTCACATGATACGTTTGCATGAGCACAATCCCGGTTTGCACAGGCTGCTGTATGAAGAAGGCCTGTTGCCGGCAGCCCTGCGGCAAACTGCGAAACAGGCAGAACAGTTCCTGATCGCGGAAGTGGGACGCTGTCTGGCCTTGCGCAGCGATGTGCGGCAGGCAGACAGGCAGATGCAGGCTTACTTTGTCGTCCATGCGATAGAGCATTTCACCCACAGGCTGGTGATAGACCAGGCGCCGGCAGAATTTTTACAGCGTGGCAAGGGCGAACTGGTGGACATGCTGCTGTGCTATTTACAGGCTAGGACCACAAGCAAATCGACATAAAAAAATCCGGTCAGGTAAAACCTGACCGGACTGTATTTGCCTGCTTGTTTCGTTGCAGCTTACATCATCACATTGATGATGGCGTTACCTATACCCAGTATCGCTGCACCAGATATCAGGCCGGCACTGATGGCTTCGCAGCCCTCGACCCAGAAAGTATGGCCCTTCGAGCCTTTTTCCGGATTTTTCTTGCCCATGTACCAGAAGATCAGGGCGCCTATCCACATGGCAAAGCAGGACTCAGGTGGCAAGACTACGCCCAGGCCTATCGAGACCGCAGACAGCGGAATGCGGCCACGGGTGACGATATTGCCGACTTCAATGAACACAGCGCACAAACCAGCTACAGCCATGGCGATGATGGCAGAAACCGGCAAGCCGCTGACACCCTTGGCGATGATCTCGGCCACACCCTTCCATTGCAGGGCAGACGGGAAGGCAAACTGCTCGCTGACAATCGTGGCCGTACTGCGCAGGCCATTGGCGTCCGGCGGCAGGAACAGCAGGAAGAACAGCGGTACGCAAGCCAGTGCACCAGAGACGATGCCGATGATATGGCCCAGGACCTGATGGCGCGGTTTGCCACCGAGCATGTAGCCTGGCTTGATGTCTGACAGCAGTGATGAAGCATTGAAGGCGATGTCCGAAGTCATGCCTGCTGGTAACAGGTTATTGGCCGGATTGCTGCGGTCAATCGCACCCATGCTGAATTGCGTGATCTTGGCCAGGGCCCCAATCGGCGCCCAGGAAGTCAGTGCCATGGCATTGATACAGATGACGGTCAGCACAAAAATCAGCGGGAAAGCGACCAGTGCCATGATGAACGGCACGCCGAACAGCAGATTGACCAGCCAGGCAGCAACCGCACACAGCACCGGTACGCCGACATAAGAAATCCACAACGGTACTTCAATGTCCTTGAGCGGGTCGGGGCCGTTGTCTTTTTCCTTCTTGCCGTTGCCGGTCATGGATTTGAAGGCCGCCTTGAACAATTCAGGTTTGGCCAGCAGACCCACCATGGAGCCGACCACCATCATCGTCACTGCCCACCACAAACCCCACTGATTGACGATTTCGGTACGAGAAATCGGTACTACCGTGCCATTGGGCAGGGTGCGGGCGGCGATGTCGCCATTTTGTATCATCCATGGCGCCAGGATGACAAAATTGATGAAAGCGCCCAGCATGACGCTGCTGGCCACCCGTATGCCCATCAGGCCACCGACGCCAAACATGGCCACGTCCAGGTTCAGGCGCAAGCCCAGCTGACGGATATCGGTGCCCAGGATATTCGGTATCGACCAGTGAAACTTGGCGGCTGCCGTATAGTAATACGTGTCCAGCCTCTCCTGCAGGTTCCATGCTTCTGTCATGCCTGCCCACTTGTCCATGCGCAAAATCTTGAACTGTATCAGGCGCATCCAGCCATCGCTGACGATCATCTGGTATAAACCGGCAAACAGGCTGGTATAGCCAAGCAGCTTGGCTTTGTACAGGCCGCTGCCGGCGCCGTCGGTGTACAGTGAATCAAGCACCACACCGCAGGCCCGGCCTTCCGGGAAGGGCAACTGGTCTTCATTGACAAAGCGGCGCTTGAGCGGGAAGGCCACCAGTACGCCGATGAGCGCCACCACCATGACCCAGACCAGCATTTGCCACCAGGGGATGATCTTGCCGGTGATGAGCATATAGGCAGCCAGGCTCGATATCATGGGGTTGATCATATAACCCGCAGCCGTGGCGATGGATTGCGTACAGTTGTTTTCCAGTATGGTGTAGTCGGCAGTAATACCGAGGCCATGCAGGATACGGAAAATGGCAAACGACAGAATCACCGAAGTCAGCCCCACACCTATGCCTATGCCCGTCTTGGCGCCGATGTACAGTGCCGTGGCAGCCAGTATGCCGCCGAGCAAAAAACCGGTCAGTGCCGAACGCAGGGTGAGCTGCGCCATGTCCTTGCGGTACACATTATCAAACCACCATTGGTCCTTCTGTCGTCGCGTCCAGGTGCGTATCTGGTCCTCATCCAGCTGTTGTAGAGCCATGTATCCTCCTTCGTTATATGTATAGTACTGCGTGTATAGTACTGCGGTAGCACTGCGTCCTTATGGGCTGCATATGGGCTGCATTTCACGCCTTTTTGTACGCACTTTTTAGTTCATGTCTTAATATATGAGCGCAGGCGGTAGCGAAATATAGAGTCAGGTGCATGGCGTGTCAATTCTTGCTTGCTGTTACCGTGAACCAGAATGCTGTTGCCTGGTCCAAGCTGGACAGGCATGACACAATAAAATGCAAATCACACCTTACTGGAGAACAGCAATATGACGCTTGATCAAATCGCCGAAGCCTATGTCAAGCTGGTGCTTGCCCTGGGGCAGCATGATGCCGGCTATGTCGACGCCTATTACGGACCTGCCGAATGGCAGGCAGCTGCCACAAAACTACCCCTGGAAGACTTGCTGCAACAGGCGGACAGCCTGCTGGGGCAAGTGCAAGCCCTGCTTGCGGCACCAGCCGGGCAGGAACTGCGCCAGGACTTTTTGCGCCTGCACATCGCCTCCGTCAAGACCTATGCTGCCCAGCTGGCTGGCCATAAGCTGTCTTTCGATGATGAGTCCCTGGCGCTGTATGATGCCCGTTCGCCTGACCTGAGTCCGGCAGATTTTGATCCCATCCTGGCAGAGCTGGGCCAGCTCTTGCCTGGTGAGGGCGACCTGAACACCCGTCTGTCTGCCTATGCCAAACAGTTTGAAATCCCGCAAGACAGGCTCGATGCCGTCTTCAAGGCAGCCATCAACGAGTCCCGCGCGCGCACCAGAAAATACATCAGCCTGCCGGAAGAAGAAAATTTTGAGATTGAATATGTCAAAGATCAGGTCTGGAGCGCCTACAACTGGTACAAGGGCAATAGCTATAGCCTGATACAGGTCAATACTGACTTCCCCATGTTCATCAGCCGCGCCATCGACCTGGCCAGCCATGAGGGTTATCCCGGCCACCATGTCTTCAATCTGCTGATAGAAAAACACCTGGTCAATGAAAATGCCTGGGTAGAGTACAGTGTCTATCCCCTGTATTCACCCATGTCCTTTTTGGCCGAGGGCAGTGCCAATTACGGTATAGAAGTCGCCTTCCCACACGCCGAGCGCATGGCTTTTGAAAAAGAAGTCCTGTTCCCGCTGGCGGGCATAGACCCGGCCAGGGTTGAACATTACTACCAGGTGCAGGCTGTCCTGCAAAAGCTGAGTTACGCAGGCAATATGGTCGCCAAACAGTATCTTGATGGCGACATCGATACCGAAGCTGCCGTTGCCATGCTGATGAAATACGCGCTGTCTGACGAAGCCAGGTCCAGGCAGCGCCTGCGCTTCATGGAAAGACACCGTTCCTACGTCATCAATTACAACCTGGGCCAGGACATGACCAAGGCCTATGTAGAAAAACTCGCCAAACCGGGCGATGAAGAAAGTCGCTGGCAGGTCTTTGCCGAGCTTTTGTCCCAACCCAGGACGGCATCCATGATGAAAATTTAAGTCTGGGACAGAACGGGTAGTTGACGTGCCTTGTCGACCTCTGGACTGCGGTAAGCTTTTTCCGGTATTGTCGACAGGGTGGACGCATGTAATTGCTGATTGTCGAGTCCATAGAATTTCTGAAAACTCATGATCAGCGGTTGCCATTTATCCGGGTCTATACGGTCAGGATTGCCGTCAAGCAGTAGCGATGCATCCACATGCAGGCGCTGTATACGCAACTCGAATGTCAGTATGCCGCCTTTTAGCATGGCTTCATCGTCGGCGATGCCATGCATGGCAGCTACCGTACACTCCTGCTGCACCAGGCATTCTTGCACTCTTGCTGCCGCTACGGTCTCTGATTGTTGCGGTGTCAGTCCCGCCAGTTCAAACTTGTTTTTTTCGTAGCGGTAGCCTATACCCGCCTTCCATGGCGACATCGCGTCTGAGCCTGTGGTCTTGGCCAGGCGATTGACGGCTTCCACTTCGTTTACCGAAGCCAAGTTCAATACACAGACGCCATTGCGCCGCAGATTGCGCGCCGTCTGCGAACTGGAGCCTACGCCGATGACGGCACGCCAGCCCAGCCAGAAGATGGATGAGATTGGTGCCAGGTTAAAGCTGCCATCCGGGTTGACCGTGCTGACCAGTATTACCGGTGTACCAAAATACAGGATACTTGATTCGCTGCTGATATGCATTTCTTCCTCGCTTGTGGTTGAACAATGGGAAGAGTATGCAGGCACAGCATGCTGCCTGCTGGCTGGTTTCGGACGGGAAATTTCATCGGCTTATGCTGCAAGCTGTTGGTACATCAGGGTTATTCTGTCCATCACTTCCAGTATGCGTTCACTGGTGGTTGCAACATTGCTGGCAGATTGGCGCTGGGATTTACCATCAGTACCGGCTTGCAGGGCAGCTTCAAAAAACACCCACTGGCTTTGTGCCAGCGCCAGTTCACCTTTGAGACGTGTACTGTCACCGCTTGCTGCATTCAGGGTTTGCATGGCAGCGGCAAATTCATGCCGGGCCTGTGTCATCATGGCAGGAACATCCGGACTGGCGATATGCCAGTGTGCTGCCTGGTACATCTTGGCCAGGCGTTGCGACAGCATGCGCTGGCGACCAGCCAGGTTGACCAGTTTGCCGGTACTGCCGCCAGCCAGTTTCTCCAGTTGAAGGGTAACGCCATCAGCCATGTGCAGCAGGTTTTCACTGAGCTTCAACACGGTTTTGGCATCGGCCTGGTTCGGCGTCTTGCCTACCAGCAGTTGTTTGTAATCCAGCCAGGTCTTTTCCATGGATGTCAGGTTGTTGCGTATATCTGCTTGCGGCGCATAGGCCAGTAATTCGACCAGTTGACGGTCAAAACCGGACATGGACTGATCGAGGATTTTTTTCGATAACTCGACTTCCACTTCTTGGCCAATTTGCAGATAAGCTTTTGCCAGCCTCTGCGTCAGCATCCTTTGTCGCCCGGCCTTGTTGATGGCGTCGCTGATGCCGGCAACCTGTGCCTGACTGCCGGATGATAAAACCAGGCTGCCTGCAAGGATGATGCCGCCGGTGATGAATGATCTGCGCTGCATGTGTACCTCCCTTGATGTTGGAAGGCATACTAGGTGACGTCATAACCAAACACCATTCGTCATTGGAACTAGTTCTTTATTATTTTTGACGCTGACATGATCTGGCGCAAATTTATATCGTGCATATGTGTATGGTTTCAGGTAGAAGATGGCGATTACTGTTAATTAGCTCTTGCCTGATTCAACGACACCACCAGACATATCCGTCAGGGCACGCAAGGGAATAGGGGCAGACATCACAATCGAGGTACGGGTCTCACCATAGTGATTGATATTGCCGACAAAGTTTTCCAGATGGCGGATGTTGCGGCTGACCACGCGCAACAAAAACGAATCCTGCCCCGTCACATGCAGGCATTCTATGACTTCAGGCAGTGACTTCAGGTGGGCTATCAGGCTGGCTTTCTGTGGTTGCGGTACGGTGATGCCGACGATGGCCATCACATCAAGGCCGACTGCTTCGGCATTCACTTCGGCGCGGTAGGCGCTGATGACACCGGTTTCTTCCAGTTTCTTCAAACGCTCAGACGTGGCTGGCATGGACAGACCGGTTTCTTCCGCCAGTGCTTTCAATGAAATGCGGGCATCACGCTGCAAGGCAGCGAGGATTTTCCATGATTTTGTATCAATATCCATTTGTTTAAGCGCAGATGCGAGTTCGCAGAAATACTGAAGGTAATTTAGCAGTTCTGGCTTATTTTATCCATGTTAATCACAACATTGATTTGCCATACTGTCTGCCATGTTTGAACAACAAAGGCAGATTAAAATGGATTTCACCTTGTTCCTGAAAGCAGCCCTGATAGGCTTGTCAATCGCTGCGCCGGTCGGCCCGATAGGGTTGCTGTGCATACAGCGCACCATGGTGCATGGCATGCGCACCGGTTTTGTCAGTGGTCTGGGCGCCGCCTGCGCCGATGCCGCCTACGGCGCTATCGGCGCATTCGGGCTGGCGACAGTGACCGATTACTTTGTATCGCTGTCATTGCCGCTGGCAATTGCAGGCGCCCTGTTCCTGGCCTGGATGGGGGCGAAACTCATTACCAGCAAGCCGCCTGCTGCAAGCCAGGGCGTGCCGGATCAGTTGCAGTCCCTGCGCGCTTTTGCCAGCATTTTTTTGCTGACGCTGACTAATCCCATGACTATCGTGTCATTCATTGCCGTGTTTGCCAGTATTGCCGGGCCGGTGGCCCTCAAACCCGGTGCTGCCGCCGTGATGATAGCCGGCGTATTCATCGGCTCAGCTTGCTGGTGGTTGATCTTGAGCAGCGGTGTCGCCCTGCTGCGTGAAAAACTGGATGACGGGCTGATGCTCATCATCAACCGCGCCGGTGGTTGTCTGCTGCTCGGTTTTGCGATCTGGCAGGTCTGGAGTCTGTGGTGCTGATGATGCCAGTCCCGACCTGCCGTCAATCGGCAAGATAACTATTTTTGCGGCAGGCGTGTCGTGGCAACCGTATCGTAAAAAGTCAGGGTGGGGCTACCTGCCAGCAAACCATCCATGCTTTTCAGTGCGGCTTGCAAATAGTCTGCCTGCAGGTGGGTATCGCAGGCAGCCTGGTCGCGGTACAACTCATAGACAATGAAGCATTGGGGCTTTTCACGGTTCTGATGCACGGCATAGTAAATATTGCCCGCTTCATGCTCTGTGGCGGCGACCAGTTGGGCCAGTATTTGTTTGACGGCATCCCGGGATGCGGTTTGTGCTTCAATTTCAGCCAGTAATGTCAACATGGTGATTTTTTAAAGAGAGTGGATGAAGCGCCATCATGCCCGGTTGCTGCCAGCTGGTCTTGTAAAAATGCGTCCTGGCGCGCGCCGCTGTCAGGTATGCCTGTGGGTTTGTACCCGTGTGCCGTCTGAATTCATGATTGAAATGGGCCTGGTCATAATAGCCGTGGTCCAGCGCGATGGCATGACTGTTTTCCGTGTCATCCAGCATCAGGGCGCGCAAGCTGTGTTCAAAGCGGCTGATACGTTTGTAGGTATTGGCAGTCAAGCCACTGGTAGCCAGAAAGCGTCTTTCAAACTGACGGCGGCCCAGGCCAAAATGATCGGCCAGCGCTTCTATGCTGAGGCTGTCATAGTGACGGTACAGACTATGCATGGCCTGCGTCATCAGGGTGTCTGGCGCAGTACGGTGCAGATGCTGGCAAAAAAAATCCTGTATCAGATTCAGCCGTGCTGCCAGATTACCCGCTTCATCCAGTTGCTCTTTGAGGTCACGGGCAGCCTGGCCCCAGATATCTTCCAATGCCGTTACCTGATCGACGAGCGCCGCCAGCGCCACAGGCGTAAAGTAAGGCAGCATGCCAGCCTTGAAACGCACGGCAATAAACCCCAGTGCATCCGATGGCATCAGGGACAGAGCCTGCTGGCGCACACAAAACAGGTGAGCCTGCTCGCAGGTTTGCTGTCCTGACGAGCGGGTCTGGTATTGGAAGGGGCGGCCATAGTGGAAATACAGTTCAGCCCCAGTGCCAACCACCAGTTCCGGCAGGGCGACTGTTTCACCTGCCTCGCTTTCCCAACCCCACAAGCGGTCTATATACGGGCGCAGGGCGTGCACAGGCAGTAACTGGAATTTTTTCATGTTGCATCACGGTGCAGCTGGAAATAACGCCTGTGATTGTAAAGCTTTTGCCTGTGTTAAGCTTGCCACGGTCAAGTTCTTCAACAAGGCACAGCATGAGCAAATTATTTTCCGCTGCTTGCGAACGCAACAGCGCACCCATACTGCAAGTCATCACGCCGCTATTAGCTGACTGTCGCAAGGTACTGGAGATAGGCAGCGGCACCGGCCAGCATGCCGTCTATTTCGCACAGCACCTCACCCATCTGCAATGGCAAACCAGCGACCGCGCAGATTATCACCCCAGCATACTGGCATGGCAGGCTGAAGTCAGCCTGCCCAACCTGTTGCCACCACTGGAATTGAATATAGGTCACAGCAACTGGCCAAAAGAAAAATTTGATGCTGTCTTCACCGCCAATACCTGCCACATCATGGCATGGGAAGAAGTACAGTTGATGTTTGGCGGAGTCGCCGCCCTGCTGCAAAATGGTGGCCGTTTCTGTATCTACGGCCCCTTCAATTACCATGGCCAGTTCACCAGCCCCAGCAACGAACAATTTGACACATCACTAAAACAGCAAGCCGCCCACATGGGCATACGCGACATCGAAAAAATCACACAGCTGGCTGAGCAGCATGGCATGCGCCTGCAAGATGATGTCGCCATGCCCGCCAATAATCGTTTGCTGGTACTGATGAAGTAAGCACGGCCCAGTGTGTTAAAAAACGGTGCACCCTGCGCGAACCTACTCTTGATCAGGCGTATTCGAATGCATCGTGATCACGGTATGCGCAACCAGATCCAGCGCCGGTCTGGTCTTGCCCTGCTTGTCCGTCCAGACCTTGGGTGTCAGCGCTCCCGACAGCGACAGACTGTCACCGTCATGCAGCGCCAGCAGGGTATTGCGCACCTTGTCATTGAAGGCTATCACATTGCAGATGATCAGTTCGCCATCATCCGTTGCAGCGCGTACCTTGCAGGTCACATAAGCAGAGCCGGCATGGCCGCTGCGTTCTTCAGCAATACCGAATAAGCGTCCGGCGATGAGTGCGTCTATCATGGATGATTTCAATGGTTCCTTGTTGAGCCCGAAGTTATTACATTTGCCCTTGATATGCAAGGAAAATGATGCAGTCGTTAAGTCCTGAAAAGGCAAATCTATGCGGCGCATAAATAATTGCTGGCGAATGCATCAAAGTCAGCCCGGCTCTTGCCAGTAGTCGTGTGCAATCTGCGTGCAATATCGGAAAAAGAAAACTGATGCTGCCCGTCAAGTAAGGCGGCATTACCCGAAAATCCAGATTGTGTCATGTTAACATCAATGTTTTTTCCTGAAATCAGGATGCGATTGAGGCTGTTTCTTGCGTTGCACCACCATAACTGCTCATCAAAAATGGTATGCAAACATAGCATGATTTTGAAGAGCACCTCATGATTACCCCATAGGTTGGAAATCAGCGCCCCTCCTTCACACAAAACCTGATGACAACTTTGATAGAACGATTCTGTACTGAGTGCGGGCGCCAAACCGTCTGCCACAAAGCCATCGTGCAAAATGAAGTCAAACTTTTCTGAAGTCGTTTCAATAAAGTCTAGCGCGTCAGACTGTATGACCTGGAAGCGGTGATCGTCTTTTTGCACATGAAACACGTCGCGAAGTGCGATAACATCTTTATCAAGTTCTACGACAGTAATGCAGGTATCGGGTAATTTTTGATAGCAATACTTGGCAAGAGAACCCCCACCCAGACCAATCAGCAAGATATGCGCGGGCGCTGGATTGAACAGTAAAAATGCCATCATTGCCTGGGTATAAGTAAGTATCAACCTGTCTGGCGACGATATGCTCATCGCACTCTGTATGGAGTTGCCATCAAAATGCAAAGTGCGCAAATCTCCATCGTCAAACACAAATGCCCTGCCTTTACTTTGTATCAGTGTTTCTTCAAAAGTGAGTGTATTGCTTTTTGATTTTGACATGGTGTTATCATTGTATGATAATGAAATTCGCATTAATGTATCATTTAATCGACTCAGTCTGCTCACTTTTGGAGCAGTCACGAGTAGGAATTCTTGTGATAGGCCGAATTTTCTCATGCAAAACATGTAAAATTTAGCAAGAAAGTACTTACCTATGCCGACAAAAGGCTCAAGCATGCGGAAGGTGCGACATTTTCTGTTTCGCCTCTTTCAGAAACGTTTTTTATTCAGTAATAAGCGGCATATCAGGCAACTGGAAAAGCTGCACATTGCACATCAAGGTAAGCCTTTCATTTATGACGATGAGCACCTGAGATTTTTGTATTTCAGCCAGACCTGCATGCAAAGCGTCATGAATTTGAATGCACCAGACGATTTGGTGTTTGCCTATACGCGTGACATGATGGGGTTTTTGCTGCATAACCCTGCGCCCCGGCATATTCTGATGATAGGCCTGGGAGGTGGTTCCCTGGTGAAATTCTGTCATCGGTTTCTTCCGGATTGTCGCATCACCGTGGTGGAAATCTGTGCCGATGTCCTGGCTTTACGTGATCAATTCATGTTGCCTGCAGACGACGACAGGTTGGAGATCATCCATGATGATGCCATCAATTATTTGCAAAAAACTGAGCTGTCGGTAGACGTCATTCTTCTTGACGGTTTCACTATTGACGGTCTTGCCAGTGAATTGAATACGGCGAAATTTTACGCATCTTGCCATCGTGCGTTGAAGCCGGAAGGCATCCTCGTCGCCAATTTTTGGGGTAAAAGAAAAATACTCACGTCCATGATACAACTGTTACGCAAACAGTTCGCCTACAATACCTGGTGGTGTAGGGCCAGCGACTGCTATAACCTGGTGGTTTTTTGTTTGAAAGGCTCCTGCAGTAGTTTTAAATTCATCAATGTGAATAGAGCGTATGTCGGGGAGCAGGCCATGGCATTGCATCTCAATGAGTTACATCAACGTTTACAGACTATCCCTGCAGGTGCGCAGCGGATCGATGCGACGATTCATAAGCAAAATATTGAATTGGACCTGCTTGACGCTCACTTGAAGGAAATCATCGCCTCTGACAAAGGCGTTCCAGCTAATTATATGGAGTGGAAAGCCCAGGTTAAGCGACGCTGATGCAATGGCGATGCCTGGAATTTGCTGGCCAAAAAAGTTTGCATTGATCTGAACGCAACAATAAATGACATCCAACTACCAAAAAATCCGCTTTTTTAGAAGGCATATACCCACATTTTCCTGCATTCCTGGTTGTCATGATTGCTGTGGTCCAGTGACAGCGTCGTCTGAAGAAATGGCCAACCTGCCGCAAAAAACCGACGCAGAGCATGAGGCAGCACTGGCTGACCTGAGTTGTCCCCATTTGTCCGACAAGGGATGCCAGGTCTATGATGATCGCCCTTTGATTTGTCGCCTGTTCGGCACCAGCAAAAGCCTGCCATGTCCCCATGGCCGCCGACCAGAGATGATGATAGACGAAGACCTGGAAGCAAAGATCATGCTCTTCATGCGTGAGACACGCCAGGTGCTTGTATAAGGATGGCGGTTGTACAGAACAAACACCTCAAATCTGGCACACTCTTGAGCCATGCCAAGCAGGTGTCTGAGAATGATTGCCTATTACGGGTCTAACCCAGGTTTGCATCTGTCCGCTGAATTAATTAAACGTCTGGCGACGCTGGATTTATCTGTGGATTTCGATCTTTATAATTATGCAGAGGATAAGGACGATTTATAGCAAGGCAATGTGGTGCTTGCTAACGTCCTGTATATTGCTTACCCCACTCCCACCGAACTGCTCCCCCCTGACACCCTCTGCACCAGCACCCTGGTCGCTATTCTTTCCGTCATCTCCTGGACATGTGAAATTACCCCCACCTTGCGACCCTGGGCTTGCAGGCTGTCAAGCGCATCCATGGCGATGCGCAGGGTGTCGGCGTCGAGGCTGCCGAAGCCTTCGTCGATGAACAGGGATTCAACCTTGATGCGGTTGCTGGACAGTGATGCCAGGCCCAGCGCCAGGGCCAGCGATACCAGGAAGGATTCGCCGCCCGACAGGGAATGGACAGAGCGGTATTCATCGCCCATGTCCTGGTCGATAACCATCAGGGCCAGGGTGTCCGCGACACGTTGCAGGCGGTAACGGCGTGACAGTTGGTGCAGGTGCTGGTTGGCATAGGCGAGCAAGACGTCGAGTGTGATTTGCTGGGCATAGTTGCGGAATTTCTTGCCGTCGGCAGAGCCTATCAGTTCATTCATCTGTGCCCACAGACGGGTCTGTGCTTCCTGCTGTTGCAGTTCGTCTATCATGTCTTTGGCTTTCTGGTGACGGGCTTCGTCCTGGGCCAGCGTGACTTCATGCCGGCCCAGTTGCTGCTGCGCCTGCTGGCGTTTGCTGTTCAATTGCTTCAGCAAGTTTTGCAGATTTGTGATGTCGTCGGCTTCTGTCTCATTTTCGGATGAACTGCTGCCACCCTGATTAACAGGCATTGAAGTTTCGTCTGCGGCTGCATCAATGCTGGCGAAGCTCAGGCTGGCGGGGCGCTGTTCAAGATGTGTCTGTCTTTGCTGGCGTCGCTCGTGGAGTACCGTTGCGGCCTGCTGGCTGGCCTTATCCAGGGTTTGTATGGCCGTGCGTTCAGTCTGTAGCCAGTGATAATCATGTCTGAGCAGGTCATGCAGGCGTGCTTCATCAAGGCTTGCATTGCGGGTTTGCTGTTGCTTCAGCCAGGCAGACAGCTGGTCCTTGGCCAGTTGCAATTCATGACTTTGCGTAGTAATGCGGCTGTTGATTTGTTTTTGCGCTTCATGCAGGCGCGTTAGCCGTTCGCGTATGTCGTCATGCGTTTTTTGCTGTATTTGTATAGATTCTCTGGCTGCCCTGATGTTGCTGTTCAGTGTGGTCTCTACCTCTTGCACTGTGCTGCCCTGGAATAATTGCCGGCGTTCAGTTTGTCTTTGTGTGAATTCTTTTTCAGCCGCCTGGTTGCGCTTGTGCTCGCTGGCATATTGCTCATCAAGTTGACGGGTTTGCACTTGCAGTTTGTCCGCTTCAGTTTGCAGTACGGCAATCTGCTCATTCAATTGCCTGTGTGCCTGCTGCTGGTTTTGCCATTGCTGTACGTGACGGGCGCAACGGTCCTGGAACTGTGCCGGTTCCGTGTGCCAGCCCTCACGCCAGTCGCTACCGTCTTCGCCCTGGGTGGCAAAGGCTGCTTCCAGCTGGTCCAGGGCATCAGTCAGTTTATGGCTGGCGTCCTGTTCTTTTTCACGACATTGCGCAAGTGCCGTACTGGATTTTTCCACTGCGTGACCTATGCTGGTGTGCTCTTCCTTGATGGCTTGCAGGGTGCTTGAGGTTTTTTCCCAATTTATCTGGGCCTGGTCCCTGGCTTTTAATGCTGAGGTATAAACCTGTTCGCTGTGCTGCACTTGCTGTAATTGTTGTTGCAGATGGTTTTGTTGATTGTCCAGCCAGGCGGTGATGTCATCTGCGGTACTGGCTGCGGACAATTCGGCAACGATGCTGCTTGATGTCCAGGTTTCCTGCAGGGTTTGTCGCCGCGTCTCTGCAGTCATCCGATCCTGGGCAAGCTGTTTTAGCTGGGCCTGGTATTGTCTGCTTTCAGCACTCGCGGTGGTAGCCCTGTCGCGGCTGCACTGTTCTGCCTGCTGGCATTTCGTCAGTTCATTTTGCAGTTCTGCCAGCAAGGCATGCAGTTGCGGGTTGGTGGTTTTGTAGGGGTGTTCAGTAGCGCCGCAGACCGGGCAGGCCTGTCCGTCTTGCAGGCTGTCACGCAGGCTTTCTACATTGGCATTGCAGGCTGCCTGGGTCAGTTGCAGGCTTTTTTCTGCCTGCTCCCTGGCGGCTGCCAAACCAGGCAATTGTTTTTGTGCAGTAGCTGCGGCTTGCTCGATAGCCTGCATGCTTGTTTGCAATGCCTGCTGCTGGGTTTGCAGATTCTGTATGCGCGATGTGTGTTCCTGCAACTGCCTGTGCAAGTCAGTTGCCGTACTTAATTGCGTGCGCCTTTGCTCCAGCGACTGTCTTCGTGTTTGCAGGGCAGGCAGATCAAGTTGTGCCAGTTCTTGATGTGCTGCATCGCGCGATTGCCCGGCTTGTTTGCAGGCAAGTGTGCTGGCTTCCAGCTGTTTTTCCTTGTCTGCCCATAATTGTTCTTGCCGGTCTTTTTGTTGCTGCAAATTGACAATGTTTTGCTGCTGGAAGGCGAGATCTCTTTTGGCCGTGCCAGCCTGTTTGAGCAATAATTCCCATGTGGTCCACTGTTCAGCCAGGGTTTGCAGGCTTGCATGCTGTGTCAGCCAGGTGCTGGTATCTTGCCGTTTCTTTTGCAGCAGGGCCAGTTCAGTCTGCTTGTTGTTGAGGTTCTGCCGCGCAGCGCCCAATGCCTGCTCTGTCTGTGCCAGGGTTTGTTGTGCGGCATGCCAGTTACCTTGCAGTATCAGCAGGCTGCTGTCCAGTGCCTTGGCTGCATCGAGTGCAGGGCTGGCCTCTTGCAAGGCTTGTTCGGCTGATTGCAAATCCTGCCGTGCTTTGTCCAGATTGAAGTGCTGTTCTTGCGCAAGCAGGGTGTCTGCTTCTATTTTTGTTGCAGTGTCACTCAGGTCGGTTTGCCCCTGATGGATAGCGGCCTGCAGACGCGCTATTTCGTTTAACAAAGGGCGGGCCGCCTGCACGGCTTCGACTTGTTGCAAGTGGTCACGTTGTGCTTCGGCAGCCTGTTGTTGCTGTTCATTTTTCTGTAACTGCAAGATGGCGTCTTGCTCGGCGCGCAGGAGTTTGCCGTCATCTTCATGCCAGCGCAAATGGATGTGCAATTCTTCAAGCTGTGCATCAAACTGGGCCAGCAGGTTTTTACTGGCTTGCACATCACTGTCCAGTTGTGTGCGTTCTTCTGCGCTCAGGGGTTTATTGTCGGCCAGGCGCACATGGATGCGTTCGAGTTTTTCCCGCTCGTCCCTGGCGCGGGCAAAGGCACGCTGTGAAATCTGGCCATAGATGTCACTGCCTGTCAGGGTTTCCAGCAATTCGCCACGGTCATTGTCATCTGCCTTCAAAAAGCTGGAGAATTCATTTTGCGCCAGAAGGACGGCGCGGGTGAATTGTTCAAACTTTAGCCCCAGACGTTTGACGATTTCTTCCTTGACTTCGGTATTTTTACCACCTATTGGTGTCAGTTGCGGCAGTTGATGCAAGCTCATACTGGTTGGTTGCAAGGCTCCGCTGGCCTTGTTACGCGAGCGGCGTACGCTCCAGCGCGAGCGATAAGGCTGACCGTCAGTGCCGACGAAATCGACTTCGGCATAACCTTCACCGGTGCCACGGCGCAGCAGGTTGCCGGCATTTCTCTGGGTGATGGCTTCAGCGCCATCTGGCAGTTTTGTTGCACCGGCCCTGACCAGGCGCGGCGTGTCTTCATACAAGGCCATGCACAGTGCATCAAGCAGGGTGCTCTTGCCTGCGCCGGTGGGGCCGCTGATGGCGAACAGACCTGCGGACTGCAAGGGTTCTTGCGTGAAATCGACAACAAATTCACCTGCCAGTGAAGCCAGGTTCTTGCCGCGTATGGCCAGTATCTTCATGATGCATCCCCTTCATGCAGGACTTCATTGAAGGCTTGCAACATGTCGGCTGGCGCATTTTGCTGGTACTTGCCCTGATACAGACGACGGAAGATATCTTCAGGTTGCAGCTTGTCCAGGGTATCCTGTTCTGCCGCTGGTTCTCCTTTTTCGTCGCCGGTTTTGCCTGGGTAATGCGGGTCTATTTTTAGCAGGCGCAACGGTTTGCCTGCAATATAGCTGTCTATGCGGGTACGCAAGCCGGGTTCAGGCGCATCGAGTTTGACCCTGACTTCGAGGTAGGGATCATATTGCGGCCCCTGGTTTGCTGTGACCAGGCCCGACAGGTCCAGGCTGTCAAGCGCATCAAGTACTGCAGGCAAGGGAGCAGGCTGCCTGGGTATGCGCAAGAGTTGCACGGCGCGTGGTACATGCAGTGGCGTCACCTGCCTGAGCTGCTCACCGTCGATGTCAACACACAGGACCTGGTGCTGGTAATCGACCTCGGCAAAAGACAGGGGCAGGGGGCTGCCGCAATAGCGCAGATGTTCCTGCCTGCCTACTCTTTGTGACAGATGCAGATGACCAAGCGCGGCATAGCAGATGCTGGCGTCAAACATGTTTGCAGATAAGGCTTCAGTGCCGCCGATGACAATGCGGCGCTCTGAATCTTCAGATATCTCACCACCGACCATATGACAATGGCCCATGGCGATAATGGCCTGACCAGGCTGGCGCAGGCTCAGTGCATATTGCGTGACATCCTGGTAAAGCCGGGCGATGCCTGCCATGTAAGGATCGGCGGCATTATCGACGCGCGGCACATCACCGGGGCGGAGAAATGGGATGGCCAGGCACCAGGCAGTGACTTTTCCATCTTGATGTAAGGGCACTACCATGCTGGCCAGATTGATGCTGCCGTCAGCCAGGCGTGGCACCAGGCCGACGACGCTGACGCCCATGCCGTCGAGTAAGGGGCCGGGTGCTTCCAGTCGGCCTGGCGAGTCATGGTTACCAGCGATGATGACGATGTCCAGTGCCGGCAGGCGCGTCTTGGCTTGTTGCAAGAAGCGATAGAACTGCTTCTGGGAAGTGGCCGACGGGTTGGCGTTGTCGAACACATCGCCAGCGATCAGCAGGGCGTCGGCCTGCTGCTGTTCCAGTGTATTGCAGAGCCAGTCAAGAAAATGCTGATGCTCAAGGCCGCGTTCGGCACTGTGCAGGGTCTGGCCCAGATGCCAGTCAGAGGTATGTATGAAGCGCAAGACAAGTCCTTAATTGGGCTGGTGACTGGTGGTAATGCTGGCCAATATAACGGCGTCAGTATACCTGCTTCGATACCTGGGGATGAGTTGATCGTTATGCTGTTTTCGCAGCAGACCAGTTCTTGCGCAGCTTGCGCATGTCGAGAATGCTTTGGCCCAGCTTGCGTCGCCAGGCATTGTTTTTGACGCACTGGTATTCAACGTAGTCAGTAACGTCAGGGGCCCAACGGGTTTTTGATACATCTTCACCAACTGACAGGTTGACCCTGGCTATCTGCTGGGCAAATGACCATTGGATGATCTCTGCCAGCAGCGTCGTCATCACGCTATAGCGGGAATAAGCCAGGTCGTAACCGGAATAGTAAAGATACAGTTCGTCGCCCATCACAAAACCCATGCGCAAGGCGACGGTCTTGCCATCAAGTTCAAGGCAAAACAGGCAGACCCTGTCGGCAAAGCCGGTTTCGAGCAGGCCAGCGATGAAATGGCAATGTTTTTCGTCGGCAAAATAATCGGGATGTTCCACCGTGTCCCTGGCCCCTGCCCGCTGGCGGTGCAGTGCATAAAACTGGTTCAGGCCAGCCTTGACTGCATCACGTCCACGCAAGATTTTATGCTGCAGCTTGATATCATCGCGCGCCAGAGAGTTATAACAGTGGCGTAGTGATTCCTTGATATTGCGCTTGAGTCCTGATTTAAAGTTTTGCCAGTCACCTTGCAGGTGCAGGATGTAATTCGGTATCGCTCTTTCATCGAGAGCATGGACCGCCGTATTGCTGGCCAAAAAATGCGCTGCATGCTGCCTGGTGTGGATAAGCTGGAATTCGGTGAGACCGAAGGTTTCCTGTCTGGACAAGTCTTCCCATTGCTGCAAAATGGTTTCGTTGAAATCGGGCAGGGCCAACGGTATGCGGATTTCTGTGAGGTTGGGGTCGGCGCCAAAGGGGCGTACATACCGATAGATGAACAGGCTGTGCAAGCCGACATGGGTATTGGTCAGCGGCATGACGGCAACCAGCCTGCGCTGGCCCTGATCCTCTTCATACAGGGTGCAGATAGCCAGTTCGTCTTTGTGGAACAGCGATGAATCAGAAAAAACCGACCACCAGCAGCGATTCCAGTCATAGGTCTGGAAAGGCAGCAAGTGCGGTACTTGCTGTTCCAGCAGACGCCATGGGGCTGCCAGGGCATCAAATTCCGCGACTGTGGTAACGACAAGTTTTTTTAAATTCAACATCTATCAAGGTAAAACTGGTGTGTGAGCGGCCAAAGTTGTAAAGCAGGAATTTATTTTATGTAAATCTTTATGGATTACAAGCAACTTATGAGCCCTACAGGAATTTATGCCACGTAACGCAGGGAATTGCAAGCCTGTCATTTTTGTTGCTGATGTTTGACAAATAGCAAGGTCAGCCTTGAGAATCTGTTGTGCTCAGTCAGTATCACCATTTTTTGAACACCTTTACCAAAATTTATCTTGATCATATCCATGAAAAATAAGCCCCTGGTTCGCTTGCTGTCTGCTTTGCTTTTCAGTTATTGCATGACACCTGTCCAAGCTCAGGAACAGACTCAGGCCCAGGCCATGCTTGACGTCAAAAAACTGGCCAGTGCAGAAATGGCGGGGAGGGCTACTGATACCAAAGGTTCTGAACTGGCGCGCGATTACCTGATCAGTCGTTTGCAGCAACTGGGTGTGCGGCCTTGCAGCGATGATTATGTGCAGGCGTTTGAATTCCAGACGCGCCAGGGTGGCAAGCGCAATGGCAGGAATATCCTCGCCTGCCGCCCTGGCGGCATGAACGGCCATGAGACTGCACCCATGATAGTGATTTCTGCCCATTATGATCACCTGGGTGAACGTGCCGGCCAGATTTATTACGGGGCCGACGATAATGCCTCCGGTGTGGCCGCCGTGCTGGCGATTGCCACTGCCATGCAGAGTCAGGCGCCGCAACATGATGTCATGTACATCTTCTTTGATGCGGAAGAACTGGGCCTGAACGGTTCACGCGCTTATGCCGCCAAGCCGCTGGTGGAGATGCAGCGGGTAGGTATCAATATCAACTTTGATATGGTAGGGCGTGGCGATAAGGGGGAGCTATATGCAAGCGGCAGTTACCACACGCCGGTGCTGAAAACCTTGCTGGCGCCGCTGGATGGCAATCAGGGCGTCAAGCTCAGGTTTGGTCATGACAGGCCAGAACAGGGCACGGATGACTGGACCAAACAGTCAGATCACCTGCCTTTCTTTTTGGCCGGCGTGCCACACATTTATTTTGGCGTGGAAGATCATGCAGACTATCACCAGCCTGGTGACACCGCAGACAAGATCAATCCACAGTTTTACCTGGGCGCGGTCGATTTGCTGACCAAGGCCAGTTATTTGCTGGACCGCGCATTGCTGACGACGAATTTCAGGGTCAAGGACGGACAGACTATCGCTTTGCCCGCACATGGCAAGGATGTCAGCAAGTAAGGATCAGGTGGGGATTTGAAGTGTCGGATACAGCATAGATGACCAGCCTGCCGCAGGGCAGGCTGGTAGATGATGCAGAGTTTAGTCGCGGAAGTTCATGAAGATGCGCAGAACATACCAGAACATCAGGGCGACGGAAGCAAACAGCTCCAGTGCTGCACCGACATAGCGGTCTTCAGGGTAATGATGGATGACGTTGGAGGCGTCATACAGGATTGCCGCACCGGCAAAGGCTACCATGGCGACGCAAAAGAACAGGCCCAGCTGGAAACCGAAGATCATGCCGCAGGCGATCAGGATCAGGGCAACCAGGCCGCCCCATTTCAATACGCTGCCCAGGAAAGAAAAGTCTTTGCGTGATACATAGGCAACGCCGATCAGGCCTATGGTCGCCAATACAGTGACCAGGCCAGCGTTGGCAATCGCACCAGGAGCCACCTTGTTAGCGATGGAGAGGATGGGAATGAAAATTACTGCTTCTGCCAGGATGTAGGCACCCAGTGCCGCGTATTGCAGAGGCAGACTCTCAACCGTATGCGCAGCGCGTGATGCCAGCCAGCCGATCAGCATGAATGCGCCCAGGATCAGGAACCAGGGCAGATGACGCATGGCCTGTGCCATGACATCGGCGATGCCGGTCTTGAACAGGATGACTTCAACGGCGGTAAACGCCAGAATCGCGCCGCCCAGGTGATTAAAAGTCTTGCTGATAAAACGCTCGCGCGCCGGTCCGTAACCTTGGTGGGTGCTTGCCAGTTCCATGTATGTCCCTATCATAGATGTGCTACGCCAGCCTGAAACAACTGCGTAGTCTGGATTGATAACAAAGCTGCAAAATTTGCAAGCTGCGGCCGATTTTATATGAATCCTGCAGTTTGATGGTTATTATGTTTCAAAGTGTTTCAAATAATTGTAAATGTAATAAGTATTTGCTTTCCAATTTTGTGCAAGGAAGAGTGGTCTGCTGGAGTTGTCATGGGGTAATGTAGTGATTGCCAGTACATTTTGATACATAAGGCCAGATAGCGAGGTTTTTGCACAAATAAGCCTCATATCGAGCCAGATATTGCAGAAAATTGGCTGTCTCGTGATCGAACTTCGTGTAACTTACGTCTATAATGCCCGCAGCAAAAAAATGCGGGTTTTTTATTGACATCATTGCACGTCTTTCCATGAATACTCTTATCTGGTTCGTCATCCTGTATTGGGTTATTTCTGTTGGCATTGGTTTGTATGCCGCTCGTTACGTTAATAACTCCAAGGACTATGCCGTGGCAGGCCGTTCTCTGCCCATGTATGTGGTGACGGCAACCGTATTCGCCACCTGGTTTGGTTCGGAAACAGTGCTGGGTATTTCATCGACCTTCGTCAAGGAGGGGTTGAAAGGCGTGGTGGCTGATCCTTTTGGTTCTTCACTGTGCCTGATCTTTGTTGGCCTGTTCTTTGCGCGGCCTTTGTATCGCATGAATTTGCTGACGATTGGTGACTACTATCGCAACAAGTTTGGCCGTACCGCTGAAATTCTGGTGACCCTGTGTATCGTGGTGTCCTATCTTGGCTGGGTGGCTGCCCAGATCAAGGCGCTGGGCCTGGTGTTCAGTGTGGTGTCGGGCGGTTATATCTCCAATGATGTTGGCATGATGATCGGCGCCGGCAGCGTTCTGATCTATACCCTGATGGGCGGCATGTGGTCAGTCGCGATCACTGACTTTTTGCAAATGATCATCATCGTGGTCGGCATGCTCTATATTGGTTGGGAGGTGTCGGGCATGGTCGGTGGCGCCGGTGTGGTCATTGAACATGCCGCCAATGCCGGCAAACTGGAATTCTGGCCTCAGCCTACTGCCAAGGAATCGCTGTGGTTCTTTGCTGCCTGGATCACCATGATGCTGGGTTCCATACCGCAGCAGGACGTGTTCCAGCGCGTAGCTTCCTCCAAGAATGAAAAAATTGCCGGCAACGCATCGGTATTGGGCGGTGCCCTGTATTTCTGCTTTGCCTTCATCCCCATGTTCCTGGCGTATTCGGCAACCCTGATCGACCCCAAGATGGTCGAAAGCCTGATAGACAAAGACTCGCAACTGATCTTGCCGACGCTGATCATGACCAAGGTGCCCATGCTGGCCCAGGTCATGTTCTTTGGTGCTCTGCTGTCAGCCATCAAGAGCTGCGCCAGTGCTACTTTGCTGGCGCCATCAGTGACCTTTTCTGAAAATATCCTGAAACCCTTCTTCCCTAAACAAAGTGACAAGCAATTCCTGTTCATGATGCGTGCAGTCGTGCTGGTGTTCACTGCCATTATTACTCTTTTTGCAATGAATACAGCGTCCAGCATTTACAAGATGGTGGAAAACGCCTATAAGGTGACCCTGGTCGCTGCCTTTGTGCCGCTGGCTTTTGGTCTGTACTGGAAACGCGCGACGACCCAGGGCGGGCTGGCTTCTATCGTCCTGGGTATTGTTTCCTGGGTGAGTATGGAAATCGCGGCACCCGAAGGTTTGTGGCCACCGCAACTGGTTGGCGTCCTGATGAGTATGACAGGCATGATTCTGGGTTCTTTGCTGCCACAGTTCATTCGCAAGAAGACGCATGTTTGAGCCTGCTTTGACGCAATGCGCAAATTCTGATCAAAAACCTTTATAATTCAGGGTTTTACCAGTTTTTTAAGGGCGTAGCCATGCCGATTTATGCTTATCGCTGTGAAGAATGCGGTTTTGCCAAGGATGTATTGCAAAAGATTTCTGACGAGCCGTTGAGCGTTTGTCCGACCTGCGGCAAATCCTCGTTCAAGAAGCAAGTCACTGCTGCCGGTTTCCAGTTAAAAGGTTCCGGCTGGTATGTGACCGATTTCAGGGGGGGCTCTGGCGGTGCCGCGTCAACTGCACCTGCCGGCGATTCAGGCAGTTCTGCTCCTGCTGCCGAAACCAGCAGTGCTGCCCCGGCTGCACCTGCCGGGACGGCGCCAACGGCTTCAAGTGCGTCATCAGAAGGCAACAAAGCTGCCTGATACTTTGACACTTGGGCCATTGCACCTGGATAGTCTTGAACTTTCCCCTTTTTATCGGTTTATAGAAGAACGAAACGATCACCATGCGTAAATACTTTATTACCGGCTTGCTGATTTTAGTGCCCCTGGCGATTACGCTCTGGGTACTGCATGCTGTTATCAGTACCATGGATCAGTCTTTACTACTGTTGCCGGTAGAATGGCGGCCAGAAAAGCTGGTGGGCTTCAAGATTCTGGGTTTTGGTACCGTACTGACTTTGCTGATTGTTTTTGTAACAGGTTTACTGGCCCAGAACTTTATTGGCAATTACGTCATCAAAGCATGGGAAGCTCTGTTACAGCGCATTCCTATCGTCAGTTCCATCTATTCCAGTGTCAAGCAGGTATCGGACACCTTGTTTTCTTCTTCCGGCAATGCCTTTCGCAAAGCCGTGCTGATTGAATATCCGCGCCGTGATTGCTGGACCATTGGTTTTCTGACCGGCGTACCTGGTGGTGATGTGGTTAATCACCTTAAAGGTGATTTTGTCAGCGTATACGTGCCGACGACACCGAATCCGACCTCGGGCTTCTTTTTGATGATGCCCAAGGATCAGGCGATAGAACTGGATATGAGTGTTGATGCCGCACTCAAGTATATTGTTTCCATGGGCGTGGTGGCTCCCGAGCATCTCCCCACCAAATAAATGATGTGGTTATCCACCGCATCAAATCATTTTTAATTTTGAATACAGACAGGTAAGAATTATGTCCATGCGTACCCAATACTGCGGCCTCACTACTGAGGAATTACTCGGCCAAACCGTCAGCCTGTGCGGCTGGGTGCATCGTCGTCGCGATCACGGCGGCGTGATCTTCATCGACTTGCGCGACCGTGAAGGTCTGGTGCAGGTTGTTTGCGATCCTGACCGTGCCGACGTGTTCAAGGCTGCAGAAACAGTCCGTAATGAATTCTGCCTGCGCATTACCGGTCTGGTACGCAGCCGTCCGGAAGGTACTGGCAATAACAATCTGAAGTCCGGCAAGATCGAAGTGCTGGCGCATGAAGTGGAAGTGCTGAATCCTTCCATCACGCCACCGTTCCAGCTTGATGACGACAACCTGTCTGAAACCACACGCCTGACCCACCGCGTGCTGGACCTGCGTCGCCCACAGATGCAAAACAACCTGCGCCTGCGTTACAAGGTGGCGATGGAAGTGCGCAAGTTCCTTGATGCGAATGGCTTTATCGATATCGAAACACCAATGCTGACCAAGTCCACACCAGAAGGCGCGCGCGACTATCTGGTGCCATCCCGCGTCAATGCCGGTAACTTCTTCGCTTTGCCACAATCCCCGCAATTGTTCAAACAATTGCTGATGGTGGCCAACTTTGACCGTTACTACCAGATCACCAAATGTTTCCGCGATGAAGACTTGCGCGCTGACCGCCAGCCAGAATTCACCCAGATCGATTGCGAAACTTCTTTCATGAGCGAACAAGAGATTCGCGACATGTTCGAAGGCATGATACGCCTGGTCTTCAAGAACACCCTGGACATCGACCTGCCAAATCCTTTCCCTGTCATGGACTTCGCAGAAGCCATGGGCCTGTATGGTTCCGACAAGCCGGACATGCGCGTCAAGCTGCAATTCACAGAATTGACAGACGTGATGAAAGACGTGGACTTCAAGGTATTTGCCGGTGCAGCCAACATGGTCAATGGTCGCGTAGTCGGTTTGCGCGTACCTGGCGGTGCAGCCATGACACGTGCTGAGATTGATGCTTACACCCAGTTCGTCGGTATCTATGGCGCCAAAGGCCTGGCTTACATCAAAGTCAATGAAAAAGCACAAGGCCGTGACGGTCTGCAATCCCCTATCGTCAAGAACATCCACGACGCAGCCTTGACACAAATCCTGGAACGCACAGGCGCACAAGATGGCGACCTGATTTTCTTCGGTGCCGACAAAGCCAAAGTTGTCAACGACGCTATCGGCGCATTGCGCGTGAAAGTTGGTCATAGCGAATTCGGCAAGGCCAACGGCCTGTTTGAAGATGTCTGGAAACCATTGTGGGTCATCGACTTCCCGATGTTCGAGCACGATGAAGAAAACGACCGCTGGACTGCGACTCACCATCCATTCACTGCACCAAAAGACGGCCATGAAGACCTGATGGAAACTGATCCGGGCAAGTGTATCGCCAAGGCCTATGACATGGTCCTGAACGGTTGGGAACTGGGCGGTGGTTCTGTCCGTATCCACCGTGCTGATGTACAGAGCAAGGTCTTCCGTGCCTTGAAGATTGATGATGCAGAAGCACAATTGAAGTTTGGTTTCCTGCTCGACGCCCTGCAATATGGCGCGCCTCCACACGGTGGTCTGGCATTTGGTCTCGATCGTATCGTCACCATGATGACAGGTGCAGAATCCATCCGTGACGTGATCGCTTTCCCGAAAACCCAGCGTGCCCAATGTCTGTTGACACAGGCACCGTCTGAAGTCGATGAAAAGCAATTGCGTGAGTTGCACATCCGTTTGCGTGCAGCAGAGCCAAAACTGGCTTAATGTACTGATCTAAATTTTGTCACGGCGGGAAACAGGAATGAGAATGGTAATTCAGGCTGGTAACAAGAAAGCTTTGTTTCTATTATTAAGTGCCAGCTTGTTTCTCGCGGCATGTGGACAAAAGAAAACTGAACTGGGTGAGGGTTCGTCCGAAGTGACTGGCGCTGCCGGTCCCGCTGGTGCCAAGGGCGCCAGCAAAACGCTGGTGAAGTGTGATGCACCAGTGGCGACCCTTGCCCTGGTGGAAAACCCCAACGGCTATACCCAGATCAGTCAGTACAACCTGCCATCTTCACCGGTGCCCCTGATACGGTTGCTGGCCCAGCAAAGCGGCTGCTTTCGCGTGGTTGACCGTGCGTCTGGCTTGAAGGCGGTGATCAACGAGCAGGAGCTGAAAGACCAGGGCATCATCCGCAAGAACTCTACCGTTTCCAAAGGCAAGGGTTACGAAGCACAATACACCATGACACCGAGCCTGACTTTTTCTGAAAGCAAGGCTGGCGGCGGCATAGGTGCCATCATGGGCATGATCCCCATCCTGAAGAACTTTGTCGGTTATGCTGAAAAAGTCAGTTTCAAAGAAGCGCAAGTGGCCTTGCTGCTGACTGATAATGAAACCACCGAGCAGGTCGCAGCTTCAACAGGTTCGGCCAAATCCACCGACCTGGGCCTGGGCGGCCTGGCTTTCGGCGCCAATGGCGGTGGCTTTGGTGCCGGCTGGAGCAATACCAATGAAGCCAAGGTCATTGTTGCCGCATTCCTCGATGCGCACAACAAGCTGGTGCCGCAAGTACGGCAGTTGCAGGAAAAAGAACTGCCGCCTGCTGTGCCGGTGAAAAAATAAACCTGCCTCAGCGTTGCTATTTTGCTGGAAAGAAAAGCCTGCTTTGCAGGCTTTTTTGCATTTTGCTGCATCGCATGTATTGTTAAGACTTGCCGGTTTTGCTGACAGCCCGGTATTTAAACTCATTCCTTTGCGCTATATCTATGGCAATGCAAAAAAATCCTTCAATGTAAACTCTTGTTTCCTTCAATAGCATAGCCCTAAAAAGCTGCTATAAAGAAACAAGTGATAGCTATAGCGGCACTTATGATGATGGTAAGTATTTACTTGCAAGGAGATTTGAATGAAACGTTTTTCAGCTAAATTAATACCGATGATATTAAGTATGCTCGCCTATGCGCCGTTCGCACATGCGGCAGGTGAACATGGGACTGAAGCCGAGGCGCAGGACATGGTCAAAAAAGCTGTTGCGCTGGTCAAATCAGCCGGTGCAGAAAAAGCCTACAAAGCCTTCACTGATCATCCCGATGGCGCATTCAAGGAAAAAGACCTATACGTCTTTGTGTATGACTTTGAAGGCAATTGTCTGGCGCAAGGGGCGAATGCAAAAATGGTCGGCAAAAACCTCATGAGCATGAAGGATGTGGATGGCAATGCCTTCATCAAGGGCATGATAGACCTGGTGAAAACTTCATCCAAGGGTTGGTATGGTCCCTACAAGTTCAATAATCCTGCGACCCAGAGCTATGAGCTGAAGCGCTCCTATTGCGAGCGTGGCGCGGGGGACAGCATGGTCTGCGTAGGGACTTACTTCGAAAAGAAATAAGTCATACCGACAAGTCAGGCAAATATACTTCTGGCCAGCGTTGCCATGTCGTAGTGCCTTCCATGCACGGCATTCTGTTGAGACTAAGGCTCAAGGAATGCCGTTTTACCTCGCTGTATCAAATATGGACGTGCCAAAGGGGTTAGAATGGTGGTTTGGAAAACTCTGGATCATCCTTTTCGGCCTGGCATGTCAACGCATAAAATCCCTGAATCTGTACTGGTAGTTATTTACACTGCTGCACTGGATGTACTCTTGCTGGAGCGCGCTGACAAGCCGGGGTTCTGGCAATCTGTCACGGGATCGAAAGATACCGTCGATGAAGCGTGGCAGAGCACCGCCATCCGTGAAGTTGCCGAAGAAACCGGCATAGATGCCACACAGTTTGATTTGCAGGACTGGGGTCTGACCAATATCTATGAAATTTACCCGGTCTGGCGTCACCGTTATGCGCCGGGTGTCACGCAAAACACAGAACATGTATTTGGTCTGTGCGTCAGCACTGACGTGGCAGTCAGGCTGGCCGCGCGCGAACACTTGCAATATGCATGGCTGCCCTGGCAGGAAGCAGCGGACAAGTGCTTCTCCGCTTCGAATGCCGAAGCCATACTGCAACTACCAAAGCGGATCGAGGTTTAACGAGCTGAAGGGAGCCACCATGAAGCTGCGCATTGCCACCTACAATATCCACAAGGGCGTCAGTGCATTTGGCCGCAAGGCACGCATACATGGTATCAAGGAAGCGATAGACCTGCTTGATGCCGACCTGGTGTTTTTGCAGGAAGTGCAGGGACAACACGACCTGCATGCCGAAAACCATACCCTGTGGCCGCAGGAGGGGCAGCATGATTTCCTGGCCGGGCAATCCCATGAAGCCGTATATGGCATGAATGCCGTGTATGAACATGGCCATCATGGCAATGCCCTGCTGAGCCGCTATCCGATCGCTTCTTTCGTCAACCATGATGTGTCTGACCATGCCTATGAGCAGCGTGGCATATTGCATGCCATCGTACTCGTTGATCAGGTTCAGGTACATTGTTTCGTCATCCACCTGGGTCTGTTTGCTGCCAGCCGCCGTCGCCAGGTACAGGCCCTGATACACACCATCAAACGGGATTTGCCTGACAATGCGCCCCTGGTGATAGCCGGGGACTTCAATGACTGGAGCCAGCGTCTGAGCCAGACCCTGTACCAGGAGCTGGGTGTCATCGAAGCCTTTGATGTCGATGCCCAGCATGCGTCACCGCAGTTTTCTTTGAAAGGCATGCGTACCATATTGAGCAAGGCAAATGGACGCCATGCCCGTACCTTTCCTGCCGGTTTGCCCTGGTTGTGTCTGGACCGCGTATATCTGCGCGGCTTTAAGGTAGAAGAGGCCCATGTCTTGAAAGGTGCCCCCTGGTCCACTCTGTCTGATCATGTCCCGATTACAGCCAGCCTGGAATTGCTGCCCCAGACTAAAAGCCCATGAGCAAGCTGCATTTCATTGAAGGGAATGATGTCGAACTCCTGCATAGTGGTGCACAGTTTTTCCCTGCGCTGATCACAGCCATCAATCAGGCGCAACATGAAGTCTATCTGGAGTCATATATCTTTGCGGCCGACCAGACAGCACAAGCCGTGCAGGCGGCGCTGGTGCAGGCAGTAGCGCGCGGCGTGCAGGTCAGGGTAGTCATAGACTGGATAGGCAGTGACCGCCAGGCAGCACTGGCGCTCACACAACACTTTAATGATCAGGGAGTAGTCTGTCGCTGTTTTAATCCCTGGTTCAAGCGCGGCCTGGCGCGCACTCATAGAAAAATCTGTGTGGTTGACAGGCAGCTTGCCATCGTTGGTGGCCTGAATATCATCGACGATAGCATTGCTGACGATGGCTCTGGCCATATCCTGCCTTATCCGCGCTGGGATTTTGCCGTGACAGTTACTGGCCCCCTGGTTGCCTATATCCACCTCGAAGTGGAATCCCAATGGCGCAAACTGGGCAAGCTGGGTTTGCGTACCCGCCTGGAATTGATGAAGCACTTGCGTGCCGATGCCAAGGTCGCTGGCAGGCAAATCACGGCAGCGGCACTGGTGGTGCGTGATAATCTGCGTAACCGCACCACCATACAACGTGCGTATTTGCAGGCGCTGGGCATGGCAAGGTCACGTGCCATTCTGGTGACGCCTTACTTTGCGCCCGGCAGAAAATTCCGCCGTGCCCTGGTCTCTGCTGCCACCCGTGGCGTTGATGTAGTGCTTCTGCTTGGCGTTGGCCAGTTCGCGCTGCAGGATGCCGTATCGCAATCTTTTTACCCCAAATTGCTGACAGCAGGTGTGCGCATTGTTGAATACCGCAAGACGCAACTGCACGCCAAAGTCGCGGTCATTGATGAAGACTGGGCAACGGTAGGCTCCAGCAATTTTGATGGCCTCAGCCTGTTCGTCAACCATGAAGCGAATGTCGTTATCCGCGATAAAACCTTTGCCGCTAGCCTCGCGCATGAGCTGGAGCTGGGCATTGCCGATGGCACAGAAATCCTTGCAGAAGATGTGCACAAAAAAGCCTGGTACAAGCGCGCTTGGTATGGCACAGCTTATCTGATTTACCGCGGCCTTATGCGCATCGTCACCTTCGGACATTACGGATGAAATTGCACGGCGTGGATTTCACCTCGGCCCCATCACGCCGCAAAGGCATCACGATTGCCAGCGGCCAGATGCAGAGGGATGTGCTGCATCTGGAGTATCTGCAAACGCTCAGCGACTTCACCGCGTTTGACGACTGGCTCATGCAGCCCGGTCCCTGGATTGCAGGTTTTGATTTGCCATTTTCGCTGCCGCGTGAACTGGTAGAACACCTGCAATGGCCAAGCAACTGGCCAGACCTGATGCGTCATCTGCAAATACAGACACGCGCCGAACTGCGCCTGCAATTCAAGGCATTTTGCGATGCGCGTGAAGTCGGTAATAAATTCGCCCATCGGGCCACCGATGGCCCGGCAGGTTCATCACCTTCCATGAAATGGGTAAATCCACCCGTCGCCTACATGTTGCACGCAGGAGCCCCGCGCCTGCTGGATGCCGGCGTCAGTATTCCCGGCATCTACCACGGCGACCCGCAACGCATTGCCCTCGAAGCCTACCCCGGCATGGTGGCCCGCAGCATCACCAAAGCTTCGTATAAAAGCGATGACAAGAGCAAGCAAACACCAGAACGCAGGCAGGCCCGCGAGCTGATCGTCGCCGCTTTGGAAGCGGGGATCACACTCTGGAAAGTCAAGCTGGATGTAGGAAGCTACAAAACAGAACTCCTGGAAGACGGCAGCGCCGATCTGCTCGATGCAGTGCTATGCATGCTGCTGGCTGCCTGGGCCTGGCAGAGAAGGGACCAGAACTATGGTTTGCCAGAATTTGATGCACTGGAAGGCTGGATAGTTGGCGCTTGAGTGAATTCCTGTTTTTCCATTTTTAATTCCAGGATATACGAAGCAATAGCATAAGCAAGTACCGCATACACTGCCAGTCTGGGATCAAAGACTGCCAGCGCAAGTGCAGCGCAGACGCAGCCTGCTGCCCGGTACAGGGAATCTTCTCTTCTTACTTTTGCCTGTAAGGCTGATGCCATCGCTGCTACAGCCAGTATGATGGCGCTGTAAAAACACCAGTCCATAAAATGTCCCGGATTGATGTCAAAGACAGATGCTGCAAATGCTTCTTCGGCGAAATTTCCTTGTTTATATAAAAAGCTGAACAAACTGGAGAAATTAAAACTAGTGGGCGGCAATGAATTCAAATAATTTGTTGAGCAAATGATGAGCAGGGCTAGTGCAGCTTTGAACAGTGAAAATAAACCCCAGGCGCTGGGCTGTCTGCTTATCCATGTGAGACAAGCGGGGTATTTGTTTTTCTCTGCTGGCGATAACAGGTTTTTCAGACTCATGAACATGCCCAGGCTGGTGAGCAGCATGAAAGCCAGATACGCCAGGCTCTGCGTTGAGTGCCTGGCGTACTGGAATTTTTCTTGACCATGCAGCACGCCCAGCGTCAGTGCGGCGATGGCTGCAACTATAAATCCTGCGTATCTGTTTTTCTGCGGCTTGTGCACCAGCCTCGCCCAGATATGCAGCAAAGGTGTGCACAATGCATAGGAACCCAGCAGCAAGAACAGCATGAACAAGAACTGCATGCCAAATGCACCCAGACTCAGTCCCCGGCCATAAAGGCATGTCGCCACAGCCGCAAGCAACCAGGTAAGCGGCGCAAACATGGGGGCCAGCACATAGGCTGGGAAGGGGATTTGCTGTGCCCTGCTATCGCGGCGGTCAGTCGGCATCGTTTTTCAGTAATTTCCACAAGAATTCACTATATGCGTTCGCTAGTGGGAATTTACAGTGCCGATTTTATCGTCATCAATCACCTGCTTCTGAAAAGTTTCGCATTTTAAGCCCGCTAATTCGCCCGTGTAGCTTCCTTGATGCCCTCAGTGATAAAGCGCAGCAAGAACGGTGCGGCGAGGTCAGCCTGGCGCGCCGGGCACAAACCGTCAGACAGGCGCTCTATGCGGGTATCGACTACGTGATGCAGCAGGGCACCAAGGGCGAATTGATAGCTCCAGTAAACACTCTCGGCATTGGCATGGGGCAGGGCATCATGCAGGGCGGCGATGAATTCGCGGGCCATGGGATCATAGTATTCGCGTGTGATGCGGTCACTGGCTTCGTGCTGGTCGATGACGCCACGCATGACCATGCGGGAAAAATTGGCGCCATCGCTTCTTTCATTGAGCTTCAATACCGGCAGCACAAAGGCGGCGACGATGGCTTCCAGCGCCGTGTCCGGAGCGCTATGTGTGCGGGCGTGACGCAAGCCGTTCAGGCGTTCGGCGATGTAGCTGCTGTGATGCTCATAGATGGCGTGATACAACTCGTTCTTGGCGCCAAAATAATAGCCGATCAGGGCTATCGGCACACCAGCCTCGTGGGCGATGTCGCGGATGGAGACACCCTCGTAACTTTGAGCAGCAAAACATTTCTCTGCAGCAATGAGGATGGCCCGTTTTTTTCCACTTAGTTCTTCAACAGAGCTCATGAGCTGATCCGACCAAATTGGTAAGTATGCAAAAATACAAGGCTTTGCCGAATTGTACGGTCGTTCAGTTTATTGTCTATGCGCACTGCAACATGACTGAGCAAGGGATAATGGAGTGTTGCATGCACAAACATTGGGCAAAAATGCCTTGTATTTGACTGACAGCTGCCATACATTGCTTCAAAATAGAATGAACGTATTTTTCGGGGGACGTGATCCGGTCAGTCAGCGCAAATGACCAGGCCTTGTCATCAAGACGTTAGTTCCGCGAATTATCCTGCGAATTATTTTGAATCAAGGCTAGTAAAGAACAGCATGAGTGAATCCACACGTATCGATAAATGGCTGTGGGCAGCCAGGTTTTTTAAAACCCGCAGTCTGGCGACCAATGCCATAGAGCTGGGCCGTGTCTTGCAGAACGAGCAGCGTGTCAAACCTGCGCACAGTGTCAAAGTAGGGGATGTGATAGAAGTGCAGCAGGCAGAACAGGTCTGGCAGGTCAGGGTTTTGCGCATATTGGAAATGCGCGGCCCGGCAACACTGGCCCAGACCATGTATGAAGAAACGCTGGCAAGCGCAGAAAAGCGGGCCAAGGCAGCAGAAGACAGGAAGTATTTCCGCGAACCAACGGCGCAATTGCAAGGCAGACCCACCAAGCGCGACCGTCGGCAACTCGACCAGACTCGTAGTTAAGGTCGGCCAGAAAACAAAAAAACGAGACGGCAGGAGGTAAAACATAATAGATACTCTCCTCTAAAGACGGAATCTGGTTTGACTTTTCATGCGCTGTGCATAATAGTACGAGCGTTCGATAAATTCATTTGTTTGCATCACTTTTTGCTTCATTTATTGGGTATCACTGGTAAGTAAGACTGCGGCAGACATGAATCTTCTCAACACAATCAAAGTAATATGAATATGACATCAAAATTCATGCGTAAGGGAGAATTGACCCGCGCCGCCATTCTGGATGTAGCCCTGGACGCTGCCAGCCGCGATGGCATTGAAGGGCTGACCATCGGTTTGCTGGCCGACAAGATGAACATGAGCAAGTCTGGTGTGTTCGCTCATTTCGGTTCGCGTGAAGATTTACAGATCGAAGTGCTGAAGCTGTACCACCATCATTTCGAGCAAGAGGTGTTTTATCCAAGCATGAAAGAAGAACGCGGCCTGCCGCGTTTGCAATCCATGTTTGCGTTATGGGTCAAGCGCGTCACGGTAGAGATTGCATCTGGCTGTATCTACATCAGTGGTGCAGCTGAATACGATGACAGGGCAGGGCCGATCAGGGACGAGCTGGTCGGTATGGTCCATGCATGGCAAGGTGCCTTGCACCGTGCAGCAGCACAGGCAATACAGCTGGGCCATCTGCGTAGCGATGTCGAACCTGAACAGATTGTGTATGAAATGTATGGCCTGATTCTGGCACTGCACCATGATGCGCGTTTCTTGCGCAAGCCTGGCAGCGTGGAGCGGGCCGAAGCCGGATTTGAACGAATGATCGAGTATTACGCGCCAGTGAAAGAGACTGTTTGAAACCACTGCCGCTTTAAAATTTTGTATCCACATTTACCGTTATAACTTTGCCGTCAGGAGAAAATCATGGGTCAATATATCGCTCCATTGCGTGACATGCAGTTCGTGTTGCATGAACTGTTGAATGTAGAAGAAGAATTGAAACAGCTGCCCAAGCATGCTGATGTTGATGGCGACATCATCAACCAGATTCTGGAAGAAGGCGGCAAATTCACTGCCAATGTATTGTTTCCGCTGAATCACTCCGGTGACCGCGAAGGCTGCCACCACGACAAGACCAACCACACTGTTACGACACCAAAAGGCTTTAAAGAAGCCTACAAGCAGTATGTAGAAGCAGGCTGGCCTGCATTGTCCTGCGACCCTGAATTTGGTGGCCAGGGCTTGCCACTGGTGATCAACAATTCTTTCTACGAAATGTTGAACTCGGCCAACCAGGCCTGGACCATGTACCCAGGCTTGTCCCATGGCGCCTATGAATGTATCCATGAACACGGCACGCCAGAACAAAAAGCCCTGTACCTGCCCAAACTGATTTCCGGCGACTGGACAGGTACCATGTGCCTGACCGAGCCACACTGCGGTACTGACCTCGGCATGCTGCGTTCCAAGGCAGAGCCACAGGCAGACGGCAGCTACAAAATCACTGGCGCAAAGATCTTTATCTCTGCCGGTGAACATGATATGTCGCATAACATCGTCCATCTGGTGCTGGCACGCCTGCCAGGCGCACCGGAAGGCTCCAAAGGCATTTCCCTGTTCATCGTTCCTAAATTTTTGCCGAATGCGGATGGCAGCAATGGTGAGCGCAATCCTATTTTCTGCGGCGCGATCGAAGAAAAAATGGGTATCCACGGCAATTCCACCTGCCAGATGAATCTGGACGGCGCGACAGGCTGGCTCATCGGCGGCCCGCACAAGGGTTTGAATGCGATGTTCGTCTTCATGAATGCCGCACGCCTGGGCGTGGGTATGCAAGGCCTCGGCTTGACAGAAGTTGCTTACCAGAATGCATTGGTCTACGCCAAAGACCGTATCCAGATGCGCAGCCTGTCTGGCCCTAAAGCACCGGACAAACCAGCTGACCCTATCATTGTCCACGCTGACGTACGCCGCATGCTGCTGACAGCCAAAGCCTATGCTGAAGGCGCACGTGCATTCTGCTCTTACGTTGCCCTGCAACTGGATAAAGAACTGAACCACCCTGATGAACAGGTGCGTAAAGATTGCGCTGACGAAGTCGCCCTGCTGACACCTGTCATCAAAGCCTTCATCACTGACAATGCCTGGACCGCGACTTCTGAATGTCTGCAAGTCTATGGTGGTCACGGCTTCATCGCTGAATGGGGCATGGAGCAATATGTACGCGATGCCCGTATCAACATGATCTATGAAGGCACCAACACAGTGCAATCGCTGGATTTGTTGGGTCGTAAGATCCTGATGGACAATGGTGCAAAACTGCGCAAGTTCGGTGCCAAGGTACAGGCTTTTGTTGAAGCCAATGGCACGAATGAAGCACTGTCCGAATTCATCACGCCTTTGGCAGAACTCGGCGACAAGGTTACCAAGCTGACCATGGAAATCGGCATGAAAGCCTTCCAGAATCCAGATGAAGTCGGCGCTGCTGCCGTACCTTACCTGCGCGTGGTTGGTCATATGGTGTACAGCTACTTCTTTGCGCAAATGGCAAAGATCGCTCTTGAAAAACAAGGTTCAGGTGATAAATTCTATGTCTCCAAACTGGCAACTGCACGTTTCTATTTTGCCCGTCTGTATCCGGAAACAGCAATGCTGATTCGCCAGGCACGCTCTGGTTCCGCCAATCTGCTGGCACTCGAAGCTGACTTGTTCTGATCAAACATGCGCCCCTTCCCATGTTAGTGGGAAGGGGCGTTCTACCTGAGGTTAAAAATGACCAATTTCATCGTTAAAAAAGTCGCCGTTCTGGGCGCTGGCGTGATGGGTGCGCAAATTGCTGCTCACTGCATTAATGCAAAAGTACCTGTTGTTCTGTTCGATCTGCCAGCCAAGGAAGGCCCTAAAAACGGCATCGTCCTGCGCGCCATCGAGAACCTGAAGAAGCTCAATCCTGCTCCGCTGGGCAACAAGGATGATGCAGCTTTGATCGAAGTCGCCAACTATGAAGACAATCTTGACGTACTGGCCGGTTGCGACCTGATCATTGAAGCCATTGCAGAACGCATGGACTGGAAACATGATCTGTACAAAAAGGTTGCTCCGCACATTGCGCCAAATGCGATTTTCGCGTCCAACACTTCCGGCCTGTCCATCACTTCCCTGTCTGACGGCTTTGATGCAGAACTGAAAGCCCGCTTCTGTGGCGTCCACTTCTTCAATCCACCGCGCTATATGCACCTGGTGGAATTGATCCCTACCGTTGCAACCCGTCCGGAAATCATCGACCAGCTCGAAGGCTTTTTGACGACAACACTGGGCAAGGGCGTAGTCCGCGCAAAAGACACACCTAACTTCATCGCCAACCGTGTCGGTATCTTCGGCATGCTGGCAACGATTTATGAAGCAGAAAAATTTGGTTTGACCGTTGATGTTGTCGATGACCTAACAGGCAAAAAACTGGGCCGTGCTTCTTCCGGTACTTTCCGTACTGCTGACGTGGTTGGTCTGGATACCATGGGCCATGTCATCAAGACCATGCAAGACAATCTGTCTGATGACCCTTTCTTCGCAGTGTATAAAACACCAGAAGTGCTGGCCAAACTGGTCGCTGCTGGTGCACTCGGTCAAAAATCCGGTGCAGGCTTCTACAAAAAAGTCGGCAAGGACATCCAGCGTCTGGACTTCGCTACAGCACAATACGTGACTGGCGGTGCCAAGGCTGATGACGTCGTCGCCCGCATGCTGAAAGAAAAAGACCCAGTCAAGAAAATGAAGACCCTGCGTGAATCGACCAATGTACAGGCACAGTTCCTGTGGGCGATTTTCCGTGATGCCTTCCACTACATCGCCGTACATGGCGCAACCATTGCCGACAATGCCCGCGATATCGACTTTGCGATGCGCTGGGGCTTTGGCTGGAATGTCGGTCCGTTTGAAACATGGCAGGCATCTGGCTGGCAAGAAGTCGCTGGCTGGGTCAAGGAAGATATCGATGCAGGCAAGGCATTGTGCAATGCACCGCTGCCAGCCTGGGTATTTGACGGCCGCACTGGTGTGCACACTGCCGAAGGTTCCTGGTCTCCAGCCAGTGGCAGCTATTCTCCACGTTCCACACTGGCAGTCTATGACCGTCAAGCCTTCCGTGCCCCGGTACTGGGTACAGGTGCAGCGACTGGTGCTAACGCTGGTACGACCTTCTTTGAAGATGATTCCGTCCGTATCTGGCATCAGAACGATGACGTACTGGTTTTGTCTTTGAAGACAAAAATGCATGTGATTGGCCCAGGCGTCATTGAAGGCATGGAAAAAGCCATTGCTGAAGCCGAGAAAAACTTCAAGGGCCTGGTCATCTGGAGTGCAGATGCAGCTGACGGTGGCGCTTTTTCTGCCGGTGCTGACCTGCAAGCCATGTTGCCTTTGTTCATGTCCGGCGGTGTGAAAGCCATCGAACCTGCAATCTCACGCCTGCAGGATGCACATCAGGCCCTGAAATACGCGAACATTCCTGTAGTTGCTGCTGTCTCCGGCCTGGCGCTTGGTGGTGGTTGCGAATTGATGATGCATGCAGCCAAACGCGTAGCATCCATCGAGTCATACATCGGTCTGGTAGAAGTGGGTGTGGGCCTGGTGCCTGGCGGCGGTGGTTTGAAAGAAGCCGCAGTGCGTGCCGCAGCTGATGCCAAAGGCACAGAGTTGCTGCAATTCCTGAAAAACTACTTTACCAATGCAGCGACGGCCGCCGTCTCCAAATCCGCGCTGGAAGCACAGAAGATGGGTTACCTGTCTGCTGATGATGTGATCGTTTTCAATCCTTACGAATTGCTGCATGTCGCCAAGGTTGAAGCACGTGCCATGTTTGACGCCGGTTATCGCGCGCCTATGCGCAAACTGGTGCCAGTCACGGGCCGTCATGGTATCGCCACCATCTCTGGTCAGTTGATCAATATGCGTGACGGTGGCTTCATCTCTGCGCATGACTTCAAATTGGGCAAGATGATCGCTGAAGTGGTTTGTGGTGGTGATGTTGATAATGGCAGCCTGGTCAGTGAACAATGGTTGCTGGACATGGAGCGCAAGGCGTTTATGGAATTGCTCAATCATCCAAAAACACAAGAGCGCATCATGGGCATGATGCAAACTGGCAAACCAGTCCGTAACTAAATAAAAAGCTTACAGACCAAAAACCGTTGGAGACAGAAACACGGAGACACAGAGATGGCACAGAGAACACCCTGTTATTTTCACTCTCTCCGTTTTTCCTCTACGTCTCTGCGCCCTGTGGTGAGAGGTTTTTGAAGCGTAAGCCTGAGCTGACCTTAACGAATTGAGGTAATCAAAAATGACTAAACAACTCCAAGACGCCTACATCGTCTCTGCTACCCGTACTCCGATCGGCAAATCTGGTCGTGGCATGTTCCGTAACACCCGCCCGGATGATTTGCTGGTGCGTGTCATGCAATCTGCCCTGGCGCAAGTGCCTAATCTCGATCCCAAGCTGATCGAAGACGCCATCATCGGTTGTTCTTTCCCTGAAGGCGCACAAGGCCTGAACCTGGCGCGCATGGGTGTATTGCTGGCGGGCTTGCCCAATACTATTGGTGGCGTCACCATCAACCGTTACTGCGCATCCGGTATCACCGCTGTTGCCATGGCAGCAGACCGCATCCGCGTCGGCCAGGCTGACGTGATGATTGCTGGTGGTGTCGAATCCATGTCCATGGTACCGATGATGGGGAGCAACCCATCCCTGAACATGGACATCCTGAAAGACGAAAACGTGGGCATGGCTTACGGCATGGGCCTGACAGCAGAAAAAGTGGCAGAACAATGGAAAGTGTCCCGTGAAGCGCAAGATGAATTTGCCCTGCAATCGCACCAGCGTGCCATTGCTGCACAAAACGCAGGTTATTTTGATGCAGAGACCACTTCAGTCGACATCATCGACCGTGTGCCTAACCTGGCGACCGGCGAAATCGAACTGAAGAAACGCACAGTGACCCGTGACGAAGGCGCACGCCCTGATACATCACTCGAAGGTCTGGCAAAACTGAAACCGGTGTTTGCCGCCAAAGGCAGTGTGACCGCTGGTAACAGCTCGCAAACTTCCGACGGCGCCGGCGCCCTGTTGATCGTCAGCGAAAAAATCCTGAAAGAGTTCAACCTGACACCGCTGGCACGCTTCGCCTCTTTCGCAGTGCGTGGCGTACCGCCAGAAATCATGGGCATCGGTCCTAAAGAAGCCATCCCGGCAGCTTGCCGCGCCGCTGGCATCACACAAGACCAGATCGACTGGTTTGAACTGAACGAAGCTTTTGCAGCACAATCGCTGGCCGTCGTACAAGACCTGGGCCTGGATCCTGCCAAAGTTAATCCTATGGGCGGCGCGATCGCTCTGGGTCACCCACTGGGTGCAACTGGTGCGATCCGTTCTGCAACGACTATCCATGCTCTGCATCGCAATAAACTGAAATACGGCATGGTCACCATGTGCGTAGGTACAGGTATGGGTGCAGCTGGTATTTTTGAACGTATGTAATTCTTACGTGCTTGCCTGAACAAAATCAAACCGCGTAGACTGAGACTGCGCGGTTTTTTTTAAGGAGCTGTGATGGAGACGATACAAATCATTACCGCTGACGGCACTGTGCTGACAGCCAAAAAATTCACACCTACAAGTACAATAAAATCAGTTGTCGTCATGCCGGCGGCTATGGGTGTGAAGCAAAATTTTTATGAGCCCTTTGCGCATTTTTTGGCGGAGAATGGCATTGCTGTGCTCAGTTTTGATTACCGCGGCATGGGTGAATCCATCCCTGCGCAATACCGCAAATCCCTGCGTGGCTTCGAGACTGACATCCTGGTTTGGGCAGAGCGTGATTACAATGCCGCCCTGAAAACTGCCAAGGAATGGCAGCCCGGTGTACCCCTGCTCATCGTTGGCCATTCCCTGGGGGGACAATTGCCCGGTCTGGTGCCGGACAATCACCTCATTGATGGTATGCTGACAGTTGGTTGTGGCAGCGGCTACTGGCGCGACAATGCACCTCAGCTGAAACGCTTTGTCTGGCTCATGTGGTATTTTCTCGTGCCTGTGTATACCCGCATCTGGGGCTATTTTCCCGGCAAAAAAATGCGCAAGGTCGGCGACTTGCCCAAGGGGGTGATTTATCAATGGTCACGCTGGTGCCGTAGCCCTGAATATTTTGTCGAGAAAGATGGCAGCCCCATGCAAACCGGTCATCACAAAATCCACAAGCCCATACTCTGCATGAGCTTTACCGATGATGAAATGATGAGCCGCCGCAGCATAGACAGCATGCATGACTACTACAGCAATGCGAAGGTAGAGCGCCGTTATATCAACCCCAGGGAAGTGGATGCCAGACGCATAGGGCATTTTGGCTTCTTCCGCCCACAGTTCCGCAACACACTCTGGCAGCAAGCCTTACAATGGCTGACCACTGCACCACAATCCACCTGATCAATAAAAAGAGACGACAACAATGGATATCCTGACCCAAAAAGAAAACGGTATTTTGACGATCAGCTTCAATCGTCCAGAAAAGAAAAACGCCATCACCCAGGCCATGTACCAGGCCATGGCCGATGCCCTGCGTGATGCAGAAACTGACGTGGCCGTACGCGCCATCCTCATCACCGGCAAGCCAGAAATTTTTACTGCTGGCAATGATCTCGAAGATTTCATGAAAAACGCCAGTAGCCTGGCCGCACCAGACGCGGTGCCGCCTGTCTATCAATTCATGCAGGCGCTGAATGAATCCGGCAAGCCCGTGATTGCTGCCGTGTCCGGTGCAGCTGTCGGCATAGGTACCACCTTGCTCATGCACTGCGACCTGATCTACCTGGCCGACAATGCCAAGCTGTCCATGCCTTTTACACAACTGGGACTGTGCCCGGAATTCGCCTCCAGCATGGTTTTCCAGCAAATCGTCGGCTACCAGCGCGCTGCAGAAAAACTCATGCTCGGCGAAGCCTTCAGCGCACAGGAAGCGTTTGAAATGGGCTTCGTCAACAAAGTCTTGCCACTCGAAGAACTGCTCCCTTACGCCCAGCAGCAAGCCGCGAAACTGGTCGCCTTGCCTGCTGCATCGATACGCGCAACCAAACGCCTGATGAAAGGCAACCAGCCAGCCGCCATCAGCACCAAGATGACAGAGGAGAACAAATACTTCTCGGCGATGTTGAACGCGCCGGAAGCCAAAGAAGCGTTTATGGCCTTCTTCCAAAAACGCAAACCGGATTTCAGTCAATTCAATTAAACCTGTCGTCCGGAATTTTTGTAAAAGGCAGTAAAGCGCAAAAATAGTTAAGATTCATGAGCTGATGTCTGGCATGTTCTTGTGAAGCGGCCAGCATCAGCTCGAGTCAATACACATCAGCATTCACAGCGACACAGTCTCCATCAGCTTAGCGAGGTCAGCATTTTTTGCGCCAGTGTGGTGACCTGTGGTTCTCTCAGCATGCTGAAATGATCTCCATCGACAAACTCACCTGGAAGACTGTCATCATTGTCACTCCTGATTGCGGCCTGGTAGCGATGTATTGCTACAGAATCGAATTGAGCCTGATAGCCAGTCAGTAAAGAAATGTGCCCTTGCATCACTATTGTCTGCGCACTGATATCTGACAGCAATTCACTGCTGATCTCAACACCAGTCCATTTGTGTATATAAAGCAGGGCCGATGCTTCATTTTCGGGTGACAGGAAAGTTGAAACATCTAACCCGGCTTGCTTCATGTCTGTTTCCATTCCGAGTATCTCGCTGGACGAAAACTCTCGTCCGCGCAAGTTTGAAAGCAGGGTGAGCAATATGCTTGCCTGCTCTGTGTCGTCATGCGCGCTATGGTCATTACCGACCAGGCGTGTATCTATCAGTCCGAGATAGGATACTTTTTCTCCTTGGCTCTGTAGTGTCTCAGCGATCGCGGTGGCAATCAAACCGCCAGTAGACCATCCGGCCAGTTGATAGGGGCCGAATGCTTGTATGCTGCGAATTGTCTGGCAATATGCAGATGCCATTGCATTGAGGTTGTCGAATTGTCGGGATGTATTGTCGACTTCGGGGCTCTGGATGCCATAAACCGGGAATTTGTTACCCAGCTCAAGCGCGAGTTCACGATATGAAAACACCTGTCCACCCGCAGGGTGTACAAGGAAAAGTGGCACACCATCTCCGTACGGTTGCAGAGGTACAATATATGTGTGAGACTGCTGATTGGCTGACACTGCTTCTGCCAGCTGCGCTACAGTCGGGCCTGAAAATATCGACGCGATTGGCAGACGCACATTCAGCTGTTTGGTCACTTTGTGGAAAAGTTTGAGACATAACAGTGAGTGACCTCCCAGCGCAAAGAAATTGTCGTGAATGCCAACACGGTCCAGCGACAGTACATCTGCCCAAATATCAGCCAATACCGATTCAAGATAATTGCGTGGCGCCACATAACTGTCAGCTTGATACTGCACGTCAGGGGCCGGCAGATTTTTACGCTCAATTTTTCCACTGTTATTCACTGGAAACTTGTCGAGAACGACTATATGAGCTGGTACCATGAATTCTGGCAACGTTCTGGTCAGCGATTCACGAAGTACAGATCCAACTGGCGCGACTTCGCCCGTCGCCGCTACAACATAGGCAACCAGACGTTGATCTCCCGGCACGTCCTCACGAACCAGGACCGTTGTCTGGGATACGCCTGCCTGTGCTTGCAATGCAGCCTCAATTTCAGCAAGTTCAATCCTGAATCCGCGTAACTTTACCTGACTGTCACTTCTTCCTATATACAATAAATTGCCGTCGTGTTGGTGGCAGGCAATGTCCCCGGTCCGGTACATGCGGGCTCCCGGGGTTGTGCCGAATGGGTCGGCTACAAATCGCTCGGAAGTCATTCCCGGCATGTTCAGGTAGGCTCGTGCCACACCGGCACCGCCAATGTAGACCTCACCTTTGACGCCATAGGGTACCGGTTGCAAGAACGAATTCAGGACATACACCTGTGTATTGACGTTCGGCCTGCCAATCGGCAGGTCGACGTATGCTCCCCGATTGTCTGCCTCAAAACATGTCGAGCTGATGGTCGTCTCGGTAGGGCCGTAGGTATTGATCCAGCGTATGGCTTTGCTGCCTGGCAGGGTATGCCATTGTTGCAGTGTTTCTGCGTGTGCTTTCTCACCCCCAACAATGACTATGCGCAGCGATTCTGGTAACGGTGTTGCATCGGTCAACATAGCCTGTGTCCACTCGTGCCAAAATGCAGTAGGCAAGTCAAGCACAGTAATTCCCTTGTCTTGAAGCAGTTCTGAGAAAGCCAACCCTGTTGACGGCAATTCCTGGGGACGCAGAACGATTTTGGCACCTGTCAGTAATGGCGGGAAGATCTCTTCTACGGATGCGTCGAAAGCCAGTGATGCAAATTGCAGAACGACATCGTCTGTGGTCAAGCCACAAGTTTTGATATGGGTATTGGCATGCTGTGTGACGTTTGCATGTGTTATCAGCACTCCTTTTGGTTTGCCAGTGGAGCCAGAGGTGTAAATCGCATAGGCCAGGTTTTCTGGAATGCAGCCTGTTGGCAAGTTGTCTGACGAATAGCTGTGGAGTTGGCTCTGATCTTGATCGATGTAGAAAGTGGGCGTGTCAGGATGTGTGATCCGCGCACCAGATTCTTTTTGACTGATCAGGATTTTGGGGCTGGCATCGGACAGTATCGCAGACAGGCGTGCGCTTGGATATGCCGGATCGAGAGGTAGGTAGGCAGCACCAGCTTTGAGTACGGCGAGCAAACTCACGATCATGTTGGCAGAACGATCAAGGCAAATTCCAACCAACGCATCGGCACCAATACCTTGTTCACGCAGATGTCTGGCGAGCTGGTTGGAACGTGCATTCAGTACGGCATAGCTGATTGTTTCGCCGTGAGATTCAATGGCGATTTGACCAGGAGTCCGGGCAGCTTGCAGTTCAAACAGACGATGAAGAGGCTGATTGTCTGAAGTGTCTGCTGTCAACAGGGGGAGGGGCACTGGATGATGGTATGCCGCAGAGTTGACAAGCCCCTGGTCAAGGTGTGAACTGAACGGGTCGCTGATCATTGCCTTGATAAAATTCTGATAGCCGGTAGCAATTTCGTTGATCCATCGCTGATCATATTGTTCAGGATCGTACGAGATTGAACCCTCGACAAGCATTTTGGGGGATAGTGAAAAATCCACGGAAAACGGCAAGCTGTTTTCCCCAAGACCTGTACGATCGAGCACAGCACTCAAGGTCTGCTCATCCAGGTTTTGGTAAACATGAAAATTTGTAAAGTTAAAGAGGACGTCAAACAGGCGTTGACCGCCAGCCAGTTGCATTACCTTATGTAGTGGAAAATGCCGGTACTTGTAAAGAGTCTGTTCCGCATCTGCAGTGCGTTGAATCAGATCCAGCCAGTTCTCCGGTTGCAGGTGCAAGCGTAAAGGCAAGGTATTGAGGAACAGTCCTAGAATTTTGTCACCATCAACCAATTCAGGCCGACCGTGGGTAACAATGCCTGTTGCCACATCGGTAAGGCCACTAAACTGACTCAGGACCTTGAAGTGCAGCGCCAGCAGTAGCGTTTTCAAAGGTACTCTTGTCTGTTTCGCGAGTTGCTGCAATTGCTGTGATTCTTCCGCGGAAATGCTCAACGATATCGTTTCCAGCATACCGCTCTTCTCCGGAGCCAGGGAAGGTTTGTATTGTTGCAGTTTGGTCGGCGAATAATCGAGCACAACTTCTTGCCAGTAATGAACAACTTCTGGGCGCGATAGTGCCCTTTGCTCCTCGACAATGTAATCGCGCATATGCGCTTCCAGCATTGGTACATCAAGCTCGATACCATCGAGCAGGGCCTGATATCGCTGTAATATCTCGGTTGCGAGAGATGCCTCACTCCAGCCGTCAAGAATGGCGTGATGGAAATTGAGTGTCAACTGAAATTCAGTGTCGCTCCAGCGATGCAGAAAGACACGCAGCAATGGCGCCTTGCTCCATTCAAATGGAATTTTGGCCTGCCGGATTGACCATTCGTGATAGTACAAATCCTGATCAGCCAGCAATTGACAATCATGCTGCTCGACAGGTATCTCGGCATGAGAATAGACCACTTGTAGAGGTTCACTTAATTCAGTGAGCAATATTCCTGTACGCAAAATCTCATGTCGGGCGGATAGCTGCTGGAAAACAATATTCCATAATGCAGACATGAATGGCATCCGTAAGCGGTAGCCGATGACATCGTGGTAAAGTGCGGAATCTTCTTCAAACACGCTATGAAACAGCATCCCTTGCTGCAGATGGCTTAAAGGGTAGGCATCTTCTGCATCTGCCGGTAATCGCAGGCGATCACTTTCACTGACCAGCTTGAATGCGACGTGTTCTTCACCAGACGCACTGTGACTGTTTTTTGTCAGTAGTGAAGCGAGTTCCCTGACAGTAGGATGACTGAACAGCTGTTGCAATTCAAAATCATAACCACGATGCGCCAGCATGGCTTTGAGTTGAATTGCCCGTAGCGAGTCACCACCCAGATCAAAAAAGCTGTCATGTACACTGATTGCCCCGACATGCAGCAATGCCTGCCAGACCTCGATAACCAGGGATTCTTGTGCTGTACCCGGCAATTCGATCTGCGTATCTGAAACTCCGGTAAAATTTTCAGGTCCTGGCAACGAAGCCATATCGATCTTGCCATTGGTGGTCAGTGGCATGGCCTGAACCTGAATAAAAAATGTCGGAACCATGTAGCTGGGGAGGCGAGCGAGCAAACGCGCTTTCAAGTCGCTTGCTGAAGGCGCGGAATCACCATTTCCGGCAGACCAGTAGGCAAGCAGCTGTTTTTCCCCATCGAGAATATGCCGGCTCACAACAACTGCATCGGCGATACGCTCGTCTTCAAGGATGGCGTTTTCGATCTCAGACGGTTCGATCCGGAAACCACGTAATTTGATCTGCTGGTCCGCGCGTCCGACAAAATCGAGTGAACCATTCTCGAGCCAGCGGACCAGGTCGCCACTGCGATACATGCGAGATCCTGGCTTGTCAGCAAACGGGTCTGCCAGGAAGCGTTCGGCAGTCAGGGCCGGGGCTGCCAGATAACCGCGCGCTACACCGAGATCGCCAATATACAACTCACCGATGCTGCCTATCGGCGCTGGCTGCATATAGGGATCAAGCACGTAGAGTCGGGTGCCTGAAATCGGCTTGCCTATTGGGACTGACTGCAACTCTTCGCTCAGATCGGGAATGCGATATGTACTGGCAAAAGTCGTGGTTTCGGTTGGCCCATAACCATTGATCAGCACGCCCTTGCTTAACAGCTTCTGCGCCTGGCGAACATGCTGTGCAGATAAGGCATCACCACCTGTCAGTAACTGACGCAAGGAACATAGAATTTCCGGGCGATGATCAACGATGGCATTGAAGAGGCCGGCCGTCAACCAGAGTACGCTGACATGGTGACGTGTGACTGCTTCTGCAATAGCATCAACCGCATGCATATGCGGCGAGGCGATAGCTAATTTTGCCCCGTTCAGCAGCGCTCCCCAGATTTCTATTGTCGATGCATCAAAAGTCAATGGTGAAACCAGCAAGAAGACTTCTGTGTCATCAAGCGTAATGAAACTGGGTGTCTTTGCCAGCCTAGTCACGTTGCCATGGGATATCATGACCGCCTTGGCTCTTCCGGTGGACCCGGAAGTAAACATGATGTAGGCAAGCTGTGATGCGATGCCGGGGCGGCCCGGATTGGTATTGGCGCATGCCGCGATCTCCCTTGCATCCGTTTCCAGGCAGATGACTTTGGTGAAGGTCAGCTGAAAAGCAGGTAGCTTGTCGACAAGATCGACAGAAGTCAGCATGATGCCAAGCTCAGCGGCATGTAAAATTTCACTTAAACGCTCTTCAGGGAGATTGAAATCGACAGGCACGTAGCATCCGCCAGCCTTCAATATGCCGAGTATGCAGACTATCGCCTCCGGGCCACGTTCAAGACAGAGACCAATACGCGTTTCCTGGCTCGCACCACTCAACATCAGGTAATGGGCAATACGATTTGCACGACGATTAAGCTCTTCATAAGTGACCGGGCCGCTTTCTGTGAGCAAGGCCACAGATGCTGGTGATAGTACAACTTGTTCTTCAAATACATCATGGAGGCAGCGACCTGTGCTTGCAGGCACAATCCCGGTCTGCCAGTTATTCAATTGCCTGAGTTGATGTTCAGGTATGGGTAACGCTGTCAAACAGGTTTTTGGGGAGGTGATGAAGCTCGTCAGCAAGTGCTCGAAATAATTAGCCCATCGCGTGATCGTATCAGGATCGAACAAATCACTATTGTAAAGTAGCGTGCAATCGTAACCAACGGATCTTTCAACGACATGCAGACTTAAATCATATTGGGCGACGTAAAATTCATTGTCGACTGATTCCACCGTCAGCCCGGCAAACTTGACGGTCTGATCGGCCGATGCCTCCGTGTAGGATGGATCGGAGGTGTTGTGCAGGACAAAATTTACCTGGAAAAGCGGGGAACGACTCGTATCCCTTTTTGGTTGAATGCGTTCAACAACCTGATGAAACGACACATCCTGGTTGGCATAGGCATCAATGGTTATATCGCGAACCTGTTCCAGCAATTCGTGGAAATGTGAAACATGAGAAAGATTGGTACGTATCACCATCAGGTTTGCAAAAAAACCAATCATGGATTCAGTCTCGGAACGGTTGCGGTTGGCAATCGTCGTTCCTATGCTGATGTCATGCTGATTGGATAGTTTCGCCAGCATGACCGAGAATGCGGCAAGCAAGCCCATGAAAGGCGTGACATCAGCAGCACGACAAAGTGCCGTAAACGGTTCGCTGATCGCTGTGCCAATGGTGAATTTGCATGCTTGCCCGACAAAAGTCTGTGCAGCCGGGCGCGGATGATCAAGCGGGAGTTGTAAGGTCGGGGCACCGGCGAGCTTGGCTTCCCAATAATTCAATTGAAGGTTTAATTTTTCTCCTTGCAACCAATTGCGCTGCCAGATCGCGAAGTCAGCGTATTGCATGGTCAGCTGGGTGAGTGTCGCCTGGGTGCCAGCGCAGGCGGCTGAATACAGTTCACTCAGTTCATGTACGACCAGGTTGGTCGACCAGCCATCCGAGACAATATGATGCATGTTCAGCAGTAGCACATGATCGTTTTCCCGGATCTTATACAGATCGATACGCATCAGCGGAGCGACAGCGAGGTCAAAGGCCTGATTCGATGATGTGGCAAGTTGTGCTGCCAGATTTGCATCCCGTTCGCCAGAAGGGAAATGCGAGAGATCAAGGTAGCGCAGCGTCAGGTGCCTGTGGGGCTCGACCACTTGTTCCGGGATACCATTCGATACCAGGAAACGCGTACGTAAAATTTCGTGGCGGATGATGATTTCGTTAAATGCTGTTTCCAGCGCATGGGTGTCCAACTCACCTGACAGGCGGACTGCATTGGGCATGTTGAAGAGCGATGTGCCCTGGTTGATCTGTTCAATAAACCAGATGCGCTCCTGTGCAAACGACAAAGGAATATTGGCAGGCCTTACATGAATCAATGCTGATTCTGATTCATTTGATGCAGATTGCAATGAGGATTGAACCCGTTCTGCGAATTGTTCTATTGTTGGGGCCTCAAACACAACACGAAGTGCAAGATCAACACGGAATTCAGCACGTATTTTGCTGGTAAGTCGCGTGGCCAACAAGGAGTGGCCGCCAAGTTCAAAAAAATTGTCTGTGACACCGACCTGGTCAAGCCCAAGAATGTTGGACCAGATCACTGCCAACTCTGCTTCTATTTTCGTTCTTGGTGCGACATAGCCTGTCTGGCCGCGTCTCAAATCTGGAGCGGGCAAAGCTTTGATATTCAATTTTCCGTTGGCAGTCAGGGGAAGATGAGACAACACTATCCAATGCGCCGGAATCATATAGTCAGGCAAGGATAGTGAAAGGGCGGTGCGCAAAGCTGATGTGTCTGGCGCACCTGCAGAAATCTCATAAATCACATATGCCACCAGACGACTGTCACCATTCGCATCTTCATGTAAGCGTACAACAGCGTCACGTATTTCCGGGAGACGGGTCAGTGCGACCTCGATCTCACCGAGCTCGACGCGAAAACCGCGAATCTTGATCTGTTTGTCCATGCGACCGAGATATACAAATTCGCCATTTTCAAGCAGCTTTCCCAGATCGCCTGATCTGTAAAGCCGCTCGCCGGACTCATAGGGGTGCTGAATAAAGCGCTCCTCTGTCAGTTTGTCACGTCCCAGGTAGCCGCGGCCAACACCGAGCCCGCCTACACATATTTCACCAGGCACACCCAGAGGCATCAGATGTTGATGACTGTCAAGAATATAAACGGTCGTGGTAGGAATGGGCACGCCGATATTATTGACTCCGGCTTCGATATCCCTTGCTTCTATGCGTTTGAATGTGACGTGAACACAGGTCTCGGTAATGCCGTACATGTTGATCAGGTCGATGTGTGGGTACGCATCATGAAAATCCTTGAGTAAGGTCGGATTCAGATTTTCACCCCCAAATACGATGTAGCGTAAGTTGGGCAAGACAAAGTCTTTGTGTTTGAAGACTTCCTGTACCAGACTCTGAAAAGCGCTTGGTGTCTGACTTAACACCGATACTTTTTCATTGACGAGGAGATCAAGGAAGCGGGCCGGGTCTTTCCGCACTGGATCAGGAACCACGACAACACCAGCACCGTAGAGCAGGGCACCATACATTTCCCAGACGCTGAAATCAAAGGTATAAGAATGGAACATGGACCAGACATCGTTACTGCCGAACGAAAACTGCAATCTGTCGTTGAGAATCAATCTCACAACGTTACGGTGTGTCAGCAAACTGCCCTTGGGCAAGCCTGTCGAGCCTGACGTATAAATAACATAGGCCAGGTCATCCGGTGTCCCGGCATGATCAGGATTATGCGACGGTTGTGCAGCTATTGATGCTGCATCGGTATCAAGTTCGACTCTATGTGAGGTTCGCAAGCTGAGTCTGCCTCCTGATCCGGAGTTGCAGATAATCAGCGATGGCGAACAGTCTCCCAGCATGAATTCTATCCGCTCGGCAGGATGCGTCGGATCCAGTGGGGCATAAGCTGCCCCGGTTTTCAATACAGCAAGAATGGCCACGATCATGTCAACTGAGCGCTCCAGGAAAAGCGCCACCAGTTGACTCCGCTGTACGCCATTAGTCAGCAGGTAATGTGCGAGCTGGTTGGCGCGCACATTTAATTCGCGATAAGAAATCCGCTCTTCATCGCAGACAACGGCAATGTGCGTTGGTGTACGCTCTACCTGTTCTTCGATCAAGGCATGCAGGGTTTGATGATCGGGGTATCTTGCATGGTGTGGATTGGCCAGAGCGATTTGCTGGGCAATTTCAAATTCCACCAGGATATCGGCATGACCTACACTTTGAGACAAATTCTTGCACATCGCGGCAAGCATGCGTACATAATGGCGCATGAGATTTCTGACAAGCGCGGTATCAAAGTAGAGTCCGTTATACACCAGGTCGCCATGCAATACGCCGTCCAGGCGATGCATATAAAGATGCAGGTCGTACTTGCCGTAGCCGAGATTTGTTTCAATCGGGTGGGCAACAAATGATTCGGCCTGCCACGAAGATTCTTCATGTTCGCTCGATTGAAAAAGAACATCGAACAGCGCAGTGCGGCTCATGTCCTTGACCGGGTTGATAATGGATACCAACTGATCAAATGGCAGGTCAGGATGCCTGTTTGCACCCCTGGTAGAACGTATGACCTGTACAAGCACATCACGCAAAGGCATGCCTGTGGGAACTTGATTCCGGATCACGACAAGGTTGGCAAGCGGGCCTACGACATCTGCCAGGTTTTCTCTATGCCGGCCAGAGATGCTGGTTCCCACCACAATTTCGTCGTGTGGAACGTAGCGTCGCAAAACTGCTTCAAAACCGGCAAGCAGGATATCTGATGTAGAACAAGCTTCGGAAGCCGCCAAACCAGACAATGCCTTGTCCAGTTCAGCGTCTATGTCGAAACCATGCCATGCCGGTTCAAAGACATGCACGGCCGGACGGGCGCATTTCAACGGTAATTCCATGACCTGCAAAGTACCCTGCAATTGATGGCGCCAATATAAAGCCTGTTCTTGCAGGCATGACGGATCGCTGTAGCGTTGCCAGTGCATATAATCCGCATACTGCAATACCTGTTCAAGGCATGCATTGGTCGTATCGGCATCATATGCGCGCAATATTTCCCTGCCAATTATTTGCATGGAAAGCCGGTCAGTGACAGCGTGATGCGCTGTCACACAAAGAATTGCCCGCTCCTCGCTGTAGCGAACAAGCTGCGCACGGATGAGTAAATCGGTCGAAAGTGAAAATGGCAGCATGGCGTATGCCAGTGCAATTTCGGTTGCGTCGTCTTCCTTGCAATGATGTTGAGCAATTGTCAGGCTGGCGCCTGGTGCAATATGTTGCCAGCCCTGTGCGTCACTGGTAACAATATGAGTACGAAGAACTGAATGACGGGCGATGACCTGATTGATGGCTGCTTCAAGTCGTTCTGCATCTATCTCGCCGTCGATTTGCAGCAACAAGGGGATATTGTGATATGTCGGACTGGCTTCATAGAGGCGATTCCTTTCGAATTCATCGACGAACCAGAGCCGTTCCTGGTGATATGACAAGGCAATTGGTCCACAGGGTGCTGGTCCGGCCACAATATCGGGGATATCTGTTGAATAGCTCGATAATTCCAAATCATCAAGAATACAGTCAGGCTGTTGCCCGATAGTCGCCAATAGACAATCGAAATGCTTTGCCATCCGTACAATGGTGTCCTGCTTGAACAATGCTGCGTCGTATTCGAACCCGCAGTGCAGTGCGCCGTCGGTTTCAGTAGCATACAGAGTCAGGTCGAATTTGGCGATGCCGCGTTCTACAGGTATATTTTCGATCTCCAGGTCAGCAAACGCGGCGTTGGCAGCTGATACATTTTGAAGCAGGAACATGACCTGGAAAATCGGTGCATAACCACCTTCGCGCTCCGGTCTCAAGGCATCAACCAGCTTTTCGAATGGCAGATCCTGGTGTGCATAGGCATCAAAAGCGTTGGTACGTACCTGTTCAAGGAGGTCCTGGAAGGATTGATTACCATCAAGCCTGGTACGTAAAACCAGGGTATTCACAAAGAAACCGATCAGGGATTCGATTCCCGGATGATTCCGGTTCGCTATCGGCATGCCGACGCAAATGTCGTTCTGACCGGAGTAACGGGAAAGCAGAATATTGAATGCGGCACTAAGCACCATGTACAGCGTTGTTTGTGTTTCACGGCAAATAGCACGCAGGGTCTGGACATTTTCCCGTGATATGGAAAATTCATGCGTAATACCACGATATTGTTGTGTTGCCGGACGTGGAAAATCCGTGGGTAGTGTCAACACTGGTGGTGCGCCGCGCAGTTGCTCCGTCCAGTAATTCAGTTGAGACCGCAATACATCACCTTGCAGCCAATGACGCTGCCAATACGAGAAATCGCCGTATTGAACGGGAAGTACTGGCAATACCGGAACCACATCGTTGATATGCGCAAGGTAGCATTCCGATAATTCACGTACCAGGATATTCATTGACCACCCGTCTGACACAATGTGGTGCAAAGTCAGCATGAGAATTTGTTCTGCATCATCCATGTGAATCAAGCCGGCGCGGAGCAGGGGGCCATTTTCCAGATCGAATGAAGTCTGTGCTTCGTCCTGCACCAGCCATGCAGCCTTCGCCTCTCTCTCGGAATGTGGAAGTGCTCGCAGGTCGTGCTGCTTGATAACAATGTTGAGATCGTTAACAATGAATTGTGCAGGCTCGTCATTGAACTCTCGGAAACACGTCCGCAAAATCTCATGACGGGCGACCACATCGTTGAGGGCACGTTCGAAGGCATGCACATTCATTGGTCCGTGCAACCGCACTGCAGTCGGTACGTTATAGAGCGGGCTTCCTGGATCAAGCTGGTCAAGGAACCAGAGCCGCTGTTGCGCAAAAGAGAGTGGAGGAGGCTGATGGCCTGGTGCTGCAGTAACAGGAGGTATGCTGAGCCCAGCCTGAGTGGTTTGTGCTGCACTGATTTTTTGCGCCATGGTGGCGACGGTTGGCGACTCAAATACGCTTCTTAAAGGTAGCTCAACCTTGAAAATTGCACGAACCTTGGAAATAACCT
>NZ_JAKZHX010000049.1 GCF_022568815.1 Undibacterium paludis | reverse complement strand
GAGGGTGTAAATAATTTTGTGTAAACGGTCATTTAGCAGGACACTGCTACCCTCAAGGAGAAATGATGACCGTTGCAAAGCGTAACAAAAGGGCCAAGCCCGACCCGGAATTGCTCAAACTGGCCGATAGTCTGTTGGCCAACTATAAGAAACCCGAAGACCTGATTGGTGAAAATGGGCTGCTCAAGCAGCTCACCAAGATGCTTGTCGAGCGTGCCCTGGAAGTCGAAATGACCGACCATCTGGGGCATGACAAGAGTGGAACCGTCAGCAATGACAGTGCCAACACACGCAACGGCCACAGCGGTAAAACACTGAAAGGTGATTTTGGCACACTGCCAATCGACATACCGCGCGACCGCCAAGGCACGTTCGAGCCGCAAATCATCGCCAAGCACCAAACCCGCTGGAGCGGCTTCGACGACAAGATCATCTCCCTCTACGCCCGTGGCCTGAGCGTACGGGAGATCCAGAGCCACTTAGAAGAGATGTATGGTACAGAAGTGTCACCATCGCTCATCTCCAGTGTGACCGATGGTGTCAGCGAGGATGTGAAAGCCTGGCAAGCCCGTCCACTTGATGCGCTCTATCCCATTCTGTACCTTGACTGCATCCACGTCAAAGTACGCGATGCTGGTGCAGTACGCAACAAGGCTGTGTTTCTCGCCATTGGTGTGAACATGAACGGCCACAAGGAAGTACTGGGTCTGTGGATTGCCCAGACTGAGGGAGCCAAGTTCTGGTTGCAGGTCGTCACCGAGCTGAAAAATCGTGGCGTACAGGACATCTTTATTGCCTGTGTGGATGGCCTCAAAGGCTTCCCGGATGCGATCGAAGCGGTTTACCCCAAGGCAACAGTCCAGCTCTGCATTGTCCACATGGTGCGTAACAGCCTGCACTTTGTACCATGGAAAGATCAGAAGGAAGTCGCTGCCGATCTGCGCACCATTTACACCGCAGCCACAGCCGACGAAGCCAGTCTCATGCTCACGCAATTCGAGGCCAAGTGGGACCAGCGGTACCTGCCCATAGGGCAATCATGGCGGCGAAACTGGGAGAGGGTCATTCCATTCTTCGACTACCCGGCAGAGATCCGTAAGGTGATCTACACCACGAACGCCATTGAATCGATTAACATGAGTCTGCGCAAGGTCATCAAGACACGTAGTTCGTTCCCCACTGATGAAGCTGTCAGCAAGCTGTTCTACCTGGCGCTTAACAACATCAGCAAAAAATGGACGATGCCCATACGTGATTGGAAAGGCGCTCTCAACCGCTTTACCATCCAGTTTGATGACCGCATGTCGCTGAACTAAACGAAAAACCGTTTACACAAAATTCAGGACACCCTC
>NZ_JAKZHX010000048.1 GCF_022568815.1 Undibacterium paludis | reverse complement strand
AACAGTTTTAACCAGGCCGGTACCGGTGACGACCAGGATATTGGTGGCACCGTCGAAGGTGGCTGAGGTGATCGTTGGGGCTGCGACGTTGCTAACCGTGACGGCGTTGCCGGTCAGGTCGGCAGCGGAAGTCGTCGTGGCATCCCATGAGGCAGCAGCAGCGAGGTTAAAAGTCGTCGTATCAACGGCAGAGGTGCCATTTTTGTTCAGTATGCCATTGATGTTGAGCTGGTCAGCGGCATTGAGGGTGACGGTGAACGAAGTTGCACTCGCTGCGGTGACGTTGGGTGAAGTCAGGGTGTAGGAACCGCCCTGGCCAGCGATGGACAGTTTGGAGACGTCAATGGTGTCACCGCCCACCATGTTGGCACCGGTGACGACCAGGGTACCTGTGCTGGCATCATAGGTCGAGCTAATGACAATAGGGGGGGCATTGGAGACAGTAATGCCATTACCTGTCAGGTCGGCGATGTTGCCGCCGGTGATGACGCTGTTCCAGTCATCGGCCGCAGCAATATTGTAGGTGGTGGAGCTGGCGGCCGAGCTGGTGCCATTCTTGTTGAGCAGTGCATTGACGCCAGTAATATCGGCACCAGCCAGGGTGACACTGAAGCTGGTGGAAGACGTGACCTCGACATTGCCCGTGGTGGATAAGGTATAAGTCGAGCCGCCTTCACCAGTGATGGTCAGTTTGCTGACCGTAATGTCATTCGTTGCACCTATTGTTTTAACCAGGCCTGTGCCAGTCACGACCAGCACATTGGTGGCGACATTATAGGTGGCGGAGGTAATGGTCGGCGTAGCCACATTGGAGACGGTAACACCATTGCCAGTCAAATCGGCTGAAGTGGTGCGGCTGGCATCCCATGACGCAGCGGCTGCGAGGTTGAACGTGGTGGTATCAACGGCGGAAGTGCCATTCTGATTCAATATACCATTGATGTTGAGCTGGTCAGCAGCATTGAGTGTGACGGTGAACGAAGTTGCACTCGCCGCAGTGACGTTGGCTGAAGTCAGGGTGTACGAACCGCCCTGGCCAGCAATCGACAGTTTGGACACATCAATCGTGTCGCCAGTGACCATGTTGGCACCGGTGACGACCAATGTCCCTGTGCTGGCATCATAGGTGGAGCTGATGACGATAGGGGCAGCATTCGAGACGGTGATGCCGTTACCTGTCAGGTCAGCAATATTACCGCCGGTGATGACGCTGTCCCAGTCATCGGCAGCAGCCAGATTGTAGGTCGTGCTGCTGATGGAGGAGGTGCCGTTCTTGTTCAGTAAATTGTTGACACCCGCGATATCGGCACCAGACAGTGTCAAACTGAAGCTGGTGGCAGAGGTGACTTCAACATTGCCTGTGGTGGACAAGGTATAGGTAGCTCCACCTTCACCGGTGAAGGTCAGTTTGGAAAC
>NZ_JAKZHX010000047.1 GCF_022568815.1 Undibacterium paludis | reverse complement strand
CGGCAGCGAACTGGTGTTGAAACCCAGGCCGCCACTGAAACTGATCTTGCCATCGACCTTGCCGTCGGCATCAAACATGCCGCCATCGGTGATCTTGAAATCCACCTTCAGCTTGCCGTTGAGCTCCGTGATCGCGCTGGCAACATTCGTCCAGTTACCAGCCCTGTCCTGTACCCAGTATCCATTCACTGAACCAAGCTTGTCAGTATAGAGGGACAGGCTGACATCCTTGCCCATACCGACGCCATTGACCTGACTGCTGATCAGGCCATATTGCAGTTGCAGGCCGCTTGGCAGGTTGCCCGGGCTCGTCGTGGTAGTGACCTTGCCCAGTGCCAGAGAAGACTCTACACTCAAAGTCGCATAGTGCGTATTGACCAGACTGCCATTATTCCAGGGCAAGGAACCCACGTCTTTCTGTGCCTGGTCGGCCTTGCCATCGCCGTTACCATCGCCCTTGCCACTTCCTGACCAGTTCGGCACTTCCGCTTCGACGATTTGCAGGATACCGTCACCATCGGCGTCCGGATCAGTGACAGGAATGGTGTTATCGGAAGGATTGGTCGTGCCAGTATTGTCATAGCTGACAATGGAGTAGCCCTGTTGCAGCGTAGTCCCGCTATTGCCTGCCAGATCAGTGACCCGGACCTGCAAGGTATTATTGCCCCCCAGCGTCTGGTTTTGCAGCGTCCAGCTGGTACTGCCCAAAGCTGCGGTGGCATTCACCCAGTTCGCACCATTATCGAGCGAGACCTGTACTGTTTCGCCTGCCAGCAAGCCTGCACTGAGTGTACCGCTGATGGTTTGTTGGGCTGCAGAAGTGATGAAATCTGTCCCGCTGACACCGTCATCATTGGACAAACGAGCAGAACTGATGCTGGTGGTCGGTGCTGTGTGGTCGACCTGATACAACTGCCCGGTAAAGCCGCCACTCAAAGCCAGGCTGGTGGTATCGACGATGCCGGTACCCGTATTCTTGAGGTTCAGGCCCAGGGTGCCATCGCCGGTCAATCCAGTGATCCTGACGCTATAGGTAGAAGAGTCCAGTTGGGTCACATTGCTGATCGTCCCCGCGACTGTGCCTGTGGTGGCGAGAGCAAAGGCTGCCGCATTGACGCCCGTCACCGCTTCACTGAAGCTGACTTTGTAATCGACGCTGGCCAGACTGGTGTTTTCTGGCTGGAGGCGGGTGATGCCTGTCGCAACAGGAGCAACATTGTCGCCGACGGCAATGACCAGGCTTTTTTCATAGGCGGCGCCGCTGGCATCTGTGGCGCGAACGAAGATGGTGTAATTACCCGGCGTCATGCTCAGCGGGTTCTTGGCCACCAGGTTGTTACCCGATATCGCGAATTTGGCATTATCCCTGTCATTCGTGCCATTGCCGCTGACCAGGGTAAAGCTGGCGGTATCACCCGGATTGGGATCAATCGCCGTCAGCGTACCGACACTGGTATTGGCGGCAGAGCCTTGCTGGATGGTCGCATTCGAG
>NZ_JAKZHX010000046.1 GCF_022568815.1 Undibacterium paludis | reverse complement strand
TGGCAAAGAGGTATTCGGGTTGACAGGGATCGTTGTTTTGAGGCCCAGACCGCCATTGAAAGAAATCTTGCCATCGACCTTGCCATCGAGGTCACCAAGACCACCGTCAGTGATCTTGAAGTCGACCTTGAGTTTGCCATTGACAGTGCTGATATTGCTGGCGATATTGACCCATTCACCAGCATTGTTCTGTACCCAATAACCATTGATTGGTGTCAGGTTATCAGTGTACAGCGACATAAGTACTTCCTTGCCTGCCACGCCTTCGAGCTGGGTGCCGATCATGCCATAGGGCATGCTCAGGTCCAGTGGCAGATTGGATGGATTTCCCCCGGATTGGACAGGTGAAGTGCCTGTCTTGGTTTGCGCCAAGAACTGGTCATTGGCCAGGGTGACATAATGGCTGTTGACCAGACTGCTGTTGTTCCACAACAGGGAACTGACATTTTTCTGCGACTGATCCTGGATACCATCGCCGTTCCCGTCACCATTGCCCGTACCAACCAGGTTAGGTACTTCTGCCTCAACACTTTGGCTGATGCCGTCGCCGTCGGCGTCGGAACTGGCAGTGCCTGGGTTATCGTTGCCACCATTGAGGGCAAAAGCCTGTACCAGGGCCGGGCCGCTATTACCAGCCAGATCAGTGACCCTGACCTTGAGCGTATTGCTGCCATTGAGTAACTGGTTGGCCAGGCTCCAGCTGGTAGCACCAACAGTGGCGCTTGCTGTTGCCCAGGTGGCGCCATTGTCGAGCGAGACCTCCACCCTTTCGCCGACCTGTAAACCGCCATTGAGGCTACCACTGATAGTTTGCTGGGCAATGGTGGTGATCAGATCGGTATTGCTGGGGCCGTCATCATTCGAGAAGCGTACGCTGCCTACGCCGGTAATCGGGGCAGTATGATCAATCTGATAGAGCTGACCTGTAAAGCCACTGGTCAAAGGCAGGCTGGCTGTATCAACAATGCCATTGCCACTGGCTTTGAGATTCAGACCCAGGGTACCATCGCCAGTAACATTATTGAGCTGCACAGTATAGGTATTGCCGCTAACTTGCGTTACTGAAGCAATGCTGGCATTGACAGTACCTGTCATGGCCAGGGCAAACGAGGCCGGGCTGACGCCACCGACAGTTTCACTGAAGGTGACACTGTAGAACAGACTGTCCAGATTGGTATTCTCTGGATTAACACGGTTGATCGCGGTAGCTGTTGGCGCAACATTGTCACCGATGCTGACAGTCAGGCTCTTGTCGAAGGATGCGCCACTGCCATCCACGGCACGTACCAGGACGGTGTAATTGCCGGGCGTCATGTTCAGCGGATTCTTGGCGATCAGGCTGTTGCCGGAAATGCTGAATTTACTATTGTCTTTATCATTCACACCATTACCTGTCACCAGGCTGAAGCTGGCCGTGTCTCCAGGGTTAGGATCTGTCGCAGAAAGCGCACCAACGGTGGTATTGTCCGGAGAACCCTGATTGATACTGGCCGGTGCC
>NZ_JAKZHX010000045.1 GCF_022568815.1 Undibacterium paludis | reverse complement strand
CAACCTGGCTGGTGCACAAATCTCTGGTGTGGAAAACATTGTTTCCAACTCTGCCGTTGTCATCACGGCCAGCCAATACCTGGCGCTGATTGCTGCGCGTGCGGCATTGAACCTGTCTGGTCCTGTGCTGACCTTCAGTGGCGCAGGCCCACATCAACTGACCATCGTTGACGATGTGGCTGGTGTGAACAATATCGACCTGTCCTACATCTCCATCACGGGTGGTACGCTGGTGTATGACGTGACTTCGGCTTCGAATGCGACGGGCGGTAGCGTTAATAACATGACCACTTCTAATGCGATTGTGGTTTCCGGTGGGGCGATTGTCACTGCTGGTGTTATCGGTACCAGCCCGACCAATGGCGGTGGCACTGCCCTGGCACCGATTGCCCTGACAGCTGGCGGTGTATTTAATAGCACAGCAAACGTGAATGACAATTTCACCGGTACTACAGCGACGCTGGTCGGCACAACTGTCAATGGTAATGCTGGCGATACTGACATGATCACCTTCAGTGGTGGCGGCAGTATCGTTATCGGTGGCGGTAATACGATCACCAACATCAAAACCTTGGCAACAGACAATACTTCAACGGATGTGTATTTCAACGTTGCGACAGCAGGTATTACTACTATCAATGGCGGTACAGGCAATGACCGCGTGTTCCTGGCGAACTCCGGCAGCTCCATGCTGGCCGGTAATGTCAATCTGGGCGCAGGTAATAATACGTTGACGATGGAAGGCAAGACTTATACCGGTACATTTGCAGCGGGTGCTGGTACGTCCGATATTCTGAATCTGGTTAGTTTGTCCAATATCAGCAATGCCAATATCACAGGTTTTGAAAGTCTGGTGGTTGCCAGCAATGCTGGCATTACTCTGAGTGCCGCCCAATATGCAGCATTCACAACAATCACGGCAACTGGCACCAATAACTTCACTTTCTCGACAGCAGGTACGATTGCTGGTAATGCTACAGTGGAAAACTATACCCTGGCTAATGGCACTAACACCTTCACGGCTGCTGCTGGTTTAATTTCTGTTATCGGCGGTACAGGTGCAGATACACTCAATGTTGGCGATGCCATCATCACCGCAACTGTTGCTGCCAATGGCATTAACGGCGGCGCGGGCGCTGATACCCTGAACGTGGGTGCTGTCACTGCGGCACTGGACATGTCAGCCAAAGTGACCGGTGTAGAAACAGTGAACGTGACTGGTGGTACCAATGCGGCATGGACAGTCACTAACGAAAACGGTGCTGGCGTGACTTTGAACTTCACCAAGTCTGCTACTACTGCGATGAACAACGTGATTCTGGGTACAGGTGGTCAGACTCTGAACGTTCTGGGTACAGGTACAGGCAACACAACCATCACTGGTGGTGCTGGTGCTGATACGATCAACCTGTCTACAACAGCAACAGGTATTGATACGATCGCTACTGGCTCTGTGATCTCCTCTATCGATACAGTCGCTAACTTCAAGGCTGCTGGTGCAGACGTGTTCAAAACAGGCACAAACGCAACAACCTTGAACTCCCTGACTATCGCTACAGCTGACACATCCACACTGGCAGCCGCGATTGCAACAGCAGCAACAGCCGCTGGC
>NZ_JAKZHX010000044.1 GCF_022568815.1 Undibacterium paludis | reverse complement strand
CATGCCGCTGAACTGTATCGTGGTCTTGCCATTGGCAGTTTGCGCTGCGAGGTTGGTGGACAAATCGGTCAACTGGGTTTTGTTGTCAGCAAAGCTGAATGGGGGTGCGGCTTTGACGACAGTGTCACCTTGCTGGAGGTTGTTGACGTTCTTGCTGCTGCCATAGGTAGCTTTGCCATGGGTGGAGCCGCCATTGAAGGTGAGCTGGTTACCGACGATTAAGGACGCTCCCTGGTAGTTCTTTTGGGTGGTGTCCATGCTGAAGGCGGAGACATTGAAGTTGTGGCCTACAGCCATGGTGCCTGCGACTTCGCCACCTGTGGCGGTATAGTCATTGAAGATGAAGGCGTTGAACTGCCCTGCCAAACCAAGGTCAGCACTGGTCATTGCTGGTGGGGCAACGGCGGTGACGGTGATGCTGACAGTGGCGAGGTTGGAATCGACCTTGCCGTCGTTGACTTTGTAGCTGAAGCTGTCGCTGCCAACATAGCCTGCGGCGGCTTTGTAGGTGAAGCTGCCGTCGGCATTGAGGGTGACGGTGCCATGGCCAGCAGTGCTGATGAGTTTGCTGGTGAGGCTGTCGCCATCAATGTCAGTGCCCAGTGCCTTGATGAGGATGCTGGTGGCATTGTCAACGGTGAGGAAGACCATTGTAGTTATGTTGATGATGAATGAATTGTTGAAGCTGATTTTTTGCTGGGTTTTAGATATACTTTTAAGCTTGATGTGGCGCTTTCTGAAGCATGTTCAATATTGTTTTGGAAGCTTGAATTGGCGTTTGCAAAAACCTGCCTCCGCCCTCTTCCCACCCGTCAAGCAATTTTATCCTAGAGCTCCCAAAAGGCGAGCGGGACAGGCCAAGCCGCGCTGGGTCTTGCATTTTGCGTTGTACAGGCATGCGCAAGGTGCTCATAGTTATCGTCAGATACGCGATGAGTTTAATCGTTTGTATGCGCATGCAGGGATGACGATTAGTTTGGGGACGGTGTATGGCTGGGTACAGAAGTATAGGTCAGAGATGGAGGGTATTCGCAAAGAGATGCGGAATCGGTTTCCAGATTTCAGCCCTGCAAATGTACGCTGGTGTCTGGATGGGACGGGTAAAGTGGATGCGGATGGCGTACAGCATTTTATTTTGGGTATGATCGATCATGGTACGCGCATGAATGTGTGCTTGCAGCGTTTGGAGTTGGCGACGTCGGCGGTGATACTTGAACACATCAAACAGGCGATCAATTTATTTGGTAAGCCCCAAATTATTCGTACCGATAATGCCTCTGTGTTTCGCAGTAAAAAATTCCGACAGGCTTTAAAGGAATTAGGAATACGTCATGAATTCACTGAACCTGGCAAGCCGTGGCAGAGCGGGAGAATCGAGCGTTTCTTTTTAAGCTTGAAGCAAAAGTTGAATTTAACCACGCCTGCCAATGGATTGATGCTGGACGCAATGCCAGGGGATTTTAGGACCTGGTATAACCTGATCAGGCCGCATCAGCATTTACGCGGGTATACGCCTGCTGAAGTCTGGACAGGGGTTGATCCGTATTCAAGCCCGCCTAAATCTGTTCATCCGTTCGAGGCTTGGGATGGTTTGTTGCAGGGATATTATTTGCGGCGTTAGTCAATTCTTGTTGGACACAAATTGGTATGTTAAGCGGACAGCTTGGCTGTTCAGGGCGAAACTCGTCCCGCGCGCATAATT
>NZ_JAKZHX010000043.1 GCF_022568815.1 Undibacterium paludis | reverse complement strand
AGGCATGCCAGCGAAACAGACGCAGGCACAGAGCCAGCAGAACACCATGGCCATGAAATCAGTGGCAGCCAACCCGTATGCGACCATGGTGAGTCAGCCTACCCCTGCGAGCACAGAGAGCAGCAAGACCACGACAGTAGCAGCGACGCCTATGCAGGCGACTTCTGGTAGTAGTGCGATTGTGATACCGAAAGGGACGGTTACAACTGCGAGCAGTGGGGCTAGCAACGCCAGCAGCACAGCGACAGCGGCAGACAGTGATCTGGCGATGGCGGCTTTGCTGGATGGATTGGGGAGTTCGTTGGGGAGTGCTTTGCAGGCGCAGATGGATAAGTCTTTGCAACAACAGTAATAGTGGATTGATGGAGAGTGAGTAATTGTTAAAATATCTTACTCTCCGCCGCGCATTCCCAGTGATTAATTTAATATTTAAATGTAAATAAATAAGGTAATCCCCCGGCTCTGCCGGGGGACTCCTAAAGGTTTGACCTATACGTCGGTCGGTTTGAAACTTCTATCTCTACCAAAAGAAGGAGTTTCAAGATGAAAGAGTATCAAAGTTTGAGTCATACCAGGTGGGATTGTAAATACCATCATATAGTGTTCATTCCGAAATACCGGAAGAAGTTAATTTACGGGGCCTTGAGAAAGCACCTTGGGGAAATATTTCGAGAGTTAGCGAGACAGAGGGAATGCAGCATTGTTGAAGGACACGTGATGAAAGACCATGTTCACATGTGTTTGAGCGTTCCACCGAAGTATTCAGTGTCAAATGTCGTTGGTTTTATGAAAGGCAAGAGCGCGATTTCGATAGCCAGACACTTGGGCGGGCGACAGAGAAACTTCACAGGAGAAGTATTCTGGACAAGAGAGTACTTTATATCGACTGTGGGACTCGATGAGGAAATGATCCGGGCATACATCAGAAATCAGGAGCAGGAGGATGAACGTTACGACCAAATGAAATTGGGACTGTAGCCGCCTTTAGGCGGATCAAGGGTTACCAGCGCCTTTGAGGCGCTCCAGCAATAAACCTCCGGCTTTGTCGGAGGTAATTTAATTTATTTGAGATATTTATGGCACAAATTATTTCTCGATTAGCAGAGCCAGACGAATGGCAGTTGAAATTACTTGGTATTGTCGAACAGCATGGCATTCAGTGCTGGGAAATCGTGTATTACGCAGATTGGGAAATATATGATGTTCACTTCAATAACGTAACATATGACAAGATATCATTTTGGCGTTGTGTTCTCAAACGGTGTAGTTTTGCAGATTTTTCTCCAGCATTTCATTATTTCAAGCTATCGAATCTTATCGACGTGACGTTTTCAAAAGCAGGTTTAGAAGAGATTATCTTTAGTCGAACTAGTTTTAAAAATGTTAACTTCGATAATGCACGTTTATTTAAAGTAAAATTTGGAGATTGTTTATTTGATAGCATTTCATTTGTTAACGCAAAATTTATAGGAACTAGTTTTTCTGGGTGCGATTTGCGACAAATTAATTTCGATAATGTAGAGATGGAAGACACAAGATTCGGAAATTGTTTATTAAGCGATAACTTGATAAATCATCCGAGAGGATATTGGGAAGACACTGAAAAAAAGACAGTTTTTATTGTTCGATGAGTTGCTGCTGCTCTGTTGCCCTGTTCACCGTTCAGTTAAACCAAACCGCTCCGCCTGATCTGCAATTTTTGCAAAAACCGGCGGAGATTTTGGTTTGGCTGAACACGAAAACGACGGTTTTTTAATCAGTGCAAACACCTAAACTTGTTAGTCTGATTAAAATTTGTGCAAATTATG
>NZ_JAKZHX010000042.1 GCF_022568815.1 Undibacterium paludis | reverse complement strand
TCAACGGGATTGGTAGCAGGCATAAAAGCCTGAACGGAGTCACGGAAATCAGGAGCAGGCAAAGCGGCACGGTCGAGCTTGCCATTGGCGTTCAATGGCAAGGCATCGAGCGTCACAAAACAGGCCGGCACCATATACTCGGGCAGCCGCTGTGATAGCGCAGTGCGCAAGCCCTCAGCCTGAGCGGCACCAGGGCCGACCAGATAAGCCACCAGCCGGGCATCAGCCCCGGCGTCACCCGAGCCAGAACCAGTCCAGACAGCCACGACCGCCTGCGCAACCCCCGGCTGCTCCAGCAACACCGCCTCAATCTCCCCCGGCTCAATACGCAAGCCACGCAACTTCACCTGCTGATCCACCCGTCCCAGATACACCAGCGTCCCTGCATTATTCCAGCGCACCAGATCCCCGGTACGGTACATACGACTGCCAGCGACCCCATAAGGATCAGCCACAAAGCGCGATGCCGTCATCCCCGCCGCCTGCACATAAGCCCGCGCCAGGCCGGCCCCGGCCAGATACAACTCACCCGCCACCCCGACAGGCACCGGCTGCAAACGGCCATCCAGCACATAAGCCCGGCTGTTCCAGATCGGCCTGCCGATCGGCACCAGCCCCTCCGCCTGCTCCTTGTGCTCCGCTGGCGTCACAGAATGCACCACCGCCTCAATACAAGCCTCCGTCGGCCCGTACAGATTATGCAAACGACAACCCAGACGACTACGCACCCGGTCCCGCAAAGCCGTACTCAAGGCCTCCCCGCCGCAGAACAGATCCCGCAAAGAAGCACCAGCCCCCCCCTCACAATAATCGAGGAAATGCGGCAACACCGAAGGCACCAGCTGCAAAGTCGTGACCCCGAAGCTGGCGCAAGCCTGCGCCAGATAAGCCGGATCCTGCTGCCCGCCCGGCTTGGCCAGCGCCAGACTGGCCCCGGCCAGCAAAGGAGCAAAGAGCTCCCAGACACTGGCATCAAAGGAAAGCGAAGTCTTCTGCAACACCACATCCCCGGCAGCCAAAGGAAAGCGCGACTGCATCCACAACATATGATTACAGACCGCCCCCTGACTCATCTGCACCCCCTTGGGCCGACCGGTCGACCCCGAGGTATAGATCAGATAAGCCAGATGCCCGGGGAGAACCCGCACAGACGGCGGCGTGACCGGATAACTGGCGATCTGTGCGGCATCCGCATCCAGACACACCAGATGCGCCCAGTGAGAAGGCAAACGCTCCTCCAGAGAAGAATGACTCAACAGCACCGGCGTCATGGCATCATTGAGCATATAAGCGAGACGCTCAGCCGGATAAGCCGGATCAAGCGGCAGATAAGCGCCGCCCGCCTTCAGGATAGCCAGTACCGCGACGACCAGATCAGCCCCCCGTTCCAGGCACAGGCCCACGGTGACATCGGGCCCGACCCCCAGGCTGCGCAGATAATGCGCGAGCTGATTGGCACGGCGTTCCAGACAGGCATAGTCGAGCTGCTGCACAGCATGCGGTACGGATCCTTGTTGCTCTTGCTCCTGCCACAACAGGGCAATGGCCGTGGGGCTGCGCTGGACTTGCTGTTCGAACAACTGCGTCAGGGAAACAGTCGGGACCGGCTCTGCAGTCTGATTCCAGTCGTGCAATAACTGCGTGCGTTGTTGCTGGTCAAGCAAAGGCAATTGCTGCAGAGGCGTGGCGGGCGCCTTGACGATGGCCTCGAGCAGGATCAGGAAAGAGGCAGTGAGACGGGCGATGGTGGCTTCTTCGAAGAGATCGGTGGCATATTCGAAGGTACCGGTGAGACCTTCGCTGGTTTCTCGCAGCGACAGCGTCAGGTCGAAC
>NZ_JAKZHX010000041.1 GCF_022568815.1 Undibacterium paludis | reverse complement strand
ACCAGCGGCTGTCGCTGCTGTTGCAATCGCGGCTGCCAGCGTTGCTGTGTCAGCTGTAGCGATAGTCAGGGAGTTCAAGGTTGTTGCATTTGTGCCTGTTTTGAACACGTCTGCACCAGCAGCCTTGAAGTTACCGACTGTATCGATGTTGGCGATCACAGAACCGGTAGCGATCGTATCGATACCTGTTGCTGTTGTGGACAGGTTGATCGTATCAACACCAGAACCACCAGTGATGGTTGTGTTGCCTGTACCTGTACCCAGAACGTTCAGAGTCTGACCGCCTGTACCCAGGATGACGTTGTTGATGTCGGTAGTAGCAGACTTGGTGAAGTTCAAAGTCACGCCAGCGCCGTTTTCGTTAGTGACTGTCCATGCAGCTGTTGTACCACCAGTTACATTGATAGTTTCAACACCAGTTGTTTTTGTGCTCAGGTTGATTGCTGCTGTTACTGCACCAACGTTCAGGATATCAGTACCCAGGCCACCGTTGATGGTAGCGATGGAAGCATTGTAGATTGCTTCGCTGATATTCAGAGTGTCGTTACCTGTACCACCAACTACGGAAACTGCACCTGCTGCTGCTGTAAAGGTGTTAGTACCATTACCCAGGTTGTAGTTTTCGATCGCTGCAACACCAGCAACTGTACCTGCTGTTGTGAATGTTACTGTTTCTGCACCAGCAGCTGTTACTGTACCAGTGAAGGCTGCGAATTGAGCAGCTGTCATTGTTACAGAAGAGTTGTTAGCCAGAGTCAGTTGTTCAAAGCCAGTGATGTTTGCACCAGCGATGTTGGAACCAGTGACCAGAGACAATGTATCTGTAGTACCAGCACCTGCACTGAAAGTACCAGTGTAAGCAGAGCCAGCCAGTGTCAGTGTGTTATTGCCTGTGCCCAGGTTGACATTGCCAGCCAGGAAGGAGTTCGCAGCACCGGTCAAGTCAACACTATCGTTACCTGTACCACCATTGACGGTAGTAATACCACTTGTAGCATTGAAGAAACTGATGGCGTTAGTACCGTTAGCCAGATTCAGAGTCTTGATGTTAGTGATAGTACCACCTGACGTACCATTGTTAACAACAACGGTACCTGCATCGCTCAAAGTGATGATGTCTGTGTCAGCAGCATTACCGTTGACAGTTGTACCATTCAGAGTTGCGATCAAGCCTGTGAAGTTGTCGTTCACATTCAGTGTGCTGTTGAATGTACCGCCAGCTGTCAATGCTGTTGGGGACAATGCTGTACCGCCGCCGTTGACTGGGTTAGTGCCAACTACACCTGTTGTCACTGTTGCGCCGCCAGACAGAGTCACTGCATTGGATGTAGTGATGTTGTTGACGCTGCCGCCAGTTGCATTGGAAGAGGATGTTACGTCCAGAACCAAAGTGCCGCTAGTTACAGAGATCAAAGACAGGTCGATATTGTTTGCACCAACGATGTCATCAACGATAGTCAGTTGATGTGGAACATTGCCTGTGAATGTCAACACTGGTGTGCTCAGGGACAGAGCAGCACGAGCAGCAACCAGAGCAGCATATTGGGAAGCAGTGATCACAACAGCAGAGTTCGCTGTGATGTTTTCAATACCAGACAATTGTGCACCAGCCAGGTTGATCGCACCGTAAGTCACCAGTGTATCGTTACCAGCACCCAGGTTGATGGTGTCTGTCACAACACGTGCTACAGCTGTTGCTGTGGACTGGGCGTTCAGGGAAACACCGTTTTCTGTTGTCAGGTAAGTACCAGCCACATAGTTACCCAGCAATACCACGCGGTCTGCACCAGCGCCCAGGCTCAGGAAGTTGGCGCCACGGCCCAGGGTCACGTCCAGTGCGGATTGCGCTGTCAGTACACCTGCATCGATGGAAACGCCGACTGTGGCGTTGGCAACGTTGACGTTGTCGATCGCACGGATAGTCAGACGTTCTACGTGAGTTGTTGTGTTAGCAGCCTGGTAGCTGTCAACCAATGCGTCAACGATGGTGTCATTCAACTGG
>NZ_JAKZHX010000040.1 GCF_022568815.1 Undibacterium paludis | reverse complement strand
ACAGGGGACGGCATCAACACCTATGTGTGGAATGCGCGTAACCAGCTCATTCAGATCAAGGACAGCACCAACACAGAAACGGCCAGCTTTACCTATGATGCACTGGGCAGAAGACAAACAAAGACTGTGAATGGTGTCAGTACCGGCTTTGTGTATGATGGTGTCAACATCGTTCAGGAACTCAATGGACTCAATGCAACCCAGGCAGATACGGCCAACATCAGAGCCAGCTACATTACCGCAGGGGTAGATCAGGTACTGGTGCAGCAGAGTGGAACGGGTAGCACGGCAAACAGCCTGACTTATCTGACAGATGCCATTGGTTCCACCATACGTCTGACAAACGGTACAGGCGATAAAGTTGTTGACTATAGTTATGACCCGTATGGTAATACCAGGGCGGATGCTGTCGTCAATAACGCCTTCCAGTACACCGGGCGGGAGAATGACGGGAATGGACTGTACTATTACCGCGCACGCTACTACTCGCCCGCGACACATCGGTTCATCGCAGAAGACCCGATTGGGTTAGCGGGGGGAATTAATACTTATGGGTATGTGGGCGGGAATCCGATTAGCTATACAGACCCGTCTGGACGTTGTTTTGGGCCGCTAATCGTTGCTTGTTATTATGGTGTGATATATGCAGAACAATTACTGATTGGCGCAGAGATTGCCGCGGCAATCTCTACCGGTGCCATATTGCCGTTTGCGTCTCCTGCATCAAATGCGGCTAAATCGACGGCAAGAGCAGTTACAACCATTGCTGAAGAAATTGGCACAGTTCAAATATTCAGTAGTTTCAAACAGGCGAAAACAGCGCTTGGTACGCAGGCTGGAGAGGACATTCATCATGTTGTGGAGCAATGTCAGGCCGCTAGAAGCGGGTTTCCTACCAGTGTCCTGAATACAACCAACAATTTGGTACGCTTACCAGAAGCAGTGCACGATTCTATAAGTGCACACTACTCCAAATTGGTTCGTGGAACAAACATGACGTTGAGAGACTCACTAAATGGTTTGCCTTTTCAGCAGCAATACGAAATTGGTTTAGATGTTATTCAAAAAGCTCTTGCTGGGAAATTATGATGAAAAATGAAAAAGACCTGGAAAAATTTGTTCAAGATGCCATAGATGAATGGTCGGACGTGTATGCAGGTGATGCAAAGGCTGCGAATGCAAGGATTCGTGCAGCTGAAAAAATGGTTGCTCGCTGGGCAAAGGAGGGGGTTGTTCTCGACTTACTTCTGCCTTTATTGGAGCATGAAGCAGCGTCTGTTAGGTTTGCTGCTGCTGCGCATCTAATTAATCACGGAGGTAAAGAGCAAGCAGTTGTCGTCCTACGTGATTTATTAAAACAACCAAACCTGATTTCAAGCTCGGCCAGTGCTGTACTACGTATTCATAAAATTTCAGTGACTCCTTGAATTATTTTTGCAAAGGTATTCCACAAAATCATAGAAGTATTCTTTGAAATGACGAGTATGACTATTTATTGGAACAAAACTTCGATCCCTTCACTTAAGGGCTTATCCAAGCAGGAGCAATCCGCCTTGATACTGCCCGTCTTTGGTACTGTCTGGCAACGTTGGCAGGTGTGGTTACCTGTGCTTATGCAGATAGTGGGGATGGTTTCATTCATGATCCTCATGCCGCAATTCCAGTATCGCCTTCCTGTTATCGTTGTCATGGCTTATGTCACGGTCAAATTGGCGTTTCTGCCTTTCAATCACTTTCTTGCACTTGAGTTAGAGAAGAAGCTTTTGCAAAGCAAAGCATAAAAAAAATTAATTAACCATGAGCAGGATTGAGATAAAAATAAGCCAGATCAAAAAAACTGCTCACTATATCGTCAGCTGGTGCCTGCTCCTTCTTTTTTGCCTGGCCTATGCCGGCACCGCCGACGCCATCACTAGCAGCGCCACCTACAGCAGCGACTACAACCAGGTCACCAGCATCACCGACCCCAACAACCAGAACACCGGCTTTGGCTACGACAACAACGACAACCTCACCAGCGTCACCGACGCCAACAGCCACAGCACCGGTTTCAGTTACGACGATCGCAACGCCGTCACCGGCAAGACCGATGCCTTAAACCAAAACAGCAGCATCGTCTATGACAACGAACACCGCATCAAACAAAGTACAGACCGCAAGAACCAGCAAACCAGCTACACCTATGACAGCCTCAACCGCCTGCGTACCGTCACCTATGCCGACAACAGCAGCATCACGTATAGCTACGATGCAGGCAATCGCGTCACATTGTTGACAGACACTTTGAACGGCAACATCAGCTTCGTCTACGACAATTTAGACCGCATCACCCAGGTCACCAGCCCCAAAGGCGTCGTCAACTACACCTATGACGCCAACGGCCAGCGC
>NZ_JAKZHX010000004.1 GCF_022568815.1 Undibacterium paludis | reverse complement strand
TCGCTTGTCTCCTCGATCTTAGAATATGAAGGCGGTAATAATAACCGCTGTTGATGAAAAATTTACGTTTCTCGCCTGAAAACTTTTCATATTTTTTGTAGCAAGCAAATGAACCTCTGGTTTGTCTAATTTGCCGACCCATTTGCTGTTTCGTCTGGCACTTATGCTAATGGACATTACATTGCCAGATTTGCACTCCACACTTTGCTTCGCTCAATTCGTTCACACTGATGACTCAAGCCGTTTATTCAAAGTATGAAAGTCAAAGTATGAAAGACGCTTAGCAAAATTTGAACCATCCCTCATTTTTGATTTGCTAAGCCTGACTGTGAAAAAAAGCATGCACCAAAATCAATAGTAATTGATCGTTTTGCACCAAAAGAGTATCGGGTTGAGCGATTTTATTCTCATTCCTTTTCCACAAAGACCACTGCACTGAGCGCCGGAATCGTGAACTTGCCGCTGCTCCGTTGATAACCTGCCTGTGCTGCTACACGTTTATCTGCTGCCTTTGCCTGCAGATGAACTGGATGCAGTACATAGTCGTGTTGACTTTCTTCCGCAATATCAAGCGTCTGGGTTTGCTGACTGACATTGATAAAGTATGCAATAGTCTTGAAGCCCGCATTCGCCCATTTCTTACCGTCAAGACGGGCTGCAATAACGAGCGGATTCTGTTTTGGGCCGGTATTGTAAAAATGCAGTCTTCGTTCGACTTCGTCCGCCGTAGGTAAGCGGAACAGGCTTGAGCTTGCCCTGATGGTCAGTAAATCGCGGAATTGATCGCGGCAAAAGGCAATGTCTTCCGGTCGAGGTTTGATGTCAGGATTGTTCAGCAGGGGCTTGATGTAGGGGTAGAACTGTATGTTGTCTTTTTCTGGCGGCAAACCTGTGCCAAAGTAATTGTCCTGATATGTCCAGTCCAGTCGATTGAACCAGTCGCCAGAATTAAAACTATTACCATCCATGGATTTGGAGCGCAGGATGTCAACACCGGCGTGATAATAAGCCACACCTTGACTGAACGCGGTGGTAGCCAGTGCCAGGGCCTGTATGCGTGCCCTGTTTGCACTGCTGGTATCTGCGGGCAGGCGATAGGCGTTGATATCGAACAGGGTCTGGTTGTCGTGATTTTCCACATAATTGACAACTTCGCCAGGCTGGCTGGCGTAAGCACCGATCTGACCGTTGTAGTCCATATCCTGCAAGCGTTGTTGCTGGCCGTCAGCAGTTTGCATGCGGTAATTGCGCAAAGTGCCGGCCAGTCCCAGCCTGACCAGATCGGCGGCGCGCAATAATTCTGCAGGTGATTTATTTTTGTCTGCCAGGGCATTGGGATTGTAGATCAACCCATTGACATAGCCCTGGTTCCTGACGATGCTGTCACCTGTATCGCCATGGCCACCACCACGCAGGGCATCGCGGGCACGGTCGCTGAATGTACCTATGTTGCTACCATTGAGCGAGAGCTGCGAGGCTTGCACGAAGCGTTTGCCATCGGCGATTTCGCCAAAATTCCAGCCTTCGCCAATGAATTGTATTTGCCGGCCTGTTTCTTTCAATAGCCTTGCCTGCATGTCTTCCATGACCTGACGTGGCTGATGACCCATCAGATCAAAGCGAAAGGAGTCAATCTTGTAGTGCTTGCTCCACAAGATGACAGAATCACTCATCAGCTTGGCCATCATGAGGTTTTCTGTTGCTGTGTTATCACAACAGCTTGAGCGCTCTATCTGGCCCAAGTGGTTGAGGCGTTGGTAATAACCGGGCACGATGCGGTCCAGTACTGAATACAGGTTCTGTCCGGCGCCGGCAGTGTGGTTGTAGACTACATCCATGCCCACTCGCAAACCTGCGCTATGCAGTGCCAGCACCATCTTGCGGAATTCTATGATGCGTTGTGCACCGTCGCTGGCATTTGTTGCATAGCTGCCTTCGGGGGCGTTAAAGTGATAGGGCTCGTAACCCCAGTTGTAGCAATCCTTGTCAGCATACTGTGTTGCCAGCTTTTGTTGTTGGCTGCCTGCCGGTTCGCCCTTGATTTTTGGCGTCTGACAACCGGTTTCCGGTACGGTGGCAAAGTCAAATACCGGCAGCAAATGGATGTCTGTCAAACCTGCTGCACTGAGCGCGTGCAAGTGTTGCATGCCATGTGATTTTGCTTCTGTAAAGGCCAGGTATTTGCCACGAAATGCTGGCCTGACGCTGGCGTCATTGATGGAAAAGTCTCGTACATGCAATTCATAGACTTGCATATCGGTCTGGTTGCTGACCTTGCTGCTGATCGTCTGCTGGTTCCAGCCCGGCGGTTTCAAATGATCAGATGACAGGTCGGCGATGTAGCTGCGCTTTGAATCGGTGGTCAGGCTGATGGAATAGGGGTCGGTAACGCGATTGCGTATCAGACCCATGCCTGGCACGATAACATCGGCCAGGTAAGTGTAATACTTGCCAGACAGGTTCACTGTGCTGTCGGCATGCCAGATACCTGTGCTGCCATCAAGCAGCATCGGCAGTACTGCACCTGCCTTGTCTTTGCCATTGGGGTAAATGCAAATTGCAAGGCGCTGAGCAGTTGGCGCCCATAACCTGAATCCGGTGTGAAGCCGTTTACTGTTTTCTGTCTTGTTTATTCGAACGCCGAAATCATCGAGACTGCTCGCTGCCTTATATAAGTCATCAAGTGCCCCGGCAATTTGCAGGCCTGTGTAGTCAAGAACTGTGCCTTCAACATCTTCTGCGACCAGCATGACCTGAGTTTGCTGGATACTTTTGAGTTGCTGCATATCTGCGACCAACTCATAATCATTTTCTGTACCCTGTCCTGCGTTTGTATAGGCAAAGCGCCGTTTCAATGCCGAGTCAAGCGGCTGCTGAGATGGTCTCAAGACGAAAACCTGCTCATAACTTGCTACCTTACTGCCTTTTGCCAATATCAGTTGTGCCGGTCTCGAGCTGTATAGCTTGATAACATGTGCTGCTGGTACCTGTGGCCAACGTATCAACTTCCCTGATAGCCAGTAGGCACGAGCTTCATTGCTGTTCAATGTGGCCGGACTCAATATGGTTTGATATTGAGGGCTGTTGCAAGCGGTCAGCTCATTTCCAGATTTGTTGTTATTGAGCGCGAAAGCTGTCTGGCTGCTGTAACCAGCAAGCAGCAACACTATTGGTGTCATGACAAGTCTTGCGCCACAGGTTCGCAAGTCTGATGTGCATCGACAGACTGCGCGCAAACTTTCCTGCAGTAATGGCCAAAAAGTCAAAAGAGTCTCCTTGAGCAAAATTTGATGCAAATTTGGGGGCAGTTGTTCATGTAGTTACATTAAAAGTAGTGTGACTACATAATAAAAATGCTTCTTTTGCATTGATTTTACTGATTTATTGTGGCTTGAGCCAACATTTTCGGAAATTTTAACCTAATAATCGACAATTTGTTAGACATGGTTCTTTGATATATGTAGTATTGTTACATAAATTTCTGTGTGGCTGATTTGATCATCTGGCCACTGCTCAGGCAAAAAACATGAATGTTCAGATGTTGACAAAAAATTCAAAGAATCCTGGCCAGACAAGTCTGCGTTTGTTGGCTGATATCGGTGGCACCAATGCCCGTTTCGCTTTGGAAATGGGCAATCACGATTTTGTTGCTATTACGGTGCTGCCCTGCAACGCTTATGCTGACCTGCAATCTGCCATTGGCGCCTATCTGGCCAGTCCGGAAGTGTTAGCCATGGTGGGGGGGCAGGCGGCAGTCAGGTATGCCGCTATTGCGATAGCCAATCCTGTCGATGGTGATGTCGTACGCATGACCAATCATCACTGGACTTTTTCCATAGAAGCATTGCGGCTGGTATGTGGTTTTGATGAGCTGGTGGTGGTGAATGACTTTACCGCGCTTGCCATGTCCCTGCCACATCTTGGTGAACATGAGCGCGTACAGATAGGTGGCGGCAGGGCGCAGGCGCAAAGGGCGATAGGCATCATCGGCCCGGGCACTGGCCTTGGTGTGTCTGGCATCATCCCTGCTGGCGAGCATTGGGTTGCTCTGTGCAGCGAGGGTGGGCATGTCAGTTTTTCCCCTGGGAATGAACTGGAAGTGGATATCCTGCGTCAGGTATGGAAAGAATACCCGCATGTTTCGGCAGAACGGCTGATCTCTGGCATGGGGCTGGAATTGATGTATCGCGTCCTTCATCAGTTGAAGGATGCCGGTGACACGGAATTCATGAGCGCGGCTGATATCACTCGCCGCGCCCTTGACGGCAGTTGTGCCATCTGCACCCTCACTGTTGACAGTTTTTGTGGCATGCTGGGCAGCATAGCAGGTAACCTGGCCATGACCCTGGGGGCTACCGGTGGCGTATATATAGGCGGTGGCATCGTTCCACGCCTGGGCGAATTTTTTGCGCAGTCAACATTCCGTCAGCGTTTTGAAGCCAAAGGGCGTTTTGCTGATTATCTGGCGCAGATACCGACATTCCTGATCACGGCCGAGTACCCGGCATTTTTGGGTGTGTCGGCGATTTTGAATGAGCGTCTGTCCTTGTCGGAAAGTGCCGATGTTTGAATTGAAGAGCATTAACTACAGAGGCACAGAGACAAAGGGACACAGGAAAAAGCAAAGAGACGATCCAATTAAGAACATGAAGGACAGGTCTTTTCTTGTTGAATGAATTTTTTCCGGTGCTTTCTCTGTATCCCTGTGTTGAGAGATCTTGATTTTCAGATTAATAGTCAAACCCATATACATGAATAATTCTTTGACAGTGCAAGCGAATGACTGGTGGCGTGATGCCGTGATTTACCAGGTTTATCCGCGCAGTTTTTTTGACAGCAATGGTGATGGCATCGGTGATTTGCCTGGTATTAAATCCAGGCTTGATTACATCGCCAGCCTTGGCGTGGACATTGTCTGGATATCCCCGTTCTTTACATCGCCAATGAAAGATTTTGGGTACGATGTGGCGGACTATTGTGATGTCGATCCCATCTTTGGCACCCTGGCCGATTTTGATGCACTGCTCAGTCGTGCACATGAACTTGGCTTGAAGATCATGATAGATCAGGTCTTGTCACATTGTTCTGAAGTCCACCCCTGGTTTCTGGAAAGTCGCAAGAGTCGTGATAATCCCAAGGCAGACTGGTATGTCTGGGCCAATCCCAAGGCAGATGGTTCACCACCGAATAACTGGCTGTCGGTATTTGGTGGTTCTGCCTGGCAATGGGATGCGCGGCGACGTCAGTACTACCTGCATAACTTCCTGGTCAGTCAGCCGGACCTGAATTTTCACCACCCCGAGGTACAGCAGGCGCACCTGGACAATATGCGCTTCTGGCTGGAGCGTGGTGTTGATGGTTTCCGTCTGGATGCCTGCAATTTTCATTTTCATGACCGGCAACTGCGTGATAATCCACCCAGCCAGGTACGCGACAATAAAACCGTGCAGGACAATAATCCCTATGGCATGCAGGCGCACATCCATGACAAGACCCAACCTGAGAACCTGGCCTTTCTGGAAAAAATCCGTCACCTGTTGAATGAATATGATGCCATTGCGATAGGTGAGGTCGGTGCCGATGATTCGCTTGCTGTCATGGCTGACTACACTGCCGATGGCAATAAATTGCAGATGGCTTACAGTTTCAACTTGCTGACGGCGACTTACTCTGCTGCTTACATCCGTCAGCAAGTTGAAGAATATGAAGCACGGGTCAAAGGCGGCTGGGTGTCCTGGTCGGTTGGTAATCATGACTCAGTACGTGTCATGACGCGCTGGGGCGGTCAGCAGGCGACACCGGCATTTGCCAAAATGCTGCTGGCCATGCAAATGGCCCTGAAAGGCACACCCTGCCTGTATCAAGGGGATGAACTGGCATTGACAGAAGCCGACATCGCCTATGAAGATATACAAGACCCTTACGGCATCACCTTCTGGCCAGAGTTCAAGGGCCGTGACGGCTGCCGCACCCCCATGCCATGGCATGCAGATCAGCCTAATGCCGGTTTTAGTGCAGGCAAACCATGGTTGCCGGTATCGGTTGAGCATGCAGCGCATGCGGTTTCTGTGCAAGATGCAGATGCCGGTTCCGTACTCAATTTTGCACGTCACATCCTGGCGTGGCGAAAAAAATACCCGCAGCTCAGCAGGGGTGAAATCAGTTTCTTTGATGCACCCGAACCGGTGCTGGCAATACGCCGTGACCTGGCTGGCAGTACCTGCATATTGGCAGTTTTCAATCTTGGTGATCAGCCTGTTTCATTTACCTGGCCCGATGCCGGCAAAGCGCGCACCATGACTGATGCAGGTTTGCCCGGACAGTTGAATGGCAATAGCGTGGAATTACCAGCCTATGGCGCCTGGTTTGGAGAACTGCCTGCCTGATGCCTGTACGATTGCGACGCGCTTGACAGGGCTTTACGATTTTCGTGAAGCCCTTTTTTTGTGCCTAAGCAACTGCGGTTTCATCCGAGAACTGCTTGCGATAATTTCCAGGGCTGTTTTCAACGATACGGCGAAAGTGACGGCGGAGTGATTCTTCAGAACCAAAGCCCGCCATGCCGGCGACTTGCGTCAGGCTGATGTGCGGGGATTCCAGCAGTTCCTTGGCTACGGCAACCCGTTCACGTATCAGCCATTCACCGGGAGCCATACCGGTCGATTCCTTGAAATGCCTCTGCAATGTACGTGTGCTCATTGCTGCTCTTTCTGCCATGGATGTCAGTGTGTGCGGCAGGGCAGGGTTACTTCTTATCCAGTCCATCAATTTGGCCAGGCGCGCATGTTCGTCGCTGGCCATGGGGCGGGGCACGAACTGCGCCTGCCCGCCTTCGCGGTGAGGTGGCACCACCAGTCTTTGCGCCACCAGATTGGCGATTTTTGCGCCATAGTCTTTACGTACCAGGTGCAGCATCATATCGAGTCCTGCTGCCGAGCCGGCTGAGGTCATGATCTGCCCCTGGTCCACATACAGGGCATTGGTTTGCAATTGTATTGACGGATAAAGCTTGAGCAATTTCTCGGCATAACGCCAATGTGTCGTCACAGTCTTGCCATCGAGTATGCCCGCAGCCGCCAGGATGAACACGCCAGAGCAGATCGTGCAGATGCGGGCTCCGCGTGCATAGGCTGCACGAATTTTTTCCAGCAGGACAACTGGTGGCATTTCATCTGCATTGCGCCAACCGGGGAAGATGATGGTATCTGCATGGTCCAGCATATCCAGGCCATATTCTATTTCAACGGTAATGCCACCGGCAGCACGCAATTTACCAGGCTCCAGGCTGCAGGCAATAAACTGGTACCAGTCTACTTCAAGTTCTGGGCGATGCAGGGCGAACAACTCTATCGTGCAACCAAATTCAAAGGTGCACAATTGATCATAGGCAAGAGCGACAACGAGATGTGGTTTCATGGCTTGATCTTAACGCATATTTGATATCAAGACATGGTTTCGCCTCATTCTCGCATCCAGTCGCGCAACTCATAATACCAATAGGCGCATTGGGCAGCCATCAGGCCGAGCTTGCCAAAGACTGGCGGCAGGCCATACTGATCAAGGCCTGTCAGCAAGGTTTTGCCATGCGCGATTGCCTGCGCCACCAGCTCACCTGCCAGGGTAGTCGGCGCAACGCCATGCCCGCCAAAGCCCATGGCGTACCAGATACCGTTTGGCAGACAGCCGATCTGTGGCATCTTGTGCCGGGCGTAGCTCATCAGGCCGCTCCAGGCATATTCAACCCTGGTACCGGCCAATTGCGGATAGACTTTCAGCATGTCCCTGTATAAAAGGGAGGCCACTTGCTCCGGTTGTTTTTCCTGTATGGAGATACGCCCACCCCACAGCAGGCGGCTGTCGGCCAGGGGGCGGTAATAGTCGAATGCAAAACGGGTGTCATACACGGCGGCACCAGTCTTCATCGCTGTCTGCAGCTGTTCACCAAGTTTTTCTGTCGCCATGACATAGGTGGCAATCGGCAAGACAGAAGCGGCCAGTTGCGGGTAGAGTTTTTCTATATAACCGCCGCAACAGACAACGACATGCCTGGCTTTGACCAGGCCATTACTGGTTCTTACCTGTTTGTCGGCAGCGTTGTTATCTATTGATGTAACACGGCTTTGCTCAAACACTTTTACGTCACTATCACTGAGCGTCCTGGCCAGACCCTGAGCATATTTGAGCGGGTGAAAATGAAAGGCGTTTTTTTCATGCAGCGCACCCGAGTAGCGATCGGTTTGCAGGCTCGCACGGGTCTGTTCACGTGACCACAGGGACCAGTCCACGGCAAATTCGCGTAGCATGAATTCTCTTTGCCTGATCAGCGCTTTTTCATCATCAAACCAGTTGGCCAGCAAGACGCCGCTTTCATTGATATCACAATCGATACTGTACTGTCTGATGCGCTTGCGTATCAGGTCAACACCATCGAGTGTCAATTGATACAGGCGGCGTGCAGGTTCCCGTCCGAGTTGTCGTAACAGTTCGGCATTGTCGAGACTGAAGCCGCCAAATACGAAACCACCATTGCGACCTGATGCGCCATGACCTATCTGTTCTGCTTCCAGCAAGACGATGTTTTTCACACCGCGTTCCAGCAAGCCCAGAGCGGTTGCCAGGCCGGCAAAGCCTCCGCCTATGATGCATACTTCGCAATCAAGAGTTTCATGCAGACTGGGGCAGACTGCATTGTTGGCTGTGGCCTGGTAAAAAGTGCGGCTCAGGTTTTCTTTCAGGAGCATGGTGTCATCGTTCAAATGCAAGAAAGCCGCCAAGTTACATGCAAGATGACAAGTGTGGCAAGTCTGTTGTGGCTGGCAAATTTTGCATGCACTGTTTACATTTGTTCTGTTGGCAATTAAACTATGCATGCAATTTCCAAAAAGTTGTCGTAAGCGTTTACGTCAAGCAACGCGCCACCTGCCGCCGGTTTTTCCGGAGCCAGATGTCTGCGCGTATGACGTGTCGGTCACTCTATACCTGCAAGACAGGCGCCTTTATTTGACCTGCGGCTTATGAGACCACTTTATGAAAACTCAAAACAATTCTTCCCCTGCCTACCAAATGCGTAAATTGCCTGCACGTTATGCTGCATTGGTCATGCCCTTTCTGTTATCGATACTGATGACCTTTATCGTTTCAATGATCAGTACCTTGCGCAGTGTGGGCCTGGTTGATCATTTCCTGTCTATCTGGATGGGTTCCTGGGCTTTGTCGTGGGTAGTAGCATTTCCGACTTTGTTGCTGGTATTGCCACTGGTCCGACGTATGACGGCCATGCTGGTGGATATGCCGCGTTAAACACTGGCTTTGCGTCAACTTTGACAGCTGTCCGTGATGATCATGGACAGCTGTTTTGCCGTCACTTTCCTGATCGCCGTCAACCTGCTGGCTGCGGCAAAGTCAAAGGCATAGAGCGAAACATCTGCTTACAAGTATTTACTATTTATCACTTACATTTAATTATATATTTTATATTATTGCTTATTGTAAATAAATTGATAGCTTATTAAGTGCTTTAGCCTGATATCCTGTCCCTTGAGTAATAATGAACACCGCATTTCTTCAGGTAGTAAAAGACCGTAAACTGGCTCATGATCTGAGGCAGATTGCCGATGATTTTGAAATCCTTGATTTCTTCAGACAATATGGCAGTTCCTGCTTTGCGATGTCGGCCTTGCTGACAGAAGTGCTGGCAGAAAAAGGTTATAGCGCCAGGGTGCAAGGCTGTTACGCAGCCATCAAACAAAACAATAGCGTTTTTTATATTGGCTACAAAGGCTTTGCTCATGACAGACAACGTGAGGGGCATGCCGTTTGCATAGTGGAAGATCAATACCTGCTGGACTTTGGTTTGGGGACACTGAAAAAATTCTATACAGAAGATTTCAGTCACGCCCTGGCATGTGAAGTGACCGGTAACGGAAAAATACTGGGAGCCCTTGATCTTGAGACAGGTGCAAACATTGCCTGGTGGGTAGACTGGATTTCACCTGCGATTGAACAGGAGCTGCTTGCTCAGCAAGCAGGCGTAGAGGCCCTGTTAGGTTTGTACAATGATTTCCAGAAAAATCGCATGTCCTACCTGATCAAGAAAATGTTTGTCAATAATTCCGGTATTCATCATGACCAGCCAGACGCTTTATCACAGACGATTGCCAAGGGGGGAGTTGCCGACAAAAATAATTTTACAGAGTTACTGATATCAGAAGGGTAAGAAATTTTTTCGAACAGTCTGGACTATTTCTCATTCAGTTTCTTGTTTGCCAAAGCCTTGCTCTCTTTTTTGAGGGTTTGGGAAACAGGGCACACTCCCTGCATGAAGGTCACCAGTGTGTTTGCCAGATTGTCGCTCTGCAGGCGATAGAAAACAAATTGCCCGCGCTTGTCGCTGGTGATCAGGCCTGCTGACTCCAGTATGCGTAGATGCTTGGACAGGGATGGCTTGGTCATTTCAAAGCGCGCAGCGATTTCGCCCGCAGACAATTCTGCCTCTGACAAATAAGCAAGAATTTTCCTGCGCGGGGTAGAGGCCAGGGCTTCAAAGACTTTTTCCATAATTGGTCAATGTAGAGCAACGCTACATCATAGCATTTTTGTGGGCAGGCGTATTTTAATTAGTTAATTAGGCATTTGGTTAATTAAATTTTAATGAGACTGTGCTAAAACGTTTTCATTTCTACAATGTTCAGGGTGACATATTGATAAACGAAAAGCTGACGACCCTCTTATGGTCGCAAACGTGGGGCTGGGCTGCCTGATCTTGCGCCTCAACTTCATCAGTGAACAGGTCTATAACTGAGTAGCCCGCCGCAGGTATCGCTGGAGCCACGGGCGTGGTTTTCAGGGAATATGCGATCGACCAGAAAATCGTGAATTGACAGATATAGAGAACAGCGTTCCTTCATGCTTGCATGCCCGGGAACCCTTGCTAATGCCAGGCTCATTTTCTGCTTTTTTTTTATCCACACTGGCATTAAAATCCCGCGCTACCCCGATATTTTGTCGGCGCTGCCACCAGGAAGTACCAGACATGGTTTTTAGTACCGTCACCTTTTTATTCTATTTCCTGCCGGTTTTTCTGGTTTTGTATTTTGCCTTGCCAGGACGATATTACCGTAATGTCGTCTTGTTGCTCGCCAGCCTGATCTTTTATGCCTGGGGGGAGCCCAAAAACCTGCCTTTGTTGCTGATATCCATATTGCTCAATTACCTCTGTGGTCTGGCTATCGGATGGTCGCAGGGAAAAGGTGGCGCTGGCAAAACTGCATTTGCAGCAGGTATTATTTTCAACCTGGCCCTGTTGGCTTACTTTAAGTACTTCAACTTTGCACTGGCAAGCGTGGTTGACATGCTTGCCAGCCTGGGAGTGCCGATGACCAGGCCAGATGCAGTCACTCTGCCTTTGGGGATATCTTTCTTTTCATTTCATGCCATCTCTTACCTGATCGATGTTTATCGCAAAAAAACTGCACATGAAAAGAATCTGCTCGCCCTGGCCATGTACATCACCATGTTCCCGCAACTGATCGCCGGTCCTATCATTCGTTTCTCTACTATTGCCCGGCAGCTGCACCAGCGCCATCATACGCTGCGTCGCGTTGAACTTGGCATCAAGATATTCGTCCTTGGCCTGGCACAAAAAGTCTTGATTGCCAACAGCGTTGCACTGCCAGCTGACCAGATATTTACGCTTGTACCAGAGGCGCTTGGTCTTGCTACTGCGTGGCTGGGGATCAGTTGCTACACCTTGCAGATTTATTTTGATTTTTTCGGATACTCCAACATGGCGATCGGCCTGGGCCTCATGACTGGCTTCACTTTTCCGCGCAATTTCAACTATCCCTATATCGCACTGACAGTAACTGAGTTCTGGCAGCGCTGGCACTTGAGCCTGTCGCGTTGGTTCAGAGATTATCTCTACATACCCCTGGGCGGCAATCGCCGTTCAAGTCTCATCACTTACCGTAATCTGTTTCTGGTTTTCTTTTTATGCGGCTTGTGGCATGGCGCCAATTGGACCTTTGTCATCTGGGGTTTGTATCATGGTGCATTTCTGGTACTTGAACGCCTGGGCTTGCAAAAAATGTTGAAAACTTTGCCGCGAGTCCTGCAGCACACCTACCTGATTATCGTCGTCATGCTGGGTTGGGTTCTTTTCCGTTGTGACAGTTTTGCCCAGGCCCTGCACTATATGCTTGCCATGGCTGGCGGCATGCCCATTGATAACCCGGCTGCACCGGTAATGAGTTTTATGAATGGCACCGTGGCATTTGCTTTGCTTGCGGGTACCCTGGCATCAACCCGCGTGTTCAAATTGTTCACCAGACCAGGGCTGAAAGTGAGATTCCTGACCCCGGCTCTCAGTCTGGCGTTGTTTGCCCTGTCTGCGATCAGCCTGGCAACGGGGGCCTACAATCCCTTTATTTATTTTCGTTTCTGAGATGGGATACCTGTATGCGTGATTCCAGCTCTTTACCTGTGAAAAATCCGGTCCTGCCATTTGCTCGTCTCGGCTTCATTGCCGTCTTTTTGCTGATGTTAATGACCCCTGCAGTATTACATTTAAGTGGGAAAATGCAGGGAGAAACGGCGGAAAACCGGGTGCTGGCAACGCGACCTGGCTTGCCACTGGACATACCGCAATTGTTGAAATTCCCCGCACAGGCAGATGCGTTTCTGAATGATCATTTTGGTCTCAGGTCGATGATGGTGGCATGGAATAACAAACTGCGCTATCACCTGCTGGGTGACATCAATGCCGTGCAACTGACAGCCGGTAAAGACGGGTATATTTTCTTTAATTCTCATGCAGCCAGTGCGCCACTCAGCATGGTCAATTTTTTATGCGGCAAGAACGTCAGTGCAGAAAACCGCGCAGAGATCGTCAGGACCGCCAGTGACTTTATGCAGTTAGCCTTACAGGTGCAGCCCAAGAGTCATTTGTTGCTGGTGCCGACCAAACCCGTGGTTTATGCAGATAAATTACCTGCCTGGTTGCAACAGCAATGCAGTTTTTATACGCCTCCTTTACCGGCCATCGTTACCGTAATGCAGGCTCAGCCTGTTTTTGCCGGCAAAGTGATTTATCCGCTTGTAGAGATGCAGGCACTGAAGTCCAGGTGGCAAGTATACCCAAAACTGACTTTCCATTGGACTGGCGATGGCCCGCAGCCCATAGCACAGCTGGTGGCAGAGAGCCACCTGCAGCGCAGCCGACTGATCACACTGAAGGGAAAACTGCACGACGTTCCGTCCGATATCCAGCAATTTTTGCCTGGTGTGGCATTGATGGTGCCCACAAATGACCCTGACTACGCCAGTGCCGCCATCAATGCCTGTGAAGGTGCAGGTTGTTTTCCCGAGTTCAAAGGTATCGCGGATAAAATAGGCGATGCAACCCGATACAGGCATCAACAAAAAAAAGGCCCCAGATTGTTGCTGATATCAGATTCGTTTGGTCACGGTGTTGCCGGCTTCTTTTCTGAATACTTTGGTGAAGTCTGGCATGTGTCCATGAATGACTTAAACCAGCTGAGTACCGGACAGCGCCAGGCTTTCAGGAAGATACTGTTTGATGATTATGCGCCCGATGAGGTCTTGTATGTTTTCCACGACGCAGCTGTTTCTTATTTTGACAGACAGGCAGGACCCTTGCTGAAAGCTGGTCAATGAAGCCATCAATTCAGAGATTAAAAAATCTGGAACAGTTATAATGCGTTGTATGAAAAAGCTGGCCCGATTGATTTTACTTTGCATGTTAATGCTGACCATTCCCGTGCAGGGGGCCATTGCTGCGTCCCGTTACTGCATTGGCGAGCGTCATTCAACATCACATGTGCAGTTGCAGCAAAGTAAGAGGGATCTTCATGTATTACAAGCGCATACAGATGATGCAGCAACCATAAAAATATCTTTTGATCATTGTCCATCCAGCGGTGATTGCTGTATCGGTGCGATTATTGTCAGTGAACCGCCTGTATTCAAATTACTGCGTCCTGGTTCAGAGAAGGTCGACCTCTTTTTTTCATCTTATACCGGTCACATCAGTGACGGCCCCGAGCGACCACCGCGGTTCTGATTCTTTCCATTCAGATTAATTTCTCCTGAATTTTATTTAATACATGCTTTGCCATGGGTATTGTCGCGCCCGCAGGTTTGTGAACTCACACACTGCGCGCCTGACGCATGGCATCGCCTGCCTCAGATTATTGAAAAAGAAAGAATTCCATGAAAATCACGTTGACTCAATTCAAGATATCCTTTGTTGGCCTGATCTGGCTGCTGGCAGCCGGACAGAGCCAGGCGTCCGGCCAGCATACGGGGGCGCATGAACACAACGATGCAGCTGTCGGCAAGCCAGGTCTTGCCAGTTCCGTCAATCGTACAGTTGCCGTCGACATGAATGACAACATGCGCTTTGGAGCTGACAAACTACAGGTCAGGCAGGGTGAAACCATACGTTTTGTCATCACCAATTCAGGCAAACTCAGGCATGAATTTGTCTTGGGCACCAAGCATGCATTGAAAGAGCATTATGCATTAATGATGAAAAATCCCGAAATGGAACACAGCGAGCCCAATATGCTCACCCTGGCCGGTGGTCAGACAGGGGAGGTTATCTGGCAGTTCAGCAAGGCAGGCAAACTTGAATTCGCCTGCCTGCAAGCGGGTCATTACGACGCCGGTATGAAAGGAAATATCGTGATCAGTAAAGAAATACAAGCTGACGCTACTTCAGGCCCTCAGCAATGATGAAAAGGCCAGGACAAGCTATGTACATCTTGAATTATCTGATATTGACAGTGCTTGTTTGTTGCGGTTTGCCAGCCAGTCATGCTGGCGAGCTACAATCTGCCGGGATGGATAAGGGCCCGTCGGCTATCAACAGCGACTCCGCAGCGGAAATGAGTGAAGCAGAAGTAACCAGGATTGATACTGCAGCCAACAAGATAGGCCTCAAACATGGACCTATCAAAAACCTTGATATGCCAGGCATGAGCATGATTTTTCGTGTTAACGACCCGGCCATGCTGGTAAAACTGCAACCCGGTGACAAAGTAAAATTCAGGGCTGAAAAACGCAATGGTGCAATTTATGTGATGGAGATACAGCTGAGCCGATAAACTCAATATTTCAAGACTTGCCAGGGCCTGGTTTTTGGCCCTGGCTGCAATAAATTACTGGAAATGCAAACCTATAGGGCTCTTAAAACAAGGTTTTTATGTGGTAGCAATTGAGCACATGTGGCAACAAGAAGGTAAAATGTGGCGACTTTACTATTGCCTGCCAATTTTCGCTTCATGAAAAACCTGGATGCACATCATGGAAAAGCGAATGTCTTGCGCCTGGAAAGACACGCCTTCAAGATTGTTATTGCCATGACTCATTTGCATACAGATCGTTTTGTTCAGCTATTGACTTACCTGTTTTTGTTCTGTGGATTATCTGCCTGTACGACTATCCAGAATCAAATCCCGCAAGGTATCTATTCCCCGGAAACCCAACCCCTGCCAGCGCATTTATTGAATGATGAGTCCAAGGCGAATGCGGCTGATTTTGGTTACCTGGTTGGCCCTGGACTGTGTTCTGCAAATTCCAGGAAGACTGCTTTCTTTGTCAGCCTGTCTGGTGGCGGTAGTCGGGCAGCTTATTTTTCTGCCAGGGTTTTACATGAGCTCGATCTTGCCAGGTCTGCGCAGATTACTCCGCACATAGATGGCATATTTTCCGTTTCTGGCGGTAGCCTTACTGCCGCACTGTATGGCATGAGCAGAGACGGGCATGACAAGCTAGATGACGCAAATGTTCAGGGGAATGTGCAACTCAATACCACACTTGCGCGACCCGTCTGGTCAGAAGAACTCACGGACAAGGCACTGACCAAGCAATTGGCCTGGTCCATGGCTTCTGACCTGGTAAAGCCCGTCAATTTATTGCCCTATTTTTTCTGGAATTTATCGAGAACTGATTTGCTGCAACAATCAATAGAGACCCAGATTTTTGGTAATACTGGCGCACCGCTTACTTTCCAGTCACTGAACAAACAGCGCCCGCCAGTGTATATACTGGCGGCAAACGCCACTGTGGGGAGTGACAATTCCTATGCGCCGCAAGCTTTTGGATCGCTGTTTATCTTTGCCACGCCTGACTTTGTCAAGATAGGTGATGATCTTGATTCCGTATCCCTGGCGCGTGCTGTTTCTGCTTCTGCTGCCTTTCCGGGAGTGTTTTCGCCGGTGTCTTTTCCACGTTATCGCCTGAGTCCGCGTGAAAAGCAAATAGGAATGCCAAGATTTGTGCATTTGATTGACGGTGGCAATGCCGACAATCTGGCCTTATTGGGCGTCAAGCGCGCGTTGCTGGAAAACGAACATCGCCTGCTGAAAGACTGTGACAACATTGTTGTTCTTTCTGTTGATGCCTTTGGCAACCAGGGCTTTCATAAAGACAGTGAAAAGCGTGCGACCTCACCTGTAGGTCTGGTATTCGATCATAAAAGCGTACTGGCCAGTTTTGACGCATTATTTGCAGCAAATCGCGCCAGACTTCTGGGTGAATTCAAGTCTCGCATCTTTGTGCCGCCCGCCAATGAAGAATTGTGCTTGAAGGATGGTTTGCCTGATGAAGTCTGCCATGAAGGTGAAACAGATTGGGGCGAAATCAATAGCCTGATCAAGCAGAAACTCTATTTCGTTCATTTAAACTTTGACAGCCCCGAGTTTTCTTCACAGACCAGGGTTCAATGTATCGGAGCTGAGCCTGTTGACGACATGCGTTGCGAGGTAAAGCCTGTCAACGATGCACGGCTGGCATGCGAACAGCGTAATTTGCGCAAGCGTCTCAAGGAGATACCGACAACCTTCGGTCTAAGTGATACCGAGCGCGAAGATATACGTGTTTTTGTGTCCATGTTGAATCACCCTAAAAACATCTGCCTCAACCACCTCTCGGATATTTTATCCAAAGGTGTCAGGCATGAGGACAGCTTCTACGAATTTGCATCGGCAAGCTGTGATGAAACCCATGTGATGAAACGCGGGGTGGGTATCATCAAAGAAAAAAGGCAGTCAAATGAAAACCCGCTTGTGCTGGCCAGGGATGCTGGTGCGGGTAAATATGAAAATAAACCTGAAGAAGATTGCAGTAAATTCCAGCGATACAGTCATGCTGAGAAAATCAAATTCCTGCATGAGGCGAAGTCAAACGATACGAAGTCTGTACTGAATGAAGCGAAAATTCCTGTGCTGAAATCTTCTGCCGAATAGCTCCATCGTTGATACATCTGACTTTACTTCGATTAACAAATAAAGCTTGAGAAATTTTTGACCATTTTATGTCTGCTATCGAACAGAAGCCTGTTTGATAAGCGAGCATACTGAAACCTCATTTCCATGATGAGGAGAGATAAAATGGACTATGAAAGTCAACATATTTATCCTGGCGGCGTCATCACTGAACACAAAGGACCTGGTCCTGAACTAATGGGGGCCAGTACATTGATTGGCGACCACGTTCATAACGAAAACAATGAGCACCTGGGTTCCATCAAAGAAATCATGCTTGATATGGCAAGCGGTCAAGTGACCTATGTCGTGGTGTCGCATGGTGGTTTGCTTGGCATAGGTGAAAAACTGTTTGCGATACCATGGTCAGCACTGGTCCTTGACACTGTCAATAAACGTTTCATTCTGGACATAGACAAAAAACATTTCGAGAATGCACCGGGATTCGACCCTGAGTGCTGGCCAGATATGGCCGATCAGCTTTGGATGGATACGGTCCATGGCTATTACAGCAAATCCGATTAGGATTTCTGCCCTTGCATATCAAGTTTCGTGACCGGGCTTGACCGGTACTTTGCTGGGTTCTACCTGCTTTCACTGCAGAAATGATGTCGATGCAGTTTTTTGTGCGCAACTAATTTCTGATCATCGTTACAAGAACAAAACAAGAGGAAAAATCATGGACTACACAGAAATGCAATTCGCATTGGAGATTTATGAGAAAGCCCTGGCTATTCGTAACCGCCACCTCTTCCGGACCCCCGAACCAATCCGGGAGCAGGAGGCAAAAAAATATACGCTGGAAATTGCGATCAGGGAAGTACTTGCAGAAATAAAAACAACTGCTGCGATTATCAAGGTCAATGGTAACTGAGCAATAATGGAGGCTGTGGTTTTACATTGAAAGTGTAAGATTTTTGCCCTCTGTTCGTATCAGCCACCTTTCAATTTGACGCTTTCCACATCTTGTAAAAACTAGCAGGTCATGGATAGTGCTTGCCCAGCTTGATTCATCCTTCGCCTTCATTGCGCAACTTTTGATTGATTGTGCTGGCAGATATTCACCGGCGTGGCTTCGACGGGCTGCTTGCAGGACGGAGGCAATCGCCATCGTCCGTTTGACCGGCATTGACCAGGGGGAGTAGTGCTGCAATCGGTGCGGTTACTGCCAGTGCAATGGCGGCACCAGCCTTTAACCCCAGTACAGTTTTGTCTATATTGACAACCGGATGCTGGAAATTACCGCGTATATAGATAGGTGCTCTCAGTGACAGTACACGGATACCTTTGCTTTCAGGCTTGATAGTCAAATCCATGGATTCTTGTGACAGATTGATTTTGCCCTCTATCTGCAGAATTGCATCTTCAGTATCGATCCAGAACTCTCTGGTCTGCATCAAACCTTTGCTAACGTTGAAATCACTTACCATACAGTTCAGTTTGACTTGCTTGTCGCCAGTCAGCCTGGCAAGAATCACACTGCCTATGTTCAGCCCCATTTCTTCGAGCAGGAGTTTGCTGATTGTGCCGTGATTGACCCTGGCCCGGATTTCGCCGTCGGCGCCGCCGAGCAGGCTGGCGACAGAATTACCACTGGCAGACAAGGTTGCGTCACCATTGAGTTCGCCGACGCGCATCTGCTGGTTGACCAGGGTAGGGAACAATTGTTTCAATTCTATATGCCGGGCTTTGAGCTTCATGTTGGCGGCAAGTGTATTTTTTTGTACTTTACCACTGCCATCCATGATGATGCTGGAACTCATTTGCCCCCCCGCCATCTCGAAATCCAGCGGTGACAGCGATAAGGTACCATCCTGCAGATGCAGCTTCAGTTTCAGGTTCCTGATGGGCAATTTTTTCTCCCTGACCAGACTGGCTGCATTGAAGCTGACATCTGCATCCATGGCGTTCCAGCGAGCGACCTTGAATGTTTCTACTGGCAATAATTTGTTTGCAGGTTGCACTGCCGGTGCATCACGCTTGATTTTGCTGGCATTCGAGTCCGCGCCTATCAGCGGCGCCAGGTCAGCAGAATTCAATACTTGCGAGCTGACATCTGCTGTCAGGTGAGGGCGTGGCAGTCTGGACTGAAAATCCAGGTTGCCGGCAATATCGCTGGAGCCAACCTTGCCACTGAATTTTTCATATATCCAACGGCTGCTGTGTTGACTCAAGCTGGCCTTCAAATGACCTTCAGTCGAGAATGCCGGTGTTTCCGGGAATACGATACCAGTAAGCGTATACAAACGCGCCATGCTGACCCCTGATGCGCTCAGATGCATGTCAAGCGCGGCTAATTCGCTGGGTTTGGTCAGCGTGCCTTCTACCTTGAGCAAGGTATGGCCCATGCGTACAGTCGCCAGAATGGGGAAAGGTGTGGCCTGCTGTTGCAAGGACAGAATGGAGCCTGCTTTGCCATCAGCAGTCAGTGCTTCGTCTTTCAATTTGCCTTGCAGTTTCCAGCTTATGCCATAGTTCTGTGCTTCAGCCTTGTCGGTTTCATTGATCGTATCAATGTCGACCTCCACATCGGCTTGTCGTACTGCATCGACGAGATGAATTTTTCCCTTGCTTAGTACCAGTTGATGCAGTTCCAACTGCCAGCTTGCTGGTTTTTTCTTTGCCGGGATAGTCCAGTTATTTTTTTGATCTGCGGTACGACGCAAATGGATGACCGGCGCCTCTACACTGAATTGTGGGACGATGATTTTTTTACTGAGCAAGGCAAAAGGGTTCAGGGAGAAATCCAGCTGGCGTATGCTGGCCATTTCTTCTGGCAAGGCGACTGATTTTTCTTTTGCCACCGACAGCTTCAACTCTTCAGGCTGGCCTATGCGTATATCTTGCGCGCGCAGATGTGGCCAGGGAATCTGGTTGCGCCAGCCTGCCAAACCGATGGCTGCCTCCGCTGACGGTTTTTCCCAGATCATGGACAGATCGCCCTGGATGGAGAAGGGGCGGTCAAGCGCCTCGCTGACACTGGCGTTGAGCCAGGGTTTGATACGGTTCCAGTCAAGATTGTCCAGAACCAGCAAGGCAGCGCCGGTGATCGCTGACAGGCTGAGCACGACCAATAGAACAGTACGCTTAAGTCGTTTCATTCGAGGATGCCCAATACTAATAATGAAGACAGACTTCAGGAGACTACAGGATAACTGATATTCGCCCCGCCATATGTACGGTGACGTACCGATGGAAAATTCCGTGATCGCGTCCTTTTTTCAATGACGCCTGTGGATTATGTGAGTGTGTACGCCAGCGTACTGAAATACATGGTCTATCAATTTATAAATATACGTGCCTGACAGTATTCATTCAATGCTCTTGAAAAACAATTCGTACACAGTTCACATCAATCAGAAAAAGAAAGAGGAAAACATCATGTTGGAATCCAACCTGCAAGCAATAAACCATGACGTCAAACTGCTGCTCAAGGACGCCCAGGCCCTGTTTGCCGACGCAGCCACCCTGAGTGGTGAAAAAGCAGAGGAGGCACGCCAGCGCGGCATGCGCATGTTGGACAGCGCACAGAGAAAATTGCATGAAGTGCATAACAGCGCCATTGAGGCAGGCAAGAAAGTGGCGCGTTCAACGGATGACTATGTAAAGGAAAATCCGTGGTGCGCAATCACTGTGGCCGCTGGAGCAGGAGTGCTTTTGGGATTGATCCTGCGAGAGAAGTGAATGGGCAGTCATATATTGATGAAGTCGCGACTACATTCACAGCAAATTGACTATTTGCCGGATAGCGCCACAACCATCAAAATAAAGTCCTTCTGAAAGATTTACTGTTGCTCGTGTCATGAGCAATAGTTCAATCAAATATTGTGTAATGGGCCTGGCTCACAGATGGGATTTCAACATGGGGCTGCATACAAATGATTTTATTTCTTCGTGCTGCCGACATACTCAGTTTTGATCTCTCTTTGAGCCAGGCAGGTAGGGTGATCATCAAGGTGGCAATAAAAAAATCATCCACTGTTGACTAGCTGCTTCCGGATTTACGGAGGGGGTCAATCAACTGGGAAGGAGGCCAGCTCGTGGCCATGTCATGCATGGTCACGACGAGTGAAGTGGATTGTTTTATTATTATTTGCGATAATAAAAATGCTTTTTGTAAGATATCTTCTTGCTGAAATAATTTGGTTCCCTTTTATTTGGGAATGCTTGATCTGAATAATCAGAAAATGAACATTAAAACTAAAATAGTTTCTCTCTTTTTTATCATCCTGAGCCTGGGATTTTCATTATCAGTAAGGGCCGCAGAAAAAAATCAAATCCCGATTGATGAGGAGACAATATTTATTTGTTCAAATCTGGATATGTACGCAGATTTCGCTTTGAATGGACGTGACTCTGCGATGCCCAGAGACGCGGCGTTCAAGATAGTTAGTGACTCGATGAAGCGAAACCTGAAAACCTCAACTGATACGCTGTCAGCGTATGTTGCTGTTGTCGGCAAATTATATGACCTGATCTATGCTGATCCTGCAATCAAGCGTACGGGAGCTCAGGCAGCAATTGTCGAAGCCTGCTCCCAATACAAGGGGCGAAAGGCAGATAAACGCGCTATCAACGACTATCTTGATCAGCATCCACTGTCCGCATGGGACCCGTTGGAGCGAGTACCACTGTGTGAAAAAATTGCCCAATCTGCATCAAATTTGGCCGCTGCCAGAGATAAGGGAATATCGAAAGAAAGTGCCGATGCCATGGCAAGAGGTGGATTGCAAAATGACCAGTTGACACTGCGTTCAGTGCCCCAACTTCTTACAGAAGTTTATGAAAATCCTGATGTCGGGACTTTTTATATCTATGGATACAATGTGGCAAGATGCCGGGCCAAGGAGAAAAACGAAAAATATCTTGAATTGAGAGAGATGAACTCACGTATTCGCAATTGTCAGAAATTGGAGAAAAAAGACGATGAACTCCAGTGCGTGCGAACTATGTTTGATTTATAAGTCAGACAGATTCAATAAGAACAAATGTCAGATATGTCAGGCGGCAGTTTTGAAGGCCGCTGACTTAAATCCTCTAAGCAGATTTGTTGTGGTCCGGGCAAGTTTAAATTGATTTTCCAACAAAAAAACCGCAACAATTGAAGCTGTTGCGGTTTTTTGTATTTGGCAGCTTGTGCTGCCATAAAATTCTGGTGGTGATAGGTGGACTTGAACCACCGACCCCAGCATTATGAGTGCTGTGCTCTAACCAGCTGAGCTATATCACCAAGAAGCCTGCGATTATGTCAGTTTGACGATCTGCTGTCAATACTTGGGCAAATTTTTTGCAATAAACTGCTTGAGTTGGTATAAAAAGCAAGGCTTAGCAATGCTTGTTTGCCAGTTTCCGGTTTTTTCCTCTTTGAATCCTGGATTTTGCTCACTGGCTTTTGCTTAATTTATTACTTCCATCACTGACTTCACGCTGGCCATGATCTGTGCCTGTACATCACCTGCCAGGCAGTCGATGATGATGCGGTCGGGCATGGATCTTAGCCAGGTCATCTGGCGTTTGGCCAGTTGACGGGTGGCGATGATGCCGAGTTCGCGCATTTCTGCCAGGTTTGTGATGCCATCGAGATAATCCCAGGCCTGGCGATAGCCTACGCAGCGTATTGACGGCAGATTGGCGTGCAGGTCCGGCCTTTGTTTGAGTGCCTTCACTTCATCGATAAAGCCATGCCTGAGCATGATGTCAAAGCGCAGGGCAATGCGCTGGTGCAGCACGCTGCGGTCGGACGGTTCCAGCGAGATGGCGTGCATGGTGAAGGGCACTGCGGTTTTTTCCTGTTTTGCCAGCAGGGCAGACATGGGCTGGCCAGTCAGGGCGATGATTTCCAGGGCGCGTTGTATGCGCTGGCTGTCTTGTGGCTTGAGGCGTGCCGCAGTCTCGGGATCCAGTGTGGCCAGGCGGGCATGCAGGCCGGGTACGCCGATCCGTGCGGCTTCTGCATCAAGTTCTGCCCGTATGGCCGGGTCGGCGCCGGGCAGGTCATCCAGACCATCCATCAGGGCTTTGAAGTACATCATGGTGCCACCCACCAGCAATGGTAGTTTGCCACGTGACTGTATGTCGGTCACCAGCCTTTGTGTGTCTTTGCGAAATTGTGCGACTGAGTAAGATTCAGCCGGATCAATGATGTCTATCAGGTGGTGTGGCACGGCGGCCAGTTCTTCGGCAGTGGGCTTGGCTGTACCGATGTTCATGTCACGGTACACCAGGGCAGAATCGACCGAGATGATTTCGGCCGGATAATGTCTGGCAATTTCCAGGGCGGCGGCAGTCTTGCCCGAGGCGGTAGGCCCCATGATGGCGATGACGGGCGGTTCTTTGTTTTGTTTTGTGTTGTTCATGCGGTTTGCTCTGCGCGGGCTGCTGCCAGCATGGGAAGAATGTATACTGAAATGAAGATCAGTGTACCCATGCAGCAAGCGATGACGGCCAGCGGGTACACGGTGCCGTTATGGCTGCCGCCAACGACAGTGCCGACGATAAAGGCAACCAGCATGTAGAGCGCGCCCATCAGGCCTGCGGCAGTACCTGCCTGTTGCGGGAATGGTGAGACAGAATTGGACTGGGAAATCGGAAAGTTGATGCCATGCGCACCCATTACCAGAAACATGACAGACGGTACCATGGACCAGTGATGGGTACCGGCAATGACCAGTGCTAAAAAGATCGCACCGGCAGCCAGTGACAGGCTGCTGCCTAGGCGTAGTGTGATGGTGGCACCAAAGCGTGCGTGCAGGTGACGGCAGACCACGGTACCGGCGAGGTAGCCTGACACGCCAAAGGCAAAGCAGTAACCAAACCACGCAGTGGGCAGTGCAAGTACTTTGATCAGTACCACTGACGAGCCGGATATGAAGACGAAGATAGAGCCGTATGACAGTGCGCCCGGTAGGGCGTACATCCAGAACAGCGGTGAGCCAAGCACGATGCGGTAATTACGCAGCAAGCCCGAGATGTCGGTGGCCTTGGGGTCTTTGTACAAATTGGTTTCTGGCAGGCGCAAGATGACTGTGATCAGCAAAATCAGTGCCAGCAGTGCGTGTATGGAGAATGCTGCGCGCCAGCCTACATTCACCTGCAGGAAAGAGCCCAGAATTGGTCCCAGCAACGGTGCGGCTGAAAACCAGGTGCTGGCCCTGGAAATCAGTTTAATGCTGTCTTGTGGTTGGTATGCATCCCTGATAATGGCGCGCGCGATGATGACGGCCGAGCAGCAGCCCAGTGCCTGTAAGAAGCGCGCCATGATCAGCATACCCATGCTTTGCGACAGGCCGCACAGCAGGCTGGCCAGCAGGTACAGGCCCAGGCCGGCGATGACGATGGGGCGACGGCCAAAACGGTCTGACAGGGGGCCAATCACCAGTTGTGCACCGCCAAACCCTGCCACAAACAGGGACAAGGTCAACTGCACCGTTGATGGCGGTACGGAAAACACCGTGGCCAGGCTCGGTAATGACGCCAGGTAAAGGTCGGTTGACAGCGGCTGCAGCATGAGAAAAGCGGTAATCAGGAAAAACAGCGGCGCTGCACGGAATTGTTCCAGTGACTGGGGTCTGCTCGTATCAGTCATGTTTGCCTGCGCCCTACTGACCGCGCAGGAACATTTTGTCCAGGTCATTCAAGCCCAGCTGCACCCAGGTCGGGCGACCATGGTTGCACTGGTCTGACCGCTCTGTCTGTTCCATCTGCCGCAGCAAGGCATTCATCTCAGGCACGGTCAGGCTGCGGTTGGCGCGCACGGCGGTATGGCAGGCCAAGGTGCCAAGCAATTCATTGCGCCTGTCTATCAAGACGCGTGAGCCACCGAATTCGCGTACTTCACGCAAGACATCGCGGGCCAGCGATTGAGCATCGGCATTTTTCAGCAGTGCAGGTACGGCACGCACGGCCAGGGTGGTTGGCGATATCGCAGCCATGTCAAAGCCCAGCGACTTCAGGGTATCCTGATGCTCCTCCACCGTGCCGACTTCGACGGCATCGGCGTAAAAAGTGACAGGGATTAGCATGGGCTGGACAGGCATGGCATTTTCATCGAGGGCATTCTTGAGTTGCTCGTACAGAATGCGTTCATGGGCGGCATGCATGTCGACCAGGATCAGTCCCTTGCTGTTTTGCGCCAGCACATACACTCCATGCAGTTGCGCCAGGGCAAAACCCAGTGGATGTTCGTCTTCTGGCAGGCTGTTACCGGCAAAAGGTGTGTTGGCGGGGGCATTGATGGCCGGACTGTCATTACCTGGCCGGAAGAAAGCCCCATAGCTTTCCAGGCTTTGCGCGACGTTGCCATTCGGGGCGGGGCGGTAAGGGGTTTGGTAATTGCCATAACCATTTCCGTTGCTGCCACCGCTACTCCCATTGCCGCCTCCAATACCGCTGGCATAGGGTGATGGATTGGCAAACTGCGCTGCAAACGTGGTTTGCTCACCATTGATCCAGGGCATGTTATTGCCCGATACTGCCGTCGCTGGTGCTGGCACCGTGCCAAATGACGTGGCTGAAGTCTGCGCCAGTGCCCGGCTGACGGCGTGGAAGACAAACTGGTGCACTGAGCGGCTGTCGCGGAAGCGCACTTCGATTTTTGAAGGATGGACATTCACATCCACCAGCGCCGGGTCGAGGTCCAGTCCCAGCACATACGAGGGATAGCGGTCGCCATGCAAGACATCCTGATAGGCAGCACGTACTGCATGGGTCAGCAGCTTGTCGCGGACAAAGCGGCCATTGACATAAAAGAATTGCGCATCGGCTCTTGCCTTGGAGGCAGTCGGCAAACCGACAAAGCCATGCAGGCGCAAGGGACCTGCGCTTTCATCAAGGTGCAGACGTGCGCTGGAAAAAGCTTCCCCCAGAATCTGTGCGCTGCGCTTATCGATGGCGCTGACGTTCCAGTGATCCACCGCCTTGCCATTATGACTGAGCGAGAAGGATACATCCGGCCTGGCCAGGGCGATGCGGCGTACGATTTCTGCGCAATGCCCAAATTCTGTCTGTTCAGACTTCAAAAATTTCCGTCTGGCTGGTGTGTTGTAATACAGGTCCTGCACATCGACCGTGGTCCCCTGTGCACCTGAGGCTGGTGTGACCTTGCCATTTTCTATCTGCCAGGCATGCGGTGCGTCGGCCGTGCGGGTGGTCAGCGTCAGCAGGGCGACCGAGGCAATGGATGCAAGCGCTTCACCGCGAAAACCCAGGGTGCCGACGTTTTCCAGATCATCCAGTGAGGCGATCTTGGAAGTAGCGTGCCTGGCTACTGCCAATGGCAACTGGTCTGCCGGTATGCCACGACCGTTGTCGGTAATGGCGATGCGTTTGACTCCCCCTTCTTCCAGGCGGATGACGATATTGCTGGCGCCGGCATCAAGAGCGTTTTCGAGCACTTCCTTGACGACGGCAGACGGGCGTTCTACCACTTCGCCGGCGGCGATCTGGGAAATCAGGTTATCGGGCAGGGCCTGTATGGGGCGGTGGGGTGTGCTGTTCGAATTCATCCCATGATTATACCTGTCAGGCGTCGCAGTTCGCGCCGTCTGGTGTATGATTGCGGCGGCTTTATGTACAGACTATCTAGACCCTGGGACAATAATGGATTTTATGCAACTCCTCGACATGATTTTGCATGTCGATAAAATGCTGGGTAGCTTCGTTACGCAGTATGGCATGCTGGTGTATGTCATTTTGTTTGCTATCGTTTTTTGCGAAACGGCTTTTGTTGTTTTCCCTTTTTTGCCAGGGGATTCCCTGCTATTCATCGCCGGAGCCTTGTGCGCTTCTCCCGACTCGCCTTTGAATGTCTGGGTATTGATTGCCTTGCTGGTGGTTGCATCGATAACGGGTAATTCCATCAATTACTGGATAGGCAGCCTGATAGGCCACAAGGTGATGGAAAAAGATGTTCGCTGGATAGACCGCAATGCCTTGATGAAGACCCATGAGTTTTATGAAAAGCATGGTGGCAAGACAGTCGTGCTGGCGCGGTTCATCCCGCTGGTACGTACCTTTGCTCCTTTCGTGGCAGGTTTTTCTGAAATGACGCACAAGACTTTTCAGCTCTACAATGTACTCGGTGCCTTGTTGTGGGTATTCAGTGTCGTGCTGAGTGGATATTATTTTGGCAACATCCCTATCTTCCGTGATCATTTGAACACCATCGTCCTGATTGGTGTTGCCACCGCTGTCGTGCCTGTCGTACTAGGTGGCCTGTGGCGCCTTTTCAGGCGCAAACGTACCGTGTCGTGAAACCCGGGCACACCTCTTCAAGTGTAGTCTGGTTGCATGTCGATGCACCACAGAAGCCGGTCATGGGGCAGACTTGCAATGGATGTGGGGTCTGTTGCGCCGCTGAACCCTGTCCAGTGGCCAGGGTGTTTCTTTGGCAGTTTCGTGGTTCTTGCCAGGCATTGGAATGGCATGCCGATGCAAGGCAATATCGCTGCGGCATGCTGGTGCAGCCAGCTCACTATGTAGCCTGGCTGCCGCGAGGGACGCAGACATGGTTTGCGCGGCGTGTCAGGCGCTGGATAGCTGCTGATACGGTTTGTGATTCTGATGCTGATACAGACAGTCAATCCCGGTCTATCTGAATAGTATTGGCAGTATGCTGGCACAGACCAAGGCTACTGCCACGTTACCCGCCACCAGTCTGGCCGGGGCACTTAGGTCCGGCTTCAATTCATTTGCATTCATTTTTTCTTCCAGGGCTTTGGCAATTCTGCCCACCGTTTCTTCACGGTTTTCTGAGCCGGCTGCCGGATTGTTTTCCAATACCCGGCTGATTACGGAAATGAAATCAAACTTTTGCAAAAGCGCAGTGAAGACAAGTTTGTTGACTGGCGATTGCTCGCTCAGTTTGTTTAGCAGGGTTTTTATCTTTTCATGAATGGCGGCGCTGGAATTGCCTGCGGCATGGGCATTGTCCAGCAATTGCGGGTAGTTATCAGCCAGTTTGCCAACAACAAACTGACTGAGGTCAGGCCCATGCTGCTCGACCAGAAAATGCAGGGCCGCAGCGACCCCCTGTTTTTTACCCATCAGAAAATACAGTATGGGGGCCAGCAAAGTAGTCAGACAAAGCATTAACCAGGGCAGGCCACTGTTATACCTGCCAGCCCAGTTCGCGAAAAACAGGAACAACACCAGGTTGAAGAAGAGCCCGAACACGGTATAGCCTATCAGGCGGGACGTGATTTTAACGCCGGCCAGGGCAGTTACATTCAAGATGGTTTTGATTGCCATAGAGCTAGGTGCTTCCTGTAAGGAGGGAAAAGCTGTCCCCCTGATGTTTTATCAATGTTGATAAATCATAGCATACAGATAACATCAAACCTCAAAATGCATGCTGATCCGCTATCGCGTCATCAATATCAGGCGTAAGGCCAGCATCAAAAGCACGGCGGCCAGCAGGCGCGCCTGCAATCTGGCAGCATGGGCGTAGCGGGCCAGCATCTGGCGGATGGCATGACCAAAGCTGCCGAGCAAGGCGTGAAACACTGTGCTGATGAAGGTCAATATCAAGCCCAATACCAGTAATTGCTGCCAGGCTGGGCCAGCTTGCATGTCCACAAATTGCGGCAGGAACACCATAAAGAACAATAAAGCCTTGGGGTTGAGCAGGCTGTTGAGGGTTGCCTGTGCAAATACTGTGGTTAAGGAGATCGGAGGCGCCGTGCTATCTGCTGACTTGCCACTGCTGCCAGTAGTGCGCAGAGCTTTCCAGGCCAGCCACAATAAATACACAGCACCTGCATAGCGTATCAGGTCAAAAGAAGGGGGCCAGGCCGTGATGATGGCGGTGATGCCGCTGGCTGTCAGTATGGTCAGCACGATATCGGCAACAGCAATACCTGCCGCCGCAGCGATACCACCGCGCGTGCCGTATTGCATGCCACAAGTCATGACAAAGGCCATATTCGGGCCTGGAGAGCAAAGCAGAAGCAAAACGGCAATACAGAAGGTGGTGAAGGTGCTCATGCTGATCATGGCTTGCATCCTTTAGTGATTGATTGCAGAAAAGATGCTGGCAGTGTAGCCTTTTGACCTGATACAGTAAAAAAAATGTTCTAGATACTCTTATGGCCCTGGCGCGTTACAAAACAGTTGTTGATGAATATGCTCATCTTATTCGTAATGGTAAATTACGACCCGGCACCCAATTACCAACACTGCGCCGGCTCATGCATGAGCATGGCATTGCCCTGGCTACGGCATCGCGCGTGTATGCGGAACTTGAACGTCATGGCCTGGTGAGCTGTGAAATGGGGCGCGGCACTTTCGTGCGCGATACCAGCCTTCCGCGCGGATTGGGACTGGAGCAGCAAGCTCTGCAATCAGGTGCAGTCGACCTGGTGTTTAACTACCCTTGCCTGCCGGGGCAGGATGAGATGCTGCGCGAAGCTTTGCGATGCATAGCCAGCTCAGGCGACCTGGACGCATTGCTGCACGCCGCGCCGCAAGGTGGCCGTTTGCATGAGAGGCAAATTTTTGCCAGGCATTTACGTAATCGGGGCTTGCGTCTGCCAGCCTCGCAGGTGCTCATCGTCAACGGTGCTCAGCAAGCACTGGCGGTAACAGTGCAGGCTTTCCTGGCTCCAGGTGATATTCTGGTGATGGATGCACTGACTTTTCCTGGTATGAAAACCCTGGCGCAATCGGCCAGGCTCGATGTGGAAGCACTGCCTTTGCTCAGCGGCAAGTTGAATCTGCCAGCCCTGGCCACCCTGTGCCAGCGACGGCCAGTGCGTGCCGTGTATGTCATGCCCACCATGCATAATCCCATGGGTACGGTCATGACTGAAAAAGAGCGGCTCCAACTGGCGCGGCTGGCGCAGCAATATCAATTTCTGATCATTGAAGATGGTGCCTATGCATTTTTGGCTGAACCCGCACCAAAACCTGTGTTTGTCCACGCGCCAGAGCAGACTATCTATATTTCCGGCCTGTCAAAAAGCGTGGCATCAGGTTTGCGTATAGGCATGCTGGCGGCGCCCGCAGCCAAAATAGCTGCACTGGAAACAGCTATTCGCGTCACTTCTGGTAATACTCCTTCACTGATGATAGCCTTGGCATGTCGTTGGATAGAAGACGGGGTTGTCGATGCGCTGGAAATCAAAAAGCGCAAGGACGCCAGGAAAAGGCAGCAATTGGCACGGATGGCTTTGCCTGACTGCATGCTGACCGCCCATCCCAGTGCCTATTATTTATGGCTGAGCCTGCCTGAGGGATTACGTGCAGATCAGATTGCGGCTAGTCTGGCACAACAAGGCGTCATGGTGGCGACAGCTGAGGCTTTTGCTGCCAGTATTGCCTTACCTCAGGCTCTGCGGCTGGCGCTGGGGTCAGTACCGCCAGATATCCTGTCAACGGCTTTGGCAAAGGTCAACGAGGCCTGCAAGGTATGAAGCAGTTGAGCAGGTTCAACGTGCCGGAAATTTTTTTAACTCCCGTATCGTCGTATTGAGGCCATGAGCTGATGGCAAATCCGTCAGGCATTGAGCAACCGTCACATGCTTGGACCAGGCCTTGATTTCGCCACAGCTCAAATGTTCGGTAGTTTCGAATAATTGCGTCTTGCCCAGATAAAACCGGGTACAAAAATCCACGTCCTTCCCTGGGCTCATGAACTGGCGTACCGCTACCTTTCCCAGGTTTTTTACTCGCCCCTTGTAGACATCAGCGCTATGATCATAAAAGCTTTGAATATACTCCACTTCTTGCAGAGGCTGGGCGGTCAGCAGACCGAGACCACGGGCTGACAGGCGAGTGTGCTCCAGTTCTTCGTTAGTGTAGCCTGCATTTTTGATCTTTTGTTCTATCAGTGGCAGGGCTGAGGTGCAACTGATAACCTTCATCTCCACATAAACAGGAGTACTGGCTACGTCTTCGGCCTTGACGGACGGGATGAACATCAAAGCCAAAGTGACGGCGAGTATTGTCCTCATACACGGGCCTATCATGTCATGCGATTTTTTGCCAAAGGCGGGTTTTTGGAAAAATATTTCTTGATCCCTTTCATGACCGCATCAGCCAGTTGATCCTGATAGGCATCATCGGTCAGTTTGGCTTCTTCTTCCGGGTTGGAGATGAAGGCTGTTTCTATCAGGATACTGGGAATATCTGGTGCTTTTAGTACCGCGAAGCCAGCCTGTTCAACCGCACCCTTGTGCAGTCTGTTGATGCCACTTATTTCATTCAACACAACTTTGCCCAGTTTGAGGCTGTCATTGATCTGCGCTGTCGTGGACAAATCCAGCAAGACGCTGGCAAGCTGCTTGTCGTGGGTCTTGATATTGACCCCACCGATCAGGTCGGCCGCATTTTCTTTATCCGCCAGCCAGCGTGCTGCGGTGGAGCTGGCTCCTTTTTCTGATAAGACGAAGACAGAAGAGCCGCGTGCACTTGAATTGACAAAGGCATCCGCATGCACGGACATGAACAGGTCAGCCTGCACGGCGCGGGCTTTTTGCACCCTGACATTCAAGGGAACAAAGTAGTCTGAATCACGGGTCAGCATGACACGCATATTCGGGTGTTGCTCTATCTTGGCCTTGAGGCGTTTGGCAATCGCCAGTACCACGTCTTTTTCGCGACTGCCGCCACGGCCTATTGCACCGGGGTCTTCACCGCCATGACCGGGGTCGATGGCGATGGTGATCATGCGTGTCAGCTGAACGGCTTTTTCAGCCGGTTTATCTGCTGGCTTATCCTGATGTGCATTATTGGGTGTATCGGCCCTGGCAGATTTCTCATCCGTTTTTGGTTCGGTTTTGACCTCGGCTTTATTGTCGGCCCTGGTATCAGCTTTCCCCTCGCTCTTGCCGGCCAGGATATCTGCCGGGTTGGTGGTCGCATTCGGGGCGGCTGTTTTATTGGCGGCATCCTTATTCCATTCGCCTTTTTCTATCATGGCAGTCAATGGGTCGACTGGATTGGCCGGATACAGGTCAAACACCAGCCTGTGCTTGTAATTGCCGACGGGCTCCAGGGTGAATACCTGCGGGCTGACTTCTTCTTTCAGGTCAAATACCAGGCGCACGACGTTGGGCCGGTTCTGTCCCACGCGCACCTGCTTGATGTAAGGATCGTTTGACTTGATCTTGGCGACCAGCTCCTTGAGCTTGGCATTGAGTTCCAGACCCTCGATATCGACAAACAGGCGATAGGGGTCTTTCAGTACAAAATGACTGGTCTTCAGTTCACTGTCGTTTTCCAGCGTGACACGGGTATAGTCTTCTGCTGGCCATACGCGCACGGCCAGTATCTGCGCCGCATTGGCGGCGGGCGCCAGTACTGACAGCAGCAGGGTGCCGCCCGCCTTGAGCAGGACGCGGCGTTTTTTAGAGTGCGCGATACCAGTACCCGACGTACTTTCAGCGCTTACAGATTCGGGGCGAACTTGAGTGATGCGAGACATGCGATACCTTTAGCAGACAACGCGTGCAATTCTACCTCACGACCGTCACCGGCGACGCGCAAAAATATATTCAAATCAGGTTTGGGTAGCAGGCCATCCGCTTTTTCCGGCCATTCCACCACACAAATATTACTGTCATTAAATTCTTCCCTGAAGCCGGCCTCGGCAAATTCATCTGCACTGACCATGCGATACAGGTCAAAATGCATGATGGTGACAGCCTGCCCCTTCAATGTGACCTGATAGGGCTCTGCCAGGGTGTAGGTCGGGCTTTTGACATTACCGGCATGGCCGGCGGCATGGATCATGGCGCGTGTCAGGGCAGTTTTGCCGGCGCCGAGGTCGCCATGTAAAAAAATACTCATACCTGGCGCCAGTGCATGGGCCAGGCATTTTCCCAGTGCCTGGGTTGCTGCTTCATCGGCGAGTGTAGTCTTATAATGTGACATTTCCTGCAAAGTCCCTTATTCATGATCCTGCTTCAAGCTGCATATATAACATATCGCCTGACCCCTGTCAGCGCCAGCGGGAGGGGGCTATGAGTATCAGTCAGCAGGCCCTGGCCGACCTGGCCGGACAGATACGCCTGTGGGGCAGGGAATTGGGGTTTTCTGAATTACGTATAGGCGATGTTGATTTAAGTCATATTGAAGACAGTTTCCAGGCCTGGCTTGACGCAGGCTACCATGGTGAAATGACGTATATGGCCAGCCATGGCAGCAAGCGCACCCGCCCGGCAGAACTGGTACCAGGCACGGTCAGGGTGATCTCTGCCCGCATGAATTATCTGCCGCAAAATGAGAACTGGCGTACTGCCGAGCTTGCGCAGGGGCCGGACATGGCCGTCATTTCCCTGTATGCGCGTGGTCGCGATTACCACAAGGTCTTGCGCAACCGCCTGCAACAACTGGCAGAACGCATAGAGCAGGCGATAGGACCATATGGTTTCCGGGTATTTACCGATTCTGCCCCTGTCATGGAAGTGGCGCTGGCAGCCAAGGCTGGCCTGGGCTGGCGTGGCAAGCATAGTCTTTTACTCAGTCGCGAGGCCGGATCCATGTTCTTTCTTGGGGAAATACTGGTTGATTTGCCACTGCCCGTTGATGAGCCGGTAGGTGCGCACTGCGGCCAATGCAGCGCCTGCATGGATGTTTGCCCGACCAGGGCGATCGTCGCCCCTTATACCGTCGATGCCCGTCTGTGCGTGTCTTACCTGACCATAGAATTGCATGGCAGCATACCGGTGGAATTACGTCCTTTGATAGGCAACCGTGTGTATGGCTGCGATGACTGCCAACTGGTCTGCCCCTGGAACAAGTTTGCCCAGGTTGCTGCCGTTGATGATTTTGCTGTCAGAAACGGTCTCGACAATGCCCGTATGGTGCACCTGTTTGCCTGGAACGAAGAACAGTTCCTGCGCATCATGGAAGGCAGCCCGATACGCCGCATAGGCCATGAACGCTGGTTGCGCAATATTGCAGTCGGCCTCGGTAATGCGGCATCCGCCATGCATGGGGATGCCGAGATAGTCGCGGTGTTGCAGTCACGGCTAGATCATCCCTCAGAGATGGTGAGGGAGCATGTGGTTTGGGCTTTGGGGCAGCACGGGATTCAGGTTTTGTCTATTACGTAAATCAACCGTACCCGTCATTTCGTCACTCCTGCGCAGGCAGGAGCCTGGCGGCGTTTGCTGCAAACTCTTATTGCTAATTTCGCTTGTCGCTTTCACCTGACCAGACTCAACCACAGCGGCAAAGTCAACACCGACAGCACCGTACTGGCCGAAAGCAGGAAAGCCACGAAGAATCCGTTGCCACCCATGCGGGCGGCTAATACATAAGCGCTTGAGACCGACGGTAAGGCGATGAAGGGCAGGGCCAGCAGTTTGGCGGACAGGAAGTAGGCAGCAATCCCCTTGGCTTCTCGCAGACCTGACAGGCGCATGCCCGCGCCTATCGCCAGCAGGCCCAGCGCAATCGAGGCGTTGCGCAGACGCGGCAGGGTGGCATTGATACCTTTCGTGAGATGGATTTCCAGCATGCTGAACCTGAGACCGGATACCTCATGAATTGCGTTTTGATTTTCTTGAATGAGGGGGACCTGGTATGTCGAAAGTACTTGCTAAAGCACTTTGCTCAATATGTGCGGTGTGAACACAATCAGCATTTCATTTTCAATTTAATAATTGCAAATTGATAAATAATGCCTTGAATGACGCTTCATTTCTTCAAGCTTTTAATGCTCCCGTCACAAAATTCTCCAATTACAGACAAATACCTAACAAGGTGCAATGTTTTATTGGAAACTGCGAAGATTAGAATGTACATTATGCAATTATAAAAATAAAAATAAAATATTACACGCCTTCCGACTTGCCTAGGAAATGGATGAGATATGACAGTTTTTTTGACCGTCCCCATTCGTCTGGATGCACTGCATTTGACGGCGCCACTGTCAGTTGTCAACGCAAAAGCAGATTTCACACGCATGCCCTACTGGAATGGCGAGCATGAAGTCAACCCTGACGTTGCAAACATCAGTGAAGATCTGGCATCGTATCCGTTTGAGAACCAGACGCTGGTTCTACCCCCAGGGGTACATCTGCACTGGAGCTTGCCTGATGCCCTGGCACACGGCAGCAGCAAGGTTCCCGCCGGCTATGAGCAAGGCATGCTCTTCCCGGCAGTGCCAAACAGGTGGTTGGTGACGCGTCTTCAAAATGAAAAACAAGACAAGCAATGGGTGGTAGAAAGCGATTATTTACACCCGGACAAAACCGTATTCCCGCCAGCCGATGGCAAAACCCTGCACAGCGTGGCAATCCCCTTCCCATGTGACAGGCAAAAAGGGGAGCGACCATTTCGTTACCTCGGACGGATACGTCCGCAGATAGAAAACGACACTACCCCCGAATATCTTTCAAGCAAAAACTATCGTTTAACCGTAGTGGGATACCAGCCCAATCCCAGAGAGATGAGTAATACCGTGCCCCCCAAAGGCGGCTTGGGCGAACCCACATTTGCTGCGCTGTATTCCAATTGCCTGAGCGTGTTCGGATTGCATGATGCCGAGTTACCCACTGACGTAAGCGGGCTTAGATACGAAGTCATCGGTTGGTACAGTGATCCTGGCCAGGATTGGCTCAATAGTGAAGCAATGAGCGAAGCCCTGGAAATAGCCCACCAAAATCTGAAAAAGGCAGGTCAAACCATCGATGAAGCTGCAGTATTGAAGCATGCGCTAAAGGATGCATTCAATTGGGAGATAGCAGACGCACAGGCGGCTTTGCCAAAAGCGAGTATCTTCCATGCACACATAAGCATGGACAAGAAAGCAGACACTTTCAAACCAGACAATGTGTCCGTGGCAATGGGCAATACTGCCACTGAAGCCTTGTCGGCATTGCTGGCACACGATGCCCGTCTTCATCATGTGAAAGAAAATCTCGAAGCCAAGCTGGAGGCCTTGCATTTGTCAGAGCGCATTGATCATTTGACGCTAGACATTGGACCGAAATTTCAGCATGCAAGACATGATCGCGGGTTTTCCTCGCTTACCGGGGGGACGGTGTGGGGCATACGCATAACCGATGCCAGCGCCAAGAAAAACTTGCCACTCAGCGATACCATCCCTGCTGCCGATGCGATAAAAGAGCCGCATTTGCTCAATCAACTCAACCTGGCACAACGCGAACTCGATCAGGCAATCTGTGAATTGGACTGCATGCAAAAGCAGCTGTATGCAGACTGGTACAAATACATGCTGTGCGCCTATCCACCTGGCGATGCACGTGACGATTACCCGGACATTGACGAAGTGCGGTTTTTCATAGAAAAACACCAGCTTATCCCTATTGCTGACAAAAAAGAACAGCTCACGCAGTTGACAGCAAACCGCGACAAGTGCAAAAAAGAACTCGAAGATCTGCTGCACACACCGAAACAACTCCAGTCCCGACCGGGAATGCGTTTTTTCCGCCCGAATGAGCCGGTACTGCTGATTTCCGGCAATGGCTTGCGCATGACCACTCGCCACTTTCAAAGCGGCCCACATCCATGTGGCGTTTTGACGAAGGACCTGGACCTGTCCAACATTGATACGCTCTCCGAGCTCATAGGTCAATTCAAAGGCGGCACGCACGAAGACCCGCCAGGAACATGGCATCCATTCTCACTCGATTGGCGGGTGGAGATGAAACCCGTGCAAGAGAAGAACAATCTTTCTGCCCATAATCGCCATTACGATCCTGATTTTATTCTGAACACCTATAAGCTCGATCATGATCAGGTGGAATTGACCGCTATTGCAGGCAAAGCAGGGACCGGACAAGCTGCAAGTATCTACACGGGCAGCAGTTTGCTAACGGGCCACGCCAAACTGAAACTCTCTGAGCGCATCAATGCTTTCTTGTCGCTAAGGCTGCTGCCAAAATATTTCGAGGACAAGGCTATCCCACCAAAAGAGCGCAGCAACGACTTTTTCGAAACCCACGTTCATGCCATCAAGGAATGGTACGACACAAAAAAAGCAGACCCCAAGATTGCTGATACAGTCGTAGACACCATACTCGAGGTTGCATCGGTGATTGACGATGCGCAATTCCATGTATTGGCACAAGCGTTGAATGGCTTTAACGAAGCCTTGCTGATGCACAAGCAAACCTTCCAACTGCCACTTGACGAACCGCTGGGATTTGAAGATGCCAAAGCATTCACCCGCCGTGTGAAACAGGCTGTGGGCTCAAACACCTGGGTTGCGCCACAACCACTGGACGACTTTCACCTGATACGTAGTGGTGGCTTCAAGGTGCTTGATTTGCGTCTGGTAGATACCTTTGGACGGGTGCAAGATCTGGACGTAAAAAACTGGCTGGCGAGCGAGTTGATGCCTGCAGCATCAGGCGAATCAGGTTTTTTTTCATTGCCCCCCCGGCTGACACAAGCAGCGCGGATATTTTTTCAATGGCTTGCAGGTGACAATGGCGAAGTTGAGATGAACTCTCACCCGGCAACGACACCGGTTTGTGGCTGGTTCTTGCAAAACCAGCTGGATCAAAGTCTCATGGTCTATGATGCCAGCGGCAAGGCACAAGGGGCGCTTGATAGCGATTTCAAGTGGACATACGCACCGGGGGCCGCACCAGTCAAGCCTGAGAAACTGCCCAAGTATCTTGGCGTGATGGTAGAAGAGTTAATCACAAAAGCACCAGCCAATTTTTTTAAGCAACTGGATACGGCACTGGAGCACATTAACCCGGCGCGCTCTTCCGAACATGAAGCCCTGGCACTTTTGATTGGAAGACCAATTGCCGTGGTGCGGGCAAAATTGAAACTGGATCTACAGGGACATCCGGCGATTAACCAAAGCTGGGACTGCTTCCGCATTGATCTTGAAAAGTTTTTTGAAAGTGATGGTAAACAATTCGAGCGATCAAGCGATGGTGTGAGCAGGGTGAAATTGCAGATTCGTCTTGGAGACAGCCGGCAATTGAACGATGGACTATTGGGGTATTGGATAGAAGACAAGGATGGCAACTATGGTGCATACCAGACTGGTAATGACACCTGGATAGAGCGTTGCATCGCCGACGGTGAAGTGAACCTGACCATGCTGCTGGACCCACGCGGTGTGGTGCATGTCACATCCGGGATTTTGCCTGCAGAGGTACACGAAATCGCACCAGATCACTATGCACCAGCACTCAAGGCAATGGAAGCATGGTTTTTGACAGCGCCTATCCTGAGCCCGGCGGACAAGATTGCCTTACCCCTGCCCACAGAAGCAGACCACAAGTGGTCGTGGATTGCCAGGCGCGAGGCGAGTGAGGCTACCCACATCGGGCCGGCCAATACCCAGGCGAATTGGGACGAGGTGCTCGAAATTCAAGAAGGTTGGCTCAAACTGAGCACGTCAGAAGATAAAAAATAAACCCCTGCTATTTATCAGAAAGCGATCAAATCATGGCAACTGAGAATAATTCGACCCAGTTTCGCAAGAGCCACCCTATTGATTTCACGCTGTTCGACGATGACGAACAAGCCGTCATGTACATTTCCGAAGACATCAGCGACCGGAAATTACATTTAACGATTGCCAATACATCCACGCAAGACATGAGCATGATGGCCGGGCCAACTGAGGTCTCGGCAAGCAATTATCATTTTGCTTTACAGTTTCGTCCGGGGACCTTGTCCAGGCGAACACTGGAATTACTCGCTAGCCCAGCAGCCAACAAAGTTGTGAGCACGCCAGACTGGAAGTTGGCACAGCATGTCCATCAGGCTGGGACAAATGCACCCGTGAGGCTTTATTTCCTTTACACGGGAAGCAAGAGCACTCTTTCGATAGGGGAAACGCGCTCGATTGTGCTTTCGGGTCTCAGTGCTGCGCCAGGCAGCGGAGCACGCGGGACGCAGGTTGAATTGATTCCACACCAACTGCAATTACCTGGCAATACAGCGATTACCGGCAGCCGCACGCAATACATGCATGTGACCAACCATAGCGGCAGAAAAAATATTCCTTTGCATATGAGTATCATCGAGGGCAGTCGCGTGCAGAACGGTGCTATGGCCGCGACGCTCACGCTACGTCTTACCAATATTTGCAAGGCCAAGGATGTCAGTACGTCGACGATCGTATTTAGCAAGGGTGAGGACAATTATCCTGCAACGAAGCTGGTCTTATCATGCGACACAGGAACGGATGACTGGGATCTTGGGAGCATCACGGGCGTGGGCGTTCCTGTTGGCCTGGTGAGCGCGGCAGGTCCCAGGATAGGCGAAACACCAAGCTGGGATATCACCTTCCCTAACAATAACTATTCTCTTGAATACGGAAAAAGCCTAGACCTTGCGATCACCATCGATGTCTCTGCAAAAACCGGCAATGCCAACCTGTACCTGCACTACGACAACATCCCTGGCTATTGGGATGGGCAATTTGTGTGCAGCATAGAAAAAGGACCTGTCGTCATCAAGGACGGTAACGTGGGGATAGGTGGTGCACCGCTGGAGATCGAGGACGCCAACAAGCAGAAGTCGCCAATGAAACTGGGAGTAACTGGCCCCGTCAAGATGGCGTTTGGCGACTCCGGCAGCCTGGCATTTTTAGGCAACGGACCAGCCTATCCAACCATGATGGTACAGGGCAATGAATTCCAGGTCTGCAGTGGCAACTCTGGGAATTATGGAGGCAATATTCAGAAAATGGCCTTGCGTACGGAAGAACTCAGCGTTCCAGGCAATATTGTTTGCGCTAAGGATATAGAGGGTAACAAATTATCCGCCAAGATGCTGGAGGTGAATGGCGACGTCAAAATGGATTTTGGCGCGGGCAGTGGGTTACGGCTTCAGGCCAATACCAATAATAACACGGGGATTTTTGTAGGCTTACAGCAGGCCGATGGTACTCACCAACCGAACAATGGGCTCACGATTGCGGACGTCTATGTCAACAAAAATGGCGAAAGAGCTTTGTTGAATGCTATTTCCCTTAATGCCCAAACTGTGATGGCTGCGGGTGATATTGAGGTCGCAGGTGCGATTAAGGGTAAGGGTGACAGCGGAGCGGTAATCATCAAGGGTACCAAGCAGTTCGTGGGGAGCAGGAAACTAGCTCAAGAGAAAGAATACTTAAACAAATGTATTAGCATCCTCGATATGGGTATATATGGTCTTGGCGGCCCGCCTCCTCAGACGGGTGCAACGCGCAAGTACCGATTCTATATTGTCGCTTGGGACTCGTGGAATTATAAGCACGGCTCAGGTGATGGGACCCTGGTGCAAATAATACCTGATACAGGTAAGTCAATCGAAGTGCATATCCCTGCAATCTGGGGGAGCACTGAAGATAAGCATAAAGGGCATGCCTATTCGGAACTTTTCGAATTTCCCCAGCCAGCCGAACCTCCCAAACCAATCAAATCTCCCAAACTTAATTGGATAAAAGAAATCAATATAAGAAGCATAACGGGAAACGCAGCCACCGCAGCTTATTTGTATGAACTTTGGGTCGAGTACTTTGATGTCTTCTAGCAGGATCATGGATGTCGGGTTGTTCCAGCCTGTTTTCGTCTCACTCCATGACAAGCCCATAGGTGTGCTTGAGGAAATTTTTTTGCAGTATCAGTTTCCAGGCAAGGCATTAGCATGGTTCCGTGTATTTGCTGTTGAAAAAAGCAAAGGAATTAAACGGTAAACGGCGCTTGTTGACAAAGCTGACGGGTATGCAAACAGACGCCAAATCTGGTTTGAAAAATAGAACGATACCGCATTTTATGCGCAGGACATAGATAAGGCTCGGCACTGGCGGGCGCGACGTGACTTAATCGAAAAACCTGAATACACGGAGAGGACCATGTCCGACATCAGTTTGGAAATACATCACCTGGATGTGCGGGGTGGTGATGCTACTGCGATTATTGTCAAAGATCATGTCAGCGACGCAGAAGGGAAAGTCGTTTATCGGGTGCTGATTGATGCAGGAGCTGAAGGTAGCGGAAGTAGCGCGCTAAAGCACTATTTGGAGAAGTATTTTGCAGGCACGCACTTCGATCTCATTGTTGCCACGCATTACCATCAAGACCATATTCAGGGTTTTTTTGAAGCTGGCATCCAATTCGATCAATTCCTTGATATAGGCGGCTATGCGGAGGCCAAAAATTTTGAAGCGACACCTGCAAATGGTATAGGCACAGGCGCCAGGACAGGGACCTTTAGCGCTTATGCTGCCCAAGTACAAGCGCAGTTAAAGAGAATGAAAGAAAAAGACCCCAAAACAATCTCATTACGATGCCAGATACCGTTCTTTAATGTAGCCGATCGGCGACCATTCGAAATTGAACTGGGGGGCAAATCTGACATTACATTGAAGTGCTATTGCGCCGACGGAATTCTTGCTGATGGCAGCAATGTGCTAACGTCGCAAAAAGCAACGAAAGCTCGGAAATTCAATCCCAACGATCTATCGTTGGCGCTATTGGTTGAATGGGGACAATTTCGCTATTTTACAGCTGGAGACTTGAGCGGCGATACTGAAATGAGTAGTTACTACGACGTCGAAAAACCTTTGATTGACTATTTGAAGTCAGATAAGGGGCCACTTGCGGGCGGAAAAACAGTCAGCGTCTTCAAGGCGAGTCACCACGGCAGCGAACACAGCAATCAACTATACTTGCTGGGCCAACTAAAACCAGAAACGATCGTCGTGTCCTGCAACCAGATGAAAGAGGTGCCGAGCGAAAAATTTCTTGAGCGACTCAGCTCGCTTGATACTAAACCCATTGTTGCGTTTTCCAATTCCCTGCACGTCTTTAAAGGTGATGAGCGTTATGACGCGCTTTCTAAAATTAAGGAGCAGATCACAGACGGAAATGTAATCTTCAGCGATCAAGACGGAAATACGCAAGCCTCGAATTTGGGTACTAAGGTGGCTGTAATTCGACGGCGTGTCAAAAACGGGCTTGTAGTCGATCAATCTAAACCAGAGAGAGATTGTGCTGGGTATCAATTGATTAAAGATAGCCATGACATTGTATTGATCAAGCGGTCGCCGGATGAAGTTAATAATCTGCAAAAAAAAATAGTATTTCAAAGTTACGACATCAATCGTTCATTCGCTTTTGGTACTCTTGATGAAGTAAAGGGCCTGAACAAGGCAATCTGCGATGGTTTTAAAATACAGGCCGAAGAAATATCCGCTTGGGCGAAGAAGGACAAGAGTGATTCAAGCACTGTTGGTATTGATTTCATCACTGCATATTTCCCGGGCTTTATAGAAACATGGAGCAAATTCCAAAGTGGCGCTTGTACTAAAGAGCAAGCAGTCGATCAATTTTACAAAAAAATGGACGTACTATTAACGGCAGCCGTTAAGATCAAAATGGAGGGGGAAAAACCATATTTTAATCTGCACACTCCTGCAAACATACTCAATGACGACAAGATAACTCTTTATTACCTGCTTGTCGATAACATCAATCAGACTTACTTCAATTTACGCTACTCTCCAAATGGAGGACGTAAGCTCCTTGAATCGCCATATCCAGAGGATACAGGCGGAAGGATGAAGAGGGGACGCGAATATGCTCCAAAACTTCCATCTGCGAAGAGGGGTAAATAAAAATGACATCCGCAACCATCTTCAATCAGTCAATTAGCTTCAATGATGAAAAATATACCTCCGAGTCATTTGATCATTTGCTTCGTGCTTTTGGACTTGGTTCGCTGATCATTGATGCCGTGAGCGTTGAGCGCAGCCATGCGCCAAGTACGTATTTGACATTGAAAGGTGACACAACGCTGCCATTGCATGAAGGTAAGGTAGAGATTGAGATCAATCTCGATTACATCAATGGCCAGTGGAGTTTCGATTTCAAAACCACATTAGCCGTGATGAAGCTCAGCACGCTCAGCGAACTCGGCATTCTCCCCTCTACGCCCTTCGTCCAGCCTCTACTGGATGCAGAATATACTACCGTCGATCTCATATTTGATTCAACAAATTCCAGGCTTTACTTCGTTTGTCTCCAATCGAAACATAATTGCGCTATTTTCCCGGGAATTTCCCTCGGTAATTTGGGCTTCGAATTTTTTCGCTGTTACGGGGCGCAGCCTGAATTACTGCTCGACATGTACGCGACCCTCGAAGCGGGAAACACGTCCATTGAAGTTAAAATTGAAATTCCCCTCGGTGGAACTCTTGCCCCAAAATCCTGGGCTTTGTCATCGCGCTCTACAATCCCCCTTGGTGCCTGGGCGTCAGATCTGGGAGCATTACTTGCTCAAGTCATCAAGGTTCCAGTTGCGCAACTTTTCCCGGCAGATTTTTCTGCGATAAGGACCGTTTTTCTGGACGATCTCAGCATTCTTTTGGACCCGGTCGAAAAAAAATTGCTATTTCTTTCGATTCGCCTTAAGTCCGGGAAACAGTTTGAAATTTTCGATTCGCTCGCAATTAACAAGGTGGGCATGCGTGTCAACGTGACCCCATCACCAGGCCAGAAGCCAGCGATTGGGCTGACAATGTTCGGGCATATGCAAATCAAGGATGATGCCGCGTTGGACTTACAGGTCATACTACCTGAGAACCTTCTGGATCCGTGGTCGCTTTTTGCATCAGGGCATGTCGATATCACAGAATTGAAAGATATCGAGAACCTTCACTGGGGATACGAGGTGAAAGACCTGCATCTGCACCAAGGATTTTTTACATTTGAATCAGTGGATCTCAAGAAATTCGAAGTCGATTTTAATCCTGTCAATAAAACTGTTGGCGCAATTGCATTCGATTTGCAACTGAAGGCGGCTTGCGAATTGATACATGGACTCAACATTATTAACCCCAGGTTAGAGTTCATCGCGAATAACCCGTTCGATGTTGCTGCTGCAAAAAATCCGAAAAGCCTTGAGGGAAGCATTTCGGGGACGCTCGCTGTGAGCGACATTCCTTTCACTGTCGAAGCGACAAAGCAAATCAACGGTTGGAGTTTTGCTTGCGCGGCGTCTAAACCGATCGAGATCGGTAAGCTAGCCATTGCCCTGTCAAATCATTATCGTTCTCCTATCGCATTGCCAGATGTTATTGAAGAAAAACTGCAAATCAAGCTATTGTCTTTACGTTTTACCACAACAACCGAGCAGAACAACTCCCCTGCACCTGGGACAAACAACAAGTCACAGGCCGTTCAATTCAATGCCGGAATTGACTTCCCCCTTTCGAGCGAAGACGATGCAAAAATGGCGCTCTTGTCATTTGATGCATTCGTCAGCCAAAAGGCGGAAAACACGTATGAATACCAGTTCGGTGGAGAATTGCGCATAGGGAAAATTGGATTTCATGTAAAGTACGATACTGCCAAACAGGGGGATGCAGGAACGAGTTTTTTCGTCGGGGCTTATTCTGATACTAAAAACCAAAAGCTCAAGCTATCGGCATTGCTCGGAGAAATTTCCCCTACGCTGGCAGGGCTGGTCCCTGACGCGCTGAGTATCATCATCAAGGATGCACTGTTCGCCTACAGCAAACCCGCCACCGATCCTGGCAAATCGCTGTTCGGCGTCGATCTCGGTATAAAACTGGACTTTTCTCAATTGCCACTCGTCGGGAAATACGTTGCGAGCGCGGCAGGGAAAAACATAGGATTCGACAACCTGCAGGTCGTTTTTGCCACGGCGGAATTCAAGGCAAACGAAGTGCAGAAATTAAACAGTTTGCTGGGCACGTTTAACCCGCCTGTCCACAATCTCCCTGCGGTCGCGCAAACCACGACCCCCGGAATGGCGAATTCGCCTGATCTTAATGCGGTAGTACTGCAGCGTGGCGTCAATCTCGCCGCAGTTCTGAATCTCGGACCTGTATCGCAACCTGTGATGTTCCCGGTTGCAGCGCAGGCACTGCCCACAGGCACAACACCAATCGCACCGCCACCTGACAGTGCTATCTGGCTCAATATCCAAAGAGCAGTCGGTCCCCTACATGTCGAGCGGGTCGGTGTTGAATATCGCCAATCAAAGATTTGGGTGCTGCTGAGCGCCTCCATGAGTGCGACAGGACTGACCATCTCGCTGGACGGCCTGGCGTTTGGCGTAGATCCATCCAAACTTGAGGTTGATGTCTCATTACGTGGCATGGGCATCGATTACAACAACGGTTTTGTCGAAATTGGAGGTAGCTTCCTGAGGCTGCCATCCACAAAAGAAGATGCCCCAATTGCATTCGGCGGCGCTGCTGTGATCAAGGCAAAGGGTTTTACCATCAGCGCACTTGGTTCCTACACCACCATCAAGGACGAAAAAGACTCAAGCAAAGAAGATTCGTCATTTTTTATTTACGGTCTGCTCGATTATCCAATTGGCGGCCCACCATTCTTTTTCATCACGGGCCTTGCTGCAGGATTTGGCTACAACCGCAACGTGGTCGTTCCCCCCATTGAGCGGCTGGCGCAGTTCCCACTCATCGAAGCAGCGCAAAAAAAGACCGATGCAAGCAAGATGCTGGCGATACTCCAACGCGCCAGCGCAGCCATCCCTGCCACTGTGGGCCAGCACTTCCTCGCCGCTGGCGTGATGTTCAGCTCTTTCAAGATGGTAGAGTCTACCGTATTACTCACCGCTGCCTTTGGCAAAAAACTTGAACTACACCTTCTGGGCTTGTCCACCATGCGCATTCCGTCAGCGGAATTTGGCGATGCCATACCCGCCGTCGCCGAGGTCGAACTGGCGCTGAAAGGCAGTTTCATTCCCGACGATGGCTTTGTGGAATTGCGTGCGCAACTCACCCCCACGTCCTACCTCTTTTCCAGGGATTGTCACTTGAGTGGGGGATTCGCATTTATGTGCTGGCTCAAGGACGGCGGCTCGGCAAAAAGTGGTGATTTCATCTTGACGCTGGGTGGCTATCATCCGCGTTTCCAGGTACTCAAGCATTATCCTGTAGTACCACGACTCGGTTTTTTGTGGCAGATGCAGGAATTTGGCCTGTCACTGCAAGGCGATGTGTATTTCGCACTTACCCCATCAGCAATCATGGCTGGTGGACATTTGCAGGTCATTTGGAAAAGCAGCGCAGTCATGGCCTGGCTCAAAGCCGGGATAGATTTTTTGATTGCCTGGATGCCCTACCATTATGATGCGCAAGCCTATGTTGATATAGGCATACAGCTCACCTTCGAGTTTTTTGGAACACAACGACTGTCACTAGAAGTCGGCGCGGATCTGCATATCTGGGGCCCAGAATTCGCGGGTGACGCCACGGTGCATTTGTGGATTATTTCATTCACCATCCATTTTGGTAATACCGCTGCCAGCCAGGCTAAAGCAATAGGCTGGGAAGATTTTAAAAAGATGTTCCTGCCTGAAGAAGTATGCAGCATAGCGGTAGCCGATGGGCTGATACATAAAGGGGATGACAAGGATGAGCTCGGCATCATCAACGGCAAACATTTCAGGCTGGTGACCAACTCTGTAATTCCAGCTACTTCTCACCAGGTACCCAACTTCGACGCCCAAACTGCGCCCGCCATAGCGCATCACTTTGGTGTGGCACCGATGGGGCTGCCGTCAGTCACTTCGTCTAAACAAACCATTAAGCTCAGCAAAAAGATCAAGACCAATGATGTTAGCTCGACGGCACAGACAGACCAGTTTTTCTGCACGGCGATCACGAAAAATGTTCCCTCATCGCTTTGGGGCGCATCGCTCACCCCACAACTCCACGGCCCTCAATTTGTCGAAAATGCGCTCTGTGGGTTTGAGATCAAGGCAAATGAACCCAAGCCTGCCTATAAGACTGAGGCCGTCAAACGCCAGGATTTACTTGTAAACGACAAAGGTGCCGAAAATACCCGCACATGTACTTGGGGAGCGATGGGGAAGTCTTTCACCTGCAGCACCAATAGTATAGAAGCAACAACAAAAGCGAACACAGGCAAACGCAATGAGTTGCTCAAAAATTTAGGCCTCAGTATCGCCGAACTCGATAATGACTTTAGCTTCGATTATCTCGAAGAGCTACCACAAGCAGAGGCAACATCATGAGCCAGCCAGGAAATAATTCCCTGCAAAACCCGGACGATGTGATTTGCTTTCTCGATTCGCACCGTCCTGGTGTCGAAGCCGGTGACTATGAAATTGAAGTCACGCAAGAGATAGTTGGGACAGGTATTCCGGAAGCTACTTTTTCGAAAAAAGTAAGCTTTTCGATTCAGGGCCAGCGTTTTAGTTTACCACCAACCGAAATCCTCGCCATGTTCCCGCCCAACGGCAGCATGGGCGATCATGCGAATGTATTGCCGCATATGGTTTTACAGCGCAGTACCTTGCCCTGGGAACGCAAAGCACAGGCCGATTCCGACGCACCGTGGCTGGCGCTGCTGGTCTTTCACGAAGGAGAGATAGGCGACCCACAGACGATGGCACTGAAAGATACAAAACTCGGCTATCAGGCAGAAAAGGGACAATCCCTTGACGATCAAGTCATCATCATTGAAGTCGAGAAATCACTGCTGGAGTCCCTGCTTCCTAGCATCAATGAACTCAAATTACTGACCCATGTGCGGCAACGCTCATCCGCCACTGCTACTCCACTGGCGGAAGTGGCGACTATCATTGCAAAACGGCTCCCCAAGGCCAATGGCATGAGCACGGCACATCTGGTTTCATTGGAGAACAGGTATACGGGTGAGGATAACACTTTTGATTTTAAGAATAAGGAAACCACAGAAGAACAAAAGATTCGATTCATCAGTTTGGCCAGTTTCAGGTTTGGCTGTACTCAACCAGAGCAGCAATTTACCAGCCTGCTGTTGAATCTCAAAGGAAGCACACCGGCTACTGGCCCCAGCAGCTTGCGTTTGCCGGAAAGCGATTTTCCGTGGAATAGGGATGAAATAGCCAAAGCGCAATTGGCATCAGGTGCAGTGCCGATGCGCCACTCTTTGCGCAATGGTAAAAAAACCGTGTCGTGGTATCACGGGCCGCTTGCCCCCGCGAACAACCCGCTTGATCCTCACAGCAAAGCACTGCCTTCCTGGCCTGTTAAGGTAGCAGACAAGCTCTTGCGCTACAACAGGGAGAGCGGGATGTTCGACGTTTCCTACGCAGCAGCATGGGAAATTGGACGACTCGTGGCCTTGCAAAACAAGAAGTTCTCGCTCGAGCTGCTACACTGGAAACAGGAACAAGCCAAATTGCGGCAAACCCGAAGTTGCCATCCTTTGGCCATTCCAGTGTCGAGCTCAATGACAGACATCGATGTAGCATTGCCGCCCAGCCTGCAAGATTGGATGTTGGGTCTGAGACTGTTAGAAGGTGTGCCGTTTTCTTACCTCGTACCAGACGAACGTATGCTCCCAGTGGAATCCATTCGTTTTTTTGCAATGGATTGGTTGTGGATCACCTGTCTGCTTGACGGTGCGTTCAGCGTCGGCAGTGTGACACAAGCCGACAAAGAGCGGGACAAAGCTTATTTGCGGCATAGGACTGATCCTCAGGGCTTGGTGACAGGCGTGCTTCTTCGCTCTGAAGTGGTTCCTGGCTGGCCTGGATTACAGATCGATGGCTATATTGGAGGCAATAAGAAACTCAAACCTCCCCTCAGGATCGCCAGGCTGGCACCTGATGTGCTTTTTTACCTGTTCGATGGGGTGCTCGATGAAATCAAGATTCACCAGAAAATAGAAACCTTGCACTTCGGGCTGCGTGGCGAAAACGATGCACTCACAAAAAAACCACGATCCCAAGAAAATGACATCAGTGTTATTTGGAAGGACAAGAGCAAACGCATCATTGACATGACAGCATTCAGCACTGCCATGTGCTCCGGAGTGGCCACCATTGATTCGGCCAATTTTGCCTCTGCAATGATAGAAGGCGTTGAGGAGGTGACTTTCGCCATGGCGCAGCCGCCACAGTAATAATCAAGTTGTTTCGGACGTCGGGATAATTTTTGCGTAAGTCCTAATCGGGCTATTTATTTTACCTGCACATTGACTTTACCGCACCAGACTTAACCACAGCGGCAAAGTCAGTACCGACAACACCGTACTCGCCGAAATCAAAAACGCCACGAAGGGCCCATTGCCACCCATGCGGGCAGCTAATACATAAGCGCTGGAGGCTGTCGGCAGGGCACAAAAGACCACGGCGATTTGCAGTTGCAGAGGTGGTAGCTGCAGCCAGCGGCCCAGCAACAGGGCGATGAAGGGCAGGGCCAGCAGTTTGACGGACAGGAAGTAGGCAGCGATGCCCTTGGCTTCGCGCAGGCCAGACAGGCGCATGCCCGCCCCTACTGCCAGCAGACCCAGTGCAATCGAGGCGTTGCCGAGGCGTGACAGGGTGGCGCTGATGCCTTCGGGGATGGGTATTTCCAGCACACTGAACAAGACACCGGATGCCGTACCAACCACCAAAGGGTTGCTGGCGATTTCTTTCATCAACCTGCCGCTATTGTGCGCCAGGGCATACACCGCACCCATATTGCACAGAGGGACCAGAAAACCGATCAGCAGGGCCATCAGGGCTGTACCCTGTTCGCCGGCCAGGCGCGATGCAATTGCCAGTGCTATATATGAATTGAAACGGAAAGCGGTTTGCACGCCGGATTCAAATATCCGTGGTGCTGTGCTGAACATGAACTTGGCGCACCAGCCCAGCAGCATGCCACAGGCTGTGGCAATCAATGCTACCTGCAGTAAATGACCGGTTGCGTGAAAATCAAAGCGGGTGCGTGAAGTGGTGTAAAACAGTAAAGCCGGGAACATGATGAAGTAAACAATCTTCTCGACACCAGCCCAGAAATGACCGCCCCAGTGCGCATGGCGGGCCAGTAAAAAGCCCAGCAGGATCAGGCTGAAGTCGGGAAAGAGCAGGGTGAAGATCGACATGCTTTACTGTATCCCCACCCATTTATTTCAACATGCCCGCCAACTCCACGGCTGTCTTGACTTGCATCTTGTCAAAAATATGGGCGCGATGTACTTCTACGGTACGCATGCTGATGCCCAACTGGTCGGCAATGACCTTGTTCATCTTGCCCAGCAAGATCAGGTCCAGCACTTCTCTCTCTCGGGTGGACAGGCTGGCCAGGCGTTCATGGATGACAGCTGCAGAACCAGCCTGGCGTGATACGCCAAGTGCTTCTTGTACCCGGTCCATCAATTTGTTGTCGTTGAAAGGTTTTTCAAAAAAATCAAAAGCGCCGCGTTTAAGGGTATCGACTGCCATGGGCACGTCACCATGGCCGGTCAAAAAAATTACGGGCAGACGCTTGGTCAGTTGTCTGGCGGCCAGCATTTCAAACAGATTGATGCCGGTCAAGCCCGGCATGCGTACATCAAGCAGTATGCAATCGCCCTGGCTGTCAAAGAGCAGGGGCTTGTCCAGTGCAGTCAGGAATTTTTCAGCGCTGTCATAACCGTGGGCGGCAATTTGCCTGGATCTTGCCAGCCAGGATAAAGAGTCACGTATGACTTCTTCGTCGTCGATGATGTGTAGCATGTGGTCTCCCGTAAATAATCTGGCGCACTTTAGCTAGCTGCGCTACGCATTGTGTATGTTGTTAATATGACTTGCTGATATGGGTAATGCGAATTGGAAAATAGTACCACCGACAGGATTGTCGCTATGTGACAGCTTGCCACCATGAAATTCTATGGCTGTACGACAGATGTTCAGGCCCATGCCCATACCGGCCGACTTGGTACTGAAGAAGGGGGAAAACAGTTTTTCCGACACCTCTGCCGGTATCCCATGACCGCGATCGATGACGCTCACAAGTATGTGCTGCTCATTGTCGTCGTAGCTGGCTTCCACTCTCAATATACGCTTTTCCGGCGGTGTGGTTTGCATGGCTTCTATCGCATTTCTTGTCAGGTTTAGCAATACCTGCTCCAGCAGGATGCCATCTGCCAGCACCAATGGTAGTTTTTTTGCAATCTTCCACTGCAAGGCGACATGGCTGGCTTGTGCCTGCAATTCAACCAGGGGCATGGCGCTCTGTATCAGGTCGGCTATTTGTACTGGTTCGCGCGTGGCTTCCCGCTTTTTAACAAATTCGTGGACGCTGCGTATGATCTGGCCCGCTCTCTGTGCCTGTGCATTGACTTTTTCCAGGGCACTCTGGAACAGGGACTTATCTATCATGCCGCCCTGTAAAAGATTGACGGCGCCGGTGGTGTAACTTGAAATGGCAGCCAGTGGCTGGTTCAGCTCATGGGCGAGCATGGAGGCGATTTCCCCCATGGTGGCGAGCTTGGCGCTGGTGTGCAGCTTTTCCTCCTGCTGGCGTGTCAGTTCCTGGGCGCGGCGCAGTTCAGAGATGTCGAGGATGGAACTCATCCAGCCTGTCTGTTTGCCATTTTCATCGATCAGCGGTGACTCATAGATCAGCACGGGGATGCGCTCGCCGCTGGCATGCTGGTAGGTGGTTTCAAAGCCTTCCGACGGCACTGATCCTGCAAGCAGCTGGTTGAAGCGCTGCTGATATTCTTCTATTGCTTCCGGCGCCCAATAGGGCATGGGGGGGATGCGTCCTATGATGTCTTCCGCCGGGAAACCCACCATGCGGCAAAAGGCCGGGTTGACATAGGTCAGGCGGCCTTCCATGTCGCGGGCGCGCAAGCCGGTCACCAGGGAGTTTTCCATTGCAGTACGGAAGGTGACTTGCTGACGAAGGGCGCCTTCTGCGGCAAGCCGGCGGTTAATGTCGCGCCATAGGGCCATCAGGCTCCAGATCAGGCCTATCGACAGCAGGATGACGGATAGCACCAGGAGGTTGGACAGGAGTTTTGGCTCGGTCTTGATGCTGTTGGTACGCAGCACCAGCGTCAGGCTGGGCAGTTCCAGGGCACGGCTGTGGGTGTAGACACTCTTGCCACTGCCGCCGGCACTGCGTTCTGCCAGTATGCGGTCATCAATATCTGTGATGGTGATCTGGTTGTCCTGGGCGAACCACCAGGGCACCAGTTCTTCCAGGATGGCATTCATGCGATAGCTGATCATCATGCTGCCTATCCTGCGCTCATCCTTGATGATGGGGATCTGGCAATGCATGAGATAGGTGTTCTTTGCATTGATTTCCAGTACAGGCTTGAGGCAGATCGTCTCTTCGCTGATTTCCAGGTCGCCAAATTCGAATTTGGGGGAGGGGACGCGGCCGCCATCAGCCTGGACGATATCACGGGTATCGGCTACTACCTTGTTATTGGCGTCGTACCAGGCAATGCGCTGGATTTCGCGGTTATTCTTGAGTATGGTGCGAAAGCGTTCAAGTACTGTGTCTTTTTGCAGTTTGGCTGATTTGATCTCACCACCGATCTGACGCAAGACTTCATCATTGCGGTTCAACTGGAATTGTATGGCCTGTTCGACCCAGAGCGAGTCGGCAATCAGTTGCTCCTGGCGCTCATTGGCTTCCATGCGTTGTGCCTGCCACGGCAACCAGATCAGTGTGGACAAAAACAGCAACAATAGCAGGATGGGGATAATCCAGCGCCATTTTTGATTGGGCCAGGACTGTGAGCGGTGCAGGGTTTTCATAGAAACGAGTTTACCGTAACACCGGTATTGCTGACAGGCTTGATTTGTATATCTGCTCGCGAATGTCAGGACATGGTGCAGAGCTCAAGCGGCATGGCAGGTTGGTGGAGCGGGCCAGTGAAAAGGGTCAGAAATGATGGCATTCCTGACCCTGTGCTTGTTTACATCATCCCCATGGCGCGTGGCAGCCACAGAGACAGGCCCGGCCAGTAAGTAACAATGACCAGGAAAACCAGCATCGTGATCAGCCAGGGCATGACAGCGACAGTCAGTTCCGTGATACTCATTTTTGAAATACCGCTGGCCACATACAGATTGAGACCAACCGGTGGATGGCAAAGGCCGACTTCCATATTGGCGTCAATCAGAATACCAAAATGGACAGAGTCTATGCCCAGGCGTATGGCGGCAGGGTGGAGGATAGGAGCCATCACCAGGATGATGGATGAAGGCTCCATCACATTACCTGCCAGCAGGAGCAGGACATTGGTAAAGAACAGGAAGCCAGCCTGGCCCAGCTCTTTGCCCAGTATCCAGTCAGCCATGAGCTGGGGAATATTTTCATGCGCCATCAGGAAAGAAAACAGCACCGCATTGGTGATGATATACAACAGCATGGCCGACAATGCTGCCGAATTGACCAGTACCTTGGGGGTGTTTGAAATCTTCATGTCTTTATACACAAAGACTGAAATGAAAAAAGCGTAGACCGCGCTCATGGCCGCGGCTTCGGTTGCCGTGAACACACCGCTGTAGATGCCGCCTATGATGATGACCACCAGCAGCAAACCCCAGATACTTTCACGGAAGGCTTTCCAGCGTTCACCCCAGGTGGCCTTTTTCATGCGCGGGTAGCCATTTTTCTTCGCCAGATACCAGGTGGTGGCGCACAGCATGGCTGTCAGCAGCATGCCCGGGAACAGACCGGCGACGAACAGGGCGCCGATCGAGGTATTGGTGGAAATCGCGTAAATCACCTTGGGGATGGATGGCAGCATCAGTATGCCCAGTGAGCCGGCCGTGATGATGACACCGGCGCCAAACTGCTTGGGATAGCCCTGCTTGACCATGGCAGGCAGGATGATGGAGCCAATCGCCACTACTGTCGCCACGCTGGAGCCGCAGACTAGCGCAAACATCGCGCAGGAGATGATGCCGGCGAGGGCCAGGCCGCCATGCCAGTGACCTACCATGCTGGTAGCAAAATTGATCATGCGCTTGGCAACACCTCCGTGCGTCAGGAAGTTACCTGCCAGGATAAAGAAAGGGATCGCCATGATCTCGAACTTTTCTATACCTGTGAACAGCTTCAGGGCCACAGCTTCTATCGGCACCTGGGTCAGCAGGTACATGAACATCAATACAGTCAGGCCAAGGGCAATCGAGACCGGGATGCCGGTCAGCATCAGCGCAATCAGCAAGGCGAAAACGATGCCTATCTTGCCCATCATACACATGGCGCCCAGCGCCAGGGCTATGCCACACAAAACGATGGTGGCGCGTTGCTTGGACATCTGCTTGATGCCCAGCGTATCCATGGCGGCACTCATTACGCACCTCCTTTCGCAGCGGTTGCTGGTTGTAATTGAACTTCATTTTCTTCATCACTCAGCCCCTCAACATGGGCATGATCATGCTGTGGTACTTCACCTGTTCGATAAAAAACCAGCGCAACCTGAATGAAGCGGAAACACATCAGATAGGATCCCATCCAGACGGCGGAATAGACGATCCAGGTTGGCCATTCCAGATCTGGCGTCGTCGGTCCTTCTGTCAGATCACCGACTGACAGGCCCAGGGTATTGAAAATGGCATAGTGCATACCGTTTTCCCAGACGAAGGTCAGGCCCAGTGTACCAATGATGCCGGTAAAGATCATGCCGCAGACCAGAGCGGTATAGACGGTGGCATTGCGCCATTCTGCCGGCAGGCGGGTGACCAGGACATCAACCCCTACATGTACGCCGGCCCGTACGCCGTAGGCGGCGCCAAATTTGGCCATCCAGACGAACATGATGATGCATAACTCTTGCGCCCAGCTAAAGTGCAGAGAGAGCAACCAGTCTTGCACGACAGGGATGTTAAAACCAGTCCCATAGCGGTGCAGTACAGAGATGAAGATAATGAGAGTTGCACCCCCCATGAGGGCGGCGATAATCCATTCTTCCAGATGATCGAGAAATTTCATGGCAAGATCCCTTTGAAAAAAGAAGGCGATGACGAACAAACCCGGCAGTATGCCTGTTTAACAGGGCAAGCGGCACACAATACAGCTGATATCTGTCATGACTGTTTAACTTTAGCAGTGGATAGTCAGACCGGATGCTTGCAGGTGCTACAAATTACAGGACTGCGTTAGATATTGCGCTGGCATTCAGGACGACGTGCCAGCAGTATTGAGCAATGCAGATGTTTGCGTCATAAGGTCCCCGTATTTTAAGATTTTGTTTTGCTTCCCAGTTTCAGGCAAGCATGCTGCTTGCGGCAACTGTGGTTTTCCACATCGTGTTATCCAGTTCATCTTGAAACAGCAAATCCCGCGTGCTTTGGTGTAACCGAACATGTCCTTGTTCTGCATCTGACAGTTTCGGCATGCCGCGCCCGAGTCCAGGAATAAGATGAGTGCAAGTATAGTAAGATTTTGGGCTTGTTGAGCGTGTACGTGGCGTTTCTGCACAAGATTGGCAGGGCTTGTGGTTTTCCACAGTTGGCAGATAATGCTGGCATTGCAATAATTTGTGCAACAATCCACAAAAACGTCCGGAGACTAAATATGAAATTGAAGTCAATGCTGTTTTCCCTGCTGGCTGCTTCACTTGTCAGTGGTGCTGCTTTTGCGCAGACGCCTATCGTCATCAAATTCAGTCATGTGGTTTCCAACGATACACCTAAAGGCAAGGCTGCCGAGCGTTTCAAGGAACTGGCCGAAAAAGCCACCAAAGGCCGCGTCAAGGTTGAAGTGTATGCCAACAGCACCTTGTATAAAGACAAGGAAGAACTGGAGGCACTGCAATTGGGCGCAGTACAGATGCTGGCGCCTTCGCTGGCCAAGTTTGGCCCCCTGGGTGTCAAGGAATTTGAAGTCTTCGACCTGCCTTATATTTTCCCGTCTAAAGATGTGCTGTATGCAGTGACTGAAGGCCAGATAGGCAAAGACCTCATGAAAAAGCTGGAACCCAAGGGTATTACCGGCCTGGGTTTTTGGGATAATGGCTTCAAGGTCATGTCCGCCAATAAGCCCATGCACTTGCCCGCGGACGTGAAGGGGCAAAAATTGCGCATACAGTCATCCAAGGTACTGGATGCCCAGATGCGCGCACTGGGCGCCAATCCTCAGGTACTGGCGTTCTCTGAAGTCTATCAAGCCTTGCAGACCGGTGTTGTCGACGGGACAGAAAATCCGCCAAGCAATCTGTACACACAAAAAATGCATGAAGTGCAAAAGCATGTAACTGTTACTAATCACGGTTACTTAGGCTATGCAGTCATCGTCAACAAGAAATTCTGGGATGGCTTGCCGGCGGATATCCGCGCTCAACTCGATGAGGCGATGAAAGCAGCAACCAAATATGCCAACGCCATCGCGCAGCAAGAAAATGACAATGCCCTGGAAGCCGTGAAAAAATCCGGCAAGACCACGGTCTATGTGCTGACGGACAAGGAAAAGGCTGAATGGCGCAAAGCACTTTTGCCTGTGCAAAAAGAGATGGAAGGTCGCATTGGCAAAGACCTTATTGCCAATGTCAACAAGGAAGCGGCCAAACTGGGCTTCAAGTAATTTTGTGAAAATAAAAAGCCATCGTGACGCAGTCAAGGTGGCTTTTTATTGCACATTTACAAATGAAACTGCTCATGCCAGTTCCTGATCATTGCGGTTTTGGGCTCAAATTCTGCCCTACAAAGATCATGGTCGCACGATATCGATATATGTAAATGTAAGCGTTTTACCTGATCGGCAAAAGGTTTCCAGAACATGGAATGATTCTCTGTGTTGATATTTGTTTTTTACAAGCACCAAAATGGGGATTGCATGTAGTTCTATAGCTGCTTGGCCTTGTTTGGTCATGACAAGCGCTCTCCTCCAAGGGGCGGTGGGGATGTAAAATAAATCATTACTTACTTGTCAATTTGGATTGCCAATAAGCTAAACGAAATTGATTCGCCAAAGTTTAAAAGTAATTGCCGCATTTCCCACAAGGAAATACGGCAATTTTTATTTTGGCAGAATTTAAATTGGTATTGCCTAGCACATTTTTTAGGTTTATGATCGTTTTTCACATATCTGCAACAATGCACTGTTTTGTGTCATTTTTGTTTTGAAAGCGAAAACTTGTCATGCTATATTCACGGCAGTTCAGATTTCTGCAAGATAAAAATAAGAAGAAAAAGCACATAGGTTTATAAGGCGGTAGTGCAAAATAACGGTAACAATACCGTACACACTGAGGAGACGCGCGTTTTTACTACAAGCTGAGTGAATGTGATAAATTAAAAAAATCACATGCGCTAAACAGCCGAAAACGCGAAAGATGTTTTAAAGGCGCATCAGATGATGCGCCTTTTTTCTTTTGTCCAAAGGAAATCCATGCTGTACAAAGAATCTCATGTATCAAAAGAGGCTGGTTTCTTCTCTGCAGTTGTTGAGGCTCCTTTTGGTGCTGTCGGCATACGTTGCGAAGACCAGCAAGTCAGTGAACTGGTGTATTTGCCGCCACGCTTCCAGGAGAAAGCGCCTGCTGACAAGCTCACTGAAAAAGTGGTCAGGCAGATAGAAGCTTACCTCCAGGATCCCGATTTTCAATTTGATTTGCCCTTGAAAGCAGCGGGCACGGCATTCCAGGGTAAGGTCTGGCAGGCAATTTCATCCATACCGCGTGGTCAGGTACTTACCTACGGGCAAATTGCCAAACACATACGTTCTGCGCCACGGGCAGTTGGCCAGGCCTGCGGCGCCAACTGGTATCCCTTGATCATACCTTGCCACCGCGTGACGGCGGCTGGCGGCTTGGGTGGTTTTGCACATAATGATGATGAGACAGGATTCCAGCTGGGCGTTAAACGCTGGCTGCTGACACATGAAGGTGTGGCGGGTTTCACCCAGGAAAGCATGTGGAAGTAAGAAAAAATCAGGAAATACCAGTCGTTTTGCCAGACCATGTCACAGCACAGATAGACCAGTTTTGTGATGCCTTATGGCTGGAAGACGGCTTGGCCAGGAACACCATAGAGGCCTATCGTCGCGATATGCGCCTGTTTGCGCAATGGTTGCATCAGGGGCAGGGAAAGCACCTGTATCAAGTTGGCCATGTGGAAATTGCTAATTATATCGCAGAGAAACATGCGAGCTCGAAAGCCAGTTCAGCCAATCGGCGCATGAGTGTGCTCAAGCGTTTCTATTTGCTGGCATTTCGCCAGAACCTGATTGGGCAGAATCCCTGTACCAAACTGCGTGCGGCCAAGCAGGCATTGCGCTTGCCTAAAAGTTTGAGTGAAGACCAGGTTGTTGCCTTGCTACAGGCCCCCGATGATACCGAGCCGCTGGGTTTGCGCGATAAGACCATGCTGGAACTTTTATATGCCTGCGGCTTGCGAGTCAGTGAACTGGTGGGGCTGCGTTCTATTGAAGTAGGACTCAACGAGGGGGTATTGCGTATCACTGGCAAAGGCGACAAAACCAGGCTGGTACCGTTTGGCGAAGTAGCACGTGGCTGGCTGGAGCGCTATCTGCGCGAGGGCAGGCCAGCAATATTGAATGGGCAAATAGACGATGCGCTGTTTGTTACCGCCCGTGGCGGCGCCATGACCAGACAGATGTTTTGGATATTGATAAAAAAATATGCAATGCAGGCCAATATCACCACATCCTTGTCACCGCATACCTTGCGCCACGCGTTTGCCACGCATCTGCTCAATCATGGCGCTGACTTGCGGGTCGTGCAGTTGCTGCTTGGCCATGCTGATATTTCCACTACGCAAATCTACACACATGTGGCGCGGGAGCGCCTGAAGAAATTACATGCCATGCATCATCCGCGTGGTTAAGTTGTCTGGATAAAAAAATCCACACCGGTCTGACGGTGTGGATTTCCAATGCAGATATGTAGACCTATTTTACTGCTGTATTTTCTTCCAGGAATTTTTCTACCCTGGTCCAGAAGTCAACATTGTTTTTGAGTTGACGCCAACCATGGCCTTCACCTGTATAAGTGATCCACTCCACTTTGGTCGTAGCGGGCACTGCTTTTTTGAAGCGCTCACCATGTACTAATGGTACACGGACGTCTTCGACGCCATAAGCAAGGATCAGCGGTCTGGTTAATCTATTTGCCTGTTCCACCGGTGAGGTTGCTTTCAACTGGGCCGCATCTTTTTCCTGATCACCTATCAATACCGGCATACCATAACGCGCCCAGGTGCTGCCTGCGGTATCACTCCAGCTAACGTCATACAAGAGGTTGATGTCAGTCACGCCAACCCAGCTGATACCGCAGCGGTACATATCCGGTTCCTTGATCAGCCCCATCAACACAGCGTACCCGCCATAACTTGCACCAGCGATGCAGATACGTTTTGGATCGGCATAGCCTTTTTCAATGGCCCATTTGGTGACGTCAGTAACGTCGTCCTGCATGGCGAGTCCCCATTGTTTCCAGCCTGCCTTGTGCAATGTCTTGCCATATCCTTCGCTGCCGCGAAAATCTGGTTCGATGACGACGTAGCCACGTGAGGCCAGGAACTGTGTTTCTCTATTCCAGTTCCAGTGGCCGCCCCTAACATACGGGCCGCCATGCACCATGACTACCATGGGCAGATTTTTGCCTGTGCTGTTACGGGGAATCGTGACGTATGTCGGGATTTCCAGGCCATCCCTGGCTTTGACTTTAACAAAGTCTTTATAGGACATATCCTTGGCCTGGATTTCAGGACTACGGTCACCTATGGCAGTGAACTGGTCTGTTTGCGTATTGTAGATGTAATAAGAGCCAGGGTGCGTGTCGGAACGGGAGAAGACGACAGCCAGCTGAGTATCCGCATCTGTTGCGATAGACAGACTATTGATGGTGTTAGGAAGCGCCTTGTCTATTTTTGCCTGCAACGCCTTTAATTTGTCATCCAGCCACAAAACACCTGGTGCATCGGTTTCAAAACTCACTCCCAGCAGTTTATTGAGTTTTTTGTTGAAAAAGAAATTTCCATTGAAATCAAAACCCTTTGTGGACACGATAGGCGTGTCGTCGATTTTGTTTTTCTCAAGATCGTAACGATAGACTGCGGTTGTATCCTGGCCCTGATGAGCCGTAACGTAGAGTTGCCCATCGGGTGAAATGAACTGCGGTGAAAAACCGTCTTCTTTTGTTTTGTCATAACTGATCAGGGTGCGCCATTGCTGAGTTTTTTCATCTTTATAATCAACGCCTGACAGATTATCTACATTGGTGAGAGCCACGCGAAGCAATCCATTCTTGTCAGTCATAAACCCAATCGCATTTGGTGGCGTGGGAATGGTTTCGCTTTGGCCTGTGAGTGTGTCTAGCTTGATGAGTGAGGCAGTGGGGTTTTTACGGGTACCAGTCCTGCGGGTGACATAGATTTCATTTGAGCTTGCGGTATTGACAGTGCTAAGGTAGCGATGTCCGTAAGACAGGACGCGTGTGTTGGAGGCACCGGGGCCACCGACGAGTTGTCGAAACTGGCTGCTATCGAGATTGATGGCGAACAGGCCATTTCCATTGCGGAATTCGTCTTGTCCCGCGTTATTATCCCAAGTGCTGAAAACCAGCCGCTGGGAGTTCACCCAATGGAAATCATTGACATCCGTTTTTTCGTAGCCTGCCAGGATTTTCGGTGTCATTGTCGCCGTATCCATGACTGACAGGACTACGCGGTCATTTTTACCTTTAGCCAGCATGGCAATGGTTTTGCCATCTGGTGATACCTGCACTTTTTCAATTTGCTGATTCTTGAAGAAATTTTCGACCGGGATTTTTTCTTTTACCGGTACCTGTGCATGGGCTGGCAGCGCAAGGATGAAGGCTATAGCTGTGCAAACTGAAAGTTGCCTGCACATAACGGTGAGCACCTGTTTCATTCTTTGTCCTATGTGATTTATCTTTGATAATAAGAAGTACTAAAAATAAACGCCCCGGGTTACGAGGCGTTTATTCGTTTTACTACGTCAACCGATCAACGGAAAACATATCTTGCAGAGATTGTGAAATAACGGCCGAAGTCGTTATGCAAAGTTGAGTTGTAACCTTGCTGTATAGTTGTTGCTGTTGTTGTCGGACTGTAAGGTGCTTTGGAATCAGTGATGTTGCGGATATTGATGCCCAAAGTCAGATCCTTGAATCCGGTGTAGTTGTAACCTACGTCCAGAGTGGTCCAGCTTGAAATTTGGCAATCAGGGAAGTACTTGGTGTAATTCGGCTGATTGGCAAAGGTTGCGTTGACACCGGCTGGCACGCCACTGCCATAGTAGCAGTATGGTGTGGAGTAGGTTGTCGTGTTGTCATAACGACGATACTGGGAAACACTGTCAGTAAAGTTGATGGCACCGTATGCTGTGTGTGGACCCTTTTCCCAGACAGTACGCAGTGTTGCACGCAGACGAGGAATATTGCCGACTGACGTGGTCCAGTCATTCAGACCGCCGTTTGTACCAACAGCATTCCTTTCCAGGTCGCCAGGGGATTCTGCACGACGATAGGAAATCAGGTAAGTGGATTTCAGGGAAGTAGACAATTTGCCATTTTCACCGAGGTTGTTGCGCATTTTCAGCTCAACGTCCACACCACTGACTTCTGTACTACCCTGATTAACCCAAGGTGTTTTCACTGCCAGCAATGGACCCGTACCAGGGATAGGATTGCCGTTGGCATCTTTCAACTGATTCAGCGGATTAGTATCGCGGACGATATAATCAGCCGGGAAGTTGTTTGGATGTTCGAGCAGGTAAGTAGAGCTACTCAGGGCCACTTCACCTTCTTGACGCAGTTTGTAGGCATCTACAACGACGTCAAAGTTGGCAGTTGGAGAGTAGATCATACCAAAAGCGATGCTCTTGGATTTTTCTGGTTTCAGGTCAGGGTTGGCACCACCGACACCGGATACGCTCTTGGCGCAGTCAGCCTGTTCAGCACCGGCAACAGGATTTGCGCCGTTAGGGCAACGAACAGGGTCAACTGTATTGTTCAGGAAGAACTGCGCACCACCGGCTGCAACCTGGGACAGAGCTGGAGCACGGAAACCTTCAGCGTAAGTACCACGGAATGCCAGACCGTCAACGACTGTCCATTTTGCACCGACTTTAGGTACGAAGTTACCCTTGATGCTTGGGTATTTATCGTAACGGCCGGCGAAATCCATTTCGAAGTTTTTCAGGAATGGCGTACGGAACTCGAAGAATGCGGAAGAAACATTGCGCTTCGCATCAATCGCTGTTGTCGACAGGCCGAGGATATCGCCACGTGCATTGATAGGATCGGGATTGATAGTCAGTTTTTCCTGACGGAATTCAACACCTGCCGCGAAGCCGATTGCACCGCCGCCCAGGTTGCCAAATTCTGTTGTTGCCTTGGCGTCCCATTGAGCTATTTCAGCAGTGCCGACGTTGGTCAGGTCAGGGCTCAGGGTTGGATCCGCTGCGATGGAAGCGAGTGAGCGGTTTTCCGTGACCAGCTTGCGCAAGGTAGGCAGATACAGGAAGCCATGGGCAACTTCATTACGTTCAGAACGGTTCCACAGTACCGCACTTTCCCAATCCCAGCTGGAAACTGTCCCTTTCAGGCCGGCGACCAAGCGAGACGCTTTATTGTCCAGATCGGTACCGAATCTGACGTTTTCAAAGCGATAGGAAACAGCAGAGCGCGCATCTTTATTCGGATTGTCAGGATGACCGATAGGCAAAATCGCCTGGAAAGGTGTCGCCAGACCGCCAACCAGGAAGTTGGTTGTAGGAGATGTGCCGCTGATCGAACGTGGAGAGCCGCGATAGACACGCTTGGAATCGTTATAGGCAAATTCACCGAAAGCGGACAGCTTGTCGTTGATTTTCAGGTTGCCGACGGTCATGAAGCTGATGTCATCGCCTTTGGTCTGTACGTCGGTATCTGCATCCAGATCGTAGTTACAGAAAGTACGGCCAAACAAAACGCTGGTAGATGCGATATTGTTCACAGCTGCGCCAGTCACTTTACGATTGTCTGCGCAATTGGTCTGGTTGATGACGGTTGCACCTGTCGTGAAGAAGGACAGGGAGCCAGGTGAACGTTCCTTGAAGAAGAAAGCCTGGTTGGAAACGCTGCTACTAAATGGATTCAAACGATAGTTAATGTCAGCATAAGCCTGTGCATTGATGTCGTTGGAACCATTCTTCATGGTTGTAGCGTTTTGTTTGCGGTAGTCTACTGCAAACAGGACGTTGTAGCCCTGGCTGGCGTAGTCACCGAAGCCGATTGTGCCATTGACATTCTGGCGGCCGAATTCGCGGTCATCATTGGCTGCGATACTGGCGGAAACCTCTCCACCCTGATAGTCACGCTTGGTGATGAAGTTGATAACGCCGGCGACCGCATCGGAACCATACACTGCAGATGCGCCGTCTTTGAAAATCTCTACTTTTTCAATGGCGGACAGAGGAATGCTGTTCAGATCGTACAGTGTGGATTGACCGTTGTTCGGATTGGCATAAGCCGATGGTGTCATGCGACGGCCATTCAACAGGATCAGTGTCGATGTCGAACCCAGGCCGCGCAGGGATGCTGTTGCAACACCGCGGGAGAAACCATTCTGGTCCGGCGTATCGTTGTAACCACCAGTCCCCATGGATGGGACGCTCTTCAACAATTCCAGCACCGTTGTTGCACCACTTTGCTTGATTTCTTTAGCGGTGATCGTTTGAATTGGGGACGTACCTTCTTTATCAGCACGCTTGATGTTCGAGCCGGTAATTTCGATACGCTGTGGAGCAGCTTCAGATTGCGCGTGGGCATAACCCCCGATCAACATGGAGCCAGCGAGTACGCTTAGCGCCAGGCGCACTGACTGTACGCCCACTTTTTCTTTAAATATCATTATTGTTCCCTCTTTATTGATAGACCTGATGCATTCGGGTGCCGGATCCGTTTGAGCAGTGGAGATCAGTTTCAAAAATTTTGTTAATAATGAAACTTTCTTGTGCTGCCGTCTGATGAGAAATTGCTGCGTTTTTCCTCTATATATTTACGCTTGGGAAATGAAAGGCAATGAATCAAACAGAACTTTATTATGTAAATAAAATACCTTTGGGGAAAGCATTTGTTACGTTTTTTTGACCGTATGTTGTTTGACGGAGACAAGAAATGAAAATTTAATTTCTAAATTTTCACGAATTGTAAAATTGATGGCTATTTTATAAATTTATTCAACATCATATAAATTCAAGTAATAAGCTTATAAATGATAGGAAATCGCTCTATATAGATATAAAACTGATCAAATATATTTGATTTTCTGATGAGTATGCTTTTCAAAAAATGCGAAAAAATTTTCAAATTGAAGATTTTCTGTAAAAATCCGGGCAGCAAAGAAAGTTCCTTCAACTTGTAAGAACTTGTAAGGGCAAATCTTGTCACAATGGATTGTAACTTTAAGGGGCATTGTGAGAGTTTTATGCATATTGCTGTCATTTATTTAATCAACCAGGAATCGATATGAGATCAGCAAAAGTTGTACATTTTAAGAAGAAGACCCTATTCCTTTTGATTTGCGCGCTGAGCGAAGCAGCTTTCGCCCAGGCACCCCAGACACCTCCTGTTGCTGCCCCCGCAGCAAATGGCGCTAATGCCGCAGCACCGGTAGCGGCGGCTACACCGGCACCCGCCGCCGGACTCAAGCCATTCAAGGAAATTATCAAGGATGCAAAAGAGCTCAAGGGGTTCTTTAATCTGTATCAAAAAGACGAAAAGGTCTGGATAGAAATCCGCCCTGAACAATTTGATAAGCCCTTCCTGTTTACTTATAACATCCCCAACAGCATAGGCGAGCGTGGTTTGTACGGCAGCCAGATGGGCCGTGGTTATCATGTTGTTTTCAAGAAAGTTGGTAACCAGGTTCAATTGCTGGCTAAGAATACTGAGTTTGTGGCAACACCAGGCACACCGCAGGCCCATGCAGTTGCCCAGGCATTTTCAGACAGCCTGCTGGCCAGTGCTGCCGTGTTGAGTACACCAAATTCAGAAACCAAGGGCATACTGGTGGATGCCAGCGCCTTGCTGTTCAATGATATTCCTGCGTATTCGACCCGGCTGGAATATGCTTACCGCACTATCTATGCCATGGACAAGGCCAACACCAGCTTTGGCAAGTTGAATGTCGATGATTCACTGGCAGGTTTTTTTGTCAATGCGCATTTCATGACACCACGCATTGCTGCCTCTCCATTGGTACCACCACCAGTTGCGCTCCCTACGCCGCCACAAACTACACCTGATCCGCGTAGCTTTTTCGTGGGTTTCTATTTTAATTTCTCAGCTTTGCCGGCTGAAGTCATGCGCCCGCGACTGGCGGATGACAGGTTGGGGCATTTCGTGACAACCAGCTATGATTTCACAGACGATATCAAGCCCAAGACCTCACGTCATTTTGTCAACCGCTGGCGTCTCGAAAAGCAGGACCCTGCTGCCGCCCTGTCTGAACCCAAGCAACCTATTGTTTATTGGCTGGACAAGAACGTACCGGAAAAATATCGCAAGAGCATCAGCGAAGGCGTGCTGGAGTGGAACAAGGCATTTGAAAAGATAGGTTTCAAGAATGCCGTAGTCGTCAAACAGCAGACCGAAGCAGATACCTTTGACACCATGGATGCCCGTCATGCATCGATACGCTGGTTTGTCGGTGCTGACGTCGGCTTTGCCATTGGCCCTTCACGCGTGGATGAGCGAAGTGGCGAAATCCTGGACGCCGATATCGGTATGTCCGACGTATTTGCCCGTGGCGCACGCCGGATGATCGGTGAAGACGGCCAGCAGCCTGCGGCTCAGCATCAGCACGGTGATTGTGACTTTGCCCATGAAGCATCAATGGAAATGGGTTTTGCCATGGATTTGCTCGACGCCCGTGGTGAAGTAGACATGGATAGCCCGAAAGCTGAAGCATTGGCGCAGGCCTATGTCAAAGACGTCATCATGCATGAAGTGGGACACACCCTGGGCTTGCGTCACAACTTCCGTTCTTCGACCATCTATACCCTGAAGCAATTGCAGGACCCGGCTTTCACCAAGGTCAATGGCCTGGCAGGTTCGGTGATGGACTATGTGCCTTTCAACCTGGCGACCAAGGGTGAGCCTCAGGGCGAGTATGTAATGTCTTCACTGGGACCTTATGATTACTGGGCAATTGAATATGCTTACAAGCCTATCGATGCTGACAAGGAAAAAGAAGAGCTGACGCGTATTGCATCTCGCTCGACGGAACCTCTGCTTGCTTATGGTACGGATGAAGATGCCATGGGGACCATGGTATCTGACCCGGATGTCAACGTGTTTGACCTGGGCTCAGACCCGCTGGCCTATATTCAGAAACGCCTGACGATATCACGCGAACTGTGGGACAGATTGCAGACTCGCCAATTAAAGGCTGGTGACAGCTATGAAGCCTTGCGTCGCAGTTTTGACTATGGCTTCGGTCAGTTTGCCCGTACCGTGCCTTTGGCCACCAAATATGTCGGCGGAACGACATTCCTGAGGGATCATGCAGGAACGGGGCGCGCCACATTCACACCTATATCTGTAGAGCGTCAGCGTCTGGCATTGAAGCTGGTTTCTGACAGCTTGTTTGCAGCCAAGAGTTTTGTTTTCACGCCAGAACTGCTGAGCCGCTTGGGCGTGGATCATTTCCAGCGTGCCAACCGCAACGACGTTTCGATTTCTGCCCGCTTGCTGAGTCTGCAAACCGGCGCACTGGATTCGTTGATGTCGGATATGGTTGCCCAACGCATGTTGAATACTGCCGAGAAACTGCGTGACGCCAAAAAGGTGCTGTCTCTGCACGAATTGTATGGCACTTTACAATCGAACATCTGGAGCGAATTGGCGAGTGGTGCAGATATCAGTTCTGCACGTCGCAATCTGCAACGCGAGCACTTGAAGCGTTTGTCGAATGCCTTGTTGAAACCTGCAGCAACGACTCCTGCTGACGCACGCAGTTTGCAAAGGGAGCAGGCAAATCAATTGCTGGTGGCGATCCGTGGTGCAGTCGGCAAGCCCATGAGTGCAGAATCACGTGCGCATTTGTCTGAAAGTCTGGCAACCCTGAATGAGGTATTGAAGGCTTCTCTGGTGCGAGCCGGTATTTGATGGCGAGACTACCTGTGTAACAAATGCTCAATATTTTATTCAATATGTAGTATCTGCTGACCTGTTGAGCGAGAGTTGATCAGGTTGCTGAAGAACCCGTGCCTTGGCACGGGTTTTTTTATTTTGCTTGATCTGAATTTATTAAATCTTTCCTTGAGTAAATGAGGAAATGAAAAGGTGACTCAAAAAAACAACAGTGCTAAATATATTTTAAAAATTAGTCAAAAGCTAATTTTTAAAAACTTAATTTTTGTTAAACGGGAAAATTCAATAAAAAACTTTTTTTTTCCTCATTAATCAAAAACATTATTTCCAATTCCATGATTTGCTGAGTAAAAGCTCTAAATCCAGGTAAAAAAAACTCGGCAAGTTACATAATGTAACAGTCCATAATCAGGGTTCTTCTCAAAAACCTTATGTTTTTGTAAGCGAAATTATCTGGCGAAGTGTGGAGATTGCCAGCTTTCTCTGAAGGCTGGAGTAACTTATCCAAATAAAATTTGCTCAAAATGGTGCACATAAGGTTCGTATAGGGAAGTAAGCGCTTGCATTGAAAAATTAAAACAGAAAGGTAATTCATGAAGCTGAGTCGTCTCGCATTTGCTTTGTCCAGCATAGGCTTGTTTTCCATAGCCACTGGAGCATTAGCGCAAGTAACCACGTCGCAAGAGGATGAGAAAAAAGCTGAGAAGCAAATCCAGAAGGTGGAAGTGACAGGTTCCAAAATTAAACGTATCAATTATGAAACAGCCTCACCAGTCCAGGTCATTACCCGTGACGAACTGGTACGTGGCGGTGCTACCTCATTGACCGAAGTGCTGAAAACCATCTCTGCGAACCAGGGTGGTATTGATGAAAACCGTACCAATGGTTTTACAGCGGGCGCTTCTGGTCTGAACTTGCGCGGCATCGGTAGCCAGGCAACCCTGGTGCTGATCAATGGCCGCCGCCTGGCTGCTTACGCACAACCGGAATACCAGACCACATTTGTGGATTTGAACTCAGTACCGGTTGGTGCAGTTGAACGTATTGAAGTCTTGAAAGACGGCGCATCCGCTATCTATGGTTCTGAAGCGATGGCCGGTGTTGTCAACATCATCCTGCGTGACAGCTTCCAGGGGGCTGAAATCAGTGGTTCGATCGCCCAGTCGCAAAAACATGACGGCGAACAAGTCCGTACGACCATGAGCTATGGTTTTGGTAGCCTGGTTGAAGACCACTATAACGTGTATGCAACGCTTGATATCCGTCAACGCAAACCGATGTTCATCAGCAAGCGTGATGACTACCTGAGTACGGAAGACCTGCGTCCTTATGGCTACAAGGACAATCGTTCTCTGTATACCTTCCCTGGCAACATTTACTGGACAGATAAAGCTACAGGTAAATTTGTTTCCCGTTCCCTGGACAAAAACTGCCCGGCAGACCGCCTGGTCTCCGCTGACACCTTCTTTGGTGCCGGTACTCAGGGTACAGCCTGCGTATTTGATGACCTGAAAGATGCGACCGTCAATTCTGGCGGCAAAACAGACCGCGTAGGTCTGGTCAGCCGCGGTACCTGGCAGCTCAATGCTGACACCAGCGTATTTGCTGAAATCATGTACAACCAGAACAAAGCCTCGGTCACAGGCTTGCCACACTGGTTTGCTGGTCAGAATGGCCTGGACACACCAGCTCTGCCTATCACGCATCCACAATACCCTAAAGAGCTGATTGATCCGGTCACAGGTAAAACGCTGGCTGGTGGTAACGGTTCGGTACGTGTTCGCGCTTCCTTGCGTGATTTCCCAGGTCAGGGCCTGGAAAATACAACCGACTTTGGTCGCTATCTGGCAGGTATCAAGGGCACTTATTCCAAATGGGACTGGGAATCTGCGCTGATGTACAACACCAGCAAGGTTGAATCCAAGGCAACGGCCGGTATCCTGGCAGCACCATTCATTGAGGCCTATAAAAATGGTACCTTCCTGTTCGGTTCTTCTGCACAAAATGCTGATCTGTATAAAAAAATCGTTACTGATTCAGCAGACAGCTTCAAATCGGGCATGTATCTGTGGGATGGCAAAGTCTCTGGCGAGTTGATGCAATTGCCAGCTGGTCCTTTGTCCATCGCGGTTGGCGTAGAAGCTCGTCGTGAAACACTGTCGGTCAATCCTTCCCAGTTGTCAGTTGACGGCGCTCTGTATCACCGCGCACAAGCTCAGCCAGGTTATGAGCGTGGCCGCAACATCGCTTCGACTTATGCTGAATTGTCTGCGCCATTGCTCAAGACCCTGGAAGGTCAACTGGCAGTCCGTTACGACCGTTACTCTGACTATGGCAGTTCCACGACACCAAAAGTCGGCCTGAAATGGAATGTTGATCCATCCATTATGGTCCGTGGTACTTACGCGACTGGTTTCCGCGCACCGACACTGGTGGAAAACTCTACGCAGATCCTCAAGGCATTCCTGTCCTATCGTGATCCAGAGCGTTGCAACGACAAGTTCACCAATGGTTGCCAATGGAGCAGTGCATATGAAAGCGGCTCCAACCCTGCGCTGAAGCCAGAAACAGCAGACAGCTTTACCCTGGGTATTGTCTGGGAACCAACTTCATGGCTCAATGCAAGCCTGGATTTCTGGCAGATCAAGCGCAAGGATGAAATCTCGACTTTCGATCTGCAGACAGTTCTGGCAAATCCTGGCCGCTATGCCGGGAACCCTGCTGCCATCATCACACGTGATCCTCTGACTGCTGCTGACAAGGCTGCTGGTGCGACTGCCGGTGAAATCACCAACCTGCGCTTGTTGCTGACGAATGTCGCCGTAACACAAGTACGCGGCGTGGATCTGGATGTGAACGCCAAGTTCAACCTCGGCGAATATGGCCGTATCAATCCAAACGTGAAAGTGACTTATAACCACTCTTACAAATCTGCCCCTTCGCCAGAGGCTGACCTGATTGAATACGCTGGCTCACGCAATCAACCGCGAGTACAGGCGACAGCGGGTATCACCTGGGAAAAAGCTGCATGGAAAGCATCGCTGGATGCAGTCCATATCGGCCATATGTCTTCCAACGGTGATTTCACACAGCCATGTGTGTTTGAAACCCAGGGTTATCCGGCACTGTGCAAGGACATTCCTTCCTTCACAACGTTCAACCTGGGTGGCAGCTACTCTGGCCTGATGAAAGACTTGAAACTGAGCTTCGCAATCAGGAACGTATTTGACCGTATGCCTCCTTTTGCACCAAGCGCAACTTCTACTCAGGCTATTCCTGCCATCACCAGTCTGCATGATGTTGTTGGTCGTTACTTCCAGTTCACAGTGGATTACAAGTTCAAGTAATTCCATGAATTGAATAAGTGCCGGAATCCCTGATTCCGGCACTTATTTTTTTATTCGCCGGTTGTGCCGGCAAATTAAATCATGAAGTAAGAATATCAATTCTTCAGAGGGAGATAAGAACATGAAGAAACAATTCAGCAAAGCAGTCCTGGTGGGACTGTTATGTGCCGCGGGCGTAGTCAGCTTGCCTGCCCATGCAGACAAATCCATTCCTGTCGCAGATTTTTTTAAAAAACCACAATTCGGCGGCCGTCCGGTATTGTCTCCGGACGGACAAAGCATGGCTGTGCTGGTGCCAAAGAACGGGCGATATGCACTGGCTGTCATCCGCCTGGATTCACGTCAGCCAAAAGTGATCGCAGCAGATATAGACTGGGATATCGTTAGCCCACAATGGGTCAACAACCAGCGCCTGGTATTCAGTTTGAGTCGTGGCAGTGATGTTGTGATGGAAGACAATGATGGTGGTGGCTTGTTCGCCGTCAATATTGACGGGTCTTCTTTCCGCAAACTGGTTCCGACAATCAAGGAAGCAAAGGCCGGGAATATTACCTATAAACCGTATGCGGTGCTGAGTCGTGTTGACGCTACCAGCAATGACCTGATCGTGGCCAATAATTCGCGTGGCAGGGATGCCAAGCTCGGGGCATCCGATGTACTGCGTCTTGATACCGTCAGTGGCAAGACCAAACTTCTGACGTTTGACAATCCAGGTAAAATTGGTAGTTGGCTGCTTGACCACAATAACGTGATACGTGCTGGCATTTCAAATGATGTCGACCCAGCGAATAAGCGTATTAAACAAGTCGTATATTATCGCGAAGGTGAGGCTGCACCCTGGAAGGTGATACATCAGGCGTATCTGGACGAAGGCAAGGAAATGTATCCGCTTGGCTTTGACTTCGATAACAAGACCTTGCTGGTAGCTGGCCGCTTCAATGGGGCAGACAAATCTGCAGTCTATATCTGGGATTTTGCGAAGCAGACAGTTGGTGAAATGGTAGCCGATCACCCTGTTGCTGATCTGAATGATCTTCGCATGGATTTACAGCGCAAGAAACTGGTTGGTGTACCAGTAGAAGCCATGCTGCCGGAGAATATTTATTTTGACGAAGACTATGCTCGCATGAATGCGACGCTGAGCGCCAGTTTTCCGGGGCAGCATGTGTCTTTTCAGTGGAGCGGAAAAAATGTTGTTGCCTTTGTTTACGGCGATAATAACCCAGGCTCGGTCTATTTTTACGACACAGAAAAGAAAGCACTTGAGCCAGTCTATGTGTCCAAACCAGAACTGGAAGGCAAAAAACTATCTGCTCAAAAAGTCATTAATTACCAGGCTCGTGATGGCTTGAATATTCCGGCATACCTGACTTTACCGGAAGGTGTGCCGGCAAAGAATCTCCCTCTGGTTGCCTATGTCCATGGCGGCCCACATGCTCGTGACGGCTATGGCTTCGACCCGATGACACAAACACTTGCTTCACGTGGCTATGCCGTCCTCCAGCCGCAGTTCCGTATGTCTACCGGCTTTGGCTGGAAGCATCATACGGCGGGCTGGAAGCAATGGGGCCTGTCCATGCAGGATGATATTACCGACGGTATCGAAGACCTGGTCAAAAAAGGTATCGTTGATAAAAACCGTGTTTGCATCATTGGCGCCAGTTACGGTGGCTATGCAACGATGTACGGCCTGGTGAAAGACCCGGATTTGTACAAGTGCGGCGTCAACTGGGTGGGCGTGACTGACGTCAAAATGTTATTCACTGTTAACTGGTCAGATATGTCAGGCCCGTACATGGATAATATGGGTGCAAAAATGCATGGTGACCCAAAAACTGACGATGCCTATTTTCATAAAGTGTCGGCGATAGAAAACGCCAGCAAGATCAAGGCCCCGGTACTGATGGCTTATGGTAGTGAAGACGTACGCGTACCCTTGATCCATGGTGAAAAAATGCGCGACAAGCTGCTGGCACAAGGTAATACCGTGGAATGGATGGTATTTGCCGGTGAGGGGCATGGCTGGGCGAAAGAAAGTAATCGCATCAAATGGGGCGAGGCTGTTCTGCGCTTCATAGACAAATATATAGGCGATAACTCTCCGGTGGCTAAAAAATAATAGTCGAACAGATGTCTGAATCTGCTTGAATTTGAAACCGGCAAGTTCGCTTGCCGGTTTTTTTATTGTTCACGATATTGTCCGTAATTGGGACGTAAATTATGCAAGTTTGTAATCGAACGCTATAATTTGCAGCGGTATCGTTAGCAAATCCTGTTTTTGAGAGTGTAATTTTGGCCAAAAAAGAGCATGTATCAGCCACCCAGGCGACACAGTTGTTGCGCAAGCAAAAAATTGAGTTTAGCGAGCATCCTTACGCTTATGAAGAGCATGGCGGCACGGCCGTATCTGCACGTGAACTGGGGGTAGATGAGCACCATGTCGTCAAGACCCTGGTGATGCAGGATGAAGCAGCCAAACCCTTGATCGTACTTATGCACGGAGACAGAAAAGTTTCGACCAAGAATCTGGCACGGCAAATTCCCTGCAAGCTGGTTGAACCTTGCAAGCCAGAGATTGCACAAAAGCATTCCGGTTACCTGGTCGGCGGGACATCCCCGTTTGGCACAAAAAAAATCATGCCCGTGTATGTGGAACGCAGCATACTTGAGCTGAGCAAGATTTACATCAACGGCGGCCAGCGCGGCTACCTGATAGGCATTGCGCCTGAAGTCCTGGTGACGCTGCTGCATGCGCGTGCTGTTGATTGTGCGCTTGACGAATGATTCTGTTTCCGCATTGTACGATTTCAATTGCCGGATGGCAGGACTGTCATATACTTGCGGGAAATTTCCCCATGAAGAATAAGAAATAAGGATAAGGAATAAGATGAATACACTATTGGCCGCCATTGCTGCTTACCTGATCGGCTCACTGTCTTTTGCTGTTGTCGTCAGTAAATTATTTGGTCTGGCTGACCCGCGTACCTATGGTTCAAAAAACCCTGGCGCTACCAATGTTTTACGTAGCGGTAACAAGGCGGCAGCAATATTGACGCTGCTTGGTGATGCCTTCAAGGGCTGGCTGGCTGTGTGGCTGGTAATCCGTTTTGGTGGCAAGTTCGGACTGGATGATACCAGTACCGCCGTGGTTGCGCTCGCAGTCTTTATTGGTCACCTGTGGCCGGTATTCTTTAAATTTGTCGGTGGCAAAGGGGTGGCTACCGCCGCAGGCATACTGATTGGTATTGATATCTGGCTGGGTGTCGCAACCCTGTCAACCTGGTTGATGGTAGCGTTTGCTTTCCGCTATTCGTCGCTGGCGGCTTTGATCGCGGCGATTTTTGCGCCTCTTTATTATGGTTTTCTATTCGGGCCAGATGTGCAAATGGCTGCAGTTGCGATCATGAGTGGCTTGCTGGTCTACCGTCATAGCCAGAACATTGCCAATCTGATTGCAGGTAAAGAAAGTCGCCTTGGCAGCAAAAAGACTGATGCTCAGGCTGCCGCCAGAAAATAGATTAAAAATTGCAAATAAATCTAGAATAATTTTATTCCGTTAAGTATGCTTGATTTGATGGCAAATCATTTTAACTACAAAGACGGAGTTAAAAAATGAAAATGATATTCGGCAGGTCCTGGCTGGCGTCGTTGTCATTCTTACTGATGCTGCTGAATTTACCGGTTTTTGCCGCCGAGCACGGAACCGCCAACGAAGCCAAGGCGATGGTGCAAAAAGCGCTGGATGCGATGAAAAAGCATGGAGTCGACGCCACCATTGCTGAAATCAATAAACGTGACGGTCAGTACCAGGACAAGGACTTATATATTGTCGTCTATGATGTCAATGGCAAAAACCTGGCCCACCTGAACCCCAAGATGGTGGGGAAGGACATGATGGATCTGACTGATGTTGACGGTAAATTCTTCATCCGTGAACGCATAGAGTTGGTCAAAACCAAGGGCAAGGGTTGGCAGGATTATAAATTTATCAATCCCACTACCAAGCAGATAGAGCCCAAATCCATGTATGTGGAAAAATACGAGAACGTCATCGTTGGTTGCGGCATCTACAAATAGAGTGCTGGTGCCGGGCTACCCTGTTTTCAGGCTGCAATCAATTCCTGAAGTGGCCAGCGTGGCCTGACGTTGAAGCCATAATCTCGGGTCGCCAGGTCAGGGTTGCGCATCAGCCGCATGGCACCTGCAAAGGCAATCATGGCCCCATTGTCAGTGCAGAATTCCAGTTCCGGGTAATACACCTGAAAGCGCCGTTTTGCTGCGGCTGCATTTAAAGACGCACGCAATTGCAGATTGGCGCCAACGCCTCCTGCGATGACCAGGCGTTTCAAACCACTCTCTTTCATGGCTGTACTGCATTTTGCTGTCAGTACGGCGACGATAGCGTCAACAAAGCCACGGGCGATGTTTGCCTTGTCCTGTTCACAGATATTAGCTGCATGATTTTTGACTACGGTCAGTACAGCGGTTTTCAAACCCGAAAAACTAAAGTTGAAGTCCTTGGAGTGCAGCATGGGACGCGGGAACTGGTAGGCAGCCGGGTCACCAAACTCTGCCAGGCGTGATATGGCCGGGCCACCGGGGTAAGGCAGTCCCAGCAATTTGGCCGACTTGTCAAAAGCTTCACCTGCTGCATCATCCAGGGTTTCGCCCAGCAATTGATAACGGCCGACGCCATCCACCCGCATCAATTGTGTATGTCCGCCCGACACCAGCAAGGCAATGAAAGGGAATTCCGGCGGTTTGCTGGCCAGCAGCGGCGACAACAGATGGCCCTCCAGGTGATGTACGCCCAGTACCGGCTTGTCCAGTGCCATGCCCAGACCGCAGGCAACAGCGGCACCGACCAGCAGGGCGCCGGCCAGGCCAGGTCCCTGGGTGTAGGCGATGGCGTCGATGGCTTGTTTATCCAGATCTGCCTTGGCTAATACCTCGGTCAGCAGGGGCAGGGCGCGGCGTATGTGGTCACGTGATGCCAGTTCAGGCACAACACCGCCATATTCCTGATGCATGGCAATCTGCGAGTGCAGGGCATGTGCCAGCAAGCCGCGTTCTGTGTCATACAAAGCCAGACCGGTTTCGTCACAGGAGGATTCAACGCCGAGAACTATCATGTCAATTTCTTATTTGCTTACTTAATTGCTTGGTATAAAGGCAAAGCCTTGTCTTCATACTATTAAAAGGACGGATCGTGGTGCGAATCTTGCTATGGATCGCATGACGAGATTATATCTGGCATGGCCCATCAATGCGCAGCAAACCGAATACTGCTAATGAAAAGACAACTGCGACGCCCAGCTTGCGTATTGTCGTGGTGAATACCGTCATCCAGACCGAAGATGAATTGCAAGAGCATGCACAAGCGCAACTGGCCAGATCACGCGCCCTGCGCATAGGCTTGCTGCAGGCTGGCTACAACATCATTGCAGTGATCCCCGGTGACATGTACATGAGCGAGCGCATCGCGCAATTGCAGCCCGACATGATCATCATTGATGCAGAGTCTGATTCGCGCGACGTGCTTGAACACATGGTCATGCTGACACGTGACGCACCACGCCCGATTGTCTTGTTTACTGAAGACGGTAGCCAGACAAATATGGCTGCAGCGATGGAAGCTGGAGTATCCGCTTATGTCGTCGCCGGTTTGCAAGCCGAGCGTATCAAGCCTGTGCTTGATGTGGCGATGGCGCGTTTCAATGCTGACCAGAAATTGCGTAGCGAATTATCCGATACCAAGGCCAAGCTGCAAGAACGCAAGACCATCGAGCGCGCCAAGGGTTTGCTGATGGAGCGCCATCACCTGACTGAAAGCGAGGCTTATCAAAAGATGCGCAAGCAGGCGATGGAAAAAAACCTCAAGCTCGTCGATCTGGCGCAACGCATGCTGGATGTCGCGGATTTATTAGGTGGATGATCTTGCATGTAAATGGTGCATTGCGTCATTTGAGTGCGTGATTTTACTGCGCAGGGAAGCTTGACTACCCCGAAATGATTCAATATTGGTCTGGCATGGCAATTGCTAGATGGTATTAAGTGCCAATGCTGGCGCAAAAGAATGTGTGAGTCTGACTAACGGCGGTCAGATCATCTTAGACAAAGGTGTCTGTTTCACCCGGTTTGACCGGTGTGGACTGACACCTTTTTTCATTGCAGGTCATTTTTGATTCATCTTCTTTACGCTGGAGTGCAGACATGTCGAACCGGGAAACACCTATCAATCAAGGCAATGTATACAAGCTAACGGAGCAGACAGATCGTGAACCGAATTTTCAACGTCGCAATTTATTACAAAGCGCCGTATTGGCAGCAGGGGCAGGCATGATGGGCTTGAGTACTGGGGGAGTATGGGCAGCAGGTTCGGATAAACCTGAAAAAGAAGAAGTTCATATAGGCTTCATCCCGCTGACGGACTGTGCTTCTGTGGTGATGGCTTCAGTGCTGGGATTTGACAAGAAATATGGTATTAAAATCATCCCCAGCAAAGAGTCATCCTGGGCCAGTGTGCGTGACAAACTGGTCAATGGTGAACTTGATGCAGCCCATGTCCTGTACGGCCTGATTTATGGTGTACAACTGGGTGTGGGCGGCAATAAAAAAGACATGTCGGTACTGATGACCCTTAACAATAATGGTCAGGCCATCACGCTGTCAAAAAAACTGGCTGACAAAGGTGCTGTTGATGGTGCCGGCCTGGCCAGGCTGATGCAGACAGATAAACGTGAATATACTTTTGCGCAAACCTTCCCGACGGGCACCCATGCAATGTGGTTGTATTACTGGCTGGCGGCACATGGCATCAATCCGATGAAAGACGCCAAGGTGATTACCGTGCCACCACCGCAAATGGTGGCGAACATGCGGGTTGGTAACATGGATGGTTATTGTGTTGGCGAACCCTGGAATCACCGGGCGATTGCTGATGGCATAGGTATCACGGCAGCAACGACCCAGGATATCTGGAAAGATCATCCGGAAAAAGTGCTGGGTGCGACGGCAGAGTTTGTGCAGAAATATCCCAACACGGCGCGCGCCATGGTGGCAGCGATACTCGAAGCCAGCCGCTGGATAGATGCATCCCTGTCGAACAAGACAAAAATGGCAGAAACCATTGCTGACAAGTCTTATGTCAACACCTCGGTCGATGTCATTAATCAACGCATTCTGGGACGTTACCAGAATGGCCTGGGCAAGACCTGGGATGACCCGAACTACATGAAATTTTTTAATGATGGTGCTGTCAATTTTCCTTACCTGTCGGATGGCATGTGGTTCCTGACCCAGCACAAACGCTGGGGTTTGCTCAAGACAGACCCGGATTACCTGGCCGTTGCCAAGGCAGTCAATCGCATTGACGTGTACAAGGATGCAGCGGCCATGGCCAAAGTGGCTGTGCCAAAAGATGTCATGCGCAGCAGCAAGCTGATGGATGGCATGGTGTGGGATGGCAAGAATCCGGCTGCCTATGCAGCTTCTTTCAAAATCAAGGCTTGAGGAGCGGTGATGAATACCTTGATACACGGGGCAATGCCCGAACTGGGAAGCACTAACAGCACGGTGGCAGAAGTTGATCAGGCCGGAATCAAGCCATTGCAGGTGCCGGCCGTAAAAAAAACGGCGATTAAGAAAACATATGTGTTCAAGCCATTTTTATTGAAGGTGCTGCCGCCACTGTTTGGTATCAGTTTGCTGATATTGATCTGGGAAATCATTGCTGTTAAAAACTCCAGCTTCCCTTCACCCTGGGTCACTTTGCAGGAAGCGGTCAAGGTATTTTCTGACCCCTTCTATCAAAAAGGGCCAAATGATCAAGGCATAGGCTGGAATATCTATGCCTCATTAAAACGGGTTGCTGTGGGCTTTGGACTGGCTGCCGTGGTTGGCATACCGCTGGGCTTCCTGATTGGTCGCTTCAGATTCTTGTCAGGTATGTTCAATCCTGTCATCAGTCTGTTGAAGCCAGTATCGCCCCTGGCCTGGCTGCCTATCGGCCTGCTGGTGTTCAAGTCAGCTCACCCGGCAGCGATCTGGTCCATCTTTATCTGCTCGATCTGGCCCATGATCATCAATACCGCGATTGGTGTGCAACGCGTGCCGCAAGACTATATGAATGTGGCACGCGTGCTGAATTTGTCTGAATGGAAAATTGTTACCAAGATACTGTTGCCTTCAGTCTTGCCTTACATGCTGACCGGCGTGCGTCTCGCGATAGGCACAGCATGGTTGGTGATTGTCGCGGCGGAGATGCTGACCGGTGGTGTGGGCATAGGCTTCTGGGTCTGGGATGAATGGAATAATCTGAATGTGCCGCACATCATCATTGCCATCGTCGTGATCGGCATGGTGGGCCTGATACTGGAACAGATACTTGTGGCGCTTGCACGTGCCTTTACTTATGAAGATGTGGGAGCATGATCATGAATGAAATTGATAACAAGTACATAGAGATCAATCAGGTTGACATGGTATTCAATACCAGGAAGGGGAGTTTTCATGCATTGCGCGACATCAACCTCAATGTCAAAAAAGGCGAATTCATTACCTTGATTGGCCATTCTGGTTGTGGTAAATCGACCTTGCTGAACCTGATCGCCGGCCTGACGAATGCCACGTCTGGTACCTTGCTCTGTGCACACAGGGAAATTGCAGGCCCTTCACCGGAGCGCGGCGTCGTGTTCCAGAATCACTCATTACTGCCATGGCTGACTTGTTATGAAAATGTTTTCCTCGCCGTCGAACGTGTATTCGGTGCAACGGAAAACAATACAAAATTGCAGAAACGCGCCATGGCAGCCTTGTCACTTGTGGGCTTGAGCCATGCAGAAAAAAAACGACCTAATGAAATATCGGGTGGCATGAAGCAGCGCGTCGGTATTGCCCGCGCTCTTGCAATAGAACCCAAAGTCTTGTTAATGGATGAGCCTTTTGGTGCACTTGACGCCTTGACGCGCGCGCACTTGCAGGATGAACTACTGAAGATCGTTGCCAAGACCCAGTCGACCGTGGTCATGGTGACACATGACGTTGATGAGGCGGTACTTTTGTCAGACCGCATCGTCATGCTGACCAATGGGCCTGCCGCAACCATCGGTGAGGTGTTGAAAGTTGACCTGGCAAGACCACGTGACCGTGTGACCCTGGCGCAGGATGCTGATTATGCAAGATACCGTACAGCAGTACTCGAGTTCCTGTATCACAAGCAATCACATCCTGCTCATGAAGCTGCCTGAATTTCACACCAACATGCAGCATGGCTCTTGCTTGCTCGAGCGATGCTGTCAGCAATTCATGCCGGGCGACCCTGGAAGCTTGTCTGCCCGTCGCTTGCCGATAATTTGTCTGCGGCATATATACCACGGCTCGCCCTGTTCAGCGTCGCCACATCTGTCTGATTGCTGAACAATGTGCGCGCCATGATGACGTACTTGTTGTGTCGTTGCGATTAAGATATCGTGCGATGATTTTGACCGTTTGCTGCGTGTTTGCGACAAGTATGAATGTGGCGCCAGAAAACTGACTGCGCTTTCTCACCAGAGCCTGAAATGATCAAGTTTTACTTCTCCCACTGTCCCGTGTCTTCAACGACACTCAATCGGACATCTTGATACCCCGTCAAGTTGACAGGTTCATTCATGTAGTCAGATTGATGCTTGCAATTCAGGCAATTCCGACAATATGAAACACAATCATCTCTCTGTTTGACCAAATGAAAATTAGTTTTCATTTTTAATGGCGCTAATTGTGACAAGAAGTGAGGAAATTATTTAAATCTATGAGAGAATGCATAATCCTTTTGGAAACATTTATTTACAGATTTTTTAAAATCTGTTGATCTGGAATGGAAATGAGACGCGTTACTTCATTTCTTGCTGTGAGTTAATTTTGCTGGCGAAAATACGACTCGTGGTGTGGGCAATAGTTTGCTTTGGAGTAATGTCGCGCAATGATTTGCAGTCATTGCAGACGCGTTTCATTCTTTTTCATCGTAATTGCTTATTAGCTACTTATTTTGATTACATGACATGTTTCGCTGGCTTTTTCTTAATGAAAGTGCACTAACGCCCGCCGAGCACGCTGCATGGAAATTAAGTGCACTACGTATCATTTTGATGTCTGGCTTTTTGCTGGAAGCGGCTGTGGCGATTCATAGTTCGGTGAATGCATTCGCAGTTGGTGCTTATCAGGTGTTGTGGGTAGTTGGCTTTTTCTATCTTGTGCTGTCGCTGGGTTTGTACTATTCATCCCGTCATTTGCGTGCTGGCGCAGCCATTCTTATTGGCACGGTATACGCGTCGTCGTTTGCCATCGTTTGCCTGATCAATCAATACGATATTGCCAAATTCGGCTATATCTTCATCTATACAACCCCCATTATTGCGCGGCTGTTTTTTGGTACACGGCTGGCGATCGGCCTGATGGTGTTCAATATCCTGCCGTTTCTTCTGCTCTTGTTGAATCGCCCCTTGTTGACCGTGCCTGGCTTTGATGTCACCCTGCCAGCCAGCAATACTTATGTGCAGTCCTTGCTATTCCTGTTTTTCAACACCTGTGTGCCGCTCGCTGTATTCAGGGTTTTGCATGAACTGGATTTGTCAGCTTTGCGCTATCGCCAGGCCAGCGCTGAACTGGTAGTCAGTCATGCGCAATATGAAGAGGTATTCCAGAATGCCGGCACGGCCCTGTTATTGACAGATGCAAGTGGCCAGATTTTGCAGGCCAATCAGCAGGCCAACAGCTTGTTGGGGCGCAATGCTTCTGGTGACGAAGAGGATCTGGCCCTGTTTGCCTGGTTGTCGCTGGACAATAGCGTGCGTCTGAAAAGCCCGAACAGCGACGAATCAGAAAACATGCGCATGTCTGCCTACCGCACCCGTGACGGCAAGCTGGTCGCGCTCGAGAATATTTCACAGACATCGACCGATCATTACATCGTTGCCCTGCGTGATGTATCAGGTCTGCATTCCATGCATCATGCACTGCAACTGAGCCTGGAGCGAGAAGATTACCTGAGCCGTCATGATGCCTTGACCAACTTGCCCAATCGCGACATGTTGCGCAGTCATCTGCAAGAGATATTGAGCAATATTGACGAAAACAAGGTAACCGCCCTGGTGTCATTTCGACTCAACAGCATACGGCATGCAAACCAGCAGTTCGGCGCACATACTGGCGACATCCTGTTACGTCGCTTTGCTGAGGAATTGTCGCGGGTCTTGCCAAAAAACTGTTTTTGCGCACGTTTGCGCAGCATCGTATTTTCGTTTGTGGTTGAGCAGTCACGTACCCCGGGCGAAATCATCAAACTCGTTGAGCGCGTCAGGAATACCTTACCGCGTGAACTTGAAGTCAATGGCGAGAACCTGCTGGTGCAGTTTTCTGCTGGCATTGCCCTGGTCAGACCAGAGGACACTGAACCAGATGACTTGATACGGCGCAGTGAAGTTGCACTCGATACGGCACGCCGCTCCAGCGACCAGAGCGTGACCCTGTTTGATGAGGACGATGCCCAACAAATACGCCGCAGTGTGGAAATCGAAGTTGGTATCGTCAATGGCTTGAAGCAAAATGAGTTCCGCATGGTCTATCAGCCCAAGGTGGATCGTGACGGCAATATCGCCAGCCTCGAAGCACTGTTGCGCTGGGAGTCCCCCAATCTGGGTAATGTGACGCCGGCAGAATTTATTCCAATTGCGGAACGCGCGGGTTTGATACGACTGATCAGCAATTTTGTCATGAACCAGGTCTCTTACCAGATCAGGCAGTGGCTGGATCGCTACGGTGATTGCCCGGTCATCGCGCTGAATCTGTCGGCTACTGACATAGCCCGTAATGACTTGTTACATTTGATCGACAGCAGTTGTCATCGTTATGATATTGCCCCGTCATATATAGAATTTGAAATCACCGAGACCGGGCTTATTGCCAATGAAGCGCTGACCATACATCATCTTGGTGAACTCAAGACGCGTGGTTTTAATATCGCCATCGACGATTTTGGTACTGGCTATTCATCCTTGTCCAAACTCAGTCATTTTCCTGCCCAAAGCGTCAAAATAGACCGCTCGTTTGTCGCACAGATCGGCCACAACCAGAAGAGTGAGATGATCATCAAGGCGATCATTTCACTAGCCAATATCCTCTCTTGTCGCACCGTTGCCGAAGGTGTGGAGAATGTGGAGCAGGAATCCTTCCTCAAAGAGATAGGCTGCGATTACTTCCAGGGTTACTATTATTACAGACCGCTCGAGGTCTCGGCGATGGAATTATTACTTGCTGAAATGCCTGCCAGGGAGCAGGCTCCTGCTTTCCAGTTCAAGCTCGCCTGAATAAATACATTCTTCTTTGCCTTTTGCGCTTCTGTACAAAAGTAATCTGCATACGCAGAAATTTGTGCATCTGCGTAAAAGATTTACCAGCATTGTGACAAGTGCTGCAAATACACGGCGTTGCTGTCAACGATGAAGAGCACGCATGCGTTGGGATAGGCAACAGGTAGCGGCGAAAATGTTACAGAGTTTTGCATAAGCCCAACATTTTGCACAGAGTAACAATTTGCGCTGCACGTTTTGATAATTTCAACTACACTAAAGTTGTAGTGTGCTGGCGGCAATGCAATTAGTGGCCACCAGACCGGTTCGGTATTTGCAAGTTGACTGCTTATCCAAGGAGGTCGGGATGAATATCTTTGACAACTACACCGCGCGGTATGAACGTACACGTGAAGAAGAGTATTCCATGCAGGAGTACCTCGAACTCTGTAAAAAAGACAGGCTGGTTTATGCCAGTGCTTCTGAACGTATGCTCGCTGCCATCGGTGACCCTGAGCTGGTGGATACGCGACATGATTCACGCCTGTCCCGCATATTTTCCAACAAGGTGATCAAGATCTATCCGGCTTTCCGTGAATTTTATGGCATGGAAGAAGTGATAGAACAGGTGGTTGCTTATTTCCGTCATGCAGCACAGGGACTGGAAGAGCGCAAACAAATCCTGTACCTGCTGGGGCCTGTCGGCGGTGGTAAATCATCCATCGCAGAACGTCTTAAAGCCCTGATGGAAAAAATCCCTTTTTATTGCATCAAGGGTTCCCCCGTCAATGAATGCCCTCTGGGGTTGTTCAGCGAAGAAGAAGATGGTGTCTTGCTTGAAGAAGATTTTGGTATACCACGCCGTTACCTGAGAAACATACCCAGCCCCTGGGCTGTCAAACGTCTGCATGAATTCAATGGTGACATCAACCAGTTCCGTGTGGTACGTCGTTATCCATCGGTCTTGAAGCAGATTGCCGTCTCCAAAACCGAACCTGGTGATGAAAACAACCAGGACATTTCTTCCCTGGTCGGTAAGGTTGATATTCGCAAGCTTGAAGAATATGCTCAGGACGATCCTGATGCTTACAGCTATTCCGGCGGCCTGTGCCTGGCCAATCAGGGTTTGATGGAATTTGTGGAAATGTTCAAGGCCCCGATCAAGGTCCTGCATCCTTTGCTGACTGCAACCCAGGAGGGGAATTTCAAGGGTACAGAAGGTTTTGGCGCCATACCATTTGAAGGTATCGTGCTGGCCCACTCGAATGAATCTGAATGGAAGGCCTTCAAGAACAATAAAAACAATGAAGCTTTTCTTGATCGTATTTATATTGTCAAAGTACCGTATTGCCTGCGTGTCAGTGATGAAATAAAAATCTATGACAAGCTGGTACGAACATCATCTCTGGCTGCAGCACCTTGCGCACCTGGTACCTTGAAAATGATGGCGCAATTTGCTGTTTTATCGCGTCTGAAAGAACCGGAAAATTCCAGCATCTTCAGCAAGATGCAAGTCTATGATGGTGAGAACCTCAAGGACACTGATCCCAAAGCCAAGTCGCGTCAGGAATATGCTGATTATGCTGGTGTTGACGAAGGCATGAATGGCCTGTCCACGCGCTTTGCTTTCAAGATTCTGTCCAAGGTGTTCAACTTCGATAATACCGAGGTGGCAGCCAACCCTGTGCATCTTTTGTATGTGCTTGAGCAGCAGATAGAACGCGAACAGTTTGCACCAGAGACCGAACAGAAATATGTATCCTATGTCAAAGAATACCTGGCACAGCGCTATGCAGAATTCATCGGCAAGGAAATCCAGACCGCATATCTGGAAAGCTATTCTGAATATGGCCAGAATATTTTTGATCGTTATGTGACCTTTGCCGACTTCTGGATACAGGACCAGGAATTCCGCGATCCGGATACCGGCGAAAGTTTTGACCGCGACGCCTTGAACAATGAACTGGAAAAAATCGAGAAGCCGGCCGGCATATCGAATCCCAAGGACTTCCGCAACGAGATCGTCAATTTCGTCTTGCGGGCGCGGGCACAGAATGCTGGCAAAAATCCTACCTGGACCAGTTACGAAAAATTGCGTACGGTCATAGAGAAAAAAATGTTCTCAAATACCGAAGAACTCTTGCCTGTCATTTCTTTCAATGCCAAGGCCAGTGTCGACGATTCCAACAAGCACCAGGAATTTGTTGAACGCATGGTTGCCAAAGGTTACACGGCAAAACAGGTTCGCTTGCTATGTGAATGGTATCTGCGGGTAAGAAAATCTTCGTAAGCTGCGCTGCAGTAATCGCAGGAAAACAGCAGCAACAGAGTGAAAGTTTTCAGGACAAACGGGAGAGCATTTTGGTTCATCTGATTGACCGGCGTGTCCAGGGGAAAAACAAGTCTGCACCAAATCGTGAACGCTTCTTGCGTCGTTATAAAGGGCAGATCAAGGATGCGGTTGCGCGTGCTGTCAAAGGCCGCTCCATCACCGATATAGAAAGCGGTGAAAAGGTATCGATTCCCGTCAAGGATGTAAACGAGCCCACTTTTGGCCATGCCCAGGGTGGTGTCTGGGAGGGGGTGCAGCCAGGCAATGAACAATACCAGCGTGGCGACCAGGTTGCCAGGCCCAAGGGCGGCGGTGGCGGTGGTGGCAAAGGGCAGGCCGGTAACAGCGATGAAAGTACGGAAGATGATTTTGTCTTCCAGCTGAGTCGCGAAGAGTTCATGAACTACTTCTTTGAAGACCTGGAATTGCCGAATATGGTCAAGACGCAATTGACCTCGACCACGGACTTCAAGAGTCAGCGTGCCGGTTACAAGACCTCAGGTACGGCATCCAGCCTGCATGTGCTGCGTTCTCTGCGTGGCGCCATGGGACGGCGCATTGCCGTCGGTGGCAAATCGGCACGTCGCTTGAAAGAAGCTGAAGCTGAAATGACGGCTTTGCTGGAATCGGGAGCGGGACCGACTGATAACAGGGTGCTGACGCTCAAGCATGAAATCCATCATTTGCGTACGCGCTTGCTTGCCATCCCATTTCTGGACCCCTTTGATTTACGGTATAGCAATCGCGTCAAAATTCCCAAACCGGCCAGTCAGTGCGTGATGTTTTGCCTGCTGGATGTATCGGGTTCCATGGATGAGCAGAAAAAGGATACTGCAAAGCGGTTTTTCATCTTGCTGTATCTGTTCCTGACACGTGCCTATGAGAAAATTGATGTGGTCTTCATTCGTCACCATACCACGGCACTGGAAGTCGATGAGGACGCTTTTTTCCATTCACGTGAGTCTGGTGGCACCATCGTGTCTTCTGCATTGAATCTGCTGTCGCAAGTGATACGTGAACGCTACTCCGCCAGCGACTGGAATGTTTATGTAGCCCAGGCGTCGGATGGAGACAACTGGGACAATGATTCCGCTACCTGCAAGCAGCTCCTGAGTACGACCATCATGCCCATGGTGCAGTATTATGCCTATGTCGAGATCACGGATGGTCAGCCGCAAAACCTGTGGCTGGAATATGAAAAGGTTGCTGCGCATCACGCCCATTTTGCGATGCAAAAAATAGAAACACCGGCCGATATTTACCCGGTTTTTAGGGAACTGTTCAAGAAGCAGCCAAAATGAGGTCCTCCATGGAAACCGACCATGTCAGCCCCAGAAAAAAACATCCGAATGCCTTGCCCGAGCAATCAGAATGGACTTTCGATTTAATCGAACAAGCTCATGACGAGATACGCCGGGTTGCCGAGCAATTCGGCCTTGATACCTACCCTAACCAGCTGGAAATCATTACTGCCGAGCAGATGATGGATGCCTATGCCTCAGTCGGCATGCCAGTGTCGTATAACCACTGGTCTTTCGGTAAACACTTCCTGTCGACGGAAAAAAGCTACAAGCGCGGGCAAATGGGTTTGGCCTATGAAATTGTGATCAATTCCAATCCCTGTATTTGTTACCTGATGGAAGAAAACAGCCTGACCATGCAGGCCTTGGTGATTGCTCATGCTGCGTATGGTCATAATTCTTTTTTCAAGGGTAATTACCTGTTCCGTACCTGGACAGATGCCGAGGCGATTATCGACTACATGTTGTTTGCCAAGAATTACCTGGCAGACTGCGAACAGCGTTATGGCATGGAAGCAGTAGAGTTGATTATTGATTCTTGCCATGCTCTGCAGAATTATGGCGTGGACAGGTACAAACGGCCAGCCAGGATTTCACTGGCCGAAGAACGTGAACGCCAGGAAGACAGGGAAAAGTATATTCAGTCCCAGGTTAATGATTTGTGGCGCACGTTACCCAGGCGTGTTGAGGCACCGGAAAGTCAGGTCAAGCAACGCTTTCCGCCCGAGCCGCAAGAGAATCTGCTGTACTTCATTGAAAAATATTCACCCTTGCTTGAACCCTGGCAACGCGAAGTCGTGCGTATCATACGCAAGATATCGCAGTATTTTTATCCTCAGCGTCAGACCCAGGTGATGAATGAAGGCTGGGCGACTTTCTGGCATTACACCATACTGCACCAGTTGTACGAAGAAGGTGTGGTGGGCGAAGGTTTCATGATGGAATTTTTGCAAAGCCACACTAATGTGGTTTATCAGCCACCGGTAGGCAGCCGCTATTTTAATGGTATCAATCCTTATGCACTGGGTTTTGCCATGATGCGCGACATACGCCGTATATGCGAAAATCCTACTGAGGAAGACCGTGAATGGTTCCCTGACTTTGCCGGTTCTGACTGGCAAAAGACCTTGCAATTTGCCATGCGCAATTTCAAGGATGAAAGTTTCATTGCCCAATATCTTTCACCGAAACTGATGCGTGATTTTCATTTCTTTTCCATACTGGATGATGACAGCAAGGACAAATTGCTGATTTCAGCCATTCATGATGAGCATGGCTATCGCTATCTGCGTGAAAAACTGGCGGGGCAATATAATCTTGGCAATCGTGAGCCCAATATCCAAGTCTGGTCTGTGGACATGCAAGGGGACAGGGCGCTGACTCTGCGTCATTCTCAGTATTTACGCAGACCCCTCAATGTGCAGACGGGTGAGATGCTCAAGCATGTTGCCCGTTTATGGGGTTTTGATGTGTATCTTGAAACCGTAGATCCCGATGGTAAAGTTCTTGCCAAGCAAGAATGCAAATGGGAAAAACGCAACAGACCATGAGTTTTTACCTGTCCTTGTGTCATGTCGGCAAATGCCGATGGCGACAGGCTGGGCCTTACGTTAGAATGAAGTGCCACCATCAGACACGGAGACCGCACCATGTATCTGGACCACCCGAAAATTTCTGCCACCAATAGTGAAACCGAACCAGACCGCATTGAGCGCCTGAGTCGGGTGTATGGCTATGCAATGGGTCTGGCTGACGTCGATGGCAATACTGAATGCATTACCAAACTGGCCAAGATACATGATCATAAGGGTACTCTGATGGTGATCTGGTACGTGGCGCCAACGATAGCAGAAAAAAATTATTTTGTGCGCGCCTGGAATAGCCGTATTGGTGATGAAACAGAACTGGTTGAACATGCACTGATGCTCAACGAAGCCATCTCTAACGCTGAATAAGTCAGTTTGCCAGCTTGATCTGGTACTGCAGTATCTTCAAGAACCACCGGCTATACGCCGGTGGTTTTACTTTGCAGCAGGCGCAAACCATTCAAGACTACCAGCACACTGGTGCCGGCATCGGCAAATACAGCCATCCACAAGCTGGCATGACCAGTCAGGGCCAGACCAAAAAATACAAACTTGACCAACAGGGCAAAGCTGATGTTTTGCAGCAGAACCTGTGAAGTGCGACGTGAAATACCTATCATTTCCGGCAGTTTGCGCAAATCGTCCTGCATGAAGGCGACATCGGCGGTCTCCAGAGCTGTATCGCTGCCAGCAGCCATGGCAAAGCCGATATCGGCGCGGGCCAGGGCCGGTGCATCATTGATGCCGTCACCGCACATGCCGGTCAGACCTTCGGTGCTGTACTGCCGTATCGCTTCCAGCTTTTCTGTCGGCAGCAACTGGCTGCGGAATTCACGGATGCCAGCCTGGCTGGCGATGGTCGCTGCGGTCTGTGCATTGTCTCCGGTCAGCATGACCGTCTTGATGCCAAGTACGTGCAATTGTGCCATGGCGGTGCTGCTGTGCTCGCGCAACTTGTCTGCCAGGGCTAATAGGCCCAGCAAGCGTCCATCCTGGCACAGGAATAGCACGGTCCTGGCCTGTGCTTCCAGACTTGCCAGGTTGATTCCCAATGCTTCCACGAGCCCTTGCTTTTCTGACTGTGTCTGCAGATTTTCCCACATCGCCTGGTTGCCAAGCTGGTATAAAGTGGTACCCAGGCGTCCGCTGATGCCCCGGCCACGACCTTCTTCATAGAGTTGGACATCGCTTGCTGTGACCTGCGGTGTTTTGCAAGCCTGTACCAGAGCGATGGCCAGCGGGTGACTGGAATGGGCATCAAGGCTGGCTGCGATGCTCAGCAGTTCTTCCTTGCTCTGGCCGGTCAGGCTGATGATATCGGTCAATTGTGGCTTGCCTTCAGTCAGCGTGCCGGTTTTGTCAAAGGCGATGATTTTTAAATGCCTGGCCTGTTCCAGGTATACGCCACCCTTGATGACGATGCCGCGTCTGGCCGCCAGTGCCAGGCCGCTGACGACGGTGACAGGTGTTGAGATCACCAGGGCGCAGGGGCAGGCGATGACCAGCAGAACCAGCGCGCGGTACAGGCTGTCATGCCAGTCCTGATGCAACAAGATCGGTGGCAAGACTGCCACCAACAGAGCGATGATGAACACCACTGGTGTGTAGATGGCCGAAAACTGATCGACAAAACGCTGGGTAGGTGCGCGTTGACCTTGTGCTTCTTGCACGGACTGGGCGATCCGTGCCAGCATGGTTGATGCCTGGCCTGCGGTCACCTTGACCTGTATCAGCCCGCTCTGGTTCAGGCTGCCGGCATATACCTGGTCGCCTGTGGTTTTTTCCACAGGCATGCTTTCACCGGTGATGGCGGCTTCATTGATGCTGGACGTACCGGCTTCTATCTGGCCGTCGAGCGCAATTCTGTCGCCAGGACGTATCTGTATGATCTGCCCAGGCTCTACGGTATGGGTTTCCACCATTTGCCAGCTACCGCCGGTTTGTTGCAACAAGGTGGTTTCCGGTGCCTGCGAACGCAGGCCATTAATGACATCGCGGGCACGTGACAGGCTGGCAGCTTCTATCAGCTCTGCAATCGCGAACAGCCAGATCACCATGGCGGCTTCCGGCCATTGGCCTATGGCTGTGGCACCGATGACTGCGGCAGTCATCAGCAGGTGGATATTGAGGGTGAGGTGACGCAAGGCTATCCAGCCTTTTTTTAGAGTGGGGATGCCACTGCTGCTGATCGCGACCAGGGCCAGGATGGCGATAGCCATGGAATTCTCGTCGCCGCTATACCATGCCAGCAGTTCGGCTGCGACGGCGGCAACGCCGCCAAGAGCTACACGCCAGTATCGTTGCCAGACGGATGTGGCGTGCGTGAGCGCCTTTGGCTCAATGGACCTGGCATCGTCCATGACCGTGCCAGCCATGCCTGTTGCTGCCAGTCGGCGATGGATTTCAGTAACCTCAGCCTCCTTGTGGTGTACCGTCAGCACGCGGTTGAGCAAGTCAAACTCCAGCGCCAGGACGCCAGCTTGTGTCGAGATGGCTTTGCGTATGAGTGCTTCTTCAGTCGGGCAATCCATTTGCTCGATTTTCAGCCTGAGTTTGTCGGCGTGTGCCGGCAGTACAGGTACGGCGACGGCAGGAGCGTGATGATGTTCATGCTTGTGGACATGAGCTCCATGGGCGTGTCCATGTCCATGATGGTGATCATGCGTATCATCACTCTTGTGATTGTGCGTGCTGCAGCAGGTAATTTTGTCTGACATAGACATCTCTCATGGATAAGTTAAAGTCAGTGTAAACTGTGGAGTCGCTACAGGGTCAAGTGGATTTTTCGAGCTTGTTTCCCCTTGTCTTTTAATTCAGGATTCAGGTCCTTGTCAGGAGTGATATATGCGCATCAGTGAACTGGCCAGCGCCACCGGTGTTGATATAGAAACAATACGCTATTATGAAAAACAAGGTTTGCTGTCTGAGCCGGAACGGCAGGACAATGGTTACCGCAGTTATACGCCGGCCCATCTGGAGAGACTGTCCTTTATAAGACATTGCCGGGCGCTTGATATTTCCCTGGCCGATGTCCGGCGTTTGACATCATTCATCGCCAGCCCATCCGAAGACTGTGGCGACATCAATTTACTGATAGACCAGCAAATCAGCCGGGTCAAGGCACGCCTGAAAAGCATGCGGGCTTTGGAAAAACAGCTGACGCAACTAAGAGCACGTTGTGATGATGCGCATCACGGGCAGGAATGTGGCATCCTGCATGAACTGGTGGCGGCAGCACATGGTGAAGCGTGTGCCTGCCACCCACAGACTGTCTCTGCATGAAACCTCTATCAATGTAGCTTCAGATCACCGAGCAGGTCAGATATGCCGGCCCAGCCGATTTCTATGCCTATGCATAACAGAATAAAGGCGGACAGGCGCAGCAAGACGATGGCGCCGACGTCGCCGAGTACTCTTTCCATATTGCGGGCAAAGCGATAGCAGAGGTAAATGACCAGGCTGGTCAGCAAGGCACCCAACAGGGAGGCGATGCCAGTGATGATCCAGTCCACCGGTTTATGCGGCATCTGTGTACCCAGCGTAATAGATGCAGCTATCGTGCCCGGACCCACGGTCAGCGGGAAGCTGAAGGGGTAAAAACTGCGCCGACGCAATTCTTCACGTGTCCAGCTGCCCCCATGGGAAGCTGCGACCGAAGTGCGCAAGTTGTCCTGGCCCTGGTCATTGAGCAGTTTCCAGCCAGCCATGGCAACCACGATACCACCGGCAACCCTTACGATAGGCAGGGAAATACCAAAAAAATCAAGGACATAAGAGCCGACGAATATCGCACCCAGCAGCAGGAAAAAGCAGTTCAGGGCAATACGTTTGGCCAGCCGGTTGGCCAGCGGTGGTTCTATCGGCCCCGTCATGGAAAGAAAAATCGGGGCGATCGCGATGGGATTTAAGATAGGTAACAAGGTGATCGGTACCACGATCAAGGCCTTGAAAAAAATGATCATCGTGACGCTCATGCGGACTCCTGAATGGATGGATTTTGATTATGCATGAGAAACCTGCAATTGGCGACCAGGTACACTGTTTGGCGCGGTACAAAATGATACACACCATCAAACCGGTATTGCAAAATGCAAGATGTACAATTAAATCAATTGAGGCAGTATATTGAAGCCGCAAAAGTTAGGAAATACAATTTTAATGATCATGGGAGTCAATATGAAAGCTGTTTTGAAAACGATGCTGCTTTCCATGGGGAGCCTGGTACTGGGGGCTTGTCAGATGGCACCACTGTCATACCTGAATGGCAATCCTGATCGTCCTTTGCCCATGCATGAATATCCTGTTCATATAGTTGCAGTTGATCAGCAGGCGTACCTGAGTGGGCCGGTACAAGTGACCCCGGGCAAGCATCAGGTCCTGTTGCAACTAAAACACTCGACATCGCATGTCCCGGCACAAAAAATCATGCTGCTTGATGTGCAGCCTTGTACCCGTTATTACCTGACGGCGACCAAGGTATCAATCATGGACAGCAAGTGGGAGCCCCGGGTTTTTGATAGTGAAAATGTGGGCGGCTGTAATGCCGATGAAGAATTGAAAAAAGCTGAAGCCAGCAGTGCAGCCAAGGCCGTCAAATAGCGGCATGCCTGGAGCGACAAAGCATATCATGTGTTTTACCTGACTTGTCGCTTGCTACGATGACAGAGAAATCATGCCTTTGAATTTGCCAGCACATCATCTCGTCCAGATTGCTTGTGCATTGAGTTTGCCGCTGATGTTCATCACTATCCCTGTTTCGGCAATGGAAATGCGCTATCAAACGGTATCCATCAGTGCGGACCAGCAGGTATTGACGATACGTGATTCAAAAGGCAGTAGCAGTGCACCGGTGACAGAGGAAGACCAGGTCGGCTTTCAAAGTGCGGCTTTATCTGCCGACCATAAATCGGCAGGCTGGCTGGCTTTGACAAAAAACTGTTGCACCTCCTACCCCATCCCGACGGCATTGCTGATACTTCGCAATGGAAAAATCATCCGGCGTTTTGATGAAGTGCCGCCGGTCTGGGCCTGGCGCTTTGTTGGTGACGGCTCCAGCGTGGCTTATCGACAAAGCACGGTTCATGGCAGTAGCGTTATCGCCTATACCTTGCGCCGTGTGGTGGATGGCAAAATACTGGCTCGTTTTACCTGTATGCCAAACGATACGACGAGCAACAATCCTGATGCACCGGAATTTCTGATGAGCGGACCAGTGCCGGCCTGGGTCAGACCTGTTGCGCATGAATGCCCGACGCCAGAGCAAAAGTGAGCATGCAATAACAGTCAGGCTGGAAAAAGTACTGTACTGTGTCTGGTATTGTTCTGTTTGCATGGCATACTGGACTCATCTCAAAAAATCATGGATGAAGATCTATGCCACACCTGACACTGGAATACACGGGCAATTTACCCCTTGTCGCCAAGGACCTGCTGCTCGCAATTAATAAGACACTGGCTGAATCTGGTCATTTCCAGGAAGCTGACATCAAAAGCAGGGCTTTGCGATTTGATGATTTTGCGGTCGGCATTGCGCCAGATGCCCGCGCATTTGTGCATGCGAAACTGGTGATCCTGACGGGCCGCTCAACCGAGGTGAAGCGTCAACTGGCAGAGGCCGTACTGGCGACCATACAGAATGCCGGCAACTGGCCGGCAGACCTGGATGTGCAGCTCTGTGTGGAAATGCAGGAACTGGAACGCGAAACCTATGCGAAAACGCATTTCCAGTCCTGAAGATTTTTAGGACTACATGCCCCAGCCCGCAATCAAGCCTGAACGATTAAAAATCGAACTTCAGTTCACCAACCACGCTACGCTGTGTGTAAGGGTGGAAAGCCCAGTATTTTTTATTGTTCAGGTTATCTATGCCTATCGACGCAACCCACTGCCTGGCCAGTTGATAACGGACCCGGACATCAGCTACCACAAAGCTTGAAAAACCCTGGTAGGTGAAGGCATTGCTGTCGCTATTATCGAGTGAACCATATTGCCTGCCGCTGTAACGCAAGCCCAGGCTGGTGCTGAGTTTTTCATTCGGCTTGTAGCTGATGACAAGATTGCCGCGCCATGCCGGTACCCTGGGTTGCCATTTGCCTACGCTGGCCGGGAACTTGTCGTTCCTGGTAATCCTGGAATCGGCATAGGTCAGGCTGGCAAGTACGTCGACACCGCGTGTAAATACATCACTGGCCTGGTAAGCCAGTTCCAGTCCGGTCGTATGGATTTCATCGACGTTCTGGATATTCGTTACGTTCGGTGTCACCAGCGTGTTTATTTGTGAGTACAAAGCGTCCCGGGTTCTCTCGTGGAATAAGGTAGCGCGCAGAAAACCTTTGCCTTCATTGAGTACACGCTCTGCCGTCCATTCCGTTGTCCAGGACTTTTCCGGCTTCAGGTTGGGGTCATTATTGACGACCTGATCATTGGAGATTGTGCCCTGATACAGTTCTGCAACGGTAGGCATGCGTACTGCACGTCCAACGGATGCCTTATAGGTCCAGTCTTCGTTGGCCTGGTAAGCGATGGCGGCCTTGGGTGAAAAAGATGTTTCCTGGCGACTGTTGAGGTTTTTTGTCACATAGCAGTTGTCCACCTTGTTGATGGCGTAGCTGGCTGACTGGCAAGCGCTGGCCGGATTGGCGAGTGTGCTGGTTGGTACTGTGCTTGAAATGGCGCCATCGCTGGCCTTCCATTGTTCGACACGGCCGCCAATGATGGTTTTCCATTGTGCATTGATACGCCAGGCGTCTTGCGCATACAGGCTTTGTAATTGTGTATTGCCCTTGAAGGCAGAAAAAGGCCTGAAGGCGTCATCGCTGATCCAGTTATTCGTATCCGATACCAGGGTGCGCAGCCGGTAAGCTTCGCGCTGGTAGCCAAATTCCGCAGTATGCTGGTTGTCAGGGCGCCAGATACCTTTGAGCGCCAGGGTATTCCAGCCTGTGCCTGCGCCATCGGTAGTCCGGCCAACGCCGCCGGTATCTGCCAGAGGAATGGCGACGATCGGTGCGCGCGCCATATCCTTGCTGTAGTCATACAGGCTGGCGGCAATTTCCCAATCAAATATGCCTCTGGTATTGCTCTTGAGGTTCAGGCCATGGGTGATATGTTCCAGCTGGTTTTTGCTGTTGGCCATATCAGTAGGGGCGAGCGTAAATTTTTTACCGGCAATATTGATGTCACCACTGTAGACGGGATTGCCGGTTGCATCACGCAGATAACTTTCTACGCTGCTATTCATGTTGTTGCGCCAGTAGCCCAGGGTATAGCTGGCACGCAACGTCGGACTGAAGTCATAGGCCAGTTTGATCTTGGCATGGTCTTGCGTGGTATGGTACTGACCCGTTGCGCCAAGTATCCACCAATCCTGACCCTGCGGATTTTTGTCTGCGATGGCGCCGGTGACAGCGGTGCCCGCTGTGCTGCTGATGCCGGCAGACAGCAGCTTGCTGGCAAACACGATAGGGTGACCATCGCTGTCGAGCTGGTTCAGGTTCAGCCACCAGGACAAATTGCCCTGTCTGTTACCAAGGCTGGCGCTCAGTTGCTTGCCGCTATAGGTTTTGTCCGTGCCGTATTGCTGGAAATTTTCACTGAAACCGAGCAGCTTTGCATGGGCTTCAAACTGTTTGGGCATGCGTGTGACATAGTCGACTACCGCACCAGCAGAATTACCTGGGTAAGCGGCGGAAAACGGACCGTACAATACATCAACACGCTCAATTTCTTCCGGTGTCACCAGCCCCCAGCGCGGTGTGTAGGTTGCGCCGTTGCCAAGCAGGTTGGACAGTAATATGCCATCGGCATACACAAGCGAGCGGGCGCTATTGCCGGTGCCCGATGCACGGGTGGCCAGTACCGCATGATTGTAATCGCCGACATAACGTTTGCGTACCAGCAGGCTGGGCAGGTATTTCAAGGCATCTTCTGCATCGATTGCATTGATGGTCTGTTCCATCGCTTTGGCATTGATGCCTTCTATGGTGGTAGGTATTTCTTTGGGCAGGGAAGAAGGACGGTCACCATTGATGATGACACGCTCGGCCTGAGCGCTTTGTTCGCTGCCTGTAGTGGCAAGGGATTCCGCCATGACAGATGCGGGAATCAAGGGAAAAGCGGCAGCCAGTGCAGCCGATAGCACGCGCAGGCGTGCATTGCTTGAAGAGTAGGACATATATTTTTCTGAAAAGGTGTGCAAAGCAGGCTGTCGTCATGCCTGTGGGCAGCACGACAGCAAGAGCTATTCCGTTATTTCAGATGGCAGGTGGTCCACGTGCAGGTAAGGGGGCTGAGACTAGCGACGCCAGGCGTGCCGCTGGAATAGAGCGGGTGGCGTAAGACAATACATGGGGTGCTTCACAGGCGCTGGTCTGGGGGAAATCTGCCGGCAGGGCAATACCCAGGCAGAGCGAACAGTCCAGTAAATGGGTGACATGCTTGCCCTCACTCTGGGCTTTTTGGTTAGTCTGAACAGGCTGATTGTCGTCATTGCTAATTTTGACGAATTTATAGCCTGTACTGGTACAGATCAGGTTCATGCCCTGGTCCCTTGATTTCACCATCGAAGAGGCCATGGCTACGCCAAGAGTCAGCACATACATCAGCAGTACTGCTCGCACCAGGTGGCGAAAACACGACAGGGAAATTCTTCGGGCATACATGGGGCGGCATTGTAACATCGTTCTGCCGCTGCTCAAATCCACGATTGAAAGTCGCTAAAAATATATTTTCTGACATCAAGACGGGCAAATTTGCAGCTATCATGGCGATTTTTGGGGCGTGTCTGTCATGCAGTGGTCACATAATGGCCCGGTTTGTGCTTGGCAGTTTTGATCAATTGCTGCCAGTAAACAGCGCACCCCTGTGAACAGATATAAAAAAGGAATTATCTTGAGACAAACCAGCCTGGCTCAGCAACTGACACGTACCAAGCCCATCGACAACAGCGAACAGGTAAGCGATGATCAGGGGCACAGCTTGCATCGTTCCCTGGGCCTGTTTGCCCTGATCATGATAGGTGTCGGTTCCACCATAGGTACAGGGATTTTCTTTACCATGGTTGAGGCAGTTCCCAAAGCCGGGCCTTCAGTGATTCTGTCTTTTGTCATCGCTGCGGTTACCGCAGGTCTGACAGCACTTTGCTATTCTGAACTGGCGTCACGGATACCGGCATCGGGTTCTTCCTACTCTTATGCCTATGCGACCGTTGGTGAGTTCGGCGCTTTCATCGTGGCAGCATGTCTGTTACTGGAATATGGGCTGGCAGCCAGTGCCACGGCGATAGGCTGGTCGGCTTACCTGAATAATTTCCTGAGCAATGCCGTCGGCTGGCAAATACCGGAAATGTTGCGTTCGCCGATGATCGTTGCCGGCGCCAATGGCGTAGAGTTCCATGCCAGTCAATTCAACCTGCCACCCATGGTACTGGTCGCGATTTGCTGTGTGCTGCTATTGCGTGGCGCCAAGGAATCGGCGACGGTGAATGCAATCATGGTCATGATCAAGCTGGTCATATTGACATTCTTTGCCGTTGTCGCCTTTTCAGGTTTTAATGCTGATCACTTTACCCCATTCTTCAACACAGACAACAGCAAGGGCCTGGCTGGCATGGCCGGTGTCACGGCGGCGGCCGGCACGGTATTCTTTTCATTCATCGGCCTTGATACTGTGGCAACAGCAGGCGCAGAAGTCAAAGACCCCAAGCGCAATGTACCGCTGGGCATCATGGTGGCTTTGGTTGTTGTGACGGTGTTTTACCTGCTGGTGGCAGTTGCTGCCGTTGGTGCCCAACCGGCGAAGATGTTTGAAGGGCAAGAGGCTGGCTTGGCCGTGATTTTGCAGAATGTCACCGGCAAGGCCTGGCCTGCATTGATCCTGTCGGCGGGCGCTGTCATTTCTGTCTTCAGCGTTACCCTGGTCACGATTTACGGACAGAGCCGCATCCTGTTCGCGATCAGCAGGGATGGCCTGATTCCGGCATCCTTCCAGCGTGTGCATGCGCGCACCCGTACACCGGTCAGCAATACCATCATCGTCTGTTTGCTGGTTGGCATCGTTGCCGGTCTGGTTGATTCGACTTTCCTGTGGGATATGGTCAGTATGGGGACCCTGGTTGCCTTCATGGTGGTATCTGTTGCTGTTCCTGTCATACGCAGGCAAAAACTGGGTGAAGGGGCGGGCGGTTTCCGCGTGCCGTTTGGTCCTTATGTGATCCCGGGCTTGAGCATTCTGGCTTGCTTGTATATCCTGAAGGACTTGTCGGCCACCACTTACCATGTGTTCTTTGTCTGGATGTTTGTGGCAATCGCCATTTATTTCTTCTATGGCAAAACGCACTCTCACTTGAATAAACAATAATAAGACAGATATCCCAGAAGTGTTCGCTTGAGCACTTTTACAGGAAAGAACCAGATCATGAAATTGTCACAACTGCGTTTGACTGCCTTTGCACTTTTTGCTTCACTGAGTTTTGCCACTCATGCAGAAAACATAGGCAGTGTTGATACGGCATTCAAGTTGATAGGCCCTGACCACAAGGTCGTGGTGGAAGCTTATGATGACCCCAAGGTGAATGGCGTCACCTGCTATGTGTCTCGCGCCAAGACCGGTGGTATCTCAGGTGGCCTTGGTCTGGCAGAAGATAAGGCTGAAGCATCAATTGCCTGCCGGCAGGTTGGCCCCATCAGCTTCCCTGGTCCCTTGAGACAGCAGGATGAAGTATTTAACCAAAGTTTATCTATCCTGTTCAAGAAATTGCGCATAGTACGCATGGTGGACCAGAAAAGGAATGCCCTGGTTTACCTGACTTATTCCGACAAGCTGGTTGACGGCTCACCCAAAAACAGTGTGACGGCCGTAGCGGTGGATCAAAGCACGCCTATCCCCGTTAAATGAGTGTTTTGCTATCCAGATCAACGGCAAAAATAAGCAGATACGATGTAAATGGAGAGGGATACTTAAAAAATGATGAAATTTCTGTTCGGCAACGAATTGCGCTTACAATGTAGTCTGTACGCGTAATTCTTTCTAACGTATTCCTTATGACTAGCTCCGCCGTACAGGCAGCCCCCAAACTGACGACAGAACAATCGGTTGATGCCCTCATCAAGACGATACGTATCCCGCCACGCCCCAGTTTGCTGGCTGACGTACAGACAGAGCTTGCCATGGAAGACCCCGATCCGCGCAGGCTGACCAATATCATTTCAAATGACGTGGCCATGTCGGCTTCACTGTTGAAGCTTGCCAATTCTTCATTTTTTGGCTTGCGACTGAAAGCAAAATCAGTTGATCATGCGGTCAATTTGTTGGGCATTAGCCAGTGCGGTACATTGATGACAGGCATTATTGCCAAGCAGAGCATACAGGTTGAAAAAATATCGCTGGTCAAGTTCTGGGATTTTTCCACCAAGCGTGCCCAGGCCATGACGCAACTGGCCCGTCGCATGCGTGTGTGCTCTGCTGACCTGGCGCATACCTTTGGATTGTTTTGCGATATCGGCATCCCGTTGCTGCTTGAACGCTTCCCCGACTATACCGAGACCCTGGAACTGGCCAATCAGGAGCTGCACGACAAGTTCACGGAAGTGGAACAGCAGCGTCATGCTACTTCACACACGGCGATCGGTTCCTTGATGGCGCGTACCTGGGGTTTGCCTGAAACCGTGTCGCTGGCTATCTTGCTGCACCATGATTATGCCGTGCTGGAAGATCCAAATACGGAGGATGCCGTCAAAAGCCTGATCGCGCTGGCCCTGCTGGCTGAATATGGTATCCAGCGATACCATGGACAGGAATTCTCGTGTGAATGGGAAAAAGGCAGCGAGGCTGCCTGCGCATTTTTGGGACTGTCTGCTGATGAGGTCGAAGACAGGTTTGAAGAGTTGCATGAATTATTCAATCAGGCACATTAGAGGATGCGCTTTTGCTCAAATTTTTTGTTTGTTGCTGTTTAATGAAAAAGGGCCATATGGCCCTTTTTCATTGCTTGCAAGCCTGCCAGTTCAGCGCAGCTGTGTTGCTGGTGGTGACAAAGGAACTGCCAATGGTTGCAAGGGAGTTCCACCTCCGCCAATGCTGGTAGGGCCATTGTTGGTGACGACTTTTAATTTAACAATGATTCTTTGAATGTCGCGTACCCAGGCGGTGGCGCCATTTTTATTGTATTGGTCAAAATTAAATCCCCAGTCTTTTGCGAATTGGTCCGTGAAATTTCCGGCTGGGCCTGTTTCCACGCCAAAGAAGTAATTAAATCCACCAGAACTGTCCACTATATAAGCGCCATAGTTTTGCAGGGTCCAGGCCAGTTGCTTTGCCACCGACGTTTCCAATTGAAGGTCTTCAATCCGCAAATCCTTGGGTAGAGCCAGCAAGGCGCCCATGCTCATGTCTTTGCTGACATTGCTTTGTGCCATTTTCCCATAACTGTAAGCCGTGTCTTTATCAGCCTGACTGTCTGCTGTTAAGGCTGGCCAGCGGAAGCAGGCTGGCAGGGTTTTGTCAGTACGTGAGCATTTGGGGAATACCACGCGTGTGTCGACATCGATTTTCAGGGCATGACGTGGTGGTGGCGTATTCGGGCGCAGTTCCCCTAAACGCAGCGTGCCACCTAACGTTGACAGGCGAGATCCTCCATGCGCACCAGTTGTTCCGGGTCCATACAGATCCTCTTTTGGGAAGGTCAGCAGGGCTGTTATTGGGTCATCGGGATTGCAGTGTGTAGCCGGTTGCATTTGCAACAGGGTACGGCCATCCTGCATCAGAAATGCGCCACCATTGTTTTTATTGGAATTGGGAATGATGTAACTGGCAGGCATGGGAACCGCGGCCAGTTGTACGCTCGTCGTGTAGGGACTGCTGTAGCAGCGGTTGATAGGAGCTTGCCAGCCGGAGGTATTTTGCACGACCTTCACCGTCGTCTCGTTTGGAGTCAGGACGATGATTTCCGTATCGACACCTGCAGACATGGACCAGTATTTGTTGTCATCCGTAACACCTGGAACTGCCGGCAGATTGGCGTCACCATACACTGCACCACTACCAATTGGTGTATTCCAGATGCTGTCGCTGCTGAAAGGCCACAGCCTGACATCGCGGCCTGTTTGTACTGGCAGGGATTGCACAGTCGTTTGCAGTACGCCTTGGCTATCTGCCGCAACAAAGTACAGCACGTAAGCCGTGGAAGGGTACAGGTTGGCCATGTTCAGGCTGACGGGCTGATTGGCTGTCATGAGGACGGATTTGGCGGTTCGTTTCAAGTCCTCAGGGCTGGGCGTGATTTCGGAAGAAGCAAGCAATTTGTAATAGCCGATGCTGTTAGCAGTGTTGGTCACCGTGAAGTTGAAATGATCAGTGCCAATGCTATCGGCCCTGAAGGTACTGGTTTGTACATTGGAGTCAGCAGAGGTGGCAGCATTTGCTGATGTCAAAGACAGAGGTGTGCATAAGAGCAGGGACAGGCTGACAGCCAGGGCGGTTTTTCTGCATACAGAATGGTCAAGGCAATGTTGAAGAGTCACACGTTTCTCCGTAGTTGAATTGGATGGTACAGGTACACCTGATGTTGAGCATGCTCAAGCGTATTGCGGTTTACTTCTGCATCTATTTATTGTTGTCATTTGCAAAATTGGTAAGCCATATGCGGATGAAATGAGATGGAATGAAATAACGCAGAACTGTAGCAAGTCGCAGGCTTAAACTGCGGATACACTTGATTTGCCTGTCACCCTGTTTGGAGTAGCAAAGAACCAGGGGCAGTCAAGTTTTTCCGCAAGCGAATGATTGATGATGAAGGAAGAATTGAACAGCATACTTAAGTATGAAATCAGATGACGGTCTCTGAACCTGATTGCAGATCAAGCCGTGCAAACAGGGAAAAGCGTTTCTGGTGCTTCCATGAGCAAGGGGGAGAAAAGCCACCGATGTTCAGGGGCGGCTTTTCAATAAATTTGCCGGTAACATGAAAATTGCCCGCAATAATTCAAAAACACCGTTGACTGCTATGCCCAGCAGGCGGAAAGGTAGCAGCAACAGCCACACCAACGGATAAATCAACAGGGCCAGTATGGCCAGTGGCCAGCACAGCACGAATAAAACGATCCAGACGAGAAAACCCAGCATGGTTTTTTCCTTAAGCGATGATGGCAAGAAACAGGCTGCTGACGATCAGCAGGGCGATGCTGGCAATCACAACGCCGTCCATGTTTGCGATGATGTTCATGATGTTTCCTTTCAAATTCAGTGGGAGTGATTGCACTGTAGTCCGCGTCAGATTGCAGTGCCAGCAGCAGGCGACGAAGTGCAAAATCCTCGTATCGGAATGCGTTTGGAGAGGATGAAATGAGGATTTTTTTTGCAGGCTTTTCTTGCGCTGACAAGAGCGGATAAAAGTGATCGTAACCATGGTTGAAACTGGCTGATTTGGCATTTCATCTTGCTTATGTCCGATGCTTTGATCATACCTGTCGTTAATCAAGGGATTCAAAAAAGCGCTTGACAAACACACTCTGGGCCTCCAGACTACAATTATTAGTCAACTGAGTAGTAATTGCAAAAAACTGAAACTATGGCTCGTCCCTCCCAGCAACTTGATGAGGTCTTACTGCAAAGCGGTCGTACCTTGTTCCCTCTGCATGGCTGTAATGGTCTGTCCTTGCGCATGCTGGCAGAACATGCCGGTGTTAATGTGGGCATGTTTCATTATCACTTTAAAAACAAGGACAATTACCTGGGCCAACTCTTGCAGACCATGTATGAAGAACTCTTTGTACAGCTGCAGGCAGAAGTGAGTCATGCCGGCTCGCCATTGCAGCGTTTGCGGCAAGCCCTGTGTCTGCTGGCGCGCATGCTGCGTGAGCATGGCAACTGGATAGGGTGTGTCTGGACTGACGCCGCCAATGGTGAAAAAGTTGCGAGGCAGTTCCTGGAAAAAAACGCTTCCCGTCATGTGCAACTGATCATCGGTTTGCTGATGGAAGCCATGCAGGCAGGCGAGTTGACCATGGCGCCCCCCATGCAGTCACTCAGTTTTTTGATGGGTAGTGTCGTCGCCCCCATGCTGATCGCACCACGTGCGCTGGATATGGGATTTGTACCACCGATGTTGCAAGCACCCTTGCAACAGGTGCTGAGTGATGAGTGGATTGCAGAACGTGTCAATCGCGCTTTGTTTGCCCTGGCAGCGACCAGGCAGGAGATAGAAAATGACTGAATTCTTGTCGCGAACCCTTCTCAAATTTGCCAAGGCTTCAGTGCCTTTGCTAAGCCTTGGTGCGTTTTTTTTGTTGAGTGGCTGTAATGAAAAAACAGCTGCCACCTGGTCGGGTTATGCAGAAGGCGAATACGTGTACATCTCTGCGCCCCTGGGCGGCAGGCTTGACAACATCAATGTCCAGGCTGGCCAGCAAGTCAATAAGGACAGTGTGCTATTTGCCCTTGATGCTGAAGTAGAAAATGCAGCGCTGGGCGAGGCCAATGCCAGGTTGCAAAATGCCAGGGCTCAGGCCAGCAACGCTGAAAAAGGCAGGCGCAGTGAAGAGATTGCTGTCACCCGGGCGCAGCTCGCCAGCGCCCAGGCACAGGCTGCGCTGGCAAAACAGGAGCTGGCACGCCAGCAGCAACTGGTAGGGCAGGGTTTTGTCTCCAGATCCCGCATTGACGACGCGCAAACCAATGTCAAACTCAGTGAGGCTCGTGTGGCAGAACTGAATGCGGCGTTGAGTGTGGCAAAGCTGCCGGCGCGGATCGATGAGCGCGCCGCCGCCCAGGCCAATGCCGATGCCGCAAAAGAAGCACTGCGCCAGACCAGTTGGCGTTCAGGACAAAAATCACAAAACTCACCTGCCAATGCGCTGGTGACCGAAGTGTTTTTTCGTCAAGGCGAATATGTGCAGTCGGGGCAGCCTGTGTTGTCCCTGTTGCCGCCAGAAAATCGCAAAGCCAGGTTCTTTGTGCCTGAAGCAGAGCTTGGCAAGATAGCTGTCGGCCAGGCAGTCAGTCTGCATTGTGATGGTTGTGCGACTGCTATTCCGGCCCACATCTCCCGTATAGCCAGCCAGGCTGAATATACACCACCAGTGATTTATTCAAACGCGCAAAGAGCCAAGCTGGTGTTCATGGTCGAGGCCAGACCAGATCAGCCAGGCAAACTCCTGCTGCATCCCGGCCAGCCGCTCGATGTCGCTTTGCAGAATGCAGGCAATACGGGAAAAACACAGTGAATGCCGCCGTCGATATGGGCAACCTGGCCATTGATGTGCATGGCCTGAGCAAATCCTATGGTGGCCGCGCTGTGGTCGACAAGGTGGAACTGCAAGTCGCCAAAGGCCGTATATGCGGCTTTCTCGGCCCTAATGGCAGTGGTAAAACTACTACCATACGCATGCTGTGCGGTTTGCTGACACCTGATGCCGGCACAGGTTCCTGCCTGGGGCTGGACATCATCAAACAGGCTGAGCAGATCAAGCGCCAGGTTGGTTACATGACGCAAAAATTTGGTTTATACGATGATTTGTCGATACGTCAGAATCTGGATTTTGTCGCACGCCTGTTTGAGTTGGCAAACAGAAAAAACGCAGTAGATCAGTCGCTGGAAAGACTGGGCCTGACAGCTCGTCAGCATCAACTGGCAGGCTCATTGTCGGGCGGCTGGAAACAGAGACTGGCGCTGGCCGCCTGTCTCATTCATGAGCCACGACTGTTATTGCTTGATGAGCCGACAGCTGGTGTCGATCCCAAGGCACGTCGCGATTTCTGGGACCAGATTCATTTGCTGGCGGACCAGGGCATTACCGTGCTGGTGTCCACCCATTACATGGATGAAGCGGAGCGTTGCCATGAACTTGTGTATATCGCCTACGGCAAGATACTGGCGCGTGGCACCGAAGCTGACATCATCCGTGATTCCAAACTCAAGGTCTGGACACTGCAAGGCGAACAACTGGGAACTTTGCTGGAACCATTGAAATCTGCACCGGGTGTCTTGAGTGTCGCAGCCTTTGGCAATGCTGTTCACGTGGCCGGGCTGGATGAGGGGCTGGTCTTGCAGGCGCTCGACACGATCAGGCATCAGGCGAATATACACGTCACATCCAGTGCAGCCAATCTGGAAGATGTTTTCATCAGTCTGATTGCCAGTGCGCCTGATAATTTTTCCAAAGACGACATCAGGCAAAAGGTGGTGGCATGAAGCGCTTTTCTCTGGCGCGCATGTTCGCCATTTTCGTCAAGGAATTTCAGCAGATGATGCGCGACCGCCTGACATTTGCCATGGCAGTCGGCATACCGGTTTTGCAGCTTATCCTGTTTGGTTATGCCATTAATACCGACCCAAAGGGTTTGCCAACCGCGGTAGTCAGTACGGACAACAGTCCGCTGGCGCGCAGCTTTGTCGTCGCCATGCAAAACACGGGTTATTTCCGTATCGATTCCACGAGCCAGAGTGAACAAGAGGCAGAAACCTTACTTGAAAATGGCAAAATACAATTCATGCTGGTGATACCACCGCAATTTACCCAGCAACTGGTACGTGGTGAAAAACCGGCCCTGCTGATATCTGTCGATGCCACTGATCCTTCCGCCTCAGGCAATGCCATCGCGGCTTTAAACGCCATTGCTACCCAGGCCCTGCACCATGATTTGAAAGGTCCTTTGCAATACCTGCAAACCGGCGTACCGGCTTATGAAGTGCGCGTGCACCGTCGCTATAACCCTGAAGGCCTGTCACGTTATAACATCGTCCCTGGCCTGATAGGCACGATACTCACCATGACCATGGTCATGCTGACTTCACTGGCCATGACGCGTGAACGCGAACGGGGTACCATGGAAAACCTGCTGGCAACGCCAGTGCGCCCGGCAGAAGTCATGGTCGGTAAAATCCTGCCTTACGTGCTGATAGGCTATATACAACTGGGTGTCATCATCAGTGCTGCTTTCCTGCTGTTTGAAGTGCCGATGATGGGCAGTTTCAGCCTGTTGATGAGCATGATAGGCGTTTTCATCCTGGCTAATCTGGCCGTTGGCTTCACCTTTTCCACGATAGCCAAAAACCAGTTGCAAGCAATGCAGATGACCTTCTTTTTCTTCTTGCCGTCCCTGCTCTTGTCCGGCTTCATGTTTCCTTTCCGTGCCATGCCGGAATGGGCGCAGACCTTAGGTGAGGCCCTGCCATTGACCCATTTCCTACGCATCGTGCGCGGTATTTTATTGAAGGGGAATACGGCAAATCAACTCACGCCGGAATTGTGGCCCATGCTGGTATTTTTGCTGCTGGCCGGCATTGTTGCCTTGAAGAGGTATAGGCAGACTCTGGACTGAAATTTTCAGGTACTGGTTTTTTCAAAACACCAGTGCCAGGGTTCATATTGAAAGCCACTACTATTTCCGGGGGGGTAGGACATCTGAAAACCAAAACGCGCTGCATTGTTTTTCAGCCAGGCAAAGGCAGGTGTGGTGTCGAAAGAGATTTCGAGTTCAGGGTCTTCCGGCATCGCAATGTCGATGGCGCGGCCAGTATGGTGTTCACTGTAACCAGGCGGGGCGCAGACTTGCAAAATGTCTGCCAGTATCATGCCGCTGGCGAGTTTGTCGCTGATGATTTCTGTCTGCCTGGCGACGCTGCGAAAGGCAGAAATCATCAGCAAGTCTATACCATCGTTGGCGGCTGCCTGTTTCATGGCTTGCCATGCCTGGTTGGCTGCAGGGGTCAGCAGGTATTGTCGGCCGTCTTCGCCGGTTTCTGCCAGCACCAGTTGTTGAGCTTCTTCCTGTCTGAGCAAACCGCGTTGCTGTAGCAGTTCCGGCGGGATGATGATTTTTGCCTGCATGCTTATTTTGCTTTCAGGCTGGCGAGCAGGGTGTCGAGCATGGCGGCGGTTTCTGCGTCGGGCATGCCGTCGAATTTGGCGGGCCGGTATTTGGTCTGGAACGCCACCAGTACGCTGCGAGTCGCCTCATCCAGCATACCAGTTTGCGGCACGCCATAACCGTATTGCGCCAGTTTTTGCTGGAACCATTTGACATCGGGCAACTGCACTTCATAGGCTGGCTGGCGCAGTGCCACTTCGTCGGCATTCGGCCAGGGAATCAGGCCGGCATCGGCCAGTTGCTTCCATGGGAACATCGGGCCGGGGTCAGATTTGCGTTGCGGTGCAATGTCGGAGTGGCCCAGTATGTATTCGGGTCGTATCTGGTAACGGGCAGAAATATCGCGCACCAGCTGTATGACGCGATCTATCTGCGCTTGCGGGAAGGGGAAGTAAACACGGCCCTCAGGCGTATCCTTGAAACCAAGATTGACGATTTCTATGCCGATGGAACTGGCATTGAGGCGGCTGTAGCCTTTCCATTCGCTGAGTCCGGCGTGATAGGACATGCGATTTTCCGGCACCAGTTGCCAGACCTTGACCGGGTCCTCATCGCCAACCAGGTAATGGGCACTGACTTCTTTCTGGCTCAGTACCCGTAGAGACGTCGGCTGGTCGATGGCGGTGTAATGCAGGATGATGAACTGCACACGTTCTTCCTGGCTCTTGGCAGATATGCTGCTGTCTATGGCTTTCTCATTGACAGCGACGCTGATGGCAGGATTGTCGCTGCGTGTCTCTACCGGTGCACGACTGGCGTTGGTGGCGCAACCGCTGATGAGCAGGCTGAGGGCGGCAATACCGCTATATAAACTGAAACTAAGGCTGGTCTTGTTCATCATTGATTTTCTTCAGTTGTCGGGCAGCCAGTCTGGCTGCGGAAAAATGGGCTTGGCATGTGCTCTGGCGCAGGCTGATTTCTGGCGGCAGGTTCTGGCGTAAGGATTCCACGATGGCGGGATGCAGTTCCTGTACTCTGCCACTGAGTGCAATAGGTTTATTGCCAAAGCGAGAGCACATGGCAACACCCAGGCGTGCCAGTTCCTTGCCGGCATCGTGCAGGATGGCCATGGCGGCAGGGTCGCTGTTGGCTGCGGCAGCCACGGCCAGGGCCAGCTTGCCTATGTCGCCACGGCTGCGATGATAGATAAAATCACGCGAAAGATTCCAGTCGTTGCCGCCGATCAGTTTGAACAGGCGTTTGGCCATTTCGGAGCTTTTCCAGTGATCAGGATGTTCATCTTCGGCGCGCCACAGGCTGCGCATGGCTTCACGGGCTATCCAGAAACCGCCGCCGGCATCGTCAAGCAGGTAGCCACGGCCGCCGGCACGGTGGAACACATGATTTTCGTCTATATAGGCAGCAATGGAGCCGGTGCCCGCATAGATCAGATAACCTGCGCCTGGTTTGAAGATGTCGAGGAAAGCAATTTCTATATCGTTGCTGACCGATATGTGCGACTGTGGCATGGCAAAGCATTCAGCCAGCAGGTCAGGCAGTGTATGGGCGTCGCCGCCAAATCCCGTGATACCCGCCCTGATGCTGCAAACATGTCCATGACTGCTGGCTGTAGCCGCCAGTCCGGCAAATATCTGGCGCAGGTCTTCCATGCCTTCGGCGTTATCAGTTTGCAATGCCGTCAGGCCCGCTGCCGTGCCGCTGGCAAGGATCTGCTCGTCCCGGCTGGCCAGGGCCCAGCGCGTCTGCGTGCCGCCAGCATCTATGCCCAGGGCAATGGGCTTGCCTGGCTGCTCAGCGGGCATAAAGGTGCGTTTCCTGGGAAATTGGTAGGACATCGTTGAACTGATTTGCAATAACTGGCAGTTGTTCGTTTATCATAGGGCGCTTCAGGTACGGGCTGCGAATGAAAATATACAAGCTGCTTATAACTTTTTGCTATGTAAAGCTTGCTAAATTTCAATCGTCTTCCCCGCATTTTGCTGGGAAGATATCCATGCCCTTACTCCAATCATAAAAGACAGAGATGACAAGCGAGATCATACAGGCAGTCAATAAAGAAGCTACCACGCAGGCTATGCCGCTGAACGGAGTATGGCGCTGGATACCGTCATTGTATTTCAGCCAGGGGATTCCATACGTCGTCGTGATGACACTTTCCGTGATTATGTACAAAAACATGGATATTTCTAACGCGGATATTGCATTATATACAAGCTGGTTATATCTGCCTTTTGTCATCAAACCGTTTTGGTCACCGTTTGTCGACATGTTCAGGACCAAACGCTTCTGGATCATCAGTCTGGAATTATTGATAGGCGCCTTGTTTGGCCTGGTGGCACTGACCATACCCTTGCCCGGCTTTTTTCAGGCCAGCCTGCTGGCTTTCTGGTTGCTGGCCTTCAGTGCGGCAACCCACGATATCAGTACGGATGGCTTTTACATGCTGGCGCTGGAACAACATCAGCAGGCTGCCTTCGTTGGCGTACGCAGCATGTTTTTTCGTATTTCCATGCTGACGGGGCAGGGAGCCCTGGTCTATCTCGCCGGCACTCTGAAGGATATGACCGGTAATGTGCGGTTTGGCTGGGTGGTGGTGTTTTGCATACTGGCCGGCATGTTCATCAGCCTGTCTGTCTATCATAAATGGGCTTTACCCAAGCCTGACAGTGATCATGCCCAGGGAGACCCGAATCAGGTAGTGGCCACTTTTTTTACCATCTTTGGCAAGTTCATCAAGAAGAAAAATATATTATTAACGATTGCTTTCCTCCTGTTGTATCGCTTTGGTGAGGCGCAACTGGTAAAGATGGCACCACCATTTTTACTTGACAGCGTGGATAAGGGGGGGCTGGGTCTGTCTACCCAGGCAGTTGGCATCGTCTACGGCACTATGGGCATGATCGCGTTGACAGTGGGCGGACTGGCCGGTGGCGGCCTGATCGCCAGGTTTGGTTTGAAACGCATGCTGTGGCCCATGGCACTGGCCATCAATGTACCGCACCTGGTCTATGTTTACCTGGCTTTTATGCAACCACAAAATGTGTATCTGGTCGGTGCTGCAGTAGCCATAGAACAAATGGGTTATGGCTTTGGCTTTACTGCCTATGTTTTATACATGATCATGATTGCTGACGGCGAGCATAAGACGGCACACTATGCAATTTGCACTGGCTTCATGGCGTTGAGCATGATGCTGCCGGGCATGTTTAGTGGCTGGTTGCAGGCGCAGCTTGGCTATGCGCATTTCTTTGTCTGGATTTGCATTGCTGCCGTGCCCACCTTTATTGTGACAGCACTGATCAGAGTTGATCCCGGTTTCGGTAAAAAAGCCATGAGTTCAGATACGCCATGACAGAAAAAAGTTACTCTTTTCATTTTCAAAACAGCAGCTTCAGTTCCCCTGCAATTGGCACCAGTGTCATTATCACCGGTGCCGTGCATGGCAATGAAACCTGTGGCACCCAGGCTATCCGTCGTGTCATTGACGAACTGGAAAACGGCAGCCTGCAAATCGTTGCAGGCAAGCTGACCCTGGTGCCTGTCTGCAATCCGCTGGCCTATCAGCAAGGTACCCGTGAAGGTGAACGCAATCTCAATCGCAGGTTGATACCGACAGATGATGTCAGGGAATTCGAAGATCATGTCGCCAACTGGCTATGTCCACTGCTGGCCCAGCATGAAGTTTTGCTTGACCTGCATTCTTTTCGCAGCCAGGGTGACCCCTTTGTACTGATAGGGCCGGAAAACAATCGTGGCCCGCTAGAATCATTCAGCCATGCCAGGCATGAACTGGCGATGGCCATGCGTCTGGGCGTACACAGACTGGTTGATGGCTGGCTCAGTACCTATGCCCGTGGTGTGGAAAGACGTCAGCTGCGCCTGAGTCATGGTGCGGATGCCAGGGCCGTAGCCAATGCCGATACCCGATTTGGTGTCGGCACCACGGAATACATGCGTTCAGTCGGCGGCTATGCCATGACACTGGAATGCGGTCAACACCTCGACCCGCACGCGCCGGAAGTCGCCTACCAGGCCATCATCAATACCTTGCGTCATCTTGGCGTGATTGCCGGTGCTGCGCCCCGGCCTGTCGACGTGATGGAAGCCTTGCGCATTTATGACGTGATCGACAAGTTCCATGCAGATGACAGTTTTGTCCGTGAATGGCGCAGCTTTGATGAATTGCGTGAAGGTGATTTGATCGGCATACGTGCTGATGGCACAGAAGTCCGGGCAGACAAGGGCGGACGTATTATCTTTCCCGATGCAGGTGCTGCTGAAGGAGAAGAGTGGTTTTACCTGACCATGCCAAATCCGCGTTTACAGTCAGGGGGCGCTGCATGAAGCTGCGCTTGATGACAGGTGTCGCCGTATTGGGAATCAGTTTGCTTGTCGCGGTTTCGCCAGTGCTGGCGGCAACGGCGGCAGAAAAGGTCTTGCGTGTCCTGGTCACCACACCGGAAAGCAGCCTGGATCCTGCCGTGGCGTCCGACGTCCCCTCGGTCAGTATCAATGAAAATATTTTTGAGCCCATGCTGCGCTATGACTACCTGGCGCGACCGGTCAAGATCAAACCGAACACCCTGAAGTCCATGCCAGAGATCAGCGATGGCGGCAAGACTTATCTATTGCATCTGCAACCTGGCATATTCTTTACGCCTGATCCTGCATTCCAGGGCAAACCCAGGGAATTGACGGTGGAAGATTATGTCTACAGCATCAAACGTTTGTACGACCCCGCGGTCAAATCGCCGTGGCTGTTCATGTTTGAAGGCAAATTGCTTGGTGACGAAAAACTGCGAACAGCGAAAGACGGCAAGGCCGGTGGCTTCAATTTGCAAACCAGTATCCCGGGTTTACAGGCATTAGACAAATACACTCTGCGCATACGCCTGAATGCGCCTGACAGTAACCTGCTGTTCATCCTGGCGACGACAGCGACAGGGGCATTGGCCAAAGAGGTGGTCGATGCCTACGGCAATCAAGTTGGCAATCACCCGGTAGGTACAGGCCCCTTCATGCTGGGGCAGTGGCAACGCAGTTTCCGCATAGAATTGCTGGCAAATCCCAATTATCGCAAAGTGATATTCAATGACCAGGGTATTGATGAGGCGAGTAAAAAAATAGCAGCCAGTCTTGCGGGTCAAACCTTGCCACGGGTCAGCAAGGTTGAGATCAAGATCATGGAAGAGCAGCAGTCGCGTGTACTGGGTTTTTTGAATCATGAATTCGACTATCTTGAGCAGGTGCCACCACCCCTGTCTGGCATGGTACTGGACAAAGGCAAGCTGAAACCTGAATTGGAAAAACAGGGTGTACGCCTGTCGCTGTTTACTCCACTGCAAACCTATTACATGTGGATGAACATGGAAGACCCGGTCATCGGTGGTTACACGCCGGAAAAGATCGCCCTGCGTCGTGCCATTGCGCTCAGCTATGACAGCAAGGAAGACATTGCCCTGCAAGAAAAAGGCCTGGCAATGCAGGCGCAATCACCCTTGCCACCAAATGTACTCGGCTATGATGCAAATTACAGAACACCGGTGCAATATGATCTGAAACTGGCGAATGCCCTGCTTGATAAATTCGGCTATAAGCGAGGCGCAGATAATTACCGTACCCTGCCCGATGGCCAACCCCTGCATCTGCAAATGCATAGCCTGGCCAGCACGACAGGGCGTCTGCGTGATGAAGTCTGGCGCAAGAATCTTGACGCATTGGGCATACATATCAGTTTTAAAACAGACAAGCATTCTGAAGTCTTGCGCGCGGCCCGTTTGGGCAAGGTGCAGATGACAGAGGCTAACTGGATAGCGGATTTCCCAGACGCCGAGAATTTTTACCAGCTTTTATATGGTCCCAATGCCGGTCGCGCCAACTATGCACGCTTCAACCTGCCGGCCTTCAATCAGTTGTATGAACAGGCCAGTCGTCTTGGCGACAGTCCTGAACGTACGGCGCTGTACCGGCAGATGGCGCAACTGATGCATGGGTATACACCCTGGGTGACGCGCATCCATCCGGTGACAGCAGACCTGATACAGCCCTGGCTGTTGAATTACTATCGCCATCCTGTAGATTTCACCAACTGGCGTTATGTGGATATAGACCTCGTCGGACGGAGTAAAATCAGCAAATGAGTTATTACTCTTGCTGATGGTAAATGATCATTCCATCAGGTTATATGTGATTGGCAAGTTTTCATTGGCAGGGGTAAGGTAGAGCCCCTATGCTGCCAGTATGAAAAACTCTGCTGTGTGGAGATGTTGTGCGTTGCGAATTGATAGCTGATCACCCGGATTTTTGCAGGCTGGATACCGTCGAAGGTATTGTTATTGATTTGCGTTATGTCGGTGCCGACAATTTTGTAGGCAGGGAATTGTATGGCGACCTTGACTGCAGCTGGTTGCATAAACAAGCCGCACAGGCCTTGCAGGCTGCTGTCGACTGGTTGAATAGACATCATCCCGACTTGCGCATTCTGGTACTGGACGCCTTGCGCCCACATCGCATACAGGAAATGCTGTGGCAGCACCTGGACGGCACACCCTTGCGCATGTATGTGGCTGATCCGGCGCGTGGCTCCATTCACTCCTTCGGCATGGCAGTCGATGTTACCCTGATTGATGCAGATGGCAAGGAACTTGACATGGGTAGCGGCTTTGACGCGCTTGAAGAGAAATCGCATCCTGCACTGGAGCAAAAAATGCTGGCAGAGGGGCAGTTGACGCAACACCACCTGGACCAGCGCAATATCTTGCGGCAAGCCATGTACCACGGCGGTTATCGCGGTATCAATAGTGAGTGGTGGCATTTCAATTGTGGTGATCCCGTGCTTGTGCGTGAAACTTATCTGCGCATAGACTGACATGTCTTGCCGTCGATTTCTGTTGCACAGATTTTTCTGGTATGCCGGGATGGTCATGGCATGTTCATTGCCAGCGCTCCCAGCGACGGCACGGGCAGATACCACATTAAAAAACCAGGTCGACCAGGCGCTCGCTGCTATCGTTGCCGATAAAGACCAGACTCTGGCCAGCCTGTCTGTGCTGGTCATCAAAGATGGCAAGCCTGGTTACCAGCAACAATTTGGGTATCGCTATCTGGATAGGCAAAATCCGGCAAATAACCTGCCTGTCGATGCACGCACCCTGTACCGGGTTGCATCCCTATCCAAGATGGTTGCCACTGTTGGCGCGATGATACTGGTTGAACAGGGCAAGCTGGACCTGGATCAAGATATCAGCCATTACCTCGGTTTCAAACTGCGTAATCCGCATTATCCGGGTGTGGTCATCACTACCCGCATGCTGCTCAGTCACACATCATCGTTGCGTGATGCTGCCGGTTATAACTTCCCGCCTGACGTTAGTATGCAAAACTTTCTGTCATCTGCGGGTGCACAATGGGCAGACCCGGCCAGGGCCAGGTCTGGTGAAGATTATCAGCCTGGTAAGTACTTTGATTACGTCAACCTGAATTGGGGTGTGCTGGGTACGGTGATGGAAGCAGTAAGCGGTCAGCGTTTTGATCTGTTGATGCAGGAGCTGGTGCTCAAACCCTTGCAGGTAGAGGGTGCTTATCATCCCGAACTTTTGTCGGATGATGAACTGGGCAGGCTGGCGGTGCTGTACCGAAAACAGGAAAATGAAGTCTGGAATCCGCAAGGCCCCTGGCATGCGCAAGTCGATGATTTTCACTCCAGGCCCCTGGCCAGGCGAGCTTTTGATCATTACGTTCCCGGCACCAATGCAAGTCTGTTCAGCCCGCAGGGTGGCTTGCGCATCAGTGTGCAAGGTCTGGGCCGCATTATGCTGATGTTGATGAATGAAGGTGAACTCGATGGTCTGCGCCTGCTACAACCAGCTACGGTGCGAACCTTGGTCAGCGAGCAGTGGCGCTACGACAGGGCTGCACACAATGGTGATGACTATCATGGCCTGTTCCAGTCATGGGGGCTGGGAGTACAGCGCTTTAGCGATGTCAGTGCTGTACATTACGGTGACAGACTGGTGCAGCCAGGCATGGGGCAGGCTGCGTTCAAGGCAGTGGGCCATCTGGGCTTTGCCTATGGCTTGCAGTCAGGCTTCATGTTTAATCCCGGCACCCGCAATGGCATGATTTATGTGATAGGCGGTGTCGCCGCAGACCCGGAAAAGAATCCGGGCCAGTATTCAAGCCTCAGTATATGGGAAGAAAAAATACTGACTCAGCTGTACCGGTTTTTTTAAGCCATGTTCTAAGATGTGCGGGCAATGAAATCTGCCCCGGCTTCGCGGATGCATTCCACAAAGGCGCGCGCCGAGCGTGACAGAGGTGTGGATTTTACTGTCAGCAAATATAAATCCACGGGCACATTGGGCGAGAGGGGGCGGCACTGTACCTTGCTTTGGTCTGAAGTCGCCGCAGTAAACGGGTCAATCACGGCGGCGCCGGCACCGAGTTCCACCAGGGTACGGGCCAGCAGGTAGGTTTGCACCACTGTGTATGACGTGAAACTCAATCCCTGTTCTTCACAGGCGTCCATGACGCGACTGACCAGGTGGTCATCCAGATCGAGTGCGATCAGGTTCTTGGGCAGGTCTGCAACTGGCAGGGCGGTATTATCCAGTTGCCTTGCCCAACTGCCTATAGGGGCGATGGCCGTCATGCTGCCGCGTATCAACGGTTCTGATGCAATATTGGGATGGCATGGGTCATACAGCGACAAGGCGAAATCCACATCACCAAGCAGCAGGGCGTTGACGATCTCGCTGGTGTGATGGGTAGCCAGCGTGCAGTGTACGTTACCAAATTTTTTGCGCCAGGCAGCCAGGGCAGTTGGCACCACGGTAATTGACAGTGTCGGTGTAGAGGCCAGGCGCACTGCTTCATCAGGATGATTTTTCAGGTTGCTGGCCAGTCTGCGTACCGATTGCAGGTCGCGGTTGAGCTTGTCGACTTCGGCAAACAGCTTGTGCGCTTCCGGCGTGGGATGCAGTTTGCCCTTGATACGCTCAAACAGTTTCAGACCCAGTTGTATTTCGCAATGCTGCAAAACCTTGGTGGCGGCCGGCTGGGAAATATTCAATAGCTGGGCCGCACCACTGATGGTGCCAGCCTGCATGATGGCGTGAAAGACTTCTATGTGGCGCAAACGCATGGTGACTTTCCAAAGAGCAAAACTAGCTGATTGTAACGCCTAGACGTGGCTGCTGTCAGAATGTCTGCGCAGGGCCAGACGCAGGTCGTCACCACATTGGCTCAGTAACTGTTCTGCATCGGTGACACTGATCTTGTTGAGTATGGCGAGTATGGCAGTCTTGACGTGGAAATCACATTCTTCCAGGATGCGACGACAATAAGTTTCATCACGTCCGGTAGCATGCATGGTCAGGCTGACTGTACGTCGCAACAGTTTGACATTGGTTGGTTTCACATCAACCATCAGATTGCCGTATACTTTGTGCAGTCTCACCATCAGGGCGCTGGAAAAACTGTTCAGGGCGACTTTTTGTGAAGTACCGGCTTTCAGACGTGTGCTGCCTGAGATGACCTCGCTGCCGGTATCAAGGGTGATACCTATCTCTGCCTGCAAAGTCACAGGTGCGCCAGGATTGTTGGCGAAGCCTATAGTCAGTGCACCTGCTTCGCGTGCTGCCTGCAAAGCTCCCAGTACGTAAGGAGTGGCGCCAGATGCGGCAATCAGGATAACGACATCATGACTGTTTAATGCCAGTTCATGGATTTCTTTGTCACCCTGTCCGGCATCGTCTTCCGCACCTTCGACAGCAACAAACATGGCCTGTCTTCCTCCGGCCAGCAAGGCCAGTGCGCGTTCATTGGGCCAGGAGAAGGTAGGCAGTAATTCCACGCCGTCAAGCACACCGAGGCGGCCAGATGTGCCTGCGCCGACGTAGACCAGACGGCCTCCGGCCAGAATGCGCGGTGCAGCAGCATCAACGGCCGCAGCAATCTGGCTGGCAGCCTGTCTGACAGCCCTGACTGCATTGAACTGGTCGTCAATGAGTACTTCGAGCAACTGTTCAGTCGGGTATAAATCCAGGCCAGTATGTGTAGTGCTTGGCGCTTCCGTATTCAACATGCTTGCTTATCCTCATCCATCCTTATCCTTTGAATACCTTATTCCCTGAGAGGAGGCTATACAAATGAAAGCTCATGTTCTTCCCATAACTTCAGGTAATGCCTGCGTCAGCAGGTTTGATTTGCCGGGGTTTCCAGAACAGCTTATGCTGCTTGCTGGCTAATACACAGATAAATAATGCAAATTCTTCGTCACGCGGGATGGATACTGCTGGTCAGCCTGCTCCTGACTGCATGTCAATGGAGCTGGCTGAGGCCAGCTGATACCCGCCATCAATTAATCATCTCTGTCGCGAACCAGAACATGCGTCTGTTCGAAGACGGCAGGCAAGTGGCCAGCTATACCATTTCCACGGCAAAGCGCGGTATTGGCGATATGCCCGACAGTTATATGACACCAGGCGGGCGCATGGAAATCGCCGAAAAGATAGGTGCAGGCATGCCGCTGGGCATGGTGTTCAAGGACCGTCTGCCTACGGGCGAAGTTGTGGCGGCAGATGCGCCGGGACGTGACCCTGTGGTCACCCGCATACTCTGGCTGCGTGGTACGGAAGAACGCAATCGTAATGCCTATCAGCGCTATATCTATATCCACGGCACACCACAGGAAAGTCTGCTGGGTACGCCAGCGAGCTATGGCTGTATACGCATGCGCTCATCTGACATTGCAGAACTGTTTGAGCGGGTCGGGATTGGCGCCGTGGTTGATGTTGTCGATGAGGCTGATGCTGATGCCGCCTCTCGGCAGCAATGAGATTCCAGACTTGGCCGCGTCCGACTATCAGAAATAACTTTCAGTATTTACAATTTAATGACAATTTGAGTACACTTTTGGACTGATTGCACAGAGAGCCAGGGGTATGATAACCAGGTGCTTGTTTTTATTCTGACAATTCAAAAGAAAGCTCAAAATGCGTCCTACATTAATATGCTCATGCCTGTTGCTTGCCCTCGTGTCTGCCTGTGGTGGTTCTGGCGGTTCAACAGCGGCTGCGATCTCTGACACCAATCAACCCCAGGCTATCGGCACAGCCAAATCCACGCTGGCACGCAATGTTGCTCCGCAAGCAAGCGACGCCGACCTGGCTTCGGCAGTGGCCGGAAATACCGAGTTCGCCCTCAAAGTCCTACCTTCGCTTGATGCACAGGGCGACAGCAACCTGGTGTATTCACCCTATAGCCTGACACTGGCGCTGGAAATGGCAGCTGCCGGCGCCAAGGGTGACACGCTCAGCGGCATGGAAAAAGCACTGTCTTTTCAATTGCAGCAAAGTCGTTTGCAGACTGCGCTGAACCGCCTTGATTTATTGCTGGCGGGTAAGACTTCGACGGCCGCGAAACCCAATGCGCAATTACCTAACCTGAACATTGCCAACGCCCTGTGGGCGCAACAGGGATATAGCCTGCAAGGCAGTTATCTCGATGCACTTGGCGTGAATTTTGGTGCTGCTGTGAACCTGCTCGATTTTGTCAAGGCTGCCGAACCTTCCCGTCTGACCATCAATAACTGGGTAGCTGACCAGACCCAGCAAAAAATCAAGGATTTGCTGCCCGCCAATTCGGTCTCCAATATGACTCGTGTCGTGCTGACAAATGCGATCTGGTTCAAGTCAGACTGGGCTTTGCCATTTACCAAGGAAGGTACGAAGAACCAGGACTTCACTGACCGCAAGGGCAGTGTAAAAAATGTCCCCTTCATGAACCAGACAGCGAATTTCCCTTATGTGCAGGGTAAAGGCTATCAGGCAGTTGAACTGCCTTATATGGACAACAAGCTGGCGATGCTGGTTGTCGTGCCTGATGCTGGCAAGTTTGACAGTTTTGTTCAGGGTCTGAGCAGCAATACGCTCGCTGATATCACGACAGGTCTGAAAGATCAGTATCTGGCCCTGGGCATGCCCAAATTTAACTTCAGCGCCAGTCCGGACATGAATTCCACACTCACCAATCTGGGAATGGGGATTGCTTTTGATGCGGCCAGGGCAGATTTTTCCGGCTTGACAGGTAATCGCGACCTGTCGATTTCGGGTGTCTTGCACAAGGCATACATCAATGTAGACGAGAAAGGCACCGAGGCTGCTGCAGCGACTGGCGTTGTCATCGGTACTACCAGTATCAATGTGACCCAGCCGTTGAAGCTGACGCTGGACCGCCCCTTCCTGTTCATGATCAGGGACAGACAGACCGGTCTTGTCATCTTCATGGGCAAGCTGATGAATCCTGCTGCGAGCTGATCCGTCTTCAGTTGTGGCTGTGAATGAAAAATCCCCCGATTGTCACATCGGGGGATTTTTTTGTGCTTGCGCCTTGTGCAGAGTTACCAGACTCAGTTACTTGAACTTGTAGTTCGCCAGCAAGGTAAATGACCGGCCACGCGGATCAGCGACACGTGGTTCCCACGAGCTGCCTGCGCCGGTATTGCTGTCATAAGTGATGGCAAATGGCGGATCGGTATTGAAAATGTTTTTCAGTCCGGCCGTCAGTGTCAGATTCTTGATGCCGCTGTAGGTCACACTCATGTTATAGATGGTATAGGCCTTGACAGTGGGATTGTAGTTGGACGGCATGACCAGACCGTTCTGTACGCCGGGCAAGACCTGGTCCTTGTAGCCATCGCGGTAGATCTGGGTGAATGTACCAGTCCAGTCGCCCTGGGTATAGGTGACATAGGCTGTGTGCTTCCACTTCAGACCCAGGTCACCGGTGAAGGTGAAACGGCCAACCTCACTCTCGCCATACGGGGCGTTTGCCATAGGGCGGGATTTTTTCTCCAGCAGGTAAGAGCCATCAAGGCCTGCAGTCCATTTGCCGTTAAGGATCGCACCATTGGCCTTGGCACCGACTTCCACGCCCCTTGTGATGCTGGAACCGGCATTGACCCAGCGTTGATCGATGAAGACCAGGGCGCCTGTGCTGTCACGCAAGAACTGTGCTTTGAACAATTCATAGTTTTGCAGCATGGTGGTCAGGTCTATGGATGTGATGGAATTTTCCTTGCGGATTTCCCAGATGTCTGCGTTGACACTGAAGTTGGCGCTTGGCGCCCAGACCACGCCTACTGTACCCTGTTTGGCTGTTTCCGGCCCCAGCGTGGTTTTGCCGCCGGTCAGGATATTCGGTGTGATAGAGGCGCAACCAGGTTTGCTGCTGTCAACTTTTAAAGTTGGGCAGGTAGCCGGATCGGCCAGGTCTTTACCGGCATAAGGCGAATCGGTGATGCCGTTAAACAACTGGTTGAATGACGGTGCGCGGAAGCCTGTGTTATACGAGCCACGGAATAGCAGAGTCTCTGTCGGTGTGTAACGGAAGCTCAGTTTGGGATTGAAGGTACTGCCGAAGCCTGAATAGTGGTCCTGGCGACCGGCAACGGTGACCTCCAGGGATTTGAGTACCGGCACCAGGACTTCCGCATACACGGCCCGTATGTCACGGCTGACCTTGGACAACGCATTGCTGTCATCGAAAGGTGCATTCAAGATGGCCGGGCGGGCGCTGGCTGCCCTGGCATCGCCATTGAATGCATACTCTTCCTTGCGTAGGTCGGTACCAACAGCTGCCATGACCGGGCCAGCAGGCAATTGCCAGATTTCGCCGGACAGTGCTGCATCAGCCTGTGTCAGTGTGGTCTTGCCGCCGTATAGCGTGACTCCTGCTGCTGAAGTACTGTTGATCAGGTCAAGCGCTGCCTGCGACTGTTTTTCACCGGGTTTCAGGAAGGGATTGATGATGCCCGTACCCAGTGCGTTTGCCAGTGCTACGGTGTAGTTATAGCCTGTGCCTAATTTGGATTCGGACTGGCTGTAGGCGCGGGACAGGCCAACGCGGTAATCCCATTTGCCGATCTGACCATCCGCACCCAGTTGCAGGCGTGCTGCTTCTGTCTTGGTGGTGATTTCCCGGTTGCCGCATTCCATGCAGCGCCAGCGGTAGGCAATAGGCGCACCACGGTTGGCTTCTATGCTCGGGAAGACGGCGACGATGGCGTTGAATACATCGTTATAGGCAGAACCTGTGCTTGGGTAAAATGACGAAGCAGGGAAGTTGCTGCCAGGGGAAATCTGGTTGGGCGAAAAACGTTTTGCCACCTCGACCTGGGAGCCGACCGCTTCGGCAAACAACTGGTGTGAGCCCAGCTTGAAGGTGCCGCGTGCGACAAAATTGTCATTCTTGACTGGCTGTTGCAATACTGCCGCACGGCCAGTATCCCAGGCGCAGGCGTATTTGGACGATGCCACATCCCACAGCTTGGCATCATAGGCCGCCATGCCGTCGACAGCGCCGCAACCGGCCCCGCCTGGCAGGTTCAGTACATTGATGGCATTCATGACCTGGGTAGTGCCAGGGAATACGGGGCCGTTATTGCTCTTGTTGCTGAGTATGGTATTGGCCAACGAAGTGGCAAATACGGTCGCCACCGGTGTACCGCGCGTATCTACCGACAAACCACGGTTGGGCTGGAAGGTATTGACGAAATCACGCTGATCGCCCCGCAAGGCGTCGTTTTCGCTATGGGTGGCTGTCAGCAGGACATTGTAGTTATCCGTTTCAAGGTCACCAAAACCACCGACGACAGACACGCGCTTGATATTGCCGCCACCCTGCTGGGTCACATCGGTAAAAGCCTGCGCTTCCAGCCCATTGTAATTCTTGCGCAGGATGAAGTTGATAACGCCGCCTATTGCATCCGTACCGTAGATGGCTGAGGCGCCGTCTTTGAGAACTTCGATTCTTTCGACAGCAGCCATGGGGATGGAATTCAGGTCAACTGCCGAGCCTTTCATGCCATGAGTGGCGACACGGCGACCATTGAGTAAGACCAGGGTACTGTCTGCCCCCTGGCCGCGCAGATTGGCAGACGAAGCGCCATTGTTGCCGCGCTGGGCACCTGATGTGACGTCGGCATTGCTGGCCAGGTTGTCTGAACCATTGCCATTGATATTGAGGTTGGCAATGAATTGTTCGGCAGTGACGATGCCGGAAGCTTCAAGCTGCTTGCGGGTAATGACTTCAATAGGCAAGGCGCCTTCGCTGGCGATACGTTTGATGCTGCTGCCGGTAATCTCAACTCTTTGCGGGGGGGCATCGGATTTTTCCTGCGCCTGCACCCATGAGCTGCCGGCAGAAATACCAATCAGGGCGATGCACCTGGCTATAGTCTTTAACTTCACTGCTTTCTCCTTGGGGTCGAATGACATTAATTTCTTAAAGAATTTCCAACAATCTCAAGTCGCCTTTGAGTATTGCCTGAATATCGATATAAATATTTTCTAGGTATGCGTTCCAGACTAGGGTTACACGGTGGCGGGTGACAAATGAAAATTTCAGGGCAGGCGATAACCAAAAGATATGGCGTCTGTTGGTCAGGGCTGGATAGCCAGCGGCGGCGCAGATTTCATGTCCAGTCATGGTGGTGCGATAAAAAAATGTGCGGAAACAGGGTGCTTCCGCGCATCCAAAAAACCACACTTTTGCATGTTTGCAGCAGGCTGACTTTCAGTGTGCTTAAGGCAAACTATAACTGCTGCGCAGACTTTCTTGCCCGGTACGACTGATGGTTGAGACGGTGACCTGCTTGATAGCGCCAAATTGCGGGTCATCTGCCAGGTCTATCGTCATGTTCTGCGCCGGCAGGACCGAGAACAGCCATTGCTGCCCGGTGCGCTTCCAGATTGCCAGCAAACGGGCGTTGCTGGTGCCGATGCCAGGGACTGGCTCGGGCAATTGCAGACGCAATGACTTCTTGTCGGCGCTGGCTTCCAGCACAGGGCTGCCGGGCAAGCTGGCGTCGAGCCAGGGACTGGCCGGTATCAGGGCTTGCGAGGTATATTTCTCTGTGCTTAAGCGTTTGCGTATGTCTTTGCGGTTCTGGTTCAGTGCCGCCATACTGAAGTGCAGGTGGCCATTACCGCCTTTTTCACGCATGGCGTCAACCTGGTTCAGTATTTCATCGGTTGGCCAGGACTTGTCGCTACTGTCTATGCGGCTGGTGTACAGACCGGGCCAGACATGCTTGTTCTGGCTGTTCTGCGCCAGCCAATAGTCAAGCAAGACCTTGAAGGCTTGTGGCCCCTGATTGATGGGCCAGTATAGTTGCGGCGCCAGATAATCAAGCCAGCCTTGCGCCAGCCATAATTCAACATCGGCATACAGCTTGTCGTACTGGCTGAAGCCAGCTATGCCAGGCGGCAGACGGTCAGGCCGGCCTATGCCGAAGGGGCTGATGCCAAACTTGATCCAGGGTTTCTCCTGGTGCACGCGCAAATGTATCGCTTCAACCAGGTGGTTGACATTGCTGCGCCGCCAGTCAGCTCTGTTCAGACTGCCACCGGCCTGCAGGTAGGCTATCCAGGACGGATCATCGGGGAAATCAATTTCTGTACTGTTGCCGTTCTTGACTGGATATGGGTAGAAATAGTCATCAATGTGTATGCCATCGACATCATAGCGCCGGGCGACATCGCCAATGACGTTCAGGGTTTGTTGTATGGCGATGGGCTCACCCGGGTCCATCCATTGCAGGTCGCCATAGGTTTTCACTACCTGGGGAAACTGTTTGCTGATGTGGTTGCTGGCCATCACCGTTTTTGACTGTGCAGTGCGGGCGCGATAGGGATTGAACCAGGCGTGCAGTTCCAGTCCGCGTGCATGAGCCTGCTCTACCCAGAATTGCAGGGGATCGTAATAAGGTGAGGGCGGACGGCCTTGTTCGCCGGTCAGGAACTCTGACCACGGTTCTATGCTGGACGGGTAAATCGCATCGGCAGCCGGACGTACCTGCAGTACGATGGCATTGAGTTTCAGGCTGACGGCGTTGTCGAGTATGTTCAGTATTTCAGCCTTTTGTTTGTCGCTGCTCAGGTCGCGGCGTGAAGGCCAGTCTATGTTTGCCACCGTTGAGACCCAGGCCGCGCGAAATTCACGCGGCAGCGGTGGTGCTTCGCGGGCCAGTACAGGGTAATTGACCGGTGCATTTTGCGGCACATTGCCAAGATTGGTTTTGCCAGACTTGACGACAGGTGGAGGGGCGGGTGTTGAACAGGCCAGCAGGATGGCGCAACTGATAGTCATCAATACACCAGACCGGGCACGTCTTTGGCTGGTTTTCAGGTTGGTCATGGACAAGTACAATTGTTGAAACGAAAACATGCGTAAACAGATGATGTGCTAAAGACCTGAGATGCTACTGCATTACACTTTGACAAACCAGCGTTTCTTCCACATACCCCAGGCGATCAGCAGCATGAGCAGGTTGAACAGCACGGCAAATAGCAATGACGCGTTGACCGGGCTGAGCGGCAAAGCCTTGATCGGTGCATAGATGATGGCATGCAGGCTGGGCTTGCTACCATCCTTCTGGTTGATGTGTATAAAGCCCAGCATCTTGGCTATCAGACCGGACAGGGTGAATAAAAACAGGGCGTTCATGCCATACATGATGAACGGGTGGCAAAATTTCGCCATGTTCGCCTTCAGGTTTGTAGAGGGACTGGCGTCAAAAAACCAGTAAAAACAGGCAAAGACCAGCAATGCCCAGCCTGTCATAAAGACCGCAAACGATGGTGTCCACAGGCTCTTGTTGATTGGCATGAGCACCGCGTCGCCGACCTGACCCAGGGCCAGGCAAACCAGACCAGTGATCAGTAGACAGACGGTTTTTGTGGCTGCATCGCGCTGTATGGTCAGCCAGCGTCCGGCCAGCATGCCAAAGATGACACTGGCTACAGCAGGCAGGCTGCTGAGCAGGCCTTCCGGGTCCCAGGTTTTCGCGCGTTGCCACAAATGCCCATCGAGCATCAGTCGGTCAATGTAAGCGCCAGCGTCACGCCCTGGTTCCAGTGCGGCGGTGACCCAGACGCCATTGCTGTCGGGTACCGCTATACAAAGCATGGTGATTGTGTACAGTCCCATCAGTACGAATGCCCACAGCAATTGCGCACGCCATTCGCAGTAAATCGCCAGTGGCGCGGCGATTGCCGTGCAGAGCGCAATACGTTGCAGAACGCCAGGTATGCGCACATGCTGGAAATCAAAACCGGGTAAGAGATTGAGCGCCAGCCCTATCAGGAAGATCCACAGGGCACGTTTCATGGTCTGCCACAATAATTGTTGCCGGGCATAACCAGCCAGTATTTTCTGATGCAGAGACAAATGCAGGGAAACACCGACGATAAACAGGAAGAAGGGAAAGATGCAGTCAGTGAAAGTCCAACCCGACCAGCTTGCATGTTCCAGAGGGCCATACAGATGCGACCAGTCGCCAGGGTTGTTGACCAAAAACATGCTGGCTATGGTGAAACCGCGAAATGCATCAAGTGACAGCAATCTGGCATTGTTGCTCATCATGTCATTCGTTTTGTCTGGTCGAAAAAAAGTATCTGTTTAAAAGGAAGCGACAGGCTAAAAAAAGGGCGCAGTCCAGAAACATGCGCCCTTGAAATCTCAATCGTCTGGGGGAGTCTTGAGTTATCCATCAAGTCCTGAAGGATAGTCATCATGATAGGCAACAATACCAGTTTACTGCGATTGACTTTTTATGTGCCACTTATAAGCCTGGGTTATCCGTTTGTTTGCAACCATCGAGTTTGTTTCTTTGCATCATCATTCTATGACGGAACTTTAATAGAAATATTTTCCAGCCGGAAATTATCAATCTTTACTTTGTGAGCCTGTCTTGGCTGTGATTAAATTGTCTATAAATAATGTACTTGCCGTGACGACATATTGTAATATGAACATGCTCGGGATCGCATCTGGCCAAACCTTAAAATTGATCGAAGAATGTAATGATGAATACCAGTGACAAAGATACACAGGCCTCTGGCGAAATCCGGGGCAGACTCGAAGCCAGACGTCAGGCAGCCTTGGACATGCTGGAAAAAACCGGCATCATGCATAGCAACTATGCACCTCCTTATCTGCGTCTTTGCTGGCGCCTGGGGCTGGATGTATCGCCGCCACATTTTGCCCCGTTCTGGAAAAACACCCTGTATTCCGGTCTGTTTTATGCACTGGGGTGGGGAATATTGATGTACTTCTTTATCTGGCATAAACTGAATATGTTGCCAGGCACCATGTTGGGGGCGGCGTTGAGCGCCGGTTTCTTTTTTGGACTGGCGCTGGCCAGCTATTATGCCTATGGCAAGCGCAAGCATGGTTTGCCGTCATGGCAAGACTTCATGACTGATGACGCGGGGAAGGCTTGAGCATGACGCGTTTGACACAGATGACAAACAGGCTATTGCTGGCCTGCAGTCTTGGCTTGCCAATCCTGGTAATGGCCCAAACCACCAAACCCTCCCCTGCTGTATCGGCATCACCTGTGCAACAGGCTTTCATGAAAGCAGAATTGAACAGGCTGACTGATCAGTTCAGCGATGGTCTGGCTGCGCCATTTGATGGCAATCCTGCAGTTATCCTGTATGGGCAGCTTTTTGACGATCATCAACATGATGCCGTGGTTTTTTTTAATCTCGAGGGTTTTGGTGGCGGCAACCATCATGCTGAGTACATGGCGGTTTATGCCCAGCGTGAGCAGATGGAATTGGCAGGCAAGACAGCCAAACCTTATCAGTTGATTGCCGTCAGCAAGCTGGGTGAGCGGGGCTGGCGCGTATTTGATTTCGAGACAGCACGTATAGAAGGGCGGACTATCAGTATCAAGGGTAAGGAAGCCGGTCCCCGGGATGCATTGTGTTGCGCATCCGTCCCTATCACAAGGATATTTCGCATTGATGAATTTGACCATGTCGTGGAAACAAAAACAGGACCAGGCAAACGCGAAACTTCAACACGCAAGGCCAGGGCCGGGTAAGTTCACGCGTCATTGCAATTAATTCGTTTCCCTTGACAGAATTAACAACATAGTACTTGTGGTGGCAATTGGATTGCAGGATACTTGTCCCGGGGGCGGTTTCATCAGTGGAGCGATAATCAGCCCCAGGCATCTCAAACACATTGTCGTGTTGCGCGCACCCTGGTCACAGTAATACAGCAGCTTGATTCAATAGAAAAAGTTTTTCGATAGCCCTTATCGACATGATCAGTGGAGGCAGTTTAGCCTTTGCATAAAACTTGATATAGCACGATTCCGTTACTGGGAAATCTTAGTATGAGATCATTGAAGAGCAAGTATTCCAGACCTTGTTTTACTGTCAGTCTGTTATTGGCACTGACATGTGGGTTCGGTCAACCGGTGTCAGCGCAAGATACTGACAGTGTGATCGGCAGATTTGAGGTCAGTCGCTATGACGTCAAAGGCAATGATTTACTTCCGGCAACTGTGATCAATGAGTTGCTGACCCCCTATACCGGGAAAAATCGTAGCTTTGCCGATGTGCAAAAAGCGCTGGAAACGCTGGAAAAAGCTTATCACCAGAAAGGCTACGGCCTGGTGCAAGTGGTCTTGCCAGAGCAGGAACTTAATCAGGGTGTTGTCAAATTCGTCGTTGTGCAGGCGCGTATAGGCAGTATCAGCGTCAAGGGCAACAAGAATTTTGACAGCGATAATGTACGCCGCAGCCTGCCGCAATTGCGTGAAGGCGATACGCCGAACATCAAGGTGCTGTCGAACAGCCTCAAGCTGGCCAATGAAAATCCGGCCAAGAAAACCAATTTGCAGTTTGAAACCGCCAGTAAGGAAGGTGAGGTCAATGCTGTCCTGAATGTGGTGGATAACAAACCCTGGGCTGTCGGCGCCAACCTCGACAATGCTGGCGACAGCAATACGGGTAAATCGCACCTCGGTTTATTGTTCCAGCATGCAAACATCAGCGGTAACGATGATGTGCTGAGCCTGCAATATACGACTACCCTGCAAAAGCCCAGCAAATACAGTGTGCTTGGCGTCGGCTATCATTTGCCTGTCTATGCGCGCGGTGATTCTGTCGATGTCTATGCGAGCTACTCGAATGTCGATTCCGGCTCAGTGGCCGCCGGTATTTTTGACCTGGCAGTCAGTGGTCGTGGCTCGGTGTTTGGTACCCGTTATAACTACAGTCTTGGCCGCAGCGAAGATTTTGATTCCCGCCTTAGCCTGGGTCTGGATTACAAGGCTTTCAAGAATAATGTGGCCCTGCAGGGCATACAACTGGGCAATGATGTGACTGTGCATCCGCTCAGCCTGACCTATTCCGGCAATGTGAGCTCAACCACTGGCGAAACCAGTTTTTACCTGACTGCCGTGCACAATATCCCCGGTGGAGAAAAAGGCAAGACCGAAGATTTTCTGAAGGTACGCAGCGGCGCCAAAGCAGGGTACAGCATACTCCGTTATGGTGCTGGCTATAGCAGGGTATTGCCGGCCGCCTGGCAGCTGAAGTTGACCTTGAGCGGACAATATACCAGTGACAGTCTGGTGCCCGGTGAGCAATTCGGCGCCGGTGGTGCCAGCAGTGTACGCGGCTTTACCGAACGTGCACTGGCAAATGATTATGGCACCCTGTTCAGCGGTGAGATTTATACACCAAATCTGTGTGCAGGTTTCACATCCAGTTTTACACAGTGCCAGTTGCTGGGTTTTTATGATATGGCTCACGTTTCACGTAACAAAGCCTTGCCCGGTGAGCAGGCTTCAGCTTCGATTGCCAGTGTGGGTATAGGCTTTCGCCTGGCGATGTCGAGGATGATGTCCTTGCAGATGGATTATGGCAAAGGCTTGCGTTCACCGGATGAATTGAGTAAAGACGACAGGCGCCTGCATGTCAGGCTTGGCGTCAACTACTGATCGATGAGGAAGAGCATGAGGAAAGAAATCAATCTGTTCGCCCACACTGAATCTGCATTGTGCCCGAACCTGAAACCTGGCTTGTTATCACGCCTAATCCCCATGACGCCCAGGTTGTTACCTGTGCTGCTGGCCAGCTGTTTTGTGTTGTCTGGGGCGATGGCCAATCCGGTTGGCCCGCAGGTCGTTAATGGCAAGGTGATATTCAACAAGAATGGCAACCTGTTCACGATCACCAATACACCGGGCGCCATCATCAACTGGCAGGATTTTTCCATCGACAGCGGTGAGATAACGCGCTTCATACAAGAGAATGCAAACAGTGCGGTGCTTAATCGTGTCACTGGACAGAATCCGTCCCAGATACTGGGCGCCCTGCAATCGAATGGCCGGGTGTTTCTGATCAATCCCAATGGGGTGCTGTTTGGAAAAGGAGCGCAGGTTGATGTCAATGGCCTGACTGTATCCAGCCTGGGCATGAGCGATGCCGACTTCAAGGCCGGCAAGCTGAATTTTGAAGCGGGTGCACAAGCTGGCAAGGTGACAAACCAGGGCGCCATCACGACGAATGCCGGTGGCCATGTTTATCTGATTGCACCTGATGTAGAAAACAACGGCATCATCACTTCGCCAAATGGTGAGGTATTGCTGGCGGCCGGGCGCTCGGTCAAACTGGTTGACTCTGCCAATCCCGATGTGCATGTGGTTGTCAGTGCCGACAATAACCAGATTGTCAACCTGGGGCAGGTGATATCGCAAGGAGGCAGAATCGGTATTTATGGCGCACTGATCAGCCAGCGTGGTCTGGTCAGTGCTGATAGCGCTGTTGTTGGCGCAAATGGAAAAATTTACTTCAAGGCCAGCCAGGATACAATACTTGACAGCGGCAGCCGCACCTCGGCGACTTCGGCAGGCAAGGGCGGTGACATCCAGATACTCGGGCAGCGTGTAGCACTGGCCGGTAATGCCGAGGTGGATGCCAGCGGCAATACGGGCGGTGGTCAGGTACTGCTAGGCGGCGACTATCACGGCGACAACCCTGGTGTGATGAATGCCAAACGTGCCTTTGTGGCGATTGATGCGAAAATCAGTGCTGACGCCTTGTCCGCAGGAGATGGTGGCAAGGTCATCGTCTGGTCGGATGAGTTGACACGGGTAAATGGCAGTATTTCTGCACGCGGCGGTGTACAGGGGGGCAATGGCGGCTTTGTCGAAACCTCCGGTAAGCAGACTCTGGATTTTCATGCCAAAGTAAATGTCAGTTCTCCGCGCGGCAAGAACGGTACTCTATTACTTGACCCTGCATCAATCACCATCGCTGGCGGCACTGGTGATGGTGCTTCAGATGGTACCAGTACCTTCCAGGGATCAGCGATAGGCACGATCAATTTTGCTGATGGCAGTCCAACGACCGTATACCAGTCTGAGCTTCAGGGACTGACGCCAGGTACTAACATCATCCTGGAAGCAAGCAATTATATTGACACCAGTGGCACCTTCTTTGGCAGTGTGATCAATCTTCCTGCCAATTCAAACCTCACGCTGCGAACCCGCAATGCTTCTACTGATATCAGTGCCACACGGGGCATCAATCTGACGGGAGCTGACCCCAATCTTGAATTCAAGACTGCCGGTACCGGCAGCATCAGCCTGCAGGCCGGGTCAGCCGTGTCGCCGCAGGCCGCCGATATTTCGGTTGCGAAGCTGACCACAAATGGCGGGACGATCAGTTTGAACTCCAGCGGTAATACTACAACCAAAACTCTGTTGACGACACCAGGGACGACTGGGGCTGGCGGCAACATTACTATTAATAGTAGTGGTTTTGTCAGTCTCGGTTCTGGTGGTGTCGATGCACGCGGCAACTCTGCGGCGAATGCGAATGTCACGATCACTGCGGGTACTGACGTAACCCAGCTCAACGGAACAATTATTTATGCCAACGACCTGAAGCTGATTGCCGCCACTGGTCTGCATGGTACCAATCCCACCGACAATATGGTAGTCAAGGCGGCAAAAGTGAATGCCTTGAATACCGGTAGTGGCGATATTCGCATTACCAGTAGCGGCGCCAATCTTGTCGTTGGTGACGTCGGTGCTACCGGTTACGGCATTAAACAACAGACCGCAGGCCAGGCGATATACTTGAGTTCACCGACAACTTTTGCCGTTGAACTCAATGCACCCGTTATTACCAATAACGGGCTGATTTCAGTGAATGGTGCAGGCGGCATCAATCAGTTTGCAGGCGGTAATATTGTCAGCACGGGCGGTACGGTCAGCCTGTCCGCCTCTGATGCTGATGCCCTGACCAGTACAGCGTCTGGTGCACAGATCAACAGTTCTGGCGCAAATGTTTCCCTACAGTCTGACAAGATGGATTTGCTTGGTAATGTCAATGCGGGCTCAGGTTCTGTGATATTGCAGCCGAATGCAGGGGGGAGCAGCATACACTTGGCGACAGTGGCGACCAATCTGACAGCCAGCACACTGGAATTATCTGCTGCTGAATTGAACCGCATTACGGCGACGCGCTTGAAGATAGGTTCAATGGCTGGCGGCGCCATAGATATCAAAGGTGCCATGGGTTCCGGTTCTGGTGGGGCTCTGCAGAATATCAATACTTCACTGACCCTGAATTCTGGCAATACCATCACGCAGCAAGCAGGGGCCACCATAGATGGTGCCAGTGCCGTGCAGGCGCGAGGTTACAGTGTCAGCCTGACTGAAGCAAACTTCATTGGTGTCATCTCCGGCTCCGCCAGCACAGGCAGTTTCTTTTATCGTTCAAGCAATCCTATTAATATTTCTACGGTTGATGGATACAGCGGCATCAATGCGCCATCAAGTGTCAAGCTCATATCTGATTCCGTATCCGGTATCAGTCAGGCCGCAAGCAACCCAATCACGACAGGTGGTCTGGCCTTGCAGACCAAGGGGGCGGTCAATCTGGCTAATACGGGCAACAGTTTCAGTTCGCTGGCCGCTGACCTCAATCCTTCCGGTCTCGGTACCGGCAGTCTGAATATTTATAGTTCGGGCAATCTCAATATCTCAAATCTCGCTGCTATCACTGGTATTACGACCAATAACCAGTCGGTGACGGTCAGTTCTGGTACTGGCACGCTGACGGTCTCTGACAATGTCAATGCAGGTACCGGCAAGGTGGGCTTCATTGCCGACCAGCTTTCGCTGGGCGGACCGGGCGGTGTCACTGCGGGAGATGTTGGCATACGCCCATTTACCTCTGGGCGGGCTATTACGATAGGCTCAGGTACCTGTACTTCTTCACCTTGCCTCAGTGTGACCAATCTGTACAAGGTCAGTGCAGCCAATATTGCGATAGGCAGCGGAGATGCGGGCAATGCATCCGGCCCCATATCTGTAGTTGGCATCACGGATACCAATACCAGTGCAATTACTGATATCAAGCATCTGACAACAACACGCATAGGTTTGTTGACAGGTAGTGATATTACGCAGGTCAACCCTATCACGGTGCAGGATCTGGGTATCGTTGCCGGTAGCAGCGTTACCCTCAATGGTACGAACATGATCAGCAATCTGGCTGCCAAAACTAATGCTGGTCTGAGTCTGGTAAATGGTCAGGGTATCAATGTCACGACTTTGAGCGGAGGTAATGGTTCCAGTACCTATAGCCTCTCTGGTATTGCTACTGCAGGTAACTTGTACCTGACTGCCAATAGCGGCAATATCGCTCTGGGGGCCAATGTCAATTCCGGCACGGCTACCACTACCCTGTCAGCACCCAATGGGGCCATCAGCCAGTCCGGCGGCAGCGTGCTGAGCGGTGGGGCGCTTGATGCAACAGCCAGCGGCGGCATAGGCAACGGAACTGGTCTTAAAACCGCTGTGCCTGTGTTGCTGGCCAATAATACAGGTTCAAATACAGATATCAATATCAAGAACACCGGTGCGTTGAATATCCGCAATGTGCAGCAAAGCAGTGCCGGCAGTACGGGTAACATACTGATCGATAATACCGGCGCCATTACCCTCGACAGTACTGATTCAGTGCGCAGCAAGGCTGGCAACATCAGTCTGGTCGCACATAGCCCGTTGACGGTGAATGGTACGGTTGCCAGCGCAAACGGCGGCAATATCACACTGGAAGCTGGCGCAACTGGCAGTACTGCTGACAAGCTGACGATAAGCTCTACCGGTGTGGTAAATACCACGGGTAATATACTGCTCAAGGCAGGGGACTCAATTGTCATTGCCAACCCCAGCTCGGTAGGGACTGGCCCTGTAACCAAGCAAGAGTTCCTGAATGCTTCTGTCAGTTTGCCAACGCTGTCGCAATGTATTGCCAATCCGTCCCTGGCGGGCTGCAGTTCTGTATTGCCAAGCCTGGCGTCATGCATGTCCAATCCGGAACTGGCAGGTTGCAGCGTCGTCCTGCCCAGCATCGCTGCTTGCCAGGCTTCACCTACGTTGTCTGGTTGCAGTGTAGTGTTGCCCAGTCTGAGTGCCTGTTTAGCCAATCCTGGTCTTTTTAATTGTAGCTATGTCTTGCCCAGCGCATCTGCCTGCCAGGCTAACCCCAATCTGGCCGGTTGCAGTGCTGTCCTGCCCAGTTTGTCTTCATGCCTGGTCAATCCTGCCATACCTGGATGCAGCTCGGTATTGCCCAGCCTGAATTCCTGCATCAGCAATTCCAGCCAGGTCGGTTGCAGCGTGGTACTGCCTAGCCTGACACAATGTACCGCCAGCCCTTCTACGGCAGGCTGCAGCGTGGTCCTGCCGGCATTGGCAGCGTGCCTGGTTTCACCAAACATTGCCGGTTGCTCGGCAGTGTTGCCAAGTATTGCCACTTGCACGGCCACCCCGACATTGCCAGGTTGCAGCGCTGTCCTGCCCACACTGTCTGCCTGTATCAGCAATAGCAGTCTGGCTGGCTGTAGTGCTGTCCTGCCGACGCTGGCCGCATGTACTGCAACGCCAAGCCTGGCAGGTTGCAGTGCTGTTTTGCCGACATTGAGTGCCTGTATCAGTAACCCTTCACTGGCTGGTTGCAGCAGTGTCTTGCCAAGCCTAGCCGCTTGCCAGGCCAACCCAGCTTTGTCCGGTTGCAGCGCGGTCCTGCCCACATTAACTGCCTGTATAGCCAATCCTGCCCTGGTCGGTTGCAGCAGTGTACTGCCAACCCTGGCTGCATGTCAGGCTAACCCTAATCTGTCAGGCTGTAGTGTGGTTCTGCCGACTTTGGCAGCCTGTACTGCCAGTCCTAACCTGGCTGGTTGCAGCAGTGTGCTGCCTACCCTGGCTGCTTGCCAGGCCAACTCCAGTCTGCCGGGGTGTAGTGCGGTACTGCCAACACTGGCAAACTGTACGGCCAATCCTAATTTGCCAGGTTGCAGTTCCATCCTGCCTACACTTGCCGCCTGTGTTGCCAACCCTGGCCTGCCAGGCTGTACTGCAGTGTTGCCTGGTATAGCGACTTGCATAGCAACACCGACACTGGCTGGTTGCAGTGCAGTCTTGCCGACACTGACAGCCTGTACAGCGACACCCAACCTGCCAGGTTGCAATGTCGTGTTGCCAGGCCTGAGCAGTTGTATTGCCAATCCCGGATTGCCAGGTTGCAGTGTTGTCTTGCCTGGTCTGGCCACCTGTACTGCAGCGCCGACTACACCCGGATGCAGCGCAGTATTGCCAAGTCTGGCCAGTTGCACTGCCAACCCGGCACAGGCCGGATGTAATGTAGTCTTGCCGACTTTGGCAACATGTACGGCGACACCGTCCGCGGCAGGTTGCAGTGCAGTCCTGCCAGGCTTGACCGCCTGTGTGGCCAATCCTGCTTTGCCCGGATGCTCGGCTGTATTGCCTACTTTGGCCACCTGTATTGCTTCACCATTTGCAGCTGGCTGTAGCGCCATACTACCCAGCATCGCTACTTGTGTCGCCAGCCCTGCCACCCCTGGTTGCAGTGTAGTCTTACCTACGCTGGCCAGTTGCGCGGCCAATCCGGCCCTGAACGGATGCGCTGCCATCCTGCCTACGCAGGCACAGTGTGCAGCCAATCCTGGCCTGTTGGGTTGTACCCTGGTATTGCCTATAGGCGATCTGAGGACTGGCAATGTCTTGAACAATACGATCAATTTTGCCCTGAACAACTTCATCAGCTCCACGCTGTCGATGACGAATTCACTCAGCAATCCCGATCATTTCTTCGAGAGCGGAGCCAGTGATTCGGGCAGGGAAACCAGGTTTGAGCAAAAAAGCAGTTTTGCCGGCAGCAGGGACAACGGAGTATTAAAAAATGTCAGTGATAAAAAACTCTATTGCAATTAAGTTCGTCTTTCTTGTTGCCCTGTGCCTGAGCTGCGCGCTCGCCGCTGCTGCACAGGTTGCGGGAACAGTGACGCATCTGAGCGGACCGTTGATCGCCAAAAAAGCCGACGGTGCGGTCAAGGTATTGGCGCTGCAATCGAATGTAGAGCAGGGGGATACCCTGATTGCAGAAAAAGATACGTATGCCCGCATCAAGTTTGCCGACAATAGTGAAATTGTCTTGAGACCCAATAGCCAGATCAAGATAGACCAGTTTTCATTTGAAGAAGACAAACCCAATAACGACGGTTTCACCATGACCCTGATCAAGGGGGGCTTGCGTGCTGTCACCGGTTTGCTGGGCAAGCGCAATAAAGAACGTTTTGGCTTGAATACACCTACGGCGTCGATAGGCATACGTGGTACCACCTTCATCGCGGAATACGTGCCACCGGAAAACAGTCTGGCAGCCTACAACCTGGCGACGGTGGCGGCGCTGGATAAAGTCCCCGTCGCCAATAGCAGCATCCATACTGATGCCGGTACATCGATCGCACCGATACAGGCTCTGCAATTGGCTGCGGATGAAACCCCGGGGGCAGGGCAGGGGCGTGCGCCAGGTTTGTATGTACAGGTTCTTGATGGCACCATCTTCATGAAAAACAATGCCGGCCTGCTTGATGTCACCACGGGACAGTTTGGTTTTGCTATCAGCTTTAACCGGCCCCCCATCATTCTGCCGAACAATCCTGGCATGCAGTTTAATCCGCCAAGGGGTTTCCCGGTCAATGTCAGTCAGGACAATACCAATAGCGACAATAAGGCGGGCAGCCTGATTTGCGAGGTACGTTGATTGACAACTGGGGACAATTTAATTTGGATGACTCTGTGTTAAAACGAGCCTGCTGAATGTTTTCTTGCAGGGTATTTATTGTATGGATGGACCGGTTTCTATAGCTTGGTTTGGATAGCTTGTACGGCCATTCGTATTCAATTTAAAAAGCCGGCAAGTCAGAACTCGCGTGCTGGCGCAGGGTATGGCGTGCAGTTTCAAAGTCAGGGAAGACGGACTGCACCGTCGCCCAGAAGCGTGGGCTGTGATTCATTTCGCGCAAGTGGGCAAGTTCGTGTGCGACCACATAATCAATGATCATCGGCGAGAAATGAATCAGGCGCCAGTTCAGCCTGATCCTGCCTTGCGAAGTACACGACCCCCAGCGGGTACTTGCCGATGACAGACTCATGCTCTGGTAGCGTACATTGAGTTTTTCCGCAAATACTGGCAGGCGCTCATTGAATATACGTTTTGCCTCCTGCTGCAACCAGGCCTGTACACGGTCTTTCAATTGTTGTTCACCGGCGTCGACAGGCAGGCTGATGACCAGTTCAGCACGGTCAGCTTCAAAATGGGTGCCGCTGACAGAAGCCGGTGCAATCCGCAAGGTGATCTCACCACCAAGGTAAGGCAGTTTTGCGCCATCCCGCCAGTGCATGCTGGGTTCCAGCTGACGCTGTGTGCGTTCGCGTCTTTCAGTCAGCTTGCGCAGGATCCAGGCCTGCTTTTCCTGTATGGCAGTTTCTATATCTGCTATTGTCACCCAGCGCGGCGCAGTGATGCGCAGGCCATCTTCACTGATCAAAAAACCTATGCTGCGGCGTTTGGAACGTTGCAGGTCATATTCGAGCAAATAATCCTGGATCAGGATTCTGCGTTTGTTGCTGGTGTTGACATAGGTCGACGGTGGCTGCGGCACAGCCCCGGTCTGCCCGGGTTTATCCATGACTGGTATTTCACGCTTTGCAGCGCCCGGTGAATCTGGTGCACCTGGTGAGGTGGGACGCAATTTGTCCGGCACCAGAAAATCACTGAATAAATCCAGCTGCAAGGCCATTTGTATTGCCTTGCCTATTGATGATGGAATGCGCGGTTTCATTTCAGATTGGGGTGATCCTGATTCAATAATACAGATTTTAAAGGGCTCATCTTTTGCAGGCATTTGTCCTGCAATAAAAGTCCTTACTCCCCTTAGTTTGACCTATTTTTAAGGGTTCGTGTTTTTATGCGGAAAAATCAATCTCCATTAAAAAAACATGGCAATTATGGAATGAATTTGCTTTTTTTGTTATCGCACACATATCGTTGTGGCGACAGATGAAGACGATTGCTGATGGCGTGTTATTTCCAGTCACCGGCTTCTATCCATTTCCTGTATCCATTCATTAACTACCGGGCCTGTATGTCCATACTGACATTGCTGCAAAAATACCGACACATCCTGACCGGTAAATTATTGAGATGGCTGGGCATCTTTGATAAAAAGCCCCTGGATTATCCATTTGCACGCAGTGACGCCACCCTGTTGTATCAGCATACAGCCTGTGCTGATATTGTTGCCATTGATGAGCAGACTACGGCTGACATGCTGGTCGACGAATATGCAGACACACTGGCGGCCGGAACCAGTATTTTTGGTCGGCAAATATTGTATAAACGTCTGCGCGAGGGGTATCAGGGGGCGCATCAGAAGCAGCGATTGACCGCCTTGTCTGAGCATCCGGCGCTGGCGCAGGTTATCACGCATTGTCAACCCTTGCGTGAGGTCGAGAGTGAGCTCAGCGAACAGCTTTTTGCCAGCCATATACCGGTACCGCCGAAGTGGTTCAAGATGATCTGGCTGGCGCCGATCTTCATGATCCTGATGATATCACTGGCTGTGTTATTACCCTCAAATGCTTATGTCTGGACTGCCGTTATCCTGGCCTGGGGTGGTTTGTTATTCTTGCAAATGCATTTTCAAGCTGAGGTAGCCGGATGGGACAAAAAAATGCGTGCTATCAGGTATATGCTGCACAGTTTTCATTTACTTGATGAACAACAGCTATGGGATGCTACGACAGGTGACACGGCGAGCGCTATCAATCGTCAGCAGGTAAAGAAAATAATTCGGGGCAGTAATCGCTCAATATTTATCTCGATACCTGGTTTTCGTGAATATGCAGACTGGGTCATGCTGGACAATATCAAATATTATTTCAAGACCAGCCTCCTCGTCAGGGACAGTCAGGAATGTCTCAAACAGCTTTATCTGTTGCTGGCAAACCTTGACGCCGACCTGGCTCTGGTAAGGCATTTGCAGACAGTGCCACAGTATTGCTGGACAGAGCAGACTGCTGCGACGCAACTGAATTTTCAGCAGCTCACACATCCGCTGCTGGAGCAGATGCAGCCCCTGTCCATTGAGTTAATCGACAAGGGGGCCTTTATTTCAGGTCAGAACGGCGTGGGTAAAAGCACGCTCTTGCGTACTGTGGGCCTTAACCTGATTGTCGCCAAAGCTTTTGGTTTTTGCTATGCCGCCACGGCCGCCGTTCCTGTGCTGACAGTTTATTCAAGCATGCAAAGTGAAGATTCCTTGCTGGGCGGGGAGAGTTTATATCTGACAGAATTGAGACGTGCCAGGGAGTTGCTCAGCGTGGCTGAAAAGGGGCAAGCCGCCTTGTTCATTATCGATGAAGTCTTTCGCGGCACTAATCACATGGAGTCCATCTCGGCCGCTGCTGCCGTGCTGCATAGCCTGTCCAGATCAAATCTGGTGATCGTGTCTTCCCATAACCTTGTCCTTGCCAGCCTGCTGGAGCAACAACTGACGCCCATGTGTGTTGTTGCCGGACATCCGGGGAAAGATTTTTTACAATTGCAGGATGGAGTGCTGGCGCATACCAATGGCATCAAGCTGCTTGCTTCCCAGGGGTTGGGAGGCGAGATAGAGAACAAGGCGAGGCGTGTGTTCGAATGGCTGAGCAGTTACCTCGCGCACCCTGACAAGTCTGGACAAATACTTGAGCTTGAATCGTGACTTGAAGCATCACTTGAATCGTTACCCGGATACAGTTGCCACGACGGGATGTGATGGCAACTGTCCAGAGATGAAAGGGCTTCAGGACTGAAGCTTGTTTTCTCCAGCGTAGGCATGAGGAGAAATGACACGCATTTCAGCTTCTATCCATTTTTCCACTTCAGCCATCAGTTCCACTGCATTCATGCCATTGGGCGGTATTGGTTTGCCAACTGATACGGTGACTGTGCCTGGCAATTTTGTGAAAGAATTCTTCGGCCAGCATTCGCCTGAGTTCAGTGCGATAGGTACGACCGGGGTGTTGGTTTCTACTGCCAGACGGGCACCGCCGCCTTTATACTGACCTTTTTTGCCAACGGCAATACGTGTACCTTCGGGGAACATGATGATCCACTGTCCATCAGCCAGGCGCTTGCGGCCCTGAGTGACAACGTGGGCAAAGGCATCCTTGCCCTTGCTGCGGTCGATAGGGATCATGCGCAGCATGGAAATCGCCCATCCAAAGAAGGGGATGTAGGTAATTTCTTTTTTGAAGACGAAGACCAGTGGGCGCGGAGTTGCCATCAACAGGAAGATGGTTTCCCATGCTGACTGATGCTTGGCCAGCAAGATAGCAGGGCCGTCAGGGAAGTTTTCAAAGCCCTTGGTTTGATAACGTATGCCGCAAATCACTTTTGCGGCCCAGATAATGAAAACATTCCAGCGCGCCGTGATGTAGTAACGCTGGTTATACGGCAAAAATGCAAACAGCATGCTGATCGGCGCCCAGATGACAGTGACTATCGCCATCACCAGCAGGAAAATCAGTGAACGTATGAAACGGGTGATGCTAAGCATGTAGTCTCCAGTTGTAGCGATGCTGAGCCAGCTCAGATTGCGATATTAAATTCTGATGGTGAGTTTTCAACCAGTTGGTTCACCATGGCAGCCAGGTCGGCATGGACTTGAGTGCCAGGTGGCAGGCCACCTTTTTCCTGGGCTTTGCTGCCTTTGCCCGTCAGCACCAGATGCGGCTTGCAGCCCAGAACAAAACCAGCCTGCAAGTCACGCAGTGAATCGCCAACACAATGTACACCCTTGAGATTGGTGTCATAACGACGGGCAATTTCTTGCAGCATGCCGGGCTTGGGTTTGCGGCAATCACAATTGTCGTCTGCCATGTGCGGGCAAAAGAAGATCGCATCGATGGTGGCGCCGACCTGTTGTGCTGTCGTATGCATTTTTTGATGAATGGCGTTCAGCGTTGCCATATCGAACAGCTTGCGACCTATGCCCGACTGGTTGGTGGCGACCACCACTGTATAGCCCGCCTGATTAAGACGGGCTATGGCTTGCAGTGAGCCCGGTATCGGCTTCCATTCTTCAGGCGACTTGATAAAGTCGTCCGAATCCTGGTTGATGACGCCGTCGCGGTCAAGGATGATGAGTTTCATCTGCAATCCTGTTGAATTTGCCATCGTGTCTCAATATTCTTTAAACGCTGTCTCAGGCCGCCAGCTTGGAAATATCAGCCACCTGATTCATCATGCCGTGCAGGCTGGCAAGCAAAGCCAGGCGGTTATTGCGCAAGGCCAGGTCTTCAGCATTCACCATGACATCATTGAAGAAACTGTCTACCGCTGCACGCAGGGCGGCCAGTGTTTTCAAGGCACTGGTGAAATCACCTCTGGCAAAAGCGGCATCCACTTCTGGTTTGACATCAGCCATGGCCTTGGCCAGTGCCTGCTCGGCAGCTTCCTGCAACAGGGCCGGCTGGACTGCACCTGGCGTACCCTCGGCTTTTTTGAGGATATTGGTAATACGCTTGTTGGCAGCAGCCAGTGCTTCTGATTCTGGCAGGGCGGCAAAGGCTTGTACAGCTTGCAGGCGTTCAACGATGTTATCCAGTGTGTCTGGTTGTTGGGCAACCACAGCTTCGACTTCATTTTGTGAAAAACCACGGTCACGCAATTGACCACGCAGACGGTCAAACAGGAAGTTCAATACGTCGCCTGTCGGGTCAGTGAAATTGGCATTACCGGCAAACAGCGCAACCGCTTGTGCCAGCAAGGTATCCAGCGACAGCGGCAAGCGTTTTTCCACCAGCATGCGCAAGATGCCCAGGGCATGGCGGCGCAGCGCAAACGGGTCACGGTCACCGGTAGGTTGCAAGCCTATGCCCCAGATGCCAACCAGGGTTTCCAGTTTGTCAGCCAGTGCTACGGCAGTACCTGTCAGTGTCGCAGGCAGGGCATCACCAGCGAAACGTGGTTGATAGTGTTCAGACGCGGCAGCAGCCACATCTGCGTGCTCGCCATCATGCTGGGCATAGTAAGTACCCATAATGCCTTGCAGTTCAGGGAATTCACCAACCATGTCGGTCAGCAGATCAGTCTTGGCCAGCAGGGCGGCACGTTCAGTCAGGGCGACATCACCATTCAGGCTGGCAGCAATCTGGCCTGCCAGGGTTTTGACGCGTTGCGTGCGCTCTGCCTGGCTGCCCAGTTTGTTGTGGTAGACCACGTTCGCCAGCAGCGGCAGGCGGGACTCCAGGGTCTTTTTCTTGTCTTGCTCAAAGAAGAACTTGGCATCTGACAGGCGTGGGCGCACGACGCGCTCATTACCAGTGATGATATGTTGCGGGTCGCTGGTTTCGAGGTTGGAGACGATCAAAAAGCGTGAACGCAATTTGCCGCTGGCGTCGGTCAGGGCAAAATACTTTTGGTTTGTCTGCATAGTCAGGATCAGGCATTCCTGGGGTACGGCCAGAAACTCCTGTTCGAAATTGCATTCATAGACGACCGGCCATTCGACCAGCGAAGTCACTTCGTCCAGCAGGGATTCAGGCATCAGCACCTGGTCTGCACCAGCTTTGGCCAGCAGGGCTGTGCGTATCTGTTCCTTGCGGTCATTGAAGCTGGCAATCACCTTGCCTTCGGTTTTCAGGCTGGCGGCATAGTCTTCTGCTTTGGCTATACTGACTTCACCGCCAGACAGGAAGCGGTGGCCTCCGGTAGTGCGGCCACTTTCCAGACCCAGCAGGGATAATGGAATAATGTCAGCGCCATGCAGGGCGATGATTTTATGCACAGGGCGCACGAAATGCACAGTCTCGCCATCAGGGCGCTGATAGCTCATGACCTTGGGGATAGGCAGTTTGCCTATGGTTTCTTCCAGCGAAGTCTGCACTGCCGGTGCCAGGGCTGTGCCTGCGGCGGTATAGCTGTAAAAGAAGCTTTCAGCCTTGCCATCAACAGCACGTTCCAGGTCACTGACCTGCAAGTTAGGGAAGCCCAGTGCCGCCAGTTTTTTACCCAATGGTGCTGTCGCATTACCTGCTGCATCCAGTGCTACGGAGACAGGCAAGACTTTTTCGCGCATCAGCTTGTCCGGGGAAGTGGCACGTACACTGGTGATACTGACAGCCAGGCGGCGTGGTGAGGCATAGCTGGTCGCCACAGATTCAGCTTCGAGGAAATCGCGTGACTTCAAACCAGCGACGATACCGGCACTAAATGCTTCACCCAGTTTGGCCAGTGCCTTGGGTGGCAGCTCTTCGGTAAATAATTCTACTAACAGTGTTTGGCTCATGTTTCTTATCCTACGTTCTGGCGCTGTGCCAGAATCTGTTTAATGATGTTCTCGGGGCTATGCTGTAAGCTTATGCAGTAGTCACTGCAGCAGGAGCAGGCTTGTGCTTGTCATCCGCAGCGCACATGGGGAAGCCTAATGCTTCACGCGATGCATAGTAGGCCGCAGCCACGGCACGCGACAGATTGCGTATGCGGCCTATGTAGGCAGCACGCTCAGTCACGGAGATGGCGCCACGCGCATCCAGCAAGTTGAAAGTATGCGCAGCTTTCAATATCATTTCATAGGCTGGCAGAGCCAGGGATTTTTCTGTCACTTCCAGCAGGCGTTTGGCTTCTGCTTCGTAGTTTGTGAACAAAGAAAACAGGAAATCCGTATTTGAATATTCAAAACTGAACGTTGATTGCTCAACTTCATTTTGATGGAAGACATCGCCATAAGACAGGCGCACGGTCTTGCCGTTTTCTACATGCTCTGTCCATACCAGGTCATAGATATTGTCTACACCTTGCAGATACATGGCCAGGCGTTCCAGGCCATAAGTGATTTCGCCGAGGATAGGCTTGCAATCCAGGCCGCCGACTTGCTGGAAGTAAGTGAATTGCGTAACTTCCATACCATTGAGCCAGACTTCCCAGCCCAGGCCCCAGGCACCCAGGGTAGGGTTTTCCCAGTCATCTTCCACAAAACGTATGTCGTTTTGTTGCAAATCCAGACCCAGGGCTTTCAAAGAGCCAAGGTAGAGGTCGAGGATATTTTCTGGCGCAGGCTTCAACACCACCTGATATTGATAATAGTGTTGCAGACGGTTCGGGTTTTCGCCATAACGGCCATCCTTGGGGCGGCGTGATGGTTGTACATAGGCCGCACGCCATGGTTCTGGCCCGATAGCGCGCAAGAAAGTGCCAGTGTGCGAAGTACCCGCGCCCACTTCCATATCGTAAGGTTGCAACAGGGCGCAACCTTGTTTGTCCCAGTAGTCTTGTAATGTCAGGATAATCTGTTGAAATGTGAGCATCGTGCTATCTGCCTTTGTCACTTCTTGAAGAAGCGATGAATAAAGTTTGCCAAACCTTAGATTTTAACGGCTTTTGCGCAGGATAGGCGAATTTGCTTGATGTTGTTTTGTTAATTTTCATGGGTAATTCAAGCAAGAAAGCAGGACATCTCAGCACAGAGGCACAGGGACTCAGGAATAATCCATGGCTAAACGATAAAAAGGCCAACTACTTCAGGGTACTTCCTGATGCAGACTAGTTGCTCTATTCATTAATCAATTAGCCAGTTTATGAGTCCGACGTTGCAAAAATGATTAAACTGCTTTCTTTTTCGGTGACCATATGGGTAAAGGGGAGTGCCATTCCTGGCGGTTTTTGTTGCAATTCATGTGGCTACGGGGTATAAAAATCCACTTGCCAAATAAAAACAGCGCGTTGAACAGGAGACCGCAAAGCAATGGCTATTGTCGACCAAACACTGACTTTGGATGCAGAGACGCAACGACTGGAGGAATGGTATCTCTTGCTCGGAGAGTTGTCTCATTGCCTTTGGTATGCGACCGATTTACCCGACATGCTGCGCGGTTTTTGTCGCATTCTGGTACAAAGGGCTGGTTATCTGTGTGCTGAAATTGAATTGGACCTGGGCGACAAGTCAGAAGTCTATCGTTTTCGCAGCGATACACCGGCGAGTTCCACTATCCAATATCTGGTTTTACCGCTCAAGCAATATGGTCACGCACTGGCAGCATTACGTGTCGGTGCTGAATTTGACCTGACAAAAACGAGTGATGCCAGCCACGTCCTGAACCGTTTTGCCGATGAACTGGCGCAAGCCATACATGCGCTGAGCACCACCCATGAACATCATGACCTGCAAGACAATATGGAGATGCTGGCTCTGTCCGTCCAGCAGAGTCCGTTTGCCGTCGTTATTACCAGTGCAGATGGTGAGCTGGAATACGGCAATGACAGTTTTTGCCGTATTTCCGGTTATCAGCTATCCGAGGCCTTGGGCAAGCATATCTTCTGGAACTCCGGCGACCCGGCAGATGAAAAAGTCATGCGTATCATCAAGTCGCTTAAGGTGGGGGAGCATTGGCAGGGGGAGGTACTCAGTCATCGCAAGGACGGCAGTACCTATTGGGAAAAACAGATCATCAGCCCTTTGTGCAATGCCGAAGGTCAGATCACCCATCTGGTCGCCGTCAAGCAGGACATCACCGACAGCAAGTTCCAGCTGAAAGAAGTCGAACAAGCCCTGCTCCTGCGTGAGCAAGCGCTGGTGTCAAGCAGCAATGGCATCATGATTACCCGCAGTGACGACAATGATCATTCCATCGTTTATGTGAATCCGGCGTTTGAAAGAATCACTGGTTATACAGCCCAGGAAGTGATAGGCCGTGAGGGACGTTTTCTGGTAAGGGAAGACCTGGCGCAGCCTGACCTGGAAGAGATCCGTACTGCCTTAAGGGAAAAACGACCCGGCTGCGCCTTGTTACGCAATTACCGCAAGGACGGTACGCAATTCTGGAATGAATTGCATATCTCGCCCGTCAAGGATGCGACGGGGGCAGCCACCACACACTTTGTCAGTGTCATCAATGATGTCAGCGAGCGCATCAATTACCAGAAAGAGCTGGAATACCAGGCCACCCACGATAGCCTGACTGGCCTGGCGAACCGTAATCTGCTGAATGACCGTATTACCCAGGCTATTGCCTGGGCCAAGCGACAGGACCTGTCAGTAGGTCTGATGCTGCTTGATCTTGATCACTTCAAGCTGATCAACGATGCCTCCGGTCATGGCGCCGGCGACGCCATGCTCAAGCAGGTGGCGCACAGGCTCAGCCATTGTGTGCGCGAGACCGATACGGTTGCCCGTTTGGGCGGCGATGAATTCGTCATCATCCTGACAGACTTGCCCGAGACCGGTGACGTCGACATCGTTGCTGAAAAAATCCTGGGCGCATTGTCGCGACCCTTTGAAATCAACGGGCATGATGTATTCGTCACCGCCAGCATAGGCATATCGCTCTATCCACGTGACGGTGATCATGGCGAAATCCTGTTGCGCTATGCCGATATTGCCATGTACCGCGTGAAGGAACATGGTCGTAACAGTGTGCGCCAGTTCATACCCGAGATGGGGGTGACTGCCATTAGCCGACTGAATATGGAGGGGGCATTGCGGCGGGCGCTGGAGCGCCATGAACTGACCCTGCATTACCAGCCAAAGATAGAGCTGAGCGGTGGCCGCATCATCGGTGCAGAAGCACTGGTGCGCTGGCATCATCCGCAGATAGGTCTGATCCACCCCATAGAATTCATCCCCCTGGCGGAAGAGACTGGGCTGATCCTGCCGCTCGGTGAATGGGTGCTGGCCGAAGCTTGCCGTCAGCAAGTCAGCTGGAAAAATACCGGTCTGGGGGACTTGAAGATAGCCATCAATATGTCGCCACGCCAGTTCCGGCAAGAGGATCTGTCTGAACGTGTCGCCGCCATTTTTGCCGAGACCGGCGCCAGCCCAGGTCATGTCACGCTGGAGCTGACTGAAAGCATGGTGATGCAGGACGTCAGCAGTACCCTGGTTGCCTTGCGCGCCCTGAAAAACCTCGGCTTGTCGATCTCGCTGGATGATTTTGGTACTGGTTATTCCAGCCTGTCTTATCTGCGGCGCTTCCCTATCGACGAACTCAAGATCGATAAATCCTTCATCAACGACATTCACGAAAACCCTGATGATGCGGCGATTGCCAGCGCCATCATCGCGATGGCGCTGAGCCTGGGCTTGAGCGTGGTGGCAGAGGGCGTGGAAAAGAAAGAGCAGGCTGAACTTTTGCGCAATATGGGGTGCAGCCAGGTGCAGGGCTATTATTTTGCCCGTCCAATGGACGCAGCAGGCTTTGCCACCCGTTACCGTGAGCATGTCAATGGCTAAACTGATCTGGCGCACCGGCAAGGTGACAGAAATCCCGGAATTGCTGAAGGCGGCAACCCTGGAAAAATCCGCAGCTGTCGGCACAGCCACCGTGTATCACTTCATCCATGAAGGGCAGGAGAAACTGGCAGTCTCCCTGCCCGACGGACAGGCGCTGATCATGGAACTGCTGTCAACCAGCAAGCCGCGCAGACGCCGGATAGACCCGACGAAAACTGCTGCCATCAAACTGGCTGACGAGACCGGGAATTAGACAGTCCGCACCAGCTTTACCAATGATCAGCTATCAGCGCTCACTATCCAGTGCGGCCATCGCATGCGCATTGTAGCGTTCACCTGCCACTGCATTGCCCGGTATGGCTGCGTCGATTGCCTGCAGTTCTGCGGGGCTGAATTCCACATCAAGCGCTCCAAGTGCTTCGCTGAGGCGGTCACGACGGCGGGCGCCAACCAGAGGGATGATATCTTCGCCTTGCGCCAGCACCCAGGCGATGGCGGCTTGCGCTACCGTGATGCCTTTGCTGGTAGCAATACTGCGCAAGGCTTCCACCAGGGCCAGGTTACGCTCCAGATTGCCATCCTGGAAGCGCGGGCTGATGCTGCGGAAATCCTGTATGCTGGCATTGCGTTCAGCACTCCAGTGTCCGCTGAGCAGGCCGCGCGACAAGACACCGTAAGCCGTAACGGCGATGCCGAGTTCACGGCAGACCGGCAATATCTCATGCTCCATGCCGCGTGAAAACAGCGAATACTCGATTTGCAAATCACTGATGGCATGTACGCTGGCCGCGCGCCGTATGTTGGCGACCCCAAGTTCTGACAGACCGATATGGCGTACGTAACCGGCTTTGACCATGTCTGCCATGGCCCCTATGGTTTCTTCAATCGGGACTTGTGTATCGAGTCTGGCAATGCGGTAGACGTCAATATGGTCTGTGCCCAGGCGTTTCAGGGTATAGGCCAGCGAATTCTTGACGGCGGCAGGGCGTCCGTCCATGCCGATCCAGTTACCTTGGGGGTCGCGCATGGCGCCAAATTTGACGCTGATCCTGACCTGTTCACGTGGCAGGTTTTGCAAGGCTTCCTGTATCAGTAATTCATTATGGCCCATGCCATAAAAATCCCCGGTATCGAGCAAATTGATGCCGGCATCAAGTGCGGCATGGATGGTGGCAATACTTTCGCCCCGGTCTGCCGGTCCGTACAGGTCTGACATACCCATGCAGCCGAGACCGATTGCCGATACCTGCTGGCCTTGCCTGCCCAGTTGACGCGTCCTTATGCTGCTGGTGTGGTTTGTGCTGATCGTCATAGTCATATTCCCATTCACTGTTGTTGCCCCAGCAGGTTTGCTGAAGATGGGGTGATTGTAGTTGTGATGAATTTTTAGATAAATGGGGTAAAATTGTAATTACTATTCAAAAAATCTAAACAATTATCAAATCAATTTTCAGTTGGTGAGGTGATGGATAAATTTCAAGCCATGCAGGTGTTTGTTGCCGTGGTGGAGCGCGCCAGTTTTACCCGTGCGGCGGAACATCTGCAACTGCCCAGGGCCAGTGTGACACTCAGTATCCAGCAGCTGGAAACGCATCTCGGGACGCGCCTGCTGCAAAGAACCACACGCCAGGTCAATACCACTGCTGACGGCGATGCCTACTACCAGCGCTGCGTGCGGCTGCTGGCAGATCTGGAAGAAACAGAGTCCGCCTTCAGCCACAGCTTGCTCAATCCACGCGGCAAATTGAAGCTGAACCTGCAAGGCTCGCTTGGCACGGCATTTGTGATCCCGGCCCTGCCTGGTTTTAGCGCCAGATATCCCTTGATCGAACTCGAAATTGGCATGGGTGACCGTCTGGTTGATCTGGTGCGTGAGGGGATAGACTGCGTTTTGCGTGGTGGTGAATTGCGTGATTCCAGCATGATCGCACGCAGGGTGGCGCTGATGACGCAAATCACCTGTGCCAGCAGCAGCTACCTGGAAAAGCATGGCCTGCCAAAGACTCTGGCTGATCTGGAGCAGCATCAGGCAGTCAATTATTTTTCTTCCGTCACAGGACGTAATGTTGATTTTGAATTTGTCGTCGACGGCAAGAAGCAATTGTTACCCATGAAGGGGATGCTGTCGGTCAATGATGCCGATGCCTACGCTGCCAGCGCAGCAGCAGGCTATGGCTTGATTCAGCTGCCGCGCTACCATGTGGCAGCCCAGCTTGCAGCTGGCAGCATGTGCGAAGTATTACCCGGCATGCGCCCGCCTGCCATGCCGGTGTCCATACTCTACCCCCGTCATCGTCAGTTGTCGCCTCGGGTCAGGGTATTTGCCGACTGGCTGACAGAGTTGATGGCCGGGAACGCCAGATTGTTTGAATAAGCGATAAATTATTTGAAAGTTATTTGGCATGCATTTTCCTTCATTCTCTTGATTTCCATTATCATGCTGTCATGACAGACGAACCAGAAGTTTCCCTCCCCCCTTATCCTGGTATCCAGGCAAAAGATGTACTGTTGGTGCAGACGCCTGCAGATGCTGAACTGGCTTACGCCGACATGAAGGATGCAGATATCCTGGGTTTTGATACAGAATCCAAGCCTGTATTTTTTAAGGGCCAGAAGTCCGACGGCCCTCACCTGATACAGCTGGCCAGTGACACGCGCGCCTATTTGTTCCCTCTGGTGAAGGCAGTCAATACAGATACTGTACGCGCCATTCTTGAATCAAAACAGATACAGAAAGTCGGTTTTGGCCTCAGCGACGACATCAAGCATCTTAAGATCAAACTCAATATCACCCCGCAAAATGTGCTGGACCTGGCCCGAGCCCTGCGTGAAAGCAAGCAGCGTGACATGGGCGCCAAAGCCGCCGTTGCCAAGTTCTTTGGCATGAACCTGCAAAAATCCAAGAAAACCTCTACCTCAAACTGGGCCAGTCCAGTATTGAATGATAAACAGATCATGTATGCCGCCAATGATGCCCAGGTGGCCCTGCTGGTTTATCGCAAATGGTTGGCAAACCGACAAACCTGAACCTTAATTGTGATTGATGGTCAGAGCTAAGGTTTCCTCATTGTTGTGAGCGAAACCAAGGACCGGCATGGCAAGCGAGTGATGTAACGCCGGGGTTTACCTCCCCCGGGTTGATATTATTGCTGCGCTGCAATGTCAATAATCCATAGATTTTTTGTCGAATATAAGGTCTTTAACATTACAATTAAGTGATGTTAGTTCAGTTCGGTTTGTTCCGGAAATCGTATTTTCTCTCGTTGAAAGGTTGTCCAGGTGTCCAGCGCGCAAGTTTCCCCCGATTTTCTTTCTTTCCGCCCGGCGTCCGGTTTGCGTCGCCTGAGTACGGCAGCGTTGTATGTTTGCCTGGCTTATGGCAGCTATTCACCTTTGATTCAGGCCGCTACTTTGCAGACAGAGGCGGCCCAGGCGACGGTTCCTGTTTCAGCAAAAAAGGCGATTACCCATGATGTATATGCCAACTGGCGCAGCATTCAGGGCAGTGTGCTGAGTCGTGATGGCAACTGGGCAGCGTATGCACTGGTCGGGCAAGAGTCAGATGGCGAAGTCGTGGTGAAAAACCTCAAGGACGGCCGCGAATGGCGGTCGCCGCGCGGTACCGGTCCTGTGTTCAGTGCTGACGGCCGCTACCTGGCTTTTGCTATTGCTCCTACGCGTGCAGAACTGGACAAGGCCAAGAAAGAAAAGAAGAAGGGCGATGATTTGCCCAAGCCTGGCATGGGCTTCATGGACCTGAGCAATGGTAAAGTGGAAAGCCAGGACAGGGTAAAACGTTTTGCCTGGCCGGAAGAGGGCGGTAATTTCCTGGCAGTGTTGCTGGAAGCGCCAAAAGAAGTGAAAAAGGATGCTAAAAAAGACAGCGAGGCTGCTGCCAAGGATGATGATCAGGATGAAGGCCTGGATGAGGATCAGCAGGTTACGACCAGTTCTGCCAGCGCTGCCAAGAAAAAAGAAACTGGTTCAGAATTCCTGTTCATCGATGTTGCCAACGGCAAGCGCCACAGCTATAAGGATGTCACGGATTTTGCCTGGGCCAAGAACGGTGAGTTGCTGGCTTTCAGCATAACTGGCAAGGAAACAGGCAAGGAAAGCAAGGACAGCAAGGACAGCAAGGACAGCAAGGACAGCAAGGACAGCAAGGACAGCAAGGACAGCAAGGACAGCAAGGACAGCAAGGACAGCGGTGGTGTCGCCATCATCAGCCCGCAGGATACAACGGCACGCGCTGTCATGAGTGGCGCTGGCAGTTACCGGCATCTGAATTTTGATGAAGCCGGTCGTCAACTGGCCTTTGTCAGCAATCGTGATGACCTGGCAAAAAAACGGGCCGAAGCTGACAAGTCTGGTAAAAAACAGAGCGAAGCCGATAAGGAAAAAGAAATCACTGCTTTTAACCTGTATTACTGGCGTGCCGGTGATGCAGAAGCGAGAGCCATTGTCACTGCCGGTACAGCCGGTTTGCCATCGGGCTGGCTGCCCAGCGAGCATGCCAGCCTGAGCTTCAGCAAAGACGGGCAACGCCTGTTCTTTGGTACGGCAGAACTGGCCAGACCAGAACCCAAGGATGCACCAGAACCATTCAAGGTTGACCTCTGGCATTGGAAAGACCCTGAACTGCAATCCATGCAAAAGGTGAAGGCGGAGAAAGAAAAACAGCGCAGTTATAAGGCCGTATTCCATATCGCAGAGCAGCGCCTGGTCCAGCTTGCCAGCAAGGGCGTCCCCAATGTACTGATTAACGACAACTCCGGTTTTGCCATGGGTGTCAGTGACCTGCCATACAGGATGCAGCAATCATGGGATGCCCTGTACCATGATGCATATGCTGTCGACTTGCAGACCGGGCAGGCACGTCTGCTGGCGCAAAAGCTGCGCTATGTACCTAGCCTGTCACCAGGCGGCAAATATGTGCTGGCCTTTGATGCCTATACCAGTACCTGGTTTGCCTGGGCCACCGCTGATGGCAGCAAGATCAACCTGACGGGAAAGATCAAAGCCAGGTTTGAAGACGCTAAACGTGACACGCCAGAAGTCAAGGATGCTTATGGTTTTGCCGGCTGGACGGAAGATGATGCCAGTGTTGTTCTATACGATCAGTTCGACCTGTGGGAAGTGAACCCCAAAACACAGGTCAGCCGTAACCTGACAGCAGGTTATGGACGCAAGCACCAGCTTGAGTTGCGCTATGTACCACTCGATCATGAGAAAAAAATGCCGGGTGAAGAGCCTTCGCCAATAGCAGAGGCCAAAGCCTTGCCAACTGATTCATGGATACTGGCGGCAACGCATGAAGGCAATCGCTCAACCGGTTATTATCAGCAAAACCCCAAGGCTGGTGAACCAGTCAAGCTGATTCATGCCGACAAATTGATTTCTGGTTTGATCAAGGCAAAAAAAGCTGACACAGTGTTGTTCACCGAGCAGAGTTTTGTTGAATTCCCGGACCTGTGGGCCAGTAACCTGACTTTGCAAAATCCGCAAAAAATCAGCGCAGCCAATCCACAGCAAGCCAGCTATAACTGGGGCAGGCAGGAGTTGATTGAGTACACCACACTGGACGGAAAAAAACTCAAGGCCCTGTTGGCCAAGCCAGAGAATTTTGACCCGGCCAAGAAATATCCGATGATGGTCTACATCTATGAAAACATGTCGGAGAATCTGCATAAATATGTGCCTCCTGCGCCGGGCCAGAACATCAATGTGACCCGCTACCTGAGCAACGGCTATATTGTGCTGCGTCCGGACATCGTCTACAAGACCGGCCACCCGGGCAAGAGCGCCTACAATGCCGTGATACCGGCAGTGCAGAAAGTGCTGGCGCAGGGTTATGTTGATCCAAAACGCGTGGGCATACAAGGCCATAGCTGGGGTGCTTACCAGATCAATTACCTGATCACGCAAACCAATATGTTCCGTGCGGTTGAGGCCGGTGCGTCCATGGCCAACATGACCAGTGGCTATGGCGGCATACGCTGGGGTACCGGCATGAGCCGCGCCTTTCAATATGAAAAACAGCAAAGCCGTATCGGCGGGGCGCCCTGGAACAAGACGGCGGAATACATAGAAAATTCCCCGATTTTCCATATCGACAAAGTGCAGACACCTTATCTGACCATACACAATGATGATGACGATGCAGTGCCCTGGTACCAGGCCATAGAATTCTTCACTGCCTTGCGTCAGCTGGGTAAAGAAGCTTACTGGTTCAATTACAATGGTGAAAAGCACGGCTTGAAAGAGCGCGACAACATGAAGCATTACACCGTGCATATGGCCGAATTCTTCGATCATTACCTGCTTGGCAGCCCAAGGCCGGAATGGATGGACAAGCCTGTACCCTATCTGGAACGTGGCAAGCGTGACGTGATGGGGCAGTTCAAGTCTGGTGTCACCAAACCGGAGTAGACTGTGAAAAAAACGGGAAGATGCTTGATACAGGCATCTTCTTTTTTATCAATGTCGCTACAGTGATTTCTGCTCTCAAGGAAAATCGTTGATGAATGAACTTCGTGTTTCTGTTGAACAGTTGAACACTGTTCTTGCCGATTCAAAATTCTTGCGTCCCTACGACTTCACCGTACAATCCTGCGCTGCTGGTCAGTGCGTCGTACTACTGCCTTTCAAGTCAGAACTGGAAAGGCCAGGCGGTATAGTCAGCGGTATGAGTTTGATGGGCGGTGCTGACGTTGCGATGTGGCTGGCGATCATGACTTTGCGTGGCCTCGACGAGCATTGGGTCACCAGTGACATGAAAACAGCTTTTTTGCGCAGTGCGCGTGAAGAAGGCGTCATCTGTACGGCCAAGGTCCTTAAACTGGGTAAGAAGACTGCTTATGGTACGGTGGAATGTGCGAATGGGCAGGCGCAATTATTGACACATCATGTGCTGAGTTTTACGCGGGTAGAAATGTCAGTCTGAATTGACACAGGCAATGCGCAGATTAAAAAAGCTGCATGGCTTTCGGGCATGCAGCTTTTTTCGCAAGGCAGGTGATACTCGCTATTGTGCGCAGCAAATGTGTGCGACAAATAATTAAATCTTGGTGACCCAGTTGAAGCTGTCTGTTTCCAGTCCTTGTTGTACATCGTTGAGGTATTTGCGCAGACGTTTGGCGTTGACGGGTTCCTTGCCTCCATTGACTGCATAGGTTTCATCTTTATAGACGATTTCACCAACCGGCGCCAATACGGCAGCGGTACCGGACAGGGCAACTTCGCCAGTCTTGATCCATTCCATCAATTCATCTGCACTGATATTGCGCTCGGTAACCTTGTAACCCAACTTGGCGCCGGCTTTGAGTAATGAGTCACGGGTAACGCCGGGCAGGAATTCTGAGTTCAGGGGTTTGGTCAGGATTTCTGTGTCGTTGATCAGCAGACAGTTGGCGGCGCCGGTCTCTTGAACATCGCCATTTGGTGCGAAGATCACCTGGGCCGTGTTGTATTTTTCCTTGGCTTTTTGTATCAGGCCAAGTGCACTGGCATAGTTGCCGCCGGATTTGACGTTACCAAAATGGGGGGCGCAACGCTGGTTGTCGGTGTCAAGCAAGACACGCATCTTGGCATCTGCTGCAAAATAATCGCCAACCGGCGATACCAGTATGTACAGCAGGGCGGTGCGTGTCGGTGCGGCGGCGCGGCCAATGGCCGGATCAGTGCCGATCAGGGTAGGGCGGATATAGGCAGAACCAGGGAAGACAGGTACCTGGTCCTGGAATTTCTTGAGCACGTCAATAATCATCGACTTCAACTGTGCCGCATCCGGCACTGGCAGGTACAGGGATCTGGCGCTGTTCTGCATGCGCCTGATGTGGTCGTCGATACGGAAAACATTGATGGCGCCATCATTGGCACGGAAAGCCTTCATGCCTTCGAAGCAAGTGCTGGCATAGTGCAGTACATGGGCAGCCGGATGCATGGGCAGGCGGTCGCTAGGTACAAAGCTGGCGTCCGACCATTTTTCGCCATCAAAACTGGCCAGTGTCATTTCGCTAAAAAAAACGGTTCCAAATTCTGCATTTGCCATGATGTTTTTCCAATTAGTTTAAATTTTCATCAAAAATTGATGTAGGGCATAGGTAGGCTGTATAGTCAGCAAAAAAATAATAAGAGGTGCTGCGAAATGCAGCTGGCTTTCCTGCACCGCCCTGGCGTACCGAGGTACGACCTGCGAGAGTGGTGTCTGGCGGCCTTGATTTCGCGACAAGCTCTGACAGGCATATTTTATTCTGAAATACCTTCCATGCGTTGTTTTGGCACAGGTTTTCAGTTGCTACATTGGTACTTGGGGAGGGGCAAATCATAAAAACACGGCTTTCCTGACGTCAGGTGTTGAGGTCGCCGGAAAGTTTTCAGAAATGTCGTGATTGTTCAATACATCAATAAGTTGTTTGCTTACAATTCTTGCATGTCAACATCTGCATCGGATACCCGCCCACTTCTATCGCCCAGGACGCAGTTCTGGCCTGCTGACGGCGTCATTGCCGAGCATGTATTGATGTATGTGGTACGCGATACCCGCAGGTGCCATTTGTCTGAACGTGACAGCCTGAACCGTTTTCCGGCAAATCCGTTTTGCTGTCTTACCTGGATGCTGGAAGGTCAGGCCAGGCTGATCGAGCAGGGTGGTCAGGAACGTGCTCAACTATTGCCAAGGATTTTGCTCACTGGTTGCCAGAGTTTGCATGGTGTGTCGCAGAATCTTGGTGACAGGCATAGTTTTATGGCGGTATTTTTTCCTGATGCTTTTCATAGCCTGTTTGGTCTGGATCTATCTCAGATACAAGATAATTTTGTCGATGCTGAACAGATGTTTTCCGGAGAAGCAAAACAATTTGTGCTCGATGTCAGTACTGCAGACAGCAATGAGGAGAGGTGCAGGCTGGTACAGGCTTATGTTGGCGCACATGGACAAATCTTGGCTTTAAGCCCCTGGTCACGCTTAAGGCGCATGGGGCAAAACCTCAGTCTGCAATTGGCGGCAATGTTGCTTGGAGTGGGGGATCGTCAAGTACAAAGACGGGCCAGACGTGAAGCCGGCTTGTCGTTACTGGTTTTATCCAGACTGTGGCGCGCCAAACGCAGCCATGCGCAGATACATGAAAAACTGGTGCAGGGGAAACCGCCGGATTGGGCAGCCCATGCCAGCGAGCATGGCTATGCCGATCAGTCGCACCTGGTCAGGGATTGCAAGCAAATAACCGGACGTACGCCTCAGCAATTGCTTGGCGACGCACAAAGAAACGAAAGTGACTGGATGTATCGTCTGTGGTGACAGAAAGAGGATTGCGGTGGTCGTTCCAGCCCTGGCTGTCAAAATCAGCCATGATTCGCTTGATTAACTAAATGAAAGCTGGTGATTGTAATGAACACTGTCAATCAACGTCTGCACGCACTCGACAATCTCAGGGCTGCCATGATGTGGTTAGGCATTGTATTGCATGTCTCGGTCAACTACATGACCGCCAGTTCACCCACTCCCTGGCGCGATCAACAGACCACCGTTGTCGCAGACTTGTTGATCGCGTTTATCCATGCGTTTCGCATGCCGGTATTTTTTATACTGGCCGGTTTTTTTGCTGCCTTGCTGCTGGATAGGCGTGGTGTTACTGCGATGTTGCGGCAGCGTGTGCACCGTTTGGTATGGCCATTCCTGGTGTTCTGGCCCCTGCTTTTCATCAGCATGGGAGTGCTGGTTGCAGTCTATGCCCATCTTGCCGCTTTGGGCACCATGGGAATAGATTTCAGCCTGATCCCTGAAGTACCCGGGCGGCCAAAGTTTGCGTTACTGCATTTGTGGTTTATTTATTACCTGTTCCTGTATTGCCTGGTATTGGCCCTGTTTTTGTATCTGGGAAAATATATGCCGGCAAGACTGACAGCTTTACTGGCAACTGTATGGAAGAATCTCGTGTGCAAGTGGTGGGGCGTTATTTTTCTCGCTTTGCCCCTGGCTGCAATAGGCTCTTTTTATCGCGCCGGCATTATTACCCCGCCCATGTCTTTCATGCCGGAGGCGGCAGGGTTTATTCACAGTGGCATGTTCTTTTGTGCTGGCTTCTATCTGTATCGATTCCAGGCAGATTTATTTGAAATCTATATACGCAATTGCTGGAAAAATCTGCTGGCCGGACTGATCCTGTTGATCGTCTTTCTGGCGATGTCAAAAAAATTTGAAAATGTACAGGGCAGCGACCTGTATCTCAATGCAGGTATGGCTCTGCTGTATAACTGCGTGAGCTGGTTATGGAGCTTTGCCTTGATCGGCGGTTTCCTCAAGTACCTGCCGGAGCAGAATCGGCTGTTGGCCTATCTGTCGGCAAGTTCTTACTGGGTGTATCTTGTTCACATGCTCGGTACCATGGGGTTTGGTATCTTGCTGTATTCCAGCCCGCTGGGTGCTGTGGCAAGAATGGCCGTCAATATGTTCTTGACCACGACATTTTGTCTGCTCTCCTATCAAGTGCTGGTCCAACGCACGGTACTGGGGCGTTTCCTGAATGGCGGTCAACGGTCAGTCATTTCCAATGGGGCTGCACAGAGCAGTGGAGTTTCAGGTGCCTGAAACTCCATGAGTCAAGTTGATTGATGAATTGATATGTCAGAGACACCAGAGCCCTGCCATGCGCCCGTACCTGATCAAGGTTTTATTGGCATTGCAGCAGGGTTTTTCACTGGCTATGCAACATTATATTAAATCGTCTTGTAACTGCATCTGTATTGTTAAATACTGCTGTTAAGTGGATTTGGCAGTTCTTTTTTCAGCCATGTTTGTTGTTATCAGTTTGATTCTGAAAAGAGCAATACCAGTTTGAAAGGCCAACGTGTGCGTGCATTTTTAACAGCTATGGTTTACTACTGCGCGTTTGTTGGTATCACCTGTGCCGGCGAACTGCCGGCGAGGCAAGATGTTTTGCATTTCACATCTTCTCTTTCCGATGCGGGCGACACATTTGTAGCAGCCAAAAAATTGTTGGAAAAACTCTGTACCTACAATGGGCTGCGCTGCACCTTGACAGCCTATCCTCCTGGCCGTGCCTTGAAGATGTTGCAGGATAGCGAAAGTGCAGGGGAGCTGCCGCGCTTCGAAGATTTCCAGCAACTGGCGCCAACAGCCGTACGCGTTCCCGTCGCTATCGGACAATTGAGTTTCAGTGTATTGACACACGACAGGAACTTACTGGTCAAGAGCATGGCAGACCTTGAGAATCGCACCGTGTTCTATGTACGGGGCAATGCTGTAATTGCTGTGCATACAGAGCTGCGCCATCTGGTTGCCGTCAATTCAGAGCATGATTGTGCGTACAAGGTATTAAGAAAACATGGCGATGCCTGCATCATGACCAAGACCCTGGCACAGAAAATGCTGAATGAGATCCAGCAGGCGCCCGATGCCTATCTGCTGCAGGACCTGTTTTTCAAACCGATCTATCTCTACCTCTCGCTTCACAACAAGGATTTGCTTTTCCCGTTTGAGCAGAGCCTCAAGCAATTACATCAGGATGAAAAAATCAATCATTGACCAGGATTGATATAAAGGTATTTACCTAAGTGTTTTCTTGCGCTATATTGCGCTTATGCTCGAACAAACACAGCAACTTGATCAATTGTTTTCTGCGCTGGGTGACTCAACCCGACGTGCGGTACTGGCGCGATTATGCCGGGGGCCGGCGCAGGTCAGTGAGCTGGCGCAAGATTTTGACATGGCTTTGCCCTCATTTACCCAGCACTTGCGGGTGCTGGAAAACTCTGGCCTGGTGTATTCAGAAAAAAAAGGGCGTGTGCGCACCTATCAACTGGCACCTCAGGCATTGAAAGAAGCCGAGCAGTGGCTGGCCCGGCAGCGCAGCCATTGGGAAGCACGTTTCAATCAATTGGACACTTATCTGAACACGCTCAAGGAGACTCGTAATGACTGATGCAAAAGCAGGAGAAGGGACACTGGACCTGGTGCTGGAACGCATTGTCGACATTCCACCTGCCCTGGTATGGGCGGCCTGGACCACGCCTGCGCATATACTGGAATGGTTTACTCCCGCCCCATGGAAAACCGTGGATTGCGAAATCGACCTGCGGCCGGGCGGTATTTTCCGTACCGTGATGCGCTCGCCTGAAGGTATGGATCATGACAATGTGGGCTGCTATCTGGAAGTTGTGCCAGGCAAGAAACTGGTGTTTACCGATGCCCTGGGACCAGGTTTTCGTCCCACTGGCAATTCTTTCATGACGGCTACGATCACTTTTGAGCCGCATGAAGCAGGCACAAAATACACGGCCGTGGTCTTGCACAAAAGTGTGGAAGACCGGAAAAAACATGAAGAAATGGGTTTCCATCACGGTTGGGGTACTGCGCTTGATCAACTGGTTGCTCATATGAAGGGTATTAACTGACATGGCAGAACCGACATCGTTATCAGTTCGGCACGAACTGGCTTTCCTGCATACGTCAGCAGTTCATATCCCGACATTTGAGAATCTGGTTCAGACCATCTCGCCAGGTTTAAAAGTCCATCACCATGTTGACGCCTGTTTGCTGGCAGATGCACAGCGGGCAGGGGGTATTGATGCTGCTCTTGGTCAGCGCATACAGGCGGCAATGCATGAAGCTGGCAAGAGTGGTTCCCGTCTGGTGGTCTGTACCTGCTCTACCATAGGCGCAGTAGCTGAAAGCATGGGACAGCACGCAGACTTTGCCACAGCCAGGATAGATCGCGCCATGGCAGACAAGGCAGTGAAGCTCGGTGCGCGCATATTGATGGTGGCAGCCCTGGAAAGCACGCTGTTGCCAACCCGTGAACTGCTGGCGGAGTCTGCGAGAAGAGCGGGTAAGGCTGTTGACATTCGTGAACTGCTGGTCAGTAGTGCATGGCTACATTTCATGAGCGGCGATCGCTCGGCCTATCTGCAAGATATCATCGCAAACCTCAGGCAAGTGGTACACATGGGTGATGTTGATGTGGTAGTGCTGGCACAGGCGTCAATGGCTGCTGCTGCAGATGAACTGGCTGATCTGGGGCTGCCGGTACTGGCCAGCCCCAGCTTAGGCGTAGCGAGCGCTATTGCTTACCTGGATCACAACAGAAAAGCCGGGTGAACTGCTGGCTCAGCTTTGTTGATACAGCGCGAACACGGCACCCTGCGGGTCTGCCAGGACTGAAAAGCGGCCGGTACCAGGAATATCGCTGGGCGGAACATAGATTGTTGCACCCAGAGACTGGGCCTTGGCTGCGCTATTGTCGCAGTTCGCCACACTGAAATATGCCAGCCAGTGTGATGGCGCCATGGCGCTGTCGGGCAGGGCCATCATGCCGCCTATGGGTGTGCCGTTTTGCTGCCATTCCGTGTAGGTCATGCCGCCGCCAGTCCCGGTTTGCGCGCCCCAGCCAAACAGGGCGGTGTAATAGGCTTCTGCTTTTGCAGTATCGCTGGTATTGAGCTGACCCCAGCAGAAAGCGCCATCTTCATTGTTTACACCCATGCCGGTATTTTTGCCAGGTTGCCAGATGTTGTGAAAAGCGCCGGCAGGGTCCTTCAGGACTGCCATGCGACCGAGGTCATACACATCGAACGCCGGCAGGATGACTTCGCCACCGAGCTCCACACTTTGCTTGACGGTTGTATCCGCATCCCTGGTTGAGATATAAATCATCCAGTGTGGTGGTATGCCAGCCTGACGTTCCGGGTGCAGGGTATATGCTGCCGCGGCGTCGTTTTCTTTCAACTGGAAAATGGTGTACACGCCTTCAGGCCCCATGTCCTGATCATTGGCTGTCCAGCCAAAAAGTTCGCCGTAAAACCGTTTTGTCGCATTCTGGTCATTGGTGGCGAGTTCTACCCAGCAAAATGCACCGGGTTCATGGGATGTGACAATACTCATGCTGATGACTCCTTGTGGTTGAAGACTGCATGCTTGACATCAAAGCTGATCCGGATCAGCCAGAAGAATGAAAACCTGCAGTATTAACCGACGCAGGGTGACATGATTATATGCTCCTGAATGCGTAGAGACGCGGCATTGTCAGCAAAAAAATAATTTGAAAAACAAGCATTGTTCAGAGTGGAGGCAACAGAGGACAGGAAATGAAAATAACAGCTGCTTACAATTCATATTGTAGTCTTGCCATCTATTTTTGACACTTAATGTTATTCTATTACTTTAGGTAAATATACTTCTTCACTTGGATATCTTTAGTCAGGCATAAGCCCAATGAATAGATGGAAAAGTTTTTGATGATTAATACATGTCTTATCGCAACCGTTTTCTTCCCCTGTGTTTGGTCCTCACCCTGGCAGCGTGTCAGCGCACTGAAAAGACCGACATTCCTGCCAGCACTGAACAATCCACTTTTCCTGCATTGAATAAAGCGAATCTGGCTGGTTACGAAAATTATTCCATGCTGACTATCGCAGAGGACTGGAAGGTGATGACCTGGTCCAGCCGTATGGACAAGCAAAAAAGCGCCGGACAAAAGGGCGACGCACTGACCACCGTAAGTATCCTGAAAAAAGACAAGGCGGTCTGGCGCGAGGTATCCGAATTGCAATTCTCTGATAGCTATAATCCACGACTGCATCTGCACACCGAATTTAGCTATGCTGGAAAACCACTGTTCATCGTCGCCATGCAACAGGGGGCGGCGGTTGAACAAATGAATGTCTACGGTATGGTGCAAGGTGAATACAAGCTCTTGCAAACCTTGCTGGGTGCCGCATTCGAGTGGAATTATGATGCAGCATCGAACCAGAAGCAGCTGATCGCGATTGCCCACGATAACAGTGAGAAACCTGCACTCTATCAATGGAACGGTCAGCAATTCATGCTGTTAGACATTAAAGAAGTAGCTGTAAAAGATAATGGCTACAAAATTGACTGATTTTTGTATGACTAGAGCATTTGACAAATCGTTTTTAAAAGTCATCTTGTTGTTTGCTGTACTGACGACAGCGTCCGTCCGCGCACAGACCCTGGCCCTGACCATGGATGATGGTCCGCAGCTGGAGCAAACTCCCATGCTCAGTCCGCAGCAGCGCAATCAGGCCATACTTGCTGCTCTGAGCAAGTACGGTGTGTCAGCCGCCCTGTTTGTGACGGCAGGCAACGGTGCAGACCGGCCAGAAGGTTATGCTCTGGCAAAGGCATGGGGTGATGCAGGGCACGCAATCGGTAATCACACCATGACCCATCCTGACCTCAATAGCGAAAAAGTCAGTTTAGCCGATTACCAGAAAGAAATCCTCGACTGTGACAAGATCATCAGCACCTTGCCCGGGTATCAGAAATGGTATCGCTTTACGTATTTGCGTGAAGGTAAAACACCCGAGAAAATTGATGGCATGCGCCAGTTTCTCAAGCAGCAAAATTATCGCAATGCCTATGTCAGTCTTGATACCAGTGATTGGCGCCTGAATGAAGAGCTGATTGCTGTGCTGAAAAAGAATCCGCAGGCTGACGTTACGCCGATTAAACAGGCTTATCTGTCCCACATACGCCAGCGTGCGGAAGCCTACCGCAAACTGGCATTCACATTGCAGGGACGTGACATTCCGCAGGTCATGCTGATACACCACAATCTTATCAATGCCTTGTGGCTTGGTGATGTCATCGCCCAGTTCAAGGACATGGGCTGGAAGTTCACAACACCGGCGGCGGCATTTACTGATACGGTGTACCAGTTGACTCCCAGGAATACCGCTACTGGTCAGAGTCTTTTATTGTCGATGGCAAAGTCTTTACTTCCAGCAAAATTTGAAGGCTGGGAGAGGCTGGTTGATGATGGTGACTTTGAAATCGAGGCCTTGAAGAAGCAAGGGCAGTAAAAGACGGACTTCCGCTATCACCAGATTTTTGTTCAATGCCTGCTGTACGGGGATGACAAGTCGTTGATTCACCATCGGTTTTAACGCCTTGACGGTAATCCCCTATAATTCTCGTACCGAACAATCATTACAATGTGTTTATGCCTGCTGCCATCCTGTCCCGTGAAGAAGTTGTAAGCCGTATCCTGCAAGAGTTCCGCAGTCATGGTTACGATGGCACCAGCCTGGCACGCCTGTCGCAGGCGACGGGTTTGGGGCGTTCCAGCCTTTATCATTATTTCCCCAACGGCAAGGAAGATATGGCGAGTGCAGCCATGGCCGCAGTCGGAGAGATTTTTGTCAATGACGTCCTTGCAGCATTGAATTCCCCGGGGGATCCACGTCAGCGATTCATGGCTTTTGCTGCGCAGCTGTCGGTGTTTTACCATGCAGGCAACACTTCTTGCCTGACCGATGTATTCAGTATGGGAGGCGCAGCGGCGTTGTTCCAGCAATACCTGTCTTTGCGAGTGGCAAACCTGATGCGCCATATTGCGGCTGTTGTGGCGGAGGCCGGTTTCGATCAGGCTGAGTCCATGCGGCGCGCTGAAAATGCCATCATATCGATTCAGGGCTCACTCGTCGTGTCTCGGGCACTGGGGGACAATGCGCCATTTTTGCGGACTATGCGCGAGATGCCGGATGCATTATTGATCGCCTAAAAGCGTATCCATCCATTTCAAAAGATAAAAAACACCTTGACATCAGGTTTTACAATATTTATTGTACCGATTGTTCGGTACAATTTTTATTTAATCCAATAACAGCAAATAACCGACATGTGGTCGCTTCAAATATTTCAATCTAGCAATACAAATTAACCGGAGCCAGTTATGCCTGATGCAAACAATAGCAGTTCATCCGTATTGACACTTTACAGTTTTCCACTGTCCGGGCACGGGCACAGGGCGGAACTGTTTTTATCTTTGCTGGGTTTGCCGGTGAAGGTGATCAATGTGGACTTGCCCAAGGGTGAGCAAAAACAGGAACAGTTCTTGTCATTGAATCCTATGGGGCAGATACCGGTATTGCTTGATGGTGACATAGTGGTCAGCGATTCAAACGCTATCCTGGTTTATCTGGCACGCAAATATGGCAATGCGTGCTGGTTGCCAGACGATCCTGTGGGAGCATCACAGGTTCAGCGCTTTTTATCCCTGGCAGCCGGCGAAGTTTTCCGTGGTCCGGCGTCAGCCCGCATGGTCAGGCTGTTTGGTGCGCCTTTCAACTGGGAGCTTGCGCAGGCAACTGCCAGCAGGTTATTTCATTTTCTGGATGATCACTTGTCGCAGCGTGAATATCTTGCGACCGCGCAGCCTACCATTGCAGACATTGCATGCTACAGTTACATTGCCCATGCAGCCGAAGGCGGGCTCAGCCTCGATGAATTTGCCCATCTACGTACATGGCTCTCGCGCATAGAAGCTTTGCCCGGATTTATCGCCATGCAAAAGTCACCGGCTGCATTGGCAGCCTGATTGATCAGGGAGCGTAATGATGACTCACCTGAACCCAGAAGCTGATATTGTTGAAGAAAGCCCGTTTCACCAGGGGGAAGTGGAAGTCCAGCAGCGTGTGGGCATACGCGAAAAAATCGAGGGTATAGGCCGGAAATCAATACGTTCTTACATGCCAGACCAGCACAGGGAGTTTTTCACACAATTGCCCATGCTGCTGGTCGGCAGCGTCGATGATCAAGGACAACCCTGGGCTTCAGTGTTGTGCGCACAGCCTGGGTTTATCAGCTCCCCAGATGCAGGGCAACTCATCATCAAGGCCAAGCCCTTGCATGCCGACCCGCTGTCAAAAAACCTGCGGCCAGACCGCTCATTGGGTTTGCTGGGCATAGAGTTACCCACACGCCGTCGCAATCGTATGAATGGAACAGTGTCGGGGGTGAACGCAGACGGTTTTACCGTCAGGGTAAAGCAAAGTTTTGGGAATTGCCCCAAATACATACAAACACGAAGCCCGCACTTTATTGAGCATGAGACCGATAAAGCGATGTCTGAAGTCATTCATGCAAAAGCACTCAATGCCCGCATGCTGGCATTAGTCAGTCGGGCCGATACCTATTTTATTGCCAGCGTCTGCCCGGAAAACACCGGGGGTCATGACCGCTTCAGTGTTGATGTATCGCATCGGGGTGGCAAGCCAGGTTTTGTGCGGGCAGACAATCAACTAAGCCTGACTGCGCCTGAGTTCATCGGCAATTTTTTCTTCAATACGACGGGCAATATCCAGGCTTATCCAAGGGCGGGCTTGCTGTTTATTGATTTTGATCGTGGTGATTTGCTGTACCTGGCCGTTGATGCAGAGATCATCTGGGATGGGCCAGAACTGCTATCATACGCTGGTGCACAGCGCCTGTTGCGTTACCATATTTGCGAAGCCATCCTGGTAGAAAACAGCTTGCCCTTGCGTTGGGGCGAAGTTGCCTTGTCTCCTTTTCTTGAACCTATGGGGAGCTGGCCTGTCTGATGGAGTGAACCATATAGGTGGTTCGGTCTTCATTGTCTCATTTTGGGCACGCAATTTTGGTGCGCAATTCATTCTTATTCCTCGATCATGACCATACTGACTACTGAACGCCTGCGCCTGGAACCTTTTACCGACAGCCATTTTGAAGGCTTGTACCGCATGAACCGGGAGCCCGAGGTCATGCGCTATATTACAGGCAAGCCAGATACACCTGAAGACACCCTGGCGATGATAGAGCGCGTCAAGGCGCGCTGGCTGGAATTTGCGCATTCCTGGTGGAGTTTCATCGAGCACGACAGCAATGAGATCATCGGTGCGGGTTGCATACAACACTTGGGAAGAGACCCCGCCAATCCGCTGGAAATAGGTTGGCGTTTGCGTAAGGACAAATGGGGCCTGGGTTATGCCTCTGAAGCTGCTGTGGCTATGGCAGACTTCGCCTTTGACAAGCTCAATGCTCCGGAACTGTATGCAGTCTGTCATCAGGAAAACCTCGCTTCTGCCCATGTCATGAAAAAACTGGGCATGCAGTATCGCGGCATACAGCGCTGGTATGACATGGATACTGCTGTCTATTCAATGGACAGGACAGACTGGTCCAGCAGGGTTTGATGTTTGCAGGCGACAGTGCAAGAATGCCCGATTGATGAAATTTTTCAATAACCATCCCGGTAATCAACTTTGGTATATGATGGTCTGTATTACGCTGACTAATCATCTTTGACGGGCGCTCACTGATCAACTGCATTGTACGGACATGAGTTTGGATACCTTGGAACAGGATTGCCTGCACATGCTGGACATGTACCGCATGACCATGCGCTGCACGGCTGACAAGACGGCGCTGGATGAATGTCTGCGGCTGTTGACCGCACGCATGGACCTGTATTTCCCTGGCAGCCTCGCTGCCTTTTTTGTATCTGTCAATCAGGCAGCGCAAACACCACTCCTGATCACCTCAATACTGCCGCAGGCTTGCCTTGATGTCATGCAAGCCGCTCCGCTTGCTGAAATTGACTTTATGGTATCGGGCGACGCAACAGGTCAATGTGAATTCATTGACAATTTACAAGCGGTTGCACATTCCGAGGGCTTGATGCTTACTGGTGGTTTGCCCGTCACGGATCATGGGCAAGCGCTGCTGGGAGGCATACTGTGTTTTGCACCACTCCGGATGCCTGCCTGTATCATTAGTAATGCCGTGTTGCAGGACCTGGGCAATTTGTTGCGTTACCTGATCATGCATGACCGTGATCAACAGAAACTCCTGCAGAGCCAGGCCGATATGACACGTATGGCATTGGCAATAGAAGGGAGTTCGACCGGTATATGGGACAGGAATGTAATGACTGGCGAAATTCATTATTCGCCGGGCTGGAAAGCCTTGCTGGGCTATACTGAAACAGAAATTTCCAACCGTATAGACGAAAGCTATACCCGTGTGCACCCCGACGACCTGACCTATGTAAGGGCTGCTATCCAGGCGCATTTTGACGGACAAACAGAAAACTATGTTGTTGAACACCGCGTACGCTGTAAGGATGGGGGTTATAAATGGATATCGAGCCGCGGGAAGGTAGTCAGCAGAGGGGATGATGGTAGGCCGCTGCGCATGATAGGTACGACTACTGACGTTACGGCCATGCACCTCTTGTCAGAAAAATTGCAGGAAAGTGCAGACCTCGTCACTTGCCTGACTAACGAAGTGCCTGGTCTTGCCTACCAATACCGCATGCTGCCGAATGGTGATGAAAGCTTTTCATACGTCAGTGAAGGTATACATGATATTTATGAGCTGAGCCCGGCACAGATGCAGGATTGTGTTGCGTTGATACATGAACGCATACATCCTGATGACTTTCCCATGTACAGAAATGCGCTATTAAGGTCAGCCAGCAGGCTGGAGTATCTGCACCTTGAGTTCCGTGTCAACCTGCCACGGCAAGGCATGCGCTGGCGACAGATGGATGCGCGGCCGCGCCTTCAGGCTGATGGTGTCATCTTGTGGCATGGATTTGTCACCGATGTGACCGAGCATAAACGCATAGAGCAGGAATTGCAGGAACTGGCAACCATTGATTTTTTAACCCAGATACCCAATCGTCGCAGTTTCATGGGGCGTATGGAAGAAGAACTGGCGCGAATACAGCGTGGAACCAGCAGTGCTGCTGCTGTGCTCATGTGCGATCTGGATAATTTTAAAATGATCAATGACGGCTATGGACATGCCGTCGGCGATCTGGTGCTCAGGCATTTCGCGCATATCCTGCATGATGAATTGCGCAAAAGCGATTATGCCGGCAGGGTAGGCGGCGAAGAGTTTGCGGTGGTACTGGCAGGTGCGAACCTTGTTGATGCCAGTATTTTTGCACAACGTGTGCAAAAGCAGCTGCAAGAGACACCGGTGAACGTGCACGGCCATTTCATCCCGGTCACGGTGAGCATAGGTATCGCCGTCATGCTGGCCAGTGATATTGATGCCGATGTGTCGCTTTCATCCAGCGACATGGCCCTGTATCGCGCCAAGGAAAACGGGCGCAACTGCATTGTTATCGACGCCGGGTGAGCCGGAGAAATAGGGAGGGCGCATGGATCAGTTCAGCCCAGATCCATGCAGTTCTTGACTTCAGTTACGCAAGACATCCCGCACAAATACGGTCAGGTCCGTCGATTGCGGCATGACCCCTGCCTGATACATCATGTCGCCGACAAAGCCGCGGTGATAGGTAGAGTGGTTGATGACGTGTAAAAGAATTTCCTGACGACTCATGCAGCCGTCACCGCCACCGATGAACGTGAAATGCACTGCCTGTGCCAGGTCGGTATCATTGAGGCTCTTTGCATAATCGACATACCACTGGCCCATCTCGCGTACGGATTGCCATAGCTCCGGCAACGGCGGTGTGGTGTCGGTGTTGCGATCACGGTAGCCATGTTCTTGCCCGAGCAGGTGGGCGCGAAATACGGTATCAATGACATATACATGATTCAGAGTATGTAGCATGTTACCAAAGCGGGTGGCACGCTGTTTGAGGACTTCTTCCTGTGGCAATCTGTCCAGCATTTCAAACATTTTGTTGTCGGCCCAGGCCTTGTATTGACTTAGCATGACGAGATTAGCGGTACTGCTCATGGATTGCTCCTGTATTGTCAACGGTGAAGAGCAGCATAAATTGCCTGACCAGACACCGGTAGATACAGAATGAGGCAAATCACGGCAGTACAAGAACAACATGCCGGGTCGAGGTATCAGAAATAAAAAACCGCCAGGCATTGCTGCTGGCGGCTTTTTGCCTGTTGGGGGGCAACAGATGTTACTTATTTTTTGAATTTTGCTTCGGCAACACGGTCAGCTATCACGCTGGTTGGCAGACCTTCTGCATCAGCGCGGGCAAATACTTCAGTCAGGGTGTCGCCGATACGGCGTACGTGGGCCACCATGCCGTCTTCCGGCGTGTTCATATATTCATAGCATACCTTGATAATGCCACCGGCATTGATGACAAAGTCAGGTGCATACAGGATGCCTTTTTGACGGCAGACTTCACCCATTTCCGGTGTCGCCAGCTGGTTGTTGGCGCCGCCAGCCACGATTTTGGCTTTCAGGCGTGACAGGGTGTCAGGGTTCAGTGTTGCGCCAAGTGCGCACGGTGCATAGATGTCGGCGTCAACATCATAGATGTCATTGATACCGACAACTTGTGCGCCGAGTTCTTCCTGGGCGCGTGTCAGCGCTGCCTGGTCGATATCAGTGACGATCAGTTTGGCGCCTGCTTCTTTCAATTGGCGGGCATAGTCATAGCCAACATGGCCCAGGCCCTGCAAGGCCACGGTCAGGCCGTCGAAACTGTCACGTTTGAAATGATGTTTTACTGCAGCCTGGGCGCCGACAAAGCAACCCAAGGCGGTAAACGGGGATGGATCACCACGGTCACCCAGGCCGGCGACATATTTGGTCTTACTGGCAACATGGGCCATGTCGGCTGGGCTGGTGCCGACATCTTCTGCTGTTACATAGCGGCCACCGAGACGCTCCAGGGCTTCGCCCAGTGCGGCAAACAGGGCCGGGCTCTTGTCTGTTTTAGGATCAGCAATAATGACGCTTTTGCCGCCGCCTATGGGCAGGCCGGCAACAGCATTTTTGTAGGTCATGCCGCGTGACAGGCGCAGTACGTCACGTACGGCTTCTGCTTCGCTGGCGTAGTTCCACATGCGGCAACCGCCCATGGCAGGGCCCAGGTTGGTATTGTGGACGGCGATGATGGCTTTCAGGCCAGATTTGGCGTCAGAGGCGAACACCACTTGTTCGTGGTTGTCAAAATTAATTTCGTTAAATACAAAAGCGGTCATGCTTATGGCTCCGCGCGGACTGACCAGGCGATCTGCCAGATCAGGCAGATGCGGTTGTGCCGCAATAAAGTTAATAAATGAATTAAATTGGTCGTGCTGTCATGCAAATAAAACAGCCTTTGATCACGGGTTGTTGCGATCAAAAGCGCAGGGCGGTGATTGTGTCACGCGCTGCGAAGTATAGGGGAATAGAGGGGGAAACTCAATCTTGGCGGCAGCTTCAGGCGTAGCTATGGACTTCTGTCATGGCAAGCAGTTCTTTCATATAACGTTCCTGGGTTTTCAGGCAAAAGCCGCTTGAGTAGGGATTCATGAAGCCATGTCTTGTGCCTCTGAGCAATTCAGCATCGTGATTGCGCCGGCGTAGATCATTGACCAGCTCGGCAGGTTCAAACGCGACTTCCTGCTCTGCAAATAGCATGCGCACCGGACAGAGTGGCTGTATCTCGCGGTGATCACGTATGCGTGATCCATAAAACAATACGGTCTGTTCCATGGTTGACATGCAGGTATTGCCGCTATTAAGCCACAAGGCGCTGGCGCCGGCGCTGAAACCTATGGCAAAGCGCAGGCTGGACTGATGGGCTTCCAGCTGCCGGGCGAGCTGCTCAGCATAAGCGGCGATACCACCGTCGGCGATAAATGCATGATAGGCAAGTTGCTCATTCGGAAACTGCACCTGTTCATCATGGTGAGGTGAAACAATCAGGCTGGGGATAGAAAACTGACGGGCGAAACTGGCGACTGCAGGAGTATTGCCAAAAACATCAGTAACTATCAGTAAAACAGGTGGTAAGGCTGGAACAGACACAGTGAGCAGCATTGAATTGACCGGAAAGAGGGCGGAGCCTACCGGACTTGTGCCGGTATTGCAAGAGCTTCACCTGACTGTATGTAATTTGCTGCCAATACTGTTGGATTGACATTGATGCACATGCTCATGGATACTTGGCAAGTATTGGAACTTTTTGTTACAAATCAGGCTTAAAAGAGCCCTTTCCTGGAAATTTTTTTGCAAATTCAGGCAATGGCTTTCAGGGATATGCACGGCTACGTAGCCTGGTAAGCATAAAGTCATCCAGATCGATCACAATGCAATCTGATAAATATATTAAAAACAGGTATTTCAATCAGTATTTAGCAGTCACTTTCAGCAGCCACAATAAATATTCGGAGATTCAACATGTTGCGACCCAGTCTGATTTTCTTGTCCCTTGCCCTGGCTTTGACGGCTTGCAGTAAAGGGGGAAAAGATGGCAAGGAAATGGATACAGCCAAAGCCAGCGCCAAGGCTGCCGACAAGGTGCTGCAGGTCACAGAAGAAGACCTGATCGTGATACAGAATAGTGCGTTGTCATCCGGTCCGACGATTACCGGTTCGATACAGCCTGAACGCAAGGCCGATCTGCGCTCTGAACTGTCTACCGTGGTTTTGCAGGTATTGAAGGAGAATGGTGAGACAGTCAAGCGTGGCGAATTGCTGGTCAGACTGGATGACACCTCCATACGCGACAGTCTGAATTCAGCCGAAGAAGCATCGCGGGCTGCAGCGCAGACCCTGGAGCAGGCCGAACGCCAGTTCCAGCGGCTGAAGACCTTGCGCGCCTCTGGCATGACATCTACCCAGCAACTCGAAGATGCAGAAATTCGTCGCAACAATGCACAAAGTGATCTGGTGGCAGCCAAGGCGCGTGCCGTGCAGGCCAGGCAGCAATTGCAACGAACAGAAGTACGCGCTCCCTTTGACGGCGTAGTCAGTGAACGCAAGGTGTCCGCCGGTGACACAGCGCAGATCGGCAAGGAACTGGTCAAGATCATCGACCCGACCAGCATGCGCTTTGAAGGCTTGTTGTCTGCCGACAAGGTCAATAACGTCAAGATAGGCCAGACGGTCAGCTTCCGTGTCAATGGTTATCCCAACCAAAGCTTTACCGGCAAGGTCAAGCGTGTCGACATGGCAGCCAACGCCACCACGCGCCAGGTTGAGGTGCTTGTCGCTTTTACCGATGGCAATACCCCGCGTGTATCTGGTTTGTATGGTGAAGGTATGGTGGAAACCGGTTCTACCCAGACCTTGATGATCAAGAACACAGCCTTGTTGCGTGACGGTGACAAGGCTTATGCCTGGCGGGTCAAGGATGGCATCCTGAAGAAAGTCAGCCTGCTCATTGGTGAGCGTGACCCGCGTCGCGGTGATTTTGAAGTACGCAGTGGCCTGGTCAATGGTGACAAGGTGGTGCGTAATCCCACCTCGACCCTGGTTGACGGGCAAAAAGTACAGATGATCGCCTCCGTGCCAGCCAACGTTCCAACTGCAACTGCCGCGTTGCCTGCGGCTGCTGCACCAGCCGGAAAGTAAGCCATGTTCTTATCCGATTTCAGTATCAAGCGCCCGGTAGCGATGATCGTCATCATCATTACCCTGATGTGCATAGGCCTGCTGGCGCTAAAAAAACTCAAGGTCAACCAGATTCCCGACGTGGAAGAACCGGTGCTGGTGATCAGCATCCCTTACCCGGGTGCTTCGCCCGATACGGTGGAGCGCGAGATCATCAATCGCCTGGAGAAATCCCTGCAAAGCATTACCGGTGTCTACCAGGTGCGCTCCACCGCCAATGAAGGCAGCGCAGTAATCACCATTGTCTTCAATTTTAATAAAAACATGATAGAGGCATCTGACGAAGTCAGGAATGCCATTGCGTCCATCCGGTACAAGCTGCCGGTGGAAATGCGCGAACCGATACTGGAAAGACGTGATCCGTCGGCCCAGCCTATCATGCAACTGGCCCTGACGTCTGATGCATTGACCCATGCAGAAATATCGCGCATGGCGGAAGACGAATTGTCCGACAAGTTCCGCGCGGTGGACGGGGTGGCGACAGTATCCGTCGATGGCTCACTGAAGCGTGAACTGACCGTCTTGTTGCATGCGCAAAAACTGCGTGAATACAATGTCTCCGTCGCTGAAGTCGTCACCGCCTTGCGCAATCAGAATACCACGGCGCCGGTGGGCAAAGTCAAGGGGCGGCTGGATGAACAAAGCATACGCCTGATAGGCCGCATAGAGTCACCGGCAGAATTCCAGAATATCGTCATCAAGCGACGCGGCAATGAATTGGTCAGGCTGGCACAGGTGGCGGATATTGCCGACAGCTTTGCTGAAATCAATGGCTTTAGCGTACGCAATGGCAAACCGAATGTCGGTATTTCCGTGACACGTTCACGTGATGCCAGTACGGTGACAGTCGCCAGCAAGATTCGTTCACTGGTTGCCGACATCAACAAGACGCTGCCCGCCGGCACCAAGATGGAAGTGACGCAGGACGGTGGCAAGGATGCGCAAAGCAGTCTCAACAACGTCATCGAGTCGCTGATGTTCGGTGCTGTACTGACCATCTTTGTGGTGTATGTATTCCTGAACTCCTGGCGCTCCACCCTGATCACGGCGCTCAGCCTGCCGACTTCGGTGATTGCGGCTTTTATTGCCGTCTGGTTATGTGGCTTCACACTCAACTTCATGACCTTGCTGGGTCTTTCACTGGCCATTGGTGTGCTGATTGATGATGCCATCGTGGTGCGTGAAAATATCGTGCGTCATATGGAGATGGGGGCGGACCGCCGCACCGCTGCCAGCAATGGCACCAAAGAGATCGGTCTGGCCGTAGCTGCCACGACCTTTTCCATCATCGCCGTGTTCATCCCCGTTGCCTTCATGCCTGGTGTATCAGGTGAGTGGTTCCGGCCTTTTGCGCTGACAGTAGCCAGTTCGGTCCTGGTCAGTCTGTTTATCTCGTTTACGCTGGACCCCATGCTGTCGGCTTTCTGGGGGGACCCGGTTGGTCATCATCTGGAACCCAAGCGGGGCATCAGCCTGCTGCTGGCAAAGTTCAATACCTGGTTTGATCACCAGGCTGACCGTTATGGCAATGTCATTGCCTGGGCACTGCATCACCGTGTCTGGATGGCCTTGATAGCCGGTCTCAGCTTTGTCGGTGCGATTGCACTGCACGCAACCAAGGGCGGTACCAGCTTTTTGCCCACAGCTGACAATGGCACCATCATGATTGATGTGCGCACGCCTTCCAGTTCCAGCCTTGAATACGGGCGACTGAAGGTGGAGAAGGCTGCCGAGCTGGCGCGCACCATCAAGGAAACCAAGGTTACCAACAGTATCATCAACAGCACCGGCGGCCGTGTTTATGTTGACCTGGGCAAGAGTACTGAAAGAAAACGTTCAGCCGCAGAGATCGCGGTGGAACTGCGTCAACTGGTCGGCAATATCATCGGCGCCGAATACGTGGTGCAGGATGATTTACAGAATGGTGGACGCAAGCCTGTGCAGATACAGTTCTCCGGCCCTGATTCACGCAAGCTGATGGCGATTGCCAATGATTTCATGGACAAGCTTGCCAAGGTGCCGGGGGCAGTCGATGTCGGTCTGTCCGAGCAAGACCCCAAGGACGAATTGCAGATTGAGCTGGATCGTGGTCTGGCGAACTCCCTGGGCATTTCTGTCAATGATGCCGCCCAGGCTTTGCGCGTGGCTTTTGCCGGTGTTGAAATCGGTGACTGGGTGGACCCCACAGGTGAGGCACGTGATGTGGCGGTACGTCTGCATCCTGAAGACCGTATCAGTGCAGAAAACATAGAAAGACTGCCTATCGCTGTCGCTGGTACAGACAAGATGGTGCCGCTGGAGCAGATCGCCACCATTACCATGGGCAAGGGGCCGGCCAAGATCCAGCACACTGATGGCAAGCGCATGATCGCCGTATCTGCTAACGCCCAGGGACGCTCGCCGGGTGAAGTGACGACTGATGCATTGAAGATCGCCAAGTCCATCAATTTCCCTACCGGTTTTGGTATAGAACTGGGTGGCGCAGCGCGTTCGCAAAAAGAATTGTTTACTGAAATGACGATAGCTCTGGTGTCGGGTATAGGCCTGATGTATCTGATACTGGTGATGCAATTCGGTTCTTTCACTGCACCTATCGCGGTCATGCTGTCCCTGCCCCTGAGCCTGATCGGTGTGGTGCTGGCCTTGTTGCTGACCCACGGCACGCTGAACCTGATGAGTTTCATCGGCATCATCATGCTGATGGGACTGGTGGCCAAGAACGCCATTCTCTTGCTCGATTGCGCCAGGAAGCGTGAAGAAGAAGGCTATGACCGGGAAGAGTCGCTGATGTATGCCGGTCGCAAACGTCTGCGGCCTATTTTGATGACGACCTTTGCCTTGATCGCTGGCATGTTGCCGGTCGCGATAGGCCTGGGGGAGGGCGGCGAGTTTTACCGGCCACTGGCAATTGCGATTATTGGCGGGACGATTACGTCTACCTTCCTGACCTTGCTGGTTGTGCCGACGTTCTATGACAGCATAGAGATCAGCTTTGACCGCATGGTGGCAAAATTCCGTCGTCGTGAAGCGCGCTGGAATACCCTGTTTGCCTTCATCACCACTTTTGTCGAAGCCATATTGACATTGATCATGCTGCGTTTCCTTTTCCGCCTGCCTTTCAAGGCATGGCGTATGGTGAGCAGACGCAGTGCAGCTGCCTGAGCATAATTACGCGAAATAATTACGCGAAATTGTCTTCACAAAACGCCCGTCGTCAAAACGGGCGTTTTGTTTTCCCCACCTCCCTTTGCCTAGCCATAATTTACGGGGCAAGGCAGAAATTATTTCCATGATTTTAAAATTAATTTTGCTTAAATTTTATTCATAACCCTATCGTCATCAACACATAAGTATTTTTGTTTCCTGGCCGGAGAGTCAATGCTGGCAAGGCTTTGCGGTATGTCGTCAAGTTCATGTGAGGCTGATTTTGGTAGCATATGCATATGATTTCCCTGGACGGTTCAATTTGCTGCTATCTGTCTTAAAAAAACGCCCAGTTTGTGCTGCGCTGCAGGCTTGACGGCATAGCGACAAATCTGGATACTTCGCCCACTGTTTTTCCAGATTTGCACTGGAAAAAGACATATCCATGCAACAGCAAAGCGGCCTGTCTCCAGAAGAGTACGGGCGATGACGCTGTGATAAAAACAATCGAACAGGAGAGGCCAATGACTCAATCCACGGTTCGCGCCGACCAGGCGCGCATGCCAGCGCAAATACCTTATATCATTGCCAATGAAGGCTGTGAGCGCTTCAGCTTTTATGGCATGCGCAATATTCTCACGGTTTTCCTGACAACCAGCCTGCTGCTGTCGATGCCGGAACACCTGCGTGCAGGCATGGCCAAGGAAGTTTTCCATACTTTTGTCATCGGCGTCTACTTTTTCCCTTTGCTGGGCGGATGGCTGGCTGACCGTTACTTTGGTAAATACAATACCGTCTTCTGGCTCAGCCTGGTGTATTGCTGCGGCCATGCCTGTCTGGCCCTGTTTGAAAATAGCGCCAACGGTTTTTATACGGGTTTGTTCCTGATTGCTTTGGGTTCTGGTGGTATCAAACCCCTGGTCACCTCTTTTGTCGGTGACCAGTTTGATCAGTCCAACCGCTCACTGGCACAAAAAGTATTTGACGGCTTTTACTGGATCATCAACTTTGGTTCTTTCTTTGCCTCTTTGCTGATGCCGATTTTCCTCAAAAAACTGGGTGCCAGCGTAGCCTTTGGCATACCTGGTTTGCTGATGTTCATTGCGACCATGATTTTCTGGACTGGTCGTACCAAATATGTTCATGTACCGCCGGCACCACGTGACCCGCATTCTTTCCTGAATGTAGTTCGTACTGCACTGACCACGAATGTTCCCGGACAGGCAAAGACTGGTTATTTCATGGCAGTTCTTGGTGGTTTGCTGGCCATTGGGTCTTTGTTCCTGATCCCCCAGATTGGCGTAGTGGCGGCTTTCTGCCTGGCTCTGGTACTGGTACTTGGTTTTGGCGGGATGGGGGCCTGGATGCAGCTTGAGCGTGCCCGTGGCATACATCCTGACGTGGCGGTTGACGGTGTGCGGTCCGTCCTGCGTATTCTGGTGGTGTTTGCTCTGGTGACGCCATTCTGGTCACTGTTTGATCAAAAAGCCTCTACCTGGGTCTTGCAGGCGAATCAGATGACCAAGCCTTCCTGGTTTGAGTCCTCACAGATGCAGGCTTTGAATCCCATGCTGGTGATGTTGCTGATCCCTTTCAATAACCTGGTCCTGTACCCGTTGCTGAAACGTATTGGCGTGGAACTGACAGCCCTGCGCCGCATGGGACTGGGCATCGCTTTCTCCGGTCTGGCCTGGATCGTGGTCGGCTTCATGCAACTGGCGATTGATGGCGGCAATGCTCTGCAAATCACCTGGCAGATACTACCCTATGCCCTGCTGACTTTTGGTGAAGTACTGGTATCGGCCACTGGTCTGGAATTCGCTTATAGCCAGGCGCCATTGGCAATGAAAGGCGTTATCATGAGTTTCTGGAACCTGTCGGTCACGATAGGTAACCTGTGGGTCTTGCTGGCCAATTCCAGCGTCAAGAGCGAAGCAGTGACTGCGCAAATCAAGAATACTGGCATGAGCGTAACGGCTTTCCAGATGTTCTTCTTTGCAGGTTTTGCCCTGCTGGCAGCTTTCCTGTTTGCCTTGTATGCCAGAAGTTACCCCATGCTGAATAACTATAGAGAAGCAAAATAAGCCGCAAGGTTTAAGAAAAAAACCTGCATGATTTTTTCATGCAGGTTTTTTTATTTCTGGTGACTTGTTCAGGGCTTGTTTAGCGCAGAATTTCTGTCAGTACGCGACCTTCCGACCCGGATGGCGGACGTACTCGCAACAGATGCGATAAGGTGGGAGCGATATCCATGACTTCGGCATACTGACCATATGCACCAGGTTTGAACCAGGGTTTGCCCATCATGACCAGCGGGACATTGGTGTCATAGGTATATGGAGAGCCATGTGATGTGCCGTGTGCCTCGGTGCTGAAGTAAGAGTAGGGTTTGGTGACTACCATTACGTCACCAGAACGCTGCTTGTTCCATGCTCTTTGCACCAGTGTGCCAAGGCGGGTTCTGGGTAGCTGGCCATTCTCAAATTGCGTACGGGTGAAGCTGTCTGCGATGCCAGGCTCCGTCTGCAAGAATTTTGCCGCCGCCAGTTCCACCTCTTGCCGTTTCAAGCCTTTTTGATCGATCAATGCATAGTTGAGCAGGATGTGGGGATTGGACCATTTGCTGGCCAGTTCAGCTTGCCCGAACTTGTCCGACAAGTACTTGTTCAGGTTTTCCAGCATCTTTTTACCATCAAGACGCTGTGCATCGCGTTTGATCGATTGTGAAAACTCAGGGACGTTGGGGAAGCCGTGATCTGCTGTCAACACTACCATGGTGTTGTCGAGGCCGACGCGCTTGTCCAGGTAGTTGAGGAAGTTGGACAGCAGGCGATCCAGTCTTTGCAGGTGGTCATGGGACATGCGGCTTTCCGGCCCGAACTTGTGATTGACATAGTCATGGCTGGACAGGCTGACACCAAGTACATCGGGCACGCCAGCCGGATTTTGGCCCAGTTTCTCGCCTTCGACAGCGGCACGGGCAAAATCAAGGGTCAGTTCGTCAAGATAAGGGCTGAGTGGCAGCTTTTCATAGTACTCGCTGTCAGGCTTGCCCGATTTGCTGGTATAGCTGAAGGGGAAGCGTTTTTCCGGCTCCTTGGGATTGATGACCAGTTCATCGCTGGCGTCGCCTGCATAGGCAGAATCAGCCAGCAGCGGGCGCCACTCCTTACCGTAAAATCTGTCCTGGGGTTTGCCCGCCAGGTATTGCTGCACCCATTGCGGATGGCTCTTCATGTAATAAGTGGAACTGGCAAAATTACCGGTTTTACCCATATACATATAAGCTGTTCCCATCTTGCCTGCCAATAGAATCGCTCCCCTGTCCTTGCCGGACACGGTAACGACTTTGCTGCGCTCGCCAGTGGCGTAGCGCAATTCATCACCAAGTGTGCTAACGCGCAGGTTGGCAGGCGAAGTGCCATCGCTGGCCTTGGTTTCTTCACCTATATAAGTGTTGGTCGTATCTTCGGTGCAGTACACTGATTTCAGCGTGACAGGATCTATCCAGTTGTTGCCAATAATTCCGTGCTGGTAAGGGTAGGCACCAGTCAGCACGGCCGAGTGGCCTACCGCTGTCACGGTGATACCGTGAGCCTGGTGTGCATCAGAAAACCAGGCGCCCTGATCCAGAAGCCGGCGGAATCCACCTTGTCCAAACTGATCACGGTAGCGCACGACCTGTTCCTGCGGCAAACCATCGACAACCAGCACCACGAGCAGCTTTGGCTGTCCTGCCTTTCCAGTGACAGGCTTTTCTGCTGCCAGGGAAGGCAGTGTGTGCAGGAGGGTGCTTGCTGCCAGACAGCTGAGTAGCAGGAGGCGTCGCGCCGGATACGCGCTTGCAGACAGTTTGGTTTTCATGGTCTGTTTTTCGTTTTGATTAATAAAAAAGCCGACCAGGATGCGGATCGGCATAGGCTGATTTCTCTGTATGAGACTATACGATGCTTCTGACAACCACATGACAAGTGATATCAACAGATGAAAAATTTCATCTTCATCAAATATGTATCAAGGAGTTGTCGTTTATTTATGCGAAATGTGAGTACGGATTTAGTAGACTGTAACAGTGAAAAGCGGAGTGCCTGCCCCATGCGCGACGATCATGGCTGTGTTACAAATGCTTGCCTTAGTCCCGCTATTGCTGACTTATTTATCGACACCTTGCCTTGCCCTGATGCGCCTGACGTCCCTCACTCTCGATTCCATTGTTACAGCCCACCAGTCGGGCAATCACAATCACACACATCTTGCATTTTATTACTTTACTCCTATTTACGCGGCAGTAAAATGAAAGTGGAATTTTCTCTTAGCCGTGCCTCAACAGTAAAGTGATTGTGCATCTTGAATAAATTTATCGATTACTCTTACCTGTTTGATATCATGCCGGTCGCGGTGGCCATTGTTGTTAATGACAAGCTGGCCAAACTCAATTTAGCTGCAGTCCACTTGCTGGAAGCGAATGACGAACAGATGTTGCTGGGGCGACCAGTGAATGACTTCGTTCATCCGCTCGATCAGCCGCGCTCTCAGGGACGTCTGAAGAAGCAGGGTGAGAATTGGGAAAACGCAACCAGCAAATTTCGTATCACCACCTGTAAAGGCAATTTTCGCATGTTGCTGGTGATGAGCCGCGCCATTCACTATGAAGGTCGGGATGCGGTCATGATCAGCGGCATGGACATGACAGGTCAAAATGAAATGGATGAACAGATGCGCCAGAGTGAATTCAATTTCCGGCGTCTGTTTGAAAATATGCAGGATGTGTATTACCGCACCGACGTGAAAGGCATCGTCCAGAAGGTCAGTCCGGCGGTGTACAAGGTGCTTGGCTATGAGCCGGGTGAAGTGGAAGGTAAGGCTGCAGAGGCCTTCTATCCCCAGGCATCTGATCGCGATGCTTTTAAAAAAGAGATCATGATGAATGGCATGGTCAACGACTTCCCTGGTCAGATGGTGCACAAGGATGGTCGGGTGATCGATATCTCCATCAATAGCCAGGCATTGTTCGATGACGAGGGGCATTTTGCCGGTGTGGAAGGCATATGCCGTGATGTTACTCAACGCAAGATGCTGGAGCGTGAATTGCAACGCCTGGCGACGACAGACTCGCTGACAGGCATTGCCAATCGCCGTGCTTTCCTCGAACATGCCGAGCATATCTTTAAAAGTTGTCAACGTTATCAGACTGAGATGACCCTGATGATGCTCGATCTTGATTTCTTCAAAGCCATCAATGACAAATACGGGCATCAGTGTGGCGATGCAGCCTTGATCCACTTTGCCGAAACCGTTAAAGTGGAATTACGTGAATCTGACCTGTTTGGTCGCCTGGGCGGTGAAGAGTTCTGTGTTCTGCTGCAGCAGGCCAGCCGCCCCGAAGCCATGCTGGTGGCAGAGCGCATACGCGCCCATATCCAGGCCATGCCCTTGAATACCCCAACAGGCGAGAGCTTTTCCTTGACGGTCAGTATAGGGATAGCCACTTATCGGGCAGGGGATGACAGACTGGGACGTTTGCTTGAACGTTCCGACAAGGCCCTGTATCAGGCCAAAAGTCATGGTCGCAACCAGGTTACCTGGGAAGTCTGATCTTCAACATGCAAAGCAGCATGTTGGAAGAAGTTCGGGTATTCAGGTACTGAGACCAATGATCAGCAATACGTAGAGGCCCAAAGAACATCCTGCCACCATCAACAGGGCGACAGTGCGCCACAAGCTGGCTGCAATGCCCAACTGATAAGCACTGCGCAATTGCATGAACATGTGTAAGGGGGCCATGAAAACAACCATCAATGCCGCCGTGGCCGTAAAGCCGGAATAATTCAGTATCGCACTGGACATGAGCAGCAAGCTCATGAAGCACAAGGAATACAGTGAAAATACTGCATGATCAAACATGCCATATTTGCGTTTGAAAATAAACAATAACCACAAAAATGGTAGTGAAATCGGCATTAGCAAGAAGGCAAACTTGGATGAGTTGCTCTTGATCTTATATAGTGTCAATTCAGGCGTTTTTAGCGCATGACGGACTTTTTTCTCTATGGCCGGATAGGATGAAATAGCGCTCTTTTCGCTGAGCTTCTGATCGAGTTTTTTTGTCAGCGTATTGACACCGGTATTGTCTTCATCGGTTTTAGTGCTGGTTGGTACATTGTTTTTGTCATCGACGTGAGCAAGTACTGTCTCCAGTGTCTGAATCTCTGTCTTGAGATCATTGATGTCATCATCAAGATTTTCTGCTTTGCTGTCTTCGGGCAGCAACTTGCCGCGCTCGATTTGCAAGGCAGCCAGTTTTTCCCTGTTTTCCTGCAAGGCCTTGCTGATCCCTACCTTGGTTGTGGGATGATCAGAAATACTGTTGAATGGATCATTGCCCGTAAAGGAAAAAACAAAAAACATCAGAAAGATCAGGAACAAAAACAGCGCCAGTGGCGACACATAACGGGTACGCTGTCCTTCTATGTAATCGCGCGTCAGCTTGCCGGGCCTGAAGATCAATGCAGGGATCGTCCTCCAGGCCTTGGTCTCGAAATGAAACAGGCCATGTAGCAACTCTTCGATCAGATGCAATAATGAGCGGTGAATATGGGCAGACTGACCACAGTTGTGGCAATAGGCACCTTGCAGCTCCACCTTGCAATTGGCGCATTGATGATGTTCCTGATGTGCATTTCCGGGTGAGCCACCCTGTTCAAATTCATGAACCAGGACGGCTTGCTCCATCACATCAGTTGCAATTTCTACACTCATCAATTCCACCCATGATAAAAACCCAGGTACTGCCTGGCGTAGACTGGTTTGTCGGCAGTTTCATCATACTGTGCATGACTGCGGACGCAGTTCCCTGGCAATACGCTGAACAAGACGATGCAACCGGACATTGCGAGAGTTATTTATTTGACTTCAGTCAGGACTTTGTATTGACGGTATTCACCGATCTTGGGATCGAAAATACTCCTGCTGTCATATTTGAATTCTACATTTTTGCCCAACAGGCTTTGATAGGTGTTGGGTAAATCGGTTTTTGACGGGAACTGGTTAATCCAGATAAATTTGCTGGTCGTGCCATTGCGCTCCCGCATGGAAAACACGACAAAGAAGTCATTTTCAATTTTGGTCACTACGCCGGTTGCCGAGCCAGTCGTGCTTTTTGCTGTAGAAGATATCCTCAGGATAACGGCTGGACATTGCGTGGCCATGCTGGTACCGACGATAGAGCCTATCTTCTCCCCATCCTTGACGACATCTTTCAGGCTCAGATTGAATTCTTTTTGGAACTGCTCTTTTTCTGAAGGTGAAAATGCATTGATGATGCAAATGCCAAATTGTGGTGCCAGATTGTCTTTGGCCGTATCAGCTGGAATGGCCTCGGCACACTGGCAGGCCTTACGACTGACATTGTCCAGGAAATCTTGGGAGAAGCTGCTGGCAGCATTAGCCAGTAGTAACAGGAACAGGAAGATTTTTTTCATTTTTTCAGTAAGGGCAAATATGATTGAAGGGCGGCTTGCTACACTGGCATTTTAACTCAGGACATCAGCCGAACATTTCGTTTTTATCCAGATACGGCTATGGCATGTGAGATTTCCATGCCTGACACAAACATTCATCTAGGAAATATAGGTATCGTCTATTGATTATTGCCTATAACCAACCCGTCTTTTTGAAGCGGTAGTACAGATAAGCGCAGACTGTCACCATGACACCCAAGGCCATCGGGTATCCATAGTGCCATTCAAGTTCAGGCATACTCTTGAAATTCATGCCCCAGATACCGGCAAACGCAGTTGCCACTGCAAAGATGGCCGCCCAGGCTGCCAGGCGTTTATTGACTTCACTTTCATCGATGGCCACCATGGACAGGTTGACCTGGATTGCCGTACTGATGGTGTCGCGTATGGTTTCTATTGACGTATTGACGCGATAAAGATGATCGTACACATCGCGAAAATATTCCTGGGTATTGACGCAAAGACCTGGCACACGACCACCAAAGAGCTTGCCGCATGCTTCCATCAAAGGTGTGACGGCATGCTTGACGATCATGATCTTGCGTTTTAACTGATACAGGCGCTGGATATTGGCCCGTTCACTGCCCTTGGTGAAGATTTGTTCTTCTATCAGTTCCAACTCTTCTTCCAGCGCCTCCACCACGGGGAAATAGCGGTCAACGACTGCATCAATCAGGGCATAGAAAACAAAGGACGAACCATGCTTGAGTAAATGCGGCTCGCGCTCGCAACGCTGACGTACTCCCAGAAAATTTTGCTGGCAACGATTACGTACCGACAGCACATAATTTTCTCCGACAAAGAGATTGAGTTCGCCTATGTTCAGTTCTCCCGCCACCATTTCTACCGTATGGATGACAGCAAACAGCGAATCGCCATATTCCTCAATTTTGGGGCGTTGGTTGCCGTGGCGGGCATCTTCGACGGCCAGTTCATGCAGGTCAAATTCGGTCTGCATTTCGCTTAACTCTTCATCTGAAGCATCGCGCAGGGCGACCCAGACGAACTGGTCTTTGTGCTGCACATTGTCGCTGATGGCTGCTATCGGGATGTCTGATAGCTTTCGGCCTTCCTGGTAAGTGACGCAGTTGATTAACATGGCTTGATCTGTCCTGGCTGGTGGTCTTACTTCTGTTCGTACGAGGTGGTGTCGGTGGCGCGCCACCAGCGCTTGTCAACCCTGTAGCTGTAACGGCGCCGAAACTGCAATGGTGTCATGGTAGTCTCGCTTTTGAATATACGGCAAAAAGAATTATTGTCGCGATATCCGCATTGGTCCGCAATGGCCGGGATGTCAAGCATGCTGATTTCAAGCAGGTGTTTGGCTCTCTGTATCCGTACTTTTTGCAGATAGGACAAGGGGGACATGCCCAGCACTTCATTGAAATAGCGGGTCAGGGTACGTGGGCTGACTGCCGCTGCCTGCGCTACCTGTTTCAGGTCATAAGGTCTGGTGATATCAACGTCAAGCCAGGCCCGGGCTCGGAATACGACACCATCCCTGGCCTTGGTTGACAGGACCGGCATCACTTGTGCGCTGGTCTTGTATCGTTCTTCCTGATAATAGGTTGCGTCTATGGCGCTATTAGCCAACGCATCACCTGAAAAGACCCGCATCACTTCATAGATCAAACGGCAATTGCTGGCAGGTGAACCGGCCGTGAAGATATTTCCGTCACTGACCACTTCACGAGTCAGGTTGACTTGCACATTGGGGTAATTGTCTTTTAACCAGGCACTCATCATCCAGCTCATCGATGCCTGTTTATGTTCAAGCAGCCCGGCTTCTGCCAGAAAACCGGTGGCGTTGTAGCTGCCTGCGATGATTGCACCTGATTGGTGGCGGTGTTGTATCAGTAGTTTTTCGGCAACGCCGGTTTTGACGCGTTCTTGCAGATCATAGATATTCATGACCTGCAAGCCTGGCACGACGAGCACGGTATTGCTGGCCGGCAGATATTCGTCCTCATCGTCGAAGCATGGCCAGGACTCATGCTGTAACCAGTCCAGATGGACAAAAGCACCATGTTTGTCTATCACTCGCCAGCGAAATGGCAGGCAGCGTTTGCCCAGGCTGCTGATCTTGTCCGGATTTCTCAGACTCCAGAAGGTGTTGGCAGCAATGACGGCATCAATACTGGATAGCATAGTGCCTGGCAGGCAGCCGTCCAGATAAAGCAAATCTAGGCGTACAGGCAACATTTTTCTTAATTTTTGTTACAAGTTGTGGCTGGATCAGCATGAAGTGAGGCCATTTTAGCCCATTAATTGTCTGTGGTCATCATCTATACTTACCAGGTAGTAAGAACCTGTTGACGATCTTAAGCGCGTGCGTTATTGGGGGGCATGTGCTGCTCAAAATGCTCATGTACTCAGGTACATTCCGCTTTTTGCGCTGCTCCTGCTGACGCCCGCTCGCTATAGATCGTCAACAGGTTCTAAGAAAAATCTGCAGGCATAAAGTGGGTGCGCACTCCACGGAATAGGTCTTTTAAAACTGAGAGCCTGTCGGGCAGGCTCTCCAACTCTGGACAAGATCATGCACTCACTTGCACAAACAAATACCATTATTGGTAGGCCTCTTGACGCCTTGCGCAAAGATCAAGAGGATGCCGCAGCGTCACTGAAAGCCGCCGCGGCTTCATGGGCAGCACCAGCCAGGTCTGGATTCAAGGTCAAACTTGTCAGCACAAGAAATGACCGGGAGTCAATCAGCATGCTGGTCAAGCAGCGCTTTTCTTCACGCGGCTATGCCAGCAGCCCGCTCAGTCACGACCAGAACCAGCTTTGCCTGCAAGCGACCATTGACAACAAGTCCGTAGGTACTCTTAGCGTGCAATTTGATTCTGAAGAGGGGTTGTCGCTTGATCACTTGTACCAGTTCGAACTCGATGGACTGCGTCGTACAGGTGCCAAGCTATGCCAGTTCACCAAATTTGCCGTCGACCAGGATGTCAAATCCAAAGCTGTCCTTGCCTCACTGTTCCATATCGCCGAGATTTGGGCATTTCGAATACGCCAGTTCAACTATATCTGTGTTGAAGTTCATCCCAGGCACATTGCATTTTACAGACGCATGCTGGGGTTTAGTGTACTTAGCGATGTTCGTGACAACCTGCAGGTTCAGGCACCGTCGGTATTGCTGGGAATAGATTTGAACTATGCGGCTAGCCAGATAGCGCTTTTTGGCGGCAAGCCGGAGCTGGCGGAGAGTGAACGCTCGTTTTACCCCTATTTCTTTTCACCGCAAGAAGAGATGAGCCTGACTTTCCGTTTGCGTGCGATGAATGAGAGTTATGTATGATTCTCCCTGCACAGGCACTGGCGCAGCAGTTTGATTATGCACAGGCTTTTTCCAGAAATCTGGGCTGGTTCACTGAAAGCGAACAAACAACACTGCGCGGCAAGCGCGCAGCCATCGCCGGCATGGGAGGCGTGGGCGGGGCGCATTTGCTGACACTGAGCAGGCTGGGTATAGGTGCTTTTCATATCGCTGACTTCGATCATTTTGACCTGGCCAATATGAATCGCCAGGCCGGGGCCATGTTATCAAACCTGGGTAAGGCCAAGAGCAGTGTCATGGAAGAGATGGCGAAGGATATCAATCCTGAACTCGATATAAGAAATTTCCCGCAAGGCGTAGGTGCAGCAAACATGGATGCCTTTCTCGATGGTGTTGATATCTACATCGACAGCCTCGACTTCTTTGCCTTTGATGCCAGACGGGCGGTGTTTGCCGCCTGCTACCGCAAGGGCATACCAGCAGTGACGGCTGCTCCCCTGGGCATGGGCACAGCCGTTCTTGCCTTCATGCCGGGGAAGATGAGTTTTGATGACTACTTCCAAATGCAGGGACAGACGGAATTTGAGCAAGGCTTGCGGTTTTTGCTTGGCCTGGCACCATCAAGACTGCACATGAATTATCTGATTGATCCAAGCCGTGTCAGGCTGGACTTGAAAAAAGGTCCCTCCACCGTCATGGCTTGTCAGTTATGTGCCGGTGTAGCGGCAACTGAAGCAGCCAAGATACTGTTGAAGCGCGGGACAGTAACTTGCGCACCACATGGCATACACTATGATGCCTACCGGCAGATGCTGAAGAAAACCTGGCTGCCGGGGGGCAATAAAAACCCGCTGCAACAATTAAAGCTGGCCCTGGCGCGCCGCCTGCTAGGGCGCAAATTTGCCAATGCCGGGGGACAGCATGAGCCCGCTTGAGCATGTACTCGACAAGGCACGCTGGGCGCCGAGTGGTGACAATGTACAGACCTGGCGTTTTGAAAAAATTGCTGACGATGCATTCATCGTCCATGCCTTTGATACGCGTGATACGGTAGTCTATGACTTTGACGGGCGCCCCAGCCAGATTGCTCTTGGGGCGCTGCTGGAAAACATCAGCCTTGCCGCCACTGAGCAGGGCATGCAGGCTGAAATTTCGCGTATCGGCGAACCGGAAATTGCTGGCAATAGCGAAGCAGTCGCTTATAGTGTCAAATTGCTTCGTGAGGCAGGCTGTGTTCCGCATCCATTGGCAGCCATGATAGAAAAGCGCAGCGTGCAAAGGCGGGCATTGTCTGTATTTGATATCAGTGAGCAGCATAGGACATTGCTGGAGCAGGCAGTCGGTGACGATTTCAGCGTGAAATGGTTCAGCGGCTGGCAAGAAAAATGTCGCATTGCTGGTTTGCTGTGGCAAAACGCCAGAATACGGCTGACCATGCCGGAAGCTTTTCCCGTACATAAAAAAGTCATCGACTGGGGCAAGCAATTCAGTCCAGATCGCATTCCCGACCAGGCTATAGGTATGGACAAGCTGGGGTTGTCATTGATGCGCTGGGCCATGCACAGCTGGCAAAGGGTCAACTTCATGAATCGCTATATGGCGGGCACCTGGTTGCCACGCATACAGCTTGATCTGGTGCCGGCCCTGTTTTGTGGTGCGCATTTCATGATCGTCGCCAGGAAGAAACCTGGGACAACAGAAGATTTCATTGCCGCTGGCCGTGCCTTGCAACGATTCTGGCTGACGGCAACACAGCTGGGTATACAACTGCAACCCGAAATGACGCCTTTGATCTTCAACTGGCATGTCAATGCCGGGCGCTCATGCAGCAAGGCTGCTCATATCTGGCCAGCTATGCAGGGTCTACAAACCAAATTGGTACAACTGGTCGGCGGTGCAAACTTGCGCAATGCCTGTTTTATGGGACGGATAGGTTATGGCAAGCCAGCGTCTGCCCGGTCATTGCGTTTGCCTTTGCGGGATTTGCAGTTTGCCCCTGATGTCAAAAAAACTGAAGGGGCTTAAGATCAGTACGTATACATCGGCACCCGCACTGACCATCCGTTAACTGCCGTTATGCTCGTGCGTCTTTCGGCTTTTCCACCTTGCGCTGCAAGACAAAAATAGGCTGTGCCCATTCCGTATCCTTTTTCTTCTTGCTGGTGATCAGCGTCAATTCCGAAGGATCATAGACATCGGTGTTATGTGTCAACGGCGTAGTCATCAGGTACTGGGCATCCGTATTCTTCAGGAATTCTCCGACCAGCTGGATATTGCGTATATCCAGATGAGCAAATGGTTCATCGATGAAGACGAAGCCGCCGGAACCGTCGTCAGACTTCAGCAAGCCGATCAGCAGTATCAGTGATTTCATGACCTGCTGGCCACCTGATGCCTCGCCATCATTCATGCCTATCGGGCCCTTGCCGTCAAACTTGAAGCGCACATGCAAACCGGCCTGAGCCAGTTGTATGTCATCGTTTTCCAGCTTGACCGGGTCGGTGTGTACTTCTATGCCGGCCAGCTCGCCGAGTTGCTTGATGTTCTTGCTGTAAGACTTGATCGTGAAGCGCAGCCTGTCCATATAGGCAGCGCGGGCGTTGACGGTGGCTTCTATCGCGCGGTTGTTCTGGTAGCGACGTTCGTCCGTTTCTGCCTGGCGGCCTTGCAGCAAGGCATTGAGACGGGTGTACTGATCGACTACGGTGGAGTCAGTTTCCCAGTCATCTCGGGCCAGGTTATTGGTCAGGCTGCGGATGCGTAATTCTATCTGGTGGACGTTTTCATGCTCGGCTACCAGGTCCTTGCGATGGGATGCACGTTTCCAGTTTTGCGGCAAGGTATGCCAGGTATTGCGCATGGCGCGCAGGGTCTCAAACTGTTCCTTGCGCTCTTCCGCATGGCGTTTTTCTGAGGTACGCAACTGGGCTTCGGCATCGGCTATTGCCGCCTTGGCCTGTTCCCATTTCAGGTGAGCGATGGAGCGTTGTTCTGTCGCTGCTTTCAACAAGGGAGCAATCTCGCCAAGTCGACCACCCACCTCCATGCGCTGTTGCTTCAGCGGTTGGGTATTGCGGCTGGCTTCTTCAAATTCTGCATGACGCGCGCTCAACTCTTTTGCTGCATCAACACCGGCCAGCCGCGCCTTGTATGCGCTGATTTCACCGGCCAGTTTGCTGATCTGCATGGTCAGTACATCTTCTTGTGATTGCAGACGTGGCAAGGACTTCTGCAAGGCTTCCAGACGTTGGGTGCGGCCAGCGCTGCCGAAGCGATAGCGCGATACTTCAACAAAGAGCGAGCGGCCGCCACGACGTTCAAAATGATAGGCGTCCGGTGTAATCCATTCCTGGCTCCTGGGCAGTTTCATGCCCAGTTCTATCGAAGCCACGGTATCAATGCGCTGCAACTGCTCGATCAGCCAGCCTGGCGCCTGGCCGGTAAAGTTGACGACAGACAGCAGGCTCTTGTCCTTGACCACTGGCGCACTGATACGGTCAGGTACGATGAAGTGGCTGTAGCGCTGCTTTTCGCCAATGCGGTAAGCAGCGGCGGCATCGGTGGCCTTGTCCAGCAGGATGACCGAGGTATAGCCACGCAAGACACCCTCGACCGCAGCCTGCCATTTTGGATCGGTGACTTCGACGATCTCGGGCAGCATGCAGTGCGGGATATTGGCTTCCGTCAAGGCACGGCGCATCTGGCGCACGTTTTCCGGGTCGGGCAGGGCGGACTTGCCTTGCAACGCAGCGATGGTTTCCATCTCGCTCGCGATGCGCTGGGTCAGGGCGTCACGTTCCAGCTTCTGGCGTGACAGTTCGGCTTCTTTTTTCTCCAGATCATCCGCAATATTGGCGACATCGGCATCCGCTTCGGCAGCCAGTTTTTGCAAACGGGTTTTTTGCTCCAACAGGCTTTCTTGTGGCTTGAGCTTGCTGTTGATCTGCTGCAGTTTCTCGCGCAATGAAGATTCTTCTGCTTCCAGTGCGGCTTCCGCTTGCTTGGCATCGCTGACCTGCTGGGCCTGTTGCGCCAGGTGCTGGCGACGTTCGGACAGGGCAATGTCCTGGGTTTTCAAAAAGCGTTTGCTGGCACGCAGGGACTGACTGGTCTCTGCTGCTTTAGCCAGGGCTTCATGGTATTGCATGGTCGGCAGGATTTCTTCCTGCAGGTCACGTTTTTCCTTGCCCAGACTTTCATACTGATGGTAATTGGCAACGCGCAGTCGCAAACCTTCCAGGTTGGTTTTTGCACCTTCCAGCTCGGTTTCAAAGCGTTGCAATTCAGTTTCTGTATCGCGCTGATGGCGCTTGGCGTCATCATAGGCATCCAGCACTTCCTTGTCACCAAACACCTGGAATACCAGGTCCAGCAGCTGGCGCGGCGCATATTCACAGAGTTTGTCTGTTTCGCCCTGTTCCAGTGCCAGCACTTTGCCCATGGCATTCGACAGACCGGCATGGGCCAGGCGTTTGCGGTAGCTTTCCACTCCCAGCCAGTCATTGGCTTCCTGTACGTCTTCAATCTCTACCTTGCCACTGCGCATCAGGTATTGACGTTTCCAGTCACCGCCATTTTTTTCTATTTTGCAGAACAGCGTGACTTCATCTTCATACAAACCGGACATGCGAAAAGGCCGGTTTGAGATCTGCGGACCGACCGCACTGTTGTCGACCACTGCACGCAGCCAGGCAGTTTGCTGTCCAGAATGGCGGGCATAATGTTTATAGGAACGACCCATTGAGCATTCCAGGCCAAACAGGGTGCGCAAGGCATCAAGCAGGGTAGTTTTACCTGAACCATTTTGTCCGGCGATGGTAATGATCTTGGCATCCAGCGGGATGTTCTTGATGCGTTGCCAGTAATCCCAATGAACCAACTCCAGCGATTTGATATGAAACATGGTACTTATTCTTCTGCGTTAGGTGTGTGGTCCGTGCTGCCATCTTCCGTTGTCTTGTCTTCGGTGCTGGCAAGCACGGCCGGTGTGCGCGGTGCAGGTATCTGGAAGATGTCCGACAGTGCACCATTGATGATGCGATCCTTTAGGGTATCGGTGTCCATCAACAGATCGAGAAGGGGGCCTTCCATGATCAGGTCGGCCTTGCGCTCGATGAAACCGACACGCGCCAGTTGACCCAGGTTCATGTCCATGCGGGTTTTCTTGCCCAGTTTGTCGCCAAAGTCGGCCAGCAGAGCGCGGTAGGAGATGCCGATGGAAGTGTCTTCTGCGCGCGGCAAAGGTTTCTCTTTGCCAAACATGTCGTTCTGGTCTTCTTCTGCCAGTTGATGTGCCTCTTGCCGTTCACGCTTAGGCAGGATGATCAGCGACCACAAGACCACCAGCAATGCGACACCATCACGGGCCAGGCCAAAATTATTGTTTTGCCAGGTCTCTTTGGTGCCAAAGACTTTTGACTCGCTATCGCGTGTCAGGGCCAGGGTGACGTAGTCGGCATACACATTGTCGACAAACTTCATGCCGCAGGCTTTCAGACGGGTATCGATGTCAGTACGGAACAATTCATCGGACAGCGCCCGTTTAACCAGTTTGTCTTCACGGCGCAGGGTCTGATGCGCCAGCAAGCGGGCGATCAGGATTTGTGCATCTTCAGTCATGGTGTTTCTCTTGTTGGAGCTGTCGGTGCCGCTGTTGCGGATATTGTGCTGGCTGATGGAGCCGATGTGGCAGGAGCTGCACTGAGGCTGGCAATGGATATTGCAGCGACATGTTCGTCATGGACTTTTTGCATCTTGTCCCTGGAATTGAAAACCAGGGGCAGACGCGCCAGTATACCTGTCGCACCCTGCAGGGCAGATTCGTTGGGGTCCCCCAGCAAGGGCAGCATGGACGCGCGGTAAGAAGCAATGGAAAAATTCGCCGGCAACAGGATATCTTGCAGCGCAACGGGTTTTTCTGACGCATCAGTCTGTGTCAGCAAGGCCAGCCAGTGATCAAGTTCGTGCAGGGCGTCGCTGTCATCGTTGGCGATGGATGGGGCATTTTCACCGGTGGGCAAGGCGCCGGCCACTGCGGATACGCGATGGCTGAGCAATTCACTTTCGGCCACGTCTATCATCTCGGACGGCGTGATAAACATCGGCGTTACCGGCTGTGCCAGGGCGTCGTCTGCCAGTGCCGCCAGGTCTTCTTTTTGCAGTAGCCAGGTCTTGATATCGGTAGTGGATAAACCTGACTGGCCCAGGTGCACGCGCTGGCGCTCTATCTGGTTCAAGGCGCGTGAGAACATGCCTTGCATATTAAGCAGGGCGCTCTGGGCGCGACCGATGGCTTGCGCTGCCCTGTGGGTAGCGGCGTCAGCACGGCTGTCATTGGTGATGGCATGGATGATCTCTGAACCTTTTTCCACCCAGTCGCAGGCAGTATGCCACTTTTGCTGGGCCGTCCGTAGCTGGAATTCCGAGCCCGATGCAATCGCATCAGAGAATTCTTCCGTCAGTTCGATCAGGCGACCAAGCAAGTGATGTAATTGCTCTACCGACACGCCGCCGACGGCCTGAGCGCCGGCGACCTGGGTCAGCATGTAACTCATCTCGGCCTGGTCATTATTTTCGTCTATTTGCAACAGTGATTCGATGGCTGCCAGTACATTGCGCGCCGTTGGTGTGATCCGGTAGACCGACTGGCTGGCATCCCAGACCAAAAGGCCTGTGGTGCGCAGGCGCGACAAGACGGTCTCCAGGGCATCCGCCTCAAGATAACCAAGTTTGGCATTGATGTCAGCCCGGCTCAATGAGGGCGTTTCAACGTCGGCTGCCAGTTCGCGCAAAACCAGCAGGCGCAGCAATACACCGTTGAACCCACCATGAAACAGGGCCGTGAACGCCTGTAGTACAGGCTGGGCACGCTTCAGGGGGAATACAGCGGAAACGTCGTCGGGAGTAATGCCAGTTTTGAAATACGTCTGCAGAGCGAGATCGTCATCGGTCTGGACGTGAACATCGTCACTAAAATTTTGCATGTGGCATTTTAACCGCTTGCAGCCTGCTTGAGTATTGTCAAGAGTGTAATTTTAGGGAAATGCATGGGGAAGGATAGCCTGAATATTAATTTATAAATTGTTTATTTCTTATCGGGCATGCAAGAGCAACCATGCATGCCGCTTATCCAGGTGCTGCTATCAAATAATCAATGCAGACGTGATCTGTCGTAGCGATGCGCAATAATTTGCGCATGCAGTTCTTCTCTTTCCAGATCAGCCGCGTGCAATAACCTGGTGACTGCTTTTCTGGGGACCTTAAAATAGCGGCGGCGATTCTGGCGCATATCCAGGGTGCGCCATCCTTTACCGGTCAGCCATTCCCATTGCTCGTAATCTATTGGCACGAGCAATTGCATTTTCAAGCGTTTGAAAACAATCGTGCTGCCAAAGGCGGGTTTGGGACCGGCGGGTGGCAGTTCGCGTTCATGGCGTACCCTGAAGATGGTTCTTAAACTGTTTTTGATAACATCAATTAGCATGATTTTCTTGTCGAATAGCAAAGGATTGTGCAGTGCTGTATATCAACAGACCCGCTTTGGTGTTGGCGATCAAACGTACTCATTTTGGGGAGAATTCCCAGGCTTGCACCTGACTGTCAGACTTGCTTCACCAGCAGGCACTTAAAAATGAGTGAAAGATTTTATTCGTATATTAACTATTTCTCTTACACTTCTTGTGTAAGTTTTTGTAATCTATGGGATTCATCGTTACATACTTGATTGATGCATATCATTTCTGGCTGGTGTTTTCTGCCAGATACTGGTTCAAGGCATCAATCGCCACCCTGACTTTTTGTGGTTGCAGGCTGCGCTTCAAGGTGACGGCAAATATGCCAGCACCGGGCAATTTCCAGTTGTTCAGCAAGGCCACCAGGGTACCCTCATTCAGTTCGTGTGAGACAGCATAACTGGGCAGGCGTGCCAGCCCCATGCCATCTACCGCCATTCTGGCCAGCAGGCGCACGCTGTCGGTCATGGCAGACAAAGCCAGGTTTATCCTGATGCTATCGGCTTGGGCATTGCTAAGTACCAGCGTGGTAGGGTCAGGCAGGCGTGTCAGGGCGATGATCTGGTGGTCATGCAGGTCCTGTGGAGACGCAGGTATGCCGAATTTTTCCAGGTAAGCTGGTGCAGCGACCAGTACTTCATGCAAGTCAGCCAGCTTGCGGGCAACCAGCGAAGAATCACGCAACCAGCCTGAGCGTATCGACAGATCGATTTGCTGGGCAGCCATGTCGACAATATTGTCTGCCACCTGAATATCGAGCATGAGCCGGGGATATTCCCTGGTCAAGGGGAGCAGGGCAGGGAGAATGATATTTTCAGCAACATCGGATGCGGCGGAAATACGCAGGCGTCCCGCAATTTCACCAGAACTTTCTGCTATCAATTCTTGCGCTGCTTCTGCTGCGGCCAGCATTTCAGTGCATTGTTGATAATAAGCCTGCCCCACTTCTGTCAGTGACAGGCGGCGAGTAGTCCTGTGCAACAGGCGCACACCGAGTTCATCTTCAAGTTGCGAGACCGCCGCACTCAGGACCGATGTGGCAAGATCAAGCGCCCTGGCCGCAGCGGAAAAAGAGCCGTGCTGAACTACCTGGGCAAACAAGGCCATGCGACGAAGTTGATCAAAATGCATGTGACGAAAAGTGAAGTAAGGATTGTTCGGTATTTTAGAAAAATACTTTCCATCATACGCGCTTTTTCTTGCCGGCTTTATTGCTTACCATGTAAGGATGGTGCAATTTAAATGGAGAAAGTAATGATAAGACTGCATATGATTTTTGACCCGCTGTGTGGCTGGTGCTATGCCGCCAGTCCTTTGCTGCGCAAAGTGCAGGCACATTTTTCTGAGCAGCTGTCACTGGTCTTCCACCCTGGTTTGCTATTTGCCCAAGCGAATATCATTCCGGCCAGCTATCGTGAGCACATCATTGCAGCTGATCAGCATATTGCCACTTTGTCTGGTGTGCATTTCGGGCCTGCATATTTGCAGAAAATCAGGACAGCCACAGAACTCAGTTATAACTCAGTGCCTGCGTCGATTGCTGTCATGAGCGTGGTTGATGCAACAGGCAGCACATGCTTGCAGATGCTTGAAAAAATCCAGCATGCGCATTATGTTGATGCAGCCGATGTCAGTGATGTGAAAGTGCTGACACGACTGGCGCAGGAAATTGGCCTGGAAGAGCAAGCATTCAAAGAAGATTATGCCTGTGCCGAATCTGCTCTGCAGGCGCAGGCCAGACAGGCCAGACAGTTGCTCGACAAAGTTGCTGCGCGCGGTTTCCCTACATTCGTTCTGGAAACAGCGGGACAGTATGTACGCTTGAATCACAGTGTCGCTTATCAGGATTCCGGTAGTTTTTTTGCCGAAATCGAGCGGGCTGGTGATTTGAATCTGAGTACCGCGACCTGATTTAATGGCGTCATTATGCTCCCCCTCTCCGGGCATGCTGTTTGCATTTGCTTACATTAAGCCGTAGTCATAGACGGTAAATATTTCATAAATGTAAGAAAATCGGCCGCATACAGACTAAACTCTGTATATATAAAGGAGAAAACCATGACGACATCAACTGAAATTGCTACCCTGGGGGGCGGCTGCTTTTGGTGCACCGAAGCCGTGTACCAGCAAATCCATGGCATCGTGAAGGTGGAATCCGGCTATTCTGGTGGCGTGGTTCATAACCCCACTTATGAGCAAATCTGCACTGGCACCACCGGGCATGCCGAGGTGGTGCGTCTGACTTACAATCCGGCAGTAATCAGCTATCGCGAATTGCTGGAAATTTTCTTTACCATCCACGATCCGACTACATTGAATCGTCAGGGGAACGACGTTGGCACGCAATACCGTTCCGTAATTTTTTTTCACAACGCAGAGCAAGAGACGCTGGCGCGACAGATCGTTAAGGAAATGGCGATGGTGTGGGACGATACCATCGTCACTGAAATCAGTATGGCACCAATGTTTTACCTGGCGGAAGAATATCATCAGAATTATTTTCGCCAGCATCCGCAACAGGGATATTGTTCCTTCGTGGTCGCACCCAAAGTGGCCAAGGCCAGGAAAATGTTTGTCGGCAAACTGATAGGCTAAGGCGCAATGTGGCAACCATTTTTGAAAAACTGATCTCAGGCGAACTGCCCTGTGCCAGGGTATATGAAGATGAACTTGTATTTGCTTTCATGGATGCCGGACAGCTTAATCCAGGTCATGTACTGGTTGCCAGCCGCAAGCCTTTCGTTACACTGATGGACGCCGATGAAGCGACTGTCATGGCAATGATGCGCGCGGCCCGTCAAATTGCCTGGGCCGTGCAGCATGTGTTTGAACCGGAAGGTATTACCATCTTGCAGGCAAATCGAGAAGCTGGCTGGCAAACCGTGCCGCATTTGCATTTGCACGTTTTACCGAGGTACATTGGCGATGGAGTGGAGTTGATATGGCCGCGCAAGGAGCCGGGGCTGGAAGTTTTGCAAACCCATGCAAACCGCCTGGTGCAAGCTTTGGAAGCAGAGCCAGTGAATTTTTGACTGGACTGCAGGAAGCTGAGCAATTTTGTTCATTGTTCCAATCCAGCTTTTATTCCTGATGAAATACATTCCTGATTAGTTTATTTTTTGCTATTATTCTGCCGTGCTTCGGTATTTTTTGCGAAGCTGACATGCGTACGCAAAACGGGAGAATTCGATGGCACTTCGTGAGGTCAATCAGGCGACGGTCGATCTGGTCAAACTGTATGAGGGATTGCCGGACGGTGACCCTGGCACCGCCAATATAGACCCCTATCTTGATCCTGTGGATATCTGGACCATAGGCTGGGGCCATGCCATCACGTATCAGGGGCGTTTTTTGAAAGGCCAGGCAGACCAGTTGCAAGTCCGGGCCTTATACCCGAATGGAATCACACCGGAGCAGGCGAGCAGTTTGTTGCAGGCCGATCTAATGAATGCTGGACGTGATGTGCTGTCGGTTGTCACCGTCACCCTTAATGACAATGAATATGGTGCGCTGACCAGTTTCACTTTCAATCTGGGCATAGGTAATCTGAGCAGTTCCACTCTGTTGAAAAAACTCAATGCCAATGACAGGGCCGGGGCGGCGGATCAGTTTGGCCGCTGGACTCTGGCTGGCGGCAAGAGCCTGCCTGGCCTGGTCAAGCGTCGTGCCGCCGAACGCGCCCTGTTTGTTCTGCCTGTCGTTTCACCTGTTACCAACTGAGGGAAAAATCATGCCTGCTATCTGTCAACGTTTGTTGCTTGGTATTTTGCTGATGTATGGCACGGTAGCTTGTGCCGCTAGTGCCGGCAATAAAATAGATGAACCTGTCAGCCTGCACCTGAACCAGTTGTTCCAGGTAGCGGTGCCAGGCGCTTGCGCACTGGTACCTAAAGACCAGCTTAACCTGGTTGAGCTGCGCATCAATGGCATACTGAGCCAGCTCAAGCCTGTCGATTGCGACCATGATCCGGCAATGAACAAGCTGAGTTTCTTTTTGCCGCAGCAGGACAATTCCAAAAACGAAATACAGCGTGAATCCCTGATGGGGTCTCCATGGCGTGAATTGAAAAATGGTTTCAGACGTGACCTGCCTTTCAGTATCAGTTTCAATAATGGTGCGGGCAATACCGTGCTGGCGACTGGCAGTTTTCGTTACCAGATCTTGCAACCGGCATATATCCTGATAGGTTTTGGTTTCATTATTGCGGTTGCTTATGCCTTGTTGAGGCTGGGGCGTGATTCCGGCCTGTTGCGCGATGCTGCCGGTACTGTCGCCGTACAACAAAGGACTTATAGCCTGGCCAGGGTGCAGATGGCATGGTGGTTCTTCATTGTGTTTGCATCCTACGTCTGGCTGTGGATAGTCGGTGAAGGTATCCCCGACATATCAACCCAGGCACTGGGTCTCATGGGTATAGGCAGCGGCACTTATATGGCTGCTGCCAGTGTCGATGCCAGCAAAAATTGTCAGTATGGTGAAAGCCAGGGCTTTTTTGATGACATCATCAGTGATGGTCAAGGTCTTGCGCTGTATCGCTTTCAGATGCTGGTGTTCAATGTGCTGTTTGGAGTACTGTTCCTGGTCTATGTGATACAGCATGTTGCCATGCCTGATTTTGACGGCAGCATCCTGACTTTGCTGGGTATGAGTTCGGGTACTTATGCCGGCTTTAAAATCCCTGAACAACAGGGTAAGCCTCAACAAACTGAAGACCCCAAGGCAGCTTACAGCGCCGAGGCCTGAGCAGGCTACCGAAAAAACGGGGAACTGACCAGCTCCCCGTCCCTCATTTCAGCTTGTTGCGCAAGGCATCCATCATCTTTGGTATGCTGTCCTTGCTCATGCTGTCCACGATCCAGCCCAGGCCCAGCGGCACCGGGCCTGGGTCGGTGAATACCTGGTATTTGACAACGGTTTTGCCGGGGTTGCCTGTCATGGCAGACAAATCCCAGTATCCTGATGTATCGGCAATGGTTTCTTCCTGCTTCAACCCCTCCCAGGGTTGCATCTTCCAGCTCAGATAGCAACTGGCCTGGCTGACTTTGGGTGTCATCTTCAATCTGTATTTCTTGACCTTGCCCAAGGGCAGATTCAACGTGAAATCGACCAGGGCGGACTCGTCGGGCTGGCGCGTCACCTTTGCCTTGGCAGTATTGGGCATGAAGCTGGGATAATCTTCATAGGCTTGTATGGTGGAGCAGACCTTGGTCAGTGGCGCATTCAATATGGTACCGGCGGCAAAGGTCTTGCCATTGCTGTCGGCTTTGCTCTGGTCCAGCAGTTGCACTTCGGTTTCACTCAACTTGCTGACGTCTATGCCCGCCGCTTGTACAGATGCTGCTGCCATCAGCCATGCGCTCAGACAGGCTGCCTTGTTGCACTGTTTTTTCATTTTTTTCATGGTTGATTCACACCTGCTCTGATTTTTTCTATATCGACTTTTTGCAAATATTCAGGGATATTCTTCCACATGCTGTGGTAGCCATAACCGCCTTTGGTCAATTCTTCCAACGCTTTTTCCCTGGTCCAGGCCTGGTTCAATATCCTGTACATGGCCGTAACCAGTCCGGTACGATCAGCGCCATGCATGCAATGCAAGAGTACGGGGCCATCTTTTTCTGCAGCCTTGATGGCGCGCAGAGCCGAAATCACGTTCTGGTCATTGATGCTCCACGTATTGATGCCTATGCGCTGCATCCTGATGCCGGAATCTTTCAGTATCTTGCCGTCGTCATGGAAAGAGCGCAGGCTGACCACAGTCTTGATGCCCAGCGATTGCAACATGGTGACGTCCTTGCTTTCCAGCTGGGCGCTGCGGTAAAAGCCAGGATTGATGCGGAACAGGTTTTGTGCTTCTGCTACCGGCACGGCCCAGTCGACGGGCCTGGGTTCTTCTGCCATGGACAGGGACGTGCTACTGGCTAACAGCAATACTGCTACCGTTTGCTTGCAGGCAGTCGTAATTGCTCGCATGCCTGTATCAATGTGTTTGACGTGCTGTTTGTTGAGCATGATTTTTATACGAAACAGTGTAAAGAATGATCGCCATGATGCTACCTATCCAATAATCGGTAGGCAGGCCAAGCAGCCAGTGGACATGCCACGGCACGTCCCGGGACGAGAAGTGCTCCAGCCCGTATCCTGGGTTCAGGATAAACCAAAGAAAATCCTCAAGAATCCAGAATGTGATGATATTGGCGATGGCCCGACATTCCAGCTTTGTTGACCAGGTTTGCATCATGACAAAAGGGAAATGGAAGAACATCGCGATAAAAGGGAAGACCCAGGCATGGTAGCCAGTCATGGCCCTGCCACCCCAGAATATGTCAAGCAGCCAGTGTTTTTCTATACGCCAGGTGGGCAGGTTGACTGCCCAGCCTGCCGTTCCTTCTATTTGTATCTCCACTTGGGCAAAGAACAGGCCCAGCAAGGCAGTAAAAGCAAAGGTCGGCAGAAAAGATCTATATGCAGGTTTCATCGTTCGGGTGTTTCTCAAATTCCCGTATTGAGTATGGTTTGCAATACCTGGCGTGCTGCCTGCGGGCGCCCCAGTGCAGCTGCCTTGTCGCGCATATCAGCCAGTTTCTCGGGGTGTTGTAGCAAACTGTTGAGACGGTAAGCCAGACTGATGTCGTCATAGGCTTTCAGTGCCACACCTTGTTCCAGCAAAAAGTCGGCATTGCGTTCTTCTTGCCCCGGGATGGGGGAGTTGACGATCATCGGCAAGCCCATGGCCAGGCATTCCGATGTGGTCAAACCGCCTGGCTTGGTGATCACCAGGTCGGAACACACCATCAGGCGCTCGACCTTGTCGGTAAAACCCTGGGGCAGCAGGCGGCCAGGGTAGCGGGTAGCCAGTTTTTGCAAGGCTTGCAACGCAGAGGCGTTTTTGCCTGCCAGCACGATCAATTGGAAATTGCCGGGCAGCGACAGCAGGCGTTCGGCCACTTTATCCAGACCGCCAAGACCGGCGCCGCCGCCCATCAGCATGAAGGTCCTTAATGCCGGGTCAAGGCCGAATTCAGCAGCACATGCCTGTCTGTCCAGGCTTTGGGTGAAGGCAGGCATGATGGGAATACCGGTCACATGTATGCTTTCAGCAGGTATGCCATTGGCGCGCATGCGGTCGGCCACTTCTTCACTTGCGGCAAAATAACCGGCCATGTATTCATGTACCCACATCCTGTGTAAGTCAAAATCGGTAACCTGCACCCATACCGGGCAATGTAATCTTTCTTTACGTATTTGTCTTGACAGCATTTCTGCCGGCAAAAAATGCGTGCAGATAATGACGTCAGGTGCAAACTCGGTAATGGCTTGCAGCAGCGGACGGGCATTCAGCCTTTCTATGCCGCGCCTGAGCCTTTCCATGGTGCTGTCGGCCTGCGCTTCATTCGTGGCATGGTAAAGATAGCCCCATAAGGTCGGTGCCTTGTTGACCAGTTTGATATAAAAATCGGTATAGACTTTGCGAAATCCTGCTGTGACGAAATCCATTACATCCAGATGGAGGACTTCAGGCTCATCAGGATTCTGTATCGCGGTTGCCCTCAATGCTTCGGCAGCACGTTGATGACCGGCACCAGCAGATACGCTTAGTAGCAGGATTTTTTTCTTGGACATGGGTGTCGGTGAAATGATAGAAAAACACCGAGAATACCATGAGCAGGCCACCGGGCTCCAATTTGCGCTGGTGACCGCTCATTGCCCCTGGGGTTGCTTAGGGTTGCAGACGGGAGATTTGCCAGTTACCTGCTTCGTCGCGGGTATAGACGATACGGTCATGCAGGCGGGAACTGCGACCTTGCCAGAATTCAAGTTTTTCTGGCAACAGACGGTAGCCGCCCCAATGCGCCGGCCTTGGTGGTTGCTCACCAAATTCGCTGACAACAGCAGCCAGTCTTTGTTCAAGTGCAGAGCGACTGGTGATGGTCTGGCTTTGTTGCGAGGCCAGTGCACTCTGACGGCTGCCCAAGGGGCGGCTGTTGAAATAGGCATCGTTCTCTGCTTCCGTCAGTTTTTCTACCCGGCCTTCTATACGAACCTGTCTCTCCAGTGCTGGCCAGAAAAACAGCAGGGCTGCATGGGGATTGCCTGCCAGGTCATTACCCTTAGCGCTGTCATAGTTGGTAAACCAGGAAAATCCGCGCTGATCATATTCCTTGATCAGGACGATACGTGAGCTGGGTCGCCCTTGCGCGTCGACTGTCGATAAAGTCATGGCATTGGGCTCCACGACTTCGGCTTTCAGCGCTTGCTCAAACCAGTTGGCGAACTGCGTGAAGGGATTGGCATTCACATCAGATTCAGACAGGCTGGCTTGACGGTAATCGGTGCGTAAATCTGCAATGGACATGGTTTTCCTTGATTAATTTCAAATAGTCGTTCAGGCAGCGATACCGCGCCTGGCTTGCATGGCTGCACCAAAGGCAGCCATTTGCGATTCAGAAAACAGGCGTTTTGCCATGGGGGCGATCTGTCCTTCTTCTATCTGCATGTGTTCTGCGTACAAGGTATTGAATGCTTGCACGTCGCTGACCGAAAGGCTGGCAACCGTGTTTGCATCCGGGCTGGCAGACAGCACCTTACGCAACTGCGCTTCCAGTCTTTGCCATTGTCGGGACATTTCCTCATGTTGATTCAGGATATGGGGCAGCAGGCTGGCCAGCAGTTCGGCATCTTCGCCTTTCGCCGTTTGTGTCAATTCGGGCAGCAAATTGACTTCTTCATCTTCATGATGCAGTGGCGCTGCCTTGGTAAAATAATTGAGTATGGCCTGGGCTGCCTGCTGCGCCTCGGCATCAGCGCCGTGCACAGGCAGATGATCGACCAGCCGGGTGAGGGTGGCCAATTGCTTGCGTATACGGTCATGGCAATGCTTGAGTACCGCCAGCGGCTGATCAAATCCTGGTGCACTATCGAATAAGCTGTTCACATATTGCCTTGCAAAAATAGGAATAAATACCAAGAGTAGATACGACTACCCCTGACTACCCCTATTATGCAATAGACGCCAGGGCTACGCTTGCGTCATATCAAATCGGACCGTCAATCTGACGATGGCTGCGGGCCAGGCAAATGTACTCGCCAGCTATCGGTTTTGCCTGCTGTTTTAATCTTTCTGTAACCTGCCCCTGCAGCTTTGCGCTATGACTTTCTCTTAAAGACTGCAACTGAAAACCGTTCACATCCAGGAAGTCAGCCACTTCAGCCTGTGCCATGCCTGAAAGGAACGGTTCATGTTTTTTCCTGAGCAAAAAATCGACAAGCTTGCTGGCTGGCCGGAAGTTTGGCCGGCCGTCGCTCTGGATTTCCATCCAGGTAAAAATCAATGTTGCCTGGTTTACCGCATTCTGGATTTGCCTGAGCAAGGTTTGGATATGCCTGATATCCAGGTACATCAGCAAGCCTTCGGCGATAAACAGGCTTGGATGCGCGGGATTGAAAAACGGGCAATTCAGTAAAGCCAGTGTCAGGTCATGTGTGGCCAGGTCAGCGGCGATGTAATGTATGCCGCAAGCAGGTCCAGCCTGGCGCTTGATGGCTTGCGTGGCCGGATGGTCAAGCTCTATCAAGGTCAGGTCGTCATGCTGTCCTGCCAGTTCCGCGCATAAGGTATCGTAACCTGCGCCCAGCACCACAATTTGCCTGATACCATTGGAGATGGATTCGGTCACATACTCCCGGATCACGGTTTTGCGCAAGACATAGTGTGGCAAGATACCAGGCAGGGTACAGCCTTGCAGGAGATGACAAAGGCCACGGAACCAGCCCTGAGCAAGCATGCCGTGCAGGCGTGGATGGCTGGTCTCAAGAAGTCGTTGACCCTGTCTGGCCATGGCCTTTGGCAGCAAGTCGCGATAACGGGTATCTTGCGCCAGCACCTGCACGCCGGCCGCGACGATAAGTGCAGTGTTGCTGGCTTGATCCGTCTTCATGCTGCCTGCTCCATGCAGCCTGAAAACAGCGCCTGATGATGCTGGAGCCAGGTGCTTTGGAACAGCATTTCGGGGTCATAACGCTGCTTGTATATGAGGAAATTTTTAAAATTCGGATAACAACGACGGATTTGTTCCTGCGTGGCAAACCTGCCATAAGTCAGGTAAAAACTGCCATCACGTTGTATTGCCAGATCGATCAAGCGCTGGAAACTGGCAGCGGTTGCCGCAATGCCGTCTGGCGTATGTTCGGTATGGATATTGAAAATCACACATGCATAGTTCTGTCTGGCCCAAGGCATGAAGCTTTCTTTATCTGCCTCTATCAGCCGTATCGTGCCATAGATGATATCGACACCGTGCTGACGAAAATCTGCCGCCGCTGCATGCATGAAGTCTGTCAATCGATCACGTGGTACATAGAGTTCACCAATCATTTCAGAGCCCTTGTGACCAAGTATCTCGTCAATCGATGCGTGATAACCGTCGAGATAAGTACTTTGCTGCAGCCTGTCGCTCCAATAGATTTGGCCGGAACTGGCCAGGTAGTGCTGGGCGTAACAGTCGAAGGCGCGGCCCTTGTCCATGTGGGCTAAAGCCAGCAATTGGCGCCAGTTGTCATCGCTCAACGCGTGTTCTTCCTTGAGGCTGTTGTCGTCCGCCACCGGGCAATAACATGAAAACACGCCGCGTTGCAGAAAGTCCGTGCTTTGCGGATCAATGGCAAACTGGAAATCACCATACACATAACCAGCCGCGATACGTTGATCGAATGCCGGCATCAACTGTGCCAGCGTGATGATTTCGACATCGCGACGCATTTTCTGCCTTTTTGCCAGGCGCAGGCTCAATCTGGTGATGATGCCGAACATGCCATACCCGCCTATCGCCAGCCTGAACAAATGCGAGTTTGACGTGCGGCTGCAATGGTGTAATTTGCCTCTGGCATCAAGCAGACTGAAACTTTCCACATCGGCGATGAAAGGACGCATCTGCAAACCGCGACCATGTACATTGGCTGACAGGCAGCCACCGAGACTCAGTTTGTCGGCACCGGTCTGTTTTTGCCTGATCCCCCATTGATGAATACTGTCTTTTTGCGCTGCTTCAAGATAATCAATCAGGGCCGGCCATTGTATGCCTGCTTCCACTTCAATGACGCCGCGTTCACGATCAAAGAAAAGAATCCTGTCCATGCCGCGCATGTCCAGCAGGATGGCGTCTTCGGCAAATTGCTGCCCGCCCATGGCATGACGGCCTGCGCTGATGGCAATCTTCTGGCCACTGCGGCTGACTGCCATTACCACGGCAGTCAGTTGTGCAAGGTCGCGGATTTCTACAAGTTGCTTGACTCTGGTCTGGTTCAAGGCTGAGTGGATGTCGTTGACAAGTGTTGGTTCGGGCATGATCTGCGCTCCTGTTATGTGGAGATCGCATTTTCTGTGTTAAGGTATCGTTATTCAATCTTTTATAATTTAGTATTGAAAAATGATACTTTAAGTGATTTTGTGATTACCTTTATGTGGGGATATTGATGAACCTGACCCAGCAAATCACGATTGCCCTGAAAAAGCATTTGAAACAAAAGGGCCTGACCTATGCCCAACTGGCCGCGCATCTTGATATCAGTGAAGCCAGCGTCAAGCGCCTGTTTTCCGAATCAACGTTTACGATCAAACGGCTGGAAGCAATCTGCCAGCTGCTTGACCTGGATTTTCTGGAACTCGCCCGCCTGGCGCGTGGTCAGCAAGAGTTAACAGAGGAATTATCTGAATTGCAGGAAAAAAACCTGGCAGACAATCCCAAGCTGCTCGGTGTGTTCTATCTTTTGCTGAGTCAATGGCAAATCGGAGAAATAACCAGACAGTTTGCCATCGCTGAGCCAGAACTCCTGCAGTTATTGATGAAGCTTGATAAATTGAAGTTGATAGAACTGCACCCGCATAACCGTATCAAATTATTGACACATACAACGCTGCAATGGCGTGAAAATGGTCCGATACGGCAAAAGTACCAGGCCCAGGTCATGAAAGAGTTCTTACAGACTGATTTTCACGATGAACAGGCAGTGCTGCGATTTGAAACCCGTGAGTTAAGCAGTGCCTCCATCGCTGTATTGCAAAGAAAAATGGCACGCCTGCTGACAGAATTCAATGAGCTGGCAGACATAGACGCAAGCCTGGCTGCCGAGCAAAGGCAGGGGGTAGCCCTGCTGATGGCTGCACGTCCCTGGGTGTTTTCCCTGCTGTCTGACCTGAAAAGAAAAAACAGGTAATAGGACTTACGCAAAACCGCCCCGGCTGCGTTGCAGCTCCTAGCCGTACTATTCGTACTGTCTTCGTCGCTGCGCCTTGCCGGGACAATTTTGCGTAAGTCCTGAACAGGTAAAAAACAGATCAGTATCAGGCTGTAAAACGATGGCGCACATGGCAGCCAGCGCTTCAAGTAAAATAGCGCCTGCTTTTACTGTACGCCCCAGAGGCTTGTTGTCCAACATGCAAGAACAATCAGAGATCGATTTTGAACGCCGCTTTGGTGGCATAGCCCGTTTGTATGGTGCCGCAGCATTGGAGCGTTTCAAGCAGGCGCATGTCTGCGTCATTGGTGTCGGTGGAGTTGGTTCCTGGGTAGTGGAAGCCCTGGCGCGCAGCGCCATAGGTCGTATCACCATGATAGACCTCGACAATGTGGCCGAATCAAACATCAACCGCCAGATACAGGCGAACACAGATACGGTTGGCAAAGCCAAAGTCACTGCACTGGCAGAACGTATTACCCTGATCAATCCTTACTGCCAGGTAACTGAAGTTGAAGATTTCGTCACACCCGACAATCTTGACCAGATGCTGGGCCAACCTGGCTTTGATTATGTTATTGATGCGATCGACAACGTCAAGGCCAAGACTGCCTTGATTGCCTATTGCCGTCAGCATGCCATCCCGCTGATCACGATCGGCGCTGCCGGTGGACAGACTGATCCCGGCAAAATTGAAGTGCGTGATCTGTCGCGTACAGAACAAGAGCCTTTGCTGGCGCTGGTACGCAAACGCCTGCGGCAAAACCACGGTTTCCCGCGTGGGGCCAAAAGCAAGTTTGGTATAGACGCCGTATTTTCCATGGAAGCACTGACTATGCCAGAAACGGCAGAAGCCTGCACCATCGATGCAACAGCTCCTGTCAGCAGCACAGCTAATGCCGTAACAGGTTTGAACTGTGCCGGTTTTGGTTCATCTATTGTAGTAACCGCTTCCTTTGGCCTGATGGCCGCTTCTCACGTCCTGCGCAAACTGGCAAACATTTCACCCTGATTTCAGGATGCTGCAGATGAAATCTTGTCACATGTAAAAAAGATTCATACTTTGTGGGGGAAATAATGCAAGGCTGGACGAATTCATCGGCCATTTTTTAGCTGTTGCTGTCTTGCACTTATTTCCAGTTTTGTATTACTGACCTAACTCGTGCTTTGTATAGGTATTTCAGGATACCTGAGTTTGAATGCCAGCAATAATTCAATTAAAACAGTCTACGATGACAGGCTGGTGGCTCGGGGACAGCTTGACACCGTCATGCGGCTGACCATGCGTAATGAAGTCATCGTGTCCAAGGCCATGACGGATGATCCGAAAAAGGCAGCTTTCCATGTTGCCGAAGTTGAGGCCGGCAAGGCAGAGGCCAGCAAGGGCTGGACTGAATACATGGCGATCTAATCTCACGCTGGAAGAAACAGTATTGGCGAACCAGTTTGCTGCCAGACGCAAGCAATTCCTGGACGTGGGCTTTAACCCGCCAATAGCCCTCAGCACCTGTTATTGCAGCACGGCTGAATCCGGCAGCCTGAATGAATCGGATAAACAAAAAGCCGACCCTGCAATATCGCAAGACCGGCTCTGAAACTGGAAAATCTGTGCCGAATTTAATTGTCAAGTTTGAAATTAAATTCCAGCATGGTAGTCAAAGGTTTTGAAATAGGGGCATATTTCCATTGTGAAGCAGCAGCAATCACCTCTTTGTCAAAATGCTTGGGTGGGTTTGCTTTGACGATATCCACTTGTGAAACCTTTCCATCAGTTTCTATATGAATGCGGGCTGTTACCACACCGTTAGTTACCCCTGCACGCACGGCACCTCCTGGATACTTGGGCTGTACACTGGACAATACCTTTAATGTCAGGTTTTCAACAGGGGCTGGCGCGGGTGCAGCAGCGACAGGAGCAGGTGTCGGGGCTGGTTTTGGCGTTGCAGCAGCCACGACTGGTGCAGGCACATCGATAGGTTTGGTCGCCACAACCTGCGGCGCCACTGCTGACGCTGCTATCTTGGACTTGCTTGCCAGTGCCTTGGCTTCTGCTGCCAGTTTGGCATCCCTCGCCTCTTTGGCATCTTTCGCATCTTTTGCTTCCTTGGCTTCTTTTGCCAGCTTTTCTTCTTTTGCTATCTGCGCCGCAGTTTTTGTTGACGCCATGTCCATCCACTTGGTCACATCGGCGGTCGCCTCGGTATGCTTGACAGGATTTTTCACCAGGCCGGTGGGCATTGCCGTATTTGATGCAGGTGCTTCTGCTGCCGGCGTTGCGGCTTCTGGCGGGGGACTTTTTTGGCAGGCTGTGCTGAGCAATACACTCGATACCAGACTTAAGCTCAGGGCTGACAACCTGGCTGCTTTTTTATTGAGGACTACAGTTTTCATATCACTCCAGGCAAAAGACCGATTTTTAAAGCAAAGGTTAAACCAAGCAATTGAATGCAACCAAAAGCGAAAAACAGAAATGGCTGAAAATAGTGCAAATCAACGTAAATTGCAATATTTTGGTGCAAATCCTGTGATTCGCCTGTCAGGTAAATTTTCATAAATCCGAACGGCTATGCTGCCATGGATGCTCCTGCTAAGCAATATTCAAATCACCAAAGTGGTCGGAATTCGTGAAAATACAAATAGCAAATTGACTCGTCTGGGAAAAAGCATGCAGGATTTGTGCCAAATTCAGGGTAAATCATTTAAATATGGTGAAAAATAAAAAAAGCCAACTTCCATTGGAAGCTGGCTTGAGTTCGTTGTGAATCTAAAAACAGGCTGAAAGCTGGCTCAGGATTTTCCGAACACTTCATTCAGTTGCTGGGTCACCCGGATAAAAGTCGTGCGCTTGGTAAGCTCTTTCAGCTTGTGGGCGCCGACATAGGTGCAGGCCGAGCGCACACCGCCGAGTATGTCCTGCAAGGTCGCTTCAACGGGGCCACGATAGGGGATCAATACTTCCTTGCCTTCCGATGCACGGTACTTGGCGACACCACCGGCATATTTGTCCATGGCAGCGCGACTGCTCATGCCATAAAAGCGTTTGAACTGCTGACCATCGCGATCAACCAGGTCGCCTGCACATTCATCATGACCAGCCAGCATGCCGCCGAGCATGATGAAGTCAGCACCTGCGCCAAAAGCCTTGGCCAGATCGCCAGGTACAACGCAGCCACCGTCGGCACAAATCTGGCCGCCGAGGCCATGGGCAGCATCGGCACATTCTATGACTGCCGACAATTGCGGGTAACCCACACCCGTCATCTTGCGGGTAGTACAGACTGAACCAGGACCTATACCCACTTTGATGATATCGGCACCGGCCAGTATCAATTCTTCGGTAATGTCACCCGTCACCACATTCCCTGCCATGATGGTCAGGTGCGGATACGTTGTACGAACCTTTTTGACGAAATTGATGAAACCCTCGGTATAGCCATTCGCCACGTCTATGCAGACATATTCTATGGCGTTTCTGGCACGTTCCATCACTGCCGAGAACTTTTCAAAATCAGCCTGGGTGATGCCCATGGAGTAAAAGGCTGTTGATTTTCTTTGCAGGGCAGAGAAATAGTCAACCAGCGCATCTTCATCGTAATGTTTGTGCAAGGCAACCGATAATTGATGCGGGTCCAGCGCAGCAGCCATCTCCATCGTGCCGGTGGTATCCATATTGGCCGCAATAATGGGAATGCCGTGATAAGTCTTGCGCGAGTGATGGAAAACGAATTCGCGTTCCAGATTGACTTGTGAGCGGGAAGTGAGGGTGGATCGCTTTGGACGTATAAGAACATCCTTGAAATCCAGCCTGAGGGTTTCTTCTATATGCATGACGACTCCAGTATGCGCCTGGCGGACGCGGGAAATCACGACTGCTCGCTTATCTGCGCTCAAGTCGTTGGGCCGTACTTGAGTATAGTTTAAAAAATCGAGAGCCGATTATTATGCTTTGATATGAACACTATCACCCAATCCATATTTGTCCATGTGCAGGGTGCCTGAATGAAAAAATTGATATATTGTATATTCTTGGCCTGAACGTTGATACATTCAGGTCCCTTGCATGATTTGTCGACGCAAATGGAGGGCTGAGATTGCCACTGCTTGTCAGTGACAAACATCCTTACCCTTGTCGGTAAAACTGCCACCGGGTACAGGCAGGAATTCCCATTCATATGATTTTTCGGCGAGGCTCAGTTTCAATACTCCATGGGTGGAATTGTCGCGGATTTCGGTATTGCCCCTGGGCAGGAACATCGGCGTCAGCTTGGCGCCGCCTGTACCGACCACAAAGCTGCGTATGCCTCTCTTGTCATCCCTGTCGCCATTGGCGTCAAGAGGCGCAAAGCGTTCATAGTCGTGGTCATGCGAAGTCAGTACGATATCAGCCTTGGCGGCAGCCAGCATTTTCCACGCAGCCTGCATATTGTCGTTATTGCCGTGTCCACCAGAACTGAAGACAGGATGATGCCAGAAGGCCAGAGTACAGTTTTGCTTGTTTTTGGCCAGTTCTTCCTTGAGCCAATTCAACTGTACCTGCATCTGCTGTGGATCAAGATTGCTGTTGAGCGAAAGGACCAGCCATTTGCCCAATTGGCTTGCATAATAACCGCGCCGCTCCGGACCGGCCAGGTCACCGAAGTAATTGTAATAACCTAATGCCTTGGGCATGGCGTAATCGTGGTTGCCAGGCGAGGGCAGTGTCCTATCCTTGAACTGGCCCCAGGTCGGCTCATAACATTTGTTGAACTCATCGGGTTTGCCAACCGGATAGGTATTGTCGCCGAGAGTAATCGCCCTGGCACTGGCATCTTTGGACAGACCTGTGGCGATCAGTGTGGCTGTGCGGGCCGCCATGCTTTCTGCGGGCGGTTTTTTACGGCAATCGGCGATATCACCGGCAGCGTACACAGTCACAGCAGGGATGGCAGGTGTAGCTGGAGTGATTTTTTTACTCGTTGCCTTGCCATTTTCGGCAGCACTAACCAAAGGTGAAGCAGCAGATAAAAGCAGGGCTGCGGTACAGGCAGCCAGAATGTGATGACGCATGAAAATAATCTTGTGGGCGAGACTTATGCCAGAGGCTGGCGGAACAGGCGCGTATTCTACCTGTTCCTGCCTGCCCTTGCCCCATTCTTTACAGCTCTGCTTTTCTTAGACGCAGGGCATTGGTGATGACAGATACTGAGCTGAGGCTCATTGCTGCACTGGCTATCATCGGGCTCAGCAGAATACCAAACCAGGGATAGAGTATACCCGCAGCCACCGGTACGCCGACAAAATTATAGACAAAGGCAAAGAACAGGTTTTGCCTGATGTTTTTCATCGCCTGCCGGCTCAAGGAGTGCGCCTTGACGATGCCAAGCAAGTCACCTTTGACCAGTACTACGTGAGCACTATGCATGGCGACATCGGTGCCATTGCCCATGGCGATGCCTACATCAGCCTGTGCCAGGGCCGGCGCATCATTGATACCGTCACCAGCCATGGCAAGCGCGCGGCCTTCAGCCTGCAATCGCTGGACAAAGCGGTACTTGTCTTCAGGTAGCATATCGGCATGAACTTCATCAAGCTGCAATTGCTTGCCAACTGCCTGTGCCGTCGCTGTATTGTCGCCGGTCAGTACGATCACGCGTATGCCTTGCTGCTGCAATTCCTGTATCGCCTGCAGGCTATTGGGTTTGATGCGGTCTGCCACGCTGATCATCGCTACGGCTGCCTGTTCTATTGCCATTAGCATGACGGTGTGGCCCTGTTCCTGTAATTCCTGGACACGCTCGTCAAAGCTGGTCGTGGCAATGCCATGCTCTTCCAGCAGGCCCGGTTTGCCAAGCAGGATGGTCTTGCCGTCCACGCTGGCTTTTACTCCCTTGCCCGTTATGGAAGTGAAGTCATTGATGGCAATTTCATCATGCGGCTTGCTCGTTGCATAAGTGACGATCGCTTGCGCCAGTGGATGCTCACTGCGCTGCTCCAGTGCCAGCGCTATCCCCAGCAACCGGCTTTCTGACTGTCCATTTGCCACCACAAACTCTTGCAGGCTGGGTTTGCCCTCGGTCAGAGTGCCGGTTTTATCGATGACCAGGGTGTCGACTTTTTCCATCCTTTCCAGGGCTTCTGCATCTTTGATGAGCACCCCTTCATGGGCGCCACGACCTATGCCCACGGTGACCGAAATCGGTGTGGCCAGACCCAGGGCACAGGGGCAGGCGATGATCAGCACTGATACGGCGGCCATTAGGCCATTGGCCAGCGCCGGCGAGGGACCAAATATGGCCCAGATGGCGAAAGCCAGTATTGATACTGCAATGACGCCGGGTACAAACCAGCCCGATACCTGATCTGCCAGTTTCTGTATTGGCGCACGTGAGCGACCAGCCTGGTTGACCATATCGATAATTCTCGCCAGCAAGGTATCACGGCCTATGCGTTCTGCCACCATGGTAAAACTGCCGCGCTGATTGATGGTACCGGCACTGACCTTGTCACCGGCCTGTTTGACCACCGGCAGTGGTTCGCCTGTGATCATGGCCTCATCCACATTCGAGTGACCATCAGCCAGCACACCGTCAACCGGGATATGGCCACCAGGTTTGACGCGCAATATATCGCCTCGCTGTACCTGGTCCAGCGCCACTTCTGTTTCGCTGCCATCCTTGCCGACAAGGGTAGCTGTGGCCGGTGTCAGCGCCAGCAGTGACTTGATGGCAGCACTGGTCTGTGAGCGTGCACGTAATTCCAGCACCTGGCCCAATAAAACCAGGGTGATGATGACGGCCGCGGCCTCAAAATATAAAGGCGCCATGCCTTCCATCTTGAAGGCGGCAGGCAGCACGTCCGGCAATAGCAGGGCCACCAGGCTGAACAGGTAGGCGGCCGCCGTGCCGACGCCGATCAGGCTGAACATGTTCAGATGCCCGGTCTTGAAGGATGCCAGCGCACGTTCAAAAAATGGCAGCCCAGCCCACAGTACGACAGGGGTCGCCAGAACGAACTGCAACCAGTTGAAGACAGTCATGCCCAGCAGCTTGTGAAAAGAAACACCAGGCAGCATGTCACCCATGCTCAGCACCAGCAGGGGCAGGCTCAGTATCAGGCTGAATTTGAAGCGCCGTAACATGTCATCCAGTTCGCTGGTATCTTCTTCTGCACTGGCTTCCTTCGGCTCCAGCGCCATTCCGCATAGCGGGCAAGTGCCGGGGCCGATCTGCTCTATCTCCAGATGCATGGGGCAGGTGTAGATGGCATCTTTGGCGACTGCCTTTGGGGCTGGTCGCATGGACGGATCCAGCCAGGCGGCAGGGTCTTTGCGGAATTTTTCCAGGCAGGATGCACAGCAAAAGTAATAAGTCTTGCCTTCATGGCTGGTATGGTGCTGACTTTGCTCATTGACACTCATGCCGCAGACCGGGTCTTTATGGCTGCCTTGCGGGTCGCTGACCATAACCGGTGCAGCTGTGCCCATGCTGCCCAGGCTGATGACTTTTTTCGCCTTGACATAGTTGGATGGGTTGGCGTTGAACTTGTCGACACAAGAGTTGCTGCAAAAATAATAGGCCTTACCCTGGAATCGTGCCGTTTTTTCAGGGTTTTTACTGACCTGCATGCCACAGACCGGGTCCGTATATCTGGTTTCGCTTGTTGCCGGCTCAGTTTTTGCATGTGAGCAGCATGAACCTGTGTGTTGATGCTGATTCGTATCCTCTTTCATCGCTATTCCTTCCTGACACCAAACTTGTAAGATTGTTTTATCATAGACCCCGTACCCAGGAACAGAGTCAAGGAATTTTTCACCATGTCTGATACAGATCAATATACGATAGGGCAATTAGCCAAAGCAGGAGGAGTGGGCGTGGAAACGGTGCGCTACTACCAAAAGCGCGCTTTGCTGCCTGTGCCAAAGGCGGCCGGTGGCTTCCGTACTTATCCGGCATCTTTGGCTGATCGCATACGCTTTATCAAACGGGCGCAGGATCTCGGTTTCAGCCTTGAAGAAATCGCCAATTTGCTGACGCTGGAAGACGGTAATGACAAAGAGGCAATTCGTGAAGTCGCCCATGAACGCCTGCTGCAAGTCCAGGCCAAGCTGGCAGACCTGCACAGGATGGAAGCCATGTTGACCGACCTGATAGGGCAATGCGCCACATCGGCACAACAAGCACAATGTCCCATCATTCAGGCATTGGCCAGCAAGGATTCAGAGCCTCCAAAAACCTGTCACGCTTAGCGGGTAGCAGCTTATGCTTACTGATCACTGTTGTTGACCCAGTCAGGTTTTTCGGTCTCTACAAAATGAATCAGTGCCTCAACAACTTGTGGATCGAATTGCGTACCACTTCTGGACTTGATGTATTCCATGGTTGCTTCCAGTGACCATGCTTGCTTGTACGGGCGGCGATGGAGTAAGGCGTCGAATACATCGACCACGGCGACGATACGTGCTGAGAGCGGGATTTCTTCCCCTTTCAACCGGCGTGGATAGCCTTGACCGTCAAAATGCTCATGATGGCTGCCAGCGATCTGTGAACCATAGGTCAGGTAACTGACACCATCCACCATGGTGGCGGCGCGAGCCAGTACGGTTTCACCAGCCAGTGCATGATGTTCCATGATGATGCGCTCATTCTTGTCATGGCCACTGGCTTTCAGTAATACGGCATCGGGGGTCGCTACCTTGCCGACGTCATGCAGGATGCTGGCGATACCAACCATGTCCAGGAATTGCGGCGTCAGGTCATCTTCAAATTTATGACGGCGCTTCAATTCTGTCGCGATGGCATTGGTCAGCCTGCAGACCCGCTGTACATGACCACCGGTGTCAGTGTCGCGTGATTCTGCCAGGTCGGTCAGGGCCACGACCGAGGCTTCCTGGGCTCTTTGCAACTGTTCATTGAGATAGCGATTGTCAAAGGCTGCGGCAATGCGATCACAGAACAGCTCCAGCAAATCGCGCTGGATTTGTCCCAGTGGCCAGGGTGGTGTCACCAGTATGGTAAATTCGTGGCCGTGCCGGGTGTGAATGAACAAGACGTCAGCCGGGTGCTGGTACTGGCTTTTCTTTTCGGTAAAGGCTTTTTCAACGATGGCGCTCCATTCACAGTCTGCTGGCAGACAATCCAGACCGGACAAGTCACTGTAAGTACCGGTACCGGCGATGATGCTGGTTTGTATCTTGCCATTGGATGTACCAGGGGCATTGCGTGACAGACACAGCACACCGTCAGCGCCGACATCAAGTATGGCGCCGATCTGGTTCAGTACACCTGAGGCAAATTCTTTCAGTGACTTCAATTCATACAGGTTGGCCGATGCCTGCAATATGCGCGTCAGACCCTGGCGACTGCGTTCTATGGACAGCAAACCTTCATAGGCGCGCAAAGAAGCGATGACAGTAGTGAACAACCTTTGGGTAGTCAATTCAGTCTTGGTTTTGTAGTCATTGATGTCATAATCGACGATGACATTCTTTTCCGGTGCCTGGCCAGGCTGGCCCGTGCGCAAGACGATGCGTACCAGTTGATTATTGAGTTCTTCGCGTATGCGCTTGACCAGGCGCAGGCCTGCATCTTCTGTCTCCATCACGACATCGAGCAGGATAAGGTTGATGTCGTTGGGTTTGCTCAGTATTTCAAATGCTTGCGCGGCGCTATGAGCAGACAGGATTTCAAGGTGCCGCCCCTTGAAAACAATATTGTTCAGCGCCAGCCGGGTGACGGCATGGATATCCTCTTCATCGTCAACGACCAGCAAACGCCAGGGCCGCGTTTCAAAGTTGGTATCTGACAGTAGTTGTGACTTGTCGCCAGTGTCATCTTCTATGATCCAGTCTTCTTCCGATCCTTGTTCGTGATGCATACGCTCCCCCGATCAATTTTCACCGACTTGCTCAATCCCGACTATATGCTGATTGTAAACGATAACGCAAAGCATGCACGATGTATGCGTCATTCCAGCATCTTTTCCGCCTCAGCCTTGCTCACGTACTTTTTCAGTATCTGCAACATGCTGCCATCTTTGATCATGCCTTGCATCAGCTGGTTCCAGCGCTGAGCCTCTGTTTCACTGAAATTCTTCTTGGTGATGACGAGTTGGGCATGGCCTTTCAAATCTGCTGGGCTCCAATCTATTACAGCGTATTTGTTTTCCATCTGTGCAGGATCAAGGTAAGCACCGTAAATCAGTTGCAAACTGATGACGGCATCGAAGCGGCGGGCCTCCAGCATGGCATACAGTCTTTCACTGTCGTTGACATCGACAACACGGCCCAACTGTCTCAGTTTTTGCACAAACTTTTCGTTGTACCCCTGTTTTGTGCTGCGTACTGCACCGAGACGTAAATCCGTCCGGTTTAAAAAGTCTTCCTGGCTGTGCAGATTGACGGCCTTGTCCTTGTGGATGATGAGGACCAGCCTGGCTTGCAAGTAGGGGAAAAACCAGAATTTTTCGGCGCGCTCGGCAGTTTTGATGGCTGACAGTGTCATATCGACACGGCCGGCTTCTATCTCCTGCCAGGTACGGGCGCGCGGCAGCACAGGGGTTTCAAATTTGCAGCCGCTGCGTTTTGCAAATTCATCTGCCATGTCTTTATCAAGGCCGGCGCCGTTGCGATAAAATTGCCCTAATTCCTGCAAGGCCAGGATAATGGGGCGAGATGGACAAGTGGGCAAATTTTGCGCTTGCAGCAAAGTACTGGCAGTCAGTAAGCCAGAGTATAAACAGTACTTCAGGAGCTGTATTGCGTGTGTAGTCATGCCATGCATGACACCTCCGGGTTATTGTTTTTTTACCTGCGCTTATGATGTGCAATGTAGCAGATAGAAAGATCTTGCACCACTCCCGGAGTACTGGTACTAACAAACCCGGCTCAATACCATGTCGACGATCATGGTTTCTGCTTCTGTAAAGTCCTCATCATTGAGCGGGCTATGGCCCAGCACCAGGCTCATCTGCGCGGCAAAATCGGCATACGACTGTGTCATGGCCCAGATGGCAAACAGCAGATGGGTGGTATTGACGGTGGCGATTTTGCCTGCTGCCATCCAGCTTTCAAATACGGCTATGTCTTTTTGCAACAAGGGCAGGATTTTACTGCGCATGGTCTCGGCATAGACTGGTGCACCGCTGATGACTTCCATTGCATAGACGCGAGATGCCTGCGGCTGTTCGCGCGAAAAACGCAGTTTTGCACGTATATAATTGCGCAACAACTGAGCCGGGTCCTGCTCCGGGGCGGCCAGTATGTTCATGCGTTCCAGCCATTGATCAAGCACCTGGTCCAATACCTTTTCATACAGTTTTTGCTTGGTCGGGAAGTAGTACAGCAGATTCTGTTTCGACAGACCAGCCCGCTCGGCTATCGATGCCAGTGCGGTACCTGCATAACCGGTTTCGGCAAATACTTCAACCGCTGCCTGCATGATGCGTGCTTCGAGCGCATCACGTGAGCGCGTGAGTTTATCGGGCGCTCTATCCATGTTGCAGCTTCATCAAAAAGCCTTTCAGTGCTTCTGCATCGCTATAAGCGATGTTGAAGCGGAACCAGGGGTGATCGCTTTTATGCAGGCTGAAGAACTCGTCAGGCGCCAGCAGTATGCCTTCCTGCAAGGCCAGTCTTGAGATGTCGCTGGCGTTGGCCGTGCTGTTCTTCCAGCCCGCGCTGATGAACATGCCGCCACGCGGTTCTGCCAGCGGTGTCAGACCGGCTGCCAATAACATGTCCATACTGGCATTGCGCGAAGTTTCCAACTGACGTTTGAGCTTTTCCAGCATGCGCCGGTACAGACGCGAACTGATTGCATGCAGCACCGCACGCTCATTGATCTCGGAAGTCGTCAGGCCCGCCAGCATTTTTACCCGTAATAGTTCACCAATCAGGGAGTGCGATGCGCAGATGGAGCCAACCCGCAAAGTAGGTGACAGTGTCTTGGAAAAACTGCCCACCCGTATCACGCGGCGCAAACCATCCATCGCTGCCAGCGAAGGCTCGGGGCGCGGGCAGAGTTCGCGGTAGATATCATCTTCCACCAGCCAGAAATCGAACTGCTCCGCCAGTGCCAGCAGGCGGTGCGCCTGGGTCTGGGACAGGCTGGTGCCCAGTGGGTTTTGCAGTACGGTATTGACAAACATCAGCTTGGGCTGATGCAGCAAGGCTTTTTCCATGAGGCTGTCGAGATTGAGGCCTTTTTCATCACGGGCTATACCTATCGGTATGCAGCCGTGGTGGCGTATCAGTGACAGCAAGTTGCTATAGCCTGGGTCTTCCACCAGTACAGTGTCGCCGGGTTTGCACAGCGTGCGCAATATCAGGTCAAAGCCATGCGTTGCCCCATGGGTCAGCAAGATTTGTTCAGAATCAACGCTGAACAAATCCTGCGAAAGCGTAGCGGCCAGGTGCTGACGCAGGCTGGGGAAGCCGAGCGGGTTGCCATAACCACGCAGGCGCTGAGTTGGTATACGCATCGATTGCTTCAGGGCATCAAGCAAGATGTCGTCGCCATACCATTCGGGTGGTAACCAGCCGGAGCCGACGGGCAGGGCAGTCGATACGCCAGAATACAGATCCGGGCTAAGCGCATCCACTGCACTGGAAACAACGACCTGTACAGTTGCCTGCGGCAGACAAGCAGAGGCCGGTTTGGTGACAAAATAACCAGAACCACGGCGAGAACTCAGCAGACCCAGGGTAATCAGGCGCTCATAAGACTCCACAACTGTAAAGGTACTGACGGCATTACACTTGGCAAATTGCCGTACGGAAGGCATTTTGCTGCCCAGCGGCAAATCATTCTGGCGCACCAGACGGCTTACTTCCTGCACGATCTGCTCTACCAGGCTGGCCTGGCGGCTGCGCTCCAGCACCAGCTGCGGCCAGATGGGGCTTGGCTCTATTGCCTGTACTTCTTGTACTGCGTCCATGCTTGCTCCTCGCTAGACATAAATTGTGCAAGTGCACGTAACTGTTATGTCTCGGCTACCAATACGGTTGGATGAAATTAAACTGGCTGTATATGTCATTACTGCATATGCTTATTTAGCATTTCAGCATATTTTTACCACTTGGTAAATTGTTTTCAGTGTCGAGGAGAAACCCATGCTCAGCAAACAACAACTCAATTCTTACTGGATGCCATTCACGGCCAACCGTGACTATAAAGAAGCGCCGCGCCTGGTCGCTTCTGCATCCGGCATGTATTACCGTGACCCCAATGGTCGCGAGATTCTGGATGGTACGGCAGGCCTGTGGTGCGTACCACTGGGTCATTCCCACCCGACTGTGGTGAAAGCGGTACAGGAAGCCGTGGCAACGCTGGACTATTCCCCGGCTTTCCAGATCGGCCATCCACAAGCCTTTGAGCTGGCCGCAGAGCTGATTGAATATAGTGGCAACAAGTTTGGTCAGGTGTTCTACACCAACTCAGGCTCTGAAGCCGTTGATACCACCATGAAAATGGTATTGGCCTACCACCGCAGCCGTGGTGAAGCCCAGCGTACCCGCTTTATCAGCCGCGAACGTGCTTATCATGGTGTAGGCTTTGGTGGCATGTCACTAGGTGGCCTGCCTGCCAACCGCAAACAGTTTGGTCCCCTGCTGGCGGGCGTAGATTACCTGCCGCACACTCATAACCTGGAAAAAAATGCCTTCACCCGCGGCTTGCCAGAGTACGGCACGCATCTGGCTGATGAACTCGAACGCCTGGTTGCCCTGCATGATATTTCCACCATCGCTGCCGTCATCGTTGAGCCGCTGTCCGGTTCTGCCGGCGTCATCCTGCCATCCAAGGGCTATCTGAAACGCTTGCGTGAGTTGTGCGACAAGCATGGCATCCTGCTGATATTTGATGAAGTCATCACCGGCTTTGGTCGCCTGGGCACGCCGTTTGCGTCAGACTTCTTTGATGTCGTGCCTGACTTCATGACCACCGCCAAGGGTTTGACCAATGGTGTCGTGCCTATGGGGGCTGTATTCAGCCACCAAAAGATTTACGATGCACTGATGGCTGGCCCGGCAGGCATAGAACTGTTCCATGGTTACACCTACTCCGGCCACCCGCTGGCAGTTGCCGCCAGTCTGGCGTCGCTCAAAGTATTCAAGGAAGAGAAAGTACTCGAACACGCACAAAGCATGACAGCGTATTGGGAAGACGGTGTGCACTCCTTAAAAGGTTTGCCACATGTGATAGACCTGCGCAATCTGGGCCTGATCGGTGCGATAGAACTCGAATCCATGCCGGGCAAAGTCGGCGCACGCGCTACCGCCGCTTACAAAAAAGCCTTTGCCGAAGGCGTGCTGGTGCGCACGACTGGCGACATCATTGCCCTGTCACCTCCATTGATTTTGGAGAAAAAACACATAGACCAGTTATTCGGCAAGCTGCACGACATTTTGAAACACCTCGATTAATCCGGCGGGCATCATGAGTACATATCAAGTCAATCATTACATCAATGGCGAACTGCACCAGAGTGTGCAACCGCGTTTTGCCGACATCTATAATCCGGCTCTCGGTTCTGTACAGGGCCAGGTAGCACTGGGCAGCGAGCAGGACGTTAACCTAGCTGTCGCTGCGGCGGCCAAGGCTTTTCCTGCATGGTCCAACACGCCAGCCCTGTCACGCGCCCGCGTACTGATGGCTTACCTGAACCTGCTGCAACAGCATACTGATGAGTTCGCCAATCTGCTGACGAAAGAGCATGGCAAGACCCTGGCTGACGCCAAGGGCGAAGTCGCACGCGGTATAGAAGTGGTGGAGTTTGCCATCGGTATTCCTCAACTGTTGAAAGGCGAATATTCCGAGCAAATCGCCCGTGGCATAGACGCCTGCAGCATGCGCCAGCCGCTCGGTGTTGTTGCTGGTATCACGCCATTCAATTTCCCTGTCATGGTGCCGATGTGGATGTTCCCTATCGCCATCGCCTGCGGTAATACCTTTGTGTTGAAACCGTCAGAGCGTGACCCTTCTGCATCCCTGCTGCATGCAAAATTGCTCAAGCAGGCCGGTTTGCCGGATGGTGTTTTCAATGTGGTGCAGGGCGATAAAACTGTGGTGGATGCACTGCTTGATCATCCAGATGTACAGGCCATCAGCTTTGTCGGCTCCACTCCGATTGCCCAGGCAATCTACGCACGTGGCTGCGCGAATGGCAAGCGCGTGCAGGCACTCGGCGGCGCAAAAAACCACATGGTCGTCATGCCTGATGCTGATCTGGATATGGCAGTTGATGCGCTCATGGGCGCAGCTTATGGCTCTGCCGGCGAACGCTGCATGGCGATCTCTGTAGCGGTGGCTGTTGGTTCTGCTGCTGATGCCCTGGTCGATGCGATGGCGGCACGTGTTAAATCGCTCAAGATCAATAACGGCCTGGTGCCGGATGCAGAAATGGGCCCGGTCATCACCCATGCTGCCAAAGAGCGCATAGAAAGCCTGATCGGTGAAGGCGTGGCAGAGGGCGCAAAACTGGTCGTCGATGGTCGCAACTTCAAGGTGCCAGGACATGAACAGGGCTTCTTCTGCGGTGGCAGTCTGTTCGATCATGTAACACCAGAGATGACCGTCTACAAGCAAGAGATTTTTGGTCCGGTTTTGTGCGTAGTACGCGTGCCAGATATGGAGGCCGCAGCAGACCTCATCAACAAGCATGAGTATGGCAATGGCGTTGCTGTCTTCACCCGCGATGGCGGCACGGCGCGCGAATTCGTGCGCATGATACAGGTAGGCATGGTTGGTGTGAATGTACCTCTGCCTGTACCCATGGCCTTCCATAGCTTTGGCGGCTGGAAGCGCAGCCTTTTTGGTGACCATCACATCTACGGCCCGGAAGGCGTGCGTTTTTATACGCGTGTCAAAGCCGTCATGCAGCGCTGGCCAGACAGTATTTCTAAGGGGGCGGAATTTTCGTTCCCTCAAAACAAATAAATGCTGGACATACGAGAAAATCGCCCCAGCGGCGTTGCAACTCCTAGCCGTACTAAAGTACTGTCTTCGTCGTTGCGCCTTGCTGGGACAATTTTTCGTAAGTCCTGAAATAGTAAATTAGCTGTCACGAAACTTGCTTTTAGAAAAAAGTTAGCAAACCGAGATTGATTGGAGCCACCATGTTGGAAGCCCTTAAGCACATACCCCAGGCAGAAGAAAGTCAGGAGACTTTGCGTTCGCATTTCACTGACTTGAATCCTGCACTGAACAAGCGTCAGGCAGCGATAGAAAGTGAGCGCTGCCTGTACTGTTACGACGCCCCATGCACGCGCATTTGCCCGTCTGAAATTGATGTGCCCAGCTTTATTCAGAATATTGCTGTCGGCAATATCAATGGTGCAGCCAAGGGCATATTGGAACAGAACATACTCGGCGCAAGCTGCTCACGCGTTTGCCCTACCGAGATTTTGTGCGAGCATGCCTGCGTGCGCAATCATGATGCAGAGGGGGCTCCAGTCAAGATCGGTTTGCTGCAACGCTATGCACTCGACAATGCAAAATTTGATGCGCATCCTTTTGAACGTGCCGCCAGCACAGGCAAAAAAATCGCTATCGTCGGTGCAGGGCCAGCAGGTTTATCCTGTGCCCACAGGCTCGCTACTCTGGGCCATGATGTCGTGATTTTTGAAGCGAAGAAAAAATCTGGCGGTCTCAATGAATATGGCATAGCCAAATACAAACTGACAGAAGACAGCGCCCAGCGCGAAGTTGAATTCCTGCTGCAAATTGGCGGCATCACCGTCAAACATGAGCAGGTGCTGGGACAGAACTTGCACCTGGCAGACTTGCGCCGTGATTATGATGCAGTCTTTCTGGGACTGGGTCTTGGTGCCAGCCGCCAGTTGGGCCTGACAGGCGAGGACGCCCCCGGCCTGATGGCAGCGGTAGATTACATCGCCGAGTTGCGCCAGGCAGAAGACCTGACTAAGTTGCCCGTGCCACCGCAGTGCGTGGTCATCGGTGCCGGTAATACCGCCATCGATATGGCCGTGCAAATCGCCCGTCTTGGTGCAGAGCAGGTCACGCTGGTGTACCGCCGTGGTGCAGAACATATGTCGGCCACCCATCACGAACAAGAGATTGCCAAGGCCAACCAGGTGCGCATCGTCACCTGGGCACAACCGCAAGAGATCTTGCGCGATGCAGAAGGCCGTGTCAGTGGCATGCGTTTTGCCCGCACCAAAGAAGTCGGTGGTAAATTGCAAACTACAGGCAAGACCATTGATATTGCGGCACAGGCAGTCTTCAAGGCCATAGGCCAGACCATGGACAACAGCAGCCTGTCCGATCCAATGGCAAAAGACCTGCAAAAACAGGGCGACAAAATCCATGTCGATGCGCAATACCGTACCAGTGTTGCAGGCATTTATGCCGGTGGTGACTGCATCGCATCTGGACAAGACCTGACTGTGCAGGCAGTACAACATGGCAAGCTGGCAGCGCTGGCAATCAACGAAGACCTGAAAGCGAAGGTGTAACATGGCTGATCTCTCTATTAACTTCGCCGGTATCAAGGCACCTAATCCTTTCTGGCTGGCTTCTGCACCACCAACAGACAAGGCCTATAACGTCGTGCGCGCATTCGAAGCAGGCTGGGGCGGTGTGGTCTGGAAAACCCTGGGTGAAGACCCACCACCAGTCAACGTCTCATCACGTTACTCTGCCCACTTTGGCAAGAACCGTGAAGTCATCGGTTTTAACAATATCGAGCTCATCACTGACCGCAGCCTGGAACTGAACCTGCAAGAGATAACCCAGGTCAAGAAAGACTGGCCAGACCGCGCCATGATCGTGTCGCTGATGTACCCATGCGAAGAAGAAGCATGGAAAAGAGTCTTGCCCCTGGTAGAAGCCACAGGCGCAGACGGCATAGAACTCAATTTCGGCTGCCCGCACGGCATGCCAGAACGCGGCATGGGCGCAGCCGTAGGGCAGGTGCCTGAGTATGTGGAAATGATCACGCGCTGGTGCAAAAAGTATTGCTCACTGCCCGTCATCGTCAAACTGACACCCAACATCACCGATGTGCGCGTACCAGCCCGCGCTGCCTTCAATGGCGGTGCAGATGCCGTGTCGCTCATCAACACCATCAACTCCATCACATCCATAGACCTGGATCAGATGATCGCCCGCCCCATCGTCGGCATGCAAAGTACGCATGGTGGCTATTGTGGTAGTGCAGTCAAACCTATCGCCATGAACATGGTGGCAGAGATTGCCCGCGACCCGGCCACCAAGGGTTTGCCCATCTCCGGCATAGGTGGCATAGGCAACTGGCGCGACGCCGCAGAATTCATGGCCTTGGGCGCAGGCTCAGTCCAGGTGTGCACGGCAGCGATGTTGCATGGCTTTCGCATCGTTAAGGAAATGACAGACGGCCTGTCACGCTGGATGGATGAAAAAGGCTATGAGCGCATCAGCGACTTTGCCGGTAAAGCCGTCAGCAACACTACCGACTGGAAAAACCTCGACATGAACTATGCCGTCATTGCCGACATAGATCAGGACAAATGCATACAATGCGGCCGCTGCTACATCGCCTGCGAAGACACCTCGCACCAGTCCATCGCGCAACTGATCGCCGACAATGGCACACGCAAATACGAAGTCATCAAGGAAGAATGCGTAGGCTGCAACCTCTGCCAGATCACCTGCCCGGTAGAACAATGCATCACCATGGTGCCACAGGCGACAGGCAAGCCCTATATGAACTGGACCCAAGACCCACGCAACCCGCGTGCAGTGTTGAAATAATTGCTTGTACTTGGAGGGGAGTGGGGGTATAAATTCTGTCAGAATTAGCAATATGATTGCTTAAACTCCTTCCCCTTCAAGGGGAAGGTTGGGATGGGGATGGGTTTCTGTAGCAAATGAGTGATGTTTGAGTTTTACCGAACCCCATCCCCACCCTAACCCTCCCCTTGAAGGGGAGGGGATGTCTCCAGAGTTTTATCTTCACAAAATTGATACGGACTGCATGCCTGCAAACAAAAGAGACTGTAATTTTTGTTGCCAATGTTTGCACATCCCAAGTATCTGGAATAAAGTTTGCTACAGCCTTTGTACTTGAAATTATTTCGAATATTCCACCTGGAGAAGAGTATATGCAGACACAAAGCGGGCAACTTTGGAATGAGGATTTAGCACCTACTTCACAAGCCCAGCGCACCTGGCGCTGGTATCACTTTGCTGCGCTCTGGGTCGGCATGGTCATGTGCATCCCGGCTTATACCCTGGCTGCCAGCCTCATCGAAGGCGGCATGTCAGCTTACCAGGCGGTGATGACGGTGTTCCTGGCAAATGCGATCGTCCTCGTCCCCATGTTGCTGATAGGTCATGCCGGTGCCAAATATGGCATACCCTATGCCGTGCTGGCGCGCACCTCGTTTGGCGTGCATGGCGCACGTCTGCCTGCTCTGATGCGTGCGATAGTCGCCTGCGGCTGGTATGGCATACAAACCTGGTTTGGCGGGCAAATGATTTATACCCTGGGTGGTGTGCTCATTGGTCATCCGCTAGGCGGCGACAATATCGCTGGCCTGGGTATCAATGCTGCGCAACTGGTTTGCTTTTTGATTTTCTGGGCCATACAGTTCTGGTACATCTTCCACGGCATGGATTCCATCCGCAAGCTGGAAACCTATACCGCACCGCTTAAAATCATCATCTGCTTTGTACTGCTGGGCTGGGTCTATAACAAGGCAGGCAGCTTTGGCCCCATCCTTGACCAGCCATCCCAGTTTGTAGAAGGCGGTAAAAAAGCCGGGCAATTCTGGTCTGCCTTTTGGCCTTCACTGACAGCCATGGTCGGCTTCTGGGCCACGTTGGCTTTGAATATCCCTGACTTCACTCGTTTTTCCAAATCACAGAAGGACCAGATACTCGGCCAATCCATAGGCTTGCCTGCACCCATGGGCTTGCTGGCCCTGCTGGCGGTTATCGTCACATCTGCCACCGTCGTCCTGTATGGCAAAGCCCTATGGGACCCGGTAGACCTGGCCAGCCGCATGACAGGCGTGGCCGTGCTGATTGCTTTAGTGATCCTGCTCATCGATACAGTTTCCGTCAACCTGGCAGCAAACCTCGTCGGCCCTGCTTATGACTTCTCAGCTCTGAACCCCAAGCTGATTTCATACAAGACTGGTGGCTATATCACCGCCTCCATCGCCCTGATCATGATGCCGTGGAAGATTTTGGAATCTACCCAGGGTTATATCTTCACCTGGCTGATCGGCTACTCAGCATTGTTAGGCCCCATCGCTGGTATCCTGATCATTGATTATTACTTCATCCGCAAGACAGAAATTGATGTGAATGCCCTGTACCAGGATGAAGGCAAGTACAGCTATAAAAATGGCTGGAACATGGCCGCCGTGATCGCTTTCGTGATCGGCGTCTTGCCGAATATACCGGGCTTTTTGAACGCGGCTTTCCCGGCCAGTTTCCCGGCTATTCCCGAAGTATTAAAAACCATCTACACCTACGCCTGGTTCGTCGGGCTCGCTTTGTCCGGTGTGGTGTATATGGGTTTGATGAGTGGTAAGAAGAATTGAAATTTGAATGTTTGGATGTGTGTGAAATTACCGTGGAGGCGGTGACTCGTAGGTTGGGCAACGTTTTACCTGCCCAACACTGGGCGGTTGAGTAACGCATACGTTTGTTTAGGCCGAGTGTTGGGCTGGTGAAGCGTAGCCTAGCGAGGCCCGGCCCAACCTACGTATTCGCCAACCTACGAGAAATAACGTTCACGGCAACGCACACTCCAACGGAGACAAGAAAAGGAAGCATCATGACCATCCTCATACGCGGCGGCACTGTCGTCAACGCAGACCGTGAATTTAAAGCCGATGTCCTCTGCGACAATGGCAAGATCATCGCTGTCGGCGATAACCTCGATGCACCTGCCGGTGCAGAAATCATAGACGCTGGCGGCCTCTACGTCATGCCCGGCGGCATAGACCCGCATACCCACATGCAACTGCCCTTCATGGGCACGGTCACGCAAGATGATTTTTTTACTGGCACTGCCGCTGGCCTGGCCGGTGGCACTACCAGCATCATCGACTTCGTCATCCCCAACCCGCAGCAGGGTTTGATGGAAGCCTTCAACATCTGGCGCGGCTGGGCAGAAAAATCTGCCGGTGACTATTCCTTCCACGTCGCCGTCACCTGGTGGGATGACAGCGTCCATGCCGACATGGGCAAGCTCGTCAATGAACATGGCGTCAACAGCTTCAAGCACTTCATGGCCTACAAGAACGCCATCATGGCCGACGATGAAATCTTGGTGAAAAGCTTCACCCGCGCGCTGGAACTCGGTGCCATCCCCACCGTACATGCAGAAAACGGTGAGCTCGTCTATGTACTGCAACAAGAACTCATGAAGAAGGGCATGACAGGCCCGCAATCCCACCCGCTGTCACGCCCACCCATGGTAGAAGGCGAAGCCGCCCAGCGCGCCATTGCCATTGCCAATGTACTCAACACACCGCTCTACATCGTCCACGTATCCTGCCAGGAATCGCTCGACGCCATCACCCGCGCCCGTGCCCACGGCCAGCGCGTGTTTGGTGAAGTGCTGGCAGGTCACCTCGTCGTCGATGACAGCGTGTACAAAAATCCAGACTTTACCCAGGCCGCAGGCCATGTCATGAGCCCACCCTTCCGCAGCAGCCATCATCAAGAGGTGTTGTGGCAGGGCCTGCAAGGCGGCAACCTGCATACCACAGCCACCGACCACTGCACCTTCTGCGCCGCCCAAAAAGCCGCAGGCAAGGATGACTTCACCAAGATACCCAATGGCTGTGGCGGCATAGAAGAACGCATGATGGTCTTGTGGGACGCAGGCGTCAACACAGGCCGTTTGACGCCTTCAGAATTCGTCAAGGTCACTTCGGCCAATTGCGCACAGATTTTCAATATCTACCCACGCAAAGGCGTTATTACAGAAGGCGCAGATGCCGACATCGTGCTGTGGGACGTGAATGGTACCAAGACCCTGTCCGCCAAGACACAGTTCTCCAAAGGCGATTTCAATGTCTTTGAAGGCCGCACCGTCAAGGGCATACCAACCCACACTATCAGCGGCGGCAAGCTGGTGTTCAAGGAAGGTGATTTAAGGGCAGAGATGGGCGCAGGGCGTTATATCAAACGCCCGTCCTTTTCACCCATGTTTCATGCGCTCAACAGAATGCGCGCATAAAATTAAGAATCGAGGAGTAATGCAAATGTCAATCGCAAATTTAAGAATCAATGGAGACCGCCTCTGGGCCTCATTGATGGAACTCGCACAAATAGGCGCCACACCAAAAGGCGGCGTCAAGCGCCTGGCCCTGACTGATCTCGACAAACAGGGCCGCGACCTCGTTGTGTCCTGGGCCAAACAGGCTGGCCTGACAGTCACCATAGACCAGATAGGCAATGTCTTCATGCGCAGGGCAGGCAAGAACCCGGCCCTGCCACCCATCATGTCCGGCAGTCATATCGACACCCAGCCCACCGGCGGCAAGTTTGACGGCAACTATGGCGTGCTGGCCGCGCTCGAAGTCGTGCGCACCCTTAACGACCACAACATAGAAACAGAAGCCCCGATAGAAGTCGCCTTCTGGACCAATGAAGAAGGCTCACGCTTCGTCCCTGTCATGATGGGCTCAGGCGTATTCTGCGGCGCATTCACCCTCGAACACGCCTACGCCGCCAAAGACACAGAAGGCAAAACTGTAGGCGAAGAACTGGAACGCATAGGCTACAAAGGCACAGAAGTGCCAGGCCAGCACCCAATAGGTGCCTACTTCGAAACCCATATAGAACAAGGCCCGGTACTCGAAGATGCCGACAAGGTCATCGGCGTTGTACCCGGCGTGCTTGGCCTCTCATGGTATGACTGCGTCGTCACCGGCATGGAAGCCCACGCAGGCCCCACCCCCATGGGCCTGCGCAAAGACGCCCTGCAAGTTGCCACCAGGATCATGCAAGAAGTCGTCAACATCGGCAACCGCTACCCGCCCTATGGCCGTGGCACGGTAGGTATGGTGCAGGTCTTCCCCAACAGCCGCAACGTCATCCCCGGCGAAGTCAAATTCAGCATGGACCTGCGCAACGTCTCCGCAGAACTGCTCGACACCATGCACAATGAAATCCTCGCCTACGTCGATAAGACAAGCAAGGACAGCGGCCTGAACATCAGCGTAGAACGCGTATCCTACTACCCCCCATGCCCCTTTCACCCAGACTGCGTCAACGCCGTACGCGAAGCCACAGCAACCCTGGGCTATAGCACCATGGACGTAGTCTCCGGCGCAGGCCACGACGCGATTTACACCGCCAGACTGGCCCCATCCGGCATGATCTTCGTCCCCTGCAAGGACGGCATCAGCCACAATGAAATTGAAGACGCGAAATCAGAACACCTGGAGGCAGGGTGCAACGTGTTGTTGCATGCGATGTTGGGGAGGGCTGGGGTGGTGGGTTAATTTAGCTGCTGGTTTCTGGCACATTCATAAGATTGTGCTTTCTTACGTTGTTCCGTTTCTCCAGATAATATGAATAGAGCCCAACATAGCGAGATCTTTCTTATCGGGATTTGCTGTTTTATGTCGCTCATTTTTTTTGCACAGTTTTTTTTGATAAGTTGCATCAAATACTAGGTGCCAATTTGCGCAGTTTTACAAAAATCTAATGTTTGTTAGTTCTTTCCTCGTAAAAAATATCACGCCTGGGATATGATTAACAAAATTAACAACTCTTTATCAAATGAAGCTTTTCAGGCAGTTACTTTGGCAAGAATACTATTTGTATTGCAATACTTTCGATTAAAACGTTGTCTTAGTCTACCTGCTGAGGATTCTAAGTTGCGTACATCGCAAATGCTTGCCAAGGCATCTTCAGTGAACGATTCAAGCACAAGGCTTTGCGCAATAAGAAGTTCTACTGAGTCATTTGCAATTTCGCTTGGATGAGCAACCCCTCTGGTAGCTGATTTAGCACGTTCACCAAACGCTACCAATTCTTCAAAATGAAGGAATGACGGACGTTCTAGTCGAGATCTAATACGTAAAAAATTGTGATTGATTACGGTGCGGTAGCTATATCCAGGTCGATAATTAATGGCGTTTCTCAACATACTTGGCCAAACAAGAGGATCGTTGAAACTTAATCCTCGAAACAAATTTAATGCTCTAAGTGACAGTAGTTCCTCAGAAGTAGGTTTCCTTGAATTAGAAAGTGAGATTATCCATACGATTGCACTTTCGACTTCATTAGATACTGCAATCCAGACAGCCTCATGAAAGTGACTAGTGGAACATTTTCTGAGATTAACTTTCGCTGCGCCGGTAGTGCTATCAAGAGCTAGCGAAGCTTTATAAGCTCCTCCACCTGGTTTGATGCTTGCACTGCCGCAGTATTCGATAATCGCTTCTTTATCGAGATAAAGGACTGCACCGTTTGCCACCCTTGTCCACGCCATGGCTATAAATAGCGAAAAATAGTATAGAGATACAAAAACCCAACTCGGACTAGGTTCGTCTTTAATGTTTTTATAATCGAGTAAGTGAGCACGATGTTCACTTGCATGGTTAAGTAAATGTTGTGCCTCTGAGAATAATGTTGATGCATACTCTCTCTGATTTACAGATAATACGATTGAGTTTTTTGTTGAAGTTAGTAGTGAATGTGCCCCTTGTGTTCTCCAGGTATTTAAATTGTTATCTCTGAAAGGTTCGAGGGCTGTAAATTCAGGGATTACATTAAGCAATTGCATCAGTAAATATCGGACGGTAGGGCTTGGCGATGATTGCATATCGTACTTTTTCTACAGCATATTGGGGTCAATACTCACGGAGCCAGCGAGAGCACTTCTGACAGCCTTTTTAACTTCACCGACCGAACGCAGTGTTGTATCGGCATATGAATATTTTGCAATCGGACTAATTACTTTTTGAATGCTCTCTGTTTTTGCGTTCTTATGACTTAATAGACTTTGACGTATGGCTTGTTCAAATACATCAAATATTGCTTCAAGAAAAGCACTTCTAGTAAGTAATTTTTGATCGTCCAATACGTTTTCATATGCTTTGAGATAATTGGTTAGTAAAGACAATCTTTTTTTCTTGTCAAGACCTTGTAAAATCGAAGAGTCTAGCGCTTGACCCACCGCTCTATTGAATGTAACTCGCGACACTTTTCCAGCAACTGATTTGGCCGGGCTCAGCATTCCGCTGAAATTGAGGTCAGGATTTTGCTTAATGCCATCAAATAACTCTCTCAATGTAGTGTCACGCTCACTCTCTATTTGCGCTAACTGTTTTATGTCAAGAAGTAATGCGGCCGGTACACCAATTTGTTTAGTATTGATATCTATGAATAACCTTGTTTCTTCGGCACGAGTAAGATTCTCATATATAGAAAGAGGTACTCGATGATCCTTACTAAACTGTTCAAGACATGTTTGGTATCCCCAAAGTCGGTGCTGTCCGTCTAAAACAAGAAATGCTTTGTCTATCCTTTCAAAGGAAATTGTTTTGTTTTTTGAACTGTAGACAATTTTTGCTCCCTCTTGTGCTGACAATACGATGTTTGTCGGTATTGATCCTGATCCCTGATTCAAATATTTACTGATATCTTCCGCTCTTTGTTTGCTTAGTTGCCGTTGGAAACCTTGTAAATTGTCCGCGTCTCGACTTGAAACAAAACAGTGTGGAAATATATCCGACACTGGAATTGAGGTTAGAAAAAATCTATGATTATTTTGACTAATCATGAGACAAGGGTAACTCACAAATTTCTTAATTCCTTTTGTTGCCATGATGCATCCATTTATTTAAGTAATTATCTTGAACAGAATTTAGCAGAGTTTGCATTGTGTATTAGAAACGATCAACTTCTTAAGCTGTGACGGTGAGCAACGGCGCGCATACTATAGGGGATCGAATAGTTCATAATATTCAATATTTTGAGAGCACAGTTTACTTCCTGTACGTACCGTTCGAGTGTGTAAATTTAATAATTTCTTGTGCAGTCGATCGTGCCTGATTTTTTATGGACGAGCAAGCCTTTTCTTATATGCTATTTAATCGTTCTTCTTCCCCGAAAAACACCCCACAATCGCATCCGCCACAGCCCTGACCCTTGCCGTGCGGGCTAGGTCGCCGTGCATGACCAGCCATACATCGTAGCTGTCTTCGCGCTCTGGCCACAGGCGGGTGAGTTGGGGATCGTTTTCTGCGAGGTGGACTGCCAGTTCGGCGATGCCTAGTCCGGCGCGGGTGGCTTCGAGCAGCATCATGGCGCTGCTGACTTCCATGCTGACGCGGGCTTTGGTGGTGGGCAGGCCGCAGATTTTTTCGGCGTGGCGTGGGGCGACGCGTTGCTGGTAGATGATGATGTCGTGGCCATCCAGGCTTTTGCAGTCTGCTGTTACCGGGTGTTTTTTCAGATAGGTTTTTGCGGCGAACAGGCCCAGCTTGCGTTTGGTCAGGTGGCGGGCGATGAGGTCGGGGTCGGTGGGCCTGACCAGGCGTACTGCGATGTCGGCTTCGCGCCGGGTGAGATTGCTTAGTTGTGTTGCCGTGCTCAGTACGATGCGTATGTCGGGGTGGCTGGCGTGCAGCTTTTGCATGGCGGGGATGACGAAGTGGCTGGCCATGGTGTCTGAGGTGGCGACGCGCACCACGCCGGACAGGCGGTTGTCTATGCCTGCGATTTCGCGCTGTAGTTTGTCTGAGGCTTTTTCCATCATTTCGGCGGCAGCCAGTGCATGTTCGCCCGCTGGTGTTGCCACATAGCCTGAAGGTGTGCGCAGGAACAGCCGCGCATTCAGGGCTTGCTCCAATGCCGCCAGCCGCCTGCCTGCGGTGGCCTGGTCGATATTGAGCATGGCCGCCGCGCTGCGCAAGGTGCCTGCGCGATAAATCGCCAGGAAAATTCTTGTATCGTCCCAATCCATGTTTGATGCAGTCATTTCAGTGTTCAATATAATGATGCATTTTTGCATCAGACTGTTGATCTTATGCTTATTTACTGCATCAGGCAAGGCAACTACCATGCTCTCAGGTTTATTGAAAAGGGGTTCTCATGAGCAGGCTAAGTGGTGGGCAAGGCGGTATCAATCTGGTGGATGAAGGCAAAACATGGCAGGCGGCTGTGGCCGTGGTGGGCAGCCCGCGCCTGGGCAGGCTGGAAGAGGCTTTGATCTTGCTGACGCTGGCGCTGGGTTTTATGATGGCGATGGTGGATGTGACCTCGGTCAATATCGCGCTGCCTGCGATTGCCAGCAGTTTTTCTCTACCGCTGAGTCGTCTGGTGTGGGTGGTGGATGCCTATACCCTGAGCTTTGCTTCGCTCTTGCTTGTCGGTGGCGCGCTTGCCGAGAGATGGGGGGCGAAGACAACTTACCAGGCGGGTTTGCTGGTGTTTATTGCGGCATCGCTGTTGTGTGGTTTTGCTGGCAGCGGTGCCATGCTGATTATTGCGCGGCTGTTACAGGGGCTGGGGGCGGCCTTGTTCATGCCTGCTTCCTTGAGTCTGATGAGTCATACTTTTCAGGATACCCGGCAGCGCACCAAGATGCTGGGTATATGGTCGGCCCTGGTCGGTGTTGCCAGCGGCAGCGGCCCGCTGATAGGCGGCATGCTGGTGCAGCAGTTTGGCTGGCGTAGTATCTTCATGGTGAATATACCACTGGGCATAGCGGGCGTGCTGCTGGTCAAAAAACTGATACCCAAAGTACCTGCTCACCCCAGACCACTATCTCTGCTCAGCCATGCCTTGCTGCTTGTTGTATTGGTCAGCCTGACCTTTGTCCTGATTGAGGGCCCGGCCTATGGCTGGCAGTCTGCAATCATCGTGTCGCTGCTGGCGTGTATGGTCGTCAGTGCACTGGCACTGATCGTGCAGGAGAGGCGCGGCACGCATCCCTTGCTGCCGCGCGCCCTGTTTGCAAATGCGACGTTTCCGGCGGCGAGTGGCATAGGTTTTCTGATCAGTTTTTCTACTTTTGCACAAATCTTTTTGCTGGGGATTTTCTTCCAGGATGCCTTGCATGTTACTGCCCACGAAGCGGGTATGCAGATGCTGCCGATGATGTTTTCTTTTATGGTCGGCAACCTGTTGTCGGGCCAGATTTCTGCCAGGGTGGGTACGCGCTACCCCTTGCTGTTTGGTACAGCCAGTGCGGCGCTGATGGCTGCGTGCATACTGGTTACGGCGCTCAATACCGACATGGCATCCGTCCTGATGATGCGCCTGCTGACACTGTGCGTCATCATCATGAATATCTCGGTAGGTGTCGCCCTGCCTGCGATGACGACGACGGTGCTGCAAGTCTGCGGCACGCGCTATGCAGGTAGTGCTTCTGCCGCCGTCAATGCCAGCCGCCAGATCGGCGCACTGGTGGGTGTTGCCATCATGGGCGGGTTATTCCATGCAGCATCTGACTGGGCATGGCGCATGCCTGCGGCTTTTGTGGTGCTGATGTGCAGTTACGCGCTTGCCTTTGTGCTGACGTATTTGTTTATTCCTAAGCTGAGGCAAGGCTAATGACAGGCAGGCCATGAAAATAGATGTATGGTTTTGTAGAAGCGGCTTCAGCCGCGCATGATTGAATTGACTGCTAGCTGTCTTTATCGGCTACCTGCGGCGACACGATCAGGTGTACATGTTTGTTTTTCGAGCGCAGGTGCAAGTGCGGTACCCAAAGCAGCGCGAAGCCTTTACATTTTTCGATTTGGCAAGTACCGCCAGGGTAGAGATGCAGCAGTGGCTGGCCACATGTTTGGAGTACATTCTTCTACTTGTATTTTCTCATTTTTCTTTTTTATCCCGCTTCAGTTGTCGGTACATGAAGCTGGCCGTCATGCCGAACAACATGTTGCTGATGACAACTACGACGTTCTGCATTTGCGCAAACCATGGGAAGTAATAGACCATGCCGTGCAGATTGAACAGATAGAGAAATCCCCCGAACAGGGAGCCTGCCAATAACACCATGGTGACCGTATCATCAAGATGAAATGAGGCGATGATCGCGGCAAGTATCACGCCAAACATAGCGCCCAGCACATAATGGATGAGCAGGGCGACGGTGACAATGCCGACGCTGAATGCCGTTGAGTCGAGCACGCCTGGCCCCAGTGCAATGGCGGCTACCATATGTGCAGCTGCCCAGGGGCTGACGTCAATGATGGCGGTGGACCAGAATAATTCCATTACCATCACTGCCGCTCCGGCAACAAAGCCTGCGGTTGCGGCGGCAATCCAGTCTGGCCTGCGGGCAACAAAGTGGTGGGATTGCATACCAAGTTCCATGGCGACCTCCTCTTGAGCCAAGAATTTGCGCATTGCTGACCAGTCTGCCTGGCACCGGTTCTTCCGCCGGTTTTTGATACACAAGACGCAACAATTGCTGCTGCGAAACGCTAAGGCATGTGTCAACTCATGTCTTCGCTCACTGGCGATAGTGAACACATGAATAATCGTAGTGACCTCAGTGTAGGATAAAATGGACAACATGCAAGTTGCCGGCAACTGGCGCCTCTGCCGTGCAGCCAGGCGGATGCAGTTTCACCATGTCAGGCATGAGCAGCTATATCGACCTCATCAATCTGTTCTTGGTGCATGAACATCCTGGCATAGTCCAGGTAGACACCTGAGCGTAAGAACAGGGAAAACAAATCTGGATCTATGTGCTGGTCTTTTTTCATGAAACCCATGATCTTGATCGCCTCTGAAAGGGTTTTACCTTTCTTGTAGGGACGATCAGCGGCTGTCAGTGCCTCAAAGATATCGGCAATCGCCATCATGCGGGCGGGGATGCTCATGTCACTGGCGAACAGGCGTTTGGGATAGCCTGTGCCATCCATTTTTTCATGATGACCACCAGCGATTTCCGGCACCCTTGCCAGGTGTCGCGGGAAAGGCAGTTTCTCCAGCATCATGATGGTCTGTATCATGTGCTCATTGATTTTGTAGCGTTCTTCTTCTGACAGTGTGCCGCGGGCGACCGTGAGGTTGTAGACCTCACCACGGTTGTACAGGTGTTCTGGCACCTTGACCTTGAAACCCCAGGGGTTGTCATCACTGATGCGTTCGCGGGAAGAGCGGGTGAAGATGTGTTCTGTTTTGTCACTCAGCGCCTGTTCTGTCACTGGCAGGTCTGGCTCTGGTGTGCGGTCCTTGCGTTCTTTTTCGTCGTGCGAAATACCGATACGATCAGACAGGGTCCTGCTCCAGGTGCGTTCTGCAATCCTGTGGATACGGGCGACTTTGTCAGGGGCCATGTATTCACCACCTTCATTGCAGGTGGCAATGAACTGGAAGTCGTCGTCAAGTTCAGCAATGTCTTTGTCGAATGCTGTTTTAAGCCCGGTTTTTTGTTCTGCTGTTGCCGTGGCAACTGCTTTCCAATAGCCGATTTCTGTATCGCGTTTCATGACTTCAAAACGCATGCGTATCTCATGGATACGGTCGTACAGCGTTTCCAGTTTGGTGGCCTTGTCGACGATGTATTCCGGCGTGGTGACCTTGCCGCAATCATGCAGCCAGGCGGCGATATGCAGTTCTTCCCATTCTGTTTCATTCAGTTGAAAGTCGGCATAAGTACCTTGCGTCTCTGCGCAGGCCGCCTGTGCCAGCATTTTTGTCAATACCGGAACACGCTGGCAATGGCCGCCGGTATAGGGGCTCTTGGCGTCAATGGCGCTGGCAATCAGTTGTATGAAGGCTTCGAGCAGGGTCTTCTGTTCTTGTATCAGGCGCTGGTTTTCAATGGCGATGGCGGCTGCGCCGGAGACTGCTTCTGCCATGGCCTGTCGACCAGGGTCAATGTCGGCGTCATCGATCACCAGTGCGATGGCGCCAACCAGATTGCCCTTCCTGTCTTTGAGGGGAATGGCAATCAGTGTGGTGACATGGTCGCTGGCAGGCAGTACGCTGAAATAATGCTGTATTTCATTCGCCTGTAGGTGGCAGATGCTGCTGCGGTCGCGGCAGGCTTGTATGACGGGGTGGCTGGCATTGTCCATGGAGATACGCTGGGCATCGCTGGTGACTACCTGGTGGTCGACATAAACCTGGGCGACCTGCAGGCTGTTGTCTTGCGGCTGGTGCAGATAAAGTATGCCCGACCTGGCTTCGGTGATTTCTGACATTTCCTGGAGGACGCGCGCCAGCAACTTATCGTAATTGGTTTCAGATGCAAGACTGCTGGCGATGTCCAGGAAGGAGCGTATGGTCGTCTTCATCGCTTTCATTGAGTGGGTGAGGTCGGCGATTTCCTTGATGCGTGATTGTATGTTGATGTTGTTCTTGAAATCGAACCTGGCGATTTTCCCTGCTTCGTCATTCAGTTGTCGCAGTGGGTTGGATGCAAAGCGCGAAAACAATACCGTGGCGATGATGCCAAGGGACAGCATGATAAAAAACATCACAACGGTTTGCCTGCGCATCTTGATGATGGATGCCAGCAATTCTTCATGCGGGCTGGCGATCAGCAGACGCAAGTCCTTGCCGCCGGGGATTTGTATGGCGGACTGGTAGGTGGCCCAGGATTTATCCAGGGCTTCGATGGACTGGCTGCTGCTGGTGTTTTCTGGTGTGATCAGTTCCAGGATTTTTTTTAGCACCGGTGCATTCTGGTCTTTCAGTTGCGGCATGCTGCTAACGCCATTGGTTTCGGTGATCTGTGGTTTGTAAGCGGGGTTCTGTTCATTTTGCCATGCCAGCAATTGTCCCTGATGATCTATCAAGGCCATGCGGCTGCTTGGGGTAAGTGCACTGTTTTTCAGGGTTTCGTGGATGGTCGGCATTTCTATGTCTATGCCGACGACGGCATCGGCATCAACAATTTTTTGTGCATAGGTGATGCCGATTTGCCCCGTGGTAAAAAAGTAATAGGGCTCAGTGACCGTGGGATGTGACGGGTTTTTCATGGCAGACAGATACCAGCTACGCTGACGCGGATCAAACTTGCGCTCGGGTATCTGCTGGCGGCTGATCTCATTGAGCCTGTCGTCAAGATAGACAACATGCTCAATGCGTTTGCCCGCTTCTGTGCTGGTGCTTTGCACTATCCATATGGTATTGGCAGGGGCTGCAAAACGGTCTTTACTGCCGTTCGATTTTGCATATTGACGCAGCAAAAAGAAGTCGCCATTGGCAAAGCCGACATAGACGGATGTAGCAGATTTGACGCTCGTAATGGCTTTGGCCAGGTAGTTCACATGCTTCAGACGTTCGTCCAGGTTCTGTCCTGACAGGGGATGTGACTGCGCCAGTATTTCAGTCTGGTTCTTCACCGGCTCGTAGATGTCTCTGACTTTGCCGGCGACCTGTCTGCCGATCAGGTCATAATTGGTATTGGTTTGCGCCAGGATGATCTTGCTCATGCGTGCGAATTGCACGGTCCCCAGGGCAAGGGCGAAGAGGAGTATCAGGGCAGTGAAAAAATAAGAGATATAGATGTGAAAGCGGATATTCCTGGTCATGCGCATAGCCCTTTCCGCCAAGCCTGATCGATGTCGCCGTCGCTAACTGAAGCTATTGATGAATGCTTACTGTCCGCAAGCAGATTTGCGTTGCTATCTAAATTGCAACTTCATGGTAGTGGTTTATTTTGCAATTGGCAATTGAAACTCAGGCAATGTGACCAGAATTGACCCCGGCTGTGGGGTGACCGATACAGCCAGTTCCGCGTACTGCAGGAAGACCTGTGCAGCCGACAAGGTGTTGCATTTACTTACACGCAAAACCTGCTTGTAATTCCCTGCAACAAATCATTACAGCATCCGCTCATGATGACTTTTAGTATTGAAATTATGGCAATGGTATTTGCACCCGTTCGGATGGAGGGGAGAGAAAAAATGAAAGTGGTTTCGCTCTGTTGTGGAGCACTTTATTTAAAAAGGAGGTCACCAGCCGACGTTGGAACCGTTGACTTATATCCGCTTAGCAATAAAAAAATCTATATCAACATCTTGAATGACAAATAAATCCGAATGGATATCGAAAATGAAAAACAGATCCAGATCGACATTAAAAATGAAAAGCTATCAGGCAATATTGGGAACGATGCTCATCGCGCTTTTACAGGCATGCGGAGGTGGTAGCAACACGTCCGCAGCGATTGACGGCGCCAGCGGCCAGTCCGGGATAGCCGCTGCGCCCCCACTTAATAAAACAGGAAAGGATGACGACGTTGGCACTCTGGCGTTGGGCGCCAGCCTCATTCGTACCCGCCACGCTGGTGGCGCAGGCATGAATCTGACAGAGTTCGCTTCAAGTAGCACGGATGCGCCGACCATCGATGTGATCAAGCGGATGCAGCCCTGGGTCACCTCGACCCTGGACCCTGACTGGGTTTGGGATACGCATGAAGAAGCGCAACTGGATCTTGACGCAAATGGCTGGGTAAAAAGCCTGCCGCTGCCGCCAAAAGGCAAGAGTGTCACGAATTACCCGAAGTACCGGGCTGTATCAACGGTCTTGAATGACAGCCATTCTGTCAAGTCCATGCCTGCCGGGGATTACCACGTCTTCTATGAGGGGGATGGTGACGTGTCATTTTTTGGGGAGCTCACGCAGAAAACAGTCGAACCGGGCCATATCGTCCTGACGCGTAATCCCAAGGACGGGGAGAACTTCGGGATGCGCATCACTCGCATCAACCCGGACAATTACTTGCGCAACATCCGTGTAATCATGCCTGGCGGTATCTGTACCGGCAAGCCTTTGCAGTGGGTAGCCGGCCCGGATGCATGCCCTGCCGGTGGCTACACTTCACTGGTGGACTTGTCCAGGACACAGATATGGTCTCCCAATTTCCTTGCGGACCTCAACGGTGTGCGGGCTCTGCGCTTCATGGACTGGTTCAGGATCAATGACTCCACTCTGTCCAACTGGTCCCAGCGTCCGGCCAAGAGCGACGCTACCTGGTCCGGCAGCGGTGGCGTACCTGTGGGAGTAGCCATCAACCTGGCCAACACGCTTTCTGCTGATGCCTGGATGAATATTCCCTATCACGCCGACAATGACTATGTGCAACGCATGGCTCAGTTGGCCCGGACCAGCCTGAATCCTGCTGCCAAATTCATCGTCGAATACGGCAACGAACCATGGAACACGGCCTGGCCCTTCGTTCTGAACTATAAGTGGTTGGCGGAACAAGGGTTGACCAGGTTCCACCGTGACGGCAAACCGGACGCGTCCGAGTATGATCGTGCCATCAACTTTTACGCCCTGCGTTCCAACGAGATCTGTCAGATCGCCAAGAAGGAATTTGGTGACCAGTCCTCGCGGGTGCAATGTGCGCTCAATACCCAGTTTGGCTGGCCAGATCAGGCGAAAATAACACTTGCCTGCGCCCTGGCTGTCGAGACGGGTAAAATTGCCAAGGATTGTTCCGGCCCGATTGATGCTGTGGCTGTTGGTGCCTACGTGGGCGGTTATCTCGGGGAACCCGGAGAAAACGGGAAACCTGGGAACGTAGACAAGGTGGCGAGTTGGGGCACGGGAAGTGCGGGGGTAGACAAGGTCTTTGAAGAGTTGCTTGGCAAGAACGTGGCTGGCCAGGATGTCGATACGCCATTGCAGGTTCCCTACGCTCTCAAAGGCGCCGTTGCCCATGCTGGCGATCTTATCCGTCAGTATAAAACCAACATGGCCAGCGGACCCTACAAAAAGCCGTTGTTCGCCTATGAGGGTGGCCAGCACTTGCGCGTAGTGGCTGGCAGTCCTTATCCAGACGCTACCAGCCTGTTCATCAGCGCCAATCGCGACAAGCGCATGGGGGACGTCTACAATGCATTGATGGCGGAATGGATAAAAGTGGAAGGCATTGGCCCCGGCCAGGTGTTCGTGCACTTCAATAACGTAAGCTCGTACAGTGAATACGGCTCATGGGGACTGCGTGAAGCGGCATTCGCTGACGGGACGAGCAGCCCCAAGTGGATGGCATTCAAGCCCTTCCGTGAGACCACGGCTTGCTGGTGGGACAAGTGCAGCCAGTAAGGGAAATAAAGGGCAGGAGCATTCGTACGGGCCTATCTGCAAGTCAGTGTGACTGTCCTGTTTGATTCAACGCAGCTATATCAACGTAGCTGTATCAATCGTGAAACTGTCAGTGCACCATCAATAGTGCACTGACAGAGAACACATGGCCCCGGGGCATGGCTCCGGAGCCATTCTCAATCCAGCCGTCTTTGTGATGAAATCGAAGGACGGTGATCATTCATCCTTGAGTCAACATCAATTGAACCGCGAGCATGAGAGATTTTTATGCATGCTTGCCCATGCCATTCGGGCTTGACGATCATGAGCCAAAGATCAGATTGTCGTTCTTCACGTTTCTGGTGAGGACATGTCCGGCCCGTATTGAATGACTTATTTCTTTTGCGTATACCACAGCACGACTCAAATACTGAATGCCGGTTAGTGATCCCGGCTATTCGCCTGGACAACAGTATTGCAGCTTCAGCAGGATTACATCAAAGCTGCATTCGAATCATATCGATAGGCTTGTGAGATAAGCTTGTGATACGGCAGAGAAGTTGAAATTGGAGACAAAATTCGGATGTAACCAAAAATTTTAAAGGTGAATAAATGTAAGGCTGCAGTACTTGATCTGGCGTACTTTGTACATCGATGTACAGTTTTTTTGTACATCCGCCCCTGCTCTGTGGAGGGGCAGGCTGGCGCCACTTCAGCGTGCCGTTGGCAGGTCTACGTAAAAGACAGTTGCTACGCCAGGCTGTGATTCAAAACCTATCTTGCCGCCCATGCGCTCTACCAGTTCGCGGGTGATCGCCAGGCCCAGCCCTGTGCCACCGTTCTGTCGGGTATCGGACGAGTCTGCCTGGGCAAACTTCTCGAATATCCTGTCGCGGAATTCATGTGGTATACCCGTACCTTTGTCAGTCACACTGATGCGCACACCTGTAATGCGGTTTTCTGCCTTGATATTGACGACAGCGTTTTCTGGTGAGTATTTGATGGCATTCGACAACAGGTTGGACAATACCTGCATCATTCTCTGGGTGTCGACGCAGACATTGACTGCTGGCGTATTGGCTGCCAGTTGCAAAGATACATGCCGTTCGGCGCCAAAGGTCTGGTTGGCTTCGATGGCCTGGGTCAGCAAATCTTTGAGCAGGCTGGTTTCCAGATGAAACACCATCTTGCCGGCTGACAGTTTTTCCATGTCCAGCAAGTCATTGATGAGGAAGGTCAGGCGCTGACAGTTTTTATTGGCGATGTCCAGCATCTGCCGCATTTTTTCCGGGAAGACGCCGAGCACTCCGCCAGAAATCAGTCCCAGTGCGCCGGAGATAGAAGTCAGCGGCGTGCGTAGCTCATGACTGACAGTGGAGATGAATTCATTCTTGATTTTTTCGGTACGTTTGCGCTCAGTGATGTCACGTATCAAGGCAATGAACAGCGGTTTGCCCTGGCGGCTGACTGTTGATACCGAGAGGTCAAGTGGAAAATTGCCGCCGTCCTTGCGTCTGGCATCGACTTCTCGTCCTATGACTGTCATGCTGAGCCTGCTGGTGGCAAGCGCATCAGGCACAGCGTCAGCATCGGCCGGGTAGGGAATTAGCAGGCGTATGTTCTTGCCTACCAGCTCGCTGGCCTGGTAACCAAAAATATCAGTGGCAGCATTGTTGAGACTGATGATGTTTTCATCTTCATCAAAGGTGATGATGCCGTCAAGCACGTTGTCAATGATGGCGCTGGTATGGGCTGCCTGGTCACGCAAGGCTTCTTCTGTCGATCTGCGTTCACTGATGTCCTGGAAGGTGCCATAGACACGCGCACATTTTCCTTCTTCATCAAATTGCGGGAAGCCTATCACATGCACCCAGCGGTCCCTGCCACGCGCAGTAGTGATGCAGAGTTCGGTATCAAAGCGTAGCCCTTCACGCACGGCCTGGATGAACAGGGTGCGGATTTTTTCGCGGTTGTCCACATCTTTGTAAAACGCCAGTGCCTGCTCCACAGTGCATTCAAAATCGTCGGACACTTCATGCAATTGCCTGGTGACCTTGCTCCAGGTCAGCTTGCGGGTCTTGACTTCAAGTTCCCAGGTACCCAGGCGCGCGGCTGCATTTGATTTTTCCAGTAGCTCATAGGCATGTTCCAGTTCGGCTTCTGCCTCCATCTGATCGGTGATGTCGGCATGACTGCCGGACATGATCAGAGGGTTGCCATCGGTATCCCAACTGACAACGCAGCCGCGGTCATGTATCCAGATCCAGTGACCGTCTTTATGGCGCATGCGGCTTTTCAGGTCGAAGTATTCTATTTCGCCCCGGAAATGCTGGTCTATCATGGCGCTGGTGAGCTTGAGATCTTCCGGATGGCAGAGTTTGAGCCAGGTATCAACTGTGGTTGGTTCCAGTTCTGCCAGTGTATAGCCCAGCATTTCTGCCCAGCGTTCGTTGTAGATGGTTTCGCCAGTAACGATATTACATTCCCAGGTACCAATGTTGGTTCCCTTGATGACGTTGGCCAACTGCCTTTCTGTCTCACGCCTTTGGGTCTGCATGCGTGCTGCACTGATCAACTGACCAAGAGTACTGAAGAGAGGATTGAGGAACTGCGTCAGTTGCTGGTCGTAGCCTTTGGGCCGGTTGGCGATGCCCACCAGGGCGATCATTTCACCGTCGTAGTGTACGGGTATGCAGAGAAAACAATGCAGTGCGGCAAAATGAGCGGGGAACACCCGGTCAAGCGACTGGCCTATGCCATGGTTTTCTATGATGGTCTTGGCCGAGCGCAAGGCATGACCATAGCGCTGTTTCAGTTGTGTGCAGGCTTCATCCCTGGCCTGGGCATCCAGCTGTGTGCTGGCGATCTCCGCTTCATCATCATTCCAGGCCAGCATCATGCTTTTCAAGGCAGGATTGGCCGCAGTCTTGTTCTTGACCTCACAGATAAAGCCATAGGCGCTGTCAGTCAGCCTGATGATGGCAGCCAGCAGGGATTCAAAGCCTTTTTCCTGATCGGTTTCGCGGATGAACAGGGATTGTGCCTTGGCGATGGCGTCACTGAGCGCGCGCTGTTGCTGTAATTGCTGGTCCAGTTCCTGCCGCTTCATGACGCCACTGACCCAGTCGCCCAGCAGGCGCACGAATTCTGTCTCTATTTCTGAAAAACTGAATTGGCGCGGACGCATATCTGAAAAACGCAGATTGACATCATCGGCGTCCCCGATGCGCATGCGCAGACCGATCAGGCTGCGTACGCCGTATTCGGTATGACAGGGGTGATCGTGGTAGGGGCCCAATGCCAGGTCGGCCAGGTGAAAAACAGTATTCGGTTTGTCCACCGGCATGTTGAAAGTCATGCAGACTGAGGTAGTTCTTGCTTCGGCATACGAGGCATCGGCAGAGTCAAGCAGCAAGACCTCATCGCCATCATGGCCTATGCGGGTGATTTCACCCTTGGCCATGCCCAGGTAATCACAGGCCATGGCAAGGGTCTGGCGCAGTGCTGTTTGCGGGTACTGGTAAGACAGCGATGTAATGGCCGTCAGCGCCAGCAGGGCGTGGTGTTGTCTCTGCTGTTCTTCACGATTGAATTCACTTTCAACGCAATCGGCCAGGTCACGCAAAGCTGCCAGGTCTTTCTGATCCAGTGTCCTGGGCTGGCTGTCTATGATGCATAAGGTGCCCAGGTGCTGGCCATTGCGTGCCCGCAACGGCGCCCCTGCATAGAAGCGGATAAAGGGGGAACCTGTCACCAGCGGATTGTCGGAAAAACGTGGGTCCAGGCAGGCATCCGGTACGTACAGGATATCTTTTGACAGGATGGCGTGGCCGCAAAATGAAATATCCCGGCCAGTCTGTTGTGCCTGCAGTCCCTGGCGCGATTTGAACCATTGCCGATCGGTATCTATCAGTGAGATCAGGGCGATGTTGGCCTTGAAGGTATGGCTGGCCAGGCGTGTCAGGCGGTCAAAACGTTCTTCCGGTACGGTATCGAGAATGGCGCAGGCATGCAAGGTTTGCAGGCGCAGTGCTTCATCTTCGGGCAGGGATGGTGCTTGCATAGGGAATCAGGCAGCGGGCAGGCTGGCCAGCCATTTTTGCAATCCTTCACCATGCAAAGGCTTGCTGGCGAAATAACCCTGCATGGAGTCGCAGCCCAATTGACGCAGGGTTTCGCGCTCAGCTGCTGTTTCTATGCCTTCGGCAATCACGCTCAGGCCCAGGCTATGGCCCATTTCTATGATGGCCTTGACCAGTTTTTGCGTCGTTGGCATGCGGTCTATATCGATGACAAAGCTGCGGTCTACCTTGAGCTCGCTGACTGGCAGACGTTGCAGATAGGACAGGGAAGAATAGCCGGTGCCAAAATCATCGATCGACAGATCAAGGCCGATGGCGCGCAGCCGGTTCAATAGCTCTATGGTGCTGCCCGGATCTTCCATGATGCCGCTTTCGGTGATTTCCAGCTTCAGCAGTTTTGGATTTAATGCATATTTTTGCAGCAGTTCTGCAACCTGTTCAGGGAAGGCAGGGTTGCGCAAATCATGGGTGCTGAGATTGACTGCTATGCTTTGCGGCGGGTACAGCCCTTGCCAGCTATTTAGTGTTTGCATGGCTTGTTCCAGCATCCACATGGTGATCATGCTGATATAGCCTGTACGTTCGGCAAACGGGACAAATTCGGCGGGGGAAATAAAGCCGCGTATGGGATGTTGCCAACGGACCAGGGCTTCAAAACCGTAAGCATGCCCAGTATCAAGTGATAGTTTGGGTTGCAGCCACATCTGCAATTCGGATGCGCGGACGGCTGTGCGCAGATCGGACAGCAATGTCAGGTGACTCAGGCGTGATGCCTCTTGTGCATCGGTGTACCAGGCGGTCGCACTGGCGCTGCGTTTGGCTGCATACAGGGCGACTTCTGCATTTCTGATCAGGGTCATCAGCGGCAATGCCGTTTCTGCAGTCTGGGCAAAACCGCAAACCAGGTTGACATCGACAGAATGCTGGCCACATTTGACCGGTTCTGCCATGGCGAGGTCTATGCGTTGATGCAGGTCGGCGATGACATCCCTGTCACAATTTGTGCAAAGTATCGCAAAGGCACCGCCTGGCAGGCGCGCCAGCCAGGGTTTGGGTTCGTGGCTGTCATTCGCAATGACGGTCTTGAGGCGGGCGGCAACATCGGCGATGACGCTGTCGCCGGTATCAAAACCCAGGGTTTCATTGATGGTCTTCAGGCGCGCCAGGTCCATCAATATGATACCCTGGTGCGGCGAGCCTTTGCCATCATGGGTTTTGAACAGGGAGATACGATTCGGCAAATCAGTCAGCGAATCATGATAGGCCAGGCGTTCAACCGCCTGTTCACGCACACTGATGGCGGCGGCCATGGTATTGAGTGCTTCACCTACACGCGCAACTTCTTCTGTCTTGCCAGGATTGAAGCGGGTCTGGTAGTCACCTTTGGCAATCTGGCGTGCGCTTGCTTCGAGTTTCGCCAGTGGCCTGACGACGCTGCGGGTCGTCAGCCAAGCCAGCAATGCTGCCACTACGACAGCGATGGCAGACACCATGGCCACGCGCAGGCCGGTGCGTTCAAATTCTCGTTGCTCTTCTGCCTGGTGTTCCTGTATCAGTTTTTGCTCGGTTGCCAGGAAGGTCTTTGATTCCTGCAGCAAGGCGCCCAGGGCAGGTTGAACCTGTTTCAGGAAGGTGGATTTGGCAGCTTCCTGACCTTCATCTTCCAGCTGATTGACGGTCTGGATGTAATGCATCTGGTAGGCATTACGCTTTTCTTTCAGGGCTTTCAGGGTTGCCAGTTGTGTATCGTCGCGCAATATGGTTTCCAGCGAGCCGATCAGCTTGTCGATCTGACGGTTTTTTTCATCGACGGCGGTGTATTCAGTCACACGTTGTTCGCGCGGCACAGTCAGCAATTGCAGCAGGGCGCGGCCAACATTTTCTGTATTCAGGCTGAGTTCTTGCACATATAACAGGCTTTGCATCTCGTTACGGGCAAAGTTTTCCCGGACGGAGGTCATTTTCTGTATTTGTAAAATTGGCAATATCAAACCTATGCTCAATAAACTGAGCAAGAGCCCGTAGCTGAGCGCCAGCCGCATACCGATACGGCGCAGGCGCAAGAGATGGATCAGGCGTTCAAGTTGATTGGACATATATCAATTTACATGGTCAGTATAGGCGCACCTTATGTTAATGCACTATTAACAGCAAGGGCAATACTATTGTGTCAGACAGGTAAAGAAAGCCTGCGTCAGCAGGTGGTGAAGGGGGATCAGCGGGCGAAGAGTATATAGACCAGCAAGAGATTGATCACGATGGAGGCGACGGCCAGCATGCGCCAGGTGGCCAGTGGATCACGCGCCGCCAGTGGCTTGGCTTGCGGAGTGGGCAAGGGATGGGCAGCCCCGCGTTCGAGCGCCAGCAAAAACTCTTCTGCTGTTTCAAAGCGATCTTCCTGCTCACGGGCCACGGCTTTGAGCAAGACGTTTTCCAGCCAGTGCGGCAGATCCGGGCGATAACGGCTGGGGGGCACCGGTTCTGCGAACCTGGGGCGCTGGAAGGGTTCCACTTCGCCATAGGGATAATGACGGGTCAGCAGGTAGTATAGTGTCACACCGGTGGCATAGATATCGGTTGCCCTGGAGGGGGCGGCGCCGGTGAATTGCTCGGGCGCCAGAAATGAAGGTGTACCTGCCATGCTGTGGTTCACTGCCTGGCTGTCCTTGCTGTCGAAACCGGACTGGGCAACACCAAGATCAAGGATACGGATTTCATCGTCATCCCCAAGATGAACATTATCGGGTTTGATATCCCTGTGCAGGATACTGCGCCTGTGCAGGGCGCCGACTGCGCGTACCAGTTTGCCGCCATGGGCGACTGCTTCGGGTATGGTGAAATGCTGGCCAGCTTCCAGCCGCTTTTGCAGCGAGGCGCCGGCATGCCAGGTCGATAGATAATAAAGATAGTTATGCTGATCAGGTGTGATCACTTGCGGGAAAAAGCGTGCAACCACGCGCTTGGCCAGCCAGGCTTCGTGGGCGAATGCGGATCGCTCCTGCGCATCGTCCCCTTTGTCGGGATGGAGAGTCTTCAGCACCAGTTGCCGGTGATGGACAGGGTCAGTGACACGATACAGGATGGTGCTCTGTGATGTGTGCATGACTTCTTCGACAACATACGCATCGATGGTCTGGCCAGCCTTTAATCGTGGCGGCACAGGCAGACCGTGCAAAGTGGTGATGGCGTCGCGCAGTTCGCCTTCTGGCAAACTGTCGACGCGGGCAATGACGGCGCTGCAGTTGTCTTGTGAACCTGCTTGCAGGGCTGCCGCACACAGGGACTGACAGGCGGTTTCACTATCCAGACTGCCGTTGCTGACCTGTTTGAGGTAATCAGTCAGCTCATATTCGGTGATGGTGGCCCAGATGCCGTCGCTGGCCAGCAAGAATACATCATTGCTGCGCAATTCACCCATGCCGTGATCAATCACCAGGTGGCTGTCGAGGCCAACTGCACGTGTCAGTACATGTTGCATTTCCGGCCGGTCCCAGACATGGTCCTGGGTCAGTTTTTGCAAACTGCCGTTACGGTACAGATAGCAGCGGCTGTCACCGACGTGGGCGCTGTAATACATGCGGCCGCGCAAGACCAGACCGGTCAGGGTTGTTGCCATGCCTGCCAGTTCGCGCCTTACCGAACCTTGCTGCTGTACCCAACTGTTCATGGCGACCAGCACTTTGTCCAGTGCGGTTGTCACCTCCCAGGTGTCAGGTGTGGCGTAATAATCGGTCAGCAGGCCGCGCACCACATATTCTGCTGCTTCACGTCCGCCTTCATTACCTGACACCCCATCTGCTACTGCCAGCACCATGCCCTTGCACGACAACTCGGGCTCACCTGGCGTGACCATGCCGACAAAGTCTTCATTGCGCGGACGTATGCCGGTAACGCTATGGTGGCCGGTGTTGACGATCAGGGGCATGCGATATACCGGTTAAGCGGTTAAATTTTTGCCGTAGTCATGGCTGCCGAACCCCAGGTGGTGCGCCAGCGTTTCTTGACCAATGATAAACCTATCAGCGCGATGATGGCCAGGCTGGCGAAAATCGACAGGCCGAGTTGATAGCTGCCGGTGATCTGGCGTGAGTACCCCATGCTGGCTGCCAGGTAAAAACCACCGATGCCACCAGCCATGCCGACCAGACCGGTCATCACACCCATTTCCTTACGGAAGCGTTGCGGCACCAATTGAAATACGGCACCATTACCCGTACCCAGGGCCAGCATGGCAAAGACAAACACCACCACTGCGCCGGCGGCAGACTGCAGGCCGGTTGCCGCAATGAACAGAAAGGCAGCGGCAATGCTGTACATCACCGACAAAGTCTTGATACCACCGATACGGTCGGCCACGCGGCCACCAAGCGGGCGCACCAGAGAGCCGGCAAATACGCAGGCTGCTGTGAAGTAACCGGCTGTTACTGGATTCAGACCGTATTGAGTATTGAAATAGATAGTCAGTGAAGAGGCGAGGCCCGAGAAGCCTCCAAAGGTGACGCTATAAAAGAACATGAACCACCAGGCGTCCTTGTCCTTCAACACTGCCAGATATTCAGCCAGTGACTTGCTCGGTGCCGAACCAGGGGCATCCTTGGCAAAGATCAGGTATACACTGAGTGCCACGATCAAGGGTATCAGTGCCAGGCCGAACACATTTTGCCAGCCAAAGGCGATTGCCAGTGCCGGTGCAAACAGGGCGGCGAATGCGGTACCGGAATTACCGGCACCGGCTATGCCCAGGGCAGTACCCTGGTGTTCGGGTGGATACCAGCGTGACGCCAGCGGCAGGGCGACTGCAAATGCAGAACCGGCCACCCCAAGTATGACGCCAAGAAAGAGCAATTGCTCATAACTGTGCAGGTTGCCGAGCCAGGCCCAGCATAAGCCAGCCAGTACCACGAGCTGACCTATCAGACCGGCTTTCTTGGGTTTCAGGTGATCGACCAGTACCCCCATGACAATACGTAACAGTGCGCCCGCCAATAGCGGCGTGGCGACCACCAGGCCTTTTTGCGCGGCGGTCAGGCCCAGGTCTTTGGATATCTGTATGGCGAGTGGCCCTAACAAGACCCAGACCATGAAACTCAGGTCAAAATAAAAGAAAGCCGCCAGCAGGGTGGGCGTATGTCCAGCTTTCCAGAATGATGTTTTTTGCATGATGACTCCTATGGTGGTTGAGCATGCCACTTGCAAGTGTCGTGCCACCAAATTGTGCAAGTATTGGCCATCAAGATGAATAATTTGATCAAGTTCGTGCGCGATAATCGTGCATTGAATAAATTAAATGGTGCATTGCACCACTTTGGCTGAGTTTTATTTGGCTTCTATTAATTTGTCTGCTGCTTTCCTGATATGCGCTCTATTTTCGTGTGATGAATTTGCAGGCATGGCTTTTATAGTGCGCAATCGTATGCGCCAGTGCCAGTTGTGGTGCGCAATATGTTTAAGATGGTGAATACGGACTTGCTTCAGTGAACTGGCATTGCTCTTGCTTAGAGTCTGGGGAGACAAGCAAAGGAGCAGTCATGAAGAAACTCAAGCTAGTGATGGTAGGGAATGGTATGGCAGGTGTGCGTACCCTGGAGGAATTGATCAAGATCGCCCCCGACCTGTATGACATTACCGTATTTGGTGCAGAACCTTATGCCAATTACAACCGTATTCTGCTATCACCGGTATTGGCTGGCGAGCAAACCATCAAGGACATCATGCTCAATGATGTGGACTGGTATGAGGAGAACAATATCACCCTGCACCTTGGCAAAAAAATCGTCAAGATAGACCGGGCACGTCGTCAGGTGATCGCCGAAGATGGCACGCAAACCGAATATGATCGCCTGTTGCTGGCAACCGGGTCCACGCCTTTCATGCTGCCGGTACCAGGCAAAGACCTGCAAGGTGTGATTGCCTATCGCGATATCTATGACACCAACACCATGATAGAGGCAGCAGAAAAGCATACGCATGCTGTTGTCATCGGTGGCGGCCTGTTGGGACTGGAAGCGGCCAATGGTTTGAAGATGCGTGGGATGAGTGTGTCTGTCGTACATCTGCCAGGCTGGCTGATGGAGCGCCAGCTTGATCCTGTTGCCGGCAAAATGCTGCAAAAATCGCTGGAAGACCGGGGCCTGAATTTTTTACTGGAAAAAAATACCGAAGCCATCATAGGTGATGACAAAGGCCATGTAAAAGCCATACGTTTCACCGATGGCCTGGAAATCCCTGCGCAACTGATCGTCATGGCAGTTGGCATACGACCGAATACGGCGCTGGCAGAATCTGCCGGTCTGTACTGCAACCGTGGCATCATCGTCAATGACACCATGCAGACTTATGACCCGCGCATTTATTCTGTTGGCGAATGCGTTAATCACCGCGGCACGGTATATGGTCTGGTTGCGCCACTGTTTGAGATGGCCAAGGTTTGTGCCAACCATCTGGCCAATTTTGGCATAGGCCGTTATCAGGGGTCGGTCACTTCCACCAAACTCAAAGTGACGGGCATAGACCTGTTTTCTGCTGGTGAATTCATGGGAGGGAAAGACACGGAAGAAATCATCCTGTCTGACCCTATAGGTGGTGTTTACAAGAAGCTGGTAGTCAAGGATGACAAGCTGATCGGTGCCTGTCTGTATGGTGATACGGTCGACGGTAGCTGGTATTTTAAACTGCTGCGTGAAGGCAAGAACATTGCCGAGATTCGTGATTCATTGATGTTTGGCGAATCCAATACTGGTGACGTTGGTCATGAAGGCCATACCAAGGCCGCCGCCATGCCGGACGAAGCCGAGGTCTGCGGCTGTAACGGTGTTTGCAAAGGCACTATCGTCAAAGCCATCAAGGAAAAAGGTCTGTTCACGCTTGATGATGTACGCAAGCATACCAAGGCTTCAGCTTCCTGTGGTTCCTGTACCGGTCTGGTGGAGCAGATTATCATGTTCACTGCTGGCGGTGATTATTCGACGGCGTCGAAAGTCAAGCCCATGTGCTCTTGTACAGATCACAGCCATCAGCAAGTGCGCGATGCCATCAAGGCCAACAAGCTGCTGACCGTAGCTGGTGTACAGGAGTTCATGGAATGGCGTACACCCAATGGTTGTTCAAGCTGCCGCCCAGCGATCAATTACTATCTGATTTCTACATGGCCGCGTGAAGCCAAGGATGATCCGCAATCACGTTTCATCAACGAGCGTTCACACGCGAATATCCAGAAGGATGGCACTTATTCCGTCATCCCGCGCATGTGGGGCGGCGAAACCAATGCCAGCGAATTACGCCGGATTGCGGACGTCGTTGATAAATTCAAGATACCGACTGTCAAGGTCACCGGTGGTCAGCGTATCGATTTGCTGGGTGTGAAGAAAGAAGACTTGCGCGCCGTGTGGCAAGACCTGGGCATGCCATCCGGCCTCGCCTATGCAAAGGGGTTGCGCACTGTCAAAACCTGCGTGGGCAGTGAATGGTGCCGCTTCGGTACACAAAACTCTACCCTGATGGGGCAGCAACTGGAGCGCGAACTCGCACGCATGTACTCACCGCACAAGGTCAAGCTGGCGGTCTCGGGGTGCCCGCGCAATTGTGCCGAGGCTGGCATCAAGGACGTCGGTGTCATTGGTGTTGATTCTGGCTGGGAATTGTATGTAGGTGGCAATGGCGGTATCAAAACCGAGGTTGCGCAATTCTTTGTCAAGTTGAAGACCCATGAAGAAGTCATGGAATATACCGGTGCCTTCCTGCAACTCTACCGCGAAGAAGGCTGGTACCTGGAACGCACTGTGCATTACCTGGCCCGTGTTGGCCTTGAGTATGTCAAGAAAATCATACTGGAAGACCATGAGCGCCGTAAAGACTTGTATCAGCGTCTGCTGTTTGCGCTGGAGGGTGAATCTGACCCATGGCATGAACCAGAAAAAGCCCAGGTCGATACGCGTCAGTTCGAACGCTTGCCAGCATAACGCCATTTTTTGAGAGGAAAAAACATGAGTCAGGAATGGCAAGTTATTTGTCGTGTTGAAGACATCCCTGTGCTGGGTGCGCGCGTTGTTGCGCGCGCTGCCAAACCGGACGTCGCCATTTTCAGGAATACGGAAAACAAGGTGTTCGCACTGCTGGATAAATGCCCGCACAAAGGAGGTCCCCTGTCACAAGGCATCGTCTTTGGTGAAAGAGTGGCATGCCCCCTGCATAACTGGAATATAGAGTTGCCAACCGGTTGTGCGATTTCACCGGATGAAGGGTGTACACAAAAATTCAGTTTGAAAGTGGAAGCCGATCAGGTCTATCTGGATGCCAATGAACTGGCGACACTGGCAGTAGAGACATAAAGCAGAAGCGTAATAAGACGGGGCGCTGTCGTTTGATCGAAGCGGCCCGCACTTAAAAAGGCATGTATGACTGAAACCAAATCTACCTGTTGTTATTGCGGCGTTGGTTGCGGTGTAGTGATAGAGAGCGAAGGCGGGCAAATCGTAGGCGTGCGTGGTGATGCTGATCATCCTGCCAATTTTGGCCGCCTGTGCAGCAAAGGCAGCACCTTGCATCTGTCGGCCGATGCAAAAATACAGCAGCAGGTGAGAGCACTTTATCCCGAAATGCGTGAGCCATCTGCGGGGCGGGATCAGGCGCGTCGGCGCAGTGACTGGGATACGGTCATTGCCAGCATGGCCGACAGATTTGCAGACACCATCAAGAAACACGGCCCCGACAGTGTGGCTTTTTATATCTCCGGCCAACTGCTGACAGAAGACTATTACGTCTTCAATAAAATCGCCAAGGGTCTGATCGGCACGAATAATATCGACAGCAATTCACGTCTGTGCATGTCGAGTGCAGTAGCCGGGTACAAGCAAACCCTGGGAGCTGATGCGCCACCGGCCTGTTATGAGGACATCGATCTGGCTGAGGTGATTTTTATTGCCGGGTCGAATACCGCCTATGCACACCCCATCCTGTATCGCCGCCTTGAACACGCCAGGGAAAAAAATCCGGCACTGAAAGTGATCGTTGCTGACCCACGCCGTACCGACACTGCGCGCGAAGCCGATTTGTTCCTGCCTATCCTGCCTGGTACTGATGTGGCCTTGTTCAACGGCATGCTGCATTTATGTCTATGGGAAGATCTGATCGACACTGATTACATCAAGGAACATACCGAGGGCTTTGCCGAGCTCAAGCAAACCGTACGTGATTACACGCCGGCTTTTGTTGCAAGAACTTGTGGCATCAAGGAAGCGGACCTGGTACAGGCGGCACGCTGGTTTGGTCAATCTCGCGCCAGCCTGTCCCTGTATTGCCAGGGCCTGAACCAGTCATCTTCGGGCACGGCAAAAAATGCCGCCCTGATCAACCTGCACCTGGCGACACATCAGATAGGCAAGCCTGGTGCCGGACCTTTCTCTCTGACCGGGCAACCGAACGCCATGGGCGGACGTGAAGTCGGTGGCATGGCCAATCTGATGTCTGGCCACCGTGACCTGGGTAATGCAGAGCATCGTGCGGAGATTGCCGCGTACTGGGGTGTAGATGAGGTACCTGCCACACCCGGCAAGACTGCGGTGGAAATGTTTGAAGCAGTCAGGCAGGGCGAGATCAGGATCATCTGGATAGTCTGCACTAATCCCGCGCAGTCCATGCCCGAGCAAAACCTGATACGTGAAGCGCTGAAAAAAGCCGAACTGGTGATCGTGCAGGAAGCCTACGCCAGTACTGCCACCGTACCTTATGCAGATATCTTGCTGCCCGCCAGTACCTGGGCTGAAAAGACTGGTACGGTGACCAATTCCGAGCGACGTATTTCACGCGTGCGCCCAGTGATCCCCGCGCCGGGCGATGCAAAGCATGACTGGCAGATTGCCAGCCTGTTCGGTCAGGCATTAGCACCTTTGCTAGGTAAGCCTGCAGTAAATTTCAAGTTTGAAAGTGATGAGCAAGTCTGGAATGAACACCGCGACAGTACCCGCGGGCGTGATCTGGATATTACCGGCCTGTCCTATGCCATACTGGAACAACAGGGGCCACAACAATGGCCTTTTCCGGCTGGAGCAGTGACCGGCAAGCAGCGTTTGTATGAAGACGGCATTTTCCCGACCGCCAATGGACGCGCACGTTTCGTCAATACCGTGTATCAAGCAGCCAAGGATAGTGTGGATGCACGTTATCCATTCAGCCTGAATACCGGCCGCCTGCGCGATCAGTGGCATGGCATGAGTCGCAGCGGTACCGTGGCACAATTATTTTCCCATGTGCCTGAGCCTGGCATTTGCATGGAAACGACCGACATGCAACGACGCTTCCTGAAGGCAGGTGACCTGGTCCATGTCAGCAGCCGGCGTGGTACGGTGATCTTGCCGGTTATTGAAAGCGACGAGCAAAGGGCAGGACAGGTTTTTATTGCGATGCACTGGGGGGAGGAGTATGTGTCCGGTCGTGGCCATGCCGACAAACATAGCTATGGCGTGAATGCACTGACCTCACCGGCGATAGATCCCAGTTCCAAACAGCCTGAGCTGAAGGCTGCTGCCGTCAAGATCGTCAAGGCAGAATTGCCATGGCGCTTCGTGGTATTTGCCTGGCTTGATGCGGATGAGGCTTTTGCAATCCAGGCAGCCTTGCGCCCCTATATGCGTGAGTTTGCCTATGCATCATGCATACCTTTTGGACGGGAAAAGACTGGTGTCATTTTTCGTGCTGCCAATGAAGAGGCCGTTGCTGCCGATGTACTGGAAAAAATCGAGTATTTGTTTGGCATACAGGGGTCGGATGTTTTGCGTTACGACGACAAGCGCCGTGGCATGGCAAGACATATCCTGGCCAGAGATGGCGCCCTGACTGCGGTAGCACTGGCAGGTGATGTCTCTGCCGAAGGCTGGCTCAGGGACTTTTTGCAGGCTCAGGAACCTGTCGCCAGGTTGGGACGCCTGTTGCTGATGCCGACGACGACAGCGCCGCAGGGCTTTAAAGCAAGGGGCAAGATCATCTGTAGTTGCCTGAACGTGGCCGATACGGAAATCAATGCCGCGATCGCAGAGATGGATGGCATGCCTACTGATGTGCTGACAGCCTTGCAGGGCAAATTGAAGTGTGGCACGAATTGCGGTTCTTGCGTGCCAGAACTGAAGAAAATGATCAGCACTAACCTGCTGCAAAAGCAGGTTTGAAATTTCGGATTGATGGCGATGAAAGCAGAAAGAATAAATCCGGCCTCTACAGCAGCTGTCCGTTTGATTGGCTTGTCAGATGCCTATATGGCGGCACTTTATCCGGCAGAAAGCAATCACCTGGAAAGTGTGCAGGCGCTCGCCGAGGATAATGTGATGTTTTTGGGCTGCCATCTTGATGATCAACTGGCAGCCTGTGGCGCTGTAAAAATCCTGTTTGATGAGCTGGCACTATGCAGTTATGGTGAAATAAAACGTGTATTTGTACCGGAAGAATTTCGCGGTAAAGGCTTGTCAAAACATATCATGCAGGCGTTGGAAGATCACTTGCTGGCCAATGACGTACGCATTGCCAGGCTGGAAACCGGTATCCGGCAACCAGAAGCACTGGGCCTGTATTATCGTCTGGGTTATGCAGAAAGAGGGCCCTTTGGTGATTACCAGGAAGACCCTTTGAGTGTATTCATGGAAAAAAAGCTGCTGGCATGATCAGGCAGTTTGCCTGCGCAAACTCAGCAACATTGCGCCGAAAGTAATGAAAGCTGTACCAACAATACGATTAATCCATTTGACAAAATGCGGCTTGACCAGGACGTGTACTGCGCGCGCAGCCAGTTGCGCATATAGTAAGTGGACCAGGTAAGACAGGGCCATGAAGATGGCCATCAGTGTAAAGAACTGCGGCGCGAGTGCCTCTTGTGTGTTGATGAAATGCGGGAACAGGGCGGTAAAAAACATCAGGGCCTTGGGATTGGTTGCCGCAGTCAGAAAAGCTTCACCATATAACTTCGACGGTTTTGGCCGCGCCACTGATGCTTGATTAGATGCCGCCGCTTCCAGGGGACTATCCTTGCCAAACAATTGCTTCGCACCTATGTAAAACAGATACAGGGCACCGAGGATTTTGACAACGGTGAACAAAACTGCGGACGAGTTCAGCAATGCACCAAGGCCAAGAAAGGCCAAACTGGATAAACAGAATATGCCAGAAATGTTGCCAAAAGCTGACCATATCACTGAGCGTGTTCCATAGCTGGCGCCGTTTTTCAAAGACAGCAGGGTGGCCGGGCCAGGGCTCAGTATGGACAGGCTGGCGATTGCGGTGAAAGCGAGCAGGGTTTGCGTCTGCATGATAAATCCATAATGAAGGTCAGGACATCTTTGAGCCAGTAGCCCTGCGTACAGGGATGCCAGCAGGATCAAATTCTGCCAGGCAATGAACATTGATACCAAAATTGTCTGGTGTCACCCGCTTGCGATGGAAAGGATAGATGCCGCAAACCTTGCAGAAATAGTGATGCGCCGTCATGGTGTTGAATTGATATTCAGTGAGTGACTCTTCGCCGGTGACGAGGCGGAACTGGCTCTCGTGTACTTTTACCATCAAGGCGTTTTTACGGTGACAGATGGAACAATCACAAGTTGTCAGTTCCGGAAAATCTGTTGTAATTTCAAAACGTACTGCGCCGCAGTGACAACTGCCCTGATAGCTTTGCATGGGGCGTAAACCAGGTGTTTGCATTTTTTTATATGGTAAAAGTGTCGTTAGTGGCATCATAGAGCGCTTTGCTCTGCCGGTACCGGTACAATTTTTCCATTGTGGGCTGCATCGGCTTTGGTATATGGCCAATACAATTGTGGCTGATTTTTGCCCTTGTATAGGTAATCAGATGCGGGTATTTTTTTCACAATACTGTTTTAGTCCGGCCAGTCGTTTTGCCGTTGTATGCTTGAAATAGCTGCTGGCCAACCTGTCGAGCAGCCAGGTAAAGATAAAGGCGCGGGTATGTATGGTGTAACGGAACCTCGCCAGGGTCAGATGTGCAGACCTGGCTTCGAATATCCATGAACCGGCAAATTTTTTCAGAAACCAGGGGCCTTTCAACATGACAATGGCTGCCCGCTCAGGCGGGGCTGCTTGCACAAATTCGACCAGCATTTCCATGCCAAGCTTGGAGCGAACCAGGACTTGCGTTCCCGTAACAGGCATACCCTGGCGGTCATTGAGCATGGTGATGCTGTCGGGAAACGGGTCCCATTCATACCTGACAGCATAGTCCTGTGAGACATGGTAGACAGTTGTAATGGCAGCCTTGATTTCTGTGCTGAGTTCGATGATGGGCATTATGTTGCTATTATGTAAATTTGAGAAATGTGTTCAGCTCGCCAGTCGCATACTTAGGTATGTAGACGATTTCTTGTCAGGCTTTTTCGATAGAATTAAGATGTGCATCTTTTAAGCAGTTTGTTTATTCAATTCGGCTTCAATCGTTTTACTGCAAATCATTTTTATGTCTTTTTTCTATTCCAGGCTGCCCCGGTTTCAACCTTGTACCTGTCTATGCTGAGCCTTACCAGCAAGATGTTCTGCAATCTCCCGCGATTATCCCTGCTTGCCTTGGTCATCAATGGTATTGATGGCCTGGTTGGCCCGGGTCTGGCCGTGGCCCAGGACAAGTCGTCCGTGTTGAGCTTGCCAGCAGTACCGATAAGGCAAATTGTTGTACAGGACATACAGTTTAGCGGCAATCAGGTGCTCAGCAGTACAGAACTGAAAGAGGTGGTCGCTGACTATATGGGGAAAACCCTCAGTTTTACCGAACTGGAAGAATTGCGTGCCCGTATCACCCGACTGTATGTAGCGCGTGGCTATCTTAATTCGGGAGCGGTGTTGGCGGTTGCCGAAGGGGCTGAGCCTTTCCCGGGCGGCATCATCACGGTGCGGCTGATTGAGGGACGCATCAATGAAGTCAGGATCAAGGGTGAAGGCAGGCTGGCGCAGTCGTATATCAGGGACAGACTGGTCAATGAGGCAGAGGTCTTCAATATGCCGGTATTGCAGCGAAGATTCCAGCTCCTGTTGACAGACCCGCTGTTTGATAAGATCAATAGTCGTATCCTGCCTGGCGAACAGCCCGGTACAGCAGTACTTGATATTGATGTACAGCGTGCACCCTCATCCGGGCTGAATCTGTATGCAAATAATTACCGTGCGGCTTCGATAGGTTCTGAAGTACTGGGTGTGTCCGGCTGGGTACGCAATCTGAGCGGACTTGGCGACATGCTTGAAGCTAATTTTTCACATAGTGAAGGTGCAGACCCCATACATCTGAACTGGAATCTGCCGCTAAACAGTATTGGTACCAGCCTGAGATTCAGTGCAGATCATGGCAGTTCAGCCGTCATAGACGAATCATTGAAGTCGGTCGATATCAAGAGCCGCAGTTCCGGCTACGAACTGGGGCTGACCCAGGCTCTGCTCAACAGCCTGCAAAGAAAAATTGAAATTGGGGTCAGTTACGGTCAGCGTGACAGTCAGACCAGTCTGCTGGGTGAGGCATTTTCTTTTACTCCAGGTGAACCTGACGGCTATTCCAGGACCCGTGTCCTGCGCCTGTCGCAGGAATGGACTGAGCGTTGGGAAACCCAGGCGATTGCCCTGCGCAGTGTGTTGACCTTTGGCCGCAACAATCTCGATCAGTCTGACAGTGCTGCACCAGCACGGCAATATCGCATCTGGACTGGCCAACTGCAATATGTCAACAACCTGGACAAGGATGGCAGGCAAATCGTCTTGCGCGCATCGACTCAGCAGAGCCGTGATCGGCTGATGCCGCTGGAGCGTTTTTCGCTCGGTGGTGTGGCGAGCGTTCGCGGCTATCGTGAAAATGCGCTGGTGCGTGATCGCGCCTATCTGCTGAGTGCAGAATTTCATTATCCTTTGAACCTGGGACAAGACGGCGGCCACAAAATCAGGCTGATTGCCTTAACCGACCTGGCCAGCGCCAGCAATGTCGGTGAAGCGTCTCAGAGTCTGGCGTCGATAGGTGCGGGCTTGACCTGGCAATGGAAAAGCTGGGCAGCCGATCTCATCCTGGCAAAAAAACTCAAGACAACTGACGGTGCTGGTGCCGTAACTGATAGCAATTTGCAAGACCAGGGCGTGCATCTGCAATTGTCTTACCGTGTATTTTGAGAGCAGCGCATATGCAGATAACATTGTTCTTGAAAAAAATATTGCCAGGCCTGGCTGGTTTTTGCCTGCTTGCGTTTGCAGGTAATGTCGCACATGCGACAGCAGATACGATGGCGTCGTCCTACAAAGAATTATTGAGCCGGGGGTTGCACGAATGTGGCAGCGCCAATTACACACTGGCTTTCAGCAAGTTGCATACTGCCTACGCAGATGCAGTGCAGCCAGAAGATAAAGTCAGGGCTGCGGCGGCACTGGCCATCAGCTATGTAAATAGTCGTCAGCAGGCATTGGCCGAGCCATATTTGCGTTATGCCTATGAGAATGCAGGCAACAGTCTGGACAAGGCCGGTTATGCCATCGATTTTGCCAACTGGCTGCAGCAAACCGGCCATGCAGAGCTGGCGCGTACTTACTACGATACTGCACTTAAATTGGCTGGCGATGATGCCGGTATTACCCTCAGTGTGGGCTTGAACCGGAACAAGCTTGAAGCAAAAAAACTGACCTCGACTGCGCAACTGAAAAATCTGCAGACGCTGGCACGACGTTTGCCGCAATTGAATGACCAGCAACGTGCCCGCTTTGCCATTAACCTGGCGGTACAGGCAAAAATGCTGGGTGTCGAAGGCCACAACCTGGCTTTTCAGGTTTTGCAGCAGGCCAGGCAGGCGGCAGTGGAGCTGGGGCAAAAGCGCTTGCAGGCAGAAGCACTGGATCAAATGGCGCAGTTGTATGAAGAGGCGCGCAGGCCAGATGACGCCCTGGCACTGACCGAACAGGTCTTGCTGGCGACCCAGGGTATAGAGGCGCACGACATACTGATACAGTCAGAGTGGCGGCAGGCTCGCCTGTTGCGCCTGCAGGGCAAGAATGAACAGGCAATTGCTGCCTATCAAAGAGCGGTGGAGCATGTGGAAGCCATACGTGGTGATATCCCGGTTGAATACCAGGATGGTCGTTCGTCTTTCCGTGAGACCCTGGAGCCGATCTATCTGGGATTGGCAGATTTGTTGTTGCAAACATCGGATCAACTGGACAGCGTTCAAAAAAACGCACAGTTGCGTCGTGCCCGCGATGTGCTGGAACTGATCAAACAAACCGAATTGCAGGATTATCTTGGCGACCGTTGCGCAGTCGATACCGCGAGGGCCAATCGTCAGCAAACTGTGCTGGCCAGCGATACCGCCATTCTCTATCCTATCCTGTTGACTGACCGTCTTGAATTGCTGCTGGAAACCAGTCACGGCATGCAAAGACATAGCCTGTCCTTACCTGCGGCCAAGCTTCGCAGTGAAGTCATCGCTTTTACCGAAAGCCTGAAAGACAACCTGTCCTTCAAACCCCAGGCCAGACGTCTGTATGATGCCTTGCTGGGGCCACTGGACGCACAAATCCGGCAACAGGGCATCCGCACCCTGGTGATTGTTCCCGATGGGGCTTTGCGTTTATTGCCATTTGCTGCTCTGTATGACGGGCAGCACTTTGCTGTGGAAAAATATGCGATTGCCGTCATACCTGCATTGAGCCTGACCAATACGACGGTGCGTGAACAGCAAGGCTGGCAAATGAGAACCCTGCTGGCTGGTATGAGTGAGCCAGGCACCGTTGTTGAAAAATTACCTGATTTCATGGTCGAGCAACTGCTGGCGGCCAGTCCTGATGCTACTGCGGGCGGGCAGAATGCCAGGTCGGCGCTAACCCGTGGCATACGTAATGTCCCAAAAACTGGTGCAGTGAATGTTTCCGTTGCACTAGTTGATAAATTGCAGAGCGAGCGGAGAAACATACAGTTACGGGAAATGCTGGCGTTGTCCGGTGTCAATGAAGAAATCCATGTATTGGAAAAGCTGGCGCCCGGACAAACCTTGTTTAATTCGGGATTCACTGTAGCGGCATTCGGACAGAAAGTGAAAACCGGCGATTACCAGGTCATACACGTCGCCTCACATGGCGTATTTGGCGGCACAGCTGACAGCACCTTTCTGATGGCGCATGATGATCTGATTACCATGGACAAGCTACAAACTTTTTTGCGCAAGGACGGCAAAAAAAATCAGGACCTGGAATTGCTGACGCTCTCAGCTTGCGAGACAGCGGAAGGTGATGACAGGGCTCCATTGGGCCTGAGCGGTGCTGCGCTCAAGGCGCATGCAAAAAGTGCGCTGGGCTCACTTTGGCCGGTATCAGACAACGCCGCCACCTTGCTGATGGGGCAGTTCTATCGCAACCTGGCGATACCGGCAACAAGCAAGGCACAGGCCTTGCAAAAAGCACAGCTGGAATTGCTGAAGAATAATGAATTCAATCATCCCTTTTATTGGGCACCATTCATCATGGTCGGGAGCTGGTTATGAGCAAACCTGTGCTGACAGAAAAACCTCTGAAACTGCGCGTAGTCAGCCTGCTCAAGGTCAGCCTGTGGCTGGCGTTTGGCGGCGCTGCGTCGCTGGCATGGGCTGGCGCCAAGACCGATGGCTCGGTCGGTCAGGTGCAGACCCTGAGCGGGAATTTTGTCGTGCCGCAAAGTCTGGGTACGATCAAGGGAAGCAATCTGTTCCACAGCTTCCAGAGTTTCAGCATAGAAAGTGGTGAATCAGCCAATTTCACGACGACCACTGCCTTGCAGAATGTGATTGCACGTGTCACTGGCGGCACCGCATCCAATATCAATGGCATGCTGAAGTTGACTGCGGCTACGGGCAGCCAGCCGCACTTTTATTTCATTAATCCGGCTGGTGTGATTGTCGGCGCTGGTGCGGCGATTGATGTACCGGCCGGCTTGCATATCAGTACGGCTGATTATGTGAAATTTTCTGATGGCAATTTTTATGTCGATACTGCCAGGGCCAGCACCTTGTCCGCAGCAGCGCCCGAGGCTTTTGGTTTTCTCGGTAATAGTCGCGCAACCCTGGCATTCAAGGATGGCGCGGAAATCAACCTGCGTCCGCAACAAGCGTTGACACTGGTCGCTGGTGATATCAGTATCAATGACGCCAGCCTGCTGGCCCCCGGTGCTGCCGTAAGACTGGCTGCCGTCGGGCAAAGCAGGCTGGAAGCTGGCTTTAATGCAGACTTTCCTAAAACCGATGGTAAACTCAGTATCATCAATGGCGGCAATCTTACGACCTCGGCCAGCGGCAATGTCGATGGCGGCCTGATACGCATACAGGCTGGTGACATCCTGATAGACCAGCAGGATGCCAGCAAGAATACCGGCATTATTGGCAACGTCAGGGACGGCAGTGCCCGATCGGGCGATGTGCTGATCATGGCATCCGGTCAGATCAGTATCCTGAATGGCGGGCGCATTTCTTCTTCTACTTTTGGCTTTGGCAATGCCGGTTCCATCAGGATTGATGCTGCTGCCATGACGATAGACGGGCAAGGTCACAGCACAGGTATTTATAGCCAGGCGGGTGATTCCACTGGTAATGCCGGTAACCTCGACATCGCGGTCAGTGGCAAACTGGCTTTACTCAATGGCGGCGTGATTTCTTCTTCAACTTTTTCCAGTGGCAATGGTGGCAATGTGCGTGTCAGCGCCAGGGATATCGTGCTCGATGGTACTGACGCCAACGGCCCTGATACCGGCATACTCAGTATCAGTAATGCCAAGGCCAGGGGTAATGCCGGGAATGTCACCGTCAGTGCAGACGGCAAGCTGAGCATCATCAGCAGCGCGCAGATTTCTTCAGCCACCTATTCGTCTGGCGCAGGTGCTGATGTCAAGGTCAATGCAGCAGAATTGCTGATCAATGGTGATAGCGTCTCGACTGGCATCAACAGTATTTCCGGCGGCAAGGGTAACGCCGGCAATGTCGACGTCAATGTCAGCGGTGCAGGCAGCATATTGTCCGAGGGGGGGATCTCGACATCTGCATTTGATACTGGCAATGCAGGCAAGATCAGGGTTGCCGCCAAAAGCCTGCTGATTGACGGGCAGGGACTGGAAGCCGGTGTCTATAGTGATGCCGGCGATTTCCGTATGTCAGCCAGTTTTGCCGGTGGTAGTGGTGGCAACATTGATGTCAACATTGCCGACAGACTGACAGTGACAGGTGGAGGGCGTATTTCTTCCACGACCTATACCAGGGGGCAGAGTGGTGCCATTACTGTCGGCTCAGGCAATCTGTCCATTGACGGACAAGGTAGCGGCATCATGGCAGAAACCATAGGCACAGGTAATGCCGGTAACATTGCCGTCAAAACCAGTCAGGCAATACAGCTGGAAAATGGTGCAAGAATCTCGTCGGCTACCCGCTTTGTGGGCAATGCCGGTGCAGTCAGGGTTGATGCAGGCAGCCTGAGTATTGCAGGCAAGGGCGCAGCAACCGGTATTTATAGTGATGCGGGGACCCAGGCCAGTGGTAATGCCGGTAATCTTGATGTCAATGTTGCAGGTAATGTGTTGCTGGCAGATGGCGGGCAGATTTCGTCAGCAACCATCAGCTCAACAACGGGCGCGGCAGGCGCGGTAAAAGTCCAGGCGACAAATATGACGCTGGATGGCAAACTCAGCGTGACCGACAAGGATGAAAACAGTACTCCGCTTGCTACCGGTATCTTCAGCAGTGCCAATGCCGGTGGTGAATTGAGCAATCGCTCAGTCGGCAATGCCGGTACCGTCAATGTCATGACAACGCAATTGCAGATGCTGAACGGAGCGCAGATTTCATCCAGTGCTTTTGCTGCTGGCAAAGCCGGTGAAGTCACTGTCAATGCAAAAAAAATTGATATCAACAGTCATGCCGTCATCAGTTCCGAAGCAGGGGCAACATCGAGTGGTTATACCGGGAATGTCAGTGTCAGTGCCAGCGAAAGCCTGAGTCTTAACCAGGGTTTGCTGTCGATACGTAATGCAGCACAAATCAGTGGCAAGACCCAGCCTGTCAAAACCTTGCTGACAGTGGACGCACCAGTCATTACCATGAATCAGGCACAAGTCACGGCTTCGGCCAGTGACAATGCTGCCGCCAGTGATATACATATCGCTTACGCCAGCCGCATGCTCAGTAGTCGCAGTACGATCAATACCAGTGCTGTTGACGGTAATGGCGGTCATATCAGTGTCAACGGTGCCGGGCCTGTGGTGCTTGATCGTTCGCAAATCACAACTTCGGTCAGTGGCACCAGGGCAGGTAACGGTGGTGACATCAATATTACTGCTCCAGCCATGATCTTGCGTGGTGGTTTTATACAGGCCAATACGGCTGCGACGGCTGCCAGCGGCGGCAATGTCAACGTGCAGGTCAAGGCAATCATTGCCAGTGGCAATCAACTGGTGCTGGGTGGTTTGCCGCAAAAATTTGATGGTAGTGGAAAAAACCTGATACAGGCTGCTGCGCCAGATGGCGTCAATGGCGTAATCATGCTAAGCAGCCCGCAAGTAGATTTTTCCGCCAGCTTGCTGAACCTCAATGCCCAGGCTTATGAGCCGGGGAATCTGGCCATGGATTTATGCCGTGTTGGTAGTGGCAGTTCGCTGAGCCCGGTAGGTCGTGGCGGTTTGCCGCCCAACGCCACAGGTTTGCTCAGACCCTGATTTTTCCGTGAATTTGATATCGATAATGACCCAGGTGCGGCGCTACTTCACTCCACGATTGCTACAGGCTTACGGTCTGGCGGGTTTGCTTGCCCTGGCCTGGCTGTTCCTGCATCTGCCACTGGTCATTGCGTTGGACAATAAGCTATTGGATCTACAGTTTACATTGTCGCGTCGTTATAATCCGCAAACCGTGGCGATTGACCCCATCGTGGTTGGCATCAATGAAGCCTTTCTTGATGAGGTGGACGAACCGCTGGCCCTCAATCACCATCATCTTGCCGAATTTATCCGTATCATGAGTCAGGCTGGCGCCAGGGTTATTGGCATGGACATCAGTCTGCCGGAAAAACGCTATGACCAACTGGTATCGGTTCGTAAGGACGCTGCAGATTTCCATCAGTCGCTGCTGGCCGGATTGCTGCAAGGGGTGCAAACTACGCCGCTGGTCGTCGCCAAAGTATGGGATCTCAAGCACAGTCATTTTCGCGATATCCAGCTTGATTATGCAGCAGTGCTGAACATGCAGGATGAAAAATTCCAGGCGATTGCTTCGGCAGAATTTTGTCGTGACAGTGACCAGCGCATACGTCGTTTCCCCGGTCGTGACTGCCAGCCAGACCGCAGTGCGCAAGGTCTGGCCAGTGAAATTGCCGCTGCAGCAGGCATGCGGCGGGATTGGTCGGGGTTGATCAATTATCGCCTGGGCGCGCCTTTTCAGTACCAGCCCTTGCAAGACATCCTGAAACTGGCGCGTGAGAGCAAACAGGCAGAATTGCAGCGGCGCTATAGTGGCAGGGTAGTCCTGCTCGGCGCCACCATGGATGCAACTGATCTGGTTGACTTGCCAGTGTCACTGGCAGGCTGGCTACCGGCCGATGAACCTCATCCCGGTGTACTGGCCCATGCACAGCTATTGCGCAGCATGTTGAACCAGCGCATGTTGCAGCAGGTCGATAATGGTAGCCTGTTCATCATGTGTACCTTGTTCGCCCTGTTCTGGTTTGGTGCCAGCATACGCCGCAAGTTGTTATTATTCCTGGTGGCGGTGCTGGGTTTGCTTGCTCTATCGGGCATTGCCATGCAATATGATGTATGGCTGCCACCGATTGCAATTTTGCTTACCGGCCTGCTGGCGCTGGGCAGCAGCTCCGCCTGGCAATCCTGGCAGCATTTCGTTGACAAGCAACGTTTGAGCAAGGCTTTTTCTGGTCGTGTCAGCCCGGCAGTCATGCAAGAAATCGTCGCAGGACGTATAGACCAGACTGCAAAAAGCCGACGCTTGCCGGTCTGTGTGCTGTTTTCAGACATACGCGGTTTCACCACCTTGTGTGAGCATGCGCAGGCCGAAGATATCGTCAGCCTGTTAAACCGCTATTTTGCAGTCATGAGCAAGATTGTCCATGCGCATGGCGGCACCATAGACAAGTTCATCGGTGATGGTCTGATGGCTTTTTTTGGCGCACCGCAGGTCCTGGCAAATCCAGAACAAAATGCCTTCAATGCTGCGCGTGAAATGCTGCATGCACTGGACATCCTGAATCTGGAATTTCAGGCCGAAGGCAAGGCGACGTTGCAGATAGGTGTAGGCTTGCATGGCGGCGATGCTGTCATCGGCCAGGTTGGTTCTGCAGAGCGACATGAATATACGGCGATTGGCGACACGGTCAATACCGCCGCGAGAATAGAAGGTTTGTGCAAAGATGTGGGTTACCCTGTTGTGGTCTCCCAGATCGTGAAAGACAAACTGGCCGGGACGGCATCATTGACGTCACTTGGTGACAGGAATCTTAAGGGACGCTCTGCGATTGCCGTGTATGGCTGGCGTCCTGAATCAGATGCAGAATCGCAGGCATGCATTGAGCCAGATTGATTTTTTGAGAGTATGAACATGACGAATATCCGTAAAGTACTGCATTCCTGCCTGGTCCTGATTTGCCTGTTAAGTGCACTTGTCGGCAGTGGTTTTGCACGCGCAGAGACAGCCCTGGGTATGGTGCTTGATGTGCAAGGTAGTGGCAAGGTGGAGTTCAATGGCAGCAGTTCCAAACTGCAACTGCTGGCTTACCTGCAGCCAAAAATGCAGATTATTCTTGATGCCGGCAGCAAGGCGTCGTTATCCCTGTACGCCAGCCGTACGGTGGTTCAACTGACTGGGCCGGCAACAGTAGTGGTTGACAAGGACGGTATCACGACTGCGCAGGGGCAAAAAATTACAGGCAGGCCACTGGCAGAAAAACTGGTGCGTGCCGCCGAGACCAGCAATGTGATCGCCGGTGCAGTGCGTATGCGACAACTGCCGCCGCGCATTGTTGCCGTTACGCCGGAAAACAATGCACTGCTGTTGGGACAGCGCCCTGTCTTCAACTGGATATCTGCCGAGGGTGCGGAATTTGAAATCAGCCTTCATGATCTTGATGAGAACCTGCTGGTCAGTGAAAAAACCAGGGAAAATACCTGGCAATTACCTGAAAAGATCAAGCTGGCAGAGGGCAGCACCTATCGGTGGCAGGTTGCCTATGTCTCTGCCAAAGATGGCAAGATGCATACCGCAAAAGCAGAATTCAGAGTGGCTGACAAGGCGGAAGCCGGCAGCCTGCTGGAGTTGAAGCCGGATGACCATGCCGGCGTTGAGGAATGGGTCATGTATGCCGCCATGTTGCAAAGCAGACGCGCTTTTGCAGAAGCTCGCCAGGTCTGGCAAACCATCGCAAAACAAAGGCCGGATTTGTTGAAACTAACCGAAACTGCGCAGTAAGGCCCGGATTGGGGGAGTGGCAGGGTAATAGCAAGAAAAAAATAGCGATGTCAGAGACATCGCTATTTTCATTTTGTTTTGCGGTATTGTTGTTGCCGTATTTATGCAGCGGTATTCATGCCGGTATCCAGAAAGTCGACATGGAAATCAACGATGACCTGGCCAGAAATCCTTTGCACCGAGCCATCCTTGTGCATGCGGCTGACAGTCTTGTCTTCCCTTGAACGCACATCGATCTGGAACTCCGGATGATTCTTTGCAAAGGCATCCTGTATGGTTTCCCTGACCTGGACCATCAAGGCCCCCTCGGCTGCGGACACACTGTCTATCGGATCGCGACTGGCGGTTTCAATCGGTGTGACGTTACTATCCATGTCACCAAAGAACTGATCTATGGTTTGCCTGAATTCCCTTTGTGTGGTGACGCAATACTGTATCTTTGCAATAGGGAAGAGACTATGCACGATGCGTGAAGCCATCACGCGTTCAGGGTCTGTCGTCATGATGACCAAGCTGTCGGCGTTTTCTTCCAGAATGATCCAGTGATGGTCTTCGACATAGGCACGTTTGAAATTTCTCAAGGCGTCGGGCCGTTGTCGGTCTTGCTGGTAGGGCTGGTAAGGGCATTCAAAAAAAGCAGCCAGTGAAGCTCCGATATCAGCGGGGCTGACTTCAAATTCATCGATCAGTATGTCTTCTACGTCCACGCCTTTGCGCCGTGCCGCACGTGCGGCCAGGCCAAGTTCAGGGATGGACAGTGCAGAATTCTTGATCAGGGAATCAAACTTGGTGTGAATCACCTGTGGCGACATCAGGCGCTGGGCAAAAGCAACGGCCAGGGTATTGCGCAGGTATTTGAAACCTTCTTCCAGCAACGGCGGGAACTGGCAATCATTGCGGTTGTTGATCAACTGCAGGACACCCAGCAACTCATTACTTTGCTCATGGATCAGCGGGCCGACCAGCATGTGCTTGGTACGAAAACCGGTACGCTGGTCGACGCGGCGTAAAAATTCCAGTTTGGGTGAGTGTTTTCTTAATTCATTTTCGTCATACACATTGACGATATTGACGGTTTGCTTGGTCATGGCGACAAAGCCGGCGATACTTTTTTCAGAAATCGGCAAGGCGAAATCCTTGAAAGAAGTCAGGCCTGTCTTGACCTTGGACTCAATGGCATTTTTTTTATAATTAACTGAGTATAAAGTCAGTCTTTCGCAGTCGAACAGTTCGCAAATACTTTGCGACAGATCAAGCATGATCTGTTCTATATTGCTGGTCGAGTGGATGGCATTCGTGATGGTTTGCAGATTCTTGAAGAAATGTAAGCGAGCATGCACGTCCTCGTTGTCATAGATATCATATTTATCTTGTGGTATGCGGCGTACAAAACTCATAAATTAGCTTTCATCAATTGAGTATAATCGCGGTCATTTTGCCACAGTTAGCCCTGATCGTCGTTGTGACACTGATAAGCTTGCCGTGTCCTTTTACAAAAAATTCCTTCTGCTTGCCACTTATTGTAGGGAATGTGGCAAGTCAGCATGTCGTTTTGTTATTGCAGCTGGCAGACTTGGTGTTTGTGCAAAGAAGCAAAGCTTGCAGACTTCACTTCTTGCATGCTTGTCTATCCATTGCAGGTCTATGCCAGAGACAGACTGGTTGCTGTCTGCCCATGTGGGCGTCAGGTTGAACCTGGCTAAAGTTCGGATGTTCTATAGAAGCTTGTGCTGCAGAATGGAAAATCTCTACCGAATCTATACCGGTAATGAGCGAGCTGAATTGTACGATGTCAATGAGATAAGGTTGATCAGGCTCATAAGAATGGCAAGTACGGGTTGGGCCGGATTGAGCGGTAGCTCCAGCTGCCCAGGGGCGTTAGGTGGAATGATCATCCACATCGCTGCTGGCAGATGTGAGTGTTGCATCAAGTCTGTGCCCCTGATACCAGTATTCAAGTTCTGCGTGTAGCCAACCTGAGGCAAAACCCTCGTCCTGCCCCGTGACCTCTTCCCTTGTCGATAGTAGGTGTACCTGAGCCTTGGGCCACGATAATTTACGCAATTGCCACAAGACCGTAGATCAGGCTGACAAGGGAGGCAGCAACAAAAATCAGATTGATCATGGGCGAGCGCGCATTGCGTAGTGACGAAGCCTGATATCTTGTCCAAGGAGTGAAGGGCTGGAAATACCTTGTTCAGACCGGTGTTTTTTTATACACGATGAAACCGGAACGATCCGCCATTTGATTGTACAGTGCCTGTGCTGTTTCATTGCTTTCATGCGTATGCCAGTACACCACGGTCGATCCGGCTTGCCTGGCTTGTTCATAGACTGCGTTGATCAGTGCGCGTCCAACACCTTTGCCTCGGGCATCCGGTGCAGTGAATAAATCATTCAGGTAGCAACTTGCTTCAATGCGGCTTGTCGTCCTGTGATACAGATAATGAGCGAGGCCCAGCAGGCGGCCGTCAAGTTCGGCAACCAGGGCATATACTGGTTCAGTGCTGTCAAAAAAACGTGACCAGGTTGTTTGTGTAACGGCCGGCGCAAGAGCCGTTGGGCCTGTACGTTGATAGAATGCGTTGTAACCGTCCCATAATACTGACCAGGCAGAAAAATCATCTTCTCTTGCCGGTCTTACCACGATGCTTTGTGTCATTGTTTATTTCCGTTGATGTTAAGGTCCGTCATATATCAGGACGTGAATAATTGTTGTTCCATCACATCAGCCATGGCAAGGTCATTGCCGGCGCCTTGTTCGCGCAAGCCGTTGACCATATTGATGCGATCCTGACTGGTCTTGTTCTGACTGGTCTTCCATTTGCCATGGATACGGCGTATCGGTATTTCTATGCCGACTATCATGTCCATGATCATGTCAATATATTCTGGCGGTGCGTCACTGACTTTCCAAGGCTGGTCCATCCTGGTTTCAAAATGGTCGCTCAGATCACTGAGCAAGGCCAGAAATTCCTGGCGATCATCGATCACGCGCAAGGGGCCATAGGCATGGACCACAGCATAGTTGTAGGTGGGGACTACCTTGCCGCTATGCTTCTTTTCTTCATACCAGCGTGGGCTGATATAGGCCTGCGGCCCCTGGAAAATCAGCAGGGCGTCCTTGCCTGAACCCGCACTCTGCCAGGCGATATTATTGCGCGCCACATGACCGCGCAAAACACCGTGAGGCGCCCCTGCTGTCGGTGGCATGAGCATGAAGGGAATGTGGTTGGCCTCTATCTCTTCACCATGCATGGTGATCAGGGCTGCCAGGGGGTGATCGTGTATCAGGGCATGCAAGACTTCAGGCCGCTCTTCGACAAATTGGCTGGGCTGGTACATGGGCTTACTCGATTTCTATGATGACTTCAGCATGGATGGAATTGGCGATATAACAGTGTTCATGCGCCATGTGATGCAACTCTTCACGCTCTTGCAGGCTTGGTTGCTTATCGCCGCTATAGCTTTCATGCGGGCGCAGATGGATGCGGGTGATTGCTTGCTTGCCCTGGGCGTTTTTATCCATGATGCCGACTGCCAGGTCCTTGTATTGTTCAAGTACATAAGCACGCTTGGCGACAAAGGACAGGTAAAACAGCATGTGACAAGAAGCCAGTGCTGCAACCAGGGCTTCTTCAGGATCGACGTTCCTTGCCTCAGACATGGGTACGGGCACGGACAGCGGCGATGAAGAGGCTGGCACGATCAGGCCGCCATCAAACTCCCATTGATGGGCGCGGCTATAACGATTGTCGATAAAAGCCTGTGACCCGCGTTGCCATAAAATTTCTGCCTGATACTGATGCATGAATTGCTCCCTGACATTGAATTGAGTTAATCTTAGGTCTGATATTGGTTATTTAAAAGTACCAATTATTAAAAAAACCTAAATACCAATTCATCGATGCCAATTCCTTGATACCAAGACGGACCTGAACATGCATATCTCTCAAATGATCGCCGGGATCACCCTGGACAAGCAACATGCCCAGCCTTTGTACCGGCAACTGTACGGTGAAATCAGGAAAGCCATACTGTGCGGGCGCATGTTGCCCGGCATGCAATTGCCACCCAGTCGCGAGTTTTGCCTTGCCCTGGGTATTTCAAGGCAAACTGTACTGAACGCCTATGACCAGTTATTGGCAGAGGGGTATCTTCGTGGTACGGTAGGGCAGGGCACTTTTGTGCATGAAGAGCTGCCGGCGCTGGCGGAACGTGCTGCGCCGGAAACGTCTTTGCCAGCTACCCTGGCAGGCAATGCACGCATTTCACAACGTGGTCAACGCCATATCGACCCGCGAGGCAGCACCCGTTTCCATCAGGGAGATGCCAGGGCGTTCCGGGTCAGCATGCCGGATCTGACTTTATTCCCGTTTGCAGTCTGGGCCAGGCTGGAAGCGCGTCATTGCCGTCGTCCCAAAGGGCAATTGGGTTATGGTGATCCGGCCGGGCACCTGCCCTTGCGTGAATTGCTGGCCGTGTACCTGAAAGCCGCACGCGGGGTCAATTGCTCGGCACAACAAATCCTCATCACTTCAGGATCTCAACAGGCATTGTATCTGCTCAGCACGCTCTTGCTTGACCCTGGTGAAAGGGCTTGGGTGGAGTCGCCATGTTATCGTGGCACGACAGCGGCCCTGCATGCGGCGCAAGTGAAGATGTGTGCTGTACCTGTCGATGAGGAAGGTATGGACGTGGCTTATGCCTCGAAACATTTCCCGCAGGCGAAAGTCGCCTTCGTGACACCTTCGCACCAGATGCCGCTGGGGATGACCATGAGCCTGCAAAGACGCATGGCCCTGCTGGAATGGGCACAACAAAACCGCGCCTGGCTGGTAGAAGATGATTACGATAGTGAATACCGCTTTGGCAGTTCGCCACTCGCATCCTTGCAGAGCCTGGACAACAGACAATGCGTGATCTATGTCGGCACTCTGTCCAAAGTCTTGTTTCCTGGTCTGCGTCTTGGCTATATGGTTTTACCTGAAAGCCTGGTGGAGCCCCTTACCCAGGCCAAGGCCGTGATTGATAAACATACGGCCATCATGCCGCAGATGGTGTTGGCTGACTTCATCGCAGAAGGTCATTTTGGTCGCCACATCAAACGCACGCGTAAGATCTATGCAGAGCGTCAGGCTGCACTGATCACTGCCCTGGAACAGCATCTGGCAGATGCGTTGCAATGCGGTGCTACTGATGGAGGGCTGGATCTTGCCGTGTACTTCAAACAGGATTTCGATGAGGCTAAAGTTGTCCAGGCCGGGCAGGATGCCGGGCTGGAGTTGCGGCGTTTGTCCCATTATGCCGATATGCCGGGACACTCCCGTCTGCCCCGACCATGTCCGGCAGGTTTGCTGCTAGGATTTGCCTCCCTCGACGTGCCCGAGATACAGGCCGCTGCGGTTGTGCTGGCGAATGTATTGAAGAGCCCCGGCATCAGCCGGTAATTCCTGCCTGCCGGGGCTTTCATCAACAAGCCGGATTATGCTGTTATCACCTCGATGACATTGATAGTGCTGCTGCTCTGTTCCGTTTCAATATTGTTTGCCAGGCTATGGCGGTTGATCACGCTGATCATGGCAGAGATCGTCGCCGTCAACTCATCGTCGGCAATGCCCGCCCCATGCTGGGTGGAGCCATGATTGACACGTGCTTCCATGATGCAGAGATGCCTGCTTGTGCCATTTTGCACGATGTGTTGATCCTGTCTGTCCATGATATTGATGTCATAGCCTATGGCTTTGAATGCCTGTAATTGCGCTGCCAACATACCATGACCTGCACCATGAATAGCTTGTGGCTGCTCATGGTGCAGCAGATCGATGCACAAGGATGCCTGTGCAGTATCTGATGGTGAAGTCCTGTGGTCAAGGACGGTATTTGCGTGATGAGCCTGATAACGTAAAGGGCTGGCGGCTGACAGATAGCTGTCGCTGAAAATCTGGTGAATCTGCTGGGCGGTCATTTCCTTGCCACTCTGGTCGGCACTGGCCTGTACCAGTTTGCTGAATTCAATCTGCAGGCGGCGGGGCATGCTGATGCCATATTCCTGCTCCAGCAGGAAGGCTGTTCCTCCCTTGCCAGACTGACTGTTGACACGGATTACCGCATCATAATTGCGACCGATATCTGCCGGATCAATGGGCAGGTAGGGGACTTCCCAGATGGCGTCTTTGTCTTGCTGGGCAAAACCTTTTTTTATCGCATCCTGATGCGAGCCTGAAAAAGCAGTGTGTACCAGGTCGCCAACATAAGGGTGACGCGGATGCACGGGTATCTGGTTACAGGCTTCCACGCATTGACGCACGCTGTCTATGTCAGAGAAGTCAAGACCGGGATGGATGCTCTGGGTATATAAATTCAAGGCCAGGGTAACCAGGTCGACGTTGCCGGTGCGTTCACCATTGCCGAACAAACAGCCTTCGACGCGATCTGCACCGGCCATGACGGCGAGCTCAGCTGCGGCGACTGCCGTACCACGGTCATTATGCGGGTGCACACTGAGTATGATGGCGTCGCGACGTTCCAGGTTACGGTGCATCCACTCAATCTGGTCGGCATAGACATTCGGTGTCGCACATTCTACCGTCGTCGGCAGGTTGATGATCATCTTGCGTTCTGGTGTTGCCCCCCAGATGGCAGACACGGCATCGCATACTTCTTTGGAAAAATCGAGTTCCGCCATGCTGAAAGTTTCTGGTGAGTATTCAAATACCCATTCAGTCTCAGGCATGGCATCGCACAATTGCCTGATCAGGCGGGTGCCATCGGTGGCGATCTGCTTGACTTCTTCACGTGTCTTGCCAAACACGATACGGCGGAACGCCGGCGCGATCGGGTTATACAGATGCACAATGGCGCGCTTGGCGCCGCGCAGGGATTCCATGGTACGGTGTATCAGGTCTTCGCGTGCCTGCGTCAATACCTCGATGGTGACGTCGTCGGGGATGCGTTGTTCTTCTATCAGTTTGCGTACGAAAGCGAAGTCAGTTTCTGACGCTGAAGGGAAGGCGACTTCAATTTCTTTCAAACCTATCTTCACCAGCATTTCAAAAAAGCGCAGTTTTTTTGCTGCGTCCATGGGCTCAATCAATGCCTGGTTGCCGTCGCGCAAATCGGTACTCATCCAGATGGGTGCATGGGTGATGCTGCGGCTGGGCCACTGCCTGTCCTGAAGCGCCACAGTTGGAAAGGCGCGATATTTTTTATGAGCGTCGATGATCATGGTTTTCTCTTTTCAAATAGTCGGCACTAGCCCTCAGCAGTGCACTGATGTTTGTTCAAATTTGTTAGATGATAAGTAATGTTGTGGCAGTGAGCTAACCAGCGGCCACAGTAAAAAATGCTAGGCCGGTTAACCGATCGGTAGTCGTAGCCTTAGCAAGGCGAAAGCACAAGAACAGTGCGCAAAAGCACCGGCAGGCTGGACGCTGCTGGCGGTTTGCTGTGCTGATGTGCTGATAGCTGTCATGCGATTGATTCCTGTGCCAGAAAGCTGGGCTAAGGTATTGCAAATGAAAAACAAGGATTGGTACTGCAAGTGTTTTAAGTTCAGTGCTCAGGCTTGCTGCAGAACACGGTTAAAACAGAACAAGGCGAAACTTATAGTAGCGCGCCTAGGGAAGGTAGTAGAACTAGTAGCAGTGTACGCACAGACAGCAACGCTGCTTGCAGGGAGGCCCTGTCAGCAGTTTTTATCGCAGATGTCGATGTGGAAGAAAAGTTCATACAGTTAATGTAAGAGAATTTGCTGCATGGCGTCAAGTGGAAATTTCCATTTGCTTCTTTTTTTCCTGCTTGTAATCGCTCACTGATAATTGGTGACGAGTTTTTGCCAGTTGGGATCATTGGCACTGTTTTTCAGTATGGCATTGATTTGTGCGTGTACTTTACCCATGTTCAAAGGCATCATGATGTGCCTGCTGTACTGGTCATGTGGTTTCTTCGAGATATAAAACTGCCCCTGTAATTCAGGGTGATTCTTCATTTCATAGTCGTAATTCGAGCGACTGATGATGGCTGCATCAATGCGGCCCGCCATCAGTTTGCGAAAGCTGTGCTCTTCACTGCTGGCATCATCGCGCTGAGCCTTGCCTTCGGCAATCAGTTCATTGACACCAAAGTAGTAATAACCAAGCACCAGGCCTATACGCATGCCGCTCATGGATAAAGGGCCGTTATATTCAAATGGGCGCTCTTTTGATGACACGACTTCGTCGATATCATTCATGATGGGCAGTGACCATAGAAATTTTTGCTCACTTTTGTCGTTGAACCAGACCGGATTGACACCTATGACCAGGCCATCCAGACTGCCGGAGTTGACCAGCAGGTCAAGCCGGCGGCGTGGCAGGTAGTGCAGTTCAAAACGGTAGCTGCTGCTCTTGTTGAGGTAACTGAGCATGTCGTTGTATAAGCCCCGGCCTGTTGCCTGATCAAGTATCAGTGGTGGCTTCAGGTGATAGCTATACACCTTGATGGTTTCAAAGGCAGTACAGGTCTTCCAGGAGAGCCCGGCGAGTAAAAAAAGCGCAAGCCAGAATTTACGTGTCATGGAATGGGCTACCCAATAAACTGGAGGTTGATAGTCAGCATGGATGAGTACACAAACTCCCAGATAACCGCAATCTATCCGAGAGTGTATATGAATTCAAAAAGAGCGATTATTTACTTTTGTGAACGGGGTTTATTGAATTTATAAGAAATCAATAGTAATACCATGCCGCCAAGTATCATCGGCAAGGATAGCATCTGCCCTGCTGAAACTGTCATGCCCAGGATGCTGACTTCATAGTCGGGGGTGCGGAAGTACTCGGTAAAGAAGCGGGTGCAGCCATACAGTGTGACATAGAGCGCGCCAACAGCCAGTCTTGGCCTTGCTTTGGATGCGTAAATCCACAGGATGACAAAAACCAGCAGACCGTCGACCAGAGCCTGGTAAATCGGTGACGGGTGTACCGGATAATTAACGCCGGGCCAGATCATTGCCCAGGGCAGATCGGGCGAAGCGATACGCCCGGGCAATTCATGATTGATGAAGTTACCCAGGCGTCCCGCTGCGTAACCCAGAGGCACCAGCGGGGCGATGAAGTCATACACATCAGCGAGGTTGAACCTGGCTTTGCGCGCCCATAGGGACATGGCGATCAGCACGCCGATGAAACCGCCATGAAAGGACATACCTCCTTTCCACACCGCGAAAATCTCCAGCGGGTGGCTCATATAGTAAGAAAACCCGTAGAAAAATACCTCGCCCAGACGGCCGCCTATAATGACGCCGAGTACGCCAAAAAACAGCATATCGTCTATGTGTTCACGGGTCCAGCCCTTGGCAGCAACATGGGACTGTTTGATACGGACGCGGCCAAGCATGACGAACTGGGCAAAAGCGACCAGGTACATGATGCCATACCAATGGACATTGACGGGGCCTAGACTGAATGCAACGGGATCAGGATTGGGATGGGTTAGCATGAGTGAATTTAACGGTTAAACAGGTGCGCAAAGGCGGCCAGGGCAGCAGAATGATTGTCACGACGCCAGGCAAGGCCAATTTCCACATTTGCGCTGGCTTCAGGTAAATCAAAATACGACACCCCTGGGCGCTGCAAATTTGAGACGGATTGTGGCACAAGTGCGATACCCATGCCAGCAGATACCAGACCGACGATGGTTTGCATCTGTATTGCTTCCTGGCCTATGGCCGGCGTCAGTCCGGCAGAATGAAAGCAGCCAAGTATTGCATCATGCAGGGCAGGTGCGATTTTGCGCGGAAACAGGATGAGCGGCAAGTCGACGCAATCGACCAGGCGTAGGCGCTGACGGCCTTTTGCCTGGCTTTCGGGCACCGCCAGAATCAGTTGTTCAGACAAGACTTTCTGGTAGTGAAGTAAGTTTTGCAGTTTTTCCGGAATGGGCGGGATCAGGAAACCGGCATCGATTTCGGCGTTTTCCAGCGCCAGTAATTGCACATCTGTCGTTGCTTCACGCAATTCTATGTGTACTCCGGCATGATCACGCCGGAACTCGCGCAGGGAGGGCGGCAGGATGCTGTAGTCTGCAATGGAAACAAAGGCCAGGGAAAGGTGACCACTGGCGCCGCTGGCGGCTCTTTGCGCCAGTTCCGGCAGAGACTGCGCGTGTTGCAGCAGGCGCTTGACTTCCGGCAGTAGAGCCTGGCCAGCGGACGTCAGGGAGATATTGCGCGTATTACGTATGAATAAATCAGCCCCCAAAGTTGATTCGAGAGCTTGTATGGCTTGCGACAACGGTGGCTGGGTCATGTGCAGACGTGCTGCTGCACGACCGAAATGCATTTCTTCTGCGACAGCAAGAAAGTAACGCAATTGGCGTAATTCAAGACTTCGTGATTCAGATACCTGCATCTTGCTGGCCTGGCCTATGTCCGCATAATTGCAGCAAGCTGCTCAATGTAATGCCACTCAATACGGTAAGGATTGAGTGACGCATTAACGGCGATTGGTTTTCTTGTCAAAAGCGCGCTTGACCCTTTCTTTCTGGATTTTTTCATAGTGCGCATGATCTTTACGCTTGTCCAGACCCAGCATGCGTTCAATGAACTCAAACCAGACGAACACGGCACAGGCGCCACCGATGATCCACCACCATGACATGGTTGCAAAAATCCAGACTTCTGCCAACTTGAGAACCAGCATTATAAATAACACAATAATCATAAACATAAATCAGTTCCTTTTCTGGCAAAAACTAAGCCCGATTTTACTGCAGGTCAACCTTGCCTGTGCGATAAACGTTAAAATTGAGGAAAAGCGGTAGAATATGCGAAACGCATCTCATGCCGATGATGAAATGAGTTCTAGTCTTTTAACCTGGAGAAAGCAATGAAATATTCTTTGTTGGTAGGTTCTGTTCTGGCAATAATGGCTTCTGGTTCTGCTATGGCAAATGCAGATCTGGCAAAAGCAAAAAACTGTATGGCATGCCATGCGGTTGACACCAAGGTAGTCGGCCCTGCCTATAAGGACGTTGCAAAAAAATACGCGAGTGACAAGACAGCAGAAGCGAAGCTGGTGCAAAAAGTGATCAAGGGTGGAACGGGTGTCTGGGGAGCCATTCCTATGCCTGCCAATGCCCAGGTTTCAGAAGCTGAAGCCAAGACGCTGGTCAAATGGGTCTTGAGTTTGAAATGAGTTTTGTACCGCAGTCTTGATCTGCATCAGGCAGTAAACAATAGACAATAAAAAAACCTGGCATTGCCAGGTTTTTTTATTGTCTGCAAGAATCCGATAAAAACGCCGACAATCCGGGATTGACAGCTTGAGGCTGCCATTTTGGCTGGCAGCCTTTTCATCAGGGATTACTTGACAACTTGCAACAGTTCGCGCTTGCCGCCTTTGTAGGTGTACAAAGTCAGCGTGCCTTCTTTGATATCGCCTTTGTCATCAAAGGCGATATCGCCTGTTACACCTTTGTAGTGGATTTTCTTCAGTTCAGGCAGGTATTTTGCTGGCTCGGCAGAACCGGCTTTTTTCATTGCTTCTACCATGACCATGACAGCGTCATAGACGTACGGTGCATAAATCTGTACTTCTACGCCGAATTTTTTCTTGAAAGCAGCTTTCCACTCGTCATTGGCTTTTTTCTGTGCATCCAGAACACCACCGGCTTCAGCGCAGACTACCTGGCCTTCGCCAATACCGTTGTCAGCCAGTTTTACCAGGTCAGCTGAGCAGATACCGTCGCCGCCCATGAACTTGGCTGTAATGCCCAGTGCTTTCATCTGACGCAGCATAGGACCGGCAACCGCATCCATACCACCGAAGAAGATTACGTCCGGGTTTTTAGCTTTGATTGTGGTCAGGATGGCGCTGAAGTCTGTGGATTTGTCCGTTGTATGTTCCTGAACGACCACTTCTGCACCCTTGCCCTTGGCGCCTTTGATGAACTCAGCAGCTACGCCTTCGCCGTAAGCTGTTTTGTCATCGATAACAGCAACTTTTTTCGCTTTGTTGATCTGCACAGCAAAACGACCCAGTGTGCCACCCAGCTGGCCGTCATTGGCTACAACACGGAATGCGCCTTTAAAGCCTTGTTGTGTGTATTTTGGATTTGTTGCAGATGGGGAAATTTGTACGATACCTGCATCATTGTAGATTTTCGATGCAGGGATGGTTGTGCCGGAGTTCAAGTGACCGATAACGCCGTTTACTTTCGCGTCAACCAGTTTTTGTGCTACGGTTGTACCTTGTTTTGGATCAGCGCCGTCATCTTCAGCCAGCAATTCGAATTTGGCTTTTTTACCGCCGATCATGACGCCTTTGGCGTTCAGTTCTTCGATCGCCATTTTGGCGCCGTTTTCATTGTCTTTACCCAAGTGGGCGATTGCGCCTGAGATAGGGCCAACGTGACCAATTTTAACAACCAGATCTTGAGCTGCCGCAGCACCAGCGAAAGCGAAAGCAATTGCGCCAGCCAGTGGAATCATTTTAGTTTTGAACGACATGAACATACTCCTAAGGATTAAAAAGTAGGATAACAATACTGCATCTCTGACTTATTCAGATAACTGAACAGCAAGAAGGTACAACAGAAAAAAATTTTCGCAAAGCTATTTTGTGTGGTTTTTTCTCAAAACAGACGTTTTTTATATGCCCCAATATCGCGCTCTTGACAAGCTTGACCGCAAGCTTTTGAACCTCCTTCAGAAGGACAACCAAATCCCTACCAGGTTGCTGGCAGACAAACTGCATATTTCCCAGCCGACCTGCCTGCGCCGCATACGCGACTTGCGTGAGGCCGGTGTTATCAGTGGTGAAGTGGCCATGGTGGACAGTTTCGCCCTTGGCTATGGCATGCTGGCTTTTCTTGAAGTTTCCCTGACCAATCAGTCGGATGAATTTATGCGCGAATTTGAAGCGCGCATGAGCAAGGAAACCGAGGTCATGCAATGCTATTTCGTCTCTGGTGAATATGATTATTTCCTGGTCGTGCACGTCATTGATATGGACGCGTATTATCAGTTTGTGCGACGCGCCATTTCCGGCTCTGGCAATGTAAAACACTTCCATTCACGTTTCCCCATGAAGCGAGCCAAGTTCAGTACCCGTATTGTCTTTGACGAAAAAGCAGAAGAATTGCCAGTGCGTGTCAGCAACAAAACCGGTACCAGGGTCGGCAGCAAAGCTAAATAATTTTGCTGCGTGTGCTTTTAACGCAGAAACCCGACAGACGGATGACAAAAAGAACGCAAGTTGCAACACATGAAGATTTCATGCACTGTAACTTGCGTGAGGGGAAACTTCGGGTTTGTAGTCAAGCCGTTAGCGGCTGGGTGCACTTTTGGTTTTTGTTATCGTTCAAGCTGTCTGCAGGCGATTGTGCATGACGGTGTTATCCATGCCGGTAAAGGCAAAATCCACTTCCGGGTGCAAACCGGACACAATATCAGCGATCGCCCGGCCGGAACCGGCGCCCATGGTCCAGCCCAGCGTACCGTGGCCGGTATTGAGGAAAAGGTTGGCGATGCGGCTCCTACCTATATATGGCACATTCGAAGGTGTCAGCGGCCGCAGGCCCGTCCAGTAGACCGGATTCTGGTAGTCGCAGGCATCCGGGAATAATTCACGGGTGCGGCGCGTAATGGCTTCGCAGCGGGCGGTATTAAGTTCGCGGCCATAGCCATTGATCTCACAGGTACCGGCTACACGCAGGCGGTTGCCCAGGCGTGACACCACCAGTTTGTAGCCATCATCGGTCAGTGAAATGACAGGCGCCTGATCAGGTTTGGTAATTTGATAAGTTGCTGAATAACCCTTGCCAGGGTAAATCATCAGGGAAATTCCCAGCGGTTTGAGCAAAGCCTGGGAATGGCTGCCCATTGCCATCACAAAGGCGTCTGCCTTCAATACCTTGTGCCGTCCTTCTGCATCAATGACTTCCACGCCGGTGACGCGGGCGTTGTTGCCTGCACCTTCGGACAGGAGTCTGGTCACGGTAGTGTTGAACCGAAATTGCACGCCAGCCGCCGCTGCCCTGGTCGCCAGGCCAGTGGTGAACTGGTAGACATCACCCGATTCATCGGTTTCGGTATAGTCGCCACCCACGATCTTGTTGCGTATGCCGGCCAGGGCCGGCTCGCGGCGTACCACCTCATCGGCATCGATGGACATGCGGGGGCAGCCAAGATCACGCATCAGCTTTGCGGCTGGCAGGGAAATATCAAATTCTTTTTGATCGGTATAGAAGTGCAGGATGCCCTTGCTGAGGTTGTCGTACTGAATGCCGGTGTCTTCGCGCAGGCTGCGCAAGGTCAGACGACTGTATTCCGAGATGGCGACGATCTGGCGTATGTTTTCAGCCGTGCGGGCAGGTGTGCACTCACGCAGGAAATGCAGGCCCCACAGCCATTGCAGCCATTCGGCGCGCGGACGGAACAGCAGAGGAGCGTCTTCCTTCCCCAGCCATTTCAACACCTTTAGCGGCGCCGAAGGGTTGGCCCACGGTTCTGCATGGGACACGGAAATTTGGCCGCCATTGGCAAAACTGGTTTCCTGCGCCGCGCCCGGCTGGCGGTCGATGACCTCGACATCATGCCCCTGCTTTTTCAAAAACCATGCCGAAGACGTGCCGACTATGCCAGAACCGAGAACAATGACTTTCATGGGAATCTCCTGTATTTCATCTTGTATGCGATGAGGAGATTGTAGAAATACTTTGCTTTTTCAGGTAATCAGAAACGCTTCCCGGATTTTTATTTTTAAACGTCAAGTTGATGTTTGTGTTTAAAAATAAAAATATTTTTAATTATTTTGATTATTTTCCAGATTTTACCTTGGAGATTTCCTGGCTGACTGCGCGGGTGATAACTTCTTCCAGGGTCTTGTGCAACCCTGAACGTATTTCAGATGCAAGACTGGCAACGGCGATCTGCAATACATCGGCCAGGTTGTCCCTGACCCTGTGTTCCAGCACAAAATCTATGCGCGTCAAAACCTGGCGCAACACGTTTTCTCTCAGCGTCTGTTCCAGAAGCAACCAGTCTTCTTCCTGCTTTCCTGGCCATGCCAGCGGGGCATCTGCCACTGCCGCCTGCTGGTCCGGGTCCTGTGTATTGCTCTCGCCTTTTGCATCATTTGTGCTGGCGGTACTTGCCACCAGTTCTTCCGGCTTGATTACTTCGGTCAATACCGGGATGCTGGCATCAATTTGATTGTTCATTTTATTTCGCCACGGAATGGGTAAGGGCATGGCCAAGTTGCTGATAATGGCGGTAGCGGTCCCGGCCTGCCAGCCTGTCTGATTCATCTGCCGAGATGATTTCTATCATACGGCTGAACTGCGTGAAATTGGCTGGCGTCACAGACGTCAGGTTGATCAACAGTTCGTAATGAGGACAAGCGGCACGGTCATCATGACTGAGTACGATAGGCGTCATTGCTGACAGCGGATCGTTCACCATCACATGCGGTAAAAAATCAGCTTCGCTGAGCGTCCACAAGGCATCATTCAGGCGCTGCAGATAAGCACGGTCCTGGTGAAAGACCACGATTTTGCAGTTGGCTGCATGGGCCTTGCGTATCAGGCGGCAGCAATAGTTGAGCTTGTCCGCAACATTGCTATGGAAATCTATCCGTGTCATGCGTCTCAGAATTGAAAGCCGTCAGGTTTTTTGACCGGTGGGGCATCTCGCTTCACTTCCGGTTCTTTGGGCTGTGCGGGCGGTGGGGGCGGTGAGGCTGGTTCAGCCGGCGGATAGCGGTAATCCTTTGGCAATTTATTGGTCGCAGGGTAACCAGCCTTGTCCAGCGCATCTTTCCATTCATCCATGCTATAGCCACGGAATTTGACATTGGCGATTACCAGCAAGGGTAATTGCGTATCACCACTCACTTGCTTCAGTTTTTCCTGGTCTGCTGCACTGCTGACGGTCTTTTCTGTGAACGGGATGCCACTTTTCTTGAGCATGCTGCGCCCATCATTGCAAGGCGAGCAGGCGCTGGCCGTGTAGAGAGTGACCGGGTTCTTCGCTACAACAGGAGCCAATTCTGGAGGCAGATTGCCGCCATCAGCAGTGTCGGGGAGCTTTTTCTTTTCAGATTTGACATTGGCCGGTGGCGGCTGGTCGCTGAAGGTCACTTTGCCGTCCGGGCCCACCCATTTATACATTTGCGCATGGACATGACCTGCTGCCAGCAGTGCGGGCAGCAGGCTACAGATCAGGATGTTTTTATTGAGTTTCATGTTTTCTCCTAAATAGTCAGGCAGCCATGCCATTGTGACGTAACAAGGCGTCAATGACAGGCTCACGTCCGCGAAATGCCTTGAACGAGGTGAGGGCAGGGCGGGAGCCGCCAGCTTCCAGCACTTCTGTCTGGAATTTTTCCCCCACACTGCGGGACAAGGTGCTGCCGGTTTCCTGTGCATGCTCTTCAAAGGCAGCATAGGCATCAGCGGACAGGACCTCCGCCCATTTATAGCTATAATAGCCTGCGGCATAGCCGCCGGCAAAGATGTGGCTGAAAGAGTGCTGGAAACGGTTGAATTCTGGCGGGTGTAATACGGCGACCTGGGTGCGTACTTCCTGCAGGATGTCACTTACCGTCTTTGCCCCATGCGGATCAAAGGCATCATGCAGGCGCATGTCAAACAGGGAGAATTCTACCTGGCGCAAAGTCTGCAGGCCAGACTGGAAATTCTTTGCCGCAATCATCTTGTCAAACAGCTCGCGTGGCAGGGGCTTCCCGGTATCGACGTGAGAAGTCATGTGCTGGAGTACATCCCATTCCCAGCAGAAATTCTCCATGAATTGCGAAGGCAGCTCGACTGCATCCCATTCAACACCAGAAATGCCGGACACCGACAAATCATCCACCTTGGTCAGCAGGTGATGCAGGCCATGGCCAAATTCATGGAACAGGGTGATGACTTCATCGTGGCTGAACAAGGCCGGTTTTTCGACGCCGTTCATGGTGACTGGCGCACTGAAATTACAGGTCAGGTAAGCAACTGGTGTTTGCACACCGTGCGAGGTCAGCCTGCGACCCCGTGCGTCATCCATCCAGGCGCCGCCGCGCTTTCCATTGCGGGCATACAGGTCAAGGTAGAACTGGCCTATCAGTTCGCCATTTCTTTCCAGGCGATAGAATTTCACATCCTTGTGCCACACCGTCGCCTGGTCTGGCTTGATGTCGACGGCAAACAGGGTCTGGATGACGCGGAACAGACCATCGACTACCTTATGTTCAGGAAAATATTCTTTCACTTCCTGTTCAGAAAATGCGTAGCGTTGCTGACGCAGTTTTTCTGATGCGTAGGCCGTATCCCAAGCCTGCATGTCGGCAATGCCCAGGCTCTCTGCTGCAAAGGCGCGCAGTTCTGCCAGGTCTTTTTCTGCATATGGGCGGGCGCGTTTGGCCAGGTCTTCAAGGAATTGGCTGACTTGCGCCGGTGATTCAGCCATCTTGCTGACCAGTGATACTTCAGCAAAATTCTGATAGCCCAGCAAACTAGCCTCTTCTTTGCGCAGGCGCAAAAGCTCGGCCATGATGTTACTGTTGTCCCATTCGGCTTTGCTGCCTAATTCTGACGCCTTGGTGGCATTGGCGCGATAGATGGTTTCGCGCAGATGGCGGTTCTCTGCATATTGCAGCAAAGGGAAGTAGGACGGGAAATGCAGGGTAAATTTGTAGCCGGATTTTCCATCCGCCTCTGCTGCCGCTCTGGCTGCCTGGATAATATCTTCCGGCAAACCTTTCAGCTCGTCTTCGCTTTCGACAAACAGGCCATAGTCGTTGGTTGCGTCGAGCAGGTTTTCGGAGAACCTGGTGGACAGGGCCGCATGTTTTTCCTGAATTTCGGCATAGCGCTGCTTTTTGTCATCAGGCAGTTCTGCCCCGCTCAGGCGGAAATCGCGAATAGCATTCTGGATGATGGTTTTTCTTGCTTGCGACAAAGCGGTAAATTCAGGGGCATTTTGCAAAGCCTTGTAAGCGGCAAACAATTTCAGGTTTTGCCCGAGCTCAGTCCAGAACTCCGTGATGGCTGGCTGGTTTTCATTGTAGGCGGCACGCATTTCCGGCGTATCGACTACGGCATTCAAGTGACCGACTATCCCCCAGGCACGTCCCAGTTTTTCTGTAGCATTGTCCAGTGGCTGGACAAAATTCTCCCAGGTGACGGCGGCAGTGTTTTGTTCCAGTGCAGTGATGACAGCCCGGTTTTCTTCCAGCAGGCTGGCAATGGCCGGGCTGACATGCTCGGCACGAATGTCGGCAAAACGTGGTAAATCACTAAAGTCGAGCAGGGGATTGTCTTGAGTCATATCAGTTTCTTTCAGCGGCTTCTATGGTATTGACCAGCAGCATGGTGATGGTCATGGGGCCGACACCACCCGGTACCGGCGTAATATAACCTGCAACCTCGGTGCTTGGCAGATAATCAACATCACCGCACAGCTTGCCTTCGTCATCACGGTTCATGCCGACGTCGATGACAACAGCACCTGGCTTGATCATGTCTGCCGTCACAATATTGCGCTTGCCGGTGGCAACAACCAGGATGTCGGCATTGCGGGTGTGTGCGCCCAGATCGCGGGTCTTTGAATTGCAGATGGTGACGGTTGCGCCCGCTTGCAAGAGCAGCATGGCCTGCGGTTTGCCGACAATATTGGACGCACCGACCACAACAGCGTTGGCGCCACGCACTGGGTAATTGATCGATTCCAGCATTTTCATCACGCCGTAAGGTGTACATGGGCGGAACAGTGGTTGCCCCGTCATTAGCAGACCGGCGTTGCTGATATGGAAACCGTCAACGTCCTTGTCCGCGGCAATGGCTTCGATCACCTTGTTGGCATTGATATGGGCTGGCAGCGGCAGCTGTACCAGGATACCGTTGATTTTTGCATCATTGTTCAAGCGTGCGATATGGTCCAGCAAGGCCGCTTCTGTCAGATTTGCATCATATTTTTCCAAAACGGAGTAAAAACCGCAGTCTTCACAAGCCTTGACCTTGTTCCTGACATATACCTGTGACGCGGGATTTTCACCGACAAGAATGACGGCCAGACCAGGCTGCTTTCCTTTTGCGGTCAGCGCTGCGGCACGCTGGGTCACATCGGCGCGAATTTGTTGAGATAGCTGGGTTCCACTGATAATTTGGGCAGTCATGATGAACGATCGTTAGTGAGAGAGAAAGCATGATTATAAAGGATGGCGGGGTGCTGGCTCATTTGCAATGGCGGTCATTACGGGAGATGGCTTTTTTTCTACTTTCCAGGCGTAAAGAATTGTCTTATTGGAAATCAGGTAAATCATATGGCATTACAGATGTGTAAGTAAATTTTCTTGTTTGGTTATGTATGTGGTCTGGTCTGTTGTTTTCTGTCTGCATTTCTTGTGTAGTGATTGACTTCAAATTTCAAGAATGGCTTCATAGCATTTGTGAAAATTAATTTTCAAAATGTTTTTCATATTGGCAGGTAAAAGAGCCAGGAAGCAATACCAAGAAATCCACAGGAGAGAGATATGTTGAAAGAAAAAGTATTATCAAGATCGCTGCGCATCATGTTTTCCGGCGGCTTGATGGTGACAGCAGGCATGCTGGCACAACCTGCATTTGCGCAAGAGGAAGCGAAAGTGCAGAGGGTGGAAGTGACCGGTACCAGCATCAAGCGTGCTGAGGCCGAAACAGCGTCCCCGATTCAAATCATCAGTCGTGCTGACATCGACAAGGCTGGCAAGACCACAGTCGCAGAATACCTGCAAACCCTGACGTCTGATGGCGCCGGTTCCTTGCCTACCAGTTTCGGTAACGGTTTTGCTGCAGGTTCCACCGCAATTTCCCTGCGTGGTCTGGGCGCAACGTCGACACTGGTATTGCTGAATGGCCGCCGCATGGCGCAGTTCGGTCGTGCTGATGATGGTCAAAAAGCTTTCACAGACATCTCCACCGTTCCTATGGAAGTGGTTGAGCGTATCGAAATCCTGAAAGATGGTGCATCTTCCATCTATGGTGCAGACGCGATCGCCGGTGTGGTCAACATCATCCTGAAAAAGAACTATGAAGGCGTGACTGTCAGCGCGTCTGCCGGCACATCCGGTTCCCGTGATGCCAACCAGGCCAAAGCCTCCATCACTGCAGGTTTTGGTAACCTGGAAAAAGACAAGTACAACATCATCATCAACGCTGAAGCGTACAAATCCAATGAGTTGATGAATTCCGAGCGTCATGACCGTGACTGGATCGGTACTGGCGACTGGCGCCCCTGGGGTTACCCTATGGTGACGGTAGGGTCTTTCACATCCGGCTATATCGCCGGCAACAACAGCGCCCAGCCTAATCCGGCCGGCTCCCTGCGCGATCCTAAGACACTGAATTATGTATCCCTGCCAGGCTGCTCGACCCTGTCGGCAACCAAAGTGCAGGACCCAGGTGGCGGCTGCCTCTGGTATGCTGACCAGTTCCGCACCATGCTGCCACAAATTGATGGTGTGAACCTGTTCTCACGTGGCACATGGCAGATCAATGATGATCTGCAAGCCTATGCTGAATTCGGTTATTCCCAGCGCAAGGCAGCGTTCACAGTAACGCCACCATCCACTTCGGCGAACGTATTCTTCCCGTCCTCTCCGAGCAACCTCAGCGGCAACATCAATTATGGCAATACCATTTTGATGTCTGCATCGCATCCGCAAAACCCATACGGTGCCGATGTCCGTCTGCGTTACTCCATGTTCGACGTTGGCGCCAACCGCCGTATTGCTGACAATTCCTTCTACCGTGCTGTCGTTGGCCTGAAAGGCACGATGGCAGGTTGGGATTTCGACACGGCTATTCTGCATTCCGAATCCAAGCTGCACCTCGACTACACCAACATGATCAACATGAACGTGTTGAAGGCAGCCTTGGGCGATCCTAAGAGCCCTTACTTCCCGTACTATATCGGCACACAGGCCAGCAAGAACAATCCTGCCCTGTATGCAGCCATGGTCAAGACTGCGACTCTGGATGCACCGACAAAAATGGACATCATCGACTTCAAGGCATCCCGTGAATTGATGGCTTTGCCTGGCGGTATGATGGGTCTGGCGGTAGGTGCTGAATATCGTAAAGAATCTTACGACATGCCTTCCCTGGATGGCAGCAAAGACGGTTCCATCAACAGCAGCTATGTCGCTGCCAAGGGTGACGAATCTGTTTCTGCGATTTATGCAGAATTGCTGGCACCAGTCGTCAAGACAGTGGAATTGTCTGGCGCCCTGCGTTACGACAAATACTCCCACTTCTCTTCCGTGACACCAAAAGTCGGCGCCAAGTGGACACCGGTGAAAACATTCGCCTTGCGCGGTACCTACTCTGAAGGTTTCCGTGCACCAAGCGCACCTGAATCCGGTACAGAAAGCTTCAGTGCAGGTACAGCAGCAGTACGCGATCCGGTTCGCTGCCCTAACGGCACACCACTGCCAGGTGCGCAAGCTTCTGACTGCAACACCACCTTCACAGGCGCCAAAGTTGGCAATCCTAACCTGCAACCAGAAAAATCCAAAGGCTACACCCTGGGTATGGTGTGGGATCCACTGCCAGATACAAGTTTTGCAGTTGATGGCTGGTTGATTCGTCGCAACAACGAAATCAACTCCATGTCCTTCCAGACAGCCGCGTCCTTGCCTGGCGTACTGCGTCAGGACAACAACCTGACTGTCAATGGCGCGATCCTGCCAAATTCCGGCACATTGATTGGCGGTCCAGCACCTTATGCCAACTCCAGCTACACCGAAGTCAAGGGTGTGGATCTGAACGCCAAGCAGCGTTTCAACCTGGGTGAGTACGGCAAGCTGACAGCTGACGTCAACTGGACACATGTCATCTCCTGGTTGCGCGTTGATGGCGCCATTCAGCATCAATATGCAGGCACACACGGTAACTGCGACACATCCAATTGCGCAGGTACACCAAAAGACAAAGTCAACTTTGTACTGGGTTGGGACCGTGGTCCATGGAATGTGACTGGCGTTGTCAGCTATCGCGGCTCCATGAAGAACATCCCAGAAGAAGGCCAGCCATGCGCCAACAAGTTTGCTGACGGCACTGAAGCGCCAGCAGGCTGCACACTGGCATCCTTCACGACACTGGATGTATCTTTCCGCTACAAAGCCATGAAGAACCTGGAAATCTTTGGCTCCATCGCCAACCTGTTTGACAAGGTTGCACCGCTGGATCCTCTGACTTACGGCTCCATGGGTTACAACCCAATGGACGGCAGCGGCGCAATTGGCCGCTACTTCAAAGTTGGCCTGAAATACCAATTCAAATAACACCTAATCAAATAGGTTCACAATCCAGCCCGGCTGGATTGCGCTGATGAAGCGATAAAGAGCGATGAGAAATCATCGCTCTTTTTTTATCGTCGTACCCGCCGTCAATGATGAGTTTGACGGTGAACAATTTTTGTCTGACTTTATGCTTGTTTTCAGACAATGCCGTTGGCTAAAAAACGGCCCAACCCGTAGAATGCAATCTTTTTAACGCGACTGTTGGCGACTGCGCGGAAAATTTTCATGCGCATCACATGACTTTTAGGGAAACATCCATGCAATTTAGCGAAATTCTGTCCACCATGCCTGCCATTGATCACCTGGCTGCCATTCAATTATTTGATGGCGCAACACTGGTCGCACAAATAGATAACAAGCCGGGCTCTGCTGGTACCGTGCGCGTCTATCATGCCCTGTTGCAGGAATTTGCCGAAATCAATACCGCAGCCGCTGCAAAGGGCCTGCAGTTGTATGCTGAACATACGACAGATGCCAGGGCTTTCCCGGGCAAGCACCCGAATATTGATCGCCTGCTGGTATTGCTGGCAGATGCTTCTGGCAGCAAGAAACTGACCGGGAAATTGATCCTGCATTGATTGTGCATTGGTGGGTAATGCAAGGGACGGATCTGTCCTGATTGGCGAAGCGGGATTTTCCCGCAGATTTCTTGCGCTTCAACGACTAGTAAACCACATGATTTCATTTGCTTTCACATGCGGTAAATTTTCTCAATCTTTATGAAAAACATCAAAAAACTCACCTCCTTTCTGTTGCTGTCTTTGCTTTTGACAGGCTGTGGCGGCGGTTCGGGTGGCGGTGCCGGACCAAGTACGAATACAAGTACTAATACGGGCACAAATACAGGTACATCGACCACCAATTCAGGCAATCCAGCTGACACGTTACCGGTAGTATCCAACGATGGTGGCTTGAGCTTTACGCCATCCAGTCTGACGGCGACTATTCTGCCTTATGAAAATAAAACCTTGTCGCTTGATATACGCGCGAACCGCAATTTCCCGGATGTGGTGAATGTCGCGATCATCGACACAACAGGTGTCATTACTGACGACATCAGGATTAAGGCTGTTGATAAATACAATTACCAGGCAAGTGTCACGACTAGAAGCCTCAAGCCGGGCAGATATAGCGGCATACTGGAAGTGAGATTATGCAAGGACAGTCCCTATAGTTGTGCGCAGCCGCATGAAGGCTCGCCCTGGAAGCTGCCATACAGCTTTGAAGTAAGAGCGCCAAGTATTACGATCAGCCCAGCGGAGATCACCGCATCCTTTGTTCCTGCCGAAGAAAAGTCATTTGAGCTTGAAATCAGAAGTGAAGCAGGCATTGATTTCATCAATCGTGTTGGTGTCAGTGTCATCGATCCTGCCGGTTTGCTGACCAATGGTAATTCAGTGACCAGGGTCGATAAAAATACCATACGCACCACTGTAAGGATGACTTCAAAACCGCCAGTGGGCAAATATGTGGGGGCGCTGGAAGTACGCCTGTGCGGAGGGAATATTAATTCATGTGATTTCCCCTATCAAATCAACCCCTGGAAAATACCCTACAATCTGGAAGTAAAAACGAATAGCAGCACACTGTCACCTACGCCGGGCGCGACCGACTGGAATGGCTACCAGGGCAATGTGGCACATACAGGTTACGTGCCGGTCACGCTGAATGTGAATGCCTTTTCACCGCGATTCCTGTTTGAGATCGACAGCAAATACATGGCGCAGGGGCTGATCAGTACGCAGGGTGACACAGTCTATTTCTCGGCACAGGCAGCAAATGGCGGAAATGGTGGTGCGGTATTCGCTGTTAATGAATCTGATGGTAAGGTCAAATGGACGTTTCCGGTTGCTGATGGCTGGATAAACCCACCTGCCGCGCAAAACGGCAAAGTCTATTTCATGAGTACGGGCGGCATGCAAAGCTCGGGTTTGTGGATGCTGGATCAATCCAATGGCAATAGATTGGGTAAAACGAACGTCATCACAACAAGCAGCTATTTTTATGCGCCAGTGGTCGATGGGCAAACTGTTTTCAGCCGGGATGGAGCACAGAGTCAGTTCTTGTCCAGTTCGTCGGCGGATACACTGAGCAGCAACTGGAGTTTTGCATCCGTTAATACGGATGCACTCTGGTCGCCAGCAGTAGACACCAGTTACGTCTATATGTTTGTCCCCAAGGGGAATACTATCGGGCCAGGCGGATTGGCGATGATTAATCGTCAAACCGGCAAGCAGACGACGCTGATCGCCGCACCTGATATCCAGGCTTCAATGACCAGGGTGGAGCCAACCTTGTGTGACGGCGGGAATTTATTGATTGCAAGTAATGGATTGAGTCTGGTGAACTTTGATCTGGCTTCGCAAAAAATTAAATGGACCGTCAAAGATACGTTTTATAGTAATCCTGTTTGTGCTGGTTCCACCCTGTACATCCTCAATGGATATAGCGTTGATGCCCGCTCTCTCAGCACCGGGGCTTTGCTGTGGCAGTGGAAATTTCCGGATGGCGTTTACTATGACCAAAAGCCGATTGGTGCCAATGGCTATCTGCAAAACATGATTGTTACCAACAATGTTTTACTGGTTGGTTCTTTTAGTTTTGTATTTGCTGTCGATTTGAGTAATCATCAGACGGTGTGGTCTTATCCACGAGGCGGGGATCTGGCCCTGTCTAAAAATGGCATTCTTTATGTGAACAAAGGCACCAGCGGTTATGGCAGCTTTATGGCGTTCAATACCAAATAACCAGTAATAGTCCGCAATTGTCTGTATAGGCAGGTACCTGTGCGTACCTGCCTTTAAGAAACTGCTTGCGATATGACTGTTGATTTAATGCGGACTTAATCTGAACTTACTGCGCGGACGTGATGAGGCTCATGCGCAGTAAGGTGGTAAGCAGAATCAATGCATAGTCAATGGATTAGATGACTGTTCTGACATGATGGAGCGATATGAAAATGCTGCGCCGCAGCTTAAATCCCACAATATGGAATTATATATCGCTATATGAATATAGAAATTTATCCGTTTTAACCGTGTGTCTGTGCTGTGATTGATGTAATTGGCGGAGATCTGTTGATTTGCACTGAAAATTGACCCACTTTGCTGGATAAATTGCATCTAAATTTGACCCACGTTTAGCACACAATCCTACTTATCTTGATGAGTAGGGAGCAGGAGTGATTGACGTGGCATTACTAGGTATTATTCGACGCTGGCACATTCGTGACCAGATTCCATTACGGGAGATCGCCAGACGATTGGGCATCTCTCGCAACACAGTTCGACGCTATCTGCGCTCTGAAGTCACAGAGCCAGCCTATGCAGAGCGACAAACAGCCAGTGCCATCGATAAATATGCATTGCAGCTTTCAAGCTGGCTTAAAACCGAAGCGAGTAAAAATCGTAAGCAGCGGCGCAGTCTAAAGCAGCTTCACTTGGATCTGAAAGAATTGGGATTTGAGGGGTCGTATGACCGGGTGGCAGCCTTCGCCAGGAAGTGGAAGGTGGATCAAACTGATAGGGTCAATTCAGCTAGCAAACGAACAGAATGTGGTTTTCTTGTACGTAATGTTATCACGGTTATTTAGTCTATTAAACATTCAACATTAGACGTACGATCCAACATTTTTTATGTTCGCGCTGGAATTTTTTGTAAAACCTTGCGTAGAGGTTATATTGCGATAAGCGTTTCCGATCAGATAGGTCGTTATTTTCTTAAGAATAAAAATTTCATTTGTTGATTTTTATAAGGAAAATTTTTTCTTTTGTGTGATTTGCAGCACTTTTCCGTAACTGCAAACAAGTATTTGATAGATCTTTCATATTGCTGCTGGCTGTTGGAGCCGTTGTATCAAGATCATGGAAGGTATATAGAACACGCGCACGTCAGTGGCGCACTTAAAAACCGCTCTTGCCTATGCCTAGGAGAGTGGTTTTTTATTTTTCCTTGGTGAGAGATAGGGAATAAGTTAGCCATAATCTGGCGATATAAAGGTTTTCGTGCAGTTTAAAAAATGCTGCGTTGCAGCTTAAATTTCACAATATGAAAACATATATCGCTATTTGAAAAAATAAAAAGTCCTGTTAAAATGCTTGCGATAACGAAAAACTAGCCGTAATTTGTCGATTCGCCCACGCGCGTTTCACCCAAACGCGCACCAACAGGAGACCCACTCTATGTCACCCCAGATTGACCAGGTGCTGGCCCAGGCCGCCAATGATCCAGATGTAGTTGAAACGAACGAGTGGCTGGATGCGCTCGAAGCCGTCATAGAGAACGAAGGGCCAGAACGGGCTCATTACCTGATGGAGCGCATGGTTGACCTGGCGCGTCGTCGTGGTGCCCATATTCCTTTTTCCAGCAATACCGCCTATGTGAATACCATTCCGGCGGACCAGGGCGAGCATTGCCCGGGTAACCTGGAAATTGAAGAGCGCCTGCGCTCTTATATGCGCTGGAACGCCATGGCCATGGTGGTCAAGGCTAACCGTCTTGACGGTGATCTTGGCGGTCACCTGTCCAGCTTTGCCTCGCTGGCGAATATGCTGGGCATAGGCTTCAACCATTTCTGGCATGCGCCGACGGAAGATCACGGTGGCGATCTGTTGTACATACAAGGCCATTCTTCCCCCGGTATCTATGCACGCGCCTTCCTCGAAGGCCGCCTGACTGAAGACCAGTTGCTGCATTTCCGTCGCGAAGTCGATGGCAAGGGCCTGTCGTCTTATCCGCATCCAAAACTGATGCCTGATTTCTGGCAATTCCCTACTGTCTCCATGGGCCTGGGCCCGCTGATGGCGATTTACCAGGCGCGCTTTTTGAAATACCTGCATGCACGCGGTATTGCCGACACAGAAAAACGCAAGGTCTGGGCATTCTGCGGTGATGGTGAGATGGACGAACCAGAATCCATGGGTGCGATCGGCATGGCTGGTCGCGAGCAGCTCGACAACCTGGTCATTGTCGTCAACTGTAACCTGCAACGTCTGGATGGCCCGGTACGTGGCAATGGCAAGATCATCCAGGAACTGGAATCTGATTTCCGTGGCGCTGGCTGGAACGTCGTCAAGGTCATCTGGGGCAGCGGCTGGGATGAATTGCTGGCCAAAGACAAAGACGGCATCCTGCAAAAAGTGATGATGGAAACCGTCGATGGTGAATATCAGAACTACAAAGCCAAGGACGGTGCCTATGTACGCGCCAACTTCTTTGGCAAACATCCTAAATTGCTGGAAATGGTCAGCAAGATGTCGGATGATGATATCTGGCGTCTGACCCGTGGCGGTCATGACCCACACAAGATTTACGCAGCATTCAAGGTCGCCCAGGAAAACAAGGGCCAGCCTACCGTTATCCTGGCCAAGAGCGTCAAGGGCTTTGGCTTTGGCAAATCCGGCGAAGCACGCAATACGGCACACAACACCAAAAAGCTCGACGACGAAGCCATCAAGGCTTTGCGCGACCGCTTCCAGTTGCCCATCTCTGATGAGCAACTGCCAGCTATTCCTTTCTTCAAACCGGCTGATGACACGCCAGAAATGCAATACCTGCAAGAGCGTCGCAAGGCGCTTGGCGGTTATTTGCCACAACGCCGTCAAAAGGCCGATGAAGCACTGGTCGTGCCAGAATTGACTGCCTTCCAGGCCATGCTGGAGCCCACTGCCGAAGGTCGTGAAATCTCTACGACTGCTGCTTATGTGCGTATCCTGACTGCTTTGTTGCGTGATGCCAGCATAGGCCCGCGCGTAGTCCCTATCATGGTCGATGAATCCCGTACCTTTGGTATGGAAGGCCTGTTCCGTCAGATCGGTATTTTCAGCCAGGTTGGTCAGTTGTATGAGCCTGTCGATAAAGACCAGGTCATGTACTATCGTGAAGACAAGGCTGGTCAGATTTTGCAGGAAGGTATCAATGAAGCCGGTGGCATGAGTTCATGGATCGCTGCGGCGACTTCGTACTCGACCAATAACCGCGTCATGATCCCGTTCTACACTTACTACTCCATGTTCGGTCTGCAACGCATAGGCGACCTGGCCTGGGCGGCTGGTGACATGCGCGCCCGCGGCTTCCTGCTCGGTGGCACGGCTGGCCGTACGACACTCAATGGCGAAGGCTTGCAGCATGAAGATGGTCACAGCCACGTACTGGCATCGACCATCCCTAACTGCGTACCTTACGATCCTACCTTTGCACATGAAGTCGCCGTCATCATGCATGATGGCCTGCGCCGCATGGTGACCGACCAGGAAGACGTGTTCTACTACATCACCCTGATGAATGAAAACTATAGCCATCCAGGTTTGAAAGCTGGACAGGAAGAGGGCATCATCAAAGGTCTGTACCAGTTGCAAAAATCAGAGCAGACCACCAAGCACCGCGTGCAACTGATGGGCTCAGGCACCATCCTGCGTGAAGTGATTGCTGCTGCTGATCTGCTGCAAAATGACTGGGGTATTGCTGCCGACGTCTGGTCTGCACCATCCTTCACTTTGCTCGCGCGTGATGGCCAGGATGTCGAACGCTGGAACATGTTGCACCCGACCGCAGAACCACGCGTACCATACATCGCCCAATGCCTGAAAGACACAACTGGTCCTATCGTTGTATCGACAGACTATATGCGTACCTTTGCTGAACAGGTACGTGCCTTCATACCAAAAGACCGTAGCTACAAAGTCCTGGGTACGGATGGTTTTGGTCGCTCTGATTCACGTGCCAAATTGCGTGAGTTCTTTGAGGTCAACCGCTACTTCGTCGTTATCGCTGCATTGAAAACACTGGCGGATGAAGGTGCATTGTCTGCATCCGTGGTGGCGCAGGCGATTGCCAAGTACGGTATCGATGCAGATAAGCCTAATCCGGTTACTGTGTAATTTTACGTCTGACACCCACTAACATTTCCTGTCCTTTTTGTAGGGCAGGATAAGTGTGAAGACGGTTGAATGAAACCTTGTCTTTACCCCAACCGCCCTGCAAGATAGCAGGGCGACTATGGAGAAAACTATGAGTAGCGTAGAAGTCAAAGTACCGGATATTGGTGATTTCAAGGAAGTTGAAGTCATTGAGCTGATGGTAAAAGTCGGCGACACCATCAAGGTGGATCAGTCACTGATCACCGTAGAATCGGATAAAGCCAGCATGGAAATACCATCCAGCCATGCCGGTGTGGTCACAGAAATTAAAGTCAAAGTCGGCGACAAGGTTGCTGAAGGTTCTTTGCTGGTCGTGGTTGATGCTGCAGCTGCAGCTGCAGCAAGTGCAGCGCCAGCGGCGGCTCCGGTAGCCACAGCTGCTGCTCCAGCGCCTGTAGCTGTAACACCTGCGCCAGCAGCCCCTGCATCTGCTCCAGTCGCCGCGGCTGCTGCACCGGCACCGGTTGCTCCCGTCGCAACAGCCAGCGCAGGCAAGGCCCATGCCTCACCGTCGATACGCAAGTTTGCGCGTGAACTCGGTGTTGACTTGAGCCGCGTTGCCGGTTCCGGTCAAAAAGGCCGCATCACACAAGAAGACGTGCAAAACTTCGTCAAGGGCATCATGGCGGGCAGTACTGCTGTTGCCGCAGTGGCTGCGCCAGTTGCCAAAAATGGCAGTGGCGTCGGTCTCGATGTATTGCCTTGGCCATCGCTGGACTTCAGCAAGTTTGGCGCGACCACGACTTCACCTTTGTCACGCATCAAAAAACTCAGCGGCCCTAACCTGCACCGCAACTGGGTCATGATCCCGCATGTGACGCAGTTTGATGAGGCCGATATTGGCGACCTGGAAGAGTTCCGCAAATCCTCTAACGAGGCACTGGTCAAGTCCGGCGTCAAGCTGACCATGCTGGCCTTTGTGATCAAGGCCAGCGTTGCGGCATTGAAAAAATTCCCGGCATTTAATTCTTCGCTTGATGCGACTGGTGAAAACCTGATCCTGAAGCAGTATTACAACATTGGTTTTGCAGCTGATACACCAAATGGCCTGGTGGTACCTGTGATCAAAAATGCAGATCAAAAAACCTTGTCGCAAATCGCGGTTGAAATGGGTGAGTTGTCTGCCCAGGCACGCGAAGGTAAGCTGAAACCTGCTGACATGCAGGGCGCGACCTTCACCATATCTTCACTCGGTGGTATCGGTGGCACGGCATTTACGCCTATCATCAATGCGCCTGAAGTGGCGATCCTTGGCTTGTCCAAGTCCAGCATCAAACCGGTCTGGGATGGCAAGCAATTCCAGCCACGTTTGATGTTGCCGCTGTCGCTGTCGTATGACCACCGCGTCATTGACGGTGCCATGGCTGCCAAGTTCACTGCTTATCTGGCCGATGTCCTGGCTGATTTGCGTAAAACCTTGCTGTGAACGGAGACCAGACGATGAGCACTATCGAAGTCAAAGTACCCGATATCGGTGATTTCAAGGAAGTTGAAGTCATAGAATTGCTGGTCAAGGTGGGTGACACCATCAAGGTCGATCAATCGCTGGTGACAGTGGAATCCGACAAGGCCAGTATGGAAATTCCTTCCAGCCACGCCGGCGTCATCAAGGAATTGAAAGTCAAACTTGGTGACAAGATTGCTGAAGGCAGTTTGTTACTGGTGATAGAAGCGGAGGGGGCTGCGGCAAGTGCAGCGCCTGTGGCTCAGGCCGCTCCCGCAGTTGCGACTGCTCCAGCACTGGCTCCTGCTGCCGCTGCGCCCGCTCCTGTGGTTGCAGCACCTGCCGGCATCGTCGAAGTCAAGGTACCTGATATTGGCGACTTCAAGGAAGTTGAAGTCATCGAAGTCATGGTCAAGGTCGGCGACAGCATCAAGGTAGACCAGTCGTTGATCACCGTAGAATCTGACAAAGCCAGTATGGAAATTCCATCCAGCCATGCTGGTGTCGTCAAGGAACTCAAGGTCAAGGTCGGTGACAAGGTTGCAGAAGGTAGCTTGTTGTTACTGGTTGAAGCCGCAGGCCAGGCAGCGTCTGCTCCTGTTGCTGCTGCTCCAGTAGCTGCTGCACCTGCTGCTCCAGTCGTCCCTGCGCCGATTGCCTCCGGTTACACCGGCAAGGTCGATGTCGAATGCGACATGATGGTATTGGGTGCTGGCCCTGGTGGTTATTCTGCCGCCTTCCGTTCTGCCGATCTGGGCATGAATACGGTATTGGTTGAGCGTTATTCCACGCTGGGTGGTGTCTGCCTCAATGTTGGCTGTATTCCATCCAAGGCGCTGCTGCACGTGGCCGCCGTGATTGATGAAACTGCGTCCATGGCAGCGCATGGCGTGACATTTGCCAAGCCAGAAATCGATATCGATAAACTGCGTGGCTACAAGGAAAGCGTCATCAAGAAAATGACGACTGGCCTGAATGGCATGGCAAAAGCCCGCAAGGTCAATGTAGTGCAGGGTGTAGGTCAGTTCCTCAGTCCTAATCACATTGAAGTTACTGCGGCTGACGGCAGTAAAAAGACAGTGCAGTTCAAGCAGGCGATTATTGCCGCTGGTTCTTCTGTCGTGAACCTGCCTTTCGTACCGGCTGACCCACGCATTGTCGATAGTACAGGTGCGCTGGAATTGCGCCAGATACCAAAACGCATGCTGGTCATTGGTGGCGGTATCATCGGCCTCGAAATGGCAACCGTGTACTCCACCCTGGGTTCACGCATCGATGTCGTTGAAATGATGGACGGCCTCATGCAGGGGGCTGACCGCGATATGGTCAAGGTCTGGCAAAAATTCAATGAAAAACGTTTTGACAACATCATGTTGAAAACCAAAACGGTTGCTGTTGAAGCCCTGCCTGAGGGCATCAAGGTCACGTTCGAAGCCGCCGAAGCTGGCGCAACTGCACCCGCACCGCAAGTGTATGACCTGGTATTGGTGGCAGTGGGCCGCAGCCCTAACGGTAAGAAAATTGCTGCCGACAAGGCGGGCGTGGCCGTGACTGACCGTGGCTTCATCAATGTCGACAAGCAGATGCGCACCAATGTGCCGCATATCTTTGCGATTGGTGACCTGGTTGGCCAACCCATGCTGGCACACAAGGCCGTACATGAAGCCCATGTGGCAGCAGAAGCAGCGGCTGGTGAAAAAGCCTACTTTGATGCCAGCGTCATTCCATCGGTTGCCTATACCGACCCTGAAGTTGCATGGGTAGGTATGACAGAAGATGAAGCCAAGGCCAAAGGCGTCAAGCTTGAAAAAGGTCATTTCCCATGGGCAGCGTCTGGTCGTGCGGTAGCCAATGGCCGTGACGAAGGCTTCACCAAGTTGCTGTTCGATGCCGAGACCAAGCGCATCGTCGGTGGTGGCATCGTCGGCACACATGCCGGTGACATGATAGGTGAAATCGCCCTGGCCATCGAGATGGGTGCTGATGCAGTGGATATCGGCAAGACCATCCATCCACATCCTACCCTCGGTGAATCGATAGGCATGGCGGCTGAGGTGTATAAAGGCGTCTGTACAGACTTGCCGCCGCAGCGCAAAAAGTAAGTGAGTTTGGACCAAGGAAAGCCCTGATGCATAAAAAGCATCAGGGCTTTTTTGTCTCCATCGCCAGTGAACTATGGTTTTTTAGGAATCGCTGATTAAGCGTAGCGAACGGTGCTAGTTTGACGCATTGAAAACCCAGAAGCGCAGTCGTACTCCGGTACGACGACGAATTTGCAAAAACAGCAGGTTCAAAATCGTGTCGCGCAGTAGCATAATCAGTGGTTCCTTGAACTTGTTCTCCAAACAGTAGTCATATTGCTGCTTTTTGAGCTATCTTCAGATGTTGTTCAGAAGATAGTTTCGTAAAATCTGATCCAGGTTTCCTTAAAATAATATGACTACAGGTGGTGCAACCATGAAAACCTTTGTACGCAGCACGCTGGCTTTGGCGCTGGCATCTGCCTTTCTCCCGGCTCTTTCTGTCCACGCACAGGATAAAGCCACCCCGGCAACAACGGCTGCTAAAGTGGTTAAACCAGGGCAAAAAACAGCAGACCTGTTGCCCTTCCACGCGACGGAAAAGCTGCTGCAAAATGGCCTGAAAATCATCATCGTGCCTACGGGCTTGCCTAATATCATCTCGCTGCATATTCCAGTACAGACCGGCTCACGCAATGAAATAGAAGAGGGTAAATCCGGCTTTGCCCATTTCTTTGAGCATATGATGTTCCGTGGCACCAAAGAAATTCCGGCAGACAAGTACAAGGATATATTGACGGCCACTGGCGCAAGACAAAATGCCTATACCAGCGATGACCTGACCAATTACCATACAACCTTCTCCAAGGAAGACCTGGAAACCATGCTGCGTATAGAAGCAGACCGTTTCCAGAACTTGTCGTATAGCGAAGCCGATTTCAAGACAGAATCGCGTGCAGTACTGGGTGAATACAATAAAAATAGCGCCAACCCCATCAGCAAGCTGTTTGAAGTCATGCGCGATGCGGCTTACCAAAAGCATACCTACAAACACACGACCATGGGCTTTCTCAAGGATATTGAGGACATGCCCAATCAATATGCCTATTCCAAGGTGTTCTTTGACCGCTGGTATCGCCCGGAGCGCACCACTGTCATCATCGCCGGTGATGTAGAACCACAAAAGGCCATCGCCTTGGTCGAGAAGTACTGGGGTAAATGGCAGCGCGGCAAGGTGCAACCTGCTGTTCCGGCAGAACCACCGGCGACAGGCGCAATCTACAAACACGTACCATGGCCTAGCCCTACCTTGCCGTATGTGACCGTGGCCTTCCATGCACCAGCTTTTTCTGAAGTGAACAAGGAACATGCAGCCCTGCGTCTGCTGCTGAACCTGTCTTTCGGTTCCACCTCTGCCCTGAACAAGCGTTTGCAGCAGGATGAGCAAAAAGTCGATCAGTTATTTGACTATACGCCAGACAATGTCGATCCTGGTCTGGCGACCATAGGTGCGCGTGTCAAGAAGCCGGAAGATGTGGTGTATGTACGTGACGCGATCATGAAGACCGTTGCCAGCATTACCGCCAAACCATTGTCTGACAAGGAGGTGGCTGACGCCAAGTCAGCGCTCAAATACGGTGTCATACGCTCACTGGATAATACCGAGCAAATCGCTTCTACCCTGGTACGCTTTGTTCATTACAAGCGTTCTTACGCGACGATGAACCAGTTTTATCAGCTTATCGATAGCCTGACGCCAGCTGACTTGCAGGCCGCGGCGAAGAAGTACCTGACTGACGATAGCATGATCGTCACTACGTTGTCTAACTCAGCGCTGCCTGCCGAAGTGGCGCAGTTGCCCAAGCTGGCCAGCTTTGCTGACAAGAACACAGACAGCAAGCTCGACATGCTGGTACAAAAATCAGCCTTGCCTCAGATACGTTTCAAACTGGTGTTCAATGCCGGTTCCGCCAATGACCCGGCAGGCAAGGAAGGTCTGGCAGCCCTGACCGCAGCCATGGTCGATGCGGCCGGCTCCAAAGAACGCAAGATAGATGAAATCAAGAAAGCACTGTTCCCGCTGGCGGCCAGCTTCGGTAGCCAGACCGACAAGGAAATGACCACCTTCAGCGGTTCCATACACAAAGACAAATGGGATGAGCTGATCAATATCGCCTTGCCGCAGTTACTGGAACCAGGCTTCCGTGAAGAAGATTTCCGCCGTCTCAAGGATGCACAAAAAAATGCACTGACACTGGACCTGAAGGACAATAACGAAGAAGAACTCGCCAAAGAACGCCTGCAAACCAATGTGTTTGCTGCGTCCCCCTATGCCCACCCTGTATTGGGTACGATCAAAGGCTTGGATGCGATTACGTTGGATGATGTCAAACAGTTCTGGAAACAGGCGTATACCAGGGGTGCATTGAAGGTTGGTATCTCTGGTGACGTGACTGAAACCATGCAGGCTTCCTTGCAGCAAGCCCTGGCGAAATTGCCAGAAGGCGCGGGTATTGCACGCATTGCCGCACCTGTGGGTAAAGTCAGCAAGGGGCTGGAAGTGGAGATCATAGAGAAGAATACGCGAGCAACCGCTATCTCTCTGGGACAGCCCATCACGGTGACACGTGCTCATCCAGACTTTGCTGCCTTGTGGCTGGCCAAGACCTGGCTTGGCGAACATCGTGCCAGCTCTTCCCACCTGTACCAGCGCATACGCGAAGTACGTGGCATGAATTACGGCGACTATGCGTATATCGAAGCTTTCCCTGGCGGCATGTTCCAGTTCTTCCCAACTGCCAACAGGGCGCGTCAGTCACAACTGTTTGAAATCTGGATACGCCCGGTCGCGCCGGAAAATGCCCAGATGGCCATGCGTGTTGCACTGACTGAGTTCGACCGAATGGTCAACAAGGGTCTGAGCAAGGAAGAGTTCGAGATCACCCGTGCCTATCTGATGAAGAATGTCTTCATGATGACGGCGACACAAGATCAGCAGCTTGGCTATGCCCTGGATGCGCAATGGCATCACACACCTGAATTCACCAAGATGATGCGTGACAACCTGAGCAAGCTGACACTGGAAGATGTCAATACTGCCATCAAAAAGCACTTGTCGGCAGAAAACCTGTCCGTCGTCGTCATCGCCAAAGATGCTGCCGATCTGAAGGCAAAGCTGGTGGCAGATGCTGAGTCACCGATCAAGTACAATTCCGACAAACCGAAGGAATTGCTGGACGAAGACCAGGTCATAGGCAAGCGCAAACTGAATATTAAAACGGATGCTGTCACTATCACGCCTGCAAGCAAGGTGTTTGCTGAGTGAAGTCGGGTAGTTTCCCGTGGTAATGAAAAACCCTGCAATCTGCAAAGATCGCAGGGTTTTTCTCTTCTGACATTTACTTTATTTTTTGCCTCAATCGCTGACTCCGGTGAACAAGGTGTTTGCTGAGTAATTCAATTTGAAATTGGAGGTTGTCAGGACCCTTCACGTTATGGTAATTTATTTGTCACTCTGACTATTTGATTTTTAACTAATATGAAAAATATGACAATCGTCATATTGAAAATGCATTGTCAAAGAACAGTGCGATCAAGTCTATAGATAAACTAGTTTTCGGATTAATTTTTGCTTGCCTTAAAGGGAGGTCGCTTTGGACTATAATTTCCAATAATGTTGATCAGCGACAATCAGGAAGGTCCAAGATGAATACAATCGCCAGTGTTGATAGTTTGACTTGTCCTGAATTTCTGGCCATGGAGCGTAGTGTGATAGATGACTTTGTCGATTGCACGCGCGAAGCTTGCGAAGAAGCAGAGGCCTGCATCAAGGAACTTAATCACCAGGGCGGAGCTTCTTATCTGCACCGCTTGTTCCGTGCCATGCATTCTCTCAAGGGCAATTGTCAGATGGTGGGCTTGATTCCCTTTGTTGAGTTGTTGCACAGGCTTGAAGAAATCGTTGCCAGGGTGAGGGCAGAACAAGATATCTATTTCCGCGAACTCGGCGAATTTCTGTTGTTGGCTATTGATGAAATTGAGGATTTGCTTAATGAGCTGATTTCCCATGGATGCACCAGCGATGTCAGACGCCGGCAGTTGTATGAGCTTTGTGATGCGCTGCAAAAAACTGGCAGTGGTGGTCTTCAGCCACAACAATTCAAGGACGCAATTGATTTGCTCGACGGCAAGGTTGACAACAGGGACGGTAATGTCAAAATACCCAGGGTGCTGCTCGAATTGCCGGATGACCTGGCAATGATGCAAAAAATTGCCCGACAAATAGACCGTCTCAACATTTACCGAAAGAATCGCAGTGAACAGACGGCACAATTAACCGAAGCCTTGAACGAAGCACTGGGCCTGCCGGCAAATGCCAGGCAACTGGAGGCGGCATCTTTGATGCATGATGCTGGCATGGCTTTTATCCCGCATACGATCTTCAATAAGGAAGCGGGCCTGTCGAGAGAGGAGTTGAAAATAGTCCAGGAGCATGTAATAACTGGCAGTCAGCTCTTGCTCCGTTTTGGCGGATGGGATGAAGCGGCACGCATGGTGCTTGATCATCATGAGCGCTTTGATGGCAGTGGTTATCCAAATGGCCTTTCGGGACAGCAGATACATCCGGGTGCTCGTATGCTGGCTATTGTCGATGCTTTTTGCTCGGTGACGAATGAACGTTCTGATCGCAGCTACAGACGTAGCCTGCTCAGTGCCATTTCAGAAATCAATGCCAACCGCGAAACCCAGTTCGATCCTGACATGGTAGATGTCTTCAACGATGTCGTGCGCAAGCTGCTTGCCAGACAAACGTAAGCTTTTTCTGATGTATGCAAATTACTAACCTACCTGACTTCCAATACAAAGAATTTGGCCTGCGTAATATACGGCACAGTGATATACCACAGTGGTATGCCTACTTGAGCAAACCACATGTAATACAACATACCAGCTGGAACTTGACGGGTGCTGATGATTTATTGCCACAGTTCGACAGTTATCTTTCAGATGAGCCCAATTCGCCGATACGCCTGGCGATTGTCAGGAAAACCGACGATCTGTTGATCGGTACCGTTGGTTTTCATACGATATCTGGCCTGAATCGTAGTGCCGAATTGGCTTATGACCTGGCGCCCGAGTACTGGGGGCAGCGCATAGCACAGGTGACAAGTGAGGTGCTGTGCAATTGGGGTTTCAATGAGTTTGCCCTGAACCGCATACAGGCAACTGTACTGGAGAGCAACATCAGTTCTCGCAAGGTGCTGGAAAGGACGGGATTCAGACAAGAAGGCTATTTGCATGCTTTTCGCATGGTGCGTGGCAAACCCGGCAATTTCTGGATGTATGCGAGACTGCACCCAGAGTTGAAATGGAATGAGGCGCCTGCAGCCTGAGTGTTACAGAGTGTTAAGACCGTTGTGTCAATCAGGCAAACATCACGGTTTTCTGTTGGACATCCTGTCAGGGAATGAGGTAGGCTGGAACTGTAATCCTGCGGGCAGGCAAGTTAATTGGCACAATGCCTAATCCAGCCGCAGTGCCGCTCAGCCCGACTTGACTGGAAGCCTTATGTTGTCAAAACGCTCAAAGGAAGAGGTGGTCTTGCTAATGCTTTGCGGCCTTAGCATACCCAGCATACTTCCCTTTGGCATTATTCGTTTGCTGCAACACCACTGGATACTGGCTGCCGTCGACCTGATGATCGTCTTTGGCATGCTTTGCATTACCCTGTTTGTCTGGCACACCAGGCGGGTGCGCGCAGCCGGTATTGCCGTGACGGTGTTTTATTCTGTGGGCATGCTCGCTGCCATTTATATCAAAGGGGTGTCCATCGTGTATTGGGCTTACCCGACCATGATTGCTGCTTTTTTTATACTCAAGGCAAAAGAAGCTCTGGCCATCAACAGCATATCCCTGCTTTGCCTGCTATGGATATTGCAACCTGCCATGCCCTTGTTTAATCTATCCAGCCTGGTAGTCACGCTGATGCTGATCAATTTGTTTTCATACATTTTTTCCGAGCGTACTGATTTGCAGCATGTGGAATTGAATCAGCAAGCTGAAAAAGATTTTTTGACTGGTGCCGGGAATCGCCGCGCCTTTGACAGGCAGATTCATGCCATGAACACGCATGAGACAGGTATGCATGACACCTGCTTGCTGATACTGGATCTTGATCATTTTAAAAACGTCAACGACCAGTTTGGTCATATGGTCGGGGATCAGGTACTGATCAATTTCTGCTCCCTGATGCGCATGCGTTTGCGCAGCGGGGATCATTTTTTTCGTTACGGCGGTGAAGAATTTGTTGTCGTTGCGACAGGGGTTGACAGTGTTGCCGCTGCCCGCCTGGCGGAAGAATTGCGCAGCCTGGTCGAAAAGTCAGTATTGCTGCGCGATTTCCCGATTACCGTATCCATCGGTGTTGCCAGAAGACGCCAGGACGAGGACGGGGAATCCTGGTTCCGTCGTGCCGATGCCATGCTCTATGAAGCAAAACTATCGGGGCGCAATGCGGTGCGGGTGGATGGGCTCGATTCCGAATGACTGCAACGCTTGCCCGACTGATGCGGGCCAGTCCCTGGTTTTTCTCGGGACACAGTTTTTTTGCTTATGGCTGAGCTGACTCATCATTGAGTTTTTCCTGTTCGCTGGCAGGACGATAACTCCAGGCTGGCATGAACAGCAAGACAAACAGTGATATTAAAGCAGTAATGCCGCTGATCCAGATGACGAACTGATTGGCGGCTATACGCTCCGGGTAGATGTGGATGACGGCACCCAGGCCTATGGCATTGGCGGCGATCACCAGCACAGCGCTTGCATAGTCCTGGAAGCGCCTGGCCTTGTTGGCCATGATGGCCCAGCGCGGGTCAGTGTTGTAGCTGGGCAAGTGGTAATGGGCGTTTTCCAGTCTTTCCAGGGCGGACAGGAACTGGCGCAGATTGGTGATGGCACGTTCAGCCTTGTAATTCAGGAAAGCCAGGCAGATGGAAGCGACGGGGAAACCCAGCACCAGCCATTCTATGGGCAATTTACTATTGCTTTCTCCCGGCTTCAAGGCAACCAGGGCCGCCAGCAGACTAACCACCAGGGTCACATACAGTGCCAGTGACTGATGTCTTTGGGCGATGCGGGTGTTGACTTCCTGGTTGGCGGCAATGAAACGGTAGTTGGCATCAACATGGGATTTGGACATACAGCACTTTCTGCAATCAGACAATAATAGCGAGGGGGTCTATTATCGCCTAATCCGTGGCGCTGCGATGCTTCAAAATGCCCAGGTCGCTGATACATAGGCCATTCTACTGTCAGGCAGTAGGGCGAGTATGGCCTTATTTGGGCCACCATACAGGCGCAGGCCGCCATTGATGCTGATTCTGTCACCTTGCCAGCCGAGGGCGGCAGTGATGATGCGGCCATTATCTTCTGGAGTCCACAGCACATCGAGCGAAGGTTGCCAGCCATTTTCTTGCCAGCTCCAGCGAGCAAAAACATTTTTGCGACGGATATTGCCTGACGCTGACAGAGCCTGGTTTTGCCAGGCCAGGTTATAGCCGATTTCACGCTGGAACTGTGGCAGATAGTTCAGGCTGTTGCGCAAATCCTGGTTACGTCTGTTCCAGTTTTGCCAATCCTTGCCTGACAATGCCGTACCGTCCCACCATGCTTCCAGGAAGAAGCTGTGTTGTGACTCGGTTGTGTAATTTGCTCCAAGCATGAGTTGTACTGCATTGTCCTGCGTGCTGTCCTGCCAGGGTGAGCTGCGTTGTAACAGATTGGCGTCATCATTCATGCGCAAGCCGGGGGTGTGCTTCTGATAGCGTACTGAAGCATGTACTTCCATTTCATCCGTCGCTACCCAGGACAGGGCCGCACCAAGGCTGGCACCGTTCCTTTGACCATAACGTGCAAACCCATGCAGATCAACCCCGTTTATGTGCTGGTATAGTCTGGCTGCCAGTGCCTGTTCATCCGCCACGTTGTTGGTCGCTGCGTGGACTGGATTGACCCAGACCAGGGACAATGAAGATTTTGCCGTGAAATAATCAAGGCTGGCCAGAGGTTTGCCGATGACGGTATTACTGATCAGGGAGCGACGTTTTTCTTGCGCCACGACGTCATTTGGCCGAAAACCATAGCCGACGTCCCAGGCGATGGTTTTTTTTCCTGCACTGAGTTGCCAGGCGCCATCGCCAAAACTGCCATACAGCTCATTGAGCCAGGCTGTTGCCTGGGTATGGCTGGCGTCATTGGCCTGGGCTTGCAGGGTGGCGACGGCATTGATGCTCTTGAAACTGGCGCGCAATTCAGTCTCTGCTACTGCCAGCTGGCTATTGCTGCTGTTAAGGCCAGGATTCAATTGAGTGGCCCATGCCATAGGACTGCTGCTGTTGCTGCCATAGCTGTTGAGCAAGCCCCTGACCTGACCGCTGAAATCGAGATCGCTGGCCATTGCCCCGGTACTGAACAACCAGGTCGCCAGTATAGAGAGCGTAGCAGTACGGAAGTTGGGAGCAGAACCTTGATAGGCAGACATGATTACTCCAGGTTGGGGTTCTTGGCCAGGAACATGGGGTTCAACCATTGTTCAGGTACGGTTTTCTGCTTGCGACTGACATAACGCACGCGGGTTTCTTTATGACTGCTTAATTGATCAAGCAGGACCATCTCGGCTACCTCGTTTTTGTCGAGAACAAAGCTGGCTTGCTTGGCCAGTTTTTCTGATTGCACGAACAAATCTGCCTTGACCGGTTCATGGTGGTTCTTGCTCAACCATAACTCTATGCGCTGGTAAGCAACAGATTTGCGTACGGCGTTCAGGCTCAGATGCAGGCATGCTCTCTCTCCGCATTTTTCTTCTCCGATTATCTTGCCGGTATAGTCTTGCGCCCAGCTCATGGTGGCGATGTCACCGATAGAAGCATCGCCCAGCAGTTTTTGCATGGGAGTGATGCGCAATGGTCGTTGACTGCCTGGCAGCAGCATCCAGAAATCATCGCCCAGCATCAAAACCTTTTGCCCTTTTTCTGCCGGACTCTGCATCAGTACCAGGGACTGGTGATTGATCTGGCTGAACACCATGTAGCTGCGTTCTTTTTCTTTGCTGCCATCTTTGGCAAAGGTGGTAATCCGGGTTTCCACCTGCATGTTTTCTGTACCAATGCGGTATTGATCAGCAGCTTTCAATATGTCGCTGATGTCGGCTGCCTGCACCGGCATAGCGGCGATCGTGGCGGCAACGAGCAGCAAGGGGGAGATGATTTTCATGTCGTGTACCTGCTATTATTAGTTATGGGCGAGTGCGTCAACGATAGGCTGGCGCAGGGTTTTACGGGCGATGAAAGCAGATGACAGCATGGACAGCACGACCATCGTTACGAGTGTGACCACGTACATGGCAACATCAATGCTGATCAGCAGCGGGTAGCCGCTGGAACGGCCAGGCGGTGGCGGCATCTGCACGGGAAAAACCGTCAGCAGCAAGGCAATACTGATGGCCAATACTGCGCCGAGTGCTGCACCTGCTCCACCCAGAAACATGCCTTCAAAAGAAAAGCTGCGTATCAATTGCCCGGGCAAGGTACCCATGGCGCGCAGACTGCCTATTTCACGAGTGCGTTCGATGATGGCCATGGCCATGGCATTGGCGACCACAAACACAACAATGACACTGATGATGGCGCCAAGTGCACCAAAGATGCGGTTGTAAAGATCCCTGACCGACTTGTAAAAGAAAGCCTGTTCCAGCCAGTTCTGTACGGTCAGTTCAGGGAAAACCCCGGCCAGCCTGGCCTGGGCCGGCATGGTTGCTTCCATGGAATTCAAAAACACACCCAGGCTTGATACCCGCTTGGTATTCAGAAGTTTTTGCGCAGTCTTGATGTTGGAATAGACGAGGCGTTTATCAAGGTCGGGCACACCTGTCGATACGATGCCCTTGACGGTGACATCAACGGCATTGAGCGCACCATCGGTGGTGCTGGCCATCAGTGTCAGGGTGCTGCCGGGCTGTGCCTTGAGGCTGCGTGCCAGACCTTCACCGAGTACGATTTCGGCTTCTGCCGAATCGGTCTGGATCAGCTCGCCTTTTTTCAGGTCCAGGGTCGGTCCCTTGACAGAAAATTCGGCATCAGGATCTATTCCCACTGCCAGCATGATGGTGGACTTGTCGCCATTGCTGATCAAACCGCTGTATTCTATGCGTGGCAAGACATAGCGCACAGCCGGATCAGCCAGTATTTTCGCCTGCAGGGATGCAGCATCATCAAGACCGTATTGCAAGGGCACGTCCTGGTCACTGGTGAAGTGCTGGGGTTTGCCTATGATCAGATGACCGGTACTGCGTGCCGATATCTGTGCCAGGCCCTCATAGGTTGAATAGGCAAAACCACCGGCGAGCAGGATGGCGGCAGTACCCAGTGCTGCTACTGTCACGGTGACGGCAGAGCGGCGGCGATTGCGCAGGGTATTGTAGAAGGCGAATTTTAACCAGCTCAGTTTCATTGCAGTCTCCCGTCCAGCATGGATACGATGCGGTCACTGCGGCTGGTCAGCCGGCTGTCGTGACTGGCGATGATGAAGGCAACACCTTCGGCATGTCCGCGTTCGCGCATCAGGTCAAGTACCTGGTCTGCCGTACGCGAATCCAGGCTGGCAGTCGGTTCGTCCGCTATTACCAGGCTGGGGCGTTTGATCAGGGCACGGGCGATCGCCACGCGCTGGCGCTGCCCGCCGGACAGGGCGTCGGGCAAGTGCTGCGCATGCTCATGCAGGCCCACAGCCTTTAACTGGGCAGCGACGCGTTCACGCCTTTCCGCAACCGGTACCCCGGTCAGAAACAAGGGGTAATCGACATTTTCGGCTACGGTCATCACCGGCACCAGATTGAAGCTCTGGAAAATGAAGCCTATGGTGTCGCGTCTTTGCAAAGTCTTTTGCGTGTCACTGTATTGGTTGATGTTGACACCGTTAAGGATGATGTCACCTGAATCGGCTTTATCGATCAGTCCGCACAAATTGAGCATGGTGCTCTTGCCGCTGCCCGACGGGCCTGTCAGGGCTAGCAGTTCACCACGTTCAAGGCGCAGATCAATGCCTTGCAGGGCTTTGACCACATGGGCGCCAAGCTGGTAAGTCTTGTGAACCGCGTGCAGTTCTATAGCGGGAGCCAGATTCATGATGGCAGTCCTTTGAGCATGGCTTTGGCTGCTGCTGCCTGAGGGGTATTGAGCTGTATGACGTCATTAAGGTAGCGGCGTGCATCGTCATTGCGTTTTTGTTCGCTGGCCAGACTGGCGGCGCGCATCAGTACCGAAGCTTTGAACCCTGGTTCTGCCTGGGCGAACTGCTTGTGTTCCAGCACTTCACTCAATAGTTTGGCACCGCGCGGTCCACGGTTCATGAAGGCTGGTACAGCCAGAAAGGTGCTGGCTGCAACATATTTGACCTCCAGCACGACGGGTGTACTGCCATGTCCCTGGGCATTCTCATTGACGGCTGCCAGTTGCAGGGCTTTATCCAGCATGGCCATGCCATCTTCTGCAAACGACATTTTTTTCCAGGGTAAGCTCGTTGTGACAGCCAGTTTGCCTGTACTTGCACCGGCATAAGCCATGATCAGCGGACTGCCTGGATCTTGCTTGAGTAATTCATTGAATGCATTTGCCGTGCTGTCCTCACTACCCTTGGCGGACTGGACGAATTGCTGGAAGGCTACCTGAAACTGGCTGTCGGAAAACGCCAGAGCCTGGCTGGAAATGGCAAAAAACAGGCTGCTGGCCAGCAGGAACTTTTGACCGGTGTTGGTTTGTGGCAGGGACATGCTGATCTCCTTGATTGTTGTGGCATGAATGTGGCGCAAACTTCTGCGACTGAAGCAAGATTAAATTGCCAATAAGCAGCCGACCATGAGGATGCGACCAAGCCCGAAAGTGAGGCGTGAACTGTCGCCACAGCGGCGCGAACGGTAGGCTGGTGAAAACAAAAGCAAGAGTTGTTTCGCAAGGTCCTTTTATGCTGTCTGCAGAGAAAAATTTCCCGAATCGTGCAATACTTGATTTCTTAAGAACACAAATAACGAGACCATGAACAATCTGCCCAAAGAATTCATTGTGAATAAAAGCAATTTGCTGGAATCCAGGTTCATTCCATTGCAGGTACCTGCCGCATCAGATTTGCAGCCAGGGCAGGTGGTGTTGCAGGTGGAACGATTTGCGTTCACTTCAAACAATGTGACCTACGCCGCTTTTGGCACTGCCATGCAATACTGGAATTTTTTTCCTACGGAAGAGGGCTGGGGCAATATACCGGTATGGGGTTTTGGTGATGTGCTGGCCTCAAAAGCCGATGGAGTGCAAGTCGGTGAGCGTTTTTATGGTTACTTCCCCATGGCAACGCATTTGACGGTGACTGCGACCAGGGTGTCAGATAATGGCTTTACTGATGGCGCAGAACACCGGCAAGCCATGCATGGCCTGTACAACCACTATGTCAGAACCAGCACTGACCCTGGCTATACCAAAGAATCGGAAGATGTACAGGCCTTGTTGCGCCCCTTGTTCATTACTTCTTTCATGATTGATGATTTCCTCGATGACAATCAGTTCTTTGGCGCAAAAACTGTGCTGATATCGAGTGCGTCGAGCAAGACCGCCTATGGTCTGGCTTTCATGCTGTCACTGCGCAAGAACAAGACTTGCAAGATCATAGGCCTGACCTCGCCAGGCAATCTGGAATTTGTCAAAAATATGGGCATTTATGATGAGGTAGTCGCTTATGACGACGTCACCTCTTTACCTGCAGAACAGGCGGTTGTGTATGTGGACATGGCAGGTAACGGGCAACTGCGCAGCCAGTTGCATCATCACTTCAAGGATAATATGAAATACAGCTGCGCCGTTGGCGGCACCCACTGGGAAGAGCTCAGCGGTGCGTCGGCCTTGCCAGGCGCCAGACCAGTACTGTTTTTTGCACCTGCACAAATCAAGAAGCGCATGGCCGACTGGGGGCCGAACGGTGTGCAAAGCAAGTTGGCGCAGGCCTGGCAGCAATTCATGCAACCTGTTTTGTCAGCCGAAAAACCATGGATGCAGATCATCCATGGTCAGGGGGAAGATGATGTGCGCCGGGTCTATAACAGCATGCTGAGCGGAGCAGCAAGGCCGGATCAGGGTAATGTATTATCTTTGTGAAATGGTGGCAGTTATTTTCGCCAAAGGGCGGGCAAGTCGCCAGACCTCCTGCCTTTGGTGATGGCTGCATTGATTATTTTAAGGGTGTCAGGTTTGGCCATGTAGCCAGCGGTAAAGTGAATGTTGTCGACCAGGAAGGGTTTGGCAAAAACTTTCACACCATAGTTCGTTTGTGCCTCCGTGCGCAGGTTTTTTTCATTTAGATACAGGTTGAGCTCTGTCTCCAGTTCTTTGCTGCCGGCCATGCGGGAATTGACCAGCATGACATCCATGCGCCCTGACAACAGTTTCTTGAGCCGGGAACTTAATTGTGGCTGATCTTCTTCCACTTTGAACAAGTGATTGCGCATGCTGTCTATCTCATCGCCAAAGCGTATACCCCTGACGATGCCGACAGATTTGCCTTTCAGGTCTTTGATGCCGGTGAATTTCATTTGCATGTCGTCACGGGCAACCACCCAGACAAAATCTGAAAAGACGGCTTCGGAATAGCGCATGGTCTTCAATCTTTCGCTACTTCTGGATAAACCAAAGGCCAGGCCCTCACCCTTGCTGACATTCTCTATTACGCGGCTTAGCGGGTAACGGCGTATCTCGAATTGCACACCCATGGCACGCTCAAAATAGTCAATGATTTTTTGGTTTTCTGGGCGTATCGGTGCAATCTCACCATTTTCGTCGCGTGACTCTGCCAGCAGCAGAGGGATGACTGTTTTTGCATGTGTATTCAACGGCAAACAACAGACGAAAATAAATGCCGCTCGTCCTGCAAGAACATGGAGGAAGGGAGTCAGTCTGTCGCACATGCAGTCATCAAGGGAGGGGTGGCGGTTGATTGATCTTACCAGCTTGAAGTGGGAGGGGGAGACTAATGTAGTTTTTTTGTTGCTTTGAAGTATTTTTTATATCTGTAAAGAGATGCAATGCTTTTAAGCATATCATTTCCTCAAAAAACTGAATTATTTGCTAAGATGATAAAAGCATGCAGGCAAACTTGAGGTGAACAGGCGTTGTCTCCTGTTCGGCGATTTTCTTGTATGCCTGTTAGTGTTATTTCTCGTGTGCTTTCATTTGCCTGGCAAGGGGGATCATATGCCTTTAGTTACCATCACCGTCTGCAAGCCCAAATCCCTGCTGTTCAAAGAGACCGTACTCAATGCCGTTCATGCCGCTCTGATTGAATCGGGGGTGCCGGAGACAGACAGGTTTCAGCGTATCCTGGAACTGCCGGAAGAGAACTTTCGTTTTGACCCCAGTTATCCTGATTTGCAAAAACCCAGGAACCATGATTTCGTCCTGATAGAAATTCTCTGGTCCATAGGCCGTAGTGTCAAAGTAAAGAGAAAATTGCTGGACAGCCTGATGAAACGGCTCTGTTCCAAGAGCATGAATCCTGAAAACATCATGGTCTGCTTCAGGGAAACTGCCTGGGAAAACTGGTCGTTTGCCGGTGGTCGTTTGATACATGTTGACGCACCCGAGGATGAATAGCCGATGACGGACAGTATCCGTGAACTGAAGAGCCTGGGACCAAAGTCGCAGGCCATGCTGGCTGCCGCCGGTATTACCACCGTCATGCAACTCAGGGAAGCTGGCGCAGTAGCTGCTTATGTCCGGGTGTTGAAAACCCAACAGGGCGCCAGTCTGAATTTATTGTGGGCCCTGGAATCGGCATTGACTGGTGTACCATGGCAGCAAGTGTCGCGTGAGCAGCGTACCAGCCTGTTACTGGCGGTTGATGCCTGCAGGGATGCTCAAGTTATGGATAAAAAACGATGATATGGAAAGTGTTGGTTGATAATGGGTAAAACCAGACTGGAAGCATTCAGCGATGGTGTCATCGCTATCCTGATCACCATCATGGTGCTGGAAATGAAAGTACCGCATGGTGCAACACTGGATACCTTGCTCCCTGTATTGCCGGTATTTCTGAGTTATGTATTAAGCTTCATTTATGTAGGTATTTACTGGAATAACCATCACCACATGTTGCACACCTGTCGCCGGGTGACTGGTGGCATCTTGTGGGCCAACCTGCATTTGTTGTTCTGGCTTTCACTTATTCCATTTGCTACTGGCTGGGTTGGTGAAAATCATTTTGCTTCAGCCCCGTCTGCTCTGTATGGCTTGGTGCTGCTCATGTCGGCTATTGCTTATTACATCTTGCAACAACAGATCATTGCAACACAGGGCAAGGATTCCTTGCTCAAGAAAGCAGTAGGTTCGGACTGGAAAGGAAAATTGTCGCCACTGATCTATGCGATTGCGATACCTACGGCTTTTTGGCAGCCTCTGGTTTCCATGGCCTTGTATGTCTTCATTGCCCTGATCTGGCTGATACCTGACCGCCGCATAGAAAAAGTACTGGAGAACCATGCCGAATGATTCGTTGGCTGGTTTGCGCGAGATTCGCTGATTGACTCGAACCCTGTAACTTGACAGCATCGATTCATGTCCGTGCTTGCCAATCTCGTCTGACTGCCTTAGCATGGAATTGAGCCGTAAAAAACGGACGCATTCATCACCATAAGATGCAAGCGGAGACAGTATGGCAGATCAGTTGCAGGGCGGGGATAGCGCGCCGCCAGATATCAAGAGCGTCATCGATCAGGAATCGGTTTTTCCGCCTATACGCCGGGTAGGCATGTTCAGGCCGCTGACCTGGCTCAGGCTGGGCTGGCGGGATTTGCGTGCTGCCGGGATATCCAGTATTTTCTATGGAATTTGCTTTACTGTCATGGGCACGGTATTGCAGCTGGTCTTGAATAATGCGCCGGAATATCTGTCTGCGCTGACTTGTGGTTTCCTTCTGCTTGGCCCCATGCTCGCACTCGGCTTGTACGATATCAGCCGTCGCCTGGAAGATACCCATTCCGGTTTGCTGGGCAGCGTGTTCTCCATGCAGGGGCGCTGGAGCAATATTGGTGTGCTGACACTGGTACTGGCAGTCATCACGATGGTCTGGGCGCGTGCTTCGCTTGTGATCTTCGCTCTGTTCTACAACAAGGGAATGCCGACCATGCATGGTTTTCTGGCGCAGTTATTCTCCCTGAATAACCTGGAATTTGTTGCTGTTTATCTGTGTGTGGGTTTTGTATTTGCCAGCATCGTGTTTGCCATCAGCTGGGTTGCCATTCCCATGATGCTGGATCGTGACACCGACGCCATTACGGCGATGATCATCAGTTGTGTTGCCTTGTTTATCAATGTGCCGGCAACACTGGTGTGGGCTGGTTTGATCATTGCCTCGGTTGTGGTCAGCTTTATGAGCTGGAACCTGGGGTTCCTGATTACCATGCCACTGATAGGGCATGCAAGCTGGCATGCATATAAAGAAATTGTTGCTACGGCGGCTGACCGGCAGGCGCAGCCAGACTGATCAGCTTATTAAAAAAGCCCTTCATCAAAAATGAAGGGCTTTCTATGTTCACTATAAAGTGACGGTTATTTTAACGGTGGAATTGTCTGCGGCAGCATGGGTTTGACAGGCTGTTCCCTGAGTTTCTTCTCCAGCAACTGTATCGCGGCTTCAAGCTGTTGATCTTTGCCGTTAAAGGTTGCGTGTGGCAGGTTGTCTACTTCAATATCCGGTGCCACGCCGACGCCTTCCACCAGCCATTTCCCATCCATGCCAAACTGCGCATTTTCGGCAGCCCTGATCATGCCATTGTCTGCCAGTGAATTATTATCGGATAACCAGACACCGGCGCCGGCAGTACGCTTGCCAACCAGCGGGCCCAGTTTCAGAGCCTTGATACCGGCCGCGAAGGTTTCACCGTCTGAATAGGTCAGTTCATCAACCAGCACTACCAGATGCCCACGGAATGTTTGCTGCATATTGGTGTAAGGGGCAGATGTTGGTGTAGCCCAGAAGGCCCAGGCCTTGCGCAACAGTTTTTCTATGATCCAGCTGTCGATATTGCCACCCCGGTTACGGCGCACATCGATGATCAGGCCATCGCGTTCTATATTGCTGTAGAAATCGCGGGCGAAGCTATTGATATCCTGCGGACCCATGGCGCGCAGGTGCAGATAGCCTATGCGTCCCTGGGTCGCCTTGTTGACCTGCTCGCTGCGGCTTTGTTCCCAATCGCTATAGCGCAGATTGGCATGCTTCATCATGTTGACCGGCGTGACAATGACAGCGCGTGCCGCATGATCGCCGCGTTTTACATGCATGAGAACCTGTTTGTCAGCCTGATTGGTCAGCAGGTCGGATATGTCACGCGCCTCGAGCACAGGCTGGCCATTGATGGCAGTGATGACATCGCCTTCCCGGATATCCAGATCAGGTTGCGACAGGGGTGGGAGTTCAGATGGCAGCTCTGGTTCTGTATGGTAGATGTGATCTATGCGATAACCTGCATTGGTACGGCTCAGCACCGCTCCCAGTGATGCAGCCTGGCCCTCCGGTGCAACCCGGCGTACATCGCCGGGACGGGTTTGGGAATGCAGGGTGCTGACCTCGCTGGCCATCAGGCCGAGTACATCATTGAGTTCGGCTCGGTCGGTCACTCTGTCCACCAATGGAGAGTATTTGCTGCGTACCTTGTTCCAGTCCACGCCACGCATTTTGTCGTCAAACAGGAAGTCCCTGTGCATGCGCCAGGCATCGGCATATATTTGCTGCCATTCAAGTTTGGGATTGAGGAAAAAGCTCCAGTCACTGATGTTGACCCTGGACTTGCTGATATCCTGTGGTTGTCTGGCGCCAGCTTCGACAATATAAAATTCGCTGGGACCAGTGCCTACCTGATTGCGATAGAACACATGTTTTTTATCGGCAGACAAATCAAACTGGCGAATATTGCCGGCAAAGATTTCTGGTTGCGGGCTGTTCTTGGAAATGGCCAGGGTCTTCAGCGTAGCTTTGCCATCCGAGCCTTCCTGTTCTGTGAAATACAAACGCTTGTCATCGACAGCGAGCTCACGATAATTGCCGTAAGCCAGTGGTACCTGATACAGGCGTTCTGCCAGGCCGGCATACTGGATCGCCGGGAGGGCAGGCTTTACGGGTTTTTTCGTTTCTTCTGTTTTTTCTGATGGCTTGTCGCCAGCTTTGTCGGTAGCTTTGTCTGCGACTTTATCAGCAGGTTTTTCAGTAGATTTATCCGCAGACTTATCTGTTGATTTGCTCAATTCATCATCAGGTTTGAAGGGGAAGCGATTGTCGTTCTGCAACGCCAGTGCATACAGGCCGTTGCGCTTTTCAAAGTGCGGGCCCATATTGCGGTCACCCCAGGGTGAGCGATTGCTGACCTGGAAATTACGCTCAGAAAAGAAATACAACCAGCGGCCATCACCGGAAAATACGGCAGCCCTGGAGTTATAGCGGTCACTGGTAACAAAATGCAATTGCTTGCTGTCTAGCGAATACAAACCTATCTGGGTTCTTTGCAACTTGTTATTTGGCCTGATGATGGCGATGGTTTTACTGTCAGGTGACCAGGTCACTTCTTCCTGTCTTTCCACGCCAAGCTTGCCTGCATCATCGATGATCTGGTTGGTTTTGGTCGCCAGGTCAAGCAGCCACAGGCGGCCGCGCTTGTCACTGTGTGCCAGCCATTTGCCGTCGGGGGACGGGAAGATATGGTAACGGTGTACATCGCCGTTGGTGGTCAGCACTTCAGGCTTGCCCAATCCATTTGCGGGGAATTTCCAGATTTCATTTTCACCTGTGGTATCGACGATGGCATACACAGATTTGTCATCATGCGAAAACACGGCTTCGCGGGCACGCGCATTTTCCGGTACCGGTAAGTCTATCCGCCTTTGCGGGCCACTACCGGCAATCGTCAACCGGCCACGGGCGGTGAACAGTAGGCGTTCTTCCTTGCTGGCCAGTTCTACATTGTTCAGGTAATCGAGCGGGGACTTGATCTGGCGTTTGCGCTGCTGGTCAAAGTCGGACACCAGATCAATGGCAAGTAACTGGTCCTTGCCACTGGCAATGTCAAACACATGCAGGTCTGCCCCTAACTGGTAGACGATCTTGCCGTCCCCGAGGCTGGCATTGCGCACTTCCCAATCCTTGTGCTGCGTCAACACCCGGGCGTCACTGCCATCGGCATTGGCTGTCCAGATATTGAAGGCGCCATTGCGGTCACTGACAAAATACAGGCGGCCTTTCCACCACATGGGGCGACGGTTATTGCTGGCATCGCCGGCAAACAGCTGTGTCGCTTCAGTCTTGCCCTGTACATCGTAACGCCATAACTGGGCGACGGCGCCGCCACGGTATTGCTTGGCATTGTCATTTGTCATGTGCAAGCCAAAGCGGGTGAAATACAGGAATTTGCCGCTGTCATCGAGCGTGGCCTCATTGGCATCTGCAACCGGGAACACGCGACGCAACATGCTTTGCGGATTGATGGCAGCAACTACCCGGTGCGAAGACGGGCCGGTGCTGTTCAGAGTGCTGACCATGACTTCGCCGCTATTGGTCCATCCCAGTACGTTGACCTGGTCGTTTTCAAAGCTGATGCGCTTAGGCAAACCGCCGGCCATAGGCATGACATAAGCTTCAGTCGGCCCTTCGTAGGCAGCGGAAAAGGCCAGCCATTTGCCATCGGGCGAGATGGCCGGCAAAACCTCCGCTGCCGGATGCGTCGTCAGTCGTTGTGCCTGACCACCACTACTTGCGACCTTCCATAAGTCACCTTCAGCCGTAAATACAACGGCATCTCCCTTGATACTGGGGAAACGGTAATAGGCCGGAGCAGCAGATGCTGTACTGATAAGGCCTGCCAGGCTGAGGGTAAGTACTAATGTGGAAAGTCTCATGAGTCGTCTCGGTGTTTTGGAAGTATTTGTGGTTGTAGTAATAATCAAGTGTAAAAAAAGTATGCTTAAAACACAATGATCGGCGGAGTTGTTATATAAATGACAGAAATTAAGAAACAATTGGAAACAATTACGTATTGGCTCTCTGAAAAGTTCTGCCATAATTATTTACAATTTCCATGTGGAAATTCGCAACGGGGTTGCGGGAAATAATTTACAGGCGAGCCAGGAGCGCATGATGAGACAAGTGAGCTTGTGCAAAGTTCTGAAAGTTCTTTTATTTATGGGGATTTCTGCAGAATTTTCGATAACTGCAGCCCAGAATGTCACATTCTCCGTTGATACTCAGGCAGAACGCAAGACCATCAGCCCATTGATCTATGGATACAACGCTTATGCCGATGGAACAAGTCGTGCTGGCTGGGCAAACCAGGGTGGACAGGCCAGTCTGCAAAGTCTGAACCTGCGTTCACGCCGCCTTGGCGGCAATAACATGACCAGCTATAGCTGGGAAAACGGCGTCAGCAACTCAGGCGCCGACTGGTGCAATTCATCGAATGCCGGTGTCAGTGCGACTGCGGGAGCAGGTAATCCCAGTCAAAGTAATGGCCTGGCCTATTACGCCCCTGGCGCTGCCTTACAGAACTTCCAGGATCAATCTGTGGTTCTGGGTACCTATTCATTGTTGCAGTTGCCTGCCGCTGGCAAACTGCCTAAAGACATCGTCAATCTCAATCCACCATCCACCTGCAACGGTTCACAACTGTGGCAAAACGCCCCCGGCCCCAGCAATGTCGATACGGCCCGCTGGCTGACTATTGTCAATGACAAACCAGCCAGTGCAGGCGCGCTGAGCCTGAGCCCCAGTCTTGGTGACGGCAATGTCTATATTGATGAAGAAATCAATTTCCTGCTGCAAAAATATGGCACGGCATCAGCGACGAATGGCGTCAAAGGCTATGAGCTCGATAACGAGCCGGATCTTTGGCATCACTGGACTACACCGAGTGGCGACAGCGGCACCCATGCCTTGCTGTACCCGCAGCTGACCACCGTGACTGACGTTATACAAAAGAACGTAGCCCTGGCCACGACCGTCAAACGCATGGATGCCAGCGCTGAAACTTTTGGCCCTGCTGTCAGCGGTTACCTGGGGCTGTTCAGTCTGTGGGCGGTGTGGGACGGTTCGCAATCGCACCAGCCTGCAGACTGGGGGCAATACAATGTTGAACCCTATGCCACGAATAATAGCGGCGACCGTTATCGTTACAATGGCATGAGCATGGCCAATGCCTACCTGGCAAAAATGAAGCAGGCTTCGCAAAGTGCTGGCCGTCGTTTGCTTGATGTGTTTTCATTTCACTATTATCCACAGGCGTCCTATGACGCCACCACCCGCGTGCAGGCAGCACGCAGCCTGTGGGATGCCGGTTATGTAGAGCCAAGCTGGATCACGCAATCAGGCAATGGCTTTACCGATGGCCGTGGCCTGCAAATGCTGCCCAAGTTGCAGCAATCCATCAATGATTTTTACCCCGGCACCAAACTGGCAGTGACCGAATATGATTTTGGTGGCAAGAGCGATATCACGGGTGCCATCGCCCAGGCGGACGCGCTGGGCAGCTTTGGCAAGCAGGGCGTATACCTGGCGACGTATTTTGGTGATGCCGAAGGTTTCATCGCTTCCGGTTTTAAAATCTATCGCAATTATGATGGTAACAAATCCGTCTTCCCTGCCACCTCTGTCAAGGCTGTGGCCAGCAATAATGCCAGCGCTGCCGTGTATGCGGCCATAGACTTGAATGATCCGAATGTTGTCCATGTCGTCGCCATCAACCGCCTGGCCAGTGCGATCAACAGCAGCTTCCAGCTCAATCATCCGGTCAGTCTCAAATATGCCCAGGTGTGGGGTGTCAGCGGTAGCAATACTGCCATCACCGTGCGTAGTGGTCTCAGCAATATCACACAAAACAAGTTCAGCTACAGCCTGCCCGCACGTTCTGTGCTGCATTTTGTATTGAAGCCTTAATTTAAATCAGTGAAGTCATTGCAGCGGGCAGATAGAGCGTGATATTTGCCATTGCCCTCGCTACGTAGTCGTCTTTTTCTCCGACTGGCGCCACGTAATGAATGGCGCTTTGTGCGGCCTCAAGCCCTTCCAGTCTGGCGATCATCCAGGCTGCCAGATAAGTTGAAGCCAGGCAGCCGCCGGCGGTCGCAACATTGCCGTTGGCAAAAAAGGGCTGGTTCAATATTTCCACACCTGCCGCCTGTACCCAGGGTTTTGTGGTCAGGTCGGTGCAGGCTGGCACATCATTAAGCAAACCCAATTTTGCCAGTACCAAGGTACCTGAGCACTGGGCCCCGAGCAATTGCCTGGACGGGTCCAACTGCAATTGCTCCATGATGGCCGGGTTGCTCACGACCTCTCTGGTCTGGCTGCCGCTACCCACGATCACAGCATCGGCCATACTGGCCTCCTGTAACGAGACCTGGCTTTCCACGATCAGGCCATTCATTGATTGCACGCGTGCGGCGGGGCTGGCTATTGTTACCCGCCAGCCAGGTTTCTTGATGCGGTTGAGTATGCCAAGCGCAATAAAAGAGTCGAGTTCATTAAAACCTTCAAAGCTTAATATGCTGATGTGCATGTTCATTTCTCCCTGGTCAAATATATGGTCCGTGAAGTATCGTATAGGCGATAATCAATACAATCAAATAATTGTCATGGATACATAAAGGACCTGATCGATGGCGCTGGCACGCTATAAATTTCTGGTTGACACGATTGCCGCCGATATCCGCAGCGGTGCGCTGGCACCGGGCACGCGCCTGCCTACCCATCGCAAGCTGGCTGCGAAAGAAGGCTTGGCTCTGGTGACTGCAAGCCGGGTATATGCCGAGTTGGAAGCCATGGGCCTGGTCAGTGGTGAAACCGGTCGCGGCACCTTTGTCAGGGAAACGACACTGAATGCCAGCCATGGTATAGACCAGCATGCGGCCATGGCTGGCATGGTTGATCTCAATTTCAACTATCCATCTTTGCCAGGCCAGACGGAACTGCTCAGAATTGCGCTACGGCAGATGGCTGGTTCCGGCGATCTGGATGCCTTGTTGCGCTACCAGCCGCATGCCGGGCGTCCGCATGAACGGGCTATCGTTGCACGCCATTTGGCCTGTCGCGGTCTGGACGTTGATGCGGATCAGGTGCTGATTGTCAGCGGTGCGCAACATGGCCTGGCTGTCACTGTCATGGCGCTGCTTAAACCAGGTGATGTGGTTGCGGTTGATGCGCTGACCTATCCGGGTTTCAAGGTGTTGGCTCAGACACATGGCCTGGAATTGCTGGCTATTCCGGTAAATGAGCGTGGCATGGACCTGGAGGCACTTGAGCGTTTGTGTCAAAGCAGGCATGTGCGCGCCGTGTATGCCATGCCCACACTGCATAACCCCCTGGGATGGGTCATGAGCTTGACGCAGCGCCGGCAACTGATATCGATTGCCCGCCAGCATGCGTTGTTGATCATAGAGGATGCCGCCTATGCCTTTCTGGCAGAAAATCCACCCGCACCATTGGCAGCATTGGCTCCTGAACTGACCGTATATGTGTCCGGTCTTTCCAAAAGTGTTGCGACCGGCTTGCGGGTAGGATTTGTTGCTGCCCCGATGAAATGGGTCGCTGCACTGGAGCGCAGCATCAGGGCAACGACCTGGAATACCCCTGGTTTGATCACCGCCTTGGCCAGCGGCTGGATGGAGGATGGGACTATCGTGCGTCTGGAAGCAGAAAAGCGCAACGACGCCATGGCGAGACAGGCATTGGCGCGTAAAGTATTGCGTGGAATGCAGTATGTCGCTCATCCCGCTTCTTATTTTCTCTGGCTACCCCTGCCAGAAGAGGTGCGGGCCGATCAGGTGGCTGCGACGCTTTTACGGGCAAACATTTCGGTAGCTACGGCAGAACCATTTGTTACCTCTGCACATGCGCCACATGCAATACGGCTGGCATTGGGCTCTGTGAGCCTGGAGGCTCTGGACGCTGCGCTGAAAAAAGTCAGGCAGGTAATTGCTGAGTATGCGTATTGAGAGTGTTGGACGCAATTGGCACAATACACGTAATGAAACTTGATGATGGTTTGCTTGCCCTTGTCGCCGACTTTGACATAAGCCGGGACAAGGTAAGGCAAGGGCAGTGATGGCCGTTTAACTCAGCAAGAGTTTCAGGCTGTAGCTACTTTCAAGATCAGTTTGCCATTGTTTTCGCCGGTGAACAATTTCTGGAAAGTGTCAGGGAAATTTTCCAGGTCTTCAACGATGTCTTCACGGCTTTTCAGTTTGCCCGACATGATCCAGCCACCCATTACCATTGCCGCTTCCATGGCGCGTGGGTAAAAGTCGGATACCATCACACCTTTCATGGTGGCGCGCTTGACCATCAGGTTCAGGTAATTTGACGGACCCTTGATCGGAGTTGTATTGTTGTATTGGGATATCGCGCCGCAAATGACAACACGTGCGCCAAAAGCCAGTTGTGCCAGTGCTGCATCAAGAATGTCGCCACCAACATTGTCGAAGTACACATGGATGCCATCGGGGCAATGTTGCTTCAGGGCTGCGCTGACATCTTCGCTCTTGTAATCGATCGCCGCATCAAAGCCCAGTTCTTCTGTCAGGTAGCGGACTTTGTCTGCACCACCGGCGATACCGACCACGCGTGCGCCCTTGATTTTGGCGATCTGGCCAACGATGGTGCCGACAGCACCGGCTGCGCCGGAAATGACAACGGTGTCGCCTTCTTTGGGCTGACCAACTTCCAGCAGGCCAAAATAAGCTGTCATGCCAGGCATGCCCAATGTGCTCAGGTACAAGGGCAGGGGAGCGAGCTTGGGATCAACCTTGGTGATACCGTTGCCGTCTGAATACGCATATCCCTGTACGCCCAGCATGCCGGTGACATGATCGCCAACAGCAAATTTAGGATTGTTGCTTTCCACAATCTGACCAACGGCCAGGGCGCGCATTACTTCACCAATGGCAACTGGTGGCATATAGGAATTTTTGCTTTCATTCATCCAGCCACGCATGGCCGGGTCGAGTGAGATATACAGGTTCTTGATCAGGACTTCACCGGCTTGCAGGTCACGCACCGGCTCCTTGACCTGATTGAAGTCACTATGTTTGATGCTGCCTTGTGGACGGGCTGCCAGTTTGAATTGATGGTTGATCGCGTTCATGTTGTATTCCTTGTCGGTTATTGTGATGCAGCACAGTGCTGACCATGGAAAACAGTATAGGCAGGATATTGTTGCCTGATAAGTCCATCATATTGCATAATATTGTTGCTTTTGATGAGACAATTGAAGGGATTTGCCATGCTAAATCCGCAACACCTGGCGGCATTTGCCTCCATCATCCGTGCCGGTAGCATCAGCAAGGCGGCGACTCAGCTCGGCTGCGGCAAGTCTTTGTTATCACGGCAACTTGCCAAACTGGAAGATGATCTTGGTGCACGTCTGATACAAAGGTCCACCCGCAAGCTGACCCTGACTGAAATTGGCGAACAGGTGTTGCATGAGGCCCAGCGCATTGATGCCGCCCTGGCAAATATCGAGCAAATGGCCGGACAGCACCAGCAAGAAGTCAAGGGGCGCCTGCGTGTCACTTGTCCCATGCCGGCAGTCAGCAGACTGGTACCGGTGATGATGGAGTTTTGTCAGCGCTATCCGCAAATCGATTTTGCCTTGCAGGTGGAAGACCGGTTGATAGACCTGATTGCCGAACAGATTGACGTGGCCATCCGTGTCAGCCACCTTGATGATTCCAGCCTGATTGCCCGCAAACTGGTCGATAGCCAGCGCATCATTTGTGCTGCGCCATCTTATCTGGCACAGGCTGGCAAGCCACAGTCTGCCAGCGACCTGGCGCGGCATTCCTGCATCCTGTATGTCAATGCGGGCAGGGCGCATGATGAATGGAGTCTGCTCAAGGATGGCGCCCTGGAAAAAGTCAGGGTGAACAGTCTGTTCCAGTCCAATAATGGCATTGCCCTGGTGACGGCAGCCTGTGCCGGTGCTGGCATACTGCTGATAGACAGACTGCTGGTCAGCACCCATATGCAAAGCGGAGCGCTGGTTCAGGTATTGGAAGACTATCAGTTGCCCAGCGGTTCGCCAGTCTACGCCGTCTACCCTGCGCGTGACTGGCTGGCATTGAAAACGGCCACTTTCGTGGCCTTTTTACAGGAGAGGTTATTTACTTCAGGCTAAGGCCATTGATTTATTTATTTATTTTTTATTGCCCGAAGAGTTGCAGTGCTTTTTCAAGCACAACATCACGACCCGATATGACATCGGCAAAACTGTCACCGATGCGTACGGTCGGGATGATGCCAATACCGTGGAAACGCGAACCATCCTGCTTCAGCGCCTGCATGCCGGTCCAGAATACCTTATATCCGCCAGGCAGTGGCAGGACACTGATATTGCCGTTTGAGCCGGCTGTCTCTGTTCCGACGATGGCACCAAGCTTGTGATATTCAACCATGGACATCAGGGTTTCTGCTGCGCTAACGGTTTTTTCACTGATTAGAAAAACAAGTTTGGCCGTTCTATGTGGTTGGCCTGGCTGAATTTGGGCTCGATAGGCCTTCCACAGCATGTCAACCTGGTCGGGTTTGCTGACTACAGGTATATTGAACAAGGGCCAGATCAGTGGTGCTTTGGAAAAATATTTCAAAAAACTGCTGCTGACGTTCACATAATCCCTGACGTCAAAAATGATACCTCTGACGACATTTGTCCCGCCTGATTTTGCCAGTAACTGATCGATATCTGTTTCACTGGCTTCATCCACGTTGACATACCAGATACCCTTGTCCAGATGCTGGACTTTTTTGAGCGAACTGCTTTCATTGAGGGTGGTGACATCTGCGTCACGTACCAACATCTTGTCATGTTCTCGTCCCTCCATGTCCTTGTAGCGGACGCTGAGCCTCGAGTTTTTTGGGCCAAGTAACAACTCTACGCCGAATATGCCAGCTTGCGATGTGGCAGTTGCAGCTGCATTTTCTTCCAGTATGACGGCCAGCCTTTGCCCAACAGCTTGATCATTCAAGGCGATGATTTCGCTGCCAAACGGGATCAACTGCTCTGCATCAGGAGCGCCAGGGAATCGAAAGTTGGCGACGATGGGTACTCCGTTCACCATCTTGATTTTAACTCTGGGCACGTGGGTATCCTGCTCTCTCGGGCCGGTAATGCGGGCATGGCTGTCGCGCAATACGGAAACGAAGCGCATCAATGTGTGAGTAAATGCTTTTTCATCCTGGTCGCTGGACGCCGATTGCAGGAGTTTGTCCAGTTCCTTGTCCCATGCTATTTCGATGATGTCGTTGTAGGGATAAAAATGGCGCAAGGCATTCCAAGCCTGCATGGCGTTACCCAGCCTAGTGATACGATCATTGCCGCTAAAGTCAGGCTCTATATCTTGCAGTGGCAAATCGGGTAAATTCAAACTGCTATCGGCTTGTGTTACCGGTATGGTCTTTTTTGCCTGATCTGCAAATACCATGGCAGGCATCCACAAACTCACTTGTTTATTCAGCGCAAATTGATTGAGTTGAACGCCATGCTTTGTACTCGCACTATTGTTGACATTGGTGTCGAGGGTTTCGTATACGCGCTCGCTATGATAAAAGTCACTACGCTGGGCAAGGCCATAGTGCACCCATTTGAGTTGATAGCTGGCGGCATCAGGACGTTGCATTTCTTTTGGCGTGAGCGCTTGTTCCAGCCATTGTGCATCTGGTGCATAAGGCTCAAACAAGTGCTGCAGAATTTGTGCCAACTCTTTTGCTGACTGTGCAGCCGCTACGACAGGAACAGCTTTTTGTATAAATTTGCTCCAGTGCAGTTTTGTTGCCGCGTCACTGGCATGAAAATATCTGATATAACCGACAGCCTTGGCCAGGGCGTGCAAATTTTGCAATTCGCCGGCAGTCAATGCCCTGCTGCCAGGGTCATCGATGCGTGATCTGGCGACGTTTGCTGTTTCACGTACATGCAGATTGGCAAACCAGATTTTTCCCTTGCTGTCCGAATCTGTGCCAAAGCTCAATTGGTTGGCGGCACGGTCGACGGCGATACTTGCACAGGCTCTTTGCCAATTTCCTGACAAAGGGAGTTGATAAGTGCCGGCCAGTCGCAAACTACCGCCAATGATGTCCGTTCGTATCCACAGACCTGATTTGCCTGGCAGGATGACGTCGGCTTTGGTATCGACTTTGATATCACCGCAGATTTCTACTATCTTGCCACGCCAGGGTCTTGCATCGATTTGCTGGCTCAGCGTAATAGATTGACTGGCGACACGATTGTGCAATAACAAAACCCGGCCCTTGTTACCTGCTCGCGTGTCAACCTGCAAGCTGATGCTCGTGGACTTGCCTTCGACCTGCCAGGCATTGTGTAATTGCCCTGGCCTTGATGCGGTATCAAAGCGCGGGGTTAGTGTCTGATTTGTGGGGACGTAATCTACAGTCGCAGCATTTGTGGCATGGGTAGTGACAACAAGCAGGATAGCAGTTGAAAAGCCAAAAAATTTTTTGATCATGATTTCGTATAACGGGATCGTCTTATTCTTGCAGAATGTGGGCTGCTATTGCACGGGATTCATACGCGAAGAAGGCCACTTGCGTGGCCTTCTTGTCTGGTTTGTTGTGATCTCTTGTGATCTATGGGAATCCATGTTGATCTATTTGGGGCCTATGTTTTTATCAAGGAATTTTTCTATCCTGGTCCAGAAGTCGATATTGTTTTTCAGCAGATGAAAGCCATGACCTTCTTCGGCATACTCTACCCATTCTACATCCTTGTTTTTATCCTGCACGGCTTTATAAAACTTCTTGCCGTGATCTATCGGCACACGTACATCTTTGCTGCCGTGGGCCATCAGCAGGGGCCGGGTCAGTCTGGCGGCATTTTCAAGCGGTGAGGTGGCTTTCAATTGTGCTGCGTCCTTGACTTGATCTCCGATCAGGACGGGCATGCCATACCATTTCCATTCATCCGAAAAGTCACTCCAGTGGATATCGTATAAAAGATTGATATCAGTGGCGCCGGCCCACTCTATGCCACAACGGAAAATATCAGGGTTCCTGATCAGGCCCATCAGGGTGGCATAACCGCCATAGCTGGCGCCGGCTATGCATATTCTTTGCGGATCAGCATAACCTTGGGCTACAGCCCATTTGGCCGCATCTGCCACATCATCCTGCATGGCCAAGCCCCATTGCTTGATACCGGCACGGAAGTGTTTGTTTCCATAGCCGGTGCTGCCGCGATAGTCGGGCTCAATCACGGCATAACCGCGCGAAGCGAGGAATTGTACCTGCGGGTTCCAGCCCCAGTGATTGCCGCGCAAATAGGGGCCGCCGTGTACCAGCACCACGGCAGGCAGGTTTTTGCCATTGCTGCCGGTGGGCAGGGTCAGGTTGACCGGTATCTGCATGCCATCACGTGCTGCGTAGCTGAGCATTTCTTTTTCAGCCATCTGCTCCGGCTTGATGTCAGGCTTGCTATTTCCCAGGCGTGTCATTTTGTGCGTGCTGAAATCATAGAGTTGCCAGATGCCGGGTACCACATCAGAAGAAGAATGGACAATGGCGATATTGGTTCGCAGATCAGACGGGAAATGCAAAGAGTTGTTTGTATGCGGTAGCAGTGCATCGACTTCTTTTTGTCTGGCAACCATGGCCTCATCAAACCAAATAGTGGCCGGTCTGCTCATTTCATAGCGCAGTCCCAGTACTTTCTTTTGTGGGCCGTTATAAATCAGTTGGCCGGCAAAGTCATAGCCTTTGAGTGAAATCACCGGTTCAGTATCCAGCTGGTTTTTCTCCAGGTCATAACGATACAGGGAGTTGGTGTCCTGGCCTTTTCTTGCCCGTACGTACAGATCGCCCTCAGGGCTGAAAAATACAGGGGTGATCCTGTCGTCAGATGTCCAGTCTGATGTCGCCAGCTTGCGCCAGGCATCGGTTTTCGGATCTTTATAAAAAATGATGGATTTGTCCGCCTCTATAGCGACGGCTATGCGCGGTACGCCAGCCTTGTCGATGAGCCACTGAGTAACCTTGCCAGGCCGTGGGATCAGTTCGGTGTTGCCGGTCAGGGTATTGAGGCGATACAGATCATGCACGTCGGAGCCGGCTTCTACACTCTGAATGACGAATACATCAGGTGAAGCGGAACCATGAGCGATATCAAGATAGCGCGTGTACCATGGCAGCTCTTTCCCTTCCACCTGGTCACGTTTGCCAGAGAAGCGGTGTGTCACCAGGCGCATGCGTTTGCTGCGATCTTTGTTGACGGCGTACAGGCCGGGACCGAAGAAACGTTCAACCTCCTGGTGCTGCAGATTGATCAGGTCATAGACCAGCCGTTCATTATTGATCCAGTGAAAGGAGCGCACATCTTTGTCTTCATAATTGGCGATGATTTCAGGACGCAACTGACCAACTTCAAGCACAGCCAGCACCATGCGGTCATTGGCACCTTTCATGATCATGGCAATGTTTTTGCCATCTGGCGACAGTTTGGCATCACTGAACTGGGCTTGCCTGAAAAAATCGGCTACCGGGATTGGCTCGGCAGCAAAAGCTGTTGATAATGGGGCCGAAAGCAAACATGCACTGCTCAATACCGCGAGTGCGATTTTGGAAAGATAAAGCTGTGAACGGGTATTCATGCGTGCTTTCTTTGGGGATAAAAGTCATGCATTATACATATTCAAAAAATACAAATGTGACCGTCAGGAAATAAATAGTCAGGATGTATTTACCGTGCAGCCTGGTCAGGCGACAAGTTATTATTCGCAATAAAAAAGCCATCAGCAGATGTACTGCTGATGGCTTCTAGCGTGGCTCGCTGGTACTGAAGTGTTGCTTATGCCTGTTTTTTAACTTCTTGTATGGTGATGCGCAGCATGCTGATTAGTTGATCAATCTCTTCAATCGTCACATTCAGGGACGGCATAAAACGCAACAGGTCTGGGCGAGGTGAATTGATCAGCAAGCCAACCGGCTCCAGCTTACGTGCTGTTTCAACCAGTTTGCCGCCTATATCTTCACCCAGTTTCAGGGCGCGCAGCAAACCAAAACCGCGTTCGCCCTGCATGCCAAATTCATCGGACAGGGCTTGTAGTTGCTTGCTGAGGTAATCTGCCTTTTCCTTGACGGAAGCGAGAAAGCCGGGCTTGGTGATTTCCTTGAAGACAGCAATACCGACCGCCGCCATCAAAGGTGCGCCGTTATAAGTACCGCCCTGGTCACCGGGCACGAAGCAGGCAATTTCTTCACGGCAGAGCAGGGCGCCGAGCGGCACACCGCCGCCTATGCCCTTGGCCAGGGTCATGATGTCGGGTTCGATATTGGACAGTTGATAGCCAAACAATTCACCGGTACGGCCCATGCCGGTCTGAACTTCATCGACGATCAGCAAGATGCCGTGCTTCTTGGTGAGGGCGCGCAATGCCTGCATGAATTCAGGGCTGGCTGGTATCACGCCGCCTTCGCCTTGAACTGGCTCCAGCATGACGCCGACGGTCTTGTCCGTGATCAGTTTTTCTACAGACGCAATGTCATTGAGGTCGGCTTTGGGGAAGCCGCTGACCTGTGGAGCAAAAATCGTATCCCAGCCTGGTTTGCCAGAGGCTGACATCATCGCCAGGGTACGGCCATGGAAGCCGTGGTCAAAGGTGATGATTTCATAAGCGCCATTTTTGTTCAACTGGCCCCACTTGCGCGCCAGCTTGACGGCGCCTTCATTGGCTTCGGCGCCGCTATTGGTAAAAAATACCCGGTCGAAACAGGAATTTTTGGTCAGCAGGTCAGCGAACTCCACCATGGGAGCATTGTAGAAAGCCGGTGACGGGTTCAACAGCTTTTTGGACTGGCTGACCAGGGCTTCATGGATGACATCGGGGCAATGGCCCAGGCAATTGACGGCCCAGCCTTGCAGGTAATCGAGATATCGCTTGCCTTGATGGTCAGTCAGCCACATGCCTTTGCCCTCAGTGAATACCAGTTCTGGGCGTGGTGTGATGTACATCAGGGAATTTACGTTGTACTGACTGAATTCCATTTCTAGACTCCTAAGCTCGTTACAGTGGTTGGGTGATGGTGTGTTTGGTATTTGGTGTGGCAAAAAAAAAGCCACAGGACAGAGCCTGTGGCTGGATACTCGTGGTGCAGCTTTACGCGCACGCTCACTCGCACATAGGCCCAGGCTCGCATAGCGAGACGCGACGTCGTGCAATATTTGGTGAGGACATGTCAGTAAAAATTTTCATAAAGCGGATATTAGGACGTTTTGCGCACTGCGTCAAAATAAATTTTCATTGAATTTAAAAAAATATTCAAATGTCAAATCAAGCGGCCAGATCCGCTTCCGAGGTAAATGAGTCGGCATAAAATTCGTCAGCCGGTAACTGGCAAAGTGCCGCAAAGTCACGTTTTGCTGATTCGACCACAATGGGAGCACCGCAGGCATACACCTGGTAGCCCGACATATCGGCGTGGTCAGCGATGACAGCCTGATGGACAAAGCCGCTGCGACCAGACCAGTTGTCTTCTGGCAATGCATCGGAGATGACGGGAGTATATGTAAAATGTGGCAACTCTGTCGCCCATTGCTGGCACAAGGCATGCATGTACAGATCTGCCGGACGGCGGCCACCCCAATAGAGATGGACAGGACGTGTTGATTCTATATGGATCAATTGCTCGACCAGGGCCTTGATGGGAGCGAAACCGGTGCCGGAAGCCAGCAGGATGATAGGTTTGTCACTGTCTTCTCGCAGGAAGAAAGTACCTTGCGGGCCTTCAAAGCGCAGGATGTCACGCTCTTTCAGAGTCGAGAATACCTGGTCGGTAAACAGGCCACCCGGCATGTGACGTACATGCAGGGTGATGTGTTCGTCGAGGTGAGGTGCGTTGGCCATGCTATAGCTGCGGCGCTTGCCATCCCTCAGCATGAATTCTATATACTGACCGGCGCGGTATTGCAGGCGTTCATTGGCGGGCAGTTGCAGGGCGATCAGCATCACGTCTTCAGACAGTTTTTCCAGCTTTGCAATGCGGCTGGGCATTTTCTTGACCGGATAATCGCCGTCAGCGACGATTTCACGCGCCTCTATATTGAGGTCAGCCTCAGGTCTGGCGCAGCAAAACAAGGCCATGCCCTGTGCTTCTTCTTCCTCAGGCAGGGCGCGTTGCTGATGCGGGCCGTGGACGAGCTTGCCGCTGACGACCTTGCCCTTGCAGGAACCGCAGGCGCCGTTTTTGCAACCATAAGGCAGGATGATGCCGGAACGCAGGGCCGCAGCCAGTACGGTTTCATCGGCTTCGCATTGAAATTGGCGACCACTGGGCGATACAGTTACTTGAAAAGTCATACAATCCTGTACATGAAAAAAAAATTAAATAAAATCGGCAAGCCACGCCTGCTGATCATAGGTTGCGGCGACGTAGGCATGCGATTGTTGCCGTTATTGCGTGAGCGTTTCCGCATTTATGCACTGACCAGTCAGTCCAGCCGCTTCGACGAACTGCGTGCAGCTGGCGCTGTACCAGTATTGGCTAACCTTGATCAGGCGCACACCCTGGCTCGTCTGGCAGGTCTGGCAAGCTGGGTCGTACACCTGGCGCCACCACGCAATGAAGGTGAAACAGATCAGCGCACACAAAATTTGACCGCCATTTTACCTGACAAGAGCCGCCTTGTTTATGTCAGCACGACAGGTGTGTATGGCGACTGTGGTGGTGCAATGTTTGATGAAACCCGGCCAGTCAGGCCACAGAATGCCAGGGCGAGGCGACGGGTAGCGGCTGAAGCCAGTTTGCGCGCCTGGGCCAGACGTACCCGTTCGACTTTGTCCATATTACGCGTACCAGGGATTTATGCAGCCGACAGGTTGCCGATTGAGCGTTTGCAAAAAGCTACGCCTGCGTTGTCAGCGCAGGATGATGTTTTTACCAACCATATTCATGCGGACGACCTGGCTGCCCTGATCAGGCTGGCTCTGTTTCGCGCGGCACCGAATCGTGTCTATCATGCCGTTGATGATAGTGAACTCAAGATGGCAGCCTATTTTGACCTGGTAGCGGATGCTTTTGAGCTGCCCCGTCCGCCACGTCTGCCACGGGACGAACTGGCGCAGCAAGTCAGCCCGGTCCTGTTGTCCTTCATGTCTGAGTCGCGACGCATGAGTAATGAGCGCATCAAAACCGAGCTGGGTGCACGCTTGCTTTATGCTTCGGTTGCAGATGGGGTTGCCGCGGCTGCTTCTGCATGCAAATCGACTATCGGCAAGATGATAAAGAAGCATGAGCCTTGAGCTTCCTGGCTGGTGAAGCCTATCTGTCCACCCATTTTTTCTATCATGGTTTTGGACAGGCTCAGTCCTAGACCAGTACCGGCATATTTACGGGCAGACTTGGCGTCTTCCTGGGTAAATTTCTGGAAGATGCTGCTTTTGAATTCTTCCGATATGCCTATGCCGTAGTCTTGTACTTCTACTTTGACCTTGTCTTTGTGGACGATGATGCGTACATCGACCTGGCCATTCTCGCCTGAAAACTTGATGGCATTTGAAAGCAGATTCGTGACTACCTGTATGAATCGCTGGCTATCCACCCTGACCATCACAACCTGGTCCAGTTGCATGCTGTAGCGCAAGCCTATGCCAAAGCTTTGTGCATAACCGAGATTGGCCTGTATCGTCTGTTGAATCAGATCAGGCAGGGAAGCAATTTCAAAATGAAATTGCATGTTGCCATATTCCAGCTTCTCAAAGTCGAGCAGATCGTTGATCAGGGTGGTCAGGCGCGAGGCATTATCATTCGCCATCAACAACAGGGATTGCGCCTTGTCAGGGATGGCGCCTGCGACACCACCAACCAGCAAACCAAGCACGCCACGTATTGATGTCAGTGGTGTTCGCAACTCATGTGAAACGGCAGAGACAAATTCTGTCTTCAGTTTTTCTATGCGTTTCTTTTCAGACAGGTCGTGCAAAATAATGACGTGCAATACCTTGGCGCCCAGATGAACACGTGTGATGGCCAGTTCAACAGGGATGAATTGTCCGTCTTTCTGTTGCGCCAGCAATTCTTGCCGACTGTTTTTTTCAGCTTCCGTCAATATGTCTTCAGTGTGGACAGGTCGCAGATGGCTCTCCAGAAATTCCTGCGCTGCCTGGTCCGGGAAAAGGCTGCGTATGTTCATGGAGACCAGTTTGTCATGCACATATTTGAGCAGAATTTCTGCCGAATGATTGGCCGATTCTATGATGCCTTTTTCATCCGTGGTCAGTATTCCTTCGGCCGCATTGTCGAGTATGGTGCGCAGGCGTTCTTCACTATGATGGAGTTGCGCAGTTCTTTGTGCAACCAGATTTTCTATGCCAAAGGTATGGGCTGTTGCCACAAGCAGGTAGGCACCGAGCAAGCCGGTAAACAACAGTCCGCCTATCATGGTTATCCAGGTGATCCAGGCAATATGTGAGCGCCAGTATTCGGTAGAAGGCTGGGCAATGAAAGCGTATTGTTTTCCGCCGAAATTGATGGTGGACTGGAACAGGAAGCGGTGGTCAAGCTGGTTAATCTCGTCAACGAAAACGCCTTTTTTACTGGGGTAGGACAGGTCGTAAAACTTGATATGGACATTACTCAAGTCTTCATACGACAGAATTTCCTTGATGACGCCGTCCATCCTGATCATGCTGACTGCCGCACCAGAAAATGCTGCCTTGCGCTGCTCCATGTTAGTGACTGTCTTGCCATTTGAATAAACCGGTGCGCACAGCAATACCTGCAGTTGCTGCCTGCCATTACTGTCTATCGTGGCAATCGGGTCCGATACGGTGAGGTTACCGCTGTCGCGTGCATCTTCAATCGCATTCCTGAGTACCACGCTTGATCCCATGTCATAGCCAAACATGTGACTGTTTTCAGCGAAAGGCTCCAGATAGCGGATAGGGTAATAATCATCCCTGATACTGGCTTCTATCAGATTTTTCTGTGTGTCAATTTCATGTATCTGAAAGCTGGCATAACCTTCCCTCAGTACTGACACCTCGAATTTTTCCCTTTGCTGATGTGTGACCCTGGGTACCCAGGACAGGTAAGAAATGGCTTTCTGGTTTTGCAGGGTATGGCTGACGAAGGTGGCAAAATCACTGCGGCTGACTTCGATGGAACTGGCGTACAGACGCTCTATGTTATGCAGAATGTCAGAATGACTATCCAGCCGGTTTTGCAGGTTTTGTCCTACACGTTCTGCCTTCAGGCGGAATTCCAGTTGTTGCTTCTGCTCTTCGCGGTAACGGGTAAACGTAAAGGCGGTAATCACCAGCAACAGGCAGACCAGCAGGGGCAGCAAGACGTTCCAGCGTCTGGCAAACCAGATTTCTCTTGGTTTGCCAAAAATGACCATGACGATAGGTGTGACGGTCAGTACACCGAAGGTGTCGCCAGTCCACCAGCCTATCCAGTTATTGAGAAATTCTGACCAGGCTATCACGCCAAGGCTGGCCAGTGCCGTGACGCTGATGCTGGCGTTGACCAGGCAGGCAACCGCGCCGCCATAGATAAAAAACCAGAAAATCGCCTTGTCGGTATCAAGGGCAAGATTGCCTTGCAGTTTTCTGGTGATCAGCCTGTAACCCAATGCTGCCTGCAAGGACGCTCCGCCGGCAACGATGGCGGACGCCAGGATGGAGCTGCCGCTTATAGCGCCCGAAAAATCGAGGTTGATCAGGATGTTGGCGATAAAGGCGCCGGCGGCGACGCCTGGTAAAAGGCGGTAGCCACTGGTCAGCACCATGCCAAGGGCGACGCCGGCTGGCGGGTAAATCGCGATCGAATAACCGGGTGGAATGGCAAGCAAAAGCGAAAGGCGACCAAGCACCGCATAGACAATGGCGACTGCCAGTATTTTCTGGAACAGTCGCTGGGTATCATTTGCCGGCGTTGAATGCATTCCTTTTCACCTTGGAAAACTGCAACAGGAGCTACAAGACGTCGCTACAAAATTCTATTGACAGACCAGGCAATCAAGTCCAATAAGCTTAAATCAGGGAAGAAGTGACTTTCAATACCTCATCTGCTGTGGTCACCCCTTCTATGATCTTATAAGCACCGGCTATGCGCAAGGGTTTCATTTCATCCTTGATGCTTTGCGCACGCAGGGCATGGATGTCGGCATTTTCGGTGATCAGTTTGCTGAAAGGCAGGGTGACGGTCAACAATTCATACAGGCCGGTACGTCCCATGAAGCCAGTCTGGCGACATTCAGGGCAGCCCACCGGGCGATACACTTTTTCCGGTTTGGCTATGCCCCATCCTTCGGCCAGCGTTTCCCATACGGCGTCCTGCATTTCTCCGTCATCGGTCTTGCAGTGTACGCACAGGGTACGAACCAGACGCTGCGCCAGGATGCCGATGATGGTGGCCTCCAGCAGATAGTATGGCACGCCAAGTTCAAGCAGACGCATGATGGCTGATGGCGCGTCATTGGTATGCAGGGTGGACAGGACCAGATGGCCTGTCAGGGCAGCCTGTATGGCCATCTCTGCCGTGGGCAGGTCGCGAATCTCACCGACCATGATAATGTCGGGATCCTGACGCATCAGGGCGCGTATGCCGTCGGCAAAGCCCAGGTCTATCGATGACTGCACCTGCATCTGGTTGAACGAGCCTTCCACCATCTCGATAGGGTCTTCGACGGTACAGACATTGACGTCGGGTGTCGCCAGCGCTTTCAGCGTAGTGTACAGGGTCGTGGTTTTGCCGGAACCGGTAGGGCCGGTGACCAGGATAATGCCGTGCGGTTTGCTGGTCAGGTGATCCCAGCGCCTGGCGTCGTTGATGGGGAAGCCCAGTTCAGGCAGGGTCTTGACCACGACTTCCGGGTCAAAAATACGCATAACCATTTTTTCGCCAAACACGGTTGGCAAGGTGGACAGACGTAATTCAACCTCTTGCCCGTCATTGGTCCTGGTCTTGATACGGCCATCTTGTGGGCGGCGTTTTTCAATCACGTCCATACGGCCCAGCAGTTTGATGCGGGCCGTCATCGCAATCATGATGGTTGCCGGCACCTGGTACACCTGGTGCAGTACGCCGTCGATACGAAAGCGGATGATAGAGATATCACGCTTGGGTTCCAGATGAATATCCGAAGCACGCTGGTCAAAGGCAAACTGCCACAGCCAGTCGACAATATTGACGATGTGCTGGTCATTGGCGTCAACCTGCTTGTTGGTCTTGCCAATTTCGATGAGCTGCTCAAAGTTCTGGCGCAGATTGGCGTCATTTTTGTTTGCCTTGCGCGCATCCTTGATCGATTTCGCCAGTGAAAAGAATTGTACGATGTACTGTGAAATCTCCAGGGGATTCGCCATGACCAGGCGTATTTCCTTCCGGGTGAATTTCAGTATTTCTTGCTGCCACTCGGTGTTATAAGGCTCGGTCGTGGCGATGACGACAGTGGATGAAGTCGATTCAACCGGCAAAATGTTGAAGCGTGTCGCGTACGATGAAGACATCACGTCAGACACGCTGGTGAAATCGATTTTCAAAGGATCAATACGATAGAAGGGCACATTTACCTTGCCAGCCACCCATTCAGTCAGCCAGTCAAGCGTCAGCAGGATATGCGGCTCTTTGGCAGCATGAATTTTCGCCTGTGCTACGGCAGTCAGGGGATGCATGGTTGCCGGGCCATTTTTAAGTATGCCCTGGGTAGCATGAAACTGGACTTTGGCTTCTTCTTTCGGGATGACACCGTCGGCCATCAGCCAGGTGAAAATTTGCTGCAAATTCAGGCTACGGTGTGCTGTTTTGTTCATGGATTATGGCCGTTTCTGTCTATTTATTTTGGGTCACAAGCTGCCTTGAGTCCGTTGACCCAGGATTTGGCAGGCAATTTGGTATTGGCTTTGATTTGTTCCGCTTTTTCATACAGTGCAGCAAAATCCAGCTCAGGCTTTTGCTTGAAAGCGAGCGCCACGACATTGCCTTCATGGACTTCCGGCAGACAGAGCACCTGCTCAAAGGCAAAACGCATGGCTTTCAGATTGCGGGCATAGCTGGGGTGGTCGCCGAACAGGTTGACCGTCAATATACCTTCATCTGTGAGGCAGTTGGCGCAGGCCTGGTAAAATTCGGCGCTGTCGAGAACCGGGCCGCGCGCCGTTGCATCGTACAGATCTGCCTGTATCGCATCAAAACGACCGTGATTGCCGGTGTCATCAACGAAGTCCATCGCATCCATTTCCAATACTTGCAGGCGCTCATCGTTTTGCGGTAACTTGAACATGCTCTCGCAAATCGCGATCACGGAAGGGTTGAGTTCAACCGTAGTCACCTGCGCCGATTCAAACTGGCGATAGCAAAATTTGGTCAGGGCTCCTGTCCCCAGGCCCAGTTGCACTATATGCTGTGGCGTGTCGATGAACAGCATCCAGGCCATCATCTGTTGCGCATATTCGAGCTCTATCGCATCGGGTTTGCGCAGACGCATGGCGCCCTGCACCCATTCCGTACCAAAGTGCAGAAAACGTACGCCATCAAGCTCGGACAGCGTCACCGGGGCGAATTTGGGTTTGCGGCCAGGTTTTTTCAGTGCCGCAGCTTTGGGGCCGGAGCGATGATTGCCCTCGGCCTCTATGGATTTTCGTTTAATTAGCATCTGCGTATTTTAACCAGTCAGGCTGCGCTTAAAAAGCAAATTTACATCATTCCAGGTACAGGGCAGTGTTTTCACTGGAAAATCAAGCCAAGTGCTGGTTTTTTTGCGGGGCCGCAATACCTTCCGCCGCCACACATGTATGCTGGCGTTACAGTTGTAAATATTTTATTGCGCAGTTGTGGTGCCTGATCGGTTAAAATCCTGCCCTTTTTCCCCTTTCCTGTTTCTGCTTCTGTGGTTTTTGGTACGGGAACGTGGTCAGCAGACGCCCGTACTTCAAATGTCTGCGCTTCAAATAAATCTGCAAAATGAAATATAAGAAAATCCTGGTACAGGCTCTGTTGCTGTTGATTTTGGTCGGTGGTACGGCCGCGGTATTGTTCCGGCAGGGACCGGTTGACACGGCCAAGCCGGAGGTCTTCAATGCTGACACCGCCATGCTGGCAATTTTTGGCACCTACAATGAAAAGCAGCACGGTGTTTTGCTGCCAGAAAAGAATACCCGCAACTGGGACATGAAAGAGGCCGATACCCTGGCCACAGCCTTGCTCACGGCAACATATACCGAAGGTGGCCAGAAAAAAGCCGTGCTGGCTGTGCAGCGCCAGCAAATACTTGATGGCGTGGTGGAAGAAAACCACGCCACGGCAGCACAGATATCCGTGTACATTTTTGCCCATGATGGCAGGCAATGGGTATTTGAAAAAGGTAAGAAGGAAGTCGCTACGGCAGGTTCACACGGCTCTGCGCCAGGCAGTCGCCTGATACGTCTGGGGCAGGATAAATATGGCTTGCTGTTTGAAGGTGGTGATGTGCACCAGGGCTATACGAATGACTATGCCTTCCTGATTGCCTTGAGTGACACCAAACCGGGTAAGGTACTGGATCTTGATACTGGCGGCAGTAATAGCGGGACTTGCAGCGACGATCCTGCCGAACAGGGTGACAGCGGCATGCGTGCATGTTGGGAGCGTACGAGCAAGATCAGTTTTGTACAAAAAGACAATGATGACTACTTTGTGCTGAAACTAAGCACGATCAGCAATGAAGGTGCTGACGACAAGCGCAACAAGAAAAAGACCGAGCAATATTATGTGCGCACGGATAGTGGCTACAAACTCAGCAAGGATGGCAGCCTGAAAAACGCCAGGCCTGTCGCTGACGAAATTGTCTACCACGCTGGCGAAACCCAGTTGTTGGCAGATACCATCCCTGCCATGCCAAGAACGGTAGTGAAATAAGCGCAGTCTGCGAGTGGTTAAAACGGCAGCAATTGCTGCCATAAACGCAGTTTCTCTTTGTATGCCAGGGTATAGGCAGGACTGCTGGAAGGCAACTGCACTATCCGGTAATCGCGTGCCTGTTGTCCCAATATTTTCAAACCCAGTTTTGCTGCAGTGCCACCATTGAAGGCGATTGTCTTCAGTTGTGGCAGGGTTTTCAACAAGCCGGGCAAGTCATTGTCACTGCGTTCACGTATGCTGCTGTCTAGGCTGCCCTGACGTTGCGCCTCGGCGACCACATCCCACAAACCCACGCCGTGCGCCTGCAATGTCTGCAGGCGTGCTGGATAAGCCAGCACCAGCAAGTCTTGCTCAAGCAGGGCTGACATCAGTGTCCAGAAACGATTTTGCCTGTTGGCATAATATTGTTGTTGTGCCAGCGATGTCTCACCTGGCAGGCTGCCCAGTATTAATAGCCGGGTTTGCCGGTTGGTTACCGGGTCAAAACAACGTTTGCGTGCATCAGTGATTGCTGTTGTTATTGCTTTTGCCGTCAACCTAAGCTCCTGATAAACCGTTATAGCGAGATAACCGTTGAAAGTGTCGGGAAATTTGTGAAGGAGTTTATCTTGAAACGCATATTGATGTTGGTCGTAGTCGCAAGCTTGAGCGCCTGTGCCGTTCATACGCATAATTCGGGCAGCATATATGGTCCAAGACAGGTGCAGAATGAGCAGACTGTGCGCATGGGCTATGTGGAGTCGGTTCGCGAAGTAATGATAGATAGGGGGCAGAGCGGCGTTGGTACAGCTGCTGGTGCAGCATTGGGCGGGCTGGCTGCCGGTTCTGCCATTGGCAAGGGTAATGGCGCTGTTGCTGCAGCAATAGTCGGCGCTGTTGCCGGTGGGATGATAGGCCAGAACATGGAAAGAAATGCCAGTATGGTGCGCGGTCTGGAAATCACAGTCAGGCTTGACAATGGCGATCTGAAAGCGATCACCCAGGATGCTGATGAGCCGTTTCAGTCAGGTGAACGCGTACGTTTGCTGTCGAATGGCCGCACTACGAGGGTCACACACTGAGTGACACATTAAGTAAAATTTCGGACAAAGTCTGTTTCAAAATTCCACCCACAAAACGACCGGCATGTCTGGTCGTTTTTGCCATATTGGACTATGCTATCCCTATCGTCCCATGTATTCAGGTCATGCCTGAAACAACAGGAACATTGTCAGGAACAACGCCATTGATAATGAGGAGTCCAGCTAAGGAGATTGACATGAAAAAGTTTGCTACTACTGTGATTATTGCTACTGCCCTGGTGGGGCAGGTACAAGCCGGTGAAGTCAAGGTCACCTGGCAGGATCCAGAAAAATATACCGACATTCGTCCCAGCAATGAAACCAAGACTGATTTCAGAGATCGTGTGATCAAGGAACTGGATCAGGTATTTGTTGATCTTGCCAAAAAGCTGCCGGATGGTTATCAATGGGATGTTAATGTGACCGACGTTGACCTGGCAGGCGATGTCCGGCCTTTCTTCCATCGCTCCATGAATGATGTGCGCGTGATCAAGGATTTGTATTGGCCGCGCATGAATTTTACTTATGAGCTAAAGGATGCCGAAGGCAAGAGCGTCGCATCAGGTACGGAAGATGTCAAAGACATGGGTTTCATGTTGCGCCTGGGTGTTGCTACCGGTCATACCAGCTTCCAGTTTGAAGAGCAGATGTTGCGCGACTGGTTCAAACGCCAGCAGCGTGACAAGGTTTTCCCAGAGCGCTCAGATAAATAAGCGGCTGACAAAGGGCATTGTAAGATATCGGTCAATGAAAAACGAACTCTTCGCAGAGTCCGTTTTTTTTATTGTCGCCGCTCTTCAGGTAAGCAGGCACGGCAGAGTACTTATTTACTCAATAACATTTCATTGAGACGTTTGACGAAACTGCTGGGGTCGCTCAGATTGCCGCCTTCAGCCAACAAGGCCTGGTCAAACAGGATATGTGACCAGTCGGCAAATTTGGCTTCTTCGTATTTGAGCTTTTGTACCAGCGGGTGATCAGGATTGACTTCCAGGATAGGTTTGGATTCTGGCGCGCTTTGACCGGCGGCTTTCAGCATGCGAGCCAGGTTACCTGACAGGTCATGCTCATCCGCTACCAGGCAGGCCGGTGAATCTGTCAGACGGAAGGTCACGCGTACGTCCTTGGCCTTGTCAGCCAGCGCGGTTTTCATCTTTTCTACCAGGTCCTTGAACTCGGTTTCGGTTGCTTCGTGCTGTTTCTTTTCTGCTTCATCTTCAAGTTGACCCAGATCCAGACCACCTTTGGCGACAGAAGCCAGTTCCTTGCCTTCGAACTCAGTCAGGTAAGACAGCATCCATTCATCGACGCGATCGGTCAACAGCAGAACTTCGACACCTTTTTTACGGAAGATTTCCAGGTGCGGGCTGTTCTTGGCGGTTGCATAGCTTTCTGCCGTCACATAGTAAATCTTGTCCTGACCTTCTTTGGCGCGACCCAGGTAGTCTGCCAGTGACACGGTTTGTGCATCGCTGTCATTATGGGTGGAGGCAAAACGCAACAGCTTGGCGATACGGTCTTTATTGGCATGGTCTTCACCTATACCTTCTTTCAGTACCTGGCCGAATTCTTTCCAGAATGTCGTGTATTTGTCTTTCTTGGTCTGTGCGTCATCACCGTCAGCATTGGCCAGGTCTTCCAGCATGCCAAGTACACGCTTGGTCGAGCCTTCACGTATTGCCTTGATGTCACGACTTTCCTGCAGGATTTCGCGTGAGACATTCAATGGCAGATCGTTCGAGTCGATAACGCCTTTGACAAAGCGCAGATAGACCGGCATCAACTGTTCTGCATCATCCATGATGAAGACACGTTTTACGTACAGCTTGATGCCACCGCGTTTGTTGCGGTCCCACATATCAAATGGTGCACGGGAAGGGATGTACAGCAATTGCGTGTATTCACTCCGACCTTCAACACGGTTGTGCGTATGTGTTAGCGGAGCGGTGTAGTCATGTGATACATGCTTGTAGAACTCGTCATATTGCTCAGGGGTGATCTCAGACTTGCTGCGTGCCCATAGGGCACTGGCCTGGTTGACTGTTTCCAGTTCATCTTTGAGGACTTGCTCTTTCTTTTCTTCATCCCATTCTTCTTTCTGCATCTTGATGGGCAGCGAGATATGGTCGGAATACGTGCGGATGACGGATTTCAGTTTCCAGGCAGAGAGGAATTCATCTTCACCTTCACGCAAATGCAGGGTGATGCTGGTACCACGGCCAACTTTTTCTATATCTTCAACGCTGAAATCACCTGCACCTTCGGATTCCCAACGTACCGCCTGGTCAGCTGGCAAGCCGGCACGGCGCGATTCAACTGTGATGCGGTCGGCAACGATGAAGCCTGAGTAAAAACCGACGCCGAACTGACCTATCATGGCGGCATCTTTTTGCTGGTCGCCGGACAGTTTGCCAAAAAATTCCTTGGTGCCAGATTTTGCTATCGTGCCCAGATGCTCAATCGCATCAGCCTTGCTCATGCCTATGCCATTGTCGGCAATGGTAATAGTCCGTGCCGCCTTATCAAAGCTGACCTGGATTTGCAGTTCAGGATCATTTTCAAACAGGCTGGCATTGTTGATCGCTTCAAAGCGCAATTTATCCGAGGCATCGGACGCATTCGAAATCAGTTCGCGTAAAAAGATTTCCTTGTTGGAATACAAGGAATGAATCATCAATTGCAACAACTGCTTTACTTCGGCCTGAAAGCCCAGGGTTTGCTTTTCTGACATGGTTTCCCTCAAAGATTTCATTGATATAAGTGTTTATCGGCTGCGCACCACCAGGTTCTGGCTGGCTATGCATGAGCAGGCAAATGAGGCCGTTTCCCGAGATTTCAAGATAATTGTTTAAAACGCATGGAAATATTGCTGTTTATCCATCCTTATCAGGCTTTCCGGGGAGCATGCAGAGAGAAATATTCACAACAGGCAGCAAACTTGCCCAAGCCAGGTATTTTTTATCCAGGCCATGTCAATGATTTGTGATTTATACAAAATCTCGCTAGACTCTACTGTAAGTCCTTGTCGGCATTTTGCAGGTGGAGCGTGATCAATGTTGCCCAAAGTATTGAGTTCGCTATTCTTTTGCCTGGTATGCGGTTTGGTACAGACTGCACAAGCCGTTAATCTGTATTTGACAGAGGTTGCCCCTTTCGCCTTTTTTAAAGAAGGCAGGAAAGTTTATGATGGTATCAACGTACGCATAGCCAATGAATTGCGCAGGCGCTCAGGTGTTGCCATAGAATTGGTCATCGTACCCAGTTCCCGTCATATTTTGCTGTTTCCTGCTGACACTGAGGCATACAGCATTTCCCAGGCAGAGAATTTCACTGACCGCGACGGCAGCATCTTGTCAGAGGTAACCCAGTTCCCCATCATCGTGGTTGCCCAGCGTGGCGCGGTGCTGAAAAACTATGAGGATTTGATTAACCTGTCCTCTGAAAAAGGCATAGGCATGATGCGTCGGCTCAGCTATGGAAATTTTGCCCAGGATGAGCGCGTCAAGAAGGTGGAAATCAATACCCTGGAAAACGGTTTGCGCATGCTGGAAATAGGGCGCATTGCCGGCGTTGTCGGCAGCCAACCGGCCATTCTTGCTGCCGCAGAAAAAATCGGTTTGCGCGATATATTGAGTTCTGGTCTGGTGATTTCTTATGGTTCGCATGTCATGCGTGTACGTCCGGAATTTGCTTCCAGTCCGGCTGCCAGGGCCATCAGTTCATCGTTGCTCGCCATGAAGAATGATGGCAGCATTACACGTATTCTTGATGATTTCATGAAAGATCCCAGGTCGGGATCGCAAACCGCCAAATAGCCGGATTATTTACTCACCGCAATTTCTGTCCGCTGCCTGTGGTTTTCTCTTTGCCTCGTCCAAGGGGGGGCTGCAGCTCTATTTATTGCAATCACGTCAATTCGGGTTTTTGTCACACGTCGGTTTTGAGCCTGTCTTGCCTGCATCATAATGCGTCCCTCAGCAAAGCATAGTTGCTGACAGCATCTGTTTCCACTCACTCCGTTCAAGAATTTATAGCCATGCCCTGCCTAGCTTCAAGAAGTCAATTCCCTTATTTTTTCGCATCCTGCCTGACGGGGTTTCTTGCCCGAGACATTCTGGCAGCCGACCTGCCTCTCACCAGTAAGGGTGACATACCTGCGGTGCAAACTGTAGAAGTTACTGGCCCTGGTGCGGTAACACAAAGAAAAAATGATACGGCTGCAAAAATCGTCATCAGCAATGCCGAACTCTTGCAATATGGCGATAATCAGCTGTCAGCAGTACTCAAACGCCAGCCAGGCGTGTCTGTCGTGGGGAATGAGTTGCGCCTGCGCGGTCTTGGAGCCGGTTATACGCAGATATTGTTGAATGGCGACCCGGTCGCCCCTGGGTTTTCCCTCGACAGTATTACACCCGAAATGATAGAACGGGTAGAAATCCTGCGTACCACCACGGCAGAATTCAGTGCGCAGGCAGTCGCCGGCACCATCAATATCATCATGAAAAAAGCACTGAGCCAGGCCCGGAAAGAATTCAAGCTCGGTATTGCCCATGGTGAAAATAACTGGAATCCTTCCTTGTCCATGGAGGTTTCGGATCAATATGGTGGCCTGTCTTATTCCCTGACGGGCGCCTTGTCCAGAACAGGCTATGAAAACAACCCGGTGGTGGAGGAACTTGTCTACGATGATCATGATGCTCTTAACACGCAGCGCCTGATACGGCAAAAGAATCTGGCTGATTTTTTAAGACTGGGACTGACGCCGCGTTTGAACTGGAAACTGGACAATGGTGACACGATCAGCTGGCAGAGCCTGCTCGACTTTTATCGCAATGTGAACTGGGGGGCTGATCATGAGACTTTGACCTTGGGCCAGCATACACAATACCCTGACAATCATTATCGTGCCTCTTCTCACTTGGGCATGCTGCGCAGCGATGTGAACTGGGCGCACAGGATTGATGCGGACAGCAAGCTCAATGCGAAGCTGGGCCTTAACTACAACAAGCGTGAAACCGATTACCAGTTTTATGGTTATCCGGAGTTGCAGCAACAGGCTTTCAATCGCCACGTGGTGTCAAATGCGATTGACAGTAGCCTCAGCAGCAGTGGCAAATACCTGAATCGTTTTTTTGAAACGCATAGCCTTGCTCTGGGCTGGGATGCGACCCAGACGCAACGCAGTGAAGTGCGCCTGCAATACGACAGCCAGCCAGGAGTTGGCAAGATAGATGAACTTGATGAAGAATATCGCGCCGACGTTCGTCGCCTCGCCCTGTTTGCACAGGACGAATGGGATGTCAGCGAGCGCCTGCAAGCCTATCTGGGCTTGCGTTGGGAAGGCTTGAAAACCGACACGACAGGGCGGCTGATGTCTGCCGTACAAACACGATCCAGTGTCTGGAGTCCGGTCATGCAATTGTTGTGGAAGTTGCCGGATCAAGACAAAGACCAATTGCGTTTTGCCCTGTCACGTACCTATAAGGCGCCCTTGACACGCAATCTGGTACCACGCCGTTATACTGCCAATAATGATAATGGCCCCAATAATCCAGACTTCCAGGGTAATCCAGAGCTCTTGCCCGAACTGGCCTGGGGTGCTGACCTGGCGTACGAATCTTATTTTGCCAAAGACAGTATGCTCAGCATTTCTGCCTACGCCAAACGGGTGCAGGATGTGACAGTGCGCAAGCTTTACCAGCAAAATGGTGTATGGATTACTTCACCGTTCAATCAGGGCAGGGCACAAGTTTTTGGCCTGGAAATAGATGCAAAATTTGCCCTGAGCGGTTTTTTAAAAGACGTGCCGCCGCTGGAAGTGCGCATCAATGTTGCACGTAACTGGTCACGTCTAGATGCCATTCCCGGCCCCGACAACCGCCTCAGTGAGCAGGTGCCGCTGACGGGCAATCTCGGCCTCGATTACAGGCGCAGTGCCCGACAGTCCATGGGTTTGAATATGAACATACAAACGGGTGGAACCGTGCAGCAATCAACAGGTTTGCGCACATACAGTAGTGTCAACCGTAACCTCGATGTATATGCGCTATGGAAAATGGAAAACAAGACCCAGTTGCGTCTGTCTGCTACCAATTTGCTGCACCAGGATGTTTTGCAGGCCTCGCAATACAGTGATGCGCAAGGGCGGGTCATACGCAGCAGTACCACACCAGCCAGTGCGAGCATCAAGTTGACGCTGGAGAAGGGCTGGTAGCATTTGCCATGCTCATTAACGGCATGGCCTCATTTCGCTCCCACACCCTTGAAATTTTCGGGATCGAAATCAGCAATATCAATCTTGCCGAAATGCCTGGGTGGTGTGTAGGTTTTTTCTTTTACCTTCTCCGGTTCGGCGGCATGGAAACTTGATTCCGATACCTTGACCAGTTGCCAGGTATCGTCTTTTCTGGAGTAGTTGAACTGGAAGTCATTGGACCAGCGCCAGCCACTGCCACCATAGTGTGAAACCGTAAAAGTTTTCTTGCCTGCTCTCAGGTCAGCAAATGGATCACCAAACACACCGCCGCAGGTGGAGCAGAAAACCACTTTGTCATTGGTCTTGACGACTTTCAGTTTGCCATCCGCCTGGCGGATGGCAATATGCAAAGGGCGCTGGCCATCTGTAAGGGGCTCTTCATCAGGGCGGCTTTTTTGCTTCTCCAGGATAAACACATAATCAAGCCTGTCATCACCATTGAGGTCGGCGGCGACAAAGGCCAGCAATTTGGTTTTGGGCAGTATCAAGGGACGCAGGTCAGCGGGGATGTCCTTGCCCTCTATATAGTCAGCGGCCATGCTGGCTGCCGGCACTGTCAGGCCGGCGGTTGCCACAACCAGAGCGGAGATCAATGTCGTCTGGAATGTAACAGGATTGTTGAACATCTCTATTTTCCTTAATGCTGAATTGAATAAAAGAAGGGGAGAGCCGCGCTCCCCCCCCAACAAAAAACTGGCAAGTATCAATTGCGAATTGCGGCCTTGATTACAATGCCTTGATTTGCATGCCGTCGGCCTTGTCTTCAACTTCATAACCGAGGGCATGCAAGGCGCCGCGCAGACGGTCGGCTTCGGCCCAGTTCTTGGCCTTGCGTGCTGCCTGGCGTTGTTCTGCCAGGTCCTGCACTTCTGCAGGTATCGCCAATACGGCTGGTTGCCATTGTGCCAGGCCCAGGCCAAATACCTTATCGAATTCAGTCAGGGTGGCTTTTTTATCAGCGTCAGGCAGGTCGGCTTTCAGCATTTCCCAGGTCAATGCCAGTGCACGCGGCACATTCAGGTCTTCATTGACGAAGGTGCTGAATTTCTCGCGGAATTCTGCATTGATGCTGCCACCTTCCGGCCAGGCATGATACGTTTCACGCAAACGCTGCAGGGCAGTTTGTGCAGACAGCAGGGCTTCAAAGCTGAACTGCATCTGGCTGCGATAGTGCGCAGTCAGGCACAGGTAGCGGTAAGCCAGCGGGTCTATGTTTTGGTCCAGCAGGGTTTGCAGGCGCAGGAATTCACCGCTGGACTTGGACATCTTGCCAGAATCGATTTGCAAGAAATAGCCATGCATCCAGAAATTGGCCAGACGGGTGCCGTGGCATGCCTGGTTCTGTGCAATCTCGTTGCTGTGGTGAATGGCAATATGATCTTCACCACCGCAATGGATATCAAACCATGGCGTCAGGTACTTGGCCGACATGGCCGAGCACTCTATATGCCAGCCAGGGAAGCCGCGGCCCCAGGGGCTATCCCATTCCATCTGGCGTTGCTCGTCCGGGGGACTGAACTTCCACAGCGCAAAGTCGGTGGCATGCAGTTTTTCGCCTAGTTCTACACGGCTGCCGGCCTTGATGGCGTCACGTTTGATACGCGCCAGAAAGCCATAGTCATCCTGCTTGCTGGTATCAAAATAAATGCCGTCGCTGGTACGATAGGTATAGCCATTTTTTTCTATGGTGGCGATAAAGTCTATCTGCTCGGCGATGTGATCGGTGGCCTTGCACCATATGGCCGGTTCCAGCACATGTAGACGGTTAAGGTCGTCCTTGAAGGCGGCGGTAAAACGGTCGGCAATCTGCCAGGCAGATTCACCGGCCTTGCGGCTGCCTTTTTCCATCTTGTCTTCGCCATCATCACCGTCAGAGACCAGATGGCCTACATCGGTGATGTTGATGACGTGGCGTACCTGATAGCCATTCCATTCGAGTACACGGCGCAGCAAGTCTTCGAACAAATAGGTGCGCAGATTGCCGATGTGAGCATAGTCATACACGGTCGGGCCGCAGCAGTACAGGCCAACCCAGTCTTTGTTCAGGGGGCTGAAGGGGCGCAGGCGGCGTTCCCAATTGTCATAGAGAAGTATGTCCATCGTGATGTAAAGAAATGAAAGTGAAAGATTGTTAAGCCTTGCTTCGCAAAATTGAGCCAGTCAGCTCTGCGCTGGAATGGTCAAACTCAACAACAGTGCGGGTTTGCGCTGAATTTGCTGGTATGAACGGACGTAGCCATGCCGGACTCAGGCTGGAAGCCTGGGCTGTTTTCAGCGTGGTAGTTGTTCATCAGAGGCATATAATAAATTCTGAGATTTTTGGTTCAGGACAAGAATGTAGCATAGATATGCATGGACAGCCAAAATTGCCGTGGCAAAGATGGCAAGCGACTGCCAAAAAATAAAACGGTGCAAGAATGCAAACGAATTATAAAGATGTCAGTGAAGAGAATTATCGTTCGCAATACGTCAAGCAGGACAGGGCGCAATTAAGACGGGTGGTACGCATCATGCTCTGGGCGTTTTTGCCCCTGGCCCTGGTCGACGTGTTGTTCCATGAACTGGCCTGGCCTTTGGCCGCATTGCTGTCGATGCGTCTGCTGGTGTGGGCTTATTCCATGTGGCTGATCAGGCAGTATGCGACGGTCGAAAATGTCCCCAGGCTGGACCGCTATGCTTTTAACTGGATCACGATGGTGCTGGGCATGCAATTCATCAGCAATGCCTGCCTGCCGCCCGATTATTTTGGTCATTATATGGTCGATGCCTGGCTGGTATTGATGGCTTTTATCAGTATGCCTTTGAACCTGAATCTGGTTCGTATTCCCTTGTTCAGTTTTGTGGCCGCCTCCTGCGTGCTGGTGTTATTCAAGCAGGCGCCGACTTTTTCGCAGGGGGCCAGCGTGGTTTTGATCTTGCCTGCCATGGCCATTACCGGCAATGCAATTGCCAGCTACGTCCATCGCTATCGCCGTAAATTACTGAGTGCTGAGCAGGAACTGGAAAGACAGGCCAGCATCGACCCGGTGACCGGCGTTGCCAACTGGCGTGAATTCATGCGCATTTCGGACGTGGAGTTGCAGCGTCATCTGCGCATGGGCAAGCAATTATCCGTACTCGTGCTTGATCTGGATGATTTCAAGCATATCAATGATACCCATGGCCCACAGGTAGGCGACGTGATCCTGGTCGAGGTCAGCCGTCGCGTCAAACGCGCCATGCGTTCTTACGACTGTATTGCCCGCTATAGCGGGGAAGAGTTTTGTGTGCTGCTGCCGGAGGCATCGGCTGAAGATGCCGGCAGGATTGCCGATCGCACCCGTGCTACTGTGCTGGCCATGCCCATCTCTGTGTCTGGCCAGGAAATGAAAGTCAGCGCCAGTGTGCGCACTGCCACTCTGCGTGAAGGTGACACAGCCCTGTCCCTGTTGCGCCGGGCGGGTGAAGGTTTGGACAGTGCCGAGCAGGATGTCAGACAAACTGGTAATCTTCAGGCTGTACCCGTATAAAAAGTGACTGCCTTGACATGCAAAGGCGGGCGGGGCATTGCTTGAATGTTATTGATAAGACTGTTGGGTGAAAAAATGAGTTTTTATGGTGTGACTGATTTATGGACTTATGTACTGGGGGCGCTGGGTATTATCCTGCTGCCTGGCCCCAATTCCTTGTATGTGCTGGCCGTTGCCACGGCGCGTGGTGTGCGCGAAGGTTATAAGGGCGCATTCGGCATCTTTGTCGGTGACAGTGTTTTGCTCATGCTCACCGCTCTTGGTGCCGCAGGCATCCTGCGCACTTATCCTGCCCTCTTCATGGTTGTTAAATATGCCGGTGCAGCTTACCTGGCCTGGGTTGGTGTCAACCTGATCTGGGCTGCCATACAAAAATGGCGTAACAAGACGACAGTTCGGCAAGAAGAGCAAGCTGCTGCCGTCAACATGCAAAACCCTTTCAAACGCGCACTGGTGATCAGTCTGCTGAATCCCAAGGCGATCTTGTTCCTGCTGTCTTTCTTTGTGCAGTTTATCGATCCGACTTACCCTACGCCAGCCATTCCTTTCCTGATACTCAGTGCGGTGGTGATGACGTTTAGCTGGTTGTACCTGACTGTACTGATTTTTCTCGGCGCCCGCCTGGCACGCAACTTCAGCCAGCGTCGCCGTTTGTCTGCCAGCCTGTCAAGTGGCGTGGGCAGCCTGTTTGTCTGGTTTGGCGTCAAGCTGGCCAATGCGAGTTTGCATTAAGTATTATGTGGCGAAAAATCAGGCCTACCTAAAGCCGTTTTCGCCAATACTCTCTCATTCCCTTCAAAAAACTCTGTGCCGCTCTGTGTCTCCGTGCCTCTGTGGTGAGCTTTTGGGTCTTGCAGTTTTAAGCAGTCTTACACTATCTCACGCTTCAAAAATTCCCAGACTCCTGGATCAGACATGGCTGCAATATTGATGCGCATCTTGGTCGATGGCAGCTGGTTTGGCGAGAAAAGACTGCCCGGCGCCAGCAGGTAGCCTTGCTCCATGGCTTTTTCGGTCAGCTTGTTGGTGTCACAACCGGTCTCCGTCCACAGGAACATGCCGGCGGGTGTGCGGTAATCGACCTTCATGCCTTGCTGTTCCAGGCGCTTGGTGATGTTATCGCGTACACCGTCAAGTTTGACGCGGATACGGTCTACATGCTTGCGATAATGTCCTTCGGACAAGATCTTGTAGACGACTCGTTCCCCGATCTCCGTCGTGGTCAGGGTGGACAGCATTTTTCTGTCAGCCAGGCGTACCGCCAGCTCTGGTGAGGTAGCGATAAAGCCGACGCGCAGGTTGGCAGCCAGGGTTTTTGAGAAGCCGCCCAGGTAAATGACTCTGTGTAACTGGTCAAGCGCAGCGATGCGGGTGGCAGCCTGTACTGCCGGGCCAGGATGCATATCACAATACACATCATCTTCGACGATCATGAAATCATGCTCTTCGGCTGCTTTCAGGACCTGGAAGGCTTTGGCGGCTGAGAGCGAAGTTGAGGTCGGGTTATGCAGGACCGAATTGATGATGTACAGTTTGGGTTTGTGCAGAGCCGCCAGTTCGGCGAGCTTGGCCACGTCTGGCCCATCGTGCAGACGTGGGATGCCTATGACCTTGGTGCCGAGTATGGCAAACGAGCCAAACATCAGGAACCAGGCAGGGTCGTCGACAAAGATAGTATCGCCTGGTTGGGTAAATTCACGCGCTACCAGGTCCAGTGCCTGGGTGACGCCGCTGGTCATGACGATTTGCTCGGGCGCGGCGGCGATTTCAAACTCAGCCAGCTTCAATTGCAATTGTTGGCGCAAGGGCAGAAAACCTTGCTGGGTGCCATAGTGCAACAGCAGGTTCTGGTTTAACCGGCTGATGGCGCGCAAGCCATTCGCTACCAGCTCGCCATCGAGCCAGTCATGTGGCAAAACGCCGGAACCAGGCATTTTTTGTGGTGGCAACTGACGGAACATATTGCGTACCAGCCACACGACATCGAGTTGCTGGCTGGCTGGCACCACCTGCAATGTATTCGGTATGCTATTGATCATTGAGGCGCGCTCACGGACAAAAAAACCGGCGCCACGACGTGATTCCAGATAACCCTTGGCAACCAGCCTGTCATAGGCTTCGACCACGGTGAAGCGGGAAACTTCCTGTTCGTCCGCAAATTGCCGTATCGACGGCATGCGCGCCCCCGTTCTCAACAGCTTGTCGTCAATGCGATTGGCAACGGCATTGACGATTTGCTCTACCAGCGAACCGCCGGAATCGCGTGAGATATAGAAAGTGGGTGTCAGCATGCATGGTCTCCAGCCTGTAATGGGGAAGTGGCCGTTACAGTACGAATATTATCGTTTGTAGTGTATTGGTACTGTATCGGTTTTTGCGTTTAGGATAGCACAAACACTTATGCAGAAACGGAGAATCAACATGCAACAAACAAGGATGTTTGCGTTAGCAGGAGGCCTGCATGCCACTTGATACCCTGATGGCTTTTGCCTTGTTTGCCATGGTGTCTTCGATTACCCCTGGCCCCAATAACCTGATGTTGCTGGCTTCGGGTGTTAATTTTGGCTTTCGTGCAACCTTGCCACATATGCTAGGTATCAGCATAGGTTTTGCCCTGATGGTATTGGCAGTGGGTGTTGGCCTGGCAGGTTTGTTCAATGTCTTTCCCTGGCTTTACAGTTTGCTGAAATGGGGCGGTGCTGCCTATTTGCTGTATCTGGCCTGGAAGATTGCCAATTCAGGGCCGATTGACAGCAGCAGCCAGACTGTGCAGAAAGCTGTCCCCATGAGTTTTTTGAATGCAGCTGCCTTCCAGTGGATCAATCCCAAGGCCTGGGTGATGGCGCTTGGTGCATTCAGCACCTATGTGCCTGCAACCGGGGGTGTACTGGTCGTGGCCCTGGCTGCCGGTGTATTTGGCCTGATCAATTTACCCAGTGTCGGCATGTGGGCCCTGTGCGGCGCCAGGGTCAGGCATTTGCTGAAGGTAGAGCGTAATTTGCGTATCTTCAACTACGCCATGGCTTTGCTGCTGGTTTTATCACTGTATCCCATGCTGATTACCGCATAGATCATGTGTTGATAAATGACAATAAAGGGGTATTGATGAGTGCAAAAGAAAACCAGGGCATGTTGCTGGGTGTGATCGGTGTTGCCATCTTCAGCCTGACCTTGCCATTCACCCGTATGGCGGTGGCTGAACTGAATCCGGTTTTTGTTGCGCTTGGTCGTGCGGTGGTGGCGGCCTGCTGTTCTGCAGTTTTGCTATGGATGCAGAAGACCAGCTTGCCCACGCGTGAACAAATCAGGCCTTTGCTGATTACCGCGTCTGGTGTCGTGCTGGGTTTTCCCCTGTTTACCTCCGTTGCCATGGCATATGTACCGGCGGCCCATGGTGCTATCGTGCTGGGGATATTGCCACTGGCAACCGCCATGTTTGCAGCCTTGCGCTTTGATGAAAGCCCGTCGCCAGGGTTTTGGCTGATGGCTGTGCTCGGTAGCGTTCTGGTGATTGCCTTTGCCCTGATACAGGGGGGCGGCTCTTTCCAGTTGGCCGACCTGGCCTTGCTGGTGGCGGTATTGGCTGCTGCCATGGGTTATGCAGAAGGTGGTCGGCTGTCGCAAAGCATGGGTGGCCAGCAAGTAATCTGCTGGGCTCTGTTGTTAAGTTTGCCTGTCCTGCTACCAATTACTGTCTGGCTGGGCTGGCATTACGGCATAGAGGCATCTGTCCGGGCCTGGGCTGGGTTTGCCTATGTATCGGTATTTTCAATGTTTATCGGTTTTTTCTTTTGGTACAAGGCACTGGCGACGGGTGGTATTGCCCGCGTCGGTCAGGTGCAGTTATTGCAACCTTTTATGAGCTTGCTGGGGGCAGCCCTGATATTGGGTGAAACTCTGAATACAGTAGAAATCCTGTTTGCTATTGCAGTGCTTGCCGTGGTCGCTTTGGGGCGGCGTATGAATATCAAGCGGCCCGATACGAACAGTACGGACAAAGTAGCCAAGACGGTCAAAGCCTGACGTAACCAAATATTATCAATCGTGAGTAGCGCGTTTAGGGGTGTTAATCGTCTGCCTGGGGGCTTACAATAGAGGGCTGGTATGCAGGTACATGGACAACCCTGTTGCCGGTGAAGTGTTTTGAATTGCTTGGTCAAGAGCAAATAACAACAATAATTTTATTTTAAAAATCAGGTGTATCAGTGAGGGCTGGTGCGCCAACTCTCTGGAAAATAGACATGTCATTTTACGAAAAGCTACAAGCCTTGAACATAGAATTGCCTGCCGTAGCAACACCTGCGGCCGCTTACGTAATGTATGCACAAACCGGTAATACCGTTTTCCTGTCTGGTCATATTGCCAAAAAAGACGGTAAGCCATGGGTGGGACAACTGGGCAAGAATATCTCTACAGAAGAAGGCAAAGCTGCGGCGCGTGCTGTTGCCATCGATATGATTGCTACCTTGCAAGCTGCTTGCGGTGGCGACCTGAATCGCGTCAAGCGCATAGTCAAAGTCATGAGCCTGGTCAATTCCACACCTGACTTCACGGAACAACACCTGGTGACAAATGGCGCATCTGAACTGATCGGTGAAATTTTTGGCGAGCAAGGCAAGCATGCCCGTTCGGCCTTTGGCGTCGCCCAAATCCCTTTGGGAGCTTGTGTAGAAATTGAAATGATCGCCGAGATCGCTTGATTTTATAAACAGTTGCCAGTAAAGATGGCAATCCAGACAGTGAGATGACAGCATGAAACTTGAGAATCCCAATCCCATACAATGGCAATTTTCTGAACGCGCAGAGCAGTTGCAAAGCTCGGCCATCAGGGAAATTCTAAAAGTGACCATGCGTCCTGAAGTCATTTCATTTGCTGGTGGATTGCCATCGCCTGAAACTTTCCCGGTCGAACGCATGCGGGCAGCATTTGACAAGGTGTTGTCGCAACAAGGCAAGTCAGCCTTGCAATATGGTCCTACGGATGGCTACGCACCTTTGCGTGAATTTCTGGCGGATTCGCTGTCGACTGCCGATTGCAAAGTCCTGCCAGACCAAGTAATGATGGTATCGGGCTCACAGCAAGGACTGGACCTGATAGGCAAGGTACTGGTTGATGAAGGCAGCAAGGTCCTGGTAGAAACGCCAAGCTATCTTGGCGCCTTGCAGGCGTTTTCTGTCTATCGACCTGTATTTGAATCTGTTGATACGGATGACCATGGCCTGGTACCGACATCGGTGGCAGCCAAAGGTGCAGGAGCACGACTGATGTATGCCTTGCCAAATTTCCAGAACCCGACTGGCCGCACATTGTCAGTCGAACGCCGTTATGAACTGGTGGACACTTGCGCCCGCATGGGTATTCCGCTGATCGAGGACAATCCATATGGTGACCTGTGCTACAGCGGTGAGCCGTTGCCCAAGATGCTAAACATGAATCCGGGCGGCGTCATTTATATGGGGTCATTTTCCAAAGTGCTGACACCGGGCATACGCCTTGGTTATGTCGTCGGCCCGGCCACGTTGATACGCAAGCTGGAACAGGCCAAACAGGCGGCCGACCTGCATACGGCACAGTTGACACAGATGGTCGTCCATGAAGTGATCAAGGATGGTTTCCTGGCCGAGCATATTCCTACCATACGTAGCTTGTACGCGAAACAATGCAATGCCATGCTCGATGCCATGGGCAGGCATTTTCCTTCGAACGTTCAGTGGACCAGGCCTGAAGGCGGTATGTTCATCTGGGTGACTTTGCCTGAGCATATGGATAGCAAGCAATTGCTTGATGAAGCAATACAGCAAAACGTCGCCTTTGTTCCGGGCGGGCCTTTCTATGCCAATAACCCGGCAAAAAATACTTTGCGTCTGTCCTTTGTGACAGTATCACCTGAGCGTATCAATGAAGGCATAGAAAAACTGGGCAAGCTGATTAAGGCGAAATTGTAAGCGGCCTGTTCAGTTTGATTGTTTGAGCAAACCCGCCATCGGCGGGTTTTTTTATTGTTTTCCGCCCTTGACTTTGCATTGGTCTAATATGGAAGTGTCAACTATTGTGATTTAGGTCATCCAGATTTCGTACATCATCGTTACTATATGCAAGTCTCGCAAGGCGATACCCTAATGAATTGAGGAGTTATAAATGAACAAAAAAATGAGCAAAAAACTGCTGATAGCCAGTTTGATATTGACTACAGTAAGCGGCGCATATGCCCAGAACCTGACACCCAAACAGCGTTATGCAGAAGATAGCAAGCGTGCAGCACAACGCTACAATGAGGACAAGAAGCTTTGCGCTGATGCAGCAAGCTCATCAGCAAGAATGCAATGTCTGCGTGATGCAAAAGCTGAATACAATACCGCTCTGGCTGCGGCAAAACAGAATATGCAACAGGCAGCTGTGCCGGCTGCACAAAAAAATGAAACGGCCTGCCCTGATTGCGGTCGGGTGCTGGCTGTCAACGTGTCGGACAAGGAAGGCGAGGGCGGCGCTCTGGGCGTGATCGCCGGCGGGGTCGCCGGCGCTTTATTGGGTAATCAGGTAGGCGGCGGCAGCGGTCGCGACCTGGCCACCATTGCCGGTGCAGCTGGTGGTGCCTATGCCGGACACAAGATAGAGAAAAAGGTTAAAACCACCAAGGTATGGAATGTGACCGTACAGTTTGAGAATGGTAACAAGCATACTTATGCATTTGAACATGACCCTGGCATGGCAGCCGGCGATGCCGTTAGAAGCAGTGGTAATACCGTCATCAGGCGCTGATTAATTGTTGGCCGGAACCGGGTCTCGAAGGGAATTTGACTCCGCTTTAGCCCGGGGCTTTCCGGCTTACTACGGGTAAATAAAAAGTGCATTTGATCGCATCAATTGTTGTAATTATTTTCTTTTTGGAAACCGTTCCTCCTTCGCAACTAGTTTCTTGCCAAGCCTAAATTCAGCAGTTAGACTTAAGCGTCCATCCCCCCCAATCTTGCTGAGAAGGTCGTGCTATGAAGCCTGATTCATGCAAAGCTATCCGCCTGAACCATGTCGCGTTGCAGTTTATCTGCTGGCTGACTTTGACGGCCTTGATTGCGCTTTGCTCATCTGCAAAGGCAAATGAATCCTGCAAGAGCTTGTTGGCTACAGGAAACCCCGAATATCCCCCCTATTTGTGGCGTGACCCTGAGGATGAGAATCGACTGATAGGCGCCAATGCAGAATGGATGCAGTTGCTGGCCAAGGAGATTGGTGTACCCATAGAAATCAAATATGTTGGTCCTTGGGGACGCGTACAGGAAGAGGCGAAAATGGGACGGGTGGATTTGCTTGCCGGAGCGTTTTTTACTCTGCCCAGGCTGGAATTCATGGATTATTTTTATCCTGCCTTTCGTGAAACCCGTACAGTCATCTGGACTCGAAGCAATGTCAATTTACCCTACAAGAAATGGGCGGACCTGGTTGGCAAACAGGGCGTCACGGTCATCAATAACAGTTTCGGTGAAGAGTTTGATCGCTATGCCAAAGAGTCCCTGAAAATTTCCATGGTACCCAGCCTGGAGCAGGCATTGAAAATGCTGAGTCTGTCGCGTGCGGACTATCTGATCTATGAAGAAGACCCGGGCCTGGCCTATGTCGCCAAGATGAATATTTCAGGCTTGAAAACAGTCACACCACCGATTACCAATGAAAATCTGTATTTGACGCTGTCCCATAAATCACCCTGCAATACGCCGGAAATGCGGGGGCGCATCGCCAAAGCGGTATATAAGCTGGACAAACAGAACGTGATGAATAAACTGATCGCAGCAAATATACAATTGTGGCGTAAACAACAATCGAAGTAGCCGCTGTAAACAACAGGTCATCCATTGCGAACACTCTCTCTCCGACAGATTCTGGTTATTGGCGTCGTAGTTGGAATCGTGTTGCCCGCGATTGTTCTGGGGCGATTTCTGGTTCAGGATCGTTATGAGCGTGAGTTGCAATTGCGTGTCAGAAATCCTATGTCGCAGTATTCCGATATGCTTTCACGTGCACTGGCTGTCCCTGTCTGGACACTGGACAAAGCGGTTGCCAACCAGTTCATACAAGCAGTGATGCGCAATCCCGAAGTGGTCAGTGTTGAAGTGTTGGATGAGTCCAGGACCATTTTTGTCCGCAATTCCAAACTCAAAAAAGCGGATGCCAGGTTTCTACGGGAAGAACGTCCGATTTTGCTGGAAAGCAAGGTTATTGGCAGCATCATGCTGGAACTGACCACTGAGCATATAGAAAAAGAATTGTGGACAGACTTCCTTAAACTCGGTGCCGCCTTGCTGGTTCAAGTCGCATTTTCATTCTTTCTGATCTGGTTGCTATTTGAGCGGCGCATAGTTCGCCCCATACAGGAATTGCAACTGGTGACGGCAAGACTGGCGCGTGGCAAGCTTGATCAGGCACTTGAATGGCTGCGTCAGGATGAGATCGGCAATCTGGCGCAAGGACTGGACAAGATGCGCCTGAATCTGGGGCACCTGATTACAGAGCGTGAGAAGCAAAATATTGTCTTGCAGCAAGAACTGAATGAGCGTTTGCGTGCGGAACAGGCATTGAAAGTAACGGAAGAAAAATTTACCGGCATTTTTCAGGCGTCCCCCGTGGCCATGACGGTATTACGCAAGGCCCAGCATTACAGCATGATAGACGTGAATGATGCCTGGGTCAGGCAATTCTACTGGTCACATGATGAAATCCTGGGGGATGCCGAAACCCAAAAGGCATTGTGGCGTAATGAAGAAGACTTTCTGGAAATCCTGCGCATAGTCGAACGTGACGGCGAGATTCATGATTACGAAGCCTGGCTCACATGTGGGCAGCAGGAAAAAATTATTCTCTGCCAGGTGTCCGGGCGCATGATACGACTGGGCAATGAGCCCCTGATTATTCTTGTCCAAGAAGACATTACCGAAAAGCGCCAGAATGAGCAGGAAATCCGCAACATGAACACGACACTGGAAAGAAGGGTTTCCGAGCGTACCCAGGCCCTGGAAGCCGCGAACAGCGAACTGACCGTGGTTCTGGAAAATCTGCAGCGCGCACAGAGGGAATTATTGAGGACAGAGAAAATGGCTGCCCTGGGTTCCCTGGTGGCTGGCGTAGCACATGAACTCAACACGCCCATAGGTACTAGCGTAACGGTTGCCAGTACCCTGGCGCAACACACTGACGATGTTTTGCATGAGTTTGAAAAAGGCCTGCGCCGTTCTGTACTTGAGGAATACCTGAGAAATGCCAAAACTGGAGCCGACCTGCTTTTGCGCAATCTGAGCAAGGCGTCGGAGCTGGTCATCAGCTTCAAACAGGTTGCTGTTGACCGCACCAGCGCCAACCGGCGTGTATTTGCACTCGACGAAATGCTATCTGAATTGATTGTGACCATGGGGCCTACCATACGCAAGACGCGTCATGATGTCATCCATACGGTTCCGTCTAAATTGCTGATGGACAGTTATCCAGGCCCACTGGGGCAGGTACTGACCAATCTGATCAACAATGCCTTTATTCATGGTTTTGAGGGTGATTTCCGCGGTACTGTCAGTATAAATGCGCGCATTGTTGATGAACATTTTGTCGAGATGGTGGTCAGCGACAACGGTAAAGGCATACCTGACACCAATCTCAGTCGTATTTTTGACCCATTTTTTACCACCCGCCTGGGGCAGGGGGGAAGCGGCCTGGGTCTGAACATCGTCTATAACCTGGTTACCGGGATTTTGGGCGGTAATATTGCTGTCGAAAGTGATTTTGGAAAAGGTACCCGGTTTATCATCAGCCTGCCGCTGGCGCCCAAACTCAATGATAGTGAAGGCCATATGAGCGATTGAGGCCAGGCCTGCGGCTAGCGGTACATACTGTATATCTGATAAAGTCGCGTCATGACAAAACTTAGCTTAGATAAAATCTTGCAATCGCAAGGATTTGGTACCCGAAAATATTGCCGTGGCCTGGTGGAGGATGGCGAGGTCAGTGTGAATGGCGAAATCATACGCAGCACCAAGCACAGCTTTGAGACTGAGGGCCTGCAGTTCAGGATTTTCGATGAAGACTGGGATTACCGCGCTCAGGTCTATATAGTGCTTAATAAACCTGCTAATTTCGAGTGCTCTCGAAAACCCAGCCATCATCCCGGCGTATTGACCCTGCTGCCTGAACAATTCAACTGGCGTGATGTGCAACCTGTAGGGCGGCTGGATCATGATACGACAGGGATGTTGCTGATGTCGGACGACGGCCCGTTTATCCATGCACAATCTTCACCCAAGCGGCATGTGCCCAAGGTCTATCAGGCGACTACTGCAGAGCCTGTAACACAAGAATTGGTCGAATTACTGCTTCACGGTGTCAAGTTGCATGATGAACCAGCACCATTGGCGGCTGTTCATTGCCAGAAGTTGCAGGAGAACCTGATAGAAATTGTGCTGGAACAAGGCAAGTATCATCAGGTCAAGCGCATGTTGGCAGCGGCAGGCAATCATTGCGCTGCCTTGCAGCGTACTGCAATAGGAAAGTTGACGCTGGAATCGCTGGGGCTGGAAGAGGGCGAATGGTGTTATCTTTCGGAGCAGCAGTTGGCCATGCTGGTGCCTGCCTGAGCTATTATCTGGCAGGTTGAATGTTGTTCTGACGTTTTTTAACTATTGGCAGTCTGATTGTTTTCATTTTTAATATCTGAAATGTGAGTGTGTACTCAGCCCTCCCAGTGACAGGGTGGTCGGGTGCAGTGATCTTGGACGGGATAGAAAAGGAGCGGACATGCCGGTCATTGCAATTGTGAATCCCAAAGGCGGGGTTGGAAAAAGCACGATCGCCACCAATCTGGCGGGCTACTTCGCTGCAAAAGGACATAAGGTAATGCTGGGTGATGTCGATGTGCAGCAGTCTTCGCGCACATGGCTGTCCTTGCGTCCAGGAAACCTGCCACAAATTCAGGCATGGGATGTGGCTGCCGGCCATATCCTGAAAGCTCCAAAGGGTACAACCCATGTCATCCTCGATACACCAGGCGGTCTCAAGGGGAACAAACTCGAAGCGGTGTTGAAGTCTGCTGATAAGATTATCGTGCCTCTGCAAGCATCGATTTTCGATATCCTGGCGACAGAAGAGTTCCTGAAAAGCCTGTTCCAGCAAAAACCTGGTTGCCAGGTCGGCGTATTGGGCATGCGTGTCAACGGCCGTAGCCGTGCAGCAGAGCAGTTGGAACATTATGTCGGTCAACTGGGCTTGCCAGTGCTTGGGTATCTGCGTGATACGCAAAACTACATACAACTGGCGGCACATGGGGCGACCCTGTGGGATGTTGCGCCATCCCGGGTGGAAAAAGACCTGCCGCAATGGGATGGCATTTTGCGCTGGGTGCAATCTTAATACTAATCTTAATCGTCTGGATAATAAGTAGTTTGACAAGAAATAGTATATTTTCTTGAGACGAATCTCTTTCTGCTGAGGAGGATGTTCCTGGCTTTGTGCGTTTTTCGTTAAATTACGAAAAAAAAATCAAGATTCCATTTCTTTAGTTGCCTCTGCTCACTATAATGCCGCTTGCTTGAAGAGAAGCAAAAATTCTCTTTTCTTATCAAAGACTTACGGCATGCACCTCACCATTTTTGAAACCCCGGTCATCAACACTGTCATGCGCTGGATCTCGTTACTGTGTCTACGACTGTCAGGCTGGCGCGTCGAAGGCATCACACCAACTGAACAGAAATACGTGCTGATTGCTGCACCGCATACCAGTAACTGGGATTTTCCCGTGACTTTGATGATTTGTTTTGCCTTGCGTTTGCGCGTGTACTGGATGGGTAAGGCCAGCCTTTTTCCCCCTGTGTTTGGGCATGTGATGCGCTGGTTGGGGGGGATTCCTGTCGACAGGAGCAAATCGGGCAATCTGGTGCAAGGCACGGTCGATGCTTTTCATGCAAATCCAAGATTGACCGTGATTGTGCCGCCCGAGGGCACACGCGGCAAGGTCACCCATTGGAAAACCGGTTTTTATTATATTGCCCAGGGTGCGGGTGTGCCGATTGCCCTTGGTTATCTGGATTTCAAACGTAAGGCTGGCGGTATCGGCAAGATGTTTCAGCTAAATGGTGATATTGAGGCTGATATGGCGGAGATACGCCAGTTTTATTGCGGCATTTCTGGTAAAAATCCTCAGCAATTTGATGGCGAAAAAATACAAGTCAGAGGCAAGTGAGCAAATTGAATTTTTGAAAGTCGCTCTATAAACAAAAAGGCCAGCAAATCTGCTGGCCTTTTTGTTTATTTATGAGGCTATTTATGGCTCAGGCTGAATAGCCTTATTTTCTGCCACAGCATTTGTTGGTATTGGGGCTTGCGGGGTTTGCGGTATTAACAGCCAGGCCAGGGGATTAAGTATGATACGTTTGGTCAGCCATTCGGTCTTTTCATGAGCACAGACCCAGGTGATCGCCATGGAAACCAGGATGGAAATGAGCAGTGCCACAGTATTGTCATGTTTGAAAATGGCACGCAATACGCCAGTCTCCTGCAGAATGATCAATGCCATCCCGTGCCATAACAGCACATATAAGGAGCGCCTGCCAATGCTGGCCAATTTTAAGTCTTTCTGAGCCAGTAGATAAAGGATCGACAGGCCAATGACGGTTGAGGCAGCATACTGTAATAACTGGTACATGCTGCCAGTCAGATTGGCCATTTCCAGTCTGTGCAAGGAATAACTGCCATAAAACCAGCGGTAGTCAAAATCGCTTTTCAGCAAGAAGGATCCAACAAAGGCCGCGATCACAATGAGGGTGCTGGCAATCAGGCGTTCATTCTTTTTGATGGTTAAGCTGCTTTGCCCCAGTTTCCATCCAAGGAGGAAGTAAGGGAAGAACACCAGAGTCCGCGAGATGCCAAGAAAATAACCGGCATGTTCAGAGTAGTTGCCTATCAGGGACAGGGCTAATGCAAATACCACCCCAAATTGCATGCGTGCAAATAAAGGTAACAAGAGGCGCCAGCACAGCAAGCTCAACAGATACCATAGCATCCAGTAAGGCGCGATCAGGTTGGCATAAACGCTGGCATTGCCTTTCAGCAGAAACTCTGTTGTTTCATAAATGATTTCAAAACCTAACAGGGGGACGACTACAGTAGCAATTAGTTGCTTGACATTTTTATCATCCAAACTTGCCTTGGAGAACATGCCAGACATCAAGGCAAACATGGGCATATGGAAGGAATAGACGAAAATCCAGACAGAACGTAGCACATGGTCGTCCCCAACATAGATTTCGATCAGGTGACCAAAGACCACCAGAAATATCAGGACGCCCTTGATATTATCTATGCTCTGATTTCTGAAGTTTGGGGACGTAAGAGTTGACATGCGTTAAAACTAATGCTGAAAATGCCGTCATGATAGCGAAATTTAATAGTGATATACACTCTTAGTTTGTAACGAAGCGTTGGATAACCAGGATTAAATGTCCATTCAGGCAATATTCCATTTGTTGTTGTTTTGAAAGTTACACCCTTCTGCATGTTAAATTATTAATTAATGCAGCGCATTTTTGAGCAAGTATCTTGCTTTAGCATTTTGTGAAACTGAGTAAAATATAAGCTATGCTTTTGCTGTTTAAAAATTTCCTTGAAGTATTGATTTTACTCAAGCCATAGCATTTTGTTATTTGCCAGCAAGTTGAGGTAGTCATGTCTAAAGATAGCTCAAGGGCGAGCATACTAAGTTCGAAACTGGATTTCGAATCCATAGATGGTAGTGAGCCGCCCAAGACTGACTATGTGGCCCTGAACGCAGAATTGGGAATTGATGCCACCGCTTCAAGTTCAGTTGCAAAGCCGAGCATGAATGCCAGGAGTAGTTCGCCGCCTGCTTATTCGCCGCAAAGACCAGCACTGGAAAGAAAATCGTCCAAAAAAACAACCAGCAAGGAAGAACTCGGTGGCGACCGTTTTGCTGTATATGCTGCAATTATCGTGCTATTTGGTTTTGCAATCTTGCTGGCGATTTTCTTTTATATCCGAAGCGTCAACAGTAATGCAGCAGGGCTTAGCTATTATACGTTGCCCCAGCAAGTGGTTAACCTGAATGGTCAGGTGATACGCATGCAAGTCACGGTACAGGTTCGCAGCGAGGATCAGGAGTGGCTATTTGAAAACAAGAAGCTGCTGGCCGATATATTTCAGATAGAGATCGGAAAGGTTGATCCAGATGACTTGCATAGCGAAGAAGGTTTTGATACGGTCAGAGCCCAATTCAAATCGGGGCTCAACCAGGCGCTGAAGACAGATAGAATTGAGTCAGTGCTGATCAATGAATTGTTGATACAGAACCGAGAGTAGTAAGCAGGTACACTGGAACGAATAACTTAAACCTAAACTAGATGGGGCAACTTCAAGCTGCCCCATCTGTGATGTTTGAAGCCGGATTGATATTTATAACTCTTTGATATATTTCAATAATTTATCCAATGCATGGACCACGGTCTGTTCGCGCACGGATTGCCTGTCTCCGGAAAAAACCAGCCTTTCAGTGTGAGTGATTCCACCTGTCACCCAGCCAAAACAAATCGTACCCACAGGTTTGCCCGGAACTGCACCGCTTGGTCCGGCTATACCTGTTGTTGACAATGACAAGTGCGCCTCAGAATTGGCCAGAGCCCCTTGTGCCATGGCGGCCGCGATTTCTTCACTGACAGCACCATGCTGCGCGATCAGGGAAGCGGGTATGTCGAGCAATTCAGTCTTGGATGAGTTTGAATAGGTGACAAAGCCACAGTCGAACCACTCGGAGGAGCCGGCGATTTCTGTAATGGCATGGGCAACACCACCGCCAGTGCAAGATTCGGCTACGGCAAGTATCAGTTTTCTGGATTTCAGTTCAGCCCCTACCTGAGCGGCAAGTTCTAGAGCGTTTTGCATGATGTATCTCCTGTCCGTTGTTCTGACATGACCCCAAGCCTGCTTGTCCAAGGGTACATGAAACTACTTTACCATCATGTCAGCCCATAAGTGAAGCAAAGAAATAGGAATGAATTTCGGGGTGATGGATGTCCTTTGTGTTTCTTGTCGACGGCAGTTCAAGTCTTCACGGCCACCAGTCTTTGTGAGTGTGCGCGATAATATAAAGGCCGCTTTTTTAAACAGTGCACCCCATGTTTGAGCAGGCAATGCCTTTATGCGCATACAGGTAGCAAAAAATCATTCCTGAAACTTGGATATCAGGGTATGATTTTTGGTAGCAACCCGTATCATTCATGAATGCGGGCTTTATTAGCTGACTGTCGTAGCAATTTCCGTACATAATAGGTTGACGCAATATTGACCAGGTATAGTGTAAAGTGGATGGTCGTGAAAATTGACCGGTGACCTGGGCAGTTTTGTGGGAGTTTTGAATAAACGGGATGTGTGTTTATTTGCATCCTCATCATCCAAGGAGATGCCCAGTGAAAATCGAGACACTGTTTCAGCAACAAAATGCTTTGCCATCGATTCCCAAAGTTGTGCAGGAAGTCATCGATAGCTTTAATAACGATGATGTCTCCATCGATGAAATTGCCAGAAAACTTTCTGCTGATCAGGTGCTCAGCGCAAAGCTGTTGCGACTTGCCAACTCTTCCTACTATCATGCTTCAAGAACGGTTGCTTCTGTTGACGATGCAGTCTTGATGCTTGGCTTCATGACTGTCCGTACCCTGGTTGTCAGCAGCGGTTTGACCAGCGGATTCAAGGCGATGCCTGGTGTTGATCTTAAGCAGTTCTGGCGTTACAGCCTGCATACTGCTGTAGTGGCAAAGTGGCTGGCAAAAAAAGCCAAATGCAATTCTGACCTGGCGTTTACCGTGGGTCTGATGCACGCAATAGGGCAATTAGTGATGCATGCCGGCATGCCAGAACAAATGCTGCAAGTTGACAAAATAGCCGGACCGCTTGATGTGCGTCGGCCAGATGTGGAGCATACTTCATTCGGCTATGATTTTTTTGATGTCGGTGCTGAATTAGCCAAGCGTTGGCGCTTCCCTGATGCATTTAGCGTCGCCATCAAAGCTTGTGCTGAACCTTTGCAGCATACAGAATTTGACCGGATAGGAGGCTTGGTACACCTGGCTTCCTGGTATGCCAGGGGGGAAGAGAATCATTATACGAAAGAAGAGCAAGAGGCCACTTTCCCTGCAGATGTCGCTAAAAAACTAGGCCTGAAAACAGAAGTGATACTCGAAGAAATGCCTCCTGTCAGTGAATTGACGGCAGGGCTGGAAGATTTGTTGGGGTAGCTGGCGGAGAGGGGGGAATCATATTTGCCCCCTCATTTCGATGTGTTGATTACTGTGCTGGCAGCACAAGCGTGTCAGTCTAAATCACCGCGTTCAACTTGTTGCCTGAATATCGAGTGCAACGGCTTCAGCCACTTTGATTCCATCCACGGCAGCGGACAAAATACCACCTGCGTAACCAGCGCCTTCACCGGCAGGGAACAAACCCCGTGTATTCAGGCTTTGCAAATCATGATCGTTGCGCTTGATGCGTATCGGTGACGAAGTACGGGTTTCTACTCCGGTCAGTATCGCATCTTTCATGGCAAAGCCCTTGATCTTCTTGTCAAATTCGGGCAGGGCTTCGCGTATTGCTGTGATGGCAAACTCCGGCAGGGTTTGCGCCAGATCGCACAAGGTGATACCTGGTTTGTAGGATGGCTCTACGGTGCCCAGTTGTGTTGATGGGCGCGCAGCCAGGAAATCGCCAATCAACTGACCTGGCGCATTGTAATTGCCACCACCGACTTCGTAGGCTTTTTCTTCCAGCTTTCTCTGCAAATCTATGCCGGCCAATGGATTGCCAGGGTAATCTGCGGGAGTGATGCCGACCACGATGGCGCTGTTGGCATTGCGTTCATTGCGAGAGTACTGACTCATGCCATTGGTGACGACGCGACCTGGCTCAGAGGTGGCGGCGACTACAGTGCCGCCAGGGCACATGCAGAAGCTATAGACAGAGCGGCCGTTTTGAGCGTGATGGACCAGCTTGTAATCGGCTGCGCCCAATATCTTGTTGCCAGCATTCGGCCCAAAGCGCGCCTTGTCGATTACTGATTGCGGATGCTCTACCCTGAAGCCTATGGAAAATGGCTTGGCTTCCACATAGATGCCGCGGTCAGCAATCATCTGGAAGGTATCGCGTGCGCTGTGACCTATCGCCAGTACCACATGATTGCTTTCTATGTACTCGCTGTTGTTCAGATGCACGCCTTTGACCTGGCCATCAACCACATCTATATCGGTCACCTTTTGCTGGAAGCGGATTTCTCCGCCGAGCGCCTCGATATGATTGCGCATTTCCTCTATCATCTTCACCAGGCGGAAGGTACCGATATGCGGTTTGCTGACATACATGATTTCCTCTGGCGCCCCGGCTTTGACGAACTCGGTCAAGACCTTGCGACCATAGTGTCTGGGGTCTTTGATCTGACTATATAGCTTGCCATCGGAAAATGTACCGGCACCGCCTTCGCCAAATTGCACGTTGGATTCCGGCTGCAATTCACGTTTGCGCCAGAGGCCCCAGGTGTCCTTGGTTCGTTCGCGCACTGTCTTGCCCCTTTCGAGGACCAGGGGTTTGAAGCCCATCTCTGCCAGCAACAAGGCGACAAACAGACCGCAAGGGCCAAAGCCTATGACTACAGGTCGCTTGAATGGGCGGTTGTCTGCGTGGGTGACAAATTTATAGCTGGTATCAGGTGTCTCTGAAATCTTGGTGTGGTTTTTATGGCGCTTCAACAGCGTCGCATCTGCCGTTGTTTCTACATCAATGGTATAGATCAGGATAATCGCCGTTTTTTTACGCGCATCATAGCCGCGGCGAAACACAGTGAAATTGATGAGTTCTTTGTCTGTTATGCCCAATTCTTTCAGTACAGCAGCTTTCAGTTCGGCTTCGGTATGATCAAGAGGGAGTTGTAAATCGGTAATGCGCAACATAAATTCTGTCCGGATGAAGCAACAAAAAACGCTATAGCCCGCATATGTTTTAAGCAGGGCGCTTCTGGTATTGCTTATTTATTTGATTAATCCGGTATTTTACCTGCATGTGTTTCAAGTTAGGTATTTGCTTGGTTCATCAACCGGAGACAAGCGCAAAATAGGTCAATAATTTTATGTTACTCGGCTTGAGTCATGTTCGTACTCCAAGTCATCCTTGTCAGGCGGTTCGTCGTAGTCCAACACTGATCATCATCAGACTGGGTATAACATACGGGTGGCGTAGGATGAATTAAGCGCACCTTGTACTAATATTTTGCTTTTTATAAACGTATCAAATAATTTTCGTGAAGCC
>NZ_JAKZHX010000039.1 GCF_022568815.1 Undibacterium paludis | reverse complement strand
ATTTGGGACACTTGTGTTACTGCTGTGTCATTGGTCAGTTCGATGTTACCGATGTTGCTGATGCCGTTGAAGTCACCGATGGCTGCGTTTGTTGCATTGCGCAGTTCGATCACGTCGTCGTTCTTCTGGCTGTTGTTGGTGGAGTTGTTGTCAACTGCACCGCCGTTGATGGCGTGGGAGCCGTTGAAGTTGGCATCAGTGAAGATGATGCGGTCTGCTGTGCGGCTTGCACCTTCTTCGCCGTTGTAGCTGAAGCGGCTTGTGGCGCTCAGTGTACGGGCGTCGATGACTACTGCGCTTTCAACGGCTGTACCAGCTGTGTCTGCGGCGTTAGCTGCATCGTTGGCTGTGTCGTTGTCGTTGACGATGGCCAGTACGCCGCCGTTGTTGTTGGCTGCGATCAGGGCATCTGTCAATGTCAGGCGGTAGTTACCTGCACCGTCTACACCGGCGTTGTTGGAGGTGCCAACCAGGCGGATGGTTTCGAAACCGGAGACGTTGGTCCATTCGGATGCGCCCAGGGCGATGGTGTCGCCCAGTGCTGCACCTGTCAGGTCGCCGTCGATGACGAGTGTGTCGCCTGTACCTGCGCCACCTACGACTGTGTCGGAGATGGTCAGGCCGGCACGGGTGTCGCCCAGGTTGTCGAAGATGACGGTGTCGTTACCTGCACCCATCTTGATGTTTTGTGCACCGTTGGCTGCGCCGCTTGTCGATACGCGAACGATGACGTTGGCCAGTTCGGCAGAGGCGTCGATGTTGGCAGCGATCAGTTTGATCTGGCCTGCTGTTTTGGACAGCTCTTGTACGCCGGCGATGTTGGCTGCTGCGCCACCTGTGGTGTCGATACGGAACAGACCGCCGTTACCTGCGACTGTGGTGTCGAGGTTGATGAAAGTGCCGGCTACACCAGTACCAGCGGCTGTGCCGATGGTGACTGTGCCTGTGTGGGAAGCAACGCTGCCCAGGGCGACTGTGTTGGATTCTGTGTCTGCATCCACCAGGGTGACGTTTTCAACGGCATTGGTGTTCAGGATGAAGTTGAAACGTGGGTCGACGTTCAGGCCTTCTGCGATGGTGACTGCAACGGTGTCGGAAGCGCCGCTATCAGTTGCCAGGTTGGCATTGATGGTGGATTGGCCGATGGCGTTGGAGCCGGTGTCGCTGTGACGGATGGTGATCGCTGCTGCCTGGCCTGCTGTCAGGTTGTTCAGGGTGAACACGTCTGTGCCAGCCACTGGGGCGGAGTTCGCTGGGGCTGCTACGTTGGTGTTGGAGACGTTGCGAACCAGGACGCCGGTGACGTCTGGCAGTTTGGCGAAGTCAACAACGGACGCTGCGTTGTTCAACAGTACTTGTACTTGTTCTACTTTGGTGACGATGGAGGAACCAGCTGCACCTGCGGTGATGTTGCCGCCGTTGACGATGACCAGGGTATCTGTGCCGTCGCCGCCTGTCAGGCTGTCGCCGGACTGGATGGTGTCTGCCAGGTAGAAGGTGTCGTTACCAGAGCCGCCTGTGACGGTGACGTTTTGGTTGGCGCCGGAGGTGTCTGCTTTACCTGTAGTGAAGATGCCGTTGCCCAGGTTGATGGTCAGGTTGCCTTTGAAGCCGGATGCATCAATCGCGGACAGGCGGCCTGCTGCTTGCAGGATACCACCGGAGTAGTTGACGGATTCAATGGTGGTGACGCCGTTGACTACGTTGGATGTTTGCGCCAGGGTCAGGTCTTTGTCGCCCAGGATGGTGACTTTGCCTGTTGTGCCTGTGTCCATTGGCAGGTTCAGGGTGCCGACGTTGTTGACGTTGCCTGTGCTGTTGATGGTCAGTGTTTCGTAACCTTGGTTGCCCACGCCCAGGCCGGATGTGCCGGAGGTGTTTTGACCAATGTTGACTGTGCCGATCTGTACGTCAGACAGGTTCAATGTGCCTGTGTTGGCGCCCAGCAGTGTGCCGTTGCCGAAGGAGAATTCGGCTGTGCCTGTGTTGTTGGCGTTGGTGCTGGTCAGGGACATGGTGTCGAGTACGGATTTGATGTTCTCGATACGGGCCTGGTTGGTGCCAGCTGTAGAGGCGATGCGGTTGATGCCGATGTTTTTCAGGCCGGTGCCGTCTTGCAGGTCGACTGCAACTACGGCGTTGTTGGCGACGTTTTGCAGGGCATCGGAAGAACCGGAGAACGTGAAGTTCGCGGTCTGGATGTTTTTCAATGTCGGGGTGATGACGGATGCACCGTTGTCATTGGCATTGCCCAGGGTCGCTGTCAGTTTGTTGTTGGCTGTCGCCGAGGTGTTGGAGCCTGTCAGTACGTCTTCGTCTTGCAGGGCGTTCACGCGGGCATTGCCGTTTGGTGTGTACACCAGGCCTGCTGTGAAGTTTTCTGCTGTGGCGATGTCGGTATTGCTTGTCAGGGTGAAGTCTTTTTGGCCGCCGCCGTTGACGATGGAGGTCAGGGTCGCGTCTTGAATCGCGATCTGGGAGGTCGCTGTCGCGGAGTCCAGTACTTTGCTCAACCAGTCTTTGGCGAGGTTGGTGCCGTTTGGCTGGGAGTAGGCAACGACTTCTGCTGTCGTGTCTATCGCTGTGGTGAACGATGTCGCTGCGGTGACTTTGGAGTCAACGGCTACTTTGTCTGCGCCTGTCGCGCCACCCAGGATCGCCAGGGCGGCTTGGCCCATGGTGACTTTGTTGCCCAGCAGTTGGCCTGTCCAGTAGTTCAGACCGGCTACGTCAGCAGCGTGACCAAACAGGTTGGTGTAGATGGTGTTGACTGTGTCTTCTGTCGATTTGCCAGCAAATACGGTTTTGTATTCTGTCTGTTGTGCAAAGCTGTCAGCAATCTGGTTGACTGTCAAACTCGACGCCATCCAGTATGCCAGACCATTTGGGTCTGCTGGACGGTTGAAATA
>NZ_JAKZHX010000038.1 GCF_022568815.1 Undibacterium paludis | reverse complement strand
TGCAGGCGGCACCTATGTCATCCGCTTTGTACAAAGCTCCACCTATGCAGTCAGTTTCAATGCTCTGCTGTCAAAGGACATCGATGCTGGCAACCTGGTGCCAGCCGGTCCGGCACTGACGCTGACCACCACCAAGGTAGGGCAAAACGGCCGCTTCACCTTCAACGGCACGGCAGGCCAGACCCTTAACCTGGCGGTAACGGCCAACACCCTGATCAACAGTGGCAGCAAGACCATGTGGGTCTACAAGCCCAGCAGTGGTGGTTCAGAGTGGGCATCGTATTACCTGACCAGCGCCACGGCGGCTTTCACACTCAGCAATTTGCCAGAAACGGGTGTCTACACCATCCTCATTGACCCGCTGGGCCAGGACAAGGGCAGCATCACTCTGCAGCTGAAATAACATGACAAAACAGCACACCCAAGACCAGTTGACAGAAAAAAATTGTATGCATAAAGGACGCAGCATCGTGGCAACGCAAGCATTTCATTTTGTAAAATGGCTATTCACCATCTTCGCCCTGAGCCTGTTCTCGGTGTGCGCTGTTGCAGGTAACCTGCAACAGCAACTGCTGCCCCAGCCTGCCACACTGACCAGGGCAGCAGGGCAGAGCGCCACCCAACTGCCTGATGGCCGCTGGCTGCTGCTGGGCGGTGCAAACAACAGCGCCGCCATCCACGACCCTAAAACCGGTCAAGACCAGCTACTGACCGGACACCTGAAGCAGCCGCGCAGCTACCACAGCGCCAGCCTGCTGCCCAATGGCAAAGTCCTCATCATCGGCGGTGTCGACGCCAGCGGCAACACCGTCACCAGTCTGGAACAATATGATGCCGACATCGACAAATTCAGCAGCATCCCCAATCCCGGCCTGATCACCCGCAGCGGCCACAGCGCCACCCTCATGAGCGACGGTAAACTGCTGATTGTCGGTGGCGCAGACAGTCGCCAGCGCCTGTTGTATGAAGCCGAAATCTATGACCCGCGCAACAACACACTCGACCGCTTCAACCTCAAGCTCGACACAGCCCGGCGCGACCACCTCGCCACCCTGCTGCCTACAGCCCAGCTCCTGATCTCCCATGGCCTCGACGCCAGCTTGCAAGCCGTCACAGGCGGTGAACTCTACGACCCGCAAAGCCAGCGCTTCACCCCGCTTGACAATACACGCCTGCAACAAATTGCCAATGGTCTGCAAACCAACGGCGCCCCCGCCATCAAAGACAGCCAGCCCAGCCCGGGCGCACTGGCCGTAGCGGTCGACCAAAGCCTCGTCATCCGCTTTGCCCAGCGCATGCAGGTTGACAGCCTCAACACAGCCAGCGTCACCCTCATGGGGCCGCACGGTGTTGTCCCTGTTAACGTCGTGGCCGCCGAACAAGGCGTATTGCTCTTCGTCACCCCCCGGCAAGACCTGCTGCCCGCCAGCCGCTACACCCTCTTCATCAAAGGCGCGCAGGACAGCGCCGCCCAGCCACAGCCACTGCCATTTAGCGCCATCGGCTTTGAAACCACCCAACTCGGCCAGACAGGCAACAGCAACCAAGGTGGCAACAACACCGGCAACATCGCCATCGGCAGCATAGACCGCAACATTAACAACACCAGCAGCGCCAGTGATACCGGCAGCCGCCCGGCATCCAGCATCGCTGTTCCTGCTCCGGCAGCAACGGCCAACACCACACCGGCCAGCTTTGGCGCAGCAGAAAAAACCGCCATCGCCGCTGCCAACAGCAACCATCAGCCAGAAGCCTGGTACCCCGACGCCCGCCACTTCAAAGGCGACTGGCGCGCCCGCCGTGGCGACAGTCCCCTGCAAGCCCTGCCACCACTACAGGCAGCAGCAGGCGATACCGCCCTGGCCGGGCAAGTGCTGACGCTCAATGGCCGAGGCCTGGCCCAGGTCACCATCAGCATAGGCGGCCAAAGCACCCAGACCGACCTCACCGGCCGCTTTTTGCTCAGCCATCTGCCAGCTGGTGAACAGATACTCGACATTGACGGCCAGACCGTGCAAAAGAATGACGCCCGCTACGGCTTCTACCAGACTCGCGTCAAACTCGTCGCCGGTAAAACCACCAGCCTTGGCTACCCCATCTGGAGCAGTGCGCTTGACCCGGCTGGCAACATCACCGTGGCGTCCCCCACCCGACAAGAAACCATCGTCAGCTCACCACGCATCCCTGGTCTGGAGTTGCATATCCCGCCCGGCACCGTCATCCGCGACCGTAACGGCAAAATCGTCACCGACCTCAACGTCACCGCCATCCCTGTTGACCACCCGCCTTTCCCGCTGCCCAGCCTGGGCGTGCCCGTCTATTTCACCATCCAGCCCGGCGGCGCCATCCTCAGCAGCATCAACGGCAAAGACCAGCCCGGCGCACGGCTCATCTACCCCAACTTCAGCGGCGCTGCCCCCGGCACCCGCATGGAATTCTGGAACTATGACGCCCGTGGCAAAGGCTGGTACGTCTACGGCCAGGGCAGTGTCAGCGCCGATGCAAAACAGATCATCCCCGACGCTGGCGTCGCCATCTATGAATTCACCGGCGCCATGGTCGCCAAGCCGACGACGGCGCCTGCTGAAGGCCCCACCGTTGGCGGTTGCCGCTGCGGTGACCCGGTCGACATGTATACCGGCCTGTTCCTCAATGAAAGCACCGACCTCCAGGTCAACGACATCATTCCCTTAAGCGTCGCCCGCAGCTACCGCCAGCGCGACGCTGACTCACGAGCGTTTGGCATAGGCACCAACCTGTCCTACGACGTTTTCCTGGTGGGCAACAGCACAGTCTGGTCCTACCAGGATCTGGTCCTGCCAGACGGCAGCCAGCTGCACTTCCCGCGCATCACCCCTGGCACCGACTACCAGACAGCGGTCTACCAGCACAGCTCCAGCAACACCGCCTTCAATGGCGCCACCGTCCGCTGGAACGGACCACTGTGGAGCTGGATCATGACCCTGAAAGACGGCACGGTCCTGCAATTCCCTGAAGCGATGAACTCCAACTCAGCCCGCAAAGGCGCGCTGACCTCCATCCGCGACCGCTACAACAACACCCTCACCATGGTGCGCGACAGCAATGGCAACCTCACCAAAGTGACCAGCCCCAGCGGCCGCTACATCCAGTTCACCTACGACGGCTACAACCGCATCACCCTGGCCACCGACAACCTCACCCGCAGCGTCAAATACGAATACGATACGACTGGCCGCTTGAACAAAGTCACCTATCCAGACCTGACCTTTGAGGCTTTCACCTACGACGCCAACCACAACATGCTCACCGTGCAAGACCGGCGCGGCAAGATCATGGTCACCAACGTCTACGACGCCAACAACCGCGTCACCAAACAAACCTATGCCGACAACAGCACCAACAGCTTCGCCTATACGCTAGACGGCAACGGCAAAGTCACGCAAACCGACCACACCGACGGCAACAACCTCGTCACCCGCTTTATCTTCAAC
>NZ_JAKZHX010000037.1 GCF_022568815.1 Undibacterium paludis | reverse complement strand
TCACGACATTGACCACGGCGCCACGGAAACTGGCGACTGCGGGTCGCGGATGGTCGGTTGGCAAAGTCAATGCGGCCGGGGCTCCTGCAAGCTGTTGCTTCCAGAAGTCCAACTGACGTTCTAATACCGTCCCCTGCAGCCATTGGCGTTGCCATAAAGCGTAATCCGAATATTGCAACGACAGACCCGACAGTGGCGAAGGTAAGCCTTGCGCGAACGCAGAATACAGTACACCTAGTTCTCTCACCAGCACGTCGACAGAACGGCCATCTGAGGAGATGTGGTGCATGGTCAGCACCAGCACATGCTCGGTCTGACTCTCGGTTTCTTCAATGCGCAACAGATGAGCGCGAAGTAGCAATCCACTGGCCAAATCAAAAGGACGAGAAGTTTCCAGTCGGGTCATGCGTATCAATTCCTGCTGTCTGGCAAGCTTGTCCAGACCCGTCAGATCGGTTTGCTCCATCTTGAATGTGTTATCCGGCCTGAGAAATTGCACGCCCTGGCCATTGATTGTGCGATAACAGATACGCAATGATTCGTGTCTTTGCACCAGTTCAAACAAACTTGCTTCAAGTGCGGCTACATTGAGTATGCCTGTCAGACGAACTGCACCGGACAAATGGTAGGCTTCATTAGCTTCATGCAATTGCTCCAGAAACCACAGACGTTCCTGCGCAAACGAAAGGGGGATAAGCTCGGGATGGGGCAGTGCTTTCACTGGCGGCAGGACAGTTTGCGGCGTACCTTGCATGCCGTCGATCAAGGCAGCGAGTTCTGCGACCGTCGCCGATTCGAAAATTGCACGCAGAGGCAACTCCACCTGCATGGTCGCCCGGATATGGCTGACCAGGCGTGCCCCTAAAAGTGAATGCCCGCCCAAGTCAAAGAAATTGTCGTGAATGCCGACTCTATCACGACCGAGGATGTCAGCCCAAATACCCACCAGTGTTGCTTCTATAGGATTTCTGGGGAGAGCATCTTCAAGTGATCCTGTAAATTGCGCTGGTGCGGAAAGCGCCTTGTAATCGAGTTTTCCGTTGGTGGTCAGCGGCAAGGCATCAAGCTCGACAAAAGACGACGGTATCATGTGCTCTGGCAGTCGCAATGCCAGTGCGGCACGAAGGGTGTCGGTATTCTTGCTGCCATCACCGACCAGATAAGCGAAGAGATGCAACTGCCCGGATTTATCCGGGCGTGCGCATACGGCTGCACGGGAAATGCCAGGCTGGTCCATTAAAACCGCCTCAATTTCTCCCAGTTCTATCCTGAACCCGCGCAACTTGACCTGCTGGTCTGCACGACCCAGAAAGTCCAGCTGGCCATCCACTTTCCAGCGTACCTTGTCGCCGCTGCGATACATGCGTGAACCATCCTGACGGAACGGGTCTGCAACGAAGCGGGTCGCGCTCAATGAACGGTCATTCAGATAGCCACGCGCCAGACCCTGGCCTGCAATATAGAGTTCGCCGGCAACCCCGACTGGAACCGGCTGTAATTGCTCGTCAAGCACATAAACGCGGGCAGAACGAATGGGCGCACCAATACTGACTGGTTGGGGTGACTGCTCTGCCGCATGCAATAAGGCGACACTGGTCCAGACACTGGCTTCTGTTGGCCCGTACTCGTTATAAAACGCTGCTTGAGGGCACTGCGAAAAATGCTTGAGCTGCAATGCGAGAGTCAGGGCTTCGCCAGCAGAAATAACCAGTCTCAGGCTGGACAGCTTCTCTGCATGTGTGTCCAGAACTGCTTCATACAATGAAGGAACACTGAGCCATGTCCGCAATTGATGCCGCTGTATCAAAGCTGCCAGGTGATCAAGATCACGCTCGAGCCCATGTTCTGGAATGCAGATGGAAGCCCCGGTGCACCATGCCCAGAAAATCACGGCGACCGAGCTGTCGAAGCTGATGGATGGCAACAAGATGACGGATTCTGGCGTGCCATAATAGTCGATACGCGTTGCATTTGATGCGGCAAGACCGCCATGACGTACCTGTACCCCTTTGGGACGGCCAGTAGAGCCAGAGGTGTAAATGATATAGGCAAGATGTTCGCGTCCTATCCTCAACACCGGAGCGGTTGTTGGCAGCGATGCAATTTGCGGCCAGTCGCTGTCTATTTGAACAACATGTGACCAGTGAGAAGGGAGGTGATCCATCAGCCTGGCATGGCTTATCAGCACTGGTGTCATTGCATCGTCAAGCAAATATGCAATGCGCTGTGCCGGGTAAGACGGATCAATCGGCACATAGGCGCCGCCAGCCTTGAGGATGCCAAGCACAGCTACCAGCATATCTGAAGATCGTTCCATGCAGATGCCGACCGGGACATCAGGGCCGACCCCCAGGCTGCGCAGGTAATGCGAAAGCTGATTCGCACGAGATTCAAGATCACGATAATTGATGCTCTCTTCGCCACAAATAAGCGCTGTCGCATCAGGCGTACGTAAGGCTTGCTCCGTCATTGCTGCAAGGATCGACGAAAATTCCGTTGGGTCATTTGCATAGGATGAGCCCTGGTCGAGCAGGCGCAAGCGTTCCCGGGAATCGATAATGGATAGCGTGCCGATCGAACACTTGGGATTGTCGACGATGGCTTCCAGCAAGACGCGTAATGAACCAGCCAGGCGTTCGATGGTTGAGTTATCGAAGAGATCCGTTGCGTATTCGAATACACCGATCAGGCCGTCGGTGGTTTCCTTGATAGATAAATTGAGATCAAAAGCAGAGGTTGTTTTTTCTGCCTCTGACAAACTCAAGGTCAGGTCAGGCAGATCAAGTGTCAGCTCTGCCGTATTTGCCAGAACAAACTGAACCGGGGCAATCGGCTGCCTGCTCAAGTCGCGTTGTGGTTGCAGGGTCTCCACAAGTTTTTCGAAAGGTAAATCCTGATGTGCGTAAGCGCCGAGTGCCGTTTCACGTACATTCGCAAGCAGGTCGAGGAAAGTCTGATTGCCTGATAAGTCAGACCGGATAACCAGTGTATTGACAAAGAAGCCGATCAAGCCTTCCAGTTGGCGCTGGCGCCGACCCGCAATGGGCGTACCGACGACCACATCGGTTTGACCGCTCCAGCGCGAGAGCAGGGTTTGATATGCCGCCATCAGGACCATGAATAGCGTCGCGCCTTCCTGTCTAGCCAGTGCATTGAGTTGTATCGACAGATGTTGCGGCAGATTGAAATTAAAGGTGCGACCACGGAAGCTTGCCACGGCCGGGCGGATTCTGTCGCTTGGAAGTTCCAGTATCGGCGCGTCTGCCAGCTTTGCTTTCCAATAATCAATTTGCTGATTGATCACCGGGCCCTGAAGCCATTGCCGCTGCCATAGTGCAAAATCGGCATATTGAACCGGCAGGGGAGGGAGTAGGGTTGGCGTATGCTGCACGATCCCTGTATACAGGGCACTCATTTCGCGTATCAGCACATCAATGGACCAACCGTCGGAAGCGATATGGTGCATCGCCAGGATGAGAAGGTGATCGGTGTCACTGACTTTCAGCAATACTGCGCGGAACAGTTGCCCCGCTTCCAGATCAAATGGTCTGGATCGCTCTTCCTGCATCAGTCGTGTTGTTTCAATCCCGGGATTGGCATCTGGCGCAAGCACGGCATGCCCCAGTTTGAACTGCGATGGAACAACGATCTGTACGCCTTTTCCATTGACGGACTGAAATGCCGTATGCAGCGCTTCATGTCTCTTGACTACCTGCTCCAGACTGGCTTCCAGTGCTGCTGTGTTCAGTTGCCCCTCCAGCCGGACTGCACCGGAAATGTGATAAACCTCGTTAACTTCATGTAGCTGATGCAAAAACCAGAGTCTCTCTTGTGAGAAAGAAAGCGGAATCATGTCTGGTCGGGGGCCTGCTTCAACTGTACTGAGAATGGCATCGGCAGAGTGCTGCATGTGCGCAATCTCTTCAGCCAGGTCGGCAAGCCTCGGTTTTTCAAAGATCGTGCGTAATTGCAGTTCGACTTGCAGCCTGGAGCGTACCAGGCTGACCATGC
>NZ_JAKZHX010000036.1 GCF_022568815.1 Undibacterium paludis | reverse complement strand
TAAACAAAGAGTTTAGCGTAGCAGAAAAGAATACGGTTCTTTAACAATTAACAGTCAATAAATGTGGGCACTTGGTGTAGCGCGCCAAGCAACTTAGGTTGTTTGGAATGCTTAAAACATATAGCAAGTGTTCACAAGAAATAACAAAGCAAGACAATCTTTTGTAATGAGAGATTGAACTGTCAGTATTTTGAGTGAGCGACATGTCAGTAAAATGACATAGACAAGAAATTGTCGAAAAACAGAGATTAAACTGAAGAGTTTGATCCTGGCTCAGATTGAACGCTGGCGGCATGCCTTACACATGCAAGTCGAACGGCAGCACGGACTTCGGTCTGGTGGCGAGTGGCGAACGGGTGAGTAATATATCGGAACATACCCTAGAGTGGGGGATAACGTAGCGAAAGTTACGCTAATACCGCATACGATCTAAGGATGAAAGCGGGGGATCGCAAGACCTCGTGCTCATGGAGTGGCCGATATCTGATTAGCTAGTTGGTAGGGTAAAAGCCTACCAAGGCAACGATCAGTAGCTGGTTTGAGAGAACGACCAGCCACACTGGAACTGAGACACGGTCCAGACTCCTACGGGAGGCAGCAGTGGGGAATTTTGGACAATGGGGGCAACCCTGATCCAGCAATGCCGCGTGAGTGAAGAAGGCCCTCGGGTTGTAAAGCTCTTTTGTCAGGGAAGAAACGGTGAATCCTAATATGGTTTGCTAATGACGGTACCTGAAGAATAAGCACCGGCTAACTACGTGCCAGCAGCCGCGGTAATACGTAGGGTGCAAGCGTTAATCGGAATTACTGGGCGTAAAGCGTGCGCAGGCGGTTTTATAAGTCTGATGTGAAATCCCCGGGCTCAACCTGGGAACTGCATTGGAGACTGTAAGGCTAGAGTGTGTCAGAGGGGGGTAGAATTCCACGTGTAGCAGTGAAATGCGTAGATATGTGGAGGAATACCGATGGCGAAGGCAGCCCCCTGGGATAACACTGACGCTCATGCACGAAAGCGTGGGGAGCAAACAGGATTAGATACCCTGGTAGTCCACGCCCTAAACGATGTCTACTAGTTGTCGGGTCTTAATTGACTTGGTAACGCAGCTAACGCGTGAAGTAGACCGCCTGGGGAGTACGGTCGCAAGATTAAAACTCAAAGGAATTGACGGGGACCCGCACAAGCGGTGGATGATGTGGATTAATTCGATGCAACGCGAAAAACCTTACCTACCCTTGACATGGAAGGAATCCCGAAGAGATTTGGGAGTGCTCGAAAGAGAACCTTTACACAGGTGCTGCATGGCTGTCGTCAGCTCGTGTCGTGAGATGTTGGGTTAAGTCCCGCAACGAGCGCAACCCTTGTCATTAGTTGCTACGAAAGGGCACTCTAATGAGACTGCCGGTGACAAACCGGAGGAAGGTGGGGATGACGTCAAGTCCTCATGGCCCTTATGGGTAGGGCTTCACACGTCATACAATGGTACATACAGAGGGCCGCCAACCCGCGAGGGGGAGCTAATCCCAGAAAGTGTATCGTAGTCCGGATTGTAGTCTGCAACTCGACTACATGAAGTTGGAATCGCTAGTAATCGCGGATCAGCATGTCGCGGTGAATACGTTCCCGGGTCTTGTACACACCGCCCGTCACACCATGGGAGCGGGTTCTGCCAGAAGTAGTTAGCTTAACCGCAAGGAGGGCGATTACCACGGCAGGGTTCGTGACTGGGGTGAAGTCGTAACAAGGTAGCCGTATCGGAAGGTGCGGCTGGATCACCTCCTTTCTAGAGTAGCGCGAAGTTAAGTGTCCACACTTATTGACTGTTAATGATAATGAACAGAGAACGGTTTGCGTCGGGGTAGCAATGACCGGACAGCGACTGAAAGTTCAGTAGCGGGTCTGTAGCTCAGTTGGTTAGAGCACCGTGTTGATAACGCGGGGGTCGTTGGTTCGAGCCCAACCAGACCCACCAGAATGATGGGGGTTTAGCTCAGCTGGGAGAGCACCTGCTTTGCAAGCAGGGGGTCGTCGGTTCGATCCCGTCAACCTCCACCAAGAAATAGCAAACCTAAGTCTGCGCGGTAAGTAAAGTAGAAAGCGCCAAGGTTTAGGTTTGTTCTTTCAAAGCGAAAGACATTAGTAATAAAGTAGTTCTCGTTCTTTAACAATTCAGAAGAAGTAAAGTAGAAATAATCAAAATTATTTCTGTAAAGAAAGGTTAGTGAAATCGGCAACGAAATCGTTAATCGAATTTATGGAAGGGTTGTGATTGTATCGAACAAACAAAGTATTAAAAGCGAGTTTGAAAAAGCTGTCGAAAGACAAGTTTTAGAAAATCAAATTCCTTGAGATACGGCAAACGCTAAAGTAATACTCATAAGTAGTAAAGAACTATAGCCGGTTCTTGGTGATGAACCCAGGTACTGAATTCATTCAGTAAATGGACACCAGGAGTTAAAGTTATAGGGACAAGTGACTAAGTGCACATGGTGGATGCCTTGGCGATATCAGGCGATGAAGGACGTAGTAGCTTGCGATAAGCTGCGGGGAGTGAGCAAACACACATTGATCCGCAGATTTCCGAATGGGGAAACCCGGCCGTAAGGTCATTGCAATCTGAATACATAGGATTGCAAAGCGAACGTGGCGAACTGAAACATCTAAGTAGCTACAGGAAAAGAAATCAACCGAGATTCCCAAAGTAGTGGCGAGCGAAATGGGAAGAGCCTGCAAGATTTAGCATCTTTGATAATAGAACGACTTGGAAACGTCGGCCATAGAGGGTGATAGCCCCGTATATGAAATCATCGGTGTGGAACTAAGCTTGCGACAAGTAGGGCGGGACACGTGAAATCCTGTCTGAACATGGGGGGACCATCCTCCAAGGCTAAATACTCGATATCGACCGATAGTGAACCAGTACCGTGAGGGAAAGGCGAAAAGAACCCCGGGAGGGGAGTGAAATAGAACCTGAAACCGTGTGCATACAAACAGTAGGAGCGGACTTGTTCCGTGACTGCGTACCTTTTGTATAATGGGTCAGCGACTTACATTCAGTGGCAAGCTTAACCGCATAGGGAAGGCGCAGAGAAATCGAGTCCGAATAGGGCGAATCAGTCGCTGGGTGTAGACCCGAAACCAAGTGATCTACTCATGGCCAGGTTGAAGGTGCGGTAACACGCACTGGAGGACCGAACCCACTAATGTTGAAAAATTAGGGGATGAGCTGTGGGTAGGGGTGAAAGGCTAAACAAACTTGGAAATAGCTGGTTCTCTCCGAAAACTATTTAGGTAGTGCCTCAAGTATCACCGACGGGGGTAGAGCACTGTTATGGCTAGGGGGTCATCGCGACTTACCAAACCATTGCAAACTCCGAATACCGTTGAGTGCGAGCTTGGGAGACAGACATCGGGTGCTAACGTCCGGTGTCAAGAGGGAAACAACCCAGACCGCCAGCTAAGGTCCCAAAGTATAGCTAAGTGGAAAACGAAGTGGGAAGGCTAAAACAGTCAGGAGGTTGGCTTAGAAGCAGCCACCCTTTAAAGAAAGCGTAATAGCTCACTGATCGAGTCGTCCTGCGCGGAAGATGTAACGGGGCTAAGCTATACACCGAAGCTGCGGATATCCGTAAGGATATGGTAGGAGAGCGTTCTGTAAGCCTGCGAAGGTGACTTGTAAAGGTTGCTGGAGGTATCAGAAGTGCGAATGCTGACATGAGTAGCGATAATGGGGGTGAAAAGCCTCCACGCCGTAAGCCCAAGGTTTCCTGTTCAACGTTCATCGGAGCAGGGTGAGTCGGCCCCTAAGGCGAGGCAGAGATGCGTAGCTGATGGGAAGCAGGTTAATATTCCTGCACCGTCGTATGATGCGATGGGGGGACGGATCGCGGAAGGTTGTCCGACTGTTGGAATAGTCGGTTCTTAATCTGGAGAAGGCGCTTAGGAAAATCCGGGCGCAGGATTCAAGGGGTTGAGACGAGTGAACTTGTTCACGAAGCAATCGGAAGTGGTTCCAAGAAAAGCCTCTAAGCTTCAGTCATACGAGACCGTACCGCAAACCGACACAGGTGGGCGAGATGAGTATTCTAAGGCGCTTGAGAGAACTCGGGAGAAGGAACTCGGCAAATTGGTACCGTAACTTCGGGATAAGGTACGCCCTTGTAGCTTGACTGGCCTGCGCCAGGAGGGTGAAGGGGTTGCAATAAACTGGTGGCTGCGACTGTTTAATAAAAACACAGCACTCTGCAAACACGAAAGTGGACGTATAGGGTGTGACGCCTGCCCGGTGCTGGAAGATTAAATGATGGGGTGCAAGCTCTTGATTGAAGTCCCAGTAAACGGCGGCCGTAACTATAACGGTCCTAAGGTAGCGAAATTCCTTGTCGGGTAAGTTCCGACCTGCACGAATGGCGTAACGATGGCCACACTGTCTCCTCCCGAGACTCAGCGAAGTTGAAGTGTTTGTGATGATGCAATCTACCCGCGGCTAGACGGAAAGACCCCATGAACCTTTACTGTAGCTTTGCATTGGACTTTGAATCGATCTGTGTAGGATAGGTGGGAGGCTTTGAAGCGTGGACGCCAGTTTGCGTGGAGCCATCCTTGAAATACCACCCTGGTTTATTTGAGGTTCTAACCTTGGCCCGTAATCCGGGTCGGGGACAGTGCATGGTAGGCAGTTTGACTGGGGCGGTCTCCTCCCAAAGTGTAACGGAGGAGTTCGAAGGTACGCTAGGTACGGTCGGACATCGTGCTAATAGTGCAATGGCATAAGCGTGCTTAACTGCGAGACTGACAAGTCGAGCAGGTACGAAAGTAGGACATAGTGATCCGGTGGTTCTGTATGGAAGGGCCATCGCTCAACGGATAAAAGGTACTCTGGGGATAACAGGCTGATTCCTCCCAAGAGTTCATATCGACGGGGGAGTTTGGCACCTCGATGTCGGCTCATCACATCCTGGGGCTGTAGCCGGTCCCAAGGGTATGGCTGTTCGCCATTTAAAGTGGTACGTGAGCTGGGTTTAAAACGTCGTGAGACAGTTTGGTCCCTATCTGCCGTGGGCGTTGGAAGTTTGAAGGGGGCTGCTCCTAGTACGAGAGGACCGGAGTGGACGAACCTCTGGTGTATCGGTTGTCACGCCAGTGGCATTGCCGAGTAGCTATGTTCGGAAGAGATAACCGCTGAAAGCATCTAAGCGGGAAACTCGCCTTAAGATGAGACTTCCCAGAGACTTGATCTCTTTAAAGGGTCGTTCGAGACCAGGACGTTGATAGGCTGGGTGTGGAAGTGCAGTAATGCATTAAGCTAACCAGTACTAATTGCCCGTAAGGCTTGTCCCTATAACCTTAGCAGGATATAGGCTACGACAAGTATTTGTAGTGTTTGCGATACTCGCACCAGACGGTGTGAGGTGTTCGGCAACAATTACAACCACTCAGTGAAGCGATGGTCTCGCTTCACTGAAAAAATAAGTAATCTTGATTAGTGCGAATAAGATCGCACACTCTACGACACTCCTTCTGAATTGGATTTGTTGTATCTGCCAAAGCAACGGCAATACAATAAATCAACAAGTTATGCCTGATGACCATAGCTAATCGGTACCACCCCTTCCCATCCCGAACAGGACCGTGAAACGATTACGCGCCAATGATAGTGCTGCAACCAGTGTGAAAGTAGGTTATCGTCAGGCTTTTATTCCGCATGCCCCCGCTCATTCACTTGTGCGGGGGTTTTGCTTTTAA
>NZ_JAKZHX010000035.1 GCF_022568815.1 Undibacterium paludis | reverse complement strand
ATCCAGGGTGTAGGCGAAGCTGTTGGTGCTGTTGTCAGCATAGGTTTGTTTGGTGACGCGGTTGTTGGCGTCGTAGACGTTGGTGACCATGATCTTGCCGCGCCTGTCTTGCACGGTGAGCATGTTGTGTTTGGCGTCGTAGGTGAAGGCTTCGTAGGTCTGGTCTGGATAGATGACTTTGTTGAGGCGGCCTGTGGGGTCGTATTCGTATTTGACGCTGCGGCCGAGGTTGTCGGTAGCCAGGGTGATGCGCTGGCTGTTGTCGTAGTTAAACTGGATGTAGCGGCCGCTGGGGCTGGTGATTTTATACAGGTTGTAGAGGTAGTCGCGTGTCACCTTGAGGGTGTTGTTGTAGCGGTCACGCATTTCCAGCAGCGCGCCTTTGCGGGCGGTGTGTGAGTTCATCGCCTCTGGGAATTCCAGCACGGTGCCGTCTTTGAGCTTGAGGCTCCAGCCCCAGCGCGGGTTGTTCCAGCTCAGGATGGAGCCGTCATAGGCGGTGCCTGTGCCTGTGTGTCTGTAGATGGCGTCGGTGTAGTTGGTGCCCGGGGAGATGCGTTCGTAATGGATGCGGCTGCCATCGGGCAGGATCAGGTCCTGCCAGGTCCAGGAGTTGCCGACCAGGTAGACGTCGTACGACAGGCTCGTGCCTATGCCAAACGCGCGTGAGTCTGTGTCGCCTTGGCGGTAGCTGCGGGTGAGCGGGTCGGTGGGTTTGCTCAGGTTATAGCCATCGTTGCCAACCTGGTCGGCTTTGTTGCGGGCGTCTGCTGTATATGCGTAGACCACGCAAAAAAGAAGGCGCAGGCACCAACTGATAATTTGATGAGCAGTCTTTTTAGGCTTCTTTATTTTTGTTTCACTCCTGCTCACTATGAATGACTTACTTCTTTATATATTTCAACGGGTTTTTCACGCGCATGAAAATATGACCTAATGGCTAGCACGGTACCTTGACAAAAACCTGTTCCGCTATAACCACAAAAAGAAAGTAATTTTTTTGAATATCTTATTTGGAATTACACATTCTGTTTTTTGACTCTGATTGACTTGTTGCAAGTTTTGGAACAGGTATCTTCGTTAACACACCATTTGTCTTTGAATCAATCACGGCAATATTCGCCCCGCCTTCATCATGAACCAAAACATAAATTTTTTTCCCATCATTAGTAATCGCAATTCCACTAGGGAAGCTACCCAATTTGATCGATGTTATTAAGGAGCGCTTTTTTGTATCAACAACAGATACTCTACCTGGCTGAGCAAAGTTATGGCTGACAAAAAGTCTTTTTCCATCTGGAGAAAATGTAAGATTACCCGGAAATAGCAATCCATTTGGATTTTTCTTCGTACTTTTTTCTGAACCCAGCGATATCGAATTTAACTTATTACCGTTTTGTGTATCCATTAAAAAAACTTCTGCAGGGTGCCCAATTTTTCCCAACGCCAGCATTGAGCCATTAGGGGAAATAGCTATTTCATTTGCAAAATCGGAAGCTTGACCTGGAAATGGAAGGTGACTCCGAATAACATTCGATGAGGTATCAAGAACTGTGATGCTCTCGCCGATCGCGTAGGCTAAGTTGTTATCTGGTCCAATGGTCATGCCATTTTTTACGCCTTTAGATGGAATTGCAGATACTGCTCCCGACGTTGTATCCATCACTAGAATGGATGGAGGTGTGGCATTGGGCATTGGGGAGTAAAGGCGCCGTCCGTCTTTTGATACAACTATCTGCTCTAACTCATCTAATTCATTTGCGAGAGGGAAAGACTGAATCAGCGCATGAGAAGTCACGTCAAATACATTCACATGTGATCTACCGTTATACGAAGTGACATAAGCCTTTTTACTGTCAGGAGAAAAACCTATTGCCATCGTTTTCCCTGCGACGGGAATATCTGCAAGAATTGAATCAGAATATGTTGATACAACTATTACCCTGCCAATCCCAGAGTCAGTTATATACGCCTTACTACCATCCGGTGTAATCCGAATGGTTTCTATATTCGAATTTATAGCAAGACATAAAGAGTCGTCTTTGTCATTGGCTTTGACGTTTTGATACGCAAAGAAGCAAAAAAATAGGCACCATGAAGTCAACGAGGTTGAAATTTTCATACGTTATTCTCCTTATCTTGGAAAAAATATTTTCCATTGTTCACGTACATCTGATGGGACTCTTGGTGACGATCCTGGATTAATCCCGCCAAGTAATATCTACAAAGGCGCAACTACTCCATTAGGGTTTCCTAGTGCATCGGCAATTTTTTGCCCACCGCTTTTATCACCTCCAATACCACTTTCACACGCAATAAGAACCGTCCGCAAATTGGGATCATACCCTTTCGCGTCTTTAAGTAATTTCGCGATCGATTTCGCTGAAAACTGTGTATACCCATGAGGGGAACTAGAAAATTGTCCTAGTGAATTTCCATGCACAACAATCACATTCACATCCTTAGGCTTATATGTTATTGCCCAATCATAGAGCTGCTGCGTGCTAGGAACCCCGTCGTCTAATAAAACGATGTGAGCCTGCAATCCTAGTGGATCAACAAGACTAATCGGATTTCCTCCCACATACCCATACCCATTAATCCCCCCAGCCAACCCAATCGGGTCTTCCGCAATGAACCTGTGCGTCGCTGGTGAGTAATATCTGGCACGGTAATAGTACAAGCCATTGCCGTCATTCTCCCTGCCGGTGTATTGGAAAGCGTTATTAACGACAGCATCTGCTCTGGTATTACCGTAAGGGTCATAGCTATAGTCAACAACTTTATCACCCGTGCTGTTTGTCAGACGGATGGTCGAACCGATAGCATCTGTCAAATAAGTCAGGCTTGCTGCTGTGCTACCTGATCCGCTCTGCTGCACAAAGACTTCATCCACACCAGCACTGATGTAACTGGCCCTGATGTTGGCTGTATCTGCCTGAGTAGCATTCAGCCCATTCAGTTCCTGAACAATATTCACCCCATCATACACAAACCCGGTACTGACGCCATTGACAGTCTTGGTCTGTCTTCTGCCCAGCGCATCATAAGTAAAGCTGGCTGTTTCCGTATTGGTGCTGTCCTTGATCTGTATCAGCTGGTTACGCGCATTCCACACATAGGTGTTGATGCCGTCACCGGTGAGGTTGCCGTTCTTGTCGTAGCTCAGTATCTGGCTGCCCCAGGTTGTCAGGCGGTTGTTGGCGTCGTAGCTGGTGGTGGTGACGGTATCGGGCAGGTCTGTTTTTGCCAGACTGCCACCCTTTCTGGTGCGGCGTCCGCCGTCGTCGTAGCCGTAGGTCAAATCACCTATTGGGCTGTTGTCGGCCTTTTTGTAGGTAATACCAGTCAACTGATTGCCGTCGTCATAGCTGTAATCCTGGACGATGCCGTTGGCGTGGATGGTCTTGGTGCGGCGGCCTGCATCATCATAGATGAACTGGATGGCCTGGGCTACGTTGTTGTTCGCTGCCCCTGCGGCCTGGTCAATGCGCAGCAGCCTGCCTGCGTCATCATAGGTGTAGCTTTGCTTGGGTTGGCCTGCGACGGTCATGCTGCTGCGGCGGCCGTTGGCATCATAGGTATAGTTGACTATGCCTTTGGGGCTGGTGACTTGGGTGATGCGGTCAAGATTGTCGTAAGTAAAGCCGATGTTGCCGTTCAAGGTGTCGGTCAACAATGTGACACGGTTACCCGCGTCATAACTGCGGGTAATGCTGCTGCCATCAGAGAACGTGGTTTTCAATGGCCGGTTGAGACTGTCATAAGTATAGTTCGTCTGCTGGTTCTTGCGATCCGTGCTTTGTTTGATGCGGTGTTCGTTGTCATAGACGATGCTGCTGCCCTGGTTTAAGGCGTCGGTCTTGCCGTTGACGGCGTTGCGGTCGTCATAGCTGAAACCGGTGCTGTGGGTGTTGGCGTCGGTGACGCTGGTGAGGTTGTCGTTGTTGTCGTAGCCAAAGCCGGTGTTCTGGCTGGCGGGGTCGGTGATGCTGGTGATGCGGTCGACCGGGTCGTTGTTGATCAAGGTCAGGTTGTTGAGCGGGTCGAGCTGGCTCACCGGGCGACCGGCGCTGTCGGTGCGCACTGTGCTGACGCGGTTCAAGGGGTCGGTGACGCTGCTGGGATCGTAGCCGTCGTAACCAAACTTGGTGACTTTGTTGCGGGGATCGGTGTACTGGGTCAGTTGACCTGCGGCATTGCTGGTGAAGCCATGTATCTTGTTGGTGGGGTCCTTGATCTGTTGCAGGTTGCCTTTGCTGTCGTAGCTGAAGGTGGTGGTGCGGTTGAGGGCGTCAGTAACGGTTGCGAGCTGGTTGTAGTCGCTGGTGTAGGTGGCGCTGGTGGTGATGGCCTCTGGTGTGTCTGCCAGGTAGGTCTGGCCGGTCTGGTTGCCCATGCCGTCATAGGCGAAGGTGGTCTTGCGGTTTAAGGCATCGGTGACCGATTGCACGAGGTTGGTGGCCGGGTCGCGTACGATGGTGGTGGTTTGCTGTTCGGGCTGGCCAAAGGCGCGGGTGATGCTGCTGGGGTAGCCGTTGGCATCGAACACATAGCGGGTGACGATGTTGTTGCCGTCGGTGTGGTCGGTCTGGCTGACTTTGCCGTTGCTGCCCAGGGTGTAGGTAAATTTGTTGGTGCTGTTGTCAGCATAGGTTTGTTTGGTGACGCGGTTGTTGGCGTCGTAGACGTTGGTGACCATGATCTTGCCGCGCTTGTCTTGCACGGTAAGCATATTGTGGTTGCTGTCGTAGGTGAAGGCCTCAAACTGGTTGTTGGGGTCTGTCACTTTGGAAAGGCGGCCTGATGCATCGTATTCGTATTTAACGAGACGGTTGAGGTTGTCAACAGCTTGTGTGATGCGGTTGCTGGCATCGTAGGTAAACTGGATAAAGCGGCCGCTGAGGCTGGTGATGCGGGTGAGGTTGCCGTTGTTGTCACGGTTGAAGGTGAGTGTGTTGCCGTAGCGGTCGCGCAAGCCGATGATGGCGCCGCGACGCGCCCATTGCCGGGTTGCTTCGGGGAACTTGAGGACGCTGCCGTCTTTGAGTTCGATGGTCCAGCCTATGCCGTCCCAGTACAGGGTGGAGCCAAAGTAGGGCCCTTGTGCGCTGGTGCTGCGATAGCCTGCATTGGAGTAATTCGTGCCTGCTGAGGTGCGGGTGTAGTGGATGCGGCCGCCATCTGGCAGGATGAGGTCTTGGTAGGTCCAGGGGTTGGAGTCGCCAACCAGGAAGATGTCATAACCCAGGTTGGTGCCAATGCCAAACGCGCGTGAGTCTGCGTCGCTTTGGCGGTAGCTGCGGGCGTTTGCGGTGCCAGCATAAGCCAGGCAAAAAAGAAGGAGCAGGCACCAACTGACGATATGGTGAGCAGTTTTTTTGATCTGGTTTATTTTTATCTCAATTCTGCTCGCCATGGTTGACATGGCTGACTTATCCCTTGCTGGGAAAAACCCCTTTTTCCAGTTCAAGTGCAAGGAAGTGATTGAAAGGAAGAAACGCCAGCTTTACCGTGACATAGGCCATGACAACGATAATAGGAAGGCGATACTGGAATTGCGGCATGATGATCATGAATGAAAAAATCGCCACCGTCTGTACAAGCACAGGTAACCATACCTGCCATCGTCGCCAGACCACGCCCAGGACTGGGCGGATCAGGGTAGATTGCTCATTTTTGGACAGCCCTTTAAGAGCCGGGATTGAGGTTTTATTCCAGTAAATAGTCACGTTTTTCCTTCAAAAAATCTTCTGCAAAATTCAATCAATATGCTCTCTTAAAAATAATTAAACTTTAAGAAGATTTTACTAAGTTATAGGTATAAGACCATGCGGGGTTGCATGACCGTATGAAATAACTTCGACCATTCCTGTTGTGGATTCAGCATTGTCTGCATCCACAATATACATCGAATAGCTAGGATCTGTTTTTACTCCAAAGTCAATAAATTTGTGTTCACGATTAGTCACAGCGCTTACAAATTCAGCTTCCAATTCTGGTTTCATAATGTAAAGAGCTACCATCGACTGGCTCATTAGCGTTAAAAAAGTTTCAGGCAATATTTCATGTTGATCTACCCTAATCAATCCCTCATAGCTTGCAATTAGCCATTTTAGAAACCATAGTTTTTTTGATAGTACACTTCTGAAAAAAATTACTTTCAGTCCTGACTTCTTTCGCAGCAACTCGTACGTGGAGCGCGGATGTGCTCCCATTCCATACAAATAGCAAATTTTATTTTTAAAATCAGCATTAGCTAATTTATCGAGAACGCGCTCGACTTCCTTTAATTCTATTTCTCTATCAAATTCTGTGAGCGTATTTTGACTATGCGCAAACAAGCGAGTTCCACTAATTTTAATACTTCCCATGCATCACCTTTTACCATAAATGGAAATGACCAGAATCCTTTCCCCTCCATCCAGAAAACGGAATTTTCTGAGCTCTCAACCATTGATTAAAATTTTGAAGCATTTTACTGGGGATTTGTTGAATATATTTCCCCTTTCCAATAGGGGACGCGCCCCAACGAATTGACATCGCAACATGCTGCCCTGACGCCTTACTATAGCTAGCACCTACGCGAACCCATTGTTTCATAGGCCCAAAAAATCTGCCCAAAATATTACCGGCTGGTCCAACCATCGCTATTCCACCAGCAATATTTCCTGCTGTATTAAAGCCTTTATACATACTAGAACACTTATCAATATCTCCTTCGATACCGGCAAAATCACGAATATCCTGCAAGTTTCCAAAACCCAATGTAGCAGCCTTATAAGCACCATCTCCGAATCCTACAACGGCATTAATGTTAGATTGTGACGGCGACCAACCATTAGTTGCATTGTAAATTCCTCCATAAATATCATCCATGCCAAACAATCCGTAAGGATCAATCGTGCTAATGGGATCACCTTCCACATACCCATACCCATTAATCCCCCCAGCCAACCCAATCGGGTCTTCTGCGATGAACTGATGCGTCGCTGGCGAGTAGTATCTGGCCCTGTAATAGTACAGCCCGTTGCCGTCATTCTCCCTGCCCGTGTACTGGAAGGCATTGTTGACGACAGCATCTGCTCTGGTATTACCGTAAGGGTCATAGCTGTAATCAACAACCTTGTCCCCTGTTGCATTGGTCAATCTGATTGTCGAGCCGATAGCGTCAGTGAGGTATGTCAGACTGGTCGCTGTTGATCCTGACTCGCTCTGCTGCACCAGTACCTGATCAACGCCTGCGGTAACGTAGCTGGCCCTGATATTGGCCGTGTCTGCCTGTGTTGTGTTCAGCCCGTTCAATTCCTGAACAATATTCACCCCATCATACACAAACCCTGTACTGACTCCATTGATGGTTTTTGTTTGCCTTCTGCCCAGCGCATCATAAGTAAAGCTGGCTGTTTCTGTATTGGTGTTGTCCTTGATCTGTATCAACTGATTACGTGCATTCCACACATAGGTGTTGATGCCGTCCCCTGTGAGGTTGCCGTTCTTGTCGTAACTGAGTATCTGACTGCCCCAGGTGGTGAGCCTGTTGTTGGCGTCATAGCCTGCTGTGGTAATTGTGTCCGGCAGGTCTGTCTTGGCCAGACTACCCCCCTTTCTGGTGCGGCGGCCGCCGTCGTCGTAGCCGTAGGTCAAATCACCGATTGGGCTGTTGTCTGCCTTTTTGTAAGTGATACCTGTCAGCTGGCTGGCGTCGTCATAGCTGTAGTCCTGAACGATGCCGTTGGCGTGGATGGTC
>NZ_JAKZHX010000034.1 GCF_022568815.1 Undibacterium paludis | reverse complement strand
CACTGAAGAAATAAACTGCGCCACGGTGTGTGGCAACGGCAGGGCGGGGATGATCGGTGGGCAAATCCAGCGCATCAGGAGCTCCCGACAGTTGCTTGCGCCAGTAAGACAATTGGCGCTCCAGTATTTCACCTTGCAGCCATTGCCTTTGCCATGCGGCATAGTCTGCATACTGTAGCCGAAGAGGAAGCAACGGCGATGGCAAGCCCCGTGTGAACGAGGTGTACAGTACACGCATCTCCCGCACCAGCAAATCAATTGACCATCCGTCAGATGCAATGTGATGCATGGTCAGGACAAGTATATGTGCCTGCCCTGAAATACGGAAAACGGCAGCGCGCAACATTGGCCCGGTACCAAGGTCAAATGGCCGTCTGATTTCCTGTTGCATGACCTGCTGTAGGTCCTGTTCCGAATTGCTTAACTCGGAAAGGTCGACCATGGTAAGCCTGAACTGGTCTGCCGGACCAAGCACCTGCACATCCTGGCCATCGACAGTTTTGTAACTTGTACGCAGTACTTCATGACGGTTTGTCAGTTCATTGAGACTTTGCTCAAGTGCCTGTATATTTAACTGCCCATCGAGGCGAACAGCACCTGAGATATGATAGACCTCACCTAGTTGCCCCAACTGTTCCAGAAAGCGAAGCCTGGCCTGGGCAAAAGAAAGCGGTGCATGTGCTGTTTTTTGCAAGGCTCGTATCTGCGGTACTTTTGATGTCGTCTGAGGCGATTGAATATCGCTCTGCAGGTAAGTCATCAATGCGGATTTATTCGTCCGCAATAACTGCAAATCTTCAGCGTCCAAGGCACCTTGTGGCGCACGATACCTCAGTTGGCCTTCCTCAATCCGCAGACTAACGCCGCGTTCCTGAAAATCCGCTACCAGTTGCAAAATGTCGTTCATGTAAGCGTCCTATCTCCGTGCAGTGTCGCATGTTGGCGATATCAATATTATTTTTCGGCTTTCCTGTAGGCATCCTGGAAAACACGGTCCCATTTATCCTGGCGTTGCACCATGCCTTTGATAAACGGGGAAAGTGATATGAGGTAAATCCAGATCCTGTTGAGTAGCGAAAATGGAAAACGGAGCGGGCGTCGAAAATCGACGAAGAGCACAACACGAATTTGCTCGCTCTGGTTCCAGGCCTTATGCATGAAGGTGTCATCGAAGATGAGGCTCTTGCCTTGCTCCCAGTGTGCCAAAGTGCCACCGACCTCGATACCACATGCCTCTCTCTGTGTCGGAATCTTCAGGCCCAGGTGATAGCGCAAGACACCGGCGTAAGGCCCACGGTGAACAGGGATGACTTTATTGGGCAACAAGATGGAAAAGAACGCCGTTGTCAACCCCGGGATCTGACGCAACACTGAGCTCGTCTTTGGACAAGTTGCACAATTCTCAGACATCTTGCGTCCATACGTATAAAAGAAAAAAGTCTTCCAGAGCGCATCGTTGGTGATCAGCATCTGTTCGGATGAAATGTCCTGGAAGTTGGGAATCGCATCCTGATGTTTGAGAACAGCATTGAGTTCCTCAACAATAAGCGGTGTCGCAGCTTCTACCTGCTCAACCCAGGAGAAGTGCCTGGTATCAAAGAAATGCTCGTCGCCAACCAACGAATAGCGTTTCATGAGACGCTCGACTGTTCCAAAAAGGGATACGCGCCAGCGCATCCCAAGCATTGCCAATGCTTTCATTATTTTTTTCCTTGTTCAGCAAGATGAACTTGTGTCTTTTTATGGAAGCGCTTCCTAGAACATCATTTCCTGACAACCATACAGACGTTCAGAGATGAATCCTGCATCCCTGCATCGTTGTACAAAGCGATTTGATTCGACGATCTGGATACTGTCAGGTGAATATTCAAGTCCCAGCAAATGCTTGAGCCAGGGTTCCTGTCCCATTGCATAGACATAGACACGTGTGCACCCCAGTTCTTCAACGACAGCCCAGGCGCGGTCTGAGTTCGACCCTGACAGACGACGTGACTCGTCGTCTTTACGCAGTGCAGCGTTTGCCATGTATACCCCGTAGAGCCAGGTGAGGGGAGCGCCGTGACATTCCATGCCGATGAAGAGCGCATCGACTTTCCCGATTCGCTCAGCAAGACGCCGGTACAGAACCCGGTCAGTACAGTTTGCATCTGCAAGGAAAGCAAATCGACGGTCCTTGATTTCCAGCAACATTCCGTGCTTGCTATTGATGCTCAGGTCAGAGTGTTCGCCGTAAAAGGGAAGGCTGGTAATACGTCCATGCGGCAAAGCTATTTCGTCCAGAGGGTCCATGACCTGGACGCTGTCGAAGCCGAGATGTCGCAAGGTCAGCTTCAGGGACGGGTCTGCGATTGTGTTCGCGTTATTGCGTGGAACAACAACAGTACCAATCCGGCTGCGAAGCTGCAGCATCACTTCCGGGCAGAAGTGGTCCTGGTGGTTATGCGTCAGGAATACATAGTCAATGACATCGGGAAGATCAGCAAATGCCAGCCGGGCAGCGGCGTCATCACTTTGCCAGGCAACCATAGGATCAACCAGGATCGACACATCAGCTGTCTGAATCAAGACGCAGGCATGACCAAAATATCTCAGGCGAACATCGTCGCCCTGGTAATTCGGGAAAATTCGTGGCGGAGCTGATTCAGTGAAAAATGAGCGGAACACCTCAATTTTGTCGGCGTCTACCTCAAAAGCTTCTACCAGATCTGCAAATGAAGTCGGTTTTATGCGGCTCGCGGCAACCAGGTCTATGCGTTTGTCTCGAAAAGGAATGGAAGCGACAAAGCGATCGGGCCTGTCTACCCGTGGCGTATTGAGAAAGAAATCACGCTGGTTGTCAGGTTCATTCATGAAGATAAATTCCTGACCTGCTTCATTGGGTAAGGCTTGATCGTAAAGCAACTCCTCAATCAGGCGCATGTGTGGATGATTGTTCAAGTCGTAAGTCAGCTCGATCAGGCCAGCCAGCGATGGAGGCAATTTGTCGTAGAAATCATCGAGGCTGTATCCTTTTGCGCTGTCCAGTAACTGCCTTTCGAATTTCAAGAAATCATCGGCGAAATGGATAAGGTGAGAACACTCTGCAGTCATCTTGTCAAGCAAAGCGCGAATGGTCGGCACATCACTTTCTTTCAGGTGCAGGAAGGGGGCACACAAAAATTTAGGGTCGCGAGTGGTCGCAACGTGAACCGATGGATTCGCGATGAAAGAGCGGAGCATGGGAATCAGGCGGTGCACAATGTTAAAGGCCTGTTGCGCTGGAGAAACCAGATGCGGCCATGCCCACCACCTGTAGCATAGAGGTTCGATCTTGGTATTTGGTTTCAAATAGACTAAATCAGTTGCATTCGTATTGCTCATTGCTTTTGTCCTTAAGAAGGTGGGTGGGAAAGTCTGTTATTTATTTCCTGTTTTTCTCTGGTGTACGCTTTCGCCGGTCCGGCATAAGTGCAATGCCGCGCCGTTGCCAGACATCAAATAATTCCTTATGCAGATTATCCAGGTCAGCATCAGTGAGATCCGGAATGCGGGAAATTCTTGCTGAGATCGCATCATCATCCGCATCAAGCAATAGTTGAAACAACAGGTTGGAAACGCTGATGGATGGCTCGGCAAAGGCATCGTGCGCCAGACTGTCCAGAGTGAAACTGGTACTGCTGCCGAGCGATTTGCGTACCAGTTTTCTGTGTGAAGGTACGCTGGGTATCAGTCCGAACAGCACGTCATTCTTTTCTGCTGCTTTCGTTTTTTCAACAATCCAGTTACCTACGACGAGACGTTCTATTCCCGTTGTTAAAAAACATGTGACAGCATCGTCAACAGAATCAACAATCGGTTCAGCATGATTATTGAAGGAAGTATTCAGTACCATGGGTACGCCGGAAAGCTTGCCAACATGCTCTATCAACTGGTGATAAAGTGGATTGGATACCTTGCTGACTGTCTGTACGCGTGCCGTGCCGTCGACATGCGTAATCGCACCAAGATGGGCATGTTCGTGCGGGTGGACCGGAACAATGATCGTCATGTACGGCGCAACAGAAACCAGTGCCGGGAACTCGAAATAGTCTTTCGCCTGCTCTTCAATGACTGATGGGGCAAACGGACGATATCCTTCGCGCATTTTGACCATCGCATTGATGATCTGCTTATTTTCTCCCTTGCGGGGGTCAGCCAGGATGGATCGGTTTCCCAGTGCTCGCGGACCATATTCCGACCTCCCCTGTACCCATGCAATGACATGACCGTTCACGATCAATTCTGCGGCAACAGCAGGCGCATCCTGGACTTTGCGGGATTCTATAAGCGGCTGCCAGTCGGCAAGCATTGCGCCTATCGTTTCGTCCGAACCTATATCGCTACCCAGATACGGGTGAGGCATTACTGTCGGCGAGATTGTCTGGCCTAATTCACGACATGCATGAATTGCCGCACCAAGTGCATTGCCGGCATCGTGCGAAACTGGTGGTACATGTACCTGATCAAACAGTCCGGAACGCAGGATGACACCATTCATGGAACAATTCTGGGCAACGCCACCAGACAGGCACAGCTTCTTTTCACCAGTCATTGCCTGAAAATGCCTTAGCACATGCATGACGATATCTTGAAGCGCTTCCTGAAGTGCTGCTGCAAAATCCTTATGAACCTGCGTAAAAGGTTCGCCTTTGCGGCGTGGATTACTCACAAGGCCGGTTTCGGCCAGCAATGCATTTCTTTGATCCATTGGCATCAGGGAATACTGGCCGTTTGGTTCAAGGCGATACAGGCGTTTCAGGACACTGCTGTAGACTTTGGCATTTCCATAGGGGGCCAGGCCCATGACTTTGTATTCGTCAAACAGGCGATAGCCAAGCAAACCAATCAATTTTACGTAAAAATAACCAAGTGATCTGTCGATCGAAATCTGGCGCAGAATCTGCGTATGATCAGCATTGCATTGTGCGATCAGACCTGATGGCCCGTCACCTGCTGCATCCAGACAGAGATTAAGTCCGTGGTCAAATCCAGATGTGTACCACGCGGCATACAAATGCGCCATGTGGTGCCGACAAAATACGATACGTCTGGCGATATCGACACCGAATGCACGTTCGAATAATGATGCAATTGCCCGTCTTCCGCTACCGGCAACTGGGCCGGTGAGAGCAAAACGTTCCTGCAATATCCATAAATCCAGGAACTCTTCGGATGTGTCTACGGCGATGGCATCCAGGTCTGTCAGCGTCGCACCGACCGAATTCAGGCAAAACCGTATGGCTTCTTCAGGGAAAAAGTTACAGTGCTTCATCCGGTTAAGCCGTTCTTCCTCAATTGCGGCAATGACTTTGCCATCGGACATGATCGCCGCAGCTGCATCATGACCGATCACGCCGGGACGAGATCGCCATCCAGCGTTATGACCAAAGTCCGGAGTATTCCAGCCACCATGCCATCCAAGTACAAGCATTCCGATTGATCCTTTTCTGGTTATTCTATTTTTCCCTGAGTCAGCGCGTTCATGTGCTGGGAGTCAGTTCATCATTTGCACTTCTACAGCTTTCATACGCCAGAGTGGCAGTATTTCGTGAAGCAGTTGCTCCATCGCAGATTCACTTGCATTTCCAAGAAGCATGCAACGGGCAGACAGGCTTGATTCCTGCTCGTGGCAATTCAAAATGGAAAACAATTCTGCTGAAACAGGTCGCACATACGTATGCTGTGCTTGTGGTGCGCACATTTCCACAGCGTGATTTTTTTTGCCGTTGGCATCTGTATAGCGTGCCAGTTGATGTTCAGGCGCCAACCGTAATTTGAGACGATTGGCGAATTGAGTCAGTTTCAATTCCACGATGGGGCGAATGAGGCAATGATCAGCAATCACGGCATCGACGCATGAATTCAGCAACAAAGGTATAACTTGTGACAATGTTGTCAAAGGATGGCCAAGTTCATTTTCGAGGCGGGCGAGACGTAACGCAGGTATGCCAGTTTCCTGAAGAAAATGCGACATCAAGCCATGCAGGTAAGGCAACTCTGTAGCGTTGACTTTCAGGGCTGAGACGCTATGTGATGCGGTGAACCAGTCACCCAGACTATGTGTACCTGCATCTTTCAGTCCCGAATTGAAATAGCGAAGAGAGGAGGCAGCAGTCGTGTTTGTAAAATACTCCGTGACAAATTCATCGAGCACACATAGTGTGTCGAAAAAAAATTCGCTCTTATCTGTTTCCCCGGTATTGAGGCGAGAATCAGCAAGTATGGCCCATTGGCCGCATGGAACGACACCAAACCCCGGGCTGCCCTGCATCCAGGCAATCATTTCCCCATTCGCCAATAAAGCAGCCGCGGTCTGCTCCGGCTCTACTAGAGAGGTAATGGTAAAAATATCCTTCCATTGATCGACTATGTCCTCGAGATTCCCGGCTTGCGCTGGATAGTTCTGCCCCTGGATAATCGCAAGATGGCGCTGGCGGCTTTGTGCAGACAAAGGATGTTGAGACTGGGCTGCACCGATGGCATTACCCGTATCGGCAGCCCATTTTGGCAGGGACACCTGGCAAAAAGTTAACTTGTTTGCCAGATGGCTGGCAAATACAGGTATAGAGGCAACATTACCTGTCAATATGATGCTGCGTGCATTTGTTTGATTCAGGTAATGCCTCAGTACGTGATCAAGTACATTGCAGCACGCGGTACATGCACTGGCAATGATGTCGGTACGAAAACTGGCAGACGCGGTATCGACAGGCGTACGTTGTATTGCATCAAGATACTCAGCTTCGCTGGCAATATGAAAATTCCCATTCGGCAGCAGCCGTACCAGGCGTGAGAAAAGATGTTTATACAGTTGTCCGTCACCCGACAAACCAAGTTCGTGTCTTTGCAATGGTTTGGCACCGTACAATGTCAACAAGTCAGCGGAAAATTGCAGAATCCTTGCCAGCGATTGATCTTTGGACCACGCCACCATAGGACGAATGACCCCGGCGGTGCATTCAGCGACTCCACCGCCACCAGAAGAGACGGCATCATCAATACAGATGCATAAACTATCCTCGCAATCTGATGCATGCAAGCCACTGTATACGTGCGCAAGAATATGGTCACAAAAGTGTAGTCGTGACCGTACGTCTATCTTGAAAAAACGACTAAAACATTCACTGATCAGTGCGCATGAATCCAGGACTGGTATGGATGCGTCTTCCAGTGCAAGGTTCCGGCATTTTGTGTCAAGGGCGTCTTCGCTGGTATCGATGACGATCGCATCAATTTCATCCCAGTTAATGCCGCATTGGTTGAGGCAAGATGCAATCGCGTTGTATGGGATAGTAACAATATGGTCAGACAGGTTTGTTTCCTCGTCTGTCATCGCAGCAAGGAGCACGCCGTCGCGTATCAAGGCGGCTGCACCTCCCTGATATGCGCTGGCAAACAATTGCCCGACTGCTGGCGGGTGCGTAACAGGTACGTGTAAGCCTAAGACCAACATTTGTTTATCCTTTTAACTATGGATGCAGACAAGGCGGTTTTACACTTCAGCAAACAGGCGGAAGACATTATGGAAATTCACTTCAGCCTGCTGTGCCTGAGGAGAGCCAGGAAGCGCTTGCTCGACACTGTTGTGCAAGTGGTAGGCTTGCGTGACTGCCAGTCTCTGTGATTCATTGGGGAACATGCTTTGTACCCAGAAGATCGCCGCGGTTCGAATGCCGCGAGTTACCATTGAAACGGAATGCGGCACACCTGTCGGATAGAGAATTGCACTTCCCGCAGGTAACTTATAGCGTTGCATTTCCCCGGCATTATTAAACGTGAGTTCGCCACCGTTGTAGCTATCAGGATCACTCAGGAATAAGGTGATTGACATATCCGTACGTACATAATTTGTTCCCACGGGAGCCAAACCGCGATGGGCCGGGCTTGCCGCGCTGTGCAGGAAATTGGCGACTGGAAAATCAGTATGTTCCTTGTAGAACATCCCTTCTTCATACCTGCTGATGATGGGGCGAGTCATGTACCGCGGCCATGCATGCACCTGGAAATCCAGACTCTCCCTCAAGCTCGACTCGACCAGACGCAGCAAGTCAATATACACCGGGCATTCCGGGGCAAGTTCTGTGTTCCGTTTGTTCTCCTCGTTCCCTCCGGATAAATGACCACTTCCCCATTTTGCCTGCACCAGCATGCCACGGGCTTTTGCCAGTTGTTCGGAATTGAGCAAGTTCTTCAGAATATGGATATGCATGGAAGTCCCCGTAAAATTTATGACTTTGATGACCTGGATGGCTCTTGCGACGCTTTTGCATAACACAAGCTTGCCTCTCGCAATTTACCCAGAAAAGCTTCGATCACCGCTTGAAATCCTTCTGCGTTGTCGATCATGACGGAATGTCCGGCTGCGGCGACTATCGCTAATGTGGCATCGCGCATATGTGAGACGATGCGTTGAGCACTCGATGAGCTGAGGATGCCAGAGTAGGCGCCGCGAACGATCAAAGAAGGGCAATTGACACGTGCGAGGCTGTCCCAGACCTCAGCTCCGCTTTCTTCAAATGGATACGATGTAACCAGTCGGGGATCGGCGCGCAGTTCAAATTTCCCGTTCTTTATCGGGCGTAAGGCATCACGGGCGAGTTCGGTGAGCAGGGCGACCGGCGCGAGAGGGCGCGTCGCGACCAGTTGCTCTGCATACTGTGCGACTGAATCGTATTGCTGCAAGCTGGCCTGCAGCGCATTCCCTACATGGGCTTTCGCAACAGGATCGGCATCAGGTTCTGTATCGACGATAATGAGGCCGGCAACTCTTTCTCTGCATAGTGCGGCCACCCTTGCTGCAACCTTGCCGCCCAAGGAGTGACCGATCAGAATAACGCGATCAAAACCCAGCACATCCATAACGTGCAAAGTGTCGTGGACATGATTTACTGTCTCATACTGTCCATTTTCACACCAGTCAGATTCGCCATGACCGCGCAGGTCCAGGGTATAGGCACATGCGTTTGCCGGCAGACGTGAAATTGTTCGCCTCCAGACATAGCTCCCTTCTGCGAATCCATGAATGAAGAGATGTGGGACTTCGCCCTGACCATAACGCCGGACCGCAGAAACGCCGCCGTCGCGCCCCTTGATCTCGATTAATTGCCCGGTTGCGCCGATCTCGTCAATGGTTGTCATTTCTGCATCCATAAGAGTCAGCTCGCTACACGCACAGGTTGCCTGTTGTTGCGCAGTGTCGGTGGCATGCCGCGCTCCAGCGTCAGGATCAGGTCTGCACAATCAAAGAAGCGACTGTCGTGCGTAATGACGACAATCAATTTTCCAAGTGCTCGTAACCTTGGCACGATCTCGTGATAGAACAATTCCCTGCATTCCGGGTCCTGGTCTGCGGCAAATTCGTCAAATACGTAAGCGGGCTTGTCATCCAGGCAGGCAAGTAACATGGCTACCCTGCGTCGCTCGCCGCTGGAAAATGACGCAGCCTGGGCAAACAGTCCTACGTTGGGATCGACGACATGATCCAGTCTCAGTTGACGCAATAATTCGGAGTCTGCATCGACACGCGGGTCATGTTCGGTACCCCCTAGTCCGTCAAATAAAGTGAAGTCAGCAAAAACTGCGCCGAATTGCTGACGATAGAATTGACGATTGGTATCATTGATCTCTATATGATCGAGACTGATGTGGCCACTCCCAGGTGCGTAAAGACCTGCAAGTATTTTGGCGAAAGTCGTTTTTCCGCTGCCATTGCCACCAACCACAAATAACACGTCACCCGGCTCAAGCACCACATTGAACGGACCCAGATCAAGATCCTGTCGTGCGCTGTCTTTGAAATGGTAGGTGACTTCACTCATGACAAGTCGTTTCCAGTGAGTGAAACCATTGATTTTCAGAGTTGATGTGGCATTGTTTGTATTTGATTCAATGACATCCAGGCTGGTATCAGCCAGGGCGTTTTCCAGTTCATGTATGCGCCCCAATGCAACACCGGCACGGCCAAGTTGCTGCGTCGTACTCGAGATATTTTGCAAGGGGCCGAGCAAGAACATCAGGGACAAGGTGTAGGCCATCAATATCTGATGATCGACAAAGTCAGAAAATTTTCCGAAAATGAGGATTTCTATCAAGATAAGAAACAACAGGACAGCATATGCATTCGCGACAGAAAAAGAGATCAGTGAATTTGTATTCAACTTCGAGATTGAAGTTTGGGAATTTTCAAGATAGGCGATGACTTCTTTACGTTGATTGCCGCTCAGCTTCAACTGCTTGATACCTTCAACCATATTTTTGAAAACGCCAAATAGTTGCTGCTCTTTGGTGCGCAGGGCCATGATATTCTTGACCCCCGACTTTTGAAGTGGGGTATGCAGCAGCATGCCTATCCCCATGACAGCAAAAATAATGAGCAAGGGCTTGTATGAGAGCCAGGCGAGATAGGCAAAGCAGACGACCATGAAGGTCATGTCGCGTACCAGTGCGATGATGCCTGGAAGGGCATCAGCTATCCTGCCTGCATCGTCAACCAGCGATGTCAGCAGGCTCGATGGACGTGCCTGCTCGATACTGATCATGGGTGCGCCAATGATGCGTCGAACCAGATTCGAACGTAATTGTTGAATGATGGTTTGTGTCAGCGATGAGATGAATATGTTGGCGACAACTTGCAGCATGGTCGTTGCCATCGCCAGCAACAGAAATTGCCACCAGTTTGCCAGTTGATTCGTTGACTGCCCCAGGTACTGTGAAAGCAAAGTCACCAGAATCAGCATGAAGATCGCAGTCAAAAGACTCGATACGATGGAAAACACAAATTGGTAGGGTGACTCGCGCCACAGGAGTTTTATCAGCTTCACTTTTCTGCCCCATATGAGTGAGCGCGAGAAGCAGCGCCTTTGTCGTTTTCAGTCGGATAGCTTGACGCTATCCACGGTTGATTCGCATTTGATTCCATCAGATGACTCCCTCTTCTATGGCGTCGGACGATATGCTGGCGCCGAGAGAATCGATATGGCGCGCCAGCGCATCAATGGTGGTAAATTCAAAAATATCTCTTAATGCAAGTTCGATATTGAATTCGTCACGTATTCGTGAGACGACTTGCATAGCCGCCAGCGAATGGCCGCCCAGAGAAAAGAAGTCATCTTCAATACCGATCTGGTCCAGGTACAACACTTCTTGCCAGATGTTTGAAAGAGTGATT
>NZ_JAKZHX010000033.1 GCF_022568815.1 Undibacterium paludis | reverse complement strand
ATAGTGTCTTGCTTATATGCCTTCTGGCTCGTCAAAATAAACTGATGTACTTATTTTGATGCACAGCATGCGTACGTTTACGTTGTAAAAAACCTTATCTACGCACTGGCCAGCATCTCCCAAATCTTGGATTAGTCTCTACTCAACTGTAACTCATCATTGACGAAACTAAAACGGAAGTACACCTCGTTTTCCGGAGTAACTGAAAAATAAAGCGTATCAGATTCCTTCCTGTCTTTTTTCTTGTAATCAAGTTCACGCACAACAATTCTATGATCACCTTACTTGACACGCATCAAAATAGAATTTTTTGGTGCAACATCTTTCTTGTGGTTAGCAACAATATTGCCATCAACATAGACTGAATATTGTTTCTGGATTTCCCGAGCATTCACGCCAAAATCTATCCTGACAAAGCAGTTATTTTCGTCAAGAAATTTTGCTTCTGCCTCCAGCATCCATGAATTTCTGGTACGGCCGGTATTTTCCTTTATCCACAATGACTCTTCTGTGACCACCACGCCATCTTTAAAAGGCACATAAGTTCTGTCGATGTAAATTCCTTTGGAAAAAGCAAGGTAAAAATCCCCCGTCAATTTCTCATGGGCGATATCGCAAAATTCAACACGATGACCAAGATATTCGAATCCCTGCAGATATAAATGACCGTGCTCATCCAGTAACTAATGCGACACGTAACCACGCCAGAGTGCAGAAAATACTATCTTCACAGGTCTTGGTAAGGTCGAAAATTCATATGTACAATATCCTTTCTGGATAACTGGATTTCCTGCGGTGACGAAATCCCAAAAAGTAACCTTCGAGTTTGACGTCCTTATGCCTGCAAATAAATCCTTCAGGTCGTTGCGCTGTCATCGCTTGCAATCTCCCACATATCCTTCGATAAAATAAAATTGTTTTTCTTTTGTGCAGCCTGACTCAAATTTTTGTTTCAATGATCGTTTTCAATGACATTGGTCGTATTGCAATGCGCCGCATGGTGCTTCAAGGTTCCGGGATAAATATGTATCCCGTGTGCGATGCGCACATGCGGCGCAATATATTGCTCCCTACGATTATCCAGTTGCAATTTGCATTTATGAGGTTACGTTCTGATCATCACACAAAAAATTTTTTTGCCATCACCCTTACACCCTCTCCAACACCGCCAGCATCGCCCTCAAACCCTCATTCAATTGCTTCAGTTCCCCGACACTCAAGCCTGACATGATGCGTCTCTCGTTCTCTACGTGAGCAAGCAACGCACGGTCTACCAGGTCTTTGCCGGCATCGGTCAATTGCACCAGCATGCTACGTGCGTCGTCGGGGTTTTGCAGGCGGGTGATCCAGCCGCTGGCTTCGAGTTTTTGTAGTCTGTGGGTCATCGTGCCTGAGGTGACCATGAGTTTGGAGAACAGGTCGGTCGGGCTCATGCAAAAGGTGGTGCTGGAGCGGCGCAGGGTGGCCAGCATGTCGAATTCCCAGGCGCTCATGCCAAAGTCGTTGAAGGTCGCGTCAAGCGCGCGCCCCAGCAGGTCGCTGCAACGGCGCAGGCGGCCTATGTTTTCCATGGGGCTGCAATCAAGGTCTGGTCTGGCATTGCGCCATTGCTCCAAAATCTGATCAACTGCATCCAGCTTCTTTTCTGCCATCTCGCTCCCCTGATTATTCATTCGCGCATCCATTATTCGTTTGCGCATAGCTCGACATTATATGGGCAGCCCTCTGGCGATTCATGTATTTACGCCCTTTCACTGCTTACCGCTTGCTTAAAGACCCCACAAGACATGTGCATTTATCTTGATATCAAGATAGTTTATGCTAAGATGAATTTATCTTGAACTCAAGACATTATCATGAAAACTGCAAACCCGTCTTCACGTCTGGGCTTTTGGCTCGATACCCTGCTGACTGCCCTTGCCCCTGCCATCTGGGGCTCGACTTATCTGGTCACTACCCAGTTCCTGCCGCCGGACCGGCCATTTACGGCGGCCTTGTTGCGCTGCCTGCCCAGCGGGATTTTGCTGGTGCTGTTCTGCAAGCGCCTGCCCCTGTCGCGTGAATGGGGGCGCTTGCTGGTGCTGGCGGCACTCAATATCGGTTTCTTCCAGGCGCTGCTGTTCATTGCAGCTTACCGCCTGCCTGGCGGCATGGCAGCCGTCATCGGCTCCATACAACCCTTGTTGATCATGGCGATGGCATGGTTGCTGGACAGGCGCAGGCCAGCCGCGCTGGCAATCACGGCAAGCATCTTTGCGGTATTGGGCATGGCGGCGCTATTGCTCTCAGCGACAGCGGTGATGGATGGCGTAGGCCTGGCTGCCGCTGCGGCAGGGGCAATCTGCATGGCAGGCGGCACCTATTTGTCGCGTCGCTGGCAAAGCAGTTTGCCAGTGCTGGCTTTTACGGGCTGGCAGTTATTGCTGGGTGGCTTGATTTTGCTGCCTATCACCATGATGGTGGATGCCCCACTGCCCACGCTGAACCTGACGCAGATACTGGGCTATGCCTATCTGTCTGTCGTTGGTGCCTTGCTGGCTTATAGCCTGTGGTTCCGTGGCATTGCGCGGCTGTCACCGGTTGCGGTTTCTTCGCTGGGTCTGTTAAGCCCTATTACTGCTGTCATCCTGGGCTGGGTAGTGCTGGATCAAAGCATGCGCGGTCTGTCGCTGGCAGGTTTGTTCATCGTACTTGGCAGTGTCATCGTCGTGCAAAAAAGCATGCGCAGCCAGGCCTGAAATTTTCACTCTCATTTATGTTTAGGAATAAAAATGCACGCATCCATACAAGAAATCATTGAATCCCGCGTCTCTGCAAATAACTATGACAGCAGCCGCAAACTCAGTGAGGCCACGATCAGCGAGCTGGTACGGCTGGCGACACTGGCTCCTTCTGCGTATAACTTCCAGAACTGGAAGTTCCTGGCCGTGGTCAGCGATGAGGCCAAGTTGCGTTTGCAGGCAGCAGCTTTCAACCAGCAAAAAATCAGCGATGCCGCTGTCAGCTTCATTATCTGCGGCACGCTGAATGCTCACGCACAACTGGAACCGGCCTTGCGCCCCTCAGTGGATGCCGGGATTATCGACAGCAAGACATTGGCAACCTGGGTAGGCATGGCAGAACAAAGCCACATCGGCAATGCGCTATTACAAAGAGATGAAGCCCTGCGCTCGGCCTCACTCGCCGCAATGACACTGATGCTGGCAGCACAGGGCATGGGCCTGGCATCTTGCCCACTCAGTGGCTTTGACGCAGATGCCGTCAGCAGGGAATTTGATCTGCACACAAGCGAGATACCCGTGATGCTGGTAACGGTGGGTTATGCGGCTGCGGGCAACTGGCCACAAAAGCTGCGCAAGCCTGTGCAGGAAGTGATGCAGGTGGTGTGAATATCTTTTGACGATCTCACCAGGGCAGCATCTCACCTGCATAGGTATAAAACCCACCCGATTGTGCAGGCTGCATGCTGTTGATCACCGCCAGCATTTCACTGGCTGCCTGCCCCACCGGGCGGCCTATGCTGGCACCGCGAAAAGGCTGTGACAAGGCGGTGTTGACCGTGCCGGGGTGCAAGGCAAACAAGACCGCATCAGGGTGCGTGCGTTTGAGTTCTATGGCAGCAGTCTTGACCATCATGTTCAGCGCCGACTTGGATGCGCGGTAGCTATACCAGCCACCGAGGCGATTGTCTTCTATGCTTCCAACCTTGGCAGATAACATGGACATCACAGCTCTTTGCTTATCGAGCAGCGGTGTGAAATGGCGCAAGAGCATGGCGGGGCCAAAGGTATTGACGAGGAAAGTCGCCTGCATTTGCGCATACTGCAAATCGGCCAGTTTTTTCTCGGGCATGAAGTCAGCGGTATGCAATACACCAGTCGCATTGATGATGAGATGAAAAGGGCCGAGTTCTTTCATCATGGTAGCAGCTTGCGCGATGCTGTCTTCAATGGTGAAATCCAGTGGTGGCTGGCTTTGGCGGTGCAGACATACCACCTGGCCGCAATGTTCTTGCGCACGCAACTGTTCTGCAAATGCCGCACCTATGCCACCGGATGCGCCGATAACCAAGGCCCTGAAGCCCTGCGGGAAGGAGCTTAGCAAACTATCTGCCATCATACCCACCCTTGCTTCCATATGGTCGTGTCAGCCAGTTCCCGCCAGGCGATCTTGCGTTTGGCCTTGGTATAGACGGCTTCAAGTTCAACAAATTCGACCTGGGCATTCATGACAAGTTGCCCTTCTTGCGGCTCGGACAAATAAACTTTACTGACCAGAAAATGCTTTTGTTTGGCAATGACTTCTACCGCAGTCCATTTGGAGAGCATGAGCTTGTTTGGCTGTATGGGGTTCATTCCTAGGCTTTCAAAAGCAAGGTGCTAAGGTGCTAAGGTGCTACAAACAATATACTTAAAGATCATCGAGTCTGGCACGTAGATCTGTTGCCCGGTCGCGCAGCGCCTGCAAGACATCTTTATCCATTTTCCTGAGCTGCGGATACACCATGCCTATGCGAGGATTACTCGCTAACTTGTCTTCGTTGCGCGCAAAAAAATCCCAGTACAGGGCATTGTAGGGGCAAGCCTTTTCACCTGTACGCTGCTTTTTATCGTAATGGCAGCCCTTGCAATAATCACTCATCTTGTCGATATAGGCTGCGGCAGATACATAGGGTTTGGTCGCCAACATACCACCGTCAGCAAACTGGCTCATGCCCAGGGTATTGGGTAATTCTACCCATTCAAACGCATCAATATAAATGCCCAGGTACCAGTGATGCACTTGCTGTGGCTGCAAACCGGCGAGCAGGGCAAAATTGCCTATGACCATCAGCCTTTGTATATGATGGGCATGGGCTTGCTCCAGCGACTGACTGATGGCGCTGGAGAGGCAGCGCATTTTTGTTTTACCGGTCCAGAACCATGCTGGTAATTCTGCCTCATGGGCAAAGTAATTATGTTCGTCATAGCCTGGCATTTGCGCCCAGTAAATGCCACGCACATATTCTCGCCAGCCCAGTATCTGGCGTATGTAACCTTCTACCGCTGGCAAGGCAGCATGGCCAGCCCACAAGGCAGCCTCGACCTTGCTGACGACCTCTTGGGGATGCAGCATTTTGACATTCAGCGCAAATGAAATCAGTGAATGAAACAAGCGCCATGACTTGCTGCTCATGGCATCCTGGAATTCACCAAAATGCGGCAAGGCATGCGCGATGAAGGCATCAAGCTGCTTCAAGGCTTCTGCACGGTTCAGCGGCCAGGCAAAATTGCTGGCATTCGCTTCACCAAAACTATTGATGCCTGCCTGCTGTATGGTTTGCCACAGGGCGCCATGATCATGCCGGGGCCGGAAATCTGCTGGTTCCCAAGGTATACCTTGCCAGGCTTTGCGGTTGTCATGGTCATAATTCCATTGCCCGCCGACTGGCTTGTTGGCTTCTTCCAGCAAGACTTGGTGCTTGACGCGCATGTGGCGGTAGAAATGTTCCATCAGCCATTTCTTGCGGCCTTCAAACAGGATGGCGGCTTCATCACGGCGAGTAAAAAAATGTTCACTGCTGCACATGCGGCAGTTGATCTTGCTGGCATCACAATAGGCAGCGAGTTGCACATCGAGCCTGAATTCATCAGGCTCCTGGTATTCAAACTGACTGCACTGGTAATGCGCCAACAGGCAGTCAAGATTGGCTGTCAGTGATTGTGTATTGTCTGCGTCATCGATAGTCAGGTAATGCAGTCTATGCCCGGCGGCTTGCAATTGCGCAGCCAGATCACGCATGGCAGCAAAGATGGCGATAATTTTTTGCGCATGATGGAGCACATAATCTGTCTCCTGGCGGATTTCCATGATGACATAGACCACCTCGTCCGAGACCTGACTAAACCAGCTATGCGCAGGATTGAGCTGGTCACCGAGAATGAGGCGCAATATGCTTGCGGGTGCGGCAGTTTGCATGGCGTTTTCCAGTCTGATGGCGGCTTTCAAGCCTGTGACTTGCTGCTATTGCCCCCGCTGTTGTTACGGCAGCGCTGGGAACAATATTTGACCTCGTCCCAGTTTTTTTCCCACTTTTTGCGCCAGTTAAATGGCAGGCCGCAAGTCTGGCAAAGTTTGCTGGGCAGGTCGGTCTTCTTTCGCATTTTCATCTGCATTTCATCTGAATAAGCTCATCAGGAAGATGCCTTGATATTGCAAATAAAGCGATGGCTGCATTGTGCAGCCATCTGTATCGCTACTGACTGATACTAAAAAAAGAATCTTTATTGACCATAACGTGCCAGGCTGGCCTCAAGATGCGGTGTCAACTCGTCAGCCGAGCTGATAGTCATACCCAATTCACTGAGTAAACCATCACGCAGACCATACACCCAGCCGTGCACAGTCAAGGGCTGACCACGTTCCCAGGCATCTTGCACGATGGTGGTACGGCAGAGATTGACTACCTGCTCGATGACATTGAGTTCGCACAGGCGTTCGCTTCTCTCTTGCTCCGAGATTACCTGGCCGAGGTATTTTTCATGCTTTTGATGCACGTCCTGCACATGGCGCAGCCAGTTGTCAGCCAGGCCAACACGGCGGTTAGTCATGGCAGCATGCACGCCTGAGCAACCATAATGGCCGCAGATAATGATATGTTTGACACCAAGTACATCAATCGCAAATTGCAGTACAGAAAGACAATTGAGGTCAGAATGCACGACCACATTGGCGATATTGCGGTGGACAAATAATTCACCAGGCAACAGGCCCAGCAATTCATTGGCAGGAACGCGGCTGTCTGAGCAGCCTATCCATAAGTATTCAGGGCTTTGCTGTGCCGCCAGCGTTTTGAAGAAGTTGGCATCTTTTGCCGTGATGGCAGCAGCCCAATTGCGGTTGTTTTCAAATAATTGCTGTGGAGTCAGTCCCGGGTTACTTTTTTCGCTCATGCTCTGGCCCATTTATTTCAAACAGGCGTGATTCTAACCTTAATGCCGTGCTCTTGCATGTCTGACGCCTGATATATCCATGATGACCTTGTTGTATTGAACAGTACCCTGGCTTGTGAGTCAGGGCGGAATGCGCAATACTTGCTGCAAGGTTCACCCCACGGTCACTAACCCAGCTTCACTGTAGAAAGCCAGGCATGATTTCAGGCAAGTATTGCAAAAAATTTACCGTACTCAGTATTGTTTTTGCCATGCTGCTAACACACGCAGCAAGTCAGGCGGAGGAAGAGAGCTTACGCATCACCACCTTTGGCAACGGCGGCCCCATGGAAAAAAATGCCGCCATCTACCTGACAGATGCCTATAAAAAACTCGGTGTCAAAATTGAATTCGTCAACCTGCCAGGCAACCGTGCCCTGCAGGAATCCAATAGCGGCCGTCTTGATGGCGAGTTGATGCGCAAAGCAGGCTTAAGCAATGAATACCCCAACCTGATGCAGATACCTGTTGCCCTGGCCACCACGAATACCGTCGCCTTTGCACTCGATAAAAACATCGCTCTCGACAAGGGCTGGGCCAGTCTGCGTGAGCACAGTTTTTCTTATGAAACCGGCACCAAGATCATAGAACAGAATACCCAGGGATTTACCACTGGCTTCGCTGAGCTCAACATCAAGGCAGCCTTCAAACAGATGCTCAACAGACATGTCGAGCTAATTGTCATTGATGAAAACACCGGCTTGCAACTGGTCAAAGAAATGGGCCTGGAAAATACCGTGTATATGCTGACACCACCTGTCAGCACGATACCTCTTTACCATTATTTGCACAAAAAACATGCCGTACTGGCAAGCAAGCTTGAAGCCTTGTTGCGCAAACAGGCTCAGCCCTGAAGCAATCAGGCCCTGCTTTAATCCTTTCCCCTCATCTTGGCCTGCTGCCTTTGCAGGAAAAGCCGCACGGCAGGATCTGTTTCCAGACCAATGGCGGTTTGATAGGCTGCATGAGCATCTTGCAGCAAGCCCGCTCGCTGCAGCAGATTGGCACGCGCCGCCCAATAAGCCTGGTAGTGTTGCAGACGCGGTTGCGCCTGTAAGGTCGGCAATGCCTGCAAGGCCACCATTGGCCCATCGGTTTCAGCCAGTGCAATGGCATGATTGATGGCGACCACCGGCGAATCTGTCAATACCATCAATTGCCGGTACAGGGTGACGATGGCGGACCAGTCTGTCTTGCCGGTATATTTTCTCATTACATGAACAGATTGCACGGCCGCTTCCAGCTGGTAACGGCCTGGGTCTAGCATGGCGGCGGCACGCTTGAGGATTTTTTCTGCGGAATGAATTGTCTGAGCGTCCCACTGCTCCATGTCCTGCCGGTCCAGCGGCACATAATCACCCGATGCATTGCGCCGCGCATGGCGACGTGACTCTGTGTACAGCATCAAGGCCAGCAAACCCAGTGCTTCGGGCTCATCCGGGGCCAGCGTGGCCAGCAATTGACCAAGCCAAATGGCCTCTTCAGCCAGGTTGCGTCTGTGCGGTTCTGTGCCCGACGGGTCTGACCAGCCGTCGGTATAGGTCACGTACACGGCATCAAGTATGCTATCAAGCCTGTCGGCAATCACGCTCTGATCAGGGATGACCAGGGGTATGCCGGAATCGCGTATCTTGGCTTTGGCCCGCACCAGCCGTTGCGCCATGGTCGCCGGCGGCACCAGAAAGGCAGAAGCAATCGCCGCCGCATCGAGACCCAGTATGGTTTGCAGTATCAGCGGTGCACGGATTGCCGCATCAATGGCCGGATGGGCACAGGCAAACATCAGGGCCAGACGCTGGTCGGGGATGGCTGCACTGTCCACCTCCTCCATCAGTTCATCGCTGAGCAGAAGCATGTCTGGCAAGAGCGCCGCATGGGTTTGCCGGTGCCGCGCTGCATCGATCATCGCCCGCCTGGCGACGGTCAGCAACCAGGCTTCAGGCCTTGCCGGCACACCGGTCTGCGGCCAGTTTGTCAGTGCACTTTCAAGGGCGGTGGCAAGGGCGTCTTCTGCCCAGGCCACATCATGCGAACGGGCAGACAGGATGGCGAGCAGCCGTCCATAACTGTTGCGGACGGCCGCCTCTGCCGCCTGGGCTACTGCGTCGGTCACCTGGTGAACTGTTACAGTCCGCTAGCCGGCATTACTGCATTCCGGCGAAGACATTTTTTCTGTCGGCCAGATCGGACGCACTTCTATTGATCCATAAGCGGCACCGGGGCAACGTGCTGCCCAATGCAGTGCCGCATCCAGGTCAGCCACATCAATGATGTAGAAGCCACCGAGCTGCTCCTTGGCTTCGGCATAAGGTCCATCAAGTACGGTGGTCTTGCCTTCACGCACGCGCACCGTCGTCGCTTTGGTCGATTCACGCAAACGCTCGCCCGAGACCAGTGCCCCAGCCTGTATCAGGGCCTGGGTATAGGCCCCGTAGGCGGCAATCATCTGTCCCATTTCAGCATCGGGTATCTGCTGTTCTTCGGCTTCATTTGCTGCGATCAATAACATGTATTGCATGATGTTCTCCTCAAATTATCTTCCATAAACAACGGGCAGGATGCGCCGTCATGACAATGACGTTTGGGATACAGGCAAATCGACAAATGATCAAAAATATTTTTCGCTCATGAATTCATGTTCAGCAAATGCGGCCCGGTCAGAGATTATTTTCCGGGAATCAGCAAACCCCTCTGCACCGCCGGACGGCCGACAAATGCTGCCAGGGCGCGCTGCACATGCGGGAAATCATTGATACCGACCAGCTCACCTGCCTCATAAAAGCCGATCAGGTTACGTATCCACGGAAAACTTGCGATATCGGCAATGGTGTACTGATCACCCATGATCCACTGACGGTCAGCCAGACGCTGGTTGAGCACGGCCAGCAGTCGTTTTGATTCTGCCACATAGCGGTCACGCGGACGTTTGTCTTCGTAGGCCTTACCGGCAAATTTATTGAAGAAGCCAAGCTGGCCAAACATCGGGCCTATGCCGCCCATCTGGAACATCAGCCACTGTATGGTTTCATAGCGTTCCGCTGCATCAGCAGGGATGAACTGCCCGGTCTTGTCTGCCAGATACAGCAGGATGGCGCCGGATTCAAACAGCGCCAGCGGCTTGCCGCCAGGGCCCTGCGGGTCAATGATGGCAGGGATTTTGTTGTTCGGGTTAAGCGACAGAAATTCTGGCGACATCTGGTCATTCCTGTCAAAGCTGACCAGATGCGGTTCATAGGGCAGACCGGTTTCTTCCAGCATGATCGATACCTTGACACCGTTTGGCGTAGGCAGGGAATACAGTTGCAGCCTGTCAGGGTGCTGGGCAGGCCATTTTTTGGTGATCATGAAATCGGCCAGGTTTTTTGGTGCGGACATCGGTGCGGACATTTATCTTCCTTTATCAGAGCAGCTTGCGCACAGGCGGCAAGCCTTTATGACGTATGCTAATCCAAAACAGAAAATCAGGTGTGATGCCTTCAAATTTCATCATGCGTGACAGGCCTCATCAAAATCAGCTAAGCTGCCGCTTTGCTCCTGCACACCGTCCACATTCTGTATGCCTGTCACTACCAAGCGCCGTCTCTCGTTTTTCATCGTGCTGATTGTCATGTTGATTGTCTGCGTCATCGCCATACTGGGCTTCATGCGTTATGCAGGTAATGAGACAGCAATAACAGGGCCAGCAAAGCTGATGGAAAAAGCCGGCATCAAACCAGGGCCCGCACCAACCGTCTTCGACTGGCAGCCAGCGCTTGAAGTCTACGCTGGCGCAGCCGATGTCGACAGCAGCGACTTCTCTGACCCCTACGGTATTGCTATCGACAAATCAGGCAATATCTATGTCAGCGATGCCGGCGAACATAATCAGATCATGAAGATAAGCCGCGATGGTGCCATCACTGCCCTGGCCGGATCAGCAGAAGGTTTTGCAGACGGCCAGGGCGCGCAAGCCGCTTTCAATACCCCATCAGGCATGGTGATAGATGGCAAGGGTAACCTTCTGGTTGCCGACACCGCTAACCATGCAATACGCTGCATCAGCGCTGATGGCGTGGTCACCACGGTGGCCGGCAATGGCAAACCCGGTTACCAGGACGGGCCGGCAGGCCAGGCGCAATTCAATGGCCCGGTCGGCGTCACCGTCGATAAAACGGGCAATATCTATGTGGCCGACACCTATAATGACCGCATCAGAAAAATCAGCACAGACGGCCAGGTCAGCACCGTGGCTGGTGGTGCGCTATCCGGTTATCTTGACGGCCCCGCTGCCACCGCACAGTTCGACACGCCAACAGGCATCACAGTCAACAGCAAGGGTGACCTGCTGATCGCAGACAGCCGCAACAATGCCATACGCCGCCTGTCCGCAGATGGTCAGGTCAGCAGTGTGCTGCACACGCTGGCTGAAGAAGAAAAACCGCTGATGCAAAGACCATTGAGCATCGTCGCCACCTATGATGACCACCTCTACATCGGTGAAGGCGGCAAGGGCCGCATCATACAGATATCGCCAGCAGGTGAAATGCGCGGCGTCACCGGTGTCGGTATCGAATTCACCGCCGGTGATGACAGTGTACCCAGGCTGGCCCAGGCAACAGGCATCGCCCTCAATCAATACGGCTCTTTGCTGGTGGCAGATTCAGCCAGGTTACAGGTCATGAAGATCAGAGTGCGTAATGGCCGCGATCAGGGCAAGGAAGAAATCAAGCCAACGGCACCCACGCCGCTGGCCGGTGTGCACAATACCAGGGCAGATGAACGGATCAAGTCCTACCCCTGGCCCGTCAAATCACAACAGGCGCCGCATGAAGTCGTCGGCACAATCGGTGAAGTACGTGGCAACTACAATGGCGAAAGCCGCGACCACTTCCATGCAGGCCTTGATGTGCAGGCCAATATGGGCACCCTGGTCTATGCCATCGCCGATGAAAAAATGCGTGGCACCGGCAGTACCTGGGGCTATGATGGCCTGAGCGAAGGCATCAAGCTCGACAGCATGGCCTACATCCATATCAAGGTAGGGCGCTCGGCAAAAAACCAGGTACTTGATGAAGACAAATTCCAGGTACAGACAGACAGCGAAGGCAAACCCTATGCCATGCGCGTGCGGCGCGGCACCCGTTTCAAGACCGGTGAGGTGCTGGGCAGCATCAACCGCATGTTCCACGTGCACCTGGAACATAATCACGCTGGCACCAAGGTCAACCCGCTGGCGCTGAACTTCCCCGGCTTTGTCGACACCACCAGACCGCAGATTGAAGACATACAAATCCTTGACGGTACAGGCGCTGCCATCAAACAAAAACAGAATGGCAAACTGCTGCTGTCAAAAACCGTGACTGATTACAGCATCGTCGTTGATGCCTACGACCAGGCAGACGGCAACGCCAAACGCCGCCGCCTTGGCATCTATCAATTAGGCTATCAGATACTGCACGCCGACAGCAGCCCCGTCGCAGGCTTTGAAAAACCCCTCATCAATATGGAATTCAACGCCCTGCCCCCGGACCGTGAAATGGTACAGACCGCCTACGCCGAAGCCAGCGGCATCACCGTCCACGGCGCGAAGAAAACCCGCTTCCTCTACGTGGCAACCAATACCGTCAGGGACGGCGTGGCAAAACAGGGCAACTGGGACGTCAGCAAGCTGGTAGCAGGCGATTACATCCTGCGCATCCATGCAGCGGATTTTGCGGGGAATGTGGCGAGGGACAAGCGGGATCTGGCGTTCAGGGTGGAATAGGGTTATCAGGCCAGCTTCAACCCTGTTGCCTGGTCACCCTCTACAGCC
>NZ_JAKZHX010000032.1 GCF_022568815.1 Undibacterium paludis | reverse complement strand
CCAATTCACCAATTCACCCCCTCTCAACGATCACGCGACTGGCCTTCTGCTCTCTCGTCTCGATCAGGGCTATCCTGTACAAATATCCGGCAGCATTCGCAGACGCCGCTTGAATGTGGTCCAAAAAATCCTCACTAATCTATAAGCGACAAAAAAAGGAGCTCTTGCGCTCCTTTTTTCAGCAAATACTCATAGCTTAAAGACGTTTAAAACGCATACCCGGCTTTCAACACGGCAAAATTCACGCCTGGATTTGGATGCTTGATGCCACCATTGGAATAATGCTGGATCTTGAAGCTGATGTCCCAGCCTGTCTGGGTGACGTAACCGATGCCGATATGGTCACCGAACTGGAAATTGGTCGAGAAATGACGGCTGTTATTGTCATAAATCTCTGACAGTAAGTGCAGACCGATGGCTGCTTCGCCATATAAGCCTTTTTTACTGTCGTTTTGAAAGCGGAAGACTGGTGTGATGCCAATATCGGTCAGGTTCTGCGTCCCGCCTTTTCCCTGGAAGTTATTACCTTGCCACTGGGCCAGTGTGCCATCCCAGTACCCGCCCAAATGTGTACCATTTGAGGCAAACCACTTATTGTCCCAGTTGGACTGCAAGCCCAGGCGAAGCATCTTGGTTTTGTTTCCAGTGGCAAATTCCAGCGATGCTGAATCGATAGCCAGGGCAGATGAACTGAGGCAGGCGCCAGTAACAGCAATGGCGATAAGGGAGGCGATACGTAAATGCATAGAATGAGCTTTCAGGTGAAAATAACGGATCAGGGATAATCAGGCCAAGCTTAAAACCACATTGTAGCAATCTCTGGAGAAATGCTCTTGAGGTGATACGTTTACAATATGGCTGCGAGTTTTCTGCACACAAATGGCACACAAATAAGGATAACAGAGTGAAACCAGTATCTGATACGTCGATCGCCTTTCTTGGCATAGGTCTCATGGGGAAGCCGATGGCGCAACGCCTGCTTGCGGCCGGTTATTCCTTGACAGCCTGGAACCGCACTTACGCCAAGGCCAGTGTGCTGGCAGAACAGGGTGCAAGCGTTGCTCAAACGGCAGTAGACGCTGTACAGAATTCTGCAGCTAAGGTGGTGATTACCATGCTGGAAGATGGCAATGCAGTGACTGCTGTCATCCGCGATATTCTGCCAGCCTTGCAAAAGGGAAGTATCGTCATCGACATGAGTTCCATCCAGCAGGCACAGGCTCAGGATTTGCATGCTTTGCTACAGCAACATGATGTGCATTTTATTGATGCGCCGGTGTCCGGCGGTGTGATCGGCGCTGAGGCCGGGACGCTGGCCATCATGGCGGGCGCTGATGAGCAGGCTTATCGCCAGGTCGAAGTTTTGCTGGGTGCCATGGGCAAGCCCTTGCGTGTCGGTGGACCAGGTACTGGCCAGTTGGCAAAATTGTGCAATCAGCTTATCGTCGGCGCCACCATCAACATCGTGGCAGAAGCACTGTTGCTGGCGCAGGCCGGTGGTGCCGACCCGGCGGCTGTGCGTCAGGCCTTGCGTGGTGGTTTTGCCGAGAGCCGCATTCTGGAAGTGCATGGACAGCGCATGCTGGACCGCAGTTTCATGCCAGGTGGGCAGGTCAAGAGTCAGGCCAAAGACATGGAGAATATCCAACTCGCTGCTCAAGGTGCAGGTGTGGATTTGCCGATAACGATGCTGGTGACAGAGGTATACAGGAGCTTGTTGCCCGTGCATCCACATGCCGATCACTCTGCGGCGCTATTGGCGCTGGAACAAAGAAATCCTGGCAAACGTCTTGGTGATCAGGCTGATGTGTTACCAGGCTAAGGGTTTGTGCTGATTGCGTCAAAATCAGCAAATGTGTATCGCCAGATGTACAGGCATCTGGCATAAGATAAAAGAAACCCCGGTTAAAAGTACCTGCTTGAGACAGGTATCTGCTTGCAGCGAATTAAACAGAACAGGACCAGTATGAGCAGCACTATCGTCAAAGCCGTTTGTCCGCATGATTGTCCCGATACATGCGCCCTGCATGTCACCGTAGAAGACGGCGTGGCAACTGCTGTCAAGGGTGATCCTGATCATCCGACGACCGCAGGTGTATTGTGCACCAAGGTGTCGCGCTACACCGAGCGTACCTATCATGCAGACAGATTGCTGTACCCTCAAAAGCGTGTGGGCAAAAAAGGCGAAGGCAAGTTTGTTCGCATCAGTTGGGAAGAGGCGATGAGCTCGATCGCTGAAAAGCTCAAACCGCTTGCTGCAGACAGGCCGCTGTCCATCCTGCCGTACAGTTATGCCGGTACCATGGGCCTGGTGCAGGGGGAAAGCATGGCTATGCGTTTCTTCCACAAGATAGGTGCGTCTTTTCTCGATCGCACGATTTGTGCGACGGCGGGTGGTGTCGGTTATAAATATACGGTTGGCACCCGCATGGGCACCGATGTCGAACAAGTCCAGCATGCCAGGCTGATACTGATCTGGGGAGGGAACCCAATTGCATCAAACCTGCATTTCTGGACGCGGGTGCAAGCCGCCAAGCGCAATGGCGCCAGGCTGATTGCGATTGACCCTTATCGCTCCCTGACGGCAGAAAAGTGCCACCAGCATATTGCCCTGCTGCCAGGCACGGATGCCGCGCTGGCCCTGGGCATGATGCATGTATTGATCAGGGATGATTTGCTCGACCATGACTATATTGCCGAGCATACCCTGGGTTTTGATTTATTGTGTGAGCGTGCCGCAGATTGGCCGCCGGAACGTGTCGCCAGTGTATGCGGCATCACTGCAGAAGAAGTGATACAGCTGGCCAGGGATTATGGTGAATGCGGCAAGCGGGGCGAAGCCAGCATGATACGCATGAATTATGGTGTGCAAAGGGTGCATGGTGGCGGCATGGCGGTACGCAATATCGCCTGCCTGCCGGCATTGACCGGCGCCTGGCGGCATGCTGCAGGCGGTACACAGTTGACGACGTCGGACGCCTTCCCCAAGAACACTGCAGGCTTGCAAAAGCCTGATTTGTTCCCGCCAGGGCTGCCACGCCGCACCATCAATATGAGCACCATAGGCGACGACTTATTACGTGAGTCCTCGCCTGACTTTGGTCCCAGGGTGGAAGCGCTCATCGTCTACAACTCCAACCCGGTGGCAGTTGCGCCGGAATCCGGCAAGGTCATGCAGGGATTTGCACGTGAAGATCTGTTTACGGTTGTGCTTGAACACTTCCAGACGGACACGGCTGACTACGCCGACATCTTGTTGCCCGCCACGACGCAACTCGAACATACTGATATCCACAGTACCTATGGGCACCTGTATATGATGGCCAATAATCCGGCCATTGCGCCATTGGGTGAAGCCAAACCGAATACAGAGATATTCCGCCTGATTGCCAGGGCAGTTGGTTTTGACGATGCCTGTTTCAGCGAGACTGATGATGAGCTGGCAGCGCAGGCATTCAATACCCAACATGTACATGCAGTACACTTTGACTGGTCGTCGTTGAAGAAAACTGGCTGGGCCAAACTGAACGTGGCGGAGGCACCGTTTGCTCAGGGCGGTTTTGGTACACCGTCAGGCAAATGCGAATTCTACAGTGCCAGCATGGCGGCGGCCGGACTTGATCCTTTGCCTGCCTACATCGCACCGTATGAGTCGGTCGCTTCCAATGCAGAACTGGCAGAACGTTATCCGCTGGCGATGATTTCGCCACCGGCACGCAATTTTCTCAATTCCACTTTCGTCAATGTCCAAAGCTTGCGGGATACCGAAGGTGAACCACATCTTGATATCCATCCACAAGATGCCGCAGAGCGAGGCATTGCCAACGGCGACAAATTGCGCGTCTTCAATGACAGGGGCAGTTTTGAAGCCATTGCACGGGTGACGGATAAAGCCAGGCTGGGCCTGGTGGTCGGCTTGTCCATATGGTGGAAAAAACTGGCGGGTGACAATAAAAACGCGAATGAGGTCACCAGTCAGCGCCTGACCGACATGGGCGGTGGCCCGACCTTTTATGACACACTGGTGCAGGTTGAAAAGTGCGCTTAAGGATTTCCCTGGTTTCTCACGCCTTATCGTGTTGTTGCTTTGCAGTATAAGTATGTAAGCGGACTTGCCACAAATCGGGGAAGCCCGTTTTGTCTTGCCTCAATAGCGGGACAAGTCTTTTCCATATCTTGTTTGTGCGGTGCGGAATTTTACTAGAGGATGCGTTCAGCCAGGCTTTAAATCGCTTGCTTTAACAGGACTTAGCCGATAGCATCAAAACTAGCAATAATGTGCCAGCTATTTGCCTGTATCGCACCCTGATCATCACCAGTTTGCCTATCGAGATTTAAGTGCAAGGACCGGGTGTGGATAGCGCATCGCCAATATAAAAACAAACATCAGAGACGAGGAGAGTATGGAAAAAATTTGGCTGAAGAACTACCCTGCAGGTGTTCCGGCAGACATTGATGTGAACCAGTATCAATCCCTGGTCCAGATGCTGGAAGAGTCGTTCAAGCAATTTGCGACGCGTGATGCCTATGCCAGTATGGGCAAGCATATGACGTATGGCGAACTCGATACCATGTCCCGTCAGGTCGCAGCCTGGTTGCAGGGCAAGGGCCTGCAAAAGGGCGCACGTGTCGCTATCATGATGCCCAATGTTTTACAGTATCCCATTGTCATGGCTGCTGTCCTGCGTGCCGGTTACACAGTAGTTAATGTCAATCCGCTCTACACCCCGCGTGAACTGGAGCATCAGCTCAAGGACTCTGGTGCAGAAGCCATTTTCATCCTGGAAAATTTTGCCACGACGCTGGAACAGGTTTTGAGCAAGACGGCGGTCAAACATATCGTCGTCGCCAGCTTGGGTGAAATGCTGGGTGGCCTGAAGGGCATGATCGTTAATTTTGTTGTTCGCCATGTCAAGAAAATGGTGCCGGCATTTTCACTGCCCGGTGCCATACGTTTCAAGAGTGTGCTGGCTCAAGCTCAGGGGCTGAGCTTCAAGCCTGTCAATATTACCCTGGAGGATGTCGCCTTTCTGCAATATACCGGTGGCACGACCGGTGTTTCGAAAGGGGCTACCTTATTGCATAAAAATGTGGTGGCCAATGTCTTGCAAAACGATGCATGGCTCAGGCCAAGCATGGCTGGTCATGCTGATGAGCAAAAAGTAATCGTCTGCGCTTTGCCGCTGTACCACATCTTTGCGTTGACGGTGTGCAGCCTGCTGGGTACACGTATAGGTGCATTGAATCTCCTCATCGCCAATCCGCGTGATTTACCCGCCTTCATCAAGGAATTGCGTAATTACAGGGTCAATATTTTCCCTGCAGTGAATACCCTGTATAACGGCCTGCTGGCCAAACCTGAATTTGCCACCCTCGATTTTTCCGGTTATGAAATCTGCAGCGGCGGCGGTATGGCCGTGCAAAAAGCGGTGGCGGACAAATGGTTGAAGGTAACCGGTTGTGCTATCGCTGAAGGTTACGGCCTGTCCGAAACTTCACCGGTAGCGACTGCCAATCCGGCAGATGTCAAGGATTTCTCCGGTACCATAGGCATGCCTATTCCATCGACCGAAATTGCCATTCTTGATGATGACGGCAAACCGGTCGCTCTTGGCGAGCGCGGCGAAATTGCCATTCGTGGCCCGCAAGTGATGGCTGGTTACTGGAACCGCCCCGAAGAGACGGCCAAGGTCATGACTGCTGATGGCTTCTTCAAAACCGGTGACGTCGGTATCATGGATGAGCGTGGTTACACCAAGATCGTCGACCGCAAGAAAGACATGATCCTGGTATCTGGTTTCAATGTGTATCCAAATGAAATCGAAGAAGTCGTCGTCATGCATCCGGGTGTGCTGGAGTGCGCCTGTATCGGCGTGCCGGATAATAATTCTGGCGAAGCGGTGAAACTGTTTGTCGTGCGTCGTGATCCTTCACTGACAGTTGACCAGTTGATGGATTACTGCAAAGAGCAATTCACCGCTTATAAAAAGCCCAAGTACATCGAGTTCCGCACAGATTTGCCCAAGACCAACGTAGGCAAGATCTTGCGCCGTGAGCTGCGGGATGAAAAGAAAGCCTGATGGGGCTTACAGCACAAAGCGATCAATCTGCTTGAATAAAAAAGGAAGGCGATGCCTTCCTTTTTTATTGCCGCATCAAGCCAATGTCAGGTAAGCACCAAACCCGGCCGGCCATCTTCCACCACAAAATTCTTCAGGGTGGTAATGCCTGAATCAGCTTTTGCCACATCATCAAGAGCAAGAAAATGCGTATGTATCCTGTTCTGCGAAATATCCATCAACATGAAACCACGCTTATCGCTACGTCCATACTTGATGTGCGGATTTTGCGCCACGTACTGGTCGGTACGTTCTTGTGGCCTTGAGCTTGAAGTGACCGAAGTGCCGCAAAACTCGGTTGCCAGTATGGGATTGGCGGCTGAGGCTTTGCTGTAGAAGTCGCGCTTCAGGTTGGCGGCATAAAAGGTATGGACGTCGCCTGAGATGACGACGGGGTTGGATGGTTTATGTTTTTGAATATCATCAAACAGGCGCTGGCGTGCAATGGGGTAGCCGTCCCAGCCATCGGTCCAGAATTTGCCATCGCCCTCCTGTGCAACCGGTATCTGGCTCGACTGCGCCATCAGTGTCTGTTGCGCCAAAATATTCCATTTTGCAGTGGAGCTGGCCATACCGCGCGCCAGCCATCTTTCCTGGTCCATGCCTAGCAGGCTGCGGGTCGGGTCCAGTCGCTCACTGCACTCGGCATTGGTCACTGAATTCGAACCGCCACGCCCTGGCTTGGGGCAGGCATGGCGCGAGCGATACTGACGGTCATCCAGTACGTGAAAGCGTACCAGTCTGCCCCAGTCATAGCGGTCATGGATGCGCATATTGGCAAAGCGTTCTGCCTCATTGGCGACAGGGTGCAAACGCACTGGCATATGCTCGTAGAATGCCTGATAGGCAGCCGCACGACGCAACAGGAAGTTGACATCGAGCCTCTCATCCATGTCGTTGCCATAGTCATTGCTGACTTCATGATCATCCCAGGTGACTATCCACGGTGCGGCATGGTGGGCTGCCTGCAGATGCGGATCGGTCTTGTATTGCGCATAGCGACCCCGGTAATCTGCCAGGGTAAAGCTTTCTATTTCGCGATTACGCGGCCTGGCAGGGTGTTTCAGATCATATGGTCCCCATTCATAGATATAGTCACCAAGAAAAGTGACCAGATCAGGGTTGGCTGCGACGATATGACGGTGTGCTGCATACTCACCAAATTCCCAGTGCTGGCAAGATGCCACGGCGACGCGCAAATTGCTGACCAGCGCATCGGCAACCGGGGCAGTGCGGGTGCGTGCGACCTGGCTGACAGCATCACCGAGCATGAAACGATACCAGTACCAGCGATCTGGCAGCAGACCGGTGACATCAACGTGCACGCTGTGCGCCAGTTCGGGCAGGGCAAAGACTTCGCCTTTGTTGGTGATGTGGGTGAATGCTTCATCCTCGGCAATTTCCCAGCGAACCTTGTAGGCGACGGCAGGCAGGGCCAGTGCATTCAGCGGTTCCGGCATCAGACGAGTCCATAACACCACACTGTCATGGCGTGGTGACCCAGATGCCACCCCCAGGGTGAAAGGGTAGCTGGCAGTACGTTCAGCGGCAAAGCCGGGAAACGCCTGGGCCAGTGCTGCAAATGCGGTAAATTGCAAAGACTGGTGTAAAAATGAACGGCGGGATAACTTCATGCAGATCTGGTTTGATTAGTTTGTTTTTGCGATTTCTTCCAGCGGCGGGATCTGGCGTGGCTTGCGGTCATTGCCGGTTGCCACATAGGTCAGTGTGGCCTCGGTGACCTTGACGGTTGATGCCTGCAGGCGATTGCGTTCAGCATATACTTCAACAGAAACCGTGATCGAGGTGTTGCCAACCTTGACGACATCAGCATAGAACGACAACAGGTCGCCAACAAATACCGGCTGCTTGAACAGGAAGGAATTCACGGCTATCGTGGCAACGCGACCATTGGCACGGCGTGCAGCGGGAATGGCGCCGGCAATATCAACCTGTGACATGATCCAGCCGCCGAATACATCACCGTGTACATTCGCGTCGGATGGCATGGGCATGACGCGCAAAGTCGGCATACGCGATGGCAGGCCGGATTCTATTTGTTCTGACATGGTGGCACCTGGAAAGTAAGAGGATAATTGTTAAATCAAATCTTAAACCAAATTTCATGCTTGTTGAACAAAGCAAGGAGCCTGTCAGGCAGATGATTGCTGATATACCTGAAGAGTGATGGCAATGTATTAAGCTTGTGTGCTGAAATGCCAATAAAATGAGATCAAGGCATGGGGATTGCTGAGATTTCCCGTCACTGCACAAAAGCAAAACCTCAGCAAGCGACAGATAATAGCTGTATCCATGTAAAACATATCAAGAACGGTGAAGATGAGCACTGCCAATATAGATGAATTGCGTCTGCTGGAAGATGTGGTATTGCGTACGATCGCCAATCCGACATCCAGCCATGGCTGGCACCAGATGATTACCTTGATGCGCCGCCACGCGACACCTGCCATGTCGCTGGAACTCGAAAAAATCCTGTTGGCCAGGGTTGCGCCTGATGGCCTGGCCGGGTTTTACCGGGCGACCTTTCTCGATATGCTGACCGGTCGCCCCGAGTATCTGCAGCAGGCCGGGCAAATTATCCTGAGACTGCAGCCCTTTGATGCAGACAGGCTCATTACATTCCTGCAAAACAGCTGGCAAAGAGTCTTGCTCGACATACCGGGACGGCTGGCTTTTCAGCAAAGGCTCAAGGCGCTTGCCTTGCCAGAGATAGCGGCAGTTTTGCAGCAATGGCTGATACAACAAATCCAGCCTGCACAGATATTTAAAAAGCGTGTTGTCAGAGAGGTGCGCAGGGTGGCCCTGGTTGCCCCATTTCTCAGCAATATCAAACATCCGCCTACGTTGATGGCTTTGCAGCAGGCAGAAATCCTGCGTCGCAATGACTATGAAGTCGTCCTCTATTCTGCGCAGGAAATGCTGGGGCCGGATTTTAAACACTACCTCGGCAGCAATTCGTTCACCCCGGACCCTGAATTCGTGACCCGTGGTTGGGAGGCCTATCTGGGACAGGGGGGGCAGGTGTTGACAGGTGACATACGTTTTTCCTTGCAGCATCGCTGGAAAAACCTGCTGGGCCTGATGGCGCAATTCGACCCGGACCTGGTCATGTCCGTTGGCCTGTATTCTGGCCTGGCTGCGGCGGCATATGGTGCGCGCCCGGTGCTGAGCCTGGGTATCAATTCTCTGGCGCCCATGCTGCCAGCCGATGTATGGCTCACTGCACTGCAAGAACTGGATAAAGTCCAGGCGTCACAATGGAGCAGCGCATTTCCGCCCAGCATGGCCTACTACCATTCCTATCGTGTGCAAAGACCGTCCGTCACACCCGGTTGCAACCGGCAGACGCTGGGACTGCCACAAGATAAACTGATCCTGGTCACCCTGGTCAGTGAAAGCGAAGCCAGGATCAGGGATCAATGGGCGGCTGGCATGTGCGACATGCTGGCGCGCCATCCCCAGGTGATCTGGCTTATTGTTGGCGGCAATGGCGCCATGCCCAGTGCCTTGCAGGCAGTCAGGGCAGGGCAGGTCAGGTGCCTGCCATTTTGCCTTGACGCGGTGAATTACCTCAGTTGCAGTGACATCTACGTCAACCCGCCAATGATGGGCGGCGGCTTCGCCGTGGCAGAGGCGATGGCTTTGGCAGTACCCGCCCTGAGTTTGCAGGGATCGGATGGCGGCGACAAACTCGGCGACGCCGCCTTGTCTGATCTGCAAACTTACTTCCAGACCCTGGCCCTGTGGCTGTCCGATGCAGACCTCAGAAAAGCTGCCGCGCAGGCCATGCAGCAACGCTTTGACCAGCATCTTGATCTGGCCAGGGCGGCTGAGAGCCTGAAAGCTGCATGCGAGCTGACGGTCCAACGTTTTGCGATCAGGACGGCAGCACAGACTTCTTGAATTTTGCCGGTATGCCCACCATCAGGGCGCCGGCATCAATATCGCTGATGACGACAGCGCCGGCACCGATGAAGGCATGGTCACCGATCACCAGGCGCTCCAGCAGTGTAGCGCCGATGGCGATGGTCACGCTATGGCCTATGCGCGACAGGCCACCGACATTGCTGCCCGGCTGCACTCGCGAATAAGCGCCGATATGTGTGTCATGGCCTATGGTGACACCACGATTGATGAACACATGGCGGCCCAATACAGCACCCGGGCCAATTACGCTGTTGGCACCGACAAACACACCAGCAGCCAGCTTCGCCAGCGGTGAAACATAGGCGCGCGGATGCACCAGCGTGTGGAATTTCAGATTGAAACGTTGCGTGATTGCCTCTTCCAGCGCGACACGGGTAGGTGTGGTCGGCCCCAAAATGTACAGTTCATCATCAGATGGCGTGAAATCGGCCAGGTCAACGATGGCCGGAGCGGGACCATGCGCTCCCCATTCCTTGACTCGTTCTTGCAGGCTGATGTCGCGCTCCCCCGGGGTTTCAGGCAAGTGCAGGACGATGGTGGATACGGTCAGACCATGCGCCAGTGCGCAATCAAACAAGTCAGACAAAATATTGCTGGCACCGAAGATCACCAGTTTTTTCTTATTCATGCTGCGGCCTCTGTGTTTTGGGATGTCGACATCCGTTGAGTTGGTTTGCATATCATATTGACAATTCCGAGTGTAGACTGGATTGTACGTGAGCATGTCAGCGATGTCAGCAAGGCGGCGCATTACATGCGGGAGAAAGTAATTTCGTTTATAGCCTATAATTTTCTTTATGCGCTTTTTGCATGGAGCGATTGCCATATTTACACTCATGGCGATTTCTTTATTGTGTGCTTTACCTGTCAAATTGGGGCCATGGACGGATATGCCTGAACTCCTGGTGTCCACCCGAGCTTGTTGAACTTCGATTGAGAATACTATTAATGCGACGCAGAGAATCCGTTCGTAACCCGTCAGGCGCGGCCCCGGCCAGCAACCATGGTCAACGCGGCGACTGGTCTACCGTCAAGACCTTGTTACCCTATCTATGGGCCTATAAGTGGCGGGTCATGCTGGCCCTGAGCTTTCTGGTATCGGCCAAGCTGGCCAATGTCGGCGTGCCCATGGTCTTAAAAAACCTGGTCGACAGCATGACTGTCAGCCCGACTCACCCGGCGGCGGTGATGGTCTTGCCGGTCAGCCTGCTCATCGCCTACGGCGCTTTGCGATTATCGACGACACTGTTTACCGAATTGCGCGAATTTGTCTTTGCCAAGGTCACGCAACGTGCCGTGCGGACGATTGCCTTGCAGGTTTTTCGCCACCTGCATGCCCTGTCCTTGCGCTTTCACCTGAACCGGCAAACCGGTGGCGTGACGCGTGACATAGAGCGTGGCACGCGGGCAATTTCATCCCTGATATCGTATGCGCTGTTCAGCATCGTACCGACACTGCTGGAAATTACCCTGGTGCTGTTTTACCTGAGCACTCATTACGATAAATGGTTCAGCATCATTACGGCTACGGCACTGATCGTCTACATCATTTTCACTATCGTGGTGACAGAGTGGCGCACCCATTTCCGCCGTACCATGAATGAGCTTGATTCCAAGGCGCATACCAAGGCCATCGATTCTTTGCTCAACTATGAAACCGTCAAATATTTCGGCAATGAAGAGTATGAGGCGCAACGCTATGACGTGGGCCTGAAAAGCTTTGAAACCGCAGCGGTCAAGTCACAAAGCAGCCTGTTCCTGTTAAACACTGGACAGTCCATGATCATTGCCACGGCGGTGACCCTGATCTTGTGGCGTGCCACACAAGGTGTGATAGACGGCAGCATGAGCCTGGGCGACCTGGTACTGGTGAATGCCTTCATGATACAACTGTATATCCCGCTCAATTTCCTGGGTGTCCTGTATCGCGAAATCAAGCAGAGTCTGGCGGATATGGAGAGACTGTTTTCCCTGCTCGACGAAAATCGCGAAGTGGCAGACGCAGCCAGCGCCCAGCCGCTGCAAGTCCATCACAGGAATGGCGCAGAACTGCGTTTTCAGCATGTCAATTTCCGCTATGAAGAAAAGCGCCAGATATTGTTTGATGTCGACTTTACCGTACCAGCCGGCACCACCACGGCAGTGGTCGGTCATAGCGGTTCCGGCAAATCAACCTTGTCGCGTTTGCTGTTCCGGTTTTACGATATCCAGTCTGGCCATATCCTGATCGACGGACAGGACTTGCGCGATGTCACCCAGGCTTCGGTCAGGGCGGCGATAGGCATAGTCCCGCAAGATACGGTCCTGTTCAATGACACCATCGAGTACAACATCGCTTATGGAAAACCTGGCGCCAGCAAGGAGGACATCATCGCCGTTGCCAAGGCAGCCTATATCCATGAATTCATCGAGTCCTTGCCTGATGGCTATGATACCCAGGTCGGTGAACGCGGCCTCAAGCTGTCGGGCGGTGAAAAACAGCGTGTCGCCATTGCCCGCACTTTGCTGAAAAACCCTTCCATCCTGATTTTTGACGAGGCAACGTCGGCCCTCGATTCGCAGGCCGAGCAATTGATACAGGCGCAATTGAAAGACATTGCCCGCAGCCGCACCAGTCTGGTCATTGCCCACAGACTGTCGACTATCGTTGATGCACAGCAGATATTGGTGATGGACAAGGGGCAGATCATTGAACGTGGTACGCATCATGAGCTGTTGATGATGCAGGGGGCATACGCACGCATGTGGGAGCGCCAGCAAAGCAGGAAAAAAGACATCGCAGAAGACGATGATGAAGCTGATGAAATTGAATTGGTGAGCGCATAAGATGGAAACCAAATGGCTCGAAGATTTTGTCTCACTGGCTGAGACCAATAGTTTCAGTCGCTCGGCAGAATTACGCCATGTGACGCAACCGGCTTTTTCACGCCGCATACAGTCACTGGAAGCCTGGCTGGGTAGTGACCTGATTGACCGCACCTCTTACCCTACCCGTCTGACGCATGCCGGCGAAGTATTTTACGAGCAGGCAATTGCCATGCTGGGGCAGATCAATAATGCCCGTGCGTTGTTGCGCGGCAAACGCACGACGACGCAAACCACAGTTGATTTTGCCGTGCCGCATACACTTTCTCTGACCTATGTGCCGCGCTGGCTGACCAGCCTTGAGGCCGCCTTTGGTGAAATCAACAGTCGTCTGCTGGCCCTGAACGTGCATGATGCAGTAATGACCCTGGTCGAAGGCGGCTGTGATCTCTTGCTCTGTTACCACCACCCAAGACAGCCGCTACTGCTCGACAGCAGCCAGTACGACATGATCAGCATGGGGACCGAGGCTTTGCGTGCATACACCCGTTGCGACAAACACGGGGTGCCTGAACTGCTTTTGCCTGGCAGGGAGAAAGAACCCCTGCCATTCCTGGCCTATGCCAACAATGCTTACCTGGGTCGCATGGTGGACCTGATCCTGAATGACGCGCGCCAGCCCCTGCACCTGGAAAAATGCTATGAGACAGACATGGCTGAAGGCTTGAAAATGATGGCCCTGGAAGGTCGGGGCATCGCCTTCCTGCCGGAGTCCGCCGTGACACGCGAAGTCAAACTAAAGCAACTGGCCCGTGCTGATGACGGCAGCGGCGCCTGGGAAGTGAACATGGAAATTCGCCTGTATCGTGAAAGGCCGTCGATACAAAGACCGGGCAAGATGATTGTTTCGCGTCTGTGGGAATACCTGGAACAACTCCAGGCTGATGGCAAGCTGAATGCGAGCAAGCAAGGCAAGAGAAAACGCCAGGCCAGGGCAAATTGACGAATTTTTAAAAAAATTGCCAATATTGAAGTTATTTTCGACATGGCATCAGACATAACACCAGGCATAACTTCAGGCATAACATAAGGCCAGTTTCATGATTATGCATTTCATGCATAGATACATGCAAACAAAGCATTGGCTGATTTCCGATTGAAAAGACTACTATGCGTCTGCTTTCAGCGCTGGCTTGGAGCCAGCCTGAACTGACAGAAGTGCAAGATATGCACAAACCAGTCTAACCATTTCATGAGGTCATACCATGTCCAGCCAGCACCAGATACCGTCCTATCTTACCCCGACAGAGACAGGTCCTTGGTCCGTTTACCTTGAGCAGATTGATCGTGTTACTCCCTATCTGGGACACTTGTCCCGTTGGGTAGAAACCCTGAAGCGTCCCAAACGTATCCTCGTCGTTGATGTACCTATCGAGCGTGATGACGGCTCTATTGCCCACTTCGAAGGTTATCGCGTACAGCACAATACCTCGCGCGGCCCAGGTAAGGGCGGTGTGCGTTTCCACCAGGATGTGACGCTGTCAGAAGTGATGGCCCTGTCTGCCTGGATGACGATCAAGAACTCTGCCGTGAACGTGCCTTACGGTGGCGCCAAGGGCGGTATCCGCGTTGATCCCAAGACACTGTCCCGTGGCGAACTGATGCGTATGACACGCCGCTATACTTCTGAAATCGGCATCATCATTGGCCCGGACAAAGACATTCCTGCGCCGGACGTCAACACTAACGAACAGACCATGGCATGGATGATGGATACCTATTCCATGAACGAGGGCCGTACTGCAACTGGCGTCGTCACCGGCAAGCCGATTTCCCTCGGCGGCAGTCTGGGGCGTCGTGAAGCGACCGGTCGCGGCGTATTCGTCGTCGGTAGCGAAGCAGCCGCCAAGCGTGGCCTCAATATCGCCGGTGCAAAAATTGCAGTACAAGGTTTTGGTAACGTCGGTGGTATCGCAGCCCGCCTGTTTGCCGAAGCTGGCGCCAAGATCGTTGCGGTGCAAGATCATGGCGGCACGATATTCCACTCCAATGGCCTGGATGTGAATAAGTTGCTTGACCATGTGGCAGCCAAAGGCAGTGTTGCCGGTTTCGAGGGCATAGAAGCCGTCTTGCCGAACGATGAATTCTGGGCGGTCAATTGCGACATCATGATCCCGGCTGCACTGGAACAGCAGATCACAACAAAAAATGCGGACCAAATCCGTGCAAAAATCATCCTTGAAGGTGCGAACGGTCCGACCACACCAGAAGCAGATGATATTCTGCGCGATAAAGGTGTGCTGGTTGTGCCTGACGTGATTGCCAATGCCGGCGGTGTGACCGTATCGTACTTTGAATGGGTGCAGGATTTCTCCAGCTATTTCTGGTCTGAAGACGAGATCAACCAGCGTCTGACACGCATCATGAAAGAAGCCTTTAATTCCGTCTGGCAGGTCACAGAGGACAAGAACGTCTCCCTGCGTACTGCGGCCTTCATCATCGGTTGCTCAAGAGTGTTGCAGGCACGTGAAGTTCGCGGCCTCTACCCTTAATCTGTAATTGTAAAAAGCTATCCATCACCTATGCTGTATAGGTGGTGGATATTGTCATTCAGGAGTGGCAAAAAGTAGTCCGTAAGGCAATGATTTGATCATCTTGCGCTCGATGGTTCCGGCCCAGGTCCGCATTGGGAACGATTGGGTAACATTGACTGTGTGGTCAATAAGCTTGCATGACACAAGTTGGAACAATCCTTGCATGCAAGTTGTGACATACTAAGATTTAAAAATTTTTTACAATATAATTTGTCAGAAATGCCAAATAATATTCTGCAATGTATGAATTTTTCTGTTGAATTTTCTTGATCTTTGTCATTACCATCCTGAACTGTGTTTAATGGGGGCCGTATGAAAGTTTTGCAATGGATAGTAAAGGCTGGCTTGCCCTGCGCACTGGTCTTCTGCTCCCCGCTTTCATTAGCTGCGGACACGCTGACACACATCAAAGAAACGCAGACAGTGACGATTGCTCACCGTGAGGCGTCTTTCCCCTTTTCTTACCTGGGTGACGACAAGAAACCCATCGGCTACTCGATGGATATCTGCATGAAGCTGGTAGAAGCCATCAAGAAAGAGCTCAAACTCAAAGAGCTCAACGTCAATTACCTGATGGTCACCGGCAGTTCACGCATCCCCGCCATTGCAGACGGCAAGGCCGATCTGGAATGCGGTTCTACCACGAACAACGTCGAACGCCGCAAGCAGGTAGCCTTCACCATCCCGCATTTCTTTGCGACAGCGCGTATGATAGTGCGTGCAGATTCAGGTATCAAAAACTGGACCGACCTTAAAGGTAAAAAGGTCGTCACCACCAAGGGCACGACCACCGTCAAGCTGTTGAACGACCGTGACAAGGTCAGGGGCCTGGACTTGAAGCTGCTTGAAGGTGCTGATCACAACGAATCATTCAGCATGGTTGAAAACGGCCAGGCCGATGCATTTACCGTGGATGATGTGCTACTGTACGGACAGCGTGGCAATGCCAAGGATCCAAGCAAATTTGTCGTTGTTGGTGACCCGCTGTCAACCGAGCCTTATGCCATGATGATGCGCAAGGACGACCCTGCTTTCAAGGCACTGATTGATCGCGAAATGGCCAGAATGATGAATGACGGCGAAATGACCAAACTGTACGACAAATGGTTTCGCAAGCCTGTGCCTCCAAAAGGGGCAAACCTGAACATGCCTATGGGGTTTCTGTTGCGTGACAGTATTCGTTTCCCTACGGATAAAGTGGCAGATTGATCGACGCCATACCTGGTGTTGCAAGATTTCAGTAAGTAGTTGGACTTAAGCAAAATTGTCCTGGTAAGGCTATCGCTACCAGGAAACCTCCCTTACAAGGGAGGTTCATTTCGCCGGCAGACAACATGTTGTCTGAAACCCCGGCGACATCGGGGCGACGAAGACAGTACTTTAGTAGGGCTAGGAGCTGCAACGCAGCCGGGGTGGTTTTGCTTAAGTCCTAAGTAGTAATACGTATTAAACCGATTGAAAAAAACGGTAGTAAGCCTGGGGTTTTTGTTAAACTCAAAGGCATGATTTTTTTGATTTAACCTTTTGGAGACTGTATGAAATTTTCGAAATTGTTGGTTGGTCTGATGGGTGCAGGATTGATCGCCGGTGCTGCACAAGCGCAAGATTCCGGGACTTTGAAAAAAATTAAAGAAACAGGGACAATCACTCTTGGCGTGCGTGATTCCTCCATCCCGTTTTCTTACCTGGACGATAAGCAGTCCTATCAGGGCTACTCCATCGACCTGTGCCTGAAGATTGTGACAGCCGTGCAAAAGCACCTGGGTATGAGCAGCCTGAATGTCAAGATGAATCCGGTCACATCCGCTACCCGTATTCCACTGATGGCCAACGGGACAATAGACCTGGAATGCGGTTCCACAACAAATAATGCGGAACGTCAAAAACAGGTGGCATTTGCCCCGACGACTTTCGTGACAGCCAATCGTATTCTGTCGAAAAAATCCTCAGGCATCAAAACACTGATGGACCTGAAAGGCAAGGCTGTGGTATCGACTTCCGGTACGTCCAACCTGAAACAATTGACACAACTCAATGCGGACCAGAATCTGGGCATCAATATTCTGCCTGCCAAAGACCATGCAGAAGCTTTCCTGATGGTGGAAACCGGCCGTGCCGTCGCCTGGGTGATGGATGACATCTTGCTGGCCTCACAGGCAGCCAATTCGAAAAACCCGGCTGAATATGAAATCAGCAAAGAAGCCTTGTCTGTCGAGCCATATGGCATCATGTTGCGCAAGGATGATGCAGGCTTCAAAAAGGTTGTCGATACCGCGATTGGCAGTGTACTGACTTCTGGCGATGTCAACCGCATCTACCATAAATGGTTCATGCAACCTATTCCCCCAAAGGGCATTGCTTTGAACTGGCCGATGACAGAGCAATTGAAGGCGGTTGCAGCCAAACCTACTGACTCTGGTGATCCAGCAGCCTATGCAGTTGTTCCTGAAGCGCAAAAAGCAGTCTTGAACAAGAAAAAATAAACCCTGAAGTACATCGGGTAATCCGGGAAAAACGGGGGGCAGCACCTCCCGTTTTCTTTTGCGAAGTAATGCGCAAAAAACGGAGAAAAATGTTCTGCTGAGGAGGAGTAATATGAATTACAACTGGAATTGGAATATCTATTGGGAGATTGCGCCCGATGGAACGGGGACCTATCTGGATTCCCTGATCGCCGGTCTCAAATGGACCCTGGCGACAGCCGGGCTGGGCTGGTGTATTGCACTGGCACTTGGCCTGGTCATTGGCACTTTACGGACGGCACCCAATAAATGGATCGTCAAGCTGGCCAACGGCTATGTTGAGTTATTTAGAAATATACCATTGATCGTACAAATGTTTCTCTGGTATTTCGTGTTCCCCGAAGTTTTACCAAGCGATATGGGAACAGCGCTGAAACAGTTGCCAAATGCACCGTTTATCACGGCTGTATTGAGTCTGGGATTCTTCACATCTGCCCGTGTTGCGGTGCAGGTTTCTACTGGTATCAACGCCTTGCCGCGTGGCCAGAGGATGGCGGGTACGGCACTGGGGCTGACACTGCCACAAACTTACCGTTATGTGCTTTTGCCGATGGCGTTTCGTATCATCATTCCTTCACTGACAAATGAAGTTGCCGCGATCATCAAGAACAGCTCGGTGGCCTTGTCGATAGGTTTGATGGAGTTGACTGCCAGCGCACGCTCCATGCAGGAATTTTCTTTCCAGACGTTTGAAGCTTACGGTGCTGCCACCATCATTTATCTGATTGTGTCGGTGATTGCGATCATTATGTCGAATTTGCTGGAAAAGAAACTGCGCGTACCAGGATTCATCACCTCTGGTTCAGCCAATAGTGGAGGGCACTAAACATGGGTAATTTTGATTTTGATGTCATCCAGCGCTCCTGGGTGTACCTGTTCCAGACGGGCATGGTATTCACACTGAAGCTGACTTTTCTGGCAATGACGGGTGGTATCTTTTTTGGCACCCTGCTGGCAATGATGCGTTTGTCCAGTAACAAGGTGATCAATTTTGTGGCCACTGCCTACGTCAACCTGATGCGCTCGATACCGCTGGTACTGGTCATATTCTGGTTCTACTTCCTGGTGCCGTATATTGGTGCCTGGGTGGTCGGTTCCAAAGATCCGGTACAGGTTGGTGCTTTTTCATCCTGCCTGATTACCTTCGTCATGTTTGAAGCAGCGTATTACTGCGAGATCATGCGCTCAGGCATCCAGTCGATTCCGCGCGGCCAGATCTGGGCCGGTTATGCGATGGGCATGAATTACTGGCAAACCATGGGGCATATCGTGTTGCCACAGGCTTTCCGCAATATGATTCCCATCCTGCTGACACAGACCATCGTTCTGTTCCAGGACGTCTCGCTGGTATCCATACTGTCGATTGCCGATTTCTTTGGTTCTGCCGCCAAGGTTGCCCAGCGCGACAGCCGTCTGGTTGAAATGTATTCATTCGCGGCGGTTGTGTATTTTGTCATGTGCTTTGGCTTGTCGGGGCTGGTGAAGAAGCTGCAGCATAAAGTGGCGATCATACGTTAAGAATATTGTGGAGATTTGAAATGATTAAGTTGAATAATGTGAGCAAGTGGTATGGTCAGTTCCAGGTCTTAACCGATTGCACAACCGAAGTATCCAAGGGCGAAGTCGTGGTGGTTTGCGGACCGTCCGGTTCCGGCAAGTCCACGCTGATCAAGACAGTCAACGGTCTGGAACCTTTCCAGAAAGGTGACATTACTGTCGAAGGTGTTTCAGTCGGTGATCCCAAAACCAACCTGTCCAAATTGCGCGCCCGCATAGGCATGGTATTCCAGAACTTCGAGCTGTTCCCGCATCTGTCCATCCGTCAGAACCTGACACTGGGACAGGTCAAAGTCCTGGGTCGCTCCGAGGACGAGGCGACTGAACGTGGCCTCAAGTACCTTGACCGTGTCGGTCTGCTGGCGCACAAGGACAAGTTCCCCGGTCAATTGTCCGGTGGTCAGCAACAGCGTGTAGCGATTGCCCGCGCTCTGTCCATGGACCCGATCGCCATGCTGTTTGATGAACCGACTTCGGCCCTTGACCCTGAAATGATCAATGAGGTTCTTGATGTCATGGTTGGTCTGGCACAAGAAGGCATGACCATGATGGTAGTGACGCATGAAATGGGCTTTGCCAAGAAAGTGGCAAACCGTATCGTCTTTATGGACAAGGGGGCGATTGTGGAAGATTGTGCAAAAGACGAATTCTTCAACAATGCACGTTCTGACCGTGCCCGTGACTTCCTGGCGAAAATCATCACACACTGATGTTTGTGTTGTGATGAACAGGATAAAAACTGTTCTTTAAACATAGCCCCGGCCAGCTTGCTGCCGGGGCTATTTGCTTTTGGACAAAAAACCATTGATTGGTAAAACAATATGTTGTTGATATTGCACTAATATTTATTCAACTGGTTAAAAAACTTGGTTAGAGAAGGGATTGTGATTTGCGTCACATGTAAAAAGCGACCTGCATGCTAATCTTGCATCGCTAAAAAATTGGCTGACACAGTAATAGCAGACCTATTTAAATATTGCGTTTTTCATATCAAACCAAATAATCAGAA
>NZ_JAKZHX010000031.1 GCF_022568815.1 Undibacterium paludis | reverse complement strand
CTCACCCCGCTCTTCAGCGGGAGGCGAACTATAGCAAACTTCTTCACCACTTTGCAAGCCTTTGGGCTAAATTATTTGGGCCGTTTTCAGAAAAGCAAAACAGGGGCACTGGCTGCAGGCTGTGCATCTATAAGAAAGTGGGAAACGGTGCGCGCAGCGCGCTGGCTCATGCTTTGGCGAAGGCAACATTGAATTAACATGGATGTGGCCTGGCAAAATTAAAATAAAAAAGCAAAGCCCGTCTTCGACGGCTTTGCTTTTTTTGCAGGCCTCAGTGACGCTTACTATCTAAACTACTATATAGCATAGGCATTACCGTCATCTCGCTTACTTGTTCTTGAATACAGCAGGACGTTTTTCCATGAAAGCCTGCATGCCTTCTTTCTGGTCTTCCGTCGCGAAGCTGGCATGGAACAGGCGGCGCTCAAAGTGCATACCTTCCGAGAGTGTCGTCTCATAGGCACGGTTCACGGATTCTTTCACCATCATGATAACGGGCAAGGACATGGAAGCAATGGTGTTGGCCGCTGCGAAAGCTTCTTCCAGCAATTTGTCGAGAGGCACTACGCGCGATACCAGACCGGCGCGCTCTGCTTCGACGACATCCATCATGCGTGCGGTCAAACACATGTCCATGGCCTTGGCTTTGGAGATGGCACGTGGCAGGCGTTGTGTGCCGCCTGCACCAGGCAAGGTGCCCAGCTTGATTTCCGGCTGGCCAAACTTGGCATTTTCTGCCGCTATAATAAAGTCACACATCATGGCAACTTCACAACCACCGCCAAGCGCATAACCGGCCACAGCCGCGATAATGGGTTTGCGTATCTGACGTATGGCCTCCCAGTTGCGGGTGATGTAGTCGCTTTTATAGGCATCCATGAAACTGTATCCGGCCATGGCAGCAATATCAGCCCCTGCCGCAAAGGCTTTTTCGCTACCGGTCAGGATGATGCAATGAATATTTTCATCCTGGTCAAAAGCCTTGAGTGCAAACCCCAGTTCATTCATCAACTGATCATTCAGTGCATTCAAGGCTTTGGGGCGATTCAGGGTGATCAGACCGACCTTGTCGCGGGTTTCAGTCAAAATACATTCAAATTCCATAACTACTCCCATATAAGAGGTAAGAGGTAATCCTTGCCAGCGGCAGTGCGCGTATTGTAATACCTGAACAAGCAATTGCGCCCAGGCAGGTACAATGTCGTTAGTTTATTTGGCGAGGTAGATAAGATGTGGTTATTAGCACTGGAAGCATGCGTAGCAATGTTCATACTGATTTTTATCGTCTGGTGGACGATGTTTCATGGCCGCAAGCCAGAAACACCACCAGAAAATGAGAAAAAACAGATCGCCGCAGAGAAAAAAGATACACAGTCCCATTAAGCAGCAGGTTCAAGGTGCAGCCTCAATGCAGGGTACGTGGCAACGACAGGACAAATTCCGGTATCTCGGCCTCAAATCTGTGGGCATCTTCTGCCACGCAGAAATAAGTACCCTTCATGCTTCCTTGCGGGGTTTTCAGTGAGCTGCCACTGGTGTATTCAAAACTTTGCCCTGGCGCCAGGAACGGTTGATGCCCGACAACACCAAGCCCCTTGACCTCTTCTATATGATTTTTACTATCAGTAATAATCCAGTGACGGGAAATCAACTGGGCAGCGACTGTGCCGGTATTCTTGATGGTAATGGTGTAGGCGAAGACGAAGTGGTTTTGCTCAGGGTCTGACTGGTCTTTCAGGTATTGTGTTACCACCGATACACTCATTTCATAGGCTGCCATGATTTTCTTTCAATGATGAATTGCTGTCATTGTGCCAGACGAAGACAGCTGCCGCTTGGCCGTCACAGGGTAAAATAGCATATCTTTTTTCTGCATCAAACTCATCATGACTACTTTCCGTATTGCTCCCAGCATTTTGTCCGCCGATTTCGCCCGCCTTGGTGAAGAAGTCCGTAATGTTGTCGCCGCCGGCGCCGACATCATCCATTTTGATGTCATGGACAATCACTATGTACCCAACCTGACCATAGGCCCCATGGTATGCGAGGCGATACGTCCGCATGTGCAGGTACCTATCGACGTGCACCTGATGGTCAAGCCTGTGGACCGCATCATCCCTGATTTTGCCAAGGCCGGCGCCAATTTCATCACTTTTCACCCGGAAGCATCAGAACACATAGACCGCAGCCTGCAAACCATACGTGACCATGGTTGCAAATCTGGCCTGGTATTCAACCCGGCAACCCCCTTGCACGTACTGGAACATGTGATCGATAAAGTCGACATGATCCTGATCATGTCCATCAACCCAGGCTTTGGTGGCCAGACCTTTATTCCCCACACACTGAAAAAGATCGCACAAGCGCGACGCATCATTGATGAATCTGGCCGCGACATCCTGCTTGAAGTCGATGGTGGTGTCAAAATTGAAAATATCGCAGAAATTGCCCGCGCCGGCGCCGATACCTTTGTTGCCGGCTCAGCCATTTTTGGCAAGCCCGACTACAAAGCCATCATTGACGCCATGCGTAGCGAACTGGCCAAGGTCTGACACCCGTCATCTGCTTGCAAAGCGTTTCCCTGCAGAGGGAAACGCCCTACTCTTCTGATCTTCCCAACCATGCTCAGCAAAATCCAGGCCGCCATTATTGATCTTGACGGCACCATGATAGATACCGCCCCTGATTTTCTGGTCGCCATCAACCGCATGCGCGCCGACTTCCAACTGTCGCCATTAACACTGGAATTGATCAAGACCATGGTGGGCAAAGGTTCAGAGAACCTGATACACAAAGTATTGGCCGTGGATTTTGATGCAGATGGCATCGCCATACACTTTGACGAAGCCCTGGCAAGCTATCAACGCCATTATCTGGTGATCAATGGTGAACACAGCCAAGTTTATCCACAAGTCATGGCAGGCTTGCAAGCCATGCGTGACATGGGTCTGCGCCTGGTCTGTGTCACCAATAAACCACTGGCCTTTGCCTTGCCACTGATGCAAAAGAAGGGTTTGAGTACTTATTTTGAACAAGTCTATGGCGGCGACAGTTTTGCCAAAAAGAAACCGCACCCACTGCCCATGCTGGAAGCCTGCAAAGCCCTGGATTTATCGCCTGCGCAGGTATTGGCCATAGGCGACTCCAGCAATGACGCCATCGCCGCCAGGGCGGCGGGTTGCCCCGTATTAACAGTGCCTTACGGCTACAACCACGGTGAAGCTGTACAAAATATTCAAAGTGATGGTATAGTCGAAACCCTGTTGGATGCGGCACGACTGCTTTCAGCTAAAAACTCCCTTTGACTTTCAAATCATTCCCATAACGAATGTTCCTCGATAACAAACGTTCCATGATTACACCAGGCACTTTTGAGGCCTGGCTATGGCGACGCTGGCAATTCTGTTAAACCACGAATGCCGCGAGTGACTGTGCACACCCTACGCACATTTTCTTGCTTGTTATATCAATTTGTCTTATCCGTCCGTATTCTGGCCTTGAGCCTGTTTGTCTGCTTTGCGCACCTTGCCGCAGGCAAACTTGCAAGTGCTGGCTGACGGCTGAAAGAAAACCATGACCGAACTCGAATTCAAATCGTTGGCCGCGCAAGGCTACAACCGTATCCCCATGATCGCGGAAGCTTTCGCCGATCTGGAAACCCCGCTCACCCTGTATTTGAAACTCGCACAGACCCAGAATGCGGGCAAGAATACGTTCTTGCTCGAATCAGTCATGGGTGGCGAGCGTTTTGGCCGCTATTCCTTCATCGGCTTGCCTGCCAATACCCTGGTGCGCAGCTTTGGTGAGAAAGTAGAAGTCCTGAAAAACGGACAAGTCATCGAAACCCATGACATGAATCCCCTGGATTTCATTGCCGAATTCCAGGCGCGCTTCAAGGTTGCATTGCGTCCTGGTCTGCCACGTTTTTGCGGCGGCCTGGCAGGTTACTTTGGTTATGACGCCGTACGCCATGTAGAAAAACGCCTTGCTGGCAAAGCGCCAAAAGATGATCTGGGTCTGCCAGAAATCCAGTTATTGCTGACTGAAGAACTGGCTGTCATCGACAATGTATCGGGCAAGCTCTACCTGATCGTGTATGCGGACCCTACCCAGCCAGAAGCCTGGTCCAAAGCCCGCCAGCGTCTGAAAGACCTGCGCGCCATGCTGCGCCGTAGTGTGGATGCCCCTGTCACATCGGCGTCTGTCCGTACAGAAGCCATACGCGACTTTGCCAAGGACGACTATCTGAAGGCCGTAGAAAAAGCCAAGGAATACATCATGGCTGGCGACCTGATGCAGGTGCAGGTGGGGCAGCGCATCAAGAAACCGTATGTCGATTCACCATTGTCGCTGTATCGCGCCCTGCGTTCGCTGAACCCTTCGCCTTATATGTATTTCTATAATTTTGGCGACATGCAGATCATCGGCGCTTCACCAGAAATTCTGGTCCGCAATGAAAGCCTGAATGATGGCAGCAAAAAAGTCACCATACGTCCACTGGCCGGTACCCGTCCACGCGGCGCAACACCGGAACGCGATGCCGAATTGGCCAAAGAATTGCTGGCCGACCCGAAAGAAATCGCCGAACACGTGATGCTCATCGACCTGGCCCGCAATGACATAGGCCGCATAGCCCAGACCGGCAGCGTCAAGGTCACCGACCAGATGGTCATAGAAAAATATTCGCATGTGCAACACATCGTCTCGAATGTAGAAGGTGTCTTGCAAACCAACTTGTCCAACCTCGATGTTTTGAAAGCAACCTTCCCGGCTGGCACATTGTCTGGCGCACCAAAAGTCAGGGCAATGGAACTCATCGACGAACTCGAACCTGTCAAGCGTGGTATCTATGGCGGAGCCTGCGGTTACCTGTCCTTTGGCGGTGAAATGGACCTGGCCATCGCCATACGTACCGGTGTCCTGAAAGATGGCATGTTATACGTGCAGGCAGCCGCAGGCGTGGTGGCTGATTCAGTACCTGAAATGGAATGGCAGGAAACCGAAAACAAGGCACGCGCCGTATTGCGTGCGGCAGAACAAGTGCAAGATGGCCTGGATGGGGAGATTTAAATGCTACTGATGATAGACAACTACGATTCCTTCACCTACAACCTGGTGCAGTATTTTGCTGAACTTGGTGAAGATGTGCGTACCTACCGTAATGATGAAATTACGATAGAAGAGATAGAAGCTTTGAAACCTGATCATATCTGCATTTCGCCCGGCCCCTGCACGCCAGCAGAGGCTGGTGTTTCCATCGCTGTGATAGAACGCTTTGCCGGCAAGACACCGATACTCGGTGTATGCCTTGGTCATCAAGCCATAGGCGCAGCCTTTGGTGGCAAGGTCATCCGCGCCAAGCAGGTCATGCATGGCAAGGTGTCTGCCATTGCCCACACCGGCGTTGGCGTATTCAGGAATTTGCCCAGCCCTTATACGGTTACCCGTTATCACTCGCTGGCGATAGAACGTGCCAGCCTGCCGGACTGCCTGGAAGTGACTGCATGGACAGATGACGGTGAAATCATGGGTGTGCGCCATAAAGAATTTAATCTCGAAGGTGTGCAATTCCACCCCGAATCCATCTTGTCCGAGCATGGCCACGCCCTGCTGAAAAACTTTTTGACTGGAACTGCATCATGACCATCTCACAACACGAAGCACTGACACGCCTGATTGAACATCGTGAAATTTTTCACGATGAAATGCTGTTCCTGTTCCGCAAACTGATGGGTGGCGAAATGTCGCCGGTGATGATCACCGCGCTGACCATGGGCCTGCGCGTCAAGAAAGAAAGCATAGGCGAGATCACCGCAGCCGCCCAGGTCATGCGCGAATTCTCCACCAAGGTGCCGCTGGCAAATACTGCCAACATGATAGACATCGTTGGTACTGGTGGTGACGGCGCGCATACCTTCAATATTTCTACTGCATCGATGTTTGTCACGGCTGCTGCTGGCGCACGTGTTGCCAAGCACGGTGGCCGCAGTGTTTCTTCTTCTTCCGGCAGTGCCGATGTGCTTGAATCTTTGGGCGCGAATATCAATCTCAAACCAGAACAGATCGCCCAGTCAATTGCACAAACCGGCATAGGTTTCATGTTCGCACCTAACCATCATGCAGCGATGAAGCATGCTGCCCCCGTAAGGCGTGAACTTGGTGTACGCACCATCTTCAATATCCTCGGTCCCTTGACCAATCCGGCAGGTGCGCCAAATATACTGATGGGCGTATTCCACCCTGACCTGGTCGGCATACAGGTACGTGTATTGCAGCGCCTGGGTGCACAACACGCGCTGGTGGTATGGGGACGCGACAATATGGACGAAGTCTCGCTGGGTGCGCCAACCATGGTAGGTGAGCTGGTGAATGGCGAAATCCGCGAATATGATATCCACCCGGAAGACTTTGGTTTGCAGATGGTATCCAACCGCAACCTGCGTGTCTCTGGCGCAGATGAATCAAAAGCCAAGATACTCGACGTAATGAACAATGTCGAAGGTGCCGCCACTGATATCGTTGCCCTGAATGCAGGTACTGCCCTGTACGGTGCGGGCATCGCCACGTCAATAGCCGATGGCGTCAAACTCGCCCAGACAGCGATCGCGTCCGGTGCAGCCAGGGCCAAGCTGGAACAGTTTATTGAAGTCACCCAGCAATTAGGGAAGTAAGCTCATGTCTGATATCTTGAATAAAATTCTGGCAGTGAAAGCCGATGAAGTGGCGGCGGCAAAGAAATATCAATCCTTTGCCAGCCTGCGTGCTGAAGTTGAGAGCAACAAGGAAGCGCAAGCAAACCTGCGCAGTTTTGAAGGGGGCTTGCGTGGCAAGATTGCGGCAGGCAAGGCTGGAGTGATTGCTGAAATCAAAAAAGCCTCTCCTTCAAAAGGAGTATTGCGCCCAGACTTTCACCCTGCCGACATCGCGCAAAGCTATGCTGAACATGGTGCCGCCTGTCTGTCGGTGCTAACCGATGTGCAGTTCTTCCAGGGTGCACCTGAATACCTGCAACAGGCGCGCGCTGCCTGTACACTGCCAGCCTTGCGCAAGGACTTCATGATCGATCCTTACCAGGTTTATCAGGCCAGGCACTGGGGCGCAGATTGCATCCTGCTCATCGTCTCTGCACTTGATCATGGCCTGATGGCTGACTTGGAAGCTTGCGCGCATGAACTGGGCATGGGTGTGCTGGTCGAAGTCCACAATGCCGAAGAACTCGATGCCGCCCTGAAGCTGAAGACTGCCATGCTGGGCATCAATAATCGCAACCTGCGCACATTTGAAGTATCACTCGATACCACAATAGGCTTACTGCCAAGGATTACTCCGGACAAGCTGGTGATTACCGAATCCGGCATTATGTCGGCCGCGGACATCACACGTATGCGAGAGGCGAATGTCCACGGATTTTTGGTCGGTGAGGCTTTTATGCGGGCGGAAAATCCCGGTGCAGAACTGGCCAAGGTGTTTGGATAATCAATCTTGCGCGTCCTGTTTTACTACCCGGCGTTTTAGTGTAATTCTCCCGCAGGAGCGGCTTTGGCCGCGAACAGCCAATTGGATATTTCTCATGCGGCACAATGTTCGCGGCCAAAGCCGCTCCTGCATAGAGAAAAATCTGTAACGAAAATTTGTGCATTGCCATCGTTGGCAAATTCCCGCTCCAAAACCAATCACGCACTCACCACTTGCAGCCCTTGCCACGTATCGTATCAACGATAACAGGCAAACCCGCCAACAACCCCGTCAATTTGACAACGCCTATACTGACACCTTCCGGTTTCGGTGCAAAACAATCTTCGCGCGACGCCTTTTTTATTTCCTTGCCCAGATTATTTTCTTGCTCAAATTGCGCAACTGGTGACTTCAATTTCCCTTCAGAAGCAGTCACACGGTTTTTCTTGTCGTCGGCAACAGCACCACGCCTCAAGCTGTCCAGATCCAGGGATGTTGGCTGAGTTATGCCTGATATCTGTGAAGAATCCGGCAGGCTATCTGCCTTTTGCTCATTCGCGGCAGGAATTTGCAAAGCTGATGGCAATGGCTTTTGGCGTGGCTTTGCTGTCACGGTATAGACAGGCCTGGGTGCAGGAGGCAGTGGCACCTCGACTACCTGCTTGACCGGCACGGACAATAAACTGACATCCAGATAAGCAGCTGGATGGCCGTCATGAACAGAACTTCTTTGCGTTTGCTGCAAACAAAACAGCAAGAACAAATGCAATAACACTATAACAGCCCAGGCCGCTGATTTTTGCCAGCCCTGCTTCCACGTCAAGGGATAAGTCGCTGTCATGTATTTTTTGCAAAGCCAATAATTTACTATGACAAAACATCACATCCAATAGTTCATTTATGGCACAGACGATATCGGCAAAATGCACGGACATAAAAAAACCACACTGGTAAAACCAGTGTGGTTTCGGACTTTTCAATGCATCGCTTTACTTGCGGCCAGTCTTTTGAAAACTCGGCCTCAACAAACTGGTTTTCGCATTCGCCTGCAAAGACAGCGCCATTGCAGGTACATCGTCTGCCTGCAATTTTGCAGTCACCGTCAGCAATTCATCACGGCGGAAGGCATGTATCTGCACCGTCTCACCGACGCGGTAACGATGCAAGGCAACAGCCAGGCTATCGGCCGCATCAGCAGCAGTTACACGCAAACCATTGACGGCCATCAACACATCATTGGCAGACAAACCAGCCAGATGGGCCGCGCGACCTTCATGGGCATTAACGATCTTGCAGTCATTACCATCCTTGACAACACGCACACCCAGGCTGGCTTTTTTATTGTTGCGACCATCACTGACAGTCACGCCAAAGTCGGCATACAAAGTAGTCAGCGGCACATCTTCTGTACCACGCACATGTTTGTCGACAAAGCGACGTACATTGACGCCTGTAGTTTGCTCAACCAGGCTTTCAAACTCTGTTTCGCCCAGGCCTTGCTGTTTGCCTGCCAGGCTGCGTTCATAAAAATCGCGGCCAAATTTTTGCCACATGGCGCGCATGACATCATCAAGCGATTTTTTACCCGCAGTTTCTGCGCGTATCATCAAATCCAGTCCCAATGCAACCAGGGAACCTTTGGTGTAATAACTGACTATCGCATTCGGTGAATTTTCATCCTGACGATAATACTTGGTCCAGGCATCGAAGCTGGATTCAGCCACGCTTTGCTTCAGGCGCCCACTACCGCGTGTCACCATATTGATGGTCTTGGCCAGCAACTTGAAGTAAGCAGTTTCATCAATCACGCCTGCCCGTACCAGCATCAGGTCATCATAGTAGCTGGTGAAGCCTTCAAATACCCACAACAGGCTGGTGTAGTTTTCATGACGCAAATCATAGCTGGCAAAGGCTGCAGGCTTGATCCGTTTTACATTCCAGGTATGGAAATATTCATGGCTGCACAGGCCCAGGAAGCCGCGATAGCCATCACTCATTTCTACCTGATGCTTGACCGGCAAATCCGTACGGTTGCAAATCAGGGCCGTCGATGCACGATGTTCAAGACCGCCATACCCTTCCCCCACCACCATGGTCATGAAGACATAACGGTCCATGGGTGCTTTTTTTGTACGTGGCTCGAAGAAAGCGATCTGCGCTTCACAAATTTTCTGGACATCGGCAACAATGCGGTCCATATCCATGTTCGGCACTTTACCCGTCACCACAAAGTCATGCGAGATGCCATGGGCCTCAAACGTCGCCAAAGCAAAATCACCCATCTCAACCGGATGATCAATCAGCTCATCATAATTGGCAGCAACATAGGTACCAAAGCCATAGCGCCTGGCTTTCAACTCAGGCAATGATGTAGCAACGCGCCAGTTCTTGCAGGCGACATCATCAGCACGCTGGATATCGATCACATGCGGGTTCATTTCTTGCCCATGCACGCTCAGAAATACGCTGGTGCCATTGAAGAAACCATGACTCTGATCCAGGTGTGCCGCACGCACCGACAGGTCCCAGGCGTACACTTCATAGCTGATACGCAAAGCGCCCTTGCAAGGTGTAGCCTGCCAGGTATGTTTGTCGAGCTTTTTCAGTGCGACTTTTTTGCCTTCACAACTGGCCCTGATCTGTACGATATTGCGTGCAAATTCGCGCACCATATAACTGCCCGGTATCCAGGCTGGCAGGCTCACGACCTGGCCTTCAGCATCTGGGGCAGCAATATCGAGTGTTACCTGGTACATATGTCCGGCCAGGTCCTTGGGCACGATGGTATATGTCAGTGCATGTGCGGATACAGACTTGCTCGTCACTTGTCTCTTTGTTGTTATCGTTTTTTTCATTCTGAACGATCTTTCTGTTTCTTAAAAAATAAAACTGCCGGCGCAATCAGCCGGCCGGGTAACTACGCACATTGGCGGCAATAAAGGTGAATACCTGCGCTCCCACCACTACACAGGTCATCTGCAAACGTAGATTAATAAACCATGCAGGTACGCCATAACTTTGATACAGGCGCTTGTCTATTTTGTAGGCTGCAATGAAACCCGCGACCTGCACCACAAAGCCCAGCAGCATATGACTCATGGACAGCCAGGCAATCAGGATAGGAATGACGCCCCAGATCAGGGCTTTCTTTGTCTCCTCCTGCTCCCTGTCCCTTGCCATGATGGTCGCACCCCAGTGCACGCCGCCAAGAAAAGACAGGATAACGATGCCGTAATATAGTTGCGCCCTGATGAGTGATCCCAACCAGTCCGGATGCACGATCCAGCAAGCCAGCGTCAAAAAAATAAATGGCGCCAGACCAACAAAACCAATTCGTACCGCCAGTGTTTGATTCAGATTATTCATAGATAAGGGCAAGTGCGAATACCGCCACGCATTAAAACAGGTGGAGAAAACCGCTATTCTAGGGCCAAATTAGTTGTATAGATATATCGCATGAAAATTTAAAGCACAAAATCACACATGCAAAAGTAAAAAATTGTCGCAAATTCGTAATCAATTTTACCATTGCATACTAAAAGTGCTTTATTTGCAGCTTTTTGCATTTAATTTTGATTATTTTTGCAATCAACGACATTACCTTAAAAGCAACGCCATTATTTTGTACATTGTACATATCACCCTGACATTCGCTGCAACAGCAACATCCCGCCAAGCGGTGAATAATTTAGCCAACAAATCTGGAGTGCGCCTGATCAGGGAATCAGGCCGCCGCCTAAGCCGGCAAATCGCCGACCACATCAATATCCCGATGTATGCCCGCATCATCAACGTCCAGTTGAACAACTGCTTCGGACAACAGGAGATTGCGCGCTCCCGTATCACCTTCCAGTGTCAGCAATTGTGGCAGATAATGCTGCGCAAACCCGACAGGATTGCCACGACGCCCCTGATACACAGGCACGACAATCCCCGCACCGTCCTGCAAGGCAGTCAGCAATGCTGAAATTGTGTCGGGGTTTACAAAAGGCATATCCGCCAGGGCGATGATCCAACCTGCACTGTCTGCGCTGGTGCGCAGGGCATGCTTTAGAGAGTTTGCCATGCCTGCGTCGGCATCGTCGCAAACCAGGCATTGGATATTGAGGGAAGATAATTGCGCCAACAGCAAGTCATTACCTGGCCGTATAACGGCGAGTACTTCTGGCAAGGCCGCCAGCATGTGCGTAGCGCTATGCTGCGCTACCGACTTGCCATCTGCCAGTGTCTGCAGCAATTTGTCTTGCTGCCCACTGGCATCAAAGCGTCGCCCACGCCCCGCTGCCAGCAGGATGCCTGTCCAGCGTGGCGGTGATGACATGGGCATCGATAAGGGACTGATTACAGGATTCCCTTGAAACCTTAATTTGCCTTAGCCGCATTGGAAGACGCTGCCGCGATCCGGCTTTCCAGCGTCTTGATATCGACCATGCCAGGCGCGCGGCTGCCGTCTGTAAAGAAAACAGAAGGCGTGCCAGTCACACGCAGTTTCTGGCCGAGTGCAAAAATCTTGTCATTCGGCGTCGTGCAATTTGCGGCAGCTTCAGGCGCGACCTTGCCGTTGATCATCCAGTCATCCCAGGCCTTATTACGGTCTGGTGAACACCAGATGTTCTTGGATTTGGTCTTGGAATCTTCTGCCAGGATGTTGTACATGAAGGTATACACCGTGATGTTATCCATCGTTGCCAGGGTCTTGCGGAACTGTTTGCAATAGCCACAGTTAGGGTCTTCAAACACGGCGATCACGCGCTTGCCATCACCCCTGACCATTTTCAGTGCAGAGTCCAGTGGCAGATCAGAGAACTTGACCTTGCTCAGGTCATCCGTCCTGGCCTTGGTGTAATTGGTGCCGTTCTTAGCATCGATGATTTCACCGGTAAACAGGTACTGCGCCTTTTCATCGGTGTACAGGATATCGGAACCAATGCGCACTTCATACAGGCCGGAATACGAAGTCTTGGTCACGGAATCTATCTTCACACCTTCGCGAAAGGTAGGCTGTATCAGCTTGCGCACCTGCGCTTCTTGCGGTGTTTCTGCCATTGCGCTTAAGGTCATCATGCCCAGCAGCATTGCAGCCAGGGCTTGTTTGATTATTTTCATATGTTCATTTCTATCAGATTAATCTGCTGGTTTGCCATATAGTATAACAGTGCAAATCATTTCCCCATCGCGTGCGCAATCAGCCTGCCTTTTATGACAGGCAATTTGTCCAACAAGTTCAATCCCAGGTCACGCATCACACGCACAGGTGTCAGGTCAGAAGCAAACAGGCGCGCCAGACCGTCCGTCGTCATTTGCATGAGCATGACTTCTTCCTTCCGGGCGCGGCGATAACGTTCCAGCACACGCTGCTCACCGCAGTCACGATGTGCTTCACGCTCTTTCAAAATCCGGATCAGGTCGGCCACATCGCCAAAACCCAGATTCATGCCATGCCCGGCCAGCGGGTGCACCACATGGGCGGCATCACCAACCAGGGCCACACGTGCCGCAATCAAGCTGTGCGGGCGCATCAAGCGCAAAGGGAAAGCCTTGATCGCCTCTGGCAAGACCGGCTGCAAAGCCCCCAGGCTGTCACCACAATAAGGCATCAATCTGTCAACCAAGGCAGACAAAGGTTCACGCAAGATGGCTTCAGCCAACGCATCCGGCGCCGACCAGACCAGTGAGACCCGGTTCCCTGGCAAGGGCAGCAAGGCAATGATGCCCTGCTCTTGCACAAACCATTGGTGCGCCACGCCATGATGCGGTTTGGCACATTCAAAATTCGTCACCACGCCCTGCTGGTTATAGGAGCGGTAGTCAAGCCCTATATCGCAGGCCCCACGCACCCATGACTGTGCACCATCCGCGCCCACCACCAGTGCTGCACGCAACTGGCTGCCATCTTCCAGCACGATAGTAGCGACATCATCGGCTTGCGACAATTGCTGCGCCCTGCCGTGCACCAGGGTCAGGTTCTGCGCAAAACGCAGGGCCGTATCCAGGGCATGATTCAGATTCCGGTCTTCAACTATCCAGGCCAGCTCATTGACATGTGCGCCATAGGCGTCAAAACCGAGCTTGCCCGTATCCACGCCACCACCCTGCACCTGCATGGCCGACACCGGCGCCACCCGCGACAGGTCCAGCGCATCCCACACCTTGAGCGAGGCCAGCAGATCATGCGCAACATGGTTCAACGCATAGACGCGTACATCCCACTCATCAGAGACAGAAGCTGGCCCGGCAACCGCAGTACCGGGTGCGCACAACAAAGCCACCCGCAAACCCGCCTGCGCCAAACCCAGAGCCGCCGCCTTGCCCACCGCACCATTACCAACGATGCAAATATCACCATCAAAAACCTGAGTCGCCATCAGCCAATACTCAATCAAAAGAGACAATCAGCTCATTATACGGCAAGCACCGAAAGCCACCTGATGAGGCAAATCAATAGGGGGCTAGGAGTAAATCCAGATAAGTAAAAAATAGGCGCAAACACCGGTATACAGAATGAAAACAATTCCGGTGCGCGTAGAGAAATCCCATGTTCTCAAGAAAAAGCTTGCAATTAGCACCCAACATGTCTATAATTCTTGGTCTTGGCCTGGTAGCTCAGTCGGTAGAGCAGAGGATTGAAAATCCTTGTGTCGGTGGTTCGATTCCGCCCCGGGCCACCAAGGAATATGTAGTAAAAAGAAGGGCTTACGGCGATGTAAGCCCTTTTTGCGTTGGTCTTTCAGTTCTACAATTTACGGTATAGCTCTACAATTCGAATGACATTCTGTAAGCTTGCGCAAGACTTTGAATCAATTTGCAAGCAGGTTTGAATTTTAGCAGTCCACTTACTTCTTTCAGACTCATGCGAAAGTGTTTCACCGAGACGTAGCTGGATCGGTTTTGCGTGATCCGTATCTGTAGATGTTGAAAAACTCTTCAGAGAGAGCTACTCTAGCAACCATACTCATATTTATGGTTTTATATAACTAACAATAATCTTAGCTAGTAGCGAAATAGATGATCCGCCAATAAATTTGGCTATTGCACTGAATATACTGAAATTATTCCTTTTTACAGCGTTATCAATCTCTTTTTTATCTCCAGACGTCAGGCTTAAATACGATAAGTCAGTCCAATCATCTATCGAATCTTCAGGACCACTACCATTCCAATGCTTATGAGATGAGTGTCGATAAACCAGTCAGCCTGTGGAGTCATCAGAATGCGCCGCACCAATGAAAAGCGGCAGATGGACTGGTCATTACCGCGCCATCTGCCTCTGCCATGGCGATTGCAACAGCAGTCGCCTTTAAAATAGATTAACGTTCCTTGACTATCCCACGATAAATCAGGAAAGTCGCGAGCAAGCCAAAGCTGCCGGCCATCGCCATCCAGTAACCAGGGGACGCTTTGTCGCCAGTGGTTTCTATCAACCAGGTAGAAACCAGTGGTGTCAGGCCACCAAACAAGGCCGTGGCCAGACTGTATGCCAAAGAAAAACCTGTGGTGCGGATACGCACAGGAATAATCTCTGTCAGCGCAACTATCGTCGCACCGTTATAGCTGCCATACAGGAAGGACAGCCACAGCTCCACAATCAGCATATGTTGAAAGCTGGGGTTGGCGATCAGCCATGACAGCAAAGGATAAGCAGTGACCGCCGTCAGGCCCGAAAACACCGCCATAATGGGCCATCTGCCGATGCGATCAGACAGCGCGCCCATAACAGGCAGCCAGATAAAATTGGATACCCCCACGCACAATGTCACCAGCAGACTTTCTACCGTCGTCAGTTTCAACACGGTTTTGCCAAAGGTCGGCGTGTAGACGGCGATCAGGTAAAACGACACTGTAGTCATTACGATCAGCATGGTACCGGTGACCACCAGCGGCCAGTTAAGGGAAATGGTTTTCAGCATTTCCTTGAAGCTGGGATGCGTTTTTTGCGCCAGGTATTCTTCAGTCTCTTGTAGCGAACGGCGAATGTAAAACACCACCGGTATGATGGAACAACCGATGAAGAAAGGAATGCGCCAGCCCCAGTCGGCAATGAAATCCTTGCTCAGGGTCTCATTCAAGAAGTAACCCAGGCCCGCCGAAAAGATGATGGCTACCTGCTGGCTGGCTGATTGCCAACTGACATAAAAACCCTTGTGGCCCGGCGTCGCCATTTCTGACAGATAGACCGATACACCACCCAGTTCCACCCCGGCAGAAAAGCCCTGCAACAAGCGACCGACCAATACGAGGAAGGGTGCCAGCAAGCCTATGGTGGCATAACCGGGAATGAAGGCGATCATGGCCGTACCAGACGCCATAATTCCCAAGGTCAGCACCAGACCCTTGCGACGACCGATGCGGTCGATATAACTGCCAAGAATGATTGCCCCCAACGGTCTCATGAAGAAGCCTGCACCAAAGGTGGCAAAGGTCATCATCAGGGCGGCATATTCACTGGTAGCCGGAAAAAATGCCTTGGCGATATAGGTGGCATAAAATCCAAACAGGAAAAAGTCATACATTTCAATGAAATTGCCACTGGTGACACGAATCACGGTAGAAAATTTCGACTGGCGTGATGCTGGTGCACTGAATCCCTGATCAACGCTGTTGGGGGCTATGGTGGCTATGGTGGCTATGGTGGTTGTGCTAGACATGCTATTCGACCTTTGTAGTCGGTGGCTGACTTTTTAGTTAGCCGGGTCTGTGAAAACTGAAACGAGATGAAACAAAACGAAGCGGAACAAATTATTTCTTGCCTGCTACTGGTTCAAGACCAGTATCAGCAATCGCACCAGCATTTTTTTCTGACGACAAAAAGTTCAACAATGCCTGCGCCTGAGACTGCACTTTGCTGCCATTGACAATGGCGGCAGAAAAAACCGTGGTCAATTGCACTTCTGGCGGCAGCAGGCCAACAATGTCTATGCCCTCTACCGGCAATAGTTCGCTGCGTTGCTGGCAACCAAAATCGGCGTCACCATGGGCGATGATTTCACCGACTGGTGTGGCCGGGATCTGTGCCGTCTTGTCCTGCATCTGCTCGACGATATCGAGTTTTTTCATCAACTGGTGTTTGATGTATTCACCACTGGCACTATCGGAATAAGCGACCTTGCGGGCTTTCAGAAAAGCACTCTTCAGGCCATCAACGGTACTGATGTCGGGCTTGGCATTGCCTTTTTTTACCGCGCAGGCGATCGGTGAATTAGCCAGCACCACCTTGCTGCCAGCAACCAGCTTGCCTTCTTTCATCAGGGCGTCGAGCGAATCGCCAACCATGATGACGACATCAATTTCTTCGCCACGTGCCATGCGCACCGGGATGGCATTAGTGGTCGTGCCCATGGATGGCCCCCAGCCGGATACCAGCTTGTCACCGCTGGTCTGCTCATACGCTGGCGCCAGGTTTTTGTAGGCCTGGGCAAAGCCACCCGAACTAATGACCCTGATGTCGGCAGCCACTGCCTGGCCGCCTGCAAACAAATTAGCAGCGGTCAGGGTAAGCAGCGTGATTTTAATATTGCTATTAAAGCGGGACATAAATCTGGACATGATGATTCCTTTCAGCGGTCAAAACTTGTGCATCAGACCCAGCGTCAGGCCAAAGCCGTTGCTGCTGTTGGCCTGACTACCAGTGATACCGGCGGCATTGCCTTTCCAGGCGGTGTAATCGGTTTCGATATACACAGTACTGCGTTTAGACAGGGCTTTTTCAAGGTAAGCAAAACTGCGGTCAAAGCCGTCATCGACAAAGCCATTGGCTTCGCGGCGTACGCGGTAATATGCTGTGGTCAGGGTCAGGTCGGGACCGACAGAAAATGCAGCACCAACAGAAGCGATGCGCTGATGGGTTTGTCTGGTGCTGCTGGTGTCGGCGCGATTACTGCCAACATTGGCCTTCAATTGCACGCTACCGAACTGGTAAGCGGCACCCAGGGTATAGGCTTGCAGGCCAAAATCGGCACTGTTTTTGAATTTCATGTAAGCACCAGAAACACTCAAGCCATCCTGCTGGTAAGCCAGACCGGCCCCCATGGTAGACAAGGCACTGCTATTGCCCGCCACTTCACCAAATGAATACGACACGCGCGCCACCAGCGGGCCAAACTCGCCAGTGTATTTCAGCATATTATCCAACCGATAATAATTGTCGGCATAACCGCTGGTGCCATATTGCACGCCAAACGCATGGCTGCCAAAAGCGGTATTGCTGAGTGCGGTGACATTAATGTTAGGGTTGAAGCTGGCATAACGCATGCCAAGTGGGTCTACCAGCGAAATAGCATCGGACAGGATAGTCGCCTGGCGACCGGCAGTCAGGCTGCCGTAGCTGGATTTGATGCAGACAAAGGCCAGGCGGTCAAACAGCTTGTCTGATTTGGCTGAGGCACCGGTATCAATATTCAAGCCACCTTCGAACTGGAATACGGCTTCCATGCCATCGCCCAGGGCCTCCTGCCCTTTGAGACCCCAACGGCTGGTATTATTGATGCCGCTGCTTAAGGCCGCTGTAGAACCGGATGCAACCGGCGCATTATTGGCGTTGATACCCGTACTGTAATGCACACCCAGATCGGCGATGCCGTATGGCGTTACGACAGACTGGGCAAAAGCGCTGCCACTGGCTCCCAGCAGGGCAATAAGGTAAGAAGGTTTGAACATGCTGTCTCCAAAGTTTTTTTGCCTTCTTGATGAGGCATTTTGATTGAAATAGTGCTATGTAATGAACTGACAATGAAACTGGTCGATGCAAATGCCACTGTCTACACTTTCTTTGGCCTGCATCATCCTTCACGTGGCATAATTTGTGAATTGCAATATTTATTAAGATTAATGCATGGGACGCATCAGTTTCGATTTACAGGAACTACAGGCTTTCGTGGCCGTGGCCGAACGCAGCAGCTTCAAGCAAGCTGCAGAAGATCTGTTCTTGTCGCAACCAGCACTGAGCCGCCGCATAGAAAAACTGGAAGACACGCTGGGCGTCAAATTATTTGAACGCACTACACGACGCGTACAACTGACGAATATAGGCCGAGGTTTTCTGACCAATGTGCGTACCGCGCTGGATGAGCTGGAAGGAGCGATACTGGGTGTATCTGACCTGGCCGCACACCGCACCGGCATTGTCACCCTGGCCTGCGTACCGTCTGCCGTACATTATTTTTTACCGGCGGTACTGAAAACTTTTACCGAACGGTTTCCCAAGATACGCGTACGCATCCATGACGAAAGCGCGCAAGACGTGCTAAACCTGATCCTGGCTGGCGAAGCCGATTTCGGTATCAATTTTGCTGGGGCCGAAGATCCTGAAATCGACTTCAAGCCCATCTACAAAGAGAATTATGTGCTGGCCATGCGCCATGACCATCCACTGGCCAAGCGCAAGAAACTGTCATGGAAGGAAACCGCCAACGAGCGCTATATTTCCGTTTCCAAATCCAGCGGCAATCGCAGCCTGATCGACAATGCCCTGGCAGGTGTGGAAAAACATCCAGCCATTTTTTATGAGGTCAATCATGTATCCGGCATCCTGGCACTGGTTGAAGCAGGTATGGGCGTAGCGGCAGTACCGAGATTATCCCTGCCTCCACACATCCAGGCTACACTGGTCGGTGTGCCTTTGGTCAACCCACCTATCCGCCGGACACTGGGTCTGATCTGTAAACGTGGGCGCATCATGCCACCCGCAGCACAAACCCTGTTTGACATGCTGGAGCAGAGTATCAGGAGCGATAAAAAATTCCTGCCCTGATGAAACTGTTTTCCCTTTTGCGACGCCTGTTCAGAAACAGCATCTGTATGTATGGGCCATCTATGCCGTTATCCTTGGCATAGGCTTTGCTGATATCATTCACACAGCTTTTGTACAACAAACTTTTTGTGTGTCTTTGATTTTCACTAAAAATGGCAAAGCTTGAAAATTCTCTTGTCGGTGGTTCGATTCCGCTCCTAGCCAACAAGAATCCGTATCATGAGCGCAGCCCCTTGAGGTTGGCGTTTTTGTTTGCGCGAGGATAAGATGCCTCAAAGTCCCCAGTTGTTGCGACGTTTGCTGCGAGCAAAAGACCGGATGGATGGAGCAGCTCATGAAGACTGGCCTATACACAGGCTGGCGCAAGTAAGCGCTGTCTCAGAGGCGCACTTTGCGCGCGAATTCAAAAAGGCATTTGGCCTTCCCCCACATCGTTACCTGCTCACACGCCGCATCGAGCGGGCCAAAACCCTGTTGCGCGATACCGATATGCCCGTTACGGACATCGCACTCCAGACTGGGTGGAGCAGTCTTGGCACCTTTGGACGCATCTTTCGCGACATCACAGGCGAAAGCCCGGGAGAGCTCCGTACAAGCGAACGTTCGCATCCGCACGCGGGCGTACATATACCCGAGTGCGTCCTGCGCGGCGTGGAACGCCCCGACCTCAATACAGCAGTTTTGGAGAAGCGGCGAATCGAAGCTGCTGGCAAACTGGAGCCTCAATCAAATGAGGAGGATATATGACTCAAGGTGTCAATGTAGCAGGTCTGTATGTGCATGATCAGGACGAAGCGCTTGCATTCTACGTCGGGAAGCTGGGTTTTATCGTCCACACCGATGTTCGCAACGGCAGTTATCGCTGGCTGACAGTCCAGCATCCGGAACAACCCTCTTTCCAGCTCGGTTTGTTTGTCCCCGGACCACCCCTGCATGACGCAGCGACTGCGCAGACCTTGCATGAGATGGTAGCGAAAGGAGCCATGCCGGCAAACGTGCTCCTGGTGGACGACTGCCGTGCTGCCTACGAGCGTTTGAGCAAGTGCGGCGTTGAGTTCACGCAAGAGCCCGTAAGTCGTTATGGCACCGTGGATGCCGGTTTTCGCGACCCTTCTGGCAATGGCTGGAAAATGATTGAAGCCGCAACCAAGCCACAACCGGGGAAATCATCATGAACTGGAATGACTGGATACGACAAAGCCACCGCTGGCTGTCCATCGTTTTCACGCTGACGGTCATCGCCAACTTCGTGGCACGGGCAATCAGTCCTGGTGAGCCATCGCCATGGATAACATATTCGCCACTGCCACCACTCTTTCTGATGCTGTTTTCAGGCCTGTATATGTTCGCTTTGCCTTATATGTCCAAAGGGCGCGCCAGGCAGCACGCTTGACCATGGCGGGTTTGAACAAAAATGTGTCATTGAAAGAAGGGCTTGCAGCAATGTGAGCCTTTTGAATATCCTAATTTCCCCAATTGATCCACATCCCAAACCGAACGCCTGGTGAACTGGTCAGGTTGCAAGGGTGGTAGGCACCTGGAATTTGACTATGGTATTCACTAACGTCAAAAAAAGATGATGAATAGTGACAGCAAATACGCTTCACCAGATATTCCC
>NZ_JAKZHX010000030.1 GCF_022568815.1 Undibacterium paludis | reverse complement strand
TAACCTGGCGGGTGCACAAATCTCTGGTGTGGAAAACATTGTTTCCAACTCTGCCGTCGTCATTACGGCCAGCCAGTACTTGGCCCTGATCGCTGCGCGTGCGGCATTGAACCTGTCTGGCCCTGTGCTGACTTTCAGCGGTGCAGGTCCGCATCAACTGACGATCGTGGATGATGTGGCTGGTGTCAACAACATCGACCTGTCTTATGTTTCCATTACTGGTGGTACGCTGGTGTATGACGTGACTTCGGCGTCGAATGCAAATGGTGGTAGTGTCAATAATATGACTACCTCAAATGCAGTCACTGTTAGTGGTGGCGGGAGTGCGATTGCTGGCGTCATAGGTACCAGCCCATCGAATGGGAATGGTACGGCAGGCAATTCAACAGCACTGTTTGCAGGTGGCGTGTTCAATGGCAAATCTGGCCTCAATGAAAATTTCACCGGCAATGTGGCTGCACTGGTGGGCACTACCGTCAATGGCAATGGTACTGACTCTGACACCATCACCATTTCTGGCGGCGGCACAGTTAATATTGGCAGTGGCAACACCATCACCAATATCAAGACTCTGGCTACCGACAATACGTCGACCAATATCAACTTCACAGTTGCAACTTCGGGCATCACCACCATCAACGGCGGAACTGGCAATGACAACGTCAACCTGACCAATTCTGGCAGCTCCATGCTGGCAGGTAATATCAACCTCGGCGCGGGTAACAATACTCTGACCCTGGAAGGCAAGTCTTATACAGGTACATTCGTTGCGGGTTCGGGTACGAGTGATGCGCTGAACCTGGTCAATGGCAGCAATATCTCTGGTGCCAATGTCAGTGGTTTTGAAACTGCAAATATTGCAGCCAGCGCTGCGGTGACCATGACAGCAGCACAATACGGCGGCTTCACCACCATCAATGCGCCTGGTGCTGAGACAGTCACATTCACGACGGCTGGTACTATTGCAGGCAAGACCAATGTAGAAAACTATGTATTGGCCAATGGTGCGAATACCTTTACGGCAGCTACAGGTCTGGTATCGGTCACTGGCGGCACGGGTAGTGATACCATCAATGCCAGCAATGCCATCATTACGGCCTCAACGGCCATCAATGGTGGTGCGGGTGCAGATACCCTCAATGTCGGCGCACTGACTGCAGCATTGGACATGTCCACCAAAGTCACTGGCGTAGAAACCATCAATGTCACTGGTGGCAACACAGCGACCTTTACGCTGACCAATGCAAATGGTGCCGGTGTCGTTCTTAACCTGACCAAGGATGCCAGTGCCAATATCAATAATGTGACGCTGGGCTCGGGCGGCCAAACCCTGAACGTGCTGGGCACAGGTACTGGCAATGTTAATATCACTGGTGGTACAGGTGTGGATACCATCAACCTGTCCACCTCGGCAACAGGCTCGGAGGTTATTGCAGCAGGTTCCACTATCAATGCGATTGATACCGTCAATAACTTCAAGGCTGCTGGTGCAGACAGTTTCAGTACAGGCGTTTTTGCGACTTCCCTGTACAACCTGACCATTGCCAATGCAGACTCCAGCAACCTGGCGGCAGCGATTGCCACGGCAGCGACAGCAGCCGGTTCGGCTCTCAGTGGCACTGGCCAGGCATATATCGTGACTGTTAATAGCGGTACGGCTGCTGGCACCTACGCCTTCCAGAACTCTGGCAGCAGCAATACATCGGTGGACGGCAGCGATTTCATCGTCAAGCTCGGCGGCACGACTGGCGCTATCTTCCTCAGTGATTTTGGCATCGCCAATGCGACTGCGGTTACTCCTGGTGGCACCTTCAACGGCACGACTGGCGTCAATGACCTGTTCCTGTCGAGCATCCCTGGATTGAATAACACCACGATTGCTGGCAATGCGGCTGATACTGACACCCTGACGCTGACCACGGCTGGTACGGTCACCCTCAACAACGGTGCTACCGGCGGTACCATCAGCAACATCAAGGTATTGAACCTGGCCAATGGCACCAATACGATTACCTATAACAACTCGGCAGGCTTTACCACCATTAATGGTGGTACTGGTGATGATACTTTCATCCCCAATTCTGCTTTGTTCCCTATGGTCGTCAATGGCGGCAATGGCACCGACACCATCGTGCTGCCCGCTACATATGCTGCCACGGCTTCTGGTTCCGGTACCTTTGCCAGCAATGTCACCAGCTTTGAGAAGTTGCGCCTGACCGGTGTGACGAATCAGACCATAGACATGCAAACACTGGGCAATTACAACGACGTGACCTTTAGTGGTGCAAATGGCCTGACTTTGATGAACATGGCCAGCAATAGCAATATCACGCTGACTGGCGCAGGCACGGCATTTACCATCTCCAATGCTGCGTTTGTTGGTGGTGTCAACGACATCCTCAATGTCTCATTGAATGACAATAGTGGTGCAGGTGTGTCTTTTGCTACTGTCGGCATTACTGCATCTGGCGTTGAAACTGCCAATATCACCGTCAATGACAACCAGGGCTCACCTACCGGTGCATTCAATGACAACCTGACCTGGCTGGGTAACTCGGTCAAGACCATCAATGTCAGTGGCAATGCCGGTCTTTCGCTGACAGCCAACAGCACCGCCTTGACAACAGTGAATGCCAGCGGCATTACCCTGGGCAACTTTACCTGGACCTCAAATGCGCTGACAGGTGCCGCAACGATTACCGGCACTAACAGCGGCACCAATACTGTCAATATCAATGCGGCAACCGTGGCAGCCTCGTACACCGGCGGCACGGGCAATGACAACGTAGCGGCAAATGGTACGCTGGCAAATACTGTCGTATTGGGTAGTGGTACTAATTCAATGACGCTGTCAGGCAGTGCCATCCTCGGTTCATACACCTCTGGTGCTGGTACCAACGATACGCTGACCTTGGCTTCCGCCACGCCAGACATCAGCGCTGCAACGGTCACTGGCTTTGAAAACCTGAACCTGGCCAGCAACGCCACCCTGACAGCCACCGCTGCCCAGGTAGCGCAGTTTGCCACAGGCACGATCACGGCTGCTGGTACTGAAACCATCAACCTCACGACTGCTGGCACTTTCAGCGCCTTGTCAGGTGTGGAAAACTACAACCTAGCCAACGGTACCAACAACTTCACCTCGGCGGACGTGGCTGTCAGTGTCATTGGTGGTACAGGTGCTGATACCTTTAACTTTACGGCCAATCAGATCGCCAACTTCCTGACCACGATCGATGGCGGCAGTGGTTTTGACACCTTGAACATTGGCACTACCACCACGCAGTCCATCGACATCAGCACCAAGGTCAACAGTGTAGAAACTGTTAACGTGGCTGGCAGCACGGGTACGGCGTCTTTCACCATGGCGAATGGTGCGGGCTACCTGCTGAACTATGTCAAGAGCACTGGGGACAACACCATTACCCTCGGCAGCGGTGGGCAAACCCTGAACCTGACAGGTGGCAACACTGGTAACACGACTATTACTGGTGGTGCGGCTGTTGATGTCATCTCTCTGCAGGCATCAGGCGGTGCATCTGAAACCTTGATAGAGACCGGTGCCAATATGTCGAACAAAACGCAGATCGACAGGGTTGCCAACTTCAGCGCCACTGGCGTTGACTTCTTCAAGACAGGCGTCAATGCTTCGACAGTAGGTTCCTTCATCATTGGTAATGCTGACGTAGGCAATTACCTGGCCACTATCTCGTCCGGCTTGTCCATCGTGCTTAACAACACTGGTCAGGCCTACCTGATCACGATACAGACCGGCACGGCAGCAGGTACCTATTTGTTCCAGAACACCGGTTCAGACACCGCTAACTTTGACAATACCGACTTCTTTGTCCAGTTGACAGGTTCTTTTGGATCTATTTCTACCGTCAATATGATTGCTTAAGCCGTACCATTGACATATCTGGCCTGTCTTTGGCCAGTACAGTAAAAAGCCGTCAGTCGTCCTGGCGGCTTTTTTATTGAACTAGGAAATCGCAAACGGCCGAGTCACTGCTTGCATGAGTTGCGGGCGGCTATCTGGCGCGTTCCGCCACAATGGCAGGCGTCATGGTGACTGGCAAAAAAATGGCATCTGCCACTGGTGCAGATGCCATCTTCATCCGGGGTACTTGTTGCAAGCAGGACTTGCTTATTCGCTGACTTCTACTACGCGGCCATTCAAGGGCTGAACCGGGCGGGCATTCATCGGGTACATTTTTTTGAATGCGGCCAACTGCGCCTTGGACAATTCCACAGGCTGTTTCAGCACATGCCAGCGTACGCCGTCACTGCATGGTGGTGTTGTCAGCGAACCCATGAACTTGTAGTAGGCGCGGTTTTCTGGCAAGACAGCAGCCGGGTCAAAGCTGGCCAGGGTATTTGGTTTGCCTTCTGCTGGCAAAGCAGAAAATACCGGGGCGAGGGCAGCATTTTCCTTGCCGGTCTTGAACAGGGCGGCGACAACGAATAATTTACCATCAGCATTTTTATGGACGAAATGGGCTACCAGCGGATAGGTCTTGCCATTGATTTTTTCTTCGCTGGGCGTATGGAAGTGGAACTGCAACAGGTTCGCTTCATCACTGCCTACCTTCATACTGCTGCCAGCAGGCAGATTCAACTGTATGGTATGGCCATTGTTGATCACTTCAGCGCTACCGGCGACATATTTGAAGTCGAGTGCAGGCAGGGCTGCTTTTTTGGTTTTGGAATCGATGATGTCAATCGGTGACTGTTCCTTGCTCAGCTTGCAGGCACTATTGGCTTCGTCGAGAGCACCCCATTTTGCCGGGCCGGTTTTACCTTCATAACCCCAATGTGCAGGTGCACCTTTGTCGTTGGCATTGGCGACACCAAAAGTCAGGGCCAGGACGCTGCTTACCATGGAAACGAGTAGTTTGTGTTTCATTGTTTGTTCTCTCCGTTGTGTGATTGATCAAGCCTGCAAGGTGATGCGCATTTATTACTCATGTAATGTTGATGACATAAGGTGTTGCTTAAGAATCGGTCAAGCAATGCATTGACTGATTTACCCGGTAGTCAAGGCATCATGATTAATTGTCTTTGTTGCAATTTCGCCGGCATTGTACTCTTTTTGTCAGCAAATTTGAAGCATGGGGTAAAGCGTCAAATTTGCTTTGTCGTCAGTGCAAATGGGGCGCTCTGACATAATAGAGTAAATCAACTTGCGTGCAGTGATCATCCTTTTTTCTTAGGACAAATTGCCAGACCCTTACCATCATGCACTATACAGTAGAAATACGGTGCCCCTTGTATTCACGAAATAATGTTTTACCCTGTTTTTTACCTGAGCAGTTTGGCAATTTATCTTTGCTCTCCGGCAAACCTTAGGCAATTTTCCGGGACGACAATGCTTTGCCAGAATAAAAAGAATCAGGAGACAAGCATTCTTCAACACGCGTAAAGGCACTTCAATCCTGTTCGGGAATGAGGGGCAGGTTTTTGCTGGAAAACACAAACAAACTGCCAACAGCAGATTGCTGAGCATGGTCATCTGTACGTCCTAACCGGACGTTCGTGAGATCTGTGCTGCAGCATTACGCCCTGGATCATGTTCATTCATCCGTATTGGACAGGTATTTCTTTTCCCGGACGGGAAGTTTCCGGTACAACCACCAGAGCAACATAGTTTCTGGCTCGCCATCCGCTTGTTGAAAACAGCAGGAAAGCCTGGCCACGTCAGTGGCTTGCTGAAAAGCCTTACTCAAAAAACCTTACGGAGACATTTACATGAATCACATCAAGACATTGCTGCAAGTTGTCGCTCTGGCGGCTTGTATGCTCATGTTCAATCTGAGGGCGCAGGCAGCTACTGCCGGACCGGGCGCTTGGAGTGCGCAGCAGACCTGGGCTGCCGATACGGTCAATGGCGGCAGCCTGACCGGCTATTTTTACTGGCCTGCAGCACAACCCGCACTAGGTGGAAAACGCGCTCTGGTGCTGGTCTTGCACGGCTGCACCCAGACTGCAGCCGGTGACGTCATCGATAAGTCAAGCGACAAGGGCTACAACTGGAAAGCCATGGCCGAGCAATATGGCGCCGTTATCCTGGCCCCGAACGCCACCGGCAATGTCTACAGCAATCATTGCTGGGACTACGCCAATACCACTCACACCCGCAGCACGCCAGGCCACGATGCTATTCTGCTGGATCTGGTCAACCGTTTTGTCAGCGACCCGCAATACGCGATTGACCCCAACCAGGTGTATGTCACCGGTCTGTCTTCTGGCGGTGGCGAAACCATGGTATTGGGTTGCCTGGCTCCCGATATTTTTGCCGGTATAGGCATCAATGCCGGCCCGCCACCGGGCACAAGCACCTTGCAGATAGGCTATGTTCCTTCCGGTTATACGGCAACAACAGCAGGCAATAACTGTAAGGCCATGGCAGGCAGTAACGCTGGCAAATTTGCCACCCAGATAGCAAGCGTGGTGTGGGGCACGAGTGACTACACAGTGGCCCAGGCCTATGGCCCCATGGATGCTGCCGCCATGCGCCTGGCCTATGGCGGCAGTTTTACCAAGGGGGCAGCAGTAGCGGTCGCCACTGGCGGCAGTAATATTCCTTACACCGACAGCAACGGCAAGGTACGCACCCATGAAATTACGGTCAGCGGCATGGGCCATGCCTGGCCGGCAGGCAGTGGCGGTCAGAACAGCCACTATGTCGATAGCACCAAGATCAATTACCCCGCCTTTGTGATGGACTTCTGGTTCAAGAATAACTTGCGCGCTTCGGCAACACCTGCGCCGGTGATGAACTCATGTTCCAGTTCTGGCATCACTGCCACCAGCGCCACCATTAACGGCGCTGCTACTGTCAGTGGCGGTGCCAGCATCACCAGTTATACCGTTAACCTGAGTGGGCCAAGCGCCATTAATGATACGGCCGCCGGCAGTGGCAGCAGCTTCAGTAAAAGCTACAACCTGGCCAGCGGTTACTACAGTGGCAGTGTTAAAGCCACCGACAGTAACGGGCAGGTATCGGCTGCATGCAGCATTGCACAGTTCCTGGTTGGCACCGCACCGGCGATACAGCCGCCCACAGGCCTGACTGCTGGCGCCCCGGGTGCTACTTCGGTACCTTTGAGCTGGAATGCCGTCAGCGGCGCGACAGGCTACAACGTCTACCGCAATGGCGTGAAAGTCAATGGCTCGCTGATCAGCGCTACCAGTTATACCGCTACGGGTCTCACAGCTGCCACCAGCTACAGTTTTGCCGTATCCGCTACGGACGCTACCGGTGAAAGCAGTCTGTCCCCCGCTATCAGTGTGACTACCGCGTCCGGCTGGACTTGTAGCGCCACCAGTGCCAGTAATTACGCCCATGTACAGGCCGGACGCGCACATGACAGTGGCGGCTATGCCCTGGCCAATGGTTCCAACCAGAACATGGGACTGGACAATCTGTTCTATACGCAGACGCTGGCGCAAACAGCGGCAGGCTACTACATCATCGGCAATTGCCCTTGAGGTCTTTGCTGCATCAACCTGCATGGCTGGCAAAATACACCACCAGCCATGCACCATTATCTGCCTGACGCAAACGTATCTCCAGCAAGCAGGGGCCTTCAAATTCGACCGATACCTGCTCCATTTCCACTGCTCTTCCGGCCAACTGGCGACGCAGGCGGTTACCGTTTGTCTGTGCTGGAAAGGTATATTTGAATTCATTTGCATCAAGGCAGTGGCGGCCGGCTATTGTTTTCAGGTCCATCACGGTATTGCCGGTCAGACCGTGCTGCGCAGTCAGTGCAAAAGCCTGCTCAAACTGACCTGCCTTGAGCAGGGCATGGAACTGTTCCGCCACCTGACGCGCTGGAGCCTGGTTGTAGGGTTGATGCAGCCATGCCAACCCGGCGATGCAGAGAAGTAATACAAGAGCAGTGATAGCGGTGAGTGATTTTTGTTTTGACATGACTAAAAGCCGGCGTTGGGGAGCGGCTTGATTTTCTCTTTGCTGTTAAGTCAGGGGCAAAGACATGATATGCGATCTGCTTCAGTTATTGAAACCGGACAAGCTGACAGCGACGAATGTTCATCTTGCGACATGAGCGGTCATCGCTTGTTGTTGCATAAGAGTTGCCCGGCGACAATTTCTCTCATTACTGACACTTGCAAACAGAGGTTTTCGAGACGTATAGCACAGTGCCTTTTGAATTAAGTCACCAAGGAAGCGGCAATTTCTGCAAATAGTTATTGAAACAATGTTTTTAAAAATATAACATTGCAATAAATTGTGACTTTCGAGAATTTGTACTGGCAGGCTTGACACTCTGGGAAGTCACTTTTATCGGGATGGTTAGCCATGTTGTCGTACACATGCTGTAGCACAACCCGATGACACCATCAGCAACGAAGACTGCGCTTGTGTTCAAGGCTCTGGCAAATGTGGGAGCGGTAACGCAACTGGCGCTGTTTTGCATCAGAACTGTCCGTTTTCGGGGAAGAGTGGCCGCAGGGCACCCCATACCAGCAACGGACTGTTGCTTGAAAAGTGTTGCAGACACAATTGTTCAACGCATGGGTAGTACCTGTGGCAAGTCACAACCCGCCGAATTCGGCGATAGGGTCATTGATGAGGGGCATCGTGATGAACGCAATGAATAAAGCAGCAACAAAACGGCGCAAACTGCTGGCTCTGGCCAGTACACCTGTTATTGGCGCCTTGCGCGCGTCCCCGTTTGCGGCTGTACTGGGGGCCTGGGCGCCAGCGCGGGCCGCAGCCCTGTCGTCGACACAAGCTCGACAGATTGTGGGCAATACCGTCCTCATCGGCCAGTCGTCGCCGCGTTCGGGACCGGCTGCGATCCTGGGTAATGAAATGTTTGAAGGGGCCCGTGCCGCTTTTGAGGAGTCGAACCGGGCCGGAGGGATTTTTGGGCGTCGATTCACTCTGGTGGGGATGGATGACGGCTATGATCCGCAGCGCTGTGTGAGTAATACGGTTGAGCTGCTGGGGCGTAATGTTTTTGCCCTTTGCGGTTACGTTGGCACACCCACATGCGCTGCAGCGCTGCCGACTATCGAGCAGGCGGGCATTCCACTCATTGGATTATTCACTGGCTCGGAGGCCCTTCGTGCCCACAAGCCAGGCGTATTCCATGTGCGGGCGAGCTACGGCGAAGAGTGCCGGATCATGACCCGGCAATTCCTGGCAGCAGGAGCGGATACGAAGATTGCAATCTTCAAGCAAAACGACGGCTATGGGGCGGCAGTTGAGGCTGGCATGCGCAACGCAATGCGCGAACTTGGAGTCAACCATGAACCCGTCGTCGCTTCGTACGAGCGCAATACACTTGATGTAGCAAAAGCCCTGGACGCGATCGCCAGGAGCAACGTCACTGCCGTTGCCATGGCAGGGGTCTACGGCGCATGTATCGAGTTGATCAAAGGGCTGAAATCACCAAAATACGGCGGTGTCGGCAAGGCCATGATGTTTTGCAGTGTCTCTTTCATCGGCTCTTCTGGTGTTGCCAAGGCGCTCAAGGAGTCACCGGACGGCGTGGGTGGTATAGGCATCTCTCAGGTGATGCCGTATCCATTCGCGTCTGGTAGCGGTCTCGTAACGAGTTTTCGCAAAGCGGCGGCGTCCATCGGTGTCGAGCCAAGCTATGGCGCTCTTGAAGGCTACTGCAGCGCACGTACCTTGTTGAAAGGTGCTGAGCGGTGTGGAGAGAATCTGAGCCGTCAGCGGCTCGTTGATGCCCTGGAAGCTGATGTCGACTTCGGTGGTTTTCCGCTGAGCTTCAAGCCCGGCCAGCACGCAGGCTCGCGTTTCGTCGAGATGACAGTGTTTGATGCCCATGGACGGCTGTTGCGCTGATGGTGGTGAGCAGACAGTAACGCCCGCGCTTGGCAGGTTTGTCCAATGGCTGATCAGTGGTCCCTGTTCAAGTCGCTTGCCGTTATCCGGCTGATATTCTTCAATGAGGCAATACATACCATTTGCATGACGCCGGTTCCTTGTTTTGTCAGCGGACAGACTTCTGTCGGTGCGTCGCACATCAACCTCAAGCTCTTGATGTCTGAACGCCCGAACCTGAGCAAAAAACTGGGCCTGGGCCAGGTTCTAGGCCAGGCAGGCATGCAGTTTGAGAGTACGGCTCACAGGGGGAGGCGATGCGCGCGATATCGTGCGACTATTGTCTTTGTTGTTTGATGCAGATGAAAGCGAAAGCCTTACTCCACGCCCAATGTCGCAGGCAGGGCCATTCTCCTTTCTACAGTCCCGTTCAGGATAGTATGTCTATGAAGGTTTCGTTGCTGTTACAGTTTTAGTGAATAAAACCAAAAGAAATATGATGAATAGTTTCATATGGCTAAGGTCGAAATGAGCGGATGGCCGTCCACCAGAAAATTAATAGAGACAAAAGCGGTCATTGGCGATTCCCAGCCGACTGACCTGTTAAACAGCATAATTTTAAATATTCACTCAGGTAATTCATAAATCTCTATCACACCAGCCCGCTGAAGCTTCAAAACATCTTCTAGAGAAGCGGGAGTCAGTGCATCCATCGAGTAGCTGTAGATCATTCGATAGTCTTGTTCCTCATCACCATCCCTTCGGAAAATTCGAAGATCCACTTCAACTTTGTGCGGCCATGTCTCAAACTGCGGCATTGAAAAACCTTTTCATGATGTTTAATGTAGGTGGCGGTCCGCTCGCCGGACGTTTTGCGCATGCCGTAGCGACCCTGACTGCCATGTTAAACGAAATTGACGGCATGGCTTGAATACCCCCATACCTTTAGAAGTCTGTCCTCCAAGGAGAAGGGTATTTTTAGCTCTGCCAAATGGAACTTGGCCAGTTCTATTTCGATCGGGTCGATGAGCAGCCACTCTAGTTCACGAAATGTAATTGGGCCTAGAGGTAACGGTTCAAAATAGGTTGGACTTGGAATTAAATATTTGAGTAGTCCATCCATTTGACTCCTCTTGCAGTAGCCACTTCACATCAATTCTTAATGCAATATCTTTGAGAGCCGGAAGCAATAAGCCCCATTTGGTGTTGTTCATGTGACTTGCCAGATTCCGGCTAGAAATCTGGCGCAGCACTTTTTCGTGTACAGAAATCATGTCGCATGACGCTAAGTTGATCGGCACGCTTGGCCGTCTACAAATTTATAAAATACGGAGCAGCATCGCGGCCAGTCCTATCAACCATTCGGTGAGTCATAATAACGTTCAATCGAAGAAGCTCTGTCAAAATGCCTTTGACGGAGGTAGATAAATCTCAGCAGGAATACCTATAAGTGAAGGCCCAGATAAGTATCCTCCCTCTAAGGACCCTGATTCGTTGAGAACACGGCTTACAGTACTAAGCATTGCACTGCGAAGCGCGATATTACCGAAGGTATTACGCGGCCCGGCATGATACATTTCAGTTGCTACTTTAATCGCCATTTGAAAAATAGGCTCAAGCTTAAACTCCAACCGAAACCAATTGCCATGTTTATCCTGTGCACCAAAAGTATCCGGCAAGTTAATGTCCTCCATGTGAGAAATTAGAGCAATGCCAAAGATTTCGGGAAGCCAATCTATCAAGCGTCTTGCCAACATTTGTTCATGAACAAACGCAGAAATTTCAATTTCTATTTCATCTCCAGAAATACCATCACGCCCAAGCACGGCGATGGCTTTTTGCAGGTGTTCTTCAGAAGGTAATGACAGCATGGAAGTGAGCGCTTAACGTTAAACTGAACGGCTGGCCGCCCAGAGAAATAAAATGAACTGTACCATATTTGGCCCGTCCGACCCGAGTGCTATGTTAGCGCATTTCATTTGAGTAAGTGATTGATTTCCCGAGAATCAATTTTATGTTTTTGGACTTAATCAGAGGACTTAATCAGAGATGTCTTAGATAAATTTTGTGTTATCTCATTTGTCTACACTTGGTGCGCGCGGCGCACCCTGGCTATCAGATCAGAGATAGTTCAAACTTCCACATCTGATGGATGCTGGTATATAGGCGAGATATGGTGATATCCATTTGCACTCATCAGTTGCCTGAGTTCTAAAAACCTTCCCGACGTTAATGGTAAGGACCCTGAGCTAAACAGTGTCAGTACTTCCAGCTCAATGACGGACTCCGTTTTCTCATTCGTCGTTTCCAGCAAGCTGTGGTGGTAGGGCGGCATGATGCGGGCTGCTGCGATGACTTGCTCGCCCTCGCAGATGTCAATGTGGATGACCGGGCCTTGTGTATAAGGAATAATATGCGAAATCAGGCGCACAGGTTTTGTATTGATGTGATGAATGATCTCAGGCATTCTTTCTCCGCTCACGCATATTTGATGATTACAGGCATATTGATACGCAAATTGAACGGCATCAATCTACTGCACGCTCGACGCTCTGCAACTGCTTGTACCCGTGCTCTTCATACAGTTTTCTGTATTTGTCGATAAAGCCGGCATAAGGAATGCAGGCGGTGGAGATGATAGTGCCGTTGCTGATGTCGGCGCGGGTGATGGCACGGATATGTTGCATGTATCAGCTTTGATCCGTTCACTGCGCCATATTCTGATCAATCGCCTTGACCAGGTTACCTGGTCCCGTCATCTGGAGTGACAATTTTTGCGCCGCATCGGCTGATTGTGCAGACATTGTCGCCAGGATGTCGTCTCGTTTTTTTCTGGCACCGTAGATATCCGCGTTGGCTGCCAGCGTATAAAGCGCACAGGCAATCACTTTGCTTTTTGGTACGCCCAGACCTTTTTCGTACATCGTTGCCAATTCTGTCTGGGCACTGCCATTGCCCTGTTCAGCCGATTTGCGATACCAGCTCAAGGCCAAAGATAATGTTTTAGGAACACCTATGCCGTGTGCATACATATATCCCAAAGAAAATTGCGACTTGGCATGGCCTTGGTCTGCCGCTTTGCGATACCAGTTGTAGGCTTGCGCGATATTCGGCGCCATGCCTTCGCCATCACGATACATGGTGGCAATGTTGTGTTGTGCACTGGCATTGCCCTGGTTTGCCGCTTTGCTGTACCAGGCCAGGGCTTGCGCATGATCTTGCTTTATTCCAAGCCCCTTGTTGTACAGGTATCCGAGGTTGAGTTGTGCACGCGGGTCACCCTGTTCCGCTGCCTTGCGATACCAGGTAAGCGCTTGTGCATAGTCTTGCGGCACCACCTGGCCATTGTCATACATGAGCGCCAGATTATATTGAGCAACAGCCTGCCCTTGCTCTGCTGCTTTGCGATACCATTCCATGGCCTGTACGCGATCTACGGTGACTCCCTCACCTTTGTCATACATATGCGCCAGATTGAGTTGTGCACCTGATGCACCCTGGTCCGCCGCTTTGCGGTACCAAGTGATCGCTTGCGCATAGTCTTTGGGGACACCTCGTCCAAGATAATAAAGGTAGCCCAGATTGAATTGCGCATCAGCGTAGCCATGCTCTGCAGCCTTGCGGTACCAAATGACTGCTCGCGCTGGATTTTCCGGGAGACCTTGCCCAAGTTCATACATGACGCCAAGCCTGAACTGGGCCAGAGGTATATCCTGCTCGGCTGCTTTGCTAAACCACTCAAAAGCCTGGGTTTGATTTTTAGTCACGCCCAGACCCATGTAGTATAAATACCCGAGATGGAATTGTGCGCTGCCATCTCCTTTTTCTGCCAAGGGCTGCCATTCATTGAGTGCTGTTGCAAAGTCCTTGTTTTTTGCTGCAATCAGTCCGGCGGCAAAATCTGCATATGCCAGCGACGTGTGAAGTACACCTGACAACAAAAGAAGGGAAACTATTTTGCGCATGGACATCTCAGTCATTGATGGGCGAAGATATATTGTAGATGAAATAAGTGAATCGAGAGAGATATAACACATGGATCGCTGTGTCGATTACGTTGTAATGCACCGATGATGAATGACGAATTTTTTGGGTGACACTTGTCGGCAGAATAATCAGGGCCGCAACCACAGCTTGCGAAAATCCATCCAGTCGCAGCGGGCTAAGGTCACACCGCCCAGTTGCGGGCCATAGTCTATGCCGTGGCGGGTGTGGCGCATGGGTGGTATCCAGGCTTGTTTTACCATGCGGGCGAAGCAGGCTTCGATGAGATGCGCCCACTGTGCTACATCTGCTTCTGCGGCGATTGCTGCACTGGTTTATGCCAGCCTGGGGGACACAAACCAGTGCCCTTAACGATGGGCTAATTCAGATTAAGCAAATGGACTCCTTCAATAAGCATGAAGGTTGCAATATGGAGAACTATTTCAGCAGCCATTTCTCTAGAAACTGGACACAGACCCGTACATTGGCCACGGTTTCGAGGCGGGTAGGATAAATTGCCCATACGTCAGCTTTCTGGCTGTAGAGTGGTAGCACCCTGACCAATCGTCCCTCGGCAAGACTATGCCCAACATCCCAGATTGATCGCAAAATAATCCCATGCCCTTCTATTGCCCATTGGTGCACAAGTTCGCCGTTATTGGCTGAAAGGCTTCCTTTTATTTTGATCGTCTCTGGGCCGTGAGGCCCATGCAGATTCCAGCGTCCGGGTTCCTGGTCTCGTTCACGAATCACGATGCATTGATGCTGCGACAAGTCCGACAATTGGCGAGGCTTGCCGTGGCGCTTCAAGTAAGCAGGTGAAGCGCAGAGTATGCGCTCATTCTCTGCAATGCGTCGGGCAATCAAGTGTGATTCCTGAACCTGTCCAATCCTGATATCAAGGTGAAATCCCTCCGCGATGAGATCGACGGGGCGGTCCAGCAACTCAAGCTGGACCTCCAGCTCAGGGTATTTGCGCACTAATGCAGATATGGCCGGTGCAATGCGATTACGTCCAAATCCTGAACTTGTGCACAAGCGCAATAATCCTCGTGGTGAACTGCCTTTTTGGGAAATAGCTTCAGCCAGTTGATCAACATCGGCCAAAATGCGTTGTGCCCACTGATGAACGACATGGCCATGATCGGTCAACCAAACTTTGCGTGTTGTTCGATGTAACAAGCGTACTTGCAATGTCTTTTCCAGTATGGCAATACGTTTGCTGACAAGGGCGTTCGAGACACCCAGCTCTAGCGCTGATGCCGCAAAGCTGGATCGGCGCACAACGACGCAGAAGAGCTCCAGATCCTCCAGTAGAGGCTGATTGATGCTGAGATTGGCTCGCATAGGGATAGAAGTAAAACGACTATTGTTCACGTTTCGTGTTTTATTAAGAAACGGCGAGAGCAATTATATTTCAATTCATATCCAGTAAGATCAGTGTGTCCTATAACTACTCAGAACTGTTCTGATTCTTATGATGAAAAACCACAAAATAGCTGTCATCGCGGGCGATGGCATAGGGAATGAAGTAATGCCAGAAGGACTGCGGGTACTGCAAGCCGCAGCGCGCAAATTCGATATTCCACTGGACTTCACTATCATAGAATGGGCCAACTGCGATTATTACCTCAAACATGGCCAGATGATGCCAGACGACTGGCGTGAGCGCCTCAGCGGTTTCGACGCGCTCTATTTTGGTGCTGCTGGTATGCCGCATTTGGTACCTGATCATGTTTCGCTTTGGGGATCGCTGATTAAATTTCGTCGAGAATTCGACCAGTATGTCAACCTGCGCCCAGTTCGCCTCATGCCTGGAGTTGCTTGTCCACTAGCCAACCGGCAAGCTGGCGACATTGATTTCTACGTTGTCCGGGAAAACACCGAAGGTGAATATTCGGCAGTTGGTGGGAAAATGTTTGAGAATACAGAACGCGAATTTGTCGTGCAGGATGCCATCTTCACACGCAAAGGCACCGACAGGATATTGAAGTTTGCATTCGAACTGGCGCTAAGCCGCCCTAAAAAACACCTGACGTCTGCAACCAAGTCGAATGGGATTTCGATCAGCATGCCCTATTGGGATGAGCGTGTCGAAGCCATGGCGAAATCCTATACAGACGTGCGCGTTGATAAATACCATATTGATATCTTGTGTGCACGATTTGTACTTTCTCCTGAGCGCTTTGACGTTGTTGTCGCCTCTAATTTGTTCGGCGATATTCTCTCCGATCTTGGCCCCGCCTGCACCGGCACAATTGGCATTGCACCTTCGGCTAACTTGAATCCAGAACGCACATTTCCATCATTGTTCGAACCCGTGCATGGCTCAGCGCCCGATATCTTTGGCAAAAATATTGCCAACCCGATTGGCATGATCTGGTCCGGTGCAATGATGCTGGATTTCCTGGGTAACGGAAATGCGAACTATACCGCTGCTCACGACGCCATTCTGAAGGCGATAGAAACGGTACTCACCGAAGGGCCGAAAACCCCTGATCTGGGCGGTAATGCGAATACGACAGAAGTTGGTATTGCAATAGCTGCTGTACTTTAAAAAAATAGCCGATATCAGGAAAGTACGCTTACAAAAACAAGGGATCAGTCTCGCGTAATGATAAGAAGACTGGTTCCAGCAACCACAGAGTTGTGCAATGACTGTCTTGATGAGCAGTCAAACGAAAGGAGACAATGCCATGCTACGCATAAAGAAGTTTTTGGGAACACTTTACATCCAGGTGCTGCTTGCAGTAATTGCCGGCGCGTTGCTTGGTCTATACGACCCGGGGCTGGGAGCCAAACTCAAGCCTTTGGGTGATATTTTTATCAAGCTCATCAAGATGGTGTTCGCACCAGTGATTTTCGCGACGGTCGTTTTAGGCATCGCCAAAATGGAAAGCATGAAAGAGCTCGGGCGCGTTGGCACAAGGGCGTTACTGTATTTCGAAGTCATGTCAACCTTTGCACTTGGTCTTGGTCTGCTGATGGTTAACTTTATTGGCCCTGGCAATGGCATGAACATAGATCCAAAGGCCCTGGATACGAAAAGTATCTCGGGATATACCTCGGCAGTCAAACACGATACTTTCATGGACTTCGTGCTGAACCTGATACCTGCCAGTGTTATTGATGCCTTCGCTAAAAATGAAGTATTGCAAATTCTTGTTTTTTCCATCCTCTTGGGAGCAGCGCTGGCACATATGGGCAAGCGTTCAGCACCAGTCGTTTCATTTCTTGACGTTTTTTCACATGCAATGTTTCGTGTAGTTGCCGTTGTCATGCGTCTTGCACCCATTGCGGCTTTTGGCGCAATCGCTTTTACTGTTGGCAAATATGGATTTGGATCAATCATCTCACTCGCCAAACTCATGGGTGCCATGTATGGGACCTGCCTGTTGTTTATCTTCGTCGTACTGAATATGGTTGCAAAAATATGTGGCTTCAGCCTGTGGAAGTTTCTGATCTATTTGAAGGAGGAGATCCTTACCGTACTTGGCACAAGTTCCTCGGAGTCCGTACTGCCACAACTGATCAGCAAACTGGAAAACATCGGTTGCTCAAAACCTGTTGTTGGCCTGGTTGTCCCTTCCGGGCTAACCTTCAATCCGGATGGCCAATGTATCTACTACACCATGGCAGCAATCTTTATTGCCCAGGCGACAAACACACCCCTCACATTGTCCGACCAGCTAACCGTGATGGGAGTGCTGATGTTGACTTCCAAAGGATCTGCCGGTGTATCTGGTTCTGGCTTTATCACGCTCGCGGCCACGTTGGCATCACTCGGTACTATCCCGGTGGAAGGCATGGTATTGCTGCTCGGCGTAGATCGCTTCATGTCAGAAGCAAGAGCACTCACCAATACCATTGGCAATGCGGTTGGTACCATGGCGATTGCCCGTTGGGTAGGTGCACTCGACATGCCACGTGCAACTGCAATACTCAATGGCAGAGCGTTCTCTGTTGAAACTGATGGTCAGCACGATGCGTCAAATCCGGTGCTGGCAGACCATCGCAGCGTTACGACTCAAGCAATATAAGTTAAAGTCATTGTAATATTTTTTTATTTTACTCTTTTGGATATTCATCAAAATGGGCAATTTTTTTCACTTCATCATTGCTACCATGCTTTGCACCATGTTGAGCGGGTGCTACGTAAAAACGCCACCAATGAAGTCGGCAAGTCTTACCTATTTAAAAACCGATAAACTGGTGGGCCTCCCTCAGGATATCAAACCTGAACAACTGGACAAGTTGTCCCAATGGTTGCAAAGCCATCGCTGGGGTTGGCAACCCGTAGTTGCGCCATATTTTGTAGACGCCATTTTGACCATCAGAAATACCGACGGTAGTATTTCTACGTTTAAGCTGATGAAGAACCTGGTTATAGTGGGGCAATATGAACTTGGCATTTCCGCAGAGGAGTACAAGGAACTGTATTCGATGATCGTCTTGCAAAATGACAGCAAGTAGAACGCAGCCCACCCTATTGATGAAAAGAGTTCTGGTTACTTCCAGGTCGCAACCACAGTTTGCGAAAATCCATCCAGCCGCAGCGGGCCAGGGTCACACCGCCCAGTTGCGGGCCGTAGTCTATGCCGTGGCGGGTGTGGCGCATGGGTAGTATCCAGGCTTGTTTTACCATGCGGGCGAAACAGGCTTCGATGAGGGCTGCGCGCTTGGTCGCGTCTGCTTCTGCGGCGATTTTTGTACTGGTTTTTGCCAGCCAGTTACGTTCTGCTGTATCCATCATCTGCTTGACCAGTGATTCTCCGGCCAGCCAGCTATACAGGCCAAACTCCATGTCATTGTCGAGCACGTCTCCGGCAATCACTACGTCCGCCCAATCCCGCCAGCCGTAGGGGCCAAATTCAGGGAAGGGCAGGATGTGGATGCTGACATCGGCCCCGGCCTCGCGCAATCTGGCTGCCACGCAATGGGTGAGGGCGATGTGGCTATCGAGTTCATAAGTCACCACCTCGAGATGGGCAGGCAGGGCGGGTGCTTTTATCGTCTTTTTTTCAGGTAAATGATTCCATTGCGGCAGCATGCCAAAAGCCATGGGGCGGGTTTCTCTTGCAGCCAGTTCAGCGGCAGCGGGACGAAGCCAGTTGCCAATTGCAAGACGTGCGGCAGGCGTAGAAAATTCTGCGCGTGCCGGGTTCAGCATCACCAGGTCACAACCTTGTTCAAGGGCACGTATTCTTGACCAGCTATCGTCGGGTGCCGGCACTTGATCAGGCGAGGCGTGTGCCAGGTGCAGGTCAACTTCAGGCAAGGGGCTGCCATGTGGCACGACCCATAAATCAATTTCATCGAGCAGCGCTCGTTCGCGGAAGTAGCCATCAAAAGCTGCCAGCGTCGCCCTGTGTTCATTATTACGTATGAGCCTGAATGGCCCGGCACCAATGGGCAGCGTAGTAAAATCTGTACGCTTGTCATCATCCGTGGGCACAATCATGGCGGCATGATGGGCCAGCAGGTGCAGCAGCAAATGATCGGGCTTGTTGAGTTGCAGTTTCACGCTACGTTCTGTGCCGGTGATGCTGGCCAGGTGAGCGAACATGGCGCGGTAGGGGCCATTGGTATCGCGGGCGCGTTGCAGGGTATAGACCACGTCTTCGGCACGCACGGGGCGGCCATCATGGAAGTGCAGGCCGGGGCGCAGGGTAAATTCCCAGCACCTGCCATCGGCAGAGGCATCCCATCTGTGCGCCAGTGCCGGGATGACCTGTTCGCTGGCGCGGTCATATTCCGTCAGGCCAGCGCAGATCTGCATGATGATGTGCTGCTCGGTGCGGCGGTTGATGTGGATGGCATCGAGCGCATGCAGGGGGCGGTAAAAAGGCATGCGCAAACTGCCTGCCCGGCAACTGCCGAGGTAGCCGGGCAGCGATTGCTTCAGGCGTTCACGCCCGGCACTGGGTAGGCCATCGAAGGCGGCTTCCAGCTTGCCATCAGCCAGCAGGTGATGCAGCCTTTGCAGACGCAGGTTTTCATGGTCCTGCAACAAGGTCAGACTGGAACGGTGGCCGCGCCCGTTGCCCGGCTGCCAGTCTATCCAGCCCTGCTCCTGCATGCGCCTCAGTAGCAGGCGGGTATTGCGTTCGCTGCAGCACAGGGCAGCAGCGATCTGCGCCAGGTCGGGTGTGCTGGCGCTGGGGTACCAATCGGCCAGGCGCTGGAAGTGATCGAGCAGGCGCATCGTTGCGGGATAAAAAGGAGGAAAGAAATACCAGATTCTATCCGTTTTTGTGTTTCCGCCTTTGGTATACGCTAGCGGCACTGTCTAAACCGCTTTTTGTATAACCATGTCCACTTCCTCACTTTGGCAACATGACGGATTTCGCCGCCTGTATGCATCCACCATCAGTTTTTCACTCGGTACACAGATTTACCAGCTCGCCATGCCCTTGATCCTCTATCAGCTAACGCATTCCGCCGGAGTCATGACGGGCATGCGAGCGGTTGAGCTGCTGCCTAATTTGTTACTTGCAATGTTCATTGGCGTTTGGGTAGACCGCATAGACCGTGGCCGCTGGGCGCGTTTTGCCATCATCGGCATTGTTGTGCTGACCGGCATGCAGGCGGTGCTATTGGAGAATGGTGCGCGGGCATTGTCTTTTTTCTTTATCACCGCTTTCATGCTCATGACTTTGCATTATGTGTATGCGATCTGCCGCATGGGTATGTTGAAGGAAATGCTGCCAGAACAATTGCTGCTGCCTGCTACCGGGCAACTGACAGTGCTAAGCCAGGTCTTCAGTATCCTTGGCCCGGCACTGGCTGGTGCGGTAATCTCCATACGCATGGACCTGGGTCTGTGGCTGCCCATGATGGCCATGCTGCTGGCCGCCTGGTTGCTTAGGGATTTGCAACTGCCAGTGCGCAAGCCGGATGCCGACAGCTACTGGAATGAATGGCGCGATGGCTGGCGCGTGCTTATCGCCAACAAACCGCTGTGGCACCTGGCCTGGCTGGTGGTCATCATCAATGGCAGCGCGGGTGTGGTGGATGTGCTCTTTCTGTTCCGCGCCCGTGACCAGTTGCAACTGGGGGCAGCCCAGGTGGGGCTGATGTATGGCGTGGCAGGCATAGGTGGTGTTATCGGTGGCCTGGTCGCCAGCCGCCTGCGCCAGCGCTTTGGTCTGGGCCGCCTGCTTGCGCTGGAACTAGGCGTCGAAGCCTGTTCCATGCTCCTGCTGGCCTGGGGCAACAGCATACCCTTGCTGCTGCTGGCATTGGGCATCAACAGCTTTTGCACCGTCATCGGCAATGTCTGCGTCTGGGGCTATCGCCAGGAGAGCACAGACAGCCGCTACATAGGCCGTATATCCGGCCTGACCGGTTCCATTTTCAAACTGCTGATGCCAGTGAGCCTGGTCTTGTCAGGCGCACTGGTAGGCGATTTGCCGCTGGCCTGGATACTGAGTGCCTGTGCGGTCACGCATTTTTTGCTGGTGGTGGGGACTAGGGTGTCGGCGGTTTATGTGGTGGGGTAGGGGCGAAGGAATGCCACCCACTTCACTAGCCACGGGAACATGCGGTTTTAGATAATTTCTACACAATTTTGTCCGGCAAAATTCCTTCTGCAAAAACTTGTTATTGTGATAGAAATTTTTGAACGAGGATTAGTCATAGGTTGAGATTTTCTAAAATCAAGGCGTAACGGCTCAACTTTCTAGCGGGAGGAGGTCAGAGAGATTTATTCGATACAAGAATGAGAAAAATCTCATCTTTGTTTGGGGAAATCTTGAAATTTTGATAAAGTGGGGGTCTAGTTTGGATAACTAAAAACATGACTAAATTAATCAAAGCATACGCCCCGACCGACGACACTGGTAAAACTAGAATTGTTTTTGTCCATGGGTTGGATGGTCACTATCTTCATACATGGATGTCGAATAAAAAAGACAACGAAACTCTATGGCCAAAATGGATTGGCGAGGCTACTGGGTGCCCCGTTTGGCTTGCTGGCTATGCTGCCTCGAAGACCCGCTGGTTCGGTGATGCAATGTCTCTGTCTAATCTCGGATCCGCTTTGTTGGATACTCTTTGCAGTGACCAGGCCTTTAATGGAGATGAGCAGATAGTTTTAGTCGGGCATAGTCTTGGTGGGCTGGTTATTAAAACGGCAATTAAATCGGCTTTTTCTCTAGGCGTGCCGCGGTATGTTAATTTGGCTCAGAAAATTAAAGGCGTGGTCTTTATTGGTACACCTCACTTTGGTTCCATTTGGGCTTCTATCGTTTCTTGTTTCTACTTGGCACGCCCGAATCCTCAGATGCGAAATCTTGGTTTGCACGACGGAGCGTTGGGAATATTAAATATCGAATTCCGAAAACTGGTGAGTGATTACGGAATCAAGACAAAAACTTTTGTGGAAACCCAACCAATGCGTTTGCCACTTGTTGGAAGGCTTCTTCCTGGCGTGACGATTGTAAACCCCACTAGTTCAGAGCCCAATCTCTCTGGAGAGGTTGGAGTGCCTATCGAAGCGCATCATCTAAATATCTGTAAGCCTAAGGATAGAAGTGCTCATATCCACAAGTCTTTGTTAAGCTTTCTAGAGCAGTTTAATACTGCTCGTTCAGAGAGCCTAAATATGTTGAGGAAGCTAGAGATTCGTTCTGACTCAATGGATGCAAACTTACCTAGCGAGCGTGGCGATACTGATACTCATTTGGCTTTTGCGATGTTTGGAGATGGACCAGATGATATTGCGTCAATTTGTACAGTTGTTTGCATTGTGACTGATGTCCCTGAACAACTGTGCCAACAGTTGCAAGGCCTGTCAAAAGATATTCAAGCTGATCCCATGGTCGATGCAAAGGCGAAATTACTATCGCAGAACGCGTCATTAGGAATGTTGTTATCTGATTCTGGAACGAGGGATGCTGCATTGAAAAGAATTGCGACTATCTCTTTCTCAGCGTATTTGTATTATTGTGATAGGAAGATGTTTAACAGGATGTCTGAACAGGACCGTGCTTCAAAATTATTGGTGTCTCCGCTAGTTCACAGGCTTAGTAAACGCAATGAGAAGGTAGTGCAGTATCACTGTAAAGTTGGTGATTTTGAGGTCTACTTAAAATCCGCGATTGAGGAAGTTAAAACTAAGTATCATCGAGATATAACACTGCCGGAGCAAGGTCGGAAAAAATACCATGTTCTTGTGGAGCTTGCTCAGTTCACGGCTCAAGTAAGTAGCAAATATCTGACAAATTTCACAGATTCAGAAAATGCAAAAGTGTTTCAGCATTTACGCACTCGTATCCGATTTGCCGAGAATGTGGCAACTGGCGCCTGTCATACGAGGGATAAGAATCCGTTGCCTTAATCGATGTCGTCAATACCGCAGTCGACAAAATATTTCTGTCTTGCCGTTGCTGCCTTTTGGACTTTTGCGGTAGTTAAAATGTCTTGCCATTTATTAGCCAAGTCTGGCTCGATAGAAGCAGCATATTGCAACATGCCATCAAGCCATTGTTCTTTTCTTCTACCATTCTTTTGCCCTGTCTTCTGCCAATGCTCGGTGAGCCCATTTTTTTCGATATAGTGAAAAATGAGGCGAAGTCTGCTTTTTAATCGCCTTGGTAGTCGTGGCATATTGCCATCGCTCACAGTGAGTCCAGTTACATACTGACAACGCCCTTGACGTTGCAGCTTGCATTTATCATCTCTGAGCGTAAAACCTTCTGATTCTACGATTGTTTTTACAGCCGCAGAAGAAGGGACTTGATCTCCAGAAAAAGTTAGGTCATCTGCGTATCGCGTGAACACAGAGTGGCATGAATGAGCCAGCGCTAATAGTTTATTATCAAGCCCGGCGCAGACAAGGTTTGCCAAAATTGGGCTACACCTTGTTCCTTGGCGTAGCAATCCTTCAATGGTGCATGCCTTTGCCAGAAGTTGGGCAATTTCGTTGGATACCCCTTGAGAAACAAATGCAACGTGCACTTGTTCTGTCGTAATCGAGTCGAAAAAACTCTTGATATCAGCGTGCAAAATTACAGCTTTGGCCAGATGTTGCTGGGCGTTGCTTCTTGAGGAGCGTTTCTTTCGAAATCCCTGCACTTGTTCGCCAAATTGCACACTGTTCGCAATTATCATTGCAACGGAGCGATGAAGACTGGCGAGCTGATACTCCTTTGCTTGGAAAACTATGCGAAATTGACGGTTCCGATTCTTACCGCGTTTAGGTATCTTGATTCGGAAATAGTAGTCTCTTTGTCGTTGGTCGTTTGCGTATTGTACGATGAACTCAGCACTAACGCCGCAGGCTTGAGCAACATGCTCTAGAGTTTTTAGGTCTACCAGTTTTGTCTTAGTCATAGTGAATGCAACAGCGAGATGGAGAAAGTGAGGCCTCACGAACGGGTTCGAAATCTATCCCACAGAATAACTTTAAGACCAGTCATCTCGCCGTTGCACGAGCAAGGATATCAGGCAAGTTATAATATGTAAAGATTTCCACATGTATAACTTAATAGTTCCGCTTGGGAAGTCACCATTCTTCGCATAATGGTGAAGACCATTTACTGTGCGAGAGTCGGAGAGCGTCTAGGCACAATAGCAAGTGCCCACGTTTATTTTTGGTACTAGCAAGTCTAAATGATGTGCAATTAATTCTTCGGCTTACTTCGAAGCCTTGCAGATAAACCAGAATCGACGTTGGACTGGAAGGAAGTTTGTTCGAGAATTCTCAAAGATAGATGGAGTGATATCAAAAATCGGCGAGTGACTAAAATGATGATGTTCAATCGACTTTGATAAGTCAATTGACTATTTCAGGTCTAATTTGAAAATACTTTTGCAAATGGGCGCAGCGACGCATGGTATGCGTTGAAACCCACATTAATTCAAATAAGATGGATGAGATTTTGAAGAGGCAGGTAAGTTTAAAATTGCATTTTTCCAGAC
>NZ_JAKZHX010000003.1 GCF_022568815.1 Undibacterium paludis | reverse complement strand
TAAAATTTCAATAGCTCCAACAACCAATTCACCAATTCACCCTCCTCGCAACGATCACGCGACTGGCCTTCTGCTCTCTCGTCTCGATCAGGGCTATCCTCACTGTACCCCCACTGTTTCATCGTTCAACCATGGTCGTGAATCGTGATCCTCCCGTGCCAGCCTGCTTCGCAACCCCGCACTCTTTTGCAATCAGGTGGTTTATGGGTGATTTCCTTCAGGCTATATGTCTGCCTGTCGAAGGTCTGGCATGTGCCAGGAATACACGCTTGGAAAGCGTGATGCCGTTCATGTGAAATGGGGCATGGTGTGCCGACACTAACATCAATAATCTGATCGCTAACAACCTGCAGCCATCAACTGTTTTGATCTGAAGCAGGTTTCCTGAAGTTATAAAACTCAAACCATGAGCTCTGCTGCATAATCTGTGATGCAGATGCGTTGTGGCCCACATGACAAAAAAATTTCCTATTCTTCCTAAAAATCCCGAGCGTATATGCTGGGGTTGCGACAAGTATTGTGCGGCCGATAAACTTATATGTGGTAATGGAGCAGACAGGACAGCACATCCAGTGGAATTGTTTGGTGCAGATTGGCTGGAATGGGATGGCACACGCGAAATAAAACCCCTATTACCCGATGTTGCCAAGTAAGTTTTGCTGCTTGTCGAATGGCGACTTTCAAGCGGCGATTTCAAACCTCTTGCGCAAATGCAGCCAGGCTTCAGACCTGTAGTTCTGGTCTAGCGCCGTTTTAAGTAATTCTTCCGCTGGCACCATGCAAGTCTGGTAAAGCTGGCGGCAGAGCAGGTAAGCCTGCTCTCCCATCCAGTCATCGGGCCTCAAGCTGAGAGGTAAATGCGGATCATGCAATTGCGCACGGCGAAAGCTGTGTATCAATAAACTGCGTATGGTAAAAGCAGCTTGCTCAGCCAGTTCATACCTGTCAAGCAAAGCCGACAGTGGCGAAAATGTCGCTATAAAATGCTGATAACTGGCATTGACTTCATCGAGTTGCCAATGTGTGGCAATCAATGATGAAAGTGGACGTCCCTGGATTTTTTCATTGTCAGTGGCATTGCAAATTATTAATTGATCTGTCAGACCATTACGTTTCAGGATATCTTCCAGTACCGTCATGTCTGCCTGCGGATGTGCAAAGATGCCGGTATTGATCATGCGAAAACCTGCCCAGGATAATTCTTTCTTTAAACTGGCTCTATTGCCCGCAACATTGTCGTCACTATTCATGATCAACAGGGTCCAATGTTGATCCCAGTCAGTATTTTGCGATGCGTAGACACGCTTGTAGGCATGCTGGAGGCGGGCATAGCTGGACTCTGCCAGTTGATAGCTGCTGCGTCGGCCATCACGTCTGGCTTCCAGCCAGCCTTCTTCTGCCAGCCTGAAAACACTGGTGCGTACCAGTCTGTCGCTGATCTCAAAGTGGCCCATGAGTGAGATCAGGCTACCTAACCAGATACTGCCTCCATGTGGGGCGATGGCATCGCCAAAAACTGTCATGACCAGGGATTTCGCCCTTGGCGGGTCACTTTTCAGTTGCTGGTCTATCCATTCCTGAATTTTTAAGGCAGTTGGCATGCGGTGAGATTATTGGCTCATATTCTAGTTAGACAGATTTTACCTATGGTGAATGTGTCGCGGGATAAAAAGCCTGGTTTGAAATTAAAATGATACAAAATATGTTTTGTTTTATAAAAAACTGTATCATATTATTTATTGATGCAGATCAATCGCAAACCAGTATTCCATTCCCTATGATCAGGGACGAAGGAGTTTTCTCATGTACGCACAGTTGGTAGAAACCGGACTGACCCGGATTAAGACGACAGAGGAGTTGACTGAAGCAGAGCGCATTTTCCAGGAAAGGATAGATGCCGGTGTCAAGATTGAAGCCAAGGACTGGATGCCGGATGCTTACAGGAAAACCCTGATCAGGCAGATTTCCCAACATGCGCATTCAGAGATCGTTGGCCAATTGCCTGAAGGCAACTGGGTAACACGTGCGCCCACCCTGAAACGTAAATCCATCTTGTTGGCAAAAATCCAGGATGAGGCAGGTCATGGACTTTATCTTTACAGCGCAGCAGAAACCCTGGGTGTGTCGCGCGACAGCTTATTGGCCGATTTGCACAGCGGCAAAGCAAAGTATTCGAGTATTTTCAATTACCCGACACTGAGCTGGGCAGATATGGGGGCAATCGGCTGGCTGGTTGACGGCTCTGCCATCATCAACCAGATTCCCCTGTGTCGTTGCTCTTACGGCCCTTATGCGCGCGCCATGATACGTGTCTGCAAGGAGGAGTCTTTCCATGCACGTCAGGGTTACGACATCATGATGACGCTTTGCCGCGGTACGGCAGAGCAAAAAGCCATGGCCCAGGATGCCTTGAATCGCTACTGGTGGCCAGCGCTGATGATGTTTGGCCCCTCGGATGCTGCTTCAGTCAATAGCGCACAATCGGCGCAATGGCGCATCAAATTATTTTCCAATGATGAATTGCGTCAGCGCATGGTCGATCAGACTGTGCCGCAAATTGAATATCTTGGACTGGAATTACCTGACCCTGCAATCAAGTGGAATGAAGAGCGTGGTCATTACGATTTTGGCGAAATTGATTGGGACGAGTTTTATCAAGTCCTGAAGGGGAATGGGCCTTGTAATCGTGAACGTCTGCGCACACGCGTCAAGGCTTATGAAGATGGCGCCTGGTTTCGCGATGCTCTGCAGGCACATGCAGACAAGCATGAGCAGAAAAAACAACCTGTCCGGGCATGAGATGCAAAAAATAGTGGAGAGAAATCATGAGTAAAGAATGGCCATTATGGGAAGTTTTCATCCGCAGTCAGCATGGTCTGGCGCACAAGCACGTCGGTAGCTTGCACGCACCTGATGCCGAAATGGCGATCAATCATGCACGTGATGTGTATACCCGTCGTAATGAAGGTGTAAGCATCTGGGTGGCACGCGCCGGTGACATTTTTGCCAGCAGTCCTGGTGACAAGGAGGCTTTGTTTGAACCTTCAGACAGCAAGGTGTACCGTCATCCGACTTTTTTCCCCATGCCGGAAGAAGTCAAGAATCTCTGAATAATGTCCCGCTGCTTACCCAATTTCTGTACGGAGAATTGACATGTCAGATGATAAGTTCAATTATGTTTTACGTTTGGCAGACAATGCGCTGATCCTGAGTCAGCGCCTGTCGCAATGGTGTGGCAAGGGCCCTGCTTTGGAAGAGGATATGGCCCTGACCAATGTGGCCCTGGACCTGATAGGCCAGGCCAGGTTGTGGTATGCCTATGCCGCTGAACTTGAGGGCAAGGGGCGTACTGAAGATGACCTGGCTTTTTTGCGTGATGCTCACCAGTTTCATAATTTTCTGCTGCTGGAACAACCAAACGGCAACTATGCAGACACCATGACACGGCAGTTTCTGTTTGATGCATGGCATTACCACTATCTGCAAGCCTTGTGCGCTTCCGGTGATGAGCGCATTGCAGCTATTGCTGCCAAATCATTGAAAGAGGTCACGTACCATCTGCGCCGCAGCAGCGACCTGCTGGTCCGTCTTGGCGATGGTAGCGACTTGAGTCATCAACTGATGCAGGCTGCACTCGATGAGCTCTGGCGTTTTACAGGTGAAATGTCGGTTGCTGATGAGCTTGACCTGGCCATGCATGGTGCGGGTATTGCGCCTGATCTGGCTATGATCAGGCAGGCATGGGTGGCGCATGTGGCAAGCGTTGCGGCTGATGCTACCTTGCGTTTGCCCGATGCCAATAGCTGGATGCACAAAGGTGGCAAACAGGGAGTGCATACAGAACATATGGGATATCTTCTGGCCGAGATGCAGTTTTTGCAGCGTGCCTACCCGGGGGCGCAATGGTAAGTTTGTCTGATGAGATTGCTGCTACTCCTGAACAAATCTGGCAGTGGCTGGGTGAGGTCAATGATCCTGAGATACCTGTCATATCGGTGACGGACCTGGGAATAGTCCGAAAAGTGGAACTGCTGACACCCAAGCAGGGTAAACAAGCGCAATGTGCGATCACGATTACGCCTACCTATTCCGGGTGCCCGGCAATGGACGTCATCGAGCAGGAAATCCGTGCGCAATTGCGGACGCATGGCCTGCACGCTGTCCACGTCATTTACCAGTTGTCGCCAGCCTGGAGCACCGACTGGATGACAGCGGAGGGCAAGCGGAAACTCCGTGACTACGGTATCGCCCCTCCGCAACAGCAGGTCATCGATATCAGCGCTATTCTGCGGCCCAGGCAGGACGATATTGCCATTGTGTGCCCGCAATGCGGTTCAGATCAGACGCAACTGGTCAGCCAGTTTGGTTCCACGTCCTGCAAGGCGCTATATAAATGCCGCTCTTGTCTGGAACCGTTTGACTATTTCAAGCCGCATTAAGAATTTCGCATTAAGAATATAAATAATCCGCCTGGAGAATAAACGCATGAGCAAGTTTTATCCACTGACCGTCAGCGATATCCGGCCCGAGACTCGTGATGCACTGGTGCTCAGTTTTTCAGTTCCTGCTGATTTGAGGCCACAGTTTTTGTATAAAGAAGGGCAGCATCTGACTCTGCGGGCGCAGATAGACGGGCAGGATGTCAGGCGTTCTTATTCGATTTGTGCGGCAGTACAGGATGCGCAATTGCGTGTGGCAGTCAAGCGCGTGCAGGGAGGAGTATTTTCCAACTGGGTACATGAAGGGCTAAGTGCGGGCATGAGTATTGATGTCATGCCTCCCATGGGGCATTTCAACTTGCCGCTGGCCGCGGAGCAGAAACATCATTACCTCGCGTTTACCGCCGGTAGCGGCATTACACCAATTTTGTCCATCATCAAGACCACCTTATTGAGCGAGCCGCATAGTCGGTTTACCCTGGTCTATGGCAACCGCGCCTCTTCTGCTGTCATGTTCAAGGAAGAACTGGCTGCACTCAAAGACAGCTTCTTGCAACGATTGAACCTGATCTACATCATGAGCCGTGAGCAGCAGGATATCGCCTTGTTCAATGGCCGCATTACTGAAGATAAATGTAATGACCTGTTTGATAAATGGATCGCTGTTTCTGACTTTGATGCTGCCTTTATCTGTGGACCGGAAGACATGATGCACGCAGTCAGTGCTTCGTTGCAAAAAAATGGCATGTCCAGGGACAAGATCAAAGTCGAGCTATTTGCCGCCAGCATACCAGCGCATAAGCATGTTGCCAGTGCCAAGCCTTTGCCGGGCAAAGCCAGTTGTGCCGTAACGGTGATCATGGATGGTCATCACACTCACTTCGAGATGGAAAAAGACAGGGAGTCAGTGCTCGATGCTGCATTGAAGCTTGGCCATGACATGCGTTATTCTTGTAAGGGTGGCGTTTGTTCCACATGCCGCTGCAAGATCATTGAAGGCAAGGTTGATATGGACAGGAATTACGCGCTTGAAGACTATGAAATAGCACGCGGATTTGTACTGACATGCCAAAGCTTTCCTGTCAGTGATACCTTGACCCTTGATTTTGATAGTGAGAATTGAATGACTTATGCCAATATTCTGTTTGACATCAGGGATGGCATTGCCCATCTGACCCTGAATCGTCCGGACAAGCTCAATAGTTTCACCGTTGCCATGCATCTGGAGATTCAAGCCGCGTTGGCTGCCATACGTGCTGATGATAGCGTGCGCGTGATGGTGTTGACCGGTGCCGGTCGTGGTTTTTGTGCCGGCCAGGATTTGTCTGATCGTGCCGTCTCAGCTGAAGGTGAAGCCCCTGACCTGGGCGCTTCGGTTGAAAAGTACTATTCACCACTGGTACTGGCTCTGCGCAATCTGCCCATACCCGTGATATGCGCCGTCAACGGTGTTGCTGCCGGTGCCGGGGCAAACTTGCCTCTGGCTTGTGACATTGTACTGGCTGCTCGTTCAGCCAGTTTTGTTGAAGTGTTTTGCAAGCTGGGTCTGATACCCGATACAGGTGGCACCTACTTCCTGCCACGCGCCCTGGGAACAGCACGTGCCATGGGCGCAGCCATGCTCGGAGCAAAAATCACGGCAGAACAGGCTGAGCAATGGGGGTTGATCTGGAAATGCGTCGATGACCTGCAATTGCAGGAGGAGACCATGAACCTGGCCAGGCATTTTGCCTCGGCGCCAACCATGGGGCTGGCTTTGACCAAGCAGGCCATCTATGCCAGTTCGCAAAACAGCCTGGAGCAACAGTTGGCGCTGGAAACCGCCATGATGCGCGAATTGGGGCAAAGCCATGATTATCGTGAAGGTGTTGCTGCCTTCATGGAAAAACGTGCGCCACAATTCCTCGGGAAATAAGAGCATGAATTCCACACAGAAGGTGGCAAAAGACAGTCAGCAGATGGCTGAAATGACAGCGGCCGCGATGTTCGCCAGTGATGCTGCCAGCCGTGGACTGGATATGCAGATACTGTCTGTGGCTGAGGGCAGGGCGACGCTGAGCATGTGCGTCGGGCCATTCATGCTCAATGGCCACCAGACTTGCCATGGGGGCTATTTGTTTACCCTGGCCGACAGCGCATTTGCCTTTGCCTGCAATAGCCGCAACAAGGTTACCGTTGCCGCCGGCTGCAGTATAGACTTCCTGGCGCCAGGGCGCGAAGGGGATGTGATCACGGCCACCGCGACAGAGCAATCATTGACGGGGCGTACCGGTATCTACGATGCGCGTCTGACCAATCAAAATGGGCAGGTGATAGCATTATTTCGTGGTAAATCACATCAACTTAACGGTGAGGTAGTACCAGGACTGATATTGCAACAGGCTGCAACAGAGTAAAGTAGAGGACCAGGGCAGGCGATCGACCTTTAGATTAAAACCGGCAGGAGACCAGGAATGTCAGACAATACAGACAGAAAAACTGCAGCAGGTCTGGATGCAATAGAAACAGCAAGCAAGGATGAATTGCAGGCCCTGCAATTGCAGCGCCTGAAATGGACGCTCAATCATGTTTATCAACATGTGCCACACTATCGCGCCAGTTTTGATGCTGCCGGTGTTCATCCCGATGATTTGAAGAGTCTGGCTGACCTGGCAAAATTCCCCTTCACGGGCAAGAAGGAATTGCGTGACAATTATCCGTTTGGCATGTTTGCCGTGCCGCGCGAACAAGTCGTACGTGTGCATGCGTCAAGCGGGACGACTGGCAAACCCACAGTCGTCGGTTATACGCAAAAAGACATAAGCAACTGGGCGGACCTGGTGGCGCGTTCAATCCGTGCTGCCGGTGGGCGGGCTGGTGATATTGTCCAGGTTTCTTACGGCTATGGCCTGTTTACCGGTGGCCTTGGCGCTCACTACGGCGCAGAACGCCTGGGATGCACCGTGATACCCATGTCTGGCGGGCAGACTGAAAAGCAGGTGCAACTGATACAGGATTTTAAGCCTGATATCATCATGGTAACGCCTTCCTATATGCTCAATATTGTTGAAGAAATGACGCGTCAGGGTATTGCTGCGGCAGACACATCACTGAGGATAGGCATCTTTGGTGCAGAGCCATGGACGGAAGCCATGCGTACAGAAATCGAAACCCGAGCCGGTATTGATGCTGTCGACATTTACGGCCTGTCTGAAGTCATGGGGCCGGGCGTTGCCAGTGAATGCATAGAAAGCAAGGACGGGCCGGTGATATGGGAAGATCACTTCTATCCGGAGATCATCAACCCTGATACGGGTGAAGTTTTGCCTGATGGCGAAGAAGGTGAGTTGGTTTTCACTTCGCTGAGCAAAGAAGCTTTTCCTGTCATACGCTATCGTACGCGCGACCTCACGCGCTTGCTGCCGCCGACTTCACGGGCGATGCGTCGCATGGGTAAAATCACCGGACGCTCTGATGACATGCTGATCATACGTGGCGTCAATCTCTTTCCCAGTCAGGTTGAAGAGCTGATACTCAAACATCCGCAACTTGCACCCCAATATCAACTGATCGTGAGCCGGGACGGGCATCTCGACAAACTCGATATAATGGCCGAATTACGCCCGGAAATCTCAGGGAACATATCTGAACAGGATGTGGCTAATTTGAATCAACAACTGACACATCACATAAAAACCTTTATTGGTGTCAGTTGTCATGTCAACATACTGGCTGCCAACAGCATAGAGCGGACGATGGTGGGTAAGGCCAGGCGTGTTGTCGATAAGCGTCCCAAGACCTGACTATTCTGTGCATGTGGGCGTGCTTACAGTAAAACTACATTAAAAAAAACAAGGACGACACATGAACGCATGGATTTGCGACGCAATCAGAACCCCTTTTGCCCGCTATGGCGGCGCCATGGCCAGCCTGCGCGCAGATGATCTGGCAGCCTTGCCTATCAAGGCACTGATGGAACGTAATTCCGGTGTGGATTGGAGCCTGCTCGATGACGTGCACTATGGGTGCGCTAATCAGGCCGGCGAAGACAATCGCAATGTAGGGCGCATGGCAGCTTTGCTGGCCGGTTTGCCGGTTGAAGTGCCGGCGAATACAATTAATCGCCTGTGTGGTTCCAGCCTTGATGCAGTTGGCATAGCAGGGCGTGCCATCAAATCAGGTGAGGCATCGCTGGTCATTGCCGGTGGTGTTGAAAGCATGACGCGCGCCCCCTTTGTCATGGCTAAGGCCGACAGTGCCTTTTCACGAACGGCCAGGATAGAAGACACCACCATAGGCTGGCGCTTTGTGAATGCCGTCATGAAGAGCAGGTATGGCATAGATTCCATGCCCGAAACAGCAGAGAACGTTGCAGAACAATTTGGTGTATCACGTGCCGATCAGGACGCCTTTGCCCTGCGCAGTCAGCAACGCTGGGCGGCAGCCCACGCAGCAGGTTTTTTCGACAAAGAAATCCTACCCGTCAGCATTGAGCAAAAAAAAGGTGACAATCTGTTGTTTACAACCGATGAGCATCCGCGACCTGATACAGATATCGCCATGCTGGCGCGCCTGAAGGGAGTGGTCAGACCTGATGGCACGGTTACGGCAGGTAATGCATCCGGCGTCAATGATGGTTCCTGTGCCTTGTTGCTGGCATCTGATGCTGCGCTCGTACAGCATGGCTTGAAGCCGCGTGCCCGCTTTGTCGGCATGGCCACGGCTGGCCTGGCACCGCGTATTATGGGTTTCGGCCCAGCGCCGGCAACCCGTAAGTTGCTGGCACAGACTGGCCTCAGTCTGGCGCAGATGGACGTTATTGAGCTCAATGAAGCCTTTGCAGCCCAGGGACTGGCAGTCATGCGTGACCTGGGCCTGGCTGATGACGCCCTGCAGGTGAACCCGAACGGTGGTGCAATTGCGATAGGCCATCCTTTGGGTGCTTCCGGTGCGCGCCTGGTGACCACCGCCCTGAACCAGCTGGAACGCATCAATGGTCGTTACGCCTTGTGTACCATGTGCATAGGCGTGGGGCAGGGAATAGCCTTGATCATCGAGCGGGTTTGAGCACGGCTGAATGTGATCAGATATGTTGTGATAGGGGCCAGATATGAAAGTATATGCGATTGATGGTGTCATACCGGTCATAGACCCCACTGCCTATGTACATCCCAGTGCTACGCTGATTGGTGATGTGATAGTCGGGCCGGATTGTTATGTTGGCCCGTCTGCCAGTCTGCGCGGGGATTTTGGCCGTGTAATACTGGAGCGCGGTGCAAATGTGCAAGACACATGCGTGATGCATGGCTTTCCTGATAGCGAAACCATCGTCGAGCAAAACGGCCATATCGGTCATGGCGCCGTATTGCATGGCTGCCGTGTAGGCCGCAATGCACTGGTCGGTATGAATGCGGTCATCATGGATAATACTGTCATTGGTGAGTCATCAATAGTTGCCGCCATGTCCTTCATCAAAGCTGGTTCTGCCATCCCCCCTCGTAGCCTGGTCATGGGAGCGCCTGCGCGTGTGGTGCGCATTTTGCGCGATGAAGAAATTGCCTGGAAAGCTGAAGGTACGGCGCAATACCATGCCCTGACACGACGCTCTCTCGCTGGCATGCAGGAAGTTGAAGCCCTGACCGTAGTAGAAGACAACAGGCCACGTATTGCGCATGCAGCTGGTTTGCCAGCATATGATGTCAAACCCTGACCCGGGCAGATCAACTGTGATTGTCCTCCGCCCGTTGCAAAAAATGGATTCGTCCTGCATTCCCCATGTTCACAGGATTTGCCATTTATTGTCAATTAAGAATGATGTCGACCATGGTTGGGTGTCTTGATCGTCACAAACACTTGTTTTTTGTTAACATTGTTCAAATGCTGGTGCCTTGATACGGATGAGCCCAATTTTCCCATGTATCTGATACTATTTCTGTGGCAGGGCTTAAACCGATTCTCTTTCCTATTTCAAACCCAGTACTGATCCCATGGAAATGTTCGTTACAGATGACGAAGTAAAACAATGGGAATGCGAACTGCCTTGTTTGCAAGGGTATGAATTGCTGCAAATGACCGTCAGACTGGCCTGGCATTTGCGTCAGCGAGATACAAACCGGGCGCTGAGACTGGTTGATGCTGCTCAGCAGTTGCAACTGGAATTGTCACAATCTTCCACAGGCGCTGTCAATGCGGATTCCAGTACAGAACTGATGCAAGCCCGGCTCTTGCTGGTCCGGGCAGAGGCGGCCTGGTTGTTTGGTGAATTTGATCATGCCCAGCAACTGGCTGAAAAAAGCCTGCAGTTGTCGACACTGGAGACCACGCGCTACACAGCCGTGCTGGCAACTGACACCTATTATTTGCTGGCCTGTGTCGCCTTGCAAAGGGGTGACATGCAACTGGTGGAAGTCGAGCTGGAAAGGGCGATATTGCTCGCTCGTCAGGCTGAGGACGGTGTACGTGAGCTGGTGGCAGAATCCCTGCTGGCCAACCAGACAGCGTTGCGCAACCTGCCATTGGCACTGGAGCGTTGGGGGGCAAGCCGTCATCCTGAGCGAAAGACGGAAGATCCTCTCCTTGCCAGCTATATTAATGAATTTCTGATTTATACCTACTCGCTGACCAGTGATTTCGCCCAGTCTGCCGCGCGTGGTATTCAGGTATTTGAATTTGCCCGCCAGTACGGGCAAAAGAGACGAATGATCAGCGTCGCCAGCAATATCGGTGACTCGTTCAATAATATGCGCGACCATCAGGCCGCATTGCGCTGGATGCAGGAAGGGCTGGATCTTGCCAGGGAGACAGGCTGGCCGAACAGCATTGCCAGTTGCCTGGTCCAGATGTCAGAAACCCTGCGTCGCCTGGGACGACTCGACGCGGCCAAAGAGATGCTGGAAAGCGCCTTCCCCATACTGAATGATGTCGTCGGTTCGCGTGCCCATTTGCTGGCCTTGCGCTATTTAGGTGACTTGTCGCTGGACCGGCAGGACTATGACACAGCACTTAAGAGTTTTACGGAACTGATGTTCTGGGCGGACGACAAAAATCACCTGGATTTTCGTATAGGTTCACGCCGTGGTTATGCGGCAGCGCTGTCACAACTGGGGCAGGCGCAGGAGGCTCAGAAGGTGGCGCTGGAAGCACTGGAACTGGCGCGCCACAGTACCGACAGTTATCGGCATATTGAGGTTTTGCGCGTACTGGCTGCCTTGCATGCGCGTCATTTTTTGCCTGTGCCAGACCAGATGCAGGCTGCCAGTGCCACTTTATATTATCTTGGCCTGGCACTCGATATCGCCACGCATATCAGCGGCTTTACCGTACCCGGTGAATTGTATGAAGAGCTGGCCCATGCCCATGCCAAGACCGGCAACTTTAGCGAAGCTTATGAATATAGCTGCGAAGCCATTATCTCGCGCGAGAAAATTCATAAGCAAGAAGCGGCAAATCGCATCAATGCCATGCAATTGAGTCAGCAGACCGAGCGCATGAAGGCAGAGAGTGAGCATTTGAGGCAACTGGCTGCAGCAGAAGCCGAGCGCGCCGAAGTTTTGCAACAGACCAGTGTCGTGCTGGAAAAGCTTGGTGCCATCGGGCAAGAGATTACCGGCAGTCTGGACGCTGCCGCAGTCTTTGAAGCACTGAATCGCCACGTGCATAGCTTGTTGCATGTCACTGCCTTTGTCATTTACCTCATGAATGACGATCAGCAAAGCATGACCTCGGCTTTTGGCGTGGAAAATGGTGTGCCTATAGAGCCTGATACGGTCTGTATGTCGAGCACTGTCTCCAACTCGGTACGCTGCGTGAAAGAAGGACGCGAGATCGCCATCGACATTGCTGCCGAAGATGAATTACCCGGTTTGATACCGGGAACTGAAATGGTGCACAGCATGCTGTTCGCGCCTTTGATCATTGGTGAGCGGGTGCTGGGGGCAATGACCATACAGTCCTCAAAGCAGTTTGTCTATGGCGAGCGTGAAAAGATGATATTCCGTTCACTGTGTGCCTATGGCGCCATCGCACTAGGCAATGCCGATGCTTATTTGCGTCTGCAAAAAACCCAGGAGCATTTGCTGGCGCAAGAGAAACTGGCTGCGCTGGGTTCTCTGGTTGCCGGTGTCGCACATGAATTGAACACCCCCATTGGCAATTGTCTCCTGGTTGCCAGTACCTTGCAGGATGGCAGTCGTTATCTGATCAGCAAATTGGCTGGGCAAACCTTGCGCCGGTCGGACCTCAGTAATTTTTGTGAAGAGGTCAAAACGTCGTCTGAGATACTGATGCGTGGCCTGAGCAGTGCGGCGACCCTGGTGAGCAGTTTCAAGCAGGTAGCGGTAGATCGCACATCAGAGCAGAGACGCAGTTTTGACCTGCGCCAGGTTCTGCATGACATCATTGCCACCCTCAATATACGCATTACCCAGACTGGTCACAGCATGGATCTGGACGTCCCCTACAACATACATATGGACAGTTATCCTGGGTCTTTAGGGCAGGTGATTACCAACCTGGTTGAAAACTCCATCCTGCATGCCTTTGAAAAGCGTCAGGCTGGACATATGCATATCAATGTGACGCAACTTGACGGTCAACGCGTGCTGATTGAATTCAGTGACGACGGTGTCGGCATACCGGAAGAAAACCAGAAGCGCATTTTTGATCCCTTTTTTACAACAAAACTGGGACAGGGCGGTAGTGGTTTGGGTTTGAATATTTGTTATAACATTACTACCTCCATTTTGCATGGAAACCTGACTGTCAAGAGCCATCTGGGTGTGGGAACCAGCTTTTATCTGGATTTGCCGCTGGTTGTATAAAATTTTTCGTTATTTGGATCCGATAATTGGTGATGGAAAACGCTTGAATTTGATCCTTGTCAAGTGTCCTTTTTTTGCAGCAGTGACTTGAAAATCTGTCCGGAATCACCTATTGTGCAATGCACCAATAATAACAAGGTACACAATTGGCTAATCAACACACTAAAAGCAGTCTCGCCGCATTAACACTGGCTGCTGTCGGCATCGTTTACGGCGATATAGGTACGAGTCCTCTTTACACGATGAAAGAGGTATTTTCAAAAGAGCATGGTCTACAACTGACTGATGCGAATATTTTCGGCGTGGTTTCGCTTATCGTCTGGGGTTTGATCATCATCGTGGCAATCAAGTATGTCACTTTGATCCTCCGGGCAGATAACCGGGGTGAGGGCGGTATCATGGCGCTGACCGCGCTGGCGCTCGAATCTGTTGGTAAATCTTCCAAATGGCATTTCACCTTGCTGGTACTGGGTCTGTTTGGGGCCGCGCTGTTTTATGGGGATGGCGTCATTACCCCGGCAATTTCAGTCCTCTCAGCAATAGAGGGTCTGGAAGTCGCCACGCCGGCATTTACCCCCTACGTGGTGCCAATCACACTGATTGTGCTGTTGCTTTTGTATTCTGTGCAATATAAAGGTACTGCCGGGATAGGCAAATGGTTTGGCCCCATTATGGTTATCTGGTTTCTCGTCCTCGCAGGCATGGGTTTGTACAATATCGCCAAGATGCCAGGCGTATTGTGGGCGCTTAATCCTGTTCACGCCTTCAATTTTTTGACAGCACATAAAATGCTGGCGTTTTTGGCTCTGGGTGCAGTTGTCCTTGCCTTTACTGGTGCCGAAGCTTTGTACGCGGACATGGGCCATTTTGGTAGCAGGCCAATCCGAGCTGCCTGGTTCATGATCGTATTTCCCTCATTGGCGGTCAATTATCTTGGTCAGGGTGCATTGTTGCTGGCTAATCCCGCTGCGGTTGGCAATCCTTTTTATCAGCAACTGGGAGCCTGGAGTGTTTATCCATTGGTCATCCTGTCGACGATAGCAACCGTGATTGCCTCACAGGCGACGATTTCCGGTACCTTCTCCATGACCAAGCAGGCGATCTCGCTGGGTATCATGCCAAGGATGGAAATCGTACATACATCGTCCAAAGAGATCGGTCAGATTTATATCCCGGCCGTCAATTGGCTGCAGTTGGCCGTTGTAGTCGCAGCAGTGGTTGGATTTGGTTCTTCTTCAGCGCTTGCTTCCGCTTACGGTATTGCCGTGACCGGCACCATGCTCGTGACTTCATTACTGACTTTCTTCGTCATCCGTTATGGCTGGAAATACAATCCGTTGCTGTGTTTTGGTGCGACCGGATTTTTCCTGTTTATTGATGTGGCCCTGTTCTCTGCCAATGCGCTGAAGTTCTTCCATGGTGGCTGGTTCCCCGTGGTGCTGGGCATCGTCATGTTTACACTGATGATGACCTGGAAGCGCGGGCGCGAACTGGTATTTGACAATCTGAAAAAACACGCGATACCGCTGGAAGATTTTCTGGGGTCGCTGTTTGTATCCCCTCCGGTAAGGGTGGCTGGTACTGCGGTGTTTTTGCGTGGCGAGGCCGACGGCGTGCCTCATGCGCTCCTGCATAATCTTTCACATAACAAGATTTTGCATGAGCGCGTGGTTTTCCTGACATTGCATAACCGTGAGATTCCCTGGGTACCATTTTCCGAGCGTGTGCGGGTGACCGATCTTGGCAACGCCTGTTACCAGATCGATGTTTATTACGGTTTCAAGAATGAACCAGATATCCCGGGCGCCCTGGCCCTGTGTGCTCCTTATGGCTTGACATTTGAAGCCATGGAGACGTCATACTTCATTTCACGCCAGACCATCATCTCCAGTCCTGGTAGTGGCATGGCAATGTGGCGCGAGAGTGTTTTTGTCGCCATGTCTCGTATTGCCCGTGATGCTGCCGATTTTTACCAGATACCGAGCAATCGCGTTATTGAAGTCGGCTCTCAGGTGGAAATCTAAAAAAATGGCATGGGTGCTTATCAAATGAAAATGCCTGTGCTATAATCTTGGTCTTTCGCGGCTGTAGCTCAGCTGGATAGAGTACTTGGCTACGAACCAAGGGGTCGTGGGTTCGATTCCTGCCAGCCGCACCAGATTCAAGGGACTAGATGAAAATCTAGTCCCTTTTGTCTTTTCAGGTCATGCAAGAAAACGCCTGGGCGGTGTTTTGTGAATTTTTCCCGATATTTGTTGAGATTGTCCGCCAAGGCTGGCTTTGTTGTCGCTTGTAAATGGCAGCTGATTATCGTTGGATGGTGTTGATCTGATATCTGGCTGATTGATCGTATTCCTTTCGGGGATGTTGTTTTGATCATGGTTTTACCGAAATTATTTTGCTCAGGCGTCAGTATCAGTTGTTGCCTGCTTCTTGTTCAGTCTTTGATCGGCTCTCGTTTTTCGGGTTGGATTGGTGGTGGGTATTGAGGTAAATACACCTGTTTTCACCTAAAGTCGAAATAATCTAAACCTTGGGGCTTTTCATTTCATCTGAATCTCGCTATAATCTTGTTTTTCGCGGCTGTAGCTCAGCTGGATAGAGTACTTGGCTACGAACCAAGGGGTCGTGGGTTCGATTCCTGCCAGCCGCACCAGATTCAAGGGACTAGATGCAAATCTAGTCCCTTTTGTCTTTTCTGTGTCTGATTTTCTCATGTGCTCCCGAGCGAAAGTCATCGCTCAGAAGAGCATGGGGGCTTGTCAGGTGTTCATAATGAGTTTGCGGATATTCCAGTCTGGCGGTGCATCCTGATTCAGGGCGCTACGCTGATTTCCAGCATCGGGCAATTTTTCTGTCATTGACAAGATCAGTCGCTGCAACTGCATGGGATCTGGCAAGACGGTGCCAAAAAACACCACCTGGTCACGGTGCTGTATCAGTATGGTCGGGAAGTTCTGTATATCGACTTCATCAACCAGATGGGCCTGGTCTTCAATGTCTATCCAGGCGAAACATTTGTCCATATGTTGCGTCATCAAGGCATCAAAACTGTCACGATAAGCCGTGCAGGTATCGCACCAGGCTGCGCACAGACAGGCGATCAGCCAGTCTTTTTTCAACAGTTCGGCCTTGATGGCGGAGAGGTCTTCGGTATTCATTATCGCGTTCATGGTGTGATTTTAACCTATCTTGGCGCAGCTAAAAGCCAGCCTTGAAATGGGCGGAACACGGTAAAATACGCAAATGACCAGAATTTTAGCAATTGAAACTTCCACAGAGCTCGCCACAGCAGCATTGCTGACAGATGAGCGCATATTGATCCGTGAACTCAACGGTGTACAAACGCATTCACAGGGTATTTTGCCGGCGATACAGTCTTTGTTGATGGAAGCAGGTATCCGTTTGCGTGATTGTGATGCCATCGCCTTTGGATGCGGACCGGGCGCATTTACCGGCATACGTACAGCTTGTGGCATCGTCCAGGGTTTGGCTTATGGTGCAGACTTGGCTGTGCTGCCAGTCGTCAGCCTGCTTGCTATGGCGCAGGCTGCGCGTGAGCAGAGCCAGGCTGAGCAATTTGTCTGCATACTTGATGCCCGCATGAACGAAGTGTATTGGGCTCAATATCGGTTTGATGATGCGGGTTGGGTAGAGGTCAGCGCACCGGCACTGAACAGTCTGGACCAGGCACTGGCGGGCATTACTCTGGAGTCGGCACAACTGGTGCTTGGCAATGGTTTGAACCTGCCTGAATCTGCCGGTACAAAATTTGCCAGCATGAATTGCATGCCACATGCGAAGCAGATACTGAGCCTTGCCACCCTTGATTTTGCAGCAGGGCGCAGTGTGCCGGCAGATCAGGCGCAACCCTTGTATTTGCGTAACAAGATTGCCCTGACGACCGCTGAGCGCGAACAAGTCAAAGCGCAAACTGCTGAAAGAGTCTGAAGTCATGGAAATGAATGCAAGCATGGCGCACTTTGGCAAGCTTGGGTTTGCCGATATTGATAATATACTGACGATAGAAGAGCGGGTGTACGCCTACCCTTGGTCGCGCGGGAATTTTACTGATTCCTTTCTGAGTGGCTATGAAGCATTTGGCTTCCGCGATAGCGGACATGAGATTGTTGCCTATTTCGTGGTAATGCAAGTACTTGATGAGTTGCACCTGTTGAATTTCGCCGTTGACCTGCCTTATCAGGGTAGGGGTAATGGCAAGCTATTGATGGACAGGCTGTTTGCTTATGCCAACGAGCATGCCTATGCATCCATTTTGCTGGAAGTCAGGCGCAGCAACGCACGTGCCATTGCCGTGTACGAAAATGCCGGTTTCAGTTCCATCGGCGTGCGCAAGGGATATTACCCTGCACATGAAAATCAGCGCGAAGATGCCATCGTCATGCGGAGGATGTGTTGATGCAAATGAATGATCAACATTACAGGCAAAGGGCGTTGCAGGAATTGGGCGTTGGACCTGTATGGTTGCTGCGCCAGGCAGAAGTGGCTACGTCTGTTCAGGTCGCAGGTGCCGCCGACATTGTCGTCGCTGACGAACCGCTACAACATGATGTGACGCGAGAGGCTGGGTCTGAGCAGCCTGCCAGGTCGACTCAGGGTGCGACTGCAGATAACCCTGCAGATGTAGATGTTTATGCTACAAGGGAAGAAAAAGCTGCGGTCGTCTTGCCGGTTGAGCCTCTTATTGAAGTCATCGCCCCCGAAGCAAATCCGGCTTCACAGCAAGTGTTACCCACATCGGCGTTGTCCTGGGATGCACTGCAACCCATGGTGGAGACCTGTGTCAGTTGCGGACTTTGCAAAGGCCGTAAGAAGGCGGTTTTCGGTACCGGCGACAGGCAGGCAAAATGGTTGTTTGTTGGTGAAGGTCCTGGCTATAACGAAAATATTCAGGGCCTTCCTTTTGTTGGCGCGGCAGGACAACTGCTCGACAATATGCTCAAGGCCCTGGGGATGCAGCGCGGTGATCAAACCTATATAGCAAACATCGTCAAATGCCGCCCGACGGATGGGCAAGGCAAGGACCGACCGCCGACCCCGGATGAAGTGGCAGCCTGTCTGCCTTATCTGCACAGACAGATTGCCCTGATACAGCCGCAAGTCATCGTTGCGCTTGGCAAGACTGCTGCGGTCTCCCTGCTTGGCCTGGATATGGAAACGCCGATAGGGCAATTGCGTGGCAAGGTCCATCAATTCCAGGGCATACCTATGGTGGCGACGTATCACCCTGCTTATCTCTTGCGCAAGCCAACGGAAAAGAGCAAAGCCTGGATAGACTTATGCCAGGCACAAAAAGCCTTGCCCGTCAGTTGATGGATATGTCAGGGTACCAGCAGGATTTTCATTGTCAATGGCAGCATCTGCATAATCCCCATGTACGGGCTCTCGCCTGGATGCTGAGCTCACCTGTCTTGCTGGATACCAATGCTCATGTCTGGCAGGGGGCAATTGCACCGGTACCGGTCAAAGACAGCACTGCTTTGCAAATCTGGTTGGGAAAGCTTGACAAGCATCCTGATGCCCTGCTTGAATTGTTGCAGCAGCATCCCTCGCGACGCCTGGGACTGTATGCCGAGACGCTGTTTGAGTTCTACCTCAGTGAGCATGGTTTATTGCATGTGCATGGCCTGCAAGTGCATAACAAGGGGGCAAATACCATAGGTGAATTTGATTTCATACTGCGGTCGGGGTCAGGCTTCGCTCATTGGGAGTTGGCGACCAAATTCTATCTTTATCACCCTGGGACAAAAGCTGGGCCTGGTGATCTATATGACTATCTTGGCCCCAATCTGGCCGATAGCCTGGGGGCAAAGTTGCGCAAGATACTGGGGCCGCAACTGGCCCTGTCGCGTCACCCGCTGGCACAGGCTGTTTTGCCTGGAACTGTGACAGAGGTCAGGGCATTGGTTCTGGGGTGGCTGTTTTATCGTGAGCCGGATAATCCCAGTCTGTTGCAGCCGGGGCTGGCGGCGGGCCTGAATGCACATCACTGTCGCGGTACAATCTGGACTCTGGATGATTTACCGGGTCTTGATTTTGCACAGGCTCTGATGCTGGATCGTCTGGACTGGCTTGCTCCGGCGCAAGTCAGCCTTGGCAAAACGCAAGACAGGGCGGATATCATCAACGCCCTGAAAAATTATTTTGACAATTTTGACTCACCCGTCATGCTCGCGTTGATGCAGGAAAATCAGGGGGCGATGCAGGAATATCAGCGCGGCATGGTCGTGCCAGTTGACTGGTTTGCCCGTGCCAGCGCGCTGGAATTGAAGCGCGCCGACTAAACGGACCAAGACTACTTCAGCAGAAATCAGTGCTTATGTTCGCCTATCAGCGCCAGTGAATCAAATTCACGCTGATTGGCTGCATGTTTGCGCATCACCATATACATGGTGCTGGCAACAAACAGACCAAACAGGACAATGACAATCATGATGTCAAAATTCAGCCATATCATCAGTGCATAAATTGCAAGCATGGTCAGAACTGACAGGTTTTCATTGAAATTCTGTACCGCGATGGAATGACCGGCACTCATCAGGACGTGACCGCGGTGCTGCAACAAGGCATTCATCGGTACCACGAAGAACCCGGCCAGTGCACCAACCAGTATTAGCAGAGGATAGGCTATCCAGACATCGTGCACAAAAATCATGGTGATGACAACCAGGCCCATGCCTACACCCAGCGGCATGACACTCAATGATTTTTTCAGAGGGACAAACTGCGCTGCGGCGACTGCACCCAGGGCGACGCCTACGGCAACTACGCCTTGCAAAATGGCCGCCTTGTCCAAAGGCATGTGCAGGGATTTTTCTGCCCACTTCAGCACGATGAATTGCAGTGTTGCACCAGTGCCCCAGAACAGTGTGGTGACCGCCAGCGAGATCTGGCCAAGCTTGTCTTTCCACAAAACAGTGAAGCAGTCGGCGAACTCAACGATAAGTTTGACGGGATTCTTTTGCTGGTGTTTGTAGCGTGCACCTGTATCCGGAATCTTGAGGTTGAAGAGGGCTGCAAGTCCATAACAACCGGTGATGACAGTCATTGCTGCCTGAGAGGCTGTATTGATGGGGAAGTCAATCATGGGGAAATCAAGACTCAGCAGCATATTTGATACCCTGGGGTTAACCAGGGCACCGCCGAGTACTGTACCAAAAATAATGGAAGAGACTGTCAGGCCCTCTATCCAACCATTGGCAGCGACCAGTTTTTCTGGTGGCAGCAACTCGGTGAGTATGCCGTATTTTGCCGGAGAATAGGCAGCAGCGCCAAACCCCACTACGCCATAAGCCACCAGGGGGTGAACATGAACAAACATCAGCAGGCAGCCGACGACCTTGATCATATTGGTCAGCAACATCACTTTGCCCTTGGGTAAAGAGTCGGCAAATGCACCGACAAATGCTGCCAGCAAGACGTATGACAAGACAAAAAATAGTTTCAACAGCGGCGACATCCACGCTGGCTCCTTCATGCTAGCCAGTACGGCCATCGCGGCTATCAGTAATGCATTGTCGGCCAACGAGGAAAAAAACTGGGCCGCCATGATCGTATAAAAACCGCGCTTCATGCTTTATTCATGCTCTATATCTACCTGCTACGAAATGTCACTGGCATGCTTTATACCATGAAAATTGTGCGGAATTAGTGAAATAAGGCAAGCTAACCGCCAATTACTGGGTAAAATATCAGTGTTTTTACTGAAAATGAAAGCAGTTACTGCTTATTAGGGTTTGCAAATGGCGAAAGCGAAAACCAATTTTACGTGCACCGAATGCGGCGGCATCGTCAACAAATGGGCTGGGCAATGCCCATCCTGCGGACAATGGAATACTCTGGTTGAAACCATAGTAGAAGCTGTTGGCAACCGCTTTTCTGCCAAACCGCAAGGCTTGGCGCAATCGGCGCCGGTCCTGAATCTGGCAGAAATCGAAGCCATCGATGTGCCGCGTTTTGGTACGGACATTGATGAATTTGACCGTGTTCTTGGTGGTGGCCTGGTGCCGGGCGGCGTGGTGCTGATAGGTGGCGACCCTGGCATAGGTAAATCCACTTTATTGCTGCAAGCCCTGGCCAACCTCGCCCGTGTCAAGAAGGTGTTGTATGTCAGCGGTGAAGAGTCCGGTGCGCAAATCGCCTTGCGCGCCAAGCGCCTGTCACTCGATGCCAAGGATCTGCAATTGCAGGCTGAGATACAGCTGGAAAAAATCCTCAATACCCTGGCTGAGCATAGGCCGCAGGTGGTGGTCATTGATTCCATACAGACCATGTATTCTGACGCCTTGAGTTCTGCCCCTGGTTCGGTTGCGCAGGTGCGTGAATGTGCGGCACAACTGACGCGTATAGCCAAAACCATGGATGTGACCATGATACTGGTCGGCCATGTCACCAAAGAGGGGGCGTTGGCCGGCCCGCGCGTGCTTGAGCATATTGTCGATACGGTGTTGTATTTTGAGGGTGATACGCATTCCAGTTTCCGCCTGGTGCGCGCCATCAAGAATCGTTTTGGCGCTGTCAATGAACTGGGCGTGTTTGCCATGACAGAAAAGGGTTTGAAAGGCGTATCCAATCCTTCTGCCTTGTTCCTTTCCCAGCACGATACCCAGGTGGCCGGTTCCTGTGTGATGGTGACGCAGGAAGGTACCAGGCCCTTGCTGGTGGAAATCCAGGCCCTGGTGGACAGTTCGCATGCACCGAATGCCCGGCGTTTGTCGGTGGGGCTGGAACAAAATCGCCTGGCCATGTTGCTGGCCGTCTTGCACAGGCATGCAGGCGTTGCTGCTTTTGATCAGGATGTCTTTATTAATGCGGTTGGTGGCGTCAAGATTGCCGAGCCTGCTGCGGACCTGGCAGTGCTGCTGGCGATTAATTCATCCATGCGCAACAAACCTCTGCCCAGGGGGCTGGTGGTATTCGGTGAAGTGGGCCTGGCAGGCGAAATACGGCCGGCACCACGTGGTCAGGAGCGTCTGCGCGAAGCGGCAAAACTTGGCTTTTCCATTGCCATGATACCGAAGTCAAATGCGCCAAAACAAAAAATAGAAGGCCTGACCATCATAGGTGTGGACAGGATAGAAGAGGCTCTGAGCAAAATCCGCGATGTGGACAGCAATATGTAAAACAGCTTGTGTGGTCAAGGATGAAGCGCATTGACTTCGTCTTTGACCAGCAGTGCTCATTCGCCGGTCAAGCCAGCTTGAAATCAGACTGGACGGCAATGCTGGCCGCTACGCCACTGCGCACGGCACCTTCTATGGTTGCCGGGTAGTCGCCCTTGGTATAGTCACCCGCCAGGTATAGTCCGGTGTATGCAGTGCGATTCTCTGGCCTGATCAGCCCTGGTGCGCAGCTGAATGTGGCGCGTTTTTCTGAGATGCATTTAAACCAGAGAGGTTGCGCCAGTTCTGGCATATCCAGGCTCTGCGCCAGTTGCCTGGCGATATCAGCGGCCAGTTCCGCCTGGTCAAGCTCACATGCCTGCACCGATACGCTGACAACAACAGCGAGCAAGCCTGCCTGATCGCTACGTAATTGACCACGATCGAACACATACTGCCCCCATTTTTTTTCAGACGGACTATCGAGCAGAGCCAGCATAGGGCGCAGCAGGCGCAGCTTTTCTGCATATTGCAGATAGCAGGTGGTGATGGCTTCGTACTGCATCACTGTTGTCTGGTTGGCTGACCTTGATGTCGGTTCGCTTGCGGGCAGTGTACCCAGCAACCTGTTGGCATTGGCAAAATCAGTGGCCAGTATCACGGCGTCATAGCTTGTTATGCTGGTATTTTCCGTATCTTGCTTCAGTCTCAACTGCCATTTGCCTTGTGCATCCTGGTCGATGGCGTTGACCGTCTGTGCGAGCAAAACCTGGCCCCCTTTTTGCCTGATGAAGGCAGCAGCTTGCTCCGGGAACAGGGCAGACAAATCAACACGCGGTATCAGCATGTCGGAAGACGCTCGACTGGCGCCCAGGCTGTCACGCAGTACATTCAGGAATACCTGGGCCGATGCCTTCTCCGGTGCAGTGTTTAGGGCTGCAATACAAAGCGGGTTCCACATCAGGCGGCATAGCCGTGGTGTCTGGTCAAAACGTTCCAGCAATTCGGTGACGCTGCAGTCCTGGTGCAATTGCCAGCCCATCCAGCGTGCGGTGGATGAAAACCTGGCAAGGGCCAGTTTATCCTCAAATGCAAGTCCTTTTGCCCTGACCAGCGCAAAGAGCAGGTGTGCGGGGGCCGGCAAACCGGGCGCGATAAAAGACATGCCATCTTCGCGCTCCGGGTACACCATTTGCAAAGGTAGTTTCAGCAAGGCCCGATCTGTGTCGACACCGACCTTGCGCATCAGGCGCAAACTATCCTTATATGCGCCAAGCAAAATATGCTGGCCATTGTCGAGTTGCCGGTCCTGTATGGCAAAACCGCGGGCGCGTCCACCGAGGATACGGCTGGTTTCAAACAGACTAACCTGCGCGCCTTGCTCTGCGAGCTCGCAAGCTGCGGCACAGCCGGCCCAGCCTGCACCAATGACAGCGACAGCTTTGTCTTTCAGGGTATTTTGTTTAGCCACGGACGTAGGTTTTCCAGGCCAGCCATAATTTGCGGATGGGCGTCAGTGAGATGCGTTGATTGAGTACATGGAAGCCATCGCGTTGTATTTCCACCAGCAGGGTGCGGTAAATTGCCGCCATGATCAGGCCAGTTCTCTGTGCCTTCCTGTCTTCTGGCGGTAACAGTGCAAAGGCTTCGTCATACAGTTTTTGCGCACGTTCATACTGGAACTGCATCATGGTTTCAAATTGCGGACTGTGACGGGCATTGAGAATATCGGCAGCTGTTACCGAAAACTGCTGTAATTCATTGACGGGCAGGTAAATCCTGCCTTTGCGGGCATCCTCACCGACGTCGCGGATGATATTGGTCATTTGAAAAGCCAGGCCAAGTTTTTCGGCAAATACCCGGGTTTGCGGATTAGTAATACCAAAAATGCTGGCTGACAGGATGCCGACCACGCCTGCCACATGCCAACAATATTTCTGTAGCGCGGGGAAGTCAAGGTAACGAGTCTGGTTCAAATCCATTTCCATGCCATCGATGATCGCTGTCAGGTGAGAGCCCTCAAGCTGGTAGGTGCTCATGTGGGGGAGTAATGCCTTGGTGACTGGATGGGTGGGTTGCCCGGTCAGCATGGCCTGGATTTCCTGACGCCACCAGCTCAGCTTGCTGCGTGCAACCATGTCGTCGCTGCTTTCATCAACGACGTCATCGACTTCACGACAAAACGCATACAGGGCGGTAATTGCCTGCCTTCTGGGCTGTGGAAGAAAAAGAAAACTGTAGTAAAAACTCGAGCCACTTTGTGCAGCTTTTTGCTGGCAATATTCGTCTGGGGACATGCTTGATGGTCTGGTAAGTGGCGGCGGCAAATGCCAAAAAAGTAGCTATGTTAACAAACTGTGGCTAAGCTCACAAATCTTGTGCGGAGCTTACCTTACATGACAATTGTGAAATGATTATTAATTATGCAGATATTGCCATTGTAAAGGTGTTTTTAATGTAAATTTCTCGCGAAGATGCTTTAAGTAGATATGCTGCGGAACCTTGTGCCCCTGGTAAAGTCTGATCGTGCCGTAACAGATTGTAATGGAAATGAAGAATTGTCTCCTTAATCATGGCTAACTCGTATAATAGGCGGCGATAATTGCGTTCCTCAAAACGCAGCTTTTGAAAAAACACTCAATTCGGACAATCATCTTGAATAAAATGAAATTAACAGCAGTAATGCTTGGTATTGGTATCGTCGCCGCCGGATGTGGCGGTTTTGTGTATACCACGGTGGGTGGAACGGTGACTGGACTGGGTACTGGCAATACGCTGGTGTTGCGCAATGAGGCCAATTACACGCAAACACTGACGGCAGACGGTACATTTTCATTCAATGTGGCGAGTAATGCCAATTACGCGATTACCGTGCTGACCCAGCCAAATACTGTTAATTGCGCCGTGGCAAACGGCACAGGCAGAATGACCGGTGAAAGCTCGGTTAACAATATTGCGGTGAGCTGTACGCCGAATGTACAGATTGGCGGCACACTGAGCGGTATGTCGGACACGGGCTCCATCACCTTGTATAACAATGCAGCAACGACAGCGACAGTTACTGCGAATGGCAGTTTCCTGTTCCCTAACTATGTGGTCAATGGTGGCGCCTATGACATCACCGTTGGCGTACCTCCTGCCGCACAATATTGTACAGTTGCTAATGGCAAGGGTGTTGCCAGCCTGGCTAACCCTGCGGCGGCACTGACTGCAAGCGTGACTTGCATACCAGCTACGCCGGTCAAGTTTACCGTTAATGGCTTGACTGCTGGCCTGGTGCTGACAGTTGCCAATACTGTCAATGGTTATGTTGATAACTATACAGTGACCGCACCGGGCAACTATGCTTTCGGCTGGAGCTGGTTGAATGGCACGCCATTCAGTATAAGTGTGGTGACGCAGCCAACGGGGCAAACATGTAAGATTACCGGTGCTACCGGGACCGTCATTGAGTCTAATCCAGCGGCATCCGCAAACATTGTTGTGGATTGCGCCAAGACTTGACCGAACTGTAGCGGGCTTTGCCAATGGCGGGCCCCGTTTGTGCATGCAGAAAAAGGATGGCACTATCCACAAAAAGCCGTACAGTTATGATCTGTACGGCTTTTTCTCTATGTCGCTGCGTTGTCAGTCTTGTTTGAGGGGCCGCCCCTACAGTTCTTCCAGTTTGCCCTGATCATTGAAATAGAAGATGCCTTCGTGCTTGAAACCCCATTTGCCGCCTTTGAGGCGGATGAAAGGTTCAAAGCTGAAAAATCCGACTTCGCCTAATTCCAGGTTATTGTCCGAGTGGATGAACTGCCTGTCATCACGATCCGTGACGATGCTGTGGCCGACATTGTTGCGATAGTCGAGATTCACAAAACCATTTTGACGTATGCGTAAATTGGCCCAGTCAAATAATTGACCAAAACTGGTCTTGGGGGTTACCACCTCCAGCATCTGCGCGTGCAGGTGTCTCTGGAAGCACAGGCCATTGCGAAATTCGAGCAATTGCGGCGTCTGGGTGACCCGGCCATTTTCAATGGGGAAAGAGCGTGCACAATCTCCCCAGAATTGCTCGTGCATGGGGCTCAGGTCCACAGTGACCAGGTTGGCGTTACCTACCGCTTCTGCAGCCGGCTGGTAATCGCGGCCAGATATGGACATGCAACTACGTGTGCCCAATAAAACCAGGGCAGGGCAGCTGTGGTACCAGGTGTCAGTATAGCCAGACTCGCACAGCATCGCATACGCTTTGTCGGCGATGCTTTGCTCGGTGTCTTCCGAAGTAATCACGCCAGCAAGGCGCGCGAGCACTGCCTTGGCGGCGGTCTGTATTTCCCTGTGCTTGGCAATTTGTGCTGCGGTCGGCATGATGGGCAATTGGCTGATGTACAAGATAGATGGCTTACTTGTTCTGGTTGTTGTTCTGATTGCTGTTGTCACTTGAACTGCCAGTCGCTGCTCTGACGCCTGCCCGTGTCACATCGACGGCCGTCCCAACGACTGCGCTGCCGACTTTGACTGTGGTCGATACTGCGGCATCGGCAATGGCAATAACGGTGCAGCCATGTAGTGGCAACAAACATAGTAGGAAAGCACATCGGCTTATGCAAGTGAGGCAGGTTCGACTGATTGGCAAGGTATGCTCCGGAAATAGATGAAGGATTCGTGGGCCGCGTTAGTTGCGCAGTCTCTCACCAATACCTGATTAGAGTGAATTGCGGGTATGATTTATTTTAAATTCAATCCCGGATAACTCCTACTGCTATCGTAGTAAACATGTATGAGAAATGCCCCGGCTAACAGATTTTGACAAGGTGGGATAAGGCGCAATCGGTTGCTATGCCTGTGCCCCGGACCAGAGCATTCAATGTGACTGCATCTTGTAAGCGCGCCAGGCTATTTTCAGCCAGTCTGCCTTGCCCAGTTTAGGCCTGTGTCTGAAGACATCGGCTTCGACTGCTTCGATTTTTTCGAGTATGCGCAGACCACCCTGTACAACCAGCCGCAATTCCCAGCCTATCCTGCCTGGCAGGCGTTTGGTCAGGCCGCTGCCGGACAGCATCATGTTTCTGGCTCGGCCTGTCTGGAAGCGCATGAGTGATCGCCAGTCTTCGTTAAGCATGCCGTTGGCGATATGCTGCTCGCTGATGCCAAAGCGGCTGATGTCATCTAGTGGTAGGTAAATGCGTTGCTTTTGCCAGTCTATGGCGACATCCTGCCAAAAATTGATCAATTGCAGTGCGCTGCATATGGCGTTTGAATCACGCAAATTGTCGGGTGTGGCAGCCCGGTAAAGATGCAGCATCAAGGTGCCAACGGGGTTGGCCGAGCGTGCACAATAGTCAAGCAATTGAGGGAAATCGGCATACCGAGTGGTCACGACATCCTGTTTGAAGGCAGACAATAAATCGCGAAAGCATTGTAGTGGTAGCTGGAATTCCTTGATGACGGCAGACAAGTCCTTGAATAGTTGCGATTCGCTGCTACTATTTTTTTCTATGCCGTCGAGTTCGCTTTCATATTTACTCAATTCCATCAATCTTTGCTCTGGGCTGGCATCGCCCTCGTCGGCAATGTCATCGGCGCTGCGTGCGAAAGCATAGATGATTTTTACCGCAGGTCTTAGACTTGCTGGTAAAAGCAATGAGGCAACCGGGAAATTTTCGTAATGGTTAACAGACATTTTCAGGGGTTTTAGAGATTTTAAAGGTGTTTCTGGAAAAGAATGTAATGAAAAAGCTTAATGACTGAAAAGTCATTGGCAAAAACAAGAGGCTTAACTATAATTACTAACCGTAAAGTCAGTTATTTCCTCTTTATTTGATATTGCTCAGCAATTCATTGCAAAAAATTAATAACGAGAATAGCCAGAAAATTGTAAATAAGTATCTTTAGTATCAATCTTGATAATCGTCGTACTGCCGTACATTACTTGTATCGTTCCGGCTTGCAAAGCCTGCATAGTAAAGGAAAACTCCTGTGTTAACACCAGAAACCACCATCCATCCTCTGGCTCGACAGTTTGCTGGCAGGCGTGCTGCTACCGTCGCCATCGCCCTCGTTTCGGCCGCGCTGTTTGTGGCTTGCTCAAAACCTGCTGAAAAAACCGAAGACATCCGTCCGGTCAGGACCATCACGCTGGCCAGCAGCAATATTGACGTGAGTGCAGAATTGTCTGGCGAGGTCAGGCCAAAAATTGAATCAAGGCTGGGTTTTCGGGTGCCGGGCAAGATAGTCTCGCGCAAGGTGGAGACGGGTACTGTAGTCAAGCGCGGTCAGGTCCTGATGCAGCTTGATCCGCAAGACCTGGCATTGGCGCAAATGCAGGCCAAGGCTGGTCTGACTGCGGCAGAAAGCAATCGTGACCTGGCCAGGGCCGAATTGAAGCGTTACCAGGAATTGCGCGCCAAGAACTTTGTTGCCGCTGCCGTGCTCGACTCCAAGGAGGTTGCAGCCAAGGCGGCGCAGTCCAGTTACGAACAGGCTCTGGCGGGGTATAAAAATCAGTCAAATCAATCTGCCTACACCAGCCTGGTCGCTGATATTGACGGTGTTGTCACCGGTATAGATGCTGAAGTGGGGCAGGTGGTTGCTGCCGGCACGCCAGTGGTGCGTGTCGCTCAGTCAGGAGCTATGGATGTAGTGGTTGGTATTCCTGAGGATAAGGTTAATTCCATACGCCAGATGTCGGATGTGAGCGTGCGCCTGTGGGCTAGCCCTGGTCAATCAATACCTGGCAAGCTGCGTGAGCTGTCACCTATCGCTGATACTGTAACGCGCACTTATACAGCCAAGATCAGCTTGCCAGCCGATGTCAAGGATGTGCAACTGGGCATGACAGCCTATGTCAACTTCAACGCCAAAAATCCCAACAGCGCCATCAAGGTACCTTTGACCGCCTTGTTCCAGGAAAAAAACGCATCCTCGGTCTGGGTGGTGGAATCTGGCGTGGTCAGACTGGTGCCAGTGCAGGTTGCCGGTTCTTCTGGTGAAGAAGCCTTGCTTGCCGGTGGCGTCAAGCCTGGCCAGGTGGTTGTGACAGCAGGCGCCAACCTGCTTAAGAATGGGCAGAAAGTGACAATTCTTGGTGTAGAAGCAGCACCTGCTGCACCAGCCAAGTCAGTTGCGGCCAATGAAGCGGCTTCCGGTGCAGGGGCTGCCAAATGAGTGATACTTCCCGTGGATTCAATTTGTCCAGATGGGCTCTTGAGCATATTCCGCTCACGCGCTATCTGATGTTCGTACTGTTGCTGGGTGGCATACTCAGCTACGGTAAGCTGGGGCAGGATGAAGATCCGCCATTCACTTTCCGCGCCATGGTGGTGAGAGCGATCTGGCCGGGCGCCACAGCCTTGCAAATGGCAGATCAGGTGACCGACAAACTGGAGAAAAAACTCCAGGAAACACCTTATATAGACAAGATACGCAGCTATTCCAAACCAGGTGAAACCTTAATCATCCTGCAGTTGCGTGAATCGACGCCGCCCAAGGAAACGCCGCAAGCCTGGTATCAGGTGCGCAAGAAGATAGGCGACATCCGTTCGACTTTGCCGCCTGGCGTCATTGGCCCTTTCTTCAATGATGAATTCGGTGATACCTATGGCTCCATCTTTGCCTTGTCTGGTGATGGATTCAAGTATGAAGAAGTGAAAGAGTATGCTGACTTTGTGCGTCAGCAGTTCTTGCGCATACCTTCTGTTTCCAAGGTCGAATTGTTTGGTGTGCAGGACGAAAAGATCAACATCGAATTTTCCCAGAAAAAATTCTCGCAACTTGGTGTGCCATTTGACGCCATCGTTGGCCAGATCAATTCCCAGAATGGGGTGGAGGCCACCGGTGTTCTGACTACCTCAACAGATAACCTGCAGGTACGTGTTACCGGTGCCCTGATGACAGTCAAGGAGCTGGAAAACCTGCAGTTGCGCGCCAATGGTACGACTTTCCGTCTTGGTGATTTTGCTACAGTCAAGCGCGAATACAAAAATCCGCCGCAAGACAAGATGCGCTTCAATGGCAAGGAAGTGGTCGGCCTGGGTATTTCCATGGAAAAAGGCGGCAATATCATCGAGTTGGGCAAACATTTGCAGCATGATGTTGCTGAAATCAAGGCAAAATTGCCAGTGGGCATTACCCTGGAACAGGTGACCAACCAGCCGGATGCGGTGAAATCTTCGGTAAGTGAATTTATTCGCACACTGATAGAGGCTGTTGTGATCGTGCTGGCGGTCAGTTTCCTGGCGCTGGGTTTGCATACCAAGCCTTTCCGTCTCGATATCTGGCCGGGTCTGGTAGTTGGCCTGACGATACCGCTGGTGCTGGCGATCACCTTCCTGTTCATGCGCATATTTGATATTGATTTACACAAGATATCGCTGGGCGCATTGATCATTGCCCTGGGTTTGCTGGTCGATGACGCGATTATTGCAGTCGAAATGATGGTCAGGAAGATGGAAGAGGGTTTCTCGCGCTTTGATGCCGCCACCTTTGCCTATACGTCTACCGCCATGCCCATGCTGACCGGCACCCTGATTACCGCTGCAGGCTTCTTGCCTATTGGCCTGGCAAAATCTGCTGCCGGTGAATATACGTTCTCCATGTTCTCGGTAAATGCACTGGCCTTGCTGATTTCATGGCTGGCAGCGGTGATTTTTACGCCTTACCTCGGTTACCTGCTGTTGAAGGTCAAGCCGCATGGTGGTAGCGGTGGTAGTGAGCATGAAATCTTTGATACGCCGTTTTATACCCGTTTCCGTTCCCTGGTGAACTGGTGTGTAGAGTGGCGCAAGACCACCATCATTATCACGCTTGGGGTGTTTGGTTTGGGTGTGTATGGATTCAAATTCATTGAGCAGCAGTTCTTCCCCGACTCCAGCCGGCCGGAATTGATGGTGGAGTTGTGGTTGCCCGAGGGATCATCATTCACGGCAACTGAAGCGCAGGCCAAGAAGTTTGAGGCCTTCATCCAAAAGCAGGAGGGGGTGGAGAGCGTTACCAGTTATGTCGGTACGGGTAGCCCGCGTTTCTATTTGCCACTGGACCAGATTTTTCCGCAAACCAACGTGTCGCAGATCGTGGTCTTGCCCAAAGATTTGAAGGCGAGGGCGGCTTTGCGTCTGAAAATCATTGACGCTTTCAAGAAAGATTTTCCTGAAGTGCGTGGTCGTGTGAAGCTTTTGCCGAATGGTCCGCCCGTTCCTTACCCTGTCCAATTCCGTGTGACAGGCCTGGAAGTGAGTAAGGTCAGGGAAATTGCAGATCGCGTCAAAGAGGTCATGCGCGCCAATCCGAATACCGTTGGTGTGAATGACAACTGGAACGAATCGGTCAAGGTTGTGCGCATTGATCTGGATCAGGATAAATTGCGTGCATTGGGTATTACCTCGCAATCTGTGATGCGTGCTGCCAACACCATATTGACGGGATCAACGGTAGGGCAGTTCCGTGACGGCAATAAATTGATTGATATCGTGGTGCGTCAGCCGGTTGACGAGCGCTCTACCATAGATGCATTGGGTAATGCCAATGTGCCAACCGGTAGTGGCAAGTATGTGCCTTTGTCGCAAGTTGCCCGTATCAATCTCGTCTGGGAGCCTGGTGTGGTCTGGCGTGAAGGGCGTGAATGGGCGGTAACGGTGCAGTCCGATGTGGTCGATGGCATACAGGGGCCGACCGTATCAAGCCAGATTTCACCCAAGCTTGATCAGATCAGGGCCAGCCTCTTGCCTGGTTACAAGATAGAACTGGCAGGTGCTGCGGCTGACAGTGGCAAGGCGCAGGAGTCGATTGCTGCCAATGTGCCATTTGTGATCTTCATCATCTTCACCCTGTTGATGTTGCAATTGCATAGTTTCTCGCGTTCTGTGCTGGTGTTCCTGACCGGACCTCTGGGTGTGGCGGGTGCGGCGATGGCCTTGTTGATATTGCAACGTCCATTTGGTTTCGTGGCGCAGCTCGGTGTTATTGCCCTGTTTGGCATGATCATTCGTAACTCGGTGATCCTGATTGACCAGATTGAGCATGACATCAGCGAGGGTGCTGCACCCTGGGATGCGATTGTGGAATCGGCTGTCCGTCGTTTCCGCCCCATTATCCTGACGGCTGCAGCGGCAGTACTGGCGATGATACCGTTGTCGCGCTCGGTGTTCTGGGGGCCGATGGCGGTGGCTATCATGGGAGGCCTGATCATTGCGACTGCGTTGACTCTGCTGTTCTTGCCTGCCTTGTATGCAGCCTGGTTCCGCGTGAAGAAAACCACGATTTGATCAGGTAAGCCTGCCGGTCGTCCGACCGGCAGGTCATGAAATAATCACTAAATCAGGATTCCATAACTGGTTTTAAAAAAATAAGGCACACGATGGCAAAATCCAGTAGAATATCGGGCTGGAGTTGTAATGCCACATACATCAGTTTTGGGCGACGCTTGAATATCGGGTCGCCCTTTGCTTTTGTAACGGCCGTGTAGAGCGTGTTGCGGCATTGCGCCGGTGAACATAAACATACATCCCGCGAGGATGGCGAAATTGGTAGACGCACCAGGTTTAGGTCCTGACGCCAGCAATGGTGTGGGGGTTCGAGTCCCCCTCCTCGCACCACAGAATTTTTACTATTTGGACGATTTTCATGGCAACTGCAGTCGAAACTTTAGATAAATTGGAACGCCGCTTGACGATTTCTTTCCCGATCGCTGATGTGCAATCGGAAGTTGAAAAACGTTTGAAAGTGCGTGCACGCACAGCAAAAGCGCCTGGTTTCCGTCCTGGTAAAGTACCTATGAAAATGGTGGCTGCGCAATACGGCTATCAAATAGAAACAGAAGTGCTGAACGATAAAGTCGGTCAGGCTTTCGCGGCGGCTGCCAATGAAAATAAATTGCGCGTTGCTGGCTACCCTAGCATAGAGCCAAAATCTGGTGCAGACGTTGCTGAAGGCAGTCTGGCATTTGACGCAACTTTCGAAGTGTACCCGGAGATCACCGTCGGTGACCTGGCTGCCGCCGAAGTTGAGCAAGTCAAGTCCGATGTGACTGATGTTGAAATCGAAAAAACTATCGATATCCTGCGCAAACAACGTGTACATTTCCACGTCAAAGGTGAACAGGGGGCGCATGGTGATGGCGGTGCAGATCAATCCGCGCAAAACGGAGATCGTGCAACTGTTGATTTCGTTGGCAAGATCGACGGTGTCGAGTTCGCTGGCGGCAAGGCAGATGACTTCGTATTCGTTCTGGGCGAAGGTCGCATGCTGCCTGAGTTTGAAGCAGCGACCATCGGCTTGAAAGTAGGCGAGTCCAAGACTTTCCCGTTGTCTTTCCCTGAAGACTACCATGGCAAGGATGTTGCTGGTAAGACAGCAGAATTCACCATCACCCTGAAAAAACTGGAATGGGCGCATTTGCCAGAAGTTGATTCAGAGTTTGCCAAGATGCTGGGCGTTGAGGATGGTGATCTGGTCAAAATGCGCGCCGATATCAAAGAAAATCTGGAGCGTGAAGTTCGTGGGCGCGTCAAGGCCAAAACCAAAGAAAGCGTCATGGACGCTCTGGTCAAGGTAGTCGCTTTTGACGTACCTAAGACTCTGGTTGCACAGGATGGCGAACGCCTGGCAGAAATGACACGCCAGGATATGGCGCAGCGCGGCATGAACGTCAAAGACGTTCCTTTCCCTGCCGACCTGTTTGCTGCACAAGCTGAGCGTCGTGTTCGCCTGGGCCTGATCCTGGCTGAGCTGGTAAAGGCAAACAACCTGCAGGCTACAACAGAGCAGATCAAGGCTCAGGTTGAAGATTTCGCACAAAGCTACGAAGATCCACAACAAGTCGTAAAATATTATTTCAGTGATCGTAACCGTCTGGCTGAAGTTGAAGCCCTTGTATTAGAAGAAAACGTCGTTAACTATGTTCTGGGTAAGGCGAAAGTCACAGACAAGGTTCTGCCTTTCGACGAATTGATGGGTAACAACGCACAAGCGTAAGCAAAAAGGAAAACACATGACAGGCATCATCCGTAATTCGGCACTGGACACAAACATGCTGGGCATGGTGCCTATGGTCATTGAGCAGAGTGGCAGAGGGGAGCGTGCCTACGACATCTACTCCCGTCTGCTCAAGGAGCGTGTTATTTTCCTGGTTGGCCCTGTGAATGATCAGGCGGCAAATCTGATCGTTGCCCAGTTGCTCTTTTTGGAAAGCGAAAATCCTGACAAGGACATTTCCCTCTACATCAACTCTCCTGGCGGCTCAGTATCTGCCGGTATGGCGATCTATGACACCATGCAGTTCATCAAGCCGGATGTCTCGACTTTATGTACAGGCCTGGCGGCATCCATGGGTGCCTTCTTGCTGGCAGCTGGCGCTAAGGGTAAGCGTTTCTCTTTGCCAAATTCTCGTATCATGATTCACCAACCTCTGGGCGGTGCCCAAGGTCAGGCATCTGATATTGAAATCCAGGCACGTGAAATCCTGTACCTGCGTGAGCGCCTCAATGGCATTCTGGCTGAGAAGACCGGCCGTAGCCTGGATCAGATCGCCAAAGATACAGACCGTGATAATTTCATGTCGGCAGATGCGGCAGCGGAATATGGTTTGATTGATAAAGTATTAGCCCATCGCGCGTAATAAGCTTGTAGAAAATAAAACGCCCGCTCCGCTATGGTTCGGGCGTTTTTTTATTCTGCTCTATAATGTCGCATTGATCCCTCAACTTGCTTATTGATGCCATGACGAAAGCCGTTTTTGCGGGTAATATGCAAGCGGAGCATCCTAGATTAATTTTGTTTATTTCATATACGTATCATGCCCGATAAAAAATCCTCCAGCGGAGAAAAGTTGCTCTATTGCTCGTTTTGCGGCAAGAGTCAGCATGAGGTTAAAAAACTGATAGCAGGGCCATCCGTATTTATTTGCGATGAGTGCATCGATCTGTGCAATGACATCATTCGTGATGAAGTGTCGGAAATTGACAATATTGCCAGCGCAAAAACCGAGTTACCTACACCCCAAGAAATAACTGATCTGCTTGATCAGTACGTCATCGGTCAGCAGACAGCCAAGCGCATCCTGGCAGTTGCCGTGTACAACCATTACAAGCGCCTCAAGCATCTGGGCAAGAAGGATGACGTTGAGTTGGCCAAGAGCAATATCTTGCTGGTTGGCCCTACTGGTTCCGGCAAGACCTTGCTGGCCCAAACACTGGCGCGCATGTTGAATGTACCCTTTGTCATCGCTGACGCAACGACATTGACTGAAGCCGGTTATGTTGGTGAAGACGTTGAGAATATCATTCAAAAATTGCTGCAAAATTGCAATTATGAAGTCGAACGCGCGCAAAAAGGAATCGTTTATATTGATGAAATCGACAAGATTTCCCGTAAATCCGATAATCCTTCCATTACCCGTGACGTATCTGGTGAAGGTGTGCAGCAAGCCTTGCTGAAGCTGATTGAAGGCACCATGGCCTCTGTGCCGCCACAAGGTGGCCGCAAGCATCCAAACCAGGACTTCATACAGATAGACACTACCAATATCATGTTTATATGTGGTGGTGCATTTGATGGCCTGGCCAAGATCATTTCAGATCGCTCCGAGCGCAGCAGTATTGGTTTCTCTGCCAGCGTGAAGAGCCAGACAGAAAAGACAGCCAGCGAAGTCATGCAGGACGCCGAACCGCAAGACCTGATCAAGTTTGGTCTTATTCCTGAATTGGTTGGCCGTTTGCCTGTTATCGCAACCTTGAACGAACTCGATGAGGCTGCATTGATACAAATCCTGGTTGAGCCCAAGAATGCCCTGATCAAGCAATATGCCAAATTACTGGAGATGGAAGGCACTGAGCTCGAAATTCGCCCAGCCGCCTTGCAGGCGATCGCCAAGAAGGCAATAGCACGCAAGACCGGTGCGCGCGGCTTGCGTTCGATCCTTGAGCATTCCTTGCTGGATGTTATGTATGACTTGCCTAGCCATCAGAATGTGGCAAAAGTGGTGATCGATGAAAACTCCATTACTAATGCTGCCAAGCCATTGTTGATTTACCATGAGCAGCCAAAAGTGGCGGGTGCCTGAGACTCGTTGAATAGATTCAATGCAGAATCATGTCAGTAAGGCAAAAATGGGGAGGCGACTCCCCATTTTTTTATTTTTTTACCTTGCTTTAAATTGATTCGAAGTACAATGGATTAACAAGACTATTTGGCTTCATTCGTAAAGCTACCCGGAGAAGCTCTCTGTGTAGCTTTTTTATTGTTTTTTTCCAGAATGGGCTTGTGTTTCAGCCCAGTGCGCCAACATTGTTAACCAGTATTTATGAAAGGTGCGCCATGACGACTACACTGATTACCGAACAAACCCAACTGCCGTTGTTGCCACTGCGTGATGTTGTTGTATTCCCGCACATGGTAATTCCCCTGTTTGTGGGACGTCCAAAATCCATCAAGGCGCTTGAGGCTGCCATGGACCAGGGCAAGAGCATTATGCTTGCAGCCCAGAAAGCCGCCGCCAAGGACGAGCCTTCTGCCGACGATATTTATGAAATTGGCTGTATTGCTAACATTCTGCAAATGTTGAAGTTGCCCGACGGTACCGTCAAGGTGCTGGTTGAGGGGGCGCAGCGTGCCCGTATTCATAAAATCCATGATTCCGAGTCGCATTTCTTCGCAGACCTGACCCCTGTCGCTCTTGACGAGGGCGATGAGTCTGAAGTCGAGGCCATGCGCCGCGCTATCGTTCAGCAATTTGATCAATATGTCAAACTGAACAAAAAGATACCGCCAGAAATCCTGGCCTCCTTGTCTGGCATTGATGATGCCGGTCGCCTGGCAGATACCATTGCGGCGCATCTGCCTTTGAAGCTTGAGCAGAAACAGGTCATTCTGGAAATTTTCAGTGTCGCCAAACGTCTTGAGCATTTGCTTGGACAGCTCGAAGGTGAACTCGACATTTTGCAAGTCGAGAAGCGTATTCGCGGTCGCGTCAAACGCCAGATGGAAAAATCGCAGCGTGAGTATTACCTCAACGAACAGGTCAAGGCGATACAGAAAGAGCTGGGCGAAGGTGAAGAGGGTGCAGATATCGACGAGCTGGAGAAAAAAATCCTGGCCGCCAAGATGCCTAAAGAAGCCCGTGACAAGGCCCAGAATGAGTTGAAGAAACTCAAGATGATGTCGCCGATGTCGGCAGAAGCTACTGTCGTGCGCAATTACATCGATACCATCGTTAATCTGCCATGGAAGAAAAAGTCCAAGGTCAATAATGACTTGACGAATGCCGAAAAAGTATTGGAAGACGAGCACTTTGGCCTCGACAAGGTCAAGGAACGCATCCTCGAATACCTCGCAGTGCAACAACGTGTCGACAAGTTGAAGGCGCCTATCCTTTGCCTGGTAGGTCCTCCAGGTGTGGGTAAAACCTCGCTGGGACAATCCATCGCCCGTGCAACGAACCGCAAGTTCGTGCGCATGGCCCTGGGTGGTGTACGTGATGAGGCAGAGATTCGCGGCCATCGCCGTACTTACATAGGCTCCATGCCGGGCAAGATCCTGCAAAGCCTGTCCAAGGTCGGTGTGCGCAATCCTTTATTCTTGCTTGATGAAGTGGACAAGATGGGGGCTGACTTCCGTGGCGACCCTTCGTCTGCCTTGCTGGAAGTGCTTGATCCTGAGCAAAACCATACTTTTTCGGATCATTACATCGAAGTTGATTTCGATTTGTCCGATGTAATGTTTGTGGCGACGTCCAATTCCTACAATATCCCGCCAGCTTTGCTGGACAGGATGGAAGTGATACGTCTGTCGGGTTACACTGAGGATGAAAAAACCAGTATTGCCCAGCGTTATTTGTTGCCCAAGCAAATCAAGAACAATGGTTTGAAAGAGGGTGAAATTACCGTGGCAGAAAGCGCCATACGTGACATCATTCGGTATTACACACGTGAAGCGGGTGTGCGTTCACTGGAAAGGGAAATCTCCAAGATTTGCCGTAAAGTCGTCAAGATGCTGTTGTTGAAAAAGGCCGAAAAGAAAGCGACGGTCAATTCCAAAAATCTTGATAAATATCTTGGGGTGCGTCGCTATGACTTTGGTGTGGCCGTCAAGGAAAATCAGATAGGTCAGGTAGTTGGTCTGGCCTGGACTGAAGTCGGCGGTGATCTTTTGACAATTGAATCTGTCGCCATGCCAGGAAAAGGTGGTGTGATACGCACCGGTACTTTGGGTGACGTGATGAAAGAGTCCATCGAAGCTGCCCGTACCGTAGTGCGCAGTCGCGCCAAGCGTCTCGGCATCAAGGCGGATGTATTCGAGAAGAGCGATATTCACATCCATGTGCCAGAAGGGGCAACGCCGAAGGATGGTCCGTCTGCAGGTATTGCCATGACGACAGCCCTGGTGTCTGTATTTACTGGCATTCCTGTGCGCGCTGATGTGGCCATGACGGGTGAAATCACTTTGCGTGGTGAAGTATTGCCGATTGGTGGTTTGAAAGAAAAACTGCTGGCAGCACATCGTGGCGGTATCAAGACAGTATTGATACCCGAAGAGAATGCCAAAGACCTGGCCGAGATACCTGACAATGTCAAAAACAAACTGGAAATCATCCCGGTTCGCTGGATAGACAAGGTCCTGGAGATCGCACTGGAAAGCCAGCCCGTACCCTTAGTGGACGAGCCTGCGCCTGTGGCGACGGCTGCAGCAACACCAGAGGCAGCAGCAGATACGACCGTGGTAAAGCACTGAGATGGATGCTTGGGATCTCATTGATCCCAAGTTAAAAAAAGCGCCTAAATTCAAATTTGGGCGCTTTTTTCATTTGGAGGTAAGGCTTGGTAATAATATTCAGTGCGAATGTTCAGTGCGGCAAGTTGACCATTGATGTGCCTTAATTAAAATCCCCCTTCGAACTCAATCTGAGGTCTGGGCCGGACAAGATTCCTGTTGAGAGGGCGAAATCTTGTCCAGCCTGCACTCAAACCCAGTTTCGCATCAGGCCGACTGCCAGGCCTTCCAGGGAAAAGTCCTCTTCTGTTTCACCAATTTTGATGATGGGATAGTCAGGGTTTTCTGGTATCAATTCAATCAGGTTGGCGGTTTTTTTGTAGCGTTTGACAGTGACATCATCGCCAAGGCGGGCAACCACGATTTGACCATTGCGTGCGCTGTCAGTTTTTTTCACCGCCAGCAAATCGCCATCAAGTATGCCGGCGTCACGCATGGACATGCCACGCACCTTGAGTAAAAAGTCCGGCCTGGCCGAGAACAGGGCAGGGTCTACATGGTAAGTCGACTCTATATGTTCACTGGCGAGGATGGGGGAGCCGGCGGCAACCCTTCCAACCAATGGCAGACTCAATTGCATCAGGGCCGGATGGGGCAGGGCCAGTTGTTTGCCGGTAATGTGGCTGGACAGGTCCGACTCCAGCAGGCGTATACCCCTTGAGGTGCCGGCAGCAATTTCTATCACACCTTTGCGCGCCAGCGCCTGCAAATGCTCCTCGGCAGCATTGGTGGAGCGAAAACCCAGTTCTGCGGCAATCTCGGCGCGGGTCGGTGGGAAGCCCGTGTTTTGAATTGCGTCTTTGATCAGGTTCAGGATTTGTTCCTGGCGGGAAGTGAGTTTTAGCATGGAGTTCTCTAGTATTTCTGATATTTTCTGGTACTAATGGCTGTATATGCAAGCAGTCTGTATTTTTATACAGTGGAGCGTGATATGCAAGCCATAATTGGCATAGTTGAGCAGAAATTTTTAAAGAGCGTCAATTTCAGAAGGGTAAGACATGAAAAACACTACTTTGCCTTTGCTAACTCACTGGCGTAATTGATATAAATGGAAAACTGGGTTATTATTATCGGCTTTCCTCTTCCCGCACTCGTCTTGACGCCGAGGCGGGCTATTTTTATTGTCCACAAGGAGAATATATGCGTCATTATGAAATCGTATTTATCGTACATCCCGATCAAAGCGAGCAAGTTCCTGCAATGATCGAGCGCTACAAGGCAAGTGTTGTAGCTCGTGGTGGTCAAGTTCACCGTGTTGAAGACTGGGGCCGTCGTCAATTGGCTTACATGATTCAAAAACTGGCGAAAGCGCATTATGTTTGCATGAACATCGAATGCGATGCTGAAACTCTGCTCGAGTTGGAAACAGCATTCAAATTCAATGATGCTGTCTTGCGTCACCTGACAGTCAAAATGAAAAAAGCAGAAACTGCACCTTCTCCAATGATGAAAGCTGTTCAGAAGGAAGATGCGGCAAAAGCGCAACGTGTAGAAGCGCCTGCAGCTTAATTTTCATTTGATAGAGGTCGTGTAGAAAAACAGTGAATCAGCTCAAGCTTGTCGCCCGGATTTTGGAAAAAACCGCATTGCGGTACACCCCTGCCGGTATCCCGATAGCTTCAGCGACCCTGGTGCACAGTTCAACAGCTCGCGAGGCGAACCTGGTTCGACAAGTCGATGTTGAAATTTCAGCGATAGCTGCTGGTGAAATTTCCCAGCGTTTCAATGAAATAGAACTTGATGTGGAAATGGAATTCACTGGTTTTTTAGCGCGCAAAAATCGCAATAGCAAAAGTCTCGTTTTTCATGTCACTGAATTCGGGACACCTTTACTAGATTAGGAGCCAAAAATGGCATTCGGTAAAAAATTCGACAAAAGCAAATTGAAGCAAAAGCGTCAGCAACAAAATCCTTTGTTCAAACGCAAAAAATTCTGCCGCTTTACAGCAGCACATGTAGAAAAAGTTGACTACAAAGACATCGACACACTGAAAGACTTCGTGCAAGAAAACGGCAAAATCATGCCAGCACGTCTGACAGGTACTAAAGCGTTGTACCAACGTCAAGTTGATACAGCAATCAAACGTGCACGTTACCTCGCGTTGCTGCCATACACTGATTTGCACACAGCGTAATTGACGACAAGGTAAAGGAGAAAAATATGCAAGTTATTCTGTTGGATAAAGTCGTTAATCTCGGCAATCTGGGTGATGTAGTTCGTGTTAAAGATGGCTACGCCCGTAACTTTTTGATTCCACAACGCATGGCTCGTCGTGCTACGACAGCTGCTGTTGCAGAATTTGAGGCAAAACGCGCTGAGCTGGAAAAAGCTGCAGCCGCTAAACTGGCAGCAGCTCAGGCTCAAGGCGAAAAACTGTCTGGTTTGACAGTGCAGATTACACAAAAATCTGGCGTTGATGGCCGTTTGTTTGGTTCCGTAACTAACTTTGATATTGCTGAAGCCCTGACCAAACAAGGTTTCGCTGTAGAAAAAGCACAAGTTCGTTTGCCACAAGGTCCATTGAAGACAGCTGGCGACCACAGCGTTTCAGTTGCTTTGCATACTGACGTTGTTGTTGACGTTATCGTTGCTGTATTGGGCGAACACGCTTAATTTGCTTTTTTGCAAATTCAAAAAAGCCGGGAATTCCCGGCTTTTTTTATGTGGGTGACCGAATTTTCGTCGATTTCGCTGTTTGTCACAAACTTGTCACAAACTGATCCACTTCTACTCATTTGGACGTTCTGATAGTCTGATTTAACGGTTATAATGCGCGCCATGAAAGCTGGTTCTGATCCTCAACTTGACGCCATACGCGTCCCCCCTCACTCCATAGAAGCAGAGCAATCTGTTCTGGGAGGTCTGTTGCTTGATAATGCAGCCTGGGACCGTATCGCCGATTTTATCGGCGAAGAAGATTTTTATCGGTATGACCACAGGATCATTTTCCAGTGCATGGTCAAACTGATCAATGCTTCACGCCCGGCTGACGTGATTACTGTCTATGAAGCCTTGAATGGCATGGGTAAGGCGGAAGATGCCGGTGGCCTGACTTACCTGAATGCGCTGGCGCAAAATACGCCGTCTGCAGCGAATATCCGTCGCTATGCAGAAATAGTCCGTGATCGTGGAGTCTTACGTAAATTGATTACCGTGGCTGACGAAATTTCTGGCAATGCCTTTAATCCCCAGGGTAAAGAAGTCAAGCAAATGCTGGACGAGGCAGAATCCAAGATATTCGCCATTGCCGAAGAGGGTGCTCGCGGCGCGCAGGGTTTCCAGGCGATACAGCCCTTGCTGACACAAGTGGTTGAACGTATTGATGAGTTGTATAACCGCGACAATCAAAATGATATTACCGGTGTACCTACCGGTTTTAATGACCTCGACAAGATGACTTCCGGCTTGCAGCCAGGGGACCTGATTATCGTGGCGGGACGTCCTTCCATGGGTAAAACCGCTTTTTCGCTCAACATAGGCGAGAATGTGGCGATTGACAGTGGTTTACCTGTCGCCGTATTTTCCATGGAGATGGGTGGGGCTCAGCTGGCCATGCGTATGCTTGGGTCGGTTGGTCGCCTGGATCAGAGTCGCCTGCGTATTGGTAAGCTGACTGATGAAGACTGGCCGCGCCTCACGCATGCAATCCAGAAAATGAATGACGCCCAGTTGTATATTGACGAGACGCCGGCGCTGAGTTCCATTGAGTTGCGGGCGCGCTCGCGTCGCCTCGCGCGTCAATGTGGCAAGTTGGGCCTGGTCATTGTCGACTACCTGCAATTGATGTCGGCCAATAATGCGGGTGAAAACAGGGCTACGGAAATTTCCGAAATTTCGCGAAACCTGAAAGGCCTGGCGAAAGAATTGCATTGTCCCGTGATTGCCTTGTCGCAGTTGAACCGCTCGCTGGAACAAAGGCCAAACAAACGCCCAGTCATGTCTGACCTGCGCGAATCCGGTGCGATCGAGCAGGATGCCGACGTCATCATCTTCCTCTACCGAGATCAAGTATATAACCCCGATTCTCCCGATAAAGGTACGGCAGAAATCATTATCGGTAAACAACGTAATGGTCCGATTGGCAGTGTGCGCCTGTCTTTCCTGGGCGAGTACACCAAGTTTGACAACTATGTTGGTCATTTGGCTGTATTTGGTGACAACGAATAATATTGAATGTAGTTGGATGTTGGTTGGCAGAGACGCAGTAGTTTTGCAGTAGATTCGCAATACCTTCGCAGCACCTTATTAAGCAGGTTTTAAAGACTTAAAAGTAAAACGAAGTTATCAGGTCATCTAACCAGTGATGAACCTGCCTGAGCAATTCTAGAAATCTTATCTTTTCAGTGAGAAAAAAATGTTTGGACGCTTGATGCCCTCCGAGGGCAAATTTTTTGAACTCTTCAATCAACACGCAGAGTTGTGTGTCAAAGGCTCAAAAGAAATGGTTGCCTTGATGACGAACTTCGATGATCTGGAGATACGTGTTCACGCGATCGAAAGCATAGAAAAACAGGCAGACACTGTTACCTACAATACGATAGAGTTGCTGCACAAGACTTTCATTACACCGATAGATCGTGATGATATCCATAAGCTGATTACCCGCATGGACGATATCCTGGATCTGCTGGAGGATGCGGGACAGACTATATCGCTTTATGATATCCGTGAAATCACGCCAGAAGCCAAGCGTCTGGCTGAGCTGTGCCTGGGTTGTGCAGAAAAGGTCAAGGCCGCCGTTGCCCTGCTGCACAACATGAATAATTCACGTGAAATCCTGGCCCTGTGCGAAGAGATTGATCGCCTGGAATCTGATGCCGATCACGTCATGCGCGCAGCAATGTCCAAACTGTTCCGTGACGAACCTGATGTGCGTAACCTGATCAAGCTCAAGGCGATTTACGAGATACTGGAAACCGTGACGGATCGTTGTGAAGATGTCGCCAATATCATTGAAGGCATTATTGTTGAGAACGCTTAAGCGTCTGACTCTTTTATTTTGACGCCTAACAGTTCTCTGTCAATGCAGAGAGCGAACAAGGGAATTCACTTTTATGCAATCCATTCCTATGAGCCTGTATGTCATCACTCTGTTGGTGGTGCTGGCATTATTGTTTGATTTCATGAACGGCTTTCATGATGCCGCCAATGCAATCGCCACCGTCGTTTCAACGGGGGTGCTAAAGCCCAGCCAGGCAGTTCTCATGGCTGCCTTATTCAATGTATTTGCTTTTTTTGTTTTTAATCTGTCGGTTGCCAAGACCATAGGCAAAGGAACAATCGATCCAGCTATTGTTGATCATTATGTAATTTTCGGTGCCCTTGTCGGGGCGATTTTCTGGAACCTGGTTACCTGGTATTTCGGGATTCCTTCCTCATCTTCCCATGCATTGATCGGTGGCTTGATTGGTGCTGCTGTGGCAAAAGAAGGTACGGGCGCACTGATCGCTGCCGGCTTGTATAAAATCATCCTGTTCATCGTACTGTCGCCATTGCTGGGTTTTTTCCTGGGCTCATTGATGATGCTGATCGTGTCCTGGTTGTTCGTCAAATCGACACCGATGAAAGTGGACAAGTGGTTCCGTCGCCTGCAATTGATCTCGGCTTCCGTTTTCAGCCTGGGTCACGGCGGTAACGATGCGCAAAAAACCATGGGTATTATCTGGATGCTGCTGATCGCCGCAGGTTATTCCAGTAATGCGGACAAAGGGCCGCCATCCTGGGTAGTGTATGCCTGCTATGCAGCGATAGGCCTGGGTACTTTGTTCGGTGGCTGGCGTATTGTGAAGACCATGGGCCAGAAAATCACCAAGCTGAAACCGGTAGGTGGCTTCTGTGCGGAAACCGGTGGCGCGATCACCTTGATCATGGCAACCGTCCTGGGTATCCCTGTTTCAACAACGCACACGATCACTGGCGCAATTGTCGGCGTCGGTTCCGCGCAAAAAATGTCTGCTGTTCGCTGGGGGGTGGCAGGAAATATTGTCTGGGCGTGGATATTGACTATTCCTGCATCAGCTTTTGTTGCCGCAATTGCCTGGTGGATAGGCAGGCACATACTGTAAGCCTGTTTCATTCCCGTATAAAAAAACGCCTCAGTTTATGCAAGCGAGGCGTTTTTTTTTGAAAGTGGAATTTGTCGAGGTTTGTATCGTCTTGCTACATTTGCTTGAACAAATGTACGAAGCTGCGGCTGACTTCGAGTTTCTCCGTCAAGCCTTTGATTTGCACAAGATGGCGCCCGCGCAAGTCGCGTACCACGCCGGAAATGGCCTTGGCATTCACCAGGGTGGATCTGTGGATTTGCCAGAACAGAGCCGGGTCCAACTCGTCAGCCAGATCGCGTACTGGTTTGCGTATCAAGGCTTCATATGTGGCAGTTTGTACCCTGGTATATTTTTCATCGGATTGGAAGAACAGGATTTCTTCAACAGGTATCAGGCGTAACTCCTGGCCTATTGATGCCTGTATCCATTGCAGGTAGTCTGGTTTGGGGGCTATCCCCATTTGCTTGGCCAGTTGTGACAACATGGAGCTCATGTCATTGGGCTGGCTTTGATTGACCAGCCGGGCCTTGAGTCTGTCGACGGTGCGTGTCAGCCTGTCTACATCGGCAGGTTTCAGGACATAGTCAACGGCGCCGTGATCAAATGCCTGTATTGCATATTGGTCATAGGCTGTGATGAAAACGATGTGGGCTTTGTTGGCGATTTCTTTTGCGGCTTCCAGGCCGGTTTTTACCGGCATGCGAATATCAAGAAAAACCAGGTCGGGCTGGTGTTTTTCTACCAGGGCGACAGCTTCTTCACCATTTTTTGCTTCATCAAGAATCTCAAGGTCGGGCCAGACTTGTTCCAGGCGAGACTTTAACTGGTCGCGCATCAATCTTTCATCATCAGCGAGTATGGCAGTTGGCATGGTCAGGTTTTATTGAAACTTATTGGCTAATTCGTAAGGGATTTCTATAGTAACGCAAACTCCACTTGGTTGATTGGGAGTAATGATCATTTGTCCCTTTTCTTTGTAAATCAATTTCAGGCGTTCCCGTATGTTTTGCAGCCCCAGCCCTGTCCCATTACTGGGCATCACGCCAAACCCCATGCCGTCGTCGGAGATGGATACACGCAATTTACTGTCAGCAACTTCAGCATGGAAGCGTATGGTGCCTCCTTCCGCTTTACATTCCAGACCGTGTTTGATCGCGTTCTCCACCAACGATTGCAACATCATTGGCGGGAAAGCCGCGCTACGCAATCCTTCGGGCATGCTGAAGTCTACGCTCAATCTTTCTTCCATGCGCATTTTCAGGAGTTCCAGGTAGGACTTGATCATGTCTGCTTCGCGGCCAAGGTTGGTGATAGAGGCATTTTCACGCATTTGCGGTAATACTGCGCGCAAGTAGGCAATCAGGCTGCGTTGCATGGCTGCCGCACGCGGTGGGTCGGTTTCTATCAGGTGCTCAACCGAGCCCAGTGTGTTGAACAGAAAGTGTGGCTCGACCTGGGCTTGCATCATTTGCATCTGTGCCTCGCTGACCTGGCGCAACAGCGATTCTCTTTCTGCTGCCATGCCTGCTTCCTTGGCTTTTTCTTCAGCGCGTACTTTACCGCTCATCAGGGCTTTCATGCCAAACAGGCCGAATACCAGCAAGACCACAAAATTGGCAAACCACTTTGAAGAAGTGCGCTTATAGCTCTGGACTTCTTCATCCGCTGCATCTGCCACAGCATTATTGATCTCTTCACTGATTTCCCTGGCTACTTCTACCGGCATTTTGATATGAATGTCGTCGCGGTCAGTAATCAGCGGTGGTGGCGCTGGTGGGGCAGGGGGGGCATGTGGTGGTAATGATGCACTGCTTGTCGCTGACGACTGTTCGGGCTTTACCGGTGGAGCCTGGTCCCCATCACTTTTGATGCGTACACCATTCTCATCAATTTCTATTTGCTTGCCTTTGCCATCGATGCTGTTTTTGCGGATGTGCAGGCCAGTATTGTCAATTTCTATGCTGGTGTCGCCATCGGTGACTTTACTGGTTTTTTTTGCCTTGCTGCCGGGTTTGCTCTTGGTGATGATCACATTTTCTTCTGAGGTGAACAGCATGCTTTGCAGCATACTGCCTGCGGTAATGGTCAACATTGCAAACAGGAAAAACTTCCACCATGACAACTTGGTCACCCAGGCGGCGGTCTTGTCAAAACTTTTACTCAGCCAGGCCAGAAAAATGGTCAGCCAGTGTTTCAAGGTGTCTGCATTTGTATTGTTCATCATGCTTCTCAATTTAACGGGTATCCCAGACGTGTTCAAAAGTAATGTTTTACTCAGCTTGTTCACGACTCGTCAGTTCATGTCGCTACTTTAGGGAAATCGACGACAACTGAGTAGCGACTTGCGACAGTCTGCAAAATCTGCGGGACAGAACGAAAAATGGGCCGTTGATATGGATTATTCGGCGATGTAAAAAGAAATTCCGGTTTTGGGGCCGCGCCTGCGAAGGGGGGCGGGTGGCGCGGTCTTTTGTACAGACGGCTTATCTTTTAGATAGCCAGTTGTGCAAGTCGTCGCGCGTCAAGGGTTTGGAGTACAGATAGCCTTGTGCGATATGGCAGTCATAAGACAGCAGGGTGCTTGCTTGCATTTCGCTTTCCACCCCTTCTGCGATGATGGATAGTCCCAGATTCTTACCGAGCTGGACGATCATTTTTGCAATACTGCCTTCATTGGAGTTTTTCTGGATTTCATTAACGAATGCCCGGTCTATCTTGAGTTTGTCGACATCGAGCTTTTGCAGGTGGCTCAGGGACGAAAAGCCGGTGCCAAAATCATCGATGGATACACTCATTCCTAATTGCTTGATCTGGTGCAGGGTCTTGATCAGCAATTCAGGGTCTTTCATGGCCATGGATTCGGTAATTTCCAGCTCAACACATTGAGGTGGCACCTTTGTGTCGGCCAATGCCTTGTTCAGCGACTGCATGAACAGTGGGTGCGAAAACTGCACCTGCGAGACATTGATGGCCATCTGGAAATCAGTGTAGCCGAGGCTGCGCAGATGCACCAGTTCCAGGCAGGCTGTTCGCAAGACCCATTCACCGATGTCGACGATGAGCCCTGAATATTCAGCGATGGGGATGAACTGATCCGGTGGAATGAAGGCGCCGTCATCCGTTTTCCAGCGCAGCAATGCTTCTGCGCCAAGTACACGGCCATCACGCATGTCGATCTGCGGCTGGTAGACCAGGAACAGTTTTTCATGCTCAAACGCTGCCCGCAGGGCATGCATGAGCAAGACACGTTCACGAATTTCCACGCCCATGCTGCGGGTAAAATATTCGAAGCCGCCACGACGATTCATCTTGGCGCGTTTCAGGGCGATATTGGTATCTTTGAGAGCTTCCGAGCCATCACCGTCATAATCGACCAGTTTGATCAGGCCTATCGTGGCAGACAACTGTACATCTTGCTGGTCAACATCAAAAGGTGAGTTGAATAAAGCCAGTATCTTGTCCGGACATACCAGGGTTTCTTCGCCAAGCAGGGCAAAGGTGTCGCTCCCGACCCTGGCCAACTGGCAATCGTCACCAAAAGTATTGAGCAGTCTTTGTGCTACCGAATACAGTAGCTGGTCACCAAACTGGTGCCCCAGCGCATCATTGGTTTCGGCAAAATGGTCTATGTCAATCAATGAGAGTGCGCTATGATTTTTCAGTGAAGTCAGCAGGGTCTCATTCAGGGTTTGCAAAAGCTTGAGGCGATTGGCCAGGCCAGTCAGGGGGTCATAGAAGGCATAATTATGCAGGCGCGACGTCAGCATGACGTTGTCCAGGCCGACTGACACATTACCGCAAAAAACCCCAAGCAGGCGCTTATCCATTTCGTTCAGATGCAAGCCTGTGTTCAGGTAGAGCGAGAAATCCTTTTGAGCGACATTGTTAAAATACAATGCAGTCGAGTCGGTTTCAAACACACTTTGATGACTGTTGAGCGAGCGTTTCACCAGGTCACCGGCTGCCTTGTTATCCATGCTCTCAAGTTGTTGATTGAGGCTGCCAAGATACAAATTGCTGGCGGCGATGATGTACAGGTCATCGCTGTCTTCACTGGATTCGGCCGGTACATGCCGGGCGCAGACAAAACCTTCCGTATTGAGCCCAAGCAGACCGGTGATCTGTACCAGTACACCTGCAGCAAAATTTTGCAACCCCTGTAATGCCATCAATTCGGTGCTGGCATGAATGATCATTTCCAGTCCGCGACGGCTGGCGCTGATGGCGCAGATCTGCTCATAAGAGCGTATGGCCGATGTGACGGCGGTGTACAGCTTGGTGCGCGTCAGTTCAGACTTGGTCTTGTAATCATTGATGTCGTAGTCGCGTATTGCATCGATTTCCGGGGCATAGCCAGGTTGGCCGGTACGCAGGATGATGCGTACATCAGTCAGGCCCAGGGTCTTGCGGATATGGCTGACCAGTTGCAATCCGGCATCTTCCTGCTCCATGACCACGTCAAGCAGGATAATCGCAATGTCGTGCTCATTTTTGAGGATGTCGCGTGCCTCTGCAGCCGAATAGGCATGCAGGAAACTCAGGGCGCGATGCTGGATCTCCAGGCTACCGAGAGCAAATGTGGTCGCCGAATGGACGTCTGGATCATCGTCAATAATCATGATCCGCCAAGTCTGCGCAGGCCTGGAAGCCACCGCAGTTTCTTCGCTGTCTGGTTCATCTAGGAAAACCAGATCATCTTCGGAAGAGTGGATCGTTGAATTCATCTGTAATGCGGCTCCATGCTTGGCAAATCTGTATGGTAAAGGCACTGCAAAATTGGTTCTTTGCGGAACTATGACACTAAATGTAGCCTGAGCCAAGCTTCAAATATTCTTCTTTGGTAAGAATAAAACAAGAATTGCAGTAGCGGGGAGAAAAATGGCCCGATTTTCTAGTGAAACTGGTAAAAATAGTGAAATTCCATTGTCGCGTCGCCAGAGTCGAAACCCTGTGCGGCGGCCTTCACTGGTAATTCACTGGTAAAATGGAATAAATTTAAACTATCACTTCATGTTGAAATCTTATGTCCGGTAATACTTTTGGAAGCTTGTTTACTGTTACAACCTTTGGTGAATCCCATGGCCCGGCCATAGGCTGTGTGATTGATGGCTGCCCGCCAGGTATGGAATTATCGGAAACCGACATACAGCCGGAGCTTGACCGCCGTCGCCCCGGTACTTCCCGCCACGTAACGCAGCGCCAGGAGCCTGATACCGTGGAAATTCTGTCTGGTGTGTATCAGGGCAAAACGACAGGCACGCCAATCGGCTTGCTGATACGCAACCAGGACCAGCGCAGCAAGGACTACGGCAATATCACCGAGACTTTCAGGCCCGGGCATGCCGATTTCACCTATTGGAACAAATATGGCATACGCGACCCACGTGGTGGTGGTCGCTCATCGGCACGCCTGACTGCACCTGTCGTCGGTGCAGCAGCTATTGCCAAGAAATGGTTACATCAGCAATATGGCACCGTTTTCCGTGGCGGCATGAGTCAACTGGGGGAAATCATCATCCCGTTTGAAGCCTGGGAACATGCCTCTGCCAATCCTTTTTTTGCCCCCACTTCTGATGCGGCTTTGATACAGCGCCTTGAAGACTACATGGATGCCTTGCGCAAGGACGGTGATTCCATAGGTGCAAAAATCGATGTGGTGGCTTCAAATGTGCCAATCGGGCTGGGTGAGCCTATTTATGACAAGCTCGACGCAGAAATCGCCTATGCCATGATGGGTATTAATGCAGTCAAGGGCGTGGAAATCGGCGCCGGTTTCCGCTCCGTAGCGCAACGCGGTTCCGAACATGGTGATGAACTAACACCTGATGGCTTTGTCGGCAATAATGCTGGTGGCATACTTGGTGGTATTTCTACAGGGCAGGACATCACGGTTTCCATTGCTATCAAACCGACCTCGTCTATCCGTACTCCGAGGCGCTCAATAGACAAAGATGGCAATCCTGTCATGGTCGAAACCTTTGGTCGTCATGACCCCTGCGTAGGCATCAGGGCTACACCGATCGCTGAAGCAATGCTGGCCCTGGTATTGATGGATCACGCCTTGCGTCACCGGGCTCAATGTGGTGATGTCAGGCCTGGTGTCTGAACTGTATTGGTGCAAGAGGCCCTGCTTGCGCCTGAGCCTCATTTGCCCTGTGGGTCGGCGCTGCTGGTTTTGAGGGGAAGGCTAGTCCTGCAAGGCAACGCATGCAGGCACTGCAGGTTTTGAGCCTGTTTTGTATGACTTTTGAGTCCTCAAAATAATCACCGGAAATTTTCAGCTTTTTCCTAAAAGCTCAGATGAAAATTTGGTGATTTCTTAGAAACAAATCGATTTGTATTGAAATTTTCATGCACCAATTTGGCGTGAGGGTTGGTTTTGCGTTGCACAATTGTGGCATAATAAAATGCGAAAAAAATATGCAATACGAATTTACGACCCATTTCCAGGCTTCAGATCATGCTTAAAACGCTTTACGATAAATTGTGGGAATCCCATGTAGTACATTCTGAAGAGGATGGCACGGCCATTCTGTATATAGACAGACACCTTTTGCACGAAGTGACCAGCCCCCAGGCCTTTGAAGGCCTGAAACTGGCCGGACGCAATCCCTGGCGCGTATCTGCCAATCTGGTTGTGGCAGACCACAATGTTCCTACTACCAATCGTGTCAATGGTATAGATGATCCGGTGTCTCGCCTGCAGGTTGAAACCCTGGATGGCAATGCCAAAGAATATGGCCTGACCTATTTCAGCATGGCCGACAAACGCCAGGGTATCGTGCATGTGATAGGCCCCGAACAAGGTGCGACCTTGCCTGGGATGACGGTGGTTTGTGGTGATTCACACACGTCCACCCATGGTGCATTTGCCTGCCTGGCGCATGGTATCGGCACCTCTGAAGTTGAGCACGTACTGGCAACCCAGACACTGATTGCAAAAAAATCCAAATCCATGCTGGTGCAGGTTGATGGCGCCATGCCTGTGGGTGTTACTGCCAAGGATATCGTGCTGGCAGTGATAGGCAAGATAGGTACGGCCGGCGGTACTGGCTATGCTATAGAGTTTGCAGGATCGACCATACGCAGCCTGTCCATGGAGGGCCGCATGACGGTCTGTAATATGGCGATCGAAGCTGGCGCACGTGCCGGCATGATTGCGGTGGACCAGGTGACGATTGATTACGTCAAAGGTCGTCCGCTGGCACCGGTTGGTCCGCATTGGGACAGGGCGCTTGAATACTGGCGCACTTTGCATACTGATGCAGGCGCAAAATTTGACATGGTGGTAACTCTCAACGCGGCGGAGATCAGGCCCCAGGTTACCTGGGGTACTTCGCCTGAAATGGTGGTGTCGATTGACAGCCGGGTACCTGATCCTGACCATGAAAAAGATGCTGTCAAGCGCGACGCCATAGAGAAAGCATTGGTGTACATGGGGTTGAAGCCCAATACACCGATTGCCGATATCCGCATCGATAAGGTATTCATCGGTTCCTGTACCAATTCACGTATTGAAGATTTGCGTGCCGCTGCAGATGTGGTACGTGGCAAATATCGCGCATCGAATGTCAAGCTGGCCATGGTGGTGCCAGGTTCTGGCCTGGTCAAGGAGCAGGCTGAGCGCGAGGGCCTGGACCAGATATTCAAGGCAGCGGGTTTTGAATGGCGCGAGCCCGGCTGTTCCATGTGCCTGGCCATGAATGCCGACAGGCTGGAGCCGGGTGAGCGTTGTGCTTCTACCTCGAACCGTAATTTTGAAGGGCGTCAGGGGCAGGGTGGTCGCACTCACCTGGTGTCACCGGCAATGGCCGCCGCTGCAGGTGTGGCCGGTCATTTTGTTGATGTGCGCGGGCTGACTTAATTTATTGCGGAGGAAAGACATGAAAAAAATATTTGCACTGGCGATTTGCGCTTTCATCCTGGCAGGCTGCAACACAGTTCAAGGCCTTGGCAAGGACGTTAAAAAGGCTGGCGAAGCAGTCGAGAATGCAGGCAAAAAATAAGTATCGATATGGAAAAATTTACTTTACTTGATGGTTTGGTTGCGCCCATGGACAGGGCCAATGTTGATACCGATGCCATCATCCCCAAGCAGTTTTTGAAGTCGATCAAACGCAGCGGTTTTGGTCCCAATCTGTTTGATGAATGGCGCTATCTCGATCATGGCGAGCCTGGCATGGATAACAGCAAGCGCCCATTGAATCCGGATTTTGTCCTTAACCAGGCGCGTTATCAAGGTGCATCGATTTTGCTGGCGCGCAAGAATTTCGGCTGTGGTTCCTCACGCGAGCACGCTCCCTGGGCGTTGGAGCAATATGGTTTTCGTGCCGTTATCGCGCCAAGTTTTGCTGATATATTCTTCAATAACTGCTATAAAAACGGCATGCTGCCCATCGTTTTGACAGAAGTGCAGGTTGATACTTTGTTCAATGAGGTGAAGGCTTTCCCGGGATATAGGCTGGTGGTGGACCTGGAGCGACAGGTCGTCGTCAGTAATCAGGGCAGTGTCAGCTATCCTTTCGAGATTGATGCATTCCGCAAATACTGTCTGATCAATGGTCTGGATGATATTGGCCTGACCTTGCGCCAGGCCGACAAAATTCGCGCCTTTGAAGAGCGCCATATCGCTGCTCAGCCCTGGTTGGCAAATACTATCTAATTGAGTCTTTAAAGAATATGAAAATTGCTATTTTGCCGGGCGATGGTATCGGCCCGGAAATCGTTGAGCAGGCAGTCAAGGTATTGAATGTACTGGGCGAGTCCTTTGAGATGGAGACAGCGCCGGTAGGTGGTGCAGGTTACGAGGCATCGGGCCATCCATTGCCAGAGGCAACCCTGAAGCTGGCACTGGAAGCCGATGCCGTGTTATTCGGCGCTGTCGGTGACTGGAAATATGACACGCTGGATCGCCCTTTGCGACCTGAGCAGGCGATTCTGGGTCTGCGAAAAAACCTGAAGCTGTTTGCCAACCTGCGTCCGGCAATCTTGTATCCGGAACTGGCTGGCGCATCGACGCTAAAGCCCGAAGTGGTTTCTGGCCTGGATATCCTGATCATCCGTGAACTGACTGGCGATATTTATTTTGGTCAGCCACGTGGTGTGCGTGAATGTCCCGATGGCCCGTTCAAAGGCGAACGTGAAGGCTTTGACACCATGCGTTATGCCGAATCAGAAATCCGTCGCATCGCACATGTGGCTTTTCAGTCTGCACAAAAGCGCAGCAAGCGCCTGACCAGTGTTGACAAGGCCAACGTGCTCGAAACTTTCCAGTTCTGGAAAGATATCGTCACTGACGTGCATAAAGAATACCCGGATGTGGCGCTTGACCACATGTATGTTGACAATGCGGCGATGCAACTGGTGCGTGCACCGAAGCGTTTCGACGTTATCGTGACTGGCAATATGTTTGGTGACATCTTATCGGACCAGGCCTCCATGTTGACCGGCTCGATAGGCATGCTGCCTTCAGCTTCACTGGATGCCAACAACAAAGGTCTGTATGAGCCATCACATGGTTCGGCACCGGATATCGCAGGCAAAAACCTGGCTAATCCTCTGGCGACCATTTTGTCGGCAGCCATGATGCTGCGCTATTCATTGAATAAAGCCGAACAGGCGGATCGTATTGAAAATGCGGTTAAAAAAGTGCTGGCCCAGGGTCTGCGTACCGCAGATATTTACGAGGAAGGCACCACCAAGGTAGGAACCGGCGAAATGGGGCAGGCAGTGGTGAATGCATTAAGTTGAATTTGTTGGTGATAGGCAGGGACGTCCTGCAGAATTTTAGGGAAAAATGATGAAACTGGTAGGTCTGGTTGGTTGGCGCGGTATGGTGGGTTCTGTCCTGATGCAACGCATGCAGGAAGAAGGTGATTTTGATCATATTGAACCCGTGTTCTTTTCAACGTCCAATACAGGTGGTGCAGCCCCTGCAATGGCAAAGAATGAAAAGACCTTGCAAGACGCAAATAATATTGATGCGCTCAAGAAGTGCGAAATTATTATTACCTGCCAAGGTGGTGACTATACCAATGACATTTACCCTAAACTGCGTGCAGCAGGCTGGAATGGTCACTGGATTGATGCTGCGTCCAGCCTGCGCATGAATGACAATGCGGTGATCGTTCTTGATCCGGTGAATCTGCCCGTGATCAAACAAGCGCTGGCTAATGGCCAAAAAGACTGGATCGGCGGTAACTGCACGGTCAGCTGCATGCTGATGGGTGTTGGTGCTCTGTACAAGGCTGGCCTGGTGGAATGGATGAGCACCCAGACTTATCAGGCAGCTTCTGGCGGTGGTGCCCAGCATATGCGTGAATTGCTGACACAATATGGCGCCTTGAACGCAGAAGTGCGTGATTTGCTGGATGATCCGAAAAGCGCGATTCTCGAAATCGATCGCAAGGTGATTGCCAAGCAGCGCTCCCTGACTGCTGATGAAACTGCCAATTTTGGTGTGCCGCTCGGTGGTTCCCTGATCCCCTGGATAGATAAGGATCTCGGTGACGGCATGTCCAAGGAAGAATGGAAAGGCATGGCCGAAACCAACAAGATACTGGGGCAGGGTGCCGGTTTTGGTACAGCAGCTGTGCCGGTCGACGGTTTCTGCGTACGTATCGGCGCCATGCGTTGCCACAGCCAGGCTTTGACATTCAAACTGAAAAAAGACGTGCCACTGGCAGACATCGAAGCCATGATCGCTGCTGACAATGAATGGGTGAAAGTTGTGCCGAACACGCGTGAAGCAAGTATCCGTGACCTGACGCCTGTTGCTGTCACTGGGACCATGACAATCCCGGTCGGTCGCATACGTAAATTGGCAATGGGCCCTGAATATGTGGGAGCATTTACCGTTGGCGACCAGTTATTGTGGGGAGCTGCAGAACCACTGCGCCGTATGTTGCGCATCTTGATCGATTGAAATTTAATCGAGGCCTGATGTTTTAAAGTAATTGTTAAAAGATGTTGTAGAATATAGGGGGGCGTATAACGCCCCCTTGTTGTTTTTGAAACCCCATGAAAATCTGATTAGTTTGCTACCGGATTTTCGGGATTAATTTTAATAAATAAACAATTGGGGTTTTGGCGATAATTTTTTCACTTGTCATTTGGCAACAACATTTATGCGATATCCTTGCACTTCAAGGTTCTTAATGTATTTACCACTGTGATAAATCGCGTTAAGCTTGCGGGGCAATGTTTGTAATGTTAATGTGAAACATTAGGACGCGTCGCTAAGCAATATGTAAAGCGTCAATCAGCGGACTTTGTTCGCCCAAAATTCCCAATATGTCTGACAAAATGCATAATCAAAAAAAATCGTCTGTGATTTCCCTGGGACGCAAGGCGTTAGGTGCTGCTGTAGCGTCGTCCTTGTTAATCATGTCTGGTGCTCATGCTACCGGATTGGGTAAGCTTACCGTGCTCTCTGCACTGGGGCAGCCGCTTCGTGCAGAGGTAGAATTAACGTCTCCTGCCAAGGAAGAAATAGATTCGCTGGTACCCAAACTGGCATCTCAGGAGGCTTTTAAGCAAGCCAACATAGACTTTAATGCAGCATTATTGTCACTGCGTTTTGCAATAGAACAACGTGGCTCCAACTACGTCATCCGTATCACTTCTGCGCAACCAATGAACGAACCTTTCGTTGATATGTTGCTGGAAATGAATTCGTCGAATGGCAAGTTGTTGCGTGAATACACCTTCTTGCTGGACCCAGCAGAATTGCGAAACAGTCAATCTCCGCAAGTAAGTAATCCTAATGCTGTTGCTAATCAGCCACAAAATAATGCAACATCACAGAGTGGCCGTTCAAGCAATGTTCCTGCCTCGCAGGGAGCCGCCAATAATAAGACGGCAACAAAAAGTCCTGATGTCAGTAAAGACATCAAATCTGCCGGTGAATATCAAATCAGGGCAGGCGACACCCTGAGCAAGATTGCCGGTAGTCACCGCGCTGAGGGTGTTTCCCTGGATCAAATGCTGGTCAGCCTGTACCGTGCAAATCCGCAGGCCTTTGTCGGTAACAATATGAACCGCCTGCGCTCTGGTCAGATTCTGACTATTCCGGATGCGGATTCAGTGCGCTCCACAACTGGCAGTGCTAATGAAGCGCATGCCGTTGTAGTTGCTCATGCTGCAGATTTCAATGCCTATCGTAACAAACTGGCAACTCAGGTCGCTGATGCGCCTGCTGAAAAAGCGCCGAGTGGCAAGCACGGTAGCAGCAAGATCACCACTAAAGTCAATGAACTGCCGAATGCAACGACAGATTCGCCTGACAAGCTGAAATTGTCCAGGGCCAACCCTGCGGGCACAAATGGTAAGGGGGCTTCCGCCGAAGATAAACTGGCAAAGGAAAAAGCTGCACAGGAATCAAATGCCCGCGTAAAAGAGCTTGAAAAAAATGTCAGCGAACTGCAGAAATTGCTGGAATTGCAGAAACTGGAAATCAAGAACAAGGAAATGGCAGCCAAACAGGCTGAACTGACCAAGCCACGTGCTGATGCAAAAGCCAGTGCTTCCGCTGCCGCCAGTGTGCCAGTGGTGACACCGCCACCAGCACCTGTTGCAGCCAGCGCCGCTTCCAAACCAGTTTCTGCTATGGCAAGTGCACCTGCACCAGCATCGACAGCCGCTGCTTCTGTGCCGGCATCGGCACCGGCTGCTGTTCAGGCAAATGCGCCGACCAGTGTGCCAGCTGTTGCTGCTTCTGCAGCCTCAGTGACAACACCTAAACCGGCCAAGCGCAAAATTGTTGCTCCACCACCTCCGCCACCGCCAGAACCCAGCTTCTTTGATAGCATCTCTGACTACCTGTTGCCGGGTGGCGTCGCCATTCTTGCTATCCTGGGTGGTGTAGGTATCTGGACTAGTCAGCGCAAAAAGAAATTGCAGCAGTTTGAAGACAGTATCCTGACCGGTTCCAGCATGAAGGCCAACTCCATGTTTGGTTCTACCGGCGGTCAAAGTGTGGATACCAATAACAGCGTATTCAACTCGAATTTTGCGCCGTCAGCCAGTCAGCTTGATGCCAATGAAGTTGATCCGGTTGCCGAGGCTGATGTGTATATCGCCTATGGGCGTGATTCCCAGGCAGAAGAAATCCTGAAAGAAGCACTGCGCACCCAGCCAGACCGTCATGCAGTCAGGGTCAAGTTGCTGGAGATTTATTTTGCGCGTAAAGACGCCAAAACCTTTGAGCGTCTGGCCAGCGAGTTGTATGGCATGACCAGCGGTGAAGGTGATGACTGGGCACAAGCTGCGTCCATGGGTATCGTCCTGGAGCCGGGCAATCCTTTGTATGCTGGTGGTAAAGCAAAGGCCGAGGCGGCAGCTGGTTCGGCCATGGGTTCTGGTACCCAGCCACTGGAAGACCTTGATCCTGAAGCCTTGCTGGCCAATTCCCTGTCTCAGGACATGCTGGAAGCAATCAGTATCATTGATACTGCCCAGCGTGACGGTGGTGCGGCTAAGGCCCAGGAGCCTGCGCTGGATGAAGGAGCGCTTGATTTTGATTTGGACATCTCTGGCGGTGCTGAGCCGGAAGTGCCAACCATACCTGAGTCGGTCGCCAAGGCAGCCCCGGCTGAAGAGGTGGCTGCAATACCAGAGGTTGATTTTGGTACAATCGATTTCGACTTTGGCGCCAAAGAGGCAGAGGCTGCACCAGCACCGGTGGCTGAGCCACCTGCCACCGAGGCAGAGGCTGACAAATTTGAACTGGATCTTGGTGGTATGGACTTCTCTACGGATGTCCCTGCAGCAGAACCATTGTCACTTGATATGCCGCCAATCGATGACAAACTTGATGAAAACTTGATTGCTGCATCGCTGGCTGATAAGCCGGTAGCAGACACGACGTCAGAGGCTGCTGCATCTGAAGCGCAGGCCGAAGCTGTTTCTGCTTTCGAGTTTGATCTGTCGGGTATTGATCTTGACCTGGAATCGCCGTCGTCACCGTCTGCAGCGCCGCACGTTGAGGTGGCAGAACCGGAAGCTCCTGCCCATAATGCCGAGATGGCTACCAAGCTTGATCTCGCAGTCGCCTATCACGAAATCGGCGATAAGGAAGGTGCGCGCGAGTTGCTCGACGAAGTATTGAAGGGCGGCACGGCGGAGCAAATCGAAAGAGCCAAATCGATGATGCTGCAAATGGCCTGATGTTGGGAGATGTAATCATGACGGGCGCAGCAAATGCTGACGCCCGTTTTGTTTTTTGAGATATGGAATTGTGGTGAAGCGACTAGTTTTAGGTGTGCAATATGATGGCGGTCCCTGGCAGGGCTGGCAGACGCAGCCTTCGGGGAATACTGTGCAGGACGCGCTGGAGCGGGGACTGCAGCAATTTACCAATACGGAGATTAAAACGACTTGTGCCGGCCGTACTGATGCTGGTGTCCATGGCATAGAGCAAGTGGTGCATTTTGATACTGAACTTGATCGCACCCCCTACTCTTGGGTGAATGGGGTAAATGCTTTCTTGCCTGGTTCGGTCGCAGTTCAGTGGGCCAGAGAATTACCTCTGGATCCGGAGTCTCAGGATAATTTTCATGCACGTTTTAGTGCAAGGGCACGTACATACCATTACATTTTGCATAATTGCAAGATACGGTCACCCATGTGGCTCGGGCGTGCTGGTTGGGTGTTTCGACCGCTGGATGTTGAGCAAATGCAAGCTGGAGCTGCGTATTTGCTTGGTGAGCATGACTTTTCTGCTTTTCGCGCGTCTGGCTGCCAGGCCAAGACCCCGGTGAAGCATATGTACAGTATCCAGATAAAACGTCAGGGCGAAATGATCATTTTCACATTACGTGCCAGCGCATTCTTGCATCATATGGTCAGGAATATCGTCGGCTCGCTGATTTTTGTCGGTACTGGCAAAAGAGAGCCGATATGGATGAAAGAGGTGCTGGACAGTCGCAATCGTGAGGTGGCGGCCCCGACCTTCAGTCCTGACGGCTTGTACCTAGCCAGGATTGACTATGAAGATAAATGGCAATTACCACAAAAGGAATTGATTGACACCCTGGCTTTCTTATCTTTTTTGTAGTGTCTAACTTGCATCATACTGACGATTTCTCGGCTTTCCGGGGTGAAATCCGGTAAAATGACGTTTTGCAAAACCCAAACTGAAGGCGCTCGCCTGGGGATACTTGCCCAGTCCAGAGCGCTTTTTTTATAGCCGGTATCGCTTCACCTTTGTTTCTTTCGTAATTTCAATGAATAACATCCGCAATTTTTCGATTATTGCCCATATTGATCACGGCAAATCCACACTCGCAGACCGCATCATTCAACTCTGCGGCGGGCTTTCCGACCGTGAAATGGAAGCGCAAGTCCTCGATTCCATGGACATTGAACGTGAGCGCGGTATTACCATCAAGGCGCAGACAGCTGCCTTACACTACAAGGCACGTGATGGTCAGGTATATAATCTGAATCTGATCGATACTCCGGGTCACGTCGATTTCAGCTATGAAGTCAGTCGCTCCCTGTCAGCCTGTGAAGGCGCATTGCTGGTCGTGGATGCCTCGCAGGGCGTAGAAGCACAAACAGTTGCCAATTGCTATACGGCGATAGAATTGGGCGTCGAAGTTGTACCTGTCCTGAACAAGATTGACCTGCCATCTGCTGATCCTGAGAACGCCTGTTCAGAAATCGAAGAAGTCATCGGTATTGATGCCTCGGACGCCGTTCATTGCTCAGCAAAAACCGGTCTCGGCGTGCAGGATGTGCTGGAATCCCTGATAACCAAAGTTCCGCCGCCAAAAGGCGACCCGACTGCTCCCCTGCAAGCGCTGATTGTCGACTCATGGTTCGATAATTATGTCGGTGTTGTCATGCTGGTGCGTATCATGAATGGTACTTTGCGTCCAAAGGACAAGATACTTTTCATGGCAACCGGGGCGCAGCATCTGGTCGAAAGTGTTGGTGTGTTCACACCCAAATCCCTGAGTCGTGAAGAATTGTCTGCTGGCCAGGTGGGTTTTGTTATTGCTGGCATCAAAGAGCTCAAGGCAGCCAAAGTCGGTGACACGATTACTGTCGCCAACAAACCTGCTGCGGCACCCTTGCCGGGGTTTAAAGAGGTGCAGCCGCAGGTATTTGCCGGTCTCTTTCCGGTTGAGGCAAATCAATACGATGCCTTGCGTGACTCCCTGGAAAAACTCAAGCTCAATGATGCCGCCCTGATGTATGAGCCTGAAGTGTCACAGGCGCTGGGTTTCGGTTTCCGTTGCGGCTTCCTGGGTTTGCTGCACATGGAAATCGTGCAGGAGCGCCTGGAGCGCGAATTCGACATGGACCTGATCACCACAGCGCCAACCGTAGTGTATGAGGTGGTGATGGCTGATGGCACCATCCTGATGGTTGATAATCCATCCAAGATGCCCGAGCCTTCAAAAATCGAAGAAATCCGCGAGCCTATTGTCACTGTCAATCTCTATATGCCGCAAGAATATGTCGGTTCTGTGATTACCCTGTGCACCCAGAAGCGTGGTGTGCAGATGGACATGAACTATCATGGACGCCAGGTCAAACTGACCTATGAAATGCCGATGGCAGAGATCGTGCTCGACTTCTTTGATCGTCTGAAGTCGACGTCGCGCGGCTATGCCTCCATGGATTATGAATTCAAGGAAAACCGCGCCGCTGACGTCGTCAAGGTCGACATGTTGATCAACAGCGAAAAAGTTGATGCCCTGGCGATTATTGTGCACCGCGCCAACAGCCAGTTCCGTGGTCGCGCCGTCGCCGCCAAAATGCGTGAACTGATCCCGCGTCAAATGTTTGATGTGGCAATTCAGGCTGCCATCGGTTCCAACATCATCTCGCGCGAAAACGTCAAAGCCTTGCGTAAAAACGTTCTGGCCAAATGTTATGGCGGCGATATCAGCCGTAAGCGTAAATTGCTGGAAAAACAAAAGGCAGGTAAGAAACGTATGAAGCAGGTGGGTTCGGTAGAGATCCCGCAAGAAGCGTTTTTGGCGATTTTACAAGTGGATGAAAAATGAGTTTTCAACAAATTTTAGGCAATTTTGCCTTGATCCTGTTTGTCCTGACTATCGTTACCGGTGTTATCTGGTTTATTGATGTATTTGTCTTTGCCAAGCAGCGCCGCCAGAATGCAGACAAAGCCCTGGCAGAATATGATGCCCGTAAAGCACGCCTGACTGCCGAAGGCATACGCCTGGAAGAGGGCGGACGCCAGGAACTTGAAGCCAAAATGCTCAGGCAGCCAGTCTGGATAGAGTATTCCGGCAGCTTTTTTCCTGTGATCGCCCTGGTGTTTTTCTTGCGTTCTTTCTTGTTTGAGCCGTTCAAGATACCTTCCAGTTCCATGTTGCCAACATTGTTTGTTGGTGATTTGATACTGGTAAATAAATTTACTTATGGCATACGCTTGCCGGTCATCAATAAGAAAGTGATATCGCTGAATAATCCTCAAAGAGGCGATGTTATGGTATTTAAATACCCGGAAGACCCTTCTGTGGACTATATTAAACGTGTGGTCGGTGTACCTGGTGATAAAATCGTGTATAAAAACAAGCGCTTATCGGTGAATGGTAATGCACTTTCGTATGCGAACCTGCCAGACTTCCTGGATGAGGAAAGACTCAGCTATTCCAAGCAGTATCAAGAAAATCTGGTCGGTGTGACACATAATATTTTGAATGATGAGCAAAGGCCGCCCTATGTTGATGGCCCGCACAATTTCAAAGGACGTGATTTGTGTAGCTATGAAAATGATGGTTTCACTTGTACCGTACCGGAAGGCAGTTATTTCATGATGGGTGACAACCGTGACAATAGCCTGGACAGTCGCTACTGGGGTTTTGTCCCGGATGAAAATATTGTTGGTAAGGCATTTTTTATCTGGATGAATTTGGGCAACATTAAGCGTATTGGTAGTTTTCACTAAACCTTAATCTTTATCAGGGACTTAAAACGTATGTCAAAAATTCAATACTCTTCCTTGCATAAGCAAAAAGGTATCACCCTGACAGGCTTGATCCTGTCTCTTGCCGTGATCATCGTGCTCGCCATGGTAGCAATGAAAGTTGTGCCAACCGTGATTGAATATAATTCAATCACCAAGGCAATGAATAGCTCCAAGAACGCTGGCTCTACGCCAAGAGAAATACAGATTGCCTTTGATAAGCAAAGGGAAGTTGGTTATTTTGATGCAGTGACCGGCAAGGATCTGGTTATCGTCAAGAATAACGATGGTGGTTTTGATTTGAATTTCTCTTATTCGAAAAAAATCCCCCTGGTCGGTCCGGCCAGTATCTTGATGGAATATTCCGGTACAACTGCAAAAAATGGCGTGGTTGTTCAAAAAGCTGCGAAGGCAGATTAATTACTCGTATGAATCAACAACTATTGCAGAAAAGGCTGGGGCACCAGTTCAGCAACCCCGCTTTGTTGCAGCAGGCTCTGACACATCGTAGTCATAGTGTTTTGCATAATGAACGCCTGGAGTTCCTGGGTGATTCTGTCCTTAATTGTGTCGTCGCTTCTTTGTTGTTTGATAGCTTTGCCAATATAGATGAAGGTGATTTGTCACGTGTACGTGCCAACCTGGTCAAACAACAGTCGCTGTATGAAATTGCGCAGAGAATAGAGTTGTCACAATTTTTGCGGCTTGGCGAGGGTGAACTGAAATCCGGTGGATTCCGTCGCCCGTCCATATTGGCCGATACACTGGAAGCCTTGTTTGGTGCCATTTTCCTGGATGCCGGCTTTGACGTCGCGCGTGAAGTCATTCGCGCCCTGTACGCACCGGTGTTGGCCAGCGTGGACCCGACTACACTGGGCAAGGACGCCAAGACACTGTTGCAGGAATTCTTGCAAAGTAAAAAAATCGCTTTGCCACAATATAACGTGGTAGCAACCCATGGCGCAGCCCATAACCAGGAATTTGAAATTGAATGCCTGGTGCCCAAGCTGGAAATTCAGGTATTCGGTACCGGTGGCAGCCGTCGCGCCGGCGAGCAGGCCGCCGCAAAACTGGCATTGGAAACCGCACAGGCCATGCTGGTGCGTTCCCCCGCAGCCAAAAAAGCCAAGCCACGTGCATCGCAATTGAAATTGGCCGGCATCGCGACTGTCCAGAGCGAGGCGGCTGCCGAACCCAAGGCGTCCGCAGGCAAGCAGAAGAGCCTGCTCGATGCCGAACTGCCCAAGCCAGACAAAACAAAAAATACTGCAGCGGCTGCCACGAGCACAACAGCTGCAAACACGGTTGCCGCAGATGAACTGCTGGCCCTGGATCCACCACACCCTAAGACTGCCTGAATCACTGCATGACTGAATTAATAGACAATCCTGATTTCCGCTGCGGTTATATCGCCATCGTCGGGCGCCCCAATGTTGGCAAATCAACCTTGATGAATGCACTGATAGGCGCCAAGGTCAGTATCACTTCGCGCAAGGCGCAGACAACCAGGCATCGCATCACCGGTATCCAGACCACGGACAACACCCAGTTTGTCTACATTGATACACCAGGCTTCCAGACTCGCCATTCGAATGCACTGAACCGCACGCTCAATCGCACGGTGACCACGACGCTGACTGCTGCGGACGTCATTCTTTATATTATTGAAGCAGGCACCTTTGGCCAGGCAGACCAGCAGGTCATTGATCTGCTGCCAAAAAATGTACCATGCATACTGGTTATCAACAAATCTGACCGTGTCAAGGACAAGGCCGTCATGATGCCGTTTGCGCAGAAGGTGGCAGCGCTCCATCCTTTTGCAGCCATTGTGCCTGTGTCGGCAACTTTGCGTTTTCAGTTGGAAAATCTCGAAGGCGAAATCAGGAAGTATCTGCCCCTGAATCCGCCAATGTTTGCAGAAGACGACATCACTGACCGCAGTGAAAAATTCCTGGCAGCAGAGATCGTCAGGGAAAAGCTGTTCCGCTTTGTCGGTGATGAATTGCCGTATACCAGTACCGTTCTTATCGAAAAATTTGAGCAGGAAGGTAATCTGCGTCGTGTATTCGTCGCCATCCTGGTTGATCGCGATGGTCATAAATCCATGGTCATCGGTAACAAGGGTGCGCGCTTGAAAGATATCTCAACGCAATCACGCCAGGACATGGAAAAACTCTTCGGTGGCCCGGTTTATCTGGAAATCTGGGTCAAGGTTAAATCTGGTTGGGCAGACAATGAAGCCGGATTGCGTGCTTACGGTTACGAGTAACATTGTCCATGACTGAGCAGGCAGTCACCGCAGCGGAAGACCTGGGCACAGAGGTAAGTGCGCTGCCTGCCGCCGCTGCTAATGTAGCGACTGATGCGGTCACTGATGTTGTTGCCGTCAAAAAGACGCGCGCGCGCAGCAGTAAAGCCGCACCGGTGAAATCAAGCGCCAATAAACCTGCAAGACCTGCTGCCAAAGAAATTCGCATTCTGGAGCAACCAGGCTTTGTCCTGCACTCCTGGCCCTACAAAGAAACCAGCCTCATCATCGATGTATTGACGCGTGATCATGGACGCATTGCTCTGGTAGCAAAAGGGGCCAAACGGCCACATTCGCAATTGCGCAGCGTTTTGCAAACCTTTCAGCCCCTGCAGTTGGGTTGGACAGGCAAGGGCGAGATACGCACGCTGACCACGGCAGACTGGGTAGGGGGCATGCTGCCGCTGGAAAAGTCAGCCTTGCTATGCGGCTTTTACCTGAATGAATTGCTGGTCAAGTTTTTGCTGCGCGATGAAGCGCATCCCGACCTGTTCGACCTGTATGTCTCCACACTGAACCAGCTGGCGCACGATGAGCCGGCCACCATCGTCCTGCGCCGTTTTGAACTGGCCCTGTTGCGTGAGTCGGGCCTGCTTGGTGACCTGACGCGTTGCACCCAGCAACGCGAACGTGTGCAGGCTGAACAGTTCTATGTGCTGGACCCGGAGCGAGGCCCGCGGCCAGCCATGCCCGCTGACAATGTACCAAGAGTCAGTGGCAAGACTTTGCTGGCCATGCACAAGGGCGACTATACTGAGCAAAGTACGCAATTGCAAAGCAAACTCCTGATGCGCTTTTTGCTCGCCCATCACTTGCATGGCGCCAGCCTGAATACCCGGCAGATACTGATCGATCTGCAGAACCTATGAATATCCATCAGCAAACCCAATTGATCGACCTCGGTGTCAACATCGACCATGTGGCCACCTTGCGCAATGCGCGTGGCACCACCTATCCCGATCCTTTGCAGGCAGCCTTGCTGGCAGAAGAGGCGGGCGCAGACTGCATTACCCTGCATCTGCGTGAAGACCGCCGCCATATAAAGGATGCTGACGTCGAGCAGTTACGCCCGCGTCTGCTGACACGCATGAACCTGGAAGCAGCAGTCACCAGCGAAATGATCGATTTCGCCTGCCGCATCAAACCGCATGATGTTTGCCTGGTGCCAGAGCGACGTGAAGAGGTGACGACAGAAGGCGGTCTTGATGTAGTTCGTTATTTCACCCAGGTGCAAGCCGCTGTCAGGCAATTGCAGGCAGCAGACATACGTGTGTCGCTGTTCATCGATGCTGACGAACGGCAGATACAAGCCAGCGCAGAAACCGGCGCTGGCGTCATCGAACTGCACACAGGCCGCTACGCAGAAGCACATGATGCTCTGCTGCAGGCACAAGAACTGCAACGTATTCAGGTGGGGGCAATTACAGGCATACGCCATGGCTTAAAGGTCAATGCCGGACATGGCCTGCATTACACCAACACTGCCGCCATTGCCGCGATAGCAGAAATTTCTGAACTCAATATTGGCCATGCCATCGTCGCCCAAGCCCTGTTTGTCGGCTGGCAAAAAGCAGTCAGCGACATGAAAGCCCTGATGGTCAAGGCCCGATTGCAGGCACCTATTTGAAACCATTTACCTGACATGATTTACGGCATAGGCACAGACATCGTCCAGATATCGCGCATGCAAGATGCATTGACGCGCAATGGTGAGCGCTTTGCAGAAAAAATCCTGGGGCCAGAAGAATTCAAGATTTATAGCGAACGCAAAGCCCTGGTAGAGGCGCGTGGCCTGCGCTACCTGGCGACCCGCTTTGCCGCCAAAGAAGCCTTTTCCAAAGCCATCGGTCTGGGTATGCGCGACCCCATGAACTGGCATGCCATGCAAACCCTGAACAATGACCTGGGGCAACCGGAAGCTTATTTGACAGGCCCCTTGCAGCAATGGATGCAAGAACGCTCCTTGCAGGCACGCATCTCTATCAGTGATGAAACTGACTATGCCATTGCCTTTGTGATCGTTGAAAGCTTGTCTGCTACAGTAGCGACTTCCGCTGCACAATAATCGCATCATGACCGAGCCCCTTATTTCAGAAGCGCGCCAGCAAGTGCTGGACCTGGTTGCCAAACTGCCCAACCTGCCTGGCGTTTACCGCTATTTCGACAGTCAGGACCAGGTATTGTATGTCGGCAAGGCGCGCGACCTGAAAAAGCGGGTGTCGAGCTATTTCCTGAAAAACCTGTCCAGCCCACGCATCGCCATGATGGTGGAAAAAATCGCCAGGCTGGAAACCACCGTCACCCGTAGTGAAGCAGAAGCGCTGATCCTTGAGAATAACCTCATCAAGGCCCTGAAACCGCGCTACAACATCCTGTTCAGGGATGACAAGTCATACCCCTATCTGAAGCTGACGACAGAAAAAACACCGCGCATGATGTATTACCGCGGGGCCATCGACAAAAAGCATCAATACTTTGGCCCTTTCCCCTCAAGCTGGGCGGTGAAAGAGTCCATGCAGATATTGCAAAGAGTCTTCTTGCTGCGCAGTTGCGAAGACAGCGTCTTTGCCAACCGCACGCGCCCCTGTCTGCTACACCAGATCAATCGCTGCAGCGCACCTTGCGTGAACATCATTTCGCCAGAAGACTACCAGCAGGATGTGAATCATGCTGCCGATTTCTTGCGCGGCCGCCAGCTCGAAGTCATGCAAAACCTGGAAAAGAAAATGCTGGCTTTTGCGACCGACCTCAAGTTCGAACAGGCAGCCCTGGTGCGCAACCAGATGTCAGCCCTGTCCAAGGTCTTGCATCAGCAAAGCATGGAAACAGCGGGTGATGTCGATATCGATATCCTGGCGGTCGTGGTGGAGGGCGGTCGCGCCTGTGTCAACCTGGCCATGGTCAGGGGCGGGCGGCATCTTGGCGATCGTGCCTATTTCCCCACCCATGTGGATGATGCTGTCAGCGTCGCAGAAAATGACATCGAAGTAGAGGTGATCTCCGCCTTTCTGGCGCAGCATTATGTTGACCAGTTCATCCCGCATACCCTGGTGATGAATGTGGAGCTGGATGCACCCGACCTGATGCTGGCCCTGGCGGAGCAATGCGGGCATAGGATCAATCTGTCGTTCCAGCCGCAAGAGCAGCGCCGCGCCTGGCTGGATATGGCCGTCAAGGGCGCGAAACTGGCCCTGGCGCGCATGTTGTCCGAGCAAGGTTCGCAGCAGGCGCGTACACGCGCCCTGGCGACCGTGCTGGAGCTTGATATTGAAAACCTGGAAGAGCTGCGCGTCGAATGTTTTGATATCAGCCACACCCAAGGCGAGGCAACCCAGGCATCCTGCGTGGTGTTCCATCATCACGCCATGCAAAATGGCGAATACCGCAGATTCAACATCAAGGACATTACCGGTGGCGACGACTATGCCGCCATGCGCCAGGTATTGTTCCGTCGTTATGAAAAAGTCGCAAGTGGTGACACCGGCGGCGATGAGACCAATGAACGCCGCATGCCCGACATCGTGCTGATCGATGGTGGCAAGGGCCAGGTTGAAATGGCCAGGCAGGTATTTGTCGAACTTGGTCTTGATATCAGCCTCATCGTCGGCGTTGCCAAAGGCGAGGGGCGCAAGGTCGGCCTGGAAACCCTGGTATTCGTTGACGGGCGCGAAGAAAAAGAACTGGGCAAGGAATCAGCAGCCCTCATGCTGATCGCCCAGATACGCGACGAAGCCCACCGCTTCGCCATCACCGGCATGCGCGCCAAACGCGACAAGGCCAGGCAGACTTCGCAACTGGAAGAAATCGAAGGCATAGGCCCCAAGCGCCGCCAGCGCCTGCTGGTGCGTTTTGGCGGTTTGAAAGGTGTCAGCGATGCCAGCGTCGAAGACCTGGCCAGTGTTGTCGGTATTTCCCGCCAATTGGCAGAAGAAATTTACAAGAGGCTGCGATAGGGAAATATAATTGCGTCATATGTCTGCATTGGTCTGTATTGCAGCGAACGCTACTGATTTTTTACTGACGCATTCCTGATGTGTTTTTGATGTATCCCTGGTGTATATAGCGGTTAAAAAAGATAAAAAAACATGCCTTTCAATTTTCCTATTTTGCTGACCTGGTTGCGCGTGGCCCTGATACCGCTGGTGGTTGGTGTTTTTTATCTGCCTGACGTCTGGTTGAGCCCGTTTGAAAAAGGCCTGGCATCGACCATTGTTTTTATCGTCGCCGCAGTCACCGACTGGTTTGACGGTTTCCTGGCACGCCGCTGGAACCAGACCTCATCCTTTGGTGCTTTCCTGGACCCGGTGGCCGATAAACTGATGGTGGCCGGCGCCTTGCTGGTGCTGGTGCAGCTTGATCGTGTCAATGCCGTCATTGCCTTCGTCATCATCGGTCGTGAAATCACCATTTCCGCCTTGCGTGAATGGATGGCGCTGATAGGCGCTTCCAAGTCCGTGGCAGTCAGCAACCTGGGCAAGATCAAGACCACGGCGCAAATGGTCGCCATCCCCATGCTGCTGTATTACGACTTGCTGTTTGGCATGATAGACACCAAAGTCTTTGGCTCATGGCTGCTGCTGATTGCCGCCGTCCTGACAGTCTGGTCCATGTTCTATTACCTGCGTAAAGCCTGGCCCCTGATCAAGGAAACCACCGACAAGATGGGGTAATTGGCAATGAGAACAGATGGGCGGTTGACATATTGGCTGGATGATATATAATTCTGGTCTTTCGCAACGCGGGAGTAGCTCAGTTGGTAGAGCGCAACCTTGCCAAGGTTGAGGTCGAGAGTTCGAGACTCTTCTCCCGCTCCAAAAAATTTTTGGATGGCAGCGAAAACAGTAGGGCAGTACAGTAGTAAAAATGCGGGAGTAGCTCAGTTGGTAGAGCGCAACCTTGCCAAGGTTGAGGTCGAGAGTTCGAGACTCTTCTCCCGCTCCAAAATGGCGTAGTACCTGAAGTATCAGCAGCATATCTGCGGGAGTAGCTCAGTTGGTAGAGCGCAACCTTGCCAAGGTTGAGGTCGAGAGTTCGAGACTCTTCTCCCGCTCCAGATTCTGAAGGGAAGCACAGCTTCCCTTTTTTATTCAGTTGCACCGCATTTCAGCATCGATGTCTGGCACAATAGCAAAGTCAGGCATCAACCTGAGATAGCACCCCTGGCGGGGTAGCAAAGTGGTTATGCAGCGGCCTGCAAAGCCGTAGACGCCGGTTCGATCCCGACCCCCGCCTCCAAATTCAAAAAAGCGCTTTAGAGCGCTTTTTTTTCAGGACTGACATTAGCCATTCGCTAATGTATAGTTGTAGTAGTGGGCCCGAGTGGTGAAATAGGTAGACACATCGGACTTAAAATCCGCCGCTTTCCGTAAAAGGGGCGTGCCGGTTCGATTCCGGCCTCGGGCACCACGTACTTACATCACATATCATCACAAAACCCCGCAAAGCCAATAAAATCAAGGTTCTGTAGGGTTTTTGTTGCCTGCGCAAATACGTAATAATCCACTTTAAATAATATTTTTCTTTTCCTTATTACGCTTTTTTTACAACATAACTACGCCGATTAATCTTGATAGATGTGAAAATGGCAAATGTTTGTAAATCGGATGCCTCGTAGCGTACACAGATCGCTGCATAAACAAGGGTTATTGGGCCATGTCGGGCGATCCAGGGAGGAATATGAGCGATCAATACACCTATGCAAGATTTTGGCGCTGTGCGCTGCAAGTTAATACTTTTAACTATAACAGCACTTACAGAGGGACAGATCATGGTCTGGATGAGGTAAATTATAATCAAGCACTTCTCCAAAGGTGCCTTGAGCTCGAAATCAAGGTTGTAGGTTTGGCTGATCATGGTAGTGTGATCAGCGTTGATGCCTTGCGTCAGGTACTACAAATGCATAGGATCGTGGTTTTTCCCGGTTTCGAGATTGCCTCGAACGACAAGACTCACTACGTTTGTCTCTTTCCAGAGGACACTACAGTTCAGCAGCTTGACCGTTATCTTGGGAGTCTCAAGTTGCATGATCCAGCTGACGGTATCCGGCCTTCTCTTCTGAGTTCGGAAGTGTTGATCGACGAAGTTGATCAACTCGGAGGCTTTATTTACGCAGCGCATTGTACGCATAACAGTGGGCTGCTGAAAAATCGACTGGATCACGTTTGGAAACATTCCAAGCTCCGTGCAGCTCAAATCCCGGGATCAATAGACGACCTGAAGACTATTGAGGGCGACTTTTATCGTAAAGTGTTTTTGAACAAGGATGACGGTTATAGACGCGAGCGTCCTGTGGCAGCAATCAATGCTAAGGATGTTGCCAAGCCTGGCGACTTGGAGCTTCAAGGGGCGACCTGTTTAATCAAGATGACGCGACCTAATTTCGCTGCGTTCAAGGTTGCCTTCCTTGATCCGGGATCTCGAATCCGCCTCAATTCGCAGCAGTTGCAAAGCCCGATTGGCAAAATTGTACGTATGATTGTGGTGGGAGGCTACCTGGATGGTGTTCGATTGGACTTCTCTGGTCACCTTAACACTGTTATAGGTGGACGTGGTACCGGTAAGTCAACCTTGCTCGAATGCCTTCGTTACGCTTTGGATTTGCCACCAAAGGGTAAGCAGGCTCAAAAGCTTCACGAGCAAATCATCACCGAGAACCTTGGCAAATTCGGTGGCGAAGTTGAGCTTACGGTGGTGTCGTCGGCTCAGAATAGCAAGCAATACATCGTTTCCCGTCGCCATGGTAAGCAGCCTACGGTACGTGATATGGAAGGCAATGTCTCAAACTTACTTCCGCGCGACTTGCTACCAGGCATCGAAATTTATGGACAGAACGAGATTTACGAGCTGGCTCAAGACGAGGCTAGTAGAGTGCAGTTGTTGGACCGCTTCCTTCCTCAGGATGGGACGTACGAAGCAAAGTGTACCAATGTACATAAACGCTTGAAAGATAATCAGCAGAAGCTTTTGAAATCTCTAGGTGACCTAGACGATATGAAGGCACAGGTCGATAGTTTACCCAAATTGGAAGAGCGACTTCGGGGATTTGACGATTTAGGAATCAAGGGAAAACTGGCCAAAACCTCATTACTAGCGAGGGAGAACGAGATCGCCAAGGCTGCTACCGAGTGCGTACAAAGCCTTCGAGGCAAAATTGTAGATATTGGAGATGGCTTACCAGACCTTACGTTTATTGACGATCAAGCACTTCAAGAGTTACCGGACGCTGCCGAGTTGATAGCCATGCGCACGACATTGGAGCAACTCAAACAAGATTTTTCCGATAATCTGGTCTTAATTAATACCTTACTGGAACAAGGGCAGCAGCAGCTTTCTACACAATTTGATGTCTGGCAACGAGCAAGTGATCGGCACCAGGACGAATTGGTAAATGCATTACGAACCTTGCCTCCAACGGCTGGAAAAAGCGGACAGGAGGTTGGCGTTGCCTATCAGCAGCTTTTGGGGGAGATTGAGCGTATTAATCCAATGAAATCTCGTCTTTCCACTAGTGAGGGGCAGCGCGACATCTTGTTGCGGGAGAGAAGTAATCTATTGGCCGAGTTGTTTGATTTGAGGTCGCAACGTATTCAATCATTGAAAGCGGCTTCGAAAAAATTGAATAAACTCCTTGAAGGGAAGGTTAAAGTAGAAATCGTGCCTGAGGCTGATCGTACACCGCTTAAGAATTTCCTGCTCGGGTGCAAGTTGGAGGGAATTGGAGAAAAACGGCTTGCTTGGATTGAGGAGGTGAAGACGATAAGTCCTTTGTCATTGGCCGACTCGATCAAAAATGGTTCGGCCGCAGTGCTGCGGGATTGGGGTGTTACACAAGTGATGGCAGATGCTCTTGCCAAGCTCCAAAAGTCTCAGATTATGGAATTGGAAGCATTGGATATAGAGCACCGTGTGGACATCTCCTTAAACGTCGCCCACGGTGATGCCGAGGCCATATTTCGTCCGTTAAACAAGCTCTCAACGGGTCAGCAATGTACGGCGATCTTGCACATGCTTTTGTTAGAAAATGTCGATCCGCTGCTAATGGACCAACCAGAGGATAATTTGGATAACGCCTTCATTGCCGATCGTATCGTGACTGAGTTAAGGGCAGCGAAGACTTGTCGGCAATTTCTTTTTACAACTCACAACGCGAATATTCCTGTGTTTGGCGATGCAGAATGGATAGGCGTCTTTACAGCATCCGAAAACCAAGGAAGCCTAGGCTTAGACGCGCAAGGGTCAATAGACGTTCCGCTAATCCGAGATCAGGTAGCTAGCATCCTGGAAGGAGGAAGAGACGCTTTTATCCAACGAAAGGAGAAGTACGAGTTCTAAGCATGTTCGATGTGCGTTTGCAAACAACTTAGCAAGGGGACGCATGCTGCAAGTGACCGTGCACGGAGCTTTATATATTGCTGGCAGCAAGTAATAACCAATGCCCATTATTTTCGCACTGATATCCCGTAATACCACTGACACCAGCCGCTCCGGCTGGTCTGATCAAAAAGCCAAATAGCACAATCTCAAATCGGCATTTAAGCCTTGTCTGCATGACATCTTGTTGCTTGAAAATAAAGTGGTACTTAAGTGGCTGGATAATAACAAAACCAGTTGACGCACCAGTTTCAGACCTCCATGCTTAATTCTTGAGCGGCTTGTTGCAGTAAGGATAAGCGCCTCAAATCTGTATTTTTGGGAGTTAACACATTTACTGAATTTATAAAATCGTTGGGGGGATCGAAGTGGAAAATACTATTTTAAGAAAACTGATTCAAAACATGCTGGTGTGCGCTTCCAGCGGTAGTTTGCTGGTGGCGTGCGGTGGCGGTAGTGGGGGCAGTGCTGGCGGTGGTACGGCAAATACGCCACCGGCGGCTGCGCCGGCAGTGGCGGCGACGGCGTGCTATGCGGCCTGGGATGCGGCGACTGCCTACAATGGCGGCGCCCTGGTCAGTGCCGGGGGCACTAATTATGCAGCCAACTGGTGGACGCAAAATGAAAATCCGTTGACCAATAGCGGTGCATCTGGCAGCGGGAAACCATGGACCAGCAAAGGGGCTTGTGACAGTACGCCAACCCCAACGCCCACACCAACGCCGACTCCTACGCCCACACCGACGCCTACTCCAACACCTACACCGACCCCAACTCCGACGCCCACACCAACGCCGAACTGTTCTGCCTATGTGGCCGGCACCAAATATGAGGCGGGAAGGGTGGTCAGTAATGCTGGTGGATTCTACCGTTGCGATGTGGCTGGCTGGTGTTCAACCGGGGCATCTGCTTATGAGCCTGGTGTAGGTTGGGCCTGGACCAGCGCCTGGACTTCGGTTACTTCGAGCGCCTGCCCGACACCAACACCGACTCCTACACCGACGCCTACGCCTACGCCGACCCCAACTCCGACGCCCACACCAACGCCGACTCCAACTCCAACTCCAACTCCAACTCCAACGCCCACACCGACACCGACGCCAGGTCTGGCCAAGCATGCCCTGGTTGGCTACTGGCACAATTTTGCCAACCCCAGCGGCAACACTTACCCTATTTCTCAGGTCAGTAATGACTGGGATGTCATCGTCGTGTCGTTTGGTGACAATGCCGGTGGTGGCAATGTCAGCTTTACGCTGGACCCGAGTGCCGGTAGTGAGGCGCAATTTATTGCCGATATCAAGGCCAAGCAGGCGCAAGGGAAAAAAGTGGTGCTGTCGCTCGGTGGGCAGAATGGTTCTGTCTCGGTGGGGTCTGATGCAGAGGCGACCAATTTTGCCAACAGTCTGTACGGCATCATGAACAAATACGGTTTTGACGGTATTGATCTTGATCTGGAAAACGGCGTGGCACAGGGCGCACCTATCCAGACTTATTTGCCGGTCGCTGTCAAGAAACTGAAGGCGAAAGTCGGTTCAAGTTTCTACCTGTCGATGGCGCCAGAATGGGTGTATGTGGAAGGTGGCTTTACCTCGTACGGGTCGATCTGGGGCGCATATATCCCCATTATCAATGCATTGCGGGACGAGTTGACCATACTGCATCCGCAGTATTACAACAATGGTGATGTCTATACACCGTATCAGTCGGCAGCACTCAAGGCCGGGTCGGCAGACCAGCTGGTGGGTACGGCAAAAATGCTGATTGAAGGCTTTACCTATGGTGGCAACAATTTTGCCGGTTTGCGCCCTGATCAGGTTGCTTTTGGTGTGCCGTCCGGGCGCAGTTCTGCCAATTCCGGCTTTACCACTTCGGCTGATGTCAGTAATGCGCTTAATTGTCTGACCAAGTTGCTCAACTGCGGAAGCATCGTCCCCAAACAGGCTTATCCAAGTTTCAGGGGCGTGATGACCTGGTCCATCAATTGGGACAAGCATGATGGCTATAATTTCTCGGTGCCAGCAAAGGCTGCCCTGAAAACCTTGCCTTAATGTTGTGATGCGCCGCCTGTCAAGTGACAGGCGGCGACAACTGGAAATGAAGGTGAGATTTTACGGCACTGTGTTCCGGCATTGGCACGTTTTCAGGTGCCGATGCCGGAGCGCAGTTTTGGTTTGAAGATGTGGATCAGAAGTCGTGATTTGCCGGGTAGTTACTGAAGAAGTCATTGTCCCAGCGAAAGTTCGTGGCAGCGATGGTGACTGAGATATCGAGTGATTCCACATAATGCCACCAGCCTACGGGCAGGAACAGGATTTCACCTGGTTCCAGCACGCATTCCAGCACGGGCACATCCCGCATCATGGGGAAGCGCTGGAGATCAATCTCACGGCCATCAATCGGGGTGAAGCAGTGGCGTTGATTCTGCATCTTGGGCAGGTGGCAAGGCGCGATGAGTTTGACACGCTTGCGCCCCATGATCTGTATCATGAAGTTATTGGTCAGGTCATGGTGAAACGGCGTAATGGTCCCTGCCGGGCCAAACCAGAAAAAGCCCTGTTTGCCTTGGTCTGTCTTCAGGTATTCTGGCAATGAGGGTACGTCTTCCCACAATTCATTGAGTGCTTTGCGGTTGCTGGAGTCGTTGTTGGCGGTCATGTACATGTCATTGCTGCGGCCGCTCTTTTCCACCAGGTCCACATAGTCGCCAAAGCGCATCTGGCGTTTGTGGGCGATGCTGTTCATCTCATAATTGGCGTCGCTGTTGCGGCCAAATTGCACTTCGACCTGGCGGTCAGAAAAATGCTCGCGAAAATAAGCGAGGCTCCAACGGCTACGCGCCGGACAATCTTCCACCATGCCGGTAATGATCACCGGTCGGTTCAACTGGTAGTAATCGTGGAGAAACTGCCTACCAGACAGCTGGTGGCTACGCTCCAGGGTGAATGGCGCTATCTGATCGAGCTTGTCGGTAATGGCCAATACCCAGTCGCGTTTGTCGAGGCGGTTTTTGATTCTTTGCACCCCTTGTAGATAAGGGCTGGACAGGGCAGCGCTGATTTCCAGGCGTGCTGTGTGCAGGCTGAAGCCGCTTTTTTGCAGGACGTTTTCCAGGGTTGCCGGATGGCCGCCGAGCAGCAGGTTTTCTGCGATCCAGCGACGCCAGTCATCGCTCATTGCCTGGGCCGCTTGCGCATGCAAACCGAGTTGTGCATTCATTTGCTTTCCTCTCGCTAAAAAAACTGCGGATGTGATCGTCTATTAATCTATCACACCCGCAGTCATACGCTTATTAATGAACTGTTACAGCTCACTAATCAAGACTATCTTCCTTTCCAGACTTCGCTACCCAGAACACCGTTGGCGTCACCATCAAGTTCCCAGGTAAATGCGCCATGCAGGTTCTGGTCACGCACATACTTCATTTTGATGGCGATGACGGATGGGTCATCATAACTCCACCATTCGCCATTGTTGGTCATGAGCATCAACTGCTTGGTCACCGGATGCAGAGTGCGTGTACCGGTCTTGTTTTTCAAGACCTTGTAATCGTCTATCCCCGCTTCATAGGTGGCTGGTGCTGGTCCTCCGGTTCCCTGATACAGGCCGTTTCCATTGGGCCCTGCACTGACGCTCTTCCAGCCGCGCCCGTAGAACGGAATGCCGAGCAAGATCTTGTTGCGTGGCATGCCGGCCGTGACCAGGGCCTGGATAGCATCATCCGTATTGTACTTGGCAAGCACACCCGTGGACGGGTCTGCAGGGTCATGGTACAGCGGTGAATGGAAGTTGGTGGTGTTTTCCCATCCGCCATGGAAGTCATAGGTCATGACATTGACCCAGTCCATGTACTGGCTATACAGCGAAGGCTCGGTCTGGGCGATCTTTTCAGTGCCAGCACCGATTGCTGCCGTCAAGGAGTAACGCTTGTTGTCCAGAGCCCCCTGTGCATCGAGTTGCGCACGGAATTCAGCCATCAGCAAGGTGAAGTTGTGCTTGTCATTGACTGCATCAAACGTGTTGTAGGGCTGTCCACCACCACCTGGGTATTCCCAGTCGATGTCGATACCGTCAAACACACCCTTGGCAGCGCCTGGTCCACCGCGCCCATCCTGTACCGGCAGATCACCGGCGATGAACTGCTTGACGCAGGACTTCGCCAGTTGCTTGCGCAGGGCATCGGTTTTCGCTGCCGCAGAGAAGAACTTCGACCAGGTCCAACCGCCGAGCGAGATGAATACTTTCAGGTTGGGATGGGCCGCCTTGAGCAATTTCAATTGCGCAAAATTGCCGGTGAGTTTTGCATCCCAGGGGATGGTTTTTCCATCGACGGTGCGCGCCGGTTGACGCTGGTAATCGGCAAAGGCATCGCCGCCCGTACCAGCATCGGCTGGTGGCGGGTTGTTATTGCCGGTCTCAGTCTTGGTGACCATATCGCATTCATAGCCACCGTTTTTGGCATAGATATTGCCGAAGGCATAGTTGATGAAGGTCAGCTGATCGGCAATGCTGGTCTGCACGCCATTGACCGGGGTTTGCGTGGTATGAATATCTGCCACTTCGTAAGACCGTCCGTATACGCCCCATTGCGCAAAATAGGAGCCGACTTCGCGGCCGCCGACAGGTGTTGGAGTCGGTGTTGGTGTTGGCGTTGGAGTTGGAGTTGGAGTTGGAGTCGGTGTGGGCGTCGGCGTAGGAGTCGGCGTCGGTGTGGGAGTTGGTGTTGGCGTCGGAGTTGGTGTCGGAGTTGGTGTCGGGCAGGCGCTGACGGTTACCGCTGTCCATGCGGTGCTCCAGGCCCAGCCTACACCAGGTTCATAGGCAGATGCGCCGGTCGAACACCAGCCGGCCACGTCGCAACGATAAAAGCCGCCCGCATTGCTGACCACACTGCCGACCTGATAACTGGTGCCCGCAACATAAGGAGCACAACCTGACGTAGGTGTCGGCGTTGGTGTTGGAGTCGGAGTTGGTGTGGGCGTCGGAGTAGGCGTTGGTGTGGGAGTTGGGGTTGGTGTCGGGGTTGGCGTGACCGTGCTCAACTCCCAGGGGCCCCACTGTTCTGCACCAGGTACATTCCCCTGGGTCCACCACTTGGCCTTATACGTTGCACCTTGGTAGGTGACGCAATTGCCTTGCGTATATACTTGAGTACTGCTCCATGCCGCACAACCGCTGTCGGCCATCTGCGCCGGTGGCATCGCCACATGTGCGCTGGTCTTGGGTGTTTCCGTTACATTGTCCGTGCCGCTGCCACCGCCACAAGCTGCCAGCATACTGCCGACCAGACTGAGCATCAGGTGATTGGCGCGTATTCCAGTTCTATGTCTCATCCTATTTCCCCCTGAACTGTTGATAAATAAATGCCTCAATTAAGTGAGGTCATTTCTGTGGTTCCGGTTTCATTTTTTGCCAGGAACCGTTAGCAACGATGTTGCCTAAAGATTCAGCGGTCAAGTGGTTTTTTTGTAATTAAGATATTGCAAAAAAGAAAAGAATCCAATTGGCGAGTCTGCGCATTTACTGACAGGATTTATGGGGCATGGTGAGGAAAATAGATACTTTTAGCCGATACCAAAATAATACCAATATGTAGAGGAAGTTAAAGTGGTATTGTTGTGGCGAGTCATGAATTTATAAAAAAGGTTAAATATTTTAAAAAATAAGTGTCCGATCACCTGGATAAATTTGAGTTGTTGATACTTTGTAATTTCATGAGGCTGTCATTTCATCTGACGAATATGACCGCTTATTTCAATCCGGTTTTTTGCATGCCCTTATGCAGGTCTGGAGGATTGATAATGAAAACCAGACCACTTTCCCCAAGAGCACGATTATTATTTATGCCATTTAAAGTTATTGTATTTGCATTGAAAATAAGATAATTTTCTGAGGCGGGTATTCGTTTGTTTATCTGATCCTCCTTTGATTCTCATGGGCAAATATCTGGATGGATACCCCGTCATTGATAGGTCTGTCTAACTGGGGAATTGCCATGGAATTGAGGAATGAAAATGCAGTCGTTGTTTCTGTTGATGGTTTTGAGCGGGGGATAAACAGTCAGCGTTATCTTTCCGGCGTGGATGACAGTGCGTTTCAAAAACGCATATTGTGTGAAGGGGATTCCTGGTTTTCCATTGGCGCCATACCTTCGAGCAATTTACTTGTTCCTTTAAAATTTGCCGAAACAACGTTGTTGTACAACCTGGCAAAGCCTGGCGACACGATACGGAACATGTCTGACATTGCCAGTAACCCGGTATTGAATAAACTGATCGCTGACCCGGTATTCTCAAGTAAGTGGGATGCAATTTTTATCAGCGGCGGCGGCAATGATCTGATAGACAGAGTGGGGCAGATACTCTGCAAGCCTTCAGTCGGCGCTGGGAGCCATATGCTCGATTATGTGAATGGTTTTGAGCTGGCCAAGTTCAAGGTCGACCTGCAGAAGGGTTACAAGAAGATTGCCGCCATGCGGACGGGCAAGAATGAGAAAACACCTATCGTAGCGCATGTGTATGATTACCCTACACCCAGGGATGCCAAAGCAAAATTCCTTGCTTTTGGTCTTGCCGGTCCATGGTTGTACAACGCCTTGAAAAGTGCTGATATCCCCGTGGATAAATGGATATCGCTGGTGGATTATATTTTCGAGTCGCTGGGCTCGACAATCATTGATCTGTCGGGGCAGATTGATAATTTCCACGTCATCTCGAATACCCGTGAAACCCTGGTCCGGGCACGCCTTGGCACGACAGGTGACGACGGTGACTGGCTCAACGAAATTCACCCTAACGCAGGCGGCTACGCGAAGCTTGCAGAGGTTATTTCACCAGAACTCTACCATTTGCTCTATCCGTAAATGCCTTGATGCCTGCTTGTCGGCATCTGAAGTTCTGGACAGATGGGTAGCCAGATGAGTGTCGCGCAACTCAATGAAAGGTCGGCCTGATTTCGATTTGCATATCTGTTTGCCGGCTCCTAGAATGATTTGCGCGATACTGCGTGGTCACTCGTTACTTAATCTGCACTACTCAATCTATCGATAGGAGTTTGTGATGAATTTCAAAAAATCGGCATTACTCTCTTCACTTGCAATATTGCCCCTGTGTTTTGCTTCGTCAGCATTTGCTGAGCTATGTACGGTGGGACGAGCGACGCAAGTTCTGTGGAAGGGGGACTGGTACAAGGCTACCATTACCGAAGCGGGTATGGATAAATGCAAGATTACGTATATCGGCTACACCGCAGACGATGATGAATGGGTGGGGCCAGAGCGGCTCAAGATCAAGGTTCTGTGGAAAGGGGATTGGTACCCTGGTCGTGTCATCAAGAAAGAAGGGGCAAACTACCTGATCGGCTATGACGGTTATGGCAGCGAGGATAACGAGATTGTGCCGCTGGCGCGGATACAGGTGCGATGAGGTGATTTGCCTGGTAAGCCCGGTGTTTCAACAAACTGGCTTGATTTATCTGTATATTGTTTCCATTTCGAGCAGGCTACTTGGCCTGCTTTTTTGTTCCCTTCCTGTTTCAAAATTGCGTCAAAAGGCATGCTCCCTGCGCCTGTTTGTCATTCGTGATCGTTTCACGGTGTTAAACTGAGTGGCTCCATTGATTGATTTCAATACGGCCTTTCAAGCATGCTGAAAAAACTCTTCCCCTTCATCAAGAATGCAAGCTTGCGCTGGTATGTGGCGCTGAGCTTGTTGCTGGTGCTGATGATGGCGATGGAATTATTTGGCTTGCATATTTTCGCGACGACAGAGGCGCGACTGGGTGATGTGTATCTGCGGCATCATGCGCCTGAATACAAGGTGGACCCGGACATTGTCGTGGTCGACATTGACGATGCCAGCATGTTGACCATGCAAAGGGTAGTCGGGTTATGGTCGTGGAAACGTGAGACGCACGGTTTTTTGCTGGAAGGCCTGCGTGAATTTGAGCCACGGGCGATTGTGTTCGACATCAGTTTTCGCGAGCGTGATCTGGCCTTCCCTAAAAGTGATGCGTTTTTGTCCGGGCAAATCAAGGACTTTGCGCACACTTATATGCAGACGCTGGAACTGGAGCCAGCAGTGTCGAATGAACAGGTATTGTTGAGCAGTGTTGCCGACGCTTTTGCAGTTGGCCAGCCTGGTAAGGCAGATGCAAAGGCACCCCTGCAATTGCCGCTTGCAATTGAGCGTGATGCATGGCGATTGGGCCTGGTCAACCTGCTGGAAGATGGTGACGGCATTGTGCGTCGTTATCGCTTGTATTCTGATGTGCAGGGTTGGCGTTTGCCGTCCTTGCCGACGCGTGTCATACAGGACCTGGGTGGCAAGATACCCACCGGTAGTGATTTCCAGATACTGTGGCCGCAGCAGGGGCACAAGCGCTATGCCTATGCCGACCTGTTTTTGAAACTGACTGAAGAGAGGTCGGGTTTGTCACCGGCAGCCGTTGCCGAACTTGATCTGCGCTTCCGCAACAAGATCATTGTCATCGGTTCGTCGGCAGCGGGTCTGTACGATCATCATCTTATTCCCCTTGGGCCACGTTACCCTGGCGTGGATATGCTGGCCGTCGCCATTGATAATCTGAAAAATTTTCGTAGCATCAGCAAGGTGCCGCCTTACTGGACATTCGCCATGGGCCTGACGCTGATTGCCTTGCTGGCGCTGGCCTTCCGCAAGCGCCTCAATCCGGTACTGACGGGGAGTCTGCTGAGTGTGGCCAGCCTGCTGGCTGTGTATGCGGCCGACCAGTTGATCACGCACCACCTTATGCTGTCGGTCGCCAGTCCGCTGATTTTTGCCTGGACCTGGTTTTTATTGGCCGCCATTGCCGGTTATCTGCGCGAAAGGCGTACCCGTGACAGGACTGTTTCTTTGTTTGGTCGTTTTCTTAATCCGGAAGTCGTGCGCAAGATTGTCGATCATGGCGAGACGGTGGAAAGCCTGTCTGGCCAGACGCGGCAGGTCACCGTACTGTTTTCGGACATACGTGGCTTTACCACCCTGTCAGAAAGCAAGCCACCGGATGAGGTGGTGAAGTTGCTCAACCGGTATTTTGAACGCCAGGTGGAAGTCGTCTGGCGGCATGGCGGTACGCTCGACAAATTTATCGGTGACTGCATCATGGCTTTTTGGGGTGCGCCGCTGGATGATCCTTTGCATGCCAGACGTGCCGTAGCCGCATCCATGGAGATGCAGGCAAATTTGATTGCCTTCAGGGAAGAGTTGATTACCGAAGGATCGGACCTGGTCGACTTCGATGTCGGCATCGGTGTACACACGGGGACGGCTGTGGTAGGCTTTATTGGTGCAAAACGCAAGCTTGACTACACCGCCATCGGCGACACGGTCAATCTGGCCAGCCGGGTTGAGGGACTGACCAAGGGTGTTGCCAGGGTATTGGTGACCCGCGATACCATGCTGGCTTGCGCTGATTCCGATTTTGATTTTACATTGCGTGGCGCTTTTGCTGTCAAAGGGCGCGCCGCCGAAGTCGATTTGTATGAACCACAACAGAGGAAGCTTATATGAGAATTCCCATTTTTGTTTTTGTCTTGTTGCTCTGTACGAGCAACGCATTTGCAGAGTCAGCGACGACTTCGCGTCCTACCGAATTGCAGGAAAAAGCCAGTGCAGATTCTGCCGTACTTGCCACTCTGGCTAACCAGACCAGGGTAGATGTCATGCAGCGAAATGGCGGTTGGACTCAGGTCAAGACTGGCAATGGCCAGTCTGGCTGGGTGCGTATGACCAGCTTGCGTTATGAAAACGCCGGCCCCAGCACGGCAGTGCCAACTTCGGGCGGTTCTTTGCTGGGCTCACTGGCGACATCGGGCCGAACGTCCAATAGCGGCAGTGTCGGTAGTGGAGTCAGAGGCCTGGACAAGGAAGACTTAAAGCGGGCATCGCCAAATTATGCCGAGCTTCAGAAAATGCAGCGCTTTACGGTTGACAAGAATTCAGCTCAAACCTTTGCGCAAAAATCCAGCCTGAGCCCAAGCAACGTTGCCTATCTGGACCAGAACAACTCCGGAAAACGGGAGAATAATTAAGATGCGCGCCTACCAGAAACTATTGATCGCCAGCCTGACGATCCTGCTCTGCGGACCGGCAGCAGCCCAATTTGACTTTTTAAAGAAGGCGCTTGAAAACGCCCCTATCCCTGGAAAAGCCAAGACCGCTCTGGATAAAACCATGGATGTGGCAGAAAAGACCAAAGAGATTGATGAGCCAAAAGAAATCGCCATTGGTCAGGAGTTTGCTGCATCGTTGCTGGGTGCAAAACCTTTGCTGAATGACCCCGCACTGCAAAGGTATGTCAATACGCTGGGGCGCTGGCTTGCGTCGCAGACAGAGCGGCCTGATTTGCCATGGACGTTTGGTGTGCTTAACGATGATGGCTTCAATGCCTTTGCCACACCTGGTGGAAGTATTTTCGTCACCAAGGGTTTGCTGGCGCGCATGCGTAACGAAGCTGAACTGGCAGGCGTTCTGTCACATGAGATTGGGCATGTCATACGCAAGCACTATCTGAAAGCGATTCAAAGCAATGCGGTAACTGGCTTGGGTGTGGATCTGGTTGCCGAAAATATTAACAAGGGACCAGCGGAACTTAAAACGTTTGCAGCAAATATTTTCAAGGACGTGTATGCCAAGGGGCTGGATAAAGATGATGAATACGAAGCTGATCGTGTTGGCGTCGTAATTGCCGCCCGCGCCGGCTTTGATGCTTATGGGCTGCCTTCAGTCTTACAGACCTTGCAGTCACAAAACCCTCAGGACAAGGGGTTTTCTTTATTGTTTGAAACCCATCCGACACCAACTGATCGTCTGGACAGACTGACACGGGCAATGGGTACACGGTTTGAATCAAGCACAGGCTCTGCCGGAAAACCGTTTAGTGAACGCTCCAGGGAATTCAGTCACTAAACGTTTTCAGGAAATTGCATTTAAAAAATGGCGACCAATTTAAAGGGTCGCCATTTTTATGATCAGGTCCTTCAAGTCGATCAATAAAACCGCGCCAGCACCTTGGGCAGTTTGCCGTTCGCTATGCCCTTGCGGATCACACTATTGAGTTTCACAATCTCGGCTTCAAATTTCCCGTTGGCGGCTGCAAAGTGGGTGGTGTCGTAAAACACTGGCCTGGCTGACACGTAAAAGGTTTTGCCGGTCAGTTCTGGGTCGTTGAAGCTCGGTATCAATTGATCACGCAAATAGGCTTCTACCTGTTGCGAACGATGTAGCTGACGTATGGGCCAGAGCATGATGTCGCTGCGTTTGTTCATCAGCTTCTTGAAGCGGGCAGGGGATGAGGCAGGATCTTCCTGGACGTTGAAGATGACATTTTTGGCTTTTTCAAAATCCATGCCGTGGCTGAAGCCGCGCCCTATGCTGACAGTTTTGCCGCGCAAGTCTTCCACCGATTGAAAATTTGGGCGTGGGTCACCATAGGTGATCGCCCATATCTTTTCTGCGACAACGGGGATGGAGTAATGATAAAGCAGCAAACGCTCTGGCGATTTGGAGATGCCGAAGATGATGCCTTCGCCATTCTGGGCCATTAACTGCGCACGGTTCCAGGGTAATAGCTGGCGCTCGAACTGGATGCCGGATTCGCGCTCAAAATATTGCAGGATGACCTCTAGATCGCGGTCTATCGGTAATTGCCTGCCATGAATGTCCAGGCTTTCTTGCAGCAGCAGCTTGATGGGCGTAGCTGGCACTTTCTGCCGGGTGTCTGCATTGTGGGCAGCATGGGCCGGTGTCGATACTTGTGACATGACGGCAAATAGGAAAAAACAGGCTAGCTGTTGAAAACGGAGCAACATGGTTGTTTCAATCAAAGGCGCACAGCAGGGAATACATTGTTCCCGGATGTTGTTACTTGGGGTGACAGGACTATTCAGGTGCAACAGAGGATGACCATGATGATCTGTCTGACTCATCCTGGCTTGATCGTGAGGGGGATTGTCTCGTCGTATTTCTTGCAGACATGATGATACATCGCAGGTAGCAGAATTATGTTTTAACTTGTGTGAATTCTGGCTGGTTTTATGCTTGGTATTTTGTCTTGCATGCCAGTCAAGATGGCAACCCAGCACAGTGCTTGTGCTGCCATGTAGTTCAAAGAATAAGCTTAAATTGCAAGCTTAAATGACAAGTCGGTCACAACAGCATTTCTCCGTGATTGTTGCCTTTCCCAGCATGTTTTGGCGAACCAGGCACTCTTTTGCAAAAGGAAAGGGGTATTTCCTCCTTTATTCCACGCATCTTGTGCTTCTGTCATAGCCAATAATTACACCTGTGAATTTGCGTAATCAAAGCAGTCGTTGCTTTGAAGAAATAATGGGAGTCGGCAATGGCCGAAGACAGTGACCTTGAACGTACCGAACCGGCCTCGCCCAAGCGCCTTGAGCAGGCGCGGGAAGAGGGCGATGTTCCGCGTTCGCGTGAACTGTCTACCTGCACCATTCTGTTGGCGGCAGGTGGCTCGCTATGGGCTATGGGTGACAGCCTGGTACAGCACCTGAATCATGCACTGGTGACGGGTTTGTCGCTGGAGCGTGCCATCATTTATGACCATGAGTTGCTGTTTTCAAAAATAGCTGCCAGCTTGTGGGACGTGCTGATCGCTTTTGCGCCGGTAGCCGTGTTGCTCCTGATCGTGGCCCTGGGATCGCCACTGCTGATTGGTGGCTGGCTGTTCAGCGCCAAGGCACTGCAGCCGAACTTTGCGCGCATGAACCCGATTTCCGGCCTTGGTAACATGATTTCCACCCGTGCCGGTGTGGAGCTGTTGAAGGCGATCATCAAAACCATCCTGGTCGGTGCGGTGGCCTGGACTGTCATCATGAGCCAGAAGAACGCCATCTTTGCCTTGCCGCTGGAATCATTGAAGACCGGGCCTGCGCATGTCGGCCACATGATGGGTGTGTGTTTTCTGGCCATCGTCGGTTCGCTGGTGGTCATTGCGGCGATTGATGCACCTTACCAGATGTGGCAATACGCCGAAAAACTGAAGATGACACACCAGGAAGTCATACAGGAATCAAAAGAAGCCAATGGTAATCCGCAGATCAAGGCAAAAATCCGTGCACAGCAGCGTGAGATGGCCCGTCGCCGCATGATGGCAGAGATACCGACTGCTGACGTGGTGGTCACCAACCCGACGCACTTTGCCGTTGCACTGAAATACACCGAGGGTGGCAATGGCGCACCCAAAGTAGTGGCCAAGGGCGCAGATGCCGTCGCTGCCAAAATTCGTGAACTGGCCAAAGAGCACAGAGTGCCATTGCTGGAAGCGCCACCACTGGCGCGTGCATTGTACAAGCACACTGACCTCGGCGATGAAATTCCGGAAGCACTGTATGCCGCCGTGGCTGAAGTGCTGGCTTATGTCTATCAACTGCGCAGCTATCGCCAGGCCGGCGCCGGCAGGCCTGCAGAACCAAGAGATTTATATGTACCACCAGAGCTTGATCCTAACAATGAAACAAAAGATCAAATTGAGAATCGGGCGCAAAATCAACCAGGAGCTAATGTATGAATAGCCTCACCCTGCCTGCCTGGATGAATGGCATGAACACGCGCGCATTGGCCGCACCTTTCCTCATCATCCTGATGCTGGCGATGATGGTCTTGCCTTTGCCTGCATTTGTGCTCGATGTCTTCTTCAGCTTCAATATCGCGATAGCTGTCATTGTTTTGCTGACCAGTCTGTACACAGTCAAGCCGCTTGATTTCATGGTGTTCCCGACGGTGCTGCTGGTCAGCACCATGTTGCGTCTGTCGTTGAACGTGGCTTCCACCCGCGTGGTCCTGACAGAAGGGCACACTGGTCCTGATGCGGCCGGCAAGGTGATTGAAGCTTTTGGTCACTTTCTGATTGGTGGTAATTACACGGTTGGTATCGTGGTCTTCATCATCCTGACCATTATCAACTTTACTGTGGTGACCAAGGGTGCTGGCCGTATCGCCGAGGTCGGTGCACGTTTTGCCCTGGATGCGATGCCGGGCAAGCAAATGGCCATTGATGCCGATCTCAATGCCGGTCTGATTGCCGAGCAGGAGGCACGCCGCCGCCGTACTGAGGTAGCGCAAGAAGCAGAATTTTATGGCGCCATGGATGGTGCAAGTAAATACGTGCGTGGTGATGCCGTGGCCGGCATCATGGTGACGGTCATCAATATTGTTGGTGGCTTGATTGTCGGCATGGTCCAGCATGACCTGGATTTTGCTGCCGCCTTGAAAAACTACACCCTGCTGGCAATTGGTGATGGCCTGGTGGCGCAGATTCCTTCGCTGATCATTTCAACCGCAGCCGGTGTTGTGGTGTCAAGGGTGGCCAGTGATCAGGACATCAGCGGCCAGTTGATCGGTCAATTGTTTGCCAAACCCCAGGTCTTGTTGATCACAGGCGGCATCATCGGTGGCATGGGCCTGATACCAGGCATGCCGCATATTGCCTTTATCCTGCTGGCCGGCGTTCTTGGCGGCGGCGGCTACTTGCTCAACAAGCGTGCCAATGCTGCGCCTGTCGCCGAAGAAAAAGTGGAAGCGCCCGTCAGTTCAGGCGCTGAGATGGAAGAGGCAACCTGGCAGGACATCATGCCCGTCGATACCCTGGGACTGGAAGTCGGTTATCGCCTGATCCCCCTGGTGGATAAAAACCAGGGCGGGGAATTGCTGCGCCGTATCAAGGGCATACGCAAGAAGTTTGCCCAGGAGGTCGGCTTTCTGTCGCCGCCTGTCCATATTCGCGACAATCTGGAATTGAAACCCTCGGCATACAGGATCACCCTGAAAGGTGTCGAAGTCGGTACCGGTGAAGCACTGAGCGGTCAATACCTGGCGATCAACCCTGGCATGGTGACCGGCAACCTGCCGGGCACGGTCACCAATGACCCCGCATTCGGTCTGCCTGCGGTATGGATAGATGCCGGCATGCGGGAACAGGCGCAAGGCATGGGCTATACCGTTGTTGATTCCGGGACGGTGATTGCGACTCACCTGAATCACCTCATCACCAGCCATGCCGCCGAATTGCTGGGTCGTCAGGAAGTACAGTTGCTGATGGATCACCTGGCCAAGGAAATGCCCAAGATGGTGGAAGAACTGGTGCCGAAGGTTCTGCCACTGTCGATATTGCAGAAAGTCTTGCAGAACCTGCTGATTGAAGGGGTGCATATCCGCGACATGCGCACCATTATAGAAACCTTGTCAGAGCAGGCCATGCATACTCAGGATGTCGGCGAATTGACTGCCCAGGTCAGGATCGCACTGGGGCGCGCCATCGTCCAGCAGATATTCCCGACCGGGAATGAGATGACGGTCATGACGCTTGATAACCGTCTTGAACGCCTGCTGATGCAAGCCTTGCAGACCAGCGGTGCGGATGGATCTGGCATAGAACCGGGTTTGGCCGATACATTGCTGAGCCAGGCCGAGGCTGCTGCACAGCATCAGGAGCAAATGGGGCTGACACCGGTATTGCTGGTGCCTGCGCCATTGAGGGCTTTGCTGTCACGCTTCTTGCGCCGTACTTTGCCGCAATTGAAAGTCTTGTCACACAACGAAGTACCTGAAACAAAAACCATTAGAGTCACCAGTCTGGTCGGAGGTCAATCATGAACGTCAGAAAATTTACCGCGAATACGTCTCGCGAAGCTTTGCGCATGTTGCGTGATGCTTTGGGGGCTGATGCCGTGATCCTGTCCAATCGTAACGTGGGCGGCAAGGTGGAGATTCTGGCTATGGCTGATGAGACTATCAATGCCATTGCACCTGCCCCTGAAGATGACGTGCCGGTACCGGATGCGCCAAGGTTTGCGCCGCGCTTCAGGTCAGATGAATCGATACCTGCGCTCAAACCTGTCGAGCGCAGCTTTGATACTCCGCCTGCCAGAGCATCCAGCGCCGGCACAGGCAGGCCGCAGAATAATCTGCAGAAGGGCATCTTCAGCCCTGGTGGTGAAAATGACATGCCTGTCAATGCCAGCGAGCTCAACAATGTGATGTCGGAAATCCGTTCCATGCGCAATATGCTGGAATCGCAACTGGCGGAAATCTCATGGGCCCAGACACAGCAGCGCCAGCCACAAAAGGCAGAGGTTTTGCGTGAATTGCTGGCGGCAGGTTTCAGTGCCAGTCTGTCACGCTACCTGGTGGAAAAACTGCCCGAAACGGATAAAGCCGAAAATGGTCTGGACTGGATCAGAAATGTACTGACGCGCAATCTGTCGACCATCAACAATGAAAATGAAATACTGGAAAAAGGTGGCGTATACGCCCTGGTCGGCCCCACAGGAGTAGGTAAGACCACGACCACAGCCAAGCTGGCGGCACGCTGCGTGATGCGTCACGGTCCATCCAAGTTGGCGCTGATCACGACTGACGGCTATCGTATCGGTGGTTTTGAACAATTACGCATCTACGGCAAAATACTCGGCGTGATGGTGCATGCGGTCAAGGATGAAGCTGACTTGCGCATTGCCTTGTCCGAGCTTAGGAGCAAACATACGGTCCTGATCGATACTGTCGGTGTCAGCCAGCGCGATAAAATGGTGACCGAACAGGTTGCCATGTTGTCAGGAACTGACACTCCGGTGAAGCGTTTGCTGTGCCTGAATGCGACTTCAACCGGTGAAACCCTGAGTGAAGTGGTGCGCGCTTATCAGGGCAATGGTCTGGCAGGTTGTATTTTAACCAAGCTGGATGAGGCGGCGACCATAGGTGGTGTTCTGGATATTGCGATACGCCAGAAGTTGATGGTGTACTACGTCGCCAGCGGCCAGCGTGTACCTGAAGACCTGCACATTGCCAACAAGCTGTACCTGATTGACCGTGCTTTCAAACTCAAGCGTGAGACGGCGGCCTTTCGTTATCTCGACGAAGAGTTGCCCTTGCTGATGGCCGGTGCAGCTTCGGCAGCCCTGGCTGGTGGTCGTGCCGGTCGTGCTGGTGAGGAGGTGTCCCTTGGCTAGTTTTGATCAGGCAGAAGGTTTACGTCGCCTGTTGGCCGGGCCAAAACCACGGGTATTTACCTTTTTGTCAGCATTGCGGGAAGATGAAAAGAGCGGCATGCTGGTGAATCTGGGGGTGTCACTGGCACGCCAGGGCAATCAGGTCCTGATGGTGGATGCCCGGGCTTCAGAGAACAGCGTAGGCGCCTGGCTCAATGCCAGTCATGACGAGACCTTATTGGATGTAGCGAGACAACAGCGTACAATGAAGGAAGCGGTCAAATTGGTGGCCGCTGGCCTGTCTGTGACCATGCTGTCGCGCCATGCCTGGGCTTCGGCAAAACTGCCGCAAGAAAGCGCCCGGCAGTTGTCGCGGGTGTTTGATGTGGCCGCGAACAAGGTGGACCTGGTGATGGTTGACAGTGAGATCAGTGCGGATGATGCTTTCCCGCTGGCGACACTTGATGACAGCGAGCTGGTGATACAGGTGTCGGCTGATCCTGACATGATCAAGGCGGCATATGGCTTGATCAAACGTGTCAGCAATCGTGTAGGCAGGCGGGGTTATGGTATTTTGGTGTCCGGTGCATCGGAAAAAGAGGCGAGATTGATTTATACGAATATGGCGCAGGCGGCACGCCGTTACCTGGCAGTGCCACTGCACTACGTCGGCCATGTGCCGGAAGATGAGCATGTGAGAAAGGCGGCACATTTGGGACGTTCTGTGATTGATGCTTTTCCCAAGGCACTTGCTTCGCTGGCATTTTCGCGGCTGGCAGAGCATTTGGCGATGACGGCACGTTCCACCTTGTGTGCAGAGGGAGTCCCTGAGCTGGGTGTCAGTCTCGGAATGTAATCACCATGTACACCGCAAGCGGAAAATCAGATAAAAACTTCCTGCTAAGGGAGCATGCGCCACTGGTCAAGCGTCTGGCTTACCAGTTGAAGGCGCGCCTGCCCCCGAGTGTGGAGGTGGACGATCTTGTACAGGCCGGCATGATAGGCCTGCTGGATGCCGTTAACCGCTACGAAGATACACATGGCGCGCAGTTTGAAACCTATGCCGTACAGCGCATACGCGGGGCCATGCTCGATGAATTGCGCAGCAGCGACTGGTTGCCACGTGGTGTACGCCAGAACATGCGCAAGATAGAGAATGCGATGAATGTACTCCAGCAAAAGCTGGGACGGCCGCCATCCGAAACCGAAGTCGCCAAATCACTGAAACTGAGCCTGGAAGAGTATCAGGAAATGCTGACCGACAGCGGCGGGCATCAACTCGTGTACTACGAAGATTTTCATGATGCCGACACCAAGGAGCATTTCCTTGATCATTATTGCTCTGACCTGTCAGGCGATCCGCTGCAGGACTTGCTGAATGATGACTTCCGTGATGCGGTCATCGGCGCCATCGACAGCTTGCCTGAGCGGGAAAAACTGCTGATGGGTCTGTACTACGAGCAGGAGTTGAACCTGAAGGAAATCGGTGCCGTGATGGGCGTGTCGGAATCACGGGTGTCACAACTGCATAGTCAGGCAGTGGCCAGGCTCAGGGCTTACTTAAGGGAGAAGGCGTGGACTGGGCTAGCATAGTCGGATTAATTCTTGTGGTGGTGGGCATACTCGCCGGACAGGTTATCGAGGGAGGGCGCCTGTCTTCACTGGTGCAACCGGCGGCATTTGTGATTGTCTTTATCGGCACCCTTGGTGCGGTCTTGCTGCAAAGCCGTTTGCAGACTTTCCGTCGCGGCGTGCGTATGTTGCGCTGGGTCGTGTCAGAGCCGCCGGACAACAGCAAAAAGAATGTGGAGGATGCCCTGGTCTGGAGCGTGGTTGCCCGGCGTGAGGGCTTCCTGAGTCTGGAGCGCTATATGAATGCTTCAAGCGATCCCTTCATCGGCAAGGGCTTGCGCCTGGTCATCGATGGCATAGACCCGATACGCCTGAAAGACATCCTTGATGTTGATATTTCCCTCTACGAAATGGAGCAGCGCCAGGCAGCCAAAATCTGGGAAGCGGCAGGCGGCTATTCGCCTACCATAGGCATCTTGGGCGCCGTCCTGGGCTTGATCCATGTGATGGAAAATCTGAGCGACCCGTCCAAGCTTGGCGGTGGTATTGCCGTTGCCTTTGTTGCCACCATCTATGGTGTGGGCATGGCCAATTTGCTGTTTTTGCCAGTAAGTAATAAATTGAAAGAAATCATAGGGCGTGAAGTCACGCGTCGTGAAATGCTGTCAGATATTTTTTACAGCATTGCCCTGGGTGACAGTCCGCGTGTGGTGGAAGAAAGACTGACCGATCACCGGAAGTGATTTTCTGAGGCAATCAACCATGGCAAGAAAAAAATTCCACGAAGAACACGAAAACCATGAAAGATGGCTGGTTTCTTACGCGGATTTTATTACCCTGCTGTTTGCCTTCTTTGTCGTCATGTATGCGATTTCATCCCTGAATGAGGGCAAGTATCGTGTCCTGTCAAATTCGCTGACCGGCGCCTTTGGCAAAGTCATGACTGTGCAACCAAAGCCGGTGGATGCGCAAAATGATCAACTGATAAAGCTGGACCCTTTACCGCTGGTCAGGGCGCGTAACAGTGAAGGTTTGCGCAAGGAGCGGGCGCAGATGACAACCATGGCCAAGGATATTCTGACTGTGCTGGAACCCCTGGTTCGTGAAGGCAAGGTCAAGGTCACACAGACCAGCCGCGGTATCACCATAGAAATTAATGCCAGCCTGCTGTTTGCTCCTGGCGATGCACGCCTGAACGTAGATTCTGTACAGGCGTTGAAAGCAATCGCAGGCGTTCTTAAGGTAGATACGCATGCCATTCAGGTTGAGGGACATACTGATAATCTGCCTATCAAGAATTCAATCTTCCCTTCCAACTGGGAATTGTCCGCAGTCAGGGCCAGTACCGTGGCGCGTTTGCTGACGGAAAATGGTGTCGATGAGCTCCGCGTCACGGCAGTGGGGCAGGGTGCGAAACTGCCTGTCAGTGACAATGAAACACCTGAGGGCCGCGCCAGAAACCGCAGGGTTTCTGTCACCATACTGGCAGTTCTGCCTGAACCTGTCGTTGAGGTGCCGATTGCACCGACAAACCCGATTGGCTCATCTGTTTCTTCTGTTGCTGCACCGGTGGGAGCGCCAGCATCTTCGCCTGCAGCTGTCGTGGGTCCATGATTATTTAAATGGCAATGATGTTTGCCTGCTGCAAGAATAAAGCTGGCGTGATTGCACTATATATCAGGGCAACGGGAGGTATGGGATCTTTGGTCTTGGTTCAGCCTGCGTGGTTCAGGTGGCAATATAGCCTTTACCCGGCGTGCTTTTGATGGTGGACTGGCCATTCGGGCCGTACATTGATCCGGCAGGATTGTTTTGCTGCAAGACGTTCAATGTGGCCTGGTTTTGCGACAGTCGACGATTGATCAGCAAGCCATTGGTGCGATTATCCTCTTTTGCCTGTAGTGACAACTGGAGCAGGGCATCCCAGGCCCTGGCGGCTTCCTGTGCGTTACCTGCCTGCTGCAGATAGGCTTGCATGCCTTCAATATCGGCATTATAGCCAAGCACATTCAGATAGCCATTACGCATTTTTTCAAGTTCGGACATCTTGCCAACGAGCTGCCCCTTGCTTTGGGTGTAGTCATTGAGCTGGGTGACGTCGCTTTCTATCAATGCAGCTTGCTCTTTTTTCAGCAGGTCAGCGAGTGAAGTCATGGTAGTGACTTCTTCCCTCAGGCATTGTTCAATGGCGGCGTGTCCGGTACTTGTTGCATTCATGTTAACGTTTTCTGGCGTTGAGCAGATCTTTAACTGTTTCCAGAAGACCATCAGCGACTTTTTCCGAGTTCACCTGAAAGCGTCCTTCGGCAATGGCCAGCTTGATTTCTTCCACCTTCTTCGTTTCAAACACTGCGTTGCTGGCCTGCGTACTCTGCAAGGCTTGCAACTGTGTGGACAGTGTTGAAATCTGTACTTTCGAAGAATTTGCGACAGGAACTTGCGTTTCCGCAGGTTTTTCCGTGCGCGCCTGCTGCGGGCTCACTGGGAGCCCGGCAGTCTTGTTCAGTGCGTCATCAATTTTCACAGCGATACCCTCAGTGTGGGAATTACAAACATCTACATCCAACTTATCGGCTGCGTAATTTTAAACTTTAACCTTACTTTAAAAAAATATTGCATCTTCTAAACTCTTGGCATGACAGGCTGAACTTTATCTGCAGGAAAATATTTTCTATCGGCAATGAATACTAATAGACGATCTCTATGATCCCACCAATTTTTGCCACACCGCTGACAGTTTGTCCTGAGCTGGTTTTGGCCTTGGCAATCTGGCCATCTGCAGCGTTATTGAGCGCAATGGCATCTGTTGCCACCTGGAAACCAGGGCCGGAACTGACTACCCGTACCGACTGCCCTTGTTGGATTACTGCAGGGCTTTTGAGCGCATCGGTACGCAAGACGCTGCCTGACGGTATTGACACCTGTATGGTCTTGCCTATGGCTTGCTCGGGACTGGTAATAACACCGGCAGGCAGTTTTGAAATATCGCCTTTTACCTTGCTCAGGTCAGCCATCGTCAAAATTTGTCCTTGGGCAAGAGAATTCGCTGCCACGTAGTACTCTGCCGTTACCTGCACATTGGCCTGCAGGTAGATCATCCATGGCGTCGGGACGGTACAGCGTATGGCTACGGTTACCTTGCCCCAGGGTTTGCTGCCCGGTGGCAGGGAGGGGCTGGGGTTTTCGCAGGCTTGCAGGTTAAGACGCTTGTCGACTTCACCGACACTTACCTGTACCTGCCCGCTTTGGCCGCTTGCCTGTAATGTCAGAAAATCAAGTGCAAGCTGGCGCAATTGGGCCATGTCTTGCGGTGTGGTGAATGGTGCAGCCTGGCAGATACCAGCCAGGCTGAGCACTATTGATGCCGACAATATCTTGCGGAGAATTCTTGGGGTTTTCATTTGCTTACCTGCCTGCGCTGTTCTGACTTCCATTTTAGGATTTTGGGGCGTTTTTGAATGCGTGAATAAGCAGGGTTTTTCCGTTCTTCTCGATTGATCAAACTTGCCTGCCGGCGGATAGTATGCAAGGTATGGCAAACCGTATGGCGCGCAGTTTAACCAGGAATCTGCGGCTGAGGAGATGAAGATGGTCAGCAAATTAGATGAGTTTTTCCGATTCCACGAGACTGCATTATCGGTCCGGGGGCAGCGCCAGCAATTGCTGGCGTCGAATATTGCCAATGCCGACACACCTAACTACAAGGCCAGGGACATTGATTTTTCTTCCGTTCTCAGTAATGCCCTGCACCAGAATGTTAACCAGTCGCCAACACCACTGAACAAGACTGCTGTCCAGCATATTGATACGCCAGGTAGCGTCGCCGGCACTACTCCGCAGTACCGGCCAACCGTGCAGGGTAGTGTGGATGGCAATACGGTGGATATGGATGTGGAGCGCAATCAGTTTACCGATAATGCCCTGCGCTATGAGGCCAGCCTGACCATGATCAACATGCAGATCAAGGGTATGCTGGCAGCGATACAAGGATAATCGTCATGTCACTCTTTAATGTTTTCAATGTTGCCGGTTCTGCCATGAGTGCGCAGTCGCAGCGCCTGAACGTGGTGTCAAGCAATCTGGCCAATGCTGACAGTGTTACCAGCTCTGACGGCCAGCCCTATAAGGCCAAGCAGGTGGTGTTCAGTGCCGTGCCCGTCGCTGGTACGGCTTCTACGGCGGTAAAGGTAAATGAGGTTGTAGAAGACAGCAATCCTCCTAAACTGATGTATGACCCGAAGCACCCCATGGCAGATGAAAAAGGCTATGTGGCCATGCCGAACGTGAATGTGGTGGAGGAAATGGTGAATATGATTTCAGCATCGCGCTCCTACCAGAACAATGTTGAAGTCATGAATTCGGCAAAAACCATGTTGTTGAAAACATTAACCTTAGGGCAATAAGCTTGACTGATACGCCTTGGGTTGGTGCTTGATTTTTAAAGCTGATTCCAGAGCTGAATTGAGGAATAGATAATGACTACCATACAAACCGACACCGTTGATCCAACCCTGCTGGCGACGATGAACGGCAGCAAGACTTCAAAAACCTCGACTGAGGATGCGCAAAATCGCTTCATGACCTTGCTGGTGACGCAGTTGAAGAATCAGGACCCGCTCAACCCCATGGACAATGCCCAGGTCACCAGCCAGATGGCGCAGTTGTCAACGGTAAGTGGCATCGACAAACTGAATGCGACCGTAACAGCCTTGAACGCCAGCTTCCAGACAGGGCAGAATCTGCAGGCGGCCAATATGATAGGTCACGGTGTGATTGCACCAGGCAGTAACATGACAGTGACGGATGGTAAGGGCATCTATGCGCTGGATTTGCCGCAGGCTGCCGACAAGGTGGATGCCGTAATACGTGATAGTTCTGGCGCCGTCGTCAGAAAAATCAGCCTGGGCGCATTGCCACAGGGCGTCAATACCCTGACCTGGGACGGCAAGACGGATGCGGGTGCAACGGCAGCCAACGGCGTGTACAAATTTGAATTCGCAGCCAGCTCTGGTGACAAGAAACTGGATGCGACCAGTCTTGCATTTGGTGTGGTGTCGAGTATCACCTCCGGTTCGCAGGGCCTGAAGCTCAGTCTTGCCAATGTCGGTGATGTCAGTATGAGTGATGTAAGACAAATTTATTGATCCTTGGAGTCATCCTGTATCAAGCGGTAAAAAACGAATTATTCAAAGTTAGGGAGAAATATCATGGGTTTTCAACAAGGATTGAGTGGACTGAATGCTGCCTCCAAGTCACTTGACGTCATTGGCAATAATATCTCCAATGCCAGCACAGTCGGTTACAAGCAAGGTCAGGCGCAGTTTGCCGATGTCTATGCAAATTCACTCAATGGCTCCTCTGGCAGCACGGTGGGTATTGGTACCAAGGTATCTGGTGTTGTGCAGCAATTCACCCAGGGGAATATCTCGACCACGAATAATCCGCTTGATATTGCCATCAACGGTGGTGGCTTCTTCCGCATGTCGACCAATGGCGCCATTACCTATTCGCGTAACGGCCAGTTCCAGCTCGACAAGCTGGGCAATATCGTCAATGCGCAGGGTGCGCAATTGACGGGTTATGTTGCCAATTCAGCTGGCGTGCTTTCTACCGGCGCGGCAGCGCCCATCAATATCAATACGGCGGATATTGCGCCATCCCAGACCGGTATCATCAATGCGGTGATGAATCTTGATTCCCGCAAGCTGGTGCCAGGTACACAAACTCCGGTCACGATACCACCCGTCATCACGCCGACAGCTTTCAGCGCCACGGACCCAACGACATATAACAGCTCGACGTCGATTGCTGTATTTGACAGTCTGGGTAATTCGCATGTGATTCAATCTTTCTTCGTGAAGGTGGACAATGTTGCTACTCCCCCGACCGCACCAGCCACGATTGAATGGGATGTTTTTTCCACTGTTGACGGAGTGTTGATCAATGGTACGGGTGCGACCACCAATTCCATAGGTCGTCTTGGTTTTGACAATCTGGGTAAGCTGACGGTTGCTACACCACCGTTTGCTGCAACTGACCCCAAGGCCATGAAGTTGACAGTTCCGGTCAGTACAGGTGCAGTGACACCGATTAACACGACAGTTGATATCAAATACGATTTCACCGGTACCACCCAGTTCGGTTCAGACTTCAGTGTCAGCAAGAATACCCAGGATGGTTATGCATCGGGCAAGCTGGCCAAGTTCAATACGGCCAAGGATGGCACCATCGTCGGTAGCTATACCAACGGCAAGACAGCTGTACTGGCACAGGTAGTGCTGGCCAATTTCACTAATCCGAATGGCTTGCAACCGACTGGCGATAATCAATGGATAGAAACGGCAACCTCAGGTAATGCCCTGGTTGGGCCGCCTAATTCCGGCAGCCTAGGGACATTGACATCGTCCGCGACAGAGGATTCCAATACTGACCTGACCGGTGAGCTCGTGAACATGATTACTGCACAACGTGTCTACCAGGCGAATGCCCAGACCATTAAAACTCAGGATCAGGTTTTGCAAACCCTGGTCAACCTGCGTTAATAAACTGATGGCATTGATTCATATTGACATGTGTTTTTTCAACAGAGAAAACAGGAAACCTGAAGGAGTAGCTCATGGATAGACTGGTATATACCGCGATGACCGGTGCCAAGCATATCCTTGAGCAGCAGGCCACCACATCGCATAATCTGGCGAATGTCACGACCACGGGTTTTCGCGCCCAGCTAGATTCATTCCGTGCCGTACCAGTGAAAAGCGATGGTCTGCCGACGCGCGCCTTTGTTGTTGATGCGACCGTCGGTACCGATTTTTCTACAGGTGCCATGCAGATCACCGGACGTGAGCTGGATGTAGCAGTACAGGGCAAGGGCTGGCTGGTTGTCGAGAAGCCCGATGGCTCAGAAGCTTTCACCCGTCACGGCAGTCTGAAGGTCAGTGAAAATGGCATTCTGCAGACGCAGAACGGGTTGAATCTGGTTGGTGACGGCGGCCCCATCACTGTGCCGCCAGACATGGCTGTTGCCATCGCCAAGGATGGTACAGTGTCAGCTATACCCAGCGGTCCCAAGCCAAATGCAGTGCAGGTCATCGGCCGGCTGAAACTGGTCAATCCACCAGAAGAAAACCTCGTGCGCGGTGACGATAATCTGTTCAAGACCAAGGACGGTACGACGGTGGATGCCGACGCTGCCGTCGGTGTTTCTGGCGGGATGCTGGAAAACAGCAACGTCAATGTGGTGGAGTCCATGGTCAACATGATCAACCTGGCACGCAGCTTTGATCTGCAAATGAAGCTTTTGCAGAATGCCGAGAATAACGCCAATAAAGCAGGTCAGATCCTCAGTTTGAGTTGAGCTGGTCTGTAGCACAATAGGCTGGTGTAAAAGTTTGCCGCAACGGCAAAAGGGGAATGCAATGATACGTTCATTATGGATATCCAAAACCGGCCTTGATGCGCAACAGACGCAGATGGACGTGGTGACCAATAACCTGGCCAACGTCAGCACCAATGGCTTCAAACGCTCGCGCGCGGTATTTGAAGATTTGCTGTACCAAAACATACGTCAGCCTGGTGCACAGAGTTCACAGCAGACACAATTACCTTCCGGCCTGCAATTGGGTACTGGTGTGCGTCCGGTGGCGACTGAAAAAATCTTCACCCAGGGCAATTTGCAGCAGACGGGCAACAGCAAGGATGTAGCAATTTCGGGAGCAGGTTTTTTCCAGGTGCTGATGCCTGACGGTACGACCGGCTACACCCGTGACGGTTCTTTCCAGACTGATAGCCAGGGGCAACTGGTGACATCGAGCGGCTTTGTCATACAGCCGGCGATTACCATTCCAGCCAATGCGCAATCCATCACGGTTGGGCGCGACGGTACGGTTTCAGTAACCCAGCCAGGTTCAACAGCGCCGGTGCAGGTAGGTTCGTTGCAACTGGCGACGTTTATCAATCCAGCCGGTTTGATGGCGCTGGGTGAAAACCTGTACGTGGAAACGGCGGCTTCCGGCAACCCTGGCACCAATACGCCGGGTACCAACGGGGCTGGCTTGCTGGTGCAAAGTTTTGTTGAAACCTCGAATGTCAACGTGGCAGAAGAGCTGGTCAATATGATACAGACCCAGCGCGCTTACGAGATCAACAGCAAGGCCATTACCACCTCAGACCAGATGTTGCAACGCCTGTCGCAACTGTGATGCCGTTGTGTAATCTTGCTGATGAAAAATCCGGACGCCTTATTGTGAATATGGTGAGTATGATGAAGAACTCGAAAATTTTCCGACTGATCTGCATGGCCCCCTTGCTGTTTTTGACAGCATGCGCGGTGACACCTGCACCCATTGTGCATCAGCCTACGTCTTTGCCTGCGCAATCGGCCAAGCCGCAACGGCAGGCAAATGGCGCGATTTTCCAGCAGGCGACTTATCGCCCGCTGTATGAAGATGCAAGGGCGCGCATGGTTGGCGATATATTGACCATCTCCATCGCAGAAAAAACCTCAGCTGCCAAAACGGCCGCTGCTTCCGGCAGCAAAACCGGCGCAGCATCGTTCGCCGCGCCTACCGTATTCGGTGTGCCTGCCACGACCACTGCTCAGGCGGCCCTGTCCACATCTTCATCAACAAAGTTTGATGAAAAGGGCGCTGCCGCGGCCAGCAACAGTTTTACCGGCACCATTGGTGTGACGGTGATCGATGTGCTGCCTAACGGTAATCTGCTGGTCAGTGGTGAAAAGCAGTTGGCCTTCGACAAAGGGGCGGAGTTTGTGCGGTTTTCTGGTGTGATCAACCCCACCACCATCGCGGCAGGGAATGTTGTTGCCTCGACCCAGGTGGCGGATGCACGCTTTGAATACCGTTCGACCTCAAATATTGATAAGGCTGAACTCAATTCCATGTTGACGCGCTTTTTCCTCAGCTTCCTTCCCTTGTGATGAATTGTGAGGATAGATTGATGAACTCCCTATTCACTTCCAGAATGTTCAAGACAATCGCTGTCTTGCTGATGGTCATGAGCGCATCTGCCATGCAGGAATGTCGGGCTGAGCGCATCAAGGATCTGGCGGGCATACAGGGCGTGCGGCAAAATCAGTTGCTTGGCTATGGCCTGGTGGTTGGCCTGGATGGCAGTGGTGACCAGACTACCCAGACGCCCTTTACAGTGCAAAGCATCATCAGCATGTTGCAACAGCTTGGTGTTGCAATACCGGTAGGCACCAGCCTGCAATTGAAGAATGTGGCAGCTGTCATGGTCACAGCCTCTTTGCCGCCGTTTGCACAACCTGGGCAAATGCTTGATATCACGGTTTCTTCCATGGGGAACGCCAAGAGTTTGCGTGGTGGCACGTTGTTAATGACACCCTTGAAAGGTGCGGATAACCAGATTTATGCCATGGCACAAGGCAATGTGCTGGTAGGCGGTGTCGGCGCATCGGCCAATGGCAGCAAGGCGCAGGTCAATCATCTGAGCGTGGGCAAGATATCATCTGGCGCGACCGTGGAAAGGGCTGTGCCAAACTCAGTCGCTCAGGGACCAAGCATACAGCTGGAACTGAATAATTCTGATTTTTCCACCGCCAGCCGCGTGGTCGACGCCATTAACCGCCGTTTTGGCCCAGACACGGCTGCCGCCCTGGATGGCCGTGTCATTCAGGTAAAAGCACCGACTATCACTGACCAGCGCGTGGCTTTTCTGGGTAACCTGGAAAACATCGATGTGACACCGGCACAAATGGCAGCCAAGGTGATACTGAATGCACGTACCGGCTCCATCGTCATGAACCAGGCGGTTACCCTGGAAACCTGCGCCGTTGCGCATGGCAATCTGTCGGTCGTGATCAATACCGACAATGCAGTCAGTCAGCCAAATGCACTGGCGGCAGGGCAAACTGCTGCAACAGCCAACTCCACTGTTTCCATCACCAAGGACGCCGGGCAATTATTAATGCTCAAGGCGGGTGTTTCTTTGGCCGAAGTGGTCAAGGCACTCAATGCCATCGGCGCTACGCCGCAAGATTTGCTGGCGATCTTGCAGGCAATCAAGGCTTCTGGCGCTTTGCGCGCAGACCTGGAAATTATCTAGGGCAGGGTTATGATAGGGCGCACTGACTTCACTGATAAAACCGCCTTTGATGCGAAAGGGCTGGACGAGCTCAAGCAGTCGGCCAGGAATAATTCGCCAGAGGCGATCAAAGGTGCTGCCCAGCAATTTGAAGCACTGTTCATGAACATGATGCTGAAATCCATGCGTCAGGCCGGTGGACAGGATGGCCCGTTTGATAGTGAACAGAGTCGTATGTACACGTCCATGCTTGATCAGCAGTTGTCGCAAACCATGGCCAAGAAAGGCGTGGGCCTGGCAGACGTACTGGTCAGACAACTGTCCAATAATGCCATGAACCAGGCGCTGGAAGCAGATACCCAGACATCAGGTGTCAGCGCATCGACCATGCGTGGAATCAATACCTACCTCGATAACCTGAAGTTCGAGCAGATGCCAGCCAATGCGCCCAAGACAGCGTACACTGGGCCAAACCATATCCGGGAGTTCCAGGAGAAGTTGACAGCTCATGCCGAACAGGCCAGCCAGGAAACTGGTATCCCGGCTAAATTCATGCTGGGTCAGGCTGCACTGGAAAGTGGCTGGGGCAAACGCGAGATCAAAACTGCTGACGGTTCATCCAGTCACAACATTTTTGGCATGAAGGCCACGCGTGGCTGGAAAGGCAAGACAGTTGATGCCGTGACCACAGAATATGTGAATGGTGTAGCGCAACGCAAAGTCGAAAAATTCAAGGCTTATGATACGTATGCCGATGCATTCAAAGATTATGCCAGGCTGATCACCAGGAATCCGCGTTATGAAAACGTGATCGCCAATGCAAAAGATGCAACAAGTTTTGCCCAGGGTTTGCAAAAAGCTGGTTATGCAACTGACCCGGAATATGCCAATAAGTTAACAAAAATCATCAAAAATTCCCTTTCAACGTAAGTTGCCCTGGTGAAAGTACAATCAGATTAAAGTTTTGAAGAAACGGACCGAAAACATGATTGATAGCATTGGGTAGCTAACTTAGCAAAAAAGCAGGTTCAATTATGGGTTCAAATATATTTGGCGTTGGGCAATCGGCGCTGTCTGCGGCGCAGCTGGGTATTGCGACGACCGGGCACAATATCGCTAATGCGTCCACTCCGGGATATAACCGCCAGGTTATCCTGCAGGCTGCAAATGAGCCACAGAATCTCGGCGGGTCATTCATTGGACAAGGGGTATCTGTCACGCAGATACAGCGTCAATACAATTCTTTTCTCGCCGGTCAGGTTAACTCTTCCCAGTCTGCCCAGAATCAGGCTGCTATTTATAATTCTCAAATCAGCCAGATCAATAACCTGGTTGCTGATCCGACGGCAGGTGTTACCCCTGCCTTGCAGGATTTCTTCAAGTCTTTCCAGAATCTTGCCGCCAGCCCAAACGGTACTGCCGGCGCAGCTGCACGCCAGGCTGCTGTTTCTTCTGCGCAAGCCCTTGCCGGTCGCTTGAACAGCTTGCAAACCCGTCTCGACCAGATTCGGGAAGATGTCAACGGTCAAATTGGTACGACAGTCGGGGCCATCAATAGTTATGCAACACAGTTGGCAAATTTGAATGATGTCATTGAAAAAGCCCAGGGTACCAGTACCATAGGTAATGCCCCCAATGACTTGCTCGATCAACGGGATCAACTGGTTACTGAATTAAGCAAACTGACCAAGGTCAGTGTGGTGCCACAGGGCCCCAAATATAATGTATTCATTGGTAACGGTCAGCCCTTGGTGCTTGGCAGCAATGTCAATCAACTGGCGGTCAGTCAATCTTTGACTGACCCTTCACGCACTGAGGTGTCGTATCTGGCAAATGGTGCCTCTGTGCTATTGCCGGAAAATAGTTTTGCTGGTGGCAAGTTAGGCGGTTTGCTGGATTTCCGTGCCAGTACTCTGGATGTCGCACAAAATAGCATAGGACGCATAGCCATCGGAGTGGCAACGCAGTTCAATGACCAGCAAAAACTTGGACTGGATTTGAATGGGCAAACTGGAGGAAGTCTTTTTAACATAGCAGGGCCAGTATCGACTCCAAGTGCCCTCAATACCTCTACAGCAGCCATCAATGCAAGTATTACTGATACGACTGCATTGACAACCAGTGACTACCGTTTGCAGTTCATCGGTGGTAATTACAAGATTACCCGTTTGTCTGATGGTGCTACCCAGAGTTCAGCAACCCTGCCTTTAAAATTTGATGGCATCAATTTTCAACTGGCGCCTCCGCCAGCGGCGGCAGTACCAAATGCCGGTGATGAATTCCTGATCAGGCCGACTGCGGCTGGTGGTTCCAGCATATCGGTAGCTATCCAGGACCCGGCCAAACTGGCTGCTGCGGCGCCCCTGACGACAGCATTCCCGACCACTAACACCGGTAGTGGCAAGATCAGCGTAGGCGTTGCCAATTCGCAAGTGGCATCGGGCAGTAATTCTGCCACTGCTACTATCGGTGCTGTGGCAACAGACGACACTTATCTGGGTACCACGCTGGCGGCACCGCTGACACTGACGTATTCTGGTGGCAATATTACCGGCTTCCCTGCTGGCGCCACTGTCTCCGTTAAAGTTGGCGCCGTCACCACCAATTATCCGCCACCGGCAACGGTTCCCTATACGAGCGGTGCAACCATCAGCTTCAGTGGTGTCAGCTTTGCCATCAGCGATGGCGCAGCACCCGCGCCGGTTGGTCCGCCAGCGAATGGCGATACATTCACGCTGTCGGCGGCATTGCCGGTTGCGGCAACCAAACTGACTTTTAATTCTGCCGGTAATACCCTGACAGGGTTCCCGGCCAATGCAAATGTGACAGTAACCAATGGCGGCACATCGACGACTTACCCGGCCGGTTCTGCGATTCCGTACACATCGGGTTCGACCATCAGCTACAACGGTATCAGTTTTTCTGTCAGTGGCAATCCAGCCAACGGTGACATATTCAATGTTGGCCCTAATACCAATGGTTCTGGTGACAATAGAAATGCGGTGATCCTGAGCAGCCTGCAAACGCAAAATACCGTAGCAGGCAAGACCACGACGTTCCAGGGCGGGTATGCACAATTTGTCAGTCTGGTAGGCAACAAGGCGCATGAAGTGGAAATCACGACAGCGTCGGAAACCAAGTTACTGGCACAGAATGTGGCTGCTCAGCAGTCTGAATCTGGCGTTAATCTTGATGAAGAAGCGGCGAACCTACTGCGTTACCAGCAGGCTTACCAGGCCGCTGGCAAATTGATGCAGATCGCCAGCACTTTGTTTGATCAGTTATTGTCGTTAGGCAGCAGATAGAGGTAATCATGCGTATCAGTACCAGTACCATTTATGAAACCGGTGGCTCCAGGATCAGCGACCTCCAGGTCGGCCTGAACAAGACTCAGCAGCAAATCGCTGCTGGCCGCCGGATTTTGACACCTGCTGATGATCCTATCGATTCTGCCCGTGCACTGGTCATTTCGCAATCGGATTCACTCAATACCCAGTTTGCGACAAACCGCCAGGCCGCGAAAAATAATCTGAGTGTCTCGGAAAGTGTTTTGGGTAATGTCACTGACACACTGCACAATATCAAGGCCTTGATAGTGCAGGCTGGTAACGGTACCTATTCTGATACCGAGCGCGGTTTTATTGCCCAAGAGTTGCAAGGTAATCTTGATCAGTTGCTCGGCCTGGCAAATTCGACAGACGGTACCGGCAATTACCTGTTTTCCGGCTTTTCGACAACCGTTGCGCCTTATACCAAGGTGGCTGGCGGTGCTGCCTATAATGGTGACCAGGGTCAGCGGTTCTTGCAGGCAGATACATCGAGGCAAATTCCCTTAAGTAGCCCTGGTACTGCTATTTTTGAAAATATCCGTACCTCAGCAGGCCAGTTCAATGTCCAGTCCAACCCCTCAAATGTGGGGCAGGCTCTGGCAACTGCCGCGATCAATGTACCTACCTCGGGTAGCCTGACGGGCAATAACTATGAAGTGGCATTTGACAATCTTGGAACTTCATTTACGGTAACCAACAAGACAACAGGCGCTGTCGTTGTTCCGCTCACCCCTTATGTCAGCGGATCAACCGTGACCTTCGATGGTATAGATTTACAAGTTACCAATGCGGGTGGCCCGCCAGTTGTTGCTCCTGGGCCCGGTGACAAATTCTCGGTGCAGCCGGGCAACCAGAATATTTTTGAGACTGTCACTGATATCATCAATGCACTTAATACGCCAGCCAATACGGCAGCGGCAAAGAAAGACCTGACTGCTGCCCTGACCCAGGGTAACAATAATGTCGACAAATCCCTCAATAATGTGTTGACTGCGCGTGCCCAATTAGGCACCAGCCTGAAGGAGTTGGATGATCTTGACACGGAAGGTGACGCAAAAGGCGTTGCCTATAAACAGGACTTGTCCGCATTGCTTGATCTTGATTATGCCAAGGCCATTACCGAGCTGAACCAGCAACAGACCACTTTGCAGGCAGCCCAGCAGTCGTTCGTCAAGACTTCAGAATTGTCACTGTTCAGTTATATTCGCTAGTTTTGCACTCACGTCATGATCCTATTTGAGCAGCTGAGGCTGCTCAAATTTTTTCCATGTCTTCACTGTCGAGCGCGATCACATGGGTTTGCATGACCCCTCGTTCGTCATGCCACTCACGCACGACACAGGGGTAACCTTCTTCATCCAGAGCAATGACCTTGAAGAACTGGCCTATCATGGATTCGATGAGAATACGTTCATCTGCCGGGAAGCTCTTGATGAATTTCTTGTCGAGATTGACAATGCGGACGATGTCGCCGAGGACGACGGGCTGGTTTTTGCAATCGACAATAGCTTGCGGTGCTGACATGGCTGATTCCGGATAAGTAATAGCAGGTATTGTACTTGTTCCCTGCCATTCCTACGCATTTTCATCCAGGCTTCATGCCAGTTCTACATGCAGGCTGACCCGTCCTATCTGCGCAGCTGCATCGGCAGCCATGGGTTCGCGGGGGCGTAGGTTAATATGCAATGTCTGCATATCCCAGTCGCTACGACTGCGTAAGTCATTGAGCAGGTCGGCAACATCAAGTGCCAGGTTCATGCCGGAGCCATCGTGTTCCAGACTTGGGGTGGAGCTTTGTTCCAACCCGTAAAAACCGAGCGAGCCGGCAAAGTGCCTGTTTTCCAGTTGTGTGTCCATGTTTGTTTGTGTTGCTGTCGGTAAATTCAGATAAATATCATAGACAGGGGGCACGCCATGACCGCTGATGTGTTCAAAGTGCAGGTAGGCATGACGCAGCAACTGGTCTGCCTGGCTGCCGACCAGGGCGGGCAGGCTGATTTTACTCAATGCGGGAAGTCTTTTGTTCTGGGTTAAATCCAGTTGCAGATTCAGTATGTCCGACCCCAGTATCTGGGTATCGTTATTGGCGGCGATAATGCTAGGGCTGCTCATGATAGATTTGCTTAAATTCTGAAGATACTTTGTAGCAAGAATGCCAGTGCCATGCTGGTCCAGGCTAACGCTAGCGCACGACTTTTATAATTCAGGAAATAGCGCTCATACGTGAGCAATGATGCTACCAGTATCATCAGAAATAAACCATGCTGCGCCAATATCAGCGCCAGCATGGGGGCCCAGCAGTTGCGTATGCAAAAACTACCACTCAATACACCATAATGCAGGCTGTCGCACCAGGCACGCCAGCCTTGTATGCGCATTGGTATGGTGCGACTGCAGGCCAGTTGTGCATTGCGCCGCATGGGGGAACATACCCAGGCTGCGGCCAGGGCAAAACTCAGGGCCGGCAAGATATTACCCCATGTTGTTTGTCCGGCGATCTTATTGGTCACAGCGGTCAATGAACTGAAAGTACTGAATGAAACCCCATAGATGAATAAACCTGTGCACAGCCATTGCAGTGTATAGGCCAGTAAAAACCAGTGTATGGCCGCATTACGCATGTTGGCAGGCATGCGGGAGGCTACATGCCGTATTTGCTCATTGAGTAGCGGAAACATCATCGCGACTATCATCAGACCCCAGTCGACGACCATGTTGATAAATTGCTGGCCAGATGGCAGTCCCGAGCTGCTGCAAATATCGGGCATGCCTGATCGTTCCAGTACCCTGTTGATCAGCACGATCCAGGCCAGCCCGCTCCATAACCACAGCCAGGTCTGCGGATAGCGCGCCAGCCAGCAATGCCAGAATTCTGGACTGAGCAGATAGACCCGGCTGGACTGACGAACATGCGGTGGTAACAGGGGCAGGCGTTGCGGTGTCCATTGTGGTTTCCAGGCCAGGTAAATGTTCGTCACAAATTTATTGAGCATATTAATTACCTGATTATTTACCTGTCTGGACGCCGTTAACCGACTTTATTTCACATACAGACTGATTCGGCCGATTTCTACGCTGCAGCCTGGTTCAGGGGCTTCGCGTGGTCGCAAGTGCACCTGTAATTTTTGCGGATCCCAATGATTGTTTTCTCTTAAACTGTTGACGACATCACTGATATCGAACACATAGTGCTGGCCGCTGCCGTTGTGGTGGCTGTCCTTGCTTGATGCTGTCTCAACCCCGAAGAAGGGCAGGGCGCCGGCGAAATGTGCCTCGTCAGCCTTGTTTTCATCTGGCAAGTTCAAGTAAATGTCGTAGACAGGTGGTATGCCTTTGCCGATGATATTTTCAAAGTTCAAATAGCTGTGAGCGGTATTGGTGCTCGATCCTGCTCCTGCAAGACCCGGCAATGCTGTGTTGAAGCGATGCAGGCTACCGGTTTTACGGTTGGAACTGAGCAACTGCAGACTGGTCGTGGAGTTCGACTTGTCCAGTGACAAACTCGTATTGGTGGCAGCGGCAACTTCTGGCGGCATGCCGTCATCAAGGTCGCCAGGCGCCGCAGAAAAAAGTTTGCTGGCAAACATGGCTTCACTGGTCACTGGTGCCGATGCAGGCACGCCTTGATAGCTATAGCCGTTGCCAAGTACTTTTGTCGTATCCAGTACCTCTGACACTTTCAACACTTTGGGTGTGCCGGTGGCATCATGAAAATCGAAAGCGAAATTCAACCATGCGGTGTCTTTGGGGTTGTGGCGCGCATGGCCCATGTTCAGCCAGACTTGCCACAAGCGATCAATGTTCGCATGGTGCAGGTAGAAAATAGGATCAAGACCCGCAGTCTGGGGATTGCCCATGGCGCCGCCTATGTCTACATGAACCAGATCATGTGGCTTGCTTTCCAGGTCGCCATGCGTGCTGCCGCTCGGCGAGAAGCCTGTTACCGGCCCGCCAAAGCCTGCGGGTATGCCGCTCGGTGCTCCCTGGAAAATCAGGGTTTTCAGCGCACCGAGTGTTACGTCTTTTGGATGGACAGCATTATTTTTGCGTCCTGGAATATGTCCGGCAGGCGGCATTTGCAAGGGATTGGTGGCGGGTGTGCCTGCTATAAAAGCTGGTGGCAAATGCGTCGCCTTGGGATTGTTTGTGTCGCTGTAATTCCAGAACGGTAAAGACCAACCGGGTGGTCCGCCCAGATCGACGATCGTTTTGGCGACAATCTGCTCAAAATAGGCCAGATACATGCGATGCCATGGCAAGAAATACCAGCTACCGTGCTGGCATTGTTTCCAGTATTCGGTTTGCTGGCCAGGTGGGGGCAGGGTGCCAACATTGCCCCAATAGGGATTGACCTTGTTAAAACCATGTATCGCCGCTTGATAGCTCCAACTGGTCGGATCGGTTGCCGGGCGGGTGCGCATCTTTGCTACAGCTTTGGCATACCACTCCAGGGTGGTGTCCCCTGCAGGAAGTTGGTAAACATCTTTTCTTTCGCGTGTAGGCATTTCAGTCTCCTCCCGCGCACAGCCTGTGCTGAGCGCCAATATTGGTTATAGAGTAAGCGTTTGTGGCGTGATTCGTCGGTAACGGGCTTTGCAATAATGCGTGTTTGGTTTGGATGGCTTGTCTGCCCACTCTTGATATGCTTCTTGCCGAGAGAGTTTTTACAAACCATCGCTAATGTTTCAGAGTAAAGAAATAGATTTATTTTCTATAAAAAAAGACAACTTTTCTCCTGAAGCATATTAGCAATTTAGTCATGGAATGCAAGTGAAATTTTGTTATTTTTGAAATGTATGAGCCTGGCTTTTGTCTGACCGTAAGGGGGGAAATGAAAAAGGCTTGATTGTCATGAACAATCAAGCCTCTTGGTTTGCAAACAGGCCGGAGCCTGTTTGTCGGAAATACCTTAAATAATTTGGATGTTATGTCAGGTGCATCAAATTACTCAGCTTTCTTTTCCCGCCCTACCCAATAAAGGGCGATGGCAATCAGGGCGTATGGGATCATGGACAGGGCATTGGCATTGGCGCCTTCAAAGAAGGGGTTGTTGGCTGTAGCCCAGTCACCGATTTTCTTGTCAAAATCTGTCAGGATGCCGGCAGTAAACGCAATGACAATACCAGCCAGAGCGCCACCGGCTATATAGCCGGAAGACAGCAGGACGCCGGCACTGCGGTCACCGGCAGCCTGCTTCTCTTCTTCACTCAGGTGCTGGTTATGGGCGAGCTTGTTATTGCGCCTGTCCACGGCCCAACGTATCATGCCGCCGACAAACAGCGGCGCAGAGGATGAGAGCGGCAAATACACACCGACTGCAAAGGCCAGTGATGGTATGCCCGCCATTTCCAATACCAGGGCGATCATCACGCCAAACAGGACCAGGGTCCATGGCAGTTGACGGTCAAGTATACCCTTGATGATGTAAGACATCAGTACAGCTTTGGGGGCATCGTATTTCTTGACTTCTGAACCATCGGGGCGCTTGTTGTAGGCACCATTAATGCCCGGGTCAACCAGGTACACGGCTTTACCGGCATTATCGACAAAGTATTTGCCGGCAGGGCCGCCGACACTGTCATTCTTGTGCCAGACCTTGTAAGTGTTTTTGTCCTGCTCAGCCTGCGGGCCTTGTAACTGATCGGTATCGGTCAGCTTGGAGGCATCGGTCACCAGTGCCGGGGCAACCTGCGCTGCCGGCACATAGACCGTGCCGGAATCATTGAGTTTCAACAGGATGGGGCCAAGGATCAGCGCAGACGACAGGGCGCCCGCCAGGATGGCGTATTGCTGCAGGCGCGGAGTGGAGCCAACGATATAACCCGTTTTCAAGTCCTGGGAGGTTGTGCCGGCATTACTTGACGCGATACAGACAATGGCGCCAACCGACAGGGCAGTGACATAGTACTGACCACCTGTCCAGCCCATCAGCAGGAAGATCAGGCAGGTGAACAGCAGGGTCGCTACCGTCATGCCAGAGATGGGGTTGGAAGAGGAGCCGATTTCACCAGTCAGACGCGATGATACTGTTGCAAACAAAAAGCCGAACACCAGTATCAGCAATGCACCAAGGAAATTCATGTGCAAGGGCGTGGCGAAAGTGATGACGGCAATGATGGCCAGTGCACCGATGACCACCCATTTCATCGGGATGTCCTGGTCAGTACGCAAAGCGGCAGTTGCCGTGGCGTTGCCTTTGCCAAGTCCAGACAGGCCGGCAGACAGACTGCGCCAGATGGTGGGCATGGCGCGCAGCAGGCTGATCAGACCACCGGCAGCAACTGCACCGGCACCGATATACAGCACATACGCACCACGTATGTCATGGGCACTCATTTCGCTGATCAGTTTGGTTCCCGGGGCCAATGGCACCGTCAATGCATCACCAAAGAACTTGATCATGGGGATCAGCAACAAATAGGACATGACGCCGCCGGCAGCCATGACCGCTGCAATGCGTGGACCGATGATGTAACCGACACCCAGCAATTCTGGCGACACTTCAGCGCCGAGGGAGCCGCCTTTCAGCGGTGCACCAAATACTGCTTCAGGCGTATCTTTCCAGCCTTTGAGGGCAACGTTGGCTATCTTGTACAGTAAGCCTATGCCAAAACCGCCAAAAATGATGGCGGCGCGTTTGCTGGCATCATCCTGTGCATTCGGATTGTTTTTTTCACCGGCGGCTTCGCGTGAAGAGTCGGTTGCTGCTGCCTTCAGGACTTCTGCGCAGGCTGTGCCTTCCGGGTATTTGAGCTCATCATGTTTTTCCACGATCATGGTTCTGCGCATTGGTATCATGAGCAAAATGCCAAGCAGGCCACCGAGGCAGCCGACCAGCATGACACGGGAAATTTCCAGGTCAAAGCCAAGGATCAGAATCGCTGGCATGGTGACGCCAAGGCCAAAGGCAAGCGATTCACCTGCCGAGCCAGCCGTTTGCGTGATGCTGTTTTCCAGTATGGTGGCGTCTTTGGCGCCAAACTTGTTTGTCAGCCTGAACAGGGTGATGGCAATGACCGCGACGGGTATTGATGCGCTGACAGTCAGACCGACCTTGAGCACAAGGTATAGCGACGAGGCGCCGAAAACCATGCCCAGCAAGACACCCATGATCAGGGCGCGGGCGGTCATTTCGGGGAGTTGGGCCGAGTCGGGTATATAGGGTTTGAATCCCGGCCCGGAGCTGGACGTTGACATTTCTTTTGGCATTTTGTACCTGTATTGTTGTCAAATGAAGGTGAAAGGCAGGTGCTCTTGCCTGGCGGATTACCAGTCTTTCCTGTCTCGTGGACAGACCGATAAAAAAACATAAATAATCGCGCATTATCACGCTTTTGTCAGCCAATATGCAATGCCATGACCCAGCCTTGCGCAAATTTGTCTGCGCAAGGCTGGGGCAGCGTATTGTATCGCCTGTGCTGTGGCCCGGCCCCTGTTCTGACAGGCAGTTTGGGGATGCGGTGCTAAACCCGCTGCATCTCTTCCTGCTTGCTCAGGGTGGGCAACATCTTGATGCCACGTATGATGGGGTTTTTTGCAGCAACAGTTGCCAGCAGCAAGGCTGCCGTACCGGCAAAGCCGAGCGCATAACGCAGGCCCATATGTTCACCGAGCCAGCCACCGATCAATGCACCTGGTCCTGCAGGTATCAGGATCAGCCAGCGCATGGTACTGGTCATGCGGCCCAGCATGGCTTCTGGCGTGACTGCCTGGCGCAGGGCCAGGAAGTTAATGAAGATCAGCACCCCACCTATGGAAAAGCACATCAGCATGAATCCAAAGGCCAGAATGCCCCAATGATTGGCCGGGGCCAGTGCCAGCAAACTCCAGCCCAGACCACATACTGCCACACCGAGAACCATGCAGGGTCCCGGTCCGATATCACGACTGATACGGCTGCCGTAGACGCTGGCGAGAATCGTACCGGCCCCCATGCCCATATAGCTGAGCCCCACGGCCTGTTCGGACAAACCAAGTTCTCGGGTGGCAAACAGAATCTGCACGACCAGTGCTGCGTTATAGCAAAGCTGCCAGCCACCGACGGTCATGGCCAGGGCAATCAGCAGGGGTTTATTCCTGACAAAGGACAGCCCGGCTTTCAGGTCACGCCAGAAGTGAGCATCCTCATGGGGTTTCCTGACCTCATTGACATGGATGCCGCGCAAGATCACGGCCGATGTCAATAACAGCATGGCATCGGCCAGCAAGGCCAGCGGTGCGCCCAGCAATTTGATCAGGGCGCCAGCCGTTGCCGGGCCGGCGACTTCTGATCCTGAAGTCGCCAGCGCATTTTTTGCATGTGCTTCGACCAGACGGTCGCGCGGCACGATCTGCGTCAGCACGATCTGCGATGCCGACCCTGCTGTCGTGTTGACCATGCCTATCATGAAACCGACGACATACAACCAGGTCATATTGACCCAGCCCAGCCACCAGGCCAAAGGTACGCTGGCGACCGCCAGGGAAATCAGGATTTCTCCCGTTATATAGACAGGTAATTTGCGTACCCTGTCCAGCCATACGCCCGAGGGCAGGGACAGCAGGACAAAGGGCAGGGTTTCCATAAAAGTCAGTATGCCCATTTGCGTGGCGCTGGCATGCAGCAGGACGGCAGCGGTCAGTGGCAAGGCAAGCATGGTGACCTGTGCACCGAAGGAGCTGATCAGGATGGATGTCCATAGGCGGCGATACACCAGGTCGCGTAACAGATCACCTTCACGCAGGGAAAATAGTCCAAAAATACGTTTTTTCATCATTTTCAATACATTGGAGATGCCAGTGACTGCTTGCATGAACAAACATCAGCAGGCAAGTAAGAATCACAATCACGGGCGACGACGCATCAGCGTCGACAACGAAACCTGTCAGGTAACTAAGTAACTCTAGCAACAATAGAGATGACCGGTATATAAGGGCTGAGCAGGCTGAGGTCAGCGATCAAGCAAGGTCATCATGAAAGCATCAGGTGCAAGACACTGATTAAAATAACGTGGACATCGGGTTTGATGGCCTGCCCGTCAGTAGCCTGACCTGCACGGGTATCACGGTGGGTTGAAGTCATGTTTACAGATGCAAACTGATCTGCAGGGACCTGGTTTTGTATCTGTATTTTTAATGCGTCGCAAAATTTATGTTGACGCAGTAGAGCAATAGATTGTATTGATCTTTAAAAGTTCCCGCCAGTGAAAAATATGATATTTGAAAAACCTGTAGTTGTTATTGATTTTGAAACATCCGGCATGACACCAGAACAAGGTGGACGTGTTACCGAAGTGGCTGCCTTGCGCATTGCAGGCGGTGAAATTGTTGACCGCTATGTCAGCCTGATCAATGCAAATGTGCGCATTCCTTACTTTATTACTGAGCTGACCGGCATTACCCAGTCCATGGTCGACCAGGCGCCGCCTGTGTCAGAGGTCATGCCTGAATTGCTGGACTTTATTGGTAACGATGCCCTGGTTGCCCATAATGCCAGTTTTGATGAAAAATTCTTGCTGGCAGAAAGTGACAGACTGGGCTTGTGGCCGGGCTATGATGGGGTAATCTGTTCGGTCAAGTTGTCTCGACGAGTCTTCCCCGGGCTGGACAGCTATTCTTTGGGACGGCTGGCGTCCTCGCTGGGTATACGTTTCAGAGGTGCAGCGCACAGGGCAGAAGCCGATGCCGAAGTTACAGCAGAAGTCATGTTGCGTATTGCGACGGAACTGGGCCAGCGTTATTCCTATCAGGCCATTGATCCACGGCTCTTGCAGGACATCAACAAGCAGGTGGCCGCCAAAGTGCCTGCCTACCTGAAAAAACTCAATGCTCCGGTTGTGGAAAAAAACAGTCCGTCATCAAAAGCCAAAAAGTCGACTGTCCAGCGCTATCGCCATTACAAGGGGGGTATCTACGAACTGGTTTGCGAGGCGACGCAAGAGTCAGACTTGAGTCCCGTGATTGTTTATCGTGCCCATAATGGCAGCATCTGGACCAGGCCCCGGGCGGTGTTTTTTGAGATACTGATGGTGGACGGCGTGGAAGTGCAACGATTCACACCTCTTGATGATTGAAGTGAATCATTAAAATGAACCAATGAGTCCTGGCATGGCATGACCATGCCAGGATAGCCGATTCTATCTCAGGCCGGTTTGGCCGTAACGTCAGCAGTAGCTACTTGTGCTGGCGCAGGGCCATCGGTAATCAGCTTACGCAAGACAGGTATCAGGATCACCATGACCACGCCGACAATAGCACTACCCCAGCCCAGCTTGGAGAAAATCTGGTTATAGATAGGGTTTGTGATGGATGGCATGCCTTCGGTCGGTTCCGGTATCTGACCAGAGAAATCACTGGCCAGTATGGATGCCGTGCCCGTTACCAGCATCCAGGTACCCATCATCAACCCCTGGTACTGACGTGGCGCCAGCTTGCCTATCATGGCGTAGCCTATAGGGGAAATCAGCAGTTCGGCAATACTTTGCAAGAGGTAGCTGATAAATATCCACTTGAAGGCAACCAGGCCGGTAGAGGACGCCGTGGCAATACCCAGCGGAAGAACAAGAAAGCCCAGCCCTATCAATATCAATGCAGCAGAAAACTGGCGCGGGATATCGATATTCCAGCCCTTGGCGCGCAGCTTGTCGAACAGCGCAGCCATCAGCGGACCGCCAAACATGATGACAAAGCTGTTGATGTTCTGTATCCATTGCGGTGCAACTTCGAAGCCCCAGACCATGCGGTCGACATTGTTCACGGCAAACAGTTGCAGACCCATGGGTGCCATCTGGTACAAGGTCCAGAACACCAGTGAGCCTATGGTCAGCAAGACATAGGCAGACATATTGTTCCGCTCACGCCGGTCATTGTGGATGGCAGTCAGTACCATGAATATGGCGGCAATGGTAACGCTGACTATCATGACGAGGTTGCCAGTCATTTCTGCGCGATGCAGCATAAATTCAACCAGCGGTACCAGACCTGTCATCACCGCCAGGCCGACCACCAAGCGCCAGCGGAATTCACCAGGTGTTGTATCAAGCAGCGTGGTGTTCAAGTCGCACAGTACACGCCAGTTAGCTGCCGCCAGCACGATGGCCATAAAATTGCCTATGGTGGCAAAGATGAACAGTCTGGAATAGTCTTCCTGCAACTGGTAATAACCAGCAGCCGTAAAACCGATGAAAAAACCGAGATTCATGCCCGCATAATTCCACAGGAAGGCGCTTTCGCGGCGATTATCTTCCGGCTTGAAGCGCTGTGTCAGCATCAGGTTCAGGCAGGTGACATTCAAGCCGCTGCCGGTCAGGAAGAAGGCCAGACCCCAGTACAGGGTGGACGAGGTACCAATGGAAATAATGGCGCAACCAATGACCTGTAAAATCATGCCGCCGACAAACAGGTTGCGGTTGCTGATAAAACGACCGCCCAGATAACCGCCAAACAGATGCAGGCCATAATTGAATGCGCCAAATACACCCATAATGGCCGTGGCGGCCTTACCAGTGAAGCCCAGCTTTTTAGTCGCATACAGGACCAGGGTGGAAGACAGTATGGCATAACCCAGGGTGGCAAATATCTGTATGAAAAACAGCGCACCTGCCCCTTCCGGTATGGCGCTGAGTCTTTGTTTTATGGTGGACAAGGTGGTCTCCAGAGCATTAGTCTGGCAGGCATTGTAATGCAAAGATCAGGGGCCTGGTCCATCAAATTGTATAGATAAATTTATTGTCTTAATTAACATGCCAGGGGCAGGGCTTCAAGGTGACTGTGTTGGGGCAATTTCCCCCATCTGACGTCGGTATTGCAGGGCCGAGCAGCAAGTCTGATACTTGTTTATAGTAGTGCCGGAAGTAAAACAATTTCATCAATACTCTTTTTGTAAAATTAATGGATAGCATAGACCTGGAAGTGCTGAAAGCCTGTCACGCCTGGATCAAGTCCGGCCTGTCCTGTGAGCTGGTCACGGTGATCAGGACCTGGGGTTCCAGTCCCAGGCCCGAAGGTTCAACCCTGGCTATCTGCAGCAATGGTCAGGTGGTAGGTTCGGTATCTGGCGGTTGTATAGAAGATGATCTGATTGACAGAGTCCAGCGCGAAGGCATGCAGCGCGTGCTGCCGGAAATTGTCACCTACGGCATCAGTGCTGATGAGGCACATCGCTTTGGCCTGCCTTGCGGTGGCACCATACAACTGGCGATAGAGCCTTTGTCTGAGCGCAGCAAGCTCGGTGAACTGTTGCAGCGCTTGCAGAAATTTGAACTGCTGACGCGGCGACTGAACCTGAAGACCGGCGAGGTTGAACTGGGTATCGCAGAGCCGGGCCAGCAACTGCAGTTGACGGATGACAGTTTGCAGACTGTGCATGGCCCACGCTGGCGTTTGCTGATCATAGGGGCAGGGCAGTTGTCACGCTTTTTGGCCAGCATCGCAGTGGGTATGGATTACCAGGTAACTGTATGCGATCCCAGGGAAGAGTACCAGGCTGGCTGGCAGGTGGAAGGGGTACAGCTTGTTCATGCCATGCCGGATGATCTGGTGATGGAAATGAAACTTGACAGTCGCAGCGCCGTGGTGGCGTTGACCCATGACCCCAAGCTGGACGACCTTGCCTTGATGGAGGCTCTCAAGTCTGAAGCGTTTTATGTGGGGGCGATAGGCTCACGCCTGAACAATGCCAAGCGCAGAGAGCGGCTAAAAGAGTTCGACGTCAGTGATGCACAATTAAGCAAGTTGCATGGGCCTATAGGCTTATATATAGGTAGCAAGACGCCAGCTGAGATTGCCATTTCCATATTGGCGGAGCTGACAGCGGTGAAGAATCATATCTCATTGCCGGATGAGGTAAGTGTGGAGCACGCCAAGTCCTTGCTTGCCTGAGAAAATCACATAGTCTTCGTTCAAGGTTTTGCTGAGCTTGCCAGTTCATATCAACGGAAATTAAAAAGATGCATTTACAATGCATCTTTAACGGCTTATGATATTGCTGAAAATCAATGCACATTGATTTTTATCATATCGTCATTTTCGGATTTTGATCTTAAAAATGTATTTTCAATACATTTTTAATGGAGCTTCACATCATATAAAGGCAAAAAATGTTAGACCAATCAATCAGAGATTTAGTAAAAGCAACTGTGCCTGTTTTAAAAGAACATGGCGTCACCCTGACACGTCATTTCTATGCGCGCATGTTTGCACATAACCCTGAACTTAAACCAGTATTCAACCAGGGCAACCAGCAATCGGGTGGACAGCAGCAAGCGCTGGCGATGGCCGTGCTCGCTTATGCTGAGCATATTGATGATCCCATGGTCTTGCTGCCGGTACTGACCCTGGTCGCCAACAAGCATGTCAGTGTCGGCATCAGGGCAGAGCATTACCCCATCGTCGGCGGGCATTTGCTGGCTTCGATCAAAGAGGTTCTGGGCGAGGCTGCCAGTGATGAGCTGATTGCTGCCTGGGCGGCAGCTTATGGTCAACTTGCCGACGTATTGACGGGCCTGGAAAACGACATTTATGGCAAGGCGGCATTGGCCGAAGGCGGCTGGACAGGTTGGCGAGCATTCAAGGTCAGCGAAAAGGTCATGGAAAGTGAAGAAATCACTTCCTTCTACCTGCGTCCGGCAGATGGCGGCAAAGTACCAGCATACAGACCAGGCCAATACATTACCGTCAAGGTCTTTGTGCCCGAACTGGGTATGATGCAGCCGCGTCAGTACAGCCTGTCAGCAGCGCCTGGTAATGCCTACTTGCGCATATCGGTCAAGCGTGAGGCCCAAATGGCAGAAAAGCCAGCAGGCATGGTGTCAAATGTTTTGCACCGCGACATCAGCGAAGGTGCCATCCTGGAAGTGGCGCCGCCCATGGGAGATTATTTCCTGCACGAAGACCGGGATACACCAGTAGTCCTGATCAGCGCCGGTGTCGGTCTGACGCCGAAGTTGTCCATGCTTGAGCATTTGACGGCACAGAAGTCAGCGCGGCAGATCCGTTTCCTGCATGCCTGTCGTCATGGCGGGGTGCATGCATTCAAGCATCGTGTGCGGGAGCTGGCGCAAGTACATCCTCAGGTAAAATCCATGGTGTACTACGAAACCCCGCGCGCCAATGACAAGGTAAATGTTGATTACGATTACACTGGTCGCCTGGACTTGGGCAAGATTGCCGATGAAGTGATTTTGCCGCAAGCTGACTACTATGTCTGTGGGCCACGCGCTTTCATGCAGGCGCAAGTTGCCAGCCTGAAGTCACTGGGTGTCGATGCCAGCCGTATACACAAGGAAGCATTTGGCAGCGGTGGTTTTGCCGATTGATATTGATTGATGCCGGAGTTTGCCATTCAGGTGCAGGCAAGGGCGTGCACCTGAATGAATAAGAGAATACCTAATGCAATTGACGCACTTTACTGACCTGGGCCTGCGTGTCCTGATGTACCTGAGTCACCAGCAAGGTGAAACCCCGGTCACGATTACGGAAATTGCCGGCAAGTTTGAGATTTCGCGCAATCATCTGGTCAAGGTCGTCCACTTCCTGGGGCAACAAGGCTGGATCAGGACGACCAGAGGCAAGGGCGGCGGCCTGGCGCTGGCGCAGCCGACATCGGCTTATCGTCTTGGCAGCGTCATTCACACACTGGAAGGCGGGAGCACATTGATAGACTGTGCTACACCGCCTTGTGCCCTGCGCGGCAATTGCCAGTTGAAATCGATACTCGACACGGCCCTGGCTAGCTTTTACAAGCAGCTCGACAGTTATACGCTCAGCGATGCGGTGGCGGGCAAGACGCATGAGGCCATCATCATGCTGCACCAGATAGGCATGAGCAGAATCCAGTAGCTGCCTGTATCGACAAAAAACATCTGATCTGTCTTTATTTTTGCCAGCTAGATATGTCAGCATGGTGGTGAAGATTAATTTTTCACCATAAATAATGAAGCGAGCGACCATGCGTGAATATGCATTCAGAATAGTCAACGTTTTTGCCGGGCAGACTCTTGGTGGTAATCCCTTGTGTGTTTTTGAAAATGCCAGCGGCATGTCTGATGAAGAAATGCAGGCACTGGCATTGCAATTCAATTTGTCTGAAACCAGCTTTATCCTGCCTTCTGAAGTCGCCACCGCAAGGATGCGCATCTTTACACCAGATATGGAAATGGCCTTTGCCGGCCACCCCAGCCTGGGCAGCGCCCATGTCATATCTGCCTTGAACCAGGGGCTGGGACAGTTGGACCTGGAGTGCCGGGGCGGAATCATTCCCTTGGTATTCAATGACAGTCGCTGGACCTTGACCACTCCCGCCAAACCTGGACCACATGTGCAAGCCTGTCAATTGACTATGGCCGGGGTTGCTGCCATGCTGGGTCTGGCTGAGGAAGACATATTGTCTGAGCCGGTGTGGGTGAATACTGGCAGCGAGCAATTGCTTGTACCACTTAAATCCTCTGCCGCAGTGTGGCGGGCGCAACCGGATGCAGCGAAATTGTCCGACTGGCCCGCCAATCAACTGGGGCGCAAGTCTGCCTATGTATTTGCAGCAGATGCCGCACATGATGACGGAACTGGCCGCCTGGGGATAAAAGCGCGCTATTTCTTCGCTACGAAAGGTGGCAGTTTTGCCGAAGACCCGGGCACCGGCTCAGCCTGCGCCAATCTGGGAGCCTGGTGGATCGAGCAGGGGCATGCACTGCCTGCCAGCCTGATGGTCAGCCAGGGGGAGCAGGTCAGGCGACCATGCCAGCTGTATCTTGATGTCGATCTTAATAAAAAGATACATGTTGGCGGCAAAGTGATAGAAATTGCACAGGGCAAACTGCAAATTTAGAAACCACTTGCCAAAGCAGGCAGCTATCTGGCGCATATCCCTCATATAAACACGATAAATCCATGATAAATCGACAGAATGCGCGGGAAGAAAGAGCGTAAATCCTTTAAAATAGCGACTTCATTCATTTGCACTGTAATTTGAAGGCCCGCGTGGTATGGTGTTTGCGGCCGCTTCAGGATATTCCCCTATGAGCATGTCTACTACCCAGGAAATCGTTGCCGAGCTGCGTGCCGGCCGTATGGTGATACTGGTTGATGAAGAAGATAGAGAAAACGAAGGCGACCTGATCATGGCCGCCGAGTTCGTCACGCCCGAAGCCATCAACTTCATGGCCAGGTTTGGCCGTGGCCTGATCTGCCTGACCCTGACTGAAGAACGTTGTGACCAGCTGAATCTGGCCATGATGACCAGCCGTAATGGTACTTCGTTCGGTACAAACTTCACGGTATCGATAGAGGCCGCAGAAGGTGTGACTACCGGTATTTCTGCCGCTGATCGCGCCCGTACGGTGCAGGTCGCCGTGGACAAGAAGTCGACTGCTGCCGATATTGTCCAGCCTGGTCATATTTTCCCGCTGAAGGCGCAAAAAGGCGGCGTGCTTATGCGCGCCGGTCATACAGAAGCTGGTTGCGACCTGGCCGAACTGGCCGGTTTGACACCGGCATCGGTGATCTGCGAGATCATGAAGGATGACGGCACCATGGCCCGCCTGCCTGACCTGATAGAATTCGCCCGGGAACATGGCTTGAAGATAGGTACGATTGCCGACCTGATTCATTATCGCAGCCAGACAGAAAGCATCGTTGACCGGGTTGCCGAGCGCGAAATGCATACGGTCCATGGCAGCTTCAAGGCGCTGGTGTATCGTGACAAACCCAGTGGCTCCGCCCATCTGGCACTGGTGCATGGTGACATTACCTGTGATAAAGAGGCCCTGGTGCGCGTACACCAGCCGGTTTCTATCATTGATCTGCTCGAAAGCCAGGCCACCACCCATTCATGGAATGTGGCTGCGGCAATGGCGGCGGTCAAAAAGTCTGAATGTGGTGTGGTTGTATTGCTCAATTGCGAAGAAACGGCAGACCAGATGTTTGACCAGTTCAAGGCACTTGATACACCAGAAACCAAACCCGTAGGCCGGGCCGCCCGTATGGATTTGCGCAACTACGGCATAGGCGCACAGATATTGAAGGATGTGGGGGTTGGCAAGATGAAGCTGCTGGCCAATCCACGCAAGATGCCATCGATGACAGGCTTTAATCTGGAAGTTGTCGGTTATCTCGATAAACCTTGTGCAGACAAATAGTAAATGTTTCCCGATAGCCTGACGCATCAGCTCCTGAACAGGCTGCCGGGTATTTGATACAGAAAATAATACAGATAATTTAGGCGCGAACGCGCAAGAAAGAACATCATGACAGTTGGACATTACGAAGCAAACCTCGATGGCGCCGGTGTACGTGTAGGCATCGTACAGGCACGTTTCAATGAAAACATCGGCAATGGCCTGCTGGATGCCTGCTTGGCTGAGCTGGCTTTGCTGGGCGTGCTCAATGAAGACGTCCTGCATGTGACAGTCCCAGGTGCGCTGGAAGTGCCCCTGGCTCTGCAAAAACTGGCAGAAACCAACCAGTTCGATGCCCTGATTGCCCTTGGTGCCGTTATTCGTGGCGAGACTTACCACTTCGAGCTGGTTTCCAATGAATCTGGTGCTGGTATTACCCGTGTTGGCCTTGATGCAGGCATACCTGTCGCCAATGCCATCCTGACCACCGAAAATGATGAGCAGGCTGAAGCACGCATGCATGAAAAAGGCCGTGATGCTGCACGTGTCGCTGTTGAAATGGCTAACCTCACCCTGGCGCTGGAAGAGTTGGCAGAAGCTACTGAAGACGTACATTATGATGCCTGATTGTCATCGGTCACATCCGTTGCAGTCAAGCACTACAGCCTGAAAAATAGCAAGAAAGAAGCAAGAGAAGATATGAACAATAAATCCCAACACGCCAATCCAAGCAAGAGCCGCTCGCCACGTCACCGTGCGCGCGAGTTTGCCCTGCAGGGTCTGTATCAATGGCTGCTCAATAATGAAGATTCCGGCGCGATTGAAGCGCATATTCGCGAAGCGCATGGTTTCGACAAGGCTGACCGCGAGCATTTTGATTCACTGCTGCATGGCGCGATCAAGCAATCGATCACCCTGCGCGAAGATATCGCTCCCTTGATTGATCGTGGTATTGCCGAATTGTCGCCGATAGAGCACGCAGCCCTGCTGATCGGTGCCTATGAGCTGAAAAACCATATAGAAATCCCTTACCGTGTCGTCATCAATGAAGCGGTAGAGCTGACCAAGTCCTTTGGTGGGCTTGATGGTCATAAATATGTCAATGGCGTGCTCGACAAACTGGCAGCCAAGCTGCGCTCTGCCGAGGTTGCTGCAGGTAAGTAATTGCCAGAGCATTATTTTGAATAGCAAACATTGCCTTATTTTTTGAGAAAGAAATAAGGCATTTTTTTGTACCGATTTTCCAGCGGAACATTGGTTCAATATTTCAGGCAGGGCCAAGGATTTCCATGCATAAGAATCTCGCTTCAAGACTCGACAATATCGCGCCGTTTCATGTGATGGAACTGATGAAAATGGCAGCCGGGCTGGAAGCCCAGGGCCGTCATCTCATTCATATGGGGATAGGTGAACCTGATTTTACAGCGCCGCAAGCTGTGATTGATGCTGCTGCCAGGGCCATGGCTGATGGTCGCCTGCAATATACCTCGGCACTGGGTTTGCCTGCCTTGCGTACAGCAATATCGAACCATTACAAGCAAGTGTTTGGCCTGGATGTGCCGACTTCACGCATTATCGTGACCGCCGGTGCTTCTGCGGCACTTTTGCTGGCTTGCGCCAGCCTGGTTGAGCCGGGGCGTGAAGTCTTGATGCCTGACCCCTGCTATCCATGCAATCGTCATTTTGTGGCGGCATTCGAGGGCAGGGCGAAGTTGATCGCCAGCGGACCTGAACACAGGTTTCAATTGACAGAGGCGATAGTTCGCCAGCAATGGGATGCGCTCAGCGCCGGTGTCTTGCTGGCATCACCCTCCAATCCTACCGGTACTTCGATAGACAAGGATGAACTTGGCAAAATAGTCGCTGCCGTAAAAGAGCTTGGCGGTTTCAGCATTGTTGATGAGATATACCAGGGACTATCGTATGACACAGCGCCATTCTCTGCATTGTCCCTGGATGAGGATGTGGTCGTCATCAACAGCTTCAGCAAGTATTTCAATATGACAGGCTGGCGTCTTGGCTGGCTGGTTGTCCCTGAGCGTATTGTCCCGCAACTGGAAAAGCTCGCGCAAAACCTGTTCATTTGCCCGTCTTCGGTTGCTCAGTATGCGGCACTGGCCTGTTTTGAACCTGAGACAATTGCCATCTATGAAGAGCGCAAGGCAGAATTCAAGCGCAGGCGTGACTACATCGTTCCAGCCTTGCGTGACCTGGGCTTTGGCATACCGGTGATGCCGGATGGTGCATTCTATGTGTATGCCGATTGCTCCAGGTTCACTGATGATGCGGATGCCTTTGCCAAACAGGTCTTGAATGAGGCCGGGGTAGTGATTGTGCCGGGGCTGGATTTTGGTCCGGCTACGGCAAGATCCTATATACGGATTTCTTATGCCAACTCTCTGGAGAACCTGCAGGAAGCAGTGGCGCGCCTGAAAAAGTTTTTGCCTGTCGCGTAAGCGAATTTGTCAGTGAGTTCACGGGTGAATTCAAAAGAATTCAACAAGCAATGAAAAAAGCCACCTGACTCATAATCAGGTGGCTTTTTTTCATTGTGGTGATGCTTGGGACAGTGGTGTCTTTTATAAAGCAGCTACCTGGTCTTTTTTCACTTCTGCCTTGGCTTCAGTTGGCTCAGGCTTGTGCGCTGGCTCAACCGGGCGCGGCGCAACTGGTGCAGGAGTGCTGAACACGGTAGGCACGCTCTTACCGGCGGATACATCTTTGAGGCGCTTGTATTCATTCAAAACGCGTGAGCCGTAGCCAGAGTCATTTTCAGCATCAGCGGCGCCGACGTACATCTTCAAACCGGCCTCTACCGAACCTGCACGGGTGACATAGTCTTTCAGTATCAGGGCGCCAACACGGATATTGGCAACTGGATTCAGAGCAGCCTTGACGCCCCCCAGGTCCTGGAACTTGTCGTGGTGTACCTTGGACATCACCTGCATCAGTCCCTGTGCGCCAACCGGGCTTTCCGCAAACGGGTTAAGACCAGACTCAATCGCCATGACCGACAATATCAGCAAAGGATCTATCTTGATTTCCTTGGCTGTCAGGTAGGCAGCTGACACCAGCATATTGGTGGCGTCATTGGCAACGCGATAACGTTTTGCCAGCCAGTTGGTTACCCATTGTTGCTGGCGCAGGTTGCCAATCATTTTTGTCTCATCTTCAGACAGGCCGGCTTTTTGCAACGCTGCATCAGTCTGGCCTTGTTGTGGCATCAGATGCGTAAGATTGGGTGCCGGTACTGCTGCGACTTCTGCCGGTTCTTCTTCCGCCTCGGCATAAGGTGACAGGTCTTTGAACTTGTCGGTCAATTCTGGTTTGACAAACATCATGACCAGTACGGTCATGGCGATAACGCCGGACAGCACAAACATGTGCTTGAGTATCGTGAAAAAGCCACTTGTCGTATCACGCGCTACCATGGAAAGCGCCTGGCGTTTTTCCGTCGAACTGAAACTACTCTGTTGTAAAGCTAAAATAAAACGTTGAAGCATGTTACCTCCTGAATTTTCGCGATGCGTCATTCCTCTTTTTTCAAAGCTAAATGCAAACAGCTACTTACACGAATCAGAAACATCGTCCTGCTCACTAGCGTGATCACAAGACGCCGGAGTCATTTGTCAAATCAGATCAGTCAGACCTGGTCATGGTGTGTCCAGTGACAAACAACTATTTTCGGGATAAGGCAGACGCCTTTTGAAAACAATCCTTACAATGTTATGTGGGGCCCGATCCCCGTGAATGATGTTACCGTGCTGGCGTTACCTTCTTTGCATCGAAGGTGGCGGAAGTCATTAACCTCTTCATCAAGTTGGGCGAATTGTAGGGGTGGTTTTATATCAAGTCAACACTATCAAAATGTGTTTTGATAACTTTTATGTCTTATGAATTGTGCTGCGACGCAGCAAAATTCAATAAAATCAAGCACTTGGCAGAAGTTGCTAGCGCGACTAATGCAGAGATTCTAAAAAGCGAAAAATGATGAAATATTCTGATTTGAGAGATTTTATTTCTCAATTGCAAGAGAATGGTGAACTTAAACGGGTAGACTTGCCTGTTTCGCCACATTTGGAAATGACCGAGATCTGTGACCGGACTTTGCGCGCTGAAGGGCCAGCGTTGTTGTTCACCAAACCTGTCGGTCATACCATACCAGTGCTGGGCAATCTGTTTGGTACGACACGTCGTGTCGCGCTTGGCATGGGAGCAGAAAATCTGGGTGAGTTGCGCCAGATAGGGCATGTTTTATCGGCGCTGAAAGAACCGGAGCCACCCAAAGGGTTTAAAGAAATCCTCGGTATGGGTTCCCTCGTCAAAGCCGTATGGGACATGTCACCCAAAGAGCTGCGTGGCGCCAAATGCCAGGAAATCGTCTGGGAAGGCAACGACGTTGACATGGCCCGCTTACCCATACAGCATTGCTGGCCCGGCGATATAGCTCCACTGATCACCTGGGGTCTGGTGATTACCAAAGGTCCCAATAAAAAACGCCAGAACCTGGGCATCTATCGTCAGCAGGTTCTGGGTCGCAATAAAGTCATTATGCGCTGGCTGGCACATCGTGGCGGCGCGCTCGATTTTCGTGAGCATGGCATCGTCAACAAGGGCAAGCCTTATCCGATTGCGGTTGCACTTGGTGCAGACCCCGCTACTATATTAGGTGCGGTGACACCGGTACCTGACAGTTTGTCCGAGTATCAGTTTGCCGGACTCCTGCGTGGCAGCCGTACCGAGCTGGTGAAAGCCATAGGCAGCGAATTACGCGTGCCGGCATCGGCTGAAATTGTGCTGGAAGGGCATATCTATCCTGATGAGAACCACCCGAGTGGTTATGAGCATGCACTGGAAGGCCCTTACGGCGACCATACTGGTTATTACAATGAACAGGACTGGTTCCCGGTGTTTACCATAGACCGTATCACCATGCGCCGTGACCCGATTTACCATTCTACGTATACAGGCAAACCGCCGGATGAGCCTGCTGTATTGGGTGTGGCCCTGAATGAGGTCTTCGTCCCTCTGCTGCAAAAGCAGTTCAGCGAAATCACCGACTTTTATCTGCCGCCCGAAGGCTGCAGTTATCGCATGGCTGTCGTGCAAATGAAAAAAGCCTATGCAGGCCATGCCAAGCGTGTCATGTTCGGTGTCTGGAGCTTTTTGCGCCAGTTCATGTATACCAAGTTCATTGTGGTGGTTGATGAAGATGTCAACATCCGTGACTGGAAAGAAGTGATCTGGGCTATCACCACCAGGGTGGACCCTTTGCGTGATACGACCCTGGTTGACAATACGCCCATTGACTACCTGGATTTCGCCTCACCTGTCAGCGGTCTTGGCAGCAAGATGGGTATAGATGCAACCAATAAATGGCCAGGTGAAACCAGCCGTGAATGGGGAACGACCATACAGATGGCGCCCGAAGTGAAAGCCAGAGTAGATCAGATCTGGCAGGAGCTTGGCTTGTGATTGCCCTGATAGCGATGATACTAACGACTGGTGGTTAAGCGGGTTTTTGCAAGTGAGCCGTGACACGCGCGTGCGTCTCGCGGCTCTATTTCTCGCTTCTTCAGGCTATTGCTGCCTTAAGTATTAGCAGCATTAGCCGCATTGGCAGCATCAGCGCACCTGAACAAATTCCGCCACGGTGCCAGTATTTCTTGTCACCAGTGTCGCGGGGATATTGAAAGGTTTGCCTGTTGCGACATTGGTGCCACGTATGGTGACAGGCATGCCCAAATGCAGTGGGTTGATGCGTTCACCGCCCGCTACGCTGACAGACCAGGTGCCGCCTGGCAAAAGCCCGGCGAAAGTCGCTATGCCTTTACCACCTTCAATCAGCGGGACTATCAATGGTTCGGTCGGGTTGACATACATATCAACGGTGATCCCAGAAAGATGAATCTGATAGGCGATATCGGCGCTGTTGCTGGTGGTGGCATCTGCCTCGATTCTTGGCTGGCCCAGGGTAGTGGTGCGGCCAAACTGTGGGGCATCACCGCCTTTGAGGCAAGTCAGCCAGGTCGTTTGCAGCTCTTTTCCTGAGGCGTCCTTGCCAATGGCGTAATACTTGTTGCCCGCATGTACGCCGCCGAATTTCGGCATGCCCGAGGTCAGGTCCAGATTGTAAAAAATGCTGAGTCCCAGGGTGCCTACCGAGTAGGTGCCACTGCCTTCTACAAATACAGCTGGCACGACAATAGGGGCATCCGGGATGTAAGGATAGATGCTGACTTGGCTGACGGGGCTGGGTATAGGTGTCATGATGTTCTCCTGATTCATTGGTGATTGAAAGTACGAAAATGTCCGGGCTGCATCCGGTTCTGTATTTGCTGGACACAGACAGGTATTCATTGACTACTGTTACAAGGTGCTCAAGTTCATGGGAAAAACAAAAAACTAAAGTGCGACTGATCCATCCTGTGCTGCGTACTGCTCAGCCTTGAAAGACGGTCGCATGAGCATATTGGCAAGAGCCATGCCAGCGAAAATCGTCGTGGTTTGACATTAATTTCAATAAATACATGTAAAATATGCAATTTATGACATGTAAGAGATGGTATTTACATGCAAACAATGGGGGCGGATGTTCGTACACCGTAGACTGCTGTAACCTGACTTGGTCTGGCAGCACTCCCAGGTATCGATTAGCTTGAAGACGAGCCGTGTACTGTCGGCATGGCGTCTGTCTGATGCATGACAAGTACACTATAATTTTGTTTCTCGTCAGGACAGAAGAAGGTATGTGATGGTTTGGGATTATCCGCAGGCATTTACGCGTCAGGTTTCACCGAAGGACATTGATATCGATGGTCTGAATCACACCAATAACGCGGTGTATGTGCGCTGGTGTGAAGAAGTCGCATGGGCACACTCAGAAGCTCTGGGGCTTGATCTTGCTGACTACCAGCGCCTGGATCGTGCCATGGCAATCCGTCGGGGCGAGTATGACTATGTGCTGCCCACTGTGCTGGGAGAGCAATTGACACTGGCGACCTGGCTGTACGCCAGTGACGGCAAGCTGACCATGGACAGGCGTTTCCAATTGATACGGAACAGCGATCAGGTCACGGTATTGCGCGGACGGTGGGACCTGGTCTGCATAGAGTTGAGCAGTGGCCGAGCCCGCCGCATGCCGCCGGAATTTTGCGATATCTATTTACCTGCGGTGGTGCCGGCGGAGATAGTAACGGCCGGGCAGGCTATTGCAGCGGCGGAACAGGACTGAGCCGGGCCGGGCTGAGGCATCAGGCGCCACCCTTATATACCCTTATGTAAGGTATATCCGACCTCAACCGCATTTTTCATCTCACCCCTGATCCAGCCCTGCGCTGCATAAAATCTGTCGGCACGGGTATTGGCTGCCGTACCCAGCCTGATTGTTTCATTCCCCAGGCTGAACAGGTAGTCTGTAGCCAGTTTCAGCAGGCCCTGACCTGCACCGCAGCCTTCATGTTCTGGCGAGATGAACAGGGCCCAGATGCTGCTGTCTTCGCTCGCAGCATAAGAAAACCCGATGATTTCACCGGCGCGCTCGCATACCCAACCCCGGCCCAGGGTATCAAGGTAATCAAGATACATCTGGTGTGTCACCAGGGCAGGGTTGGACAAGACGTTTTCTTTGACAGCCAGACGTATTGTCATCATGGCGTTGACATCTGTTTCTATGGCACGGCGAAAATGTAAATGATGTTTTGTATCCATTTTATTGTCGTTTGTGTAAATCCCTGTGATTGTATCGGTAGATGACTTAGTTCAGTGGGTGGTGATTATCTGTGTGCTCTCCTGTGTAGTCTGAGACGGATTGTTGGAATCTGGCTACTTGCCATAGTAAATGTGCGTGAATAATCGGGGCGGAGTCGGGCATTTGATTTCTTCAAGTACAATCAAATTACATTGACTTCTTATTGCCAAGATGAAGCGCCCCCGTTTTTTACCCGATAACATGACCTTATTATTGCTGGCTGTAGTGGCACTGGCCAGTTTTTTTCCTGCACATGGCATAGTGGCCCAGGGCTTTGATCGGCTTTCCATAGGCATGATCGCCTTGTTGTTCTTCATGCATGGTGCCAAATTGTCGCGTCAGGCCATCATCGCTGGAATTACTCACTGGCGTTTGCACTTGCTGGTGATGCTGTTTACTTTTGCAGTTTTCCCTTTGATGGGATTGGCGCTCAAGCCAGTGCTGCTGCATCTGGTGACACCTGAATTGTACGTGGGCATATTGTTTCTTTGCGTCCTGCCATCCACCGTGCAGTCTTCAATTGCGTTTACGTCGGTTGCCCGCGGCAATGTGTCTGCCGCTGTCTGCAGCGCTTCTGCCAGCAATATGCTGGGCATTTTTCTGACACCGTTGCTGGTCAGTCTCATTGTAGTCGCCAATGGGGAAAGCCATTCCTCGCTGGATGCCATATTGAAGATCGTGTATCAGTTATTGCTGCCTTTTCTTGCCGGGCAAATTGCACGGCCCTGGCTGCAAGTCTGGCTGGGGAAATATGAAAGTGGCTTGAGAATGGTTGATCAAAGTTCGATTTTGCTGGTGGTCTATGTCGCTTTCAGTGAAGCTGTAGTGCAAGGCCTGTGGCAGCAATTGCCGCCCTTGATGCTGCTGGAGTTGCTGGGCATCAGCGCTGTCATGCTGACGATTATCATGGTGTTGACCATGCAGGTCAGTCGCCAACTGGGTTTTTGCAAGGAAGATGAAATCACCATCGTATTTTGCGGTTCTAAAAAGAGCCTGGCCAGCGGCGCGCCCATGGCCAAGGTTTTGTTTGCCAGTCATGCGGTAGGTATGGTTTTATTACCTTTAATGCTGTTTCATCAACTACAATTAATGGTGTGTGCTGTCATGGCGCAACGTTACGCAAAAAGATAAGGAGCCAGATATGCCACGTTTTGCTGCCAATCTCAGCATGATGTACACCGAATTTGAATTTACCGAACGTTTTGCTGCAGCAGCAAAGGACGGTTTCAAAGGCGTCGAATACCTGTTTCCTTATGATTATGCGGCGCAGACTTTGCGTGACCTGCTTGATGCCCATGGCCTGGAGCAGGTATTGTTCAATGCGCCGCCAGGTAACTGGGCGCAGAACGAGCGTGGCATTGCTTCGCTACCGGGGCGGGAAGATGAGTTCAAGCAGGGCTTTGATCTGGCACTGGAATATGCACGTGTACTTGGCAACCGTACCCTGCATGTGATGGCTGGCCTGATACAGCCTGACCAGGACAGGGAAAAGCACAGGGCTGTCTACCTGAGTAATCTGGCCTATGCTGCCCTGTTGGCGGCCAGGGAAGGCATTACCGTTGTCATTGAGCCTATCAATACGCGTGACATACCGGGTTATTTTCTCAATCGCCAGGACGAGGCACAGGAGATTTGCGCAGAAGTAGGGGTAGAAAACCTGCGTGTACAGTTCGATATCTATCATTGCCAGATTGTTGAAGGGGATGTTGCAAGCAAGTTAAAGCGTGACATTTCGCGCCCGCATGCAGGCATCGCTCATATCCAGATCGCTGGTGTGCCGGACAGGCATGAACCCGATCTCGGCGAAGTCAATTACCCGTATTTGTTCCAGTTGATCGACGAGCTTGGCTATCAGGGCTGGATAGGTTGCGAGTATCGCCCCAAAGCCCAGACCAGCGCTGGTCTAAGCTGGCTGTCAGCCTGGATACGATGAAGCCTTGACTTCCCGCTGTTGCAGATGTCACAGATGTTGAAGACAGATTGACATCGGCAGAAATACGGCGGAAAGTGAAGCTGTAAATAATTTTTGTAGTGCCTGCTTCTCCTGCCTAAAAAATGGGGTTGATCATGCGCATGCGATTAAAAGTGTGGGTTTGGGTCTGGTTGCTTGCCATGCTGCCGGCAACAACGGCCAGTGCACAACAGACCCTGGTGCTGAATACCCCTTTTTTCGCACCTATCACTTCGCCAGGGCGTGACGGTGTACTTGATCTGTTTTATGCCGAATTGTTCAGGCGTGTCGGCATTAAAATAGAAATCCAGCCCATGTCGGCGGAACGTAGTTTGTTGAATGTCAACAGCGGCATTGATGACGGTGACGTTTCGCGTGTGCTGGGCATCGATAAATCTTACCCCAATCTGGTTCGCGTACCTGAATCAGTCATGATTTACCAGATGGTGGTCTTCACACGCAAACCCCGCTTCACGGTAAAAGGTTCGGACAGCCTCAAGTCTTTTGATGTAGGCATACTGACAGGCTGGAAAATCCTTGAACGTAACATCATTGACCCGCATTCGCTCTCCAAACTGGAAACAGGCACCCAACTGTTTTCCATGCTGGACAAAGGGCGTATTGACGTTGCTGTCATAGAAAAACTGGAAGGCCTGCATTTTATCCAGAGTATGGGTTTGAAGGATATCAACATCATGGAGCCTGCCTTCGTCGAAGGGGACTGGTTTTTGTATTTGCACAAAAAACATGAGGCCCTGCTGCCACGACTGGCAGAAGAAATACGCAAAATGAAACAGGACGGCACCCACAAGCGTATTTTCGATTCTGTGTTGAAGCGCTACCAGCCTGTCGCCGGAGGCTGAATGCGTAAACTCCTGGGGCATTGGGGCATCGCTACCGGCAATAGCCTTGGGCGCAGGATTGCGATTGCCATCCTCATGTTCAGCTCGGTTGTGACTTTGGTTTCTACGGTTTTCCAGCTGGCGCTTGATTATCAGCGCGAAGTTGGCGATATAGAAACGCAGATGGTTCAAATACAGGCCAGCTACCAGGAAAGCCTTTCATCTAGCCTTTGGGTGACCAGCATACGCGACTTGGAATTGCAATTAAACGGCATCATGAGATTGCCAGATATGCAATATGGCGAAGTGCGTACCGATCAGGACATTCTGGTAGCAAAGGCCGGGCAGGCGATCAGCTCACACGTCATACGCCATGAATTTTCCCTGAGTTTCAACCACAGGAAAAGTCAGGTTCACATAGGCAAGGTGATATTGCTGGCAAACCTGGAAGGCGTATACCACCGTTTGCGTGACAAGGTCGTGGTGATTCTGATCAGTCAGACCATCAAGACCTTCCTGGTATCGCTGTTCATTCTGATGTTGTTTCAGTACATGATAGGCCGGCATCTGAAGAAAATTGCCTCGTTCTCTGACCGTCTGTTTGCCGGTGGCCGGGTCGAAGAGCTGGTATTGGAACGTAAGGAAAGCGCCAGAGTCGCAGGTGATGAACTGGAACAGGTGGTCAATGCCTTGAATTCCATGCAGCAGCGGCTCGATCGTTTCGTCGCTGAACTGCAGGAAAGTGAATTCCGCTGGAAATTTGCGCTGGAAGGGGCCGGTGACGGTGTCTGGGATTTAAACCTGGTGACCAATGAAGTCATCTATTCACGGCGCTGGAAAGAAATGCTCGGTTATACCGAAGTAGATGAACTGCCTGGAACGCTCGATACTTATACCAGGCTGGCCCATCCGGAAGATTCGGCCCGCGCCTTTGCCCAGCTTGACGACAATCTGTCCGGTAAAACGGATTTTTTCAGTATAGAGCAGCGCATGCTCTGTAAGGACGGTAGCTGGAAATGGGTCATGTCACGTGGCATGGTCGTGGCAAAAAATGCCGAGGGCCAGGCGATACGCATGATAGGCACGCATACAGACATCAGCGAACAATTGCAGGCTGCAGAGGAGATGCGCAACCTGCTGGCCCAGACCGAGCGGGCCAGGGCGGAACTGCGTCTGGCCAATGACAGTATGGAGAAACAGGTGCAGGAACGCACCGCACAACTGGAAGCCGCGAACAAGGAGCTGGAAGCATTTTCCTATTCTGTCTCGCATGACCTGCGAAGCCCTTTGCGTGGCATTGATGGCTGGAGCCTTGCCTTGCAGGAGGATTATGGCGTGCAACTTGATGCGACTGGCCAGGAATACCTGGAAAGGGTCAGGGCCGAAAGTCAGCGCATGGGGCAATTGATTGATGACATGTTGCAGTTTTCCCGGCTGGGGCGTGCTGCACTGAATATGCGTGATATAGACCTGACTGATCTGGCACTGACTGTCACCAGGCGCATTCAGGAGAATAATCCCGGACGTCAGTTCGATTTCATAATTGCTCCCGGCTTGCATGCCTGGGGGGACCGTCGTTTGCTGGAGGTCGTGTTGACGAATTTGCTCGAAAATGCGGCCAAATTTTCTAAAATGAAACAGCCGGCCCAGATATCTTTTGGTTCTGCGGAGGTGGAAGAGCCTTCTTCGCAGGAAAAGGTCTTTGCTTATTTTGTGCAAGACAATGGTGCCGGTTTTGACATGCAATATGCGCACAAGCTGTTTGGTGTGTTCCAGCGACTGCACAAGGCCAGTGAATTTGGCGGGACTGGCATAGGCCTGGCAACGGTGCAAAGAATTATTTCCCGTCACGGTGGTCGTATCTGGGCAGATGCCAAGCCAGGTGCCGGGGCAATATTTTATTTCACTTTGAAGGGAAATCCATGAGCACAGGAACTATCCTATTGATAGAAGATAATCCCAGTGACATAGGCTTGACCGAAAGGGCGTTCAAGAAAAGTCATATCACCAATGAACTGGTAATTGCACAGGATGGCCAGGAAGGTCTGGATTATCTTTTTTGCCAGGGTGCTTTTGCTGATCGCGAAGAGGATAATCTGCCTATGCTGGTCTTGCTTGACCTGAAGTTGCCCAGAGTAGATGGGCTGGAGGTTTTGCGACAGATACGGGGTGACAAGCGCACGCACAGGGTGCCTGTCGTCATCCTGACCTCCTCACGGGAAGAGCAGGATGTGGCTGCCGGATATGACCTGGGGGTGAACAGCTATATACGCAAGCCCGTGGATTTCCAGCAATTTGCCGAAGTGATCAAGCAACTGGGGCTGTATTGGCTAGTGATTAACGAAAGTCCTCACAAGTAGAGCAGCAAAAACAACAAGACATGACATCAGGTTGACATGGCGACGCAGCTGGCTTTGTTGATGGTCGAAGACTCTGACATGGATGCAGAGCTGGTCATGCTGTGCCTGCGACGTGCTGATTTTGATGTCCGGATGTTGCGTGTGGAAACCGAGTCAGAGATGCGTGAGGCCCTTTCAGGAGGGCAGTGGGACGTCATCCTGTCTGACTATAATCTGCCGCGCTTTGACACCAATACGGCACTGGGTTTGTTGCGTGAGTCTGGCCTGGATCTGCCATTTATTGTGGTTTCTGCCGAACTCGGCGAAAACGCTGCCGTGGCCTTGATGAAGGCGGGGGCGCATGACTATGTCATGAAAGATAATCTGGCACGCCTGCCACCCGCCATCAAACGGGAAATGAGTGAGGCAAGCCAGCGGCAGGCTCACAGACAGGCCGTTGAAGCCTTGCGCGAGAGTGAAGAGCGCTGGAGTTTTGCCCTGGAGGGGGCCGGTTATGGTGTGTCGGACTGGGATATCAAGACTGGCCATGTACTGTACTCACAATGCTGGGTCAGCATGCATGGCTATGAAATTGATGAAATCCCGGCCACTGTTGAAGGTGGGCTGGATCTGGTACATCCTGACGAATTGCCGCTGGTGAAGGCGGCAATGCAGGCTTATTTTGACGGCGCCATGCCACGCTATCACAGTGAACACAGGTTGCGATGCAAGGATGGCAGCTGGAAGTGGGTCGTCGATCGTGGCATGATAGTTAGCCGTGATGAAAACGGGCAGCCCATGCGCATGATCTGCACTCATGTAGACATATCCGAACGCAAGCAGGCAGAAGAAGAATTGCGTATTCTCAACGAGCAGCTGGAATTGCGTGTGGAAGAGCGTACGCGTGAATTGCGCCACGCCATGACGCAAATCATCGAGTCAGAAAAACTTGCTTCGCTGGGGGTGCTGGTTGCAGGTGTTTCGCATGAACTGAATACGCCTATAGGTAATATGCTGCTGGCAGCATCGACGCTGGCAGAACGCCTGAAGGAGGTGCATCAGTCCATAGACAGCGGCAAATTGACACGTTCCGGTTTGATGCATGCACTTGATGAATGTAGTGATGCCAGTCAATTGATCGTGCGCAGCGGCGGCCGTGCCAGTGAATTGATAGAGAGTTTCAAGCGCGTATCTGTAGACCAGACCAGTCAGCGGCGACGTTTGTTTGATGTACGCATTGCGGTACAGGACAGTATCAACGCGCTGGGCGGCATGATCAACAGGATGGGGGTCAGTGTTGATAACCGTATTCCCCAGGGGTTGATGATGGACAGCTTTCCCGGTCATCTGGAACAGATCATCAATAACTTGATCATGAATTCGCTGACGCATGGCTTTGAAACCGGTACTGGCAAGCACATCATTATCAATGCCAGTTTGCAGGGTGAGATACTGGCGCTCGATTATGCAGATGACGGCATCGGTATCCCGCCGGATTTGCACCACAAGGTATTTGAGCCGTTTTATACCAGCAAATTGGGGCAGGGTGGTTCAGGTTTAGGCCTGTACATAGTCCACAATCTGGTACAGGGTATATTCAAGGGGAGTGTCAGGCTGGAGAGCTCGCTTGATCAGGGGGTGCATCTATTCTTTCATCTGCCGCTCGTGACACCTGAAATATGACCGCATAACTGCTGGCAGATTTGCATTTTGCAAATCTGCCGTTGGCCAGGCAAATTTATTCTTCAGCAACCTGCAAGATCAGTTTGCCGAAGTTCTTGCCTTCAAACAGCATCATCAAGGTATTGGGGAAGGTCTCCAGGCCCTGGACGATATCTTCGCGGGTCTGGAATTTGCCTTCGGCCATCCATTTACCCATTTCTGCCACGGCTTCGCCATAACGGGCGGCGTAGTCAAAGACGACTATGCCTTCCATGCGGGCACGGTTAACCAGCAGGGACAGGTAATTGGCCGGGCCTTTGACCGGGGTCGTGTTGTTGTACTGCGAGATCGCTCCGCAAATGATGATGCGGGCTTTCATATTGATGCGGGTCAGCACGGTGTCGAGAATCTCGCCGCCGACATTGTCGAAATACACGTCGACACCATTGGGGCAATGTTCTTTCAAACCGTCCTTGACCGAGCCGGTCTTGTAATCGATGCAGGCATCAAAACCGAGCTCATTGACAACAAAGTCACACTTGTCCTTGCCGCCGGCTATGCCGACAACACGACAGCCTTTTTGCTTGGCGACCTGACCCACGGTCTGACCAACCGCACCGGCTGCGCCTGATACGACCACAGTCTCGCCAGCTTTGGGTTGGCCTACATCAAGCAGGCCGAAATAGGCGGTCATGCCGGGCATGCCCAGGGCATTCATGTACTTGGGCAGCGGGGCCAGCTTGGGATTAACCTTGTAGAAGCCGGCAGTCTTGTCATCCGCCGGGCCAACCCAGTATTGCTGTACGCCAGTGCCGCCGGATACATAGTCGCCGACAGCAAATCTGGGGGATTTGGAGGCAATCACCTTGCCTATGCCGCCAGCGCGCATGACTTCGTTGATGGCGACCGGGCGTATATAGGATTTGCCTTCATTCATCCAGCCACGCATGGCCGGGTCCAGCGAGATATAGATGGTCTGCACGACAATTTCGCCGTCTGTGATGTCGCGTACGACTTCTGTTGTCAGATTCCAGTCGCTGTGCTTGGGCGAGCCTACGGGGCGGGCGGCAAGGCGGAATTGTTGGTTGTTGAGTGTGGTCATGTTGTCTCCCTGTCATTAGTACGTGATTGGTACGTGAATTGTGTGTATGCATAAGGCATGAAATTGCTTCTCGCCAGGTTCTTGAAGAGCTGGTCGGAACAGTGACTATACACGAATAAGAACGATCGTGCTTTTTGTTGTGATTGTTTAATTGAAAGTCTGCTTTGTGAATTATCCGCCTGATGTGCGACAATATGCGGTTAATTTTTTAGTTGCATTAAGTAAATAACGAATTTAATTTGTTTTTGGCCTGAAAATTGAGGGCCAGGAAGCAGAAAAATAAAAATCATGACTATACGACCAGAATATATCCTGACCTTATCCTGTCCCGATCAGCGTGGCATCGTGCATAGCGTATCGGGTTTTCTTGCCAATCATGGCTGCAATATTATTGATTCAGCCCAGTTTGGTGATGCGCAGTCTGCGACCTTTTTCATGCGTGTGCATTTTGCGGTAGAAGATTCCAGCATCAGCGATGCCAGCCTGCGTGAAGAGTTTGCCGCCTTGGGCGCCAGCATGCAGATGAACTGGCAACTGCACGATGCCCATCACAAGCCACGCGTGATGATCATGGTATCCAAAATAGGTCATTGCCTCAATGACCTGCTGTTTCGCTACAAAAGTGGTTTGCTGCCGGTAGAGATCAAGGCCATCGTATCGAATCACACGGATTTTTATCAGCTCGCTGCCAGCTATAATATTCCTTTCCATCACCTGCCTCTGGCGACGGGCTCCAGCATGGAGGCCAAACAGGCACAAGAATCCAAAGTGCTGGAAATCGTCGCCAGCAATGACATTGAACTCGTCGTGCTGGCCCGTTACATGCAGATATTGTCACCAACAATGTGTGATGCACTAAGGGGGCGAGCCATCAATATCCATCATTCCTTCCTGCCCAGCTTCAAGGGCGCAAAGCCGTATTATCAGGCACATGAACGCGGTGTCAAACTGATAGGCGCCACAGCGCATTTTGTCACAGGTGATCTCGATGAAGGCCCGATCATTGAGCAGGATGTGGAGCGTGTTGATCATTCCATGGAGCCGGAAACATTGACCGCCATAGGCCGTGATGTCGAATGCGTGGTACTGGCACGTGCTGTCAAATGCTTTGTCGAACATCGCATCTTATTGAATGGTCACAAGACGGTGGTGTTCAAGTAATGGCTCTCAAATCCATCATCTACAAAGCTGACCTGAATATTTCAGACATGGACCGTGGCTATTATGCCGACCATAACCTGACTATCGCCCGTCATCCATCTGAAACTGATGAGCGCATGATGATACGCGTGCTGGCTTTTGCCATTCATGCATCTGAGCGTCTGGAATTCGGCAAGGGTATTTCCGATACAGAAGAACCTGATCTGTGGGAAAAAGACTATACCGACGCCATACAGTTATGGTGTGAAGTCGGCCAGCCTGATGACAGGCGCTTGCTGAAAGCCTGTGGTCGTTCTGAGCAGGTCATAGTTTACAGCTTTGCCAGCGCCAGTGATATCTGGTGGAAGGCGATGAATAGCCGTCTGGACCGCGCCAAGAATCTGCGTGTCATGAATGTGCCTTCAACGCAAAGTCAGGCCCTGGAAAAACTTGCACAACGCACCATGCAATTGCAATGCACCATCCAGGATGGGCAGATATGGATGTCTGCCGGAGACGCCTCTGTGCAGATTGACCTTGAGATGCTGAAAGACTATGCATCATAGCAGTAGCGCGTGCCGCCATGCGCCTGGCTGATGTTAGCGGGCTGCGCGACAATAACCTGAACCTGTTGCGCATGGTGGCAGCGCTTGCCGTCTTGTTTGGCCACAGCTTTGCCTTGCTCAGACTGCCGGAACCCTGGGGCGGGCGCTGGGGTGTGACCCCGGGGACGGTGGCTGTCGACATATTTTTTATCATCAGCGGCATGCTGGTGTGTGGCAGCCTGGTCAGCAAGCAAAGTTTCAGCGACTACTTGTGTGCCCGCATCCTGCGCATCTTTCCCGCGCTGGCTGTCATGCTGCTGTTGACGGTACTGGTCCTGGGACCCTACTTTACACAACTATCGCTCGCAGCCTACTTTCTTGCGCCTGAGACGCTGAACTATCTTGTCAAATGCCTGAGCCTGTACAACGGTGTGGCCTATGTTTTGCCTGGTGTATTTGCACACAATCCTTATCCCTACGCAGTGAATGGCTCGCTATGGACTTTGCCATTCGAAATCAGGATGTACCTGATACTGCTGTTTTGCTGGTGCGTGTTGTCCTTGCTGAAGCAGTCGCGTATCAGGGCCTTCAGATACTTGCTGCTCTCTATCGCCATGTTTGCTTGCGTCATGGTGTTTCTCCGTCATTTCTTTCCGCCAGATGCCTTGCTCATGGATAGTCGCATGGCAGAAAAAATGCAGTTTGAGCGCCTTCTCTTCATGTTTTTCTCTGGCGCCAGCATGTATATGCTGAGTGACAAAATCGTATTGAAGCACACAGCACTTTTTCTGCTGTTGCCTTTTTTGATCAGCTCGGTCCTTGTCAGCAAGGACCTGTTTTTTACGTTGTATACCTTGTCGCTTGCCTATGTTGTCGTTTGTCTGGCCTACCTGCCTTCGGGCATGCCCAGAAAATACAATGCGATGGGTGACTATTCTTATGGCGTGTACATCTATGCTTTCCCGGTCCAGCAAGCCATAGCGGCATTGTGGCCAGGTATCATGGTGTGGCAGATGGCCTTGTTGTCAACCTTGGTCACTTTGCTGCTGGCGGTCATCTCGTGGCATGTCATAGAGAAACCTGCCTTGGGCCTGAAGCATGTCACAGTCGCGTGGGTGCGTACTTTGCCTGCTCGCCTGAATTTAAGTTGAGCGATTACTTTATCGGATGAAGGCTGTTATAGTCCGACTTGTTCTGCCCAGCGAACTGGTAATGGCAGGCTCGTCTTGCTATATTCCAGATGCAGGACTCGACGTTGTTGTGCATGGATGGATTTGTCGGATGCATGCAGTAACAAAGGCTTCATCAATAAGAGATCCCCGGCCCGCATTTCACAAAATGCCGGGGCTTGTCTGCCGACCTGTTCCTGTACTTGCAGTGCACTCAGCTTGCCATAACGATGGCTGCCTGCAATCACTTTCAATGCCCCATTTTTTGCATCACTGTCGTCAAGTGCCAGGCGTAGCGTCAGCATGTTTTCCAGTATGCTGGCTGGTGGTTCTACATGATGAATGTCCTGCTTGACAGTCCATTTGCTGTAGCCGTCAATATCAGCTTTTCTGTCTGTGCAGATAGTCATGTCCTGATGCCAGGGAACCAGCCAGTTGTGTGCTGCATTTTTATTGAAAAAGAGATTGCGCACGATGCGGGCGTCTTGCATGCCGAACTCATGCAGGACGTCGGTCAGTTTTGATGCCGGTAGTGCGGCAGCAATGTCAGGCTGACATTGCAAGACCTGACGCAGCCCATATTCCTTTTCTATGGGCTGACAGGCAGAACGTAAAAGTGCCAGCTCTTCGTGATTCAGAAAACTCGGAATCAGCAAAAAGCCCTGGCTGGACAATGCCGCCATCGTATTGCAGGTATTATTGCGGCAGTACTTTTTTGAGCCAGGCAGCAATGTCCCTGATCTCATCGGGGTGTACTGAATGCGGCATCATGTATTCATGCCACTCAATCTGATAGCCCAGCGCTTTCAGTATTTCGCGGGATTCTTCGGCGCGTTGAATCTGTACCACAGGATCAATGCGACCATGCGCCATGAAAATGGGTGTGCCCTGATTTGCTGCATGGCGTTCTGCAGCAATAACGTCGCGTAAGGGCAGGTAGCCTGACAGGCACAACAGTCCGGCCAGTTTTTCAGAATGACGCAGCCCGGTTTGCAGGGCCATCGCACAGCCCTGGGAAAAACCGGCCAATACGATATGGTCAGTTGCGATACCGCGTGCATTTTCCCGGGCGATCAATTGCTCTATGCTTTTTTGTGAAGTACGCAAACCTGCATCATCTTCACGCCTGGTCAGGTCTGTACCAAAAATATCGTACCAGGCGGGCATGACATAACCATTGTTCAGGGTAACCGGTATTGCCGGTGCATGCGGAAAAATAAACCGTATGCCAGGACATTCGCGCAAATCCAGTTCATTGACAATAGGAACAAAGTCATTGCCGTCAGCCCCCAGGCCATGCATCCAGATGATGGCAACGGTGGGGTTGGGTTTGCTCTCAAGTTCTACGGTGTCGAGTAATTTGTCTGTCATGATGATGGTTTTGAAGAAGTAAAATAAAGGGCTGATTTTACGCCGAGTAAAAGCAGGCCGCAGGGTAGCCAGACTGTCAATAATTCTGACTGCAGCACTTGCAGGCCACGCGCTGTCAAAAAGCGATTGACGCCAATTGGCGATACCTTAATGAATTGCCAGGGAAAAAAGAACCGCTCCTCAGACAGCGGCCAGAAAAACTCTACGCCCAATCCACCAGTCGTCAGTGCGTCCAGCATGCCGTGCGAAGCTGTTGCCAGGGCGATAAACCACCAGGCCTTCACGCGCGTAGTCTGCAAACTGCGATAAAAGAAGCTTGCACAACTTGCGGCCAGTATGGCGAACAGCAGTGAATGGCTGACGCCGCGATGACCAAGTGCTGACTGATAGTCTATACCCAGTTTGAAAGTAATTACATCCAGGTCAGGGAGAATGGCGCATGCCATACCCAGCAAGATCAGGCGCCACGAGACAATCCTTGTGCCCAGTATCAAACCGCAAGTCAGCGGGATGACAGGGTGGGTGAGTATGCTTGCCATGCGATTTGCAGCCCGGCCTCAATCTGCGGGTTTGGTGCGTATCGCACTTTTCGGGCGAAATGCTTTACAGATGCTGTCATCTGTTTCTATGTAGGGACCGCCTATCAGGTCTATGCAATACGGTACCGCTGCAAAAATACCGGCCACGACTTGCTTGCCTTCACTGTCCTTCAAGCCTTCCAGCGTCTCCTTGATGGACTTGGGCTGACCGGGCAAATTCAAGATCAGGGCTGCATGATCGGCGGTTTCGCGTATGACGGCTACCTGACGTGACAGGATGGCAGTTGGTACGAATTGCAGGCTGATCTGGCGCATTTGTTCGCCAAAACCAGGCATCTCCTTGCTGGCTACCGCCAGAGTTGCTTCTGGCGTGACATCGCGTCTGGACGGGCCGGTGCCGCCGGTAGTGATGACCAGATGGCATTGTTCTTCATCCACCAGGCTGATCAGCGCCTGTTCGATCGCAATACGTTCGTCGGGGATAAGGCGGGTCACCATTTTCCAGGGGCTGCTCAGGGCCTTGCCGAACCATTCTTGCAGGGCGGGCAAGCCCTGGTCCTGGTAGATACCGGCAGAAGCGCGGTCAGAGATCGATACCAGACCGATCTTCAACTGTCCTGTTGTCGAATCCACCACCTGGCCCTGACTACTTGTCGCTGTACTCATCGTCCTGCTCTTCGTCAAGCTCGGCATCGTCGCTGTCATCAGTGGTAGCGTTTTTCCTGGATTTTTGCAATTCTTTCAATATCTGGAAAATTTCACGATAAGCCTTGGGCGGCTTGTTTTCTGCCTGTTCTTTGCGCGCATTGCGTATCAGGGTGCGTAATTGCTGCACATCGAGTTGCGGGTTTGCGCTTAGTAATTCGGTCAGTACGCTATCGTCAGCCAGCAGTTTTTCACGCTGACGCTCAAGTGCATGCATGGCGGCGGTTTCTGACTTGGAGGCGCCTTTCCAGCTGTCTATGGTCTTCTGGATCAGGGCGACTTCTTCTTCATCCAGGGTACGCATTTTCTTGCCCACATATTGCATCTGGCGGCGACGGCCTTCGTGATCCTTGATTTGCTGGCATTCGAGGATGGCGTCACGCACGTCTTCCGGCATGGGGACGCGTTTGACGCGTTCACGCGCTTGCTCAACCAGTTCTTCTCCCAGCTTTTGCAGCGCGGTCATTTCGCGTTTTAACTGTGACTTGGAGGGGCGTTCGTATTCTTGTTCGAACTCATTGGATTGGTAGCCACATGAGCCACGATTTGGATTTGGCATAATTCTGCGCCTTTACTATTAACTTAATGAAACGGCTGCTATGATACCCCTTTTAGCCTGAGAATATGCAGAAATGCCCGGTTTGCCCGCTGCTTTAACGGCTGTTAGCGGCTGGCAGCCACATTATTGCGATAATTCCAGCTTAGTCCTTTTAGCCCAGCCTATACAGAAATTTCCTCTATGAGCAAACCAGTTTTTACCCATACCCAGGATCAACTCAAGCAAATTGCACAGGATATGTTGCGGTTTGCCCGCGAAAAAGGGGCATCCGATGCCGCAGTTGAAATCAGCGAAGGTGGCGGATTATCGATCAGCGTACGCAAAGGCAAGGTTGAAACCATAGAGCAGAATCGCGACAAGGGTATTGGTATTACTGTTTATATCGGCCAGCGCCGCGGTAATGCCAGTACCTCGGATTTCTCAGAGCAAGCCCTGCGTGATTCGGTCGACGCTGCCTACAATATCGCCCGCTTTACTGCTGAAGATGACTGTGCCGGCTTGCCAGACGCCGACATGCTGGAAATGGCGCCGCATGATCTCAAGCTCTGCCATCCCTGGCTGATCAGCGCTGAAGAAGCCATAGAGCTGGCCAAACATACAGAAGCGGCTGCTTTTGACGTCGACAAGCGCATCACCAATAGCGAGGGCGCCAGCGTGCATGCCCAGCAATCGCATTTTGTCGCCGCCAATTCGCGTGGCTTCATGGGGGGCTATCCCATTTCACGTCATACTATTTCTGTTGCGCCTATTGCCGGCAGGGGGAGCAAAATGCAAAGGGATGACTGGTATTCTTCCCAGCGCAATGCCAAAAAGCTGGCCGAGCCTGAAGCCATAGGCCGTTATGCCGCTGAGCGTGCACTGGCAAGATTAAATGCACGTAAGCTCGATACACGCAAATGCCCGGTTCTGTTTGAGGCGCCTCTGGCGGCAGGCTTGCTTGGCGCACTGGTGCAGGCAACGTCAGGCGGTGCTCTGTATAGAAAGTCAACTTTCCTGCTTGATTCCCTGGGTAAGCAGATTTTCCCTTCCCATATTCAGGTTGTGGAGGATCCGCATATTATTGGCGCTGTCGGCTCATCTCCGTTCGACGATGAAGGTGTGCGAACGCAAAAGCGAAATGTTGTCGACAATGGCGTATTGCAAGGCTATTTCCTGTCCACTTATTCGGCACGCAAGCTGGGTATGCAAACTACGGGCAATGCCGGTGGTTCACACAATCTGGCACTGACCTCATCCCTGACAAAGCGTGCAGATAACTTTGCCGGTATGCTGAAAAAAATGGGCAGGGGTCTGCTTGTTACCGAATTGATGGGGCAGGGTGTCAACTATGTGACTGGTGATTATTCGCGTGGGGCATCCGGCTATTGGGTAGAGAACGGCGTGATCCAGTACCCGGTCGAAGAGATTACCATTGCTGGTAATATGGGACGGATGTTTGAGCAAATCGTGGCGGTGGGGAATGATGCTCTGGTTCGCGGCACAAAGCAGACTGGATCCATCCTGATTGAGGAAATGACGATTGCTGGCAATTAGGCCGGAAATTGTGTGATATGAGCTTACGTAGAAATACTTAAGCCTGATTGATGAAGTATCAGTGCAGGCGAAGAATTTTTATCCTAAGTGTCTGTTTTATTAAGGGATTTTGTCATCTGATTGATGCTGCAGGCACACAGGAAGATGTTTTTTGATATGGTTTTGTTGCGTTGCAATATAATCATTGATTGCGGGCATTCCTGTAGCCCAATAGAATAAAAATCGGTCAATTTCTGATCTGTAATGCGTTTTGATAACTCGCTTATCCTGGAGTTTTGTCCGGATATTCCTCAATAATTGGAGACAGCATGGAACGTCGTTCCTTTCTAAAAAAAGCATCAGTAGGCACAGCGGCAGGCGTGGCTGCTTTGCCGGCAATGGCAGCAGATGCACCAACCGTCAACTGGCGACTGGCATCGAGCTTCCCTAAAAGCCTCGATACGATCTATGGCGCAGCGGAAGTATTTTGTAATCGTGTTAAAGAGCTGACTGATGGCAAATTCGTTATCCGTCCTTTTGCTGGTGGTGAGATTGTTCCAGGTACTCAGGTGCTTGACGCTGTTCAGAGTGGCACAGTAGAAATTGGTCACTCCGCCTCTTATTACTATTTCGGAAAAGATCCAACTTTCGCATTTGATACCGCCGTTCCTTTTGGGCTGACATCACGTCAACAGACAGCATGGATGTTGCACGGGAATGGCATGAAGCTGATGCGTGAATTTTTTGCTGAATATAATGTGGTTAATTTCCTGGGCGGAAATACCGGTACGCAAATGGGAGGCTGGTTCCGTAAAGAGGTCAAAACTGTTGAAGACCTCAAAGGTTTGAAGTTCCGGGTTGGCGGCTTTGCTGGCAAGGTGTTGACCAAGCTGGGCACTGTTCCACAACAGATTGCTGGTGGCGATATTTATCCAGCCCTGGAAAAAGGAACAATTGATGCTGCCGAATGGGTAGGCCCATACGATGATGAAAAACTGGGGTTTTACAAGGTTGCCAAAGTTTATCATTATCCAGGCTGGTGGGAGGGTGGCGCGCAGCTGTCCTTCTACGTAGGTAAAAAAGAATGGGACAAGTTGCCCAAGCAGTTCCAGCACGCGATAGAGGTGGCTTCATTTGAAGCGCACGTTGACATGCAAGCGAAATACGATGCCAAGAATCCGGCAGCATTAGGACGTTTATTGCAAAACAAAATTTCCTTGAAACCATTCCCACAGCCTGTCATGGAAGCATGCTTCAAGGCTGCTCAGGAAACGTTTACTGAAGAGGCGGCAAAAAATCCAAAATTCAAGAAGGTCTATGATGACTGGGTTGCTTTCAGAAATAATCAGGGGCAATGGTTTAATGTGGCAGAGCAGTCATTCGCACGCTTCAGTATGGCGCGTCCGCTGAAATAATCTTCAGTTGCCGCAAGAAAACCGCAGCTTTGCCTGCGGTTTTTTTGTGCTATTAAATTGTATTTTTCAGTAAGTCTGATCATCCTGCTGCACTGAGCATTTACATTGGCATACATAAAAAAACCCGCGTTAGCGGGTTTTTTCTTTAGGTATCCTTACCTTGTTTATTGGGTGAACTTGGGTAAAGGAGGGTCTTCCGGCTTTGGTTCGTCGGGTTTGGGTTCGCCAGGTTTTTGTTCGTCCGGACTATTCGCGCCAGGTGGTAAGTTAACCGGTTCGCTATCTGGAGCCTGGATGTCAATATTGAGTTTCACGTCCTCTTTCATATTGGCCTTTTTGTCGACAGACACAATGCTCGGGAAACTTATGATCAATGTCACCATCAGAACCTGGGCAACGACAAAAGGTACAGCCCCCCAATAGATGTGTGATGTCTTCACTTCTTTTGGTGCTACGGAACGCAAATAAAAAAGTGCAAAACCAAACGGAGGGTGCATGAAAGAGGTTTGCATGTTAACGCCGAGCAAGACACCGAACCAGATCAGGTCTATCCCCATTTTTTCTGCGACCGGCCCAACGAGAGGAACCAGGATGAAGGCCAGTTCAAAGAAATCAAGGAAGAAGGCCAACACAAAAAACATGATGTTGACAACAATCAGGAAACCAGTGTTGCCGCCGGGGAGGGACGTTAAAAGATGTTCCACCCACAAATCACCGTTGACACCTCGGAATACCAGGGAGAATACAGTCGAACCGATCAGGATGAAAACCACAAAGCAGGACAGACGGGAGGTGGAACCCATGGCCTGTTTGGTCAGATCCCAACTCAGGCGTCGATTCAGGATGGCCAGCACCATGGCACCAAATGCACCCATACCACCACCTTCAGTTGGTGTTGCGATACCGATGAAAATAGTACCCAGGACCAGGAAGATCAGGGCTAGTGGTGGAATCAGTACAAAGACGACTTTTTCAGCCATGCGTGAGAGCAGGCCAATTTTCAATTTGCGATTGATCAGTGCAAGAATGAATGCACAGGCGATGCCGATACCCGCAGAGTAAATGCCAAGCTCGTCAGCAGGGGCATCGGGATGATTCATTCCATAGTATTTTGCGAAGGCAAAGCTGGTGGCGATGCAGACGACGATCAATCCGAGCAAGGAGCGTACACCACTGTCACCGTTTGCCTCGCGCAGATTGCGTGCCTCAGGCGGCAGGGCTGGAACCCAGCTCGGTTTAGCAATCGAAATGATAAGAATATAGCCAGCGTACATCAGGGTCAGCAGCAGACCGGGAGCAAATGCTGCTTGATACATGTCGCCGACAGAGCGGCCAAGTTGATCCGCCATGACGATCAATACCAGTGACGGAGGGATGATCTGCGCCAGTGTCCCTGATGCTGCAATCACACCTGATGCGACTTTTTTATCATAGCCGTAACGCAGCATGACCGGCAGTGAAATCAAGCCCATCGAAATCACCGAGGCAGCCACGACTCCAGTGGTAGCTGCCAGCAAGGCGCCGACGAAAATCACTGCATAGGCGACACCTCCACGCAAAGGACCAAATAGCTGGCCTATGGTGTCGAGCAAATCTTCGGCCATCCCTGAGCGTTCAAGGATGAGGCCCATAAAGGTAAAGAAGGGGATGGCGAGCAAGGTGTCGTTCGACATGATGCCAAAGATGCGGTTTGGCAAGGCTTGTAATAGTTCAGGCTTGATCAGACCAAATTCTATACCAAGAAAACCAAAGAACAGGCCATTAGCGGCCAGTGAAAAGGCTACCGGAAAACCGGATAGCAAGAACACCACTAGCGTGGCGAACATGATGGGTGCCATGTTGGCGATAATAAACTCCGTCATTTCATGTCTCCGCTTTTAATATTTATTTGAGATTATTGGCGTTCTTGATCGCTTCAATCTCTTCTTGAGGCGTGACTGCATGTTTTTCAAACGCACTTGCTGGCACCAGGCCTTGCAAATAACCTATGCGTTTGATCAGTTCAGACACACCTTGCAGAGTCAGTAGCAAAAAACCTGTGGGTATCAATAACTTGGCAGGCCAGACGATGAGGCCACCAGCATTACTCGATACCTCCTGATTGCGCATTGATTCCAAGGCATAAGGTGTAGCCAGATACAGGATCAGTCCAGCCATTGGCAGCAGAAAAAACAGAAAACCGAAAATATCTATCCACACCTGGGTGCGTTTGGAAAAGCGCCCGGCAACGACGTCGATACGAACATGCTCATTTCTGCGCAAGGTAGCTGAACTGCCGAGCAGGAAGATGGCAGCGAAGAGATACCATTGAATCTCCAGCCAGCCGTTTGAGCTGATGTTAAAGGTATAACGTATCAGTGCGTTTCCAGTACAAATTAGTACCGAAGCCAGCAAGGCCCAGCTTATAGCTTGTCCGATTTTTTCATTGATCGCATCAATGAGTTTTGATAGCGAAAGTAAAGGTGTCATCAATTGTCTCCTACATTGTTTTGAATTGTGAGAGTTAGTCCTGTGCCGTTGACTGGCGAACTGGATTAAGTAAGGGCTGGTGCCTTCTTCTCTATCTATTGTTGTTCGGGGCAAGTATAAGACATTTCCTTGTCGGAACAAGGGCTTGCAACAGGCGAAAGGAGGCTTTTGTAGATGAAAGAGACAATCCCAGTATTTCTACGTACATGAAACCGTCAGGAATTGGCCGTGTTCATACATCGGCGCGACCAGGGCGACTTTTTTGTTGCGTTCTGTCAGATTCTTGTGAGCAGGCTCTTTGGGGCTTTGCCGGCCCATGCCTTGCTGATCAGTTGTTTGACCAGGGATGGTTTGGCTTTGCTGATGGTGACGCGCAGTCCTACGACCTTGCCGCCCCAAAGCAATTTTTCCAGATATTCGGGAGCCAGGGGCAGGGCGGCTTCACGTTCCTGTTCCGGCAGGAAGATGTGGACATGTTTCTGTTCAGGCGGAGCGGTCGCAAAAATTTTTCCGCGCACACGGAAAGAGGTGTAATTGAAATGCGGAGCTTCGGTCGATTCAGGCAGGGATAGGGCGTGGTGGCGTATGTCGGCAAATTTCATGCGGATACCTCCTCTTGTTTTTGCCACCGTGCTGCAATTACTGACCAGCTTGCATGGCTCCGGCTTCGTGTTTGAAGGAAGCCAAAGCCATATATTTCCTTGCCTTACTTCAACTGGTTGCGTAGTCTTGCGATGGCAAGTCGGACCTGTTCGGGCGCAGTGCCACCAACATGATTGCGGGCGGCGACAGAGCCTTCGAGTGTCAATACTTCAAACACATCATCATTGATCAGGTTGGAAAACGTACGCAATTCTTCCAGTGACATGTCGCTCAGGTCGCAAGCCTTGTCAACACAGGTGCGCACGGCCAGGGCAACGGCTTCGTGGGCATCGCGGAATGGCAAACCCTTTTTGACCAGGTAATCGGCCAGGTCCGTTGCGGTGGCATAGCCTTGCAAGGCAGCGGCACGCATGGCATCCGGCTTGACCGTGATGCCGCCTGCCATGTCGGCAAAGATGCGCAGGGTATCGATGACAGTGTCTACGGCATCAAACAGCGGTTCTTTGTCTTCCTGGTTGTCCTTGTTGTAAGCCAGTGGCTGGCCTTTCATCAGGGTCAGCAAGGCGATCAAATGACCATTCACGCGGCCAGTCTTGCCACGTGCCAGTTCCGGCACATCCGGGTTTTTCTTTTGCGGCATGATGGATGAGCCGGTGCAGAATCGATCAGCAATATCGATGAAGCCCACACGCGGGCTCATCCAGATCACCAGCTCTTCTGACATGCGTGAAATATGTGTCATCACCAGGGCGGCCGCCGCACAGAATTCGATGGCAAAGTCACGGTCAGACACGGCATCCAGAGAATTGTAGCAAACCTCGTCAAAGCCCAGAGTTCTGGCAACGCGCTCACGGTCTATCGGGAAGGTGGTGCCAGCCAGGGCGGCGGCACCCAGTGGCAGGCGGTTGACACGTTTGCGGCAATCCAGCATGCGTTCGGCGTCACGACCAAACATTTCAACATAGGCAAGGATGTGATGGCCAAAGGTAATCGGCTGCGCTACCTGCATGTGAGTGAAGCCGGGCAGGATGGTGTCGGCATTCTTTTCTGCCAGATCGAGCAAGGCCAGACGGAAATCAGTGAGCAGGCCAACGATATTGTCGATGGCGCTGCGCATGTAAAGGCGTATGTCGGTGGCTACCTGATCATTTCTGGAGCGGCCGGTATGCAAACGCTTGCCGGCATCGCCAACCAGTTCTGTCAGTCGTTTTTCTATGTTCAGGTGGACATCTTCGAGATCAAGCAGCCATTCAAACTGGCCATTGTCAATTTCAGCCTTGATTTGTGCCATGCCACGCTGTATGTCGGCATAGTCCTGGGCAGTGATGATTTGTTGTGCTTGCAACATTTCTGCATGGGCCAGCGAGCCTTGAATGTCAAATGCGGCCATGCGGTTATCAAAGAAGACAGACGCTGTATAACGTTTGACGAGATCGGAAACCGGTTCAGAAAAGCGGGCTGACCATGCCTCGCCTTTTTTATTGAATTGTGATGTCATAGTGAATAATTCGCCATTTTGGCAACATTTGCTTGAAAATTTCTAGCGATTATCCCAGATTTTGCTGGTAATTACCCTTGGAAATGTACAAAGTATGCTTGGCCGATTAACAATATGCTCTTTTCGCCAAGATTTTATACAATATGCAACCCCCAGTAAGATGTAAATGAGCAAAGTGACTGACAAAAACTCAGAGAGGAAAAACCTGCAAAGCGAGCCCCTGATCCCCGACTGTTGCAACCTGGGCGTGGTCGTACGCATCCTGCTCAGTGTGAATTTCCTGGGACTGCTGGTTTTGTGGTCGCGTGGCGACGACTGGCGTCTGGTCCTGCAGAATTTCTTGGAAGGGGCCATGCTGCTGGAGGCTATATGCCTGTTGTCGTTGCTCGTTATGTGCAATGTGCGCAGATTGGCGATGCGTTTTTACATGTCGGCCTGGTTTCAGCGCTTGCTGTGCAGCATGCTGCCAACCGCAATCGCCTCCCTGTTCTTGTTGTATTTGCGAGGGCAGGATTGGTTTGATGCGAGCTTTCCGCGCTTGAACCCTCTTTTCGTGGTTGCAGCATGCGCATTGCTGGGGATAGGATTTCAACAGTATTTTGAACTGCGTACACGGGCTTTTTCACCGGCACTGGGCGAAGCCAGGTTGCAGGCGCTGCAGGCAAGAATACGACCGCATTTTCTGTTCAATAGCTTGAATACCGCCTTGTCATTGATACGCACAGAACCGAGGCGGGCGGAACTGGTACTGGAAGACCTGTCGGATTTATTCAGGGTCTTGATGCGCGATACCCGTAATGTCACCAGCCTGCAGGACGAAATACGCTTGTGCGAGCAATACCTGGCGATAGAGAAAATCCGCCTGGGTGATCGCCTGCAGATAGTCTGGGACAAGGAAAAAATCAGTTCCAAGGAACTGGTTGATATAGAAATTCCCTCGCTGCTGTTGCAGCCCTTGCTTGAGAATGCGGTGCATTATGGGGTCGAGCCTTCTGTGCAGGCGGCTGTCATCGAAGTTGAAATCAGCCGGCATCTGGATAAGGTCGATATCTGCATACGCAATCCCTATCATGCCGACGCCAAGCTGGCATCGGGTAATCAGATGGCGTTGGAAAACATACGACAACGTTTAAGTTTGCTTTATGATATCGAAGCGCAAATACAATATGGTGTGCTGGATACGCACTTTGAAGTCAAACTGCAATTTCCGGCCAAGAGATAATGAATCCAAGAATTTTGATTGTTGATGACGAGGCGCCTGCCCGTCAAAGATTGAAAACTTTGCTGTCAGACATTACCGAACAATGTCCTACCCTTGTTGTCGGCGAGGCGGAAAATGCCATGTTGGCGCTGGAACAGATCGGTAGCCTGCATCCCGATATCGTTTTGCTCGATGTACAAATGCCAGGCATGAATGGCATAGAACTGGCCCAGCATCTGGCGCAGCATCAGTTGAATATGCGTCCGCCGGCGATCATTTTTGTCACGGCCTATGATGAGTTTGCAGTCAAGGCCTTTGAAGTGCATGCACTTGATTATCTGATGAAGCCGGTTCGCGCCAATCGTCTGGTTGATGCGATAGGGCGCGCATGTGAAAAAGCCGGTAGTGAGCCGCACTTGCCGCCAACGATAGCTGCTGACGCAGGTAATAGCCGGCGCAGGCATTTTTCTGTGCTTGAGCGTGGCCGCATATTGCTGATCCCCGTGTCAGATGTCCTGTTTCTGAAGGCAGAGCAGAAATACGTCACCCTACACACCATTCAACGTGAGTATTTGCTGGAAGAGTCGCTGACATCTATAGAACTGGAGTTGAGCGAGCTTTTGGTGAGGGTGCACAGAAATGCCCTGGTTGCGCGGGCAGCGATCAATGGTGTGGAGAGAGCGGTACAGGTTGTTGATGCAGATGGCGGGCAGGAGAAAGTGTCGGAGTCCTGGCAGGTTATCGTTACAGGATGCGCTGAGCGCTTGCCTATTTCGCGCCGGCAGTGGCCGGTGATCAAGGCATTGGTGCGCGTCTGAGCCTGATTATTGCGTTTAATGGTTAGCGCCAGATAGGCAGGCCAGTCAGGTCGATGTTTTCATCATGCACCCAGGCTGGCAAGCCGCTGCGGTCTGTCGGCCCCAGTACTTCAAGCAGATCCAGCTGTTCCTGTTTTCTGCCGCGTTGACGTTGTGATGATTTGCCGGGTTTTCTGGTTTCTGGCAATAAAAATGCGGGTTCGCCGAAGCCTGGCAGTTCCAGCGTAGCATGATCTTTATTGTCTTTCATCGGCGTTTCTATCAGAGTAAGTGTGGTGACGTTTGAACAAACTACGAGAATAAAAAATATCCCGACAAAGGTTTGCCGAAGAAATCAATTGTGCTCGGTAAATTTGTGCGAATGCACCAGAACATAAACTTGGTTGCGGGGGCAGGATTTGAACCTACGACCTTCGGGTTATGAGCCCGACGAGCTGCCAGACTGCTCCACCCCGCGTCTGAAGGAGGCGAATTGTACATGGCATGAGCGCCATATACAATGATTTAGTCAAATATTTTTTCTTTGCTGTCAAAGAGCTGGTCCGTCGCTAGGTACTGGTGTTTGCACGCTCAGGGGTAATTTGCCTTTCTTTACACGGAAAATGATGAAAAAAGTGCTTTAAGGGAATTCCCTTGCGTCAATTCCATGCATAATGGAAGTAAAGGTTTGTAGCCTTTGTTTGCAGTGTTGTTGACTGCGTCTTGGTCGGGCCATTGGTGGCGCGGCCAGCGGACAGATTGATCTGCCTCCGCATTTTCAGGAGCGAAAAAGCAGTTATGGAATTCGAAGTTATTGACACTCAAATTTCGCCCGAAGGGCGTATGGAAGTTTTGTCCAAGGCTGAGGTTGCTCAGGTACTGGACAATAGCCATGGCGGTCTGTATCAGGTATTTCGCAGTTGCGCGCTGGCGGTATTGAATTGCGGCAGTGGTCTTGATGATGGCAAGGAATTGCTGGAGCGTTACAAGAGTTTTGATATCAGCATCATACAGCGTGAACGCGGTATCAAGCTCGATGTCAAGGGCGCGCCTGCCAGCGCATTTGTTGACGGCGTCATGATCAAGGGCATACAGGAGCACCTGTTTGCTGTGTTGCGCGACATCCTGTTCATCAAGGCTGCACTGGAAGATGCCAGCAAGTTCGACCTGAACACGACTGAAGGTATCAGCGACGCAGTTTTTCATGTGCTGCGCAATGCCAATTTGTTGCGACCTCAGGTCAACCCGAATATGGTCGTATGTTGGGGTGGACATTCCATTTCCAGTGGAGAATATGACTACACCAAGCATGTAGGCTACCAGCTTGGCCTGCGCGGCATGGATATCTGCACAGGCTGCGGGCCGGGTGCGATGAAGGGCCCCATGAAGGGCGCCACCATAGGCCACGCCAAGCAGAGGGTGACAACCGGGCGCTATGTCGGTATCACCGAGCCCGGCATCATTGCTGCAGAAGCGCCTAATCCCATTGTCAATGATCTGGTTATTTTGCCGGATATAGAAAAACGCCTGGAAGCCTTTGTCCGCATGGGGCATGCTGTGATCGTCTTCCCCGGCGGCGCTGGTACTGCAGAAGAGATACTTTACCTGCTGGGCATACTGCTGCACCCTGATAATGCTAACCTGCCATTCCCGTTGATTTTCACCGGGCCGGAAAGCGCCGCCGACTATTTCAGGCAGATAGACCGCTTCATCGGTGATACGCTCGGACCGCAAGCACAAAAGAGTTACCAGATCATTGTCAATGACCCGGTCAAGGTTGCCCAGGAAGTGCATGCCGGTATCAAAAGGGTGCGTGAGTTCCGCAAGGCCAAGGGCGATGCCTATTATTTCAACTGGTTGTTGAAGATTGATGCTGAATTCCAGAGGCCTTTTGAGCCCACCCATGAAAACATGCGTAATCTGGCACTGCATAAGAACCAGGAATCTCATTTACTGGCTGCAAACTTGCGCAGGGCTTTTTCTGGTGTTGTTGCTGGGAATGTTAAAAATCAAGGCATACGGGCCATAGAGAAGCATGGTCACTTTGAGATTCGCGGAGATAGTGAAATAATGGCTTGCATGGACACCTTGCTGGCATCATTTGTCTCACAAAGCCGCATGAAATTACCTGGCAAGGCTTATACACCATGTTATAAAATAATTACGTAGCAATAAAATTGCCAATAAACGCAGGACAATCGCTTCGTGATCCATCACCAACATGAGGAAAACAGACATGAGTTCCGTACAGCAAGAAGTTGACGAACGTACCAATCTGACTGCGTCCAACAAGTTTGAGCTGTTGCTCTTCCGCTTGGGGACGGATGGCAATAGCGACAGGTCGGAATTATTTGGAATCAACGTCTTCAAGGTCCGTGAAATCGTGGCCATGCCTACCATAACTGGTATGGCCGGCGCCATGCCACATATGCTTGGGGTGGTTAATTTGCGTGGCCAGATCATCCCAGTGATAGACCTGCCATCTGTCGTCGGGCTCAAACCCAAGACCGGCTTGAACATCATGCTGGTGACCGAATATGCCCGGACCACCCAGGGTTTTGCGGTGGAATCCGTGGAAGAGATTGTGCGGTTGGACTGGAGCCAGGTCTTGTCGGCAGAAAGCAGTGCTGCTGGTGGCATGGTTACCAGCATTGCCCGCCTCGATGGCGACACTGAAGATACCCGTCTGGCCCAGGTTTTGGATGTTGAGCAGATATTGCGTCAGATTACACCTTCTGATACCAAGGATGTTGATCCTGAAACCATAGGTGCAAAACTCAAGATGCAGGCCGGCGCTTCCATCCTGGCGGCCGATGATTCAGCGGTGGCCCGTGGCCTGATCGAGCAGGCCCTGACTGCCATGGGTGCCCAATACATCATGACCAAGACCGGTAAGGAAGCCTGGGAAAAGCTGCAGTCACTGGCAGCTTCAGCCCAGGCCGAAGGCAAGGGGGTACGAGACAAGGTCGCCATGGTGCTGACCGATCTTGAGATGCCTGAGATGGACGGTTTTACACTGACACGCAAGATCAAGCAGGATGAACGCTTCCGTTTCTTGCCGGTGGTCATTCATTCATCCCTGTCTGGTGCGACAAATGAAGATCATATCAAAACCGTTGGTGCCGATGCTTATGTGGCCAAGTTCGTGGCTGAAGAACTGGCCGCGACCATACGCAGTGTGCTACAGAAACAGAATGCATGACGCGTACTAGCAGTGCATGATCCAGGTTTGGCTGGATCAAAAAAAGAAGTGGTAAAAAAACAAGGGTGCAATTAGTCAATAATTGCACCCTTTCTGTTTTTAGCGCCTTCTATATGCTGACAGATACTGATCGCCAGGCTACTTTGCTACACGCTGCCAGCCGCCCGGGCATGATTGAATCATCGGGTAGAAGCCGTCTGGCTGGTGGCAATACAACCATTCCCTGTCTGAAGCCACTTGCGGTGGTGGACTGGCCTGATAACGGTCGTTGTTATTGTAAGTGTAGTCTGGTTCGTAATAGGTCGGGTACACCGTGCGGGTAACAACCGGAACGCTATAACTGATAGCTGGCTCTACCACCACACTGGGATACCAGCGCCAGGAGTAATCGTACGGGTAGCTGTTGACCCTGTAGTTGTAACGATACCCGTTGTAATACGGATAGCTTGCCAAGGCAAGGCCGACACCCAGGCCTACACTTGCACCCCAACCAATACTGACGCGAGAGCGGCCATGATGAGAAGGAGGGTGGGCTTGCGCCGTATTACTGAACATCAGGGCTGCAAGGAGTAGCGCTGGGAGTTTTAATAATTTCATGTCATTGTGACAATTTCAAAGAGGGTTCATTCAATATTTCCAGTTTAGGACGAAATCAGGAAACTTATTGACCTGATTACACTCAGTTACTATTCTGCTCCAATTTGCATTTTTGGTCAGCAATCCTCACTGTCAATTAAATATCTGGTCGAAAAAGAGCCCAAAATTTAAGGAAAATATGCAATTCACGTTAAAGAAATGTGCCGCATTTTGCATCATGTCCATGTCGCTGAGCCTTCCAGCGTTGGCTGCGGCAACTGTCATGGAAGACCCGCCAACACCGCCCAAGCCGCAGATTCGTGAACAATACACCAAATACGAATACCAGATACCGATGCGTGACGGTACGCGCCTTTTCACGGTGGTCTATGTCCCCAAGGATAGCAGCAAAAGCTATCCTTTCCTGATGAGCCGTTCGCCTTATGGCAGTGGTGTCTATGAAGGAGGGCAGACGCATTACGGTGTCGATTACTACCCGCAGTCGCTGGGGCCATCAAAAGAATTCGACCAGAGTGGCTATATTTTCGTCAAGCAGGATGTCCGTGGCCGCTATATGTCCGAGGGTGTCTGGCAAGAAATGACGCCCCACGTCAAAACTGACCGGATAGCCGGTGAGGGTGTCGAGAGCCAGGACATGCATGACACAGTGGAATGGCTGCTGAAAAACGTCAAGGGTAACAATGGCAAGGTCGGGATCTGGGGCATTTCTTATCCAGGATTTTATACCTCGGCCAGCGTGATTGATTCCCATCCTGCGATCAAGGCGGCATCGCCACAGGCGCCAGTAACTGACCTGTTTATGGGGGATGATTCCTATCACGGTGGCGCTTTCATGCTCGCTGCAAACTTTGGTTTTTATTCCAGTTTTACCATAGAAAAAAATCCGACCAGCCTGCCCAAGCGCTGGGAAGAATTCGATTTTGGTACCTCGGATGGCTATCAATATTTTCTCAAGCATATGAGCCTGAAAAATATTACTGCGCAATTGAGCGACAAACAGCGTCAGCTATTGATGCCGACAATAGAGCACAACAGTTATGATGATTTCTGGAAGAGAAGAAATATTGCCCCGCATCTGAAGAATATCAAGGCCGCCGTATTGACCGTAGGCGGCTGGTATGACGCCGAAGATCCGCAGGGGCCTTTTACGACTTATCACAGCATTAAAAGCAATAACAAAGGGTTTTACAACGGTTTGGTCATGGGACCATGGTCACATGGCGGTTGGGGTGGGGCAGATGGCAAATCCCTGGGGCATGTCAGCTTCGATGTCAAAACGGGCGAATATTATCGCAAGAACATCGTTTTTCCTTTCTTTGAGCAGCATTTGAAAGGTGCTACTGGTAAAAGCCTGCCGGAAGTCATGGTGTTTGAAACTGGCACCAATGTCTGGCGTGAATACCCCAGCTGGCCGCCACAACAGGCACAAAAGCGTACCCTGTATTTTGGTAACGATGGCAGCCTGAGCTGGAAGGAGCCACAGACTGAATTCAACACCTTTGATGAATACATCAGCGACCCGAAAAAACCGGTGCCATTCATTTCCTATGCGGCAACCGGCGTGCCGCGTGAATACGTGATTTCGGACCAGCGTTTTGCTTCGACCAGGCCCGATGTGCTGGTGTATCAGACGGAACCTCTGGATGAAGATGTCACCATCGTCGGGCCGGTCAATCCCAGGTTATTTGTATCTACTTCTGGTACCGATGCTGACTGGGTCGTGAAACTGATTGACGTCTATCCCTCAGAATATCCAGACAGGCAGGCAGCACGCGACAGGGCCAGTGACGTGCCACCACCCGTGACGAACATGGCGGGTTATCAGCAACTGGTCAGGGGCGAACCCCTGCGCGGCAAATTCCGCAACAGTTTTGAAAAACCGGAAGCTTTCGTGCCGGGCAAGGTTGCTGCCATCAGCTATAACATGCCGGACATCCATCACACTTTCCGTCGCGGTCATCGCATCATGGTGCAGGTGCAAAGCAGCTGGTTTCCTCTGGTTGATCTGAATCCGCAGAAATTCATGGACATACCCAAGGCCAATCCTGAAGATTTCCAGAAGGCAACGCAAAGAGTGTATCGTTCTCCGGGGCAGTATTCTGGTATTGCGGTGCAGGTACTGCCAAAATAAGCAAGCTGAAAATCAAAACATAAAGCAGAAATCAAGAAAATCACAAAAGGGACCAACAATTGAAAACGACTCATCTCTTCAAGCGCAGCATCATGGCCAGCCTGGTCGCCACAACCTGCATGGCGACGACGGTCATGGCGCAAACCGCAAATTCCAACCAGCTTGTGCTGGAATCCATGACCATGGACAAAAAAGCGGATCCTTGTACAGACTTCTTCCAGTATTCAAATGGCGAGTGGCTCAAAGCCAACCCCATCCCTTCAGACCGGGCGCGCTATAGCGCCTATGACGAAGTCACGGAGAGAAATTTGGCGGCGCTGAAGCAGATTGCCGAAACGGCCGCCAAAGATGCCGCAAAGGGAGAGGGCAAAAGCAAGGCTGCGCAACTGGTTGGTGCATTTTATGCCAGTGGCATGAACGAAGAGCAGATAGAAAAAGACGGTGTCAAGCCGCTGGAACCGCAATTTGCAAATATCAATGCCATCAAGGATGGCCAGCAATTGCTGGCTGTGATTGCAGGTTTGCACAAACAGGGCGTCATGCCCCTGTTTAGCTTCAGTGTTGACCAGGACGCCAAGAATACAACGCGCTATATCCCCCAAATTAGCCAGGGTGGCCTGGGTCTGCCAGACCGTGATTATTATCTCAAGACCGATGCCAAAACCAAAGAGATAAGGGCAAAATACCTGGCCTATGTCGCACAGGTTTTTGGTTTGCTCGGTGATACGCCTGAGCAGGCAAAGAAAAATGCGGATGTGGTGATGGGCATGGAAACCCGCCTGGCCAAGGCATCGCTGACCAAAGTGGAATTGCGTGACCCGCAAGCCAGCTACCATCTGTCTGATCTTGCTGCCTTGCAAAAGGCCGATCAGAAAACCGCCTGGTCTGTCTATTTCAATGAGCTTGGCCTGGCCAAGCCGGGGCAATTCAATCTGGCGCACCCTAAATTCATCGCTGAAGCAGGGCGCATGATCAATGGTGTCAGCCTTGATCAATGGAAGACTTACCTGCGCTGGCAACTGGCGAATGCGCGAGCCAGGGACTTGAGTTCTGCCTTCGTCAATGCCAATTTTGACTTCTATGGCAAGACACTGGCCGGCACCAAGGAATTGCAACCCCGCTGGAAACGTGTGCTGGGCGCAATTGATGTCATGGCCGGTGAAGCGATGGGTGAACTCTACGTCGCCAAATTTTTTGGCCCGGAAGCCAAGGCCGGCGTGCTGGAAATGGTCGATAATATCAAGCTGGCCATGCGTGAAAGCATAGGCAAGCTGGAATGGATGTCGGACGCAACCAAACAGCAAGCCTACAAAAAACTCGATACCATCCTGGTCAAGATAGGTTATCCCGATGTATGGCGCGACTACAGCAGCCTGCAGATTGATACCGGCCCCTATGCAGCGAATACCGCGCGCGCCGCTGAATTTGAATTCAAGCGCAACCTGGCCAAGCTGGGTAAACCCATAGACAGGAATGAGTGGGGTATGACGCCGCAAACGGTGAATGCCTACTACAACCCTACCATGAATGAAATGGTATTCCCGGCGGGCATACTGCAACCGCCGCTATATCATGTGAAGGCCGATCCTGCTGCAAACTATGGCAATACCGGCGCCACGATAGGTCATGAACTGACCCACGCCTTTGATGATGAGGGGCGTCAGTATGATTCAGAAGGTAACCTGAAAAGCTGGTGGACCAAACAGGATGAGAAAAAATTCCTGATCCGTGTCAAGGCCATAGAAAAGCAGTTTGATGAATTCAATCCCATCGATAAACTGCATATCAATGGCAAGCTGACCGCGGGTGAGAATATTGCCGATCTTGGTGGCATGAAGATAGCGCTGCAAGCCTTGCACAAGTCACTGGAGCGCAAACCACAAGCCAAAGAAATTGATGGGCTGACAGTCGACCAACGCTTCTTTGTGGCGAATGCCCAAAGTTTCCGTAGTCTGATACGTGATGAGATGCTACGTATGAAACTGGCAACAGACCCGCATGCGCCTGACAAGTATCGCGTCATCGCACCACTGGCAAACATGCCGGAATTTTCCGAGGCTTTCCAGTGCAAGAGCGAGCATTCTCCGCTGCGTCCGAACGCGACCCGGGTAAATATCTGGTAAGAGCGTATACTATGGCTTGAAATGCAGTGGGATGGTCATTCTGTTATCGGTATGTCTGTCCTGCTATTCCGGGTGCGGGGACTGGTCCCTGCCATATATTTTCGTCATTTCTCGTCATCAGCGTGCATCTGATCCATGTGCGCTGGCTATGTAGGTGAATATGGATACCAAAGTTGTTGAATTTGAACGCCCGCAAATGGATGTGGGTAGTAGCTGCACTGCAAATGCCTGGGCGCGCGTGCCCGATGCGCCGTCGGCGGTAGAGCGACTGGAGTTGAAGGAGCGGGTGCGCCAGCTGTTGAAAGAGAAACAGGCTGTGCTGGTGGCGCATTATTATGTTGATGCAGAATTGCAGGACCTGGCCGAAGAAACCGGTGGTTGCGTGTCTGACTCGCTGGAAATGGCGCGCTTTGGCCGCGATCATCCCGCCAGGACCCTGGTCGTTGCCGGTGTCAAATTCATGGGCGAAACTGCCAAGATACTGAGCCCTGAAAAAACCATATTGATGCCTGACCTGGATGCGACCTGTTCGCTCGACCTGGGTTGCCCGGCAGATGAATTTGCCGCCTTTTGCGATGCCCACCCTGACCGCACCGTGGTCGTCTATGCCAATACCAGCGCGGCCGTCAAGGCGCGTGCCGACTGGATGGTGACGTCGAGTATAGGTCTCGATATCGTCGCCCACCTGCATGCCCAAGGCAAAAAGATCCTGTGGGCACCGGACAAACACCTTGGCAGCTACATACAGAAACAGACAGGCGCCGACATGCTGTTGTGGCAGGGGTCTTGCCTGGTGCATGACGAATTCAAGGGCATAGAACTGGACCTGCTCAAGGCTGAACACCCAAAAGCCAAGATACTGGTCCATCCTGAATCCCCGGCTGCCGTTGTGGCGCTGGCGGACGTCGTCGGCTCGACTTCGCAGATGATCCATGCGGCGCAAACCCTGGATGCCGATGAATTCATCGTTGCCACCGATAATGGCATCCTGCACAAGATGCAGATGGCAGCACCAAGCAAGCGTTTCATCGTTGCCCCGACGGCGGGCAACAGTGCGACCTGCAAGAGCTGTGCACACTGTCCGTGGATGGCCATGAATGGCTTGCGCAACCTGGTCCAGGTGCTGGAAAACGGCAATAATGAAATCCAGGTTGACCCTGTGATCGGGCAAAAAGCCAAGGTCTGCATAGACCGCATGCTCGATTTCGCAGCGGCAAAAAAAGCCAATGTACGTCCATCCGGCGATCTGGCGAAAGAGAGCAAATTGTTCTCAGGCATAGGTCCGGCCTGAATGCTGCGCACGTCAAATAAAATACAACTGAGTAAAACTGAGGTTAATCAGCTATGCCTGGTAATTTAAAGAACAAACATTTCCCTTTCGATGCAGATTTGCAAAAAGCGTTTGAACGCAATATCCGTGATGCGCTGGAAGAAGACGTAGGCGCTGCCGACCTGACCGGTTTGCTGGTGCCTGCCGATGAGATGGTGCAGGCTCAGGTCATCGTCAGGGAGGACACCGTTCTCTGTGGCGCCCCCTGGTTTGATGCCGTCATGACAGCCCTGGATGCCGGTATAGACGTGGACTGGCAATATGCCGAAGGCGAACAGATGAAGGCCAATACGGTCGTCTGCAAAATCAAGGCGCCTGCCAGAGCACTGCTGACGGCAGAGCGTTCGGCCCTGAATTTCCTGCAATTGTTATCTGCTGTAGCAACTGCTACCAGCAAATATACAGCGATCATCGCGGGCACCAAAGCTGCCATACTCGACACCCGCAAAACCTTGCCCGGCCTGCGCCTGGCACAAAAATACGCAGTCCGGGTCGGTGGTGGCAAGAATCAGCGTCTGGCGCTGTATGATGGCATCCTGATCAAGGAAAATCACATTGCCGCAGCCGGTGGTGTGGCCCAGGCCATGCAAAAGGCATTGGCCCTTGATGCTGGCACCAGCATACAGATAGAAGTGGAAACGCTGGAACAGTTGCAGACCGCTTTGCAAGCAGGCGCCACCTCTATCCTGCTCGATAATTTTGATACGGACATGATGCGTGAGGCTGTTGCAATCAATGCCGGCCGTGCCTTGCTGGAAGCCTCAGGCGGTGTTGATCACACGACAGTGAGGGCGATAGCAGAAACTGGCGTGGACAGGATTTCCATAGGTAGCCTGACCAAGGATATCAAGGCGACTGATTATTCTTTGCGCATAATCTGAGCGGGCCTGATTTATTTCACATGCTTTTTGAAAGTCAGAACTTTGTTTCCAGCCTGAAGAAACCGGTCAGCCTGGAAGAGCATGTGTTTCGATATTGCGAGTTTGCCGATATCCCGTTTGAAGGAGAGCATGTTACATCTGCCTTCCTGAGTTGCAGTTTTACAGGCTGTGAATGGTATTGGGGCTTGTTCAGTACATCCGTTTTTGTTGATGTCAAGTTTTCAGACTGTGTTTTTCGTGGCTCGGCATTTTCTGGTGTCAGGTTTGTCGATTGTGAGTTTAAGAATTGTCAATTCTTAAAAGACAATCTTGACGGTGAATGTCTTTTTAACGAAGTAAGCTGGTTTGGCTGCGTACAAGTAAATTGTGCAGGATTAGAGAATGAATTTCGCAATAGAGATAAAGAGCGAAGTTACATCCCCTGATCCTGATCAATTTTGCATTTAGCCATCTGTTCGTAAAGCAGCAATCGGGTCCAGGGCAGCGGCTTGCCGTGCCGGGAATACGCCAAAAGCCAGGCCGACGGCAACGCATGATGTGACTGCAAATATCAGACTGACGGGTGCCCAGGCGACTGACCAACCGGCCAGTGCTGCGATACTATAGGCGGCGGCAGCGCCCAGTATCACGCCGAACAAGGCGCCACTGAAGGCAATCACCAGGGCCTCCGCGAGAAATTGCTCAATCACATCGCGTTTGCGTGCACCCAGTGCCCGTTTCAGGCCGATTTCCCGCTTGCGCTCCAGTACATTGGCCAGCATGATGTTCATGATGCCGATGCCACCCACCAGCAGGGATACGGCAGCGATGGAACTCATGACGATGGTGAAGATGCGCTGGGTTTGCTGGTTTTGTCTGTACAGGCCCATGGGGACGATGAGATTGGTGTCGTCAGCGCTGGCATGCCTTTGTTCTATCAGGTTTTGCAAAACCCGGGCGGCGATGTCAGGCGCGGTCTTGCCGTCCAGGCGCAGGCTGATGCCGTCAACCTCGTCTTCCAGCATGGTGAAGCGGAAGCGGGCGCGACCAGTCTGCCAGGGGACGAACAGGCGTTCATCATCAAGACCAAGTTTGACACCTTCAAATTCTGACTTGCTGAGTGCCCGGTCAGCCAGTACACCGACGACTTCCAGCCAGGCGTGGTTGAGTTTGATACGCTCACCGACAGGATTGCGGTCACCAAATAATTTATGCGCCAGACGCGGTCCCAGTACACACACCGGTGCGAGGCTGGCATTGTCTTCTTCGTCGAGCCAGCGCCCCTGGCCGGTTTGCAGGCCACTTAACTCTGCATAGCTGGTGGATACGGCAAAGGCACGTCCTGTTTCGACCTTGTTGCCGGTGGAGAGTTGGTCAACCTTGATTTCTTTTTTCAGGGCGACGAGTTGTGCGCCAGGCACCACCAACAGAGCTGCGTCGGCATCGGCAGCAGACAGCCCCAGTGACCTGTTGCGGATTTCCTTGAGGCGTTTGTCATCGATAGTCTTGCTTTCAATGATGACGTTGTTGAGGCCGAGTTCTGCGACCAGGCGCAATGCCTCACGGCGACTACCTTCACCGACAGCCAGCATGGCGACAATCGCAGCCACACCAAATATCATGCCCAGCAGGGTCAGGCCGGTACGCAGTTTACGCCTTTGCAGCTCACTGATGGCTTCTGTAATGAGTGCGCGGTTCATGAATTTATTTCCTTGTCTTTGCTTTTATCTTTGTTTTTTTCTTTACTTTCTTTGTTCTTGACCTCAGGTAGCAAGACCACTTGCATGCCCTTGCTGATGCCAGACTTGATCTCACTGCGCGCTGGGCCGCGCAAGCCAAGTGCAACAGTCTGACGTCTGATCTGCGCGCCATCTTTCACATAAACAGCATAATTATTACCCTCCTGAACCAGAGCAATATTGGGCAATGTCATGGCTTTGGGTTCATTGACCAGGCTGATACTGCCTATCACGCTTTGCCCAGGCTTCAATGCAAACTGCTGTACCTGTTCTTTGCTGAAGGCGGCTTCTACGGTAATGAACTTGACCGGTGATTCCCTCGATAGCACACTGGCGCTATTGCCGACTTTGCTGATGGTCAGCACAATTTCCTGACCGCTGCCAGCCAGCCGTAACTTGACCTGCTGCCCGGTTTTCAATCCGAAAGTACGTCCTTCTTCAATGCTGAAACTGGCAACCAGGTGCTCAAGATCCGGCAGGGAGCCAAACTCTTCCCGGGGGCGTTTGCTGGCGCCTATCTGGGGTTTGTCACCCTCCCAGTTTGCCTGCAACAAAAAGACGCCGTCATGGGGCGCCAACAAATCCAGGGCATCCAGGTTCTTTCTATGTTGGCTCGCCGTCAGACTGACACTTTCTTTTTGCGAGCCCAGTACGGCTTCTTCAGCAGCACTACGGGATTTTACCTGGCCGGTTTTCCAGTCCAGATAGCCGCGTTTGTTTTTCAGGAAACCACTGTCCTGCAATTCATCGAGAATTTTATTTCGGGAAAAAATGGCCAGGTCAGCGTTAGCGTAACGCTCGCTCAGACGCAGGTCATTTTGCACTTTGGCTGTATCTGCCGCCAGACTGGAGCGGTTGCTGGCGTCACCAGCCTGGATTGCCTCTTCTGCCAGCGCTTTGCGTAATAACTCCAGTTCTGCCTGCGACAATTCCATACGTGACTTGGGGGCGTCAAAGCGGGCGATCAGCTGGCCTTTTTTTACCAGGCTGCCATCGGCAATCATCTCGACCAGTATCCTGCTGTCCCAGCCTTCACCTGGCACTGTCAATGGTGTTTTTTCGGCAGCGATGATTTCACCATCAACGATAATATTTTCCTGCCAGTTCCTGGCGTCGAAAGTTTCTGTGGCTATTGCTGGCGCTTCAGTCTGAGTGCCACAGGCTGCAAGCATGAGTGTCAGTGGCAGCAGCCAAAAGCCATATGTGCCTTTCAGCCTTTCAAGATTGCTCGTGGGTCTGATTTTTTTCATTTTCTTTGCTCCGTCACCGCCGGCACAGGTTTGATTATTGCTGAGCCTGACAGGATGGCCTGTACTGCAGCACCCGGCTTCAAGCCTTTGGGGGGCTGTTCAAACTCCAGTTCGATATCGCGCACGATGATGGGTTGCGTGGTCGATTTGGTGTGGAAGACACTACCCAGTGCCGTGACACGCGCTGCCAGCGTCATGTTGGCGCCGGGGATATTGATGCGTGCAGCCTGTCCTGGCTTGATATCGGTGGCTTGCGCTTCCGGTACCTTGGCCGTGACGAACAGCCTGTCCGGATCTGCCAGGCTGGCAACAGACAGACCCACCCATACCTGACTGCCGGCGGTGAATTTATCGCCGCTGAAATTGCTCTTGTAGATCATCATCCCGGTTTGTTTCGCCTTGACGGTGAGCGCTTGTTGACCAGCGATCAGCTGCTCAATTTTTCTTTGCAACTGACTGATTTCTGTTTCCAGTCCAGTTTTTTCTGCCTTGCGCGCCCGTGCCTGGGTTGTTCGCAATTTCAGGGCCAGGCTGGCCAGGTCCGCCGTCATGGCTTTTTCCAATACCAGCTTGTCGTAATCGACGCGACGTATCAGTTCTTTTGGCATGGTGGCTTTTCTGGCGGCTTTTTCGGCATTGCTTTGTGCTTCAGCCACGGCCAGGTCTGCAGCCTTTTCTGCTTCTGCCTGGTCCAGTTTTAGTTTTTCCAGCGCTCTTTGTTTTTCGTTGAGGGCGCTCTTTTGGTTTGCCAACTGGGTCGGTACTTCAGCTGCCTGAAAAGTGACCGCTGCATCGCCAGCCTTGACGGTGCTGCCTTCCGGAGCCAGTTGCGCCAGGGTGTATTGCCATATGTAAGGGATGGAGGGCGGTCCGACCGGGGTCACCATGCGCGACTGAATCTCACCCTCAACTGTTATTTCATTGGCGGGGGTACTCTTCAGACTTGATGATACGGATGAGGCAGGCCGTAATCTTGCTGCTGTTTTGGCTGTGGCAAGAGGTTCTATCATGACACTCATGCCAGGGACCAGATTGTAGCTGGCAAGTTGTGCAGGCAGTTGTATATCAACGCGAAAATATCGTCCATAACCCCATTTGGAACGTTCTTCCGGTGCACTGGAAATATTCTTGATTTTTGTCTGGATTTCAACGCCAGGCAAGGCATCGAAAGTCAATTGAACAGCCTGGTTTTCGCTCAGATGTATCCGGTCGGCTTCCAGTGCCCATGCTGTCACTTCTACCGGGCCAGACCCAAGAACCTGGCCCGCAACATTGCCAGGGAAGGCACTTGATCCTTCTTCCAGTCTTTCCCCGCGCCAACTGCTGTAACCATGGACAACAACGCCGTCCTGGCTGGCCCTGACTTCTGAACGTGTCAATTGCGATTTGCGAAAGGTCAGATTGACTTCCTGTTTTTTCAATTCAAGGTCGCCGTCTGCTATCCTTCTTTTGACGGCTGCTACCGCATCTGCATAGGCCAGTTGCTTCACTTGCAGGTCACGCTCAGTCCTCTCTTTTTCAACCTGGTATTTGTCGAAATCCAGTGCTGATATCTGGGCCCTGGGCAAGGCTGCATCAACGATTGCCTTGGATAGTGCGGTCTTGGCTTCTATCAGTTTCTTTTCACTGTCCAGCGCAGCCACTTCGAGTTTTGCTACCTCGGACTCAGTCCTGGCACGGGTCTTGTCCAGGCCGGTTATCAACTCTTCCATATCAACCGGGTTAGATGTTTCTATCCTCAGTACCAGGTCTCCTTTTTTAACCCGGCTTCCTTCTGCGACAAAATTGCGCAAGACTACCGGTGCAGAGTTGGACGGTGGTACAAAAATATGTTGTGAATCTTTTGAAACGACTTCTCCCGTCAGCAGTATTGGACGATGGCGAGGCGATTGTTTGGCAGACGCAGCATTTTCAGGTAAATCTGCTTTTGCCAGTGGCGCACTGGCCACGAAGAAGAGTAGACATGAAAGACCTGTCAGGCTCCTCAGTTTCGGGCTGGGATGGATGGACATGGATGATCGTAATGCTTGAAGGGCAAGATAGATTGGGCGTTTGTTCATGTACCAGCTCCAGCCACGCGACCATCAGCAAGATGTATGGTTCTTTGGGCCCTGGCGGCGACTGCCGTGTCATGCGTGACGAGTACCAGGGTTTGACCGGCAGCATGCAATTCAGCCAATAAACTCAGCACGTCGGCAGCACTTCTGGAGTCGAGATTGCCAGTTGGTTCATCCGCCAGCAACAGGGCGGGCTGGTTGAGCAGGGCGCGTGCGATGGCGGCTCTTTGCAATTGGCCGCCAGACAGCTCACCAGGCTTGTGACCCATGCGAGCACCCAGGCCTATCCTTTCCAGCAATTGCCTGGCTCTCGCTTCAGCCTGCAAGTCGGGGGATTTGGTGTACCGCTGGGGCAGTAATACATTTTCCAGCACGCTCAGACGTGGCAGCAAATGAAAGGACTGGAAAACGAAACCTATGTTGCGGTTACGTATATCGGATGCTGCATCGTCATCCATGTGACTGATTTCTTCCTGATTCAACAGATAGCTGCCATGATCTGGTTTGTCGAGTGCACCCAGCACATTTAGCAGGGTGGATTTACCTGAGCCGGATGGACCCATGATGGCGACAAACTCACCCGCCGCTATATCCAGATCAATGCCATCAAGGGCCTTGATTTCATTGCCGCCTTGCTTGTACGTTTTGCGTACCTGACGCAGTTTTATCATTGAGTTTCTATTCCCGGCTGTTATGTAATTCTGGCGACATGTTTGCAGGTCATGCAAACGTGCGCCTTACAATTTTTTACAGAATCGGGAAGTATCACTGTGATAATTTTGTTTGTCAAACGGCTATTGATCAATGCCGCGATAATTTACCAGTTGATGATGGTGGGGCTTGATGAGGAGGGTGAGCCAAGGAGGTGATGATACCCCCTTGGTTTTGCAAGATGGCAGCGCTGTTATTGCGACGGTTGTGATTGTTGTGATTATTTCTTGCGCTTTGGTGACAGGACTGTTGGCAAGGCTTTGGGCAAGGTATCTGGATAGTCGCGGCTGAAATGCAGGCCGCGGCTTTCACGGCGTGACAGGGCGCTATTGACGATCAGGGAGGCAACTTCAACCAGGTTGCGCAATTCCAGCAGATTATTTGAGATGCGGAAGTTAGCGTAGTACTCGTCAATTTCTTCTTTCAACAGCCGAATGCGGTGCTTGGCCCTTTCCAGGCGCTTGGTGGTGCGGACGATGCCGACATAATTCCACATGAAGCGGCGCAACTCATCCCAGTTATTGGCAATCACGACTTCTTCATCCGCGTCGGAGACGCGGCTTTCATCCCAGTCAGGCAGGGCGATCACGCTGGAGCGCTCCTGCGATTCTATGTGTTTGGCAGCAGCACGGCCAATCACCAGGCATTCCAGCAACGAGTTGCTGGCCAGACGATTGGCGCCGTGCAGGCCGGTGTAAGCTGTTTCGCCGACTGCATAAAGACCGGGCAGGTCGGTCCGGCCATCCGTATCAGTAACGATGCCGCCGCAGGTGAAATGCACTGCCGGTACGACGGGTATGGCCTGCTTGGTGATGTCTATGCCCAGTTCCAGGCAGCGGGCATAAATGGTGGGGAAGTGTTCTTTCAGGAACTCTGGCGGCTGATGACTGATATCGAGCTCAACAAAATCGAGGCCGCGTTTTTTCATTTCAAAGTCTATCGCCCGGGCGACGACGTCGCGCGGCGCCAGTTCCATGCGTTCGTCATGATTGCTCATGAAGCGTTTGCCCGCTGAGGCACCTGCTTCTGCGGGCAACTTCAATATGCCGCCCTCACCACGTACTGCCTCAGTGATCAAAAAGGATTTTGCATAGGGGTGGTAGAGGCAGGTCGGGTGGAACTGGATAAATTCCATATTGCCGATCCTGCAGCCGGCACGCCAGGCCATGGCGATGCCATCGCCGGTCGCCGTATCAGGATTGGTGGTGTACAGGTAGACCTTGCCAGCACCGCCAGTCGCCATCACAGTATGCTGGGCCGCAAAAGTATGGACCTTGCCGGTTTTGACGTCTTGTACATACAAGCCCAGGCAATGTGGCGTGGGGGAGTTGTCACCGAGTTTGGCCGACGTGATCACATCGATTGCATAATGATGTTCGAACAGGCTGATATTGGGATGATTGCGTACTTTCTGTTCCAGTGTGACCTGCACGGCATGTCCGGTGGCGTCTGCCGCATGGATGATGCGGCGCTGACTGTGACCGCCTTCCCTGGTCAGGTGAAAACCAAGCTCGGCTTCGTTGTCACGTGTGAATGGCACACCTTGTTCTATCAACCAGTCTATCGCTTCGCGGCCATGTTCGATGATGTAACGGGTTGCGCCTTCATCACACAGACCGCCGCCGGCGATCAGGGTGTCAGATATGTGTTGTTCATGGCTGTCGTGCGAATCAAGCACGGCGGCAATGCCGCCTTGCGCCCAGTTGCTGGCACCGTCCAGTAATTCACGCTTGGAAATAATTGCGACTTTGCGTGTTTGCGCAAGATGCAAAGCGACAGATAAGCCAGCCAAGCCGCTACCTACAATTGCTACGTCAAAATTCTTCATTATGTGGTGATGGTTGATTTGTGACCATGTAATATCAGCGGCACCCGCTGAACCTTGTAAAAATGTGCTTCGGTGCGCCTAATTTACCTTATTCGTGAAAAACTATCCTGCTTGAAGTCAATCTTTATCACAGTATGCCAGAGACCGGGATTCGGTGTGCTCATTGCAGAGCGGTATGGGTAAGTGTCTGATTGGCCGGGAATCTTAATTCATTTGTGCAGAACCGCCTGCATCGCTGATTTCTGTGCCCCGGCAGCATTCGTATATACAAATGCCCGTCAGCATTTTGCCCCGAGATAGCGTAAATCAAGAGGGAAAGCAAATAAGGAAATCAGATTTATGACTGATTTTTTTAAGAATCGACAGAAAGCGCGCAAACCGCTTGACACAAGGCTTTGCGGCTTGCTCTAATACCGGATGCAGATTTCCTGCTTGCCGTGATAGATGCACGACCAATAAAATAATCGAATACATCATCGCGAAATTCAAATTTTTGTGAGGGGGCTATAAGTGAATAAGACTGAGTTGATCGATCATATTGCGAAAACAGCGGATATTTCCAAAGCGGCTTCGTCGCGTGCGCTGGATGCAGTGATCGGCGCTGTAAAAACCACATTGAAGAAAAATGGCACCGTAACACTGGTTGGTTTTGGTACTTTCTCTGTTGCCAAACGTGCTGCCCGTGCTGGTCGTAATCCCAAGACTGGCGAGCCTATCAAGATCAAATCTGCCAAGGTACCTAAATTTAAACCTGGCAAAGCATTGAAAGATGCGGTAAACTAATGCACTTTCGTGGCGCGGGACATGCGCCACAGTGTCTGCTTGTATGTGTGGGGCGCTTAGCTCAGTTGGTAGAGCGGAGCCCTTACAAGGCTTAGGTCGGGAGTTCGAGCCTCTCAGCGCCCACCAGTATCAGACATAGAAAAGCTTGGGTAGTAAATAAGGAGTGGTAGTTCAGTTGGTTAGAATACCGGCCTGTCACGCCGGGGGTCGCGGGTTCGAGCCCCGTCCGCTCCGCCAGAAAATCGAAAAGGCGAACGAAAGTTCGCCTTTTTTCGTATTCGTCAAATTGTTTTTATGATACTTGGAACCTGTTTGCGATCTGTAGCGAGCGGGCGTCAGCGAGGAGAAGAGCAGCGCAAAAAGCGGAATGTACTTGAGTGCATGAGCATTTTGAGCAGCCATGAACCCCGATCACGCTCGCGCAGCAGGATCGTCAACAAGTTCTTAGCCACGTGATTGGTTGAACATGTTTGAATTTATTCGTACCCATCAGCGCTTGATGCAAATTTTGCTAGCTGTGCTTATCCTGCCTTCCTTTGTTTTGTTTGGCAATACTGATGCTTTGCGCAATATTGGTAAAGAAGCTGGCATTGCCACTGTAAATGGCGCACCCATCAGCCAGGCAGAGTTTGACCTGGCATTGCGTGATCAGCTTGACCGCATGCGTCAGGCTTACGGGCCGCAATTTGATGCCAAGATGCTCAATACTCCAGAGGAAAGACAGAACATTCTGGATGGTTTGATTGCGCGCAAGACAATGGCGGTAGATATCGAGCGTAAAAAACTGCTGATTTCCGACGCGACAATCCGCGACTATATTTCCAGTCTGCCAGGTCTGGTCAAGGCCGATGGTCATTTCGATAATGAACAATATACACGCCTTTTGTCCATGCAAGGGATGACGCCTGCCATGTTTGAGCAAAGGCAACGTCAGGATATGGTATTGCAGCAACTGCTGGGCCCGGTTCGCGATGGCGCTTTTGTGCCAAAAACCGTTGCTGACCGTTTCTCTGCAATCAATGAGCAGGAACGCGAGGTGCAGATGCTGATGCTCAAATCCGACGATTTCGCATCACGTGTCAAAGTGACGGATGAGATGCTCAAGGCTTACTACGAAAAAAATGCAGCACAATTTGAGATCCCTGAGCAGATCAATGCCGAGTACGTGGTGTTCAGTGCCGATACCCTGGCAGCACAGCAAACTGCATCTGATGCAGAGGTTCAGGACTTTTATAAAAATAACCAGAAGCTCTATACCATCAAGGAAGAGCAGCGTCGCGCCAGCCATATCCTGATTGCAGTCGCCAAAGGTAGTAGCGCAGCTGACAAGGCCAAGGCCAAAGCAAAAGCTGAAGGTATCCTGGCTCAGGCCCGCAAAAATCCTGAAGACTTTGGCAAACTTGCCGCTGCCAATTCTGATGACCCAGGTTCCAAGGAAAAAAATGGTGATCTCGATTTCTTTGATCGTGAACGCATGGTGCCAGAATTTTCGAAAGTGGCATTTAGCCTGAAGCAGGGTGACATCAGTGACCTGGTTGAAACCGAGTTTGGTTTTCACATCATTACTGTGACTGGTATCAAACCAGGCAGCGTCAAACCCCTTGATGAAGTGAAGACTCAGGTTGCTGAAGAAATCAAGAAGCAGAAAGCAGCCAAGGTCTATGCCGATTCGCTGGAAGCCTTTACCAATATGCTGGAAGACCAGGGTGACAGCCTGAAACCTGTAGCTGACAAGTTCAAACTGAAGATAGAAACTGCCACTGGCCTCACCCGGCTTGGCAAGCCAGTTGCTGCGGCAAATGGTGTTGATAATCCCAAGTTCCTGAAAGCGATTTTTGCTGATGGCGTGGTAAAGAAAAAGCACAATACGGAAGCTGTTGAAGTTGCTCCCAAGGTCATGCTTGCCGGTCATGTTGTTGAATACAAGGCTGCCTCCAGGCGTCCATTCGACGAAGTGAAGGCAGCCATCCAGGCACAGGTTACTTTGACGGAAGCAGCGGCGCTGGCAGAAAAAGAAGGTATCGCTAAACTGGCTGCACTGAAAGCTGCAGATTCGACAGCAGGCTTTACTGAAGCTAAGATGGTTTCTCGCCTGAAAAACCAGGATATTCCTACTGCTGCCCTGGTGGATCTGATGCGTGCTGATGTGCAGAAGCTGCCGGCGTTCGTTGGTACCAGCCTGGGCAAGGGCGGTTATGTTATCTTCAGAGTAGGCAAGGTTGTGGCTGGCACGCCAGATAAAGAACGCCGTGCTTCTGAAGCACAGCAACTGGCGAATATGCAGTCTTCGCAAAACCTGTATGCCTATCTCGAGTTGTTAAAACAAAGATCCAAGGTTACAGTCAACAAGGCGGCTGTCACAGCACCCGTTACTGCGACACCGTAACATCTTCACCCTGGCTTGAAAAAAAGACATCCCTGGCGATGTCTTTTTTTTTGTTCACCATAAAGTCCCCGAGCCTGTATGTGTGGCATGACAGTTGTAATTGTCTTTGAATCCGGCAACATTTGATGTGAATCAATGTAGCCAATAGTGTGGTTGTTATGCTTGCTGTGTACTTTTACAACAGAGTGAGATCATGACAATAACTAAAGAAAACACATACAACTACCGGGTTGTACGGCAATTTTCTGTCATGGCAGTGGTTTGGGGAATAGTCGGCATGCTAGTAGGCGTGGTGATTGCGACCCAGCTTGCCTGGCCGGAATTCCTGGGAGGGATACCCTGGCTCAGCTATGGCCGCCTGCGTCCCTTGCACACCAATGCCGTGATCTTTGCTTTTGGCGGCTGTGCGCTGATGGCAACTTCCTATTATGTGGTACAGCGAACTTCCAATGTGCGGCTGTTTTCTGATGGCCTTGCCGAGTTCACGTTCTGGGGCTGGCAACTGGTCATTGTTGCAGCTGCCATTTCCCTGCCCATGGGTTACACCCAGGGTAAGGAGTACGCTGAACTGGAATGGCCTATCGATTTGCTTATCGCTGTGGTCTGGGTTGCCTATGCAGTGGTCTTTTTTGGTACGCTCGTGAAGCGCAAGGTCGAGCATATCTACGTGGCCAACTGGTTCTATGGTGCTTTCATCATCGCAGTGGCTGTTCTGCATATCGTCAACAGTGCAGCGATTCCTGTGTCGTTCATGAAGTCCTACTCCGCCTATGCGGGTGTGCAAGATGCAATGGTGCAATGGTGGTATGGACACAATGCTGTTGGTTTCTTCCTGACAGCCGGTTTTCTGGGGATGATGTATTACTTCATTCCCAAGCAAATCGAGCGTCCCGTCTACTCTTATCGTTTATCGATAGTCCACTTCTGGGCATTGATTTTTACTTATATGTGGGCAGGTCCGCATCACCTGCATTACACCGCCTTGCCTGACTGGGCGCAATCAATAGGTATGCTGTTTTCGCTGATTTTGCTGGCGCCTTCGTGGGGTGGCATGGTCAACGGTATCATGACCTTGTCTGGTGCCTGGAGCAAACTGCGTTCTGACCCGATCCTGCGCTTCCTGATTGTCTCGCTGTCTTTCTACGGCATGTCGACTTTCGAAGGACCGATGATGGCGATCAAGACTGTTAATGCCTTGTCCCACTATACGGATTGGACCGTTGGTCACGTTCATTCTGGTGCTTTGGGCTGGGTTGGGTTCATTACTATCGGCAGCTTGTATTACCTGATCCCACGTCTGTTTGGCCAGACTCAAATGTATAGCAAACGCTTGATAGAAGTGCATTTCTGGGTGGCGACCATTGGCGTAGTTCTGTATATCGCTGCAATGTGGATAGCGGGTGTGATGCAAGGTCTGATGTGGCGCGCCGTGAATCCGGATGGCACTCTGACATACTCCTTCGTTGAAACAGTCAAGGCAACTTATCCTTACTACGTGATCCGTCTTGGTGGTGGCTTGTTGTACTTGAGCGGCATGCTGGTGATGGCCTACAACGTCGCAAAAACTGTCATGGCGGCTCGGCCCGTCAACAACACGATCCCGGCATTGCCTGCAACTGCTGCACATGCATAGATCAGAGAAATAGCAAAGAAATCAAAGGAGAAATTTGATGCGTAATTTTACTCATGATCTGATTGAGCGAAATGTGGGGCTGCTGCTGGTACTGGTGATACTGACCATCAGTTTTGGCGGCCTGGTTGAAATCGTCCCACTGTTTTTTCAGAAATCCACAACAGAGGCGGTACAGGGCATGAAGCCATATAGCGCTCTGCAACTTGCCGGGCGTGACATTTATTTGCGTGAAGGTTGCTACGGTTGTCACTCGCAAATGATACGTCCCTTCCGTGCTGAGACTGAACGTTACGGTCACTATTCCGTGGCAGGTGAGTCTGTTTATGATCATCCCTTCCAATGGGGTAGCAAACGCACGGGTCCCGATCTGGCGCGCGTTGGCGGACGTTACAGTGACACTTGGCACAAGGATCACCTGAATGATCCACGCTCTGTGGTAGTTGAGTCCAATATGCCAGCTTATCCCTGGCTGGCCAAAACACCGCTGGAACCCAATAGCATTACACCGAAAATGCAGGCAATGAAAACCTTGGGCGTTCCTTACACTGAAGCTGACATCAAGGCAGGTCCTGCCGACTTGGTGAACAAGACTGAACTCGATGCTGTGATTGCATACCTGCAGGTCTTGGGTACGGCGATCAAGAACAAGAACTAGGATGGATGGCCGTCAAGCCGGCCATCATTTCGGGAGGGAAGAAAATGAACTTCACAATAATCAGTAGTGTAGTGACCGTAATCAGCCTGTTTGTTTTTCTTGGCATTCTTTACTGGGCATTCAGTTCAGGAAACAAGGAAAGATTTGAAAAGCTGGCACGCTTGCCAATTGAAAATGAGAATGGAAAATAGTCATGGCAGACTTTTTTAGTGAATGGTGGGGCACGGCGATTGCCGTCATCGTCGCTTTGTCCCTGGTGGCATGTACGCTGCTTTTATGGTCACAGTCAAAGGTAAAAGTAAAGGTCGGCAGCGATGGCAAACCTTTGCCTGCTGAAACGACGGGGCATGTCTGGGACGGTGATTTGATGGAGCAAAACAATCCTTTGCCAAAGTGGTGGATGTGGCTGTTTTACCTGACTATCGTATATAGCGTTGGTTATCTTGTCGTGTACCCTGGATTTGGCAATTTCAAGGGGACATTTGGCTGGAGTCAGACTGGCGAATATGAAAAAGAAATGAAGGACGGCGAGGCGCAGTACGGTCCTATCTTCAATAAATATTTGGCGATGGATATCAAGGCTGTGGCAAAAGATCCGCAAGCGAGGGAGATAGGTCAACGCCTGTTTTTGAATACCTGTGCTCAATGCCATGGTTCTGATGCGCAGGGTGGCAAGGGATATCCTAACCTGACAGATAGTGACTGGCTGTATGGTGGTGATCCTCAAACCATCCTGACGACCATCCGCGAAGGACGTCATGGTCAGATGCCATCAATGGCAGCAGCATTGGGTACAGACGATGACGTCAGGAATGTCGCCAACTATGTATTGAGCCTGTCCAACTCTGCGCATGACCCGATCAAGGCGGCTCTGGGTAAACCCAAGTTTGCCGCCTGTGCAGCCTGTCACGGTTTTGAAGGCAAAGGTAACCAGGCGCTGGGTGCGCCGAACCTGACTGACAAGGTCTGGCTGTATGGCGGTGGTATTGATACGGTGATGGAGACCATTAACAAGGGTCGTAATAACCAGATGCCTGCACACAAAACGATTCTGTCTGAAGGCAAAATACACTTGTTGGCAGCTTATGTATGGGGATTGTCGAATAACCCTGCAACGGCGGCAATCAGTGAGGCAGAGACGGTTGCGGTCAAGGCAATAGCCGAGACGGCATCTGCAACAGCAATACCTGAAAAATAAGTGTTAACGCGTGGAGGTGCTGCTCTGGTGGCACTTCCTCAGGCATTTGTATGGAAAATCGAATCACAATGAAGCACATACCCATTATTCCAGTTCCAATAGAAGAAACTGAGCTGGCCTTGTTTGAAGAGCGCCGGAAGATTTATCCGCGTAGCCAGAAAGGCTGGTTTTCTTCTTGGCGCTGGGTTTTGGTATTTTTTACGCAAGCTTTATTTTACGGCACAGCCTGGCTGAACTGGAATGACAGACAGGCTGTGTTGTTTGACTTGGTAGCGCGCAAGTTTTATATCTTTGGCATGGTCCTGTGGCCACAGGATTTTATCTATCTGGCGGTTTTGCTGGTTATTTCTGCGCTGAGCCTGTTTTTGTTTACTGCGATTGCGGGACGTCTGTTCTGTGGCTATGCCTGCCCACAAACGGTATATACCGAGATATTTTTATGGATAGAGCACAAGATTGAGGGCGAGCGCAATGCACGTATCAAACTTGATAGCTCACCTTTGACACCACGTAAATTTTCACTGAAGTTTGTCAAGCACTTCCTCTGGATTACGCTGGCATTGTGGACGGGTTTCACGTTTGTCGGATACTTCACGCCTGTCCGTGACCTGGCTGTGGAAGTTGGAAATTTTACGCTCGGTCCATGGGAAAGCTTTTGGCTGCTGTTCTATGCTTTTGCCACCTATGGCAATGCCGGGTGGATGCGCGAGCAGGTCTGTAAGTACATGTGCCCTTATGCTCGTTTCCAGAGCGCCATGTTTGACAAGGACACTCTGATCGTTACCTACGATACAGCACGTGGTGAACCGCGTGGTTCAAGAAACAAAAAAGCTGATTATAAGGCGGAGGGCCTGGGAGCCTGCGTGGACTGTGGTATTTGCGTCCAGGTTTGCCCGACAGGTATCGATATCCGCAATGGCTTGCAATATGAGTGTATAGCCTGTGGTGCCTGCATAGATGGTTGTGATCAGGTCATGGATAAGATGGGGTATCAACGTGGTTTGATACGTTATACCACTGAACATGCATTGAAGCGCAATCTTGATGACAAGGCCATGTGGAAGCGTGTGTTTCGTACCCGTACCCTGATTTATGGTGGCTTGCTGGGCCTGATTATCTTGCTTGCCGCGGTATCTCTGGCACTGCATATGCCCTTGAAGGTCGACGTGATTCGCGATCGTGGCATGCCCAGGATCACCGAGTCGGGAGATATAGAGAATGTCTACCGCTTGCAAATCATGAACACTCAGGAATCGCCACGCCGTTATCATGTGGAAGTCAAGGGTGCTGCCGGAGCCAGTATCGTCACCAATGGTAATCTGGAAATCGGTTCTGCGACTACCAAAGCTTTCCCGGTAAGAGTGAGGGTGCCCGCCAAAGTGCTCGACGGTGGTTCCAACCGCATACGATTTGTTGTCACGGATCTTGATGCGCCCGATATAAGCGTGACTGAAAAAGCAGTATTTATTGTTCCGCGATAGGAGAAGAGAATGGAAGCCAGTTTGATGCCACCCAAATCCAGGCGCGACACCTGGTACAAGGAGCCCTGGTTGCTGCTGGTTGCCGGTGGTCCCGCCATTGTTGTCTGTGCGAGCATTTATACGGGTTATGTCGCCATGCGCGGTGCTGATAAAGTAGTGGCGGAAGACTACTATAAACAGGGCTTAATGATCAACAAGGACATACAGCGTGACGCCAGGGCGCGGCAGTTGCGGCTAGGTGCTGTGATCAGTGCAGACTTTGCCAATGGTAAAATGAAGTTGGAACTGAGCGGACAGGGCGATTTGCCTGACAGTATTCAACTGAGTCTCGCCAATGCTGTTGCAGGCGGCAATTCCGTCAGCGAGGTCATCCGGCGTTTGCCAATGAAGCGGGTTTCACCTGGACATTATGAAGGCGACCTGAAAATGATGACTAATCTGCCTGTTGACACAGTAAAATTGTTTCATATCAAACTTGAAACCAGTGACTGGCGACTGACTGGTGACTGGTTTGATCCAGAACAAAAGGCAATACAACTGAATGCAGCAAAATGAGGGCATCCCTGAAAACTTGCTGATTTGAGGCTGGATTATCACTAGAGGGGACAGAATTTGGAACATGACACTCACACAGCACCCAAGCCACAGCTGCGCTCCATGTTGATGATCGTCTTGTGGCCTGCATTTTTGATGGCGTGTGCAGCGACGGGTTTGTTCTTCAGCTTGGTTGATCCCATGGAATTGATCATCCTGGACCACCGTTTGCAGATGCATGAGATGGGTGTGTATACAGTCGGTTTCTTCGCCTTCTGGATGTTGGGAATACTGTCTAGTGGTTTGACGGCTTTGCTTGTGCAGAAAGCACATTAGAAAAGACCACCATGAAAATGCATGAACCACTGATATTTCCGGCATTGGAGATAGAGGAAAACCTGATAAGACGTTTTGACAGCCTGGGGCCGCGTTATACATCTTATCCTACTGCAGACAGGTTCACCGAGCAGTTCTCTGCGAACTCTTATGTCCGTTATTTGCAGGAGCGCAGCAGGCTTGCCAGCAAGCCCCCCCTGTCGCTCTATATCCATATCCCGTTCTGTGCTTCGCTTTGCTATTACTGTGCATGCAACAAGGTGATCACCAAGGATCACGGGCGTTCGGCAAAATACCTGGAATACCTGGCGAAAGAGCTGGTTCTTGTCAGCGGACATCTGCAACAGCGGGAAGTCTTAAGTCAATTGCATCTGGGCGGCGGTACACCCACTTTTCTCAGCCATGACGAACTGCGCCACTTGATGCAGATGCTGCATCAGCATTTTGATTTTGCTGATGATGCCGAGATTTCCATAGAAATTGATCCGCGTACCGTATCCACTGCGACTTTGCAGTTGCTTGCAGAGCTGGGTTTCAATCGCACCAGTCTTGGTGTGCAGGACTTCAATCCCGAAGTGCAAAAAGCCGTGCATCGCATTCAGCCTTTCGAGATGGTGGCGCAGACAGTCAGTGATAGTCGTGCCTGTGGTTTTCAATCGATCAATTTCGATTTGATCTATGGCTTGCCAAAACAGGATCTGGATAGTTTTTCCAGGACCCTGGACCAGGTCATCGCATTGTCGCCGGCCCGCATTGCACTGTACAACTACGCGCATTTACCAACACGCTTCAAGCCGCAGAGACGTATTGCCGAAGCGGACCTGCCTTCAGCCGAGCAGCGCCTGCAAATCTTCCTGATGTCGATAAGGCGTTTGCTGGCAGAGGGGTACGTGTATATCGGCCTCGACCATTTTGCCAAGCCGGACGACAGCCTGGCACTGGCAACGCTGGACGGCAGCCTGCACAGGAATTTCCAGGGATACACAACCAGGTCTGATTGTGACCTGATCGGCCTGGGCCTGTCTGCGATAGGCAAGATTGGCGCTTCTTATGTGCAGAATCTGCGCACGCTGGACGACTATTATGCTTGTCTTGACCAGGGTAATTTGCCGGTGGAAAAGGGTTTTGACCTTGATGCTGATGATATCCTGAGGCGTCAGATCATCATGAGCCTGATGTGCAGTAATACCTTGAATTTTCAATTCCTTGAAATGAAATATGGCATAGTATTTCGCGAATATTTTGCTGATGAACTTGCCCGCCTGGCCGACTATGCACAGGCGGGCCTGCTTGTCATTGACGAGCACAGTATCAGCGTACCGCCGAAGGGGCGCTTGTTCGTACGGGCGCTTGCCATGGTTTTTGATCGCTACTTGTCTCGCCTGTCTTTGCTGCAGCCTGGGGCCAAGTATTCCAAGCTGATTTGATATGCTCAGCATGCCCCTGATATTTGCTGTCACGACTGCCGGTGCTATCGGCGGTGTGCATTGTGTTGGCATGTGCGGCGGTATTTCCTCACTCTTCACTCGCCTGGGACAGCAAAGCCAGGCTTCGCGATCAGGAGGACGGGTTATTCCCATTGCTGTCGCAGCAAGGGAGCAAGGGACGGCAGTGCTGTCGCGCTATCAGTTCATGTTACATGGTGGCCGAATTTTCAGCTATATGATAGCCGGTGCAGTATTTGGCGCGTTTGGGGCTGCCGGCATGTTGTTCAAACCTTATTTACCGGTACAGCAAATCCTGTTTTTCATTGGTAATATGATGCTTTTGCTACTGGCATTGCGCATTTTGGGCTGGCTGCCCAGTTTGCCTGGTCTGCAGATTCTATGGGCACGATGGTATGAAATATGGAGTGCCAAATTTCCATTGCTGCAGCATGCTGGCAGACACCCCTTTTTACTTGGAATGGGATGGGGCTGTCTGCCTTGTGGTTTGTTGTATGGTGTTGCACCATTTGCCTTGTTGTCAGGGGATGCCTGGTCCGGGGCTGTGCTCATGCTGATGTTTGGCTTGTCTGCCTTGCCCCACTTATTGATCAGTCAGGTGGTTTTGCAAAAGGTGCGCCATACAGGGGGCATGCAGGTTGTCCGTTATGCAGGGGGGACTGTTTTGCTAGGACTGGGCATATTTGGCCTGTGGTTTGCAGATATGAAAAACATGCCGGATTTTTTGTGTGTGGTAGCCAGGTCCTGACACTCCGCAGGCTGCAAAAACACGTCTGGGCTGATGTGCAGGCGCTGACTTCAAGCCTTGATATTAATCAGCGTGCCCAACAACTCATCCGCAGTTTTGATGATTTTGGCGGATAGGTCAAAACCGGTCTTGAATTGTATGGACTGAACTATTTCCGAAGTCAGATCTGTACCGCTTTGTTCTTGTAATGCCAGGCTGATACCTTCTCTGCTGATGCTGACAGTTGACCCGCCAGCTGGTTGTTCCTGAAAACTGACCTGTTGTGGTACAAAACCTGCAGTATTGGCATTGGCCACATTATGCGCCGTGCTGTCGAGGGCGCTCATATAGGCCTTTAACCCCGACAGGCCACTATTGAGAGCAGATACAGACATGGGTAACCCTGGAAGACAGATGAATTAATGCTAGCTTATACCGGAATCAGCGACTTTGCAGCAGTTGCTGTCTGCGGGATATCTTGTTTAACATTGTGCTTGTCTATCAACCATGATTCTTAATTCAAAGGTAATTGAATTTCAAGCCGTGTGCCTTCACCTGGCTCACTGATGACCTGGAATTCACCCTGCATGGCTTTGACGCGTTCGCGCATGCCAACCAGGCCGAACGAACGGGTCTTGCCCATATCTTCCGCATCTATGCCTTTGCCATTATCAATAATGCTAAAGTGCAGTGTAGTGGAGTTACGCTCAAAAATGATTTGCACTTCGGTGGCGTCTGCGTGCCTGACGACATTGGTCAAGGACTCCTGGACTATACGGAAAATCGCGGTACTGCGTGCGTCATCCAGCGTCAATTGCTCTTCGCTTGCCCTGAGTTCGCAGTCTATGCCATGACGACTGCTGAAATCTTTCTGCAGGGTTTGCAGGGCAAAATACAGACCTCCTTCGTCAAGTGCGCGCGGTCTCAGATCGGTCGCGATGCGCCTGAGTGTGGTGATGGCCGTCAATATCAACTGGTCCATGCTGTTCAGGGTCTGCTGGGTCTTGCTGGCCAGAATACTATCCCTCTGCAGCAAGGACATGTCCATGCGCAGGGCCGCCAGTAGCTGCCCAAGATCGTCATGCAATTCACGGGAGATGTGCTTGCGTTCTTCTTCGCGTATGCTTTGCAGGGTGGATGACAACTGTGTCAGCTCTTCATGATAGATGGCCATTTTTTCGCGAGCGACCTTGCGTTCTGTAATGTCGCGGAAAATGACAGTGTAATAGCGCTTGCCACTTTCGATCTGACTGGAAATGGATGCCTCGATAGGGAATTCAGTTCCGTCTGCCTTCACACCAGTGACATAGAAGTCTTCAAAATCACCCCCCATCCTTCTGCGTGTTGCCCCGGTTTCGCCAAAATGCCTGACATGCTCTCCGTGTACCTTGCGATGCCGGTCGGGTAAAACAGTGTTGAGCGAGTTCCCGAGCAAATCCTCAACGCTATAGCCAAACATGGTCGCTGCGGAAGGATTGACCAGTATCATGGTCTGGCTTTCATCAATGGTAATGACGCCATCGATGGCTGTATCTATCATGCGGCCCAGGCGCTCTCTTTCCAGACTTAATTCTTCCAGCGACAGTGCCAGGTTATTGCTGGTTTCAGCCAGAGTGGCATAAGGGGTCTGGATATTGACTGCTACCATACCGCGGTAAATGGAGACGGCGGCAAACAGCTGGAACACATGACCGATGACAACGAAGATGTCATTACCGTTTTCATAGATGGCAAAATACACTTCAGAAAGTGCGAACAAAATGGTTGCCAGAAACAAAGGTGCGCGCTCAAGATGCAGGCGCTGGATGTCTTCTTTCTGGCCCGTAGCTGCAGGTTCCTGTTTGTTGAGCAGATAGGCCGTGAACAGATTGATGGCGACCAGACCTGCTTCACAGGCTACCTTGAATGAGGTTTGACCAGCACCGGCAACAAAAGTCACTGGTAAAAAGTCAGGGAAGGTGAACACCAGCAGGGTCCAGCCTACTGTGGCAAGCAAACCTGCAAGCAGTACAAAGAGTGCTTGCACCTGACTGACTTCAGAGTCTTCCGGTGACAGCGCCAGTCCCAATAATGTTGTGGCAATAAAAGAGCGCGACAGGAGCCAGAATGACAGTGACTTGTGCATATCCTGCGCATCCGGGAAGCCCGGCATTCCCTGGAAACTGATGGCATGCATGAACCCCAGTATGGCCGCACACAAAAAAGCGACCGCCAGGATGACGCTGCTCTTTTTTCTTGCGCCGCCAAAGGCATTCCAGCAAACAATGAACACAGAGGTGAAGATCACGATGGTGATGGTTTCCAGCGTGGTATGGACGGGCAGGGGGGCAGGTATCTTGATATCGGACAGCCTGGCGTGCCCTGCCCACAAGATAATCGACAACAGGCCAAGCAGGCCAGCTATCCAGCGGGCACGTAAAAGTCTGGGGTAATCAGTCGCCATATTGTCTGTACATAAGTGCTGGGGGGCAAAGCCGTATTTTAAAACGCATTAAGTTAACATGAAACGAAAATGACACGCCTGATAGAGGCGTGTCATTTGTCGGGGCCGAAGAGTTTGCCAGGAATTAATGTGACATCAATACCGGTACGGTCATGCTTTGCAAGATGGTGCGGGTGACTCCACCCATGATCATTTCGCGGAAACGTGAATGACCATAGCCGCCCATGACCAGCATATCGCTGTCCACATCATGTGCCAGTGAAAGCAATGCATTGCCGATATCTGTCGATGTCTTGTGGACGCCAACTTCGACCTTGATACCATGCCTGGCCAGGTATAAGGCTATATCGCCGCCAGGTTGCTCGCCGTGTGCATCCGGGACTGCCTTTGGGTTGAAAATTGCCACATGGACCAGGTCGGCCTTGCGCAGCAAGGGGATAGCGTCGGTAATTGCACGTGTTGATTCGCGGCTGGCATCCCAGGCGATTAACGGGCGTTTACCGACTGTCGTAAAGTCACCAACATAAGGGATGAGCAGTACGGGGCGACCTGAATTCATGATCAGGTATTCAGGGAAGTCAGGCAAGACGGAAGGGGAAGGTTCATCGCGGTTGGTTTGGCCTATCACCACCAGATCGCTATATCTTGCCTGCAAACCTATGCCACCACCAGCCTCATCATTGGCTATCATGGCTTCATAGGAGTTGACGCCAAGCCTCTGGGCTTGTTGCCTGAAACTGTCTATGGCTTTTTCTGCGCGCTCACGCAAGAAGTTCAGGTGTATGGTCAGGTTGGGATCATTGGCACTGATATTCCCGTCCTGGTAGATGAAGCGTGAAACCCCGGTGACGGCTGTGCCAAGCAAATGGGCTTCGTCACTCTTGGCTATTTCTGCTGCGACCTGCACGCGAAAACTGGATCGCTCTGATTCATCGACGTGAACCAATATGGTTTTGTATGGCATGTTGTTCTCCTTGATTTAACATCGTGGAATAAACCAAACAGGGATTTTGTGCTTTTATTTTTGGGTATTTTAACAAAAGTACAAAATGGCTATATAAGATTACACTAATTTAAGGCAACCGATATATCCTGTCCCCATTGTGGCAATAAACTCTTGCCTACCAACGCTGATACTTTTTCGCTGACTTTCATACGGGCCTTGGCAGGTGGCAGTCGACGTAGGGTTTTCAGGGCTGGGATATCGTTCAGCGCAATCTGACGTTGATCAACGCTGATCAAGCCTATTTCATTGAATGCCGACAGGGTACGGCTGACAGTTTCCAGGGTCAAACCCAGATAGCTGCCAATTTCATGCCGTGTCATGCGCAGGTTGAATGTTTTTCCTGAATAACCCAGCAGACTGAAGCGTTCACCCAGATTGGTCAGAAAGCGGGCGACCTTGGCTTCCGCACTCAGGGCGCTCAACATGCCTATCATGGATTGTTCACGCACCAGCTCACGACTCAAGACGCTGAGCATGGCTTGTTCAAGCTCTGCATAAATACGGCCCAAGGCTGAAAATGTCTTATATGGCAGCAGGATGATGTCGCAATCAGACAAAGCCACTGCTTCAGAAGCATGATGCTGGTTGTGTATGCCATCTATGCCGAGCAAGTCGCCTTTCATGGGGAAACTCAGCACCTGTTCATTGCCGTACTCATCAATCAGCACAGTTTTCAGGAAGCCTGAATTCACAATGTACAGTGTTTCGAAGTCCTGGCCGATGGTGTGAACCCTCTGACCTGCTTTGAAGCGCACGTGCTGGAACAACACTTCTTCTTCAGCAGATGCAGCCGGAGCGGGAATATGCAACAGGTCGCAGACTTCGCGCAGATTTGACCACAAATTGCCATGGCAACGCCATCCTGCCTCGCCGGATATGACTGGAAATGCGCTCTTGGTGGCGACGGAAGACTGGCTTGTTGTGCTGGTGTTGAACACGGCTGTAGTCATGGTGATCCCCTTAAAAGGTAAGCGACATTAATTGATTTGATGTTTGGAATTTGGTTGCTGCCAGCGCAGCAGGTAGTCTTGTAGTAATGCAAAATCAGTTGATTTATCCAGAAAACCGTCAGCACCGGCGCGCAGCGCGTGTAGGCGGTTGGCGTCACTTGCATGGTTGGTCAGTACTACAACTTTGATGTCGGGTCTGCTCTGCTTGATATCTCTCAACAATTGCAAGCCGTTACCATCGGCAAGCTGGATGTCGAGTATCAAGGCATCTGCGTCATTGTGAAGCAATGCAGAGTAGGCACTGCTGATGTCGCTTGCCACCCCCAATACATGCATACCCTCAACTTCTTCCACGAATCGGATCAGGCGATTCTGGATCAGGACTGAATCTTCAACGATATAAAGGTTCATGATAAATCTTGACGTGTATGTGTTTGCTCAGGCTCTATTATCGTGAGCTTGAGCCTTGATTTAAATCAGGGGATGCTGATTCGGTTTGTCAGATTTACGAGCCGCCTTGTAGGAATTTTCTTAGCGTCTCTGCATAGCCAGACCTGGCCATTGACGCTTCTTCAGGCGCTAATAACTGGCCTGGCTGCATGGGAAGTAGGAGGGGGCAGTATTGTTGCCCAGGTCGGGGGACTTCTGGAAATGGTCAGGCTTGCGGTTGCAACAAGTGATGTGCGACAGCATATTGCACGAGATCGGAAAGGGTATTCATGTTCATTTTTTGCATGATCCTAGTCTTGTGTGTGCTCACAGTCTTCACACTCAAATGCAAGATGTCACCAATTTCTGTGATGGTTTTGCCCTTGACGAGGTGTGTGAATACTTCAAACTCGCGATCAGATAAGCTGTTGTGAGGCATGCTGTCATCGGCAGGCATTGCGTTCATCGCCAACTGTTCGGCGACTTCTATACTTATATAAGGTCTGCCTGAAGCGACCTTACGTAAGGCGGTGACGAGTTGTGTGCCTGCGCTTTCTTTGGTGAGGTAACCGCGTGCGCCAGCACGTATGGCGCGCACTGCATACTGCTCTTCCTCATGCATGGTCAGTATCAGGATGGGGAGTTTTGGAAATTCATCCTTGATCTGGCGGATCAGATCCACACCGCTGCGACCTGGCATGGATAAATCCATCAGCAAGACGTCAAATTCTGTCTTGCGTACTTTGTCCAGAGTGTCAAAGCCATCCACTGCTTCAGCAACAACCTGTATGTCTTCTATCCCGTCAAGTATGCGTTTCAAACCTTCGCGCATGATGGTATGGTCGTCGGCGATCAGAATGCGGGTCATGGTGTAGCTACTGTAGTCAAGTCAATAGAATCTCCCGCACACATGTTGTGCGCAGGCAAGAATTTCCCTTATTGTACTGTAGCCTGCTGCTCAGAGCATCTCAGTGATGCTTGATTCTGTGTACTAATACAGGAATTTGGCATAATGATAACACTTTGGTGGTAACGCTGCCGAGCAGGAATTGTCCAAGACCGCTGCGGCCATGGGAACCCATAAAGATCAGGTCACAGCCGTATTCCTGCGCTGTATGTACGATTTCCTTGGCGGTTGAGTCATTGAACTGTATGACTTCCTGATAGGTAAGTCCGGCAGCAGCAGCAGCTTCGCGTACTGGTCGCAGGTAGCTGTCTGCCAGTGTCTGCATGGCTATCTTGTACTCTTCCTCGGTGGGACCATTTGGTGGCAGGATGTCGACATAGACGGGGTATTGATAATTGCCGCCAACAAACACTGCAACAACCTCAGCCTTCAATTGCTGGGCAAACTCCAGCCCGGCCTCTACACAGGCATGAGACAATTCAGAACCGTCTGTGGGTAACAGAATCCGACTATACATGATGCACCTCTTTGCTGGTAAATAAATCAAATGAGTAGCGAACTGCAAGCCTGAAGCCAGATTGTCACATTGGCTTTGATTTCAAACAAGTATAGTGCGTATTCATTGTTTGCCTAGATGGTGCGCAAAAAAATCCAACATTTCCCTATAGGCAATTTCTTTTGCTTCAGGGTTGCTGCCTGTGGTCACACCAGATCCGGGATGCACGCCATTTGGTACATCGAGTCGTTTTTTCACAGGCAGATTGGGTGCATCAAAATCATGATAGCTATTGGCAAATACAGTCAGCTTCATTGCCCCTGGTTCCAGTTTTTTTTCAAGATCGATGCAGGGCTGTGCAGGTGTCCAGTCATCATCGGCGCCTGTCAATATCAATAACGGCGTACTCAGTTGATAAGCAGGTCTGGCGCGCAGGGAGGGCTGGCAGCCGGGGTAAAAAACCACCGCAGCCCTGGGGTATATCGCGTTGGGGATGGTGGTTGTATGCGCGGTGTTGAGAGCACTCAGAGTGGTTGATCCACCATTGGACCAGCCCAGCAAACCTATGTTTTGTGTACCGGTCTGTCTGATCAGCCATTGTATGGCTGCCTGTACGTCAAGACGGCGATTGTCGGTAGTGATGTCGCGTGTTTTATAATTGGTGGTGCAAATGCTGTTGACGCCGCGCGGGCGAAAACTGTCAGGCATGAGGACGTTGTAACCATTGTCCTGTAACAACTGCGCCATGTTTTCGTGACGGGCATTAAGCTCTTGTTCGTGGCCTTTGCGTGTACTGTAGAGGCCACCACAACCATGCAGTGCGATGATACTGCCCCTGGCAGGATTTTTTGCCTTGAGCCACAAGGCATCAAGCATGATAGGCGCACCATTTTGCATGTCAAGGCTGGTAAACTGAACTTTTTCGGCTGGCTCATTCGCCAGGCTTGCAGTACAAAAAAATAGGCTCAGCAAGGCCAGAGCAGGAAGATTGCGCATGATTAAATTTCTGACGAAAGCAGTTTTGAAAATTGCGCCGAACTTGTCTGTTGCAACTGAATGTCCGCGCATTCATGCCAGAGCGCAAAGTCCCGCAAGGTCTTGCCGAGGTCACTGGCCAGTGACTGCGAGATCTGCACGCCATCTTCCAGGTGCAGTGACTTGATTTCAAACAGGCCCTGCTTGCGATGCGCCTTGGCATCCATGCGGCCTATCAGCGCACCTTTGCGCAGGATGGGCAGGGTGAAGTAACCGTAACGTCGTTTTGGCGCCGGTGTGTAGCATTCGAGCTTGTAATCGAAGTTGAATAATTCTATGGCACGCTTCCGGTCCCAGACCACGGGGTCAAATGGTGACAAGATGCGTGTTGCCGTCGCTTTCAATTGCTGATCCGCGGCCTGTTGCAGCAATGGCAGGCGGTCTGGGTGAACGTAAAAAAGCTGGTCAGACTTGTCCACTGTTACAGGGATCAGCAAACCTTCCTTGACCAATTGTGCAGGTTGATTCCTTGATCAAATTTGGCCATGCGAAAATAATCAGCTATCCAGTTCGCCTTGCAGATGCCAAGGGCGCGCACTGACTGCAATATCTGCATGCGCTGACTAGTCAATTGTGATTTCAGGTGCTTTTTATCATTCCATGCGGGATGGACGCGCTCACGCAAATCATAAATGCGCTGGAAATTATGGCGCCTGGCCACCATCAACTCACCAGTGGTGAACAGGACTTCAAGCGAGCGTTTTTCCGGCTTCCATTCCCACCAACCGCCGCTTTTGCCATCAGTGCGTTCAAAGTCAGCAGAGCGGCTGGCGCCATGTGCGTGGATATGCTGGCGGATTTTCTCAACCTGTCCGGCATTGTCTTTCAGCCATTTGTGATTGTATTTCCAGCCCAGCCCTTGTGGCGATACCATCTGGTGGCGGTACAGGCCATAGTCCTCTATCGGTAAAAAGCAGGCTTCGTGTGACCAGTACTCAAATAAGTGACCTTCTTCCAGCAATTCATTGAGCCAGGCATGTTCGTAGTGGCCCAGCCGACTCCACAAGACCAGGTAAGGGCTACGTGCAACGACATTGATGGTGTCTATCTGCAGGGCGGCCATATTGCGTATGCAGGCCAGCACATCCTGTTTGCTGGATTTGCGTGGCGGCGCCTGCAGCACGCCCTGAGCCGCCAGATGCAGCGCCCGGGCGGAACTGAGTTTAAGATGGAAATCAGTTTCGCTCATGAGTTGGCTGCTCGCGTGAATGAGAAAGTGATGCGGGCGAGGCTGCCCTCAAGAGGCAGATTTACCCGCCATGATGATCAGAAATGTTTCAAGCCGATGGCAGCCTTGACTTCATCGGTTGTCCGGGCAGCGATTTCGCGCGCCTTTCTGGTGCCGTCCTTGAGCATTTGCAAGACCTGGCCACGGTCTTTTGCAAACTCTTCACGGCGCTCACGTATCGGTTGCAGCAGATCCTGCAGTACGGCTTCGAGGCGCGCTTTGACGACGCTGTCACCAAGGCCGCCACGTACATAATGATCCTTCATTTCTTGCAGCGACGCTTTTTCTTCATCGAAGGCGTCAAGGTAAATGAAGGCGACATTGCCTTCCAGGTGGCCGGGGTCGCTGACACGCAGATGTAAGGGGTCAGTGTAGACATTACGTACGGCAGCCTTGATTTCAGCAGGACTGAAACCGAGATTGATGACATTGCCGAGTGACTTGCTCATCTTGGCCTTACCGTCTATGCCAGGCAGTCGACCAATTTCCGGTACCAGGGCCTGGCATTCAACTAGAATGTCCTTGTTGGCCAGGCGATTGAAGCGACGGACAATTTCATTTGTCTGTTCTATCATCGGTATCTGGTCTTCGCCAACTGGCACCAGGCTGGCTTTGAATGCCGTGATGTCTGCAGCCTGGCTGACCGGGTAGGTCAAAAAGCCGGCCGGGATGTCACGCTCGAAATTGCGCAGGGCGATCTCCTGCTTGATGGTGGGATTGCGTTCCAGGCGTGCTACCGTCACCAGGTTCAGGTAATAAAAGGTCAGTTCCGTCAGTTCCGGGATTTGCGACTGGATAAAGATCGTCGATTTTGCCGGGTCTATGCCTGCAGCCAGGTAATCGAGTGCGACTTCTATGACATTGTCATGCACTTTTGCCGGGTTATCCATATTGTCGGTCAATGCTTGTGCATCCGCCAACATGATATATTGCTCATACTGATGCTGGAATTTGACGCGATTGCGCAGGCTGCCGACAAAGTGGCCAAGGTGCAGGGGGCCGGTAGTGCGATCGCCGGTCAGTATCAGGTGTTTTTTATCTTCTGTGCTTGCTGGCATGCTAAATCCGTTTGGTGTTGCGGTGACAAATAAGTCAGAGTATACGTAAAAAATGCCGCTGAATCTTGAGCGGCATGGTTTCTATCAAGATGATATCAGGCGTGTCCTGTATCTATTCTGTCTCTATGATGCCGTTTTCGCTCATGCTGTGTCAAGTTTGACCAGATTTGCCGCCTGTTATGGAGCATTTCTGCACCGGTTTTGAGCAAAATTGGATAAAACCCGCATGTTGTCGGTCGATTTACTTATAAAGTCAATTCTTGCAATGATAAAATCAGGGTTTGTATTTTTTTAGCTGAAAGCAGTTTTATTTTGACATCCTTCGCTACTAAGAAATTGATTATTGCCTCGCGCGAAAGCCGTCTGGCAATGTGGCAGGCAGAACATGTGCGTGACCGCCTGGCAGCACTCTATCCTGATTGGCAGATCGACATCCTTGGGATGACGACCCGTGGAGACCAGATATTGGATAAAGCCCTATCCAAGGTCGGTGGCAAGGGTTTGTTTGTCAAAGAACTGGAAGTCGCCATGGCGGAAGGTCGTGCCGACCTGGCGGTACATTCGCTCAAAGACGTGCCCATGGACTTGCCGGAAGGCTTTGCCCTGGCAGCCATAATGGAGCGTGAAGATCCGCGCGATGCCTTTGTTTCCAATGACTATGCAAGTCTTGATGACTTGCCCGCCGGCGCGGTTGTCGGTACTAGCAGCCTGCGTCGCCAGGCGCTGATATCCGCTCGCTACCCGCATCTGGTGATACGGCCGTTGCGCGGCAATCTTGATACGCGCCTGCGCAAGCTTGACAACGGCGAGTATGCTGCCATCATCCTGGCCGCTGCCGGGCTCAAGCGCCTGGGGCTGCCTGAGCGTATCAGGGCCTGTCTGGAACCAGGGCAAAGCCTGCCCGCCGCCGGACAGGGGGCGATGGCGATAGAAATACCTGATAACAGACCAGAATTGCTCAGTCTGCTGGCCCCCTTGAACCACCGGGACACGGCATTGGCGGTGACAGCAGAACGCACGGTTTCCAAGGCTTTTGGCGGCTCCTGTCAAATCCCTCTGGCGGCATTTGCCACAGTGAATCAAGGGCAGATGCAAATACAGGCAATGGTCGCGACACCTGACGGTAGCCGTATTGCCCGAGCTGAAGTGAGTGGCGATGCCAGTCAGCCGCAGGCATTGGGTGCGCAACTGGCCGCTGCCTTGTCGGCTCAGGATGCAGAAGCCATACTGGCGGTATGCAAAGCAGAGATCAGCGAGTGATTTAGTCCAGGCATGTCTACTGCAGCCGTTATTCTGACCCGGCCTGTCGTTCAGGCACAGGACTTTGCCCACAAAGTGGTGGCAATGGGGCGTACTGTCGAGTTTTTCCCGCTGTTGGAGATTCAACCCTTGCAGGACAATGCGGCATTGCTTGCGCGGATAAAGCAGTTACATGACTATGCCCTGGTCGCCTTTGTCAGCCCCAATGCAATCGACGCTTTTTTCCGGCTGGTCACTGATTTTCCGACGAAATTGCCAATTGCAGTGATGGGCGAGGGTAGTCGTGCCTGCCTGGCCCGTCACGGGTTGCATGATCAGAATGCCCGTATTATCCGGCCTGGCAATCGCTTTAAAACTGATTCCGAGACTTTACTCGATGAACTTGACTTGCCGGCCTTGCGTGGTAAAAAGGTCTTGATTGTTCGCGGTGAGAGTGGCCGCGAATTGTTGGCCGATGCTTTGCGAACGAATGGCGTTGAAGTCGATCAGGTTGCTGCATACCGGCGTGTTGCACCGGAGCTGACCCCTGAAAGGGCAGATCAGCTGCGACGCCTGCTGGGGGCGTACAATGACTGGGTTATCACCAGTTCAGAGGCTTTGCGCAATCTGCATACTTATGTCATTTCATTACAACTGGATGACGACGTGGCAAAAATGCAACGGCAACACTTACTGATGCCACACAGCCGTATTGAAGAAACTGCCAAATCCTATGGCTTTCAGTCTATAACCCTAACAGCTTCTGGCGACGAACAACTACTTGTCGCGTTACAATCTCGTCTATGAGTGAACAGCAATCAAACCCCGAAGCCGCAATGACGGCAAATTCTGTCGATGCGACCACACGACAGCCTGCCCCAGCTTTGCCTGCTGAAGCAGTAAAAGAACCCGGTTGGGCAAATCCGGTCTACCTGGTGTCAGGTGTGCTGGCGGTTTTGCTGGCGGCAAACTGGTGGACTTCGCAAAACCAGATATCGACTCTGCGGGCAGAGGTGGCGCAAAGACTACAGAATGCCGATACCAATAGCAGCGAAACCAAGGTATTGGCGCGCAATGTCCAGGACACCGCCAAAGAAATCCAGTCCAAGGTTATTCTGCTGGAGGGCAAGCAATCGGAGGCGCAAAGCCAGCAACTGGCCCTGGAGCAGTTGTACCAGGATTTGTCCAAGAATCGTGACGACTGGGCGCTGGCTGAAATAGAGCAGGTACTGGCCACGGCCAGCCAGCAGTTGCAACTGGCCGGCAATGTGCCCGGTGCCCTGATTGCACTGCAAAATGCCGACAGTCGCCTGGCCAAGTCTGACAAGCCGCAATTCATTTCCATCCGTCGTGCAATCGCCAAAGATATAGAAAGACTGAAGTCCTTGCCAGCCCTGGACCTGCCAGGCGTGGCTTTGCGTCTTGACAGTGTGATTGCGCAAATTGACCACATCCCTCTGTGGGCAGATGAAAAGGCTGTGATAACAGCAACCCCGCCCAAAGCACCGCTGCGTGTATTGCCAAAATCGGCAGGGAATGCAAAGAGTGATAAAAAAACGGTTGATGATATAGAAGAAAGCACCTGGACCATGCGTTTGCAGGACGGCTGGCAAAGTTTTTCCAGCGAAATGTGGTCCGAGGTCAAGCAGCTTATACGCGTGAGGAATGTGGAAACGCCGGATGTACTTTTACTGACGCCGCAGCAATCCTATTTTGCCCGTGAAAACCTCAAGCTCAGGCTGCTCAACGCCAGGCTGGCGTTGTTGTCGAGAAATGAGAGCATATTCAGGAGCGACATGATTGCCGCTCAAGATGCGATTGCCAAGTATTTTGATACCCGCGCCAAACAGACGCAGACAGTGCAGGCCTTGTTGCGCCAGGTACAAGGCAGTAATCTGTCCATAGAAATGCCGACCCTGGCAGAAAGTCTCAATGCAGTACGTAACTACAAAGTGAAGCCTTAAGAGTATGCGAATCTTTATCCGGCTTCTGATTTTATTTGCACTTGCTGTCGGCCTTGCGGTTGGTGCTCGTTATAACCCCGGCAATGTGGTTCTGTTCTTTCCACCTTACCGGATAGACTTGTCGCTGAACTTCTTTGTATTTTTGCTGTTGCTCAGCTTTGTATTGCTTTATTTACTGATACGGGCCATCGTTACCACGCGCAAGATGCCGCGTAAGGTTGCCTATTATCGTCAAAACAAGCGTGAGAAAGACAGCAACAAGGCTTTGCGTGAATCCCTGAAAACCCTGTTCGAAGGTCGTTTTGGTCATGCTGAAAAAGCCGCAATGCGGGCAACGGAGTTGCCTGAAAACGCCGGCGTCGCTGCCCTGATCGGCGCTCGTGCAGCTCATCATATGAGCCAGTTTGAGCGCCGTGACTCGTGGTTGACGGGCCTCGAGTCTGAAGCCGGTTTCAAGGTGGCGCGTCTGGTCAGCATGACAGAATTGCTCGTTGATCAGCATCAGCCAGCCAAGGCGCTGGAAGCTGTACGTGAACTGAATGCCAATGGCACTCGCCATATCCAGGTATTGCGCTGGGCGCTCAAGGCGAATCAGCAGGCACAGAAATGGCAAGAAGTCTTGAAGCTGGTGCGTACCCTTGACAAGCATCGTGCCCTGCATCCGGCCTTGTCGCAGCGTCTGCGTGAACTGGCGTATGAAGATTTGTTAAAAAACCAGGGACATGATGCTGAATCAATACGTCGTGTCTGGTATGAGATTCCCCAGGCTGACCGTAAATCTGCCTTTGTTGCCTTTGCAGCAGCCAGCGCCTTCAATTCTCACGGTTTGTTTGATGATGCCCGCAGCATCGTTGAAAAAGCTCTGGCAGAAGAATGGGATGATCGCCTGATGCGGGCTTATCGCGATGCCGCAGCTTCAGAGGGATCGGCGGCGCTATTGTCACAAATTGAACATTGTGAAAAATGGTCAGAGGATCATCCAACCGACCCTGAACTGGCCCTGACGCTTGGTACACTATGTTTGCGCCAGAAGTTATGGGGCAAGGCACAAAGACATATGGAGCAAGCCCTGTCCGATGCCACAGACCCGCGTACCGTGCGTGAAGCCAACCTCAAGCTGGCGCAATTGCATGAAGCGCTGGGGCAGGCGGAAGAAGCGGCAAGTCATTACCGACAATGCGCCATTGCCACCATGCTATAAATCATGGGGCCAGATATTCGCTGCCAATACTGTTGCGTTGCACAATTTTGCCGGGATTAACTATATAATCTTGCCCCATACCATTTCTTCTATTGATACTTATACAGAAAGTGCAACATGAGCTTGAATAAAGTAGCAGCAGGTCGTGATCTGCCAAATGACTTCAACGTCATTATCGAAATCCCGATGAATGCGGACCCGATCAAATATGAAGTTGACAAAGACAGTGGCGCGATTTTTGTTGACCGTTTCATGGGCACAGCGATGCACTATCCATGCAACTATGGCTATGTACCACAAACTCTGGCTGGTGATGGTGATCCGGTTGATGTACTGGTGATCACACCTTTCCCGTTGATCCCTGGCGTGGTTGTGCGTTGCCGTCCTGTTGGCATCCTGAAAATGACGGATGAAGCCGGTAATGATGCAAAAGTACTGGCAGTACCTGTCGACAAGATTTTGCCTATCTATACACACTGGCAAAAACCTGAAGACCTGAATGAACTGCGTCTGCGTCAGATCCAGCATTTCTTTGAGCATTACAAAGATCTGGAACCTGGCAAGTGGGTCAAAGTTGATGGTTGGGGTGGCCCGGATGAAGCGCGTGCAGAAATTCTTTCCGGCGTGGAGAATTTCAAAAAAGCTGAAGCGTGATTTTCAATGAATAAAAAATGGGCGACTTGATGTCGCCCTTTTTTTTTGCCCGTTAGCATCGAATATGCTGCCTGACTGATTGTCTGCTCGGCCTCACAAATTCATAATCTGTGCATGACATAGACGGTGACTGCGACGATGGCCAATATCAGCGCCAGCCAGCTTATCCATGAATTTCTGTGCTCGTCATCAGTATTTCTTTCGCTGCTATAGCTTTCGCCTTGCTTTTGACGCTTGCGTTTCAGCTTCTTGTCCCTGTCCAAAAATTTTTCCAATGCCAGGGCCATTTCAGCGGCACTTTCATAACGCGCAGAAGGCTCTTTTTGCATCGCCTTCATGACAATTTTGGATAAGGAATCTGGAATGCCGGGGCGAACTTCTGATGGATTTTTAGGCGTTTTATTTACAATTTGTTGCAATAATTTGTCTACATCTTGCGACTGGAAAGGTTTTTGACCTGTCAGCATTTCGTACATTACTGCACCCAGCGAATACACATCAGTCAAGGCATTGACCTGCTTGCCATTGGCCTGTTCCGGTGACATGTAATTGGGTGTACCCATGATGTTATTGTTGAACAGCGTATGCGCTTGCTCGCGAGTCTCATCAAGTACGCGGTTGGGTGCGCGGGCAATGCCAAAGTCCACCACTTTCGGTTGCTGGTTGGGCAAGACAAAAATGTTGCCGGGTTTGATGTCCCGATGAATCACACCGTTGGTGTGTGCATAGGCCAGCGCATCAGCAACCTTTTTGATGAGGTTGGTAGTTTCGATAATATCGAACTGCTTGCCGTCTGCCAGCAAGTGCCTGAGGTCCTTGCCTTGCAAAAACTCCATTGCAATAAACGTCGTCCCACCTTCGCTTGATGCATCAAATATGGTGACAATATTAGGGTGCGATAACCTGCCTGCAGCCCTTGCTTCATTAATGAACTGTTGTTCGCGCTGTTTTTTGTCAGCGGCATTATTACCAGCACTAAATATTTTTATGGCAACATCGCGATCAATGACAGGATCGTGGCCCAGATACACGGCACCATTCGATCCCATGCCGATACGTTCGCTTAGATAAAAGCGTCCAACGCGTTTGTTCGGCAACGCTGCCGAAGGTGCAGCCGGGGTGCTAAGAAAATTATTTTGCATGGCGACAGGATGCCCTGATCTAGGCAAAATTTCAAGTGGACCTTATGTCAACTGTTTCAGACTTTTATAAGGAATGCGATCAATAAGCTCATTTAAATATAGTTCAACATCACCTGTTTCACGCTCTAAAAATTCAGATACTGCTCGGGCAAATTCTGAATGGCTCAAGTGATGGGCAGACCAGGTTTTGGTCGGTAAAAAACCGCGTGCCATTTTATGTTCGCCCTGTGCTCCACCTTCAAAAATGGAAATCTTTTTCAAAATGCAAAATTCTATTGCCTGATAATAAGCTGTCTCAAAATGCAGACAAGAATGCTGTTCCAGGCAACCCCAGTAGCGTCCGTAAACTCTCTGGTCATCATGGAAAAGCAGGGAGGCGGCAATTTTGTTTCCGTTCAGCAATGCACATATCAAATGTATATGCTCAGGCATGCTACTGCCTATGCGCAAAAAGAAATCGAGGTTCAAATAAGGTTTGGAATGATGTTCCCTGTAGGTCTGGTCATAGCACGATTTAAAAAAGAGCCAGTCTTCTTGTTGTATATCATTGCCTGACAGATGCAAGAACTGTATGCCTGCTTCTTCCACTTTGCGACGTTCGGAACGAATATTCTTACGTTTCTTTTTGTCCAGCGTAGACAGGAAATCTTCAAAGCTCTGGTAACCCTGATTTATCCAATGAAACTGCACTCCACTGCGCAGGAGATAACCTTTCTGGTTGAGCAGGAGCGCCTCTTCTTCGGGTAGGAACAGCAAGTGGCTGGAGGAGTATTCACCGGCTGTCTGCAGTTCCTGCAGGATGTTGATCAGGGCGAGCCTGCCCTCGTCGCTACGGGCCAGCAAGCGATTACCAGAAACGGGGGTAAATGGAATGGCGGAAAGCAGTTTGGGATAATACGACAATTCATGGCGTTCATAAGCCCTTGCCCATGCCCAGTCAAATACATATTCGCCATAGGAATGGCTTTTTTCATACAAGGGCAGGGCTGCAACTAATTGCTTGTCATCCCAGATGGTGATGAAGCAGCTTTGCCAACCAGTTTTTTCAACTGCTGAACCTGACTCTTCAAGTGCATGTAAAAAAGCATAAGACAGGAATGGATTTGCGTTTTCCTGGGCTGCGAGAAGATCATTCCACTCTGCTGCTGCAATGTCAGACAGTGAAGTCACGATACGCATGCGATAATGCGGAACTGCATGTGAAACTGAAGATTCTAATTTCATTTTCGCTAATTTTATTTTGATTTAAAACAGATTTGCCACCATGACTGTAAACGTTGCCATTGCCCAGATGAACAGCGTTGTCGGCGACCTAGCCGGCAATGCTGCACAGATAGTCGACTACGCCCGCCGTGCCGCCGCCGAGGGGGCAGATATACTTGTCACGCCAGAATTGTCTCTGGTTGGATATCCGCCCGAAGACTTATTGCTGCGTCAGGCGTTTTATGCCGAAACCAATCATGTACTCGATACATTAAAGAAACAGCTTACGCTATTTTCCGGACTTGCTGTGCTGGTCGGCCATCCCGATGAAGTCGATGGTAAACGATATAACGCCGTTTCTGTCTTGCAGGATGGTATGGTGATCGCCAGGTATTTCAAGCGCGATTTGCCGAATGACATGGTGTTTGATGAAAAACGTTATTTCTCTTCATCTGAACAGGCTTGTGTATTCATGATCAAGGGCGTCAGCTTCGGTATCAATATCTGTGAAGATACCTGGCTGCCCACTGCTCCGCTTGCCGCCAGACAGGCTGGGGCAGACGTCCTGCTGGTGCCAAATGGTTCACCCTATCACATGGGCAAACAGCACCAGCGCTACGACGTCATGCGTAACAATGTCATTTCGCAGGGATTGTCATTGGTTTATGCCAATCTCGTCGGCGGGCAAGACGAACTGATTTTTGATGGCAATTCATTTGTGATGGATGCACAAGGCCAGGTCTGCGCGCAACTCAAGCATTGTGCTGCGGACCTGCAAACCATCACATTCGATGGCCCGCAACCCTTGCCAGCGTGCATGGAAGCAATCTTGCCACTGGAAGCTCAGGTGTATCAGGCGCTGGTCATGGGGGTGAGGGATTATGTAGGCAAAAATGGCTTCCCCAGTGTCCTGCTTGGTTTGTCCGGTGGTGTGGATTCGGCCCTGGTGCTGGCGATTGCGGTGGATGCACTGGGTGCAGATAAGGTGAGGGCCATCATGATGCCGTCACCTTATACCGCTGATATCTCATGGATAGATTCACGCGATATGGTGGAGCGTGTCGGTGTACGTTACGATGAAATTGCCATCAGCGCCTGCTTTGATGCATTCAGGTCCACCCTGAGCCAGGAATTTGCTGGTCTAAAAGAAGACACGACCGAAGAAAACATACAGGCAAGGATACGTGGCACGCTTTTGATGGCGATGTCGAATAAATATGGTTCCATCGTATTAACGACAGGTAACAAGAGTGAAATGGCAGTTGGCTATTGCACCTTGTATGGCGACATGGCGGGTGGTTTTGCTGTCATCAAGGATATTGCCAAGACTCTGGTCTACCGGTTGTGTGCTTATCGCAATACGATATCGGCCGTGATACCTGAGCGTATCCTGACGCGTGCGCCATCGGCTGAATTGCGACCCGACCAGAAAGATCAGGATTCCTTGCCACCTTATGAGATTCTCGATGGCATCATGGCCATGTATATGGAAGAAAACAAGGCGCGCGCTGACATCGTTGCTGCCGGTTATGAAGAGGAAGATGTGGAGCGCATTACACGCTTGATTAAAATTAATGAATACAAGCGCCGTCAGGCGCCTATAGGCATCAGGATTACCCACCGTGCCTTTGGCCGTGACTGGCGTTATCCGATTACTTCGAAGTTCAGGGATTGAGGGTTGCTGCTGGCAAGGCAGTGGAAGAATCAGGCCGAAGATTCGCTTGAAAAATCATTTGAAATTACATGGGAGAAAAACATGAAACAAATTACCGCAATTATCAAACCATTCAAGCTCGATGAAGTGCGCGAAGCCTTGGCCGATGTCGGCGTCACTGGCTTGACTGTAGTTGAGGTCAAGGGTTTTGGTCGTCAGAAAGGCCATACAGAGCTGTATCGTGGTGCTGAGTACGTAGTTGATTTTTTGCCCAAGATCAAGGTTGAAGTCGTTGTCGATGACAAGATTGCCGATCACGTTGTTGACGCCATCATCAAGGCTGCCCACACAGGCAAGATCGGTGACGGCAAGATTTTCGTACAAAATGTGGAGCAGGTGATACGCATACGTACAGGCGAGACCGGACCTGATGCAGTCTGATTTGTATTCGCAGCTGATGTCGTGCAGTGGTTTTTGCCGAGCGTTGGCTGGTAAAAGGCGGATAACATGCTGACAAGGCTGGATCAATGATTTGATTTTTTCCAGCCTTGATGCATATATTGTTGTGGCAGTTTGTCTTGCAGTGTTTATGCAGGATTTGACGGTTGCAGCTTCACCCCGGTCAGGTGAAGCCTGTAATGAGCTAAGATTTCAGTAATACGATCAGCGCACCGGAACCGCCATCTGCAGCGGTGGCCTGACTGAATGCCAGTACCTCATCTTTTTGTATCAACCAGTTCCGGACTTTTTGCTTGAGTACCGGTTCCTTGTTGATGGAGCCCAGACCTTTGCCGTGGATGATGCGTACACAGCGTGTGCCATTGCGCATGCATTTGCGCAAGAATTCACCGAGACTGTCCCTGGCTTCATCACGGCGCAAGCCATGCAAGTCGAGCTGGGCCTGTATCACCCAGTGCCCCTTGCGTAATTTTCTGACGACATCCTGGCCTACGCCGGGTCTGGTGTAACTGAGATTTTCATCCGTTTCCAGCAAGGAGTCGGCATCAAATTCATCCGACAGCGATTCCTGTAATGCTGCCTGCTCGTCGGCCAGATGCTGGAAAGCCAGGGGTTCCGGGCGTGCAGGAACCGGATGATGCTTGACTGCTGTCTTGAGTGGCTCAACACTGCCTATGCTGGAACGGAAAATATTCGCCTCTTCCCTGGCTTTTTTTTCGCGTTCCAGACGCTGGGTTTCGGCAAGTTGCCGGCTTTCTTCTTGTTGTTTTAATTGCTGACTCAAGGACTTCAAGTCAGCAAGATTTTTAAAAGACGACATACTGCACTTTCTTCACTGATTTACTGCCTGAGTCTGTTTATTCTTCCAGAAAACGCTGTGCATCCAGCGCCGCCATACAGCCTGTGCCGGCACTGGTGATGGCCTGACGATACACATGATCCTGTACATCACCGGCAGCAAACACGCCTGGTACATTGGTGGCGGTCGCCATGCCTTCGGTACCGGTACGTGTCTTGATATAGCCATTGTGCATGTCCAGTTGGCCTTCAAAGAGGCTGGTATTGGGCTTGTGACCAATGGCGATGAAGACGCCATGCAAAGGTACGGCGGTGATGGCGCCATCGGTAGCCTTGATCCGGATGCCGGTCACACCGCTGTCATCGCCTACAACTTCATCAAGGGTGTGGTTCCATTTGACGTCGATCTTGCCCTCGGCCACCTTGGCCATCAGCCTGTCGATCAGGATCGCTTCTGCACGGAATTTGTCACGCCTGTGGATGACGGTGACCTTGCTGGCGATATTCGACAGGTAGAGCGCTTCTTCGACAGCAGTGTTGCCGCCGCCGACCACGGCCACCTCTTTGCCGCGATAAAAGAAACCGTCACAGGTGGCGCAGGCAGACACCCCTTTGCCCATGAAGGCCTGTTCAGATGGCAGACCCAGGTATTGCGCTGAGGCGCCGGTCGCAATGATCAGGGAATCACAGGTGTATTGCGCCTGGTCGCCGATCAGGCGTATGGGTTTTTCATCAAGCTTGGCAGTGTGGATATAATCAAAGATGATTTCAGTATTGAAACGTTCTGCATGTTGCAAAAAACGCTGCATCAGTTCCGGGCCTTGCACGCCCATGGGGTCGGCAGGCCAGTTTTCGACATCGGTGGTGGTCATCAGCTGGCCGCCCTGTTCCACGCCGGTGATCAGTACGGGGTTGAGGTTGGCGCGGGCGGCATAGATGGCAGCCGAATAACCTGCGGGACCAGAACCGAGAATTAAGACTTTAGCGTGTTTGGGTGTGGACATGACAGACCTGACAAAAAAGTTGATCGAGAGGCTGAAAAAAGCCTGTTGATAGCGTGCAGATGGCGTTTTTCATGCAAATTTCAAGTTTTTTGCTTATTTTGCATCGCTATTCTGAGATAAGACCAAATTATAGACTATCCTCATAGCAAGCGTCAGGTCACGGCGACCAATTGCAAGGCTTCAGTTTCAATTGTTACAGTGCACTTGTTTGGCGCGTACACGCTATCATGCTATCTTGTCAGCTTTCGATGGCTGCCTGGATGAGGTTTTTCCCTGTTTTATGACTACTAGTAACGAAGCTTATACACGAAGCAATAAAACTGCAGTTCCTGCGGCCCCGCCAAATCGTTTCCTTGTCTTGATCATGGAGGCAAAATGGATCGCCCTGGCGGCTCTCTGTGTCTGCCTGGTATTGATACTGGCGACTTATTCCACGCAGGACCCGGGCTGGTCCCGCTCTATCGATATTCCCAGGGTGCACAATATCGCTGGCAAATTTGGCGCCTGGCTGTCTGATGTAATGTTTTATGTGTTCGGTGTCTCGGCCTGGTGGTGGTGTGTCGCCGCATGCCGGCAGGTCTGGCGTTCATATAGCAATCTGGCGCAGCGGATGAAAATCAATCCCGAGCCTGAAGCTGATCTTGGTTTTCCAGAAATTCTTGTGCAAAACATCGGTTTTGGTCTGTTGCTGGCCGGTAGCATGGGGCTGGAATATTTGCGCATGTATAGCATCAAAGTGGCTTTGCCGCTAGCGCCCGGTGGTGTATTGGGTGAGCTGATAGGCAATCTGAGCTATTCGGCATTGGGCTTTACTGGTGCAACCCTGGCTTTGCTGTTGATGATAGCAATTGGTATCAGCCTGTACTTTAGCGTGTCCTGGCTGACCATTGCCGAGCGTATCGGTGCTGGCATAGAGCTGGCTTTTGTTTTTGTGCAAAACAAGCATGCTGATGCTGAGGACAGGCGCGTCGGCCAGACCGCCGCAGTCAAGCGCGAAGAGGTCGTCGTTCAGGAGAGGGCCAAGATAGTCGAAGCGCCGCCGATCAGAATAGAGCCACAAGTGGTTGCAGTACAGCGTTCTGAACGGGTGGAAAAAGAGAAGCAGGTTTCACTGTTTAATGAACTGCCAGACACCAATTTGCCACCTTTGTCTCTGCTGGATGAGCCGCCGCCGGTGCAGGAATCTGTCAGTGTACAGACCCTGGAATTTACCAGTCGCCTGATAGAAAAGAAACTCTCTGATTTTGGGGTGGAGGCCAAGGTGGTGGCAGCTTACCCAGGTCCTGTCGTTACCCGCTATGAAATCGAACCGGCTACCGGCGTCAAGGGCAGCCAGATTGTCAATCTGGCTCGTGATCTGGCGCGCTCATTATCACTGACGTCGATACGCGTGGTCGAAACCATCCCTGGCAAGAACTACATGGGACTGGAATTGCCCAATCCCAAACGCCAGATTGTGCGTTTGACCGAGATACTTGGCTCCAAAGTCTATAACGACAGTTCGTCCAGCCTGACTGTGGCCTTGGGTAAGGATATTGCGGGCCATCCTGTCTGTGCTGACCTGGCCAAGATGCCGCACTTGCTGGTCGCCGGTACGACAGGTTCTGGTAAGTCTGTCGGTATCAACGCGACCATTCTGTCTTTGCTGTACAAGTCTGACCCGAATGATGTGCGCATGATCCTGATCGATCCGAAGATGCTGGAAATGTCCGTGTATGAAGGCATACCGCATTTGCTGGCCCCGGTGGTCACTGACATGCGCCAGGCCGGCCATGCCCTGAACTGGGCAGTGGCAGAGATGGAGCGCCGCTACAAGTTGATGTCCAAGCTTGGTGTGCGTAACCTGGCTGGTTACAACCTAAAGATTGCCGAAGCAGCCAAGAAAGAAACGCATATCCCGAATCCTTTCAGCCTGACGCCAGATGCGCCCGAGCCTCTGGAAAAACTGCCGACCATCGTCATCATCATCGACGAACTGGCTGACCTGATGATGGTTGTCGGCAAGAAGGTGGAAGAGCTGATTGCCCGTATTGCCCAAAAAGCACGTGCAGCAGGCTTGCATCTGATCCTGGCGACACAAAGACCTTCGGTGGATGTGATTACCGGCCTGATCAAGGCGAATATTCCTACCCGTATTGCTTTCCAGGTAAGCAGCAAGATAGATTCGCGCACCATTCTTGACCAGATGGGTGCTGAAGCCTTGCTTGGTATGGGTGATATGTTGTACATGCCTCCAGGTACGGGTTTGCCTATTCGTGTCCACGGCGCCTTCGTGTCAGACGAAGAAGTGCACCGGGTGGTCGAGCACTTGAAAGCCCAGGGTGAGCCAAATTACATAGAAGGCATACTCGAAGGCGGTACGCTGGAAGAGGGCAGTGATGCCGGTGGCGAAGCGGCAGGCGCCGGTGGTGGTGAGTCTGACGCCTTGTATGACCAGGCTGTTGCCGTGGTGCTCAAGAATCGGCGTGCTTCGATTTCGCTGGTACAAAGACATTTGCGCATCGGTTACAATCGCGCCGCCCGTTTGCTGGAACAAATGGAACAAAGCGGGGTCGTATCTACCATGCAATCGAATGGTAACCGTGAAATCCTGGTGCCAGCCGGCAATACCGAATAGGACAGAATAGGAAAATCAGTGAAGAAACCATCCACCATATTGGCAAGACTGGCTGCCTGCGCAGTTGCCCTGGCTATGACGCCGGCACTGGCGTCGGCATCGGCTGTTGAGCAGTTCAAGTCTTTTGTCACCAATAATAAAAGCGCCAAAGGTGAATTTACCCAGCAGCAAGTCAAGGCCGATGGCAAGGTCAGCAAGACAGCAACAGGCAATTTCATCTTTGCCCGCCCTGGCAAGTTTGTCTGGGCCTACACCAAGCCTTATGAGCAAATCTTGCAGGCTGATGGCGATAAACTGTATATCTTTGATAAAGACCTGAACCAGGTCACCATACGCGCCCTGGGTAATGCCTTGGGCTCCAGCCCCGCTGCCATTTTGTTTGGCAGCGCCGGTTCGGCAGACCTCGATAAAAATTTCAGCTTCAAGGAAGTTGGTAACAAGCAGGGCATGGAATGGCTGGAAGCCACGCCAAAAACCAAGGACGCCCAGTTTGAAACCATAGGCATAGGCATGAAAGATGGCGTGCCGGTTGCTTTGGAGTTGCGCGACAGTTTTGGACAGTTTTCCATACTGACACTGAAGAACCTGGAAAAAAATCCTGCTTTGAAGCCTGAACAATTCAAGTTTGTCGTACCTGCCGGTGCCGATGTTTTTCGCCAGTAGCAAATGAGTATGGTACAGAATCAAACGCGCAAGAAACCTGCCCCCCTGGCGGAGCGCATGCGCCCGGCAACTCTTGATGACGTCATCGGCCAGCAGCATATACTGGGTGAAGGCAAGCCTTTGCGCGTGGCTTTCCAGTCAGGTGAACCGCATTCCATGATCCTGTGGGGGACGCCAGGTGTGGGTAAAGCCACGCTGGCCCGGTTGATGGCCGATACGTTTCATTGCGAATTCATCGCCTTGTCAGCAGTCCTGTCGGGCATCAAGGATATACGCGAAGCGGTAGAGCGTGCGCAGATTTTGCAGGCAACTTTGCATAGACGGACCATATTGTTTGTTGATGAGGTGCATCGCTTCGACAAAGCTGTCAAGTCATATATAAATCAATGGCTTACAAGACTTATTGTGCAGATTTTTAGGCTCCCCCATTGTTCTGTGGGGGCAAACCATGCCTGATCTGTTCACACAAGAACCTGCCGCACCACTTGCTGAAGCCCTGCGCCCCAAGACCTTGGACGAGGTCATTGGGCAGTCGCACTTGCTGGGTGAAGGTAAGCCTCTCAGACTGGCCTTCCAGTCAGGCAAGCCGCACTCCATGATCTTCTGGGGGCCGCCGGGCGTCGGTAAAACGACCTTGGCACGGCTCACAGCCACGGCCTTCAAGTGCGAGTTCATCGCCTTGTCTGCCGTTCTCTCCGGTGTCAAAGACATCAGGGAAGCAATGGAACAAGCGAGGCAGTATCTTGCTCAGGGCAAGAACACCATCTTGTTCGTAGACGAAATTCACAGGTTCAACAAGTCTCAGCAAGATGCTTTGTTGCCTCATGTGGAATCAGGACTGTTCACCTTCATTGGGGCCACCACAGAGAATCCTTCCTTTGAGGTGAATTCGGCTTTGCTGTCGCGGGCTCAGGTCTATGTGTTGAAGTCGCTGACGGATGAAGAACTGAAGCAACTGCTTCAACGGGCTCAAGAGAAGGCCCTTGGAGAGCTGGAGTTTGACGATCTGGCGCGGGATACCATCATTGGCTATGCAGACGGTGATGCAAGACGGTTCCTGAACCTGCTGGAGCAGTGCAAGACGGCTGCTGGTGCTGCTGGCGTACAGAGGGTTGATGCTGTCTTCATACAGAATGCCTTGTCCCTTAATGCAAGGCGTTTTGACAAGGGCGGGGACAACTTCTATGACCAGATTTCAGCCCTGCATAAGTCGGTTCGTGGTTCGCACCCAGATGCTGCCCTCTACTGGCTGACGCGCATGTTGGACGGTGGTGCTGACCCTCGCTATCTGGCACGGCGAATTGTTCGTATGGCTTGGGAAGACATAGGGCTTGCTGATCCAAGAGCCATGCAGATAGCTAATGATGCAGCACTGACCTTTGAACGGTTGGGAAGTCCTGAAGGTGAGCTAGCACTTGGGCAGGCTGTGATTTATCTGGCTGTTGCCGCAAAGAGCAATGCTGGATACAACGCCTACAACCAGGCCAGAGCCTTCGTGAAGCAGGATAAGAGTAGAGAAGTTCCTGTTCATCTTCGGAATGCACCAACAAAGTTGATGAAGGAACTGGGCTACGGGCATGAATACCGATATGCCCATGACGAACCCAATGCTTACGCCGCTGGTGAAACCTACCTGCCTGACGGCATTGCGGAACCGGCTTGGTATCAGCCAGTGCCAAGAGGGTTGGAAACCAAGATTGCTGAAAAGCTCGCTCTCCTGCGGAAGTGGGATGAAGAAGCGCGACGTCCCCCCGGAATTGAGTAGCGCCTGACTTTAGAGCCCAATCCCACCCTCTGGGAGATTGGACATGAAGAAGCGATTCGGTGAAGAACAGATCATTGGCTTTCTGCGGGAAGCGGAGGCCGGTTTGCCGATTGCGGAGTTGTGCCGAAAGCAGACATTCTCGAAAGCCAGTTACTACCTCTGGCGCAGTAAGTTTGGCGGCATGAGCGTGTCAGATACCAAACGTCTGAAGGAATTGGAGACTGAGGACACCCGGCTGAAGAAGTTGCTGGCCGAATCGCTACCGGAGAACGAGGTCGCGAAAGAGGCCCAACGACCATAACCGACCCAAAGCCGAAGTTCGACTCACCCAAAGTGCATGTCTGCTGCTCGAGGTTGGCAACCTCACCGCCGTTGATAGATAACGCCCTGTACGGAGATTCGCTCTGGTTCGGACTCTTCGTCAAAGCGCCTATGTGCTTCGGATATGGCTAGCTTGTTGGTATTAGCCCAGTTGACCAGCGACATTACTGGCCCTAGCAGCGTCATTCCCAATGCAGTGAGTTCGTAGTCAACTCGCGGCGGAATTGTTGGATACATCGTTCGGGTAATCAGCCCATCACGCTCCAGACCGCGCAGCGTCAGCGTCAGCATGCGTTGCGAAATGCCGTCTATTCCCCGTTTCAGCTCATTGAAACGCCTCGTTCCGTTTGCCAGCGTGGCGATGATGTAAAGGCTCCACTTGTCACCGATGCGATCCAGGATTTCGCGGGTGGCCTGGCAGCCTTCAGCATCGGGGTGGGGCATGTCTTTAGGTAGATCAATGTGACTCAGTGACATACATGTGCCTTCTTGTGGATTAACGACAGGAACTATACCATCCTTCATATAGTTTGGTAATTTAGGATTTTTTGATTACCTAGTTCTTATTTTATACTAAGGAGCCATTATGAGCCACATCCTACTGATTACCTCAAGCCCACGCGGGGCTGACAGCCTTTCTTCACGCTTCGCAACCGAGATTGCCGAAGGCATCAAGGTGCGCTCTGGCGGTACGCTGGCGGTGCGTGATCTCGCAGCAGATCCGCTCCCCCACATTACTTCGGCCTACATCCATGGCCGCATCACGGCGCCAGATATCCGGACGCCCGAGCAGGCTGAGGCAGTGGGGATCGCACAAGAGTTGGTTGATGAGTTAAAGGCCGCTGACGTAGTCGTGCTTGGCTCGGGAATGATCAACTTCGGACCGTCCTCGCAACTCAAGGCTTGGTTTGATCACGTCACTTGGCCTGCTGTCACTTTCGGCTACGGTGACACTGGGCCGAAGGGGGCGCTGACCGGCAAGAAGGTCTATCTCGTCACCGCCGCCGGCGGTGTGTTCTCGGAAGGCGTCTGGGCGCCGTTCGATTTCCACACCAACTACCTCCTGCACCTGCTCGGTTTCATTGGTTTGACTGACGTTGAGCTGGTGCGCGTCGAAGGCACTGTGTTCGGCCCGGATGCGGCAAAGGCCGCCATCGCCAATGCCGAAAGGGCAGTGCAAGCCCTGTTGGCGAAGGTGGCATGACCATCACTATGAAGAAGACCGTCGCTTTTTCGGCGTAGGTATGGGGCGAAATCGAGAAGCTCATCGGTCCTCAATTCGATCTGCCCACCGAACCTTCGACTGTCTGACTATGGAAAGCGCCCTCTGCGTGAAAGGGCAAAGAACTTCTATTTACCCGGGATAAAAATGAAACTCTCTTTATTTGGTGCGACCGGTCCGACAGGAAAACACATCATCGAAGAAGCCCTTAAGCAGGGCTACAGCCTGTCGGTCTATACGCGCGATGCCAAGAAGCTTGAAGCGTTAGCGGGAAAGGTCGAAATCGTCGTTGGTGACCTGCAGGACCGTGAAGCGATTGCGAAGTGCGTTCGCGGCGCCGATGCAGTAATCAGCGCACTAGGCCCCAACAGCCTGAAGGTCCAGGGGGATAGACCGGTCATGCATGGTCTGTCCAACATCATCTCCGCGATGAAGCAAGTGGGCGTACGTCGCCTCATCCAGATTTCCACTGCCGCATATCGCGATTCCAAGGATGGGTTCGCTCTCAAGGCGCATGCGTTTGTGTTGTTGTTCAAGGTGATCGTGCGCAAGGCATATGACGACATCAAGGCGACTGGTGAACTCATCGCCAATTCCGGTCTCGACTGGACATTAGTGAGGATTCCGAACCTCAAGGATGGTCCTGCAAATGGCAAGGTTGACGTGGGCTGGTACGGGCGGACCAAGCTCAGCATGAAGCTGTCCAGAGGCGATCTGGCGAAGTTTCTAGTAGGCCAGGTCACGGATAAGGCGTTCGTGCGTGCTGCGCCGGGTATCGCTAATCGCTAAAGCAGGAGACTGGAACCATGTTGCGAATCGACCTCTATACTGAGATCACCTGCCCCTGGTGTTTCGTGGGCCAGCACCGGCTCGACAAGGTTCTTCAGGAACGCTTCCCTGAGCTGGTCGCGGACATCCATCATCATCCAGTTCTTTTGTTGCCAGACGCGCCGGCGGCCGGACTCTACATCCCCGATCTGCTACGTGCGCGATATGGCGTGACAGATCCGAAGTCAGCATTTGCTCGCCCTGAAGCTGAGGCCCGCGCATCCGGCTTCGATCTGGATCTTGGTCGCCAGCTCTACGCTTACCCAACACAGGCTGCGCACGCCATCATCCTGGCAGCCAGAGAATACGGTACGCAGCACCAACTTGCCGTGGCCATCACGGACGCTTATTTCATTGCTGCGAGAAACATCGCTGATGTGGACGTGTTGGCTGATGTTGCTGCTGTCCATGAATTCGGCAGGGATGAGGCCCGCGCAATCGCACTCGATTTCTCCCAACACAAGCGGATTGAGCAAGAGGCGGTGAACTCCACTGTGGCAGGCGTTCGCTCGGTTCCGCACTTCGTTTTCGAAAACCGCTTTGCAATCAATGGAGGGCGCAGCGAAGACGAAATTGCTCACTCCATCAAGGAGACTGTGCATGCCGCCATGGGCGGCAAGCTCAATGGCGCGTGGCTTTCGACCTCGCTTGGACGACCTCGATGAATAGAACGTGCATTTGGCATCAAGGTCGCCCTACAATTTCTTGCAGAATTTCGTGCAAGGGCCACTAGTGTCCTGAGTTATTAATTTGTTGAACAAATTCGACGACAATCGACACGATACTGCGTCGCAAATGCTCGCAAGGCTCTAGCCTTGCGAGCATTTGCTCCTTGTCTCGTACCGATTTCGCCAGATTTGTTATTCCACGAATTTCTAACTCGGGACACTAGAAAAGCATATGGCCCGGCGGGTGAAACCTATCTGCCTGAGGACTTGGAAGCGAAGTCCTGATATCACCCGTACCACGCGGCCTGGAAATAAAAATTGCGGAAAAGCTGGTCAGCTTGCGCAGCTTGGACGAGCAGGCAAAATAAGCTGCTGTTAAAATGCTACTGTTAAACTTGTTGTAACAAGAAGGTGTTGTTGGCGGTACAGGCGCCAGCGGCATTTTTCTTCATCTTTATTGAGGATTTGTCATGCATACACCACTCGTAGCAAGCTTATTGTTATTGGCTCTGGTCTCCAGCGCCCATGCGCAAACCGAGGAGCAACGCAGCACGTTGGGTGACCAGAAAGAAGTCGCCGTCACTATCTATAATGAAAATCTTGCCCTGGTCAAGGACCAGCGGAAACTGCAACTGAAGCATGGCCCGGTCGCACTGGCTTTTCGTGATGTCAGCGCCAAGATGCGGCCAGAAACAGCTTTGCTGCGCAGCCTGACTTCGCCAGGTGGTCTGTCCGTTGTCGAACAAAATTTCAATTTTGATTTGCTGACACCACAAAAACTGCTGGAAAAATATGTGGGACGCAATGTCAGCATCATCCGTACCAATACCGCAACCGGTGCCGAAACCACCGAGTCTGCACAGGTCTTGTCTGCCAATAATGGCGTGGTCCTGAAAATAGGTGATCGCATAGAAACCGGCCTTCCAGGTCGCATCATTTACCCTGATGTGCCGGCAAATTTGCGCGACCGCCCGACCCTGGTGATGTCTCTCGACAATAATGGCGCGCAACAGCAAGACGTGGAACTTAGTTACCTGACGGCCGGCCTGTCATGGAAAGCCGATTATGTTGTGGAACTGAACGGTGCTGACGACAAGCTCGATATTTCCGGCTGGGTTACTCTGGGCAATACCAGTGGCAGCACTTACCGTAACGCCAAATTGCAACTGGTGGCGGGCGATGTCAACCTGGTCAAGCAAAGGGTTGAGATTACAGGCAGCGCTATCATGGCTGCACCAAAAGCCATGTTGAGAAAAGAAGCAATGGCTGAAGAGTCCTTGTTTGAGTACCATCTGTACACCCTGGACAGGCCAACGACCATTGCAGAAAACCAGACCAAGCAAGTAGCTCTACTGACTGCAGCAGGCGTGCCTGCACGCAAGGAATTGCTGTTGACTGGCAACGACTACTACTACCAGAGCAGCTATGGTGATCTGGGTCAGAAAATGAAAATAGGCGTCTTTGTCGAGTTCGACAACAAAGAAGCCTCGCATTTGGGTATGCCTTTACCTAAAGGTGTCATTCGTGTCTATAAAAAGGACAGTGCAGGCAATGCCCAGTTCATTGGTGAAGATAATGTCGATCACACACCAAAGAATGAAAAAGTCAGGCTCAAGCTGGGAGATGCTTTCGACGTCACTGCTGACAAAAAGCAGACTGACTTTAAAAAACTGCCAGGGGTTGGCAAGTACAATAATGTATTTGAAGCAGCGTTTGAAATCGTGTTGAAAAACGCCAAGAAAGAAGCGGTAGTGGTCACCGTGCAAGAACCCGTGCCAGGCGACTGGCAAATACTCAATAGCAGCCATCCTTATGTCAAGAGTGCCAGCAATACAGCGGTCTGGAAAGTCAGCGTTCCGGCAGAAGGTAATACAAAACTGGTTTACCGTACCCAGGTGCGTTATTAAATAATCATGTAAACCTGTGTTTATAGAGGCGACGGGCTTCCCGGCAAGCGAAAAATAGGGAATTTCCCCGTCCCTTGTTACAATAGTCAATTCGTTTAGTTCACCGCAATTAATCATGATAGATATTCAACTCCTGCGCAAAGACATCGCCAATGTGGCGGCCCGTCTGGCCACCCGTAAATTCCAGCTCGATGTGGAAGCCTTCAATGCACTCGAAGCAGAGCGCAAACTAATCCAGTCGCGTACTGAAGAATTGCAGGGCAAGCGCAATACCTTGTCCAAACAAATTGGTAATCTCAAGAGTAAAGGGGAGGATGCATCTGTATTGATGGCTGAAGTGGCCAGCATTCCGGAAGAACTGAAAGCTTCCGAAGTACACCTGGCAGATGTGCAAACCCGGATGAACAGTTTGCTACAGACTATTCCGAACCTGCCGCATGAGTCCGTTGCAGTCGGTGAAGACGAAACCGGTAATGTGGAAGTGCGTAAAGTCGGTACACCGCGCAACTTTGATTTTGAAGTCAAGGACCACGTGGATATCGGCTCTGCCCTGGGCCTGGATTTTGAAACAGCGGTCAAACTGACAGGTTCGCGTTTCTCTGTCATGAAGGGCGGTATGGCGCGTTTGCATCGTGCACTGGCGCAATTCATGCTCGACATGCAGACGCTGGAACACGGTTATACCGAGATGTACACCCCCTACATGGTCAATGCTGATTCCATGCGTGGCACCGGTCAGTTGCCCAAGTTTGAAGAAGACCTGTTTGCAGTGAAAAAAGGCGGACAGGACGGTGCAGGCGAGATGTTTTACCTGATCCCGACTTCAGAAGTATCACTGACCAATACCGTACGTGACGAGATCGTGGCTGCGGATGCTCTGCCAATCAAGATGACGGCGCATACTCCGTGCTTCCGTTCTGAAGCCGGCAGTGCAGGTCGCGATACCCGTGGCATGATACGTCAGCATCAGTTCGATAAAGTCGAAATGGTGCAGATTGTCCATCCTGAGAAATCGATGGAAGCCCTGGATGAAATGGTCGGACATGCAGAAGCTGTATTGAAAAAACTCGAATTGCCTTACCGTGTGATGAGTCTGTGTACCGGCGACATGGGCTTTGGCGCCTGCAAGACTTTCGATCTGGAAGTATGGCTGCCGGCACAAAATACTTACCGTGAAATTTCTTCGGTGTCGAATATGTGGGATTTCCAGGCGCGTCGCATGCAGGCTCGCTTCCGCAATGCCCAGGGTAAGCCTGAACCTGTGCATACCTTGAACGGTTCTGCACTGGCAGTTGGTCGTACCCTGGTGGCTGTATTGGAAAATTACCAGCAGGCTGATGGTTCAGTTGTCATCCCGACTGCCTTGCGTCCGTATATGGGGGGGATGGAAGTGCTGTTGCCCACAGCCTGATCCTGGTTCGCCACAAAAAGACCGTGCATCGCAAGATGACACGGTTTTTTTTGTTTTCTGAGTGTGCAAAACCTTTGAATCACGAAACCTGACTCACCAACAAATCTGCTTCAGAGCGCCTATCCACGAACAGGCTGTTGCCATGTATTTTCTTTGCCTGCTTTTTGGCGTCTGATGCAGCAATGGATATCTGATGGTGTGAATAGTAGCGATTGGCGCGCGATTTCACCACGCCCAGGGACAGGCTCACCAGGGGATAGAATACTTTCTTGCCTTGCCTGTCTTCACTTAAATATCCGCCCCTTTCACGGTCTTCATTGCTGTAAAAATCGTAGATTGCTGCCGCAAAGCTGGCCAGTATGGCCTGGCAGCGCACTTCCCAGTCTTCACTGCGGAACAGAATGATGAAGTCGTCGCCGCCGATGTGGCCGATGAAGTCCAGTTGCGGGTCGCAATGCTGTTTCAGCACTTCACTGGTCATCTGTATGATGTCGTCGCCACGCCGGTAGCCATAGACGTCATTGAATGGCTTGAAGTGATCGAGGTCGCAATAGCAGGCGCTGAAAGCCAGGTCTTTTTGCAGCAAGCGATCTATGTGCTCATTGATGGGCACATTGCCAGGCAGTTGTGTCAGCGGATTGGCATAGCGGGCCGCGTTGATCTGCATTTGCGTGATCTCGCGCATCAGGTCAGGGCCGGTGCCCAGGCCGATATAACGCCCCTGGTCAGTGATGATGATGCCGTTGATCAGATGTTCAGGATTGGCTTCGACGATGATGTGGCTGACATCCTGCATGCTGGTATTTTTATCGACGATGACAGGGTGCGGCTCCATGAACACCTTGCATGGTTTTTTGCCATACAGTTCACGCTGATAGGGGCGGGCGAAGCGATCTATCATGTGATAGCGATTGATCAGGCCTACCGGTATGCCGTCATCAACAACCGGGATAATCTGCAGCTTGGGATTTTGCAAAAAAATGTCGTCAACCTGGTTGTTCAGCATTTTTGAAGAGATCGTCGGCGGGGTCTTCAGTATCTTCTCAACAGTGACTGTTTGCTCAAAGCCCGAAGACCCCCGCTTTGCCGCCTGAAATTGATTGGGTGTCAAAATGCGGGCCACTTCAGCAGAAACGGCACGCGCCGGGGCAGGGTGGGGGCGAGCAATGTGATAACCCTGCCCGCAGGCTACACCAAGGTCGCGCACGGCCAGCAATTCTGTCTGCGTTTCTATGCCTTCGGCAATCACGCGTGTGCCAGACTTTTCGGCGATGCTTTGTATAGACCTGACAAACTGCGCCTTGACAGGGTCATGGTCTATACCCTGGATAAAATGCATGTCTATCTTGACATATTCAGGCTTTAATTCTGACCACAGGCGCAGGCTGGAAAAACCTTCGCCAAGATCGTCAATCGCAATCTCAAATCCCATTTCGCGATAATGAATGACTGCTTCACATAACAAGGCGTAGTCATGCGTAGGCTGGTATTCAGTCAATTCTATGATCACCCTTTGCGGGTTGATGCCCAGTTCATGGATGTAGTCGAGTGTTTCACCATAGCGTACATCGCGCTGCAGCAGGCATTCAGGGCTGACGTTCAGGAATAATTTACCGGGCAGTTTTTGTGCCGCAAACTGCTCCAGCACCACGCGACGGCATAAATGCTCGACAGTGACAGTCAGATTATTTTCCCAGGCTGCCTTAAACAGATTGACCGGCGAATGCAAAGGACTGTCCGAAGGCCCGCGTATCAGACCCTCATAGCCAAGGATGTCGCCATTCTGCATTTCCACTATGGGCTGGAAACGCGCAGTCAGCAGGCGCTGATCAATAATGCGCTGTAATTGCGTCTGCATCATGGCATCAGTCTGTGCACCCAGAATGTTGATATCCTGAGGTGACACCAGATTCTGCTGAGACAGGTAATCCATTGTATCCTCTGCTAAACAACTTTCCATGACAACCAGCCTTGCTTGAAATATAAAAAACCTTGTTGCAGCAGACGCAAAATCGTCGAATCTACCGTATGGCAACTGAATATAATCTTGCTTTATGACATCTTCATGTCGTCTTGCGATATGGAAAAAATATGCAAGAAGCCAGTCCGGGGTGAAATAGCAGCCACAATTTTGCTTTGGACAAGTTCTTTGCTATAATCGTAGGCTTCGTTATCACAACGAACAACCAAAGCCGGAGAGGTGGCAGAGTGGTTGAATGTACCTGACTCGAAATCAGGCGTAGGGTCAAACCTATCGGGGGTTCGAATCCCCCCCTCTCCGCCAGAATATGAAAAGCCCTTGAGTTAACTCAGGGGCTTTTTCTTTATCTGTACTTCCTGGCATGCCATTCCAATTTCATTATTCTCATTTTTTCTCACAGATAGGTGCTTCGCTCTATTTTACATCGAATGCGGACTTCAACGATTTGAGCTCTGCTTACGTCATATTTAATTGCTAATTTATTAAAGTTGTTAAAAGTTTGGGGTGATAGTAATTTCCTGCTTCGGTTGGGCTTGTGATGCATTACTTGACGTTTGAATAATTACACTCAATAATCGCTTGCGTTTAGAATCGCACCAGAAATCTCCTCATGCAAGTCGAAAAGAAACGAAGCCCCTTATTCTCCGCATTTTTAAATTTGCTTTCCCCTGGACTGGGGTTTCTATATCTTAACCGCATCGCACTTGCGATCGCTGCGATAGCATTCATGCCGGTCGTTTTTTTTCTTGGGGGCAGGTCAGGATGGATTCTCTCTCCGAAGGGATTCCTGGTCGTGTCGGTGGTTTTTGTTGGTGGTTGGCTCGGTATGGCGGCCTGGGCATACCTTATCGCAAGGAAACAGAAATCGATTAAGCTGGGACCATTTCAGCGGGGATATATCTACATTGGATTTACGATAATAGTTGGTGTATCACTCACTCTCGTCACTGCCTTTCGGGGCGTTCTTTTTGGTTACGATGTATTTAGGATGCCCTCGGCATCGATGGAGGCGACGCTCCTGGTTGGCGATGATTTTATTTCCAATACTCAGGCATTTTCCCACCGGGTGCCGCGACGTGGAGAAGTGGTCGTGTTCCGCGACCCCAGGCAATCGGACATCAAGTATGTTCAGCGTGTCATAGGCTTACCTGGAGAAAAGATCACGTTTCGTGATGGCCGTGTATTTGCAAACGGAATCTTAGTCCCCGATTCGTACATAGAGCAGAAAAATAACACGGGTCTGCACCAAACTACCTCAGAATTTGAGGTGGGGACAGATTCATATTTTCTCCTCGGAGACAATCGAGACAATAGTGCAGATAGCCGTTATTGGGGTTCCATACCAGCAAAGTATTTATATGGGAGTGTGGAATTCATCTATTTCTCCTTTGGGGAAGGGGGCGTTCGCTGGGAGAGAATTGGCCGACGAATGAAGGATTGAAGTCGTGTCTGATTTTCTTGTGTAATGTCAGTTCGTGAATTTACGGTATTATTGTGCTACATGTTTGGCATTCCATCGCTTGCAAATAAAGTAGCGGTATTTGATATGCCATGAATGGATTTCATGGTCATGCGACACTTGAAGAACTAATCCGGGGCATTCGCGTAATGGTTACATCCAGAAAGAATGGTGTCATTGTGGAGCTGGTGGCGGACGCGACATCAGTGCCCGAACCTGACAAGGCAGAAGTGCCTTTGACTGCGCTGACACCTGCATTTGTGCCAGAACTTGCTACCGCTGAGCCTCCTGCTGCTACGTTACCGGTAAAGAGTGTTTTTAATCCCAAAAATGTGGTGCCCAACCGTCGTTTGCACCGGCGTTACCTGGTCAAGTGGCGGATGGCGATTGTCTATGAAGGCGGTTCGGGCAAGAAGACTTTTCATGGGCGCGTCAATGAGATTTCCCTGAGCGGACTCAGCATACATTGCGACTACAATATCTTCTATGAGGGCAAGGTGATTTTGTTGCTGATCCTGCCGCCATTGAATGCGGGCACCAGGCCCAAAACACTGGAGATCAGTTGCCGCATGAATTACACCATTCTGTCCCAGCAATTGTTTCGTATTGGCCTGGAGTTTCTTGAGTTCCAGGGTAATGACAAAAAGCTGCTGGAAGACAGACTCAACATCAGCAATGCGGGTGGTATGGCTTATATGGATCTTTAGCATTACTGTTTGCCTGGTCACCAGCTTAAAAAATCAATCTCTCTCCCTTCGTAAGCCGCGGGTCTGATATCTTTCAAATACTTGGCTTCACCCATCATTTGTCCTATCGCAAGTCCGACTTTGTTGGGCCTGACACCATGTCGCAACCCGGTTCCGGTCAGAACCTCTCCCCCAAAAAATGCCCGTAACTGATATCGATTGCGTAGTCGGCGATGGTAGATGGCTTTATGTTCGTTGTTGCAAGTTTAATTCGGGTATGCGATAGGTACTATCGAAGTGATGCGAACCTTCTGGGGCTTGCGCGGTGATTACTACGCCCGCTTTACCCAGTTTGTGCAGTCCGGTACAGACCTTGCGCTATGCGCGACAGATGTCTGATCGGCACGAGGCACGCTACATAGGCCACAACCTCCTTGGCGGCTGGATGGTGGTTGTCTTGCTGTCGTGCGTAGCCTTGACCAGCCTGACCGGTTATTTATTCACGACGGACTTGTTATGGGGCCATGACTGGCTTGCGGACCTGCATATCGCGCTGTCGTGGTCGATGGTTGGATTGGTTGCCCTGCATTTGCTGGGTGTCATCATGACCAGCTATCGTCATCGTGAAAACCTGGTGCGTGCCATGATTGCCGGCATCAAGACTGCTCCTGCCGGGGATGATGTAATGTGAATTGCGGACCGCATGCACGCATGCGTCTGATTCGAAAGCAGACACATAGTTTTTGGTCATGCTCCGGGTTTTTCTACTTCGTCACAATAAACACCTGGAGCATTTGCTCTAAGCCGCAGCAGCTTGAAGTTGTTTGCCTCTCAGTAGCCTGGAAAAATTCATGCTCACCGCCAGCACACCTATACCACCTATGATCATGATGGGTGTACTGCCCAAATGATCTATCAGCCGGCCTGCAATGCCGACGCCTATCGACTGGCCGAGAAAGAAGCACGATGCAAAAGCGGATACCGCTGCACCACGGCGTTCAGGCGCCATCTGGGTAGCATTGATTTGCAGGGTATTGTGTAGCATATAGAATCCCAGTCCTGCAGCGAAACAGCCAGGTATGGCCCACCACCAGCCAGTTGACAAGCCAATGGCAGTCAGCGCAATTGCAAGGGTGGCACCACCCCATAGCGACAGGCCTGTTTCACCGAGCCGGCTCACCAGCCTGGCCGATGCCACCGCAAAGACAAAACCGCCAAGGCCAAATAGCATGATGACGGAACCAGCCGTGGTCAGCGAAACGCCATGCACATGGTGCAGATGAGAGGCGATGAAGGCGAAAGGTCCATACAGAAATGCGCCTTCCAGGAACACTGTCAGCAGTACGAGACGTGCCCAGGGCAGGGCGGCTATATGGCGGAACTCGGCGAACATGTGCAATATGGCAGAACCTTCGACTGTGCGTGTTAGCCTGGCATGGGCAGGCAATTGCCGGTTCAATATCAGCAGGCCACCGCCTACCGCTATAAAAATCGTCGATATGAAGAAGAATGGCAGCCGCCATTGCGCGGCATCGGCAGCCATGCCACCTGCAAACACACCGGCAGCCAGTCCAAGAATTTGTCCTATCAGAAAGCGTGCGAGTATGGGTTGCCGTTTGTCGTAAGCAACCACATCACCTATCCAGGCCATCGACAGGGGGATGATGGCAGCAGCCGTGGTGCCAGCAATAAAACGCGCAAACAGCAAGGCATGAAAATTCCCGGCCAGGGCGCATAAGCCGGAGGTGAGGGAGCAGGCTATCGCTGCGCACGCGATGACAAAATATTTACCGTAGCGATCGCCCAGAGGGCCAAAGAACAGTTGCGACAGCCCATAAGCAATCGAAAATACGGTTACCACCAGTGATGCATCACCAAGTGATACGCCGAAGTCTTTGCTTAACAGTGGTAATAAAGGGTCCATTACACGCAGCGATATACCGCTGCCAAATGCTGCCAGCGATAACAATGGCAGGGCGAGCGCAGGGGTGCTGGTATTTTCCGTGGATGTCGGGGCGGTAGGGGTCATGTATCTGCAGTGAAAAGTACATGCTGATTTTGCAAGAGTAAAATCAGCCAGGGATTTCATTGTAGAGGTAATTGGCGTTTCGTGTATTTGCCGGAATTGCCTGTGCCCGCGATCGAAAAAACTCAGGTCTCTGCCCACATCCTCAGAAGATTATGGTACTGACCAGTCAAGCCGAGCACTTCCGGGCTGTCGCCAAGCTGGCTGCGCAGGCGGGTAATGTTCTGATCCATTTCAAACAGCATGGAGCGGCGGGCGTCGTCGCGTATCATGCTTTGCGTCCAGAAGAAGGAGCATACCCGTTCGCCCTCAGTGACAGGCAAGACCTGGTGCAGGCTGGTGGATGGGTAGAGTATCAGGTCGCCGGCAGGCAATTTGACTTCATGGGTACCATAGGTATCAACCACCTCTAGTTCGCCGCCTTCATATTCTTCCGGCTCACACAAGAAAAGGGTGGAGGATACATCGGTGCGCAAGCGGCAATCAGTGTTGGCGACATTGCGCACGGAGCCGTCCACATGCAGGCCATAATGCTCCCCACCGGCATAGGAATTGAACAAGGGCGGCACGATGCGCATGGGCAGGGCGGCAGCAAAAAACAGGGGATTGTTCTTCAGTGCCGCCAGAACGATCTGCCCCAGTTCTTGCGCCAGGGGGGAATGCTCAGGTAGCTGGCGGTTGCGCTTGACCTGTGCGCCCTGAGCGCCAACAGTCTGTTTGCCGTCGACCCAGTTGGCTTCGTCAAGTCGCCGACGTATTTCACGAATCTGCTCACGGCTGAGTACTTCTGGTATATGTAGCATCATGGTTTACTGCTCCAACAAAAAAAACCCTCCTTCATGGGGAGGGGCGTTTGAATCTGTTTACTGCACCAGCGTGCTAGAACTTGACATTGGCGGTCAGGCTGACTGTACGTGGAGTACCCGGAGTATAACGATAGCCACTCTTGTTGATGGCGGCAACATAGTTTTTATCGGCAATATTATTGATATTCAATTGCAGGTCCAGGTTTTTGCTGACTGCATAGCTGGCCATGGCATCAAATACCCAATATGCCTCTGTTTTTGCAGGTGTGCCTATTGCACCATCAGTTCCTCGCAATAACGCATCAACAAAACGTGCGCCACCACCGATTTTCAGGCCCATAGGCAATTGATAAGACGTCCAGCCAGTGAAGCTTTGTTTTGGTGTGTAAGACAGGTTGTTGATGCCGCTGGCGGTGACTACCGGGCCGCTTTCTACGCTGGTATCCATTCTTGCATAGCCTGCGCTGACCAGCCAGTTGCGGTTGATGGCACCTGTCACGCCCAGTTCCACACCTTGTACACGTTTCTTGCCAGTCTGGTAGTACAACAGATCTGTCAGGTTTTGTACAACTTCATTGGACACTTCCGTACGATAGATGGCGGCTGTAAAGGACAGCTTTTGTTCCAGCAAATCCCATTTCGTGCCTATTTCCATGTTTTTGGTATCCTGCGGATCAAACTTGGGATTGGCTGCGCTGTTGGCTGATGTGCTCAAGGCAAAGTTGGAGCCGCCAGGTGGTTGCTTGGACGTAGAGTAAGATGCATAGATGCTGCTGTCCTTTGTGGGTTTGTACAAGGCGCCAAGCTTGACATTGACCAGATTGCCGGCCATGTTCAGATTGGTCGGTACCAGTGTGCCTACCGGCAAAGTCGGATTGCTGGTGGCGGTGGACAGACTGGCCGCTGAATAGTCTGTGCTGTAGTGATCAATGCGCACACCGGCATTGGCTTGCCATTCAGGGCTGAACTTGATGGTGTCAAATGCGTAGGCGCTGACTGTGCTGGTCGAACCGCGTGAGAATACGCCGTTGCGGGTAGGGTTCAGGCCGGTAATTGTGTCCCTTGGGTTGGGATTGTAGAAATTGGCTACGGGTAGAGTCCCCAGATTGTCATTGCCCCAGGTGTTTTGTTTTTCGCTGGTCAGTTCTACGCCGCCAAGCAGACTATGTTTGAGGCCCGCCAGTTCGAGGTCGGCAACCAGGTTGGTCTGGTTGGTCAGGATTTCGTTTTCCTGGTCTTTCAGCGTACGTGTGCCGCGCGCCAGTGTCCAGGTGGACAGGTCGGTGGCAGATGGTGTGACCAGATTGGCAGCTGTACCCATGAAGGAAGTCAGCAGATAATGCTGAGTGGTTTTGCCAAAGCGGGCTGTATTGATCAGTTTTACCTTGTCATTGAAGTCGTGTTCGACGCGACCGGTCAGCATGTCTGCTGTGACTTTATCAAAGTCGGTAGCAGAGCCATAGAAATTCCTGGAGTCAACCCTGGGTGCTGTCGCCAGGAAAGGGCGTTTGACATCGGGTGTGCTGTAGCCTGGCAAGCCCAGGGTCGGTACGCCGCCATCAGGGACATTGTCCTGCTGTACATGCAGGTAGTTGATGTAGAAACGGGTTGGCGACTTCAGGCCAAAAGCCAGGGAAGGGGCAACACCCCAGCGTTTGTTTTTTACTTCATTGCGGCCTGGAACCTCGCTGTCCTGGGCCATGACGTTCAGGCGGAATGCTGAACCCTGTTCGGCACTGATGAGTTTATTCACGTCAGCAGTCAGGCGTTTCTGGCGCCCGCTGCCAGCAGTCAAACTGCCAAATGTGGCATCGTCAAGGCCAGCCTGTTTGCTGACCAGATTGACTGAGCCGGTTGGGGCGCCGCGCCCGCCGTCGGTGCCGGCAGGTCCTTTGAGTACATCGACCTGTTCGATATTGAACAGGTCGCGCGAGATGGAGCCCAGGTCGCGTACACCATCCACATAGATGCTGCTGGACGTATCAAATCCTCGCATATAGATGGCGTCACCGGTGTTGGTGCTACCATTTTCACCGAGGAAGAATGCGCCAACGCCCGGGGTGTTGCGCAAGGCATCGGTCAAGGTCAGGGCGCCTTGCTGCTCAATGAGTTCACGCTTGATGACGGTAACGGTTTGTGTCGTATCAACCAGGGGTTGGGTATATTTGGGTGACGAAGCTTTGTCAGCTTTGAAGTCATTTTCTGTTTTTGCCGTTATTTTGACTTCTGGCAAACTGGGGTCTGCTGCTTGTGTTGCAATCGGCAACATCATGGCTGTTGCTGCTGCTATTGTCAGGTTGAAACGGGCGTGCTTATGCTTGCGACTCTTAATATGAACCATGATATTTCCTGGGAAGATGAAAATAAAATACCGCTGGCTTTTCTCGAAGAATGGCTAAGGCATAAATGTAAAAAAACAAGTGTGCAATTGTAACGAAATAAGTTGCAAAAGTAAATGATAATAATTCCTATTTGTGTTTTCGGCTTTGATATTGTCTGATTTTATGGACTGTTTTTTTGTTGCAATGTGCTATGTTATTTAATGAAAACCATACCTTGAATGTAAGTCTTTGTTACTTACTGAGGCTTTTGCGCAATTCATGTCAACAAAGTACTTGCTATTGCGTTGATTGAGTACATGACCTTTTTGGAGTGCAACATGCGCAAGCTTACTATCCTGGCTACCACCGCTCTCATCCTCGTGATATCAGGATGTGCAACACATCACTATCCTGCGAATACGCAAAATCAATATCCGGCGCAGTATCCGGCCTATGGGCAAAGCCAGCCGGTGGTGTATCCTAATCAGTATCAAAATAATTACATGGATACGGCCGTCATCGTCGCGATGCGTGACGTCAATGTCGGCGGCAATGGTAGTACATCCGGAGGCGGCGCAGTGGTCGGCGCCTTGCTTGGCGGTGTGCTTGGACATCAGGTCGGCAAGGGTACGGGGCGTGACCTGGCTACCATAGGTGGTGCTATTGCTGGTGGTGTGGTTGGCAATGAAATGGAACGTGGTTCAGCCGCACCGCGCAGCAAGCTGGAATTGACATTGCGATTGCAGAATGGCGAGCAACGCGCCTTGCTCGTGGAGCCGACCAATTATTATCGTATTGGCGACCGTGTCAGACTGACTTATCAAAACGGGCAAATGATGATAGCCCCTTGAGTCGTGTTGTACTGCTGGCAGCACCTGTCTGTCAGTGATCAGGAATTTTTTCAGGAAGACCACCGCCATCTGGCAGTGGTTTTTTTATGCACGGTCCGGTTTTTATATGCGGAATATACTGTTCGCATGATTTGATGTGGCTGATGTTTACCATGAGCTCTCAGGCTACAATGTCACATTGCTTGCCGGTATTACCTGCAAATACTGAATCAGGAAAACCATACTTATGTCCAAACCCATGTTAAGTGCTGCCGAAGCGCTCGATTTTTTGCTGTCTGCGGTTCGTCCTATCGTCGAAACTGAAACTCTTGCTACCATAGATGCCCATGGCCGTATCCTGGCTCGGGACCAGGCGTCGCTGTTGCACGTGCCCCCCATGGACAATACACAGATGGATGGCTATGCCGTTTATGCCAGTGACTGCGCCGGTGGTGAGGCGCGTTTGCGTATATCGCAGCGCATCCCCGCCGGCCATGTCGGCCAGCCTCTGGAGCCGGGTACCGCCGCGCGTATTTTTACCGGTGCCATGATACCTGCGGGAGCAGATGCAGTCGTCATGCAGGAGCAATGTGAGGCCATTGGCGAGTTTGTGACGATCAGACATCAACCTGAAAACGGGGAGTGGGTACGTCGCCAGGGTGAAGATATCCAGGCAGGTGCCACCATATTGCATGCAGGCACAAAATTACGCGCACAGGAGCTGGGCCTGGCAGCCTCGGTTGGCCTGGCGGAATTGCCAGTGCTGCGCAGACCCAGGGTGGCGGTGTTTTTTACAGGTGATGAGTTGACCATGCCCGGTGAACCTTTGAAGCCAGGGGCGATATACAATTCCAATCGATTTACGCTGAATGGCCTGTTACAGGATTTTGGTTGCGATGTGACAGACTATGGCATTGTTCCGGACAACCTGGCCGCTACCCGCGACACCTTGCGGCTTGCCAGCCAGGAACACGACTTGATCATTACCTCAGGCGGTGTGTCAGTTGGTGAAGAGGACCATGTGCGGCCTGCCGTTGAGGCCGAAGGCAGTCTGAATATGTGGCAGATTGCCATGAAGCCGGGCAAGCCCCTGGCTTTTGGTGAGGTCGGGCAGGCATTTTTTATCGGTTTGCCAGGCAATCCCGTGTCCAGTTTTGTCACCTTTTTGCTGTTTGTGCGCCCGTTTATTTTGCGCATGCAGGGCGTGCAGCAAGTTGCACCTGTGGCCTACCAGATGCGTGCTGATTTTGACTGGCTCAAACCAGACAGGCGTAACGAGTTTTTGCGTGCCCGTATCAATGCTGAAGGTGGTCTGGATTTGTTTCCCAATCAAAGTTCTGGCGTGCTGACGTCGACAGTATGGTGTGATGGACTGATTGATCTTGCGCCAGGACAAGCCATTAAAAAAGGTGATCTGGTACGCTATCTTCCTTTTCAAAGCCTGATGTCCTGAATTTTGTAATGAAGCGAGTAAGCATGATGAATATCCGATTGAGGTTTTTTGCCAGCGTCCGTGAAAAACTGGGCATGTCTGAGCAGACAGTAGTGCTGCCGGCTGAAGTGTTGACTGTGGGTGATGTCCGCACATGGCTGGCTGCACGCGGCGATGCCTGGGCTGAAGTACTTGCCCCGGAGCGTGCCTTGCGCATGGCGTATAACCAGCAAATGTGCGAGCCGGATACCCGGATCAGGGAAGGTGCGGAAGTCGCATTCTTCCCGCCCGTTACCGGAGGGTGAGCCGTGACCGTACGTGTACAGACCGCCGATTTTGACCTCAATGCAGAGCTTGTCGAATTGCGTAAAGCGAACCCTGGCATAGGTGCGCTGGTCAGCTTTGTGGGCCTGGTGCGTGATATCAACGACGGTACGACCGTCAGCACGATGGAACTGGAACATTATCCGGGCATGACAGAAAAGGCGCTGGCAGATATTGTTGCGCAGGCTCAAGCCCGGTGGCAACTGATCAATACCCTGGTCATACACAGGGTAGGCGTCTTGCAGCCACTGGACCAGATCGTGCTGGTGGCCGTAGCATCACGCCATCGTGGCGATGCCTTTGCCGCCTGCGAATTCGTCATGGATTACCTGAAAACACAGGCGCCATTCTGGAAAAAAGAACAAACGCCGGAAGGGGCGCGCTGGGTTGATGCGCGTGAGACAGATGACCAGGCCCTGAAAAAATGGGGTGTAGAAGCTGCCAATGCCGTTGTGCAGGGTAATGACGCATGAGCTGGCTTGGGATGTTCGCAGTTGGTCTTGGTGCAGCCCTCGGCGCCTGGTTGCGCTGGGCTTTGGGATTATGGTTTAACGGCATATATCCCTTGTTGCCGGTTGGCACTCTGGTGGCCAATTTGGGAGGTGGCTATATCATCGGCTTTGCTGTTGCTTTTTTCTCAGCCTATCCGCAACTGTCGCCGGAATGGCGTTTGTTCCTGATTACCGGCTTTCTAGGTGGTTTGACGACATTTTCCACATTCTCTGCCGAAGCCATGAGCCTCTTGCATCGCGGTGATTATGGATGGGCTCTGTTGCATAGCGGTGCTCATCTGACCGGTTCCATCATTTGCTGTTTTGCCGGGTTTGCCAGTTACCGGGCCTTGTTCCAGTAATTCATTACCGACGCGATGACCATCAGCGCCAAGTCTGTTGTATCTGCAATTCACTGGGCAGCATATTGATGTATTGAACGATGCGCGGCTTACTGCCCAGATTGGCACGGCTGCCATGTGGCAGTGCCTGCAACCAGATGATCAGGTCACCAGCCTTGCCACCAATGGGGACGGAACCCAAGGCATGCAAATCCTGCTCCCTGGGGTCTGCGCCCGCCGGCAGTTGATCCAGCCAGGCGTCTATACGCCGGTGAAACCCAGGTACAACGGTCAGGGCACCTTGCTCGGGCGGCGTATCTGTCAGATACAGTATGCCCTGGGTGGCAAAGGGGATGGGTTGCTGCAAGCTCATGTCCCAGTGCAGGTCAGGGCCGCGAAAACGGTGACCGGGACGATCCGGTACATTGAAGCCGCAACGATCGGTCGTGGCCCATAAATCTGCTGTCCCCCACAACTGTGCAAAAGCTTTGTGTATGCGCAGGGAGCGACGATTTTTTTCAAGTGCTGCTGACTGGAACAATTGCACCATGATGTTGGCATGCTGCCCGTGGTACCAGGATTCAATATCATCTTCACGCGCACCCAGTGTGTTCCAAATAACCTGTTCTGCGGCAGCGCAGTCTGCAGCCGGGACGGCATCATGCAGAATGACATAACCATTTTCTTGCCAGAACTGCAGGTCATCTGCGTCCAGCACATCTGCCATGACGAGGATTTGCTGATGCTGTTCTGTGATAGCAGCAGCCTGTGCAGTACCGTGAATCAGGTGCCGCAGGCGGGCGATGGCGGTGTCGGTCGGCTTGCCGGCTGTTTCAATTATCCAGGCATTGAACTCGTCAAAGCCAGGCGCATTCTGCATCAGGTACTGACTGGTCTGTTCCAGCCCCAGTCCCAGCGTGGAAAGAAGCAGGCGGTCACGATGGTAGTCAGGATTGGAGCCGGACACGACCCCGGCACGTGCATCCAGCATCCGTGACCAGTATTGCCGGAGGTGAGGGACATCATTTTGTCCCGGTTCTAAGGATGGCCGCGTTGCTGCTGGGTGATCTGCGAGTGGCATGATTTGTATGAGATTTTAAGGTCGGATGATAAGCAAGACTAACTATTTGAACAAGAAAACATTGTAATATTGCACATTTACTGCAATGACTGCCAGAGCCAAGTACTATTTTTCTTCCATCTCTTGATTTGTATCTATGACTACCGACACTCTGTTTCCCCCCATAGAACCCAACCGAAGCGGCATGCTGGCGGTTGATGAAACCCATGCCCTGTATTGGGAAGAAAGCGGTAACCCTGATGGGCAGCCCGTGCTGTTCCTGCATGGCGGCCCTGGTGCCGGTACGACAGCAAATCATCGCCGTTATTTTGATCCAGGGCACTACCGTATCGTCTTGTTTGATCAGCGTGGCGCAGGTAAGTCCCAGCCTTTGGGTGAATACCGCGACAATACAACAGCCTTGCTGATTTCCGACATAGAAAAAATTCGCGAGATGCTGGGAATAGAGCAGTGGCTGATTTTTGGTGGTTCCTGGGGTTCTACTCTGGCCTTGGCCTATGGAGAAGCGCATCCGGAACGTTGTCTTGGTTTTGTGTTGAGAGGCATTTTCCTGTGTACCAAGGCAGAAGTCGAATGGTTTGTGAATGGCATGAAATGGTTCTTCCCCGAAGTACATCAGCGTTTCACTGAAGGTGTACCAGAAGCCGAACGTCATGATCTGCTCAAGGCATATGCCGAGCGCCTGTTCTCCAGTGATCCCGCCATCTATACAGAGGCTGCACGTAACTGGAGCCGTTACGAAGGGTCTTGTATTTTCCTGTTGCCGCAGGCGGACGTTATTGCCGATTTTGAGTCAGATGCGATCAGCATAGGCCTGGGCAGGCTGGAGGCGCACTATATGATCAATGGCGCGTTTATGCGTGAAGACCAGTTGATACAGGAAATAGGGCGCATACGCCATTTGCCCGCAGTGATTGTGCAGGGCCGCTATGACGTTGTCTGCCCTCCAGTTACCGCATATCGCTTGCATCAGGCCTGGCCAGAAGCCAGCCTGCATGTAATTGCCGATGCCGGGCATGCCGGTTCCGAACCGGGCATTGCTGCTGCCCTGGTCCAGGCAACCGAGCAATTCAAGCTGAATGGCAAGTTTGATCCGGCCATCTAAAGCGCAGTCTGACTGGCATTGTGGCGTAAAAACAGCAATGCCAGTACCGGTTTAATTGAGCAAATGGGCGGGAGGTGCTTCTGGGGTGCTGCTCGTCATTTCCAGGGTAAAACCCCAGTCGGCTTTTTCAACAGCGTCCTGGAATAATTTGCAAAAGCCGTGCAGTAACCTGCTGCCCATGGCGACTTCAAAGTTTTTGCCACCGTCCACAACAAACTCCATCCTGAATGGTGCAGTAGCATGGACATGGAATTGTATGTCTACAGGCAACAAGGCATCCTTGCCCAAGGGCCAGCCATCAACATTACTCTCATAGGGTTTGTTAAAAACACCACCTTCTTGCATGGCGGCTAATGAGGCTTCATGTTCCATTTGCACGATTTCAGAACTGGCGTGGGCAGCCCCTGGCTTACTCATCCTGACCTGCTTGGTCATGGCTTCGAGCAAGGCTGGCCAGAATTTCATACTGGTACGGCGGGTGAACAGCAAATGGATTTCTTGCCTGCCGCTAGGCGCGCCGTCACTTGATTTTTCTGCAAATGAAAACTTGACCAGTAATCTATCCTGATCAGGTAAATAGCTGGTTTGTAACTGATGTAATTCCATGTGATATTTGATGTAACGCAAACAGCCCTAAGTGTTCTCGATGAGATGTTTCCGGTATTCTTGAAATTGGCTTTGCTGCCCCAAATTGAGATGGTAACTAATTCTTCAGGAGAGAGTCATGCGACTCGATAAATTAACCACCAAATTGCAAGAAGCCCTCGCCGACGCGCAAAGCCAGGCAGTCGGCAATGATAACCAATACATAGAGCCTGTGCACGTTTTGTTGGCTTTAATTAACCAGGATGACGGTAGCAGCCGTTCCTTGTTGCAGAGGGCAGGTGTGAATGTTGTCGCTCTTACCAATGCCTTGAAGGCTGCGCTGGAACGCTTGCCCAAGGTCAGCGGGGCGGACGGCCAGGTGCAGGCAGGTCGTGAGCTGGTTGGCTTGCTCAATCTGGCGGACAAAGAATCACAAAAGCGTGGCGACCAGTTCCTGGCCAGTGAAATGGTCTTGCTGGCATTGACCGACGACAAGTCCGATGCCGGCAAACTGGCGCGTGAAAATGGCCTGACCCGCAAGGCGCTGGAAGCCGCGATAGCAGCTGTGCGCGGCGGCGGCAATGTCGACAGCCAGGATGCAGAAGGCCAGCGCGAGGCTTTGAAAAAATACACACTGGACCTGACCGAGCGCGCACGCCTGGGCAAGCTTGATCCGGTCATCGGTCGCGATGATGAAATCCGCCGCGCCATCCAGGTATTGCAACGCCGTAGCAAAAACAATCCTGTACTGATAGGCGAACCCGGTGTTGGTAAAACCGCTATCGTCGAAGGTTTGGCGCAGCGTATCGTTAATGGCGAAGTACCGGATAGCTTGAAGTCCAAGCGGGTTTTGTCACTGGATATGGCGGCTTTGCTGGCTGGCGCAAAATTCCGCGGTGAGTTTGAAGAGCGTCTGAAAGCCGTCCTCAAAGAAATTGCCATGGACGAAGGGCAGACCATCGTTTTCATCGATGAACTGCACACCATGGTCGGTGCCGGCAAGGCCGAGGGCGCGATGGACGCAGGTAATATGCTCAAACCTGCTCTGGCGCGTGGCGAACTGCACTGCGTGGGTGCGACTACGCTTGATGAATACCGCAAATACATAGAGAAAGATGCGGCGCTGGAAAGACGCTTCCAGAAGATACTGGTTGACGAACCCAGTGTTGAGGCAACCATAGCGATCCTGCGCGGCCTGCAAGAAAAATATGAAGTTCACCACGGCGTTGATATTACCGACCCGGCGATTATCGCTGCGGCAGAATTGTCGCATCGCTATATCACTGACCGCTTCTTGCCCGATAAGGCGATAGACCTGATCGACGAAGCCGCGGCCAAGATCAAGATAGAAATTGATTCCAAGCCGGAAGTCATGGACAAGCTCGACCGCCGTCTGATACAACTGAAGATAGAGAGGGAGGCCGTCAAGCGCGAGAAAGATGAAGGCTCAAAAAAACGGGTATTCCTGATCGAAGAAGAAATCGACAGGCTGTCGCGTGAATATGCCGACCTCGAAGAAATCTGGAAGGCAGAAAAAGCCCTGGTACAGGGTAGCGCCCACATCAAGGAAGAGATAGAAAAGATTCGCCTGCAAATGGATGAAGCCAAGCGCAAGGGCGACTGGCAGACCATGTCTGAACTGCAGTATGGCCGCTTGCCAGAACTGGAAACGCAGCTGAAACAGGCTGACACACAAGCAGATAAAAATGCAGCGGAAGGCAGCAAGATGAAATTGCTGCGTACCCAGGTAGGTGCTGAAGAAATTGCCGAAATCGTCTCGCGTGCAACCGGTATCCCGGTATCGCGCATGATGCAGGGGGAGCGTGAAAAACTCCTGCACATGGAAGATGCCTTGCATGAGCGTGTGGTTGGTCAGCATGAGGCGATCACAGCGGTATCTGATGCTATCCGCCGTTCACGTTCGGGACTGGGTGATCCTGGCAGACCTTACGGTTCTTTCCTGTTCCTGGGACCAACAGGCGTTGGCAAGACAGAGTTGTGTAAAGCCCTGGCCGGCTTCATGTTTGATACGGAAGAGTCATTGATCCGTATAGACATGAGTGAATTCATGGAAAAACATTCCGTTGCCCGCCTGATCGGTGCGCCGCCTGGTTATGTCGGCTATGAAGAAGGCGGCTACCTGACCGAAGCAGTGCGCCGGAAACCTTATAGTGTGATTTTGCTTGATGAGGTCGAGAAGGCACATCATGATGTTTTCAATGTTCTGTTGCAGGTGCTTGACGATGGTCGTATGACGGACGGGCAGGGGCGCACGGTGGATTTCAAAAACACGGTGATCGTCATGACATCGAATCTTGGTTCGCATCAGATACAGGCCATGGAAGGCAGTGATCCGGAGGTGATCAAGATGGCTGTGATGGGTGAGGTGAAAACCCATTTCCGTCCCGAGTTCATCAACCGTATCGATGAACTCGTGGTGTTCCATTCGCTCGATGCCAAGAATATAGGTGCAATCGCCAGGATACAGTTGAAGACCCTGGAGCAGCGTCTGCGTCAGATGAACATGGGCTTGCAGGTCAGCGAAGACGCCTTGCAAAAAATTGCCGAAGCAGGTTTTGATCCTGTGTATGGCGCCCGCCCCTTGAAACGGGCAATACAGCAAGAGATAGAAAATGTCTTGTCCAAGCTGATCCTGCAGGGCAAATTCGGGCCCAAGGATGTCATTGTCATTGACGCTGCCAATCATGAACTCGTCTTTACCAAAGGCGAAGCAGAATTTAATGACTGAAACCGGAATGTCAGGGAACTATTCCAGGCAGACTGGGTCTTAGCATAAAGTAGGAAGCAAGTTCGGGGTGGCATGCCAATGTCACCCTTTTTTTATTTTTGCCTGAAGAAATTTGAGGGGGATTCTCCAAAAGTCTTTTTGAACATGGCAGAAAACGCTGACTGACTGGCATAGCCAAGTTCTTCCGCCACTTGTGACAAAGGCAAGCCGCTGGTTACCAGTGGGAAGGCTTTCGACAGACGCATTTGCTGGCGCCAGGCAGAAAACGACATGTTCAACTCACTTTCAAACAGGCGTGACAGAGTCCGGGATGAGGCACCCACTTGTCGGGCGTAGTCTTCGAGAGTCAGCCCGCTGGAGGGTTCAGCCAGTAAAATTTCACACAGGCTTTTCAGGCGCTTGTCGCGAGGCATGGGCAGGTGTATGGGCAGGTGTTTTGCTGCCTGGATTTCATCAATCACCACTGTTGCCAGATGGGCTTCGCGTTCGCTGCCGGCAGTGATAGTTTCCATGGTGACAATCAATTCCCTCAATAAAGGAGCGACTTCCAGTACCAGGCACTCACTGCCTTTGAAGGGCACATGGTCGGCATGGAAATACAGCACACGTAGCTGTGAGGGTTCAATAATGCGTACTTCGTGCTCAACACCAGACGGTATCCAGATGGCGCGCAAGGGCGGGACAAACCAGGTGCTGTCATTAGCAATGATTTGCATCATGCCTTCCGGGGTATAGGTAAATTGCCCCCATACGTGACGATGCATGCTGATGACTTCTTCGGTTTGCAGGTTGCGTGCAGTCAGGCGTACGGGTCTGTCCGCCGTTGGGTATTTATCCAATGGCTGCGGACGGGTGTCGGTCAGTATTTCTATACTCATGACAACGTGACTTTCAGAGAAGTGGCAAGTGCCATTATAAAATGGCGTAAATTCGATAAAACTTGTCCATCTATCTTAAATCAGACTATCTGATTTTGCTTACACTTCATGAGTCGGGCGCAGAAATGCGCCAACTTATTAGCGAAAGGACATGGTAATGACTACAGTAGTAAGCGCACAAGATCATATCAGGCAGGACGTAATGGTTATCAGCCTGGTCGGGCTTGCACATGGTATTTCGCATTTTTTTCACATGATACTGGCACCCCTGTTTCCCTGGATCAAAGAGGCATTCAGCCTCTCTTTCGCAGAGCTGGGATTGCTGATGACAGTGTTTTTTGTGATTTCCGGCATAGGCCAGGCTCTATCCGGTTTTGTTGTCGACAAAGTCGGCGCCAGGGCGGTACTGTTTTTTGGCATCAGCTGTCTGGGGGTGTCAGCACTTGTTTTGTCATCTGCACAAAATTACGCCATGCTTTTAGTGGGCTCTGGTCTGGCAGGTGTGGGCAATAGTGTATTTCATCCTTCTGATTACACTTTGCTTAATAAAAAGGTGAGCAGCCAACGTTTGGGTTATGCATTTTCTGTCCATGGTGTGACGGGCAACCTGGGCTGGGCGGCTGCACCTGTGTTTCTGGTGACAATCGCGGGGATGACTACCTGGCGCACAGCCCTGTTTTGTGCCGCCTTCCTGCCATTTGTGGTGCTGGCTATTCTGTTTGTATTTCGCGATTTGCTCCATACCGAAGTCAGTCATAGGGCAGCCAGTATTGATGCGGGCAAGGTCAAGGAAGGCACGACAGATTTCATGCGTATCCCGGCTGTATGGATGTGCTTCGGTTTTTTCTTCATGACAGCCATAGCACTGGGAGGCATACAGAGTTTTTCTTCGGCCAGTCTGCGTCAGATGTATGAAATGTCACTGGAGTCGGCGACTACTGCTTATACCTTGTATATGCTGGCGTCGGCTGCGGGCATGCTGTGGGGTGGTTATCTGGCGGCCAGGTCCACCCAGCATGACAGGACGATTACCATCGCGTTTGGTTGTGCCGGAGTACTCTCACTTGTCCTGGCCAGTGGTGCGGCGAATGCAATCCTGGCCATTGTACTGATGGCTGGTATCGGGTTCGGTGCCGGTGTGGCTGGCCCTTCGCGTGACTTGCTTATACGTGCTGCCGCACCAAAAAATGCGACTGGCAGGGTATATGGCATCGTGTATTCCGGTCTTGATTCCGGTCTGGCGGTAGCGCCGCTGATTTTTGGTGCAATCATGGATGCGCATCATCCTTCGTGGTTATTTGTCTGTGTTGGTTTCTTCCAGGTGATGGCAATCTTGACCGCCGTCAATGTCGGCAGCAAGACGCGTAAATTGGCTGTTTGATCAATGCTGCATAGCTGGTTAAAATGGGCTTCCGCCCAACCAAGGAAAAATCATGAGCTTTGCTACCTGTGATATTTGTGATGCCAACGAAGACAAGATTGCTACGCATGAACTGGCAGTTATACCGCCGATTTTCATGCGTTTTGGTAATGTGACCAGATTCAGCGGGCAAGCCGTGACCTTGAAGGTATTTGAAGACAATGTCCTGGTCAGGAGTACGCTGGAGACACCTGGCAACGGTCGTGTACTGGTCATTGACGGAGGTGGTAGTTTTCGTTGCGCCCTGGTTGGCGGCAACCTGGCTGCGCTTGGTGAAAAGAATGGCTGGTCAGGCATCATCGTGCATGGTTGTATACGGGATGTTGATGAAATCAATGCTTGCAACATAGGCGTACGTGCCATGGCGCCCATGCCGCTACGCAGCAGTAAGCATGGTGGTGGTATGAAAGATTTACGCATTAATATTGCCGGTATCGCCATTCATCCCGGAGACTGGATCTACGCAGATGCCGATGGAGTAGTGGTCGCCAGGCATGCATTAGTATAGCAAGAGGCAACTGTCACACTTTTAAAAATCAGGCTTAAGTCTATTCCCGCGCAGACCTGGTGTCCTGCGGGTGTTTCTGCATGCGGTGGGTTTGTATAGCTTGTGGTATAAAGCCGACTCTTATAAATTATCTGCTTCCAACATGTTTCTGCGTTCACTGACAATTGCACTTGCTTCGGTATTTGCTATAACCATTCTGATTACCATGCCCGCTCAAGCTCAAGCTCAAGCTCAAGCTCAAGCTCAAGCTCAAGCTCAAGCTCAAGCTCAAGCTCAAGCTCAAGCTCAAGCTCAAGAGAAGGCGCAGCCAAATCTGAATACAGGCGCTGAACCCTACCCTGGCAAAAAACTGTTCCAGATGACACCGCAAGAGGTCGACAAATACCTGGCTTACCTGTATGTCAGCGTACCTGACCTGCGTCAGCGGATAGCGATCATCGCACGCAAGAATATAGGTCAGGCTTACAAGCTGAACCTGCTTGGCGAATTTCCGTTCGAGATACACGATAATCTGCCCATGTACAGCCTGACGCATAGTGATTGCCTGGTGTTTGCCGAGCATACTTACGCAATGGCGCTGAGCAAGTCCTGGGATGAATTTTTCTGGACCTTGCAGCGCATACGCTATAAAGACGGGCAAATAGGTGTCGTCACACGCAATCATTACACAGAGGTCGACTGGAACGTCAATAATGCCTGGTTGCTGAAGGATATCAGCGGCGGTTTTGCTGCTGACAAGATAGCCAGCTACGATATCACTGTTGACAGGGCAAAATTCCTGCGTGAGCAACATCACACGATGACAAACATACCTGTGCAGGCCAGTCGCGAAGCTTATGTGAAAGCAGGTCAGGTCAATGCCGTGCTCAATCAGCTGCAGGCCGGTGATTTCGTCAATGTGGTGTCGGACAAAGAGGGTTATCAGTCAATTACCCATGTCGGCCTGGTGGTGATTGATGCTGACGGTAAAAGGAATTTCCTGAATTCTTCCGACCCACAGGTAAAAGAAGAAAGTTTTGATGCCTTCGTCGCCCGTACCAATGAAAGAACCAAAAACAGCAAACTTGCTCATCCACGGAAGTTGATCGGTTTTAAATTCCTGCGTTTGCGTGACGATATCGTGATCCCGCCGTCCATCAGTTTGCCCAGGCCGAATGCAGACAAGCCAGTAATACGTTAAGTTTTTCTGCGCAAAGCAGTAAAGCTGGCCGGTTCCCATTCACGCATGGCAAACAGGGCGGCGGTACCACGTCGTTTTTTCAAGGGGCTGGCCAGGCTGTCCGTGTGCAGGTCAGCAAATTTTTGTCTGAGCAACCTCAATTCAGCATGGAATTTTTCCAGTGCGGCATCGGTGAGCATACCGTGGATGAAATGCATGGATTCATGCCCCTGCTGGAAACGTGAATCAAGGAAATCTGTCATGCCGGTTTCCTGAAAATACAGGCGTATCGGCCCATGTGCCAGCCAGTCAAAATCGCGGGCGATGTTCAGACGTATGCGGTTATTTGGCAACAGGCTGATCAGTCTCAATTTATCCAGACGCAATAATTTGCTCAGGCACTCTGCTTCGCTGAATTGATATACCTGCAGGATTTCTTCAAACTTCCAGTGATTCAAGGCGCAGACTGCGACCAGCAGCAGCTTGGTATCGGACACCAGTTCTTTTTCCTGTGCGACGGACAGGGTGTGGATACGGGCATTGCTGGCATTGGCTTCCTGGGTGATTTCCATCAGGCTGAATCCAAGAAACTGGCTGAGCTGCGCCAGTCTCTCGATACTCATATTGGCGCCATGCTCGGTACTGAGCAGACGTTTGATGCTGGCTTCTGACAAGTCAAGGGTCAGCGCAACATCCTTGTAGGTTTTACCTTGTTGCTTGAGCTGAAACTTGATGCTGCTGAGAATTTGCCTGATTTCAGTCATGTTGATGGTTCAGTTTATTGCCTGGTTACAAGGTGGGTAGCATTGAAGGTTACAAAAGATAATACCTTCTCTATGCTTTTCTGCTACTTTACCATTAATGGTTTCATTTATCGCCACTTCTTGGCAAGCTTTGCCGACTTTTTTAATCACTTGGTGGAATAAATGAAACTTTTTTGGCGTGCCTTGCCCTCGGCGATTACTTTGCTGGCGGTGTTGGCGCTATTGGTGCACGGCCCGATTGCCCAGTTTGAGCATTATCACGAATTTGCTGACGTATCGACCTGGGCCGGGGTGCCGCATGTGATGGATGTGTTTAGCAATACGGGTTTTGCATTGGTTGCGATATATGGGTTTGTTGTGTTGCAGGTGAAAAAACGGGAAATCGGGTGCGGGCGGAGTTTTGTGGCTTACGCGATGTTTGTGGCCAGCCTGGCAGCGACAGCTGTCTGCTCAACGTATTACCATCTGGCCCCGGACAATGCGCGTCTGTTCTGGGACAGGTTACCCATCGCACTGGCTTGTTGCAGTCTGCTGGCTGCGACCAGGGCAGAATATAAGCCAGCCATGGATACACGTCAGGCGGTCATGGAGTTGGGTCTGCTCTTGTTGACGGGCCTGATGTCGGTCGTCTGGTGGCAACAAAGCGGTGACCTGCGTCCCTACCTGCTGATACAGGGTTTGGCGCTGACACTGATACCGATCAGGCTCTTGATGCATGATGCACTTAAAGCAGATCGCAAGGGGACCCTGATGTTTACCGCGGCCCTGGGCCTGTATGTAGTAGCAAAAATAACCGAATTGCTTGATGCGCAAATCCTGCAATGTTCTCATTTCATCAGCGGGCATAGTCTCAAACATCTGCTGGCCGCCTTGGCGGCTGGCTTGATTGTGTACAGGTGGCAGCAGCAAAAAAGTATGTCACGCCCGACGCCTGCATCCTTGCAAAAGATTGAGGTGTACAGGCAAACTGCTTCATAATCGGGGTGTTGATTTGTTATAACCTTTTTTTGAAGCGTATCAAGCTATGTGGATAGATAGCCACTGCCATCTGGATGCAAATGAATTCGGCGGGCAATCCCTGAGTGTTGCCGAAGAAGCGGCCGGGGCAGGGGTGTCTGCCATCATTGTCCCGGCAGTGCACAAAACAAATTTTGAGGCAGTCATCACACTCGGGCAGCAGCGTGAAGACTGCTTTTATGCCTTGGGCATACATCCCATGTATGTTCCCACTTCAAAAGAAGAAGATCTGCAATTATTACGTGACAGGGTTGCAGGCCTGATGGCAGGGGCAGATGCCGGCAGTAAACTGGTGGCGATAGGTGAGATTGGCCTCGATTATTTTGTGCCGGAACTGACGCAGAGCCCCTTGCGTGAAAAGCAGGAGCATTTCTATATTGAACAGCTGAAACTGGCCCGTGACTTTGATTTGCCGGTCCTGCTCCATGTGCGACGGTCACAAGACATCATACTCAAGCATCTGCGACACATCCAGGTCAATGGTGGTATTGCCCATGCTTTCAATGGCAGTGCCCAGCAGGCGGAGGTGTTTATCAAGCTAGGCTTCAAGCTCGGTTTTGGTGGAGCCATGACTTTCACGCGTGCCTTGCAGATCAGGCGTCTGGCCAGTGATTTACCACTCGACAGTATCGTGCTGGAAACTGATGCACCCGATATCCCGCCAGCCTGGTTGGATGAGGAGTTCAATACGCCTGCGCAGTTGCCAGAGATAGGGCGGGTGCTGGCTGAATTACGCAATATGTCAATTGCAGATCTGGCTGCTGCCACTTCAGCAAATGTTCGCACAGTATTGCCACGCATGTTGATAGGATAATTCGTGCGTGCGGTGATGTTGGGCTTTGTTGTCGGTGTCGCCATTCTGCAGCAGCAGGCCGGCTTGTTGAGTCCCTTGGTACTGGCAATCATCACGAGTGTGGTTGTTGGTATCAGTTTTTTTCTATACCGGCTTACATCGAAAAGCTATTGGCGCCTACCAGCACGCATGTTGCTTGCTGCTGCATGTGGTTTTGTCTGGGCCAGTGCTTTTGCCCATTTTTATCTGCGTGAATCCCTGCCTGCAGAATGGGAAAACAAGGATGTCGTGCTGGTCGGTACAGTCGATAGCTTGCCATTTCATTTTGAGCAGGGGCAAAGATTCAATTTTGCTGTGGAGCAGATACATGCTGACGGACTTGATCTGACCTCCAGGGCAAACTGGCCATCAAAGGTTGCACTTTCCTGGTATGGTGCAATGCATGGCGCTGATGCGATACCTGTCACGAATGTGCAGCCAGGCGAGCGTTGGCAATTGCGGGTGCGCATGAAGCGTCCACACGGTAACGCGAACCCCTATGGCTTTGACTATGAGGTCTGGTTGCTGGAGCAGGGGTTGCGTGCGACGGGGACCGTGCGGTCAGACAAGGATGAAACAGAAAACACGCACTACAACAAACGCCTGGATGGATTTGTCTGGAGCTGGAGTAACCTGGTTGAGCGTAGTCGGGCCAGCTTGCGTGAGCGCATTCATGCGGCTCTTCCACAGCATGCCTATGCTGGTGTTCTCGTGGCGCTGGTGGTGGGTGATCAGCGTGAAATCCCGCAGTCCGACTGGACGGTTTTTAATCGCGTGGGCATAGGTCATTTGATCAGCATTTCCGGTTTGCATATCACCATGATTGCCGGTTTGCTGGCAGGCCTGGTGTTTTATTTATGGCGCAACTCCTTCTTTATGGGTACGTCCTTGCCGCTGCGCTTGCCTGCGCAAAAGGCGGCTGCCGTGGCCGGGGCATTGATGGCATTTGTTTATGTCGCCCTGGCTGGTTTTGGCTTGCCAGCACAAAGAACCATGATCATGCTGACAGTGGTTGCTATTGCCGTCTGTACTGGGCGTACCAGTGGCCTGTTTTCGGTGTTGAGTCTGGCGCTTGCAGTTGTGGTGTTGTTTGATCCCTGGGCCGTCATGTCCCCCGGCTTCTGGTTGTCTTTTTCTGCGGTGGCTATTATCGTGTTTGCCAGTGGCGGGCAATTCACACCAAGGCAGGATGAAAAACTCAAAGCACGCATGCTCGATGGTTTGCGCTCTGCCAGCCTGACGCAATATGCTGTTACGATAGGCTTGATTCCCCTGACCATGCTCTTGTTTGGACAGATTTCCCTGATCAGTCCTGTTGCCAATGCCATTGCCATTCCCCTGTTCAGTTTTGTTGTCACACCGCTGGCTTTGCTGGGCAGCATAGCGCCGGCGCCATTATCGATTTATTTGCTGAAGCTGGCTCACTTGTTTGTGGAGTTGCTGGCGCAGGCCATGGCATATTTTAGTGGCTTGCCTATGGCGGTATGGAATGCACCACTACCAGGTTTTGCCCTGTTCTTGCTGGCGATGCTGGGCATGCTGTGGTTGCTGGCTCCAAAAGCCTGGCCCATGCGCTGGCTGGGCCTGATTTGCTGCCTGCCCCTGGTTTTTCAGCGTCCACAACATCCGGATGACGGTGATTTGCAAATCACGGCTCTCGATGTCGGGCAGGGCATGGCTCTACTACTGGAAACCCGCCATCATCGTCTGCTCTATGATACCGGCCCCGGCCTGGGTTTTGAATCAGACAGTGGCAGTCGTGTCATTTTGCCGTATCTGCATGCGCGTGGCATTAATGAGCTCGATACCATGGTGGTTTCACATAATGACAACGATCACTCGGGTGGCGCAGTGACCATATTGAAGCATCTGCCTGTGGATACGGTGAGCAGTTCGCTCAATCTTGCCAGCCCCATTGTTCTGGCTGCAAAAAAACATCGGCGTTGTGAGGCAGGGCAGCAGTGGGTATGGGATGGCGTCAGTTTTGAAATGCTGCAACCTGTCAGTGTCAGTTATGAAAGCACCAAGTGGAAACCGAATGCACGCAGTTGCGTGCTAAAAGTCTCGACCAGACGTTTCTCAGTGTTGCTGGCTGGCGACATAGAGGCCATACAGGAAGATGAGCTGGTCAACTCCATCCCGCAAAAATTGAAGGCGGATATTTTGCTGGCGCCACACCATGGCAGTGGCACTTCATCGACAACTGCCTTTCTGAAAACCGTGCAACCTTCAATTGCCATATTCCAGGTTGGTTACCTGAATCGTTACCATCATCCCAAGCCGGAAGTTTTCCAGCGCTATGCTGATTTTGGAATAAAACGTCTAAGAACCGATGAAACTGGTGCAATCGGCATACAATTTGGCGCATCATTGACGACTTCAGCATTCAGACAGGAAAACGCGCGTTATTGGTTTGGCCGGTAATGTAAATCCATGCTATGAGCGAGCTTACAGTAAAACCTATCATCCATTTTGTTCATGGGAACAGCTTCCCCTCAGGGACTTACCGTGCATTCCTGGATCATTTGCGCACGGACTTTGAGGTTTTTACCACTGACATGGTTGGTCACAACCCGGCTTATCCCGTCACTGATGGCTGGCGTCACCTGGTGCAGGAATTGATTGATACCCTGCAAGGCGGTTATCAGCAACCTGTGATCCTGGTGGGACATTCATTGGGTGGCATCTTGTCACTGATGGCGGCAAGGGCCAGGCCCGACCTGGTACGTGCGGTTGTTGTCCTTGATTCACCGGTCGTTGCCGGCTGGCGTGCCTTTTTGTTGCGGACATTCAAATTCTTTGGCTGGGACAGAAAATTTTCGCCTGCACGGTTTTCTGCCAAGCGGCGACATATCTGGAAAGATGAAGAAGAGGCTTACCAGCACTTTGCCGCAAAAGAAATGTTTGCCATCTGGCCGCCCGAGGTATTGCGCGATTATATGAAGGCCGGATTGAAACCTCACCCGGAGGGTGTGACCCTGCGCTTCACACGCGAAGTGGAAACAGCGATATACCGCAGCCTGCCACATGGCCTGGGGCGCCTGAATGTACGACGTCCTGCCATGCCTGTCGGTTTTGTTGGTGGAACCGAGTCGATAGAATGCCGGCAGGCAGGGGACAAGGCAACCAGGAAGCTGATGGGTGATAATTATGTACTTATCCCCGGCGGGCACCTGATTCCCATGGAAACGCCGGTAGCCTCAGCCATTGCCGTGCGCGAGATGATCGCCCGTTTCAGGCTGAGTTAATTCAATTTTGAAATATTATTCATGAACCCAGTCAAACCCGTGCGCCATATGGCGACATTAGTTACCAGCCTTTCCTTGTTGTTGAGCAGTACGGCAGCATTGGCCGACAATCTACTGCCATCGTGGGATGAGTTCAGTCAGGTCAGGCAAGTCGGTAAATCAGTCCTGCAACTGGATATCGATAACGACAGCCTCCTGTTCAAGAAGGATGACGGTTTTTATACCAGTGGCAACCGCATAGGGCAAACATATACAAGGGGCGATGCCTCGCAGTCGCTGACCTATGGCTGGCGACTGGGGCAGGATCTGTACACGGCATCTGATATCAAACTGAAGCCAGGGCAGATATCGCCGTTTGATCATCCTTACGCCGGCTGGTTATATGCAGGTATCTTCAAAGAGAAAAATGAAGTCAACGGTAAAAGCCTGCGACTGGGCCTGGACCTTGGTTGCCTGGGGCCTTGCGCAGGTGGTGAATGGACGCAGACACATTTGCATCGTCTGTTGAAGCAGCCTTTGCCGCAGGGCTGGAGTACGCAGCTGCGCAATGAATGGGGCGCAGTGCTGACTGCCGAATATTCACCAGGACGCTTGCTACCTGCTTCCAATGTGGATTTGACGCCGCGTTTCAGAGGTCATTTTGGCAACATCTTTACTGATGCAAGCGGCGAGCTATTGCTGCGGGCTGGCAGTCTGAATGTCTTGCCCGAACAGCCAGCCAGCTATGCCTTTGCCAGGGCCGAAGTCAAGGCGATCGCCTACAATGCCACAATACAGGGGGGCTACTTTAATGATCAGGCCAGCCTAGTCAAACCCAAGACCATGGTTGGCGAGCTTGAAATCGGCTATCTCTGGCGTAACGACAGCTACGGTCTGTCAGCTGCCATCATTCGCCGCAGCAATGAAATCCGGCAATTGAGCAATGGGCAGGGGGCACAGAATTTTGCCAGATTGCAAGTTTTTTATGCAATGTAAAACCAGTCAGACCTGAAAATTCGCAGGATTTGAAAGCGGGAATTCGCGCAGTCACGGCATAGTGGTGTATAATTCGAATTTCCCGCTTGTGCCGTCCGGCACCTTCTGCAATGACTAAGTTTGTATTCGTTACGGGGGGCGTAGTCTCCTCACTGGGCAAAGGCATTGCCGCTGCCTCTCTCGCTGCGATCCTTGAATCGCGCGGCCTCAAAGTCACCATGCTCAAACTTGATCCATATATCAATGTGGACCCGGGTACCATGAGCCCATTCCAGCACGGTGAAGTTTTCGTGACCGATGACGGCGCTGAAACTGATCTGGATTTGGGCCACTATGAGCGTTTCATCACGGCCAAAATGAAAAAGGTGAATAACTTCACCACTGGCCAGATTTATGAATCAGTAATCCGCAAAGAACGTCGCGGTGAATACCTCGGCAAGACCGTACAGGTCATTCCGCACATCACCAATGAAATCCAGGAATTCATCCATCGTGGTGCAGCCGGTGCTGACGTCGCCCTGGTTGAAATCGGTGGTACGGTTGGAGATATTGAATCCCTGCCTTTCCTGGAAGCTGCTCGCCAGTTGAGCCTGCGTGCCGGCCGTAATGCAGCAGCCTTCGTGCACCTGACCCTGGTGCCTTATGTGGCGGCTGCCGGTGAATTGAAAACCAAACCTACTCAGCATAGCGTACAGAAGTTGCGCGAGATTGGTATCTTCCCCGATGCCCTGCTGTGCCGTGCCGATCGTCCTATTCCTGATGATGAGCGCTCCAAGATATCGCTGTTTGCCAACGTGCCGGAAGAAGGCGTGATCTCAGTCTGGGATGCAGATACCATCTATAAGATTCCACAGATGTTGCATGACCAGGGGCTCGATAAAATTGTCTGCGATAAATTGGGCCTGTCACCAAAACCAGCCAATCTGGCGATGTGGGACAAGCTGATTTATGCGCTGGAAAACCCGAAAGAAGAAGTGACCATAGGCATGGTTGGCAAATATGTCGACCTGACCGAATCGTACAAGTCTTTGACAGAAGCTTTGCGTCATGCCGGTATCCATACAGAAAGCCGTGTGAATATCGAATACGTCGATTCTGAAGAAATTGAAGCACACGGTACCAAATCGCTGGAAAAATATGACGCCATCCTGGTGCCTGGCGGTTTCGGCAAGCGCGGTGTAGAAGGCAAGATTCTGGCAGCACGTTATGCACGTGAAAACAAGGTGCCTTACCTTGGTATCTGTCTAGGCATGCAGGTCGCCCTGATTGAGTATGCGCGTAACAAGGCGGGCCTTGCAGTGGCAAACTCTACCGAGTTTGATTCAGAAACTGAGCAGCCTGTAGTGGCGCTGATCAATGAATGGCAAAACCATGACGGCAAGGTTGAAACCCGCGATGAAAATTCCGACCTTGGCGGCACCATGCGTCTGGGGGCACAAACTTGTGCAGTTCGTCCCGGCACTCTGGCGGCAGAAATTTATGGCAATGTCGTGACCGAACGTCATCGTCATCGTTATGAGGCCAATAACCATTATCTTGGCCGTGTCGAAGACGCAGGCCTGATAGTTTCTGCCCGTACGCCGACAGAGGACCTGTGCGAAATCATGGAATTGCCACGTGAGGTGCATCCCTGGTATCTCGGTGTGCAATATCACCCTGAGTTCAAGTCGACACCACGCGATGGTCATCCCTTGTTTATCTCTTTCGCGAAGGCTGCGATTGCACACAAGAAGGCTGTAGCTGACAAGGCATAAGATGTTGCTGCATTGATGCCAACAGGGGCAGTTCTGTACTGGCCCCTGTCAGTTGAACTTGCCAGCAATTTGCGCTGTACTTGAAAAATAGATTTTTAGTGCTGTCTGGTCTGGATAATGCGCTAAAGACACAAGGGTTCATTGAATCCATTTTCGCTTGATTTGTCGTGTGATGGGAAGCCAATCTGCTTATCAACGCAGTGGTTTAAAAATAAAGTCGTGTCATGTTTGTCGAGACAGTTTGATTGGCTGTATTTGCCATATCAATTTGTTAGTACCAAAAACCAGACAGCTTTATTCACCTGTCAGCCTTACCAGGCCAACAGTTGCAGACACAAGTCAGATTCGTTTTATTTTGTTCGCTATATTGATCGTTTAGGAGAATTGAATGAGTGCCATCGTTGACATTATCGGTCGTGAAGTTCTGGATTCACGCGGTAACCCAACTGTTGAATGTGATGTCTTGCTGGAATCCGGCGTCATGGGTCGTGCTGCTGTACCATCCGGTGCATCTACCGGTTCCCGCGAAGCGATAGAATTGCGCGATGGCGACAAGTCCCGCTATCTGGGCAAGGGTGTATTGAAAGCCTGTGAAAATATCAATACAGAAATCGCTGAAGCCATCATGGGTCTTGATGCGAATGAGCAGGCTTTTCTTGACCGCACCCTGATCGATCTCGATGGTACCGAAAACAAGAGCCGCCTTGGCGCCAATGCCATGCTGGCGGTCTCCATGGCAGTCGCAAAAGCTGCTGCTGAAGAAGCCGGCTTGCCGTTGTACCGTTATTTTGGCGGCTCTGGCGCGATGCAATTGCCTGTGCCTATGATGAACGTCATCAATGGTGGTGCGCATGCGGACAATAATCTGGATTTGCAAGAATTCATGATCATCCCGGTTGGTGCACCAACTTTCCGTGAAGCCGTGCGTTATGGTGCAGAAGTTTTCCATGCACTGAAAAAAATCCTGCACGACAAGGGCTTGACAACAGCAGTTGGTGATGAAGGCGGTTTTGCACCATCCGTCGATAATCATGAATCTGCCATCAAACTGATCATCCAGGCGATTGAAGCAGCTGGCTACGAGCCAGGTACGCAAATCGCATTGGGCCTTGATTGCGCTGCCAGCGAATTCTATAAAGATGGCAAATATCACCTTGAAGGCGAGGGGCTGACCCTGTCTTCCACTGATTTCACCAACCTGCTGGCGACATGGGTCGATAAATATCCTATCATCTCCATCGAAGACGGCATGGCTGAAGGCGATTGGGAAGGTTGGGCTATCCTGACTGAAAAACTGGGCAAGAAAGTCCAGATCGTTGGTGATGACCTGTTCGTGACCAATACCAAGATCCTGAAGGAAGGCATACAAAAAGGTATCGCCAATTCCATCCTGATCAAGATCAACCAGATCGGTACATTGACAGAAACTTTCGCTGCCATCGAAATGGCAAAACGCGCTGGTTACACAGCGGTGATCTCGCACCGTTCTGGCGAAACAGAAGACAGCACCATTGCCGACATCGCAGTGGGTACCAATGCTTTGCAGATCAAGACTGGTTCGCTGTCACGCTCTGACCGTATGGCAAAATACAATCAATTGCTGCGCATAGAAGAAGATTTGGGCGAAATTGCCAGCTACCCTGGCCGCGATGCCTTTTATAATCTGAAGTAATCTGGTATCTTGGAGTCAAAAAGGGGAACGCTGTTCCCCTTTTTCATATTGTTGTCTTTTCATTCTACTAAAAACCTGTGCGTTTGATCGCTTTATCCTTTGCTGCCTTGTTATTACTGATTCAATACCCGCTCTGGCTGGGTAAGGGAGGCTGGCTACGCGTATGGGAGCTGGACAGGCAGGTGGCCCTGGTGAAGGGTAATAATGAAAAGTTGAAAGAGCGAAACAGCAAGCTTGATTCCGAAGTCCAGGATTTGAAAAACGGCACCGATGCTGTAGAGGAGCGTGCTCGTTTTGAACTAGGCATGATCAAGAAAAATGAAATATTCGTGCAAATTCTTGACCCCAATTCACCTGCATCGAGTGCTTCCGAGCCTGTTTCCCCAACTTCAGGCAAGCCGCAGTAAATCAGGTTTGATTCAGATTTGAGACTGAATTACTGATCTGTTTGTTTCTGCAAACTTACTGAAATCATTTCTGCTCCCGCCCCCAAGGTGTAAGTTTGAAAATTCCTTTTCTCCATCATAAAAAATTCGCCATTTATTGTTCATATCTTCTTTGCATGAATTAATTTCTTCATTTCACAGATGGCAGATCAAGATTCAATGTTAGAATCACGTGCGATTACATTTTACAGTTTGTTACAACTTTGTTTTTTAATTATCCTGACAGATTTTTTATGTGCCTGAACATTCTTCTCAGGCCATGTCTGGTGATGTTTTAGATGAATATGCCCATGGAAAAAAATAAAAAATACCAATCCCTGCTCCCGGTCTTGCTAACTTCACTATTTGTCGGATTACTGAGTGCATGCGGTGGTGGCGCCGGGAATACAGGCTCTTCGGGCAATACCTCTACCGTCGCAATAAAAACAGATGGCCGGCAATTCAATGGACAAGTCGCCAAAGGGCGCATAGTCGGCGCCAGGGTGCAGGCTTATGCGCTGGATAAAGCTGGTAACAAGTCGGCCAATGTTTTCAGCAGTGCCCTGACAGGTGACGACGGCAGTTATACGATTACCGTGCCAGATGGCGTCAACAGTTTTATGCTTGAGGTGGCCTCAGCACCTGGTGCAACCATGTATGACGAGGTGACACAGGCTGATCTGCCTTTCCCTGCTGATTTGAAATTACGCAGTGTCGTCAAGCAAGGCAGCAATCCTGAATCTGTATATTGGGGTAGTGTGACGCCGTTGACGGAGTTGATCGTTCAGGTTGCAGAAAATGCTGGCAGCCTGACGCCTGCAAATATCGACAAGGCCAGGGCAGGTGTCCAGGCTTTGCTCGGTTTTGATCCGCAGCGTGTATCCATCATTCACACGACTGCCGATACGTCGTCAAACAGCTATGTCGACGAGAAAATCCAGGGTTTAAGTCTGACGGCGATTTCTTACCTTGCTTTCAATAAAGCTTTTTCCTGCAATGATCCGTTGCAGGGCGCGCGAGTTGCCTGTGTGGTGAAAAAGATTGCCAATGCAGGAAAACTTGATGGCAACACCTTTAATCTCAGCGAAGATGTGCGTGCTGCCATGCGTGCAGCACTAGAGCAGGTTGCAACGGATGAGAGTCTGAATAAATCTGGCAAGAATTCTGTCGCAGGTATTGGAGCGTTTTTGAGCGCCAGTTTGCCAAGTCCTGCTCCTGAAGCCGACAATATCATCGCGACCAAGCAATTGTTCAGCAGTCTGCGCAACAATCTTTATGCGGTGACTAATTCGCAAAATTCTGGCGGCCTCGATTTGCGCTTGAATGCAGTCAAGGCTGATTTTGAAAATGCCACGGCGCCACTGAATAAAGACTTGCTGATCTGGTCCAAGACCATAGCAGACGGTATTGATCAGTACAATAAATATACTTCTGGCCAGAGCAGGGAAACTACTGTGACCGGCCTGTTCTATGGACCTGCGCCCTTGTGGAGGGGCTATCAGAATATAGGTAATCTTGGTGATTGCAGCGCAATGCGCGATCCACTGAATGTCGCCAGCACACCGGCGCAGGCCAAGGGCATGGAGTGCCGCTTTTCGCGCCTGGCATTGCCGGGCACTTTCAAATATTCATACAAATATCAGGTTGAGTGGGTAGAGTTGATAGATCGCATCTGGCTGGAACCGGTTGCCAATGACAGTAGTCGCTTCAACTACAAGTCTGAGCTGGTTAAGCAAAAAGCCGTGTTTGCCTGGAATGAAGAGAAGAATGATTTCATCAGGCGGCCTGCCAACCCGGCAGATACGGTGATAATTGACGCTTATTCCGGCAATGCTTTCACGGGCCAGATCAGCTTTGCCATGCAAGCCAGGAATTTGTACGCACTGGTGGTCCAGGGGACAATGCCGCCACGCAGTGACGGTAATGGCCAGCTAACGTCTGATTACGAAAAGTGGGATATTCATGCTGGTCGCACTGGTTTGCCAGATGGCAGTTTTCGCTATGACTTCACTGGCGAATTCATATCCTATGTAAAGAGTAATATGAATTCCCGTTTGTCTCTGGATAAGGGGTCTTATGCAACCGTCGACCTGGACTACAAGGGCAATTTGCAAAAGAATGGTGTGAAGGAATTCAATCTTGCCATCACCGGTGAGGCAGGCAATAGCAAGGTACATGGTGAATTAAAACTGGGTAATGCCTCTACAGATAAAAACGGTGTCAGCTACCAGCCAAATCGTCTTGATTTTGTGGGGACCGTCAGTAACAGCCTTGGCCTTTCCAGTGCAGCAGAACTGTTTAATGGTAAATTAACTGTAGAGCGTTTTGGTTATGGCAGTTTCGATAGTGCAAAACCAGAATCCGCCAGCAATTTTGTGCGCAAATCTGTTGCAGCTTCAGGCGTAATTCAGGTGCCGGGACGTCCGCCGCTCAAATTGAACTTGAATGGCAGTAATGACGCGTTTGGCAGCAATAGCCTGATTGCACAATATGACGATGGTAGTAATGTCATCAATGCCCAGATGTCTGAAAGCCTGACAAAACAAAAAATCGTGCGTGTCAGCAGCACGTCCGGTGTTTCTTTTGATGTATTTGGCAGTAATCTAGTTGCCGACATACTCAAGGATGGCGCCAAGGTTGGTTGGCTGGATATGAAGGCAGGCCGTATCAGTTATACCGACGGCAGTTTCGAAACCATCAAATAAATTATCCGGGCCAATCAATAGACTGACCAAGGCATCACCCCAAACCCGCTGACCAGATTTGTCGGCGGGTTATTTTTCTGATCTTCATCATGTCTGCATCCCGCTTCTTTTTTTTGTTGGCCGTTGCCCAGGCTTCAGCGTTTGCCTTATTTAATCAGGCGCAGGCCAGTGATTTGTTCGTATCGGAAAAAGCACAAGACGGCTGGATTGCTTTTGCCAACATTGATTTATGGGACGCTTCAGATTTCATGCCTGCCAGCAAGATCGAGGGGGACTGGAATACGGATTTTTCACCCAGGGCCGGGCGCAATACCAGCCTGCGCCGTTATCGGGCGGAATTGGGAGCAGGATATAAAGACTGGCGTCTTAGCCTGGAAGCACGTCAGGACGGCATGTTAACAGCCAGTGCATCTACCCTGGCTTTTGTCAGAGCATACAAACTCGGTGGTTTGCCGCAGCAGCCAGTCAGTTATCAACTCGATGCGCAGATGCAGAGTTGGTCAGGCTTTGGCATACGGGCAGGACGCTGGTTCGAGTTTGGTAGTGAATATCAACCCAAGGTGTTTGCCAGCGTGGTGTATTACACAAAACCCCAGTATCGTGCTGTACAGGCTAATGGGGCGGCTGACTATATTGACAGGCAGCACTACAGTTTTTCTGCTTCAGAGATTGATGCCAACAGCCGTTACCAATATCTGTTTCGTCAATTTGAACCCGAGGCTACGGGCTACAGCAGCAGTCTGGAACTGGACTGGAAGTTGAATCAGGTTTGGCGCATCCAGTATCAGCTTGACGATGCTTTTAATCGATTTGCATGGAAGAATTTACCCGAATTGCAGCAAAGCCTGAATTCTGCCGTAGTTCAATATGACAGCAGGGGTTATTTGAATTATCAGCCTTTGTTGCAGGGCAGGAATAGCCAGGGTGGTCGATCAATTTCCGTACCTGCCACGCATACCGCACGTATCAGTTATGCCCGGCAACAATGGGAATTTGCGGCGCAAGTCAGGCATTTTTACGGCGAGAATCTGCCCGAATTCAGTGTCAGCAAGGATGTCGCATATGGTCGTGTTTCAGTTGATCTGGATACCCGCTATAAATCAATCGGTCTCGGCTGGAACAATGACTGGCTGAGCCTGCATCTGCAAACTGATAAATTGAACTTGGCAAGCGCAAAAGTCCTTGGTCTTGGTGTGCAGTTGCACCGTCAGTTTTAAATCAGCGGCGATTTATCAAGGCTAAACACCAACATATTTCTGCCAGGTTTCCGGTGTGGCCGCCAGTTGCTCGCTATTGCCTTGCCAGACTATTTTGCCACGTTCCATGATGGCGTGGTGATTGGCAAGCGGAATCAGTTTCTCTACATATTTATCAATGACCAGGATGGTTTGCCCTTGTTCGCGTAATTTTCGCAGGCAACTCCAGATTTCTTCGCGTACCAACGGTGACAGGCCCTCGGTCGCTTCGTCAAGAATCAGCAGATGCGGGTTGGTCATCAGGGCGCGTGAGATCGCCAGCATCTGCTGTTCGCCACCGGACAATTGATTGCCCATATTACTCGCCCGTTCTGCCAGGCGTGGAAACAGTTGATAGATTTGCTCCAGGCCCCATGGTGTCTTGCTGTTATTGCGGTTGGTGGCAAAGGCAAGCATATTTTCTTTGACGGTTAGGTTGGGGAAGATTTGCCTGCCTTCCGGCACCAGGGCGATACCCAGGCGGGCGATTCTGTCTGTCGTTAATTTTTCTATGTGTTGCCCCATGAAGCTGATATGCCCCTGGTATGCAGGTGTCAAGCCAAATATTGATCTCAATGTCGTGGTTTTGCCAGCACCATTGCGGCCTAATAGGCTGACGACTTCGCCTTGCGGGATTTGCAGGTTCACTCCAAACAAAACCTGACTGTGGCCGTAGGCAGTGGAAATATTGTCGATCTCCAGCAGGTAATTCATGCGGCTTCCTTTGCGTCGCTCATTTCATCACCGAGATAGGCTTTCTTTACCTCCGGATGCTGGCGTATAAAATCGGCAGTGCCAGTGGCGATGATGCGGCCAGCAACCAGCACGGAGATGCGGTCCGCCAGCTTGAATACGGCATCCATGTCATGCTCTATCAATATGACGGATGCCTTGCCGCGCAAGGCTTGAATCAGTTCAATCATCTTGGCTGATTCTTCATGGCCGGTACCTGCCATGGGTTCATCAAGCAACAGCAACTGTGGTTTGCATGCCAGCGCCAACCCCAATTCCAGTTGACGTTGTTCACCATGTGCCAGCGCACAAGCCAGTGTCTGTGCCTGGTGTTCCAGGCCTATTTCTTTAGCGAGCTGTCTTGCTTCTGCAAACAAGGTCTTTTCCTGGATTGCCGGGCGCCAGAATCGCATGCTGCTGGTTTTGCTTGCCTGTAGCGCCAGACTAAGGTTGTCGATAACAGTGTATGACTGGAAAATATTGGTGATCTGGTAAGAGCGACATAGCCCCAGCTTGGCACGTTCATGCATGCTCAGGATCGTCACATCCCTGTCATTGAAAATGATCTTCCCCTGGTTTGGCACAACTGCTCCAGAAATCTGGTGTATCAGGGTCGTCTTGCCTGCACCATTCGGACCGATGATGGCATGGATTTCTCCTTCTTCTATTTCAAGACTCAGTTCATTGGTTGCCAGCAAGCCGCCGTAGCGTTTGACTAGTCCGTGCAATTGCAAGACGCTCATGCCTGCTCCTTTTTTTGTTTTATTGCAGACATGATTTTCTCCGGCAGGCTGGCCAGACCCTTGGGTAATAACATCACCACCAGCAGGAGGATGATGCCCAGATACAGTTGCCAGTGCATGGTGTAGCCCGACAAAATTTCTTCCAGCATCAGCATGAAAACGGCGCCGAGTATGCCTCCGGACATATAGCCGACGCCGCCCAGTATCACCATCACCATCAGGCTGCCTGACTGCGTCCAGTGCAAGAGATTGGGACTGACCAGCATGTTCTGGTTGGCGAGCAGGGCTCCGGCAAGGCTGGCGACGCTGCCGGCAATGGCAAAGCATAATAATTTGTAGCGAAAGACGGCATAACCCAGGGCTTGCATCCTGGTTTCATTTTCTTTGATGGCTTGGACCACACGTCCAAAGGGTGAGTTGATCAGGCGGTATAAAACAAGCAGTAGCATGCTGACCAGCACCAATACCAGGTAATAGAAAACACTGTCATCCGCCATGTTCAGGCCAGTAGCAGAGCGCTGCGCCAGGCCAAGGCCGTCGTCACCACCGTAGTTCTTCAGCGATACAAACAAAAAATACAGCATTTGCGCAAATGCCAGTGTAATCATGATGAAGTATACGCCCTTGGTCCTGAGCGAAACACTGCCCGTCAGCATTGCCAGCGCAAAGCCGGTCAGCATGGCAAGGGGCCAACTGATCCAGGCTGACGTGATACCGTGTTGCATCAGGATGGCCACCACATAGGCGCCACTACCAAAATAGGCGGCGTGACCAAGGCTGACCATGCCGCCAAAACCAAGTATCAGGTTAAGGCTGCTTGCCACCAGAGCAAAAATCATCAGGCGACTGAGCAGGCCTATGTAGAATTCTTGCCCCAGATAATTTGCCACGACAGGAAAAATTGCCAACAGGCACAGTGTCAGAAAGCAAGATAAAGGTGAAATGCGGTGATGCAGATTGCTTTGCATGATCATCCTCAGCCGCGTGCAGGGAAGAGACCCTGTGGTTTGTAAAACAGGACGGCTGCCATTAGCACATAGATCAATATCGATGCCAGGGCTGGGCCAAGATTAGCCGCCAGTTCCAGTGGCATGACTAATTTCAAGGCTCCCGGCAATAGGGTTTTACTTAACGTATCTACCAGCCCCACCAGTAAAGCTCCGACCAGGGCGCCACGGATGGAACCTATGCCGCCAATGACGATAACGACAAAAGCCAGTATCAATATGCTTTCGCCCATACCTACCTGGACAGCGAGTATGGAACCAAGCAGGGCGCCAGCAATTGCGCACAAGGCAGCACCAAAGGCAAACAGCAAGGTAAAAACCAGCTTGATATTGACACCCATGGTGATCGCCATCTCGCGGTTCGATGCTCCGGCGCGTACCAGCATGCCCAGCCTTGTCTTGCTGACGATGAAATACAGTAAACCAGCTATTGCCAACCCTGTGGCAATAATGAACAGGCGGAAAGACGAATATAAAAAATCTGGCAGTAATTCGACAGGTCGTGACAGTTGCGGCGGTATGTTCAGCTGCAGTGGCTGCGAACCCCAGATCATGCGCGCCCCTTCATTAAAGATGAGTATCAGTGCAAAGGTTGCCAGGACCTGGGACAGATGATCACGTTGATACAGGTGCCGGAATACAACCACTTCAAGTATTACCCCAAGCAGGGCAGTCGCGATGATGGCGGCCAGTAGGCCCAGCCAGAAAGAACCGCTCATGGCGGTAAAGCTGGCGGCGAAATAAGCGCCGGCCATGTACAGGGAGCCATGCGCCAGATTGATGAAATCCATGATGCCAAAGATCAGGGTCAGCCCAGCCGCCAGCAGGAAAAGCATAAGGCCGAATTGCAGGCCATTCAAACCATGTTCAAACAAGAGCGTGATGTTCATTCCCTGATTCCTGATCCGTGAAATGCTGCTTTGATGAAATTGCTTTAGGTCTAAAATATACTATAGTTGCAAATTATTTGAGCATTTTCTTTATGAAAATTTGATTTTTTCAATAAAAAACACTTTACCGAAAAATAGTTTAGGTTTAAAGTAGTTTTGTATTTGAAGGGATTGCTGCAAAGAAGTTTTCGCCTTTTACGGAGAAGAAATGATTTCAAATGCCCGACCAGGATCAGCTCATCTGGATACTTTTGCCTACGATCACTTGCCGCCGCGCGAGCTATGGCCTGAGTTGATATTTTCTTTGCCTGAATTGCAATACCCCGAGAGACTGAATTGCGTGGCCGAGTTGCTTGACAAGATGTGTGCAACAGGTTTTGCAGACAAGATTGCCATCCGTAGCCAGAACGAAAGCTGGACCTATGCCCACCTGCTGGCGACCGTCAACCGTATTGCCCATGTCTTGCTTGAAGACATGCATCTGCAGACAGGCAACCGGGTCATGTTGCGTGGCGCAAACAATCCCATGATGGCTGCGTCTGTACTGGCTGTCATCAAGGCGGGTTGTATCGCCGTACCAACCATGCCTTTGTTGCGTGCCAAGGAACTGGGTGTGATTGCTAACAAGGCTGAAATTGCCGCGGCATTGTGTTCAGAAAACCTGCGTGAAGAAATGGACCTGGCGGTACAGGCTAATCCTGTCCTGAAGCAGGTGGTGTATTTCAACCACCAAGGTGAAGGCGGCCTGGAAGCATGCATGGCGGGCAAGCCTGCGGAGTTTGCTCCCGTAGATACGCTGGCAGAAGATGTCTGCCTGATCAGCTTTACCTCCGGCACGACCGGCATGCCCAAGGGGACCATGCATTTTCATCGTGACGTGCTGGCGATCTGTGACTGTTTCCCGCGTTCTACCTTAAGGGCGAGACCCGATGATATTTTTATTGGCACACCGCCGCTGGCATTTACATTTGGCCTTGGCGGCTTGTTGCTGTTCCCCATGCGCATCGGTGCGACTGCCGTGCTGCTGGAGAAGCTGACGCCGGAATCCCTCCTGAAAGCCATAGACGATTTTGGCGCAACGGTTTGTTTTACTGCGCCAACTTTTTATCGCCAGATGGCCATGCTGACCAAAAATTTCAAACTCGACAGCCTCAAGAAAACTGTTTCGGCTGGTGAAGCCTTGCCAGCAGCCACGCGTGAATCCTGGCGGCAGGCGACTGGTCTGGTCATGATAGACGGCATAGGCGCGACCGAGATGTTGCACATATTTATCTCCGCCGCCGGTGATGAAGTCAGGGCCGGCGCCACCGGTAAGCCCATTCCTGGTTACCAGGCCTGCATATTTGATGACAACGGTAACGTGGCAGGCCCTGGTGTCGTGGGGCGCCTCGCCGTCAAAGGTCCGACCGGCTGTCGCTATCTGGCTGACGACAGGCAAAAAAACTATGTGCATCAAGGCTGGAACCTGACGGGTGACGCTTATGAAATGGACGCCGATGGCTATTTCTGGTACCGCGCCCGTACCGATGACATGATCATCTCTGCCGGTTACAACATCGCTGGACCAGAGGTGGAAGACGCGGTGCTCAAACATGCAGCAGTTGCCGAATGTGCTGTAGTCGGTATTGCTGATGAAGAAAGAGGGCAGATAGTCAAAGCCTATATTGTCCTGAAGCCGGAAGTGGCCGCCACAGAAGCTTTGCGCAAAGAAATACAGGACTTCGTCAAGAACAGCATAGCACCTTATAAATATCCACGCGCCATAGAATTCATGAGCAGCTTGCCGAGAACTGAAACCGGCAAGCTGCAGCGCTATAAACTGCGTACGCCCGCTTAGCTTTGACTGAATTTACCTTGTCCAATTCCATGTCCCCGCTTGTCAACACCATCCTGAAGGAGATTTTCGTGAAAAAGACCTTGCTGTGTGTATTGCTGTCTGGCCTTGCTGCACCCAATGTTTTTGCCGCTGATAAAGTCAAGGTTGGTATGGTGACCACCTTGTCAGGAGCTGGCGCTGGCCTGGGTGTGGATATACGTGACGGTTTTGCTCTGGCACTCAAGCATCTCGACAATAAATTCGGTAATTTGCCGGTGGAAGTCATTACCGGTGACGATCAGCAAAACCCTGACGCGACCAAGCAACTGGTGGATAAACTGATCAAGAAGGACAAAGTCGATCTGATGACCGGTATTGTATTTTCCAACCTGATGCTGGCGGTTGGCCCCGGCATATTCAGTGCGAAGATACATTACATCAGTGCCAATGCGGGTCCTTCGCAATATGCAGGTGAGCAATGTAATCCCTATTTCTTTAACGTGGCCTGGCAAAATGATAGCCTGCATGAAGCGGTAGGCAAACAGGTCAATGACAAGGGTTTTAAAAACGTGGCGCTGGTGGCGCCCAATTATCCGGCAGGCAAAGATGCCCTGACAGGTTTTAAACGCTATTACAAGGGCAAGGTTGCTGAAGAAATCTATACCAAATTGGGCCAACTTGATTATGCAACCGAGCTGGCACAAATCCGCGGCCTGAAGCCTGATGCGGTCTACATCTTCCTGCCTGGCGGCATGGGCATCAATTTCATCAAGCAGTTCGTGGATGCGGGTCTGTCAAAAAATGTACAACTGTTTGGCCCGGGATTCTCTGCTGATGAAGACATCATCAAGGCAGTAGGTGCGCCCATGCTGGGCATGTTCAATGCTTCGCAGTGGGGGCATGATATGGATAACCCGCAGAACAAACGCTTCGTCGCCGACTTCCAGAAAGACTACGGCCGCTTGCCTTCACTGTACGCATCGCAGGGGTATGATGCCGCGATGCTGATGGATAGTGCCGTACGTGGTGTCAAAGGCAAGATAGAAGACAAAGATGCACTGGGCAAGGCCATCAAGGCAGCTAACTTCAAATCAGTACGTGGTGATTTCAAGTTCAACAGCAATCACTACCCGATACAAAATTATTATGCGCGCATTATCAGTAAAGACGCACAGGGCAGGGTGACAAATAAAACACTGAGTCCGGTGTTTACCAATCATCCTGATGCTTATGTTGCTTCGTGCAAGATGCAGTAAGCAATCAATGCATCACTCTTATATTTAAATTCTTCAAGGTATTCCAATGAACATCCTCTGCATCGGTGGTGGTCCGGCTGGCCTGTATTTCAGCCTGCTGATGAAAAAACAAGACCCGGCGCACCAGATTACCGTGGTTGAACGCAATCGCCCCTATGATACCTTTGGCTGGGGGGTGGTGTTTTCTGACCAGACGCTGGGCAACCTGGTCAATGCTGATGAACAGACTGCGCGCTCCATCCTGCAATCCTTCAATCACTGGGACGATATCGACACCCATTTCAAGGGGCAGGTGGTGACTTCAGGCGGGCATGGCTTTTGTGGCATAGGCCGCAAGCGCCTGCTGAATATTTTGCAGGAAAGGTGCGAAGAACTTGGTGTCAAACTGGTGTTTGAAACCGATGTGGCTGATGACCAGGCATTGGCGCGTGAATATGCTGCTGACCTGGTGATCGCTTGCGATGGCTTGAACAGTCGTGTACGCACCCGTTATGAGCAAAGCTACCAGCCTGATATTGATACCCGTAAATGCCGCTTTGTCTGGCTGGGCACCAAGAAACTGTTTTCAGCCTTTACTTTTGCGTTTGAAGAGACCGAACATGGCTGGTTCCAGGCGCATGCCTATCAATATGACGGTGATACCGCGACCTTCATTGTAGAAACACCAGAAGAAACCTGGCTCAAGTCTGGCATAGACCAGATGAGTCAGGAGGAAGCTGTGGCATTTTGTGAAAAACTGTTTGCCAAATACCTCGATGGTAATGCACTGATGAGCAATGCTTCGCACTTGCGCGGCTCTGCCAACTGGATCAAGTTTCCCCGCATCATCTGCAAGAACTGGGTGCACTGGAATCAAATTAATGACAGGCAGGTACCGGTAGTGTTGATGGGTGATGCCGCACATACGGCGCATTTTTCCATCGGCTCCGGCACCAAGCTGGCACTGGAAGATGCGATAGAACTGGCGTGTAGTTTTGAAAAACATGGCAAGCAGGGTATGAAAGCCGTACTGGAGGAATATCAGGCACTGCGTTCTGTAGAGGTGTTGAAAATACAAAGTGCCGCTCGCAATTCCATGGAATGGTTTGAAAACGTCAAACGCTATACTGCCATGGAGGCACCACAGTTTGCCTATTCCATGTTGACACGCAGCCAGCGCCTCTCGCATGAGAACCTGCGTACCAGAGATTCTGCGTATGTACGCAGTTTTGAAGAGTGGATAGCAGAGCAGGCTTATGCCAGGGCGGGCTTGCCGGTACCCAAAACCAGATCGGCGATTCCACCCATGCTGACGCCATTCAAGTTGCGTGACGTCGTATTGAAGAACCGTATCGTGGTGTCGCCGATGGCGCAGTATTCAGCAGTTGACGGTATCGCTGGAGACTATCACCTGGTACATCTTGGCAGTCGCGCCATGGGGGGCGCCGGTCTGGTGTTTGCCGAGATGACCTGCGTCTCTGCCGATGCCCGCATCACGCCGGCTTGTCCTGGTCTGTATGCGCCTGCACATACGCAGGCATGGAAGCGCATCGTTGATTTTGTGCATGCCAATACTGATGCAAAGATTGCCGTGCAACTTGGTCATGCCGGCGCCAAAGGCTCTACTTGTGTGGCATGGGAAGGAACGGATCAACCTCTGAAAGAGGACAACTGGCCGCTGGTGTCTGCATCAGAACAGGAATATCTTGTCGGCATTTCACAACGCGCCCGTGCTGCAAGCCTGGAAGATATGCAACGTATCAAGGCTGATTTCGTCAGCTCGACCATGGCGGCAGACGAGGCAGGTTTTGACTGGCTGGAATTACATTGCGCGCATGGCTACCTGTTGTCCAGTTTTATTTCGCCGTTGACCAATCAGCGCCAGGATGCTTATGGTGGTTCGTTGGAAAACCGTTGCCGCTTTCCGCTCGAAATATTTGCTGCCATACGGGCCATCTGGCCTGCGCACAAGCCCATATCCGTCCGTATTTCTGCACATGACTGGGTAGAGGGGGGCATTACGCCTGATGATGCAATTGAAATCGCAAGACTGTTCAAGGCAGCCGGGGCAGACATGATAGATTGTTCGTCTGGTCAGGTCAGCAAGCAGGAAAAGCCGGTATATGGTCGCATGTTCCAGACACCGTTTGCTGACCGCATACGCAATGAGGGGCAGATACCGACGATAGCAGTTGGCGCGATTTTTGAGGCTGACCATGCCAATAGCATCATTGCTGCAGGCCGGGCCGATTTGTGCGCGATTGCGCGGCCACACCTGGCCAACCCATCCTGGACTTTGAATGAAGCTGCCAAGCTGGGCTTTCTTGATATGCCCTGGCCGAAACAATACACGGCGGCAAAAATGCAACTGGAGCGCAACCTGGAACGTGAACGCCAGATTGCCGCAGCAAGCGCCGGACTGACGCCGCAACAGATTGCCGCCAGATTGCTGGAGGGCTGAGAATGACCGTTTTAAAGAGGGCATTGCAAGGCAGGCATGCGTTGGTGACTGGGGGTGCCAAAGGCATAGGCCTGGCAATAGCAAAGGCTTTACTGGCAGAAGGGGCCAGTGTCAGCATCACGGGCCGGAATGAAGCGAATTTGCAAGAGGCCGTCGTTAGTTTGCAGGCTTTGGGTAAAGTGCAATACCTGGTCATGGACGTTAGTGACGCAGATTCAGTACACCTGGCGTTTGAGCAGTCACAAGCCAGGGATGGCCGTATCGACATCCTTATCAACAATGCCGGTCAGGCAGGTTCAGCTTCTTTCTTGAAGACAGATACGCGACTGTGGGACAACATGCTGGCTGTAAATCTGAGCGGCAGCTTCCACTGCATGCAACAGGCTTTGCCAGCCATGCTGGAATCAGGCTGGGGCCGCATCATCAATGTGGTCAGTACGGCAGGTCTGAAAGGCTATGCTTATGTCTCTGCATATTGCGCTGCCAAACATGCTGTCATCGGCCTGACCCGCTCTGTCGCGCTGGAAGTGGCCAGCAAAGGCGTGACTGTGAACGCCGTCTGCCCCGGCTATACCGAGACCGATATCGTCAAGGAAGCAGTTGCCAATATTGTCGCCAGGACAGGTCGCACAGAAGAACAGGCAAGAGTCGAACTGGCGGCTGGTAATCCGCAAAAACGCCTGGTGCAGCCGCAAGAAGTGGCAGATGCCGTGCTCTGGCTATGTATGGATGGCGCATCCGCCATGAATGGTCAGTCCATCGCCGTGGCCGGTGGCGAAGTGATGTAGATAAATTAATTATACAGATCAAGACAAGTATGAACGAAGACAGCGCGCAAGTGTACGACATGGAAACCCGCCTGACGCAAGACGATCATCAGTCCTTGCGCCTGTGGTTGCGCATGTTGTCCTGTACCGTGATGATAGAAGGTGAAATCCGCAGCCGCCTGCGCAGCGAATTTGGCATCACTTTGCCACGCTTTGATTTGATGGCGCAGCTGGAACGTCATCCGGAAGGTTTGCGCATGGGCGAATTATCCAAGCGCATGATGGTCACTGGCGGCAATATCACCGGTATTACTGATCAACTGGAACAGGAAAAGCTGGTCACCCGTGTGGCGGATCTGAAAGACCGGCGTGCCTACAGTGTCAAGCTGACGCCTGCCGGGCGGCGCGCCTTCAAACGCATGGCGGCCGTGCATGAAAGCTGGATTGCAGACATGTTTTCTGGCCTGCAAGCTGAGCAAAAAACACATTTATTTGAATTGTTGTCGCAGGTGAAAAGCCATTTGCATGAGCCTGAAGCTGGCAGCAACACTGACAAGATATAAATAACCATACTGAGCAGGGATACATATCATGAAATACTTACCCGGTGAAGCACACAATTTACCCGGCAACCGTTCGCAATTGACGGGTTATGAAGCGCAGCATTTCAAATATGCGGTGGTTGCCGGTGTTGCTACCGTCAGCCTGAACCGGCCAGAGCGCAAAAATCCCCTGACCTTTGACTCTTATGCTGAATTGCGCGACTTGTTCCGCTCATTTGCTTATGCGGACGATGTCAAGGCTGTTGTCGTCACAGGTGCCGGTGAGAATTTTTGCTCTGGTGGTGATGTCCATGAAATCATCGGCCCGCTGACCAAGCTCGATATGCCGGGCCTGTTAAGTTTTACGCGCATGACTGGTGACCTGGTCAAGGCCATGCGTGCCTGCCCGCAACCGATAGTGGCGGCGATCGATGGTGTTTGCGCAGGTGCTGGCGCCATATTGGCACTTGCATCTGATATACGCATAGGCACGGCGCGCAGCAAGACGGCATTCCTGTTCACCAGGGTTGGCCTGGCGGGCTGCGACATGGGCGCGTGTTCCATTTTGCCGCGCATTATAGGGCAGGGGCGTGCATCTGATCTTTTATACTCAGGCCGCTCCATGTCTGGTGAAGAAGCAGAGCGTTGGGGATTTTTCAATAGGCTGGTGGAACCGGAACAAATGTGGGACGAAGCCCAGGCCTACGCCCGCAACCTGGCGGAAGGCCCGACCTTTGCCCATGGCATCACCAAGAAAATGCTGCAACAGGAATGGAATATGGGCGTCGATGAGGCGATAGAGGCAGAAGCGCAAGCCCAGGCGATATGCATGATGACCAATGATTTCCATCGTGCCTACCATGCTTTCGTCGCCAGGCAAAAACCAGTATTTGAAGGGGATTGATGATGAGCCATGTCATGTCTGATAACAGCTATCTCGATTGGCCTTTCTTCGACGACAAACATAAACAATTGCAACGCACACTCGATGCCTGGGCTGCCGACAATCTGAGTGATCACCATGACAGCGATGTGGATCAGGCCTGTCGTCATCTGGTGGCGCAATTGGGTTCCGCAGGCTGGCTGAAAAACGCAGTAGGCGGCACAGCTTATGGCGCTGATGCAGAGGTGATCGACACCAGGGCAATTTGCCTTATACGTGAGACCCTGGCGCGGCATTCTGGCCTGGCAGATTTTGCTTTTGCCATGCAGGGCTTGGGTTCCGGTGCGATCAGCCTGTTTGGTACTGAATCCCAAAAACAGTCTTACCTGACCAGGGTGGCCCGTGGCGAAGCGATTGCTGCCTTTGCCCTGTCAGAGCCTGATGCCGGTTCAGATGTCGCTGCCATGCAATGTGCGGCGGAATTTGTTGACGGTGCAGACGGTGGTCACTACATCCTGAATGGCCAGAAAACCTGGATTTCAAATGGAGGTATTGCCGATTTCTATGTCCTGTTTGCCCGCACCGGTGAAGCACCAGGTGCACGTGGCATCAGCGCTTTTATCGTTGATGCCGGGATAGAGGGTTTTGAGATTGCCGAGCGTATAGATGTCATTGCGCCGCATCCTCTCGCGCGACTGCAATTCGATCACTGCCGCATCCCGGCCAGCAAACGTCTGGGGGAAGCAGGGCAGGGTTTCAAGGTGGCGATGGCAACGCTGGATATTTTTCGCACTTCGGTCGCTGCTGCTGCCCTGGGTTTTGCCCGTCGTGCCATGGATGAGGCTTTGCGCCGCGCCACTACACGAAAAATGTTTGGCCAGACCCTGGCAGACTTCCAGTTGACCCAGGCCAAGCTGGCGCAGATGGCAATCTCTGTCGATAGCTCTGCGCTGCTGATTTACCGTGCTGCCTGGCAAAGAGACCAGGGTAAAAAAGTCACCAAGGAAGCGGCGATGGCCAAGCTGGTAGCGACCGAGAGTGCGCAGAAAGTCATTGACGATGCTGTGCAAATATTTGGCGGTATGGGCGTCGTCAGTGAAGTCACGGTAGAACGCCTGTATCGTGAGATACGATCCTTGCGTATCTATGAAGGTGCAACCGAGGTACAGCAGTTGATCATTGCCAGGGAAATGTTAAAGGAATTTACCGCCTCATGAAATTTACTTCCCAACTGGCGATACGCTTTGCTCACTGTGATCCGGCCGGTATCGTGTTTTACCCGCGTTATTTTGAAATGATCAATGGTGTTGTGGAAGACTGGTGTGCTGATGGACTGGGCGTGAGTTTTCACGAGATGCACATCCGGCGCAGCATAGGTTTGCCTACCGTGCATATAGAAACGGACTTTATCAAGGTGGCTGAGTTGGGCGAAATTCTGCTGGCAGAATTAAGTGTTATTAAACTTGGTGCCAGTTCTGCAGAAGTGGAAATATTGATCAGTGGCCCGCAACATGATGCACGATTGAAAGCCAGGCTGGTGTTGGTCATGATGGATTTAACATTGCGCAAGGCTGTTGCCTTGCCTGATGAGCTGCGCGATGGCATGAAAAAATATCATGCTGATATTGCCTGAAAATTTGTTCGCTTATAGTAAAAACTGGTAATTTGGATTATTAAAAATGGCAGGCATGTATGAAGCTGCGTGGTCTGCTGTTAAAGAAAGGGTATATATGGACATCTTGCAACCTGCTGGCTGGGCCAGACCGCGTGGTTATTCGAACGGAATAGCGGCCAGTGGCCGTACTGTCTGTGTCAGCGGCATGGTCGGCTGGGATGCAGAATGCGTTTTTCATTCCGACGATTTTGCGACGCAGGTTCGGCAAGCTTTACAGAATATCGTCGAAGTGCTGGCTGAAGCAGATGCCAGGCCAGAGCATATCGTACGCATGACCTGGTACGTGACCGACAAGAAAGAATATATCGGTGCCTATAAAGAAATTGGTGAAGCTTATCGTGACATCATTGGCCGTCACTATCCAACCATGACTGCAGTCCAGGTCAGCGCCCTGATCGAGGACAGGGCCAAGGTGGAGATCGAAGTCACCGCTATCGTGCCGGAGCCAGCATGAAAACCGGTATAGGCGTGGTGGGCGTCGTTGGCGCAGGCGCCATGGGGCGCGGTATTGCGCAAATTGCAGCCCAGGCTGGTTACAACGTACTCTTGTTCGATGTACAGGCAGATGCTGCAGAAAAAGCCCGCCAGCTGATAGAAGAGCAGTGGCAAAAAATGCTGAACAAGGAAAAGCTCAGCGAAGAAGAATACCAGGATGCGCTGGAATGCCTGCAAGTCGTCGAGAATTTGCAAGGGCTGGCCGACTGCGACCTGGTGATCGAAGCCATCGTCGAAAAACTTGAAGCCAAGCGTGGCCTGTTTCAGCAACTGGATGGTATCCTCAGTGAATTCTGCATTCTGGCAACCAATACATCCTCACTGTCAGTAACGGCAATTGCGACTGGCAGCAAATGGCCGGAACGTGTTGCCGGCCTGCATTTTTTCAATCCCGTGCCATTGATGAAAGTGGTGGAAGTGATTAACGGCCTTTTGACAGGCGAGAGTGTTGCACAAAAACTGGTGGATTTTTCCAAACGGGTAGGGCATTTGCCTGTACGCGCCAGGGATACCCCAGGTTTTATCGTCAATCATGCAGGACGTGGCTATGGCACGGAAGCCTTGCGCATCTTGCAGGAAAATGTCGCCAGTTTCCGCCAGATAGACCAGATCATGCGTGAAGCGGCTGGTTTCAAGCTGGGGCCGTTTGAATTGCTGGACTTGACCGGCCTTGATGTTTCACATCCCGTGATGGAGGCAATCTATCACCAGTATTATGAGGAACCACGCTACAGGCCCAGCGTCATCACGGCCCAGCGTCTGCATGCCGGTGTATTGGGTCGTAAAAGCGGCCGTGGTTTTTATGCCTATGCAACGCATGAGGCAGATGAGACCGAGGCAGAGGTCGGGCCGGCGTGGTCAGGCAGTGTCTGGATAGACCGGGGTAATCCGCAAGCCACAGCGGTGCTGACAGACCTGTTCGAACAATGCGGGGCAGAAATTGAAACTGGTGACAGACCGTCGGGCACCGCATTATGCATAGTCAGCCCGGATGGGGAAGATGTCAGTACCTGTGTCGTCAATGCATGCCTGGACGCGCGACGCACTCTGGGCATCGATAGCCTGCTTGATTGTAAAGGGCACATCAGCCTGATGACAAATCCCGCTACAGATGTCGATATCGCGTTGCAATGTCAATCCCTGCTGCGTCGTGGCGGACTGGGTGTCAGTTTGATACAGGACAGTGCCGGTTTTGTCGTGCAGCGTATATTGGCGACAATTATCAATATTGCCTGCGACATCGTGCAACAGGGGATTTGTAGTCCGGCCGACCTTGACAAGGCGGTGGTATTAGGCCTGGCTTATCCCATGGGGCCGCTGGCTTGGGGCGACAAACTCGGCGCTTCGCGTATACTACTGGTTTTACGCAACTTGCTGGACAGCACCGGCGACCCGCGTTATCGCCCCAGCCCCTGGCTGGTACGCAGGGCGCAACTGGGTTTGTCTTTGCTGCATGTACCTGGGCAAATGCTGGATCAGGTAACTCAATAAGATTGCATGAAAATAATCTGCATGCTTCCCTTTTCTGATGAGGGGCATACAGGGAAAACAAGAAACAAACATAATTCAAACTGGAGAAACAGATGGCCAAGGCAGTATTTAGTTGGGAAGACCCCTTGTTATTGTCCTCACAATTGACTGAGGAAGAGCGCATGGTGCAGGATGCTGCACGCGCCTATTGTGAAGAAAAGCTGGCGCCACGCGTTCTTGAGGCTTTCCGTCATGAAAAAACAGATCCGGCCATTTTCCGTGAAATGGGTGAGCTTGGTTTGCTGGGGTCCATGATTCCTGCGCAATATGGTGGTGCCGGCCTGAATTATGTCTGTTATGGCCTGGTGGCGCGTGAAGTGGAACGTGTCGACTCTGGTTACCGTTCCATGATGAGCGTGCAAAGTTCGCTGGTCATGGTGCCTATCAATGAATTCGGCAGTGAAGCACAAAAACAAAAATACCTGCCGAAACTGGCGACGGGCGAATGGATAGGCTGCTTTGGCCTGACCGAGCCCAACCATGGTTCCGACCCTGGCAGCATGGTGACGCGCGCCAAGACCGTACCTGGCGGTTACTCCCTGAGCGGCGCGAAGATGTGGATCACCAACAGCCCCATCGCCGATGTATTTGTGGTTTGGGCTAAAACTGACGATGGTCGCATTCGCGGTTTCATTCTGGAAAAAGGCTGGAAAGGCCTGACTGCACCCGCTATCCACGGCAAAGTGGGCTTGCGTGCTTCGATTACTGGTGAAATCGTCATGGATGAAGTGTTCGTGCCTGAAGAAAATCTCATGCCGGGTGTGGAGGGCTTGAAGGGACCATTCACTTGCCTGAACTCTGCCCGTTATGGCATCGCCTGGGGTGCATTGGGTGCGGCAGAATTCTGCTGGCATACTGCACGCCAGTACACGATGGACAGGCTGCAATTTGGTCGCCCACTGGCAGCCAATCAACTGGTGCAAAAGAAACTGGCTGACATGCAGACAGAAATCACCCTGGCATTGCAAGGCTGCCTGCGCCTGGGGCGCATGAAGGACGAAGGCACGGCAGCGGTGGAAATCACTTCCATCATGAAGCGAAATTCCTGTGGTAAATCCCTCGATATCGCCCGCACCGCACGTGATATGCTCGGCGGTAACGGTATTTCTGATGAATTTGGCATTGCCCGCCATCTGGTCAATCTTGAGGTGGTCAATACTTACGAAGGTACACATGACATCCATGCCCTGATACTGGGGCGCGCACAAACCGGTATCGCTGCTTTTTAAAATAGCATTTCTTTTAAGTCTCTGGCAAGCCATCACTGCGCAAGTGATGGCGTTGTATTTTTATTTGCATGGAGTCACAACTGTTCGCAACTGTTTTGAGGTACCGCAAAACAGGATGACAAGCCGCTTGCGAAGATGCGTTGATGAAATTTCCGGTTACCCAACGATTCTGGAACAGGTTGCCTCGCCCCCTGCTGTTGACAGGGTTGGTGCTGACCATTCCTGCATTCTATTTGCTGCTGGCAGGTGCTGGCCCGGCCATGCGCTCTGCTGGCCATCTGCTTTATGGGTTCTGTGCCATGCTGATGGCTGTGGACACTGCCATGCAATGGCGCAAGAACAGACATAAAAGGCGCAAGAGCGGGAAGCTGTTGCTGGACCTGTTCATCATCATTGCCTGTCTGTTCAGTGTCATACCTACAGGAGATGTGTGGGCTACCTGGGAATGGCTATTGCGCCTGGGTTTGTGTGCAGCCATCCTGTTACGCCTGGCAACACTTGTATTACAAAAGGTGAAGCCAAGCCACCTGGTGCAGATGCTGGGCCTGGCCATGCTGATGCTCAGCACAGCGGGGGCCGGTTTTTACTGGCTCGAACCAAATGTACATGGCTATGCTGACGGCGTTTGGCTGGCATTCACCACAATTGCCACTGTCGGTTATGGTGATATTGTCCCATCGACGCCAGCTTCCAAGATATTTGCCGTGTTCATTGTCTTGCTTGGCTACGCCATGTTTTCCATCGTCACCGCCAATATCGCTGCCTTGTTCGTGGAGGAGGAAGAAGCCAATCTGGAACGTCAATTGCACGCAGACATACGCAAGTTGAGCCAGGAAGTGGCAGCCCTCAGGGATGAACTGCGCAAGCGTGGGTAGAAGTCGATAGAATCAGGCGCAAAAGTCGCGTCTGCACCTGAGGTCAGGCAGGGTCTCAATTCATGAATGCACGCTCGATGATGTTCCCGGCGATGTCTGGTGCAATATTGAGGGAGCCATAGACGCGCCCCGCATGTCCATCGGCGCGTGTACTCAAAAAAGCAGACGCGATCTCTGTTTCTGCATAGGTACTCATCAGGTAGGCCTGGGCGGTCAAGACCAGCTTTTGTGTAATGCGTCTTGCATTCATTTCTTTCTGTCCTGCGGGGGCGAGCAGATCCAGGTGCAAATCCTGCGCCATGTGCCGGACTTCCGTTGACGCTGCATTTTCCCACGAGGCCAGTAATAACTGCATGCCTTCAGGATCGCGCTCCATGGCCCTTAATACGTCCAGGCACATCACATTACCTGATCCTTCCCAGATGGAATTGACCGGCGCTTCCCTGTACAGTCTGGCCATGGGGCCGGTTTCCACATAGCCATTACCACCCCAGACCTCCATGCATTCGCCGGTAAATTCCAGGGCGCGCTTGCATATCCAGAATTTTGCTGCCGGTGTCATGATGCGCTTCCAGGCGCGTTGCAGGGCATCGTCCGGTGCATCGAGTGCAGCTGCGAGATGCAACATCAGCCGGGTGGCTGCCTCACTTTCCAGTGCCAGGTCAGCCAGCACATTGCGCATCAACGGCTGTTCTGCCAGTTTCTTCCCAAATGCCTGCCTGTGACGCGCATGATGTATGGCCTGCACCAGGGCATGACGCATCAGGCCAGCACTGCCTATCACGCAATCAAGCCGGGTCAGGCCGGCCATTTCTATGATGGTGGGGATACCACGGCCTTCAACGCCAACCATGATGCCATAGGCGTCCTGGAATTCGACTTCGCTGCTGGAATTGGATTTATTGCCCAGCTTGTCTTTTAATCTCTGTACCATGACAGTATTCTTGCTGCCCTCGGGGCGCCAGCGCGGTACAAAGAAGCAGGACAGTCCGGCTTCCGTATTGGCCAGCACCAGGTGAGCGTCACACATGGGGGCGGAGAAAAACCATTTGTGACCGGTCAGAGCATATTCAGTGCCGCGCCCGCCGGAGCCTGTTGATCTGGCCGTGGTGGTATTGGTGCGCACGTCGGAACCACCTTGCTTCTCCGTCATGCCCATGCCTATCAGTATGGATGTTTTCTGGCTGATGGGCAGGTCGCGCGGATCATGCTGGCATGAATAGAGTTTGTCCCTGATCCCGGCAAACAGTTGCTCTTCTTTCTGCAATACCGGGATGGAGGCAAACGTCATCGTGGTCGGGCATAACGAACCTGATTCAACCTGGGATTGCATGAAATAAGCAGCGGCGCGCGCCACATGCGCACCAGCTTGCGGCTTGCTCCAAGGGCTGGCGTGTACGTCTTGTCTGCGCAATAAGCTCAGTAACTGATGCCAGCCAGGGTGAAAGTCCACCTTGTCAATGCGCCGCCCCTGGCGGTCATGCGTATGCAATTCGGGAAGATGCGTGTTGACCAGCGCACCGAGTTCCAGCACTTCGCGGCTGCCCAGTTCTTGTCCTGCCTGTGTCAGGCTGCTTTGATGCCAGTCAGCCTGATATAGCGTCAAGCCTGTCTTTAGAACCGTGTCACTAGTGAAAATATTGTACTCTTCCAGGTCGGGGACCTGATTGCTGATCTCATGGGTTTGCCACTGCATAGTCGCCTCGTGAAAATGTTGACCTGAGGTGAGTAGTGTAGCCCGATGGCAAACCGACCATGTTCGTCTTTGCTTCCCGCAAAAATAGCTTGGAAAAATAAATGAATGACACCGCCAGCCCATTGAAATTGAGGCGCAAGCCAGTGCAGCAACGTTCCAGGATGACGCAACAGGCGATTCTGGATGCCTTTGTTCGGCTTTTGGTGGAAAAAGGCTATGCAGACTTGACCATGCGCGACATTGCGCTGGTGGCAGGTGTGGGCTTGGGTACACTGTACGAGTACTTTCCCGGTAAAAAATCGATTGCAGCGCATTGCATCCACGAGCGTTTCAAGAGTATAGGTACTCAAATGCAGGTCTGGGTGGCCAGCCAGAGGGGCAAGCCTTTGCAGGTAATCATTGCTTACCTGATCGAGCAGATCATACATATGCATGCGGAAAAGACCGACGAATGGTCAGCCCTGATTTTTTTGGAAAGACAGATTTCCAACCTCGAAGCCTATGCCAGCCTGTATGGTCAGATAGTCGACATCTGGGAACTGGCTTTTCAGGCAAGTGATGATCGCCAGAATTACCCCGGCAAGAGCCCGGCCGTGGTCCATGCTGCCGTGTATGGCGTGTTATACCAGACTCTGATGCTGTCACCACAGAGCCTGCTGGAGGCAGAATTTCTTGCTCAAATGAAAAACTTGGTGTTGGGATATTTGCAAATCGCTGATCTGAGCGTCCGAATAAGGTAAAATCGCGGGATGTCCTATCAAGTCCTCGCCCGAAAATACCGCCCCAGGAGTTTTGAAACTCTGGTGGGCCAAGAGCACGTGGTTCGTGCCTTATCGCATGCACTAGAGCAGCAGCGGTTGCATCACGCCTATTTGTTTACTGGCACCCGTGGTGTCGGCAAGACGACGCTTTCACGCATACTGGCCAAGTCCTTTAATTGCGAGACGGGCATTACTGCCCATCCTTGCGGTGTTTGCGAAGCCTGTACGGCGATTGATGCCGGGCGCTTTGTTGACTATATAGAAATGGACGCCGCCTCGAACCGTGGTGTCGATGAAATGGCTTCGTTGCTGGAGCAGGCGATTTATGCACCGTCCAATGCGCGTTTCAAAGTCTATATGATAGACGAGGTGCACATGCTGACCAACCACGCTTTCAACGCCATGTTGAAAACGCTGGAAGAACCGCCTGAGCATGTCAAATTCATCCTGGCGACGACAGATCCGCAAAAAATACCGGTGACAGTGCTGTCCCGTTGCCTGCAATTTAACCTCAAACAAATGCCACCTGGTCATATCGTTGGCCATCTGGAAAACATTTTGGGGCAAGAGCAGATCGATTTTGAAGTGCCTGCCTTGCGACTTTTGGCCCAAGGTGCTCATGGCTCCATGCGTGACGCCTTGTCGCTGACGGACCAGGCGATTGCCTATGCAGCAGGCAAGGTCAGCCTGAATGCCGTACAGGGCATGCTTGGTGCACTGGACCAGTCTTACCTGATACGCCTGCTGGATGCCTTGTTGGCTCAGGATGGCAAGGCCTTGCTCGACGTTGCTGATGAAATGGCGGCGCGCAGCCTGTCTTATAAAGCTGCCTTGCAGGATTTGGGCAGTTTGCTGCATCAGATCGCCGTGGCCCAATTGGTGCCGGCTGCCGTGGCAGAAGATGTGCCCGAACGTGAGCAACTTGTGCGTCTGGCGCAAAGTTTTGGCAGGGAAGAAGTGCAGCTGTTTTATCAAATCGCCGTGCATGGCCGCAATGAGCTGGCCCTGGCGCCTGATGAGTATGCCGGTTTCAGCATGACTTTGTTGCGCATGCTGGCATTCAGGCCGGTCAGTGGTGAGCAGTTGGCATCCTCTCCTGCACCTGCGCCGTCTTCAGGCGGGCGGCCAGCTGTCCCGCTTGCCGGTTCGCCTGCGCAGAACAATACTCGTCCTGCGCCTGTCAATCATGGCTCAGGTAACGCTAACGGTAATGTTGTTAATCGTGGTACGACTGCTGCAAGTACCCCGGCAATGGCCGTCAGCCATTCATCCGCTACGCAAAACAGTAATGTCACATCGATAAATGTGCCGGTTGCAGCCACTGCACCTGTTGCACCCGCAACGCCAGAACCTGCAACACCGGCACCCGGGTCAACCAAAATCAGTCCTGTGATGGCAGCCCTGGCTGCTGCCCGTGCGGGTAGTGCAAAGCCTGGTGCCAGGCCCGCTCCCGTAGCTGAGGTCGCTGCCAGGTCTGAGCCTGCTACTGACAAACCGGTTCAGGTCGCTCCTGTAGCGCCTGTCGCCAAGGTGGCTCCGGTGGCGCCACCGCCTGTCAAATCAGCACCGGTTGTTTCCGCGCCGGCTCCGATGATTGCTGAACAGGATTTCCAGTCTGTGGGCATGGATGATATGCCGCCACCCTGGGATGAGGAAATGTTCTTTGAGGGTGAACCAGCCAGATCGGCAGTGCCTGCAAAGACACAAAATAGAAGCATTGAGTCAAGGCCGCATCCGGAAGTTGCCGTCATATCTGAGCCCGTCGCTGAAGTTGAGCAGCAGGCTGCTATAGCGACACCAGGTTTGAAGCCGGAAGCAGCAGTACTCAATACGGACCGCCAGATTTTCAATTCACCCGTCCCCGAACTGAACTGGGATGGTCATTGGCCTACGCTGGCGGCCAGTTTGCCAGTGCGTGGTGTTGCTCAGCAAATGGCACAGCAAAGTGAGTTGGTCAGTTGCAGACAGGATGGCAATGCTCATGTGTTCCGGCTGCGCCTGCCTTTGCAGACCTTGCTTTCTTCCGGTAGTGTAGAAAAATTGACGGCAGCTTTGTCTGAACGCTTTGACAAAAGCATACGCCTGGAAACCGAAATAGGCGCCGTTGAACAAACCGCCAATGCGCAAGCCGTCGCTGAGCGTGAAGTCAGGCAGCAGCAAGCTGAAGCATCCATACAGGCAGACAGTTTTGTACAAACTTTAATGCGCGAATTTGGCGCTACCATCGTCACAGGGAGTGTCCGGCCAGTGTGATATTCGAGGAATACATCGCGGCGGAATACTTAAAAAACTGGACTGAATTCATATTTTTAAAATTTTGGAGAAATGATCATGATGAAAAATCAATTGGCTGGCCTGATGAAGCAAGCGCAGGCAATGCAAGACAATATGAAAAAGGCGCAGGATCAACTGGCGCTGGTTGAAGTTGAAGGCCAGGCCGGTGCTGGCATGGTCAAGGTTGTCATGACTTGCAAGAATGATGTCAAGCGCGTCACCATTGACCCATCCCTGCTTGGCGACGACAAAGATATGCTGGAAGACCTGGTTGCCGCCGCTTTCAATGATGCCGTGCGCAAGGCAGAAGCCACATCCCAGGAAAAAATGTCTGCACTGACAGCTGGCATGCCTCTGCCACCCGGCTTTAAAATGCCATTCTGAGTGTGAAGAAACTCGGCAGTCTGGAAGCCTTGTCAGAGGCTCTGCGTCGCTTACCCGGCGTTGGGCCGAAATCTGCACAACGCATGGCTTATCATTTGCTGCAACATGACAGGGAAGGCGCGGCCATCCTTGGCATTGCATTGACTCATGCCGTGGAGCGTATACAGCATTGCGCATCATGCAATACTTTTACAGAGAGTGAAGTTTGCGAAACCTGTCAGGACGCAGCGCGTGACAGCAGTTTGCTCTGCGTGGTGGAAACTCCGTCTGACCAGATGATGATAGAACAGACCATGACCTACAAGGGTTTGTACTTCGTCCTGATGGGACGGTTGTCACCACTCGATGGCATAGGGCCGAAGGACATACACCTGGAAAAATTGATCAGCAGGGCTACCGATGGTGTTGTTCAGGAGGTGGTGCTGGCGACTAATTTCACGAATGAAGGTGAGGCGACTGCGCACTACATCAGCGAAAACCTCAAGGCCCGCGGTTTAAAAGTCAGCAGGTTGGCGCGTGGTGTGCCAGTAGGGGGCGAACTTGAATACGTAGACGCCGGAACGATAGCCAGGGCAATGCTGGACCGCCGTACGACTTGATTGCAAATACCATGTTTCTGATCCCGTCCGAGCAAAAAAACAAATTGCAACAGCAATGGTCAGACCTGGTACAGGAATTGGCTGGCAGTCAGAAACAAAGCAAAGAGGTATGGGCGCTCTTTGATCGCTATTATTCAGAGCCACAGCGCAGTTTTCATAATCTTTCCCATATACAGGCTTTATTGCGGCATGCTGATGAGGTCAGGTCGCATATTCATCATTTCCCTGTGGTTGCCTTGTCCATCTGGTTGCATGACCTGGTACATGACACGCGTGGCAATGACAATGAGCGTAAAAGCGCTGAACTGGCCTCTATCCTGCTGAGCCGCCTTGAAATAGACAGCAGCATCATTCTGCATGTGCAGCAATGCATACTGGCGACTGCCAGGCATGAAGTGCCCAAGCGTGGCATTGTTGCCGCTGATCTGCCACTGTTCCTTGACCTGGACATGGCAATCTATGGATCTGCCCCTGATGTTTACCAGCAATACAGTCGGGCAATACGCAATGAATTTCGCTGGCTGGAGGCGCCGCTCTACAGGGCAGGACGCATTAAGGTCCTGAAACGCTTTGCCGAACGTGAAGAACTGTTCTTCCACCCGGCAATGGCGGCGCAATATGATGCCCAGGCACGTGCCAATCTTGCCTGGGAAATCAAGAAACTGACTTTCTTCTGATTATTCTCTCTCTTTCACTATGCAACCACCAGCAAAAGCACATGGCCCGCTTGCGGGTATCAAGGTCCTGGAACTCGGCACATTGATTGCCGGCCCTTTTTGTTCACGTATGCTGGCCGAGTTTGGTGCAGAGGTCATCAAAGTGGAAGCCCCGGATGGCGGTGATCCCTTGCGCCAGTGGCGGGTGCTGAAAGATGGTACGTCATTGTGGTGGAGCGTGCAGGCGCGTAACAAGAAGAGCATTACCCTCAATATGAAACAGGCGCAGGCGCGTGAGATAGCCCGTCGCCTTGCCCAGGAAGCCGACATCATCATAGAAAATTACCGCCCCGGCGTACTGGAAAAATGGGAGCTGGGTTTTGAAGATTTGAAGTCAATCAATCCGGCCACTATCATGGTGCGCCTGTCGGGTTATGGACAGACCGGGCCGATGAAAGACTTGCCCGGCTTTGGTGCGATTGGTGAATCAATGGGCGGTTTGCGCTATGTCTCTGGCCATGCCGACCGGCCGCCTGTGCGCGTAGGTATTTCCATCGGTGATTCTGTTGCTGCCTTGCATGGTGTCATCGGCGCCATGATGGCCTTGCGCCACCGTGATGTGACAGGCGGTCGCTGGAATGGCAAGCAGGGCGAGGGTTGTGTGGCTGGTCAGGGACAGATGGTTGATGTGGCTCTGTATGAATCGGTCTTCAACTTGATGGAATCACTGGTGCCGGAATTTGATCATGCCGGCGTAGTGCGTGAGCGTACAGGCGGCGCCTTGCCCGGTATCGTGCCGTCGAATACTTACACGACAGCAGAGGGCGAGAACATTGTCATTGCCGGTAATGGCGATGCGATTTTCCATCGGCTGATGAAAGCCATAGACAGGGATGATCTGGCGCAGGACCCGGGCCTGGTGCGCAATGACGGCAGGGTGCCGCGTACGGCAGAAATTGACGCGGCAATCCAGTCCTGGTGCTCAGGCCGTGATATTGACAGTGCCTTGCAGGTATTGAAGGCTGCCGATGTCCCGGTCGGCAAGATATACTCCGTGCGCGACATGATGACCGACCCGCAATTTTTGGCGCGCCAGATGTTTGAGCAGCATGCTTTCGAAGATGGTTCGCCGGTCAAGTTGCCGGCGATCACACCCAAAATGTCTGCAACACCGGGGCAAACGCAATGGCTGGGGCCGCGGCTTGGTCAACACAATGATGAGGTTTTGCGCAATCTGGGCTATAGTGAGGCAGAGATTGTACAAATGATCGCAGATAAAGTGATATAGGGGTGAAAATGAATCGCCAGAACCTGAAGCAGTTTCTAATCGCACTGGCCCTGTTCCTGCTCGGTTATTTCACCTTTAACCACTAAAGTTACTAAATCTGTTGCCGGGCTGATTCAGCCCAAAGTCTTCAGGTAATCCCTGATACCTGCCAGCAGCATTTCGACCGACATTGCTGTCAGTATCAGGCCCATCAGGCGTTCAAATGCTGTCATGGCACGCACACCCAACACTTTTTGCATGCGTTCGGCGCCCAGCAAAACCACTAGCCAGACTATTGCTACCGCTGTCAATGCCGCCAGGTGGATGAACATGTCCTGGCGGCTGTCGGAAGAAAACAGCAGGACGGTCGCCAATGCAGAAGGACCCGCCAGGGCAGGGATCGCCAGCGGGACAATAAAAGGTTCATGCCCGTCTTCGACATCGCCAAAGATACCTCCCTCCTGAGGGAATACCATGCGCAGGGCGATCAGGAAGAGGATTACCCCGCCGCCTATGCGCAGAGACACTTCGGTCAATTGCAGGGCGATCAGAAAGTGCTTGCCAAAAAACATGAATAGCAAAAGCAGGCCAAAGGCAATCGCACATTCACGTACCACAACACGCCAGCGCCGTTCAGGCGCCACGTGGGACAAGGCACTGACAAAGATGGGGACGTTGCCGAACGGATCTGTCACCAATATCAGTAAAATCAGGGATTGAAAAAAATCTTGCGTCATGCAGGCCTTGTTTTGATGTAATGAATATCTCTGGCCTGATCAGATCAGCGCCAATGTAGCATTGACTGCGGCCTCAATGCCAATGGCGGCTTCGGCAATGTTTTCAGCCAGCATATAGGCCGGTGTGCTGACAACTTTTCTTTGTTTGTCAATGACAAATTCTTTCACCGGACAATTCACATGCTGTCCGCCCATGGCGCTGACTGCTGCGGCCGTATCAGCGTCCGTGCCTATGGTCACCGAAGCGCCCGGACCGTACACTTGCGGGATCATGGCCGGTGCGATGCAGATATAACAGGCCGGTTTGCCAGCCTGCGCAATGGCTTTGGCAAAACGCAAGACATCCGGCTGTATCTGGCAATCGACCCCCTTGAAGGCAAAGTCGGACAGGTTCTTGGCGGCGCCAAAACCACCTGGAAAAAACACTGCAGCATAGTCAGCTGCGTTGGCCGCGGCAATATCCTTGATCTTGCCGCGTGCTATGCGGGCAGACTCAACCAGGACATTGCGGCTTTCACCTTGGGCGACCTGACCGCTCAGATGATTGATGACATGTGCCTGCGCAATATTCGGGGCAAGGAATTCTGGTTCTGCACCTGCTTTGACCAGAGACAGCATGGTCAGTACGCTTTCATGGATTTCAGCGCCGTCATAGACGCCGCAACCCGACAGGACGATGGCTACTTTCATGATGTGCCTTTGCGATTTGTGTTGGAAGGGACAGGAAAGCGAGTAATTTTCCTGCTAATGGCGCATATGTGTCAATAAACCTGACCGGTTTTCAGAAAATAGAATGGATAGTCGAGCGCAATTGCTGAAAAACCATTTACTATGGAAGCCCAAAAGACGAACGGCCGTATTATTTGTGTGGGAACAGTCTTGCAGTAAGCTTAGGCTCATTTTATGAAAATGAATCAAAGCACAGGACCGGACGATAATGATGAAAATGGAAAATAAAGAAAGACCTGACACACCTTGTGTTGCTGTTTGCTCAACAACATTTGATGATGTATGTCGTGGTTGTGGCCGTACTGTTGCCGAAGTAGCAGAGTGGGTATTCATGACAGATGAGCAAAAAGAAGTAGTCTGGACCCGCATTTTGTCTGAGGGATACCCCAGACGGAACAACTAGTAGACGATAAGAGTGGCGAGAGTGAAAGGCATGTGCCCGGCGACCAGGGTAAGAAGCAAAGCGCAGTGATAGTGGGGCTATCGAGAGTATTGGCGACGCCGCCATGGTCGGCGGATACATAAACATCCTGATTTTCACTGTTACAGGCCACTGATATGTGTGGGATCTGCCAAGTCCGTCGATAAAATTCTTTGTTTCTTGCAGCGTATTGGTAGCAGAACGGACAGCATGCCGACGGTTGATGATGGCGCATGCTATCCCCTTGTTTCCTCGCGCCCTGGTACAAAAATCTCTCGTCGCTATATCTCCGGCAACAAGCTGGCAGATGCCCTGGTTCATATTCGTGAACTATGCAGAAGATCAATCCCATCTCATGAAGAACATGTGGCGCGACAGAAGCGCTATCAACGCCGCATCGCATCGCGTCGACACAGTTTGAATTTCAAATGCTGCTTGGGGCGAGTCGTTGTGTGAACGATTGCTGGGGATGGGATTTTGTGTGCGTATCTCTATCTATGTTCCTTATGGTGAGAACCGGTATGGATACAGCACTTGTCGAATGGAAGAGAATCCGCGTATTGCTGGCTATGTTTGCGAACACTGTTGGGACTTTGACGGATAGTGTGTTGGGTGCACCGCCTCCAGTGAATATGATGTGTAAATGAACTTCTCAGCAAGATAGTAATATTATCGATATATTTTATATATACTATGTAAATAAAACTTGTCATTGAGAGGTCACGACCCGATCCTATACTCGGCATTTTCGTTACTTTAGTCATCCACTTTTATGTCATTAACGATTGTGCCTCGCTTCCTTACCATCGACGACATATCTACGCTGCTGGAACTTGAATCCAGGCAATGGACATCAAACCAGGCTGCCAGTGCTGATAAGCTGCGTAAGCGCTTGCTTGATTATCCCAAATTATGTCTGGGGGCTTTTTGTTCTCATACCGGCAAAGCGCTTGCTTCACTGTTCATGCGGCCAATTTCACCGGAAGAAGTCGCGCACGCACGTCGCTGGGAAGATTGTGTCGAGGCAGCACACGATAGCACAGAAAGGAAGACCAGCAGTCTGTTCGGCATCAGCCTGACGAGTGTGGAGCCACGTGCAGTGGCAGCGCTGTTTTCTTTTTTCTGGCCACATGCATTGAAGAATGGATGGCGTCAGATTTATCTTGGCTCACCGATTCCTGGTTTTAAACGCGCACTGGAAAATAATCCCTCGCTTGATGCCAATACCTATGCACATTCACAAGCACGCGGTGGCAAGCTGCCGTTTGATCCACAATTGCGCTACTACTATGGCAAAGGTTTTACCCGCATCGTTGCCGTGTTGCCGGATTATTTTCCCCATGATGCCTCGCTTGATCATGGGGTATTAATCCAGGGAACTGTGCCGCTGTCACAACTGTGGCTGGTATGGCAGCGTCTGCCATTCAAGATCCTGAAGGTAATACTCCATTGTGTCGAGTATGTCGAAGATACATATGCAGAATATATGAAGCCACGCCCCGGCTTGAAAGACACACCAACCGGTGAAAAGGTGTCGTAATGAGGCAAAAAAATCAGATAAAAATCCAGACTGCACCACATCACTGCAATGCGCTGCAATGGGCTTTTGCACATGTACGTCTGATCAAGGATATCGTGCCATGAACACATCCTCAAACCCGGCAGCAACCGGGCTGCACACGCTGTGGTGGAATGACGGTGACGCATTCCGTTCGCGACTGTTCGACGCCATTTCGCTCTTGCTTCCCTGTGGTGAGCATTTTGTCGTGACGGCTGTTAACGACTGGCTCAACACAAACTCGCACAGCTCTTGCACACCACAGTTGCAATACGAAGTACAGCGCCTGGTCAGGGAAGAACAAACCCATTCGCGCGCGCATCGTCTGTATAACGAAAGAATGGCTACCCATGCACCAGCGCAACGGCTGGAGCAGCGTATTGAATCAGCCATGCAGCAAATGGCCGTGTGGACACTGCCGACCCGCATCGCTTTTGCTGCCGCGTTCGAACAGTTGACTGTGCTGCTGGCAGAACAGGTATTGCGGCCACACAATGTATGGCTGGGGCAGAATGACACGCAACAGACCCGGCTGTGGCAATGGCATTGCCAGGAAGAGATCGAACATCGCTACGTCGTGCAAGACGTGGCGGATGCGATGAAGATAGGGAAGCGCCGATGTGCGTTGATATTTCTGGTGGCTGCATGTTATCTTTTTACGGATATCACCTTTGCGCTGGCAAGCTTGCTGTGGACTGACATACGCGCCCAACGTGTCGGCATGGTACGCGTGAGCTTGCAGGCAGTCTCTTTCACCATACGTGCCATCCCCAGTTTGTTGCGTATGGCTGGCGCTGGCCTGCGCCATGTCGTCATGATTAAAAGCTGACGATGGAGGCTGCACATTTTCAACGGCTGGCGCCGACAGCGTTTCCGGGCGTGCAGCTATTGCGCCACCGTGCCGGGCCGTCCGTATTCAGGAGCCTGGCGGTGCATTGGCCCGCGGTGCAACACTGGGTTTTTGCCAGGCTGGCCGAACTTGCCCCCGACGTGCAAGCAAAGATGGTGGCAGGCAACCGCGAGCGGGGCCACTTGTTTCATCAACTCCACCTCAGGCGCTTATCTTGCGTCGCTTGATAAAGACCATGATCAAGGAAATCCGGCGGATCAGTTTTTTTGAGCACATCTGCCGTATTGGCGATCTCTCTCACGTAGCGTACCTCACCACCGGCCCGCGCTACTGAAACGGCTACCGTTGCTTTGTGCACATCCAGACCAACATATTTGCTAAACTGTTTCATTACCTGCATCTTCAATTTAGGCTCTGCACCTGGGGTTCTACTGAACCTCAAGCTTGACCCGTGTCACTTGATGTTTGGCAGGTTCAATACACGATGTCTGGATGTCTGGAATCAAAAAGGCAAATTGAGCATGTGCAGTAAAAACCATAAGAGAAAATAAAACAGACCGGAGACCAAATATGTCTGAACCTCAAAAAAAGTCCCGCCGCCACTTCGTTCTTGGCGGACTGGGTGTGGCAGGTGCTTTACTGGTTGGCTGGGGTATGCTGCCGCCACGGCAACGCCTGAATGCCAGTCAGCCACTTCCTGTGCACGACGGCGAGGTTGCCTTGAACGGCTGGATTGCGATTGCACAAGATGGCATGGTCACCGTTGCCATGCACAGGAGCGAGATGGGGCAGGGCATACATACGGCTTTGCAAATGCTGGTTGCCGAAGAGCTGGATGTGCCCATGAGCATGGTGAAGTCCGTGCATGTCCATGGCGACAAGATCTACGGCAACCTGGCTGCCCTGGCCGATGGCTTGCCTTTTCACCCCGACGATACGGGTAGCCTGAAGCGAGTCGCACACTGGATGACGCTCAAGTTTGCCCGCGAACTGGGAATACAGATGACCGGTGGTTCCAGCAGCGTCAAGGATGCATGGCAGCCCTTGCGCGAGGCGGGTGCTACCGCCAGGGCCATGCTGCTGGTTGCGGCGGCAAAAAAATGGAATGTCGCTGTTGACGAATGCAAAACGCAGGATGGATTTGTCACACATACTTCCGGCAAGCGCGCCGGCTACGGCGAACTCGCAGCAAATGCAGTACTTGCACAGCCGGCTGAAATTCACCTGAAACGTCCTGAAGAATTCAGGCTTATAGGCAAACCACTGGCGCGTACTGATGCTCTTGCCAAGAGCGATGGCAGTGCCCGGTTCGGCATAGACGCCAAGCCTGAAGGCATGTTGTATGCAGCCTTGCAGCAAAGCACGACTATAGGCGGCATGGTAAAACAATTCGATGCAGGCAAAGTGCTAGGCATGCCAGGCGTGACCCAGGTTGTGGATTTTTCCATGCCAAATGCAGTGTCTGGTGTTGCCGTTGTCGCCAGGTCCTATTGGCAGGCAAAACAGGCCCTGGCGGCCTTGCCCGTCAATTGGGACGCTGGTGCAAATGCAGGGCTATCAACCGAAGCCATCTTCAAGGATTTTGCCAATAAACTTGATACTGAACCTGGTCATGTCTATTACAAGACGGGGGACGTGCAAGAAACCCTGAGCGGAAAAACCATCGCAAAAACCATTGAGGCTGAATATCGTGCACCCTTTCTGGCCCATGCCGCGATGGAACCCATCAACTGTACTGCGCAGGTCAGGGACGGCAAGGTCAATATCTGGGTTTCTACGCAAGTGCCAGGTATCTGCGTTGATCTGGCAGCCAAGATAGCCAAAGTCAAACCGGAAGACGTCAATCTGCATATGGCATTTCTCGGCGGTGGTTTTGGCCGCAGGCTGGAGGCAGATATGGTTGCGCAGGCAGTGCGTATCGCGATGGATACCAAAGGCGCACCCGTCAAGCTGATCTGGAGTCGTGAAGAAGACATGAGCCACGACATGTACCGGCCCGCTGCATTGGCACGCTTCAAGGCTGGTCTTGATAGTGCGGGCAAATTGCTTGCTTATGATAACAAGTCAGCCTCTGGCGCCATTGCCCATCAGTTCTTGCAGCGGGCTTTTGGTTTTGCCGGCATGGGACCGGACAAGACCACGGCCGAGGGTGAATTTGATATGCCCTATGAAGTGCCGCACCAGCGTATTGCCCATGTGATCGTACCCAGTCCCGTGCCTATTGGTTTTTGGCGCTCTGTCGGGCATTCACACAATGCCTTTTTCAAGGAATGCTTCATCGATGAACTGGCGCATGCGGCAAACCAGGATGGCTTTGCTTTTCGCCGCCAATTATTAAGCAGGCATCCGCGTCATCTGGCTGTGCTGGACGCCCTGGCCGGCAAAATGACTAAGGCAGGTGAAGGGAGGGCGCAAGGCCTGGCTTTGCATGAGTCGTTTGGCAGCATAGTTGGGCAAGTCGCCGAGGTATCGATACAGGATGGTCAGATCAGGGTGCATAAAGTGATCTGCGTTGTTGACTGTGGTATGGCAGTCAATCCCAATATCATTGCCCAGCAGATGGAATCAGCGGTGGTGTTTGCCCTCAGCGCTGCCTTGTATGGTGAAATCAGCATTAAGGATGGCAAGGTAGTCCAGAGTAATTTTAATGACTATCAGGTACTGCGCTTCAATGAGGCGCCGGAAGTGGAAACTGTCATCATCAAGAGCGCCGAGCCGCCTCAAGGCATAGGTGAACCCGGGGTGCCGCCGTTGGCGCCGGCGGTCGCCAATGCCGTGTTTGCCTTGACGGGTAGGCGCTTGCGTAGTTTGCCCTTGAAATTGAGTTGAAATATACTGGTGGTAGTATGTGTGACTGTTTTTGAGTGTTTTTAGCCCATTTTTCTGTTAAATGTTTGCAAAATTTTACTTTTAAAGTGCAAAAGAGCAATTTTTTTACTTGCTTTGCTTACATTTTTGTTACTATTCGATACAGAAAACAGACAAATAGTGGAACTCAGGATTTATACTGCGTCGACGCAAGTTTGATTGCCAAGTATTATTTTTTGCATTTTTAGAAATTACAATTTAATTATTCAATTTATGTTCAATTTTTCTGCAGTCAAGCGCTCAGGCCGCAAGCCCAGGTCTGAACGTGGCTTTACCTTGATAGAGATCATGGTGGTGATTACCATCATCGCAATTCTGGGCGCATTCATGGTGCCCAGGCTGGTTGGTTACACGCACGAAGCCAGGGTAACGGCGGCCAAACAGGATATTTCAACCATCGTCAATGCGCTGAAAATGTACAAGCTGCAAAATCAGCGTTATCCAACGACTGAGCAGGGCTTGCAGGCCTTGATCGAAAAACCGACCTCCGGTCCACCGGCAAACTCATGGCTTGCTGGTGGTTACATAGAAAAATTGCGTAATGACCCATGGGGCAAACCCTATCAATACATGTCGCCAGGTATTCATGGCGAAATCGACGTGTTCTCTCTTGGTGCGGATGGTCAGCCAGGCGGCGCGGGTGAAGACGCCGATATCGGTTCCTGGGACTTATAAGCAGCTTAGATGAATATCAGGCATGGGCAGCGCGGTTTTACCTTGCTGGAATTATTGGTGGTATTGATGATCTTCGGCCTCATTCTAGGGGCCGTGACGATTAACGCCGTGCCAGGACAGCAGCAGCGTCTTGAAAATGATGCGCGCAGGATTGCCTTGCTATTGCAGTTGGCCCGTGATGAAGCCATCGTCCGCAACTTGCCCGTGGCGTTTGAAGTTGACCAGAATGGTTACCGCTTCCTGGTGCGGGAAGACAGGATATGGTCGCCAATAAAAGATGACATGCTGCGCGAAAGAAGTTTTCAGACGGCTCCCGTGCAACTGCTGCTACAGCCTAAAAATGGCGATACTTCGACGGCGATGCGCATCATCTTCGGTCGTGAACCGGTGGATAAACCTTTTCTCCTCACCATCAAGTCCGATGACAAGCAGGTCAGCGTACGTGCCGATGGCATAGGTCATTTTTCGATGGAATAAGATGCGGTATTCAGGTTCTCAATCCGGGTTTACATTGCTGGAAGTCCTGGTGGCACTGGTCATCGTCGGGACTGCCCTGATGGCGAGCCTGCGCGCGGTTGCCAGCCTGACACAGAACAGCAACAATCTGCGCGCGTCCATGATGGCGACCTGGTCAGCAGAAAACCGCCTGGCGCAAATACGCCTGGCCCATGAGTGGCCATCCTTTGGTGAGCGTACTTTTGCCTGTCCGCAAGGCGAGTTGCACCTGATGTGTGAAGAGCATGTGATTGCGACACCCAATCCCTCATTTCGCCGGGTGGAAGTATTTGTCTATGAAGCCGATACACCTGAACGCAGGATCATCAAACTGACCCAGGTGGTGCCGAATGCGCTCTAGTATCCTGCAGCGCATGGCATCCAGGCGAATTGGGCATGCGCGTGGCTTTACCCTGGTCGAACTGCTGGTGGCCATCACCATACTCGCCATCATTGCCGTACTTGGCTGGCGCGGGCTGGACAGTATCGTCCGAGCCCGTGCCTCATTGACGGCAGAAATGGAGCAGACACGCGGCATACAGCTGGCTTTTGCACAAATCGAAAATGATTGTGCTCATCTGGTTGATCCCGCCAGTTTGCCAGGCCGCGAAGTATTGAATGCGGTAGGCACCAGGCTGGTCATGATACGCAATGTGTTTGAAGAAAATCAGCCGACACGCTTGCAGGTTGTGGTGTACCGTGTCGCCAATGGCGTTCTCAGTCGCCGTGAAATGCTGGCGACACGCGAACTGGCCAACCTCGACAGCGACTGGCAAAGCGCCATGTCAGATGCCGATGCCAGCCCTGCTATTGACCTGCAAAGCATGATAACCGGGTTTGACATGCGCACCTGGAAAGACGGTGAAAATGGTTGGCGCACCGGCGGCAGTGAGGCTGGCAGCACGCCAGTGCAGGCGGCTCCGGGTGTGCCAAGCCAGACAGGAAAACTGAACGGGCTGGAGATCGCCATACAGATCAGTGGCCGCGAATTGCCAGTCACCAAAGTTTTCTTATTGGGGGCAGTATGACGACAAGAATGGATGTCTTGCGTCACCAGCGTGGCGTGGCGGTGATTACGGCCCTGTTGCTCACGACCCTGGCGATTACTATCGTTGCCAGCCTGTTCTGGCAACAGCAGGTGCAAGTGCGCTCAATAGAAAACCAGCGCATGCAGTTGCAAAAAAAATGGATATTGCGTGGCGCCATAGACTGGGCCAGGCTGATATTGCGCGAAGATGGCAGGCAGTCTGCCAATGTTGATCATCTGGGCGAACCATGGGCGGTTACCCTGGCAGACACCCGTCTTGACCAGTATGTGGAAAATGCCCGCACTGACGGTGATGACAGTGATGCCACCTTGTCAGGCCAGGTGGTTGATGCCCAGGCCATGTATAACCTGAATAATCTTGCGACGGACGGTTATGTGGATCAGCGGGAAGTCGATGCCTTTGCCCGCCTGCTGGTGAATTTGCGGTTTGATGGCCAACTGGCGCAGTCCGTTGCCGATATGGTTGCGAAGACACAGGTCAAGGCGGCTGTGCCGAGTTCTTCTGCAGCGGAGACCGGTCCGGTAAAAAGTCCCGTGGATGGCGCGGGTACTGCAGTACAATTCCTGCGTTTTACTCAAGTCGATGATTTGCTGGCTGTGAATGGATTTACGCCTGAGATGATGGAACGTATCAAGGCTTTTGTCACTGTCTTGCCGCGCAAGACAGCGATTAATGTCAATACAACCTTTCCTGAAGTGCTGGCTGCGCGCATAGAGGGCTTGAGTGTCTCTGATGCGGCAATGATAATCGCCAGTCGCGACAGGGCCTATTTCAGAACGCTGGATGAATTCAAGTCGCGTTTTGAAGAAAGAGTGAAGGCAGTGACAGTGAAAGACGTGGCTGTTTCAACCAATTTTTTCATTGTTAATGGTAAAGTCAAAATGAACCGCTCAGCCCTGGATGTCAGTGCCCTGATAGAGCGGGCAGATAATGCGACAACATCAAATGCTTCGACAACAGTGCTTTGGGTTAAGGAAAATTAAATAAAAATGGCAAGCACACTGTATATATCACTGCCTTCCAGAGTGGTGGCACAAAATCGACCGGACTGGGCTGCCCAGTCGCTGGCATTTGCACTGATTTCTGATGAGGGGCGCTTGCAACAACAGGGCCAATCAAGTCTTGCTGAATTGCGTAGCATGGCTTCAGCGGCAAAACAGGTCGCATTTTTGCTTGCAGCCAGTGATGCCAGCCTGCTGACTGCAGCAGTCCCACCGATGTCGCCTGCAAAATTGAAGCAGGCCCTGCCAAACCTGCTGGAAGACCAGTTGATCAATGATCCTGCCGACCTGATACTTGTGGCGGGTGCTGCAAAGGACGGAGAGGTGAGCGTCGTCGTCGCTGATCGTGCATGGCTGGAGAGCGTGGCGCGCAACGTTAAAGACTGGCCGGCCAGAAAATTTTCTGCCTATCCTTCGCAACTGGGCCTGGCTTTCAATGTCGCGGCCAAACCCGAATCAGAAGCCGCGACTGCCTTTATAGAAGAAAAAGATGACACACTGGAGTTGTCATTGCGTGACGGTCTGCAACATGGTCTGGGACTAAGCGTGGAAACTACCGCACCGGCCGACGTCTTGTCCATGTTGGTACAACTCAGTAAAACGCCGGACTTGCTGGCTTATGTACCGCCCGCCAGCCAGGATGCTTATCAGCAGGCAGCGAAAACAGCCGGGTTGGAAGACCGGATCACAATCATGCCAGCCAGCTGGATCAACAAAGTCGCAGGCATCGCCGCCGATACGCCTGACCTGATGACGGGCGTGGCTGCAGAACATATGGCCAGTTTTGACTGGAGCAAATGGCGTTGGCCAGTCAGACTGGCATTGGCAGTACTGGTGGTAAACGTGCTTGCTCTTAATGTTGAATGGCTGGGCATGAAGCGTGAAGCAGACGAGATCAACAAATCCCTGAATCAGGTGTTCAGAAATGCGTACCCAAAAGAAACTGTGGTCCAGGATGCCTTGAAACAGATGCAACTCAATGTCAACGCCGCCAAGCGTGTGGCCGGTCAGTTTGCCGCCAATGATTTTGCCGTGATGGCGTCCCAATTTACCCAGGCATGGGATAGAACCGGCGTGCCCGGCGGCATTGCATCGGTGGAGTACAAGGACAGGGCCCTGTTTGTCAAAGTGAAGCCAAACACGCAAATTTCTACAGATGTATTGCGTTCAGCTCTGGCTGAGCAGTCTTTGGAACTTAAAACGACACCAGAAGGCTTGTTGCGTATCAGTATCGGGGGTAAGAAGTAATGTTGAGTGCACTCAAAGAGCAATTCAATCTATTCTGGCAAGCGCGCGCACAACGTGAGCGTAATATGCTGCTGATTTGCGCATTGGTTATTGTGTCCGCAATCATCTATGGTTTCTTACTGTCGCCCGCATTGAGTGGCAGGAAGAAGCTCAGTGAAGACTTGCCTGTCCTGAACCAGAAGCTGGCAGAAATCAATGAATTGAGCAAACAGCAGTCGAAGCTGGCTGTCAGCTTGTCTGAGCTGGTGCCGCCGGTAAGCCGCGAGCAACTGGAAGCTTCGCTGACAAGACGCGGCATCAAGGCGCAAACTATTTCAGTTACCGATGATCTGGTGCGCTTGCAGATACCTGCCGCTGCCTATGCCAACCTGATGGAGTGGCTGGTTGAAATGCAAAAGGCATCAAGATTGACAGTGGAGGAGGCTAAGCTGGTTGCTTTGCTTGAGGTTGGTCAGGTCAGCGCCACGATCTCACTGAAGCAGCAAAGAAGTAACTCCTGATCCTGGGACAATAAAGCCTGAAGAGATGTCGATGAGAAGTTTATGTTAAAGCGCCTGACCTGGATATTGGCTGCCATTGCCAGTGTCGTTATTACTCTGGTGATTTTTTTGCCGGCCAGCTGGCTGGGTTTGCTGGTCGAGAAGCAAAGCCAGGGCCGATTGAGCCTCGGTGATGTGCAGGGCAGTTTCTGGCAGGGTTCGGCCTTCATCGGCGTGGCGGCTGGTAAAAGCGGACCGGTGACACCATTGTTTCCGGGGCGCTTTCAGTGGCATATTTCACCACTGCTGTTACTGGGGCAAATCAAGGCGGAGCTGGAAAACAGTGCGGCACTGTCTGCGCCGGTCAGGTTGACAGGTAATTTCAGTCAATGGCATGTCAGCCCTTCCGTGCTGCTTTTGCCGCCGGAACGACTGGAGGGTTTGGGCGCGCCGTTGAATACGGTTGGACCTAGCGGTATTTTGCATTTGTCCTGGAATGACTTGTTGTTTACCCAGAGTAATGGGCAAATGGCAATGACCGGGCATCTGCAACTGGAACTGGCGGAAATGGCGTCACGCCTTTCGCCGATCAAGCCGCTGGGCAGCTATCAAATGGCATTCGATATGCGTGGGACAGAAGCTGATATTCAGTTACTGACCATGAAAGGGCCGATGATGTTGGCTGGTAATGGGAAGATGCAGAATGGTCGTTTCCAGTTCTCAGGCAAGGCATGGGCACAGGCAGGTGAAGAAGCAAGGCTGGCAAATTTATTGAATTTGCTGGGGCAGCGTCGTAATGACGGTGATAAAGACGTAATCGCGTTAGAGTTCAAATGAAAACATTTCCATTAAAGATCAGGGTCGCCATGACAAGAAATACGCTACGCCAACCTATCCAGCAATTGTCTGCAATGACTGGTGCTGCTGTATTGACTGCAGGATTTTTGCTTGCACCCATGGCCATGGCGCAGGATCCTTCAAAGAATACGGTGGATATCAACCTGGTCGGCGCTGACATCGAGTCAGCGATCAAGGCGATAGGGCACTATACCGGTGTCACTTTCATCATTGATCCTCGCGTCAAGGGACAGATCAACCTGGTTTCAGAAACGCCGATGACCAAGGATCAGGCATTCAAGTTGCTCACTTCCACTCTGCGTCTGCAAGGCTATTCCGTCGTTACTGCGGATGGTTATTCCAAGGTGGTACCTGAGTCAGATGCCAAATTGCAACCTGGCCCAACCCAGACTGCCCATGCAGACAGAAACGAAGCTGCCAAAGGGGACCAGGTCGCCACGCAAATCTATAAACTGAATTATGAGTCTGCTGCCAATATTGTCACGATATTGCGTCCATTGATTTCACCGAACAATACAATCAATGGTAACCCGGGTAATAACACAGTTGTTATTACTGATTATGCAGATAACCTGAAGCGACTCAACAAGATCATCGCCGCGCTTGATGTTCCTGCCACGACGGATATGGATGTCATCCTCATCAAGCACGCTATCGCTTCTGATCTGGCCGCCATGGTCAGCAAGGTCATTGATGCTGGCGGCAGTGCAGATCCGACCAAGCCTGTCCTGCTGGCAGACCCGCGTTCGAATTCGATACTCCTGCGCGCTTCTTCAGTTGCCAAGGCTAATCAGATCAAATCCCTGATTGCCAAGCTTGACCAGCCAACTGCGCAGCCGGGCAATGTACATGTAGTTTACCTGAAAAATGCCGAGGCTGAAAAACTTGCCCAGACTCTGCGTTCCATCGTTACTGGCGACACTTCATCTGCAGGTAAATCATCTTCCAGTTTGTCCAATGTCGGCAATTCTGCCAGCGGCACCAATAGCCCGGTAGCTGCGGCAAACAGTGGCAGCAATCAATCCACGATGCCATCTTTTGCCAGCAATAGCACCAACAGCAGTTCCTCATCAGGTGGCGGCGGTGCAGCAGGTTATATCCAGGCAGACTCAGCAACCAATACGCTGATCATTACCGCGAGTGAGCCTGTTTACCGCAATTTACGCAGCGTGATTGACCAGCTTGATGCACGCAGGGCACAAGTCTATGTTGAAGCACTGATTGTCGAGATCAGTGCAGATAAAGCCAGTGAGCTGGGCGTACAGTGGATGGGTCTGTCTGGCGATGCCAACAGTAAATATCGCGTTGGTGGTGGTACTGCATTCAACAGCAAGGGCAATAATATTTTGTCCCTGGTTGCAGGTAATGCAGCCACTACGGGTTCAGTATTGCCAGGCAATGGTCTGTCTGTCGGTATTTTCAGACAGATCAATGGTCAACTGGGGCTGGGAGCGCTGGCGCATGTATTGCAGACGGATGGTAATGCCAATGTCTTGTCCATCCCGAATCTGGTGACGCTTGATAATGAAGAAGCCAATATCATCGTTGGTAAAAACATACCTTTGATTACCGGTCAATTCACAACGGCTGCGAGCGGTACCGCTGGCACCAATCCTTTCCAGACCATAGACCGTAAAAATGTCGGTCTGAAATTGAAAGTCAAACCGCAGATTTCCGAAGGCGGGACGGTCAAGATGGCCATTTACCAGGAGGTGTCCAGCATTGACGACACCACCAATCCCTCCGGTATCATCACAAAGGAACGCTCCATTTCCACCAATGTACTGGTTGACGATGGCCAGATCATTGCCTTGGGCGGTCTGATTGAGGACACAACCAATGATGGCGTGGAAAAAGTAACCGGTCTCGGTGATATACCCATCATCGGCAATTTGTTCAAATACCAAACTACCAAGCGTGGCAAGACCAACCTGATGGTTTTTTTACGCCCAACAGTGCTCCGCAGTGCTGAGCAAAGCACCAATGTCTCGGTAGATCGCTATGATTATATGCGTTCGCAACTTGCTCCGTCCAAGGACACAGCCACAGAAAATCTGATGCCCAATCTGGAAAAAGGGAAATTATTGTCTACACCTTTGATTACCGAGACAGGAAAATCAAAAACTGCAGGTCAGGAAGGCAAGTAAGTCATGCTTGATCATCGATTACTGCCATACGGTTTTGCCCGCGATTTTTCCATACTGGCTGTCAGGGACGCTGCCGTCAATAATGGCCTGGTAGAAGTGCAGGTGTCCAAAATGACACCATCACCAGCCATATCAGAGGTCGGGCGCAAGTTTGGCAGGGTCAAGCTGACTGTGCTGCCGCATGCCGATTTGACAGAGGCGATAGCCAGGGCCTATGCCGGCTCGGGTGGGGATGCTGCTGACGTTGTCGGAGAGGTGGAATCTGACCTCGACCTGGCCAAGCTGATGCTCGATATGCCGGCGGTAGAAGACTTGCTCGAATCAGCTGATGACGCCCCTGTCATTCGCATGATCAATGCCTTGTTGACGCAAGCCCTGCGTGACGGTGCATCGGATATCCATATCGAGCCATTTGAGCAGATTTCGGTTGTACGCTTTCGCGTAGACGGCTCTTTGCGTGATGTGGTACGTCCCAAAAAAGCGATTCATGCCTCATTGATTTCGCGTATCAAAATCATGGCGCAGCTTGATATTGCCGAAAAGCGCCTGCCGCAAGACGGCCGTATTACCTTGCGCATAGGTGGCAAGCCTGTTGACGTGCGTGTATCGACTCTGCCTACCGGCCATGGTGAACGGGCCGTATTGCGTTTGCTCGACAAAGAGGCAGGCCGTCTGGACCTGAGTCACCTGGGAATGAGCGCTGATGTGCTGACGCAGTTTGATAAACTGATTGCCCAGCCACACGGCATTGTGCTGGTCACCGGGCCTACTGGATCAGGCAAGACGACGACACTCTATGCAGCGCTGTCGCGCGTCAATGCCGGGACGACCAATATCCTGACGGTGGAAGACCCGATTGAATATGAACTGGCTGGCGTGGGGCAAACCCAGGTCAATGCAAAAATCGACATGACTTTCGCCAAGGCCCTGCGCGCCATCCTGCGCCAGGACCCGGATGTCATCATGATTGGTGAGATACGTGACCTGGAAACAGCGCAGATTGCCGTGCAGGCCTCGCTGACTGGCCATCTGGTGCTGGCTACTCTTCATACCAATGATTCGGCAGCTGCAGTCACGCGTTTGCTGGACATGGGTATAGAACCCTTCCTGCTGTCTTCGTCGCTGCTCGGCGCCGTGGCACAAAGGCTGGTACGCAAGCTATGCGTGCATTGCAAGACAGAAAAAGATGGTGCCTGGCATGCCGTTGGCTGTGAGCATTGTGGTCATACCGGTTATCAGGGACGGGTCGGCGTGTACGAGTTATTGCAGACTACCGATGCCATACGGGCACAGATACATCACCAGGCGGCAGAGGCAGAAATTCGTGTCGCCGCCCAGGCAGACGGCATGAAAACCATGCGTGAAGACGGTGATCGCTGGCTCAAGAGCGGGGTGACTACCCTGGAAGAGTTGTTGCGGGTAACGAAGGAATAAACTCATGCCAGCATTTCGTTATGAGGCTGTTGATACCGCAGGCCATACCAGCAAGGGTGTGCTGAACGCAGATAGTGCAAGGTCGGCACGCAGCGATTTGCGTGCGCAGGGTCTGGTGCCGGTCAGCGTTGAGTCCATCGCCAATCAGATGGATGCCGGTGGAAAACGCAAGGTAGCCTTGTTTGGTGATCGTTTATCGACGGTGGAAATTGCCTTATTTACCAGGCAGCTGGCGAGCCTGCTGGAAGCAGGTTTGCCTCTGGAGCAGTCATTGTCTGCCTTGCTCGAACAGGCAGAGCGTAGCTATGTACGCGATCTGGTCGGTTCCATCCGCTCAGAGGTCATGGCTGGCAACTCATTTTCGGATGCGCTTAAACAGCATCCGAATGATTTTACCGACATCTATAGTGCATTGGTTGCATCAGGTGAGCAGATCGGGCATTTATCCAGTGTGTTGCTGCGTCTGGCTGATTATATTGAACGGCGCAACGCGCTGGTGCAAAAAGTCAGGCTCGCATTTACTTATCCAGCGATTGTCACTGTCGTTGCTTTCGCCATTGTGATTTTTTTGCTGACCTATGTGGTGCCGCAAATTGTATCGGTATTTGCCAATACCAAACAGAAATTGCCGTTCCTGACACTGGTGATGCTGGCGATTTCTGATTTTGTGCGTGCCTATGGCTGGTTGGTGGCAATTGTACTGGCGGGGGCATTTTCCCTGTGGCGCATGGCTTTGCGCAATCCCGAGTTCAAGATGCGATGGCACCGCTGGTTACTGGTTGCCCCCTTGTACGGGAAATTTGAGCGCAGTCTGAACACGGCAAGGTTTGCCAGCACGCTGGCGATTACCACCGGTTCTGGTGTGCCGATTTTGCGTGCCTTGCAAACCAGTCGCGAGACCCTGTCAAATGTTGCCATGCGTGCGCAGGTGGAAGAGGCCACTGCCAGTGTGCGCGAAGGTGTCAGTCTGGCGCGTGCATTGTCTGCACATAAACATTTTCCGCCCATGCTGATACACATGATCAGGGCAGGTGAGGTCACTGGTGAATTGCCATCCATGCTGGGACGGGCTTCCAATACCCAGGAACAGGACCTTGAACGTCGTGCGCTGACCATCGCCGGCTTGCTTGAGCCGGTGCTGATTCTGACCATGGGTGTCGTGGTATTACTGATAGTGCTGGCGGTACTGATGCCTATCATAGAAATAAATCAATTGGTACGCTAAAAGGATAAAAATGAAACGCTTACCTGTCGTTGTAACTTTTTTAATGTTTATCGCTCTTTGTGTCTCACTCAGTTACTGGGGATTGCGTCTGTTCAAACCACAGGCCAGGAACGTCGCTGCAGCATTCCAGCAAAATAGTTACGAACCCGGTACCGGGCAATGGGGCGGCATATTTGGTAATAGCCAGGTGGCACAAGTCAGCGCCAGCAATTATCAGTTAAAGGGGATTGTGCTTTCAAGGAAAGCCAATGAAAGTCTCGCCATCATTAGTGCAAATGGCAAACCAGCTGTAGCTGTTGCCATGAACAAGGAACTTTCACCAGGTGTGACTTTGACCGAGGTGCATGAACAGTATGTAATCGTGTCGGAATCAGGTATGGCACGTCGGGTGGACTTGCCTGTGCCGGCCGACATCAATCGCCCGCCTGCGCCAATTCCACCGTTGAACCAGGCAAACATGGTGCCGCCACAGATTGCCCCTGTAGCTTTCCCTCCGCCAAAACATAATGATGCGCCTGGCGGACCGGTGAATAGCCCACCCCAGCCTGTGGTGACACCTGGTTTGCCAACGGCTTCCTTGCCTGCAACCATGCCTGGTGGTCAGCAATGACGGGGTGGTCTGAAGCCATTCCGGAAGACATACGTCTGTCGTTGCAGCAAGTGCATCCATCCTGGTCTGCTGTTATCGAAGCTGCATTGCAACAGGTCCACGAGAGAGATCCTGCCTATTTTGCCAGTTTGCATAAGTCAGCCTATTTGCCAGATCAGGCCAGATTGTTTGCGGCTTTTTCCATTCCCATGCAGGACGTGCGTTATATCCTGATCGGGGAGGGGCCTTACCCACGCGCCGACAGCGCTACAGGTTATTGTTTTATGGATGGTGCGGTCAATAGGCTGTGGTCGGATGAGGAAGGTGGTGGCTTGTCAAAGAAGGTTAATCGGGCGACATCATTGCGAAATTTCATGAAAATGTTGCTGGTTACGTCCGGGCATTTGCAACAGGATGCGACGACAGGTGAGGCCATGGCAGCAGTTGCCAGCCATGCACGCAATCCCGCATCAGGTATTATTCAAACCTTGGGTGAGTTGCAGCAAAACATGATCAGCCAGGGTTTCTTGTTGTTGAACGCCAGCCTGGTATTTCGCGAAGATACGCCACCTGCAAAAGATGCCAGGGCGTGGCTCCCCTTTTTGCAAACGGTGCTGGCTCGGTTATATCAAGAACGACAGACTGAACAGGCACGTTCACCTGTACTGGTTTTGTGGGGGAAAATTGCCGAACAGTTAAGGCAAATACCTGAAGCGGTTGCTTTTGAAAAGATTTGTGCAGAGCATCCCTACAATTTGAGTTTCATCGGGAATGCATCTATGCAGGAGTTTTTCAAGCCGATGGCTCTGCTAAAAAGGATTGCTTGAAGGAAAATTTTTGTAACATGCCGACATTTAACGGTACTGTAAACTAGCTTCGTGAAAGGCTTTGTAGAATAATCGTGAACTGATGATGGTTTTTTGACTGTCTGACTCATTTCTATGGCCTGTTATGTTGAAGAAAATTGAAGTTGCTCAGCTAAGGGTTGGTATGTATGTGCAGGAGCTGTGCAGCTCCTGGATAGACACGCCGTTTTGGCAAAAGTCTTTCATGCTCAACGACTTTGAAGAGCTGAAGAAGATACAGGAAACTAGCATTCGTCAGGCCTGGATAGATACCAGTAAAGGCCTGGATGTATTGAGCGAAAAAGAAGAAAAAATCCAGCGCCAACCAGAGCCTGAGCCTGCCCCAGCACCTGAACCTCCCGCAATAGTTGTTCCGCCGCCGCGTCCGGTTATCAGTCCCGTCTCCATGGATGACGAGCTTGGCCGGGCGTCTGTGATTGTCAGTAAGTCCAAACAGGCTGTGTATTCCATGTTTAATGAAGCCCGCATGGGGAAGGCGGTTGACGTTGGCAATGCACAAACCATGGTCGAAGAGATTGCAGATTCGGTCATGCGTAACCCCGGTGCGCTAATCGGTCTGGCCAGATTGAAGACTAAAGACGACTACACCTATATGCATTCAGTTGCCGTATGCGCGCTGATGGTGGCACTGGCAAAACAACTGGGCCTGAGTGAGGCAGAAACCAGGGATGCCGGTCTGGCCGGCCTGTTGCATGATATCGGCAAGATGATGGTCTCTGCTGACATCCTCAACAAGCCCGGTAAATTGACCGATGCAGAGTTCGTCTCCGTCAAAGAACATCCCGTCGCTGGCTATAAAATGTTGAAAGAAGCCAATGGCGTCAGCATGACAGCCCTTGATGTCTGTTTGCACCATCATGAAAAGATGGATGGAACGGGTTATCCCCGTCGTCTGAAGGGGGATGAGATCAGCCTGTTTGCACGCATGGGGGCAGTCTGCGATGTGTATGACGCCATCACCTCCGACCGTCCCTACAAGCAAGGGTGGTGCCCCGCCGAGTCTTTACGCAAGATGGCGGAGTGGAGCAATGGACATTTTGATGACAAGGTATTTCAGGCGTTTGTCAAAAGTATAGGGATATTCCCAGTTGGAACCCTGGTGCGTCTTGAGTCCGGTCGCCTTGCTGTAGTTGTCGAGCAGCAGATAGGCAAGTCATTATTGCTGCCCAAGGTCAGGGTGTTTTTTTCAACCAAATCCATGGCCTATATCGCACCGGAACTGATAGACCTGTCTCGTCCCGGGAGCAGTGACAAAATAGCGACGCGTGAAGACGCTGCCAAATGGGGAATCAAAGACATCAACCGTTATTGGCTGGGGGACGCCGCCAATAATCGCTAAATACCTGGTGGTGCAGGTACTGAAAAAATCAAAAAGACGGAGCCACCATATAGCAACCCCGTCTTCTTCTCGCTAAATTTCCGGCTGTATCACTATTTTGCCGGTGACCTTGCGTGCAGCCAGATCATTCAGTGCTTGTGGCGTGTCTTTCAAGGCGTAGCGGCCGGATATGTGCGGTTTGATTTTCCCCTCATGCAGCCAGCCCATCAGTTCACGCATAGCGGCCAGGTTTGCTTTTGGCTCGCGGCGCGCAAACTCACCCCAGAAAACACCAACCAGTGAAGCGCCTTTCAGTAAGGTCAGATTCAGCGGTAACTTGGGTATTTCACCATTGGCAAAACCGACTACCAGATAGCGTCCACGCCATCCTATGGAGCGGAATGCCGGTTCTGCATAGATGCCACCGACCGGGTCATAGATCACATCCGGCCCTTTGCCATCCGTTGCTGTCTTGATTGCTTCACGCAAGTCTTCGGTACTGTAATTGATGGTCAGGTCTGCGCCATGTTGTTTGCAGATAGCTAATTTCTCGTCGGTGGATGCGGCTGCAATGACGCGTGCTCCCAGCGCCTTGCCTATCTCTATGGCGGCAAGGCCTACGCCTCCTGCGGCGCCAAGTACCAGCATGGTTTCACCAGCCTTCAGTTGGGCCCGGTCAACGACTGCATGATGGGATGTGCCGTAGGTCAGCGTAATGGCAGCGGCAACATCAAAGTCCATGCCCGGTGGCATGGGCATGACGGCATTGGCTGCCACTACAGCCTGTTGTGCAAAAGCGCCATTGCCTATGAATGCGATGACTTTATCGCCGATTTTAAGGTGGCTGACTCCTTCACCGACAGCATAGACGACGCCTGACAATTCGCTGCCTGGTGTGAATGGCAGCTCTGGTTTGAACTGGTACTTGTTCTGTATGATCAACACATCGGGGAAGTTAACTCCCGCCGCCTTGACATTGATGGCAACTTGCCCTGGGCCCGGACTCAAGTCGGGTAAATCCGCTATCACCAGTGTTTCGGGCAATCCCCATTCCTTACACACAACAGCTTTCATTTTGATGTCTCCATAAAATAGTACGACCGTTTGATTTTGCGATTATGCCGTAAAAATCTGTTCTCTGTAGAAATTTATAAATCAGCATCGGGTAGAATACAAAATATGAAAATTCTAATCAGTAATGACGATGGTTATCTGGCGCCCGGGATCATGGCTTTGGCGGAGGCGATGTCGTCTGTTGCTGAAATTACGGTTGTTGCACCCGATAGCAACCGCTCCGGTGCCTCAAATGCCCTGACGCTTGACCGCCCCTTGAGTGTGCAACGTGCCAGCAATGGTTTTTACTTTGTCAATGGTACACCTTCAGACTGTGTGCACATTGCCTTGACTGCCATTATGAAAGAAAAGCCTGATCTGATCGTTTCCGGAATCAATCAGGGACAGAATATGGGGGATGACACGCTGTATTCAGGTACTGTGGCGGCTGCCACGGAAGGATTTTTGTTTGGCATACCAGCCATCGCCTTTTCTCAGGCGGACAAAGGCTGGGCGCACCTTGATGCGGCAGCCAGAGTTGCAAAAGAGATGGTGGTCAAAGGGTTTGCTGGACTTCCTTCGCCATTCCTGCTGAATGTGAATATCCCCAACCTGCCTTTTTCCGATATCAAGGGGGTGCGTAAGTCCAGGCTGGGCAAGCGCCATACCTCTGAACCTGTGATACACATGACAGATCCACACGGACGCGATATTTATTGGATAGGTCCGCCGGGGGCAGCGCGTGATGGCGGTAGTGGAACAGATTTTTATACAGTTGCCCACGGTTTTGTGTCGGTCACACCTTTGCAGATAGACTTGACCAACAGTCGTCAATTGAACGAGTTGGACCTGGACTTTGCATGACGGCTAAAGACAAGCGTTTTCCTTTACCTCTGTCTTCTGTGGTCAATCAGAAAAGTAAAGCGATTGAACCTGGTGGGCGGAGTACTGCCATGCCCCAAACGGCAATGCGTAATGCTGCTCACCATCTTAGTGGGACATTAGCTGCCAGGGCTGCGCAGAAAACGGATGTCAAGTCGCCACAGGGAGCAGGCAAGACTGATGTTGGCCTGTCTCCATCTTTGTTATCGGGGCCGCTGGTTTCTGAAGGGATCAGGAAGGCGATGGTGATGCGTGTGGCGCAGCAAGGTGTCAAGGACGCGACTGTGCTGGCTGCCTTGCAGGCTGTACCACGTCATCTATTCCTTGAGTCTGGAATGGCAAGCCAGGCTTATGTAGATGCCTCCTTGCCTATTGGTCACCATCAGACTATTTCCCAGCCGTATATCGTTGCTCGCATGATAGAGGTGTTGCGGAACGGTACGAATCTCGGGCGAGTGCTCGAAATCGGCACCGGTTGCGGTTATCAGGCGGCTGTTTTGTCAGTGATGACCAGGGAGGTGTATTCGATAGAGCGTATCAAGGCCCTGCATGAATTGGCGAAGAGTAATTTGCGCCCGATGCGCATTGCCAATATCCGCCTGCTTTACGGGGATGGTATGTTAGGTTTGCCGCAAGAGGCGCCGTTTGACGGTATCATATTGGCTGCCGCTGGCTTGGAAGTGCCACAATCCTTGTTGAAGCAGTTAAGGGTTGGCGGACGCTTGGTTGCACCGGTGGGTGGGCGTCATCAGGTGTTGCAATTAATTGAGCGCGTATCAAATTACGAATGGAAGAGTTCGGTTCTGGAACAATGTCATTTTGTACCGTTGCATTCCGGCGTAATTTAAGTTTGCCATTGATACCAACAAGCTCAGAACAGATCAAAAAACGGAAATGAAGAATATACAGCAGAGATTACAAACAGGTTTTGCCCTGTGCATACTGGCGGGTCTGACCGCATGTACCACCACTTTGCCAAATAAGGCGCCTGTGGTTGAGCGTGGTGTTGATCAGCCCCCTGTCGAAGTCACGCCACCCCCGGTTGTCAATAAATCGCCAGTTGTCGTAAAAGCCCCCGAAAATGCGCGTGGCACTTATGTCGTCAAACGTGGTGACGGCTTGTACAGAATTGCACTTGATCATGGTCAGAGCTATAGCGACCTCGTGACCTGGAATGATTTGAAAAACCCGAACGACATCAAGGTCGGTCAGGTCTTGAGGGTGGCACCACCTGAGGGGGCTGCGACAACACAAACGACCGCCGTAACACCTTCAAGTGCGGCAGTTGAGGTCAAGCCTTTGCCATCGAATCAGGTGATCAATAAAAATAGCCCACGCGGGGATAAAAGAGCCTACTCCGAGACAAATCTCGCCGAATTGCAGAAGACAGACACGGTTGTTGCCGCTGTGGCACCGACAGTAAAAAATGATGTGGCAGCGCCGATCAAGGCAACCGAAACAGCTCCTGCGGAGTCAGATGTCGTAGACTGGATGTGGCCAGCGGACGGTAAAGTTCTGGCGACTTTTGACGATGTCAAGAACAAGGGCTTTGATATCTCCGGTAAGATGGGGCAGGATGTGCTGGCAGCTGGCGCCGGCAGGGTCATGTACGCCGGTAGCGGAATTCGTGGTTATGGTAATTTGGTGATTATCAAACATACCAGCAGTTTATTGTCAGCATATGCGCACAATAAGGCCATTTTGGTGAAAGAAGGACAAGCCATATCCAGAGGGCAAAAAATCGCTGAAATGGGAAATTCGGACAGTGATATAGTGAAGCTGCATTTCGAAATCCGGGTTCAGGGGAAGCCGGTTGATCCTGCAAAATACCTGCCTGGCCGGTAGTTAGTGTTGGAGTTTTGCAATAGGCGATACCTTGTTGGTGCTGACATTTTAATAAAATACCATTGGTTAATATTAATAGACTATTATCGATACTTTGAATAACAATTTGTTCAGGCAGTACGGATGCTGAACATGTCAATTCTCACAGATCATGCACAACAATGTAAGCACCTATAAGCTGGAAAATTCTGCTGCCAGTGATGAGCAGGATCTCATTGCGGACACTGCTGATGGCGACGGAGATGTGCGCTTGTCTGGAGATTTGACTGATCTGGCGGAAGATGCGGCTGATCTTGCACGGGAAGGGCAGGATGAGCAGGGCGAAGATCCGGCTGCACTGATTGTTGCGCCGATTGATGAATTGAAGAATGTACTGGCGGCGGAGTTATCGACTGATACCACCCAGTATTACCTCAATCAGATAGGCACGCGCCCCTTGTTTGCCTCAACTGAGGAGTTGCATTATGCAACTCTGGCCAAACAAGGTGACTTTGAGGCCAGGCAAAAAATGATAGAACACAACCTGCGCCTGGTTGTGTCGATTGCCAAGCACTATATCAATCGCGGTGTGGCTCTGCTTGACATGATAGAAGAAGGCAATCTGGGGTTGATGCATGCCATTGACAAGTTTGAGCCCGAACGTGGATTTCGTTTTTCTACCTATGCGACCTGGTGGATACGTCAGAGCATAGAGCGGGCCATTATGAACCAGGCCAGGACCATACGCCTGCCAGTGCATATGGTGCGTGAGCTCAATCAGATATTGCGCGCCAAGTACCATCTGGAGTCGCAAAGGCGTGACGGCAGAGATGCTGCACTCGAAGATATCGCCCTGCTGGTCGACAGACCGGTGGACGAGGTGCAGGACATTCTGACCTTGTCCGAGCATGCCACTTCGCTCGATACGCCGCTCGATAATGATCCTCAATCCAGTCTGATGGATATGTTGCCTGGGGATAGCGATGATGCGCCAGATATCCGTGCCGAGCAACATGAGATGACCATACTGGTCAGGGACTGGTTGTCGAAATTGCCTGACAAGCAGCGCATCGTCATCGTCAGGCGCTTTGGTCTGGATAACGATGATCCAGCAACGCTGGAGACCCTGGCCGATGAGATGGGGATTACGCGCGAGCGTGTCCGACAAATCCAGCAGGAGGCCCTGATCAAGCTGAAACGTTCTTTTGCTTCACGTGGTGTGGGCAGGGATTCTGTGCTTTGAATAAGGCTTTGTAGATATTCCTGGGGTGCGTGCCCGCGCATCTCTTATAATTCCGGTTTTGAAATTTCACTTCTTCACAGCGTGAACCTGTTTTCGCGCCTTTAATTTCCATGAATACATTAGAAATCCGTTCCTTAGACATGGACGCGCGCGGCGTCGGCAATTTGCAAAACGAAGATGGCAGTACTGGGAAGGTGGTCTTTGTTGATGGCGCATTGCCTGGCGAACTGGTTGAATTCAGCACGTACAAAAAGAAAGCCAGTTGGGAGGCGGCAACCATGAGCAACCTGTTGCGTGAATCGTCGCAACGAGTGGAGCCTAAATGTGAATTCTTTGGCACTTGCGGCGGTTGCTCCATGCAGCATCTCGATGCCAATGCCCAGGTGGCGATGAAGCAACGAGTGCTGGAGGATAATCTCTGGCACATAGGCAAGGTGAAGGCGGACATCATGATGCGTCCGATTATCGGGCCCACCTGGGGCTACCGCTATCGCGCCCGTCTGTCGGTGCGTCACGTGGTCAAAAAAGGCACGGTGCTGGTTGGCTTTCATGAGAAAAAATCGCGCTATGTTGCCAATATGGAAACGTGTGAAATACTACCGGCTCATGTATCGGCCATGCTGATGCCTTTGCGCGGACTGGTTGCGTCCTTATCCATCGTTGAAGAATTGCCGCAAATCGAGCTGGCAATCGGTGAGGGTGTGACAGCCATGGTCTTGCGTATCATGGCGCCGTTGTCCAAGGATGATGAAGTCAGGCTCAAGGAGTTTGCAGATCAATACCAGGTGCAATGGTGGCTGCAAACCAAGGGGCCGGAAACGGCAGAGCCTTACTATCCGGCAAAAAGCGACTTGCATTACCTGTTGCCGGAGTTCGGCGTGAAAATGCCATTCAAGCCAACCGATTTTACCCAGGTCAACCATCATATCAATCGTGTTCTGGTTGCACGTGCCCTGCGTTTGCTTGATGTGCAAAAAAATGAACGCATAGCAGACCTTTTCTGTGGACTTGGCAATTTCACTTTGCCGATCGCGACTCTGGCAGCGGAAGTAGTGGGTATAGAGGGGAGTGATGCGCTGACTGAGCGTGCCCTGGAAAACGCCAGGTACAACGGTCTGGACAAGAAAACCTCGTTCAGTACCCGCAACCTGTTTGAAGTCACGGCCCAGGACTTTGTGAGGCTGGGTAAGTTCGACCGTTTTCTGATTGATCCTCCGCGTGATGGTGCGATGGCAGTTTGCCAGGCATTGATTGATCTTGGCGGTATTGCGCCAGTATTGAAGCCCAAGCGTTTGGTCTATGTATCTTGCAGTCCTTCAACCCTGGCCAGGGATGCCGGCATGCTTGTCAATCAGGCTGGTTACAAGCTGAGTGCTGCAGGTGTTGTCAATATGTTCCCGCATACTTCGCATGTGGAATCCATGGCGGTTTTTGACTTGATTTAAATGCTTATTTAATAATATTTTAACGGTGAATTGGTCGAAATATCAAATAGTCATCGACTTTTGATATTAAAAATGAAGTTAATCTATTCTGCGACCAATTGTATTTCTTGAAAGACATATCTGAGTCTGTCGTTTCATGTTAAAATCTAAGGTTAGATGAATTCTCGAAATTTTTCTTAACCCTTTCTTTTTATTGGAGTTTTTAGATGGCTATCGAACGCACATTGTCTATTATTAAGCCTGATGCAGTTGCAAAAAATGTTATCGGTCAAATTTACAGCCGCTTTGAAGGCGCTGGCCTGAAAGTTGTTGCTGCCCGTATGGCGCAATTGTCCCGTGCTGAGGCAGAAGGCTTTTACGCTGTTCACAGTGCACGTCCTTTTTTCAAAGATCTGGTTGACTTCATGATCTCCGGTCCTGTGATGATCCAGGTTCTCGAAGGCGAAGGCGCAATATTGAAAAACCGTGATCTGATGGGCGCGACAGATCCTAAGAAAGCAGAAGCAGGTACTATCCGCGCTGATTTCGCTGATTCTATCGATGCAAACGCTGTTCACGGTTCTGATGCTCCAGAAACAGCGGCTGTGGAAATCGCTTACTACTTCCCGGCATTGAACGTTTACTCTCGTTAATTCAGACTTGTTCTGTTTGTAACGGTTTAAAATAATCACCTTGCATGGCTCGATGCTGTGCAAGGTGCGAAAGAGAAGATCATGACGGTGCTCACAAATTTATTGGACCTTGATCCAGCGCAGCTCGTTGCCTATTGTGGCGAGTTGGGTGAGAAGCCGTTTCGCGCCAAGCAATTGCAACGCTGGATACACCAGTTTGGTGCCAGTTCGTTTGATGAAATGACTGATCTCGCGAAATCCCTGCGCGAGAAGCTTGCTACCCGGGCCATAGTTGCCGCTCCCGCTGTTATAAGTGACCATACTTCTACGGATGGCACGAGAAAATGGCTGGTTGATGTCGGCCAAGGCAATGCGGTGGAAACTGTTTTTATACCTGAAGAAAATCGCGGCACCTTGTGTATCTCCACCCAGGCTGGTTGTGCCGTGAATTGCCGTTTCTGTTCTACCGGCAAGCAAGGCTTTAACCGCAATCTCAGCGTTGGCGAAATCATAGGCCAGCTGTGGATGGCTGAATTTGAATTACGTAAAACCAAGGGCATAGCACCTGGTCCCAAAGGGGAGCGTCAGATCACTAATGTGGTGATGATGGGTATGGGCGAGCCTTTGCTGAATTTTGAGCCGACTGTTACGGCGCTGCGTCTGATGCTTGATGACAATGCTTATGGTTTGTCACGTCGTCGTGTCACGCTGTCGACCAGTGGCGTCGTGCCCATGATAGATAAACTGGCGCAAGAATGTCCGGTGGCTCTGGCAGTATCGTTGCATGCATCGAATGATGCCTTGCGTGATAGTCTGATACCCCTGAATAAGAAGCATCCCCTGAAAGAATTGAAAGAAGCTTGCAAGCGCTACCTGGAATTCGCGCCACGTGACTTTATTACCTTTGAATACTGCATGCTTGACGGCGTCAATGATACTGATGAGCATGCACGGGAGTTGATTGAACTGGTGCGTGATGTGCCCTGTAAATTCAATCTCATCCCGTTTAATCCTTTCCCTGAGTCAGGTTTGAGGCGATCTGCCAATCCACGGATCAAGGCGTTTGCGCAAATCTTGCTGGATGCCGGTATAGTCACTACAACACGCAAGACTCGTGGTGACGATATTGACGCTGCATGTGGGCAGTTGGCAGGGGAGGTGCAAGATAGGACGCGTGTGCAGGAGCGCATGCAAAAGATGGCGGAATATCAGAAGAAGTTTGGCGAAAATTTTGGCAAGATCGTGGAGATCAATCAGTGAAAATTTTTCAAATGCGTTACCGCTTTTTGACAGGAGTGCTGATAGCCTTCCTGGCGCTCACCTTGTCTGCATGTGCGTCCAAGCGCCTTGAGGGTGAAAGGCAGGAGGATAATATTTCGGCTGAAAAGCAGGAGGCGCAGAAGCGAGCTGCGATACGCATGCAGTTAGCCATAGGCTATTATCAGCAGGGGCAGTTCAAAGTCGCATTGGAAGAGATTCGTCAGGCTTTGCTGATCGCACCTGATATGGTTGACGCCTTTAGCCTGCGGGCATTGATATTCATGGATATGTCCGAAAAGCAACTGGCAGAAGAGAATTTTCTGCATGCTTTGAAATTGTCACCAGGTAACGCGGACATTTCCAATAATTACGGCTGGTTTTTGTGCCTGAATGGACGTGAAAAGCAGGGGCTGGTCTACTTGGATAAGGCGATCAAGGACCCGAATTATTCTGCGCCAGGCAAGGCTTTGAATAATGCCGGCCTGTGCAGTCTTCGCCTGAAAGACCCCGCTGGGGCTGAGCGTTTCTTCATGCAGGGCCTGCGTGAGGAACCTGCTAATCCGGCAATTAATGCCAATCTGGCAAAGATATTGTTTGACCGCAATGAGTATACACAAGCCAGGTTTTATATCAATCGTGTCCTGAAATATGATGTGCTGGCTGCCGACGTGTTGTGGCTGGCAATCAGAATAGAAAAGAAAATGGGTGATGAGGCAGCAGTAGTCAGTCTGGGTACGCAGTTGCGCCGACGTCATCCTAATTCCAAGGAGTATTCTCTGTATCAACGTGGAGTGTTTGATGAGTGAAGCGGGAATGAAGTTGCCTGTTGAATCCTCGTCCTCTGATGGGTCCGAGAACAAAGCAGCGCTGTCTGTGGTGCAGACTGCCGGCTCGCAGCTGGCTGCAGCACGCACACAAATGGGTTTGAGTTTGCAGCAGGTTGCGGATCAGCTCAAGTTGTCGCAGCGGCAGATTTTGGCGCTGGAAAATAACCAGTTTGAAGATTTACCAAAAATGGTGATCGTACGTGGTTTTGTGCGTTCTTATGCCAAACTGTTGAAGCTTGATCCTGTCGCCATCGTTGATTGTCTGCCTTCGGAATCTGGCGCCGGTGGCCTGGATGCGGATTTGCGTCCCACGTTGGCAACGCCCTTCATGGAGTCGCGCACACCGTTCCTTGGCAGACAGGAAAGCAATAATAATCGTAAATACCTGATAGGCGCTGCTTTGCTGGCGGTCGGAGCAGTGATTTTTGTTGGTGTGCAAAAACTTGAGCACAGTGATTATTTCAAGAATCTGATTTCTTCCCAGGCTGGGAAGAAGGCGGTTGAACCAGTACCTGAAAAAGCGCCTGAAGAAGTCAGTCCGGTTGTCGCCAATCCTGTCGTCGACAAGCCTGTGGTAAATGCAGCTGCAACAAGCACTTCTATCGCATCTGTTCCTGTTGCATCTGTGCCTACTGTGCTCAACACAATCAATGATATTAAAACAGATATGCAGGAGCAGCCTGCTTCCGCAGTCAGGTCAAGCCAGAATGAACAAGCTGCTTCACATGTGGCGGTGCCGACTTCGAATATGACCCCGTTGGTCGTTGCTGCGCCACCCGTGGCAGACGCTGGGAGTAACCAGTTAAAACTGAAATTCAAACAGGACTCCTGGATACAGGTCAAACGTGAAAATGGTACTGTACTGACTTCGCATCTGGCCAGGGCGGGTACGGAAGAAGTTTTTGACATGAAAGAGGCTTTGCAACTCCGTATTGGTAATGCTGCCGGTGTTGAAGGCTGGTTGCGCGGCAAGAATATGGAAATTGTGCCGGGCAAGGACAGTAATGTCATTAATTTGAATGTGAAGTGAAGATGACAGAATTTCTATCGGAAATTGTTTCTGGTTCAAAGCTCAGACGTGCATCTCGTGCAGCCAAAGTTGTTTATGGTAAGCGTGAAGTGATTGTGGGTGGCGGGGCGCCGGTTGTCGTGCAATCGATGACCAATACCGATACAGCTGATGTGATAGGTACAGCAATTCAGATCAAGGAGCTGGCGCGCGCCGGTTCTGAAATGGTGCGCATAACCGTTAATAATCCCGAAGCAGCCGCAGCAGTACCGGCGATTCGTGAGCAGCTCGACAGGATGGAAATTGACGTTCCCCTGGTTGGCGACTTTCATTATAACGGGCATATCTTGCTTAGGGATTTCCCGGATTGTGCCAAGGCTCTGTCCAAATACCGCATCAACCCCGGTAACGTGGGGCAGGGTGCCAAGCGTGATACGCAATTCGCTCAGATGATAGAAATGGCTTGTCTCTACGACAAACCGGTGCGCATAGGGGTGAACTGGGGCAGCCTTGACCAGGCGTTGCTGGCGCGCATCATGGATGATAATGCCAAACGCTCCAATCCCTGGAGTGTGCAGGCTGTTATGTATGAGGCCCTGATTACCTCGGCAATTGAAAATGCCCAGAAGGCGGAAGAGCTGGGCCTGGCCGGCGACAAGATCATTTTGTCCTGCAAGGTTTCTGGTGTGCAGGACTTGATCGCGGTATACCGTGAACTGGCTGCACGTTGCGATTACCCGCTCCACCTTGGTTTGACTGAAGCGGGTATGGGCAGCAAGGGTATAGTCGCTTCGACAGCAGCGCTGGCAGTGCTGATGCAGGAAGGCATAGGCGATACCATACGCATATCGCTGACACCAGAACCAGGGGGCGATCGCTGCCGCGAAGTAATAGTTGGCCAAGAAATTTTGCAAACCATGGGCTTGCGTAAATTTACTCCCATGGTGATTGCCTGCCCTGGTTGTGGCAGGACCACATCTACGGTGTTTCAGGAACTGGCGGATGATATACAAAGCTTCTTGCGTAATCAGATGCCGGTCTGGAAAAAGCAATATCCCGGTGTGGAGAACATGAACGTTGCTGTGATGGGTTGTATCGTCAATGGTCCGGGTGAATCCAAACATGCCAATATCGGTATCAGTTTGCCTGGCACAGGTGAATCACCTGCTGCACCGGTCTTTATCGATGGCGCCAAGGCGATGACCTTGCGTGGCGAGCATATTGCTGAAGAATTTCAGTCCATCGTATTGGACTATGTAAAAAGCCATTATTCGCCTGCGAACGGCGTCATAAATAATTAAATCGGGTTGTAAAGCATGTCGGAAATGAAGAAAGCAGAAAAAATCACTGGCGTAAAAGGCATGAATGATCTTTTACCGGATGATGCCCCTCTGTGGGAGTTATTTGAAAATACGGTGCAATCCATATTGAAGAGCTATGGATTCCAGCAGGTTCGCACACCCATCGTTGAATCGACCAGCTTGTTTGCGCGCGGTCTGGGTGAGGTGACGGATGTCGTCGAAAAAGAAATGTATTCTTTTGAAGATTCCTTGAACGGTGACAGGCTGACCTTGCGTCCTGAAGGGACGGCAGGCGTTGTACGTTCTGCAATCGAACACAATATGATTTATGACGGCCCAAGGCGCCTGTGGTACACCGGCCCCATGTTCCGTCACGAAAGACCGCAGCGTGGCCGCTATCGCCAGTTTCATCAGGTGGGCGCTGAAGCACTGGGTTTTTCTGGCCCCGATATTGATGCTGAACTGATCATGATGTGTCAGCGTTTCTGGGATGATCTCGGTTTGCAGAATGTACGCCTGGAATTGAATTCCATCGGTGATGCGGCTGAGCGTAATCAGCATAGAATCGCTTTGATCGCTTACTTTGAGCAGCATCAGGACCTGCTTGACGCCGAAGCGAAGCGACGCCTGTTGACCAATCCTTTGCGCATACTCGATACAAAAAATCCTGCTATGCAGGAAATGGTCAATGCCGCACCTAAATTGCTTGATTACCTGGGCGCAGAATCGCTGGCGCATTTTGAAGGTGTGCAAAAGATTTTGCGTCACAATAGCATTCCATTCACCATCAATCCGCGCTTGGTGCGTGGTCTCGATTACTACAATCGTACCGTGTTCGAATGGGTGACGGACGACCTGGGTTCCCAGGGTACGGTTTGTGCAGGGGGGCGCTATGATGCCTTGTTCGGTATTTTTGGCGGCAAACCCACGCCAGCCTGCGGTTTTGCCATGGGCGTGGAGCGCCTGCTGGAGTTGATGAAGGCAAATGGCGATGTGCATCAACCGGCCATGTGCGACGTATACCTGGTGCACCAGGGTGAAGAGGCACAGATGCAAGCCATGGTCCTTGGCGAACGTTTGCGGGATGCCGGACTTGATGTTGTGTTACATTGCGCTACGGCGACTGGTGTGGGCAGCTTCAAATCGCAAATGAAAAAAGCCGACGGTAGCGGTGCAGCTTACGCCGTTATCATCGGTGAGGATGAGGCAAGCAATAATACTGTCAGCATCAAGGAAATGCGTGCTGGTGAGACCGAAAACAATCAGGTCAACGTACCGTTTGGTACTGCCGTTGATTATCTGGTTGATCAGATCGCAGGTGGCGGTGAAGAGCACTGCTGTGATGACCCTGATCATCACCATGTTCACCATTGATTTTGATTTATTTTTTCATTTATAACATAAATAACAACAGACGCTATGGCATACGATTTAGAAGAACAAGAGCAACTTGAAACCCTGAAGGCAACCTGGAAAAAATACGGTAACCTCGTCACCTGGCTGTTGATCATCGTACTCGGTTCCTACGCAGCCTGGACTGCCTGGACTTCACATCAAAGAAATCAATCGGCACAGGCATCCCAGTTGTATGAAGAGATGCAAAAATCCATTACGGCCAAAGACTATGGCAAAGTGCAAAGGGCTGCTGACGACCTGAAGGCCAAGTTTGCCACAACCAGTTATGCGCCTATGGCAGCATTGGTTGCTGCCAAAAGTGCATTTGACGCGAATGATCTTAAAGCGGCCAAAGCACAGTTGCAATGGGTGGTTGACAATGGCAAGACTGAGGAATATCAGGCTCTGGCAAGAATACGCCTGGCGGGTATAGCACTCGATGAGAAAGCTTATGATGAAGGATTAAAACAGCTGGCGGGTACTTTCCCTGCTGAATTCGATGCTGATGTGCTCGACGCCAAAGGTGACATCTATGTTGCCCAGAACAAGATTGATGATGCCCGAACAGCCTACAAGGCTGCTTTGGAAAAAATGACTGAAAAGAGCCCTGGTCGCCAAGCTTTGCAGATGAAACTTGATGTCATTGGCGGTGCGACAGAAACAAAAGTTGTTAGCAAATAAGAGGACTCATACATGCAATTTTCTGCCAAACTGCTTCTTGCATCTTCTGCCTTTCTGGCATTGTCCGGTTGCTCTGCGCTGTCTTCACTGAATCCATTTTCTGGAAGATCAGATACAAAAAATCAACCGGCTGTGTTGACAGAAATTAAGTCGACGATGGCAGTCAAATCAAGCTGGACTGTTGCGGTGGGGGGCGCAGGTAATTATGTGTTTTCCCCGGTTTCTGTTGCACAAAATGTTTATGTTGCGGCAGCTGATGGTACGCTGGCGCGAATAGAATTGGCGACAGGTCGCGTAGTCTGGCGCATCAATGCTGGTATGCGACTGACAGCCGGAGTTGGTGCAGATGCGGATGCGGTGGTGGTGGCCGGTGAAAAAGGCCAGATACTGGCATTTGATCTTGATGGCAAGCTATTGTGGAAGAAGCAAAGTACCAATGAAATTCTTTCTGCCCCGGCCGTGGGGCAGGGGGTGGTCGTGGTGCGAAGCATCGATAACCAGGTCAGCGCCTATGATGTCAAGTCGGGCGAACGTAAATGGTCGGTAGAGCGTCCTTTGCCGCCGCTGACCTTGCGTCTGGCGCCGGGTATCGTAATTGTCGAGCAGCAGGCTGTCGTTGCCTTGCCTGGTGGCCGTATGGCTGCGCTGGCGCTGAATAACGGTGGTGTGCGCTGGGAGGCGACAGTTGGTGAGCCTAAAGGTGCAACCGAGTTGGAACGTGTTGCCGATGTGTCGGGTGCTCCTGTCGTTCTGGGGCGTGATATTTGCGCCTCGTCCTATCAGGGACGGGTTGCCTGCTTTGACCTTGGTACCGGCGCGTTGCGCTGGGGTAAGGCTCTATCCAGTGATGTTGGTGTCAGCGTCGATGAGCGCTTTGTATTTGCCGCTGACGTTAGCGGTGCCGTCAACGCCTATGCGCGCAATGGTGGCGCCAGCGCCTGGCGTAATGACAAACTCAGTTATCGCCGTTTATCGGCACCTGTCTCATATGACCGTGCAGTTGCGGTCGGTGATATGGCAGGCTATGTCCATTTTCTTTCAAGGGAAGATGGTTCTTTTATCGGACGAATAGCTACTGACGGTAGTCAGATAGTCGCGGCACCTTTGGTTGTCGATACCAAGCTGATCGTCCAAACAAAATCAGGATCAGTGGTTGCTCTTGCAACCGAGTAATAATAATGAAGCCGGTTATCGCACTTATAGGCCGACCCAATGTCGGCAAATCCACGCTGTTCAATCGGCTCACCCGTTCTCGCGATGCCCTGGTTGCAGACTTGCCAGGTTTGACCAGGGACAGACACTATGGCGAAGGACGTGTTGGTGAACGCCCGTTCCTGGTGATTGATACAGGTGGTTTCGAACCTGTCGCCAAAGAAGGCATCATGCATGAAATGGCCAAGCAAACCAAGCAGGCCGTGGCTGAAGCTGATGTTGTCGTTTTCATCGTTGATGGACGTCAGGGTTTGACGCCACATGATAAAACCATCACAGATTTTTTACGTAAATCCGGCCGCTCTGTCATGTTGGTAGTAAACAAGGCTGAGGGGATGAAATATACCTCGGTTACTGCAGATTTTTATGAGTTAGGACTTGGTGATCCTTATGTGATTTCTTCTGCTCATGGTGATGGCGTGGCTGATCTGGTTGAGGAAATGCTCGATATCGCATTTGCCCAGCGCCCGCCAGAACTGGAAGAGCCAGAGCCTGACGTAAGAGGTATCAGAATCGCTATTGTCGGTCGGCCCAATGTTGGCAAGTCGACCCTGGTCAATACCCTGCTGGGTGAAGACAGGGTGATTGCTTTCGATATGCCGGGTACGACGCGCGATTCCATAGAAATCCCGTTTGAACGCGATGGCAAGCACTACTCCCTGATTGATACTGCTGGTATCCGCCGTCGCGGTAAAGTGTTTGAGGCGATAGAGAAGTTTTCCGTTGTGAAGACTTTGCAGTCGGTGTCTGAAGCCAATGTGGTTTTGCTATTGCTTGATGCCCAGCAGGATATTTCCGAGCAGGACGCGCATATTGCTGGTTTTATTCTGGAATCTGGCCGTGCCCTGGTAGTTGGCGTCAATAAATGGGATGGCCTGCAGAGCGACAGGCGCGATGAAATCAAAATGGATATCGAGCGCAAGCTGAATTTCCTGACTTTTGCCAAATTCCACTTCATTTCAGCATTGAAGTCGACAGGCATAGGTCCTTTGATGAAGTCCATTGATGCAGCTTATGCTGCTGCGATGGTCAACTTGTCCACGCCCAAACTGACGCGTGCCCTGATTGAGGCGGTAGAACATCAGCAACCCAAGCGTAAAGGTTCTATTCGACCCAAGCTACGGTACGCTCATCAAGGTGGGCAAAATCCACCTATCATTGTTATTCATGGTAATGCATTGGAAGCAGTGGGCGATGTCTATAAACGTTATCTGGAAAAACATTTCCGTGAGACTTTCTCATTGACAGGGACTCCCCTGAGAATTGAAATGCGTTCGGGCAAGAATCCGTTTGACAAGTCGTCCAAGTAGATTTGCAGGCAAGTATCAAAATGTAAAAAAAGCTTGGTTCATCTCCTTTTGCAATGAAATTTAAGCAAGGGATATGCAATTAAGATGAAAATAGATTACATTACTTTGTAATCAACTTCTGGGAATACTTGTATTTTGTTAAGTAGTCCCCAACTCCTAATCACAACAACACAATGGAGCTGTTATGAGCAATAAAGGGCAATTATTACAAGACCCATTTCTGAACGCTTTGCGTAAAGAGCATATTCCTGTATCAATTTATCTGGTCAATGGCATCAAGCTGCAAGGTCATATTGAATCTTTTGATCAATATGTGGTTTTGCTGCGTAATACCGTGACGCAGATGGTCTACAAGCACGCTATTTCCACTGTCGTCCCGGCACGCGCAGTGAGCATCAATACAGAGCAGGAAGCTGAGTAATTTTTGAGTGCTGAATTATTGGAAAGAAGTCGTCTATGCGCGCCGCTCTAGTCGGTGTTGATTTCGGCAAGGACGACTTTGCCGCTAGTCTGGAAGAGCTGTCTTTACTCTCGCAATCTGCGGGGGCGGAGCCCGTTACAACCATCACTTGCAAGCGGGCAAGTCCCGACGCAGCCTTGTTTGTCGGTAGCGGCAAGGCTGATGAGATTGCACACGCTGTTACTGATAATGCATTGGAAATCGTCATATTCAATCATGCACTTTCTCCAGCGCAACAAAGAAACCTTGAGCGTCACCTGAAAGTCAGAGTGCTTGACCGTACCAGTCTGATTCTTGATATTTTTGCACAACGTGCGCAAAGCCATGAGGGTAAGGTTCAAGTTGAATTGGCACAGTTACAGCATCTGGCAACGCGCCTGATACGTGGCTGGACTCACTTGGAAAGGCAAAAGGGCGGTATTGGTTTGCGCGGTCCAGGTGAAACCCAATTGGAAACTGATCGCCGCTTGTTGGGTGACCGGGTGAAAATGCTCAAGCAAAAGCTCGACAAATTGCATAAACAAAGGGAAACGCAGCGTCGCTCACGCGGTCGTAGCAATACCTTGTCAATTTCTCTGGTCGGCTATACCAACGCGGGTAAATCCAGCTTGTTTAATGTCCTGACAAAGGCTGGTGCTTATGCTGCGAATCAATTGTTCGCTACCTTGGATACCACTTCACGCCGCCTTTATCTTGGTGACGCAGGCAATGTCGTGATTTCTGATACTGTCGGTTTCATTCGTGAGTTGCCACATCAACTGGTGGCGGCGTTCAGGGCTACTCTGGAAGAAACCATTCACGCAGATCTGCTGTTGCATGTGGTCGATGCGGGCAGTCCGGTCAGGTTTGATCAGATTCAGCAAGTCAATCATGTGTTAAAAGAGATAGGTGCCGACCATATTCCACAGATACTTGTGTGGAATAAGATTGACTTGGTAGGTTTGGAGCCTGCGGTTGAGCTGGATGAATATGATAAAATTCAACGGGTTTTTTTGAGCGCTCGTACCGGGGCAGGTGTAGCTTTATTACGCGAATCAATTGCAGAATTCGCATTGGCAAAGAGTGCTGGCAAGGGGCAAAACGACCTGCCAGAAGATCTTGATGCACGCTTTAATCTTCAGTAGTCCAACCCACTATTCATTGGATAGCGACAGAATGCTTGTTTCACTTCTCAAAAGAATTGGTTTGACCATGTCGATGAACGACCCGCAATGGGGACGTGGTTCTCAAAACAATAATCAAAATAATAACCAGAATGGTAAAAAACCTCCGGAAGGTCCGCCTGATCTTGATCAGTTGTGGAAAGACTTTACCCAGAAGCTGAGCCGTTTCTTTGGCCAAAAAGGTAATGGTGGCGACAACGGGAATTTTTCACCTGACTCCGCAGGTGCACGAGTGGGTGCATCTCTGATTATTTCGATTGTTGTCCTGATCTGGCTGGCCAGCGGCTTCTTTATTGTGCAAGAGGGGCAAACCGCTGTCATCACGACATTCGGCAAGCTCAGCCATCAGACTTCAGCAGGTTTTAACTGGCGCTGGCCTTATCCCATACAAAATCACGAGATCGTTAACCTGTCACAAGTCAGAACGGTAGAAATAGGTTATAAAAAAGGCGCGAAAGAACGTGATTCGCTGATGCTGACTGATGATGAGAATATTGTTGATATTCAATTTGCCGTTCAATATAAATTGAATAATGCTGCTGATTGGTTATACAACAATCGTGACCAGGAAGAAATGATCCGTCAGGTAGCGGAAACAGTAGTTCGTGAAATTGTTGGTAAAAGCACCATGGATTTTGTCTTGTACGAGGGCCGTGAAAAAATAGCACTTGATGTCAATGTTGGTATGCAGAAAATACTGGATGCCTATGGTTCTGGCGTACAGGTTGCCCAGGTTACCATGCAGAATGTACAGGCACCGGAGCAGGTGCAGGCCGTATTTGAAGATGCGCAAAAAGCCAAGCAAGACAAAGAACGTCTGAAGAACGAAGGTATTGCTTACGCCAATGATGTGATCCCAAAGGCGCGTGGTGAAGCATCCAGGATGATACAAGAGGCGGAAGCCTATAAGGCAAGTACCATCGCCAATGCACAGGGTAATGCCTCTCGCTTCCAGCAAATCCTGACTGAATACCAAAAAGCTCCTGCAATTACTCGTGACAGGATGTATCTCGACGCCATGCAGCAAATTTTTGCGAATACAAGCAAAGTCATGATCGATAGTAAAAGCGGCAATAACATGATTTACCTGCCTCTGGACAAGTTGACAGGTCAGGCTGATCAAGGGGCGGCGAAATCCCCACCCGTCAATACTGCACCCACTATTCCGGCTGCGGACCAGATTCCAACTGTAGATATTCGTTATGGTAAAGATGGACGCCCCAAAGATAATCGGGACACGCGTGAAAGGGAGGGGCGATAATGAATAGGCTCGGTACTTTCATCGTTGGAATTTGCGCAGTAATTCTTATTGCTTATTCGACTATTTTTGTGGTCGACCAACGCTCACATGCCATCGTTTTTGCGCTGGGTGAGGTCAAATCTGTGATCAGCGAGCCAGGGCTGCATTTCAAGTTGCCACCGCCATTCCAGAATGTCCTGTTTCTGGATAAGCGTATTCTGACCATAGACAATTCGTCTGCAGATCGTTTCGTGACATCGGAAAAGAAAAATATCCTGGTGGATTCTTACGTGAAATGGCGTATTAAAGACCCACGTTTGTATTTTGTCAGCTTTAATGGTGTGGAGCGTAGTGCGCAGGACCGCATGTCTCAAATCATCAAGGCTGCCCTGAATGATGAAATAACCAAGCGTAAGGTAGGTGAAGTCATTTCGACTCAGCGCGCCAAGTTGATGGATGCGATCAAGAAAAAAGTATCAGAAGAAACCAGGCATATTGGCGTTGAAATTGTGGATGTTCGCCTCAAACGTGTTGATTATGTTGAGCAGATTAACAACTCTGTTTACGATCGCATGAAGGCTGAACGTACCCGTGAGGCAAATGGTCTGCGCTCCACCGGTGCTGCTGAATCAGAAGAAATTCGAGCTGATGCTGACAAGCAAAGGCTGGTGATCAAGGCTGAGGCATTCCGTGAGGCGCAAAAGATACGCGGTGCCGGTGATGCAGAGGCTTCTCAGATATATGCACAGGCTTTTGGTCAAAATCCTGAATTTTATAAGTTTTATCGTAGCCTTGACGCTTATAATGCAGTCTTCAAGAATAAATCCGATTTATTGGTTGTGGATCCAAATTCGGAATTCTTTAAATATTTCAAGAGCCCGTCTTTGATTGGTGGCAATACTGCTCCAGCGAAGACCAAGTAAGTATTCGTAGTGACAAGACAGCGATCTGCACATTTATTGTGCAGATCGCTGTTTGTCGGATAGGCTGGACCAAATTTTTGTTTTTTTGATTGCCCCTCATGCCAAATTGGCTTTTACCCGAAAATATTGCTGATATCTTGCCTTCGGAAGCGCGCAAGATAGAGGAGTTGCGCCGCGTACTGCTTGATAACTTCAGGCTGTATGGCTATGAACTGGTCATGCCGCCCATGCTCGAATATATCGAGTCCTTGCTGACAGGTGCCGGTCAGGACATGGACTTGCGTACCTTTAAGCTGGTGGACCAGATATCTGGTCGTACCATGGGTCTGCGCGCTGATATGACGACGCAAGTAGCACGTATTGATGCACATTTGCTCAATCGCCGTACCGTTACCCGCCTGTGTTATGCCGGCAGTGTCTTGCATACCAGGCCATCGGGCCTGCATGCAACACGCGAGCCTTTGCAGATAGGTGTGGAAATCTACGGGCATGCAGGTCTTGAGGCTGATGCCGAGATACAGGAACTGGTGCTGGCCAGCCTGGCACTGGCCCATGTCGACAATGTCAGGCTTGATTTGTGTCACGTGGGAGTTTTGCGCGCCTTGTTGGCTGCTGATCCTTTGGCAAAAGCAGAAGAAAACACGCTGTACGCCCTGCTTGAGGCCAAAGATTTGCCGGGTATAGATAAACTCAGCCAGGGATTTTCACCAGAGATAAGGGCTGCGTTGCTGGCTTTGCCCGGTTTGTATGGGGACATTTCCATTATTCAAAAAGCGTGGGCCGTGTTGCCAGCACTTGCTGGTATAAAGAGTGCGCTTGATGAGCTTGAGCACCTGGTGCATCTGACAGGCACTGCGCAAGTCACAATAGACCTCGCCGATTTGCGTGGCTACCACTATCATAGTGGTGTGATGTTCAGTGTCTTTGTCCCTGGTTTGCCAAATGCCGTTGCTCGTGGTGGCCGTTATGACCATGTTGGAGAAGCATTCGGTCGCTCACGTCCGGCGACGGGTTTTTCCCTTGATTTGCGGGAGTTGGCGCGCTTGCTGCCTGTGGCCGAGCGAAAGGGCGCCATCCGTGCGCCATGGGGCAGCGACCCTGCCTTGCGTGAAAAGATAGCGGCTTTGCGTGGTGAAGGTGAGGTGGTGATTCAAACCCTGCCTGGGCACGAGGACGAACAAGACGAATTTGATTGCAACCGCGCACTCATTTTCGATGCAGGTCAATGGATTCTTCAAAATGTAGGTTAAGTGATGACACAAACTAAAAATGCTAAAAACGTTGTTGTAATCGGTACCCAATGGGGCGATGAAGGCAAGGGTAAAATTGTTGACTGGTTGACAGATCACGCCCAGGGTGTGGTGCGTTTTCAGGGCGGTCATAATGCAGGTCACACACTGGTGATCGGTGGTCAGAAGACGGCATTGCAATTGATTCCGTCAGGTATCATGCGCGCGGGCACGGCTTGTTATATTGGTAATGGCGTGGTGTTGTCCGTACCTGATCTGCTCAGAGAGATCGATAAGCTGCAGGCCAATGGCGTAGAAGTGGTCTCGCGTCTGAAGATATCTGAAGCCTGCCCGGTTATCCTGCCTTATCACACCGCTCTTGATGCGGCGCGTGAAGTTGCCCGCGGTGCGGCAAAAATCGGCACCACAGGCAAGGGTATTGGCCCGGCTTACGAGGACAAGGTTGCGCGCCGTGCAATTCGTGTTGCAGATCTGCTTAATGAAGAAAGATTTGCAGAAAAACTGCGTGAAAATCTTGATTATCATAACTTCGTGCTGACCAATTATCTGAAGGCACCTGCAGTTGATTTCCAGAAGACGTATGACGATGCCTTGGCGAATGTACCGCGTATTCGCCCTATGGTGGCTGACGTATCAAGTGCTCTGTATGCTGCGCATAAAGCTGGCGGTAGCCTGTTGTTTGAAGGCGCGCAGGGTAGTTTGCTCGACGTTGATCACGGTACCTACCCGTTCGTTACTTCCAGTAATTGTGTGGCTGGTAATGCAGCTGCCGGTTCTGGTGTCGGACCTAATATGTTGCATTACATCCTGGGTATTACCAAGGCATACACGACGCGTGTAGGTTCTGGTCCTTTCCCGTCTGAGTTGCCTACTGATGCAGGTGTTGGCAAGCATCTGGCCAGTGTCGGTCACGAATTTGGTACAGTGACTGGTCGTGCCCGTCGTTGTGGCTGGTTCGATGCCGCCTTGCTCAAACGTTCGGTCCAGATCAATGGTGTTTCCGGCATGTGTCTGACCAAGCTCGATGTGCTTGATGGCCTGGAAATCCTGAAGCTGTGCACTGGTTACAAGGTTGACGGTAAGGTCGTCGATATTTTCCCGGTCGGTGCCGAAGAGGCGGCGCGTTGTGAAGCTATTTACGAAGAAATGCCGGGTTGGTCTGAAAGCACGGTTGGTGCAAAAAGCATGGATGCTCTGCCCGTCAATGCGCGTAACTACATACAACGTATTCAGGAGCTGGTTGGTGTTCCTGTCGATATGGTCTCTACTGGGCCAGATCGAGAAGAAACCATCGTGTTAAGGCACCCGTTTATCTAAGAAGGAAAAATAAAAATATGAATATGCCTGCATCTACAGACAAAGACCTATGGGTTTCCTGGGAAGCCTATCATCGTTCCGTCGAGCAGCTTGCGTTGAAAGTGCATGAGTCTGGCTGGAAGTTTGATCAAGTGCTTTGCCTGGCTCGTGGTGGCTTGCGTCCGGGTGATATATTTTCCCGCATTTTTGATGTCCCCCTGGCGATTTTGTCGACCAGTTCTTACCGTGAAGAGTCGGGGACGGTGCAGGGCTCTCTGGATATAGGCAAGTATATCTCCATGACCAAGGGCGCCTTGCAGGGCAAAGTCCTGGTTGTCGATGATCTGGTTGATTCTGGCGTGACCCTGGAAAAGGTTCTCGTGCATTTGCGCGAAAACTTTCCAGCCGTGTCTGAAGTGAAATCGGCGGTCATCTGGTACAAAGCCTGTTCTTCGATTGCTCCTGACTATTATCTCGACTATCTGGCGACCAATCCCTGGATACATCAGCCATTTGAAGAGTATGACAGCATCAGGCCGCATCAATTGAATGCCTGGTTGAAAAAAGGCGCAAGTAACTGATAACAAAAAACGGAAGCAATTCGCTTCCGTTTTTTATTGAAAATAAATGGAGAATGCTGTCTGACGGTAGTAATTGAAAGCAAAGCGGAATACTTTGCGCTTACGCGATGAACTTGCAGGTGCTTGCGATAGTTTATTGTTGCAGCAAGATCGTTTTTTTGATGGCTCTGGCTTGTAGTGCGCTACGCTGAGCAGTTTGCTCGAGCGTTGGGGAATTGAAAAAGCCCGCTGATTTTCATCAGCGGGCCTTCAAATTGGTGGTGCCCACGGAGGGACTCGAACCCCCACACCTCGCGGCACATGGACCTGAACCATGCGCGTCTACCAATTCCGCCACGTGGGCAACGGAAGATCAGCATTATAGGGTATTTGTCTGGTTTTGGGGAAATAATTTGCAAAAATAAAGTGTCGAAGCTTTATTGGGCATTGTTTTGGAGAGAGTGTGGGATGGGGGTATTGTTTTTGATGGAGCAGTGGGGGTCTGCGTTGGAGTGTGGGCTTGTGCAAGCTGTGCCGGAATTGAAAAAGCCCGCTGATTTTCATCAGCGGGCTCTCAAATTGGTGGTGCCCACGGAGGGACTCGAACCCCCACACCTCGCGGCACATGGACCTGAACCATGCGCGTCTACCAATTCCGCCACGTGGGCAACGGAAGACCAACATTATAAATTAATTCAGGTATTTGTCAAGACGGGTATGCATTTGGACATAAGAATCGTTAGGTGAAAGGGGTTTGCTCCGGTAAACTATGTCCTGACGCGATTAGGTATCAAGCAAATTAACTTTTTAAGAAGAAATACAAAATTTGAACAAACATTTATACCCCATTCCCAGTCGTGAAGAAATACTGGGTGTTCTACGTACTAACAAGGCAAAAATGACAGCTGCTGCAATTGCAGAGAAGCTGTCGGTTAAACCTGAGGAGTTAGATGGCATGACACGACGATTAAGCGCGATGGAAAGAGATGGGCAAATCAAAGCCGACAAAAGTGGAAATTATTCCATGGCGAATCATGATGATTTCATCAGTGGCAAAGTCAGCAGTCATCGCGAAGGATACGGTTTTTTGATTCCTGATGACGGCAGCGAAGATTTATTCCTGCCTGAACGGGAAATGCAAAAAGTATTGCATGGCGATCGCGTCATGGCACGCGTAGTCGGGACTGATCGTCGTGGCCGTCTTGAAGGTGGCATACTGGAAATATTGGAAAGAGCCAATACCCACGTCATAGGACGCCTGTTAAACGAAAATGGCGTCTGGATAGTTGCGCCTGAAGACAAGCGTTTCAGCCAGGATATCTTGCTGACCGGTGCGCCAGGCAAGGCCAAGTCAGGTCAGGTAGTCAGTGTGGAATTGACTGAGCAGCCAACCCGCTATGCCCAGCCTGTTGGCAAGATCGTCGAAGTTCTTGGTGATGTTGATGATCCAGGCATGGAAATCGAGATCGCGGTCCGGAAGTTCGGTGTTCCCCACGAGTTTTCTGATGCGGTGAAAAAAGCTGCAGCCAAATTGCCGTCCGAAGTCATGGAAAGCGATCTTACCGATCGTGTCGATTTACGTGATATACCGCTTGTTACCATAGACGGTGAAGATGCCCGCGACTTTGATGACGCGGTGTATTGCGAGCCAGTCAAGATAGGCCGTAGTAAAGGTCATCGCCTGATCGTTGCGATCGCCGATGTCAGTCACTATGTGACCCCGAATGATGTACTGGACGGGGAGGCTTTGTTGCGTAGCACTTCGGTGTATTTCCCGCGCAGGGTTATCCCCATGTTGCCAGAGCGGCTGTCAAATGGACTTTGCTCGCTCAACCCTGATGTCGACAGACTGACGCTGGTATGCGATATGGTCATCACCCAGGACGGCGAAGTGACAGCGTATCAGTTCTATCCGGCTGTGATTCATTCTGCTGCACGTTTTACCTATACCGAAGTGGCTGCCATTCTGGGTAATACCAAAGGGCCGGAGGCTGCCAAACGCCTGACCCTGGTGCCGCATCTGTTGAATCTCTATGAGGTATTCCAGTCCTTGCTCAAGGCCCGTCATGTACGCGGTGCCATTGATTTTGAGACCACGGAAACTTATATCGTCTGTAACCCTGCCGGCAAGATAGAAAAAATTATTCCGCGCACACGTAATGACGCGCATAAACTGATTGAAGAGTGCATGCTGGCGGCCAACGTCTGTGCTGCCAATCTGCTGGAAACCTATAAACATCCTGGTACCTATCGTATCCATGCCGGCCCGACCAAGGAAAAACTGACCCAGGTCAGAAACTTCCTGAAGCAGGTCGGCCTGTTTCTGGGTGGCGGTGACAGTCCGTCGGCAGCTGACTATGCAGAATTGATGAAGAAGGTCAAAGGCCGGCCAGACGCCACTCTCTTGCAAACCATGCTGCTGCGCTCGATGCAACAGGCGGTGTACAGCCCTGACAACATTGGGCATTTTGGCCTGTCGTATGACGCCTATGCGCATTTCACCAGCCCCATACGTCGTTACCCTGATCTGCTGACTCACAGGGCGATCAAGGCCATCCTGCAAGGCAAAAAGTATGAGCCCAAAGGCATAGACTTGAGTGTGCTCAATTCCTCGGTGTCGAACGCCACGCGCAAGCAGCAAATCGCCGACAAGGCCGCGGGCAAGAAAAAAGAAGAGCGCGAGCAGACCATTTGGGATGCGTTGGGTGTGCATTGTTCAGCCAATGAGCGCCGCGCAGATGAAGCCTCGCGTGACGTGGAAGCCTGGCTCAAGTGCTACTTCATCCGTAATAAACTGGGTGAAGAGTTCACTGGCATGATTACCGGTGTTACCCAGTTTGGTATCTTTGTCCAGCTTGACGAAATCTATATTGAAGGCCTGGTGCACGTCACTGAACTGGGCGCTGATTACTTCCAGTATGATGAAGCGCGCCATGAATTGCGTGGCGAACGTACCGGCAAACGGTATCAGCTGACAGATAAGGTCACCGTGCAAGTCAGCCGTGTCGATCTTGATGCACGCAAGATAGATTTGAGTATCGTGCAGCCAGGCCCGGCTCGCTCATCAAATGCAAGTGACGTACGCAACCCTGGCAGCAGCGAGAAAAACCGCAAAGGTGTATCTGCCGCAAAAAAAACGCCGGTCGCACATGAGGAGAAAGCGATTGTCGGCTATAGCCGTAGCGGCAAGACCAGCGCAGCGAAGAAGGCCAAAGAGGAAAGTTTTTCTGGTGGACGTCGCCAGAAATCGACTCAGGTAGCGGTAACACCCAAGAAGAAAACTGCCGTTGCAGGTAAGTCTGTCAAAAAAAGACGTTAATAAAGATACGTCAATAAAAGACGTTGACAAGTAATAGAAAAGAATGAAATGAAAAGTAAAATGATTTTTGGTTTCCATGCGGTGACCTCCAGGATTCGTCATGAAGCTTCTTCCGTAGAAGAGATTTATGTTGACTCTTCCCGCGTTGACGGGCGCATGAAAGACCTTTTGCAAGCTGCAAAGGCTGCCGGTGTACGCGTTATCCCTGCGGATGATCAGCGCCTCAACAACATTGTGGGTACCCGTCGCCATCAGGGAGTGGTCGCCAAGGCCAGCGAATTGTCATTGGCGCGCAATCTTGACGAGTTGCTGGATGCGATTGATGGTCCACCATTGCTGCTGGTGCTTGACGGTATTACTGATCCGCATAATCTGGGCGCCTGTCTGCGCGTGGCTGACGGCGCTGGCGCGCATGCAGTGATTGCTCCCAAAGACAGGGCTGTCGGCTTGAATGCGACAGCTGCCAAGGTTGCCAGTGGCGCCGCTGAAACCGTGCCCTATATTACCGTTACCAATCTGGCGCGTACCCTGCGCGAACTGAAAGAGCGGGACATCTGGCTGGTCGGCACGACCGATGATGTTGAAAAAAATATTTATGATGTGGATTTCAAATCAGGTACCGCCCTCGTCATGGGCTCGGAAGGCGAGGGCATGCGTCGCCTGACCCGTGAAACCTGCGATATGCTGGTCAGCATTCCCATGTTCGGCTCTGTAGAAAGTCTCAACGTCTCGGTTGCTTCAGGTGTTTGCCTGTATGAGGCCCGGCGGCAGCGTTTGTAATCCAGGGCGTCCTCACCAGACATGACATGATGATTTTTTTGCAGCGGATACGCGTTTTCCTGAAATGCGCTACTATCTTACTCCCTGTTTAATTCTTGCATTCATGTCATGTTTAATCGCCTGAGAGAAGATATCGCCAGCATCATCAAGAAAGATCCTGCCGCTCGCAATGCCTGGGAGGTGATCACTTGTTATCCTGGTTTTCAGGCCATAGTCATGCACGGCTGGGCAGAATGGTGCTGGCAGCGTGGTCTGAAGTGGCTGGGGCGTTTTATATCCCATGTCGCCAGGGTATTGACCGGTATCGAAATACATCCTGGCGCACAAATAGGTCGGCGAGTGTTCATTGACCATGGCTTTGGCGTCGTGATAGGTGAAACTGCCGTGGTTGGTGATGATTGCACCATCTATCAGGGCGTGACTTTGGGGGGCACTTCCTTATCGCGAGGCGCCAAGCGCCATCCAACTCTGGAGTCTGGCGTCATTGTCGGTGCCGGCGCCAAGGTGCTCGGCGGTTTTACTATCGGGGCCGGGGCGAAAATCGGCTCCAATTCTGTCGTTCTCAAGCCAGTACCAACCGGTGCAACCGCAGTCGGCAATCCGGCTCATGTCATCAAAAGAGAAGTCGCTTCTGCTGATTCAGAGGCAGCGCAGTTGTTTACAGCTTATGGCGTGACACAAAACAGCGATGACCCAATATCCAAGGTTTTGCATAAACTGATTGATCACGCCGTGGCGCAGCAAGCGCAGATAGAAAAATTGAGTGTTGCGCTGTCACATGCGGGCATAGCTTGTGATGCCGCAGTTGAAGCAGAGAAATTGATACCAGAACAAATCAATAGCCTGGTCGATTGATTTGTTGGACTATCCGGCTATATGTGCTTATAGCCAGCGATATCTGGGCGATAACCAGCTTATCTGTCAGTGACGGGCAAGCTGGTTAAGGATGGTTCTGATCTCTGGCAATAATTCACTGGCGGTCAGTCCTAGCGGCCCTATGCCCTTTATAAGCAGTTGATCTGCCGCATGGCCATGTGCCCATGTTGCCAGTCTTGCGGCATCCAGGCCATTACAGGACTGCGCCAGCAGGGCAGCTATCACACCTGCCAGTACATCGCCGGTACCGCCGCTGGCCAGGGCTGGATTGCCGCTATCATTGATCAATAGCTGTCCCGCCGGATCACAGATGACGCTGCCGGAGCCTTTCAATATCACCGTAGCCTTGAAACGGCTTGCCAGTTCCCGGGTGGCACTGAGCCTGTTGCCTTGGACATCTGATACGCTGAGTTTGAGCAGGCGGGCCGCTTCCAGTGGATGTGGTGTCAGCACGCTGGCATCGCTTCGTTCGCTTAGCCGGGTTTGCAAGTCCCGGTCCATCGCAAGCAGGTTCAACGCGTCTGCATCAATGACCAATGTTTTTGCTCTATGTATTGCCTTGTTCAACAGGTCATGCGCAGACTTTGATTGCCCCAGTCCAGGGCCTATGACGACGGCCGCAATCCCCAGCTCCAGATCATCAGCCTTGCGGAACATTAACTCCGGATGCAGGCTGTCATAGCCGGGTCCCTGTGCCAGCATGCCGCAATAGATCCGGCCTACACCAGCCAATTGTGCTGCCCGCGCAGCAAGGATTGCGGCTCCCGCCATCCCCGTGGCACCACCAAGTACCGAGACATCACCAAAGCTGCCTTTATGGCTGTCGTGCTTCCTGCGCAGCAGATGGCCTGGTAAGGATGATTGCTGATTCAGGTGCATCTGGCATGGCGGGTATAAATCAAGGGGAATGCCAAGCAATTCCGGCAGGACTTGCCCCGCGAAGTCCTTACCTGCTCCCGTATGCAAACCTGGTTTGTCCGCGATAAACGTGACTGTGTGACTGGCTTCAATAGCCAGCTTTTCAGGGCTGACTGGTTGTCCGCTATCTGCATTCAGTCCACTGGGTACATCAATTGCCAGTACAGGTATAGCGCTTTTGACTGACAAACGGTTGATGTATGCGATGAGTCTGGCAATGCTTCCTTCAGGCGGGCGTTTTAAACCGATGCCGAACAGGCCGTCAATAATCACCCCCCATTGCTGTGTCAGGCCAGACAGCAAATCATCAACCGTGATAAAAGATAACCCCAGATTCTGGGCCTTGCGCAATGCAGACAGGGCATCGGTCGAATAGTGCTCAGCCTTGCCGCAATTGATGATGCAGACATGATAGCCGCGCTCGGCAAGCAGGCAAGCGGCTTCGTAGGCGTCGCCGCCATTGTTGCCTGGGCCGGCCAGCACCAGCACATGACTATCCTGCCTGTTGCAAAGACGGATAGCGATCTCTGCAGTAGCCAGCCCGGCTTTTTGCATCAGGGTCAATCCGGTTTGAACGGCGAGTGCACGCGCTTCTATTTCTCGAATGGTCGCTACGTCAAATAATCTGGCTTCTGGCGGGAATACGGAGACTGTCATGGTTTGCCTGGTGTTGATGCCGGTACCTGTGTTGCCGCTCCCATGGATTGCATGGCTTCTATGCCGTGCTGGAACAGGTTTTGCAGAGGAAGGAGTAAATAAGGCATGATCAATGCCACCATTAAAAATCCTACTCCTATCGTAATCGGGAAGCCTATGCCGAACAGGTTTAACTGTGGTGCGGCACGGGTCAATATGCCAAGTGCTACGTTGGTAACCAGCAGGGCGGCAACGATGGGCAACGACAGGCGCATTCCGACGCTGAAAATCTCCTCACCCCAGATGACCAGTTTGTGGGAGTTGAAGCCCATTTGAAACGTGGTAGAAATGGGAATGGTCTGAAAACTGCCGACCAGGGCTTCTAGCATGGCCAAATGAACGTTCATGGTCAGCATCAGCAGGGTAGCTGTCAGCACCAGGAATTGTGCTATTGCCGAAGAACGCCCCTGTGTCTGCGGGTCAAAAAAAGTGGCGAAGCCCAGGCCCATGGTCAGGCCGGATACTTCACCCGCCATTTCTATGCTGGAAAATACCATGCGCATGACAAAACCCATGCCAATACCGATGATCAGTTGCTGGGCAAGTACGAGGACGCCATTGAGGGAAATCGGGTCAAGATCAGGTGTGAGTGGCAGGGTAGGGGCGACTATCAGCGCCAATACGATACCAAACGACAGTTTTATCTGTACCGGTACCGTGTTATTACCGAATGGTGGTGCAACAGCAATCAGACCCAGTATACGGGTCAGGGGCCAGATAAAGGAGTTGATCAGTGCAATCAGCTCATTGCTGGAAAAAGAAATCATTTAAACGTGATGACGTATGTTCAGCTGGCCATGGTGGCAATGCTGGAAAACATCTGTCGCATGTAGTCGAGCAATATAGACAACATCCAGGGGCCGGCAATAATCAGGGTGACAAAGATGCCTACCAGCTTGGGGATGAAGGACAGCGTTGTTTCATTGATCTGTGTTGCCGCCTGAAAAATGCTGACGATCAGGCCTATGCCTAGTGCGACCAGCAGCAAGGGGGCTGACACCAGCAAGGTCACTTCCATGGCCTGGCGGCCCATTGTCATTACGGAATCGGGTGTCATGGTGAACCTCAGTAAAAGCTTTGTGCAAGTGAACCTATCAATAACTGCCAACCGTCCACCAATACAAACAGCATCAACTTGAATGGCAATGACACAATGGCAGGTGACACCATCATCATGCCCATCGACATCAGGACACTGGCGACCACCATGTCGATAATGAGAAAGGGGATAAAAATGGCAAAACTGATCTGGAATGCAGTCTTCAACTCACTGGTGATAAAGGCCGGGATCAGGATGCGCAAAGATACGTCTTCCGGTCCTTGCAGGTCGGGGGAATTTGACAGCTTGACGTACAGGGCAAGATCAGCCTGCCTGGTCTGTTTCATCATGAACTGCTTCAATGGCCCTGCACCTTTTTCCATTGCTGCCTGCATGGTGATCTTGTTTTCTGTAAACGGCTGATAAGCTTCTACATAGATCTTGTCAAACACCGGCCCCATGACGAACAGGGTCAGGAACAGGGTCAGGCCCACCATTACCTGATTGGGGGGGGCTGATTGGGTGCCTAGTGCCTGCCTAAGAAGGGACAGCACGATGATGATGCGGGTAAAGCTGGTCATCATCAATAAAACCGCTGGCAGGAAACTCAGTGCGGTCAGGAACAGCAGCGTCTGTATGCTGAGGGAATAATTCTGTCCGCCACCCGGCGCAGGTGTGCTGGTGATGGCTTGCAGGCCACCATTGTTCTGGGCAAATGCCATATCCGGCAAGACTATTCCGCACAGGAATATCAAGAGCCAGACCAGTGGCAGGGAAGAGCGCAAAATTTTCATACAGAATTTCAGCTGTTGTCAGGTCGCTCTTTGGAGCGTTTATCCAGCGTGCGTCTCAACCAGGTAGAAAAGGGATCGCTTGGCCCAAGTGCCAGCGAGTCCACAAATTCCTCCTGTTTGGGTAAGCTGCCCAGATTATTGATACTGTTTGCGGTTACCCCAAGAATCAGCCATTGGTCGGCAACTTCTACAACCATTATTTTTTCACGATTGCCAACGCTGATGCCGCCAATGATCTTGAGCTGGATTTTATTCCCTGCATTCAAAGGACCAAGGCGACGCATCACCCAGGCAGCGGCCAGGACCAGTGCTACGACCAGCATCAACGCGGTGGCGATTTGCAGCAAGCCTGCACTTGGTGTGACCTGATCTGGGCCAGCAGCATATGCATTGCTGTTCAATATGGCAAATGTCATCCATCCCAATAAGCGTGATCGAAACATCATTTGTTCAGCTTGCGTATGCGTTCAGCAGGTGTCACGATATCGGTCAGACGTATCCCGAACTTGTCGTTGACGACGACAACCTCGCCTTGAGCGATCAGACAGCCATTCACCAGCACATCCATAGGCTCACCAGCCAGGCCGTCAAGTTCCACCACCGAGCCTTGTGCCAGCTGCAGCAGGTTCTTGATTGCTATCTTGGTACGGCCCAGCTCTACGGTCAGTTGTACTGGAATATCAAGAATGAAGTCGATATCATTATGGGTTTCTGTCGTTGTCGCGGTGCCCTTGCTGCTGAACTCCTTGAATATGGCGGCGCTGGCTGGCGGTGCCTCGGCCTTTTGGGCTGCAGCGGCCTCAGCTCTCTCTTGCTCTGCAATCGCAGCACCCCAATCGTCTTCACTGATGGGGGTATCGCCGTTGTCATCCATGATTTTCTCCTTGTGCTACTTCCTGTACGCTGGAACTGATCAGTTTCTCAACGCGTAAGGCATACTGTCCGTTAAAAATTCCATACTTGCACTCCATGACTGGCGTGCCATCTACTTTTGCTGAAATAATCTCAGGTATGGATAGAGGAATCACATCACCTTCTTTCATATTCAGTATATCGCCCAGCGTGACGCGCGTGGTACCCAGATCTGCAACGATTTCCACTTCGGCAATCTGTATCTGCTGTGTCATCAGCCGCACCCAGCGCTTGTCGACTTCCAGTGTTTCACCCTGCAGGCTACTGGTCAGTATGTCACGTATCGGCTCTATCATCGAGTAAGGCATGCATAAATGCATCTCACCACTGACGGGGCCCAGTTCTATCGTAAAGGTGGTGGATACCACCACCTCGTTGGGTGTCGCAATATTGGCAAACTGCGTGTTCATTTCTGAACGTATGTATTCAAATTCTATGGGGTAGACCGGCTCCCAGGATTTGGCATAGGTTTCAAAAATGATTTCAAGTATGCGATGGATGATGCGTTGCTCTGTCTGTGTAAAATCGCGACCTTCAACACGTGTATGAAAGCGACCATCGCCACCAAACAGATTGTCCACCAGCAAAAATACCAGGCCGGGGTCTAGCACGATCAATGAAGTGCCGCGCAAGGGCTTCATGTGGACCAGGTTGAGATTGGTCGGCACCACGAGGTTGCGGATGAACTCACTATATTTCGATACCCGGACAGTACCAACCGATACTTCGGCACTGCGTCGCAAGAAATTGAACAAGCCTATGCGCAACAGCCGGGCAAAACGCTCATTGATAATTTCCAGGGTCGGCATGCGGCCACGGACGATACGCTCTTGCGTCGCAAGATTGTAGGGCCGTACACCTGAGGTATCCTCCAGTGACTGCGAATCGTCCTGATCTCCCGTGACACCCTTCAAAAGGGCATCAACTTCTTCCTGGGAGAGAAAATTATCTGACATGGCTTATTGAACGACGAAAGAAGTGAAGAAAACACCGCTCACTTTTTGCGGTTCGCCTTTCGGGGCAAATGGCTGGGAAACCTTTTCGATGATTTCATTGACCAGTTTTTCCTTACCTTCACCTGACAGGATTTCTGCGGCATCCTTGCTCGACAGCAGCAATAACAGGCGGCTGCGTACCTGGGGCATGTTGGCCTTGATCAGATTGACCTGTTCCTCATCCTGCACCTGCAAGGTCATGCTGATTTGCAGGTATTTGTCTCCACCATCAGACTGCAGGTTGACTGTAAATGGTTCCAATGCCAGGAAAACAGGTGCTTTTGTCGGCTCTGTCTTGTGTTCTTTTTCTTTGTTAGCAGAGCTCTTCTTCGTCAGGAAAAAAGCTGCACCTGCACCGGCGACAACCAGTAGTACCACGACTGCAGCAATAATGATAAGGAGTTTTTTCTTTGATTTTCCCGCTGCTGGAGCGTCGCTCGTTTCTGCTGCTTTGGCTGGTGCTTTCGCCATGGTTTTCCTCTCTGCTGGCACATAATGCCAAGATTTTTAAATATTATCCTTGATACGAGGCATGTAATATCCAAGAAAAAGAGGGCGTATTTCAGCTTATCTCTATAGTTTGCAGGTGCATGTTATTGCAGCCATGCTTCGTGGATCAGCCTTCTTCACATCCATTCTACATGGTTGTGCAGGCTTTTTTCCATAGAGCTGAACGCTATGTTGCTGCTGATGCAAATCAACTTGATTCGGTGGAGAATTTCTGTCAGGCAGGCAACAGACGCATCAGTCGGACGTGCGTCTGTTATTGTTGTCGATAGGCATAGGGCTTGCCTAAGGGGGGGCTGCTCTGATGCGGTCAGACGAAGGTGTCGACCAGACCGTTATTGCTTATTACTTTGGCGGTAGTTGTACTTGCAGTATTGACCGGGCTGTCGACGGTCTCGTTGCTGATTCTTGTATTGCTGCCAGAAGTTGACCTTGCTTGCTGATCCGCGAAACTCTGACCCTGACCAGCAGACTGGGAGTTAACGGAAAAGCCCGACAGCTGTACGCCGGCATCACTAAGCATCTGCTTAAGGCGCGGCAGGGCAGCTTCCAATGCTTCTCTTACTTCAGGTTGGGCAGAGCTGAAATTGGCGCTGGCCTGATCATTACTAACTTTTAACACTACTTGCAAGGGGCCAAGATCGGGAGGATTCAGTGTCAGCTCTGCGGATTGCAAGCCTTCGCCGACCATCCACACCACTTTTTGGCCGACTGCCTTGTCCCAGCCGGCACTGCCTACTCGTGCGGAAATCTGCTCTGCGGCCAGGGCGTTTGCTGCATTAAACTGACTGGCATTCACTACCTGGACGGTTGGCGGGGCGGCCACGACTTGTGGCATGTCCTTGTTTGCTGGATTCACTTTGACTTCAACTGCATGCTCGGACAAGACATCTTTGGCCTGGGCTATATCCCTGGAAAAAGATTTTGCTGTATCAATATTGGTTGCAGTGGCGTGACTGTCAACAGTTTTGTCAGCAAGTTTATTGCCGAGGTCGATGTCGCTGGTCTTTGCTTCACTGGCATTTGTTGCAGTGCTCTTGTCTGCGGTGCTGGTGGTTTTGCGAACGGCGGATGTTGTTGCCAATGCCTCGCTATCTGCAATAGCCGGAGCCAGGGAGATGTCGCCATTTGCCTCGGTCGACCTGGTCTTGCCTGCGAGAATTACTGCGTCAGTCGGGCTGGCATTGCTTGTCACGACTTTTTCTGAAGTCTTTCCTGCCGACTGGCTTGCCATGATTTGTGCTGCTATGCGTGAGACATCGGTTTCATTGGTTGCCTGGTCTTGCCCGGAGATTACCTTGAGCTGATTGCCCGACTGCAGGTCAGTCTTGTCGAGTGTATCTGCGCCAGATTTATTCAAGCTGGCAAGGGTTGCATCTGCCGGATCAGTCAGGCTTGCGGCCGTATTGACGCCTATGGCTGGGAGGCTGTCAGTTTTGCCAGTATCAACCGGGGCGGGGGCGGCGGCGGCCTTGACATCTGTCGTTACTGGCGGAGCGGCCAGATTGCCGACCAAGGCAAGAATCTGTGTGCCGATATCATCGTCTTTTTCGGTCGTACCGTCATCTTGTTCTAACTTTCTGCTATCCGATTCAGGCTTGTCCGATTTGCTCACCGTTTGAGATGACACCGGAGTTGTCGTGTTTTCCTTGGTGTCGAGGTTGTTACCATTGCCGTTATTGCCAGCTGTCTTGATATTGGTGGCGTTGACATTATTACTGGTGTTATTGGACTTTGCGGGTGGCACGGGCCTGCTGGCAGGGCGCGCCATATCCAGGTCTGGCTTTTTGCTGTTGTATATCTCTTTGTCCAGCATCTGGTTGAAGCTGATGTCGAGATTTGCAGACGAACTGTTTTTTCCAGTCTTGACGGTCCCAGTTGGGCTATCCGTAGCGGTCACTATGGCGTTGGCTTGCATTTGAATACCTGTTAAAGATTAGCGCTTGTAGAAGAGGGCGCGAGCGGCCATTTCATCGGTTTGCTTCTGATCCCTTTTTGCTTCCTTTTTCAGCTGCAATGTTTCTGCGCGATTTTGCAAGGTATCGTAGGACAGTCGTTTTTTCTCACTGGCCTGCCACTCTGTTTTTGCCATGACAATACGATGCTCGGCATCCATCACTACTTTTTTTTGTCCATCAATGGCCGCATCAAGCTTGCCCAGAAATGACAGGAAATTTGTATATTGCGATACCGTCAAACCCTTGGCTGCGCCATCCTGGAGTCTTTGCGCATAATCATCACGATACTGTTGTAATAAATTTAATTTCTTTTCGGTTTCTTCATGTGCACGTATGGTTTTACCCAGAAGTTTGGCGGCATCGTCAACTTCTCGTTCTGCTATTTCTATCAGTGTGGTAATCGGGGATTTCAACGCCATGATGAAGATTAGTATAGGTCTTTTTTTTTATTTCTAAGGGTTGAATAGAGCCTGAAGTTCCCCCAAGCTCTCGGATATGCTGCATTTTTCAGTAATGTCCTGTTGCAGAAAAGAAACAATTTTGCCGTGCAGGCGTATTGCTTCATCAAGTAGCGGATCAGAGCCTGGGGAGTAGGCGCCCACGCTGATCAGATCACGGCTGCGTTCATAGCGTGAATACAATTGCTTGAGCCTGCGTGATAAAGCCTGGTGTTCCGGGGAGGTGATACTGTGCATGGCGCGGCTGATTGACTGCTCTATGTCGATGGCAGGGTAGTGCCCGCTCTCTGCCAGCGTGCGATTCAAGACAATATGGCCGTCGAGGATGGCGCGGGCAGCATCGGCGATCGGGTCCTGTTGATCGTCACCTTCAGTCAGAACGGTATAAAAAGCCGTAATCGAGCCGCCGCCTGACTTGCCATTGCCAGCCCTTTCTACCAGTATCGGCAATTTGGCAAAGACAGATGGGGGGTAACCCTTGGTCGCAGGCGGCTCACCGATGGCCAAGGCGATTTCGCGTTGCGCCATGGCATAGCGGGTCAGTGAATCCATGATCAGCAATACGCTACGGCCCTGATCCCTGAAGTATTCTGCAATGGTCGTGGCATAGGCTGCCCCTTGCAGACGCATCAAGGGGGGCGCATCGGCCGGTGCTGCCACGACGACAGAGCGCGCCAATCCTTCTGCGCCAAGGATTTGCTCTATGAATTCCTTGACTTCGCGTCCCCGTTCACCGATGAGGCCGACCACGATAACGTCTGCGGATGTATATCGCGCCATCATGCCCAGCAGCACGCTCTTGCCGACACCGGAGCCGGCGAACAGCCCCAGCCTTTGCCCGCGGCCTACGCTTAACATGCTGTTGATGGCCCTGACGCCAACGTCCAGTGTGTCAACGATGGGAGCTCTTTCCAGTGGATTGTAGATGCGTGCCCCCAGCGGTGCAGACTCATGCGTGCCCAGTGGACCAAGGGTGTCGAGCGGACGGCCATTGCCATCAAGAACGCGGCCCAGCAATTGATATCCCACGGGCAGGTGGCGGCTCCTGTCGCTGGGGCGCCGGCGCGGATGGTTGACTATTTCATGGGTTTCCGGCTCGGATGGAAATACTGGTGCGCCCGGAGTGACGCCATCAAGGTCGCTATGTGGCATCAGGAACAGTCTGTCACCGTCAAAACCGACCACTTCAGCATCAATCTTTGCGCCACTTTGCAAGTGTATGCTGCAGGCGCTGCCTACAGGCAGGCGCAGACCCACCGCTTCCATGACCAGGCCTGTCACTCTGGTTACCCTGCCCGACACAGACGTGGTCTGGACATGAGAAATCTGCTCGCGACCGAGTTTGAGTCTGTCTTGCCAGTCGCTGATGAAACTTGCTTGCATGGCGGTTAGCCCGGATAATCCGGGGAGACCTGCATGGCATCCAGCAGTTTTTTCCAGCGTGTGGAATAGCTGGCGTCAATCCGGTTATGCAGGGTCTCCATCTTGCAACCACCGCGCTCAACCAGCGGATCGGCGATGACGCGCCAGCCATCTTCGGCCAAAGTTTCACCCAGATGGTTTTTGATGGTTTCGGCATCTGCCGGATTGACGATTAATTTGGCCGGTTGCTGAACGGTTGCAAGTTGGGTTATCGCGTCTTCAACGATGGGAAGTATGGCCATCGGGTCCAGTTCCAGCCTGGCTTTTAACATATGCGACGCAAGGTCGACGGCAAGAAGCATCAGGTCGTTACTCATTTGTTCTGACGCCGAATGCAATTGATCAGTAAATTCCTGCGCCATGCGCTTCAGGGCAGATATGTCGGCCTCTACTTGGACCATAGTCTCGGCATAGGCAGTTTCCTGGCCATCTTTAAGGCCGCGTTCGTAGGCCTCCTTATAACCGGCGGCAAACCCTTCCTGACGTGCGCTTTCACGTGCTTTCTCTGCTTCTATGCCTGCTTCCGTCCGATATTTTGCTTCCAGTGCGGCTTCTGCCGCCTTGAGTTCTTCTAGTTGTGCTGGGCGATTGTCTCCAAAAGAAGCCATTTCCCAGCGCTGGAAGGCAGATACATCGCCACGGCGAATGGCATTAGACATAAGCATCCTCACCTTTTGCACCTAGCATGATCTGGCCTTCATCAGCCAGGCGGCGTACGATGAGCAGAATCTGTTTCTGCTGTGCTTCGACTTCGGACAACCGCACCGGTCCTTTGGATTCAAGATCTTCACGCATCATTTCGGCAGCGCGTTGCGACATGTTCTTGAAGATTTTTTCGCGCATGTCCTGGTTTGCACCTTTCAGGGCGACAATCAGGGAGTCGGATTGCACTTCGCGCAAGAGCAACTGTATGCCTTTGTCGTCAATGTCAAGGATATTGTCGAAGACGAACATTTCATCCATGATTTTTTCTGCCATGTCACCGTCATACTTGCGCAGGTTGTCCATCACCGAGGCTTCATTCTCGCCGCTCATGAAATTCAGGATCTCTGCTGCTGCACGCACGCCGCCGATAGATTTTTTCTTCAGGCTTTCATTGCCTGTCAGCAGTTTGGTCAGTACATCATTGAGTTCGCGCAGGGCGGTCGGTTGAATGCCGTCCAGTGTGGCGATACGCAGTACGATGTCATTGCGTAATCGCTCAGTAAATTGATTGAGAATTTCGCAGGCCTGATCGCTTTCCAGGTGGACCAGGATGGTGGCAATAATTTGTGGATGCTCATTCTTGATCAGTTCTGCGACAGAAGGAGAATCCATCCATTTCAAACTTTCTATACCACTGGCATCCTTTCCCCCTAAAATGCGGTTGAGCAAGGATGCAGCCTTGTCATCACCCAGGGCTTTTGTCAGCACATTGCGTATGTACTCGTCTGAATCGAGGCCAACAGAGGAACTCAAGTCAGCTGCCGTCTTGAAGTCATCGAGCACCTTGGCGATTGCTTCATGCGGGATAGGGCCGATCGTAGCCATGGCGGCGCCAATCTTTTGCACTTCACGTGGCCCAAGGTATTTCATGACCTCGGCAGCGCCATCTTCACCCAGCGCCAACATCAGGGTGGCGGCTTTTTGTATTCCATCTTCACTCATTGCTAAGCCATGCCTTTACAACGTTAGCCACAATACGGGGATCTTCCTTGGCCAGTGTTTTGGCCATTTCCAGGTTGATTTCATAGCTTGATGCCATATTCACATGTTGCTGTTCGGCTTCTTGAGACAAGCTTACCACGGCTGCTTCATCTTCCTCCCGCTCCTCTTTTTCCTTCGCGCGTTTTTCGGCTTCGATAGCTTCCAGCGTTTCCTTGTCTTTACCCATGATTTTATACAGCATGGGTTTCAGGAAACCAAAGAACAGATAGGCAAGAACAATGGCTACACCTACATATTTGGCGATCTCCTTCGCCATTTGCAAGACATCAGGCTGTTTCCACAGTGGTAAATCCACTATAGGCTCTTTTTCAGGGCTGGCAAAGGGGCTGTTGACGACGTTGAGCGTATCGCCCCTGTCCTTGTTGAAACCCATGGCTTCTCTGGCAAGATCGGTAATCTGAGTCTTCTCGATGTCAGTCAGCGGACGGGTGGTGGTCTTGCCATTCTTGTCTGTTTCAGTCTTGTAATTGACAACGATAGCGACTGACAGGCGTTTCACGCCCCCCATTCCTTGCTGGGTATATTTGATGGTTTTGTCGACTTCAAAATTGGTGGTTGAATCCTTTTGCATCAAACCTGCATTTGATGCTGCCGTGCTCTGGGTTGCGGCGGCACCGCTGGCAACAATCGGGGCCGTTGCCGGTACAGGAGGTTGATTACTGAGTGCACCAGGTATGCCAGAAGCGTTGCCAGCCTTGTTGTAAGACTCGCTGGTCTGTTGGCTGCGTATGGCAGAGGCTTCTGGCGGTGAATTCGGCCTGTAGCTTTCTGCTGCCTGTTCCGTACGGGAAAAATCGATATCTGCAGTTGCCTCAGCCCTGACATTATTGCTGCCTACGATGGGTGAAATAATGGATTCAATCCGTTTGACGATATTTTGCTGGTATTCCTGTACGTATTTCAGTTGTGATGGGTCAAGATTATTATTGGCTGCCTGCTTGTTCGGATCGGATAACAAATTGCCATTCTGGTCGACGATGGTGACGTTTTTGGCGGAAAGCTCGGGTACGCTGCTGGCTACCAGATGCAGAATGGCGCTGACTTGCTGCTGGTCAAGAATGCGGCTGGGATAAAGATTCAGCAACACTGAGGCGGTCGGTTTTTGCTGGTCACGGACAAAGACTGACGATTTGGGTATTGCAAGGTGGACACGGGCAGTTTGCACGGCAGAAACGGCCTGGATGGAACGTGCGAGCTCACCTTCCAGTGCACGCTGGAAATTGACTTGTTCCAGAAACTGGGAAATCCCCAGTTTCTGGTTTTCCATGAGTTCAAAACCGACATTACCACCTTTGGGCAAGCCTTGCGCTGCCAGTTTCAGGCGCGCGTCATGCACTTGGCTGGCTGGCACAAGGATGGCATTGCCTGTTTCTGAATATTTGTAAGGAACGTTTAATTGTTGCAAGGATGCAACAATCGCTCCTCCATCCCTGTCGTTGAAGTTGGAAAACAGGACTTTATAATCGGGCGCCTGGCTCCAGAGCCATACACCAATCATGATGGCCACCACGGCTGCGGCCCCGACTGCAAGCATGATATTGCGTACGACCGGCGTTTGCGGGAGTCCGAATATGACCGGGAAGGCCGGGCCAGGTGGGGCAATTGCGGTATCTTCTGCGGTTGCCATGGTTCACCTTGAGCGAAGTAAAGTATCAGTAGAGGACATGCTGGTCATTTCAGTTCGGTTTTTTACTTACTAGTGATTTTCCCCTTAATCTGTAAATTCAAACACTGGAAAAACGGTATTTTCCCGGTTCTTTTCCGCGCTCTTGTTTGCCATTTGACTGCTAATGTAGCAACTGTGAAATTGCAAAAAGAGGTGTCGCAATGAAAATGGAGGGGATAGGCGCGGGCCAGATAGAGGCGATGATTGCCCAGTTGAAGGCGACCGCTGCCAAGATGGAGGCGAGTGCCGGCATTGCCGCCAATCGTACAGACAACACGGCCTCTCCTGGCCGACTTGATTTTGCCGAGGCCCTTAAGGCCTCGCTGGATACGGTAAACAAGGCGCAGGTGAGTTCTGAGCAGTTAGGACAGAAGTTTGCCATGGGTGATGACAAGGTCAGCTTGTCTGATGTCATGATCTCCATGCAAAAGGCCAACATTTCATTTCAAACGACAGTACAGGTGAGAAACCGGCTGGTGTCTGCGTATCACGACATCATGAACATGCAGATATAAGTCATAGGTTGGTCAGATCAGGCGGTTATTCTCTTGGTAGTCCGATGTCTGTATAAAGGATGTCGTTAGCGTATGCCTGTAATCTTGGCATTACGCTCACGTTCGAGCTTCATGATATAGCGTTGTATGCTCGCCAGTACGCTATTGGACATATTGATGAACTGGCACCCAAGGCGGCGGTTTGATTTGCCATTCAGCAGGATCAAATCCTGGGAATTCCTCACTTGCAGCACCACATCAACCATGCCTATTGATGGCAATTCCAGCTTGCAGTGCTCATAGATGATACCTATCGTGCTTTCAAGCAGCTTTTTTTCATCGAGAATGGCAATCCCGCCGCAACTGATGTCAACCAGAGCCAGTTTAAGCGTTTCTGTCCTGTCATCTACTTTGACCGGGATGGTGGCGCGTATCGGGTTGGTCAATGGCGTGTTGATACGATAATATTCGCGCCTTTGCAAACGTATCATGGTTGAAGGGATCTCAAACTGCAATGCAGGGCGATCTTCAAATGTGATGCGTTCCAGGTTGGATGATGAAAACTGTATGCTTATTTTATCCAGCAAGCCTTCAAACGATACCCTGGCTGCTTCAACGATGCGCTGGTTGGCCAGTTGGCCAGGGGCACTATCGATGATGACGAGGTTTTCGGTATCATCAACATCAAGAATGGATGTGATAAACACTTCCGAGCCGCTATTGATCAACATGCTGATCAATTGCTTGCTTTCCTTCAAGCCTCGCAACAAACCGATGATTTCCCGTCGGGAATCAACTTGGTACGGGCTTTGATTTTCTGTACCCAGGCTCGGAGGTAAGGATGGCATATTTTTATAATCACATTCAAAAAGTGGGGGCGCTAAACGCTCTCTTGCCCGGAAGTCTCTGAAATCGTCCCTGATTTTTCCGTATCAATATGGTAAAGCCAAGCGAGCAGTTCTGCAACAGCGCGATACAGGGCTGGAGGTATATCTCGATCAAGATCCACCTTCATCAGTAATGAAACCAGTTCCTTGGACTGATGTACGTGGACGCCATGTTCACGTGCCCTGGCAATGATTTCTTCGGCGATCAGTCCTTTTCCCTTGGCTACCACTTTGGGCGCAGAATCTCCGGTCTGATAGGCAAGTGCCACCGCATTTTGTGTGACGGGTTTGTCAGATGAATTAGCTGCGCTCATTTTTACTCACCACAAAAGACATCAGCGGTGAACCTGCCGTGTGCATGGCGCTGGCTAATTCACTCGCGTGATCCTTGAGGGCGGATACTGTGTCGCTTTGTTCAGCCCGCAGGGACAGGCCCAGATTGTTTGATTGCAGATTAATGGTTGCAGTGACAGGCCCCAGATTGGGCAACTCAAAGCGAACCACGGATTGCCAGTTTGTGTCGTCCGGTTCTTGCAGATGCCGGGTTTCCTTTGCTTCTTTTTTTATTTCCCAGTCGATTTTTTGTCCGGGGAAAAGCTCCCCATGCCATCGTACAATATTTTGATCTAAAACGTTGAGTTGCTGGTGAATTATTTGTCCCATTTCCTTGCTGACGCTGGGCAATCCTGTGCCAGGCCTGATATCCGAAATTTTGCTTGCATCATCACGTGACTGAGGCTCTCCCTTGATCTCTGAAATGGGACGTTTTCCCTGCGCCCACTCTGCAACATGAGATTCGTAGAATAAACCACTTTTGCTAATCTGGTTTTGCAGTTTGGAAGCCGTTGCGGCAGTGTCCTTGAGTTCTGCCGGAGCAGCAACGACAGGGGTCTCGCTGGCGATATTCACCTTGTTGCCGGTATTGGGTGCCGCTTGTAATATCTGACTGATGAATTTGGCAGTATTGCTTAAGGATGTTGGTGCGCTGCTCAGGTGATCTGGTGTGCTGTCTGCGGCTTTCGTGTTCGTCAGGGGTAATCTGGGTGCGATTTCTGCGGTTTTGCTGCTGGCAATTTCTTGTGTTGGTGAATTCTGTCCGGTAATTACATCAGTTTTTTTACCTTCAGTACTCACAGACAGGCTGACGATGGTAGAGGTGTCTGCTTTTTGTGTGTGTCCCGCGTCAGCGGTGAAGTTATCCCCAGATTTACCCGCAGGCGAGGGTCTTGCCTGTACTGGACCTGCTTCTTCTGCGATCTGGTCTGCATAGGTGCCTAAAACGCCTGAATTGCTTGCGCGTATATCGGGGCCGGGTGAGTATTTTTGCGGTAACGGGGTAGGGAAGTGCGTATCACCATCATGTTCCAGCAAAAATGTCGGCCTTGGCTCAGTAGCAATCAGGCGCAAAGGCACCTGATCGCCGGCCTTGGTGCCCTCTGGAAGCATCATTTTGGCCGTAATGCCTGCTACCCTGACCGTGTAACTGCCATCCATCAGTTTGGACAGTATCTCGCCTTTGAGTAGTTGGCCTGTGACTAGCTGCGCCAGTTTTGGGGTGATGTCCTGCTTGGTCTCGCCAATTGCAATTGCAGCACTTGGCGCCTCGATATTGGCAACCGGCCTGTTGATACTATCGAGTTGAGTAGCCATAAAAGTCAGGCTGTACTACCTGTCCCGTAAGTTTTGTTCAGCTTCCTGTTGGTGCTGGAATCTTTCATCAAACTGGCCAGACGTTCCATCCAGGGCTCAGTAATGTCGCGAATTTCCTTATCATCAGCGAGAATTTTCTTGATGATGCGTATTTTTTTGTCGCGCATCTCTGACGGTAAATCAAAGGGTATCTCGCTTTCGCGTATCGTCTGGACGCGGCTTGAACAATCATTTTCAAGCTGTTCCAGCAGTTCCCAATCGCCTGAGCGTGCAGCTTCCAGCATGTTGCCCGTAATGACGGCGACATTTTCGTACAATGAGATTAGTTCCAGACTATTCATCTTATTTTAAGCCTCAACAAAGTTGGCAGGGCGAGGGGACAAAGGATCGGCGCTGACTTTGGGAATATCGCTGACAGTATCCTGATTGGGGGCAATAGCTTCCCATGAGGTTTTCAAGTCACGCAACAAATTCTGAACTTCTACCATCATCTCTTCACTGTTTTCCAGGTTGGCACGTAACAGGCGTGCTGTCATGTATTCATATAAAGAGTCCAGACTCTGGGCGATCTCACCGCCGGCTTTTTTATCCAGACTGGCGCGCAGGCCATTCTCGATGATGGCAATTGCCTTGGAGGTGGATTGGCCCTTGGCTGCAACATCGCCACCATGTAAATGCTGAACAGCATTGGAAATGGAAACGATAGCCCCTTCAAATAGCATGACAATCAATTTATGGGGGCTGGCTGCAATGACGCCAGTTTCAATGCCAACTTTGGCATAGGCATTTGCGCCGCGCGCTTGAGATGAGCCAAACATAGCAATAAATCCTCTCTTTTGTTTTCTATTCTGCCTGCGGTTTTACTTCGTACTGGCTGTCAATGCTGCGAGCTGCTGTGAAAGGAAGGTGCTCGTATTATTGAGATTGCTGACGATGCTGTCTAATGCGGTAAATTGGGCGCGGTAGCGCGCTTCAGTGTCAAATAGTCTGCTATTAAGAATGTCACGCTGTTTGCCAATATCCTTGATACTGCGGTTGATGCCATCGCTTGAGCTGGAAATGGTTCCTGCACTTCCCAGGAAACCTGACAAAAGTGAGGTCAGTTGTGTGCCGTAACCCTTCGAGTAATTTAATGTGCCACGTGCACCAGTTGAGCCGCCATTGATCAGGACCTTGAGGCCTTCGGTTGATGAGCCAGTTGCACCTGTCAGGAACTGACCAGTGCCAGCCGCTGTCACGCCATTGATCTTGCCCGCGACGTCGACCCCTGCGGTACCTGCCAGGGAAGTGCCTGCCAGGGCTGCTGCGCCGGTGCCGGTATTGTCAGCGAGGGTAACATTTGAGGCGCTGCCGTAGCGAGTAGATTGCAATTGCAGGTAACCACTGCCATTGATACTTGCAACCACTGTGGCTCCATTCGTTTTGAAGGTGGAGTTGCCATTGATGGAACTTTGTATCAACGTGGCCAGTGCCGACGCGCTATAAGAGCCCGCGGCCAGACTGACGGACGAAGTAACGCCATCAAGAGTAACATTGATGGCAGTATTGGCCGCAATCGTCGTATTACCGGTGGTCAGGTCCACATTGCCGGTCAGACCGCCTTGTGTGGCAATAGTGGATACATCAATCGCGTAGGACCCTTGCTGGGTTGCAGAGGTGGCACTGCTGTAGCTGACCAGGCTGTCTGTTGCTTTGCCGACTGATGCAAATAAGCCGCTGATTTCACTGAAATTATTAGTAAGCGCATTTTGCAGCTTGGTCGAGTCGACAGTAAGTGTGCCATCTTTCTGAAAACTGATTCCTATGCTCGATAGGGTGGTGATGTTGCCGCCCAAGCCGTTGACACTGGCTGTCAGTGTTGATCTGATCTGGCTTTGTACAGTTCTCGCTGTGGAATCACCAAGCAAAATGCCGCCTTTTTTTGTCGACGCATCATATCCAGTCAAGGTTTTCAATGTTGACTGCAGGTCATTGTAGCCTTTAACGAATCCATTGACCGCTGATTGTATCCCGCTGGTATTGGTGGTCAGACTCAATGTGGTGGTGCCTACCTTGCTCAGGTTGATGGTTGTACCCTGAATTGCGCCGGTAACAGCATTCGACGTACTGGACACGGCAATACCGTTGATTGTCAGGGCTGCATTTTGTCCGGTGGTTGTTTCTGTCAGGTTTTGCGTGCCAGCCGGATCGTAATTTATCAGGCTCTGTATTGCAGCATCACCACTTGCACTGATTTTCAGGCTCGAAGTAGCGCCGGTCTTTGTCGAAGTCAACACCAGATGATAAGGCGTTGCACTGCCGTCACCGACTATGGTGGCATTGACGCCGATACTGGCGGCGTTAATGGCATCCCGTATGCCTTGCAGGGAATTGTTTGCGCCATCTATGGTGACAGTCCCCGTGGATTGTGTTGCGTCCTGGTTAAAGCTTGCACCTGTGTAAGTACCGTTGGTCAGTGTGCCGCCAGTAATCGTGCCAAATTGAAAGGTAATGGTCGTACTGGTGCCGCTGCCTATGGCTGCTGTTGAACTCACTTGCCCGGCACTCGATATGGTCTGTGCCTGGGCCAGCTTGGTAATATTGAGATTGTAGCTGCCCTGGGTAGACACGCTGGTTGTTGTCGCAGATGCAATAGAACTGTCGCCAGCAGTTGCTGTTAAAGTCTGGAAGGTACCGAGGTTGGATAAGCCGGTAACATTGGACTGGAACACACTAAGTGCACTGTTGAGCGTGCCATAAGCAGACAGCTTGGCCTGAAAGCTGGCTTCCTTCTTTGCCAGCGTAGTCAGTGGCTGGCTCTCAACCTGCATTAATTTGGTGATTATGTCATTGACATTAAGATTTGCGCCAATGCCAGTTGATTGTATGCCCACGATACTCCCCCTTGTCAGACCGTACTGTACTAAATTATCGGCTAAGGCAAACTAGACTTTAGAGGGGAATTTACCTGCCAATTTAAAATTTAGCCAAACTGGCCATAATGCAATTTATGCCTGCTGTTTAATTAACAATCCTTGTAATTTATCGAGAGAACGAGAAATTTCAAGAACTTCTTCTGAAGGTATCTGACGCAGTACTTCTTTTGTTTGTTGGTCAATTATTTTGACTACGACACGGTTGCTGTGTTCTTCAAGACTGAATTCCAGATTTTGTGACAGGGCTTGAACAGTTTTATTGATGTCGTTGACAGCTTTTGTCACTTTTTCAATTTCTGGAGCACTGGCTGTAGTTGGTGTTGCCTTAACGGCATCAACGGTTTGTGTCGAGGTGGCAGATGCCCTTTGTACTGTCGCACTGACGTCGGGCGCGGATAGTCGATCATTGATCAGTTGTCCTGATTGAGAAGCGCTCCCTATCGATCGGATGTCCATGATCTTTTCCTTCAAGAAAAATACCCCTGATCAAGATTTGATCAGGGGGACATGCTCTACGCTTTAAGTATAGACCTTATTTACATAGGGCTACCAGTATTATTAACCACGCAACAGGGCCAGAACACCGTTTGGCAGGGCGTTAGCCTGGGCCAAAATCGCAGTACCAGCTTGTTGCAGAACCTGACCGCGGGTCAATGTTGCTGTTTCCTGGGCAAAGTCTGCATCACGGATACGGCTGCGGGATGCTGTCAAGTTTTCAGAGTTGGTCTGCAAACTTTCAATTGCGGAGGAGAAGCGGTTTTGATACGCACCCAGAGAAGCGCGGGAACTGTTGATCGATTGCAGCGCCGCATCAATGGTCGTCAGCGCGGCAGTGGCCCCGGCAGCAGTACCCAGGTTCAGAGAAGAAACACCAGCGCCGACTGTTACCGTAGCAGAAGTGAAACCACCGGTCAGGTTGGCTGCTGTCAGACCGGTACCAGTACCGTTAGCCAAGGTGATACCTGCAGAGCTGGTCGAAGTCAGGGACAGTGTCGATGTGCTGACATCGGTTGCACCTGTTGCCGATACGGTGATACCTGTGTTGGCAGCAGCAGCAGCAGCATTAGTGCTGGCTGTAATAGTGATGTTGCGGCCATCAGCTGCAGCCAGTGCAACTGCGCCAGTTGTGGTGTTGAATGTAGCAGTAACACCTGTTTGTGTGCTGATTGCATTAACGGCAGCAGCAACTTGAGCGCCACGTTGTGCACCGGAAGTCGAAGCGCTCAAGGCACCCAGATTCACACCGTTAATAGTGATGTCACCAGAGGCAATCGCAGTTGCAGAAGTGCTGGCTGTACCTGCAATAGTAGTGGAGCCTACAGTTGCTGTAACGCCTGTGCTGCCGCTGATTGCATTGATGGCTGCTGCTTTGGCGATGCCGCTGCCTGTTGCGTTGGAGAAGGAAACACCGTCAGAGGCGGAAGCACCAACCTGGAAGCCGTTAATGGACAGGTCGCCTGCAGCCAGGGCTGTTGTGGTGACTGCGCCGGCACCGGCTACAGTAGTTGCGTAGCTGGAAGATGCACCAACACCCAGGGCGCTCGATTTTGCGCTGGAGATGGAAGCGATGCTGATCTGGTCGTTTGCTGTGCCGTTGGCGCCAACCTGGAAGGTTTGCGCTGTGAAGCTGCCGTCGAGCAGGTTCACGCCGTTGAAGTTGGTGTTGCTGGCAACGCGGTTGATCTCAGAGATCAGTTGGCTTGCTTCGTTGTTCAGAGCTGCGCGGTCAGAGACGCTGTTGGAGCCGTTGGCGGATTGTACGGCCAGGTCGCGGATACGTTGCAAGTTGGCACCGATCTGTTGCAGCGCGCCCTCAGCGGTTTGCGCCAGGGAGATACCATCGTTAGCATTACGGGTAGCTTGATTCAAACCACCGATTTGGGAAGACAGACGTTCGGAAATCGCCAGGCCAGCAGCATCGTCTTTGGCGCTATTGATACGCAAGCCGGAAGACAAACGTTGGAGGGACGTATTCAGAGCGGATTGAGATGTGCTCAAATTGCGTTGCGCATTCAGCGAAGCAATATTGGTATTAATGACAGCCATGGTGATTCTCCTTACCTAAGTTATTCAATTTTGGCGTAGTAGCCTGAAACTTTGGTCTTTCGTGCTGACTAGTGGACCGCCGTTGAAGAGAGTATCGGACGACAAAAAAAAAGTTTTAGCGTGTTTCTGAAAATAAATGTTCTTTTTTTTGCTCAAGTTTTTAAAGTGTTTCCGCTTGTCGACGCTTTTTTAAAATACTTTAGGGTCTAATTTGATTTAGTTTTCACTCTTTATTTAACACATGGAAACAAAATCCTTAGCTATAAAATAAGGCGAAGCCTGAATCTTTCTGGTATTTTTCGGTTTGAGCATGCTGTTTTACTCACTTTGGCTGGTTTGCCTGTCAAATCAGGTAAAAATAATAATTGCATAAAATACAAACGCTAAACTTTTCCAAGGTGCTGGTTATGACAAAATCTGGTTTTGATGCTCGAAAAGCAATGCGTGAAGTTAATAAATACTTCGACGATAGGGCCCTGCCGCAGGCAAAACAGGTCTGCCTCAATATCATCAGACATTTTCCCCGTCATCCGGACGCGCTCTATGCGCTTGCCAGAATCTCTGGTGATCTCAATGAATATGATGAAGCAATCGCTTACCTGAAGCTGGCGTTTCAAGTCATGCCGCACTTCCCTGACAATCGCAAGATTGCGTTCGGTATTTTTAATAAATACTTGCAGGCCAGGCAGTATTTGCAACTGGAAGAGTCCGCTCTCTGGTTGTCAAAATACCTGCCGCGTGACGGGGTGGTGTGGGACTACATTGGGGTTGCACGAATAGAACAGGGTAAATTCCCCGAAGCACATTTGGTATTAACCAGAGCGCTGGAACTATTGCCAAATAATCCGCATATTCTGACCAATATGGGAAATGTCCTGATTTCACTGGAGCGTTGTGCAGAAGCAGTCGTCTATCTGGAAAAGGCGCTGGCTATCCAGCCCGACATGGTGGTTGCCCTGAACAATCTTGGTAATGCCTTGCGGTACATCGGCCGGACTGAAGAGGCCATAGAAAAGATTTCCAAGGCAGTCAGCATCAATCCAGACTTGCCATATTTGTATAATAACCTCGGTCTGGCTTATCGTGAGAGCAGCATGTACGCTCTCGCCATAGAGCAATATCGCCATGCCTTGCGTTTGCAGCCGGATCTGGTCCAGGTTTATCCCAACCTGATTGATGCTTTGCGCCAGAATGGTCAGGTGCAGGAGTCCATTGAGTGCGGACAGCATGCCCTGAGCCTGACCGAGAATATCCCGGAAATCTGGGGTGCATACGGCGATACCTTGCGCGAAGCCAATCATCTCGATGCAGCAATTGAGGCCTACATCAAGGCGCTTTCGTTCAAGACGGACGGACAGTCTTCATTCAACCGCAAGATTTATACGAATCTGTTGTTTTGCCTGAATTATCATCCGGACTTGACGCCAGAGGTGATCTATAACGCTTACCATGAATTTGATGTGCGTTTTGCCCAACCTTTGAAGGCAAGCTGGAAAAAATTTGACAATGAACGTTTGCCAGGCAAGCGCCTGAAAGTGGGCTATGTTACCCAGGCTTTTTATAACCATGTATGCAAATATTTTCTCCTGCCCCTGATAGAAGGGCATGATAAACAGCAGGTTGAAGTGTATGCCTATGCAAATCCGCCTTTTGAAGATGAAATTACCCACTATTATAAAAAGCAGATAGATCACTGGGTGCCGACCAGGGACATGACTGATGATATGCTGGCCGACAGAATACGTGCCGATGGCATTGATATCCTCGTTGATGTGGCCGGGCACACCAATGGTAATCGCCTGCCAGTATTCGCGCGCAAACCTGCACCTGTTTCTCTGCATTGGCTGGAATATGGCTATACGACGGGCCTGAGTGCGATAGATTATTACTTGACTGATAAGCCAACCATCACCGATGATTGCGCGCATTTGTTTTCCGAGACGGTCTGGTGTCTTGATGGCCCGGCTTATGTATATCGACCTGATACGCGCAGGGCAGAATTGACGCCGCCGCCTTTTGAGCAGACTGGTGTGATTACTTTTGGCAGCTTGTCACGGTCGACCAGGATTAATCATAGAGTGGTGCGTGTGTGGGCCACCATACTTGATGCCATGCCGAATTCGCAATTGATTATTAATAGCGGGGACTTTAAAGATCCGCAAGTGCAGGAAGAAATGGCCTCGCGTTTCATGCGTTATGGCATAGACAGGTCACGCCTGCATATAGGGTTCAGTTCCCCTTCCTGGGAAGTGCTCAAGCATATAGACATCGGTCTTGATTGCTTCCCGCATAATTCGGGTACGACCTTGCTTGAATCTTTATATATGGGTATTCCGTTTATCTCATTGGCAGACCGGCCTTCAGTGGGACGAATCGGCGCCAGCATCTTGCATGCCATAGGACATGAAGAGTGGCAGGCTTATACCGAACAGGAGTATGCTGAAAAGGCCATTATCCTGGCGCACGACCTTGATCAACTGCGCAGCTTGCGTACCGGCTTGCGTCAGGAGATGGAGCAATCATTACTGATGAATGAACCGGCATTTGCCCGTTCAGTGGAAAAAGCATATCGCCAAATGTGGCAAATTTATTGTGAAAGGCCAGAAGAGTGAAGGCAGTTATCTTAGCGGGTGGCCTGGGAACCCGAATTTCTGAGGAAACCCATCTGAAACCCAAACCTATGATAGAGATAGGTGGGCATCCCATACTCTGGCATATCATGAAGTCGTATTCCGCACATGGCGTCAACGAATTTGTGATTTGCTGCGGCTATAAGGGATACTTGATCAAGGAATATTTTGCCAATTATTTTCTGCACATGTCGGATGTGACTTTTGATATGAAAAATAACAGCATGGAAGTGCACGAGCATCATGCAGAACCCTGGAAGGTGACTTTGGTTGATACGGGGGAAGACACCATGACAGGCGGGCGTCTGAAGCGCGTTGCCCGTTACTTGCAGGGGGAAGAGGCATTCTGCTTCACCTATGGTGACGGAGTAGCCGATCTTGATATCGCTGCTTCCATCGCATTTCACAAGCAACATGGAAAATTGGCGACAGTGACGGCAGTCTTGCCACCTGGTCGCTATGGCGCGCTGGAACGCAATGGTAACCAAGTGTCGGGATTTATCGAAAAACCGCGTGGCGATGGCGGCTGGATCAATGGTGGTTATTTTGTATTGTCCCCCAAGGTAATTGATTATATTGAAGGTGACAGTACAAGCTGGGAGGCAGCGCCTCTGGCAGAAATCGCCGCAAGCAATGAATTGATGGCATTTGAACATTCAGGTTTCTGGCAACCCATGGACACCTTGCGTGAAAAGAATTTGCTGGAAGATTTGTGGCAATCCGGGAGTGCGCCGTGGCGGGTTTGGTGAGCAAGGCATCTGGGCCGCATGTGGTCGACGCCGACTTCTGGCGCGGGCGACGTGTTTTGCTGACCGGGCATACCGGTTTCAAAGGTGCCTGGCTGGCACATTGGCTCAGCAATATGGGGGCTCAAGTGCATGGCCTGTCCCTGGAGCCGTCAACTCGGCCCAGTTTATTTGAAGCGCTTGATATTGGCAGGAGAATTGATAGTCGCATTGGCGATATACGTGATTATCCGACACTCAGGGGTGTTGTTGATACCTGTCGGCCTGAGGTGGTTTTCCACCTGGCGGCGCAGGCGCTGGTACGTGCCAGCTATCGTGAACCCCTGACTACTTTTGCCAGCAATATTATGGGTACGGCCAACCTGCTGGAAGCCTTGCGCGGACAAGAGACAGTGAAGGTCGCATTGATTGTGACCACGGACAAGGTTTATCGCAATCTTGAACAGACAACCCCGTATCCGGAAACCGCAGAGCTGGGTGGACACGACCCCTACAGCGCCAGCAAGGCGGCGGCAGAACTCGTCATTTCTAGTTATCGTGCTGCCTTTCTGGAAGCGCAGGGTACGGCAGTACTGGCCGCCAGGGCAGGTAATGTCATCGGTGGCGGTGACTGGTCAGAAGACCGCCTGTTACCGGATGCAATACGCGCCTGGCAACATCAGCAGGTATTGCAGATACGCAGGCCTGAGTCGGTGCGCCCATGGCAACATGTACTCGAACCGCTGTCCGCTTATCTGTGCCTGGCTCAATATGCATGGGAGCAGCCACAAACCAGCCTTGCCTGGAATATTGGCCCTGACGATACGGCCACGGTCAGACAGGTGGTGCAGTTGGCGCAGGCGGCCTATGGCAGTGGTAACACAGAATTCGCCACGGAAGTGTCAGGTCCGCACGAAGCCGGGTTATTGGCACTGGATGCAAGCAAATTGAGGCAAGCCCTGAACATCAGGCCTCGCTGGGACTTGCAGACAGCAATTGCGCACAGCATGCACTGGTATCGCGACTATCAGGGAGGAGCCGGAGCTGCTGCTCTTTGTGACGGCGATATTGCCGCTTTTTTAAATGAGGCAGCCTGATGACTGCCTCCAAGTCCGGGCGTTTTGAGTTGATAGAAACGCCAATTCCTGATTTGCATTTATTGCAAAGGAAGCCTGTTGGTGATAACCGCGGCTATTTTCAGCGCATGTTTTGTGCCGCAGATCTGGCGGAAATAGGGTGGCAAGATGCGATTGCACAGATTAATCACACCTTTACCGCAACGAAAGGGACGGTTCGCGGCATGCATCTGCAGTTGTCGCCGAATGCAGAAATGAAGCTGATCAGTTGCCTGAAAGGAGAGGTGTGGGACGTTGCAGTGGACTTGCGGGCAGCTTCACCCACTTTTTTGACCTGGCATGCAGTGCTGTTATCGCAAGAAAATCAGCGTTCCTTTCTCATTCCCCCAGGTTTCGCCCATGGTTTTCAAACCATGACAGACAATGTGGAAATGCTATATTGTCATAACAAGTCATATGCACCGGCCAGCGAGTTGGGGCTTAACCCATTTGATGCCCGTTTATCCATCAAATGGCCGCTGACGGTGACGGAAATATCAGATAAAGATAGGAACCGGACTATGTTAAGTCCAGAATTTCAAGGAATTATTGTATGAAGTGTCGGCATTGCGGGCAGGAATTGAAGCACACCTTTCTCGATCTGGCTTCGGCGCCACCATCGAACGCCTATTTGAAGCCTGAGGCTTTGAGTCAGGCAGAAGTCTGGCTGCCACTGAAATTGATGGTATGCGATGCATGCTGGCTGGTGCAGACCCTGGATTTCACCGGGCGGGAGAATTTGTTTGATGCTGAGTATGCTTATTTCAGCTCATGTTCATCAAGCTGGCTCCTGCATGCCAAAAATTTTGTTGAGACGATGCAGGAGCAACTTAACCTGGGGCCACAAAATCTGGTAATGGAAGTTGCCGCCAATGACGGTTATTTGCTGCAGTATGTTCAGCAAGCCGGCATCCCTTGTTTTGGTGTCGAGCCGACAACCAGTACTGCGACCGCAGCCAGGGAAAAAGGCATAGAGATCGTCGAACGCTTCTTCGGCACCGAGCTGGCCAGGGAATTGCTGGCTCAAGGTAAGCGTATAGATATGTCTGTGGCCAACAATGTGTTGGCGCATGTCCCAGATATCAATGACTTTGTTGCTGGATTCAGCCTGTTGCTGACGGAGCAAGGCGTGGCGAGTTTTGAATTTCCGCATTTGTTGAACATGGTGCAGTTGAACCAGTTTGATACTGCCTACCATGAACATTATTCTTATCTGTCCCTGCACGCAGTGAAAGCCGTGTTTGCCAAAAATGGACTGCACGTTTTCGACGTACAGGAATGGCCTACACATGGCGGCAGCTTGCGTGTACTGGCGCAAAGAAGCGATGTACAGTACCGGGAGGAAAATAGTCGTGTTGCCGAATTGCTGCAAAGGGAGCTGGCTGCCGGTATCAAGACCCTCGATTTTTATAGCGAGGCACAGATCAGGGCTGAGCAGGCGAAGTTTGCTTTATTGGAGTTTTTGCTGGAAGCAAAGCGCAATAACAAGCGTGTTGCCGCTTACGGCGCTGCAGCAAAAGGGAACACCTTGCTGAATTTTTCCGGTGTGCGGCCTGATCTTCTGCCTTATGTCGTTGACATCAATCCCCACAAGCAAGGCAAATTTATGCCGGGTAGCCGCATACCTATTGTGAGCTTGAGTCATCTGCTTGAAGACAAACCGGACTACATACTTATCTTGCCATGGAATTTGCAGGCTGAAATCATGCAGGACCTGGATACTGTCAAAACATGGGGAGGGCGCTTTGTTGTTGCCATCCCTCAATTGAGCGTGCTGGAGCGGGAGTAGCGATGATAGAAATTCATCCCGATGCACGGATTTCCAAACTGGCAGACATCGAAGATTCGGTCAGGGGAACCCGTATCATCATCGGCGCTTTTTCCAGTATAGACAGCTTCGTCAAAGTCAAACCTGCGGGCGGCGTAGCGGATCTTGTTATTGGTGAGCGTACCGTGATCAATTCAGGATGCGTCTTATATACAGGCAATGGCATCGTGATCGGAAACGACGTGGCAATTGCTGCGAATTGCACTTTTGCCCCGGTCAATCATGCCTATCAGGATAAAAACAAGCGTATCAATCAGCAAGGGTTTTTGCCTGGCAAAGGTGGCATCATTATTGAAGACGATGTCTGGATAGGCGCCAATTGCATCATACTTGATGGCGCCATCTTGCGTCGCGGTTGTGTGATCGGTGCAGGCTCTATTGTTCGCAGTGAAATCGCGGCTTACTCCATCAATGTTGGCAACCCCATCAAACAGATTGGGATGCGGCAATGAGCCAGCATTGTCATGCAACCCTTATCGGTGGCAAAGGGTTTATTGGCCGTCATTTGCATACCTATCTGCAATCTGCTGGCTGGACCAGTCATGTGCCTGAAAAAGATGATGTTCGGCTGACGACAGAGCATCTTGGGCATGTGTTTTACTGTGCCGGGCTGACCGCTGATTTTCGCCAGCGACCATATGCGACTGTGGATGCCCATGTCAGCCTGCTGGCAAAGATATTGCAGCATGGTCAATTTGATACGCTGACCTATTTATCGAGCACACGTGTTTATGCCGGTGCCAGCGATACGGATGAGGCTGCGGTCTTATCTGTTCAGGCCCATGCAGCAGGGGATTTGTATAATCTTTCCAAGCTCATGGGCGAAAGCCTTTGTTTGCATGGTGGTCGTAACACGCGCGTCGTCAGGCTTTCAAATGTCTTTGGTATGGACATGCCCGAACAGAATTTTTTGTCTGAAGTGCTCAGTGATGCTGCAAAATGCGGGCAAGTTGTATTCCGAAGTGCCCCGGAGTCACAAAAGGACTATGTATCGATTGCTGATGTCGTACGATTTTTACCCTTGATTGCCACCAAGGGCGAGATTGGCATATACAATTTAGCCCGTGGCAGCAATACTACGCATGCCAGTCTTGCACTGCAACTGGAACAAATGGGTGTTCGCTGCGAATTTGAAAACGGCGCGCCGAACCTGAGTTTTCCACCTATACGTACAAATAAACTTGAAGCACAGTTTGGCCCGGCTGAATTTGAACTGACGAACGAATTGCAGGCTCTTTTTAACCATTATAAAAAACACCATGAACCCGATTAAACAATTTGAAATTGAGCGCGATGCACGCATAGAGCAATTGGGGCAGGACCTCGACTTTCAGAAGCAGTCCCGCGACTGGCTTGAGCAGAGTATGCGTAAGCAGTATGTTTACAATTTCTCCTGGCTGGGTCGTCCCATCATACAAAACCCGATTGATATGGTGGCAATGCAGGAGTTGATCTGGACCGTGCAACCTGACCTGATCATAGAAACCGGCATTGCTCATGGCGGCTCCATCATTTATTCAGCGTCCTTGCTGGAGTTGAACGCGGCCTGCGGTGGCAATCCTAATGCAAAGGTTGTCGGTATTGATATTGATATCAGACAGCACAATAAAGACGCTATTTTGCAGCATCCCATGTCCAGGCGTATCCAGATGCTGGAAGGTTCCAGTGTCGCAAGCGATATCGTGGATCAGGTAAAAGCGATTGCTGCTGGCAAACAGAAAGTCCTGGTTTTCCTGGATTCAAATCATACACATGAACATGTGCTGGCTGAATTGCAGGCATATGCACCTCTGGTCACACAGGGCAGTTATTGTGTGGTATTCGATACATTTGTCGAGGATGTACCCGCAGATGTGTTTGACAATCGCCCATGGCAGCCTGGTAATAGCCCAAAAACTGCCGTACATGAATATCTGAAGACCCATCCTGAATTTGTCATCGACAAGAGTATGGATAACAAACTGCAGATTACCGTTGCGCCTGATGGCTTCCTCAAGCGTATTTCCTGAGAACAGCAAATCTTCACTTCAGTAGGTGTTCCAAAAGAGTGATAGGTACTCTTGCCTGTTCTGCAGGTTGCCAGAAATTATTACAGGTCATGGCTGCTTTTGTTTGCAGTTCATGGCCTGTTTTTTCATCATGCTGAAATGTCGACAATGACAGTGCCGGTGCAGGAACTCAGCTGGCCTTGATCACCCGGTTTTTGCCAGACTGTTTGGCTTCATACATGGCTCGGTCAGCGCGTTTCAAGGTGGCCTCTTGCGGTTCACCCGGATTGCGCAGGGCGACGCCTGCACTGAACGTGATGAAAAGTCGCTGGTCATTTGCCGTGAAAAAATGTTTGGTTAGCTCCCGCTGTACGCGCATCATTGCCTGCGCTGCTTCTTCCAGCTGGGTTTCTGGCATGATGATGACGAATTCTTCCCCGCCATAACGCGCTACCACGTCAATGGATCTGAGAGTTTGCTTGACTATGCGCACCAGATGTACCAGCGCTTCGTCACCGGCGGCGTGGCCATGGGTATCGTTGAGTTTCTTGAAATTGTCGAGATCAAGCAGGGCGACGCAGAGCGGGGTCTTGCGCCGGTCTGCACGGTCTGCCTCGCGGTCAAAGACGTCATCCATGCCGCGCCGGTTCAGGCTGCCTGTCAGTTGATCTTCCCTGACCAGTTCGCTCATGTGAGCAAGTTTGTTCTCAAGTTCCTTGATGCGCGCTTCTGCTTCGCTGACTTCTTTTTGTGCCGCCACAATCATGTCGCGTGAGCGCAGGGTTTCAGACTGCACTTCTTTGGTCTCACTGAGTATGGTGGCTATCAGGTCACTGACTTCTGCAACGTTCTTGGCCGAACTCAACTGCCTGGAGTAAGTTCCCATTTTATGTTGATAGGCGCCGGTACTGTCAGCCATTGCATTGAGCCTGTCAATAAACGCTGTCATCATGTTCTTGACAGAAGTTTTTGACTCGGCAATGCTGTTTTTTAGTACACCCTGCTTGTAGATCACATCTTTCAGGCTGCGAGTCGCCTCCTGCAGTGCGCGATGATCTATGGGGCCAGCTATCAGGTTCTGTACGACCTCAATCTGACCGCGCAACCAGTTGTCGTTATCGAGCAGGTCATGGATATTGGTCAGCAATAAATCGAACAGGCGTAACAGCAACTCATGTTGTTCTGCACTGTCTCCGCTTTGCAATTCAATCTGGAAGCATAATTGTTTGAGCCGGCTCGCAATTTGATTGAGTTCTGCCTCATTCCCGGCAGTTTTTACTGCATTGCCAAGTTCTTCCGATTCATTGGCCAGGTTGGGGCTTGGTTTTAACAGTGAAGTCAGCGCCAGTGACAAGGTCCTGTACAGCAAGTCCTTCAATATGCGCAAGCGTGGATCTTCTACTGGGCCATCGTCGACCAGTGAAATGTTTTTAACCGGAGCTGGCGGAGGGGCAGGATCAACCAGGCTGATATTGTTGGCTGGCGTAGCAGGTGCAGCCAGAATGCGCTCGGTCAGTTGTGTCAGGCCTTTGCTGTAATCCTGCCAGTTACCGGTTTTGACGGCGCGACTGAAGCGCTGGCCAAAGCTCGCATATTCACCCGTACTGGTTTGCAGGCCGATCGCAAAGCTGGCCAACAGACTTTCTGCCTCAGAAATTTCTGGCAGTTTTTCTGGTACTGCTTCAACTGGCGGCTCTATGACACCGGAGATGTCATTGTAAAGCTTGCGATATGCATCCGGTGTTGGCGCAATTCTTTGTATCGCCAATTGTCTGAACGTCTCGCGCGCAATATCCGTGGGGCTTTTGAATTGCGGATTATTTGGAGTTTTTGACATATTGCTTTGCCAATGGCTTTACGAACAAGAATGCAGCTGATAAAACGGGTATGCTTCGGATATTGCTATTTAGTCTACGAGTTGATTTTTGATGGCATAGTGCGTTAATTCAGCATTGTGCCGCAATTTCATCTTCAAAAGAATTCGCGAGCGATATTCGCTAATCGTTTTTACAGAAAGTGACAATTCTTTCGCAATATCACTGACGGATTTTCCTGATGCGATCAGGGTCATGGTCTGAAATTCGCGGTCGGACAATGACTTATGTGGTGCGTCTTCATTGTCCTGATTGAGATTGTTGGCCAGCTCTTGCGCCAGTTCTGTACTGATGTATTTCATGCCGCGTGCGACCTGTCGTATCGCTTCGAGGATTTTGCTGCTGTGGCATTGCTTGTTTAGAAATCCAGAGGCGCCGGCTTTCAATGCCCGTATTGCATACTGGTCTTCCCTGTGGATGGAAAACATGAGGACGGCGATGCCTGGTTTTTCTGATTTGATCTGTTTCAATACGTCTATGCCATTTTTATCTGGCAGGGCAATATCAAGCAGCATGACCTCAAAATCGAATTGGCGGCTGAGGCGTATCGCTTCCAGCCCGGTTTCTGCTTCGGCAATGACGGCAATATCCGTTGTGTTTGAGATAATGCTCTTGACTCCTTCTCTGACCACAGCGTGATCATCGACGACAAGTACATTGATTGCTGCTTTTTCTGTCATGCAAAATCCATTTCCAGTTCAAGCCACCGCCCCGCTTGCTGATGGAAATAAATCCATTACCCGGGCTTGTGGCGGACAAAATATCTGCCTATTTTATAAGGGATGTGTAGGCTTTCGGTGCCACAAAGAAAATTAATTTAGCCAAGTCCGTTACAATGTCCAGATGAGCAAAGCATTTATCAAAGAATCAGATGCGGATGACGACGAAGGATTCGGTGCGCCACCCATACCTGCCGGCGTCAAAAATTATATGACGCCTGAGGGGCATCATCGTATGAAGACCGAGTTTCTCCATCTGATGGATGTGGAAAGGCCCGAAGTCGTCAATATTGTGCATTGGGCGGCATCGAATGGTGACCGCTCTGAAAATGGCGACTATATCTATGGCAAGCGCCGTCTGAGGGAGATCGACAGGCGCATACGCTTCCTGACGAAACGTCTTGATATTGCCGAAGTGTTTGACCCGCGTATTCACCATGGATCAGACCAGGTTTTTTTTGGCGCTACTGTCACCTATGAAAACCAGCATGGTGAAGAAGTGACTGTCACCATAGTTGGTGTAGACGAATTCGACCCCTTGCAAGGCAAGATCAGCTGGATATCGCCTGTTGCGCGGGCGCTCATCAAGGCCAGGGTGGATGATACTGTGACCCTGCGCACCCCTGGCGGAATAGAGGAGTTGACCATACTCGAGGTTAATTATCCTGAATAAGATTTTTAATTACCTGTAGAAATATGTCTATTGCTTATTCCAAACTCAACCATCCCTTACGCGTGCCACTGGCGGCAGAAGTGCATTCGCGACCATCATTACGTTTGCATGCACCAGAAACATTGACTCATTTTGCCATCTTCGCCAGGAACGATGCGCACCTTGGTGGTGACAATTTATTGACTCAGCAAGTGATACTGGGAGACTTTTGCCGTCACTTTGCGGTGGCAGCACCAGCCGGAGACGCCAAGTATTTTTTCCATGATTTTGGTCGTTTTCGCATGAAATGGGAATGTCACACTGAATTCGCTACTTATACCTTTGTCGAGAATGCCCCTGAACATGAAGGCGGGGGCGGGCAGGAATTGGAACTAGCGCAGATTTTTGCGTCAGCCCCCATTCGCCATTTACCTCAGCAATGGTTGTTTGAATTGCAAGATAAGGTCATGGTGGCGACCCATGTTGCCTTACTGCCTGCCGATCAGGTGCTCAAGCCTTCTGTTCCAGTCAGGCAAATCTTTGAGGGTGGTGTTGTGGTCGGTAGTGAAGTTTTGAGCAGGGGGACGGTCTGGACCGATTTTCTGATACAGGCGGATGGTTTCAGTCGTTTCATCGTCAGTGATAATGGCTTTATTGATCAACAAGCTGGCCGTACCGTGCAGCGCCTGCTCGAAATTGAGACCTACAGAATGATGGCATTGCTGGGTTTGCCATATGCGCAAAAGGCATCTCCGATACTGAGCGCCATTGAAAATGAGCTGGTTACCCTGACTTCTGCCCTGACCATGGCCAGCAGTGTCAGTGGTGAGATGAGTTCCACCGAGGCTGAGCAAAATCTCTTGCGCCATATTATTGACCTGGCCGTCCGCACGGAAAAGCTGACGCTGGAAAATAGTTACCGTTTTGCCGCATCGAAAGCGTACTACAAACTCGTGCAGTCACGTATAGGTGAGTTACGTGAATTCCGCATAGAAGGGGTGCCAACGGTGCAGGAATTCATGGACAGGCGCTTGGCGCCAGCCATGAATACCTGCGAAGCTATTGTTCGCCGCCAGGAGACTTTGGCCGAACGTATTGCCAATACCAATGATTTGTTGCGTACACGCGTAGGCATCGTGCAAGAGCAGCAGAACCGCAAAATATTACAAAGCATGAATGCACGTGCAGCACAACAACTGCGTTTGCAGCAGGCAGTCGAAGGCTTGTCAGTAGTTGCCATTAGTTATTACATGACGGGCCTGGTCTATTACGGCGCAAAAGGATTGAAATCGCTGGGCTTGCCCATCAATCCGGACATGGCTGCCGGTTTGTTGTTGCCGGTAATTGCCGGTGTGGTTTGGTGGGGATTGCGCAAGCTGCACAAGCAGATGCATTGAGGATGAATGCGCGTGGCGTTCAGCCATGTTCCCTGATGATGCGTGACACGCCGGCCAGGTGCTTGATGTTGCGCATGATCCTGGCCAGGTGGGTACGATCTTCAATCTGTATCGTAAAATGAATATTGGTCATGTCATTGGCGTCGCCGTCCTCCATGTTGACATGGCTGATATTGGCATCTGACTCGCCAATTTCGGCAGCGATACGGGCGAGGGCACCACGTTCATTGGTGACAGTTACCGCAATGCGGCAATCAAAGCGACGGTTCAGGTCCTCGCCCCAGTTAACATCTATCCAGCGGTCTGGTTCTTTGATGTGCAGGCGTTTTGCATGCTCGCAATCATCGGTATGGACGACCAGACCCTGGTCACGTTTAAGCTGTCCGACGATGCCATCACCTGGTATGGGCAGGCAACATGGTGCCAATTGCACGGACAGACCTTCACTACCATAGATGATGACAGGGTCGCGTTTGGTCGAAACCTTGTCACCATACTGCTGGAACGGGATGGAAGGCGAATCATCTTCGACCAGGTCGAGTATGTGTCTTGCCACCAAAGCAGCCATGCGCTTGCCTATGCCTATGTCGGTATGGATTTCTTCCATGGACTTGGCGCTGGATTCATTGAGCAGTTTATCGATCAGACTTTCTGGCAAATCCGGATTGAGGTTGACGGCGACTAGCGCCTGCGCCAGCAATTGCTTGCCCAGTTCTGTCGATTCGTTGAGGTTGATCGTGCGCAGATAATGGCGGATCGCTGATCTTGCCTTGCCTGTGCGTACATAGGTCAGCCAATTCGGGGTCGGGCGTGAATTGGGTGAGGTGATGATTTCAACGATATCGCCATTCTTCAGTTCAGAGCGCAGTGGCACCGGTTCATGATTGATGCGGGTGGCAATCGCCTGGTCACCGATATCTGTATGAATGGTGTAGGCAAAGTCCAAAGCTGTTGCTCCGCGTGGCAGGGCAATAATTTTGGATTTTGGGGTGAAGACATAGACAGAATCAGGGAACAGGTCGATTTTGACATGCTCAAGGAATTCAGCCGAGTCACCAGTCTGCTTTTGAATATCCAGCAGGGATTGCAGCCAGGCGTGGGTGCGTTGCTGCAAATCGGTCAGGCTGCCTTCTTCATTCTTGTATAGCCAGTGGGCGGCAACACCGGATTCTGCAACGTGGTGCATGTCACGTGTACGTATCTGGAATTCAACGGGTGTGCCATAGGGGCCAATCAGGGTGGTGTGCAAAGACTGGTAGCCATTGGTCTTGGGAATGGCAATATAGTCCTTGAACTTGCCTGGCATAGGCTTGTACAGGCCATGCAGGCTGCCAAGAGCATAATAACTGTCACGCAAATCACTGACAACAATGCGGAAGCCATACACGTCCAGCACCTGCGAAAAACTCAGGTGCTTGTCATGCATCTTGCGATAAATACCGTACAAGGTCTTTTCACGGCCATAGACTTCTGCTTTCAGGCCGGCTTCGATCAAGGCAGTCTTGACTGCTTCCATGATTTTGTTAACCACTTCACGGCGGTTGCCGCGCGCAGCCTTGACCGCCTTGGACAAGGTGCGGTAGCGCATGGGGTAAAGATGTGAAAAAGCCAGGTCCTGTAGTTCGCGATAGATATTATTGAGCCCCAGCCTGTGGGCTATGGGTACGTACACATCCATGGTCTCGCGCGAAATACGACGCTTCTTTTCAGCAGACATGACACCGAGGGTACGCATATTGTGCAGACGATCTGCCAGTTTGACCAGGATCACACGCACATCGCGCGCCATGGCCAGCAGCATTTTGCGGAAGTTTTCGGCCTGGGCTTCTATCTGACTCTGGAATTCGATCTTTTCCAGTTTGGAAAGACCATCGACCAGTGTCGCCACAGGTGCGCCAAAGCGTTCAATTAACTCATCTTTTTTGACGTCCTGGTCTTCCATGACGTCATGCAGGAGTGCTGCCATGATGGCTTGTACATCAAGCTTCCATTCTGCGCAGATTTCTGCGACAGCGATGGGGTGGGAGATATAGGGCTCGCCAGACTTGCGTACCTGGCCCAGGTGCATCTCATCAGAAAAACGATAGGCTTCCTTGACCAGCTTCAATTCGCTGGCGGACATGTATTCGCTGATGCGGTTGGTTAATGCGGTGATTGAGGCAACGCCAGTGTTGGTCGATGAAGCGCGCACGGCATCAATGTCGTCAAGTGGGGATGTGTGCCTGCCATTGGTGCTGCGCTTGGTTGCAAGCGCAGCCACAACTGCGGCTGCCTCGGCCGGTTGGTTGTCCAGAGATGAATGACTGTCATTGAGGTTCATTCTGTGATGTCCCGGCCGGATAAACTGGCTTTTAAAGGTGGAGCGGCTGAAGTGCAGGCGCGCAGTTGTTTAAACCGGAACCTTTTTCAACATTTCTATGCCGACTTTGCCTTCAGCGATTTCACGCAGGGCGATCACGGTAGGTTTGTCTTTGGAATCAACCTTGGGTGTATGGCCTTGCAGCAACTGACGTGCACGATAAGTTGCGCACAGTGTCAACTGGAAGCGGTTAGGGATTTGTTTCAATGCGTCTTCAATGGTAATACGTGCCATATTTTTTCCTAAATTACTTAATTGTGCTTAATGTCTTACTCGATGGGTTTGCGAATCAACTCAGATTGGCATGGATGCCAAGTTGGGCAAACAGCTCGTAGTGGCGTGTTGCCTGTTGTGCAAATCGGCAGCGCGTGGCTTTCACGATTGCATTCAATTCTGACAAGGCTGTTGCAAAGTCTTGATTAATAATAACATATTCGAACTCCGGGGAGTGCGCCATTTCACCGCCGGCAGCCAAAATACGCTTGGTGATGACATGCGGTTCATCCTGGCCCCGTTTTTTCAGGCGCTCTTCCAGTGCCGGGATCGAAGGTGGCAGGATGAAAATGCCAACGGCCCCCGGGAATTGTTTTCTGACCTGTTGTGCACCCTGCCAGTCAATTTCCAGCAAGACGTCTGTGCCTGAACGCATCTGATCTTCAATGACAAGACGCGATGTGCCGTAGTAGTTGCCATGTACTTCAGCCGACTCAAGAAACTCCCCCTGCGCCTTGCGCTTGAGAAAATCTTCTGTAGTCGTAAAATGATATTCACGGCCATCCTGCTCGCCGGGGCGGGGAGGGCGCGTTGTGTACGAAATTGACAGCTTGATCGCAGGTTCCTGGGACAGCAAGGCATTCACCAGTGTCGATTTACCTGCACCAGAGGGGGCTGCGACGACGAAGAGACTGCCGGCAGTCGAATTTTTGGCTTGCATGGGTCTGTCCTCCGTTGCGGTTGATCAGGGTTGTCAATAAAAGAGTGCAAGTCGCGCAGCCAAACTCCTGATTGGGTTTGTGCAGGCTATATTCATGCGCGCCGTTATCACTTTAAATCATTTCCCTGAGAAAATAGTGGCGGGAGTATAAGCAAATGCGTCTGCTAATTCAAGGATCATGGAAATTTTGCGCAAGCTTTTTGGCTATTGCATGAAATTGCCGTACGTTTACCTCTGATGCCTGAAGCTTCCATGCATGACCTATTCTACCAAGTGACCGGGATTCTCGCATGTCTTTAAGAGGGAGGGGCATAGATTTGCACTTGTATAGTCTTCTGCGCTAAGCTGCCAGGATTCGTATCCACCGTATTGCACATGACGACTGATTTACATCCACCCTTGCTGGCACAACACCTGTGCTTCAAACTGTACTCGACTTCGCTGAAGATGACGCAGTTGTATAAGCCTTTGCTGACTGAGTTGAAACTGACTTATCCGCAATATCTTGTGATGGTTGTGCTGTGGGAAGAGGAGGGGCTAGGCATCAAGGATGTGGCAGAACGTCTGCAGCAGGATCCGGGTTCCATTACTCCACTTGTCAAACGTCTCGAGGCGGGGGGCTATGTGATCCGGGCGCGTGATCCCGCCGATGAGCGAAATCGCGTCCTGAGTTTGACCCAGGCAGGGAAGGATTTGCGCGCTGATGGTGTTCGTATCAGTCAATGCATTGCCCTGGCTTGCGGCATTAGCCTGGCGGATGCGGAACAATTGAGTATAGGGCTTGATTTGTTGAATAAGAACTTGGGTGAGTGATTGTTTTGATATATGGGTAGTTTGAGTAGCTAGATAATTAGTGTATTAATTATTTGTGTAAAATAAATTTGCGTGCTATATTTCGCCGGCTGTCAAATATCCTGATAACGAAATGCCAGGTATTTAATTGGTGTGCTAAATATTACTTAATTATTACTTATTGAAATTTAATTTACCGGGTGTAATATGAAAAATTCATTCAAGCAAGTTCTTCTGATTTCTACAGCCTTAAGTTTGCCCGCCTTGCCGGCCCTGGCAGAAACAACAGCAGTCAGTGACACCACAGTAGTATTGGTCCATGGGGCTTTTGCCGATGGTTCCAGTTGGGAGAAAGTTGTCCCGCTGCTGCAAGCCAAGGGCTTGAAAGTTGTCGCTGTACAAAACCCCTTGTCCTCACTGGCTGATGATGTCGCCGCTGCACAGCGCGTTATTGATGCGCAAACGGGCAAGGTTGTGCTGGTCGGGCACTCATGGGGTGGAGCAGTGATTACCCAGGCGGGCAGCAGTGACAAGATCAAGGCTCTGGTCTATGTGGCTGCTTTTGCACCTTCCGAAGGAGAGTCTTTGGGTGGTTTGGGCATGGATTATCCGGTTCCGCCTGGCATTGCATCATTGAAGCCGGATGCGGCAGGTTATCTCAGCTTGTCTGAAGAGTCACTGGCAATTAACTTTGCTCAGGACTTGCCGGCAAAAACGACCAAAATCATGTCGGCAACTCAAGGGGCTCTGCCAGCCAAGGTCTTTGGTGAGGCAGTCAGTTATGCAGCGTGGAAAAACAAACCTAACTACTATATCGTTGCCAGCAAGGATCGCATGATAGATCCGGGGCTGCAACGTGATTTTGCCAAAAAAATCAACGCCACGACGACGACATTGCCAAGCAGCCATGTGCCCATGTTGTCGCAACCCAAACAAGTCGCCGACGTCATTCTGGCTGCAGCAAGTCGCTAATACTTCTTGAAAGATGAAATGGATCTGAGAGTGAGTTGAACGTGTGCGATTTGGACGCGCATACCAGGCTTGCAATGCAGTAGCTTCAGCATGGCAAGCCTTGTTGCTTTATCTGGTTTATTCCAGATTTTGTACCTGCTCGCGCATTTGTTCTATCAGCAGCTTCAATTCCATTGATGCATCTGACAGTTCTTTCGAAGCAGCTTTGGAACCCAGGGTATTGGCTTCACGATTCAGTTCCTGCATCATGAAATCGAGGCGCTTGCCGACCTGGCCGCCTTTTTTCAGGATATGCCGGGTTTCGCTGAGGTGGGCGGACAGGCGCGCCAGTTCTTCTGCTACATCCACACGTATGCCATAGACGGTGACTTCCTGACGGATGCGATCAAGCGCCTCTTCTCTGGTGATAGTCTGGCCGGCATTGCTGCCGCTCGATTGCAGCGCCAGGCCCAGTGCTTCTTCCAATCTGGTTGTCGCTTTTTGCTGGAACTGTTGAACAACCATCGGCATCAGCGGCGTGATCCTGGTGACAATTTCTTCCATGGCCGCAATGCGGCTCAATAATACCTGCTCCAGTGCCGCGCCTTCACGTTCACGGCTGACGACAAAAGCATCAAGGGTGCGGTTGATTGTGTCATTGATAGCGTTTTGCAGTGATTCTGCATTGATTTCGCTTTCTTCTATGACGCCTGGCCAACGCAGGATTTCATTGACACTAAAAGGTACAGCCTCAGGGAATTGCTGTTTCAGGCTCGATTGAAAGCCGGCCAGCTGCTCAAGAATGCTGGTATTAAGGCTTTTATTGTGGCTCTCTGTCAGTTTTTTGCCAAAACTGAAGCGGCATTCAACTTTGCCGCGTGCAAGCCTGCGCGTCAGCGCCTCACGAAACTGTGATTCAACCGCACGAAATTCATCATTGATGCGAAATTGCAGGTCCAGGAAGCGTGAATTGACGCTTTTAATTTCGATTGTGATGGTGCCGGCATCGGTTTCGTTGGTGCTGGTCGCATAACCAGTCATGCTAAAAATGCTCAAGGTATTTCCTCAAAAAGGAGTGAACTGTTGGTTAGTTTGGCAAAATTGCGCAATAGACACTAGGATATTCTTTACAAATACCGCAATAATCAACACAATCCGTTTTGTATAGTGAATTGGATGATTGATGGCCGCACAAAATAACGCACCTCTGCCAGATGGACTTGAAATTGCCGGATACCGCATTGTAAAGAAAATTGCGTCCGGTGGCTTCAGTATTGTGTACCTGGCTTCTGATGAAGATGGCAACGCTGTTGCAATTAAAGAATATCTGCCCAGCTCTCTGGCTTTACGACAGCAGGGCGAGCTGGTACCAGCGATTTCCAATGAAAATTTGCCGATTTATCGCATAGGATTGAAATGCTTCTTTGAAGAGGGCCGGGCGCTGGCACGTATTTCCCATCCGAACGTGGTGAGCGTTATCAATTTTTTCCGCGCCAATGAGACCGTATACATGGTCATGGCTTATGAATCGGGGCGTTCACTGCAGGAACACATCCTGCGTCGTCGTGACAAAGGGGAAAAGCCGCTGGTGTCCGAGCGTTTTATTCGCCGTATGTTCAATCAGGTCATGAATGGCTTGCGTGAAGTGCATACGAACAAGCTGCTGCACCTTGATTTAAAGCCAGCCAATATCTACCTGCGCCTGGATGGTACGCCGATTTTGCTGGATTTTGGTGCTGCCCGTCAGACCTTGAAAACGGATATCCCCAAGCTCTATCCTATGTATACACCCGGATTCGCGGCGCCTGAGCTGTACCAGAAAAATGGTAATCTTGGCCCCTGGACTGATATATACAGTATTGGCGCTTCCATTTTTGCCTGTATGGTCGGTGCGCCTCCACAACCGTCGGACCAACGCAAGACTGGTGATAAGATGGAGGGGCATTATCGCAAACTGGAAGGTTTGTACTCATCTGAATTGATCGAAGTCGTGCGCTGGTGTTTGCAGTTGGACCCGCTGGAACGTCCGCAAAGCGTATTCGCCTTGCAGAAAGCACTGGCAATCCAGGCTCAGCCACAGAGGGAGTTGACCTTCATGGAAAAACTGAACCTGAAGATCACAACCCTGTTTGGCAGAAAAAGAAAGAAAGTGGAAAGCGACCATACAACCATACAGGAAAGCACCTTGCATTGAATGCAAACTTTTGAGGTTGGCTGGGCAGGTAAAGGCTTGCCCCTGGTCAGCTCCTATTAACAGAATTATTTGGTTTTAATCATATCTCATGCGTTTTTCCGTTTATCAAGAAAGTCATATTGGTGGCCGCAAGGTCAACCAGGATCGAATGGGGTACAGCTTTACCCGCGATTCGATATTGCTTTTGCTGGCGGATGGCATGGGTGGTCATATCATGGGCGAAATGGCAGCAGCCATTGCCATGCAAACCATAGGCAACCTCTTCCAGCAGCAGGCCCATCCCATGATAGGGCGGCCCGAGCGTTTTATGGAAGACAGCTTTCTGGCTGCCCATCAAGAAATTCATCGTTACCGTGCGATCAATAATCTGCATGAAACACCGCGTACGACCATTGTGGCCTGCCTGATACAGAACGGCTATGCCTACTGGGCACATTGTGGCGATTCCCGCTTGTACTGGATACGTCAGGGGCAGATTTTATTGCGCACCAAGGACCATTCCCGTCTGGAAACATTGATTGCCCAGGGTAAAGTTGATCCGGCAGAAAGGCATAGCCACCCTGACCGCAACAAGTTGTTCAATTGCCTTGGTGCGCCTAATGCACCTATCGTCGAATTGTCCAGGCGAGCAGTATTGCAACCTGGTGATTTGATTTTGCTGTGCTCTGATGGTTTGTGGTCAGTCCTGCCTGACCATATGCTGGCTCAGCGTCTGCATGACCACACCATTGTACGCGCTGTGCCTGAACTGATACGTTCAGCTGTTGATATCGCTGGCAAGCAAAGTGACAATGTCACAGCGCTGGCCATGATGTGGGAAGGCGATGACCGTATGGACAATTCCACCATCATCTCCACCAACACTTTGCCCATAGGCTCTGTGACGACAACCATTCAGGCCCCCGTAGACGCCGAGATGGAAACCACGGATGGCGATGTTTTTAACGACGCCGAAATTGAAAAAGCTATTGCGGAAATACGCAATGCAATACATAAATCATCTCGCATTACTTCCAAGAACTAAACATCATGTCAAACACATTCCGCCCTAGCGGGCGTGCGCCGGACGCATTGCGTCCGGTTGTCATCAGTCGTCATTTTACCAAGCATGCAGAAGGCTCGGTCATGATAGAGTTTGGTGATACCAAAGTGATCTGCACTGCCAGTATAGAAGACAAAGTGCCGGGTTTTTTAAAGGGTAAGGGGCAGGGCTGGATGACAGCGGAATATGGGATGCTGCCACGTTCTACGCATAGCCGTATGGATAGGGAAGCCGCCAAAGGCAAACAGTCTGGTCGCACACAGGAAATCCAGCGGCTTATCGGCCGCTCCCTGCGTTCAGCTTTTGATCTGGACGCTTTTGGCGAGCGCACCCTGCACATTGATTGTGATGTGATTCAGGCCGATGGCGGTACACGTACTGCTTCTATCACCGGCGCCATGGTGGCCGCCTATGATGCATTTTCAGCTTTGGTTGAACGCGGTGTCATTGCTTCTGTCCCGGTCAAACACTTTGTTGCGGCGATCTCCGTTGGTGTATACCAGACCCATCCTGTGCTCGACCTCGATTATCTTGAAGATTCTCAATGCGATACCGACATGAATGTCGTCATGACGGAAAACGGTGAATTTGTTGAAGTGCAGGGCACGGCAGAAGGAGAAGCATTTGATCGTAGCACCATGAACGCCATGCTTGATCTGGCGCAAGAAGGTATTACTGATCTGATTGCCCTGCAGAAAGAAGTACTGGGTTTGCAGGTGAATTGATGGAAGGCAATACCTTGAATCGCAAGATCGTTCTGGCTTCCAATAACCAGGGTAAGCTCAAAGAGTTTTATCAGATATTGTCGCCTTTGGGCATAGACCTGAGGGCGCAGTCTGAATTCCAGGTGTCTGAAGCTGAAGAGCCTTATCCCAGCTTCATAGAAAATGCGCTGACCAAGGCACGTCACGCTGCACGCCTGACCGGACTGCCTGCACTGGCAGATGATTCCGGCATCTGCGTCAATGCCTTGCAGGGCGCGCCAGGCGTCTATTCGGCCCGCTATGCAGGTGAGCCCAAGTCTGATCTGCGCAACAACCAGAAATTGATTGCAGATTTGGCTGGCAGTTCAGACAAGTCAGCCTATTATTACTGTGTGCTGGTCTATGTGCGGTCAGAAACTGATCCGCAGCCCGTCATTGCAGACGGTGTCTGGTCAGGGGAGTTGATTGTCGAACCACGAGGCGAAAATGGTTTCGGGTACGACCCGCATTTTTACTTGCCAGCACTGAATAAAACCGTGGCAGAACTGTCTGCTGCAGAGAAAAATCTATTGTCGCATCGTGGGCAGGCTTTGCGTGCCCTGGTCGAAAAGCTCAGATGATACCGATCAAGCCGGTTACGGCAATCAAAGCAACTGCACCTGTAAAGCGGGACTTGTCTGATGTCCCGCAGGATGTAACCAGTCAATATCTGGCAGCGGGTAGTCTGAATTTAACGCAGTTGCCGCCTTTGTCACTGTATGTACACTTCCCATGGTGTGTCAGGAAATGCCCCTACTGTGATTTCAATTCGCATGAGGTGCGTGGCAGCTTCGATGAGACAGGCTACCTGAATGCCTTGCGCGCAGATCTGGAAGCAGCCTTACCCCTGATCTGGGGGCGCAAGATTTACACCATTTTTATCGGTGGTGGCACGCCCAGTTTGATGTCGGCTGCCGGTCTTGATCGCCTGTTGTCGGACGTACGTACCTTGCTGCCACTTGATGGTGCTGCCGAAATTACCATGGAGGCCAATCCCGGTACCTTTGAGGCAGAAAAGTTTCGTTCATACCGTCAAAGCGGTATCAACCGTTTGTCTGTGGGAATACAAAGTTTCAATTCCCGGCATTTATCCGCTTTGGGTCGTATCCATGATGGCGACGAAGCCAGGCGCGCGGTAGAAATTGCGCAGACAAATTTTGATAATTTCAATCTGGACCTGATGTTTGCCTTGCCAGGGCAAACTCTGGATGAAGTCAGGCAAGACGTGGAAACAGCAATTGCGCTGGCGCCACCACATCTGTCGCTGTATCACCTCACACTGGAGCCGAACACTTACTTTGCCAAATACCCGCCTGTCATACCTGATGATGACCTCAGTGCAGAAATGCAAGACCTCATCCATGGAAAGATGGCGGCAGCAGGTTATGGCAACTATGAAGTGTCAGCTTATGCGCAGGTAAAGCGTGAATCGCGTCACAATCTCAATTACTGGAATTTTGGCGATTACCTTGGCATAGGTGCGGGTGCACATTCGAAAATTTCCTTTCCTCACCGGGTTATCCGCCAGGCGCGTTACAAGCAACCGCAGACGTATATGGAAGCTGTTGCACAAGGCAACGCTGTACAGGAATCTTATGAAATAGAAGCCGCAGACATGGGCTTTGAATTCATGTTGAATTCGCTACGCTTGCAACAGGGATTCAAGGTCGCTCTCTTCCAGGAGCGCACCGGCTTGTTGCTCAATACAATAGAAAAAGAATTGCGCGAAGCAGAGCAAAAAGGTCTGCTGTACCGTGATCATGAACTAATCACACCTACTTCTTTAGGCAAGCGGTTTTTGAACGATTTGCAACAGATTTTTTTAAAGGCTGAATAGATCAGTTTTGTAGACTCCTTAGTTGCTTTGGTCTGGCGCGCAACAAGGGGAAATTACTTTGCCCTCGATTCTGGTTTGTCAGCGTTCTTCAAAAAACGAATTGAATTTTTATAGCTGTTTCATATATTTACATGGTATCGGTTCGTTTTTAGAGCGAAATATTACAGAATCTAAAGTGTTGCATTAAATGTTGTTGCAATTGGTCAAATCTCAAATTAATATTTGTAGCATTTTTTTGTAACAATTGATGTCTGCACCCTATGACTCAGACCAGAGGAATTGGCACGTTTTTGCCAGTGATGAACAGCAAACAGCAAGTGCTTGCCCTGCAAGCTGATTTTGGCGATCAGCCAGTCAGTGAGGTCATTGCTATACTACAGTTTCTGAACGAAAAAGAAGTTTTCTCCAGGTTGTCTGGCCTGACATTATTGGTCCGGGTTTCTGACATTGCATTAATTCCTGCTGATATTGATACCCGGTTGCCGCTTACACGCTTGGTTCTGTGCGTGCCAGAAGCAAAGACACAAGACCAGGAATCGCAACTCCGTCTCAAGCATTTCAGTTCGCTGGGCGTGCATTTCATGATTGACGAATTTCATGGTGGCAATTCAACCTGGGATGGTGTCAAGAAAATTGCTGTCGATTGCGGCAAAGGCATTCCTGCCTCAATCAAACCCTGGCTCTCACGTCTGCATGGCGGTAACAGTCTTGCACAAAACCTGTCGACAGCACATGCTCAGGAACAGGCGAATGAAGCCGGATTCAAATGGTTTTCTGGTGACTATGCTTTCAATCCACCAGTCAATGGCAAGTCAGCAGATGCCAGTGCCAGAACACGCTTGTTGAAACTATTAGGGCTGGTGGCGCGCGATGCCGAATCGCGAGAGCTCGAAGAATTGTTTAAGCAGGACGCTACGCTCTCTTTCATGTTGTTCAAGCTCGTCAGTTCCGCTGCTTTTGCACAGACAGTGCGTGTGTCAAGCTTTGGTCAGGCAATCAATTTGCTGGGACGCAGGCAATTGCAAAGATGGCTGCAATTATTGTTGTATGCGCGTCAGCAGGAGCATGCCGGCAGTTTGAATCCATTGATGCCGCGCGCCGCTTTCCGTGCCAGCTTGATGGAGACAATCTGCCAGAAGCAGGGCGGCAATAAAGACCAGCTTGATTGTGCCTTCATGGTTGGCATGTTTTCCCTGCTTGATAAATTATTCGGCAATCCCTTGATCGAAGTCTTGCAGCCCCTGAACCTGAATGTAGAAGTTCTGGATGCACTGTTAAACAAGACTGGCCCGCTCGGCAAGTCTCTTGATCTGGCAGAAAGGGCAGACAGGGCATATACACTCCACCACGCCGAACTGATATCCAGACTTGGATTATCAACTGACGATTACTACGACTGTATGATCACTGCCTACGCCTGGGTAAATCAAATCTGCCAGGACATGTAAGCATGAGCATGCCGCCAGCGATTGAGTATCTCGAAGTCGGTGCTAGTCTGGGAGAAGCCGTCCTATGCCTGAAGGGAGCAGAACTTGATGCTGCCCTGAACCGCATCGTCAGGGATGTCTTTCGTGATGCCAATGTTGCATTCAGACGGGGCAAACCAGAAGAACAGGGTACTGCTGACCATGTACATTTCGTGGTTGCTCCGGAGACTTATTACGCCTTGTCTGGAAAAAAAGGGCGCATCAATGAAGCCGATATTGCTAAGCTGAACCTGCTTGCCAGCCTGACTGCGCAATTGTTTTCCACCCGCGCACGACTTGATCAGGAACAGCAGGCAAGCACGCAGGAACAGTGGCAGCAGACACAGATCATTGAGCACATACATGAATCTGTCATCACCATGGACTTGGCTGGTTTCATCATCAGCTGGAATCGTGGCGCACAAAAATTGTTTGGTTATACCGCCGAAGAAGTCATAGGCAAGAATATCCTCTTCCTTTATGAAGAGCAGGATAGCGATGGTGAACTTCTCTATGACAGTTTTCTTGAACACGGCGGCCGTGAAATGGAAGTGCGCCGCAAGAAAAAATCGGGTGAAGTGTTTTGGGCCAGTCTTAATCTGTCACCATTATGTGACGCAAGTGGGATGGCTATAGGCATCATTGGCTATCTGAGCGATATCACCGCCCGTAAAGACGCAGAACAAAAAATCAATCACCTGGCGTATTATGACGCCCTGACCAATCTGCCGAATCGTAGCCTGTTCCGGCAACTGGTTGATAATGCCCTGTTGCAATCGCAAAGAAACAGTTCCAGCGCCGCCATCATCTTTATCGACCTGAACCGCTTCAAGCTCATCAACGATACCCTGGGACACGATATAGGTAATGAACTGCTGCGCCAGGTTGCTGCACGTTTCCAGTTGACCCTGCGTGAGAACGATATTGTCGCCCGTCTTGGCAGTGATGAATTCGCGATTGCCTTGCTTGATATCAACCAGCACTTCCAGGCAAGCATGGTGGTGCAAAAACTGCTGCATGCCCTGAATGACGCCTTTATGGTTGCCGGGCATGAATTACGTGTCGGTGCCAGCATAGGTATTAGTGTCTTTCCACAAGATGGCAGCGAAGCCAATGCCCTGCTGCAAAAAGCCGATATAGCCATGTACAAGGCCAAGCGTGGCGCAGGCAACGCCTCGGGTAGCTTCATGTTCTATAGCGACAGCATGAACCAGAGCATGGCCGGCAGGTTGTACCTCGAATCAAGCATGCGCAAGGCATTGGAGAACCACGAATTTTATCTGCAGTATCAACCTAAGGTTGACATCAAGAGCGGCAAGATCATAGGAGCAGAAGCGCTGGTGCGCTGGCAACGCCCTGATAAAGGCCTTATTTCACCCGCAGAATTCATCCCGGTCGCCGAAGAAACCGGTCTGATATTACAGATCGACGCCTGGGTCCTGGATACTGCCTGTGCCCAGGCCCGGCAATGGCAGGACAATGGCGTGATGCCATTCCGTATTGCTGTCAATGTCAGCGCCAGGGAATTCACCAACAACCTGCCAGTACGCGTCAAAGAAGCACTGCAACGCCACCAGATATCACCAGAATGGCTGGAGCTCGAAATTACCGAAAGCATGCTCATGCACAGCGCAGAGAGCGTGATCGCCATCATGGAGCAAATCACCGCCCAGGGCGTGGTCCTGGCGCTTGATGACTTTGGGACAGGCTATTCCAGTCTGTCCTACCTGAAGCGTTTCCCTATCAAGACACTGAAAATCGACCGCTCCTTTATTCAGGGGATACCTGCCGATAAAAATGATTGCGCCATCGCTGGCGCGATTATTTTGATGGCCAAGCAACTGAATCACAAGGTCATCGCAGAAGGCGTAGAAACCCGGAAGCAGCTTGATTTCCTGATCAGGGCAGACTGCGACGAAGTACAGGGATACCTGTATTCCAGACCGGTCAGCGCTGAGCAATTGCTGGTCTTGTTGAATAAAGGCTTTCTTTTTAAGGATTGATCCTTGCCCAATACTCGCATAAAGGTTATACTGATGAGCTCGGAAGCTTGGCAGAGCGGTTGAATGCACCAGTCTTGAAAACTGGCGAGGTGTTAAAGCCTTCGTGAGTTCGAATCTCACAGCTTCCGCCAAAGAATACGAAAAAGCCCTTGATTTTCAAGGGCTTTTTTCTTTTTTGGCTTCTAATTCTTATCGATGGTCTGATGCTTAAATTGCAAAAAATAGGCTGAG
>NZ_JAKZHX010000029.1 GCF_022568815.1 Undibacterium paludis | reverse complement strand
GGTGATTACCATCTGTCGATGGATTTGAGGGAGTACACAAGATTGCGTTTAAGTTTTTACTCTGTCACCCGTTCATTCATGATCGATTAATCATCATTCTCGAATGGAGCACGCCATGAGCACCATTCTTCTCGTTATTTTGATTCTGATACTGGTCGGCCTCTTTCCCGTCTGGCCATATAGCCGGTCCTGGGGCTATGGTCCCAGTACCCTCACCAGCCTGATCGTCATAGCTCTCATTGTAATGCTACTGACCGGATGGCTGTAAACCCGACAATCCCATTAACCCAACACGTTACGGAGCAAACATGAAAACCATAGCAAAACCAATGATGATACGTGCATTGACTTGCATCGCATTGATCAACGGGGCGATGATGACAAGTTATGCGCAATCGGCAGAATCAAACCAGGCCGTCACCCGCCAAAGTGATCCTGCGCGCTGGTATCAAGAAGAAACGACACCGATGGCATATTTCAAAACCCTAAAAACAGAGGCCCAAGCCGTCTACCAAGAGTCATCCCGTGCTTGCCGGCGCGAACCCAGAACACAGGTCCAGGCCTGTCTGCGCGAAGCCAGAAACACATTGCAACAGGACATGACTGCGGCATACAGAAAATCTGGCATGAGGGAAAAATAAAAGTCTTCCCGTACCTGTATCGACAATCCGGGGGTAAGGCGGCTCTACTTGGACGGTTTTACTTGGCAGTTCTTACCTTCCCGGACCTTGCCGGATTGTCCGTATCCCATGCATTGCCGACGTAAAAGGCTAGTGAAGCTGTGACTGTAAAAGTGAAAATGAAAGACGTGAGGGCACCCTGCTAGACTGGCACACTGGCTGCCAAAGGGATGAGTCCGTGTTTTCCATGACGATTCTTATGCCATCAATAAAAAAGGGCAATCGCAGATTTATTGCGATTTCTCTTCATGAATCAGCCATCGTCAAGTGAGATAAAAATCATTGCCTGACTGATGGGATTTCCACATCAAGCTATCCATGGCCGAATGTCAAAAAACTGAAATTCATCTTTTGATCTTGAAATTGTTGATCACCGTCTTTACGCCGGGCACGCCCTTGGCAATTTCAGTAGCGCGTATCGATTGTTTCTCATTATCGACAAACCCGCTCAACTGCACTTCCCCTTTGCGAGTAACGACGGACACGTCCGTGCTCTTTACGATGGCGTCTTCAAGCATGGCGGTTTTTACCGATGCGGTAAGGACACTATCGTCGACTTTGTTGCCAATGGTCTGCGTGCTGGCCTTCAAACTCAATTTGTTGTCGACTTTCGTCACGCCTGGTATCGTCATGGCGACGGCCGTGCAACGGTCAATCTGTGCCTGGCTGTCAGCAAACCCACTCAGCAATACCTCACCTTTGCGGGTATCTATCTTGATGTCCATGCCTTTGATCGTGTCATCCGACACGATAGCAGCCTTAAGCTTGGCGGTAATAACAGAATCATCAATTACCATGCCTATGGTCGTGGCTGCGCTCGGTGCGCTTGTTTCGGCAGATTGATTGCAGGCAGTCAGGCTTAGCGACAGGCTTGCAATCAATATTGACAAAGCATATCTGGACTGGAGGCAGTATTTCATCATGTTTCCTTTCACTTCAGGCATTTTGGAGATAGAGAAATCAGCGTTGTATGATCTTGCCGTCAGCATCGGACAGAATGATCTCAACACGGCGATTTAACTGCCGGTTTTGTGCCGTATTGTTGTCGATAGCCGGGTACATATCACCATACCCGCGCACGGCAATGCGATCACGCCCTACCCCCATCAGCATCAGTGCGCTACGCACGGCACTGGCGCGTCGTTCAGACAAATCCTGGTTATGTGACCTGGAACCGGTATTATCGGTGTGCCCCTCGACAAGCACTGTTCTTTGCATATTGTTTTGCAATATATCCGCCAGTTTTTGTACAGTTCGCATACCTGTCGGATTCAGTTTCGCCTGGTCTATACCAAACAGTACGTCACCCAAAGTGATCACAATCCCGCGCTCAGTGGTCTTGGCTTTCAGTTCGGCGAGTTGTGCTTCAAGCATGGCGTTGCGGTTTTGCGCTTCAAGACTTTTCGCTTGTTCTTCCTGTGCTCGTTTCTGTGCATCAAGCGCCTCTGCCTGCGCTATTTGCGCTGCCAGTTTGGCCTGCTCCGCCTGTATCCTGGCTTTTTCTGCTTCATTTGTACGCTGGTCTAGCCGGATTTGATCGCGCGCTTTTGCTGCGTCAGCAATACTGGTTTCTGCCATTTTTTGCTTGCTCATTTCCTGCGCCACAGCTATTTTTTGCTTCGCCACGTAGGCAAGACGGTCGATCTTCTCGTTGCTTTCATTGTTTCTCGCAGCATTGTTGGCATCATCCATGGCAACGCCCGCCTGGCGCATTTCGAGCGGTGCCAGGTTGATGACGTTAGGGTTATTCTGTGCAGTTTGATATTCCATGCGGGTCTGATCCAGCAAGCTTGTCGTTTTTGGCGCACTGCTACAGGCTGAAAAGATCAAGATGATGAGCAGGGTCGCAGGTAGAAATATTTTCTTCATGATGCTTCCTTAAAATTTTGACGAAACGATTTAACAAGTCATGAATAAAATCTTTAATCCTTATGCTTTGTTTGCTACTGTGTCTGTCTGTTGGTGCGTTGCAATTCTTCCCTCAGAACACGGATATCTTCTTGCAAGGCATCCGCAGCTTTTTGCGCCTTGACGGATTTGGCTTTTGCCTGTGCCAGTCTGGCATCTGCCTGCGCCTGGGTCGCCAGATCAGCGGCCAGTTTATAGTCCCTGGCATCCATGGCTTTGTTGGCCAAAGCCAGCTTTTCACGTGCGGAATTCATCTCTACCGGTGCAAATTCGCTTGCACCTTCGCCAGCCGCACTCTCAACTGCCGATTTGGATACGGCCACCTCAGCCGTTGCCGGGGCCTTCATGCTGCCGCACCCCAGCAACATACTCATGGCAATTGCAGAAGCGCCGCAGATGCTGATTTTTAATTTTTTATTCATCACTTCCTCCATTAAGGTTCTTGATGCAATTTTCAGGCTTCAGGACTTGTTGCTTCTTTTATAAACCCAGTCAAATCAAAGGTCTGTACGATGCCCCACATTTCTGCGGGCTCCCTGTCAGGCAATCTCCTTCCCGGCAAAATCAGGGAAAATTGAATGTCTACGGAAAAAAAGAAACTGATGGCAAGCTATACAAGAACTGCCGCAATGAAGTCGGGCCGCCAAACGTGCCATTGCTTGCAGTTTTTGACATGAATGAAAAAAGCCCATGAACCTGTCAGTTCATGGGCTTTCAGCTTGACCCGGTTAACGGGCTTGAACAAAAACTTATTGCCTAGGTTCACCGCTGCGGTTAACGGCTATCGTTGCACCAGGCGGGTAACTCATTTGTACACGATGCTCAATGCCGCGATAGATATAAGTCACATCCCAGTAGGCGGGCGTCGTGCTGGTTGTTGTCTTGCAGCGGCGCACGTCACGCTCAACCGGGTTACCATCATTGCGACCCACGTTGGCGCCAATTGCACCTCCGGCAACTGCACCTCCAACTGTTGCCAGGTCCCTGCCAGTACCGCCACCAACCTGATGGCCCAGTATGCCGCCCAGCAAGGCACCAGCAACGGCGCCTCCTACGTTAGGCTCGCTTCGCCCCTGATTCACTTGCTGGCGCTCTATCCAGCAACGCTCACTCGGCGGCCCGACCACCTCACGCACAGAAGTAACTTGCGCCTCGTACATGCCCTCGCCGGGACGACGGCGATATTCATAGTTGGGTGCACTCAATGGGGCTGGCGACTCATTTTCGTAACGCCTGTTATCCCCCAAAGGACGGACTGAAGATATCCGCTTGTTCATCCCCATTCTTTCTAGAGTGTCATAACTGCCCGGGCGCAGCACCATGCAACGACCGCCAAAATAGGCGTCATCACACACTTCCCAGCGACCACTCGTCACTATCACTGAAGAAGCCAGGTCGTTGTAGCCGTTATTCCTGAAATTGTCCTGTACTTCACTGACATAAAAGGTACGGCCACGAAAACCTTCACCTTCGTAGAAAGTAATTTGTGCATTGGCCTGACTGAGTAAAAGCAGGCTCGCTAATCCACCTATCAGTTTGATTTGCATTTTTTTCTCCAGAGAATTTGATCAGAGGGTAACGTGAATAAGAACCCAACCCGCTTAAGTCAATGAATTAAAGGGCCTGACTGGTATGGATATTTCCCCCACGCCTTGCAACCAGTTTAGTCAATATCGTCTGAATTTCCATGTACTTCTGCGCATTCCCGCACATAAAGCACGACGATGTCAGACATCTGGATGACATTCGGCCTGCTCCCGTTTGCATCAATTTCGTCTCATAGACCGAAAATAAATGTCGTTGCGTTCGGGAACGCACATTCTTTTTCCGGGAAACTGGCTATCCTTCATTCGTAGCCCTGTCACCTGAACACTGTTTTCATGAAAAATGCCGACAGACACTCCTCATGACGCCGCCATCAGGTGGAAACGATAAAAAAACTATCTGCGTCAGAAACAATCTTGAAACACATTCACAGCAAGGAGAGAAAAATGCTGTATACACTAGCCGTCATCTTACTTGTTCTCTGGCTACTCGGCCTGGTCACTTCCTATACGATAGGTGGCTTCATTCACATTTTGCTGGTTGTTGCTATCGTCATGTTCCTGGTTCGCGTCATCAACGGGCGCTAGACAGGTGCAACCACTTTTGTACGCATGAAAAGCCTTGGCTCAATTTGCTACCAACATAGCGACGACCACAAGCAACATTATCAATGTAGCCAGCCAGCCCATTAGCTTCAATCTTTTACTGATAACGTACTCTCCCATGATCTGGGGATTGACTGCCATCAGCATCATCACTGCCATGATAGGCACTGAAATCACGCCATTGATGACGGCACTCCAGTACAGTGCTTTGATCGGGTCGATTTCTGTAAATCCCAAAGCTATGCCGATGAGTGTGGATATGACGATGACACCATAGAAGCGCTTGGCATGCATGGGAGTGCGTTCAAGACTGCTCTTCCATTTGAATGCCCCGGCCAAGGCATACGCAGAGGAGCCTGCCAAAACCGGTATTGCCAATAAACCTGTGCCTATGATGCCTGCACTGAACAACATGAAAGCAAACTCGCCGGCAATGGGTCGCAATGCCTGGGCGGCCTGAGCTGATGACTGGATATCAGTGATGCCGTGCAGATTAAGCGTCACTGCTGTAGTCAGGATAATGAAGAAAGCCACCAGGTTGGAAATACCCATCCCGACATAAGTATCGATGTTGATACGTTGAAGGTTTTTAGCCATCAACTGCGGCGCACAGATCAGGGGTTTGGCCCTGGGATTTGCCAGTTGCTCTTCGACTTCCTGCGAAGCCTGCCAGAAAAACAGATACGGACTGATCGTAGTACCAAAGACCGCTACCACAGTGGTCACGTAGTCACGATTCCATGATAATTGCGGCATAAGGGTACTGACGGCAACTTGCGCCCAGGGAATACGCACAACAAAAACAGTCGCTACATAAGCAAGTAAAGCAAGCGTCAGCCATTTCAGTATCCGTACATAACGTCGGTAGGGGACAAATACTTCCAGCACGAGCGAGAACAGACCAAATCCAAGCGCATAATAGTGAGCCTGCCCACCAATAATCAATTTCAGCGCCTCCCCCATGGCAGAAACATCTGCTGCAATATTGATGGTATTGGCGATCAACAGGAGCCCAACGACAACATAAAGCAACCAGGCTGGAAAATGGCGACGAATATTGGTCGCCAGGCCATGACCACTGATGCAGCCGATCTTGGCACTGACGACCTGTATACCTACCATCAGGGGATAGGTAAATAAAACCGTCCACAGCATATTGAAACCAAACTGAGCACCGGCTTGTGAGTAGGTGGCGATACCGCTTGGATCGTCATCGGCAGCACCAGTAATCAGCCCTGGCCCCAGTTTCTTGAGCCATGATTGCCCATCCTCTGGCGTCGTTTTGTCCGGCTTTTGCGAATGATTCAAACGACCCCCGGCTGGTTGTTTCAAGATGTAACTTTTTGCACGATCAATATGTCACATCGCCCAACATACAGCAAGATCAATCGCGAAGTTCTATTTGCTCTCGCCATGCGAACTGCTGGATGTCCTCCGCACAAACTACCCTGCTCCACACGTCCCGCATGGCCTGTACCAGTTTCTCCCGCTTCCGCGGTGATTTGAGCCTGGCTGGCAAGCGACTGAGCCAATGAGCATTGGGGCCGACACGCTCGCCACGTCGTGCAGACAGATAGCGGCTGCTGGGCAAAGGTTTGGCAGCAAGGATAGCAATGAAGTGCTCAAGTTGTGCCGGTGAGCTAAAAACCAGTTCATGCTTTTCGAATTCTATGTGCAAAACCACATAACCCTTATGTGGTATCCGGGCAGGTGCTGCCGGCTTATAAGCTCCCGACTCGCCGGGTACTGACACATGTACCCAGTAAGCCAGCGGTGCACTATACCAGTGATCTGTAAAACTGAAATGGTATTTTGTCGTCATTCACTATCAAGGTATGGGGCAGCCAAGAGTTTTCAGTTTATTCAATGCAGGACACTATTAAAGAACTTCACAGCATCGGTGGCCACCTGCTGGTGCGTAAGTTCACGATCCACGCCCTCAGGATCAGCGCAGAACTGACGGGCAACCAACTTACCCCTGAGATTGCAACTGGCTAAAAATGTATAGTGTGTGACACCTGGCAAAACTTGTAAAGTGGCGCCAGGTATATTCGCCGCATAAATCTGGGCATTGAATTCAGGTATGGCCTGATCATCCGCCGCACCGACGACCACGCGCACCGGCAGTTGGATGGCGGCCATGCTGTCCTTGGTCACCACCCTGCCGGCAACCGGTGCGATGGCATAAGCCGCCTTAATTCTCGCGTCGCTGTACGACACCCCTGAGACGGCAATGGCATCCTTGACGCGCTGATTTTCTTTCAACAGCTTGTGCAAATCGTCATCACTGAACCTGGCCTCGGGCGGTAGTTTGCAATTGGGGTTGGATGCATATTTACCGCAAAACTCTTCCCATTGTGCATAACTGATCTTGCCACCGACGCTGGCCAAAGCAGTGTATCCGCCAATAGAAAAGCCGGCTACCGCAATTCGGTTCGCATCGATCTTATTCCCCCATGTCGGGTCCGCCAGCAGCTTGTCTATCAACACGGACAAGTCTCTTGGCCGGTCCCACCAGACCACAAAACCTTCCAGGCGCGTGCTTTCTTCATAGGCTGTATTGCCATGGTGATTGACTGCCGCAACGATATAACCATTGGCAGCCAATCTCTCTGCCAGCCAGGCCATGGAAGCAGCAGAGCCGCCGGTACCATGCGAAATCAGGATCAGCGGAAATTTACCGCCAGTACTGGCCGGTGCGGCTCCGATGGCATTTTTCCCTGCCTTGAAAATGGCGACATCCCAGTCTTTCTCCACCGTGCCAGCACTGGCCGGATACCAGATGGCCGTCGCCAGAGGCCTGTTTTTGCTGCCACTCCAGTCCAGGCGACTGGCATCTTCATATTGCTTCATCTGCAAACCTACAGGGTAAGGCCGTAATGGGGTTTCAACTGCCATGGTCAACTGACTGGCGCTGGCAATCAATGCCAGGCTGGAGAACAAATGACGGATAAATGTAAGCATGAATATGTTCCTGTAAAAAGCGGACGTAAGAAGTCCTTGATATGTGAAAACACATACCTCGAAGCAATTAATAAGAAAATTCGAGAAAGATCAGGCTTGGAAGGGAATGACCGGGATACATATCTGGCAATCAAACACGCCCGTTTCAGTATCGAAGCAAGAATCCGGCGAGTAATACTCAAAGCAGGGCCGGGCATCAAGCTGGAAGCCACTGGCCGGTAGCCAGTCACGCAGCATGGCATTCCAGGCATCGCCCACTTCAGCATTCACCCCCTTGAAGTACAGACTCGCATACTGCCCACCGGGTATGCTGGTCAGCAGCGCATTGCCCGGGATTGCCGATCCCGGCGCCATTTCAACAGCAGCATCATAGCGGCACAGTACAGGATCAGTGATACTGGGATCATCATGACTGATGCCATAGCGCGCTCTGGCAAACAGATTATGTGTTGCCATCCAGGGCGCAACCGTTTCTGCCCAAAACTGACCAACCGGCGCACCATAGGGCCCGATGTGGCGAAGATAAGCCACAGTAACTGTGTCTCGGCTAATGAGCTTGACATCCATAACAGCAACCCGTTTCAATTTGGAAGAGATTCCATTATGAAAGGATGCGTAGGATTGCAATTGATCATTCTTGCTAAGCGCTTGATTATTCTTGCTATTGGTTTGATGCAAGCCTATCTGGTAAGCACGCCAGGCCGCGGGTGTATAGGCAAAACGGTCCTTGAAAGCCCTGGTAAAGGCTTCGGCTGAACCAAATCCTACCGACAGGGCAATCTCAAGCACAGGTGTACTGGCCTGTGCAAACAGGCGGAATGCCGCCACTTCCAGGCGGCGTCTGCGCACGTAGTCGCCCAGGCGTTCCCCCATCCAGGCAGCAAACAGACGATGGAAGTGATAGGAGGAAAAATGCGCAACCCCTGCCAGCACTTCCAGATCAAGTGGCTGATCAAGATGTCGATCTATGTATTCCAGCACCCTGTGCATGCGGGCCTGATAGCCCGTCTGCGGATTGCTATCCGGATTGACCAACTCAGGCTCCTGACTGCGAAACTTCCCATTCCATATAATCACTGGTCGATGCAAAACCAGCCGATGCATACAGGGGTTGACCATCATCAGTTGCTTGCAGCCAGACTTTGCCATACCCCTGCTCACGCGCATATTGCATTGCCTGCTGCAAAATCTTTCTGGCCAGGCCCTGCTTGCGATACTCCGCCATGGTGTACATATTGAGCAGGTAAGCATCCTTACCCGAAGTATTGCCAGGATAAGGCGGACGCACAAATACCACGAGCGAACCTGTCGCTACAATTTTCCCGTCTGCTTCTGCAACCCAGGTCTTGCATTCATGATTGTCGAATGCACGCGCATAATAATCGCGGGTGGCTGCCAGCAATTGCTCGTTCGCCCCCTTACCCTGATTGAAGTCCACCAGGTCACCGAACAAGCGCATACGCATTTGTACCAAAGCATCAAGCTCGCTGGCTTGTGCAAGACGAATCAACATATCATCAGGCTCCATTTCAACAATCCAGGCGTGAGCTTGCCTCTGATTGCCTGTGTAAAATGGTTATTCTAAAACAATCCGCTGTTCCCGGTTGGAGTTGGAATCAGCCTGCGTTTTTTCGCCTCAGGGTAATCGCCTTTTCAGGACAGGCTGTCACACACAAGCCACAGGAGCGACAGGCATCTGCATTCGGTGTATAAGCCACCCGCATGCCATGCACTCTTTGCTTGATTTGCGCCAGCAAACCCAGGCTTTTGTAATCGACGTCAGCAATACGACGCATCTCGAATACATTTTCAGGGCACACCGGTACACAATCAGCCTTGCCTTCGCATCTGCTGAAGTTCACAACTGGAATGATTACTCCTGGCTCCTGTTTGCAAGCGATTGATTTATCCTGAATCATTGCCCGTCCTTTCCGCCGTCGACCTGATCAGACCGGCGGGCATCGCTGCAGTGCCGTCTGTGGCCAAACATGCCACGGCGGAATTTTTCGCGCTCTTCCTCCGATAATTTTTCCCAGCGTTCATGCCGCCAATGATGATGCCCATGCCCGTGTCTGTGTCGTCCACCGTGCATGCCGCCAAACAGGATTTTGCTCAACGCCAGCAAGCCAAGCGCCTGCAAGAAGTCTATGCTGCGGGCACCGACAAACAACGCCGGCATGAGCCAATTCCACAACATCATGACCACCCAGCTCAAGGCGCTGACACCAACGATGATCAATACAAAAAACTTTGCAAATCTTAATCGTGAAAACATGCTTGCTTCTCCTGATTCAATTAAATTCTTCCAGTAAATCCTGCAAACGGGTGCGCAAGTGCAAGACTGCATATCGCTTGCGCGCCAGCAGGGTATTCACACCCAGACCCGTTTCTGCCGACATCTCTTTAAAACTGCGACCCTCGATTTCATGACCGACAAATGCATCACGCTGCTCTTCTGGTAACTCTTCCAAGGCTTCATATAACTCGGCCAGCAACACATTGCGTGCATAGGCAGCTTCCGGTCCGGCATCGGCCGATGGCAAGGCTTTATCCAGCCAGGCTTCTTCTTCATCGCCATCCGCCAGATCAGGCAAAGCCAGTTCTTTCTTTTTCCGAAAACGGTCTATGATGCGATTGCGCGCCACCCTGAACAGCCAGGCACCGACCTGCTCTATCGGTTCCGGCAAACGGTAAGCCTCAACCAATTCATACAACACATCTTGCAGGATGTCTTCAGCCTCGCTGGCATCAGCGACACGCTTGCGTATGAAACTGCCCAGTCGGGCACGTTCACGTTTGACGGTTTCCGTGATGTGATTATCTTGCTCGGCCATCAGCTCAATTGGTTTAAATGTGCTTTCCATGTCTGTGTAGACGTGCTGACACGGCGTTTATTGTAGAGTGGATTAAAAATATCTACAGACCGGATGGGAACTTGCAGCAGGAGGCTCACTATTGCTTAATTATCATTCAACTAACGCTGCCTGTGCATGCCTGACAATAAGTGACCCTGCACCAAACAAGCGAACCTCATCAGCATGTGGCAGCAGGCAGGAATGACGGCAGGGTCCCTGTGCTTTACTTACCTGTCAGTTTCATTGCGCAACTGTGGTGCCACCAGGGGTATGGTCAGATAAAAACTCGTTCCCTCGCCAAGTTTGCTCTGTAATCGTATTTCGCCACCGAGCACGCCAGTCACGAGGTTATAGGCTATATTCATACCCAAACCCGATCCACCCTGCCCGAGCTTGGTGGTAAAAAAGGGATCAAACACTCTTTTTTGCACCTGCTCCGACATGCCCGCACCATTATCAGCAAACACGATCTGCACTTTATCGTCTTCCAGCAGCCTGGTGCTCAGGCGCATTTCACCAGATTCACAATGCTCAAACGCATGGCTTAGCGCATTAGTCATGAAATTGGTAATGATCTGCCCCAATGGCCCGGGGTAACTGTCCATATTGATGCCAGGCGCCAGTTCTGTTACCAGGGCATACGGTGTTTTCTTATACATAGGTGTCAGGGTGATGATCAATTCTTCCAAAGCCAGCTGCAAATCGAATTGACGCCTGTGACTGCTGGACTGATCGACGGCAACCTGTTTGAAGCTCCGTATCAGCTCACGCGCCATTCCCAATGTACGCATCAGCAAGGCAGTTCCTGTGGCAGCATTTTCAAGGTACCGGTCAAGTGCAGAACGTTTCAAGATGCCGGCCTTGACATCGCGCAGCAATTCATTGGTCTTGTCCTGCAATGTGCTGGCAACGGTCACGCTATTGCCTATTGGTGTATTGAGCTCGTGCGCCACGCCCGCCACCAGGGAACCAAGCGCGGCCATTTTTTCAGACCGTACCAGTTCGTCCTGCGTATGCTTCAAGGAATCCATTGCCGCTGCCAGTTCACTATTAGCCTGTTGCAGGTTCAGGGTACGCAATCTGACCCGTTCCTCCAGTTGCGTCGTCATTTCGCGAATCTCTTGCTCTATCTGCACTTGCCGCGTCACGTTCAGCAATGAAAATATGCACATGGATTTATCGAGCATATTGATCAGACGGGCAGACAAGAGAAAAATCATTTCCCCTCCTGCATGGTCTGTCATGCGCAGCTCCAGCTGATCGATTTTTTTGTCCCTGCTCATGACGGAATTGAATTTTTCGCGCTCTGCCAGATCGGTCAAAAATCCCATTTCCTTTGTTGTACGTCCAAGCACATCCTCTCTTTGATAACTGAACTCCTTGAGCCAGACATCATTGACTTCAATGATGTAATCTGTGCTTGCATCGACCAACCCCAAGGGAATAGGTGACAGCTGAAACAGTGTCGAATATTTTTGCTCGTTCTCGCGCAGCAGGGATTCCACTTTCACACGGGCTGCTTCTGCACTGATTTCCTGGTCAATATTGCGGGAAGATAAAAGCAAATAGGTTTCATTGTCAGTCTCGAACTTGGAGCCTGATACACGGCAATGCGTGATATAGCCGAACTTGTGGCGAAACGCTATCTGCATGTTCCTGACTTCGCCATCACGCTTGATGCAGGAGATCAATTCATCACGCTGTGCCGGATCAGCCCATAAATTCAAATCGCCGGAAGTACGGCCAAGCACATATTCACGCGAATAGCCTGACAGGGGCTCCCAATTGCGGTTGACATCAATGTATTCGCCGGTCGCCATCCTGGTGATCGTCAGGGTATCTGGCACCAGTTGAAATACCGTCGCCAGCAATTTTTCGCGATTCTGTAATTCGCGCTCCACTTTTTCCTGCAATTTCTCCACTTTCCTCAATGCTGTGACATCTTGCAGAGCATACGCGATATAGGGCTCGCCACCGGCGTCAAAACGGGTTCCTGAAATCAGCACGTGATAGGGATGCCCTTGCTTGTGACGGTAGATGGTTTCAAAATTATTGACCTCACCTTCGCTCCTCAGTATGTTCAGCATGGTCGCGCGCTGGCTCGCGTCCATCCACAGATTGAGCTCCAGTGAATAGCGTCCAAGAGTTTCATCCCTGCTATAGCCAGTGATGGTTTCCCAGTGACGATTGACTTCGAGATACCGGCCATCTTTTTCACGGCAGATAGCAAGGACATCCGGGACCATCTGGAATACTTTTTCAAACAGGGTTTCGCGTTCTTTTGACAAGCGTTCCAGATGTTTTCGCTCCTCCATTCCCTGCTTCAGGTTCTGACTGATGGCATAGGCGTCCGCCTGTTGCCGCAACAGACCAGCGACCAGAAGCAGCATGCCGGTCGCAAAATCCAGTATGGTCGCGATCTGCAGATCGGGAAACAGTGCTGTTGACGAAGAGACCAATAATGGCTGAATCAGGACATGAATTCCCTTCAAGAAGACCAGCCCGCCCAAAAAACCGTAGGCAAGCGCATTCTTGTTATCGCGTGCGCGCCAAAACGTCAGGGCAGAAGCCACCAGTACACCTGCGGCAATGACATGGATGGGGAGTGCGCTCCAGAGCAGATCCAGGCCCGACAGCGATGCCATTAACAACCATAAGACCAACGTGGCAAACATCAGCATGACAGGCATCACATACACCGTCACGCCATGAAATATCCTGGCCCCAGCCCACATGAAACATATATAGACAAGCAAAAAAACATCCGTCAGCACATTGGCTCCGGGGCTGGCAATATCACGTGGAAGATTGAAGAGATAGCAAACAAACAGGCCAGCATATGCCCAGGCCCAACAGCGCATCGCCCGTGTCTGTACTTGCAGATGCTGGACATAAGCCAACACCAGCATAATCACAAATGCAGCAGCTACAGGTGTGCTGGCTATTGCTTGAAAGTGAGTGAAAGGCATGGACAATAACCCAGTTACCCAATGCAGAACTGCTGATTTTCGATCTCGTGAATTCAGCGCATTTGCAGTAAAAAGACCACCAGACTGGTCTATCGCTTCAAATATTAGCACTGAAGGTAAGATCAGTTGACGACTAATATCAAGATTCGATTCGATGCGTTGTTGCAATAATCATTATTTAACATTTTCCAATTCTTTGGTCTTGATTATGATGGCGGCTTCACATAAGATTCAAGTGGAAGTAACTAATTCAAGCAACAGGGAGCGCACTGATGAAGAGTCAACACAGTAGAACACCCGGCTTGTTACAAAAAGATCTTCATATCGCCACCTTGGCATGCGGAATTATGGCAAAAAATGAAAGATCACTGAGCCTGAAATCAGGGTTTTATACTTATTTGGATAACGACACTGCCACTGACGGCGTACTGGGTACAAACCAGGATGACGACATCATTGACTTTATCGAAGAAGATCAAGAAGCTCTGCAACCCAAGATTGAACTCCATCCCTGGAAAATCCTGATTGCCGACGACGACAGTAATGTTCATGACACAACGATACTGGCACTCAACGGTGTAAAAATCCATGGCCGCCCTCTGGAGTTCATGCATGCCTATTCTGCCAAAGAAGCGCGTACCGTCATTGCAGAGCATCCTGATATTGCCCTGGTTTTACTCGACGTGGTCATGGAGACCGTGGATGCTGGCCTGAAACTGGTCAATATCATACGTAATGAGATGGCCCTGAACAATCTGCGCATTGTCCTGCGCACCGGTCAGCCCGGCTATGCCCCTGAACAGCAAGTCAGCGAAGAGCTGGCAATTGACGGCTATACGACAAAATCGAAATTGACACGTTCGCTGCTGATCTCGGTATTGAACGACACCTTGTCAATGACACACGAAACACCTGAACTGCCTAATTGAGGTATTGTCATCCCCGACAGGGGGAAAGCAAAAAGTGAGACGGGGCCAGAATCTGGCCCCTTTTTTTGTCTTTTTTACCTGAGCACCGTGAAATATACCGGTCAACGTCTGCTAACCAGTGTTACCAGACACCGTTGATCTGGCATTCATTCAGCGTCCGGCTGATTTGCCGGCGCCGCTTTGATGAAAGCAGGATGTTCGATGCAAGCCTGATTGATACGCATGAGTACTGGCATCGCTGTCAGATCACAATTGAAGCGCTGGGCATTGGCAATTTGCGGCACTAAAAAGCAGTCTGCAAAACCTGGTGCATCACCAAAACAGAAGCGCCCTGTTCGTTTATCCGCTGCCAGTTTTTGTTCCAGAACGGCCAGACCGGTTTCACACCAGTGCCGGTACCAGGCATTCTTTTGTTCATCGCTGACTTGCAGAGTCGCGCTCAGATACTTCAGCACCCGCAAATTGTTTACGGGGTGAATTTCACAGGCAATGGCCAAGGCCAATGCACGCACATGGGCGCGATCAACCGGATCAACAGGCAAAAGGCCAGACTCCGGGTACACTTCTTCCAGGTATTCGATAATCGCCATGGATTGCGTCAGCGTGATGGTCTCGCCATCATGCTCATCCTGGAAGGCCGGTACCAGCGCATCCGGATTCAGGGCGCGATAGGCTGCTGCAAATTGCTCGCCACCATTTTTCAGCAGGTGCACGGCAGCCTGCTCATACGCCAGGCCTTTGAGATTGAGCGCAATCCGGACACGATAAGAAGCCGAACTGCGGAAATAACCATAGAGTTTCATAGATACCTTCATTTATTGTGCATTGCATACCGTCACCATGACGGCAACAAATCAGGCTGCCCCTGATCTCAGACTATCCTTAGCTTCAAATCACTGAGGCCGGTGATGCTCGCTTCCAGTAAGTCGCCACGCTGTACGGCTGCGACACCTGCAGGCGTGCCGGTAAAAATCAGATCACCTGGTTGTAAAGTGTACAGTTCCGACAGGCAGGCAATGATTTCAGCCAGGCTCCAGATCAGCTTGCTGATATCACTGTTCTGTCGGGTCTGCGTATTGACGTCCAGACGGATAGGCGCTTGCTGTATCGACAGCACAGTATCGGCACGATGGATCTGGCCTATCGGCGCAGAAAAATCAAATCCTTTGGCGGTACACCATGGCCGCCCCTGATCCTTGGCTTCTGCCTGCAAATCGCGACGTGTCATATCCAGACCGACTGCATAGCCCCAGATATGGCTGAGTGCATCTTCGACACGGATGTTCTTGCCGCCCTGACCGATAGCCACGACCAGTTCCACTTCGTGATGCAGATTGTCTGTCATGGGCGGATAAGGCATTTCACCCACGGTCCCTGCCGCAACGGGCAAGACAGCATCAGCAGGCTTCATGAAAAAGAATGGCGGCTCCCTGCCTGTCCAGCCCATTTCTTTGGCGTGCTCAACATAATTACGGCCTACGCAATAGATTCTGTGAACAGGGAAAAAAGCTGTACCGCCAGCGATGGGCACGGCAGCTTGCGCTTGCGGGGGGAAGAGAAAGTCCATATCAACTCCTGAAAATCCTGGTTTGCCAATCAAATGCACTGGAAGAAGCCCGGGCACATCTGCTACCGCTATTATGGCATTTTCAAATACACCCTGTCATACCGCTGTCATGACATGGCTAAAGCTCAACAATTCAACACTGGTTATAATGCCAGTTCAATTGCGGAGAACAACAATGAAAACCTGCCTACACCCCAAATACCTGATTCCAATAGAGCCGCGCGCCACCGTCCTCACAGGTCATGCCCTGGTCATGCAGGATGAAAAAATTCTCGCCATACTCAGCAGCGCAGACGCCCGCCAGCATTACCCGGATGCACTACATCTTGAACTGAGCGAACATGCGCTCATGCCGGGCATGATCAACTTGCACGGCCACTCAGCCATGAGCCTGCTGCGCGGCCTGGCAGATGACCTGAGTCTGATGGACTGGCTGCACAATCATATCTGGCCGGCAGAAAAACAGCACGTATCAGAAGAGTTTGTCTTCGATGGCAGCGTCTATGCGATGGCAGAAATGCTGCGCGGTGGCATCACGACCATCAATGACATGTATTTTCATCATGAAGCCGTCGCTCGCGCCGGTCTGCATACCGGCATGCGCACCGTTGTCGGTTGCAGCATACTGGAATTCCCTACCGGTTATGCAGCAGATGCCAGCGCCTACCTCGACAAGGCGATGGCGGCACAGCAGGCGTTCCAGGGGCAAGTCGGTGTAGAGTTCAGGCTGGCACCGCATGCGCCCTATACCGTATCTGACGACACCTTCAAGAAAATCATAGCCCTGGCGGATAAACATGACATGGGCATACATTGCCACATTCATGAAACCATGGATGAAGTGAATGACAGCATCCGTGACCATGGCATGCGCCCCTTGCAGCGCCTGCATCAACTGGGCGTGCTGTCACCGCGCCTGATTGCTGCCCATATGGTGCATGCAAATGAAGAAGAAATCAGCTTGCTGGCGCAACAGGGCGTGCACATTGCCCACAACCCGGCCAGCAACCTTAAACTGGCTTCCGGCTTTGCCCCCGTTCATGCCATGCAGGCTGCCGGTGTCAATGTCGGCATAGGTACTGATGGCGCAGCGAGCAATAACAAGCTTGATCTGCTCGGCGATCTGCGCATGGCCGCCTTGCTGGCCAAAGCTGTTTCAAGTAATCCAACAGCACTCAACGCTGGCAATGCCCTGGAAATGGCAACGCTGGCAGGCGCCAGGGCGCTAGGCCTGGACAAGCAGATTGGCAGCCTGGTGGCCGGTAAGCTGGCCGACATCATCGCCATCGATTTGTCTGCACTGGAAACCCTGCCCTTGTTTGACCCGGTATCGCAAATTGTCTATGCCGCCGGTCGCGAGCAAATCAGCCATGTATGGGTCAATGGCCGCTGCCTGATGGCTGATCGCCAGTTACTCAACCAGGATGAGGCTCAGCTTAAAGAAAAAGCCGTCTGGTGGCAACAACGCATCGCGGCAGCCTGATTAACCTATTTTAATTTTTGACGATGAAATACCTAGCTCCTCTACTCAAGAATTCTGTCTGTGCCGGCCTGACCGGCCTGCTCCTTTGCACAGCCCCTGTACAGGCAGCGTCTTCCACTTCACTCACCACGGTTGCCGAGCGATCAGGCTTCCAGAAAACCGGTCGCTACGAAGAAGTGGAGAAACTGTGCAAGGCTTTTCAACATACCTATCCCAAAGAGGTTCACTGTCTGGAATTTGGCCGCACACCAGAAGGTCGCCCCATGCTGGCTCTGCTGGCTACACGCAGCGACGCATTCACACCAGCAGCGGTAGCGAAGAAACACTTGCCCGTCACGCTGATACAGGGTGGCATCCATGCCGGTGAAATTGATGGCAAGGATGCTGGCTTCCTGGCACTGCGAGAGATGCTGGAAAACAAGGCAGCAGCACATTCTCTGGACAAGCAGGTGCTCTTGTTTGTACCGGTCTTCAACATCGACGGACATGAGCGCTTTGCAGCCTGGAACCGCCCTAATCAGCGCGGCCCGGAAGAAATGGGATGGCGTACCACTGCACAGAATTACAACCTGAACCGCGACTATGTCAAAGCCGACAGTCCGGAAATGCAGGCGATGCTGAAGCTCTTCAACACCTGGGACCCGCTGGCCGTGATCGACCTGCATGTGACAGATGGCGCCAAGTTCGAACATGATATTTCTATACAGGTAGAGCCCGTCAATACTGGCGACACCGATTTGCGCAAGGCCGGCCAATTGTTACGTGACAACGTAATCGCGGACCTGGCCAGGCAAGGTTCTTTGCCACTACCTTTTTATATGTCGTTTGCCCATGAAGACGACCCCATGTCAGGCTTCGTCGACGGTGTGGCTCCACCGCGTTTTTCGAATGGCTACCTGCCTTTGCGCAATCGTTTTGGCATGCTGGTAGAAACACATTCCTGGAAAGACTACCCTACCCGTGTGCGTATTACGCATAACACGATTTTGTCTGTCCTCGACCAGGTGGCGCAACATGGTGGGCAATGGCTGGACACCGCTTTGGCAGCTGACCGGCGCGCCAGCCAGCTGGCCGGGCAGCCCTTGCCTGTGACCTACAAAGCCAGCGACAAGACCAGGGATATTGCCTTCCGTGGCTACGCTTATACACGCACCATGTCCGATATCTCTGGCGCGCTGATGACACGCTATGATGAGAGCAAACCGCAAATCTGGAATGTCAAACTACGCGACGAAATTCTGCCGGATACCACGATTACCTTACCCAAGGGCGGTTATGTCATACCTGTCGCCTACAGCAAGGCAGTTGCCGAGAAATTGCAACAGCATGGCATCATTTATCGCATCATCAAGGCTGATATGGATCAGCTCAACGGTGAGCAATTCGTCACCAGCCAGGCCAGCTTCCAACCACAGTCTTTCGAAGGTCATCAGGCCCTGAAATTACTGGGGCAATGGGAGAGCAAGACACAGGCTGTCCGTAAAGGAGCTTTGTTTGTACCCATTGCACAAATCAGGTCTCGCCTGGTTGCCGGCCTGTTTGAGCCGCAGGCGCCAGATGCACTGGTTAACTGGGGCTGGTTCAATAATGCCTTCGAGAGAAAAGAGTATATGGAAGCCTATGTCGCTGAGGATGTGGCACGTCAGCAGCTAGCCAGTGCCCCGCAACTGAAGGCAGCCTTTGAAAGGAAACTGGCGGAAGAACCTGAATTCGCAAAAAACCCTTTTGCCCGTCTCGATTTTTTTGCTCAACGCCATTCTTCCTGGGATAAGCGTTATCAAGTCTATCCTGTATTGCGTGTAGATTCAGTACCAAATCAGTGAGTCCTGTATGCGGCATGTACAATCGACAATACATGCCGCAAGAAAATTCAATGGAAGAACAGGTAGGCGACAAAAATAGCCGCAATCACACCGGCAAAATCGGCCAGCAAGCCCATGGAAATCGCATAGCGGGTCTTGCGTATGCCAACCGAACCAAAATAGAGAGCGACGATATAAAAGGTTGTATCAGCAGAGCCCTGGAAAAGACAGGCGAGACGACCGAGAAACGAGTCAACGCCATAAGTTTTCATCACATCGATCATCATCGCTCGCGAACCGCTACCACTTAAGGGCCTCATCAGTGCAGTCGGTAAAGCCGGCGTGAAATCCGTATTAAAACCAAATAAGGTGAATAGCCAGTTAAAGGCAGACACGACAAGGCCAAGCACTCCGGAATTGCGCAAAACGCTGATGGCGACCAGCATGCCGACCAGATAAGGGATGATCGTCAATGAAGTCTGTATACCACCTTTTGCACCTTCAATAAAAGCTTCATACACATTCACTTTTTTACGCATGGCGCCAAGAATGAAGCTGACGATAATCGCCAATAACAAAAGATTGCTACTGAGTTTGGAAAACACTTCTATTTCTGCACGCGTCATGCGCTGACTCAAGTACCAGATCAAGCCGATGATAAAGCTGCTAAGGCCACCCAGCCAGGCAATGACCACCCTGTCAAACAGATTGATGCGCTGCCGGATGGCAACAGCAACCAGACCAACCAGAGTAGCGACATAGGTGGCGATCATGCATGGGATGAAAATATCGGAAGGGTCCTTCGCCCCCAGCACTGCGCGCTGCGCCATAATGGCCAGCGGTATCAGCGTCAAACCGGACGTGTGCAACACCAGGAACATGATTTGTGCGTCACTGGCTTCCTCCTTGTCCGGATTCAGGCTTTGCAGGCTTTCCATGGCCTTCAAACCAAACGGGGTAGCCGCATTATCAAGCCCCAGCAAGTTGGCCGAGAAATTCATCACCATATGGCCATTGGCCGGATGGTTTTTTGGGACACCCGGAAATATGCGTGCAAAAAACGGTGCGATCAGTTTGGCAATAAAGTCGATGGCGCCAGCCTTTTCCCCGATATTCATGATGCCAAGCCAGAGTGTCATCACGCCAGCCAATGGCAAGGCGATGTCCATGACACCCGTGCGTGCAGAGTCAAAAGTGCCATCCACGATACGCTTGAATACTTCCACATCCCCAAAAATCAGCCATTGCCCAAGGGCGGCAACAAAGCCTATCAAGAAAAAACCTGTCCAGATGTAGTTGAGTAGCATGTTTTGAGATGTGGGGTAAGTGTGCTGGCTTTTTATCATGAAAAGCTGATGCCGTAGTATGAAAATTTCGCTCATACCCATAAGTGACTGACATGCCTGAAACATCCTGTTGCAGTTTTTCGTCGGAATTTTAAAAAAACTGTCGTCCTTCTTGCTTAGCTTTGCGTTATATGCTCATTGAGACACAGGGAGTAAAGGCATGAAAACCAGTCAATTTTTCAAATGTGCATTGTCGGCTGCCATCTTGTTTGCGGCAAGCAGCACTGTACTGGCGCATGATTATGATGGCAGATGGCATAGGCCAGCACCTTATCCTGCTCCCTATGAAGTAGTCAGGAACTACAACTACATTTATTATCCGGCACAGCAGATTTATTACTCACCAGACTTTGGTGCATGGTATTGGGCCAATGGCCGCGGTTGGGAAACAAGTACCAGCCTGCCCTATTTCCTCAATGTTGATTTGCGCTATGGCGGAGTGCCCATCGTATTACGCTCACCGCGCCCCTATGTCGAGCATGTCTATGTAGAGCAAACCTGGGGACGCCCATGGCGTGACAGTCATATCGCACGACAGGAATGGCGTGAAGAAAGGCGTGAACACCACCATCACCACTACTGGAGGCCTTAATTTCCAACCAGGCTTGCAGCAATGTTGATGGAAAAACCGAGTATTGCCACATTGAAAAAGAAACTGAGTACAGATTGCGCAAGTACCGTCTTGCGCGTCTGCCGGTTCATCACCGACACATCCGAAGTCTGCGCGGCCACGGCAATGGTGAAGGAGAAATACAGAAAATCCCAAAAATCAGGCATGCCTTCATCATCGGGAAAATGCAAGGCACGTTTGTCTTCTGGTGAGTTATAAAAAAGCAGCGCATAGTGAAAGCAGAAAATCACACCGAGCAGCAGCCATGAGCCGAGCACCGTACTGATCGCAAACAGGTATTTCGTTACCCGGACTTCACCGCTGGCGCCTGCCATGCCTGACAGTTCATGGATAATTGCCAGCAAGCTGATGCTGGCCGACAGGGATAGCAAGACCAGGACGGCAATAGCGCTTTCATCTTCCTGCTGCGCCATCTCCCTGACAGTATGCCTGTCTGCCCTTGCCATCAACCAGCCCATCAGCAGCAAATAAATCCACACACCGACATTCCAGCCACACAATGCACGTGTAATCACAGGGACATCGCGCGGCAACAGAACGGCTGCCAAACTCCCCAATCCCAAGGTTATCAGCAAGCGTGGGCGACGACGTATGAAGTGCTTGATAGGAAATCCTGTCTTGTGATCTGACATAAAAAGTGAAGGCCTGTACTCAATCGGGGATGATACAACCAAGGCACACAAGCAAAAAACTATTATTCCGATTTTTACATTAAAATCATAACAATACTTCAAGCAGCGTGAACATATTTATAAAGCTGCCGACCTACCTGCGCCAGACTACCTATTTATACAATAGCAATGCGTAAAAAATGTCTTTCAATCAGGTAATTTTTTATTAAACTGAAAATTGCAGAAACCAAGTTTCTTTTTGTCAGCTTGCAGCCTTTCTTGTGTATTCATTCATTGAGGCAAGTGTCATGCACAAACGTTACCGTTACCTGCCGCTGTCCAAAGTTACTGTCGGCACAGTTCTGGCAGAAGATTTGCTGGACAAGGTTGGTCATGTCTTGCTACCCGCCGGTGTCACGCTGACGGAACGCATGCTGCAAGCCATCGCCCAACATGATATCCATCAACTCTCGATAGAAGACACAGAAATCTCGGCGCAGGAAGAAGAAGCGGATCTCCGAAACAAACTGGCGCGCATAGAAACCATATTCCGGCACGCGGGCGAGACAGAGCCCGCAAACTTGTTGAAATCTTACGTTCTTCACTACCGCCAGGGTGTCAGCAAATGAATGATACGACAGGCTTCAAAATACACCTGGAAGACGTGATCAAAAAAGTCAAGGATTTGCCTACGCTTCCCGAAGTAGCAATCGAAATGTTGCAAAACCTCGACGACGAAAACAGCAGTCTGGACATGGTCACAGACAAGATTGCCATGGATCATTCCGTCACGGCTAAAATCCTGCGGCTTGCCAATTCCTCTTACTTCGGCAACAACTCCAAGGTTGTGACCTTGCAACAGGCAACGGCTTTATTGGGTGTTAAAAATGTCAAGAACCTGATACGTCTGACTTCTTTATCAAACAAATTTCCAACTGCCAATTGCCCGGCATTCAATTTCAAGGCGTTCTGGCGACATAGTATTGCCACTGCTGTTTGCGCCGAAATGATTTCGAGGGCGCTACACATGAAACATGACTTCGCTTTCACTGCCGGCTTACTGCATGACATTGGCAAGTTGGTGCTGGTGACTATTTATCCAGAGAATTACAACCAGGTCTTGCTGTATCAGGCAAATGCAGATTGCCAGCCTCTCGAAGCCGAACGCACCATCATGCATATCGATCATGTCGAGGCTGGGCTTGCATTGGCGACGTACTGGAATTTTGCCGAGGCAGTCTGCGACGCCATTCGCGGACACCACAACCCCGAACTGGAAGGCTTGCACAGCCTGGCGTCCGTCGTACATGTCGCCAATGGAATCGTTCACGCGCTTGATCTGTCCAGGGAAGAAAACGATATGCTCCCCTTGCTGTCACAGGCTGCATGGGATACGCTAGGGCTTGGTGAAGCCGACTACTACAGCATATTCCGCGAAACCGAAATGCGTTTCGACGCTTTGGATCAGATCGTACTTTGACTTTTTAAATTTCGGCACATGTATCTGGATAAATCGATTTTGGAACACTTAAAGCTTTTCAGGGACACTGATTATCGTATTGAAGACATCCACCTGTTTCGCGACATTACTGATGAAAATAGACAACTGATTGCAGACATTATCAAAAATAGCCAGGTCGTCAAAGCTTATACCGGCCAAATCGTTTTGGATGCGAACAGTTCAGGGGCAAGGCTATTCATCGTATTAAAAGGGGCGCTGGGCGTTACCCGTATCACCGAAGAAAGCAACCAGCTAGAAAATACCATCACCCAATACCTGCCTGGCGAATGCGTGGGAGAAATATCTGTCCTTGATGAAGAAATTCATTCCGCCACAATTTCTGCGATGACAGACAGCGAGCTATTGCTGATAGAAGCAGAGACTTTGTGGCGGCTGATAGATGAATCCAATGGAGTAGCCCGTAACTTGCTGCAGTTGCTATCGTTTCGCATACGCGCAGCCAATGCACAGATTCGTAACAGGCAAAAAGTCGGGGAATTCTATCGTCAGCTGTCCATGGTGGATGGACTCACGGGCCTGCACAATCGCGCCTGGCTCAACGCACAATTGCCTGGCATGATACAGCATGCCCATGCCACCGGTGCGGCCCTCTCCATCATTATGGTCGACCTAGACCACTTCAAGCGCTTCAATGACGAGCATGGTCATTTGCTCGGTGATGATGCGTTGCAAACAGCAGCAAAAGTGCTCAACGCCGGTTTGCGCCCCAGCGACTTCGCTGCACGCTACGGGGGCGAAGAGATGATGGTTATCTTGCCAGGTACCGCACTCAGCTCCGCTGCAGGCGTTGCGCAGCGACTGTGTAACAGACTGGCAAAAACCAAGGTCTTCATTGACCGGCAAAAACCCCTGCCCCATATTACCGGCTCATTTGGTGTTGCTACCCTCAGTATAGGGCAAGACATCAATGACTTTATCAGTACGGCAGATGCCGCCCTGTATCGCGCCAAGGCAAATGGACGCAATCAGATAGCGAGCTAGTGGCTGTAGCAGCGGAATCAAGGGTGAGAACACCTGGTGAATCAGGGTAAGGCCAGATTCACAACGCTGCACAGCGGCGCTATCGCGAACATTTGCAACGCCGCCATGATCGATGCACATGGCAGACACTTTGCTTTTCAGTGTTACAGTCCACTGGCCGACCATAGCAGTTAAGTTAAGATCAGGCGAGGCAGTATTGCTCCCCCTGCCATGCCAAACAGTGTGAGAAGTTTGGCTGTCACTGCGCATGATGTTGACCTGTGCATCCGGATCGTTTCGCATGCCCCTCTGCCTCAACGACTACAGCCTGTCGGGTTTGTTTTTTTGCAATCGGGGCCAATGGAGAAGCCAAAAAACAAGTGAGAAAGGGCAAAAGAACAAGGGCGCCTACGGCGCCCTTGTTCTTTTCACATACCCGATCCGGAAAAATTACTTACCAGACTGATTTGCATAAATGATCCAATACCGAGCCAGGTCCGCAGTACCGTCCGTACCTTTAACGGTCTTGAGCACTTTGATCGCATTTGCTTTCTTGCCTGCCTGGAGATAGGCAACACCAAGGTGCAACTTGGCATCATCTTCATGCTTGAGACTGTCTTTGCCAATCCCCTCTTCTATCATGCCTATGCCTTTGTCGAACTTGCCTGCCGTAACATAACCATAACCGATGTTGACCAGACCATTACCATCCTTGGCTGCCTTGGCCTCATCTTCGCTGGCCGCCATGGTTTTATTGGCTTCATCCTGTGTCCTGTTAGCCATATCGCGCAAACGCTTGTGACGGTCTGCATCTTTGCCTTCACCAAGCAAGCCGGCTTTATAGCCAGCATCAATGATCTTCAATGCTTCTGCAGGGTAACCGGCCTGGATGGCAAACAGAGACATATCCATGTAATCGGCAGTCTTGTTGATTTGCCCCAGCGCCAGCTTCAGGCGCATCAGGTCAAGTTTCAGACGGTCAGAATAACCAGGTTTTCTTTCAATATTGTTCAACAAATTGACCCAGTATTCCTTTTTACCATGGAAGGCCACCATTTTTTCCAGGGCGCTCGAATAACCAGCCATGTCTTTTTGTTTCAATGCGGCATTGGCATAGTATTCAAGATTGGTCAGGCTTGGTGTACGGCCTGCTTTTTCGTCCGCGGCCAGCTCTGCCATCACCTCTTTCATCGCGCGCGCGCTATCACCACCTTGTGACATCGCTTGTATCATATACGGACGCAAGGATGGGTCCGTACCGCCATCAGCATAGTAACGGTTATACCACTGGGCAGCCTTGGCGTAATTACCAGCCTTGAAGTAGGCATTTGCAAGCACCTGTATCATCTGCAACTGCTCTTTACCACCCAGTTTATTGGCAGAAACAATAGTCTCTGCAGAGCGAATGACGGTATCGTTATCACCGGCAGCTGAAGCAATCGACAGACGCATGCGTTCTATCGTGAAATTCTCATTGACAGTCTTGCCACTGACGCTGTCTGCTTCATGGATCTTGGACAAAGCGTCCCTGAATTTCTTCGCTTTGTACAGCTCACCAGCCGCTTGCACAATACGGCCAATTTCTGGGCGCATGGATTCCTGGGCATAGGCTTGATTTGCTGCGATATTCGTTAATTCCGGAACGGCCGCAAAGCCAATCGCTGCAATCAATACAGCAAGACGAGACAAGCGAAGTTGCTTCATATGTTGATCTCTCAATCAATAAATTAAATAAACTTTGGGACTGCAGCTTTAGAAAAACCCAAGGCTCAACCCATGAATATGAAAAATGGCAGGGTTAACCCTGCCAATTTTCTATCATACCTTAAGAACTCAGCATGGTTGCGCCGAAATCGTATCGAAGTAACTAATCGTCACTTCAAGAACTGCTCATTCCCGACCATACCGATCTTGGTGACACCCAGACGCTGGGCAGCAGCCATGACCGCAGCCACAGACTTGTAAGGCACCACAGCCACCGGACGCAGATGGATCTCTGGCTGGGCGGAGGACGGCCCTGCCGCTGCCGCCTGCAACTTGGCTTCAAGCTGGCTATGATTGACCGTCTCG
>NZ_JAKZHX010000028.1 GCF_022568815.1 Undibacterium paludis | reverse complement strand
AATCACCCAAGATATCGGTATAAATAATAAGAATTATTTTTCTTTTAATTGGGCTTTGAATACATGGAAGGAATTCACAAACGCATCCTTGATTTTTTCGGTACTGCCTATCATGCTTTCCCAGGTATCGTCGCTGGCAGTCTTGATTTTTTCCAATTGATTGCTGACTTGTTGTGCTTGTTCGCGCAGGACCATCATTTCTTCTGCATATCGCGCATGTGCGACAGCTTTGGCGTTGGCAACTTTGGTTTGTATGTCAGCCAGTTCCAAATTCAAATCATTGAGTTGATTTTTTATGACGGCTATATATGCTTGTCGTTTGATTTTCATGATGCTTCACTTTCATTTGCTTGAAATGTCTCCTGAGTGGAAGGCAGTAAGTGGCAGACTGTAGATATCGTTCTAGATATTCGCGTATTTGCCGTGTTGATTTTTCCAGTTTTCGGTATATCGCTGATCGTCAAAGTCATCGTTATGTCGAGTATGGCTGTTCAGATTATTTTCAAGCTCCAGTTCAAATTCCTGTATTTTCTTGTCTGACACCCCCCAGCCAAGCAAGGCACCAATGAGACAGCCAAACAGTGAACCCAAAATGGCGCCAGTCAATGCTGCATCCAGAGGGTGCGAAATAACGACATGCGTGCCAGGAATGGCGAATGGTGACAACATTACAGCCAAAGTTGCATTGATTGTTCCCAGATAGGCGCCCACCACCGCACCAATCGAGCACCCAATCGACATATTGGTGTGCCGCAGCAGTTTTTTGCCTCCGTTGCCTGGCATATCTGGTACAAGGCCAACATCCGGTACAGGATCATCACGTCTGCTTGTCGGGCATCTCAAAAGGGCCGGAGACTGATTTTGATTGTGTTCTCTGGGTTGAAGATGTGGCTGTGATATGTCAATCGTCTTATTCATGATGGACTTTCCTGGGGAGTTATTTTCAATCAACCGTATGTCGAGCAAATGATTTCAAATCGAAATATCTGCATTTGTCCTGTTCTGTTGCTGCTTGAAAAAGTGAATGTATATGTCAAATGTAGGCTAACTGAAAATCTTGTTCTGTACGGTGTCGTACAAAAAACCTGGCAATGATGGCTATGATTGACTTTAAAATTTAAACCCGCATTCATGAGTTTCTTTCTATGAGGTAATTGCTTATTTGGAAATCGACCCTCCGGCAACAAATGGCGCTGGAAAAGGAGTGTGTCTGTCAGCGAATAACATAGGCGCCAATACCGTATTCCGACCAATTCGCGAGGTATGCGGCAAATCCCTCTGCTGCGGGTGAGTTGACGCGTCGTGTCGGTTGATACAGGCAAACCTGGCGCATGACTTCGGGTTCGATGATACGGCGCATGGAGAGTCCCATTCGTTTGGCCCACGCGCCAACATAGGCAGGGGACAAGGTGACGGCGAGCCCTTCCGCTGCAATACCCAGCGCAGTCGATATATTGTCCACAACATCAATCGGTGCGATGCGTTCATCGTCAGGCAAACTTACATGCATGTGTTCAATGCTGCGCTCGTGATCACGCCCGGCAGCCACTAAAGCCTGATTTCGTAAATCGTTCCAATGCAGTACACGTTTTCGTGCAAGTGGGTGCTCGGCAGAGCACCACAGCACCCAGGGGCTTTCAAACAGGCCTGTGCGCTTCACATCGTCGCCGCTGCTTCGGTCTGGCCCTATTGCCAGATCAACTTCTCCACTGGCGACCATATCAGCCAGACGCTCTACCGCGGCATCCCGAATCCGGACCATTACTTTTGGATATGTTTGCTTATAGGCTTTGATGATTTTTGGCAATATCACGCTGGCGATGACCATTGGGGCCGCGACCCGCACCAGTCCGGCTGAGCGATTTCGCAGGTCGGATGCGGCTGTTTCTGCCAGTTGAACATGCCTGAGCACCATTTCCACTGAAGCCAAAAACTCCTTGCCGGCGGAGGACAGAGCAACTTTTCTGGTGCTTCGGTCAAACAGCTTGAAACCGACTGCGGCCTCCAGTTCACCCACCAACTGGCTGACGGCGGAAGGTGTCAGGCCAAGCCGGTTTCCAGCATCTGTAAAGCTCAATGTGTCCGCTGCCGTTATAAATGCGTCAAGCTGGCGTAGAGTGTAGCGAGGTAGGGGCATCAGAGTTCCTGCTATTTTTAAGATTATCTAATAAATGCATCAATATTAATCGATTGCACTTAAAGGAACTAGCGCCGATACTTCATTTCAGATTAACCACGTTCACTATGGATTGATTCATGCTGACAGCAGACATACATCAGGTTTTAGCCAGGGAGCTCCATGTTTCCGAAAGTACGGGCGTCCAAGTTGTGCAGTTTTCCAGGCGCTTCCCCGAGATGGAAATCAGTGACAGTTATGCGATTCAGCGCGCCTGGGTTCAAATCAAATTGGATGAAGGGCGCTCTATCAAGGGGCATAAGATAGGGCTGACTTCGCGTGCGATGCAAATATCTTCACAGATCACAGAGCCGGATTACGGTGCACTGTTGGACGATATGTTTTTTCGTGAGGGGGCTGATATTCCTGTCTCGCGTTTCATCCTGCCACGTGTCGAAGTCGAGCTGGCTTTTGTGTTGTGTCAGTCCTTGCGTGGGCCAGATATAACAATTTTTGATGTGTTATCTGCAACCGACTATGTTGTGCCGGCGCTTGAAATCATTGATGCGCGTATTGAGCAAGTAGATCGTGTGAGCAGGGCTCCACGCAAAGTGCTTGATACGATTGCTGATAATGCCGCCAATGCCGGGATTGTGATGGGTGGCAGGCCGGTCAGGGTGGATACGCTGGATCTGCGCTGGTGCGGTGCTCTTCTGTATAAAAACGGGGTCATCGAGGAGACGGGGTTGGCGGCAGCAGTACTTAACCATCCGGCCAATGGCGTCGCATGGCTGGCTAACAAGCTGGCTCAGCATGGCGAAGGATTGAAGGCGGGTGAAGTCGTGCTGGCGGGATCCTTTACGCGCCCTGTCGCTGGCTGTGCCGGCGACGTGTTTCATGCTGATTACGGGCCGCTGGGAGCGATCGCCTTTCGTTTTGTGTGAGGAATATGCCATGAATACTCCAGAGAATCTTTTCAAACAGGCACTGGCGCGGGGTGAGCCGCAGATTGGACTGTGGCTCGCATTAGCTGATGCTTATGCGGCCGAATTATGTGCGGGCAGTGGCTTTGACTGGCTGGTGCTTGACGGTGAGCATGCGCCGAATGATTTGCGCACGCTGCTATCTTCCCTGCAAAGCGTGGCTGCCTATCCTTCACATCCGGTGGTGCGTTTGCCGCATGGTGATGCCACGCTGATCAAGCAGGTGCTGGACATCGGCGCCACTACCTTGCTGATACCGATGGTCGAATCGGCAGCTCAGGCGCAGCAGTTGGTCAGTGCCATGCACTATCCGCCGCAGGGGATCAGGGGTGTTGGAAGCAGTATTGCCCGCTCATCGCGCTGGTCCCGTTATGCGGACTATCTGCAGCAGGCCAATGAACGTGTTTGCCTGCTGGTGCAGGTGGAAAACAAGGCCGGGCTGGATCAACTGGGAGCCATTGCCTCCGTAGACGGAGTGGACGGTGTATTCATCGGCCCGGCCGACCTGTCGGCATCCATGGGCTATCTGGGGCAGCCTGGGCATCCGGAAGTGCGTGCTGCGATAGACGCTGCGATCAAAACGATTCAAGTTGCTGGGAAGGCAGCGGGCATTTTATGTACTGATGAGATGTTGGCGCGACACTATTTGGCGCTGGGCGCCAGCTTTGTTGCAGTGGGCGTGGATACCAGTCTCCTGGTGCAGGCAAGCAGTTCGCTGATCGCAAAGTTCAAGTCGGCATCAGTCACTACAGCAGATGTACCAGATGTACCAGATGCGCTAGGTGCACCAAATGTTCGCACCGTGAGCGGCTATTGAAGAGCGAGGACATGAAAGTGCATGACTACCCGTTATCGAGCTTAGGTCCTCTGTTCGCTGGACGCTTGCTGACAGAAGCGTCGGAAACTGCGCCTTTTCTCACAGACTGGCGTGGTCGCTGGTGTGGCCGGGCCATGGCCGTGGCGCAGCCTGATACGGCAAAAGACGTGGCCGCTATTGTGCGCTGGTGCCACGAGCATAAAGTCCCATTGGTTCCCCAAGGCGGGAACACGGGCTTGTCTGGTGGTTCGGTGCCGGACGACAGTGGACGTGCGTTGCTCCTGTCGCTGACACGCCTGAACCGCGTGCGTGCGATTGATCCGTTCAACCTCACGCTCACCGCCGAGGCTGGTTGCACGCTACAGCAAGTGCAGCAGGCAGCAGCTGAAGCTGGTTACCTGTTTCCTCTGAGCCTGGCGGCTGAGGGTAGTTGCAGCATAGGTGGCAATCTGGCCACCAATGCCGGTGGTGTCCAGGTACTGCGATATGGAAATGCACGCGAACTCTGTCTGGGCCTGGAAGTGGTTACGCCCGAGGGAGAATTGTGGAATGGCTTGCGTGGGTTGCGCAAGGATAACACGGGTTATGACTTGCGCGATTTGTATATCGGTTCCGAAGGTACTTTGGGTGTCATCACCGCAGCCGTGCTCAAACTATACCCTGTACCTGCGGCACAACTGGTTGGCTTCGTTGCAGTGCCTTCGCCTGAGGCTGCCTTGCGCCTGCTGACATGGGTCCGGCGTCGCCTGGGCGCGGGATTGACGGCTTTTGAGTTGCTGACAGAAACCTGTCTTGGCCTGGTCTTACGGCATATTCCGGGAACTCGTCGCCCTCTGAATGGGTTTTCACCCTGGTATGTGCTGCTGGAAATTTCCGACACAGAAGATGAACATCACGCCAGACAGGTGATGGAATCCTTGCTTGAAACCGCACTGGAAAATGAACTGGTGAGCGATGCAGTGTTGTCAACCTCGCTGGCTCAGGCCGAGTCATTGTGGGCAATCCGCGAAAACATTTCCGAATCGCAGGCGGCAGAGGGAAAAAACATCAAGCACGATATTTCATTACCCATTTCCAGTATTCCGCGATTCATCGCGGAGACTGACGCTGCGATTGCCCGCCAGTTCCCTGGGGTGCGGATGGTGGTATTTGGCCATCTGGGTGATGGCAACCTGCACTATAACGTGTCGCCTGCTGAAGAACGTTGTGGCCCTGAGCATGCGGCTGACTTTGTTGCGCTTGAGGCAGCGTTGAACAGACTGGTACACGATGCGGTAGCAAGTCATGCCGGTTCCATATCGGCCGAACACGGATTGGGTGTACTGCGGCGCGACGAGTCGGCACGCTACAAAACAGCGCTGGAGCAAAAGTTGATGCGAACGCTGAAAAATGCCTTTGATCCCCATGGATTGATGAATCCCGGCAAACTGATTTGCTGAAGACATGATTTTTGAGAAGTGGAAAACCATGATGAATGACACTCTGAACGTGGCGGGTATTATCGTCTCACCGCATCATTATATCGACGGCCAGCGCGTCGTATCGGACGAAACATTTGATTTATTTTCACCAATCGACCAACGTCTGCTCGGGCAGGTTGCTGAAGGCCTGGCCGAACATGTTGATGCCGCCATTACCGCTGCCGCGCGTGCTTATCCGGCCTGGTCAGCTTTATCTGCTGCAGAACGTAAGGTATATCTGGACCGTTTCGCAGACGAGATAGGGAAGCGGGCGGATGCCTTTTGTATTCTTGAGTCGAACGATGCTGGAGTACTCTTGTCGCGCATGAAGCACGGTGTCGTGCCCCGGGCCATGCTTAACATCACCTGGTTTGCTGAGCACGCACTGACCCTGCAAGACCATGCTATTGATACCGAGCAGGCGCACCATATGGTGCGTCACGACCCGGCTGGTGTGGTCGCCATCATCACACCCTGGAACTCCCCGCTGATGCTGGCGACCTGGAAACTCGGCCCTGCACTGGCGGCAGGCAACACGGTAGTCGTCAAACCGCCAGAATGGGCGCCGCTCACCAGCAGTCTGCTTGGAGATTGCGCGCACGCTGCTGGCTTGCCGCCCGGTGTGCTCAATATCGTACAGGGCAGTGGCACCAAAACAGGAGCCAGGCTGGTGTCTGACCCGCGTCTGGCGCGCATATCGTTCACAGGCTCGGTACCTACCGCAAAATGGATTGCGCAGACGGCGGGTGCTAATCTCATCCCCTGCAGTTTCGAGCTCGGAGGTAAATCTCCCTTCATCGTGCTGGCAGATGCCGATATTGACAATGCTGCCGCGACAGGTGCTCTCATGTATCGCAACGCAGGCCAGGTTTGTCTTGCGGGAACACGCTTCCTGGTGCATGCCCTGGTGCGTGACAGGTTCATCGCTGCAATGCGCAACTATGTTGAGAAGCTCAACATTGGCGACCCACGTGATGAGGCGACTGAAGTTGGTCCTATCATCCATCCGCGCCAGGTTGAACGCGTCCAGAGCTTTGTTGATCGCGCCATCGCTGGCGGTGCTGAATTGCTATGGGGCGGGGCGGGGCATCCGTTTGGCGCTCAGTATTATCAGCCGACGATGCTCGCCAATGTGCGACAAGACAGCGAGATCGTACAAAACGAAGTGTTCGGCCCTGTGCTCACCTTGCAGACCTTTCACAGTGATGATGAAGTGATCGCCATGGCCAATGGTACAGATTACGGTTTGGGTGGTGTCTGCTATGGGGAAACAGAACATGCCACCCACATCGCCCAGCAGGTACGCACAGGTTTTATTTGGGTAAACAGCTTTGGCATTCGTGATCTGGCAGCTCCTTTTGGCGGCATCAAGCGTAGCGGCGTAGGGCGCGAAGGCGGAGAGTGGAGCTTTGAGTTTTTTTGCGATGTGAAAGATGTCATCGTACCGAAGAAGCCTTTCCGGGCCAGTTTCAGTCATCGTTAAATCAAATACTCAAATACAAACAGGAGATAGATTATGGGGAAAATTGTTGGCGCTGCGCTCGCCTCTCACCATCCCGGCTTGATGCAATGTGAAGAATTCCGCGTACTGATGGGGAATGGGGCAGATTCCGATCTCATTCCTGGCTATGCCCGCCTCCGTGACAGGATCAAAGCCGTCAACCCCGATGTTGTGGTGATCTTTGATACACACTGGTTTACGACCGGATATCATCTGATTGATGGTGGTCCACATTACGAAGGTAGCTACATTTCCGATGAGATGCCATGGTATTTGCACGGTGTACCCTACAATTACCGGGGTCACCCTGAACTGGCTTTGGCCATCGAAGCAGTTGCCCGGGAAAATGGCGTGCGTACCCGTGCAATCTGTCATCCTGAACTGGGACGTCATTACGCTTCCATCAACCTGATCAAGCAGTTGCGTCTGGAGGATACACCGATTGTCTCGATCAGCTCCTGCCAGAACTGCGAACCAAAGAACTTTCTAGAGTCGGGCGAAGTCATTGGTGAGGCGATTCGCCGCAGTAACCTGAACGTGCTGATGCTGGCTTCAGGGGCATTAAGTCACAAGTTCAACAATATTGACTGGAAGCCCGGCAATCCGCGTATTTTTCACGAAAGTAATGTCTCGCGGCCAGAAAATATAGAAAGCGATAAACAGGCCATAGAGTTCTTCAGGCAGGGGCGCCACGACATTATTCTGGAACGCTGGGACAGCGACTATCGTCAGAAGCCGTGGGAAGCCTTTGGTGCACATTACCTGCAAATGATAGGGGCGATGGGGGGACGCGAATGCCAGGCCAGGGGAGTACCGCTGTCAGAATATGAAAATGCACGCGGCACGGGGAACATTCACATATGGTTTGACGTTAATGGGCAACAAGCATGAGCACTTTTGAATTTCCGTTAAAAAAAATTCCGGCCGTTATGTGCGGCCCACGCGTGGAACGCCGTCGCGTACTGGTAGGAGGAAGCGCCTACTGGGGAACAGTGGAGGAAGGGACGAACCAGATGACCCTGCGTCTGGATGATGGCCGCGTGGTTGAACTTTGCGACGTGCAGCACTTGCCTCCGGTATCACCCAGCAAAATTATCGCTGTGCATATTTCCTATCGCTCGCGCAGTGTCGAGACACGCAACCAGCCCAAGCCGACAGAGACACCGACTTACTTCACCAAACCACCAACGTCAATGAATGGACATGGTTGTGAGATTGTTAAACCTGAAGATTGTCAGTACCTGAATTACGAGGGCGAATACGCAGTGGTGATCAGCAAGACCTGCCGTAATGTGACGCCGGATGAGGCATGGGACTACATTGAAGGTTTTTGTCCAGCACTCGATATGGGGCTGCAAAATTTCCGGGACACCGATCAGGGTTCAATGCTAAGGGTCAAGGGGGCTGACACGCTGTTGCCGATTGGTCCCGGCCTGGTGCGCGGAATCAATTTGTTTGAGCAGACCCTGCGCACCTATGTAAATGGTCTGGTGGTGCAAGAGGCGCATATCGGTGATGAAACCATTTGGGGACCACACTACGTGATTGCAGATCTGGCGCGTCACATCACCCTGATACCGGGAGATGTGATCTTGATGGGTACTCCCTGCCATTCACGCTCAGTCAATCCCGGGGATCTGGTTGAGTGTGAAATTACAGGCCTGGGGCGTTTGTCCGGTACGGTGGTTGCAGCGCCAGCGCCACGGGCATCTGCCTTGGGGGTGGGGCATCAGCCTACAGACAGCCCTGAGGTGCGACGCGTTGCCTTTGGTTTTGATGAACGGGTTCCAGAACGTTTTAAGCAGAATTACAGAACAGCCACGAAGGGAGAGCAGTAATGAAAGTTTGTATTGTCGGCGCCGGCGCAATCGGTGGATTCATCGGCGCCAGGTTGGCTGTTTCAGGCGCCTGCCAGGTCAGCGCCGTGGCACGTGGTGCAACGCTGAATGCACTGCAGGCGCATGGCTGGCGCTTGCAACAGGGCGAGTCCCTGTTGCAGGTGCCGGTCACGGTATCGGCCAACCCAGTTGAACTAGGTGTGCAGGATCTTGTGATCATCGCAGTCAAAGGGCCGGCACTTCTTGACGTGGCACGAAATATTGCCCCCTTGCTTGGCCCGGACAGTATTGTGTTGCCGGCCATGAACGGCGTGCCATGGTGGTTTGGTCAAGGTATTGCAGCCTTGGGTGATGGGCCGCTGGAAAGCGTCGATCCGGGTGGGAGTATTGGTGCCGCGATTACGCAAGACAGAGTGGTCGGCTGTGTCGTGCATGCCAGCACTTTTACACCTGAACCGGGTTTGGTCAATCACAAGATGGGACAGGGATTGATCATTGGCGAACCTGAGGGCGGAATATCAGCACGCGTCAAGCGCATCGGTGATTTGTTCACGCAGGCTGGATTCGATGTCACACTCTCACCTGGCATTCGCAATGACATCTGGTACAAGCTGTGGGGCAACCTGACAATGAACCCGGTGTCAGCGATCACCGGCGCCACGATGGATCGTTTGCTGGACGATATGCTGGTGCGCAATTTCTGCTCTGTTGCCATGCGTGAGGCAGCGACTATCGGCGGACGGATCGGTTGCGAAGTGACGCAAACTCCGGAAGACCGACATGTCGTCACGCGTAAGCTAGGTGCATTCAAAAGTTCAATGTTGCAGGATGTGGAAGCCGGAAGACCCATCGAATTGGACAGCATTGTCTCTGCCGTGCGGGAAATGGGGCAACGCGTCGGTGTAGCCACGCCCAATATTGATGCCTTGTTAGGACTCACCCGTCTGTTTGCCAGAGTCCGTGGTATTTACCCGGAAGCCCCAAAACCCCGCGACTAAATTGCAATCAGCAGGCACCAAGCATCATGTATCGCAACTACACTGCCTGCGAATGGCTTGGGGGGCATCCGATAATATTATCCCTTCAGGCAGGCGTGATGTGATCGATCATTATGCACGCGCTGACCTGAAACAGGTGCGACAGGCAATTGCAGTCGCGCATGCCGCGCTGCCAGGCTGGTCTGTTGCCTGGCGCTGCTGGCAGCGAAATCATCGCTCGACGGCTGGAGCTGATGGATCTATTGGCGCGAGAAGAAGGCAAGACACTGGCGGAAGCTAGTGACGAAGTCATGCTTGCCGATTACATTATCAATATCTTTGCCGATGAAGTGCTGCGCGCAGGCGGTGAATGTGCTGGGTCAGTTGAAGGTCAATGTCCGCCACAATTATTTCAATCCGCCGCTGCACGGCGGCCGGATTGCACGCCCATGACTTTACTTTTATAACGGCTCCGCAAAAATAAAAAGCCCCCTGATTGTCAGGGGGCTTTTTATATGTTCTGGCGGAGAAGGGGGGATTCGAACCCCCGGTAGGGATTAACCTACGCACGCTTTCCAGGCGTGTGACTTAAACCACTCATCCACCTCTCCTGCTAACTTCGCTCTTATTTGCCGTAACAGCGAAGTCCGCTATTCTAGCAAAGGAATCTTTGATTTGGAAGCTTTTTCTTGTTTTTTCAAAATTGCACTTTCAATATCGGTTCAAATCTCTATCAGGCGCCCAGCCATGGCAGGCCGGCGTGGCACCAGCCGCCTACTGTTTTCCGGTGACCTGCTTCGTCTTTGTCACCTTCAAAACCCTGGAGTATGTCGTAACAATGAAGGTAGCCATTTTCTGTCGCCAGCTTGGCGCCATGCCTTGAGCGCACGCCGGAACGGCAGAGGAAGAGAATGGTGCTTTGCTTGTCAGGGGCGCAGGCTTGTAGCTGGGTCATGAACTCCGGGTTGGGTGCGCCGCCAGGGTAGAGACTCCATTGCACAGCCAGGTGTTGCGCCGCATTGATGCTGACCCTGCCTACCCAGTCGCGTTCTGCATTGGTGCGCACATCGACGAGCAGGATCTTGCTGTCGTTCTGCAACAAGTCGTAGGCTTCTTGCGCCGTGACTGCGCCGGCAAAATTCAGTGCCAGGTCCAGGCCGCGCTGACGTGCCAGTTGAAGCGTGGTTTCTGCAGACATGTATTCTCCTTTCGTTGATGATGTGTCGTTCTTGACTAGTTTATATCAAATTGGCGCTGGGTTTGCCATACAGGTAACCTTGATAGGCGAGACAACCTTGCTGATACAGAAAATCACGTTGTGCGGCGGTTTCCACACCTTCTGCAATGACGGCCAGGCCCAGGCTCTGGCCAAGTGCGATGATGGTTTTGGTAATGACGGCATCATTGTTATTGTTCAGAATATCGCGTACAAAAGACTGGTCTATCTTGAGTTGGTCCAGGGGCAGGCGCTTCAGGTAGGACAGGGACGAGTAACCAGTGCCAAAATCATCAAGCGAAAATCCCACGCCCAGGGCTTTTAGCTGGTTCATCTTGCCTATGGTGTCTTCTACATTGTCGACGAGCAGACTTTCGGTCAGCTCCAGTTTGAGTTTGCGGGCATCAATATGATGACTGGCGATGTTATCCAATACCTGGGTGACAAAGTCGCTTTGCCTGAACTGGCGGGCGCTGACATTGACTGCCAATGTCATGTGTTGTTGATGGGCAGTATTTTGCCATTCAGCCAGTTTGGCGCAGGCTGTGCTGAGTATCCAGGCACCCAGGCTCAATATGAGACCAGACTCTTCTGCCAGCGGAATAAACTCGGACGGTGGCACCAGGCCTCTTTGAGGATGCATCCAGCGCACCAGCGCCTCCGCGCCGGTAACCATGCCGGTATTGCTGACCTGGGGCTGGTAATACAGGACGAATTGTTCCTGTAGCAAGCCCTGGCGCATATCTGCTTCCATTGCGGCACGGGTATTGACGATATCGAGCATGTCTTTGTCGAAAAAGCGGAAGCCATTGCCACCGCCGGACTTGGCCTCATACATGGCAACTTCAACTTGCTGCAATAACTCTTCAGCTGATGTGCTCTGTTTGTCAAACAGGGTAACGCCTATGCTGGCGCTGCTGTGACATTCGAAATGGTCAAGGTCATACGGGACTCCAAGGTCTGCAAGGATTTTGCTGGTGATAAGACGTGCTTCTATGGCGGTTTCCCTGATGTTGTCACTCAGTTCTTCCAGTAGCAGGACAAATTCATCACCTCCGTATCTGGCCAGTGTGTCACCCTTGCGTATGCTGTGCGCCAGTCGTTTGGCGACCACTTGCAGTAGCATGTCACCCTTGCCATGACCGCTGCTGTCATTGATGGTCTTGAAATTATCCAGATCCAGAAACAGGACAGCACCATACATATTGGAGCGACTCTTTGCCAGCAGGCTGTGCTGCAGGCGGTCTATCAGCAGACGGCGATTCGCAAGGCCCGTCAGGGGATCGTGATAGGCCAGGTGTTCGAGTTTTGCTTCGGTGGCTTTTCTCTGGGTGATGTCAAGCATGGTGGCAACATAGTTGACGACCTTGCCGTTCGGGGCTTTTACGGCAGTGATGGTCAGCCATTCAGGATAGACTTCACCATTTTTCCGGCGATTCCAGATTTCTCCTTGCCAGTAGGCGTTGGCTTCCAGTTGCTTGCCCATGTCTTCATAATAGCTGGCGCCATGCAGGCCTGATTTCAATAAGCTGGTCTGTTTGCCTAATGCCTCTTCACGACTATAGCCAGTAATGCGGGTAAAAGCGTGATTGACACGCAGTATGGTGCGATGCTCATCAGTGATGACCATGCCTTCCTGCCCCTCAAAGGCAATGGCTGCGATGCGCAAGTCTTCTTCGACCCGCTTGCGTTCGGTAATGTCCTGTACTGTGCCCATGTGCCGGGCACTCTGGGCTTCATATTGTGAGTGCAGCCAGCGGACTTCTCCGTTCAGGATGATGCGGTGTTCAATTGCAGCATCTTCGCCGCTTTGCACTTTGTTCCAGAAGTGCCTGACTTCCGGGATGTCATCTGGATGTATTCTTTGCATCAGACTCATGCAATCAATCTGATCGCCGGGGGTGTAGCCTAAAATGCGGCATGCTTCGTCAGAGTAGCGCCATGCCTGAGTGTGCTCTCCAATGCTCCAGTTGCCCGTTTTTGAAATGCGCTGGGCGCGACGCAAATCGGTTTCGCGCTGCGCCAGTTCTGCTGTCCTGCTGTTGATGATTTTCCTGAGACTTCTTCTTTGTCCGCGCGCCTCCAGCAAGAGCTTTACCAGGTAAGCCAGCATGAAGCTGAATAATAGGCCTATCGTGTAATTCACGAGTGGTCGCATGCTTGATACGATGGCTTGTCTTGGTGCCAGTTCCAGCGTCCACTCTGCATTGGGTAATTTGATGATATAGCTGATGTTTTGTCCGGGTTTGAAGTCAGGTGACTTTTCTATTACCTGTTTAAGATGGGTGTTGGCATTGATATGCCACAACTCATAGTCATAGCCGCGTGAGATCAGTTTGGCCAGGCCGGCATCTGCCAATACGGCTTTCAAGTCAATGACAGCAGAAATCAATCCCCAGAACTCTGCTTCTTTGTTGGCATCAATGAGGTCTTCCAGATAAACGGGCAGGCGCGCGACGATACCGGTGCCGCCATGCGTAAGCGGCAGTGGCCCGGCCAGCGTCAACTGATGACTGTCGCGTGCAAGCTGTGCCTCAGTCTTGCGTATGGGGTCTGTCAGCAAATCGATACCTATCCCGTCGGCCCGCCAGTCCGTGGGGGCGACATCGCTAGTGATCCCGTCAGGCGCCAGATAAAGAGCGGTAATTTGCGGGTGATATTGCAGGATCTTGTCGGCAAAGCGCCCGAAATGCCTTACCCTGCCATTGCTGTCTGCCACCATTGCAGCCAGGGCATAAGTGGCGGACAGGGCCTTGTGCATATTGGTTTGCAAGACATTTGCCTGGGTGCGTGCCAGATCGTAAGCAAGCAAATGGTCTTCCTTGTCTGCGCTTTCATTCAATTTGTGAATAATGGCGCTACCTACCAGTATGGATAGGGTAAAAGTCAGTGCGGCAAACAGGAAGGGCTTACGCAAGTAAGGATGGCGCGGCATAATAAATCAAGAATTGTCGGGAGAAGTAATACAGCCCGGGAAAGTTGCTGACAGTCTAATTTAGAGTCGCAGCCAATCAGATATATATAATCAGAAATTGATTTGTATCAATATTATTGATCCGACATTACCCGGCGGTGAAAAGTGTGTAATGAATGTGGCTATCTACTTGTCAATGAGCTATTCTGTTGGCCATGCACCAAAACAATGCAATATTGTGATCTATCAGCATAAATGATCTAAAATGGTGCATTAATTCATGCATGCTCTATTTTGGTGCTTTTTGTTGTGCGATATTGTACAGCCCTGTTGAGGACTTGCTTGGGAAAACGCCACAAAAACAAGCATTTAACAGATTTGGTATTTATATATGACTGATCTGGATGATGGCATGGTTTCTGCTATCATCTTCTATTGAGTTTAGCCGCCGGGTGAAATTGCTGTAGATAAGTGCTGGTTTGTCTATTGCGCGAGATTGCACAAAACTGGCAGGCGCAGGGCTCAGCAATTTCCGAATTTATTTTTAGCTCTCAGAGGAGTTTCACATGGCAATGACAGCCGCAGAAGTCTTGAAAATGGCGAAAGATAACGAAGTCAAGTTCGTTGATTTTCGCTTTGCTGATACCCGAGGCAAAGAACAGCACGTGACTGTTCCAATTTCCCAGTTCGACATCGATAAATTCGAATCTGGCCACGCATTTGACGGCTCGTCCATCGCTGGCTGGAAAGGTATTGAAGCATCTGACATGTTGCTGATGCCTGATCCTAATACTGCCAATATCGATCCATTCTTTGAAGAAACCACATTGTTCATGCAATGTGACGTGATCGAACCATCTGATGGTAAAGGCTATGACCGCGACCCACGTTCCATCGCGAAACGTGCTGAAGCCTACCTGAAATCTTCTGGTATTGGCGACACCGCTTACTTTGGTCCAGAGCCAGAATTCTTCATTTTCGACAGCGTACGCTGGAAAGTGGACATGTCTGGCTGCTTCGTCAAGATTGATTCTGATGAAGCTTCCTGGACTACAGGCGAAAAACTGGAAGGCGGCAACACTGGTCATCGTCCTAGCGTCAAAGGTGGTTATTTCCCTGTTCCTCCAGTCGACAGCTTCCAGGACATGCGTTCTGAAATGTGCCTGATCCTGGAATCCCTGGGCATCCCGGTTGAAGTACATCACCATGAAGTGGCCGGCGCTGGCCAGAACGAAATCGGCACCAAATTCTCTACTCTGGTAGAGCGCGCTGACTGGACGCAAAACCTGAAATACGTGGTCTGGAATGTTGCCCATACCTATGGCAAGACAGCGACTTTCATGCCTAAGCCTATCGTTGGCGACAACGGTTCTGGCATGCACGTACATCAATCCATCTGGAAAGACGGTAAAAACCTGTTTGCTGGTGACGGCTATGCCGGCTTGTCTGATTTCGCCCTGTACTACATCGGCGGTATCATCAAGCATGCCAAAGCACTCAATGCGATCACTAACCCAGGCACCAACTCATACAAGCGTCTGGTTCCAGGGTATGAAGCTCCAGTGAAACTGGCTTACTCTGCACGTAACCGTTCTGCTTCCATCCGTATTCCTTACGTCGCCAATCCAAAAGGCCGCCGTATTGAAACACGTTTCCCTGATCCACTGGCTAACCCATACCTGTGCTTCTCTGCACTGATGATGGCAGGTCTGGACGGTGTCCAGAACAAGATCCACCCTGGCGAAGCAGCCAGCAAAGATCTGTATCATTTGCCACCAGAAGAAGACGCATTGATCCCAACAGTGTGCGCTTCTCTGGAAGAAGCACTGGATGCATTGAACAAAGACCGTGAGTTCCTGACACGCGGTGGTGTATTCAGCGACAGCATGATCGATGCTTACATTGATTTGAAAATGCAAGAAGTACAACGCTTCCGCATGACAACTCATCCTGTTGAATTCGACATGTATTACTCTCTGTAAACTGTTGAATGGATTACTGAAAAAGCAGCTGGAAATGCAAAAAAGCGGGGGCAACCCCGCTTTTTTTGTTACAAATGCTAATTTTTTCGCATTTGTGTTGCAGAGCTGCATCGCATACACTACAAGCCTGTTATTGATTATTGCTTTACTATGAATCGACTATTGTCAGGATTGATACTTTTTATTGGCGTGCAAGCATTCGCCCATGCACAGGGGGACGTGTATGTGTGCATTGATGAAAATGGCAAGAAGTTATATCAAAACAAGGGCGGAGGGAAAGGTTGCAAGAAAATGGACTTGCAGGATATTACAGTAGTGCCGTCTCCTGCCATTCCTGCGGCCGGTAAAAAACCGCAGGGCAAACCTGCCAGCAGCCCGAATGATTTCCCTAAAGTGGATGAAGGTACGCAAAAAGCCAGGGATTCCGATCGCAAGCTGATCTTGCAGGAAGAATTGAAAAATGAAGAACAAAAGCTCGCGGGTTTGAAGAAAGATTACAATAATGGTGAGCCGGAGCGCCAGGGTAATGAAAGAAATTTCGCCAAATACCAGGAACGCACCAATTTGATGAAAGATGATATTGCGCGCACCGAAAAAAACATAGAAGCACTAAAACGTGAAATTGCCAATGCAAAATAAATTGCTAATGTGAAAGGGTGAAAGCCTGATCCGGGCATGATGCTTGCGTAAAGGTCGCTTAGTGCGGCCTTTTTTTTGTGGCTTTTTTTATGGATATCTTTTGAATACTCCACTTACTTCCTTCGCTGGACTGGACTTGCTGACATCGGCAGTCATCGTACTCGATGCAGAAGGCAGCATCTTGTTTGCCAATGCTGCGGCAGAGAATCTGCTGGATAGTTCCTTCAAGTCGCTGACCCATCTGAAGTTGACTGACCTGTTTCTGAACGGACAGGACTTGATCGACGTCTTCCATCAGGCCGTGGCGCACCAGTTTGCTGACAAGCGTCAGGATCTGACATTGGAGCGGGCAGGGCGCGAACCTTTGCACGTGCATAGCATCGTTACGGCGCTTGATAATCCCGATACGCCTGTACTGATCGAATTGCGTGAGAATGTGCAGCAACTCAAGCTGGACCGGGAAGAACGCATGCTCGACCAGAGCAAGGCCAATAAAGAACTCATTCGCAACCTTGCGCATGAAATCAAGAACCCCTTGGGCGGCATACGTGGCGCGGCACAATTGCTGGAGCTGGAGCTGCCAGAAAGACATCTGCGTGAATTTCGCGAATATACCCAGGTCATCATCAAAGAGGCCGATCGCCTGCAGACCCTGGTAGATCGCTTACTGGCGCCACATCGCCTGCCGCACATCGTTGGTGACGTGAATATTCATGAAGTCTGCGAGCGTGTGCGGAGTCTGATCGTGGCGGAGTTTCCACAGGGGCTGATGATCAAGCGCGACTATGATTTGTCGATACCTGAATTCCGTGGTGACAAAGAACAATTGATACAGACAGTATTGAACATCGCCCACAATGCAGCGCAAGCCCTCAACGAGAGAATCAGGCAGGGCGATGCAGTGCTGACTTTCAAGTCACGTGTGGTGCGGCAGATTACTCTGGCCAAGGTGCGCTACAGGCTGGCATTAGATTTGCATATCATTGATAACGGTCCGGGAATCCCGCCCGAGATTCGCAACCGGATTTTTTACCCGCTGGTGTCGGGCAAGGAAGGTGGTAGCGGACTTGGGTTGACGCTGGCGCAAACTTTCGTTGAGCAGCATATGGGAGTCATCGAATGTGAAAGCCGGCCTGGGTGCACGGATTTCCGGATACTGATACCGCTACCTTGAAATAAGGTTGCTGAAAAGTGGCTGCACCAAAAGTGCTCCTTCTATCGATATGCTTAACACAGACTGCAGAACGAGAATATGAAACCAATCTGGATAGTGGACGACGACGATTCAATTCGCTGGGTGCTTGAGAAAGCACTGGCGAGAGAAAACCTGGCGACGCGCAGCTTCACCAATGCAAGAGATGCCATGAACGCCTTGCAAAGCGATACGCCGCAGGTACTGGTTTCTGATATACGCATGCATGGCGCGTCGGGCCTGGAATTATTGCAAACAGTGAAAGCCAAGTATCCTGGTCTGCCGGTGATCATCATGACGGCATTTTCTGACCTGGAATCTGCGGTGGCCGCTTTTCAGGGCGGAGCTTTTGAATACCTGGCCAAGCCCTTTGATCTGGATAAAGCAGTTGAGCTGATACGTCGCGCGCTCGATGAAAGCCTGCGTGAATCCAGTGTAGAGCAGAGTATTTCAGAGACGCCGGAAATACTGGGTCAGGCGCCAGCCATGCAGGATGTGTTTCGCGCCATCGGCCGCTTGTCACAGTCGAACGTGACGGTATTGATTACGGGTGAATCCGGTAGTGGCAAAGAATTGGTGGCGCGTGCTTTGCACAAGCATAGCCCGCGTGCTTCGCAACCTTTCATTGCACTCAATACGGCAGCCATCCCCAAGGATTTGCTGGAGTCTGAATTATTCGGTCATGAGCGCGGCGCCTTTACCGGTGCGCAAACGACAAGACGCGGCCGCTTCGAGCAGGCCGAAGGCGGCACGCTGTTCCTGGATGAAATTGGTGACATGCCATTTGATTTGCAGACCCGTTTGCTGCGGGTTTTGTCAGATGGGCATTTCTACCGTGTTGGCGGGCATCAACCGATGAAGGCCAATGTCAGGGTTATTGCCGCCACCCACCAGAATCTGGAAACACGGGTCAGGGAAGGTTTGTTTCGTGAGGACTTGTATCACCGTCTCAACGTGATACGCCTGCGACTGCCCAGCCTGCGTGAGCGTCGTGAAGATATTCCCCTGCTGACCAAATACTTCCTGACCCAAAGTGCGAAGCAATTGGGGGTTGATGTCAAACGTATGTCCGAACCGGCCTTGCAGTTTTTATCGAGCCTGGATTTTCCCGGCAATGTCCGGCAACTGGAAAACCTGTGCAACTGGATCACTGTGATGGCACCGGGCCAGACTGTAGAGGTTCCTGACTTGCCGCAGGATCTGGTGCCGACCGGCACCTTGAGTTCGGCACTACCTGCCGGTGGTCATGGTAGTGAATCCCAGGTCAGGGTCAGCGAGTATATGACGCCTGCTTCATCGCAGGCAAATGGCAGCACCTACCTGGAAAAACCTGCCTACCGTAGCGGTGAAAGCTGGATCAGCCTGCTCGAAGCAGAAGCTACTGCGATGCTGGCAGAAGGGCAGTCAGAAGTGATCGATAAATTGGGCCGCAGTTTTGAGTCTGTCGTCATCAAGGCTGCATTACGTCACACGCATGGCCGCAAGAATGATGCGGCGATACGCCTGGGCATAGGACGCAATACGATTACCCGCAAGATACAGGAACTTGGTATCGATGGCGTCAAGGATGAATAATCGTGCAAGCTGATGAAAAATGGCCGCTAACTGTTGTCAGTTGCAGCCATTTTTGTTGTCAGATAACGCGAACCAGGGCAAAGCAGAGCAGGCAAAAGAAGGCGGCAACGATATCATCCCACATGACACCAAAACCACCTTTGAAGCGGTGGTCGAAATAACCAATCGGCGGTGGTTTGACCATGTCAAAAAAGCGGAAGCCCAAAAATGCCCAGGTCTGGGTTTGCCAGCTGGCAGGTGTGATCAGTAACAAGACCAGCCAGAAGGCAATGATTTCGTCCCAGACCATACTGCCATGATCCGCCACGCCAAGGTTTTTGCCAGTGACCTTGCAAGCCCAGATGCCGATAAAAAATCCCGCCACGATGACGATGGCCCAGTTGGCGCTGTTGAAAATATCCGGCCAGCGGCTGGAAAACATCACAAAGCTGAGCCAGGCAAACAAGGTACCCGAAGTGCCCGGCATGATGGGTGACAGGCCGCTGCCAAACCCCTGCGCCAGGATATGGGCGGGGTGTCCAAGCATGAAGCGCCAGCCCGGTTTGTTGATCATGGCAGTTTGCCCTTGTTCCAAAGTAGTCATGGATTGACGAAGTGATCAAATGATTGATAGGCAAGATTTACGTTATTGCCCTGATTATCAAGCAAGCGTAATCCTGGATTTTTTTCTATGCAGCCTATGCGTGTGATGCTGGTCCGGACAAGAGCGGCGGCAGTGATGACTTGCTGCCTGTTGCTGGCTGGGGCTGTGAAACAGAGTTCATAGTCGTCGCCACCATTCAGGGTAAATTGTCTGCGCAAATCAAGCGGCTGTGTTTGCAATACCGGGCCGGCGGGCAGTTGATCCAGCATCAAGCTGGCGCCTACACCGGACCTGTCCAGTATATGCCCAAGGTCACCCGCAAGCCCGTCTGAAATATCGAGTGCAGCATGGGCAATGCCACGCAAGGCCATGCCAAGAGCGACACGTGGTGTCGGTTGATGCATGCGGGTTGCGGCTAGCCGGTGGGCAGCTTCATCAAGTGCCACTTCTTTCCAGTAACCCGCCAGCGCCAGCCTGGCATCGCCAAGGTCGCCGGACACCCAGATGTCGTCGCCGGCCTTGGCAGCATCCCTGCGCAAGGCACTGCCTGGCGGCAGCTCACCAAAAATCGTGATGCAGATATTCAATGGCCCCTTGGTTGTGTCACCGCCAATCAAATGACAGTGGTGCTGATCAGCCAGGGCCAGCAAGCCGCGTGAAAATTCGGACAGCCAGGCGGGATCGGCTTGCGGCAGTGACAAAGCCAAGGTAAAAGCCAATGGCTTTGCCCCCATCGCCGCCAGATCGGATAAATTGACAGCCAGGCACTTATGGCCAAGCATGAATGGGTCTGCATCAGGGAAAAAATGGCGGCCCGATACCAGCATGTCGCTGGAAATGGCCATTTGCATGCCGGCACTTGGATTGAGCAGGGCGCAATCATCGCCTATGCCCAGAGCTATGCGGCTGTCTTGGATGCTGTGTTGCGCAAAATAGCGCTTGATCAGGTCAAATTCGGTAAGCATGCGCGCATTGTACCGAATGAAGCCAGTGTTTCAACCGGCTTTCAATATTCTGCACGATATTTGCTGTTCAGGCTGCGGTGGTTTGGGCCTGCATATATTCGCTGATCAGGGCGTTTCTTGATTTTGCGTCTTGTGGCGCCAGGGCAAATCCACGCATGATATTTTTATCATCAAAAAAACGACTGGTGGTGATGCCTTCATTCTGTTCAGATTCCCACCTGCCTGCTTTACTGGCGCTGGTAGCTGGTAGCTGGTGGCATGAGCGCCACAGGATAGCTTGGCGTCTTCACCAGTACTGCTGCCGGTTTCATGTCGATTGCTGTTGCCTGGCCCGTCAGTCCAAGGGCGATTGCCCGGGCGGCGGCCATGACGGGAGCGACATAGGGCATCAGCGTGTGATGACCATCTGCCAGACGGTATTGTGCACAATCCCCAAGGGCATATACATCGCTGGCGCTGGTTACACCATATTCATCGACCAGGATGCCGCGATCTGTGCGCAGATTGGCTGCTTGTGCCAGGTTTATATTGGCCCTTAAGCCTACGGCTGACAAAATGACATCAGCAATAATCTGTTCACCGCTGGCCAGGGTCACCAGCATTCCCGAGTCTTGCTGCTGTTGTATATGGGTAGCGCTGGTACCAAGTTTTAAAGTTACACCTTTTGCGGTCAATGCGTCGTACAGACCTTGTGAAACTGCTGTCGGCGCGATTGCAGCCAGAGGTAAGTGATTGGGGTCGATCAGATGAACCTGGTGTCCTGCTGAGGTCAGGTCATCGCTGAATTCGCAGCCAATCAGGCCTGCTCCCAGTATGCAGACACGTGCATGGTCGCCGGCCAACTCCAGTTTCTGGCGTAGCAACGCATAGTCGTCCAGATTGTTGACAGACAAGACCTGCTGGGCGGCGTCACCGTCCATTGATAGTCGTATTGGCTGCGCACCCAGAGCCAATACCAGTTGCCTATACTCAAATTCACCCATGGAGGATTGCAACGTTTTGGCATTGGTGTCGATGCTACTGACCTGAACCCTGGTCAGGATGGTGGCATTGAGTTCTGCCGCCATCTGTTCCACGGTTTTGCTCTGTAATTGCTGTGCTTGCTTGCCAAGGGCAAAGGCATTTGACAGCATGGGCTTGGAATAAAACCCGCCGTCATCATTGGTGATGATCAAGAGTGCCGTGGTTTTATCGAGCTTGCGAAATTCCCTGGCGACTGTGTAGCCAGCCAGTCCGCTTCCTATAATGGCGACAGGTTTCATGTTGTACTTTCAGATTTCTATCATATCGAAATCAGCTTTGGCGACGCCACAGTCCGGGCATGCCCAGTCGGCCGGAATGTCGTCCCAGCGCGTGCCTGCGGCGATACCTTCCTCTGGCAGGCCCAGTGATTCATCGTAAATAAAGCCGCATACTATGCATTGATAAGTTTTCATATTTGCCTCGTTTTGATAAGTGAAATGTGCTGTCATGTCCGGCCATTCAGGTCTGGTTGGCTTCCAGTACGGCGCGATAGTGGTTGGCGTGGCGCTCTTCCACCTTGGCCAGTGCGGCAAAGCGTTTGGCTGCGATTTCTAAAGTCCGCATAAAGTTTTCAGCGTGTTCTTTAGATTCGGCGATTTGCTCATCATATTCAGCGACAGCCGCGTAATTGCCTTCTTCCACGGCGAGGTGGCGGAATTTTGGATACATTTCTGTGTATTCATAAGTTTCACCTTCTATGGCTATCTCCAGGGCGCGCTGTGGCGTCAACTGGTTTTTGGGATATAACAAGTCAAGATGACCAAAGGCATGCATGACTTCCTGTTCTGCCGTTGCTTCAAAGGCTTCCGCTATGTCGATTGCCCCAGCCGCACGGGCCAGTCTGGCGAAGTAGCGATACTTGATGTGAGCCATCGATTCACCGGCGAAGGCGGACTCAAGATTTTGTATGGTGACAGATGCCTGGGTTGGGGTGCTCATATTCTTCTCCTTGGGTTGTCTGATTGCATTTGCTATCAAAGTGAATGCAATGATAGATATTAATAATTGATTTTGAAAGATAATTGATTCTATTAAGTTGATAGCTATTGGCTATTTAAACTTGTCTAGCAGAATAAATTGCATTTGGTTATGCATCAAAAGCATAAGAGTCGTACAAATACGTATAAAGTTAGAGGGTTCCCTCTGCTAGAATCACAGACCACTAGTAAGATTTCCGTAAGCAAAAATAGAAAGAAGGCCGACCCTATGGATTCGTCAGATCAAAAAGAGCAAATACGTCAACAATTGCGTCAGGCGGCGCTGGAATATCATGAGTGTCCGACGCCGGGTAAAATCAGTGTTACCCCCACCAAACAATTGACGAATCAGCGTGATCTGGCCCTGGCTTATTCCCCCGGTGTAGCGGCGCCTTGCGAAGAAATCGTCGCCGACCCGACTGCAGCTTTCAAATACACGGCACGTGGCAATCTGGTTGGTGTGATCACCAACGGCACGGCGGTGCTGGGTCTGGGCAATATTGGCCCGCTGGCTTCCAAGCCTGTGATGGAAGGCAAGGGCGTATTGTTCAAAAAGTTTGCCGGTATTGATGTATTTGACATAGAAATCAATGAGGCTGATCCTGACAAGCTGGTTGACATCATCGCCTCGCTTGAGCCTACTTTTGGCGGCATCAACTTGGAAGACATCAAGGCGCCAGAATGCTTCTATATAGAGCGCAAACTGCGTGAGCGCATGAAGATACCGGTCTTTCATGATGACCAGCACGGTACGGCCATTATTGTTGGTGCTGCCATACTCAATGGTTTGAAGGTGGTCGGTAAGACCATCAAGAATACCAAGCTGGTTGTCTCCGGTGCTGGTGCGGCTGCCCTGGCTTGCCTGGATTTGATCGTTGATTTGGGCTTCCCGCTGGAAAATATTTTTGTGACTGATCTGGCAGGCGTGGTCTACAAAGGCCGTGTCGAATTGATGGACCCGGACAAAGAGCGTTTTGCGCAAGAAACGGCAGCCCGCAGCCTGCGCGACGTCATTCCTGATGCAGATATTTTCCTCGGTTTGTCTGCTGCCGGCGTATTGAAACAGGATATGGTCAAGCTGATGGCTCCTAATCCTTTGATCCTGGCTTTGGCAAATCCTACGCCAGAAATTTTGCCTGATGAAGTCAAGGCTGTTCGTAATGACGCGATCATGGCGACCGGTCGTTCAGATTTCCCTAACCAGGTCAATAATGTATTGTGCTTCCCTTACATTTTCCGTGGCGCGCTCGATTGCGGCGCAACGACCATCACGCGTGAGATGGAAATTGCTGTTGTTCATGCGATTGCAGAACTGGCTCAGGCAGAACAGTCTGACATCGTGGCGTCAGCCTACGGCATCAGCAATCTGTCTTTTGGCCCAGAATATCTGATCCCCAAGCCTTTTGATCCACGCCTGATGATCAAGATCGCACCTGCAGTTGCCAGGGCCGCAGAAGAGTGTGGTGTGGCAGCTCGTCCCATCAAGGACATGCAGGCGTATGTAGAAAAACTCCAGCAATTTGTCTATCACAGCGGCACGTTCATGAAGCCGCTGTTCCAGATCGCCAAAAAAGCGCCCGCTGATCGCAAGCGTATTGTCTTCGCCGAGGGCGAAGAAGAAAAAATCTTGCGTGCAGTGCAGGTTATCGTGGACGAAAAGCTGGCGACTCCTATCCTGGTGGGACGTCCGCACATTCTTGACCAGCGTGTGGAAAAATTTGGCCTGCGTATCAAGGCTGGTGTTGATTTCGAAGTCATCAACCCTGAGCAGGATGAGCGTTATCGCGATTACTGGCAGACTTATCACCAGATGACTTGTCGCAAGGGTGTTACTGAACAGTACGCCAAACTGGAAATGCGCCGCCGCCACTCCCTGATTGGCGCCATGATGATCCATAAGGGGGACGCTGATGGCATGATCTGCGGAACATTTGGCACGACCGGTTTGCATCTCAACTATATCAACCAGGTATTAGGCAAGCGTGAAGGCGTAAACGTTTATGCCGCCATGAATGGATTGGTTCTTCCAGATCGTCAACTTGTGCTGGTGGACACGCATGTCAACGAAAATCCTACAGCTGAGCAAATTGCTGAAATCACCATCCTGGCAGCAGAAGAAATGCGCCGCTTTGGCATCCTGCCCAAGGCTGCCTTGCTGTCTCACTCAAATTTTGGTTCCAGCAATAGCGAATCTGCACAAAAAATGCGTGCAGCATTGGCCATTATCCAGCGTGATGCGCCAGATCTTGAGGTAGATGGTGAAATGCATGGCGATACGGCACTTGATACCAGCTATCGCAGGAAAATGATGCCTGACTCCTCATTGAAGAGTGATGCCAATTTGCTGGTGATGCCAAATATTGACGCCGCCAATATTGCATATAACCTGTTGAAGACAACAGCCGGTAATAACGTGGCAATCGGCCCAATCCTGTTGGGTTGCGCCAAGCCTGTACACATCCTGACGCCATCTGCAACTGTGCGCCGTATCGTTAATATGACAGCTTTGTGTGTCGTGGATGCGGTAGCGCAACGCTAGTCTTCTATCAGATGTAAGAAAGCCAGCCTGATTGTGAGGGCTGGCTTTTTCATTTTTGCATTTCTTAACTCGCTTGTTTTACTGGTACGCGGCCGGTCGGTACGACATTCGATGCGTGCAGGCAGTGGCCATGCTGATCATCAAAAAACATATGTGGTTTGAATGCCGCCAACACTGCGGACTTGTTGACTCCACCCATAAAGAAGGTTTCGTCTATTGCGATATTCCAGGCGCGTAGTGTACGTATCACACGTTCATGTGCCGGTGATGCTCGCGCGGTTACCAATGCAGTGCGCAATGGGAAGGCTCGGCCATCTGGCGTTTTAAAATTATTCTGCAAATACGATAAGGCCAGCAGCAATCTGGCGAATGGCCCTTCTGGCAGGGGTTTCAAAGCATTTTCTCTCTCGTGCAGTTCAAAGGCTTCGACTCCTTGTTCCTGATAAATGCGTTCAGACTCATCCGAGAAGATAACGGCATCGCCATCAAAGGCAATGCGAATTTGTTCCGGGTCTGCAGCATTTTCTGGCAAGCGATAAAGCATTGCAGAGGCAACGCCAGAGTTGATGGCGGCTTGCACATCATCTTCATGCAGGGACAAAAACAGACTGACATTGAAAGCCAGCAAGTAGGGCGCCAATGGTGAGCCGCCGGACAGAGCGGCACGTGTTATATCCAGACCATAGTGAGCGATGGAATTGAATATCCGCAAGGAAGTCTCAGACGAATTGCGCGACATGATGACTACTTCCACCAGTCTGTGGCCGGGTGTCAGTTCATTGAGTTTCAGCAGGGCTTTGACCAAGGCGAAAGCTGCCCCTGGTTTCAGTACGCTGTTTTCTTCTTTGAGCTGGTGCTGGCGATAGGCATCCAGGCCTTGTTCCTGAAAAATAGTTTCTTCCGCTTCCAGATCAAACAGGGCGCGGGAAGAAATGCCTATAACTAAGAGATTGTCTAGCGAAAATGGCATACGGAATTATTTGTCTTGTTATTTGATTGCGGGATAAAGCATTGAGCATTGAGCATTGCTCTATTTACATAGCCTGACGAAACGTCAGATTAACTCTTTGTGCGCCCAATAGTGGGTGTGCTGCTTCCTTGATGGGTGCTATACCATGGTAACGCAACCTGGCTGGGCCGCCCCAGACTACAACATCACCATGGACCAGATGATAGCGCTGGGTGGCATCATTACGTTGCATGCCACCAAAAAGAAAAATTGCTGGTATGCCCAGCGAAAAAGATACGATAGGTGCGCCAAATTTCCTTTCATCCTTGTCCTGGTGAAGACTGAGGCGTGAACCCACCTGATATTGATTGATCAGACAGCTATCTGGTGTGAAGCCAGAAAAGCCGGCCTCTTGTGCCGCTTGCACAGCAAGTGAATAAAAACTATCTGGCATGGCTGGCCAGTGTTCGCCATTTTCCGGGTCATCAGTGCTGTAACGATATCCGTCACTGTCGGACACCCAGCCAACCTCGCCGCAGCAAGTCATTGCAACGGACATGCGGTGGCCATTAGGAGTGCGCATTTGCCGGAAAGGGTGCTTGTTTAATATTTGTTGTATGCCATCCAGCAATGCAATTTCGTGGCTTACTGAAAAGTGCCTGAGTATTACCGCACCTTCGCAGATAGTTTCTGCCCAGGGTTGTATATCGCTGGCGTCTTCAAAGAGTGAATAATTCATAGGCTTGCTTTTGTTTGCTCATAGGCTCATGTCATATATAAGCGTAATTCATTTTTTGAAAGTTTGGCTCATAGAGAAAATTTCTCTTGCAAAACAGGCCGAGGATTTGCTATAGTTCGCCTCCCGCTGAAGAGCGGGAGTAGAAAGTGAAGCAAAACAGGGTTTGAGCGAAAGAAATGCCGCGGAAAAGCCTGGGTTTGGAAACAACCTGAAGTAGTGCAGATCGATGATAAAAAGTTGATCGAAACGAAAAGAAGAAAACAGGGTGTTGACAGATAAAAAGAAGTGCTTCATAATCTCGTTTCTCTGCTGCTGACGAACAAAACGATTCGCAGCGATGT
>NZ_JAKZHX010000027.1 GCF_022568815.1 Undibacterium paludis | reverse complement strand
GGTCATACCTTGGGACTTGTGAACTGTTACCGCATAGGCGTAGTCAATCGATGTTTCAACGCTGTTATCCAGTGTCACGACCCTATCACCGTCAAGCCGTATTTTTGTACCGTGTGCGTCGATTTCTTCAATAATTCCGATGGTGCCGTTTTTTACTCCCAGCTCTTTGTCTGGTGCCGTGAACATCATTTTGTCGCCGGTCGCAGCTTTGAGGCTGGTAAATTCACCGGTCTTGATGCTGTACTCTTCGCTTAACCCGCCCTCTTCCTTGATACGGTCGCGCATGATCTTGTTAAGCTGATTTCTTTCCTCGTTGGTAGCGACTAGAACGATTTGATTTTTGTCTGGTGTCTCGATGCGTGTCTTGTTCCATGTGTCCACCAGCTCGGCCATCGCTTCAAGTTGGGTATCGTGTTCCTTGATGTATCCGCGCTCTTTGTATGCTTGCAGGCCTGCAGCAATTTTTAAATCGGCAAATTGCTCAGATGCCATAACTTGCCAGTCTTCCTTTTGACGCTTGATTTCTGTTAGCTTGGCGACTTCACTGCGCTTTGATATTTCTTCAAAAGCGTTACCGTATTCGACTGCGGCCAGCTGGTTTTTATCGCCAACCAGGCGCAGTTTTGCGCCGGATTTTTCGACATGATCTACTAGCCTTTCCATCTGGCGAGAACCGACCATACCGGCTTCGTCTGTGACAACAATCGATTTTTCATTGAGCTTGATTTTTCCGGTATCGAGTGCATACAAGAAGCTATGCATCGTTTGCGACTGTATGCCGGAATCACGCTCTAAATCTTCAGCCGTCTTGCCCTGCAGGATAGCGCCGTAAACTGTAAATCCTTTGTCTTCGTAGGCTTCACGCATGGCACCCAGCACATATGATTTTCCTGTGCCGGCAGCGCCATTGACCACCGCAATTTGCTTGTCGCTACAAAGCAGTTTAAAGGCGGCTTCCTGCCCCTCGTTAAAGGTCTTTGAGTCGATGATTTCTTGCTGCTTAGATTCTGGTACCGCTGCGGTTTTACTTCTCGCAAGGCGCTCTACTGTTTCGACCAGCTGGCGCTCGATCTTTACAATTTCCTGACTACTGAAACGGTCGCCTTTGTCAGTTTTTTGTGTGACCAGTTCCGGCGATTTAAGTACAGCATCAAGTGCATTTTCGTACTGCTCTGGGCCACTTGTATTTTTCAGCAGATAGGATTCAAGCTGGCGTGGTGTGAATGACGATTGCGAAAATGTCAGTGCCTTGATGACAGTTTCTGGCTCCTTGATGATTCCTGTACCGGCTTTTTCCGCTATTCTGATTTCGTCTGATGTTCTAAGGTAGATTGAATTGATTCTTCCATTGCTCCAAGCTGCGATGCGATCGGAGTAAGCATTGTCAGCAAGGTTGGCTCTACCGGCTTGGGCGGCTGCGAAAATGCTTCCGCTATCTGCGTCAACCAGGCTAAATGCATGGTCTGCTGCTCTGAGATTTGCCTTAATATCGGCATGATAGTTGCGTAGTCGATCTGCATTTAATTCTCCTTTTTCAGTTCCATGAATTCCGAGGTCACGCCCTGCACTAACGATGCGAGAAACGCGCTCTGCGCGTTCATCGGCATAAGCAGTTTTTCCAGCACTTTCAGCGGCCCTTCTGATGGCATCTGCATCAAGCCCTGTATTGTTTGCGACATGTGCGAAATTTCTACTTGCTTCTGCGAGATTTCGCTTAACAGCATGTAGAACTCCATCTCTTCTTGAGAGGGCATCTCGTCCTCCAGCTCCGGCGCTGATGGTTCCTGTTGATCGTTCATATCCATGATTTTCTTTCAGTCGTTTGTAATGTTCTGCTTCGATTTTTTCCAGTACTTGCATTTTTTCGGGCGCGGCCAGCTTGCTATACGTCTCTTTAAAAAATGTATTGCTAGGGTTCAGGTATTTGATTTCTTTTGAGCGCTGCGCCCATTTTTCCAACAACCGCGCATGCTCTTCTTTTGTGGGTCTTGACTCCTGGGCTACCAGGTATTGCTTTTGCTGTCGCTCAGCCCTGATATACGCCTCCTTTTCAGCGGTCGGCTTGCAGATGAATTCATCTGTGAACTGGTAATCCTTCAGCCTGATATTCTGCTGCGCTCCTTTGAGCTTGATTTGTAGGTACGAGTCGTCCTGGCCTGCCTTGCCTTCGGTGACTCGGCCCATGGTCTTTAGCATGGCTTTAAAGTCTTCCCTGCTTTCGATCTTTTCCGCAATCATGCGGTCGCGGATTTCCTCCAGTTTGACCCGGTTTTTCCCGGTGAAGTCGTCGCCCTTGTTCCTGGCCAGGATTTCGCTTTGACTGGTGAAGTCTGTGCGCCGGTTGTCTTTCGGGGAAGCAAGGCCGTACTTGGCATTGATATGTTCCTGGATAGCGTCAAGCATTTCCATGGTCTGATCTTTGGTGCCGTATTTCGCTGTGAGTAACTCTAATGGGCTGGCTCGCTCACCAGTGACAAGGTTGATTGTCGGTATGACAATATGTATATGCGGCTTACGCTCTACTTTTTCTAATGTCTTTTGGTCAATATATGTCTTGATTTTTGGTATGTGGGCTTCGGCGTAAAAGTCGATTTCGTTTTCACCGTAGGCGGCAAGTAGGTGGCTTTTGATGTCTTGTGTTATTGCTTTTAGGACATCTTCCGAGATTTCGTCCTCTTTAAATGAAAACGTGATGTGGTTGTACTTCTCTCCATCACGTTGCATTTTATCAATTATTTCTCCTGTCTTGGTCAGGTTGCCATCAAGAATGATTCGGGTGTCGAGTTCGTCCCTGGTGAACTCCCGCCCTTGTTTCTTGCCATCTTGCAAGTATTCAACGATACCTTCACTGCCTCCACCGAACTTGAAAATGCCCATTTTATGACACCCAGTCTTTTGCAATTTGGTTGATTGATTGCAACTGTTCCAGCACGGCCAGGTACAAATCTGGCGTGATTTTTCCGGCTCGGTGTGCGGTGTTGACCTGGTGTGCAAGCTGGTTGATATTGTTGGATTGTTGCGCAAACAGGAACAATATTTTTCTTTGCTCCAGGGTAGTCTGTTTTGTTTTTGCTGCCTGGACTACGGTTTTATTTTGGATGACGGCCAGGCGAATAAATGCCGATTCCGTCATCCCGGATGCCGCAACCTTGGCGTCCCAGTCTTTCGCATCCTCTTCCGATAAACGGAAGTGGCGCACGGATTTTAAGTTTTTCTTTTGCTTTTCAGGTTTTGGTTTTTGCATTTAGCCGTCGCCCTGGTTGTTGTCTTTGACCTGGCTTTATCCAGGTCTTCGCTGTTGCTTTACCCACCCGCTTGCGGGTGGGGGGATTAAAGGGGGCTCTCCCCCTTTAGCACGGTAACGTATAGAAAAACGAAGTTTTTGTATACGTTACTGTCGTGCCTGTAAATACTTTACCACAACGGGCAATATTCTTGAACGGTTGCATGTTGGTTGTAATTTGGTTGTTTTGTAGTTGCATTTGATTTTTAATGGTTGTAATATGATTGCAAATGGTTGTTTTCAGGTAGTTAAACACTTGGAAATGGTTGTTTTAAGTTGGAATACGCGATACTATTGTTTTGGTTCCAACATGAAGGCCAGAAAATGGACATTGAAGAGTTTGAAAAGAAAGTGCAGCCTGGAGCAAAACGCTCACGGCTAGAACCCTTCCAGGTGCAAATCTTTGAGCTGAAATCAAAGAGATATACCAACTTGCAAATACGTGAATGGTTGGCAGCCAATGGGGTAAAAGTGTCCCAGGAAGCAGTCCGAAAGTTCATTAGTAGTAGGGAAGGAACAGGGCAAGAAATTGCTCAAAACCCGAAACCAAAGGAGTCCTCTGATATTGGTTTGTACAATCCAATTAAAAAGACAAGGCAAATTAGCAACAATAATTCAGCATCAGAAACACCTGGTGATAGTGAGACTGAAACTCCACTATTGCAAAATTCGGAACAATCAGTAAGCAATGACGGTGCAAATCTTGATGGTTTGTCTTTGCGTGAAAAACGAGAGCGCCGCGCTTCTCAGTTCATAACAGACACATCGTCGAACCCACTTCTTAAAAATCTGAAAGGCAAGTGATCATGAAAATAGCTGTTATCAATTTCTCTGGCAATGTCGGAAAATCAACTGTTGCCCAGCATCTACTTTCACCACGTTTGCATAATGCAAACGTGATTCCGGTCGAAAGTATCAACTCGGACGGCAACGATGCCGAGGCGATACGCGGTAAGCAGTTCGGTGACTTGATCGAGGCATTGGCGATCATGGACGATGCTGTCATCGATATTGGCGCGTCTAACGTCGAAGATTTTGTTAATCAAATGAAACAGTATCGAGGTAGCCATGAGGACTTTGATTTCTTCGTTGTGCCGACAGTTTCAAAGCACAAGCAGCAACGTGACACAATATCAACAATTGAAGCTTTGGCTGAAATTGGTGTCCCGGCCAAGAAAATACGCCTGGTCTTCAACATGGTTGAACTGGACGAACAGCCAGAGCGCATTTTTTCCGGCCTGTTTGAATACCACGCCAGCGCCAAGACCTTCACTTTGAAGCCTGATGCCGTTATCCACGTTAACGACATCTACGGCAAGCTGAAGGGTTCCGAACAGACCATAGCTGACATTCTGAATGACCCGGCAGACCTGAAGGAACAATTGAAAGCAGCCAAGGATTCAGATGAAAAACTGCGTATCAGCCGCCTGATCGGCATCAAGCGCCTGGCAGCTGGTGTGACCGAGGAACTGGATGCAGTTTATAAAACATTACTGAAATAAGGGGAAAACATGGCCGGAGCAAGTACAGCACAAGAAGCGCTCATTGCTGAGTTGTTGGGCGATGTCGGGAAACTGCACGATGAAGTGAAGACGTTGCAAGTAATACTCCCGGACTTGACCGGCCAGCTGAGCGGCTTTATCAACAGTATCGATAAAGCTACAGCCACGGCGCAAGAGGTTCACCAGGCAAAACTTGCAGATTTTGCAGTCGAACAGAAGGCAGAAATTGCCAGGCAAGCAGAGGCCGTTTTAACGGCTCTGCAAGAAGCTACAAGCAGCCTGCAGGGTGTCATCGAATCATCTGTGAAGGCAGGCCAGGCGCAGCTTGACGGCTCTCGTAATGCAATCTTAGACAGCGTTGTTGATTTCACTGACAGCAAGATTTCTGAGGCCATCCAGGGAACAGTCAAAGAAACACTTGGCTCAGAGTTGCGCAAGCTGGCCGACTTTGACAAAGAGGTGGCCCGGCTGAAAAAAGAGCTACAGTCCATGTCAACAGAACTGCTTGAACACCGGCAGCGCGGCGCAGCAGATATGGCTATAGCCGTCAAGGCTGAGCTGGATAAGGTCAAGCCCAGCTTTACCCTTGATCTAATCAAGGTCGTTGTAGGTGTCTGCGTGGGTATGTCTCTACTGGCTTGGTTTCCTGCCTTGGGACATCTTTTTAAGTGATGTTTGTATGTGAACATCCAAACAGCACGGCATGCCGTGCTGTTTTTCTTCGTTACCACCTTTTAGGGCTTGGCCTTGCCTGGCTTTGATGTCCTGGGCGCTTTAGACTTAGCCGGTAATGGGGTTGGCTCCTGTAACAACTGCTCCCGGTGCTTCAAAGCAGCCAACAGAGCCGCGTTCTGTGTTTGGGTGGCCTCAAGCTGTCCGGCCAGGCTTGCTGCTCGCTCACGGGCCACTGTAGCGGCCTCCTGGAGTGCTTCGCGATCAGCCTGTAACTCAGCGGCGGCTTTGCGTTGCTCGGCTTGCGTTTCTATCTGTGCGTCAGTTTTTGCCTGCAACTTCACCAGGTCAGAGCGTAAAGCTTCGTTTATGGCTGTTACTTGTTTGAGCGCTTCCGCATGCGCCTCGGCATCCATGCTGAGTTTGTTCCTCAACAAAACTTGATCTTGGCGCTCACGCTCCAGCTCCAGGTGAGCATGTTTAAGCTCGGCATGCAAATCATTGGCACGTATTTCAATTTCTTCATTTCGTGCTTCCGCTGTCTCAGCTCTGGCAATGGCATCCGCCTCCTGTTGCGCCTGGGTATCGAGAACTTTTCTCAGGCCTGTAATCACATTTTCCTGCTCGGCCACTTGCAATTTAAGCGCCTCTAAATCCTGGGCTTGTTGCTCGAAACCGTTGGCCAACTCCTCACGCATACCGTCCAGTTCGACACGCTCAGATTCCCATGCGGCCTGCGCGGTGCGCAGAGACTGGTTTGCCAGCTCAGTTGCTTGTTGCCAGATAGCAGAGACAGCAGCAACGCCAGCCTGCAGGATACTTTCCGGTACGGCCACAGCAACCGGCACAGCCTGGACGGTCTGAGATTGACGCCACTCCTTCATGACGGCAGAAACTGCATTCATGTCAGCGCGTGAAGCGCGGCGCACAGCGTCAACGGTCGGGAAACGCTCGCGATTTGCTTGCTCGTACAGGTCATTAGCAACGGCAATGATGCGTTCGCGGACATCTTGAGGGATAGATGGATTAGACATGTGATGCGCTCCTGGTCGAAGTAAAGGAAAACACAAATTAATAAGAATAATAAGAATTATATTATTATTCTTATTATTATTCAAGTTATTTTTATTATTATTTTGGATTGTACAAACCAAAATAATGGATTATAATTTGGTTTGTACAATCCAAATTGAGGGGATAAAGATGACCGAACTAGAAAAGAGGGATGCTCCGACCAAGACGGCCTATGACGAATTGCAGAAGGTGTATGAATTCTTCAATGCCAGGCTGTTTGATGGAATATTGCCAACTTGCATGATCACGCTCCAGCGCAAAAACAAAACATTCGGTTATTTCCATGCCCTCAAATTTGAAAAGCTCGACAAGACAGAAAATACAGATGAGATCGCATTGAATCCGGCCTACTTTGCGACACACCCGCCAGAGGAAATATTTCAAACAATCGTTCACGAAATGGCCCACCTTTGGCAGTACCGTTTCGGCAAGCCTGGTCGTCGCGGCTACCATAACAAGGAGTGGGGCGACAAAATGGAGGAAATGGGCTTAATGCCGTCCGACACAGGCCAGCCAGGAGGGAAAAAGACAGGGGAAAAAATGGCTGACTACATCATTCCAGGAGGCAGATTTGAAAATCTGTGCAAGGAATTGATGCAAGAAGTCCGTATTACCTGGGGTGACAGGATTGAAAAGAAAACACCGGCACCAGCTGGGGAAGATGGCACCGGCGAAGAAGGCGAGGGCGAAGACGCTGGCCAGGAGCAAGAAAGCAAGTCAACCAGGATAAAATATCAGTGTCCAAACTGCCAGACTCCCAAGGGAAAACCCATCTTTGCCTGGGGAAAACCGGGGCTAAATCTGCTCTGCGGCCAGTGTCACGGCACTTTCATCGAAGCCGGAAAATAACTACCTGCAAACATACTGCGAAGACTGACGCCCTCGTCTTCGCTCGGTTGTCTCCGTTCAATTTTCACTGCGCGAAAACGCAAGCGCCCCGGCATGGCCGGGGTTGATACGGGCGGGATTTCTGCGCGCTCTGCTTGCCTTGCCGATTAAAAAATTCCCCAAAAGCCAAACTTCGCTCTTAGTACCGTCCTGAGTGAAAGGCAGTGTCAAGGGAACGTGGAATACCGCAGCCAAAGGCGAGGATATGCCGCGAAAGCCCTTGATACTGACTGTAACGACAATAAGCTTTGAGGTAAGGGGGTAGGAAGGTTTTTTCTTCCTGCCCCCTTGCCTCGCGGCGAGCGTGGGGTCTGGGGCAAAGCCCCAGGGTCTTTTGTATAGGTATTTTCGACGCTTTGGCGTCGCTGGATATGAAGCTCTACGCATTCATTATTTTTGTAATATGGTTAGCCGTTGCATGGTGTTTTGTAGGTACGCGCCTTGGCGCGTTCTATGCCCACCGGGCACTGTGTAAGGGGGAGGGGGAGCCGACTTGATCGGGGGAACCCCCGGAGGGGGTGCCCCGGCCTTTAGGCCGCTAAAGTGTGTGTGAAAACCCGAACTTTTGAAAAACCGCGAATTTTGTAAATTCCGTGTGTTTTTATGTTAACAAAGTTAACATAGTTAACATAAAATTTCTGCCTGTTAATAACTTTTCTAAGTCCTTGTTTACATTGTGATATTTTTTTGATTTCGTGTGTGAAACCCCGAAGGGTCTGTGTGTGAAAACCCGAACCTTTGTGTGTGAAACCCCGAAGCCCTGTGTGTAAAACCCCGAACTAGCGTGTGTGAAAACCCGAACTATCCAAGCAAATCTACATCCGGTTTTTCCTGGTTTCCCTTACCAGCATTTTTTTTCGCGTACGCCAGGGCCAGCTTCTTTGCATTCTTCTGGTAGAACTTGACCATGTTTTCACTACTGCTGTCAGACTTATAGCGATTCATTCGATAATCAGGGATGCTGTCATCTTCGATAATGGCTTCAAGCATTCGTCTAAACTCACGAATATTTGCCTTACTACCCGTCTTGTCCAGCAAGATAGATTCCCTGATAACCCAATCTGCCTGCTCTCCTACGTGCTTCCTGGCCAACTCATAAAGCCGCTTTTCTAAGGGCTTTCTGAGCTTGAAATAGTTAGGGGTTATGGTCAGAATGTTTTTCTGCTCTAGCGCACGATAAAGCCACTCTGAGAGGGTGATTTCAATGGACGACATGCGCTTGTTTCCCTTTGAATCTGTTTGCAGAATGTAGTCTGACCTTTCAATCAGGCCAAAGCTACTGCGCCGGTCAATGTTCCCCATTTCAATATTGGTTTTAAGCCTGGTTCCCGATAACCGATCAAGCGTGCTTTCTACGCTTGCATAGGCTTTCCCTGCTGTGTCGCGTCCTGTCGCAATCAGGTAATCATGCAAAGTAAATCGCACACGCCTACCAGGCATTTTTGTACCATTGCGAGCAGCAACATTCATTGCAGCCGCCAGCTGCGAAGTAATGTAAATTAGCAAATCTTTGTCGTGGATAGTCGCTCTACCGATAGAGGAGGGGGTTACTTCAAGCCATTTTTTCTTATCTGGACTTTCCCAGCGCCAGGTGTCCATATCAGGCTTGGTCGATAATGAGAACAAAGGCGCTTCCATCGTGGCGGTGTCGTCTTTCAGATTGTAGTCGAGTAAGTCAGCCACAAATAAATCAAGCTGCTTCATCTCCACCAGGTGATGCTTACCTTCTCGTTGCTGAGCCTTTTTTGCTAGCGCATTCACCCGTTTGACCAAAGGTGATAGCGTATTTACTGGCTCCTCTTCAACGGCAAGGAATTCAGGCTTGCTTGCCTCTGCAGCATCGACTATCTCAGATACGGTATTCACTGAATCAAAAGGTAATTTTTTTTTCGTCATGACATAACCTGCTTTGTGTGTGTGAAACCCCGAAAAATTGGCGTTGACTATCTGTCTTCTCGCGTATGCCATAACCGCAACACATAAATCGTATCCTTCTGGATTTCGTAGCGAATTTCATACTGGCCAACCAGCAGACGGCGCACTTCACGGGGTGCAAACTCTTCAAGCAATTCACCTATACGAGAATTGCGCAGCAAACTTGTCGGCGCACCGGTCAGTGTCTGCACTGTCCGGGCTGCAGCCGCCTGATTTACCACGGCCAGGAATTCATACAGCCTGGCCAAGTCAGATAAAGCCTTGCTTGTCCACTTCAGTTTCATAAGCCAGGCACCGACAAAGGCTTATCTGTGCTTAAACTCTCAGCCCAGGCCTGGACAGCCTGATGGTCGATGACATGGCCGGAATCCACCTCGGCCAGTGCTTCAAGTGTCAACCGGCTGCGTTCTTCCTCTTGCTCTATCCATGCAGACAAAGCTTGTTTCACAATCCACCCGCGTGACCTCTCCAGTCTCGCGGCCAGCTTATCTACTTTCTCGGCCAGTTGAACCGGAACGTGCGCGGTTACAACCTTTGTTTCTGCTTGTGTCATTGCTTTACCTTTCATCTAAACTTGATTTTTCCTGTACCTAGCGTTCTGCTTTTGCGGGTTACAGGATTGCCACGAACCACAATATCACCGGAACCAAGTACCGAAGCATGCACATCATTACGCACGAGTGCGTCAATTTCGCCTGACCCCGATACAGTAAGCTCGGCCTGATCTGCTAGCAGCTGGCTTGCGTCAACATCGCCAGAGCCGGAAATTTCTACCTCCAGCAATTCAACCTTTCCGGATGCAGCAATATCCCCTGAGCCTTGTATTTTCAGCTTTAGGTCAGCCTGGTCCAGGTCAATTAAAGTTGCGTCACCGCTACCCTTGATGCTGATTGTTGGTGCTTCAGGCAGGGCAATACCAACGATTACCCGGCCTATAGCTTTGTTCGTGAGTATTTTTACACCTGAAATTGTCATGTCACCCATGATGATCTGACCCACACCACCATGAAAAACATTATTGCCCTGCGTAAAACTGCCACTTGTACCAGGGATAATATTGACCATTTCTTGCTCGATGACCAGCTTACCCCCCTTGAAACTGGTGTAAACGCTCTCCAGGGCGTCCGACGATTCCGCAGCCACAACCATGTGCGGCACGTCCGAACGTTTGAATACGACCTCTATAGCCCCCTTGATGACGATTTTTTTTACAGGCTGTATCGGACGTTCCTGTTTCACATAGTTTTCTACTCGGCTCCATGTGGAGCCGGTGGCGTTGTCAGTACCAATTTTAAAAAAATCCATTGCACCCCCATAAAATTTAATCAGATTGATTAAATCTGATTAAATTTGATTTTATTTACTTAACCGAACCTTAGCAACATGTTTTGTCATTTCTGTCACAAAATCATGTAGCTCGGCTTCTGTCCAGCCGTCCATGATCGGCTTCATTTGCGCGTACAACGTGCAATAGATGCCGTCCAAGTATTCCTTTGCCGCCTGCAGGGTGGCTTTTTCTGCCTTGGTCATTTCACTGACCACATAGCCGGACACTTCAAGCAGGTTTCTTGATGCCTGGATGTCCTCGCCTTCATCAATAAGGAAAACGTCACCACGGGCCATTTCACAGCTTGCCCCATTGGCAAAACGCACAGTAGCAGTCAGCGAAAGCCGCCATTCTTCCGGGTTCACTTCGCCCACCATCTGGTGGGCCATCCCGTAAACCTCCCAATCTTGTTTAAGGAAACACTTCATAGACCAGAACTACCTTTCTTATAAAATTTCTGGCATCACAGATAAGCCGCTGCCGTTTGTCTTGCTGTAATTGTCATCATGGGTCACAAAGTACGCTGCAGCGGTCGGCGCTTTCCCTATACGCAGGCGGTCGCTGTTCTTGGCCATGAATTCCCTGATCTGCTGCACCAGGCGTAATTGCCCGTAGCTGTCAAACATGCCGGGAATGGTCACGTTCACCAGCTGGCCAGCGCGGAACTCGGCCACAGTCGCCTTTTCACGGCCTGAGTTCTGCAAATTTCCTGCATACGAACGATATACACGGTCTATAGCGCGTTGTACCGAGGCGTCGCTATATTCCCGCTTAAAACTCAAAAAGTCGGCTCCTAAGCAGATTTGCTGGCCTTGGTGCATGTGATAGATGGAACCCTGATAATCAATCGAACTGTCAAAGTATGCCGCCTTCAAGTGACCAACAACAGATTTAACCTGGTCAACATTCGGCCCATCCGTCCAGGTAATGCCCACAGTAGAGTTCTCGGACTTGACGCTGAATTTCACGCCCTGGAACGCCTCTTTAAGCGCCTTACGAATGATTTTTGCTGTTTCTGCTGTTGTCAGGAATTTAGTCATTTTCTGCCCTTGAAGTTGGTTTTCAAAATCTGATTCTTAGATTCGGTTGCCGGATCGTATTTGCTTGCTTGGTGCGGTCTTTGCCTGCTGAATCGTGAATCTGTTTCTTGAGTTCATGGCTGGCCGGTAATGCATAGATAGCGGGGCGCATAAGGCAGGAAATCAAGGGAACGTGGAATACCGGAGCCGAAGGCGAGGATATGCCGCGAAAGTCCCTTTATTTTCTGACGCGCACTGCTATCGTTTTGCATGTACGGCTAGACGTGAATTCAAGCTCACGGCCAGCAATAGAGGCCGTAACAAGCAAACCGGCGCCACAGGCGCCCACGAGCGGCCGCAGGCTGCTCCTGGTCAGTTTTGTGTCAAGCGAAGCGCTGGAGCGTAGCGGAAGGAAGCAGGGCGCTTTGCGCCGTGCGCTCTGGTGGTTTGGTGAGGTGGGTAATGATGTGTATCGCCGGAAGACGGGTTATTCCCCCTGGGGAATGTTCCGGCTGCAGGTGCATACTGATCTTTGCCTATCTCCTGGAGATTGAGCCAAATTCTTGAGGTAGAATTAATTTCCCCCACAAACAAATTGCCCCATGTTCATATTCCCTACGCACTCGCTTACCGCTAAGGTTGAAGCACATATTCACGAGCAAGTCCGCGCAGAAGCGCCTTTCCTCTATTGGGGATTTGTGATTGCAGATTTTGTCGCAAGAGCAGGAAAATACATTGCCATTGTTTCTATGTTTTTCGGTGCTGTGCTTCTACATTTATTAAAAGAGTATTTCCCTGAAGGTAGTCCCCAGTACAAAGAAGTCCTTAACCTGACTACTCATGCTTTTGTCTGGTTCTCTGTAGCATCAGTTCTTGCATATCTCTGCAGAATGAAATGGTGGACGCAATTACAGACATACGTTGAGCGTGCAACAAAAACTTTTTCATTATTGCCCTGAAAACATAGCACTTCTGCAAGCGTTGCATTACCTTCGCCCATAGACATATACTGTACTTATGTACAGTATAATTTCCGCACCCATCCCCCTGACTATGTTTGAAAGCCTGGTACCGGCAGGCTTTCCCTCGCCTGCAGCCGACCACGCCCAAAAGCGTATCGACCTGACTGAACAACTGATACTCAACATCAATTCAACATACTTGTTTCGTGTCCAGGGCGACTCTATGGAAGGGGTCGGCATATTTTCCGGTGATACGATCATCGTTGACCGGGCCATTACTCCGGCCAGTAGTAACATTGTGCTGGCCGAGGTGGACGACGAATTTACGGTTAAAAGGCTTTTCAAGCGCGGCCAGGTGATACGCCTGCTGGCTGAGAACCCCAAATACCCGCCTCTTGAGTTCCAGGATGGCCAGGAATTACGCATCTGGGGGGTTGTGACATACAACCTGCGTAAGCTGTACTGATCATGCTTTACCTGGCCTTAGTGGACTGCAATAATTTTTACGTCAGCTGCGAACGTGTCTTCAATCCACGCCTCAGAAACAAGCCGGTTATTGTCCTGTCAAATAACGATGGCTGTGCTGTGAGCCGGTCAAACGAAGCAAAAGCCCTGGGCGTCAAGATGGGCGTGCCTCTCTACCAAATCCGGGACCTGGTGAAGAAGCACGACATCCAGGTACTGTCATCAAACTACGCTTTGTATGCCGATATGTCCAACCGCGTCATGAACATCCTGGCCAGCTATTCACCGATACAAGAGATTTACAGCATCGATGAAAGTTTTCTTGATTTGACCGGCTTCAGCAACATAAGAGCGCTGGCCGGGGAGATGCGCCAGCGCGTTTTGCAGGAAACCGGCATCCCTGTCTGTGTCGGCATAGGCCCGACAAAGACACTTGCCAAACTCAGCAACTATGTAGCCAAAAGGCACCCAAAATCTAAAGGTGTGTTCAGCATCAATGAGCTGACAGCAAGCCAGGCTAACAGCGTGTTTGAAAACATCGGCATCGAGGAGGTTTGGGGCATCGGTCGCAGGCTGACTGCCTCGCTGACGGCCAGCGGCATCTACACCGTGGCCCAGCTGCGCCAGGCCGACATTGCCAGCATGCGAGCCAAGTATGGCGTTGTGATGGCAAAACTTATCCGTGAGTTACGCGGCGAAAGCTGCGTGAGCATGGAAGAGGTCGCACCGGCGAAGAAACAAATCATCAATAGCCGGTCATTCGGTCACGCTGTAGCGGCCATTGAAGATCTGCAAGACGCACTGGCTCACTTCGTGAGCAACGCGGCTTTGAAGCTACGACAGCAAAACTCACTGGCAGGGATGCTGCAGGTCATCGTCATGACTGATCGTTTCCGGGAAGATCAGCCACAGTATCACCCTTGCATTACAGTACCACTGATAACACCAACGGCCAGCACGACCGAGCTGCAAAAGTGGGCGCTGTGTGGCCTGAGTCAAATCTACCGAGAGGGATTCCAGTACAAAAAGGCCGGTGTCATCCTTACCGGCATTGTCCCGGCTGATTTTCACCAGGGCGACTTATTTGCCTGTCAGACAGCAGCGCCGGGCTTAATGGAGGTGATGGATAAAATAAATGCGAGGTACGGCAAGGGGACATTGAAACTGTCGCAGGATGGGTCACGCATGGCCTGGGCAATGCGCCAGGAGCGAAAATCACCGGCATACACTACTGACTGGCAACAACTGCCAATATGCAGTTAATTTGATATGAAATCGTAGTCCACTTGTGAACTGTTGTCTTGTCTATACGTGACGACATCTACATCAAGTTGATACTTTCGGATTAGTTCCTCATCCAGTTGGTAAAGCTCTTTCCAAACTGCATCCTGATCTTGTGATGCTGCCTCACAGTTTGCATTTAATTCTTGAGCCAGGCGCATACCTTCGGTATTAGGCTCACCATCAATGAACTCAGGGGCAACAATAACAAAGCAGACGATAATCCTTTCCATCATGTTTCCCCTGGGTGTTGGTTTTATTCTTCGGAATTTTTTTTGCCGTATGGTTCTAAACCATGCAGCAGTGCTGCGCAAGCCAATGCTGTCCTCTTGTCGATCACTACAGCCTTGCCTGAATTTCGCGATATACCTCTACTCATATCTTGAAAAGTAGCAATCGAAATACCCAGCGCATCTGCTGCTTCTTTCTGTGTTTCAAATCCGGCTTCTTTTTGCCATCTTCGTATATCGCGTGGGGTCATAAGGTCTTTTTTTAGCAACTTCTTTTTTAGCCTGTATTTTCTTTTCCTGGCCTTGGCCAGACCCGCATTATACCGATTGGTTTTTTTCATCATCGCTGTTTTTCTCGTATGTAAATAACTCATTATGATGTATTATCTGAATTGAAATAACTCATTGTGAGTTATTCAGAATATCATCAGTTTCGATGAGAGGTAACAACAGAGAGGAAATTTATATGCGCAAAACAGTTATAGGTCTTATTGCAATAACAATTGCTACTTCTGCGATTGCACAAGTTTTCATCAAGAAAACTGAGGCTGAAGCAAAACAAGCTTGGCCACTGCAAAGCGAATGTCAGACATGTCGGCTGGTATTAATCGACCTGGAGCCAATTTATAAAAGGCTATGTGGCCGAAACATCAGCGACGCAGAAACACCATTCCTGCTTGGTCAGATGCCTATTAAACGGATGGTGTCTATACGGGAAAAAGAACAGCTTATAAAGCTCAGGGATGCTGAATTGAATCTGCACGAAGCAGACCTTGTGACTTATCGCATAAATAGCAAACGAATGAAGTGCGTGAGCCAGGAAGAAGTGGCAGGCATTACTTCAGATAGGCCTCAAGCGCCGACTGAATAACATCAGTCTCACTTACGTGGTGCCCGGACTGGAGAGTGTCCTCTGCCGCTCTGAGCTTAATTCTAAACAATAAGTCAACCGGCAGATTTACGAACTTTCCCCTTTGCTCTACTGCAGTTCCGGGCTTTACAGGGATTGTTTTCTTATTAACCATATTTTTGATTTTCATTGTGTAATAGTTACTATTATTTACATCTATTTTTATATATTTATATATAAAAAATATCATGATTGATATTATCTTAAACACAATAATAAATACAGATTTTCGTTCTCAAACATAAGGAAAAATTTATGAAAAGCAACAATGGTAAGTTTGCTGCGCACTTGCCAGTCGTCTATGACTGGCAAAAACTGATCACACCTGGTCATGTCTGGATAGCCAGGTTTAACAAGTACATCCCTATCCGGGCATGGATAGCGGCGGTCTTGTTCCTGGCACTGTTCAATCATGACCTGTTTTCATCCGGCACCATCCTACAGGCCAGACTACAGGACTACAAAAAAGAACCGGCTGGATGGTTCGCAAAAATGATCTTGTCACCGTTCAATTCTCTACACAGCGCCGTGGTTGATAGCCCCGAGGACATCATGCGCAAAAATCCAGCTCCTGAGCTGGATACCAGCAAGTACCAGGAAATCAGCCAGGCTGCATTAAAGCCGTACTACGATGCCCAGCGCAGTGACCCTATGAGTCTGCAAACGACGATTGCCGGCATGCGTGCTGAAGGTGGCAGGAATGAGGCCAGTTGGCGTCAGTTGGTCATGGCCGAGGTGGATGCCATGAACAAGGACGGCAAGATTGACGGCATTATTCCGCTCGTCCCCTTGGGCAAGATCAATCAGCCCTGGTACCCCGATCTGGCCACATCCGAAAGCCCGGTGCACAAGCTGGGCAAGGATGGCGTCTTGTGGGTTGGTGCAGTCATCACCGACAAAGCAGACGGAAAAATCAAACCTGTACTTGGCGTCATTCGCAAAATGAAAGACGGCAAACATCGATACTTCAACGTCAAGCCGTCCGGCAATTTTTTCACATTATCAGGTAGCCAGGTTATCAACCTGACAGACATCCCGCGCCAGGTTGCGGCTGACTTCCCTGAACTCGTGGCACCACCAAAACCAACACCAGCAAAGCCGGTTCCTGGTGCAACTGGTGACACATCGGTAAAGACTACGCAGGCCGGTGATGGAAACAGCCAGTACGAGACCAACGACAACACAGGCCCAACGCCCTTGCGTCAGAGACAGCCACAGACACAATCGCCGGATTTCTTCGGCAAAGCCATGAATGGAGGTAAATAATATGATTCAATCACTCGGCTATATGCTCGGCGCTATCGTCGCCAGCATCATTTTTGCAGTGACCACCATAGTGACACTGCCCTATCTGTACCGGAGCAATTTCATTGCAAACCTGATCAATATGGGATTCAGTCTGATCAGAACACTGATCAGTCCTATCTACATGGTACTGCGCCGGATATTCCTGACCATCCCTGCAGCGCATCAAATTGTTTCTAAGGTAAGCGACTGGCTGGACGCTAAAATCAGTGCAGACAAGCTTGAAAGTGATTTTAATCGTCGTTACGGGCAGGACAAGGACGCCCTGACAAGGGGCGATCTGCTTGCAGCAGCGGAGGAGCGCTACCCTTCTGCGCGGTTTCCTTGGCTGTATCGCTCATTGGCCAGCATTCCCGAAGATATGCAGCGTCCTGTCATCATCGATGGCCGTCTGCCTGGAGGCCTAACGACCTACGAAAACATAGCGGCCAAGTATGCCGACAAAATCACCGTAGCCAAGGCCAAGAAATACGCGATCATCGGCGCTACATTCTGGTCACTGGTATTTTTTGTCTTCATGTTTGGCTTGACGACTTTGATGCAGGTCTCAGCCCTGGAAAAGACTCCCCTTGGCTCTGGTGTAGCAAGGCAGCAGATACATAGCCTGCCTGCGTATGGCGACATCTGGTCACCAGATGAAGCAAAAGAGCTGGCAGCTGACCTGAAGTCAAGGGCTGAAACCGCAGCAGCAGCAGGTAACAGCGTGGAAGCAACACAGCGCCGGTTTGCAGTCATCACCAGCGGCCACGGCATCACAACGAGTATTGCCCTGTTCTTCCTGGTCTTCTTTGCCTCCTGGAGGGCAACTGTCAGGGCAGCTTGCCAGGACGCAGCAGAACCATTTTCACGGGTGAACAAAGAAGAGACTGTACGCTTCAAGCATCGTATTGATGAGCGTTTGATTTCAGAAACAGCCCACAAGTTGGAATTAGAGACTCTGGACTACGACGATACACCACTGATCAGGTTAGGACAGGCCAGTGGCACATTTGAAGCTCGTGGCTCTTTGTCTGCACCTAAACGCGAAGCAACAATGCAAATGTCCCTGATGGACATGGGCAAACACGTCATTATTACGGGTGCAACCGGTGGCGGTAAAAGCCGGTCTGTACTGCTTCCAAAAACTAGTCAATTGCTCGCCTTACGCGGAGAGGCAAAATTACAAGGTCATCCTGAGCGCTATAGCTTTTACTGCACAGATGCGAAAGGTGTCTTGTGGCAGGACATATACAAGCTGATATTGAAGGCACCCGGAAATCAAGCTGAAGATGTCCGCATTATTGGTATCAAACCAGACGAATACGGGGTTGATCTACTCGATGGTATTCATCCCCGTGTCATGGCAGATACCCTGTCTTGTTGCATAAAACAGGTCTATAAGTCAGAAGGGCCCGACTTTTGGGAAAGGTCTGCTTCTGATGTAATCCGCAGCCTGGCATTGATCTGTGCCGCCTGGGAACAGACAGAGGATGGTTTGCAATATGCCAACGAGCAAAACGAACGCCCCTACTCATTGACCACCATTTTCAAGCTGGCGCAGTCTTCCTGGTCAATGAAAAAGGATGATGAGGCACTGATTTGGCGTGCGATGAAAGAAGTCAATACCGACATCCTGCGCCGCTATGATGACCCGAATGACGAAGGCTTTATTGGTATCGAGGTTGAAGAAATCGAAGACGCCATAGGGTACTTCTTACATTCCTGGAACGAATTAGCAGAGGATACAAGATCATCTGTTGGTGCTCACATCAATATTGCTCTTGGTGGTTTCAGTCATAACATGGAACTGCGTAGATCGTTCGGCAATGGTGGTTTTGATAAACGTCAGAACGGTCGAATGATCAGTATTGGCCAAGCATGGGGCAGTATCTTCCTGTTGAACATTCCTACATCGAAAACAGGTGCTGCAGGTCGATTGGTCAATATTTTCCTCAAAACACTCTTCTACACCGAGGCACGTGACCGTCAAGTTGCGTATACCAATCAGTTTGGCCCTGACGCCGTAGCACTGGAAAAAGTCCAGCGCATCTTTTTTATAGCTGATGAATTTCAAGAGCTGGTGTCCGTAGATGCGTCTGGTGAATCAGATAGTAGCTTCTGGAACGTCGCCCGTTCCACAGGGACAAGCGGCATCGTCGCCGTACAAAGTCATAACGGCCTGGTCAAGCAAATAGGTGAAGCAGAGACAAACAATCTGCTTAACCAGTTCCGCACATCAATCATGCTGCTCCTGGAAGACAACAGCTCTGTTGAAATGGCCGTCAAACGCGCCGGTACTACCCTTCGCAGCTATACCTATGAGAATGATCACCATGAATCTTACGCAATGATGGTGATGGAAAACAGAGAGGACATTTTGATGCGCGGTGCCTACCGCTACAGCGACGAGTCAGCGGCGGTCTGCAACAGTTTGCTTGACATCCTCTATGTCTGGTTCCCGATTCAGTTTGTCAAAAAGAGCCTATTCGATATCGATTACCGCTTTGTCATTGGTAGTGCATTCAACATTAACGACCCTACAGCAGGCACAACCCAATACACCGAAAGCCTTAAAGCTGCCACATGGCGAGCTGAAGACCGACTCAGCCGCTACATGTCAGAGGGTAATAACGAAGTTCCACTGCTTAAGCAAAGCGACATCACTTCCCTGGGCAGCAGCTATGCCGTGATGTACGTGCAACGGGCAGGCGGTGTCCGCATGGATATCGTCAAGATTCAATAAACAATTTTCACCATCATTTTTCTAACTACTTAAAGAGGTAACACCATGGCAAATCCAGATGAATTCCTGCGCGACGATCAAAAAAAGGCACGCGACAAAGCGAAGAATACCAATGTGACGAATGCATTTCATGACAGAGGTTCAATGATCGATAAGAACATGAGCCGGTCACAAGACTTTGAAGCAAAGCAGGAAACACAGAAGAAACAAAACAGCATTGTTCAGTCTGACGAAAAACTGAAGGCCAGCAAGGCCAAAAGCAGCCAGCAAAGCAACACGCTGAATCAGCAACTGAACAAAGCCCAAACCGCCAAGGAAGCGACAAAAACGCAATCTGCAACACAGTCAGAACAGGAAAAGAAATCTAAATCCATGTAGCCAGGTGCCGCTCTATGAAGCTGAAACGAGCGCCAACCCAAGACGACGCGCAAAAGCGGGCCAGCTCGAAAGAGCGGCACAAAAAAATTGCAGAGCGTATCAGCTCTGGAATGCGCATAGCGAAAGCTGAGCGCGTCAAGGCTACCGACGATGTAGTGATATCGAAAGAAGATAAAAAGGACGGTACAGAATGAAAAAACTACTTTGCATCATGATCGCAGCCAGCCTGGCAGGCTGCGTTACCACTGGCGATGGCAGTACAACGGTCAACCCGTTGAACTCCATCATGAACCGGTTCACCCCTCAGAAGACCCCGGCTCAGAAGATGGCGTATGACAGAGACCAGGCCTCACTGGTGAACCTGATCAAAATCCTGCCTGTGACAGCGCCTGACGGTCGGGGCATTGGCTTTGCCCAGGTATCGACCGTTACCACTCCCCAGCCTGATTACCCGCTGCTGCCTGCCGGTGTCAAGGATGGCATCAATATCCCCCTGCCTGCCTCGGAGATAGCCAACAACAGCGAAACCATGCGTTTGCTGGCTCGTCAGGTCGGGACGTTTGTGTCTGGCATGCCTACCCGGCCTGTCGTCGTCCTGGGCGCACCAGAGCAGACAGCGGCGGTGCTTGGCCGTGAAATTGAGGTGTTCAGCCGCAACACAGCCCAGGTTAAAACGGTGGTGACTGAGGCCAACAAAGCATTTATGACAATTTATCTCCAATAAGGACAAAGATCATGAAGAAAATACTCCTTTCCCTGGCACTGCTCCCGGTCGCTGCAATGGCATTCACTGGTCAGAAAAAATGCCCGACTGACCCAGCCGCAGCTTCCGGCGCTGCGGCTTCGTGCGTGTCGTCGGCCAAGGCCACAGCGGACGCAGACAAAAAACCCACACCAGAGCCAGCAAAAGCACCAGCGCCAGCTTCTACACCAGCTGCGACCCCGGCCAAGGTCGCAGCCTCTGCTTCTGCGTCTGGCACTGCAAAAGCAGCGGTACCAGCTCCCGCCCCTGCTCCGGCTCCAGCGTCCACGCCTGCAACCGTCAAAGCTGCAGCACCGGCACCAGTGCCGGTACCAGCACAGGCGGCTGCTCCCGCACCGTCCACAAGCACAGCTTCACCAGCTGAGACAGCAGCGGCCAAGAAGCAAGAAAAACTGGCAAAAGGAAAGACTGGCAAGAAGGTTGATGAAAAGGCCGCTAAGCCCGAGGTCGTCGCAGTGGCTACCCCTGCACCACCGACCCCGGAAAAACTCGACAGCGACTATGCCAAGAGCCTGGTAGAGGCATTTCGCCGTGCCTCTGGCCCTGCAGCATTGATAGCGAGGTAAAAATGCGCAAAACAGGTCTTTTACTGCTCCTGGTCCTGTCTGCATCCGGTTGTGTGACTGTCAACCAGGGCAATCCTGGCCAGGTCAGCAATATCCGCACTGGCGGCTTTAACGACCAGGTGCAGGAATACGGCTACATCCAGGACATGCGCCGTGTCACCGTACAGAAGCAAGGACAGGCCAGCGCTGCCGGTGCGGTCGTCGGTGGCATCACCGGCGCGGCCATCGGCAACCAGATCGGCAAAGGTAACGGCAAAAAGCTTAGTACCGTAGCCGGTGCTGTGGCTGGCGCTGCGGTCGGCAATGCTATTGCCGAGCAAAACGCACGGGTCAATGTGCCAGGCGTGGAGATAGTTGTCAGGTTGCGTAACAACGACCTGGTGACTGTCACCCAAGAGCTGGCCAACGACAATTTCTATGTCGGCCAGGCTGTGAAGGTTGTCTATCGGCAAAACATTGCCTTTGTGGCTCCGATCTGAAGCCAGGCGCTTCATTAAACCGGCTTCCGAGCCGGTTTTTTCTTAGGAATGAATATGGAACAAATACTGTGTATCGCTGAAAAAATGAGCCTGGCCGAAGCTGCGGCCAAGGTGTTTGCGGAAAATATGGGCGTCAAAGCCGAATTCGATTGGACAACAGAGGCCAAGTCCAAGCAGTTTAACCAGGTCGGCAACATCAAGTTTGTATGGCTGGATGGCCATGCCTTTGAAAATGCCATGCCTGACCATTACTTGCCCGATAGCATCCCCAAAAACAGCAAGGGGTCTAAGGTCTGGCGCTCCGAGGATTTACCCATAGTCCCGGACAAATGGGAAATTCTGCCCAAAGAGCAAAAAACACGCCGGTTAGCCATGGTGGAAGAGGCGCTGAAGAATGTCAGCCAGGTGTACCACATGGGTGACCCCGACGAAGAAGGCCAAGTATTAGTCGATGAATGCCTGCTGTATTACGGCTATAAAGGGCCGGTAAAGCGCATCCTGATCAACGACTACAACACCAGCAAGGTAAAAGCTGCCCTGGACAACATCCGGGACAATTCCGAGCCTATGTTTCGCTCCTGGTATATGTGGGGCCTGGCCAGAAGTCACTATGACTGGCTGCTGGGCTTGAATGCCACGCGTGCTATGACCTTACGCGGTCGGCAGCTGGGTATAGACGGCCTGCTGCCGGTCGGCAGCGTACAAACGCCCCTGCTGTATGTCGTGCGTGAACGTGACCGGGTAATTGAAAATTTTAAGCCAGTCCCCTATTACACGATTTCCGCCATGCTCAAGCATGAGAATGGCAGCTTCCGCGCCAACTGGAAAGCCAAGGAAAACCAGACCGGGCTTGACCCGGAGGACAGGCTGATTGATGCAAGCGTCGCAAACAGCCTGGCAGAGCGCCTTACAGGCCAGGCCGGGGCGATCACGGCCTATACCAAGACCAAGAAGCAGACTAAAGCACCTTTACCCCTGTCCATGAATGAATTGCAAATGGACGGTTTCAGCAAGTACGGATATAGCGGAACACAGGTCTTAGAAGCCGGTCAAAAGCTGTACGAAATTTACAAGGTGATGAGCTATCCCAGGAGTGATAACCGCTATCTGTCTGAAGCCCAGCATGCAGAGGCACCGGCAGTCATGGCCGCAGTATTCAAACTGCGGCCAGATCTCGCCAGTCTGGCGGCGGATCTCGATATCAAACGCAAGTCTGACGCCTTCAATGACAAGAAGATGGAAGGCACACCGCATCACGGCATAGTGCCATCAGTGCCGGAAGCAGAAATTGACATGAGCAAGTGGTCAGACGTTGAAAAAAATGTCTATGAGCTGGTAGTCCGTAGTTACCTGGCACAGTTTGCCGCACCGTATGAGTATCACCAGACCAGCATCGAGGCCGAGCTGGGCGGCGAGACCTTCACAGCCAGCGGTCGCACCCCTATCGCCCAGGGCTGGAAAGCCATCTATGCAGAAGTCGAAGACGAGGAAAAATCCGAGGAAGAGACAGACAGCAGCAAGCAAACCTTGCCAGTCGTAGCCAAGGGCGACGCTTTCAAATGTGATAAGTGCGAGGTCGCCAACAGGAAAACCAAAGCGCCGCCACGCTTTGACGACAAGATGCTGATTGATTGCATGATGAACATACACAAGTATGTGACCGACGAAAAGGCGCGTAAGCGACTGAAAGAAGGGGACGGCATCGGCACCACGGCCACGCGGGCGCCAATGATTCAGGACATGAAAGACCGGCAGTTATTCATCCCTGTGAAAGAGGGTTCTGCCAAATTGATGACATCAGCTGCAGCCAGAGCGCTGATTGATGCCCTGCCTATGGATGTCAAAGACCCGGCACAAGCCGGTGTCTTCAAAGCCTCGCTTGATCGCGTAGCGAAATCAAGCAATCCAGACGCCGCCTATACGGCTTTTATGAACGAGACAGTGGAATGGGTGAAACAGGTTGTAGAACAGGCTAAATCGGTCTCTATGGCCGTTCCTGTCGCTCCTGGAGAGGAATGCCCGGTCTGCAAGCAAGGGCGTCTGCGCCGCAAGGAAGGCAAGGACGGTTTTTTCTGGGGCTGCTCACGCTGGAACGCTGAAATTCCCTGTAAAGCGACTTACCCAGACAAAGCAGGCAAGCCGAATTTTGACGCACCGGCTAAGTCTGCAGCAGCAGTACATAGCTGCCCCAACTGCAAGACTGGCCAGCTCCGCAAAGTACCAGGAAAAACAGCCGGGCAATTTTTCTGGGGTTGTACCAATTTCTACAGCACTGACAACCAGTGCAAGACCAGCTTTCCAGATGTCGGCGGCAAACCGAACATGGTAAAGGCACCGGCTAAAGCATCACCGGCAGTGCATAGCTGCCCCAACTGCAAGTCTGGCCAGCTCCGCAAAGTACCAAGCAAAACAGCGGGTCAGTTTTTTTGGGGTTGTACCAATTTCTACAGCACTGATAATCCGTGCAAGAGCAGTTTTCCTGACCTGGGCGACAAGCCAAACTTTGCATCAGCAAAAAAATCTGCAATCTAATGAGGTGAATTTATGAGTTCATTTAATGAAGAAAGTAAGTTTGAAGAAGCGATTGCTGAACGCGCAAGTGCCAGGCGCTTCGGTACTGATCAACAAAAATCCATGTCTGACAAGGACATGGCAACTGCTGATGCCGCGGACTTCTCAAAGTTGAAGAATGATGATTTGAAGCGCTTCGCAAGTTCTGAGATTGCCTCAAACATGCGTGATTTCCCCGGTTACAAAAAGGAACTGGACTCTGCCGCTCCTGGTTTATCTGACGAAGCCACAAGGTATGACAAGAAAAACGAAGCGATGATTTGGGCAAAGGAAAGCAGAAAACAACATGACGCGCAAATTATGGAACAGCAGTTTAAGTTCTCCGAGTCCGGGTCAGATAAAGCGAAGGCCCGTAGCGAGAAATTGAGTAGCAAAATGGCCTCTCAGATGGGTAGCGCCAAGACGGCCAAAGAAAACTCTGCCACGGCGTCTGAAACTGAAAAGCCCAAGCTACAGGCCAGCAAATGAAACCCTCGCTTGCCTGGATACTTACCTACGCTGCCAATGTCGTGATGGCTGTTATGAGCCTGACCTTCATCATATGGGATGCACCCCTGTGGTGCTATTTCATTAGTTTTTTTCTGGCATTGTTTTCGTGCATGGGAATGTCTTACTTCATGCCGTATGTTTTCGACGGCCCACAGAGTGAGCCAGGTATTTCAAGGGGTAAGCGTAGGTGGCGGGATTCCCAGCTTGGGCAATAAGACTTATCCACGGTTCAGGCTTGGTCAATGTATAGACCATGAATGCCTGGGCGGTGGGTAAGTTGCTATCAATTTCGGAGACTTCAAATGTCTGAAAAGCTTTCAAAGGAGGAAGTACAGGAACTGAATAATGCCTTGACTGGCGATAACGGGCTACAGCTCGCTATCGACTCCGGCCATGTAAAGACCCTTGATGATGTCTTGCAAGCCGTCTCGATGCGATCTGAAGCCATAGAAAACCAGTTGGCCGCTGCTGGTGTCATTACTCAGCAAAGTAACCGGCGCTGGCGCTTGGTTTTTGATAAAAGAAGGCATTGGCAGCTATTGCGCCGGGACTAATCGGCACTGGCCGCGTCAGTTAAAAGCATCTTGCATGGGCATGTTTGTATGTAAATACACAAACATGCCCTTTTTGTTTGTTCATTCAAACAAACACATTAGCCCTACCTTTTTGGCCACGCAGACCAAAGTAAGTCGCTCAGTCGCTGATTTGCATTGAGTAGGTCAGCAAAAAACACCCCCTGCATTTGGTCAATTGACCAGGTGACATATTCACGATTTCCGCACTTGGCTATCAAGTGACCGTTCAAACAATACCAGATGGTATCCATGACTTTCTCCTATGAAGTAGAGGAAGAATTCCCCTGCCTCAATAGTTCTGTCACGACTGCCGTCAGTGTAAAAAATGCTTGTTTTTTATTCGAAAAAAAAGCGGCACCTGGCCGCTTTTTAATTTGTTTTCCATATCTGATATTCTATTTTTTTTCGCTTCCAACTGCCGTTACATTGGCACGGAGCCAATTTTTAAAGGTTTCCATTTCCCACTTTGGACTATTCCCTATTCTGATGTCTGGAGGGGGAAAACTTATTGTCCCTTCAGTTAAGTTAGTCGCCCTGTCCAAAGCAGTTGCACTAACACCAAATAATTTTCCTGCAACAAGCCCTTGAAGTGATGAATGCCCCCCTGCAGTGCTGCCTGAACCATTGCGCACCCATCTGTCAAATGTGCTTCTCGCTACGCCCAGGCGGGTGCAAATGTCTTCAATGCCTAATAATGTTGCTTGTCCTGATGCAATACGATCAACTATATCACCCATGATAACCTCCGAAAATGTAACCCACACATAGGATTTTGCGTTTAAAAGCTACATGAATGACACAATACACTAAAATGGGACAATACGGTTAATTCGAGCAAAGATGATTAATTGTGTCCTTTTTTTCCCACATGTTTCCTATTTAAAACTTACCCTACGCAGAAGGGGATTTATGTCAAATAACCCTGCATATTCGCTTGTCCTTGCGTCGCAATATATATAGTATTGCGACTCAATAAAATCATTTTGTGGTGCAAAACATGGAAAGTGTCAATATCGCGACAGCAAAAGCCCTGGTCAAGTCATCTGGCATTACCAGGGCAGTGATAGAGTGCTTTGATGGACGGCGCTGGGCGATTGTGCTGCGTGGCTCGGCAGAGTTCTATCTGAAGTCCGAGCGCAAGAACCCGAAGCCGTTTGTAAAGCTGGAGACGGCGCTGGCCGAGATCCATGCCCTGGGCCTGCGCCAGGCGGAGATTGAATTCAGGAAGTGGCAGCCGGAGCAAAAAACGATTGAATGATACGTGCCTGGTGTAATGCAGGCGGCACTTTAAATTAAGTCGATATCATCTGCACCGACCTGGACTAAGCGGCCCCGCAAGGCTGCATAGGCTATGTCATTTGGCTTGTCTTTATAAATGCTCTCGATGACCTGGATAGGATTCAGTATCAGGACATAATGAAAATCACCAGCCAGGCCAGGCTTGCTTTGAATAAAACCCAACTCCTCCAGCTTGCGCATGCGTGATTTCCAGACTGACTCTGCTCTAGGGCCACTAAACCCGGATTCGTATGCAAATTCTTTCGGGTTTCTTACTTCAACAAAACCTTCGTCATAAACCCAGCACCACAAAGTCAGGTAAGTAGTCGAGGTTGGAAATCCCTTGCCTGATAGAGTATCTTGAATCCTGCCTATCAGATTCATTGTCCTGGGGATGGTTGTAAACCCTGTGCGCTGGGTACGTAACCAAAGTGACTCATCCGTTACATCCGGCCACATGCGCTCACGAAGCAGCTTCCTTCGCTCGGAAGCTGATTTTTTAGGTTCTTTTTTGGCGGAGTTCACTATTTTAGTGTTGATATAAGGTGAATAATTACTAAATTAAAGCACATTTTTCGCTTAGATTACACATTTTAAATGTGACTTTACAAAGTGAACTGACATTATATATTGTCACGACCTATATATAAATCAATGATTTAAAGATGTTTACGTGCTCCTGTGCTCGGTGCTCGGTTCTCGGTACTATGTGCCATGTGATCAGATGCGCATTAAATGCGCTCTCGTTATCATAAGCGCTCATACCCCTATTCGCTTCGGTGAATGGGCGCGGAGTTACCTAGTAACTCCTGCATCTATATCCCTAATCGCCTCGGTGGTTAGGTGCGAAGCCGCCGCAAGGCGGCTTCTGCTTTTCATGAGGTTATATGGCCACAACGAGCACAGTAAAGCCCAGAACACGAGTGTATGTAGATGCGTTTAATCTCTACTATGGCTCTCTCAAGGGAACCAATTATAAATGGCTCGATCTTGAAAAATTGTGTGGCTTTTTATTGCCAAACAATGACATAACGGCAATCCACTATTTCACTGCCAAGGTATCTGCCAGACCAAATGATCCGCAACAACCGGTTCGGCAACAAACTTATCTTCGAGCATTGGCGACTCTCCCTAAAGTCCAAACTACCTTTGGTCACTACCTTTCCCATACTGTATCGATGCCATTGGCAGCGCCAATAATTGACAATGCAGGTCGTACCCACAGATATGCCAAAGTAATCAAAACAGAAGAAAAAGGCTCTGATGTGAATCTTGCCGTGCAGCTCCTGCATGATGCACACCAAAATTTATTTGATGTGGCAGTAATCATTTCGAATGATTCCGATCTTGTGGGGCCGATAAAAATTATCAAAGCTACGATGGGTAAAACGGTGGGTGTTTTGAATCCACAAAAAAATGCTAGCAATACGATCAAAAGAGAAGTTGATTTTTATAAGCCTATTCGTACCGGCGTTCTCACTAACAGTCAATTTCCTTCTTCTCTTATTGATTCTGTCGGTACTTTTACAAAACCTGCTGGCTGGTAAAAATTGCTGATGCCAACAGGGATTAAAGCCTTGTTTTCTTGATTTGCTCATCCATTTTTTTCTCCGCAGCCTTTGATTCAGATTTCTGGTCAACTTTTAACTTATCACCCTTCTCCAGCTTAGCCGCAAACAGCTTTTCTTTGAGTGCCGGTGTCATCGGCATGACAAAGGTCTTGCGGTGCTCCTGGTGATGTTTGGCGCTGTCCTTCTCGACGACTTCAAAGCTGGCGTACTCTTCTGTGCTGCCGGTGTACTCCAGTTCTACGCCGGTCGGCAATTCTGACATGGACGATATTTCTATGGCGTCCTTGGCCTCTTCTTCCTTATCGTGCTGAGTCTCTTTATTAATGGTGTCAAGGCGTCTTTGCTCTGCTGCCGCAAATGCCTTGGTCGCGTCCTCCTTGGCTTCTATCTGTTGTTGCTCGATGTCGGCTTTAATCGCGTCAAGGCGCGTTCTGTCAGCCTCGGTGACACTGAGCCTTTCCAGGTCATCTAAACTGCCCTGCTTGCCCTGTATGGCCCTCTGAGCCATAAAGTCTTTGTATATCTCCACGCTGGGTTTTTCATGTTCCTGCTTCAGGTCTGCTTTAAGTTCCCTTGCCTCCTGAGAGATTGCCTTGATACCTGCTGTGCGCTCCTGGGAATTTTCCGCAGTCTTCCTCACTTCGTCTTTGCTGGACCTGGCGGCGGCGTCTATGGCCGCTTTAGCGGCCTTGTAGGCGGCGTCCCGGTCCTTTCGGAACTCTGCATAGGCTGCTACCAGCTCTTTGTCCTGGGCCAGGTCTTTGTCAGGTGCCTTGAGTGAGTACACGTTTTTCATCTGTTCGCTGTAGCACTCCTTCATGTAAGGCAAGGCTTCTGTTTTGTAGCTCATGCCCATCTTTTTAGTGAGAAATGCGCCGACATCCATAGTTTGTTTGCCGACCTGGATACGGTCGCTGCCGTCATCAGCTTTCACAACAGGATACAGGTCTGCTTGCAGACCGTGTGTTTTTGTAAGCCGGTCGATGACCCGGCCAGCCTGCAAGTTTTGTTTCATTTCCCGGTATGTGGCGTCATTCGCGGCGCTGGCCAGCACGGCCTGGCTGTTGTGGTCAGCGATCAGCTGCGACACCAGCGAGTCGTCCTTACGCGCGGTTTCGCTCCATGCCTTGCCGTTGGCCGTAAACTCTTTGGTGCCAGTTTGTGACAGCGATTCCACCATAGTCTGATAAGAGGACTTACCAGCTGATGCAGCAAATTTTTCTTCAGAGTAGAAAAGGGTTACTTCTTCTTTATGCCTGGTCTCGGCCACATAGATATTTTCTGCGTTCATGATAGGGTTAGCCAGTACCAGCGCCTTATCTAC
>NZ_JAKZHX010000026.1 GCF_022568815.1 Undibacterium paludis | reverse complement strand
ATTCACTATTTTTGGTCAGCATGTCCATGTGGGTTGCAGCTCCGGCGACAATGCCTTGTTTTTACTCCACTCACTCAATCGCTACGTGGCGCACTTCATCGCATTATCGGCATCATCGCCCTATGTGCAAGGCGGGGATACCTTATTTAATTCAGCGAGGCTGAATTCTGTGTTTGCCTTTCCACTTTCAGGTAGGGCACCTTTCATGTTGAGCTGGGAGGCGTTTTCAGAAAATTACTTTTCTAAAATGGAAAAAACTGGCGTAGTTAAAAGCATGAAAGACTTTTACTGGGATATCCGCCCTAAACCAGAATACGGCACGATAGAACTGCGCGTGTGCGATACCCCGTTGACAGTGGAACATGCGGCTGCGTTGGCTGCTTATTTGCAAGTCTTGTGCGCCTACCTGTTAGACAAACGCGAAGAGTCGCCGGTCGAGGACGATTATCTGGTCTATAACTATAACCGCTTTCAAGCCTGTCGTTTTGGTTTGGATGGTTCTATCGTCCATCCCAAGACCTATGAAACGAAATCGCTACGTGAAGACATACTTGCCACAATCAGGACGCTGGAACCCTACGCAGTGTCTTTGGGCGCATTACCTGCACTGAATCACCTTTACGAAACCACACATACTGGCAGCGATGCGCATTACCTGCGTACGCAATGCACTGACAGTGGCAGTGTCGAGGGTATGGTGAACGCAGCAATACAGCGATTCCGGCGAGCGTAACCTGCTGCAAAACGGCAAGTCCAAAATTTCCCTTCATGTGGCTCTTTGAATAAACAACACTATCGAATTCAAATATTAATTTATTATTCCAATTTACGGAATAATAAATTTTAGATGATGGATATTCTTTTAAATAGAGGAATAAGGCAAAGTAGCACCATTCGCGATACAGATATAAAACGCGAATCCCTTAAACCCAATTTAAATGGAGTCACTTATGTCCCGTCTTGCTATCCCTGCCGTAGACCAATCCCCCGCAGCTTCTCAGCCTTTGTTGGCTGCTGTGAACAAGCAATTAGGTGTGGTGCCTAATCTGATGAAACTGGTTGGCAATAGTCCAGCTGCCCTGGAAGGCTATCTGTCACTTAGTGGTGCTTTGGCCAAAGGCAGCTTGAGTGCACAACTACGTGAACGTATTGCGTTGACGATCGCTGAATACAATGGTTGTGACTATTGCCTGGCGGCGCATGCTTACCTGGGCAAAAACCTGGCAAAGCTGAGTGATGCAGAAATTGACGCAGCTCGCAGCGCCCACGCAGAAGATGCCAAAACCAATGCTGCCCTGCAGTTTGCCCGACAAGTTGCAGAACAACGTGGTCGTGTCAGCGACGCTGAGTTGGCCAATTTGCGCGCTGCTGGTTTTGATGACGCTGCCGTCATCGAAATCGTCTTGAATGTAGCAGTGAATGTATTGACCAACTATGTCAATAATGTCGCCCATACAGATGTTGATTTTCCAAAAGTAAATCCGCTCTAATTCATAGCACATCAGGATAGTTCTGACAGGGGCAACATCCCTGTCAGCCAAAGCACACATCAATCAGTTGGAGTAAATCATGGACCTGGAATCAGCAATCGGCAAGCATGCTGAATGGAAAGTCAAGTTTCGTGCAGCTATTAGCAAGAAGTCGCATATGGATATCGCCCAAGTTTCCAATATTCATCAGTGTGAAATCGGATGCTGGATGGATCATGAAGGCAAGCAGCAAAACGGCCATTTGCCAGATTTTGCACAGCTGGTAGATGTGCACAAACAATTCCATGTCGCTGCTACAAAAATCGCCAATTTGATCAACGCTGGTAACTATGCTGAGGCAGAGAACATGCTGAACGGACCTGAGTATGCAGGTGTCTCCAAGCAGATCGCCAGTGCTATTATGAGACTAAAGAAGTCTGCTGTAAGACAGAGTTAGTAGCGCCATAGCCTGGACGATTCAAATCTAAAACCTGGATCAATTTATTGAGCAGATACAACAACATTCATCGTTGCATTGCTTAAAGTCAAAAACCACCTTGCGGTGGCTTTGAGACTCTTTTACCAAGATGACACACCGGCTCAGATCCCTCATATGAGGAGCGGGAGTGGGATCACATAGGGCTACATCATCAGAATAGCGCTCTGATCAAAAATGAGCAATTATTTTTTGAGGCAATATGGGGGAGGTATGCATGAATATTGACATCTCAAAGCGCCAGCTTTGCGCCAGGAAAGTATGGCGGAAACTCTATGGATGACCCACGCCCCTTCGGCATCGGATATTCATAGGGCCAAGAGAAACCATCTACAAGTCGCTCAAGTTCCCCTGTCTCAAGCAGTCTTCCGTTATAAATTCTCTCCTGAAGGTCAACTCTCATTTGCGCCAGTAGTTGAAGTCCGAACATAATTGCTCTGCTGGCTACAGTGATTGTAGAGGTTGAAAGATTTCGAGAGCGGAGTTGCGTTAACACATAAAACGTAATTTCAAAATCAGGGACGCCTGTATCACTTGCAGCAATAAGAGGGAATCTCTCACCGGAAGCAAATACGAGATTGCGGATCCCAAGGTCTTCATAATATTCCACTTGTTTACACTATTAAAAATAGTTGTATAAGCATGCATATTATTTAATTTTCAATTCGAGAGTAAACAAAAAAATCCCATTTCTTTTAGGAGAAATGGGATTTTATTTACAAAGCTTAAAACCTATACGCTAAAACGGAATATCGTCATCCATGTCCGAGAAGTTCGGTGCGGGACGTGCTGCAGGCGCCTGTCGCGGTGCCGGTGCTGCCTGGCGTGGGGCAGGTGCGCCGCCACCGTAGCCGCCGTCATCCATCGGTGCGCCGCCGCCCATGCCCTGGCGGCTGCCCAGCATCTGCATGGTGTCTGCCTTGATGTCGGTGGCGTATTTTTCTATGCCGTCCTTGTCGGTGTACTTACGGGTGCGCAGGCTGCCTTCAACATAGACTTGCGAACCTTTTTTCAGGTACTGGCCGGCGATTTCTGCCAGTTTGCCGAAAAAGGTAATACGGTGCCATTCTGTCTGTTCTTTCTTTTCACCGGTGGATTTGTCTTTCCAGCTATCGGTGGTTGCCACGGTGATGCTGGTCATTGCATCGCCTGATGGCATATAACGAGTTTCCGGGTCTTTCCCAAGGTTGCCGACGATAATGACCTTGTTCACTGATGCCATGTGTTTCTCCTGAAATTTACTGATACAAATTAATCTAAGCCTCTACCTTTGCTGCAGTTTTGCTGCGCTTGGGTATATTCGGCATATTGACGGCGATTAGCAGCCATATCGCCGTCAAGACTGCACTTACTACAAAAACGGATGAAGCAGCCATATGTTGCTTTATCCAGCCACCAAGCGCACCACCGCAAAACAAACCGATGGCCTGCAAGGTGTTATACACACCCAAAGCTGCGCCTTTCGCCGCAGGTGGTGCAATGCGTGAAACCAGTGATGGCTGGCATGCCTCCAGGATATTGAAGGCAATGAAAAATGCAAACAGCAGAACTACCAGCATCACCGGGGATTGCAAGTATTGCCATAAACCCAGTTCGACCAACAATAATAATGCAATTGCCACGACAAATACCTGTTTCATCTTGCCAAATTTTTCGCCAATAAAAATTGCCGGCAGCATGGCAATAAAAGATGCGAACATGACAGGCAGATAAACTTTCCAGTGCGCCGTCACAGGCAGGTCAGCATATTGCACCAGGGCAGCAGGTACGACGACAAACATGGCCATCTGCGTCAGGTGCAGGGCAAACACGCCATAGTTGAGGCGCATCAATTCTGTATTCTTCAAAACCACGGACAGGGGTACTGGGGCATGCCGGATGGCCGGCGCATCTGGTGTGATGAACAAGACCACGGCTATGCCAACCAGTGACAGGACACCAGTCAATGCAAAGATACCGCCCATGCCTATGCTCTGGTACAGCAAGGGAGCTGCCACCAGAGAAAATGCAAAGGTCAGGCCAATGGAGCCGCCAACCATGGCCATGGCCTTGGTCCTGTGTTCTTCTCTTGTTGTATCAGCAATCAGGGCGGTGATTGCGGCAGAAATTGCGCCTGCCCCCTGTATGGCACGACCTATGATCACGCCAACAACGGTGCTTGCCGAGGCAGCGACAAAAGCGCCGATGGCAAATAGCAACAATCCAATGACGATGATGCGTTTGCGGCCAAATTTATCAGAAGCAATACCAAAGGGGATTTGTCCGAAAGCCTGGCTCAGTCCATACATTCCCATGGCCAAGCCAACCAGGCTGGCATTGTCGCCATCAGGTAAAGTTTTTGCATGAATGGCAAATACCGGCAAGATCAGGAAAAGCCCGAGCATGCGCAGGGCGAAGATGGACGCCAGTGAAGCACTGGAGCTGAGCTCGTCACGGCTCATGCCGGCAGGCGCTTGCTCATTTAAGGGGGATGCATCTGCAGATGTTGCAATAGTCATATTCAAAAACTCGTCTGATCGGCCAGGGGTTTGCCCCCTAAGTTTGCACAAAGCAAAGACGAGCCCGCGATAATTTTCAAAACCCGTTATAGTATCAGGTTGCACGCCTACTTCCCTCAATTCGGCCCAAATTCAGTACAGAGACTATGAGCACACGCACAAAAGCAGCAAAAGCACCCAAACCGGCAGAAATCGAGTTTAATGACAATGATGTTCAATTGGCACAAAAACGTGAGTTGATACGTGTACGGGGCGCTCGCACGCACAACCTGAAAAACATCAGTCTCGATTTGCCGCGCAACAAGCTGGTGGTGATCACGGGTCTGTCTGGTTCGGGCAAGTCTTCCCTTGCTTTTGATACCTTGTATGCAGAAGGTCAGCGCCGCTATGTGGAATCGCTGTCAGCTTATGCGCGCCAGTTTTTGCAATTGATGGAAAAACCGGATGTGGACTTGATCGAAGGTTTGTCGCCGGCTATCTCCATCGAACAAAAAGCCACGTCGCACAATCCGCGCTCCACCGTTGGTACTGTCACTGAAATCCATGATTACCTGCGTTTGCTGTATGCGCGTGTGGGTACGCCGTACTGCCCTGATCATCCAGAAAACCCGCTGGCGGCACAGTCAGTCTCGCAAATGGTCGATGCCGTGCTGGCCATGCCGGAAGACAGCAAGCTGATGATACTGGCGCCTGTGGTTGCCAATCGCAAGGGCGAGCACATGGATTTGTTTGAGCAGATGCAGGCCCAGGGCTTTGTACGTTTTCGCGTGCAAAGCGGCACGCATGATGCAAAAATCTATGAAGTCGACAATCTGCCCAAGCTGAAGAAAACCGAGAAACACACCATTGACGTGGTTGTAGACCGCGTCAAGGTCAAGGCCGACATCAAGCAGCGTCTGGCCGAATCATTCGAGACCTGTCTGCGCCTGGCGAATGGCCGGGCCCTCGTCGTTGATATGGACAGCAATCATGAGCAATTATTCTCGAACAAATTTGCCTGCCCCATCTGCGGTTATTCGCTGCAAGAACTGGAACCACGCCTGTTCTCTTTCAATAACCCCATGGGCGCCTGCCCTGAATGTGATGGTCTGGGGCATATAGAATTTTTTGATCCCAAGCGCATCGTCGCCTTCCCCAACCTGTCACTGGCCAGCGGTGCAGTCAAGGGTTGGGACAGGCGCAATCAATTCTATTTCCAGATGCTGTCCAACCTGGCGGCTTACTATGAATTTGATATCGATACGCCTTACGAGCAATTACCGGAATCAGCGCAGCAAATCATCCTGTATGGTTCTGGCAAGCAGCAGATACCGTTTACCTATATTAATGAAAAAGGCCGTACTGTCGTCAAGGAGCACAGCTTTGAAGGTGTGGTCACCAACCTGCAGCGCCGCTATCGCGAAACTGATTCCATGGCCGTCAAGGAAGAGCTGGCCAAATTCATCAATGAAAAGCAATGCCCGTCCTGCGATGGCGCGCGTCTGCGCATAGAAGCACGTTATGTCAAGGTAGGTAGCGGCAAGCAGGAAAAGGCTATCTACGATATCAGCGCCATGCCTTTGCGTGAAACTCTGCATTTCTTTGAGCACTTGAAACTGACCGGCGCCAAACGCGATATTGCTGATCGCATCATCAAGGAAATCACGGCGCGCCTGACTTTTCTGAATAATGTCGGACTCGATTACCTGTCGCTGGAACGCAGTGCAGATACGCTGTCCGGTGGCGAAGCGCAGCGCATACGCCTGGCTTCGCAGATCGGTTCCGGTCTGACCGGCGTCATGTATGTACTTGATGAACCGTCCATCGGTTTGCACCAGCGCGACAATGACAGGTTGATCGACACGCTTAAACATTTGCGCGATATCGGCAATAGCGTGCTGGTGGTCGAACATGATGAGGATGCCATACGCTGCGCCGACTTTGTGGTCGACATGGGACTGGGCGCCGGTGTGCACGGTGGTGAAGTCATTGCGCAGGGTACGCTGGATGACATCATGGGCAACAAGCGTTCATTGACAGCGCAATACCTGAGTGGCGCGCTGGAAATTGCCGTACCTAAAAAACGCACCAAGGCTGATCCAGCCAAGCAATTGCTGATTGCCGGCGCACGCGGCAACAACCTGAAAAAAGTGTCGATGAAGTTGCCAGTGGGTTTGCTGACCTGCGTGACCGGTGTGTCTGGTTCAGGCAAATCTACGCTGGTCAACGACACGCTCTACCATGTCGCGGCACGTCACCTGTATGGTTCACAAACTGAACCGGCGGCATTTGACCATGTCAGTGGTCTTGAGCATTTTGATAAAGTCATTTCTGTGGATCAGGCGCCGATAGGCCGCACACCGCGCTCCAATCCGGCCACTTACACCGGTTTGTTCACACCAATACGTGATCTGTTTGCCACTGTGCCAACAGCCAAGGAGCGCGGTTATAGCGCAGGCCGCTTCTCCTTCAATGTGAAGGGTGGCCGCTGCGAAGCCTGCCAGGGTGACGGCGTGATCAAGGTCGAGATGCATTTCTTGCCTGACGTGTATGTACCCTGCGATGTTTGCCACGGCAAGCGCTATAACCGCGAAACCCTGGAAGTCCATTACAAGGGCAAGAACATCAATGAAGTGCTGGGCATGACGGTGGAAGATGCCCATGAATTCTTCAGCGTAGTACCGATCATCGCACGCAAACTGCAAACCCTGCTCGATGTTGGCCTTGGCTATATACGCCTGGGACAGAGCGCCACCACCTTGTCTGGCGGTGAAGCACAACGCGTCAAGCTGTCGCTGGAATTGTCCAAACGTGACACCGGTCGTACCCTGTACATCCTGGATGAGCCAACCACCGGTCTGCATTTCCATGACATCGCTCTGTTGCTGAAGGTGATACACAGGTTGCGTGACCAGGGTAATACGGTAGTCATCATCGAGCACAATCTCGACGTGATCAAAACCGCAGACTGGCTGATCGACCTGGGGCCGGAAGGTGGCGCCGGTGGTGGCAAAATTATTGCGACCGGCACACCGGAAGATGTGGCCGCAAACCCCGACAGTGTGACAGGCAAGTATTTGCTGCCCTTGCTAAAAAAAGCCAAATAAGCCTGATCAACCAGCCGGGTATTTGACTCTAGGCGATGTTCTCCGAGAGAGGGCGTCGCCTTTTTCCTGTATGCCAAAGCCAACAAAAACAGCTCGCTGCCAAAGCTGGTGTGCGGAAGACAAGGCAGAATTTCTATGCCAGCTTTCACTGCAAGTATAATCAGCGAAAACAAACCCGATAACACCGCCACAATGACAATACGATTGATAGTTGGCCTTGGCAACCCAGGGCCTGAGTATGAACAAACCCGGCACAATGCCGGGTTCTGGCTGCTGGACCAGTTGCCTGTCCCGCTGCAAAGGGACAAGAATTTCAATGCCATGGTGGGCAAGACCCGCATCGCCGGACAGGAAGTCTGGCTGCTGCAGCCACAGACTTTCATGAACCGTTCCGGGCAATCGGTCGGGGCCATCTGCCGCTTCTACAAGATCACACCTGACCAGGTGCTGGTCGTCCACGATGAACTCGATATGCTGCCAGGCGTGGCCAAACTCAAGCTTGGCGGTTCGTCCGGCGGGCACAATGGATTGAAAGATATCACTGCTGCCCTGGGCACCCAGGATTACTGGCGCTTGCGCCTGGGCATAGGCCATCCGCGCACGCTGAATCTGCAGCAGGGTGTGGCAGATTTTGTCTTGCACCGACCACGCAAGGAAGAACTGCCATTGATAGAGGATGCTATCGCCAAAAGCCTGACAGTATTGCCATTGATGGTTGAAGGTAAATTCCCTGAAGCGATGATGCAACTGCATACGACAAAATGAATGCCGCCATACAAATCCACGCCGGTCGTAAAGCCTACGCACACCTGTGTGAGCATGGTTTGCGTGCGCAGGATGTCGCCATCATCCCGGCAGCAGCCGGCGGCCCCAAGGGACTGATCCTGCAGGCACTGGACCAGTGGCTGTTTGGTGAATGGCTGCCCTCGGCGCCACGCGAACGCAGCCTGATCGGCGCTTCCATCGGCGCCTGGCGCATGGCTGCGGCCTGCCATAGCGACCCGGTAGCAGCTTTCCAACGTCTGGGGGATTTGTATTGTGAACAGCGTTACCCTGAAAACCCGTCGCCGCATTATGTGACACGTGTCATTCAGAATCTGCTGCAAGACTTTGTCGGTGGCCATGAAACCGAAGTCACCAATAATCCGTATCACCGACTGCATTTGCTGGCTGTGCGTGGGCGTGGCCTGCTGACGGCACCGAAAAGCGATACCAGCGCCAAAGCCGGTTTTGTCGCCGCCACCTTTGCCAACCTGGCATCGCGCTCGCGCCTGGCCAGGCATATGGACCGTGTAGTCGTCGGCGATGCACGCGATACCATGTATTGGCTCAAAGCCAGGTTTGACAACTTTGATACGCATTTTTGCCCATTGAAGACTGACAACCTGGGCTGGTCCTTGCTGGCATCAGGCACCTTGCCACTGATCATGGAGCCGGTCAGGCAGATACCACATGCGCCAGCCGGCACTTACTGGGATGGCGGCATCATTGACTATCACCTGGCGCTGCCGTATTCACGCGTGGCCGGCAGCAAGGACGGTGGACTGGTGTTATACCCGCATTTTACCGACCATATCGTTCCTGGCTGGCTGGACAAGCCGCTGCCCTGGCGCCGTGCCGGGCTGGGCAGCAATCGCGAATGGCTGGACAATGTCGTCATGGTGTCGCCATCGCAGGCGTTTTTGAAAACCCTGTCGCGCGGTAAATTGCCGGACCGCAAAGACTTTTTTTACTATGGCACCAATCATGACTTCCGCATACAGAACTGGAAGATCGCCATCAGTGAAAGTGCCCGTATGCGTGATGAGTTTGCAGAGTTTGTTGCCAAGCCCAATCTCGATATCGTACAGCGACTGAATTTCTGAGTCTGTTGTAACTGGTGGACTGTAACACGCGCTATTGAAGCGGCGGCTCAGGCAAACTGATCAATGGTCGCTGTTCGTGTACATAGCGAACCAGGTCGGGAAAGAATTGCTGGAAACCTTGGCTGAGGGCAGCAAAATTACTCTGCAAATCAGCCAGACCGGCAAACAGCAGGTGACCGTTTTTTGACAGCCTTTGTGAGGTACGCTGCACGGCAATTTCCACACCACTGAATTCATGATACGAACTCAGCCAATCCTGGCTGATCATGCGTGGCAGTGCTGCCTGCAGGGTATCGGGCAAGAGTATCCGGCCCTGCTCCTGCAAGGCTGCATAAAAGCGCCGTATCAATTGCTGCCTGGGTTCATCCGAATAATCGGACCAGTGCGTACTGAGAATATGGTCATAGAAAATATCGAGCAGGATGCCAGCATAACGGCGATGCTGATCCTGGAACATGCCCTTGGCGGCCAGAACAACGGGATGGCTGTCGGTAAAGGTATCGACCATTCTGTGCAGAACGATGTCAGCCTGTATCTCGGGATGGTAGAGTACGGTGTCCTTGAGTCTGACAAAATCGCCGAGGACAGCGCCGACCATGGCACGTTCGCTGTGCCGGGCCAGGTAAATATGTGCAAGGAAATTCATCAGCGGAGTATAAAGCGTCCAGCCTTTTTATGCTTGCAGGACTATCTGATCAGGTTTATGTCTCACCCTGGTCATCACCCTTATGGAACTTGTCCTCAAGTTTGCTGATGGCCGGAATCCGTCCATGCTGCTTCAGTGCCTGCCTGAGCAGGTATTCCACCTGGGCATTGGCACTGCGCAGCTCTTGCGCCGCCATGCGTTCAATTTCACTCCAGAGAGCAGGGTCGATACGCAGGGGGAAGGATTTTTTTCCTGGACTGGCCATTATCTGCCATTCAAACGTGGTGAAATATAGCTGAGCAAACGCTGTGCATCCTGCGTCCCCAGGCGCAAGCTCTTGCCATTGCGCAGTTGCAGGCGTATTGCCTGGGTACCGCTGGCGTTGTACAGCATGCCTTGCCTGGTCTTCTTGATACCCCAGCCGTCGATAAAAGTTGTCGTGACGGCCTCAAGCGATTGAATGTCTGCCAGGGCCAGTTTCCAGCATGGCCATCCAAGCCAGCCAAAACGCCATTGCAGGTGCGTGGCATCAATCTGTATGGTCAGGCTGCCCAGAAATACCAATACAATGACGTTGACCAGAGGTACGCTCAAAGCCATCCAGGACGCAACAGGCGTACCTGCCAGGTATTGCGAACCCAGCGTGAACAGTGTCATCAGGGGCATGAAAATCCAGAGGAATTTGAACCACTGTTTTTCCACATAAGCCGGATGTTGCATGATGAAATCCCTATCCCTGATCAATTATATAAAGTACCGGTGTTGATGACGGGCTGGGTCTCTTTGTCCGAGCACAGCACAACCAGCAGATTGCTGACCATGGCCGCTTTTCTTTCATCGTCGAGTTCAACAATCTGGCGCTCGGACAAACCTTGCAAGGCTGCTTCCACCATGCTGACAGCGCCATGTACGATCTTTTTACGGGCGCTGATGATGGCTTCTGCCTGTTGACGGCGTAACATGACCTGGGCGATTTCTGCGGCATAAGCCAGGTGAGTCAGCTTGGCGTCTTCAACATCAATACCGGCTGCGGCAAAACGACTATGCAGTTCTGCCCGCATGGCGCTGGCAACCACATCCATGCCGGCGCGCAGAGTTGTCTCGCCTTCGGCCAGGTCTTCACCATCATCATAGGCGTATTGTGTTGCCAGGTGACGCAAGGCCGCCTCTGCCTGGATGTTAACGAAACGTTCAAAATCATCGACATTATAAATCGCCAGCGCTGTATCCTGCACCCGCCAGACGATGGCGGCGCCGATCTCGACCGGGTTACCGCGCTTGTCATTGACCTTCAGTGCTGCTGTATTGAGTGTACGGGCACGCAGACTGAGCTTGCGTTTGGCATAAAAAGGATTAACCCAGCGCAAACCTTCGCTGCGATCCGTGCCCTTGTATTGACCAAACAGCGACAGTAAGGCCGCCTCGTTGGGTTGCAGCATGTACAGGCCTGTCATGATAAAAATACCAAGAACAACAATCGCCAGGCGGGCAAGGACAGCCAGCAGTTCCGGCTCACCGCCGACACGCAGCAGACTGATAAAACTATAGGCGCCACCGGCAACCAGCACCAGGCCGGTGAAAATCATGGCGTAACCGTCCAGCGATGGGCGCGAGCGTTCCTGGATTAATTTTTTTGTGCTCGCTAGCCCTGATGTCGTACTCATACTTTCTCCTGATAGATGGCACTTTGAAATCAAAGTGATATCACTTTAGGACGAAGGCCTGCACTTGTCAAGGAAGTTTCAATAAAACCATCTGCGAAAAGATAGCCGGAAATAATCAGAAGTCTTGCAGGGCTCGCCCGGCGTCGAGCAAAGCCCTTGCCTCAGGACAGGGGGAACAGGTTCTTGACGCGGTTGTTTGCCAGTTTCTTGCTGGCTGCCGATAAAGGATTGCAAGCCGGGACCGGCTCGGCGTCTGGCAAAGCCTGAACCGGAGCTGCAACTTCCATTGCCACGGTCTCTGCAATACCTCTGCTGCGCGTCCCTGCATAGTACATGACCACCCCCAGACAGGCAGCGGATATCAGGACCCAGAACATGACGTCCGTCGGGAAGTGCGCCAGCAAGAAACCACAGACCACAGGGTTGAAGGCAGCACCAAAGGTCGCCAGGCTTTGCGCACCATAATAGCTGCCACGCTTGTCGGCCGGCGCGATCATATCGATGAACATGTATTCGCAAGGGATGACAATGACCTCGCCGACTGTGAATGCCAGTGTCGCCACCACCCAGGCCAGGGGATGAGCGGCATGCATGAAACCAAGCAAGCCCACCGCATACAGCATCGCCCCCAGGCTGACCCAGCGGAACAGATATTTTTGCTGCATCAACTTGCCAACCGGGTATTGCAGCAATACGACGGTCACTGCATTGGTGATCAGGATATACGGCAGCAATTGCGCTGCAGCTTGCGTGCCTTTGCTCAGTATCAGGTATTGCGAAAGGTAGCCTGAAACAAAGCGGCCAAATACGAAAGAAGTCAGTATGCTGCCGGTGGTGAACAGTATCAGGCGGCGGTCGCTTTTCAACACCTGCAAAGTTTGCCTGAAACTGGTCGGTCTGGATTTGCTGTCATTGCCATGCGCTGTCGGCAGGTTTCGCTGGAAACCGAGCACTTGTGACGCGAGCAAAGAGAACGCTGCAGCCAGCCACAAGGGCGCAGATATCTTGATGGAAAACAGCCATGCCCCCAGCAAAGGCCCCATCGAAAAAGCCATATTGATCAGCATGTAGTTGAGCGAGAAAGCCCTGGGCCGCTGCTCAGGCGGCAATATATCGGCCAGCATGGCCTTGAGGGAAATACCACGCAATGTCAGCGCAGATTCTATGCAGATCAATGCTAGCAAAGCCGCCAGCGCATTTGCCGCCACGGTCAGCAAAGCGGTACAGAGGGCGACAATCATGCAGGCCAGCATCATCAGCAGACTCTTGTTCATGCGGTCAGCCAGGTAACCGGCATACAGGCCAAACAAGGTGGAAAAAAAGATACTGCCACCCAGCACCCAGCCTATGACCTGCTGGTTCAAACCCAGATGTTCAGTCAGATACAGCGCCATGAAAGGCAGTGCCACGGCACGGCCCATGACGAAAACAAAGGAACTCAATAAAAGCCGGATTACTGTCATTGGAAAACCAAACATCATTATCCTTTCGTCATGCATGCAGATTGACGCAAATCTGATGTCGCACAGTATCTAAAAAAAAGCAGAAGTGAAAAATGGATATAATAAAAAAAGTTTTTTCCCCTTTTATCGTGCTGCCTCATCACCAGACCATCCTGCATGAAACTCCTGGACCAATACCGCAAGCTCTACAGTTTTCTGCAAAGCCAGGAGCAACAGCCAGGCCTGCCTGCACTGGCACTGGCCATGCATTGCAGCGAGCGCAATATGCGCAACCTGCTCGCCAAGATGCAGCAACAAGGCTGGCTCAACTGGCAAGCCGGACGCGGACGTGGCAATCATTCGCAACTGGATTTTTTACAGACGCCAGACAGCCTGGCGCTTGATCATTTATCGCACCTGCTGGCCAGCGGTGATCTGGAACAGGCGTTTGCCAGTCTTGATGAAAACCAACGCCAGCAACTGGCAACACGCCTGCCGGAATACCTGGGCATGTCGGACAGCGCCTGTCGCAGCTTGCGCATGCCCTTGTTCCGCACGGTGGAGAGTCTGGACCCGCTGAAAGTCTACGGTCGGCTGGAAGCGCATCTGGCCAGGCAGATTTTTTCCCGGCTGACGACCTTTGATCATGAGCAGCAAGCCTTGCGCCCTGCCATCGCCCATCATTGGGAAAGTGAAAAGAATGCGACCGTCTGGCATTTCTGGCTACGCCCGGATTTGAGTTTTCATGATGGCAGCGAGCTGGGTGTGGAAGATGTGAAAGCCAGCTTTTTGCGCCTGCGTGATCAGTCGGCGATCTACCAGAATCTTTACCGTCATTTGCAGCATATAGAGACAGGACCCAGCCAGCGTGTCAGTTTTTATCTGGCGCACCCCGATCACCTGTGGCCACACTGTCTTGCCACAGCCAATTCATCCATCGTCCCACGCCAGCGGCATGCCAACTTTGGACGCTTCCCCATAGGCAGTGGTGCTTTCCGTATTGTGCGCAATAACACCTATCAGCTGACCTTGCAGGCATTCAAGGACTATTATCGTGAACGCCCCTTGCTTGATGAAATCGATCTATGGATGTTGCCGCCACCGTCAGGCCCTTCCGGTTTTGATTTGCAATTTGGTTACGCCAACGATGACTGCAACAAAAAAGAAACCATCGTGGGCGCAGAATCCGGTTGCACCTATATGATCTGCAATCCGCAGCGCAGTTTTTTCAAATCGGCAGAACAGCGCCTGGCGCTGGCTGACTGGCTGGCGCCCGCCTTGCTCTTCAACCAGAATGATCCCAGAAGAAAAATTGCGTCGGGCCTGCTGGTAATCTGGAAGCATCGTATCGCCAAACCGCAAAAATGCAGCCCCTTCAAACCAGGCACGAAACTGCGTATGGTCAGCGGCCAGACCAATGAAATGCTGAGCCTGGCGCAAGCCATCAAACAGCGACTGGAAGCCGGTGGCGTCCAGGTCAGCTGGACCAGCCTGCCCTTTGATCAGTTGCTGGCGCGTGAATGGATGAAAGACACTGACCTCGTCGTCAGCCGTGAGGTCATGCATGATGACCAGGACTTTGGCTGCTTTGAATGGTTTGCTGCCGACAGTGTCTTCCGCCGCTGGATGCCAGTCGATGCAGTCCAGCTCATGGATGCCGACCTGATGAAGATCAGGACCATGGCTGACAGTCGCCGTCGCATGGCTGCCTATGCGCGCATAGGCAAACGCATGGTACAGGAAGGCTGGATGATACCGGTCTCGCATGAAAACCAGCAAGTCAGCATCGCCCCGCATGTTGCGGGTGTCAGGATGACACCGTTTGGTTTTGTCTCCTTCAATGAACTGTGGCTCAAGTATTGATTCAAAGCTCAAGTCCCTGATGCCCGACTTGTGATGGCGGGCACAGAAAGCGATTTCCAATCTGGGTTAAGATGCTCGTCCGCATCATTTTTGTCAGCTCCGCATGAAAACCCGCATCCGCACCGAAGCCGCCGCCCTCTGGACCATTGCCTGGCCCGTCCTGATTGGTCAACTCGCCACCGTAGGCATGGGTGTGGCCGACGTCGCCATGACCGGCCACCTGAGCGCTGACGACCTGGCATCAGTGTCCCTGGGTGCGAATGTCTGGGCCATCATCCTGGTCACCGTGATGGGTATCATGATGGCGGTCAATACGGTGATTGCGCATGAAGTCGGCGCAGAAAATCATGCACGTGTGCCGCACATGGTCAGGCAGGCATTGTGGCTGGGCCTGGGTGTGGGTCTGATCGCCTGCCTGGCGCTCAATGTGTCCACGCTGATTTTCAATTACCTGCAACTCGAACCGGCCATCAATGCCAAGGCTTCGCAATTCGTCCATGTGATCAGCATGGGCATGCCGGCCTTTGCCATGTACCGCGCCCTGTATGGCTACACCACCAGCCTGAACCAGACCAAGCCCGTGATGATGATTGCACTGGGTGGCCTGGGCTACAATATTGTGATGAACTGGCTGTTCATCTATGGCCACCTTGGCTTCCCCAAGCTGGGCTCTACCGGCTGTGCACTGGCGACCGGCACTGGCTTGTGGCTGATGCTGGGGGCAATGCTATTCTGGATGCGCCGCGCCGAAGCGTATCGTGAGACCTTCCCTTTCAGCCATTATGAAGGGCCGAACTGGACAGAAATACGCTCCACCCTGCGCCTGGGCCTGCCCATAGGCATCACGTATTTTGCCGAAGTGTCTGCCTTTGGCGCGGTCGGTTTGCTGATCGCACGTTTTGGTGTGGTGCCGGTATCGGCCAACCAGATTGCCCTGAATTTTTCTTCACTGGTATTCATGGTGCCGATGAGCCTTGGCATCGCCCTGACCACGCGCGTAGGCCAGACCCTGGGTGAAGGTGATAGCGAACGTGCGCGCTTTGTATCCTGGGTTGGTTTTGCCTTGTCGATGGCGTTTGCGGCCCTGTCCGCACTGTGCATCATGTTGTTGCGTGACCAGATTGCTGCAGCCTATACATCCGACCTGGCAGTACAGGCGCTGGCATCTGAGCTGCTGTTATATGCAGCCATCTTCCAGTTGTCGGATGCTGCGCAGGTCACGGCATCGTGTGCGATACGTGGCTACAAGGTGACGCGCACGCCAATGCTCATACACCTGCTGGCATTCTACGGTTTTGCCTTGCCGATCGGCTGTCTGCTCGGGCTGGCACCTGACTGGCTGCCCTGGCATCCGCAGCAGCCCATGGAAGCACGTGGCTTCTGGACAGGCCTGGTGATGGGCCTGACCGTCGCAGGGGTATCACTGACCATATTCCTGCACAAGTTGAGCAAGCGCAGGATCAGGAAACCGCTTCAGAGTCAGGTTCAGAATCCGGCATGACAGCTCAGGCAAGCTGCTGATACAGGCTAGTGATGCCATCCATGGTGCTGAGTATTCTCTCACTGGTGGTGGCAACATTGATGGCATATTGCCGGGCATTTCTGGTATCAGCAATCTTGCCCAGGGCATCATCAAAAAACAGCCATTGCTGTTGTGCCAGCGCCAGTTCTTCCCTGATGCGTGCCGTATTCGCTGGCGCGCCCTGCAGCGTCGTCATGCCTGCAACGAAGTCCTTGCGGGCAGCGTCAAGCTTGGCCATAACGTCGGGCGGCGCCACCCCCCATTGCTGTGCCTGATAAAATTTCGCCATCCTTTGTGACAGCATACGCTGCCTGCCCGAGACATTCACCAGTTGCCCCATGCTGGTGCCAGAATAGGCCTCCAGTTGCATGGTCGCCTTGTGGGCGATGCTCAATACATCTTCGTTAAGCACCATGATGGCGCGGGCGTCTTGCTGGTTGGGTTGCTTGTCCAGCAAGACTTTCTTGTATTGCTGCCAATTCTTTTCCATTTCAGACAAGAGCTGCTTATTGTCCTGGGTTGGCGCGAAATTCTTCAGCTCGGCATGTTGGCGCTCGAAACTGTTGAGCGATGATTCCAGTATCTTGCGCGACTGCTCCACCTCTATCCCCAGCCCCAGTTGCAGATAGGCTTTGGCCATGCGCTGTGACAACATGCGCTGCCGGCCAGATTTATTGATGGCCTCATTGAGGTTGATGACCTGCGCAATGGCATAAGAAAGCAGGCCCAGATTGCCTGCCATCAAACCCGTTTTTACGATGAAGCCCCGTCTGTTCATATGCCGCCCCTGAATAATGATCGGAATTGATCAACACAAAGCAAACTTCATACCTGCAAATACAGAAAATATTCACCAAAATATGGAATGCAGTATGAATTTACTAATATTAATAACCGGACAACAATATCTGGAGCGGACTGATTTTTGTGTATTCCGGGTCGAATCGGTCTTTAAGCCTGCCTTTCCGGTAAAATAGCGGGTTAATCAAATCCAACTGGCAAAACATCATGAGTCTCAAATGCGGCATCGTCGGCCTGCCTAACGTCGGCAAATCAACCTTGTTCAATGCCCTGACCAAGGCGGGCATCCCGGCAGAAAACTATCCTTTCTGCACGATAGAACCGAATGTGGGCGTGGTGGAAGTCCCGGACCCACGTTTGAAACAGCTGTCCGAGATCGTCAAGCCTGAACGTATCCAGAACGCCATCGTGGAATTTGTCGATATCGCCGGTCTGGTTGCCGGCGCCTCCAAAGGTGAAGGTCTGGGCAATCAGTTCCTCGCCCACATCCGCGAAACAGACGCCATCGTCAACGTGGTGCGCTGCTTTGAAGATGACAATGTGATCCACGTCGCCGGCAAAGTCAGCCCACTGGACGATATCGAAGTCATCCAGACAGAACTGGCACTGGCTGACATGGGCACGGTAGAAAAAGCTATCCACCGCGAAAACAAGAAAGCCCGCTCCGGCGACAAGGACGCAGCCAAACTGGTCGCTCTGCTGGAACGCATCATGCCTGCCCTGAACGATGCAAAACCTGTGCGCGCGCTGGGTCTGGATGCAGAAGAAATGCTGCTGATCAAGCCACTGTGCCTGATCACTGCCAAGCCAGCGATGTATGTTGCCAATGTTTCTGACAGCGGTTTCACCAACAACCCCTTGCTTGACCAGTTGACCGCGTATGCAGCATCCCAGAATGCCCCTATCGTCGCCATCTGCGCGGCCATAGAATCAGAAATCGCGGACCTCGACGAAGCTGACAAGGCCGACTTCCTGGCAGACATGGGCATGGATGAACCAGGCCTCGATCGCCTGATACGTGCCGGTTTCAAACTGCTGGGCCTGCAAACCTATTTCACCGCCGGCGTGAAAGAAGTACGCGCCTGGACCATCCATGTAGGTGACACTGCACCGCAAGCGGCAGGCGTGATCCACACCGATTTCGAACGCGGCTTCATCCGCGCCCAGACTATCGCCTTTGAAGATTACATCACCTACAAAGGCGAAACCGGCGCCAAGGAAGCAGGCAAGATGCGCGCCGAAGGCAAGGAATATGTGGTCAAGGATGGCGATGTACTGAACTTCCTGTTCAACGTTTAATTTTTTCGAAAGCATTATTCCACAGCACGCTGAGCATCAAGCGTAGCGATATAAAGCCTGGCAAATAACTGCCAGGCTTTTTTATTCTTGCTTCCTCGTTTTCTAGCTCCTTCTTACGAATCACTTACGACAACTATCTAGAATAACCAACTTTGTCGTTCACCAACTTTCAAGCTTTCCCCTCGTGCAGACTACAACATCCCGCAGTTTATCCTGTGGCGACTGCATCGCAGAGAGCAGCTTGCTATTCGTAAGATTGGATCATTCCACTATGTCTGAGCAGTCAACACTATCAGCGTCGCCAACAACAAGTGCAGGACTTCAAACACTAGCCAGTTTACAAGTGCAAAGCGAATCCGGCATGCGGGCACCGTTATCGCTGGTTTTTGTCGACAGCCGCCTCCCCGATTTCCAGCAAATTACTCACGCAGCCCAACCAGGCACGACAGTGATCGTACTCGACCAAAACCTGGATGGCATGCAACAGATTGCCGCTGCACTCAAAAATTACAGGAATGTTGATTCCATTTCCATTGTTTCACATGGGGATACAGGCGTTGTCCTGCTGGGAAATACCGTGCTGCATGATGGCAATCTTGTACAGTATCAGCAGGAATTGCAGGCAATCAGCACAGCCTTGAAACCCGGTGGCGACCTTTTGCTGTATGGATGCAACATCGGCGCCGGGCAGGCTGGTGCAAAATTCATCAACGACCTGTCAGTCATTACCAGTGCGGATGTCGCCGCATCCACCAATAACACCGGCGCGCTCATGCAGGGTGGCGACTGGCAACTGGAAATATCGACCGGTAATATCAATACCGGCAGTGCGCTCAATACACAGCAACTGTTGAACTGGAATCATCTGGCAGCAACCTTGTCTGCATCTGACCTGGCCAGCCTGCAAACAGCCATGGCTACAGCAAACTCAAATGGTGCCGACGATATCCTGACCCTGACAGGCGATATTCTGTTTACAGCGAGCAGTAACACCATTACTGTCACGGCAGATTCTGGTCATGCACTGACTATCATAGGCAGCAAGAATAACGCTGGCGGCAACGTCAAGATCGACGGTGGCAATCTGACACGCGTTGTAGATGTCGCAGCCGGGGCAACGGCCACTCTGGAAAACCTGACCATCACCAATGGTCTTGCAGCAGGCAATGGTGGAGATAATATTGGAAATACTACCGGAAACGGCCGACCAGGTGGCGATGGCGCAGGTGGAGGCATCCGCAACGCTGGCACGCTAAGCATCAATAATAGCGTCATAACAGACAATAAGGCCTCTGGTGGTGGGGGTACCGGCGGCGGCTTTCCCAAAGGCGGTGGCGGTGGTGGTGGCGGCGGTTTCGGTGCTGGCCTGGGAGGCGCTGGCGGATCCGACCGTGCAGGTGAATTGCCAACAGCACCAAGTGCCGGGAATGGCGGTAATGGCTCAGGTACGTCGGGCGGGCAACGCGGCGGCTACGGTGGCAGTACGACAGGCGGTGCTGGTGGAGGTGCCAATATCCCATTTGTAGGCACTGGCTATTCGATCGGCGGCGCCGGGGGTACTGCCAGTAGCGGCGGAGCCTCCATCGGTGGTGGTGGTGGCGGCGGTGGTGGCTTTTTCAATGGTGGTACTGGCGGCAGTGCAGTAGGCGGCATTTTTAATAGCGGTACACTGACCATCACAGGCAGCGCCATTAGCAATAATATTGCCGCAGGTGGCGGCGGTGGTGGCGGTGCAGCCTCCAATTATTCAAACAGCGGCAACGGCGGCACTGGCGGCAACGGTATAGGCGGCATCTGGTCAACCGGCACACTGCGTATGGACCCCGCCAGCCAGGCCACACTGGCTACGGGGAACAAGGGAGCTGGCGGGATTGGGGGCGGCACCTCAGGTACCGGCAATATTGCCGGTACCAATGGCAGCAGCATCGATGCAAGCCTGGGGACAATCACAACTTACAGCACACCGGCAACACTTCATGTAGGCATGTCCAAGGCTGCCCTCAAACTGGGGGATACGGCGCTGCTGACGTTCACATTTTCTAAAGCGGTCACTGACTTTACCATTGCTGATATTACGGTGGCGAATGGCAGTCTGTCAGCACTGTCAACCACGGACAATATCACCTATACCGCAACCTATACACCCAATGCCAGCGTAGAGAGTCTCAGCAACCTCATTTCTGTCAACATGGCGGGAACATATAATTCCACCATGACGCCGGGTGTGGGCACAACCAGCAGCAGCAATTTCACAGTTGACACCAAGCCTCCAACGCTCACCATCAGTAGCAATGTCAGTACACTTAAGGTAGGTGAAACTGCCAACATTACATTCAACTTCAGTGAGGCACCGGTCGGTTTCACAGCCGGAGATATCGTGGTCAGTGGCGGCAGCCTGGGTAGCCTCAGCGGTTCTGGTAACAGCTTCAGCGCAGTCTTTACACCAACTGCATCAAGCAATGGTGGCACTGCCAGCATCACCGTTGCTGCCGGGACGTACACCGATGCAGCCGGTAACGATGGTGGCGCAGGCAGCAGCCCTGCGCTGACTTTTGATACCAGCATTCCTGTTGTCAGCAGCGTCACCCTGCCCGCCAACGGCACTTATAAAACAGCACAAGATCTGAGCTTTACTGTCAATTTCAATGAAGCCGTCACGGTAAGCGGTACACCCAGCCTGCCCATCACACTCGATACAGGTGGGACCGTCTCTGCCACCTACGTCAGTGGCAGTGGCACTACTGCCCTGACTTTCCGCTACACGGTTGCCAGCGGCAATCTCGATAGCAATGGCATCAACCTGGGTAGCAGCCTTGCCCTCAACAGCGGCAGCATCAGGGATGCAGGTGGGAATAATGCCGATCTCGTTTTGCATGGCACAGGCAGCAGTGCTGGCATTTTGGTGGATGCTGTGATTCCTACGGCCGTGTCCATCAATCGCACGGGTTCTGCCGCAGCGGAGACCAATGGCTCCAGCCTCAGCTACACCGTCACTTTCTCAGAAAACGTCACTGGCGTTGATGCCAGCGATTTTCAGATCACAACAAGCGATACAGCCAGCGGCAGCGTTGCCAGTGTGACTGGCAGTGGCAGCGTCTACACAATTATTGCCAATAACCTTAGTGGCAACGGCAACCTGAGCTTGAACCTCAAGAGCAGCGGAACCGGCATCAGCGATCTGGCAGGCAATGCCATCGTCGCCGGACGTACTGCAGATGAATTCTATCTACTCGACCACACCGGCCCCTCCGTCACCGATGTCAGTTCCAGTGCTGCCAATGGCATGTATGCAGTGGGGGTGGTCATTCCTGTTACGCTGACATTCAGCGAACCCGCCTATGTGACTGGCACACCGCAACTGACGCTGAAAACTGGCGCCATCAATCGTGTCGTCAATTACACGAGCGGTTCAGGCAGCAATGTACTCAGTTTTAATTATACGGTGCAGGCAGGCGACAACAGCGCTGATCTTGATTATCTGAGCAACACAGCACTGACACTGAACGGTGGCAGCATCAAGGATCACCTTGGCAATATTGCGACACTGACACTTCCCACGCCAGGTACTGCCGGTTCGCTGGGCAGCAACAAGGCTATCGTCATCAATACCAATACTGCCCCGACCATAGGCGGCACCGTCGCAGGGCAGACGGTAACAGAAACTACCACGGTCTCCCCCTTTACCGGCGTCACCATCACTGATCCTGATGTCGGTGCCAGTGAAACCATCATCATCAGTCTTGATACCGCGGCCAAAGGCGCGTTCACGGCCGCCTCATTGGCAGCGACTGGCTTCTCGACTGCCGATGGTGGCCTGACCTATACCCATGCAGCCGGTACACCCACAGCAGTACAAGCCGCCATTCGTGGCCTGGTATTCCAGCCTGCGGCAGGCCGTGCTCCTGTTGGTGGCACAGAAACCACGACCTTCACCATCAGCGCCAATGATGGCATCGCTTCTGCGGTATTGAACAATACAACCACGGTCATCTCTACCGGTGTCAATGCCGCACCGACCAATATTACGTTGTCGAATGCAGCAATACAGCAAGGTTCTGCCGACAATACCCCTGTTGGTAACCTGACTGCAATTGATCCTAACCCTGGTGATACGGCAACGTTTACCCTGGTCTCAGGCAATGGGACGAATGACCGTGACAATGGCAAATTCGCGATCTCGGGCAATAGCCTGGTGGCGAAAAACCCTGTGGGCATGACACCGGGTAATTTCAGCGTATTTCTGCGTGCCACCGACACCGTGGGCAGCGCCTATGAAAAGAATTTCATCATCACCGTGGGTGACAATGTTGCACCCGTGGCGACAGGCATCACCCGTATCCAGCCTGAGAACACCAGTCTGGGGATGATAGAATACAAGGTCACCTTCAGTGAAGCTGTCACGGGAGTCAATGCAGCGGCCTTTGCACTGGCGACTACGGCCACTGCCGCTGGCACCATCAGTAGCGTGATCCAGCTGGACCCTTCCACCTATACTGTCAGAATCACAGGCCTGACCGGTGACGGGACGCTGGGACTTAATCTCAAGGGCAGCGGTACTGGCATTGTTGATACCACCAGCCTGCCGCTCAATGGGGGCTTTACCGGGCAGTTGTATCAGGTTGATCATACGGCGCCGACGACGACCATCGCTCATTTGAAGTTCTCGAATGATGACGGTGTCAGTGGTACTGATTTCATCACGACAGCAACTCAACAAACCATCTCCGGTAGTTTGAGTACAGGCCTGCTCGCTGGTGAAACTGTACAAGTCTCACTCGACAATGGCGCACACTGGCTCAATGCCACAGCAACGCTGGGCAGCAGCAACTGGTCGCTGCAAAACCAGACACTGGGCGGTAACAATACCCTCAAGGTCAGGGTCACTGACCTGGCAGGCAATAGTGGCACTACCCTGCAACAGGTTTATTCCATCCTTGCCTATGACAACAATACAGGGACCAATCCTTCTGACAACACGACTCCTGTGATTGATCCTGATGCTGATGGGGACGGCATATTACAAACCATAGAAGCGGAAGTACCCAACTGGACAGGGAATGGCAAAGGAGACGGCAATGGCGACGGCAAGGCGGATCAGGCGCAGAAGGAAGTGGGTTCGCTGCCCTGGAATAACGGTCAACTGAGCAGTACGCATTATGCGACCCTGAGTGTGGATGCTTCCCTGGCATTGGGCAAGGTGCTCACCAGCGCCAGTCCGGCTACGCTTCCCACGAATTTGCAACTGCCTTATGGCCTGATCAATGCCCAGGTCGATGGCGCTGGTACGGTTAAGGAACTCAGTCTGTCGATTTATACCGATAAGCTGGGCTCCGTGAATGGTTACTGGGTACAGGACAAGGCGGGTAACTGGACGAATATCGCCAGCAGTATCACGGAGACGAATGGCAAGCTGAAGGTGGACTTCAAGATCACCGATGGCGGCATTTATGATGCGGATGGCAAGGTCGATGGCAAGATCAGTTTCAGTGGCGGTCTGGGATACAGGAATATTCCTCTGCCCGGCGACAGGGATGGTGATGGTATCCCGGATGCGATAGAAGCAAAGGTGGGCACCAAACTGGATATGAAGGACAATGATGTCTTGCACAAGGCTGACCTGTTTGCGATGCAGTTATACCGCGATGTGTTGTTCCGTGAAGCGGATACGGCGGGTGTGCAGTACTGGCAGCAACAGGTCGATAGCGGCAAGATGAGCCGGGCGCAGGTGGCGGCGTCCTTCATGGAGTCGGCTGAATTCCAGAGTGGCATAGGCGGTATCACGCGTCTGTACTTTGGTGCCTTTGACCATTTGCCTGACCGTGATGGTCTGGCTTACTGGATGCAGGCACAGAAGGATGGCATGAATCTGAGTAAGATCAGTGCATCCTTTGTCGCCAGTGCGGAGCTCCAGAAGACTTACGGGGTACTGGATAATACGGCCTTTGTGGATAGGGTCTATCAGAATGTCTTGCACCGTTCTTCTGATGCAGCAGGCAAGGCTTACTGGCTGGGGCAACTGGGTAATGGTCTCTCGCGTGGCGATATGCTGGCGGGCTTTACGGAGTCGGCTGAGTTCAAGGCGAACTCGCAATCGAAAGTATCGCTGACGCTGGATTATATTGGTCTCCTGGGTCATGCGCCGGATCAGGCAACGTTTGATGCCTTGCTGGCACAGGGCAATACCGATGTCGTTACCCTCATTGGCCAGTTCCTCAATTCTCCTGAGTATCTGGCCAGGTTTATGCCGGTTTGATTACTGACTTGAAAACTGGCCTGGCGTAAGCATCTGGTCTGAGTAGTTCCCGTTATATCTTAACGGGAACTACTTTAAGCTTATCAGACACACCTGTGTTCGGGAGCCGCGACCCAACTATCAAAGGAATTCAAGAGGCAAGATTGAAGTAGCAACATTCATGATGCAACTTGAACAGCGCGTATCCGAACTTTGTGCATCGTTCTCACATCTAGAGCAAGAGAATGGCATCAATGTTGACATGCTGTTCAAATGGTGCCGATTATTTCGCCAAGGCCAATAGGGCCGGGTGATGCAGTGGCAGGCCGTGTTCTGTCTTTCGATCGTCAGCGAGAACCGACATCGTCAATTTGAGCAAATCACAATACGCTCTTACGATCTTCTTACGCATTAGAAATATACTATTTTGTTTTTTCTAATCTGTCCGCAATAAGCACCAGAAGTTACCGTCCACACTTTAGCCAGGCTTGATGATTATGAATACGTCCAATGTCCTTCACCTGAAAGCCACACTGTCTGAGCACGACTATGCTTCTATCCAGGCCCATGAAATTCAGTTGGCGCACCCTAGCCTCATACATGAGGCGCTGACCCCGACTGCCCCTGCAGCGGCACCATCGATGGAAAATCCTGCAGCGCCTGCTCCGAATCCAACTGCAAGCAAGCCCATTGCTCATGATGTCGTATTTATTGATAGCAGGGTTGCAGACGCCAGTAACCTGCTCAAAGGGGTGGCAGCGAATACTGAAGTAGTCTTCCTGCAAAGTAATAGTGATGGCTTGCAACAAATGGCTGATTACCTGGCCGGGCATCAGGTCAATTCAGTGCAAATCGTTGCGCATGGCTTTGAAGGTAATCTGTGGTTGGGTAAGACTTTTCTCGACAACAATACCATTAATAGCCATAGCGATGCGTTGGCCAAAATCGGTAAGGCACTGATACCTGGTGGCGATATCCTGGTGTATTCATGTAATTTGGCTGCTGGCAATGACGGTGCGAGCTTCGTCTCCAATCTGGCGACCCTGACTGGTGCCGATGTGGCCGCCTCCAGCAACCGCACTGGTGCAGGTGGCGACTGGGATCTAGAGGTGACCACTGGCAAAATAGAAGCCACCTCGGTTTTATCCAAAGATGCAGAAAGTCATTATGACCATTCTTTGGTCACCGTCACAGTTACCAATGGCAATGACTCAGGTGCTGGTTCTCTGCGTACTGCGATTACTGCAGCTAGCTCAGGGGATACCGTCACTTTTGATGCCAGCCGGACAGTGACACTCAGTACAGGTCAATTATTGATCAGCAAAAACCTGATCATAGAAGGTGATCTTGACGGTAACGGTACTCCTGACGTAACTATTGATGCCAACAACAGTAGCCGGGTCATCAATATTATTACTGGCACCGTGACGCTGGATGGCTTGATCATCAGAAACGGTCTGAGCAATGGCGCTGGTGGTAGCAACGCCACAGGTGGTATTGGTGGCAATGGCTCAGATGGTTTCGGCGCTGGTATCAATAACAGTGGAACATTAACCATCTCCAACAGTACCATTACGAACAACAAAGCAGCAGGTGGCGGTGGTGGTGGCGGTACTAGCGTAGGTTTGTATGGCGGCGGCGGCGGCGGTGGTGGCGGTTTTGGCTCAGGTAGTGGTGCTGCGGGCGGTATCGGTGCCGGTGCACAGTCTCCTGGTGCAATTTCCGGCATCACCGGCGGCACGGGCGGTGGTGCAAACGGACGTGGCGGCGGTGGCGGCAGTGCTACTGGTGGCGCGGCATCGACGTTTAGTGGTAGTGGCTACACTGTTGGCGGTGCTGGTGCAACAGCCAACAATGGCTCGATAGGAATAGGTGGCGGTGGCGGCGGTACTGGTACCGACAAGGCCGGCGGTACAGGTGGTAATGCGGCTGCGGCGATTTATAACAACACCACAGGATCCATCACCATACTCACCAGTACCATCAATAATAATATCGGTGCTGGTGGTGGTGGTGGTGGTGGTGTTGCAGCAAATTATTCGTCTACTGGTAACGGCGGAGATGGTGGCCGTGGTGTAGGTGGTATCTGGAACGCCAGCAGCACCGCTAATTCGGTCAAAATGGATGCTGGTACTTATACCAGCTTGGCAACTGGCAATAAAGGTGTTGGCGGCAGTGCCGGAACTGCATTAGGTGGGACAAATATCAATGGCAGTATAGGCGGGAGCAATGACAAGTACTTCGGCCTGAGTTCTCTAAACAACACTTTTGCACCAACCGCCATCAGTAGCGCCACCTACGACGCAAGTACAGGGACGCTAACAGTAACCGGCACGGGCATGGTCACGAACGATGTTATCGTTGCCAACAAGCTGACCCTGACTGGCGAAGGGGGCGCTACTTATACGCTGACAGACACTGCCAATACAACGGCCACCAATTCGACTACCTTTTCATTGACTCTGAGTGCGGCAGACAAACTTGCAGTTAATGGACTATTGAATAAAAACGGTACTACTGCTGCTGTCGGCGGCACGACTTTTAACATCGGAGGGGCGGCTGGCTGGGATTCAACGGCCAGCGCTACGGCCGATACCACAGGCAACGGCGTGACTGTATCAAACGTCGCAGCCCCAACAATTACCTCCGCGACTTACAATGTGAGCACCAACACATTTGTTGTCACTGGCACAAATCTGGTTAGTGTAGTCGGCGGCAATAATGACATCACCGTCTCAACCCTGACCATCACCGGGCAAAGTGGTGGGACACATACATTATCTACCACAGGCAATGTAGAAGTTACTAGTGCCACCAGCTTTACTTTCCAACTGGCTGGTGCAGATATTGCTGCAGTTAACGCATTACTCAATAAAAACGGCAGCAGTTCCAGTAGCGGCACTACCTACAACCTGGCTGCAACAGATAACTGGAATAGCGTGATCACGGGCGGCGATATTTCGGATGCCACCAATGCCATCAGCGTCACCAATGCTCCTACTGTCATCAGCAGTGCAACTTACAATGCAAATACAGGTGTATTGACTGTTACAGGTGTCAATATTACGAATGGCGGCACGATAGATGTCAGCAAGCTTAGCTTGACTGGACAAGGAGGATCTTACACGCTGACAGCCGCGACCAGTAACCCGACAGCAAGTAGTGACACCTCCTTTACAGTCACCCTGGGCGCCGCCGACAAAATTGCTGTCAATGGCGTACTTAACAATAACGGAACAACCTCCGCGACGGGCGCCATCACCTTCAACCTTGCAGCCGCGGCCAATTGGGACGTGACAGCAGCTGCAGCGGCTGATTTGACCGGCAATGGCATTACTGTTTCCAACGTCACCGCACCAACGATCACCTCTGCCTCCTATGATGCTGCAACAGGCATCCTGTCTGTCACAGGCACGGGCCTGGTAAAAACCATAGGCGCGACCAACGACATTACGGTCAATCAACTTCGTATCGTTGGTGAAGGAGGAACCGGGCGCACACTGGTCATTTCCAGCAATGTTGAAATTACGGATGCCACCACTTTTTCTGTGCAGTTAAGTGGCAATGACAGGATTGTTGTTGATAGCCTGCTTAATAAAAACGGAACGACGTCAACCAGTGGGTCAACCTATAATGTAGTCGCCTTTGACGACTGGAATAGTAGCATTACCGGTGGCGACATTTCTGACGCCACCAATCCACTGACGGTGTCGAATGTACCAATACCCACCATCACTTCTGCCACCTACGACGCAACTACTGGAACACTGGTTGTCACCGGCACAGGTTTCTTGCAACTGACTGGTGCCAACAATGATATCGTCGCCAATAAATTTACATTGACAGGTGAAGGTGGCAGCACCTATACCCTGACTGATACCAGCAATGTCGATATCGCCACCACCAGCAATACACAATTTACGCTGGTCCTGAGTGCTACCGATAAATCTGGCATCAACCAGATCATCAACAAGAACGGTACAAGTTCCACTGGCGGTACAACCTACAACGTTGCAGCAGCAGAAGACTGGACTGCAGGTGCTGATGCTGCGGTCGTCGTGGCCGACCTGACTGGTAACGGCGTAACCGCCACGGTTGCAGCACCCACTGTCACCTCCGCCACTTATGATGCCAGCACAGGTACGCTGGTAGTAACAGGTACCGGATTTACCCATAGGGCAGGTGCAGCCAACGATATTATCGCCAATAAGTTCACGCTGACCGGTCAGGGTGGCAGTACTTATGCATTGACTGATACAGCAAACGTAGAGATCACTTCTGACACCAGCTTTACGCTCGTGCTGTCGGCGACCGATAAAGCTGGCTTGCGCACCTTGCTCAACAACAATGGCACACAATCAGTCGGTGGAACGACCTACAATCTGGCAGCAGCGGATGACTGGGCCAATGGCGCTGACGCAGCACTCAATATCGCCGACACAACGGGCAATGGCATTACCGTATCAAATGTCGTATCGCCAGCGATCACCTCCGCAACTTACGACGCCAGCACAGGCATACTGACTGTTACCGGCACAAATATGGCCAGTGGTGATGCCATAGACGTGACCAAATTGACGCTCACAGGCGAGGCAGGCTCTTATACCCTGACCGTGGATACTGCAAATGTCACGGCAAGCAGTGCAACAGCTTTTTCAGTGACCCTGGGTGCCGTTGACAAAATCGCAGTGAATGGCGTATTAAACAATAATGGCACTAACGCGGTAGATACAACGACGTTCAACCTGGCAGCAGCGGCCAGTTGGGACAGTACCGTTACCACGTCGGCTGACCTGACTGGTAATGGTATTACAGTATCGAACGTCACCGCCCCTACAATCACCTCCGCAACCTTTGACGGCGCCACCAATATCCTGGTAGTGACAGGAACGGGTCTGGTTAAAACCATAGGTGCGACGAATGACATCACC
>NZ_JAKZHX010000025.1 GCF_022568815.1 Undibacterium paludis | reverse complement strand
GATGCCGTTGTACTGGATGCTGGTCTTGCCATTGGCGGTTTGTGCTGCCAGGCTGGTGGACAAGTCTGTCAACTGGGTTTTGTTGTCAGCAAAGCTGAATGGCGGTGCGGCTTTGACGACGGTGTCACCTTGCTGGAGGTTGTTGACGTTCTTGCTGCTGCCATAGGTGGCCTTGCCATGGGTGGAGCCACCATTGAAGGTGAGCTGGTTACCGACAATCAGTGACGCACCCTGGTAGTTCTTTTGGGTGGTGTCCATACTAAAGGCGGAGACATTGAAGTTGTGGCCTACAGCCATGGTACCGGCGACTTCGCCACCTGTGGCGGTGTAGTCATTGAAGATGAAGGCGTTGAACTGCCCTGCCAGGCCAAGGTCAGCACTGGTGAGTGCCGGTGGGGCAACGGCGGTGACGGTGATGCTGACAGTGGCGAGGTTGGAATCGACCTTGCCGTCGTTGACTTTGTAGCTGAAGCTGTCACTGCCTACATAGCCTGCGGTGGCTTTGTAGGTGAAGCTGCCATCGGCATTGAGGGTGACGGTGCCATGGCCAGCGGTGCTGATGAGTTTGCTGGTGAGGCTGTCGCCGTCAATGTCTGTACCCTGTGCCTTGATGAGGATGCTGGTGGCATTGTCAACGGTGATGCTTTGGTTGCTGACCACGGGGGCGTCATTAACAGCCTTGATGTTGAGGCTGACGGTGGCGACGTTGGAATCAGCCTTGCCGTCGTTGACAACATAGCTGAAGCTGTCGCTGCCGTTGTAGTTGGCGACCGGGGTATAGGTCCAGCTGCCGTTGGCGTTTTTAGTTACTGTGCCGTGGGCGGGCTGGTTGGTGATGCGGACTGTGAGTACATCGCTGCTGTCGGCATCGCTGGCGTTGCTGAGCAGGTTTAATGTAACGGTGCCGTCCTCATCAAGGCTGGCACTGCTGTTGGTGGCCACGGGCGCATGGTTGGCAGGTGGCGTTGTGCCAGGTGCGTTAGTGGTGGCCGGGGTGAAGTAGTGGTAGGCGTTGATTTGTACGCCTGAGTTCCAGTTATTGACAATGACATTGCCATTGATGGAGCCCGTACCACCATTGACACTGGCACCTGGGGCAAGGATGTTGCCGTAGATGCTGGTGTTGATGCTGAAAGTGGTTGCCGTGCTGAGGTTGAACAGGGTGTTATAACCATCAAAGGCGTCTGTGACACCGCCATCAAAGCCGGTGTCGCCCATGATATTGACGATAATGCTTTGGCCTGGCTGGATGTTCTCCAGATGGGTGTAACCAGCGCTGGCAAAGTCGGCACCACTGACGGTGAAGACTTGTACTGCAGATGTACCGTCACCAGTGAAGGTGAGGCCGCCGTATTGCAGGACGACGGTGCCGGTGACAGGCTGCTTGGCCAGATTGGTGCTGAGGGTGGTCAGTTGTGCCTGGACATCAGCAAAGGCAAATGGCGGGGTGCCCTGGATGACGTGGTCATCAATCTTCTGGCCATAGGCGTCCTGGTGGTTACCGTAAGTGGCTGTGCCATTAATGCCACCGTTGTGATCGACTAGGTCATTGCCAACGATGAGGGACAGGCCGTTGTAAGGCAGGTTCAAATCATTGACGCTGTAGTTGCTGACGTTGAAGTTATGGCCAACGGCAACAGCCCCCTGAACGTCACTTTCTGTACCTGTGAAGTCATTGAAGGCAAAGACGTTGAATTTGCCAGCTATGCCCAGATCAGCATTGATGCCTGACTGGGTCACGGCAGCTACGCTGATGCTGACGGTGGCAATGTTGGAATCAACGCTGCCATCATTGACAACATAGCTGAAACTGTCGCTGCCGCTGTAGTTGGCGACGGGGGTATATGTCCAGGTGTTGTCTGCGTTTTTGACCAGACTGCCATGGGCTGGCTGGGTGGTGACGCGTACTGTCAAGACATCGCCAGTATCCACATCACTGGCGTTGGCCAGCAGGTTGATGACTTTGTTGCTGCCGCTATTCATGCTGATGCTTTGGCCTGTGAGGACTGGGGCATCGTTGACGGCAACGACGTTGATGCTAACGGTAGCGATGTTGGAGTCAAGCGTGCCGTCATTGACGACGTAAGCAAAGCTGTCGCTGCCATTGTAGTTGGCTGCTGGAGTGTAAGTCCAGGTGCCGTCTGCATTTTTGACCACGGTGCCGTGTGCTGGCTGGGTGGTGATGCGGACAGTCAGGGTATCACCATCGACATCGCTGGCTGCAGTCAGCAGGTTGAACCTTGTTGGGCTGTCTTCAAGCAGGCTGACGCTTTGGTTGCTCAGCGTTGGTGCGTCGTTGACTGCTGTGACGTTCAGGCTGATGGTGGCGATGTTAGAATCAACAGTGCCATCATTGACGACATAGGCAAAGCTATCGCTGCCGTTGTAGTTGGCCGCCGGGGTGTAAGTCCAGGTGCCGTCTACGTTCTTGACCACGGTGCCATGTGTCGGCTGGGTGGTGATGCGCACAGTCAGTACATCGCCATCAACATCATTGGCAGTAGACAGCAGGTTCAGAACTGCTGTGCTGTCTTCTGCCAAAGTACGGGACTGATTTGCCAGTAGTGGCACATCATTGACTGGTGTCACGTTCAGGTTGACGATGGCGACATTGGAATCGACAGCCCCGTCATTGACCACGTAGGCGAAGCTGTCGCTGCCGTTGTAGTTGGCGGCTGGGGTGTAAGTCCAGGTGCCATCTACATTTTTGACCAATGTGCCGTGCGCTGGCTGGGTCGTGATGCGGACTGTCAATACATCGCCATCAACATCTGTTGCGGTGCTCAGCAGGTTCAGCACTGTTGCTGTGTCTTCTGCCAATGTACGAGACTGGTTGAGCAATACAGGAGCGTCATTAACAGGCGTCACGTTCAGGCTGACAGTGGCGACGTTGGAATCAACAGCCCCATCATTAACCACGTAGGCGAAGCTGTCGCTGCCGTTGTAGTTGGCCGCTGGGGTGTAAGTCCAGGTGTTGTCTGCATTTTTGACCACTGTGCCGTGGGCCGGTTGTATCGTGATGCGGACTGTTAAAGCGTCACCATCGACATCTGTTGCGGTGCTCAGCAGGTTCAGTACGGTTGGTGTGTCTTCTGCCAGGCTGATGCTGCGGCTGTTGACGACCGTGGCATGGTTGACGTGCGTTACATGCAGGCTGATAGTGGCTTCTTGTGAGTCAAGCTGGCCATCGTTGAGGATGAAGCGCAGGCTGTCGTCACCGTGGAACAGTGCATCTGGCACGTAGGTGTAGCTGCCGTCGGCATTGAGGCTGAGTTTGCCGTGGGCTGGCTGGGCGCTGATGCGCACACTCAGGGCGTCATGCTGGGCATCTATACCATAGTCTGCCAGGCGTATGGTGATGCTGCCGTCTTCTTGCAGTTGCAGGCTGGCGTTAGTGGCCACGGGGGCGATGTTGGCCGCCTGGACGTGGAAGTGGACAGTGACGCTGGCTGAGTTGGCAGTGCCATCATTGATATGATAAACGAGACTGTCTTCGCCGCTGTAAGTGCTGTCTGCGGTGTAGACCCAGGTGCCGTCAGCATTGACGACCAAATTGCCATGGGCAGGCTGGGTGTCGATGACAGCGCTGAGTTTGTCCTGGTCGACATCTGTTGCGGCTGGGGCCAACAGCGGGTCAAAGCCATAGGCTTTGCCTGCTGTGACGTTGGCATCAAGATCACCAGCAACAACGCTTGGTGCGTGGTTGACGTGGTTGATGGTCAAATGCACGGTGGCGATGTTGCTGGTGTTGGCGGCGATGTCAGCAGCGGAACCTGTGCCCTGCCCTACATCTACACCTGCGACCGTGTAGCTGTACTGGAAGCTGTCTTCACCATGGAACAAGGCTGCCGGGGTGTAGCTGATGCTGCCATCTGCATTGACGACCAGGCTGCCATGGGCAGGCTGGGTAGTAATGTGCAGTTGTGGTACTGCCGCAGGTGTGCCGAACAGGTCGTTGCTCAAGGGGTTGAGGACGACGGTCTGGTCTTCATTGCTGATGATGGTGTCATCAAAGGCGACAGGCTTGCTGATGAGCTGGATGTCGCGCAGGCTGACATGGCTGTTGCCAACACCAAAACCGAGCAGGTCGAAGGACAGCAAAGCAGGCGTTGCCGCAATGGTGGCACCATTGGCCATGCCTTGTTGCAGGTCAATGTAGTAGGTGGCACTGCCATCTGGGTGCATGACTTTGCGCACGGTATTGGCCAGACGTTCTGTACCATCAGTCTGGATGTTGAGCAAGGCGTCACTATGGCTTAAACCATCTGTACCCACAAGAGCGGCACCGGTGTTGGCGTTGAGCAAGGCGACTTCGAAGGCGTCTTTAGGGCCAACTTCTTCACCATCCACCAGGCCATTACTTTGCAGGTCCTGGCTGCTGATGGTGAAGGACAGGTAACGGTCACCGGGTTGCAGCATGAAGGACTGCGACAGGTGGGCGTTGGCGGATGTGCTTTCGCCTAAGGTCACGCCACCTTGCGGAGTGGTAGCCACACTACCTGCGGTTTGCCAGCCTGTGTTCAGATTGTTGCTGAACGTGGCTACGGCTTGCGCTGGCCTGAACTGGGCAACAGTGCTCACTGGCGCAGGGTTGGTCATGGTTTGCCAGACTACTGGCTCGCCATTAGCATTGCCTGCCGGATTGGCAGCCAGTTGCGCACGCAGTTTGGCAATGTCGCTGGCGCTAGGCAAGCGGCGTATGCCGGGAGCAATGATGCCGTCCATGGCTTCGGTTTCGTCGCTGGTGTCACCCAAACCGAGTACGTGACCCAGCTCGTGGATCATGACGGTTAACAGGTCCAGCTTGCCTTCCGCTGGGCTGCCTGGTTTGGCGGTGAATTCATTGGGGATGCTAGTTGCGGTGAAGTCCGTATTGCCTGCAGGATCTGGATCGACATACCAACCCCAACCAGCTCCACTGGCTGACAATAAAACAGAATCAGAAGATGTTTGAGCAACTACATTTTTCTCTAGACTTTGAATTTCAATATTAACATCATTAATTTTGATTGCATTAGCGCCGTTGCTAATCCAATAGTTACGCGCCATGGTTACCACATCATTCATTCTCACATCTTTAATTAACGAAATGTCTTGAATTTCTCCTTCAAAAAATACCTTTTGATTCTCTTTATATTTATTATATTCAAAGGTATCTGGAACGCTCGATACATACTTAACTCTCGTTGCCTCTTCAGGAGTTAAGCCATAATTTCGAGGACGTCCCTGAGCATCCATGATATCGAGATACATAGACCCTGGATCTAATAAGCCTTGTTTGAATTGAGCTAGTTCAACCGCATTCATGAAAGCAGTATCAATTACCACCGTAACTTTTTTATCACCATCTAATTTCTGAACTAACTCTCCAAATACTGACTCAAGATTCTGAAATATCGAAGCCGGGTTATAAGAAGTAGGTGCAGGAGTTTTAACATCAATGATGAGGTCTCTATCGCTCTTGCTCACGTAGTCCTCTCTGCGCCCGGGCGAATCTTTGGCCGGACGTTCAAAGTTGGATTCTTTTGGAAGCATTTTTGAGTCAGAAAGAGTCTTTTCGTAAGCTAGGATACCCATCGCTTCCAAGTAGCCTTTTGCAGTCGTACCATTATTCTCCTTAGCTAAATCTCCAAAATCAGCATGTGTTTTGTACTCAGATGGAAGTTTCTTAAGAATATCCTCCATATTCTTTTTCTCATTTCCCCTGAGCTCTTCTAAATCTTTAAATAATTGTTCCTGTCCACCAGGCTTGAAATCTTCCTTGCCAGCTCTATCAAACGCCCCATCAACGGGGCCAGCCGATGAGTAGTCATCGTTGTGTACCCATACACCGATATCACCAACATAGTATGTATGAAAACCTTCAACTTCGAAATTGTGAACTCGCGTTTTATACGCACCTCCCAAAGCCAGAGGTATTTCTTTAAACGACGATGTATTCGACATGCTTATGACATCGTCATTTACATCTAATACTGTGCTTTCCCCAGTTACACTATGCTTAGCAACAACAATATTGCTGAGCTGTGTATGATGCACTTTGCTTGAACTTTGCACTAAAGCAACAGATCCATCTGCCAGTTCTAACTCACTATCAGGTGTAAGAGCTTCGGCCACAATCCAGCCTTGCCCGTCGACCCAAAATGGGTGCGTACCGGTAGCAATCACGTAACCAATACTACCGTCATCTGCCCTTATAAACTGCACGAAATATACTTCTCTTTCTTCGTGCACGAACGTAGTTATTACCCTTCGATAAGCCAGTGAGCCACGTTGTTCCGGCTGCGACAAAACAAAGTCACCTATGCGAACATTTTCTATCTGCATGAGGCCGTGTTTAGTGTGTACCAGAGTGCCAGGAACGAAGCATGCCTTGTATTCAACAGAGCCATCTTTATTAATTTCCAGAATACCATCGCACTCTTTAACGAAGTCGCTCTCCGCCACGATTTTCGTCTCTTTAGCTGATTCTTTAATTTTCCCTTCCGCGTCCCTCTTTGTTGCCTCCATAAGATAGCTTTTGGCTCCTTCTGGATCAAATTCAATGTCGCGCATGGCAGATTCTTTAAACGTGCCACGTTTCATTTGTTCAAAATCTTTTGCCATTTCCTTCAAGGCAAGTTGAAGTTCGCGGTTACGCACACTCTCTGTCAGTTTTGTCCGACCCTGCATCAAGCTCATGGTTTTGTAAGCAAAGAGTCCTTGTATGCCTGCTGACAGAGCATCATCGTAATTACCCTGGATCAGTTGTGAGGAGACACCGTAAGCAGTTCTGGCAGCAATCACACCAGGAATAGATTCAATAATGCCTTTCGCAAGGTGATTAAAGACGCCGAGCACCTCGTGATTATCCAATCTTTGCTCAAGTTCAGTCAGTGCTGGCAATGATGGGGCAACGCCTGTTATCAACCCTTCTATACCACCAACAACGCGATTGGCGACCCCGATACTGGCCACCCCCATAGAAACAAAGCCCGTAACTAGCGACTCACTGGCACCGGCGACGTTGGCGAAAATTTTGCCAACCACACTGCCATTTTTATAATCGTAGTCCACATTGGCAAGCGTCTCTTGAGCCTTTTTCATTTTTGCTTCGGCATCAGGATTGTTTTTTCCAAAGAGTTTGTCCCTTGAAAGTCTCAGCCCATTACCGAAATATGACATTTGCGCCATCATACGCATCTGAAAAGTATTCCAGGTGCCATTCGTTCTGATTTTGGTATCAGGTACAGGTTCTTTAGCTTGCTCAGCAATCTTATTGACTTCAGTATAGACACTGGGTGCCAGTTCTTTTAAGTAAGGGACATTCTGCAAAGTAATTGACGGTACTTTACTGTCCGAATAAGAAGCGACGTCATAGATGAAACCAAAAAGCGTGCCATTTTTTTCCTGATCATAGCGCGCTGGTTTCACTTCCTCAATTTGATCTGGATCGAGTGCCCTGAGACGATCAATAGGCACTGACAGCTTGCGCCCGGCTTCTTTTGCATTCAATGCTGCCTGAACCAGTTGGCTCGCATTCCATACAAATAATGAGCTGTACATCAGGTCGGAGCCGCGATTATTTGTGTAGTGACCTGATGTATCTTCGACCCAGGCATTTGCGTACAACATGCCATTCTGGTCTAGCGTTAATTGATTGAATGCGACACCTGGCGTAGGTGTGGTTGCGCCAAGATAGACTGGATCGCCGTCTTTACCAAACGGATTTTCTATCACACCAATTTTCCCGCCTATTTGCTTATCCCTGGCGAAATTATGATCACCATCAAAGTGAATATCATTGAAGATGAAGTTGTAGTCAGCTACCAACGCATATTGCTTGCCCTCGTAGTTAAGAATAATGACATCTGCGGCACGCTGAATATTCTGCTGATCTTTACGCTCAAGCCAGAACTGATCTGACAATTTGGGCGTCAGTTCGGGGTCAACGATAGTGGCTTTGAAACTGAGGTTTCCTGTATCTGCGTCTGTGGCAAAAGTAATGCCTGCGAGACCATGATGTACGTCTTTGGAGTTGGATACCAGGAATTGTCCACGTTTTTCTCCACTGGACACAAACAATGGCCCTTTGCCCCAATAATTGTTAGGGTATTCGGAGCTTTTTACAATATTAATGTATGAAGCACTGACATCGCCAATATCTGAAACACCAGACAAATCAAGTACAACCACATTACCTGGTGACATACCAAATGTATTCACAAGCGGTATGGATGAGGTTGGTGCAGTAAGGGCCAAGTAACGCCCGCTATTAACTGCCATGCCCAGGAAACCCAATGGCGCACTGACACTAGGCAGACTAATTGTCTGTTGCAACTTAAGGAATTGATTGCCTGATGTGTCGATATTAATGCGGTTCAAGGCACCGCCAGCATTTCCATAATTACTGCCCTGAGCAACGTAAAGCCAGCCGTCGTTGACCACCAAACTACTGATCGGTGCTCCGCCACCCTTGACAACGTAGGTGGCAACTATATCTTGTGTTTCAGTGTCAAGCACATAGATTTTACCGTGCCTGCCTGCGATGAAGGCCAAGGTACTGTCATCATTGAAGACAATTTGCTGGGTATAAGAGCCGCTGACTTCGAGTGGATTACCAAGATTATCTTTTTCCAGTTTTTTCAGGAAAACTGGTTGTGGATTTTCACCTGGGTTGAAAGTAGTTGCTGGCTGGAAGATATCAATACCACTTGTTGTGGTTACAAGTATGTCTTTGGTTGCGGTTTTAGGCGCTGCACCTACCAGTTTGCTGTACACAGGTGCGAGTACTGCGTGAGTGTTATTGAACATGTCACGCAACGCTGCCTGGGTCATTTTTTCAGGCGATGTTGGTTGCCCCGGCTTATCAGGCTTGCCGGGTTTGTCTGCTTTGGCGGTATTAGGGCGATCATTGCGTCCTGGCAATCGACGCGTACCTATCTGCAGTTCTTCATTCATGATATTGCTATCACTGCCATCCCCACCTACAAAGGCTATTTTTCCAAGCTGTTGAAGCATGGTGGTAAGCAAATCAACCTTACCATCAGCCTGCCCGCCAGGTGCTGCCAAATAACCATTCAAACCAACGTCATCCAGGTAGTTGGCGTCTGAGCCTAATTCTGTATTGGTGTACCAGCCCCAACCTGCACCGTTAGCAGAAACTTTTATTTTGGTTCCATTTGTAGATCCCAGTTGATTGCCATCATAGTTCTGAATTTCAAGTACAACATCCTTAAAAGTTTCTGCTGGAACACCAGCATTGATCCAGATTTGCTCAGCTGTCTGCAAGACAGTCTGGGCTTCGTTCGTGGCAAGTGTGCTTGCATAGGCATTATTGCCGCGGGTTGGAGCGAAGATTACTCCAAGACCATACATGGAGCCTGATGCTCCGCCATCCTCACCTGGTGGTACTTCTTTTGTAAAATCTTGCTCTATATTTTTGTACCAACCCGGTGGCAAAGATGCGACGGGCGAGCGCTCAAGATATATATCATGCTGTGAAAGCGCCACACCTTTTGGCAACGTAATTTGAATCATGCCATCGCCTTGAGGTACAACTTCAAATGGCTGCCAAATTAAACCGTTTACAGGATCTGTGCCTGGCTCTGTCACTTTATCCAGTTGATCACCTGTTGGAACCAGCCACAGTTTCAGTTTGACATTCCCTGCAGCTTGCCCAGGCGGAATAAAATTCACTCCACTTACTTTTAGCAGTCGTGTTTCTGGGTTGTATTCCAAGTTGGTAATTGCTGGCTTATTCAATGGCAAACTCGGTGGCAAAGGTATAGCCACATTAGAATTTGGCACGAAAGCTTCTTTGGGTATTTGTAATTGATACGAGCCTTCGATGGTGAATCTCATCGCAGTTGGCCTCAATCCCGCAAAAAGACTCAAAGCGGAATTTGTCATCGTTTCTGACGGTGTCACAGCAGCATGAGCAGCCATACTCCAAATCGCGGTGAAATCCATGAAAGCGGCACCAATTTTTTCGGCACCCGTCTGATAATTGACCTCACGCGAACTGGTCACCATTATTTTGCCTTGTGCGGAAACCCCTTCGTATGGCTGACTTGCGGTATGTGCCAAACCGTCACTACCAATTACACCATCGTCCATCAACCACCATGTTTTGTGGCTAACACCATTTTCATCATTGATCGTACCCTCTTGCCAAAACATGACGGGGGTACCCACCGCTAAAGTTGTTGGCTGACCAGTTTGTGGGTCGACAGGGCCTTTGACTTTCACTGCAAGTTGAATAGGCACATTGGTAACTTGACCACGTAAATCAATAGTAACGGCACCCACCGCATTGAGTACATCAGGCGCAGGGAATGGCATATCGATGTCGCTCAAATTCAGCGTTTTAATCGACGCAACAGTATCTTTGAAAAGTGCATTCGCCCCTATCATCAAGGTGTTGCCATCAACATCTTGCGTCACCACGCCATGATCAACTGTTGCGACTGTTGGGCCAACATTTGCTGGCCGGACACGTAATGCCAACGTTCCTTGCAGTCCACCACTAATGACTGTGATGGTTGCAACTCCACTCGCCTTTGCTGTAATCAAACCATCTGGTGAAATATCAGCAATTGAGGGATCGCTAATAAAATATCTGGTTCCTGCTGCAGCGAAGCGGATATCAGTACCCAGTGTTCTATCAGAAAGTGTATGAACGTCAATCTGACGTTGCCCTACCCCGGTTGGTAAATCAATAGTAACAGGGTAAACATTGATTTCGTTGCCATAACGGTCGAGGCTTGGTGCTTGAGGGCTGCTGCCCACCGTGATGACATTTTGTGTAGTTAACCCGCCTGATGAGATGCTGATGACGGCGGTGCCCCTTGATTTGGCGCGCAGAATACCATTGGCATCAATATCAACAATATTGGTATCGGAGGATCGCAAAGTCACCAGATTACCCGTCAGCAGCACGTCTGATTCATCCGCAAAATCGCCATATACTTGCAATACATTTGCGCTGCCCAATTTCATGGACGGCAAACGGGTTACGTAGATGTTGCGCAAGGGTGCTGCGCTCACATTGACTTTGACGGTGATAGGGGCGCTAACAGCAAAGCCGTCATCTGCCTGCAGCGAAATTGTTGCAGGACCAGAGTAACCAAGGGCAGGATTGAACACGATGGACTGGCCATCTGCGCTCATGACTGCTGTACCGTTAGCGGACCCTGTTATGTGCCAGAAAATCTGGTCGCCCTCATAATCCTGCGCAATGGATGCCAGGCTGATGGTCGTAGGCATGCCTACGTGTGTTGAGAACGCTACTGCAGATTGTGCTGTGGCAACCGGAGTTTGATTGACCTTCCAATCAAACATGGTTTCAAGTATCTGGCGGTCCGCCGCGTTAACCTGGCCATCGCCATTAATGTCTGCATTGACAGTATTGCTGCCATTGACAGAAGTCGCCTGGGCGTATAACGCACTATCGAGTCCATCAACATTACCATCATGATTCAGATCGCCCGCAACTGAAACATGCACTGATGCGTTACCAGAACCATTTAATGTCAGCAGTTTCATACCTGCTTGCGTAATACGCACCAGCGTGGTGGTTTTGCCATTGGCATGGCTACTACCAAGAACGGTAGCATCACTCACGCTGAGTTGAACATCATTACCTTCGGTTTCTATTGCCAATATGAGGTGCCCACTTCCGCCTGGTGTTCTGACGGTGGACGCAATTTCGCTCTCACGAACGATATAGCTGAGATTGACAGTGCCGCCATTGAGGGCGCCTGTCCAGTTATTGCTGGTCTGTCCTGCACCTGCCGTCCAGTTGATGGATGATCCCAGGCTGGCCGTGACAGGAGCTGTAACAATTTTACCGTCGTCATGGTAACCAATTTGCTGACCACGATCAGCGCTACCGAGGCTGCGGGCAAGTATCAGTCTTGCATCGCTATCGTATTGGTAGCCTATGCTTGTGCGCCCTGCTAATGTAGTTCCACTCACTTGCGTGATTTGTCCCTGAGGATTGCGTGTGAACGTTATTCTGTCGCTATCGTTGCTGCCAGCAGAAATCAAGGCTATACCTGAGTCGCTGACCTGCCATTGCTGACCATCTTTAAAGTCAATGCGCTGAATCTTGCCATTCACGTCTAGTTGATAACGTGTGCCATCGGGACTGATCAGTGTATAAGCCTGAGGTTGCCACGGGAGGCCAGTTATTTGATCAAATAACTGTTGGCCTTGACGTTGTAAAGTGACAGGTCCACCTATCAAGCCATTTTGTATGGCAAGAGTCGTGGCTTGCAATGTCCAGCCCTGAGCATTACTAAATACGGGATGCAATACACGAGGGGCATTGGCAACAACATTGCCCGACTGGAGGGTTTCGACGCTGGTACCCAGAGTAAAGCTGATAAATTGATTCGCTGAGTTTGCCACTCCAGTTTCGCCAGGCATTTGCAGCCACACGCGTGCGCCTTCTCGCCAAGGTGAGGCTGCGCCGTTAAGGTCAGTATTGAGCTGATCATGGCTCAGGTGGGTGTCGAGTATGTCCAAAGACCAGTTACCAAGGTCATTCACTGTGCTCTGCCCTGCTACCTGGTTCAGGCTGCGGTTGAGGGCGAAATTATGCTGACCCAACTGGAAAACAGCATCGCTCGCATTTGCTTGTGACAGTGTTTTTTGCGCAGAATCTATGATGATGCGGCTATTGATTTCTGTCGTTTTACCTGACAAATCCCAAGCAACCAAACGTAACTGGTAAACACCATTGACGAATTGAGCAGGGTCTAGCGTTGTCAGGTCTAATTGCGCATCAAGCGACTGGGCTGATGTATCTGCGCTGGACAGGGTGGTCCACAGGCTTGTGTTTGTCTGGATAGCTGCGTTCGCGCTTGCTGGCGCGATTTGTAATTGCCAGCCCATGAGCTGGGCATCACTGATGCGCGCCTGTATGAGTTTGGCCTGAGTCATGCTGACCGGTGCGCTGTTATTGCCTTGCAGTGCACCGCCCCAGCTCACTACGGGTGCGCTGGTGTCTTGCGGATCACGTACAAACAGGGTTTTGGTGTAAACCTTGCTAAAGCCATCTACGTCGATTGCTGTCACTTGCAATTCAACCAGCCCAGCTTGGGCCGGACTGAGTTTTACGCGACCGCTGGCATCAAGGCTGACGTCAACCCAGCTGTTCCAGCCTGTGTGGTCTGCTGTCTGGGTACGCATCTGCGCATGTATCTGGCTAATGTCGGTGTAACTTGAAGCACGAACAGTCGCCAGCACGGTTTGCCCAGGCAAGACTGGCGTTGATGGAGTCAGGTCAACCAGTACGTCTGGTTGATTGGCAGTAGCATCTGCAACGACACGCAAGGTGAAACTTTGCGTCACGGTAGTCTGACCATCACTGATGCGTACGGTTACTGTGCTATCCCCGATTTGCCCTGCACTTGGCACCCAATTCAATTGCCCGGTTTGTGCATCGTAACTGGCGCCTTGAGGCAGGTTGTCAAAGGCAACAGTCAGTGCCTGTGTTTGCGCCTGACCATCTGCATCAGTAATGCGTATGAGCTTGCTACCTGCGTTGACGGCAGACGGATTACCGCCGCGAACAATTGGCAGTGTGAAGGCTTGCCCAACAACCATTGCATGATTAGCTGCCCAGATTTGCGGGGCACGATTGGCATCAAGCACTCGTACCTGAACACTGGTAGTAGTAATGGCCTTACCATCGCTAACCGCAAAACGGAAGGTAAATGCCTTGTCTTTGGTGTTCAGGTTATTGACTGTGTCACTATCTGGAGTCCATTCAAAATAACGGCTTTGCTCATCAAAATAGACACCTGCTGGCGTATTTTCATCACGCAGCAAACTTACTGTAGTGATATCGCCATCAATATCCAGGTCATGCAAGGCGAAAGACAAGGTATCGCCTTCGCGTACCAATTGCAGCGGCATCTGCTGGATTTTTGGAGCAATGTTGACATTGGCAACGTTGATGTTTAGCAGGTGCTCGGCATAGGCAGAGCCATCGGTGGCACGTATGTTCAGTTTGTAGCTGCCATTCGGCAAGCCTGCGCTGGACTTTTGTGCGGCGAGCATATCGGGCGTCCAGCTCAGGATCAGGCTGGTCTGACCATTGTTGCCTGGTTGTGCCTGCATACTCATGCCTTCTGGCATGCCGTTGACAGTCCAGTTCATGGCGTCGAAATCGCTGTCCCGGACCAGCAGAGTGACACTCATTGGTATGCCTTCGCTGGCATTGATGTTGCTGCCTGTCAGACTGGTGCCGGTCATTTGTGCGCCGCTGGCTTTGACTTCCAGCACTTCTGGCGCGCTATTGGCCGCACGTACGACGATGCGCAGGTCGGTGATGACGGTATTTGGTTTTGCCACAAAGTCTTCTGGCAGTGCGATACCGCTATTGGCTGGCGGCAGGCCACTGTCGGTCACTTCCAGGCTGATGTCATGGCCGCCGATTTGATCTGCAGTGGGTGTCCAGACCAGCCAGGCCTGGCCGTACAGGGTGTCGCGTATTATCTGCGCACCTGCAGGTAAGCCTTGGGCGGTAATGGCGAGGGCGTCCTGGTCAGCGTCGCTGATGCTGATAGGAATGCGCAGCTCTTGCCCTGCAACGGCGACCGAGCGTGGTGCGACGGTGACGACTGGTGGTTCGGTCAGGCTGGTGGCAGACAACACGAAGCTGGTGCTAGTTGCCATTGCCTTGCTGACATCACCACCGCCATCATTCGTTGCAGTGATGATGATGTTGTAGTCTTGCCTTGTATTGGGTCCTGGAGCAAAGTGGAGAACTGCCCGAGCATTGCTGCCTGTACCAGTCTGGGTGAAGGTGGCAAAGCGTGGCAGGCCGGTGACCGACAAGGTGACAGATTGGCCACTAGGATCGACGGCTGTAATCGGAATGTCCAACGTACTGCCTTCAGCAACTAAGGCATTGGTGATGCTGCCCAGAACAGGGGCGCGATAAGCATCTTCTACTACGACCGGAATAGTGATCTGGCTGCTTGCCTTGATACCTGTGCCGTCGCCATCGTCTGTTGCTGTAACGACGATCTGGTAAGTACCCGCTTGTGTATATGTCGGTGTCCAGTTAATTTGCAGGGTGTCTTCATCGAAGGTGGCACCTTGTGGCAAGCCAGAGACGATGTATTTCACGCTGGACGTACCTACACCACCATCAGCCACACCTTGTGGGCTCAGACGGATTTTGGGTGCAAAATCCGGATTGTCTGGGTCAAAAGCAAACACACCTACTTGCAAAGGCTGGCCTTCGATAAGGTGCCAGGTTTCTGTTGGCGTAAATACCGGTGCACCGTTGGCGTTCAGAACATTGAAACTAAAGTTCTGCACCGTTCGTGTTACTGCCAGTTCCTTACCTGTGGCATCAAGATAGCTTGCGCTCAGGTTAATGGGTACCTCAATTTTTCCATGCTGGTTGAAGTTCGGTGTCCAAGACAATAAACCCGTGTCTGGGTTGAGACTGGCGCCCGCTGGCAACCAGGATGCGCTGTAGCTCAATTTGACGATGGTTCCATCAGCCTGATGATAAATACCCGGTAAATCGCCTGCACGCCTGTTGGCACCTGATATGACACTGGAAAGCTGCAGGGCAAAATTGTCCCCTTCACGCAGTTGCTGTTCTGCCGCCTTGTTCAATATTGGTTTCGCATAGCCTTGGGCCACGTGGATATTGAAGCCTTTTACCGCAGTTGTCTTGCCATCTGTTACAACGATGCTGATGTCACTATAGTCACCGGCCTGGTCATAGCTTGGGGTCCAGCTCAGGACGCCAGTGGCACTGTTATAGCTGGCGCCGGCTGGAAGATTGCGTATGGTGACAGTTAAAGGATCGCCATTGGCGTCCGCAGCACTAATAGGCACTGAGAGTGCCTGACCTTCAGTCAAGCTAAGATTTTCCGTTGCACTGATGACTGGCGCATAATTTCCACCTGACACTGGGATATTAAACTGGCGAATTGCTAATCCGCCACGTGAGTCCTGCACACGAATAGTGACTTTTGTATTGGCCAGATCACGTACGGTTGGCACCCAATGCAGCGTCGCTGTATTGCGATGACCTGCACCAAGGGCACTAACGGCCGCATCAGGTGTCAGAGTCAAACCTGCTGGGCCATTGACGATTTCCCAGAAGAACTGGGCGCCGTCCATGTCGTCAGCTGCCAGGTTCGCTGTCCAGGGTGTACCAGGTGTTGCAGTTGGTATTATTCCTAAATCGGCAACTTCGTTTGCCTGCCAGAACGTAAATAGGCTGCTTGCATCTGTATCAGGCATGTCAGCAGGTAACTGCAAGGCTATAAGTAAGTCGGCCTTGGTGCTGACATCTGTTGTATTGGCACTATTCAGATAAGTGGTCAATGCATTTTGATCAACCAAATTCAAACGCGACAATAAGGAGGCCATAGCAGAATCGCTCAACGCAGGCGCTCCACTCACCACACTAAGCACAGGCGGCGTATTGGTATAAGGCAGCGCATAAATATTATGTGCTGCATCAAACTTGACGATCTGCCCGGTTGCGGCATCGGTGCTGACCAGACCGTTCATGGGTTTGACTGTGACGGTCTGGTTGGCCAGGGTCTGGCCGACCTTAATTTCATTGCCATTGGCTGCCATGGCGGCGCTGAGGTCGATTTTCCAGAGGCCGGCTTGCTGGCCCGCGCCCTGGCTGGCGTTGTTGACTGCGCCGCCGAAGTATTGGCCTGGGTCTATCAACAGGGTGATCGGTGCATGCAGGTCGTCAAGGCCGATATTGGTGATGCTGATGTCATAGCTGATCTCACCCGTGGCATGGTTGGCGCGGGTGTTGTTGAAGCTGAGTTTGACATTGCTGCTGAAGTTCATCAGCGTGGTGAAGTTGCTGATGTAGCCGTGCTCCATGGCGACCTGGCTAGCACTGCGCAGGGTGTTGGACACTTGCAGTGCCCAGCCACCTGCCGGCAGGTCTGGCAGAGTCAGGATGACGGAACGGCTGGTGGCGTCCCAGCGTACTGCAGACGGATTGAGGGTGCGGTTGCTGTTGGCACCTGTCGCAATGAAGCTGTAGTTGAGCGGGTTCAGCACACTGGCCAGATCAGCCGTAGCATCGCCTGTCATGTCCGTCCACATGGCTTGATCAAAGTTGATCGCGACCTGGTTCAGTGGCAAAGGCAGCATGGCGCCATCGGGGATGGTGCTGGCGAGGATGTGCGGTGGTTTGATCGGTGAGAGTTCATCGATATGCCCGGTCTGGGCCACCAGGATGCGGCCATCGGCCGTGGTGACAATGGCTTCGCCCTTGCTGCCGCCATTGGCAACTTGCAGCACGCGGTGTGAGGCCAGTTCTATCATCCAGACACCGGCGGTATGTGCCGTTGTGCTGGCATCTGTGGTTGGGCGCTGGGCCGGGCTGCTGGAGGCCAGCAGCAAGCCTGCCAGGGGTGAGCCTGGCTTGCCGAAGGCAATGCTGTCGATAATGCCAGCCATGCGGTATTCAAGCTGCGCCCTGCCGCGTTCGCGGCCTGACATAGGGAAGCTGATGATGTCGGTGGTGGCGATGGGGGAAGCGGTGTTGATGTCACCACCAGTCCAGCGCACGCCCCACAAACGGCCATCGGTACCAAAGGCGAGGTCGTTGACGCGGTTGTTGGAGAAGTGCGTCCAGGCCTTGCCACTGCCTGCTTTGGGGTTATAGATTTCTATGCCATTGCTGGAGGACACGTAGATGGCGTCGCTGTCAGGATCAATCGCCAGTGCCTGGGTCAGGGCGATACCGCCGGGCCCGCTTTGGCGGGAAATAATCAACCCACTATGGGCGTCGAGCAGCAACAGCTCATTGCCGGTCATGACCCACAACTGGCCGAGTTTGTCGACTGCCATGTCGATGACGGGCTCATTCAGGGTGAACAGAGGCGTGACATTGTGGCCGCCATCTTTGCCATAAGCAAATACCTGGTTACGCTGACTGCCGGCACTGGCGAGGATGCTGCCGTCTGGCAGCTGTACCATGGCCATGGCGCCGATCTCGCCCTGGCTGCTGCCAAAGCCATCGGCAAAGGCGCGCAGGGTCATGGGGGCGATCACGCTTTGCAGATCACCCTTTTGTGCCGGGGCGACCTGGCCTGGCAGGGCTTGTGTCGCTGACTGAAAGATGTCATTGCTGACATAGGTACGGTCGCCGCTGGCGGCGGGCAATTCTGCCGTGCCTTGCAATGCCTGGTTGGCACCGAGGTTGGCGCCGCCGCCATCGTCTGGCAGGACGGCATTGCTGATGGTGGCTGCCTCGCGGTTACCGGCATTGTCAGTCGCTGCTGCCAGGAATTCATACTGGTGGCCGGTCTTGCCTGTGAATACGGCCTGGCCTTGTGCCTGTATGAGCTGCTTTTGCCAGATGTGGAAATCACCGCCGTCTTCAGAAACATAGACTGTGACGGACTTGACGCCGCTGGCGTCATCAATGGCCTGCCATTTGACGTTGTACACAGGCGCGCCCGTGCTGTCAGGGGCGAGTGTGTTGACGGTCAGGCTGGTTTGCGGTGCGCTGGCATCGAGCGTGTAGCCGATGTGGCTACTTTCTGTCGGTGGCATGCCATCAAACCAGATGGTGGCGCTGGCGTCGACTTTGCTGCCGGTAGCTGCATTGTTGCCAGCCTGGACGACATAGCTGACAAAGCCGCTGATGCTCTTGTCGCCATCGTTCTTTTGCGGGATGAGCAAACCATGCAGCGGATCGTTGAGAACTTCGCCTGTGTTGGGGTCGATTGCCTGCAGCAGCCAGGTGGCTGTCGAGGTTTCGGCATCAATGCCGGCACTGACACGCAGGATGAATCCTTTGCTGCCGACCAGGTTAATGTCGCCCTGGAAGTTGGCGCGGTTGTCAGGAATGTGGACATTGATGTCGCCGAGCTTCAGGTCACCCAGACGCAGGGTGCGCGGGTCAAGAGTGCTGTCAAGTTTGGTAACCAGCCTGACCTGCCCCAGCGCATGGTCGGTATTGTTTGCAAAGTTCAGGGTGTATGGCAAATCCACATGTGCTGGCACATAGGCGATACCCTGGCTATTTGGCAGTACTTGCGGGCCACTGATGGCGATGGTTTTCTGGTCCGGGGAAGCCTGGGTGGCCGCCTGGCTCAGGAGTTGGCTGAGATTGATCGCCTGTGGGCCAACGGCGCGGAATTTGCCATCGAGCAGGCCGAGATGACGCAGATATTCCAGTTCGGCACGGCCACCGGTGAAGACATTGAAGTTGATGAAGTGCGTGTCACGCGCTGCATTGGCCTTGTAGTCTGCCGGATTTGGGGCAACGGGTACCGGGCTATACACTTCGGCACCATCGATGGTCATGCGTTGTTCATAATACTCGACAGGCGTGGTTTTGGCCTGGGGATCGCCGACATAGGTTGCGGTGTCGCCATACCATTGCTGTACCTTGCTGAAGAAGGACAATACGCTGGCCTGGGTTTTATACAGATCACCAGCACGGCCCAGCAGGATGCCAGTTGCCAGGGTGGCGTTGAGGCTCAGAACCTGGGCGCTGTTGCGGATGGGCGGTGCCTGATCCACTGGGCGCAGGGTGCCTGCCGCCTCCAGTGCGGCCAGCCAGCCCTTGGTCCACTGATCGGCGTCAGCCGCCAGGACTTGCAGGCTGGTGCCAGCGGTCTTGTCGGTGAGGATGGCATTGCGCAACTGCAGCGCATAGGCTGTTTGCTCGGCGATGAACTCATCACGCGAGATAGGTGTTGCGGTACCAAAGACGTTGAAACGGAAGGCTTCTGACAGCACTTCCTGTTTGTCGAGGCGAACATCAGGATTGGTGGACAGGAAGCGCCTGGACAAGCCGGAGGCTATTTTATCCAGATCGGCTGGGCCATCCTTGAGCAGATCGACGGCTTTCCATTCTGGATGGATTTGATACAGCTTGGTGCGCAGGCCCTCAAAGTCGCCTGCCTGCCATTCATTCAGACCAGGGTAGGTCTGTATGCTGAAACTGGCGCTGACCATGCCATTGGCGGCGACATCAAAGGCGTAGCCAGGCGTCAGGTTAAAGCCATTGGTGTTGACGCTGCCATCAAGGGACGCCCACGGGATATCCGGGCGTTTTGTGCCGTCAGTTGGCGTTATGCCATAAGCCTGGGTATTGGCAATATCGGGCGTGATCAGGCCATTGGGCGCACCACCGACATTGGAGGTATAGGTGGCATACGGGATACCCAGTTCTTTCAAGAGCACATCGTTCACGCCGAGATTGCTGGCACCAAGATTGAAGCGCACATAGGGTGTATCGACGTTCGTCAGGCTTTGCAGGGCCACGCTATACGAGGCACTGCCACCGGGCTGTATGCCCTGGGTGCCGCCTATGCCGATGGTGACATCGGGGTCTATCATGCGGTCAACGACGTAGCGATAGCTCTCTGTAACGGTTTGACCATCGGGGTTGATGACTTGCAGATCGTACAGGCCATGCGGCACGTTTTGCAGGTTGAAGATGGCACGGATATGGGTGGCGTCGAGCACTTGCCAGCGGTCTGGCTGCAGTTCAAATACGCCAGGGCGTGACAGTTTGACTAGCGCACCATCCTTGAACTGTGCACCCTGGATATCCATGGTGACCCAGCGGTGACCATCGTCACCACTACCGCCGATGTCAGGGGTGATGCTGGTGATGGCCAAGGGCATGAGATCAGCACGGACCATGACGGGTGTGGCTGCCGCAGACTGGCGGGCACGGATCAGGACATAGTAGTCGCCCGCCTTGGTATCAGGAATGATGGCTTGCTGGTCGGGTGAAACGGCGATGCTGTAGGCAGCTTCGTAGTTATAGCCGCTAGGGATATCACCATAGCGGATAAACACTTCATTGGCACCACTGCTGGCAGCAGAATCAAGCAAGACGCGCAGGGTCTGGTGGGCTGCCACGCTGACCTTGAACAATTGCGATTGCCCGGTCGACAGGGTGGTGTTGAACGGGGTCGCCAGGGTCAGCGCCGGTACCGTCACATTGAGTGTATTGCCGGCAGCATTGAGATTATTGAGCTTGCCTTGTGGCAGGTGAATGCCGCTGGCATCAGTCGTGATGGGGCCTTCAAATACCTGGTTGTAAATATCTGGACGGACGACGACATGCCATGCGCCATCTTTTAATGGTGGCAAGGTGGTCGTCAGTTTGCCGGAATAGCTGGCACGGCCAGCCAGGTCGCCATTGTGCTCGACTTTGCCCAGCAAGATGTCACCGAGGTCCCATTGATTATCTGAGGACAGGTAGACAGCATCTGTCCAGCTACCGTAGGCTGTATTGTCAGAGGCGTTGTCGATGGTGTAGTTGATGTCTACGCTGTCGCCAACCTGGCCTGTGGTTGGCAGGGTGACGCTGGACAGTACCAGGTCAGCCGGTGGCGGTGTCACGATCAGCAAGGGCACGTCGCTGGCGGTGGCATTGTTTTCTTTGTCGCTTTCAAAGACCTTGCTGTCCGCGTTTGCGCCCATGACCCTGTTGGGGTCGGTGATGACGAAGACGTAGTAGCTGCCTGTCAGGTCGGCCGGGGCCTTGAAGTTCAGCGATGCTTCATAATTACCGCCTGCAGCGAGGCCGCTGTTATGGTCGACATAGCCAAGGAATTTGTCATTCTTGAGATCGAGGTTGCGGTCTTTGGACAGGTAAATCAGGTCACGCCACTGGCTCTGGTCTGACGGAGTCTGGCCACCCTGGTTCCTGACCTGGTATTTGACACTGAATTCCTGGCCTGCCTTGACGGACTCAGGTATATCAACCTTGCTGACAACCAGATCTGGCGGGGTGGCAAGGCTGATGGACAAGGCTATGCTGGCGACGTTGTTGCCATCGTTGCCATATTCACCTACTGCCGCGTCGGACAGGAAATTTGATTGCAGTACATCGAGACCAGCCCTGATGCTGCTGACTGGTTTGTATTCTGCTTCATTGAAATTGTTGGTCACTTCCGTATCTGTCTTGACGATCAGGTGGAAGTTGCCACTGATGGAGCTAGGCAATCTGAAGGTGGCAGACTGGGTGTAGGACTCTCCTTTTTGCAGATAACGTGGCTCGCCTTTTTCATCTACCAGGTTGACCATGGATACACGCAGGCCGCGCTCAAGGGCGCTGCCACGGTCGACCAATGGGTTATCGGTATCATCGAGGCCGTCATCACGGGACAGGTAGAGGCCATCCAGCCATTGTGATACACGGGTGGCACGTGTGCCCTGGTTTTTGACCTTCCATGTCACCGTGATCTCGTCACCGGATTGTGGATTGGCCTTGGATACCTTGATCTCTTCCACATACAAGTCTGGTTCTTTGTAGTGGATGTTGAGGGATCCCTGGCCAATATTATTCTTGTTGTTGATACCTTCGAAGACCGAGGTGTCGTACACAAAATCACGTGCAGTGGTATTGGTCGTAGGCGCGCCCTGCAATTGCTCAACCGCTGCGGCAATATTGACTGCATTGATTTCATTTTCAGGTTGCAGGCCACTTTCATTGTAGCGATGGCCAGCATCGGTAATCACATAAATGTAGTATTTGCCTTCGACACCGGCAGGCAATGCCAGATTGGCTGTGGTGGTATAGCTGTCTCCCGCGCCCAGCGGCGTCGTGTTTTGATGGACGACAGAACCTATCAGGGACACATATTTGGGGTCAAAGGTCGGCTGGGTACTGATAAAGACATTGTCCAGCCAGGCTTTGGTGCCGCTCCAGACGGCGGCGCCTTTATTGGTGACCGTCCAGGTAATTGGGGTCAGCTCACCTGAATCATTGTCAGCCTGGGTGGAGATGGCTGTCACCTGCAGATCTGCTGGTGCATTGCTGACTGCGGCCGCCTTGCCCATCACATTGTTGCTGCGGTCGAATTCAGGCACATCGCTCAGGTTGTCGGCAGTATTGGTTTCCACCACGACAAAGCTGCCCGACACAGATGGCGCCAGGCGAACGGTATCGCTGAAGGTATATTGCTCGCCATTGCCCAGGCTGCGTTTTTGCAGGTAATCACCGAGCAGCCATTTGACCTTGGCCTTGCTGAGATCGGCATTATCAGACAGCCAGACACGGTCTACCCATGTGTCGTTGATGGACGCGGCAACGCTCTTCACCGTGTAGGTGAAGTTGAAATCGGTCCCTGCCACAATATCGGGTGAGAACTTGACATCGGTGACGGCAAGATCGGGCTTGGTAACGCCCAGTACAGTGATAGGACGTGCCTTGTAGTTATCATTCAAAGGTGCAGCCGGATCATCCGGATTGACGTTCGACGCCAGGGTGTCTTGCGGGATGACGTTATAGGTGTCAGTCCAGACGGTGATGTTGTACTGGCCGGAGATGACATCATCTGGCAGCTTGACAGACAGATGGCCAAGATAGTTTTCATTGACACCAAGCAGGCCGCTGTGGGTGAATTGTCCCAGCAGTATGTCGCCTTTGATGGGCGAAGGTTTGCCTTTGTCTCTGGTCAGCCAGACGGTATCTGTCCAGCCGGTGATAGTGCTGTTTTCACCCTGTGCTGCTGCTTCCCCCTTGTTGGTGACCTTATAGTCGACATCGATAGTGGCACCATACGAGGCCTGTGTAGGTGCGACAACATCGCTGGTCACCAGATCAGCAAAAGGAACTGGGTCTATGTGGATTTTCTTGACAGTGATATTGTTGATTTCGTTCGGGTATTCCTCAACCTTGTTATCCACGTCGGTGGAAACAATGATGTAGGCGTCACCACGATAACGCAACGGTATCGTGAAATTGGAAATCTGGCTGGTATAGGAATCACCCGTAACCAGTGCCGCGGTATTTTCTACGCGTCCCAGCAAGATGGAATTGGCATTGATCGCGCCATCCAGGGAAAGGTAGACCGCATCAGTCCATTTGCCTGAGGTAGGCACGCCACCAGTGTTGGTGACGGTGAAGCTGACACTCGCGCTATTGCCAGATTTGAGCGTACCGACCACATTGATTTGACCGGCATGCAGATCAGGACGCGGCGTCAGCTCAACCTCGACCTGGCCACCTGAGAGGCTGACATTGTTGTCACGCGCACTGCCAAATTCATAGATCTGGCTATTGCTGTCAGCTTGCCTGAACAACTGGCTGTTGGTGGTAACGCGTACGCGGTATACGCCTTCTATGCGTTGCGGCAGGCGGATTTCTTCTTTTCTAGTATAGCTGATACCAGATTCCAGGCCATGGCTGTAGTTGAAATTGCCAATCAGGATGGCCGGACCGGAACCGGTCACAGGCACCAGTTCGACGGTATCGACCCACAGGCCGGCAGCTTCGCCCTGCCCCACATTTTTGACTGTCCAGCTGATCTGTGTCAGCGCCCCTTCCTGCGCTTTTGGATCAACGCTGACATCGGTCACTGACAGGTCAGGCGAATTGCTTAACTGGACAGGAACGGCTATTGAAGTCGCCGTATTATCGTTGTTGTAGATAAATTCGAACGGCCCTTCAGTGTGAACATTAACATAGAAAGTACCTTGCAACCCGTTCGGGATATTGACGTCGATACTGCGGTTATAGCTACCGTCCTTGCCCAGTTGTCCAAGATGCTTGGAGCGCGCCAGGTCATAACGGGTACCCGTACCATCAGGATTGCTGCTTAACCAGACGGTATCCGTCCATTCACCACTGTCAGTCACACCCATGCCACGGTTGGCAACGGTCCAGCTGACGCTGAGTGGGCGTCCACTATACGCTGGCGAGGATGTGGTCACTGCTTCGACACGCAGGTCGGCATAGGGTTTGGGCATGACATCGAGTGTGATGTCAGACGGTTTGACATTGTCCGCCTTGAGATTGTTTTCCCATACTTTGCCGTCCTTGTCGGTCTTGACAAAGATTTTTCCGTGGCGGCTAAAGCCGTCAGGGAACTGGTAAGTAACACTGCCATTGTAGCTGTCACCGACGGCCAGGCCGCCTGTATGTTCAACCGTGCCTAGCACCAGGTCATCACCATTGCCAAATACATCGTCGGCGGAATAGACGACGATGTCGGTCCAGGAACCCGTCCTGCCAGAGCCTGTGCCCTTATTGGTCACGCTGTAGTTGATGGTGACGGACGCTGGATTGGCGATCACGGTCGGCACATGGCTGATGGATTGTACGCTCAGGTCGGCATAAGCATCCAGTTCAACCTGGATAGCAGTATCACTTTGGTTATTGGTATTGCTGCTGCCTTCATTGACATGGGCATCGGCATTGGTGACAACGATGAGGCGATAAGCGCCATTGCTGTCCACTGGCAAACGTACCAGCATTTCTGCATTGATGCTTCCACCTGCGGCAATCACCTCATGGTCAACATCACCGAGCTTGATATCGTCTGCGCTGAGCTGGCCATCGCGTGACAGGTAGATGCTGTCGCGCACTTTGCCTGCATCTGCCGCACCTTGATTGCGGGTAATCCAGCGTACGCTGATCTCTTCCCCACCTTTCAGATTGCCGGTGACGGCCAGGCTGTCTGCAGTCAGGTCCGGGCTCACTACTGTAATGACTGTGCTGCCGATATTGTCTGCTTCATTGAGTTCATTGACGTAATTACCTGCATCGGCAATGATTTCGAGGCGCCAGTCACCCAAAGGCATATTGCTGACATTGACATTCAACTGACCAGTGTAGGTATCGCCTTCAGGCACTTGCCTGGAGCTGCCAGCCACACCTGCCAGGTAAATGACCTGTTCAGGATGAGCCAGGTTCACCAGACGGAATTGTTCCTGCGTCCAGGATGACAGCGGCGCATTACCAGTATTTTTTATACTGTAATTCAGTTCAACGGTATTGCCGATCTGCCATTGCGGCTGCGTCGTGATCTTGTTGACGACCAGATTCGGTTTTGGCTGCGCCAGAACGGTGACAGGATAAAGCCCGGCAGAAATATTGTTGTCGGTATGACCCAACTCATAGGAATTGCCAAAGGCATCGGTTTTAACAAAGAAATAGTAGTTGCCGGTCAAACTCTCTGGCAAGCTAAAGTCCAGCGTAGCGGTATAGTCATCATGTATACCCAGCGCACCAACGTGGGTAACAGAGCCAAGAGAAATAGCATCACTTCCGAGGACGGGGCTAGTGGACAGATAGACCTGGTCTACCCAGCGCGAAACATCCGTTGCCAGATTACCCTGGTTACTGACTTTCCATTCTATGCGCGCACTGGTGCCAGCATGCGTTTCTGTTGGTGCCTTGGTGATGACAGGCTGCAGGTCCGTATATGTTGGAGTAATGCTGATAATGTCAGACAGGCGAAGATTGTCAGCGCGTGTATCTGGTTCTGCAACGATACGGTTAACATCCGTAATCACCGCAAAACGGTAATTGCCGGACATGCGCGCCGGGATATGCACAGTGGCAGACTGGGTATAGCTGCCCTTGGCATCGAGAGCACTTGTACGTTTCACATTGGCCAGCACGATTTCACTGGTATTGCCTGCACTGCCCGCGCTACCATCACCTGTAAGGATGATGCGATCTATCCAGTTTCCAATGGCGGCTGCATCGCCACTATTGTTGACAGTCCAGGTAATCAGTACGTCGTCACCAGAATTGACGTTGCCTGGAACCAGCAAGCTGCTTACATTGAGATTGGCGTAGCTATGCTGCGCAATCGTGATCTGTCCGCTGCTGATGTTGTTGGTTTCTGCATCACCCGATATATTGGTTTCAAAAATACTGCCTGCACCTGAGGTGTTGCTGTCAGCAATTACAGTGACATCAAATGTGCCGCTACCAGCCATTCCGGTTGGCAAATTCAATTTGACTGAGCGGGTGCGGGTAGCGCCTGCAGCCAGGGCCTGGCCAGCATCACCTGGGAAACTGACCGCAGTGTCCATAATGATGGCACCCTGTGTACCATCGGAATTATGTTGGCGGACGATGACCCTGTCCTGATAAGAGGAAGGGGCAGCGACGCTACCGGAATTGACATCTTCCCACACGATAGTGACGGTATCACCATCGTGTGCATCTGTCTCCAGCAGGCCAATATGGCGTGTTTGTAAATCAGGGCCAGCAACAATGGGCAGCTCTTTGACGTTATCGGCCTTCAGGGAACCTGTCGCATCATATTCGGCAATTTGATTGGCGGTATCGATAGTCACGCGCAAACGGAAACGCCCAATCGCATTGATGCCATTCGGCCAGATGATTTCTGCGGTGCGCGCAGCGGCTGCGCCGTTGGCAATATCCTGGGCACTGAAAGTCTTGAGAACATCGGCAACCACAGCACCGGTCGTCAAATTGATCAGTTCTACACGCTCATTCCAGGTGCCTTTGGCTGCCGCAGTACCAGCATTGGCGGTATTCCATTGTATTTGCACATGGTCGCCAGCTTGCCAGTTGGTGGCGGGGCTCATGCTCAGGTCTTTGACCTGCAGGTTAGGATACGCTGCCAATTCGCTGGTGAAACGGGCTACCGCCAGATCATTCTGAGCTGCATTACCTGTCTCGGCCTGGGCATTGTCGGCATTCGTTTCAATGGTGATTTCAAGCTCACCGGCACCAGAAGGCCCGGCAGGCAGGCGGACCTTGACGCTTCTTGCTATTGTGCCACCTGGTTGCAGTTGACCATTGCCTGATGCAGCTTCCAGATAGGGAACATCCGCCTGGAGGATGATATTATGAGTCAGTGCATTGCGGATGACGATGTGTTCATTGAAGTTGCCTGTCGTCGGTTTATTGCCCTGATTTTTTGTGAGCCAGTTGATGGTGATTTCATTACCAGACTGCAGGGTGTCGCCCGCATTGGCGACTGCCACGCTGATCGCGCTGACCTGCAGATCAATGCCTTCTACAGCGTTACCAAGCTCTATGGTGCGTGGATCTGTTTTAGGATTGACATACACCGCCAGGGTGTAGGGAACAGGGTCGTCATTACGGTCCTGGTCTTCAATTTCTATGGTGTATCTGCCAGAAACGCTGGCCACCAGTTCGGTATCGGCCAGATCATTATTGGCCACCATGCGTCCATAAGGATCAATCAGGCGAATATTGGCAGTATAGTTGTACCGCCAGCTTCCTTTGATGGCATCGTAAGAATAGCTGCGCGGCAGCAGGTTTTGGAATGCAACATACAAGCGGTCTCCAGCCTTGGCGTCTATGCTGTACAAGCTCATTTCGCCAGAAGGTGGCAGGCGCCCTTCCACTACCTCGGCATTCGCCAGCGGTGTGGCTGCAGACAGGTCGCGCAAGCTGAAACCGAAATTGCTGCTGCTATCGAGCGTATCGGAAATAGTGATGGAATAGCGGCCAGGCTGCAGAGTCAGGATATTGGCGTAGTACGTGTTGCTGTCAGAAGCAGGCAGGTTTTGCTGTAGCAGCGCGCCGTCATCATACGGCCCAAGAATGCGGATATAAACATTACCACCGGTAATATTGTTGAGGCGGTCAAATTGTATGGTTTTCGCTTCATTGAGTGTGAAGGAATAGCTGCGGCTTGGACTGCCCGCATTCAATACACCCGTCACGGTTTGACCGAGTTGCACAACCTCTTCCGCCGCCGCTTGCACATGGCTGAACTGGAAAGAAATGCTGCTATCGGCAATATTGCTGGTCATGCCGGAATTTTCCAGCAACAGATACACTTGCTCTGTCTTGTTGACCGCGAACGCCACTGAATCACCGCTAGTGCTGCCTTGTTGCAGGACTTGTCCAAAACCATTCACCAGACGCCAGGTGCGTGAAGTGTAATTACCTGTCCCTGTCAGCGCATGGAAACGCAGATTGTCACCTGCCTGGACATCCATTTTGTAGGCGACGGTGGCAAAGCTGCCGAGCGCCGTACTGACAGTCTGGTCACTTGACAAATACGGTATTTGACTGCCATCGAGCTGACGCAAGGCAAAGTCATAGGCGCCTGGGGCATAGTTTTGCTTGAGGCTGAGGGTATAACGCCCTGCTTTTAAATACTGCGCCTGACCATACGCGTCAACAGCAAAGGAAACGCCATTGGCATCGGTAATGCGCGCCGTCTGGTTGTAATAGGCATTGCTGTCAGGCTGAGTATTGCGATCCAAATACCAGAGACCCGCTTCGCTCAATTCAAAAGGGAAATCCAGGCTGGTATTACCATCAATCGTTCCCGCCGCTGCAAAAACGGAAGTGGGCACTTCTGGTGTCTGCGCCCCGGTAACAGTCGCTATGATATTGAAGGCATTGCTGGCAACATTGGCCAGACTATCACGCTCTATCCTGATCAGGTAAGCTCCACCTGCTGCGACCGTCAGGTCAAGATTGCCGCTGGCTGGATTCCAGTCTTTCAGTACACTGCCATCGCTGGCAATGATCTGCAAGTGGCCAAGACCTGACCAGCTTTGTGCAGACAATTGCAACTGATCACCACTGGCGATCTTGAGTGCCCATAATGACAAACTGTCACTCCCATCCGACAACGCAAGTACTTGTGGTGTATTAGCATTCCTTTCAAAACTTTGTGCAGCCGGCACCTGTCTTGCCGTGAATTGGACATTGCCATCCACACCATCACTTCTGCCACTCACGTGGACCGTATACTCACCAGCGTTCAGGTAGGCATTCAGCCTGCCTTTTCCTGAGCCGTCCAGCACGGCAGATTTGATGGCCTTACCGTCAGGCCCCGTAATTTCTATCAGGACTGCACTTGAAGGGGCGATGATATCAGTCAACTCTACCCAGCCAGCCGCATCCTGATGGAAGTGATAACGAGCTTGATCCTCACGGGTAGCGACTGATGTCACAGTCCTGGCATTCCAGACCAGCTCAGCTGCGGTACTAAGCGGTTGCTTCAGTGTAAATGCGATGGGTTGCGCGATCCTGGCATCACTGCCTTGTTTCGCCACCAGATAGGCAGCACCAACATCCGGCGCAATGAAACTGATGGATTCATTATAGGTGCGCGCCGCACTGACTATCTTGCGCCCGAACTGATCAACGACATCGTAGACAAAGTATTGATCATACGAATTTGGTGTAGTGATATCGAGGTTATATTGCTGTCCCGCCACCGTATCGAGCTTGAACAAGCTGACCTGACGCCCTGCACCAAGTTCACCCGTTATGTTACCGGGGGTACCTGGCCCGGAAGCAGCATCCTTCAGAGACAACAGACGGAATTGGTAATCAGCCGTTCTGGCACCATAAGCGTTGACGTCTATCGTATAGTGCCCCGCCGACAAGACCACTGTGGAGTAGGCCGCACTATTGCTGAGACTAGTGTTCAGCAAGCGACCTTGTGCACCATAAATAGCCAGGTCGACATTACCCCCTAGCGTATCCAGCACGATCGTGGTGTCGTGTTCCAGGTTCAATTGATAGTGATTAATATCGCCTGGTTTGGCGATGGCAGCACTGACCATGTCACCTGGCTTGATATCGAGCGTGTTTTCGCTGTAATTGCCAACATAGATGCTGCTGCTTCTCGCGGCAGTATCGCTATCGTAAATACCTGTCAGTACGAACAGGTAATCACCATCCTCTGGCAAGGTGAATCTGACCGACTGGTCAGCGCCGTAATACTCGGTTCCATTGATGAGCGACTTACCCTGTGCATTGAAAATTTCCCAGTGCTGACCATAGCTTACATCAGTCAGGCGCCGGGTATCTATCAGCAGTTTTTGGCCAGCACTGCCATGCAGGCGCATTGCGGTGGATTGATTACTGTGCTCTACCGTGACAGGTATGGTCTCGCCAAGAGACAGTTCCGGCACATTACTGAACAATGAGGTGGCAATGCGGATGCTGCCTGGTGCGTCCTGGTTAGGTGCGATTTGCAGGCGATAGCTGCCTGCCTCCAAACGGTAAGCTGCTTTTTGTGCGACAGTAGTACTATTGTCCAACGCAAAAATGCTGGCTGCAATATCGCTTCTTTGCAGACTGAGGTTATAAGCACCACCGCTGATATCAAACCAGACTGTGGTAGCTTCGCTGAGGCTGAAACTATAGTTTTGCTGGTCTGCAGGTATATTCAGCGAAGTAGAGAGTACGCTGCCCAGGCTGTAGTTGTTCTGCTCGACTTTACCTTCTGCCAGCCTGAAGTCAACACTGCCATTCAAGCCGTTGGCATACATGTGTATGCTGTAGGTATCATCTGCCGGTGCCTGGAAAGCGATGCCGGTTTCTGGAGCAAGGTTGGGTGGCTGGTAATAATGGCTGACGTTACCACTGGATACAGTTTGCCCCTTGGAATTGAGTACTTTGTAAAGTATCTGAGTGCCGTATTGAAATGGCGTGACTGCATCGATCCAGTAAGTCTTGCCTGCGACACCAGCTATGCTGATCGTCTGGTCCGGATTACCCTTATCCCAGTTGATGGTTTGCGTCTCGCCCAGGCCCAGCATCCCAGAGTTTTGCAGGAGCTTGGTCGCAAAAGAAAAACCGGCTGGCCAATCCGTTGCGTAGCCATTGCTGGTCACGCGCAAAGTGTATTGTCCGGCGCGCAGACTATAGGCGTACTGGCCATTATAATTTGCGTTGGCATTGAGGTTGCTAACCGCATGGCCAAAACCATCAAAGAGAACATAGCTGCTGCCGCCAGTCAGGCTGGACAGTGTAAATTCAGCTGCCTCCGCAGCGCTAAAGGAGTAATCGATACTCTGGTAGTTATTCACAAACTGGCTTGTGATGACTTGCCCAAGCGGCAAAGGCAGAGGATCACGGGAAACTTGACTGACTTCAAATCGCAGGCTGCTACCACCTGCAACTTCAAAAGAATTACGTGCTATTTGCAGTACATAGCGTCCGCCATGAACGGGCGTAAATGACTGAGGCTTGTTGTAAGCCGGATCACCTTCCAGTACCAGATTGCCACTGCCATCATACATGCGGTAATGATTACCAGCCGCTGCACCGGCCAGACCCAGCAAGACTGTTTCATTATTGGCTGTCAGGTCCAGGTCAAACAAGGCATAGTTCTGGTCCGCGGGCAGATCGACCGCAACACTGCTACCAGTGCTGATGTGCTGTACCTGCTGGTCGCTGACCACGGTAAATTTTGCATCGCCGCTTCCATTGGCAAGACTGAGTTGATAATGCCCTGCTGTCAGCCATTTGACAGGCGCTTTCCAGACACCGGAGCGGCCATTGTCATTTTGATTGCCTTGAAATTGTTGTGCTATATGACCCTGAGCTTCGGTGCCACGAGGCCCGGTCAAGGTCCAGTCCTGGTAATTACCTTCTTGCCATTCCAGCGAGACCCAGCCATCCTGCGTCAGATCAAAATCATAGCGGGGGCTTGTAGCCGCCTGCCAGTCCTGCGGCGCATCGACCTGTATTGCTTTTGCAGTTGGGTCGGCTTCTGTATTAACTGCCGCCGATAACAGCAGTGTCGAATGCTCACCTGTGTTTGAAGTGCGCAAGACCTTGACGTAAAAATCACCATCGACCGGCATGGCTTTGCCGACACTGAATGGCCTGGATCCGTTATACAGGTAATTGACGTAGCCATTTTGATCAAAGAAATTGATGGCAGTGACATAGTAGTCAGAAGATGGAATATAACTAGTTCCATCCTTGCTGATACCTGCCAGTACATCACTCCCAGCCACGGCTGACAAACGATACCAGGCCGTTTCACCTACCTGCATTTGCTGTAGATCGATACCCGCTCCACTGGTGATGGCAGCCAGTTTTGCCAAAGACGTCAGGCGGATATTGGCATGTGCCGCCGGTTCAGCGGTGTTATTGAGTACCAGGGTGTAGGTGCCCTTTTCTAAAAACACAGGATTATCAGAAGTGGGGCCGTTGCTCAACAAATCATACAAATCCAGTTTGACGCCGTTGCTGCCCGATAATCTGGCACTGATGCCGTAATTTTGTGCCAGGGTCGATATGAGCCAGGGACCACTTTGGGGAATATCAAAAGTGTATGTCTGTGTCTGATTGAGATTGAAGGCCGCATCAATATTGTTGGCCTGGTCTGCAAGCACATTGAGCACAACAGCAGGTATGATATTTTGTATCGCAGGACCAGCATTGATACTGAGGTCAACAGCTGGGCCAGTATTTGATATCCTTATCAGGTAACGTCCTGTTTTTTCAATATGGGCACTTGCAGGACCATACTGTCCCCCCGCTATGGAGTTACCTTCGGTATTGAAGAGTTCATAATGCACATTGCTATTGGCCGGTTCAAACACAGCCTGCCAATTATCACCTGCGTTCAAATCCTGATAAAACAGGGTATCAGTCTGATTGGCATTCAAGTGTAAAGGTGTCGGTACGCTCGCTGGCAAGGCAGAGCTTGCATGCAGTGTGGTGACCCGGAAGCGGTCTATCTTTGCGCTATATTGCTGAATATGGACTGCATAATCTCCGGCAGGAACGCGATAGGCGCCGTTTGATTGGCCCAGATATTGTCCATCTACCCCTGTCAGGCTGATGCTGTAATAATCTTCGGCAGTCGGCGGAGTCGGGCTATCGAGCTCCAAAAATACCAGGCCATCTTCAGCCACAATGATATTGTAGACGCTGCTATAGCGACCATTCGCGTCATCAATGTCTGGTACCGTCCACTGCCCCGCTTGCACCTGGCCTTGAGGCTGCGCTGTCGAATCCAGTGCGGTAACCTGCGCATTGACGGTCAACGATGCTGCCGGACTGGCATCAATCTGTTTTGTGAGGGCGATAAAGACAGAGCCAGTCACATTGCTTTGCGTAATAGTAAGCTTTTGATCGCCCGTGACTTCATCAAATTCAGAAATAGTATTGAGGTACTGTCCCAAGCGGTCATAGGCTTGCACCGCGTAGGCATGTTGCCCATCGGCAGAGTGAATACGCAATATGATCTTGTCTGACGGTGTTGCATTCGCTTCAAGTAGGGCCATGCCCAATTCACTGAGCGCACCCAGACTGGTATCTGTATTGTCAGTAAGGAGGACCGTATTTGTCTTGCGCAAATCCAGGCTAAAGTCAAAGAAGCCTCCTCTACCTGGCTGGTCTGGCATACCTCCTGTGTTTTGCACCAGAAACTGGTGCTTTCCAGCAGTCAGGTAAACTGGCGTGGAATTTTGCGAATATCGACCAGATGCCTTGCCAGAATTAACACTATTGACATCAGACGGGTCAAGCGACCAGACGCCTTCCTGCCCATCAGCCTTGGCAGCCAGGTCGCTCACTATCCACCAGCCATCATGCTCAACTTCAACATCAATGAGGCGGCTCCTGCCACCACCAAGTGCGACAACAGGGATATTCACTGCGGCACCTTCGTTGAGCATGCCTATCGCTGTCTTGCCGACCGAGGCAGAAGAGACAATATTGAAATTGAAGTCTTGCGCGTTACCCAGATATTCTGGATCTCTATACAAAAGTACATAGCAGCTTTGATCAGTGTTGACTGACCAGCTTTGTTTCTTCAATGTATAGGTGGTGCCACTATCGAGGCGATGCCCGTAACTATCGAATACCTCATATCCCAAAAGCCCGTCATTCACCAGACTGTCCAATGCATAGTCTTTACCAGCCTGGGCATCAAAGCGATATAAAGCAGCGCCTTGATTGGCTGCCAGCGTACCTGTCGTGACTTGATCCGGCAGCGCTTGAAGCGCAGACTGGGCGGTCTTTACGGTAAACGAGTAGTCTTGGACGGCAAAGCGACCGAAACTGACTTTATAGTGACCTGCCGGTGCCCATCCCAGGCAGACAGGAGCACCGTTGTTTCCTGATATAGGAACATACAGGCTAAAACTCTGCAATGCACTGGTCACTGTGACATCATTAACACCTCCGAATGGATATTCAAAAAACAACAACCCATCTTGCGCTAAGTCAAAGCTATAGGTGGCCTTGCTTTGCGGTGCAGCACTGACGCTCACTGCCTGCCCAAGGCTGATAGGAGTACCTGATGCCGGTGTAGCTATATTGGCCGGCGTGCGCACGCTGGTGAATTGCACACCACCCTGCCCTGCGGCCACGCGGGTAATACGAATATAAAGATCGCCTTGAGCCGCTGCTTGCGTAAACTGCCCGGTTGCACCATTGTTGCTGTAGCGGTATTGGCCAAACTGGTCAAAAACCTGGACGTTGAATTCCCCATTTTGGGTGTCGAGCTGATACTCAAAACGGTCTTGTGGTGCAGAAGTTGTACGCAAGAGTATAGATTCACCGATCGCCAATTCAGGCAAAGCCAGAGCTTGAGCACCGACCAAAGGGGCTGCACTGGCAAACGCTGTAGTACGCAGGGAATATGCGCCTGTGTTCTTGCCTGCATTCAATGTCAGTTGATAATCACCTGCAGTGAGGTAGGTGGCGATACCATCTGCTGCCTTGGTAGCATTGAGATCACGCGCATTGAGCACTACACCATTCGGACCACTCAATTCCCATTGGGCCTCTGGCAAATTGCTGCCAGTTTCAAACACCCAGGTACCAGACTGGCTAACGTGGAAGTTATTCTTGATGACTTGTCCGGGCACAGTGATATCGCCCTTGATTTCACTCATGCCGTTAGCGGCCAGTTCGCCGCTGTCTATCGTTTGAACATTCCAGCTTTGCACATGCATAGTGCCAGCAAATCCGGCTGTATTGCTCAGTGCACCACCAAGCCACAAATAATAGTCTCCACCTTGTGGCAAGCTGAGGTTGGCAAAAGCGCCATTCCCCAGTTCACCATGTTGAACGATGTAGCCGGTGCCATCAGTAATCTGATACTGACCGCGCGCATTGTCTTTGTCGAATTGCGTGCTCAGGTTCAGACTGGTCTTGCCATCAGCATGGAAGTGATAGACATTGTCTTCATGTCCTGATGCGGACCCAATAGTGACAGTTTGCCCATCGATGAGACTGACAGGCGCCGACTCGGCAATCGCCAGCATGCGGAAGTCGAGTGCGCCAGTATTGTTATCTGCAGCAGAAAATTCGAGACGGTAGCGTCCTGCAAGTACATTCAACGGGGCAAGGCTGGTTTCATTAAGGCTAGCGGAATTGCCGCTGGAGAGCACTTGCCCTTTTGCATTAAGCAGGCGCCAATTGATATTTGCAGCAGAGGACAGTTGATCCCACTTCAACCATGATGGCTGACTCACATCAAAGTCGAAATTAGTCGCAGCACCTGGTACGGGCAATGCGACATGATAGGTCTGGGCAAGGTTCGCCGGAATAAGCGCGGGTGTTTGCCTGAACATGGTGAAAGCATATGACACTGCTGCGCTGCCTGGCGTTGCTGCTTCTATACTGATCCAGTATTTGCCCGGTTTGGTAGCAATCAGCGTCCCACTATCTGACCACGAAGCGCCACTGCCTAACAGAATGGCATCTGGCCCAAAAATCCGCCAGTTCCAGTTATTGCCGGGCACAACTGTACCATGACTAAAGTACAGACGATCTCCTGCTTGCACTTCAATCGCATACAATTCTGCCTGGTTAGCTGTCTGCAGATTGCCTGTCACTTCTGTATTTTCTGTCACAGCAATTGCGGCTGCTTCTCCCAGCAAGCGGAAGTTGTAATTACCCGTCTGGCCTTGCTGGCCACTGACAGTCAGGTGATAGGTACCCGCATCCAGATCCAGGAAAGGATCTGTCGTCGCGCCCATCGCTCTGTCAGAAAACAGCGTGCTTGCGCCATTGTCGAGTTTCCATTGAATTTTGTCCCCTTGCACGCCATCAAAGAAAAAGCGTGAGCGCTCTTTGACCACAAACTGGTAGTTATCCTGTTCGCCTGGCTGGGCTATGCTACCCTGAATATCCTGCACACCAGGTAGAGTGATTGCGCCGGCAAGGCTGGCGGCACTGACGAGATTACCATCATTGTCGTAAATCTGACTGGTCTGCCCCCCTGCAGAACTGGTAATGCTAAAACGCCTGAGGTTTTGATCATGCTGGTTGAAGGTGCTGTCCAGTGGACCTTCTGTTACGCTCAGTACGCGTCCCTGCTCATCATGGGAGTAAGTGGTTTGCCGGGCGCTGGCAAGATCAACTTTGGTGAGCAGGCGCCCTTCTGCATCATAGACATAGCGTGTCTCTGCCTGGCCTTCTGTGGCACCACTAAAGCTGGCATCGTTTTGCACCTGTGAATAGTGAATGACACCAGCCAATTGCCCATACGCGTCATAGCTGAGGTCAGTACGCAGGATGTCTGTGCGGTATGCTGGCTGGCTATCTGCGCCTTTGAGATGAACAAGTTCTTGCACAAGACTGTCGATGGCATCAGCTGTTTCATCACCAGTCAGAGTGGCGACGTCAAGCGTCTGCGTCGTGTAAGCAATTGCACTGCTACGCTGGCCCTGGGCATTGTAGCGATATTCTGTGACATGGCCTGCTGCATCGATGATGAAGCGGAGTATTTCGCCACGGCCGGAAGCTGCGGCAGCATAGTAATAACGTGTGGTGCCGTCTTCCGCAGCTTGTGATGGATCATCAGTGCCTTTGCTCAGATGAATGGTTTCGCTACGTAACTGCCCAAGACTGTCAAAGGTGCGAGTGAGGCTATTGCCATCAGCATCCAGACCTGAGGTTTGCCTGCCCTGCGCGTCATAGTGCATTTCACTGACCAGGCTGCCATCACCCATCACCTTAAGCAGATTACCCTGGTCATCGTATTGCAATTCCGTGCGGGTGCTACCCTGCCCTTCCAGAGGCTGTTCTATGGCAATCAGTTTGCCATCGGTGCGGTAGCTCAATACGGTATTTTGATGCTGGCTGTCTTCTACCGTGGTAATGCCATTACCAAAATCGTAGGCAAAACGGGTGACTTGCTGCTGAGCATCTTCAATTTGCGTGATGCGGTATTCTCCGGCGATTTCCTGGTAGGTGAAGCTGAGTTGACTACCGTCATCCTGGCTGATGCTCGCGAGGCGCTTGCTGTCACCATCGTAGGTGTAGCGAGTGGCGTAGACACTACTTTGCGGGGAATTGCTGGTCAATGTAACTGCGGACAGGCGGTTTTGAGTATCGTAGCTGTAATGCACACTGGTTTGCTCTTGCCATTGACCTGCTGCATCCAGAGAGTGGGTCTGGATGTCGCTGAGATTGTTGCCATCATAGTGATAGCTGGTGGAAACACCATTGTCCGAGATAGCTTTGGCGAGCAGACCTTTGCTGTCGTATTCATAGCTGACGCGGTAGGCAAGCGGGTCTATGGTGGCAAGCAGGCGGCCACTCCCAATATCATAGGACTCCGACAGACCCGAGCCTTGCTGACTCCAAACCAACTGGCCACCATCAAGGATGATTTCACTTTGATGTTCGCCTTCTCTTTGACCAGTGTATTTCTGTTGCAGTTCATCCCACGAAAAGCTGACCCGTGCACCATCTGCTTCTGTTCTGATGACACTGCTGCCAGCCTTACCCAACTGCCCGACTACATCAAGGCGTTTGGCATAGAAGCCGACCAGCCAGTTGTCGCCATTGTCGTCGGTGAATTGCCCGTTGCTGTTGTAGGTGCGTAGCACGCCAAGGTCGAGACCATGATCGAATAATTGCAGGTCCTGGTTTTGTACAACCAGATTACCGCTCTTGCCATTGACATAGATGCGCTGAGCATTCCCTCCGACGACGGAGCGGTTTAACTGGCTCTTTTGCCCCAGACCTGTAAATACATTCAGATTTGCGCCTAAACCTTGTCCATTGACTATCGCTACCATGTTTACCTATCCTTTATTATCCGGGAATACCGCCCCGCCTCATGCTTGCTACAAAAGCAAACTTCGAGATCAGGACGCATCAACTGCACTTATTTTTAACTGAACAATACATCCACGGATTTGTGGAAAGGTTTAGGCTAATTGCGATTAATTCTCAAAAAAGAAATAAAATTTTTCAATACTCATCAAAATAAAAATAAAAAAAACAAATATCTATAAATCAAGAATGAAATTAGGGTGCATGCAACGAGATTTTGGCAGGCTGTGATCGGTTGGATACAAAAATGAAAATGGCGCAGCCATACACCGTATGGTTGCGCCACTGTCCCAAGCCTGTTTAATACCAAACTGTATGGATTGAAGCTTTAGCTACCGAGTTTCTTAGCTTTTCGTCTCAACGACTCACCCTCGAGTTTTAAAGCATGGCAACTATGAATAAGGCGATCAAAAATAGCGTCTGCAATGTTCTTATTATCCAGGGCATTATGCCAGCGCCCTGGTCCTTTATTTTCCCAATGGTTTTCTCAAATCAATACGGACGGGGATTAGTTTATCCTCTTCGGCTTTCTTTAGAAGCTCCTCAAACGTCACCGCTTTCAAGGATATCCGAAAAAATTGCGTCCTGGTTAATGACCATCAGCCCCAATAAAGTGACACCAGATCTCAAAGACAAAATCATCCTTTATCAAAACGAGTGCGACGACGTGCTGTGGAACCATTGGACTAAAGAGGATAAAAAGGATGGCATTGTGCAAATCCCGATACTCGCCCCGCGTGAACCCATGCCGCAACTTACTGGCAACAGCTCCATACGGCTCAAAATGCGTGACGTACTCACCATGCAGCAGCAATGCCGCGACCGTATGCGCGAAATTGAAAAGACCGAGAGCCCGGCCATACGTGCTGGCCTTTTTGAGCAACTGCGCTTTATTGCTGACCAAATCGGTCACAACGTGCCAGACCTTGACCACTTCGCCTTCCCGCCGTGCCCACCTCCACTCTTGCCTGCTGAACCAGCCAAACTGATCCCACTACCCGGGCACAGGCAGCCCACTAGCGTCAATCAGTTTTGGGATATCGTCAGACAACTGGAAAATTAGGCATCATCCTCGACCACAGCCGCCTTGCCAGCCGCATCGCCATCAACCTGCCCGAAGTCGCAGAACTGGCCGAGCAGCACAAGTTCCGCATGCCTGACCTGGCCGTATTGCGCAAATCCATCAAAGAAAGCAAAGACCCTGTCTTCATCGAAGCAACAGACGTGAGCAGCATCTTGCGCAAAAAACCCGTCAAGTGCCATGTATTCGACGCGCAAGGTTATTCATTGAAAAATTAAGCAGGACACAACCATGCCAACCCCCCCCCTGACCACCAAAGAACGCCAGCGCGTAGAAGCCGCCCACCAGGCCGCCACAGAAAAACTAAAAACCACCACCCACCCCGTCAAACGGCAATGCTTGCTTGAAGAATTGACAGAATGGTGCGTGCTGCTGGGCTCCCCTTTGCCAGGGCAGTTGCTGCATTGAGCGCTTTCAATAGTCGAAAACGGCTGTACGTCGGTGCAATTAAGTTACACTAATCGCATCTACCCGGGCTGTGCATTTGCTGAATGACGAATGCCTCACATGCAACAATCCGTGATTGTAAAATCTAACGCTGTCGTAAATCAAAAATTTGCTCATTAAGGAGTACGTAAAATGTCAGATGTCGCGTTTTCTAGCGATAGTTCGGTGCCATCCCCAAGTGTGGATGAGTCGACTCTTCCAAATCAAGAAAATTTAATGTCGGCAAATAGGCTTGAGACTAACTTATCCTCTCTGGCCTCTGGGATAGAAGGCGGCAACTCTGCAGGAATTTGGATATCTGTCCGAGACTTAGTAAAGTGGTCTGGTTATGTTCGCCGCAGAGGGAATTCCGAACGACTAATTCAGGATGCGTTAGATAAACTTCATTTGCGTACGCTACCCGATTTTCGAGATGCTCACATCAGTGGCACTGTAATGTTGCAAAAAATTGATGAAAATCCAGTATCAGCAAACGTCTCAGAAGCAGTTGCGGATATAGTTGCAATAGATCGTGATGCACATATTCTAAAGGTTGGTCTACTCGAAGCCGCGAACAGATCCCCAATCAGGGTATCGCCTGGTGCGTCAATCTTTGATGCAACCTCGCTGATGATTAAACATAATTTTTCCCAATTACCTATCATGGCAGACGAGCGTCGAGTATTTGGTATGGTTAATTGGCAATCCATTACAAGTTGGGTATTGAAGCATGGAACATTGCCAACAAAGGTTGACGAGTGCATGCTTCCTCATGCAGAGGTGTTGTTTAATGCAACGCTTTTCGACACAATTTCGACAATTATTAATCAAGAGTGTGTTTTGGTACGCAAGCATGACAAGACTGTTAGTGGAATAATTACTGCTGCTGATCTGGGAATACAATTTAGCGAAATGAGTGAAGCATTTTTGAAAATTGGCCAAATTGAAGCGATTCTTCGAATGATTATCGAAAAATATTATCCGATTGAAGAAATTAAAAATGCGAAAGATCCTATTGACACCACACGCGACATTAAGAGTGTTGACCATCTTACTTTTGGTGAATACAAACGTCTGCTCGAAAATACCGAGAAATGGGCTCAATATTTTAAGCAAAATATTAGCAGGAAAATTTTCATTGAAACGCTTGAAGAGGTTCGGCTGATTCGTAATGATGTAATGCATTTTGATCCCACCGGAATTAACGATGAAGATCTATCTACGCTGTCAACTGCTCTAAGATTTTTTAATTCTGTAAAAGAAAATATGTAAAACTTGAATTAACTCTCTGTAAATTGTTAGTCCACGTAGGTGCGAGTCGCTCAGCCTATTCGCACGCATGTTTAATAAAATATCTCACACCCCCTCGCGCACGCGTAAACGCCTCTGAGTTACTAAGCCCTATGCAACCCCTCCCCGCGTGACTGGCTAGCCCGGTCACGTCACCATAGACGGCATGGACTACACCCTTGCCGCCCCCTCCCGCCGCTTAGACAACCTGCTCCGCTTTGGCACCATTGCTTGTTGATTTGCACTGAAAATTGACCCACTTTGCTGGATAAATTACATCTAAAATTGACCCACGTTTAGCACACAATCCTACTTATCTTGATGAGTAGGGAGCAGGAGTGATTGACGTGGCATTACTAGGTATTATTCGACGCTGGCACATTCATGACCAGATTCCATTACGGGAGATCTCCAGACGACTTGGCATCTCTCGCAACACAGTTCGACGCTATCTGCGCTCTTAAGTGACAGAGCCTGCCTATGCTGAGCGACAAACAACCAGTGCGATCGACAAATATGCATTGCAGCTTTCGAGCTGGCTTAAAACCGAAGCAAGTAAAAATCGGAAGCAGCGACGCAGCTTAAAACAGCTTCACTTGGATCTGAAAGATTTGGGATTCGAGGGGTCGTATGACCGAATGGCTGCCTTCGCCAGGAAGTGGAAGGTGGATCAAACTGACCGGGTCAATTCAGCTAGCAAACGAACACCAAATAACCGTAAAGGAAAAAAAGACCAAACTAGCCTCAACCTAACCCTTAAAAGACATTAAAACGAGTGGGTCAGAATTGGATGCAAATGCCGGGTCATAATCCAGCGCAAACTAACAGGTCCGAGGCGTCGTTACATCGCGCTCGACAATTTGGCCTACGCCACCATGAAAAACATTTTTTTGTTTTGGCTCGACTGGAGCCATTCCACCAATCAGTGCAAGAACGCCTGCTTTACCTCTGGTATCAAGAGCACGGTAGCCGTTTACCACTTCCAATTCGTCTTTATCTACAGTGTTTGCTGTTCGCTTGAAGCAGATGGGAATGCAGCTTTATCCACCCGGATATCAAATTTTCAATTCAGGGATATGCGCGCCAAAGCTGCAACGGAAATTGCAGATATTAGTGATGCAAGTAAATTACTTGACCACACTGAGCAGGAAATCACGAAAAAGGTCTATCGCAGGCTGGGTGAAGATGTAAAACCTACTCGTTAAATATGGGGGTTGCGGAAGTAGTTTCCGTAGCTC
>NZ_JAKZHX010000024.1 GCF_022568815.1 Undibacterium paludis | reverse complement strand
AGTGATGTCATTCGTCGCACCTATGGTTTTAACCAGACCCGTTCCTGTCACTACCAGGATATTGGTGGCGCCGTCAAAGGTTGCGGAGGTGATCGTTGGGGCTGCGACGTTCGATACCGTAACAGCATTGCCTGTCAGGTCAGCTGAGGTGGTACGGCTGGCGTCCCATGAGGCAGCGGCTGCCAGGTTGAAGGTGGTTGTATCCACCGCAGAGGTGCCGTTCTTGTTCAGGATGCCGTTGATGTTGATCTGGTCAGCAGCGTTCAGCGTGACGGTGAAAGAAGTTGCACTCGCTGCGGTGACGTTGGGCGAGGTCAGGGTGTAGGAACCGCCCTGGCCAGCAATCGACAGTTTGGACACATCAATCGTGTCGCCAGTGACCATGTTGGCACCGGTGACAACCAACGTGCCTGTGCTGGCATCATAGGTGGAGCTGATCACTACCGGTGCAGCATTGGACACGGTGATGCCGTTACCTGTCAGGTCAGCAATATTGCCGCCGGTGATGACGCTGTCCCAGTCGTCCGCAGCAGCAAGGTTGTAGGTGGTGCTGCTGATGGAGGAGGTGCCGTTCTTGTTGAGCAGATTGTTGACCCCGGCGATGTCGGCACCAGAGAGGGTGATGCTAAAGCTGGTCGCGGAGGTGATTTCGACATTGCTGGAAGTGGACAGGGTATAGGTCGCACCACCTTCACCGGTAAACGTCAGCTTGGAAACAGTGATGTCATTGGTCGCACCGATGGTTTTAACCAGGCCTGTACCCGTTACGACCAGGATGTTGGTGGCGCCATCAAAGGTGGCCGAGGTAATCGTCGGCGCAGTGACATTGGATACTGTGACACCATTACCTGTCAGGTCGGCTGAGGTAGTACGGCTGGCATCCCATGAAGCAGCGGCTGCCAGGTTGAAGGTGGTTGTATCCACCGCAGAGGTGCCATTCTTGTTCAGGATGCCGTTGATGTTGAGCTGGTCGGCAGCATTCAGCGTAACGGTGAACGAAGTTGCACTGGCCGCAGTCACATTGGCTGAAGTCAGTGTGTATGAACCACCCTGACCAGCAATCGACAGTTTGGAGACATCTATCGTGTCGCCTGTGACCATGTTGGCACCGGTGACAACCAGGGTGCCAGTGCTGGCATCATAGGTGGAACTGATGACGATAGGAGCAGCGTTGGAAACAGTAATACCATTGCCCGTTGCATCTGAGATATCGCCTCCGGTGATGACGCTGTCCCAGTCATCTGCCCCTGCCAGGTTATAGGTCGTGGCGCTGGCTGCTGAACTCGTGCCATTCTTGTTAAGCAAGGCGTTGACACCGGCAATATCGCCACCAGACAAGGTAATGCTGAAGCTGGTGGCAGATGTGATTTCCACATTGGATGTGGTGGACAGCGTATAAGTCGAGCCGCCTTCACCAGTGATCGTCAGCTTGGAAATGGTGATGTCGTTGGTCGCGCCTACCGTTTTAACGAGACCTGTACCCGTCACCACCAGCACATTGGTGGCCGCGTCATAGGTGGCCGAGGTAATGGTAGGCGCCGTGACGTTGGATACGGTGACGGCATTGCCCGTCAAATCTGCCGACGCACTTGCCGTTGAATCCCAGTTGGTGGCGGCAGCAAGATTGAAGGTCGCTCCACCTGCTGCAGTTGTACCGTTATTATTCAAAATGCCGTTGATATTGATCTTGTCGGTCGCATTGAGTGTGACGGTAAAAGTCGTACTGCTGGCAGCGGTGACGTTGGCTGATGTCAGTGTGTAGGAACCGCCTTCACCAGTCAGCGAGAGTTTGGAGACATCAATCGTGTCGCCAGTAGTCATGCCTGCGCCGGTAACAACCAGGGTGCCGGTGCTGGCGTCATAGGTCGCACTTGTTACAGTTGTTGGTACAAAGTTAGTGTTTTGTGTTCCACCGTTTGTGGAGGAAAGTGTGGATACCGCTGATCCATTTCCACCATTTGTGTTGGTACCGCCAACTGCAGAGCCTCCTGAACCACCAGCTCCTGTGTTGCCTGTGCTCAGAGTTGCATTAGTCGTTGCGTCCAGTTGGACGATGCCGCCTTTGTTCCAGATGGCGCCAATCCCGACACCGCCAGCACCGCCATTCCCAGTGTTTGAAAAGTAAGTTGAACCACCACCACCACCGCCACCGCCCGCCGCAATATTATTGGTGATACTACTGTTCGTAATGGTAATCTTACCCGTTGAGGCGTTATAAATACCACCCGCAGCATTGCCGCCGGCACCGCCAGTACCTTTGGTGCCCGTACCGCCGCCGCCGCCACCAATACCGATGCTGCCATTGTTTGCCGTCGCTCCATCGCCACCCGTTGTGTATCCCGTACCAGAGTAAGTTGCACCCGCCCCTCCAGTTGCGCTGCCGCCCTTACCCGCAGAGCCAGCTCCGCCGCCGCCGCCCTTACCACCTGTTATGCCAGAAGCAGCGCTTGCGGCGGCATAGGCTCCACCCGGAGTGCCATTGCCGCCGGAAGCTCCATTGCCGGCACCAAAGCCACCGCCGCCGCCGCCGCCGCCAGCATAGTTGGTGCCAGTAGATGCACCACCACCGCCGCCACCGGCAGCTTTATTTGTTGTAATGGTGCTGTTGGTAATGACCAGCGTACCTGCATTTTTTATGCCAGCACCCAAAGCATCACCGCCAGCTCCGGCTGCGCCACCAGCCCCGGCTGCACCACCAGTACCTGATACCTTCCCATTGGTAATGGTCAGATTATCGATGGAAACAGTGCTGCCTGCACCGCTGGTTGTAATGTCGAGTACCCGTGCAAAATTACCGCCGCTCAAAGTGAAACCACCGCCGACAATCGACATGGTCTGACCATCCGTCACATTGATGGTGATGGCATCTGCCGCGCTGGCAAAAGTGATGTTGCCGGTCAGCGTGATGGTATCAGCGGAGCCATCGGTATTGCCTGTTGCAATTGCGGCCTTCAACTGGGCAACCGTATTGACACTGGCGGTATGAAGCAGGTAACTGTATGCAGACAGGTCTTTGGTATTGATGGCTGAAGGCGCATCGATATTGCCTGTCTTGATCTCCAGATCCCAGTTGCCAGTCGCGCCGCTTGTGGTGTCGGAAGAGGCGGCAACATCGGCACCGGTTATCTGTGCCAGTTTATTGACGAAATTTGCACCTTGTTCACCGCGCCCGATATCGCAACCATACAAAAGGAAATCACCGCCTTTTGCCAGGGATTGACCGATGGTTTGCAGTTTTGCCTGGTTCTGTTCGAGATTGCCAGCAAACAAGGGGCCATTGCCGAGCAGTACTACGCCCTCATCACCATGCGAGATCACACTGATGGATTGCAGATTCTTTACACCCTGCAGCGCTGTGATCATCTGGTCCAGACCATTCTGGTTGGCATCCAGAACGACCACTTTCACTCCGGGGGCTGCTGCATTGATGAATTTTTGGAGGTCAGGGACGCGGCTGTCGATGAACAGGACTTCTTGCGGTGCGCCTGTAGCCGCTGGTGCGGGTGCAAGTGGATTTACCTGCACGGCGTCGTTGATCTGATTTGCAGCCTGATCATGTTCGGTTTGTACATCTTGAGGGCGATTGAAATTATTTGTGTTCATGATATGCAGGCCTGACTGTAAATTGGAAAACAAAAAGTAAAATCCGATGTGATGGTGCAGATAAAAATCAGATCAATAAGGTTTTTTCAAATGTGGCTTCACGATGCTGGCTCATGACCTGCCTCCTTTTCAGTAGCAGATGCTTTGACGGCAATGACATTGGCCCCGCTCTGGCTGGTATTGGTCCAGAACGACAGTGCAGCGTATTTCTCGAACAGGTCAGGCGGAAGTATGCTTGCGCGTTTTTCATAACTAACACTGTTGCGCACCTTGTGCATGCCATGCAAACCCAGCTGCGCGTCGAACTCTGGCGCGTCGTAGTTGACATTCGAAAAATCATGCTGGAAGGCGGGCTCGTCTATGAATTGATAAATCAGTGGCATGACTTTTTCTGGCGCCTGTGCCAGCAAGTCATAGTCAACGATCAGGAGTGACGATGCATGCTCACCATAGAAAGCATCTTTGAGGGCAGTCCATGGATAACCTACCAGCCGGTTGGCCTGTGCCAGGGTTTCAACACGGCTATACACTGTATTGCGCTCGATATCATCGTTGAACAGTCGGGTGATCTCGTAAGGGTTGGAGCGGTACCGGCGTTCCACGCTGTCCATGACCCAGGCTACATTGCGCACACAGGCAATCACTTTTGAACCAGGGAACTGATCCATCAGTACCGGCATATGAGCGCACCACATGCGGTTGGTATCAAAGATGACTTCCTTGTCTGCCTGGTCCGCATAAAACGATTCGAAGATACCGCGAGTCAGCCTGCGTCTTTGTTCCTTGGTAACGACACTGCCAAATTCGGAACCCGCACCCAACTGATTGAGCATGCCGCGAAACAGGCTGCCAACCGGACTGGTCATGCCTGCATGAAAGCGCGGGTTTTGCAAAAGCAATGCGGCCAGCAGAGTTGAACCCGAGCGCGGCAGTCCAGAAATAAAGTGATATGTGGTCTGACTCATGAAGTTACAGGTTCTTCCAAAAATGAAAACAGTTGATTGACAGCTTCAGTCAACGGGGTCTGGCTGGTATCGATAATACATTCGGGATTGGCCGGTACTTCATATGGAGCGGAAACACCCGTCAACTGCAATGCCGGGTTGTTTTTTGCCTTGGCGTACCAGCCTTTTGGGTCGCGCTGCTGGCAGATGTGCAGCGGGGTTGCTATATACGTTTCAATGAAATGCTTGTCGCCCACGATCTGGCGGGCCACTGCCCTGCCATCCGCGCTTGGAGAAACCAGGGCGACGATGGCACAGATACCGTTGTCGTTGAGGATTTTTGCTACCTCTGCTGTACGGCGGCTTTGCTCTTCCCGGTCTGCCGTACTGAACCCCAGGTCTTTTGATAAACCATGACGCAATTCATCGCCGTCCAGTACGCAAACAGGTACAGACTGATAGCGCAAGTGCTTTGCCAGTGCTTGCGCAATCGTGGTCTTGCCTGCACCGGGCAGGCCGCTGAGCCACCAGGTCTTGATGCACCTGCCAGCATGCGAGGGTGTTAGTGTTAAATTCAAATCAAGCATTCGCTAACCACCGATTATGTGACTTCATACATCGGGAGTCATTAAAGCCCGATACCTAAGCTCCTGCCAGGCGCCATTCAATTATTGTTGCCGCCAGGAACTTGTTAAGACTTGACGGTATTTACAATAAGAAAGACACAATAGGCGGAATTTTATTTAACAAATGATACTAAAAAAATAACTGTAAATTTAGCATTTATTTGTTACGGAAAATGAATTTAACAATAATTTGCTTATTTCTTGAGCATTGATTGTGCCACAGAAATTTTATTAACTGAACAGGACCTGATAGAAGACGGTAAAACTGCCATCCGCCTGGCGGTTGGCATGTTGGCCTTTTTCAGGAGCTGGCATGGTAGGGACGAATGTCCAGATTTGGTGTCCCAGAACAGGGTGATCAAAAGGAAAATTGGCCTGGGCGAGTTCAAACTGGCTGGGGCCCGTAAATATCAGGCTCAGCGGGGTACGAAACTGTTCTGGCAAGCCTCGCCTTGGCCGTTCTTCTGCTTCAATGAGCGTTAATTCTACGATGCCAGCAGTAGTCTGGACCCCAAACTTGTCGCCTACCAAGGCTTGCATTTGTTCAAAGGTAATGGTCATGCTTTTTCTAGTGTAAAAGACGGACTTGCAGAAAATGCCAAAAATAGGCAGGATGATAAGCATGTCATTCTAACCATCTTGGGAGCACGTGTGTACAATTTACCTGGGACTTTACGTTTGCGTGCTGTTGATGAGACAGACAGCGAATTTCTGGAGGAACTGTATTTCAGCCGTCGTGCAGATTTACAACAAATCCCGGGAGATGCGCAGTTTGTACGGCAGTTAATCAAGATGCAGCAGCAAATGCAGGCGGTCGGAATACGAAATAATTTCCCAATGGCAAAATACTTGCTGCTTGAGGATGGGGGGGGACGCATAGGGAGGCTGGTGGTTGACCTCGGTGCAAGCGATGTGCGCCTGGTTGACATTGCCTTGTTGCCGGAAGTGCAGGGGCGTGGCATAGGAAGGAAGGTTTTGCAGGCAATGCAGGAAGATGCCTTATCACAGGGATTGAGTATGAGTCTGGCAGTCGAAAAAAACAATGTGAGGGCCAGGGCGCTTTATCTTTCAGCAGGCTTTCATGTGCACAGTGAAGACAGCATGTTTGAGCAACTGCATTGGCACCCCGAATCAAAAAGACTGGCAGATGGGGTGCAAGATGCAGCCTAGCACTTATCTTAAACTGCCTTTTTCTTTTGAGCTTGCGCGCTTACAGGCAGATTTGAAGGCATTGGAAAATTCTGCATGGATCAGTCATTTCAATACCCGTGCCTATGAAAATGACTGGTCATGCCTGCCTTTGCGTTCTGTGGATGGTCGCATGGACCATATTATTCCTGTCAATGAGGGGAAGTTTGAGGATACGGTTTTACTGGAGAGCACTCCTTACTTCAGGGAGGTGATTGATTTTTTCCAGTGTGAAAAAACTTCGGTACGCCTGATGTCCTTGCAGGCAGGTGGAATAATCAAAGAGCACAGGGATGATGGCACTTCCCTCGAAGATGGAATTACCCGCCTGCACATTCCCATTACTACGACGCCTGATGTTCTGTTCCGGATTGAGGGAGAGAATGTGCATTTCTCTGCTGGCGACACCTGGTATCTCAATGCCAGTTGTTTGCATGGTGTGACTAATCCTGGGCCACGAGCGCGTGTTCACCTCATGCTCGATTGTGTTAGTAACGACTGGCTGGAGCAGGCATTCATGAAGGCAGGATGGATTGCCAGGCCCGCACCAAAATATGGTGATAAAGCCATACACGATGGCAATGTGGCAGATGTGATTGCGCAACTTCGCGCTACCGGGCAAATAACAGCACAGCAGATGGCCATCAGGCTTGAAGCCATCCGCAGCGGGCAGCAGGTTTGACTTAAAGGCTGTTGCGAAATTAACCTCGCTCTGTTGCGCCTCCGGCTTGTAAAACCCGGTACTAAAGTACTGCCTACGTCGGCGACGCCTAGCGATCTTAATTTCGCAGCAGCCTCTTTATACTTATTAGCATGTCGGTTTCGTCGGGCTTGTTCCCGGATAGGATTTCATGATCATCAAGCAGGGTTTTGCAGCAGAAGAGCGCGCCATGCTGCGCGGAACAAGAATCGATGCGCAGGAGCTCACGTCGTTCGTCAACTGGTATCCGGTAGCGATTTCTGCCGATGAGCAGGAACTGTGGTGGCGTAATATGCACGACCAGGCTTTTACCGAGGCATTTTTCCAGGACAGTCTGGCTATACAGGACCGTGACAAAAGACAGGTTTGCAACACTCCACTTCACGCATTGCACAGTATTGTGGCCGGCCTTGACTGCGTCAGGCCGACGGCGTTTATTTTTCATGTGTCGCGCTGCGGATCAACTCTGCTCACCCAAATGCTAAGCAAGCTGGAACAGTGCATTGTTTTGTCTGAGCCGCCTGTGCTGGATGCATTTTTCCGGTTTTATCATGACAATCCGGATATTCCTGATGCGCATGCCTTGTTCCGGCAACTTGTTTGCGCATTGGGGCAAAGACGTAGTCAGGCTGCTCGCAAGGAAGAGCATTTCTTTATCAAGTTTGATAGCTGGCATTTACCCTGGCTGGATTTCATTCGTGAAGCTTTTCCCGATGTTCGTTTTATTTTTCTTTACCGGGAGCCGCAGGCAGTGCTTGCTTCGCACCGCCGCCAGCGTGGTCCGCAGATGATTCCGGGACTGATCAACACCACCAGGTTGCAAGCAGGTTTTCCAGATTGTGCCAGGACAGACCATGATGCCTACACTGCTGCCATGTTGCTGGCCATGTTCCAGGCTGGCCTTGAACATGGGAAATTAACTGGCGCTAATCTGGTCAATTACAGCCAGTTGCCTGCGGTCTTGTGGCAACAGTTGCTTCCTATGGCGGGTGTGCATTTCGAGGAAAGCGAATTGAGACTGATGGAGCAGAGATCCGCGCGGCATTCAAAAAACAGGCATCAACTCTATACCGGCGATGCCTTCACAGGCACTCAAAGTAGTGAGACCTGCGAACTGCTCATGTCACAAGTTTCGGCTGCGTACGAGTTGCTGGAGCTGCAAAGGCTGGCAGAGGAGCAGTAATGTTTTGTTAAATGTTGTAAAGTTGGATGAATTCTTATCAATACTGTATTTTTACGGAAAGAATTGAAGTGTGTTTTTATGATAAGAATTGTAGAATTAGTTTGCTTTTTTTGAAAGCATCGAAGCACAAACGATTGGCCTTCAATTAGGCATTTGCAGGGTCTTCTACAACTGAAACTGAGATTGGAGTTAACGATGGACGCATTTATTGGGACGATTTTACCTGTGGCATTTAATTATCCACCACGCGGCTGGCTATTTTGTAATGGACAAACCTTGCCTATTGCACAAAATTCAGCACTATTTGCCCTTTTAGGTACTATGTACGGTGGTGATGGACAATCTACTTTTGGTATTCCAGATCTGCGTGGTCGTGTCATTGTCGGTTCGCAGGGAGCTGGTCCAGGATTATCCCCCGTTCAGCAAGGAGAGAAGGCCGGTACAAATAACACAACGGTAGTCAGTTCTGGCACCACATCTTTCACCTTGAGCGTCAATAATTTGCCATCGCACACGCACACTGGTACTGTGAATACTTCGGCTCTGACCGCAACAACAACTGTCACTGTAGGCACTGGTACCAATGGTGGCGTTGGCGCAGTATTGAATAATGGTGGCCTGACCAGTACAGCATCCGGTTCGGCTCCGGCAGCGGCAATTTACTTGCCTGCGAGCACGGCACCAACTTCCCCGGTCAATCTTGGCGGTGTTTCCACTGTTATTGGTGGAACTGCCGCGGTGGCTAATTCCAATACTGGCAACGGAGCCTCAGTTACAGCACCAGTGACGACAACAGCCAATATATCCAATATGCAGCCTTACCTCGGTATTAACTACATCATCGCAACAGAAGGTATATTCCCATCGAGGAACTAAGCCTTTTTGTTTGCCCTTGAAAATGGCGCATTTGATGCGCCATTTTTATTTTCAGTCTCTCAAGCTGCCGCCGGTGACACGTTCTATGCCTGCCAGGTCACGCCAGCTTTGTACTTGCCCAAAACCAGCCGCCGTCAGTAACTCCCGTACAGCTTCTGCCTGGTCATAGCCATGTTCGAGCAAAATCCAGCCCTGCTTTTCCAGATGCAGGTGCGCATCGTCGATCAGTCGGCGGTAAGCACTTAATCCGTCACCGTGATCGGTCAATGCGTTCAGCGGCTCGAAGCGTAAATCGCCCTGGGACAGATGATGGTCGTCCTTGACGATATATGGGGGATTGCTGACGATGGTTTGAAAGCGCCTGCCAGTGACCGCTGCATACCAGTCACTTTGCAGCAGTTCCATACCGTTCGCAGGCAAATGACGGTTTGCATTTTCTTGCGCAACGGCTAGAGCTGCGGTGCTGATATCAAGGGCGCAGACTGTGAGGTCCGGTCTTTGGTGTGCCAGCGAAACGGCAATGGCGCCGGAACCCGTGCCCAGATCCAGCAGGCTCGATGCCGACGGTGCATATTCCAGCGCCAGTTCCACCAGCAACTCGGTATCAGGACGCGGGATCAGCACATCTGGAGTGACATAAAAACTCAAGCCAAAAAACTCGCGCTCCTGCACGATGTAGGCTAACGGCTCACCATTGATACGGCGCTGGAATAGTTCGGCAAGCACCTGCACCTGAACGCTATCAAGTGCCTGATCGGATCGGGTAATCAGTTGTATGCGGGTTAAACCCAGGCCATGCATCATCAGCAGGCGCGTATCAAGCTTGTCCAGCGGACAGGCATTTTCGCAGGCTGCAATGCTGATACCTGCGCGTAGCCAGCCAAGATTCTGCATCAGCGTGAAGAGCCAAACATGCTGCGCTGGGTTTTTTTGCTGCGCACCAGGATGATCAGCAGCACCAGGCTAAAGGCGATAAAACTGATACCCGCCCACGCTGGCAACGATAGGCCCAAGGTTGGAGGGTAAGGTGTTTCGCACAGGCCGTCGGCCCTGAACATCGTCGGCCAGAGTTGCGCCAGGAAGATGCTGTTAAGCCCGGTCTCCAGTGGGTCTATGCCGCAAGACAGGGCAGGATTACTGAGTACCCAGAGATGCTTGCCAGCGACACCCAGGCCAACCAGACCCGACAGCAGGGCCAGACCCACCGTTATCCTGTGGCCGACTCCATCGGTAGCGGCGGCGATCAGGCAGAATATCGCAATCAGCGCGAAAGCATAACGCTGGAATACACAAAGCGGGCAAGGCAGCATTTTTTCCACAACTTGCAGATACAGGGCGCCAGCCAGCAAGCCAACACAGCTTGCAGCCACTAACAGCAAAACTTTTTTCGACAGATTCATGATGGGTACGTTGTGAGCGATCTAGGCGATCTGGTAAAAAACCTTGGATGCAGTTCAGGTGTTTTAGTTCTGCATCAACAAATTGCAACAGCAAATTCCCTCTGGTACAAAGCACATTGCCTGCGAGTATCTGACAGTTTAAGGGATGAACGCAATCAAAAATTGTTGCCATGGCGTCAAACCATGTTTAATCAGAACGTAATACCGGATTAATCATCACCCAGTTCGGCCAGCAATTCTGCCTGGTGCTCCGCCACCAGGGCGTTTGTCAATTCAGACAAGTCACCATCCATGATGAAATCCAGCTTGTACAGCGTCAGGTTGATGCGGTGATCCGTCATGCGGCCTTGGGGGTAATTGTAGGTACGTATGCGCTCACTGCGATCGCCTGAACCGATCAGGCTCTTGCGGGTTGCTGCTTCCTTGGCCTGCTTTTCGCGCAACTGGCCGTCCATGATACGGGTAGCCAGCACGCGCATTGCCTGCGCCTTGTTCTGATGCTGGCTGCGGCCATCCTGGCATTCCACCACGATACCGGTAGGGATGTGTGTCAGGCGCACGGCCGAGTCAGTCTTGTTGATATGCTGACCACCAGCACCACTGGCGCGGAAGGTATCTATGCGCAAATCCGCATTATTGATGACGACATCAGCCAGCTCATCAGCCTCGGGCATGACGGCTACCGTACAGGCCGAGGTATGGATGCGGCCCTGGGTCTCGGTGGCTGGTACGCGTTGCACCCGGTGGCCGCCTGATTCAAATTTCAGCTTGGAGTAAGCGCCCAGTCCGGCCAGGCGTACGATAACTTCTTTATACCCACCCAGTTCAGATGGGGACTCCGACATCATCTCCACCTGCCAGCGATTACGCTCGGCAAACCGCGTATACATGCGCAGCAGGTCACCGGCAAACAAGGCGGCTTCGTCACCGCCTGTGCCAGCGCGTATTTCCAGCAGGATATTCTTTTCGTCGTTGGGGTCTTTGGGGAGCAGCATTTTTTGCAGATCACTTTCCAGTGTCTGCATGGTGTTTTTTGCCGTTTCGATTTCTTCCTGGGCAAAGGCTTTCATGTCGGGGTCGCCGAGCATGCCTTCGGCTTCGACAATATCGGCCTGCGCCTGCTTGTAGTTATTATAAAGCTCGACCAGGGGGCTGAGTTCAGCATGCTCGCGATTGAGCTTGCGGTAGGCGTCCATGTCATTGGTGGCGCCTTCTTGCATCAGTAAATGACCGACTTCGTCGAGGCGTTCTGCCAGCTGGTCCAGCTTGGCAAGCATAGATGGTTTCATAGTGTGACTCTTAAGGCTGATGTTTGATATGAGGGCTCGGTCAGAGGGACCGTGTGTGCAGACACGCCTGCCAATAACGGTCAAGGCATGAGCAGGGCGTAGCGTTTCGCTAACGCTTGGTGCGGAATAATTGTGGTAACAAAGTAGCCAGACGGGCGCGTTCATCGCCGCTGGCCTGGTGCAGGGCTTGCTGCGGGCCGTGCAGGAATTTGGCAGTGATACCCTTGGACAGGGCCTCGAGCACGGCGTCTATGTCTTCACCGCGTGCCAGCATCTTGCGGGCGCGTTCAAGTTCCATCAGGCGCAATTGCTCGCTGCTTTCATGCAAATCCTGTATCACCGGGACAACAGCACGGCCATCGACCCAGTGCATGAAAGACTGCACGCGCGTTTCTATGATGGCTTCTGCCTGCGCAACGGCAGCCTGACGGTTCTCCAGGCCAGTCTGCACCACGGTACCCAGGTCATCAACAGTATATAAGAACACGTCATCGAGCTTGGCGACTTCAGGCTCGATATCCCGCGGCACCGCCAGGTCCACCATGAAAATGGGGCGATGCTTGCGCGCTTTTACCACACGCTCCACCAGGCCCAGGCCAATGATGGGCAGGGACGATGCGGTACAGGACACAATAATGTCGAACTGCACCAGTTGCTGCGGTAAATCGGCAAGTCGTATTGCTTTGCCACTGAACCTGTGCGCCAGAGCCTCACCACGTTCCAGTGTGCGATTGGCAATAGTCAGTGTTTTCGGGTTTTGTGCCGCAAAATGGGTGGCGCACAGCTCTATCATCTCACCGGCACCGATAAACAAGACATGCTGGTCGGCAATCTTGTCAAAAATCCTCTGTGACAGGCGTACCGCTGCGGCTGCCATGGACACGCTGTGGGCACCGATTTCGGTCGTGGTACGTACCTCTTTGGCCACCGCAAAGCTGCGCTGGAACATCTGATGCAGATAAGTGCCCAGGCCACCGGCAGCCTCTGCCTGACGCACTGCATCTTTCATTTGCCCCAGGATCTGGGGCTCACCGATGACCATGGAGTCCAGGCCAGAAGCTACACGGAAGGCATGCCTTACCGCATTGTCTTGCGGCAGGGTATACAGGTGTGGGCGCAAATCACCGTAAGGTAGCTTGTGGAAATCCGCCAGGAAATGCGCCGCCGCATCAACAGCATTGTCCGTCTTGCAGGCAGCATACAACTCAGTACGATTGCAAGTTGATAAGATGGCTGCCTCATTGCCGTGCTTGTCTGCATGACCGTCACGACCAAACCAGGCACGGGCAGCCGTCACCGCCTGGGCAATTTGCTCCGGCGAGAAAGCGACCTTTTCGCGCAAAGACAGCGGCGCGGTCGTATGGTTGAGGCCAACGGCAGACAGTTGCATGCAATGACAGGGCAATTAAAAGGCAAATAAAGGGGGCGGGATGAAGGCTCCATTATAGCGCGTTGGCCGAGCATTTTCTTGGGCGGCTGTGTTTGACGTACATCAAGGGCAGTCACCATCAAGAAATATGATATTTTTACAACATTCTATTGCTGCGTATTAATCAATGTTGATAACGAGTGATGGCAGGCAGGATCATTCGAGATCAGCTGGCATGCGAATGGTAAAAGTCGTGCCTTCGTTCGGTGCGCTGATAAAGTCTATTTTGGCAAGATGACGGTCAAGCACGGCTTTGACAAATACCATGCCCAGACCGACTCCGTCATTTTTAGGTTGATCATTGGCTTTGAAGCGCTGGAAGCGCTGGAACAGCTTGGCCTGGTCTGCGTGGGTAATGCCATAACCCTGGTCGGTGATGGAGCAGACTATGGTTGAATCGGCCAGGTTTTGTTCAAGTAGCAATGAGCATTTGATCGTGGTGTCACGCGGGCTGTACTTGATGGCATTCGATAATAAATTGGTCAGTACCCTGGTCATCAGGGACCTGTCGACAGTGACGGGGAATTCTTCATCCGCGATCTGCGTCTGTATGCGGATATTCTTGCTACGCGCCAGCGTCCACATTTCTTCCGTGGCAACCAGCAGGATGTCCTGGAAATCCGCTTCTTCAAAGCGGTAATCCTGCGATTCTGCCTGGGCCAGATGGACGAAATTGTCGGCCAGCCCCAGGGTGGAGCGCGAGGCTTTTTCTATGCGTGACATGAATTCTTCTGTCGGCAAGGCGGTGCTGCTGTCTCTTTGCAATTCCAGCAAGGCCAGTATCGACGCCTGTGGTGCACGCATGTCGTGGGAAATGAAGTGCAGGGTTTCATCACGGCTGCGTTCCGCTGCCCTGACGCTGGTGATGTCTATCATGCTGACTATCCAGCCCACCAGTTGCTTCTCACCGTTATAGCTGGGTGCACTCTTGATCAGCAGGTCCCTGCCCTGGGGATCGCGTACTTCTATGCCTTGTGACATGGCTTTGGTGTGTTTGATATCGAGCAAATCCCACCAGCTAAAGCTGCTGTCCGGCGCATATTCGGTATTTTGCGGACCAGACATCTTGGCAAACAGATAGGGTACGAGGGCGTCATTCACCTTGGGCATGCCGATTCCTGCAAAATAGTCCAGTGCTGGCTGATTGGACAGCAAGACATTGCCGTCAGTCGTTGTCACCAGGGTGGCATCGGGCAGGCTGGCCAGGCTGTCGCTGACAAACTGACGCAGATCGCGGACCCGGTCGACTGCTTCACGCATGGCATTGATGCTCTGCTCCAGGGTATCAGTCAAGGCGCGCACGGGCTTTACTTCATCTTCATCAATAAATTCAGGCAGGAGATGGGGTTCCTTGTCCAGCACCCTGAATTCATCTGCCAGAAAGCGTATGGCTGCTTCCAGCCTGCGCCAGCTCCATAAGGGATAGGCGATGACCAGCGCCAGCAGGGTTGCAGTTGGTGGCGCCCAGTAACCGGAATAACGCAGGCTGGCCCAGCTGCCTATTACCGTAATGGCAGCCACCAGGGCGGTTGCCAGCAAGGCCTTGCGTGGTGACAGCAATTGATAGGCGAGCAAGGCAACAGCAACCGCGACCAGATTGAGCAGGTAAAGATAGCCAGCAGGGGCTGCATCAATGCTGTGCCGGTCCAGCAGGGCGGCCAGGATATTGGCATTGATTTCCACCCCGGCAATCATGCCCTCGTTGCCAGAAACCGGCGTAGGGAAAGAATCCGCCATGGCACTGGCTGTCGGGCCGACCAGCACATACTTGCCTTTGAAAAATTCGGCCGGGACTTCACCGCGCAATACGCTGACGTAGGGGACGGTACGGAAATGGCCGCTGCTGCCGGCAAAGGGGATGTGCATCAGGTAGTCGCGTTGCCAGGTACCTGGTTCGGGTTTGGCATTGCGCAATGAGGCAGACAGCCGTTCACCGGGCAGGTAGGTCTCAGTCCCTGGCACAATGCCGCTACCGACGTCTGCCAGCGCCAGGGCAAAATGCGGCCACCACTCGCCGTTCATGCCTTCGCGCAAAAATACGCTGCGCACTACACCATCCTTGTCCAGCTCCAGATTGATGTGAGCGAGCTGGCTGGCGGCGCTGCTGAGCAAGGGGATGGGCTTGACGGTCGTCAATCCCCTGCCGGCGTTTTCCGATATCAGTGGCAACACCACGCTATTGCTGCTGATCAGTGCTTCGGCCAGTTGCTGGTCGCCATTCTGGAACTGATCATGACGTTCTTCTGCTTCAGAAAATACAAAATCCATGCCGATTGCCAAAGGCTGGGCGGCGTTGATCTGTTTGATCAGTTCCGCATGGCGCTGGCGTGGCCAGGGCCACTTGCCCAATTCACTGAGGCTGTGGCTGTCTATACCGACGATGATGATATCGTCGCGGGCCGGGCGGGTATTAAGTTGCATCAACCTGTCATACAGGACCAGGTCTGAACGTTCCAAGGTTTTGAAATACAACAATCCGGCTGTGAACAGCAGGATCAGGACACTGAGAACCAGCCACTCACGTAATGCGATACGTTCTACTCGTATTTGACTGGTTTTCATATCGTGTTGCTATAAACCACATGCTCTTCTGGCGTATTAATAATTGGTCCCTACCGGTCCGCTGCCACTTTGTATGACGCTGCCATCGCTACTGGTCCAGCGTGGCAGCAAGGTGATTTTCTGGGTGGAGGTGAAGGCACTGACATAACCATCAGGGTCGGTAGAGCGGACGCGGATAAAATACACGCCAGCGTCAGGACGCTTGATCTTCAACTCGGCCTTGTCCAACTCTTTGCTCAGGTAGATTTTCCTGAATTCAGCATCGGTACTGACCTGTATCAGGAAAGTCTGCCCTGGTTCTGACGACCAGCTCAATGACAGCAGATTGCCGGCGTCATCCGGCGGCGCCATGCTGGTGACAGGCAAAACGGTGAATTTTTGTACATCACTGTAAGGACCGTGATCAGTCTGTCCATTGGTCGGGGCAATGGTTGCCACACGCCAGTAATAGTCGCCTTCTTTTGGACGCCCTGCTCCGAACTGCGCTTCTTTCAAATCAGTTTTGTCAATCAGCAGGTTCCTGAAACCGGCGTCGCTGGCAACCTGCAGGTGGTAGGCGATGGCATTGCTGGCTTCCGTCCAGGCAAAGTTCAGGCTCTCGGCGCGTACCTTGTTCTTCGGTTGTACGGTGAATGGTGGTTCTGGCCTTGCTTTCATCTTGAAGGCCTTGATCATGGGTAAACCCTCCAGGCCTAACTTATCTATGGCGGTGATACGGACAAAGTAATTACCATCAGCAAAACCGTCGAACTTGAAGCGGTTTTCCTTGTAGCGATTTTCTGCCAGCACATCAAGGACCTCTTTGTCCCTGGCAATCTGTACACGATAGCCCACGGCTTCCGGCCTGTCTTCAACCTGGAACAGCAGGGTTGGGCGCTCTTGCAGCAGGAAACTGTCATTCATGACTGGTGGCGTCAGCAAGTCAATTGGTTTGCCCACACCACTTGTGCTGACGACATTGCCTTTGCCAGCCGGCAAGATCAGTTCATCGGATTTTTTTCCCTCCGCACTGTTGACGGCGACGCCGCCTTCCAGCACCTCGTTGGCTACCCCGTCCGTGTTCACACCGACACGGAAATTGGTGCCGCGTACACCGGCCACAGCCAGATTGGTACGTACTTCGTAGCGCCCCTTGTTATTCGAGAGAGGGGAAACGCGCGACTCCACCTTGCCTTGCAATAAGCTGACTTCAGTCCGCGGGCTGCCTGTGTACCTGGTCTTGCGCAGTTTGGCCAGACTGACATCGCTGTTGGACGGAATCGAAATCCTGGTTTCATCAGGAAGAGCCAGTGTCAGGAAGCCGTTTTTGTCGGTACTGATCTGGGTACCTTCCTTGACGATGCTGCCCAAAGCCAGGTTGCCGCTGCTGCCATCGACAGCTTTATACGCCGGGTTGCCGGTCATGGCAATGACACGTGCTTCACTGGCTTCTTCGGGTAACAAGTCCAGTGGTATCAGTATGGGTGTACCTATGGGAATGGCCCTGTCATTGCTGATCTTGTTGCGCTTGCCGATAATCTGCCAGTTTTGTGTTCTTTCAGTATAGCGTTTGGCAATCGACGACAGGGTATCGCCCTGCAAGGCGAAATAAGTCATGTCGGGAGGGGTGCTGATGAAACTGCCGGGGATTTGCATGGCTGCGGTGACTGGTGCTGCCGATATACTGGATGGTGTTGCCACTGCGATCAGCGCCAGACACAGTAAAGGACTTCTTATCAGTGAACTCAGTAACAGGCGGGGCAGGGGGGGGGAAATTTGTCGCAAGAGCAGGGGGCGGGTTAGTCTCATGCGGGACTCCTCGTAGGGTGAAGCGATCCGGGGCGATCTTGTCGCCCCGGAAGTTTTATTCTGTAGTCATTTGTTCCAGGCGATAGCCGTAGCTATAGACGGGAGCCAGGCGATAACCATTTTCGGGACGCAATTCCAGTTTGCTGCGCACTCTGGAAATATGGGTATCCATGGTACGGGAAGGGATGTCCACATCGCGTGACCAGACGGCTTCAAGGATGTAGGCGCGTGACAAGGGGCGACCAAGATTGCGGAATAACAACAGTGCGAGATCAAATTCCTTCTGTGTCATTTCTACCGGCACATCATTGACACTGACACGGCCAGCGCGGGTTTCAAATTTGTAGATGCCGAATTGCAGATGCTCTGATGCTGTCTGTGTCGGGTAGGCACGGCGCAACAGGGCCTGTACACGTGCGACCATCTCGCTGCGACGGATGGGCTTGATCATGTAGTCATCCGCACCGGCAGCCAGGCCGGCGACGATATCATCCTCGCCCGAGCGGCTGGTCATGAACAACACCGGCAGGGTGGGCGAGAGTTTTTCGCGCACCCAGTGCAGGATTTCAGTCCCGCTCAAGTCTGGTACCTGCCAGTCGAGTATCAGCATGTCATAACTTTCCCTGCGCAGCTGGTGCAGCATGTCTTTCCCGCTCAGGAAAGGATGGGTGGTATGACCGGCTGCATTCAATATGGTGCAGACCAGTTCGAGCAAATTATTGTCGTCGTCAAGTACAGCGATTCTCATGGGATGTTACCGTTGATGTCCGGCAAATAAAGTGGAATAACTTCCATTATATCGAAAGCAAGTGAAAAAATAAGGAATTGTCAAAAAATGTGAACGAAATATAAATTACTTATTGTTACAAAGTTTCCGTGATAATAGTCTAATTACCCCGCTTGATTTTGGTTTTTTTCTAATTCCCCTGACTGGTTTTGTGGTCAGGCCGGGGATTACCCTTATTTACGCAAATTCATTTATACAATTTTATTGGCACAATTTTAGCTACGCAATTCCAGTTCAGGTAAAACAACGTTGACGTCAAGTACTTCCAGGTTACCTTGCTTGTCCAGTGAAACCTTGATGTCTTCCGGGTTGACCTTGGTGTACTTGGAAATCACCGCAATCAGCTCTTCGCGCAAAGCCGGCAAAAAATCATAGCCTTCGCGGCCCGTACGCTCGCGGGCAATGATGATCTGCAGGCGTTCCTTCGCCACATTGGCGGTCTTGGGTTTGCTATTAAATAAAAATGAAAGCAGAGCCATATTATTTGCCTCCGAAAATGCGTTGCAGCAGCCCCGGTTTTTCGTAATTGATAAAACGCAGAGGTACTTCAGTGCCCAGGAAGCGCGAAACCACGTCTTCATAGGCCTCGGAAACATCGCTGCCCTTCATGTGAATAGCGGGGTTACCCTGATTAGACGCATGTAACACCGCTTCGGATTCAGGAATAACACCAATTAATGGGATGCGCAAGATTTCTTGTACATCAACATAAGACAACATCTCACCAGCTTCCACCCTTTTTGGGGAATAACGGGTGATCAGCAGGTGCTCCTTGACCGGTTCGCCGCCAGCCTGGGCACGTTTGGACTTGGCCTGGATGATGCCCAGAATGCGGTCAGAATCGCGTACTGACGATACTTCAGGGTTGGTCACGACGATCGCTTCATCGGCAAAAGTCAGGGCCATCACGGCGCCGCGCTCGATGCCGGCAGGGGAATCGCAGACGATAAATTCGAAATCCATCTTGATCAGATCGTTGAGAACACGTTCCACGCCTTCTTCGGTCAGCGCATCCTTGTCGCGGGTTTGCGAGGCTGGCAGGATGAACAGGTTATCGCAGTGCTTGTCCTTGATCAGGGCCTGGTTCAGGCTTGCTTCGCCGCTGATGACGTTGACCAGATCATAGACCACACGACGTTCACAACCCATGATCAGGTCAAGATTGCGCAAACCCACGTCAAAGTCCAGCACGGCTGTTTTATGTCCGCGCATGGCCAGGCCAGAAGCGAAACTTGCGCTGGATGTCGTTTTTCCCACGCCGCCCTTACCGGATGTTACAACGATGATTCTTGCCACAAATAACTCCTTTTATTTGTCCGGATAATGATCGTTACCCGAAAATACTGAAAATTGAGGGCGTCAGCCTGCTGATTTCACTGATGATACTTCAATACTGTCACCATTCAGTTTAACTTGAACGGGATGATGGGCCTGTAACGGCGGAAAACCGTTTTCAAACGTGCGATAGATGCCGGCGATGGATACCAGCTCCGGTTCCATGGTCAGCGCAAATATCCTGGCTTCGGTATTGCCGGTCGCTCCCGCCAGGGCACGACCACGCAAGGGTGCGTAGATATGTATGCTGCCATCAGCGATGACCTCCGCCCCGTTATTGACCGAGGCGGTAATGATGAGATCGGCGCCGCGGGCATAAATGCGTTGACCGGCGCGTACAGGTGTATCAACCAGCATGGCTGGCATGTTGCGTATGATGACTTGTGGTTCTGCTACAACGGCGGGCGCAACTGGTTCTGCCGGAACAGGGTTTGCTGCTGGTTGTGCTGGCGCTGCTTCCACAGCTGCGGACTGGATTTCCGGTTCTTGCCGGGGTTTGCTGACGACATCTATGCTCAGGCCATGCGAGCGTATGGTGGCATGGTCCTGCTCGCGCGCATGGCGTACGGCAACCGGGTTCAATCCATGTGCCTTGAACAAAGGTATCAGGGCATTCCAGTCCAGTTCCTGGTCGGTAATGGCTTCGACATCGATGACAGCAAACTCATCATCAAAAAAATCGGGTGATCCGGCAGTCATTTCCTGCAAAGCTGCTTCCAGCGCAGGGAAAGACGATTCATTGAGCAGAATTGCAACAGCAACAACAGTAGAAATCTTGATCTCGATGGGCTTGCGTGTCAGGCTGTTTTGCATGGCATCCAATGGAAAAGTAGTATAAATCTGCGTACGGCCCGAATTCTTTCACTTGAGAAACAGTTCCAGGTTCTCGTGTCAGAATTATATCCATGTACCATTGACGGCAAGCATGGAAAGGACTAATCCTACCAATAGGCGGGCAGGATTGCAAAATTTGCTCATGACTAATGCAAATTTATCGCTCCCGCAGACACCAGGTAATCAATGAAAACGCGGATTTTTGGTGCCAGATGCCTGCCCGGTGTGTATACGGCAAAAATCTTTCCGGCATAAGGCTCGCAGAACTCCCATTCAGGCAGGACTTGAACGACTTGCCCTGCAAGTATTGCCTCACGGGCGGTGAAGAATGGCACCAGACCTATGCCGCCATTCTGTAGGACGGCTGCCAGAATCGCGGCGCTATTGTTGATCGTCAGACGGGCAGGGATGCGTATGCGGCAACTCTCGTTCGCTGTCTGCATGGCCCAGTATTCACCAAAGGCGCCATAGCCAAGATAGATGCAGCTTTGCTTGCCCAGCTCTTCTGGCCTGCCCGGAGTGCCTGACTGCTGCAAGAAGTCCGGTGTGGCAACCAGTATATAACGCATCCTGCCCAGGGGCCTGGCGGCCAGACCAGGCGCCAGCTCGCGTGAAATGCGGAGTGCCAGGTCCACCCCCTCTTCGATAAGGTCCATGGTGTTGTCTGTCAGGGTCAGGCGTACAGACACATCGGGGTAAGTATCAAGAAAACACGGCAACAAAGGGGCCAGCCAGACTTCACCAAACACGACGGGAGCAGTGACACGGATGACACCGCTGGGATGCTGACTGTAGCTGCCAGCCAGCGCATGTGTTTCGCGCGCTGCCTGCAAGATACGCTTGCTGCCGTTCAAAACTTCTTGCCCCAATTCCGTCAGGGCAAATGAGCGTGTGGTTCTTTGCAATAGGCGACCGCCCATATGCGCCTCAAGCCTGGTGACATGGCGACTCACGGCTGAGGTGTTCACCCCCAATTGCCTTGCCGCCGCCGAGAAGCTGCCACTTTCCACTACCTGGGCAAAGATTGCCATTTCATTCAGCATTTCCATTCCAGTACCCTTTTGATTGTTGTCAGGCGCGCTTTTGCAGGTCAGATATTTGCGTTTGAGGCAATAATTATTTGTATTTTATGCTTATTGTTCAAGAGTGTCAGTCTGTTGATAATAGCTGTAGATCAATCAACGGCAGGTGGATAAGATGAATAGCAAATCTGGCAAGTGGCAAATGGTGGTGGCAATGATGCTGTCAGGTACGATAGGCTTGTTCGTCCTGATCAGTGCTCAGACCGCGCTCAATGTTGTGCTGCTACGCTGTCTGATCGGTGGTTCCTGCCTGCTGGCCCTGTTGTACTGGCAGGGTGGCTGGAAGAATCTCAACCCGGGACAGCTGACATGGCTGCTGCTAGGTGCAGCGGCTCTTGTCATCAACTGGTTGTGCCTGTTTTCTGCCTATCGGCTCAGTAGTATTTCAGTGGCGACAGTGGTCTATCATGTGCAGCCTTTCTTTTTGCTGGTTTTGCTGGCTATTACGCAAAAGGACGGGCAAATCTGGCGCAAGCTGCCTTTCTTGCTATTGGCGTTTTCCGGTGTGGTGCTCAGCTCCGGCATGGATATACAACATGATTTGCGTATGGAAGGTGATGGTCAGGTAAGCCGGGCGCTGGCAGGGGCAGGCCTGGCTCTGCTGGCTGCCTTGCTGTATGCCATCGCTACCCTGGCTACCAGGAAACTGCAGGGCATAGCTCCGGCACAGATTGCCGGCCTGCAGTTGCTGGTGGGCGCCATTGTCCTGTTTCCCATGGCAGATTTTTCCGCCTTCACCTGGAAGTGGTCAAGCTGGGGAAGTCTGCTGTTGCTGGGCGTGGTACATACGGGGCTGATGTACAAACTCATGTACGATGCTTTCCAGAAGCTGCCCGCAGCGAGTATTGCCACGCTGTCGTTCATCTATCCTTTGGTCGCCTTGCTGGTTGATTTGTGGTTTTTTTCTATGGCTTTAAGCGCGGCGCAATGGCTGGGTATGGCGATGATATTACTGGCGGTAATAGCAAATCAGCGCGATTGGCATTTGGGGGTGCTCAGGCACGCCTTGAATTTTAAACATGGGATAAAAAATGAAAAAACGTAAACTGGGGCAACAAGGTCTGCTTGTGTCCGAATTGGGTTTGGGATGCATGGGCATGAGTACGGCCTATGGCACGGCAGACGAAAAAGAAAGCATGGCTACCATCCATAAAGCGCTGGAGTTTGGCTTGAATTTTTTTGATACCGCCGAGCAATATGGTCCCTACGCCAACGAAGCCTTGCTGGGCAAGGCGCTGCGGGGCCGACGCCATGAAGCTGTCATTGCCACGAAGTTTGGCTTTAAAATCGACAACAATCAGATTACCGGTCTGGACAGTCGCCCCGAGCACATACGTCTGGCCGTGGAAGGGTCTTTGCAAAGACTGGGTACGGATTACATCGACCTCTTGTACCAGCACAGGGTAGACCCCGTCATCCCGATCGAAGAGGTCGTCGGTTGCATGGCGGACCTGGTACAGCAGGGCAAGGTGAGATTTTTGGGGCTGTCAGAAGCCGGTATGAGCACGATACGCCGGGCCCATGCCATCCATCCCATCAGCGCATTGCAGAGTGAATACTCCTTATGGGAACGTAACCTGGAGGCAGACATTCTGCCGTTCTTGCGTGAACTGGGGATAGGTCTGGTGCCGTTCAGTCCGCTGGGGCGCGGATTTCTCAGCGGCAGCGCGCAGCGTGCCGAAACGTATCCGGTCACGGATTTTCGTCACCTTGACCCACGCCTGCAGGGTGAGAATTTTGATCGCAACATGCAGGCTGCAGCACGCGTCAGGGAAATCGCAGCCGCTAACAATGTCAGCCCTGCGCAATTGGCCCTGGCCTGGGTCATGCATCAGGGTGAAGATATTGTGGCCATCCCCGGAACCAAGCGTGTAGCGTATCTGCAAGAAAACCTGCTGGCTGCCGATGTGATGCTCAATAGCGCCGATTTGCAGGCCCTGGGCCTGGCAATGCAATCTGTGGCAGGTGAGCGTTATAGCAAGGAGAGAATGGCCCTGGTGGACCGATGACATGAATCTGCCCCGTCAAGAATCTGCCAGGATGCGTTATTGAGATAAATGCGCAGTTTTCTTTGCCGAGTTTGTGGAGAGAATATCGACCTCTGACCGAGGTGAGCAGTGACTTGCGCCAGATTTTGATGGGCAAGTGCCGCCCGGTAAAGCATAATTGTGGATTGATCTGCCAGCAATAATAGAGGGGCGCCATGACACTTACCTGGATAAAGCAGCCACAACCTTCATACCGACTGTTACGCCTGTCAGGGGTGTCGCTGTTTGCCACCTTGAGTCCGCGTGAGCTGAAAATCATTGATGGCATGTTGCATGACAGGCATTACCTTGCCAACGAGATCATTTTTGATGAGGGGGAAGAGGGGCAGGCCCTGTACATTCTGCTGTCAGGGAGCGTACGCATCAATCGTACCCGTGACCATGGTAACGAAGTCATCGCAGACCTGGCAGCCGGCGACTTTTTTGGTGACCTGGCCCTGCTCGACAATTCGCCACGCAGCGCCCAGGCCAGGGCGGCAGAAAACTGTGAGGTCGCGGTATTTTTTCGCGCCGACTTCAGTTCCCTGCTGGAAACCAACGCCGTCATCGGCTACAAGATTTCGCTGGAGCTGGCACGCCTGAACAGCCGCCGCCTGCGCGAATCAATGGCAGGCATTTCCCGTAGTGAGGCATTGTGAACCAGCGTCAATCCGGCCCCATAGTCTGGCTGTGCGTCCTGTTTGCTGCGTGCCTGCTGTTATTCCTGCTACCCAAGGTATTGTGGCTGCTGATGCCTTTTTTGTTTGCGATGATACTGTATTACATCCTGGTGCCTGCAGTATCGCGACTGACTTTGCTGGGCATCCCGCGTGAAATTGCAGCTGTGCTGGTAGGTGGTGTCTTCTTCATTTTGCTGGCGCTGGTACTGGCCTATGGCATCAACAGTTTCACGGTGCGCGCAGGTTCCCTGCAAGACATGCTTGCCCATTATGTCGATGGCGGCATCAGCTTTGTCCGCAATACCATGATGGCCCTGGAGGTCAATTTTTCCATCCTGCGCAAGGCTCACGCAAGCGAAACGGTGAATGCCTGGATGGCCAGCAACACTGAGAATTTTGCCCAGCAGTATGTCGCCAATATCCTGGTCTCCATGGCCAGTTTCTTGCCGGCAGTATTCCTGACCCCTTTCCTGACTTTCTTTTTCCTGCGTGATGGCCGCAAGTTCAAGCATTTCCTGGCACGTGCAGTGCCGAATGCTTTTTTTGAAGAAACCCTCTTCCTTATGCATGAAGTTGACCAGACAGCACGCCGTTATTTCCAGGGTTTGCTCAAACTGACTCTGATCGACACCGTCATACTGGCGCTTGGCCTGGGCGCAATAGGCATGTCTGCACCATTGTTACTGGCATTGATTTCTGCCATCCTGGCCTGGGTGCCGTTTGTCGGGTCTGTCCTGGGCTGCATGATGGTGGTACTGGTAGCCGCTACCGATGCCCCTGATGCACCCCTGCTGGCTTATGGGGCGATTACCGTATTCATCATGGTAAGACTGCTTGATGATTTCATCTTCATGCCGCTGACCCTGGGTCGCAGCCTGCATATGCACCCGCTGATTTCCGTGCTGATGATTTTTGTCGGCGGTGAACTGGCTGGTGTGGCCGGCCTGATGTTGGCCTTACCTATACTGGGTGTTGCTATGGTGGTCGGTGAGACCATGGGGCGCGTCATTACCAATCCCCGCTTGCGGGCGCGTCATCGTCATGCCAGGAAGCTCAGGGGCCGACAGGCAAATCTCGACTTACAAGAATAATTGAGTATGTATTGCTATCATCTGGAGAGCAATACAATCAAACTGGATATGATATGAATAGATCTGGCCGGGGTCATATCAAACACAACGAATTGCGGTAGTGCCGACCAACAGTATCGATCTGATTGACAAAAAAATGGTCAGTGATGAACATTCTTGAGTCAATCAGCATTCATCTGTTTTCACGCCTGGTAAGTCAGGTAGTCAATACCGTTCTTGATCGCGGCAATCACCTGCGCCTGGTTTTCTGCACTTTCGGAAAAACTCGCCAGCAAACCTGCAGCATCAACATGGCCGCTGGACAATTCGGCTGTCCAGTAATCTACGCCTGCCTTGTCTGGTGCTCTGTGCAGTACGTTGGCATACATGGCGGCAATCAGGGTATCGTTGCTGGGTTTGCTGCCATACAGGGACTGGAACTCCTTGGATTGTACAAAGCCTGCTGCCACCATATTGAGACTGGTGCCCTTGTCCATCTGTCCCATCCAGTAACCAAGGCCTGCCAGGTCTGGTTTGCGTCCGAATGCTGCCTGGTAAATCCTGTATGCCTGCCCGGCAATGCCATTGACATCAAGTGCGACGGACATGTCGGAAAAATTCAAGCGCTCTATGTTGCTCAATGTGTCATTACCGTTTGCGCCGCTCACATTTTTTACGGTAAAGGTATTATTGCCAGCGGTAATCTGGTAATTGCTTCTTGCTGTGTCATACAAGGCTGTATCAAAGCCACTGCCACCGTCAATCACATCGTCACCCTTGCCGCCAACCAGGATGTCGTTGCCTGCACCGCCAGTCAGTGTGTCGTTACCACCCATGCCATACAGTATGCTGCCTTTTGCATTGGCAATCAGGGTGTCGTAACCATCGCCGCCATAGGCATTCTGTATGGTTGTTCCTTTGGCGATGGTCAGTGTGCCGCCATTCAGGTTTGATGCCGTGGCTCCGCTCAGGTCGATGCGGTTGTCCAGCCCCAGTGCGCCTGCATTGATGGTATCGATGCCGCCATTCGGGTCACTCAGGATACCGCGATTGGGATCGGCCTTGACCAGGTCAGGGAAGGCGCTGGTATAAATAAACGTATGATCGGTGCTGCTGTTATGGCCTATCAGGTCTATGCTCCAGCTGTCAAATGTACCTGTCGACAGGGCTGCCAGGTCGCGCACATTCAAAACCCAGTTACCGCGGGCAGATTCGCCCATGTCCAGTACGGTATCAAAAGTAAAGTGAACATTATCCTGGCTGGAACCCAATGCACTCAGGCTGCCCTTGGACGGGCGGTACATCAGATAGCTGGTTGTCCCGGTAGGCGAAGTCAGCACGACTTCAAGATCACCGATAAAGGTATGCGTGATATTGACTGTGACATCCACCCGCTCCACCATCATGTTGCTTGCAATATTGATGCTGCTGCTGACGCCGGTCTTGTTGTTGTCAGGGATGGCCAGTTTCACCGTCTGACTGGCGACGACATCCACAGTATTGGCGACTGTTTTGGCCGGTGTATTCCATGTTTCCGCCAGTCTGACTGCTGCCAGAGCATCAACCTGCCCAAAACCGGATGACTGAGTAACCGCTTCAAACTGCAAGCCGCCGCCATTCCAGTCTGTTGCCCCATTGTTGACCCAATTGCTGGCGTTGCCCGTCTGGTGTGCGGTATAAGCGAGTATCTGTTGTACATCGCGGTAGCCCAGTTGGGGATTGGCTTCCAGCATCAGCGCAATGATGCCAGAAACGATGGGGGCAGAAAACGATGTCCCATCTGCGAATGCGATGTCATTGGCATTTTCACCGGCTGTGCCGCTGCGGTCAGTCGTCATGATGCTGTTGGAGTCGCGGAAACCTGCTCCGCCAGGTGCAGATACCAGGATGGATGCGCCTGTCGTACTGAAATAGGAATCGCTGCCAAAATAGTCGGTAGAACCTACCGTGATGATGTAACGGCTGTTCTGGAAATTATGCAGATTGGTGTCATCCCCATAGCTGTATGAATTACCGGCAGACTGGACCACAATCGTGCCAAGACCATTGCGTCCTGTCGCTGCCAGGTCTTTTAGTGCGCTGAAGGCCGGAGCAAAATCAGGACTGTTGGCGTTGTCCAGGAAGGCCCAGTTAGTGCTGCTGGCAAGCAGATTGCCGTAACCCCAGGAATTATTCAATATGTCAAATGATTTGGCGTAGGCGAAGGCATTCCTGATTTCGGTCAGATATTTTTGTCCATACGCAGACGATGTGTAGATCGGTATCAGTTGCGCATTGTAGGCCGTACCGACCAGGCCTTTGCCATCACGGGCGGCAGCAATTACACCCGCTACCAGCGTGCCGTGATTATCGTCCGCCAGCACCGGCGAGCCGCCAGGTGTCAGGGTGTAGGCATTGACGCCAGGGCCGATGTTGGGGCGCAGGTCGCTGTTACTGCTGTCTATGCCTTGGTCAAAGACGGCTATCTTTACTCCCTTGCCTGTCGCATGGCTCCAGGCAAGCTCGGTCCTGGTCGTGAACAGATACCACTGATACTGGAAATACGGGTCGCTTGGCAAATAGCCGGCCGGACCATAGTCAGAACCGAAGATCACCCCCCAGGCATCTGCCTGCTTCGTGTTCTGCAGGGTGCCGCTAGGGTCATAATAGTTGGGTCGTATCGTTGCCCCCACAGCGTTGCTGAGGTTGAGCTCAAAAGCCAGGGCTGGCAACAGGTTGCTGTTGCCGATAATCGGCACTTTGACTGTGGCAGTTGTCGTGTTTGGCTGAAATGTCACGGTCTGGTTGACAGGCTGGTAGTCCACGCCGGACAGTGCAGTTTCGCCGAGGGTTTTAGCCGTAACAGTAACGGCTGTGGAAACCGCCGATGACAGTGTGAGTGTAAATACCATCTCGCTGTTGCCGCTGCTGTTGCGATTGATGTACTGATTGCTGACCTCTATCGTCGGCAATTGCACAGCCTGGGCATCACTGACCTTTAGTTGATATGTTCCGGTTTGCCGCATGGAATTGGAACTGATATCCAGATAATAGGTGCCCGTTACTGTAGGTGTGTAAGTCATGCTACCGCTGGCAGAAAATACCAGGGAGGGACCGTCTTCACGCGCATAAAGTTCCAGGAACGGGTCTGTCAGACTACCTCCCGTTTTACTGAACGTGTAGGTATGACCCGCTTGCAGCGCGACCATGTGCCAGTCAGCATCGGCCCAGGTTTCAATGGCTCCTGTTTTTGTCTGGCCCACGGTCAGCACGCTCGATGTACTGGCGCGGGCAACAAAGTCGTCACTGCTGCTGTTGATGGCTGTCAGCGAATAAATGCCGGTCGTACCGGCGCCCTGCACATCCCAGTAATAAGCGCCGCCAACAGCAGGCGTATAGTAGATGCCATTGCTGCCATTCCCGGTAACAGGAGCAGTATATAAAACCTTGCCTGTACTGTCGTGCAGCACCAGACTCAGGTTCATGCCGCTGGTCAGTGAATTCAGGGTGACGGTGTATTTCACTCCTGCCTGCATATCCATGCGGTACCAGTCGGTGTCTTGCGTCGTATCTATCTTGCCATAAACGATGCCGCTGGATTCGAGTGTTGCAAAAGTACTTGAACTACCTGGTACATCTATATTTTGTTCATACCACGGCATGGAAACTCTCAATTTTCTTGTTTGATGATGGATCCCATTTTAACAGTTGGCGATGAAATTTTTATGTCAAGCAGATATATGTATCGAGATATTTCTGCTTGTGTTGTCAATCATGTCAACACAAGAACGGGATTGCGCAAAAAAAAAGCAGATCACTTGATCTGCTGTGTGTTTTACGGAATCAGCGTTTGCCGGTTCTTGGCATTTGCCTCTACCTTGTCAGGTGCAAACCACCAGGGGCGACGCTGGTTTTGCGCCCATAGCTTTGCCATATCATTCTGGTGTGGCTGGAAGTGCCTTTCGTTGACACCACCCGCCATGGCGGCTTCGATCTTGTCCTTGTCACCAAAGTCCATGATAACCTGCATGGAGGCGAAGAAATTGCTTTCATACGGCTTCTGGAAATCATAAACCCCACGATTCACTGTTTCGCCGCTGCCCGAACGCTCTACGCTAAAGCCACCCAGCAATTCCTGACCGGCGCCATTGCGCCTCAGCGGACTGACAAAGCGTACGGTATGGGCTTTGCCCCAGCGCCATTGGGTGCTGTCCTTGCCTTGCGCGGCTTCGATCTCGGCACGTGCCAGCGGTGCAGCCTTGCGTATGACGTCGGCCAGGGTTTCGTGCCTGTCTTTTGTGCGCACGTCATCAAACCAGATGGAGTCGGGGTTGGCGATCAGGGTATCAAAGCGCTGCTGCCAGAAGTACCAGGTAGACAGCATGTCTTTGGCCACGTCCTCACCCAGCTCATCGCTGAAGGTGGCAATCACGACTTGCCGGTACAAGGCCTGGTATACGAGTGGTGCAGCCTGTTCGGCATCATCATTGCCGTCCCATTTTTTCAGGATATCTGCCAGGTCCTTGTTGGCAGCGTCGTTTTCCAGTGCGGCTATCAGGGCAGGGCGCAAGGCATCGGATTGCAGATTGCGATTGTCATGCATGAGCTTCCAGTGATCATCCACGGTCATTTTTTTTGCTGTCCCCAGCACCTGGCCTATGCGGGTATAGCGGTAGTTGGGTGAGACATAATTGGTGTAATACCAGGGAAAGTTTTCTGGCCGGGTGTCATGATTGGCAGTGCCGACCCAGGAACGCTCCGGGTTGTACATACCGGGCATCTGGTCCTTGGGAATGAAGCCGGTCCAGTCGTCACTGCCATCGGCTGGTGGCAAACGCGGGAAGCCGCCGTCTGCGCCGCTGCGTATCGGTACTGCGCCAGTGGCCCTGTGAGCAATTGCGCCCTGATCATCCCCAAAGACAAAATTGAACATCATCAAGTCGATTTTTTGTACTTCTTTGTCAAAGTCTTTGGCGCTGGCTGCAGTCAGCATGCCTTCTATGCCAATTTGCGGCTTCAAGACTTCTGCGTCAGTAGATCGCAGGACCAGCAGCTTGTCACCTGTCGGCCCCAGACCGGCATGGTCGGTGATCACTGGCCCGCGTTTGGTGTAGCGTATTTTCAGCGCTTGTTCCCTGAAGCCGCCAGGCGCAGACTTATCCTTGATGCGTATGCTTTCATTGATGACAGTAAACGGCACACTCTTGCTACCATCCATGTAATTGTCCTTGTTCGCCGGGTCCAGGGTTTCCACATACAGGTCTTGCACGTCACCATAAGCATTGGTGACACCAAAGGCCACATGCCTGGTACGGCCAACCATGATGCCTGGCATGCCGGGGAGGGCGGCGCCTATAGCCTGGATGTCAGGAGTGAACAAGCCTACCGGGTGCCAGGTCCCAGGTAATATGCGGTTGTCCAGATGCGGATCGTTGGCCACCATGACCTTGCCGGATTGCGATCGGCTGGGGCCGACAGCCCAGTTGTTCGAACCCAGTCCCTGATGATTCAGGGTTTCAGGTGCGATGTTCAAATCACTCCAGGCCAGGTTCAGTTGCGTTGCTTGTGTGCTGGTGCTCGGCGGTGCAGGGGGAGTCTTCCAGTCAGGGTTCACCGTCAGTGGGAAAATCTCGCGCGCCTTTTCCATGCCCAGATGATCAATCAGTTTCTGCGCCACCACTTCCGCCTTGAAGTTGGTGGAATGTGTGTAATGTACAAAATGCACCAGTGCCACCAGGTCAGCCACACGCCAGGCTTGTGGCACCAGGCCGACTGCCTTCAGTTCTATCGGGTGTTCATCCGGGTAAGACTTGATATAGGCATTGATGCCGTCAACGTAATATTGAAAATAGGCGCGTGATTCTGCACTGAGTTTTTCTGCATGGCGTTCGCCATTGCGATGTATGCCCAGCACACGCATGCGTATGTCACTGGGCAGGGTTTCTGCTCCCAGGCTGGCAGACAGTTCACCACGCCAGGTAGCACGGAATAACTCCATCTGCATCAGACGGTTTTGTGCCGTCACAAATCCCTGGGCGCGCAATAGGTCAGGCGTATTACTGGCGAAGATATAAGGTATGCCGAGTTCGTCACGCAGGACCTTGACGGGGGCTGTCAGGCCGACCAGTTTCATCTCTCCGTCAATTTGCGGATGGCCGGAACTGCGAAGCTTGAGATAACCAGCCGTACCGCCTAGCACCAGCAATACCAGCAGACTGCCCGCCGTGCGCTTGAAGATTTTATTCATGTAGTCTCCAGAGATAGTTTTTCTCTTTTTTTGTAAAAATAAGATGTAAAACATATTGCAACAATGTATTGCAACAAATTTAAGCACACGTATCATTTCGCATGCATATGCTGACGTCAAGTCCAAATCAGTAAATGTGCTGACTATTTGTGCAACAACAAAAAATTTGTGGATGTAGCTTAAAGCCTGGACTACACTCCAGGGTCAAGCATAGCCTCCATTTGACATCCATGAACATCAGCCAGTTTGCAAAAGCCTGCCAGGTATCGAGTGACACAGTGCGTTACTATGAAAAGCAGGGCATCATTGGACACGCTGCGCGGCAAGCCAATGGTTACCGCAAATACAGTGAGGCAGATGTGGAGTTGTTGCGGTTTGTGCGCGGCGCGCAGGCGCTGGGGTTTAGCCTGGCAGAGATACAGCTGATTTTGCCGCGCCTGGAAAAAGGCGACTTTGGTCGGGCCGATATAGAGCAACAGCTGTTAAGAAAAATGGCGCAGATAGATGAACATATGCGCCAGTTGAAGACCTTGAAAAAAGAGTTGCAGGCAACTTTTGCATCGTTAAGCTGCCCGCCAGGCCAGTCCGTATCAACAGCGCACAGCACCGCCACCGATACCGGCAGCGGTGCAGCTGCTGCTGTCAGCCGTCAACGCTTCAAGAAAGCAGCAAGCAAATAAAATTACCTGGCTTGTTCCTTGAATTCCATGCCAACGAATATACGTTTTGCATTACCCCTTTCCGTATCATGATGCTGCATGCGTCTTTCGGCCCTGCTGTCGCGTTCGTTTGCGCTGTTCAATTCCTCCAGTTTACTGCTTAGCAGTTGGGTGGCGAGGCGCTTGTTGGCAAACTGGCTGCGTTCTGTCTGTACCTTGACTGAAATGCCGGTAGCAATATGGGTGGCCCGTATGGCGCTGTCGGTTTTGTTGACATGCTGTCCGCCTGGTCCAGATGCACGGGTAGCCTCATAACGTATTTCACTGTCCGGTATGTCTTTGCCAGGTAAAAATGTCCGGCAGCCTATGAACCAGTTCTTGCGTTTATGTCCCGGCCGATAGGGGCTGGCACATATCCACAGCAGGCTACCCTGCCAGGCATTGGCCAGGATTTGCGCTGCATCACCGCTGGCCTGCAATTCCAGCAGTACAGAGCGTAAGCTGCCAGAGTAAGGGCCGTCAACTTCTTCCAGGATACGTACTTGTACACCGACCTTGCCTGCTTCTTTCTGCAATTTGTGCAAAGCCTTGACGACAGCCAGACAACATTCTGCCGGACCGGTATTGGATGTGATTTGCAGATACAGCATCAGCAGCACTCCCCACGTGTTTTGTAAGTCAGCAATGGTTTGCTGCGCGCCACGACCTTGACCAGTTTGGCGCCGAGCAGGCAGTCAAGGACGGTATCAAGGTTTTTGTATGCCTGTGGCGCTTCTTCATAGATCAGGGCGCGGTCAGCGCAGATTACTCGGCTGCCCAGTTCAGTGCGGCTCAGTTGTTCTGGTGTTGCCAGTCGGAACAGACGGTCCTTGCAATCGGTGCGCTGCCATTTGCGCCCGGCGCCGTGCGCCAGGGAAGCCAGACTGTCTGCGGCCTGGCTTACATCAGGCTGCAGCAGGTAGCTGTAGTCACCGCGCGACCCCGGCAACATCACCAGGCCCTGGTCACTGGGGCTGGCCCCCTTGCGATGCAGCCACAAGCTCTGACCTGCATTGTGTACCGGTGTCACCAGGTTGTGATGCACATCCAGTATCATCTCTCCCTTGCAACGCAGGCGACGCAAGATGCGTGCGGCAATCAGGGCGCGATTCAGTGCCGCATATGATAAGGCCGCATCATGTTTGCGCAAATAGTCTGCTGCTGCAGGACTGTCACTGACCAGGCCGGCGTGACTGTAGCCATCGACATGCTGGCGCAATATGAATTGCCCAAGACCACGCGAGCCGCTGTGTACCAGCAACTGCACACGCTTGTAGTGCAAACCTGCGTGATCATAGACATCTGCATTATCAACCCGGTCAGTGACTTGTAGTTCGGCGAAATGATTGCCTCCACCGATAGTGCCCAGTGAGCGCATCTGTAATAGGTCCAGACCGGCAGCCTGCAGGGCTGTGCTGACCAGTTCTTTTTCAGCCAGCAGTTGTGGATGATGTTCTGCCAGTTGCGACCATTCACTGTCATCCACAGGCTGATCAAGATTGCCAATCTGTTTGTCGAGTTTATCAAGTTTGACCTTGGCAATAGCCAGGTCAGTCTGATACAGACTCATGCCGCAGCCTATGTCATTACCGACCAGGGCAGGGTAAAAATGATCTTGTGATAAAAATGCGGCACCAACCGGGTAACCACGCCCCGGATGCAGGTCCGGCAAGCCGACCACGCTGACCATGTGTGCCAATTGTGCTGTAGTCTTGAGTTGCTGTATCGCGCTGTCTTCAAGCCACAGACGGTCTGATGCGATCACGGATACGCGCTCAGACAAATGCTGGATAAAATTGCCCATGTAGGAATTCCAAAAATAAAGAGTAAGGAATTGGGCACTGGATAGATACAGTCAACCATCAGCCTGAGCTGACAGCTATTGCGTATCTTGAATTGCTTGCAGTGAACGCGTTTGATGTATTCGAAACACGCCGTAAAAATTTTTTAGCGCAGGCAGCAGAAAACCAGACCCAAAGCAGGAGAGAGGTTTTGTAGTTGTCGCATGTACTTCTCCTTTCAATAGGTGATGGATCGGGTTAATAGAGGACCTTGATATTAGCCGACAGCTTTTAGGTTTGGCAAGAACTTTTTAACCGCAAAAGCATAAGGGCCTTTTGCGGTTAAAAAAGTGGATAAAAATTGCCCGTGTATCAGCGGTTCAATTCTTTCAGATAATCAGCGCGTGCAGCCAGGGCTGTGTCAGAAAAATCAGAGAACATGCCATCGACACCAAGGCGGAAGAATTGCAGGTATTCCGCTTTAGGGTCACCGTTATAATTGGCTGCCAGACGGCGTTTTTCATTGCGGAAGGTGTAAGGGTGCACCAGCAAACCTGCCTTGTGCGCATCGCTGACCAGGCTGGTTGGGGCCAGGGTGGTGGCATCAGTTTCATTGATCTTGCCGTCACCATTGACGTCAACCACCTTGCCATCGGCACCAACCGTGCCCTTGACGCTGACAATGTAGCGCTTCCATGGCCCTATGCCATCTGCGTAGGTTTTGATTTCTGCCAGACCGGCGGGAGTCACCATGTCGCTGAACAGGCGCTTGTCACCGGCCAGTGCCCAGTCATAAGGGCGGTCGTAGGGGGCTGCAAACGTCAGGGCACCGGTTTTCAGGTCAACATCATCAGCATCGATCAATTGCACCAGTTTGACGTTCAAGCCTTTCTTACGCATTTCTTTCAGGCTGCCTGGCTCAAATGATTGTACGAAGATCGGCGCATTTTTGTCATTCCAGCCCGCCTTGATGATCAGGTCTATCAGCTTGTCTTCCAGCGGCAAGCCAAGAGCACGGTGATAGCTGGGGTTTTTTGTTTCAGGGTAGACAGATATCGTGCGGCCGGTTTCCTTGGACTTGGCTTTGACGAGGTCGATGATTTCCTGGAAACTGACTATCTTGTACAGACCATTGTATTGCTGTGGACGCTCAGCGTCGGTGGAAATGCCGCCCAGGGTCTTGATTTCTGCAAAGGTGAAATCACTGGCGAACCAGCCTGTCTGCACTTCGCCATCGACGGATACGGTTTTCTTGCGCGACGCAAATTCAGGATGTTTATCTACGTCGGTACTGTAGGCCAGGTTGGGATCATGACGGGCAATCAGTACACCATCTTTGGTTGAAATCAGGTCTGGCTCTATCGCGTCGGCGCCGAGTTCAATCGCCTTGACATAGGCTTCATAGGTTTCTTCCGGCAGGTAGCCGGAAGCGCCGCGATGGGCCACGATGAAGGGTTGGTCACCATTCAGGGGCAGGAAGGGCTGGATACCGTTACCGCCGCAGGCACTGAGCAAACCCAGCAGGGAAGTAGCCAATATCAGTTTGGGAAAAGGTGCACTTAACATATGCCGTCTCTGGTTAAAAAACCGTGAAGATATAAGTTGAGTATGACGGGCTGATGACAGTAACAGACTATTACAGATGCGATGGCAGGCTGGCTTTGCTCCGGTATTTTGGCGATGTTTCGATCGTTGCCATCAAGGGGATACACATGATTTTTCGCGGTATTGATTTGCTTTTGCCAATGCCAGCGATGTTGTTGATTTTCTTGATAAGGATGAAAATATCGCGACCATGTTGCAGTGAAAGAATTGAATGCGGCAACAATTTACTTTCCAGATGACTGACCATTTCCCGGTCTGGATACAGGTCAAGACAAATATAGAAGGTTTCCGTCTTGACCAGATCATCCAGGCAAAATCCAGATAGGCAATAGATAGGCACTATTTGCGACTATATTGTCATCCACACGGGTTGATCAATCGTTATATGATGATTGGGTCTGCTTGCTACTGGTCTGGTCATATGGAAAAGAATATGAAAACTCGCTTCTTAAATAACTTATATCCCATGACGGCAAGCTGTCTTGCCTTGTGTTTAAGCATGGCCGGTTGCGGTGGCGGTGGTTCGTCGAATAACGGGCCAGGGCCGGTCACCGCGCCCGAAGTCAGCAATCCGCCAGGTGCCGGGCATTTTGAGGCAGCCACCTTCATCAAGACCATTAGCGCCAGCGATGTGGCCGCCGCCCTGCCCAAAGACGTGGCGTCCGGTGTGACCCCGCTGTATGCAGTTGATGCCTACAAGATCACCTATACCACGACAGACTCTGCCAGCCGCAGTGTCACGGCGTCCGGCCTGGCATTGATACCGCGCAAATCTGCCAGCGTGGTCAGCCCTGTGCTTGCCTACCAGCACGCCACCATCAAGACCGATGCCGAAGCACCCAGCAATCACGCTACCCCGGATGAGCCTGCGGTGCTGTTTGCTGCAATGGGCTATATTGTCAGTGCGGCTGACTATGTCGGCTATGGCAGCACCAAAGGCATGCCGCATCCCTATCTGCTGGCAGCACCAACGGCCAATTCCGTTGTCGATTTCATGACTGCCACGTCACGCTGGCGCCAGACCAGGTCAATTGCGGACAATGGGCAATTGTTCATGACAGGTTATTCGGAAGGCGCCTATGCGACTGCGGCAACTTTGCGCCTGATGACGCAAAACAAGGCAGCGCTGCCTGTTGTTACCTATGTTGGTGCTGGCCCTTACGATGTGACGCTGACATTGAATGCGATGCTAAGTGCCGTACGCCAGCAGAACCCCATAGTCGGCGCTTTGATCAGCCCGGGTTTCCTGAAAAATCTGGGCGCCAATGACAGGGCCAATGTCCGCAATCTGCTGCTGTCCAGCGCACTGGGCAGCCAGAGTGACATCAGCTTTGATCCGGCCTTTCTTGATAACTTCCTCAATGATGATACGGCTGCCATTGCCGCGCAAAGCAATGTGTATGACTGGACACCGCAATCAGCGATCAGTTTCTTCCATGGACGCGATGATACGACTGTACCTTACGGAAATACCGACTCCATTTTTAACGCCATGAGCAAGCGTGGTGCCGGGAGTTTGATAGACCGCACGGACTGTACAGTCAAACCGGCTGAACACATACCCTGCGTGCCATCTTTCCTGGTCAATGATATCAAGCGCATGGGGGCACTGGCGAAAGGTTTGTAAGGTTTGCTGATGAAATCGGGGATGTGGAACTGCAGGTATAAAACTGGGAGATTTGAGACTGGGGAGTAATTACCCGAGATCGAACTTCACTGGCGGGTAAGAATGGGATTTGATACGTGGTGGTACTAGATAGCTATCGAAACTTCATCGTGCCCCGGATTGTTGATCCAGGCTTGAACTGCACAGGTATTTAATTTGTTGCTGAAAGAATGTTGATCTTTGCACTGACGGTAGCGCGACCATAGCTGACTGTGTAGCTGAAAAAATCTGCGCCCGTGTAACCGGGTTCCGGTGTGTAAGTCACCGTGTCACCATTAAGCGTCGCCGTACCGCGCAATGGGCTCGATGCCAATCGGTAGCTGAGCTTGCCATTATTACCTATCGCTCCTTTCAGGCTGATCGTCGTTGCCGCGCCACTGTTGCTGGCGCTGACATTCGCGGCACGCAGACCTTCATACTGTTTGACGAAACGCACTCCGCCGTTCACTGTCACCATCAGCACGGAACCATCCCTGGACAGCTTGGTACGCCCCTGAACGTAGGCGTTATTGCCGTTGGAGGTAAATGTATCTTCAAAATCATAGCTCGATACCTGCTTGAGCGTATTGGCGTCGTAGACCTTGACCTCACGCGTCTGCGCCCATGGGAAGTAGATCAGGTTTTCAACCGGGTGATAGGCAACACCAACTGGTTGTGGGCCGGCATACTGGCCTATTGTGCCAATCTTGCTGTAATTGGCGCCAAAAATCTGTGTACCAAAATAGGTGGGTATGGCGATCTGCGTACCATTACTGTTCGCGGCGATTTCATAGTTGAATGCCGACGTGCCGGTCTGGTAATCGGTAAAGCGCTTCAGGCTGGCATTGAGCACATCATAACGCCCCCAGGAGCCGGAAGAGATGTTGGATTCTGCAAACGAAACGACGGCGCCATTGCCGCTGGTGGACAACATGGTGTTTTGCCTGTAGGTATTGTCAGGGTAAGCATTGCCAACTTTGTTCCAGGTCCATGTGATCGGGTCCAGGCGTCGCAATGGCACCCAACCAGAACCGGCAAACTGTGAAGAAGCAAATATGCTGCCGTCACCTGCATAAGCAACCGACCAAAGACCGTTTTCCATGAACTCCTTGTTCATGGGGATTTTATTGACGGTCTGGCAGCCGCAACTGGCGCCCCCCAGATTGATCAGATAAACCCATTGCGTTGTTGCGTCTGATGTCTGGTCAGCGACCACCAGGGTCTGACCATCTGGCGAAATATCTATGCCCTTCAACTGTGCCTTGGGTTCGTTGGCACTGGTGGAGCCGAGCACAAAGGGTGACAGCATCTGACCGCTGGCTATATCGTAACGCAGCACCTGGTTACTGTCGGTAACATAAATAATATTGCGGCTTGCATCGTGCAGCATGTCGACACGATTGGCTGATGGAATGAGTGTGCCGGCTGCATAAGCACCAGATGCCGACATCATCAAGGCAGTAATGGATGTGATGATATTTGCGAGTACATTTTTTTTAAAAGCCATAGAAAATTCCTTATATAAATTGAAGAAATGCCCGTGAATACAATGCAATAAATTGCATTTAAGGCATCGACAGAATATCGTTAGCATGACTCTGGAGCAAATTTTTATTTGCCGGATTTTATTGGTTTGGGCACTTGAAAAAATGCGCTGTTTTTAGAGTGCAAGCAGTTGTTTCATGTCGAATAAATCCGCTTTATCTGGAGCAGATATGGCGATAAAAACTGGCGTTTTCTTTGTGCTGAATGTCTGAAGAAATCGCTCCTGTCTGATTTCACTCCATGAAGAATTTGGTCTCGCCGCCAGACCTGAAATGCGTGTGAGCAGATGCAGGCATCAGTTATTGTTTACCCAGGGTGAAGCAGTGTAATAACGGGCGCAAAGATGTGATTGAAATCTGTGAAATGATGAGAAATGTGCAGCGCCAATAGACAGATAAATGTACATCTTTCGAGCTGCATCTTTAATTCAGGGTATCGGGTTTGCATGCATCATATGGTCTGGCCAGGACAGTGGATATGTCTTCAGCAAAAAGGTTTTGTGGACAGGCAGTAAAGGCAAGGCGGCGGGCAATATGGAAACAGCGACAGACCATGAACATGGGTTTTCTTCCAGACCGCACTTCAGTCACAAGCAGGTCAATGATCTTTTCGGCGTACATACGAGCATGCCAAATCTGGCAGAAACAACAATCTCTCCTTGACAACGGTAACAGAAATACCTATAACGTTACCTGATATTGGTTGGACCAATTTAATATTGGACCGGCCAATATCCTTGTTTCTCAAGATATTTTCATAATCATAATATTTATATAGGGGACTTTTATGACTGCAATTAATGCACTTCGCTTCTATAGTTTAACCACTGCACTACTCGTATTTTCGGCATCTGCCGGGGCGCAGACCCTGGCAACCGGGGACAGTCGCACAGTCACCGAACCGACCTACCCTGGCGTTTGCGATACAATTCCCGCCCAGTTCTCCAGCTCGCAGCGCGCCTCTCCACCATCTACTGACGATACAGTGCGTTTGCAAAACGCGTTAACCAAATGTAAAGGAACAGGGAAAAGCGTTGTGCTTACGGCTTCAGGTTCCAGCAATGCCTTCTACAGTAATAGCCTGAACATTGATGGGGCAAGCCTGGTCATCAATGCCGGTGTCACGTTGTATGGAAATAACAGTTATGCAAGCAATCCGCAGTTCATCCTGTTCAACGGCACAAATGCTTCTTTGATGGGCCCTGGCACAGTCGATGGTCGTGGTGATATTCTGAGCGGTAGTTCGCGTCTGGTGCAGGCAAAAAACATCACCAATTTCACTGTTTATAACGTCACCCTCAAGGAATCTGTTTTCCCGAATCTGTACGTTGAGGGAGGCAACGGTTTCACGGCATGGAAAGTAGTAATACGTACACCGTCTACCCGTACCAATGCCGATGGTATTGATATTGACAGCCTCACCAATGCGACGGTAGCCAACTCTTCCATCGAAGCAGGCGATGATGGTATTGCAGTCAAAACCAATTCTGGCAATGCCTCAAACATTACCGTTCGAAACAGCCAGCTGTATGGCACACATGGTCTTTCGATTGGCAGTATTTATAAAAATGCCGTATCAAATGTCCTGTTCAAGAATAACTATGTGTATGGTGCTGATCTCTCTGGAACCACATCTGCCAATGCCAATGCGATCAATATCAAGACTGGTCCCTGTGCTTTGACAGTCAGCAAAGTCAGCTATGTCAATACCTGTATAACCGGTGCAAAACATCTGATTATCATGGACACGAATTATCATGCTTGCCCTGTATCCGGCGGCACGCCGTCGCTGTCAAATATTGTTGTCAACGGCGCCTATGCAACCTCGTCGGTGTCAGGCGCCTATACCCGGATAGATGGCCGTAACGCCAGCTTCCCTGTCAACGCCTATCTGGCACATGTCAATCTGGATGCAACGGCGCAAAGTGGTGACCAGTATGCCAATGTCGGTCTCAATGACTCAAATGACATCCCGTCCGGAACGGGAGTTACCACGAGTAACTTCACAATGAGCGGTGCAGTCCCAAGTTGCAAATTCTGAGTTTTTATTCATTTAACTCTACGTCTGGGTGAATAAAAGATTAGCTCCATAAGCAGATTAAGCAGTGACTTCAGATTACTACAATAGCCGGGACATGGTCATCATGTCCCGGTATAGGGAGATAACATGAAAGAAAAGAACCGTGTGTGGCAAATTGTACTTGTCGCCACTTTTTTACTGGGCAGTGCAGCAAGCCATGCCATCACGAAAGTCACTGTTGGCGGTACCGGTCCAGGTCATTACACAAGCATCCAGGCCGCTGTCAACGCATTACCGGCAAATGGCGGCGAGATAGACCTGACACCCGGGACATACACGGAACAGGTAACAATTACCAAACCCAATGTACGGTTGATAGGCCAGGGTGCACACGCCACGTCCACCGTCATCACCCAAAGTTATTGGGCGCAAAAATCCAATGGCAGTGGCGGGACAGTGGGAGATAAAGGATCATCAACAGTCATTGTCACGGGCGCGGGATTTTTCGCCAATAACATCACCATTCAAAATACTTATACCCAGGATGGGCATGCTGAAACACAGGCACTTGCACTGTTTCTTGCCTCTGATAAATCCGTACTGCGCAATGTGCATCTTATAGGGCGGCAAGATACCTTGTATGTCGGCAGTCTGGGTTGCTCTTCGACTACCTGCACGCCAGCCCGGTCGTACTTTTATGGCGTAACCATCGAAGGTAATGTCGATTTCATTTTTGGTGATGGGGCTGCCGTATTCGACAATTGCGTCATCGTTGCTGACCAGCATGGAAGCTTGAGCGGAGAGGTCACCATTACCGCGCAAAACAGGCATTTTACGAATTATCTTAGCGGCTATGTTTTTTATAACAGCACCATTTCCAGTAACCCGAAGACAGGTTTGACTAGTGCATATCTGGGGCGCCCATGGGGGGCTTTGGCTTCCAATATATTCATCAACACCAATATACAGGCGCCAGTTAATGCAGCAGGGATGATTGAATTCACTCCTGGCTCAACCAACAATTTGCCAACGTCCTTTTTTGCCGAGTATGGCTCTTCTGGCCCTGGTGCTGCAGGATTCACTGCAAAAACCAGGGAAAAATACACTGTTTATCTGACGTCTTCACAGACCACGCAATACCAGCCGGATAATTTTCTTGCAGGCTCCGACGGCTGGATTCCCACGTCTGTTTTCTAGTGTAGTGTTGCACGGATTTGTAAAGATGGGGCGGCGCGAAAGACGTATTTTCATGTCGCAAGAAGGGGGACAGCATTACTAGTGGGCTGTCACAGTGAAAAGCGAATTGCCTGCCATGCGCGCGACGACCAGGGCGGCGTTGCAAATACTCGCGATAGCCCCGCTATCGCTGCGTTTATTTGCCAACACCTTGCCTTGCCCTGATTCGCCGGGCACATGTCCTTCACTTCAGCTTTCACTGTGACAGTCCGTATGGTGTTGATTATTGAATGGTATTTTTTGTCCATGCACGAAAGTACAGAAAACATGGCTGCCAATAGTTTGGCAAGCCATTAAACCAGTAATTTATACACAAATTTCCATGTTCATTTTATCCAAAGCCCATTCAACCAAACACTATAGAAGACTTGCTTCTGTCGTCATCTTGCTGGCTATTATTCTGCTATTGATGCAATATTTTTGGCATGAGGAACCGAAAGAGGTGGCGCCAATACGTGCAAAGGAAAATTCGCCAGTCATGGTATTGGGTCCCGGTCAGATGACGCTGCCCGTCAATGATGTAGAAGTTTCATTTTCGCCGAGTGATAGTCGCTTGCTGCCTTCAGGGCTGGCTACTGAAAACCAGCAACTGGTCATCAATAGCGCCTTGCTGGATGTCATCAATTTTTTCTTGCTGGAACAAGTTTCAACAGACCGGGTAAATGCATTACGCAGCCATCTCAAGAGTGTGCTCCCACCCCCTGCATATAATGAAGCAATGCTCATCGCCGGACACTACCTGGATTACATGAAAGCGCATGATGATTTATTGGTGGCGCATAATCTGGGTAGTATCGGCAAAGACATAACGCTGCAAGGGATCCGGCGTATCAGCACATGGCGCGATCAGCGGGACCGCTTGCGGCGGGCTTATCTGGGGGAGGCGGTCGTACAGGTGTGGTACCAGAATGACGATGCGCAGCTGACTCAGATGTTGAATGAGTTGGCACAACTCAAAGACGATACCTTGCAAGAGAAAAGTCAGGATGCATTCTCAACTGAAGAGCAGCCAAGTATTTCCCGGCCGCCGACCTGGACCAGCAAAAGCGATGAGTCGCGCCATGACAGGTATGTGCAATGGGTGCTTGACAAGGCTACTCGCAGTTTCAATAGCTGGGCAAGCACGGGGCCACAACTGGCAAACCGGCTTACTGGCTACTTGAATGCTGCTGGCCAGATCAATCAAAATCGCCAACTCAATTTTTCTGAACGCACCATTCAGATCCAGGAACTCTTGATCAAATCTTTTCCTGTTGAAGCAGAGCGGCAACGTGCACGAGATTTGATGTTCCCAACGCATTGAACTATTTTTAGGGAATA
>NZ_JAKZHX010000023.1 GCF_022568815.1 Undibacterium paludis | reverse complement strand
GTATCTGGCTAGGTTCATGCCGACATAAGCAGTCTGGCAGGGCCGATCAGGAAAAAGCGCGGTGTTCTCCAATGCGGGGACACCGCGTTTGTCTATATTTGATCGCTCGTTTGATCATTGATCAGCATTCGTCACCTGATCAAACAACTGGTGCCACAAGGCCCGTGTGGTTGCTGCCTCTTGTTCTACCAGCTCAGGTAATACCCTGGCCCTGTCTTCACCCTGAAGCCGTATGCCGTGCTGGAGTTTGCGGTAGAGACGATAGGCATTGGCGGTGTGCTCTGCCAGTTGCGCATCGATCAGACCCAGTTCAGCACAGCGTTTGAGCAAAGCGATATTGCCCTTGTTGGCTGTGAGCGACGGGTGCTGGCCGGCATATTTCAGGACCAGGAATTGTACGATGAATTCTATGTCTATCATGCCGCCGGCATCGTGCTTGAGATCAAACAGTTCGCTGCGGTTGACATGCGCATCACGCATTTTCTTACGCATGTTGACGACTTCCATGCGCAATTTTTCAGCATCCCTGGTTTGCCGTAAAACCTGCTCGCGGATCTGCTCAAACTGTTCGCCTATGGCAGCGTCGCCGGCACAAAAGCGGGCGCGGGTCAGGGCCTGGTGTTCCCACAGCCAGGCCGATTTTTCCTGGTAACGGGCAAACGATGCTACCGAGGACACCAGCAAACCGCTGGCGCCGTCAGGGCGCAGGGCAATGTCGATATCAAACAGGATGCCGGCCGGTGTGTGGCTGGTCATCCAGGTGATGAAGCGCTGCCCCAGCTTGGCATAATTGGCCGGTGCATCCTGGTCTTCGTCTTCATATAAAAAGATCACGTCAAGGTCGGACGCATAGCCCAGTTCCTTGCCTCCCTGTTTGCCATAGGCGATGACGGCAAAGCGTGGCTCTGGCCGGTGGCGGCTGGCGATGGTTTCCCAGGCCGATTGCAGGACGGCAGCGACGATGATGTCCGCCAGTTGCGATAATTCGTCGGCCAGGTGTTCTACGCTGAGCTGGCCTTCCAGGTCTTGCGCCAGCAGGCGGAACTGCATGGCATGATGCATTTCACGCAGGGTTTCCATCTGCCTTTCAGTATCGCCCTGATGCTGCTGCAAGTGATGTTGCAGGTCCAGCTGGAAGGCTGGCCAGTCAGGATGCTCATGCAATGATGCTTCATCGAGCAATTCATCAAGCAGTATGGGGTGGCGCGTCAGGAATTTTGCCGCCCAGTCGGAGGCCGCCATCATCCGTATCACCCTTGCCAGTGCATGCGGATATTCGGTCAGCAGGGATAGATAGGCTGCGCGGCGGGCGATGGCTTCCATGAAATCGAGCAGGCGGTGCCAGGCCAATACCTGGTTGTCACGCTGACGGGCGATGATGTTGAGGGCATTGTTGAGCAGAGACACCAGCTTGATGCGGCTTGATTCTGACAAAGCCTGTACTTTGGGTGACTGCCAGGTGGCCAGCAATCTTTGCGACACTGCCCGAGTGACCTCAGTCGAGAGACCCAGGCTGCTCAGGTGGGCGGCGATCAACTCGTCACTGTCGGGGCTGGCCAGGCTCACAGCCAGCATGCCCTGTTCATTTTCACCGCTATTGTCGGCCTTGTCACGGAAGATGGCGTCAAACTGCTCTGCAATGAAATCGCGATGGGGGCGCAACTTTTCCAGCAACTCTGCGACGCTGCCGCAATGCATCATCAGGGCGATTTTTTGCTGATCTTCTTCGCGGGCAGGGAAGGTATGAGTCTGGGCGTCGTCGAGGTATTGCAGCCGGTGTTCCAGGTTACGCAAGAACTCGTAGGACAGCAGCAGTTTTTCAATCACGCCAGCGTCAAGTATACCCTTGTCAGCCAGTGTTTGCAGGGTCCTGCGGGTGGAACGGTCACGCAGGCTGGCGTCACGACCGCCGCGTATCAACTGGAAGACCTGGGCCAGGAACTCCACTTCGCGTATGCCGCCACGACCAAGTTTGACATTATTGCTGCGCTCAGGGTGCTTGGTTTCTTGCCGTACGACTTCTGCCCGTATTTGTGCATGCATGGAACGCAATGAGTCAATGGCGCCAAAGTCGAGGTAACGGCGATACACAAAAGGGCGGATGATTTTTTCCAGTGCGGCAATATCATCGGGATTGCCCGTCATGGCGCGCGCCTTGACCCAGGCATAACGTTCCCACTCACGTCCCTGTATCAGGAAATATTCTTCTATCATATTGAAGCTGGCAACCAGAGGACCGGATGCGCCATTGGGCCGCAAGGCCATGTCAACGCGGAAACTGTAGCCATCCTCGGTCACTTCGGATATGGCGGCAATCAGTTTCTTGCCCAGGCGATTGAAGTATTCATGATTGGACAGGCTGCGCTGGCTGGCATCCTGTACCTGGGTCTCGCCGTCTTCGGCATAGCAAAAAATCAGGTCTATATCGGATGAGACATTGAGTTCATAGCCGCCCAGCTTGCCCATGCCCAGCACGATCAGCACTTGTTCGTTGCCGCTTTCTTCGCCCGTCGGTGTGCCGTACAGGGCCTGCATTTCCAGGTTCAGGGCTTGCAGATGCTGTTGCACCACAAAATCGGCAAACAGGCTGATTGTTGTTGCTACTTCATCAAAATTTGCCTGACCGCACAGGTCTCGCTTGATCAGCGTGCAGACCACCAGTTTGCGCAGGCGGCGCATGGCTTTGTTAAGACTGGCACCTGCATAAATTTCTTTTTGTAAAAAATGCGCAAAATCGTCCGTGCTCAAGGATAATCCAGAAACTTGCTGCAAAAGTTCGGCTCTGTCGGGATCTGCCTGCAGACAATGATTGAAAAATCGGGATGCCTGGAGAATGTCGGCATGGAGGTTGGTGCTTGCGGTCATCATGTTTTGTCAGTTTGCCAGAGTTGACATCGATTTTAAGCGATTAGGCCGATCAGAGGTATGCAGGTAGTGATGGCGAGGCAGCAAAGTATTTGCCAGTACAGCGTGCTCTGGCAGAATAGAGACTGGGCAGTTTATGCGTGGGAAAGCAGGGCTGGAGGTGTTCCGGCCTGAAGATTGAACAGACATTGCAGTTGCAGCAATAGCAATGAAGAAGTGCTAAGGTGTTGAGATGGGAAGTTTGTCGGCGGACGGCAGCAGGTCCCAGGATGTGAGGATTTACGCAAGGATAAATAAAGATTTTGCTTTTTTGCAAATTTAATTATTCTTACGCAAGTTTGACTTACAAATAAATTACACTTTAGCAATGACACAAGCAGATCAAGAACACATTGCTAACAATAAGGCAGTGAGCAAAAGGCCAGGCCCGGGCCATTTCTGGCGGCTTTGCCGTTTCACCTGGCGCACCTGCGACAAAAGCCTGCGTTTTACGCTCAGGCTCATCCTGTCTTTGTATTTTCTGTTCTGTATCCTGGTCCTGATACTGCGCTACGCAGTATTGCCGAATGTTGACCGCTATAAGCCTGATATCGAACAGGCGATTTCTTCTTCGCTGGGCAGACAGTTAAAGATAGACAAACTGCAAGCCTCCTGGCAGGGACTGAAGCCGCAATTCATGCTGGAAAACGTGGTGATGTACGACAAACAGGGCGGCCAGGCCCTGGTATTGCCCGAGGTGTCGGCTACATTGTCATGGTGGTCGCTGGCAGTGGCTGACCTGCGCTTTGAGCGTATTGTCATCGACAAGCCCAGCCTGGATCTGCGCAGGGAGGCTGACGGCAAGATTTATGTCGGCAGTTTTTATATCGACCCGGCCGGTGAAGGCAAGGGACAGGGCCTGGACTGGGTATTGGCCCAGCACGAGATCTACATCCGCAATGGCGCGTTGCGCTGGACTGACAAGATGCGTAACGGCGCTGAACTGAACCTGCCGCGCGTCAGTTTCCTGTTACAGAACCAGTGGCGTCACCACAAGTTTGCGCTCAAGGCCATACCTGATGCCAGCCTGTCGGCACCGCTTGATATTCGCGGTGATTTCATGCATCCGGTGTTTGCACAAAAGATTTCTGATGTCTCTTTGTGGACCGGTGAACTGTATACCGACCTGCGCCGTACCGATCTGGCTGCACTGAAAACCTTCGTCGATTATCCGGCCGATGTCAAAAAAGCCTATGGTTCGGTGCGGGCCTGGATGCGCCTGGACAAGGGCAGGATGGCTGAACTGACCGCCGACCTGAGTCTGGCCGATGTGCAGGGCAAGTTCCGCGCCGATTTGCCTGAGCTGGACATGGCCCTGGTCAGCGGTCGCCTGGTTGCCAGTGAAAAGGCAACCGCCAAACAGCGGTTTCTGGCATCATTCCTGGGACAGTCTGGCCACAGTGTATCGCTGATTGATTTCTCGATGCGAACCCGCGATGGTCAGCAGTTGCCGGTCACCACCATCAGGGAAACCTTTACCCCCGGTGAAAAAGGCCAGCCGGAAACCGTGGAACTGTACGCCAAGACCCTGGACTTGCAGACACTGGCAAATTTTGCCGAACACCTGCCCTTGCCCAAAGACCAGCGTCAGATGCTGGTGGACTTTGCCCCCAAGGGGCAATTGAAGGACTTTGCGGCAAAGTGGCAGGGCGCTTATCCCGATGTGTCTTCCTATAGCATCAAGGGGCAGTTCATCAATCTGTCAATGCTGGCGCAGGCGGCACAACTGTCCCGGCCCAAGACTGCCCAATTGCCTGCCAAGGCGGCAGTGCCGGCCATACCCGGGTTTGAAAACCTGTCCGGCAGCATAGAGGCGAATGACAAGGGCGGTAAGTTCCTGCTTGACTCCAGGGACCTGTCCTTGCGACTGCCCAGTTATTTCGTTGATCCGCTGATGCCGTTTTCGCGCCTGTACATGCAAGCCGGATGGCAGTTTGTCGAACAGGACAAACTGATCTTCCAGATCGATAAAATGGATGCCCAGCAAGAAGATATGCATGCCACCCTGACTGGCAAGCACATCATGTCCATGCGGCATGGCGTCGAGGCGCAACCGGGTGAGGTGGACCTGACAGGCAGTATCACCGGTTTTGACCTGAAACAGCTTGACCGTTACATCCCGGTCGCGGCGGAAGAACATTTACGTCACTGGCTGCTCAATGCCATCCTGGAAGGCAGGGCTGATGATGTCAGTGTGCGTTTGCGCGGCGATCTGGCGCATTTTCCTTTCAACAGTAATGATGGCAAGAAAGCCCATAAAGGCGAATTCCTGGTCAAGGGCAACCTGACTGGCGGCAAACTTGATTTTGCCGCAGCCCAGTTGAATGAAGAAGGCAAGCCCCTGTGGCCGGTCATCGAAGATATCAAGGGTGGCTTTGTCTTTGATAAGGCCAGGATGGAAATCAGCGGCGATACGGCGCGCACGCTTGGCGTAGACCTGAAAAAGGTCAAGGCCATCATTCCTGACCTGTCCATCCATGGCGCCGTGCTCAATATCGATGGGCAGGCCAGCGGCAATTTGCAAAACATGCTCGCTTATGTCGGGGCCAGCCCGGTCAGTGGCTGGCTTGGCCATTTCCTGAAAGAGACCAAAGCCAGCGCATCGTCAGCCCTGTCACTGAAGCTGCAATTGCCCTTGCAGCACCTGATTGACGCCAAGGTACTGGGAATTTTGCAATTTGCCAATAATGATGTGGTCCTGCAGCCAGGTATCCCGCAAGTGACCGGCCTCAATGGCAAGCTGGAATTCAACGAGACTGGCGTTAATCTGGGCACGCTCAAGGGCGCGGCGCTCGGTGGACCGGTACAGATTACCGGTGGTTCGCAAAAGGATAATAGTGTGAAAGTCAGGCTGGACGGCGGCATCACTGCCGAAGGCGTGCGCAAGATCATGCCGGCTTCCATGGCAGACAAGCTTGGTGATCGCATCAGCGGTGCCAGCCGTTACACGGCCAGTATCCATGTGAAAAAGCGTCAGCCGGAGATCATCATCGATTCCAGTCTGGCGGGCATGGCATTGAATTTTCCCATGCCCCTGAAAAAGGGGATAAATGAAACCATGCCCCTGCATTTTGAACTGTTGCCGCAACCGGGTATGGATGCGCAAAGTCTGCGTGATGAAATCCGTGTCACTCTTGGCAGTGCATCAGGCAATGCCATCAATGCCAGGTATTTCAGGCAAAAACCAGCCAATGGCCCCTGGCAGGTTGTGCGTGGCGGCATAGGGGTAAATGCGCCAGCCCCTGAGCCTGACAGCGGTTTGAATGCAAATGTCGATCTGAAGTCGCTCAATATCGATGAATGGCGCAAGCTGACACCGGCACCGGGCAATGTGGTTGCGACAAGTGCAGCCCAGGCGTCTGCACCAGGCACGGACAGGGACATGGTTGATCTTGATCTGTCGCCCTACATAGAACCGACGACCATGGCGGCCAGGACGCCTGAACTGCATATCATGGGCAAGACCCTTGAAAACGTCGTGGTTGGCGTGTCGCGCCAACGAAATGTCTGGCAGGCAAATATTTACTCCAACCAGGCTGCCGGTTACCTGACCTGGAACGAAGGCGCGGGCGGGCAGGGACTGGGCAGTGTGACGGCACGTTTAAGCAATCTGATCATTCCCAAATCAGCTGCCGCTGATGTCAGCGAGTTGCTGGAGGGGAAAAGTACGACCACCCAGATTCCCGCCCTTGACATCGTGGCTGAAAATTTTGAGCTGTTTAACAAAAAGCTTGGCCAGCTTGAGCTGGCCGCAGTGAACCAGCTTGGTGCCCAGGGTGTGGGGCGCGAATGGCAGATCAGCAAGCTCTTGCTCAAGAATGCTGATGCAGAGTTCAATGCCAGCGGCAAATGGGAAAGTCTGACCGGTGACGGACGGACGCAATTGAACTATGTGCTTGACATTAACAATTCCGGCAAATTGCTGGAGCGCCTGGGCTTTGCCGATGTCTTGCGTGGTGGTCGCGGCAAGCTCGAAGGCGAGGTTCACTGGAATGGGTTACCATTTTCCATGGATATACCAAGCATGAATGGCAGCATCAAGATGGTGCTTTCCAGCGGGCAATTTTTGAAGGTAGACCCTGGTGCTGCCAAATTGCTGGGTGTATTGAGCCTGCAATCGCTGCCACGCCGTCTGACGCTGGATTTCCGTGATGTGTTTTCAGACGGTTTTGCCTTTGATTCGATTGCCGGTATAGCCCAGATACAGCAGGGTGTGGCAAAGACTGATAACCTGAAAATGCTGGGTGTGAATGCGACGGTATTGCTGCAAGGTAATGCTGATATCGTCAAGGAATCACAGGACCTGCATGTGACCGTGATACCCGTCGTCAATGTCGGCACGGCATCGGTCCTGTATGGTCTGGCGGTCAATCCCGTGATTGGCCTTGGCACCTTTTTGGCGCAGGTGTTTTTACGTGAGCCCTTGAGCAAGGCTTTCACGTTTGAATACAAGGTCAGCGGTTCATGGAAAGAGCCGACGGTGACCAAGCTGGAAGGTCGCGACAGCGCACAGTCAAACAACAAGGCCGCCAGCAAATCATAAATGACGACCAGTCTTGTTACGAGCAGATTACATGAGGATGTTATGAAAATCGCAGCGATACAAATGATTTCCACACCGGTGCTGTCAGAAAACCTGGCAACGGCCAGACGCCTGATGCAGCAAGCGGCAGATGAGGGCGCAAAAATGCTGTTGTTGCCTGAATACTGGCCGTTGATGGGCATGCAGGAAACCGACAAGGTGGACATTGCAGAACCGGCTGATGCAGCGGATGATAAGGGGACCATGCAGGCTTTCATGGCGGACATGGCCCGCAGTCTTGGCGTCTGGCTGATCGGCGGCACCATTCCTCTGCAGGCGCCGGAAGCGGGCAAGGTACTCAACAGCACGCTCGTATTCAACCCCGAAGGGCGGCAGGTCGCCCGCTACGACAAGATACATCTGTTTGGCTTTAGCAAGGGGGATGAATCCTATGAAGAAGCGCGCACCATCGTTGCAGGTGGCCAGGTCAGCAGTTTTGATGCCGGTTTCGGCCAGGTTGCCCTGTCGATCTGCTATGACCTGCGCTTCCCTGAGCTGTATCGCACGCTCGGTACCTGCTCGCTGATTGTGGTTCCTGCCGCCTTTACCTATACCACCGGTCAGGCCCACTGGGAAATCCTGTTACGTGCCAGGGCCATAGAAAATCAATGTTATGTGCTGGCCTGCGGTCAGGGCGGCAAGCATGTCAATGGCCGCCGGACCTGGGGCCATAGCATGCTGATTGATCCCTGGGGCAAGATATTGAACCTGCTGGAGGAAGGCGAGGGCATCGTCAGCGGCGATATTGATGAAACCGTGATTGCCAGCATACGCGAGAGCCTGCCCGCACTGCGGCATCGCAAGTTGTAAAAAGCACAGTGTTATTCTGCCTTGCTCCCAGTGAACAGCGCAGATGCTCTACAATGTAAGTACTTGTGCAAATATGCCTTGCAGCTTGAGCGCTATCTCGCCAGGGCTTGTTTGCAGCTTATGTGTAATACCTTTGCAATTCACCTGCAACACCGAACAGACTATTTATGACACCATTTGATCCCGCCATGAGCCATCTTGCCATCGCCCGCGACATTTTGCTGACCCCTTTTGGCCTGGATGAGGCCAAGCTCAGCAAAGTGCTGGCCAGCATGTTCACCCACAAGGTTGATTATGCCGACCTGTATTTCCAGTTCACCCGCAACGAAGGCTGGAGCCTTGAAGAAGGCATTGTCAAGACCGGCAGCTTTTCTATCGACCAGGGTGTGGGCGTCCGTGCCGTATCTGGCGACAAGACGGCGTTCTCGTATTCGGATGAAATCTCCGAGCAGGCGTTGTTTGACGCCGCCAAGGCGACACGCACCATCGCCCGCCAGGGTTCCGGCAAAATTCAGGTGGCGTCAGGCTTGCAGGGGCTGGACGGGCGCTCGCTGTATCTGCGTGACGACCCCCTGCATTCCATGGATGCCAATCAGAAAGTCCTGTTGCTGGAAAAACTGGAAAAGATCGCCAGGGCCAAAGACCCGCGCATTGTACAGGTCATGGCGAATATGGCCGGTGAATACGATGTCGTGCTGGTGGCGCGCAGCGACGGTGTCATCGCCGCTGATATCCGCCCGCTGGTACGCGTTTCGCTGACTGTCATCGCCGAACAGAATGGTCGTCGTGAAATGGGCAACAGCGGTGGCGGTGGCCGTTACGACTATTCGTATTTCACTGACGCCCTGCTTGAGCAATATGCCGATGAAGCAGTCAAGTCTGCCCTGGTCAACCTGGAAGCGCGTCCGGCACCGGCTGGCGTGATGACCGTGGTACTTGGTCCTGGCTGGCCTGGCGTGCTGCTGCACGAAGCCATCGGTCACGGCCTGGAAGGTGATTTCAACCGCAAGGGTTCGAGCACCTTCTCCGGCCGCATCGGCCAGCGTGTGGCTGCCAAAGGCGTCACTGTCGTCGATGACGGCACCATGGCGAACCGCCGTGGTTCGCTGAACATGGACGATGAAGGCAATCCGACCCAGTGCACCACCCTGATCGAAGACGGCATACTCAAGGGCTACATGCAGGACACCATGAATGCCCGTCTGATGAAAATGCCGGTAACCGGCAACGCCAGGCGTGAATCCTTCGCCCACCTGCCCATGCCGCGCATGACCAACACTTATATGCTGGCTGGTGACAAAGACCCGGAAGAAATTCTTGCATCCGTTAAAAATGGTCTTTACGCAGTCAACTTTGGCGGCGGTCAGGTGGATATCACGAATGGCAAATTTGTTTTTTCAGCCAGCGAAGCGTACATGATAGAAAACGGCAAGATCGCTTATCCGGTCAAGGGCGCAACCCTGATCGGCAATGGACCTGAGGTGTTGAATCATGTCAGCATGATAGGCAATGACCTGCGTCTTGATGCTGGCATAGGCGTCTGCGGCAAGGAAGGGCAGAGCCTGCCTGTCGGTGTCGGCCAGCCGAGCTTGCGAATAGAAGGCCTGACAGTCGGGGGAACGGCCTGATGCCCTGTGTAAGCGCAACTGCAGTCATGCCGGAGTCGCAGGCATGATAGTCATTGCGATAGTGTCAGCCAAAGGCGGCGTCGGCAAGACCACGATCACTGCCAATCTTGGCGTTGGTTTTGCAGAGCGCGGCTATCCTGTCACCATCATAGACCTCGACCCGCAAAATGCCATGCAATGGCATCTGGGCGGGCTTGAAGAGGGTGAGAATAACGGCGTCAGCCTGTTGACTGGCGCGCGGGCAAAATTGATGGACGCCTGTTATACCAGCCCCTTTGGTGTCAACTTCGTCCCATTTGGTCATGGTGGTGAAGTACAGCGCATGCGTTTTGAAAAAATGCTGGAAGAGCAGGAATCCTGGTTGCGCAAAAAACTGCAGGCAGCCAGGCTGGCAAACGATACCATCGTCCTGCTGGATACGCCACCGGGGCCGTCCGTATATCTGAAACAGGCCATCCATGCCGCTGACTTTTTGCTGGTGGTGGTATTGGCTGATGCGGCCTCTTATTCAACCCTGCCTGAAATGGAAGAGTTGATTGCCACCTACGGCCATCGCAGCCAGGCCGATGTCGGTTCTGCCTATATCGTCAATCAGGGGTCGAAACGGCAACTGGCACAGGATGTGGTTGCCCTGATTGCCGACAGACTCGGTGAACGTATGGTCCCTTTCATCGTGCAGGAAAGTCCGCAAGTCGAAGAGGCGCTCGCCTTTGAGCGGCCCATACTCGAATACAAACCGGACAATCCGGCTTCGCAAACCATACGAAAAATCATCGACTGGCTCGAAGCAGGCTTGCAAGGCCAGCACTGACAGTCTTGTCCCGGACTTGCCTGAGTCGGTTTGCCGACCACGAATGCGGGTCGGAATGCGGGTGCGCAATGCAAATTCCAAATTAATGGATTTACGATGGAATAGTGCACAAACTGAGGGGCGTTAGCGACCCAATTGTAAAAATGGTATGCAAGATAATTAAATATCTATAAATCCTTGATTCTATTATTAATTGTTGACATTTGACCATCTGCTTTGGCTGGACTACCAATATTAGCGAGTGGTAAAGTCACAACGAATGAACATGCTCTATGATTTGCATGTCACGATACGGCGCATAGAGAAAGAGTCAAAACTAAGGGCTAAATCAAGATGTCAACAACTACGATCCATTATTATGAAGAGCAGCAATGCTCTGTTCAATGGAGATCCTTTCTTGGCGCATTTTCTGCTGAATTTGCATCCAAGGGTGAAGAGAAGGATTTGCGTGCATTCATGCATCAGTTGGGCCGCACAATGTCGAAGGGCTACGACGTGACTGACGGCAGCAGCCTGCAGGCGCTGGAAGCCTGCATGAACCGCGTGTGGTCTGCCATGAACTGGGGTTGGGTGGAACTGGTGGAAGAAGCCGATGCACTGGTGGTTGCCCACCATGCTGCGCCACTGAAGGTCGCTTTTGGTCCGGATGCCCTGAACTGGTCGCCGGCCCTGCTTGAAGGCGTCTATGCACAATGGTTTGAAGGCCTGGGCATGGACAAGAGTCTGCGCCTGACCCAGCGTGATGGCGCTTACGAAGAAGGGCAGTTGTTTGTATTTGATTTGAAAAAACAGTTGGATGAGCCGTCTTATTTCACACGTCGTTAATTTCTTGTTTTTGTGACGCGGCAAGTAACCTGGGCTGGTGGCTATCATGGATGATGATGTAAAAAACTTATTTCAGAAATTTGGACAATCGACAGACGCCTATCGCGAAATCAAGCGCGATGCAGACAGCGAACAGGCCAGGCAGCGCTGGCCTTTGCTGCGTGATGTTCATTTACATGCCGCTACACCTGCCCGCGTCCAGCAACATGATGATGTCATGGTCGCACCAGCCGCGCATGAGAATGAAGCGGGAACAGCACCCAAACCGGTGGCTATGCGATCAGCCGCAAGCAGGGCCGCAGCAGTAAAAACCGCAAGCGCAGAACAGGCAACAGGCACGGTAAAACCGGTGCTAGTCACACCGCTGAAGCAGATACTGACACAGCAGCATCCCGCAGAAGAAACCGAGAGCGATGCTTCCGTATCCAGCCCCGCCGTACCGGCCTTCCTGTCCAAGATCATGCCAGCGTCGCAAAGAGAGGCTGCACCGGCGGCAGCAAGGGAAACACAGGACCGCAGACCATTTTCATCACGCCTGCTGGGCGCGCAGGCTGCATCGGTAAGCTCTGCGACGAATCACGTGTCTGCTGCACATAACGAAGCTCCAGCCAGGACCGTACGCAAGCCTTTGTCCAGTGTCGCCGCTTCGCCCGTTGCGCACAACGCGCCGGCAGCACCGACCGTGCCAGCCAGACAGTTTGCCGCCAGCGATGAAACAAAACCCGCTGCCGCCAATAAATCTGCGGCCAGGGATAAATCGGTCAGCGCAGTCTTTGGCCGCCTGGCCGGCAGGGAAGAAGAGCCCCGGCCTGTGGAAACGAGCAGTAACTCATTTTTTCAAAAAATATTTAAACCATGAGGGTTGTTGCCGTCATTTCGCCCAAAGGCGGCGTAGGAAAAACGACAACTACTGCCAATCTGGCAGCGTCCCTGGCCCGTTTGGGGCCACGTGTCACGATACTCGATCTGGATCCGCAAAATTCCCTGCGTCTGCACTTTGGCATGGCGCATGAAGATGCCAGTGGCATTGCGCAGCAAGAGGCCATGGACAGCACCTGGACGAGTGTCCTGTTTGAAAGCGCCTACGGCGTGAATTTCCTGCCTTATGGCAGCGTCGATGAAAATCAGCGCGGTGATTTTGAGCAGACCATAAAAGATAACCCCAAATGGCTGGCGCAACACCTGGCCAGCCTGCAACTGGCGGACAACAGTGTGGTATTGATCGATACACCGCCAGGCCCCAGTATCTATTTGCAACAGGTATTAAGTGTGGCAAATTATGCGCTGGTGGTATTGAAGCCGGATGCTGCCTCGTATTCGACGATACCATCGATAGAATCGCTGATCGACTATTATTGTGGGCAGCGCAAGGACTTTTTAGGCTATTGTTATCTGTTGAACCAGATGGATGCGTCAAAACAGCTGAGTCGTGACGTGTTTGGCATGTTGCGTAACAGTTTGGGCAAGCGCTTCATACCCGTAACGATACACAGGGATGAAGCCGTCAGTGAGGCCCTGGCTTGTCAGACACCGGTGGCTTATTATTCCCAGCACTGTTCGGCAACGCATGACATGCAGGAACTGACCGCCTGGTTACAGACTAATTTCAGATTGGTTGATTGATGCGCTCGATACTTAATTCCCGTTACCTGTACGGTCGCCTCAACGACCTGGGGCGCTCCATGGTCAACTGGAGCGGCTGGGATGGCAAGATACCGCGTTTTCTGGCGCTGCTGGTGGCCGTGTTCCTGTACTGGTCCAGTATCAGCATCCCGCTGGACCTGCCTTTGCAGACCCTGTTTTCCACCATCATTTTTGGTACTGCGCTATATCTTCGACGCTATACCGGTACCCTGATTTCACTGGTGATGGTGATGTTTTCCATCAGCGCCACCAGCCGTTACATCTATTGGCGCATCACCTATACCATCGGTACCGACAACCTGATCGACCTGTTTTTTGCCCTGGTGCTGATCATGGCGGAAGTCTACGCCTGGGCGGTGCTCCTGCTCGGTTACCTGCAGACTGCCTGGCCATTGAAGCGCAAACCGGTGATGCTGCCGGCGGATACGTCGACCTGGCCCACCATCGACCTGTTCATTCCCAGCTATAACGAAGACCTGAGCGTGGTGAAACCGACAGTGCTGGCGGCAATGGGGCTGGACTGGCCCAAGGACAAGCTCAACATCATCATCCTTGATGACGGGCGCCGTCCGGCCTTTGCCGAATTTGCCGCTTCGGTCGGTGTCCAGTGCTTTACCCGTGCCGATAACAACCATGCCAAGGCTGGCAACATCAATGCCGCCCTGAAGCGCACGAACGGTGATTTTGTCGCGATTTTCGATTGCGATCACATGCCGACGCGATCGTTTTTGCAGTATACGATGGGCTGGTTCCTGGTTGACCCCAAACTGGCCATGGTACAGACGCCTCACCATTTCCTGTCACCAGACCCGTTTGAACGCAATCTGCAAACCTTCCGCAATGTGCCCAATGAAGGTGAACTGTTCTACGGCCTGATACAGGACGGTAACGATCTGTGGAATGCGACTTTCTTTTGCGGTTCCTGCGCAATCCTGCGCCGCACTTACCTCGAAGAAGTCGGCGGCATTGCCGTTGAAACCGTGACTGAAGATGCGCACACCGCATTGAAAATGCAGCGCCTTGGTTATAACACCGCCTATCTGGCCTTGCCCCAGGCAGCCGGGCTGGCGACCGAGAGCCTGTCGGCCCACGTTGGTCAGCGTATACGCTGGGCGCGTGGCATGGCGCAGATTTTCCGTACCGATAATCCCCTGCTGGGAAAGGGGCTCAGTTTTGGTCAGCGGCTTTGCTACAGCAATGCCATGCTGCATTTCTTCTATGGCCTGCCGCGCATGGTTTTCTTGCTGGCGCCACTGTCTTACCTGTTCTTTGAAGTCCACATCATCAAGGCGTCAGCCCTGTCGATTGCCGCCTATTCGCTACCGCACCTCTTGCATGCCAACCTGACCAACTCACGCATACAGGGAGCGCACCGGCATTCCTTCTGGGCCGAAGTGTATGAGGCAACGCTGGCCTGGTATATTTTCCGTCCGACACTGGTGGCGCTGATCAACCCCAAATTGGGTAAGTTCAACGTGACGGCCAAGGGTGGTCTGGTCGAACACGAGCATTTTGACTGGACCATTTCCAAGCCTTACCTGATCATGCTGGGGGCGAACGTACTGGGCTTTTTTGTCGGCATAGGTCGCGCCGTCTGGTGGAATACCTATGAAATGGATACCGTCATCCTGAACATGTTGTGGACCATTTATAACCTGGTCATACTGGGCGCAACGCTGGCAGTGGCGACAGAGTCGAAACAGGTCCGGCGTACCCACCGGGTCAGGGCGGTGCTCAATGCTACCCTGCGCCTTAATAATGGCCACTCCATCGTATGCCGTACCGAAGATTTTTCCATGGGTGGCATGTCCTTCAGGGTACCTGATGGTTTCCACATGAACCGTGACGAAGACCTGATGATTTCGCTCTATGGCACCAATGGTGAATCAGTGTTCCCGGCCAAGACGGTCTTCTTCAAGGACAACCTGCTCAGCGTGCAATTCATGCCGCTTGATCTGCAACAGGAGATGGACCTCATCAATTGCACCATAGGCCGTGCCGACGTCTGGCTGAGCTGGTCAAATGACAGGGACATTGACCACCCGCTGCATGGCTTGCGTGAAATCGCTTATCACAGCATGCGCGGATTTAGCCGGTTTGGAACCAGTATCAAGCAATATCTAGCAGAAAAAACAGAGCATATGAATAAGACAAAAGAGGCCTCCACCGTGAAAACCATCGTGACAAGTATCCGTGCCAAATTCTCGCGCAAAGGCAGCACGACGGCGCTGGCTATCCTCTGTGGTCTGGCAGGTGTTGCCCATCAAGATGACGTGCTGGCAAAATCCAAACATGCCAGTGCCAGTGCAAGCGCCTCAGCACAAGCGGCGGTACCGGAAAAAGTGGCGCTCGAAGACCTGCAGCCGACCTCAATAATCGGTGGCCAGAAAACCTATAACATCAGCCTCAAGGACATGGTAGGCGTCAATTCCAGCATAGAATTGCGCGGCACCGAAGGTGAACGTTCCTTCCCTTTCACGGTACGCAGTGACGAAGTCATCACCTCGGCCAAGATCAAGTACGGTATCGCCTATTCACCGGCCCTGCTGCCTGACCTGTCGCATATCCAGGTATTGGTCAACAATGAACTGGTCAGCGTAGTCCCTCTGCCGCGCGAAAATTCCAAGGGCATCGTCAGGGAAGACGTCATTGATCCGCGCTTTTTTGCCGACTTCAATCAACTCAGCTTCAAGCTGATCGGCCACTACACCAGGGAATGTGAAGACCCTTATCACTCCAGTCTGTGGGCCAAGGTCAGCCATACCTCGAACCTGGAACTGACGGTTTCGCCACTGACACTGGCGAATGACCTGGGCATGTTGCCAGCGCCTTTCTTTGATCGTCGCGATAATAAATTGCTGGAACTGCCGTTCATCCTGCCAGCCACCCCGTCAATGGAAGTATTGCGCAATGCCGGTGTCGTGGCCTCCTGGTTTGGTCACCTGTCTTCTTACCGTGGCGCCCGTTTCCCGGTTGAAGCCAATGCGCTGCCGCGCGGTAACGCCGTGCTGTTTGCCACATCCACCGAAGCCCCGGCCGGCGTCAAGCTGCCGGCAATTGCCGGTCCTACCCTGGCCATCATGGCCAACCCCATGAACCCCAAAGCCAAGCTCTTGCTGGTGCTGGGCCGTGACGTTGGTGAATTGAAGACTGCCGTACAGGCACTGACCATGGGCCAGATCGCCATGCAGGGCGACACTGCCCTGATCAAGAACCTGAAAGAAATCGATCCCCGCAAACCTTATGATGCGCCAAAATGGCTGCCGACCGACAGGCCCGTGAAGTTTGGAGAACTGGCTGCTCCGCCTGCATTGAAAGTCAATGGCCTGACACCGGACCTGATCCGTGTCAACCTGCGTGTTGCGCCTGACCTGTTCACCTGGCAAAAAGATGGTGTGCCCATCGATTTACGCTATCGCTTCACGCCACGACCTACAGTTGACAAATCGACGCTGAACATCGGTATCAATGACGAATTCGTGCGCTCCCTGCCTTTGTCCGGCGCGCATGTGGAAAAGGGCAAGATCAAGGAATCAGTGATGCTGTTCTTCAAGGATGGTCAGCGTTTTGCCCAGGATGAAATCCAGGTGCCAACTTTCCGCATCGGTGCAGAGAATCAGTTGCAATTCCACTTCTTCTACGACTACCCTAAACAGGGTGCCTGTAAAGACGTCTACCTGGACAATGTTCGTTCCGCGATTGATCCGGATTCGACCATCGATTTTTCCAATATGCCGCACTATGCCGCCATGCCCAACCTGGCCTACATGGCCAATGCCGGTTTTCCGTTCACTCGCATGGCTGACCTGTCACAGACTGCCATCGTCATGCCTGATCGTCCCAATGTACAAGAGATGGAGTTGTTCCTCAACGTCATGGGCCGCATGGGCGAGTCAACCGGTTATCCGGTACTGAGCAGCACTTTGATACGCAGTGTCGACGTGGAAAAGTTCAGCGACAAGGACTTTCTGCTGATCGGCACCAGCGGCAATCTGCCCCTGCTCAAGCAGTGGTCCAAGTATATGCCCATGAGTATGGATGAAACCGGCAATCGCCTGCAGTTGCCTACTGGGTTCTTGCGCCTGGTGACACGCTGGTCCGGACGTGACCTTGATCAGATGGAGCGTCATGCTGGTGAAATGCTGGCCAAGACTGGCAATGCCTTCGGTGCGATGATGCAATTTGAATCACCTCTGTCGAGCGGACGCAATGTCATTGTCATGACTTCAGGCGATTCCGCCAGCCTGGCTGACCTGACCATGGGTTTGAACAAGGCCGATCTGCGCAGCAAGTTCCAGGGCGATCTGGTGCTGATCAAGGGGGATCGTGTCGCCAATGCGCAGATCGGTGATACCTATTACAGCGGCAGCCTGCCATGGTGGACCTGGATCAAGTGGCATCTGTCCACGCAGCCATTCATCATGATCATCTTCCTGATGCTGGCCTCGGTGATCGCGGCGACCATGCTGTTCCGTTTCCTGCGCAAGAAGGCGGCTTCACGCCTGGCACTGGAAGACAAGAAAAAATAAAGTGACAGACTGCCAGCGCGCTGTTCTTGCTACCTGTCTGGAATACGGCGTGTCTGACCAGCAGGAGTGAAGCGTATGTTGAGTGGTCTTGTCTGTAGAGTTAATATTACTGCGCACATTTTCTGCAGTGGCTGTACTGATGACGGAACTCAAGAGCGGACCCGGGACCGTGTTCAACGATGGTTTCCGGGTTCAACGAGGGCTCACAGAAAAAGCGATCATTAGGGGACGTAAATGGTCTTGAAAAAAAAAGCGGCAGTATTGGCGCTTTTGGCAGTTTTTTTTGAGAGTGAAACTGCGTTCGCAGAAACAGCGCTGACGCAGCAATTGAAAGAACAGGCGCAATTCTGGCAGCAACGTGGTCGTGATGACAATGCTGCCGACCTCTGGCGCAAACTGTTAAGGATTGATGTCAATAACATCGACGCCCTGATGGCCTTGTCCATGCTGGAAGCCAAGGCTGGTAACCCTGAGCAGGCGAAGGCGTATTTTGCGCGCCTGCAAGGCACCCAGGCCAGCTCGGCACAGGTGCGCAGTGTCGAACAAGTGCTGCGCAAGGGCGGCCTGGGCGGTGTCGCCCAGCTCGAAAACGCCCGCAAGCTGGCCAAACAAGGTGATGTCGAATCGGCTGTCGAAGCCTACCGGCAGATGGGGGACCCATCCAAGCTCCGGGGCGATGCCGCTTTTGAATATTTTCAGACATTGGCTGGCACCAAGGGCGGTTACGAAGAAGCCCGCCGTGGTCTGGCCAAACTGCACAAAGAAAACCCCGGCAACAACAGGTATACACTGGCCCATGCCCAGGTACTGACCTATCGTGAACCGACACGGGTAGAAGGCATGAACCTGCTGGAAGGCCTGGGCAGCAAACCCGATGTCAGCAAGGAGGCGACAGAGTCATGGCGGCAGTCCCTGAGCTGGATGGCCCCCAAACCGGAAAATGCCAAATACTTCAACCGTTACCTGGAAAAATATCCCGATGATGCCCTCATTCGTGAACGTGTCAGCGGGCAGGGCAAGTCGGCCAAGGTGGCAGCACCAGCGGTGACGGAAGAGGTGAGGCCGGTCGAAAAACTGGCAGAAAAACCACCAGAAAAGGCGATAGAAAAGCCCGTCGAAAAAACAGTAGAAAAGCCGCACGGCAAGTCCAAAGAGAGCAAGCCTGCGGAAGAAAAGCTCGCACATGCCAAACCGGCAGAGAGCAAGTCAGCGGAAAAGGCGGCTGAAAAAACGGTAGAAAAACCGGCAGAAAAAAGCAAGCCGGTTGAAGCTGCTGCGCCGCAACCGCCCAAACAGCCCAAGGCAGCCCCGGAAAGCCCGGTTGATAAAAGTCGCATTGCCGGTTTCAAGGCATTGGATGACAATGACGTTGCCACGGCAGAAGCCGAGTTCCAGAACCTGATCAAGATCGCGCCCAAAAATCCAGTTGGCTATGGCGGCATGGGCCTGGTCAAGATGCGTCAGGAAGAATTTATCGAAGCGCGGGATTTCCTGCACAAGGCTGTCGATTTTTCACCGGGTCAGACCAAGGATCAATGGCGTCAGGCTTATGAAGACTCCAGCTACTGGGCTATTGTGGCTGAGGCCAGGACCGCCTTTGAAGACGGCGACAGCGTCAAGGGCATCGATTTCTTGCGTAAGGCCGTTGCACTGAACAGTAAGGAACCAGCCGGTATCCTGCAACTGGCGGATGCCTTGCAGGCAGAAAATGATTTGAAGGGCGCAGAAGAAAATTACCGCCGCGTCCTCGATGCAGATAAAACCAATATCCGTGCGCTTGATGGTGTGATCGGTGTACTGGTGCTGCAAAAACGTATTGCTGATCTTGAAGCCCTGAGCAGCATCATGCTGCCACGCCATCTGGCCATCGTCGCCAACCTCAAGTCTGACGATATGTGGAGCAAGGCCAAGACGGCAGAAGCAGCCGGTGACCTCAATGGCGCCCAGCAACTGCTGGCCGACGCCATCATGATCAAGCCTGACAATGCCTGGCTGAGAATGGCGCTGGCGAAAATCTATCTCAAGCGCGACATGCCGGGTCAGGCCAGGGCGCTGATAGATGCCATGACCAACGTGGAAAACCCCGATCCTGAAGCCCTCTATGTCAGCGCCTTGCTGAGTGAGATGCAACAATACTGGTGGGAAGCCTTGGTCACGCTGGAAAGAGTACCGCCGCCATCGCGCAAAAAGGAAATGGTTGACCTGCAAAGACGGCTATGGATACGCGTGCAGATTGACCGTATCACCCTGATGAGCAAGCGCGGCAATATCGCTGCTGCCAAAAATACCTTGGCTGCGGTAGAGCAGGTTGCCGGTACTGATATTGAATTCATCGGCACCATGGCCAATTTCTACATACAGATGGGTGACAAGGAGCGTGGCTTTGCCATGTTGCGTCAGGCTGTGCAAAACACCCCCAAACCAGCGGCCGGACTATTGTTGCAATACGCTGGCACCCTGATGGAAGCCAACCAGGAAGGTGAGCTTGAAGCCGTCATGCGCCGTGTGGCCGCCATGCCCGGCCTGCAGGAAGGTGAAATTGCTGCCTTTGGCCAACTGCAAAGAGTGCTGGCGATGCGTTATGCAGAGCGCGCACGCGAAGCAGGCGATTATGCCAATGCCTATGCCTACATACAGCCCATGCTGATTGCCGATCCCGAAGACAGCCTGCTGTTGCTGACACTGGCGCGCATCTACAACGCTGCTGGTGATAGCGAATCAGCCAGAGAGCTGTATGCCAAGGTATTGCAGACTGATCCGGAAAATCCCGAAGTCCTGCAAGGCCTGGTGTATGGCGCGATACAGGTGCGTGATTTTGACAATGCCGAACGTCACCTCAGTGTCCTGATGCGCCAGCAGCCAGATAATCCACGCTACCTGTCGCTGGCCGGTAATGTCGCCCGGGCGCAGGGTAACAACCGCACAGCGCTCAGTTATTTCAAACGCGCCCTGGCGTTGGAACAGTCACAGAAAACCGTCATCGGTTCCGGGCCGAATGGCCTGCGTCTGGTCGATGCTGCGCCGGCTAATAGTGTCACGGATTTTAAGACCAATCCGTTTATCCAGACCAAACCAGCAACAGGGGCGCAGCCGCAATTGCAAACTGCACCTGCGGTACGTGGACCGGCTTTAAAGGAAGTACCAGCCAGCAGTTATACCGGTGGTATTTTCGCACCTGTCGGCAAGCCTCTGTCGCCGCAGTCTGCTCCGGCTACTAATCCGGCCACTAATCCTGCTATGAATGCGCCAGTCAATAATGTGCCGGCGACAGCAACACCTGCACCCGCCTTGAAGGCGATACCCAGCTTGCCGCCACAGGCAAGTCCGCCGGTGCCGCAATTGCAGCAGGCGCCTGCCAGTGCGCCGGCCAATTCCAATACGCCAGCTGGCAAAGCGCCGGTAGTGAACCCTTTGCAACCGCCACAGCCCAAGGGCGGCGGTGCAACGCCGGAACCCAATCGCCTGGCCCCCGACGCTTACAGCAATGGCGCGACCATGCAAAGCCCTTATCCTGCCGGGGGAATGATGCTGGCGCAATATACTCCTGCGACACCGTATATACCGCCGAAGGCGAGCTACAACAGCAACGCGACGCCGGTGCCAGTGCCCCAGCAATACGCGCAATATGCGACGGGCAGCAATACCAATAATACCGTCAACCGCAGCAAAGCCAGGGTAGCCAACGTCAGTGCAGAAGAAGCAGCACTGCAAAAAGAAATCGACGCCATCAACGAACTGAGCCGCACCGAAGTCTCGGTCGAAGTGGCAGGGCGCTCACGCAGCGGAGAAAAAGGCCTGTCCGCCTTAAATGACATAGAAACCCCCATAGAAGCCCAGATCAGCACGTTGGGACTGGGCCAGTTCGGCTTAAAAATCATTCCCGTGCTGGCCGATGCCGGCACCCTGTACTTAAACGATACCAACGTCGCAGGCCAGTTTGGCCGCAACGCCATCCTGGTCGAACGCGCCAAGTTTGCCAAAGTCCCGTTCACCACCATCGCCCGCCAGCAAGGCTTAAGCAACGTTGCCAGCCTTGACGAACAAGCCAAAGGCGTCGCCCTCAACTTAAGCTACGAACTGGCCGGCATCAAAGCCGACATCGGCGCCAGCCCCATCGGCTTCCCCGTCCAGAACGTCGTTGGCGGCCTGCGCTGGAGCGGCCAGTCAGATGGCGCTGGCCTCGGGGTAGAAATCGCCCGCCGCTCCGTGACCGACAGCTACCTCTCCTATGCCGGCGCCAAAGACAGCCTTTACGGACTCACCTGGGGCGGCGTCACCAAGACCGGCGGCAAACTCGACACCTCCTACGATGGTGAAGACGGAGGCGTCTACGCCAGCCTGGGCTACTACAGCCTGACCGGCAAAAACGTCGCCAAAAACACCATGGCCGAATTTGGTGCAGGCGCCTACTGGCGCGCCTACAAAACCAACGACTTCAGTTTTACGACAGGACTGGGCCTGACCTCCTTCTTCTACAACAAAAACCTGCGCTACTTCAGCTACGGCCACGGCGGCTACTTCAGCCCCAAATCCTACGTAGCCGTTGGCCTGCCACTCGACATCGCAGGACGCAAAGGCAAATTCGCCTACCAGCTGGGCGCCTCACTGGGGGTACAACACTTCCGCGAAGTAGCGGCAGCGTACTACCCGAACAGCCCGCTGGACCAGGCAGAGCTGGAACAATTTGCGGCAGCCAACCCGACCATCAACATCCAGACCAGCTACCCGGGGCAATCGAAGACCGCATTTGCATTCAAGCTTGGTGGAGCGGCAGAATACCAGCTGACCCCGCACCTGTTCCTTGGGGGCAAACTCAGTGCGGATAACTCAGGAGACTTCAACGACACCACGGCAGCGATCTACCTGCGCTACAGCTTCGAGCCGAGAAAGAGCCCGATAGGCTTCCCGCCGGTGGCGCCCAAGGCTTATTATCAGGGTAACTGAGAGGGTAACTGAGAGGGGAACTGAGAAGAGAACTGTTATCGGGAAATATTTATCCCGAGTAATGAAAACCGCCAGATTCCTCACGGAACCGGCGGTTTTTTATTGGATTTGCAATAGATTTACAATTCATGCCACACATACGCTTTCTATTTGGGCTGGCTTACTTCAAAATGCTGCTTAAGCGTATCCTTTGTTTTTACGACATCAAGCTTGCAGGATGCGCCGTACAAGCTTCAATAGGGGACATGAATGATTTTTAAGAAAAAAGCGTTGGCACTGGCGCTTTTGACCGTATATCTGGACAGCGGGCAGGCGCTCGCCAACACCCCCTTGACGCAGCAACTGAAGGAACAGGCGCAATTCTGGGCGCAGCGTGGCAAAGATGAAAACGCCGCCGACGCCTGGCGCAAGATACTGAAGATAGAACCATCCAATGCCGAGGCCCTGCTGGCCCTGGTGATTTATGAATCCAAGGCTGGCAACCCCAGCGAAGCCAAGACCTATTATTCCAGACTCAGAGGCGCTCAGGCGACCATCACCCAACTGCGTGCAGCCGAAGATGCTTATCGTCGCGGTAGCAGCAATGGCGCTGGCGGCCAGCTCGAAGAAGCGCGCAAGCTGGCCAAACAGGGGGATGTCGACAGCGCGGTGGAAGCCTATAAGCAAATGGGTGACCCGTCCAAACTCAAGGGGGATGCCGCATTTGAATATTTCCAGGTATTGGCAGGCACCAAAGCCGGTTATCCTGACGCCAAACGCGGCCTGGAAAAACTGATGAAAGAAAGCCCTGGCAACACCAGGTATGCATTGGCCTATGCCCAGGTGCTGACGTATCGTGAACCTACCAGACTGGAAGGTATAGCCGCGCTGGAGCAACTGACTGCCAAGGCTGATGTCGGCAAACAGGCCGGTGATTCATGGCGTCAGGCGCTGAGCTGGATGGCGCTGAAAAATGACAACGCCAAGTACTTCCGCCGCTACCTCGATAAATTCCCCGATGACCAGGCCATGAGCGAAAAACTGGCTGGCCTGAACCGTCCTGCTGCACCGGCTGTAACTGAAGAAAAGAGTAATCCGGCCAAGGTGCTGGCTGCCGCCAAACAGACTACTGCCGTCAAGGCAGCAGCGGAAGTCAAAGAGAATATCGCCGCAGCACCTAAAGCTGAAGTGCAGGCAAAATCTGAAACAAAGTCAGAAGCCAGGTCAGAATCGAAGCCAGAGCACAAGTCTGCCGGCAAGACAGAAGCGCAGGCAAAGGCAAGTGGCGACAATCTGGACAAGGCGCGTACTGACGCTTTCAAGGCCCTGGACGCCAATGACCTGAAGACGGCTGAAGCGGCCTTCCAGACGCTGATCAAATCCCACCCCAAAGAATCTGCCGGTTACGGTGGCCTGGGCCTGGTCAGGATGCGCCAGGATGAATTTGTCGAATCCCGTACATTGCTGCACAAGGCGGTGGAGTTGTCGCCGTCCAATCGCAAGGACCAATGGAAGCCGGCGTTTGACCGCGCCAATTACTGGGGCATGATTGCCGACGCCCGTACTGCATTTGAAGACAGCAACAGCGCCAAGGGTATCAGCCTGTTGCGCAAAGCCATAGAGATGGACCCCAAGGAAGCGGTCGGCATCCTGCAGCTTGGCGACGCCCTGCTGGCAGAAAATGATGCGGCCGGAGCCGAAGCGAATTTCCGCCTGGTGTTGAAGAGCGACCCCAAGAACCAGGGTGCGCTGGATAGCATGATCGGTTTGCTGGCACAGCAAAAACGCATCAAGGACCTCGAAGAGTTAAGCGCCTACATGTCGCCACGGCAGATGGCGGTGTTGTCTGAACTCAAGGCCGGCAAATTATGGGACAAGGCCAAAGCTGCCGAAGCCGCAGGCGATATCGCCACGGCCCAGACCAGCCTCGAAGATGCGGTACTGATCACGCCTGATAACCCCTGGTTGCGCATGGCGCTGGCAAAAATCTACCTGGGCCAGAATGCTCCAGGTGCGGCGCGTGCCCTGATGGATGCCATGGCCAATGTCGAAAACCCGCAAGCCGAAGCCCTGTATGCCAGCGCCCTGTTGAGCGCCATGCAGCAGCTATGGTGGGAAGGCCTGATGACGCTGGAACGCCTGCCGGTCGCCGCCAGAAAACCCGAGATGGTCGAGTTGCAAAAGCGCCTGTGGACACGGGTGCAGGTTGATCGCCTGAATGTTTTCGTCAATCGCGGTGACACGGCGCGGGCGCGTGAACTGCTGGGCACCATAGAAGGCGTGGCCGGCAATGAGCCAGAATTTGTCGGCATCATCGCTGCCTTCCACATGAAGGTGGGTGACCCAGGTCATGGCCTGGCCCTGGTCAAGCGTGCTGTCGACAGCACACCCAACCCGCCGGCCGGCGTGCTGCTGCAATATGGCATGGCCCTGTTGCGCGCCAATCAGGAGGCAGAAGCACTGGCCGTGATGCGCCGTATCACTGAAATACCCAAACTCAGTGCAGAAGAAGTAACTGACTACAAGGATTTACAGCGCATTGTCTCCATGCGTTACTCGGAAAGGGCGCGTGAAGCCGGCGATTATGCGACCGCCTTCAATTTCATCCAGCCCATGCTGATGGCGGACCCGGACGACAATCTGCTGTTGCTGACACTGGCCAGAATCTATAGCTCATCCGGTGACACCGAGTCTGCCAAAGACCTGTATGCCCGTGTACTGCAGGCTGAACCGCAAAACCCTGAAGTCTTGCAGGGCCTGGTGACTGCCGCCATACAGGCCAGGGACTTCAGCAGCGCAGAACAGCACCTGGCCACCCTGATGCAGTTGCAGCCGGATAATCCGCGCTTTATTTCCCTGGCTGGCAATGTGGCGCGGGCGCAGGGCAACAATGGCAAGGCCATGGAGTATTTCAGGCAGGCTCTGGCCATGGAGCAGGCACAGCGTCCTAACGCAGGTATGGGAGCGAATGGCATACGGCTGGTTGCGCAGAATCAGCCTGCCCCTACCGGTGACTTCAGCGTCAACCCGTTCAGTGATCGTAATGGCAGGGCGCAAGCCGTGGCCATGAATAATCAGCCGGTGCAGGCAGGCGCGGGCAATCCCCGCAGTGCGCTGTTCGCACCGGTTGGCGTGCCTTTGCAGCAGGTAGCACCGCAATATGCGCCACCTGCGCAGGCTCAGTATATGCAGCCGCAATATGCGCAGCCCCAGTACGCTCAACCGCATTACGCCCAACAAATCCCGCAGCAGCAATATGCACCGGTAGCGCCGCAATACCAGATACCGCAACTGCCTGCCAGTACGCTGGCAGCTGCGCAAAACCAAAGCCAAAGCAGCACAGCACCTGCTCCAATGGCGCAGGTCGCAGCAGCGCCTGTGGCTACTATCCCGCAATTGCAGGCTGTAACAATGAACAGGCAGGCTGCACCAGTGCAACAGGCAGCAGCTGCGCCGCAAACAGTACCGCCGTATACCTATGCCGGTACTGCAGCCGGTGTCAGCAATGCAGCTGTGCAGGGTGGTGCCAGCGGCAATGTCAGCAGCGCCAGCGGCACGGCGACGGTCTACCAGATACCGCCCGCGAATGTGACGCGCAGTCCACTGACGCAAGCACCGCTGACATCGCAAGTGCCACAGTTGCAAAGTCAGTCTGTACAAAAGCCACAGACCGGCAATTACTATGATACCGGCAGCGGTGGGGCGGGTACGGCTTCCTCTGCGCCGGTTGTGCCCTACATCCCGCCGAAGGCGAGCTACAACAGCAACGCGACGCCGGTGCCAGTGCCCCAGCAATACGCGCAATATGCGACGGGCAGCAATACCAATAATACCGTCAACCGCAGCAAAGCCAGGGTAGCCAACGTCAGTGCAGAAGAAGCAGCACTGCAAAAAGAAATCGACGCCATCAACGAACTGAGCCGCACCGAAGTCTCGGTCGAAGTGGCAGGGCGCTCACGCAGCGGAGAAAAAGGCCTGTCCGCCTTAAATGACATAGAAACCCCCATAGAAGCCCAGATCAGCACGTTGGGACTGGGCCAGTTCGGCTTAAAAATCATTCCCGTGCTGGCCGATGCCGGCACCCTGTACTTAAACGATACCAACGTCGCAGGCCAGTTTGGCCGCAACGCCATCCTGGTCGAACGCGCCAAGTTTGCCAAAGTCCCGTTCACCACCATCGCCCGCCAGCAAGGCTTAAGCAACGTTGCCAGCCTTGACGAACAAGCCAAAGGCGTCGCCCTCAACTTAAGCTACGAACTGGCCGGCATCAAAGCCGACATCGGCGCCAGCCCCATCGGCTTCCCCGTCCAGAACGTCGTTGGCGGCCTGCGCTGGAGCGGCCAGTCAGATGGCGCTGGCCTCGGGGTAGAAATCGCCCGCCGCTCCGTGACCGACAGCTACCTCTCCTATGCCGGCGCCAAAGACAGCCTTTACGGACTCACCTGGGGCGGCGTCACCAAGACCGGCGGCAAACTCGACACCTCCTACGATGGTGAAGACGGAGGCGTCTACGCCAGCCTGGGCTACTACAGCCTGACCGGCAAAAACGTCGCCAAAAACACCATGGCCGAATTTGGTGCAGGCGCCTACTGGCGCGCCTACAAAACCAACGACTTCAGTTTTACGACAGGACTGGGCCTGACCTCCTTCTTCTACAACAAAAACCTGCGCTACTTCAGCTACGGCCACGGCGGCTACTTCAGCCCCAAATCCTACGTAGCCGTTGGCCTGCCACTCGACATCGCAGGACGCAAAGGCAAATTCGCCTACCAGCTGGGCGCCTCACTGGGGGTACAACACTTCCGCGAAGTAGCGGCAGCGTACTACCCGAACAGCCCGCTGGACCAGGCAGAGCTGGAACAATTTGCGGCAGCCAACCCGACCATCAACATCCAGACCAGCTACCCGGGGCAATCGAAGACCGCATTTGCATTCAAGCTTGGTGGAGCGGCAGAATACCAGCTGACCCCGCACCTGTTCCTTGGGGGCAAACTCAGTGCGGATAACTCAGGAGACTTCAACGACACCACGGCAGCGATCTACCTGCGCTACAGCTTCGAGCCGAGAAAGAGCCCGATAGGCTTCCCGCCGGTGGCGCCCAAGGCTTATTATCAGGGTAACTGAGAGGGTAACTGAGAAAGCAATTGGAGCGGCTACTGATGCAGGTAGCTGCTACTGAAACCGAAAAGACGTACGATGAAATGTAGTGGACAGATAGTGTGGATGGTGCAGATGATGAAAAAAACGACTATTTTCTTAAGATTGCTCTGCGCAGGCTTGCTCAGCCTCGGCGCTGTTGCCGCCCATGCGCAGGACCCCAATGTAGAAGGCCGTAATTTTCTGGCTGAGGGCAATACCAGTGCCGCCAGCAAAAAATTTGCCGAAGCGGCCAGGATCAACCCCTTTGATGCCTCTGCCCTGAACAACCAGGCAGTTGCCCTGGCAGCCCAGGGGGATAATGAAAAAGCCCTGAACCTGCTGGAAAGAGCAAACCGGCTCAGCCCCAACCGGGCCGATATCGCCGCCAACCTCAATGAATTACGTAACTGGATGAACCGCAACACCCCGCAAGTGGCGGCAGTACAAAGAAAATTGCCGGTGCCGGGCGCTTATCCCAACCAGGGTGATATCCCGCCAGAACCGCCGCCTTTATGGAAAAAATAAGCTTAATAAATAAGCTTATTACGCGAACATTCTTGCAAATTGCTGAAAACTGATGCACTATCAGTACGGTTAGTTCATTAGTGATGAACAAAGCAGTACAATAAGATTGTCAAAACTTAAAATACGAACAAATAATGATATGAAACAGGTTGTTTTCTTTTTCTTCTTTTATTTTAGCTATTCCAGGCCAAAGGCGGTGGGAAGACGGTAAGCGCACGAAGAAAAAGAGCTGAACCAGAATTCTAAAAAAACCGCCCGGAAACCAGGCGGTTTTTTTTTGACTTGAATTTTAAGCAAACAAGACCTCTCAACATAGGGGCGCGCAGACACAAAGTAAGGCAGGAGAAAGGTAAAAAGGCGAAACAACAAGAAGACGAACTGCCTGCTCATCGGTATTGGGAACGTCTGGCTTTGTTCTCTGTTCTTCTCTATGTCTTTGTGTTGAGATTTTGGTTTTAAAAACTTTGTAGGTTGGGCAAGATTTTTTTGCCCAACACCCCGAGGTGGAAATGACATGTAGAAGTGTTTTGCTAGGGCTGATAAAGCTTTAGCCCAATCTACAGAGGGCGGTAAATGCGACGGGTCTGGCCAAACCAGGGCTATGACAAGAAAAGGCACCATGCTTTCTTTTGCCTCCCTCTGTGTCTCTGTGGTGAGATTTTTGGTTTTCAGGTTTTCAAGTTCTTGCAACAACATTGATTTGTGATTTAAATTTTTAGAAATTTTCAGGAGAAAACATGCAGCGCACCGACGATTTACGTATACGCGAGATGAAGGAACTGGTTCCGCCCTCCCATTTGATACGCGAATTTGCCTGTTCCGAAAAAGCTTCGGAAACCGCAGGCAATGCCCGTACAGCCTTGCACCGCATACTGCATGGACAAGATGACAGGCTGATGGTCGTGATTGGCCCCTGTTCCATCCATGACCCCAAGGCGGCGATGGAATATGCCCGCAGGCTGGCAGAGGTGCGCCCGCATTTTGCTGGTGAACTCGAAATCATCATGCGCGTGTACTTTGAAAAACCACGCACCACCGTCGGCTGGAAAGGTCTGATCAACGATCCCTACCTCGACAACAGCTTCCGCATCAATGATGGCTTGCGCATTGCCCGTGAACTGCTGCTCAACATCAACGAACTTGGCCTGCCTGCCGGTACGGAATACCTTGACGTCATCAGCCCGCAATACATTGCCGACCTGATCAGCTGGGGCGCGATCGGCGCCCGTACGACAGAATCGCAGGTCCATCGCGAACTCGCGTCCGGCCTGTCCTGTCCGGTCGGTTTCAAGAATGGGACGGACGGCAATGTCAAGATTGCTGTTGATGCGATCAAGGCTTCGTCACAGCCGCATCATTTTTTATCGGTCACCAAGGGTGGCCATTCCGCTATCGTCTCGACCAATGGCAATGAAGACTGTCACATCATTCTGCGTGGTGGCAAGACGCCAAACTATGATGCAGCCAGCGTGGATGCCGCCTGCAAGGACATCGCCAGTGCCGGCCTGGCATCGCGACTGATGATCGATGCATCGCATGCCAACAGTTCAAAAAATCCCGCCAATCAAATCCCGGTCTGCGCCGACATCGGCCAGCAGATCGCCGCAGGCGACACCCGTATCGTCGGCGTGATGATTGAATCGCATCTGGTTGCCGGTCGTCAGGACCTGGTGGCGGGCAAAGAACTGGTTTATGGTCAGTCAGTGACAGACGGTTGCATCGACTGGGAATCGAGCATCAAGGTACTGGAAGGTCTTGCTGAATCCGTCAGGCAAAGGCGCTTGAAAGAAGGGGAGTGATGCGGTCTTAAGCCGTCGAATACCCATTTCGCTTGGTGTGGGCGTGAAATGGTTCATGCCCGCGGTGAAAGCAACTCCCCCTTTGAGCATAACCTCGCAAAAAGTGCCATGTGAGTCGACGTTTGAACGGACTTGTGTAACCCTGTTCAATGGCGCCTGCCCCTGGTCGCTGGCAGGCAAGCGACCAGGCTTGGGTGTTTCGGTGCTATAGCTGCACCCATGCGGCTACTGACATCGGTGGTACGGTGACCGTGCTGTCGTCCCGGCATGCCAGTTCGGCAGCGAGCAGAGCGTCTACGTCATGCAGGCTGGCATCGCTGCGGCCCAATTGACGTGCGGCTGGCATCACCGAACGCACCGCCGCCAGCGGTAGCTCAATCGAGTGCGCGCCAAATTGCATGGGGGCCGAGGTGTGGGCCTGAACTTCGCCGTATTTTGTCAACATGCTGGGCAAGCGCGCCGCCATATGAGGGACGGCACCCGCATCAAGCAAGACGTCAACGATGAAGCTGATTGCCTGTTCGGTAGCGGCACTGGCAGGCGGCCAGATCGTACTGGCTGCACCACGGAAAATATCCATTTCCAGAAAACCCACATAACCACCTGGCCTTACCCATGCAGCAGCCTGAGCAACGGCCGCCTCCGGGTCTTGCGCATACATCAGAAAATAGCGGCCGACGACAGCATCGAAGGTGAGTTCAGGCGGCAAGTCAGCCATTTCGCTGACGATGAACTTGACGTTGTTGAAGCCAGCGGCCCGGATGCGTGCAGCGGCGGCCTCTACCTGGGTGGCATCGCGATCCATGGCGGTGACTTCCCCGTCTGGCCCTGTCAGTTCGGCCAGCAAGAGAGTCACATCGCCACCGCCGCAGCCCAGCTCCAGTACGCGGGACCCTTTACCTATTTTTGCGCCTGTCAGCATTTGCAGTGTGAGTGGTGCAATTGCCTGTGCCTGCAGGCTGAGCCTGCGTCTTTCTGCATCATTGTTATGGAGTGGGTATGGTTTCATTTGTTAACCTCCTGTGAGATGTGAACACGTGATGGACATGATGGTGATGCGCCGGCCAAGGTGTTCGCCGTGCTCAAGCACTTGCCAGCCAAGCCGTGCATACATGGCTGCCTTGTCCGGAGTGAACAGATAAAGTTGTCTGACTCCCATGCTTGCAGCAGCTTGCACCACATGCTGTGTCAATGCCGTGGCTATGCCTTGCCGCCGGTGCGCAGGGGTGACGTAGACTGCCGATAACCAGGGGGACAGATGGGGGTGGGTAATTGTCTTTTGCAGCAAGCTTGCCGACCCCAGAAGCTTGTCATTGTCGACTGCGATAAAACTCAAGGGCATGCCTTGCTTTTGCGCTGATGCAGTCAGTTTTTCCATGCGCTGTTCAAGACTGACCGCAGGTGCGAGATAAGAAAACTGTTCATGCTGCCAATTGGCCAGTATGGGGATGTGATGAAGATGATCTGCCAGGTAGGTGATCTGCATAAAATTGGTTCCCGGTAATTTCGTGTTCTTTAAAAAAAGAGGCAGGCCGACGTCAACGAGGTGACAGTGGCAGGCCGCTTGCTATTGCCGCCCTTGCTCTTACCATTACTCTTGCGAGCTACATGCGCAATACATATCCGTGCCTATGCCCGTTTGGTTGACACGGACCAATAGCAGGGAAGTTGATCCGGTTGGTTTTATGGTGGTTGATATTTTTCATGGAAATTATAGATAATTTAAAAATAATGAATTTACGTTGGTATACTACGTAATTTAATATTTTTTGTGGTAATTATTTTAATAGATAATCTATAAAATGACTGAGACAATAGCGGCGGGTATTGCCAGGTCCTTGGCGGAAAAAATCATGACGGGGGAGTTGCCACCTGGGGCTCCCTTGCGTCAGGACCATATTGCTGAAGAATTTGCTGCCAGCCACGTTCCCGTGCGTGAAGCATTCCAGCGTTTGCAGGCGCAAGGACTGGTTGTCAGTGAGCCACGGCGTGGTGTTCGGGTTGCGCCTCTGGATCAGGCGTCCATGCGTGAATTTGCAGAAATCCGGGCACACCTTGAGGCACTGGCTTTGCGTCATGCAGCCCCCAGATTGACTGCGGGGAGTTTTGAGAAAATTGAACTGGCCTTGATTGCCGGTGACCAGGCCACGTCAATCGTCGAATGGGAACTGGCAAACCGCAGCTTCCATCGCGAACTCGTCGCACCCTGCAACATGCCGCGCCTGCTGGCCATGCTGGACGAATTGCAGCTCGTTAACTCACGTTTCATCTTTGCCGCTACCCGTACGGCAGGCTGGCAACCCGGTTCTGGTCTTGCCCATCGTCAGATTGTCGACGCCCTCAAATTGCATGAGGTAGACAAGGCGGTAATGCTGCTACAGAAGCATATCCAGGGACTGGAGCATGTCCAGGATGCGTGATGAATCAGACCAGGCCCGGATGGGATGCCTGGCGATTTACTGAGGTAGAGTGACGAGGATGAAAGTAGGGTGGGGAGACAGAAACTGCCCTGACAGAGGGCAGGTTTTCGCGGGAAGAGTCACTGACAAAACGTTTCAATATCGCTTGGTCAGGGTCATCTGGTCGCCTTCGCGTCGCATTTCCATGCGGTTCAGGAAGGACATGCCCAGCAGGGGGACATTCAATCCCTGCTCGATGACCGAGGCTTCAACACCATTGAGTTCAACGCCGCCAATCTTGACACTGTCTAGCCTGATCAGGTAGGTGGGGACGACGCCGCCCGCCGTGCTGGCGCTGCCGCGTTGACCTTGCCGGTAGTTCAGACCCAGCCTGATCGCTTCAGAGGCGGGCAGGGCAATCAGGCTGGCGCCCGTATCGACCAGCATATTGATGCCGACGCCATTGATCATGGCCTGCGCCATGAAATGGCCGCGGTCACCCACTTTCAGCACCACGCTGTCGCTGACGGCAGGTCCGGAACGATGGACTGTCTGCCCCATGACCAATACCTTGCGCTTGCCATTGATCATGACGGTGGCGGTTTCGCGGTCCGCCTCGATCAGCTTGGCTTCACTGTTGATGTTGCTGCCGACCGAATAGGTCTTGGGCGCAGCACCGTCCACCACCAGGATAGCCTTGCCGGGGAATAGTCCGACCACACCGATATCGGTAGCCTGGGCCAGTGTTGTACCAGTCAGCAGGAGTAAAGCTGCCAGCGTTGAGATTGTTTTCATGAGTCGTCGGCGTATCAGGGGCGTCGTTGGCAGTTGCAAATATTAACCGTCAATCAGGGAAATCAGTCACGGAAATTATTGAATTCCAGCGGCAGGTCCTTGATTTCCTTGCGCAACATGGCCATGGCTGCTTGCAGGTCGTCGCGCTTGGCGCCGGTTACACGGACGGCGTCGCCCTGTATGCTGCCCTGTACTTTCAGCTTGCTTTCCTTGATGGCCTTGACGATCTTTTTGGCATCGTCGCTTTCTATGCCATTCTTGACCTTGATCACCTGTTTGACCTTGTCACCACCGATTTTGTCGACTTTGCCCAGGTCCAGAAAGCGCACATCCACATTGCGCTTGGCCAGGGTCATGGTCAATTCTGTGCGAACCTGGTCCAGGTGAAATTCAGAATCACCATAGATCGTCAGTTCGCGGTCTTTTTGCTCGACCTTGGCGCTGGTCCCTTTGAGGTCAAAGCGGTTGGTCACCACCTTGTTGGTCTGGTCGATGGCATTCTTGACATCAACCATGTTGGCTTCAGAGACGGTATCGAATGAGGGCATTTCACTTCCTTGCAAATATAAATAAAGTAAACAGCATTTTAGCAAATGCGGGCAAGCTTCAGACAGAGCGCAAAGGCTATAATTTGAGGCTTATGACGAATTTACCTCCATTATTAGCAGATTATCCGCTGCAAAGCCTGAATACTTTTGGTATCGCAGCCCGTGCCCGCCAGTTCATGCAGATAGAGCAACTGGAGCAGTTGCAGGCAATCCAGGCCGATACCGCATTGTCTTCTTTGCCACGACTGGTATTGGGGGGCGGCAGCAACCTGGTCTTGTCTGACCAGGTTGACGCCCTGGTCTTGCACATGTGCATCAAGGGTAAACAAATCGTTGGCGAAGATGCTGGCCATGTTTATGTACAGGCCGCAGCGGGTGAGAACTGGCATGAGTTTGTGCTCTGGACCCTGCGGCAAGGTCTTGGCGGGCTGGAAAACCTGTCCCTGATACCTGGCACCGTCGGCGCCGCGCCGATACAGAATATCGGCGCTTACGGACTGGAGATCAAGGACGTCTTCCACAGCCTGACGGCCTTTGATTTTACGACCGGCCAGGTGCTGGAAATGGACAGGGCGGCTTGCCGTTTTGCCTATCGCGACAGTATCTTCAAGCAGGATTACAAGGACCGCATGGTGATACTGGCCGTGCGTTTTGCCCTGCCCAAACACTGGCAGGCCAGGCTGGCCTATGCCGATGTAGCCAATTACCTGAGTCAGCATGCGATAACGCACCCAGGTCCGGCAGATATCAGCGCCGCTGTGATCGCCATACGCCAGGCCAAACTGCCTGATCCTGCCGTGACGGGTAATGCCGGCAGCTTTTTCAAGAACCCGGTGGTGAGGGCTGCTGAGCGTGAACGCTTGCTGGCAGCTTATCCGAAACTGGTCAGCTATCCGCAAGACAATGGCGACTACAAACTGGCGGCTGGCTGGCTGATAGACCAGTGCGGCTGGAAAGGGCGGCATCTGGGGCGGGCAGCCGTCTATGAAAAACAGGCCCTGGTGCTGGTCAATCTGGGCGGGGCCAGCGGCGCAGACGTGCGGGCGCTGGCACAGGCAGTACAGGCCGATGTGTATGCCAGGTTTGCCGTGCAGCTGGAAGTGGAGCCGGTGTTCGTTTAAGCAGGCTGCTCAAAAAAATAACAAACTGCCAGCCATGCCGACTGTGGGCATCAAATAAATTGCATGGCATTGAGCATGCATCAGGATATCTTATGTCAGTAACGCAAAATACAAATACCGAAAAAGAAGAGCCATTTGTGCCAGGGGCGAATACGCCGGGACCAGATGCGCAGGAGCAAATGCCCGCAATACCGCCTGAACCAGGTCAGAGCAGACGGTCGGATGCCGGGTTGTCCAGCCTGTTTATTGAAGCCTTGCGCGCCAGCGTACTGAAGCAACCGCATTGGGAAAATGTGAAGGCCAGTCCCGCGATCATTGCTGCTTTGGTGCTGGCGTATCTGCTTTACACAATTGTGTTTTCCCGCCTGGCGATAGCCGGGCCCGCAAGATTCTACTGGCCTGCTGTTGCCGGCGGCTGGTTCTCTTTTGCCTCGTGGGCCTGGATTTGCTACAGCCTGCGCCACCGCACAGGCAAGAATGGGCAAGCTCCCAGTCTTGCCCAGGCGCCTGATGCCAGTCATTTGTTCGTGCTGTCGATGGCGCAGGGCCTGGCGATCAACATGGCATTGAATGCGCCCTTATTGCTGGCCGGGCGCATGGACTGGTTGCAGTCGGACAGTTTTGGCCCGGCGGTGCAGTGGCTGTTGTTTCTGCTCCCGGTGCTGGTCGCCATTCTGGTGCAATCGGTGTTTTTATGGCGTGCCAGTGATCGTCACCCTGGAGCGATGTTCATGGCTGTCATTGTGATGATGATCGCCCTGGGCCTGCAAGTGGGGACGCGTCAGGCGCAATACTGGTATCCCAAACCAGCGCCGGATGCGGACAAAGTATCGGAAGACAAAAGCCCGGAAATCACCCAGGAAGTTTTTGAATCCCAGTCAGCCCTGTTCTTGCAAAAACTCGATGAAATACAAAAACAGAGGCCGGGCGTCATCGACCTGTACAGCCTGAGCTTTGCCCCCTATGGTGAAGAAGATGTCTTCCTCAATGAAACCAGCATGGTTTCAAAAGTCATGGAACAACGCTTTGATGCAGCAGGGCGCAGCCTGCAACTGGTCAACAATCCCAAGACCATGGAGACTCTGCCCTGGGCAACGCCACTGAACCTGCAAAGAGCCATTGCGCATATTGCCAAGCGCATGGACGTCAATGAAGACATCCTGTTCATCCATATGTCCTCCCATGGGGCCAGTGACGGTGAGCTGTCTGCCGGCATGTGGCCGTTGACCGTCAACCCGGTTACGCCCGATGACCTCAAGCGCTGGCTCGATGAGGCAGGTATCAGGCACAGGGTGATTTCGATTTCTGCCTGCTTTGCCGGTAACTGGGTCCAGCCGCTGTCCGACCCCGACAGTCTGGTGATGACCGCGTCTGATGCCGATCATACTTCATATGGCTGTGGCAGCAAGTCTGACCTGACCTTCTTTGGCCGCGCCATGTATGACGAACAATTGCGCAAGCAGACCCTGTCCTTTGAAGCAGCACATGCAGCGGCCAGACCCATCATCAAGCAAAGGGAAGAAGAGGCAGGCAAGAGCGATGGTTATTCCAACCCGCAGATTGCTGTCGGCGAAAACATACGCCAGCGCCTGCAGATGCTGGAAGAGCGCCTGAAAAAATCTGTACCGGTGAAGACGGATTAAAAACGAATGTAGTGCAGTTGTTTTGCTGATGCCGGGAGGTCCGCCTTGCCGGCATCAGCAATGTGTCAAGTCAACGCATCAACGCTGCCCGCGCATGTGCATGATGCGTTCTTCCCTGCCTGGATGGCTGGATATATAGGTTGAAAGCTCAGGCGAGAGCTTGCCCAGTTTTTCAAAAGCCACCGCCATGTGCTCACCCGAAATGCCATTGGCCTGCAACATTTGCAGCGCATAATCATCGGCCTCGGTTTCAGCATCGCGAGAAAATTTCAGGTCCAGCAGCAAGGTCGGGATGTTGGCAATCAATGCAGATACATCACCAAACAGCAGCGTAGCCGTTGCGGCAATGGCAGAACTTTGTATGATGCGCCTGGTGATATGGCGTTCATGCAAATGACCTAGTTCATGCGCCAGCACCCCCATGACGGCTTCATCATCATTCATCAGGGTGATGATTTCATCAGTGATGACGATGTCGCCAGAGGGCAGGGCAAAGGCATTCGGACCTATCCGGCTTTTGCGAAACAGCAGCCGGTAATCGGGGCTGTCACCACGTGGCGGCTTCAGTTTCTTGAAGCGTGCGCTGAGTTCTGCCTGCCGTTCCGCCGGCAAGACAGACGGCTTGAAGATCTGCTTGTCAAAAAAGTCCAGGATACCATCACCAAGCTTGCGCTCCGCGCTGACCGGTATGGCAAAAGCCAGCGCCCGTGATGCGGCAGGCAGGCCATACTGGTAACCGAGTATCAGCACCAGCACCGTGGCAAACAGGGCCGCCAGCGTGCCGCGCCAGCTCTGCTGCACGCGCACCACCAGTGAGTCGCTATGGCCGGTATCACTGAGCAGCGCATCAAAAGCCTCTTTGTCGGCAACTTCCAGATAAGCGCCATCAGGGAAAGTGATTTTGCGGGCCGCATGCCGGGTGCGTTCAGACACCCGCAGTTCCGCCAGCGGGCTGCTGCGCCTGACCGGCGCCTGGTCCAGCAAGGCATCTGTTTCCACGACATGTAATACATCAGCCTGCACTGACAATTGTATGTGGTGCAGGCGTGATGTCTTTCCGTCAAAATAAATACCGGCAACCATGCTCATAAAGACAAATCAAAATCCAGCAAATCTGCTGCACCTTCGCCAGTGGCGTTGACTTGTTCCTGCGTGGCGGCGACGAAATGATCGAGGCTGTCAGCGACTTCGATGTGCAGGCTCTCTATGCGATAGCGCAGCGCGCGGATCTGGGCAAAGGGAATGAATAAGCCTAGGGTGAAGATGATGCCGACGATATTCGTAAGCGCGATGGAGGTCATTTTCTTCCAGTCCATATGGCTGCTGACCTGGTTGTTGCCGAGCTTGGTATGATTCCAGATCAGGTTTTGCAACAAGGTCAGGAAGATGGGGTAGACCGAAAACATCCAGGCATAGATCGCCAGTGCGAACAGGGCCAGCGATACCATGGTCCCGGCGACGGCAATATTTTCACTGCGCGCCGCAAATATCGTGGCACCCAGTGTGCCGGCAAAGGCGACGCAGATGACAATGGTGCCGACGATCATGATGCCTATGCCCCACAGGTAGGCCATGTAGAACTGCGATACCCTGCCATCGAAGGAAAAGTGTGTGCCGCCAAAGCGGCTTTCAGAGTGCTGGAATTGCTTGATGCGCTGGTGCCAGGCTGGCGCCAGCAGGCCCAGGCTGCACGCATACAGGATGGGCCAGAGCAGAAAGGTGATATAAGCCTGTTTGGCTGATCCACGAAAACCAAAACGTATGCCGCGAAAACTGGAGTTATATAGCTTGAATTGCAGACTCTTCCAGATCAGCCAGGGCATGAGCGCCATCAATACGAGCAGCATGACGCCACCCATGGCCAGACTGAACTTGAACGCCAGGTTGTAGGCCGCAAACAACACCAGGGCTACGATGCGCCCTTTCAGAATGGCAATCGGATTGCCATGGTATTCAAAACTGCTGCCAGCCAGGGAGGTGCTCGAATACAGATAGCGGTTGCGCCTGACCTTGGCCCAGGCAGAATAAATGCCCAGGGTGATAATGGACAGCAATAAATTGACTATCCATATGCGGAAGTATTCGCTGCCGCTACCCTTGAATTCCAATGCCATTACCGTATTAGACTGGTTGCCGCCAATAAAGCCCTGCTGGTCCTGTATATCCATGTTTTCCCCTGAAGATATTATTTTTTAGGTGCATGGACGATCTCATGAAGTTGGTAATAAGTCAAACTCTGCATCTGGCGGCAGCCACGGAAATCAGTGGATTTTCTTCCAGACCGAGATGGTTGTTGTGCCGCTGCTGTTGGCAGTGGCTGGTACGCGATAGCTGAGCACGTCTCCTTTCAGCTCAAGCTGCCTGGCCTGCTCGCTGCCGTTCCAGTTGACATTGGCAGCCTGCTCGATGCGAAATACCAGCACATTCTTTTCTACATCAATAAAGCACCGCCCAAAATGGGTGCTGTGGCTCAGTGCTGCGGCCCTCAGTTCATCTTCTGTCGCTTTTTTGACGTCACCGCTCGCATACTTGCTGCGGTTGGATTTGTAGATCTGCAGCGAATATCGCCCGGCGTCGTCGATGACCAGCAAGCCTTTGGGGTTTGCCCCAAAGGTGTCAGCCCGGCTGCCATCGGCGCGGATTTCCGGGGCTTCCAGCAGGGTCCAGGTGCCGGTCAGGCGTTTTTGAGCCTGGGCCTGCGGGTCTGCATCCTGTTCGGTCAGGGCGCAGGCGGGCAGGCTGATGACGCAGAGGCAAACCATCAGCGCGCTGATCAGGGAAGTGTTCCATTTATTTATCATGATGATGCTCCATTCAAGTGTTTTGGGCTGCCGCGCTGACGGCCAGCAGCAGCTTGCCGGAGGTGCGGCGTGATTCCAGATCGGCATGGGCTCGGGCAGCGTCTTTTAGCGCATAACTGGCATGGATACTGAGTTTCATCACACCTTCCCTCAACCAGCCCAGGACACGTTGTGTGCGCTGCTTCAGGCTGGCGGCATCGGCAACATGATGTGCCAGGGTGGGGCGGGTAAAGAACAGGGAGCCGCTGCGGCACAGTGTCATCGGGTCTATCGGCGGCACATTGCCGCTGGACTGGCCGAACAGCACCAGGCTGCCCAGCGGGCGCAAGACACGCATGCTGCCCTGGTAGGTCTGCAGACCTGTCGAGTCGTACACCACGTGCACACCCTGCTGCTGTGTCAGGTCTTTGACGGCCTGTACAAAATCCGTATCCTTGTAGAGGATGACGTGATCGGCGCCGGCGGCCCTGGCCAATTCGGCTTTTTCTTCGGTAGACACGGTGCTGATGACCGTTGCCCCCTTGTGCTTCAACACCTGGGTCAGCAACAGGCCGACACCGCCTGCACCCGCATGCAGCAGGACCGTGTCACCGGCCTGTACCCGGTAACTGGTTTCGCTCAGGTATTGCACGGTGACGGCCTGTAGCATCGCGGCGGCCGCTTCCCTGGTACTGATGTCGGCAGGCAGGAGGACCAGCTTCCAGGCCGGTATTGCCACATATTCGCTATACGAGCCGGGATGTGACAGCCAGGCCACCCTGGTACCCGCCGGCAGGTCGGCATTACCCTGCACCACGATACCGGCGCCCTCTGCACCGGGCACGGCGGGCAGGGCACTGGGGTTCTGACCGTTGCGCTGATAGACATCGGCATAATTGATACCGGCAAAATCGACCTGCACCAGCACTTCGTCGTCCCTGGGGACAGGTACCGGCAATTCGTGTACTTGCAATACGTCCGGCCCACCCTGGGCATGCATCTGTATGGCTCTCATGATTTCTTTCCTGATAGTTGATTGATCGTGTGTGACACAAGGTAATGTGTTGGCTTGCAGCTTAATCATCTGCATTCATAAAGAAAATTACTGAAAACTTCGCCCAGACTGTGCATAATTGCACCATGATGAACTGGGATGATCTTCGTTATTTTCTGGCCCTGGTCGACAGCGGTACGCTGACGGCGGCAGCGCGCCGCCTGCACGTCGAACACACGACCGTGGCCCGCCGTATTGATGCACTGGAAGAGGCATTGAAGCTCAGGCTGTTTGACCGCCTGGTGCGTGGCTGGAAATTGACGACGGAAGGGCGGGATCTGGTCGAACATGCACGCGAAGTGGAAGAACGCTGGTTCTCATTCGAGCGAAAAGCCCTGAGTGCAGGCAAAATGGAAGGTGTAGTGCGCATTTCTGCACCGCCGACCCTGACAGCGTTTTTACTCGCCTCCCAACTGCATGACCTGACGCATACGCTGACCGGAGTAGAGCTGGAACTGGTTACAGAAAGAGAGCATGCCAGTCTGGGCAAGCGTGAAGCCGACATCGCCCTGCGCATGTCGCGCCCGCAAACAGCCGGCCTGGTCATCAAGCCGCTGGCGACCATCTGCTATGGGGTGTATGCGAGCAAAAGCTATTTCGCGGAGTATGCCCGGTCAGACTGGCAATTTGCCGCTTATGAAAAGAAATCTGCGACACCACACCACCGCTGGCTGGAGGACTATGTGGCAGGCAGGCGCATCATCTTGCGCAGCAACGACCAGGTCGTCCTGGGCCAATTGGCCGCAGCCGGGCTGGGTGTGACGGTCTTGCCGCATTATTTGCGCAAAAGCAGCCCTGACCTATATTGTAAGGAGGACGAAGTATGTCCCATACAAAGAAAACTCTGGCTGGTCATGCATGAAGACGTGCGCCGTACGCCACGTGTGCGGGCAGTTGCCGACCACCTGATCAGGCTGTTTGCCGACCCAGGTGTTGCTACGCTGGTCAATAAAGGACAGATTTAGTGCAGAACCAGGGCTAATCCAGGGCTGGCACCGCATCCCGGCGATGCAGGGATGGTGCTAAAAAGCAATGCTGCACTGCACGCAAAACGGCAGGACGCAGTATCATAGAGCTTTAGTCAATGAGGTGTTGCCAAATGGATACCTTAATCATCATCGACATGCAAAACGCCTGGGTGCATGGCCCGACACCCCGCTATGAAAAAGAGCGTGTGATCGCACGCATACGCCATGCCGCAGACTATACCCGCGCCCACGGCGGCCAGGTGATTTTCGTGCGTCACGTCAACGACGACGCCCTGGCCGGTTCTGCCGGGTGGGAAGTCATACCAGAACTGCCATTCACACCCGGTGACGTGTTTGTCGATAAATCGGCCTGTGACGCCTTTGCCGACACCGGCTTGCTGACCCACCTCAAAATCACCGGCGCCAAAACGCTGATACTGTGCGGCCTGCCAACCGAACTGTGCATGGACAGCACGATCCGTGCTGCCGCCTCGCATGGCTTTGACGTGATCGCCCTGGCTGATGCGCATACGACGGCCGACCGGTCACATCTGCGGGCAGAAAAAATCATCGAACATCACAACTGGGTATGGGCCAGTATCTCTACCCCGTTCAACAGCCGCATCATGGTCAGGACCACGCAGGAAGTATTTGGCGGCTGATCTGCTGATCTGCTATCTGCTGTTACGCCGCAGAGACCGCAGTCACAGACCTGTTACGCATATCATCCACCCTGGCGATACACAAACTGACCGTGAATCTTCAATAGTTCTGCCTGATCGGCATCGATTTCTTCGTCGGGATAACGGGCTTTGTCCGGGTTGTCGCTTTCCAGCAGCCAGTTACCGTTGATCTTGCGGCGCAGCCGCTTGATGCGCAAACCGTCCGGGTGTTCAATCGCAAAAATCTGGCCGCTGACCGGTTCGGTTCTTACCCTGTTGAAGATGACGATATCACCATCAACGATGAAATTGGCCATGGAGTTGCCGTCTGCGTAGATGGCAAAGGCATCTTCCGGTTTGAGTCCGTACTTTCTGAAAAAGCCTGTTTCCTTGATCAGGTGGCCTTTAGGCAGCTGTTCTTCATTGAAGATGCCGCCGCCGCATGCGCCACGGACGTCCCACCAGGCGATGCTGCCAGTCTCTGCACCGCTTTGCCTTGTGCTCCCCAGGTGATCATCAATGGACGAAATTGGCAACGCTGGCAAAACGGGCTTGATACCGAAGATCACATCCGTCGTTACCTCAAATGCTTCAGCCAGTTGCGGAGCGCTGCGCTTGGGAACTCCCCTGGTTTTCCAGTTGGAAAAACGCTGCTTTTCTACACCCAGGGCGGCCTTGAGCCAGGCAGCATCTTTTGCCTTGGCGCGTAATAGTGACTCAATACGAGTCCAGGGGATGCTTGATTCAGTCATGGTGGCATCATTTTGTGTACTTGAGCCACCCAAGTCAAGCATAGCTCAGCCCCTGCCAAAAAATGACCTGGACAGAGCTTGCGCGAAAATGGCCCAGACGGTTTTAGCGTCGGCCAGCATGGATTCCGCAATGAGCACAATGCAATCCAGACCGTCATTCCCGTCTGCTTTGAGCGGGAGTCCATCGTTGATCAAACATGCAGACAGCAAGACGGGCAAGCCTGATCAGGCATGGATACCCGCCTGCGCGGGTATGACGAATTGGACGGCGCCGTAAGCTGCAAGCTTGAGGGTAGGTTGTGTGTGGGGGGGGGGCGTATTGAATAATAATTTGAGTCGAGTACACAAAATGTGTACCATTGTTTTAAATAGAGTTGAATTACCCACAATCTGCGCCGTGACACCATTTTTTTACTCCTTCCGGCGTAACGGGATACCTGTCCAGGCATCCCTTGCATACGCACATACAGATCAAAGAACCAGGGCTAACTCGCCTGTGTACAAACGCTTCTGGTAAGGACATGCCTTGCACTCTACAAACCATATTTCTTCCCCTGTCTGTACAAAGACAGCCTGCTGCCCTGACCGTATGGCGGGGGCGGCATGAACTACTACCCATTCCACCTTGGTGATTATGCTTCCCATACCCGTCATCTCAGCCTGCTGGAAGACCTCGCCTATCGCCGCATGCTGGACATGTACTACATCACCGAAGAGCCCTTGCTCCTTGAGCCTGAAAGAGTTGCACGCCTGATAGGCATGCGTGAACATGTGCGTGAAGTGAGCGACGTCCTGGATGAATTCTTCGAGAAAACTGACGATGGCTACGTCAATCACCGTTGCGATAAAGAACTGGCTATTTATCAGGCCAAGGCTGATCGCGCCAAGTCCGCCAACAAGGCACGCTGGGGTGCATCGAGGGCTGCTGCCCATGGTGCAGATGACGACATGGAATTTGACAGCAAGCCTGGTCAGGGCGCGCGTACCCCGTCAGCAAAAAATCTGTTATCAGATGTGATTTCAGATCAGGTTTCAGTACGGACTCAGATCGCAACCAATAACCATCAACCGGTAACCATTACCCATCATAACCATCAACCAGTCCCTGTAGGTAGCGAGCGTCGCATGCCTACGTCGGCTGCGCCGACGTATACGTCTGTCTTTGAGTTAGCCTGGCAGAGCTATCCTGAATGTACTGGTCGCAATAAAAGAGCGGCTTACAGAGAATGGAATGCCAGATTGGGTGAAGGCATCTCTGCCGAAACCATGATCGCCAGCGTCAACCGCTACCGTACCTATGTAAAGGAGAATTATTTTGAGACGCGCTACGTCAAGCATCCCAGCACCTTCTTCAGTGACGAGGATTACCTTACCTGTGATTGGGGTGACCCGGCCTATTCAACAGCAAGGCAATCCGGGGCCGTGCGCAGCGAGAAGAAAATCGATTATCACCAGGGGATCAATGAGGATGGCTCGTTTTGATTTGTGTGGCTGATTTTGAATTGAAAATTATTTTGGAATGTAAACATGGGAACAATCAAAACAATTTATGGCCCTGATGGGCAAGCCTATATCGTCGATATGCCGGATGATATGACGGCTGATATGACGACTGATGCAGCAGGGGCGAGAACCAGTGAGCAGTCAGGTGAACATTATCCAGATGCTAAAGTTGCGTCGCCTGCTTGGCAGGCAAATACTCGACAGCTACCCGCCAGTTTTTTAGACAATTATCCAGCTGAAGATGACATGTCAGGTCGGCAGTTTGCTCCCGCTCTTACAGACGTAAGCAGAGGTCATAGCTGGCAAGCATCCCCATCACTACCTGTCCGGCGAGTGTGGCAAGATGATGCCTGTGTCAGGGATGATGACCAAATGTCGATGGACCGGTTTTCACCATTTCTGAATATGAATTCGCATGCGGTCGCACCCTTGGTGCGTTTCCGGCCCCCTGGTATACCAGTTAGCAATGAAAACTATTCTCTTGCAGGTTTTGCTGAGCCCGATGGCAGTGCTCATAAAAACGCATGGCCAGAGCAAATGCGTGATAGCCCGACATCTGAGCCTGCTGGCGCCAATGTGTTTTTGACGCAGCAGCCAGACCCTCAGTTGAACTCGGAAGGTCACGCAGATGCACTGCTAACTGATATGAGCGAAAACGCCGGGTATGGAGTTTTGCAGTCTGCGGCACGCCTGTCAGGAACTGATGTCAATTCGCTTTACTTTGGCGATGGCAGGAATACACCGCTTACCGATGGAGATTTCCTGAAGGTTGGCATAGGGAAGGATATATGGAAGAGGGTAGAAGAAGGAAAAATAAATCCAACCCTGACGCCGGATGAGCTCAAACCTTTTCCAAAAGTATTAACCCATGGTTGGGCACCGATCACTGACGCCGGCGAAGGTGGGACCGCGGCACCAGAATTTACGCTGGGCTCAACCCCGCCGCCGATTCGTCCGGATAAAGGTGCCGGAACCTGGGCTTCTGAGTTGCCGCAATTGTCTTCAAGCGCCCAAAAACTGATGATTCAACAATCACTGCTTCCCTATGCCAAACTTATTTACCCTGAGGCGGCCAGGCACATGGCGCATTATTTTAATAATACGGGCGACGATTACCAGGTTAACCTGAAAAGAATTGTCGAGACGACAGATGCAGGCCGGGATTTATATGAGTCACAAAGAAATTCAGCGATTGATTTTGCAATGAAACATGCAGTGGATGGCGAGCCGGTCACATTTACATCCAAACGCCTGGAGCAAAGATCTTTTGGAGAGGATACTAATTGGTACTATGCCAGTGGCAATTTTTCAGGCTGGTCCCGTGCAACAGTAACAAAGAACGGAGACGATTTTTCCATGGATTTCGACTTGCATTTCTTTGACAGATATAACTGGGATAAAGACAAAAAACTTCACCTCGAAGGTTTCAGTGTCAAAGATAACACAATGGGGACATATCACAGGCAGGGTTTGGCCCGGGAGTTTAATCTGGTAGGTCAATTACCGCTTACGATAAAATGGAAAGCTGGTGATGAGTCTAATCTTCAAGTGAGAATTCGCAAATGAAAAAGAAACTTTTCTTTATTGTCCTCGGCCTCGTTCTGTTCAATATTTATTTTGTCGGATTCTATTTGAATGAATCGAGAGAACTCTATACTTACAATCTCGAATCTGAATATGTGGCCGTGGGTGTAAACCTGGAAGGGCACAAGATACATCTTCTTGACATTGAAGACCTGTATTCACTCTGGGTTTCGCGTACCCACAGGGGACAGCCGGAAAGGCGTGTGCACTACCTCAACGTTCACCTTTTTAACCATGACAACCTGGACCCGGTTACCTACCTGAAAACATGCAAGGTAGTTGCTTCACCAGGCGGTATTTCATTTGTTCAGCCTTCGGGCCATACCTTGTTTATCCCGGAAAGCGCCTATCGCTAGCAGACTGTCACAGTGAAAGCGGAAGTGAAGGACGCCCGGCGGGCAAGGTGCAAAGCACAGCAATAGCCTCACTATTGCTGTGCTTATTTGCTGATATTTTCCATGGCCTGATTCACCGGGTGTTCTCCACTCTTGATTTCATGATGACAGTTCACTAGCGGCCGCAACCCAGCTCTTTCAGGTTGTTTTCTATCTCTTTCTTGTTGCTGGCCATGGTTTCCATGTCCTTGGCCGATCCGCCGGCTCTTTGGCTATTGCTGGCGGCTGCAATTTGCTTGCGTATGTCTTCGCACAGTTTTTTCTTGCGTTCGGCTTCGGTACTGTCAGCCTGCTTGCTGTCTTTGGGGGTGTCCTTGGGATTTTCACCGCTGGCTTTGCGCTCGGCATCCTGGTGGCGCTTGACTTCATCATCAACGGGGCGCATACCGGTTTTGCGTTCGACTTCCTTGTCGGCCATGCAGTCGCTCTCAATCTTGGCGCGGATGTCATTGGCATTGCCGCGCAGGGCATAGACATCGGCAATCAGCTTGCGTTGTTCGCTGGTCTTTGCTTCTGACTGCAATCTGTCCTGGAAAGCGCCGCCTTCACGCATCCAGATGATTTTCTTGGCTTCTTCACCACGGCGTATGCAGTTGGCATCGAGCGGGGGTTTGTCGGATGTCGACGGCAAAGGGTTCTTCTTGATCAGCTGCCCCTGACCATTGTCACAGGGCTTGTCCTGATAGGTGCTGCCGCAGCGGTACAGGTTCTGTGCCTGGCTGCCATCGGTATAAGCAAGGCCGCCCAGCAGAAACAAGGCTGACAGTATGCATGGCAGGGTGCCTGATTTGAAATGTGTGTAGTGCATGGCTTGATAGTGTGACAGTAACGAAGTAATCGTCACTGTAGCACTTGCCCAGGCTAACAGACGTAAAAAAGTGAAACCGGGGCCATCAGGCGGTTTGAATGGTGGCTATCTGGTGCTATCTTCAAGTCCGCTGTCTCCAAGCCCATTTTTATCCAGGCTCAGCGCCCGCCCGCCACATCCAGAAAAGAGCCGGTAATATACGAGGCAGCATCACCGAGCAAAAAGACAATCGCCGCCGCCACCTCTGACGCCTCGCCGCCACGCTTGAGGGGGATATTGGCCTTCACCCGCTGTATGCGGTCTGCCTCGCCGCCATCGGCATGCATGTCAGTATCGATAAAGCCAGGCCGCACGCAATTGACGCGTATGCCTTCTTCGGCCACTTCCAGCGACAGGCCCCTGGTCAGGGTATCAATCGCGCCCTTGGTCGCCGCATAGTCCACATATTCATTGGGCGAGCCCAGGCGCGAAGCGGCAGACGAGACATTGACAATGGACCCGCCAGGGCCGCCATGCCTGTGAGACATGCGTTTGATGGCTTCACGGCAGCACAAGAAATAACTGGTGACATTGGTGTTGAACAGACGATTGACACGCTCTGCCGTCACATCTTCGACCCGGCCCTGCGGCAGCAAGATCCCCGCATTGTTGACCAGCACATCAAGCCTGCCCAGTTGCCGGTCTATATCTGCAAACAGGCGTACGACATCGGCCTCTACCGACACATCAGCCTGCAAGGTGATGGCCTTGCCACCCTGTGCAATGATGCCTTCGGCAACCTGCATGGCAGCGGCATGATTGCGCGCATAGTTGATGACAACGGTATAACCCAGATGCGCCAGTTGCCTGGCAGTGGCTGCACCTATGCCCCTGCTGCCACCGGTAACCAAAGCGACTTTTGCGACTTTTGTCATGATGCATCCTCCATTACAGTATCGGGTATTGACGGTATTGATGATGGCATATGATGCCCGGTTTTGCTGCCTGACGCTGGCACCTGATCTGGACGCCTGCTTTTGCAGGCTGACAGAGGGAAGAATAGCGGCAAATGCGCTTGCCGGTGATGAATTTTATTTGATGGACGCCAAAGAAGGGCAGGCGGCCCGGATTGATCTGCCTGACCTGGGTACTTGCATGATACCCAGGTCAGCAGGCAGATGGTGCTGCGAAAAAAAGCCGTCAATGACTGCTTGCAATCAATCTGCAATCAATCATTGCTTGCTTTTAGCCTCTATCACTTCCCATTTCTCCAGCGCTTCCAGCAATTGCTCGTCAATTTCTGCATAACGGGCGTTCAGCTGATTGGCTTGTTCCGGACCATTTTTATACAGCTCAGGATCAGCCAGCTTACCGGTGATGGCTGCCTGTTCAGCTTCCAGTGCGGCGATCTGTTTTGGCAATTCTTCCAGTTCACGCTGCTCTTTGTAGCTGAGCTTTTTCGGCTTGCTGGTTGGCGCGTTCATGGTCGACACCGCCGCAACCGTAGATTTTTGCTCAGCCTTGGGGGCGGGTTTGACGGCCGGCACCGTGGCGCGATAACGTTCCCAGTCGGTGTAACCACCGATGAATTCACGCCACTGGCCTTGACCTTCAGCAACGATCACCTGCGTCACCACATTGTCGAGGAAGGTGCGGTCATGGCTGACCAGAAAGACCGTGCCGGTATACTCTTCCAGCAATTCTTCCAGCAATTCCAGCGTGTCAATGTCAAGGTCATTGGTCGGTTCATCAAGCACCAGCACGTTGGCCGGTTTGGCAAACAGGCGGGCCAGCAACAGACGGTTGCGTTCACCGCCGGACAGCGATTTGACAGGCGAACGGGCACGCTCAGGCGCAAACAAAAAGTCGCCCAGGTAAGACATCACATGCTTGCGCTGGCCATTGACTTCTACCCAGTCACTGCCTGGCGCAATCGTGTCAGCCAGGCTGGCTTCTTCGTTCAGTTGTGCGCGCATCTGGTCAAAGTAAGCAATCTGCAATTTGCTGCCTTGCTTGATGGTGCCGCTGTCGGGCTGGTCTTCGCCCAGTATCAGCTTCAACAGCGTTGTTTTGCCTGCGCCATTCTGACCGATCAGGCCCACCTTGTCGCCACGCAAAATAATGCTGGAGAAATCGTCGATGATGACCTTCTCGCCAAAGCGCTTGCTGACGTTTTCCAGTTCGGCCACGATCTTGCCTGAACGCTCACCAGAAGTCACATCCAGCTTGACCTGGCCTTGCTGCTCGCGGCGGGCGCTGCGTTGCAGGCGCAATTGTTCCAGACGCTTGACGCGGCCTTCGTCACGCACACGGCGGGCCTTGACACCCTTGCGTATCCAGATTTCTTCCTGCGCCAGAAACTTGTCGAACTTGGCGTTCTCGACCTCTTCGTTTTCCAGCTGTTCAGCCTTGCGCGTCTGGTAAGTACTGAAGTTGCCAGGGAAAGAAGTCAGCTTGCCACGGTCCAGCTCAATGATGCGGGTGGCCACATTGTCGAGAAAGCTGCGGTCATGGGTGATGAACAGCACGCTGCCTTTAAAGTCCTTGAGCAAACCTTCCAGCCACTGTATTGATGAAAAATCCAGGTGATTGGTTGGCTCATCGAGCAGCAAGACATCAGGTGCGCCAACCAGCGCGCAGGCCAGGGCCACGCGCTTTTTCATCCCGCCAGACAGCGTGCCCATGATGGCGTCTTTGGACAGGTTGAGCTTGTCCAGCGTCGTTTCAACCTTGTTGCCCAGGCTCCAGGCGTCGGCTGCATCAAGCTGCACCTGGATGTCATGCATGCGCTCCATTAGCGCATCATCATTGTCGCCGCCAAACTGGCCGGTTAGCGCCTCATATTCCTGCAACAGAGCGGGCAGCTCGCCCAGACCAGAGGCCACCGCATCAAACACGCTGATGCTCTGGTCAAACTGTGGTTCCTGCTCGACATAGGCGATCTTGATACCTTGCTGCATCACCAGCAGGCCATCATCAATCTTCGACGTGCGGGCGATAATCTTCAGCAGGGACGACTTGCCCGTACCATTACGCCCGATCAGGCCAACCCGCTCGCCTGCCTCTATGGAAAACTCTGCATGATCGAGCAGAGCAACGTGACCGAATGCCAGCTGGGCATCGCTTAAAGAAATAACTGCCATAAAACCCTGTGAAGCCGGCAACAAGCATGCCACCAGCGCAAAAATTGGAGAAAACCGCTATTGTACGCTAGCCAGCCACTTAAAATCGCCGTCAGAATTGATTGTTATGTCTATGTCAGGTAATATGGCGGGCTGATTGAGAAATCACCGTGCAAACCGGGCATTTCTCACCGTGTCTCGCCGTAGTTCAATGGATAGAACGTATGCCTCCTAAGCGTAAGATACAGGTTCGATTCCTGTCGGCGGGACCAGTTTTCCCATCCATACCTGGCTTCATCAGTTGATTTTGCCTGTCAGACAGTATTCTGATGCCTGTTGACCACCCAGAAATCCGGGTACATTAATTTCCCCCAACTTTTTCCCCCGACATTTGCCTTTCATGGGCTATTGATGATATTTTGTCATCGGATGGGTGATCTGGCAGGTTGCGTCAACGGCATGGCAGATGTCTGTTTTAGTTTTTTTGCTCGCAGCAATAGTTTGCAATCAATAGTCTGCAATCAATTGACAATAAATATTTCAATGAGGTCACAATGTATTTCTGGAAACTGGATTTGCTGAAGAAGCAATTGATTGCTCAAGGACTGACTGAGGCCCAGATGTTCTCTTACATGCTGGTGTACGTTATTTTTGGTGCAATTGCGGTCGAACTTGTCGCCTATTTCCCCCATGAGTCTGTGGATGGCTGGACATACCTGGTTTCTGCCCTGAATATACTGATCCCTGCTGTGGGCACCGTCATGGCTTATCGCGCCAACGGCGGTGCATCAGGCTCACAATTTCTCGCTCGTTATGTGAGCATTTCACTGGTATCTTCAATACGTTACCTGGCCCTGCTCATTTTGATGATCATACCGCTGACCATCGTCGCTGTCGTGCTGGCAGGGAGCGGCGATATAATTGGCGGCCCAGTGTTCGAACTGCTCTTTGCCGTCACTTATGCCGGGCTGTACCTGTATATAACCAGGCATGTACGCGATGTGGCGGCGGCACAGCACAGTTAAACAGCCAGCGTGTAAAGAGTGTCGCCGATTCTTATTTCTATGGGATACAGGAAATGCAATCGGGATGGCAGATGCAAAAAATGAATCTTGCGACTAAGTGAGCCAAGTGTCTAACACAAATAAACCCCTATATTGCTCGGAAACTTGCGCAAATAGAGACATTGTCAGATCATTTGGCACCTGTCCAGAATGCCATAAAATTTGGGATGGCATTTCTCGCGGCGATAACCGCCATTACCGAAATAATGCTTGGTTGATATGCGAAATCTGCGCCCGTATTCAGAACAGATGTGTGAGTTGCGGCACAAATATAGAAAGTAGTACAAATGATTAAATGCAGGAAGCGTGGGACCGGTCTGACATTCATACAGTTCTGTTAAGCGCAGAACATATGGGCTTCAACACCCAGCTACATGAGGGAAACGAATATGCATGGACAGGATCTCCGGTTATGTCGCGCACGCTGCATGCGTTGGGTATGTTGACAGTTGCTGCCCAGATCTCGTGCGCACTTCCTGCAAGGGTATGGCCGGCAGAAGCTATCGACCAATACCGCGACTAACTCATTGCAATGTTCAAAAAAAACCAGGATGCCAGACGCAATTTTGACAGAGATGACCCCAAGACCATTGATCATCTGATAGAGACAGATAAAAACAACCTGGCTATCTGTTCGGACTCGTTGGAAGTTATTAGCGATGGTGAATGTTTCAGCTTGCATTTCCCCAATTTCTTCCCTTGAGCAACAAGTAGAGAGTGCAGAAGAAATATTCACGATGATCGTTGAGTTGGCAGCATAATTACCAAATGACAGCATAAATCCAATAGAAATCATTTTATAGAGCGGCTAAATACCATGCCTACAAAATTCGATGAGTTATATCAGAAGCTATTTAACTCGACATGCACCAAGGAGGGAGCTGCGTTCGAACGGCTTGCCGCAGCAATAACCAGTATTGTATTTCCAGACGCTGACGTTGCCCATGACCAGAAATTGAGAGGTCAATTTAGTAAATCACTTTATCAAATCGACGTTTTGCGACAAGAAAGCGGAGAGAAAATATTTGGTGAGGCAAAGGATTACACTGAACGAGGAGAAGCAGGTGGAAAGGTCGGGCGACCAGACCTTCAGAAACTTGGAGGAGCATTGCCAGATATCGGAGCACAACGAGGTGTATTCTATTCAGCAACGGATTATACTAGAGAGGCGAAAAAATACGCTGACGCTGCAAAAGATATTGTTGGTGTTCCGATTGATTTATTGCATATAAGGCCCTCTGTCGAGTCAGACAAAGACGGAAGAATTCAGAAAATTGTAATTAATTTTGCGTGTCATTTCCCTAATTATGAAAATGCAAAATGGACTCCAATTTTCACAGAGGGCGGGCGAGCAGTATTGCAAAAACTGGCAGATGAAACCGAAAGTGGCTCATTGATCTGTCATTTGCGGGTTAAAGATTTTTTAGATCACTCAGGAAAACTGAAGAATTCGATACAAGAGCTGACGGCAGGTGGGTTTGGGAATGATTTTGATTCAGATTTGGCGCATGGTTGCTTCTTATTGCCTAGTCATTACATAGAAATTCATGGGAAATTAGTTGAAATTTTTGGCATTGAGTATTCTGTTCCATTTATCATGGAAACAAAAATTATCGAAATTGTGACTGAGGGCGAACCGCAAATCTTAGTAAAAGCTGAGAATGGAACTATCGATAAACTTATCACAGATAAGCAGCTACAGAAAATAAAATTTGATGATATTGGAAATGTCGTTCGATTGAAGTAAGTTATTATGTTTTTAATGGAGAAAAGTTCATCACCCGTTATGCAAGTAATTCCAATGTCCGTTTTGAGACGGAAACAACCGGTCACTTAAAGTCCCCATAGTAGGCTGT
>NZ_JAKZHX010000022.1 GCF_022568815.1 Undibacterium paludis | reverse complement strand
TGCGGAATTTGACCAACTCATAGGGTTGAAGTTGGTGTGAAACTCCACGTGATGTCTTGTTACCTTACTTTGCTGGCACGGCCCGACCTGCTTTACTGTCGTTGATGTCTCGCAGGAACGGCTTTGGCCGCGAATGCCTGGCCGTACAGGCTGTTCGCGGCTAAAGCCGTTCCTGCGCGAAGGTGGCGGGTTGCTTTCACCGCGGCTTGGCCTGCTCTGCCCTGGGTGTTTCTGGCAGGCTTGCCAGCAGGCGGCTTGAGGGGGTGTTGTCGCCTGTCAGCAGGCTGATGCGGCTGACGGATGACAAGGGTGATTCTGTTTTTGCGTCGGCCTTGGCAGCGGTGCCCTCGGGTAGTTCTGGTCTGGCCTCCTTTGCCTGGGCGAGGCTGGTGACGGGGTTTGCCGGTGGCTTGGGGGCAGGAGGGGCGTTGGGGTCGAATGTCGAGGCCTGTTTCTTGCCATCGCTGATGTCGACATAAGAGAAGGCTTTGTTGTCAGAGAATTTGACGTTCTGCGTGACCAGGTCTTGTTGCAAGCCCAGTTTTTTCATGTCGAACTGCACTTCAGGGACGACGTATTTATTGTCGTTTTTCTGATAAAAATCCTGGTACACCTTCTCATTGTTACCCACGACACCGACTGCCCAGCTGCCGTAGAAATTGGTGTAGTCAAGATTGCCGCGTGACCCCAGTTGTGATTCACTGGCGGGTTTATCAAAGTAGTACTTGCCCATGGACGCAATATTGTCCGGTGAATAGGGCATGCTCATGTCGGCATTGAGGGTCAGGCCGGGCTTCATCGTGTAGGTGTTATTGGGCGGTGTGCCGCCGACGGTGATGAAGTCGCGCATGCGCCCAGGGGCGGTATCAAAGATGTCTTCCAGCGTGGCTTGGGGGTTGTTTTTTCGGGCTTGTGAGGCAATCGCATTGAAGCCGCCTATATGCGCAGATGCTTCGTCTTTGCGCGATGCGTCGATAAAGTCCCCGGTCAGTTTGGTGTAGTCGTGCGGCGACGCCTTGCTCTGTGCCAGATTGCCGGCGCCATCAAGAAAGTCTTGTGTGGTCTTGCTGGTGGCTGCGGCATTGAATGAGTGCTGGATTTCATGGCCCATCACAAAAATCAGCTCGCCCTTGTCGTAGGTGCTCTTGTCGGCCTGCTTGAGCACATCCATCGGCACATTGATGGCTTTTGCGGTCGGGTCATAGGAGCCGCCTGTGCCTGAATTGGCGGGCAGCGCCTGGAACCTGGTCAGGTAGCCTTGATCGACTGAGTCGAGTATGCGCTTTTTCAGGTCAGGCGAAGCATCAAGGACCTTGGCCAGGTCGTCACCAGGGTTATTGGTCGCCGTTTTGTTGGCGTCGCCAAAATCCTTGATGATTTTATCGAGCTTTTGTTCGGCAGTGGGCTGTGCTGGCGTTGGTACTGGCGTTGGTATTGGCGTTGTAACGGGCTTGTTGTCGGGTCCGCTCATGGCTCATCACTCCTGGATGTCGGCAACGATCATGGAGACACACTTGTGGTTCACTTTGTCATTGCTTTCGCCACGGATGGAAATCTGCAAGGCCACTTTGTCGCGGGTGAAATTCCAGTGTATCAGTCGATTGTGTTCACCATGATAGGGGGTTGATTGAAAGCCAAGTTCGGTCAGCCGTTTTGCGTAAGCATCAAAATCGACCTGGCAGACTGCGGCCATATCGGCATTGCTATTGGTCTGGTCATCAAAAGAGAACATCAGGCGGCTCGATGTGCCTGCCGTGCTGCCCTTGATCACTTTGATGTTAACGAACCAGGTATCCGTTATTTTTGCACCGGCCGCAAATTTGCCGGGATTGTCGGGGTTGACATAGACCTTCAGGCCGGTTGCGGTTTCCAGCTTGTTGGCAGACAAATCACCCGCCGTCTTGATGCTGGCAATCAGGCCCAGCATGCGTGTGCTGATGTCTTCAGCAGTGATGTGCGGGGTGGCCGTGGAGGCGTTTTGGTGCGTGGTTTCCATAGATTTCTTGTTTGCTGTCGAAGTGGAGGAAGTGGCATTACCCGAAGAATGATTTCCCTGCGCCGCCGGGTCATGGCTCTGCGCGCAGGAAGCCGTCAGAAAAGTCAGTAGCGCCGAAGAAAGGATGACTCGGATGGTATTGATGCGGTGGTGCTTTGCCAGTCCTGTGTCTGGTGGACGGGGCGACGGTGAAGCAGTGGCATTGAATGGCACAACCAGATCCTTTCTACTTGTTGTCAAACGGCGCGTGACTGGACAGCTGATGGGGCAGCTGACGGGGCAACTGATTCAGCAGCGCACAAGGTTTCCAGGCAGATGCACATCGCTCTATCAAATTGCGGTAAAGCAGGGGCATTGCTAACTTGGCAAGCTAGTATAGCATCTTTGTCATGGCCTTCAATAAATCAGGGCTGACGCGACATTGGCCCAGACGGTTTTGCGTCGGCCATGCCTGGATCACAATGAGCGCAGTGCACCCCAAACCGTCATGCCCGCATGCTTTAACGCGGGAATCCACCGTTGATCAAGCGTGCAGACAGTAAGACGGGTGAGGCTGATCAAACATGGATACCCGCCAGTCCGGCAAGGTGAAGGAATGCACGTTTGAAATCCGCTTTCTTGATGCGGGTGCAGGGGTGTTTGCCTTCACTTTTGGCTGATCATGGGGGCTGGCGTACTATGGACTGGCGACATTCACCATCCACGACACGCCAAAGCGGTCAGTCACCATGCCTGACAGGGATGACCAGAAGGTCCTGGTCAAAGGCATCTGCACCTTGCCGCCATCGCTGAGGGCGTCAAACAACTGCTTTGCCTCGGCTTCATCCCGGGCTTCAATCGAGAGCGTCACACCCCTGATGTCCGGCTGGCTCAGGGTTTCGACGCCGTCGCTTGCCATCAGCGTGGTCTCGCCTATGCGAAATGAGGCATGCATGATCTTGTCCGGATCAGGCGAGACCGTGCGCAAGGCCGGGTCCGGGCTGTCTTTCCAGCGCATCATGACGATGAGCTCCGCGCCGAGCGCCTCGGTATAAAACCGGATGGCGGCTTCACTATGGCCGCCAAAAGACAGGATAGTGTGCACTTGCATGGTGGCCCTTTCAACAATCCTTGAATGGTGAAACCTTCCTTGAAACGCAAGGGTTTCTGAAAGCCGGGCAAGTGCGTTTGTCATGTGATGCTGACCTGGCTTTTACCTGGTTTTGACCTGGCTTTTACCTGGTTTCGGCCTGTCTGTTAACACGCCCAGGGGTTAGCTTCACATCAATAACAGGCTATTTGTAGACGCCACATCCAATCAAGACGTCGTCAAACTTTTCCACATACGTTCTCTTGTTTTCAATGGCGCCACTCACAGGGTTTGGCCATTTGTAATCAACCCAGCCTTTTCCTTCTTTGCCCATGCCGACGGAAAGTATGTCTTTGATCAGGAATTTCCCGTCAGCGTCTTTCATTTCAAGCACATTTTTTCCGACGAGTTTATTGTTGCCGCCGTTGGCTTTTTCTACGCCATCGCCATTTGCCATAAAGGCGAAAATGTAGAGGTCGCGATCAATAAACTGTCCTTTTGCATTGTTGAATTCATTGAATGCCTTCTCCTTGCCATTTTTCTTTAGGTAGTCGCCTGCCTTTTTGACCAGGGCCACGGCTTCATCCTGCGTACCCCGATCTGCAGCAAAAGCAGGCAGGTTGAAGGCAAATAGACAAAATCCCAGTACCAGCGATGTGAGAGAAGTTTTCATGTTATTTATCCCGATTTGAAATTTCAACATAAGACATCAAAGAATCTGTATCAAACATGTTGCAAAATGACAATAAATGAACCGGTGATGCTGGTCAAGCTTACTCTTTTTTTGCCTCCAGTTAAACCAGATATCAATAATTAACGATCCTCCTGTCGCCAATTATCCTCAGCGCCTGCTTCTATGTATAGCTAACGCCGTTTTGCTGTCCGCCATTCCTGCAACACCCCATCATCACCAGCCCCAGCTCAGCGCCAGCCCCGGCAATGAGAGTGCCTGGGCTAAGAGAGATATCAACGCGCCTTGGATAAGCCATTTACTTTCTGGGCAAGAGGCGGCAAGTCATTGATGTTTGAGTTCGCCAGGCAAATGATCAGAAACATCTGGCGGCTGCGAAATACTTTTTTATCAAATTTTAAAATAAGTGAATCCAGATGCTCTTGCAGTGCGTATAGCTATCAGTAATAAACTGAAATCAAACAATCTTACTGTTGGTTCTTGTCATTATTTGTGGAGAAAAATATGTCAATCATAAAAAAACTGATTCATTTAGCGGTTGTAGGCGGGTTGGGTGCCAACTGCCTGTTAGCCAATGCAGAAGACGTACTGACCCCGGACATGGGCAAACTCACTGCGACAGGCGGTGTCAGTCAGGTTGAGGGGGCTGGCGGCGGTGGCCTGACGCCGTGGGCGTTAATCACGGGATATGGCACACGTGACAGTTACGGCGCTAATGCGCATTACACACAGGTCAGTACGCAGGACTATGCGCTGAAAACATATGGCGTGGCAGTTGGTATTGCCGACAGGGTTGAGTTGTCGCTTGCCAGGCAGGAGTTCACAGGTAGCCTGGCACCGTTGAATGCGCTCAAACTTCAACAAGATATTCTTGGACTCAAAGTCAGGGTCGCTGGTGACGCGGTATATGACCAGACAGGTTGGTTGCCACAGATTGCGGTCGGCGCCATGATGAAACGTGACAGTGCGATTGGTGGATTGGGGGCCTTGGGAGTCACCAATGTAAAACAGCTGGGTGCAAAAGACGACCGTGGGGTTGATTACTATGTGTCGGCGACCAAGCTCTATTTGGCACAGAGCATTTTGCTCAATGGAACGCTACGTTTGACCAAGGCAAACCAGATGGGCCTGCTTGGTTTTGGCGGTGACAAGAAAGACAGCTATGAACCAGAGTTTGAAGGATCCATTGCATATCTGCTCAATAGAAAACTGGTGCTTGGTGCCGAATACCGCATGAAGCCGCACAATTTGGGCGTAGATAACGAAAAGGATTATTACGACGCCTTCCTCGCGTATTTCCCTACAAAAAACCTGTCGGTTACTGCAGCCTACGTTAACTTGGGTGATATCACCATATTCAATCCAAAGAAACAACGTGGCTGGTATTTATCCGTGCAAGCAGGCTTCTAAGGCAGATCACAAGATCAGATCGATACATTCAACAAATTTGTAGAAAGAGAGCAACTCATGCAAAATTTATTTAAGACAGTCACGACCAAAGCCGCTTTCATCGCAATCGTCTCTTTTGCAGGCGTCGGCAGTGCGCTAGCGCAAAACATGAACACAGACGATAGTATTTATCAAGGCTTGGGCGCTAAAGCGGGCATAGATAAAATTGTCGGTGATTTTATTCCACTCGTGCTTGGTGATGCGCGTATCAATCGATTTTTTACCAAGGTGGATACCAAACAACTGGCCGCATTACTCAGTGACCAATTCTGTGAGCTCGCAGGTGGGCCATGCCAGTATAAAGGCCGGGATATGTACACAACGCATGACGGAATGGAAATAAGCAATGCACATTTCAATGCGCTGGCAGAAGACCTGCAGATTGCCATGGAAAAAAATCATATCTCCACTTCCGTTGCCAATAAACTGGTCGCCAAACTGGCTCCCATGCAAAGACCTATTGTCAGCAAGTAAAACCTGGCGCAATCAGCGGCATGTACGCCAGCCCATGTTTTTGTTGGGCAGTACATGCGTCATGCATCCAGGCTGATTGCGCACGAGTGGCCAGCGCATCAAAAGATTCGTCACAAAATATTCATCAAAGACGCCACCCCCGTGAGATGAAAAAACTGATGCGCTCACAGTGCGGTGGCAACATGCCTGCACCAAAATTTGACCAGGCATATCCACAGGTTGGTCTCGGCATTTCTTTGATCACGGAGATTTTCGACAGCCTGTTCTTCAAGAGAGCATCAATCATTGCTCAAATCTGAATCTGCTTTCTGATGTTCTGCGTATAACTGATGCAAGCGAAATTATCCTTGCATTGAAATCCGATCTTGAGCATAGACGTGGAGATAAAAAATGACTGATTTGAATCACATCGCCTTATCCGGTAACAGGCGTCAATTTTTCCAAAAAACCAGTCGCATCGCACTCTCTGGCGCTGCAGTGGCCATGCTTGGAGGGCATGATGTGTTGGCCGCCAACAGTTCCGGTGACCCGGGCAAAGACGTTGCAATACTCAATGTCGCATTGGCGCTTGAACATGAGGCAATCAGTGCTTACACCCTGGGTGCACAAAGCGGCCTTTTGCAAAAACCAGTGCTCGATATTGCACTATTATTTCAAAGCCATCACAAGCAACATCGCGATGCGCTGATTGGCACAATTCAAAAACTCGGTGGCAATGCAGTGACCGAGAAAAAATTGAATGAGTACGCTGAAGCCCTGCAAGCAAATCTCATCAAATCGCAAGTGGATATTTTAACACTGGCACAACGATTGGAGAAAGGTGCAGCAAACGCCTATCTCTCGGTCATTCCTTCTTTTAAAGACAGCGAACTTGCTAACATTTCTGGCCGGCTTGCGGCGGATGAGACCATGCACTGGACTATCCTGTCGAATGCGCTGGGCACAAGCTTGCCTCAACATGCATTGAGCTTTGGTGCTTGAATATGGCTGACTCAAAAAGAAAAGGCATTGTACTGTCAGCAGATTACTGTTCACTGCCTCTTTTCCTGTTGCCGTTGGCATTGTTGTGGGCTGCTACTGATGCACTTGCTGACAGTGCTTCGGATGTACAGCAAGGTCAGGCCATTTACCAGGCGCGATGTTTTGCCTGTCACTCAGTTGACAGTAACCGGATAGGCCCTAAGCACGCCAATCTGTTTGCCCGAAAAGCAGGCAGCGTTCCAGGTTTTGAATATTCTGATGCGCTTCGTCAGTCAACGATTGTTTGGGATGAGATCACGCTCGACCGGTGGTTGAGTGATCCTGAAGCGTATGTGCCTGGCCAGCGCATGAATGTCAGTGTCAAAAACCCGGAGGATCGAAAACACCTGATCAGTTATTTGAAAACGCTGACGAAAAGCGCAGAAAAATAACAGGGAGTGCTGCATTCCTTAGACCCTGCTGACGATTTGTTGCAAGCGTCAGCAGGGTCAGGGCGACATCCGGCGCAGCTCAGGTACAGCCCCGCATGCATGTCAGTCGGCGCCGGATGATGACCCGGCGGTTACATCAAATTCTGACCTGCTCGCTTTCATGTCTTGTTTCATAGACACTGTTGGACGGCGGTTTTACAAGCGGTTGTGAAGAAAAGAGTCGGCACGCGAGCACTCGCGACTTGATTCTTGACCAGGCCAGCCCTGTTCGACTTTGACAGGGCGCATACTTCTCAAGTAGCTGTGGCACGACTGACTGGGTGCTGTTGCGCCGCTTGGATGTCAAACGCTACGAACATACGGTGCTGCCATGATGAGGGCCATACTGGCCAGTCCTGTTGCGCCGGAGCTTGCCAGTGACGGGAATTGTGAGGTCGATGCGGTGGTTTGCGTACATCTTGCTATATTATTTGCACAATATGGTCGGATCGCCACAAAACACATTTACCTCTACGTCGTCGAAAAAACATGAACAAAACCTGGGCCTGGCCTGACATTATCGCGGGTTTATCGCTGGCCGGGCTGCTGCTGCCAGAAGCGGTGGCTTACGCCAGCATTGCCAACCTGCCGCCACAGGCAGGCATCGTTGCCGTGTTTGCCGGGCTGGTCTGCTACGGGCTCATCGGCAGCAGCCGTTTTGCCATCGTGGCGGCGACCTCTTCATCCGCAGCGGTGCTGGCCTCGGCAACGGCGGCCATGTCGAATGGCGACGCTGGTTTGCGCGTGCTGGTGGCGACTGGTCTCGTGATGATGACAGGGGCGTTTTTCTTGCTCGCCAGCGCGGCCAGGCTGGGCAGTATTTCTGACTTTATTGCGCGCCCGGTGCTGCGTGGCTTTGCCTTTGGCCTGGCAGTTGTCATCGTCATCAAGCAGTTTGCCCACGTCGTGGGTGTGCAGGTGCACAGCACGGACATGCCGCGCTTCCTCTATAACCTGTTCTCCCATTTTACCGACTGGAACTGGCCTTCACTGGCTCTTGCCGTGCTGGCCCTGCTGCTTTTGTATGTGCTGGCACGTATCGCCTATATGCCTGCTGGTCTCGTGGTGCTGGCCCTGGGCATTGCTGCCGGTCAGTGGCTGGACCTGGCCCGCCTTGGCGTGCAGGTGGTCGGCCCCGTCGATCTGCAATTACAGGTGCCCACCTTGCCCACCATGACTTATGTACAGTGGTTGCGCATCGGTGAACTCAGTATCGCCATGCTGCTGATTCTGTATGCCGAGTCATACAGTTCCATACGCAATTTTGCACTGCGCCACGGCGATACGGTCAGCCCCAATCGTGATCTGCTGGCCTTGGGGGCTGCCAACCTGTTTGCCGGCCTGTTTCACGGTTTGCCTGTGGGGGCGGGGTTTTCCGCCACGGCGGCCAATGAGAGTTATGGGGCCAAAAGCAAACTGGCGGGCTGGGCGGCAGCCGGCGTGTTGCTGCTCATCGTGCTCAAACTCCTGCCGGTGATTGCCCTGACGCCGGTGCCTGTGCTGGCATCCATTGTCATCCATGCCGTCAGTCATTCCCTGCGGCCTTCGGTGTTTTATGGCTATTTCAAACTGCATCGCGACAGGTTTGTGGCTCTTGCCGCTGTCGTTGCCGTGCTCTTGCTCGGTGTCTTGGACGGTTTGCTCGTCGCCATCGGCTTCAGTCTGTTGATGCTCTTGCGCAGACTGGCTGAGGCGAACGTGAGTGTACTCGGCCGCCTCAACGGCGGCCATGATTTTGTCAACCTGGTCAATTACCCTGAGGCCAGGATCATTCCCGGTGTACTCATCCTGCGGCCGGAAATGGCGCTGTTCTTTGGCAATGCCGAGCGCGCCATGGCGCTGGCCAGGCAATATGCCGCCGCCAGTGATGCCAGGGTAGTCGTCATGAGCCTGGAAGAATCGCCTGACCTTGACAGCTCCAGCATAGAGGCGCTCGCGGACCTGTGCGCAGCGCTGTACCTGCAGAAAAAACACCTGATGCTGGCCCGCCTCAAATTCGCCAGTCGTGTTGTACTGGAAAGGGCCGCAATACCGCATCTGCACATCGGCAGTTTCAGCGAACTCAGCGTGGACGACGTCGTCACCATGGCGCGGGAAGTTTATGTAGAGAAGAGTTGATGCTGCCTGTGCCTGGATCAATATTCATTGAGTCTGCGAGACTTTGTGCAGAGAGGCTGCTGATGCCGCGCGCTCATGCTGCATCAGTCATCTCCTGAGATACCTTCACTATTGATGGTGAATCTCTTGCGAGCGGCATCATGATCGAGGTTATTGGCCAGGTAGGTAGCCCACAGCAGCGGGAATTTTTCCGCCAGGGTGACATGGTTGTAATCCATCCAGTTGAAGTCGGCACGCTCTGGCAAATGAAGCCAGGATTCCTGCACTTTGGCTTCTTTGTGGATTTTTTCACCAGTGACTTTTTCATAGGCGTCATAAATGGCGTAACAGTAGGATTCATCATAGACGCGCGGATAGCCTTCCCTGTCGTGGGTAAGCTCCAGCTGAGCCATACTGTCCGGATTGATTAGCGCCTGTTGATAGGCGTTTTGCCCCATGGAAATCAACCAGTAGCGAAAGTATTCAAAACCATCGTCAGACATATAGTGCTGCCCCAACAGGCTACCCGCGCCATATACGTCGCCAATATGGGCTTGGTTGATGAACCTGTTGAAATGAATATAGAAGTCAACGATGTGCTCACGTGACAAATTGCCGAGGTGGTTTGTCAGTTCTTCTGCGCGGTAACGCTGATAACGTGCAAGGCGGTTGACTTCGGCGACAATGCGCCAGAATTCCTGTTCATTCATGGAGGCGACGTTCTGCTTATTTATTGTGACGGCATTGTAATCCAGATCATGTCCTGCCGAGATGGAAGAGATGCAGAGAGGGCTTGGCAAGGTTCCTGCACAGGTTTTCAATCAATCATGATAATGCCTTGCGCAGCATATTGATGCAGGGGGCCTTGCTACATCAATGATCAATGACAAGTCTGCGGCTATTGCAGGCACGTAGTCATCATCTCTGTGGGCAGTTCAGCAGACCTGTCTGGCTATTGATTTCACATCGATTTGATTTGCACGAAGCGTTGCAAATGTAACAAAATTAAACTTATATTAATATATTTAACATAAATGCTATATTTTTATGCAATCAAAGGCGCAAATATTATTGTCAACAATGTCAATCTATCACTGAAAAAGGGAATGTAATGACTTCAATAGCAACTCCACTCAAAACGGTATCTGAAATGAAGTTGAAAAAAACTGGTCGCAAAATCTACTTTGCCTCAGTACTTTTAGCACTTTGCAGCAATCTGTTTTTCCAGGCCCAGGCGCATGCCGATCAGGTCATATCGGCGATGGCAGGGCCATGGCCCATCACCATCCGGACATGCTCCTACGATGCGGGCGCTGTCTGTTCCCTGACATGGCGAGGGAAGGAGTTTATCAACGACTATGACCATGGCCGGCAACTGCAATCTGCTTCGTCATTTGATAATCTGGGAGAAGCGTTCAATCCGACGGAAGCCGGGGCAGCGGTACCCTACAATGGCGTCAACCCAAGTCCGAGCAGCAGTATCCTGCAAGGCGCATGGGCAACCAGCAATGTCCTGGCGACACAGACAAAAATGGCATTCTGGAACCCGGTTGGCGGAAACCAGGTATCAAACCATATCCTCAACAAGCAAATCACCATCGGCCTGCCCAACATGGCGCATGTGATTGAGTACCTGACCCAATTTACCATCCCCAGCAATGAAACGCATTCTTTCGGTACATTTGAAGTGTTGACAGGTTACATGCCGCCGGAGTTTTCCAAATTCTATACATTTGACGTCAAAAACAATGCCGTCATGGAGGCGCCATTAAGCGACGGCCCGGGCGAACAAAACCTGCCCATCATTTTTGCCACACCAGACGGCGGATGGGCAATGGGAATCTATTCACCGGATTCACCACAAACCTCTTTCCCTGGCATAGGCTATGGCCGCTTCAGGTTCGCGGATACCGTCAAATGGAATAATGTATTCCGCATCTACAATCCATCCGGCAGCTATCACTTCAGGTCTTATGTCATCGTCGGGTCATTGCAGAACGTCAAGGATTCAATGCGGCAGTTGTATAGCGTGGTGCATTGAGTAGCTGTTTGCATGCCTCGTTTGATTTGGCCTCGAAACGGCCTGTATGTACGATTTGCGTAGCGTAATCGCATGTATGATGCCCTTAGAATGAAGGCAAGTCTGGTTTTGGCACATGTTTATGATTGGATTTTTTTGTTAAGCGATGTGGGACAAGGTCAGCGGTAGGCGGTTGACGTGGGTGCGATTACGCTGCGCTAATCGCACCTACGGGCTTGGGTTAATGAAGCATAACAGGATTATTGTGCCAACGATTTCGCAGTGCTTATCAACCTGACTGGTCTTTGTGGGTTGCACCTATGGGGTCTGAATCAATGGAATTTCAGATTTGTCGATTTGTAATTTTGCCTGAATTACCCGCCATGCAGCTGAATTTTTTTTCAGGGTAACATAAACCTTTCCACTTTTTGCTGTGCCAGTTATTCTGCATTCAAATTCGGCAGATCCCTGATCACCAGTTGACTCCAGCTCATATCCAAAAGGAGACAATCTCATTTCAGTAATTTCGCCGACTTCTTTTTGAATGATCGCAGATTGAAGAATAAAATCTTTTGCCGCTCCAAATGCTTCACTTGTACTGGAAAAGTAGTAACCTGCGAAATAAGTCACCGCAGTGATCACCACGCCCAAAAGGAAATATTTGGAAATACGTCTGTGTTTTTTATTTGACATTTGATTTCTTAAAAATTGAATGTGCCAAGTGTACTATTTTTCACTCAAACTGATTTTGAAAAAACGTCGTAACTGACAGATGCAAGCGCTGACATGACGGTTGCTATTCGTATCGTAAAAAGCGATGGGTCAAAAATTTTCGAGCAGACGTGATCTGTCTCTTCCTGATGCTATCGATAATAAGTGTCCTGCATGGTATGAGTGTTTTTTACCCGCATACGTTGATTGATGAGTACAGGTCGGGGGTAGCCCGACAGCTACTCACTTTTCTTGTCTCGCCAAGAAAAGTGAGCCAAAGAAGGCGACCGAGGCGTCTTGCGCCCTGCGGGGGGGCCTTTGCTGCAAGTCAAAAAATGGGAAAGTCCGAAAACTCGCTACCCTTGCAGGGCGCACAATCGCTTGCAAGCGATTACCGTTACGCAGGCGTGGTGCATGCACCACGAAACCCCTGCTACACCTCAAACATCGGCCTTTCTTTTTCCATTTTTTGCCTAGCAGCAAAGGCATCGACACATCGTAACGACAAAGATCAAGAGCAACCCCAAAGTCAAAAGCAACGTCACTACAGCGGCGATTCAAATTACTTTGGATAAGGTTAATCAGCTTCGTAGGTTGGGCTAGGCATCATCAGCCCAACTTTTGGCCTGAAAATTGCCTTACCGGTATTGTGCATGTTAAGTCTTTTTTTACCTGCATACGTTATTTGACGACTACAGGTCGGGGGTAGCCCGACAGCTACTCACTTTTCTTGTCTCGCCAAGAAAAGTAAGCCAAAGAAGGCGACCGAGGCGTCGCTGCCCCCTGCGGGGGTTCCCTTTGCAGCAAGTCAAAAAATGGGAAAGTCCGAAAACTCGCCTGCGGCTCAAACATCGGCCTTTCTTTTTCCATTTTCTGCCTAGCAGCAAAGGCATCGACACATCGGAAGGGCAAAGATCAAAAGCGACCCCAAATTCAAAAACAGCCCCAAAGTCAAAAGCAACGTCACTACAGCGGCGATTCAAATTGCCTTGGATAAGGTTAATCAACGAGACTCTGCAGTTGCAGTTGCAGTTGCAGTTGCAGTTGCAGTTGCAGTTGCAGTTGCAGTTGCAGTTGTCTTTGACTTTCGCTGTTCCCATGTGTAGACGCCGGTTGTGCGGTACAGAAAATGGATCAAGAAGAGCCGATGTTTGAGCGCAGCGAGTTTTCGGATCTTCCCATTTTTTGTACTGCACAACCGGGAACCCCCTTTAGGGGGCGGCTACGCCTGGGGCGCCTTCTTTGGCTTACTTTTCTTGGCGAGACAAGAAAAGTGAGTAGCTGTCGGGCTACCCCCGACCTGTAGTCGCCAATCAACGTTTGTAGGTAAAAAAGAACATACAAGCACCCCCATAATAGTGGACCTATCATCAACAACAGCAGAAAGACAAATCGCATCTGCTTGCAAAATTTTGAATCGCAGCTTTTAACGGTTACAAATAGCAACTGTCATCAGCGCTTGCCATGCGTGCGATTGCACCTCGCTCATCGCATCTACGGATTACGGACGAACACATTTTTTTCTACCCACAAGCCTTCAACGCCCCCACATCCCCTGCAATAATCACACCGATATGCTGTGATATCTTTTCTACCGGCCAATCCCACCAGGCGATTTGTTCCAGGGTTTCTATGATGTCGTCGGTAAAGCGTTTGCGTAGTGGCTTGGCGGGGTTGCCGCCGACGATGGTGTAGGGTGGGACGTCGCTGGTGACGACGGCGCGTGAGGAGATGATGGCGCCGTTGCCGATGTTGACGCCGGGCATGATGAGGGCTTCGTAGCCTATCCAGACATCGTTGCCGATGACGGTGTCGCCTTTGTAGGGCAGGGTGTCGAAGTCCATCGGTATTTTTTCCCAGCCGTTGCCGAAGATCTGGAAAGGGTAGGTGGAGATGCCGGACATGCTGTGGTTGGCGCCGTTCATGATGAATTTTGCGCCACGGGCGATGGCGCAGAATTTGCCGATGATGAGTTTGTCGCCGATGAAGGGGAAATGGTAGAGCACATTGCGCTCGAAATTTTCTGCATCTTCGGGGTCGTCGTAATAGGTGTAGTCGCCAATGATGATGTTGGGATTGCTGACGGTGTTTTTGATATAGCAGACTTGCGGGAAGCCTTGCATGGGGTGTTTGTTACCTGGGTCTGGGCCGTTCATGAAATAAGTGAGATGCGTTTTAAAAAAAATCAGTTGCCGGGCATGAGGGTGTTCTATGCGAAGTTGGCGTCTGGTGCGTGCTGCCTGTGATTGTTCATGAGTGATTGTCAATGAGTGATTGCTGACGGGTGATTGTTGCTTTATTGATTGGCTTCGTCAATCAGCTCATCAGCTGTCATCAACTGGTCTATCAAGTCATTCAGGGCGGTTGTCATGGCTTTGATGGAGCCTTGCATGTCCCATTCGTCATTGTCGACATTGACGAAATTGGAGACGGCGCGCAGTTCCAGGAAGGGCTGGTCTTCTTTGAGGCAGGTGTAGAAGAAGGCGGCGCCTTCCATGTTTTCCAGGTCGACAAATTCGGTGTCGACGTAGTGGGCCATGGCGGCGTTGAGGCTCATGCTGCGCGCCAGTCGCAGGCCGGTGCCGGTGTTGTCGGCGGGCAGCCAGGGACAGGTGAGTGTATGCCTGCGTTCAAATTCCATATCGATGGGCAGGTGGGCCAGGTGGGTGAAACCATCGGGGGTGAAAAAACCGAGGTCGCCTTCGACTTCGCTTTCTACCAGGGCCACGTCACCGATCTTGAAGCTGGAATGCGGGTAGGCGCCGGCAATGCCGGCCATGATGAGCATGTCCGGCTCATGCTCGTAGATGGCGCTGAGGGTGGCGTGGGCCGCAGCCGTGAGGCCGACACCGCAGATGATGCTGATGACATCATCACGCTGGAACAGCCTGGCTTCAGTCTGGGTAGGAAAGAGGACGACGATTTTCATGATAGGGTCCAAATCAGCTTTTATTCATTGCAGCCTGCGCAGGAGTGGCAGACTGAGCTTGCAGGTTCTTCCTGTCTATGCGCGCTTCCCAGGCCAGCAGCAGGCAGGCAAACAGCAGGGTCTGGACGACAATTTCAGGAAAGTGCGTGAAGAATAATTCAAGATTGAAGCCAGTGGTGTAAACCAGGGCTTCCATCGCGCCATTGATGCCGCCGACCGCACCGATAAAGACCAGGGTGGCGGCCAGGATCAGGCCGCCCCATTTGCCCTGCTTGAGCAGACTTTGCCGCAACGGCAGGAAGACAAGGCCATGCAGTATGCCACGCAATAGCTGGGCCGGTAAAATCCAGGTCTGGACAAACTGGCCGCGCGGATCGCGCAGACCCGGCACGGCATGATCACCTTCCCACATGCGGTAGGCATACGGGCGATAAGAGATGGCGCCGATGACCAGGTAGCTGAGGACATGCAGCAAGATGGTGCGGGCAATGAAGTCAGCTGCCGGTTTGAACGTCAGCCTGTTGCTTTGCTGCATGTTGCCTCCTTCATGGTGAATGAAAAAGCCTGGATAATGCATAGTTTTTATTTTATCAATTGTCAGATCATAACTAAATAGAATTGACGGGCTTTTTCGCCCCTGTTGTGTGAATTGTGTGCAAATGTTTTGGCATATACTGCTTCAATCAGGCTTTTGCCGTCTGGCAAGTCAGGTATTTGCTATTGGTCAAGTGCCGGGAAGGGCATGTATTGGTGGGGCTTATCAAGGCATATTGGCAGCTAATTGGTCGCCGTGAGACTGAAACTTTGAGAAAATTTGCCGTAAACCAAGGCAGGCTTGATGTTTCCTCTATGAACATTTGCTGCAATGTGTGCCGCAAACCAGCGCAGGTGTAATAATGGCTAAAACGAACAAGGAATTTGTCACTGGCCTGTTCCAGATATTATGGGACAGGCAACCCGACCAGCAGTTGGTGGACCAGTATGCGTCCCGCATCGACTCTGGTCTGCTGACACGCGCTGGTGTCGAATACAGTTTTCTGATTGCCCCTGAATACAGCCCGGTGGCAGAGCAGATTGTGCGCCTCTACTTGGCTGCCTTTAACCGCATCCCCGACACCGACGGCTTCACCTTCTGGATGGGCGTGCACAGGAACGGTGGCAGCAACAGCCAGATTGCCCAGGTGTTTGCCCAGTCGGAGGAATTTGTCTCCAAGTATGGGGCCAATCTCAGCAATACCCAGTTTCTGGACCTGATCTATAAAAACGTGCTTGGCCGTGCTGCTGACACAGCGGGCCGTGATTACTGGGTAGAGCAGATGAACAACGGCATGGCGCGCGGCGAGATCGTCAACCAGTTTGCCCAGTCGCCGGAATTCAAGATATCTGCTTCCACCAAGGTCTATGCCAGCGTGGTCTATACCACGCTGCTGGGGCGCATGCCCACCGCCGCCGAAGCAGCGGCAGCGCCCACCAATGTCGAGCAACTGGTGCTCAAGGTGGCGGCAGCGTCAGAAGTGACCCAGACCTTTGGCAACATTTCTTATTCAGCGCCGTCCTTCAATGAAAAGCAGTTGAACGACGGCACCATCGCCAACAACATCGTGCTGACCCTGACTGGCGACACCTTCAAGGGCAATGTCGGTGCGACCCTGGGCAAGATCACCAATACCCCCACCGGTCTGACCGCCAGCCTGACCAAGACTACCGATACGACGGCGACGCTGACACTGATCGGCACCGCCACGGCCCATGCCAGCGCCAACAATGTCAGCAACCTGACGGTGACGCTGGACAACACGGCCTTTACCGGCGGCAAGGCGGCCAATATTCTCAATGCCACCAAATCAGACTTGCAGATCAACTATATTGACATCCCCCTCAATGAAACCGGCCATGTGCTGGGCGGCAAGGGCGCACTGACCACACCGCTGCTGGTGGACCTGAACAGTGATTTGCTGACCCTGGACAGCAAGCCGCTGGCCCTGCTCAGTGGCGACATCAAGCAGGTGGACCATGTGGACCTGAGCTCGGTCGCACCGGCGACGACATCGACCACCACAACCGGCGGCAGCAAGGTGACGGTGACGACCACCATCAAGGGCGATGCGGCCAACAATATGCTGATCGGTTCGTCCTACCCGAATTTTTTTGATGGCGGTGGCGGCAACGATACCATGCAGGGCGGCAGCGCCGTCGATACCTTTGTCTTTGGCATGACGCCGGTAGCCAACGGCCTCGACACCATCTATGGCTACACCATAGGCAAGGGCGGCGACGTGCTGAATTTTTCTGCCTTTCTGAACAAGACCGGCACGACCCATATCGCCGCCGTCAATGCCGCTGCCACGACGCCCAAGGCCTGGACCAATGGCGACGTGCTGACCGTGCAGGGCAATAACCTGGACACGACCAAGATCGCGGCGCTGTTTGGCGCGGGCAAGGCGTTTGCTGCGCCCACGGTGGCCAGCAAGATGGTGGTGATCACGGCGGACATCATCGGTGACGCCAGCATCTGGTATGTCATCAATCAGTTGGACGTGACCAACATCACGCCCGATGAAGTGGTGCTGGTGGGGACACTCAAAAACGTCAACAACCTGAGCCTCGTTGGCTTTGATGCGACCAATTTCCTGTAACAGTGGCGGCGGGCAGGCCCCGGTAATACCCATGCAGGAGCGGCTTTAGCCGCGAAGGCTTGCGCAATAAGGATTCAATCGTACAATGATGTGGATGCGCCTGCGCCTGCGCCTGGGGTTGGGCTGATAAAGCTTTAGCCCAAGCTACGAGATGATAATGAACGGGGTGATGATGAATGGCGGTGGGATTGCGCTTAACCTTACATCACCCGCACGACCTTGGTCTTGGCCAGCATGTCGCCCATGCGCAGCTGGCTGCGACCGAGGAGGAAGATCCAGTCTATCATCGTCAGCACCATCAGATTGCGCAACAGTGATTGCGGCAGGTTGCATGGCTGTTCGGTCTGGGCGTCCACCACGCGGATATGCATGATGTGCTTGCCCAGGCTCTGGCCGCTAAAGCCATCCTTGAGCAGGAGGTAAGTGAAGAGCAGGATGACCAGCACGCGATTGGTCTGCTTGAACAGAGTGGGCATGAACACCGTGATCACCAGGGCCGACACCGCCAGGATGACGGCAATGCCGATGGTGTCAATCAGCGCCGCCATGGCGCGGCGGTACAGGCCGGCCCTGGCCTTGTCGACGCCATGAGCAAGCAGCTTCGCATACTGCTCACGTTGCGCCCGCAAGGCGGTCAGGTCGACGCCGCGTCGGGACAGGATGTCCTCGATCTCGGCATAGTCCTCATCACCCAGGGTTGGCTGTATGCCTATACGGAGCAGTTCCGCTGTCTCTTTGGCGAGATAGCTTTGCGGCATGGGGGCAGTCAGTGCATTCATGGTTCGATGATTTAATGGTTCGAGGGTTCGGTGGTTCGACGGTTCAAGTCATTGATAGATAAGGATAATTTTAATCATAGTGCACGAGCGAACCAAATTCTTGTAAGGATGTTTCAACATTTTACAAATGCCCGCACTTGCCTGGTGGCATCATGGCGCAGGGGTAGATTTTTTTGGGTGACAGCACAGTCATCAGGCAGAATGGTGCAAGCGTAATCGCCAAACAACGAAAATGCGCGCAGTAACGCAAAAGGGAAGGGGAAATTGTGGCTAATTTGCAACTCCTGGCCTGATTTCTCGCCCGTATAATGATTTTGCCGTTGTTTGCTGTCGTCCGCCGTTCCAGACTTTACTGCTACATTTTCCACCTTTGACCAAGCATGGGAGAACTGGTATGTTTTTTTCGTCGCTACGCAGGAAGCTGATCAGTATTTGTGTCTCCATCGTCGTGATCGCCATGCTGGCCATGGTGGTGGCGAACTTCTTTACTACCCGCTCGCGCACCATGGAGGCGCTCAACAGCCAGTTGTTCCAGCTGTCTGAAAGCCATGCCAGCGCGATTACCGAGTGGGTCAAGTCCAAGCAGGCGGCGGTGGCTTCGTTAAAGCTGGCGGCAGAATTGCCAGAGCCGCTGGGCGCCATCAAGGCCGGTGAAGTGGCTGGCAGCTTTGACATGGCCTATATCGGGTTTGCCGACAAGCATGCAGTCTTTTCACAAGACCGCAAACGGGCGGCAGACTATGACCCGACCGCCAGGCCCTGGTATATCAAGGCCAGCGAAGCGGGCGGCCCCATCATCACCGCACCGTATATCGGCGCCAGCACCGGCAAGCTGGTGGTCACCTTTGCTGACCCCATCGGCGCCAAGGGCAGCATCAGCGCCGTAGCGGCGGCCGACGTCATGCTTGATGCGGTTACCAGCAATGTCGCCTCGATCAAGCCGACCCCGGCCAGTTATGCCTTTTTGCTCGATGGCAGCGGCAAGATCATCGCCCACCCTGACCAAAAGTTGACTCTGAAACCCCTGAGTGACCTCGACGCCAGCCTGACCACGCAGTTGCTGAGTAGCACAGAAGCATCCAAGCAAAGCAGCACCGTGCACCTGGGCGGGCGCGAAGGCATGCTGTTCGTCACCAAAATCAGCGGCACTGACTGGCTGCTCGCCACCGTGCTTGACAGGGCAGAAGCCACCCAGGCGCTGACGGCCATGCTGACCGCATCCGCCGTCACCGCCATCCTGGTGGTGGCCCTGGCCGCTGTTGTACTGACCGCACTGGTGTCGCAGGCACTCAAGCGGCTGCAACTGGTGCGCGACGCCATGGCCGATATCGCCACCGGCGAAGGCGACCTGACGCGCCGCCTGGCCGGTGACGGCAGTGACGAACTGGCGCAGATCAGCGCCGCCTTCAACCGCTTTGTCGACAAGATCGCCTCGGTGCTGGTCGATATACGCGCCACCAGCGGTTCTGTCAGGCTGGCATCAGGCGAGATTGCCGCCGGCAATGCCGACCTCTCTGCTCGCACCGAGAGCCAGGCCAGCTCACTGGAAGAAACCGCCAGCTCGATGGAAGAACTGACCTCTACCGTCAGGCAAAATGCTGACAATGCACGCCAGGCCAACCAGCTTGCGGCCTCTGCCGCCACCGTGGCGGGCAAGGGTGGCGAAGTGGTGTCGCAGGTCGTCACCACCATGGATTCGATCAAGGATAGTTCACGCAAGATCGTCGACATCATCAGCGTCATCGACGGTATCGCCTTCCAGACCAATATCCTGGCCCTGAATGCCGCCGTCGAAGCTGCCAGGGCTGGTGAGCAGGGGCGCGGCTTTGCCGTCGTCGCCAGCGAAGTACGCAACCTGGCGCAACGCTCGGCCACGGCCGCCAAAGAAATCAAGGCGCTGATTGATGATTCCGTCGTCAAGGTCGATTCCGGCGCCAGACTGGTTGACGATGCCGGGCAGACCATGGACCAGATCGTCACCTCGGTCAAACAGGTGGCCGACATCATGAGCGAAATCACCGCCGCCAGCCAGGAACAAAGCTCAGGCATAGAAGAAGTCAATCACGCCGTCACCCAGATGGACGAAATGACCCAGCAAAACGCCGCCCTGGTCGAACAGGCCGCCGCTGCTGCCGAAAGCCTGCAGGAACAGGCAGAACACCTGTCGCAGATCATCAGCATGTTCAAGCTTGATGATGCCCAGGCTGCCGCCAGCAAACCCCAGCCAAGCACAACACGGATTGCACCAGCCCCTAAACCTGTTCCCAAGCCTGTATCAAAACCAGCTCCGCGAGTAGCGGCACCCAAGGCGGCCAGCAAGGCGGATGATGAGTGGGATGAGTTTTAACATCCGCCGATGATCTTTTTTTAGGAGGCTGGCCTATTTTCCTGATGACGCAGTTAGTGCGGAGTCCGCTTTGGGGCGGCGGACTCCGCGTGTTTTTCTGGCCGTCACATCTGTTCAGTACGTGACGTCAGTTCAATCTACTTCTTTTTTTCTCTATACACCATAATCCAGGTGATCAGACCCAGGGAGAGCAGTATGGCTGCATTTACTCCAGCGACCTGGAACTTGAGTGCGGCAAACGGGTGCGCCAGCATGATGTGGTAGCTGATCTTTTCAACAGGATTATCCACGGCGATCATCAATATGAAATTTTCAGCATAGTCAATCGCTGCACCCGCGAGAGGGACTAAGCACATTACAGGCGTGAACCAAGCCCTGAGCTGGCTTTGGTCTGCAATCAGTATATTCCGTATCAGCAGAAAACCTGAAATGAACAAACCCGTGTAAGCGATAATGAAGAGATTGTCGGCAATGAGGTAGGCCAATACGAAGGTTTTTGCGTTTTTTTCTTGTGGCTCCATTACCTGTGAGGGGGTGGGGCCATCGCATACAGGTTGAAGTGTTTTGGCATAAAGTAATGTGATACAGGTTGATGTATCTCCACCCTTGAATGGCAGTTCAGGAAGCGCCCAGGATTTGAACAGAGCCAGGGATAACATCAAAGCCAGCGTGGCGCTCGCAAACCGCCAAAACCAAGTCCAGGAAGAATTTTCGGTTTTGGTTTTGATTTTGATTTGGCTTTTGATTTTGCTTTTGATTTCGCGCCAGAACGAGGTCCATGAAAACTTTGTGGTGCTATTTTGGGCTGCTTTGTCGGTCTTATTTTCCTCCGTGTATGCCTTGAGGGCGACATCAGGGAGTGTGTTGCCAAATGCAGAGATACAGTTTGTACCTATATGCAAACCCAGCCTGCGGTAACTTTCAAACTGGCTTTCACCAAAGAACTGGTCCACCGTTGTTTCTTGCGGAAAGCTTGGATTACGTTGTTTATAATCGAGAATGTCGACGGGCTCGGTTTGCTGGTGGCAAACCGTGGGTTTGATGTAAATGATCTGACCATTTTCCCAACCCCCTCCATAGATGATATCTCCTTTGCAGAAAGCTGTTTCAGGCAGGTTTTTATCTGTGCCTCTGAGTGTGGTCAGATTGAGAGAAATCTCGACACCGAAGTCTATCCTGCATTGACGAATTGCCTTGGCAAGGACTTCGAATCCGCGGTCAGGATCTGCTGCTGCATCTACAATCCAGATAACGGCGCATCGTCTTCGCACCAGTTCGTAGATGCCGGTATTGTCAAAATGTCCGCCGTCGGAAAGACAGACGAAGCTCGATTCTTCGTTCGAGTAGCCAAACAATTCTTGTAACAGAGAGAACAAGCCAAAGCGTGGGCCAGGGTGTTTCCATTTGTTTTTTGCCGGATTGGGGCTCCATCTTCCCAAGCGGATATTGAGCAAAGTCATGACAAACGCCAGTACCGGGCTTGAGGCTTTACCCATGTTGGGGCTTGCAGCTGCTCCTGAAGTTGCCATCGCCATGCCCAGGCTGAAGCCATGTTCTTCCAAGTCGGCTTTGGCATAACCATTTGTTGTCCTGAAGCCGGGATGAGGCTGGCTTGTGCTGTTACTGGGATGCGTCGTTTCGCCCTGGGTTTTCCCCAGTTCATATCCGCAATAGGCTGGGGTCAGGAAAAAAGAGGCAGCTTTTCTCTCTTGCCAGGCCATGTTGTCACCCTGCGTGAGATTCAGTGTGGTATTGATAATGTGAATTGGGCGCTGGATGACCTCTTTTTGTTGGTCGCCCTCTTTTTTTATCATCGCTGTCAATGCTATGTCGTCCTTGTCATCCAGTCCGGTAAATGGGTGCGCATGGCGACTTGGGTTGCTGGCGCCCAGATAACAACGTATCAGGCGGTTTTTATACATGTTATGCAGGGAAAACTTGTTAACATCGACACGCCAGCCAAACAGGAGCAGTACAAGAAGTGAGAATAATGCTGCTATGGGCAGATAATTTGTCGGGCCCAGTTTCAATTCCAGAAGTTGTTTCAACTCATCAAAGTGAGCATTCACGAAAACCGTGGGAGACGTATTTTTTTCCTCATTTGCTTTTATCTGACTGTTGATAGTAATGTGCTGGCCAGACAAGTCGACATTGATCTTGCTGGTCCCGTGTGAGGTAGGGACGTGTGATTTTTCTATGCCTGCGGATTTTGTGAGTGCAAGCTCAGTCAGGAACGCGATGGCGATGACCAGACCTACTGAAAAAATGACGCCAGCCACGCTGCTCAGTAGTTTGACCCGCATGCGATCAGACTCCGAACCTGGTTCTTTCTTGGGACTGAAGAAGACGCCATATAAACTTGCCAGCCATCCTGCACTGAGAGCAGTTTTACCCCATATCCCAATTTCAAGAACAAGCCACTCTGCCAGCGCTGCAACATAGAAAGAGCATGATGTCAGCACAAACCATACCAGCCCTATCGTTATCAGCCACGCATTCATCCTGCTCCACCATTCACGTGTTCGCTCAAAATAGACCCGCCCTACCAGTCCGACAAAGATAGAACCGGTGAAACCGAATGTCACCAGAAAAGCGGTTGGTCCAAAAGTGATCAGGGCAGCGTACAGATGTGTGTCGTCAGCGAAGATAAAGAGATCTTTTGCATAAGCCAGAACACCAGCGGCAACGGCCAGTGATATGCCACCAGCCATGACGAAGATGAAAGCTTCAAAAACATATTGCCGGATTTCCTTCCAACTGGGGCACTTAGGAAAAAATTTATAGATGACAATAAGCAGCCAGATCGCCCACATCAGCAAGAAAAAAGTAGCAAGCAAACAGATGAATAACCTGGTTTCCGGTGGCGAACCTGCGGTACCAAAAAGCCATATACTTCCGGCTAGTCCTGCAAAGGTAGCAGGCAGCAAAACGGTTAACGCCACTCCATTTGTCGTGGTAAACCAGGATTTCTTTTCACCTGAAGTATTTTCTGCATACTGGAAATTAAGCATCATGACAGTCGGCATGAAAAAAATCCCACCCCATGCAGCGGCAATGCCCAGCGCCGGGCGGTAGTCCTTCACCAGTGCCTCAACGACAGGCATCATCAACTTGGGCAACAAAAAAAGAAAAGAAAAAAAAGCCAGAATGATGATGAGGTTGAGAGTGACATTGCGCAACCAGATGCTGATCATGGTCAATGAATCTGCTGACAAGAGGCCGACTTGCGGCGTCAGGTAATTGCTGTAACGCCTTAACCAGTTGACTTGGGGAGGTTCCTGATTTGAAAGTGATTTCTCATGACTGCTTCCCACTTTCGTCAGCTCTGCCTGTACATTTGCCAGACTGGAGCGATGTATCCACGCCGTCAGCCACGAACCGATATAGCCGCCCCCAGATACCGTCGACAGATAGTCAAACGAAGCTAGCTTGCCTTTGGAGGCCAGTGCCTGAAGAATGCCGAGGTTAAATGTGGCGCTGCGAATCCCGCCGCCTGATAGGGCCAAGCCAACAGATTGTGGTTTTTTTCCCAGGAAGAATGTGGATTCGTCCAAGCCCAGAGATGTTTGTTCGGACGACTGCACCGTTGCAAAATAAACCGCATCTTGTGCGTTTTCTCCTGAACCCTGTTTGTCGTCTGTTGATGCATTGTCGCTGGTCATGGGAACCTCTTTATTTTTTGATTGTCAAGATCAAACCTCATGCTGCTTTTTTGGTGCGGTCGCCGCAATTCCTGTTATTTCAGATGCGCTTATCCAATATGAATGATAAAAAATTGATAACAGTATTTGCGATACTACCGCGTTGCCCCTTTTGGGTGGTTGTTAATATGACTAGCTTTTTCAATATTTAAAGAAGTGTTGTAAAAACAGGCGGATTTCTTGTCGGATGACAAGATTGGGGACGCGACCAGATGGCGAGCTGCGTACTGGCGGCCATCAGGATTAGTGGCATGCGATGCTTGCACCGCACCAGCGCTGTTGGTCAACGCTGCTGACTTGCTTTCAAGAATTGCTGTCGAGGAACCGGCCGACCCTGCTGACTACCCAGTCTTCTTGTTCCTTGTGCGGCACATGCTGTGCGCCGGCGATGATGTCCAGCTGCGCGGGGCCGCTGGTGAGGGTGGCTATCTGTTGCGGGTGCAGGCTTGATCCGTACTCGTCATGTTCACCATGCAGCACCAGGGCCGGGCAGGTCACCAGCGGCAGCACTTCACGCAATGACCAGTTGGCAAAGGCGGGCGATAGCCAGGTAGTGATCCAGGCGTGGAGCACCCATTCCGCCTTGTCGCCATGGTAGCGGCGCAGACGGTCCAGTGCGCCCGGTTCCCGGAATTGCTGCTGCGCCTCGATGATGCCGGCGCGCGTTTTGTCCTCGACAAAAGCCTGGGCTGATTCGGTGATCAATGCGTCACAGGTGTTGGCATGGCGGGCGGCAACATGCACGGCCATGCCGCCGCCGACGCTGTGGCCCATCACCACGAAGCGTTCAAAGCCAAAATGCGCCTGCAATGCCGGGAAATTGCCGGTCGCCTCTTGCGCGATAAAATCCATGCCCAGCACATCGCTGCGTGCATCAGACTGACCAAAACCCAGCCTGTCATAGGCAATCACCTGCCTGCCGGTCTGCGCGGCCAGCAGGGCAGGAAAAGTGCGCCACAGGGCAACGCAGCCCAGCGAGTCATGCAGTAGCAGAATGGGCGACTTGCAATGACCCTGCCTGTCTGCGGCTTGCCAGTTGCGGGCGTACAGGCGGCCTGCATCGGTTGTTATCCAGTGTTCTGTCATTGGGGATGTGTCATTGCTCATGATCATTTATGCATCCTGAGATGATATCAGCAAGTTATCTTTGCTGGATGTGGACATGCATTGGCTTCCGCAAAAGCTGGGCTGTCAGACTGGCATCAGCGTACAATAAAGAATTCTCATGAACGTGCTGCGCACCGCATTGATATACCATGCTGATGCATACTGTTTTCAAGCGCCATCTTTGTCCGCAATGCCTCGCCGACTTGCGGTTGACACCACCAGTACCAACCAGGCATCGCTGGTATAAACTGGTCAGACGGGTGTGCGTCGACTGCCCGTCTTGCAGGACACGGCTGGAGCGCCGTTTCCTCGATATTGACCTGGGCTTTGCAACAGCCTTTACTGTAGGCATGGCTGGCGCGATGTGGGGACCGGGCAAGCCGTTATTGCTGGCAGTGATGCTGATGTTCGGTCTGAGGTTGCTCGCGGGGCGTTTTTGTTCTGTGTATGTACTGGCTAAAAAGCAGGATTAGTGCAATCTGTTTTTATCAAATCAGGCTTGCCCTTGTTGTCAGGACCATTTGCAAGCTGTGGTTCTGTAATTCCACATAACTCCTTGCGTATCTTGAGAGCCAGTACTCCCATACCTACACCGATGCCGCGATTATGTTCGCAGGTGTTTATCTGCGCAGTGACGTCAAGCCAGGCCTCTATGGTGACAGCTGTCTGACCTTGCTTGTCAGTTTCTATTTCAAAATCGATGAATTTTTCTTCCTGCGTCAGCAATGTGCCAAGCAGCATGTCCGGCATCCATGGCAAGTCCATGTCGAGATCTATGATGATACTTTTGTCCCAGTCTACGCCATGTGACATTCCCACTTCATACAGTGCTGGTGGCAGCAGACGGCTGCGCCAGTAGCTGGCCTCAACCCTGATGCCATGTTCGGTCAGGGCATTTTGTTCCTGCACATTTTTCTGCCTTTTGTTTTTGATGCGTTCAATGTCAGAGAATTTTTTTGTCACAATCATCAACTCAATTGCCTGTTACAAAAGAAATTTCTACTCGCAGGTCTGGTTTGATGTGGACCCGGATTCTCAAAAAATTGTCTGGCATTTTGCTATGTGCATTCTTCATTCAATATCTTCCCTGTGAATTCGAGATATTGGCCGCGTTTGTCATTCACGGGAACGATGTCTTTGCAATCGAGTATCTCCGTATGGAATAACGGTGCAAGCTGGCCGGGCACAGTGACGCTTACGGTGACATCGGCATCATTGATATCATCAATCAGTGTAATGGTGGCCACCGGCGAATGAAAGACATAGGTCATGCAATGAAATTCATCTTCTGACAGTTCAGACGCCAGTGTCAGGATGTCGACGTAGTTTGAACGGTTTTTACCTGCCGCTATATATTCCGCCTCAGTTCTTCTCATACTCCTCCAGATCCTTGATACGTCGTTCAGTATGGGTTTGCATGCAACCTATGTACATCACGCCGCGTATGGTGCCGCTGATGTGGTACTGGTAGACGGCGTTGCAGTCGGCTTCGCGGAACTTGAGCCAGGCGCGCTGGGCTTCGATCAGGGTGGTCTTGGATGCCTTGTCGAGGTCACCGGCGGCGATCTCTTTGTCGAGCATCTTCATCACGCGCTGGTAGACGGCGTTGAGTTTTGCTTCTACCTTCTTTTGCTCGATGGAGGCGCACTCATTGATTTCGATGGTGTTGGACGCCTTGCTGCAATCAAGGGCAAGGGCGAACTGGCTGGCGCAGGCCAGGGTGATGAAGCTGGTGATTTTGTACAGGAGATTGCGCATGGGGAGCCTGTTGGTGAAGGTAAGCGAAGGTAGTATTGTAGTGCAGTTGGCCCGGTTACCCTGATTCGATTCAATTCAAGGTAGCAGCAGCTCCCAGTAGGCCACATCCACCCATTGCTCAAACTTGCGACCAACCTGTTTAAAGTGTGCGACCTTTTCAAAGCCGAAGTGTTCATGCAGGGCGACGCTGGCTGTATTGGGCTGGGCGATGCCGCCTATCACGACATGGATGCTGCGCTGGCGCAAATCGTCCAGCAGGGCCTGGTACAGGCGTTTGCCGATTCCCTTGCGTGGATGTTGCGGCGATACATAGACCGTGCTTTCAACGGAAAACCGGTAGGCGCTGCGTGCACGCCATGGTGTGGCATAGGCATAGCCGACTACTTCGCCATCGAGTTCTTCGACGTACCAGGCCAGGCTGGCGCTGACTTCGCTGATGCGCCTGGCCATTTCTTCTTCTGTCACCGGGATTTCTTCAAACGTGATGGTGGTATTGGTGATGTAGTGGTTGTAGATGGCGATGATGGCTGCGGCATCGCTGGGGGTGGCGGGTCGTATCATGCAGGTTCTTTCTTCAATTTAACTGGGTTTGGCCTGTGCTGCGGTTTGGTCATGGTTGACGGCGGCCAGGTAAAAACACAGGGACAGCACGGCAAATGCAAGAAGCAGGCCAAGTACCGGGCCGGGCGTGGGGGAAAACTGGACCAGGGCAGCGATCACCAGTGGCCCGGCAGCTTTGGACAGCAGGGCGGGGCCGGCGAGTGCACCCGAGATGGCGCCGTAGTTCTGACTGCCAAACAGGGCTTGCGGAATGGTGCCGCGCACGATGGTCACAATGCCATTGCTGAGCCCGTACATCAGGCAAAACAGGGCCACCATCGCGCTATATGATCCCAGCAGCATCAGGGCCAGCATGGCCAGCGGCAAGAGAGTAAAGCAAAACAGGCCTGTCGTTTGTGGTGAGGCGCGTTTGGCGAATGTCATTTCACCGATGCGGCCCAGCACTTGCGCAGGGCCTATCAGCGCGGCCATCATGACGGCAAAATCCAGTTTGTGGCCAAGCTGTTTGAGCAGCGGAATCAGGTGTACTGACATCGCCGAAAAAACAAAGCTGTTGGCAGAAAATGCCAGGGCCAGCTTCCAGAAGGCCGGGTGGCTGACCGCTTCGCGCAGGCTGTAGTGCTGTACCGCCTTTGCATGGGGCGATACCGGGTTATCATGCTTGCTCCTGGGGGAGGGGAGCAGCAGGTGCAAGGGCAGGCAGACCAGCAGTTGCGCCAGGCCATACACCAGGTAAGTCGTGCGCCAGCCCCAGTGTGCATTGAATAGCTGGGTCAGTGGCCAGAAGACGGTGCTGGCAAAGCCGCCAAACAGGGTCAGGGTGGAAATTGCCTTGCGGCCAGCAAGACCAAACTCTTTGTTGATCGTTGCAAAGGCGGCTTCGTACAAAGTCAGGGCCATGGCCAGGCCCAGCAGGGTCCAGGCCAGGACATAGGTGAGCAAGCCATGGCTCTGGCTGAGCAGTATCAAGCCGACGCCACAGGTCAGGGAGCCTGTACCCATGACCAGCCTGCCGCCGTAGCGGTCAAGCAGGATACCTGTGGGCGTCGAAGCGAAACCTGCCACCAGCAGGCTCCACGAAAATGCACCAAATACTGATTCTGCACGCCAGCCGAGTTCACTGCGGATTTCTGGCGCGAGAATGGCAAAGGCATAGTAAAGCGATCCCCAGGACATGACTTGCGTCGTCGCCAGTATGCCTATGGTGCGCCAGCCTGATGGTGTTGTCTGCATCTTGAAGAGCGATATATTCTTGTACCTTGGGTTTGTTCATTTGCAGCAGTGTGGCGCAAACATCGACGCGATCTGCCTGGCATAAGAGTATGAACCAGGATAGCGGCTGCTGGCAAACAAGCCTATCTGCCGGGGTCCAGCCTGCCTTGTCGGGAAATAAAAGGTGCCAAACACCCAGTCCCAGATCAGGAAGGCGCGGCCATAGTTATGATTGGCTTCTGTAGTCTGGCTGGAATGGTGCCAGCGATGCACTTCATTGGTGCTGAAGACATAATTCCATATCCCGTTCTGGAGCGGCAGATTGGCGTGTTGCAGCATCAGCACCGGTTGGCTCAAGGCGACATAGGCGAGCAACACCTCCGCAGGTGTGCCGATCAGCATCAGGGGGAAGACGGCCAGAAGGTAGTTCACCAGGTGGTTCAGCGGATGAAAGCGGAAATTATTGATCGTATACAGACGTTCGCTGCTGTGGTGCATGGCATGCAGCCACCACAAGCGCCGCGCCGTATGATGCCAGCGATGCGACCAGTAACTGCCCAGTTCCACCGCGAGGCCTGCCAGTATGACCTGTACCGTAAAAGGCAGTGAGACCGGGAATAAATGCAGTCCTGCGGGCAGTTGCAGCCAGCCGTACAGGGACAGAACGAGTACTGGCCCGGCCCACTTCAGCAAGGGTTCAATAATGCCGACCAGGATGCCTGTGCTGGCAATGTCTGTTGCCAGGTCGCCCTGGGCAAGATTCCAGCTTGCCTTGTAGGGCATCCAACGTTCCAGTAATGAACTCAAGGCCACGATGATGACGCCAGACAGCAGTATCGCCAGCTCGGCATTGCCCCCTTGTGCCCGCACATGTAGGAACAGTAAAAAACTGCCGAGCACGGCGGCAGGGAAAAAAGTTCTCGATATCAGGTAGCGCATGTCAGCCCTCATGGGTAGTCAGAAGTTTCGTCGTTGAAAACAAGATACTCAGCCGCAGCAGCCTGTCGCCTCCTTCGGCTTTGCCATTGCTGGAGTCACAGTCGCAGTCGGTTTTGCACAGCCACAACCGCTGTTACCTTTGTCTTTTTCCTGCTCGTCAAGCAGGCAGCAGGCGCTGGCGTCTTTTTGCGCAGCACCGCCACAGCAGCCGGTCGTTGCTGGCGCCGTGCCCAGTACCGATGACACACTGCAGATGCCGGTTTCAGGCAGCGCCAGTTCCACTTTGTCTGCCGCGGCCATATCATTGGCCAGAGCTGCAACCACTGAGCGCACCTGTTCATAACCTGTCGCCATCAAAAAATTAGGAGCGCGACCATAACTCTTTGCCCCCACGGTGTAATAGCCGGGTTCAGGGTGCGCCAGTTCACGATGCCCATGCGGGCGCACCGTGCCACAGCTATGCAGGTTGGGATCGATCAGGGGGCCGATGGCGGCGGCGCTTTCCAGCCAGGGGTCCAGTTGCAGACGCAATTCGCGCGTCATGGATAAATCGGGGCGGGCGCCGGTTGCTACGATGATTTCATCAAGCTGGTCGATGGCGGTATGCGCATCTCTGCCGTTGTTGTCGGTAACGCGGATTTTGCCTGGCGCCACAGCGGATGTCTGCAAGCTGTGCACATGAAAACCCGGATGGACTTCCAGGCGGCCATCTTGCTGCAGGGCGCGCAAGCGCTTGCCAAGCTGCCCGCGTGCAGGCAATTGATCGGCATCGCCGCCGCCAAAGACCTTGCTCAAGTCATTGCCTCGCAGCGCCCAGGCGATCGACGTCGCAGGTTCTTGCGCCGTCAGTTCACCAAGCGCAATCAGATTGCCAACTGCGGAATGCCCGGCACCGACCACCAGTACCCGCTTGCCGGCATAGCGCACACGTTCTGCACCCAGTATGTCGGGCATGCCATAAGCAATGTGGGCTGCCATCGCGGCCTCACCGAGGGCGGGCAGGCCATTGGCCCCCAGGGGATTGGGCTGGGACCAGGTGCCGGCGGCATCAATGACCGCCTGGGCCAGCATGTCGCATTCACCATCTGGTGTGCGTACGCGCAAGACAAACGATGCGCTTTCGCGTCCCTTGGTTTTCAGCTTGTCCATGCCTTGCCGGGTGATGCTCACTACGCGGTGATCAAGATGCAGGTGGGGCGCAATAGACGGTAACTCTGCCAAGGGTTGCAGGTAAGCGGTGATGATTTCCCCGGCGGTTGGCAAGGCTTCCGGCTCGGGCGATTGCCAGCCGGATTCTTCCAGTAGCTTGCGTGCCGCATGCGCCATGTTGTAGCGCCAGGGGGAGAACAAGCGCACATGGTGATAACTGAGCAGATTGGCTGCAATGCTGTGGTCCGCTTCCAGTATCAGCGGTGTAAAACCACGTTGCACCAGCTCTGCTGCTGCGGCCAGCCCGACCGGCCCGGCACCGATGATGGCGACGGGTAAGCCCCTTGTTTGTGTATTCATCTTACTCTCCTGTAATTCGTCGAATAACGAATAAAAAATTAAAAAAAGTAGAGCTTCTGCAAAATTGTCCCGGCAAGGCGCAATGACGAAGGCAGTACTTTAGTACGACTATTGTTACAGTCCACCAGGAATTACAACGCAGCTGGGGCGGCTTTGCGTAAGTCTGATAAAAATCAAAGGCCTGCGACAAGCTGCTTCAACTGCCTGATACGCTCAGGGTTCACGCAATAGCAAACCCGCTGCTCATCTGACGAACCCAGTATCAGGCCAGCTTCCTTCAAGATCGTTACATGCTGGGAGATAGTGCTCGGCGCCAGCGGCAATATATCCGTCAAATTACCAAAGAAGCACGCACCATAATCGGCCAGATGCTTTAACAGACGCACCCGCGCCGGATGCCCAAGCGCCTTGCACAGGGCGGCAATATCTTCTGCATCCACTTCACCGGCAGCTCCGCCATTTCCGGGCGTGCAACAGGTTTTGCTCATTTTGCTGGGTTTGTTCAATTGGTTTGGCTGGCGCAAGGCTTAATTCGTCATTTAACGAATTAAGGATAAGCAACTGAAGGTGAGGTGTCAAGTAGAACTTGAAGTGACAAACAGTGAGAGGACTGACTTGCCCTGTTTTTCTGGTCGAAGTCATGGTCCACCGGAGGCGCTGCATACAGAGTATTGGTAGCTTGCCATGGCCTGCAGGCCAAATTTCACTTCTCAAATTGAGCTGGTTCAACGCAGCTCCCCAGATAGTTCTGCTGCTATTCAAGATGTTTTTGATGGTGTATTGCCGAGCCGTCAGTTCTTGTTTCAGTAAGCCGGATTGTCCTCGTGTACCCGGACACTGCAATCCTCATGCGCCTGTATGCCTGACAGTTTGTCTGACGGTTCTATTTGCTCAAATCGACAATCTTGGCTTCTCTTACGTTGTTCTTACGACAACATGAAATAATGTCATTTTATATATTTCTGCGGGCTTATAGACGCAGCTATCTGATTTTGGAGATTCTTATGTCAGCAATTGTATTGCACTACGGTCCTGGTGAAACTTACTCACTTGAGGAGATGCCGGCCATAGAGAGTGAAATCGTAAAAGACAGCATCAGTAAAATTCTGGGACATTTGAATCTGGATGAATTGAGCACCAATCTTGAGTTGGTCGGGGCGTTGCTGAAGCTTGCTTATAACGGTGTTGCAGGTTTTGAAGAACTGGAAAAACCCATGCTGGTTCTACATGAACAATTTGGTCATGCGTGCATGGAATCGCATGTCGGCATGACGAAGTTTTCGAATGTAGCAACCAGTGTCCAGAGTTGCCTGCTGCGTCTGGTTGGACATCTTTATGCAAATAAAATTAACCTGGCGCTTGTGCAGGTAAACAACATCAAAAAATTCGCCAACATGCTGCATAAGACCGCAGTGGAGTTAACGAAAGAATTCCAGGCTTTGGCTCACAAATCAAGAGATCTGGCAGGCGATGTTGGTGTCACGGACGCACAACAGCGCAAATTGCTGAAGAAGATTGAAAGTGACATGAACGAATTGAATAGCGTCATGGCGGGAGCAGAATCTCTGTCAAAAAGCTATGAAGAAATGCTAAAAGATAAGCAAAAGGCGCGTGCGGAAATCGTCGCCAAACTTGATCGTGTGGAAAATCAAGCCATCAGAATGTCGATGATTTCCGCAATAATGGGGCCAATCAGCGAGGGCGTAGGGGCATTTTGCGCAGTCTACAGTGGCGGTGCATTGACTTCATCAATCAAGGCGATTGGTTCTGTCGGGAAGGTCGATGATCAAGGTGGCGGCACACCGAAACCGGGCGAATCTGCCACCGAATTGCAAACGGCCATCAATACTGCAAAGGCCGAACAGGCGAAGCTGGAAGCACAAAAGAAAAAACTGTCGACGGATATCAGCAAATTGGAAGAGCAGCTTGAAGACTTCAAATCCAGGCAGCCGGGTGATGGCAAGGAAAAGGATAAGAAGATCGCGGAAAAAGAATCCGGAAAAGCGGGGCGTAAAGAGGAGGATGAAGACGAGGGCGATGAGGATGGCGAAGAAAGCGGTTCTGCGTCAAAATCAATAAAAAAGACCAAGTCTGCTCATGACAATGATGACAGCGATGATGACGGTGATGGCGATAGTGATGACCGTGACGACCGTGACGATGATAGCGACGACGGTGACGGCAAGGAAATTACTGATCAGCTTGAGACCAAACGTCAGGAACTGGAAGACGTCAAGAAAAAACTCGATCAGATAGAAGCAGATATTAAAAAGACAGCTGCAGCACACGCCATCGCCGCCGCGGCGGAAGCCGCAAAACGCAGCGCTGAGAATGTCAAGAAAGACCTGTTTTCTCTGGTAGAACAATACAACCAAAGAGTCAGTGACTACGACAAGAAGATTGATGAACTTCAAGAAAACAAGGCACAGCAGATAGCGATCCTCAAGCGATCAGCCGCAAGCATGCAGAACTACAACATAGCAGTTGATGACATTGGTTTTGCTCGCTCTGCACTTTTGGTTGCGCAGTTTGCTTTAAAGAATATCACGGTCTGTTTGAGAGAAATGGAAAAATTTTGGCGCGTCATGGAAGCGCAATGTGAAAAATTGTCTGCCTCTGAAACATTAAGCATTGTCAACGATGAATATGTAACGTACACAAACGAAAACGTGCGTGCTGCGATGGAAGACGACCATGGCTTTCAAAAAGGTGTGGTCAACCTGTATTGCAATTGGGTGGCAGTGCAGAAGATCTGCTTTGATCTCGGTGAAAAATCCGCCAGGACTGAAAAGCAGGTCCACCGTGATTTCAAGACAGTCCTTTCCATAGAAAAACGTCGTGCACTCGCCATTGCAGATAGCAAGAAAATAGGCGGTAAGCTTGATAATCTGCTCGAGAACAATAAAGACTACGCATCCAAATTGAAAAATGAAAACGAGAGCGATGCGATTTCAGAAAAAGAAATTGGTCTCGTCAATTAATGCAGTATTAGCCTAATCAACATGGCGTCAACAGATACTTTCTGACAAACATGTCTGACTTTGCTGATGTCATATCTCGCGTGGTTGAAATGTATCCCTGATGCCATGTGTAATTGCGGAAAATTCCAATGTCTTTGATGAAACAACTGAAGTGGGTAAGCATCTTTGTATTTTTCTCGACCTGGTCACTGGCAAGTGCACAAGAACGTATCGTTGTATTGGTGCAGAAAATGCATCCTGAAATCTTTAAATTAACAGAGGAAGAAATTGACCAACTGACTGTTCGTGTAGATGCCCTGAAAGTATGCATGCAGCAGTCGCCCACTTATGTGGATTTTTCTAACTGTTCAATTGAACAGACCGGTGTTGAGAGTCGCTTGTGGAGTTTGCAGACAACGCTCAATGCCATTAACAAGGTGAATGTTTTTCGGCAAAAAAGGCTGCTCGATGCAATCGCTCATACAAACAATGTTGAGCTTAAAAAGTACAAGTCCAGAAAATCATCCGAGGGAGCCATCAAGGATCTGGAAGCTGAAATTGAAGTGGCTATTGATAAGTTGCGGCAGATTGACCTTGATGCTCAAACCAATCGAGCCTCTATTAATAGTCGCAAAGAACGTATAGGGCGTATTAACACCAGTCTACTGGGGCAGTTGAATCTGCTAAGCCAGGCAGAAATATCCCTGCGTAATCAACTGGCGGCAGAAATCGATGATTTGGCTAAACGACTCAATGATCTTGAATTCAAGCGCATTGAGCAGGAAGAGAATCTACGTGTTTTACATGCAAGTAAATCGCAAAGGCAAATCACGATTGAACGCATCTATGGATTGATGAATTTACTCGACGAGGTTCGTCAGGGCCTGTTTGACTCCAATCAGTCGTTTAACGATCTGATGACTAGTCTGAAATTTTTTGTTAGCAGTGCAGACTTTAAGCTGGATTTGAAATCTGAGCTGGAATTCAGGTATGAGGCCTATCTGAAAATGAAGGCGAAGAACAGGAATCAAATGTTGGAAGGCGACGTCGTTGACAGTCGTTTTTTGGAGACCTATTTTTCCAGCATGAATGATGAGTTAAAAAAGCTAAAGGAGGAAATTTCATTATTTAAAGTAAAGGATAGTATGCAATGCGATCAACTTAAAGAGGCTGGCCCAGTGTTTGGAATCAGTTGTCTGTAGAGATCATCAGTACCTGCTGATCGACACCTCTCTTTGGTGATGAATGATGTCGTTTCCTTGCGAGGGAATATCAATTCTGTAGCAGGCAGGACATTGATCGTGAATGATTTTTATGTAATTGGAATTGACAGAGATATGGGGCTTTATCCATCACAGACCCCAGTCACTTTTTTTGTGGAGAAGTAAATGAAAAAATCGAACCTTATATGGAGTCTTGCTGCTGTGGTCGCCATGATGCTGGCACCTGGATTGGCGTCAGCCGCTTGCTCAGGAAATACAACCACCTGGAAAAAAGAAGGCGGCATAGACAGCGTATGGGAGGAGCGAATTAAATACACTGACCATGCCGGTTTGGCAAAAGCTTACAGCGAGGGAGAGTGTAAATATAAGAAAGGTGTGCATAGAGGTGACGATGGAACGGGCTCACAAATTTCGATTAACAGCGACCATGTGACAATTTGGTATGCGAAATCAAAAAAAGCGAGCTATACATGTCATGTTTATCAACACCCTGGTACTGCTGCTCCGGGACCTAATGTTAAATCTCCTACGACCTGCTACCCGAATCAATAATGTCAGTTTTGAGGCCAGCCAAACCCATCTTGATGGATAACTACAGGTGGTGGTTGTAAAAGTACAATCGGACCAAGTGAGCTTTATTGGAAGCGTGTAGCGGTCGCGGCCTGATCTGGCAGCGACCCGGTTTGCAGACGGCGTTTGCCAGGTCAGATTCAGTTATTCCATGCGGTGATTGTATTGCGCCGCAGTTTCTTTCCGTTAGTCGGATCGCATCTCTGTCACCCTTCAGTGCCTTGGAGTGACAGTGCACGTCTGGACGAACGATGACAACTGAATGAGTATGAAGTCGCGCGTTCAAATAACAACAGAAGAATTGACTTTGAGTATGACGGGTTCTCAGATGCAACTTTCTTAAAAATACCTTTACTTCTATATTTCAATAATTATAGAATTATTGAAATTAATCGGGGATTCAAGACATGGAAACCAAACAAGCCATTGCCGCTCTGGCGGCGCTTGCGCAGGAATCGCGACTGGCGATTTTTCGTCTGCTGGTCAGGGCCGGGCCGGCGGGGATGGTTGCCAGCAAGATCAGTGAAGAACTGGGGATTGCGCCTTCGTCCCTGTCTTTTCATCTCAAGGAGCTGAGTCATGCCGGACTGGTCAGTGGCAGGCAGGCGGGGCGGTTTGTGATTTATGCAGCGCATTTTGAGACCATGAATGGTCTGCTGGTTTTTTTGACTGACAGTTGCTGTGGCGGCAATCCCTGCTCGCCTGTTTCCCTGTCATGTGTGGCTGCGCCGCTCAAGCCTGCGGCTGCCGATGTCTGAGCGCCTGTTGACGATCTTGCTGTGCCTGCGCAATCGGAAGTCATGCGGGGCGCATGCGCTGCTCAACATGCTCATGTACTCAAGTACATTCCGCTTTTTGCACTGCGCTTTTATTACACCGACCCCGCTGACGCACGCTCGCTACAGATCGTCAGCAGGTTCTGAGCAATTCATTTCATCACCTTATCATCATGAACATACTTTTTCTGTGCACGGGCAATTCTTGCCGTTCCATTCTGGCTGAGGCCACCTTCAATCATCTTGCGCCTGCCGGCTGGCGGGCCATGAGTGCGGGCAGCCAGCCCACCGGGCAGGTGCATCCACGTTCGCTGGCTTTGCTGGACAGGGAAGGGATCGCGACAGACGGTTATTTCAGCAAGTCCTGGGATCACTTGCCGGTGACGCCGGATATTGTCATTACGGTGTGCGCCAGCGCTGCCGGTGAAACCTGCCCGGCCTATCTGGGGCCTGTCTTGCGCACGCACTGGGGTGTGGAAGACCCTGCCCATGCCACGGGTACCGATACAGAAATTGATGCTGCCTTCATGAAAGCCTACCTGGTCTTGCGCACGCGCATCGAAGCCATGCTGGCCTTGCCACTGGCGACGCTGGCGCAGGACCGCCAGCAGTTCAAGCAGGCGCTGGACCAGATAGGCAAACTCAAATGACGGGCTTGGCGCGACGCCTGGTGGCCGAAGGGCTGGGTACGGCCATGCTGCTGGCTGTGGTGGTGGGCTCTGGCATCATGGCAGAGCGCCTGGCTGGTGGCAATGTCGCCATTGCGCTGCTGGCCAATGCGATTGCCACTGGTGCCGGCCTGATCGCCCTGATTTTGATGTTTGGTCCGGTATCGGGGGCGCATTTCAACCCTGTGGTCACCTTGTCAGAAGCGGTTCAAAAGAATTTGCCCGGCAGGGATGTATTGCCGTATCTGCTGGTGCAGGTGCTGGGCGCTTTTGCCGGTGTCGCTGCGGCGCATGGCATGTTTGACTTGCCCTTGTTCGCTGCGTCTGAACACGTGCGTACGGGGCTGTCGCAATGGTGGAGTGAATTTGTCGCCAGCTTTGGCCTGATTGCCGTCATCATCAGCTGTTCACGCAGCCGCCCGACAGTGACGCCGTTTGCGGTGGCGGCCTATATCACGGCGGCTTACTGGTTTACGTCTTCGACCTCATTTGCCAACCCGGCAGTGACACTGGCGAGGGCGGCGACGAATACTTTTGCCGGCATACGCCCGGCAGATGCGCCGGGTTTTATCGTTGCCCAGTTACTGGGGGCGGCTGTGGCGACGCTGGTGTTTGGCTGGCTGTATCCTGCACCGGGCAGAGCACATCAGTCCTGAAGGACTGGCAACCTGGTCCGTCAAGGCGGACCGGGAATCAGTTCTGTTCAAGCCTCTTTGTTGTTGTCCAGCACAGCCAGATAGATATTGAGGTCATCCTCTGAAAAGCAGCAGAAAATCACTTCTTCAATCTCCGGGTAATCTTTTAATGCCGCTCGCACGCTGCTGACGGCGACTTCGGCTGCCTGGGTGATGGGGTAGCCATAAATGCCGGTGCTGATGCTGGGAAAGGCGATGCTGGTCACTTGCCTGTCGGCGGCGATGCGCAGGGCGTTGGTGTAGCACGATGCCAGCAGGTCTGGTTCACCGGTTGTGCCGCCGCGCCATACCGGGCCGACGGTGTGGATGATGAAGCGGGCGGGCAGCTTATATCCCTTGCTCAGCTTGGCTTCGCCTGTCTTGCAACCACCCAGTAGACGACATTCATATACCAGGTCTGGGCCGGCTGCACGATGTATCGCCCCATCGACGCCACCACCACCGAGCAGTGATGAATTGGCGGCGTTGACGATGGCGTCAACTTGCAGTCTGGTGATGTCGGCGCGCTGGGCGTGTATCAGTGGCATGGTGCAGATCAATAGGGTTTAAAGGAGTGCAGTCTTTGGGGGAGTGCAAGTAGCACATTATCATCTGCCTGGCCCAGATAGGGGCTAATGTGCAAGTGATTACGTGGCTGTCGGGCGATTTTTTCTGGTGAATCGTCGACCATGATGATGTGTTCCAGGGTATAGCCCCGGATTTTTCTCAGGTCCTTGATATAGACATAACTATTGGTTCTGACATCAACTCGCTGTATGCAACGTTTGACTGACCAGGCAAATTTGAGTGGATGTCTGAAAATCCGGCTCACGATGGCATCGACATAGACTTGTGACGATGAAGACCAGACGGCCAGATCAAAATCCGTGGCGAGTTCCGCCAGCATGTCGGCGACAAATGGTCGCTGGTAGATGAGGTAGGGTGTTATCTCAAACTCAGCTGGTCGCGACAGGGCGTGTTCAGTGGCGTGAACCAATGTTTCATCAAGATCAAAAACCACAAGCCGGCGCTGCATCAGAGAAACTTTCTATTTGTACATGAACAGATGTTAGCAAATTGCAAGGCATGCAGGCATGTGATTTAATTTATGTATATATCTCTACAAAATTTGTAGTAAACGTTTATTTCGTATATATTGACCCCATGAAAACCGAATCCAACACTTTAGATACCTCCGCCCACTGGTTGCTGCTGGTCATCAGCCTGCCGACCAATAGTGCGACCGGGCGCATGCGTATCTGGCGTAACCTGAAATCGCTGGGTTGCGGTTCTTTGCGGGACGGGGTTTACCTGTTGCCATCCGGCGGGGCACAGCAGCAGGCTCTGCAGGATTTGTCGGAAGAAACCCGGCGCGAAGGCGGCAGTGCCTGGCTTTTGCAGGTGGGCACGCAGACAGCGGACGAGGCCCGGGCTTTTAAGGCGCTGTTTGACCGCAGTGATGAACATGCTGTGTGGCTGGGCAACCTGGCGGATGTGCGCGCCGGTCTGGTAGTCATGAAAGCGCCTGAGATTGGCAAGCTCTTGCGCAAGTTGCGGCGTGACTATGAGGGCTTGCGGGCGATAGATTATTTCCCCGGTGAGAGCAGCAAGACGGCAGAAGCAGCCTGGATGGATTTTGTGCAGGTGGCAGAAAGCCTGTTGTCACCCGGTGAGCCGCAGGCAGTCAGTGCGCAGATCCCGTTGCTCGATATAGCCCAATACCAGGGGTGCACCTGGGCCACACGCCAGAAGTTGTGGGTGGACAGGGTGGCCTGCGCCTGGCTGATACGGCGTTTCATCGACAGGCAGGCGCGTTTTTTGTGGCTGGCTTCGCCCGCAGATTGCCCGCCTGATGCGCTGGGCTTTGATTTTGACGGGGCACGTTTTACCCATGTGGGTGAGCGCGTCAGTTTTGAAGTCTTGCTCGCCAGCTTTGATCTGGAAGCCGATCGCGGCCTGCAAAGACTGGGGGCGATGGTGCATGTGCTGGATGTGGGCAGCGGCTTTGTGCCCGAGGCCAGCGGCTTTGAAGCCATGCTGACCGGCGCCAGGCAAAGTGCGCGTGACGATGATGAATTGCTGGACAAAATGAGCATGGTGCTCGATGCGTTTTACCAGCATTTTTCTGTGGAACAGGGGGCTGCAAAATGAGGGATACATCATGAGCGGGGATGGACAAAATCAGCAGTTGCCACAAGCAGCAGCGCCGGCCTTGCCAGCGCAGCCAGCCTATAGCCTGTGGCAGATGATCATGTACATGCTGCGTCTTGGTGCGCTGGGTTTTGGCGGGCCGGTGGCCCTGGTCGGTTATATGCATCGCGACCTGGTGGAGCAGCGTGGCTGGATCAGCGAGGCTGACTACAAGGAAGGGCTGGCGCTGGCGCAACTGGCGCCGGGGCCGCTGGCGGCGCAGCTTGGCATCTACCTGGGCTATGTCCATTACCGTATTGCCGGGGCTACGCTGGCTGGTATTGCCTTTGTGCTGCCGTCATTTTTTATGGTGGTATTGCTGGGCTGGGCCTATGTCAGTTATGGCGGACTGGTCTGGATGCAATCGGTGTTTTATGGCGTCGGTGCGGCAGTGGTCGGCATCATCGTCATGAGCACAAAAAAGCTCACGCAAAAAAGCATAGGCAAGGACAAATTGCTGTGGGCGATTTACCTGCTGCTGGCCGCGCTGACCTTTGTGACAGAGACAGAAATCGCCTGGCTGTTCATCGCCGCCGGTGTGCTGGTCTGGTTGTTGCGGGCACCGCCAACATGGCTGCGTGGTGGCCGGGGCAATGCGCCCAGCCTGGCGCTGGCGCAAATCCCTGTGCTGGGTAGCCTGCTGGGTGCGCAGGATGCATCGCTGCTGATGCAGATCGGCATTTTCTTTGCCAAGGCCGGGGCGTTTGTGTTTGGTTCTGGCCTGGCGATTGTGCCCTTTCTGTATGGCGGCGTGGTGACCGAGCATCACTGGTTGAACGACAAGCAGTTTGTCGATGCCGTTGCGGTGGCGATGATCACGCCGGGGCCGGTGGTGATTACGGTCGGTTTCATCGGTTACCTGGTGGCGGGTTTGCCGGGCGCCTGTGTGGCGGCGCTGGCGACGTTTTTGCCCTGCTATCTGTTCACGGTCATCCCGGCGCCGTATTTCAAGAAGTACGGCAAGCTGCCCGGCGTGGTGGCCTTTGTTGATGGCATTACCGCAGCGGCGATAGGGGCCATTGCCGGTTCCGTGCTGGTCATCGCCAGGCGTTCGATACTCGACGTGCCGACGGCTGTCATTGCCATCGTCAGCATCGCCCTCTTATGGAAATTCAAGAAATTGCAGGAACCCTTGCTTGTTGCGGCCGCAGCGATTCTGGGATTGTTGATTTACCCCTTATTACATTGAAGGAAGTGTCATGAATACAAATACAGCTTTGTCCGCAGGTGCGTCCCTGGATTCGTCCATCGTCAGCGTTGACCAGCTCATGCGTGAACTGAGTTCGGCCTGCCCGCCGGCACTCATTGATGTGCGCAAGCGCCCGGCCTTTGAGGCTGATACGCATCAGATCGTCGGTGCAGTCTGGCTCGACCCTGAACAGGTCAGTGGCTGGGCCAGTGCCTTGACGGGGCAGCAGAATGTGGTCGTGTATTGCATCAAGGGTGCTGAGGTGGGCGTCAATTGCGCCAGGGCACTCGCCGAGGCCGGGGTTGCCGCCCGTTATCTGGAAGGGGGCATTGAGGCCTACAAACGGGCTGGCGGCATGCTGGCCAAACGTGGCGCTGCTTATGATGGTGGATATGGCGGACATGGTGCGCCAAACTGAAATCTGATTGACTTGATGACGAACGATTGATTGAGGCCTTGTCTGGTGATACCGGTGCAAGGCCGTGATGTGCCGACAGGAGGAACTGATCATGCAATGGATTACCCGTGAACGACCCAAGATAGACCGTATTGCCTGCCCCTGGCTGATACGCCATTTCATAGATGCCGATGCAGAGTTTTTGTATGTACCGCATGCCGACATCATGCGCATTGCCGCCGAGACGGGCGCCGTGCCCTATGACATCCCCGGTGTGGAATTGAGCCATGTCGGTGACTTATGCAGCTTTGATGCTTTCCTGGAGAAATATGCACTGACCGACCCTGCACTGGCCATGCTGGCCAACATCGTGCGCGGTGCTGACACCAGCCGCCTGGACCTGACGCCGCAGTCCGCCGGCCTGTATGCCCTGTCGCTGGGCCTGTCGCGTAATTTTGCCGATGACCATGAGATGCTCAGCCATGGCATGGTGATGTATGACGCCCTGTATGCCTGGTGTCAGCATGGTCAGGCAGAGGCGCATAACTGGCCGCCGGTGTTAGAACCTGTTTACGATCTTACTGCGCGGATGTCAGCGGGGTAGGTGTAACAAAAGCGCAGCGCAAAAAGCGGAATGTACTTGAGTACATGAGCATGTTGAGCAGCGCATGAACCTCGATCACGCCCGCGCAGTAAGATCGTGAACAGGTTCTTAAATTGATTTATTGCTTCTGGGTCGTGGCGGGGCTTTTTTCAAACTGCGCATTGCCCAGATACTTCAGGTATTTGCTGTTGCCGTCGGCGTCTGCCATCTGGTAATACTCGCCCACATGCAGGGTGGGCAGGCCGTCATTGAGGGCTTGCATTTTTTCAGCGGTGACATAGTGCACCGTGCCCGATTGCGAGTCGATTCTATAGACCTTGCCGTCCGACGCCGTCACTAGTTGATAACGCGGACTGGACCAGCTCCCTTCACAGGCCGACAGGGTGAATAACACCAGTATGGTCAACAGGATACGCAGTTCTTTCATGCCTACTCCAGGAAATTGTCAGCCGAGACCTCAAGGCTCAGGGGAAAATGAAAATATATTTGCTAGATTGTTATTCTAAAAATATAAATGATCATTATTGAAATTGCAACTAAATTTGTTATTAATCTGCTTTTAATGCTAACAAGCAAGCATTGTGCCTTCTACGATAGCCAGAGTGGCATCCAACAGCTGTATTTCTGTAATTGTTAAATAAGTTGACAAACCAGTGTTGTCATAAATGGCATGAAACAGTCTGTTACAATCGCCGCGTAAATATTTTTGCGTTTATTTGCGTTTAATTAACCCATTACTGAATGCATCCGGCAGGGTATTCCGTTATTAAAAGCAGTCAATACCGGCAGACCGGGGCGCAGTGTCGGTAGCCTGGTCACCAAAACAGTAATCGCCTTATTACCACCCCAGTCAGCACACAAATATATCTTCCTTATGGCAACCATCAATATCAAACAGTCACAAAACGTCATCAACACCAATTACCAGAGCGCACAAAAAAATCCCCCCACTAATGGTTCACTGGGCAGCTTGTTTGATGCCTTTGCCAAGCTCGGTGCGGCCTGGTCCAAAGATCACCAGTATTATTCCTCGTTTGACTTCAGCGGCAGCCGGGTGCAGTTCGGCTTTCCTGATGGCGCCACGATGATCTATAACGGCGTGGTGCTGGATAACCCGAACGCCACGCAAGGTTCTGCCACCGCGACCAGCGTGCAGATGTACAAGAACGGCTTCATGTCCATCACCGAGACAGGCCGTTTCAGCTTTGACTACAGCATCAGCGGCAACAACACCTTGTCCATCAACAGTACCGGTGTACAGGCATCGAGCTTTTTTGTCTCTACTCTGTTGCCGACCAACAGCCCGTCCTATGACCCGGTTGTCGGTAACGTGGCGATCACCGTGCAGGGGTCCATCAAGGGGGATACCAGCGGCAACAGCAGCGGCACCGTCACCCGTATTTCGACGACGGCAGACAAGTTCATGACTTCCAGCAGCATAGATGGTAACTTCAGCTTGTCTGGCAACACTCTGTCGATAGGCCAGGGCCTGTCCAAGTCAGTCGTGACCGGCACGATGACAGCCACCTCCACCGAATACCGCGATGGCAGCTATATGCGCATCAGCGGTGTATCTGCACCGATAGCCGCCAACCAGGTCATCGATGAAAAGCTGCTGGCCAATGAATCACTGTTTGGCGACGCCGATGTCATCAATGTCGATTTGCCGTCGACCTTGTATTCAGACTACCTGATCGCCTCTGGCGCCGGGGCAGACCTGATCACCATCAACGGCGGCGGTGGCCGCCTGCACGTCAACGCCGGCAGCGGTAATGACGCGATCAATGTTGGCACGGGCAACCACAATATTGACGGCGGCACCGGCATGGATACCGCCATTTTCAACGGCGTTGCAGCCGGGTTTAACGTCAGCAAGACAGGTGGCGGCTATCAGGTGCGCGTCAACGCCAGCGGCGACGTCGACAGCCTGGTCAATGTAGAGCGCCTGCAATTTGCCGACAAGAGCGTCGCCCTGGATATCAATGGCACCGCTGGCCAGGCCTACCGCCTGTACCAGGCAGCCTTTGGCCGCAAGCCTGATCTCGAAGGTCTTGGTTACTGGATCAAGGACATGGATAAAGGCTCCAGCCTGACCACCGTGGCGGCCGGTTTCTTCCAGTCACCAGAATTCCAGAAGCTGTATGGCGCCAATCCATCGACCACGACCCTGATCACCAACTTCTATCAAAACGTATTGCACCGCGCACCTGACCAGGCCGGTTTTGATTACTGGAACAATCAATTAAGCACAGGCAAAATCACCGCAGCGGGCGCACTGGCCAGCTTCTGTGAAAGTACCGAAAACCAGGCACAGGTGATCGGCACGATACAGAACGGCATAGAATTCAAGCTGTGGCAGGGGTGAGAGCGACAAGATAGCCTTGCCTGTCATTCAGGCATAGCTGAATGATCTCAGGGAAACCCGGTTTTTTAGCCGGGTTTTTTGCTGCTTGCTCGGGAGGGCGTTGCGTTTCATGTCCGGGTGACGGCGTCACGGCATCACCCGTGTCAGAAGACGGGCGGGGGATCAGTCTTCAGCCTGCCGCCTCAGCCATTCATCGGCAACGTCACCCATGGTCTTATAGCTGTCGTCACGTATCCAGGCCATGAACTCCTGGTCAAACTTGAAGTCTTCACCGCAATGCTCAAGCAGGAAGCGCCGCACGTTTTGCGTGTTCCTGTAATTGAGGTCGACTTCTGTTTCTCTTGTGATGGGATCGCTATGCCAGTCGAAGTCCATGTACGCCACCTAGTGATAAAAAAGCCCTGCACGTTTATTATCGCATCAGTCTGCAGGCTTTGCTTTGGATATGCGCGGGCATGTTGCAAATGGGTTTTACGGGCTTGTTTTCCCTACTTGTTGTCCTACATAGGTTACTACAGCGTCACCACCAGATTGGGATCAAAGCTGGCGTTTTCCATCCTGCCATTGCGCAGGGGATAACCGCAAGGGTTGCAGATCACGCGGCATGTGCCGAGCCGGTAATCAAAACTGTCATGCATGTGGCCGTGTATCCACAGGTCAGCCCTGGCGGCCAGCTGTTCCAGGTTGGAGGCAAAGGCGGCGGAACTCAAATCCTCGGCATAACGCAGTGCAACAGACTGCATGGACGGGGCCATGTGCGTGATGACCACAGTCTTGCCATGGAATGGGCTGTCGAGTTGCTTGCACAGCCAGGACTTTTGCCGGGCGTGCATCAGCGCCGTGTCCGCCGGTTGCAATTTGCGATAGCCATCACTGGCCAGGCAGATGCGTTCATAGTCGGCCATCACCTCTGCCGCTTCCTGCATGGCAAGGTAGCGTTGCTCTTCGCCGAACAGGCAAAAATCTGTCCACAGCGTTGCGCCGACAAAGCGTATGTCACCAAGCTTGAATTCACCGCTATCGAGAAAATGCACATTGCTGCTGGCCTTGCAGGCACGTGCAATGTCTGCCTGCATGTCTTCCAGGTTTTTGCCATAGGCTTCATGATTGCCATGCACATACAGCACAGGGATGCCGGCAAACTGCCGCTCCGCCCAGGCCACCGCCTTGTCACCCTTGTGGATATCACCGGCCAGCACCACGGCATCGGGTTTGCTGATGGAGGTGTCATAAATAGGGACGCTGTCACCCCAGATATCAAGATGCAGGTCAGACAGGATTTGCAGGCGCATGGTGTACAGGCTCGTGGCGGGTTTTATAGTATAGCGGCCGCAGCAGCACAGGGTGCATCGCCACTACATGTAAAAATATTATGGTGGTAATGGCTATTTTGCCATTATAAGTATGGTATAAATACCAAGTGTCCTGCGACGCATAACGTCGTCACGAACACAGCAGGCGTACTAACCAGACATCCCAGGCAGGTTAGCTTGTTTTCCACATCCTTCCTTTTACAGATCAACATCGACGTATTGCTATTGAAGTACCTGCACTGAAGCATCTGCACGGCAGGGCAAATATTATCCGCTCTTTGCCGCCCTCGCCGCATCACCAGGTTTTTTCATTTGATCATTTGCCGGAGAAAAGTATGAGAGTCAATGCGAGACTGAATTTGAAATTACATCCAGAACTGAAACAATACAAAAGCACCCTGACAGGCTGGCTGACCTGTCTGCTGGCAATGCTGGCGCTGATGATGTCCATGCCGGCCAGATCAGACACCTATGTAGACGGGCAAATCGTGTTTCCCGGCACCAATGTCTATGGCGCCACCATACTGGTCGATGGCAAATACAAAATGTGGCACAGCGCCTGGCAAGACAGTAGCACCAATATGGAAGATACGATTTATTATCGCGAATCAACCGACAACGTCAACTGGAGCGCCCCCATCCCCGTGCTGACTCCGAACAGGCTGGCGATGATGCTGCACCCCGGCCCCAATACATTCTCTGGACAGTTCATCCAGGGCCAGCGCTACACCATCGTCACCCCAGGCAGCCCCGGTGCTTTTTCTTTTGTCTACCTGGGTGCACCCAACAATAATGTCGGGACCACCTTCACGGCCAACCAGAGCGGCTTTGTGACCGACGGCAACGCCTTCAGGAATGTGTACATCAACCACGTCACCGACCCGTCCGTGACCAGGCATCTTAACGCCGCCAACGGGCTGGTCCAGTACACCATGTTTTTTACCATGTGCAGCCCCAATCTTTGTGACGTACAAACTGGCAATGAAATATGGTCCATGGTGTCGGCCGACGGCATCAACTGGTTTTATCCGCAAGCCCTGATCTCTGGCCCGACCGTCGCCGCATCCGAACCTTCCGCCATCTTCGACCCGCAGCCTGACGGCACGTACTGGAAGGTCTATTTTGACGACAGGAACGAGCCAGAAAAAGGCAAGGTCAAAATGGTGAGCGTCACTGGCGAGAGGCGGGCAGCATCGACAAACTACAAGACAGTTCTCAACGTCCCCGGTGCGACAGTCGCCAACCCTGAAGTACGCTACTTCAATAACCAGTGGCACCTGTTTGCCAATGTGTATAACGCCGGCCATTACCCCAGTGGCGAAGCCTACACAACGACCGCCAACATCTACAAGGTCACTTCGCAGAACAACACTGACTTTACCCAGTCAGTCCCGCAAGCCATCATCCTGAACGCTGGCGCACCGTACTGCGGCACCGTCGCCCCCGGTGTACAGGCAGTAGGCGGCAACCAGTACGACATCTACTTCGGCCTGATCCCCAACAGCGTCGCCGGCCAACCCTGCGACATGGCGGCGAATCGGTATATGGTCAGGTACAGGTTTGCGGAGTAGCAGGTAACAACAAACACGGGTGGTGTTGACGACGCTGTATCTGATACTGCTCGTGTGTGAGGTGTCGGGATCAACTGGCATGACGCACAATAAAAAGCCACTCGTATCCGACAGGGTACGAGTGGCTTAAATTGAAAGCATTTCAGTACAAAGCTATTTGACGCTTTCCAAAATTAAAACAACAACAAAGCTCAATGCTTTTACAGCAATCGGACTTTAGTTGGAGTCATCTTTATCCGTGTCATTGCGACGCTTGTGTGATCGCATCTCAGCTATTGAATCAACGACTGATACTACTCCACCAGCTATTGCTCCGAGTACAAACAAACAGAGAAAAATCTGTCGAGTGTCGTAGTCACTGAAAATGTCATTATCTGACACTATGTTGTATCCTAATAAGCAAATCAAAATTAAAATTGTACCGCGCCAATGTGCTTTCATTCTTTGCATTCCTGGCAAACTGGAAATGAATAACAAAAATCTACGCCAATATTAACACCGTACCCGCCGCCGCCCTTTCCTTTGGCGCCACCTGCCGAGCTTACACTCCAATCTTTATTGAATCCAACAGTAGCTTGCCCACCTACAGATACACCAAATCCTATGTCTGCTCCTACTCCAATACTTAGTCCACCCAAAGAGTCGGTATCGCCCATTACTGCTCCGGCACCCACACTACCACCGGCACCAGCGTACATTCCAGGTCCAATCCTGACACAAATGGTTTTGATTTTGCAAATTTGACCACTTGTACTAATTGCTGCACTATAACTTGCGCTTGCACCTGCCATAACGAAATGACCAGATGCACCAACTCCGCCCTGTGCGTACCCGCCGAATTCTGGTTTTTTACACTTACATTGCTTACCCTGCTTACTCTGTTCTATCTCTTTTTCCTCTTGTCGCAGCATATCAGGTCTTAAGTAAGTGCGAATTCCTGGGCCATCTTGTAGTCCTCTCGGGTCGACTTTAGTGACAGGATCTCCGCTAACGTATGCATAGGTATTTATTCCACCCCTCAACCCAATGGGGTCACTTTGGACATACCTGCCTGCCTGCGGATCGTAATCTCTAAAGTAGTTATAGTGCAGATTGGTCTCTTGATCAAAATATTGCCCCGGAAAACGCATGTTAAAGTTGAACCTGGTTTGCTGACTCGCAGGTTGCTCATTCGCAAGTGTTTCCCCAAACGGGGCTGAATCCCAGCGCCATACTTCAGTTCCTGTGCTATCAGTGACGACACGTGGTGTACCCAATTGGTCGTTACTAACGTCATACACTTTGGGTTGGTATGCTGCCACTATCACCGGCACAACTGCTGAGGTCGTGGTTGCCCCCAGGTTGTCTGTGGCCTTGGCCGTCAGGCTGTAATTGCCCTGTGTCACATTCGCCCAGTTGCTGGTATACGGTGCCTGTGTAACTGTTGCAATACTGTTCGTGCCATTCAAAAATTCTACCTGCGTGATCGTGCCATCGCTGTCTGCCGCAGTGGCATTCAAGATGATGGTTGCCGGTGCGGTAGCGTTGGCAGGATTGGCTGTCAGGCTTACTGTTGGCGGCGTGTTGTTGATGACGTTGACCGTGACTGGCGCGGTGGTGGCCGTGGCGTTTTTGTTGTCGGTTGCCTTGGCAGTGATGCTGTAGCTGTTGGCAGTGACATTGTTCCAGTTGACGCTGTAGTTGTTGCCGTTCGCTATCGTTGGTGCGGTGGCGGTGCCGATCAGCGTTGCACCCTGGTAAAACTCCACCTTGCTAATCGTACTGCCGGATGCCGGCGTGGCTGTCGCTGTCAGGCTGATGCCTGCCGGGGCAACGAAACTGCCATTGGCTGGTGCAGTCTGTGTGCCTTGTTTGACTGCGGGTGTTAGGTTGACGGTGGGCGGTGTCGTTGCTGCCGCCTTGACCTGCACACTGACAGCCGTACTGGTCTGCGTCAGGCTCTGGCTGTCAGTCACTTTGGCGGTAAGGCTATAAGTGCCCACTGCTGCATTGGTCCAGTTGTAGCTGTAGGGGCTGGCGGTTGCACTGCCCAGTAAGGTGGTGCCATTGTAGAACTCAACCTTTGAGATGCTGCCCTTGCTGTCTGCCGCTGTCGCTGTGATGGCAATCGGTGTGCCCACTGTCACACTGGCATTATTGGCCGGTGCAGTCAGGTTGACCGTGATCGGGTTAGTGACCGTGACGCTGACCGGGCTGCTGGTCGTTGTGCCGCTGAGGTTGTCAGTCGCCTTGGCGGTGATGCTGTACGTGCCTGGTGCGACATTGGTCCAGCTATAGCTGTACGGTGCAGTGGTGTCGCTGCCCAGCAGGGTGGCGCCATTGTAGAACTCGACTTTGCTGATGCTGCCGTCGGCATCGCTGGCATTGGCGGTGATGGTGATGCTGGCTTTGCCAGCCACACTGGTATTGGCAGCCGGGGCGGTGAGGCTGACTGTCGGGGCATTGTTGACGACAACGGCAACAGCAGCCGAAGTCTTGCTTTCATTATGGCTGTTGGTGGCTTTGGCGGTGAGGCTGTAGCTACCTGTCGCGACATTGCTCCAGTTGTAGGTATACGGTGCGCTGGTGACGGTACCAATCAGGGTCGCGCCCTGGTAGAACTCGACCTTGCTGATGGTGTCGCCGCTGTTAACGGCGCTGGCTGTCAGGGTAATGGCTGCCGGTGCGCCATAGCGGGCATTGGCTGCCGGTGCGGTCAAACTGACTGTGGGTGCGACGGCGAAGGCCGGGCTGCTGATGGCGAGGCCAGTCAGGCAGATCAGGGCGACGCTGGTCGCGATGATGTTTGATCTTGGTTGAAACAAATTTCTCTCCCTTGCCATCAGACCTGCTCTCGTGGGTGATCTGATGGCGGTTTTCGTAATGGGTTTAATCCGTGTTTTGTCTGTGTGCTTTGAATGCAGACTTACTTGATCACGGCGACCAGCAGGTTATCGAGGTAGATATAATCCACGCCATTTTGTCCGCTGCGCTCACTGATGATTTTCCCATTCAGGTCGTAGTGGTAGATGGTACTGGTCGCCGGGTTGCCGCCATTGGCGGGCACGCTCTTTTGTACGCGCTGGCCCAGGGCGTTAATCAGGTACTGCACCGTGCCTATGCTGGTTACGACGGAAACCATGCGGCCACGGGCGTCATAGTTGAATTGCGCCTTGCCGTTATTGGTCGTGCTGCCGTTGGCGTCCATGGCGATAGCCGTGCTCTGGCTGTCGCTGACCTGGGTCAGGCGGTTGCTGTTGGCGGCATAGGTATAGCTGGTGTTGGCCGCGCCATTGGTTTTGGTATTGCGGTTGCCGACAGCGTCATACGTGAAGCTCTGGCTGGTTTGCGGTGTCGTGTAGCTGGTCAGACGGTCCAGGTTGTCATAGCCATAGCCTGCCTGACGGGCAGGGTTATTGGTTTCATTAATCGCTGTGATACGGCTGGCAGCATCATAGGTGACGGCTTGCACCTTGTCATTGAGCGTGAAGCTGGCGATACGTTCTTCATTGTCGAAGCCACGACTATTGGTTTGGCCGGCACTATTGCGATAGCTTTGTATGCTGCCAAACGGGCGATAGGTAGCCTGGCTCAGGATGGTCGTTGTAATACCGTCTTTGCTGGTGTCGATCTGGGTAATGCGGCCCAAGGCATCGCGGGTGTAGCTGATCTGGCGGCCATTGGGGTAGGTGAGCTTGCTCAGGCGGCCTGCATTGTCATACTGGTAGGCTGTCACGTTGTTTGTGCCAGCGATGGTGCGCGTCTCTGTCAGGATGCGGCCACGTTCATCATAGGTGTAAGCGATGCTGCCATTGTTGTCGCTGATCTGTGTCAGCCGGCCTTTGGCGTTGGCACCCTGGTCATAGGTGTAAGTGGCGACATTGCCATCGCTATAGCTGATACGGATGATGCGGTCAATCACATCATAGGCATAGCTGGTGGTCTGGCCTTTGGCATCGGTTTTAGTCAATACATTGCCAGCGGCGTCTACCGTTGTTGTGGTCACACCGGTGTCGGGACTATTCAAACCGAGCTGATTGCCAAGACCGTCCACTGTGTAAAGAGTGCTCAGGTTGCGTGCATCCGTCACTTTGGTGAGGTGGTTTTGGCCATCGTACTCAAAACTGGTGACCTGGTTATTGGCGTCTGTCTGTGTTTGCAGGCGGTTTAGCGCATCGTACTTTTGGCGCGTGACGGCATTATTGCCGTTGGTGATTTTGGTGAGATTTCCACCCGCATCATATTCATATTGGTACACAGTCGATTGTGCTTGTGCCTGGGCAAACAGGGCAGTGATGGCCACGGCCAGCAGGGTGTTGCGGAATGTCTGTTTCATAGAATAGTTCATTGTGCTGCCCCTGTGACTTGTTGCAGACGGTTCAGCGCGTCATAGATACGGGTGACCTGGCGTTTCAGATTGCCGCCACCATCTGTCACGGTTTCGTTAATGCGGTTGCCGATGTTGTCGAGGGTGTAGTTGATACTGTTGCCCAGGCTGTCACTGACTTTTGTGAGCCTGTGGGCGTCGTCATAGGTGTAATTAATGCTGCTGTTGTCTGGCAGTGTCACCTTGGTCATCTGGCCTACACCGTCATAATCATAGGTTGTGGTTTCAGATATACCGCCCGCGGTGACGACGCGTTGTTTTAACCAGCCGCGCTCTGTGTAAGTGTATGTGGTGACGACACCATTCGGGTCGGTGGTCTGGCCTGGTCTGCCATTGGCATCATAATTTGTCAGCGTTGTCACGTGACCAGCGCCATTACTCGTACTGATCAGGTTGCCCTGTGCATCGTAAGTGTTGGTCATTTTATTGACCACGTCAGTACGTGGGCCTGTAAAAGTCAGCACTTGCCCCAGATTATTGTAGGTATAAGTCCAGACACGGGGGCTGCCAACAGGGCTGGCATTGGCACCCTGGCTACCATCTGCATCGCTGGTTGCCTGCAAGGTTTTTGTCAGGATATTGCCGTTGGTGTCATGAGTATACGTAGTTCGCAACAAAGGTTCATTGACCTGAGTTGGTATATTCAGTGTCGGATGCCAGATGGTCGACACGGTTTGCGCCTGGGCAGTGCCATTGGCGATAACACGTTTGGTCTCCAGGTTGCGTGTCAGGTCATAGGTATAGTTCGTTGCATTGCCGTTGAAATCAGTCCCGCTTTTTATATTGCCGTTGCCATCATAAGTGAGCCCGCTGAATGAAGCATTGCAGCCAGAACCACCGGGCTGATTGATGTAAAGAATTTTAACCGTATCGAGCAGTGGTGAAAGTGTATAAGACCTCGTTGCACCAAGCGGATCAGTGACGTTTCTGCCATAGGCGCCAACACTGTAGTCGATGGTGTACTTATCAATGCCAGCGGCATGTTCGCTTGAGAAACCCCGACCTTGTGTATCGTACTTCCAGGTGGCAAAGCGGGCGCCGTTTTCGTCAATGATCCCTGTCAATGCATGGGGGAAGCTGGCGTTTTCATAGACATAGCTACGGGTCTTGGTGTCAGGGTAGGTTACCGACGCCAGGTTGCCATTGGTGTCGTAGGCATAGGTGTAAGTTCTGCTATCTGGCGTGGTCAATTGCTTGAGGCGTGACTGGTCGTCATAAGCAAACTGCAACTGTCGGCCAAATGAATCAACTACACGCGTCAGCAATTTGGTTGTGTCGTCATAGGTCAATGTTTGCAGGGCGCCGGCGCGGGTTTTTACTGACGTCAGACGGCCATCGGCGTCATAGGTCTCGGTATAGTTCATGGATGAGGTATAGACCCAGCCAGTCAGTTTGCCGTCAGCATCAGTCAGTTGCTGTAATCTGGCATTGTCGTCAGCGTCCCCCGTCCAGACGCCATTGGACAAGGTAAACGCATAGACTGTGCCGTTATGACGGGATATCGTTACGACCGGGGCTGCCGTATGCAAGACCAGAGCCCGATGGAAATTATGCTGCCAGCCAAAACCGGGAGCTGGTACTGTGACAGTTGTATTGCCGACGTTTTGCGTTACGCTGTCACTGCGGTAGTAGCGTACAAATTCCAGTTCGCCATCAACACTTTTATAATCAGTCTCTGCCTGTTCTTTTGTTCCTGTCGAAAAGTCAATTGGATTACCTGCGTTTGTTTTTGGGCACTGCTCTTTCTTGGGTGGAAGAACACATTGATTGCCGGCCAGGGTATAAGGGCTTGAGCAGCGCCATTCATAAATTGCTTCCGTAGAGATGAATGCCACTTCAGCTGTATGACCGTCAGTATAGGTATATTTGTAATAACAATCATAGACCTCAGCATCTGGACGGCTGCCTGCATTTGGTATTACTCGAGAGAGACGCCAACCCCAAATGGGTGACGCCGCAGTGTTTATTGCTTGATATTGGGCACAAGTTTCTCCCGGAGAGCTAGTTCTTCCAGTCACTCCAGTCCAGGCAACGATCTTATGTGTAGCAGGAATGGGCGATTTGGCCTGAGTATCTGCCATTGCAGATTGTTGAAACGAAGCAAACGCCAGGAAAAAATAGGGTATTTTGCGTAACAGTCTCTTGGGGGGGACGCGTTTATTTAAAATCATAAAGAGTGGCTTGAACAGGGGTTGGGGTATTTTTTTTGCAAGAAAAAGACTGCATCGCGTGATGTCACACGATTTGTAATATGCAAAAAAAGGGGGAAGGGTGGAGATTAAAAATGTTGCTGCATTATATTGCAAGAAAACACTTTTTGTAAATTAGTGCAAAAAACTTGATATAAAACAATTGTTATTATTTTAATGCTATTGTCGAATTAAGTATCACCATTGGGTATTCACTTGCAATATCACCTTGCTTTTGGCTACTTGATGACGAACGGTGCTGGTGTGCAATGCAGGCGGCAGTTTTTGAAAATCAACAAAGAATGAAAAAATGACTTTTACCGACTACGTCAATTTTGAAAAGCAACTCAATGCAGCCTTCCCTTTGGAGCGACCCCAATTTGCCTGGCCGCGCGACAGGATAGGGATCGAGGCGCAGGAAATTTTTGCTGAATATAACTGGCGAGAAATGCCCGGGTTCAGCCTGCGTCGCCTGGATTGCAGCCTGTCGCATAACCTGCAATTGTTCCCCATGATTGCATCGGTGTATTACCTGCCTGCGTTTTTAAAGCTGGGTGCACTCTCTCTGTATTATGGTGGCGAAAGTCATGATTATCCTTACGAAGTGGCCGCTGCCTTGTTTTTGCCGCTTGATCCTGATGTGGCTGATTTTGACGAAATCGATAGTGAATTGACTTACGATGGTTCATGGTCTGTTTTTCCGCATGGCCGGGTGGATTTATACAATGCGCTGAATCAGGCGCAGCGTGCCTGCGCAGCGCGCTATCTGGAAATTTATCGCGCAGATTATGGCAAGAAGGGTGAAGGGCTGTATCTGAGTGAGCGTGGCAAATTGATATTCCAGTGCATGATTGATACCTGGAATAGCGCTGGTTTGCTTCAGCACATAGAATATTGACCAGGGCTTCAGGGCCTGGTTTTCTGTGCTTTCGCAAAACTGCTGAGTGCTACTGCGGGCGTGATCAGACCTTGACTGCACTGACTGGAACAACAATCTGCATCTGCATGGTCTGAAATGCGGTGCCGTACGGTTTGATAGCAACTTTTGCTCAGGGCCGTTGTATCCTTGCGGATTCTATCCCCATCGTGAAGAAATGAAATAGTGCGCGCTTAGATAAACACTATAAACACGACTACGATAACCCCCCACTGAAATCACGCCAGATGAGCGGATTGGGAACATCTCGACAAATGACGCCTGCGGTATGATGCAGGCTCAGGAGTTCATTGAAGTATACAACAATAATAGTATAATATTAATTTGACTTACTGTGGAATAACTGCGCAATCGGGACAATCGGCCTCGTGCCGGGATGATGGCACGGTGTAAAACCGGGTGGTATCTTTGGCCGCTGTCACTGACATCGTCACTTAAGCAGCACGATGAACGGCTGCTACGTTTTGGGGCAATTTACCTTAGCCCCAGACTTTTGAAAGGATCTGGTAGTGCCATCAAAAAAAATTGCCGCATCATCTCCCACTTTCCCAAACGCAGGGCCGCTCAGGCGTCGCAATAGCAGTGCTATCCGTATGGTCTTGTCGTCGCTGCTATTGACGGTACTGACGACTGCCTGCGCGCAAAGCCATGATTTACCGGCGCAGCACCCTTCGGATACGGCCTCATCTTCTACCTCTCATGCCAACAAGCTGCTTATGGAAACCACTCAGAACAACACAACGCGCGTTATACCGCACATGAGTGCTGAGGAAGCCAGCCATCGCATCCTCGATCTGATTGGCAAACTCAAAACACCTGACGATATTTCTTTCAAAAACCTGGAAGCCGCCTTCGGCCTCAAGGTTTACCGGGATGAAAAAAATGCCAATGAATATGGGACAGGTGCAAAAATTACCGATACCTGGTTCTTTAACGTTACGGTTATCTTGGGTGTTAAAGAAGGCGAACGAAGCCGCCTGCTATTCTCGTTCGATGACCAGACTCATAGTTCCGCCAGTATGACGGAAATCTGCCAAGTCGATTTTGACGCCTATGCGAAACGGCTGACGGAACTCGGCTTTGAATCCAAACCTGGCTATGGCGAACATGGCCGCCAAATTTACTGGAGATTTTCGCGAGATAAGGTTAATTTCCTCATGTACATTCGCGGTGAAAACAGCGAAAAGGCGACTCACAAGTGCGTCTCTTCGATAGACCTCAGTATTTAAGAGGAAAACTCTATGCCTTTACCAGACAACAAACGCAAGACTGCATCATCTTCCACTTTCTCAAACGTGGAGCCGCTCAGTCGCTGCATCAAGCGTCGCAGTAGCAACGCTATCCGCATGGTCTTGTCGTCGCTGCTATTGACGGTATTGACGACTGCCTGCGCGCAAAGCCATGATGTACCGGCGCAGCACTCTTCGGATACGGCCTCTTCTTCCACTTCTCATGCCAACAAGCCGCTTATGGAAACCACACAGAACAACACAACGCCTGCCGCTCCCCGGATGACTGCCGAAGAAATCAGCCACCGCATGCTTGATCTGATCGGCAATCTCAAAACACCTGACGATATTTCAGCAAAAAATTTGGAAATTGCAACAGGTCTGAAGGTGTATGTGGACTCGAAAAATCCAAACGAATATGCAGCGGGTGCAAAAATTACCGATACCTGGTCCGTTAGAATCATGGTGACTGCGGGCGTCAAAGAAGGCGAACCCAGCAATCTTATATTTTCGTTCGACGATCAGACCCACAGTTCCGCCAGTATGACGCCGATTTGCCAAGTCGATTTTGATGCCTATTCAAAACGGTTGACGGAACTAGGTTTTCAGGCCAGACCTTACTATGGCGAACACAACCGGCTCATTTACTGGTATTTCACGCGTGGCAAAGTCTCGCTCCAGATTTCCATTCGTGGTGAAAACAGAGACAAGGTGAACCACGATTGCGTCTCCATGATAGTCATCGACATCTAAGAGAGGCGATTTATGCCATTACCAGACAACAAAGCCAAGGCCGTACCGCCGACTCCTGAAGAAAAGCTCGATAAAATCCTCAAGAAATTTGGTGATACCAATAAGACTGCGGATAATAATCCTGGCGAGGATTTGCGTAAAATCCTGGACGACTCGCCCGATTTGAAGAAGCGCATCCTCGACTCGGTCGATAAAGGTTTTTTGACCAATTTCAAGGCACTGCCGCCCAATTCCGGCATGGGTGGTTCGTATGAATCTGGCGCAAAAGCCATCAATTTACCGATGGACGTGCTCAAGGAAGCCAACACGAAAGCACAGAAAAAGGGCGAGCTGGTTTTTGTGATGGGACATGAAATCCAGCATTCCTTCAATGCTGCGGAGACCAAGAAAACGACAAAGGATTTCCTTGACGGCGTCGAGACTGTGGCAAAGAACAAGGCGGGGCCGCACGACTATACCAAGCTGACTGGGGATTTTATCGAGGCGTCACGTAAAGACGAGGCGTCCGCCCATATCGGCGGCTTCAATGCGATAGTCTCGCAAGCCAAAAAAGCGAACCCCGACGCGACACTCAAGGACATCTACAAAACCGCCCCAGGACGCATGGATGATTTCATCACCGTAACCGGCGACGCCGCGAATTATACCTATACGATGAAACCGGGCCTGACGCTCAATGCCGACATGACCATGCCTTACTCGAAGGACAATGTCGCCGCGATGGGTGAATATTACTTTAACAAGGCTCCAGACGTCTCCAGGCTTGGAGCACATGGCAATCTCGATTACACCAACTACTACGGTAGCTGGGCGATGAATGTCGCAGGCGACCGCGAGAAAGCGTATCAGGATTTTTATCAAAAAACCGACAAAAAATACGCTGCACCTGAAGTCCATTTTGACATGAAACAGATCGGTTTGAAGGAGGACCTGATCAAGCAGAATGTCAAGTTTGCCGACCATAAAGCCTTCTCTTATGTCGACACCAGTGACGGCAACAACACGCCCAAGCTGTTGAATCCGGTGGCGAATGCGAAAATCGATCATCCAGATAAGCCGGTCGCTTACCGTGCCGAACTCATGGCGATGAAACCGGATGCGATGAATCTGGAGAGGCTCGAATCATCCCAGCGCAGCACATCCGTGTCAAAACAGTCTTTCGAGGACATGGCAGGCGGCGGTCTCAAGTTGAAGCAGGCAACAACATCAGACGCGAAGCCTGACGACCCCGCATCGCCGTCGCCAAAACGCCTGCTGATGGGCGATGACCTGCCATCGAGCCGTATGCTGGTCAGCGTTTCCGAATCCTTGCGAAACAGTTCTCCCAAACCGGGCGAGTACAAGAATTGATGCGGAAAAGTGTAATAAGAGGCTGTTGCGAAATTAACCTGGCGTTGTTGCGCCTCCCGAACGTAGAACCCGGTACTAAAGTACTGCCTGCGTCGGCGACGGTGTAGTCGGGGGGCAGACAATATATTGTCTGCCGACGTAACGGGCACCCCTTGCAAGGGGGCTTCCATAGCGTTAGCCTAGCGGTCTTAATGTAGCAACAGCCTCTAATCCGACACACTGCGGACAAACTTCAGAGGGACGTGTCGTCAGGCGGCTGAGGGGTATTCCTGCCTGACGATATGGGTAGTGTTGACGGTGATGGCGGCAGCTTGTCCTTAAGACCATTCAAGTGTTGCCTGAAACAGGTGCATCTTCAAAGAAATGACTTCAAAGAAATGAAATACTGAGTTTAAATCAAGACGACGGCACCCGCAAAGCTTGCTATGATCGCGGTTTGTTCAACTAGCCGTCTGACTTGTTTCCATGTCTGAACTCGTCGTCCTCACCACTTACTTCAACCCCTGCCGCTATGCCACGCGGCGGCAGAATTATGATGTCTTCATGCGGGGGATGCGTTTGGCCGGGGTGAACTGCATCACGGTGGAGTGTGCGTTTGGTGATGCGGCGTTTGAGTTGCCAGCGGCGCTTGATGTCTTGCAGGTGCGTTCTGATACGCTGCTGTGGCAGAAAGAGCGGCTGCTGAACCTGGCGGCGTCGTGGTTGCCGGGGGATTGCAAGTATGTGGCCTGGCTCGATTGCGATATCGTCTTTGATAACCGCAATTGGGCGAGGGAGCTGGTGGCGGTATTGCAGCAGTACCCGATAGCGCAGGTGTGGCAAAGCTGCCTGCGCCTGCAGCAGGATGGCGGTGTGGGGGCGCAGCCTGACCGGGTGACGTCGTTTGCGGCCACCATGCAGGCGCAGCCGCAGTCGCTTGACAGCGGGCGTTACGATACGCATGGTCATACCGGTTATGGTTGGGCCATGCGGCGCAGCCTGTTTGACAGTGTGGGCCTGTATGAGGCGGCGATCTCTGGCAGTGCTGATCATTTCATGGCGCATGCGATTTATGGCGACTATAACTTTTGCATACAGAACGCCTTGAAGCATGACCGCGCACAGATACGGCATCTGCAAGCCTGGGGCCAGCGTTTTTATCAGCAGGTGCAGGGCAGGCTGGGTGTGGTGCGCGGTGAAATCCGTCACCTCTGGCATGGCGAGGCGCAGCACCGTCGCTATTTCTTGCGCATGCATGAGATCACCGATCTGGGCTTTAACCCATGGACTGATCTGCACAGTCAACCAGGCCAGCCGCTGGCATGGCATGCCGATATGCGCAAGCCGGGCCTGCGTCAGTATTTTATCGATTATTTCCAATCCCGCCGTGAAGATGGTGACCAGACAGAGAAAGTCAGCTATGCCTGAAAACTACGATTATGCCGCCTTGCTAGACCCCAACCTGTCAGACCTTGAGGTGGCCATTGCAGGCCTGAAGCTGTCAATACAGGCAATGAAGGAGAGTCTTGCCGCACGCAATGCAATGCTGGAACCGCGCCAGGCCCAGCGCAGGCAGCTGGTGGACAGCCAGGTGCAGAGTCTGCTGCCGGACTTTTCATCGACGACGCTGATGGCGCTGGAACAGCAATGCCCTGGTTTTGTTGATGATCTGGTGCGTGAAACCTTCAGGGAAAACCGCAAGATACTGGGCCTGTTCACCCGTTCTGGCAGCGGCCATGCGCTGGTGGTGCTGAAGACGCGCCTCGCTTATTACCTGGAGCGGCACCAGGGCAAGGGATTTGAAGTGCTTGATGAAGAGATTGCCGCTATCCGTAAGCTGGTAGAAGCAACGGAGCAACTGCGCTTTGCCAACCAGAACCTGTTGCAGTCGCTGGAAAGATTGCGTGACAGCGGAGCGGTGATACCGCCAGACCTGCAAGAAGACATCACCCGACTGGCGGCAAGGACGCGCGAACTGGCCAGGCGCTATCTGAAAGGCGGCGCAACAACGGCGGAACCGGACTATTCTTCAAACAGTGTCAGTACCAACGATTATTACTCGTACAGGTATGACGACCATCGCGCCTGGGTATATCTGGGTAGCATCAATGACCTGGATGCTGTCGCGGATACCGCAGCCAATGTGACAGACGACAGCACATATTGTGACGATGTACCACGCACCAGGGATACCGCTGCAGACTGCGCGTCTGATCAGGTACAGTCTCTGCGGGAGCAGGGTACGGATGCGGCGGCAACGATATTGACGGATGACAGCCTGGGCAGTTTTTCCTGAATTGTTGAGATGTGCTCACTCCTGTTGCCTGGAATAGTGATCTGCCGTAATCTGTTCCTGCTGCTAGGGTGCGCCATGCGCACCAGCACTCACGGATACATCAACAGGACTTACGCAATACGGCCCCCAAAGCTTGGGCTTGCCGTACTTCCCAATTCGTCATACCCGCGCAGGCGGGTATCCATGTTTGATCAACCGTGCCCGCCTTGCTGTCTGTGCGACTGATCAAACATGGATTCCCGCTAAAAGCACGCGGGAATGACGGTTTTGGGTGCATCTGGTTCATTGATATGCAGGCTTGGTCGATGCAAAAAATCCCGGCTGGCCGACACCGACGGGATCGTTTTGACGTAACGGCTTGCTGGTGAACTGTACAGTGGCCGGTATCCTGTCCGCGCAAATCATGCTTTGAGAACCTCCAATGACATCCTGCCACAGCGCCATTGTCGCGTTTTTGCATCGCTTTCCACTGGGCAATTTTTAACTGTCGCTGGGACAAGGCCGGGTGACACCTTGATTTGCAATTCACTGGCCGGTAATTCCTGAAAATATGTTGCTCTGGTATACACGGATGCTAAGATCATTGTGAAGCTATTCACCTTGACGAATGATATGTCCTCAGCACCGCTGTTCCGTATCCGTAATGTCACCTTGAAAACCCGCCTGACCGTGGCGGTGGCGATCTTTTTTGTGCTGTCCCTGGCCTTGCTGTATGGGCTGGCGACATCGGTGTTTGAGCGCGCCCTGGAAAGAATGGTCGTCGCACGCCAGTCCAGCCTGATTACCAATACCGCCAATGAGATAGACCAGAAAATCGAGCTCAGGAAAAACGCCATGATCAGGCTGGCCAGCGACCTGGGGTCTGGCGATACCGGGGCTCTGCAGGTGCAGAGCTTTCTCTCGCAGCATCACAGCCTCGAAGGTTTGTTCGACAATCTGGCCGTGTTTGATCTCAACGGCGACATCATCGCCAATATGGATGACCCGGCCACACGCGGCCAGCTCAATATCGGCAAGCGCGACTATTTCAAGAAGACCGTAGAAGAGAAAAAGATCGTGATTTCTGCCCCCTTGAAGAGCGGAATCTCAGGCCGTCCATTGATTGTGGTCAGCGTACCGGTGTTTGATACGCGCGGCAATATCCTGCTGGTACTGGTCGGTACCATGGAGCTGACGCAGGACAGCTTTCTGGCCGACCTGGCGACGGCGCGGATAGGTGAACATGGATATTTTTATGTGCAGACCAGTGACGGCATATTCGTGACGCATCCTGATCACCAGCGCATCATGAAAAACAGCCGCGATTTCCCCGATAAAAACCAGATACCGGCCACTGCTGCACTGGAGGGCAATATCACCACCAGCGACGGCAGTCGCGATGGAGCCATCCTGTCTTACCGCCGCCTGAAGTCGGTTGGCTGGATCGTGGCCGGTGTGTATCCGGCCCGCGAGGCCTTCAGCATCGTCGCTGAAGTGCGCAGGGACGCTGTGCTGCTCAGCATTGCCCTGCTGCTGGTGCTGCTGTTGCTGGTCTGGTGGTTCATGTACTGGCAGCTGGCGCCTTTGCAAAAACTGCGTGACAAGGTGAATAATGCCGACGTCAATATGTATGTGGTCAGGACCGACCATGACTACCCCAGGGATGAAATCGGCGACCTGGCCAAAGCCTTTGATGACGCGATGAAGAAACGGCGTAACGCCGAGCAGGCCCTGACCGCCAGCGATAAGCAATTGCGCCTGATTGCCGACAATATGTCCGCCTTCATCGCCTATATCGACTACCAGGAGAGATACACCTTCGTCAACAAGCGCATAGAGCACCTGTTTGGCATGTCAGCCCAGCAGGCCATCGGCAAGACCATCAAGCAGATATCACCGCCGGAGTTTTATCAGCAGACCAAACCTTACGTCACCCAGGTGTTGAACGGGGAGTGGACGCGCTTTGAGCGGCGTGTGCAGCGCTATGGTCATTGGGAGTGGGACAGGGTGACCTATGTGCCGGACTTCAGCAAATCTGGCATGGTGGACGGTTTTTTTGTACTGGTGGAAGACATCACCGAGTTCAAACGTGTGCAGGATGAATTGCGCCTCAGTGAGAAACGCATACGCACCATCACCGACAACGTGCCGGCCATGATCGCCTATGTCGATGCTGACCAGCGTTTTCGCTTCTGTAACCGCAATTACGGGCAGATACCGGGCGTCGACCCGGCGGAGATCATCGGCAAGCAGGTGCGCGACATCTTTGATGAGGAGTCGTACAACGACGTGCAGGAAAAAATCAGCCGTGCCCTGCGTGGCGAGCGGATGTCGTTTGAACGCTATACGTCAGAACGCGGCCTCAACAGTCATCTGCAGTATGACTACGTGCCCGACATCAACCGCGAGGGCCGGGTGGTCGGTTATTACTCGCTGGTCATCGACATCTCTGACCGTAAAGAGGCTGAACTGAAATTGCAGGCCAGCGAGGGCTTGTTGCGCACCATTGCCGACAATATCCCCGCTTTTGTCAGCTTCATCGATGCGCAGAATCGTTACCAGTTCGTCAATCGCCCGTATGAATCGTGGTTCAACCGGCCGCTGGCAGACATACGCTGCCAGCCTGTACAGTCTTTATTGAAAGACGAACTGCAAGCCCTGCATGAAGAGCACTACAAACTGGCCATGGCGGGCGAAAAAACCGAATTCGAAACCGAGATCAGTATCGCCGGCAAGATTGGCCACTACCATGCCACCTATGTGCCGCAATATGATGACCATGGCCAGGTGGTCGGTGTCAATTCACTGATCAACGATATCAGCGACGCCAAGGCGGTAGAAAAACAATTGACGGCCCTGGCCAGGTTTGACAGCCTGACCGGCCTGCCCAACCGCAACCAGATCAATGAACGGCTGGAACAGGCCAGCGCCCGCTCGCAACGCAGCGGCCGCCTGATGGCAGTGATGTTCCTGGACGTGGACAAGTTCAAGTCCATCAACGATACCCTGGGCCACCATGCCGGTGATGAAGTGCTCAAGGAATTCGCCAGCCGCCTGCGCCATTGCATACGCCAGACTGACATGGCAGGCCGACTGGCCGGGGATGAATTCGTGATCGTGCTGGAAGGGCTCAACATGCAGAGCGAGGCCCAGACGGTCGCCGCCAAGATCGTGCAGGCCATGACCACGCCGTTTGACATCGAAGGCAGCCCGCTGATGGTGACCACCAGCATAGGCGTATCTATTTCATCCGAACACCAGGCCAGCGCCGAACAATTGCTCAAAAAAGCTGACGAAGCCCTGTACCTGGCCAAGAAGGCGGGGCGGAATAACTATCAGGTGTTGCAGCTGGGGTGAACCGTTGCCTGTCCATTCTGTGCAGTCAAGCTCTCCCCATGCCGCTTGCTTTTCGTTTGACTATGCCGCTGGTTTGAGCAAATTCAAAATACTGGAAAAATCCAGCCCGCCCGCGCCCGCCTTGCTATGTATAGCATACAGATTGCGTACTGCTTCACCCAGCGGGATGCTGGCATTGCTGCCCAGTGCGGCCCCTGTCGCCAGACCCAGGTCTTTTAACATCAGGTCGGTGCCAAAGCCACCGGTGTAACCGCGTGAAGCGGGTACATTGTCCATCACGCCGGGGTAGGGGTTGTAGAGTTCCAGCGCCCAGTTGCGGCCTGAGCTTTTGCTCATGATGTCGGACAATACTTTGGGATCAAGCCCGTTTGCCACGCCCAGCGCCAGGGCCTCTGCCGTGCCTGCCATCAATATGCCGAGCAGCATGTTGTTGCAGATTTTGGCGGTCTGGCCTGCGCCATTGTCGCCAGCGTGGAAGATGTTCTTGCCCATGGCCGCCAGCAGCGGGCGGGCGCGTTCCAGATTGGCGGCGCTGCCGCCGACGATGAAGCTCAGCGTGCCTGCGGCTGCACCGGCGGTGCCGCCTGACACCGGCGCATCGATCATCGCCAGACCGCGTGCGGCAGCGGCCTGGGCGACTTTTTGCGCCGATTGCGGGGCGATGGTGCTGCAATCGATGATCAGTGCGCCATCAGCGATATGCGGCAGAATGCCTGTGTCACCGAGGTAGAGGCTTTCTACATGGCGGCTGGCGGGTAGCATGCTGATGACGATGTTGGCACTTTGCACGGCTGCCTGCGCATCGCTGGCGGCTTTTGCACCTGCATCTGTCAGGGTTTTAAGGGCACTGGCTGAGAGGTCGAAAACGGTCAGTTGGTAATCAGCCTTGAGCAGGTTGAGTGCCATGGGCGCGCCCATATTGCCGAGGCCGATGAAGGCGATTTTGGGTTGGTGTGACATGATGTGATCTCCTTGGTTTTAGCTCCTTCCCCTTGAAGGGGAGGGGATTTAAAAAATCGTAGCTCGTAGGTTGGGCCGGGCCTCGCTAGGCTACGGGGTATCAGCCTAGCGAGGCCCGGCCCAACACTCGGTCTCTAAATAACTTATACGTTTGTTGAGACTCAGTGTTGGGCTGGTAAAACCTAGCCCAACCTACGACGCAACCCGACCCGTAGGGGGCTTCGTTTTATATTTATGCGGCTCTTTTTTGCACATTCTCAACCGCACCCAAATCCCGCAAAGGATGCTGCCCCACCGCCCATGGCTGGCTGAAGTAGGCAGCACCATCCTGTACCCCAAATTCCGCCAGGCTGCCCGGCAACCATTGCGGCTTCTGGTCCTTGTCGATAATCAGCGCCCGTATGCCTTCCGCAAAATCATGCCCTTGCGCGCAGGCCAGCGCTGCCACCAGTTCCATACGGAATACTTCTGCCAGCGACAAATGCTTGCCGCGTTCTTGCAAAGCATGCGCCAGCCAGGCAGATGTCGGGCTACCTTTTTGCAGGCTGGTGACGGCTTTTTGCAACCATGCATCATCGTTCACGACGCTTGCATCGAGCTGGCAGATATTGCTGACTATCGTACCGAGGTCAGCAGCGCTGCACAGTTGGTTGATCAGGTCAAAATGCTGGCGTAATGGCCCGGCGCTGCCGACTACGTTGGCACTGCGTTGCTGCTCATGCAGGATATGGCTCAGGCGCAGATGATTGTTGTCTGACTGCTTGCTCCATGCACAGGCTTGCAGGCGTGCCAGCAGTTCTGCCTTGCTCTCGTGCGGCAATTGCAGGTCGGCCAGCTTCACAAATACGGCATCACTGGCATTGATGTTCGCGCCCGTCAATGCCAGAAACAAACCCAGCTTGCCCGGCATGCGATTCAGGAACCAGGTGCCGCCTACGTCGGGGAAGAGGCCAATCGCAATCTCAGGCATGGCCAGGCGGGATTTTTCTGTGACGACGCGGTGGCTGGCGCCTGCCATCAAGCCTATGCCACCTCCCATGACGATGCCGTGGCCCCAGCACAGTATGGGTTTGCGGTAAGTGTGGATCTGGTAATCGAGGCGGTATTCCTGCTCAAAAAAATCGAGGGCATAGGCATTGCCGAGCAGATCATCTTTTTTGTCCGACGCATGATGCTCGCGCATGCTGGCATACAGGTTTTGCAGGTCGCCACCGGCGCAGAATGCTTTTTCACCGGCCGCCTGCAAGACGACCAGGGCGATGCTGTCGTCTTGATCCCATACCTGCAATTGCGCAGCCAGCAATTGCACCATGTCTTTGGAGAGGGCGTTCAGGGTTTTTTCTGCATTGAGGGTGGCGATGCCTAGCTGCATGCCGCCTGCAGTGGGCCGGGTCTCGAACAGGAAAGAGGGAGTAGGTGCGTTCATGAATTACTCCACACGGGTGAACGTTTTTCCAGGAAGGCGGATACACCTTCTTTTTGATCTGCTGTATCAAACAGCGCCAGAAAGGCTTCGCGTTCTTGTGGCAAGACGGTATTCAGCGGCTGATGGCGTGCGCCCTGTATCAGTTGCTTGCAAGCCTTGACGCTGGTCGGGCTTTGTTTGCCGACCTGTTTGGCCAGGGCCAGTGCATGATCGAGTGCACCGCCGGTGGCAACGACTTCTTCGACCAGGCCTATGCGCAATGCCGTGGCGGCATCGATGCGTTCACCACACAAAATCAGGCGCTTAGCCCAGCCTTCGCCGACCAGCCAGGCAAGGTTTTGTGTGCCGCCAGCGCAGGGCAGCAAGCCAACGGCGGCTTCTGGCAGGGCCAGTTGCGCCTGGGTTTCGGCAATGCGCAGGTCGCAGGCCAGTGCGCATTCCAGACCGCCGCCCATGGCATAGCCATTAATGGCAGCGATGGAGACACCACGGAAGCGGCTCAGGGTTTCAAAGGCTTCACCAAAGCGGCGCGCCATGTCGAGCGCCACGGCCTTGTCGCCATCGGCAAACAGCTTCAAATCTGCGCCTGCTGAAAAGAATTTCTGGCTTGAACCTGTGATGACCAGGCTGTAGATATTGGCATCGGCATTGAGATCATTGACCAGTTGCGTCAGCGATTGTAAACCCGCCGAGGTCCAGGTGTTGGCAGGCGGGTTGGCAATGGTGACCAGGGCGGTGTGGCCTATGATTTCGCATTGCAGGTTGGTGTAGTTGGCGTACTTGCTCATAAAAACTCCTCGGTAGTGTCTTGGCTTAACATGTGGCGGGCGACGATGACGCGCATGATTTCATTCGTGCCTTCGAGTATCTGGTGCACCCTGACATCGCGCAGGAAGCGCTCCAGCGGGTATTCGCGTATATAGCCGTAACCGCCGTGGATTTGCAGCGCTTCATTGCAGACGGCAAAGCCGGTGTCGGTGGCCAGGCGCTTGGCCATGGCGCAATACACGGATGCATTGGCAGCCTTGCTGTCTAGCTTGCTGGCGGCCAGGCGCACCATCTGGCGGGCGGCGACCAGCTCGGTCTGCATGTCGGCCAGTTTGAATTGCAGCACCTGGAAGTCAGCCAGTTTTTTCTGGAACTGCATGCGCTCGTTCATGTAATTGTGCGCGCTGTTCAGGGCAGATTGCGCCGCGCCGATGGAGCAGGTGGCGATGTTGATGCGGCCCCCATCGAGACCCCGCATGGCAATGCGAAAGCCCATGCCTTCTTCACCGAGCAAGTGGCTGCGCGGCACCCGCACCTGGTCAAAGTTGACGGTGCGGGTGGGCTGGCTGTTCCAGCCCATCTTGTCTTCTTTCTTGCCATAGCTGATGCCGGGCAGGTCGGCAGGTACGGCAAAGGCCGATATGCCGCCCGCGCCGTCGCCGCCACTGCGCGCCATTACGACCAGCATATTGGTCGCGCCTGCGCCAGAGATAAAGGCTTTGCTGCCATTGAGGACATAGCTGTCGCCATCCAATATGGCGGTAGTGCGCAGCGAGGCTGCGTCAGAACCTGCGCCAGCCTCAGTCAAGCAGTAAGACGCCAGTTTTTTGCCTGCTGCCAGCCTGGGCACCCATTCCTGCTGCACTTCTGGTGTGGCCCAGTGGGCGATCATCCAGCTCGCCATATTGTGGATGGTGATGTAAGCCGTGGTGGAAGGGCAGGCGCGTGCCAGCTCTTCAAACACGATTGCTGCATCCAGTCGCGTCAAACCCAGCCCGCCCAGTTCTTCTGGCACATACAGGCCGCAAAAGCCCAATTCCCCGGCGTGAGCAATCACGTCCAGTGGGAAGTGGGCATTGGCATCCCAATGCGCTGCCTGTGCCGCCATTTCATGGGCGGCAAAGCTGCGGGCAGATTGTTGGTAGGCGCGCTGGTCTTCGTTCAATTCGAAGTCCATATCATCCTAGCCCCGGTAGTTGACCGCTTTGGCAGTCAATAGTTGAAGTAGTGTATTTACCATCGTTCGCTTTCAATAAGGTATGACCGTGCGGAGAGCGCTACAAGTGCAATTGCACACTTTCCCAGCTCCCTGCCGTCGTTGTTCCTCCTAGCAGACGCTAGTCTGCGTCGTCGTCACGCCTAGCCAGGAAACTGGAAAAATGCACACTTGCACTTGTCCAACCACCGTGGCTAGGATGTTCCCTTACTTTAACGAGATGGTCGTATTCACCTTACCCACCGTCACGCTGTCATCAAACCAGCGCGCCGTGATGGTCTTGGTCTGGGTATAGAACTGTATGACCTGCTTGCCATATGGCCCCAGATCACCGAGTTTGGATGCGCGTGAACCCGTAAATGAGAACAGTGGCACAGGCACAGGGATAGGTACGTTGATGCCGATCTGGCCTACGTCAATATCTTCTTCAAAGGTACGTGCAGCCGCGCCAGACTGGGTGAACAGGGCAGTGCCATTGCCGTTAGGGTTGGCGTTGATGATGGCGATGGCATCTGCCAGCGTATCTGCCTGCATGATGCACAGTACGGGGCCAAAGATTTCTTCTTCATACACACGCATGCCGGGCTTGACGCGGGTGAAGACAGTAGGGCCGACGAAGTTGCCGTGTTCATAGCCAGGTACTGCAGGTTTACGGCCATCCAGCACCAGGTTTGCACCTTCTGCAATGCCTTGCGCAATCAGGCTTTCTACCCTTTCTTTGGCTGTGCAAGAGATGACCGGGCCGATATCTGTGCCAGCTTCTGCACCGGCATTGATCTTGAGGCTGCGCGCCTTGTCCAGCAATTCTGGCACCCACTGATTGGCTTCACCCACGAGGATGACGACAGACAGCGCCATGCAACGCTGGCCAGCCGCACCAAAGGCCGCACCAGCGAGGTTGTTCAGGGTTTGTTCTTTATGCGCGTCAGGCAGCACAATCGCGTGGTTCTTCGCACCCATCATGCACTGTGCACGCTTGCCCGCCAGCGTCGCACGGTTATACACATGCGTGCCGACGCGGGTGGAGCCGACGAAGGACACGGCCTTGATATCGGGGTGATCGCAAATCGCATTGACAACTTCTTCACCGCCATGCACGACATTCAATACACCAGGCGGAATACCGGCTTGCATCGCCAGTTCGACCAGACGCATGGTCACCATAGGGTCTTGCTCAGATGGTTTCAGGATGAAGGTATTGCCGCAGGCAATCGCCATGGGGAACATCCACAGCGGTATCATCGCCGGGAAGTTGAAAGGGGTAATGCCAGCGCACACACCGAGTGGCTGGTTCAGGGTATAGGTATCGACGCCGCTGGCAACATTGTTGGCGATCTCGCCCATTTGCAGGTTACCGATATTGGCGGCGTGCTCGACCACTTCCAGGCCACGGAAGATGTCGCCCTCGGCGTCAGCCAGGGTCTTGCCCTGTTCGGCGGTCAGCAGTGCGGCCAGCTCGGCCATGTTTTCACGTATCAGTTGCTGGTACTTCAAAAAGATGCGGGCGCGTGTGCCTATCGCGGTCTTGCGCCAGGTTTTGAAGGCATGCTTGGCGGCCGCCACGGCGGCCTCCATCTCGCTGGACGTGGCAAACGGCACATGGGCCAGCACCTGCTGGGTGGCCGGGTTGATCACATTGCGCCATTGCGTGGTCTGCGATTCGACCAATTCGCCATTGACGAGCAGTTTAACCTTGGGGGCTTGTGTAAGAGATGTCATGATGTCTTGCCTGGACTTTCCTGATTGCGCGCGGACAGACGGCGGGCCACGCCCGCAACAAAGCCGCACTGATGCCTGAAAAACAGGGTAACCACCGCAACAATCAAGCCGCAGCAATGGCCCTGACCATGGGCATGCGCCGTGTGAACGCACACCCGCCACGCACCTTCCGTACGTGACCAGACCTTGGGAAAACAAAAAGAATCCATGTTGAAGACCGGCACCCGCCCACCCGAAAAGAACAGACGCACCATGCCACATCCCGAACACAGCCTTCCGCAGTGTTTTCTCAGCGATCAACAGGCCGGTATCCGGGCTTGCAAGACTTGTTACATCGCCTTCCCAGTCAGGCCTGACCAGTGGCGTGGATGATGTAACCGCACTCGCTTACCGTTGCGGAGGCAGCAGGGGCTTAGCGCCCTGAACCCAGACTGCCACCTGCTGGCGACATGGTTCAGGACAACCACTTTCCCGTTTAACACAGCCCAAGAAATTGGGGTGTGCACCTGTTATTTTTAGAATAGCACAGGAATTGACGTTTACGTAAACGTTAATTGGTGAAAAAAATTCAGGATGCTTGTCAGGAACTGACCCGTAGTCGTGGGCTCTAGTACTGAATATCAGTTTATATCTTATTAGTGATAATACTGAAATATCACTTAAAGATAATATATTGATTTTATTTCTTTTGAGTGATAAATTGAAATTGTCACTTTGAGGTGATCATACCTGACTTAAGGAAGGCAGAACATATGGATTATAGAATCAGTCTGGCAATGCAGCTTGGTAGCCATCTCAAATCCTTGCGCCGTGAACAGGGACTGTCTCAGGCTGACTTAGGCAAACTGCTTGGTGTGGGGCAGGTCAGGGTCGCCAATATAGAAAATAACCCTGGCGCAGTGAGCCTGGACCAGATGCTGAGCATCCTGCATTTGCTTGGCTGTGGTTTGTCTATCTACAAGCGCGAGGGTAGGCAGGCTGCTGCTGGCAAAACTGATAACGACACTCAACCTGACTGGTGATCATGAACAAATCTCGTATTCATCGCTCACTCAATGTCTGGATGAACGGCTTACTGGTTGGTATCTGGAGTTGGGATCGCGCAGACACACATCAATTTGAGTATGCAGAAAGCTGGATCAAATCGACTGCTGCTCGTCCTCTGTCACTCTCTTTACCTGTTACCGCAGGCCTGAATGTCTTGCGCGGTATGGCCGTAAAAAACTACTTTGACAATCTTTTACCTGACAATAAAAAGATCAGGCAGCGCATCAGTCATCGCTATCAACGCTCTTCCACAACTGTGCCGGATTTACTCGAAGCAGTAGGGCGTGATTGCATAGGCGCTGTACAAATTTTACCGCCGGATGTAAAGCCAGAAGGCTTCGATAAAATTACCGCAACCAGGCTGACAGACAGCGAAATCGAAAAATTATTGTTGAATGTAACCAGCGATGAAGATGACAGCAATATCATCAGCGACTTTCGCATTTCACTGGCGGGTGCCCAAGAAAAAACCGCCTTGCTATGGCATCAGGGGCATTGGCATGTACCGCATGGGACAACACCAACGACACATATCCTGAAATTGCCTTTGGGCCTGATTGGCGGCATGCGCGCCGATATGTCTGGTTCAATCGAAAACGAATGGCTGTGCATGCGTATCATGGCAGCATTGGGATTTGAAGTGGCCAAGGCTGACATCGCGCAATTTGGTACGCAAAAAGTATTGGTGGTGGAGCGATTTGACAGAAAATGGATGGGGCAGGAATGGATAGCCAGATTGCCACAAGAAGATTTGTGCCAGGCCAGCGGCGTTGCGCCTGACAATAAATATGAAACTGATGGCGGGCCCGGCATGGCGCAATGCTTGCACATACTGGAAGGTAGCGCCAACGCAAGCAAAGACAAGCTGAATTTTGTATTGATGAATCTGGCATTCTGGTTGCTGGCAGCAACGGATGGTCATGCCAAGAATTTTTCAATTGCTCTGCTGGCCGGTGGTGATTACCGCCTGACACCCATGTACGACATTCTGTCGGCATGGCCCGTGATTGGACGTGGTGCCAATCAATTGCAGGAAAAGAAAATCAAGATGGCGATGGGCCTGAGGTCAAAGAACGTGCACTTTAAAATGAGTGAGATGCAGGTGCGGCATTGGCAGGTCCTGGCAGCGCAGACAGGTGTTGTGGATTGTTTTGCGCAGATGCAGCGACTGGTTCAACACGTACCAGATGCTTTGGCGCAGGTTGAGCGTCAATTGCCAATGGGTTTTCCTGGGCAGATCTGGAGCAGTATCCGGGACGGTATGCTCAGACAGCAGGTGAGATTTTTGTCTGAGATGACAAGTCAGTCTGAATGACGAGGGGAATATGTTGGGGTACTGGATCGGTATTAATGAAAAACCAATTTGGTAGCCAAGTTTGACGATAGGAAAACTGTTTATTGCCCAAATCAGAGTAATGGAAAATGTGCTGAAACTGGAGAGTAGGTTTGTAGAGCTAGCCTCGGGCATGTTTGACATAAACGAAGATTTATTGAATGTATTTATTGCGAAGTTATGTAAGTTTCAGGCAGAGAGTCTCCATGCTGCTCTTAAAACTCAGCTTTTAGCAACGGTGGCGATTGCTAATGAGCTGTTCGAGAGAGTAAATTCTGGCAACTTGGAAAAGCTCTCCGTCTCAGAGGGAATACTGACAAATTCTGCCTGGGTGAACAGGGCAATGCCAATTTGAACGTGCCGTTTCAAGATGGAGACTCGGGGGGGCTTGATCTTGTTATCGCTTTTTTATGTGGCTGTTTATCAGGTTATATAAGATGAAAAAAAATCATAATCAATTCCGTTGCCTCATG
>NZ_JAKZHX010000021.1 GCF_022568815.1 Undibacterium paludis | reverse complement strand
AATTGGTCGGATGGGCAGGATGGCTTTAATACAAGTTGTAATTCAGCTTGCGCCTACAGACAGATATACCTGGGCATGTGTTGCCTCGGGCAAGGGTAAGCGGTGGTAATTTGCGGGAAATTTCCTATGGACCAGGATTGCCACCAAATTATATTTAATGATACCACTTAAATACCTATTGACATCCACTAGTGAAAAATCTTACAGTGAGACCTGAAATAGTAGCAGAAGTACAGAATGTAGTCTGGCCGTATCAAAAACCCGTAACCTTACTTATCAATGAATAAACAAGCGGAAAATTTGTCTATACAAGACTTGGCGCATCCGGCAAATCCATCTGCCGCAGGTAAAGTCCCTGCTTGTAGTTATATTATTGGTGTTGATGGTGGTGGTACTGGCACGCGAGTGGTGTTGGCGACCCCTGATGGCAAGGAGCTGGGGCGCGGCAGTGCCGGGCCGTCTGGTCTTGTGCATGGCCGCGACAAGGCCTGGCAATCCATATTGCTGGCCACGCAGGAAGCCTTTGCCAGCGCCAGCCTGGATATGCCTGAACTGTCTGATATCGCCCTTGGCTGCGGCCTGGCAGGCATCAATAATGTGCAGTGGGCGGCAGAGTTTGTCGCCATCAACCCCGGCTTTGGCGTGGTCGCACATGAGACTGACGCCTATACCACTTTGCTTGGCGCACACCAGGGCAAGCCTGGCGTGGTCGTTGCATTGGGGACGGGCAGCGTGGGCGAAGTATTGCAACCGGACGGGCAGCGTCGTGAAGTCGGTGGCTGGGGTTTCCCTGTCAGTGATGAAGCCAGCGGTGCCTGGCTGGGCATGCGTGCCGTCAATCATCTGCAACGCGTGCTCGATGGCCGCGCGACCGACAATACATTTGCCAGAGCTGTGCTGGCGCACTGCGGCGGCGACAAGAATGCCGTTTTCTCCTGGCTGGCACAAGCCAATCAAACCCGCTATGCAGAGATCGCCCCCATCGTGGTCCGTCTTGCTGGCGAGGTTGACGTGGCTGCCGACATCCTGCGTGAAGCGGGCAGGGAAGTCCACGAGATGACGAAGGCACTGGACCCTTCCGGCACCTTGCCTATCGCCTTGTGTGGCGGCCTGGCGGCGCCGGTGATGCGTTATCTGCCAGAAGAATTAAGCAAGCGTATACAACTGCCACAAGCAGACTCGGCAACCGGGGCACTGATCCTGGTACAACAATGCTTACAACAGCATTTGCATAACTAATAAAAACACAGGAAAGAGAGGGAGACATGCTGGCACAATTGATAGACTTCAAACCCGATACAGAAAGTTCTACACCTTTGTACCTGCAATTGGCGAACAAGCTCGCCAATGGCATACACAGTGGTTTGTGGCAGCCCGATGAAGCCCTGCCTTCCGAGCGCATGTTGTCTGACACCCTGGAGATTTCGCGCGTTACTGCACGCAAGGCCATCGACATGCTGTGCGAACGTGGCATGCTGACCCGCAAGCATGGCTCCGGCACCTACATCACTCCCAAGCTTGAACAACCGCTGTCGCGCCTGACCAACTTCAGTGAAGAATTGCGTAACCGCGGTTTTGTGCCAGGTTCACGCTGGCTGTCGCGCGAGACCGGTATCGCCTCGCCGGAAGAAATCCTGTCGCTGGGGCTGTCACCCAATACCGTGGTGTCGCGCCTGAAGCGCTTGCGTACCGCGGACAATGTGGTCATGGCGATAGAGAGCTCGACCATACCGGCGATGTACATGCCCAATCCCAAGCTGGTGACCGACAGCCTGTATGGTTACCTCGAATCGCATAACCTGTCGCCGACCCGCGCCCTGCAGCATATCCGCGCTGTCAATGCGACTGCCGAGCAGGCCCGCCTGGCTGACATCAAACAGGGCGCCGCCATGCTGTTCATTACCCGTGTCGCGTATCTGCCAAATGGCGCTGCGATAGAACTGTCGCATTCGTATTGCCGCAGTGATTACTATGACTTTGTGGCGGAGCTGTTCAGATGAGTTTGCATCAACAGGTACAGGGCCAGATACTGACGCCGCAAGGCTGGGTAGCTGGTTCATTGTCGTTCGACGAAAAGATACAGGCGATTTCAGCCGATGGCACTATTGCTGATGCCGCGGGCAGCGAAAACAGTCACTACATCCTGCCAGGCTTCATCGATCTGCATGTGCATGGCGCTGGCGGCAAGGACACCATGGAAGCTGGTGACGCCGTTGAAGTCATCGCCCGCAAGCATGCCAGGCATGGCACCACCAGCATGCTGGCCACCACCATGACAGCGCCGCTGGCCGATCTTGAGCTGGCCTTGCAGGCGATCAGACCTTCCGTCGTCAAACGCAGTAGCGGCGCAGCCCGCGTGTTGGGTGTGCATCTGGAAGGGCCTTACATCAACCCCGGCAAGCTGGGCGCGCAGCCTGACTTTGCCCATACCGGCTCGCTTGATCAGGTGCATCACCTGAATGCCATTGCGCCAATCAAGCTGATCACCGTCGCGCCGGAAATGGATGGACACCTGCAACTGGTGCGTGAGCTGACTGCCATCGGCATGCAGGTGCAGATAGGCCATACTCTGGGCACCTATGAAGAAGGCAAGGCCGCGCTGGAGAACGGCGCTACCGGCTTTACCCATCTGTACAACGCCATGTCGCGCCTTGATCACCGTGCCCCCGGCATGGTGGGCGCCGCACTGGCGCATGCACAATATTCTGAAATTATTCCCGACTTGCTGCATGTGCACCCCGGCGCAATCCGTGCTGCCATGCGCGCTATTCCACATCTGTATTGTGTGACTGATTCCACCGCAGCCTCCGGCATGCCGGACGGGCAGTACATGCTGGGCCGCCAGGTCGTACATAAATGCCTGGGTGGCGTGCGTCTTGAAGACGGCACCCTGGCCGGCAGCACCCTGACCATGGATCAGGCCCTGCGCAACCTGGTCAGCATAGGCCTGGAGCTGGAGGATGCATCGAAGCGTGTTTCTACCTACGCAGCCGATTACCTGGGACTCAATGAGCGTGGCCGCCTGCAAGCTGGCAGCTACGCAGACCTGGTTGTACTGGACCGCCAGTTAAACCTTATCGCTGTTTATGTAGAAGGAGAAAAGATTGACCTCGCAGATGCTTAAAGAAGCCAGCTCTTCCGCTGATTTCGTCGCCGAACAATTAAAACACGAGCGTGACCGTTACGCCGACCTGGGCGCACACTTGCGCGCCAAACCGCCCACATCAGTCGTCACCGTTGCCCGTGGCAGTTCTGACCATGCAGCCAACTACGCGGCATACCTGATCATGTCCAGGGTAGGGCGCATCGTCGCCTCATTGCCCATGTCCCTGGTGACACTGAACAAGGCGCCTTTATTGGCCAAAGATGCACTGGCGATTGCGATTTCGCAATCAGGCCAGAGCCCTGACGTGGTTGAACCTATCCGTTATTTCCGTGAAGGCGGTGCAACCACGGTCGCCCTGGTCAATGACGCCACTTCGCCACTGGCGCAAAATGCCGAGTGGACCATGCCCCTGCACGCGGGGCCAGAACTCAGTGTTGCTGCCACCAAGAGTTTCATCACATCGCTGGTGGCTGGCGCCCGTCTGGCAGGTCATTGGCAGAATGATGCAGAGTTCCTGGCAGCGATAGAGCAGTTGCCGGAATCCTTGCAGGCAGCGACCAAACTGGACTGGTCACCGGCGATAGAAGTCTTGCAGCCTGCTTCACGCATCATGGTGGTGGGTCGTGGCATCAGCTTCCCTGTGGCGCTGGAATCGGCGCTCAAGTTCAAAGAAACATCCGTCATCCAGGCAGAAGCCTTTAGCGGGGCAGAAATCAAACATGGCCCCATGGCCTTGATCCATGACGGATACCCCCTGCTGATTTTCGCCACCCGTGGCCCGTCGCAAGCCGGCCTGGTTGCCCTGGCTGAAGAGATGCGTGGCCGTGGCGCAAATGTCCTGCTGGCTGCCCCGGAAGACGTCAAAGAGCGTAACCTGACCCTGCCAGTGGCTGCCACGCCTGACCTGGATCCTGTGGTTGCAATACAAGCCTTCTACATGATGGCGGCAAACCTGTCCATCGCACGTGGCCTGGACCCGGATAAACCACGCCATCTGAGCAAGGTCACCAAGACCAACTGATCAGCTACCCATTTTTTAAAAACTTAAAAAATGGATACTGCCCCCAGTATTTTTTATGAAGGCAATATTGACATGAATAAGAAGCAAGATTGCCTAAAAATAATGGGGAGTATCTGATGAATAACCTCTTTAAGGGCACAGGACTTATCGGTCAATTTCGGCAGTACCTGTGCCTGTTTTTACTCAGCCTGAGTCTGACTCTGGCTCTGTCTGGCAACGCCTGTGCAGCCCAGAAAATCGAATTCTGGACCATGAGCTTAAAGCCCAAGTTCATCCCGTATTTTCAAGAAGTTGTCAAAACCTATGAGGCACAACACCCCGGCATCAAGCTGGAATGGGTAGACTTCCCTTGGGATATCTTGCAATTGAAGCTCATCACCGCCATCGCTGCCGGTACGCCACCGGCACTGGTCAACCTCAGTGTGCCCTGGGCAGAAGAAATGGCGCGTGATGGCTTGCTGGAACCTGTCGATGCCTGGCTCACCGCGCCTGACGCCAGCAATGACTACACCGACGCCGCCCTGGCTGACCTGCGCTTCAATGGCAAGGTATATGGCTTCCCGCATTACAGTAACGTCAACGTGATTGCCTATAACCGCAAGATGCTGGCGGCGGCAGGCATTACCCAGGCGCCAAAAAGCATGGATGAATTGCTGGCCCAGGCCGCACTGATCGCCAGCAAAACCGGCAAGCCCGGCTACGCACCGGCACTGGGCAAGATCGACGGCTTCTTCATGCAACAGGGGCTGGAGCTGATGCATGACGGCAGGGCCGTGTTCAACTCGCCAGCGCACATCATGCTGCTCAAGAAGCTGGCTGCCACCTACAAGGCAGGTGGTTTTTTGAAAGACAAGCTGTTTGCCGAAGACAATTTCCCTGCCGTGGTCGATGCCTATCTGGGTGGCCGTCTCGGTGTCATGGTCAGCGCACCGACCGCCATCAGGCGCATACAGACCGACGCACCTGATATCTATGCACAGACCGGCATCTTCCCTGTGCCGCCTGGGCCGACCGGTATCAATGACGGTGGCTGGATGTTCCATTTCGCCATCCCCAAAGGCGTCAAGAAAAAAGACCTGCCCGAGGTCGCCGCCTTCGCCCGCTTTTTGACCAGCGACGCCAACCAGCTTGCCTTTGCCCGCCTGGCCGGTGTCATGCCGACCACCAAGCAGGCGCTGGCTAATCCCTACTTCAAAAAAATCCCTGCCAATGCCGGTGCGTCAGAACAGGCGCTGGCGGTTGCCGCCAATTCCATGAATGCGGCGCGCAGCCTGTATGTCAGCGGCATTGATGATTATGATGAACTGCGCCGTTTCCTGGTCAAGGCAGTAGAAGCAGGAGTAACAGGCAAGCGCGATATACAAGAAGCCATGGATGAAGCTGTCGTCATCTGGAACCGCAAATTGCAGGCACTGAAGCAACCATAACAACAATAGCAGCCATGACAGCCATGACCACCACGACGAACGCGGCAAAAAAACGCAACCTGCTGGCCTATGCCTTCCTGGCACCGGCGCTATTGTTGCTGCTGATGTTTTCATTCTGGCCTGTGATGTACGGCTCTTACCTGAGCTTCACTGACTTCAGCCTGATACGTGAAGTGCACTGGGTGGGCCTGGCCAATTATCGCGCCCTGTTTGCCAACGACATGTTCATGACCGGGTTGAAGAATTCCCTGCTGTTCCTGCTGGTCGTCCCGTTTACGCAACTGGGCGCGATCAGCCTGGCCGTGCTGGTCAATAACCAGCTGCCGGGCATACGCTGGTTCCGCGCGGCTTACTATGTGCCGGTGGTGACGACGGTTTCAGTGGTTGGCATCATGTGGGGCTTCATGTTCCATGAACAGGGCACGCTCAACTATGTGCTGCTGCAATTGCACCTGATCAGCGCACCGCTGGGCTGGCTGTCGGATGATGTGCTGGCCCTGTTTGCCGTGATGTTTGTGTCTTTCTGGCGCGGCCTGGGCTGGTATATGGTGATGTACCTGGCGGCCCTGCAATCCATCCCTGGCGAAATGCAAGAAGCTGCCATACTCGATGGCGCCAACCGCTGGCAACGCTTCTGGCGCATTACCGTGCCCATGCTGAAACCGACCATACTGATCTGCAGCATCATGTCTGTCCTGGCGGCACTAAAGGCTTATCAGGAAGTCGATGTGCTGACCCAGGGCGGGCCGATGAATTCTACCTTTACGGCGCTGTATTATGCCTATGACCAGGGGCTGAAACATCTGAAGCTGCCACGTGGCCTGGCCGCCAGTTTTGTGGTGTCATTGTGCTGCATGGCCATCGCCTTTGTCTGCCTGCGCAAACTCAAGCCGGAGCACAGGGAATGAGCGCACAGATCAACAAGCGGCTGAAAAAAACCGGGCAATACAGCTTGCTCTGCCTGATTGCCCTCGTCTGCATTTTCCCGTTCTGGTGGACGCTGGTGGTGGCGATGTCGACCGAAGGCAATCTGTTTGAATTCCCGCCCACCTTCTGGCCGCATGGCGTGTCGCTGGCCAATTTCAGCGAGGCTTTCCGGGTGATACCCATTCTCGCTTTTTTCAAGAATTCGCTGCTGATCACGCTGGCGACGGTGGCAGGCAAGCTGCTGGTCTGCTCGCTGGCGGCCTATCCCTTGTCACGCATGCAGTTCAGCGGCAGCAGGCTCGTCATGGGCGTGATACTGGCCACCATGATATTGCCGTCTGAAGTCAACTTCCTGGTCAACTTCATCACCATGACCAAGATAGGTCTGGTCAATACCTATACGGCTGTCGTGCTGCCCAATGTGGTGACTGCCGTGTCCGTGCTCTTGCTCAAACAGGCCTTTGATGAAGTGCCGCAAGACCTGCTTGACGCGGCGCGTGTTGACGGTGCCAGCGAGTGGACCATTTTTTACCGCATCGTCCTGCCCCTGATCACACCCTGGCTGGCGACAGTCGGCATACTGACTGCCGTGGAGGCCTGGAATGAATACATCTGGCCTTCAATAGTCATCAGCAAACCGGAAGATTTCCCCCTCTCAGCAGGTGTGCTGTATTTACGTGGCACCTATGGCAGCAGCACCCGCGTGATTGCGGCAGGGACCATTTTGACAGTGGCACCGATATTGATCGCCTTTTTATTTACCCAGCGCTTTTTTATGCGCGGCATGGATGGAGCAGTGAAATGACGCAAGACAACAAGACAGAACAGACACTGACACGCGAGGCAGCGCGCCGCCAGGCAGGCCAGCTGGTGATGATACGCATGCCCATCACCAGTCTTGACAATGAATCTGCACAATTTTTAAAAGACAACTACATCCGCGCCATGTGCCTGTTCAGGCAAAACATGGTCGACGAAATCCAGTTGAAAAAACTGACGGCTGATCTGCGCTTAGTCTTGGGGGAGGAGGCGTTGATAGGCATCGATCAGGAAGGTGGGGCAGTCGTACGCTCAACCTGGGTACCGCAGCCCCCGGCGGCAATGTCGCTGGGGGCAGGTAACGATGCTGACCTGTGCCGCCAGGTGGGTGCTGCCGTGGCCCGTGGCGTCAAGGCCCTGGGCTTCAACTGGAATTTTGCACCGGTGCTGGATTTGAACAACAACGTCGATAATCCCGTTATTTCTGAACGCTCATTTGGCTCTGACCCCAGGCGCGCCAGTGAACTGGCGCTGGCCTGGATGGATGGCAGTCTGGCCGAAGGCGTGGCCTGCTGTGTCAAACATTTCCCCGGCCATGGCGACACCAATGTCGATTCCCACCGCGACCTGCCCACCGTCAACAAGACCCTGGAAGAATTGCAGGCGCTGGAGCTGGCACCTTTCCAGGCGGCAGTCAGCCGCAATGCCCCTGCCATGATGACAGCACACATTGTCTACCCGGCACTCGATGCAGAAAACCCGGCCACCATGTCCAGACCCATCCTGACCGGCATCCTGCGTGATCAGTGGAACTTCAAGGGCGTTGTCATTACCGACGGCATGGACATGCACGCCATCGCTGGCCGCTACGGCGTCGGCAATGCCGCCGTGCGCGCCTTGCTGGCGGGTGCTGATATGGTGATGGCGCTGGGCACCACAGAAACCCAGCTCGAAACCCTGAGTGCGCTGACAGAAGTCATTTTGTCCGGCCAGATCAGCCAGGCAGAGGTGCAGCAAAAGCTAGCCCGCATCAGCCAGCTGACCAGAACCTATCCCTGCATTGATGCTGCCTACCAGACCGACCTGGCAGACCGCATACTCATGTCCAATGCCTGGAAGCGCGGCTTGACTACCGACGGCAATGCACAGGCGCCAGCCAGAGGCAGCAAGGTGCGCCTGGTCATCAGCGCCGACGTCGTCAGCGACGGTGTGTCTGAAGCCGGCATCCCCGCCAGCAAGGTCAGCAGCATGCTGGCCAGCCTCTACGATGTCGATACCGTCACCTTTGACAATGCCAACAGCTTTGACTGGAGCGCCTTGCCTGACGATGGCCGTTTCGTGATCCTGGCTTCTACCGTACGCATACGCTATAGCAAACAGGTGCGCGACAGCTGGAAGCCTGACCTGCACCTGGTCCTGTGGAACCCCTTCCAGATGCTGGACATCGCCGCCCCGGCACTGATCACCTATGGCTTTGCGCCACCTGCCATCGATGCCGCACGCGCCTGGTTTGCCGGTGAAGTTGTCGCCAGTGGCAAGATACCGGTTGCCGGTTTTTCATCCGCTGCGGTGTAAGGGATACAGGGATGGCCGCAGTCAGACTACAGCAGATCAGCAAATCCTATGGCAGCAACCAGGTCTTGCAAGGCATAGACCTGCAAGTGCACGATGGTGAATTCATGGTCTTTGTCGGCCCCTCGGGCTGCGGCAAATCGACCCTGCTGCGCATGATCGCCGGCCTTGAAGACATCAGCGCCGGCCAGCTCTACATCAACGATGCGCTGGCCAATGACCTGCCCGCAGCCAAACGCGGCCTGGCCATGGTGTTCCAGTCCTATGCGCTCTACCCGCACATGAGCGTGTACGACAACATGGCCTTCAGCCTGAGTCTTTCCAAAATGAGCAAGGCCGATATAGACGCCGCCGTGCAGCATGCCGCCGGCATCCTGCAAATGAGCCACCTGCTGCAACGCAAGCCGCGCGACCTGTCCGGCGGCCAGCGCCAGCGCGTCGCCATCGGCCGCGCCATTGTCCGCAAGCCTGGCCTGTTTTTGTTTGATGAACCCCTGAGCAACCTCGACGCCAGCCTGCGCGTGCAGATGCGCATAGAGTTAAGCAAGCTGCACCGCGACCTGCGCGCCACCATGATCTATGTCACCCATGACCAGGTAGAAGCCATGACCCTGGGCCAGCGCATCGCCGTCTTCAACGGCGGCAAGATAGAGCAGGTGGGCGTACCGCTGGAACTCTACGACAAACCAGCCAACCTCTTCGTCGCAGGCTTCCTCGGCTCACCGAAGATGAACATTCTCAAGGCCAGGGTAGTGCACAGCTCAGCGAATGAATGTGAACTGCAACTCGCTTCTGGCACCCACATCAAGACCGGCATAGACAGCAGCAATTTGCAAGCAGGCGATGAAGTCAGCCTGGGCATACGTGCAGAACATGTTTTGCTCGCATCGCAAACGAAAGAACAGACCAACCAGCTTGAAGTCTGCATCAGCTTCGTCGAACACCTGGGCGACGCCGCCATTGTCTACGCCACCATCGCCGGCGAAGAAAACCTGTTCGCCATCAAACTGCCCGCCGACACCAGCGACCAGTATCCGGGTGCCGAACTGTGCATACAACTGCCTGCACAAAGATGCCATGTGTTTGACAGCAAGAGCGTGGCGCTAGGCCGGTAATAAGGAGCTGGCTCTGGAAATTATTCCAGTACAGGACTTACGCGAAATTGTCCCAGACGGTTTTTGCGTCGGCTATGCATAGATTCCACAATGAGCACAATGCACCCCAAATCGTCATTCCCGCCTGCTTTTAGCGGGAATCCATCGTTGATCAACCGTGCAGACAGCAAGACAGGCAAGGCTGATCAGGCATGGGTGCCCGCCTGCGCGGGTATGACGAATTGGAAAGTACGGTCAGCTACAACGCAGCTGGGGTGGTTTTGCGTAAGGCCTATAGTAAAATAATTTCCAGAGCACTAAGCAAGTGCCAGTCACCTGACCATCGCAATTGGCAAACTACTTTTTGCCATCACCCAAGGCATAGGCAACAATCGCATTGGCATGCCCATGCCCCAGCTCATGCTCCGCCTTGAGCTTGTTAACAATCTCCATATGCTTCAATCCTTTGTTCTGCTGAACCAGGTCCAGCCAGTGCCGTATAGGCTTGCCATACTTCTTTTCTATTGATGGGAAATAAGAAGCAGGGCCTTTGACTTTTTCTTCGTTTGACATGGGTGTTGCCTTTCTTGGATATATCTTAAGCAGATAAGGGCAGCTTCACTGCTTGTCTGCCACGGTCAGACTTGCACGATATGGCGCATCAGATTGATATTGTTGTAAGTAAATACATTGTACTTGTAATGTCAACTTAAATTATCAAGGAGGAGATGGCAGGTGTTTTTCGTAAAGTAAATTGAAAAATTTGCTTTAGCCATTAGACCGGAAGTGAATAAGGTAGAAATCTGAGGGGGGGGCAAACAAAATAGCATTCGCGGTTTTTCTCAAAAAGGTAAATTCTGTTGACTAATTTCAAGGCCATAAGATTTTCTTTTTTGTAAATCTTCTATAAATCTATCTGGATCAACAATACTTTTTGTTCGATTAAATATTGATTCCAAATCTTCCCTGTCGAGCAGAATAATTTCGTGATCTTGAATTTGATCTGAATTTATTGCAATCTGATCTCCAGGGGATGCACACACAAGAATACCGTGAACATAAGATGGCAAATTCATCAATTGAAGTCTCTTTGAAAGCAACCGCTTCCTGTCAATAAGTTTTCCGACTTTATTTGCGTAGTCAGCAATTTTTAAAGTGCATTCAATCAATATTAATTTGCCACCAGGCGTCGTCAGAATTATGTCAGGTGCATCATTATTCAAGGGACTTACAGTTGAAAATCCACATGCGAACATTAAGCAAGCAATTCCCTTTTCAAACGCGGTTTGGTTTTCAGGGGAGTTGAAAATAGCGTTATAAGTATTCAGCCTTTCAGTTTCAAATGTTTGTATAGCTACCAATCGCATATTGTCGGTGCGACTTTCGTCTATGCACCATTGCCGTCGGACAAGAGATTTGCCAATCATTAACATTGCAAGAGCACTATGGGCACCAGAAAGTTCACATTCATAGCTACCAGGTCGTATATCGCCTTCTACGTCTTTCCAAATAATTTTGTCGGTTAGATTGACGCGATGCTTTAGGCCAACTGTCGGAACTCCCCTAATAGCCAAATTAATTTTACTGACGTCAAATGATGCGTGAGCAACTATTTTAAGATTTAATTTCTCATTAAATAGTTTGTATTCCGCTAATGAAATATCTGCTGGCGAACCCGCATAAATATTGATTGTTGCTGGGTCTGCGAAAGTGCCGGGTGTGCGTAGTCCCATTTCTCCACCTGCGTCTTTAAGTCCGTCAAATGGTGGAGAGGATAATCTTAAACAGTTATCAAATTTAATTAATTCAGCAGGTAATAACGGAGGGAATTGATTTCTACTAATTTGAAGATGAGGCTGCGATTCCCAAATGTCACGATGTGCCATTTTTGAATAATAGTTTAATGAATCAACTCCGGGCAAAGTCATAGTACGACCATTTATTAAAATAGTCCCATCCATGGCGTTCTTAATTAATTCAATGCAATCTTTTTTATTAGCAGCGCAGAATTGTTTTATGCCCAAGCAAAGACCCTCTGAACATATTTCGAAATTCATGTCAATGCCTAATGAGCGTGGGGTAAACTTCATTGACGCATCTGACAAAATTAGTTGCCCAGCGATATCAATGGCGATGTAACGAATGTCAACAAAATATCCGTCTAATATCCATTCATCAATTGTTTCAATGAATTCTGATAGCATCATCTACTCACTTTGCATTTTTTCTATTCTTTACAGCATTAAATTATTCGCCGCATTCAAGACCTCTGTTGCAAGACTAGTTTCCTTCACTCGGCGATTTTCCCCTTCTCCTGAAATTTCCAGTAGTCCCATTTCAACGAATGAAAATACCATGGCTTTTCTTGCTGGATTAAATTTATGCACATACTTATATGAAGGATCCTGCGCCATAATAAAAGAATTTAGAGCCCAGAGATCATGACCGGTTAAGCCGCGCAGTTTTTTAATTTGAGTACTTGAGATACCCTGCTCGACTTCTAATCTTTTGAGTATTATCTTTGCAACGCTTGAATTAATTTCGACATGACGATACTTGGATATAAAACTAAATATCGATTCCTTTGAGCAAAAATAAATAATCAATAAAACTACCGGCCACCTAAGTATTTCAATGAGCTTTATGATGTCATTCATACTATGTAGTCTCCAGTTTCCGTTTTCGAAAATCTTCAAGCCATGCCAACTGAAAATGTACCACCCTGCATTTGGAATTTGTGTTTTACTTGAGAATATTGTTTATTGGCTCATGGATTGAAGGAAAAGATAGCAGTCGCCTTACCTTATATTCCACTTCAACCCCCACCCGCCACAACCTTATCCCGTAGTCCATATTGATTCACCCGCGCAATACCAGCTACGCAGTCATAAAATAAACACTTCCAGCCCGTTACTGTCCGCCTTTGCCTTGAGGTGGGTGTTTGTCCTTAGCTTATTGAACATGCTGGCTTTTTGCTTTTTGATGCGGCCTTGTTTGCCACGCAGGTTTTTGCGTTGCTTGCGCAGGTCTTGGGCGATTTTTAAGGTGAGTTTGCATCATGCCAAGAATTGGCTTGATCTTATTGCAACTTTAGGTGATTTACGATATTTTGATGAAATTGTTTGAATGATAGGGATGAACATATTCGCTGACAAAAAATATCGTCAAGCTAGAGTATTCTTAAACTACTATTTGAGTACCTGAAATCATCTTGAAAAACTATCCAGCGACATGGTACGAACGCGTTCCCGCAGAGGTGTTCGCCTGTTTGCTGCCAGGTGAAATTCAGCTTCTATTATGTCCGGGTGTTGGCCTGGCAAATGGTGGTGCACGCTATCATGTCCCTTTTGAAATTGTGCCCTCAGAACTACGCATGCCTAACACCTTACTCTGGGTAAAGCTCGGTGAAAACATGAATGTCGTCAAAGTGTGGAAGCGAGAATTGGAAGAGTAGGGTGCTCAGCGTATTGAGGCGATTTTCACCATTGCATTAAGTATCGATGGCCGCAAACTTCCCCGCCAAAAACTCCACCAGCGCCCGTACGCGATTGGGGATGAAACGTCCACTGGGCAGCAGGGCGTGCAGGGGGTAGGGTTCTGTGTCCCAGTCGGGCAGCAGGGGGGCCAGGCTGCCGTTGGCCAGTTCTTGCCTGACGTCGATGGCTGATTTCAGGGTGATGCCTGCGCCGGCGATGGCCCACAGGCGTACCAGTGAGGCGTCGTCGACGCTGCGGTCGCCGTTGACGCGGACTTCTTTCCATTTGCCGTGCTGGGCAAAGCGCCAGGTTTTGTGGGGGCGGCCGTTGCGTTCAAAGATCAGGCAGTTGTGCTGGGCCAGGTCTTGCGGGTTTTGTGGCGCCGGGTGGCGTGCCAGGTAAGAGGGGGCAGCGCAGAGTATGGGGCGGTTTTCTGTCAGTACGCGGGCGACCAGGCGCGAATCTTCCAGCTTGCCATAGCGGATGGCGAGATCGACTTCGTCACGCACGACGTCACGCAGGCGGTCGCCTACGTTCAGGGCCAGTTGCACGCCGGGGTGCAGAGCCAGAAATTCATCAAACCAGGGCAGCAGGCTGGTGCGCGTCAGGTCAGATGGTGCGGCCACCCTGATCTTGCCGACCAGGGCGGTGCGTGCTTCGGATACCTGTGATTCACCTTCATCCAGCAGATCAAAGGCCCTTTGTGCATAGTCGAGCAGGATTTGCCCTTGTTCGGTAATGCGCAGGGCGCGGGTCGAGCGTTCAAACAGGCGGGTACCCAGCTGGGTTTCCAGCCGCTTCAGGGTGGCGCTGGCGGCTGCCGGTGTCATACCCAGCACACTGGCTGCGCCTGACAAAGAGCCGCAACGGGCGGTTTGCACCAGCACATGCAGGTCGCTGAGATTTTCAATTTTCATTTGAAAGTGATAGTTATTTATCGGTCTTATCAATTGCCAGTTGAGATTCTACAATGCCTGCACATTCAAGGAAATCATTCCTCGACATTCTCTACAGCCACCTATTTTGATTGAAGGATTTATCATGAAAGCTATCGCCTACCGCCAGTCTTTACCTGCCGACAACACCGCATCGCTGCAAGATGTGGAATTGCCAACCCCAGCGCTGGAAGCGCGTGACCTGCTGGTGCGCGTCAACGCCATTTCTGTCAACCCTGTCGATACCAAGGTCAGGCGCGGCAATGCCCCTGCTGAGGGACAATGGAAGGTGCTGGGCTGGGACGCCGTTGGCATTGTTGAAGCGGTTGGTCCGGCAGTTGTCAATTTCAAGGCCGGTGACCGTGTGTATTACGCCGGTGCGATCAATCGTGCAGGTGCCAACAGTGAGCTGCATGCCGTTGATGAACGCATCGTCGCCAGGGCGCCAGCCAGCCTTGATGATGCGCAGGCTGCAGCCTTGCCGCTGACCACGATCACCGCCTATGAATTACTGTTTGACCGCCTGGGTGTGCCTAAGAACGGCGGCGCAGGGCAGACCCTGCTGATCACCGGCGGTGCAGGTGGCGTCGGTTCCATCCTGATCCAGCTGGCGCGCCAGTTGACGCAACTGCGGGTGATTGCCACGGCCTCACGCCCGTCCACACGTCAATGGTGCATGGACCTGGGCGCGCATGCCGTCATCGATCATTCCAGACACTTGAGCGAAGAATTGAAGGCCTTGGGCATTGATGAAGTGGACCTGGTTGCCAGCCTCACGCAGACGCCGCAGCACTATGCGCAAATCATCGCCAGCCTCAAACCGCAAGGCAAGCTGGCCGTGATCGATGACATGGAAGCGCTCGATATCATGCAACTGAAAGGCAAATCGATTTCCCTGCATTGGGAAATGATGTTCACCCGCTCAATGTTCCAGACAGCAGACATGGATGAGCAGGGCAAGCTGCTGGCAGAAGTTGCAGCACTGGTGGATGCAGGCAAGGTGCGTACGACCGTCAATGCCAATTTTGGCAAGATTAATGCGGCCAACCTGCGCAAGGCGCATCTGCTGATTGAGAGCGGCACGGCGCAGGGCAAAGTGGTGTTGCAAGGCTTTTGAGCCCAGGCTGGTCATGACACGCTGAAAACAAACCTGGAATCATCATGCAGACATCGCAAATCAAGAAATCATTTTCTGCCGCCAGCATTACGGCAGAAGCAGCAAAAGCGCTGGTCACTACCGCCTTCAATGCAGCAAAAGACATCGGCATCGAAGTCACCATTGCCGTGACCGACAACGCCGGTCATCTGAAGGTATTCGAGCGGTCTGACAAGGCAGCCTTTCTGACTGTTGATGTCGCCATCGACAAGGCCTGGACGGCAGCTTCTTTCGGCTTGCCTACCCATACCTGGACGGCGATCGTGCAAAACCAGGTTGTGGCCCAGCTGGCGCACAGGCCACGCCTGGTCGCTGTTGGCGGTGGTTGTCCCATTATTGAAAATGGCGTGCTTATCGGCGGCATAGGCATCTCTGGCGGCAATGCCTTGCAGGACCAGCAGGCGGCTGAGATTGCATTGCGGGCGCTGGGGTTTGATGTGGCGGTCAGTGCCTGATCAGGCTCGATCCAGCCTGCAACTGTTTTTGTCAGGACTTAAGAAAAATTGGCCCAGACTTTTTTGTGTCGACCATGCATGTATTCGACAATGAGCGCAATAAGCACAAAGAGCGCAATGCACTCCAAACCGTCATTCCCGCGTGCTTTTAGCGGGAATCCATCGTTGATCAACTGCGCAGGCAGTAAGACGGATAAGGCTGATCAAACATGGATACCCGCCTGCGCGGGTATGACGAATTGGATGGGGTTTCTTCAAATTACCAGTAACTGTCAGGCGAGCAGGCGTTGTGGCAATGTGATGTCGTCTGTCGTACTGTCTAAGTGTTTAAGATTCAGCCCACATGAAGGACGTATTCAATGACATCACTATTTACCAGATACGGCAAGTCAATGCGGTTACTGTTCTGCTTCCCGCTTGTTGTCCTATTTTTTTCGACATGCAGCACTGCCCAGGCGCAGACTGCACAGACGATGGATGAGGCAGCAATTGCCGCAAGCGGTTTCTTTGCCAGCGTCAGCGCCCGTGATGCTGCCCGGCTCAATACTTATCTGCAACCAGAAGGTTTCACGGAATTCATGCCGGAATCTGGCAAGTTATTGAAGCTTGATGCAAAGGCTTTTGCCAAGCTGTTTGCATCGCCCCTGTTGATAGACTTGCGCCTGGCCGATGTACAGGTGCAGCATGTCGGTGATACGGCTATTGTCACCGGGACGCGGCTCGGTTACATCAGCAAACCAGACCTGACGCCACAGGACAGCAAGCTCGCGGTATCGATGATATGGTCACGGCAATCCGGCGGCTGGAAGCTGCATCACATTCATTTGTCTGTGCCTGGCCCGCAATAAACGGCATCACGAGCAAGCGGGCATTACATCTGCCGGAACAGATGCAGGTAGCTGCGGCTGACCGGCAGTATCTCGCTCCTGCCACGCAGGCGCAGTTCTGCTGTTTCATTCAGGCCGCGCGTTACTTCTTCGACATAGTGCAGGTTGACCATGGCAGAACGGTGGATTTGCACAAAGCGTTCGGGGTCCAGCTCATCACACAGTTCGCGTATGCTTTTGCGTATCAGCGCTTCACCGCCATCCCACACCACCAGTGTGTATTTTTCATCTGAGCGCATGAAGGCAATCTGCTCTACCGGTATCAACCGTATGCTGTTGCCGACGGAGGCGCGTATCCATTGCAGCCAGGGGCGTGCCGGTTTTTGCTGGCGCATATCGTTTGCCATGCGGTCGAGCAGGGCTTCCAATCCTGCGCTCTGTTCGTCATTGTGCTGCAGTTTCTGTTGCAGGCGCTGTATCGTGTCAGCCAGCCTGGCTTCATTGACGGGTTTGACCAGGTAATCGACAGCGCCCTGTTCAAATGCCTGCACGGCATATTGTTCATAGGCGGTGAAGAACACAATGTGTGCCCGCCTGGCGATGGAGCGCGCTGCCTCTATGCCGTTGAGGCCGGGCATGTGCACATCAAGAAAAATGATGTCTGGCTGGTGCACATCAAACAGCTCCACGGCTTCACGACCATTACGTGCTTCTGCAACGATCTCAAGTGTTGGCCACAGGCGTAACAGGTGTGAGCGCAAGTGTTCACGCAGCAGAGGTTCATCATCGGCAATGATGGCGGTGATTGCTTTATTCATGGTTTTTATCGGGATGAAATTGCAGTTCCACACGCAGGCCGTGTCCTGCCTGTTCGCTGAGCTCATGCAGGTCAAGCCGGGCATCTGCACCAAAACAGGCTTGCAGCCTTGCGCGTACATTGGTCAGGCCGGTGCCCGGCTGGGCCGTTTCCGCCATGCCGACACCACTGTCTGCCACCCACAGACTGACCATGCCGCTGGCTTTGTCCTCTTTGCCGCCGACTTCTATGCTGCCGCCTTCGGTACTTGGGTCTATGCCGTGTTTGACGGCGTTTTCCACCAGCGTCAGCAGGGTCATGGCAGGGAAGCGCAATGTCAGCAATTCTGGCTGTACGTCGACGGTATAGCGCAGGCGGTCAGGCATGCGCATGTGCATCAGCGCCAGGTAAGAGCGCACCAGGTCCAGCTCAGTCGCCAGCGTGGCGTCGGCATCATGCAGGCGCGGCATGGCGGCGCGCAGATAGGCGATCAGGTGGCGCAGCACGGGGGCGGCATTGTCTGACTTTGATTCAACCAGCACCTGCACATTGGCCAGGGTATTGAACAGAAAGTGCGGCTCTATCTGCGCCTGCAACAGGCGCAGTCGGGCATCGACCACTTCTTTTTCCAGCGCCTGTTTTTCCAGTTCAAGCTGTAATTGATCGGCCCTGGCTTTTTGCTTGCGTTCACGCGACATGGCAACCAGGGCGATGATGGGGCCAAATATCAGTGCGAGCAGGGTGCTGGTGGCGAGGCCGGACAGCATGTTGTTGGCATTCACCAGCCGCATGAAGCCACCGGCATTGACGATATAGGCAATCAGGCTGGCAAACGGAGCCAGCAGGGCCAGGGTCAGCAATTGCGCCAGCCAGCGCGGCACCCAGCGCAATTGCCAGCTGCCGGCCAGAGAATAGGCAAACAGCATCACCATGGAAATGAAAACCGTACGCCCCCAGACGATCAGAAAGGGTGAATTGAAGATGGGGGTAAACAATTTGCCCAGCACCAGACTGATGAGCAGCACAATCACGACCTGACGCCCACTGGGCAGGGGAGAACGCCGAGGTATCGGTGGCACTGCAGGTGACGGCGGTGAAGGTGGTTTCAGGCTTTTCATGCGCTAAAGATAGCGGCTGGCAAACAATCCGGCAAGCGCAGTAGCGGAAACCTGCGACGGACGACGGTTTTCAGGTATCGAACAGACTGTCGCTTTGCAGGCTGGATATCTGTTCCTTCGTGCTGGCCATGATGACACCAATGTCCGCAATAGTGCTGCTATCGCGGACATCATTGTTTTGTAATGACTGAGCGCCTTTTGTGAGTTCCCGTTGATGCCCTAATAAGTCGCCGGTGCAGACGCTGGCGTTGCCAGTGGCTTGTCCTTGTCAACGACATAGACGCCAACCAGCTTGATCGGGACCGCGCCATGGTTTTTTGCGCTGTGGACGACACCGGCGGGTATCACAAATCCTTCACCAGCCTTGACTTTGCGTGGCGGCTGGTTGGCGACCAGTAATTCGGCCTCGCCTTCCTGGATATAGCTGATTTCATCGCCAAAATGGGTGTGCCAGCCGACGGTGGCGCCAGCGGCTATTTCTACCTTGGCGATGATGTCTTCCTTGCCCGGCACTGTTGAATCTGCCTTGGTGACGATGGTGCGTGTAATGCCTGGGCTTTGCGCCATCAGGGCTGCACTGAACAATAGAGCGCCAACAGCGGTGAGCCTGATGGCCAGGTGTTTTCTGGATGTGAGCAAGATAAGTCTCCCTGATGGTTGTGTGAAGAACAGGTACGCATGGTCTGAGTACCTGTCTAAGAACCTGTTGACGATCTTACTGCGCGTGCGTGATCGAGGCTCATGTGCTGCTCAACATGCTCATGTACTCAAGTACATTCCGCTTTTTGCGCTGCTCTTTTGTTACCCTTACCCCGCTGACGCACGCTCGCTACAGATCGTCAACAGGTTCTAAGTTAGCACAAAGTCAAGGAGTTGGCACGTCTGCCTGGTTCATTCAGGCATCGGCTGTTTTTGCCAATCCGTCCGGTGCACTTGTGTTCTCTGCTTCCTTGCCATGATTGGCACTGTCACCGTATGAAACAAAGCGGGTCAGAATCAGCACTGGGACGGCGCTCAGCAATACCCAGATAAAGAAATTCTTGTAACCCAGTGCAAGTTGTATGTCACCGCTGAAAGTTTTGAAGAATACAAAGCCCAGTTGCATGACGCCTGTGCCCAGTGCATAGTGGGCGGTCTGGTATTTGCCCGGTGCAACGACCTGCATGATGAACAGGATCAGGCCGACAAAACCAAAACCATAACCAAACATTTCAAAAGCCAGTGCTGCCGTAATCACTGCCATGTTCTCTGGCAGGCTGGTGCTGAGGAAAAAGAAAGCCAGGTTAGGCGTATTCATCGCCACGATCAGCCAGGGCAGGGCGCGCTTCAAGCCCAGCCATGAGGCGAAATAACCGCCCAGTATGCTGCCACCCAGAAAGGCAATGGTGCCTGCCGTACCGTAAGCAATGCCAACCTGGTCTGTTGTCAGGCCCAGTCCGCCCAGGGCTCTTGCCTCACGCAGGAATAGCGGGCCTATGGTCTGGATTTGCCCTTCGGCGGCGCGGAACAGGATGATGAAGACGATGGCCAGCCAGATGCCGGGCTTTTTGAAGAACTCGATGATCACATCCTGCAAGGTGACGAAGATACTGTGTACCGATGCCTTCGATTTTGTCGCTTTTGTACCTGGCAGTGACCAGCTGTTATACAGTCCCAGGCTGAACAGCAAGATACCCATGATGGCAAAGATGATGGTCCAGGCCTGCGCCGGCGCCAGGGTTTTTTCAAGATAACCGGCAAGATAGACCAAACCGCCCAGTGTCAGGAATTTTGCTCCGTTGAAGAAAGCACCTTGCCAGCCGGCATAGCTGGCCTGCTGCTTGTTACTGAGGCTGGCCATATACAGGCCGTCAGCGGCAATGTCGTGCGTGGCAGAGGCAATGGCCACCACACCAAGCAGGGCAATACTGATGGTGAAATAAGCGGGTAATTGCAGCGACAGCGCCACCATGCCCAGCGACACACCGCCTACCAGTTGGAAGATCACGACCAGGGTCTTCTTGCTGCCTGCTGCCTCCAGGAATGGGCTCCATAAAGACTTGAACACCCAGGCCAGGCCGATCAGACCAGTCCAGTGGGCGATCTGGTCATTTTGCACACCCATGCTTTTATACATCAGACCGGCGATCAGGGCGACTGCATAAAACGGCAGGCCCGATGCCAGGTAGAGGCTGGGTACCCAGCGCATGGGATGGGGTGTCTTTGGATTCTCTGTGCTCATGGATGTGTCTCTGCTCGATTTGTTTTTACTTGTGGCTGGTTGGGCTGACTTTATTTGCCGGGTCCGCAAGGGAAACATACTAGTCACAAAAAAACTGGTCAACTGGTTTTATGTTTATAATGCCACTTAAGTGCCACTATGAGGTGATTTTATCTGGATTGCTCAGGACAAGCATCTGATTTACTGGATTTTTTCAAGTAACTCTATACATACAGTTTCACAAGGTGATCAAGGGGCAGGCCAGTGGCAGATTTAATACCACTTTGTTTTATTTGAGCACTGGTATTATGGCTCCCCTTTCACTTGTCCTGGCTTTTCAACGAGGCAGACTGGTCGGGCGGGCAGGAATTGGTATTCCTGTACTGGTCTCAGGGCAGATGCTGACGAAAACTGTATGCCCTTGACGGGACTGGTCTGGCAAGTATTGAGGTGTTGTCTCTGAAATCTGAAACGAATTGATTTTTTTTGAAGCGATCGGTTATAGTTGACAGATTGCCAAATCCAATCATCAGGACTTACACAAAATTGTCCCAGACGGTTTTTGCGTGGCCATGCATAGATCACAATGAGCGCAATGACCGCAATTGGCACAATACATCCCAAACCGTCATTCCCGCCTGCTTTTAGCGGGAATCCATCGTTGATCAACCGCGCAGACAGTAAGACGGGCGAAGCTGATCAAACATGGATACCCGCCTGCGCGGGTATGACGAAGTGGAAAGTACGGTCAACTGCAAGCTTGATGGCGGTTTTGCGTAAGTCCTAATCATTTCAGGTTTTGTGCAGACTTTTTTATTTCAGGAGAGTTCATGTTTGATCACGTCAAATTCGGCGTCAGTGATTTTGCTGCGAGCAAAGCTTTTTACCTTAAGGCTCTCGCACCGATCGGTATAAGTATTGCAGGGGAGGGTGTGCCGACCTATGGCATTGAGCTTGTCACCAGTGCCAACGGTTCATTGTGCCTGTTCCAGACGGACGAAAAACCCGCGCACCTTCACATAGCGTTCGTGGCTGAAAGTCGTCAGCAGGTTGACGACTTCCATCGTGCAGCACTGGAGGCGGGCGGCAAGGACAATGGCGCACCCGGCCTGCGCCCACAATACAGCGGCAATTACTATGCTGCGTTTGTTATTGGCCCGGACGGGCATAATATCGAGATGGTGTACCACGAGCCTGAAGCCTGAAGCCTGATTTCTGACTTCTGGGCAGGCCTTGGTCGGAGACAGGCACATGGCCCTGTCATAAAAGAAGCCGACGGTACAAAAAAAATCAGGCTGCAATGTATCGCAGCCTGCCAGTAGGAGATCTTTAGGGGAGCTGTACAGCGCGTCCCGAAACCCGTCAGTTCCTGTCGTTTTGCGTCTTACATCATCAGGGCTGTCGCCAGGGTGTCGATCTGTTCTTCCTGCTCGTCCATGATGATCTGGAAGTTGCTGTCTTCAAAATCAAAATTCAGACGGCGGGCAAACTGTGTCGTATATTCCCTGTCCATGTCATGCAGCGGCGACAGTACAGGGGCGATGTCGTTGGCCAGTATCAGGGTGTCGCCCAGGGTTTCTGGCGGGAAGGCGCATACGCCATGCCACATTGCCTCGACGGCATTCATCACTGACTCAGGGATGTTCAACTGGCGCATGATGCCGCGGCCTATCATGCGTTCACCGTATTCGATCCAGATTTCTGGCTCGCCATCGAGCAGGCCAGGGAATTCTTCAGCGCGCGAAATCAGGTAGAAGCCACCGATCTCATGCACGATGCCGGCAAACATCGCCGTTTCAGGATCAACCCGCGTAACCTGCTTGGCGATCACCTGCGCCAGCGATGATACATGGGCAGAGTGTTCCCACAATTTATCGGCTTTGTGCTTGAGTACCGGGTCTGTGACCTTGCTGTTGAGCTGACGCACGATCACTGCGGCCAGCATGGCCTTGAGGGTGCGAAAGCCCAGACGGTTGACTGCCAGTCTGACATGAGTGACTTCGCTTGAAGAGCGGCGATAGGCGGCAGAGTTGGCAATCGCGACCGTGCGGGCTGACAACAGAGGGTCGGCCATGATCAGCTTGGCGGCAGTGTCGATATGGCAGTCAGGGTCATCAAGCATGCGTTGCAGCCTTAACGAGGCTTCAACATTGGTGGGGAACACGATATCCCCGCGATTGACTTCTGCAGCAATGCTTTTAAAAATTTCTAGCCTGTCCATGACTTCCTCCCGATGATCATTGAGCAATTCCTCCACTAATTAGCCCGTTCCGGTACTCAGAAACATCAAAGGTTATCATGAGGAACTATCTGTTACCTGCATGATAGTCAAAAAATTCTCGAAAGCAACTTTTTATTTAACTTTTTTTTGCAATCGTAGTGGCCTGGGCGATAGCTTACTTATCAAGCGATTAATTGATGAATAGTTGATCAATGAATTTCTTGAACAATTGACAGCAGCATGCACTGATTGTTTGAAATTGTACGGGAAATCTGCCGTATTGCCTTCAGGAAAAGTGTTCGCCATTTCACCCGCCGGCATGCTATGCCTGGCTCCAGCTACCTTAATCAGGTGGGTAATTGACCAGTATGTTCAACACGGTAAACAGGGACGGGAAGTCATCTCTCTGCACCCTGACATGATATGTCCCGATTCTGGCTGGCGCAGTGTAATTGCCCTGCTGGGTGATGCTGCCACCATCTGACTCGACGACGGACCAGCTCACAGGCTGGCGTATGGTCAAGGCAGTGGGGGAGTAGCTGGTTTGCACTTTCAGGCCGACACTCTCGCCGGGCATGACCCTGACGGTATTGTTTTCAACGCCCAGCGTCGGTACAAAATCGAGTTTTTGCGCATCAATGACCACCAGGCTGCCAGAAGTCAGCGCTGGATAATCTTCACGCTGGGCAATCACATGGTAAATGCCTGGCTTGGCCGGGGCCGTGTACTCGCCATTGATACTGATGCTGCCTGCATCAGCCTCTTGCACTGACCATCTGACCGGTTGCCGGAAGTAATCGACGTTGGGCGGATAATTGATGTTGGCCGTAAAACCGTATTTCGCATTCGGTGGCAACATCACCGCAGCAGGTGCAGCCACGATGTAAGGGGAGGTCGTCCAGATGCCGGGGCCGGCGCAAGGCTGGGGCAAGCCACTGTCGCCATAGTACAGGCAGCCTGGCTGGCCAAATACCAGGATATCTGCCGAGGTTTTGGTCTTCGCCAGCATGCTCAGCATGGTGTCATACATGCTGCCGTACAGGCTGGCCCTGATAGAGTCGAGCAATCTATCCTGGGCATCACCACTGGTGGGATTGCTGACGGTCGCCGCCTTCAGTGGGGTGCTATAGAAGTCCCCGAGCGGGCTGGTGTCGAGCATGCCACTGAGCGCCTTGCTGATGTCGGCCTGTGCAGTCTTGATATTGTCAGCGGTCACAGCCTTGGCGATGGCGTCGAAATCAGGATTAGCAAACACGGTTTTCATCGATGCGCGCATCAGCCTGGTCGACAGCATTTCTGTCAGCGAAGTCAGGTTGATGACGCCGCCATTGACGGATATGGCATGCAAGGTCTTGCTGTCAATGGTATTGCTGACTTCGAGCACGCAAGGCAACGAGCTGCCTGCTGTCATGGTGATGTCGAATGTACCGTCACTGCCAGTCTTGCCCGTCCCCGTGCCATTGCGGCATTTGGCGTTGACCGTGGCCCCTGCGATGGCAAGACCGGCCGCAGCTGTCCCATGCAGGTTCAGGCTGGTTGTTTGCGGGCTGACTGTGACAACAGGGTCGCCGGAACCACCTCCGCCACAGGCGGCCAGTAGTGCCGCGAGCAGGCAAGCAGTGAGAAGATGTAGTGAACGGTGATGATATAGCTGTTTCAATTCTTGGCTCGCCAGTTTTATGATGTTTTATCATCATAGAAGCTGGCGACCAAAAATTCTTGTTGAAAGGTATGCAAATTGTCATTGATTTGTATTCGCTCCTGCCCTGATGTGCTTGCAGTACCGCAAATACTGCATCGGGGGAACGGTTTTACCGGTCAGTATGCCGTTCTATATAAACGGCATTGACGGTTTCACTCCTGGTCCTGGTTTGGCCCTGAATCGCACCGGGGGAAAATAGCGCCAGGAAAAGCCGGATCAGTACAAAGGCGACAAACAGCGTGACCAGCAAAGGAATGATGCTGATCAGCAAGGCTATCGCGATACAGATCATCAATATTTTTGGCAAAGGTGTGCGCAGCAGGCGCACGCCCACTTTTTGCCCGACCTGGCGAAATTCCTGTGCGACCTGCCTGAAGACTGAGTACAGATACTGACTGATGCTGCTTTTCATGCTTGACTCCTGATATTGATGCTTGCTCATATGAAGCGGTGTTGTCATTATCGGCAGGCGCATCAAAATAGTCTACGGTAATTTCAGGGCAATATTGCCGATGGCTGTATCAGGGGGAGGGGGCGTTGACAGAGACGCTGGCTGTCTGTTTGATGTTTTGCCTCAGTGCACCAATTGCGATGCATAAAATCGCAATGACTCAGCAAATTTCATGCAGCTTCTGCTATTGCGTGACTCTGCAATTTTATGTCTGTCCATCTCTTCCAGCTTTTTCCAGACCAAGGCGATGACGTCTGGTAGTTCATCCCTGGGTACGCCTTTTGTTTGCATGAAATGTTGCTCCAGCGTTGCAACGGAGCGAGAAAGTACGCCAGCATGTTGGGTTTGCCAGTTCCTTTGCTGCCGGATGGCCTGGATATGGAGCTTGTTTTCGCAATACTCGCTTTCACTTTTTGCCGATTGAAAAAACATCAGGTTTCGATAGGCGTCCTGTTCCGTCATTGCATGCACACTGCTGTTGACGCCAGTAATAATCAGCAAGGCTAGCGCTGGTTTTATGTAGGGATTCATTTTTCCAGACAAGGCAAGGTTGAGTCGGGCCTTTATTATCTGAATGCGGAGAGCATAAATCCACGGTAATCCTCAAATCACATTACCGCTGCAAGAGCGGCCAATGACAAGGGGGGCGGGTACAACAGAGGATAAGAAAATGGCCAGGCAGGTTTTTTCAAACCTGCCTGGCCATGCATTGATATCCAATGAGAGAATCAATCTAAGAAGCAGTCAAAGAAGTAGTCTAAGAAGCAGTCTAAGATCAATCAGATCATCTGGCCTTGCCCAGATGCTGGAGGAAGAAGGCTTCATACTTCTTATGCCAGGCATTGGGCTTGACTGCGCCGCCCAGCGCATGCTCACCGTCCGGGTCAAGGAACAGGTCAACCAGCGGGGCCTTGCCGTTTTCCAGCAGGGCGCGGTAGACATTCACCGTGTCCTGGTAAAGCACGTTCGGGTCCTGCATGCCGTGTACCAGCAGCAGTGGTTTCTTCAGACCGGCAGTCAAAGGCAGCAGTGAATACTTGCGCAGGTTGGGTTTGCTGCGCTCAGTCTTGCCTATGGTGCGGCCGCTATACCAGCTATTGTAGTTTTCCCACTCTGTCGGGCCGGCGCCAGCGATGCCGGCAGCGAATGTGTCAGGGCTGGTGTACATCGTGTACTGGGTCTGGAAACCGCCAAAACTCCAGCCTGTCAGGCCGATGCGCTTGCCATCGACGCCAAAATTCTTTTGCATGTACTTGACCAGGTCTTCCAGGTCTTCGGTCTGTGGTTTGCCTGCCTGTTCCCAGTTGGCATCACTGAACTTGCGGCCATAATTGGAGTGGCCGCGCGGGTCCACCGCCACCGTCACATAGCCATGTTTGGCGGCCATATACATGCCGAACATATAAGCGGTTTGCTGGAAGCTGTCAGTCTCGACGATATGCCGGTCATTCAAGGGGCCGCCATAGGTGTAGACAATCGCAGGGCGATGGTCGGAAGAACTGAGGCCGGCTGGCTTGAACACATAAGCCTGGATTTTATCGCCATGACGATTGGTGTAGCTGAATCGCTCCGGTCTTTGCAGGTCGATGGCATTCCATTGCGGATCATGGCTTTGCGTCAGCGTACTTGACTTGGCTTTGCTGACATCGATCAGCTTCAGTTCCGGGCGGCTGGACCATTGACCGGCCATGCTGGCCACCTTGTCGCCATTTTCCGTCACGGCGCTGGCGCGGTGGAAGTCACCAGTCTGGCCGACTGCCTTCATGTCACCACTGGCAAGATCGACCTTGTAGACATTCATCGCCGCAAAATCATCCTTGTTGGCGAGCACGAACATGGACTTGCTGTCTTCACTGAAGTCGATGATCTGATGCGCCTCAAAATCACCTTTCAGTATCTGCTTTGCGCTGCCATTGCTGACGTCGATGATGTAGGGTTGGCGATAGCCGTGCTCGTCAAGCACAGCGATCAATTGCTGGCTGTCTGGTGTAAAGCGCGGCGCCAGCACATTGACCACTTCATGGCCGACGTTGCCGCGTCGTTCCAGTACCATCTGCGGCTTGACGCCTTCTTCAGCCTTGCCCACATAAATACGCAGCAAGTCTTTTTCACGTTCCCAGGTGGAGAAGGTATAACGGCTGCCGTCCTTGGCCCAGCTCACCGGGCTCATTTCAAACCAGACGTCGCCACCATCATTGGTAAAGACTGGCACAGGCTGGCGAGCGGATGCGTCCGCTACGCGGCGTATGTACAGCGCACTGGAAGGTACCTTGCGCTTGTCGTCAGATACTTCACGCGATACTTTTTTGGCTGTGGCAAAGCGCTCGCTATAGTTCATGATTTCAACCTGACGCTCGGACGGTGGCGCAGGCTTGCCGTTTTCCGGCTTGGCGTCCGGCGCCTCGGCAGAAATCGCCATCCATTGTTTGTCTTCGCTCAGTACGGTATTGGCGATGCGGTATTTTTTCTCGGCGTCGTCAGGGTGTATCAGCTCGCGGTTCAACTGGCGGACATTGCTCTTGTCAAAGCTGGCGCTGTACAGGCGTTTTTCATCCATGTAGATATAGCCATTGTCGTCAGCATGGTAAGCCACGATGCGTTCTGGCTTGTCTGTCTGTGTCAGGCGTTCTATCTTGCCATCGGCCATGCTCAGGCGGAACAGGTCGCCACGATACTGGAAAATCAGTTCATTCTTTTTATTGGCCCAGACCAGGGCATCGACGCCAGGGTAGAGATCACCGGGTTTGAGCTTTTCTTTCTCGTGTTTCTTTTTCAGCTCGTCACGCAGCTCCCAGATTTCCTTGGCCTTGTCGTCTTTTGCTTCTTTTTTTTCATCCTTCTTGTCACCATCTGCCTTGGCTACAACGGCTGCGCCGGTTTTGGCAGCTGCGGCTGCAGCTTTCTCTTTGGCGGCTTCGGCATCAGCCTCTGCTTTCTTCGCTGCATCCCTGGCTTTTTTAGCGGCAAGCTCCTGCTTCACTTCTTCCAGTGCCGCCTGCTCCCATTGCATCAGGTCGACCTTTTCGCCACGCAGGTAAGCAGCATGGGCTTCAGCCTTGGCCTGGCGTTCTGCTTCCTCCTTGTCTTTTTGCCTGGCTTTTTTATCAAACCTGTCCCAGTCTTCCGGGGCGTCATAGGTTCTCATCAGTGCAGGCGAGGTGATGCGTTTGGTTTCGCCGGTTTGCGTGTCATGTACATACAGGTCAGAACCGTTTTCCCCAAAAGGGTTCCAGGTATAGGCCAGGTAACGGCCATCCTTGCTGAACTGGATATGGCGTGCTGCCTGGCCTGCATATGTCTTGGCGCGGAACACCTGCTCCAGCGTCAGGTCCGCAGGCTTGATTTTGGCAACACTGCTGGTGGCTGCATAAGCGACTTCTTGTGGAAACAACAGGCTGGCCGCACCGCTGAACGCAAGTACGATGCTGACGCTGAGAATTTTCGGGGACATAAAAAGAAAACCTTGTTTATAGTTTAATTTGCAGGTGATATTGTGATCAAGAAGCTAAGCAATTGCCGACGTTAAGCATGTTTGGCGGGAATTAACTTAACTTGCATAGACAGATGGTGCGGAAAACAGTTCCATCGGACAAGGCGGTTTTGTAAATATTTTGTTTCCGGCTGGTGGCAGACTGAAATTTTATTCTCAGGAATTGGCAAAATTCACAATGAATCGGCATTGTAAATTCATGTCGGAATACGGTATTGTACGAAAATAGTCGTACCGCTATGCATGGCTAACCCGGGTACTGTAGTCCTGATGTTGACGGTAAGTCTTGCGAAAGAAGCATGCGAAATCTTTAATGCTAAATCGCATGCAATCTTGTTCAGTTATTACTGGTGTTGTCAGCGTTCAACCTGGCTGACCGTCTGCGCGTGCACGCAGATAGATAGGCAGCATCATGGCGACCCAGCAGGCCAGCAGGATCAGCCATGCGGTGGCGGAGACGGTGAGCAGGGAGGGGATGGAAAATACGCTGGCGGCGACGCGCAGCAGGGCGGCGAAGTGCAAGCCCAGGTAGAGCGTCCATAAATTGTTTGAGACCTGTAGCGGACGTCCGCTATGACCAAAGCTGACGCGGCTGACAAAGCCGACCAGCATGGTGCCCATGAAGCCCAGGCCCAGTGCATGTATCGCCGCGGAACCGGTGTCAATGCCAAGGGCGTTGGCCGCTTGCAAGGCGAATACCAGGGGCAGCCAGGCAAACGACAGGTGCAGCATGGCCAGCATGCGGTTTTCCAGACTGCGCAATACGCCCCAGCGCCAGGATGTGTAAATGAAGCTCAGGCTGAGCAGTGCCGCCGTCACGGCTGCTGCTACAGGCCATTCCAAGCAGGAAGCCAGTGCCAGCAACAGGCAGCCGCTCAGCCATGCTCCCAGCAGCGAATAGGGGCGCCATGCCTGGTAGGGCTTCAGCACATTGCTGCTGAAGAAAGGCAGCATGCGATGACAGACTGTCAGGAACACCGGCAGCAAAAATCCATAGAACGACACATGCCTGGCGACTGCCCAGGCGGCTGACTGGCCAAAACTCCATAGCAGGGTGGCGAGCAAGGCGAGCGCGCCGCCGCACATGGCCAGCAGCAATGCCTGCGGATGTTTTTTATCGCTCACCTTGCTGCGTTTTATTAGTATTCCCCAGCGCCAGGTGACGGCTGACCAGGCGCACAACATTAATGCGAAGCCCGAGCTGCGCAGGGCAGGCCAGCCTATGCCGGCTGCCAGCATGGCCAGTAGCAGGCCGCAAAAATAGGTCATGCCATGCAGCAGGAAGTAGTCATCTTCTGCCTCCACCGATAACCAGCGTGGTCCGGCCGTAAAGGTGAATCCCAGGATGAACATGGGGAACACCCCGAGTGGCATCAGCAAGGCATGCAGGGGAATGGTCAACGCATATGCGTGCTGCAATTGCAGCCACCACCAGGAGAACAGGATGAATACGGCCAGCGCACCCAGGAAGAAGTAGAGCCGGTGAGGAGCGGTGGCGAGGCGTTTCATGGTAGGTACTCCAGTCAACAAAGTTGGTCTTTCAAATCATCTGCCCAGTCAACCAGTGTTTTAGCGGAAGCCGCCTGACGGTGCAGTTTGTGCAAGCCAGCCCTGGGCAAGCTTGCTCAGCCATGCCGGGCGTTCGCTGGCATCTATCCAGTATTTCACGGCCACACCGAGTTCTGTGTCACCTTCCATGCGCAGGCGGCGGCGAAAGAACAGGGTGTCAGCATCTTCCACGCCAGAAGCCAGCTGGAAAAAATCAACCGCATTGGCTGCCAGGCTGACATCAGCTTGTATTGCCTGCTTGCCCGGTGAATTGACGGCACGGAATTTTCCCTGCACACATTGAAAGCACAGTGACAAACCCAGGTCGCTGACTCTGATGCTGAATACCTTGCCTTCCAGTGCTTCTGGCGCAACCAGCAAGGCATGTCTGCGCGCCAGTTCCAGCGCCAGCATCAGTGGCGTACTTGCCACTACATTGGGGATATGTTGCCCAAGAGTCTGGAACACAGTGGGGAAACGAAAATTTCTCAAATCCATATGACGCTCCGGTTTATTCGGTTGCTGACCATTGCATACCTGGTTTTGCCAGCCAGTAGCCGTTGCTGCGTTGCGCCTGTGCAGGCAAGAGACTGGCGTCCACCTGGGCCGCTGTGCCTGAAGTTCTTGCTGCATCGAAGCTGGCGACGATCTCACTCATGCCCTGCGATTGCGGTTGCAGGCGCAGGATGTCTACCTGCATCGCCGCCATTTCAGGCAAGTTAGGTCCCAGGTCCAGGCAGCCATGGCTTTGTGTCTGTATCCCGTTGATGTTCAGGAAATCTTTGCCGTCGCGTGTCGCCAGTGACAAACCGTCCGGATAGTTTTCGCAGCGGAATTCGCAACTGTCTTTGCGCAGGCGATGATGGCGTGCCGTGAAACAGCGTGAAGAAAATGCCAGTGCCATGCGTCCCCAGGCCTGGACCTCTGTCTGCATGGACGCACCTCGTTGCTGTTGCAGCATGGCCAGGTCATTTTTGCTCATCTCCAGCGGCGGCATATAGCGACAGGCCCCCAGTTCTGCCAGCCAGGCAAGTGTTCCTGCATGGTAGACGTTGAGGTGCGGGCCTGCCACGAACTGCTTGCCCTGCAATGCCCGCACAGCACTGTAGTCGTTTGCTTCGATCATGAAGCCATCTGCACTGGCCCGTTCTATCAGTCTGTGCATGGCGCGGCGGTCAGCTTCGCTGTCGATCAGTGTCAGTGTGGACAAAACGACCTGTTTGCCTGCATCACGCAATTCGCTGGCCAGCGCCAGCCAGTCATCCAGTTTCATCACATGACGGCGTGAGCAGGTGACTTCGCCCAGGTAGACGATGTCAACCGGCCATTGCATGGCATCGACATAGAAACGCAGGCAGTCTTCTTTGGACCAGTAATAGGCAAGTGGGGCGAGTGATAGTTGCAAGGTTGTTTGCTTGGCTGACATGATCATTTCCAGGGGCGCTCAAAGGCGCCTTGTGTCACCTGCGCGCCTTCGGCATGGCGGGCCAGGGTGGTTTGCCAGTCAGCACGGGGAGAATAGCGTTCTGTATCACGTTGTGCAGCGTCAAGCGCGGCTCTCAGCGTACCGACCACCTGTGCGACATAACTGGGGCTGCGCTGGCGTCCTTCAATTTTGATGGCGGCCACGCCCATGTTGATTAACTGCGGCAGCAAGGCAATGGCATTGAGGCTGGTTGGTTCTTCCAGTGCATAGTCGACATCGCCGGCCACGTCAAAGCGGCCCTTGCACAGAGTGGGATAGGCCGCAGCCTCATCGGGTGCGTAGCGATCAATCAGTGTGCCATTGAGGCGGGCGTAGAGGGTGTGTTCTTTTTCTTCCCAGCTGACGGCATGGGCAGGTGAGCAGACGCCCTTGTTGTTGGGGGAGTCGCCAGTCACATAGCTCGACAGCAGGCAGCGCCCCTCGGCCATCACGCACAGGCTGCCAAAGCCAAATACTTCAATTTCTACCGTGGTCTGGCGTATGATCTTGGCGATTTCGGCGAGGGTCAATACACGCGGCAATACGGCTCGCTTGATGGCGAACTGTTCGCGCATCAGTTCGATGGCGTCAAGCGTGGTTGCCGAACCCTGCACCGATAAGTGCAGACGCAAGTCCGGATGCCGGTCACGCGCATAAGCCATCAGCCCGGGATCTGCAAGGATTACTGCATCGGCCCCCATCGATGCTGCCGTATCTATTGCCGCACGCCACTCAGCTACAGCGCCTGCCTGGGGGTAGGTGTTGATGGCAAACAATACCTGCCGCCCACGGCCATGTGCGTAGGCAAGACCCTGGCGGATATCGGTGTCAGAGAAATTGAGACCACCAAAATTGCGGGCATTGGTCGCGTTGCGCAAGCCCAGGTACACAGCATTGGCCCCTTTGTCCACGGCTGCCTTCAGGGCAACCAGACTACCGGCAGGGGCGACCAGATCAATAGCTTTCATGGTGACAGATGTTAACAGGAAGAGTTTTCGCCTGCCTTGTTCCTGGTCAAGGTATGTCAAGACCGGGTGTTCAGTGGCAGGCTGAATGGAGTTCGGCACTGGCCTCATGGTAGGACCGCAGGGCCTCGATGGAAGCGATATGTATCGTTGCTCCGCACACTTTGATCAGGCTTTCCTGCGTCAGCTGATGCAGGACACGGGACAGGGTTTCCGGTGTCAGATTCAGCAGAGAAGCCAGCAGGTGTTTTTTTAATTCCAGACGGATTTCCTTGCTGTCTTGCTGGGATGCTGTTCGCAGCAGATAATCAATGACACGCTGGGTGGAGTTTTGCAGCGAGTAAGCCTCGACGTTGTGGATGAACCCAAGCAGACGATGCGACAGTCCGGTCATCATCTGACGCGACAGCAGGGGAGAACGTTCAAGCAATTGCAGCACGGTCGCGCGCGGCAGTTTCAGCAATAAAGTATGTTCGAGTGCTTCGGCATAAAACGGGTAAGGCTCATCAATGAACATCATGGCTTCGCCCAGACTCTGTCCCGCTCTGATCAGTTCCAGCACCTTGTCATGCCCACGGGGTGAAGGAATGCACAGTTTGATCAGGCCAAAGACAACGATATAAATACCCTCGGCAAGATCACCCTTACGGCACAGCATCATGCCCTTGCCAAGCTCTATCTTTGAAATGTCTGCCTGCAGTGCACTGAATTCGGTACAGGATATATTGCGAAACAGTGAGTGATTCTGTAACAGGCTGAGTACATCTATTTTTGTCATCATGAGTTCATATCCCCGATAAACTGACCGAGATCAAGTGTATGGACGGCAGGCAGATACGCCTATCCCTCAAACGGACTAGGCTGCAACAGCAAATGGTTGGCAGAACAGGCAGCAGGGTAAGGTATTGATGTCGCTTGTTCATCGCATTTGCTTTACTTGTCCAGACCATGCTCCACGGCATACACGGCAATCTGTACCCGGCTGCTCAGATTCAGTTTTTTCAAAATATTCTGTACATGGATTTTGACCGTGCTTTCGGCCACGTCCAGGTTGCGGGCGATTTCTTTATTGCTTTCACCACGGGCCAGGCAGATCATGGTTTCCCGTTCTCTTGGTGTCAGTTTTTCCCGTTCCGGACTGGTGGCCAGGTTATTGCCGGAACGGAATTGCATCACCAGCTTGGCTGTCATCGACTCTGCGATGACAGGCTCACCGGCTGCAGCACGCTTGATTGCCTGGGTCAGGTAGTCGGCTTCGATATTTTTTAAGAGATAACCTCTGGCGCCCCTTTTCAGGGCGGTGGTCAGGTCCTCGGCCTCTTCCGATACGGTCAGCATCAGCACGGCGGTGTCAGGCAGGTCTTCCACAATCAATTGCATTGCTTCCAGACCGGACAGACCTGGCATGTTCAAATCCATCAGGACAACATCGGGACGCAGTTGCTTGGCGCGCTTGACACCTTCCAGCCCGTCTGCGGCTTCACCGACAATTTCAAAGTCAGGATTGCGTTGCAGCAGCAGGCGTATACCGCTGCGAAACAGAGTATGGTCATCGACCAGCAATATCCGAATGGGCATTTGTCACTCTCCAGTATCCATGTTCTTGTTGATTTTTCTTATCGATTTGAGCGGTGGCGCTGTCTGACTCAGGCGACCAGGCGTTCCTGCCTTAACAGGTGCAGTGCAATGCTTGTTCCCTTGCCAGGTTTGCTATCGATGCGGAACTGTGCGGACAGGCGTTCGGCCCTTTCCTGCATGATGCGCAGACCTACATGCCCGTCACCTTTCTGATGGACGCTATGCATGTCGAATCCCAACCCATCGTCGCTGACCGTCAATAAAAAATCGCGCTGGTTGTCAACCATGACCTTGACCAGCTTTGCCTGGGCATGTTTGCGCACGTTCGACAATGCCTCTTGCAGGATGAACAGGACTTGCAACTGCTGCTCTGGTGCCAGCGGGGCACCGGTGCCGTTGACCTGCACCTCGCCATGGACGCCGGCCTGGCGCTCAAATTTGGTCACGACATTGCGGATTTCAGATTCCAGATTACTGTCGCGCATGCGGGTGCGGAAATTGAGCAGCAGCTCGCGTACGTCCTCATAACTTTCCTGCACACCTGCGCGTAGCAGGGGCATGATGTCGCGAATTTCTTCCATGTCCTGACGCTTGAGTGAGTCTTCCAGCATCTGCACCTGCAGGTTTAAAAAGTTGAGGCCCTGGGCGATGCTGTCGTGCAGGCCCTGTGCCAGCAGATTGCGTTCCTGCGATACAGCAAATTCTTTTTCCCTGGCGATCAGACGCTGGTTTTCTATGGCAGCACCAAGGTTTTTGCCCAGTGTTTCCAGCAGGCGGCGCTCTTCGCTGCTGACCTCTCTTTCCTTGCTGAAGTGCAGCGAAAAACTGCCGATCACTTCATCGCGCGCCAGGATCTGGAACACAGCGAGGGAGAAAAAGCCCTCGTCCTGGCAGCGGTAATGTTTCAGTGGGTCCATCTGCCGGAAATCCTTGACCAGGATGATGCCCTGATGCGTCGCTGCACCACACAGGCAATCTTCGGTCTTGATGCAATGTTCCTGCTCCACCATTTTTTCCGAGATGCCTTCATGCACCGTGATATGCAGATTATTATTGCCCAAGTCCAGGATACGTACGGTGCCGCCATCCGCTTCCATTCTCTGCATGATCCTGCATAAAAAGCCACGGCAAAGCTCTTCTATCGCATGTGGCCCAGCCAGGAAACCGGCTACATCGTACAGTGTGCTGACTTCATGGTTCTGTGCCGTGAGCTTGGCCGTTTTCTCAGCTACCCTTTCTTCCAGGGTGCGATGGACGCTTCTTACATGATCGGCCATGGTATTGTAGGCTTGCGCCAGTACCCCAAATTCATCTTCAGTCTCTATGGGCAGCCTGACGTTGAGGTCGTCGTTGGACATGCTGGCAATACCGCTTTGTATCCGTGAAACCGGTCCGAGTATCCACAGGTACAGCAGGTACAACAAGGCGACACTGGCAGCCAGCGCCAGGAAGACCAGAGCCGTCTGGCACAGACGCAGCCAGGTGGTTTTTTCAGCAAGTTCGATTTCGACCAGCGAAACCAGGTTATTGATCTTGTCGACAAAGGCAGGCAATTCTTTTGCATAAGTTGCCAATGCCTGCTGCCTGACCACATTGTCCTGATTGAGTGCTGCCCTGGCATTGACTTCAATGTGTTGTTTCCAGTCATCCTGTACCCGGCGCATTTGTTCTCGGATGTGTGTGGTCAGTGGCAGGAAAAGCGGGCGTTTCGGGTCACCGGTGTGCAATTCAGACAGGATCTGGTTGAATTGGACCAGCTCTTTCTCAATGGTAGACGCAGCTTGCCCTTGTTGCATTTCCAGCGCCAGCCGGTAAGATCGCATGCGCAGACTGCCTGCTTCATTGATGGCGGCGCCGCCGCCTTCGAGCTCCCAGGATAAAAGCAGGGTATAGGCGATGGCGAGCAAGGTCAGGCCAAGCCCTGTCACGGTGGCCAGCAAGATGCGAAAAGTCAGTCGCTTTCTTATCGGTAGCTTGCTTGGCATAGTCATGGCAATACTTGGACCTGGTTTGGTTGCACGGAGTTTAAGTCTAGTTCTTTGCAGGCAGGTGTTTCTTGATCTAAATCATGAATCGGGAGCGAAACAATTAGCTCAGGCAGGCGTCCGTATCGGCATCGGCATTGCTTTTATGCGCAACGCCAAGCGGACAAACCATGGGCAAGAACGTGTCAGTTCTTTCTGAATACGCAAGCAGGGCGCCATTGCTCATGTCAAAATACCATGCATGCAAGACCAGTTCCCCGCGTGCTTCACGCTCTGACACCCAGGGAAAACTGCGAAGGTTGTTGAGTGACATGATCATCGCCCCCAGCTCGCAGGCGCGGATGCGTTCCGCTTCTGTGCAATGTGTCAACTGCTGCATGACCTGCTGTTTGACAGGCTCGACGATTTTCATCCAGCGACCGATGAAGTCAATTGTCCGGGTAGGCTGATATCCCTGCATCAGGGCGCGGATGCCGCCGCATTTTTCATGACCCATGACAATGATGCGCTTGACCTGCAGGCTTTCGACGGCAAACTGTATGGCGGCGCTGACGCCTTGCTGGTGACCTGCCTCATTGCAGGGCGGTACCAGGTTGGCAACATTGCGTATGACAAAAATATCGCCTGGGTCACAATCAAGCAACAGGGCAGGGTCTACCCTGGAGTCGCAACAGCCTATCAGCAGGGTGCTGGGATTCTGTCCATTGTTGAGTTTGTCGTATAGATTATCCTGCCCGGCAAAATACTTGCTCTGGAAACGCTGAAAACCTTCAATGAACTGATGAATATTCCTGACTTCCATTCCATCCCCCGTCAGCCACCGGTTTGCGACATGAAACGTATGATCTTGTGCCTGTTCTCGTTGAACTCGTGTTTTTCAGGTTTGAGTTCTATGGCGTTGCGGATAGCTTCTTCCAGGCCGGCATCGCTGATGCCGGAACGCAGAAGCGGCCGCAATTCGAACTTTTCATCCTGCCCCAGGCACATGTACAGGGTGCCGTCGACACCCATGCGTACCCGGTTACAGGTGGCGCAAAAGTGCTGGCTGATCGGTGAAATGAAGCCCAGCTTGCCCCTGCCATCTGCTGTCTGCCAATAACGCGCCGGTCCCCCGCCTATTTCGATGGCTGCTGGCTGCAGATGGAAGTCCCTGACCAGCTGATCCCTGACCGGACCGAGGTCCATGTACTGGCTGTTGCGCCCGGTCTCACCCATGGGCATGGCTTCGATCAGGCGCAGGATAAAGCCCTCTTCAAAACAGAATTGCACCATGCGCGGTATTTCGTGATCATTGACGCCACGCATGACCACCATGTTCAGTTTGATCGGTGTAAAACCAGCGCGCTTGCCGGCCTGCAAGCCGGCCATCACACTGCCGAAACTGTCTCGGCCGGTAATTTTTTCCACACAGGCCTTGTCCAGGCTGTCGAGACTGACATTGATCCTGTCAACGCCAGCTGCGCGCAGGGCCTGTGCATGCCTGTGCAACTGGGTCGCATTGGTTGAGAGGGAAATATCCCTGACTGCAGGCAGGGTTGATAGTTGTTCTACCAGTTGCGGTAATCCACGCCTCAGCAATGGCTCGCCGCCGGTAAGCCGCACCCGGCCCACACTCATGCGCGAAAATGCCGCGACGACGCGGGTAATTTCATCAAAGCGCAACCAGTTGTCGGGCTCTTCAAAACCCTTGTAGCCTTTTGGCATGCAATAGCTGCAACGTAAATCACAGCGATCAGTGACAGACAGTCGCAAATAATCGATACGACGCCCGAAGCGGTCAATCAAGGCTGTGGTTGAAGATGAATTGGTGTCCATGCTTTTATTCTGCTGCACACCAGAGGGTAAAACAATTCGCCGCAAAGCCAGTCACGACTAGTTCATTTGGGGGATGCCGTGGCAGATGTGTGCAAGACGGCGCGTAATTCCTGCCGGTAGCGCCACAGGGTCATGAGCATTAATATGCCCATCCACGCCTGCGCCAGGGCGAAAGCCAGACCTGCAATCAGGGCAAGTCGGGAAGGGGCAAATGGCAGGGCCAGCAACAGCAGCAGGGACAATAGCACCAGCCGGGTTTGCCAGACCAGGCGCTGTGGCGGCAATACTGCCTGCATGGTCGGTACCCGTTGCCCTGCCGGAGTTTGCCTGCGCAAATGCAAAAATACGAGGAAAGGAATGATCTTGCCCAGCATGGCATTGACAGGCAGGACCGCGCCACCAACCAGCGCCAGCACACCTGTCCACCATGGCAGGGCGGTTGCCAGCTGAGTTGGCAATACATCCGGGTTCAGCGTACACAGGATCGCGGCCAGCAGCCAGCTACCTGCACAAGTCAGCCACAAGGGCCAGGCAGGATCAAAACGACGTCTGGCATGCCAGACTGCGACCAGACTGATGAATGCCAGCGTCGCCATGATGCCGCAACCCAGATACAAGGCAGCAGACCAGAGTGGTGGCCAGATGGCCAGACAAAGCGGCAGCCATAACAAGCCTGGCAATCCGGCCTGCCAGTGCAGGGACGGTCGGCGGGTTTGCCAGAACATTGGCACGGTCGTTGTCGCCACGCCGAGCACCAGGCAGGCGATCCAGCCGACCAGTCCCCAGGCGACATGACGCGGTAATATGAACATGATATCGAGTTGCCACCATCCCGAAAACTGGCCCGCCAGAGCTATCCCGAGCGCAACGACTATGCCGAGCGTCAGCCCTGCCCAGCGCAGTGTCCGGGTGGTGGCGTCAACTACCTGTATGCGCCAGGCTGCCAACAGCAGGGCAATCACTACCGAACCATAGAGCAGGGCTGCCAGTCCGGCTGCGAACATGAAGCCCGACTGCATGCCATATAAAAAACCGGCGCTCAGCCCCGCGACTATCAGTGCCGAACCAACCGCCACAAAGGGAGCAATCATGCGGGCGGCAGGCACAGCCTGCTGGGCAACTACCGGCATCAACTGGAACAATGCACCTGTCATTACCGGCGCCAGCATGCCCAGGGCCAGGCAATGTGTGACAGCCAGCGTGAGCGGCGAGAAGCGTTCGGGCAAGCCCTGTAGCGGGAAAAAAGCCAGCATCAAACCGGCCGCTACACCCAGCCACGGCGCTGGCAGCAGGCAGCCAAATATTGTGGCTGGTGAAGGGCTTAACTCATAGCTGAGGATTTTTGCCGTAGACACAAGTGATGATAGTCAAAGCCGGTGATGTGCTGCCAGTAAAACACCCTGTCAGCCACAGGAGCATGCACCACAACAGGGGCTGCCGGTGTTCATGCCCAGGCTGGTATCAAGGTCCGCTATCCGCTCTGCACACAGGGGATACAGGACGTTTTCTTCTTTGACATTGTGCTGTTGTATCAGCACGTTCAGGGTGTCAATTGCTGCAAGGGCAGCGGCTGTCTGCCCGTTTGTCATGGCGGCATAGGCTTCGTCACGCAGCGTGCGTATGTCTGCATGTTCGCCGCGCATGACCTGGGTGGGGCCTTGCGACATGCCTGTCGCTTTTTCAAAGGCAGGGAAGAGTCGTTCTTCTTCCAGCCTGAAGTGGCTGTCGAGCTGTTCGCTGAACAGACGGAAGTGACTGATCGCTGACGATACCTCGCCTTTTTGCAGCGCTGTCTCACTACGTGTAAGTTGATCGTCGCATTCCTGATGCTGGCGCACCAGTTCCTTTGTTGCTTTTGACATGGTATGACCTTTATGAATGAAATGGGTTATTGCACCAGGGGGCTGTCAGCTCCGGGGAGATCAATGCCGGAAATCTTTGCCCGCCCGACCAGCAATTGCAGGTATTGATGCAAGCTACGATCATGGCTGGCCTGATGCATGGCGCTCGCAATCTTTTGTTCCACATCAGCAAAAGTGAGCAGGTGGCCATCCACTTTGCGACCCACCTGGATGATGTGCAGACCAAACCGGGTCTCCACCAGTCGTGGGATGATGCTGCCAGCCGGGGCTGCAAACAATGCCTGCTCGAATTCAGGCACGGTGCCGCCCATGCTGATTTGCCCCAGGCTGCCACCGACTTCACTGGACGGGCAATTTGAATTTGCTCTTGCGTATTCAGCAAACAAGTCAGGATTTTCCAGCAAATCCGCAAGAATCTTGCCGGCATGACGTCGCAGTGCATCGAGATCGACCCCTGGCGTGACCTGGAACAGGATGTGACTGGCCTCTGCCAGCGCACCTACCGTGAAACGATGGGGATACGCCTGGTAGTGGCGCAGGCATTCTTCTCTGTCAGGAACCGGTACCTTGACTTCCTGCCTGAGCAGGGCATCGATTATCTGGTCATCGCTGGCAGTTTCTCCTGTCCTGGAAGTGACGCCAAGAACGCTGGCTTCATCAAGCAGCACACGCCGCAAGACCAGGGCGGTCATGGCGCTTTGTATTGCATCGCGGGCGTCCTGATGGGATGGTAATTCACGCTCCATCTCGGCATCGGTCAATTCATGGTCGTTGACTATAACTGGCATGATTTTCTCCTGAAGCGTTCAGCGGGTACGCACCAGTTGCCAGGCGCGATTGAGATAAGTGACTGAGGCAAATCCACTCCAGACATGCACCAGACGGGTGAATGGGAAAATCACAAACAGCGACAGGCCCATGAACAGGTGAAGCTTGAACAGCAAGGGGGCAGCAACGATGAACTCAGCTGCGTCGCCTTTGAAAGTGACGATGTGCTGTGCCCAGGTCATCAGCAAGACCATCATGTGACCATCGCTATGATGGGCAGATTCAAAGATCGTCGACAGGCCCAGGCCCAGCGTGACGAAGATCCATAACAGCAAGACCTTGTCGCCTGCCTTGGTGACTGCCGAGATACGCGCATCGCTAAAACGGCGGTGTAGTAAAATCAAGAGCCCAAGCATGCACAGGCTGCCAAAGATGCCACCTGCGACCATGGCGATCATTTGCTTGAAGCTGTGACTGATGCCCAAGGTATCCCAGACGATGACCGGGGTCAGCAAGCCCACCAGATGACCAAAGAACAGGCCCAGTATGCCGACGTGGAACAGGATATTGCCCAGTCGCAGATTACCGGTATGCAGCATTTGTGACGAATCACTCTTCCAGGTATATTGCTCGCGCTCGAAACGTGCGAGGCTACCGAACAGGAAAATCGCCAGCGCGATATAGGGATAAATCCCGTAAATGAATTGATGCAGATAAGTCATGATGGTCTCCCTGTTGATTGGGCGGCAGCAGCACCGTGCCCGGGCTGTCTGGGATAAAAATTGAGGGGGTGTGTACCCGACAGATTCGGTTTGAGCAGTGGTTCTACACCATCGGCACCGGGGCCAAAGGTTTCCATTGCATCATCCATGTCACGCACTGGAGGTTCACCCTGTTCATGCGGTACGACATCGGTCAAGGTCGTCAGGATCAGGAAGAGCTTGGCATACGGGCTGTCCTTGCGTTGCAGGCGCATTCCTATGGCTGCCAGTACATGGATGGCTTCACCCAGCAATTTTTCTGAGGTACTCTCATCCATGAGACTCAGGAATTCCAGGAACAGCGGCACATAATCTGGCAATTCACTGGCTTCTGGTTCAAAGCCGTGAGTGCGGTATTCTTCCAGCAAATCGACCATGGCCTGACCACGGTCACGGCTTTCGCCATGGATGTGCTCAAACAGGTGCAGCGATAAAGAATGAGTGCGGTCAAACGTTGCCACATAGTTTTCTTGCAGTGCAATCAGGCTGTCAGAACGCAGATAGTCCAGGGTAGCTTGCAAGGCATCGAGAAACTCAGGCTCGTCTTGCAGTGCCTGCTCAATCTCAGGCAGGGCGGCGATCAGCTCCGCTTGCGGATAGCTCATCAGGGCCGACAGGATGCGATAAATTTGCATACGATTTCCTTTATGGTGTCTTTATTGTTTTTTGCAGGTGCGCATACACTGCGCACCTGAAAAACTTATTCGACAGTGGACATTTTCTTGCGTGACTTTGGCATATCGACAAAGATCACACTACCCTGTGGTTTCTTGCCAAACAGCGCACCGTCCGAAGTACCGCCTGAGCAACCGTTGCCAAAGGTGAAACCGCAACTGCCTTTTTCATTGAAGCTGTCTTCCACCATTTCCTTGTGTGAAGAAGGGATTACAAAGCGGTCTTCATAATTGGCGATCGCCAGCGTCTGGTACATGTCCTCGACTTGCGCCGCATTCAGGCCAACCTGTTTCAAGACGGCGTGATCAAGTTCGCCATACACGGTTTCAGAGCGCTTGTAGGCACGCATGGCCAGCATGCGTTCCAGGGCGCTGGTGATGGGTTCTTCCTTGCCTGCGGTAAGCAGGTTGGCCAGGTAACGCACTGGTATGCGTAAAGACTTCACATCCGGGATAATGCCATTCATGCCCATGTGACCTGCCTCTGCTGCCTTTTGTATAGGTGACAGTGGTGGTACATACCAGACCATGGGAAGGGTACGGTATTCAGGGTGCAGCGGGAAGGCGATCTTCCATTCCATCGCCATTTTATAAACAGGCGACTTTTGTGCAGATTCTATCCAGCTCTCAGGTATGCCATGCTTGCGTGCTTCGGCGATTACTTCAGGATCATGCGGGTCAAGGAAGCAGCCTAGCTGGGCTTCATACAAATCCTTTTCATCCGGCACCGATGCGGCGGCTTCTATCTTGTCAGCGTCATACAGCAAGACACCGAGATAACGGATGCGACCTACACAGGTTTCCGAGCACACGGTAGGCTGGCCAGCTTCTATGCGTGGATAGCAGAAAGTGCATTTCTCTGCCTTGCCCGAACTCCAGTTGTAATAAATCTTTTTGTAAGGGCAGCCAGAGATGCACATGCGCCAGCCACGGCATTTATCCTGATCGACGAGCACGATGCCATCATCTTCACGCTTGTAGATAGAGCCAGAAGGGCAGGATGCGACGCAAGCCGGGTTCAGGCAATGTTCACACAGGCGTGGCAGATACATCATGAAGGTCGATTCAAAGGTGCTGTACATCTCTTTTTGCACACCTTCAAACAGGGCGTCCTTGCTACGTGCGCTAAATTCACCGCCAAGATCGTCTTCCCAGTTCGGGCCCCAGACTATCTTGTCCATCTTCTTGCCAGTCAGCACAGAGATAGGGCGTGCTGTCGGTGGTGTTTCCACCAGCGGTGCATTTTTCAGATGCTCATAATCGAAGGTGAAAGGCTCGTAATAATCATCAATCGCTGGCAGGTTAGGGTTGGCGAAAATGTTCGCAAGTATGCGCAGCTTGCCACCCTGCCTGGGTTCGAGCTTGCCAGCTTCATTGCGGTGCCAGCCACCTTTCCATTTTTGCTGGTTTTCCCATTCTTTTGGATAACCTATGCCGGGCTTGGTTTCGACGTTATTGAACCAGGCATATTCAACACCATCACGGCTGGTCCAGACATTCTTGCAAGTGACCGAGCAGGTATGGCAGCCTATGCATTTATCCAGGTTCAGCACCATGCCGACTTGTGCGCGTATTTTCATGATGCTGACTCCTCTTCCAGTTTGCCTTCCAGCCAATCTACTTTCTTCATTTTTCTCAAGACGATGAACTCATCCCTGTTACTGCCTACGGTGCCGTAATAATTGAAGCCATAAGCAAGTTGCGCATAGCCGCCTATCATGTGGGTAGGCTTCAGCACTGCACGTGTCACCGAGTTATGGATGCCGCCACGCTTGCCACTGAGTTCCGCCCCCGGTGTATTGACGATTTTTTCCTGGGCGTGGTACATCAGACACATGCCTTTGGGCACACGCTGGCTGACTACTACACGGGCTGTCAGGGTACCGTTGCTATTGAAGACTTCTACCCAGTCGTTATCGACCAGGCCTGCTTCTTTCGCCTCGACTTCAGATACCCACACATGCGGGCCGCCACGGCTCAGGGTCAGCATGCGCAGATTGTCTGAATAGGTCGAATGGATGCCCCATTTCTGATGCGGCGTGATGAAATTGAGGACGATCTCTTTTTCACCATTCGGCGACCTGTTGAGCATAGGTGCAACCGTCTTGGTATCGATGGCCGGTTTATAGACACACAGGCCTTCACCAAAATCGAGCATCCAGCGATGGTCTTGATAGAACTGCTGGCGGCCAGTCAAAGTGCGCCATGGTATGTATTCATGCACATTGGTATAACCAGCGTTGTAGCTGACTTCTTCCGATTCCAGACCAGACCAGGTTGGTGCCGAGATGATCTTGCGTGGCTGTGCCTGCACATCGCGGAAGCGTATCTTGTCATGTTCACGGCCAACAGCCAGGTGAGTATGGTCACGGCCCGTGATCTTGCCCAGTGCTTCCCATGCCTTGACCGAGACATGGCCATTGGTTTCCGGTGCAAAAGTCAATATCATTTCGCAGGCATCAATCGCAGTATCCAGACGTGGGCGGCCTTTGCTGATACCTTCTTCAGTCACCACCTTGGTGATGCCAGCTATCTCCTTGACCTCATGTTCGGTATTCCAGTTGATGCCCTTGCCGCCATTGCCGAGTTTGTCCAGCAAAGGGCCTATCGAAGTAAACTTTTTGTAGATATCTTTGTAGTTGCGTTCGACGACAAAGAAATTAGGTGCAGTCTTGCCGGGTATCAGCTCACATTCACCTTTTTTCCAGTCTTTGGGTTCCAGTGCCTGACCGAGCTCACCGGGTGTGTCATGCATCAATGGCTGCAAGACGATGTCCTTGCGGGTACCCAGATAGTCACCACCAATCTCGGTAAATTTTTTGGCGATACCCTTATAGATTTCCCAGTCAGTCTTGCTTTCCCACAGCGGTTGTACGGCTTCGCTCAAGGGATGGATGAAGGGATGCATGTCCGAGGTATTCAGGTCATCCTTTTCATACCAGGTTGCCGTTGGCAAGACGATGTCGCCATACAGGCAAGTCGTACTCATGCGGAAGTCGAGTACCACCAGCAGATCGAGCTTGCCTTCTGCGGCCGGGCGGTATTTGACTTCAGATGGCTTGACTGCTTCATCAGGGTCATCGAACAGGGCATTTTGTGTACCCAATAAATACTTGAGGAAATATTCATGTCCCTTGCCCGAGCTACCGAGAATGTTCGAGCGCCATACAAACATATTGCGCGGGAAGTTCTTTGGATTGTCCGGGTCGTCACAACTCATATTGACTGTGCCAGATTGCAGACTGTTCTTCAGATAGTCTTGCGGTGTCAGGCCTGCTTTTTCTGCAGCATCGCAAACATCCAGTGGATTGGTTTCCAGTTGTGGTGCCGATGGCAGCCAGCCCAGACGTTCAGACTTGGCATTCATGTCTATCATGCTCATGTGGCTGATCTTGGACTTGTCGGCAGTCGGTGCCAGTATCTCATCCATCGCCAGTTTTTCATGACGCCACTGGCTGGTGTGGGCATAGAAAAAGCTGGTGCCATTCATCTGGCGGGCAGGGCGTACCCAGTCACTGGCAAAGGCCAGCGGTGCCCAGCCAAATTGAGGACGCAGTTTTTCCTGGCCCACATAATGTGCCCAGCCGCCACCTGATTTGCCTACGCAACCGCACATCATCAGCATATTGATGATGCCCCGATAAATCATGTCATTGTGGTACCAGTGATTCAGTGCTGCACCGACGATGACCATGCTCTTGCCCTGGGTATCATGGGCATTCTGCGCAAATTCACGCGCTACCTGTATGACCAGCTCACGCTTGACGCTGGTGTGTTTTTCCTGCCATGCTGGTGTGTAGGGGACATCATCGTCATAAGACGACGCAACCGCGCCGCCCAGGCCCTGATCGACGCCATAGTTTGCCATCGACAAGTCATACACCGTCGCTACCAGTGCTGTGCTGCCATCTGCCAGTGTCACACGTTTGGCTGGCAGGTGGCGTAGCAACATATCATTCGCATCGGCACCACCAAAGTAATTGAAGCCTACCGTGACGACTTCATCATGCTTGCCCACCAGGCTCAGTAATGGGTCTATCTCGCGACCTGAATGGCCGTCTTTGGCTTCCAGATTCCAGCGGCCAACTTTGGCACCTTCATCGAATTTGCCTTCACCCCAGCGATAGCCGATAGAGCCGTTTGGCGACACGATTTCACCTGTGAGCTCATCAATGGCCAGGGTTTTCCATTCAGGGTTATTGGCTTCGTTCAGATTGCCAGGCAATTGCGAAGCGCGCAACATCTGGTCAGGCACATAGCTGCCATTACGTTCTACCAGACGCACCAGCATGGGCATGTCGGTATATTGTTTGACATAGCTGCGGAAGTAGTCTGACTTGTTGCCAAGATGGAATTCCTTGAGTATCACATGGCCCATGGCCATGGCCAGTGCTGCATCAGTCCCTTGTTTTGGTGCCATCCAGATGTCACCAAACTTGACCATCTCGCCAAAGTCAGATGACACGGCGACCGTCTTGGTACCCTTGTAGCGTACCTCGGTATAAAAGTGGGCGTCTGGCGTGCGGGTCTGCGGTACGTTCGAACCCCATACCATGAGGTAAGTCGAGTTATACCAGTCTGCAGATTCTGGCACGTCAGTCTGTTCGCCCCAGATTTGCGGGCTGGCTGGTGGCAGGTCGCAATACCAGTCATAGAAGGACAGCGGTACGCCACCGATCAGACTCAGGTAGCGGGCACCAGCTGCATAAGACACCATGGACATCGCCGGAATCGGTGAGAAGCCAATGACGCGGTCTGGACCGAATTTTTTGATGGTGTAGGCATTTGATGCAGCAATGATTTCCTGCGCTGTATCCCAGTCTGCACGGACGAAACCACCAAGGCCGCGAACGGACTTGTAGCGTTTGGCTTTTTCAGGGTTCTGGCTGATGGCTTCCCAGGCATCTATCGGCCCCATGGTCTTGCGGGCCTCTTGCCACATTTCCATGAGGCGGCCACGTATCATCGGATATTTGACGCGCTGGGCAGAATACACATACCAGCTGTAAGAGGCACCGCGCGGGCAGCCGCGTGGTTCATGATTCGGCAGGTCAGGGCGGGTGCGCGGGTAATCGGTTTGCTGGGTTTCCCAGGTGATCAGGCCATTCTTGACATATACCTTCCAGGAACAGGAACCGGTGCAATTGACACCATGGGTAGAGCGCACGATCTTGTCATGCTGCCAGCGGCTGCGGTAGCCGTTTTCCCACTTCCTATCCTCGTCGACTACCGCACCATGTCCGTCAGAGAAGCTGGACTTCACCCGCGACATGAACTTCAATCTATCCAGAAAATGACTCATCGTACACTCCATATCAGATGGGCAATTGCCCTTTTATGTAGGGGAAGTGTATGAATTCCGACGGGATCAGACCATTCTTCAGTGCGCCAGCAAGGCAGGCGCATTGGCACTAGGCCCGGCTAGTTCTTAAGAACTAGTTGATGACTGCGTGCATGATGATGGAGGCAAAATCAGTCGCCCATAAAAAAACCTCATCGGGCCGGTGACCTGATGAGGTTGCTTGAGACGCCTGACGGCATCACCGGTTCAGCAAGGTATTTCGGCTCCTTTACGTGCGTAGTACCACCAGGTGATCATCATACAGCTTATATAAAACGCAATGAAAATATACAAAGCCATATCAGGCGCGCCTGTCATCTTGATCGAGGTGCCAAAACTTTGCGGGATAAAGAATCCGCCGTAAGCACCAATCGCACCTGAGAAACCCAATACGGCGGCAGATTCTTTGGCAGCATCGACACGTGCCTGCTTCAGGGCCAGGTCACCTTTGCCAGCGGCAGCGCGCTCGCGTTCGGTCTGGAAAATCAGGGGGATCATGCAAAAGGTTGAGCCGTTACCCAGCCCGGTCAGGACGAACATGACGATAAAGGACGCCAGAAAGGTCATGAACTGGTGCTCATGCAAGGCTGGCAATATTCCCACGGCGATCGTCGCGATCATGGCGGCAAACACCCATAATGTCAGGCGGGCGCCACCCAATTTATCAGAAATCATGCCGCCTATCGGCCGTGCAAGTGCTCCGGCCAGTGGGCCAAGGAAGGCAAACCTGGTGACATCCACTTCAGGGAACTGCGCCTTGATCAGCATCGCAAACCCGGCAGAAAAACCGATGAAGGAGCCGAAGGTTCCTATGTAAAGCCAGCACATCAGCCAGTTGTGTTTGCGTTTGAATATCACTGCCTGATCGGCAAAAGAGGCTTTGGCCGAAGCAATGTCATTCATGCCAAACCAGGCAACCAGCGTTGCGGCTGCAATGAAAGGGACCCAGATAAAACCTGCATTCGACAGCCAGAACACTTTGTCCACGCCGGTCTTGGCATTGTGGAACAAATAACCATCACCAGAAAGGGCAACACCAAACATGGCCGATGAGATGACAAATGGTGTAAGAAACTGCACAACAGATACACCGAGGTTACCTATCCCGGCGTTCATGCCTGTTGCATAGCCTTTCTTCGATTTTGGGAAAAAGAAACTGATATTCGCCATGCTGGAACTGAAATTGCCGCCACCAAAACCGCACAATAAAGCCAGTATCAATAAGGTTGAATAACTGGTTGACGGGTCACGCAGGGCAAAGCCCATGCCTATGGCCGGTATCAACAGCGTGGCTGTGGAAATGGCTGTCCACTTGCGGCCACCAAAAACCGGTATCAGGAAAGAATAGAAGATGCGCAAGGTTGCGCCTGACAGTGCCGGTAAAGCAGTCAGGAAGAACAGCTGATCCTTGGTAAATTGGAAGCCAGCCTTGTCCAGATTGGCAGCCACCACACTCCACAGCATCCAGACTGCAAAAGCCAGCATCAGGCAGGGTATGGAAATCCAGAGGTTGCGATTGGCGATGCTGACGCCTTCCTTCTTCCAGAATTCGATATTTTCCGGTTCCCACCGGCTCAATACATGACTCATCATAAACTCCTTTGATTGCTTAATTGATTGATATGCAGCTTATGCGGGTAATGCTGCCTGGGCTGCAAGCATGCCTTCGCGACGGAACTGGAAGTGCATCCATACCAGCGAGACGCAAACGGTTCCATACAGGAGCATGAAACACGAACTGCGTATGCCGGTCAGATCGACAATCGCACCGAACAGGATAGGCAGGATGAAGCCACCGAGACCGCCGGCCAGGCCCACCACGCCTGATACCGCGCCGATATTGCTGGAATAATCATCCGAGATGAACTTGAAGACGGACGCCTTGCCAACCGCCATTGCTATGCCCACGGTAAACAGGATTACGGTAAAGATCGCGGGTGTCAGGCTGATATGGAAAGTCTGCGGGCCACTGACTGTCTTGATCGTGAAGTCGGTTTGCGGGTAAGACAGCAGGAAGAACGCCACCCAGCATACCCACATCACCCACCAGGTCACTTTGTAAGCCCCATATTTGTCGGACAGCCAGCCACCCAGTGCACGCAATACACCGCCAGGTAATGAAAAACAGGCGGCCAGCAGGGCGGCTGTCTTGATGTCAAAGCCATACTCGGTCACATAGTATTTGACCATCCATAAGCTCAAGCCGACATAGCCACCAAAGACCACCGAATAGTATTGGCAATAGCGCCATACCTTGGGATCTTTCAGCATGCGCAACTGTCCGATAAAGCTGATGTTGGATTTGACGTTGTGACTGGGATCTGTCGCCGAGAAGACCCAGAAAATCAAGGCAGTTGCCAGCATCAGGCCGGCATAGACTTTGGGAACCAGGGTCCAGCCTGCTGCGGCAATCAGCACTGGTGCAATGAACTTGTTGACGGCTGCACCAGAATTACCCGCGCCGAATATACCCATCGCCAGACCCTGCCGGTCTTTCTTGAACCAGCGTGCAACATAGGGCGTGCCCACCGAGAATGATCCACCCACCAGGCCGACAAACAGGCCGAGTATCAGAAAATGCCAGTATGCAGTGGCATAACTGATCAGATAGATGGGGATGACGGTAAACAGCATCAGGCAGAACAGGACGATACGACCACCGTAACGGTCAGTCCAGATACCGAGCGGTACCCGTATGAGGGAGCCAGTCAGCACCGGCATTGCCGTGAGAAGGCCAAACTCGGTTTCATTCAGATGCAGGCTGTTCTTGATCGGGATGCCGATCACACCAAACATCATCCATATCGTAAAACAAACGGTAAAAGCAAGAGTACTTGCCCCCAGTACCGAATAGGCCCGGCTTGCGCTTGCCATGATTCACTCCTCTTCCATGTATAAGTGCTTATCAGCTTAAGAAGAGGCCGATGATTTTGAAATTCCCCTATGGGCTGTGGGGGAAAAGGCAAAAGGAGAGGGCGCCTGGCCGAAAGAACTAGTTCTCTTTCGCGAACCGGGGACAGGCAATGGCTTGGGCAGGTGATATGTTTATCGCGATTTGTATAGTTTGCGATACTGTTGCGGACTCATACCGAGCTTTTGCTTTAATGTGGCGCCCAGATGGGATTGATGACTGAATCCGCTGTCGATGGCAATGGCAGCCACTGGCAATTTGTCATATTGTAATGACTGACGTGCATGTTGCAACCTGCGCTCAGTGAGCCAGGCATGCGGCGTCATCCCCGTGGCGTTGCTGAAGCTGCGCAAAAAATGCAGCAAGGACATATCGGCGAGATTGGCCAGCTCTTCCAGGCTGATCGGTGTTGTCAGATTGGCGTCCATGTAGTCGAGAATGCTGGCGTGGACACGGCGTTCAAGCTGGTAGCGGCCGGGTTTGGATCGTGCTTTTTTTAATGATGACAAGCCATGCAGCAACCAGGCCATGGCGCGTTCTTCCATCAGCAGGGTATCTGCCTTGCACAGAATCAGGCTGCGTAACTCCGCCGCCAGTTTGACGGCAGTCTTGTCGCCATGCAGGATATGGCGCGGCCCGGCCATCGTCTTACCCGGTATAACTTGCGGCTCTTTGATTTTCAGTAGTAAATATTCACCACCATGTCCGGATTCCGAAAACAGGGGTACGCCTGCAGCCGTATAGGCCATCTCGCCAGGCCAGGCATCAAAGTCCTGTCGGCGGTCGCTGGCGATGGCATGGACGCCGCGCTGGCGTGCAAAAGCCAGCCCCAGGGTAGGCAGGTCGGATGTGCTGTTGACTGAATATGGCGCAGACGGCAATAGCTCCAGCGTTGCCCAGCGCAAGTCTGCCTGCATGAGTGGCTGCTCCTATTGAAATTTCTTGATAGATTCCACAATAATGCCTGTTTATTATAGGCTCTATCAAGCGCATGTTGACTCAATAGAGCGGCACGGCAACAGCTTGCAATCCTGATTACTTATATGGAGCAGACATGAAAACCATAGGCCTGATAGGCGGCATGAGCTGGGAATCGACGATCCCCTATTATCGTCACATCAACGAAACCATCAAGGAACAACTCGGCGGCCTGCATTCAGGCAAGATCATTCTGTACAGCCTGGATTTCCATGAAATCGAAAGACTGCAACATGCCGGTGATTGGGACGCAGCAGGCCGGATACTGACGCAGGCGGCGCGTTCGCTGGAGCTGGCCGGAGCAGATTTTCTGGTACTGTGTACCAACACCATGCACAAGCTGGCTGGCGCGATAGAGGCGGCCGTGGCAATTCCTCTATTCCACATTGCCGACCCGACGGCGCACGCCATCAAGGCTTCTGGACTGGTCAGGGTAGGTTTGTTGGGCACACGCTTCACCATGGAGCAGGACTTTTATCGCGAACGTTTGCGTCAGCAGCATGGACTCGATGTGCTGGTGCCAGATGCACAGGACCGCGACATCATCCACACAATCATTTATGAAGAACTATGCCTGGGCAAGATAATGGATGCTTCGCGCGACGAGTACCGTCGCATCATGGCAAACCTGAAGCAACAGGGCGCGCAAGCCATCATCCTGGGCTGTACGGAAATCAGCCTGCTTGTCGGGCAGGCTGATGCAGGTGTGCCCTTGTTTGATACCACGGCGATACATGCACATGCGGCGGCAATGCATGCTCTGGATGTCAATTAACCTTGCGCAAAGCCTCACGGAGCGCCGGCAGCATGTTCTCCTTCATGCTGGCATCCGTACTTTCCCTGACAGAAAAATACAGGGGTAATAAAAATGCGCTGACATTGTGGCGTTGTGCCAGCCTGGCCTGGGTGTAGGGGCCATTGACGATGCTTTTTTCCATCAACTGATTGAACCAGACATCCCAGTCACGTTTGTTGAAGCTGCCGGTCCTGGCCAGATAGAACACGGCCGTCATCAGCCGTACGCCTTCACCATATTGATAGAAGTGCGTGGCGGGAGCGATCTGCGAGGTGATGGCGTTGAGCATGATGACATGCTGGTTACGGTCCAGCGCCGGGTTCATGGCCAGTTGCAGCATCAGGTCTGCACTGTGGGCGATGCCGTGACGCCAGCCTTCTTTTTCATCAAAGCCGCGATAATCGCGCAAATTCGTCAGATAAATACTGCCGGTACTGACGATTTCCATTCTTTCCTGTTCGCTCAGATAGGGCTTGCGCCTGTCTACCCGCACCAGTTCCGCCAGGGTCAGGATGGCAAAGGGCTGCAAAAAACCAGCCCGGTCTGGCGGCGGTGTCTGGACGGCTGCCAGCATTTTCAGGCGTAATGTAGTCAGGGTAGGCAGGCTCAGTTTTTCACCGCGCATCCAGGCAGACAGGGCTTCAAAAGCCAGTTCGTCACGTAGTTCCGGCTCAGGCTGGGCCAGGCAGTCTGCCGCTGCAACGGCCAGCGCTTGCAGGGCTGCATCGTCGTTAAGTTTCCAGCCAGCTGATTTGGCAGACTGTAATTGCTGGTGTACCGGACCTTGCGGCTGGCAGTCTGCATAAGCCGCAGTGCTGCATGCCAGGATGGTCATCAGTGTCGAGTAAGTGATCAGGCGGCGCATGAATGAAGGCTCCGGGGCAGGGCAAAGCCGACAGTGTGCCATGTCATCAATATCTTGTCTTTACAGTATAAAAAGTATGAGATTCCTAATATTTTAGTGTTATAGTTAACTACAACACTAAATTGCATGTTGAGTGCAACTTTGCTGGCGCTGCTCAACAGTGCCATGCAAGTTATTTACCACAGGCAGATAGGGCATAGAGGGAAGGTGGACGTATGAGTGTCAGCTGGAATGACCAGATGCCGATATACCGGCAATTGAAACAAAGGGTGCTTGCCATGATGCTTGATGGCTTGTTAAAGCCTGGCGATGCCTTGCCTTCGGTCAGGCAGGTGGCGGCAGATTATCAACTCAATCCGATTACGGTCCTGAAGGCTTATCAGGAACTGGTCGACGAAGAACTGGTGGAAAAACGAAGGGGACTGGGCATGTACATGACAGAGGCTGCACTCGACAAATTGCTGGCGCATGAACGCCAGCGCTTCATTGATGAAGAATGGCCAGCCATGCTGGAACGCATACGCAGACTGGGATTGGATTTGCGGCAATTGCCGGGTATGAGGAAAGGGGACAAGCAATGAATACGGTCATTTCTGCCCGTCACCTGAACAAGCATTATGGCAAACAGCGCGTGCTTGATGATATGAGCTTTGAAATAGCAGCCGGTCGTATTGTCGGCCTGATCGGCCCGAATGGTTCAGGCAAGACCACCACGCTGAAGGCCTTGCTGGGACTGGGGAATTTTGACGGCGAGGTGCAGGTGCTGGGGATGGACCCGCGCACCCGGCGCGATGCCTTGATGAATGAAGTTTGCTTTATTGCCGATGTGGCGATCTTGCCGCACTGGCTAAAGGTTGGTCAGGCGATCGATTTTGTCGCTGGAGTACATCCCAAATTCAAGCGTGAAAAGGCTGAGCGCTATATCGCACAAACCAAGCTCAGGCCTGACATGAAAGTCAAAGCCATGTCCAAGGGCATGGTCGCGCAATTGCACCTGGCGCTGATCATGGCGATCGATGCCAGGGTGCTGATACTCGATGAACCTACCTTGGGTCTCGATATCTTGTACCGCAAGCAGTTTTATCAAAATTTGCTGGAAGATTATTTTGATGAAAACAAGACCATTGTCATTACGACTCATCAAATCGAAGAAATCGAAAATATCCTCAGTGATGTGATATTTATTGATGAGGGGCGTGTCGTGCTGGAAACGAGCATGGAACAATTGGCGGAGCGCTTTGTTGAGATCATGGTCGAGCCTGAATATGAAGAGCAGGCAATCGCCTTGAAGCCGGTAGGAAAGCGCTCGGTGTTTGGAAAAACGGCAATGCTGTTTGACAGTATCAGTAAAGAAATCCTGGCCGAATATGGCGAGTTGCGCCTACCCGGCGTCGCTGATATTTATGCCGCTACCATGAAAGGAAATTAGCATGAGCCAAGCGAGTACGTTGAATGCCATACACGCACCAAATGTAGCGAGCATGTGGACATCAATGCGGTGGCTATTGAAGCGTGAATTCTGGGAACACAAAGGCATGTTCTTATGGGCACCGCTCACAGTGGCTGGCTTGATGGTGGCGCTATTCACGCTGCCCATGGTCACAGGTCATGTCTGGATGCACGGCTATCAAAAAGAACGTCTAGGTACGCTTGCTACTGAGCATCTGTCATATTTTGTTGATGGCCTGGCGGGTAATTATTTGCTCGTCTCGTTTCCGTTGCTGGCTTTGGAGTTTTTGCTCATTTTCTTTTACTGCCAGAGTACCTTGTGTGACGAGCGACGCGATCGTAGTGTCTTGTTCTGGAAATCCTTACCCTTGTCGGACTGGTTGGTTGTTACATCCAAACTGTGGGTCGCCAGTGTCATGCTACCGGTATTTCTGTTGCTGCTGACCTGTATTACGTCCTTGTTGATATTGACGATAGCTTGTCTCATCTTGCTGGTATATAACGTGAACGCTTTTCCGGATTTGTTGAGCAATACCAGATTTTATCTCTCGCCCTTGCATATATTTGCTGTCTTGCCGGTATACATTTTGTGGGCCTTGCCCAGCATCGCCTGGTTGATGCTGGTGTCAAGCTGGGTAAGATCAAAGGTGTTTCTATGGGCGGTTGGCGCACCGTTGATTTTGGTCAGCATGCTTGAAATAATAAATGGTTTTCTGGGCCTCAAGCTTGATTTGAGTCTGTTTTCTGTCAACATGGTGGGCAGGATTTTAGGTGGAATCTTGCCTGGTTCATGGCTGATTTTTGAAAACATGTCACTCAACAGTTTTCATACGAAAAATCTTCCCGGCGTTGATTTTGGTCTTGTCATGTCCTTGTCCTGGCATACTCTTTACAGCTTGCAACTGTGGCTTGGTGTCGCGGCAGCGGCTGTGATGTTATACGCCACGGTGCAGATACGGCGCAGACGCGCTGTCATTTGAGCTTGCCTGATGGCGCTCGCAATTTATCTGGCGCGCCATCATTCACCATCATCAGCAATCATCGACAATGATCATTCACGTGCTGGCCGTACCACCAGGGCCACCCCGGCCAGCGCAATCACCATGCCCGCTATCGCCGTCATCGTCAGCTTTTCATCAAACATCAGCCAGGCCATGGCTGCCGTGACGGCTGGCACCAGGTACATATAGCTGGTGACCTTGGTTGCTTCACCGTGGCGTATCATGACGAACAGTACCGAGATGCCAACGCCGGACAGGACAAAGATGGACCAGGCCATGGCCATGAAGAATTTGGGCGTCCATTGTATGGCCTGGGTTTCCAGCAACAGGGCAAAGGGCAGCGTGACCAGCAGCGAGGCGGCAAACTGTATGACCTGACCGGTCCTGACATCAAAGCTGGGGCAGGTTTTTTTCTGGTACAGGGTGCCGCTGGTCATGGCCGCCAGCGCCATGACAGCCAGGGCCACGCTGGTGACAGACAGGCCGATGACAGAAATCTTGTTGGCCACCACCAGGGCAACACCACAGATACCCAGGGCCAGCCCCAGCCATTGCCTGCCCTGTATGCGCTCACCTATCAGCGGCCCGAGGAAGGCGGTAAAGATAGGCTGGGTATTGGCAATCAGGGCAGCGACACCGGCGGGCATGCCCAGTTTGACGGCGCACCAGATGCCACCCAGATAGACTGCCTGCATCAGCACGCCAGCAATCGCTATCGGCAACCAGTCCTGGCGTGCTGGCCAGGGTGCACGCATCGCTACCGCCAAAACCAGCATGAAAATAATCACGCCAAGATAACGCAGACACAGGAATGTCAGTGGTTCGGCATAAGGCAAGCCGAATTTGGCAACCACATAGCCGGAAGCCCAGATGAAAATGAAAACAGCAGGGAGAAAACGCAAGAAAGGATGGGAAGACATGGTAACAATAAAAGATCGTCAGGCTACGCGCAGATGCAAAACAAACCAGGGAGACAGGCTGGAAGCTGACACCGCCCGACGACAGGTCAGTCGAATGCGCTATGCTCGCATAAACTGCATGGACGATGGATGAAAAAAAACCTGCGATGCAGACGCAGGCGCAGGTTTTTTTCATCTGTCATGATGGCAGTCATCATGACAGCTTTGTTCAGCCCAGGTTCGCTGTAGCGAAATCCCAGTTGACCAGTGCCCAGAATGCCTCCAGGTATTTGGGACGTGCATTGCGGTAGTCGATGTAGTAGGCATGTTCCCACAGATCGCAGGTCAGCAGTGGTGTGTCTGCTGTTGTCAGTGGTGTTGCTGCGTTGGATGTGTTGACGATGTCCAGCGTGCCGTCAGCTTTCTTGACCAGCCATGTCCAGGATGAACCGAAGTTACCTACGCAAGACTTGGTGAAAGCGTCTTTGAATGCATCGAAAGAACCCCATTTGGCATTGATGGCGTCAGCCAGTTTGCCGCTTGGAGCGCCGCCGCCGTTAGGTTTCAGGCCATTCCAGTAGAACGTGTGGTTCCAGATTTGTGCGGAATTGTTGAAAATGCCGCCAGAGGATTTTTTAACGATTTCTTCCAGTGTGGAATTTTCAAATTCTGTACCCTTGATCAGGTTGTTCAGATTTGTCACATAGGTTTGATGATGCTTGCCATAGTGATATTCCAGTGTTTCCTGGGAGATATGCGGAGCCAGGGCGTCCAGTGCATAGGGCAGTGCCGGTAAGGTATGTTCCATATCGCGTCCTTTGTTGTGAGTTCATCATTTCCGGCAATCCGGAAAAGCCAGACCAGCATTGTAAGCTTTTGTGGAAAAGCTTGCACGAAACACTAGAGAATTAGGGGTATTGTTGCAATACACTCATGGGCTTGCATTTTTTGGGGTATAGCGTTTTTTGGGGGGAGGGCGTAGCTTGGGCTAGGCTTCATCAGCCCAACTCCAGTCCTCAAAATTATTTGGGCGGGTTTGTGTATGTTAAGGAAAACTTTTTTCAACTACTTACGTTGATTTAAGATTGCCGGTCGGGGGTAGCCCGACAGCTACTCACCTTTTTTGCTTCGCCAAAAAAGGTAAGCGAAAAAAGGCGACCGAGGCGTTGCTGCCCCTGCGGGGTTCCCTTTGCTATGAGGCAAAAAATGGGAAGGCTCGAAAACTCGCTTTCGGCCTTGCCCTTAGGAACATGCGCTTGCAAGCGCTTGCCGTTACGCAGGCGTGCAGCATGCTCCCTACGCGGGCCGGCCGAAATCCCTGCTGCACCTCAAGCATCGATCCTTCTTTTTCCATTTTCTGCCTCACAGCAAAGGCATCGACACATCGGAACTACGAAAGTCAAAAACAACGGCAACATCAAAACCAACTGCAACATCAAAACCAACGGCCCGAGTTGCCATGGTGTTTATAAGTCCTCATTAATCGAGCTTCGCCTGCACGCTGCTGATCCCCACCTCGGCTGTCCCTCTCGCCAGCCTTACTTGCAGCAAGGTTTGCGGTTTTAGCTCGCTGGTGTTGCGCAGGGCCTTGCCTTTGTGGTCGCTGATGATGGCGTAGCCGCGCTCCAGGGTGCGCTGGGGGTTCAGCATTTCCAACTGGGTTTGCAAGGCTTGCAGGTGCTGGCGTTGTCTGCTGATATCGTGTTGTGCCGCATTTTTCAGGCGGCGCTGCCAGTCTGCCAGTAACAACTTGTGTGACGTAACATCAGGCTTCAGCGACCGCCAGGCCTGTGTCGACTGGGCCAGTTCATGTCTGGCCTGACGCACACTCAGACTGGCGCTCTGGTTCAGGTTGCGTGCCAGGTTGGCCAGTAGCTGGCGTTTTGCACTTATCGCTGCTTTGGGGCTTTGCAGGCGGCGGCTTTGCCAGTCCAGGGTCTGGGCATGATCATCCAGTTGGCGGCGCATGCAGCGGTTCAATACCTGGGCCTGGCGCTGGAGTGCCTGTAGCCATTCCGCCCTTGGTGTCGCTGCCAGTTCGGCGGCGGCGGTGGGGGTGGCGGCGCGCAGGTCGGCGGCAAAGTCGGCGATGGTAAAGTCGGTTTCATGCCCTATGCCTGCAATGACAGGCATAGGGCAGTTGACGATGGTACGTGCCACCACTTCTTCGTTGAAGGCCCACAGGTCCTCCATGCTGCCACCACCACGGCAGACCAGCAAGACATCACATTCCTGGCGGTCCGCTGCAGTGGCGATGGCCTGGGCTATCTTCAGGCCTGCCCCTTCACCCTGTACTGGGGTGGGGTAAAGGATGACATTAACATGTGGTGCACGGCGATGCAGTGCCGTCAGCACGTCGCGCAGGGCGGCGGCTTGCGGGCTGGTCACGATGCCTATGCTGCGTACGAAAGCGGGCAGTGGCCGTTTACGCTCCGGGTCAAACAGACCTTCCTGGCCCAGTTGTGCTTTCAGACGCAAGAAGGCTTCATACAGGTTGCCGACCCCGGCACGGCGTATTGCTTCCACACTTAACTGATAATCGCCACGCGGTGCATACAGGGTAACCAGGGCGCGCACTTCTACCTTGTCGCCTTCCTTCGGCTGGAAGTCGGCATACTGTGCACGGCCACGAAACATGACCGCCCTGACCTGGGCGCCACTGTCTTTCAGGGTGAAGTACCAATGACCAGAAGCGGCGCGGGTATAGTTGGATATTTCGCCAGAAACCCAGGTCAGTGGCAGGTTACGCTCCAAAAGTTGAGCAACGGCCTGATTCAGCGCCGTAACTGTCATCACAGGTGGCGTGTTTACTGGGTTGGCAATGCGAAATTCAGTATTCATAAAGCATGGAGGTGGAAATTCTGTCCACAATGAGAGGTTTTGGTCATCAGCATGTCATTTTGTATCGTGGATGTCAAAAAAAGTGAAAGTTTACTATCTAAGTCGTTGATTCTTAATAAAAAACGATCTGCAAAAGAATGAGGCAAAATGAAAATTCCCTTTCAAATCAAGGGCCTTGCGTTACCTTGACATGCTTGTGCACAAACTTATCCACAGAAAATGTGGGTAAGCTGTTGAAAACTTTATTGCTAAAAGAAGCATGCTTGTTTGCCTAAAAAATTGGCATCAGAGTAATCTTTAATAAAATCAACTACTTAGAATCTTTCCCTGCATTTTTACACAAGCTTGTCCACATAATTTGTGTAGAAACCATGCTTGTTTATCCAAAAACTTATCTGATTAGCATGGATTCATAAGAACTTGTGAATAAGTAGGGTTTGCCACTTTTTTAGGCGCGATATTTATCGTCAATAAAATCAATGACTTAACTACATCTACCCAGCTTTTTCACAATCTTGTCCACATATTTTGTGTAAAAAGCCTGATTTGTGCAAATTCTTGACTAAATGCACTGATATTTTTAATAACTTATTTGCTTTAATACTAAATTTCTTCACAATATCAGCTGATTGCCTGTTTTTAGTGCAGTACCAGTTCTTCTATATGAATCATGGACTTATGTCGTTTCCATAAGGTAATACACAATCTTGTCCACACATTTTGTGCAAAAGAATCTGCTTTTCCACAATTGCGCCGCCTTGCTTAAAATATGTGCAAAAATTAGTGGGGAATGCGTGAATATAGGTGCTTGCCTAAAATATTGGCAGCGAAATAAATCTTTTTAAAATCAATAATTTGTCGCTAAGTGCAAGGCTTTTGCACACACTTATCCACAAATAATGTGTAGAAATTACCAGTGAAAAACGGAAAAAATGCTGTTTTATCCACAAAATTACACTGCTTAAATCTTTGGCAGGTCTGGAAAAGTTAAGAAAATCAGTGACTTATCCTGATTCATCACACTTATCCACAAGCTTGCGCACAGATTTTGTGTAAAACAGCATCTTATCCCCACAGTCAACTCTGCACTTGCCCAAGTCTGATCTGTGGAAAAAAACAGGCAGCTGTTAATTTTGTGCAAGCTTTTTTGCTTTGTGCTCTTGCCCGCAGGCAGACAACGCGCTACATTGCGGGCTTGGATTTAGGAACCTTCAAGGAGTTAATTTGTTCGCCATCATTCAAGCCGCAGGCTGGCCAATTTATTTGTTGCTGATTGCCTCAGTCATCGCGCTGACTTTAATCATAGAACGCAGTCTGTCTTTACGCCGCAGCCGTATTTTGCCACCCACCTTGCTCGACGAAGTCATCCGCGTCTACCAGGCTGGCAAGGTCAAGCCAGAGGTCATCGAGCAACTGGCCGGCAACTCGCCTTTGGGTCGGGTACTGGCAGCAGGCTTGCGCAATGTGAACGCACCGCGTGATGTCATGAAAGAGTCCATAGAAGAAGCCGGCAGTGCGGTTGCGCATGACCTGGAGCGTTTTCTGACGACCCTGGGTACGATCGCTTCACTGGCCCCTTTGATGGGCTTGTTTGGCACTGTCGTCGGCATGATAGAAATTTTCGGTTCGCAAAACGCCTCTGGCGCCAACCCGGCACAACTGGCCCACGGTATCTCCGTCGCTTTGTATAACACCGGCTTTGGTCTGATGATTGCCATGCCCGCGATGGTGTTCTGGCGTCATTTCCGCGCTCTGGTGGACAGCATCGTTGTTGATATGGAACAGCAGGCCATCAAGTTTGTTGATGTCGTCCACAGCGCCAGGAAGTAATCATGAATTTTCGTAAAGGAAGGGGCAGGGAAGAGCCAGAGATCAACCTGATCCCGTTTATCGACGTCTTGCTGGTTATCCTGATCTTTTTGATGGTGACAACGACCTACAGCCGTTTCACCGAATTACAGATCACCCTGCCGACTGCCGACGCCGAAAAGGCGCAGGACAAGCCTAACCAGATCGAGATCGGTATCGATGCCCAGGGCCGCTACAAGATCAATAATCAGGCTGTGTCTTATCTTGATCCCCTGACCCTGGCAGAAGATCTGAAAAAAGCTGCCGGTGCCCTCGAAGCTGGCAAGACCGGTAACCAGCCTGACCCTGTTGTCATCATCAATGCAGATCGTGCGGCAAGTCATCAGTCGGTGATTGATGTACTGGAAGCTGCACGTATTGCCGGCATGGCCAAAGTGACGTTTGCTGCCCAGGCTACACCAAAGTAAGGTTGACGCTTGTTCTGATCGTGGAAAGATTACCATTGGAGCGGGCACAAAAGCAGGTACATAAACCGGGGAGTGTGTTACTCCCCGGTTTCTTTTTTAGAGGGCGACATGCGTGCAGTGCTGGAAAAAGTCTTGTTGGGTGCCTGGCAAAAGCATGGCTTGCTGGCCGTCTTGCTATGGCCTTTGTCCAGGCTGTTTGGTTTGATCGTGACTTTCCGTTTCGGCCTGTTTGTGATGGGCTACAAGAAGCAGACCAGGCTGGAGTTGCCTGTTGTGGTGGTTGGCAATATTTTTATTGGTGGCACCGGCAAGACCCCGCTGGTGATTTGGCTGGTAAAAGAGTTGCAAAAGACTGGCTGGCACCCCGCCGTGATATCACGCGGGTATGGCGCACATGCTGATGGCGTGCAATTGCTGGATGCGGCATCCCAAGCCAGCCAGGTTGGTGATGAGCCTTTGCTGATTGCCGCAAGCGCCAATTGCCCGGTAGCGGTCGGGCGTGACCGCGTCGCCGTCGCACAATGCCTGCTGGCGGCGCACCCGCAAGTTGATGTCATCATTAGCGACGATGGCCTGCAGCACTATGCGCTCGGACGCGATGTTGAAATTATTCTGTTTGACCAGCGTGGCGTCGGCAATGGCTGGCTGCTACCCGCCGGCCCCTTGCGTGAGCCTCTACAGAGACGGCGCGACTTCACCGTATGCAACCTGGCGTGCAACGAAGCAGTTATCCCTGCCGGACTGCCGCATGATGCCTTGCGCATGGTCCTGCAGCCAGGAGATGCTTATCGCCTCAACGATAGACAGGTGAGCCAGCCGCTGGCGGCTTTTCAGGACCAGCACCAGCGCATTCTGGCCGCTGCCGGCATAGGTAATCCTCAGCGTTACTTCAGCATGCTGGAACAGCAGGGGCTGCGTTGCCAGACCTTGCCGCTGCCCGATCATCATGACTTCGATGCAGGCACTTTTAAGGCTGTCGATGCTGACTGCATCCTGATAACTGAAAAGGATGCAGTAAAATGTAGGCAAATCCCGGCTTTGCTGGCTGATACCCGTATCTGGGTCGTGCCGGTTGAAGCGCAACTTGATGCTGCATTTGCCACATCACTGATTACTATGATTTCGGAGAAAAAACATGGACGCACGTCTGCTTGATGTCTTGGTTTGCCCTTTGTGCAAAGGCCCGCTGGTCTATCAGAAAGTCAATCAGGAACTGATCTGTTATGGCGACAAACTGGCTTACCAGATACGTGACGACATCCCCATCATGTGGGCCGATCAGGCACGTGCCTTGACTGCAGAAGAAGTCGCTGCCCGCTGAACCACGGTTTTGCCCGCCACTTAAGCTCATTACTTCAGATCATTACCTTAGCTCATTACTTTAGACTATCAGGATTTCCGTCTTATGAGTTTCATCGCCATCATCCCGGCCAGGCTGGCTTCTTCACGCCTGCCCAATAAACCCCTGGCCGACATTGCCGGCAAACCCATGGTGGTGCGCACGGCAGAGCGTGCTTTATTGTCTGGCGCCAGTGCCATCATGGTGGCGACTGATCATGCCGATATCGTCGCTGCCTGCCGTGAGCACCAAATACCGGTCACCATGACACGTGCCGACCATCCATCCGGCACTGATCGTATTGCCGAAGTGGCCGCTGCCATGGGACTGGCTGATGATGCCGTTGTTGTTAATGTGCAGGGCGATGAACCCCTGATAGACCCGGCCCTGATTGCCGCCACGGCTGCCCTGGTGAATGCCGGTGTACCCATGGCGACGGCTGCCCATCCCCTCCATGAAGTGGCTGACGCCTTTAACCCCAACGTGGTGAAAGTGGTATTGGACAAAGCCGGTCGCGCCCTGTATTTTTCACGCGCCACCATACCCTGGCACAGGGACGGTTTTGCCGTCAGTCGCGAACAGTTGCCGGCTGGATATGCGCCATTGCGCCACATCGGTCTGTATGCTTACCGCAACGATTTTTTAAAAAAATATCCACAACTTGCTGTTTCCCCATTGGAACAAATTGAGGCGCTGGAGCAATTGCGGGTTTTATGGCATGGCTATGCAATTGCCGTCCATGTCACTGACTCTAGTCCGGCGCCGGGGGTTGATACTGCTGAAGATTTAAGCAGGGTCAGGCAATTTTTTATGCAACCGTCATGAAAATTGCGGAAGTTTGCGCCGATTTCGTGGCAAAGCATCAAGAATTGGAAAAATTGTGGTAAGTTTCGTGAAAAGAAACTGTGTTATCACTGCCAGAAGAAGAAAAACAAAACCGCAGCGGTGCTGATTCATTGTAAATAGTCAGCATATTTTGATAACAACACTTAAAAATTCAAACTCGTCTTAGGAAATTTAACATGCGTCTTATTTTGTTGGGAGCGCCGGGAGCCGGCAAGGGTACACAAGCCACTTACATCAAAGAAAAATTCAATATTCCTCAAATATCTACCGGTGACATGTTGCGTGCGGCGATAGCAGCAGGTACATCACTGGGCATGGAAGCAAAAAAAGTCATGGATGCCGGCGGACTGGTATCTGACGACATCATCATCGGCCTGGTCAAGGACAGGTTGAAGCAACCTGATTGCGCCAATGGTTACCTGTTCGATGGCTTCCCGCGTACCACGCCACAGGCCGATGCGATGAAAGATGCCGGCGTGACGATCGATTATGTGCTTGAAATCGCCGTGCCGGATGAAGCCATCATCGACCGCATGAGTGGCCGCCGCCTGCATCCGGCTTCTGGCCGTACTTACCACGTCAAATACAATCCTCCCAAAGTGGAAGGCAAGGATGATGTGACTGGCGAAGATCTGGTACAACGCCCTGACGACACCGAAGAGACCGTCAAGAAACGTCTGTCTGTCTATCATGACCAGACCGAAGTCTTGCTGACTTACTACGGTGACTGGGCCAAATCTGGTGAACCAGGCGCGCCCAAGTATCGCAAGATTGCAGGCGTAGGGCCGGTAGAGGCCATACGCGACAGCGCATTTGCCGCGCTGGCGGAATAAGTTGTTCAAGAAAAGCGGACTGGTTTGTCCGCTTTTTTTTGCCGGTGATAAATTTGTGCATCGGGAGCTGACAGCACTGACAGTTCTGTGAGTTTTCAGTCCGGCCCACATGTCATACCGTAACAGGTAATACCACAATTGATATAGCTACATAAAAGTTTCGCAGTACAGGTTTCATTTTTGTTTGAGCAGCATCAGGTCGTACTGGGTTGTTTGTAAAAGTGAAAAAATGTCCTTGGAAAACTCTGCTTAAGTTACTGCGCGACGTTATTTTGGGCCTGCGATGCTCGCCGTACTCTCGTACGACTGCGCGTCTTAACCAAAACCAACGCCGCTCGCTACCCTTAATCAGGGATCTCCTTGTAATACTTTGTAGTCAGAACATGCAGGCAAGCCCACAAGGCATGCAGGCAGATAACAATTGGAGGAGTCAACATGGCAGCAAGTCTTTGGTTTGTCATCGCATGTGGAGTCATCGCTGTGCTATATGGACTGATATCGCGTAGCTGGATTCTGAAACAGGATGCCGGCAATACGCGTATGCAGGATATCGCCGCCGCCATACAACAAGGTGCCGCCGCCTATCTGGCCAGGCAGTACCGTACTATCGCCATTGTCGGCGTCGTCCTGTTTGTAGCCATCGCCGCCATCCCTGGCCTGGGCCTGATCACTGCCGTCGGTTTTCTGATCGGCGCGGTGCTGTCAGGCGCCTGCGGCTTCATTGGCATGAATGTTTCGGTCCGGGCCAATGTCCGGACTGCTCAGGCTGCAACCAAGGGCATGAACGAAGCGCTGGACGTCGCTTTTCGTGGCGGCGCCATCACTGGCATGCTGGTGGTCGGTCTGGGTCTGCTTGGCGTCACCCTGTTCTACATGCTGCTGGTCAATAATGCCGCCGGTGGTACGCTGACCCAGCATGATGTCATCAAACCGCTGATAGGGCTGGCCTTTGGCGCTTCGCTGATTTCCATCTTCGCCCGTCTTGGCGGCGGTATCTTTACCAAGGGCGCTGACGTCGGTGCTGACCTGGTTGGCAAGGTGGAGGCCGGTATCCCTGAAGACGATCCGCGCAACCCCGCCGTGATTGCAGACAATGTCGGTGACAATGTTGGTGATTGCGCCGGTATGGCCGCCGACCTGTTTGAAACCTATGTGGTAACCCTGATCGCCACCATGCTGCTGGGCGCGCTGGTCATCACCAGTAATGTGACTGAAGCCATCGTTTATCCCCTGTTGCTGGGGGCGGTCTCGATACTTGCCTCCATCGTTGGCTGTTCCATGGTCAAGGCCAAGGCCGGCAAGAAAATCATGTCCGCCCTGTACACAGGTTTGTGGTGGGCGGCAGGCTTGTCCCTGATCGGTTTTGCCGTCGTCACCTGGCAAATCTGGCCTGATGAGGCCATGCGTATGAAAATGATGGGTTCAGCCCTGGTCGGTATCGTCCTTACCGGCCTGATGGTCTACATCACTGAATACTACACGGGCACAGACTTCAAGCCAGTCCAGCATGTGGCGCAGGCGTCGACCACTGGTCATGGCACCAATATCATTGCTGGCCTGGGTGTGTCGATGAAGTCTACTGCCTGGCCGGTGCTGGCAGTCTGTATTGCCATCCTGGTGTCGTATGCCTTGTCTGGCCTGTATGGCATCGCGATTGCGGCAACATCCATGCTGTCCATGGCAGGCATCATCGTGGCACTCGACGCTTACGGGCCCATCACGGACAATGCCGGCGGTATTGCTGAAATGTCAGAAATGCCTGCCTCAGTACGCGCCATCACAGACCCGCTCGATGCCGTCGGCAACACCACCAAGGCAGTCACCAAAGGTTATGCGATTGGTTCTGCAGGCCTGGCAGCACTGGTGTTGTTCGCTGATTACACACATGCCCTGGATTCGGTCGGCAAGAGTACTTCGTTTGATTTGTCCAACCCTCAAGTCATTGTTGGCCTGTTCATCGGCGGCCTGATCCCTTACCTGTTCGGTGCCATGGCGATGGAAGCCGTAGGCCGTGCGGCCGGTGCAGTGGTGGTGGAAGTACGCCGTCAGTTCAAAGAGATCAAGGGCATCATGGATGGCACAGGCAAGCCTGAGTATGACAAGGCCGTCGATATGCTGACCACTTCTGCTATCAAGGAAATGATTATTCCTTCGCTGCTGCCGGTGATCGTGCCTATCGTGGTTGGCCTGTTGCTGGGGTCTGCGGCGCTTGGCGGTCTGCTGATGGGGACTATCGTCACAGGTCTGTTTGTGGCAATTTCCATGACTACCGGTGGTGGCGCCTGGGACAATGCCAAGAAGTACATTGAAGATGGCCATTTCGGCGGCAAGGGTTCTGAAGCGCACAAGGCCGCCGTGACTGGCGACACTGTCGGTGACCCCTATAAGGACACCGCTGGCCCGGCAGTCAACCCGCTGATCAAGATCATCAATATCGTTGCCTTGCTGCTGGTGCCTTTGCTCCCCGCCACGGGGGGCAGTGCACCCGCTGCCAGTCATGCAACACCGGCTGCACAGACAGCTGCACCTGCGGCATCGGCTTCTGCCACCATGGCAGCTCCGGCAGCATCTGCATCTGCTGGTGCTGCCAAGCCTGCTGACGTGCCGCCGCCACCTGCCATGGGTGAACCGGCTTCTGCAAGCAAATGAGAGTGTAGCGACGGAAGCAGAGCCGAAGCTCGTAACTGCCTGCAGTATTGGTTTGGATCAAAAAGTGGCAACGTTGACAGCGCTGCCACTTTTTTTATTTTCGCTTGACAGGAATTATTCGCTACAATAGATGGATGTTACGTTTACGTAAACGTAATTAGCGTAATTAGCGTAACCGGTGTAATAAGCACAAATGAGTCATTCATCCTTTGCTGCACCGTTAACCCCAAATTCAGATAGCTGGAGAGACAAACATGCAAATTCAAAATCATGTATTCATTATCACAGGCGGTGCTTCCGGCCTGGGTGCAGCAACAGCGCGCATGATCGTTGCCAATGGTGGCAAAGTTGTATTGGCCGACGTACAGGTCGAAGCCGGTGAAGCACTGGCGGCCGAACTCGGCGGCAAGTTTGTCAAATGCGACGTGACTTCAGAAGCTGACGGCAAAGCCGTGGTCGAAGCAGCAGCCAGCATGGGCACCCTACGCGGCCTGGTCAATTGCGCCGGTGTTGCCCCTGCCATTAAAACAGTTGGCAAGGATGGCCCGCATCCGCTGGACGTATTCCAGCGCGTGGTCAACATCAACCTGATCGGCACCTTCAATATGTGCCGCCTGGCAGCAGACGCCATGGGCAAGACAGAGGCCGCAGAACACGGTGAGCGTGGCGTCATCATCAATACCGCGTCCGTCGCTGCCTATGACGGCCAGATTGGCCAGGCAGCCTATGCTTCCTCCAAGGCCGCTGTTGTCGGCCTGACGCTGCCTATGGCGCGTGACCTGTCACGCAACGGCATTCGTGTGATGACCATCGCGCCTGGTATTTTTGAAACACCGATGTTGCTGGGCATGCCACAAGAAGTGCAGGACGCCCTGGGCAAAATGGTCCCGTTCCCGCCACGCCTGGGCAAACCGGATGAATATGCGAATCTGGCCAAGACCATTATTGAAAATGTGATGTTGAATGGCGAGACAATCCGCCTGGATGGGGCCATTCGCATGCAACCCAAGTGAAGTGTTGATAAAGCTACTGCGCGACGCAATTTTGAGCCTGCGATGCTCACCGTACTAAAGTACGGTTGCGCTTCTTAACTCAAACTTGCGCCGCTCGTTACGCTTTCTCAGCACTTACGAATATCGAGTAAGGTGACGTAAAAAAAACGCTATTGTGTGCGCTTTCTTAACGTCTCACACGCAGTAATATGCTTGTGGCATCTCAGGCTGTTGTATTTGTAGAGCGCGGGTCTTTCGCGGTGCCCTGCAACATGACAAATTGCCAGCAGGCTACTACACTAGGGCGAATGGAAATTCGCCCTTTTTTATTGCCGGACACGAATGAATAAACATGCTGAGACAGGGTTGATACTGACTGGCGGTGGTGCCCGTGCTGCCTATCAGGTTGGGGTGCTGCATGAAATTTCAGTGATACTGGCCGATGCCGGCTGGCATACAGGTACCAATCCTTTCGGCATTATCTGCGGCACATCGGCAGGGGCCATCAATGCCACGGCACTGGCTTGTGGCGCTGATAATTTCGGTAATGCCCTGAACCGCATGCTGCACATATGGGAGAACTTTGAAGCGGCGCAGGTCTACCGGGCCGATTCACTGGGCGTGATGCGCAGTGGTGCGCGCTGGTTGACATTATGGTCGTTTGGCTGGCTGTTGAACAAATGGCGCAAGGCACCGCCCAATTCCCTGCTCGACAATTCGCCCCTGGAAGCCTTGCTCAACCGCATGCTGGACCTGGCCAGCCTGGATGCTGCATTCAATAATGGCAGCCTGCATGCACTGGCGGTGACGGCTTCGTCGTATACAGCGGGCCAGCATCTGACTTTTTACCAGACCCTGGCCGATATCGAACCCTGGGTGCGCAGCCAGCGCCTGTCGCAGCGTGACTTTATTGGTGTCCAACACTTGCTGGCGTCTTCGGCGATCCCTTTTATTTTTCCCGCTGTGCCGCTGAACTGGGGCGGTCGTATGGAATATTGTGGTGACGGTTCCATGCGCCAGTTGGCGCCAATTTCTCCTGCCATCCACCTTGGTGCGAAAAAAGTACTGATCGTCGGTGCCGGTCGCCTGAGTGAACCACCGAATGTCAGTACTGAAACGGCACGTTACCCCAGCCTGGCGCAAATCGCCGGACATGCCTTGTCCAGCATCTTTCTTGACAGTCTGGCCGTTGACATCGAGCGCCTGATGCGTATTAACAAGACCCTGTCCATGTTGCCGCCAGCGTTACTGGAAAAAACGCCTTTGCGGCCAGTTGATATCCTGGTTATTGCACCGTCCGAACGTCTTGATGAAATCGCCAGTCGCCATACCAACAGCCTGCCATTGCCGGTACGTACCATGCTGGGAGGAATAGGCGCAACCGAGGCGCGCGGATCTGCGCTGGCTTCTTACCTGCTGTTCGAGTCGACCTACACCAAAGAACTGATCGCGCTCGGGCGGCGCGATACCCAGGCTAAAAAAGAGGAGGTGCTGGATTTCTTTGCTGATAGCGGTCACGCCGACTAGCGGACTGCTACAGTTCACTGACAGACGGATAAATCGCCGCAAGTCTGGCGACTGCCTGGGTTCCCTGGCATTGTTTCCAGACAGTTGCTTCATGTCTGCTTGCTGGCATGTCATGGCAAAATTTCCTGTGGGAAATAACAGAATTCCCTACGGAAAGAAAAATTTCCCGGAAGAATCTTCAGGTGCCAAATATGACAAATCCGTGAATTTTTACATTGTAACAAGTGCAACAATGGTTGATTCATCACCGACAAACCGTTACTCTATGCGCTGTTTTCGCAGGTGCAGACAGAGAAAATAATGATAAATCCAACATTTTTAAAAAAATGGCTGGTATTTCTGACGCTTGCTTTGCTGGCTGCAACGTCTTTTGCCAAGGATGGCAATACTGGTAAGAACTCAAATCAGGGTATTGCCAGTATCGTTATTACTGACTTGCCTATAGAGGCACAGACGACCCTGAAGCTGATCAAGCAGGGCGGACCTTTTCCCTACGATAAAGATGGCGTGGTGTTTGGTAATTATGAGTCAAGATTGCCCAAACAAAAGCGTGGTTACTATCATGAGTATACGGTGAAAACACCGCGTGCCCGTAATCGCGGCGTGCGCCGCATCATTGCCGGTGCTGATCCGCAAACCTCAGGCGAATACTATTACACGGCAGACCATTACGAAAGTTTTCAAAGAATTAAAGAGTAGATATGATCTCAGCAATCGAGGGAGAAATGGATTTATTGGCAACGGTTGCACCCAATGTAGTGCAATCGATCCGTGCTTTCCGCATACCTGATCTACAGGCGGAAGCAGCCAGGCTCGGACAGCATTTCCTGTATGCTTATTGTCAGGAGGCTGCCACCAAGCAACAAGTGGTGAGCAAGATCGCCTTGTCTTTCGGTTTCCCCAAACCCTTGTGTCGTAACCTGGACGCCTTGTCCGATTGCCTGACTGACATGATCTACAAGGCTGGCCAGCAGCCGGGCTTTTTGATCGTGCTTGAACAATTGCCGAATACGCAGAAATTTGACAAAGAGGCAAGAGAAACCCTGCTTGATGTTTTCCGCGATGCAGCGGATTTCTGGGCTGACAGAAAAGTTGCCTTCAGGGTATTTTATTCCTTTGAGTAGGTAAAACAATCCTGTATTATTGTTAATAAATAAATGCCAGTCCATGTCGGCTGGCATTTTTATTTGGGGCTGGGCCCCGGTCAGCGGTACAATGCCGCCATGAAAAAGATTGTTATCCTCATTTCTGGCCGTGGCAGTAATATGCAGGCCATCGTTGAAAGCGCGGCCAGGCAGCAGTGGCCGGCCCGGATTGCCGCCGTTATCAGTAACCGTGCTGACGCTGGCGGCCTGGAATTCGCAGCCAGCCATGGCATACCGACGGCGGTTGTTGTCAGCAAACAGTTTGCTACCCGTGAGGCCTTTGATGCCGCCTTGCAGGCAAAAATTGATGAATTTGCGCCTGATCTGGTGGTACTGGCTGGCTTCATGCGTATCCTGACTGCCGGATTTGTTGGCCATTATGCCAACCGGATGTTGAATATTCATCCTTCGCTGCTGCCCAGCTTTGTCGGATTGGCCACCCACCAACAGGCGCTTGACGCCGGTGTCAAGGTACATGGTGCGACAGTGCACTTCGTTACTGCGGAACTCGACCATGGCCCCATTGTTGCCCAGGCTGTGGTGCCGGTTCTGGAGGGGGATGACGAAGACAGCCTGTCACACAGGGTATTGGAACAGGAACACCAGATTTATCCGCAAGCCGTACGGCAATTTATTGAAGGCAAATTGCACATCAAAGGCAATTGCGTGCATATCAGTGAGTAAATTTAACGTAGGTCATATCGTGCAGGCAAAGTCTGAGCACGAAGGCGTTACAATTCGACTATGAATTCCAAAAGCGATAAGGCAGTGCTGCACAAGCTGTGCAGCCTTCATGCCTTATTGTTTTCTGGGAGCAGCATCACTCTCGAAGAATACAGGCCCATACGGGCCATCAATAGCATTTAGAAGGAAGCAGCATGAGATTACCTCCAGCCATTCTCGTCAGTACTGAAGAAGTATTGCGTGAGATTTTGCGTTTTACTGGCCCGGCAGATGGCACTTTGTCCCGTTATTTCCGTGAACATCCACGCCTGGGGTCTCGTGAGCGGGGCGTGATTGCGGAGGCTATTTACGGCTTGTTGCGCAATAAAGCGGTGTATACCAATTTTTCTGAGTCCGGCACGGGCTCACCGATGCGTCGCCTGAGCCTGCTTGGCCTGGCTGATGCTGTTGGTGTCGACTCCCTCGGCGGCCTTACCGAAGATGAAACCGCCTGGCTGACCCGCGTCATGGACATTGACCGCGCCCATCTGCCTGTGGTCATGAAGGCCAATCTGCCTGCATGGCTGTGGACCAAATTGCTGGAACGCTTTGGTGAAGAAGAAGCCATGAAGCTGGCGACGTCGCTCAATACCCCGGCGCCGCTCGATTTGCGCGTCAACACACTCAAAGGCGACCGTGATACCGTCATCGCCAGCCTGGCGCAGGCGCCGATCATCGCTGAGCCTACCCCTTACTCATCGACAGGTTTGCGCGTTATCAAGAAGCCATCGATACAAAACTTGCCCCTGTTCAAGGACGGTACGATAGAAGTGCAGGACGAAGGCAGCCAGCTGCTGGCGCAGCTGGTCGGCGCCAAGCGCGGTGAGATGGTGGCGGACTTTTGCGCCGGCGCCGGTGGCAAGACCCTGGCGCTCGGTGCGCTGATGCGCAATACCGGCCGCCTGTACGCCTTTGATATTTCTGAAAAACGACTGGCCAAACTGAAGCCACGCTTGGCGCGCAGCGGCCTGTCGAATGTGCATCCAGTCGTCATCGCCCATGAAAAAGACGCCAAGATCAAGCGCCTGGCCGGCAAGCTTGACCGTGTGCTGGTCGATGCGCCCTGCAGTGGCCTGGGTACCTTGCGTCGCAATCCAGATGTCAAATGGCGTCAGACGGCTGAAGGCGTGGCTGAACTGAATGTGAAACAGGCTTCCATCCTGGCCAGTGCAGCGCGCATGGTCAAGGCGGGGGGGCGTCTGGTGTATGCGACCTGCAGTATTCTTGATGAAGAAAATGAAGGCATCGTCCAGGCTTTCCTGGCAGAGCATCCTGATTTTAGTCTGATACCAGCCTCCAGGGTATTGGCAGAACAAAAAGTGGCATTGGAAATGGGTGATTACCTCAAGCTCTATCCTCACCTGCACCAGACTGACGGCTTCTTTGCCGCCATACTGGAACGCAAGAAAGCCGTTGCCCCTGCGTCAGCCAAGTCTGATGCGGTCGATGCAACTGATGTAACTGATGCGGCTTAAGCTTTCTTTTGCGCTGATATTGTCAACCCCTTACCATTCCTGAGCGCCAGCCATGAGTACGCCCCTGCTTGCCAGTTTGTTGTCTGATCTGTCAAACGATGTAGGCCAGCCTGATTTCTACTGGCAAGTGGCCGTAGTCACAGCCTGCTTTGCGCTGGCCTGGTTGCTGTCAAGAGTACTCAGGCGTGGGGTGACAAGCAAAGAGACTGATTCCAGTGTGGTGAAAATCGGTGTAGAAAGCTTTACCCGCGTGCTGTCACCCGCTCTGGCAATGACTTTCATCCTGATCGCCAAAATGATACTTGGTAAATGGCAGCATACGCATTTGCTGTCGCTGTTATTCCCCATCATCGGTTCGCTGGCATTGATACGTTTTGCGTTTTATGTTGTGCGCCGCACTTTTGCCCGTGACGGTTATATTGGCAATTTCCTTGCTGTCTTTGAAAAACTGTTTGCCGGCCTGGTCTGGCTGGGCGTGGTCCTGCATTTCACCGGACTGGGGCAGGAGTTGTTCACCACCCTTGATGAGGTCATCATCCCTATCGGTCACAACAAAGTATCGTTGCTGACTATTTTGCAGGCAATCACCTCGGTGATCGTTACCCTGGTGGTGGCAATGTGGGCCAGTGCGGCACTCGAAGCCAGGCTGATGATGCTGCCGACCACCCATACTTCATTGAAAGTCGTGCTATCAAGGGTAGGGCGGGCCATCCTGATTTTGCTGGCTATTCTGATCAGCCTCAGCCTGGTTGGCCTTGATCTCACCGTTTTGTCCGTGTTTGGCGGTGCGCTTGGTGTCGGTCTTGGTTTTGGCTTGCAAAAAATCACCAGCTCTTACGTGTCCGGCTTTATCATCCTGCTTGATCGCAGCATGTCCATCGGTGACACGATTTCTGTCGATAAATTCAGTGGACGGGTCACCCAGATCAATACCCGTTACACGGTCCTGAAGGGTGTTGATGGCAGCGAGGCAGTGATCCCCAATGAAATGCTGGTGTCAACACCAGTGCAAAACTATTCGCTCAGTGATACTGCCGTTGCAGTCTGGACAGATCTTACGGTGGATTATGCGACCGATATGGAGGCACTGTTGCCTATCCTGGCCGAAACGGCCGGCAAGGTCGAGCGGGTGGTGGAAGACCCGGCACCTGCTGCCAACCTGATGAAGTTTGGCGCCGACGGTTTTGAAGTTCGCGTCAGCTTTTGGATCAGGGACCTCGAAAATGGCAAGTCCAGTGTTTTGTCCGGTGTGAACCGTGCCTTGTGGCAAGTTCTGCAAGAGCGCAAGGTCAATCTGCCTTATGCCAACCGGGTTGTCACCATAATTAACAGTCCAGCCAAAGAAACTTGAGGCAAGGAAAGATTTTTAGTTCTAAAATTGGGGGAAACCCTCTAAAACGGCGTACAATGCCGTCCGAAGTCTATAATGACTGCAATTGATCCCCATTTACAAGATCAACCAAGATGCCGTCAATAACAATGGAGTACATGTGATTTTGAGCACTTTTATCGAAACAGTAACTGACTTCCTGAGCAATGGCGTCACCCGTGCCACAGGCTGGCAGGTATTTATCTTCACTATGGTGGTGACGCACATCACCATCGCCAGTGTGACGATATTCTTGCATCGTTGTCAGGCACACCGTGCGCTGGAATTGCATGCGATACCCAGTCATTTCTTTCGCTTCTGGCTGTGGCTGACAACCGGTCAGGTCACCAAGGAATGGGCGGCGATACACCGCAAGCATCACGCCAAGTGCGAAACCGAAGAAGATCCGCATAGCCCGGTGACACGTGGCATCAAGAAAGTCCTGTTTGAAGGTGCCGAGCTCTACCGTGCAGAATGCAAAAACCTGGAAACCATGGAAAAGTATGGTCATGGCACACCGGATGACTGGATGGAGCGCAATATCTACACCCGCTTCAGCTGGCAGGGTGTGGCTTTGATGCTCATCATCGACTTCATGCTGTTTGGTGTGATTGGTATCACGGTCTGGGCTGTGCAAATGCTGTGGATACCCGTCACTGCTGCCGGTATCATCAACGGCATAGGCCATTATTGGGGTTACCGCAATTATGATTGCGTTGATGCCTCCCGCAATATCGTTCCTTTCGGCATCCTGATCGGCGGTGAAGAACTGCACAACAACCACCATACTTTTGGGACTTCTGCCAAACTGTCCTCCAAATGGTATGAGTTCGACATCGGCTGGCTGTATATACGTGGCCTGGAAATTGCGGGCCTGGCCAAGGTCAAGAAAGTGGCGCCTGAACCCAAGTTCAAGGAAATCAAGGCCGTCGTTGACCTTGAGACTTTGCAGGCCGTCATCACCAACCGCTACGATGTCATGGCCAAATATGCAAAATCCTTGCGCCGTGCCTGGGGTGATGAAGTTGCTGCGCTGCGTGAAAAGGCCATGTTTGAAGCACAAATGCTCAAGAGCACCAAGAAGCTGTTGCAGCGTGAGCCAAGCAAACTCGAAGCACCGCAACAGCAGCAATTGTCTGAAGTACTGGCCCATAGTCGCGCCCTGAAGACCATGCACGAGATGCGTGTGGAACTGAGTCTGATCTGGGAACGCTCTACCGTCAGCCGCGAGCAACTGGTACAGCAACTGCAGGATTGGTGTGTACGTGCCGAAGCATCCGGTATACAAACCTTGCGCGAATTCTCTTTGCGTTTGCGTACTTACGCCTGATCACCTGAGCCTGAATGTTCAGGGAGAAAAAACGGCGCCTTGGGCGCCGTTTTTTGTTTATGCCAGGCCAGGAGCAAGACGTGCCTGGTAAATGAAATGTCCTGTAAAACATGCGGCAACAAGCGTTAAATCTTGTGTCGATTGATTGCCGTGTGGAAATTTTCGTTTAAGATGTAAATCATGTGATGTCCCTATGTGTTCCATAGCGTTATCTGGCAACCTTATCCCTGTCACCAGATACTTCACTTATGCCGTCTGGTCTTGCCTGGAATGGCAAGACATGATGGTTCAAAACGGCCCAATTCCGCCGCTTTTCCAAATCAAAATAGTGCCGGCTACATGCTGGCTATGTTCAGGTGAGTGTCTGGTTGGTTTTGTACAGACTATCTGGAAAAACTGGATAGAAAGGCTGAGTGATGTTTAAGTTTATGAGGAATAAAGCTGTGCAAGGGAACGGCAGGTCTGATTCGCCAGTTTCCTTGCTGGCAAGGATTGCAAGCTTGTCTGGTGTCACGCAGGCCAGCTCTGCAACTGTATCAACACTGTCCCCCGTGCTGCTTGCCAGCCTGGGTCTGGGCAGCAATCCGCGATCTGCGGTCAGGCTGTCTGTTTTGCTGGTCCGGCAAGCCTGCCTGAATCGGGTGGTTGTCCTGTCTTCCATGCTGTCGCTGGCATCGCTGCATACCCTGCTGGTCTTGCATAGCCGCCTCTTTTAAGCCGGGGAACCCCAGTTCATGGCGATGAAGTCCACCGTACTGCTGATCGACGACAATCCCATCAATCTGGTATTGCTGGCAGTATTAGTCGATTCTGTCAGTGACGCCACGTCAATCAGTTTTGAAGATCCGCTGGAGGCACTGGCCTGGTGCCAGGTCAGTGTGCCTGATCTGATCATGGTGGATTATATGATGCCCGGGCTCACCGGTCACGAGTTCATCCGTCAGATCAGATGCTTGTCGCACTTCGATGACGTGCCTATCGTACTGGTCACGACCGAAGACCAGAAAAGCATACTGGATGAGGCGCTGGCATTGGGGGCTAACGCTGTGGTGGCCAAACCGTTAGACGTCACGGCTTGCTGTAGCCGTATCCAGCAGATGCTGGCTTGGCGGCGATCAAGGCAATTGAGTGATAATGGCGGGGCCTAGCAGGTATGAGCGCAGCAAAAAACCGCGGCTTGTGTCTGTGACCTGTTGTGATGGTCAGTTCCTGCTGGGGTGCTTATAAAAAAACCCGCCAGTAGCGGGTTTTTTATTGCAGCGAAAGAAACAAAAATTACTTGATTTTGGTTTCTTTGTAGATGACGTGCTTGCGTGCTTTAGGATCGAACTTCATGATCTCCATTTTTTCAGGCATAGTGCGCTTGTTTTTGGAGGTTGTGTAGAAGTGACCTGTACCAGCAGTCGATTCCAGCTTGATTTTGTCGCGACCAGATTTAGCCATGATATTTTCCTAACTATAAGTTTAGCTTAAACTTTTTCGCCGCGAGCACGCAGGTCAGCCAAAACGGCATCGATGCCGATTTTGTCGATGACGCGCAGGCCAGCATTGGACAAACGCAGAGAAACCCAACGGTTTTCTGATTCTACGAAAAAGCGACGATTTTGCAGGTTAGGCAAAAAGCGGCGTTTTGTTTTGTTATTAGCGTGGGATACGTTGTTGCCAACCATTGGCCCCTTCCCAGTCACTTGGCAGACACGTGCCATGTTTAACTCCTTAGACGATTCCGAAATTGGAAAAACGCAAGTATAAACAAAATTCCATGAAATATCAACGACTTGCGAAAAACAAGTGTGTCTTATTTAAAAAATTAATTTAACAATTTGGTTTTTACTTCTGAAACGACCTTTTTACCCCGCGAAAAGCCATGGTTGCAGCCCGCCAGTTTTGCAACAGATTTACAGCAAACCGTGCTCTGCAAATGAATACACGTTCGGGTTGGCCACAATGAAGTGATCAAGTATGCGGATATCGATCAGGTCCAGCGCCTGCTTCAGGGTCTTGGTCAGCGCTATGTCAGCAGGGCTTGGTTCGCAGGACCCGGAAGGGTGGTTGTGCGCCAGGATGATGGCGGCGGCATTGTGCTGGAGGGCGGATTTGACGACCTCGCGCGGGTAGACGCTGGCATGGTTGAGCGTGCCGCGGAATAATTCTTCTGCCTTGATCAGGCGGTTTTTGACATCCAGGAAGAGGATTGCAAATGACTCATGCGGCTTGTTGCCTATCATCAGCTGCAGGTATTTTTTGACGGCCTGGGGTGAGGACAGGGCGGTGCTTTCCTGCAGTTCTTCAGAAATGGCGCGCTTGGCCAGTTCCAGTACGGCCTGCAACTGCGCATACTTGGCGCTACCCAGGCCGTGTATGGCGGAAAAATCCTTGATACTGGCGGCAAACAGCGCGGACAGGGAGCCAAATTCGGCAATCATGTCACGCCCCAGGTCAACAGCGCTTTTACCGGTCACGCCGGTGCGTAGGAAGACGGCCAGCAGTTCCGCATCGGACAGGGCGCCTGCGCCATGCCTGATCAGCCTTTCCCTCGGGCGTTGCTCTTCCGGCCATTCGTTGATTGACATCTAAGTTTTCTCCATAAATACGGTCCTTCAGTCTGAATCAGTCAAAGCTGGCTTACAATACGGGCTGACAACCCGGGTTTGCAATCCGGGCATACCAGCCTCATTACCTCTGCTTCTTATCATGTCTGCTAATGTTATCCCAACTGTAACACCTCACGCCTATCTGACACTACACTATCGCCTGGCAACGCTGGCTGGTGAAGATATCCTGTCCACTTTCAATGAACGTCCGGCGACCCTGCAATTGGGGACTGGCCAGCTGGCGCCCGAACTGGAGGCATCCTTGCTGGGTCTGGAAGAGGGGTCACATACGACGCAGGAGCTGCCGCCTGAAAAAGCCTTTGGTCCGCGCAACCCGGAACTGATACAGCGTGTGTCCATGGCAACGCTGAAAGAAAATTCAGCCTTTGGTGAGCAATATGTGATTGGTGACCTGGTTGAGTTTGCAGCGCCGGCTGGCGGCAAGTTCGCCGGTATTTTGCGCTCACTTGATGAGCAAGGTGCTATATTTGATTTTAATCATCCGCTCGCAGGACAAACAGTCTTGTTTGAGACAAAAATTATTGGAATTCTTTAAGTAAAGTTTAAGCAAAGTTTATGACCAAGGAAATTTTATTGGCCCAGCCGCGCGGTTTTTGCGCCGGTGTGGACCGTGCGATAGAGATCGTCGAGCGTGCATTGCAACAATTCGGTGCGCCCATCTATGTCAGGCATGAGATTGTGCATAACGCCTATGTGGTCAGTGACCTCAAGACCAAGGGCGCCATTTTTATTGAAGAGCTTGACGACGTCCCACCTGGCAATACACTGATATTTTCTGCACATGGCGTGTCGCAATCAGTCAGGCAGGAAGCTGAGGCGCGCGGCCTGACGATATTCGACGCGACCTGTCCGCTGGTGACCAAGGTCCATATCGAAGTCGCCAAGATGCGTAAAGAGGGCCGTGAAATCATCATGATAGGCCATCATGGTCACCCGGAAGTGGAGGGGACGATGGGGCAGTCAGAAGGTGGCATGTATCTGGTCGAAACGGTCGACGATGTCGCTAATCTGCAAGTAAAGAATGAAGAAATGCTGGCTTTTGTGTCGCAGACAACTTTGTCTGTTGACGACACGACAGAAATTATAGATGCTCTGAAAAAACGCTTTCCTTTGATCAGTGAACCAAAAAAGGGCGATATTTGCTACGCGACGACAAACCGGCAAGAGGCCGTCAAGTTCATGGCGCCGCAAGTTGACCTGATGCTGGTGGTTGGTAGCCCGAACAGTTCCAATTCGAACCGCCTGCGTGAAGTGGCAGAGAAGAAGGGAGTGAAAGCCTATATGGTAGACAACGCCAGCCAGATCAAGCCAGAGTGGCTCCACGATGCACAGCGCATCGGCGTCACGGCCGGTGCTTCTGCGCCAGAAATTTTGGTGCAGGAAGTCATCAACTGCCTGCGTCAACTGGGTGCCCGCAGCGTCCGTGCGCTCGATGGTGTAGAAGAGGCTGTTACTTTCCCCATGCCCAAAGGCCTGGCGAATAAACCCGCTTGATGTTTATTACAGGGACATAAGACAATAAGAAGAATCAGTATTCAGCCAGAATAAGAAAAGCCCGAGCTGAGCGCAGCGAAAGCGAAACCAACAAGCCGGAATAAGCTTTGAATAAGCGTAGCGAGCGGCGCTAGTTTGGGTTAAGAAGCGCAGTCGTACTTGAGTACGGCGAGCATCGCAGGCCCAAAATCGCGCCGCGCAGTAGCTTAGTCAAAGCTTATTTTGGGGGAAATTTGTTTTTGGTCGGTCTTTTCGATATTTTATTTTGTAAATACGTGTTTAAGATTGCGGCACATCAAAACTTGCTATTTGCCGGGTTGCTAAAAGCGGGTATGCTGATGCGGGGCGGTTGTGGAAAGTACGTAGCTTGCGGTGGCTTTTTTACCACTGGGAAATGGTACAAACTCTGTATAATCCGGCCGGACTTTACTGGGATAACCATTAAGTCAAAATATATTACAAAAACTTTTACCAAAAGTTGTTGAGGAGAGTTCTGACATGTCAATGAATCATATTATTGTTGCTTCTGCTTTGATGACGCGCCTGTTCGGATAACGCGCGTTCGAATTCCGGCGGCACCCAAAACAGGGTGCCGCTTTCCATATCAGGAATGATTTTTGCTGAAACCTGCTTTTGTTACTTGGATCACCCGGTGGCAAGATGGCTAGCAGTCCATCTCCTGTTTTTTTCAGAAATTCGTTTCGTTCATAAAGTGAGAAGCAAAATATGGATACCTTTATCCAACAAATTATCAACGGTCTGGTGCTGGGCAGCATGTACGCCCTGGTCGCACTCGGTTACACCATGGTGTACGGGGTGCTCAATCTGATTAACTTTGCACACGGCGACGTCCTGATGGTCGGTGCAATGGCTGGTCTGAGCATCATCAAGGTTTTGCAGGTTGTTGCACCTGACTTGCCTGGCATCATCAAGCTGATCATCGCCATTCTGGGCGCTATCCCTGTCTGTATCGCCGTCAACGTTTTGATCGAGCGTGTTGCTTACCGCCGATTGCGTAATGCACCGCGACTGGCTCCGCTGATCACAGCGATTGGTGTGTCCATCCTGGTGCAGACTTTTGCCATGATGATCTGGGGTCGCAGCCCGATTTCCTTCCCGTCCGTGATGTCTTTCATCCCTGTGCAGATTGGTGGTGCAGTGATTTCGCAAACCCAGATCGTCCTGCTGGTACTGGCGACGCTGGCGATGGTTGGCCTGGTCCTGCTGGTTGAAAAAACCAAGATGGGTCGTGCCATGCGTGCTACGGCAGAAAACCCCAGGGTTGCCGGTCTGATGGGCGTTGATTCCAACAAGGTGATTGTCGCCACGTTTGCGATTGGCGCCGCACTGGCAGCGATTGCTGGCGTCATGTGGGCAGCCAACTATTCATCGGCGCAGTTTGCCATGGGTTTTGTGCCCGGCCTGAAAGCCTTCTCGGCAGCGGTACTCGGCGGCATCGGTAATATCTACGGTGCGATGGTGGGCGGTATTGTCTTGGGATTGATTGAAAGTCTGGGCGCCGGCTATATCGGTGACCTGACAGGTGGCGTGCTGGGCAGCCACTACCAGGATATCTTTGCCTTCGTTGTTTTGATTATCGTACTGACCTTGCGTCCATCCGGCATTATGGGTGAGCGTGTTGCTGACCGTGCGTAAGGAGAATATCAATGTCTACCATGTTTGATGTAAAAGCCAATCCGACCAAGGCATATGCCAGCTTTGCCGTACTCGGCATCGTGTTGGTCCTGTTCCCCTTCGTGGCCGCCAATTTTGGTAATTCCTGGGTCAGGATTATCGACTTCGCGCTGCTGTATATCATGCTGGCCCTGGGCCTCAATATCGTGGTCGGTTTTGCCGGTCTGCTTGATCTCGGTTATATCGCGTTTTATGCAGTTGGCGCGTATCTGGCGGCGATTTTTGGTTCGCAGCAGTTCGCTGTCATCCTTGAATCTTTCGTCAATAACTATCCAGCCGTAGGCAATTTCCTGATCGCAGTGTGCGGCCCGGAAATCACCAAGAACGGCATCCATCTGTCGGTCTGGGTAATCGTGCCGTTTGCCGCAGCAATTGCCGGTATGTTTGGCGCCTTGCTTGGTGCACCAACGCTGAAATTGCGTGGTGATTACCTGGCGATCGTGACCCTGGGTTTTGGTGAAATTATCCGTATTTTCATGAATAACATGAATGCGCCTATCAATTTCACCAATGGCCCGCAGGGGATCAACATGATTGATCCTATCCGCATCTTTGGTGTCTCACTCAACGGTGAAGAAGGGACGAATGCGACGGTGCATTTCCTCGGCATGAGCATGCCTTCGGTGAATGCCTATTATTTCCTGTTCCTGGCCCTGTGTATCGCCATCGTGATGGTATCGCTGCGTTTGCAGGATTCCCGTCTGGGTCGTGCCTGGGTTGCCATCCGTGAAGATGAAATTGCCGCCAAGGCCATGGGTATCAATACCCGCAATATCAAATTGCTGGCATTCTCCATGGGCGCCTCTTTTGGTGGCGTGTCCGGTGCGATGTTTGCCAGCTTCCAGGGCTTTGTCTCACCAGAATCGTTCTCGCTGATGGAGTCCATCGTGATCCTGGCGATGGTGGTGCTCGGTGGTATCGGTCATATCCCTGGCGTGATCCTTGGCGCAGTCTTGCTGGCAGCCTTGCCAGAAGTGTTGCGTCATGTGGTTGAGCCGGTGCAGAACATGTTGTTTGGCAAGGTCTGGATAGAAGCTGAAGTATTGCGTCAGTTGTTGTACGGTTTCGCCATGGTCGCCATCATGCTCAATCGTCCTGCAGGTTTGTGGCCCGCACCGAAGCATGAAGACCGTATGGCCAAGACTAACGAAGCGGCAGCATAAGGAAGATCAAGATGATTGAACAGACTATCTTAAAAATCGAAGGCGCCAATAAACGTTTTGGCGGCTTGCAGGCGCTGTCGAATGTCGGCATCAACATCAAGAAGGGCCAGATTTATGGCCTGATCGGCCCGAACGGTGCCGGCAAGACCACCTTCTTTAACGTCATTACTGGTCTGTACCAGCCTGACACCGGGACATTTGAACTCGACGGCAAACCTTACTCGCCATCGGCACCGCATGAAGTGGCCAAGGCAGGTATCGCCAGAACCTTCCAGAATATCCGCCTGTTTGGCGAGATGACAGCGCTGGAAAACGTCATGGTCGGCCGCCATATCCGTACCCATCAGGGTGTGTTTGGGGCAGTCTTCAGGCATGGCGCAGCGAAGAAGGAAGAGGCAGATATCCGCCAGCGTGCGCAGGAATTGCTGGACTTTGTTGGCATAGGTAAATTTGCCAGCCGTACTTCCAAGTTCCTGTCCTATGGTGATCAGCGTCGTCTGGAAATCGCCCGTGCACTGGCAACTGATCCCAAACTGCTGGCGCTTGATGAACCTGCCGCCGGTATGAATGCGACAGAAAAACTGGCCCTGCGCGAATTGCTGGTCAAGATCAAGGCAGAAGGCAAGACCATCCTGCTGATTGAGCATGATGTGAAATTGATGATGGGCTTATGTGACAGGATGACAGTTCTGGATTACGGCAAGCCGATTGCAGAAGGTTTGCCCGCAGACATACAGAAAAATCCGGCAGTTATCGAAGCGTATTTGGGAGGAGGTCACTAATGGCTGAGAACGTATTAAAGATAAGCAACCTGAAAGTTGCTTACGGCGGTATCAAGGCCGTTAAGGGGATAGACCTGGAAGTCAACAAGGGGGAGCTGATCACCCTGATCGGCGCCAATGGCGCTGGCAAGACCACCACCCTGAAAGCCATCACGGGCACCCTGCCGGCTTGCAAGGTCGAAGGCGAGATTACTTACCTGGGCAAGTCGATCAGGAACGTTAATTCCTTCGAGATGGTAAAGAACAACCTGGCCATGGTGCCGGAAGGTCGTGGCGTCTTCACCCGCATGACCATCCTGGAAAACCTGATGATGGGGGCCTTTATCCGCAACGATAAAGCCGGTATCAACGCCGACATCGAGAAATGGTTTACCGTTTTCCCGCGTTTGAAAGAACGTGCAGCACAGCTGGCCGGTACCTTGTCCGGTGGTGAACAACAGATGCTGGCCATGGCGCGCGCCCTGATGAGCCATCCCAACCTGTTGCTGCTCGATGAACCATCGATGGGTTTGTCACCTATCATGGTGGAAAAGATTTTTGAAGTCGTGCGTAATGTTTCTGCCCAGGGCATCACCATCCTGCTGGTTGAACAAAACGCCAAGCTGGCCTTGCAGGCTGCTCACCGTGGTTATGTGATGGACTCCGGTTCCATCACCATGAACGGCAATGCCAAGGACATGCTCAACGATCCCAAGGTGCAAGCTGCTTACCTGGGTGAAGGCTGATCCGTTTTACGAAGTAAGGGAAATCCCGGACGGTTTATCTGACCGGGTAATTTTTAGCTGCAAGCAATTGCAGCTATTTTTTTTGCCCGGTAGATTCAGGACTGGCAAGTTCCATGCTGCTGTATGACGATTGGGCCAGACCTCGAAGTCTGGGTGGACACGTTGACATGGGGCGGGACGTGCGCAGTTTTTGATGGCAGGGCCGTACCTCGCGACATTGCGGTAGATGTCATTTACAATGGTGTCTGCCGGGGCGGGTACAACAACCGTCTTTGCCAGAATGTATGATCCAAGCGAGGAGTCAATTGATGTTGACACATCTTCCGGCCTTTTTGAAAGGTATTGGCTTCAGGTGCTTATTGATACCCTGGTATAAACTGATCCTGCTATGCGCGAGCGGCTTGCTGCTTTCCTGCGCGTCAGCCCCCAGGCCCGATTTATCACGTTTGTACCGGCTCAGTGACCAGGCTGCTGATAACACGCCAGTGATACTGATCCCGGGCTTGTTTGGCTCCAAGCTGCGCAATCGCAAGACCGGAAAAGAAGTCTGGCCAGGGTCCACAAGTGATATTGTCTTTGGTGATTACCGCCAGCTGGCACTCAAGTTTGACCCAAATAACTTGCAGGTTTTGCCCGACGACCTGGAAGCTTATGATGTTGCCGATCGTGTACTGGGGCAAGACATCTATGGCCCCATCATCACGACCCTGGAAAAATTTGGCGGCTATGTACGCGCTATCCCTGGCACACCTGTCCGTCAGGGCGAGCGACGCTTTTACCTCTTTCCGTATGATTTCAGGCAAGACAATAGCCAGCATGCACGGGCGCTGGAGGCATTGATTGATCAGGTCAGGCGTGATTATGGCCGACAGGATCTGCGGGTTGATCTGGTGGCCCACAGCATGGGTGGCCTGATCGCGCGTTACTACCTGCGCTACGGCGTAGCCGATGTCCTGAATGGCGAACATGAACAGGTCACCCTGTACGGCACAACGCGAGTACGCAAGCTGGTTTTACTGGGCACGCCAAATCTGGGGTCGGCTTCTTCGTTGCATGCTTTTCTCAGTGGTGAACCAGTCGGCCTGGGCCGCATACCGCCAGAAGTACTGGCCACCATGCCCAGCGGTTATCAGCTGTTCCCGCATCCGCTGGTCAGCTGGCTGATTGACGCCAGCGGCAACATACTACAGGACAATCTGTTTGATGTGGCCACGTGGCAGCGATATCGCTGGAGTCTGTACAATCCGGAAATACAGGCGCGTATGCAGGGCAAGAGCGAGTTGATGGCGGGCATGACTTTGACAGACTTGCAACGTTTTTTTGCATATCGCCTGGAGCGTGCGCGCCGCTTCATGTGGGCGCTATCGACACCTGAACCGGAGACGCCGATAAGGTACGTCCTGTTCGGTGGCGATTGCAGTCTGACCCCCGCCCGCCTGATGCTGGAAAAAGACGGTGACCAGTTGTTGACCAGGCTTGATCCGGCCCACATACGCAATCCGCTGCCCGGGGTGCGCTATGAAGAACTAATGCTGGAGCCCGGTGATGGGCGTGTTACCAAACCGTCATTGCTGGCGCGCGAGACTCTGGACCCTTCAGCTGAGCAAAGCGAAGACAGTTTCATCCCTATTGCTTACTGGTTTTTCTTGTGTGAAAACCATGTGCAACTGACCAATAACATCAATTTCCAGGACAATTTATTGAATGTGCTGCTGACCCGCTCGCTGCCCTGGGAAAATTCAGCAGGACAGACGAAGCCGTGATGGCAGGGGCTGGACGTGGATATATGAATGGATAAAAAAAACCCGGCATGAATGCCGGGCATTTTTCATGCACAAAGTTCAGTGCATGACAGGCCTGAGAACCTTGCTTATTTCTTTGCAGCTTTTGGTGCGGCAGCCTTGGTTGCTGTTGACACCACATTATTCAGATTGGCTTCCAGTGCTTCCACCGCTTGCTTGGTGGTCTTGCTGATGTGGTCGTAGCTGGCGTTGGCATTGTCTATCGATGTTTTGAACAGCGATACAAATTGCTCGGAACCGGCGGGTGCATTTTTGGATACTTCATCAATCAGCGACAGGACCTTGCGATTGGTTTCAGCGATTTGTACTTCGGCAGCATGTGTGAATTCTGCCTGGGTGCTCGAAGCGATATTGGCCAGGTGGCGGCTGTATGCCAGTACTTTTTCAGCAGTAGGTTGTGCCTGGGCTGCTGTCAGGTTGAAGAATTCTTGTGGGTCTTTGGCGGCCAGCAATTGTTTGGTGGCGGCAGAAGACTCCTCCAGGGAAGACTTGGCAGCGTTCAAATTTAATTCTATGAATTTTTCCACGCTTTCAAATGCTTTGCCGGTCAAGTTTGTCAACAGGGCGAGTTGCGCATCGAAATTGGCTTTTGTTGCAGCAGAAATCTGTTCAGTTGCAGTAAACATGGACATCTCCTAATTAGGAAGTGAAATACAAAAAAACTGGCGATTGCTAAGCGGGATTTTGCAGCGCATAAGCTTAACGAATAGTAAATACTATTGTGCGACGCAATAAGTCTCATTGTATTGATTCATCGCATGAAGTCAAGGCAAACTTGTGCGCCGCAATATAATTATTGCGCATTTTCAAATGCTTGTCATAAATATATCGTCAGGGAGTTGGTGCCGCGCGACCCAATTTTCCCCGCGACAATTATGTATGGCAATTATGACCAGAAAATGAAGTACCCCACTATATGTTAGACTTTCGGGCGCAAGGGGTATGTGCGTTTGCCCACACTCAGCATTTTGGTTGTCTTTTTTTATCTCATGAAGTGAGCAGTCAATGGCAATTGAAGCAAAATCAAGAAAAGACTTTCGGCATTTCCATACGATTACCACGCGCTGGATGGACAACGATGCCTATGGCCATGTCAACAATGTCGTTTACTACAGCTGGTTTGATACGGTGGTGAACCAGTTTTTGATCGTCAATGGCGTGCTGGATATAGAAAACAGTCCCGTCATTGGCCTGGTGATAGAAACCCAGTGCAACTACCTGGCTTCCGTGGCTTTTCCTGACCTGATTGAGGCAGGTGTCAGTGTCAGCAAGCTTGGTAACTCCAGCGTGCGTTATGAAGTCGGCATTTTCAAGAATGGTGAAGACAGCGCCGCAGCACAGGGGCATTTTGTCCATGTCTATGTAGACCGCGAGACACGCCGGCCTACCGCCATCCCAGACCCCATGCGCCAGCTTTTGCAAACCATACAGGCATCATACTCATGATCACGACGGCAACCCAACAACTGGTGGACGAGGCCATTACTTCTCGTCGTTCCATCCGCGCCTTTTTACCGACTGCGGTCGCACGTGAAGATATACAGGCCATCCTGGAGGTTGCGGCACGCGCTCCATCGGGCAGCAATACCCAGCCCTGGAAGGTTTATGTGCTGACCGGCGCCCGGCTGCATGCACTGTCCAATGCCATCCTGGCTGCGCACAATAGTGAAGGGCAGGGGGGGCATGAGCAGGAATACAATTATTACCCGGTGAAATGGGTGACACCTTACCTGGAACGCCGCCGCAAGGTCGGCTGGGATTTGTATGCCCTGCTGGGGCTGGGGCGGGAAAACAAGGCGGGCATGCATCTCCAGCATGGCCGCAACTACGCTTTTTTCGATGCACCGGTCGGTTTTATCTTCACCATAGACAGGGTAATGGAGCAGGGCTCATGGCTGGACTATGGCATGTTCCTGCAAAACATCATGGTCGCTGCCCGTGGTCGTGGCCTCGATACTTGCCCGCAAGCGGCATTTACCCAGTATCACAAGGTCATTGCAGAACAATTGCAATTGCCAGCTGATGAAATGCTGGTCTGCGGCATGTCGCTCGGTTATGCCGACCACGCCAGGATAGAAAACACCCTGGTGACAGAGAGAGCGAGTGTTGCAGACTTTGCACGCTTCATCGACTAAGAACCTGTTGACGATCTTACTGCGCTTGCGCAATCGGAAATCAAGCGTGGCTCATGTACCTGAGTACGTTCCGCTTTTGCGCAGGCCTGCACCCCCGCGGACGCACGCTCGCTACAGATCGTCAACAGCTTCCGAAGGAAACTTGCCTGCTCATTTTGGAAATTGAATTGTGAAATTTGTTTAAAAACCAGAATGCTTTTGCAACTTAGTCTAAAGCGGCGAATGAATAAGCGCGCCTAACTCCTTATTTTCCTTGCGGAATTTCCGAATTTTGCTACACTGCACTATCTTTTTGGCATATTTAATCTGGGGTCATTAATGGTGAAATTTGCCCTTCGTGCGGTGGTTTTTTCTGTCATGGCGCTGTTGCCGCTGTCCGGTGCACTCGCTGCTTCACACGCACACAAATCCAAAAAACACGTGGCTCATGGCAAAGCCCATGCCAGTTCAAGCAAAAAAATCGTCATCCATACGGCTTCCGGTACGCTGGTCAAGCGCACCGTCATGGTCCATGGCAAGCGCAAAGTCATTACAGAGCGCGTTGCCCTGGTTCGTGAAGTCCCGGAAAAAGCCAGTGTTGGTGACAGTGTAGGGCTGAAAAACACGCAAGACCCGCTGGAACTGAAGTCAAATGTCGCCTATGTCGTTGATCAGGACAGCTCAAAAGTCTTGTTTGAAAAGAATTCTGACGTATCCTTGCCGATTGCGTCCATCACCAAACTGATGACCAGTCTGATTGTTGTGGAAGCGCACCAGGATATGGATGAGCTGATCGAAGTCACCAATGATGATATCGACAAGGAAAAAGGCACGAGTTCGCGTCTGAAGATAGGGGCAAAACTTTCGCGTTCCGACATGTTGCATATCGCCTTGATGAGTTCTGAAAATCGTGCAGCTTCTGCGCTGGGGCGTAATTACCCGGGTGGTTTGCCTGCTTTTGTCGCAGCGATGAATGCCAAAGCAAAATTGCTGGGCATGTCGGACACGCATTATGTTGATTCCAGCGGCCTGTCGAGCCAAAACCGCGCCAGCGCCCGTGACCTGGTCAAGCTGGTTAATGCCGCCTATCAGCATCCTGTGATCCGGCAGTATTCGACTGACTCCAAATATGTCGTCGCTCCTGGCGGCAAACCTCTGGAATATGGCACGTCCAACAAACTGGTCATCAATCCTGCATGGGAAATCGGTCTGCAAAAAACGGGTTATATTGCCGAGGCCGGGCGTTGCCTGGTCATGCAGGCCATCATCGAGGGCCGTAATATCGTCATGGTTTTTCTTGATTCCAAAGGCAAATATTCACGCCTTGCCGATGCAGACCGCATGAAGAAATGGCTGGAGACGATCAAGCCGCATGTCTGATCCGGTATCAAGGCAAGTGGCAGACGTTACCAACTCTGTCATGTGATAGTAGAAGAGTCCCGCAAATGCCCGCCCTTGAAAAGGCGGGCATTTTTTTGCCTGTCTTTTCATGCAAGGTTCAGCGCAGGGCAACACCAGGCTAAGAGGTGTTGTTTTAGGAACTTACGAAGCTCTTACGTTGGCACACTACAATCCCTGCTTGTCTTGCCCGCAATAAAAGTGACTGATCTGGTGGCCGTGTTGCCGGTAAGAATGTTGATTTGATTTAACCAAGTTTGACATTTTGGTTTTTGTAAAAAGTAAATTCCTGACTTCTTCTCAGGTATCGTTTTGCCTTTTGACTATCTTCTGCAAAAAGAAGTTTTTAAATTGCCATGAGTAGTGAGTGATCAATAAACAATCGAATTGCTTTTTTATGATGTGTTTTGATTATGTGATTGCATTCCGGTAATTTTCTTTGCTCCTTTCACGAAGAACTCCACCCGGTTTCAGACTTGCCTGCCTTTAACAATGACAACACCGACCTACCATTTCATCTCTGGTCTGCCACGATCAGGTTCGACCTTGCTGGCTGCATTGCTGCTGCAAAACCCGCGTTTTCATGCCGGCATGACCAGCCCGGTCGGTACCTTGTATACCAGCATGTTGCATCAGTTTGGCGCAGGTACGGAATTCGGGCCGGTGATTACCAAGGCTGAGCGCAAGCGCCTGGTACGCGGATTGTTTGATTCCTACTATGCCGAGCATGTGGACAAAAGCGTGGTGTTTGATACCAATCGCATGTGGACCGCGCATCTGCCCATGCTGATGGATCAGTTCCCTGGTTCCAAGGTGATCGCCTGTGTGCGCAATGTGGCCTGGATCATGGATAGCATAGAGCGCAAATATGCCGCTGATCCTTACGAAATTACGCGCCTTTTCAACGACGACAATGAGCGCGCCACCGTATATAGCCGGGTAGAAACCCTGGCGCAGCGTAACCGCATGGTTGGTTACCCCTGGGCAGCCTTGAAGAGTGCGTTTTATAGCGAAAACGCAGCTTCCATGCTCCTGGTTGACTATGATCTGCTGGCCCAGGCGCCGCAAAAAGTCATGCCGCTGATTTATGACTTCATCGGTGCGGAACCGTTTGAGCATGACTTCGAGAACATCCAGTATGACGCGCCGGAATTTGATGCACCGCTCGGCATGCGTGGCCTGCACAAGGTCAGGCCGGCAGTCAGCTTCGAGAGTCGTGACACCATCTTGCCGCCAGACCTGTTCCAGCAATTCAGCCAGCTGTCATTCTGGAAAGAAACTGCAGGCAGCCGTGCCAATGTCATCACCGCCAAATTTGTCGCCAACGATATAGAAAATCCAGGGAATTCAGGAAAACAAGCATGAACCATTTTGACCCGCTGCACCCCGCACAAAACGAAACCAGTTCCCCAGATTTGACAATCTCCTCTCCGACATCACCACAAGGCTTGCAAGTGTCGTCGATATCGCAGCCCGTCCCGCTGGCCAACACCAATGCTGCGGTCACGGGGCACGAAGTCGTATTCGTGGATTCCACACTGGCTAACTGGCAAAGCCTGCTGTCAGATATCAAGCCAGGTGCCGAAGTCATCATGCTTGACCCGCTCAAGAATGGTGTTACGCAAATGGCAGATGCCCTGCAGGGCAAGACTGGGATCACAGGTGTGCATATTGTCTCGCATGGCGGTGAAGGTTACCTGGTACTCGGCAACACCATGCTGTCTTCATATAATCTGGCAGATTATCAGGCTAGTATGGCGACCATACACAAGGCCATGGCAGCTGGTGCCGACATCATGCTCTATGGCTGTGATGTCGCCAAAGGTGACACTGGCGCGAGCTTCGTGCAGCAACTGGCCAAAGCTACCGGCGCCGATGTGGCAGCATCGACCAATGACACAGGTGTACATGGCGACTGGGTGCTGGAATACCATAGCGGCAATGTGGAAACGGCGGCGATTGCCAGTCAGCATTACCAATATGATCTGGCGACCATCAAGGTCACCAATCTCAATGACAGCGGAGCAGGTTCATTGCGGGCAGCGGTCGCGGCTTCCATCGGCAATGGTGTGGCTGACACGATAGTGTTTGATCCTGCCCTGTTTGCCAGTGGCGCAGCAACACTGACGCTGACTTCTGGCGCACTCAATGTGGACTCTGCCGATAGCGGTGACGCCCTGACCATTGTTGGTCCCGGAGAGAATCTGCTGACCATCAGTGGCAACAATAGCTCGGCAATTTTTGACTCAGCCAGTCTGGGTACGCCCAATACCTCTCCATTGACTATCTCAGGAATGACGTTGACCAGCGCCAATGGTGCAAATGGTGCGGTTGCAATGCTGTATTCCGGTTCGTTGACGCTGGACCACGTCGCCATCAGAAATAACAGTTCGACGACCAGAGGTGCCGGTGTATTTTTTTACGATTCTTCTGCCTCTGTCACGATCAGCAATACGACCATTGCCAATAACACGGCTACAGCGACCTATTCTTCCGGCAACGGCGGCGGAGCTTATATCAATGCAGCAACGGTCACGATTTCCGGCTCTACGATCAGCGGCAATGCGGCCAGCAATGGCCGCTATGGCGGCGGCATTTCAGTGGTCGCCGGTACCAGTGCGACATTGACAAACCTGACGATCGCCAGTAATTCTGCCGGAAAAACTGGTGATAATTTAGGTGGTGGTGGCGGTATCAGCCTCTCAGGTGCTGGTACAAAAACGCTGACTAATTCCACCATCGTTGGCAATTCTTTTGTTGGTGGAAACGGGGCGGCATTTGGCGGTGGTGGCTTGTACGTAACGCAAAACAGTGGTGCGGTCACGTTGAAAAACACCATCATTGCCAACAATAGCAGTACCAATAATGTTGCTGACGACGATGATGCGTTTGTCGGAACCGGGGTTAGCCTGACTGGTAGCAATAACCTCATTATCAGTACGGTAGGGACCAACGGCAGTGGCAGCAACGCCACTACCGGCACCATCACCAGTCTGGGCACTGCACTGGGTACGCTGGCCAATAATGGCGGTACGGTACAAACCATCGCCATCCTCTCTGGTAGCAATGCCATCAATGCGGGTACATCGACGGGTGCACCAACAACGGATGCCCGTGGCTTCGGTCGCGGCGGCACGACTGACATAGGTGCTTTTGAATCCAGTGACAATGGCAGTTTTGACTTCAGTGGCATCGTCTCACCTGCTAATGGCGTGACTGATGTGCCGGTCAATTACGATCTGGTCATCGAATTCGGTGAGGCGGTGACGGCTGTTGCTGCAAAAAATATTGTCATCTACCGTCAGTCCGATAACGCGATACTGGAAACCATCGCTGCAACCGATAGCAGCAAGGTGACTTTTAGCAGTGGTGCTGGTGGTGCCAACAGCAAAGTCACGATCAATCCCAATGCCAATTTTGCCGGTACCACGGCGTATTATGTCCTGATTGACAGTGGCGCCTTTAAAGATGGTGCTAACAAAACCTTCAACGGTATTTCATCAAACTCGACCTGGACATTCACCTCGGCAGTGCCGCCGGCGGCAGTCACCAGCGCCACTTATGACGCCAGTACCGGCACCCTGACCATTACCGGCACAGACATCATCAACGGCGGTACTGTTGACGTGACCAAGCTGTCATTGACCGGTCAGGCAGGCTCCTATACCTTGACCAGCACGCCGGGTGTGACAGCCAGCAGTACGACAACGATCAGTTTCGTACTCAATGCGACTGACCAGCTCAACATCAATGGCATACTGAACAAGAACGGTACTTCTGCCGTCGACACAACAACTTTTAACCTGGCAGCTGCTGCCAACTGGATGACAGCCACACCTGCCGACCTGACCGGCAACGCCGTCACGGTTAGCAACGTCGCCGCCCCAACGATCACCTCAGCCACCTTTGACGGCGCCACCAATGTGCTGGTCGTGACAGGAACAGGTCTCGTTAAAACCATA
>NZ_JAKZHX010000020.1 GCF_022568815.1 Undibacterium paludis | reverse complement strand
CCTCATGGTTGCCAGTTTGTTTTATGGAACCAGTCTTTTTGCCAATGAGGTGGAAGCCAATTTAGAAAATCGGTTTCAAAGTCTCTCTTTAATCAATCTGATCGCGACACCTGAGCGTTACGATGGAAAACTTGTTTTGGTGACTGGCTATGTGACTGTTGGGCGGGAAAATATGTCCATATGTTTGACAAAGGTCAGAAATTCCAGCAAGGATTGTCTTTGGCTGAATGTCGATTCAGGGCCGTATGAAACGGAGGATGACAGGAAGCGAATCGATAAAAAATATAAGGTACTGTATAAATTCAACGGTAAGGTGGCAACCATAGAGGCATTTTTTGACCAGAGCGATACGGGCCATTTTGGTATGTGGTCAGGAGCCCTGAGAGATTTTGTCCGTATTTATGATTTCAAAAATAAATATTATGTGTTTGACGATAAGGCTGTACCCAAATAGTTGGTTGAACTGTTGAATGCTTACATTGCGACGAACGAGTTGATCAGTAAAATAGGTATCAGAAATGCTGCTTCTTGGACTGCGCTGGCAGTGACTTTATGGGGCCTGAAGCGGTAAGCGCGTAACTTGCGAATAGTGAGTCAGCTCGAAGCTGCCGTCCACAGTTTTGCTGTTTGCATGGATCAGGATGTGCTCACCTGGCTTGATGAATTCAAAAATGCGCATACCGCTTGGGCCAACACAACCAGAGTGGTAATGGGAGGCATTGCCAGTCAGTTTGACTTCCTCAGAAATGTGTTGAGTGCCCATGTCTTTGACTTTGCTTGCCGTAACCTCAAACCTGACTGCTGTTTTGCAGTTGTCTGACGGTAGGGTTTCTGAGTGCACAGAGATTACTTTTGCCTCAAATTTGAATGGCATGGCATCAAGTTCTGCTGCTTTAAGCGGAGGTACTTCAGCACGGCTCGCCGGAGTAAACAGGAAGAGACTGCAAAGGGAATATGTGACTATGATAATTCGGTTAAGGTATGGCATGAAATAAGACATATTGTGTAAATTTAACTGCAAATCAGTTTTTTTTAGTCACGCCAACTAGCCGGATTGTAATGTAAGCGTGATTGAAAAATATATCACATGCCGGATCGTAATGACATGGTGGATTGGGAGCCTGCTTTTGACTGGAGTGCAGAGTATTCTGGATGTTGGTAAAGAATTTTTCAACGTGGTTTTTGAAGTTAAATGGAAATCGCTGATTAATTGTATGGCGGTCGTATATTTTGTAGGAATGGCCTCAATCGCGAACAATTTCTGCATGGGCCATGTGCGCTAGGGTACCGTTGTGCTGGCTTACGCTGTCTGTTCGCGGCTGAAGCCGTTCCTACGTGAAATGATGCCTGCTTGCAGCGCTGCAAGATCAGGCATGTCTTCAATGCTTTAAACCACCCCTGCCTGTGCCGTGCCGTTTGCGCCGCTGTAGGGGTCTGATTTCAGTACTTCGCCGGCCTGGAGTTCGTGCATGTATTCCTTGACGTTGGAGACATAGCCGGAGCTGCCAGCGCCGTTGGCGTCGCCGGTGTTGTAGTAGCGCAGGCCTTTGTCGACGTTGCCGTCAAATTTATCGATGCAGTGCTTGATGTGGAAGGAGCCGGCGACGACGTTATCGAGCGGTTGGGTCACGTCGAGCTTGTCGGCGGATTTTCCGGTGGCTTGCTGGATTTTTTCTTTTTCTTCTGCGCTCAGGTGGGGGACGATGTCGCGGTTCCAGCGTTCCTGGCCGATCTGCATGAGGCCGTGGTCGGTGGTGCCGTCCACGTTCTGGGTGTGGGTGTTCATGTTGCCGCGTGACTCTGCCCAGATCTGCGCGCCGATCAGGTTGGGGTCGAGGCCGCTGGCTTTTGAGGCGGCGGCTATCTGTTCATTCCATTGTCCTACCTGGGGATTGGCGCTGGCGGCGGTATTGGAGATGCCGCCGCCTGCCGATGTTGCCTGGCCGGTTGGCTGGGTGGTTGGCCCCTGCGTTTTCGCTGGTGTTGCTGCGAAGTTTGCGTATTTGGATGGGCCTGGGTGCTGGTTATCTGTCGTATCCAGGTCCGGGTTTTGTATTTGTGATGCGTCGCCCGCTGTGCCTGATTTAAGCAGGGGGAGGAGTTCTGTCAGCAGGGGGAGCAGCATCTGGAGCAGGTCGGTCAATTTTTGCGATTGTAAGTCCTGTGAGCCCTCGCTCCCCGTCCCTGGCACGGATTTGTCGAGTTCAGGGTCAAGGATGTCGCCTTGCTCCATCTTGAATGGTTTATCCCCCTGGGGCGAGTTGAAATTCGTGAATGTCCCCATGTCTTTTATGTGGTAAAGCGAGGGGTCGATATAGATGGCTTCGCCAGAAAAAGGGCCGATAGATGTCATGTTAATCCTCAGTTTGCTCAGTTTGCTCGGTTTGTATATGGGACTGTCTCAGTCCACCAGATTCGTTGTTCAGCGGTTGCAGTTTCTTCACCATGGCATTTTTTGAGTGGTGGCAAATGGCGCTTTGTTCCATGGATTACCAATAATCTGCTCAAAAAATATGCAATGCCGTGTCTTTGTCTGAGCCGGACAGGAAGCTGTTTTTTGAGATGGATTGCCATCACTGTTGTGCGTGGGCTAACATGTGCAGCATAAAAACGCATGTCATTCCGCGTGCGTATGGATGAAAGGAAACCATGGGTCTGGCAATTTGTGTAGGTGTTCTGGCGAAACAGGACGATGAAGAAGGGGCGGCGTGGCTGGCTGACGGTTTTGCAGCGATCAACGCGGTGCTGGCCGAAGAGGGTTTGCCTGCACATGAAGAACCGCAGAGTTTGCCGCCACTGGTGAGTCGTGCGCAGATTGACGGTTTCCCTTATTCCTTCCTGCATTATCTGCGTCGTGCCTATGCACGCCGCAAGGCGGACCCGGGCTGGGTGGCGATGCCGCTGGCCGATGGTGTTGACCCTGGTGAAGATGAGGCATTGCAGGCTGAATATGATGACCTGAGCAGCCATCTGGTCTGCCATTCCGATGCCGAAGGGTTTTATGTGCCGGTCGATTTTGCTGAGGTCTTGTTCGCCAGCGATGAGGATGTTGCCCTGCCTGGCGGCATGCTGGGGTCGTCTTACCGTCTGATGGAGGAGTTGATACTGGTTGCCCCGGCGCTCGGCATACAACTGGAGCAGGGGAAACTGAGTGATGCCGAAGCGGCGCGCATCGCTGAATCGGGAGAAGAGGAGGAAGGCTGTTACCGTGAGCTTGAAACCTGGCTGCTCATGTTTGAGTGCGCCCGCCTGAGTCTGGAACACAAGACGGCCATCATGTTTAGCTGAGGGGCGTCGGGAAAATCACGCAACTATCTCGCGCTCACCCGCTTCACTCTCACTGCCGTGACCTTGTACTCTGGCGCATGCACCAGGTTGTCGCAATAAGCTGAGGTCAGCGCATTGACGTTGAGGTCTGCCCGGTGGAAGCTGCAAAACAACTGGCCGACCTGCATTTTGTCTGTGATGTGGACTGGCAGGATGGCTGCGCCATAACGGCTGCTGACCTCGGCTTGCTGGCCTTCTGCAAGGTTCAGTTGCCGGGCGTCGGCGGGTGAGATGTCGAGGGTGTCGGTGGGTTTGAGTTGCGCATTGGGGGTACGGTAAGTCATGGTGCCTGCATTGAAGTGATACAGCTCGCGGCCTGTTGTCAGTAGCAGGGGGTAGTCATCATCGCAGACTTCTGCCGTGGGTTGATAGGCGATGCAGGCCAGGCTTGCTTTGGGGCCAACTCCAAAACCTTGCTGGTGCAGGATGGCGGTGCCGGGATGATTGTCGTCGGCAGTCGCGGGGCAGGGCCATTGCAGGCTTTCGTTTTGCAGGCGCTGGTAACTGAGACCGGTACTGGCAGGCCAGACGCTGCGTATTTCATCCCAGATGGCTTGCGGGTCCTTGAATGTGAAGCCCTGCTCATGGCCCATGTGCCTGGCCAGTTCGGTGATGATCTGCCAGTCCGGCTTTGCCTCACCAGGGCTGTTGACGACCTGCCTGACTCTTTGTACGCGACGGTCGGCATTCATGAAGCTGCCGTCTTTTTCAAAATTGCTGGCGGCTGGGAAGAAGACATGGCCCGCGGCCCTGGCCGTTTCGTTGAGGAAGAGGTCTTGCACGATGACGAGTTCCAGCTGCGCCAGGGCAGCCAGGGTTTGATTGGCATTGGGCATGGACATGGCGATGTCATAGCCCATGACCCACATGGCTTTGAATTTACCCGAACTGGCAGCTGCCAGCATGGCAGGCAAATCCAGCCCTGCGCTTGCTGGCAGGCTGCTGCCCCAGGCTTGCTCGAAGCTGGCGCGGACTTTGGCATCGGCCAGGTTTTGTGCGCCTGTCAGCGAAGCGGGTTCACAACCCATCTGGGCTGAACCCTGGACATTGTTTTGGCCGCGCAAGGGGTTGATGCCGCTGCCGCGCTTGCCCAGGTTACCGGTCAGCAGGGCGAGGTTGATCAGGCTCATGACGCCTTGCGTGCCTTGCAGGTGTTCTGTCATACCAAGGCCATGAAAACACATGGCGGGCCTGGCTTGTGCATACATGCGCGCAGCACGGCGTATGTCGTTGGCATTGACACCGCACTGGCTGGCAATCTTTTCAGGCGCATAGGCTGTGATGAAACTGCGAAAATCTGCCAGGCCGTCAACGCGCATGGCGATGTAGTCGTCATCCTGCAAACCCTCTTCCAGCAGGGTCGCGGCCATGGCATTGAACAGCAGCACGTTGGTGCCGGGGCGCAAGGCCAGGTGGATGTCGGCGCAGGCTGCCAGCTCGGTACGGCGCGGATCGATGACGATGAGGCCAGCCCCGGCGCGCACTGCCTGTTTGATGCGGGTGCCGATGATGGGGTGGTTTTCTGTCGGGTTGCAACCGCATAGCATGAACAGGCTGGTGTGTTCTATGTCATCGAATGAATTGGTCGCCGCGCCCGTACCCAGCATGGTCTTGAGAGCCTTGGCGGATGGCTGATGGCAAACCCTGGCGCAGCAATCGACATTGTTGGTGCCCAGCACTACGCGGGCGAATTTCTGCGCAAGATAGTTTTCTTCGTTGGTGGCGCGGGCTGAGCCCAATACGCCCAGGCTGTCTGCGCCGTATTTGCTGCGCAGTTCTTGCAGGCGGCTGGCGGTGAAGGCCAGGGCTTCTTCCCATGAAACGACATGCCAGTCACCGTTCTTGCGCAGCAGGGGCTGGGTGACGCGTTCTGGTGAATGGCTAAAGTCGTAGGCGTAACGGCCCTTGACGCACAGGTGAGCATGATTGACAGGGCTGCTTGCTGGTTTGATGGCGACGACTTTGTTGTCGTGGCTGGCGACTTCCATCTGGCAACCGACGCCGCAATACACGCAGGTGGTTTTGGTCCAGTGATCAACCGGACCGGTGCTGCGCTTGTCAAAAATGGCGCCGGTCGGGCAGGTGTCGGCGCAGGCCCCGCATGAGACGCAGCCGCTGCTGAGCAGGCTCTTGCCATCGGCCGGGGCGATATGGGTTTGCTCACCCTTGCCCCAGACTCTCCAGACAAATTGCCCCTGTACTTCATCACAGATGCGTACGCAGCGCTGGCAGTGTATGCACCTGTCCATGGCTATGCCCAGATAGGGGTGGCTGTCGTCCTTGAAAATGGGGACATGGAGATTGCTGCCAGCGTTCGCGCCATGTTGAATCAGCAATTGATGGAGGGGGTGTTCAGCCTGTTCACTCACTGCCGTGACAGGATAGCAATCCGCCATTAGCGAGAGGTTGGTATGCAGCAGCGATTGCAGGCGGGCTGTCGCTGTGTGCACAACCATGCCCTCAGTGACGGCGGTGGCGCAACTGGGGACGGGGCGGGCTTGCCCTTCAACTTCCACCAGGCACAGCCTGCATGCGCCTATGGGTTTGAGTCTGCCGTCATGGCAGGGGTGGGGTGGCTGGCAGCCCTGGTCGCGCAAGGCCTGCAAGAGGCTGCTGCCTTCTGCGACGGTGCATGCCTGGCCATTTATACGGATGTGAAGCATGTCTGCAACTCCGCATGATAGTGGCGTTGAATTGACTGGGCGAACTCTGCCAGGCCGCGCCCGTGGCCGCACAGGCTGGCATCAGCCAATGCTGTTACCAGGGCCTGCCAGCGACTTGCATTCCAGCGTCCACCATGCAGTATGTCGTCAAAGTGGAGGGCTATTTCTGCTGCGCCGCGATGGCAGGGCGTGCATTTGCCGCAGGATTCAAATGCGCCAAAGCGAAATACCTGCGCCACCAGCTCGGCAATGCTGCAACTGTCATCAAAGGCGATGACACCGCCATGGCCGACCGCGCCGCCAATCTGCTGCAGGCTTTGATAGGCCAGTGGGGTATCGAGCAATTGCGGCGGTATCAAGCCCGCCAAGGGGCCGCCTATCATCAAGCCCTTGAGCTGGCCTTGTTTCAGGCCCAGGCCGAGCTTGTCGACGATGTCACGCAGGCTGATGCCAAATTCGACTTCATACAGGCCAGGCCGTTTGAAGACGGAATTGAGTGACAAGAGCTTGGTGCCTGGGCTTTCTGGTGTGCCCAGGGCCGCGTAGGCGGCAGCGCCGTGGGTGATAATCCAGGGGACGGCGCACAGGGTTTCAACATTATTGACCAGCGTGGGTTTGCTGTATAAACCCAGTTCGGTGATTTGCGGCGGGCGCAGTCTGGCTTCTGGTCGCCTGCCTTCGATGGCATTGAGCATGGCGGTTTCTTCACCGCACAGGTAGCTGCCTTTGCCGATGATGAGATGCATTTCAAAGGCGTGTACGCTGCCGAGTACATGCTGGCCCAGCCAGCCTGCTGCCCGCGCCTGTGCAATTGCCGCCTGCAAGATACTGGCTGTTTGCTCATATTCTCGACGCAGGTAGAGGTAAGCTTGTTTTGCACCGACGGTAATGCCAGCGATGAGCATGGCTTCTATCAGACGGTAAGGGTCTCTCTCCATCAGCAGGCGGTCGCTAAAGCTGCCGGGGTCACCTTCATCGGCATTGGCGACAAGGTATTTGCAGTCAGCTTCTTGCGCGGCCAGCAATTGCCATTTGAGACCCGTAGGGAAGGCGGCGCCGCCACGGCCACGCAAGCCTGAAGCGCTGATCTGCTGTATGACTGCGGCGCTGTCCATGCGCAAGACCTGATGCAATGCCTGTCCGCCGCCTGTCCTGCAATACTCGGCCAGATCAAGCACTGCAGCCCGCGCGACATTGTCCAGCAAGACTGATGCGCGGGCATGGCTGGCGATATGGGGAAGTGCATCCTCACCCTGCCGTGCCGGGCCGCGATAGCATTGCCCCAGGCAAAATACGACAGGCTGACCATGGCATGCCTGCTTCCAGCCTGCTGGATCATGCTGCTGTGCAGCAAAGCAGGCCAGGCCCTGACAGCGGCTGCCCGCCAGGGAAGCATGGGACAAGTGGTAAAAACTGTCGCTGGCAAGCCGTGCAAGGATGTGGTCCATATGTTCCATATGAAGGGCGCTGTACGGGGCATAGCGTCTATGCCTGTGTTCAATATCGCATAGCTGTCGGTAATGTCAATTGATCTGTGTCAAGGAGTACCCGCTGGCATCCTGTTTCCCGGTGCGTGGTCCGCAACATGCAATGGGGACATGTTGAATTTGCCTGAGAGAAAAAGTTTCCTGTTCATGTTGAAAAATCGATCAGGCTGGCGGTGTGCATGACGGAGCCTGTAACCGGGACTATCTGTGCAGGTCCGCCGCATCCGGCTTTTTTATTTTGCGAACACCTGACAGGAATCCCCATGAGTTCTTTTGCAGTCATTATCAAACACAAGACCCAGGCAGACAAGCGTGATGAGGTGCGCCAGGTCCGGGAAAAACACATGGTCCCGGCCATTGCGGCCAACCCTGGTCACCTGGCCTGTTTCTATTGCTTTGACAATGCTGATCCGGATGTCATCTGCGCTTTTCAGCAATACAGTAGTGCCGAAGCTTCGCAGGAGTTTTTAAAGACGGCCATCTATGCGGCTTATCTGGACGAGGTGGAAGCATTGCTGTCTGGCCCGCCGCAGATCACGGCGTTGACGCCAATGTGGGTGAAGAACGTCTGATGTTGTAGAGATCGCCTATATGTCCTGTCGTTCGTGGTGTTCGATGTTGCAGTATTGATACTGTCTTTACTTGTTGCGAACGACGCTGGACTCCTGCCAGAAGCATGCGGGAATGACGTTAATGACGTATGGGCGTGATTAAGGTTTGCTGCACCAGGTGGGCATGTCAGAAATAATCTGTAGCGGACTGATTTAATCAAAAGCAAATTCAACGACCATCTGGGTCATCCTGATCTGAATTGTTCCAAGAAGCTGCTGCAAAATCAGCCTGGCGTTGTTGCGCCTCCCGAACGTCAAACCTGGTACTAACGTACTTTCTGTCGATCAGCTCCCTCTTGCAAGGGGGGGCTTCCATAACGCCAACCTGGCTGGCAACGCCTGGTCACCTTTATTTTTCAGCAGTTAACAGCTTCAAGGGATTTTCAAAAAAGCAATATGTTATGAAATTGTATTTGCTTCTTGGAAATTTTAGTGTCAAAATGCAACTTCTTGTGTGTTTGTCATTCAAGAATGATATTGCTTAATGTGTGTTTCATTGATGAACGCCTCGATTTTATTAACTGTATCGAATGCTTATTTTATGAAGAAAATATCTAAATTATTGTTGCTCTCTCTTTTCCCCCTGGCGGCTTTATCCGGCACAGCATCGGCCCAGACGATGGAGCTGCCTGGTCCCAGCGATTTGGGCTACCGCTTCAATTACCGGAATATCGGTGCGCGCTTGTACGCATTGCCGCCGGATGCAAACAGCAAGCCGACGGTAACTCAGGCGGACATCAACAGGTTTCTGGATGAGTTAAAGCCCCATCTGGCTGCATTGCAGCAAGCAATAGCTGGACGTTTTACCGTCGTGTCTGCAAGCGGCGCAAACCTGGATGAGCCTTACTTCAGTGATCAAAGGGCAACTGGCGACGTTGCGTTTATCGCGGCTGACTTTGGCAATATCAGTAATCCTATGGACCCTCGCAGCCAGCTGGCTTATACGATTACTTACAATAAGGTGAACGGCAAATACGTGCAGTGTTTGTCTCCCGATGCACAAGGCACGCTAAGGTATAACCCTGAAAACTGCAATAGTACGGATAGAAAGGCGCGTTTTGCTACGATTTTTTTCAACTTGAGTGGCCTCAATAAAGTAATGCAAATGAAGAATGTGGATGGACAGCCACTCTCCCGTGACGCGGTGTTGCGTAACACGGTTTTCCATGAGTTTGGTCATTTGCTGGGCATGGGGCATGAAATGAATCCGTCTGGGCCCAACGATCCATACATTGGTTACGACAATTATTGCATAGCGCCAGATGTATATACGAACACCAGCGTCATGGAGCCAGGTGTGACTTGCCGGAATCTGATCACCGACTATAACAGTAAGCACGATAAGGCCTGGCTGGATGCCAACTATCGTCCGTTTTGATTGAGATTACGGTCTTTACTGGATTCCGGCTGGCTGGGCTAATGTGTTGAGAATCTCTTCCTGGAATATTGATACCGATATTCAGGAATTGCTTTGCTTGCCGGAAGAGCGTCTTGAGTGGTGTGCGATGTCGGGGTAGCGATGCATTCTTTGTGTGTTGCGAACGCCGCTGGATTCCCGCGAGAATCACGCGGGAATGACGTCAATCAATGGTGAGTGTGGGCTCAGGTTCGCTTAGCCAGATGGGGTTGGTAGGAGCGGCTTTAGCCGCGAATACCAGGCCGTATTGGTGAATGCGATATCGGATAGATCGCGGCAATGCCCGAGGGGCGGTTTGTGGTCATGTTATAAGCTGTTCGCGGCCCAAGCCGTTCCTACTCAGTTATTCAGTGTTTATCTGTGTGTTCACATCGTCTTACGTGTAGTTTGTGCCGCTGACACACTGACCCCCACTTGTTCCGCCAGTTGCCGTGCTGCCTCTGACATGGCGGGAGCGATGGCGTCGTAGGCTGGCCCGTTGAGGCGGCTGGTGAATGCCTTGTGTTCGCGCCTGAGCAGTTTGCGGTTGTGGTCGAGTATGACCCAGCTCGCTTCGAGCGTGAGTTGTTCGCCGCTGTGGATGAGCAGCTGGTCTATCTGTACCCTGACCTGGTAGCGGGGCAGTTTGTTGTCCGGGCTGGCGGCGATGCCTGCACTGATGCCGGTGTCGGAGGACAGCCAGGCGTCTGGCAGCTGCTGGCGCAGGTGGGCGATAAGGGAGAGTGTCAACTGTTCATCGAGCGGGGCGATCCAGCGCTGTTCGTCAGAGATGATGGATTCTGTGGCGGATTTCTGGATGACCAGTTGCGGCCGGTTGACGGCCTCTGGCAGTTTGACGGTGGCGATGACGAGCTCATACTGTGCCTCGGCCTGGCTGGCGCTGGCCAGCGGATAGTCGAGGCGGTAGAGGTGTTCTACCGGCGGCGAGGAACAGGCGGCCAGCAGCAGGGTGGCGAGTGACAGCGCGATGACGGTAGTAGTTCGCTTCATGGTTTTACCTTTTGTTTGCCAAACACCAGGGCGTCGGGATGGCGTTCGAGCATGTCGGCCAGGTTGGCGACGGCGCGGGCGGACTTGGCGACCTGCTTCAAGGATTCGCGCATGTCTTGCTGCAGGGGCGCGTCTTCTGCCAGCAGGGCGTTGGCGCTGCTCAGCGTGGTGCGCGCTTCTTTGAGGGTGGAGGTTACTTCCGGCGTGACTTCCACGTCGAGGCGGTGTACCAGTTTTTCTGTGCTGGCCAGGGTGCTGTTGAGCTTGCCCAGGGCCTGCACCAGTTCACCAGATATTTTGTCGAAAGGCAGTTTGTCTATCTTCTTGGCGATGCGGCCGACGGTTTCCTGGATTTCGGCCAGGCCGCCGCCGACGGTGGGCAGTACGGGGTAGTCGGTGCGCCAGTCCATTTTTGCCTGCGGGGCATCGGGGAAGAAGTCGAGGGCGATATACAGTTGCCCGGTCAGCAGGTTGCCGCTGCGCAGCTGGCCGCGCAGACCGCGTGAGACCAGGTGTTCCAGCAATGATCTTTCTTTCGCTTCGGTGTCGTCATCTGGCAGGCGGGCGCCGGTCCTGACCCTGGCCTTCAGTCGGTCAGGGTAGAGGCTGACTTCGACCGGGAAGCGGGGCAGGCGGCCATTTTCTGCAAAGTCTACGCTCAGGGATTTGACTTCGCCGATGACGATGCCGCGCAAATCGACCGGCGCACCCTTGGAGAGGCCGCGCAGGCTTTCAGGGAAGTACATGAGGAAGTTGCGTACCTTGGTGTCGGGCGCGCGCATGGCGTGTTCGCGGTCTTCAAACAGGGGGAAGACGCTGCCTTCAAAGGCGGGTTTGCCGCCGGGCAGGGCGTCGTCATGTTCCTGGAAGGCGAGGCCGCCTTCGATCAGGGATGTCAGTGATTCTGTGGTGACGCGCAGGCCGTTGGCGTCGAGTTGCATGTCGACACCGCTGGCATGCCAGAAGCGGGTGTCAGCGGTCACGTACTGGTCATACGGCGCATCGATGAAAACGCGGACGGTGACACCCTTGCCGTCACGGTCAAGCTGGAACTTGGTGACGTGGCCGGCATTGATGTGGCGGAAGAAAATCGGCGAGCCATAATTGACTGAACCTGTCTGCGTGCCATGCAGGACAAATTCGCGGCCTGGTGTATCGCGGTTGACCAGGGGCGGCTCTTCGAGACCGGTGAATTCATCGGTAGTGTCAGCGGCCTTGCCAACATCAACACCGATGTAGTTACCGGACAAGAGGGTGGAGAGGCCAGAGACCGAGCCGCCGGAGATGCGCGGCTTGACAATGAAGAAGCGGGTGTCGGTGGCCAGGATGTCGGACGCGCTCTTGATCAACTGTGCCGTCACCAGCACGCGCTTGCGGTCGGGCGAGAGGGCGATGGCCTTGACATGGCCGACATCGACGTCTTTATAACGCAGCTTGGTCTTGCCAGCTTCCAGCCCTTCTGCCGATTTGAAGGTGATGGTGATCACCGGCCCCTGGCTGGTGACGCTTTGCACCACCAGCCAGATGCCGATCAGTGCGGCAATGATGGGCACGGCCCAGACGAACGAGGGCAGGCGCCGCCGTGGTTTGACCTTGACCACGGGGACGACGGCATCGACAGCAGTAACGGTTTCTGCGGTTTCTGCCGTGTCAGCAACGGGTGTGCCGGGCTTGTCGGATGTTGGATCACTCATGCTTTGTTGTTACCCAGATTAAACGTGAATCAAAACTCTGTGCCGACAGCATCGTCAGCACCACCACTGCACCAAACGCCAGCGCACCGCCACCGGGGTGGATAGCTGCGAGCGACTGAAACTGGACCAGCGCTACCAGCACTGTCACCACGTAGACGTCCAGCATGGACCAGCGCCCAACGGCTTCCACCATGCGGAACAGCTGGGTGCGCTGCAAGGGGTTCCAGGCAGATTTTTTCCAGCAGGTGTAAAGCAGCAGGCTGATGGAAAACAGCTTGAGCAGGGGGACGACGATGCTGGCAAAGAAAACCAGCAGCGCCAGCGGCCATGAACCGGTGCGCAGCAGGACCAGTACGCCGCTCATGATGGTGTCGTCCTGCGCGCCAAAGATGGTGTTGGTGTGCATGACGGGCAAGAGGTTGGCGGGTATGTACAGTATCGCCGCGGCAACCAGGTAGGCCAGCGATCTGGCCAGGCTGTCCTTGTGACGCAAATGCAGGGAAGCGCCGCAACTGGGGCAGTGGGTGGCTGCTTCATCACGGATGCAGCACAGGGTCTCGCAGATGTCGCAGCTGATGAGGCCGGTGGCTGCACCGGTCTGGCCTGCCAGCCCGGCAGCGGGGATGTGGCGGTATTCATGTTCAGCCATGTTCCATCCTCGTGCCTGCTTTTGCTGCCGCTTTTAATCTCATGCGTCTTGCCGCACGCGCCCACAGCCACACATTGCGGGGTGTGAGCACCGATGTCAGTGCCGCGGTGATGAAGATCAGGCTGGCGCAGGACCACAGGGCTGGGCCGATGACAATATCGGCCATGTGCTGTAGCTTGACCAGGGACACCAGCAAACCCAGCATGAAGATTTCAACCATGCTCCAGGGTCGCAGGCTTTGCAGGGCGCGCAAGGGTGCTCCCAGCGCCTGGCTGGCGTCGCCAAACCGGAGTACGCACAAGAGGTAAGTGGCCAGCGATACCTGTACCGCCGGCGCCAGTACGGTAGTAATGATCACCAGCAGGGAGAGCAGGTGCATGCCGTCATTCCACATGGCCAGGGCGGCATGCAGCAGGGTGGTGTCGCGCGTCACCTGCTGGACCTTGAGCGCCAGCAGGGGGAAGCTGTTGAGCAGAAGCAACAGGATCACCGAGGTCAGAGCCAGAGCCAGCGCCATATCCAGGCTGGCGCTGCCATTCCTGTAGAGCGTGGCCCGGCAACGCGGACAGCTTGCCGCCTCACCCCTGGCGAGCGGCACATCCACGCAGATCAGGTCGCACTCGTGACAGACAATAAATTTGTTGGCAGCGCTAATGGGATTCACTTTCAGGGAAAAATGGCGCGGAAATGCCAAGTTTATCCAAAATCTTCTGTTAATCATAGAAAATTGGGTAAATGCTACTTTAGTATGTCAGAGGGGGATTGGGTAATGCGGGCTGTCTTGCGTTCACGACATGCCAAACGGCATTCTGAACTCAAGCTTTCCACTGCGCAGCTTGCAAGCCGAAGCGCACAAGGAGCATCTTCAGCGTGAAGTGAAGATGCTCCTCTACATCAGATCATCAGATCAAATATCAAATGAATGAGCGATAAGGATCAGCAGCAATCCAGATGAGCTTCATCATCTGCTGAGACGGTTGCCCGCAGCAGTTTGGCGGCTTGTACCATGTGTTCCAGGGCGGCGATGGTTTCTGGCCAGTCGCGGGTTTTGAGGCCGCAGTCAGGGTTGACCCAGAGGCGGGCGTCGGGGATGACGCTGCGGGCTTTTTGCAGCAGCCTTTGCATTTCGCTGACCTTGGGCACGCGTGGCGAGTGGATGTCGTACACGCCGGGGCCGATGTCGTTGGGGTAGGCGAATTCGCCGAAGCCGTCGAGCAATTCCATGTCGGAGCGTGAGGTTTCTATGGTGATGACGTCGGCATCCATGGCGGCGATCCAGGGCAGGATGTCGTTGAACTCTGAATAGCACATGTGGGTATGGATCTGGGTATCGTCCTTGATGCCCGCAGAGCTGAGTTTGAAGGCGCGCACGGCCCAGTCAAGATAGGCGGACCAGTCCTGCTGTTTCAGGGGCAGACCTTCGCGGAAGGCGGGTTCGTCTATCTGTATCATGCCTATGCCGGCTTTTTCGAGGTCGGCCACTTCGTCGCGCAGGGCCAGGGCGATTTGCAGGGCGGTGGTGGAACGTGGCTGGTCGTCGCGCACGAAGGACCATTGCAGCATGGTGACGGGGCCGGTGAGCATGCCTTTCATCGGTCTGCTGGTCAGGCTCTGGGCGTATTCGCTCCAGCTGACGGTCATGGCTTCTGGCCGGTAGACGTCGCCATAGATGAAGGGGGGCTTGACGCAGCGCGAGCCATAGCTTTGTACCCAGCCGTTCAGGGTGAAGCCATAGCCCCAGAGTTGTTCACCGAAATATTCGACCATGTCATTGCGTTCCGGTTCGCCGTGGACCAGCACGTCGATGTCGAGCTTCTCCTGCTGCTCAACGACGTGGCGGATTTCTGCGCGCATGGATTCGAGGTATTCCAGATGGGAAAGATCACCGCGCTTATAGGCAGCGCGGGCCTGGCGTATGTTCTTGGTCTGCGGGAAGGAGCCTATGCTGGTGGTCGGGAACAGCGGCAGGGCAAAACGTTTTTGCTGCTGGCTGATGCGGCTGTCAAAGGCGCTGTGGCGGGTTTCGTCTTTGGGGGTGATGGCGGCCAGGCGTTTTTGTACGATGGGGTTGTGGATGCGTACTGAGGTGCGGCGGCTGGCGATGGCCTGGTCGGCAGCAGTGAACAGGGTGGCGACACTTGCACCATTGCCATTCAGGGCTTGTTTGATGGCGACGACTTCGTCGAGTTTTTGGGTGGCAAAAGCCAGCCAGCTCAGGGTTTCTGCATCGAGTGCTGTTTCTGCCGCCAGGTCAACCGGCACATGCAGCAGCGAGCAGCTGGGCGCCAGCCACAGCTTGTTGCCGAGCTGGGCATGGGCAGCCTGCAGGCTGGCAGTCAATGCGGTGAGGTCGGCGCGCCAGATGTTGCGGCCATCGATGACGCCGGCAGACAGTACGCGGTCTTGTGGCCAGTCCTTGAGCAGGGCGGGTAGTTGTTGTGGTGCGCGCACCAGGTCAAGGTGGACGCCGGCGACTGGCAGCGAATGCAGCAGGGCGGCGCGGTCTTGCACGGATTCAAAATACGTCGCCAGCAGGACCTTGGGCGCCTTATGGTTCAGTCCGTTATAGGCCAGTACGAAGGCGTTTAGCCATGCGCTGTCCAGGTCCAGGGCCAGGATGGGTTCGTCAATTTGTACCCATGGCACGTCTTGTTCCCGCAGGCGGGCCAGCAGTTTTTGATAAGCGGGGATGATCTTGGGCAGCAGGTCGAGCTTGTGCCTGAGGCCGCTTTTGATCTTGCCCAGGTAGAGCAAGCTCAGGGGGCCGACCAGGGTGACTTTGGCGGTATGGCCCAGGGCGGCAGCTTCGGCCAGTTCATCAAACAGCCAGTCAACGCCGCCGTCAAAGCTGGTGTCGGCGGTCCATTCCGGGACGAGGTAGTGGTAGTTGGTGTCAAACCACTTGGTCATTTCCATGGCGAAATGCTGTGGGTTGCCCCGGGCGGCAACGTAGTAGTCAGCCAGTGTCAGCTGTTTGGCATCAAAGCCGAAACGGCCGGGCAGGGCGCCGAGCAGGGCCAGTGTGTTCAGTACCTGGTCATACCAGGCAAAGTCGCCGACGCTGACAACATCGAGACCAGCCTGTTTTTGCAGGGCCCAATGACGGGCGCGCAGGTCGCTGCCGGTGTCGCGCAGGGTGGCTTCGGTGATGTCGCCGCGCCAGAAGGATTCTTGCGCGAATTTCAATTCTCTCTGGGCGCCTATGCGGGGGAAGCCCAATGTATGTGCTGTCGTCATGTCATTCTCCTATCAAGTATGCGTATGATGGGTTAGAATGAACTATGATTCAAACGACATATTTTAAGAATCATCTTGAATTTCATTCATATTAAACCCTGCAAAGCTTGCAAATCATGCAATCCATACTGGAATTACGTCACCTGAAGACCCTGCATGCCCTGCGTGAAGCGGGCAACCTGTTGCGGGCGGCGGTGCTGCTGAATGTCACGCAATCGGCCCTGTCACACCAGATCAAGTTGCTGGAAGAACATCACGGCATGCCGCTATTTGAGCGCAAGACCACGCCCATACGCTTTACCCCGGCGGGTGAACGCCTGCTGCAACTGGCCGACAGTGTCTTGCCGCAGGTGGCAAACTGCGAGCGTGACCTGGCGCGCCTGGCGCAGGGTGTGGCCGGGCAGTTGCGCATTGCGGTGGAATGCCATACCTGCTTTGACTGGCTGATGCCGGCCATGGATGTGTTTCGCCAGCGCTGGCCCGAGGTGGAGTTGGACATCGTTTCCGGTTTTCAGGCCGACCCTGTGGGGCTGCTATACAGCCATAAGGCTGATGTGGCGATCGTGTCTGAAATGGATGCAGATGAAAGCGTGGCTTACCACCCCCTGTTCCGTTTCGAGATCATTGCCTTGATCGCCAAAGACCATGCACTGGCAACGCGAGATTATCTGGTGGCGCAAGACTTTGCGACCGATACCCTGATTACCTATCCCGTACCAGACGAGATGCTGGACGTAGTGCGTCAGGTCCTGAAGCCTGCCGGTGTCGACACTGCACGCCGTACGACCGAGCTGACGGTCGCCATGCTGCAACTGGTTGCCAGCAAGCGCGGCATCGCCACCTTGCCGGTGTGGGCTGCACAAAATTATGTGAACCGTGACTATGTGCTACCCAAGCGCATCACAGCCGAAGGCCTGACAGGCAGCCTGTATGCCGCCTGCCTGCCCGACTTGTCCACCAAGGCTTACCTCAGTGATTTTGTGAATACGATACGGGAGAGCAGTTATTTGAATTTGCAGAGTATAGAGTTGATGTGAAGTTGTATTGTTAATTTGCAAAATTTGTGTTTGGATTCGAATATGCGTAAATCGACTATAATAAAATCTATCCTTTCAGGAGTCTTATGATGACTACCAAACCGTCTGGCCGTTTTACATTGCGGACACGCTTGACCAGCACGACCATGGTAATGGGTGCTACTGCAAAACAATGGGATGAGGCTTTAACTGGCGATATGGCAAATTCACTCAAAATCGTCAAAGAAAAAGTGCAAGCTGCAAGGAGAGCTGGTACTGCGACACAGGTCGATGTACGGAAAATTCCCTCTGGTGATCTGGCCAGCGCAATCAAACATCGTAAAATGTCGACAACCGGTTGAATAAGCAAACTTAAATAAACACGTAGACAAACGCGGCTTGCCGCGTTTTTTAATGATGACTACGCATGATCGCCCACCCCAAGATTCACCCTATGTCATGGTGTATGCTGGGCCGAATGGAAGTGGAAAAACTTCGCTCATAGATGAGGTTAAAAAAAACAGGATTAACTGCACTTGGCGGGATTTTTCCGGTTTCGACTTACTTTTTCAACCCGGACCAGTTTGCCAAAGACTTGGAGGGTAATTTTGCCACTCAGGATGAACGTGACCGCGCTGCATTTGATGCAGCCGTCGCTATGCGAATAAAAGCGATAGAAAACCGCGAGACATTTGCATTTGAAACGGTCATGTCCCACCCATCCCGAATCAACGAATTAGTCAAACTGAAAAAGCAGGGCTATCAGGTTTTACTGGTTTTCATCACTACTGATGATCCAGAAAAAAATGTGGAACGGGTAACAGATCGATTTAATTCTAAAACCATAACAGGTCATTATGTCGCACCTGAGAAAGTACGCGAACGTTATGGCAGAACTCTGGCATTACTACCAAAAGCTGTTGAAATTGCCGATGCTGCATTTATTTACGATAATTCTATCAATGATATCCCTCCCAGTTTGCAAGCCTTGACCGATTTGGAGACATTATCGGTCGATGATCATGCCAAAACATGGGTAAGTCAAAAATTGGTTGCCAGGCTTGATTCAAGGGGAGAGCAACAGTTTGAGATCGGATTCGCGGTAACTTCACTTTATGCCGATGTATTAAGTGGAAAGTACTCTGGGTGCATTACAAAGATTACTGAAGATTATATTGTTCAGTTGGATAGGGCATCTGGAAATATGGTTATCCACGACCGCCTGATGCTCGATACGTCGGGCGACATCCCGCACGACTATCGCATGGATGCTGAGTTGAGCATCAGTTACTCTGTCGAGAATGCGCCTGTCGTTTCATTTTCATCGCCGGATGGAACTGAGCCACGCGCTTGATCGTATTCTGATTCACTTGTAGGAGCGGCTTTAGCCGCGAACGCTTTGCTGCCTGATTTATGCGTGATTTGGGCAACGCTGTCATTGCTGTTCGCGGCTGAAGCCGCTCCTACAGACGGCTATGCTGGTTTCACCAGCTGGCTGTTTCAGTATTCACTGCCTCTTCAGACGAAAACTGTTCCAGCCCGCGCGCCAGGGATGAGACGCTGGGGTTTTCAACGAACACACAGCGCTTGCCTGTGCGTTTGCAAAAGTCCTTGACGCGCCAGTAGGCGGTGTGGCTGATGCAGCCGGTCTGGCAGATGACGAGGTCGGCGGCGGCCAGGCTGGCGTCGAGCAGGCTCTGGTTGTCTTCGAGGCCGCCGTCATGGTGGGCGAATCGGCCGCCTATGCGTTCTACCAGGTCGCGATAGGTGGGGACATTGCCGCTGCGGCCGCCGACGCAGAGTACGGTTTTTTGTTGCAGGTGCAAGGTGATGGGGTAGACTTTTTCTTCCGGTGACTGTTTGCTCTGTTCTGCTGCCTGTTCCTGTACGTCGCTGACGGCTTTGGTGGCTTCGGCCAGTTTTTGTCTGAGTTCGCGCACCTGGTTTTCGAGATCACCCTGGCGTTCTGACATGTGCTCGATTTTCTTTTGCAGGCGCTGGCGGGTGTCGAGTTCGGGGATTTCTGTTTTCAGGCTGTTGAGGTCATTGCTGAGGAAGAGGATGCTGCTGTCCTTGCCGATGTTTTCTGCGCGCAGCTGTATCAGGCGGGCGTTCTGTTTTTCTATCTCGGCAGATTTTTCGGCGATGGCGCGCGCATGTCTTTCCTGTACGCGGCTCAGTTCGCGGGTCAGCAATTTGTTTTGTTCGAGCAGGGCGTTGAAGCGGGCGATGTCGATGCGCACGCTGGCGCCGGCCTGGTGTTGCAGCATGTGCATGTCGCGGCACAGGCCGTCCTGCATTTCGCTGGTGCAGCGCGGATGCGTCAATGCAGCCCAGAAGGCACCAGCGACGTCGCTTTCATCAATGGCGGCCAGCCACAGATGGGTGACGGCTTCGGTGGTCTTGGCGGTGCGAAAGACCTGTATGGTACGGGCGTAGCGCTGTTCCAGCTCTTGCTGCAGGGCTTCTGACAGGCGATTGCGGCGACCGCATTCGGCAATCGCGCCGACGTGGATTTCATAGTCGTCAGCTACAGCCTGACCATTGACAGCCTTGTTGACGATACGTCTTAACACCGCCAGCGGTATGCAAACACCGACGACAGGGCAATGGCATTCATGCGACAGGTCCCAGATACGGCGACGGCGTGAGCCTGCGGCGGGGACGGGTTCGAGCTGGCTCTTTGCGAGGTGAAGATGCTTTGAAGATGAATCCTGATCACACATGAGTATTCTCCGGTTGGGGCCTGGCTTGCACTGTGACGGTCCACTAATGCATTTTTTTGCCAGGCGGGCTGTCAAAGACTGCGGTGGTGCTGCTGTCCTGCCTTTTTTTCAGGTGGGCGTCAAAACTTTCTATGTTTAGTTGCGCCTCTGCCAGCATATAGGCCAGGGTACGGAAGGCGTCGACATCAAAGCGCAGCGATACATGGTTGAGAGACAGGTGGACGACCCCGCATTCGGGGCAGATCATGACTTCACCGACTTTGCTGGATGCCAGACCAAGATGCTGGCAGGAATTGGATTGGGGCTGGTGCTTCATGTTTTCTCCACTGGTTTTTGCATCGGCGCGGTGATGGTCTTGCAAGGATCAGGGCGCACATGGGGTTGGATGACATGGGTGATGTCATATTGCTTGCTGGCCGATACAGAAGGACTTGCGTTGTCGTCCGCTTCCAGGTAACCGTGGCTTTGCATGCGGCCTCTGAGATTGGCAGGCAGCCATTGCGGTACGCCCAGGTCGTTGCGCACATGGCCGTTGCCTGCCAGCAGGACGACACCTTTGCCTGTCGCGGCATGGTCGGTGATGACTTTGGCCATCCAGACGTCGCGCGCCACCTGTGCCCTGACCATGCCGGGTACGATGTCATCGGGCATCTTGCCGCAATGGCCTGCCTCCATGGCGTGGCGCTGGCCGTCGATGATGGCGGCGGGCAGAGGCTGGTCAAGCCGGTAAGCCTGTATGGTGGCAGTATCGAGTACGGCGGCATAGCCTTCACGCATCAGCTTGCCAGCATCGCTGCGCGACAGGTTGGCGGCCAGCAGGGGCAGTTTGTAATCGAGGGCGAGCTGGATGACGGGGCGGTAGAGCGGCCATTCCCAGCGTTTGCCGCCGACCTTGCTGATGATGCAGTCGGCATCTTTGCATTCTGCCTGGGCCTGACTTAATTGCTGGCTTAATTGGGACTGGTTTTCGCGATCAAACTGCTCCATGGCAATGGCAGGTCGCCAGCCGGCGACGACGCGTTTTTGCAAGGCGTCAAAGCGCTGCTGATGGCCGTCGGGGTTGTCGTGCACTTCACCAAGGAGCAGGATGGTGCCGTCTGCCACTGTATTGCTGTTTTGCAGAGAAGGTGCAGTGGCGCAGCCAGACAGAATGAAGGACAAGATGAAAACCAGGCTGGCCGCAGCAAGCAGTCGTGATGATGGGGGCATTTGTGAAGGCATGGGTGATTTATTGCGTGTTCTGGCCTATCACCCACAGGACGCCACTGGGGTCAGTCAGGGTGAAGTCGCGCATGCGGTAGGCCTGTTGCTTGATGGCGGTCAGGCGTGCGTTATATTTTTCGGGTATGCCACTGCGTTCGATCTGTGCGTACCAGGCATCGGCGTCTTCGACCAGTATATGCATCATGAAGTTGTTGGCAAGGTCTGCCACATAGAAATCCTGCAGCAGGAAGCTGTAATTGCCATAGGCCAGGTAGGCGATGCCGCCTTCGTTGGAGCAGACTTCAAAGCCCAGGTCCTGGTAAAAGGACAGGGATGTCGCAAAATCTTTGCTGGGGACAAAGGCTTTGATTTCTACCAGGCTAGGTCTTTGCATGATGTTTCCTTTTCTTTGGTTGACTCGATATCGGTGATGTTGCTTTGTTTGATCCTGATTTGTCAGGCGCGTTTTCTGTTGCGTGATGACGCACGCAAGGGGGTGATCAGCAATTCACCTTCGGTGTTGTGGACACAGCTCAGTGCGATGTCGTACAGGCTTTCGAGCGCCGGGACGGCGGCGCTGTTGCTGGGCAGATCACCCACCAGCTGACCATTTTTGACCAGCAGCAGTCGGTCAAATGCCTGCATGGCCTGGTTGATGTCGTGCAGGATGGCGACGATGGCATGCTGGCGTTGCGATGCATAGGCGTCAAGGCTGTCGAGCAGGTCAAATTGCAGGCCGGGGTCGAGTGCGGCCAGGGGTTCGTCGACCAGGATCAGGCCATTTTGCTTGTCCCATAACTGGGCAAATACGCGCGCCAGTTGTACCCTGGCCTGTTCACCACCGGACAGGCTGTCGAAGCGCCGGTTGAGCAGGTGGGCTGCATGGGCCATGCTGGCGGCTTCGTGTACGATGGCCGTGAGGTCACGGTCATGAGGGCGACTGACGCGGCCCAGGCTGATGACGAGATCGGTTTCCAGTCCAAAGGCGACATCGGTCGATTGTGGCAGGACCGCACGCAAGTGGCTTAACTCGGCCAGTGACCAGCTGGCCAGGGGGCGAGAGAGAAAAGAGATACTGCCGCCGCTGGCGGCAAGTTCGCGCGACATCAGCTTGAGCAGGGTGGACTTGCCAGCGCCGCTGGGGCCTAGTATCGCCACTTTTTCTGCGGGGGCGATATGGATGTTGAACGGCCCAAAGCTTTGCCTGCCCAGGCGGGTGGCGAGTTCCCTGGTTTCCAGCAGGTCTTGCTTGATTAAGGTTTTCATTAGCATGATCTTCAGGCCAGGCGACCGCGCGCGTTGCGCAACAGGATCAGGAAGAAAGGCGCACCAAGCAGGGTGGTAAAGATACCGACTGGGACTTCTGCCGGTATTGCCACGGTGCGCGCCACGGTGTCGGCCAGCAGCAACAGCAGGCCGCCCATGAGCATGGAGCGGGGTATCACCTGTCTTTGATCTGGTCCGCCCAGGGTGCGCACCATGTGCGGGGCGATCAGGCTGATAAAGGCGATGATGCCGCACCAGGCGACGGCAAAACCGGTCAGTATGGCCACCAGCAAGATGACTTTGCTGCGCAGGCTGCGTACATCAATACCGACATGGGCGGCAGCTGATTCGCCGAGCGCCAGCGCATTCATGGCGCGCATCATGCTCCTGACCAGCCAGCACACGGGCAGTAGTAGCAATATCAGCAAACCCGTCGACAGCCAGCTGCCGGCAGAAACTGAACCCAGGGTCCAGAAACTGAGGTTGCGCAACTGATCGTCTGTGGCCAGGTAGGTGCACAGGCCCAGTATCGAGGCAGCAAGGGCATTGAGGGCGATGCCGGTCAGCAGCAGGCCGACGATGGAACCAGGTGACAGCCAGCGGGCGATGCTGTCCAGTGTAAAGCACACGGCCAGCGAACCGGCAAAGGCTGCGACTGGCAAGAGCCACATGCGCCAGCTTGCCGGTATGGGCAGGTGCAGACCGGAAAACACCACAATAGTCAGTGCTGCGGCGGCAGCTGCGCCGGCGGTGATGCCGAGCAGGTTGGGGTCGGCCAGGGGATTGCGGAACAGACCCTGCGTCAGTGCGCCGGACAGGCCCAGGGCCGCACCGATGGCGACGGCAAACAGGGCGCGCGGCAGGCGCAACTGCCACAGGACGTAGCCACCGCCACTGAGGTTTTGCCCTTCGACCAGATTGAATACCTGTAACCAGTCTTGCAGGTTGACACGTACCGCACCGTATTGCACGGTCAGCAGCAGGGACAGAGCCAGCAGCAGGCCTAATACGCTTGCCAGGCCGGGGCGGACGGTGACCCTGCCGGGGGATGGCATGACGGCTGCTCTGTTCATGTGCGCAGAGTCTTGGTGATGGCCGCATCGAGCATGGCGATGGCGTTGGGCAGGCGCGGTCCAAAGCCGAGCAAGAGCATGGCTTCAAGTGAAATGACACGACGGTTGCGGCCTGCCGGTGTCTGTTCCACACCAGGCAACTTCAGCACGGCGTCGATACCGCCAGAGGCCTTCAGCCCCTGGTCAGTGACCAGGATGATGTCGGGCTGGGCGGCGATCATGGCTTCGGGCGTCAGTGGCTTGTAGCCATTGAAACCGTTGGCAGCCGTAATGGCATTGCTTGCACCGGCGTATTCAAGCACGGCATGGGCGGCGGTTTCGCGTCCGGCGACCATGACCTGGTTGGGGGCGTGGGCGAGGATGAAAGCGATTTTGGGCGCTTTGGTCTTGCTTTGCGCTTCACGCTGCTCTATGTTGCTGCGAACCTGTGTCCATTCTTGCTGCAGTTTGCGCATCAAGGCGGTGGCCTGGGTTTCGCGGCCGGTCAGCTCACCGATCTGTTTGACACGGTCGAGCACACCTTCAAAGCGGTGATGCGCCGCCAGCACGGCAACAGGTATGCCGGACGCCGTCAGCTGTTTGATGACGGCGGGTGGCCCGGCGTCTTCACTGGCGATGATCTGGGTGGGTGCCAGCGTCAGCACGCCTTCTGCCGACAGGGCGCGGGCATAGCCCACGTTAGGCAGTTTTTGTGTGCTCTCCGGGTAGTTGGAGGTGGTGTCGACCGCCACCAGGTCAGTACCGGCATTCAGGGCATAGATGATTTCAGTAATTGCCCCGCCCACGCTGATGATGCGGCGGATGGCGGGTTTGCCGGCGACTTGTGCGGCAAACGCAGTCGTGCCCGCAGACAGCAGGCCGGCGCCTGTCAGTCCGGCGATTTGCCATAGCGCCTGACGGCGCGAGAGCTTGGTCGTGATCAGGCGGCGCATGTCAGGCTTTCGGACAGGAGGTTGTCGATCAGGGCGCGCCATTCGCATAGTTCGGGCTTGCCCGGCTTGCGTTCGCCAAAGAACATGGCGATGGTTTCACCTTCAGCATCAAACAGTTCGAGTGAAGTGACCAGGCCGTCTATGGTCGGTTTCTTGACGACCCAGGCGCTGGCGATATGGTCTTCACGCAGGTGCAGGTTGAAGCCTGGGTCAAGGACGTTGATCCATGGCCCCATCTTGGCAATTTTGCTGACCGGGCCGGAATGGATTTGTATCATGCCAGTATTGCCGGTAAATACCATGATAGGGACGTTTTCGCTGGCGGCTGCCTGCAACAGGTCCTGGCAGCTGCTGACATCAACCTGCTGGACGAACTGGGTTTCGGCCAGGCGCAGTGCCTGGGTACGGCTGACAGCGAATTTTCTCATCAGACCAAAGAATTCATGGGTGTCGCGCAGCGATGCCCAGGCCTGACGGAAGCCGGTCACGTCGATGTCTTTGTCGGCCAGTTCCGGCACTTTTGCTGGCGCTGCCAGGGGTTGTATGCCTGTGGCCTGCTCTGCTGCGGCAAAGCGGGCGACCAGGGCCTGATAGGCTGCCAGATTACTTTGCGGCTTCATGAATATCTTGTGGATGGCGGTGCCGCTGGCGTCATAGAACTGCAGGCTGTTTTGCTGGTCGTTGCTGGCCTGTTCACTGACGGCAAAACCATGCGCCCATTGCTGGTAGAAAATGCGCAGGTCAATTTCGCCACCGAGGACCAGGCCTACGTGGTTATTGTGGCTGACCTTGCGATAGACACCGGTTTTTTCATGAACGCAGGACTCGTTGCGGGTCAGCGCCATGACTTCACCAAGCTCTTCGATGGCGGCGATGATGTCTGGCCATTCGGCACGCAGGCGGGTGGCGTGCAGCAGCTGTTCCGTTGCTGCCGGGCTTACTGTCGCCGCAGCAGCCGCTGGTGTACCTGCGTGGGCGGCGATCAGTTCGCCTTCGCTGATGGCGAGAGTCTGGGCAATATCACGGTGCCTGGCTTTTTTCTCGCGGCGCAGGGCGGAAAATTGTTCACGTATTGGCTGGTAGTGATCGGACATGATTTACTCCTTAAAAGTCGTAACGGACTGAAACCTGGGCATTGCGGCCAGGGGCGGTATAGGCATCCTTGATGGTGCTGTTGTCAGCCAGACCGCGTACATCGGTCCATTGCCAGTATTTGCGGTCAAACACGTTGTTGAGGTTGACGTTGATGCTGAGCTTGGGCAGTGGCTTCCAGTACACGCCAAGATCAACGACGTTGTAGGAGCCCGGCGCAAACTGTGGCACCGCCGCCGGGGCGATTCTGTCAGCAGACTTGGCCTGCTGGTGCTGGAGCTGGGCGCGTGCGCCCCAGGCAGCAGTGTCGTAACGCAGGCCAGCGACAAACTTGATTGGGTTGATGGTGTCGAGCGGGGTCTTGATACCGGCGGTTTCGCTGTCCCCCTTGGTGTAGGCGATGCCGGTATTGACTTGCCAGTTGCTGTCGATCTGCCATTCTGCACGGGCTTCCGCGCCGCGTATTTCTGCTTTGGCCAGGTTGATGTACTGGAAGACCAGCGGGTCTGCAGCCGAACCTGAACCACGCACGACTTGCTGGCTGATGAAGTCTTTGTAGCTGTTGTTGAATGTGGCGAAAGAATAGCGCAGACCATTGAGTTTGCCACGGAAACCCAGCTCGATACTGTCAGCGCGTTCGGCCTTGAGATTGGCATTACCTATGCTGGTATAACCTGATGCCAGGTTGGTGAAACCGTTGTTGACCTGGTCGGGGGTTGGTGCGCGGAAGCCCTTGGCGATCTGCGCATATGGCGCGAACAGCGGGTTGAGTTGCCATACCAGGCCCAGGCGCGGTGTGACTGCCTGGTCGGACAAGGCAGTCACTGCACCACCACTGTACCCGGCTGATGACGGTGAGAGCTTGTAGTGATCAAAGCGCAAACCCGGGATGATGGTCAGTGTACCGTTTTCAATTTCATCCTGGAGGAAAGCGCCGGTGACGGTATAGGTGGTATCAGGGAAGGGTTTGGCCGGGAAGCTTTCGCCAAACGGGGCAACCGTGCCATCGCGTACGCCTGATGTGTCTGAGCGGCTCCAGTCAAAGCCATAGCTGAGACGCTGTTCAACGGCGCCGCTGAAGTTACTTTCCATCAGGCTGGACAGGCCCAGCACCTTGGTCTGGTAGCGGTTGTCACGGGTGCGGTCGGCGGCAGTATTCCTGTCTTCGGCAGAATACTGGCTGACCTTGGCGTCTTGCCAGTACAGGCGGGTTTCGGCCTTTTGCAGTAAGTCTGCATTCAGGTTTTTATAGCGATGTTCCAGTGTCAGTTTATTGCGTTCTATATTGTCCCTGGTGTCGAGGTCAATGGTGCTGGTCGATGTCAGCGGCGGCAGGGCGCGTGCCGAATAGACTTCAGTATCCTGTCTGCGCTTCTGTGCTTCAAGGCTGGCGCCCAGTTGCTGTGTACTGCTGAGTTTGAAGAAGGCCTTGCCCAACACATACTGGCTGTTGTAGTCGACCGGATTGGGTTTGGTGCGGCTGACATTGAGGGCGTTATTGTCAGCTTTGTTTTCTGTTTCATGACCACGGCGATAACTGGCCAGCAGCAGGCCTTGCCAGTCGCCACTGTCACCGGCAATTGCCAGGGTATTGCGCCAGGAACGGTCTATGCTGCCATAACCGGCGCGGGCAAAGCCGCCAAATGCCTGGCCTTTTTTCAGTATGTCGGAAGGATCAAGCGTGCGGAAGCTGACCGCACCGGCCAGACCATCACTGCCAAATTGCGTCGATGTCGGGCCGCGCAAGACTTCAACGGCCGTGATGCCGTCAAGCTCTAAAAAATCACCACGGCCGGTAGCAAATGCGCCGAAAGAGAAACTGGCGGGCAGGCGTGTGCCATCCACCATCATCAATACCTGGTTACCTTCCAGGCCGCGGATATTGACGCCTTCATTGCCGGCGCGCCCGGTTGCAGCACCTGCTGCCGTGAAGCGGGCAGGGGCAGCACGCACGCTGACATCGAGTTCATTGCGGAACAGGTCCTTGATGTCACGCCCGCCTTCTTGCTCGATTCTTGCGGCAGGGATCACGGTGACGGTGTTGGGGACCGCGTCGACAGAACGTTCTGTACGGGTGGATGTGACTGTGATTTCTTTCAGTTGCGTCGCTGCGTTGGCGGGTACCGGCGCTTGTTGTGGCTGTTGTGCCAGTTGTGCTTGCGCGGCACTGGAGCCCATGCCCCACGCCATACCCAGCGCCAGCGCGATTTGCGTCTTGCATAGCATAGTGTTTCCTAATAAAAATTGGACACGGGCTAGCGGCGACTGGCTGGTGTGGATGGTAAATCCGTTTGCTCAAGCGCAATTCATGTGATGTATTGAACTACTTGATTAATGAAGTTTATTATAAATGAGAATCATTTTCATTTGCAAGGATGAATATATTTATTTTGCCGGTATGGCCAGGGGGCTAATGTTCCGGGCGGAGGTTGCAGATCGCTTTGCAAGCCAGCTCTGTACTACTGATGAGGGATTGCAGTTACTGTTTTGGCTGATCAGCAGGCGAGTGGCAATGGAATGATATGCAAACAGCAAAAATATGCTCCTCATTTCGACTGTGGAAATTATTTTCAATAAAAAATTGTACTGATTAAATAATCAGTGTATAGTGTTGTTCAGGGAGAGTTGCGCCCTGTTAAAAATCAGATAAACCACGGGCCCTGCTTTGCAAAAAGCAGGGCTTTTGGTTTTTTTAACCCGGCTTTTCAGGGTGATTTTTGAGCGTAATAAAAATTTGTCTGGCGTATTCGATCAGCGTATAGTTCTACTCACGGACTGCTACGTCTGTACGAATTCCAAGACGAATTTCAAGGAATAGATAAAGAATAGATAAAGCCTCGCCATGACAGAATGGCGGGGCTTTTTGTTTTATGCATGCTTCATTGAATGGAACATCATGAAGATGCAAGAACTCAAGATATGACGTCTGGCAGCTTGCCGGCGCTACTGCTTTTACCTGTTTGTGGTCGCAAGCGATTCACCTATAACGTCCGAGTTGACGACCAAGATCGCGATGCAGCAGACAGGTAAACCTTTTTATTTTGCACTAGCAGGCATGCGTTGTTACGAGTAATAAAAATTTGTGCTGTCTGTGTGGGCAGCGTATACTTTTACTTACGGGCTGCCACGCCTGTACGAATTTCAGATAATACATGTTGCCCCGCCATTGCAAAATGGCGGGGCTTTTTGCTTTCTGCATGCTTCAAAGGATGGAGCATCGTGAAGATGCAGGAATTCAAGATACTGCGCCCGGCAACTTGCTGACGCTACCGTTTTTACCTGTTTGTGGTCGCAAGCGATTCACCTATAACGTCCGAGTTGGCGACCAAGATCGCGATGCAGCAGACAGGTAAATCTTTTTATCCTGGTCATTCAGCTACGACATGCATCAACGATGATGCATCGCCAGACCAGGCGCATCTGTATGTTTTGGATGATGGTTTTATTTCATGGAGCAGGACAAGCTGCAAGGCATCCTGAAGTCAAATGAGTGATCGTGATAATCAGGCGACAGTCACGGCGGTCAAACCCGCAAGCAAATCTGCCGCCAAACCACGGGGCCGCCCGAAGAAGGTGTCCGGTCAAACCCTCAGTCAATCGGCGCTGACAGTCAGGGATGCGATTGCCAGAGCCGGCGAAGAGCTTGGTGGTGCATCACGTCTGGCGCAATGGGCGCGCGAGGACCCGACCAATGAAAAGGCATTCTGGACGGTGTTGTATCTGAAAATCCTCCCTTTACAGGTCAATGGTGCGGGAGATAACGGCGAACACTTGATCAGTGATATCGCCATCAAACTGGTCAAACCGAATGCAGATTGAGTGTGAGTTTCCGGAGAAGCTGGAATTTTTATTCCAGCCAGCGCGTTACAAGGTGGCGCGTGGTGGCCGTGGCAGCGGTAAGTCATGGGGGTTTGCCCGCGCATTGTTGCTGCTTGGTGTGCAGAATGTGGAAAGAATTTTGTGTGCTCGCGAGTTGCAGAAATCGATCAAGCAATCCGTGCATCAGCTTTTGCGTGACCAGATTGCTGCCCTGGGCTTGAGTGAATTCTATCAAATTTATGAATCCGAGATACGCGGCAGGAATGGTACGCGTTTTTACTTCAGTGGTTTGTCGGACCAGACTGCCGACAGTATCAAGTCTTTTGAAGGCTGCACCAAGGTGTGGGTGGAAGAGGGGCAGAGTGTGTCGGACAGGTCATGGAGTATCTTGATACCGACGATACGCACGGCGGGTTCAGAAATCTGGGTAACGTATAACCCTGAGCTGGAAACGGACCCCACCCATCAGCGTTTTGTGATGCGGCCGCCGCATGACTGTGTATCTGTTTTGATGAACTGGCGTGATAACCCCTGGTTCCCTGAAGTGCTGGAAAGGGAGAGGCAAACCTGCCTGCAACGCGAGCCGGAAGCCTACAAGAATATCTGGGATGGTCAGTGCAAACCGGCAGTCAGCGGTGCTATCTATTATCACGAAGTGGCGACGGCGGACAGCCGTATCTGCCATGTTCCTTATGATCCTTTGCTGAAGGTGCATGTGGTGGTGGATTTGGGCTGGAATGATGCGATGGCGATCAGCCTGGTGCAAAGACAGAGTTCGGAATTACGCGTCATTGAATATATGGAAGACAGCCACAAGACGCTGGACCATTATTCTGCCCTGTTGAAGCAAAAGAATATGAACTGGGGAAAGTTGTTCTTGCCGCATGATGGCCGCAACAAGGATTTTAAAACGGGCAAGAGTGCCGAAGAAATCATGACTGCACTTGGCTGGGATGTGGCGATTACGCCGGGCATGAGTGTGGAAGACGGCATACGTCTGACACGCATGACGTTTAACCGTCTGTGGTTTGATAAGGACAGGACTGCCAGGCTGATTGAATGCGCCAAGCGCTATCGCCGCAGCATCAATCAAAGTACCAATGAAGCGGGCGCACCTTTGCACGATGAGTTCAGCCATGGTGCAGACAATTTGCGTTATATCTGCATCAATGCAGAGCAGATGTCGAACGAAGAGTGGGGTGGGAAATTGAATTACCCGAAATTTACTTATGCATAGAGGATGGAATGGCTAAAGGATTATCAGAAGAAGAATTGAAAGCCCTGGTGCTGACCGAGATGCGGCAGAGCCTTGGTTATTCATCTTCGCGTTTGTCGCAGGCGCGTCAGAAAGCAGAATACTATTACCTGGGCATGGCTGTCGGTGACCTGGCGCCACCCGAGGTGGAGGGGCGTTCATCGGTTGTCTCTACGGATGTGCGCGACACGATAGAGTCGATGCTGCCGCAGTTGATGCTGACATTTTGCGGCGGTGATTCCATTGTTGAATTTGAGGCGCAGAATCCCGATGATGAAACCAAAGCCAGCGCGGCGACGGAATATGTCAATTACCTGTTCTTTAAAAAGAACAATGGTCACAAGATTGCCTATGTCTGGATGAAGGATGCCTTGCTGCAGAAAAATGGCATTGTCAAGGTCTGGTGGGATACGCGTTTTGAAGAGATGAAGGAAGAATACAAGGGGCTGAGCCAGGTTGAACTGGCGCAGATTCTGGACGATCCTGAAATTGAGGTGATTGCCCAGCAGGCTTACCCTGACGAAGAAGATGCCAAACAGCGTCAGCAAGCTGTAGAACAGTTGAATCTGCAATTGCAGCAGGCATCCCCTGCAGCACAACAAGGGGATCAGCAGGCGACACAGGCGGTGCAGCAGTTGCAGGGACAATTGCAGCAGATACAGGCGCAGCCGCCGCAGATGCTGTATGACATTACTTGCAAGCGGGTAAAGACTGGCGGCAAGATACAGATCGATAATGTACCGCCGGAAGAGTTTTTGATCGCCCGCAATGCCAGGGATATACAGACAGCCAGGTTTGTCGGCCACCGTGTGCAGCGCACGGTGTCTGAATTGAAATCCATGGGGTACAAGAATGTCGACAATATCAGTGGAGAAGATCAGGGCCAGGCGCTGAATCTGGAGCGCATACAACGGCTGAGCTGGAATGATGAAAACGCTTATCTGTCAGACGAGATCACGAATGCAGATGAAAGCCAGCGCAAGATATGGATTACGGAAGCCTATGTACGCTGTGACTTCGACGGCGACGGCATCAGCGAATTGCGCAAGGTGACGGTGGCGGGTAATGAATTGCTTGATAATGAAGAGGTGGATTTTATCCCCTTTGTTGATATCACCCCTGTGCCTTTGCCGCATACTTTCTTTGGTTTGTCGATTGCTGATCTGGCGATGGAGAGCCAGAAGACCAAGACCAGCATTTTGCGCAGCCAGCTTGATAACCTGTACCTGAATGTGAATGGTCGCTATTTTGCGGTGGAAGGCCAGGTCAATCTTGATGATCTGCTGACTTCTCGCCCTGGTGGTGTGGTGCGCATCAAACAACCCGGTGCCGTGGGACGGCTGGACCAGGCGCAGGGTAATAGCGGTGAGGCCATGGGTTTGCTGGATTATATACAGCAGGACCTGGAAAACAGGACGGGCTGGACACGCTATAGCCAGGGTAATGACGGTGACGGACTGAACCAGACGGCACAGGGCATGAATATCATCACCAACAAGGCGGACATGCGCCTGGACCTGATCTCACGCAATTTTGCCGAGGGTTTTACTGCCTTGTTCAAGCTGGTGCTGAAGCTGATATGCCAGCATCAGGACAAAAAAGCCCAGGTGAAACTGTCAAATGGCTGGACAGATATTGATCCGCGTGAATGGCATAACCAGTTTGATGTCAGTATCAATGTCGGCATAGGCCTGGGTAACAAGGACCAGAAGGTCAATCATCTGATGGCTTTGCTGGCGCAGCAGGAAAAAGTCTATCCCCTGGGTTTGACCAATCCTCAGGGAATTTATCAGGCGAGTTCGGAGCTGGCGCGTTTGCTGGGCTTCAAGAGTGCGGACAAGTTCTTCAGTGACCCGTCGAAAGCTGCGCCACCGCCACAAGCGCCGGACCCCATGCAAATGCAGATGCAGGCAGAACAGCAGAAGACGCAGATGCAGATAGAGGCAAGCAAGGAAAAACATATGATGGACATGCAGATGCGTGAACGCGAATTGCAGCAGGAAGCCATGTTGCGTGAGCGTGAACTGCAACTGGAAACACAAAAGCAGCAGGCACAGGCACAGAATGATATGCAGGAACGTCAGCACAAGGCGCAGCTTGATGCGCAACTGGCGCAACAACGCATGGAGTTTGACCGCTGGAAAGCACAACTGGAAGCTGAAACAAAACTGCTGGTGGCGAAGATTGCTCGCCAGCAACCGGTGCCATCAGGGGCTTTGCTCACTGAGATGGTGCCTGCTTATCCAGGCGAAGCCGCGACAGGGAGCGCATGATGACTACCATTGAACAGCGCATCTCTGAAGGCAGCAGGGCCAGGGAAGTATTGGAAAATGAAGCATATCAACAGGCATTTTCTGCCATAGAAAGCGAGATAACGGAAAAATGGAAAAACTCACCGGCACGCGACGCCGAGGGCAGGGAAAAACTCTGGATGTATCTGGCCATGTTGAAGAAGTTCAAAAACCAGCTGGACACGACACTGGAAACTGGCAAGCTGGCGCAACTGGACCTGGAGCACAGACAAAGCCTGATGCATCGTTTGAAGAGCTGGTAAAGGCAGTGCAAGCCTTCAAGGGCTGGCGTGATTCTGTGGCGATGGCTTTTCATCCTGCCGCAACGGTTGACATGATAAAAACAGCGAAGGGCTGGGTCAGGGTAGTGAATGGCGAGGTCGGATATCAGCTCAATAGCGGGACGTTTATAAAAATCTAGTGCTGGTCCAACGCACTTGGTGACCACTTGTTTTCAGGTGGTTTTTTTGTTGGATGAATCTTAACGCCGTGAGGCGCTGGGAATGGGTGAAAGTCCCATTCATTGATTGGAGTTTTTAAATGGATAATCAGGTCACTGAACCCACAGGTAATACCTTGAATGTAGATGGCGCGGCACAAGCCTTGGGCGCTTTTCTGGAGCCGCAAGCACATGAAAAGAGCGCCCAGGATTTGGAGAGGGAAGTTTTGGAGGACATGAGGGGGAAGCGTGACGCTGAACCTGAAAAATTACTAGAGGATGGCCAGGAGGAAAGCGGTGATGAGACTGTCACCATAGAAGTAGATGGCAAGACAGTCAATCTGTCAAAAGCAGAACTGGCTGATGCCTACAAGAATGGACTGCGACAGTCCGACTACACCAGGAAGACGATGGAGGTGGCAGAGCAGCGCAAGGCTGCCGAAGCTGAAATCCAGCGTGCATCGCAGGAGCGCCAGGATTATGCAGGGAAACTGCAGAAGATGGCGGTACAAATCGAAGGTGCACTGGTCCAGCAAAAAAACATAGATTGGGAACGTCTTCTGGAAAATGACCCTGCTGAATACCTGAAACAGCAGCACCTTTATCAAAAAAGACAAGCAGCCTATCAGGATAACATTCAGCAACAACAGTACCTGGCGCACCTTGCCCAGGCAGAACAGGCGCACTATCTGGAGTCTGTGCTCCAAACGCAGCAAGAAGCACTTCTTGCCAAGCTGCCGGACTGGAAAGACAACAGAAAGGCTGAGGCCGAAAGCAGCGCCATTCGCCAATATTTATTGGAACAGGGCTTTGATTATCAGACGGTGGACAGCATTGCTGACCACAAGGCAGTCTTGCTTGGCCGCAAAGCCATGCTGTATGACGCCATGATGTCCAAAGCCAATGCAGCAGCCAAGCGTGTCGCCAGCATACCGCAAAAAATTGTGCGGCCAGGTGTGGGCGAATCACCTGGAGGCGACGGTCGCAACGCGGCCATGCAACGCCTTGCCAGAAGCGGCAGGGTCGAAGATGCTGCATCTCTTTTTGCAAAATTCATTTAAGGTCGCAAGACCAGGGAGTAACAAATATGGCAGCACCAAGCAATACCTATGTGACCGCGACAGCGGTTGGTAATAAGGAAGACCTAAGCGATATCATTTACCGTATTTCGCCAACCACGACGCCTTTGATGAATATGGCGGCCAAGGCAAAAGCCAGCAATACCCTGCATGAGTGGCAGACCCAGGATCTGGCGACGGCAGTGACTACCAATGCCCAGGCCGAGGGTGACAATGCATCTGCAAAAACGGTGACACCGACAGCACGTCTGAGTAACCGCACCCAGATTGCATCGAAAACCGTGATCGTATCGGGCACGCAGCAGGCGATGAACCCGGCTGGCCGCAAGGATGAGCTGGCGTATCAGTTGTCGATGGCTTCACTGGAACTGAAACGCGATATGGAGTCAGCATTGTGTCAGCTGGATGTGACGGCTACTTCGCCAAGGCAATCCCGTGGTTTGCCTGGCTGGGTGGTGGACAATGTCGACAATAATGCCGGTACGCTGGCATCTTATTCCGGCAATACCGGCCGGACTCTGGGTACACCGCGTGCTTTTACGGAAGCGCAGTTGAAGAACGTTTTGCAGAAATGCTATAGCGCTGGCGGCGAACCTGACACCATCATGGTAGGCCCGGCACAGAAACAGACGTTTTCAACTTTCTCGGGCAATGCGACACGTTTCGACAAGTCGGAAGATGCCAAACTGTATGCGGCAATTGACGTGTATGTGTCCGATTTTGGTTCGCTGAAAGTGGTGCCGAATCGCTTCCAGGCTTCACGCGATGTGTTTGTCCTGCAAGCTGACAAGCTGGCACTGGCCTATCTGCGTCCCTTTACGACGATAGAGCTGGCAACCACGGGTGACGCCGTGCAGCGTGAGCTGGTCGTGGAGTATACGCTGGAATGCCGCGCGCCCAAGGCCCATGGTGCGATTTATGATGTGCTGTAAGTCTGCATAGCATCGTACTCGTTCAGAGTTAAAAAGCAGGCGGGTGCAAGCCCCCGCCATTTTTTTGATTACAACGCTGTGAAGCGCAGGAGGTTTTATGAATGGTGGTTATATCACCGTCTCCAGTCAGACGACGGGCGTGGCCATTGCCACGTCGGGCACGTCGGCGTCGGCAACTATTCCCAGTATGTCCAGCGGCGAATTGCCGCGCTATATCCGTGTGGCGGCAACTGCGCCTGCCTGTGTACGCCTCGGTAAATCATCGGCGACTGCCGTGGGTACTGACTTGCAGGTCCAGCCTGGTGATGCAGTGATCCTGAGCGTGAACGGGAATGACAGGATTGCTGCGATACAGGTTGCAACGGCGGGCGTCGTGCAGGTGTCCCCGCTGGAGAATATGTAATGAGTATCGCAACCAGAGTTCATGTGGATGGTGGTGATATCAGGTTTGAGCGCGTGCAGGATTGCACGGCGATTGCCGAGCATGCCCAGGCTTTGCACAAGGAGGGTTTGCATGGAACAAGCGAGATGCGCCATGCCGCATCTTTTCCCATGGTGCTTGTTGAAAAATATCTCAATGATAAAAACATCAGTTTCCAGGAATTCATGAGCGAAGAAGTGCATGTGAAGGCCATGCTGGTTGATCCGGCGCTGTCGGCGTTTCGTGTATGGGGAGGCAGGGTATGAGCGCCATTACCGATTATGCAAGCTTGCAGACAGCTGTCGCCAACTGGTTGCACAGGACGGACCTGGCACCATTCATTGCTGATTTTATTGCTTTGGCTGAAGCCAGGATGTCGTCTGATATTGCGGCCAGGCCCATGGATGTACGCACCAGTCTGGTGACGACGGCGGGCAGTGCTTATGTCAGCCTGCCTGTCGATATGCTGGAAATGCGCAGGCTGATCCTGTCTGCGGACCCTGTTATTGCACTGCGCTATGAATCACCAGATCAACTGCTGGCAGACAGGACGGGGAGCATTAGTGGCAGGCCGGTGAAATTTTCTGTCATTGGCCCGCAATTACAGCTGGCCCCGGTGCCGGACGCAAGTTATGCGCTGGAACTGACTTACCAGCAGCGTATACCGGCTTTGTCTTCAATCAATACAACGAACTGGCTGCTGGCGGCTTTTCCGAATGTGTATCTGTACGCGGCATTGTGTGCAGCACAGCCTTTCATCATGAACGATGCGCGCATTCCGACTTTTGAAAAGCTGTATCTGCAAAGCGTGGATGCCATCAATTCCATCGACTGGTATTCAGGTTCAACCATGCAAGTGAGGGCGAAATAATGGGACTGGAAGCAGCAAACTATATCAATGACCTGACGGTGAGCAATCCGACGGCGTCAGATCCAAAATCGCAGGGAGATGATCATATCCGTATGTTGAAAACAGTGCTGAAGGAATGTTTTTCCGGCTTTACTGGTGCGGTCATTATCACGGCGACAGAAACAGGCACGGCGGCGGCACATGTCCTCAATCCTGTCACAACCTTACTTTCTTATACAACTGGCTTGTTATTGTTGTACAAGCCGGTCAATACCAATACTGGTGCACTGACTGTGAACGTGTCTGGCCTCGGTGCAAAGCCGGTCAAGACCCTGCTGGGGGCGGACCCGACAGCGGGAGACATCGCATCCAATCAGCCTTTGTTGCTGATGTATGACGGTAGTAATTTTGTCATCATTGCCGGCTCTGCGATGTTGCTTCGCACTGGCAACCAGACCATGACGGGTAACCTGAATCTGAATGGTAACCAGACCGTGTCAGGCTCTGTTGATGTGAGTGGAGCACTGACCGGACCAGGCATGAATGCCAAGGCAAACAAGGCGGGTGACAACTATGCCGGAGCGCATGATTTTACTGGCGCCGTGCTCAATGTCGCCACGCCAGTTTCCGCCAGTCATGCTGTCAGCAAATTGTATGCGGACGGGCTGGTCTTTGCTGCAGTACTGCCTGGTCAGAGCCCTGCGACGACAGGTCAGACTATTTTGAGTGACGGCGCTACTGCATTCTGGGGAGATGCTGGCTCGGTAGGCAGTGACCTGTATTTATACAATAATTTTTAAGGAGGCTGCATGGCAGCAAATCAAAAACCCATCTTTCCATTGACACCAAGATTCCCTTCACCAATGCCGCCAGTCATCACCGCTGCCAATACAGCCAAGGATGGCACGGGTACAGTGACACAGATATCGGCTCCTGCCGGTGTCAATGGCGCTTTTATCGAGAGTGTAGAGGCGCTACCCGTAGGAACGAATGTGGCCTCGGTGTTACGCATCTTTTTGAATAACGGAGCGACCGCGACGACTGCATCAAACAATATCCTGTGGGAAGAAGTCAGTTTGCCGGCGATTACATTGACCGAGAATGCGGCGCAGACGAAGGTGGTGGTGCCGGTTAATCGGGCGATACCTTCTGGTTATATTTTGTATGCAGCGATAGGCACAGCTGTGGCTGCGGGCTGGCGTGTCCGTGTTCATTCGGGGGACTATTGATTATGGCCGGGTTTACGGGATTTCCTGGCGCTCCTTCGGGGAAAGTGCAATTTCAGGTGTTTAAGACTTCTGGTAATTGGGTTTGTCCTAAGGATGCGCAGTTTTTTATTGTGGATGTGTTTGGGGCGGGGGGGAGTGGAGGAGGGGGATACACGGCTGGCTCTAATTCTGCCTCTTGCGGAGGAGGTGGTGGGGCACGCCATCGCCAGTTTTTCACATCGCTTACTCTTAAGACAGGAACGAGTGTACCAATTGTTGTTGGTGCTGGTGGAGTTGCTGTTATATCTGCTGGCACTCTTACACCTGGTAATCCAGGTGGGAAGTCATCTTTCGGTTCTGCCATGTTGGGATTGCTTGTCGAGGCTTATGGTGGCGGCGGTGGTGGTACCGGAGGGAGTGGTGCTGGCGGAGGAGGAATTGCTGGCAGTGGGAGTGGTTACATTTCTGGTTGGGGTGGATTTCCTAATAATGGTGCACACAGTTTATCTGGCGCCCTGTCGTCCAATGCTTCTAGTGACTTTGGTGGGGCAAATGGATATTCACAAGGGAGTGGCGCTGCTGGCAATGCTATGTGGGGTGGTGGCGGTGGTGGCATTCCAAGTTCCGGTGGCGGTAGCATTTTTGGGTGTGGTGGCGGTGGGAGTTATCAGATGAGTGGTGGAATTTCTGGACAATATGCCCAAGGCGGTTCAAATAGTATACCAACTCAGAACGGTATGCTGCATGCGTTGCAAGGTGGAGGGGGGTGGGGAGGCAGAGGATCGTCTAGTCCCGGTACGAATGCTGCCGACGGCGGTTTCCCCGGCGGCGGCGGCGGTGGTGTCGATGGCACTGCCGGTGCCATTACAGGCAAAGGCGGTGACGGCCTTGTAATAATTTATTGGTGGTAATCATGAAAAGCGCAGAAATTAAAAATGGCATCGTGGTGAACGTGGTTTTGGGACAGGTCGCTGGGTACGTACCTTGTGACGACACCGTCGCCATCGGTGATCACTGGGATGGTCAGGTATTTACTAAACCGAAAAATTGAGGTTTGACATGGCAACAAGCACGAATACTGTTGGGATTGCCGGTGATCCGGTCAAGTCTGGCAATCAGTTAAAGAAAAATAATTCATACGACTGGTACACCCCCTTTGGCAGAGTTGGTGACCAGGCCGGGATGGATTATTGGGACAAGGAAATTGCGAGCAAGGGGGAGGAAGTAGCGCACCGTGCTTTTCTCACCGCGGCTGTGCAGAATATGGTGAGTGGCAAGGGCGTCGGCGCGGACAGCATTTCCGGTCAGGGCGCTGGCAATCAATCTGCGGACTGGTATACACCATTTGGTCGCGTAGGTGATCAGGCTGGCATTGACTATTGGAACAATGAAATCAGAAATAAAGGTTATGATACTGCGCACAATGCATTCCAGATCGCAGCAGCACAGAATCTTGCTAATGGCAAAGCGGTTGGCGCTGGTGATATCGCCGGGCAATTACCTGTAGATGCCGGTACTGGACAGGCCCGATCCAATCCAAATTCTGCATCCGGGGCGTCTGGTGCAAAAAATGAGCCCGTTTATAATACGAACTCCCTGGCAAGGTCATCGAATTTTGAGTCTGGCGGCAATGGTGACTACCTGTCACAGCTTAAAAACAAGTATGGTCGCTATGTCATGGGAGATGCCAATCCCTTTCTCAACCTGAACAGTTCTGCAGCCTTCATCAGCGGCCTCATGAATGGCGCCGGTGCCGGCGCCAATTTCAGTGATGCGCAAAAGGCAGAGGTTCGTTATGACTATCTCAAGGCCAGTCAGGATGCCGGCATCCAGGGAAAAGTCAACGACCAGGATGCACAATGGCTGAAACTGGCAGGACAGAATGGTTATGGTTATACCCAGGACAGTGTACTGGATACGGCAAACAGGAATGTATTTGGCGGAAAGGGTAACCAGGCAGATCTGGATGTACTCAATTACTTCCAGCAAGGGCCTGACGCCTGGAAGAAAGGCTCTGGCACTTTTGAGGCACAGGCCAGCAAATACGGTGCGTCACCGCAAATGCAGACATTTGCCAATGAAATGGGCTATACGCCCCTGCAATCTTCGGGCATGTATTCAGGCGACCCCTATCAGGATATGCAAAAACGGATAGAAAGCTATGGCAGCCTCAATTCTGCCCAGCAGGCATATTTGCAGCAACAATTGCAGGGATTGTCCACTGGGCAGCGACAGCAGATGCAGCAGTTCTTTCCATGGCAACAGGCAGCACCTCAACCCCAGCAACCACAACCGCAAAATCCGTATTTACAGCCGTTTCAGCAAACAGCAGCTTACAACCAGGCTGTCAATACAAATTGGGCAAGCCCAAGTCAGCCCAAGGCAGGTCAGTATTGGGGAACTAACAATGCTCAGTCAACGGCGAGTAGCAACCAGAATGGAAATCAGAATTTCCCGAATGGACAGCCTAACTGGAATCGATTTCAGCCAACAGCGCAAGCTGATGGCAGTGCTGCACCGGTATGGGGACGACAATACCAGACTCCATTCATGTCATGGGGGGCGGCAAATCAAGTCGCGCCGTATGGCGGCGGTTTTGAGAACAGTTTCCAACAGCCCAGGGGACTGCTGAATCAGGGGCAGGGATTTGGACAGCAGCAACCAGCCAATAATACTCAAAACCGTTATGGATTATTAAGCGCATATGGCTCTCGTTAAAATACAAAATGTCGGGCAATTCGGTGTCAACAAGGATTTGTCACAGCATGAATTGCCAGTCAATGCCTGGACCGATGCTCGCAATATCCGTTTTCTTGACGGATATGCTTATCAGTTTTATGGACATGGTGAAGTGTATAACTCACCACCCACGGTGCCCCAGTATGTGCTGCCAGTGACCATATCAGGCAATCGTTATTGGGTATATATGAGCGCCGCCAAATCACATGCGGTGACTTATGCAGGCGGAATTGTCACGCACACAGATCTGACGCATGCTACGCCCAGGAATGGTATCGTCAATCAATGGACACATGCCTTGCTGTCGGGTTTGCCAGTGTTAAATGTTGGTGATAACGTAAAGGTGCCCATGTGCTGGGACCTTAACCCTGCCAATAAATTTGTTGACTTGCCCAACTGGCCGGCCAATACCTATTGCAAGTCCTTGCGGGCGTACAAGAACTTTCTGGTCGCCATGAATCTGACTGTAGGCGCAGTCAACAAACCTTTCCTGGTGAAATGGTCACATCCTGCCGACCCTGGAGCCTTCCCGGCCAGCTGGGATGCGACTGATGCGACCAGGGATGCAGGCGAAACGGATCTTGCCGAAGCCAATAGCCCCATCGTCGATGGATTGTCCCTGCGTGATTCCTTCATCATCTATACAGAAAACTCCACGCATCGTATGGATTATGTCGGCGGACAATCCGTGTTCCGGTTTTCCAAGATACTTGGCATGTCCGGCATGCTCAACCGTAATTGCGCCGTTGAATTTGACGGTTGGCACTTCGTTGCCACAGGTTCAGATGTAATCGTGCACGATGGACAGACGGCAACATCCGTGCTGGACAAACAGACGCGCCGGCATTTTTTCCAGAATATAGACGTTAACAGCCGTGGCAATGTGTTCGTATTCAAGAACCCGTTCCTCAACGAGATTTACCTGGCTTACCCGTCGATAGGGGCAAATGTCTGTGACAAGGCCATGGTCTACAATTTCGTGGACAAGACGGTCTCTTTTCGTGACTTGCCCAACGTCAATCACGCCAGTTATGGTGCGGTCTCCAATGACCTTGGTGGCACCTGGGCCCAGGATTCCGATTCATGGGATTCTGACCTGACATTCTGGAGCGGCCCTGACTATACGCCGGACACGGCGCGTGTCGTCATGGCATCGAATGACCAGAAACTCTACATGCTTGACGCTTCTGCTTCATTTAACGGCGCGGTACCCAATGCGTTTCTGGAGCGGCGTGGCCTGTCGTTTGATACACCGGAAAGTATCAAGCTGGTCAAGGGGGTGCGACCACGTATTTTTGGCAACAAGGGGGAAACCGTGACTGTCAGTGTCGGTTATGCCAACACTCCCTACGATGAACCTGCCTGGGTGTCAGGAACCTACACCATAGGATCAACCGTGGCTGTTGACCTGTTTGCCAGCGGTCGCTACATCGCGCACCGCTATGCATCAGGTTCCGCTTTCCAGTGGCGACTTGATTCGGTTGATCTGGATATTGAAACAACGGGGGCATGGTGAGAGCAAACAATCTTAATACGATTGCCTATGCACCAGGGCTAGTACCGACAGACGCTGCAGACATGCAGCGTTTTTTTTCCTCTGAACTACAGAAAATTGCCAGCAGCATGGCGGCGATCTCACTAGGGCACCTGGATAAGACGGCGGTAGCGCCAGTCAAGCCGAGGGACGGTGACATACGCTATGCCGATGGCATTAACTGGAATCCGGGTTCCGGTGTTGGTGTGTATTACTACAAAGGCGCAACTTCGGCCTGGGTTTTTTTGGGATAAAAAATGAATAATTTATTTGGAACTTTAGAAACAAAAGCAGGTATGGGATTGCTAACTCACAGGAAGGGAATTGACACGAATGATGGCATCCCGGCGCAAGTAATGCAAGCCATCAAAAAAATGAAAAAAGCATCGCCAGAGAAAAAGCAGGCATTTGTTCAACAAATAGTGCAAACAATTCAGAATGCACCTGGAAAAACACCCGAAGCCAAGAACGCAGTCATGGAAAAATTTATGAGGGCCATGTCATGAGTATCAATATTGATCTTGGTATCAAACATCATTTTTCCACCGGTTTGTATGCCAAGGAAATGCACTTGCCGGCACAACACTATGCACTTACCCATAAACATGCCTATGACCACGTAAGCATGTTGTACCGTGGTACGGCAAAAGTAAAGGTAGGTGGTATCGAGACAGAATATTCGGCGCCAGCGTTTGTCATGATCAGGGCCGGAGAAGAACACACCATACTTGCCGTAGACGATGTGACCTGGTTTTGCGTACATGAAACAGAAGAAACGGATGTTGAAAAAATAGATAAGGTAGCAATTGCATCATGAGCCGAAATTTTTTGAAGATAGCGCAGGACATCAATGTGCAGCCATTGCAAATGGCGCTGATTCGTCAACCTGAATTATTTGGAAATAGAACCTCCAGGTCAGATGCCTATGCTTCGCCCCATCAGCAAATGACAGACATATGGGTTCGTTACAATGCATATGAAAACTTGAAGAGAGATCCGGAGAAATTCAACGATGAACATGATTCAGTCTGGTACCCGGAAGCGACCGCATTACCACAAGTCCGTCCCATTGTTTCCTGGTTGATGTCCCATGTTGAGGGCGAGAGATTGGGGGGGGTCTTAATAACCAAGATACCTCCGGGTGGAAAAATTGCCCCCCACGTTGATATGGGCTGGCACGCAAAATATTACGAGAAATACTACATCCCGGTCCAGAACGACCAGGGAGCCTTATTCTGTTTTGAGGATGGCATTATCGAACCTCAACCCGGCGATGTCTACTGGTTCAACAACAGTCGTCCACATTGGGTTGAAAATCATTCACAACGTGATCGAATTGCACTCATTGTATGCATACGGTCGCACAAAGCAAGTCAGGAGGTTTTATGCCATGGTCAGCAGTAGCAGGCGCAGTGGTCAGCGTCGTCGGCAATCATTTACTTAATGGTAGTTCCGGGGAACAACAGCAAACCAGCACTCAACAGCAGCAACTTGATCCACGTATCGCTGCCATTTTATTTGGCTCAGGCGAAAAGACTCTGAAGCCAGGCGCGAAGCCAAGCGGCACAGATGAAAGCGGTAATCCCATTTATGCGGATTCTGATTATGAACAGCCAAAGCAGGGGCTTCTTGCCCGGTATCAAGGCCTGCTTGATCAGCCTCAGATATCAGGACTGAAGCACTTTAACGAGTATAACAACAATTACCTGAACAATGACTTGCCCTATGACATGGGGCAACAGCGAAACACTGCCTGGGCATTAGCGACGAGTGACGGTATTGCTCCCCAAATGCAGGCAGCACGCAGTAATTACACGACGCCTCTTGGTGTGGCGCAATCTGCTTTCCCTGGCGGTGTGCAAGGACCGCAGACTTATAATGCCCAGGCTGCCAATGTCAACCTGATCAATGCACCAGGCCAGAACGACTTGAATTTGAACCCGGCATATCACGATGTTATTTACGGACAGCTTGGCAACAACCCTTATCTGGCTGGCGCGATTCAAAAAGGCCTGAACCAGAGCTCGGCACAATTTCAGGATTTGCAAAGCGATACCATGCGTCAGTTCAAGGAAGACATCCTGCCTTCTTTGCGTGGTGATGCGATTGCGCATGGCCAGTATGGCGGATCTCGCCAGGGCATTGCAGAAGGCAAAGCTGCAGATGCGCTGACACGCAACATGAGCCGGGCATTGTCGCAGGTTGCTCAAAATCAGACAGATGCTGCCGTACAGGCCCAGGCCCAGGCATACGGCCAGGACAGACAAAACCAGCTCAACGCCATGTCCGGCCTGTCTGGTCAGCAATATGGCGTTGCGGGATCGAATGCCGCCGCCCAGAACCAGGTTGGACTTTCCAATGCGCAGATGATGAATCAGGCGGGACAGTTCAATGCTGGTGCGGGTAATAACTACCTTGCACAAATGCTGCAGAACAACCAGTTCAATGCCAGCGCAATCAATAATGCCAATGGCATGCAGTATCAGGGCAACCAGCAAATGAACCTGGCCAATCTGAACAACCAGCAGGCTGCCAATCAGTACAACGCCAACGCCCTGTTCAACATGGCGCAGTTGAATAGCCAAAACAAGGCAACGGGTGTTGGATTGCTGGCGAATCTGGCAAATCAGCAATACGCATTTGCCAATAACCAGAATGATTACGATATTAACCGGGCTGCTAAAGTCAATAGCCTGCTTGCGCCATATATGGGATTGAATGGCAGCACAGTGTCAAGTGCGCCCATGTATCAGAATACTGGATCGAATTTGCTTGGTGGGGCGATGGCTGGTATGCAGTTGTATAAGCAGTTTAGCAATAATAATTTTAATGCCGCTAACGGTCAGTTTCTATCTAACAATACTTCTTTCATGAATAGTCAAGGATTAACCCCTAATGACTTGTATGCTTCTTTTTAGAGAGTAAAAAATGGGTTTGCTAAACATATTTTCAGATCAAGATGACCCGCAATCACAAGCGCAAATGGCTGCCGCGATGGCGCTGCTGCAGGCAGGAGGACCGTCCCGCACACCGGTATCGCTTGGTCAGGCATTGGGTGGAGCGATGCAAAGCTACCAAAATACCTTGCAGGCAGCAAAAGATCGGCAACTACAACAGAGCGTACTACGTAACAGATTGGCATTCGATAATGGCAGGATGCCTGGTGCGGTAACACGTGATTACCCATTCCAATTGGGCAATCAGCAAGTGGCCTTACTCTCCGCACAAAATAATACAGATCCTTCGCGACGCGCTTTGCAGGCTGATCCTGAAAAGCCCAGTTTCGACGGCAGAAAGTACTTCTTCGATTGGCGGACTCGACCCTATGATTTTGTAGCAGGATCTGGGGCAGACGGCGAAATCTCAGATGGGTACAGCAGGTGAAGTCGTCTTTGTGATTCTTTCTTCGGCATCAAATGCGCAATATCTTATGCGCAGCTTAGTACCAGAAAGAAGTTAGTTAAATTTCGCTATTTCAGGCACGCATAAAATATAAGTCAGGTACGACAACAACCCGCTCAGGCGGGTTTTTTCATTGCATGGTTAATGCCACTCGTAGTACGAGCGCAGGTACGGTAAAACGCCTGTCATCTGCCTTGCCTGAATCTTTCGAGAGCCCACCTTCCTCGACCAAGCGATTTAGTCATTGCTGGCGGATTCACTTTACTCACCACATTCACCAGATGAAGAAACTATCAACGTAATTGTGGGTTAATTTTTCAAAGAGATTTTTCATGAACATACCCGATCACACCGAAGCCGCTGCCAGCCATCTGGCAGAGGCCATCACCAACAACCCCAAAACCGCACTCGTTGTGCCGGCAGTCACCACCGCCATTGCACCCCTGAGTGCCATCGCTGAAATCCAGGGCTACCTGTCAATTGCATCCATGCTCATCGGTCTGCTCATTTCCCTGATCCTGCTGCGGCAGCGCTGGGTGAGTCTGCAAACTGCCGAGATACAAAAGCAGGAAGCTGAACAACGACTGAAAGAAAGCAAACATGAATAACTTCGATATCTGTATCGCCCCCGTACTAAAGAGTGAAGGCGGCACCAGCAATCATCCGCTTGATGCCGGCAAGCTGACCAGGTTTGGCATCAGCCAGCGCAGCTACCCTAAACTCGATATTGCAGCGCTCACGGTTGAGCAGGCCAAGGCACTCTACAGGCGCGACTTTTGGGACGCCAATCAACTGGACCAATTGCCGCTGGCCGTCGCTTTTGAATTCTTTGACTGTGCTGTCAATTGTGGTGCAGGTACGGCTGCAAGACTGCTGCAACGCGCTCTCGATGTTGCCGAAGACGGGATCATCGGCCCTGTCACCCTGGCCGCAGTTGGCAAAAATAATGCGGACAAACTGGCCAGACGCATGCTGGTCCATCGTATCAAGTTCTATACCAAGTTATCCAACTGGCCCACATTTGGCGCCGGTTGGATGAATCGCCTGGCAAACAATATTTTATGGGAGAGCGATCATGTTTGAAAAAGTCAATGCAGTCATCAACCTGTTTCGCAAAGGAAGCGAGGTCAGTAATGTGGAAGCCTGGAAAAACGGCGGCATCTCGGTTGCCGCCCTGGCCGCAGCAATGGGCGCGCTGGCCCAGTTCGGCGATGCCTTTGGCGTCCATGTCGCTATCACGCCAGAGCAGCTCAATGGTCTGGCTGTTGGTGTTGTTACCCTGGTTGGCGTCGTGCTCCCCGTTATTACTTCTAAACGAGCCGGTCTATTGCCGGCAGCAAGCAGTCAGCGCGCTCCAATCGAAGATCATAGCTTCAGCGACGGCCTGCCAGCAATACCGGCACCTGTGGCAACAAGCCAAGTGCAGCACCAGCCTCAGCCCGCAATGGCAGACAGCGACAACCCCCTCGCCGGACTCGATACCACATTCCGTGGTTGACACGGTGCGTAACTACGCCAACTCCATCAACGGTATCACCGTCACTCATCAATGCAAAATCTAAAGGACCATCATGCTGCAAATTGCCACCACCCTGTTACAGATCATCGCCTTTCTGGCCGAGCACAAAGAACAGATCAAGAAACTGATACTCGATATAGAAAACCTCATTCCCACCACATCAGGTAATGACAAGGCCATGATCGTACGCAACTTCATCGCCACCAGTCTGGGCATGGAAGCCCAGATCGAACAGGCCTGGCCCTACGTTAGCGGCCTGTTCAATGACTTGGTTGCTGCGACAAAGCGGCCAGCCTGATCAAACCTGCCATGTGGTGGCAGTGACTGAGGTTCACGATCAGCTCTTCAGTTGATTCGCACACCCCAGTTTCTCACAACAAAAAATCCCTAATTTATTTAAAAAATGCCGACAGGCAGGATGGTGTTCGCCTGCGCTGTTGATGCATATCACCTAAATCAGCTGTGGCATGCAAGAGCATGCCACAACCCGTATCAAGAGGACAAAATGCTTTACAACCGTGACGAAGATGATTCTGAATTTGCCAGACAGTATAGAGACCTGCAATTGGGTAACTATGACAATGCTTTATTTAGGCAAGGTAATCCCCTGCCTGCTCTCGGAATCCTACCTGGTTATACAGAGGCACAGCGTGATTTTGGCTACCACTTACCTGGTCCTGACAACGGCGACGCAGTGGCCCCTGTCGCCCTGTCAGGGCGGGGAGCAATAGATGGCGATGCTGAACTGGCCAAGTCCAATTTCTTGCGATCAGAAAAAGCAGGATATGAAACTGGGGACTTTGACAAACGAGACCTGAGTCGTACGGGTGACACCATGACAGCGCTGTTCAAGAAAAACTATGGCTACACGCCGAGTGCTGGTGAGTTGATTCAGTATGCCAATCTGAATGGCATGGATAGCCCACACGAGTTGAGTGTGAATCATGTCATAGGCACTCCAAGCCTGGAGCGCTTGCATCAATCTGAAGTCAGCCAATCGCAGTTAAATGATTTCTGGTCAAGAAATACTGAATTCAAAAAAAATCAGGACGTCAGATATGCAATGAAGGATGAGCAATTGCGCCTGGTAAATCTAGGAAGATCTACAAGTGCTGCAGTAAAATCATTGGATATGGATCGCTTTTTCGCAAATCGAGCTGAGGATGACCAAAAAGAATTACTTTATTTTAGCCGTGAAGGAAAAAACGCTCCAGTAACAATCCCGTACAATGCATTTCCAAGAGATAGCTTTCCTGTTCAGTATGCTCAGGCATTTGGTGATCGCTCAAAACCACGTAGCACCTATCATAACTATGCAGAACTTTCTCCCGCTAGTTGTGATGTCAGTGAGAAATGGTGCAATATTCCAAATATATACAATGAAGGACTTCTGTACAACGGCGCGCCAGGACAACAAGGGAAGGCCGAAACAGGGAAGGCACAGAGATTGACTGGCGGCAATAATATTGTTCAGGCACTTGACCCCGAAAACTATGCGCTTGTCAATATCACCTTACCTGGACATGCGATGCGAGACGGAATTGTAACGCGTGCACCGGTTCAAATAGGCAATAAAATCAAAATGTTAACGTGGGGTGTTGGGCAAAATGTTGAAATGCCAATTATGCCTGGAGTAACTTTGTCATCCAAGGATATGGCCGAATTAAATACCAGAGTAGGTAAGCCAAATAATCTCTGGTACATTTTTAAAGATAATGACGAAAAAGCTTTTGAGAGGGCAAAGCAAGCATATGAGTACAAGAAAAAATAAATGGATTTGGCCACTGTTTTGGTTCATAGGAACACCCGTTGTCCTGGCGGGGATTATTTTCTTGTTTTTTGTAAGCAGTAACCAGGTCGTCAAAGAAGAAAAGACAGCACTTCAATATAGTCTGACCCTGGATGAAAAGACCAGCATTGATTTTGATGCTGCATTGAAGGAAAAATCAACTTCCAAGTCTTTGAAATATGAGAAGAATACGGTAGTGACACTCTTGACGGATGATTCTTCGCAAGAACAACTGCACTGTTTTTCGACAAAAAAAGGACAGCTTGATTGCTGGTTGCAAAGTACGCACAAACCTACATGCGAAACGGCAGGCAATAATTTGCAGAATTTTCTTGTGAGTATCGCGCAAGAGAAAAATATTCAATTCATATGCAAGCCAGGTAACACGAGTGAGAGCAAATCATAGAGCTTGATTTCGATCTGCTGGGGGGGCGCCCCCGTTCGATTTGGTCATCAATGATTAGATCACATATGTCGCGCTTTGCAATTAGCGTAAATCTTCCCTTACAGTAAAAGAAAGTAATCCTTAATCTGCATGGGATGATTTGGGGTTCATAAATTAATTTCAGATAAACCACACTGGTCAGATAATGGATATGAAAAAAACGTTTGTACTCGCATTGGGAATGCTGTCTTCTTATTCTATGTGTGTGGCCGCCACTTCAGACGGAATTGCAAAAGTGTTTCCTGGAAAACCGCCGCTGTTGTTTACCCCATCTTCTTTATCAAAAGCAGATGAAGTCCAGGTTGAAGTTGTCGGAAAAGGAGGGAAGCAGTCCTGTTGCGCCAAAGCCATCATTGAAAAGGAAGTTCAAGCAGATCCCGACGATTTTTCCAGTGATAATCTGTCTGAACGAAAGGTGCATGTCTATCGCATGAAATTCATTAACCCTGTGAATTATCCTGACCCATTTATCGGTATTGCCGTTATCGGGAAAAATATTAATGTCCAGATGAAAGGGAAAAACTATCAGGTTACTGATGAACAAACAATTTCAACAGTCTCGACTTGCTATAGTGCTGAAGGAATGCACTTGATCAGGCAGGAAGGGAAAAAGAAGCTTGGGCATTTGTATCTCTCTCTGGGATATGAAGTCGAGCCGGATTGCCCCGCAAAACTGTAAACGGGGTTTGGTCTCGTCACAAAGGCGAGATTTGACTTGTATGTAGCAGGGACGAGTTACCTGTCAAATTTGTATCATGCTGCGTAGGTGCAATAGTAAGGACTTGTCTACATTCGCACTATAAATCAGTGATTTCCTGAAAGCCGATTCAGAACTGGATCGGCTTTTTTTTCTTTCCAGAGTAAATAAAAAAATACGATTGTGGGGCTCATGTGGCTCGCCATTACTTCTAAACGAGCGGGCTTACTGCCAGTAAAAACCAGTCAGCACGCTCCAATCGAAGATCATAGCTTCAGCGACAGCTTGCCAGCAATACCAGCATCTGTGGCAACAAGCCAGGTGCAGCACCAGTCTCAGCCCGCAATGACAGGCAGCGACAACCCCCTCGCCGGACTCGATACCGCATTCCGTGGCTGACACGGTGCGTGGTTACGTCAACTCCATCAACGGTATCACGATCACCCGTCAATACAAAATCTAAAGGACCGTCATGCTGCACAATGAGCTTGTTGCTGCGACCAAGCGGCCAGCCTGGTCAAACCTGCCATGTGATGGCAGTGACTGAGGTTCACGATCAGCTCTTCAGTTGATTCGCACACCCCAGTTTCTCACAACAAAAAATCCCTAATTTATTTAAAAAATGCCGACAGGCAGGATGGTGTTCGCCTGCGCTGTTGATGCATATCACCTAAACCAGCTGTGGCATGCAAGAGCATGCCACAACCCGTATCAAGAGGACAAAATGCTTTACAACCGTGACGAAGATGATTCTGAATTTGCCAGACAGTATAGAGACCTGCAATTGGGTAACTATGACAATGCTTTATTTAGGCAAGGTAATCCCCTGCCTGCTCTCGGAATCCTACCTGGTTATACAGAGGCACAGCGTGATTTTGGCTACCACTTACCTGGTCCTGACAACGGCGACGCAGTGGCCCCTGTCGCCCTGTCAGGGCGGGGAGCAATAGATGGCGATGCTGAACTGGCCAAGTCCAATTTCTTGCGATCAGAAAAAGCAGGATATGAAACTGGGGACTTTGACAAACGAGACCTGAGTCGTACGGGTGACACCATGACAGCGCTGTTCAAGAAAAACTATGGCTACACGCCGAGTGCTGGTGAGTTGATTCAGTATGCCAATCTGAATGGCATGGGTAGTCCGCATGATTTGGCAGTGAGCAAAGTGATCAACAGTCCGGATATTGACAGTTTGCATCAGGTAAATATGAGTCGGCGACAGTTGAATGAATTCTTGTCCAGGGATGCTTACTTCACTCAGAAACGCATTGATGAGGCTGCACATAGCGATCCACTGACTAATGGATACTTATGGAAAAGTACGCAGACGGAAAAAGATGGCGACCCCAATTATGTGAAAGCAAAGCTTGCAGAACGTTTGCGCAACTCTGGACAGTCCTGCAATGTCGCACGGCAGTATGGTGTGCCGATAAATGGAGCGGAAAACGAAGCGTATTTTCCAGTTTATCTCCCAAGTGATTTGGTAAAGGTGGGTAGTGGTGCCAGTCCTGATGTGCAAGATGTATCTGTTTCTCGCTCTCCTCAAACGGCGGGACAGGGCATGTTGGGGATTTGGGATGCATTGCAGCGTGATCAATACAAGAAGGCGATTACCGATAATTCGAAAAAAGCAGTCGGTTTGGTTAACGCGGCGGCACTTGCCAATGACATAGAGGCTGCCAACGCGGCTGCGTACAGTGCTTCAGAGAATCGTGCGAAAATCCGTTTGGCAACTAGGGAAAAGCTGTCCTGGGGCGGGGCCAGGATGTCTGATATGATTGATAAATCGTTGACTCCAGAGCAGTATTTTAGCAAGTATCGCCCTGAGCATCCTGAACCTTTTGATCTTGCCAGAACCGTGGCTGATAAATCTGGTTCTAGTCGAGGGTCAATCAAATACCTGCAAATATTTGGCAAAGTGGGTGGAGTTGCCGGGACTGGCTTAGGTTTATATACGGCGGGTAGAAATGTGCATGATGCACCAGAACAGCTTAAAGGACAGGTTGCCGCTCAAGAAACCGGTGGCATTCTGGGTGGGGCCGGTGGTTCAACACTGGGTGCCGGTCTGGGGGTATTGGGTATAGGTGCATTGGCAGCAACACCACCAGGCTGGGTGATTGGCGCTGGGATTCTTGGTGGTGCTATTGGGGGCTATTTTGGTAGTGAGAGTGGCAAGGAATTAGGGGGGAAAGTGTATAAATGGATGAAAAACTGAGTTTCAGTCAACGATTTTCGAGAAATTTCTCATGCACATCAGAAAATGGTCTGCGGTATCGCTTACGGTATTTGCATATTGACTGGGATGGGCCTATTGATGAGATGTATGATAAAGTCGTTGCCGATCGCTACATCCCTGAGAGTGACACCTGGATGGCTTTGCCATCAAAGCTCAGTTTGAGATCTCAATTTCTGCTTTTCACTGCGGCTGATCCGCAATGGCCGCCAGATCCACATACTGTTGTCGCGATGGGACATGACGGGACTAGCTTGTGGTTTGAATATGAAGAGGATCTTGATGAAATGCGTTGGGGACGAGCGCATTCAAGATGGCGTGCCAGTTTCTCGGATAAAAGACAACGCTGGACCATACAACATTTAAATTATCTTAAAAACAGTAACACAAATACCAAATGATGGAACTGATGCTTGATATAGAAAATCTCGCTCGCGTAACAGCAAGTCGTAACAAGGCCCTGATCATACGTTACTTCATTGTCACTAACCTGACGTAGAAGCCCAAATCGAACAGGCCTGGCACTATGTCAGCGGCCTGTTCAATGACCTGGTTGCAGCGGCAAAGCGGCCAGCCTGATCAAACCTGCCATGTGATGGCAGTCATTGAGTTTTGCAAGCACACCTTCAGCTTGTTTCTGCCTCAGTTCCTCACAACACAAATCCCCTAATCCCTTTTAAAAACAGATGCCAGCAGGCAGGGCGTTTTGCGTCTGTTCTGTTGGTAGCTATCACTTAAACCACCTGTGGTATGCAGAAGAATGCCACAACCAATATCAAGAGGAAAATATGCTTTACAACCTTGGCGAAGATGATTCTGAATTTGCTAAACAGTATAAAGCCCTACAATTGGATGACGACGGCAGTGCTTTATATTGACAAAGTAATCCCCTTGTAGGTGAGTTGATGCAAGACGCCAATTTTTATGGCACGGAGGACTCGCCATTATTACAGAAGCAAGTGCGTAACCTCAGCAGCTTTTTTAAACCTGGCTTGAGTTTTGATGACTTCTATGTGTCTCAGAAACCGGGTCAGCCCGGCCGATTGTTGAATCAATACCTGGGGTTTAGTCATCCGGTATTGGGCGTTGATTTTGTGGATGGCCGGGAAATGCCTGATTTAAATATTCCATCTCAATATGACGTAGGAGTCAACAAAGAATCTAGTACGAGAAGTTCATGTTCTCCCTATGACTCGGCGGAACTGCAAAGAGCTGGTTATAAAAGAAATGCGGCATTTTTTGTAGCCCCTGAAGACCGGGATGGTCAAATGATTCAAGGTATTTCAGATGGACATAATTTTGAAGGTGATCAGGCATGCGCAAGATCAGTACTTGATTTGGGCACATCAATTCCAAAGAAATCTGTTGGTGACTATAGTGCGTCAAGCCTGCCAAGTGTCATGGCCTATCGTCCATTGCCGTTTCATACAAGAAATATACTTGAAATGGAGGAAGACCATCCAAACGACAGTACAGCAAGATTCGTGGAATTTTTACGGTAACAGTTGAAGACCGCCGGCGCGGCGACTGACGTGGATAATGATGAGGGTATTGCACCAATAAAAAAATATTCGGAATACGCAATTGATTACGACAAATTGTATGCTCCTAAAGGAGCTGCCTACCGGAACAGGAAAATCATCCGGGACTCACATATCAATACACCGATTGATTACTCAAATAACAGGCTGGCAGGGCGCTCCCGAATCTCCGGTGATGCTGATCCTGCGGTGCAAAGGGCTGCTATCAATGCATTGATTGAAAAGTCCAGGCAGGCCTGAATGATGAACAAACCGCATTGGTTTTGGCTATTGCTCATAAAGAGTCAGGTTTCAATCCAGACGCTGCTGCGGGGACCTCAAGTGCGACTGTCCTGGGGCAATTTACCAACGCGACCAGAAAACAAAATGGGCTTGGCGGCAATGAAATGTGGGATGTGGATGAGCGGGCCAATAAATTGGTTCGGCTTACGGCAGATTACATTCGTCTGGCAAAGAAAAATCTGAGAGGACTAGATTATGTGTATAAGTATCATGATGGCCCAAATAGAAAGGAGCGCAATGGCAGTGAATCTGAAGCACTGAATATTTCTCGAAATGAGGTTATGCCGCGTGCGAAAATGTTTCTGAAAATTTTAAGAGGCGAGTGATCTTTAGAAATGGGAGGATGCGTTGCAAAAAAACGCACCCCTGATAGCATTGGCTGGAGATTTTGCTATTTTTATATTGTCAATTCTTATGAAGTATTTTGCTGGAAAAATCCTGAGCTCGATGAAATCAATGAACATCATCTGGTGGACTGTAACAGCGAAGGCAGAAGTGAAGCACACCCGCGCATCGTGGTAAGAATCACGGCGATAATGGGAGTATCTGCGCTTTGCTCTGATGCGCCGGGTGCCCTTCACTCTCGATTCCACAGTTGCCTACTAGCTGACTTTCTTAGGTTTCACCAGGTGCAGGGCAAAAGTAACAGAGCACACTCGTAGCAAACTGAAATCTGTCTGAATTAACTTACTTGGAAAGACACATCTTGATGTTGAATACTTATAGGGTACTTTTTCTTTTTATCTCTTATTTTTTGGCATTGAACAGTTCATTTGCAGAGATTGTGCTTTTTCAGTGTGGTGGAACACAATTTGAAGTGAAAATGACAGTTGAAAAGCAAGATGCTTTGTATGTTTTCGTGCTTTACGGCGAGGCGCATGGAAAGATGAAAGAACTATATACTGTCGATCGCAATCACTTTTCAACCTCCTGCGTCAAGAATCGCCATGGTAAGGAACAACTGCTCTTTTCTCGCGATTGTGGCGGGTCGGGGTGTGTACGTGAGTATGGCATTATTGACCCTTTGAGTTTCAGATTCCTGTTAAGACCCAGGACGGATATAGAGAATTCAAGGATTGCTGAAAAAGTGCTGGGAGTAGATTTGCCAGCCAAAAACGACTTCACGTTCTCTCTTTATAGCGGCGTAGAAACGAGTCAACCCCTCCTTCCGTACTGTATACCTGGCCATTGTGCTGAAAAAGATGGAAAGGATGGCAGTAAATAAAAAAAGTCCAACATACGATAGAATTCAACGCCAAAGATTACTCAATCTCATTTTCTCCAGGGAATGGTCAGGCACACTGCCATCAAGATCCGCAAGGGTGGGAGTAGCCATCGATTGCCATTTTCCCGGCAGGTATCGCAAGTATACGCCTGACGTATTCGATGACGAACTGGACCTCAGTTTCATCGAAAATATATGACTGTCTATTTGCTATTGCTGACGCAATGGATATCCAACTCTTCTTTGGTTTTTTCGCAATATTTCCCGCCAATTTCGTCAGGACTTTAGAGGACCAGCAACTTTGCCTTGTTGCTGACATCTTGCATCTCAGAAATCAAGGGTTTGTTTTAAGGCCCGATTGGTTCAGGCAAGTGACTCATTGCAGTTTGCAGTAATGCGACCGTGCCGGATGTAGACACTGCATCCGGTATACAGACGGAAAACTTTCAACAGTCTGTGTAGTCGCACCTATCTAAATCCCCGAGCTTCAACAAAAGAATGTCGCCAGGCAGGGCGACTTGTGCCCGCTTTGCCGGTGCACAGAAAAGCCATTTCAATCAATTACTGCATGTACAGGCACATGCAGTACTCAAACTCAAGAGGAAAACATGAATCTATACAGAAATTTTAGTGACGATGGAATGGGTTTGTACGACCCATATCCGGACGATTTGAATCTCTATGGTGATAATGACTTCCTGGATGACATGCGTAAGCTTAAGCTGGAATCCGGTATGTTGCCAGGGTACGCAGTCGCACAGCAGGACTTTGGATACGGATCACCAGTTGTTGACAATGGCAATGCAGCGACATTCATTGACATGCCAGATCGTGGTGCAATAGATGATGATCGCGATTTGGTAAAGTCCAATTTCCTGCGTTCAGAAAAGGCAGCGTACCAAGCTGATCTCGCTGACCTTGACGATCCCAGTACACCAGCTTCTGGCGATAAATTTGTCCAGGGCGTGTCGCGTGTTTATCTGCGCCCTGTCGCCTCTAAAAGTAGTGCGTCATTGGTGCGCAGAACAGGCACAGCAGATGTGCCGAATTCATTGGCATCCCGCGATGCGGAGACATCACCTCGATACGACACGCCAGTTGACAACAGCATTGCCATGATTGGCAAAGAGGGCGGAAATCGAGGTCTGCTCAATCAGGCTGATATACGCATGCTCCCCCGCTATTATTCGAATTTTCCAAGTCAAAAACCCGGGCAGGTTTATAGTCCGCATCTCAATTTCGGCGATCTTTCTGACTTCTATGCGGCAAAATTGAAAGCAGCCAAAGAGGGAATTTCAGATACGTTTGCAAGCATACCGAAAATACCATCGATGATAGGCGCCGTTTTCAGTGATCCTTATTCTGTATTCGTTGAGGGCGGCAAGCGCATGCAGGATGAACAGCGGCGTGCTTTTCTCAATGCAAGACAGGGGGATTTCAGGCCTGCAGGTGAAGTAGAAGGTAAACAACTGGGATCAGCGATTGCTGGCAGTGCCCTGGGTTGGGGAGTAGGCAAGACGCTTGATGTTGGAGTGCAGTCGGTGAATGCGATGCGGCGCGCCAGCATGCTCGCAGCAGAAGAAGCCAAAGCAGTCAATGCAGCCCGGATAGCCAATAATGTTGAAACTGACTTTGGTTTTGTCCCACAATTTGACAACCGTCTTCAACAGCTTCAATATAAGTGGCAAGGTATCAAACCTGAAAACAGGCCCGGCCTGATTAATAGCCTGGCTGACGCAAGCGCGGGTAACTGGGTACAAAATTATCAAGATGCTTTAAACACGAAATATCCTGGATTGAATGCCCATTTTGTAGACAAGCACGCGCCGGATATTCCATTGCGCCCCAACCTTGAACAAAAGGCAATCGATGGTGCTCATCCGAGGACTGGTGTTCTCAAGTCCAAACCCAAGGGGGAGAAAAGTTCACAATTTCAAGACTGGTTATCAATGCGGGATGCTTTAAATGAGGCTGTTACAAGAGAAGCGCGTGGCCTCTCAAAATACAGCGCGATTAATGGGCCTGCAGAAGTAACACGAGAATTCTTTAACGGCGGTGGGAGAGGTTTTGCACCTAATAAAATATCAAAGCAGTTCCCGTTTTATAATCCCCAACTGGATAATTGGATAGTTCGCTTTGACGACGCTCGTGGAGTGCCGTATACAGCCTATCCGTACTAAGGGGAGATTTACTATGGCGCTTAAAGGTCCAATGTGTAGTGCTGATTTTCAGCCTGATCCAACATCATTCCTCGCTGTTTTTGACATTTATGACAGGGAGGAATCGCTTGGTGTTGAGTTGGCTAAATATGATCCAAATGACTTCGCCCAGTTAAATACCCTCATGAGGGATTTCTATTTTTCCGTAAAAGATGATTTTTTCAAGCCAGAGCATAAAGCAGAGTTGATTCGCGTACTGGCTGAAGCTTTGCATGATAACAGTTATGATTTTGCAGCCTTGGTGGTGTATGAGTACAATGAATATATTAGTCTGCCCGATACATGGGAAATACATAATCCACGACAATTTTTCCGGAACATTTATACCATAGCAAGCGAGCATTGGAAGAACGACCTGGAATCCATAGGCAGATCGCCGGAACCGGTATCAAATTTCGCCTGATATTGGGTGGGAACTGATAAGCAATCTCGTGTCAGAGTAATGGGCGGCGTTTGTGTTGAAATAATGGGCACAGTTCACCAGCGCATCTTTAAAAAGCCGATTTGAAACTGAGTCGGCTTTTATTTTTCAAACACCCAGATCAGGGAGCGAATGGCTGGCTGCCCTCTGCGCCCAATGTCGGAGTGCAATTGGTCAATGTAATGCGGCATGCTCGCGGCGGAAGACGCCAGAACAGTCAGTGCTGGAATTACTGCCATCGTCATGATTTCCAAGCGAGTCAGATCCCGCTGTTTTGCAGTAGTGCGACTGTGCCGGATGTCGATATGATGTCTGGTTTGCAGGCTGACGATTTTCAACAGTCAGCGTAGTCGCCTCTATTTGAATTCCAAACTTAAAAAAAACATGTCGTCAGGCAGGACGACTCGCGCCCGCTTCGCTGGCGCACAGAAAAACCATTTTAACGATTTGTTGCAAGCACAAGCATTTGCAGCAATCAAACTCAAGAGGAAAACATGAATCTATACAGGAATTTTAATGATGATGGACGGGGATTGTATGACCCATACCAGGACGATTTGAAGCTCTATGGCGATAATGATTACCTGGATGACATGCGTAAGCTCAAGCTGGAATCCGGCATGTTGCCAGGGTATGCAGTCGCACAGCGGGACTTTGGGTACGGATCTGCAGTCACTAACAACGATAATGCAGCGACGTTCATTGACATACCAGGTCGTGGCGCAATAGATGACGATCACGATTTGGCAAAATCCAATTTCTTGCGAGCAGAAAAATCAGATTACCTCAATGATGATTTGAATTCTTACAATCTTAAGGAGACAAGGGATGAAATTGACGAAAAAAGATTACGAGCTCAGCAAAGTTCTTTCGGCCTTAACGGCGGGATGCAATCGGGGCGTAGCGCGGTGTTAAAAAAGATGTCGAACTTTCAGCAATCAAGTAGTACGGATGCGCCAATTGGGCCCTGGCCACCAGAACAATTTTTTTCCAGAGCCGATCAATTGGCCAAGGCTGCTGAATGGGCGCGTTCTCGGGGAGATATAGCCGCAAGCGACGCGTACCAGAAAGAAGCCAACTCAATCTGGTATGCCGGAAATGCAGAGAAATTGCGTTTGTTTAACCAGAAGGCAGATGCTCTATTTGCAGACAGAAATAGTAAAGTTCCTGCCAATCCATTTTATCCAGGCTGGAATACGGGAGATTATTCCGCAGGATTTGAACAGCCAGGTATTCCACGGCCAAATTATGTCACTGCTAGCGGAGGCGGATTTGGTCTGGGAGGGAGTGGTACGGTCAATCTGGATAGTGGTCACACTTATACTGGTGCCGCAGGAAATGTGCCCGTGACGCCAGGCGGATCTCTTGTGTGGGGATATATTCTGGGAAATACCTCAGCAGATGATCTTAAAAAGAGAGTGGATGTGACAAACCAGTTTCTTGATGGATCAAGTTTTCAAATGGGAGGCAGTCTATTTGGAATTTACGGAGGAATTAATCACGCGTTTGGAGGACCTACTGCGATTGAGTTGGGATTTGGAACACCAGGGTTCAGCAAAAGAGCGAAACCAGGTGTGAGTGGGGGAGTGGGCATTTCTCGTCCAACTGGTAGACTATCGAATATTGGTAGATATCAAGAATAGGTAGAATCGATGATGCTGACAAAGCAGGGCATATGGGCGCGTTATAAGGTATATGTGATTGCATTATTGATTTGCGTGTGGGGCGCGCTGTTTTTTACCGCGATGTCAAGAAATCCAGGTTCTGGTGAAACACAGAGGCAGTTGGTGATGATGAAAAGCGACATGGATGCATTGATTTCGCACGGGGGAAAAGTCTTAAACGTTTATGAAAATGCAAAATATGGTGGCGCAATACTTTTGCTGACATTGCATGATGAGGGATGGAGTGATAATTTAGTTCAGATGTATGAAGAGACTCTATTAAAAAGAGATTGGAAAAGATTGCCTGGCCTGTCAAGAGCATTTTGTAAAAACAATGCAGAGGCAAGGATAGTGACAAATTCCGGCATGAAAGATGGGCATGGAGTGAATTCTTTGGCCATGAACTTTGATGCAGCAACTATAACAAAATGCAATGTATTCTCACCTGCTGGAAAGTAAGCCGCCAGACAGACGAGAGTATCTCAGCCTGCCTCATGGATGGGGAATAGGGTCGCAGGCTGATTTTACTGTCTGTCGAGCAGTTCTGTATCCGGGGCTGGTGGAGGTGCCTGCATCAGGATGGCAGTTATTGTCTTTGTTTGTAATGTCAATTTAATATCGTACAAGCTTATACATGCTCTGGCTTGTCTGGCCAGAATGCGCGGGCAAGGCATTCTGCGATGACTGCCTGCTACTGGCGGCTGTTTTCAATGATGTTAAGTACTGCTTTCATCTGTTAAAATACCGTTTTTTGCGAAACAGCTCAACCTGCCAAAGGCGGCAGAAGTGACTTTGATGTCACGACGGGTTTTGCCAATGATTGGTGGTGATGCATTGACCCTGAAGTCGTTGGCTTTTATTTCGCGCCTGTAACTCCCCCTCTTTGTTGATTTCCTGTATGTCTGATTCCAAACCTGCCGATGGCGCCAAGCCGCTGTTTTATGATCCTACCGAGCGCCGCATCCGTAGCTTTGTCACCCGCGCTGGGCGCTTGTCTGATGCACAGGCCAGGGCGATAGAAACTTTAAGCCCGCGCTTTTGTATTCCTTACCAAAAAACGCTGCTGGATGTGGATGCTGCGTTTGGCCGCAACGCACCGACAGTGTTTGAAATTGGTTTTGGCATGGGCGAAACCAGCGCCAAGATTTCGGCCGGCATGCCGGAGAAAAACTTCATTGGTGTGGAAGTACATACGCCTGGTGTGGGCAGCCTGCTCAAATTGACGGATGAAATGGGTTTGCAGAACCAGCGCATCATCCAGCATGATGCTTTTGAAGTGCTGACGAATATGATCGCACCTGTGTCTTTGCATGGCATACACGTGTTTTTCCCCGACCCCTGGCACAAGGCCCGTCATAACAAGCGCCGCCTGATACAAGGCCCGCTGGTGGCCTTGCTGGCCTCGCGTCTGGCACCTGGTGGTTACCTGCATTGTGCAACTGACTGGGAAGACTATGCGGTGCAGATGCTGGAAGTATTGGGTGCAGAGCCAGCACTGGAAAATACGGCAGACGGCTACGCGCCCCGCCCCGATTACCGCCCTGTCACCAAATTTGAAAACCGTGGCCTGCGCCTGGGCCATGGTGTGTGGGACCTGGTGTTCCGTAAAAAGTAAAACCGGTCGTCTGTGAAATGCGCGGACTGACTCCGTTGTCGGCGCAGTCAGCGCAAGACTTGCAAAGCGGGCTTGCCGCGCAGGTCGCGCCAGCGCGCTTCTGTTTTCCAGCATGCTGACCACTCGATGAACTGGTCAGGCGGCATGGGGCGGGCGATGCCATAACCCTGGGCCAGCCGGCAGCCGAGCTCCAGCAATTTGGCGCCATGTTCCATGGTTTCCACTCCTTCGGCAATGACCTGGCGGTTAAAGGCACCGGCCAGGCGTATCACGCCTTCGACGATGTCCATGTCTTCGACGTCATTGAGCATGTCGCGTACAAAGCTTTGATCTATCTTCAGGGTATTGACCGGCAGTTTGCGCAGATAGGTCAGGGAAGAATAGCCTGTACCAAAGTCATCCAATGAGAAATGGATGCCCATCTGGCGGCAGCGGTTGAGTATGGTGACAGCCTGCTCCATATCGGCAATGGCGGCGGTTTCCAGCACTTCCAGTTCAAAATTGCTGGCCTGGAAGTAGGGAAACGCACGCAGTGCAGCCTGCAGGTAATCGCAAAAATCAGTGGCAAGCAGGTGATGGGCGCTGATATTGGCGCTGACACGGATGGCGATACCACGCAGCTGCCAGTGATAAGCCTGTTGCAACGCAGCCTTGATGACCCATTCGCCCAGTGGTTTTTCCATGCGGCTGCCGTAGATATAGGGCAGGAATTCTGCAGGTGACAGTATGCCTCGATTGGGGTGCTGCCAGCGTATCAGTGCTTCAGCACCGATGATTTCGCCGGTGATGAGATCCACCTTGGGCTGGTAGAACAGCACAAACTCTTCATGGTCCAGTGCGATTTCCAGTCTTTCCAGGGTTTGCCGGCGGTGCTGGGCGCGCCGGTCGCTCTCGGGGTCGAACAGGTGATAGCGGTTCTTGCCGGCTTCTTTTGCCATGTACATGGCATGGTCAGCGTGGCGCAGCAGGGTGTCGGCGTCGACATTGTCATCGGGGAAGAGGCTTACGCCTATGCTGGCCGTGACAGATAAGGTCATGGCTTCCAGCAGTACAGGTTTATTGACGCCGAACAGCACGCGATCAAGTATCGCCGCGCTTTCTTCTGCGGAATTGATATCGGACAGCAGGATGGCAAATTCGTCGCCGCCCAGCCTGGCCAGGGTGTCGTCGGCGCGCAGTACATGCTTGAGGTTTTCAGTGATACCGATCAGTAGCCGGTCGCCGGCGGCATGGCCATATTTATCATTGATTTCCTTGAAACCGTCGAGGTCGATAAAGCATACCGCTAGTGACTTGCCGGTACGGTTGGCGCGGTTGACTGCCTGGCTCAGCCGGTCTGCCAGCAGACGGCGGTTGGCTGCGCCAGTCAGTGGGTCATAGTGCGCCATGCGGTCGAGCTCTGCCTCGTGCGTCTTTAGTTCGCTGATATCGGTGAATATACCTACGTAATGCAGGATTTCACCGCGGGCATCGCGCACGGTGGAAATGGACAGGAGTTCAGGAAAGATTTCATCGTTCTTGCGCTTGTTCCATACTTCGCCACGCCAGAAATCATCTTCCCGCAATTGCTCCCACATCTCTGCATAAAAGCTGACGTTATGGCGGCCAGAGGCCAGAATTTTCGTTGATTTCCCGCAGACTTCTTTCTCGGTATAGCCGGTGATGCGGGTGAAGGCCGGGTTGATCTTGGTGATCAGGCCCTGGGGGCTGACCACCATGATGCCTTCAAAACTGCTGGAAAACACCGTGGCGGCTTCCTTCTGCGTTATTTCCAGGGTCTTGCGTTCGGTGATGTCAGTGTGGGTGCCGGACATGATGAGCGGTTTGCCATGTTCGTCCCAGGCAACGATTGCGCCACGTGTCAGAACCCAGCGCCATTCGCCGGACTTGGTGCGCAGGCGCATTTCCTGTTCATGACTTGCTGTCAGCCCCTGTATGTGACGGTCCAATGAAGCGGAAACCTGCTTGAGGTCGTCGGGGTGGATGTGATCTGCCCAGGTTTCCGGCCGCACATCCATTTCACCCGGCTCATAGCCCAGCATGGTTTCCCAGCGGGCGCTGACCTTGAATGTATCAGTACTCAGATCCCAGTCCCAATAGCCAACGTCAGAACCGAGCATGACACGTTCCAGCCTTTGCTCTCTTTCCAGCAGTTCGGCGGAGATCAGTTTTTTCTCGGTGATGTCGGCAATTGTTCCAATTGCTCGCAGGGGGGTGCCCTGTGCATCGCGGCTGACGATCTTGCCGCGCGAGTGCATCCATTTTGTCTCGCCCTGTTTGGTCCGCAGACGGAATTCATAATCGATATTGGGGGTCAGTTGTAATTTGTGGTTTTCAATGTTCTGCAAGGCCACAGGCAGGTCGTCGGGATGGATGATGCGGTTGAAAAAGTCAAAGTCCTTGCTGGTTTCACTTTCTGCGTAGCCGCTCATTTCGTAGTAATGGTGTGAGCGATATACCTTGTCTGTCGTCAGGTCCCAGTCCCACAAGCCCTCGCTGGAGGCTTCAATGGCCATTTGCAGGCGCTCTTCGCTGGCCTGCAACTGCATTGCTGCGTTCTTGCGTTCGGTAATATCCTGCACGCTGCCATGCAGTTTGATCAGCTTGCCCTCTTCATCCTGCAAGGCTTCGCCACGGGCGATGATCCAGCGATGGCTGCCGTCAGGCCTGACCACCTCGGCATCGCAGGTGTAAGGAGAAAATGTCTTTATCGCCTGGTCAACTACGGCCGCAAGTTTTTCCCAACTCTCGGGTGTGAAGTATTGCTTTACTTCAGGATAGGCAGCAGGCGGCAGGGCAGGGTCCCGGCCATAGATCAGGTAGATTTCTTCTGACCAGGTATGTATGCCGGTGCGTATATCCCAGTTCCAGCTGCCGACGTTGGCCAGGCGCTGAGCGACCTTCATCGCTGCTTCACTTTCCTGCAGGGCTGCCTCGGCCACCTGACGTTCTGTGATATCGCGCGAAATACTGAACATACCTTGCACATGATTATCCTTATCAACCAGGGGGCCTTTGGTCACCAGGAAAACCAGATTGCGGCCATCGAAGGTTTCTATGTGTTCGTCATGTGTCTGCATCTGGCCGCTGGAGATGATGGCCCGGTCAGTCTGCTGTATCCTGTGCGCTGATGACGGCGGGAACAGTGCGGCATCGTCATGACCGATGATTTGTTCGATGGGTTTGTTAGCGAATCTGACCGCTGCTTCATTGGCCAGCACATAGCGCCCGGCCAGGTCTTTGACGACGATGGCGTCAGAGGTGCTGCTGATAATCGCGTCAAGCAGGTTGCGGCTGTTTTGCACCCGGATCATCGATTGCCGCAACGCCTCACTCAGGATGCTGACAGCGACACCGTCGACAATCAAAAAACCGATCTGCAAAATATCCTGATTATTTTTGATGAAGAAACTATACAAAGGCGGGATCACCAGATAGGACAGTCCAAGCACGGCCACCAGCGTTGACAGCAGTCCAGGCCCCAGGCCACCGAGCATGGCGCTGATCGCGATGGGCAACACAAACATGATCAGCATGGGACGGTTATCAAATGCCGGCGCCATGGCCTGACGTAAAAACAACACAGACAAGGGAAGGACGATGGCCGCCACATACACCGGCCAGCGTACTTTGGTGTATGGCAGGAAGGCGTCGAGCAGGGAGTTGCTCAATATATCGCGCTTGCCGGAATCTTGTGGCGGCACCGCCCTCAGGGCGATAAAAAACAGGGTGGCGCTGGTCAGGACAAAAAACACGCCTTTGATCGTTGACAGCCAGGCAATAGCTTGCTTATCGGCAAGGCTGGTCAGCAGGCTGTCTGATAGCAATATCCAGGTCAACGCAAACAGCAGGTACATCGCCGTGACGATTGCGATATAACGATTGCGAGGTGTTGTCATGTCAGATAACCCTGTGTCAGATTCGTGGCGGACTTGATTATTGCCGCTTACTGTACGATCGCATGAATGTCTGCTTTACTCAGATGAAAGAAAATACAAGCCATTCACCCTGGTTTCATGCAGGCAAGCAGTCAAGCAGTCATGATATTTCTTTTCGGCAATAAAAAGACTACCATGTTCGTATCTATATCTCTACCAAGATGTGCTATCTATGTTTTTTTGTCAATGAACAGAAGAAACAAATTAACAAAATTAATAGAAATTTACATCATTTATTGTGCTGTGTATTGTGCTGTGTAGCAGCGTGTCTGACTTATGCGACAGGCAGGCATGTGCTTGGTAGGGCCAGTGGGGCCAGCAGGGCTTGCAGGTCGGCATTGCTGAATTTGCTGGCCAAGGCGGTGTCACTACCCAATACGCCTTCGGCCAGCGCAGACTTGCGTGCCTGCAACTGCAGGATGCGTTCTTCTATGCTGCCTTCTATCAATAATTTGTAGATGAAGACAGCCTTGTCCTGCCCTATGCGGTGGGCGCGGGCATTGGCTTGCTCTTCCACTGCCGGGTTCCACCAGGGGTCAGTGTGGATGACGGTGTCGGCAGCAGTCAGGTTCAGGCCTACACCGCCGGCTTTCAGGCTGATCAGCATGATTGGCGCATCACCACTCTGGAATTGCCTGACCACCTTGCCGCGTTGAGCGGCCGGGGTTTTGCCGGTCAGCATCAGGTAGGGCAGATCAAGCTCGTCCAGGCAGGCGGCGATCAGTTCCAGCATTTCCGTGAATTGCGAAAACACCAGCACACGGCGTCCTTCTGCCACCAGCGGCGGCAACATGTCTGCCAGCATGTCAAGCTTGGCCCTTTCCATGTCGGGCGGGGTTTGCTTGCCTTTGAGTAAGTGCGGGTCGCAGCAGACCTGGCGCAGTTTCAGCAAGGCATCGAGTATGCTGATCTGCGCACCGTCAAAACCCTTGCGCTGCAGGATGCGGCGTACCTGCTCATCGGCGGCGACACGCACGCTTTCATACAATTCACGCTGTTTACCTTGCAGGCGCAAGCGCTTGATGACTTCGGTGCGTGGTGGCAACTCGCTGGCTACGTCATCCTTGCGCCGCCGCAGGATGAAGGGGCGTACTTTTTGCGCCAGTAATTGCGCCCGCAGGGTTTCCCCATTGACTTCGATGGGTTTGCGCCACAGCCGTGCAAAGCTGCGCATGTCACCCAGAAAGCCCGGCATCAGAAAATCAAACTGCGTCCACAATTCACCGAGATTGTTTTCCAGCGGCGTGCCTGTCATGCAGAGCCTGTGTCTGGCTTGTATGCGGCGCACGGCATCGGCGCTGCGGCTCGCTGCATTCTTGACGGTCTGCGCCTCATCCAGGATCAACATGTGGAACTGCCGTGCCGCCAGCACATCGAGGTCGCGCCACAACAAGGGGTAACTGGTCAGCACCATATCGGCTTGTGCAATCGCCGCAAACAGGTCGGCCCGGTCCGGCCCTTGCAGGCTCAGCAGGTGCAGCTCAGGTGTGATGCGTTGGGCTTCAGCCTGCCAGTTGAACAGCAGAGAAGTCGGCAGCACGATCAGGGCGGGTCTGTCGAGCCGGCCTTGCTGCTTTTCTATCAGCAGATGGGTGAGGACTTGCGCGGTCTTGCCCAGGCCCATGTCGTCGGCCAGTATGCCGGCCAGGTGTTGCTCACGCAAGTATTGCAGCCAGGCCACGCCATGCAGCTGGTAGGGACGCAAGCTGATGCCCAGGCCTGCCGGTGCGGCATTGGCGCGCGGTTCACCAGCTGCCTGCAAACGTTTTGCCAGCTGACGCAGACCGGCGTCGCCCTGCAATTGCCAGCCACCATGTACACCGGCACGTGTCGCCTGGGTGTCAAGCAGGCTCAGGCGTAATGCTTCTAGCCGGTGGTTGTCCCAGCCGGACAATGGTATCGGGCTGGCGGTTTCCGGCCTGTCGGTCAGCATGTCGAGCATGTGCATAACGATGGCTTTCAGCGGCGCTGCCAGCGCATCAATACGCCTGCCGCCAGGGGCGCGCAACTGTATCACGGCCATGTCGTCAATCTGCCTGACCTGCCTGGCATTGAGCCAGCGCGCGTCGCGCTTGAGCAGGTTGGCCAGCATGGGCACCAGGTCCAGCATCTCGCCTTCGATTTCTATGCCCAGGCTCAACATCCATGAGCCTTCACGCGCGGGCAGGCCCAGCGGCTGTATGATTTCTTCTCGACCGCGCATGCGTGCTGCCACCTGACGGCCCAGGATTTCACCACTGTCTTCGGCAATGATCAGATGCCAGGCATCGACAGGCACGCTCTCATGGGCAAAGCCGGGCCGCACCACGATCTGCCAGCCGAGCTGCTGCAAGAGCGGTAACTGATCAGCCCAGAAATCGGCAAAAAATCCTTCTTGCACCAGGCTCCATAAAGGGCCGAAACTGGCTGCATTATCGGCTGTGCGCCATTGCAGGCTCGCAGCAGGCAAGGGTTGCAGACTGATGTCCCAGACCTTGTCGAGGGCATCGGCTTCGGCCCCCAGGTCACGCAAGAGGCTGACGGGTTTGCCCTGTGCATCATGCAGCAACTGGGTGGAATGCGGGCGGCGGTTGAGCAGTGCCGTTGGGGCCGGAGTCTGCCAGCGCAGGCCGCATTCCGTTTGATAAAGCCAGTCTATCTCGGCCACGGTGACGCTGCCGCCGCGTGGCCCGAAATCACCACTCGGTTTCATGCCAAGCAAACCGTCGCCTCGGTGGAGGGTTTGCAAGGTGATGCGCGGACTGAACAGGCCCACAACTTCTGGCAGACCGCGCGGCGCCGGTGCTGGTGGCGTGATGGATATGACTGTCATTGCCGCGATCTTATCTGCTTTCAAATCCGGCCCGTATCTTGCCCAGATGACCGAAGCTGACTTCTACCGGAGTATGGATATTGACCTCTGGGCTGCCGGCAAACGAACCGGTAATAATAGCCTGACCAGCCTCCAGCCCCATGCCCTGGCTGCGCAAAAACTCAGCCAGCCAATACAGGGGCAGACGTGGATTGCCGGCGGGGTGCCAGCCTGTGGATTTGACGGTCACCTGATCCTGTGCAAGCTCAATGGGCACACCATCGGCGATGTCTGCCGTGTCATCAAAGACCGGGCCCAGTAACAAACCCTGATTGAACAAGCCATCTGCCAGGTGCTCGAGGAAACTGCGCTGTTCAGGCTGTGCATAGCGTGTATCAATCAGTTCCAGCGCAAGGCGGGTGCAGGCTACGGCGTCGTCCACTTCGGCAATGGTGTAGGGCGTCAGGCGCGCAGGCAGGCTCCGTGCCATCACATAGGCAAATTCGGGCTCTATTTTCAGCTTGCCGTTTCTGCTGAAGACGGGATGAAGGTGGTGGCTGTCTGCATCATGCACAGTTTCTGCATAAATGGGGGCCAGCACCCATTTGTCTTCGGCCGGCATGCCGCATTTCCATGCAGCGATTTTTTGTGGATTCAGACGGCTCAGTTCGCACTGGATGGCAAACGCTGCCGGCAATGACGTGGGACGGCAACGGTCAGGCAAGCCAGACCCCTGGGTGCCGTTGATGCGACGCTGCCACAGCATTGCGGCGGCATGTTGCACGGCTGCGCTTTCTTCGCTGATATTTGTTTGCATGCTCTTTCAATAGTCCCCGACTTGTCATGACGCCTGTTGCCAGTATTTTATCCTGTGTTGCAAAAAACGGGTCCCGCAGATTTTTTGACAAAAAGCTTGTTATCGTAATTTTAGTGTATTACTATATTAATACACGTTGCGTTAAGTGTATTAGTTGACCAAAAGGAGGTAACGATGGAATGCATACGATGAGTCCACCGGAAAATCAGCGGCAATTGAGTCCCGATCTTTTCCAGGTCAATACCGGGACCAGTGAGCCTATTTACCGGCAACTGATAGAGCAGCTGCGCCGCTTGCTGGCCGGCCGGCAGGTTGCAGCGGGCGACGCCATGCCATCGGTACGTGAAGTCGCCAGTGCCCTGGGCGTGAACCCCATGACGGTGTCCAAGGCCTACAGCATGCTTGAAGCAGAGGGCTTGCTGGTAAGACGCCGCGGACTGGGTATGGAGGTCGCCTCCCAGGCGCAAGGCAGTTCTGATCTGGAGAGCCGGCTGGAGTTGTTGCGTCCGGGCCTGGAACGCATCGCGCTCGAAGCGCGCCAGCTGGAATTGGAACCCAGGGCAGTGATCACACTGCTGACCAGTATTCTTAAAGGAAAATAAGCATGCAAACGCAATCAGCAACACAAGTCCCTGTACACATTACTGGCCTGAACAAGTCTTTTGATGGACAGTCAGTACTTAAGGACTTGAACTGGCAAATCACCCCCGGCAGCATTGTCGGCCTCTTGGGCCGCAATGGGGCGGGCAAGTCGACATTGATAGAGTGCCTGCTGGGTTTGCGCGACATAGATGGTGGTACGACTGTCATGTATGGTGAAGTAGCGGGCAAGCTCAGCGTGCAGACACGTGAAAAAATCGGTTATGTGCCACAACGCAGCGAACTGTTTGACTAGCTGACGGCCAGACAGATGCTGGCTTATTTCCGTCATCTGTACCCACGCTGGAATGATGGCAAGGTGCATGCACTCATGCAGGCCTGGGAACTGCCGTTCGACAAAGCCATCAGCAAACTGTCGGTAGGACAAAAGCAGCGATTGTCCATCATCCGCGCTCTGGCGCATGAACCTGAATTGCTGATCCTGGATGAGCCGGTATCGAGCCTGGACCCGGCAGGACGTCGCGCATTCCTGTGCGAGCTGATCGACAACGTTATCGAAAAACAGACAACCATTGTCTTCTCCACCCACATCCTGTCTGACCTGGAAAGGGTTGCCATGGATGTCGCCTTCCTGAACCAGGGCCGCATCACCCATCAGCAAGCGCTTGATGAAATGATGGACAGTACGGTACGTGTCAGCGCCAGGCCAGAAGTGCTGAATCAATTGCAGCCGGTGAAAACCCTGCACCGTCCGGCACAAAAGAACTCTGCCGACAAACACAAGATGCTGGCGCAATTCAGTGAAGAACAATTGCATCAGTTACAGGAGCGCCAGGACCTGCGTCTGGAAAAACTGGGGCTGGAAGATCTGTTCATAGAAATGACCGAGTGATTTTGCTTACACCTGTTCTACAGATACCTGTATCAGCTTTGCAGTCGAGGACACTGAGATGATAAAAACAATTTTTGATATATGGATGCAGCCGATTTTTGCGCGCATTAATTCGGCCAGCCGTAAAAGCCTGTGGATAGCACTGAGTCTGGTGCTGTTGACACCGCCTGCGATCTTTCTACCCATCATGGCAATCAAGAACCAGTGGGACAAATTGCCGCTGGCGCTGGTCATTGGTCTGGCCGCTTCACTGAGTTTGTTGCTGCTTGTCTGGTTCGTGACACTGGTGCCCATGATGCTCTTGCAGCATTCCCCCGCCAACGCCGGGCTGGTGCCTGGTATCAAATCACGCATGCTTGCTGCCCTGGCCTTGCCCTGCGTACTATTGCCTCTGGCAATAGCCTTTGCCTTCAGTTTTGGCAATGACGGTTTTTCTGCCAGGACCTGGTTTTTGAGTGTGCTGGTATTGCTTGCCTATGTTGCTTCGCTGCGCAGCAAATGGCTGTTGACGCTGCTGGCATTGTTCCTGCCTGCCAGCCCGATGGTGGACGAATATCTGAAGTGGCAGAGTCTGGCTTTGTGGACTTCGCCTGTTCTGGTTGCCATGCTGGGCCTGGCCCTGATTGCGGCCGTGTTGTCATGGGCGTTTGGTTTGCATGGCGATGCTCATTTCGAACATCAGAAAGCCCTGCACAAGATGCGCGGCCAGCTCAGCGGTGACAACATGCAGCCAGGGCAAAAGATCTGGCAAGGTTTTAATCTGTACAATTATTTTTGGCGGCGTGGTATGGCGGTGGCAGAAAAATCGCGGGATCAGCTCGCCGGATTGCTGCCTTTTGCCCTTGGTCCGCAGGTGCACTGGCTGAACAGTTTTCTGATGGTCGGCGTCATGATACCGGTTCTGATCCTGTACTTTCTGTTCTTCCTGGATCAGAAAGGGAAGGGTGGCGCAGATGACCAGAGCATGCCTTATTTTGTGACCTTGATGGCTTTTCTCATGCTGCCATTCATTTTCGTCAGTACCACCAGGGCTTCGCTTTATCAGACCAGGGTAGAACAGGCCCTGTTATGCCTGGTGCCGGTCTTGCCAGATCCGCAGCAGCAGACGCGCACGCTGATGTCTTTTTTGTTGCGTCAGTTCCTCGGTTTGTGGCTGGCAACGCTGGCAGTGACTGTTGCTGTGCTGTACTGGTCGCCATTCAGCAGCCAGATGACGGGAAATTGCCTGATCGCCTGTTTTTGCCTCTTGCCTTTGGCGGTGATGATACTCAAGAACAGTGCTGCCATGAAGAGTCAATATGAAACGGCCCTGCTGACGGCATTCTGTCTGCCACTGGTGCTGGCCCTGTTGTTGATAGGCCTGCATATCAATTATCCGCAGTTCACGGCAGGGATGATCTGCGGCGGCTTGCTTGCGGGAACGGTCCTGGTGGCGCAGTGGCGTTGGCAGCGGCTGGTGCGGGCAACAGCGGTCTTTCCTGCTGGTCGTGCCGTCTGAGCGCAGGACGAAGATTGTCATGCGTCCGCTTATTTTTGGCCTGGCAGTGTTGCTGCTGGTGCTATTGCAATTGCCGGCGCAGACAAGGCCGTCATCCGTTTTGTCTGTCTGCGCCAAAGGTAATGCCAGGCAGTCATTGCTGGTTTGCCTGTACGGGCAATTGAGAGAATCCCGGCCTGGCGGGCTGCGATCATACTTTAGTATGGGGCACGAAAGCCCGTAAATGGCCTATATTCACCACATCAACCTGCTGACGATGTCAGCCTACAAAATGCGGGATGAATATGACCATGGAAACTCAAATACTGGCAGTACAGGAAATTCAGGCAATTCAGGCAGCCCAGCCAATACAGGTGCCACGAACAACAGAAAAAGAAGATGCGCGCAGCCTGAGTGCGCTGGAGCAATATGAACGGCGACGCCAGGTTGTGCTGGCGCATCAGTGTGGTACCAAGAAGGTACATATCGCCCGTGACCTGGGACTCAGCTACACGGCAGTCTGCATGATCATCGCCCGTTACCAGGCCGAGGGGGCAGATGCCATCCTGCCACACAGGCGTGGTCGCCGCGCCGGTGAAGGGCGCTCCCTCAGCCAGGAACAGGAAGCGCAGATACAGGACCTGATACGTGAAAAGACGCCGCAAGAGTTGAACCTCGATTTCCCTGAGTGGAGTCGTCCGGCCGTAGCCCAACTGATCAACGAACAGATCGGCGTGCGCATACATATACGTTCGGTGACGAATTACTTGCGTCGCTGGAATATTGTGGTGGAACGCGCAGAACCGCGCACACTGGCTGTGCGGCGCATTCCGCAGAAGATACTGACTGTCCCGACACTGCCATCAGTGCCGATGTCAGCAGTGCCGATGTCGACAGTGCCAATGGCTAGGGAAGTGGCGCTGGAATATCGCTGATGCAGTGACGCTGTCTGTGGTTTTTCTGACAGGCGGCTGCCGTAGCTGGTGGACTGTAGCAGTATGACGACAAAACCTGCATCGTGCAGGTTTTGTCTTTTTTGTGTCCGTTTGTTGTGAGCTTTTTGCCCGTTTATTGTCTCATGTGGTTTGGTAAATCTGGTTTGGTAACCGTGGTGCGGCAACCAGATCAATCGGGTTCTTCCAAATCGGCTATCTCAGCCCAGCCACTTCAACAAATCACGCAGGCGCTGTTCATTGTTGCCGGTATCGAATTCCTTGATGCCCAACTGTTTGAGAATGACCTTGCCCGATTCCGTTTCATCGAGTTGTCCCAGTTCTTTTTTCAGCGCCTGGATTTGTGCGGTTGTGATTTTGGGATGGGCGATCAGAGGCTGGTAAGGCTGGGGCTGACTGCTGTGGATGACACGCTGGCCGGTTTTTTCCAGGTTCTTGGCTACGCCCGAATACGAAGCAACGCCACCGACATCGGAGAGCTGGTTATCGAGATAGAACAGGACTGCACCCTGTTCTTTCGTGTACTGGACTTTTTCTGTCGCCAGGTTGAAACCATTATGTGTCAATTCTGCCGAGCAGAATTTCGACATGTAAGAGATTTTTTCGGGCAGGGTAATCCGTTTGCCTTTGACGTCGCTGATATTTTTCAGTGGCGAAGCCTTGGGAACAATGAGCAGGCACTGACCGTCGGGTTTTGATGTCGACACCAGTTGATATTTGTAGTCACGCACGCCGCGCGCCGGATAATCACTGGGGCGGGCAATCACAAAATCCATCTTGCCTGACTTCATGCCTTCTTCAAGCTGGGCAAATTCACGTGCGACTACCACATTAACTTTTTTACCAAGAGCCTTGCTCATCACTTCTGCCAGGCCGGAATATTTATCAAGCACCTGGGCGGCGTCAAGACCACCCGATGTACCTTCACTGACATACAGGCTGAATGTATTTTGCGCCTGGGTCTGGGCTGACATGACGGCCAGGGCACAAACTGCAATCGAGAAAATTCTTTTCATAGGCGTAGTCCAGGAAGCTGTTGGTCATCTGTGTTGCATAAATTTTATGCAGGACCGCAAGCATGCCCGCAATTTTAGTAATGGAAAGCATTCCGATACGGCGCGTGCTGACTTGCGGAAACGATAACTCTAATCCAGAAGCGAAGTTGCATGCAATCATTTTTAACATTTCTTACAAGCAGCTTAGCCTTTTTGCAAGGTGTCGAAGATGATGACTCGTGCTTTCAAGATCAGAAAGGCTATAAATCTGCTATTGTTAAGGGAGAGACACGACAACGTATCAATTTGGAGAAAAGCAATGAGACAGTTTTCACACTATGTCCGTCTGTCCGCACTGGCGCTGGGCTTGGGGCTGGCGGCCATGATGGCGCCGGCTGGCGTCATGGCGCAGCAGGATGCAAAGGCGCAGGTGGTTAAAAAATCCAGGGTTGTCTTCCAGGTTAGTGACAGTGACAGCAAGAAATGGGACCTGACCTTGAATAACGTCAAGAACGTCATCAAGGACCTGGGCAGGGATAACGTCGATGTTGAAATCGTTGCCTACGGCCCCGGTATAGACATGTTCAAGCTGGAGTCACCATCGGCGAGCCGCATTGATGAAGTGATCAAGCAGGGGGCGCAAGTGGTCATCTGTGAAAACACCATGCGTGCACAAAAGATCAGCAAGGCCGACATGCTCGACAATCTTGGTTATGTCGAGGCCGGTGTATCGCAGTTGATCAGACGCCAGCAGCAAGGTTATGCCTACATCAAGCCCTGAAATCCATGCATGAAGTGAATGCGCATGAATTATCAGCAATTGATCAGGAAGGTCGCTTCTGTTCTGCTTTTACTGTGTTTTGTCTTGCCTTTGTCCAGATGTGAGTCTGCCAAAGAGAAACGTGCACCTGAGCAGGCTGCCGTCACGGCGCAGGTAAAAAAACAGGGGACAGACACCTATGTTGATGGTTACCTCTATCCCTATAAACTGACAGAGCAGGCCTGGAAGCAATTGCAGACAGATGAATTGCCGTCGGGCCTGAAGGACTTGCTGTTGTTGGCCCTGACCTTCTTTTTACCCACCGCCTTGTTGGCGGCAAAAGAAAAGACGCAAATCATCAGCACGACGGTAGCTGCCCTGCCCGCTGCATTTGCCCTGTTCATCTGGGTGTTCTTGTGGGGTAATCCGGAAACCGGCGGGCTGATCGCCACGGCCTGCTGGAGCCTGCTGACGCTGCTTAACCTGCGGGTCATGTATGGCTGGTGGTGCGACCGTCGGCTGCGCAGGCAGGTGTCGCCGACATGAGAATAATGAGAATGCGAATGACGGAGTCACCGTCAATACACGAATGATGTAACAGACTGTGACGAAGGCTGTTACCGGTGTTGTAAGGGAATTTTCACAGTAATAAAATTCCCTGAAAAACCAGACAGCACGGAAGTTTACCTGCTTACTTGCTGATTTTTGCTGATTTTAGTTGTTGCCACATCTTACCGGCATTTGAATGGAGAAGCCCTGCCTGGTCATGCTCCGGCCTGCAAAATTGCATCCACTCTTTCCGACTGATAGCGAATTTCGGATTGTTTTTTTTGTCCGGCAGAAAACTGCAGGCCTCTTCCTTCCCTTGAGTAACAAAACAGATTGTTACAGCATTTATATCTTTCAAGCCGCTGCATTGCTTAAGATGTCAAGCCTCACATCATGTCTGACAGCAGTTTAAAAACGAATCCTCAACGATGGTTTTCTGCCCATCTGCGGATAACTTTACTGGTGTGACGGCATATCATTCACCAACGAGGGATCAGTATGAAAATTTTTAAATTGGCTGGCATTCTATTGTGTTTGCCGCTTGCTGCATGGGCTGGTAAAGCTGAACGTGATTTCATGGCAGCGGAGGTAGAACCTGCCGTCAAGGAAGCAACAGCTGCATTCAAGAAATCTTGCGGTTGTGACGTAAAATTTGACGTAAAACAAGACAGCTTTCAGTCAAAAGACGACATGTTCAAGATCAAGTATTTTGCATCAACGATCAAGGACAACGTCGGATCTTATTGCTCCGATGCCGCAACAAAAAAAGCCATGTGCAAGGTCAAGTCCATCGAATTCAGCAAAACTGCTGAAACTGCGCTGAAATTCAATGCAGGCAAGGTGACGGCAAGTACCGATGGTACTTCACAACCTTCCTGGGAAATGTTGACCAGGGAAGTAGACAAGTAAAACCGAATCACCCAGCGGATATCGAGGCCCAGGCTTGGGCCTGCAAGGGCCGACTACACAACGGACCGGCATGTTGGCATCACAGAACCGGTTCCAGTCAACAATTTCATCACGCTTTTTCTGTTGAGCCCTGGCGGCGTTTTCTGACTGAAACATGCGATCAGTTGGCGCAGAGAGTCATAGGTTTTTTCACTTCGGTCATTGTCACATAGTGAAAATGGCCGGCGTCGTATGTTGTCCTGACCGGCTATTGGGTGTCGCCGGAAAAACAGCTAGAGTTTCGTGGCAGCATGTGGCATATTCATTGCCCTGTCCAAAAAAACGCCCGACTGACCGTGAGCCTGTCCGCCAAACCCTACCTGCAACGCATCAGCCTGCGTGACGATGCTGTCATCGATTTTGACAGCTACCCTTACCATATCCCGGCAGTCAGGGAACTGGATACGCTGGACTTTCATGCCGACGTGACCTTTTTCGTCGGCGAAAACGGCGCCGGTAAATCGACAGTGCTTGAAGCCATCGCCATGGCCCTCGGTTACGGTCAGGAAGGCGGCACGAAAAATGTCGCTTACCGCACCACAGAATCAGTATCGTCGCTGCACCAGAATCTGAGACTGTCCAAAAGTTTCAAGAAGCCGCGCGATGGTTACTTTTTGCGGGCAGAGAGTTTCTTCAACGTCGCCACCTACATGGATGAGGTTGGCTATCTGGGAGGTTATGGCGGTTCGCTGCATACGCGCTCGCACGGCGAATCTTTCATGGCGCTGCTGACGAACAAGCTGGAAGGCAATGGCCTCTACCTGATGGATGAACCTGAAGCAGCGCTGTCACCTAACCGTCAACTTGCCGCCCTCAATGCCATCCATCAACTGGCGCAGGACGGCTCGCAATTCATCATCGCCACGCATTCACCGATACTGTTGTCATACCCGCATGCGAAAATCTACCAGTTTGATGGCAGCGGCATCACCGAAACCAGTTATGAAGACACGGAACACTTTGCTGTGACCCGTGACTTCCTCAATAATTACCCCAAGCGGCTGGAGCAATTGCTGGCAGATGAAAATAAATAATTTTCACTGCCTGCCTTACCAACTGATCATGCAAGACAATGACAGCAAACCCAGTGCGAGCATGAAGTACAGCAACTGCAAGGGTACCATCCACTTCGCCCATGTCGCCCACGGTATGCGTGCCAGCGCCAGCACGCCAACCGTAATGCCGGATGTCGGTATCATCGGCGTCGTCAATTCACCAAACTGAAACGCCAGTATTGCAGTCTGCCGGGTTACCCCAACCAAATCGGACAGGGGGGCCATGATGGGCATGGTCAATGCTGCCTGCCCACTGCCGGAATGAATGAAGAAGTTGATGACAGACTGGATCACAAACATCTTGTGTGCCGCGAAGACGGGATGTGAGGACTGCACGAAAGGCATCAGGAAATTCAACATGGTATCGATGATGTTGGCATCACGTGCCAGTATCATGGTGCCACGCGCCAGGGCAATCACCAGGGCGGTGGTCACCAGGTCTTTGGCGCCTTGCATGAAGGCTTCTACAAAGCTGTCGGCATTGAGCTTGCCCACTACACCCACGAGGATAGCCATGACCAGGAATAGTGCTGCTATTTCTTCTATATACCAGCTATATTTGACCACGCCTGCCACCATGGCGATCAGCGTCAACAGAAACATCAAGAGCACGGTTTTGTGCGTCGACGTCATGCCAGTAAAACTGGTGAATTCATCGATTTTGAGATTTTTTCGTTTATCCTCATCAATCTCAAATGTAGGACTAAGCAAGGGATTGCTCTTGATGCGTGCGGCATACCAGCTAAGAAAAGCGATAGTGAGCAGTGTCGCCAGCAACCATGAAACAAGTCGGAAACCTATGCCGGAAAATAGCGGCACACCAGCAATACCCTGGGCAATACCTACATTGAAGGGGTTCAAAAATGCCGCAGCAAAGCCGACTTGCGATCCGATAAATGGGATAGACACGCCCACCACTGAGTCATAGCCAAGTGCCAGCGCCAGCGGGATAAAAATCATGACAAAAGGTATGGCTTCTTCTGCCATGCCAAAGGTTGCCCCGCCCAGGGAAAACAGGGCGACAAATAAGGGAATAATGCCGGCCCTGACGACACGGGAATGTGTATGCGCCCTGGCCACGGACTTGATCATGGCATCAATCGCCTCGGTCTTTTGCAAGACCGCAAAAGCACCACCAACGATGAGTACAAAACCGATGATCAATGCTGCCTCAACAAAGCCCTTGATCGGCGCCATCATCAGGGCCACAGCACCTTGTGGATTGCTGGTGATGTAATGGAAACTGGCTGGATCTATCAGTGTCTTGCCATTGACTAAGTGGGTATCATATTTGCCGCCTGGAACCAGCCAGGTGGCAAATGCAATCAACGCCAGCAATGAAAACAGCAAGACAAAGGTATTTGGCAATCTGATTTGTTTCAGCATGACGCACTCCTGGTCATAAAGACAGTAAATTACCGCTGCGATAGGCAACAGGGCCGGCGATCTTGGCGATACGCATGCCATGTGTGGCATAGCGTCGGGCGACACGCGCAAACAGAATGCCTGATACGGTCGCCAATACTGGTGTCACCTGCGCACTGACGGGATCAACAATGTCTGCCACACGTTCACCCGCCTCAACGTGTTCACCAGCCGCTTTGGTGAATACAAGTATGCCGGCATGCGGGGCCCGCAAGGGTTCCACACCTTCGAGTGGAGTAGGCTGACATACGGCAGCAGGCAAAGAGGGAGCCTTCCCCCTGAGGTAGCCTGCATGCTGGAGAAAATGAATGATGGATGAGGCATCTGCCCGGGCCAGTTCATGACTGACTTCAGTTTCGCCACGCAATTCGATAGTGATCGCCAGGCAGGCGTTTGGGACAGGCGTCGTCTGACCAAAGTGCTGCGCCAGTTCCCACCAGTGCCGCGAACAGGATTCATCAAATGGATCATCACCCGACAGGACAGATACCAGCACTGCTTGCGCACCGAGGTAAGCGGCCAGCGGCATACAGTCTTGTGCCAGCGGCGTGCCAGTATATAAATGCATGACGGCCTGGTTGTCACAATGCAGGTCCAGCACAAGGTCTGCATCTACTGCCAGGGTTTGCAGGATTTTTTTTTGCTGCTCTGTTGCCGTTTCTGGCTGCCATGCCTGTAGCACGGCCAATGCCTGCTGGCGTATCAGTTTCACATTTTCTTTTGCATCTGCACCCAGTCTGTCTTCCAGCAAAGGCAATATGCGTGGTGTCAGGTGACGATAGCCACGGTTGAAATTGATGCCAGTCGCCAGGTCAAAGCGGCCAAAAGCCATGCCCTGTACTTCTTGTGCCAGCCCTATGGGGTTCGCTACAGGAACCAGCACGATTTCAGCGGCAATCGCCGCCCTGTTTTCATACTGCTCCAGCATCTCGCGCAGGTAATGATTGACAAGCATGCCGGGTATTTCATCTGCATGCAAAGACGACTGTATATACACCTTGCGTCCAAGACCAGGGGTGCCGTAATGAAAACTGTGCAATTCGCGCACTGTACCGCTACTGATATCTGGCAAGGCATGACGTTTTATCTGCATAAAAAACTCTTTTCTTCGATGGTAATGAGGGGAGCAAAATCGAAAGCCGATTCTGAATTTACATGAATGTTGCCAGGATCACTCAAAATTCAACCGGACACTGTTCTGGCGATCGCTTGCGCAGGAGCACAAAAACAACACTTCGCCGCATCTGTACTCTGTGCAAGTAATGAATGATTTTTTACATATTCTACATTTATGAAAATAAAACGACAAATAGTATTGAAAATATTTTTAAACAGGTCTACAGTTCATTCATCGAAAAAAGTTTTATTGAATGCTTTACTGATTGATGCATATGAAGAAATTAAATACCCCTGTTGACTCTGCCTCGCCAGAAATGGTCTTTGCCAAATCCACGCTGGGTGAATCACTGATGCTGGTTTTGCAGGAGGGATCGGCATCCTATAAGCGCATTGCCAATTTTCTCTTGCGCAATCAGGTCAAGGTGACGGCATTGGGTATAGAAGACCTGGCCGAACAATGTGATGTGTCAACAGCCACGATCAGCCGTTTTGCGCGTGACATGGGTTTTAATAACTATGCCGGTTTGCGAAACCAGATCGCGGAAGTGGTGCAGGCAGTTTTTCAGCCGGTAGAGAAGCTGCGCAACACCATAGAAGCCAGGAAGAGCGCACCGTCACCCGCCCACACCAGCATGCAATTTGCCGCTGCCAATATCGATGCGGCAAACCAGGGCATGCCCGAGCAGAGTCTGCACCAGATCGTCGGCCACATCGCCAAGGCCAATACTGTGTATGTCATGGGTTTTGGCCTTAGTGCACATCTGGCTGGCATGCTGGCGCTGCATTTGCAGCCCTTCTGCTCTCATGTGGTGGAAGTGGTCGGTTATGGCGGCACTGAAGTGGCGGCTGGTCATCTGGCAAATATTACTGACAAAGATGTGCTCATCGTTATTTCTTTCCCGCGCTATGCGCTCGATGTCATCAAGCTCACACAGTTCGTGCGTGATCACGGAGCGTGCATCGTCACCATCACCGATTCACCCGCCTCACCGATCGCCCAACTGGGTAATTACCTGTTGCTGGCACCGAGCACCCATGGTGTCTTGCCCAGCAGTGCCAGTGCAGCGATTGCAGTGATCGAAGCCCTGGTCAGTAGCATGATGGTGTCGAATAAAAAGAATGTGGAAAAGGCCATGCGCCTGACCGAAGCCATATCAGCCTTTTTGCATAGCGTTGACAACAACGTCAAATATACACAGCCGGATAACAATAAACCCAAGAAGTAAATAAACAAAATAAGCGAATCACGGTCACTCTCCGGAGTGACTGAGGGGGATGCTTTTTTTAAAATTTCTGTAAAACCTGAGGAGAGCAAGGCAATGGCAACGAAAAAGCAAATACGTCAGCCCATACCCAAGAAACTGGCTGTCGCAACCTGGTCTGCATTGAGCGTCATGGCGATGTTGGGGATGAGTACGCAAAGCACATGGGCGCAGACTGACAATGACCCCGGCAAACCACAGCGTGTGGAAATTACCGGTTCATCGATCAAGCGTATTGATGCAGAGACTGCCTTGCCTGTGCAAATAATCAGTCGCGAATCGATAGAAAAATCAGGCGTCACCACAGCTGCTGAATTATTGAGCAAGGTATCTGCCAGCACGGCGGGCCTGACCGATGGCGCCAGCTTCAGCGATAATGGTGGTACGCAGCGCGGTTTCAATGGCGCCAACCTGCGTGGCATAGGCGTGTCGTCAACCCTGATCCTGCTCAATGGTCGTCGCCTCGCCAATTTTGCCTCACCTGGCACATCTTCTGGTGTGGATTTGAATTCCATTCCTTCTGCCGCCATACAACGCGTTGAAGTACTGAAAGATGGAGCATCTGCCATCTATGGCGCAGATGCCATAGGCGGCGTCATCAACTTCATTACACGCCCGGATTACCAGGGGAGTGAAGTATCTGCCTATATCGGCAATACCCAGCACGGCGGTGCAGACAAAAAAATCATCAGCCTGTCGGGTGGCATAGGCAGCCTGAGTCAGGACCGGTACAACCTCATGGGGGTAGCGAATTTCCAGAACACCGGTAGCTTGCGCTCGACCCAGCGTTCATGGATAGGATCAGCCTATCAGCCGGACATCAATCTCGATGTAGGCAGCTCCAACACTTTTCCGGCGAATGTACGCCGTACCACGGCCAGCGGTGGAGCTACCGGTTCGCGCCTGAACCCCAGCGCGCCAAATTGCAACCCACCCGCCACGGTGTTTGCGGCAGATAGTTTTGTCGGCAGTAAAGCCTGTCTGTATGACTACATGCATGATACTGAGATTTTCCCAGAATCCCAGCGCGCCTCCCTGCTGGGCCGTGCCCAGTTTGCCATTGATGCGGACAACACCCTGTTTGCAGAAATACTGCATAGCGACACCAAAACCACTTACCGCATCAGCCCGCTGACGGTCAGTAATCTCAATTACCCGGTGACGGGTGCTTACTATCCGAATGACCTCATTGCTACCAACAAGACACCTTTGCGTGTCGGCCTGCGCCTCAGTGCGGCGGGCCCGCGCACTAATGAAGTGAGTGCGCTTGCGCAGCGCCTTATAGTTGGTGCCAAAGGCACGATTGCCGGCTGGGATTATGATACTGCCTTGAATCATAGTGTCAGTAAGGTGGATGATAAGTATGTCGATGGCTATGTCAGGACGTCGGCATTTGACAGTGCCTTCCTGACTGGAAAAATCAATCCTTTTGGTCCATCGGGAACCGAAGGTACGAATCTGCTGAATGCAGCAAAAATCAGCGATGCTGCGCGCCAGTCCAGAGCTACCACCGACGCCTTTGACATCAAGGCTTCACGCGAGTTATTTGCCATGGGGGGCGGTAATGCCGGTCTGGCGATTGGTGCTGAGTACCGTCGTGAAAAACTGGAGTTCACTCCTTCCGCCTTGCTGGCCGCTGGCGAGATACGCGGCGATGGTGCGGCGACGGCTTATGGCGGCAGCCGTACTGTCAAAGCGCTGTTTGCCGAATTGAATTTACCCATACTCAGCAATCTCGAAGCCCAGGCTGCCTTGCGTCATGACAGCTACAATGATGTAGGCAGCACCACCAATCCAAAATTTGGTCTGCGCTGGACACCTGCCAAAGAAGTCGTGGTGCGTAGTTCTTACAGTGCAGGTTTTCGCGCCCCCAGTCTGGCGGACATCAATGAACCGGCACGCACAGGCCAGACCAGCGGCATCTATAATGACCCGTTGGGCTGTATCAAGACAGGCAATATAGACAATACCAAGAACCCCGACTATTGCGGCTTACAGCCGGACCTGATCAAGGGTGGTACGGCCAACCTGAAGCCAGAAACGTCGAAGCAGTTTTCTGCCGGCATCGTCATTGAACCCAGCCGCAGCCTGACGGCATCTCTCGACTACTGGCGCATAGAAAAGTCGGACACCTTGCTCGCCAATGAAGGCGCTTACTTCAGTGACCCCAAATCCAATCCTGGTTATGCGATACGTGGCGCGGCTGACCCCAGCCTGCCCGGCATCCCCGGCCCTATCCTGTCAGTTGATGGTAGGGTGAAAAATATCGGTTCGCTGAAAACCTCAGGTGTCGATGTCAACGTCAACTGGAAGCTGCCAGAAAACAGCCTCGGTAAATTCAATGTCAGCCTGAACGGTACTTATGTCATCGACTACAAGACGCGCAACACCGCAGCCAGCCCGGAAGTGAATGGTGTAGGCATCTATACCGACACCCAGGTCGTACAGCGCTGGAGGCATACCCTGACATTTGACTTTGACCGCGGCCCATGGGGAGCAACGCTGCAGCAGACTTACTATCAGGGCTATCATGACCAGAACCCTCTGGCAGATGGCAGTACCCGCGATGTGCCCGCCTATGTTTTGTGGGATGCAAGTGGCAGCTACAAATTCAGCAGGGCATTTACCCTGCGTGCCGGCATCAAGAACCTGCTGGACAGCAATCCACCGCGTTCTAACCAGGTCTATAGCTTCATCGCTGGTTACGACCCCAGCTATACCGACCCGCGTGGCCGCTTCTTCTACATATCTGGTAACTATGCTTTTAAATAAGCAATATCAATAATCACTTCCAAAGCAGCGCGTTCGGGGACAAGACTGATGCTTGTCCCCTTTTTTTAAACTCCTGCCCGTAGCAGTGAATTGAATCGCTTACAATATAAAAAAATCAGGATGAAAATAATGATAGTTTCTCTGAAAAATACCAGGTCGCTATTACGTAGTCTGCTAAGCTGTCTGACTATATTACTCTGGCAAGTACCCATGAATTCTCACGCAGAAGACACCTCCCCGCAACAATCAACAGGTTCGCTCGTCATTATAGGCGGCGCCTTGCGTATGGATAATGCCGGGGTCTGGCAACGCATCGTACAACAGGCAGGTGGCAAGGGGGCGAAGATTGCCGTCATCCCGGCGGCAGCGGGAAGCCCGGAAAAATCCGGGGCATTTGCAGTGGAATCCCTGAACCAGAACGGGGCCCAGGCTTTTTTAATTCCCCTGTCGGTCAAGCATGCGCAATTCAAACCAGAAGATATTGTCAGCAATGCTGCATGGCTGGATAAGCTGAAAGATGCCAGCGGCGTGTATTTTACCGGTGGTGACCAGGGCCGTATCATAGAGGCGCTGGTCCGGCCTGATGGCAGCAGAACGGCGATGCTGGACGCGATCTGGGCGCTGTATCAGCGCGGCGGCGTCATCGCTGGCAGCAGCGCCGGTGCAGCGATCATGAGCACGACCATGTTTTATGACGCCAAACCTGTGCTGCCTACATTGAAGCTTGGCGTCACTGACGGCAAGGAGATTGCGGCAGGCCTGGGCTTTATCGGCCCCGATGTATTCATCGACCAGCACCTGATCATCCGTGGCCGCTTCGCCCGCATGTTGCCGGTCATGCTGAAAAAGAATTACAGGCTCGGTCTGGGTGTCGATGAAAATACCGCCATGGTGGTCAATAACCAGGGCGAGGTCGAAGTGATCGGTTACAAGGGGGCTATCCTGTTTGACCTGAGCCAGGCGACAACAGATGACAAGCAAAAGAACTTCAACATCAGCAATGCCCGTATCAGCTATCTTGACCGGGGCGATCGTTTTAACCTCCGCAGCAAGGTGCTGACGCCTGCAGCGGACAAGCTGGCAGGCAAGCTCAGTCAAACCCAGGCTTACCAGAGCGATCAGCGTTTTTATCCTGATATCCTGGCTAATACTGTCCTTACAGACCTGATGTTCCATTTGATGGATGGCAAGCAGGAACGCGCAATCGGTCTCGCTTTTGGCATGGACGCGCAGCCTGAGCTGGGTTTTGAATTCAGCTTCAGCAAAGTGGCAGAAAGCCAGGGCTATTATTCTGGCGCATCCGGTGCAGAAAGCTACACCGTGCATAGCCTGCGTCTTGACATACGGCCTGTGAGCATGAACCTGCCCTTGTATAAGTAAAGTGTTTCTTCGCAGGCCGTACGCTTATGCTCAGTTGTTTCAGACAGGCAAACGATGTCAGGGTTTGCCGCTTGCCGTCAGGATCTCATCGCGTTTTTTCCTGGTCAGGCTTGACAAGGCTTTCTGGTAGGAATAGTCGATCAGCTCGCGCAGATAGTCATCGGGAAATTTTTCTACCTGGACGATGGTCACCCAGTGAAAGCGGCCCATGTAGCGTGCCGGTTTGACGCCGGGTGTGTCTGTCAGTTCCAGAAAACGGTCCGGCGTCACCCGTATGCTGAAGCGCCATTGCTCCGGCTCGCTGGTCTTGAAGTAGGCAAAAAATTTCTCGCCCACGCTATACACCAGCACATTGCTGGGTGCTGCATGCAGTTTTTCCTGCGCGCCGGCAAAGCTGGCGAGGTGTTTTTTGAGGGCGGCTAGTTTCATCTGCGGGCATGGGCTCTTGTGAATGCGGCAAGTATGATGCCATACTTTGCTTCAGTCTGTGCACGAGGTCAGTAGAAGAGGGCAAGAGACATGGCGCCCCCTTGCCATCACCGGCTGACATCACCCATGTGCACGCAGACCACGGTATTCAAGCACAATAAAGCCCACCACAGTCAGCGCCTGTGCGACGATAAAGGCGATGCCCAGGGCGCTGGGTTCAAACCATAGTTCCATCGTCAATATGCTGGCGATGACCCAGTCTGCGTTGAGGAAGATCACCAGCCACACCAGGGCCGCCGGTGGATTAGTCTTGCTGCCGGTGATGCTGATGAACCAGAGCAGGGCAAAGCAGGGGATCAGGCTGGCGCCGGCACCCAGCAGGAAGTTGGCCGGCAAGCCCAGGATGGGTGACAGAAAATCAGCCGCCACCAGCAACAGCAAGCCCATCAGCAGGCAGGTGGCGGCATCCAGCAAGAGGATTTTCCTGAGAGGAAAAGCAGGAGCAGCGGTGTTGACAGCGGTCGTAGCGGTATTCATGATCATTCTCCAAATCAGTTGTGGGGATTGCAGTTTCGCTCCACATTTGCAGCAAGTCGATTACCTCAGAGGTAATGGTGGCACAACACGGACCTGGCCATAATGTGCTTGAATATGGCGATTGCTATCGCCCGCCATGACATCGCCAATCTACAGGAGCACGCAATTGAGCCATACCCTCACTATCCTCAGCAATCGCGAGGCTGCAGCACCAGCCGCCCCATCACAAGCCGGCATCGGTACACTCATACGCGAATGGCGCAGCCTGCGCCGGCAAAGCCAGATGGACCTGGCGCTGGACCTTGACATCTCACCACGTCACCTGAGCTTTGTTGAAACCGGCCGTTCCAAGCCGAGCGCAGAATTGTTGATGCAGATAGCCGCCCGGCTGGACGTACCCCTGCGTACCCGTAACACCTGGCTGCTAGCCGCCGGCTATGCGCCGCGTTACACCGAGCAGGGGCTTGATTCTGTCCACATGGTGCAGGTGCGTGCCGCCGTGCAGCGCCTGCTCGACACCCACGACCCTTACCCCGGTGTCGCCCTGGACCGCCACTGGAACGTAGTCCTGCATAACCAGGCCGCCGCCAGGCTGATGAGCCTGCTGCCGCCAGAGTTGCTGGCAGCACCCCTCAACATCTTCCGCGCCAGCCTGCACCCGCAGGGTTTTGCCGCGCACACCAAAAACTTTGAAGAGTGGGGCAATTACCTGCTGCAGATATTGCAAAGGCAGATGCTCAATGCCCGCGATGACGCCATCATGGCCCTGGTGGAAGAAATCCACGCCTACCCGAATGTGCAAACCCTGAAAAACAGCAGCCATGGCGGAAATGGCGAACCAGCTCTGCTAGTACCCTGCGTGATGGAATTGCACGGACAGGCATTATCACTGTTCACCACCCTGACCACCTTCGGCAGCCCGCGCGACATCACCCTGCACGAGCTATGCGTGGAACTGTTTTATCCGGCAGATGTGCAGACCGAGGCGTTTCTCAAGACGATGGCTGACACTGGGGTCTGAGCGTGTGCTCGGGTTTGTTGCTATGATGCTTTTCCATTTCATTTTCTAAGGGGAAGCGTCATGTATAAACTGTATAGCCTGTGCCAGTCCGGAAATGCGTATAAGGTGGCATTCATGCTGCGTGTGCTGAACCAGCCTTTTGAATCTGTCTATGTGAACATGTTCCAGGGCGAAACCCGCAACCCTGAGTGGCGCGAGCAGGCCAATGAAATGGGCGAAGTACCAATACTCGAAGACGGCGAACGCAGGCTCACGCAATCCGGTGTCATTCTCAGCTACCTGGCCAGCAAACATGGCGCTTTTGGCGGCAAGAATGAAGATGAAAAACTCGAAGTGCTGCGCTGGCTGCTGTTCGACAACCACAAATTCACCAGTTATTTTGCCAGCTACCGCTTCAACAAATCCTTTGGCCCCGCTGCACCTGATCCGGCCGTGCAGGCATGGCTGCTGGGCCGCATCGACAATGCCTTTGGCATCGTCGATAAACACCTGGCGACACGGCAATACATGGTGGGCGATGGGCCGACCATTGCCGATTTTTCGCTGAGCGGCTACCTGTTCTATCCCGAAAACGAAAGCGCTTATCCCTTCACCAGCAAATACCCCCACATCGCCGCCTGGCTGGACCGTCTGCGCGCTATTCCCGGCTGGGCTTATCCTTACGATATCCTGCCGGGGGAACAGATCGCGCCCAAGTGGTGAGGTTGAGGTAGCTGTGCCAAAATAGGCTGCTTGCCCGGCAACTGTGACTTTACCGGGTTTGCCTGCGGGCGGGCTATCGCGCATAATAGGGGCATGTGCACTGGCGGTGCCCACTTATTTCACATCACACAATATGAAACACATTTTGCTGGCGGCATCGGTACTGATGCTGCTCCAGTCTGCCTGTGCGCAGGCAAGGCCGGATAATACGATATCCGGCATCGACTTTCAAAAGATACTTCCCAAGAATGAGAACAGGGAAAATGCCCTCAAAGCCTTGCGGAGCAGTGCCGAGAAGGGGAATGCCAGGGCGCAGAATTCGCTGGGTTCACTGTATTTTGCCGGTGAAGAAGTTGACCAGGATTATGCCGAAGCCTTCAAGTGGTTCAACATGGCGGCCAGCGCGGGCGATGCGCTGGGACAAAGTAATCTTGGCTTGATGTACCTGAACGGCAATGGTGTGCCGGTCGATGTCACTTTGGCCGCCAAATGGATCAAGGAAGCTGCCGCACAAGGCAACGCCAGTGCCCAGGCCAACCTGGGCATGATGTTTGTCGAAGGCCGGGGAGTGGAAAAGAACGTTAACTATGCGCTGACCTGGTATCGCAAGGCCGCAGCGCAAAAGAATGTGGTTGCCTATTTCAGCCTGGCCAATCTTTACAGGGATGGAACAGGCGTCAGGCAGGATTATGCTGAAGCCATGCGCAACTACAAGCTGGCTGCCGAGCAGGGGCATGCCGAGGCACAATACCAGATTGGCCTGATGCACAAGCAGGCGTTGGGGGTGAGGCAGAACTTTGGTGAGGCCGTAACATGGTTCCGCCTGGCGGCAGAGCAGAGCCATGCGCAGGCGCAAATGGCGCTGGCTTATGCCTATGCCAAGGGGCTGGGTGTGATCAAGGATGATGAGGATGCGTTGCGCTGGTATCGCCTGGCGGCCACCTCGGGCAATGCCGCTGCGCAATCCAACCTGGGCCGTATTTATGCTACAGGCGTAGGCGTTGCCGAGAACCTGACCGAAGCATTGAAATGGTATCGTCTGGCAGCCGCCAAAGGTGACACGCTGGCGCAGGCCAGTCTGGGCGCCATGTATGAACAGGGGCGTGGCCTGCCTGCCAATGATGCCGAAGCACTCAAACTTTACAGGCTGGCTGCCGCCAAAGGCAATGTCAGCGCACAGATCAACCTGGCTGGCATGCTGATGGAAGGCAGGGGGCAGGCTCGTGATGAGGCTGAGGCGTTCAAGTGGTACCTGGCCGCCGGTGAGCAGGGCAATACCCAGGCCCAGTACAACCTGGGACTGATGTATGCGCAAGGCCGTGGCGCAAGTCAGGACTTTGCTGAGGCCGTGAAGTGGAGCAGGCTTGCCGCTGATAAAAATCATGCCGGTGCGCAAAACAGCCTGGGTCTTCGCTATGCCAACGGCCAGGGTATCAAGCAGGATTATGAAGCTGCCGTTAAATGGTTCAGGCGCGCAGCGGAGCAGGACAATGCCGCCGCGCAAAATAATCTCGCACTGCGCTATAGCAGGGGCGAGGGTGTGGCGGCAGACCAGGTGCAGGCGATCAAACTGTTCAAACAGGCGGCCGCAAAGGCAGATGCCGATGCCATGTTCAATCTTGGTCTGGCCCATGAGGCCGGGCAGGGTGTTAAGCGTGATGCGGCTGTTGCCTATATGTGGTTTGCCCTGGCGGCCCAGTCGTCTCACACAGATGCCTTGAAAAACAAGAATCGCCTGGCCAAAAAACTGAATCGACAGCAGACTACCAAGGCAGATGCGCAGGCCAAAGAGTGCAGGCAAAACAGTTACGCAAACTGCGCATGAAGTCGGCGAAAAGCCGCCTCCTGACATGATGAATATGAGTACAAGATGAAGCATTCCATTTTATTGATGAGCCTGCTGACCTCAGTGTCATTGCAGGCATTTGCGCAGGCCAGCACGGCAAAAGCAACGCCTGCCGCGGAGAAGCCTGTCCTGGCGCCGACCATTTCCGTGGTTTCGGAAGTCCGCCCCATGCCAGCCGATCTGCTGGAGAAGGCCACCAACGGCGATCCGGCGTCACAGCTGGCCTATGGCAGGGCGCTTGTCAGCGGCACAGGCGTCGCCAAGGACCTGGGGCAAGCCGTGAAATGGTTTCGCCTGGCCGCCGAACAGGGTAATACAGCAGCACAGGTAGCGCTTGGCTATAGCTATGTCCACGGCCAGGGTGTGGATAAGGATGTGGCAGAGGGGCTCAAATGGTATAAAAGCGCCGCGGCCAAGGGGGAGTCCATGGGCCAGAACAACCTGGCGTTGCACATCATGCGCGGCGACGGTATTGAGCGTGACCCGGTGGAGGCAGTCCGTCTGTACCGCCTGGCAATGGCGCAAGGCAACCTGAATGCGCACGTCGGTCTGGGCTACGCCTATCTGAACGGTAATGGCCTTGAAAAGGACGAAGAGAAGGCCCTGGAGCTGTTCAGGAAAGCCGCTGCCAAAGGCAGCGCCGCCGCCCAGCATGCATTGGGCAGCATGTACAGGGATGGCCAGGGCGTGGACCAGGATTTTACCGAGGCTGTCAAATGGTATACCCAGGCTGCCTTGCGCAATTATGCCGATGCGCAATACAGCCTGGCCTTGCAATATGTGGATGGCAAGGGCGTCGACAAGAGCGAGGCACTGGCGGCAAAATGGTACAGGTCCGCTGCTGATCAGGGCATGGTCCATGCCCAGGTGAACCTGGGTGTCATGTATGGCGCGGGCCGGGGCGTCAAAATGGACCAGGAAGAAGCCAATAAATGGTATGCCCTGGCGGCAGGCCAGGGAAGTGCTGTCGCCCAGTACAACCTGGGTACACGCTATGACCGTGGTCTTGGCATCGATCAGGACAGTGCTCAGGCCCTGAAATGGCTCAAGCTGTCCGCTGCACAAGGCTATGCTAGTGCGCAGAATTATTTGGGCGGCAAATATGAAAACGGCCAGGGCGTGGAAAAAGACGCAGCACTTGCCTTGCAGCTTTACCGCAAGGCTGCCGAGCAGGCTTACCCGGCCGCCATGCTCAACATGGGCAATCTGTATGAGACCGGTACGGGTGTTGCTGCCGACATGGTGCAGGCCCATATGTGGTACAGCCTGGCTGCCAACCTGGCCCTGCTTGCCGCACAAAAGCGTGCTGACGACATGTCGGCAAAACTGACGCATGAGCAGCTTGTTGCGGCAGGCCAGATGGCTGCGGCCTGCAAGGCGCGCAAATACAAGAATTGCTGAACAGGCCAGGAGTGTCTGGCCTGTCTTGAAGTTGGCGAACTACGTTCAGCGTACGATGTTTAGCGCACTTTGTAGATCTGCCCGGTTTCTGGTCCATCCACGCTGCGCGCATAAGCGAGGGCGACGCGGCGTGAAGAGACGGCTTCAAAACCCAGGAACAAGTCCCCGTATTTGTTTACCGACTCTTCCAGCAGGCCGGGGCTGACGACATTGATGCGCAGGCCGCGTGGCAATTCGATGGCCGCGCCACGGACAAAGCCTTCCAGTGCACTGTTGACCATGGCGGCGCTGGCGCCGGCACGTATCGGTGCATCACCGACCACGCCGCTGGTCAGGGTGATGGAACCGCCATCATTGAGGTAGGACTGGCCAATGTGCGCCACATTCACCTGGCCCATCAGCTTGCTGTTGAGGCCGATATGGAAATGCTGTTCTTCCATCTCCGTCAATGCGCCAAAATGAACGGACCCAGCTGCCACCACCACACCATCGACCTTGCCGGTGCGGGCAAACAGCGCGCGTATCTGTGCGCTGTCGCTGATATCAAGCTGGATATCGCCACTGGTTTTGCCGACACGGATGAGTTCATGGCGGGCGCCGAGTTCATTGCTGATGGCGCTGCCTACTGTGCCATTGGCACCGATGATGATGAGTTTCATGTTTGCATCCTTTTAAAGTAGCGCAAGCTGTCTGGCTTGTGCGGTAACGGGAAAGTGTGCACTTCGTGTGCATGAGATTAAGTATCCTTGATTTCTAAAGTCAGATAAATGCAGTAATATTTCGCATATTGCTAACTGTTGATTAATAATAAGGCGAAGATGGATAAACTGCGCAGCATGGAAGTCTTTGTCACCGTGGTTGACGTCGGCAGTTTCACGGCAGCGGCGGACCTGTGCAATATCTCTGCCGTCATGGTGGGCAAGCATATCGCCTATCTGGAAGAACTGCTTGGCGCACGCCTGCTGGTACGTACCACGCGGCGGCAGAGCCTGACTGAGCTGGGTTTGCAATACGCAGATCAGTGCAAGGCCATCCTGGCGCAGATACGTGATGCAGAATCCGGCGCTGCCCGCCTGCGTGGCGGCGCGCGTGGTTTGCTGAAGATCACTTCACCCGTCACCTTTGGCAGTGAACTGCTGGCCCCTGCGATGGTCGATTTTCTGGCGACCTATCCCGAAATGCGGGCTGATCTTGATCTCAATGACAGGCTGGTCGACATGGTGGAAGACGGCTTTGACGCCGCCATCCGCATAGGCAAGCTGGAAGATTCCAGCCTGATTGCACGCCCCCTGCAGGCTTACCGCATGATGATCTGCGCCGCGCCTTCTTACCTGCAACGCAAGGGCATACCGCGCGTCCCGGCAGATCTGATAGCCCATGAATGCCTGGATTTTTTACACTGGAACAAACATGTGCGCTGGCGATTGACGGAAGAGACCAGTGATATCCCCGTCAGCCGCTTGCGCTCCAATAATGGCCAGGCATTGAAGAGCGCCGCTGTTGCCGGTTTTGGCATCGTCATGCAATCAGAATTGCTGCTCGCCGGTGAGGTGGCAGCCGGTCGCCTGGTGCCGCTGATGGAAGCCTACGTGCCTGCGCCGCGCCCCATGCATCTGCTCTATCCGCGTGACAGGCAGCCTACGCCCAAGCTGTCTGCTTTTATTGAATTCATGCTGGACAGGTTTGGTTTGAAGACAAATTCAATGTGATTGAGCTTGTTCGCTTTTCTGGTCTTTTCGCCGCAATGCGAGCCACAAACCCAGACTGACCAATAAGCCTGCCAAGAAACCATACAGATGTCCGGCCTTGATACCGGCAATGGCATGGATATCGAGCGCTGCCTGGATGACGATGACCAGACCGGCAAACCAGGTCACCCTGCTTTTAGGCAGCAATATCAGCATGGCTGCGCACAAGGCCATCAGGGCTTGTGAGGCACCGTCGGTCACCAGCTCAGGGTATTGCCAGACGCTGGCAGTCTGGCCTGCCAGGCCACCGATCAGGTAGATGATGATCAGCGCCAGCCCGCCGCGCGCACGTTCGAGACTGCTGGCGAGCACCAATATGCTGGCGGCGTTGAACAGCATATGCAAAAAATGCACATGCAAAAATTGCGAGACCAGCAGCCGCCACCACTCATGCGTGACAAACAGTGCACCCGTTGCTGCACCCAGCTGTGGCAGGCGCAGGGATTTTTGGGAGGCAAAAAAGGATTGTCCGAAATACAGGGCAGAGATTGTCCAGCCCGTCAAAATCAGGATGAAGATAAGGAGGGCGACGGGTGAGAAGGCGAGTGAACGAGGGAGCGTTTTTTTCTGGATCATCTTGATGAAACGGCATGTTTGAACAGGATGCCAGAATCTAGCATGAACAGACAGGTTGGTCGAAATTTTGACTGCCAGACAGGTTTTGTGCGTTGCACAAAAGAAAGTATTTGCCTTTTCTCTTTTCTTATTTGATTATATGCGCAAATAGTATTATTGTTCCTGATCAAAGACAGATCAGTTAAATTATGCTTGGAGCCTGTTTCTGATCGCGCTCGCGCACTAAGACCGGATACAGGTTCTTATGAAATAAACTATGCTGTTGCAAGCGACGACATGCTGCTATTGCATGGACCCAGTATCTCATTGGAAAGTTTCAGTCTCATGTCTATCCAGATAAAAAAATCCGGTCTTTTGCGTCGTGCACCCGAGAATTTTTTGGACGCCCCTTTGCGCCAGGCGATCACCGAACAAGGTTTGAATGATGAGCGTCGTGGTTTTTTGCGCAAGAGCTTTGCGGCAGCAACGGCGGCGTTGGCCTCTGGTGCCGCAATGGCCAGACCTTCTGCACCGGTGGCAGGCGAGGGCGATCCGCTGATACTGAACCTGCAGGACCAGGCCAAGTCGCTCGGTAACCCGGTCGCCATGCAGCCTTACGGCCAGCCTTCGAAATATGAAAGCAACCTGCAACGCCGCCAGTCCCCCGGCCTGACGCGGGTGCCGCAGGCATCAGTGGCCTTTGCGCCGCTGCAGGGTCTGTTTGGCATCATTACACCCAGCGGCCTGCATTTTGAACGCCACCATCAGGGCTGGATAGATATCGATCCGCAACAGCATCGCTTCATGATCAATGGCCTGGTGCGCGAAGCCAAGGTCTACACCATGGATGACCTGATGCGCCTGCCTTCGGTATCACGCATGCATTTCATCGAATGCGGTGCCAACAGCGCCACCGAGTGGGGCAATGTCGCCGTACCGACGGTGCAGTACACACATGGCATGCTCAGCTGCTGCGAATTCACCGGTGTGCCTTTGTCCGTCCTGCTCGACGATTGCGGCATCGACCGCAAGAAAGCCAAATTTGTCCTGGCGGAAGGCGGTGATGGTTCCGCCATGACGCGCACCATCGATATTGCCCGCGCCATGGATGATGTCATCGTTGCCTATGGCATGAATGGCGAAATGCTGCGGCCTGAGAATGGTTACCCGCTGCGCCTGGTGGTGCCCGGCGTGCAGGGTGTGTCCTGGGTCAAGTGGCTGCGTCGCATCGAAGTCGGCGACAAGCCGTGGGCCACCAAGGATGAAGCGATTCACTATATCGACTTGCAACCGGACGGCATGCACAGGCAATACACCTCGATACAGGAATGCAAATCTGTTATCACCACGCCGTCCGGCGGGCAGATGCTGCTGGAAAAAGGCTTTCATAACATCACCGGACTGGCCTGGTCGGGACGTGGCAAGGTCAAGCGCGTTGATGTGTCTGCCGATGGCGGCCGCAGCTGGCGCACTGCCAGGCTGGAAGGCCCGGTGCTGGGCAAGTGCCTGACCCGTTTCAATATCGACTGGAACTGGGATGGTTCACCGGCCATATTGCAGTCGCGCGCCATCGATGAAACCGGCTATGTGCAACCCAAAATCAACCAGCTGCGCGAAGTGCGTGGCACCAAATCGATTTATCACAATAATGCAATCCAGTCCTGGAAGATCAATGAAGATGGCGAGGTCAGCAATGTACAAGTGGCCTGAGTTACGTCAATCTTTATTGGCCCTTATGCTGACTGGTTTTGGCTTGTCAGCCGGTGTTGCCTGCATTGCCAGTGCAGCCGACTATACCAACATCGGCCGCGCCGCGACACCCAAAGAAGTGGCGGCCTGGGACATCGATGTGCGGCCCGACTTCAAGGGTTTGCCCAAGGGACGTGGCAGCGTCGACCAGGGCCAGCAGGTCTGGGACGGCAAGTGCGCTTCCTGTCATGGCACCTTTGGTGAATCGAACCAGGTGTTTACACCGATTGTCGGTGGCACCACCAAGGATGATGTCAAGAATGGCCGGGTGGCGGCATTGAGTGGCAACAGTCAGCCGCAACGTACTACCCTGATGAAGGTGGCGACCGTGTCCACCCTGTGGGACTATATCAACCGCGCCATGCCCTGGAATGCGCCTAAGACCCTGACGACCGATGAGGTGTATGCCGTCACCGCCTATATCCTCAACATGGGCGGTATCGTTGCTGATGATTTTGTCATGTCGGATGAAAACATCGCCGAGGTGCAAAAGCGCATGCCCAACCGCCTGGGCATGAGCGAGAAGCACGGCCTGTGGGACATCAAGGGCAAGCCCGATGTGAAGAATGCCGCCTGCATGAAGGACTGCGCAAAAGAAGTCAGGATCACTTCAGAATTGCCGCCTGCTGCCCGCAGCGCCAATGGCAACCCGGTGGAACAGAACCGTACAGTTGGCGCCGTACGCGGTGTGGACCTCAACAAGGCAGCCGTCATCAAGGTCAGCCAGCCGGCTGATGACAGTCTGAAACTGCTCAAGCAGTATGCCTGCGTCGCCTGTCATGGCATGAAAGATAAAGTGGTCGGCCCCGGTTTTGCGCAGATTGCGGCAAAATACCAGGGCAATGCCGATGCGGAAAATATCCTGAGCAAAAAGATCAGGAGTGGTGGCAGTGGTGTGTGGGGTGAGATACCCATGCCGCCGCAACCGACCATCAAGGATGCTGAGCTGAAGTCCATGGTGGGCTGGATATTGAAGCAGGATAAGTGAATATTATTTCACGATGTATAACTTGTAAGAGGGCAAGAGGATATTGATTCACTGGAACAAATTTGCGTTAATCTTATCCAATTGCCAGAAAAAACGGTTTTTGTTCATGATCAGGTCATGCTGGCATGTCATGTTAATGTGTAATCTCAGGAGACAGTAATGGAGCAGGCAATAGCAAGCAGTAACCAGGTGCAGCAGCGCCGTGATTTTTTACGCATTTCCACGGTATTCGGCCTGGCCTTTGCTGCTGGTCTGCTCAAACCGTCTGATGTTTTTGCGGCAGAGTGGAACAACAAGGCCTTTGAAGCCAAGAACCTGCAAGACGCATTTGCTGCACTGGGCGCAGGCAGCCCGGCAGTCAGTGCCGACATCAGCATCAGCGCTGCCGACATCGCCGAAAACGGTGCGGTTGTCCCCGTCACTGTCAGCAGCAAGGCTGCCAATACAGAATACATCGCTATCCTGATCGAAAAAAATCCTAACGCCATGTCGGCCGGTTTTGGCATCCCTGAAGGGACGGAGCCTGCGGTCACCACCCGCGTCAAGGTTGGCGAAACTTCCAATGTGCACGCCCTGGTCAAGGCTGACGGCAAATGGCTGGTGGCGTCGAAAGAGATCAAGGTGACCCTGGGCGGTTGCGGCGGTTAAAAAAACGTATTTGCCGGGCGCATAGCTGCGTTGCAAATGCGCGCAATACAAGTGTATTGCTGTGCTTTGCGCCTTGCTCTGCATTCCGGTAAAGCCGTTTTTCGGGTAGGTATGATCTGATATGGCAGCCAGATTTCTTTAGCGCATAATGAATGCGGATGATTGAAGCTTAAATCCTTAAATCAAGTGCAATTTATATCAATTAACAGTATTGTTACAGGCAATTAAAAAGAGGGAGACATCATGGGCGAGCCTATGCGTATTCGTGCAGCGGTGACGGGTGAAGTGGTTGAAGTAAAAGTATTGATGCGTCATGACATGGAAACCGGTCAGCGCAAGGACCTGGAAGGCAAGGTCGTGCCTGCCCATTTCATCAAGACCCTGCAGGCAAAATGGAAAGACAAGCTGGTGCTCGATGCACAGTTTGGTCCTTCAGTGTCCAAAGACCCTTTTCTGTCCTTCAAGTTCAAGGGCGGTGTCAAGGGCGATAAAGTATCCGTCACCTGGGTCGACAGCAAAGGTGATCAACGCAGTGATGAAGCCCTGATAGCCTGATAAGGACATAAGCCATGGCAAGTTTTGCTTTGAAGACCCTGATGATGACGGTCCCGCTGGTTGCGGTACTCGCCACACCTGCCCTGGTGCAGGCACAGGCGACCACATCGTCCACCGATGAGATTGCCAAGTATCGCGAAATGCTGGCCGACGGCAACCCTGCCGAATTATGGGAAATGCGCGGCCAGGAGTTGTGGAAGAAAAAGGCCGGCCCCAGCCAGCAGTCGCTGGAACAGTGCGACCTGGGCAAAGGGCCGGGCGTGACCAAGGGGGCGTATGCAGAATTGCCGCGTTACTTCAAGGACGCCAACAAGGTCATGGACCTGGAGCAAAGGCTGATGTATTGCCGTATGAACCTGCAAGGCTTGACGCGTGAGCAGGCCAGCAAGACACCATTTGGCTCGGCCGGTAACCCTTCCGACATCGAAGCCATGGTGTCATTCCTGACGGCAGAATCACGTGGCATTAAGCTGGCTGTCAGCACCAAACATCCGGCGGAAAAACAGGCGTATGAAATCGGCAAGAAGATTTTCTATTACCGCGCCGGTTCACATGATTTTGCCTGCGCATCCTGCCATTCCACCGACGGTCAGCGCATACGTCTGCAAGACTTGCCCAATCTGAACAACAAGGCCAATGCCCAGGCTGCCTATTCCACCTGGCCCGCCTACCGCGTGTCGCAGGGTGAAGTCAGGACCATGCAGCACAGGCTCAATGACTGCTTCCGCCAGCAACGCTTCCCTGTGCCTGACTATGCTTCAGACAGTATTACGGCACTGACCATGTTCCTGGCCAAGTCTGCCGAAGGTGCGGTCATGAATGCACCAGCCCTGAAACGTTGAGAGGATATCGCATGAAGAAATTAACTACAGGCATATTGCTCGCGTCATTGCTGGCCAGCATACAGGTAATGGCGGCAGAACCCGATTACGGCAAGGCCGCGCTGGAAATGATGAAAGCCGACTTCAAGGCCAAAGGCCCCGCCACCATGGAGCGCATGGTGCAACAGGACGACGCCCAGTCACAATGCAGCGCCAGCCCGCAGGGCCTGAAACCGGCGCAGGCAAAGAAACTGGAGCAGGCGCAACTGAACACCGTCAAGTATCCGGCAGACGGCCAATACATGGGCGACTGGAAGAATGGCGAAAAAATTGCCCAGAACGGTCGTGGCATGCAATCGTCCGATCCCATGGGGGCGGTCAATGGCGGCAACTGCTATGCCTGCCACCAGATGAGCAAGACAGAAATCTCTTTTGGCAATATCGGCCCGTCGCTGTACCAGTACGGCAAGCTGCGCGGCGTCAGCCCCGAGATCATGAAATACACCTGGGGTAAGATTTACAATGCACAAGCCTACAATGCCTGTTCCAAGATGCCGCGTTTTGGACACAATGGCGTGTTGACTGAGGCGCAGTTGAAAGATGTGATGGCCTTGTTGCTCGATATGGAGTCGCCGGTCAACAAGTGAATGTGGCGTGCTGCTCAAGCGGGAGGCACAGTGTTGAAAAGTGCAGGGTGGTGCAGTTGTTTGCGCTGGTGGAGTGACGGCAATCTTATTTACCGTTGCGTAGGTTGGGCTAGAGTTTTATCAGACCAACACTGGACCACAAAATTACTTGTGCTCTTTTCAACCGGTGCTCGTTGATGTCAGATCGCTGGTCGGGGTAGCCCGACAGCTGCTCACTTTTCTTGTTTCTGCTCCGTGCATTTTATCGGGAAAAGTAAGAAAAAATGTTTGGGAAGTAGACTGTTCTCTGTCGATAAACGGCAATCGTATTGTCGTCGCTCCAGCGCAGGCTGGAGCCCGGTGGCGTTTGTGGTATGCCGTATTATTGATTTGAGATGACGTTGAGGTTGATGACGGTTTTTTGTTCTTGTAGTCGTTTGCTGAGATTGCCGGTCGGGGGTAGCCCGACAGCTACTCACTTTTCTTGTCTCGCCAAGAAAAGTAAGCCAAAGAAGGCGACCGAGGCGTCTTGCCCCTTCGGGGTTCCCGATTGTGCAGTACAAAAAATGGGAAGATCCGAAAACTCGCTACGCTCAAACATCGGCTCTTCTTAAACCATTTTCTGTACAGCACAAATTGTGCTGGAGCGCAGCGTAAGCACCCGAAGGGCAAGTCTGCGGTCGCCTTTCTTTGAGTACTTTCTTTGGCGAAGCAAAGAAAGTATTTCGGCCGCCGCGCCGAGACCCGGCATGTATCCACGGAGGTTAGGCGTGTTATCGAAGTGCGATGGATTTTTAAAGCTATAGATATCTATCAATCAACACCCATTTCCATCCCAACCTTCCGCTTGAAGGGGAAGGAGATAAAAGCAGTAACTCTGTCTGCATGCTATTTGCGTCACAGCATGCAAGCGGGACAAAAAAGTAAAACATAGGAACCCTTATCATGTCCCTCAACCGTCGAGAATTCTTGCAAGTCATGGCCATCGCCGCTGCTGGCGGCATGCAGATTGATGCTGCGGCTGCGCTGGCGAATCCTGCTGCTGGCAAGTTGTATGACCTGCCTGCTTTTGGTAATGTGCACTTGCTGCATTTCACTGACTGTCACGCGCAGTTGTTGCCCCTTTACTTCCGTGAACCCAGCGTCAACCTGGGCATAGGTGCTGCATTCGGCAAGAGCCCGCATCTGGTTGGTGAACATTTGCTCAAGCAATTTGGCATCAAGGCCGGCACGCCGGAAGCGCATGCCTTCACTTGTCTCAATTTTGAACAGGCAGCCGCGACTTATGGCAAGGTTGGCGGTTTTGCCCATCTGGCGACGCTGATCAAGCGTATCAAGGCGAGCCGGCCTGGCGCGCTGCTGCTTGACGGCGGTGATACCTGGCAGGGCTCGGGCACGGCCTTGTGGACCAATGGGCAGGATATGGTGGACGCCTGTCTGAAGATGGGTGTCAACGTCATGACGGCGCACTGGGAAATGACGCTCGGTGACAAGCGCGTCAAGCAAATCGTTGAGAACGACTTCAAGGGCAAGGTTGAATTTCTGGCGCAGAATATCCAGACCAGCGATTTTGGCGATCCCGTCTTCGAAGCCTTTGTGATGAAAGAAATGAATGGCGTGCCGGTCGCTATCATCGGCCAGGCTTTCCCGTATACACCGATTGCCAATCCGCGTTACATGGTGCCCGACTGGACCTTTGGCATACAGGAAGAAAACATGCAAAAGACCGTCGATGCAGCCCGTGCCAAGGGGGCCAAAGTCGTGGTCGTGCTGTCGCACAATGGCATGGATGTTGACCTGAAGATGGCCAGCCGTGTGCGTGGCATCGATGCCATACTTGGCGGTCATACCCATGACGGCATGCCTGCTCCGGTGATTGTTGACAATGCTGGTGGCAAGACCCTGGTCACCAATGCCGGCAGCAATGGCAAGTTCCTTGGTGTGCTTGATTTTGATGTGAAAGAAGGCCGCATACAGAACTTCCAGTATCGCCTCTTGCCGGTGTTTGCCAACTTCCTGCCCGCCGATGCAGAAATGCAGGCGCTGATACAGAAAGTACGCGCCCCCTATGCCGACAAGCTCAGTGAAAAGCTGGCTGTCACAGAAGGCAGCCTGTACCGCCGTGGCAATTTCAATGGTAGTTTTGACCAGTTGATCGTTGATGCATTGATGGAAGTCAAGGGGGCAGAGATTGCCTTCTCGCCCGGCTTCCGCTGGGGGACCTCGTTGCTGCCCAACAGCGCCATCACCATGGAGCAATTGATGGACCAGACGGCCACCACCTATTCGCACACCACATTGACAGAAATGACCGGCGCTGCCATCAAGACCGTGCTGGAAGACGTGGCCGACAACCTGTTCAATCCCGATCCGTATTACCAGCAGGGCGGCGACATGGTGCGCGTAGGCGGCCTGACGTATGCGATAGAACCGGCCGCCGCCATGGGCAAACGCATACAGGACATGCGCCTGGGCGGCCAGGCCCTGGCCGCCGACAAGCTCTACAAGGTGGCAGGCTGGGCGCCGGTGGCGGAGGGCGTCAAAGGTGAGCCGGTCTGGGATGTGGTGGGGCAATGGTTGCGCACGCACAAAAAGATCAGCCCACGCAAACTCAATACCCCGCGCCTGATTGGTGTCGGCGGTAATCCGGGCATGCTCGCCTGAGAGCTTCTTCATATCAAAATGACTGGATGCTTTAACCAGTCATTTTCCTGTTTGCCTGATTTATTCTTCCGGTATTTTTAAGGTAATTCCTGTCTCTGCTTGTTCAACTCAAGGGTTGGGCATTGCTCATGCCTGAACCTGTCTGAAATTATTTTTGCTGCAAAGCGCAAAAATTGGCGATTTTGGTTTATGGTATGAGGCTTTGTCTGTCTTGAGTGTGGAATAGTCCGCAGGGAGTAGTTTTAGCATGATTATCGGTATTGATTTGGGAACAACAAATAGCCTGGTTGCAGTCTGGAAAGACGGCAAATCCCAGCTTGTGCCAAATGGTCTGGGCGAGATGCTCACACCTTCCTGTGTCAGTCTTGATGAAGACGGTAGTGTACTGGTCGGCAAGGCGGCTAAAGAACGCTTGCAGACACATCCTGAACGTACTGCCTCGGTATTCAAGCGCTACATGGGCAGCGACAAGAAGGTGCGGCTCGGTGAGCGTGATTTTCGCGCCGAAGAACTGTCTGCCTTTGTATTGAAGTCACTCAAGGCCGATGCCGAAGCCTTTCTGGGGGAACCGGTGACTGAGGCCGTCATTACCGTGCCTGCCTATTTTTCTGATGCCCAGCGCAAGGCGACCCGTACCGCTGGTGTTCTTGCTGGCCTGAAGGTTGAGCGCCTGCTCAATGAACCGAGCGCGGCCGCGCTGGCTTATGGCATGCACCAGCTTGACAGCGAAAGCCGCTTCCTGGTGTTTGACCTGGGTGGCGGCACCTTTGACGTATCGATACTGGAATTGTTTGAAGGCGTGATGGAAGTGCGCGCCTCTGCTGGAGACAATTACCTGGGCGGTGAAGACGTCACCAGCGCCATCGTTGACCTGTTCTTCCAGCGTAACAAACTCGACAGCAGCTTGCGCAACAACCCCATGTTCATGCAAAGACTGGGTGCCTCTGCCGAGGCCGCCAAGCGAGCGCTGTCGGGCGGTCAGCAAGCCAGCGTGCAGATACAGCTTGACGGTAATGATCTGCTGCTGGAGATAGATGAAGAGGTGCTCGATAAGTTGTGCGCCCCGTTGCTCAAACGCATGCGCGAGCCTGTGGAACGTGCACTGCGCGATACCAATATCCGCGCCCATGAACTTGACAGCATCGTGCTGGCAGGGGGCGCCACGCGCATGCCTGTCGTCAGGCGTCTGGTGACAATGATGTTTGGTCGCTTTCCCACCGCTGAAATCAATCCTGACGAAGTGGTCGCCATGGGTGCAGCCGTACAGGCTGGCCTGAAGATGAAAGATGCCGCACTGGAAGAAGTCGTCATGACGGATGTGGCGCCGTATTCACTCGGCGTAGCTGTCAGCGTGCGCCTGGCCGACGGCAAGTCTTCAGATGGCCACTTCTCGCCGGTCATCGAACGGAATACCGCTGTGCCGGTCAGCCGTGTCGGTCATTATCATGCCGTTGATCCGCGCCAGTCCTATGTGTTGCTGCGTATCTATCAGGGCGAGTCGCGCCTGGTCAAGGACAATATCCTGCTGGGGCAACTGGAGGTCCCCTTGCCGCAAGATGGTGAAAAAGCAGTAGATGTACGTTTTACCTATGACGTCAATGGATTGCTGGAAGTCAGGGCCAATGTCGACAAGAGCACGGAAAGCCATGTCCTTATCATCGAGGGCAATCCCGGCATGCTCAGCGATGCCGAGATCAAGCAACGCTTTATCGAACTGGAAAAAATCAAGATGCATCCACGCGATACACTTGAAATGCGTACCCTGCTGGCCAGGGCAGACCGCATTTACCAACAGGTGCGAGGTGATTTGCGCAACTGGCTTGGCATGCAGATTACCGAGTTTGAAGCAGTGCTGGAGACGCAGAATCCGCGTCTCATCAATCCAGCCAGGAGCAAGTTTTCAGACATGCTCAATTCAATAGAAAGCGACAGCCACCTGCATTCAGATTTTGATCCGCAGCCAAATTGAAGAGTGTGATTGATGTCCGTGAATTGACGCATGAATATCCCACAATTTTTTCGGCAGCACGGATTGCCTGCTGACGCCGATGAACGTTTGGTCAAGCGCACCTATGCGCGGCAACTGAAAAACATCGACCAGGAAGTTGACCTGAACGGCTTCCAGGCATTGCGTGAGAGTTACGAAGCGGCGCTGGCCTGGCTGGCGCGCAGAGCCAGCGAGCAATCGAAAAGAGATGCCAGCCTTACTGCTGATGATGTAGGGCAGGCGCAACAAGAAATCGATTTGAAAAAGAACAGGCAAGCTGCGGAAATCACAGCAACGACTGCGGCAGACGTTGGCGCTCCTGTTAATGAAATCCTGTCTGGGCAAGCACTGCCATTATCTGATGATCCTGGAGTGATGGCGAAGCAAGTACTGGAAGAGATGCTTGAAGACATGCGCGCGCGCCAGCATGACCAAACTTATACAGAAATACGTTTCGCACAAGCACTTGACGATGAGCGCCTGATCCATATGGATGCCCGTCGGTTGTTTGAACAGTTTATTGCCGCTTACCTGTTACAAGGCTGGCAGTTGGGTAATGGCGAATTGTTCCAGAACGCGACGGAATTGTTTGGCTGGAAAACGGATGCAAGACGGCTTCTCATCTTGGGAAAAGCAGGGGGCATCCTGGACCAGGCGCTTTTGGAGCAGGCCGAATTTGAGAAAAATAACGTTGCAGCACATGGGGCAGAATGGGATTTGCTGAGAAGAGCCAGGGAGGAGCGCAGTCCCGACCCACTTTATCTGGAAAAGAACTTTTCGCTCTTGTTACACCTGATTGAAAGATACCCGACGTGGACCGCTTTGGTATCGAGCCGCAAGAACCTTGAACACTGGTGCCTTGTTTATGATGCTCAGCAACAGAGTGCGATGGCTGCAGATCGACAAACAGGCACTGAGCCATTTGTACCGATGGCTGAGCGTCCTTATTTCAACATCAAAATCTGGTCTGGCTTCTTTGGCTGTTTCATGCTGCTGATGATTTTAGGCGGACTGATAAATACAAAGACAAGTACAAGTACTGATAAACCTGCCTACCGGCCGATTACTGAACCAATGCCGCATACGGGGTACTCTCCAGCATTGAAGACTGTAAGTCCTTCTATCCCAGGGACAATAAATGCACCGTTTTCGATGCCAGCACCGGCACAAACGGCAGTGCCGGATATGAATGTTAATCAAGCGACAGCCAGCCAATTATATGAGTTTGGCAATCAGTATATGGAGAAGCAGGGTAATTTGCTGCAGGCTATGCATTATTGGACACTGGCATCCGGAAAGGGGAATGCCGCCGCGTCATATAAATTGGCCTGGACATATGATGCAGGTAATGGCGGCATGCGGGATAGCACACTTGCCTATAAATGGTACGCAATAGCTGCCGATCAGGGACATGTGGAATCACAAAGTCGTCTCGGTGATTACTATTACTTTGGCATGCATGGTGTGATAAATATGGGCAAGGCATTTCGCTACTATGAAATGGCCGCCAGGAATGGCGTGCCACGTGCACAGGTACAATTGGCGGCGATGTATGACCAGGGGCAGGGGGTAGCTCCTAATCCCAAAAAAGTCCTTCCCTTGTTGCAGTCTGCGGCTAAAAGCAATCATGCCGGTGCTGAAGCCAATCTCGGCAATTTTTACCTGACCGGTGCTCATGGTTTGCCGAAAGACGTGGCAAAAGCAGTGTACTGGCTGAAAAAAAGCGCGGACCAGGACAATACCATGGCGCAGCGTCTGCTTGCGTCTGTATACGAATATGGCTTGGGTAAATACCCGGTTGATCTCAATGAGGCCGGCAAATGGTATCGCAAGGCTGCCAGCCTGGGCGACACCGAAGCCAACGCCAAAATGAAGAATTTGTGCAGGTCATTGGTATCGCCTGAATGCAGCAATTTTTAGAACGCACTTTATTCGTCACCTCAATAAATACCTGATCATCCTATGCAGCGTTTGCCAATTTTTTTTCACCAGTATGACTTGAATGCAGACGCGGACGAGCGTGCGCTCAAACGCGTCTATGCCAGGGAACTGAAAAAGATAGATCAGGAACATGATCTGACTGGTTTCCAGGAGCTGCGCCAGAATTATGAAGAAGCGCTGGCCTGGTTGAAGCAGCGGGAATTGACAGGCTCCCAGGAAGAAATTGAGATGGACGAGGCCGTCAGTGCCGAAGCCGGGCAGCAGGGTAGCCATCATCCCGCTACGGATGGCACTACGGTGCCGGAAAGCATGCCCGCAGCTGACCCGGAAGAAATGGCGCAACTGGTGTTTGAGGAAATGCTCAAGGATATGCGCGCACATGTGGATGATGAGGACTATGCGGGCAAACGCCTTTTGCAGACACTGGACGATGAGCGCTTGATTCACATGGAAACGCGGCTGAATTTCGAGAAGGTCATTGCATATTACCTGCTACAAGGCTGGCAGCCAGGCAATGGAGAACTGTTTGACGTTGCTGTCGAACAGTTTGGCTGGAAGAAGGACAGAAGGCGTTTGCTGGACTGGGGGCAAGCCGGACATATCTTGAGCCGCGCCCTTTTTGAACAGGCAGAATTCCATAAAAAGAGCAGTACCATCCGCGATGGGCAGTGGGCGCTGTTAAAAAAAGCACGTACAGAAGCAGTGCCTGAACACGCTTATCTTAAGGTCCATTTCAGCCTGATACAGCGTATGGTTGACCTCTATCCGACCTGGGTAGTGATGGTGTCGAATAAACAGAACATTGAGCAGTGGTATAAGGTAGTTGAAACCATGCACCAGCGAGAAGTGCGTATCAGCGAGCCGCAAGTTGCCTATGTTGAACAGTCTGAGCAGACTGGTACTGGTTCGAAAGGCAAGCAAAAATTTCTGCTGGGCTTTTTTCTCTGCATGCTCCTGGTTGCCTTGTTTTCAGGAAATTCAACAGTGACACCAACATCCACCGGCGAAACAGGCTGGAGCGTGAACGATGAGTTGCTGCCAGCGGATATCCTCTTTCGTAAAGGGCAAGACTATTTTAGCGGGCATGGCGGAATGCCGGTCAATATCAGCGAGGCCTTCAGGTATTGGAAACTGGCTTCAGACAAAGGTTACGCCAATGCGACGTATCACATGGCCTGGATTACGGATTTGGGTAATGGCGTAAGAAGTGATCATGCTCAAGCCTACAAATGGTATGAAATCGCGGCCGAGCAGGGCAACATCAGGTCCCAGGCCTTGCTGGGAGATTATTACTTCTACGGAAGAGATAAGCCAAAAAACATGGCCAAAGCCTTTCATTTTTATCAGATGGCGGCTTTACAAGGGCATGCGCCATCGCAAGTGCAACTAGCTGTCATGTACGATGAAGGTCTTGGTGTAGAAAAAAATCCTGAGAAAGCCCTGGCCCTGATTCAGTCAGCCGCTGAAAGCAAGGATGCCAACGCTGAGGCGAACCTGGGTAATTTTTACCTGAATGGGCAATATGGCTTACCCAAAGATATGGATAAGGCTGCTTTCTGGCTGTTGCGAAGTGCTGAGCAAAATAGCACAATGGGCCAACGCTTGCTTGCCTCCATGTACGAACGCGGGTTTGGGACGCAAGCCATTGATCTCGACCGCGCCAGTACCTGGTATGCCAGGGCAGCAAAGAAAGGTGATAAAACGTCGCAGGACAAGTTGAAGCTTATCTGCAAAAAGGGCAATTACACAGTTTGTCGCGGCGCCTGACTTTGACTTGTGCCTTACCGTGTCTGGCAACATGCGCATGAAACAAAATGCCAGGTTAAGTTCGCGGCGGCCATCAAAAAATGAGGGGCAAGAAATAAGCAAAGCTTGAACTGCTGGTGTCAGCAAACAAGTTTTTCCATTGCCCAACCACTGAATATAAACAGATCAATGTATGCAGTTCATGCAAAAATTACCCCGCTTTCTGACGCACTATGAATTGCCTGCAGATACAGATGAAAGAGCAATCAAACGCGTCTATGCCAGGGAGCTGAAAAAAATTGACCAGGAACTTGATAGTGCCGGGTTTCAGGATTTACGCGATTCGTATGAGATCGCTCTTTCCTGGGTGCGATGTCGCGACAGTTTTCAGGAGCACCTGCAATTAGAGGAACTCGTTCAGATCGAAGATGACGCTGTCCTTACAGCAGATGTTGAAGGCACTCCTTTACAGCAGGATTTGTCATTGAATGCTCCTGCATCAGAACCGCATGAGCATGACACCGGTCGTGGTGCGCCAGAGCAAGAGTCGGAACTTGTTGTTGATACTGGCCTACCCCTGCAATCAGAAACGCAGCAGCCTGAAGTTGCGGAAGTAAAAAAAATTGCTGAAAGATCACTCACACCAGAAGAGCTGGCAAAAACCATCTTCAGTGAAATGCTGGACGCCATGCGTTTGCATGTTGACGACGATGATTTTGCAGGACAGAACTTGATATTGCTGCTGGACGATGCACGCCTGTTTCACATGGAAACACGTCTGCATTTTGAAAGCATGCTGGCGCATTACCTGTTGCAGGGCTGGCAGCCTGGCAATGGCGAGCTGTTCGATACGGTAGTGCAAAGCTTTGGCTGGGAAAAAGACCGGCGGCGTTTGCTTAACCTTGGCAGCCCCGGATATGCAATTGACCGTGCCTTGACGGAAGCAGCAGATTTTTATCGCAAGGATAAAAAAGCACGGGCGATGCTATGGGCTCTGGTGAAAAAGATCAGGAAAGGAGATTCTCCCAACAGGTATTATCTCAAAGCAAATCTGGGATTGCTGCGACATATCCAGAGTTCTTATCCTTCCTGGTTACGCATGGTAACGAGTCAGGAAAATCTTGTTCAGTGGCTTGCGCAGGCAGAAGAAATGCAAAAGCAATATGTTGTCGGTGACGATCTGGTTTTATCCAAAGAAGTCGATACTGGCGTAAAGCCGGTATATTGGATAGTCATCGTCTGTATCGTCCTGTTTGGCATGTTTACCAACAGAGACAGATCACCACCAAAGTATCAGCCCGGTCAGTTCGCACCTGGTAGCCACATGTCGTTTTCTGTTGATACTCCCGATGCCATGTTGAGTTTGGAACAGAGAATGCAAAAAGCAGAGACCCTTTTGTCCATGAGTAAGGGAGACAAGGAAAAATTTTCTCAGGCCGTGCGTTCACTGCAAAGCGTGGCAGGTGCAGACAATGACAAGGCCGCCTATCGACTTGGCTGGCTGTATCGTGACAATAAATATGCACCTGCTGACAAAGTGAAGCAATATGCCTGGTTTCTCAGAGCCGCTGAGCTGGGCAATCTGCAAGCCAGTGTGATTGTTGGTGATCTTGTCATGGATGGTGTTAACGGCAAGGTCGATCACCAGGAGGCCTTGCAACATTATAAAAAAGCGGCTGACAAAGGGCATGCACTGGGGCAGTTCAAGCTGGCTTACATGATAGATCATGGCTTTGCCATCAAACGAAACGAGGCTGATGTTGCCCGCCTGATCAAGGCATCCGCCGATCAGGGGTTTGCTTATTCTGAATCCCTGATGGGGCAGTTCGCTTTGCGGGGCGAATATGGCTTTGAAAAAAATGAAACCAGGGCTGCCAACTGGTTTTCATTGAGTGCGAAACATGGCGACCCCAGTGGTGAACGTTACTTTGCGCAAGTCAACGAACGTGGATTAGGCGGCTACAAGATCAATCTGGCCGAGGCGGCGAAATGGTATGGCGTGGCCAGGGACCATGGTGACAAGGACGCCGCGAAAAGCCTGCAAAGCTTGTGCAAGAAACAGGAATTTGCTGCCTGTAAGCAATCATCTCCAAGTATCAATACGATCTCTGTCGTCACCAGGGCTCATTGACTGTTCATTGACTATTCATTGGCAGGCGCCAGATTCTCCGTTCCGGGATGACTGGTATCCATACCACTGTATTTGAATCATGAAGAAGGCTGGTCTCGATGAGGCAAACTGGTCATGTTGGCAGGCTGTTGTTTTATTTTATTGCAATTTTAATACATTAACAGGGGTGAGCTGAATTAAGGTTATGAAAAGACTATCTTTTGTTGAAATAATGTTTTTATAATCAAACACATGCTTTGCATTGGCTGGCCCGTTTGCGTTGGTGGCGCGCAGTATGGCATGTCATGGTGGGCAGTTTCGGCTGTGGCTGCTGCGCTTTTCTGCTGATTTGTGTATTTGTCGTCCAGAAACAAGAAGAATGCTTACCGTCTGGTTTCATTGCAGGTATTGAAATAAGGGGTCAATAATGGTGACGAAGGTAACTACAGTTGGTCAGGCCGCGCCAGTGGATGGTGTTGCCTGGCTAGATTTGAATCCGAATGCCAGAAAGGCCGCTCAGTTGCTGCTTAAGCAGTTTCCCAACGATATCAGATTCACAAGCGGACGCAGAAGCGCTGAGCAGCAGGCATCAGCGATGTCCAAGAATGTCGCCGCAAATAGAAAATGGATAGAACAGACCTATAAGGACACAGTTCAGCGAGCAGACCTGCAAAAATGGGTTGACGATCATCCTGAGGCAATGACTGCGGTGCAAATAGCCGCTGGCCTTGAAAAAATCATGGCCCTCTGGGCGGAGGACAAACTGCGCGGCTTTTCGCGGCATATGTCCGGCGATGCATTTGATGTTGCTCCTGTCCCTGGTCCCAAAGGTGCAGAAATCAAGGCAGCCATTCAGACACTGCCCAAACTCCAGTGGTACACATTTAAAGAAGGCGGGATCGAGATCTGGCATGCTCAATTTGAAGCCTGACTGACGAAGGCTTGGAAGCCGTAACACGCGTCAACGCATTGACGGCCACCCCTGATCTCCACAACTCGCGCTGCTTTTTAAAACTGGAGTAACTCTTGACGTGGCTCAGCCCGGTTGAGCATGCTCAGGTATTATTGGTTTTATGTATTCTTACTAATCCAACCGCCAGCGCCGCGCAGATCAGCAGGCCGCCTGCCAGCCTGATCACATTTTCCGGGTTGCCACCTAGCCAGGCATGGTAGTACAGGGGCAAAGTGAAAATCTGGATGATCATGGGGATGACGATGAACATGTTGAAGATGCCCATGTACACGCCGGTGCGTTCTGGCGGTATGCTGCCCGCCAGCATGATGTAAGGGTTGCCCATGATGCTGGCCCAGGCCAGGCCGATGCCGACCATGGGAATGAACAGCAGGGCCGGTGTGTGGATGGACGGTATGCCGAGCATGCACAGGCCAGCCAGTGTCAGACAGGTGGCGTGGCTGATTTTGGGGCCGAAACGGCGCGTGTACGGCACCAGGGCAAAGGCGGCGATGAAGGCGATGAAGTTATAGAAAGCGCCTATCTGCCCGTTCAATAAACCCGCTTCACGAAAACCGGCAGAACCAGGGTCGCTGGTATGGAATATCGTGCGGCCCAGCGACAGCATGATGTACTGCCAGTAGCAAAACATCGCGTACCACTGAAACAGTTTGACCAGGGCCAACTGGCGCATGGTAGGCGGCATTTCCTTGAAGGCCAGGGCAATTTCTGCCAGCGTGGCGCGCCAGCCTGTCGCCTGTTTTTGTATGTGGGCGATTTGCTCTGCCGTTAGTGGGATTTCTGGCGAGGTTTTCAGTGTCCACAAGATCGATGCGATGGAAAACACGGCGCCGATGACAAAGGCCGCAATGACGATATGCGGGATATGGTGACTGTTGACGGCATTGCTGTTCATGCCCAGCAAGACCAGGATCGATGGCGTCAGGTAGGCCAGGGTTTGCCCCAGGCCGGTGAAGGCGCTTTGCGTCAGGAAACCGGTTGAATGCTGGCTGGCGTCGAGCTTGTCGCTGACAAAGGCACGGTAGGGCTCCATCGTCACATTATTGGCGGCGTCCAGTATCCACAGCAAACCGGCTGCCATCCATAGTGTGGGACTAAAGGGCATGGCCAGCAGACCCAGGCTGCACAGGATGGCGCCGATCAAAAAGTAGGGTGTACGGCGGCCCCAGCGGGTGACAGTGCGGTCGCTCATCGCACCGATCAATGGCTGCACCAGCAAACCGGTGACCGGCCCGGCCAGCCACAGGTAGGGCAGGCTGGCTTCATCCGCACCAAGATAGGCGTAGATAGGGCTCATGCTGCTTTGTTGCAGGCCAAAGCTGAACTGTATACCAAAGAAGCCAAAGTTCATATTGATGATTTGCCAGAACGACAGCCTGGGCTTGCGCGCCGTGTGCAGCATGGTGTGGGCTGGGGCGGGGGCATTCATGCGGTGACTCCGGCACGGTGTGTTTCTGTATTCCAGCGCGCCTGCCATTGCTCATAGAAACCGGCGTCACTGGCAACTGCACCGCGTACACCGCAAATTGCCGCTGCGAACTGGTGGGCGCGTTGCAGGCTGACCGTCAGTGGCCAGCCACGCTGCATGCCCAGCAAGAAGATGGCGGAGAAGGCATCGCCACCGCCGACGGTGTCGACGACGACAATGTCAGTTTTCTCATCTGCATTGCGCAGGAACCGACCTGCCTTGTCCAGATAGGCATAGCCACGCTCACCCAGGGTAGTGATTACCGCCTGCAAGTCAAACATGTCGATCAATGCGGCCGCATGCGATGCTATGTCAGCATCCGCCAGTGGCTGGGGCGTGACCTGTTTTGGCAAGCCCAGGTACAGCTCTGCCAATATCTGCAATTCTTCTTCATTGACTTTCAGTATGTCGGCAAATTGCAGTGATTGTTCTATTGTCGTCAGACTGTATTGCATGGCGCGCAGATTAAGATCCAGGTATTTTGTCGCCTTGCTGCTTTCCAGCAGATGGTGCAAGCACTGGCGTGAGCATGCGCTTCTTTGCGCCAAGGTGCCAAAGTAGAATATACCGGTATCATGATCAGGACAGGCCATTAACCTGCTGTGCATGGCCTGTGCGCTGTCTATGTAATCATAGGCTTGTTCGTTCAGGATTTCAAAGCGATGGCTGGTCTTGTCATGTGCATCTTGTTGTGTCACCCTGACGCGGCCGGTGGGGTGCTGTTGATCCACCTGCAGGCCATCCGTGGCGAGCTTGAAGCGTTGCATGTCGGTGCGTATCAATCCGGCATTGGCATCCTGGCCTACCCGTGAAATCATCAGCGGGGCGCAGTCGAAATAGCCCAGTGTGCGTGCGACATTGAAGGGCGCACCGCCAACCACAGCCTGGTCAGGGAATTCATCGATCAGGATTTCGCCAAAGATGACGATGGCTTTGCTGTCTTTCATGCTGTTGTCCCTTGCATTGTTGTTTTCTCTATCAGCCATAGTTGCCCATAGGCGGGCACTTCCACTGCCTGGCCAGTGATGGTCTTGTCGAGCATATTCCGCCAGACCATACTCGTCAAATCCTTCATGCCGCTGCCTGCCAGCAGATCGGACAAGGCTACGCTGATGTGCTCATCGGAAAAATTGGCGATAAACATCAGCGGTTGTTCAGCGGTGCCGCGTATAAACGCCAGCAAGGCTGGCTGTTCAGGCTGCAATAACCGACGTGGTGCATCTGCCGCCAGTTGCGGTAATTGCCTGCGTAGCTGCAACATGTGGCAAAGCGCATTGAATACCGCACCGGTGTCACCCAGACAGCTATGACGCTGGCTGTACAGGTCTTCATTCCACTCTGGTCTGTGCAGCCAGCGGCTGTCTGCCGCCTGTGCCGGGACACATGTATAAGCTTCATCATTGCCCTGCGCCAGTTCATCCCCCATATAGATCAGCGGCATGCCGCCAAAGCAAAAGCTCAGACCGTATAACAGCAGCAGGCGTTGTCTGGCCAGTTGTTTCTCTTGCGGAGTTTGTGCGCTGGAAAAACCTGTCAAGGCAGATGCCATACCCACCGTACCATGGACGGCAGCCGGATCACTGGCCTGGAAACTTTGCCCGCGCGCGTAACTGTCGTTGCTACCATAGAAGCGCGATATGCCCGATAATCTATGCTGTATCTCTTCTGTTCCACTGGCTTCCAGGGCAGCTTCGGGTCGCAAGACATTCCAGCCTATGTCATCGTGGCAGCGTACATAGGTCAGCCAGCTGGCTTGCGCCGGCAAGGCAGGGGTGGCCTGGCAAACGCGGCGTACCAGACTGCTGTCCTGTTCTGCCAGTGCGGCCCAGGCGGCTGCCATCAGACTGGCGTGGTAAGCAAGATGACATTCCTTTTCCTGTACTTCAGTGCCTGTGCCCAGATAGGCAGGCAGTTCGGCAGTTTCCACTATGGCTTCGGCCTTGAGCAATACACCGGGTGCGGCAATATCAACCAGGCAGCGCAGCGCTTGCAGTATCTGGTGTGCTTCTGGCTGGTTCATGCATTTAGTGCCTGATCTTTTCCACAGGAATGCAGTCGAATCCAGGCGGAATGCTTCAACACCCCGGTTCGCCAGCCGCAGCAGGGCAGCAGCCATGTCAGCAAAGACGGCGGGGTTGCGATAGTTAAGATCCCACTGGTAAGGGTAAAACGTTGTCCATACCCATGCCTGTAATTGCTGTACATAACTGAAGTTGCCGGGGGCAACCAGGGGGAATACCTGGCCCAGATGTTCTTCAAACCGGTCAGGCTCTGTCCGGTCAGGGTAATGATAGAAATAGTCGCGATAGCTGGCGTCGCCGTTTTTGGCGGCCAGTGCCCAGGGGTGATCGTCGGCGACATGGTTGAGGATGAAGTCTGAACACAGGCTGATGCCTGCATGGCGCAGCGCTGCGCATAAATCTTCCAGATCCTGCATGTTGCCAAGACGCGGGTCTATGGCATCAAAATCGGCTATCGCAAAGCCGCCGTCGTTTTCACCTGCGCGGGCTTTTAAAAAAGGCAGCAGGTGCAGATAGGTGACACCCAGCTCCTGCAAATGGGGGATGCGTTGTTGTACACCTTTTAAATCACCGGCAAAGCGGTCTGCATAACAGCAATAGCCGAGCATGTTCTGACGGGTGAACCATTGTCGGTCCCGGCTTCTTTGCTGATCAAGTTCCAGCAAGTTGGCAGGCCGCATTGTGATGCTGTTACCCAGGGCTGACAACAGGCTCATCAACCATTGCTGGAATGCATTGCTGTCGGCAAACTGGCTGGCGTACAGTTGTTGCAGTACGTGTTGTAGTGCCGGGAAATGCTGTTCAAATCTTGTGGTGATGCGTTGATGCAAGTTCGGCGTGATGCCGGCAAGCAGCGCGTTCAGGAGTGCAGACTGGCATGCGGGTTGGTTTAGCGGTACAGACATGGTGCAGGCGATGCCTTAGAAAACTGAATAAGAAAAATGGCCCCCATCATGTTGGGGATGAAAGGGGCCCAAGTGCTACCAGGGACTTTTTAAATACTGATGGAGCTACTGCGCGACGCGATTTTGGGTCTGCGATGCTCATCGTACCGGAGTACGATTGCGCTTCTTAACCCAAACTAGCGCCGCTCGCTACGCTCCATCAGCATTTACATTTGCGCGTTAAAAAACACTGAAAAAACCAGGCATCAAAAACTATACTTAAGTGCTGCTTTGATACTGCGGCCATTGATGGACCTGGCGGCGTGGCCGTCGCCTTCTACTTCGGTGTAACCGATCTTGTTCGTCAGGTTGTTGATGCTGAGCGAGACCTGGACCTGGTCGTTGATGTTGTAATTGACGAAGGCGTTCAAGACGTTGAAGGCGGGCAGGATCAGGGTGTTGGCGTCGTCACCGTAAGACTTGCCTGTGCCTATCAGACTGCCACCGATGACGGCGTTGCCCATGGTGTAGGTGGGCGAAATCTGATAGGTGTAGCTGGCCTGGCGGCGCGGGGTCTTGCCGACCACGCTCTTGTCATTGGCTGCGGTGATGCTGGCATTGGTGTAGGTCAGGCCGCCGCTGACACGGAAGGCATCGTAACGATAGCTGGCTTCGACTTCCACACCCTTGGCGTCGTAATTGTTGGCAGTGAATTTCTGTGTGGTTGCTTCAAAGTTGGATTCTTCTGTCTTGGCCTGGAATACCGTGACAAAACTGCTGAAGCTGCCGGCTTTCCACTTCACGCCAGCCTCGGTCTGTTTGACGATATTGGTGCTGATCGGGGTAGAACCGTCCAGCGGGTTGCCAAACATGATGCGGTCGGCATTGAAGGCGATACCTTCACTGACGCGGCCAAACACGGCGATGTTGCTGTCGATGCGATAGTTTGCGCCAAAAGAATACGAGGTGTGATTGACACCGTAGCTGATGAATTTGGTATTGGCTGCACGGTAGCTCTGGTTGACTGCCTGGTTGAAGGTGCCGCTGGCGTCCTGCTTGTCGTAGCGCAGGCTGCCGTCCAGGTTCCAGTTGCCGCTTTCCCAGCCCAGGTTGGCATACAGGGCATTGGTCTTGTATTGCGCATCGATGTTGCGGTTGCAGCAGCCACCCCAGGTATCGGTACCCTGGGCCACCAGCCCCGGTGTGCCTGCGACAGTGCCATTCGAATTGAGCAGGGCAGGTTTGTCACCGCTGGCTTGCAGCAGGTATTGATTGAAGTTCCAGGTGACAGCCAGGTTTTGCAGTGATGAATACCAGCCTGCCGTGGTCGTGAATTTGCCGCTGCCAGTGTTGAATACCTGTGACAGCTTCATGTCATTGACGGTGCTGCCCAGGTCATCAATCGAGGTATTGAACACGGTTGCGGTGAAAGCTGCACCAGTGTAGGCCTTGCTTGCATTGGGGCCGGTGGCGTAAGTCATATTCGTTGCCATGGCGCCGCTGACACCCGCGTCGGCAGGGAAGATGGAAATGAAGCGACCGGTGTTACTGGACTTGCGGAATTTTTCATCGAGTGTCCAGCCGCCGCCCAGTTTCAGCGATGCTTCAGCACCAAAGGCATTATTGACGACATGCAGACCGTCGTTCACATTTGTCGCTATCCTGTTATTGTTTTTGTCGAGGACAATATCGCGTGTCCAGTAGGGCGAATAAAAACTGGCAGTGCGTGGGTCTATACCTGGTAGTTCAGAGATATTGCCATTCACCGTGCGTACTGGCACTGGCATGTTCATCGGCGTTTTGTCGTCCAGATGCTTGAAGCTCAGGCGCAGATAGCCATTGTCGAGTTCATGTGTGATATTGGCGCGCAACTGGCCGCCTTCTTCTGCCGTTACGCCAGCTGGGCGTGAGCTGTCGCCGCTGCGATAATAGCCGGCGATGAAGGCGCGCGTCTTCTCGGACAGTGCCGCACCATAATCAAAGTCAAAGCGGGTCTGGCTAAAATCCACACCCTTGCTGATGCCTATGCTGCCGCCTTTTTCTCTGCCGTTCTTGCTGATGAAGTTGATGATGCCGCCGGGTGAATTGGTCGCCATGGTGGATGCCGTACCGCCACGCACGACTTCCAGGTGGCTGAGGCTGCCATCGGCGCGCAGATACATGTCGGGTGTGACGAAGGCGATGTCGCCGAATTGCAGCAGCGGCAAGCCATCCTCCTGGAATTGCACATAGCGCGCACCACCGGCAGAGATGGGCACGCCGCGCACCGTCAGGTTGGCATTGCCTTCACCACCCGAAGATTCAGCACGTACACCAGGGATGGAACGCAGGATTTCTGCGGCATTGGTCGGCGCTGACTGGGCGATCTGGTCAGAGTCCAGCGTACTGATGGATACACTGGCCTTCATTTTCGATGTGCCGACTGGTGTACCGGTGACGATGACAGAATTCAGGTTCAGGGAATTCTTGTCCTTGTCTTGTGCGCTGCTATTGTCCTGTGCCCAGGCTGCGCTCATTTGCAAAAGGGCCAGGGAAATGACGCTGGCCATGCGCGTCATTTTGATGCGTGATGATTTCATTGCTGTCTCCGCTTTCATCATTGTTGTGTGGCAGTGCAGCTTGTGTGCTGTGCTGCCATGTCTCGTTACCTGTTTGCTTGCAGCAGCGTGTGCTGATACAGCGTGACAAAAAATCCCCGGCAATTTCCGCCGCGCTCTTTGGACGTGCAGGCTGGGGGACAGCCGTCGTACTCTATGGCGCTTGTTTGCGATTCCCTGGTTTGCCCGTGGCAAACGTTGCTGGTGACCTTTTGTGGTGCAGGTGTGATGAATTATCGTGCAAAATAAAAATCTTTGCAATCGATTGCAAAGATGCGGTGCAGCAGCAGGCTTTTATGTTTCTTTTAAGTAATTTGATATTGATGCGGATTGACCTGCCAGACGTGCTTTGGGCAAAGGTTTGCGTACTATGGGGAGATGGTTAGGTTTTTGCATTTGTTGTGCTTGCGAATTTGCCTGATATCTATGTTATCAGGATGTAGTTTTGATGCGACATTTTTGCGCGGATCTTTGTACTTTGTTGTGGTGCACAAATTTGCGTGTGCAAGATTCTTTGGTTTTTTTGACGTTTTCTGCGCCTTTCTTGCAATCGGTTGCATTTTGAGCTGATGCAGATGTGCATTTGTTGTGAGATTGCTTGGCTGTGGTATGAAAGTGTTGCCGTAAAGCTCACTCTCCTTCTAGGGGAGGGGTGGGGTGAGGATGGGGCTTCGATGATAGGCAGTGATTTTTGTTTTTAACCGATATTTGGCCGTTCTCTATTTTAAATCTGCGTGCGTTGATTGACGATTGCCGGCCGACGGTAACCTGGTGGCGGCTCACTCTTCTTGTTCCGCCAGGAAAAAATGCGTAAGAATATTTTTGACAGAAACTACCCCTTATCGATAACTGCAATCGTATTTTCGTCGCTCCAGCGCAGGCTGGAGCCCAACGGCGTTTGTTGTATGCCGTATTGTTGATTTGAGGTGATGTCGGTTTTATTTTTGATTCGTGCAATCGGTTATTGAGATTGCCGATCAGAGTGTAGGTTGGGCTAACGATTTATCAGCCCAACTCTTGCTCTCAAAATTAGCTTGCACAGTGTTGTGCGTGCTCAGCCTTTTTGTCTTGCATACGCTGATTGACGAATGCCGGTCGGGGGTAGCCC
>NZ_JAKZHX010000002.1 GCF_022568815.1 Undibacterium paludis | reverse complement strand
GGGTATGCCGGCGAAACAGACACAAACCAGTGCCATGGGTATGTCAGTCGCAGCAGCCAACCCGTATGCGACGGCAGTGAGCCCGGCGACACCGGTAACGATGACGAATAGCAAGACCTCAAACTTAACAGTGACGCCTATGCAGGCAACGTCAGGTAGTAGTGCGATTGTGGTACCGAAAGGGACGGCTACAGCTGCAAGTAGTGGGGCTGCTAGTACCAGTAACGCAAGCAACACCAGCAGTACGACAACAGCGGCAGACAGTGATCTGGCGATGGCGACTTTGCTCGATAGTTTGGGGAGTTCGTTGGGGAGTGCTTTGCAGGTGCAGATGGATAGGGCTTTGTTGCAGAAGTAAATATTTAACAAAAGAGATGTGGAGATTAGTTCTTGACTAATTTCCCTTCTATATAATTAAGTATGTGAAAGTAAAAGGCTTACATTTGGAACTAAAGAGTAGCTTGTGCTTATGTCATTCGTAAGCTTAAAAATTATTTTTAATGCAATGTTTAAGGATTGGAATATATGCCTAGAGTTATTAACGAGATAGATGGGGTTAGGCTATTTGCAGAAAGTCGCTTGCCATTTGGTGACGATTTGCCACTACTCTCTGATTCAATTGACTTATTAAAAACATTAAAAAATAAAAAAATTACAGATGTATTTAGATTTTTTGATGTTGAAGCGCATGAATATTTAAATTATCCCTTCGAAGTGCCTGCATCAGAGATATTTACATCAGTATCTGGGGTTTTGTTTTTTCTATTGGATACAAAAGAATGCATAGGGTTTTGCCAATCTACATTAAATTTATCAATACTCGTTTGGCAAGAAAAGTTGCCGATGGAATATGATGCTCTAGCGGGGAAATTCCGTTCTTCTCCAACCAAAGAGTTTAAAGGTTCGCTGATCAATTATAAAAATGAGAAATTTGGAGAAAATAAATGTGCAAATATTATCGGTAAAAAAATAGAACATTTAACTATTTATAAAGTTAATGAACCAGGAGGAAGAAGCGCACGAAACGAGCGCGGGTTGCTAATCGCACTGGAAGGCGATACTGAGTTTTTAATATCGATGCGCATGCAAGAAAATTGCTCATTCGCTTTTTTACGTGAAGAGAAAATTAAAGAGTCACTGAGAGACCAAATTTATGCAATCGAAGTTTGATAATCAGATGAGTTGAATTTTTATCTTTTTATTTTATTTGCACAGAAGAGTGAAATATAGACAATTGGATCATTCATCAAACTCAAATTGACACTTTTTCGCATCATCTGTAACATACAGTAACATCGCTTTGCAAGAAATAATTTTTCGACAATTAATTTCTCTGCGGCAATGCAACAAATTTTTGCTTGTTAGATTGCTGCTCAATTTTGGATTGCCACTTTCAGGTTCTTTCATATGCAAGAAGCAGTTTGCTGCTGGTAAGTTTGGGATTGGGTAATGGGATCTGATGTTGCGTTGCATTTGATGGAGCAACTGTTATGGGGGGCGCTGTTAATCTGTGCGCCTATTCTCATTTGTACCTTGCTTGTTGGCCTTATCGTCAGTGTTTTGCAGGTGGTGACGCAGATACAGGATATGTCGCTGACGTTTATCCCCAAGCTGGTGGCGACGATATTGGCGCTGACGGTGTTTGGTTCTTGGATGTTGCGCAAGCTTTTGATTTTTGCGCGTGAGCTCATCACAAATATCCCTAATTATTTTTAGTTACCCATGATTTTTACTGCTACTGTGAGCTGGGTAACTGCTGTTTTGTTGTGTTCAATGCGCCTGTCTGCCTTGTTGTTGATGACGCCTTTATGGCAGGCCTTGGGCTTGCCGGTGCGCATACGTGTTATTTTGATTGCGATGCTGGCGTTTTCGCTGGTGTCTGGCATGCAGCTGGTGCCGGCGCATGTGCCAACTGATTTGTTCGGCCTGGTGATGTCTGGCTTGGGCGAGGTGGTGCTGGGTGCCTTGATGGCGTTTGGTATTTTTGTTGCTTTTGCTGCATTCTCATTGGCGGGTAATTTGTTGGACCTGCAAATTGGTTTTAATATCGCGAATATTTTTGATCCGACTACGCGCAGTCATTCGCCTTTGATTGCTGCCTTGTTTGGCATGGTGGCGCTGGCGCTGTTTTTTACTATGGATGTACACCACACTTTGTTGCGTGGTCTGGCTTTTTCTTTTGAAAAAATCCCCCTTGGTCAAATGCTGGAATTGCCGCAGCCTATGTTGCTGGCGCGGCAGTTTGGTACGGTGTTCAGCTATGGTTTGATGCTGGCTGCACCGGCTTTTTTTTGTTTGTTTTTAGTTGAGATTTGTCTTGCTGTTGTGTCGCGCAATTTGCCGCAACTGAATATTTTTATGTTGAGTGTACCGATCAAGATTGTGGTTGGCCTGTCTGTGCTGGCGTATTTCAGCGGCCATTTTGCGTCTGTCGCTACCAAGGTGTTTGGTGCCATGTTTGGCTATTGGGAGGACATTCTGTAAATGTCTGAAGATACCGACAAAAGCCAGGAAGCCACGCCCCATAAGCTGCGCGAAGCGCAAAAGAAGGGGCAGGTTGCGAAGAGTACAGACGCCAATTTTGCTGCGATTTTAGCGGTGCTGGTCGGTATTTTTTTTGCTGCCGGGCCAGGTATGGCCAGGCAGGAGCTGGGCATAGCGCAGCAAATCATGCGCGATGCGGGGCGCAGTGATTGGTCTAGTGTTGGTACTTTGCAGTGGCTGACTCAGGCAGTCATGGATAGCATGGCAGTGATCGCACCTTTGTTGATTGCTATTTGCATTGTGGCCATATTGGTCAACGTGAGCCAGGTGGGTGGTATTTTCAGTTTTGACCCGGTAACACCTGACTTTACCAAGCTTAACCCGGCAACTGGTTTGCAACGTCTGTTTTCCAAGCGTTTGATTTATGATGCTTTGCGCAGTCTGCTGAAGTTGTTGATACTGGGTTGTGTGGCCTGGGGGGCGCTGACGCATCTGATGCCTGAACTGGTAAAGCTGGGTTATATCAATGCGCGCGGCCATGCGGCGATTGCGCTTGGTGCGATCGGGCCTTTGTTGTTTAAATTGTTTATGGCAATTCTGGTGATTGCCTTGATTGACTTGCTGTATACGCGCTGGGAATTTGCCAAGAAAATGCGCATGAGTCATAAAGACATCAGTGACGAGCATAAGCAAAGGGAAGGCGATCCACGTATACGTCAAAGGATTAAGCAATTGCGGGCAGAATTGTTGAAGCAATCGCAGTCGGTTGGTAAATTGCCAGAAGCGGATGTGTTGATCACTAATCCTACCCATATTGCAGTTGCTATTTCTTACCGCCATGGCGAGATGCCTGCACCGAAGTTGCTGGTCAAGGGCAAGGGCGAACTGGCGGCCAGAATGCGTGCTGCAGCGAGGCAGCACAATATTCCCGTGGTTGAAAACCCGCCTTTGGCGCGTGAGTTGTACAAGCGTTTGAACTCGGATCAGTTTGTACCTGAGGATATGTATCCCAAGGTGGCAAAGATTTTGATCTGGGTATATGCCATGCGTAAGAACCGTCAGCCTGGCAAAGCCGGCACGGTACGTGGGGCATTTGCATGAATGCATTGAGGCAGGTTTTACATAAGAACACGGACATCGCCATGGTGTTGTTGGTGGTGGGCGTGTTGTTTATGTTGTTTGCGCCTATACCACCAGAGATGCTGGATTTTTTGATACTGACAAATTTCAGTTTCGCATTGCTGATTTTGCTGTTGACGTTTTACATGGCAAAGCCGGTGGAGTTTTCTACTTTTCCATCGATGTTGCTGGTGGCAACCTTGTTCCGGCTGGCCCTGAATATTTCTGCCACGCGCCTTATTTTGCGCGATGCTGACGCTGGCAGGGTGATCGGCGCGATTGGTTCTTATGTGGTAGGCGGCAATTATGTGATTGGCCTGATCGTTTTTTTGATCCTGGTCGTCGTTCAATATGTCGTGGTAACGAATGGTGCGCAGCGGGTGTCGGAAGTGGCCGCGCGCTTTACACTGGATAGTATGCCAGGTCAGCAAATGAGTATCGATGCTGATTTGAACATGGGTTTCATCGACCAGGAAGAAGCCCAGCGCCGTCGCAAGAATATCAGTAAAGAGGCCGCCTTTTATGGTGCCATGGATGGTGCCAGCAAGTTTGTCAAGGGTGACGCCATTGCGGGTATCATCATCATGCTGATCAATTGTGTGGGTGGCCTGGTGATTGGTGTGATGCAAATGGGCATGCGCTGGGATCAGGCTTTAAAGAGTTATACCTTGCTGACGATTGGTGACGGTATAGTGACGCAAGTGCCTGCCTTGATTATTTCTGTAGGCACAGGTTTGATCGTGACGCGCTCTTCATCTGACACCAATCTGGGTGTGGAGGCGTTTCAGCAAATCACCTCATTCACCAAAACCTTGTGGCTGGTGGCGGCAGCATTGCTGGGGCTGATGTTTTTGCCGGGCATCCCGGCATGGCCGGTGTTGGTGCTGGTTTGTTTTTATCTGGCATTGATTGCTTTTCGCCGCGGTGACACCAATCAGGGTGAAGGCAGTGAGCTGCAGGGCGATGATGCCGAAGCGGCGCCTGGTACTGGTGCCAAGTCTTCAGACAAAGAGCAGGATGCCTATGGTTTATTGCCTATGGAGGCAGCCGAGGTATTGCTGGGCGTCGACTTGATCCCCATGCTGGAGAGTGAGCGCATTATTTTTACCGAGCGTATCGCAGCTTTTCGTAAGCAATATGCTTTGGAGTCTGGCCTGGTGGTGCCAAATATCCGCTTCCGTGAAGGTGCCAGGCTTGCGGCCAATGCCTATGAGATTGTGATTTTTGGTGTGACTATCGCCGGTGGCAGCCTGATGCTGGACAAATTGCTGGCAATTAAACCGGCAACTGAAACTATCAAATTGCAAGGTCTGGAAACCAAGGAGCCCAGCTATGGCTTGCCTGCGCTGTGGATAGATGACATGCAGAGGGATGAGGCAAGAGCTGGCAAGTACACTCTGGTAGAACCACCAACAGTCTTCATGACACATTTATGTGAGGTATTGCGACAGCAGTCTGCCACTTTGCTGACGCGCCAGGAAACTGAACGCTTGTTAAAACGCGTGCGTGAGTCGCAACCTGGCCTGGTGGAAGAGGTCGTGCCGACGGTGCTGGGTGTAGGTGAAATACAAAAAGTCTTGCAGAATTTATTGAAAGAAAAAGTTTCTATCCGCAATCTGGATGCCGTAATAGAAACCATTGTTGATACTGCCAAGATTAACAAAGATACTGCTTATCTGACTGAAATGGTCAGGCAGCGTCTGGGTGCATTGATTTGTCAGTCATTGACACAGGGCACGAATGTATTGCAAGTATTGACGCTGGATCCGACGATAGAACACAATCTGATGCAGAGCATACGGGCGGTGGAAAACGGTGCTGCCATGGTGGTGGAACCTAAATTTGCCGAGCAAGTGATCACTGGCGTTGCCAAGCATGCAGAAAAAATGATGAAGAGCAACCTGTTGCCCGTTTTGTTGTGCGCGCCTGAATTAAGACGACATATGCGGGTTTTGTCAGAGCGCATGGTGCCGCAATTGCGGGTATTGTCGCTGGCAGAAGTACCCAACACGCTGGAGTTGCGTGCGTTTGCGACCTTGTCTTTGTAAGTGTTTAGTAAATTTTAGTAAGTTGTTGAAGTCCGGTTGTTTGGGTTGTTGAGATTGATTAGATAGGCTGATTGAGCGCTATGGCAAATGCATTAATTACCGCTGTACAGAGCATGCAAAATGATCTGCAGTATATGGACATCGTGAGCCAGAATATGGTGAATGTGGCTACGCCTGGCTATAAGCGCGCGATACCGACATCCAAACCGCTGTCCAGGCTTTTTGACGAAGTCATGAAGGAGTCAGAACAAGTTGCTAATGTGAGCCAGACAGAAAAATCAAATGCACTGGGTAGCGTGCTTGACCTGTCAACTGGAGCGATCAAGCAAACCGGCAAGCCCTGGGACTTGGCAATCGCCAGCGATGGTTATTTTGAGCTGATGACGCCTGAAGGGCTGGCCTATAGCAGGGCCGGGAATTTTCATGTGGATGGCACTGGTCGCCTGGTGTCGGCACAGGGCTATGCGGTGCAGGGTTTGGGGGGCGACATACAGGTGCGTGGCAATGATGTCAGTATCGATCATGCCGGTCGTATCATGCAGGGTGAAACCCAGGTTGCCCAACTGAAAATCATGCAATTTGCAGATGCAAAGAATGTGGTAAAAACGGTGAATGGCTTATTGCAGGCAGCAAATGCAGACAATAAGGCGGTAGAAAGCAAATCGGAAATACAGGTGGGGTTTTTGGAAAGCTCGAATGTGACGCCCATGCGTGAAATGGTGGCGATGATGGAAACGACTCGTCATTTTGAATCAGCGCAAAAATTGTTTCAGGGCTATGATGAGATGTTGAATACGGCGATACAAAAATTGGGTGAGTTTTAAGCTTTTCTGTTGGTTACTCTCCTAATTGATTTGGAAAATAAATACTTATGAATAATTCCCTCTATATTGCTGCGACTGGCATGCAGGCTCAGCAGTTGAGCATCGATACCATTGCCAATAATCTGGCGAATGTGAATACCTCCGGCTTCAAGAAGGGCCGTGTGAATTTTCAAGAAATGATGCATGTCGATGGTAGCGCCTCGGCGCAGAATCCTTCGGCCACGCTCAATCCGGTTGGCCTGGGTATAGGTATCGAAAATGTGTCCAGAGATTTTGTAGCTGGCGCCCTGACACAAACCAATTCACCCATGGATATCGCCATCAATGGCAGTGGTTTTATCGAGGTGACGCTGGCAGATGGTAGTCGCGGTTATACACGCGGCGGCACTTTGCAAGTCAATCAGGATTCTTATCTGGCAACCAGTAGTGGGCAGATACTGAGGCCTGGCATTCATATGCCACAAAATGTGACGGCTATTACGATAGGCACTGACGGCAAAATCATGGTGCAGACAGGAGATCAGACTCAGGTATCCGAAGTGGGGCAAATTGAACTGGTGAACTTTTCAAATCCTGCAGGTCTGAAAATGGTCGCCAGCGGTATTTACCAGCCAAGTGCAAACTCGGGCGATGCCACTTATGGCAAACCGGGTGCGGCAGGCTTTGGTGCGATTGCGCAAAATACGCTGGAAGGGTCGAATGTCTCATTGGTAGACGAAATGGTGACCTTGATGATAGCTCAGCGTGCATATGAAATGAGCTCCAAGATAGTCCAGGCATCCGATGAGATGATGTCTTTGACAAATAATCTGCGCCGCTAACGCGATACTCATGATGCGCTGGTTTGCCTTTTTCTTCTTTGCTCTTGGATTGTCTGCCATGCCTGCGATGGCAGGTGTGGTGATGTCCTTGAAAACTGATGCGGTGGTGAACGCCGCAAGAGTCAAGCTGTCGGACCTCGTCGATATTGATGCAGAGAGCCATCAACAGGATGAACCTCTGATTAAGACCATGGCCGCAGTTGACATGGGTAATGCACCGCTGCCCGGCTATAGTTTGCGCTTTAGCCGTAAAGAGATTGAACGCATTATCAGGGCAAGCGGGCAGGTAAAAGCGATAGAGTGGCGCGGAGCAGAGGCAGTGAAAGTCGAGCGCCTGGCAAAAGTTTTTGACAGCACGCAACTTGCTATTGCTGCTGAAAGCTATCTGAAGCAAGTATTAGGCAACGGGCAAAACCAGGTAGTGGTAGAAACGGCGGAGCGTCTGCCAGAACTGTTGCTGGCAGATGGCAAGGTCGATATCAAGGCGCGCAATTTGAGCAGGGCCGAAGCAATGCATGCCAGGGTTACGGTGTGGCTGGATGTTACTGTCGCTGGCATGTTTAGCCGCTCGGTACGCGTGCCTATGAAAGTCAAGGTGATGGAGCAGACTTTGGTCGCCAAACGGGATTTGCTCAAGGGAGTTACACCAGCATGTGAAGATTTGCTGGTTTTGGAAATGGACATCGCGAGTCTCGATGGTGCTGCCTTGCCAGCAGACTGCTCCAAACTGAAGGGGAGCCTGAAAAGGAATATTCCTTCGGGTACTGCGTTGACGCAGAATTATCTACAGCTTTCAAATGCAATTAGTCATGGTGACACCGTCAATCTGTTGTTTAGTTCTGGTGCCTTGCTGCTTGAATCCAAGGCTCTTGCCTTGGCTAACGGTGAGGTGGGCCAGCGCATACAGGTACGCCCGGCTGCTGCGACAGAAACGATTGCTGCCATTGTGGTAGCGCCAGGTGTCGCGAAAGTGATCGGAAATTAAGAATGAAGAAGAATTTGTATCTTGCCTTGTTTTTGTTGTGCACGCTGTCGCAGACAGTGCTGGCCGACAATTTATACAATGAAAATAATTACAGATCTCTGGCATCTGACAAGCGGGCGCATTTGCCCGGCGATGTATTGACTGTCCTGATCTACGAAAATTCCAGTGCGTCCTCTAATGCCGATACCAATTTAAAAAGAAAAACGGATATTGGTGCGCAGGCGAGCGTCAATCAAAAAAGTAATAAGGCGGGCATTTCCATCAACAATGATTTTGATGGTGGCGGCAGCGTGCAGCGCAGCGGTAAATTATTGGCCCAGATGAGCGTCACCGTCACTAGTATTGAAGATAATGGCGACCTCGTGGTCAGGGGACAGCAACTCCTGGAAATTAATGCTGACCAGCAAAGAATTACTGTAGAAGGACGGGTAAGGCCGCTCGATATAGCAGATAACAATACAGTATTGTCTACCCGTTTGGCCGACGCCAAAATTAGTTATGCTGGCTATGGTGATCTGGCGAATCATCAACGTCCCGGATTTTGGTCCAAATTGTTTACCTGGGTAGGATTTTGATGTTTTTAATGAATTCAAAATTGCGCGCCTCAGTGTTTGCCACGATTCTCCTTGCGTTGAGTAGTAGTGTCATGGCTGTAGAAACTGTCAGGCTGAAAGACATTGGTAAATTTGCCGGTTGGCGTGAAAATGCCCTGGTGGGTTACGGTCTGGTTACTGGGCTGGCGAATACAGGTGATTCCCCTAACAACAAGGCAACCCGCCAATCCATTGCCAATGTATTGGCGCAATTTGATGTTGCGGTGCAGCCTGAGCTGGTCTTGAGCCGTAATGTTGCTGCAGTCATGGTCACTGCCAAATTACCACCCGTAGCGCGGCAGGGCGACAGCATAGATGTGACGGTGACATCCATAGGCGATGCCCGCAGCCTGGTGGGGGGGACTTTGCTGACAGCTCCAATGAAAGCGCCAAACGGCAAGGTCTATGCGCTCGCGCAGGGGGCTTTGTTTGTTGGTGGCTACAAATACGACATGAATGGCAATGTGGCACAAAAAAATCATCCCACTGTAGGTTCTATTCCTGCTGGGGCCATAGTTGAAGTGGGCGTACAGGCCAAGATCATGAGTAATGAAAACATCATGACTTTCACCCTGACTGATGCAGATTTCACGACCTCATCAAGAATTGCTGCCGCCATCAATACTGCCTTTGGTGAGCCATTGGCAAAAGCACTTGATGCCGAAGGTGTGGAAATTCGTGTACCGGCAGCAGACCGGGAATATCTGGTTGATTTTGTGACCCGCATAGAAAAACTCAGCATAGAACCTGATACCAGGGCGCGCGTAGTGGTCGATGAGAGAACCGGTACCATCGTCTCTGGCGGAGATGTGAAAATTGCGAAGGTAGTTGTATCTCATGGTGATCTTAAGTTATCCATCATCACGGACAATTCGGTTTCACAGCCTATACTGGTCAGAAACACTGCCGCAGAAGTGCGGACTGAAACAGTGTCCAATTCACGCATCAATGTTTCAGAAAAAAATGAGTCAGGTTTTGTGAGTGCTTCAAATAATACAGTCGCAGATCTGATACAGGCATTGACCCGTATCAAGACTAGCACCAGGGATATTATTTCTATCTTGCGTGCAGTCAAAGCCTCTGGCGCTTTAAGGGCTGACTTGATTATCCAGTAGGCTGATGAGTGCAAAAGATTTATACCGATTAACCGAATTTGGAAATGTCAGATGTTTGGAAAAGCTGAAGCAGTAACGATGGATATGCTGAGAACAGCGCTGGATGCTGCCAGCCTCCGGCACCAGGCTATCGCAAATAATATTGCCAACGTCAATACGGCTGGTTACCGTCCGGCCAGCGTTAATTTTGAACAGCAAATGGATGCAGTTCGCTCTACGCTGGCTCAGGGCAAAACTGTGCAGCCGGATATGCTGCGTGGAGTCCAACCCTTTATTGAAAGACTGGCACCGGTCACTGATGCTGACCGTACAGCTCTTCTGGACACCGAGGTCGGCAATATGGCGCAAAACACGGTGCAGTATGAGGCGCTCTTGAAGGCGATGGGCAAACATATGTCTATTCTCAGTTCAGCCATCGCAGAAGGGAAACGTTGATGGATTACCGTAACGCATTTGCGATCAGTGCAACGGGCATGAATGTAGAAAAGCTACGTCTTGATACCACGGCCAATAATATTGCGAACTTGCATAGCACCAGGGGTGCAGATGGAAAATTGTACCGTCCTTTGCATGTCAAAGTGGTAGAGGCCAATGATAATTTTGCCCTTGATTTTGAACGGTTGTCAGGTGCCAATCTGCGCGGTGTGCAGGTCGCCAAGGTAGAAGAGCTGGACGTTGCGCCGCGCAAGGTTTATGAGCCAGGCAACCCTGATGCTGACGATAAAGGCTATGTGTCCATGCCTGGTATTAATCATGTGACGGAAATGGTGAACATATCCACTGCCTTGCGTGCTTATGAAGCAAACGTGGTGGCTATGAATGCTGCAAAACGCATGGCCCTGAAAGCACTGGAATTAGGAGGATCATGATGACAGTCGAAGCAATCAATTTTTTGCCCGCGATTTCCATGCCCGAGTTAAATACCTCAGCTTCGTTATCATCGACAAACGCCCAGGCTATGACGACACCTCCGGCCGCGCAGTTTTTCAATTGGTTCTCTGATCAATTGTCACAGGTGAACGATCAATTGCTGGCCGCTGATAAGGGTGTGCAACAACTGGCTGCTGGGGATGCGAGCAATTTGCATCAGGTCATGATTAATCTGGAACAGGCAAAACTGTCCATGCAGCTTGTCATGCAGGTCAGGAATCATGTGCTTGATGCCTACCGTGAAATTTTACAGATGCAAGTTTAAGGCAATAGTACGTGAACGATTTTTATGAATTTTGGCGACGCATGGATCGTCGTGCCCGTTTCGGGCTGATTTTTGGTGTCTTGCTCATTGTGGTCGCCGTTGTGGCCTTTGGGTCTATGACTTTGCGCACAGACTATCAGGTGCTGTTTGCTGAGTTGGCACCACAAGATGCTTCGACCATGGTAGCTGAACTGGATCAGATGAAGGTCCCATATCGTCTGGTTGGCAGTGGCAACACGATTTTGGTACCGGCTGATCTGGTGTATAAAACTCGCCTGAAGCTGGCTGGTAAAGAATTACCTTTGCGTGGTGCGGTAGGGTTTGAGCTATTTAACAATAGCGAAGTCGGCATGACTGAGTTTGCGCAAAAAATCAATTATCAGCGTGCCTTGCAAGGTGAATTGACGCGCACTATTTCTGCATTGGATGAAGTGCAGTCAGTACGCGTTCATCTGGTGCTGGCTGAACAAGCCTTGTTCAAAAAAACGGGCACTCAGCCCAAGGCATCTATCACGATTGTGGTCAAGCCCGGGAAAAACCTTGACTCGGCACAGATACAAGGCATACAGCGCCTGGTCGGTGCTGCCGTGCCAGATATTAAACCCAATGATGTCACCATCTTGGACCAGCATGGCATTGCGCTGACCAAGAAGAGTTCGGAAGCTGGGCAGGAGATGATTTCCTCATCCAGCGGCCTGGATGAGAAACGCGCGATCGAAGCGTATTTGAACAAAAAAGTACTTGAAGTGCTGGACAAGACTTTTGGTGCCGGACAAGGCATTGCGAGCATTGATGTAACGCTCAATCATGAACAAAAGAAGACGACGACAGAAAGCCCCTTGGCCGCTGACTCCAAGTACGAAGGTCAGCCCACAGGTGTCATCGTCAAGGACAAGCAGACTGCCAATGAAACCAGTCGCGGCAACAAATCTGAGACAACGAATAATCCCGTTTCTGGAGATGTGACGCAAAGCAGCCGCGAGGTGGAGTACCAGGTTGGGCGCAAAGTGGAGCAAGTCATCTCGTCCGCTGGTGCTGTCAATCATGTCAATATCGCTGTCGTTGTGCGACATGTCATGCAACCAGCCCAACTGGAAAAACTGAAAGAATTATTGGCTGCTGCCGTGGGCATCGACAAGTCTCGCGGAGATGTGATCGCTGTATATACGGTTGAGCAGATTTCCAATACTGCTTCAGCCCCAGCCACTGGTGATGTAGTTCCTGCTGGCAGGGAATTACTGATCGAAGAGCGAATTGCAAATCCGTCGGGTAAAGCTGTTGAGGATGTGGCTGGCCACGGTTTTGTTTTTAAAAATGACTATGTAATTTTGATTTTGGCCGGACTGGCAGGATTTTTCCTGTTTGTCCTGGTTATTCGTTTGACTCGTCGCCCGGTTCAGGTAAAAAACTTGAGTGACGATGATAGAAGGCGACTTTTGGCACAGGTAAGAGACTGGCTGGAAAATGCCAGGACAAGCCCCTTGGAGCGCAATTGATGTCAGCTTACAGGCAATCTGCCTTGCTCTTGCATGGTCTGAATGAAGCGGATCAGCGCTGGATACTTGAGCAATTGAATGTCGATGATAGATCGCAATTGCGGGACCATCTTGCTGAGTTGCGTGAGTTGGGTATCCCGGCAGATAGAAATATACTGACCAGTTTGGGCATATCTGAAACGGGTGAGCGACTTGACGATTTGCAGGCGGCGTCTGCGAGCGAGATGCAAATGGTGCTGAGGGATGAACCGCTTTGGATGCTCAAGCAAGTTTTAGCCTTGGAAAGCTGGCCCTGGAAAGAACAATTTCTTGATACCTTGCATGAAACACAGGTAGCAAAGATACTGCAGATGCAATTACCAGAAACTGGTTTCCAGGTAAGACAAGCGATGAGAGTACATTTGCATGAAGAGCTAAAGAATGTCCGTCGCAATTCTCTGGATTTTTCGGGAAATGCCCACGAGAAAAAATCCTGGAAACAGCGCATGTTAGGAGTTATTGGACTGTGATGGTGATGCAGAAAAAGTATGGTGTCAGACAGATTCGGCTGCTTGAGGCCTCTGCACATCCGTGCTTACTGCAAAAGGCCAGGGTTTGATCATGCAGCACATACTCGACGCAGTCAGGGCGGCTGATTTTGTAAAGAAAATGGGACATGTGCGTCAGCTGACTGGTTTGAGTATTGAGTCAACTGGACCCGATGTGCTTGTTGGCGAGATTTGTGAAATCCGTACTCGTTACGGAGACCATAAAATAAAAGCGGAAGTAGTTGGTTTGCGTGATGGCCGGGTGATGCTGATGCCTTATAGTGAAATTCATGGCATAGGTGTTGGAAGTGAGGTTTTGGCAACCGGCCAATTACCCCGCATTGCAGTTGGTGAGCATCTGCTCGGTCGTGTCATTGATGCCTTTGGTGATCCTTTGGATGGAAAACCTTTGATGCAGGCATCAGAATACCGGCCATTGAAGGCGATGCCGCTGAATCCTCTGTCCAGACCACGTATCAAAGAGATACTGGAAACGGGAGTGCGCTGCATTGATGGCATGCTCACTATAGGCAAAGGACAACGCGTAGGCATATTTGCTGGTAGTGGTGTAGGGAAGAGTACTTTATTAGGCATGATTTCGCGCCATACCGTTGCTGATGTGAATGTGATTGCCTTGATTGGTGAACGTGGTCGTGAAGTACGCGAGTTCATAGAAAAGCATTTGGGCGCAGAAGGGATCAAGCGTTCTGTTGTGATCGTTGCGACTTCTGATCAGCCAGCCTTGGCCCGTGCCAGGGCAGCCTACGCAGCTACTGCGATTGCTGAGTATTTTCGGGACAATGGCAAGCAAGTCATGCTGACGATGGATTCTGTGACGCGTTTTGCCATGGCAAAGCGCGAGATTGGTTTGTCGGTAGGTGAGCCACCAACGGCTCGCGGTTATACGCCCTCTGTTTTTGCTGAAATTCCGGAGTTGTGTGAACGCTGCGGTACCGCTTCGTCTGGTGGTGCGATTACTGCCCTGTACACGGTGCTGGTCGAGGGGGACGACTTTAACGAGCCAGTTTCCGACATGTTGAGAGCAACTTTGGATGGACACATCATGTTGTCCCGTCGTCTCGCACAACAGGGTCATTATCCGGCTATTGATGTTTTGCATAGTGTAAGTCGCTTGTTGGGGGATTTAATCTCTTCTGAAGATCAGGCCTTGGTGCATGAAGCTCTGGAAAATATGGCCAGCTATGAGCGCAACCGACAGTTAATAGACATGGGTGCATATCGCGCTGGCAGCAGTGCCGAGATTGATCAGGCAATCCAACTATGGCCTCATTTGACCAGATTTTTGCGTCAGCGTGATGAAGATGTACTTGGGCGCGAGCAGGTTGTTGCGCAATTGCGCGATATCTTGAGCAATGCAGGGAAGCAAGAAACGCAAAGTGACGGAGTACTGCAATGACCAAGGACAGAAGGGGATTTCAATACGGGCTGGAGCCTGTCTTGAAGCTGAAGGAATGGGAAGTCAATGACCTCTATCAGGAGCTGGCAGGACATAATGCAACTGTAAAAGAACAACAAGCAAAAGTTGATAGTCTTGCCCAGGCCATAGCATCTGCCCGTACCGAGTTAATGAAGCAAAGGCAGAATAAGGCCCTTATTAATATTGATGCACAGCGCATGGCCCATATGTACATGTTGCAAATGCAGAACCAGCAACAACAAGAGAGTATACAGTTACAGGAAATGTTGCAGGTGCGCGATGATGCGCAGAGGCGATTGAACGAAGTCAGGAAATTTGTAGATAACCTGGAAAAAAACAAAGAGGCTGTGGCCCATGAATTTGATCAGGAAGCTGCAAAAAAGGAATATCAATTGTCTGACGACAATTGGTTGCAACGTATGCACTGGATAAAGATAACATGACAAAAATTAGTTCATTCATGCAATTGCATCCTGATGCCGCAACACGTGAAGCGCAGAATGGGAAGAGTGACATGAGCAGCCAGCATGAGAACTGGATGCGGCAAATGGAACTGTCCATGATGAAAGATGCAAACCTGCATGGCAGTTTTAACGCAACTGCAATCCAGACGCAAAAATCTGCTGTCAAATCCGCTATACCTTCTCAGGATAATTTACCGGAAAGCGCCACATCACGCGAAAAGCAAGCTACGGTAAAAAGAAGTGTTTATCCTGTTTCTCCTGCGGCAAAAAAAGTCGCCAGTGTCGAAAATCATGTCATCAGCACGGATAATATTGCTACAGTAGCACAAACAGTTTCAGACAGCGCAAATGCTCCAGAACTCTCGCAAACAAGGACAGCAGGTGAGCAACAAGCACAGCTTGAAAAACAAAGTGCAGGCATGGAAGCAATAGCGCCTGATGTGAAAGCGAATGCGAGTGCTGGATCGACGCTGCCTTTCACATCGGGTGTTATTTTTACTCAGAAAATCACAGGCGAAGTGTCAGTTAATAAAAATAGTTCCATGGAAATTTCCCAGTCGCTGACAGCTTCTCCGCGTGCAGCAGGCTTGTCCCGCAATACCTTGCCAGGCCAAACCCAGGATCAAAGCGAAGTTCATGCTGAGGGCCAGGAACCTGCTGACGAGGCGAAAGCTGCGGTAGGGGAGCGAGAGTTCGATAAGCAGATTTGGCAAAAACGCATGATGCATATCACTACCGAAGATCAGAACGTCAATGTCTGGATCAGGGACCAGGAAATCAATGCTGAGCAGACACCTCAACTGATCAGACAATTAACCAGGGAAATGACAGAGTCAGGCTTGCGTTTGAATGGCGCTACGATTAACGGCAAGCTTGTTTTTAAATATGAAAACACTGATGAAGATAGTGAAGTAAGGTTATTTCAAGGTGACGAAGCCGTACTGCTTTCAGATGATGCAAGTGCTCGCAATATTCCGCTCAGTTATGTAAAGAAAGGCCGCTAATATGGCACTCAACAGTGTAAGTCCAGTCAGTTCTGCGACCAGTGGTCAGGCTCATATTAATCAGCAGGATTTTTTAAAAATTCTGTTGACGCAACTGAATGCACAAGACCCATTGAAACCTATGGACAATACCGCATTCGTTGCTCAACTTGCGCAATTTTCCCAATTGGCACAGACGCAGGAACTGACCGCCAGCGTCAACCAGTTGTTGGCTGTGCAAACAGCGGTGCAATCAGTTGGTTTGCTTGGTCATGTTGTGAGTGTTGTTAATGGTGGTGGTACCGCAACTGGCACGGTGACTGATATCTCAGTCAGTGGAAATTCACCGGTATTGACCATTCATCCGACGACTGGCCAGGATATTTCTGGCGTCGCCCTCAAACAAGTTTTTGATATTCGCTAACGCGATCCAGGTAAGGAAATACTATGCTGACCTCAATAAAAATCGCGACGACTGGATTGACTGGTTTTTCCAAAGAGTTGCAGACTATCAGTAATAACGTTGCCAACCTGAACACCCCAGGCTTCAAAGGTTCGAATGCGAAATTCAGCAGTTTTTTTTCGCATGAAGGCGATAGCGCCAGTGGCGGTCATCAGGGCGCATCATCAGGAGCGGGCCTGGCCACATTGCCCAGCGTCGTTAATTTTGCTCAGGGGCAAATAAATCAGACGGGAAATGATCTGGACGTAGCTGTTGACGGTAACGGTTTTTTTGTCTTGCGCGATAGTAAAGGACAGACATTTTATACACGCGATGGATCGTTTAAATTTGACAGCAAAGGTTTTCTGGTGGATGCCGACGGTAATCACGTGCAGGCACTGTCAAATCAGGGTGTCTTGCAAGATATCAGCTTGGATGGTTTGAAAACCAATCCGGCGTCCGCATCCAAAGCCATACAATTATCCGGCCGTTTATCAACGGCTGACACTGACAAAGCGGTCGGCGGCGTAATCGTCATTGATGCAGTTGGTGGTTCACATACGCTGGCCGTTAATTTTAAAAATAATAATGCAGTAAGCCCTGGTAGTTGGTTGGTGACGATCAAGGATGGCAATGACACGGTAACTATAGGTGAAATCAAATTTGTGAGTGGTGCACTGGACTCCGCACATAATTCACTGTCATTTACCTACTCACCAGCCGGTGTCGCTGCGATGCCACTTACTTTGACGCTGGACGCGAATACAACCAGTGCTGCAACTGGTGCGTCAACGCTGGCCGTTTCCAATATTGATGGATACGCTCAGGGTGATATGTCCAAGACCAGTTTTGATGGAGAAGGTAAGCTGGTTGTCAGCTATACCAATGGACAAACATCCAAGAACCAGACACTGGCACTTGCCAATTTCAGTTCAACGGATCATCTGGTTGCCATCAGCGGAAATAAATTCAAGAGTACGCGCCAGCAAGACGTTACCCTCGGCGTCGCGAGTAGCAATCTGAGTACCATCGATGGCGGTGCGCTTGAAGGTTCCAATGTGGATTTGTCCAAAGAATTCAGCGCCATTATTATTACTCAACGCGGCTATCAGGCATCCTCTGAGCTGATCAGTACTGCCAATCAAATGCTTGACACCTTATTGCATATGAAAGGCTGAGTGAGATAGTGAACGTATCTCCGTATTTGTTGCTGAAAAATAGTATTGCCAAAGCGATTTCCAGGCAAGCTGGAGACTGCTATGCGAAATGGGCAGCATCCTGGAAAATTGATTTGGAGGGGGCTCAGGTTTGTGCTCCTGCGACGCCGGCCATGGCAGAATTTTTCTTATCTGATTTGTCTGATAGTAGCAATCAGCGACATTTGCAGAATGGTAGTACGGCGTGGTTCCACATACCTGACGCATTAAAAAAAGAACTGGAACAATCCATATTTGGATTAAGTAATGCCGATGCAACTACAGAAAAAGGGAGGCATTCTGCTCTTGCCGGCAAGGTACTTACAGAGTCTCTGGACGAATTGATTAATGCTGTTATTGGCAGTATTTGCCAGCTTGAAGTTTTACCAGAGACAGCAATTTTCCCTCCCCCGGCTCACTTGTTCAGGCCTGGTTCCGGCGCGCTTGTTTGTGAACTCAGTGTTGGTCATCATACCTTGCGTATCTTGTTACCCGCTGCGGCAGTCTCGCATTGGAGAAAACCGCTGCCAGCGAGCCCCAAACCTGGGTTGATGCCCTTGAAGGCGGCACTAAAAAATACCCCGGTTAGCCTGCATGTTGAAGTCAGTGATGCAGAGCTGACATTGGGGTATCTCGCTACACTGGCAATCGGCGATGTTTTGAAGTTGCCCAACAAGCTGGATCATACTTTAAGAGTGTTGACTGACGATAATGTTGCTGTATGCAATGCCCATCTGGGAAGTTGTTCAGGTGCACTCGCGATAGAGCTTGTAAAGTCCAATTAGATCTTGCTGGAATTTGAGTTTTAACAAATACCGCGTTCAGCAATGTAAGAGTAAACAGGAAATAAAATGAATTCATCCACACATGCCATCGAGCTATCTGAATTAAGCACACATGAGCCTGGTCAATCCTTATTGAATGGCAATCTGGGCGTGGTGCAGGGCGTGAAGGTCAAGCTCTCGATCAGAGTCGGCGAAACAGAAGTCAGTATTGGTGATCTGATGAATATGCGTGAAAATCATATTCTGAAATTGAATACTGCCGTGGATACGCCTGTTGATGTCCTACTGGAGGGCAATGTTGTTGCCCGAGGGATTTTAGTCGCCGTGGATGATAATTTCGGCGTGCAAATCTCTGAGTTGCCACAGGTGGAAAAAAACTGATGTTTCACAAGCAGCTACACCGCTGGTGTTTGAAGTTTTGCCTGACATCTTTGTTTTTTTTAAGTGCGGGTGAAATTTTTGCTCAGGCATCAGCTTCCATGCCTCATGCGCCCATCCCTTTCAAGCAAGACAGGCAAGGGAGTGAGTCCATGGCGTATCAAAGCATCGCAGCATTGCTGCTTGCCTCTTGCGCCGCCTATGGCATTGTGTTCGCGCTCAAGAGATACCGTGACAAACTTGGCGCTTCCGGCAAAAGCTCCCGCCGCCTCAGAACGGTGGAAGCAACGCGTCTGGGCAAAACAAGCATGCTTTACGTTGTTGAATATAATGGGCAAGAATTACTTATTGCTGAAAGTTCGCAAGGCGTGCAGTTGATGATGAGCAGCCCTTTGTTGTTGAAAGAAGAAAGTGCGACAAAAGATGCATAATTTCGGGCGCACAGGTTTTCTGAAAGTGCTTTTAATCCTGCTGGCTTTGTTCTCGGCATCGCAATGCCTGGCCGCTAATGGAGACGTGCTTTCCATGCCTGGTATAGGCGTGCAGATTACCAATGATGTCGCACAAACGACTCAGGTATCAGCAGCCCTCAAAGTGTTGTTGGGTTTGACTTTATTGAGCCTGGCACCTGCTTTGCTGGTATCTGTCACATCATTCATCCGTATCATTGTCGTGCTTTCCATGCTGCGGCACGCTATTGGGATGCCGGAAACACCTCCAAATACAGTGCTCATCAGTCTGGCCTTATTCCTGACTTTGTTTACGATGTCACCAGTGCTGACTCAGGTCAATCAAACTGCTTTTCAACCCTTTATGGACGGAAAGATGGCTGCCGGACCAGCATTTGAGAATGGATTAAAGCCAATTCGAGAATTCATGGTACGTCAAACCAGGGAACAGGATCTTCAACTGATGGTAGAAATTGCCAAGAGCCCGGAACCAAAAACCATCGATGATATTTCAACCGTTCAATTGATACCGGCATTCATGTTATCTGAATTGCGTTCGGCTTTTCAGATAGGGTTTGTCATCTTCCTTCCGTTTGTATTGATTGACTTGATCGTCTCAACCATTCTCATGTCACTGGGCATGATGATGGTGCCTCCCGTTTCTATCTCACTGCCTTTGAAGATACTTATGTTTGTATTGATTGACGGCTGGAATATCGTGACACGTGCCTTACTAGGTACTTTCCAATAGTTTGCAAGTAACGTGCCAAAAACAGACGCATTGCTACCGGATGACCTGGCCCTGCAATCAGCTGAATTGAGTTTGTGGAAAAACTTGCGGCTTGGGGATGAGTTGGCACGTCAACAATTAATTGAAAGCTATTTGCCATTCGCACGCATGCTGGCGGCCAAGCTGTTCGCAAAACGCATTGATAGCGACCTGGAGTTCGAAGAATACATGCAGTTTGCCAGTTTGGGGCTTATACAAGCGGTGGATCATTTCGATCATACAAGGCAAATACAGTTTTCCACTTTCGCGGCACACCGCATTAAAGGATCGGTATTAAACGGCCTGGAGCACATGAGCGAAAAGCGCGAGCAAATCTCAACTCGCAGGCAACTCAGGGAAGAACGTAATCTGTCTATAAAGGCTGTTCTGTCAGAACCCGAAGTCGATACCTTCCAGCAATTGGCAGAGATTGCCATCAGTTTTGCGTTTGGCTACATCCTGGAAAACCCCGTTACCTATCATCATGAAGATGCCATTTCAGAGGATAGTGTTTATGCAGGCCTGGAGTTAAAACAATTGCGTGAAAAAGTGAGATATCTGGTTAATCGCCTGCCACACAAAGAAAGGATCATCATAAAATCTCACTATCTGAACCACCTGCCTTTCAATACCATTGCAGATACTTTACAGTTGAGTAAAGGCAGGATTGCGCAATTACATAAAAATGCGCTGAGCTTGCTGCATCAGGCTCTTGGGTCATCAGAATCTTGCGATGCAATATTCTGATAATGCAGGCACCAATAGCCTTCAAAACAAAGGAAGACCAATGTCAGGGATAAATAGCGTAAGCCAAATAGTCGCTCTGATGCGCACGCAGATGGTAAAAAAAGTCCGTCCAGCAAGCAAGCCTACAGGTACGCTGAAAAGCCAGGGGCTAAAAAAGGAAAGCAAGCAAAAAGCACTTGAGGCGCCAGGCAAAATTGAAGAATTAATCTCCTTGAGAGGGGCGGCCGGGATTACGTTTTTTTTCGCCAAAACATACGTAAGATGATGATTTATAAGGAAAAATCGATCTTATAGTTTATAGGCTCCACTTCCCGGTCGAGATCCAGTGGATACTCTCCAAACCGGTTGATATGCTCACGCCTGTATGGCGCCGTCCCCCGAAGAATTTCCTCTGTGAGTACATATCCTTTTGTCTGAAGATTTTTTAGAATGCGTGACATTCCATGGACGTTATGCAAGATGACCATGTTGGCCACTAGCTGGTTGTATTTTACGACCTTGCGTTGCTCATGTTTGATATTTTCCGCAATGATCCCATCTCCACCAAAGAACAACCATTTCACAAAGTCGTTAAATTCCTCACTCTTGTTAGTTGCAGCATGGATCGTTTTCCTGAGTTCAGCATCGTTGATGTACTTCAATAGAAACTGGGTGCGAACTACCCTGCCCAACTCCCTGAATGCATAGTAAAGTCTGTTTTTACGGCTAGCGGTACCCAGGCGACGCAGAATTGTCGATGGTGCAATTTTACCTGTTTTGATGGAGATAACGACGCGCAGCATATCCTTCAAATGCCTAGCAATCAGATCCCAGTCAATCGATCCTCGAAACAAACTGTCAATGTGTTCGTAGTGATCCCCCTTATCTGCCCTATAGAATGTCAAGTCTTTGATATTGCGAATACGCGGCATAAGGTTAATGCCAAGCAAATGCGCTAACCCAAAAACCGGTGTACTTTGCGCCTGAGTATCTCCATGCAGAGTGTCTGGCTGTATATCGGATTGATTTTTAAGCAGACCATCTAGAATATAGACTGCTTCGTAGACGCCACATGGAATGAAATGACTGAACAACGCGATATATGTGTCGGACACATGGTAATAGCCAATACCTCCATACCCACCGTAGCGGATATGGTATTCCGACAGCAGATTCTGCTCGTACATATTCCACTTGGTGCCGTCAGCAGATGCGCTTTTCCCACTGCCCCAATATCTTGGTAAAGCAAAACGGTTGTAGGCGTTGATAACCTTGGTGATCGCTTTATCCAGGCGCTGTTCGGTGACATGCTTCAGATTCAACCAGGCGACCTGCTTCCGGCTTAGTCCTTTGACTGATCTTGCAGTTTGAGTCGGTCCCAGGTTACAGCCGTAGCAGAATAAGGTTGTGATGAATCGTTTACGGGGATCATCAACCTTCGATTCGAATCCAGATAGTGGGCCGAACAAGCGATGCAAATCCAGCCATTTCTCTGTTTCGGTTAACACATCCAAAATGCTGGCGTCGCTCATTTGTGTCCGGATGGCCTCGTCCACAATTGCTAGTTCAGCTGGTGGCTTTTGTCGCTCACCTCGGCGTATGACTAACCCTGTCTCATCAATATCAACATGCCCATTCTCAGGAAAACGTTCATCGACTTGTTTTGTCAGTGCCTGCATCTGCGTTCGCAATTGCGCTACAAACTCCTGGGGTTCTACCGGAAGGCCCACCATTTCGCTATAGGCGTGCACTTCTCGCTCATATTCCTCCCAGGAAACCAGGTGATTGCGGTAATCATCGTAGTCACCACTATGCTCGACAAACAAATCACCTGACTTCAATTCATCCATGACCGCAGAAAATACCGCCAGTTCGAAGTATTTCCGGTGGTAATGGGTAGGTGGTGCACTGAGCCTCTTACCGAACACCAGAGTTCGCCACTTCTCTGGCATCCAGTCCAATGCCAGCATATCGATCTGGCTCTCAGCGATAGACAGATGCTCTTTATGGCTGGATCGGCATTTTTGTGTCAGTGCAATCATTGCCAGCAAGCTCTCGTCTTGTGAGCTTGAGCGTAGCGTCAATGCTTCCAGGCATTTGAACAACAGGCTTCGTTTTCCGGTATAGATTGCCAGCATGAACGGAAAATAATTGTTTCCCGCATACGCCATATGCTCATCGCATTCTCTTATCCAGCTTGCCAGATCTCCGTCAAGCGAACTTTCGACGCGTGCAACACGCTGTTCGCTTGGCCCGTCTTCACTGAAAACGGTCAACACTTCTCGAAATTGACCTATCAAACGCTCAACCTGATCGGCATGCTGGAGGTGATATTGGCGTAGCCGCTCTTCTGCCACATTATGCAAGTTTCGAATGGTCTTGATAAAAATTTCAGCGACATCGTCCATCGCATTTTGTAGCTGGGTCTGAATCAAGAGCACTGCCAGGGTGTAGCGCTTCAAGGGTTTTAATGCGCGCATTTCTGCCATATCAAGGGCACGCGCTTCAAGAACAAGTTGCTCGCGCTTGGTGGCAGCTATATGTCCAGTGTCTGGCAGATCGCTCGCCAATTTGGTCATGCCATCAATATGCTGCAAGAAATCTGTAACTTCCCGGACATTGGGTTGTTTAGGCTCCCGTTTCAGACTGTCCCAGGCACTTCTGCCAGCAACCGATTTCAGCAGGCCATCAATCCTTGTCGTAATTGATTCGGACAATGTGCCCGCGACGGTTTTGTAAATGCGGTCATTGATTGTTACCCTGGCATTTCGTGCCAGTCTAAACAGATATGTAAATCCGGGCAATTCAAAGCGGCGCTGTATTAGTTCTTCAATAAGAACATTGATAATGTCAGGTAACTCCTGTTTGGTCTGCGCAGCCTGGAGAGCCTGTTCTGCCAGCCACTTTTCAGTGGCATCCGTCATTTCCTGAATACCAACGAATTCCCGCAAAATTGTCTGTTGGCGGTGCTTGGTACCAGATTTGTCATACTTGGCCAAGGCATCTTTGGATGGTTTTCGTACTTGTGCCCGGCTGCAGATGTGCTCAATGATCGCTGCGGGGACACTGCTTAACGCTACAAAATAACCTAACCTCTGCAGGAGTTTTAATTGCAGCAAAAGCAGAGTTTGTTGAGAAATTTGGCGGTATCTAGCAGCAACAAATTTGAGTTCGGTGGGTGTTGGCGTGTAAATGGCAATCAGCTCTTGTTCTGTGAACTCAAGCTTCAGACGGGGATAGGCGGTTTCATGTACGCTGCTCATCTGCTTAATTAACCAAATGACTTATGTTTATTTTAAAACAATGAAAAACATAGTTTTTTTGTCGGACATCCTTGCGGGATATCTTCAGCTTTTAAGAGCCCTTGCAAACCTTTACTCTGGGCACAATTTGTTCGGAAATCTGCGTTCACAAATCTCTCTCGAAATTGCCATTTTGAAATTTCGATGAGTTAATGCACGGACAATATCTGAACTTTGTCTGCCGGGCAAGAAAAAAATAAATCAGTCCTTGACTTTTTGTGCGACTTTAAAGTCAAAGAATTCATCGTTGCTGTTTTTTGAATGTTTGAATGAAATTCGTGTTTGCTACGTGAATTTCGCATGCTGATATGGGCATGAATTGATGTGCCAGATACGCAGACCTGGCAAGATGATGGTGCGTTGTAACTCAGATTTTAAGCTCTGATCCCTGAAGTACGGTTTTAACTGCATCCGCCATTTTTACCAAATTCGGATAATCTGCCTTACTTGCTGTTCGCATCAGGAAATCACGTAACTCCTCGGCGGAGGGCTTGTCGTCAAAGTTGAAGAAATCTTTCAAATCCACATCTAACTCGACACGAATTCTCTCCAGTGTTTCTAGAGATGGGTAATGCTGGCCGCGCTCCAGCCTGCTCAACGATTTTGTATCGATATCAATTCGGCCAGCCAGCTCTTCCTGCGATAGTTGTTTGCGCTTTCGCAGAATTTGAACGCGCTGACCGACCAAATGCCGAACATCCTCCATGTAAACCTCCAAAGTTGACTACCTTCAGTAAATCAACATTGAGGGCTTCTTAAAACTTCCTATTACGCTTATAATTTTGCAAAATCTACCTTTTACGTTTACTTTTTGATTTTTCTATCAAAAAAACGATTTGCCACTTCATAAAACCAAGTTAATTTGGACACATCATCATGGGATTAGCAAAAGGCCTCGGCTTAGCAGTACTTGCAACGCTTGCGGTTCCTGTCGCAGGTTTATCCGGCATTGGAGCCATTGGTGCGCTACTTGGCATGCTGCTTTCCCGCGACAACAGGACAACCGGTGTTTTCACTTTCTTCGTGGCGGCAGTAGTCATCTGTTTTTTGTCTATCCGACTACTAGCAGGAATGCACAAAAGAGCCAAGGATCTGGTGGAGAGTATCAACCGGCAGTCCAATCTGAATTTCAACGCTGGGAATCTGTTGGGCTATCCCAGCCCAGCATTCCTGACTTTTGACAAACAAAACCGGAAACTGGCTTTTTGTAATAGCAGCACCGGCGATTTCAAAATACATGAACTTTCGTACTTGCTGGCCTGGCGCTACGAATGGAAGATTAAGGAAAGTATGGAGCTATCAGGTCCAGGCCGACAAGTTGGTACGACGAATATGCAAATGCCTTCATTTGAACGTGTACAGCGTGTCGGTGACTTTGCCCTGATCTTGGAAGTTGCCGATGAGAGCAATCCAGTCATCAAATTTTACATGAGCGAGAGAGCGGCCAAAGAATGGTGCGCAAAACTGAATGCCGTCGTGAACGGTTAGCATGCCTGATGTGTGAGCATTGCACTCAATAGTAAATCAATATTCATTTATATCCTGTTGTCTTCAAGACTAGGATTCGACCTAAAGAAAATATGTATTCGGTTCAAGAATTACAGCATGGCGCAATTATGCTGCGCACACAATGCCTAGAAACAGTCACTCAGTTCGCTTCAAACAATCCAGGCATTCCTGCCCAGGCCGTTGCCATTGGCCTGGGTGAGCTGCTTATACAGTTCTCCGTCTCACAACTGGGACAGGAACATACGCATCATCTACTGTCGTCGCTGCAGGAAGCTGTGCTCCTGTTCGGTGATAAAATTATGGAGCAGCATTGAGCAGTCCAGCGGTAGCTGCCCAACAATCTGCACGAACAACGCAACTACACGATGAATAGCCAAACCAAGGTCAAAGGGATAATCGCCCTAGATGCAGATGGCGTGCTTCTTGACTATCATGCTTCCTATGCGATGGCATGGCAGAAGGCATTTGGAACCCTGCCAGCGATCAAAGATCCGTTGGCCTACTGGCCCATAGATCGATGGGATGTTCAGATATTGACTGGAAACGAACTGGAACGGTTTCGCCAGTGCTTTGATGAAGAATTCTGGTCCACCATACCAGCATTGCCAGGTGCACTGGAAGCTTGCCATCTGCTCAAGGATGCCGGTTATCACCTGGTGTGTGTAAGCGCACTGAAAGAGGTGTACCGGCTCTCCCGGCTAAAGAATATCCGTGACCATGGATTTCCAATTGCCGACGTGATCGCAACTGAACAAAACGATACCGGCGTTAGTCCAAAGTCCAAGGCTCTTAATTACTTGCAACCTGTTGCCTTTGTTGACGACTATTTGCCTTACTTCCGTGGTGTGCCAGCCGATATACACATGGCACTCATTACGAGAGAGCCAAATGGAACTCCAAATACTGGAGACGAACTGAGCAATGTGTCTTCGTCGCACTTGAACTTGCTGGAGTTTGCAAAATGGTGGATACATTGTGCGCCGGATATAAAATGACCTGCTTGTCTTTAACTGGAGGTCAAAATGCAAGTGGTACACATCAGTGAACCATTCGTACTTCAAGGTCTCCAAAGGGAAGCTTACACCTGCGAGTTCCAGAGCACACGGCGAGATTACGTGTCATTTAAGGAGGTTGTTTCATGAGCACGGCAGCCGATACCTTTGTCATCGGGGATTTCCCCCAGCTCCGACTGATCGCATGGAATCGTGATCCCCATGATGTAATCACCGGTGAGGAGGCATTTGGTCTCTACGAGCAAAATTGGCGTTTTGTTGATGAAAAAGCTCTTCTTCCACACGAGTGTGATTTGATTGATAGACTGACACGTGAATATGGTCGTGGCATCCTACATATTTGACAGCCCTCATCATCACGCATTATCGAGTTTTCGCCCTTTTCAGCGCAGATTTTCTCGCCTTGGATTGACTAGACATTCAATGACTTCAAGCTCTATACCCGTGTTACGTATCAGCGACATGGTATTGCGCGAGGTGCCGCAGCGGGGATTGTGACAAATGAGAATGATCATAGGTGTCTATCCGAAATGATTATTTTCTTACAAAGTCGGCCAAGATCAAAGATTTTTCATTGGAGCCTTTTCTATGTTCATCCAGTTTTATTAAAGCATTAACGATTTTTTTCAAAATCTCCTTGACTCTGTACCTGCTACAGGGTGTCTAATGCCAAAATAAACACATAATCAAAGGAAACATGATGAGTGAGCAAGAGTCGGGTTGTTGTGGATGCAACTCCAAATCTGCTGGTAACGATAAGACTCCTTCCGTTTCGGTAGTTGCGTCACCAAATGACAATGCCGAAAAGGTATTGAATTTACTTATTGAGCAGATGGATTGCCCTACCGAAGAGGCCTTACTTCGCCATGCCTTAGAAAAAATGCCTGGAGTAAATAGCCTTGACTTCAATCTCATAAATCGACGTCTCAGTATCAAGCACACCATCACAAACACCTCTGTACTTATTGACACCATAACTGCATTAGGCATGTCTCCAGTGCAAGAAAATGTCCAACCACCAAACAGCGTCTCAATGGTGGTGTATTCCATAGAAAATATGGATTGCCCCACAGAAGAAGGTTTGATACGCGACAAGCTTGGCCCTATGCCAGGAATAGCGCAGCTTGATTTTAATCTCATGCAACGCAAATTGACGGTCAGCCATACACTGGCAAACCACGATGTAATTCAAGCCGTGTTGACTTCCATCGGCATGAAGGCCGTGTTGTTAAGCGAAGATGGCAAAATCAGTCCGGATGCAACCGAAATTCCACCAGCAAACACGTCTCGCAAATGGCGGCTACTGGGCGCAGCTGTGACATCGGCAATCCTTGCTGAGGCTTTTGCCTACATTGGCGGCTCAGAAAAAGCCTGGCCAGTCATGGTTTTATCTGCGTTTGCGATACTGCTTAGTGGTACTGGTACCTATAAAAAGGGTTGGATAGCACTCAAAAATTTGAATCTGAACATCAATGCCCTGATGGCAATTGCTGTGACGGGTGCACTGATCATTGGGCAATGGCCTGAGGCTGCTATGGTCATGGTCTTGTTCAGTCTGTCAGAAGCCATAGAAGCGATGTCGCTTGACCGCGCACGTAATGCTATACGTGGCCTGATGGCGATGACGCCGGAAACTGCCAGTGTCTTACAGGCCGATGGTAGTTGGCTGGAAATTGCGGCCAAGGCTATTGCCGTAGGTGCGACCGTACGTGTCTCCCCTGGTGAACGCATTCCGCTTGATGGTGAACTCAGCAAGGGACAGTCGTCAGTGAATCAGGCCCCCATCACGGGAGAAAGTATGCCGGTTGCCAAGACTGTTGGTGACAGGATATTTGCTGGCACCATTAATGAAACCGGCTCTTTCGAATACCGCGTAACCGCTTTGCAAACTGATTCCACTCTGTCTCGCATCATCCATGCCGTCGAAGAAGCCCAAGGCAGCCGCGCACCAACACAACGTTTTGTCGACAGTTTCGCTAAAGTGTATACACCGATAGTCTTTGTGTTGGCACTGGGCGTCATGCTCATTCCCCCGCTGTTACTAGGCTCGCCATGGTTGGATTGGGTGTACAAGGCACTGGTGTTGCTGGTAATTGCGTGTCCTTGTGCGTTGGTCGTCTCTACGCCTGTGACTGTGGTGAGCGGGCTGGCTGCGGCAGCAAAGGCTGGCATCCTCATCAAAGGTGGCGTGTATCTGGAAGAAGGTCGAAAGCTGAAGTCACTGGCGCTGGATAAAACCGGCACCATTACCCAAGGCAAGCCAGTTGTCACTGATGTAAGGCCACTCGGCGATGACCAGGCAAAAGCATTGCAGCTGGCAGCCAGTCTGGCTGGCCGCTCTGATCACCCGGTATCAGGTGCAGTGACAGCGTATTGGAAAACTCAAGGAAATGAGAAACCAGCATTAGAGGTCAGCGACTTCGCCGCCATCGCGGGCCGAGGTGTAAAAGGCCAGATTGCTGGTAAATGGTATTACCTCGGCAATCACCGTCTGATAGAAGAACTCGGCATTTGCAGTGCGGACACTGAAGCCGCTTTGCAAGTGCTAGAAGCCGATGGCAAAACAGCCGTGATCATTGCTGACGAGCAGAGACCTCTTGCCGTAATTGGTGTGGCAGATACCGTGCGTGAGAGTAGCCGTGAGGCAATTGCGGAACTGCACGCTCTGGGAATCCGCACCGTAATGCTGACTGGTGACAATGAAATGACCGCAAAAGCCATTGCAAAAAGTGTAGGCATTGATGATGCACGTGGCAATTTGCTCCCAGAAGACAAACTGGCCGCCATTAACGATGAGCTGGCAAATCACGGCAACGTAGGCATGGTCGGCGACGGTATCAACGATGCGCCCGCATTAGCCAAGTCCAGCATAGGCTTTGCCATGGGTGCGGCCGGTACGGATACCGCCTTGGAAACTGCTGACGTTGCCTTAATGGATGATGACTTGCGCAAAATCCCGCAATTCATTCGTTTAAGCCAACGCACTGCCGCCATCCTGAAACAGAATATCGCGCTGGCACTGAGTATCAAGTTAGCCTTCCTGATCATGGCAGTCATGGGCGTAGCGACTTTGTGGATGGCGGTCTTTGCCGATATGGGGGCAAGCCTACTGGTGATTTTTAATGGCTTGCGCCTGGTTCGTAGAATGAAATAACGTATTAATCCAACACTTTGCATTCAATTTAAGAATTTCCGGCCTATAATTCGTCTCATGTTAAAGAAACTCATTTTCATGCTTGCTCTTGTTTTCACTGTCCAGGTTAGCTGGGCGGTGGCGAGTAGCTATTGCATGCATGAAACGGGAATTGAAGCACAACACTTTGGTCATCATGACCATCAACATAAAGCTGATACAGATACGCCACAATCAGCTAAAACCAAACTTGGAATGTGTGACAGCGATTGCGATTTTTGTCACCATTCCTATGCAAATATTGTTTCTGTCCAAATTTCAAACTTTGTACTCCCGATTGTAAATGGTGTGACAGATTCACCACCCAGCGTCTACCAATCACATATTCCTGAAGGCTTGATCAAGCCAAATTGGCGTCTCCAAGGTTAATCCTGGCGAGAGCATTTCCTTATTACTAGCGCAGCATTGGCTGCGGCGATCTTTCGCCAAATATCCCCATGTTTTCTTTGGAGAATTTGATGCGCCCCTTGATTTTGCCCCTTACTATAGCGGCATTATTGGCTGCGCCTGCCTTTTGCCGGGCCGGTGACACCACAAAAAATATAATTCCTGTTTCTTCTCCCACTACGGTTGCGGTTGAAACACCTTCCACTACGCCGCTTACGTTAGAGCTGGCATGGCAATTTGCCGAGAATGGAAATTCCGTTCTGCGCCAGGCGAAAGCACAACTTGCTGCCATTGAGGCTGATGCGGCTGATGCACGCTCACTGTTGTGGAATAATCCCAAATTGACTGGCGAGCGCGTCAGTCGAGAAGTACCGCAATCTGGCATGCCCACTGACAAGAGACGGGAATGGTCAACCGGTATAGAACAAACATTTGAGATCGCTGGTCAACAAAGCTATCGCCGCAAAGCTACGCAATTGCAATTACAAGCACTTGAGGCTTCTATTGAAGACACGCGACGCGCTGTCAGGTCAGAGGTCGAACGGCGGTTTGTCCAGGTACTTTCCCTTCAAGAACGGATTGTGACCGAGCGTCAATCACTCAAAATTATTGAGGATACGGCTACCTCAGTCAAAAAACGTGTCGCAGCAGGAGAAGATAGTCGGCTTGATGGCAATCTGGCTCAAGTCGAAGCCGTCAGGGCCAAAAACCAGATCGGTGTATTGGAAGAGCAACTGATTCAAGCCCGAGCCGACCTGGCAAGTACCCTGCAACTACCTAGCGGCTTGCTTCCAGTGGCTTCGGGAACATTGGGAACAGCCTCGCCAATCTATACATTGGAGGCATTGCTATCCAATTCCCTTAACCGTCCGTTACTGCGTTCACTCGATTACCGGGAGCAGTCAGCCAAAAACCGACTAGCGTTGGAGCGAGCCTCACGCTATCCAGATTTGACGGTTGGCTTGTCAACTGGGCGTGAGGGGCCAGCGAATGCCAGAGAGCGTTTAACTACACTGACGTTTTCTATCCCGCTACCTTTATTCCGTAACAATGCTAGTGGCATTGGACGAGCATCTACTGAACTAAGTCAGGTGCAAATTGAACGGGAATCTTCTGTACGTGACACAGGCAGCAACATTAATGCAATGTGGAAAAAACTACAAAGCCTGACAGCACGGGTCAATGCCTTGCAACAAAACATTCTTCCTGCATTAGAAGAAAATCAGCGCCTTTCAGTCAAATCCTTACAAGCAGGGGAAATTGGCTTATTTCAGTTGCTTGTGGTTACCCGCCAGGTACTGGATGGAAGACGTGATTTGATCGATGCGCAAACTGAATTGCGGCTCACCCGGATTGCCTTGCATGAGACTGCCGGCTGGAACGAACCCGCAGCCCCTCAGTAATAGTGTGTCAATGCACGTCACCTTACTTTGAAAACATTTATACGGAATCAAACTTATGACACTCATTCAATCGCGCGTCAGAAATGCGCTGATCCTGTCACTGATCGCTCTTGCTGGTTGTAGCAAGGAAGATCCGTCCAAGAAAGAGTCGATGTCCAGGGAAAGTGCATCCGCTTCAGTCCCAAATACTACGGCATCTGCTAAAGATGGAAAAGCAACTCTTGCACACGCCAAAGAAGCTGGAATTCAGGCAAGCAAGGAGGAAATTGCTGCTGCGGGAATTCAGGTGGTCACCTTGCAGGAACGAGAAGTCAACGAACAACTGAGTGTCACTGCGACAATCCAGGCAAATCAGGACAAGTTGGCGACAGTTGCGCCGCGCGTTGCTGGCAGGATAACCAAAGTCATGGTCAGCCTTGGCGAAAAGGTCAAGCAAGGTCAGACCTTGGCTTTGGTTGACAGCGTCGAAGTTGGAGAAGCTCAGTCTGCTTATGCTCAAGCCGTCAGTGAGCATGCTTTAGCTAAATCGGGGATGGAGCGAGCTGAGAAATTGTTTGCCGACCAGATCATTCCACAAAAAGACTACCTACGCGTGCGCGCCGATTTCGAAAAAGCAAAAGCTGTACTACGTGCCGCCAGTGAAAAACGTCAAATCCTGGGAATTCCGAGTAATCATGACAAAACTGGTACTTCTGTCTATGCCGTATCGGCACCGTTTACAGGAACGGTGATCGCAAAAAAAGCCGTTCTTGGTGAATTAGCTCAATCAGACAAAGAAATGTTCAGCGTTGCAGATTTGTCTACTGTCTGGATTGAGACCAACTTGTATGAAAAGGACGTTGGCAAAGTCAAAGTCGGGGCTGATGCGCAAATTACGACTGCAGCCTATCCTGGCGACACTTTCAAGGGCAAGATCACTTATATCAGTAGCACCATGGACAAAGAGTCACGTACCGTCAGGGCACGTGTCGAAGTTCCTAATACTGATGGCAGGTTGAAGCTGGAGATGTTTGCCAGCGCGGCTATTGCGACCGCCAGCACAAGCAAAGCATTGTTGTTACCTGAGCAGGCAGTACTTCTGATTCAGGGCCAACCCACTGTCTTCATACAGGATAGTGACGGATTTGAGCCACGCGCAGTGGAGCTTGGTGAAAAACTGCAAGGCCAGGTTGTCCTTAAATCAGGCATTACTCCAGGTGAAAAAGTAGTCGTCAGTGGTGCCTATGCACTCAAAGCGAAGATGTTGAAGTCGCAAATCAGTGCCGACTAAGGGAAATCACCATGTTAAATAAAATAGTGGATCTATCCCTCAGATACAAAGTGCTGGTCATCGTGCTTTTTGTATTGGTTATCCTGCTGGGTGCCAAAGCTTGGCGAGAATTACCAGTTGATGCCTTCCCCGACGTGACGCCAGTACAGGTGAATATTTATACTGAATCACCTGGGCTAGCTGCGGAGGACGTTGAAAAATTGCTCACCGCGCCGGTGGAAACCTCAATGGCTGGCTTGGCAGGTGTTGAAGCGATACGTTCAGTGTCCTTGTTCGGTCTGTCCTATGTCAGCGTTAACTTCAAGGATAACGTTGACATTTACTTTGCCCGACGTCTCGTTGGTGAAAAACTTCTCGAAGCCAAGGAACGCATTCCCCAGGGCTACGGCGAACCTGCCGTTGGCCCGAACAGCTCCGGCTTAGGGCAGGTTTTCTGGTACACGATTGAGTCTGCGGACAAGAAAATGTCGACCATGGACCTGCGTACCTTGCAGGACTGGAATGTCCGTCTCAAACTACGCACCGCACCTGGCGTAGACGATGTCACATCTTGGGGCGGTGATGAAAAACAATACCAGGTACTGATCAATCCCAACCAATTGATCAAATACGGCCTCAGCCTTAAAACGGTCATGGAAACCTTGACAGCGAACAATCGCCAGGTAGGTGGTCAATACTTGAACATTGGACAAGAACAATATCTGGTGCGGGGTTTGGGCCTGGTAGCTGATGCAAAGGATATAGGCAATGTCGTCCTTGCTACCCGTGACGGTACGCCGGTATACGTGCGGGATGTTGCTGAAGTCAAAGAAGCACCTTCGTTGCGCTTCGGCGCTGTCACCAAGGACGGCAAAGAAGTGGTACTAGGCATGGCGCTGCAGCGTATCGGCGAAAACGCCAAGGGGGTAGTAGAGGCGGTCAAACAAAAGATCCGGGTGGCCCAACAAGCGCTTCCAAAAGGTGTCACGATTAACCCTGTCTATGATCGTACCGACCTGGTCGATAAAGCGGTCAAGACCGCAGAAAGTGCGCTGGTAGAAGGTTCGGTATTGGTCGCCATTATTCTGTTCCTGTTCCTTGGCGAAATCCGCTCCGCAATCGTTGTAATCGTAGCATTGCCGCTCGCCATGCTGATCAGTTTCATGCTGATGCAGCAATGGGGTTTGTCGGCCAACCTCATGTCCTTGGCCGGGCTAGCGGTTGGTATAGGTATGATGGTCGATGGCGCGGTGGTGATGGTTGAGAACGGTTTCCGGCTACTGTCACACCAGGCTGGCAAGAAAGTCAACAAAACCCACGTTATCCTGGAAGCTGCACGAGAAGTGATGAATCCGGTCGCCTTTGCGATTCTGATTATTATCGTCGTATTCCTGCCATTGTTTTCCTTGACTGGTCTGGAAGGCAAAATGTTCAAGCCTATGGCGCTGACCATTACCTTTGCGATGGTAGGTTCCTTGTTGTTGACTATGACGCTGGTGCCAGTACTGTCTGCGTTAATCCTGAAACCCAAAGAAGAAAAAGACACTTTCATCGTACGCTGGGCGAAAAAGCTCTACCTTCCCTTATTGGACTGGGCCTTGGACAGCAAGAAGAAGGTCATAACGGGCGCTATCGTCTCCCTGATTGCGGCATTGGCATTGATTCCTTTCCTCGGTAAGGAATTCATGCCCACTTTGCAAGAAGGCGGCATTTTGTTCAGGGTGACGAGTATTCCATCGACCTCGCTCGAAGAATCAATCCGTATTTCCCAGCAATTGGAAAATACCTTGAAACAATTTCCACAATCGACATCTTCTATCGCGATGATAGGTCGTGCAGAAAAAGGTGAAACTGCAGACGTCAATTACATGGAATTATTGGTCAATTTGAAGCCGCAAAGTGAGTGGCCGAAAAAGATCGCAGTTCCCGATCTTGCAAAGGAAATGCAGGAAAAACTTGAGACCGTAGTGCCAACTGCTGTGATCGCTGCCTCCCAACCTATTCAGAGCCGCATTGAAGAGTTGATATCTGGAGTACGCGCCACCTTGGCATTGAAGCTTTACGGTGAAGACCTGAACACTTTGGATCGTCTGTCTGGACAAATTAAAGGTGTGTTGGGGAAAGTGGATGGCGTTGCCGATTTGTCGCTGGAGGCAAATAAAGGTAAGCCTCAACTGGTGATCAAGGTCAACCGCGACGCCGCAGCACGTTACGGTATCAATGCGGATGAAATCCTGGAAGTAGTCCAAACCGGTATTGGCGGCAAAGCAGTATCGACCTTAATCGACGGCACCAAGCGTTTCGATATACAGGCATGGTTGGCACCGGAGTTCCGCAACAATGTGCAATCTATCGGCAACATTCCGATTCGCACTCAAAACGGTGCACTGGTACCACTCAGCAATGTGGCAAGCATTGAGCTTGATGAGGGATATTCGTTCATCAGACGCGAGGAGTTGCAGCGCTATGCTGTTATCCAGATGGATGTAAAAGGCCGTGACATTGACGGATTCGTCAAAGAGGCAGAAGAGAAAATCCGCCAACAGGTGAAATTACCGGAAGGCTACGTCATTGAGTGGGGCGGTGCCTTTGAGAATCAGCAACGTGCGATGACCAAGTTGGCCATTATTGTTCCATTGACGATAGCACTCATCTTTATTCTGCTCTATACAGCCTTCAATTCGCTGACCTACGCGACGTTAATTATCGCCAACGTTCCGTTTGCCACTATAGGTGGTGTCGTCGGGCTTTTCATCACTGGACAGTACCTCTCCGTACCTTCTGCAATCGGCTTCATTGCGGTATTTGGAGTGGCAATGTTGAACGGGATCGTACTGGTGACGTTCCTCAATGAACAGCGAGAACGCGGGATGTCGGTGCGTGAAGCGGTAAGGCAAGGCGCAGCCCTGCGCTTGCGTCCCGTTTTGATGACTGCGTCTATCGCTATTTTTGGACTGGTTCCGATGTTGTTATCAAGTGGAGTTGGTGCGGAAACGCAAAGGCCACTTGCGACGGTGGTAGTCGGTGGCTTGTTTACGTCCACTGCGTTGACCTTGCTCTTACTCCCTCTGTTGTACGAATGGGTGGAAGAGCGCAAGGAACGTAAGGCAAAAGCAAAACTGACTGACTAATCAATGCGCCGGTCAAGGCGACCGGCGCATCTCTTTCCGAGGAGATTCTCATGAAACAAATCAAGGCATTCATCCATCCTCACCGCATCAACTTAGTGACGGAAGCACTGCGCAATTCAGGTTATTGCGATATCAGCAATGGGACGCGTTGCTACAACCTAACCGTTTCTACGGTACAGAGACTCTTCACAAGCGCTGACCCAGCCCTGCAACGTTATTCGCTCGACCTGGCAGAACCAGTGGTGGCAGAGTCAAAGTTGGAATTAATCTGTGAGGATGACCTGGCTGACCAGATCGTCGCATTAATAGCCGACGCAGGTAAGCCAGGTCCTGGCTGGGTATTTACGACCGACATTCAGTCGGCTGTAAAAGTCAGTTAAGTTTTAAATAACCATGGGCGAAGAGTAGTAATCAATATGACATGCATCAGAGAGGTCTAAACATGGGATTTTTAGAAAAACTGCTAGGTGGTGGACATGACAGCCACCGCAGTAACAAACATGGTCGTGGTCATGGCAGTTCACACGGAGGGCATCATGGCGAGCCGCAGTATCGCCAGGATCTGTCTCGCACATTGGACAGTGGCTGGGGAACATCTGGAGCAGCATCACCGACGGTAGCCGTAGCACTGGTGACCTGCACTAATTGCAACGCGCCCAACGACAAGACAGCACGCTTTTGCCAGCAATGTGGGCAATCGCTGCTGATAATGAAATGTGCTGGATGCAACTCCACGTTAAAGCCCGAAGCGAAATTTTGTGATCAATGTGGAGTTGCTCGTTAGCAATTTTTGAAGTGTGACCATTCACCGTGGCGTTGCCACGATAGCTTCCAATCAATCGGCAAAGGATATTTATGAGCGCAGGGCACTCTCACGCATTACCTGCGACACAGAATCAAAAGAATCTGTTGATCGCGTTAGCCTTAACGTCGACATTCCTGATAGCTGAAGTGATCGGCGGCATCGTCACGGGTAGTCTGGCTTTGCTGTCAGACGCAGCCCATATGCTGACCGACGCCAGTGCCTTGGCGATTTCCATTGCAGCGATCCATATCGCCAAGCGTCCGGCAGACACCAGGCGTACCTATGGCTACCATCGCTTCGAAATTCTTGCAGCGGCATTCAACGCGATCATGCTTTTCCTGGTTGCCCTATACATCCTCTACGAAGCCTATCAGCGCCTGAAATCACCGGCAGAAATTCAGTCAACCGGAATGTTGGTGGTTGCCATCGTTGGTTTGACGGTCAACCTGATCAGCATGAAACTGCTGGCATCCGGCAAAGACGCTAGCCTGAATGTTAAAGGTGCCTATCTGGAAGTATGGAGCGACATGTTGGGTTCAATTGGTGTGATAGCCGGAGCGATCATTATCCGTTTTACAGGTTGGACCTGGGTTGACTCCGTGATCGCGGTCGCCATTGGCTTATGGGTTTTGCCCAGAACCTGGGGGCTGCTGAAAGAGAGTTTAAATATCTTGCTGGAAGGTGTACCGGAAGGCGTGAATATAGACGAAGTAAAAGCGGCCATGATGACGGTACCGGGAGTCCTTGGTATGCATGACTTTCATCTATGGGCACTGACAAGCGGCAAGTCCAGTATGACCGCGCATATCGTGTATGACCCGGCTTACACACCCGAGCAGCAACTCTTGCCAGCCTTGAAAACTATATTGGCAAGCAAATTTTCTGTCTATCACACGACACTGCAATTTGAAACGGTCCCGTGTGCACATACAGATGATGGTTGCAATTACATTCCTATCGTTGATGAACATGATGGAGTCGGGCAGATTGAACCCAAAAATCTATCTACGTAAGCATGACACGATGTTGATTGTTGAAAGCGAAGCTGCCTGAGGCAGTCGCTATTTTTATTTAGGAACAAGTGGAGTTTCCTATGACTACAACTAACTTACCAGTGATTTCATCGTTGCCACTCCAATCTGCTGAAGCAGGTTTAGTGGCGGCATCCAAAAGTACACATCCCAATGGCGTTTCATTTGCCGCGTCCCTGGCTCGACTGCAAGAAAAAGTGGCAATGACTATCTCCAAGCCCGTCGCGATGGGCCGCAACATCGTCGACGAGAAAGTGCCCGCCAATTCATCACTCGTGGCAGTGCGCTCAGAGAATTCAGGTTCATCAGTCGAAGTGGAAGAAAATATTCTTCATGAGCGTGCGCTTGCATTGCGCGCCTTCCGTCAGCAATTGCTTGCCTCAAATATCGCCAATGCCGACACTCCTGGTTACAAGGCCGTTGACTTTGATATTCAAGAAGCCATACGCGCGGGCAAAACAATCGCTAACGTCCAGATTAAATATGTCGTTTCAGGCCAAAGCAATATCGATGGCAACACAGTTGAAACTGATCGTGAAATGGCGAAATTTACAGAAAATGCCTTGATGTATCAATATCAGGTAGACAGGGTCAGGTCACACTACAAAGATATGGAGGAGCTGCTCAAAAACACCCCTTATTGAGAATTCCTCGTCACAGTGCTTAGCTTATGGAAAAATCCACTTTCCATGACAGTTAAACTGAAATTTCTTCCTATGTAGGGGCAGTTTTTAAGAATGCAGATTTCTAGACCAATTCATACGGTGTGCCATGGATAGCGATTTTATTCTGAATCATCCTGAAGATATTTATACGGTTCTATTGGAAACATCCATTATGTGCCTGGTTATATTTGGAGTACTGCTGTATCTAGAAAAATCAGGGGAGAAAAACAAACCTCCCTTAAAGAAGAACGCAGGGCATCCCAGAAAGCGTAGCCGCAACAAACGTAGGTGATCAGGTTATCCAGCTTCCTGCCACCAGGATCGTTGCTTGCCCCGATTTTCCTGGTAAGGGAATCGGATGCCCCCCATTTGCAATCACGCCCTAACGAATCGATGAGGCGCCAATTAATCGATACAAGTCAACTTCAGTCTCGGTAGCTCGATCCATGCTGAATTTTTTGCCCCAGTTCATTATTACCTGATCGATTGGTCGTGGAAGCGAACAGGCAGATCACACCCAGAAAAATGGCAACATCAGCCAGGTTGAAAGACGGCCAATGCGCAGCTTGCCAATAAAAATCGAGGAAGTCGACCACTGCGCCGCGCACAATGCGATCCACTACATTTCCGAGTGCTCCTCCGAGAATCAGACTAAAACCCGCCGCCTCAAGGGGAGGTAATCGCTGGCGGAGTTTTTGCACCATCCAGATGGAAGCTCCGAGCGCCAGTAGTATGAAAACATAACGCTGCCAGCCTCCGGCATTCGCCAACAGGCTGAACGCAGCACCATCGTTCGTGATATGCACAAGATTGAAAAACGAAGTGACCCGAATTTGTTCGCCAAATGTAAAGGTATATGCCACGGCAGATTTAGTAGATTGATCTACTAACAGCACAACGCTTGCCAAGACATACCAAACATGACCCGGCATGGCCTTAATTATATTGCTAATTGCAGGGAACGCTGCCAAAAGCCGCTTTGTCATAGCTACCCCGCTAAATCCAATGACCCAACCAGCAAGAACATCAGCTGGAAAGTGCATGGCAAGAGCGATGCGTGACCAGCCAACCAGAATTACATATAGACCAAGCGCGAATCGACAGCGTATACCCACCAGTGGCCACAGTACACCCGCGACCAAAGCAGCGTAAGTTGAATGACCGCTTGGCAAACTGTAATGCCAATCGGTGGAGTCGCCTTGCAACAAATTTCCAAATACTGCTGCCGGTCGCGGAAAGTCGCAGAGCAATTTCAGAGTGGTAGCAATGGCTAATGAAAGTCCAAAGGCGAGCGCAAACTGAGAGATCTGGTGCCGGATCGTGAGGACATGGCTATTGTCTTGAACCTGTCTTGATGATATCCATAGGCCAAGTATCACCAGCGGAGCCCCCCAATAGTTTCCCAGTAAGTTGCTAAAAATCCAGGCCAAGGGCATTAAAATTGATGGCGTATTGTGATGGATGACCTCAAATAAAACACCGTTCAATCCTCCCCAATCATACAGAAAAAACTTTGTCATCATGGTTTTAGAAAACGCAAGCCTTTGACCACCATCACCATGTATGGTGGTTTAAGCACGGCTTTGACTCCCAAGGCGCTGATTGCATACGAAACTGACAATAATAATTGCAAGGATAATGACTTGCGCCAAAATGCTTTGGGTTGATGGATAGATGCCTAATAAATCAATACGGGGCATTGCAATCGGCGTGACATTAATTACACCTGCTTCTTGCAATGCAGTGATACCTTTACCTACCAAGACGAACGCCAAAATTGCCACCAGCGCCGAGCTGACCGCAAAAAATTGGCTGATTGGCAATCTGGCTGTCGTTTTGAGCAGGACAACCGCAATTGCTGCCAAAATTACAATGCCCACCAGCAATCCCGTCAATAAATAACCACCGTTACCGTCACCCCACAAAGCTGCGTAAAACAATACGGTTTCAAACACTTCACGGTAGACTGTGACAAACGAAAGCAGGAATAGCATCATCGCCGAGCGCTTGTTCAGTGCGGAAGACAATTTATCTTTGACATATTGCTGCCAGCGCCCAGCCAGACTCTTTTGGTGCATCCAGATGCCGACGCTGAGCAATACCACTGCCGCAAACAATGATGAATAACCGGCAGTCATTTCCCGACTGGCACCGCTAAACGTCACCAAGTAAGTCGCTGCCACCCAGGTCAGGCCACCAGCAGCCAAAGCGGCGATCCAACCCGCATGCACATACGGCAAGACATCCTTGCGTTCGGCGCGTTTCAGGAAGGCGATCATCGCGACCACCACCAAAAGCGCTTCGATCCCTTCACGCAACAGGATAGTTAAGGCGCTGATTAGCGTGCTGATAGGATCGCTATTACTTGACTGCAATACTATTTGCGTTTGATTAAGCTGCGCCTCCAGTTGTTGTTCGATGGTACGCGCTTCGTCACCGTTACCAGCAGTCACAGCTGCCCGGAAAGCGCCCATGTTTTTTTCGATGCTATTGAATAACACCTTATCCTTGGTCGCTAGCGCCGGTTCAACTGGCTCGAAACCGTCCAGATAAGCAGAAATGGCTAAACGGGATGCTTCAGGGATATCCCCCTTATCCAGTGCTACCAAACTTTCCTTCAAGCGGGATTTTGATAATGCCAGGCTGTCGAACTTGTCTTGCTCCAAAATCTGCGGATTGCTCTTCAGGTATGCCATTACTTGCCCAGCCTGCCCATCTGGCAAGGTCTTGGTCAGCATGGCCTCAGACGTCTGGCTTAATATACTTAGCGAAGGTACGGACGCATGCACTGAGGTATCTGCTACCCACAATTTCTTGCCAGCCTCACGATCAGCGTCGCTGTAAGGTAAGCTTGCAGCAAAAAAAGCTAAAGCCCAGCGCTCATCGTCGGACAACTGAGCAAAAGCAGGCATTGAGGTGCCCTTAACACCTTGGGTGATAATTTGATGCAAAGAAAACAAACTTCTTTCCTTGGCCCTATCGTGGCCAGTCAGGGCGATAGGCGGAGGATTCAAACTAGCAGCCAAGGGGCCGTCGCCGCGTCCCAGACTACCGTGGCAACTGGCACATTGCGCCTGAAACAACTTCGCACCCAGCTTTAAATCTGGTGCCTTACTCGGTGATACGGGTACAGGATAAGCAGCCAGCAAGGCACCTGCCAAGTCGCGTGCTTTGGTTGACACGGTTGCTGCCACAGATTTTTCTGCGATCAAACTGCGCAATTGGGCCGCTTGTTGCTGTAAGCCTTTTTGAGCGGCGTTGGCTGGCAACTCCCCCAACTGGCGCTCTGCTGACAGCGCAAATTCCTGCATTTCCGCATATTCCGAGTCGCTGGCAACCTTACCATCTTTAACTGCGGCACCATAATCGACGGCCAAGTAATCCAGCAATTGCCAAATTTGCTTCGCCTTGTCTTGCCCTGAAGTTGTTTGGGCAATCACGGGCGACGCTGTGTACAGGAAACCAATTAATAGAATCAGGAGTATGCGAAGGGATGACATAGGGTTTGGGATGCGACGGTGCATAGCATTTATGTAGGAAATGAGAATCATTATACTTTTCTTTTGCGATGGGAATGTCTTTAAAACTGATGCACATCCAAACCATGTACCGGACAACAAGGCAGTTAGAATTTTGCTGCAAAGAGTTTACATGCTAAAGTGACTTGAGGATCAAGCATTATTTAGAGATATAGCCATGCAGACAAGACAATATTCCATCGGCGAACTAGCTTCTCTTGCCTGTTGCAACGTCCCTACCATCCGGTATTACGAGCAAATTGGTCTTATACCAGTCGCAGAACGATCTATGAATGGCCGCAGGCACTATCAGGAAACCGACCTGAAGCGCTTGACCTTCATCAAACGGTGTCGTAATTTTGGTTTTCCGGTCGAGCAAATCAAAAGTCTTTTGGTTGTATTTGATGATGGTGATCGCTCCTGCAATGTAGTGGTCGATATGGCGCAAGCACATTTGGACAGTGTTCGAACCAAACTTGAAGAATTACAGCAGTTGGAAGCAAATCTTGCTGCCTTAGTTCACAAAGCACGGTCCAACTGTGATTACCACTCAGCTAGAGATTGTAAGCTCATTAAAGACCTGTCTCTAGTCCACTCCATGCATCATGGAGTGCCAAATGACTAGTGAGGAATTTGCGGACAGCAAGAGTAAGTATGTTTTTCAAGCCGTGAACCTGATTGAGCTTTGCAATTACTTTCATCTGTCATGACTGAAAACAAAGACATGGCGATCAAGAAATCGATGGAAGGAATGCAACAAAAATTGTCTTCCATGAGCATGTCCGGTAATACCGACCAGGATTTCGTCATGATAATGAAAGAACATCATCAAGGAGCGATTGAAATGGCCGAAGTCGAGCTCAAGCAAGGGAAAGATCCGCAGTTGCAAAAAATGGCGTCTAAAATCATCGTCGCCCAAAAGAAGGAAATGGCTGAATTCGATACCTGGCGCAAAAAACATGAGGCCAACATAAGTTCCAGTCAGTTTGGTAAATAACCGATTCAAACCCATGTACGTGCTCCCCATTTTGATGGGGAGTAGCATGTAGAAAAATTTGCGCTATAATTCTCCACATGAAAAAGCTGTTCCGACTCTTTTTGCTGTGCATCATGTTTGTGGCGATACCCTTCCAAGGCTTTGCTGCTGCGGCTATGGTAGGCTGCAACACGGAACATCACCATGCATTACCAGGTGAGCCGCATGATCATGACAATGCGCAAGCTAGACAACACGATCATCAGCACATTGATGCTGATAAAGTCTCTGACCATGTAGTGGCTAAAGTGTCGCCCACCGCCAAGTCTATGAAAGACAAGTGTAGCGCTTGCGCTTCATGCTGTGTCGGTGCGGCTCTGGTCACTGACTCTACCGTCCCTCCCGTTTCCGCTCTTTCATCAGAAAAAATCAGTCTGGTTTTTTCTTCTCATTTCGGCCATATCAGTGATGGCCTCGAACGACCTCCCCGCGCTTAACTTCCACCTGCAACGCCAGTAGCTATTTTGAAGCTATAAAGGCGCTGATCGTCTGTTCAATCAGCTTGGCCTTAGCTCTGCGTTGATATCCGCCATTGCGTTGCCGCGTTTATATCTGCACGGCTCGTCTTGGTCACATTTCCTATTATTCACTGAGGATTTCATGAATCCATCTATTTTTCCGTCAAGGCTACGGTTGGGTCTGCCTATGCTCGCCTTGTTTATCATGGTGCAGAACGTCCTTGCCCAGGAAGCAAGCCGTAGCCAACGACCAAATCCCGCAGACGCCCGTGCGATCGTGCCGCCGGTGGTCTACCTCTCCACTTTACAAAACTATCGTCCCTTTACCGATCAGGAGGTTGGCTCCTGGAAGGAGTTGAACGACACAACGGCGCGTATAGGCGGATGGCGAGCTTATGCCAAACAGGCCAGAGAGCCAGACACCACCGACACCAAGCCTGCCGCGAAAGAAAAAGAGACGCCCACAACGGACAAGGCCAAATCGATGGATCACAGCAGTCATACAAAATGAAGGAAACCACCGTGCGAACAACCTCAAATGGCAAGTTTTTCCACCGGCCGAGCAAGCTCGCCGCCCTGATCAGTCTCCCATTGATACTGGGCGGCTGCGCCAGTTTTAGTGCCGATGGAGGATTTTCAACGGTAGAGCAAGTAGCCAAAGAGCGTCTTGGCAAGGAAGTTACCTGGCAGCGTTCTGAGAAAGCGACTGATAGCGCAGCACAAAGGGTAAAAGAATTACTTGCATCCCCCTTGACTGTCGATGATGCCGTACAAATCGCCTTGCTCAATAATCGCGGATTACAGGCCTCGTTCTATGAACTGGGCATTTCCGAGTCTGATTTTGTGCAGGCCGGTCGTTTAGCCAATCCCGGGTTTTCATTCAGCCGTACACGGCAAGGTAGTGAAATTGAAATCGACCGCAGCCTGACTTTTAATATTGCCCACCTGTTGACCATGCCTTTAACCAGGCAGATGGAACAAAGTCGCTTCGAGCAAACCAAGCGTGAAGTGACTTTGCAAATGCTGTCTTTGGCTGCGGAAACGCGCAAAGCCTATTACATGGCCGTGGCTGCAGACCAGACCATGCTGTACATGCAACAGGTCAAAAAAGCTGCTGACGCAGGCGCAGAGTTGGCGGGACGGCTAGCACAGGCGGGTAACTACAACAAACTGCAACAGGCCCGTGAACAAGGTTTTTTTGCTGAAGCTACCCTCAATCTGGCACGTGCCGAGCAAGCTCAGACCCGTAGCAAAGAGAAGTTGACGCGTCTGATGGGATTATGGGGGCCTCAAACAGCCTTTACTTTGCCGCTTAGATTGCCTGATTTACCCAAGAAACCAGATGACATGGCGAATGTCGAGCAACTGGCGATGACGCAACGCCTGGACGTCCAGGTCGCTCGTCTGAGTACAGAGCAATTGGCTAAAAATCTGGGACTGAGCAAGGCCACTCGTTTCATCAATGTGCTTGAAGTAGGTGCAATTCGTAATACGTTCAATGATCAAGCTGTTCAGAAAGGCTACTCGGTAACACTGGAGTTGCCACTGTTTGACTGGAGCGGTGCCAGAGTAGCGAAAGCGGAAGCACTGTATATGCAATCAATTAATCGCACGGCGGAAATTGCCATCAATGCGCGCTCTGAAGTCAGGGAAGCCTACCTGGGTTATCGCTCCAGCTATGACATCGCCATGCATTATCAGAATGAAATTGTGCCTTTGAAGAAGCGTGTGTCTGAAGAAAACCAATTGCGTTACAACGGCATGCTGATCGGCGTGTTTGACCTACTGGCCGATGCACGCTCCCAAATCGCCAGTGTTAACAGCGCAATTGAGGCCAGTCGCGATTTCTGGATTGCGCAGGCTGATCTGGAAATGAGTTTATTGGGACGCCCAAGCATGAGCTCCGCACCGATGGCTGGTATGAGTGGCAGCGATACGCCAGTTGGTGGCCATTGATGACATTGCGAATTCGCAAAATAAAGGAAATAAAATGAGTTCAAGAAGAAGTTTTTTAAACGGCCTAGGAGCGATCACTGCTGCGGCTTCCGCTGCGTCAGTCAGCAAAGTCGCCATGGCGGCATTGCCGGAACCAGTTACCCAAACCTCACCGGATACGATGGCACCACTGACGCCAAATACGGGACGTCCGTATAACCCGGTGGTCACCCTCAATGGCTGGACCTTACCATGGCGGATGAACAATGGTGTGAAGGAATTTCATCTGGTGGCTGAACCTGTTGTGCGTGAAATGGCTCCCGGTATGAAGGCGCATTTGTGGGGCTATAACGGTCAATCACCTGGGCCTACCATCGAAGTGGTAGAAGGTGATCGTGTCCGTATCTTTGTGACCAACAAGCTGCCGGAACATACCAGCGTGCACTGGCATGGACAACGCTTGCCAAGCGGTATGGACGGAGTATCAGGCTTGACCCAAAAGTCGATACAGCCTGGTAAGACATTCATGTATGAGTTTGTCGCACGCAGGCCTGGCACCTTCATGTATCACCCGCATGCAGATGAAATGACACAAATGGCGATGGGCATGATGGGTTTTTGGGTAACGCATCCCAAGGCCAGGCATCCGCAGATTGCTGAGGTGGATCGAGATTTCGTATTCCTGCTCAATGCCTACGATATTGACCCTGGTGCTTTCACCCCCAAGACTTCGACCATGCTGGACTTCAATCTATGGAGCTGGAATAGCCGCGTCTTCCCTGGTATTGACCCGTTTGTCGTGCGCAAGAATGACAAGGTTCGTATCCGTATTGGTAATCTGACGATGACGAATCATCCTATCCATATTCACGGCCACGAATTCCAGGTCACAGGCACGGATGGCGGCCCGGTTCCTCATTCTGCGCGCTGGCCAGAAGTTACGACAGATATCGCGGTGGGCCAGATGCGTCAGATTGAGTTTCTGGCAGATGAAGAAGGTGACTGGGCCTTCCATTGCCACAAGTCGCACCACACCATGAATGCAATGGGCCACGACACGCCTAACCTGATTGGCGTTGATCACACCGGCGTTGCCAAGAAAATCACCAGCCTCATCCCTGAATACATGGCCATGGGTGAACGTGGCATGGCTGATATGGGAGAGATGGAAATGCCCCTTCCTGACAATACCTTGCCGATGATGACGGGTGAAGGCCCATTTGGTGGGGTTGAGATGGGCGGTATGTTTAGCGTCCTGAAAGTCAGGAAAGACCAGAAGCCAGGCGACTACAAGGATCACGGTTGGTACAAGCACCCTCCGGGTACAGTCGCTCAGGAATGGACTGGCAACATCGCAGAACCTGCTCGGGCAACAACCGTAGGCGGTAAATCCATGCCCTTGAAACAGAAAAATCAGCAACAAATAGAAGTACAAGTCCGCAAACCAGTTGGCAAGATGGAACATTAATTTTTAACACTGAAAGGATCACCCCATGAAAACTCGTCTTACTACCATCGCAGTCACTTTGACCCTCGCTTTCGCCGGTCAGGCCAGTTTCGCGCATGATGACCACGCACATGGTCATGATAGCGAAGCCATCGGCAAGCCAGGCACCGCCACGGTAACCACCCGTACGGTCAACGTCAATATGACTGACAACATGCGTTTTACACCGTCCAATATCGTCGCCAAGCAAGGTGAAACCATTCGTTTTGTGATTAAGAATTCTGGCGGCATTAAGCATGAATTTGTCTTGGGAACAGAAAAGGAACTGAAAGAACACTACGAAGTCATGAAGAAAAACCCGGAAATGGAACACAGCGATCCCAACATGATCACTCTGGCTGGGGGGCAGACTGGTGAAGTTGTCTGGCAATTCACCAAGGCAGGAAAGATTGATTTCGCATGCCTGCAACCTGGGCATTATGACGCTGGCATGAAGGGAAAAGTTGCCGTCGCAAAAGACAAGACTGTTGCCGCAGCTAGTGCCAGTGCCGCATCTGATGCTCACGGACACAAACACTAATGATGCAGACCGTGTACTCAATTGATTACATGGTAATTTGATTTATTCACTTAAAGATAGGAAACATCATGACCATTATTAAATCTCTGACCCTGGGGGTCCTTACTGCCGTCACATTTCATACGGCCCTGGCTTCCGATCACTCCATGTCTGCAAAAGCATCCGCTTCCATGAGTAGTGCCAGTAGCGACATGACGGATGGTGAAGTCAAAAAAATCGATAAGAGTACCAACAAGATTACGCTGAAACACGGCGAAATCAAAAATCTGGATATGCCCGGCATGACCATGGTGTTCAAGATCAAAGACCCTGCAGCACTTGAGACACTGAAGGCCGGCGACAAGGTGAAATTCAGAGCAGAAAAAGCGGATGGTGCGATCGTGGTAACAGAAATACAAGTCGCGAAGTAAACGTAGCGCGCTGCGTATGTCAGTCAGCACGTTAGGCTGGCTGACACACGCACGCAATTTAATAAGAAAAAGGAGAACACGACGATGATGAAATTACTGACATTTCTGGCATTGAGCATGCTGACAAGTCTTACTTATGCCAGTGAGCCTAAAGATGCGCTTGCGGCCTTCTATGCGGCCTTGGCAGCCGGTGATAAAGCGAAAGCCACCGAACTGCTTACACCTGATGTCACGATTTATGAGTCTGGTTATGTCGAACGTTCACGTGCAGATTATGCAGGACATCATCTGCCGGAAGATATGGCTTTTGCCACGACATCGACACGTACGGTAATGCAACAAAGCCAGCGAATTGACGGCAATCTGGCTGTGATTTGGGCAGAAACAGAGACCAAAGCCAAGGTCAAGGGTAAGGACGTACAAATCTTTGGGACAGAAACTGCCTTACTACAAAAAACCGGCGACGACTGGCACATCGTGCATGTGCATTGGTCTTCCCGAAAAGCGAAATGAAAATGATCAGATCCAAGTCTTAATAACGTCAGCACTCTGCAACTTTGGCCACTTAGAGTGGTAGCAGACCTGGCAAGTGGAGAAAGCGATATGAAAAGTATCTCAGAATCTTTAGTGCCTCTGGTCACCACCGATATCACGTCTGCTACACCAACACAAGTAAAACCAGTCCCTTCGAATCAGGTATCTTTTGCAGAAGCCTTGGCGCGCGTAAAAGATAAAGTGACACCAACCGGCACCGAAAAACGATCGACATATGGCACCAACCGATTTTTGGAAACAGGATCAATATCATCCTCTTTGTCCAACCTCATCCCCACCCATTTGCCTTTGCCTGGTATAAACAATAAAGCCTTGGAAGAAGGCTTAAATGAACGCGCCCTGGACTTACGGGTTTATCGCCAGATGTTATTGGCTTCAAATATCGCCAATGCTGACACGCCTGGATATAAGGCCATGGACATTGATATTGAAGCGGCATTGCGTGAAGGTAAAACTTCAAAAACAGTAACACCTCACTATGTAACGCCTAGCCAGGGCGCGATTGACGGCAATACGGTGGAAATGGATGTTGAGCGGGTCAAGTTTACACAGAATGCATTGATGTACGAATATCACGTCGATCGGGTGCGGGGTCACTACAAAGACATGGAGGAGTTACTCAAAAACACGCCTTACTAAGAATCGGGGGAGCATAAAACAATCTTCACACTTCTATTGTCGTTTTGATCGACTGTTTTGATACTGAGTCGGCAGGTGCTTGACCTAGATCAAACAGCCTGTAATCCGCATGAATGATGATTGACACCGTACCCGGGTACAGCGCCTATTCTAAGAGACATGACCATGCAGGACGTGATTGAAGACATGGTGCAAACGATGATGGACAGCATGTCCATCTCTACAGCTGTTGCTAAATAAGGAGGTGTGTCATGAAACACGAACACGAAAGTCATTCCGGACCGGGTAGTTTCTGGCGCTCCAGATACGCTCTGGGATATCTTGCCATTGGTGCAGTTGCTGCCTACTTTCTATTGACGGAACATTTGGCCCACGTGATCGGCGCATTACCATTTTTGTTGTTGCTGGCCTGTCCGCTGATGCACGTCTTCATGCATCACGGACATGGACATCATAACCATCATCAAGATCCAGAGTCGCCAAGTGACGAAGGCAAGGATGCCAGCGCGAATAAGGAGAATCGCCATGAGCCACGGTGAAAACGCCTATGGCCTATGGTCACTGGTGATCCTCAATTCGGCCATTTTCATCATGTTTGGGTTCAGCTTCTTTAAACCGCAGAAAGCGCGTGACTGGCGTAGCTTCAGCGCATTTTCTGCATTCATCATCGCCCTGTTCGTAGAGATGTATGGCTTCCCGCTCACCATTTACCTGATGTCAGGCTGGTTGCAGACGCGTTATCCCAATCTGGACATTTTGTCGCACAACGCAGGCCACTTATGGTCCACCTTGCTTGGAGAAAAAGGCGACCCGCATTTTGGAGTACTGCACATCGCCAGTTATCTATTCTTGGGGTTCGGCTTTTACCTGTTATCCAGTGCCTGGAATGTGCTTTACCATGCTCAAAGAAGGCACACGCTGGCCACAGCTGGACCTTATTCCAAAATACGTCATCCGCAATATGTCGCTTTTGTCTTAATTCTCCTGGGATTCTTATTGCAATGGCCTACCATATTGACTTTGCTCATGTTCCCTATATTGCTGGTCATGTATGGTCGCCTGGCTATGACAGAAGAGAAAGAGATGCAGGCGCAATTTGGTGATGAATTCGCCCGATACACAAAGCAGACTCCACGATTTTTTCCACACTTGTCTGCCAGGCCCGCTTGTCATTGAATCCCCCATCATCCGAGGAAACAACCATGAGTGATACTGTGACTGCACCAATTTCTGTGAAAGACACGGACTTAAAAGATCCTGTATGCGGCATGACCGTCACCGAACAGTCCGAACATAAAGAGCTACGTGACTCAAAAATGTATTATTTTTGCAGTAGCAAGTGCCATAGCAAATTTAATGCAGAGCCTGGCAAATATATTTTGCCTAAAACTACTTCAGTCACCGTGGAAGACCGGCCTCCCGGAACCATCTACACTTGTCCCATGCACCCTGAAATACGACAAGATCATCCGGGCAATTGTCCTAAGTGTGGCATGACCCTGGAGCCACTGATCCCGGAACTTGAAGCAGATGAGAATCCTGAATTAAAGGGTTTTCAGCACCGGTTCTGGTGGACTCTACCTCTGACGGTGGTTGTTTTTATTCTTGCCATGTTTGGAGAATCACTTCACTTGATGCAGATGTCTGCGCAGAGCTGGGTGGAAATGGCTATTGCATCACCCATCGTCTTGTGGGCAGGATGGCCTTTCTTCACTCGAGGTTGGCAATCTGTGTTGCACCGTAGCCCAAATATGTGGACGTTGATCAGCTTGGGAACCGGTGCGGCTTTCATCTATAGTGTGGTCGCGACACTCATCCCACAAGTATTTCCTGAGTCGTTTATCTCCATGGGACGTGTCGCCGTGTATTTTGAAGCGGCAGCAGTGATTATTTCGTTGACTTTACTGGGGCAAGTACTGGAATTGAAAGCCCGCTCGCAGACTTCGGCAGCGATCAAATCCTTGCTAGGTCTTTCTCCCAAGACTGCACGACGCATCAATGCGGATGGAAACGACGAAGACATACCTCTTGCTAATGTTCATGTCGGAGATTTATTGCGTATTCGCCCTGGCGAAAAAGTTCCGGTCGATGGTAGCGTGACAGAGGGAAGTAGCGCCGTTGACGAATCCATGCTTACTGGAGAACCTGTCCCTGTGACTAAACGGGTTGGCGATAAAGTCATTGGTGCCACCTTAAATACCAATGGTGCCTTGGTCATGCGTTCTGAACGGGTAGGCTCTGCCACCATGCTGGCACAAATTGTTCAGATGGTTGCTCAGGCACAGCGCTCAAAAGCGCCGATGCAGAGAATGGCAGATGTTGTTGCCGGATACTTCGTGATGACAGTGATTGCCATTGCCATCTTGACTTTCTTTGCCTGGGGACTGTGGGGGCCAGAGCCGCGCTGGGTTTTTGGACTAATCAATGCTGTTTCAGTATTGATCATTGCGTGCCCCTGCGCCTTGGGTCTGGCGACACCAATGTCCATTATGGTCGCAACTGGTCGTGGTGCCACGCAAGGTGTGTTATTCCGGGATGCGGCAGCGATAGAAAACTTACGCAAGATCGATACACTTATTGTTGACAAGACCGGTACCCTGACAGAGGGGCGTCCAGCATTTGATAAAGCGATTCCGTTTTCTGGGTACCAGGAGGAAGAAGTGTTGCGTTTGGCGGCTAGCCTTGATCAGGGTAGCGAGCATCCCTTGGCAGATGCCATAGTCCGGGCTGCACGTGAACGTGGATTAATACTGGATAAACCAGGAAATTTTGAATCCGGCTCCGGTATTGGTGTGCGTGGAACGATCAACAGTCGTGAGATCGCGTTGGGGAACACTACACTCATGGAACAATTGGGTGTGCAAGTGCAAGGCTTGATGACGCAGGCTGAAGATCTTCGTGCTGAGGGTGCAAGCGTCATGTATCTGGCTGTAGACAATCAATTGGCAGGACTGCTTGCGGTGTCAGACACGATCAAGAAGAGTACTCCTGAAGCACTGACAGCGCTTAAAGCATCAGGCGTACGCATCATGATGGCAACGGGTGACGGTCTGACCACGGCTAAAGCTGTTGGTAGCCATCTTGGCCTAGATGAAGTTTTTGGTGAGGTAAAACCACAAGACAAACTATTGCTGGTTGAACGTCTGCAAAAGGAAGGCCGCATCGTTGCCATGGCTGGAGACGGGATTAACGACGCGCCAGCACTGGCCAAGGCCAATGTCGGCATTGCCATGGGAACTGGTACTGATGTAGCGATGAACAGTGCCCAAGTTACCTTGGTCAAAGGTGATTTGCGCGGTATTTCTATTGCGCGTTTATTGTCGGATGCGACCGTTGGCAATATGAAGCAAAATTTATTATTTGCCTTCCTATATAACGGTTTGGGTATTCCTGTTGCAGCCGGTGTCTTGTACCCGATGACTGGCTGGTTACTCTCACCACTGATAGCTGCTATAGCGATGAGTTTGAGCTCGGCTTCTGTTATAGGCAACGCGCTGCGGCTGAGAACACGTGATGTAGATGCTTAACTATTTGAGAATGATCAAGGAAATATATAGCAAAGGCAACTATAATAAGGTTAGGAAATTGGTTTTGTTCACTCATTTCCTGATTCATTTTGTTTTTTTTATATTAATTGAATGCAATAATTACGTGAAATTATCCCGGCCACATCGCTTGTTCACTGCGTTGATCGCACTCTTCAGCATGCTGTTCATGCAGCTTGCCGTAGCGTCATACGTATGTCCAGGTCATGCGATGGGTAGTGCAACGCCCGGTTTATCAGGAGATAGCGGCGCTGCTGCAATGGCTGACTGTGCTGGCATGGACAAAGAGCAACCAGCATTGTGCCATGTGCATGCTGAAGAACCCTATGCGAAACAATCGTTAGATAAGCCGCAAGTGCCTGATGTCCAACCCTTCGTACTGACCGGGTTGACGCTAACGCTTCAACAGATAGATATTGATGCTTTTCTGCAAGATCAGCAAGCCTTTCCCTTGTACCTGACGCGAGCCACAGCACCACCTATTGCTATTCGCAACTGCTGTCTCCGCATTTAACCTCTTCCGATTCGCTTAATCTGTCACTTTTACGTCGCATTGACGGAAGTGCCGTTTCTTGCTATCTGGAGGCTCCATGTCTTTTTCAATCCATGCGCCCATATTTGTGCGCAGTAAAACAAAACTTGATTTCCTGCCCCTAGTCGCAGTTGTTGTAGCGACTGTCTTTGGGGTAACGCCACACTTTGCCCTCGCTAGAGAGTCCCCGCTGACTTTGAACTATGCCCAACAATTAGCAGTTGCCCGTTCTCGTCAATTGATCGCACAGGACATGGCAGTGACTGCTTCCCGCGAAATGGCAGTCGCTGCCGGTCAGTTGCCTGATCCAATAGTGAAAGCCGGAATCGATAACCTGCCAGTCAGCGGTCCTGACCGTGGCAGCCTGACCAGCGATTTCATGACCATGCGCCGCATCGGCGTCATGCAAGAGTTGACCAGAAATGATAAACGCCAATTACGGACGGAGCGCTATGACCGCCTGGCCGACAAGTCCCAGGCGGAGAAAATCAGTGCGATTGCCGCTATCCAGCGCGATACTGCTATCTCGTGGCTTGATCGGTATTACGCCGAGCGTATGGCTGCTGTAGTCGCAGAACAATCCAGCCAGGCCAAACTTGAAATTGAGGCAGCCGAGAGTAATTACCGAGCTGGTCGAGGTAGTCAGGCAGATATCTTCGTCGCCCGTAGCGCGTTAAGCATGGTGGATGATCGTTACAGTGAAATCCAGCGCAAAGTGCGTACTGCCAAGACGATGTTAAACCGTTGGACTGGGGGGGATTCAGAACTTCCATTGGCGGGTGAGCCCAGTATCGAGAATATCCGGCTGGATTTATCAGCACTGGACAAGTCGCTTGCCCACCACCCTCAAATTTCAGTATTAACCAGGCAAACGGAAATTGCTGAAACTGAGGCGAAGTTAGCTGAAGCCAACAAAAAGCCCGACTGGAGCATTGAAGTCGCTTTCCAACAGAGAGGGCCAGCTTATTCAAACATGGTATCGATTGGCATATCTGTACCTTTTCAGTGGGATCAAAAGAATCGCCAGGATCGTGAGTTGTCCTCCAAGCTGGCGATGCTCGAACAGGCCAAGGCTGAACGCGACGAAATATTGCGTGCCCATGTCGCCGAAACCAGGGCGATGATAGAGGAATGGCAAAGTAATCTGGAGCGCAGCGCTCGCTATATGCGCGAATTGATACCGCTCGCAAAAGAGCGCACTCAAGTCACTTTGGGAGCCTATCGCGGCGGCAAGTCCAGCCTGAGTGATGTGTTGGTGGCACGCCGTAACGAAACTGATGTACGACTGCAAGCCTTGCAGCTACAAGCAGATACAGCCCGTTTATGGGCACAACTCAATTTCCTGCTTCCCGTCGACGTGCAAGCAACTTATCCAACCCTATCTACCAACAAGGATCTGCCATGAACAATAAAAAAATCCTCATTGCTCTGGTTACTGCTGGCGTGCTTACTGGTAGTGGCTATGGTTTTTATCGCCTCGGTCTCAGCCAGGGAATACAAGTATCTGACAAGTCGCAAGCGAGTGTATCAACAACAAGTTCGGATGCGGATGCAAAAAAAGCGCTGTATTGGCATGACCCTATGGTTCCTGGTCAAAAATTTGATAAACCGGGTAAATCTCCTTTTATGGACATGCAATTGGTACCTGTTTATGCCGATGGCGGCGATGAAGGTTCGGTCAACGTTAGTCCTCGTGTACAACAAAACCTTGGTATACGCATTGCTGAAGTGACACGCAGTAACCTAACATCGGCTGTTGTGGCGGTCGGTAGTGTGGCTTATAACGAACGCGATGTCGCTCTGGTTCAGGCACGCAGCAATGGTTTTGTCGAAAAACTCCACGTACGCGCTCCTCTCGATACAGTCAAGAAAGGACAGGCACTGGCTGAGCTATATGTGCCAGATTGGGTTGCTGCTCAGGAAGAATACCTGACGGTGAAACGCATGCAGGTCAGCGGCATTGCTGGCTTAACGGACGGGGCAAAGCAACGCATGCGTCTGGTGGGGATGAGTGATGATCAAATACGTACAGTCGAGGCCAGTGGCAAGGTACATTCACGCATCACTATTACGGCTCCGGTCAGCGGAGTAGTCGCAGAGTTGTCTGTACGCGAAGGTATGACCGTCATGACAGGTGCCCCCTTATTTCGTATCAATGGTCTTGGCACCGTCTGGGTCAATGCCGACATCCCAGAAAATCTAGCCGCCCAGGTACGCACAGGCAATGCCGTTGAAGCGCGCACTCCGTCCTTGCCAGGCATTATTTTCAAAGGCAAGGTCAGTGCCATTCTTCCCCAGATCGACGTCGCTACCCGTACTCTGAAAGCACGTATCGAATTGGCGAATCCATCCGGTCAACTGGTACCAGGCATGTTTGCCAATTTGAGATTCAGTTCTGAGGCCCGCAAAGATATCTTGCAAGTACCCACCGAGGCTGTCATCCAGACTGGCACTCGCGCCGTGGTGATGGTCGCACAAGGCGATGGTAAATTCATGGCCGTTGATGTCGAAACCGGTACAGAGGCAAATGGACAAACTGAAATCATTAAAGGCCTGGAAGCCGGACAAAAAGTCGTGGTATCCGGGCAATTTCTGATCGACTCCGAGGCTAGCCTGAAAGGTACAGGGACGCGCATGGGGGATGCGCCAGCGGTCAATGCCGACAAAGCTACCGCAGCGACACACCACGGTAGTGGCAAAGTCGAAAACATAGATAAGAGCGAAATCACACTATCTCATGATCCTATACCGTCCCTGAAATGGGGAGCGATGACGATGGGCTTCAAGCTACCATCGAATGGTTTGCCTGCAAACGTCAGCGTTGGCGACAGGGTAATTTTTGACATACGCCAAACCAAGGACGGTATGTACCAGATTACCTCTATTTCACCAACGGCTGAAACACCTAAGACCAATCCATCGTCTAATGCGATGAACGACACGATGAATATGCCCTCGTCGTCTGCAGGAGAAAAAAAATGATGGCCAAACTAATACGCTGGTCAATTGCCAACCGCTTTTTGGTGCTGCTGGCTACGCTGATGATGACGGCCTGGGGTATCTGGTCTTTGTCGCGTACACCGCTTGATGCGATTCCTGATCTATCGGATGTACAAGTCATCATCCGTACAAGTTACCCCGGCCAGGCACCACAAATTGTCGAAAACCAGATCACCTATCCTTTGACGACGACCATGCTGTCCGTACCGGGTGCCAAGACGGTGCGCGGTTATTCATTCTTTGGGGATTCTTTCGTTTACGTATTGTTTGAAGATGGCACTGATATGTACTGGGCACGTTCCCGCGTACTGGAATATCTCAATCAGGTACAGTCTCGCTTGCCGCCACAGGCAAAAGCTTCACTCGGCCCGGATGCTACCGGTGTCGGCTGGGTGTACGAATATGCCCTGGTGGACCGCAGTGGCAAGATGGATTTATCGCAATTACGGGCATTCCAGGACTGGTTCCTGAAGTACGAACTGAAATCAGTGCCGAATGTGTCTGAGGTAGCCAGCATAGGCGGCATGGTACGCCAGTATCAGATACAGCTCGATCCGGACAAGATGCGCGCCTACAACATCCCGCATGGAAAAATCATTGAGGCTGTGCAGAAAGCCAATCAGGAAACCGGTGGCTCAGTACTGGAACTGGGCGAAGCTGAGTACATGGTGCGTGCATCTGGCTACCTGAAATCTTTGGATGATTTCCGTAAAATACCATTGATGACCACAGATGCCGGTGTATCAGTGCGTTTGGGCGACGTGGCCAGAATACAGATCGGGCCTGAAATGCGGCGCGGTATCGCTGACCTGAACGGTGAAGGGGAAGTCGCTGGCGGCGTAATTGTCATGCGATCCGGCAAGAACGCTTTGGAAACCATCGATGCAGTCAAGGTCAAACTGGCAAAGCTCAAAGCCAGTCTTCCCGCAGGTGTGGAGATCGTCACTACCTATGACCGATCCAATCTAATCAATCGTGCCGTCAAGAACCTGCAAGAAAAATTAATAGAAGAATTTATTGTTGTCGCCATTGTCTGCGCCATCTTCCTGTTCCATCTGCGCTCAGCGTTAGTCGCCATCGTTACTTTGCCAATTGGCATACTGATGGCCTTCATCGTCATGTATTACCAAGGCGTGAATGCCAATATCATGTCGCTGGGCGGGATTGCCATTGCAGTAGGTGCAATGGTTGATGCGGCAGTGGTCATGATAGAGAATGCCCACAAGCACATTGAGGCGTGGAACCATACGCATCCCGGTGAAAAACTTCAGGGAGAAACACATTGGCGGGTAATCGGCGATGCTGCTGCTGAGGTGGGGCCTGCCCTGTTTTTCTCATTACTCATCATTGTCTTGTCGTTTATTCCTGTCTTTACCCTGGAGGCTCAAGAAGGACGCTTGTTTTCTCCGCTGGCCTTTACCAAGACTTATGCCATGGCGGCTGCTGCTGGCCTAGCAGTGACCCTGATACCGGTATTAATGGGCTACCTGATACGGGGCAAGATACCGGATGAACAAAAGAATCCCCTGAATCGCTTCCTGATAGCGATATACCGGCCTTTACTCAACGTGGTGCTACGTTTCCCGAAAACCGCTTTGCTGGTCGCAGGGTTGATTGCTGTAGTAACTGTGTGGCCAATGGCACGACTTGGTGGTGAATTCATGCCGCCACTGGATGAAGGTGATTTGCTCTATATGCCGTCAGCGCTACCAGGCATCGGTGCAGGTAAAGTTTCAGAATTACTCCAGCAGACCGACAGGTTAATCAAGACTGTCCCCGAGGTGAAAAGTGTATTTGGTAAGGCAGGTCGTGCTGAAAGTGCGACTGATCCGGCCCCCCTGGAAATGTTCGAGACCACAATACAATTCAAACCACGTGACCAATGGCGGCCTGGGATGACGACCGACAAGCTGGTAGAGGAACTGGATCGCATCGTCAAAGTTCCTGGTCTATCTAATATCTGGGTGCCGCCTATCCGAAATCGCATCGATATGCTGGCAACCGGTATCAAGAGTCCTGTGGGCGTAAAAGTAGCGGGTACTAGCTTGAAAGAAATAGACCGGATTACCGGTGATATTGAGCGTGCGGTCAAAAAGGTGACAGGTGTATCTTCAGCTTTGGCAGAAAGACTCAATGGCGGACGCTATATCGACGTTGATATCAACAGGGATGTCGCGGCTCGTTACGGTCTCAATATCGCGGATGTACAAAGTATTGTGTCCGCTGCAATTGGTGGCGATAACATCGGTGAAACCATAGAGGGCTTACAACGCTTCCCCATCAACGTCCGCTATCCCCGCGAAGTACGTGATTCTGTTGAGAAACTGAGACAACTGCCGGTACTGACAGAGCGTGGCGCACAAATCCGCCTGGGTGATGTCGCTGAAATACGCGTCAATGATGGCCCCCCCATGCTCAAGAGTGAAAATGCGCGCCTGTCTGGATGGGTGTACGTCGATATCCGTGATCGTGATCTCAGTTCAACGGTACGAGAAATGCAGGAAGTCGTTACCAGGGAGGTCAAGTTGCCAGCCGGTTATTCGATTGCTTGGTCTGGTCAATTCGAGTATCTGGAGCGTGCGGCAGCCAAATTGAAAATCGTTGTACCGGCTACTTTGCTGATCATCTTCGTGCTGTTGTACATGACCTTCAAGCGTGTTGATGAAGCTGCATTAATCATGGCGACCCTTCCATTTGCATTGGCTGGTGGGATATGGTTGCTGTGGGCATTGAGCCACAATCTCTCTGTCGCAAGCGGTGTAGGTTTTATTGCATTAGCCGGAGTTTCCGCGGAATTCGGCGTCATCATGCTCTTGTACCTGAAGCATGCTTGGGAAGAGCGCGTCGTCCATGGAAAAAACAGCGAGCAAGATTTATTTGATGCCATTTGTGAAGGGGCTGTGTTACGGGTCCGGCCAAAGGCGATGACGGTCGCTGTCATCATTGCCGGCCTGATTCCCATCATGCTCGGGACGGGTACTGGTTCGGAAGTCATGAAACGTATTGCTGCGCCTATGGTGGGAGGCATGATCACTGCACCTTTGCTGTCGATGTTTGTTGTGCCAGCAGTGTATTTGTTGTTGCGTAGAAGGCAATTACGCAATAAACCCCAGGAAGTTCCAACATCCGAAAAGAATGCAAATGAACCAGTCTAATCAAAATCTGACCGGCTCCAGCCAATTTGTCGCCATCTTGCGATGGTTAATTTTGGCTGCGACATTGTTTCAAGGCAGCGCATTCGCGCAACCGATCCAGATTGCAATGAAGGCAGAGGTGACGCAGCCCCAGCGATTGGGAGCAGATTGCTTGCCATGTCCTGCTTGCTACGTTATCACGGCACCAGACAAAATGAAATTGATCGAACTGTCTGGTTCCAACTTGCTGTTCCTGATCAAAGAGGAAGAGCAACTTCAGATTACTAGACTCTGGAATTTGAGAATACAGGACTGGAAAGGCATTGCACTGAGATTGAGGTTTTGTTGTTGGCGGAATTAGAAATTTGAATGACCGATACACAGCAATAACATTCTCGTTTTAGGCATATAGAGGGACATTATCATGAAACATTTATTTAAAGCGCTGATCAGCGGCGCAATTATCGCGACCTCGCTATCAGCCGTCGCAGGCCCTGATTTCCAGATGCTTGAACTGGCGCGCAAAGCAAGGGCACTACGCTTAAGTCATCAGGCGTCTACTCTGGTGAATCAACCTGTTACCAGTAGCAATCCTACACAGACAGAGGCAGATGCGAAGGAAAAACAAATGATGAAAGACTGTGACGAAATGAAGAAAAAATCGAAAAACTGAGTGAAACTTGTCAGCGGCTTGTCACACATCGTGCAAGTCGCTGCTAATTTGGCTACTACTGCCTTTCTCCGACAATGTGAGGCTATCTGAATAAAAGATAGTCGTTCCTTCAACCTTATCCCTTCACTTCAAGGGATGTTGCTATCAGCAAGCCTATGTACAATTCGCTGGTGACAAGTTGCCGCGATTTTTTCCGTCTGGTTTATTTGGTTTGTTCGATTCAGATTCAGCGTGGAGGTAATCAAATTATTCACGCTGAGATAACATGCATTCCATTCAGAAGCTAAATTGTGCCAGCTTCTTCAGAATAAAATGATTTTCCCCCAACAGGCACATGGCATCACAATGTTGCCTCAGAATGTCAAATGGTAAATATCCCAAAGACAAATCAGCTGAGTCTCCACGAAAGGCTGGGCGGTTGATTTGCGCCATGACTTCCTGCTGACGCTTATTTGGTGCTACTAGATAGTAGTGGCAATCATCTGATGGGATTGAGTGAGCCAAATCCTTCATCCTCAGGATACCAGAATAAATTGAAGTACTTTTTTCCACTTCAAAAGCACACGCGATCTTGGAGGTTTTGGGGTCTATCCACAAAACGTCAATGAGGCTAATGGTATCCATCACCTCTGATGGGACCTCCAATGGAGGCAATTGCTCAATCGTGAGTTGAGAAAATGCCTCACCGTGACAAGAGCGATGACGGTCATTACGTGCCACAAATACCTGGTATTTCAAAGCCCGGCCTATTTTGATTAGCATATGCTGCACTTGCGTATGTTCGGATTCTTCCTTGTGTTCCTCTACAACCTGGCTATGGCGACGAGCCGCAGCTTTCTCCGCTTTTTCTTGTAGATCCTTCAGAACATTGTCAACATTATTTTCAATGATCAATCTGCCGCTACCAAGTTCGAACAGCAATCCGGCGAATGCACCCAAGTCCTTGGACAGCAAGCTCCGATGGGTAGCGTTGGCTTGCACTATTGTCTCACGCATCGACAAATAGCTTTGCCAGGAGCCTAATTTCTGCTTGGCGTCGAATAATGCATTAAAACCGTTCACGATAGCTGTATTGAACGGCGGCACCAGTGTCGGATGTAAAAAATAGACGATGGTCGCTACCGAAGGGCCTAAACCTTTAATGTTTGCATCTGCCAAGAGACTCATCTCATCCAAAACCTGATCTTCACGCGTTGCATTTAGGCAGGCGTTCAAGAAAGCGCCAAATTTTTGCTGATTCTGCGTATTTTCGTAAATATCCGGGATACGCAGCTTGGGTTTCCAGTAAAAAGGGTGGGCAGCTCCTTCAAATACCTGCTTTTGCTCGGTAATGGCGGCCAAGACGATTTCTAAGGGAGAGCCCTTAAAATCATTGCCAAAGCTACCGGCTGCAATGGCATCAACAGTATCTTTCACCCCCCGGCGTATTGCCCGGAACGCCTTCATCCTTTGTTCGCCGCCAATGAACCAGGTGTTGTAGACTGATTCGGGGTCTGTTTTATAGCGAGCGATCAGATTTGCAGTCACAAGAAAATTCCAAAAGGTGTGGCTTGCAGAGCGTGTAATTTGTCTGCCAAGCGTTGTTAAAGTCAAAAGCCACCTTACGGTGGCTTTTGACTCTTTTACCAAGATGGCATCACCGGCTTAGGTTCCTCGAAGGGAGCGGGAGTGGGATCACTTTGGGCTACAACTCTAGAATATCTTCTTGACCAGAAATGAGCAATTACTTTTTTAAAATGAACAAGCATTCCTGATGGCTAGGCCGCATTATTGGAAGAGCGAACTACTTTGAAGTGAAACTCAAGCTTTGCCGTAGTCGATTTTCAGCTTCTTCATCAAACCCAATCAAAGAATTCGTTTTGATCAGATTCTTCAAAAAAGGCCTAAAAAGATATGATTTATCGTCAATGGCTAACCAGGGGAACCAAGGTTTTCCTGATCGTCTTAGCCAGCCTTCAATCTCTGCATGTCGTTGATATCCCATAGTATCAACAATTTCAGGGATATCCTGCCAGGCTGGCGTGACGTCGATAATTCTGACCGCTATGTCTACAGAGAAAAAGGTCCTGAGTTCGGAAAGAGAGTATTTATCTCTCCAGGTGCTGGAGATCACGACTTGTACCGCTGGAAAATCCCGTAAGACATTTTCTAGGCGAGGCAAGCGAGAAAAAAGCTGCCCGTCGTCGTAGCAAGGCTCTGGGTGCAAAACCCCATCAAAGTCCAAAAACAAGATCATCGCTGATTGAGTTCGCTATAAAAATTTGATCCGGTAGATATTTTCAGAATTGTACGTCATTCAGAGCCCAATTTGTTTTCAATCTTTGGCGCTTCTAGAGGTGCTGTTGGCAGGCCAGATGCAATTCTGTATCGCGCAAATGGATCAACGGCATCAACATAGCGTATAGCGCTTTGCACACTTTTCCAGCCTACATACTCCATTAATGTTTTCAGATCCCAGCCATTTCCGGTTGCCCAGTTCGCGAATCCGCGTCTCAAGGAGTGAGCTGAGTAGTTATCAGAGTCAATGACACTGGCATCTTTAAATATTGTACGTAGCAAGGGAATTAAGCTATCCATATGAAGCCCCTGATCCCCAATTTGCCCCCAGCGGTTGACTGACCTAAATACTGGCCCGGATTCAAGTTCGGCCAATTGCTTCCAAGCTACATATGCAGCAACCGGGCAGAACTGATTCAGTGCAGGAGCTTTAAATGTCACGCCTCTATTCTGGCGATCACCTTTTGTATGTGGCAAGAAAAAACTCATGCCCTGACCAGGAGTGACTTCGATGTATTCCACCTGAAGACGGGTCAGCTCATCACCCCGGAATCCCCTCCAAAAGCCAAGCAGCAACAGGGCGCGATTCCGGGTATGTCTTAATTTTGCGGCGCGGTCGCCCGATGCATCTGCAGTGTTAATCGCCTGCTCTAGCCAGCGGTCAACGATGCCAAGCTGCTCAAGCTGAAATGGCTTGGCCTGTTTTTCCTGGGCTGGATGCTCTCGTTGGATGCCGCGCAGGACTTTCTTGACCAAGGGGGATTTTGTTGGATCAGGGAATCCCTGGTCTATGTGCCATCGCGCCAATGCTGCGAGGCGTTGACGCAATGTGTTGACAGCTAGCTTTTCGGCATGGTCTACCAGGTACTGGGCAATGTTTTCGGTTGTGGCAGGTAAGAAGCCACCCCATTCAATTTCGTAGTGCCTCACGGCCGATTGATAGGCAGCGCGGGTATTGTCTCGCGTGCCGGCATGGAGGTAGTGATCGATTTTGCTCATGCTGTTTATCCCGCAGATTTTGAGATCACAGGGTAAATTGGATCCGTATCAAATATTGTGTTGATTTTACCGTCTTTTTGGTTATAACACTGGATAAGACTTACTTATCCGGCATTTAAATATAAGAAATTATTTCTTGAATTTAAAGATTATTTAGTATGTAATTACATGGTACGTAATACATTATTATATTTGATGGAGTAAATGATGGCCAGAACCGGGTTGTATAAGTCGGAAGTCGAAAAAGCGCGCAATAGCCTGCTGGCACAGGGGCGCCATCCCTCTGTCGATGCTGTGAGAATAGCCCTGGGCAATACTGGCTCCAAGACCACTATTCACAAGTACCTGAAGGAACTCGAAGAAGAAAATGGCGGTAACGTTGACCGGAAAACTTCCATCAGCGAAGCATTGCAGGACCTGGTGGCACGACTGGCAGTGCAACTGGAAGTAGAGGCAAGCAATCGCATTGCCGAACTGGAGGCGCGGCATAGCGAGAAAGATCACCTGCATGAGTCAGAAATTGCAGCACTGATGGCAAAAAACGCTGCCATTCAAGAAAAACTTGACCTCACCATCGCCGCGATCAAGCAAGAAATCCAATCCCACGAGCAAACCAGGGAAGCAATGCAGAGTGAATCCATCGCCAGACATACTTTGGCGCAGCAAGTGACGGATCTGAAGGACCGCTTGGTGGAGAATGAAACACATAGGCAATCCTTGGAAGAAAAGCACAATCATGCGCGGGATGCCCTGGAGCACTACAGATCATCCGTCAAAGAGCAACGTGATCAGGATATCCGGCGCCATGAGCAACAAGTTCAGCAACTGCAGGCTGAACTGCGTCATTTGCAACAGAGCCTGGTGCTGAAGCAGAGTGAAGTGACACAACTCAACCAGGATGGAGCAAGGCTGGTTGCAGAGCTTTCCCAAGCGCAGAAGTCGTTATATGAAGAGAAAAATCAAAGTCGCAAGGCGCAGAATGACCTGGATGCCCAACGCTCGATCGCACAACGTGCCACCCAGTTGGAAGCCCAAATAACAGAGAAGACTGCACTGATCACTGACTTACAGAAACAGCATGCTGACTCCTTGGCTCAAAATAAGGCATTGGATACGCACGTAAGCAGTTTGCAATTGGAGTTGGCCACGGCCAGTGCCAAGCTTGATGCTCAGCAACGCATGATGGATGAATTTAAAACTTTCTTGAATGCGAAACCGCACTAAATTAATTACCCGTACGTTGGCCGCACGACCAAAGAGCTGCAGGCTGCATAATTTGCGCCACGACGCGCAGCAGAACAGTTAGCAAGCAACTTGCCAAGTACCACGCAACCGCGAGACTTGCCTCTTGTAATTGGTGTGATGACCAAGTGCAGTACGCGGCTCGATGATTGAAATGTAAAAGGCGTTCCAGGCTAATTCTACATTTGAGGGAAGAATAAGCAAATTTAATTTAACCAATTTCTATTTTAAATCAATGAGTTAAACATCTTTTGGCGAAAAAAACCGCAATCCCGGCCAACCCTCCTTGAGAGTCAAAAAAATTAAGCCTGATGATCCCAAAAAAGGGAAAAAAGCTTTCAGAATTTTTTTGGAATCTGTGCTGTTAAGTGAGCTGGGAGAAAACCTGATCAACGATCCGGCATTTTATCAAATGGTCAGTGATATCCAGGATACGATGGAAGCAGACCCACAAATTTTGGCAGTTATAGATAAGGCCGTTGCTGATTTGCTGGAGGGGAGCGCAGACCCAGAAATATTGTAGAAGTAAAATTGAGCTTGTAAATTTTAAAAAATGCTTATCTTCGCGAAGACAACAGAGTCAAACGCAAATTTTCTAATTGAGTCTCAAGTCTTGCATCAAGATCACCAACCGGGGTTTCAATAATACAGCCACCTAGTTCAATATCTGTGTCTGCCTTCCAGCTTACCTGCTCCATAGATTGATTTGGCGGAGAGACTTCGAAAACACCACCGCTCTCAAGAATTTTGAAGTCAGAAGGGTGAAGTCTCACAATGAGTTTTTCCTTGGCACTTACTCTTTGAGCCACTTGTCGCACCAATCCTTGCACTCCCTCCAAAGTAACAACAGTATTCCCAAGGATTTTACATATGGATTCAAATGCTATGGCTACTGCCAGATCTTCGATCCCTTTAATTCCAGTTTCAATAGCTATTGGCAATTTGTCTGTAATTGACTTGATACGATTAAATTCAGCAACAAATTCAGCTTTTGCAGCCTCCAGACCTGCCTGATGCCCTTCACGCATTCCACGTTGACGTCCAAGTTCTCGAGCTGCCTCAGCTTCATCTTTGATCTGTGCGAGTATGGAAAGGCGCGCCTGCTCAACAAGATCAGCTACGTTATTTGCTGAACTGGCATTTGGTGGGGATTCTGGCTCAGACGAGGGGGTGGGCACTTTGACTGCAGGCAGCATATCACTATTGGCGGTTGCTTTGACTTTGGACGCTCGCGTAGCCAATGTGCGCTTATGGCCAGACAGAGTTGCGGAACGAATTATTGATGCCATGGTGTTGCCTATTAAATTCTATATTCAAATAATACGCTTGCTGTGCATTTGGCGCAAATTTCAAAACTCATTCACGGCCAAGTTGCTGATTCAACGATGTGTTGAAAGTGCGAATTTTGCCAGCCTAATAAATAATATTCTAGCAATCCATTCTCCGGCGGGTGTCGAGTCAATGAGTCTTTATGCAATATCTGATTAAGTAAACGAACCAAACCACTGAAACAAGGATTTTCAACCCATTTGAACCATTCCAGATGAGCTTCCAAGAAAATCCGCCCAAGCATGTATTAAGGGGCGGTGTTGCTCTAATAAATCAGTTCTGTGATCTGTATTGAGTGGTTTTTTTCGCCTCATCTATACGCCTGTACACGTTTTCTGTGATCTGTTTATCATTATGACCAAGTAGTTTACTGGCATCTTACAAATTAGATATCTCGCCGGCCGCTTTGGAGCGGATGTCCCTAAACTGAAACTCTTCAATTCTTGTAGCAAGATTTGCATTGCCGCTGCTCCTGGGCTTCTCGGCCGCAGATGACCTGGCTCTTTCAAAACGTGTGCGCAAGGTCCATTTGTTCAATGGCTGATCTTGCTCTGTTGTCACAATATAAGATTTATTGATTCGGTGTGGCCTGGCAAGTATCTTGTCGATGGCAATACCCAGCTAAGAGCGCACACCGGCATTGTCCAGCATGATACGGAAAAATTTCTGGATCTTCCCCTGTTTCACGTGCAGAGCGCCGTCATGTATATCCTCCTCAATCATCTTCAGCACATCACCTGGCCGCTGGCCAGTCAAATCGAAACTAATACACCTGATCAGCCTTGAGAGGCTATTTATAGACACCGCAGGCAAACATGATGTCGTCGACGACTTCGTTGTACATTGATTTTGGTGTCAGGTTTTTTGTGATGGGGTGTGGCCATTTGTAATTAACCCAGCCGCCGTTTTTGCCTTTGCCTGCCAGCAGTTGTTCTTTCATGACCATGACGCCATCGACATCTTGCATGTCAATGATGTTTTTGCCGACAAGTTTTTTGTTGGCGCCATGTGCCAGTACTGAGCCATTCAAGTCATACGCGACGACATATAAATCCCTTTCATTGAATGGGCCTGCTGTGTCGTTGACGGCGGCCAGGGCTTTTTCCTTGCCATTGGTTTTGTAGTAGGCGATCGCTTTTTTTACCATGGCTTGCGCTTGCTCGGGCGTGCTGTTTTCAGTGGCTGCATGTGCCGGCAGGCTGATTGCCAGTATTGCGAAAAACACGAAGGAAAATAATTTTCTCATGATGTGCTCCTGTAGGCATTACTGTTCTGGAAGTACTTCAAATCACTCGTTAGTCAGTGGTTGAAGGTAGAGATGAGTATATCGCCTGTGAAAGAATCTTCCAGGTGTTCTCAGCAATTCATGCTTCATGTGCTGTTTTTTAGTCACTCACGGGTACTTTTCAGTTATCTGGCTGTTCAATTGCTGATGTTGCTTGCCTGAGAGGTTCATTTTTTTAGGTATCAAGACATAAGCTCAATTACTGATTTGTATCAGGTTCAATTACTCTGGTTTTTCGGTTGTCCAAATCAGTGATGAATGTCGTTGCGGCGTCTTGTATCGATTTTTGCGGATTGTTTCGACAGAATTTATCCAGATCCAGTTTGAAAGTATACGGCTTCGGTGGAACAAATATGTCGGACGTGCCAGAGTTGTTGTATTCGAAGATGTATCCGTATACTTGTTCCAAAGCAGCGTTCGCTTGCCTGTTGTTCGCTTTTAAATAGCTACGGCAAGAAAGGGCAGCTGCTACCGGTGATTTATAGGCTTGCTGCGCAAATGCCATAGAGCAGGGCAGGGCAAAAGCCATGAATGCAAGTTTGAGTTTCATCTTTCAGGCTTCGTTATTATAGAGGCGACAGGTGATTGTCAAAAATCGGGGGCTCCACTGCGCCTCTTTAAATCAAAATCAGCTTCACTGTGAAAGGGCTGTCGTTGAGCAACTGACAGGACTGGCATTGAGCAACGACAGATAATTGCTTTGTATATGCTGCGCTGCAATCTGGTCAAACCATTGGTCTATCAGTGGTTTGCTGGTGTCGACGGTATGGAGTGCTTTTGTCGTGTTCAGGGCTATGCTGCCAGTTGTTTGATTGGTCTGCGTGTAATACGAGTTGTAGTGTTTTTCCCTGAGTGCGATTGCAGCAGCGATGGCTGCGATGGCTTCTGCCAGGGTGACAGGCAGGTGGTTGACGGTGGTTTCTATGCTGCTGGCTTCTGGCGCTGGTGAATAGAGCAGGGCGGCAAAGAGCAGCGAATTGGACGCCATCGGCACCAGGTCAATTTCATTGTAGTAGCGCCATGAATTTGGGAAGCTGTTGTCGTAGGCATCGGCGAAGGCCTGGTTGCCAGCGGTGGGGGCGGCGAAAGTCAGCACAGGGAATGATGCGGGAGGGGTGATCTTATTTTGCTGGAGCTGGTACAGCAGCCACGGCGCATAAACACTGGCCAGGTTGCCGCCCAGGCTATGGCCGACTACACCGATGGAAATGTCGGTGCCAATGGCGTTTGCTGTCAGGTATTGATACATGGTTTGTCCGTTGATATCGACGAGCTGGATCAGGTCGTTCAAGCCATCGGAAGAGCCCTTTGAGATCATCGGCAAGGCTGCACTGTTTGGATAGTTCCAGGCAGTCTGGTCGTAGACATTGAGGTCTTGCTTGAACCAGTTATCGAAAGCCTGCCAGCTGAAGTTCAGGAGCGAGCCACGTATGGCGACTACATATTGTGAACCGCCATTGCAGGCGATAAAGGCGATGTTGCCGTTGATGTCGGTACTGGCTACCCAGACCGCACTCCAGCCATTATCCATGTCGGCCAGCGTGGTTGCCGGGTCGCTGCAGTACGCTACGGTGGCAAGTGTCATCGCCAACCCAGGGTTGGGATCGGATGCATTGCCTATCGTTGTACCCATGTGATTCTCCCGATTTTTGTGTTTGCCCGTGACCGGTCAGTCAGATTTGATTTTCAATTTGTCAATATAAGCGATGGTAAAGAAAAAGACAATATTGGGTCGGCATCTTTACACCGTACGTAGACGCATTGTATTGATTGGGGGAATATTTTTAAAATGATTAACAAGCATCCCGATGCCCAGTCAGTTGCGCCTGGTAACTGGTCAAACACCAAGCCTGGTTATACGGTACAGGTACTGGCAAATAAAAACATTACAAATAGTTGCCTGTGACATATTGTAAATGTAAGGCACCTGTGCGCTTTTTTATCTCGTTCTCATGCAACAATGCGCACAAATAGAAATGTCTGCAACAAATGCTTGTCGGCAAATTAGTGGCAAATTAGTAGTCAGTTCTCATGCTGCTGTTGGTCCTTTGCCAGCGCTATCCTGCATGCGCTACGGACATTGACTGAATCCGATTTGACGTTGAGGGTAAGTGCAATGGCATCAAAATTGATGACGCGTAAGACGGCAGTAATCGTGTTGATCCTGGCTGTGGCAGGGGCAGGTGTGGCCTGGTGGTATACGCATCGTGCGCCAGTGGACGGTGCCTCGGCCAGTGCCAGCACCGGTGGCGCCAGGCAGGGGGGCGGTCGTAATGGCGCCAATCCCAACCGGGTGCAGCCGGTGACGGTTGTGGCTGCGCAAAAGCGTGATATACGCCTTATCGTCAATGCCATTGGCAATATTGCTGCTGTCAACACGGCGATTGTGCGGACTAAGGCTGACGGAGAGTTGAAGGCCATTTACTTTAAAGAAGGCCAACCAGTGCAGGCGGGGCAGGTGCTGGCGCAGATAGACCCGCGGTCTTTCCAGATTGCCTTGTCGCAGGCGCAGGGTACTCTGGCACGTGACCAGGCACAACTGAAAAACGCAGAAATAGATTTGCAACGCTATCGCGACCTGGTTGAAAAACAGGCTGCGCCTAAACAGCAAATGGATACGCAAGAGGCCCTGGTGCAGCAATTGCACGGTACGGTCTTGTCAGATCAGGCGGCGGTGGATAATGCGAAACTGCAGCTCAGCTATACCCGTGTGGTGGCGCCAATTGCCGGGCTGGCTGGTCTGAAACAGGCTGATCTTGGTAATATTGTGCACAGTTCAGACACGAATGGTCTGGTGACAATTACCCAGACCCAACCGGCTGCGATAGTGTTTGCCGTCCCTGATGCACGTCTGGATAAATTGCGTCAGCAATTGAAAAATGCCGTACCACTGCGCGTTGAAGCCTGGGACAGGGAACAAAAAAGCATGCTGGCTGAAGGCAGTGTCGCCAACACCGATAACACTATTGATGTGACCACCGGCACCATACGTGTCAAGGCCTTGTTTGCCAATAAGGATAATGCTCTTTTCCCGAATCAGTTTGTCAATGTGCGCCTGCAGCTTGATACCATGAAAGACGCCCTGGCCGTGCCAACAGCGGCTGTCCAGCGTGGTGCCATGGGTAATTTTGTGTATGTGGTGGGTGAGGGTGGTGTGGTTGCTCTGAGACCGGTAACGACGCTGGCGACGGATGGCGACTGGGTAGGTGTAAAAGGAGAATTGAAACCCGGTGAGCAACTGGTCACCGATGGTGCAGACCGTTTGCGCGACGGTGGCAAGGTGGAAGTCATTGCCGCCAGTGCCAGGCCAGGTGCAGGTGATGAGCCGCGTAGTGGCCGGCGACATAAAGGTGGTGGTGCTTCCGGCTCTGCTTCTGCAGCGGGGGCGGCATCCGTGCCTGGATCTGCTTCTGCGTCCGCGTCGGTACCGGCTCAAGCGTCGGCTGCCGAAGCCAGAAAATAAAGGCAGGCCAAGGCGCTTAAATCATGAACACCCTGAATCCTTCGCGTTTATTTATCGAACGACCTGTGGCGACGTCGCTGATGATGTTGGCCATTTTGTTGGCCGGCTTGCTGGCCTATCGCCTGCTGCCGATTGCGGCCTTGCCTGAAGTCGATTATCCGACGATACAGGTCACTACCCTGTATCCCGGCGCCAGCCCGGATGTCATGACATCGTCAGTCACGGCGCCTTTGGAGCGGCAATTCGGGCAGATGCCGGGTCTGGCACAAATGTCATCCAGCAGTTCTGGCGGCGCTTCAGTGATCACGCTGCGGTTTGACCTGAGCCTGTCGCTTGATGTGGCTGAGCAGGAAGTGCAGGCCGCCATCAATGCAGGCAGCAATCTGTTGCCCAATGATTTACCCATGCCACCCGTGTATAGCAAGGTGAACCCGGCTGATGCGCCGGTGCTGACGATCGCCGTGTCGTCCTCAACTTTGCCGGTAATACGCCTGCACGATCTGGTTGAGAGCCGCCTTGCACAAAAAATATCGCAGGTACGTGGTGTGGGCCTGGTCAGTATCGCTGGCGGGCGACGCCCTGCGGTGCGCATACAGGCTAATCCGACTGCCTTGGCCAACCTGGGACTGTCGCTTGATGACGTACGTACCGCCATAGGCAGTGCCAATGTGAATCAGGCCAAGGGGAGTTTTGACGGGCCTTTGCGCGCCTCGACCATTGACGCTAATGACCAGATGAAAAGCGCAGCAGAATATGCCAATCTGATTTTTGCCTACAAAAATGGCAATCCAGTCAGGTTGCGTGATGTAGCCACGCTGGTCGACGATGCAGAAAACCTGCGTCTGGCAGCGTGGGCAGATACTGCACCGGCTGTGATCCTGAATGTGCAGCGCCAGCCTGGCGCCAATGTGATACAGACAGTTGACCGTGTGAAGGCTTTGCTGCCGACTTTGCAGGCAGCCATGCCAGGTTCAGTCGATGTGCGCGTGTTGAGCGACAGGACAACGACAATACGTGCGTCCATAGACGATGTGGAAATCGAACTTTTGCTGGCCATAGGCCTGGTGGTGTTCGTCATTTTCATTTTCCTGCGCAGCGTGCCGGCGACGATTATCCCCAGTGTGGCGGTACCCCTGTCTTTGATCGGTACTTTCGGCGTGATGTACATGGTCGGTTTTTCATTGAATAACCTGACCCTGATGGCGCTGGTGATATCGACCGGCTTTGTCGTCGACGATGCGATTGTCATGATCGAGAATATCGCCCGCTATGTCGAAGAAGGCGATACACCAATGGCAGCGGCGCTGAAAGGCTCTCAACAAATTGGTTTTACCATCATCTCGCTGACGGTGTCCTTGATTGCGGTGCTAATCCCTTTGTTGTTCATGGGCGATGTGGTGGGGCGGTTATTCCATGAATTTGCAATTACCTTGGCAGTCTCCATCCTGATTTCAGCCTTCGTGTCGCTGACGCTGACGCCAATGATGTGTGCCCGCCTTTTGCATCATGAGAGAGAAGAGGACTTTGGCGCCGTCAAGCGCGCTATTGGTCGTATGTTTGATAAAACCATAGAGGGATACGGTCGCATGCTGACCTGGGTGCTGGACAGGCAGGCTGCAACCATGCTGGTGTTTGTGCTGACACTGGCATTGACCGGTTTATTGTATGTTTTTGTTCCCAAAGGATTTTTTCCGGTGCAGGATACCGGGCAGATACAGGCAATCACCGAGGCTGCCCAGTCGACCTCGTTTGCCGCCATGGCCGTGCACCAGCAAGAGCTTGCAGCCGTTATACTGAAAGACCCTGCGGTAGAGAGCGTGTCTTCTTTCATCGGTGTTGATGGCGCCAATACGACCTTGAATTCTGGCCGCATGCTGATCGTGCTCAAGCCTCTGCATGTGCGCACTGCTTCGGCAGCGCAAATAGCGCGACGCCTGACCGAAGCGACCAGCAAGGTCACCGGTATCGCGATTTATTTACAGGCGGTGCAGGATCTGACCATAGAAGACCGTATTGCCAAGACACAGTACCAGTTCATGCTGAGTTCGCCCGACATCAAGGAGCTGTCAAAATGGACGGCAACACTGCTCGAGCGTTTGCGCAAGTTGCCGCAATTGGCTGATGTGGCAAGTGATCAGCAAGAACTTGGTCTGCAAGCCTATGTTGACATAGACAGGGACGCCGCCGGGCGCTTTGGCGTCAGCGTCGCTTCCATAGACAGTGCACTTTACAATGCCTTCGGCCAGCGCCTGATTTCAACGATATTCACGCAAAGCAATCAATATCGCGTGGTTCTGGAGGTTGCACCGCAATACAAACTGGGGCTGGACGCGCTTAACAGCCTGTATGTGCCGGGTAGCAATGGTGTCCAGGTGCCGCTATCTTCCGTCGCCAGAGTGACGGAACGCATTGCACCACTGGCGGTCAATCATGTTGCGCAGTTCCCGGCGGCCACTATTTCTTTCAATCTTGCACCTGGTGCTGCTTTGGGGGATGCGGTAGAAGCAATACGTAAAGAAGAAGCCGGTCTGCAAATGCCGGTCAGCGTGGAAACCAGTTTCCAGGGAGCTGCGCTGGCTTTTCAGGCTTCTTTGTCAAGCACGTTGCTGCTGATACTGGCAGCCATTGTCACGATGTATATCGTGCTGGGTGTCCTGTATGAGAGCTATATACATCCGCTGACCATCTTGTCCACCTTGCCGTCGGCAGGTCTGGGCGCCTTGCTGGCACTGCTGGCGTTCCGTCTGGACCTGGGCATTATTGCGATCATTGGTATTGTGCTGCTGATTGGTATTGTCAAAAAAAATGCCATCATGATGATCGATTTTGCCCTGTATGCGCAGCGGGAGGAGGGGCTGAGACCACGTGAGGCAATCCATAAAGCCTGTTTGTTGCGCTTCCGTCCTATCCTGATGACGACTATGGCGGCCCTGCTGGGGGCCTTGCCGCTGATGCTGGGTACCGGTGTCGGTAGCGAGTTGCGTCATCCGCTGGGTGTGGTGATGGTGGGTGGTTTGATCGTCAGCCAGTTGCTGACCTTGTTTACCACGCCGGTGATCTATCTCGGGTTTACCGCATTGGCAAGCGGGCTGGGTAACAAGCCTGCGGAAACGACGGTGTGAGTCAGGCATGAATCTCTCACGCCCCTTCATAGAACGCCCGGTTGGTACCGCACTGATTACCTTCGGTGTGGCACTGGCGGGCATCATTGCCTATTTCTTGTTGCCTATTGCCCCTTTGCCACAGGTTGAATTTCCGACGATTTCGGTGAATGCGTCCTTGCCAGGCGCCAGTCCGGATACCATGGCGGCCACGGTGGCGACACCGTTGGAGCGGGCGTTGGGCAGCATTGCCGGTGTCAATGAAATCACTTCGTCATCATCGCTGGGTAGCACCCGTGTCACCCTGCAATTTGACCTGAGCCGTGACATCGACGGTGCGGCCCGCGACGTACAGGCAGGCATCAACGCGGCACGCGCCTTGCTGCCGTCCGGCTTGCCCAGCAATCCGACTTACCGCAAAGTCAATCCGGCAGATGCGCCGGTGATGATTATTGCACTGACGTCTGACACACTGACACGCGGGCAGATGTACGATGCGGCATCTACTGTGCTGGCACAGCGTTTGTCGCAGGTCGATGGCATAGGCCAGGTCACGATAGGTGGTGGCGCCTTGCCTGCGGTACGTATAGAAATCGACCCGAACAAACTGGCCGCCAATGGCATTTCCCTGGAAAACGTGCGTGCTACGGTGGTTGCCAGCAACGCCAACCGCCCCAAAGGCTCGCTGGAAGACAATCAGCATTACTGGCAAATCAGTGCTAATGATCAATCTTACAAGGCAGATCAATATGCACCACTGGTACTCAGTTACGTCAACGGTGCAGCCCTGCTCCTGCGCGATGTGGCGCAAGTGGTTGACAGTGTGCAGGACGTGCGCAATTACGGCATGTCAAATGGCAAACCGGCCGTGCTGCTGATACTCAACAAGGCGCCGGGCGCGAACATCATCAAGACGGTTGATACCATACGTGGCCTGCTGCCGCAATTGCGCGCCTCGATTGCACCGGCAATCAATGTCGATGTCGTGATGGACCGCACACCCACTATACGGGCTTCGATCAAGGAAGTGCAGCGTACACTGGCGATCGCCTTTGGTCTGGTGATTGTGGTGGTGTTTGCTTTTTTACGTAATTTCCGCGCGGCGCTGTTACCTGCTGTAGCTGTGCCGGTTTCGCTGGCTGGCACTTTTGGCGTCATGTATCTGCTCGGTTACAGTATAGATAATTTGTCATTGATGGCGATGACGGTGGCAACCGGGTTTGTGGTGGATGATGCGATCGTGGTGCTGGAGAATATCTCACGACACATAGAGCGCGGCAAGGCACCGCTTGAAGCGGCATTGCTGGGGGCACGTGAGATCGGCTTTACTGTCGTGTCCATCAGCCTGTCCCTGATTGCGGCGTTTATCCCCATTCTGGCGATGGGGGGTATTGTTGGCCGCTTGTTCCGCGAGTTTGCAGTTGTCCTGTCGGTATCGATACTGGTATCCATGCTGGTGTCGTTGACGACTACGCCAATGATGGCGGCCACCTTGCTCAAGCCGGTTGAAAAGACCAGGCCCCCAGGACGCGTGATGCGTATTCTTGGCCGTTTGCAGCGGTGGCTGATGCGCGGTTACCGGCGCAGCCTGCGCTGGACATTGCGTCATCAACCCCTGACCCTGCTGGTATTGCTGGGTGTCATTGCATTGAATGTATCGCTGTACATCACCATTTCCAAGGGTTTTTTTCCGCAGCAGGATACAGGATTGATGATGGGGGGCGTGCAGGCAGATCAGGCTAGCTCTTTTACGGCCATGCAGGCGAAACTGATTGCATTCAGCGACATCGTGCGTGCCGATCCAGCGGTGGCAACCACGACAGGTTTCACAGGTGGCGGCCAGCGTAATAGTGCAAACATGTTTATCTCGCTCAAGCCACGGCCGGAAAGAACTGAAAGCGTCGATCAGGTGATGAATCGCCTGCGTGGCAAACTCGCACACTTGCCAGGCGCAAATCTGTTTTTGTCACCAGTACAGGATATCCGCGTTGGCGGTCGGCAAAGTAATGCGGCCTGGCAATATGCTCTGCAAGCCGATGACCTGGCTGATTTACGTACTTGGGAGCCACGCATACGCAAGGCCCTTACGCAAGTGCCCGAGTTGGTTGATGTCAATAGTGACCAGCAGGATAAGGGCATACAGACTTCGCTGGTGATAGACCGTGATGCGGTGGCGCGCCTGGGGCTGACCATCAGTGCCATTGACAGCACCTTGAACGATGCCTTCGGCCAACGCCAGATCGGTGTGATCTATAACCCGCTTAATCAGTACCGTGTCGTCATGGAACTGGCACCGGCCTACCTGCAAAGTCCGGAGATGCTGAAAAGTATCTACGTGACGACCTCCAAGGGAGTGCGCATCCCGCTGACCAGTGTCGCCAAGGTGGAAACTACCAGTACACCGCTGGCTGTCAATCACCAAAGCGGTTCACCGGCGAGCACCATCAGCTTCAATCTGGCACCGAATGTGGCTCTGTCCCAGGCGGTAGAGGCGATCAATACCACCATCAGCCAGCTTGGCGTGCCAATATCGGTGCATGGCAGCTTCCAGGGAACGGCGCAGGCCTTTCAATCTTCGCTCAGCAGTCAACCCTTGCTGATACTGGCGGCTATCGTCACGATATACCTGGTGCTAGGCATATTGTATGAAAGCCTGATACATCCGCTGACCATCTTGTCCACCTTGCCGTCGGCAGGCATAGGCGCCTTGCTGGCACTGATGCTTTTCAATACCGATTTCAGCATTATTGCCCTGATAGGTGTGGTGCTGTTGATTGGTATCGTCAAGAAAAACGCCATCATGATGATCGATTTTGCCATCTCTGCCCAGCATGCAGCTGCCAGTCGTGGCAATACTGTCAGTGCCGGTACGGCAATTTACCGCGCCAGCATGTTGCGCTTGCGCCCGATTCTGATGACAACACTGGCTGCCATTTTTGGCGCAATACCTCTGGCGCTTGGCACTGGTGACGGTGCCGAATTGCGGCAGCCTTTGGGAATCGCTATTGTTGGCGGTTTGCTATTAAGCCAGTTACTGACGCTGTATACCACACCGGTAGTATTTGTCTGCATGGACAGGCTGCGCCGCAAAAAAAGACCTGCCGGTAAAAAAGAGAGTGCAACAGCGCTGAATATCGCATGAAAACGATGATGAAAAAATACCCTGATCAAGAACTGCGCCGCCAACCGCTGACCACTTGCCTTGGCGAAGCATCACGCCTGTCCATTATTGCTTTGGCTTGCCTGTTACCTGCATGTGCAGTGAATAGTCCACAGGCACCGGGACCCATGGCCGTCAGCGCCGGGTTCAAGGAGGCTGGCCTGTGGAAGTCGGCGCGGGCCACGCAGCCAGGTGCCGTACCTGACGTGTCAGAATCCTGGTGGGAAATATTCCATGATCCGGTTTTAAATGGTTTGCAACAGAAACTGCTGACCGGGAATGAAAACCTGAAATCGGCAGCGACACAGGTCGCCAGCGCCAAGGCTGTGCTCAAGGCCAGCCAGACTGCGCTGTGGCCGACTTTATCTGCCACAGCAGGTGCCACGCGCAGCAGCAACCCGGGGGCAGGGCAGAACGCCCGGACCACCAGTAACAGTTACTCGGCAGGCTTGGAAACCTCATGGGAAATTGATTTGTGGGGCAGGCTGTCTAAAGCCAGCGAAGCTGCCAATGCCAGTTTGCAGGCAAGCCGTGACGACTTCGATGCAGTGCGCTTGTCTGCCCAGGCCACGCTGACGCAGACGTATTTCGCCATGCGCGCGGCCGAAGCGCAGCAAAGCATCTTGCAGCGTACTACTGCATCCAATCAGCGCAGCCTGGAGCTGACGCAGGCCAGATTCAATTCCGGTGTTGCCGGACAGAGCGATGTATTGCAGGCAAAAATACAATTGACGACTACCCAGGTTCAGTTGAAAGATGCAGAAGCACAAAGGGCGCAGCTCGAACATGCAATCGCCGTGCTATTGGGCATGGCACCGGCCGGGTTCAGCCTGGAAAAAACAGCCTCTTTGCCAGATGTGCCGCCTGTGCCAGAATTTGTGCCTTCGACCTTGCTCGAACGCAGGCCAGACATTGCTGCCGCAGAGCGCAAGGTTGCTGCTGCCTATGCCCAGATTGGTGTCAAGGATGCAGCTTTCTTCCCTGACTTCAGTCTGTCGGCCAATGCCGGTTATCGTAGTTCTTCATTGAGTAATTTGTTCGATTCTTCCACTCTGTTGTGGTCTTTGGGATCATCCATGGCCGCTTCCATTTTTGATGGTGGCGCGAAACGCCTGGCTAGTGACCAGGCGCGTGCATCGGCTGATGCAGCCGTTGCTGCTTACCGGCAAACTGTGCTGACCTCTTTGCAAGAGGTTGAAGATAATCTGGTCGTACTGGATCAGTTGCAGGGAGAGTCGCAATTGCAGGCAGAAGCAGTGCAAGCGGCTCAGCGCAATCTTGATATCACACAAGCGCAGTATAAGGCAGGTACCGTCAGTTACCTGAACGTCGTCATTTCACAGAATGCGGCCTTGTCCAGTGAATCAAATCTGCTGTCGATACGCAATCGCCAGCTTGCTGCGGTCAATGTGCTGTTGAAGAACATAGGCGGGCGCTGGCAAAAAACCTGAGTGAACGCCATCGTGTTGGTGTCGTTACTGTCATACTTTACTCAACACGATATGTTCGCAAATGAAATCGACAAAGACTCGCAATTTGGGCGACAGATGGCGACTTGACGGCCATAACACTGAAAATACGCCGCCTGCCTGTATGTATTCGTCCAGCACGGCCTGCAGCTGTCTAGATACAAGCTTTTCCCGTATGACAAAGTCCGGCAGATAGGCAAGTCCCAAACCCTGATTGGCGGCGAGGATCAGGGCCTCTATGTTATTGCAGACCAGGTCAGCAGGCAGGCCCGCTAAAACGCCCTCATCAGATGTGATGGCCCATTCCTGTAATTTGCCAGTGCTGGGGAATTTATAGTGCAGGCATTTGTGTTTTTGCAGATCGGCCGGGCTCAGCGGTATCCCATGTTGAGCAAAATAGTCGGGTGAACCCACAATATGAAAGCGGAAAGGCCCCAGAGTCCTGGCTGTCAGGCGTGAATCCCGCAGGTCGCCGCTCCGGATAGCAATATCCACGCCTTCATCAATGACATCAACCAACCTGTCACTGAAATCAAGGTCAAGTTTGACTTCAGGGTATAGCGTCGTAAAGGCAGGCAATACTGGCAGCAACATTCTATAGGCGATGACGGGCAGACTGACGCGCAACTTACCACGTGGCTTGGATGACATGCTGATGACCTCTGCCTGCGCGTCATCGATGTCGTCGAGTATGCGCTGGCACCGCTCGTAAAATAGCCTTCCCTCCGCAGTCAGGCTGATGCGACGGGTGCTGCGGTGTAGCAGGCGCACCCCCAGTTTTTCTTCCAGTCGCATCACACTTTTACCTATGGCGGAAGCGGATACACCGAGCACTCGTCCTGCTGCGACGTAGCTGCGTAATTCTGCTGCATGGGTAAATGCACTCAATTCAATAAGGCTGTCGGCATTTTTCATTGGAATTGCGGAATAAAATTCTTTTAAGTGAGGATTTTAAGCCTGTTTTTCATCAATTGCAGATTGAATATCATCAAAGCCTTAATGGCGGTCTTTGCTGCCAGAATTTTTGAAGGTAATCAATCTCATGAGTACAACATCTGCCGTTGCATCTGGTATCACCCGTCAGCACTCTGAAAAATTGTTAATTCTGGGGGCAGTTTGCCTGGCTGCACTCAGTATGCCAGTGAGTTTTACCGGACCGGCGGTCGCTCTGTCGGCCATACAAAGGGAGCTGGGTGGCTCACCATTTGCCCTGAGTTGGGTGACCAATGCCTTCATGCTCAGTTTTGGCAGTGCTCTGCTGGCGTCAGGCTCCATGGCTGACCAATATGGTCGCAAGCGGGTTTTTATGATGGGAATGGCCATTTTCTTGCTGACTTCCCTGGCCTTGGTGGGTGTGCAAAGCTTGCTGTGGTTTGATGTATTGCGCGCAGGTCAGGGCTTGGGGGCTGCAGCGGCATTTTCCAGTGGCCTGGCTGCGCAGGCGCAGGAGTTCGAAGACCAACAAAGAACCCGCGTATTCAGCTTCATCGGCACGACTTTTGGTGTGGGGCTGGCATTTGGTCCTTTGCTGTGCGGCGTACTTGTCAAGTTTGGGGGCTGGCGTGCGGTTTTTATGGCGATGAGCTTGATGGCAGCCCTGGCGCTGCTGGCCGCCTGGCTGTATATGCGTGACTCAAAAGACCCGCAGGCTGCAGCGCCGGATGTTGGCGGGACAGTGAGCTTTACTGCGGCCTTGAGTGCATTCACGTTTGCCTTGCTGCTGGCACCTGCCAGGGGTTGGCATGATCTTGCCGTTCTTGGTTTGCTGCTGACAGCTATATTATTGCTGGCAATGTTTGTGATGATAGAACGACGACAACCGAGACCCATGCTGGATTTGTCGCTGTTTCGTTATCCGCGCTTTGTCGGCGCACAATTTTTGGCTGCTGCACCGGCTTATTCTTTTGTGGTGTTATTGATTCTGCTGCCTGGCCGTTTTATCGGCATAGAAAATCTTGGTGAAATTGGCACTGGCTGGCTGATGCTTGCTCTGTCCAGTCCCATGCTGTGTGTTCCCATGTTGGCTGCATGGCTGACACGCTGGATTTCGGTGGGAGCGATTTGCGGTACGGGCTTGTTGATTGCGGCGCTGGGCCTGCTTTGCCTGAGCATGGTCGAACCAGGACAAGCACCTTCACAATTCATCGCTTCCTTGATGATCATAGGTCTGGGGACTGCGTTGCCCTGGGGCCTGATGGATGGACTGGCAGTCAGTGTGGTACCGAAGGAGCGTGCCGGCATGGCAGCAGGTATATTCAGTACCACCCGTGTGGCTGGTGAAGGTATTGCCCTGGCGTTGGTCAGCGCTATTCTGGCGGGTTTGATACAACAGGCTGTGCCTGTAAGTCAGGCAGTGAACCTGCCGGAGTTTGCACAAAGGCTGGCAGCTGGTGATCTCGCCAATGCGCAGACGATTTTGCCCGGCCTGACACGGACAGCCTTGCAGCTTGTCTATGGGAATGCATTCCAGATATTGCTACGCATATTGGCATCAATCACGTTGCTGACCGGACTGCTGACCTGGATCTTGTTGGGTAAAGAGGCTGAATCTGGTCAGATATCGGGGGATGTTCAGATATAAAAAAGCGAAGATTCGCATCTTGCGTGAACCTTCGCTTTTCTTGTGAGTGTCTGCATTGGCTTTATGCGGCAATTTTATGTTCGGCATAGTGATAGTCGATAGCCGCACTAGGTATGCCTACCGAGTTGTTATTCTCGGATGACATATTAATGTGACGTATGTATTCACCTGCTGCTTGCCTTTGTCTCAGGCTGTCAGCGAATTTCAGGGCGGCCATCATGTCGCCTGATTGAAATTCCCTGCAATGAGACATTTTGATTTGCTTGTGGATTTCTATCCAGAATACAGCAAACATATTGACCCCCTTCCTTAGGAATAAAAAATACTGCAGGCTGCGGGACCATTCCCGCAGCGTTGTCGGTACCGTTCCGGGTACCCGTTTGTTCAACATAATTGTGCTGCTCGTTGACGGTAGCCGATATCATCATATCGGTACCGATGTTTCCACTGTCTGCACATTTGCGATTTGCTGACGGCGACCGCGTGTGCGGGTTCTGTTTCTTAAAATTTCTTAAATACTGCTTCAGGTTGTTTCCATGGCTGCATCTGAACCACGACCGTTTGCACGGGTTTGACTTCTGCTCTGCACAAAATGCAGTGCCATGTTCCCATAACGTGTATGTCCGTTACGACCGCTGCTGCGGGTTTGACTGCATGGTCTTGATATATCAACACCAATGTTTCCGTGCTCATTGACTGAACACGACCGCTTGCACGGGTTTTACTGCTGAGTCTGCTCATACCAGCATGGCTGCATACAGGCCACAAAACAAAAAACCCGGAGCTTTTAAGGGCATCCGGGCTTTTCAGCTTTGGGGCAGAGGGAGCTTGTTTAGTTTGCTCCAGCTACCTGAAGGTCTGACCTTCGGATGCGACTGACAGGTTTTATATAATCTTTAAACTTACTTGCTACGGACTGCTTGTAATTTGTCTGCGTATTGGTATTCGCTGCTGTGCGATCAATTGCAGTATGTCCAATAATGCTGTTATTCGGTGCGGATGTTGTGGTACTTGTTGCCAGAGCTGGTACTGTGCGCTCGGCCAGCACGCCGACTGCTGACGCCTGGGAAGTCCACACTGATGCCAAGCCCTGTGCTGTTAAGCACATGCCTTTAATCAGTTGTAGGAGCCAGGTAGTTTTCACGAATAATCCTAAAAAAATGGGTTGCAAAAATTCATGAATTCATCTTGCCACAGCTTTATAAAAAAATCCAGCATGGCGTGAAGAAAATTAAATGCTTTATGTTGTTTTTTAGCGGCGTCCGCAAAAAAACCGTATATCCTGTATCATCGCAGCCGTCGAAGTGAGGTTCGATCATGCTCAACACAACTACAGTAACAACATCTTCTCCCATGTCCGGACATAAAATAAAAGCAGAACTCAGAATTCGTGAACTCATGGTGGAAAACAAAATTCGTTCAGTTTCTGCCTTGCATCGCCTGCTCATAGGCAGACGTGTGACCGTTTCACATTCGCAATTATTGCGTATTGTCGATAATAAGGCCGAACATTGGAAGGTCGAGTTTATCGAGGCATTTGCCGAACTCTTCAATTGCTCCGTACAGCAGTTATTTCGTTTTGAAACTGTACCGGACGCGGAAGTCGTTACAGACGCAGCAACTTAGCAGCTATTACTTTTGCTAGTAAATGCTAGTAAATAGATGTTATTTGATAAATGTCATGCTGGCTTCACACAGCCGTCACAAAACTAGGTTATGATGTCTCCTAGCTGCTGTACATACAACCGATATGTATGACGGCAGTGAGGTGTGCTTGGTTCGCATTCCAGCGGACAAGCCACCGTCCAGAACTCAGATGCGGGAGCGATTGGTCGCTTCCGCATTGTCATTTGCGCGTCAGGTTTTGTTGACGATACCGCTCACGATATGCGCCAGGACTTAAGCCCGTCCAGTCCTTGAATGCATGATTGAAGGCACTTTGCTCACGGTAACCCAGTAAAAAAGCGATGTCCGCCAGATTGAGATCAGCCTGGCGCAGATAATCCTGCGCCAGTTCTTTTCTGGTCTGGTCGAGAATCTGCTGGAAACTGATGCCAATATCGCTTAGCTTGCGTTGCAGGGTACGCTGGCTGAGCAGCAGGTCTTGTGCAATCAGCGGCAATCTTGCGCGATCCTGCGCCAGTGCGTTGCTGATGGCGGCCCTCACTTGAACGACGATGTTGCCATCGCTGTGGGCACGCTGTTTTTGCAGCAGCATCTGTTCTGCATGCTGCTGCAGTACCGGGTACATGCTGACATCTGCATTGGGTACTTGCCAGCTTAATAGCGCAGTAGGGAAACGGGCGCAATTTATTGGCGCATCAAAATGCACCTCTGGTCCAAAGATGCGATGGTATTCGCTGAGTTCGGCAGGTGCTGCATGCATGAAGTATACCGGCGCATGGGGCAGGGTGGCGCCGGCAAACCAGTTGCCAAACACGCGTATGCCGGCAAAGACGCTGTCCACCAGATGTCTGCTGGCCTGCGGGAAATGGTTGTGCCATTGATATTCAGCAATATCTCCCTCAACCCGTAATTCAGATCGACCCAGATCGTGCGCCAGACCTTCATAACGCATGGTTTGCTGAAAGGCTTGCGCAAAGTCCCGGCAACTCATCAAGATCATGCCATAGACGTTGTAGGCGCCCAGTTTGATTCTTTCTCCAACGTGCAGGCCAAATTGTGCGTCCTGGCACAGTTCTGCACCAGCGTCCAGCAGGCGCAGGTAGTCAGTCGCCGCAATTGTGTCCGGTACCGCCGTCAGCATGTTTTCCGCCATGCCGGCCTGATGGGCAAGCTCATCCAGGTTCAATTTACGCGCCCTGGCTAGATCAAGCAAGGGCTGCAGATAGGCTGCAGCAACCCGGGCATTGGAAAAGGAACTGTTCGTCAGGCTGGGCTTTGGCATATTAAAACAAGAATCCTGTCATGAAAGCGCAATACGTTTTCGAGCCGCTTGATTATGCTGACGACAATTCATCCGGCCTTGTTGCATGCGTGTCGGATTATAGCAAGCTCAATTTGACAGGCTCAATTCAAAATCAGGAACAGAAATGCGACGTTGGAATGGTTGGGGGGATGACAGTATCACATTTGCCTTGAATGAGGATGCATTGGGCTTTCTGCGAGAGCGCATAGGGCAGGGTAAGCCACAGGCTGATGCTGTATTCGAGCGGGTCTGTCAGTCTGTACCAGCCAGCCGTTTGCCTGCTCATGCTCTGATAGACACAACAACTGATGCACGTGTCAGGCATAGCCTGGGCCAGAGTCTGCCCGACTGGCTGAAAATGCGTTACGGAAAAATCACCACTTTCCCTGACGGCGTCGCCTTCCCAGAAAGCAGTGAGGATATTCGCAGTCTGTTGAGTTATGCCAGCGAGCATGGTGTCGCGCTTATCCCTTATGGTGGCGGTACCAGCGTGGTCGGGCATTTGCATGTGGAGGAAAATGCACAGCCCGTGCTGTCTGTCGATATGTCGCGCATGTGCGCGTTGCTTAATCTTGACCGCGAAGCACAACTGGCAACTTTTGGCGCCGGCGTTTTTGGTCCGGACCTGGAAGCACAATTACGTGCCCACGGTTATACGCTGGGGCATTTCCCGCAATCCTTTGAATACTCAACCCTGGGCGGCTGGGTGGTTACCCGCTCTTCAGGGCAGCAGTCTTTGCGCTATGGTCGCATAGAACAATTACTGGCGGGCGCCAGGGTAGAGACGCCAGTGGGACGGCTTGATATCCAGACTTTCCCGGCGTCGGCTGCCGGCCCTGACTTGCGTGAGATGCTGTTGGGGTCAGAAGGGCGTATGGGTATCGTCACTGAAGTGACAGTGCGTATCAGCCCGTTACCTGCTTGTGAAGAGTTTCATGCCGTGTTCTTCCCTGACTGGGAGCAGGCACAAGCAGCAGTCAGGGCAATTGTACAGGCCAGGCCAGGACTATCAATGTTGCGCCTGTCCAATGCAAACGAAACCTTGACCAGCCTGACACTGGCCGGCCACAAAAGCCTGATCAGGCTGCTGGAGACATATTTGCGCCTGCGAGGTTGTGGCAGCGAAAAATGCCTGTTACTGGTTGGTGGCAGTGGCGAGAAAAAACAGGTACGGCATGCCATCAAGTCTGCACTGAAGATCGCGTCCTCGCACAACGGGATTCATGCAGGCAAAACCATGGGCGAGAAATGGAAGCAGGGGCGCTTCAAAAACGTGTATCTGCGTAATACTGCCTGGCAGCATGGCTACGCTATCGATACGGTCGAAACAGCCTGTGACTGGCCAAAGGTCAAGAAAATGATGCAGGCAATGGAACAGGCGGGCAGGGCTGCACTGGCGGCCGACAAGGAACTGGTCCATGCATACACGCACTTGTCCCATCTGTATGCACAAGGCGCCAGTGTGTATTCCACTTTTGTTTATCGCCTCAGCGGTGACTATGAAACTGATCATGCCCGCTGGAAAATGCTCAAGACCCAGGTATCCAGGGCAATCGTTGCCAATGGTGGCACCATCAGCCACCAGCATGGTGTGGGAAGCGATCATGCTGCTTATCTGTTAGCAGAAAAAGGTGAATTGGGCATGGCAAGCCTGCATAATCTGTTCCGGCATTTTGACCCGCAGGGCATCATGAATCCTGGCAAGCTCTTGCCTGCGGAAGATGCAGCACGATGAATCCAATCCACGAAGTGCATAATGCCCGTATAGACATACCCCGCACTCTGGCCAATCAGGGTCAAGATTGGGACGTCATTGTCATCGGCGGTGGTATTACCGGTGCTGGTATTTTGCTGGAAGCGGCAAAGCGTGGCTGGAAAGCTTTGCTGGTAGAACAAAAAGACTTTGCCTGGGGGACATCCAGCCGTTCGTCCAAGTTGGTCCATGGCGGCTTGCGGTATATCAAACAAGGTAAATTTTTTCTGACACGCGACTCTGTCCGTGAACGCCAGCGCCTGATGCAGGCCGCTTCTGGTCTGGTAGAACCGCAAAGTTTTGCCTTTGCTGATTATGCGGGGCGCAAACCGGGGCGCTGGCTGTTTGCCCTGGGACTGGTCATTTATGACTGGATGGCAGGTTTGCGCGGCAAACATTATTTTTCTGTACAAGATTTCTTGATGCTGGCGCCGCATATAGCGCGCCAGGATTTAAGAGGCGGCTCTTGCTATCTTGATGCCAAAACTGATGATGCACGTCTGGTCTTGCGGGTATTGCAAGAAGCCCGCGCAGCGGGAGCAACGGCGATCAATTACCTGGCAGTCGACAGTCTGATCTACAAAGACGGGCGGGCAAGTGCTGTGCTGTTGCGCGATGCCGTGAGCCAGCAGCAATATCAGGTGCAAGCCAGGCTTATCATCAATGCGACAGGCGCCTGGGCTGACGCACTACGCCAGCAGCAGGGTGAAAAAAACAGGCTGCGGCCCTTGCGCGGCAGTCATTTACTGTTCCCCGCGTGGCGCTTGCCGGTGGCGCAGGCAGTCAGCCTGATGCATCCACGTGATGGCCGCCCGGTTTTTGTTTACCCCTGGGAGGGCGTCAGCCTGGTCGGGACCACGGACGTGGACCACCGTGCTGATATGCAGATAGAGGCAGCGATGACGTTAGATGAGCTTACTTATCTGATGGAAGCAATGGAATTCCAGTTTCCCGGATTGAAGCTGACAACCGATGACGTCATAGCGACCTATGCCGGTGTGCGGCCGGTGATCGATACCGGTAAATCTGATCCATCACAGGAAGGGCGAGATCACGCCATCTGGCTGGAAAAAGGCTTGCTGACCGTGACTGGTGGAAAGCTCACTACTTTCCGGCTGATAGCCCAGGATGCGCTCAAGCATGTGGAACATCTTTTCCCCAAGCCAGGAGCAGGTATTGCAACGGGTACTGTATTTGCAGCCACTGCTGAAATTCCCATATTGTCAGGCATGAAGTTAAACCAGGCACAAATAGCACGTCTGCAAGGGCATTTTGGTGCCAATGCAGCCAATGTTGTTGCGACAGCACAGGCTGGTGAACTTGATTATATCCCCGGGACAGCCAGCCTATGGGTGGAATTACGCTGGGCGGCAAGATATGAAAGCGTCGTCCATCTGGAAGACTTGATGTTACGCCGCACCAGGTTAGGCTTATTATTACGCAATGGCGGCCTGGCTTTCATGCAGCGTATACGCAGTATTTGCCAGCCTGAACTGCAATGGGATGACGAGCAATGGGAAAAAGAACAAGCTGCTTACCTGGATTTGTGGCACAGATGCCATGGCTTGCCCGCTTCACCTGCAATCGAGAGTGTGGCCGCATAAAAAAATTAAACTATCACGATAGTCACAATTATTACAATCACCACGACTGGCACACGCGAACTTCATGTACAAACAATACATACTGTCCATAGATAATGGCACACAAAGTGTCAGGGCCATACTGTTTGATTTGCAGGGAAATATTGCTGCCAAATCCCAGGTGCATCTGGAAGCCTATTTTTCAGAATATCCTGGCTGGGCAGAACATCATCCCGAAGACTACTGGCAAGCTGTCTGCACTGCCTGCCAACGACTATGGAATGAATCTGGCATTGCGCCATCAAGTGTACATGGCGTGGCCGTGACCACGCAGCGCGGCACCGTCATCAATCTTGACAAAGCAGGCCAGCCTTTGCGTCCGGCAATTACCTGGCTGGACCAGCGGCGCACTGACATTGTGCCGCCGGTGAATCCGCTATGGTTGACTGCCTTCAAACTGGCCGGGGTCGCCGGTACCATTAATTTTTTTCGTGGCGAGGCAGAAGCTAACTGGATCAAGGCACACCAGCCAGATATCTGGGACAAGACCGATAAATACCTGATGTTGTCCGGCTACCTCAATTACCGTCTGTGCGGTAAATTCATTGACTCCATAGGCTCGCAAGTGGGCTATCTGCCTTTTGATTACAAGAACCTGAAGTGGGCGGGTAAGCTGGACTGGAAATGGCAGGCACTGGCAGTAAAGGCAGAGACCTTGCCGGAGTTGGTGCCGCCGGGCACTGTCATGGGGCACATCAGCAGCGCTGCTGAAGCAGCTACCGGTATATTGGCAGGCACGCCCTTGCTGGCCGCCGCTGCAGACAAGGCCTGTGAGGTAATAGGGGCGGGCTGCCAGCAAGCCAACATAGGTTGCCTCAGCTATGGCACGACCGCAACCATCAATACCACCAGCCAGAAATATCTGGAGGTCACGCCTTTCATCCCGCCTTATCCGGCAGCAATCCCCGGATCCTATAGTACGGAAGTGCAGATATTCCGCGGCTACTGGATGGTGAACTGGTTCAAGGAACAATTTGGTCATCATGAAAAACTGCAAGCGGCAGAACAGGGAGTCTTGCCGGAAGCCTTGTTCGATGAACTGGTCAATGCGGTGCCACCAGGTTCCATGGGGCTGATGCTGCAGCCTTACTGGACCCCGGGCATCAAGGTGCCGGGTGCAGAAGCAAAAGGGGCTATCATCGGTTTTGGTGATGTGCATACCCGTGCCCACATGTACCGTGCGATACTTGAAGGTTTGGCTTACGCCCTGCGCGAAGGTAAAGAACGAATTGAAAAACGTAGTGGCACCCCCATCACGGAATTGCGCATTTCAGGTGGCGGTTCCCAAAGCGACGCTGCCATGCAATTGACTGCGGATATTTTTGGGTTGCCGACTTCACGTCCACATATTTATGAAACATCAGGCCTGGGTGCAGCAATCGATGCAGCCGTGGGTCTGGGTCTGCATGCCAGTTTTGATACAGCCATCAAGGAAATGACACGCATAGGAAAGACCTTCCAGCCCATAGACCATCACCACCAGATTTACAATGAGCTTTATCATCGCGTCTATCAAAAAATGTATGCGCGCTTGCAACCCCTGTACAAGGAAATACAGCAAATTACCGGCTATCCCAAAATGCACTGATGCATGGCATGGGTTTGTGCTGCTAAGATAGAGCTGATGAAGACTATCGTACTCTTGCCTGGCATGGATGGCACTGGCACCTTGTATGGCGATCTGCAAGATGCCCTGGCCGGCAAAGGCAAATTGATCGTCGCCCGCTATCCGCCGGATCAGGTTTTGGACTATGCTGCACTTGAGCAGGTGGCGCGCAGTTACCTGCCGGTTGATGAAGATTATGTCTTGCTGGGTGAATCTTTTTCCGGCCCGATTGCCATTTCCATTGCTGCCAGCAGACCGGAAAGACTCCAAGCCCTGGTATTGTGTGCGACGTTTGCCAGTAATCCTCATTCCATTCTATCAAGGCTAAGATATGTCGTGCCCTATCTGCCAGTCAAACTGGCGCACACGCGTATCGCCAGTTATTTCCTGTTGGGGCGATTTGCGACGCAAGAGCTGGATTCTGATCTGGCAAAAGCGCTCGCTGGCGTAAAGCCTCAGACACTGAAAGCGCGTTTGCAGGCAGTTCTGGCTTGTGACGTCAGGGACAAACTGCAGACCATCAAGGTCCCGACATGCTATCTGCGTGCCAGCGAAGATAAACTGGTGCCGCTGTCAGCTTACACCGATATGCAAAAGCAGATAACAAGCATGCAGTTGCTTGAATTTGAGGCGCCGCATTTTTTGTTGCAAACCAAGGTTGGTGACGTGGTAAACAGGCTATTAAATTTTCTAGAGTGAGCGATCAAATTTCATGATACATCAACACCAAGCTGAATATGCACGACGCTTGAATCGTGTTCTCGATTACATTGATCAGCATCTGGATAGCGCTTTGGAACTGGAGCATCTGGCTGACATTGCTCACTTTTCACGCTTTCATTTTCATCGCGTGTTTGCCGCATGGATGGGGGAGACCCTTGGGGACTATGCACGCAGACGCAGGCTGGAGAGTGCCGCATGGCGGCTATCCTGTGACCAGCAGGCTTCGATACTGGATATTGCGCTCGCATGCGGTTTTGCTTCGGGCGAAGCCTTTGCGCGCGCATTCAAAAGCAGATTCGATTGTACGCCGAGTGAGTGGCGCTCAGGTACTGATGCACGCAGACGGTCGCAGATCGTTGCCGCTTATGAGAACCGTTCGCTGCCAGACAGCAATCTGAATCAGGTACTGAGCAATCCTGATCAGGTCAGAAAGCCTGGGTCTTGCGAAGATGATGATCCCTATCAATCATTTAATGAGAAATACATGGAAGTCAATACCATCAACTTACCTGCTGTGCAAATTGCCTATCAACGCTATATAGGTCCATACGGCCCTGCTGTGACAGAATTCTGGAATAAAAATGTTCTGCCATGGTTGCAATCCCATGATTTGCTATCACAAACCTGTTATGGAATAGGCTATGACGACCCCAGTGTGACAGCTGCTGAGAAATGTCGTTATGATGCTTGCGTCACAGTGCCAGGGGATTTTTTTGCGGGTGCTCAGGTCAATCTCAAGACTTTGCCTGGTGGGCGTTATGCAGTAGCGGATTTCTCCGGGCCGGTCGGCCACGTCAATGATGCCTGGATGTGGCTGTTGCGTGAGTATCTGCCGACCAGTGGCTTGCAGTGTGATGACAGACCTTGCTTTGAGAAATTTATACCAGCCACAGCACTTGATACGCAGACGGGCTTGTTCTCTTGTCAGTTATGCGTGCCAGTAAAGGCCTTATGATACCGCACTCGTAAGCAGGCCTTTGCAATATCAGTCAAGCAGAACCGAACCATCGGGACCCCATTTGACCTTGGTTATACCTGGTTCGGTTTCTTCGAGGCGTTTTGTTTCCTGCTCTTGTGGGGTCATCACGCCACGTTGCACGCGCAGTTCATCCGCCAGTCGGCGGTCTTCCAGCAGTTGCTGGCGACGGGCATTGGCCTGTTGTATTATTTCGAATAATTCATCCTGATCCCAGGGCTTGGCAATATAGCGAAAAACTTCAGCATCATTGATGGCGCCAAGTATGGTCTTGAATTCTGCAGAAGCACTGAGCATCAGACGGACGGCATCTGGTTGCATTTCCTTGGCAATGGAAAGAAACTGTATGCCGTTCATTTCTGGCATATGGTAATCGGAAATAATAAAATCGAAAACGGTATCACTAAGACGTGCGACGGCGTCCTTGGGGGAATTGAATAACTCCATTTTCATGTCCAGGTCTTTTGCCACGCTCTTCAGACTTCTTTGCAGGGCTAGCAAGACATTTTGTTCGTCATCCAGCAATAAGATTCTGTGCATCATTTCCTCCTGTTACTGTACACACGTATTACCAATTTAGCACTTGCAGGATGCTCAAACAATGCCAATTTGCCGATGATATGCTGGTCGAGAACGTAATCTGCAGGTAATAAAAGCATGCCGTCTTTGGATATTACATCAGCAGAAAGTATCATGCCAGGTTCTAGATGCATGATAGAAATTTCTTTATCATCCACATCGTCTGGCAGATTATTGATGATTTGCCTGAAAGCAAGGACTACCTTTTCATCATAACGGTTGCCGGCGCCACGTATGATGATGGCTTGCGCATCTTCAACACTAACACGTTTGGCAACCAGGCTGCCATTCTGCAAGTTGTCGTAGTCACTGGCGAGGGCCAGTATGCGTGCACCGAAAGGGATGTTTTCACCCGTCAGACCATCGGGGAAACCGCGACCATCAAATCGTTCATGTTGGTGACGGATAATTTTGGCTGCTGTCTGTAAATCTTGTAAAGGCATTAACAATTGTTCTGCGCGCAAAGTGTGTTTGTGAAATTGACCTAACTCTTCGCCATTCATCTGACTGACTGGCGTTGCCAATAATTCATCGGAAAAGCCAATTTTTCCAATATCCAACATTAAAGCCGCAACAAAAATCTCCTGCGTCTCACGGCTATCGAGGTTGAGTTTTTTTGCCAATTTTCTGGACAGATCGGCAACCCTCCTGGAATGGCCAACCAGTTTATTGCCACGCATTTCTATGACATTAGAGAATACCTTGATTGATGTCAGGAAATTGCTTTTCAATTTATCGTTGGCAACTAAGAGCGACGCATGTGCTTTTTTGAGATCAGCGGTGCGCTCTTCAACTTTGGCTTCCAGATTAGCATTCAGTGACTTCAATTCTTCGTTTTGTCTGAAAGTCAGTTCTTCGAGCCGTTTCTTTTCGTTTTCCAGATACTTGCGTTCCAGGGCTTGTTTGACGACCAGCACAATGTCATTGTCATTCCAGGGCTTGGTAATATAGCGATAAATTTCGCCACGATTGATGGCATCTATCGTCGATTGTATGTCTGCATAACCTGTGAGCAGCAGACGTATGGTGTTTGGCCATCTGGCCTTGACATTGGTCAGGAATACGGCGCCATCCATGACAGGCATGCGCATATCGGATATGACGAGGTCAACGGTTTCTTTTTCCATGATATCCAGACCTTCCTGACCACTATTTGCGATCAGTATCTTGTAAGAATGTGGTCTGAATAACCTGCGAAGCGAGGAAAGAATGTTCGGCTCATCATCAACGAAGAGCAGCACGGGCATATTTTCAGATGCGGATTCCACACTCATTGGACAGCACCGTCGGTTGCGGGGGATTGATCTTCATGTTTGATGGGAAGGCAAAGAAGGAAACTGGTACCTTTGCCAACTTCGCTGTTGACCGTGATTTTCCCATGGTGCTTCTGGATGATACCGTAAGACAGGGATAGCCCCAGACCTGTCCCTTTTCCTATCGCCTTGGTCGTAAAGAATGGATCGAAAATACGGTTCAGGTTTTCTTTGGGAATGCCGCAGCCATTGTCGGATACTTCTATCAAAACGTGTTGCTCCTCACGTCTGGTACGAATAATGATACGTCCTCGCTCAGACGTAATCGCATGGGATGCATTGACAACCAGATTCATGATGACCTGGTTAATCTGCGAAGACAGACACTCAATATCGGGAATGTCCCCATATTCCTTGATCACATCAGCCTTGTATTTTATTTCGTTGTTGACGATATTCAGGGTCGAATCTATACCCTGGTGTATATTAGCCCATTGCCATTCCTGCTGAGAGTCGATCCTGGAAAAATCTTTCAGGTCCTGGACTATTTTGCGTACTCTTTCTATGCCTTCTCTTGATTGCTGCACAAGTTCCGGGATATCTTCTTTGAGATACGATAATTCCTTGGTTTCCTTGATTTTTACCAGTTCGTTTTTTACGCTGGCTGAGATTATGTGCTGCTCGGAATTTTCGTAGGCATTGATAATGGCAAACAGATCCTTGATGTAATTTTCAAGTGTGGCAAAATTAGAAAAAATGTAGCCTATTGGATTGTTGATTTCATGGGCGACGCCGGCTGCCAGTTGGCCTATTGATGCCAGCTTTTCCGATTGCAGCAACTGCTCTTGCGCCATCGATAATTTGGCATTGAGTTCAGTCAGTTCTGTATTGCGCCGCACCAGTTCGTTTTCTATGGCTTCTCTCTGTTGAATATCAGCTTCGAGTTTGCTATTCGTTTCGGCAAGTTGCAGGGTGCGTTTTTTGACCAGATTTTCCAGATTATCATGCGCCTGGCGCAGCGCGTGCTCGGCATCGCAACGCTCTGTTATATCTTCCAGTGTTTCTATGGCGCCGACAATTTTTCCATCTTTGCCATATAAAGGCGCTGCCGTGAAATGCAACCACAAACCGTGCTCATGCAGATCAGGGAAAAAATCTATGGCTTCATAGGCACCATGTATCAATGGTGAAGGAGAAAATTTATTTTTGTAAAACTTGTGAACCACAATGTCGTCATCACCCGATAGAACCAGATCCGCCAGCACGGGACGATGATCTCGATAGAAGGGTTTCCATTGATTCTTGGTCGATATCATGCTTGCAGCCGAATATCCAAGCACGAATTCACATGCCTTGTTCCAGTGCGTGATAGTGTGATCGGAATCAATTACAAAGGTAGGGACCGGACTGCTATCCAGAAATTGCGCCAGTTCAATCCCCATTCTATTGAGTGGTGGGGTGTCAACCTTTTGATGTGGGCGAGCTGCATGGCCGGTCAGATTCCAGGCTGTGGTATCTGAGGTCATCGACTTGGGCGTACCGCTATCCATTGACAAGGGAAGGTCTTTGTTCATTGCTGCCACCTGACTCCAGGTTGACTATATAAAATTATGTCTTATCTATGCCGGACATGGTGATGCTATTGCTTTGTAGTGAATCTGTCTTTGCAAATTCAACACCGGTGATCTATTAGCATGACGATTTTTCCTGAAGGTTTGGACTGTTCCCCCATGTTTTTCCATTGTGCATCGAATGGCTGTCCATAGACTTCTACAGGAAACCACAAACCTTCTGAAAATTCCCGCATACCGGAGCCGGCTTCGGGGATCAGGTGCTCAATCTGGCATCCCAATTCTATCCTGGAGGCCGGGATGACTTTTTCTGCCGAACTGTTCATGAAGACGACCATATCCTCGTCATCCACAGCAATGATGGGCATGGGGACATATTGTAAGACTTCACGGACTATGCTGAGACTCAGTTCATCGCGACTGATCTGTTTTTGTTTTTGTTTTAGCATTTCGGCCAATTGCTTGTTGGCACTGATGAGTTCCTGATTGGTCGTCTGTACTTGCAAGGTCAGGCGCCGGTTTTCATCTTCCATCTCTTTGTAATGGAAGGCCTCCCTGATGTTTGCCCGTATCAGTTCATCGTCCCAGGGTTTGGTAAGAAATTTATAAATAGCCCCTTCATTGATGGCGTCGGTAATGTATTGCAATTCAGTGTAGCCGGACAAGATGATGCGAACGGTCTCCGGGTAGGATTTTTTTGCATTGCGTAAAAATTCTACACCTGTCATCAAAGGCATCCTTTGATCAGAAATAATGACGTCGACCTGATTTCTTTCAAGAATTTCCAGCCCTTCCTGACCACTATTTGCTATCAGGATGCGATAGTCATCTTTGCGTAACAGACGTTTGAGCGCGTTTAAAATATTGGGTTCATCATCAACCAGCAATAAAGTGCGGTCAGGCTTGCCCATGCGCAGCAGATGTTTGTCCAGGACCGGCCGATCTTTGAGGAGGGCTTGCATCTGCTCGGCATTGATAGGTCTGGAAAAGAAATGACCTTGTATCTGGTCGCACATATTATCGCTGAGGAACTTGCATTGCGCCTCAGTTTCCACACCTTCCGCGATGACCTTGATACCCAGGCTATGGGCCATGGCAATTACTGCCTTGGTGATGGAGACGTCGTCAGGGTTATGTGGTATTTCCTTGATAAAGGATTTGTCTATTTTGACATAATCAAAAGGGAAGTGTTTAAGATAGCTGAGCGCAGAGTAGCCAGTGCCAAAGTCGTCCAGGGCCAGTAGATAGCCTTTTTGCTTGAAATCACTGAAAGCCTTGTCAATATTTTCACTACGATACATTAAAACATTTTCGGTAATTTCAAGCGAAATCTGGTCGGATATCAGATTTTGAGCCTGCAACATGTGTGACAGACGGCTAGTCAGTCCGGGATCTTGCAGTTGTACGGGGGAGATATTGATGGCGACCGAAGGCGGTTTGAGTCCAACTGCCAGCCAATTGACAATATCTGCGCAGACCTGTTGGATAACCCAGTCACCTAAACGTACGATCAGCTCGGAATTTTCTGCTACCGGAATAAATACAGTGGGGGGGATGAGCCCATGTGTGGGATGCTGCCAGCGCAATAAAGCCTCCATACCGACAATTTGGCCGGACTGTAAATCTGCTTTTGGTTGATAATGCAAATGCAAGGTATTGGCACCAATGGCTGCTTGCAATTCAGCTTCAATGTTGATGTGGTTTTGTGCTACCGTACTCATTTTAATTGTCCCGGTATATCTGCCATGATTCCCACGATGCTTTGTTAATGGACAGGGGATTGAAAGTTGTTTTACTTTGCTCAGTTATTCTTTGCTTCTTGTCGCAATGGCAGCCAAACGGTAAAACAAGTCCCTTTGCCAAGTACACTATGCACGTCAATACGACCACCATGGTTTTTGATGATGCCGTAGGACAAGGACAAACCAAGACCGGTACCGCTACCTACAGGTTTGGTCGTAAAAAAGGGCTCAAATATGCGGCTCAGGTTTTCTGCAGGGATGCCCGAACCAGTGTCGAGTACCTTGATCCAGGCCATGTCCTTTTCACAACCGGTCGTGATCTTGATGACGCCATTTTCCTTGATTGCATGAGACGCATTGACCAGCAGGTTCATGATGACCTGGTTAATCTGCGAAATAACACATTTGACCAGCGGTACCTGACCATACTCCTTGATCACGTTCGCCTTGTACTTGATTTCGTTCTTGACGATATTCAAGGTGCTGTCTATACCCTGGTGTATGTCAGCTTCTTGCCACTCTGTTTCACCCACATGAGAAAAATCCTTGAGTGACTGTACGATGTCTTTCACCCGTTTGAGGCCGTCCATGGATTCGCTGACCAGGGCTTGTATATCCTCCTTCAGAAAATCCAGATCAGCCTGCTCTTTGATCTGGTGCATTTTACTGACTATGTCATTGCTGCCCTGTTTTTGTATTGCATCTTCATAGCCACTGATGACGTCGAATAGATTTCCCACATATTTCTGCAAACTGCCGATGTTTGAATTGATAAAGCCTATGGGATTATTGATTTCGTGGGCGATACCGGCGGCAAGTTGACCAACCGACGCCATTTTTTCTGATTGCAGTAATTGTTCATGGGCTTCCTGCAGTTTCTTGATCAGTAGTTGTTGTTCTTCCCCCTTCTTGTATAAAGCTTCTTCCATTTCCTTGCGCTTGGTGATATCGGTCAGGGAGCCGATGACTTCTACCGGATTATTGTCCTGGTCCCGTATCAATCTCAGCATGTCGTGCATCCAGACATATTGCCCGGAACGACTCCTGAAACGGTATTCGTAGGTACGCTCACCCTCGGTGAATAGCTTGGCTATGCTTGAAAAAATCTCAGGGACGTCGTTTGGATGTATGTGGTCAAACCAGAAATTGGGGTCTGCCAGCATTTCTTCAGGATGGTAGCCAAGTACATTCAGAGCGTTGTTGCTGACAAAGGTCATCCTGAAATCACCAGTCGGTACGCTGCTGTATATGATGGCGGGAGTATTGTCGATCAGGTATTGCAGCCTTGTAGATGAAGACAAACTTGCCACAATGCCGGAACCAGAGGGCGAACCTGTGACTGGAGGGAGAATGCTGAATTCGTCAAGTGGGTTCACATGTTCACCAGTTCAAGATAGTCAAAAGTGATTATTTTGAATTTCTTTATGTCTATATATTAGAGCAATAAGTAATTGAATTGCTATTTTTTTTGAAAAATGAATCAAGCATTTGCAGTACTGTGGCAAGATTCACAAGAAATTCAAATAAAGCTATATCTTCTGATAAATTATTTCCTTGTGGCAATGATGTTGTTTAAGCATAGGTTGCGACGGGACAGATTACAAGCGAAAGCTGCGCATTTGCTTTTTTGCACAATTTCGGCGCAGCATTGCACTGAAATGCGGAATGTAGTTTGATCAACTCTCTCATTATCAATACTTACGACCTTCACCAATTTGTCACTTTTGCCACAATTTGAGGCAATCGAACCTCAGCAAATCATTCGTGCTCATCTTTTTTCAAGCTCTTGCGAAAACGAGTCATGTCCGCTCGGCGCGCAGACGCAGACAGTATATTGGGTGCAGGGCTTAAAGTTTGGGAGGTGCCTTAGCGCCGGGTTAAGCCCATAACAGCCACAGGTACATAAGATGTTTGAGTGATTGTCAATGTCTGATTGAGCGGCTCTTATCTGTCTGGTCACTAGCTGGTGGTATGCAGGGAGCAGCTGGCACGTTATCTGCTATCAAGCTTTCTGCAAGTCTAGAGTTTCATTCCCAGTCCTCACTACTACCAGGAGAAAACATGTCACGTCGCACTGTTTTGAAAGCAACTGCTCTTGCAGCAATGACTTTGGCCACCTCAGGCTGGATTTCCCAGGCGCTGGCTGCAGATACCATCAAGGTCGGTATTTTGCATTCTCTGTCTGGCACCATGGCGATTTCCGAGACATCGTTAAAAGATGTGGCCCTGATGACCATTGATGAAATCAACGCCAAGGGTGGGGTGATGGGTAAGAAACTGGAAGCGGTCATCGTTGACCCAGCGTCCAACTGGCCTCTGTTTGCAGAGAAGGCGCGTCAACTGGTCTCACAAGACAAGGTGTCGGTTGTGTTCGGTTGCTGGACTTCAGTCTCGCGCAAGTCTGTTCTGCCAGTATTCAAGGAATTGAACAGTCTGCTGTTTTATCCTGTTCAGTATGAAGGTGAAGAGCTGGAAAAAAATGTTTTCTACACAGGCGCAGCACCCAACCAGCAGGCAATTCCTGCGACTGAATACCTGATGTCAAAAGAAGGTGGGGGCGCCAAACGTTTTGTCCTGCTTGGTACTGACTATGTTTACCCGCGTACCACCAACAAGATCTTGCGCGCCTTCTTGCATAGCAAAGGTGTGAAAGATAGTGATATCGATGAGGTCTATACACCGTTTGGGCACTCTGACTATCAGACTATCGTCGCCAATATCAAGAAGTTTGCCGCCGGTGGCAAAACAGCCGTTATTTCCACAATCAATGGTGATTCCAATGTACCTTTTTATAAGGAGCTTGGTAATGCGGGTCTGAAAGCTACTGACGTTCCCGTCGTCGCTTTCTCTGTCGGTGAAGAAGAGTTGCGTGGAGTTGACAGTAAACCCCTGGTTGGCCATCTCGCAGCCTGGAATTACTTCCAGTCTGTTAAAAATCCCGTGAATACAGAGTTCATCAAGAAATGGAAAGAATACGCAGTCGCCAAAAAACTGCCAAATGCTACTACTGTCGTGACCAATGATCCTATGGAAGCGACCTATGTCGGTATTTATATGTGGAAACAGGCAGTGGAAAAAGCCAAGTCCACTGATACCGATAAAGTTATCGCAGCAATGGGGGGGCAGACATTCAAGGCGCCATCAGGTTTTGAATTGACCATGGATAAAACCAATCATCACTTGCACAAGCCCGTGATGATTGGTGAGATCAAGGCGGATGGTCAGTTCAGTGTAGTCTATAAAACCAAGGCGCCGATCCGGGCGCAGCCATGGAGCCCGTTCATTCCGGGTAATGAAGGTAAACAAAACCTGTGATCAGGCAACTGATTTTTGTTACTCCAGGCGGGTTTAAGTCTAAGATTTTCTGACTTGAACCTAGCTCGCGTAGTACCCGGTTTTTAATCACACTTTCACTGGTTGCTTATGAATTTTCTGAAATTCTGCATGGGTGCAGTCCTGCTTGTGCTCAGCTTGCACGCCCATGCGAGCCTGGACGGGAAATTGCTGGCTGCTTTGGCTGGCGATGACTCCGATGCACGTATTGCAGCGGTCAACGGTATTGCAGCGATAGGTAGTCAGGACGCAGCGGACTTGTTGAATGCCCTGAAAAACGAGCAACTGTTTGTGAAAGATGGCACTGTCTACTTGCAGGCAGATGAACTGAGCAAAAATCTGGCAACAGATAAAGTACAAAAAATGCCGGAAGACGCAGAACCCATCACGATCAATAATCGCCTGCGTGCCGCAATCGACAGCGCTCTGTCAGGCCTGAAGTTATTTTCTGTTGACAGAGCTACGCGGCTGACAGCGGCAATAGCGCTTGAGAAAGAAGCTACGCCAGAACAGCTGCCACTGTTCAATAAAGCTTATTTGAAAGAGAATGACAGCGAAATAAAATCCCGTCTGCAGATGTTGATTGCTACCGCAAATCTTCAGGCAACTGATCCTGTGGTGCGCAAGGCCGCTGTCAAGGCCTTGCTGGACAGCCCGAATCCCAACCTGAAGCCTGTGCTGCAAAAGATGCTGGCACAAAATCCGGATGGTACTTATGGTGAGCCGGATGCCAGTATACGAGTGGAAGCCGTGGCGACATTGAATGCTATTGATGGCCGCCAGGCGCGTATGGAGCTTGTCGGCAATTTATTCTATGGTGTTTCACTGGGCAGTGTTTTATTACTGGCAGCCCTCGGTCTGGCGATCACCTTTGGCTTGATGGGCATCATCAATATGGCTCATGGCGAATTACTGATGATTGGCGCCTACACCACCTATGCATGTCAATCATTGTTTCGCAAATTCATGCCGGGAATGCTCGATGCTTATCTGCTGCTGGCATTGCCAGCCGCGTTTCTGGTTGCTGCCGGGGTTGGTATTTTGCTGGAAAGAACGGTTATTCGCTGGCTGTATGGCAGACCGCTGGAAACCTTGTTATGCACCTGGGGTATCAGCCTGATATTGATGCAGACAGTGCGCTCTCTGTTCGGTGCGCAAAATGTAGAAGTCGCCAATCCATCCTGGATGTCGGGTGGTGTTACGGTCCTTGGTTCACTGGTGTTGTCTTACAACCGCATCATCATCATGTTATTTGCCCTGTTCGTGGTATTTGCCGTCTGGCTGATTCTGAACAAAACCAGGCTGGGACTGTTTGTGCGTGCAGTGACCCAAAATCGACGTATGGCGGATTGTGTTGGTGTTGCGACAGGCAAGATAGACATGCTGACTTTCGGGCTGGGCTCAGGCATAGCCGGTCTTGGGGGAGTGGCCTTGTCGCAACTTGGTAATGTCGGGCCGGACCTGGGGCAGAACTATATCGTTGATTCTTTCATGGTAGTCGTGTTGGGCGGTGTAGGGCAGTTGGCCGGTACGGTCATTGCGGCATTCGGCCTGGGTGAGGTGAATAAATTTCTAGAGCCTGTCGCCGGAGCAGTGATGGCCAAGATAGTGATTCTGGTATTCATCATCGTCTTCATACAGCGCAGACCGCAAGGCTTGTTTGCACTCAAGGGCAGGAGCGTGGAATGAGTATGGCAACAGTGATGAAGATGGATGCAATACGAGACTTGTTTTCAAAACCTGCCTGGGTCGGCATTCTGGTGTGTGCTGCCATTGCGGTTTTGCTGCCTGTATTGAACCTCAGTTTTCCATCGGGGCATGCTCTGCACGTATCGGGTTATACCATCGCTCTGGTCGGTAAATTTATGTGTTATGCGCTGGCGGCGCTGGCATTGGACCTGGTATGGGGATATACCGGCATTCTGTCTCTGGGGCATGGCGTATTTTTTGCCCTTGGTGCCTATGCACATGGCATGTATCTAATGCGGGCAATTGGCCGCGAAGGCGTCTATCAAAGTGATTTGCCAGACTTCATGGTATTCCTTGATTGGAAAACCTATCCCTGGTACTGGTCCATGACGGACAGCTTCTTGTATTGCATGGCATTGGTGGTGTTGGTGCCGGGAGTGCTGGCTTTTGTCTTTGGTTTCTTCGCCTTTCGCTCCCGCATCAAAGGGGTGTATTTTTCTATCATTACCCAGGCCATGACATTTGCCTTCATGTTGCTGTTTTTCCGAAATAACACGGGCTTTGGCGGCAATAATGGCTTCACCGATTTTAAACGCATACTTGGTTATGCCATCACAGCGCCAGCAACCAAGGCGGCTTTGTACCTGATCACTTTACTGTTCTTGCTGGCAAGCTTATTTTTTTGCCGCTGGGTAGTTACATCCAAACTTGGGCGAGTATTGCAAGCGGTGCGTGATTCTGAATCGCGCCTGATGTTTATTGGCTATGACCCTTTATGGTTCAAGCTTTTCGTCTGGACCTTGTCTGCGGTGTTGTGTGGTGTCGCGGGTGCCTTGTACGTACCGCAAGTTGGCATCATTAATCCATCAGAAATGTCGCCCGGGAATTCCATAGAAATGGTGATCTGGGCTGCGGTAGGTGGCCGTGGCACACTGCTTGGTCCCATCATCGGTGCATTTACTGTCAATGGTCTGAAAAGCTGGTTTACTGCAGCTTTCCCGGATTTATGGCTGTATGCGCTGGGTTCGTTATTCATACTGGTGACGCTGTTCATGCAACGGGGTGTGCTTGGTCTTGCTGGCAAGTTCAAGAAGCAGAGGGAGCAGGTATGAGCCCCATGATGAGCGGCGTCCTGCGCCCCGGTCAGCAATATGAGGGGGCAACCGGTGATCAGGGTGTATCGTATGGGCGCATCAAGCCTGAAGGTGTTGATACTACCCACGGTGCCATCTTGTACCTGGAAGACATAGTCGTTTCCTTCGATGGGTTTAAAGCCATCAATCATTTGAATCTCGACATCTCTGTCGGTGAGCTTCGTTGCATCATCGGCCCGAATGGGGCTGGCAAGACCACGATGATGGATGTCATCACCGGCAAGACCAGGCCCACCTCTGGCACGGTATTTTTTGGCCAGACAATGGACCTGACGCGCATGAACGAGGTGGACATTGCCCATGCCGGCATAGGCCGCAAGTTCCAGCGTCCGACCGTGTTTGAGCAGCACAGTGTTTTTGAAAACCTGGAACTGGCCATGAAAATGGACAAGCGCGTCAAGACTACCTTGTTTGCCCGCCTTGATAGCGAACAGAAGGACAAAATAGACAGCATCCTGCAATTGATACGCCTGAATGGGCAAGAGCAGAGGCAGGCGGGCTTGCTGTCACATGGACAAAAACAATGGCTGGAAATCGGTATGTTGCTGATGCAGGAACCGCAACTGATTTTACTGGATGAACCTGTAGCAGGCATGTCCGACGCAGAAACTGCTCGTACCGCAGAATTACTCAATGAATTGCGCGGCAAGCATTCCATCATGGTCGTTGAACATGATATGGGTTTTGTCGCCGAGATTGCACAGCAGGGCATCGTGACTGTATTACATGAGGGATCGGTGCTTGCGCAAGGAACCATGCAACAAGTGCAGGCTGACGAGCGGGTCATCGAAGTCTATCTGGGACGATAAGCATGCTCGAAGTCAAACAATTACATCAATACTATGGTTCCAGCCACACCCTGCGCGGTGTCTCACTGTCATTAAAAAAAGGGGAGTGCATGGCCCTGCTGGGCCGCAATGGTGTAGGCAAGACCAGTTTGTTGAAATGCCTGATGGGTATTTTGCCGGTGGCCGAGGGTTCCGTCTATTTTGAAGGGCGTGACATCAAGCGACTGGCACCACATGAACGTTCCAGAGCAGGTATTGCCTATGTGCCACAGGGGCGCGAAATATTTGCACGCCTGACCGTGGAAGAAAACCTGCTGATGGGCATGGCGAATCTGCCAGCGCGCAAAGCCGGAAAGATCAAACCAGAAGTGTATGAATTGTTTCCCGTGCTAAAAGAAATGCTGCACAGACGTGGTGGCGACTTGTCGGGTGGTCAGCAACAACAGCTTGCAATTGCCCGCGCCCTGCTGGCAGAACCCAGGCTCATTATTCTTGATGAACCGACTGAGGGCATACAGCCATCCATCATCAAGGACATCGGTCGTGTGATACGCTTGCTGCGTGAACGTGGCGATATCGGTATTCTGTTGTGTGAGCAGTACTTTGATTTTGCCCGTGAACTGGCCGACCATTTTGTTGTCTTGTCGCGTGGCGAAGTGGTAGCCTATGGCGGTCAGGACCTCATGGATGGCGATGACGTCAAGCGGCATCTCGCGGTATAGTGCTGTTTTGCCTAATCAATGTTGCTCATGGATGCCAGTCACCAGTCTATACCTATAGTCACATCATGCTCGCATTGGCAGGCAAGTCTGCAACTGGGGTTCAGCAAGGATGCCGATGTCACCCGTCTGACCGGGCGCAAACACAGTGGTCCTTTACGAGTACAAAAACCTTTGTATCCTGAAGGTGCTGAAATTTGTCATGCCATCATCATCCATCCTCCCGGCGGAGTAGTCGGCGGCGATCAGTTGGCAATAGATGTCAATCTGGATGCCGGCGCCCATGCCTTGATCACCACGCCCGGCGCTGCCAAATGGTATCGCAGCAATGCGCATACTTCAGTACAAAAAATTGAACTTGTTCTTGATGATGCAGCCAAGCTGGAGTGGTTGCCGCAAGAGACCATTTTTTTTGATGACGCCTGTGTTGATCTGCACCAGACCATGCACCTGTCGCGTGATGCGCGGCTGATCAGCGGCGATATTTATTGTTTTGGCCGTACCGCATCGGGTGAAACATATACTACCGGCAAGATAAGGCAGCATTGCAGTATCTATAGGGAAGGGCGCATGGTCTGGCATGAACAGGGCAGCCTGGAAGGAGGCAGTCACGCCATGCAAAGCCCGCTTGGTTTGCAGGGCAAGTCAGTGTGTGCGACCTTGCTGGCATCAGGTGGATTGCTTGGCAGCGAGCAATTGCAATCCTTGCGTGAACAGACCAGTGCCTTATTGGCGCAACAAGAACCGGATGCCGTTTGTGGTGTGACACAGATGAAGTCGGTGATCGTTGCGCGCTACCTCGGTAATTCCAGTGAAGTTGCCAGGCACTGGCAACATCTGGTGTGGCAACACTTGCGGCCTGTGGTGATAGGGTGTGAAGCAGTAATACCACGTATCTGGAATACCTGAATTCCTTCTGTTGCTATATTTTTTCCAGCAACCCAGGATACGTATTCGCCAATTCGCGCCATGCGTCAAAGCCACCGGCAAATGGCCTGACATCTTCAAATCCCAATTGTTTCAAGGTATGCGCTGCGTGTACTGCGCCAGCATCACCGGGGCAGGCGCAAATGGTGATGATCATTTCATGTTTGGGCCAGGCTTGAGCAGCAATCCCGACCTGCTTGGTTTCGCTGACGGTTGCTTTTGGAATGACACCGGTCTCTGCAATCAGGGCTGGACTGCGCAAGTCTATAATGCGCGGCATGGCGTTTCTTTGATAGCTGTCTTTCAATTCTGCAGGACTGAAATGCGGTATCGTCGCCAGTTTTTCAAAACGCTTTTTTTGCCAGAATTTCCATGCCAGCCAGACCAGGAGCAGGGCGACAAAGACTGCTACGATACGTATACCATGCTGTGACAATAAGGCCAGGCCAGACTCAATTTGCGCTTGCAGCGCAAAACCTGCCAGCAAGGCCAGCCCGGCCCACAGGCCGGCACCGATGGCTGATGCCAGCATGAATGACACGCGTGACATGCCCAGTGCACCTGCTACGGGTGGCGCCACGGTGGAAAAACCGGGAATGAATTTGCCAACGACCAGGGACCAGACTCCCCAGCGATGAAACCGGGCTTCGGTCTGGTTGACGCAAGAGCCAGGGTTAATGGACATTTTGCACAAAAATTTCAAGACCTTGTAGCCGAATTTTTTACCGGCCTGGTACCAGATCAGATCGGCTGTCAGGGACGCGATGATGGCTGACAGCAGCAGTATCAGTAATTGACTGGTATGCGTTGTCTGGCTGGCGTTGAACATCATGGTGGGAACAGCGGGTACTGGCAAGCCCAGTTGTTGCAGCAAGACGTTGACAAACACCATCAGGCTATTATGTTGATGAAAAAAATCTGCCAACCAGCCATGTTCCATACCGATCCCTAATTCGCTTCCTGATTGAGCCCAGATTGAAAGGGAGGGAGATGTTTTATATTTGGCAACATCCGTAAATCAACATCCGCAAGCCCTCACCTAGTGAAGTATGCATTGTAGGGCATTGCGGGTTTTCATATGTAGATGTCGGCATGCATACGACAAATTTATCAGTTTTTCTTTTGCGTTTTTATCGCGCTGATCCAGCGTTGAACATGTTGCTCCAGCATATCCAGTGGCAATGGGCCAGCATTGAGCAAATTGTCATGGAAGGCGCGCAGGTCAAATTGACTACCCAATGCTGATTCTGCCTTTTTGCGCAATTCCATGATTTTCAACTGCCCGATTTTATAGCCCAGTGCCTGCCCTGGCCAGGCGACGTAACGGTCCACTTCTGACTCAGGCCGTATGCTGACGTGTTTGTCGAAATAGTCGAGGGCTTGTTCACGTGTCCAATGCTTGTAATGAATGCCAGTATCAACCACCAGGCGTATGGCACGGAACAATTCACCGTTCAGACGGCCAAGATCACTGACCGGGTCCTGGAAGAAGCCAACTTCCTTGCCCAGTCTTTCTGAATACAGCGCCCAGCCTTCGACATAGGCAATGTATTCATCGTTCAAGGCGCGATGGAAAGGGTGAATGCCAGCCAGTTCCTGGGCAATGGAGATTTGCATATGGTGGCCCGGTATGCCTTCGTGGTAGGCTGTCGACTCGTTGCCAACCATGCTGCGGTTGGCGAAATTATAGGTGTTGACCCACACCTGACCAGGTCTACTGCCGTCTGCAGTACCTTGCTGGTAATTGGTGGAGGCATCTTTCTCCATGAATTCCGGGATGGCTGCTATTTTTAAACCCGCTTTAGGCAGGATGCCAAACAATTGGGGTAGTTTGGCTTGCATCTGTCTGGTGTAAAACTCATAGTTTTCTACGATCTGTTCGCGTGAAGCCGGTTTTTGCCTGGGGTCAGCTTTTACTGCGGCGCGAAACTCTGCTGTCGTCTGATAGCCAGCTTTTTTTGCCAGTGCTTCGGTTTGTGCTTCCAGTTCTGCCACCTCTTTGAGACCGATGTCGTGAATCTGCTCCGGGCTCAGGTTGGTCGTGGTCTGTGTGTGTACAGCAAAGCGATACATCTCATCGCCATGTGGCAATGCCCAGATGCCAGGTTCGCTCCTGCCTTTGGGCGCATACTCTGTAGCGACAAACTGACCAAGCTCCTGGTAAGCCGGGCGCAGTTTTTCTTCCACTGCTTTTAATATTGCGGCACGTAACTCTGTCTTCTGCTGTTCTGTAAAACTGGCCGGAAAGCGTTTTACAGGGCTGGCGAAAACATTCTCTTCACCTGTCATGGCAGCAATCTCCTGACATTGGACAGCCACTTTTTCAAGAATATATCGTGGCGGTATCAGACCCTGCTTCTGGCCCGTACGCGCCAGTTCTGTCGCCTGAGCAAACAATTGCGGGACCTGGTTCAGGCGTGCAATATAGTCATGGTAATGCTGCTCTGTTTCAAAAGGCGTGACCGTCAGCAGTTGCGCGAGTGAAGTCTGTACGCCACTCATCTGCTCCAGCGGCATCAGGTAGGTCCTTAATTGATAATTGCGCAGACGATCAGTCAGCGTACGTATCAATAGCTGTTGGTCAATTTTTGCAGATGCACTGAGTTTTGTTGCCGGAACTGACTTGATCTTGGCCAACAATGTTTTTGCTTCAATTGCTGCCTTTTCCTGCCTTTTTTCTGAAAGATCACGCAGTCTGGCATTGAGCCTGTATTCACCGTACAGTGTTGCCGCTTCGGGATTCACCTCCTGGAAATAGTCCCAATAGCTGTCAGACAATTGCTTTAACTGGATGTTCGCGGTTGAAGCCGGTTTGGCCTGGGCCGGTGCAGACCATGCACCAACGATAGTCATCACAAGTAAAGATGCTTGAAAAGCAGGGGCAAGTGTAAATTTAGGCATAGATGCAATTTGCAGGGCTGGTAGCAGGCAGTTAGTCAAGTTAGTCAATGAGTGATAAAGCCTGCTTTTGATTAAAGTTGAAAGATAAAGTTTCATTATTCTCTCAATTTTAAATCTCATACGCACATTGCTTCCTGGTCTTGCATGCCTCTGTCCAATAATTCGGCATATCTGGCTGGATCCACGTTCGAACCACAGACTATCAGTGCCACGCGCTTTCCAGCAAGACGTTCACGCAAGGGGCCGAACAGACCGGCGGTTGCAACGGCTGCTGCGGGCTCAGCGACCAGTTTAACGTCATGGTACAGGTCAGCCATGGCGATACAGATTTCTTCATCACTGACACGAACAATGTCATCGACAAAGCGTTGGCAAACACGAAAACTGTAATCCATTGCATAGGGAGCGCAAAGGCTGTCAGCCACGCTGTCTACACTTGGCAGTTTTTCCGGTCGACCGGATTGAAAACTGCGATACATGGCGTCCGCCCCGAAGGGTTCCACCCCATAAACGGCGCAGTGTGGCGCAATTTGCTTGACGGCAGACGCGATGCCGGCACACAGGCCACCACCACCGATTGGGACGATGACTGCATCGAGATGTTCCAGTTGCTGCATCAGTTCCAGTCCTACCGTGGCCGTGCCCAATGCCGTGAGCGGTCCATCATAAGGATGGATCATGGTACGCTGTTCTTCTTCAACAATACGTTGCCCCAGCGCGAAAGCGGCATGCATGTCCGCTTCCAGGATCACTTCTGCACCATCTTGTCTGCAAGCCTTGATTCGGGTGGGGCTGGCATGGCGGGGCAACACCACTTTACATGGCACCCCCGCCAGCCTGGCTGCATAAGCAACCGCCATCGCATGATTGCCAGCGCTGACGGCAACTACACCGCGCGCACGGGCGGTCCCATCAAGTGCAGAAATACAATTCAATGCGCCGCGCAATTTGAATGTGCCGGTTTTTTGAAACAATTCCAGTTTCAACCATACTTCGGTATCAGGTTCAAGCTTGTCCAACACAGCTCCGGTTTGCCAGTGCCAGACGGGGGTATGTAAAACTTGTTGAGATAATTTGGCCGCAGTTTTGCGTATATCAGACAATGACGGATAAGGAAAATTCGTATTCAGTAAGGCAGATGGCAAAGACGCAAGGACGTGCGCAGGCCTGTCTGTGGCGACATGGGACATAAAAACTCCGTAATGAAAATCAGCAAAAAGTCAGACGAACATGAGCGTGACTATGCTCAAGACATCAGAATAGGATGAGCTGAAGGGCCGCCAGGCACCGGCATACGCCGTAGCTTAACGACCCTGGATAATTCGAATAATGGAAATGTCGCAGGTGGGAGCAGCAGGCAGCGCAATCGCGTGCACGACAGCAGATGCGGCATGAATAGCGCATAAGTTCGTGTTCGACAAGGGAGGGATAATTGCGTGCATGGAAAAACTATAACCAATCCCGGGAGCATTGGCAAGCAAACTTTAAAAAAGAGTGGCAGGGCAGGTTGGGAATCCTGGCCCTTGCCACTCACAAGCCCTGCAAAAAACGGCCCGGCAGGCCAGAGGGGATCAGGGTTTCTTTTCTTCGCGTTTTTCGATAACGATTTTTTGTGCGAGATTGACATCTCTGACCGTGTAGCCTTCAGGGACAGTGAACAGGTTTGCGGCTGGCTCCGCACGTTTCAGGTTGTTCAGGCGGTAACTCCATTCACCAGTACGCGGATCGCTTTGTTTGATGAGAACGGTGAGCTGCAAGTCGGGGGAGTACCAGGTTTCAGAACTGACGGTAATCGGATTTTTGTTGCCAATCTCCCCGGCAGGGATTTGATAGGATCGCATTTTTCCCTCTGCGCGGACACCATCGAAATCTTTTGTACCCATATCTTTGGTGCTCGTTTTGCTACTCCAGCGGGTGTCCGTGAACGCTGTCGGAAGTGGTGAAGTTCTGATGATGTTGATCAGATTGTCGGTCGCGTTGATGAAGGCAGTATGAGGCCCTGGTACAAAAGTGGCAGATTTTGCATTGATGACCTTGATTTCTTCTCGTGCTTCTTTGCTGCCCTCAGTTTTGTCATCGCTTTTCTTTTTCAATGTCTTGATAATGATTTCATCATCATTTGTTTGCACATACACACGGCTTGCATTGCCTTCCTGTTTTTCTTTTGTAGTCGCGACTTTCCTGTCCAAAGTTTTTGGCAGACTCACTTTGGTGACCATTTTCCTATCGGGGATGATTACATAGCGTGAATTTTCCACCGGGTCAGTGATAAGGATTTGCGACACATTTCCCTTGTTGTCGCGTACTTCATAGCGAGTACGGCCGGCATTATCACGGTAGACCAGGCTGGACATCTTATTGCTGATCTGATTTCCATCTGCCAGGGTCTGGGTTTTTTCGGTAATGATCTCTGCGCTGTATGCAGCATTTTTTATTGGATTAAAACTTTGCATGTCTTGCATGCCAGAGAAAACTGCATGCATGGCATCGGCGGCATTTCTTGCTGCACTCATGGCATCTGAAACGGTCTTGTTGATAGTGCTTGTCTCTGGCAATTCAGCCAATGCCGCCAAGGCAGGCATGGGAGATATTGGAGGAAAAGGAGGCAAGGGGGTAAGCGGTGCTGCCTGATGGATTTCGAGATGCAGACGTGCCTGTCTTTCTTCCGGTGCAACCGGAGCTGGATTGTCAATGATGGCATTGGCTTGTGCCATAGTCCACGCATAGCTCAGAAAAAACAGTACTGGAAGTTTGATAGTCATGATGTGTCCTCCGTGTTCATGGTGAGAGATGATCAGGAAGATCAATCTCGACATTAAAGATTCTGTTTAAAACAGGTGTATCAGTTTTTGAGCAGGCGCATGGCTAAAGGTGATCCTTCTGCATCCACCAGCATTTGCGCCTGCACCATCTCGCCTGCAATTTCCGGACTGACGGGCATGCCCAGGCTGGCCAGCCAGGCAGCCGGTACTTCCGTCTCCATCATGTGAGGTGTACCTTCGTCCAGGCGTTCCAGGGGGACCAGGGCGATAAAAGGGGGCGGGTTGACCGCTGCCGTATGATGTATTTCTGCTGGTAATTTTGCCGGACTCATTGGCAAAATGACGTTAAACATGAACAACCCCAGGCTCCCGCCCAGGGTAAGCAAACCAGCCAGCCACGGCTGCCAGCGAGGCTTCCTGGCTTGGTCTGTCTTGTCTTGTTTGTCGTATTGCGCAGCAAAGGCGTGCATCAAGGCCCGCTCGGTTTCTGGCGGTGCATCAAGTTGCTGCAAGTCTGCACGTAGGAGGTGCAGGTGCTCATCAAGAGCGTTTTCCATTTCGTCGGCATATTGCCGTGACGAGTCATTGATATTCATACTTCTGTTCCAGTTTTGATTCTTATAGCCTCAGATTCGGGATTCCAGTCCAGTTTCTTGCAATAGTCCAGCATGGCAGCCCGCGCCCTGGACAGGCGTGACCTGACCGTGCCTATGTCTATACTACAAATCACTGCTATTTCTGCATAAGACAATTCCTGTAATTCGTACAAGATGACGACATCGCGATAGTGTGGACGGAGCATGGCGATTGCTTGTTGGACCTGTTTTGTCCGTTGTTGGCTAAAGACGGCTTCGGAGAGGTCACTTGCTTCGCATTGCAAAACTTCTTCCTCTTCTTCCTCGCCATTGGCTGGCAAGGGCAGGTGTCGGCTTTCTGCATATTCCTGTTTGAGTAAAAGATTTCTTGCTACACCAAACAGGAAGTTTTGCAGGCTTCCCAGGCTGGCGTTGTAGTTGAACGACTTGCTCAACAAACCCATGAATACATCTTGAACCACGTCGGCTGCCAAAGCAGTGCGTCCGCAACGCATCAGGGCATACCGGTAAATGGCGCCTTGATGACGTTTGTACAGAAGCTGAAAGGCGCTCACCTTGCCTTCTCGCATCTGCCGCATTAAATCGTTGTCGGTGTCCTTGGTATCCACATGTATTCGATTGTGTTTTTATGTATTACTGTTTGACGCCGGAAAAGTTCCAATTATTTCTACAGGGATGTTAAAGAAGATGTGTTGCACATGTTTGGTGCAAAAAGGCATTTCTTGGTGCAAACTGGTTCGTGATTGGGACCTCTTCGCTGGACCAAAACTTGCAGTGTTGCTTTTTATAATGTTTTTGTCGGTTTGCCTGACAGTGTTGCTGGAGGTACTTGTTATTTTGAAAATCAGGCGAAATAATGAAATCGATCGACAGAAAAGACAATTAAAAGAGTGAGCGTGGATATGGATCTGACACCGAGGGAAAAAGACAAATTGCTGATTTTTACAGCGGCCTTGCTGGCCGAACGTCGCAAGGCGCGGGGTTTAAAACTGAACTACCCCGAAGCCGTTGCCCTGATCACGGCTGCAATCATGGAAGGTGCGCGTGATGGTAAGTCAGTGGCAGAGCTGATGTCTGAAGGGACACAGATACTGAGTCGCGCTGACGTCATGGATGGTGTGCCGGAAATGATACCCGACATACAGGTTGAAGCGACTTTCCCTGACGGCAGCAAGCTTGTCACCGTCCATCACCCCATTCCTTAGGAGTCAATGATGATACCAGGTGAATTTCTGATAGAAGACGGGGATCTGGAATTGAACGTCGGCCGTGTGACCGTCAGCATCACGGTAGCAAACAGTGGTGACAGGCCGATACAGGTAGGTTCTCATTTTCATTTTTTTGAAACCAATCCTGCCTTGCAGTTTGACAGGCAACTGGCTTATGGCATGCGTTTGAATATCGCTGCAGGTACAGCCATACGCTTTGAGCCAGGACAGCAGCGCAGCGTAGAGCTGGTGGCGCTGGCGGGAGAAAGAAAAGTGTATGGCTTCAGTGGCAAAGTCATGGGGGCGCTATGAAGATTTCCCGTCATGCCTATGCCGAGATGTTTGGCCCGACCGTCGGTGATCGTATCCGTCTTGCTGACACGAGTCTTTTTATAGAGATAGAGAAAGATTTCGCCATTTACGGTGAAGAAGTCAAGTTTGGTGGTGGCAAGGTGATACGTGATGGCATGGGCCAGTCACAGAGGGCGCACGCAGATGTCATGGATACGGTCATCACCAATGCCGTGATTCTTGATCACTGGGGCATAGTCAAGGCGGATATCGGTTTGAAAAATGGCCTGATTGCCTGCATAGGCAAAGCTGGCAATCCCGACATACAGCCAGGAGTTGACATGGCCATAGGCGGTGCAACCGAAATCATTGCCGGAGAAGGGGTGATAGTGACTGCCGGAGGTATTGATTCACACATCCATTTCATTTGCCCGCAACAAATAGAAGAAGCACTCATGAGTGGTGTCACAACCATGCTTGGCGGTGGTACGGGCCCGGCAGTGGGCACTGCTGCAACGACTTGCACACCTGGTCCCTGGCATTTGCACTCCATGCTGATGGCGGCCGATGCTTTTCCCATGAACCTGGGTTTCCTGGGCAAGGGCAATGTCAGCCTGCCTTTGCCGCTGGAAGAGCAGATACGTGCCGGCGCCATCGGTTTGAAACTGCATGAAGACTGGGGGACGACGCCGCAGGCCATAGATAATTGCCTGAGCGTTGCCGAAAAAATGGATGTACAGGTCGCTATCCATAGCGATACGCTGAACGAAGGGGGCTTTCTTGAACACACCCTGGCGGCATTCAAGGACCGGACCATTCATACCTTCCATACCGAAGGTGCCGGTGGCGGCCATGCACCCGATATTATCGCCGCAGTAGGCGAGTCCAATGTCTTGCCGTCATCGACCAATCCCACCCGCCCATATACGGTAAATACGCTGGATGAGCATCTCGATATGCTGATGGTTTGCCATCATCTTGATCCGGCAATTGCGGAAGACATCGCCTTTGCCGAATCACGCATACGTCGTGAAACCATTGCCGCCGAAGATATCCTGCATGACATAGGCGCCATTTCCATGATGTCTTCTGACTCGCAAGCCATGGGCAGGGTAGGGGAAGTGATTATGCGCACCTGGCAGACGGCGGACAAGATGAAGCAGCAGCGCGGTCCTTTGCCCGAAGACAGTGCACGCAATGACAATTTGCGCGCCAAACGCTATATCGCCAAGTACACCATCAACCCGGCGCTCACGCACGGTATTGCACACGCCGTCGGATCACTGGAAGTTGGCAAGATTGCCGACATCGTCTTGTGGAAGCCGGCTTTTTTCGGTGTCAAACCATCGATGATACTGAAAGGGGGAATGATCGCCGCCGCCCAGATGGGCGACCCGAATGCTTCCATACCGACACCGCAGCCAGTGCACTATCGCATGATGTTTGGCGCTTTTGGCGGCGGCTTGAAAAAATCTTTCACCTTTGTGTCGCAGGCCGGGCTGGAAGCCGGTCTGGTCGAACAATTGAAATTGAACAAGACCCTGATTGCCGTCAAAAACACCAGGCAGTTACGTAAAAAGGACATGATACACAACAGCCTGACGCCCAGGATGGAAGTCGATCCTGAAACCTATGAAGTGCGAGCCAATGGCGAATTGCTGGTATGTGAGCCAGCCAAGGTCTTACCCATGGCGCAGCGTTATTTCTTATTCTGATCAAGCATGCTGACACTACATACAAAAATTGAAAAGGCAGAACACATCGCCGGTGAACTGGTCTTGCCGTATGAGCTGCGTGAAAAAAGTCGTTTGCGTGCCACCCTGGTCAATGGCGAAGACGTCGCCGTATTTACCGTGCGTGGTACGGTCATGCGGCATGGCGACCTGATGCTGGGCAATGATGGCCGTGTCATAAAAATCCTGGCAGCGACTGAACCCACCTACAAGGTCGAATGTGAGACGACATTCGATTTGCTACGTTGCGCCTTCCATCTTGGTAATCGCCATACGCAGGCGCAGGTTGGCGAAGGTTTTTTACGCATACGAAAAGATACTGTCCTGAAAGAGATGTTGCAGGGACTGGGGGCGAGTGTGACCGAAGAGCTGGCCAGCTTCGAGCCTGAATCTGGCGCTTACGGTGGCGGCCATCATCATGGCGGGGACGATATGCATCCACACAATCCGCTGGCGCCCATCCCTTTGCGGCAACGTATACATCGTCCTTCTGACAGCAAGGACTGATCATGCAGTCTGCTGCCTTGCTACATCTGCTGCAACTGGCGAGCCCCTCTCTGCCGATAGGGGCATACAGTTATTCGCAAGGGATGGAGGCTGCCATAGAGAAAGGCCTGGTGTGTAATGAAACCAGTGCACGCGAATGGATAGTCAACTGCCTGCATGAAGTGGTCGCATATTTTGAAGCGCCCATACTGTGGCGTCTGTTGCAGGCTTTTTCGGCCAGGGATGCCGATAGGGTGCGGTATTGGACAGAATTGTTTGTGGCCGCACGTGATACGGCAGAATTCCGCGCGGAGACGATACAGATGGGCTATTCGTTGGGTAAGCTGATAGGCGATTTGAAGATTGCTGATTCGGGCCTGCTGGCGATTTTACAGGCTCAGAATGATATTCCCTTGCCGACAGCTTTGGCATGTGCAGCAGTCAGTTTGGAAGTCCCGGCAGAATCAGTCCTGCTGGCAGCCCTGTTTGCCTGGGCGGAGAACCAGGTGCTGGTCGGTGTGAAATCCATTCCTTTAGGGCAGGTTGCAGGTCAGCGCCTGTTGCTGTCGCTTAGGTCTGAGCTGGAAAAAGCGGCAACAACCGCACAGGGGCTGGAGGACCACGAATTGTCAAACTGGGTGCCTGGATTATCGCTATTGTCAATGCAACACGAAGTGCAGTACAGCCGCCTGTACCGCTCCTGAAACCAAATTAATCTTAAAACCCGGATACATTCCATGAACACGCAATTATCGCATTCCACCGAACCCAATCCTTTGCGAGTAGGCATTGGCGGCCCTGTAGGCTCAGGCAAGACAGCACTGTGTGAAATGCTGTGCAAGCGCATGCGCGATCACTATGAGATGGCAGTCATTACCAACGACATCTACACCAAGGAAGATATGGAAATTCTGTTGCGGGCCGATGCCTTGCCTGCGGAGCGCCTGATGGGAGTTGAAACTGGCGGTTGCCCGCATACGGCAATACGCGAAGATGCCTCTATCAACCTGGAAGCAATCGCCCGCATGAGCGCCGACTTCCCTGACCTGGATTTGATACTGGTGGAGTCTGGCGGTGACAACCTGGCGGCAACCTTCAGTCCGGAATTATCGGACCTTACTATCTACGTCATCGATGTGGCTGGCGGTGAAAAAATCCCGAGAAAAGGTGGTCCCGGCATCACCCGTTCAGATTTACTCATCATTAATAAAACCGACCTGGCGCCACATGTAGGTGCCGATCTTGACATCATGGCCCGGGACGCCAAACGCATGCGTGGCGAGCGTCCCTTTGTGTTTACAAATTTGCGTACTGGCGATGGCCTGGAAGAGGTGGTTGCCTTCATACGCAAGCAGGGCTTGCTGGACGACTAGGGCGTGTTTCGTGGACTTGCAGATATCCATTTATATTCAAATTTCCAGAGGAAAATATGAAGAAAAAAATCAAGATCAGTTTTATGCAGGCATCTGTGCTGCTTTGTCTGGCGATGGCGGTTGGTCCGGCAGCTGCGCATATTAGCCCGATGCATAGTGTCAATGGCTTTCAGGCTGGTTTTTTGCATCCCTTGATGGGGCTTGATCATTTGCTGGCCATGCTGGCTGTTGGTATCTGGGCCGCGCAACATCAGCGTCCCGCGATCTGGTTGTTGCCCGTTGCATTCCCGGTCATGATGGTGGCTGGCGCTTTGCTTGGTGTCAGTGGTGTATTGATACCGGGTGTCGAGGCAGGTATTGCTGCTTCTGTGTTGATACTGGGCTTGCTGATTGCCACATCGGTAAAACTGGCCCTGCCATTTTCAGTCAGCCTGATAGCTGTCTTTGCAATGATGCATGGTTATGCACATGGCGTAGAGCTGCCGCTGGGGGCAGGGGCTGTTTCTTTTGGTCTGGGTTTTGTTTTGTCCACCATTTTGCTGCATGCAATTGGGTTTGGTTTGACGATGGTGACCAGTCGTTTGATGAATGGTCGATTTATTCGATATGCCGGCACATCAATTGCGATGATGGGTCTTTTCTTTGTTTCGGCAATGACCTGATTTTGCCGCCTTTCCAGAAAAATGCCGCAATCAATATTGCGGCATTTTTTCATGAGATCAAGAATTTCATCGGCGGCATATTGCAAGGAACAATATGCCGTGTGACGATCATCAGAACTTGTACGTTGCGCCGATATTGAAGAAGCGGCCAACAGCACCAGCCTGATGCAAGGCCGGGTTGTAATATGTACCTACAGAACTGCCATAAGTCTGGAAGTCCAGCGGAGGTTGCTTGTCAAGTACGTTCTGTACCGAGACATGGAACAACCAGTTTTTGCCATATTTGTAGCTGGCATACAAATCCAGGGTAGTGAAACTGTCGACCTTGCAATACTGCGCGGGTACAACGCCACGGAAGGCACCACTACCGCCGTGAATCGCGTCGTCACAGGTCAGCAATTGTTGATTGGTCGGATCAGTCACACCGAAACTGCTGATCCAGTTGACTGTTCCTGTTACTTTCACCGGACCATTTTCCCAGGAGCCGATCAACTGCGCGCGATCTTTGGGGTTGCCAGTATTGCCTGAGATACCGGATGGTCCATGCGTGCCTTCAAGACGCACTGGTTTTGCACCAGCCGTGCCTTGCTCATACTTGAACGTATGGGTAAAGGTCAGGTCAGTCGTGAACTTGCCGGATGATTTCAGATCCAGGGTCCAGCGAGCGTTGATGTCTACACCAGATACTTCACTATATTGCGCATTTTCATAAGGATACGGTGAGTACAGTGCATTACCGATAGGTGGTGTCTTGGTGCCTATGGTGCCGTCTGGCAGTACATATGGCTGTGGCACAGGCGTGCCACGCACGATATATGGTTCTGGGTCATAGCTTGGATCATTCAAGGCAGAGATGATCTGGTTATCGATACGTATTTTGTAGAAATCGGTAGTCAGACTGAAAGCCGGGCTAGGTTCGAATATCAGGCCCAGGGTATAAGACTTGGATTTTTCAGGTTGCAGATTCTTGCCTGGTAATTGAACACCGGTCAATGGTACAGCGCACTGTGCCGGGTAATTGCCTGGCACCGCAGTTGGATCATCCCCTGCATTGCCACACAGCTTGGGATCAACATAGGTGTTGGAGAAGAATGACTGTCCAGCCTTGCCCGATTCTGCCGGGTTTGGCGCCCTGAAACCCTGAGCATAGGTTCCACGTACCGTTAATTCATTGACAGGAGCGTATTTGAATCCAAGTTTTGGTGTTGTTGCACTGGCGCCGCCAGCGTTCTTGTCATAACGAACGGCCGCATCAAGTTCCAGGTTTTTCAATACAGGCGCAACCAGTTCCATATACAAGGCAGAGACGTTTTGGTTGCCGATTGCAAAGGAATTGTTAACCAATTGTGAACCGTCAAGTGCTGCGGCCGGAGCCGGGGCATTCAGTTCGCGATGCGTGAATTCGCCACCAAGGCCAATCGAGAGCTGACCACCGGCCAGAGGCATCAGTTCGCGGCTGCCGCGCAGGCTCACATATTCCAGAATGTCGGTAGCCTTTGTGCTCGCGACAGGTGCAATAAATGCGTCCTGAGCGGCGCTATTGCTTCCTGCAGCCAAACCGACTCGGTAAGGGTTTTTAGGGTCGTTCAGAGCAGCTTGCAGGTTGGCGAGGTGCAGGGCATTGTAAATCGTTTGCTTGACCGTATTCTTTGAGTAACCGGCCGACGCAGTCACATCCCAACTGCCGATGCTGCCGGTTACATCAGCTGCAAGGCGCACGGTATCTGCATCGATGGTGGTACGCTGTGGACCAAGATTGATAAAGTTATATTGCAACCATTGTGGCGCCCCCGTGGTATTGCCCGGGTAATTTGCAGGCACAGTAAAGAAGTAAGGACCATTTACAGAAGGCAGCTGGTTTGGGCCATAGGCAATTTGTGTCTGGCCGCCATTACCGTTGTTCATGTTGGTGCCAGCGTAATTGTTAACCTGGTTTGCTTTGGAGTTGAACAGGGAGCCTTTCAAATTCAATTGCCAGTCGCCAGCCAGTTTTTGCACATAAGAAGCGATCAAATTGATGTTCTCTGTTTCAGGTTGCAACTGTTGTGGTGCTTTATAAGTGCATTTTCCTGCCGCCATTGATGCCGCGTCACAACCTGGCAGGAAGCCACTGATCTCACCAGTGTTGGGGTCAATCAAATATCCGGTACTGCTGCGTGGCTGATAACCTGGGCGACGTACAAAACCGTCTGTCTGGTTGATGCCGCCTACGCTTGTCCAGTCGGTGTTGGTAAAGTCGGCTTTGCGGTCAGCAACCATGATCTTGTTTTGCTTGCGATATTCAGCAGACAGATAGGCATTGTGACCGTCCTTGTCCAGGTCACCCCAGCCATATATGCCCGAAGCATGCACTGTCGTACCGTCACGGCGTGAACTGGTGCCGGTTTCTACGGACATTTCTGTGCCAACAAATTTCTTTTTCAGGATAACGTTGACCACACCGGCAATTGCGTCTGAACCATAGACTGAGGATGCGCCGTCTTTCAGGATTTCAATTTTTTCTATGGCGTCAAATGGTATCTGGCTAATATCGACAAAGCTGCGTTGACCGTCATCAGACAGAGCGTAAGGGGCCATACGGTGGCCATCTATCAGTACCAGGGTCGCTCCCACAGTCAGACCACGAAGCGCGATACCGGAAGCTCCACCGGCAAAAGAGCCGGGATTGGCCTGGCTCAACGTACCCTGACCATTTGCCGTGATATTGCGCAACACACTGGAGACGTCGGTGTAACCGCTAGCCTTCATGTCCTGCAAGGTCAGAACCTGTACCGGGCTAGGTGTTTCTTTTTCAGTACGACGGATATTGGAACCGGTGATTTCGACGCGCTGTACCTTGTCAGCATTTTCAGTTTGCTGTGCCATCACGGGTGTTGCTATGACGCCCAGACCCGCGGCCAGGCTGCCTGAAAAAAGAATATGCAAAGAGCGCGATAAGACTGTTTTTTTCAACATTGAAAAGTTTCCCCAAAAATTAGCTATATTTATTGTGGCTTTATTAAACCAGTTGCTTGGTTTATTAAAGCAGCCAGATATGAAAACATTTTTAACATTGTTGCGTCAACAATAAGCAAACGTTTTTTTAATATTGCTGCCAGATGTGTATGATTTTTGATAATTGTGCTGGAATTTATTTGAATCTGTTGTCGATAATGAATCGAATTGATGTTGCAGATGACGGCTAAAAGATCTTTACTCAGCTTTTGAAGAGTGCTCGTCATACTGCTGAAGCAAAGGAACTTGCATTGCTTTATGGTAAATATTTAACTACTTTGCAATATTTGCACTATGCCGATTTCGTCTTGCAAAGTGCATACAAACATCAAGACTGCGGCAGGCCAGGGATTTACACTTCATTCTGTTCAAACCTGAAGAAGATTCAGAAAAGTGAGTGACAGAGCATGCAGCAACTGGTTGCCAACTTTTTTCTTGAGGGTGAGATGTTTTTTGTATTTTTAGAAAACTGACCGGTGATCACCGGAGAAAGCAAGGCTTACCATGTGGCAAGGTGTAATTCCCGCAGTAACGACAAAATTTAATCAGGACGACACGCTGGATTTCAACGAGATGGAGCGTTGCTTCCGTTACCTGATGAACGCAGGTTGCGATGGCCTGATCGCTTGTGGCTCACTGGGTGAAGGCCCGTTGTTGTCGCATGCAGAACGTATCGATGTTCTGAAGCTGACCAAAGAAGTGACTGCTGATAAGCCAGCCATACTGACGGTTGCCGAGGCAGCTACTCGTGACGCTTGTGCATTGGCTGAAAAAGCAGCAAAAGCCGGAGCCGATGGTTTGATGGTGGTGCCAAGCACGATTTACCATACGAATCATAAAGAAACAGTGGCTACCTTGCGCAGCATTGCTGCCGCAGGTGATCTGCCAATCATGATTTATTCCAATCGTCTCGCCTATCGCGTGGACGTTACGACAGACATGCTGGAAGAGCTTGCCGACGACAAGCGTTTTGTCGCCGTCAAGGAATCGTCCGACGATATACGTCGCACCACGGAAATCATCAATCGCCTGGGTAGCCGCTATGACCTGTTCACCGGCGTCGATAACCTGGCTTTTGAAGCGCTGACCGCAGGTGCAACCGGCTGGGTTGCCGGCCTGGTCGTTGCATTTCCGCATGAGACCGTGGCAATCTATCGCCTGATCAAGGCTGGCCGGTATGCTGAAGCGCTGGATATCTATCGCTGGTTCCGTCCTTTGCTGGATCTTGACGTGTCTACTTACCTGGTGCAGAACATCAAACTGGTTGAAGCCCTGGTGATTGATTCCAATGATCGTGTGCGTGCGCCACGCCTGCCTCTTGACGGCGCCTTGCGCACCAAGGTGGAGCAGGTTGTCAGCGCAGCACTTGCTGTGCGTCCTGTTTTGCCAACATTTGCGGCAGCCTGATTGCCCAAGTGATAATCATGATTAACCAGGTGAAGAGTGTGCGGCGCAGGGAATCAAAGCATGAAGACTAGGCTGGCTGTTGTCGGTGCCGGCATCGTTGGAACGGCTTGCGCCCTGAAATTGCAGGAAGAAGGGTATCAGGTTACGTTGATTGATGCCGCTTCTCCTGGTTGTGGTGTGACAGCAGCAGGAATGGGGCATCTGGTAGCACTTGACGAAACCGATCAGGAGCTTGACCTGTGCCTGCTTTCGCTGCGACTCTGGAATGGTTTTTTCAAGGAGTTCCCGGGCACAGGTGAAGTCAGCCAGTGCGGTACCTTGTGGGTGGCAGAAAACGAAGCGCAATTGCTGGAAGCGCAGCATCGTGCTGCCAGAATGAATACCCATCACTGGCAGGCAGAAGCACTGAGTGGTCAACAGGTGCAAAAACTGGAACCGGCATTACGGCCCGGCCTGGCAGGGGGTGTCAGAGTATTTGGTGACAGTGTAGTGTACCCCCCACAAATTGCGCATTTCATGGCGCAATTGCTGGTAAAGCGTGGCGGTAAGTTGCTCACTGGAAAACGAGTGACTGACATCACCACATCCAGCCTGATGTTCGAAGATGGCAGCAAACTCAATACTGATCTGATCATTGTCGCCGCCGGCCTGGATGTTGCCAGACTATTGCCGGGGGTAGCCGTATTCGGTCGCAAAGGGCACTTGGCGATTACTGATCGCTACCCAGGCCGCCTATCCCATCAGATCGTCAGCATGGACTATGGGCAGGCTGCAGTGACTGCCGACGCACTTGCGGTGGCAGCCAATGTGCAACCAAGGGCAAGCGGACAATGGCTGATAGGCTCGTGCCGTCAGGATCAGCAAACTGATACCAGTATAGATACAAACGCACTGGGAGCCGTCTTGCAGTCAGCGATGAAGTTGCTGCCTTGCCTGGCAGAGATGCAAATCATACGCGCCTGGGCAGGCATGCGTCCGGCATCACCTGATGGTCGTCCCATCATAGGACCACATCCCGAGATTCCCGGGGTCTGGCTGGCAGCCGGCCATGAGGGCCTCGGAGTAACAACCGCGATGGCGACGGCAAGCTTGCTGGCAGATCAGATTGCCGGACGTCCTTGCGCCATCGATCATCAGCACTATTTGCCTGAACGTTTATTCCCCTCGCTGAATCTCAAATATGCCTGAACACGATACGAGCATCGCCAAGATATGGATCAATGGTCACTCTTTCGAGGCCAGTGATGATATGACCGTTGCCGCAGCCTTGATGTGTCACGACAGCATGGGTACACGTCTTTCTGTGTCCGGCCAGACACGCTTTGCCGTTTGCGGCATGGGCGTATGCCAGGAATGCAGGGTACGCATCAATGGACAGCCATACAGACTGGCTTGCCAGGAATACTGCCGTTCCGGCATGGTTATTCAGACGGAAGCAGCCGGAGGCACGCCATGATCTCTGCCATGTTACCTTTTTCAACCGAGATCCTGATCATTGGTGCGGGACCAGCAGGGCTTGCAGCAGCCCTGGCGGCTGCATCGCGGGCTCAGAGTATTACGATTATTGATGAAAACCAGGCGTCGGGCGGCCAGATCTGGCGTGGCGGTCCCAAGCAGTGGCGTGATCAAAGGGCGCATTACATCTGGCGTCAACTGGCCAGTCATTACAATGTCAGAATCGTCTATGGTGTGCGCATTGTCGCTGCCAGCGACAGCCATGAATTTCTGCTGGAAACAACAGAAGGTGCGCAAAAGATCAAATGGGAAAAACTCATCATCTGCACCGGTGCCCGAGAACTGCTGTTACCTTTCCCAGGATGGACTTTGCCAGGTGTGACAGGTGCTGGTGGCCTGCAGGCCCTGATCAAGGGCGGCATGCCTGTGGAAGGCAAGCGGGTTGTCATTGCCGGCAGTGGACCTTTACTGCTGGCAGTTGCCGAAACAGTCAAGCGAGCTGGCGGCGAAGTGATCAGCATCGCCGAAAATAAAGGCAGCATGGTACTGGTGCGTTTTTTTATGGCCCTGATGAGATCGCACAGGGGCAAACTGATGCAAGCCCTGCAATTGTTCTGGACACTCAAAGGCATCCGTTATCGTCATGCGGCCACTGTCATCAAGGCGCATGGCGATCATCGCCTGCGCAGCATCAGTCTGCTGCACAAGGACAAGCAGGTCGAACTGGATTGTGACTTGCTGGCTTGTGGTTTTGGTTTGTTGCCCAATCTGGAAATTGCCAATCTGCTGGGCTGTAACGTCAAAGATGGTAAAGTGCTTATTGACGACAAGCAGGCTTGCAGCCGTCAGAATATATGGGCTGCCGGTGAGGCATGTGGTATAGGCGGGGTAGACAAGGCCTTGACTGAAGGGCATATTGCCGGCCTGTCTGCCAGTGGCCAAAGCGTTGAAGAAAATGACCTGTGGCACCGTGCTGAAGCCAGGCAGTTTGCCGGCCTGCTCAGCAGCAGTTTTGCACCGGATGAAGGTCTGCGTAGTTTATGCAAGCCCGACACCCTTGTGTGCCGGTGCGAAGATGTCAAGGCAAAACAACTGGCCGAGCATACGGACTGGCGTACAGCAAAACTCATGACCAGGGTTGGCATGGGGGCTTGCCAGGGACGTATTTGCGGTGCGGCTTGCCAGTTTTTATATGCCTGGGATGCTCCGGGCATGCGTCAACCGGTTTTTCCAACGAAAACATCAACCCTTGCTGCCATGTGTGCAGCGAGTTACGAGGAAGAGATCAGATGAAACAACTGTATATCAAAGGTAGCTGGTATGAAGGTGCGAATGTGACGACCACGCGCAGTCCTTCGGATTTGAGTGATGTCATTGACGAATATGCCAGCGCCGGTCAGGAGCAGGTTGAACTGGCAATTGCAGCCGCACGTGAAGCGGCAGAAGGCTGGCGCAATTCCGGCGTGCAGCAACGTGCTGATGCCCTGGACAAGATAGGTACGGAAATCAATGAACGTAAAGCTGAACTTGGCAATTTGCTGGCGCGTGAAGAGGGCAAGACCCTGCCTGAGGCAATAGGAGAGGTCGGACGTGCTGCCGCCATCTTCAAATTTTTTGCGCAGGAAGCTTTGCGTATACGCGGCGATAAACTGGCTTCGGTCCGTCCTGGAATTGATGTGGATGTCACGCGTGAACCGGTAGGCGTGGTCGGTATTATCGCTCCCTGGAACTTCCCCATCGCCATTCCGGCCTGGAAGGTGGCACCAGCCCTGGCTTATGGTAACACCGTCATACTCAAACCGGCTGAACTGGTGCCCGGGTGTTCCTGGGCCATGGCGGAAATCATCAGCCGTTCCGGTTTGCCAGCGGGTGTATTCAATCTCTTGTCTGGCCCTGGCCGCATCGTTGGTGAAGCCATGAGCAAGGACAGTCGTGTCGATGCCATCAGCTTTACAGGTTCTGTCGGTACCGGCGCCAGGGTGTTGGCTGCTTGTGCGGCGCGCAGGGCCAAGGTGCAATTGGAAATGGGCGGCAAGAACCCCCTGGTGATCACCGCTGATGCTGACCTTGATGTTGCCGTTAATGCGGCGATACAGGGGTCTTATTTTTCCACTGGCCAGCGCTGCACAGCCTCATCCAGGCTGATCGTGGACGAACAGATTTATTCTGCTTTTGTCTCGGCGATGACGGCAAAACTGAAGTCCCTCAAAGTCGGCCATGCCTTGCATGCAGATGTGGATATAGGGCCGGTCGTTGATCAGTCCCAATTGGACCAGGATTTGCGTTACATACAAATTGCCAGGGATGAAGGCGCCAGACTGGCATTTGGTGGCGAGCGCCTGTCTCGTGATACGGACGGTTATTTCCTCAATCCGGCATTGTTTGTCGATTGTGACCCTGCCATGCAACATACAAGGGAAGAAATCTTTGGCCCAGTGGCTTCGGTGATACCAGCGCGCAATTATGAGCATGCATTGCAACTGGCAAATGATACAGAATTTGGTTTGACTGCGGGTATCTGTACTACATCACTCAAGCATGCAACACACTTCAAGCGACATGCACGGGCTGGCATGGTGATGGTTAATCTTCCTACGGCAGGTGTTGATTACCATGTGCCGTTCGGTGGTACCAAAGCGTCGAGTTATGGCGCCCGCGAACAAGGTAGTGCTGCGGTTGAATTCTTTACCACGATGAAAACCAGTTATACCGGTATTTGATTGCCTGATGGCATCACCCCAAAAAGCAGGCGATTTCGCCTGCTTTTTGCTTTTTTATGGTTTGTACGGGCAGGTTTTCCCTGATTTTCTGCCAGATTGACTGCTTAACCCGTCATTTTTGCATTCTGTCGCATGTCCATGGCGTCCTGGCTGGCATCTTACTAAGATGCTTACATCGAATTGAGGTTAGCAGACTTCAATAAACTCAACCCAGACCCAAACCAGAGGTGCATCATGACAAGCAACAAACGTACAGCCATCCTTGTTCTTTCCCTGTTGATTTTATTGGTAATAGCCATGTCTGCATTCCATGGTGTGGACGTACAGATAGACGGTGAGGAGATCAGTGGTGTCGATGGCTTCTTTGGTTTCATGCTGGCATGCGGCATAGGGGCTCTGGCTGTTGTTTTTGCACTTGGCCTGACCGGGCTGGTATTGACCGGTGTTGCAATTTTGTTGTGTATCGTGTTCGCCATCGTACTTGGCTCGCTGGCCCTGGCCTTGCTACCCTTGTTGTTCCCGGTACTTTTGCTGGTCGGATTGATCGCTTTGTTCACGCGTCGCAAATCCGCATGAAGCAGAAAGGCCGGGTTCATATCGCCCGGCCTATGCCAGTTTGTGCATTTCAGGTTTTGGCGATAGGGGTGCGCAGGATGAATTGCACAGCCTGCTCGGCCAGATCATCAATGCTGATGCCAGAGCCGCGCCTGTACCATTGTGCCGTCCAGTTCAACGTGCCAAACATCAACAATTTGTCGAGTTTGCCTGGCATGGCCCAGTCACCGGATGCATGCAGGGCGATGATCGCTTGTTCCCATACCGCTTCATACCTGTCTTTTAACGCGATGATCCTGGTGCGCGAGACTTTGTCGAGTGAGCGCCATTCGTACAGCAGGACTGCAATGAAATCATGATCGGGTGCCAGCAAGGTGTGCAGATGGACTTTGACCAATTGCTGAAAAGCGACACGCGCCGACATTTCAGTCAGGGCGAGGGATTCAATTTGCTGTAGTGATTTTTGCATGCCCTGTTCCATCACCGCCACCAATATTTCCTGCTTGGTCTTGAAATGATAAAACCAGCTGCCCGACTGTATGCCAACAGCTGCCGCAATATCACGTACAGTCGTGTTGTGATATCCCTGTTTGCGAAAAAGCTGCGCTGACTTGCTGATCAGGTCCTGGCGTATGCTTTCAGACTCATCAAGGACGGGACGTCCGCGTTTTTTCACTGGCAATACACTATGCTGTATCTGCTCTTGTTCTGGAATAGGATGATCATCTGACATTGCAATTGGTAACATTCTTCTAATAGACAAAAAGCCTGTTTCTATTTCTGGTCTTGATGGTAACCTTAAATGCTTCCTGCATCAATCGTGTGAAACTGGGCGATGACAGGCTGACCAAATTAAAAAAATAATATGGAGACCATATGCAAATCAAACCAAGCTGGATGACACCAGAATTGGAAGGCTTCCGCGATTCTGTCCGTCGTTTTGTCGATGCAGAAGTTGCGCCGCATCAGGAACGCTGGAAGCATCAACAGCACGTTGACCGTGATGTCTGGCACAAAGGTGGCGAGATGGGTATCTTGCTAGCGGATATACCTGACGAATATGGTGGTTCAGGTGGCAGTTTTGCACATCAGTCCGTGGTTTTTGAGGAGTTGACATATGCCGGCGACATGGCTTTTGGCATACATGTACATGCCATTGTTGCTCACTACATACTGAACCAGGGGACGCAAGAGCAAAAACTGAACTACCTGCCCAAGCTGGCCAGTGGTGAAATGATTGCGGCTATTGCCATGTCGGAACCCGGGGCCGGTTCTGACCTGAAAGGCATACGCACGACAGCCAGGCGCGAGGGAGATGATTACGTTATCAACGGCTCGAAAATTTTCATCTCCAATGGCTACATGGCTGACCTGGTCGTGGTGGTGGCCAAGACCGACCCGGAAGCCGGTGCCAAAGGTGTGTCATTGATCCTGGTCGAGACCAGGGAACAGCCAGGCTATAGAGTAGGGCGCATACTGGAAAAAATCGGCCAGAAAGGACAGGATACCTGCGAGCTGTTTTTTGATGATGTGCGTGTGCCTGTCGCCAGCGTGCTTGGCGGTGTTGAAGGCAAAGGCTTCACACAATTGATGACAGAGCTGCCTTATGAAAGGACGATTCTTGGTGTGTCCGGTGTGGCAGCGATAGAGCGCGCCTTGCAGCTGACGATAGACTATACCCGTGAGCGCAAGGCTTTTGGGCAAGCGCTGATAGAGATGCAGAATACCCGCTTTGTCCTGGCAGAAATCAAGACTGAAGCTACCATAGCGCGCACCTTCATCGATCGCTGTATTGTCGACATGATGGAAGGGCGTATGAATACCGAGCTGGCATCAATGGCCAAGTATTGGATATCTGACCTGCAATGCAAGGTGATCGACCAATGCTTGCAGCTATTTGGTGGTTACGGCTACATGATGGAATACCCGATCGCGCAAATGTATGTCGATGCCCGGGTACAGCGCATTTATGGCGGCGCCAATGAAATCATGAAGGAAATCATTTCAAGAAATTTGTGATCAGGGAAACAGATGACTGGACCATTAAAAGGAATACGTGTCATAGAGATGGTGGGCCTGGGGCCATGTCCGTTTGCTGCCATGATGCTGGCTGACATGGGAGCAGAGGTAATACGCATAGATCGCAAAGCGGTGCCTGGTAATAAAACCCCCTTTCCCATGCTAGGTACAAAATTTGATGTGATGGCTAGAGGGCGACGCTCACTGGCACTGGACCTGAAGCATCCCGAGGCAAGGAAGGTCTTGCTTGACCTGGTCGGCAAAGCCGATATCTTGCTTGAGGGTTTCCGCCCGGGGGTGATGGAAAGACTGGGTTTGAGCCCTGACGTTTGCATGCAGGAAAATCCTGCTCTGGTATTTGGCAGAATTACCGGTTGGGGACAGGATGGCCCTCTGGCGCAGGCGGCAGGGCATGACATCAATTATGTTGCCCTCAGCGGCATGTTGCATGCCATGGGGCGTGCCGATAGTCCGCCAGCCCCTCCCTTGAATCTGGTCGGAGACTTTGGCGGTGGCGCAATGATGCTGGCCTTTGGGGTTGTCTGTGCCGCCCTGGAAGCACGTAGCTCTGGCAAGGGTCAGGTAGTGGATGCCGCGATGGTAGAGGGTTCTGCCCTGCTGGGGGCGATGATATACGGCTTTCGTGCTTTCGGTGCCTGGACAGAGCAGCGTTCAGCAAATATGCTTGATGGCGGTGCGCATTTTTATGACTGTTATGTCTGCGCAGATGGTAAATACATCTCGATAGGTGCGATAGAGCCGCAATTCTATGCCTTGTTATTGCAGCGTGCAGAAATTGCCGACCCGGCATTTGATGCGCAAATGGACAGTAGCAAATGGCCAGAACTGAAAGAAAAATTCACGACCCTGTTCAAGACCAGAACCCGGCAACAATGGTGTGAATTGATGGAGGGCACGGACATCTGTTTTGCTCCTGTTCTCGACATGCAGGAAGCACCTGCACATCCACACAATCAGGCGCGTAATAGCTTTACCCAGCTTGACGGCATAGTGCAACCTGTGCCTGCGCCACGCTTTAGCCGGACTCACCCAGAAATCAGCATGCCGCCAGCAGCGCCAGGTCAGCATAGCGAAGAGATTTTGAAAGACTGGGGATGTACTGCGGACAGAATTGTCAGTTTAAAAGAAATGCAGGTCATTTAATACCGGGTTGCTGGTCAGTCAGTGTTTTCATTGCCTGACCAGCAGATTGGCGGCGGCATCAAATTCAAACTCATGCATGAATTGTCTCAGTTGTGCCATGTCTGCATAACTCAGTTGACTGGCAATGGCCGATTGCTGCTCTTCAAACAGGGTCTGTGCTTCACCATCGTAGTCCAGTAACAGATTACGTAGTGAGTCCAGGATTGTTTTGGCCTCGGTGGCATTTAATAGGGATTCGGTTTTAATTGGCGAATTCTTTGGTAAATAATCGCCAATTTCATTGAGCACCGCATTTAGCGAAGCATCAAGCTGTTCCAGTAACTGAGGGAGCACGTTTGAGGGGGCATTCGGATAAGCAGCTTCTTTTGATAATGCATATTCGAGCTCACCTGCGATTCTTTGTAATTTTGTTGCGCCTATGCTGCCGGCCAGGCCTTTCAGAGTATGGCTTAATCTTTCAGCATTATGGAAGTCCTTGATGTTTGTCAATCGCCTGAGTTCAGACAGAGAATTGGCCTGACTCTGCTGAAAACGGTCGAGCGTGCTCAGGTAAAAGTCATGGCGCCCACCCATGTAATGCAGGCCCAATACCATATCGAGTTCATCTGACTGTGGTAATCCTGGCGCGGTTTCATCAGCGTCGCTGCTGCCAGGCTGTTCTGTATCCGTTGCCTCATTGGTGATAGCCAGCCAACGCGTCACGATGTTGAACAGAGCTTCTGGTTGCACTGGCTTGGTCAGGTAATCCTGCATGCCTTCGCGCATGCAGCGTTCACGTATATCACCGACGGCATGTGCGGTCAGGGCAATAATAGGGATAGTATCAAAACGCCTGTCTTGCCGTATCTGTGCTGCTGCTTCATGCCCATCCATGACAGGCATTTGTAAATCCATTAGTATCATGGCGTAATATCCTGTCTGTGCCGCCATGATCAGACGTAGTGCTTCTTCACCGTTCTCCGCTATGTCCACATCAATACCGAGCATGCTGAGCAGTTCCAGGGCAATCTGCTGGTTAATGGGATTGTCTTCGGCCAGCAAGACGCGTCGGCCAGCGTGACGTCGTGTTTGCATTCCGCTGTTTGCCATACTGTGCACAAACTGATTTTGCTGGTGATGCCCTACTGTACTGTGATCTATTGCCAATGCCAGTTCGAAAGAAAAGGTTGAACCTTTGGTCTTCATGCTGCTGACCTCGATAGTGCCGCCCATTAATTCAACCAGCCTGCGCGAAATTGATAAGCCCAGCCCGGTCCCGCCATATTTGCGTGTTGTGGAACCATCGGCCTGTGTAAATGGCTGGAACAGATGGCGCTGTTCCTCTTCGGACATTCCTATTCCTGTGTCGCGCACAGAAAAACGGAGGCGCGCGGTAGCGGTTGAATGTTCCAGACAATGAATGCTGACTTCAATTTCACCACCTGCAGGTGTAAATTTGACTGCATTATTGACCAGGTTGATCAATACTTGGCCCAGACGCAGGGGATCACCGTGCAGCTTCGGCGGAACGTCGGGCGCGACATGGAAGATATAGGCAATCTGTTTTTCCATGGCCTTCTGGCCGGTGATGGTTGAAACACTGTTGAGTACATCTGACAAAAGAAATGAAATGTGCTCAACATCTAGCATGCCTGCTTCTATTTTTGAAAAATCCAGGATGTCATTGATGATGCCCAGCAAGGATGCGCCAGCATGATGTATCTTGCTCAGGTAATCGTACTGCTTGGGTGTCAGTCGCGTCTGTAAAGCCAGATGGGCCAGGCCAATGACGGCATTCATGGGTGTGCGGATTTCATGGCTCATATTAGCCAGGAATTCGCTCTTGAGTCGGGTGGCGTCCTCAGCTTTTTTTCGTGCCTGTCTCTCTGTTATGCTGGCAGCTTCCAGTTGTTGCTGGGTCAGTCGCAATTCCCGATAGGCATTGGCATTATCAAGTGCAATCGCCCCATAAGCACACAGACTGCGAAAAATCATGCACTCACGTTCACCATAGGCGCGTTCTCGCGGCGTCTGTATGCTCATTACCCCCAATATACGGTCACCAATACTGAGCGGTGCAAACAACAGGCTCAGTGTTTCCAGGGTATTTTCCACCACCGGGAAGTCATTGTCCGGTTTGAGTTCCAGTTTTATTTCTCGCCGTTCACGCACGCATCTTGCACTTGATGCCCTGGGATCATGCAGGGCAACTTCATGATAGGGATGAGGCAGGTTTTCTTCTATGCCAAAAGCCTGTGTCAGGGTTTGTCCATCTTCAGACAACATGTAAATGATGAAGGTCGTGGCATCAAGCAGGTCCTTTAAATGAAAATGTATGGCTTCAAAAACAGCTTCGGGGTCCAGGTTGGAGGTGATTTGCTGACCAATTTTTCCCAGTCTTTCCAGAGTGGCGCTTGCTTCCTGCAGGCTGGTCGCTCGTCTTGCTTCTGATGCGGCGATCAGGCGATGCTGTTCTGCCTCTGCCCGTATCAATTCAGTTTCATGCCTGACCTGGGCCATGGCAGTGCGGTTGTTTGCCTGCCGTTTGCTCTCCTGTTGCTCAGCCAGTATGGCTTTGCGTGCGTAGTGCAGGGCGATGGCTGTATCGCCGACACCGGCCCAGGCATCACTTAAGGCCATCAGCAATTCTGTACTGGCTTGCCAGCCTTCTGTCATTTCGCCAGTCTGCAGGGATTCTTCCAGATAGTAAATAATGGCGTTCGGGGCGCTCATGTGCTCAGGCAAGGTGACAGTATGACGCGCATGTATCTCTGCCAGAGTCTGGTTTAACGTCACACCCAAAGCAGTAAACTGGTGCTGTTGTATCAGTGTTTTGGCTTCTGCTATGGCTGCCAGCGCGGCCTGCGCATCACCAGCGATCGACAAGGCTCGTGCATAGCGTATCAATGCCTGCGGCAGGTCGTCCATGGAGTGGGCTGCGCGGAACAGGGTGATTGCTTCATTGAAAGCGGATATGGATTTTGCTGTTTCTCCCTGTAAAAGCAGACATTCCGCCAGTTCTGCATAGACGATGGCCTTATTGATGCCACCGGGTGTTTTGGAAAAGCCATTGAGTGCTTCTTCCAGCATCTTTTGGCTGCGGTCAAGCTGACCAAGCTGGCGTAACAGGCTGCCAAGATGTGACATGGCATAGCCGACCAGGGCAGGCCATTCGGTGTCATGCGCCCGTTCGGCAGCCCAGTCAAAGACGCCGGCAGCGCCATCCAGGTCACCAACTGTTTGCATGGATTCGCCAGAATTGCCTGCTGAAATGATTGCCAGCCTGATCATACCGGCCTGACGTGCAAAATCACTGGCTTGCAGGTAATGCACAGATGCACGGGCAGGTTCGCGTCTGCCTTGTACAACCCCCATCGCCGCATATAGATGGGCAGCGACAGCCGGATGATCCATATGCTGTTGAGCATGTGAGTGGGCAAAAGCGGCATGCCTGACTGACGCAGCCATCGGTTCGTAAAAGGCCAGCTCATAAATAGCCCACGAGTCTGCAATGGCAAGGCGCAGACCATCATTGGCCCTGGCATACCATCCCGCTGCCGTTGCACAGGCACGTGCTTCGCGTTGTGCATCGCCATGTTCCAGGGCTAGCGCTGCATCGCTCAGGCTGGCGTCGCCCAGGCCGATAATATCGTTGATGTCGGTGAATATGGCCGTACCCTCAGCCAAAAAATGTTCTGCATTGACAAGATCGCAAAACAGGGCGGCTATTTCAGCCCTGATCAGGCAGAGTCGGGCATAGCATTGCCGCCGCAGGGTTTCTGGTGCATCAAGTTCGGTCAGGTGCGCCAGCGCAGCCATGGTCAATGTTGACGCCCGCCGGCTATCCCTTTGCCTGAGGTGCCAGGCCAATGCCAATTCAGTAAAGAACCTGTCCAGCCCCTGGGCAGACAATAGCCTGTCTTCAAGCTGGCTTACTTCGTCTTCTGTGGCAAATAAATTCATGATTGCAGACAAAATAGGATTGCTCAAATCATACCTGATGAACGGCAGATTCAACGACTATGTCGGGTCGCTTTGTTGCAATTGACGCATTCTGCTCGCCTGTTCCACGCGTACAGTAGCCGGAACTTTTTGTGTCATGACCCGTCTTAGCCCGGGGAGGCTGATATCCTACCGTTCACTGCAAACCTTGACACCTCATCGTGACAGTGAAAATTGCAAATAACATAAAAATCAAGGGAAAAATAAAATGCTTATTTCACGACTAGTGCCGCTGGCATGTGCCGTCATGCTCTGCTTTCCGGCAATGGCCGCCGAACCTGTTACAAAACCGGATGCCGAGAAAAAGAAATGGGATGTTAACCATCCCCCAGGTGAAAGCAAGATCGTTAATATTGACACGTCCAGCGGTACCTGGATGAGTGTGGATGTCAGCCCTGACGGCAAACAGATCGTATTCGACCTGCTCGGTGATTTGTATACCTTGCCTATTGAAGGCGGTGAAGCAAAGGCGCTGACGCATTCTCTTGCCTGGGAAATGCAGGCACGCTTTTCCCCTGATGGTAAACAGATTGCCTATATGTCAGATGCTGGTGGTGGCGACAATATCTGGGTCATGAATGCCGATGGCAGCAATCCCCACGCTGTCAGCAAGGAAGATTTTCGCCTGCTGAACAACCCGGTCTGGCATCCCAATGGTCAATACATTGCTGCCCGCAAGCACTATACCGGTACACGTTCCCTGGGCTCAGGTGAAATCTGGTTGTATCACCAGAGCGGTGGTACCGGTGTGCAATTGAATGAAAAACCAAACTGGCAAAAAGACCTTGGTGAACCGGCGTTTTCGCCAGATGGTCGCTATGTGTACTACTCTCAGGATACGACTCCAGGTACATCCTTTGAATACAATAAGGATAGCAATGGGCAGGTGTACCAGATTTTCCGGCGTGATTTACAGGATGGCAAAGTCAAGTCCATCGTCAGCGGGCCGGGTGGTGCAGTTCGCCCCGTACCATCGCCTGACGGCAAATATCTGGCATTTGTACGCAGAATCCGCAACCAGTCGACCCTGTTCCTGAAAAACCTGCAGACAGGTGAAGAAACGGTTGCCTGGCCAGAATTGGAACGGGACATGCAGGAAGCCTGGGCCATACAGGGTGTGTATCCGGCTTTCACCTGGATGCCGGGCAGCAAGGAAATCGTCGTCTGGGCCAAGGGTAAAATCTGGAGACTGGACCCTTTTGCACAAAAGGCTGTTGATGTTCCGTTTCACGTCAAAGATACGCGTGAAGTGCGGTCCGCCTTGCGTTTTCCACATGAAGTTGCGCCCGACCAGTTTGATGTGCACCAGTTGCGCTGGGTAAATGTGGCACCGCAGGGGGATAAAGTGGTGTATTCGGCCCTGGGCCATGTCTATGTCAAGGATATGCCAAACGGCACGCCACGTCGCTTGACAACGCAAAATACACATTTTGAATTCTTCCCCAGTTTTTCCCGTGACGGAAAGTTTGTGGTATTCAGCAGCTGGAATGATGAAAAACTCGGTGCAGTGAGAATGGTGGAGCTCAGCACTGGCAAGGAAACCATCGTCACCAGGGTCCCGGGCAAATATATGCAGGCAAGGTTTTCACCGGATGGCAGGCAGGTGGCTTACGTGAAAGCAAAGGGGGGATACCTCACCAGCCCCTGGTATAGCATGGATACCGGCGTGTTTTTGGCGAGCGTGGATGGCAGATCCGAACCCAGGTTGTTGACGGAAGAGGGGAGCGCACCACAATTCGGCAAAGATGGGCAGGCAGTCTATGTAACCCGCACGCAGTACACAGGCGAAGTCGACTGGACTACCTCTCTTGTGCGGTTGTCGCTGGACGGCAAGCCTGAGCAGGCAGTTGCCAAGAGTGAATTTGCCGGCGAGTTTGCGATTTCACCTGACGGTGAATGGTTGGCATTTGGTGAGCGCTACCATGCCTTTGTGACGCCTCTGCCTTTGGCAGGCAAGGCTGTCACCATCGGCCAGAAGATGGATGCACTGCCGGTGAAACAACTCGATGTCAATGCAGGGCAATACCTGCACTGGTCAGGCGACAGCAAACGCATATACTTCTCTTTGGGTGATGAACTGTTCAGTCGCGATTTGAAAGATGCTTTTGCTTTTGTGCCCGGTGCGCCGGCAGAATTGCCCAAGGTTGCAGAGCAGGGTGTGAAAATCGGTTTCCGTCAGGCCGCTGACAAACCTGCTGGATATACCGTGATTTCCGGCGCCAGGATCGTCACCATGAAATCTGACGAAGTCATCGAAGACGGTCGCATTGTGGTGAAGGACAATCGCATTGTGGCCGTAGGCAAGGCAAGCGATGTCGCCATACCCGCTGGCGCCACGCTGATTGACGCCAAAGGCAAGACTGTACTACCAGGACTGGTCGACGTACACTGGCACGGCGGAATGGGTGAGGGCGGTATCATCCCCCAGCAAAGCTGGGTCAATTATGCTTCCCTGGCATTTGGCGTGACGACCATTCATGATCCGTCAAATGATACCGGCGAAATATTTACCCAAAGTGAATTGCAGAAAGCCGGCCTGGTAGTCGGTCCGCGCATTTATTCAACCGGCACCATACTCTATGGTGCCAAGGGCAATTTCTCCGCGGTCATCAATAATCTTGATGATGCGCTGACCCACCTCAAGCGTTTGAAGGCAGCCGGCGCCATCTCTGTCAAGAGCTACAACCAGCCTCGTCGCGAACAACGCCAGCAAGTCCTGGAAGCGGCCCGCCAGACTGGCATGATGGTCGTACCTGAAGGTGGCTCTTTGTTCCAGACAAATATGAGCATGGTTGTCGATGGGCATACTGGTGTCGAACATGCCTTGCCTGTGGAGAAAGTCTATGACGACGTCAAACAATTGTGGTCACAGACCCAGGTAGGTTACACACCGACACTGGGTGTGGCTTACGGTGGGCTTGACGGCGAACATTACTGGTATGCCCACATGGATGTCTGGAAGCACCCCTTGTTGTCAAAATACGTGCCACGTTCTGTGCTGGAGCCACGCAGTGTACGCAGGGAGCTGGCGCCAGAAGAAGACTATAACGTCATCAAGGTTGCCAAGGCGGCTACCGAACTGCAACGTGCAGGTGTGCCAGTCAACCTGGGGGCACACGGTCAACGTGAAGGACTGGCCGCCCACTGGGAACTCTGGACCCTGGTCAAAGGCGGCATGACGCCGATGGAAGCCTTGCGCAGCGCCACCATCAACGGTGCACGCTACCTGGGGCTGGATAAAGACATCGGCTCACTGGAAGCGGGCAAGCTGGCTGATTTGATCATCGTTGATGGCGATGTCCTGAAAGATATACGGCAGTCAGATCGTGTCAGTCAGGTGATGTTGAATGGTCGGCTTTACGAATCTGCCAGCATGAATGAAATCGGCAAAGGAGTCAAAGCCCGGAAACCTTTCTTCTTCGAGGGGAAAAGCGGTAACGGCATGCCGGTGGAAGCAGAAACCCATTCTCACGGCCATTGATTGTCGTTTTGCCACTGAATGCCGCCATTGCCCATGCAGTGGCGGCATTTTTTATGTCTCGTGTTGTGGGGATACGGAATTTTGAGGTTGATTTAGGGTTTTATATACAGTTTGTTCTACACACCTAGCAGACCTGTATCTTAAATTTTTGCCCGCATGTGTCACAATAGAGGTTTGACGCATGGGTTTATTGCAATTTGTTTCCTGATTGAAATAATTTGCTGACCATGCTGCTTTGATTTTAAGTCCAACCCATCTGGAGTTCTATCATGTTTCAGCACGTCGAAGCCTATCCTGGCGATCCTATCTTGTCCCTGAACGAGGCTTTTGGTAAAGACCCGCGCACCAACAAGATCAATTTGTCCATTGGTATTTACTTTGATGATGCAGGCAAGATTCCCATGCTGCCTTCCGTACGTGCGGCTGAGCACAAGGTGGTTGCCGAAGCGGGTGCCCGTCCTTACCTGCCAATGGAAGGCGCAGCAAATTTCCGCACGGCTGTGCAGGAACTCCTGTTTGGCGCTGATAATGCTGCCGTCAAGGCAGGTCGTGTCGTGACCATACAATCGGTCGGCTCAAGTGGCGGCCTGAAAGTGGGTGGCGATTTCATCAAACGTTACTTCCCTCAGTCGACCATGCTGGTCAGCGATCCGACCTGGGACAATCACAGGGCAGTATTTGAGGGTTGCGGACTGACAGTCAAGACTTATCTCTACTATGATGCAGCGACTGGTGGTTTGCGTTTTGATGCCATGCTGGAAACCTTGAAATCCGCAGAAAAGAAAAGCATCGTCCTGCTGCATGCCTGCTGCCACAACCCGACTGGTGTCGATCTGACACAGACACAATGGCAGCAACTGGTGCCAGTACTGAAAGAGCGTGAGCTGATTGCCTTCCTGGACCTGGCTTATCAGGGTTATGGTGACGGTATTGTTGAGGATGCTTTTGCTGTACGTTTGCTGGCTGATGAAGGGCTGAGCTTCTTCGTTGCCAATTCCTTCTCCAAGAGCATGAGCCTGTACGGTGAACGTTGTGGCGCACTGAGCGTGGTTTGCCCTGATGCAGCACAGGCAGTCAATGTATTGGGCCAGATGAAGGCGACCATCCGTCGCAATTACTCCAACCCGCCCCTGCACGGTGGTCAATTGGTGGCACGTGTCCTGTCTGACCCGGAACTGCGCCCCATGTGGGAAGCAGAAGTGGTCGCCATGCGTGACCGTATTCAACTGATGCGTCGTAAACTGCATGAGGTACTCAGTGCCAAGTTGCCAGGTCGCGATTTCAGCTACTTCCTGACACAGCGCGGCATGTTCAGCTATACCGGACTGACAGCCGAGCAATGTGACCGTCTGAAAGAGGAGTTTGGTGTATATCTGGTACGTTCTGGCCGTATGTGCGTTGCCGGCCTCAATACCGGTAATGTCGAGGCAACTGCCAGCGCGATAGCGGCAGTCCTGGCTTAACAGTATCAAGTTGTCCCCCCCTCGCTTCTGTCATGGAAGCGAGGGGTTTGTTTTTTGATGGGCAGTTAATGAACCAGACTATACGCAAATTTTTTCTTCTGCTGCCGTTATGCTTATTGAGCGTGGCGGTCAGTGCTGAGACCGTATATCAGACTTACGTCAATAAGCGTTATGGCTATGTTATCGACTATCCTGATTATCTGCTACCTCAGGGCGAGGCGGCGAATGGTGATGGCCAGGTATTCCTGTCGGCAAATGATGACGCCGAATTACGCGTCTATGCGCGTGCCTGCATAGAGGGGTGGGATACTACTGCATCCACGTTTCTGGCAAGAGCAGAAAAGGAAAAAAACAAGGTGGGTGGGCAAGTCAGTTATCGCGCCAAGGGAAAATCGTTTGCCGTTATTTCCGGTACCGTGGGTAACAAGATCTTCTACGACAAGCTGCTGACCGACGGTAACTGGTGCAGCATATTTCACTGGACTTATGCCATAGCAGGTAAGGCCAGATATGATGATGCTACAAAACGCATTGCAGCATCGTTCAAACCATAAAAACGGATACGTAACATAGTGCCCGACACGGTTTTTGCCAGTGACAGGGCAGAAGCCGCCGCTTTAATCCAATCGGCAAGACAGATCACTGCATGTTGTTGACGTTTCGCTTTTGCTGGTTGCAAGATTCTGTTCGTCTTTAATTGTGGATGTGCCCGTGCCGTTGGTGGTCTTTTCTGCCACGAGCTGACCAATGATGTGGCCCAATTTCATGTCATCAATAATGCCAAAATGATGTAGTCGTACTTTTCCATCCCTGTCTATCAGCAGCAGGCTGGGTGTGCCGCGCAGACCAAGTTGCTGCATGCTCAAGGGAACGCCGCTGGCCTGCTGGGGCATGTCTATGCCGACAGGGAAGGTGACCCTATATTCGTGAAGAAAAGCCTGCAAGGCGGTTTTATTCATTGCCTGATGATGTTCAAAGACAGTATGCAGACCAATGACGACTACATCTTGCTTGGGGAACGTGCCTGCCGCGCGCAATGCCTGAGGTAATCCATGCGAGACACAGGCAGGGCAAAGCATTTGGAAGCAATACAAAAAAATGACTTTACCGCGCAAGGATTTCAGACTGACAGAGGTACTGCTATTGAGCCACTCCGAGGTGATGAGCTCGGGGGCAGGAGTATGGTTAGGGTACATGTTTTATCTCACTTTCATGCTACTTTTATCTCATGCATCAACAGGGGGGCAGACACCGCATCCCTGTTGATTCAGGCTGGTCGAAACTAACGGGCTGCAGTGCTTAAGCGGACTTTGGGAAAGTCCACAGGAACATCAAGTGCGACGTTGATATAGTTGGTGTAGAGGTTCAGTGCCACATGAGCCAGTATTTCCACAATGTGCTCATCGCCATATCCGGCCTGCCGCAGGCTATCGATATCATCCTTGCTGACCTGGGCACGCCGGGTGACAACCTTCAATACAAATTTGAGCGCCGCATCAGTTTTTAAATCTGCGGATGACCCATCTTTTGCAGCTGCCATCTCTTCAGCGCTGGCCCCGGCTTTTTGCCCCAAGACCGTGTGCGCTGCCAGGCAATATTCGCATTGGTTCTGGTTTGCTATTGCCACGGCAATCTGTTCTCCCAGTTTTGCCGGAATGCATCCTCCACCAAGGGCGCCAAATGCAGACCACATGCTTTTGAGCGCAGCAGTCGAATTGGCAACTGCACGGAACATGTTTGGTGTCGCGCCAAAGGCGGCATGAATTTCATTCAGGATGGTTTGACGATCATTGCTGGCTTCTTGAGGATTGATCAGTTGAACGTGAGACATATGTTTCCTTTCTTTTAAAATGGACTGCGGGTAGTTTATTGATTGAATTTGCCTGGCAGGCTAAGATTGCCTGAAGCGACTTTGTACACATTTGCTACGCAAAGTAGTGGGGCATGCATGCTGGCATTGACACGCAATACGGCTGTGACACCGTCAAAGCCGGCTGTTTTGATGGTGTCGATATCATCAAAGGGCACACGTACTTCCAGGGTGTTGCCTTTAAAGTGCGGGCTCCAGCCGGGGCTGTCGATCAGAATGGGCAAACCAGGCCAGGTTTTGGGCAGGCGTGGTTTGCTGCCTTCAGGAATATCGACCACCTTCAAAGCGTCTTTGCCACAAGCCTGGTCCGGTTGCAGGACTACCCAATGAGAGTGCCAGACGTCACCATCGTTATTGGGATCGCCGTCACCATTTTCATCAAACAAGGGTGTGTCATCAAAATCCGGATGCGAAGTGACTGCAAAGGCAAGAATGCCACTCTTGGCTTCAAAACCAACGACAGAGGGATCAAGTGTGGTCGGCCAAACGTAAGAAAAAACGGAGCTGCCAGCGAGTTTGCCTGACTTGGATGGCTTGGTTTTCCCTGCCTTGCCTGATACGGCGACGTGAAATATCGCTATATTCTCCTCCGTCGTGATCTTGGTATGGAAAATATCGAAATCGGCCATGATTTTCTTATTTGCCTGACTCTGGATGCCACCTGTATGCGTGTGGTCATGTGCGTGGACGGTTTGCGCCAGACAGGCGAGGGACAGACTAAAGGCCAGGTGCTGTATCTTGCGTTTCATGATCTTCCTTTTTTAAATGTTCGGCTTTGTTGACATTGACCTATTAGCAGATGCCAAAGCCAGGACATCTGCTAGAGCTTAATATAATTAGGAATCCTAATTAAAATAGTTAAAAAAAAAGTGCAAATTATCGCATTTCAATTTTTTTCCAGTTATTGCGTACTGCACTGCCAATAGCTTGCTGGTGTTCGGGACAATCAAGGCGTAACTGCTCTTTTCTCAAAGGTGCGTTGACCAGAGCGCAGTGATGCGGAGCAATGACATCTGCATGATGATTGGCGCGGAAATGCGCGCAAGTGACGCAGGCACGAATCTCCGGAAACTGGTCTGACTGCTGTAATTTACCGATCAGATTGAGCAGGCTGGTAAAGATGGTCTCTTGTGCTTCTGGCGACATCTGTGCAATTGCCGCGCTGGCAAAGCCGGTTGCCCCGGTAATCTTGCCTGCCGTTGCCAGACCCTGATCTGTCAGACGCAGCGCAATGGCGCGACCATCATCAACGGCCCTGGTCTTTTCAAGCAAACCTTTTTGTACCAGTGAACTGACCGAATCGCTGGCGCTGGCTGTGCTGACCCCAAGTTGTTCTGCTATCCATGACAAACGTACCCCTGCCTTGTGGGTGCGCAACATCTCAAGAATGTCGATCTGGGTGGGATTCAAGCCTTCAGCTGTAGCGAATTGCCACGTACCTGATCGCAACACCGCGGCTATCCTGGCAATCGCATCAAGTATACGTTCGCTGGTTGCCGGTGTTTCTGTCCACGGATCGGTATGAGGTTTTTTCATGCAATCATTATTAATCAGAAATCCAATAATGTAAAGGACTCCTAATTAAATATTTGTAGCAAATGCTGGAATTTGGATTTGACTCAAACCAGGCCGGTTGTGCTTGCAATTGTGAACTGATCGTCTGTCAAATTCAAATAATGCCTGCAAGCATCCTGCAGTCTTTTAACTGAGCCGCTTGAATAGGCGATCAACGGCGGCGCTGTCTTCATCTCGCTGGCCAACGCGTGCTTCATTAGCAGACCTTTTAAATGCAAGGCCACGGCGCGACCTGTATCGATCAATTGTATGGCCGGAAGGTTGCCTTTATGTTTTTCTGTAATTTCGGTGATGAAATCTGCGACAAAGGGGTAGTGTGTACATCCCAGTACCAGGGTGTCAACATTGGTCTCAAGCAGGGGAGGAATGTATTCATCCAGTAACTGGCGGATGTGTATTGCCGATGACGGGTCCAGTTTTTCTATCTGATCTACCAGCCCTACGCAGGCTTGGGGAATAAACTGAATACCGGTTTCTGCGCTTAGCTGTGTACTGAGTTGTAAGTATTTTTCACTTTGCAACGTTGAGCGGGTTGCCAGCACGCCGACTTTTCCCGTCTTGCTGATTTGTGTTGCCGGTTTTAATCCAGGTTCCATGCCAATAATGATCAGCTCCGGGTAACGTTCACGCAAATGCTTGATGGCAGAGGCAGTTGCGGTATTGCAGGCGACCACCAATGCCTTAATGCCCTGACTGAGCAGCAATTCGGTGACGGCTATACTGCGTTCCAGTATCAGTGATGCCGGTTTGTCACCATACGGCGTGTAGCCGGCATCGGCCACGTATAACAGCGATTCATGTGGCAGTATCTGGCGTATATGCTGTAGCACGGAGAGGCCGCCGATGCCTGAATCAAATACCCCTACAGGAGCTGAACGATCAGGTGTCATATGGATGTAGGAGTATCTGTTTATTCAATCAGGATGCGCTGACAGGGATGATGCCTATCTTCGCCTGCCATTCTTTGGGGCCGGTATTGTGAACAGACGTGCCGTTTGAATCGACGGCAACTGTCACAGGCATGTCAACCACGTCAAATTCATAGATTGCTTCCATGCCCAGGTCGGCAAAGCCGACGACCGTTGCGGACTTGATTGCCTTCGATACCAGGTAAGCCGCACCACCAACAGCCATCAGATAAGCTGACTGATGTTTCTTGATTGATTCAATCGCTACTGGACCACGCTCAGCCTTGCCTATCATGGAAATCAATCCGGTTTTTTCCAGCATCATGTCTGTGAACTTGTCCATGCGAGTGGCTGTGGTCGGGCCAGCAGGGCCAACGGCTTCGTCGCGTACCGGGTCAACCGGGCCAACATAATAGATAACGCGATTGGTGAAGTCGACAGGCAATTGTTCGCCTTTGGCCAGCATGTCCTGGATACGTTTGTGGGCTGCATCGCGACCTGTCAGCATTTTGCCATTGAGCAGCAAGGTCTGGCCTGGCGTCCAGGAGGCGACTTCTTCTTTGGTCAGGGTGTTGAGGTCGACGCGTTTTGATTTCTCAGTATCAGCAGTCCACTGTACATCTGGCCAGTCAGACAGTTTTGGTGGCTCAATATAGCTGGGGCCTGACCCATCAAGAACGAAATGAGCGTGGCGGGTTGCTGCACAATTGGGGATCATGGCAACTGGTTTGGAGGCGGCATGTGTAGGGTACATATTGATCTTGACGTCAAGCACGGTTGTCAACCCACCCAGGCCTTGTGCGCCGATGCCAAGTGCATTGATCTTGTCGCACAGTTCTATACGCAGTTCTTCAGTCTTGTTTTGCGGGCCGCGCTGCTTCAGTTCATACATGTCGATGTCCTCCATCAAGGACTCTTTTGCCATCAACATGGCTTTTTCTGCCGTACCGCCTATACCTATGCCCAACATGCCTGGCGGGCACCAGCCGGCACCCATGGTGGGCACGGTCTTCATGACCCAGTCAACCAGCGAATCGGATGGGTTAAGCATGACAAACTTGGTCTTGTTCTCGGAACCGCCGCCTTTGGCTGCAATCTTTACATCAACCGTATTGCCTGGCACCAGTTCCATATGCACCACGGCTGGTGTGTTGTCCTTGGTATTTTTACGCTCGAAATGCGGGTCGGCAACAATGGAGGCACGCAGTTTGTTGTCCGGATTGTTATAGCCACGGCGAACACCTTCATTGACGGCATCAATGATGGAGCCGCTAAAACCTTCAAAACGCACACCCATGCCTATGGTCAGGAAGACGTTGACAATGCCGGTGTCCTGGCAGATAGGGCGACGGCCTTCGGCACACATGCGTGAATTGGTCAGGATTTGTGCAATCGCATCTTTGGCAGCCGGGCTTTGCTCGGCCTCGTAGGCGCGTGCCAGATGGGCGATATAGTCGGCCGGGTGATAGAAGCTGATGTATTGCAGCGCGGCGGCTACGGATTCGATCAGATCGTCTTGCTTGATGACTGTCATGATTTGGCTCTGGGCTAAGTGAAAAAAACGGGGTATTGCTTGAAAATGCTTAAAATTTATCTGAAATACAAATTACAGAAATTAAGTGATCAGACCTGCATGCGCTGCATGGCAATATCGGAGGTTGTCATGCAAAGCTTAAAGTGTAGCTGTCAATGCTTACCGGCAGCTTGCGCGGTGTCAGTCATGATGCGGTCACAATGTGCAATAGCCAGGGCGGATAACAAAAACACCAGATGAATGCCAGTCTGGGCAAGTATCACGTCGCCTCCATAGTTGCCGGCATTGATAAAGGTTTTCAACAGATGAATCGACGAGATGCCGATAATCGCCATTGCCAGTTTGACTTTCAATACAGATGCGTTGACGTGGGACAGCCATTCTGGCTGGTCTGGATGCCCATCAAGGCCAAGACGGGACACAAAAGTCTCATAACCGCCAATAATGACCATGATCAACAGGTTGGATATCATGACAACGTCGATCAGGCCAAGCACGACCAGCATGATGGTGGTTTCTGTCAGCTTGCTGGGTCTGCTGCCGCTGGTGGAGACCGCATCCAGGATATGCTTCAGTGCTGATTCATTGCCCATGGCAGCGCCGATCAGATCTGTCAGTTCAACCCAGAAATGAAATACATAAACGCATTGCGCAAGTATCAAACCGAGATAAAGTGGTAGTTGCAACCAGCGGCTGAAAAAAATGAGATTGGCAAGTGGAGACAGTTTTGATGAAGATTCTGGTTTTGACATGGTCGCAATCTTGGGGCAAACAATAGCTGTGTTGAAACGCAAAGCGACATTTTACATGTGCAAGGCCAAATCGTGTACCCGCGCCTGTTTGCTTGGTGCATAGTGGAGATGTAATGGTATCTTTGTGGTATCATTTTCCATAATGGCAACCGTAAGGCTTAAGTAAGCCTCCAAGATTAAGGTTTGCTTGTAAAATTTTCTCGTGGTCTGATTTTTCCACCGGAAAATGTATGAAGATTGGTGCAAAAACAGCTATTTGTTCGGGCACAATCATTTTCGCTTTGTTTAAAACATGGCTTCAATGCCATTAAAGCCTTACCAAAGATTTCAATCAAACGATAACAAGTTGGAGATACACATGTCTGACCTCAATGCCGCGCAAGCCGAAACCAAAACCGAATCGCGTATTTTTAACCCGTCGGCAGCTTTTGCCGCCAACGCAGCCATCCCCAGCATGGAAGCTTATCAGGCCCTGTGCAAGGAGGCAGAACAGGATTACGAAGGCTTCTGGGCCAGGCTGGCGCGTGAAAACCTGCATTGGCATAAAGATTTCAGCAAGATACTGGATGAATCGTCTGCTCCCTTGTACAAATGGTTTGAAGACGGTTTGCTCAATGTGTCCTACAACTGTCTGGACGTCAATCTGCAAAACGGCAATGCTGATAAAGTCGCAGTGGTCTTTGAATCGGACGGGGGCGATGTCACCAAGGTGACCTATAAAGAGTTGCACGAAAAAGTTTGCAAATTCGCCAATGGCTTGAAATCTCTGGGCATTACCAAGGGGGATCGTGTTGTCATTTACATGCCCATGTCGGTAGAGGGTGTGGTCGCCATGCAGGCTTGCGCACGCATAGGCGCAACGCATTCGGTCGTATTTGGTGGTTTTTCTGCCAAGTCACTGCAAGAACGTATCGTTGACGTCGGTGCCGTTGCCGTTATCACTGCCGACGAGCAGGTGCGCGGTGGCAAACATCTGCCTCTCAAGGCCATCGTTGATGAGGCGCTGGGCCTTGGCGATTGCGAAAAGGTGAAAAATGTTGTCGTCTATAAACGCACGGGTGGCAATGTCAATGTCGCCGCTGGCCGTGATTTGTGGATGCATGAGCTGGTCGCGGCGCAGTCTGCCGTATGTGAGCCAGAGTGGGTCAGCGCCGAACACCCGCTGTTTATCCTCTATACGTCAGGTTCGACCGGCAAGCCCAAGGGCGTGCAGCATTCATCCGGCGGCTACTTGTTGTGGGCCATCCTGACCATGAAGTGGACGTTTGACATCAAACCCAGCGATGTGTTCTGGTGTACCGCTGACATAGGCTGGGTCACCGGTCATACTTATATCACTTACGGTCCGCTGGCAGTTGGTGCAACCGAGATTGTGTTTGAAGGCATACCGACTTTCCCGAATGCTGGTCGCTTCTGGAGCATGATAGAAAAACACAAGGCGACCATCTTTTACACAGCGCCGACAGCGATACGTTCCCTGATCAAGGCAGCTGATGGCGACGCCAATATTCACCCGAACAAATATGATCTTTCATCGCTGCGTTTGCTTGGCTCTGTTGGCGAGCCCATCAATCCTGAAGCCTGGATGTGGTACTACAATAACATCGGACGCACCAACTGCCCGATAGTTGACACCTTCTGGCAGACAGAAACCGGCGGTCACATGATGACGCCATTGCCTGGTGCAACGCCTTTGGTGCCTGGTTCATGCACCTTGCCTTTGCCAGGCATCATGTCGGCGATTGTGGATGAAACCGGCCACGATTTGCCTAACGGGCAGGGCGGTATCCTGGTCGTCAAACGGCCATGGCCCTCTATGATACGTACCATCTGGGGTGATCCTGAGCGTTTCAAGAAGAGTTATTTTCCTGAAGAGTTTGGTGGCAAGGTCTATCTGGCAGGGGATGGCGCGATACGCAATAAAGATACTGGCTACTTCACCATCACGGGCCGTATTGATGACGTGCTCAATGTGTCCGGCCATCGTATGGGTACCATGGAAATTGAATCGGCACTGGTCGCCAATCCATTGGTGGCTGAGGCAGCTGTGGTCGGCAAGCCCGATGAAACTACGGGTGAAGCCATCTGTGCCTTCGTTGTCCTGAAGCGTACACGTCCAACCGGTGATGAGGCCAAGCAGATCGCGACGGAATTGCGCAACTGGGTGGCAAAAGAAATTGGCCCTATTGCCAAACCTAAAGAAATCCGCTTTGGCGACAACCTGCCCAAAACACGTTCAGGCAAAATCATGCGCCGCCTGCTGCGTGTTCTGGCAAAAGGGGAAGAAATTACCCAGGATATTTCAACACTGGAAAATCCGGCAATCCTGGAACAACTAAAGCAGGCACAATAAAAGGAAGTAATCAACAGAGGTAAGTAGCCGATTGCCAAATTGGCTCGCATCAGCCGTTATCAATAAAAATGGCGCTGCAAAATGCAGCGCCATTTTCTATTGCACGGTTTTTCAGCGGTTGGTGCGTGACATGAATACCAGGCGTTCAAACAGGTGGACGTCCTGCTCATTTTTCAGTAAAGCTCCATGCAAGGGCGGCACGATAGCCTTATTGTCCTTACTGCGCATGGCTTCTGCCGGAATGTCTTCGGCCAGCAACAGCTTGAGCCAGTCTATGAACTCAGAGGTTGAAGGTTTTTTCTTCAGTCCGGCCACATCACGAATCTCATAAAAGGTCTGCAGTGCCTGGGCCAGCAAATCGGATTTCAGTTTTGGGAAATGGACATCAACGATTTTTTGCATCGTTTCTTTGTCTGGAAACTTAATGTAATGGAAGAAGCAGCGACGCAAAAAGGCGTCAGGTAATTCCTTTTCGTTGTTTGAAGTGATGATAACGAGCGGCCGATGTTTTGCGCGTACCATTTCGCGGGTTTCATAAACATAAAACTCCATGCGGTCGAGTTCGCGCAATAAGTCATTGGGGAATTCTATGTCGGCCTTGTCGATTTCATCAATGAGCAAGACCACCGGTTCGTCAGCTGTAAACGCCTGCCAGAGCACGCCCTTGACGATGTAGTTATGGATATCCTTGACCCGCTCGTCACCCAGTTGCGAATCACGAAGACGTGACACGGCATCATACTCATACAGCCCTTGCTGGGCCTTGGTCGTCGACTTGATATGCCATTGCATCAGCGGCATATTCAGTGCTGCGGCGACTTCTTCGGCCAGCATGGTTTTGCCGGTACCAGGTTCACCCTTGATCAGCAGAGGACGTTGCAGGCTCAGTGCTGCATTCACGGCGAGTTTCAGGTCATCAGTGGCGACATAGTTGTCAGCGCCTTCAAAACGTAGAGTGTTGGGAGTTTGCGTCATAGGTATTTACTGGCAATGGGTTGGTCTTTGCAGACTGTAGTGACTCAGTCGTATCAGTCGGTGAGTATAAGCCAGAAATACGGGGCATGTGAACGGCTGTTCTTTTTTTGTTAGAAGCCGGATGTAAAGTGAGTAAGTTTTATACAGGGCAAACACATCAATGCGGCTTTTTTGCCTTGAGACAGAGTGGATTTGCCAGGTTTTTTACGCAAATCCGGGCGTAATCAGCTAAAATGCTGAGTTATGTCAAAACACTGTATTTATTGATCTGCCAGCTAAATTAATAATCACTAATATGAAAAAATTGTTTGCACTCCTCGCCCTGGCGAGTCTCGCTCAAGCTGCTACTGCAGCAGATCCAGTTGGTAATGCCAAAGATGCCGCTGACAAGAAAATCGCCATGTGCATTGGTTGCCATGCTATCCCAGGCTACAAAGCGACTTTCCCTGAAGTGTACCAGGTGCCTATGATTGGTGGTCAGTCGGCCAAATACATTGAGAATGCCTTGAAAGCCTATCAAAAAGGTGATCGCAAGCACCCGTCCATGCGTGGTATTGCTGGTAGTCTGACTGAACAGGATATCGCTGACCTGGCTGCCTATTATTCTCAACAAAAATAAGAACAGGAGCAAAGTATGAAAAAATCCCTTTTGATCGCAAGCTTGTTATCTGGACTGTCTTTCGCAGCATATGCCGGTGGCGACATTGAAGCTGGTAAAGAAGCAACAAAAAAATTCAATTGCGCATCTTGCCATGGCGAAAACTATTCCAAGCCGATAGATCCAGCCTATCCAAAACTGGCTGGCCAGCATGCTGATTACCTTGCTCAGGCTTTGCGTGCTTATCAGCGTGGCGGTGATGCGGCAAATGGTCGCGCCAATCCAACCATGGCTGCGCAAGCCAAAGCCTTGTCAAACAAGGATATTCAAAATATCGCTGCCTACCTGCATAGTTTGCCAAGTGAGCTGGTATTGAAAAAATAAGCTTTTGTTTGAATATAAAAAAATAAAAAAGCCACGAATTGTCGTGGCTTTTTTTACACCTTTTGTTTGTGGTGTGAGCGTGGCATAAACAGCTCGCCAGCTTAGGGGGCAATCAGGGCGAAAAAAAACCGACCAATAGGTCGGTTTTTCTTAAGTAATTAAAAATTACTTGGAAGCAGATGCGGAAGCTGCTGCTGGAGCGGAAGCTGCTGCAGATGCTGCAGGAGCTGCGCCAGATGCTGCTGCTGCGTCAGATGCTGCTACTGGAGCTGGAGCGGCTGCTGGGGCTTCTGCTGGAGCAGATGCTGGTGCAGGAGCTGGAGCTGGAGCAGATGCGGAAGCTGCTGGAGCGGATGCTTCAGGAGCTTTTTTCTCGCCGCAAGCAGCCAGAGTCAATGCCAACAGGGAAACGAGCAAGAGTGATTTTTTCATGTTTGTACTTTCAATAAATAGATCAAAAAAGAAGATCAAAACGTTGCGATGAATAATTACCGGTAATTATCGCTCTATAGGTTAATTCGCGAGCTTCTCGCCAAAACGACATTCGGCCCCTACGAAAGTTTCCTAACCCGGAATTATAATGATTTTTCCAATATTGGAATAGGCATAGATGCATTTTTGCACTCAAATCAGTCATTATTTGCCTGAAAGAATGTATTTTTAGTAGTACTTTTCAGGTTTTAAGTGAAAATGGCCTCAGAATTGAAAGAAAAAAAATTTTCAAATTTTTCTTGAAATGTCGCAATGCAACACAAATTAACGTATCTCCAGCCAGCCATCCTCATACCAAAGGCAAAATGCCTCCATTGCATCGGCAGAAACAGCCGCCAGATCACTGCCGTCCAACTGCCTGTCATTGGCTAATTTGTTCAGGCAAATCTTGTCTTCTTTACCCACGGCAAACGACTCGCCATTGATGAAAATATGCTTGCCTTTGTACAGCATCTGAGATTTGCGTGATAATTTGATACCATTTTTTCTTGCGGTTTGCTCGAAACGCTTGGGTGTCAATGGTTTTTCAGGCCCATTGAAAAATACACTCGGCTTGGGTTCGGTCAGGTGTTCACCAAGGAAAATCAGTACATCGTCATCGGTGAACTGGATTTTGGCAATTTCTGCACCTACTTGTTCCAGCATGTCATTGCTGATTTCTGCTGGCCTGGAGCTGGCTGTAAGATCCGGATCAGCATAACGGCCTGGCAAATCGATGGAGTCAGACATAAAATGCAGGAAGGACTCCCCCAATTCCTGGAAGGACGGGGCGCGGAAGCCTATGGAGTAAGTCATGCACTCACCAATGGCAATGCCGTCATGCGCATATTTGGGTGGCAGGTAGAGCATGTCACCGGGTTCCAGAATGAATTCCTGCTCAGCCTTGAAGTTGCGCAATATCTTCAAGGGCATGCCTTCAATCAATGTCAGGTCTTTTTGAGCACCTATGCGCCATTTACGCTGGCCATGTGCCTGTAGCAAAAAAACATCATAGGAGTCGAAATGTGGGCCAACGCCGCCGCCGTCGGTGGCAAAACTGATCATCAGATCATCAAGTCGGCTATCAGGGATAAAGCGGAATTGTCTGAGCAGCGTATCTGCCTGATCGTCATGCAGATTGACGCCTTGTACCAGCAGGGTCCAGTCTTTTTTTTCTTTCAGAGGGAGCTTCTCTTGTGGTCCGGCCTTCATTTCCCAGTGCTGGTTGATAAAGCTGATCAAACGTGATTCCACATCGTCGCGAGCAGCCATGGCGAATAGTTCGGCTTTGGGTATCAAGGGCTGAAAGCCGGGGACGGCCTGACGTATCAGCAAGGGTTTTTTATGCCAGTACTCTTTGAGGAACTGGTCTACGGTAATGCCACCCAGAAGGGGCAGGGGGAGGGTATTTTTTTTCATGCCCGCATTATAGGCTGAGCATGAGGACTCGACTAGGCGGGTATAATCATTGCGCAAACAAATTTTTAAGGAATTGCTATGAAGATAGGCAAAAATTCAGTTGTTACGGCGCACTACACTTTGAAAGATGCGCAGGACAATCTGATAGAAGAAGGTCAGGAGCCTATGGTTTACCTGCATGGCGGGTATGACAATGTGTTTCCAAAAATTGAAGAAGCCCTGGAAGGCAAGGAAAAAGGCTATAGCACGATCATTCAACTGAATCCAGAAGATGCTTTCGGGGACTATGATGCCGAGCTGGTCAAGGTAGAACCACGCGAACGTTTCCCTTCACCACTGGAAGTCGGCATGCAGTTTGAGGGCATGCCTGAAGAGTCGGATGAGACTGAAGATGGCGATGCACATATTTTTACCGTGACAGATATCGCGGACGACAAGGTCGTGCTGGACGGGAATCATCCACTGGCTGGCATAGCCTTGCGCTTTAGCCTGACGGTCGAAGACGTGCGTGCCGCATCAGAAGAAGAAATTGCCCACGGCCATGTACATGGCGCCCATGGGCATCATCATGACGATGATGAAGATGACGACGGCATGGGTGATGAATATCGTAGTCATCCCTTGCATTAGGATGGCAATGACAAAAAGCCCGCATATTGCGGGCTTTTTGCTGACAACATCAAATGCGTGATGAAGTCAGGCCTTGTTGATTAATCCCTTGAGTTCATACAAGGCAGCCAGTGCTTCCCTGGGTGTCATGCTATCCGGGTCCATGCTGTCGAGTGTGTCCATGAGTTCGGTATTGACCGGCTCAGGTTCAGCGATTTCTGGCTCTGCCGCAACCGCTGCGGATGAAAACAGGTCAAACTGTGGTGTGGATTGCAGTGACTGCGCCTCCAGGTCTGCCAGATGCTTGCGGGCCGACTTGATCACAGCCTGTGGTATGCCGGCCAGTTGGGCAACCTGCAAGCCATAGCTTTGTGATGCCGGGCCAGCTTGTACTGCATGCAGGAAAACAATGTTTTCTTTATGTTCAACCGCCGACAAATGTACGTTTTCAGCTGAGGGATGTACATCCGGTAATTGCGTCAGCTCAAAATAATGGGTAGCAAACAGGGTGTAGCTCTTCGATACCTGTATCAAATGCTTGGCGATTGCCCAGGCTAATGCCAGTCCATCAAAGGTCGACGTACCGCGACCGACTTCATCCATCAAGACCAGGGAGTGTTCGGTCGCACCATTCAAGATGGCGGCTGATTCAGTCATCTCCACCATAAAGGTGGAGCGGCCGCCAGCCAGGTCATCGGCTGCACCTATGCGGGTAAAGATGCGATCTATCGGACCTATCGTCACTTCGCTGGCCGGCACATAGCTGCCAATGTAGGCAAGCAAAGTGATCAGGGCAACCTGACGCATGAAGGTCGATTTACCGCCCATATTGGGACCGGTGATCAGCAAGAGCTTGCGCTCGGCAGAAAAATCACAATCATTGGCAATGAAACGTTCAATCTGGTTTTCTACCACCGGGTGGCGGCCCTGTGCGATATGCAGGACGGGCTCACTGACCAATTGCGGTGCACACCAGTTATTTTTCGTTGCATGTTCTGCCAGGCTGACCAGGGTGTCAAGTTGAGCGATCGCATTCGCAACTCTTTGCAGCAGGGGCACTTGTGGCAACAGGTCTTGCAGCAATTTTTCGTACAGCATCTTCTCACGCACCAGGGCGCGTTCCTGTGCTGACAAAGCCTTGTCTTCAAAAGCCTTCAGTTCTGGCGTGATATAACGTTCGGCATTTTTTAAAGTCTGACGGCGACGATAATTATCCGGCACCTTATCGCTTTGTCCGTTGGTGACTTCAATATAGAAGCCATGAACACGGTTGTATTCAACGCGCAGATTGGCAATGCCGGTGCGCTCACGCTCGGAAGCTTCGAGTTCGATCAGAAATTGCCCGGCATTTTCAGACAGCGCACGTAGCTCATCAAGCTCTGCATCAAAGCCTGTGGCGATCACGCCACCGTCACGTACCATGGTTGCAGGCTGCAGCATCAGGCCACGCTCCAGCAAATCCAGGCATTCTGCCGGGGTATCCAGATCAGACAATATCCTGGTCAGCAGGCTGGTCTGATTATCGGCAATGCAAAGACTGACATAATTGCGCAAGCCTGGCAAATGCTGCATTCCATCGCGCAAACCGGACAGATCACGCGGACGCGCCGATTGCAGGGCGATGCGGGTGGTGATGCGCTCTATGTCTGGTATGGACTTCAGCGTCGTCGCCAGACCATCGGTGGAATCTGCCCGTATCAAGGCTCTGATGGCGTCATGACGTGCTTTGGCTACGCTCTGATCGCGTCGCGCATGATGCAGCCAGTGACGCAACAAGCGTGATCCCATGGCAGTACGGCAATGATCGAGCAGTGAAAACAGGGTGGGGGATTCCTGCCCGCGCAGTGTCTCGGTCAATTCCAGGTTGCGACGCGTAGCAGTGTCCAGGCCAATGAACTCGTGTTCGCTTTCGACATTCAGTGTATTGACGTGTTTCAGGCCGCGGCCCTGTGTGCTCTCGGCATAACGTAACAGAGCACCGGCGGCGCCAAGTGCTGCGTTCAGATTTTCTACACCAAAGCCTGTCAGTGAGGCTGTACCCAACTGATCCTGCAAAGCCTTTTGTCCCTGTTTGACATCGAAATGCCAGTCAGGCAGCTCAGAAAATTTACCAGGCAACTGACTATAGTGCTCATCGAGCAAGAGAGTGCCGGCGGACAGCAATACTTCTGCCGGGCTGATACGTTCCAGCTCTTGCTGCAAACGGATCGGCAGGGATTTTTCATCTGTTGACACTTCCATCAGCTTCAGTGCGCCACTAGCCAGTGACAACCAGGCCAGGCCTATGCTGACGGTTTTTCTCTGCTGCAGCATGCATAGAGCCAGCAAAGGACGTTCCGATTTTTCAGGTAAAAGGTCGGTGTCGGTCAGGGTGCCAGGTGTAATCACACGCATGACTTTGCGTTCTACCGGACCCTTGCTGGTGGCGGGGTCGCCAATTTGCTCACAAATCGCCGCAGATTCACCGATCTTGACCAGCTTGGCCAGGTAGGGCTCCAGTGAATGGAAAGGCACCCCAGCCATCTTGATGGGTTCACCGGCAGAACTGCCACGATGGGTAAGGGTGATACCCAGTAAACGCGAAACTTTTTCAGCATCGCCAAAAAATAGTTCGTAGAAGTCGCCCATACGATAGAACACCAGCGTATCGGGGTAATCCGCCTTGATACGAAGATATTGCTGCATCATCGGGGTGTGTTGCGTGTCTTTCGTGCTCATAAATCTCGAACTAATTATTTATCTGATTTTCTTGGGTGTGGCAGGACAAGGCAGGAAGTTCAGCTGTAACTGCCAGGAAGTATTGGTGCCTTAGTGCCAGAGATTCGCTCAATGGCATCTCAAATTCGTTGCGCACCTTATCATAGACGATTGCCGTGGTCTACGGTTAGGACAGGTATTTGTAGGGAAGGACAGGAATGGCTGGGACGGTTGAAAAAAATCCAGGCCAATATTGTTGAATAACTAATTATCTGCGTTGTTTTCTACAAGATGGACTGCAATGATTAGTGGATTCTGATTGATTATTCTAAATCTTCACTCCAAAACGCGGTGCGCTACCAATTTCGTCTAGTCCTACAAGCACGTAACCCTCCGTCCTATATGTTGATATCGCCTGCGGTCATATGATGTATTCATGGCGAAGATGCTCAGCTTGAACAAGCCATTTTTAATAAGTTTCTTTTTTTTGAATCAATGATGATCATGGGATGGGAACTTTTCTTGCTCCATATTATTTGTACAGGAGAATAAAAAATGAATACATTTCTTAAGAAATTGAATGCCTTTTTTCTGGCAGCCCTTGTTGTCAGCTTGTTTGGTTGTGCTTCGACCGCGACCAAAGAAAGTACGGGTGAGTATATTGACGATACCGTTATCACCACAAAGGTAAAGGCTGCAATTGTCAATGATGCGACCTTGAAAGCCACTGAAATCAATGTTGAAACATATAAAGGGGTGGTGCAGTTAAGCGGTTTTGTAGCTGACCCTGCATCTGTAGGCAGAGCTGCCACAGTAGCTAGTGGTGTCAAAGGCGTGAAGTCAGTCAAAAATGATATTCGCATGAAATAAGTCTGGGTAGAGGGCGAGGTGCTGGTATGTCGCCCTCTCTGCAATAGATTCAAGCTTGATCAAAGTAAAGAGCATGTCTGGCATTGATCACAAAAGGGCTTGGTGACGAAACCATAGTGAGTTTTACTTTAAGGGGATTTATATGAATACCTCCATGCATAGACAGATTGCCACACACAAACCTATGGCTTTGCCTTCAACGGCTTTGGGACATTACGACCATCCGGCTACCTGCCCTGATATGGCTGCTGCAGATAGCTTAAGTCAAAACGATATTTTGGCGGCATTACCACAGGAGGAAATTGACTTCCTATTGCCACACCTGGAGCTGGTTCATTTACCCTTCGATAAGGAGCTGTATGAGTATGGCGACAAACTGTCCCATGTTTATTTCCCGACGACGGCTATCGTTGCCTTGCTTTATCTGCTGGCAGATGGCGGCACGACTGAAATCAGTGTAGTTGGTCATGAAGGCATATTGGGTATATCAACCTTAATGGGGGAAAGTGCGCTCGGAACAGCCATGGTGCAAAGTGCCGGTAACGCATACAAACTGAAAGCTTCTGTCTTGAGAGAAGCGTGCGCCAAAGGAGGTCGCTTACAGCAATTGATGATGCGTTACACTCAGGTGCTGTTTACACAAATGGCGCAAAACTCAGTTTGTGGCAGGCATTATTCGATAGATCAGCAATTGTCACGTTGGCTGCTGGAGCGTCTTGATCGCTTGCACAGCAATGAATTAAAGGTCACACAAGAAATGATTTCCAATATGCTTGGAGTGCGCCGCGAAAGTGTCACAGAGGCAGCGGGCAGGTTGCAAAGCCAGGGATTGATTCAAAATAAACGTGGCAATATCACTCTGCTTGACCGCGAAGGTCTTGAGATGCATGCAGGCGAATGTTATCGCGTTGCAAAACAAGAACTGGATCAGATGCTGTCTTTCGCATGATTCGCAGGCAGCAGCCCGCGGCCAAATATGAACGTCAGAATCAGATCACGGCGTGTCTTGCGCCGGTGGCGATGTCGCCGGTTTATTTTGGGTAAATGGAATGAAAGCCTCAACGATGGTGCCACATTGATTGTCGCCTGGCCTGATAGTGAAATTGCCGCCCAGAAGCAGGATCCGCTCACGCATGCCCAGCAAACCATGCGCACGTGGCTTGGTGAGCGCATCTTTTGATATGCCTATGCCATCGTCAAGTATTTGAAGCCACAAACCGGAATTGACGCATTTCAGACTGACTTTGACCTGATTTGCCTTGGCATACTTAATGACATTGTTCAGTGATTCCTGGGTAATGCGAAATAAGGCGATAGACCAGGCAGGATCTATGTTATCAACGTCATCGGCGATGTCCGCGACATATTTCAGGCCGGCGATAGCAGTCGTCTCTTCACAATAATGCTGAACAGATGTCGCCAGACCGAGATTGTCGATCATACTGGGGCGCAAGCCTTCAACAATGCGACGTTTCATGTCGACAGTCTCAAGGACGGCTCGTTTTGCCCGCTGTAATTGACTGGCAAGACCAGGCTCCGTATGTTTTAATTTTTCTATGACGACAGATAAATCCATGCTGATCGCAGTCAGGCTGGAGCCCATCTCGTCGTGCAACTCACGCGCGAGTTTGGCTTTTTCTTCTTCAGCTACATTGAGTAAATGGCGTGACAGGTCTGATAATTGTTCTGTACGCTTGAGAACCGTGCTTTCCAGATTATCGTTTGCTATCTGCAGGGCATGCTCAATGCTGCTTTGCTTGTGGAAACTACGATATATCAGGCGGTAGAATAAAATCAATACCAGTACGGCGATGGCGTTGATGGCTGTGCCAATAAAAAGTGCATCCCTGTACTCGTTATAAAAACGTTGACGCCGGATGGCCAGCGCCTCGTCTTCTTCTTTTTCCATGATGACGTCAAGCAGACGAATCTCGTCCATGATTTCACGGTCTTCACCAATTTTGACAAAGGATAATGTTTCAGACAAGCCGGTTTGCTTGTAGAGCTCTATGCTGGTGTCGAAGACATTTGCTTTTTTATCAAAGAGGGCACGTAATTCTGCCAGATTCTTGACCTGCGCCGGATTATCACGAAGCCTTCGCCCCAGTTCCTTGAAGTCGTCCTGAAGTTTGACTTTTGCACTTTCCCAAGGGCGCAGATAAATTGAATTACCGGACATGAAATAACCGCGAATACTGCTTTCTGAATCCATGATCAGCAGATTGATGTTTTTTAATTTATCCTTGACGTCCCAGGTATGCTCCAGCCAATCATTATTGATTTTCAGCTTTTCCAGATTCTGATAAGCCGAATAGGCATTGCCGATCAAAATAATCAGGCAGGTGGTGAAGAGTATGGTGATATACAGCGGGATAGTAGAGATTTTCTTTTGCATGGGAACTTCCTTGATATTGTCTCCCTCAATGCGCGAAAGACAGATATGGCAAAAACGGTAATTAATTATACTTGGCTACGCCAGTCTTACCCGGATTTGAAAGTTTTCTAAGGGCTTTGGAGATGTTGGAATCAATGTTTGAAAATGCAAAATATTTTGTCACAATCCACAAAATAACTCTCCGGGCAATGCTACTTTGTATAGGTAGGTTTTATCCTACACTTTATTCCGTGAAAGCTTCTTGCCAATAAAAGCCGGTATCCTTAAAATGAAATCGAAGCTGCCCTGTCCATACCTTATTGACCAGCAGGATGGTCAATTCTCACGAACTTATCTGATCGAGTATCGACTCACAAGAGTTTGAACAGATGAACCTAAAGAAGAAATTGAAAGTATTTTTAATCGAGGATGCGCAAAGAATCCGGTCTGTGCTGATTGAAGTTTTGCAGCAAACCGAGAACGTCGAAGTCATTGGTTTTGCTGAAAGTGAAGCTGATGCCTTGAAACAATTGCGATCAATTGAATGGGACATCGTCATAGTCGACATAGGCTTGCGCGAGGGGAGTGGCTTGGCTGTACTGGCGGCTCTCAAGAATGATAATCGAAACTACGGGTCGCGTCTGGTATTTACCAGTGACCCCAGTACGGCTTTAAAGGCACGAACTATTGCATTGGGGGCAGAGGGCTTTTTTGATAAGTCTCGTGAAATGGACAGATTGGTTGATCATATCCAGGCAATGGTACATTGACCGGAAAGTGCCACTATCGTTGTCGGCACCGTCATTTGCGAAGTTCAATCGGTTTATTCAAGCAAATTGTTTTTCATCGCGTAATACGTTAAATCACTATTGGATTGCAAATTCATTTTCTCCATCACCCGTGTTCGGTAGGTGCTGATAGTTTTTACGCTGAGCGACAAGATCACCGCAATGTCTGATACTGATTCACCTTTGGCTAGCCGCAAAAACACTTGGAATTCACGGTCAGACAACTCGGTATGGATGGCGGCGTTTGCATCATGATCGAATCCGCGCGCCAGGATTTCGCCAACTTCGGCACTGACGTAACGGCGACCAGTTGATACCGCGCGTACCGCCTTGATCAGTTCTTCTGCATCACATTCTTTGCTCAGGTAGCCATTTGCCCCCATCTTCAGCACATTGAAGGCATATTGTTGTGCTGGGTAACCACTTAGTATCAGGATGGGCAGATCAGGCTGACCCTGTTTAATCGTGCGCAAGGTATCAATGCCACTTTGGTCCGGCATACTGATATCGAGCAGCATTACGTCGCAGACCTGATTGCGGGCAAGTTCAAGTGCCTCTCGGCCATTTGTCGCTTCAGCAACAACCTCTATGTCAACAATTTCAGAAAATATCTGTTTAAAGCCGGCTCTTACAATTTGATGATCATCACAAATTGCTATACGTATCATACTTCTTCCTTCTATGCACAAAATAGCCTGTTTTCTCGCCAGTGAGGGCGATATTGGTTCTTGGAACTGGCACGTGATTCTTGTGCCCGGAAAGTACAGTAATTTCAAGTTTCATCATAGCAGACGATTGCTGCACTTGCAGCAATCCGGAGATGTATTCATATATTGTGTAACGATAGTCCGGACAGTGTTACTGATGTATGTAGACTGGTTGCACAGCACTGTGCAGACATGATGTTGTTGATCCGGTCAGGTCAGTGCCTGTACAGAATTGCGGACAAACAAGCGTTCCCTGATGATGCCCTGGCAAATTCGCATGGGTATCTGTGCCTGTCTTGTAATCTGATGAGTTTCATCAGATTTTGACGGCCTGATTGCCTGGTTGATTTTTTGTTGCAGGTAGAAGGTTGCCGCCTTCACCTTCCCAGGTACTTAAATCAGATTGATGAAGTTTTTTATCTGCAATTTTTTGTGTTTTTCTTTGTTTGTCAAAAAATGCGAGCGCAGCCCAACCTGTAAGGCTGGCCGCCGCAAATATCAGGTGTTTGTTGGATATCATGTCTGCCCCGTTTTTTGAATGGAGTAGTGGACGATTTCACTGTCAGATTGCTCTATTATGCTGTATCGACACTGTCCCGGTTTGTCGTTTGCTACATTGCCGGATAATTTTTTGAGCATTACCTATTGCAAGCTGGCATTTTGCGTTGGCCAGCATCTGGTGGCCGGTGGCACTTAAATGTTTGCTGCCAATCAGCACGCCTACGCTGATGCGTAGACTGCCACGGAGATAAATTGCCCCACTTTTAACCAGACATGTATTCATTGCTATTGCTCCTTGAAGTCTGGGTATTTCTGATGAGGTACCATCATGAAAACCCGTGATGTCATGAGACTGAGTGCATGATTGATTCTTGGCAACACGCCAAGTCATACTAACATCCGATTTTGGTATGGCGTATAGGATGCGAACGCCTGCCTTTGTAGGACTGGAGGAAGTGACTGCGCTTTGTTGGTAGTGGGGAAGAGGAGGGGGTGAATGCCGGGTCGGACTCGTTCATAAAGTCAGCCTGAAGTGGCTGACTTTATCTGTTCAATTATTAATCAGCCATTGCCACGACTTCCGGATCTGCGCGGTGCTGACTGTTTGACTGCTACTCTTGCTCCTGCCGGGCGCGCGGGGCCTTGGGCAGTTTTGCCTGGAGTCCGCCCTGACGGCTTGCCCTGACCAGAACCCTGGGGGCGCGTACGTCCAGAAGGCTGCCCTCTGCCACCCCGGTGATCCTGGCTGCGCAACTGGATGGGCTGTGCTTTGGCATGTGGATCGGGGATGAAGCCCTCAATGATTTCTTGTGGTATCTGGCGTTTGATCAGTTTTTCTATGTCAGCCAGTAGTTTGAATTCATCAACGCAGACCAGGGATACTGCTTCACCTGTGGCGCCGGCTCGACCGGTGCGACCAATGCGATGCACATAGTCTTCCGGTACGTTTGGCAGATCGTAATTGACAACGTGCGGCAACTGATCAATATCTATGCCACGTGCTGCAATATCGGTGGCAACCAGTACCGTCAGGCTGGCATCCTTGAATTCAGCCAGTGCCTTGGTGCGGGCGGACTGACTCTTGTTGCCATGAATCGCCATGGCGGCGATGCCATCTTTTCCCAATTGCTCAACCAGTTTGTTGGCGCCATGTTTTGTGCGGGTAAATACCAGCACCTGCGACCATTGATTGGTCTTGATCAGGTGCGCCAGCATAGGGTGTTTTTTATCCCGGTCAACCGGGTGCACTTTTTGTGCGATGACTTCAACTGTTGAATTGCGGCGTGCAACTTCTATCATTGCCGGGTTATCGAGCAAGCGGTCAGCCAGTGCCTTGATATCGTCAGAGAAGGTTGCTGAGAACAGCAGGTTCTGGCGCTTTGCAGGCAGGATGGCCAGAACTTTCTTGATGTCGTGAATAAAACCCATGTCCAGCATGCGGTCAGCTTCATCAAGTACCAAGATTTCGATATTGCGTAAATCTATGGTGCCTTGTTGATGATGGTCGAGCAGGCGGCCAGGTGTGGCCACCAGGATGTCAACACCTTGCTTCAATAACTTGATTTGCGGGTTGATACCGACGCCACCAAAGATGACGCCAGAATTCAGGGGCAAGTATTTGCCATAGGTATTGACGCTTTCTTCAACCTGGGCTGCCAGTTCGCGTGTTGGTGTCAGCACCAGCGCTCGAATAGGGCGGCGGCTGGTTTTATCTTTTGGGGCATTGCTTGCAGTCGACAGGCGTTGCAGGATGGGCAAGGTGAAGCCGGCTGTTTTACCAGTGCCGGTCTGCGCACCAGCCAGCAAGTCGCCGCCCTTGATGACAGCGGGAATTGCTTGCTGCTGTATTGGCGTCGGGGATGTATAGCCTTGTTCGCTTACTGCGCGAACAATGTTCTCGGATAAGCCGAGTTCGTTGAATGATGCCATGTGGTTTTACTGTGTTTCTTTATGATAGGGTTGACTTGCATCAACCCGAAGAGAGGGGGGGGCGCGCCAGTTTCCCGGAGCGTAAGAAATTATTTTTTAGGTGCAAACGCCTGCATGATATTGACCATCTGGGAAAATACCTTTGGCGTTCCCGCCAGAACATCACCTTTGTGCAGGTAGTCAGAATCACCGGAGAAATTGCCGACGATGCCACCAGCTTCGGTAATCAGCAAAGAACCTGCTGCGATGTCCCAGGGAGCCAGACCTTTTTCAAAAAAACCATCCAGACGGCCAGTCGCCACGTAAGCCAGGTCCAGTGCTGCGGAACCGGGTCTCCTCAAGCCCTGGCATTTGCTTGTCATGGCTTTGAACATTGCCATGTATTCATCAAGACCGGACAGGTCACGTGAAGGAAAACCTGTGCCTATCAAAGCGTCTGCCAATTTATCGCAGCGGGTAACGCGTATGCGCTTATCGTTCAAGAATGCTCCGGCGCCTTTGCTGGCCGTAAACATTTCATTACGTGTTGGGTCATAAATGACGGATTGCGTGATCACACCACGCTGTTGCAAGGCGATGGAAACGCAGTATTGTGGAAAGCCGTGGATGAAATTGGTCGTACCATCAAGAGGATCAATGATCCAGACATTATCATTTTCGTCGTGCAAATTAGCGGATGCACCTGATTCTTCTGCCAAAACTGCGTGGTCAGGGTAGGCGGAAGTCAGCACTTCAATGATGGCGGCTTCGGCAGCGTGATCGACTTCAGTCACGAAATCATTGAATTGTTTTTCTGTGACTTTGACACGATCAAGGTCAAAAGATGCGCGATTGATAATAGTCGCGCCACGACGAGCGGCTTTTATGGCCGTGTTCAGCATTGGATGCATAAGGTTTCCGATAAAATGATGGCATGCACACGACATCTCATGAAAAAAGAGCCGTTGCGATGCTACACAAAAATGATAAAGAGCGTGCGCAACTGTCATCCGTCTGGCAATGAACCGCACAATCGAATAAAAATTAACGCTTGATACCTCTATTTTAAATGAACTTGCCAAAAACTGACACATCTCTTTTTCAGCGCCTTCGCATCATCCTGGTTGAAACCAGTCACCCGGGCAATGTGGGCGCGGCTGCCAGGGCGATAAAAACCATGGGTTTTCACGAACTGGTACTGGTTAATCCACGGTTTGACGATGTCCTCAGTAATCCGGAAGCGATTGCTTTTGCCAGCGGTGCGCAAGATATATTGAATAACACCCGTATCGTGGCAAGCATCGACGAGGCTTTGCATGGATGTGAATTTGTTGCTGCCGTGAGCGCACGTTTGCGTGAGTTTTCTCCACCAGTCTTGCCACCCCGTGCATTTGCTGAATCAATGGCAGGCAGTCAGCATGCCAGGATAGGCTTGATTTTTGGCAGCGAACGATTTGGTTTGCCGAACGACATTGTGATGAATTGCAATGCTTTGATCAATATCCCTGCGAATCCTCAATATTCCTCCCTGAATCTCGCGCAAGCGATCCAACTTTTGACCTATGAATGCCGGGTAGCCACGGATTCCGCCTTGTCAGGCATTCATCACATAGGTTTCGAAGGTAAGTTGGCATCATCCGATGAGATTGACGGAATGTACAGACATCTGGAGCAGGCCTTGATCGCCATACAGTTCCTGAACCCCGATAATCCAAAAAAACTGATGCCGCGCCTGAAACGCATGTTGGCGCGCGCGCAGTTGGAGGTGGAAGAGGTGAATATCATGCGTGGGATAGCCAAGCATATTCTTGACTTGACGACAAAAAAACAGTGATTTCATGCAATATCGGTATGGTTTGTATCAATTTGGCAAATTTTCAAAAACAATAAGGTTTATGCCCAGCGGCAAGCTTTTGAATAGTTCTCTTTCGAATTTAATCAGCGTATAGTTAAAGCAACATTTGCGCTGCCTGATGGGCACAGCTAATGTTGTTGCAAATGATAAATATGTTGAAATCATTTAACACTGTGACATTTGTTAAATGTTTTCATGTGGTATCGACTTTAAGGATTGTTACAAAGCCAGTAAGATTGCAGTTAATATACATTCAGGAATAACAATTAATTTTCTGAAATAACGCGCTTTTTTCTTTCTGAGGTCATCATTATTTTTGCTCCATTCCGTCGATCAGCGCTTTACATGATATGTCTGGGTGCTTTGGCATCTGGCTTGGCTGGTCATGCGCAGGCATTGGGATTCAGTAATTTAACGGTTCAATCTGGCTTGGGGCAGCAGCTTCGTGCGCAACTGGAGTTGACCGGGAATGATGTTGCCGAGATTGATCAGTCCTGCTTTAAGGCAAGAGTAGAAACTGCAGACGGCACTTTGCTGGCACAAGCCGTCGTCACACTGGTGCAAAAGGGTAGTGCGCGTTACCTGACTGTTGTGACGAGAAAAGATTTGCTGGAACCCGCAGTCAAGATCATGGTAGACATGGGGTGTGAAATTCAATTGCACCGTGAATTCCTGATCTTGCTCGACCCGCCTCTATTCGCACCGGCCCAGGTCGCGTCAACGGCTGGCAGCCAAAGATCTGTCCCAGCCAGGGAACCCAAAGAGATAACAGCAAAAGAGCCGGCTGCTGCCTTGCCTGTAACCAGCGTACGTGTAAAGAAAGAAAAACCTGCTGCCAGACTGAGTGAGGTTGTCAGTTCATCAAACGATCCTGTCATCTCAAAAAAAAAATCGTCAAAATCAAGTGAAAACAAGCGAGGATCAGAAAAACCACTGACGCCCGTACCAGTACGGGATACCTTGAAGCTGTCAGACGATATCCCTATCCTGTCGCAAGGCTTGCGTCTCAGTGACCAACTATCTACAAGTGGCTCCCAGTCCAACATTGAAGAATTGCGCGCTGCCCAGGCTCAGCTAGCCGCTATGCTCCGTGATGAAAAACCCATACAATTTTCTGGCGATAAGCTCAAGAGCGAGCAGCAGAAAATCCTGAGTTTGCAGCAAGAGGCATTACAACTCAAACGCCAGAGTCAATTGGACAAGGCTGCCCTGGAAGAAGCGAGAGAAAACAGTTTTTCACGTAACTGGATGCTGGGCTTATCTCTCTTTGTCCTGGCCGGACTGGTAGTTATTGCGATTCTTCTCCTGTATGTGAGGCGCATGCGTAAAAGATTGCAGGCAACCTGGTGGGAGCAGAAAGAACCTGCGCACGAGCCGGAATCGAAAAAAAATATAGAAGAAATTGTTGACAGCATCCAGGCTTCTTATGGTCCGACAACGACCAGCGCTCTGTATAAGATCATCGATGATGAGAAACCTGCAGCCGTAAGCCGGCCAGTGACTGCCATGTCAAAAAAAGCCTTACCCGATGATTTGGGCAAGCTTGATGGGCCGTCCATTTTTAACAAGGCTTACGTACCGACACTGGAGGACAGTAATAGTAGTACCTTTAATTTCTTTTCCTCGCGCGGCAACTCCGTCAAGGTGGAAGAAATATCTGATGTCACCCAGGAAGCCGAGTTCTGGATATCCGTCAATGACCCGCAGCGGGCAATAGAAATACTGGAGCCGCAGGCAGAGATTGATCATCCAGAATCGCCCGTGCCCTGGTTGTACTTACTGGATTTGTATCGTGTTACAGGGAATAAAGAAAAATACGACACCATGCGTGATAGGTTTGTTGTCTTCTTCAATGCCAATATTCCAGAATTTGAAGTGGATCCGGCGTCTTTACCCGGCCGGCAGCTGGAAGATTTCGAACATCTGATGAGCCGCATCTGTCGGTTGTGGACCAGTAATGAAATCCTGCCTTTCCTGGAAAGTTTGCTGGTTGACGACAGGGACGGTAAACGCATGGGTTTTGAATTGCCAGTTTATCGTGATATTTTATTGCTGATCTCAGTTGCCAATGAACTGGAACGCCTGAATGCCTTTGGCGGTGACAGGGCAGGTGGCTGGGCCAGGGTGCCAGATATCACGGATGACGTGCCAGAAATTAAAACAGAAGAGGATGCAGACTCTAATCTGATTGATTTTGAGGCCATAGATTTTCCCAAAAAAAATGACGCAAACTGAAACTGATTTCAATCAGTCCATAACATGATGGTCCACCGGGCGAATGATCGGTTTTGCTGTGTCAGCCAATACAGGACGGAGACATATGATTAAATTATGTGGTTTTGCGTTAAGCAATTATTACAACAAGGTTAAACTGGTTTTGCTGGAAAAAGCCGTGCCTTTTGAAGAGCAACTGGTATGGACAAATAAAACGCCTGAGCTGCTACAGCATTCACCGCTTGGTAAAATTCCGTATATCGAAACGGAACATGGCTCTCTATGTGAGTCGCAGGCCATTGTCGAATACCTGGAAGCACGTTTCCCTGAGCATCCCCTGATGCCAGCAGACCCCTATGCTGCAGCCAAATTGCGTGAGCTGATCACCTTTCTTGAGTTGCATCTGGAAATACCGGCACGCGAATTATATGCAGAGGCTTTCTTTGGTGGAAAAGTGTCAGACGAGGTCAAAGCCAGGGTGGAAAAACAATTGATTCGCAACATACCGGCCGTACTGTCACTGGCCAAATTTGATCCTTATGTTGGTGGTAAAGAATTTACGCTTGCTGATTGTGCGGCAGTCGTTCATTTTCCACTGGTATCGATGGCAACCAAGATTATTTATGGACGTGACTTTCTGGCGGAGTCACCAACCAGGGACTATGTAAAATTCATCTCTGAACGGACGACTATGCAGAAAGTCAATGCAGATCGCAAGGCCAATCAGGAGATGATGGCAAACAAGCCCAAATAAGCAGGCATTGATGTTGACGTCACCATTGAGCCGGTGACGTCGGTAGGCGACCGAACCAGCCGTTAATCAGACTGCCCGGCGCATTTTCTGCACGGTATAGGTTTTGGCTTCAACCGGTGGATCAACCAGCTTGACAATGGCGAATGTGCAATTGTCACCGCGGCCGTTTGCCCTGTCCCTGGCTTTGCGTATCAGAAACTCAGATGCCTGACGTGGACTATTGGCTGCCACGGCTGCAGACAGCTCATGATCTTCAAAGTAATGCCATAGACCGTCAGAGCATAGCAGAAAGCTGTCGTTCGCTTTCAAAGGGCTATGCTCGCCAAAGCTGACATAGGGAGCGGCAGAACTGGAGCCAAGGACATTGACGAGTATGTTGGATAGACGATGCGTTTTTGCTTCTTCAGCTGAAATCTTGCCTTCGTCGACCAGTTTTTCCACATAAGAGTGGTCTTTTGTTCTTTCGCTGAAATTGGGGCCGGTAAAGCGATACAGGCGGGAATCTCCTACATAAGCCCAGATGGCTTCCTGTTTTGGAGTGATGACCAGGGCGACATAGGTACTGTGAGGTTCTTTTTCTGATGAAACACCGGACAATTTAATGACAGTGTGCGCTTCAGCGACAATATTTTCTAAAAGATTGCGTACATCGTTTCCTGGGTAAAATTCATCAAAAAGTTGTTTTGCTGTGCGTACAACTTGTTCTGCGGCCAGGGCGCCGCCACTCTTGCCGCCCATGCCATCGGCCACAATGGCCATGACATAGCCTGGCGCATGGGGTGCGGCAAAAAGGGCTGCTCGGTCTTGTTGTTCCTGCCTGTCGCCGATATGTTGTCCGGTTCCAGCTTCGATCTTATATTGGCTCATACGTCTTGGTAGATTAAACTAGCGGGATAAACCCAAAAATGGTCTTTCCTTAATTAAACTTTATTTTACTGCAACCAGAAGACTATGAGCCATCCAGAACAAATACTACAACGCATTATTGAGCTAGAAGTTGAACATAGGGACCTGGATGTGGTAATCGAGACCTTGATCAAAGACCCCGCTCACGATGAACTACAGTTGCGACGCCTGAAAAAGCGTAAATTGCAATTGAAAGATCATATAACATTGTTAAGAATGCAGCTTACACCTGATGTGCCTGCCTGATTATCCACTTTTCCACGTCATCTTAGTTAGTTTCTGATTGCCTCATTTTGACTGATTCACTAGCCACACCGAATGCAACAGGCATTCACGATGCTGAAGTAGAACACATATTTGGTTTAACCGGGCCATTAAGTGCTACGGTAAATGGCTATCGTCCCCGTCAGGCACAGACGGAAATGGCCAAGGCGATTGCAGACGCCATTGCTGGCCAAAAAACCTTGCTTGCCGAAGCCGGTACCGGTACGGGTAAAACCTATGCCTACCTGACTCCCGCATTATTGTGGGGGGGCAAGGTAATTGTCTCTACAGGTACAAAAAACCTGCAGGATCAACTCTTTCTGCGTGATATTCCAACCATACGCAAGGTGCTCAAGGCACCGGTGTCGGTGGCCTTGCTCAAAGGCCGGGCAAATTATCTTTGTCATTACCACCTGGAAAGAACCATGCAGAATGGACGCCTCAGCTCACGTGAGGACGTCGGGTATCTGCGAGACATAAGTCGTTTCATTAAAACCACAAGTAGTGGTGACAAGGCAGAACTGACACGTGTGCCAGAAAATGCCTCGGTATGGAATCTGGTGACATCAACCAAGGACACCTGCATGGGGTCAGAGTGTCAGTATTATCAGGACTGCTTCGTCATGAAGGCGCGTAAAGAAGCGCAGCAAGCTGATGTGGTAGTCGTCAACCATCATTTGTTTTTTGCCGATGTCGCCCTGAAGGATACGGGTATCGCCGAATTACTGCCATCTGCCAATACTGTCATTTTTGATGAAGCACACCAATTACCCGAAACGGCTACCTTGTTTTTTGGTGAAACTGTCTCGACTTCACAGGTACTGGAACTTTGTCGCGATGTATTGGCCGAAGGTTTGTCCCATGCCCGTGATGGCGCAGAATGGGCAAAGCTGGTCGCTCCGGTGGAGCGTGCGGCGCGTGATCTGCGCCTGGCTTTTCCACAAGACGTGGTGCGTTACTCCATTGATCAGATTGCGCCTTCCAGCCCGTTTTTCGAGGCATTGGAAACCTTGAAGTCCAGCATGCAGGACATGATTGCAGTATTGGAGAAACAGGCTGAACGTGCAGAAACACTGGAACAATGTCGGGCACGGGCCATTTTACTGGATGAGCAATACCATAAATGGAATGCGGCCGACGATGGCAAGTCTGGTGATTACGTGCTGTGGGTGGAGGCATTTTCGACTTCCCTACAACTACATCGCACACCGTTGTCGATTGCGCCCATCTTCAATAAACAGCGCGAAGGCGTTCCACGTGCCTGGATCTTCACGTCTGCCACGATGGCGGTGAAAAATGATTTCACTCACTATGTGTCGCAAATGGGTTTGTGGAATGAACCGGCGCATACCTGGCCCAGCCCCTTCAATTATCAGGAACAAGGCTACCTTTATGTTCCCAATAGTATGCCCCAGCCCAATTCCTGGGAATACATGGATGCAGTGATCGACGCAGCCTTGCCCGTCATTGAGGCAGCAGGTGGCAAGACCTTCCTGTTATGTACGACCTTGAAGGCAGTTAAACACAGCGCTGAACGTCTGCGTGATGTATTTAAAAAACGCGGTCTCAATTTCCCCCTGTTTGTTCATGGTGATGCAGGTCGAACCGAGTTGCTAGATCGCTTTCGCGCTGCAGGTAACGGCGTACTGATCGGGAGCCAAAGTTTTTGGGAGGGTGTGGACGTCCGTGGTGATGCCTTGTCCCTGGTTGTGATCGACAAACTGCCGTTTGCTCCACCGGATGACCCGGTATTGTCTGCACGTATTGCAGCGATGGAAAAGAAGGGTATGAATGGTTTTGTACATCACCAATTGCCAGAAGCTATCATCAATCTCAAACAGGGGGCAGGTCGCCTGATTCGCGATGAAAGCGACAGGGGGGTGCTGATGATTTGTGATCCAAGACTGATATCCAAACCCTACGGGAAACGCATCTGGCAAAGTTTGCCGCCGTTCTCAAGAACACGTGAATTGGATGATGTGCTCGCTTTCTTCAAGAAATTGAAACCGGGATAGCGTTGGTTAAAAATCGGCATACGTCTATTTCATAGCAAAACAAATGGATAGGGCAAAGAAAAAGCAGCGCCAGAAATGACGCTGCTTTTTTCATGGTCTTGCTTTACACCACCTTGACAGTGGTGATGAGATCATTACCAGATGCTTACGCGTTCGCTAGGAGCCAGGTACATCTTGTCACCTTCCTTGAGTTTGTAGGCATCATAGAAGCCTGGAATATTACGCAAGGTACCATTGGCACGAATTTCACCAGGGGAATGCGGATCAGTTTTCAATTGGACGATCATTGAAGCTTCGCGCATTTTGCCACGCCATACCTGGGCAAAGCCCATGAAGAAGCGTTGGTCGCCAGTCAGGCCACCGATGACAGGGGCAGGTTTGCCACCCAGAGATAATTTGTAAGCCTTGTAAGCGATAGCCAGACCGGAGTTGTCGGCAATGTTTTCACCCAGGGTCAGTTCGCCATTGACGTTATAACCTGGGATGGGGCTGAAAGCGCCGTATTGCTTGACCAGGACAGCGGTCTTGGCGGCAAATTTTTCGTGATCTTCCTTGGTCCACCAGTCACGCAAATTGCCAAGACCGTCATACTGCGCACCTTGGTCATCGAAGCCATGGCTGATTTCATGACCGATCACCGCACCGATACCACCATAATTGACCGCATCATCAGCTTTGGCATTGAAGAAAGGCGGTTGCAAAATGGCTGCCGGGAAGACAATTTCATTCAACTCGGGGTTGTAGTAGGCATTGACTGTCTGTGGCGTCATGCCCCATTCATCGCGGTCCACCGGCTTGCCTAATTTGTTTAGCTCAAACTGAGCTGCATAGATGCGGGCGTTGCGCAAATTGCCTACTGCATCGCCTTTGGTGATGGTCAGACCGGAATAATCACGCCATTTGTTCGGGTAGCCGATCTTGGGCATGAACGTCGCCAGCTTGGCCTGGGCTTCTTTCTTTGTGGCCGGGCTCATCCAGTCGAGTGTATCGACACTTTGTTTGAAGGCCAGCAGCAAATTGCCTACCAGTTTTTCCATCTTTGCCTTGTTTTCAGGAGGGAAATACTTGGCAACGTACATCTTGCCCAGGCTTTCACCCAGGGCAGAATCAGCCAGACGCACACCACGCTTCCAGCGCGCTTCTTGTTCAGGGATGCCACGCAGTGTCGTGGAATTAAAGGCAAAACTTTCTTCGCTGAAATTCTTGGGCAATTGACCGGCTGCAGAGCGCAGTACATGCCATTTGAAATAGGTTTTCAGGTTATCGAGAGAAGTTTCTTGCAAAAGCTTGCTAAAGCCTGCCAGGTAACTTGGCTGGCTGATGATCAGGTAGTCTATCTTACCTTTGACACCAAGATCGCTGAGGTAGGCATTCCAGTCATAGCCTGGTGTCAAGGCATCAAGCTTGCTCAGTTCAATCTTGTTATAAGCTTTAACAGGGTCGCGCAACTCAACCTTGGTCCATTGCACTTTGGCGAGTTCAGTTTCAAAAGCCAGGATATCGGCAGCATGTTTTGCAGCTTCCTTATCACCAGCCATGCCCAGCATTTTTTCTATATGCGCCAGATACTTGGTGCGGAATTCTTTGAGTTTCGCATCATCATTATTCAGGTAATAATCGCGGTCAGGCAAACCCAGGCCGGACTGGCCGATATCGAGCACATATTTTGTCGAGTCTTTATTATCTTGATGAACCTGGAATTCATAAGGGGCGCCTATGCTGGCGCGGTTAAGCCAGGCAATCAGACCGGGGACCTGTTTTTTGTCTGTCAATGCGTCAACCTTGGCAAATTCAGTCTGTACAGGTTTCAGGCCCAGGGAGTCGATATGGGCGGTGTCCATGAAGCTGGCATACATGTCACCAATTTTTTGCGCATCTGTGCCAGGCTTGTTTTTAGCTTTGGCCAGACCTTCAATGATGGCATGCAGACGAGGAATGGTTGCTTCGCGCAAGTCCATGAAGGCGCCTGCTGATGGTTTGTCCGACGGGATTTCAGTATTTTTCAACCAACTGCCATTGACATGGCGGAAAAAATCATCCTGTGCACGTACGGCGACATCATTATGTTTTGCATCGATACCGGACAACAAGACTGACGATGCAGATACTGCTTTCGCTGGTTCGGTGGCTAAGGCAATATTGCTGCCGACTGTGCCGGCGATCATCAGCGCGATAGCGCTAAGTACATGGGCTTTCACTGGTGGGATCTCCTGATAGTGAAGTTCTTGTGGATGTTCTTGAAAATAAGACAGCTCAAAAAGTCAAACGGCTGACCAGAGCTGTCTCCAATGTCATTGGACTGCGTGAGTTTAACGAAGTTCGCCGGTTTTAGTAAAACTTTTAGATAATCTCTTCAACTCTATGGCAGGCGACCTGTCTGTCGGCAAAATCACGCAAAGATGGTGTTTCGCGACGGCATCTTTCGTTTGCATGCGGGCACCGATTGTTAAAAGCACATCCGGGCGGTGGTGCCAGTGGTGAAGGGAGTTCCCCTGGCAACATCATTTTTGACTGTCTTTGTGCGGGATCAATACGTGGTGTGGAGGCGAGCAGAGCCCTGGTATAAGGATGCAAAGGTTGCCTGAAAATAATTTCTTTACTGCCATGTTCCACGGTTTTCCCCAGGTACATGACCAGTACGTCATCGGCAATGTGTTCCACCACGGATAAATTATGCGAAATGAATAGATAGGCAACAGCGTTTTTTTGTTGCAAGTCCATTAGCAAATTCAAGACCTGAGCCTGAATGGAAACGTCCAGTGCCGACACCGGTTCATCGGCCACGATGACTTCCGGGTCCAGCATCAGAGCCCGGGCTATTGCTATTCTTTGTCTTTGCCCGCCAGAAAACATATGCGGGTAACGTGCATAGTGTTCAGGGCGCAAACCGACCTGTGTCATCATCGCCCTTGCTTTATCTTCGCGTTCAGACGGGCTCAATCTGGTATTGATGATCAAGGGTTCTTCCAGCATGGCGCCTACTTTTTTGCGTGGATTCAGGCTGGCATAAGGATTTTGAAATACCATCTGTACCAAAGGCCGGACTTGTTTGAGCGTGATTTTGTCAGCATGCGCAATGTTTTTGCCGCCCATCCACAATTCACCGCCGGTCGGTGTTTCTATCATGGTGATCTGGCGCGCCAGGGTTGACTTGCCGCAACCTGACTCACCAACGACAGCCAGTGTTCTTCCTGCTCGAAGCTGGAAAGACACGCCATCAAGAGCCTTTGCCTGCGTCTTGGGTTTGAAAAAACCTTGTGATACAGGGTAATGTTTGGCGAGATTTTTTGCTTCCAGCAAAACCGGTGTTTGATGTTGTGTATTCTGCATCATGCCGCCTGATGAATTTGAACTGCCTGCCAGTCGTTGCCGGGCTGGCCTTCTGCATTGAGTGGGTAGTGACAACGTACCTGTACATTAATTGGACCTTGCAATTGCGGCCTTTCTGCCTGGCACAGGTTGGTGGCATAGTTGCAACGAGGGGCCAGCAGGCAGCCGGTGGGTCTGTCGTATAAACCAGGCACCACGCCGGGGATGGTTTGCAGGCGCTCCTTGCCCACGTTGTGCTCGGGCAGGGCGGCCAGCAATGCCTGTGTGTAAGGGTGTTTCGGCGCATCAAAAATTTCTGGCACCTTACCTGTTTCCAGCACTTGACCTGCATACATGACCACCACTCTGTGAGCAGTTTGAGCAACCACCGCCAGATCGTGTGTGATCAGCATCAGTGCCATGTTGCGTTCATGCTGCAGCTGTAATAATAATTCCAGCATCTGTGCCTGCACCGTTACATCAAGTGCGGTGGTCGGTTCATCAGCAATCAGCAGGCGGGGATTGCAGGCAATGGCGATGGCTACCATTACCCGCTGACTCATGCCACCTGAAAGCTGGTGTGGATAGGCATCCATGCGTCTTTCCGGGTCTGGAATGTCGACTTGCCTGAGCAGCGCCAGAGCTTTGGCACGCAAATCCTTTTCCTTGCCACCCTGGTGCAGACGCAAGGTTTCCATTAGCTGAAAAGCGACTGTATAGCATGGGTTAAGGCTGGTCATCGGGTCCTGGAATATCATGGCAATATCTTTGCCCAGCAATTGCCGTCTTTCTTTTTCCTTCATCGTCAGCAGATTACGTCCATCGAAATCCATTTGCTCCGCCCGTACCCGGCCAGGGAAATCAATCAGACCCATCAAAGCGAGTGAAGTCACGCTCTTACCTGAACCTGATTCGCCGACGATGCCGACGACTTCGCCTTGCCCTATGGATAAATCCAGTCCATCCACGGCTTTGAAAGGCTGCGCTTCGGAGCCAAATTCGACACGCAGATTTTTGATGTCCAATAGTGGTTTCATAGTGATGTCATGGTCCTGTGATTATTCAGGCAGCACTGGACGCTTCCGTTAGTGCATCAGTTAGTAGTTCAGTCAGCGCTTCAGTTTGGGGTCAAGTGCATCGCGCAGGCCATCCCCCATCAAATTGAATGCGAGTACAGAAATCAATATTGCCAGGCCGGGGAAGGTTACTACCCACCATGCACTTTGTATAAATTCCATTGCGCTTGCCAGCATCGAGCCCCATTCCGGGGTTGGGGGCTGTGCTCCCAGGCCCAGAAAGCCAAGTGCTGCCGCATCAAGAATCGCCGTCGAGAATCCCAGAGTAGCCTGTACGATGATAGGGGCTGCACAATTTGGCAAGACGCAGTTGAACATCAGGCGCAGATTACCGGCACCGGCTATGCGTGATGCATTCACATAATCCTTGTGCAGCTCGCCACTGACGGCAGCCCTGGTCAGCCTGGCGTAAGAGGGCATGAGGACAATGGCAATGGCATACATGGCATTCATCAAGCCTGGTCCCAGGATGGCGACGACAGCAATCGCCAGCAACAGGCTGGGCAGGGCCTGCAAAATATCCATGAGACGGATGATGATGGTTTCCAGCATGCGTGCAAACCGTCCTGTCCAGCTGCGCGAAAAACCGGCAATCAGGCCCAGGGTTACACCTATGCCCATGGACAGGCTGACTGACACCAGTCCAATGATCAGAGACAGGCGGGAACCATGAATCAGCCGCGACAGGATGTCACGACCGACCGGATCAGTACCTAGCAGGAATTTGCTGCTGCCATTGGCTGTCCAGGCAGGGGGAGTCAAAGTGGCGTCGCGGTATTGCTCTATCGGTGAATGTGGTGCTATCCAGTCAGCAAACAGTGCGCACAAACAAAGTACGGCAACCAGCACCAGACCAATAACAGCACCACGGTTTTGCCTGAAATAATGCCAGAATTCAAGCAAGGGATGGGGTGGCAGCATGGTATTGCCAACTTGCAAGGGTGAAGTTTGGTTGCTCATGGTGGTGTCATCACAAATCTGGGTTCGAGGCTGGGAAATGATAGACAAATCGTCTTTGTCAATGACGTATTCGTGGATTGATGATGCCGTACAAGACATCAACGATCAGATTGACTGTAATGACTATAGTAGCAATAAGCAGAATGCCGCCTTGAACGGTAGGGTAATCACGTCTTTGTATGGCTTCGATCAGCCACTTCCCTATGCCGGGCCAGGAAAATATGGTTTCTGTCAGAATTGCCCCAGCCAGCAGAGTGCCAACCTGCATGCCGATGACGGTGATGACAGGTATCAGGGCATTGCGCAAGGCGTGTACCCAGACCACCCGCATCCATGACATGCCTTTGGCACGTGCGGTGCGGACATAGTCTTCTTTCAGCACTTCCAGCATGGCCGAGCGCGTCATGCGGGCAATAACCGCCAGTGGAATGGTACCCAGCGCGACGGCTGGCAGGATCAGGTGCATCACGGCTGACTTGAAAGCACCTTCTTCGCCGGACAGCAGGCTGTCGACCAGCATCAGACCGGTTACCGGCGGCAAGTCAAACAAAATATCAATGCGTCCTGATACCGGAGTCCAGCCCAATGTGACTGAAAACATCAGGATAAGCAGCAGAGCCCACCAGAAGATGGGCATGGAGTAACCAGTCAGCGATGCACCCATGACAGAGTAATCAAGAAAGGTATTGCGCTTCAGTGCCGCTACTATGCCGGCTGGCAAGCCGATGATGACCGCAAACACGATGGCGCACAGGGATAGTTCCAGGGTTGCCGGAAACAGGGTGAAAAATTCTTTACTGACCAATTCTTGTGTAATGATGGAGCGACCAAGGTCACCCTGGAGAACCTTGCCCAGATAAGACAGATATTGCTGATACAGGGGTTGGTTCAGGCCATACAGATGCATCAGGCTGGCATAGCGTTCGGCGTCCATGCCACGCTCACCAGTCATGGCTTCAACGACGTTACCGGGTATCAGGTGAATCAGGGAAAAAACCAATAAGGTGATGCCGATAAAGGTGGGGATGACTACCCCCAGGCGTCTCAGGATAAAACCCAGCATTAATGACCCTTTTAAAACTTTTCAAAAACGGCGATCCTGACGCGAAAGGCAAGATCAAGGTGCAAGTTGGCATGCAAGATAAAGATAGTGGCACCTTATTGCGTGCCTCTTTGCAAAGAAACGCAATCAGGTACCACGCATCCGGCACTTTATTTATCCAGATCTACTTTTTTGAAGTAATGATGCGCTGTGGAATCCATTTTGAAGCCGATCACGTTCTTGCGTACCGGTGTGTAACGCAAAGAATGTGCCAGTAACAGTAATGGTGCTTCTTCGCGCACGATTTCCTGTGCCTGCTCGTACAGCTTCGCCCTTTCCGCCTGTTTGGGAGTCAGTTTGGCTTTCTGAATCAGGCTTTCATAATCCTTGTTGCACCACCTTGGAATATTGCCACCGCCCTTGACAGCTTCGCATCCCAAAATTGGTTCAAAAAAATTATCCGGGTCACCATTGTCCCCGGACCAGCCAAACATCATCGAGTGTTGCTCACCTGTCTTGCTGCGTTTTTTATACTCTGTCCATTCATAAGTGGTCAGCTTGGTCTTGACACCGATCTTTGCCCAGTCTGCCTGTATCAGCTCGGCCATGCGTTTGCCATCTGGGTTGTAAGGACGCGAAACCGGCAAGTACCAGAGTTCAACATCAACACCGTTTGGATAACCTGCCTTGGCCATCAATTCCTTAGCCTTGGCCAGGTCATAAGGGTATTCTTTGACCTTGTCGTTATATGACCACATGGTTGGCGGGATGACATTTTTGGCAATCTGTCCGGTACCTGCATAGACAGATTTGAGTATGGCCGCACGATCTACTGCAAGATTAAGCGCCTGGCGCACCAGCTTGTTGTCGAAAGGTTTTTTCTCTACGTTAAAGCCGACATAGCCAATGTTCAAACCTTGCTGAGAAAGCAGCTTGATATTGGGGTCGCTTTTCATCAACTCGACATCTGCCGGTTTGGGCAGGGCCATGACATGGCATTCGCCAGCCTTCAATTTTGCATAGCGGACAGATGCATCTGGTGTAATGGCATACACAAGATTATCAATTTTGGGACGTCCATCCCAGTAGCCATCATGAGCCTTATAGCGGATGATGGCGTCTTTTTGGTAAGACACAAACTGGAATGCACCTGTGCCGATGATTTCTTTATCGATCAGGTCCGGTGTGCCGGCAGCTTTCATTTTTTCAGCATATTCAGCGGAATGTACTGACATGAAATCCATCGTCAGCGTTGCCAGAAAAGGGGCTTCCTGGCGTTTGAGTTTGAAGCGCACGGTCATGTCATCGACTTTTTCAAGTTTGTCGACAATTTTGGCTATACCCAAATCCTGAAAATAGGCGTAGGTCTGGCCGGGAGTATTCTTGTGAAATGGATGATTTTCATCTGCCATGCGGTAGTAGCTGAACAAGATGTCATCCGCATTCATGTCACGACTGGGTTTGAATCTGGCATTGCTGTGAAACTTGACACCTTTGCGCAGCTTGAAGGTATAGGTCAGGCCATCGGCAGAAATATCCCAGGACTCTGCCAGTGCCGGGGTGATGTTTGTCGTACCGGTTTCCATTTCCACCAGGCGGTTATACATGGGGACCGAACCTGCATCCGCCGTAGTACCCGTGGTAAAAAACTGCGGGTTAAAACCTTCGGGGCTGCCCTCAGAGCAAAATACCAAGGTCTTTGCCGCCATTGCAGCGCCGGCATGTGCGCCGAGGAATGCACCCAAAATTGCCAAAGAACCAGCCTTCAACATCCAGTTACCTTTTTTCATCCAGACTCTCCACAGTGAACAAGTACCAGTAAAAAACGACAAGCCGATTGTGCCACAGCCAATTTGCACAGACTTTTGTATTGTGCAGCAATTCGACAATATTTGTATTATTTTGTTACAAAGCCAAAGAAAATTTTGAAATTAAATTAGCCAATCAAGCCTTGTTGGAAGTGGGGCGGTTTTCTTTCAAAGAAGTTTTGTAGCGTGTTGCGAATATGATGCATGCTATCCATTTCCTTACAGTAATCACCATGGGACATAACTCTCAAATGAGAATTGTCAAGCATGCCTTCCAACAAAAATTCAATCATAGCCAGACATATGAGTTTAATTGTCAATACATCGCCTGACGCAATCAAAAAAATCATAAGAAGCGATGGCAGACAGCTTGAAGTCCTTGTCCAGATTCCGCCGGGCCAGGGACCATATCCGGCATTGATACTGGCCCCGGGCTTGAGATATGACCTGCTTCGTCCGGTCCTTGCTCAGTTGGCGAATTATCTGCTATCACAGGGATTTGCTGTCTACAGATTTAACTGGGCGTTTTATACTACCGATGCACTCCTTGGCGAACCATCACCTGACCTGTCCACAGAGCTTGATGATATCCGCATGGTACTGGACATGGTGAGAGTGGAGGAATGCGTCGACCAGAAAAGGATTTCTGTGGGTGGTAAATCGTTCGGTTCTATTGTTGCCTGGAGATTGTTTTCTGAAGAAACCGACTTGTACCGTTGCATCCTGCTGACACCCTTGTGCAAGGCATCTGCCGGTGCCAATCAGAACGAGATACCAAGCGAGGCGAAGGGGCACTATCCTGATCTGATAAAAGAACGACGACCAGTCCTGATGCTTGCCGGCGACCAGGACCCGTATTGCGACTTACCGACGCTGTATCGCCTTGCTTCTGTGGCTACCGGCAAGCTCAGTATTGTCACCCTTGAGGGTAACCACAGTTTTGAAATGCCTGCATCGGGTCAGATGGAGGGAATCGCGATGGTGAAATTTGAGCGTAATATCAATCTGCTGTCGCGTCATGTGGAGAATTTCCTGATGAGATAAATTTCATCAAGCATCAAGTACTTAACGGCACTTACACGGCACTTAAAAATCTATGTGCTCCACCAGTAATTGCACCTTGGTTACGCCATTATATTCATTGGCATCAAGGCGAAAGGCTACACGTACGTTTTCTGGCAAACTGGCCGTATGACCAAACCAGATGGCATCGTACCTGAGCTTGTTCTTTTCCAGCACCAGTTTCAAATGTCTTTCTTTTAAAATTCTTTGTGAAATCAGTTTGAAATCATCACAGAAAATCGGTGGCGGGAAACCTTGCCCCCACACCTGCGTATCAAGCAGGCGGATAAAGTCGGTCGTGAAATAAGCCTCTTCCAGCGCTCCATCGGTTTCAACGATACGCTCCAGTTGATGCGCCTGCAGCCAGCTCTTGCCGACAGCTTCAAATGCCAGCTGGAATGAGGTGAAATCTTCTGCACGCAAGGTCAGGCCCGCTGCCATCGCATGTCCACCGAATTTCTGTATCAGGTTTGGTGCATGCTTTGATACCAAATCCAGCGCGTCACGCAGATGGAAGCCAGGGATGGAGCGACCAGACCCTTTGATCAGGCCATCGCCACCGGGTGCAAAGGTGATGGTGGGGCGGTAAAATTTATCCTTGAGCCGGGAGGCCACGATGCCTATCACGCCCTGGTGCCAGCTCTCGTCAAATACGGTAATGGTATTGCTGTCCTGCGCCTGGAAATCATCAAGATGCAATAGAGCCACGTCCTGCATTTCGCGTTCTATGTCTTTGCGGTCTGCGTTGATACCGTTAAGGTCCTGGGCAATTTGCCAGGCGCGCCCCTCATCATCGGTAGTCAGGCATTCTATGCCCAGAGACATATCGGCCAGTCGACCAGCGGCATTCAGCCTGGGGCCAAGCGCAAAACCTAGGTCAAAGGGGCTGGCGTTGTGTGGCTCACGCCCGGCCACGCGGAACAGGGCAGCAATACCTGGACACATGCGGCCTGCACGCATACGTTTTAAGCCCTGCGCGACCAGGATGCGGTTGTTGGCATCGAGCTTGACCACGTCAGCGACGGTGCCTAGCGCGACCAGGTCTAGCAAGGTGTCAAGCTTGGGCTGCGATTGCTGATCGAATACGCCACGTTGCCGCAGTTCAGCCCGTAGAGCCAACAGGACATAAAACATGACGCCGACACCAGCCAGGTTTTTGCTGGGGAAGTTGCAGTGCGGCTGGTTGGGATTGACGATGACGGCAGCGTCAGGCAATTGATCGCCGGGCAGGTGGTGATCGGTAACAACAACGGCGATGCCTTGAGTATTGGCTGCGGCGACGCCATCGACACTGGCAATACCGTTGTCGACAGTGACAATGACATCGGGCGACTTCTCTCTTTGCGTCAACGCGACGATTTCGGGTGTCAGGCCATAACCGTACTCGAAACGGTTTGGCACGATGTAATCAACGACAGCTCCGAGCATGCGCAAGCCACGCAGGCCAACTGCGCAGGCGGTTGCTCCGTCACAGTCGTAGTCGGCAACGATCACCAGTTTTTTCCTGGCGGCGATGGCGTCTGCCAGAAATTGTGCTGCACTGTCTATATGTAACAAGCCTGCAGGTGGCAGCATGGCACTGAGTTCTGTACTCAGTTCTTTCTCTGCACTGGCGCCGCGCGACGCATACAGGCGCGCCAGCACAGGATGCAAGCCACTTTGGCGCAACATTTCGGATTCACGGAATGGACAAGGGCGTACGGTAATGCGGGTCATGAAATGGAAAATAAATGGTTTAATGAGGGGCGGAGCCAGAATTTTCGCAAGGACCAGGTACTGAGCTTGAAGCTGACCAGCCTGCAAGCGTCACTTGTCCATATGTCCAGGCTGCTGATCTGCTTGTTCCTCATACTGGCAAGCAAGGGAGCGAAGCATTTTTTTTCAAGCGCGTGCATTTGCTCCAGCCATAAGCCCCAATCATTATTGAGCCCGGCTTCAGACAGGTGATCAAGCAGTATGGTTTGTTGGCTAATTATGCAAGTGTCGTTGCCAAGAAAATTTGTCAGGTCATGTACGACAAGATATTTTCTTGCTGCTGAATTGGGTGCGTTCGCCCCTCTGGATATCCAGACCGAATTGATCGCCTTTTTACCTTGCATTTCACGTCTGGCATTGACGTCGCTGGTAAACCACAACATCTGGATTTCGTTTTGCAGCTTGCGCCAGACTCGCTCAAATTCGCCTTTGGGCATCCAGATGTCAATATTGTGGCCACAGGCGGCGTCAACAGTCGCGGTCTGCAGGCCTGACCATGCGTCAGCACGCAAGAACCAGGTGTGGGCGTCACCATACAATAAGGTCAGACCCATTTCTGCACAGCTTTCTGCGGCAACGGCAAACAGCGCGCGGGCATCGGTTTCGTCGATATGCAAGCGTCTTTGATCTGTCAGGACCAGATGATCCCTGGCGATATGTATGTGTACCGGCTGCAATAGGAACCAATAGCCTGACGATGGTGTCTGAGACGCAGACTGCATCAGATCCCAGCTGTTGGCCGGGCTGTTCGCTGATTTTTCGGGGGGGAACTGGCCAGCAAGCCAGTATTCATGACTCAATGCACGGGAAAATTCATCTATTTCCTGGACTGCGGGCTTACTCGAGCAGGCGAGCAGTTTTGCCAGTGCAGGTGTATGCAACTCTTTTAACAAGTCTTTTGCAAGGCTGGCAGGCGGGATGCCAAACGGGATAATCAATTCTAAATGGCTCATATTGCTGTATTGTAGGGCAAACGTATGGCAAACTGCTGGCTGCTTTCATATAACAAGTGTAAACGCAGTGAAAAATCTATCTTTTGAATGGCTGGTTGGCCTGCGCTATACCAGGGCTGGCCGTCGTAGTGGCCGGAATAGTTTTATTTCTTTTATATCGCTCATTTCCATGGCAGGTATCACCCTGGGGGTGGCCGCCCTGATTATCGTGATTTCTGTCATGAATGGCTTCCAGAAAGAAGTCAGGGACCGCATGTTGTCCGTACTGGCACACGTTGAAGTCTTTGACGCTACCGGCGCCTTGCCAGACTGGAAGAATACGGCGCTGGAAGTGCAAAGAAATCCTGCTGTCAAGGGAACGGCACCCTATGTCGATGGACAAGCCATGATCATTCGCGACGACGTGATGCGCGGCGTGATTTTGCGCGGAATCTTGCCCGACGAAGAAAGCAAGGTTTCGGAAGTGGCAAGCAAGATCAAATATGGCAACTGGGCTGACCTGAAACCAGGCGAGTTCAATATCGTCCTGGGTTCGGCACTGGCTGCCAGCCTGCATGTACGCATAGGAGAAAAAATTACCCTGGCAGCCCCGGAAGGGCAGATGACGCCAGCAGGTATGGTGCCGCGTCTGAAGGCGTTTACCGTTGTTGGTGTCTTTGAGGCCGGACATTATGAATTCGATTCAGGCATGGCCTTCATGCATATCGATGATGCACAAAAGTTTTTTCGTCTCAGTGCGCCATCCGGCTTGCGCCTGCGCATACAGGATATGTTGAAAGCGCCACAAATTGCACGTGAACTGGCACGTTCATTGTCCGGTGACTTGCTCATTCGTGACTGGTCCCAGCAAAATAAGAATTATTTTGCTGCAGTCAAGACAGAAAAAACCATGATGTTTATCATTTTAACAATGATTATCGCTGTCGCTGCATTTAACCTGGTATCGACACTGGTGATGACGGTGACGGATAAACAGGCTGATATAGCCATCCTGCGTACATTGGGCGCTTCACCGGCTTCTATCATGAAGATATTCGTCATACAGGGAGCGACGGTAGGACTGGCCGGTACTGCCATCGGGGTCATCATGGGAATCATCGTTTCATTGAACATCGATGTGATCGTGCCGTTTATAGAACATCTGCTTGGTGTGCAATTTTTACCAAAAGATATTTATGTGATCAGCGCATTGCCTTCGGACTTGCAAGCCGGTGATGTGTCAACTATAGGTCTGGTAGCCGTCACGCTGGCTTTACTGGCGACGATCTACCCAAGCTGGCGTGCTTCACGCGTAAAACCTGCGGAGGCACTGCGTTATGAGTAATCACAATACAATGAAACCGGAAAGTGTTATTTCCTGCAATCAGTTAGGCAAAACTTTTTCTGAAGGGGCTGATGCTGTCCGCGTACTCAATGACATCAATTTCAGTGTCAACAAGGGGGAGCGTATTGCCATTATCGGCGCATCAGGTTGTGGCAAGTCCACGCTCCTGCACTTGCTGGGTGGTCTGGATACGCCAAGCCAGGGGACGGTAAGCCTGCAAGGTCAGGATATGGCACGCTTAAGTGAGACTGCACGCGGTAATCTGCGCAACCAGGCTTTGGGTTTCGTTTACCAGTTCCACCATCTGCTGCCGGAATTCTCTGCAATCGATAATGTCGCCATGCCCTTGATGATACGTCGCATGGCGCGTAGTGAAGCACGCGCAGCAGCGCAGGCAATATTGGAAAAAGTTGGTCTGGGTCACAGGGTAAAGCATGTACCAGGCGAATTGTCAGGAGGCGAACGTCAGCGTGTGGCTTTAGCGCGCGCCCTGGTAACCGGGCCGGCCTGCGTGCTGGCAGATGAGCCTACCGGTAATCTTGATGGCAGTACAGCACAACAGGTGTTCGCCCTGATGCTGGAGTTGTCACGTACACTGGGAACTGCCTTTGTCATCGTTACCCATGATGCTGAACTGGCAGGCCGGTGTGATCGTGTGTATCGTTTATCAGATAGCGGCCTGCAACTGGAAATGACACCTGAAGAAGCTTTTAAAAAGAAAATAAAAGAAATTATATAAAATGAATGGCAAACCAGCCCGTAAAATGCATTGTCGCCATGCACCTGCCAAGTGTCTGCTTGCAGGTGTGGTCGCGCTGACAGGGCAGGTTGGTTGGGGTGCCGATACGACAGAACTGGTCTTGCAACTGGAAACCTCGCTGACCAGCGACAGTAATCCTTTTCGCTTTTATGATCAGGCAGCTACTGGCCAGGTCACTGATGAGCAAGCACCAAACAATCAATTCCGTCATCGTGACACTGTCACGGGTACCGATATACGTGCCGGCGCCATTGTCCCCGTCCTGTCTGAACGTACCCGGTTGATACTCACAGGTTCACTTGGCAATCGGCACTACAAGAATTATAAAGACCTGGACCACCATCTGGTGGCAGGTGATGCCAACCTGGAGTGGGCTGCTGGCAAGTTATTAAATGGCAATGTGACGGCTGGCAAGGAAGACCGTCTGTTTCAATATATTAACGGTAGCCTGACTGACAAGGACGTGTCACATCAAAAACGGGCTGCAGCAAACATCAATTTCAAATTGACTGACGAATGGTCTTTGAATGCCGGATTAGATCGTGCCAGCCTGTATTATGATCTGCCCGTGAATCAGTTGTATAACTTTGAAGAGCGCGGCAGACAATTGAGTGGTCGCTACTATGCGCCGACCGGGTCCAGTGTTGAAATAGGCACTCGCTTGTCAGAGACGAATTTCCCGGACCGGAACGCCCAGGATATCGCAGACCTTGATCAGGCCTACAAAGAATCCGAACTTTATCTTGATGCTGAGTGGCGATATAGCACGAAAACAGTGACCAGTGCCCACATTGGTGTGATACGCCGAAAATACGATGTACTCAACGAGCGCGACACCAATCTGTCAAACATCCTGTGGCGTGGCACTTATCATTACTCCCCCAAGTTGCGGCTGGATTTGCAGTTATGGGACAGGCCCTTTACGATAGTGGATCGTACGGTCGTCTACGTGCTCAGCAAGGCAGCCCGTTTTGATGCGCAATGGAAGTATTCAGATAAAACGCAGATGAATTTTTCCACACTGCTCCAGAATAGTGACAATGTATTGGTGCCACGCCTGGCTGCCTTGGTCGATAGTGCTTCACGCAAAGAAAAATTATTGCGCGTAGGTATGGGGGGCAGTTATGAGTTTGAACGTGGCTTTCGCTTCGTGCTGGACAGTTTCTATGAGAGATTACAGCGCGAATCAGATGGCGTGAATTTGAAGCAGGCTGTCGTTAAAATTGGCCTTGAATATACCTACGAGAATTTACCGGGGAGCACCTACCGCATGGGCTTGAAGCGTTACCAGCATTCTTTGAGTGCTTCAGATAGTTTGCGCTGATCATGAGCCTGGCACAAAGACTCAGCCGTTTTGCAGCGCGTCATATAGGATGTCGCTGGCTGCCATTAAACAAGGCCAGGGGGGTTGTCAGTTTCAGTTTCGACGATGTCCCTGCCAGTGCCTGCCATCAAGGGGCGATGCTGCTGGAGCGTTACCAGGCGCGCGGTACATTTTATGTCTGCGGTGGGTTGACTGACGGGATTGAGCAAAATCAGGTATGCCATAGCGCAGAAGATTTGCAAAGACTGCAGGAAAACGGACATGAAGTCGGTTGCCACACTTATTCTCATACAAACTGTGCAAATGCATCTAACGACATGCTGACGGCGGATTGGGAAAAAAACCAGGCTTTTTTCAAGCAGCATAATATTGCGGATTGCGGTTTTGCCTTTCCTTTCGGTGCTTACGACCTCGGTAGCAAACTGGCTGCGAACAAACGCTTTTCATACAATCGCATTACCGGTGGCGGTACTCAAATTGGCCGGGCTGATTTATCCGCCTTGCGTGCTCAGTCATTGTATTCAGGACGGACCAATATGGATGCCCTGGTTGCTCTGATTGCACATACTGCCAGCCAGGGGGGCTGGCTGATATTGTATTCGCATGAGGTCAGTGAGACGCCAGGTCCCTGGGGGACGACACCAGAGTTGCTGGAGACTGCTTTGCAACTGGCAACGCAGGAGGGCTGCCAGGTTTTGCCTGTGCACAGGGCGATAGATTTTTTTCTTGCTCCATTGTGAACACGAGTTCGCTTGCCCGGTTTTATTGTCGGAAGATGTGCCTGATGCACTTGGGTAAGCTACAATTCTTGCAGTTTTAATCTTGATCTTCAAATAAGCAGATACCATCCATGAGCCAACATAGCCAGTTTACCCTGCTGACACAGCGCCGCTTTGCCCCATTTTTCTGGACGCAATTTCTTGGTGCATTCAATGACAATGTATTTAAAACGGCTTTGCTGACTATTCTGACCTATGATGCCTTGTCATGGACTGACATGGATGTCGGCCTGCTCAATAACTTGATACCTGGCTTGTTTATTCTGCCGTTTGTGTTGTTTTCTGCCACGTCTGGCCAATTGGCTGACAAGTTTGAAAAAGGTGGCATGGCGCGCAAGGTCAAGTTGCTGGAAATTGTCATCATGCTGGTTGCTGCTGTCGGCTGGCAAATGCACCATCTGTGGTTGTTGATTGCAGCTGTTGCCGGCATGGGCATACATTCGACTTTGTTTGGTCCGGTCAAATATGCGTATTTGCCCCAGCATTTGAAAACAGATGAACTGGTGGGGGGCAATGGCCTGATAGAAATGGGAACTTTCGTCGGCATCCTGCTCGGTGAGATATTGGGCGCCATGCTGGTGGTGCACAAGCCCTGGGGCACAGAACTGGTGGCCGGTGGTGCGATTGTCGTTGCCATCATGGGTTACCTGGCATCATTACGTATCCCGGATTCACCGGCGCCTGCTCCCGATCTGAAAATCAACTGGAACCCCGCGACCGAAACGGTCAGGAACATCAGTTTCAGCAAACAGAATCGTCCGGTATTTTTATCTTTGCTGGGTAACTCCTGGTTCTGGTTTTATGGCGCCATCATCCTGGCGCAATTCCCTTTATACGCAAAAAATTACCTGCATGGGGATCACAATGTTTTTGTCCTTTTGTTGACGATTTTCTCTTTCGGTATCGGTGCCGGTTCCCTGTTATGTGAAAAGCTGTCTGGCCACAAGGTGGAGATCGGCCTGGTTCCATTTGGCGCCATAGGCTTGTCTGTGTTTGGTTTTGACCTGTATTTGTCAAGCATCAGCTATACCAATGTTGCTACTGTCGGCGCGATGGAATTTTTAAAGCAGACAGGCAGTGTGCATATCCTGTTTGATATCACAATGATAGGTATTTTTGGTGGCTTATATATCGTGCCTTTGTTTGCGTTAATACAAACGCGTTGCGATCCCAAGCATTTGTCGCGCACGATTGCTGGCATGAATATTCTGAATGCCTTATTCATGGTGGTGGCTTCCTTATCTGCCGTGGCAATGCTGGCAAAAGGTTTTACCATACCGCAGATTTTCATGGCGACAGCCATTCTGAATGCAATCGTGGCGATCTATATTTTCAGCCTGGTCCCGGAATTCCTGATGCGCTTTATCGCCTGGCTGCTGATACATACCATATACAAGGTCAAGAGTATCAATACCGAACGTTTGCCGGATGAAGGGGCAGGGGTGCTGGTCTGCAATCATGTCAGTTACATGGATGCAATCGTCATTATGGCCTCAAGCCCCAGGCCAGTCCGTTTCGTGATGGATCACAGGATTTTCAAAATACCATTTCTGTCCTGGGTCTTCAGGACGGCCAAGGCGATACCAATAGCACCTTCCAAAGAAGATCCGTGGTTGATGGAAAAAGCCTACGTCGATGTTGCCCAGGCCCTGCATGAAGGTGAACTGGTTTGTATTTTCCCGGAAGGGAAGTTGACTTCCACTGGTGAGCTCAATGAATTCAAGGGTGGCGTCATGAAAATACTGGAACGTAGCCCTGTGCCTGTTTATCCTCTTGCCTTGCGCGGCTTGTGGGGAAGTTTCTTCTCGCGTGACAAGCGCAATCCTTTTGAGCGTGCGTTCCGTCGCGGGCCATTTTCCAAATTGGAGTTGGTTGTTGGTGATGTGATGCAAGCAAAAGACGTGACACCCCAGGTACTGCAGGAAAAAGTAAGCCAATTGAGGGGCGACTGGAAATAAGCTTAATTGGTCTTTACGCAAAAACAATGAGAGTAAAATGAAAAAATACATAGCCGGATTTCTTGTGCTCTCATTGATGACAGCATGCGGAGGTGGCAGTGGGGGTGGGGGCAGTAATACTGCTGTTGTTATCCCGACTGCAATAGCCAATACCAAATCAACGACCTTTCTCTCTAAATCAACTGGGGTGCTATACCCCATCAATGTGTTTGTTCCGGCAGACTACGCGACGACCAGTGATGCTTTGCCAGTGTTGTTTACGCTTGATGGCGAATTGAGTGGCGGGCCATTTGATGACATGCGCAGGCGCCTGATGGAAGATGGTACTCGCGCCATCCTGATTGGAGTCGCCACAGCGGGTCACAGGGATTTTGATTATCTGCTCCCGGGCGCCCTGGATTTTTACAAGTTCCTGAGCAATGAACTGATTCCATCACTGGAAACCGAATACCGTATCAACCCCAGGCAGCGAACTCTGGTCGGACATTCTTTCGGTGCTGACTTTGTGCAAACTGCATTGACACTGGACAGGCCCGAGCGCCGGTTTTTTGCCAATTTTGTTGCTGTCGACGGGCCGGTCAGGAACCCGGATGAGAACGCAATTCTGGAAAATGCCATGTTCCAGGCCTCAGCAGGAAAAATGCCGGATACCACCTTTATTTTTGCCAGTGCAGGTGGCGCTGGTTTTGACAAGGATGTTGAGGCTGCGTATCAAAAAATGTTGGGACGAAATTACCAGGGCTTGAATCTGGTACGTTTGCCGACCTATAAAACAGATCACCCCAGCGTGTTTGTGCCAGCCATTACAGACGCCTTGCATTTGCTGTTTAAAAAGTAGCTGTGCCATGACTGCGGCGGACTGCCTGGAAATCGCTGGTACTTCATAAGCTGGATTGGTGCGCAGTCACCATAAAAAATGGCACCCAGGTTTTATCCAGAGTGCCATTTTACAGAGCGGAAAGTACTTACAGAATTTCGCTCGCGTGATCAGCCAGGCGTGAACGCTCGCCACGCGCCAGGGTGACATGACCGCTATGCGCCCAACCTTTGAACCTGTCGACTACATAGGTCAGACCGCTGGAGCCCTCTGTCAGATAAGGTGTATCAATCTGGGCGATATTGCCAAGACAGATGATCTTAGTGCCAGGGCCTGCGCGTGTGACCAGGGTTTTGACTTGTTTTGGCGTCAGGTTCTGTGCCTCATCGATAATCAGGAATTTATTGACGAAAGTGCGGCCACGCATGAAATTGAGGGACTTGATCTTGATCTTGGAGCGGATCAGATCCTGAGTCGCTGCGCGTCCCCAATCACCGGCATCATTATCAGATTTGTTGAGTACTTCCAGATTATCGTCAAACGCCCCCATCCACGGTGACATTTTTTCTTCTTCGGTACCGGGCAGGAAGCCGATATCCTCACCTACAGGTACTGTGACACGGGTGACGATGATCTCATTGTAGGTCTTGGTTTCCAGTACCTGTGCCAGGCCAGCTGCCAGAGCAAGCAAGGTTTTACCGGTACCAGCCTGGCCGAGCAGGGTGACGAAATCGCATTCCGGATCCATCAGCAGATTCAGGGCGAAATTCTGCTCACGATTGCGCGAGGTAATGCCCCAGACACTGTGCTTGATATGGCCATAGTCACGCAAGGTCTGCAACACGGCTGTTTTGCCATTGATTTGTCTGACCTGGCCGTAGAAAGAGGCTTCGCCATTTTTGGGCTCAAGGTAGACAAACTGATTCACCAATAAGGAAGGGATGGTGGGGCCGGTGATGCGATAGAAGGTCGTGCTGAGACCATTGCGATTTTCCTGCCAGGTTTCTATACCCTTGCCATGTTTGTTCCAGAAATCGTCAGGCAATTGCACAATGCCGGAATACAGAAGGTCGGAATCTTCGAGTACATGGTCATTGAAGTAATCTTCTGCAGGCAAGCCCAGGGCGCGCGCCTTGATGCGCATGTTGATGTCTTTGGACACCAGTACAACGGCACGACCTGGCATTTCCTTTTCAAGTGCGGTGACTACACCGAGAATCTGGTTGTCGGCCTTGCCTTTGGGCAGGCCAATAGGCAATTCCCCATTTTGCAGCTTGGTCTGAAAATACAGATGTCCTTTGGCGTCCTTGTTACCGAGTTTGGAAAGCGCTATGCCTTTTTCAATATCGTGATGATCGATGTCACCGACCAGCGCATCCAGTGAACGAGACACCTGGCGTGCATTGCGGGCGACTTCAGACATGCCTTTTTTATGATCATCCAGCTCTTCCAGCGTAATCATGGGCAGGTAGATGTCATGCTCTTCAAACCGGAACAGCGATGAAGGGTCATGCATAAGAACGTTCGTATCAAGTACAAACAATTTGGTTGTGCCTGACTTGTCGGCAGCGCGGCTGGTGCCGGACTTGACGCGACTGTCGTGCGGTTTGGTATTGCTTGGCGCTGCCACTGTGCCTGCTTTTGCACTGACGGGCGCGGTCTTTTCTGCCACTGGTTTGCTGGCGACAGGTTTGCCGAGAACTGGGGCAATCGTGCTTGCGGTTTTCTTTTTTGGTGCAACCTGTGGGGCAGCTGTCGTTTTGATTTTCTCTGGCGTTGCTGATTTTATTGTTTTGGCTGGTTTGCCTTTTTCTGCCTTCGGATAATCCTTGGGCGAAAGCAGCGCTGCTGGCTTGGTCGGCATTTTGGGCAATGGCATGAAAACCTCAATCAAAAAGTGAGAGCTGAAAAGTTAAAAGCCGCTATGGAGATACCAATATTGCTATTGGCTCTGCCACAAACGGCTTTTATCAAGAGTAATTCTGGAGAGTTCAATTAAGTTTGGGCGCTCACAAATTCGAGTACTTCATCAACGTGTCCTGCTACTTTGACTCCACGCCATTCTTTCACTAATTTACCGTTGCCGTCAATCACAAATGTGCTGCGTTCTATGCCGCGCACTTGTTTGCCATACATGTTTTTCATTTTCATGACATTGAACAGATTGCACAACGTCTCATCCGGGTCGGAAATCAGCTCAAAAGGCAAATCCAGTTTATTCTTGAATCCTTCATGGGAGCGCAAGCTATCACGGCTAATGCCAAATACTTTGGTATTAGCCTGTTGAAATTGCGGGTGCAAATCGCGAAAGGCAATGCTTTCTGTTGTGCAACCCGGCGTGTTGTCTTTTGGGTAAAAATAAATAATCAGATTCTTACCGGCATGGTCACTTAAGTGAAACGCTTTGTCGCCAGTCATGGCGGCGGAAAATTCTGGTACCTGACAATTCAGTGCGGAAGGGGTCTCAGCCACTTTCATCTCCTTGGTTAGGGGTGGAGAAATGTTGCTGACGGACTAGATCAGGGCGACCAACTCTCCGGAACGGCCTGGCAAGCTTGCCCATGACAACGGGCGTGTTGGCAAATCATCGTTCTTGATGGATTCATAGTAATCCGCCATGGAAATGCAACGATAACCTTGCTTGCGCCAGCCTGTCAGCAATTCCTCGAATATGGGGGCGAGTTTTTGTCCTTCAAGCTCTGCATGTAAGGTAAATACATGATCTTTTGGACTTGCTGTCAGCTTGAGTATGTTAGCGGCAATATTTGACTCGGTGATGACATTGTCAGCGATGTCGCGCCCCAGCAGCTCATCCAGTGTAGGTAACGTGGTCGGCATCTGTATGCAAGACATGACCGTCGAGCCGACTTGCAGACGATAGGGGCCCGAATCAGCATTCGCAAGGCTGCCATCGTCATTGAGCATTGCCCGGCCATCAGAGGCGTATCGCATGCCGAACTGGTCCAGTTGGGCAAACGCATGATCATTCATTTGCCAGCCAGCTGCACCATGAGTCTTTGGCGCAGCTCCAAATATTTGCTGAAAGCGTTCGTGGGCCTGTTGCATCTGCTTATGCGTCCAATCCTCTCCACGCTGACGTACATTGTCTTGCCAGACCACATGGTCCCAGGTATGTATGCCACATTCAAACCCGGCATTACGCACAGCCTGCATTTCAGCCGTGCAACTGCCGATGTCCGGTGCCGGCAAGAGCACACCATACATCAGGGTCTTGAAGCCATAATGTTCCAAGACGGAGGTACGCGACACCTTCTGGAAAAAACCAGGGCGAAATGCGCGCCGCAAGGCCCAGCCTGTGTGGTCCTTGCCCAGAGAAAACAGAAAGGTCGCACCAGCCTGGTATTTTTGAAGAATGCGCACCAGATTCGGTACGCCTTCCTGAGTGCCACGATAAGTGTCGACGTCGATCTTGAGAACGATAGTAGGCATGTAGTCCGGTATCAGTCCATCAGGGCGCGGGCTTCAGCTACCTGGCTGCGGTAAGCATCGAAAATATTACGCATGGTGTCTGGCATGGTCGTGACAGGTTTCCAGCCCAGTTCTTCGCAGGTGTTGGTGATTTTCGGCACGCGATTCTGCACGTCCTGATAACCCTTGCCGTAGTAGGCCGCAGAAGTAGTTTCAGTCAGTTCTACTTTCTTGGCTGTTTCGGCGTATTCCGGATATTCTGCTGCAAGAGTCAGCATCATGTTCGCCAGTTCACGGATAGAGAAATTATTATTGGGATTACCAATGTTATAAATTTTGCCACTGGCAACACCATTTTTGTTATCGATGATGCGCATCAGGGCATCGATACCGTCATCGATGTAAGTGAAAGCACGTTTTTGTGCACCGCCATCGACCAGGGAAATGTTTTCACCGCGAACGATATGGCCAAAGAACTGGGTCACGACGCGTGAGCTGCCTTCCTTTGGTGTATGAATGTTATCCAAACCGGCGCCGATCCAGTTGAATGGACGGAACAGGGTGAAGTTCAGGCCTTCCATGCCATAACCCCAGATCACACGATCCATCAATTGTTTGGCGCAAGAGTAAATCCAGCGCGGTTTATTGATGGGGCCGCAAATCAGTTCAGATTCTTCAGGGTCAAATTCTTCATCATGGCACATGCCATAGACTTCGGACGTGGACGGGAAGACCAGGTGCTTGCCATACTTGGCTGCTGAACGAACGATAGGCAGGTTGGCTTCAAAATCCAGTTCAAATACGCGCAGCGGCTGTTTAACGTAAGTCGATGGCGTGGCGATCGCAACCAGGGGCAGGATGACGTCGCATTTCTTGACATGGTATTCCACCCATTCTTTATTGATGGTGATGTCACCTTCAAAGAAATGCATGCGCGGGTGATTGAGCAAGTCGCCCAGACGCTCGGTTTGCATGTCCATGCCGTACACTTCCCAGTCTGTAGTTTCCAGTATGCGTTTGGACAAGTGGTGACCGATGAAACCGTTCACGCCGAGGATGAGGACTTTTTTCATAATATATTCTTTTAAAGTAAATGTTGATTGTCAGTTCAGCAAAGCTGTCAGCTCTTGCGCTGTAAGAGTTTTGCCATCCAATAACAATTCAATAATATGCAATGCGCGACAATCGCCACACACGCCAAGGACGTTATTATCTACTACATGTAAGCCTGTCGGCAAATTTGCCGCGTTCCCATGAAATAATCGTGCTTTTCCGATAATGAAACGATGTCCAGCCTGGTCAAAAAATGCACCAGGGTAGGGCGGTGCAACGGCGCGGTGCAGGTTGTACACCTGTTGCGCCGTCTGCTGCCAGTTTATGCGACCATCTTCCGGCTTTCGACCGCCAAAGTAACTGCCTTGTGTCAAATCATTGGGCAAGGTCTTCGCAGTACCGGCGATCAAGGCAGGCAGGGCATTCCATAAACACTGTTCGCCAGCAACTGTCAGTTTGCCAAAGACTTCATATGCCGTGTCATCAGGCAGGATTGGTACTGCCGCCTGTGCGATGATGGCGCCGGCATCGGGTTTAAGCGCCATCTCGTGCAAGGTGGCGCCGGTTTCTGTTTCGCCATGCAATACTGCCCAGTTGACCGGCACACGGCCACGGTATTTGGGCAGCAGGGAGCCGTGCAGGTTATAGGCACCTCGTTTCGCCAGGGCCAATATGTCCAGCGGCAGCATGTGACGATAATAGAAACTGAAGATGAAATCAGGCGCGAGGCTGGTAAGCCGCTGTTTCAAATCAACGGACTTTGGATCATCCGGAGTGATGCAGGGAATGTTCTGTTCCCGGCAGAGGTCAGCAACCGATTCAAACCAGATGGTTTCAGCCGGGTTGTCCGTATGGCTGACCACCAGCTTGATCTGTACGCCACGCGCCAGCAGGGTCTTGATGCAGCGCACACCTACACTGTGATAGGCAAAAACCACCGCCGTGGCGGGGACTTGTGTTGTACTCATCGCTGCTTTCTTAATTGACTTCAGGCAGGTCAGGGCCGGATTGTTCAAGGATAGTCTGCACTACATAACGCGGACGTCCACGCACTTGCTGGTAAATGCGACCCACATATTCACCCAGCAAACCTATGCCGAACAGAATCACGCCCATCAGGAAGAAAGCGATTGCAAACAGCGTGAACAGTCCCTCAGCCTCTGCACCAAGCACAAATCGACGTATCAACAGTAACAGCACCAAACCGCCAGACAGGACGGACAGCACCATGCCCAGCATGGAGAACCATTGCAAAGGCATGATGGAAAAACCGGTCATCAAGTCGAAATTCAGTCGTATCAGGCTATAGATAGAATACTTGGATTCACCGGCCGATCGCTCTTCGTGCTCGACAATGATTTCTGTCGGTTTGCGTGAAAAGGTGTAAGCCAGTGCCGGTACAAAGGTGTTAACTTCACTGCATTGATTAATGAGGTCAATGACATTGCGGCCATAGGCGCGCAGCATATTACCCTGGTCGGTAATCTTGATGCGTGTGATCTTTTCGCGGAAGCGGTTCATCGCCTTGGATGCATAAGTACGCCAGGCAGAGTCCTGGCGCTTGCGACGTATCGAACCGACATAGTCATAGCCTTCACGCATTTTGTCGACCAGGGCACCAATTTCTTCCGGCGGGTTTTGCAGGTCAGCGTCCAGGGTCACGACGATGTCGCCCCGGGTTGCCTCAAAACCGGCTAGTATCGCCATATGCTGGCCGTAGTTGCCATTGAAGAGAACAACACGCGTGACATCGGGGCGCAGACGATATTGATCCGCCAGCAGGGCCGGCGTGTTATCGCGGCTGCCGTCATTAATAAAGACAACTTCATAGCTGACACCACGCGCCGCCAGGGTGTCAAGCGCTGGGTACAGGCGTGCGAACAGCTTGGCCAGGCCAGCTTCTTCGTTGTAAACGGGGATGACAACAGAGAGTTCGGGTTTCATTGGTATGGTTCTGCCGATTTCAGAGAAGGCAGGATTTTACCGCAGAGACGACTCTTTCGACATCTTCTGTATTCATTGCTGGAAATAGTGGCAAAGTAACAATCTGTTTACCCACCCGCTCCGCAATCGGGAACATACCATCAGTAAAGCCGCGAGCACGATATAAACTGAATAAATGAATCGCCCTGTAGTGATAACCCAGGCCAATTTGCCGGTCCAGCATCTGTTGCATGAAGTGAGCACGGTTGATGGACTCCGGCAATACCAGGTGGAACATATGCCAATTGCTGTTTTCAAAATCAGCAACAGGCAATTCAGCGCCAGTTTGTTGCTCAAAGTCACTGCCAAAGCTGCTGAAATAGTGTTTTGCCAACGTGACACGCTTGGCATTGAATTCAGTCAGGTGTTTCATTTGTCCCAGACCTATGGCTGCGGCAATATCAGTCATATTGTATTTACCACCAAGTACATCGACGTCAATACCATCCAAGCCAGTGCGACTGACGCCTTGCAGGCGATATTTCTCGGCCAAGCGCGCCTCTTCTGCATTGTTCAACACCAGGCAACCGCCTTCGCCCGTCATGACGTTCTTGTTAACCTGGAAGCTGAATGATGCAAAGTCCCCAAAAGAACCTATGCGTTTTCCTTTCCAGCTTGAGCCGATTGCCTGTGCGGCATCTTCGATAATGCGTAACTTGTATTTGTCAGCCAGCGCATAGAGTTTATCCATATCGCAAGGCAGGCCACACATGTGGACCGGGATAATCGCCTTGGTGCGTGGTGTGATAACCGCTTCAACCTTGTCAAGATCAATATTGTGGGTCCTGGCGTCAATATCTGCAAAAACCGGCGTGGCACCTGTTTCTATGATGACATTGGCGGTCGCCACCCATGAGTTGGGAGTGGTGATGACCTCATCGCCAGCGCCTATGCCTGCAATACGCAAGGCAATTTCCATGGTGCAGGTACCTGAATTAAAGGTACGTACCGGGCGGCCGCCAAAATATTCTGACAATTGTGCTTCCAGCGCCTGCACCTTTGGGCCGCTGGTCAGCCAGCCTGAGCGCATGACATCGGCAACAGCAGCGATGGTTTCTTCATCTATCGATGGTTTGGTGAACGGCAGGAATGGCAAATTTGACTGGGATGCAGATGTATCACTCATGGTGAGCCTTTCAAGTTTGTATTTTGTTCAGACTGATTTTGATGGCAATGGCATGCTCAGCTTTTGACCAGCAATGCAACGCCGACGATGATGACTGCGATTGCCAGCATCCTTTGCATGGACATGACTTCGCCAAGAAAGTACCAGGCTCCTATCGCATTGACAATATATCCAATGGACAGCAGAGGGTAGGCGATACTGACGTCAACACGCGACAAGCCTATGATCCAGACGACGACTGAAATGACATAACAGGTCAGCCCGCCGATGATGGGGAGCTGGGTTGCCAGTTGCAAGCCGGTAGAAAACCAGTTTTCTGCCGTCAGGTGTATCGCACCGACGGCATTAGTGCCTTTTTTTAGCAATAATTGGGCGCAGGCATTGAGCATGATGCCCGAAAATATAAAAGCAAAAGTATTGAGATTCATATTATTTATTTCTTGTTGACCAGGTTGGCAACGATGACCCTTCTTGGGTCTTTCGCTATGACGCGCATGGGGAAATCAGTCTTTGACAATTCTTCATAGATGTCATTGCGCATGATGGCGACAGCCGGTTCAGACCTTGCCTGATGAGCACGCCATTGCACAATGAAGTCTTCGCGTTTTGGTATCCATAATTGCGGTTCATGTTCAAGACCGAATTGCATTTCATCGGGAAATTCTACCAAGGTAGTCGTGCGTTGCAGATAAAACGGCAAGGCCTGCTCGTAACGGCCGACGGCATATATGGGGGTGTTCGGCTGCACTAATTCTGCCCGTATTGCCGGGATGTATTCGCTGCCGGCTATGTATTTACCCCATGGGTCATGGCCAAGGAAGGCAATTTGCCCGACCAGGTAACCAGATGCAGCCAGACAAATAACAGCCCAGTCTTTACCTGTGCCACCTTTGCGCGCGAGCAACCAGGTCAGCAAGCCGCCGCCGATTGCCAGGATAATGACCCCTGCCAGCCACGGTGCATAATTGAATGCCAGGTTACGGTCTATGCTGTCAACGCCATCAAGTTTGTTGAGGTAAAACGCTACGCCAATGGCGCCTGCCAGGCCGACGATGACAAAAAGAATGCCCGCGATTTTTATCGACCGATTGTTAGTCTGTTCCAGATGACAGGCAATCAGCAGCGCCACGGCAGGGAAGATGGGCAGGATATAGCCAGGCAGTTTGGAGCCAGAGATGCTGAAAAAGACAAACAGGAAAACAGCCCAGATAAGTAGCAGCTTTTTGGGCTGGAAGCCCTCTGCCTTGTCGCGCAGGCCTGACCACAAACCTTGCAGCATGACGCCTATCCAGGGAGTGATGCCCACTATCATCAAGGGAATGAAGTAATGCCAGGGGCCGCCACGCTTGTGTACGTCGCTGGTAAACCTGTCCCAGTGCTCATGGATAAAAAAGAAGTGCGGATGCTCCGGGTTTTTGATGGCAATCAGGATGAACCAGGGGGCTGTGATGGCAAAAAACAGTAGCAACCCCTTGACCATGTGCAGGCGTTTCCACAAACCCAGGTCACGGTTTACTGCCGTATAAATGACCAGTACCGCACCAGGCAACACAAAACCGATCAAACCTTTGGACATGGTTGCCAGAGCCATGCCCGCCCAGCAAACCAGCATGGCATTGCGCTCGGTGGCGCTGTCGGCAGCGGCCATTTGTGCAACCAGCAGGCCACACAATGCCAGGGTCATCATGCCGGACAAACCCATGTCCAGGGAATTGACATGACCCATGCCCGCCCACCAGAAACTTGAGCCCAATACCAGAGCGGCAACAATGCCGACGCGCCGACTGAAGATTTTGTTGCCAGTATAAGCAACCGCAGCTACACCCAGCAAACCGTTCATGCCCGTCCATAAACGTGCCTGCCAGTCACCCAGACCAAATATGGCAAAGGTCAGGGCATTCATCCAGTTTTGCAAAGGCGGTTTTTCAAAATACTTGATGCCGTTCAGGCGCAAGGTAATCCAGTCGCCGCTGGCCAGCATTTCGCGGGCCATTTCTGCATAACGTCCTTCATCGGTGGGTACCAAAGTCCTGGCGCCCAGCATGTAAAACCAGACGACCAGAAAACCTATTGCCAGCGCCCATAGTGTGCGTGGTGATTCGTAAGGTGAGGTGTTCTTCATGCAGTTTCCATGATCAATGCCAGGGCAACCTTGCGTCCTTCGGCCATGAGGATGTTATATGTCCTGCAGGCAGCCTGATTGTCCATGCATTCAACGCCTATTCTTTTTGACGCCAATGCAGCGGTCAGCCTGGGGTGAATAAACCGCTGCCTGTTGCCTGTTCCTACAATGACGACATCAGGTTCTGTCGCTTCGATCTGGGTAAAATCCGCAGCATTCAGCTCTTCAAAACTTGTTGCCGACCATACCTGTGGCCTGGTTTCAGGCAGCACGATGAGGCTGTGCTGGTAGGTGATTGCGTTTATTTCCACACTGTCTTTTTCATAGCCGGTGATGGTCTGGTATTGCTGCGTCGGGGTAGAGTGCAACTTCATCTATGGTGCTCAGAGGTTAGAACTGGAATGAGAGGCGCATTGTAACGGTTTTTGCTGTGCTGTCATGCACATAGCTGGAAAGTCTGCTTTATCACCTGATTCAGGTCTGGTTTGACAGATCATTTTCTTGCCCATGCATCCCAGCCCAACTTTGCAATTTTGGCAATCGTCAATTCCCTTGCTGCGCTGGGTGCCTGGCTATCGGTGACAAAGACGGCAGCAGCCATGTGATGTCCATTGGGTAAAGTGACGATGCCGACATCGTTGGTGGCTGCAGTGATGCTGCCCCGGCTGCCAGATGTGCCTGTTTTGTGCGCAACAGGTGTTCCCGCTGGCAGCAAGCCTTTGATGCGGCCAGGACCGGTCTCGGTTTCCAGCATCCATTTCATCAGTAATGCATGGCTTTTGGCGCTCAAGCCCTTGCCTTGATGAAGTGCCTGCAGCAATGTGATCATGGCCTTGGGTGTGGCAGTATTGCGGTATTGCACTACCCACGACTTGCCCAGGTCTTTTTCAGTATCCATGACCTTGATATCGCGTATGCCCAGTCCTGCCAGGTACTGCATGACGGTGGCCGGCCCGCCCAGCAGGCGCAGCAATACATCGCTGGCTGTCCCATCACTTTCAGATACGGCAAAACGCATGATTTCTTTCAGAGACATCTTGAAATTGCCATCAGGGTGTTCGTCGCGAATCGGGCTGTGCTGCTCTGCGCTGACAAAGTCTTCTTTGGTGATCAGTACTTTTTGTTCAAGCTTGAGCTTGCCCTGATCAACCGCAGCCAGAGCCGCCATGGTGATGGGGAGTTTGTACACGCTTTGCATGGGGGCTGCCACGTCGGGAATAATCCACAGGCTTTGCCCTGTCTCCATGACCAGCAGGCTGGCGCCAACCCGGCCGCCACTATCAAGGGATATTGCTTCCAGTACATTTTGCGCACTGACGCCGACAACAGTGCCCAGGCCCGTACAGGCAAGCAGCAATGATATTAGGAATCTTTTCATGACAGTCATTATGTTGCAGGTTCTGGCTGTTGGACAGGCAAAAAATGCAATCGTTCGCAGTTTGTGAGGCAATCAATATATTCGTTTAAGTCAATTTCAGTATATTTGACTGAATTTTCGTCTTTAAATTTGAAAAATCGGACGAAAATTCGCTTTTCGCTAAGTTTCCATTGATAAAACACGGAGCTTTGTGCAGAATGGAACGTTCGGCAGTGCAGCATTTTCTGTATTGCAGCTTATTGTGTACACTCACTCGCGATTTTCTATAACTGGTAAGTGACTATTGCCAGCCATGGAGACGTTGAGGCAGGCAGACACAAATATTATCAAGGATTGCAGCAGTGCGGCCCATACAAAAATCACAAAAACTAGCAGACGTTTGTTATGACATCCGTGGCCCCGTCATGGAAAAAGCCAAACAGATGGAGGACGAAGGTCACAAGATCATTAAGTTGAATATTGGCAATCTTGCCGTTTTTAACTTTGATCCGCCAGATGAAATTGTGCAGGACATGATACGCAATATGCAGAATGCAGCCGGGTATACCGACTCCAAAGGCATGTTTGCACCGCGCAAGGCCATCATGCATTACACCCAGGAAAAACGTATCCATGGTGTGACGATAGAAGATATTTACATCGGCAATGGCGCCTCTGAACTGATCGTGATGGGCATGAACGCCTTGCTCAATAGTGGTGATGAAGTATTGGTGCCAGCGCCGGACTATCCTTTATGGACGGCCGCTGTCAGCCTGTCAGGCGGCAAGCCCGTGCATTATGTTTGCGATGAAAGCGCTGACTGGATGCCCGATATTGATGACATCAAGAGCAAGATTACGCCCAACACCAAGGCGATCGTCGTCATCAACCCCAATAATCCTACCGGTGCCCTGTATCCGGTAGAAGTCTTGCAGCAAATTGTTGAAGTCGCACGCCAGCATCAACTGATTGTGTTCGCAGACGAAATCTATGACAAGACTTTGTATGACGAGGAAGAGCATACGTCCATCGCCTCGCTGGCAGATGATGTGCTGTTCCTGACCTTGAACGGACTGTCAAAAAATTATCGTTCTTGCGGTTATCGTGCCGGCTGGATGGTAGTATCTGGTGAGAAACGCCATGCCAGGGATTATATCGAAGGCCTGAACATGCTGGCGTCCATGCGCTTGTGCGCCAATGCGCCAGGTCAGTTTGCGATCCAGACTGCACTGGGTGGTTATCAGAGCATTCATGACCTGGTTGGCCCAGGGGGGCGCCTGTTGAAGCAGCGCGACCTTGCGCACAAGCTGTTGACAGAAATACCTGGCGTCAGTTGCGTCAAACCCAAGGCTGCACTGTATATGTTTCCAAAACTGGACCCCTTGATGTACCCGATCAAGGATGACCAGGAATTTATTCACGATCTGCTGACCGAGCAGCGCGTGTTATTGGTACAGGGAACGGGATTTAACTGGATCAATCCCGACCATTTCCGTGTTGTGTTCTTACCTAACACGGATGATTTGACTGAAGCATTCGGACGTATTGCGCATTTCCTCGAAGGGTATCGAAAACGTCACGGCACCAATTAATTTAATTTTTTTGTTTAGAAACCATATGAAACCCATCAAAGTAGGCCTGTTAGGCATAGGCACCGTCGGCTCCGGCACATTCAATGTATTGAAACGCAATCAGTTAGAGATTACGCGTCGCGCAGGTCGCTCGATTGAGATTGCCATGGTGGCAGACCTGAATGTTGAACGGGCACGTGAACTGACCAATGGTGAATGCGAAGTGGTCAATGACGCCAATCTGGTTGTCAACAATCCCGATATCGACATTGTCATCGAACTGATAGGTGGTTATGGTATTGCCAAGGATCTGGTATTAAAAGCCATCGCAAATGGCAAACATGTGGTGACAGCAAACAAGGCTCTACTGGCGATACATGGCAATGAGATTTTTAAGGCAGCGCAGGAAAAATCAGTGATGGTGGCATTTGAAGCTGCCGTTGCTGGCGGCATTCCCATCATCAAGGCTTTGCGTGAAGGTTTGACTGCCAATCGTATCGAGTGGATAGCCGGTATCATCAATGGCACGACAAATTTCATCCTGTCAGAAATGCGTGACAAGGGTCTGGATTTTGCGACCGTGCTGAAACAGGCGCAGGCGTTGGGTTATGCAGAGGCTGACCCGACTTTCGATATTGAAGGTATAGACGCTGCGCACAAGGCTACCATCATGGCATCCATTGCCTATGGTATTCCCATGCAGTTCGATAAGGCCCATGTCGAAGGTATCACCAAGCTCGAAGCCAGTGATATACGTTATGCCGAAGAGCTTGGTTATCGCATCAAATTACTCGGCATTAGCAAGCGTACCGAAGACGGCATAGAATTGCGGGTGCATCCGACGCTAATCCCTGAAAAGCGCCTGATCGCCAATGTGGAAGGGGCGATGAATGCAGTACTGGTACATGGTGATGCCGTTGGTGCAACCTTGTATTATGGCAAAGGAGCCGGTTCCGAACCAACTGCATCGGCAGTGATTGCCGACCTGGTTGACATCACACGTTTGGCAACGGCTGATCCTGAGCATCGCGTACCGCACCTGGCCTTCCAGCCGCATTCTCTCAGTGATTTGCCAGTCTTGCCGATGGCTGAAATCGTCACCAGCTATTATCTGCGCATGCATGTTGCTGACAAGCCGGGCGTATTGGCTGACGTCACACGCATATTGGCCGATTCATCGATTTCCATTGATGCGATGTTGCAGAAAGAACCGGCTGAGGGTGAGACCAGGACAGATATCATCATTCTCACACACCAGACCAAAGAAAAAAATATCGTTGCGGCGATAGAGAAGATGGAAAAACTCGATACGGTGTATGGTGCTGTGACCAAGCTGCGTCTGGAAGAGTTGAGTTAATTCCCAATTACAAACCTGCTAAAGTCTATCAGCAGTAGCTGGTATGCCAGCGAAAAAAGCGCGATCACGAAGGAATGTTTGCGCTTTTTTCATCAAACTTAGGACAATATGTCTCGTTTGACGAACAAGCAGCTCCTGTCTTATGCCATGTTTGGCTTCCCGCTGGCGATGGTGGCCTTGCCTGTTTACGTTTATGTGCCGCAGTTTTATGCTGACCGTTTTGGCATACCCCTGTCCGGGATAGGGGCGGCCCTCCTGCTGACCAGGGTGATGGATGCTTTTATCGACCCCTATGTGGGCACCTTGATTGACAAACGTCCTGAGAAATACAGTTACGCTCCCTATATCATATTGGCCCTGCCGCTCATGATAGCTGGTTTCTTTGGATTGTTTCATCCACCCCACTTGTCGACGACCTTGGTATTTATCTGGCTCTTTTTTTCTTTGATCGTCGTTTATAGTGGCTATAGCCTGGCCAGTATCGCCTTCCAAAGTTGGGGCGCGGCATTGACCCAAGAACCAGGTCAGCGCGTCAGGTTGACTGCTTTTCGTGAGGCCTGTGGTTTAATCGGAGTCATTAGTACTGCGTTGATTATTCAATATGGCAATTTCGATATATTGTCGTTGGCGTTGAGTTTGATGCTGGTGGCAACAGCCTTCCTGCTGATACGTAAGACACGTCGCATCCCTGGAAGTATAGCGCTTTTACGCACTTCCTTATTATTAAGAGATTTGTTTGCCAATCCGCATTTCAAAGCATTGTTTATTGTCTTTGTTGTCAATGGTATTGCTGAGGCAATACCTGCAACATTATTCTTGTTCTTTACCAAAGATCGTTTGCAAATCGGGCACTGGGCCGGCATTTTGTTGCTGATATATTTTTTTGCAGCTGCTTTGTCCATGCCTTTGTGGGATCGTCTGGCGCAAAACCTTGGAGAAGTGAAAACATGGTTGTTGGCGATGCTGCTGTCCGTGTTGAGTTTCGTTGGCGTATTGGGGCTGGGTGCAGGCGATATGTTGGTGTTTTCTATTGTCTGTATCTGTTCCGGCATGAGTCTGGGCGCAGGCCTTGCCATGCCGCCAGCCTTGCTCTCGGCGGTAATACATGCTGCTGGCCATAGCGAAAAAAAAGAGGGCAGCTATTTTGGTGTTTGGAATTGGGCAACCAAAATGAATTTAGCCCTGGCTGCAGGATTGTCACTGCCCGCGCTGGAATTTCTTGGTTATGTTCCAGGGACAACGGATCAGCGTGGATTGCTTGCTTTGAGTCTGGCCTATGCAGGATTGCCATGTGTTTTGAAACTGCTGGCCGCAACCATATTATGGCGGACCAGACTGGAAGAGGTGGGGATGCTACACGCAGACTGCTTGCCTGCCAATGAAGGCTAACGCAAAAGTTTTTCGTGGAATTCAGCAGGGTAGTCTTTATGTACCTTGAGTACGGTCGACACGCGCGTGCCGTAGTTGGGTGAGACTATACATGGGGAAGACAAGAGTCTTTCCATTTCAAATGATACGCCGGTATCCGGCAGGCGGCAATCAGGTGCGGGCGTGGTATTGGCGAGGACTTCAAAGTAAGCGTCGACAGGTGCTCGCTGGCATATCATGCTGGCAAATTCTGCCTTGGTCCTGACTACTTTTGGCCAAGGGGTGTCGAGTGATGCATTCGAAATGCCGTAAATCCCTGGGGGCAAAGGTTTGCCGTTCCGTACATCATCCTGCTGGCGATTGGAAAACCAGATCAGGTCATCTTGGTCGCCTACCAATAAATTGAAACCATTGTAATCTGCTACCGTATCGCGGATGCTGGCAATATAGTCTTGTGCACTGAGATCGCTGTTGAGGTAGTTGGCGACCAGTTCGCCACGGGATGGTGCATCATCCCGTTTTTCTGATGGCGCCCGGATATTCGTGATTGCCGCAAATTTTGTTGTCAGGCTTTCTGCGCCATCTGCGGTCTTCATACCTAGCCAGGTACCACCCGATTGCAAATCACGGCCCGCAAATATGTTGGGATTGTCTTGCCACCAGTCGGCTGCTGTTGCCGGCCTGTCGTAAAATTCATCACGATTGCCAGCAAGGACAAATGGGGTGCATGGTATCAATTTCCAGGCAAAGACGATCAGGCACATAATTTTGCATCCATAAAATATTCTATATGTCGCTCACCGCTTTGCAGCTCGGCCAGGCGGGTCTGGGCATATGCCCTTGCTAAAGCCTGCTCAAATCCGGGCGCCAATTCACGATGAATTTCCATCCAGGTTTGCATGCCATCTTGAGCCTGGGGTCGCTTTTGCAGCCTGTGTTTAGACAAGCCATATTCAAGCATGAATGACAGCAATAACTGTTCCTGCTCAAGAATCGCTGATTCATGAGAGGAGCTCGCTTTAAAGTAAATATAGCAATCCATGTCTAAACTCTTTACCCCTGGCTGTCCTGAAGGTATTTTTTCGCGGTAAATCGATGATCCATTATTGCGTAATATCGGTAATCGCGTAGGGCAGGGGTAATAGTTCGATTGCCGCACCTGAGGCTGAGCCCAGACTGAGCTGACCACTCTCCTGGTCCGCCAGTTTCATTTCTATCAGGGCGATGCTGGTGGTTTCTGAATACTGTTCAGCATTGACTATCATGCCGCAAGGTTGTGTTGCATCATTGCTATTAAATACTTCCATTGCAGCAGACACGTCGACGGCCTGAATCAACACCACTGACATACGGCGTTTGAGCTTGCCTAGATACTGGCTGCGCGCCACGATTTCCTGGCCGGGGTAACAGCCTTTTTTGAAATTCACCCCGCCAATCAATTCGAAATTCACCATTTGCGGAACAAACTGCTCTTGAGTCGAGGCAAGTATGACAGGTATGCCAGCCTGAATCTCGGTCACGCGCCAGGCACTGGTATTGACTACCTGTAGCTGCGCCGACAGTTTGGACCAGGCTTGCTGCGCACTTTCAATTCCTGTTATCCATTGATAACGGGGGGCGCCATTGGCGTCAGCCAGGCGCAATAGCTTGCCGTGCTGGTTCTGGACGTTCGTGTCTGGCCTGGCTGGAAGTTCCGGGAACCATTCGACCAGGGCCGTGGCAGCAGCATGGCCGCCCAGGCCGAGGATGACATATTCTGCGTTGATATCGAATAACTTGGCTTTGGCCCGCAAGACATACATCTGTAAACGCTTTTGTATGCCTGGCTGCAAGGCTTTGGGTAGCTGCAAAATAATATCTTGCCCATCTTTCCAGTACAGCAGGCTGGCCAGCATGCGCCCTTTTGGCGTGCAATAGGCGGCACGACGGACTTCGCTGTCGCCTAAATGCTCAACATCATTGCTCAATTGATTGTGCAGGAAAGAGGTTGCATCGTCGCCAGTCAACCTGATCAGGCCAAGGTCGGTCAGTGGTGCCATGAATCCCGCTTGCAGCGCATTGGATTGCCAATGGGCGGCAAATCCCGTCGTATCCAGGTTTTCAATCACGGCGCCCTGGCTGGATAAATAGTCGTCCCATGTCATCTTGTTATACTCGCTCTCTTTTGCTTATTTGCTTATTCGCTTAATGCCTACGCTGGCTTTACAATACAGCCTGCACCTGTTCAGGCGAATTATAGTAGCGTCCGCAAAATCTCGTCAGAACTCACTCAATTTTAAATAAGCTGGCTACATGGGATTGATTAAAAAACTATTTGTATTACTCATTTTGCTGGGTTTAGGGGCGGGTAGTGGATTGTATTATTGGGTACAGCAACCAATTTTTGAAGATGGTCCCGCCAGGGAATTTACCATCAAGCCCGGCAGTAGCGTGCGTTCTTCAGCACGGCAGATCTATGAAGCAGGAGTGCCTGCACAGCCCTTATTGCTGGAGGCACTGGCGCGCCTTACCGGTAAAGCCAACAGGCTGAAAGCTGGCTCGTATGAGATAGAGGCAGGCAAGACGCCACTGGACTTGCTGACCAAACTGGTCAATGGCGACTTCTCCATGGCCAGCCTGGCAATCATAGAAGGTTGGACATTTCAGCAAATGCGCAAACTGGTTGATGCACATCCATCGCTTAAACATGAAACTTCAGGCTTGAGTGAGGCTGAGCTCATGCATAAGATTACTCCAGACTTTAGTCAGGCTGAAGGCCTGTTTTTTCCAGATACTTATCGTTTTGCTAAAGGCAGTACAGATTTGCAGTTCTATCAGCAGGCGCATGCGCAGCTATTGAAGAAGCTTGATGATGCATGGAAAAAGCGAAGTGCTGACCTGCCATATAAAAACCGCTACGAAGCCCTGATCATGGCCTCCATCATAGAAAAAGAGACCGGCCAGAAGTCTGAACGAAACATGATCGCTGCGGTTTTTGTCAACCGCTTGCGCCAGGGGATGCTGCTGCAGACTGACCCGACGGTGATTTACGGCATGGGCGAACGCTATCAGGGTAAAATCTATAAACGTGATTTGCTGACTGATACCCCCTATAACACATATACACGCAGTGGCTTGCCGCCAACGCCGATTGCCTTGCCCGGCCTGGAGTCTTTGGTCGCAGCTTTGGACCCGGCGCGCAGCGATGCCTTATACTTCGTGGCGCGCGGCAACGGTACGAGCCAATTTTCAGACAATCTGAATGATCATAATCGCGCCGTCAACAAATATCAGCGTAGTAATTAACGCGAAGTAATTAACAGAACAGAAGATGTCATCAGTATGAAGTTAACAGGAAAATTCATCAGCTTTGAAGGCATAGATGGCGCCGGCAAATCCACCCATATCGCCTATGTGGCAGAGCGTTTGCAAAGCAAATTGCAAAGCCATGGTGTCAAGGTGATATGCAGTCGTGAACCAGGCGGTACACCTCTTGGCGAAGCCTTGCGCGAGTTGCTGCTAAAGCAAAGCATGCATCTGGAAACGGAGGCCTTGCTGATGTTTGCTGTCCGTCGCGAACATCTGGCGCAGTTGATAGAGCCAGCTCTGGCGCGGGGTGACTGGGTCATTTCTGATAGATTTACTGACGCCAGCTTTGCTTATCAGGGCGGCGGCAGGAACCTGTCGCTTGACAAATTGAATGCACTGGAACAATGGGTGCACCCGGATTTGCAGCCGGATTTGACATTATTATTTGACGTACCACTGGAAGTGGCGCGTGCCCGGCTCGATGCAACCCGTGAGCTTGACAAGTTCGAGCAGGAGAAAGCTGATTTCTTTGCCGCCACACGCAATGAATATCTGCGCAGGGCAAAGGAATTTCCTAAGCGTTTTCGCATTATCGATTCGACACAAAGCATAGAGGCGATACGCCTGCAACTTGATGCCCTGATCGATGAATTGGTGACCAAGGCAGAATTTGCGCAATGACGAATCCACTTTACAGTTGGCAGCATGAGCCATGGCAGCAAATACAGGCGCTGGGGCACCGCCTGCCGCATGCTTTTCTCTTGTATGGGCCGCAAGGCATAGGCAAAACCGTTTTTGCAGAGCATCTGGCACAGTCACTGCTGTGTGAAAAGCCCGGGCAGGGTGGGCATGCATGTCAGCAGTGCGGGTCATGCGGCTGGTTCCACCAGTATAGCCATCCTGATTATCGTCGGGTAAGGCCAGAATTGCTGGATGAAGAGGATGCGCCTGCGGGTGATGGGGAAGCAGAAGCCGTTGCCAAAACCAGCAAGGCCAGTAAAGCACCGTCTAAAGAAATTGTCATCAATCAGATTCGTGCCTTGTCTGACTTCATGAATATTTCTACACATCGCAGCGGTCGGCGTGTCATCGTACTTTACCCGGCCGAAGCCTTGAACGTGCCGGCAGCAAACGCTTTGCTGAAGTCGCTTGAAGAACCCAATGCCGACACCGTGTTTATCTTGGTATCCAATAGCATAGACAGACTGCTGCCAACCATACTGTCGCGCTGTCACAAATTCGGCTTGGGACAGCCGGACACGGCAATTGCCCTGAACTGGCTGCAACAGCAAGGTATCAAGGATGCTGACATCTGGTTGGCACAACAGGGTGGAGCACCTCTGGCCGCCATGGACATGGCGATGTCAGAACTGCGCACTGATCTTGATGATTTTTTGCGTTATCTGAGCAAGCCAGGTACTGAACTCAGCCTGAAAACCGCCGATAAGATGCAGAAACTGGAAATGCCGGTCGTCGTCGGCTGGCTACAACGATGGTTATACGATATATTTTCCTATAAACAAAGTGGCAGAATCCGGTATCATCCTCGCTATGAAAAAGAGTTGAAGGCGTTGTCCGCACAGGCTGAGCAGTCCACTCTGCAGCAATTCATCCGGAATTGCAATGAAAGGCAGGCCATTGCCAGTCACCCTTTGTCCGCGAAATTATTTTTAGAAGATATGTTGCTTGAATATTCAGCACTATTCGGCACTCATTGATTAAAGACTTGCGAAAGCCAGAACATGTCAGATTTACCAGCAGATCCTAGTGCTCCGCTCAATATGCCTTCACCGAACCGTCCTTCGGTGCTGTCGCTGGCTATTAAAGAAAAAGCAGCCCTGTTTGCTGCCTATATGCCATTCTTGAAAAATGGCGGGATTTTTGTTCCTACCAACAAGACCTATCGTCTTGGTGAAGAAATCTATCTGATCCTGACTTTGCTTGACGACCCGAACAAGTATCCAATCGCAGGAAAAGTTGCCTGGATTACACCTCAAGGCGCTGGTAATAACAAATCGCAGGGCATAGGGGTGCATTTTCCCGATGATGAAAGTGGTACGCGCATACGCCTGCGCGTAGAGGAGTTGCTTGGCGCAGCTGTTCGTTCATCGCGGGCTACCCATACGATTTGAACAGGCAGGCAATAGAACAGTAATGACTACAGAATTTAATCACAGACTGGCAAACTTTGATGACTTGCCGCAGATTGTTGCAATTTACAATTCAACAATAGCTTCACGCGAAGTAACGGCAGATACCGAGCCTGTCACGGTAGAGTCGCGCCATGCCTGGTTCGATGAGCATCATCCGGAATCTCGGCCACTGTGGGTCTGCGAACAGAATGGACAGGTCATAGGCTGGCTATCGTTCTCTAATTTTTACGGCAGGCCCGCGTATTCCGGTACTGCCGAGTTGTCCATCTACCTGCATGAGGCTGCACGTGGCAAAGGCCTGGGGAAATATTTCCTCAATCACGCCATCGCCTATGCTCCCAAGATCAAAGTACATACCTTGCTTGGCTTTATTTTTGGCCATAATGTACCGAGTCTGAAACTGTTTGCCACGTTTGGTTTTGATACCTGGGCAAATATGCCCAGGGTTGCAACTCTTGATGGCATAGAGCGCGATTTGATCATACTGGGCAAGCGAGTCGCCTGAACGCCGATTCGTTTGCTGTCATTTTCCAAGAACTTGTTTGCGATCTGTAGCGAGCCTGCGTCAGTAGGGTGAAGAGTAGCGCAAAATGCGGAATGTACTTGAGTACATACGCATTTTGCGCAAGGCATGAGCCCCGATCACGCAGGCGCAGTAAGATCGCAAACTGGTTCTGACGACTTGCTACCGGAAAACAGCAAGTCGCTTATCTATTATTGAAAGTTTTCATTATGCTTAGCTATCGTCACGGCTTTCATGCCGGCAATCATGCAGACGTACTCAAACACTTTGTCCTGATACAGTTACTTGAATATATGGGGCAAAAAGATACGGCTTACACTTACGTCGACACCCATTCTGGCGCCGGTTTGTATTCCCTGGATAGCGGTTATGCCGTAAAAAATGCTGAATATGAAACTGGCATTGCTCCCTTGTGGGACAGGAAAGACATTCCGGCTGCCCTCGGCAGCTACATGGATTTGATCAAGGGACTCAATCCTAGCGGCAAGATGCGGTACTACCCGGGGTCACCCTATTGTGCGAACATCGTCATGCGTGAGCAGGACAGATTGCGCCTGTTCGAGTTGCATCCAAGTGAAATCAAGATATTGAGCGAAAACTTTCGCAAACTTGATGCGCATGCAGCAGAGCAGGGAAGACGTCCTACAGTCAGGGGCAAGCGCGTCATCATCTCGGACGGTGACGGTTTTGAAGGTTTGAAAGCCCTGTTGCCGCCGCCATCACGTCGCGGCCTGGTATTGATAGATCCACCGTATGAGGTCAAGGATGACTATCGCCGTGTCAAGGTCTGCCTGGAAGATGCCTTGAAGCGCTTCCCTACCGGCACATACGCCATCTGGTATCCGGTGTTGCAACGACCCGAATCACGACAGCTGCCTGATCGCTTAAAACGTTTGCAGGCTAATAGCTGGCTGAACGTCACTCTATCCGTCAGCGGACCGTCGCCTGACGGTTTTGGTCTGCACAGTAGCGGCATGTTCATACTCAATCCGCCCTGGACCCTGGTCAATACCTTGAAAGAGGTCATGCCCTACCTGGTAGCAGTGTTAGGCAAAGACCGTGGTGCAAATTTTGCCTTGGAAACCGGGGAAGCTGCTGCTGTCAAGAAGCGCTAGGCAGAGTCTGGACGCGGCATGCTGGAAAGGCACAAAAATCTCAAAAGCAGGCGCTGTTTTGAGACAAAGTAAATCTGATGGTTGTTGCGATGCGGGAGGCTGGTACTCCCGCATTTTTGTTTATGGGAGATGCAATTAAAACGGCGGCATCAGAACTTCCTTTGTGCATTGCAGAAAAAATACTGATTGACGGATTAGTACGGTCGTACAAAAATCGATAAAGAATAATATTCAGCAAATCTGTTATTTACCAAAGTTATTCGTAACGCTGTACAAATCAGGAGAACAAATGTCGTCTTATGCTATGAGTCCCTTGATGGGACAGATGATGAGCAAACCCATGCTGATCTCTGGTCTCATCGAACATGCTGACCGTTATTTTGGTAATAATGAGATAGTCTCGCGTCGCGTAGAAGGGGATATCCATCGCTATAACTATCGTGAATGTCATCAGCGCGCCAAAAAGCTGGCAAACGCTTTGGCTGGTTTGGGCGTCAAAATGGGTGATCGCATTGCCACCCTTGCCTGGAATGGTTACAGGCACCTTGAAGCTTATTATGCTGTGTCTGGGTCCGGTGCGGTGTTGCATACGATAAATCCGCGTTTGCACCCTGAGCAGATTGCCTACATAGCCAATCATGCCGAAGACCAGTACCTGCTGTTTGACATGACTTTTCTGCCCATCGTGCAGGCGATAGCTGCGCATTGTCCCGGCATCAAGGGCTATATCATGATGTGCGACAGGGATAAGCTGCCTGCCGAGCACAAGATTCCAAACCTGATGGCTTATGAAGATTTGATCGAAGCCAATTCAGCTGACTTCAACTGGCCGGTATTTGATGAAAACAGTGCATCGAGCCTGTGCTATACATCTGGTACGACAGGCAATCCCAAAGGAGCCCTGTATTCGCATCGCTCAACGATTTTGCATTCTTATGCTTCGTCCTTACCTGATGGTTTGAACGTTTCCGCGCGTGATTCTGTCTTGCCGGTGGTACCCATGTTCCACGTCAATGCCTGGGGGCTGCCATATTCAGCGCCTTTGAACGGAGCGAAACTGGTATTCCCTGGACCGCACCTTGATGGCAAATCACTATTTGAATTGTTTGAGCAAGAGAAGGTCACTTTCTCTGCCGGCGTACCGACTGTCTGGTTGGGCCTGCTGACTTATATGGCGCAAAACAATTTGAAGTTTTCCACCTTCAAACGCACGGTGATAGGTGGTTCAGCCTGCCCGCCGGCCATGATGAAAACCTTGCGTCATACCTACGGCGTAGAAGTCGTTCACGCCTGGGGCATGACAGAAATGTCACCACTGGGTACGGCAGCCACACTGATGACCAAGCATCTGGAACTTGACGATGCAGGTCAGCAAGCCATACTGGAGAAGCAGGGACATGTCTTGTACGGTGTAGACATGAAGATCGTCGACGATGCCGGTAAAGAAATTGGCTGGGATGGCAAAACCTATGGCAATTTGCTGGTGAAAGGACCGTGGATCATACAAAGTTACTTCAAGAATGAAGGTGGCGATGTACTGGAAGATGGCTGGTTCCCCACGGGTGACGTAGCAACCATAGATGCTGACGGCTATATGCAGATTACCGATCGCAGCAAGGATGTCATCAAGTCAGGTGGCGAGTGGATAGGTACTATCGACCTGGAGAATGTTGCTGTTTCGCATCCTGCGGTATTGCAGGCAGCCTGCATTGGCGTCTTCCATCCGAAATGGGATGAACGGCCTTTGCTGCTGGTTGTTAAAAAAGCCGGAGCAGAAGTCAGCAAGGAGGAATTATTGCAGTTCTTTGATGGCAAGGTCGCCAAGTGGTGGTTGCCGGATGATGTCGTTTTTATTGAAGGCCTGCCTTTGGGTGCCACAGGCAAGATTTTGAAAAATAAACTGAGGGAGCAATTCAAGGACTATAAATTACCAACCGCATAGAAAGCAGGACCGCCAGAGCCAGTAAATTGGTTCTGGTCAAAGATTAGCGATAAAACGAAAAAAATCTAAAATCAACACTACAAGAATACCGGAGAGAGACAAATGAAATTCCCTTTACGTACCAGCCTTGTTGCAGTCGCTTTTTCTTTTGCCGTACCAGCAGCCATGGCTGATACGATCAAGATCGCCTACATTGATCCGCTTTCTGGTGCGTTTGCGCCGGTTGGGCAGAATATTTTGAATTCCTATCAATATATTGCTGACAAAGCCAATGCCGAAAAATGGGCGGGCGAACACAAATTTGAAGTGGTCGGCTTTGATAACAAGGGTAGTCCGCAGGAATCCCTCAATGTCTTGAAAACGGTCATCGATAAAGGTTTTCGTTACATCACGCAAGGAAACGGCTCTGGCGTGGGGCTGGCATTGCTCGATGCGGTCAACAAACACAATGAACGCAATCCTGGAAAGGAAATTGTCTACCTGAACCATGCTGCCGTTGATCCTGATATGACCAATAGCAAGTGCAGCTTCTGGCATTTCCGTTTCGACTCCAACTCCGACATGAAGATGGAGGCATTGACCACTTTCATGGCGGCAGACAAGAACATCAAAAAAGTCTACATCATCGGTCAGAATTACTCTTTCGGTCACCAGGTAACACGTGCAGCAAAAGAATACCTGGCACGCAAGCGCCCCGACATACAAATCGTCGGGGACGACCTGCATCCTATCGGCCAGGTGAAAGATTTCTCGCCTTATGTTGCGAAAATCAAATCATCAGGTGCTGACACAGTGATTACCGGTAACTGGGGGGCTGATCTGGCCTTACTGATCAAGTCGGCAAAAGATGCGGACCTGAAGGCAAACTTCTATACCTATTATGCGTCAACCACCGGTGTGCCAACTGCAATGGGACCTGCCGGTATTGATCACGTCAAGTATGTAGGCTACTGGAATGCCAATAACGAGACCTTTGCCGGCAAAGATATTGTCGAAGGCTTCAAAGCCAAGTACAAGGATGACTACTATTCCATGGCAACCTATTCTGTGCTTGCCGCCATGTCCCAGGCTGTAAAGCAGTCTAAATCCATCGATCCAGTGAAGGTTGCATTTGCTCTTGAAGGACTGAACTTCAAGAGCCTCAATGGTGACGACAATATGCGCAAAGTTGATCACCAGATCCAGCAACCGCTGTATATCGCGACCTGGGTGAAGACCAATGGCAAGGACGTCAAGTTCGATCAGGAAAACACCGGCCTCGGTTGGAAAACTAATCAAAAGATTGACGCTTTCGTGGCTTCGCAACCATCTTCCTGCCAGATGAAGCGACCAGGTTAATCAAACAAACGGAGGGCCGCGCATGCTGGCTCTCTTTTTTTAACCAAAAATAGTACGATCGTTCAAGAATTTTCTGAAAAGGATCTAAGCTGTGGAATTCACACTGATCACTTTGCTGAACGGTGTCAGTTACGGTTTGCTGTTGTTCATGCTTTCATCCGGACTGACGCTGATTTTCAGCATGATGGGCGTACTCAATTTCGCTCATGCCAGCTTTTATATGCTGGGCGCGTATTTTGCCTATACCATTAGCATCAAGATAGGGTTTTGGCCGGCATTATTCCTTGCGCCGTTACTGGTCGGCTTGTTGGGAGCCATGGTGGAGCGTTATGGTTTGCGTTCGGTCCACAAGTACGGACATATTCCAGAATTGTTATTCACCTTTGGCCTGTCCTACGTGATTGTCGAACTGGTGCAATTGATCTGGGGCAGGTCTACCGTGCCTTACCCAATTCCGGCATCGCTGGATGGCCCTCTGTTCACGCTTTACACAACAACGTTCCCTATCTATCGTGGCTTCATGATGCTGGTGGCCCTGCTCATGCTGGCTTCCATCTACCTGCTGCTGACAAGAACCCGGATAGGTCTGGTGATACAGGCTGCATTGACACATCCCGATACGGTGGAAGCCCTTGGCCATAACGTGCCACGGGTATTCATGCTGGTATTTGGCGGTGGCTGTGCACTCGCAGGCCTGGCCGGTGTTGTAGGCGGTAATGCCTTTGTCACTGAGCCCGGCATGGCTGCAACCCTGGGCAGTATTATTTTTGTGGTTGTCGTCGTGGGCGGCATGGGGTCACTGGCCGGTGCGTTTATCGCCTCGTTGCTGATAGGTGTTGTGCAGACTTTTGCTGTCGCACTTGATTATTCATTCGTCTCATTGTTCGCCAAATTAGGCATGATGATCAGCGCAACTGCACCTGGTTACGCGATATTGAGCCTGACCATAGCCCAGGTGGCGCCTATCTTGCCGTATCTGTTACTGGTACTCATATTGATCTTCAGGCCCAGGGGCTTGCTCGGTACGCGCGAAGGATAACAGAATGAGTCAAACTTTAAATTTCAAACCTATCAATATAGCGCGCTGGTTCATCTGGAGCGGTTTTGCCATCGTGCTTGTCATCGCGCCCATGGTTTTCAATACCGGTGGTTCTTTGTCATTGCTGTCCCAAATGGGGACTTTGATGATATTCGGCCTTTCATACAATATGCTGCTGGGTCAGGGCGGCATGCTGTCATTTGGCCATGCTGTTTATTCAGGCCTTGGCGCCTTTTTTGCCATTCACGCGATGAATATGGTCGCCGGTGGCAGCATGAATTTCCCGATTACCCTGATCCCTTTGATCGGTGGTATTGCAGGCATGTTTTTTGGTGTGCTATTTGGTTATGTCACGACCAAGAAATCTGGGACCACTTTTTCCATGATCACATTGGGGATGGTGGAACTGGTATTCGCCTGTTCACTGATGTTCCCGAATTTTTTTGGTGGTGAAGGCGGCATATCGACCAATCGCGTAATAGGGCAATCCTTCATGGGCATCACTTACGGGCCACAAATTCAGGTCTATTACCTGATTGCGCTCTGGCTTTTTGTCAGTACCGTAGGCATGTACGCATTCACACAAACCCCTTTGGGCCGCATTGTCAATGCTGTTCGCGATAATCCTGAAAGGGTGGAATTTATCGGTTATGACACCCAGTGGGTGCGTTATATGACCTTGATATTGTCCGCTTTTTTTGCTGGTATCGCCGGCGGTCTGTCTGCCATCAATTTTGAAATCGTCACGGCAGAAAATGTCAGCGCCATCCGCTCCGGTGCGGTGTTGCTGTTCACTTTCATCGGAGGAGTCGGTTTCTTTTTTGGGCCCATGATAGGGGCAGTACTGGGCGTATTTCTGACAGTGATGCTGTCAGATCTGACCAAGGCGTGGCAGCTATACCTGGGCGTGTTTTTTATCCTGATTGTCATGTACGCGCCAGGCGGTGTTGCCAGCATCATCATGATGAATTTGCGCGTAGCCAAGTTTGGCTTGTTCAAGCGTGTATGGCCGGCAATGTGGAAACTGGTATTGGCGGCGGCATTTACAGCTGCAGGGGTGATATTGGCTGTGGAGATGTTATATCAGCGTACTCTGGAGGCCACGCAAAGCACCGTCATAGAAATGTTCAGTGTGGCCATTGATACGGCAAGTACTGGCTGGTGGGCACTGACCATTGCGATAATTACTATCGGAATATTTGCCTGTTCCAGGTTAAAGGGGGAATTTGCCCGGCAATGGGGTGAAGTCAATACTGAAATTGAAGAACAAATGCGGAGGGCGCAAGCATGACAGGCTTTTCGCTGGAATTAAAAGAAGTGCGCAAGTCTTTTGGCAGTGCAGAAATCATCAAGGGCGCCAACTTGCAAGTACCCAAGGGCGAGCGATTTGCCATCATAGGACCAAACGGGGCAGGGAAATCAACCCTGTTCAATCTGATTTCAGGACGGTTTCCCATTACCTCCGGCGATATTCTGCTCAACGGAGAAAGCATAACCGGACTGAAACCATATGAAATTAACCGTCGTGGACTGTCACGCAGCTTCCAGATCACCAATATTTTTCATCGTCTGTCTGTCTATGAAAACTTGCGCTGTGCAGTCTTGTGGTCGCTAGGATACAAGTATTCTTTCTGGCATCGCCTGAATGGCCTGAAAGACGCCCATGAAAGAGCCGAGGCAGTACTGGAGCAGATCGGACTCAAACGCAGACGTCATGTCACCGCAGGTTTGCTGACCTATGCCGAGCAAAGGGCGCTGGAAATTGGCATCACCATTGCTGGCGGTGCAGAGGTGATATTGCTTGATGAGCCTACTGCCGGCATGAGCCGGTCGGAATCAGACGCGGCGGTGGAACTGATACGCAAAGTCACCATAGGCAAATCCCTGTTAATGGTGGAACATGATATGAGCGTGGTCTTTGGTCTGGCCGATAAAATTGCTGTCGTTGTTTATGGTGAAGTGATTGCCTGCGATACGCCCACCAATATCCGTAATAATCAAAAGGTCAAGGATGCTTATCTGGGTGGACACGCACCGGTGGAGGTTGAATGAGTTTGCTCACAATTAAAAATCTCAATGCATACTACGGCAAAAGCCATGTCCTGCATGGTGTTGATATGCAAGTTCATGCTGGCGAAATTGTCAGCTTGCTGGGGCGCAATGGTGTTGGTCGTTCAACGACGGTCAAGGCAACAATGGGGCAAGTCAATGCGACTGGCTCCATCTTGTTCAAGGGCGAAGAAATCATAGGCCTGAAAGCATTTCAGATTGCTCATAAGGGGCTGGGTTATGTGCCTGAGAGCCGTGATATCTTCCCCACGCTGACGGTTGAGCAAAATCTGATACTCGGTGAAAAATCCGGTCGCAATAAAACAGGTAAACCGCGCTGGTGTATTGAAGATATGTATCAGATGTTTCCTCGGTTACGTGAAAGGCGCAATACCCAGGCCGGCGTCATGTCAGGTGGCGAACAGCAAATGCTGACCTTGTGTCGCACCTTGATGGGCGACCCTGACCTGATCATGATCGACGAGCCTACCGAAGGACTGGCGCCCAAGATCGTGGAACTGGTGGCTGAATACCTGAAAGAATTGAAAAACCGTGGGATATCCGTCTTGCTGGTTGAGCAGAAACTGGCCATTGCGCTGGAAATTTCCCAGCGTGTATATGTGATGGGCCACGGCAGTATCGTGTTTGAAGGGACACCGGCAGAGCTCAAAGCAAATGAGAATATCCGCAAGGAATGGCTGGAAGTCTGAACGGTCAGCTTCTTCATGGCCTATGTCACTGGCAAGGCTTGAATCCTTGTCAGTGACCGTTCTTCCAGAAATCCGGCTTTTCATCTTTTAATCAGGCGATGAAAGCTTGCCTTGTCGTTATTAATTAAGTCTCAAAATTTTTAATTTAAAATAATACGATCGTTCTATTTTAATGTATAGTAAGTACGGCTTCGCTTTTACATACGGCTTTACAGATACTACACTGGGAAATCCAGACAGCATTTCTACCATAGGAAGAGACATGAGCGCAGAATACCAAGTGAACGGCAATATCGCCGTGATTACCCTCAATAACCCACCCGTAAATGGCCTGGGACACGCTACCCGGTCTGCCATCGTCAATGGCATGAAGCAAGCCCTCAATGATGAGGCGGTCAAGGCTGTCGTGATCACCGGTGCAGGCAAAGCTTTTTCTGGCGGTGCAGATATCAAGGAATTCAATTCGCCCAAGGCATCTGCCGAGCCCAGTCTGCATACTGTCATCAATGTAGTTGAAGGGTCTGAAAAACCTGTGGTGGCAGCAATTCATACCGTCTGCATGGGGGGCGGTCTGGAGCTGGCGCTCGGCTGTCATTACCGCATTGCAGCCAAAGGTGCGCAGATTGCCTTGCCAGAAGTCAAGCTTGGTATCTTGCCAGGTGCCGGCGGCACACAACGTCTGCCACGTGTGCTGGGTCTGGAAATGGCTTTGAACATGATCGTTTCCGGCACACCGGTAGCGTCTGAGAAACTGGCTAAAACAGCGATTTTCAATGAAGTGGTGGAGGGTGATGTTCTGGAAGCTGCATTAGCTTTCGCTGCCAAAGTTGCTGATGTACGTCCTTTGCCACGTGTGCGCGATATCAAGATTGACTATCCGAATTACGAAGCCTACCTGCAATTCTCGCGCAATACCGTGCGCGCTATGGCCGGACCTTTCCCCGCTCCCCTGAAATGTGTCGAGGCTGTCGCCGCAGCCGTTACAAAGAAATTTGATGATGGCATCAAATTTGAACGTGACCTGTTCGTTGATTTGGTGCAGACCACGGAATCCAAGGCTCTACGCCACGCTTTCTTCGGTGAACGTGCAGCCAGCAAATTGCCGGATGTGCCTGAAGATACACCAGTACGCTCCATCAAATCCGTAGCCGTGATCGGGGCCGGTACCATGGGTGGTGGCATTGCGATGAATTTTGCAAATGCTGGCATACCGGTACAAATCCTGGAAATGAAGCAGGAGGCGCTGGACAAGGGTCTCGCAACGATACGCAAGAATTATGAAAACACCCTGAAAAAAGGCAAGTTGACACAAGAAAAATTCGACCAGCGTGTTGGTCTTATTACTGGCACATTGTCCTATGACGACATCGCTCAGGCTGACATCGTCATTGAAGCAGTGTTTGAGGACATGGGCGTCAAGGAGCAGGTCTTCAAGAAACTCGATGAAGTCATGAAACCGGGTGCAATTCTGGCGTCCAATACATCAACGCTGGATGTGGACAAGATCGCCGACTTCACCAAACGTCCTGAAGATGTCATCGGCACCCACTTCTTTAGTCCCGCCAATGTGATGAAGCTGCTTGAAATCGTGCGCGGCAAGAAAACTGCAAAAGATGTGCTGGCAACCGTTCTGGGTCTGTCGAAGAAGATCAAGAAAACCGGTGTCGTATCCGGTGTTTGCGATGGTTTTATCGGTAACCGCATGATAGAACAGTACAGCCGCCAGGCGGGTTTCCTGCTGGAGGAAGGCTGCACACCTGAACAGGTCGACAAGGCAGTAGAAAAACTCGGTTTTGCCATGGGGCCGTTTCGTATGGGTGACCTCGCTGGTAATGATATAGGCTGGTATATACGTAAGCGCCGTTATGTCGAGAAACCACAAATCACTTATTCCAAGACAGCTGATTTGCTGTGTGAAATGGGGCGTTTTGGTCAAAAAACTGGCGCCGGCTGGTATGACTATAAGCCGGGTGACCGTAAAGCTTACCCTTCCCAAGTTGTCAATGACATGATCATTAAACATTCCGCCGACCTGGGTGTAGAGCGTCGCAAGATCTCGGATCAGGAAATTGTAGAGCGGCTGGTGTTCGCCCTGGTGAACGAAGCTGCCTATATCCTGGAAGAAGGCATTGCAACACGTGCATCCGACATCGACATGGTTTACCTGACCGGCTATGGTTTTCCATTGCATACCGGCGGCCCGATGTTCTATGCTGATACGGTTGGTCTGACGAATGTCGTGATGTCCATGGAAAAATATGCCAAAGGTCGCCATGGCGACGCATGGAAACCGGCGCCACTGTTGGCAAAACTGGCGGCCGAAGGCAAGACTTTTAACTAAAATAAAGCAAGCGCAATCACTCTGGCGATTTACCGGCGCTCCAGCCGGTAAATCGCTTTTTTATTTGGTCCGTCGCGATTGCGAATGCATAGCCGACGACGAGACCATCAGTGTTGACATAATTGCTTTTTTATAATCTTAGTTGCTTGGCATGCAAATTGCACATTTTCAGGCGGCATGGCAGTTTCAACGAACATAGCTGGCCCTTGCGGCATCCCTTACTGAGAATTTCTCTATAAATCATAGGCTTGCCAGCAGAGAGCGGGGACTACAATGCTATAATATGAGGTTAATTACTATCTTTATCGCAAAAGGTTTTCTGTGCTTTCTACCGCAAATATCACCATGCAGTTTGGCCCCAAGCCACTGTTTGAAAATATCTCAGTCAAATTTGGCGAGGGTAATCGTTATGGCCTGATCGGGGCCAATGGCTGTGGCAAGTCCACTTTCATGAAGATTCTGGGTGGCGACCTGGAGCAGTCTTCCGGTACTGTCATGCTGGACCAAAACGAGCGTTTGGGTAAATTGCGCCAGGACCAGTTTGCGTTTGAAGACATGCGGGTGCTGGACGTGGTCATGATGGGCCATACAGAGATGTGGGCCGCCATGTCTGAGCGAGACGCAATCTATGCCAACCCGGAGGCGACCGATGACGATTACATGAAGGCAGCCGACCTTGAGGCGAAATTTGCAGAATATGACGGCTATACCGCAGAGGCTCGCGCCGGTGAGTTGCTGCTTGGCGTAGGCATTCCTATCGAACAGCACCAGGGCGTCATGAGTGCCGTTGCCCCAGGCTGGAAGCTGCGTGTCTTGCTGGCCCAGGCTTTGTTCTCCAATCCAGATATCCTGCTGCTTGATGAGCCAACAAACAACCTGGACATCAATACCATTCGCTGGCTCGAAGATATACTGAATGAACGCAATTCGACCATGATCATCATCTCCCATGATCGCCATTTCCTGAATCAGGTATGTACGCATATGGCGGATATGGACTATGGCACCTTGAAGATTTACCCTGGCAACTATGATGACTATATGCTTGCATCTTCGCAGGCGCGTGCCCAGCAAATGGCCAATAACGCCAAGGCCAAGGAAAAAGTCGCAGAATTGCAAGACTTCGTCCGTCGTTTCTCTGCCAATAAGTCCAAGGCACGCCAGGCAACTTCGCGCGCCAAGCAAATCGACAAGATCAAGATTGAAGAATTCAAACCTTCCAGTCGTCAGAATCCTTTTGTACGTTTTGATGGTGAAAAGAAACTGCATCGCCTGGCCGTAGAAGTGCAAAGCCTGAGCAAGGCTTATGATCGTCCGCTGTTCAAGAACGTTGATCTGATGGTCGAAGCAGGGGAGAGAATTGCCATCATCGGTGCCAATGGCATCGGCAAAACTACGCTGTTGCGTTGCATAGGCGGTCCGGACATCACGAACCTACAGGCTGACTACGGTACAGTGAAGTGGGCAGAAAATGCCAATGTTGGCTACATGCCGCAAGATCCTACGGAAGAATTTGCATCTGATAAGAATCTGACAGACTGGATAGGTCAGTGGACGCAAGAAGGAGATGATGACCAGGCTGTACGATCCATTTTGGGGCGTCTGTTATTTGGTGGCGATGATGTTAAGAAATCGGTCAAAGTATTGTCCGGTGGTGAAAAAGGCCGCATGATGTACGGCAAACTGATGCTGGGTCGACACAACGTCCTGCTGATGGATGAGCCGACCAATCATATGGATATGGAATCCATTGAATCATTGAATATCGCCCTGGAAAAATATGCGGGCACATTGATTTTTGTATCGCATGACCGCGAATTTGTCTCGTCGCTGGCAAACCGGATACTCGAAATCAAAGAAAACGAAATCATCGATTTCCGTGGCAGCTATGAAGAATACCTGAGCAGCCAGGGTATCGAATAAATTTCAAAAGTCAGATGCATCAACAACAAAAAGCCAGGGCTCACCTGGCTTTTTTATTCTTAATCACTAATTGAACTACCTGATTGAATTAATTCAACAATTGGTCAAGACGGTCTCGCAAGCTACGGGCCATTTCAGGCCCCTTGGCTTTTTGGACGGCCTCAACATAGGCCTGGCGCAACGCACGAAAATCATCAATATTTGCAGCGCGCTCAACCTTGAGTTGCAAACCGTAACCACGCAAACCTATGGCACTTTTGATGGTTTCATTATAGAAGCTGTACAATGCCTGAAAGCGTTCGGCATCTGTCATTGATGATTCGACTTTGTCACCTTGGACTTCTGCACCGGTGTCAGGTACTGCCTCAGTCAGCATGGGGAGTGGTGCTGTTTCAGGAGTTGCAGAAGCGGTCTGAGCGATCACGGCGATAAGTTCCAGATCGAGCAATTCCTGCAGATTTTGCTCATTCAATCCCAGGCCGGTTACTTTCTTCATGATTTCGGCAGCAGACTGCTTGCCATCTATCATTACCAGTAAGGTACGCAACCTGGGATTGAGTTGATACTTCCTGGTGGCAATTTCTTCCCGGCCTTTTTCGGTCTTGTCGTAGATACTTGCAGTCATCTTGAGCTGCTGCCTTTAATTGTCTCAATTATCAGAAGCTATATTGATTCTGTTCACTTGAGCATACATCAATTAAGTCAGGCTGCCAATGACATACGTGTGTATGCGTTTGATTATCTGCTCGCAGGCATATTCCGGATCATTTTGACCGGCTTTGTCTCGGGAGATGAGCAGCTGCCACTCGATGGCGAGGATGAGCAACTGCCACAACCAGAACCGCAACCGGCTGTCTTGTCGGATATCTTGATGAGCAAGGGAGTCAAAGCAGGGTGGCGCCTTGCCAGGATTTCCCTGAACTGACCCTTGACTTTTGTGGGCATCCATTTCAGCAGCAAATACATCGCGGCAACAAACAACAACAGGACGGCAATCAAGTTTTGCATACTTATCCCTTCAACAGGTAAGTGGAAATGTGATACGTCAGAAACGAGGCGCAATAAGCAAGACCAAACAAATACGCCGCCATCATCAGCGGGTACCTTACTGTATTTGTCTCACGCCTGACCACGCTGAGGGTAGCGATACACTGTGGTGCAAAGACATACCAGGCCAGCAGGGACAACGCTGTTGGCAGACTCCAGGAATGCGCGATCAGAGGTTCCAGGGAGCGATTGAGTTCTTCACCGGATTGCGACAGAGCATACACAGTGCCAAGCGCCGCTACAGCGACCTCGCGCGCGGCCAGGCCCGGTACCAGCGCGATACAGATTTGCCAGTTAAAGCCTATAGGGGCAAATACAACTTCCAGCAGTCGGCCCAACTGCCCGGCAATACTGTAATAAATGGCTGGTTGCGTGGCATTAAGCGGTGCGCCAGGGAAACTGCTGAGGAACCATAGCAAGATCATCAACGCCAGGATGATGGTCCCGACGCGGGTCGTGAATATCTTGATTCTTTCCCACAAGCCCAATACCAGATTGCGCAGATTGGGCCAGCGATAATCAGGCAGTTCCAGCATCAGGGCCTGTTGCAGGTTTTTGCTGCCCCATTTTTTCTTGAAAAAATACGCTACCAGCATGGCGGAGACTATGCCTGCCAGATAAAGCGCAAACAATACCAGCCCCTGCAAACTCAACATGCCGTAGACGGTTTTCTCAGGGATGAAAGCCGCAATGATCAAGGCATAGACGGGCAAGCGCGCCGAACAGGTCATTAACGGGGCAATCATGATTGTTACCAGGCGGTCGCGCGAGTTTTGTATGGTTCGGGTGGCCATAATGCCGGGAATGGCACAGGCAAAACTGGACAGCAGAGGGATAAATGCGCGACCGGATAAACCTACCTTGCCCATGATACGGTCCAGCAGGAAAGCCGCCCGTGGCAAGTAACCCGAGTCTTCCATGATCAATATGAAGAAAAACAGGATGACGATTTGCGGCAGAAATACCAGAACGCTACCGGCGCCGCCTATTACTCCTTTGACCAGCAAGCCCTGGAGTATGCCAGGCTCCAGTGCGGATTCGACTGCGCCACCGGCACTGTCTACGGCTGCCTTGATCAAATCCATGGGGACTTGTGCCCAGGCAAACACTGCCTGAAAGACCAGGAACATCAGGGTCGCAAAAATCAATGGGCCGAAAACTGGGTGCAAAATCCAGCTGTCGAGCCGATAACTGAGACTGGCTGCACGATCGCTGCTGGCATCGGCAGTTTCGCTGACACAGGCCTGCAGAACTTGTTTGACTCGCTCTTGCAGGCTTTCGGGACTTTGCTCGGACAAGGCGTGTGGCTTGTTGTTGGCGTTGGGAGTTAACGTCTGCGCCAGAGTCTCAAGCTCCGTGAGCAGTGCATCTACTCCCTTGGGATCGACAGCGACTGTCTCGACGACTGGAATATTCAGAGTGCTGCTCAAGGCCGCTATATCGATATGGATATGCCGCTTTTTGGCGATATCCATCATATTGACGGCAAGGATCAAGGGCTGCCCCAGTGCCAGCAACTCAAACACAACACGCAAACCGCGCCGCAAATTGGTCGCATCGACTACGCATACCACTGCATCTGGCATACTTTCATCACTGCGCTGTCCGGTGACGACTTCCTGGGTGATTTTTTCATCGGGAGTGATGGCATGCAGGCTGTAAGTCCCGGGCAAGTCAAGCACATTCCAGGATCTGCCAACCTCAGAACGGAACTTGCCTTCTTTCCGTTCTATCGTTACACCAGCATAATTGGCTACTTTTTGCCGCGCACCTGTCAAACGATTGAAAAGCGCAGTTTTTCCGCAGTTGGGGTTGCCTACCAGTGCGATACGCGGAGAAAACAATTCTTTCACTATGTTCCTACTTTTTCTGAGTGGATAACGCCAATGAGCGCAGCTTCAAAATTTCTCAAGGCAAAGGTCGACTGGCCTATTCTGACAGCCAAGGGTTCGCCACCAAAATAACCTTTGTGCAATACCTTGACGGACTCTCCCTTGATAAAGCCCAGCTCTTTCAAGCGACGGGTAATGTTGAATAAATTCTCATTGCTGGCGTCACCAGAATTTTCAATATCCGCAACTATTCCTGAATCGCCAACTTTCATTAGATTCAAGGTAGTGGATATCGCTTGCGTGTTTGGCAAACTGCTCATGAAAATATTCCCGAATTGCTATCTATGCTAACTCTAAATGATAATGAGAATATATATCAATACGAGTGAGGTTTCAATCGCCACCGACACTGCAAAGCTCGAATTTGCGCTTTCTCAAATTAAAATCGCTGGTGAACGCCAATTCACTTCGTTTGCGTCATCATTTTTGCCAAAATGGCTGCTGAAATCTTGGACATCTGTGTACATCCCAAGCTGAATGTGACCTGCAATTCAAGTGTGAATTTTTGAAAAATTGGCGAGGCATTGTCTTACAGACGTTTCAGTCCATCTCTGATAGCTGGGATGTCAGTGTATGACTATGCTTGAATACAGGCACTTCATCATTTCGGACTGCGAGCGCGATAGTTCATCAGTGGAGTATCGCGTTGATACCGGTTTTTGTAGCAATATTTCTATCTTGCCGATCAAGAATTCTATCTTTAAAAATAGAGCATTTGATTTCGGAGGCAGCCATGATTGACAAGAAAATCACACTATCCATGGTGCTATGGATGATTTTTCTTTTGGCTAAAGCGGAAGAGGCGGTAGTTTTAACGAAAAAGCCAGATGTGACTGCAGATGCCGAGACCAGGCTGGCGGTGATGTCTGGCGATAAAAATGATACGAGAACTGTCAATGAACCAGTCAAGCCTGAATCTGCCCCCGCAAATGAGGCCAGATCCGCAGACACTCTGGCAGTACAAAGCCATGATGGCGTACTGACACGCGTTAACAGGGAATACCAGCAAGGCTTATTGGGCTCTTCCAGAAATAAGAATCACCCTGATCCAGGCACATCCGGTTTTGGTTTTCGTTATAGTCCGGAAAACAATCAGGCATGGCTGGAATACAGGATGAGTGAGAGAAGCGCCTTACGCCTGCGGGGCGCCAGTAGGGGATTTAAAGTTGTTGCGGCATGGCAGTTCTAAGCCTGTGCTTTGCTCTACCCGTGAGGTCGACCAGATCATGAAACCCCATTTTCAAAGCAGTTATAGGCCAACGGTGTGTAATGCCACATCCGGATGAGTCCAGCACGGAAGGCTGCGTAAGCGTGCCAGCCAGCGTTGAAGATGTGGAAAATCGCCTTCGTCAACAGCAACCTGATCCAACCAGTACAGGTAAGCGGAGCAGCTCAGATCAGCAATGCTTGGTCCGGATGGAAGCAGAAACTCACTGCTACTCAACGCATTATCAAGCGTCTGCAGATCAAGCATCCCACGGTCACGCAAAAAACTCAAGACTTCGCCTGGTTGAGGTGCCCAGCGCAGGGCGTAACGCAGGTTGGGAACGCTGAATCCTATGCGATTGGTTTCCCAACTCAGCCACTCCAGTATGGTTTGCCATTCCTGGTTGCTGCTCCCGCAAAAGCGTTGATATTTTTGCGCCAGGTAAATCAATATTGCATTTGACTGACATAAGGCTTGTCCCTCATCAAGCAAAACCGGTACCTCGCCGAATCTGCTGACCGCGACAAATTCTGCAGGCCTGTCCTTTCTCGCCTGGGCAAGATCTATCCATTGATAGTCATGTGGTATTTTTGCCAGTAAGAGAAAAGACCGGACTTTGAAGCTATGCCCTGAATCACTACTTCCAAATAATCGCATAAGATAATCCTGTATTAAGTCTGATGTCAGACAGTCGCACGTTGAAAATCCATGATCCAGTTGGTTTCCCAGGTTTCTCCGCCATCGACAGAAAAAGCCTGTTCCCAACGTGGTCGATCATGTTGACCCGGTGTCCATAAAAACCGCACCCGTATTGGCCGGCCCGCAAAAACATCATCAGCAAAAAAATGGCCCACGCCGTCTTCAAAATGCCCGCGCATAGGTGTGTCGAGCTGTGTAGGGTAACGGCCATCCAGCCACCAGATAGACCAGATGCCTGATTGTGCATCAAAAGTACGAAAGGTGGCGGCGCGGTAAGTTGCTTCAGGCAATTCCAGGACATTGTCGTCCATATTGCCTTGTCCTCCCAATATTTTGATAACGGAAGAGCTGCCTGAAAATTCCTGCCACTCGTTGCAGTTATTAAGTCGCTCTTTCAGGCGGGTATGTCTGACTTTCCAAGTACCAATAAAAAAGTCAAAGTCGTTTGCTGATGATGTGGAAATTGTGCTCATATCTGTCCTTTTGGTAGGTTCGTACGTCTGGTTCTTGACAACAGATATAAGCTTAAAGTTAATATAGGACATAATTAATCCTAATAATAAGTAATACTTGGATTTATGTCACAAACTTATCATCCAACTACACGTGTACTGGCCTTGCTTGAGTTATTGCAGACGCATGGGCGACTTGGCGGTGCGGAGCTTACCAGCATGCTGGAAATAGACAGGCGCAGCCTGCGGCGTTATATCGTCAACCTGGAAGAGATGGGTATTCCCATCATGACAGAGCGAGGGCGGTATGGTGGCTATGCCTTGATTCCCGGCTTCAAACTGCCCCCTCTGATGTTCAATGAAGATGAGGCATTTGCGCTGACGATAGGTTTGCTGGCAGCCGGAAAACTGAAACTTGTGGATATTGCACCGGCAGTTGCCAGCGCCAATGCCAAGCTGCAGCGTATATTGCCTGACAAGCTGAAGCAAAGGCTTAGTGCTACCGGCAACGTATTGGAACTGGATTTGAAACAGGCAGCCCTGCCCGCCGATAAAGAGATGCTGGCAATCTTCAGCGAATGCCGGAACAGGCAGCAAAGGGTGCATCTTCACTATGCAAGGCCAGATGGGAAAAGCAGCGAGAGGGATTTTGATATCTATGGTCTGGCATTTCATGCTGGCTACTGGTACCTGGCAGGCATGTGTCATCTACGGCGGGATGTGCGGAGTTTTCGTCTAGACCGCGTCGTCAGGGTGGAAGTGCTGCCACAGACCTACACTTGTCCACCGGATTTTGATGTACTCCATTATCTACGCAAGGCAAACGCAGTCATTCCAAGAACCCACAGCGTAGAGGTGATGTTAAAAACGGATATGGCAAACGCATTGTCTTATGTTTCTGATGCGATTGCCGTACTTGAACAAACGGATGGCGGGGTTATGCTCTACAACCAGTCAGAAGACCTGGACTGGTTTGCCCGCATACTGGCTGGCTTGCCGTTTGAGTTTGAGATACGCAAACCAGTTCAATTACGCGATGAACTGGCCAAACTGGCCGGGCGACTCTTGCAAGCCACCAGCCATTGATGCATACAAAGGGAATGGAGTGGCGCCGTGTTCACTCCATTCCACATTAGCCCACTGCTTCCAGAAATTCCTGCTGCTCGAGCCAGTCAGCCTCAATTTGCTCCAGTTCCTTGACGATATAAGCCTGATCCAGCAATAGCGCTTTCAGCTTTTCTTTGTTGACATCACTATAGATGTCGCCACCCTCCAGTTGTGCATCAACCTCTTTTTTCTTCAGGTTGAGCTTTGCCATTTGCTCCTCCAGGCGCTTGATGCGGGTTTCTATGGGTTTGCGCTGATTGGCGATACGCTGGCGTTCTTCGGCGTCGCGCTTGCGTTGTTCCTTGTCATCGATTTTTGTTGTCGGCACCGGTTTGGCTTGCGGCAAGGCTGCTTCCTGTGCCTTGGTTTTTTCGGGCAGGGCAGGCGAGGCTTTTTCCAACTTGTTCTTGAACAGCCAATCTTTGTAGTCATCAAGATCGCCATCGAAAGGCATCAATTTCCCGTCTGCAACGATGATGAACTGGTCAGTGGTCGCGCGTAGTAAATGCCTGTCATGGGATACCACGACCAGGGTGCCTTCAAATTGAGCCAGTGCGTCGGTCAGTGCTTCGCGGGTTTCCAGGTCCAGATGGTTGGTAGGTTCATCCAGCAGCAAGAGGTTGGGGCGCTGCCAGACTATCATCGCCAGAGCCAGCCGGGCTTTTTCACCACCTGAGAACGGTTTGATCGGGCTGGTTACCATGGTGCCGGGGAAGTTGAAGCCACCGAGGAAATTGCGCAATTCCTGTTCGCGAACATCAGGCGCTATATGTGCCAGATGCCAGAGCGGTGATTCGTCATGACGCAACATTTCAACCTGGTGCTGAGCAAAGTAACCGATGGACAGGCCCTTGCCGGTCTGCATGGTGCCGGTCAGCGGACTTATGTCACCTACGATGGTCTTGATCAGTGTCGACTTACCTGCGCCATTGACACCGAGCAGACCGATACGCTGACCAATTTGCAGTGTGAATTTGACGTCGCCAACGATCTTTTTTTCGGTGAAACTATGATCTGTTTCAGACTCTGTACGATAGCCGCAATCTACATCTTCCATTACCAGCATGGGGTTGGGTGCGCTCAATGGTTCACGGAATTCAAATGAGAATTCGGCGGCAGCACGTAAGGGCGCCATTTCTTCCATACGGGCCAGGGCTTTGATACGGCTCTGTGCCTGCTTGGCTTTGGATGCCTTGGCCTTAAAGCGGTCAATAAATGATTGCAGATGGGCACGTTTGCGGTTCTGCTTCTCTATCATTCCCTGAGCTAATTCCAATTGCGCAGCACGCTGGCGCTCGAAACTGGAATAGTTGCCACCGTAACGCTTGAGCTTGCGCTCATCAATATGGACAATGACATTGACGACACCGTCAAGGAAGTCGCGATCATGTGAAATGATAATGAGAGTGCCTTCATAGCGCTTGAGCCAGTCCTCCAGCCAGATGATGGCATCCAGATCCAGATGGTTGGTCGGTTCATCAAGCAGTAGCAAATCAGATTTGCACATCAGTGCCTGGGCCAGGTTCAAGCGCATGCGCCAGCCGCCAGAGAAACTGGCCACCGGCTGCTCCAGTTCTTCCATCTTGAAACCGAGGCCCAGCAGTAGCTGTTCTGCGCGCGGGCGTACGGTATAAGCATCTGCATCAGCCAGGGCGCCATACATGTTGCCGATAGCAATACCGTTTTCATGGCTTTCTGGTTGTGCTTCGAGTTCGGCCAGTTCTGCTTCAAGTTTACGCAAGGCGACATCGCCGTCTATGGCATAGTCGATTGCACTGCGTTCCAGCGGTGGTGTTTCTTGTGCGACGTGGGCAAGCTGCCATTTGGCCGGAAATTCTATACTGCCCTGATCAGGGTGCAATTCACCGCGCAACATGGCAAACAGGCTGGATTTACCTGCACCGTTGGAGCCGATCAAGCCTATCTTGTCGCCGGGATTGAGCGTCACATCGACGCTGTCAAATAAAGGTTTGATGCCGCGCGCCAGGACGACTTGTTGAAGACGTATCATATAAACTTAAATAATTGGAGTATTGCTTATGGAAATGCTGCTTTTTTAGATGCCAATCTAATGCTGCAAAAAATAGAAAACGGGCAAAACTGCTTTGCCCGCTTCATATTGTCGAAGGTTGGTGGCTTCAGGCAGTGAAATCCGCCAATTGGCTGGCTTCGATCAAAAACACCATGTCGTCACCAGCACTGGTACTTAACCAGGTAAGGTTAAGTTCAGGGAAGGTAGCTTCGGCAAAGGCACGTTCATTGCCAATTTCCACCATCAATAAACCGTCTTCTGTCAGGCGCTGCGCTGCGCCGGCAACGATTTTTCGCACCAGGTCCATGCCGTCATCACCACCTGCAAGGGCGATTTGTGGCTCATGGGTGTACTCTTTGGGTAACTTGGCCATGGAACCAGAATTGACATAGGGTGGATTGGTGATGATCAGGTCGTATTTCTTGTCAGGCACATTGCTGTAGAGGTCGGACTCGATCAGCGTAATGCGGTCCTGTAACTCATAGGTTGCCACATTGCGTCTGGCCACTTCCAGTGCATCACTGGAAATATCAACGGCATCGACATGCGCCTCAGAGAACATGTCCGCCAGCATGATGGACAGGCAGCCGGATCCTGTGCACAATTCGAGGATATTGCTGATGGCATCCGGGTCTGTTACCCAGGGTGAAAAATGCTCAGGGATCAATTCTGCGATGAAAGATCGTGGCACGATGACGCGTTCATCTACATAGAAATTGTACGTGCCCAGCCAGGCCTCGTTGGTGATGTAGGAAGCTGGCACGCGGTCTACCGCACGGCGGTCAATCACACGCAAGACGGCATCTATTTCTGAAGGCAACAAATGTGCATCGAGAAATGGCTCTATCTTGTCCAGTGGCAGGTGCAGGGTATGCAGCAATAAATAAGCCGCTTCATCGAGTGCATTGGCGCTGCCATGACCAAAGAACAGTTTTTCTTTGTTGAAGCGGGTGACGGCATAGCGCAATAAGTCACGCAATGTCAAAAAGGTGGTGGCAGGTGTAGTCATATTGTTTCCATATCGGCTGGTGGTCCGCTGAGACTCAGGTCAGCAGGTTTTCCAGGGTACGTCGATAGATATTCTTGAGCGGGTCTATGTATTGCAGCTCTATGTGTTCGTCGATTTTATGGATACTGGCATTTGGAGGACCAAATTCGACGACTTGCGGACAGATTTTCGCAATGAAGCGGCCATCCGACGTACCGCCAGTGGTGGACAATTCAGTTTCTATACCGGTTTCAGTACGGATCGCATCACCCAGAGCATCGCTGAGGCTGCCTTTGGGGGTCAGGAAGGGGTGACCACCTACGGTCCATTTCAGTTCATATTCCAGGCCATGTTTGTCCAGGATTGCATGGACGCGCTGCTGCAAGCCTTCTGCGGTACTGGCGGTGGAAAAACGAAAGTTGAAATCAATGACAGCTTCGCCGGGTATGACATTGGATGCACCAGTACCAGCATGAATATTCGACATTTGCCATGAGGTCGGCAGGTAATATTCATTGCCCTCATCCCAGACTTCGGCAACCAGTTCTGCCATGGCCGGCGCTGCCAGATGAATGGGATTTCTTGCCAATTGCGGGTAGGCAATGTGGCCTTGCACGCCTTTGACTGTCAATTTGCCCGACATGGTGCCACGACGACCATTTTTGATAGTGTCCCCGAGTTTATCGACAGAAGTTGGTTCGCCGACTATGCAATAGTCAAGCTGCTCGCCACGTGCCTTGAGTTTTTCACAAACAACAACGGTGCCGTCAGTGGCCGGGCCTTCTTCATCGCTGGTGATCAAGAAACCGATCGAACCCTTGTGGTCAGGGTGTGCCTCCACGAATTCTTCGGTAGCAACGACAAAAGCCGCTATAGATGTCTTCATGTCCGCTGCGCCACGGCCATACAATTTACCGTTTCTGTGGGTCGGCGTGAACGGGGCAGACTGCCATTGCGCAACCGGGCCAGTCGGCACTACGTCAGTATGGCCGGCAAATACCAGCAAGGGCTGCGCAGTGCCACGCCGTGCCCAGAGGTTGGTGACATCACCTGACTGTATGGTTTCACATGTGAAACCCAAAGGCTCCAGCAAGGCGATCAAAGTACGTTGACAACCTTTATCTTCAGGAGTGACGGAATCCAGTGCGATTAACTGTTCGGTCAGTGCGAGGGTTTTACTCATGTTTATTTATTGAAAATGGACTGATATTGCGCCGACGAGAAGCCTACGTTAACCTGGGTGTTGCCATTATTGGTTTGCAACAAGACGGGCCGCTTGATGACTGAAGGCTTTTCCAGCATCAGGGCTATGGCTTGCTCCTGGTTTTCTGCAGAAGCTTTTTCTTCGTCACTGAGTGCGCGCCATGTCGTGCCTTTACGGTTGATCAGTACATCCAGTCCCTGGTGCTGCAACCAGGTTTCTACAGTGGCACGATTCAATCCCTGCTTCTTGAAGTCATGAAATTCGAAAGCTACTTCTTGTTCTTGTAGCCATACACGGGCTTTTTTAACCGTGTCACAGTTTGGGATGCCAAACAGGGTAATGCTCTTCGTCATACGCTGATGTGATTTATACGTTTAAGGTGAATTCTGTGAACGATGCTTCGTCCTTGGTTTCCGGTTCGGGCTCTGGCTGTGGCGCCAGGCTGCTGGAGGCTTCGTTATTCAGCAGCCACAACAGATTATTGGCTGAGTCGGCATTGGCCAGACCTTCTTCCTGGGTTATCAGACCTTCCTTGATCAAATGCATCAGTGCACGTTCAAAAGTTTGCGAACCTGGTGACAAGCTCTTTTCGATCGCCTCCTTGATCTGGAAGATGTCGCCTTGTTCTATCAATTCGGCTACATAACGGGTATTGAGCATGATCTCGACTGCAGGCGCGCGACCGCCATCTTTGGCGCGTATCAGGCGTTGTGAAATGATGGCACGTATGGATGAAGACAAATCGAGCAACAAGGCACTACGGGTCTCCATGGGGAAGAAGCTGATGATACGATTCAACGCCTGATAACTGTTATTCGCATGCAAAGTTGCCAGAACCAGGTGACCTGATTGCGCATAAGCAATTGCCGCCATCATGGTTTCCAGATCGCGAATTTCGCCAATCAAGATACAGTCTGGCGCCTGGCGCAGGGAGTTTTTCAGGGCTGTTTTCAGGCTTTCCGAGTCGCTGCCTATTTCACGCTGGTTGACGATCGACTTTTTACTGCGGAACAAAAATTCGATAGGATCTTCCAGTGTCAGGATATGGCCGGTCTTTACTTCATTCCTGTAATCAAGCATCGATGCGATGGTGGTCGACTTGCCGGAGCCTGTAGAGCCTACCAGCAGGATCAGGCCACGCTTTTCCATGATCAGCTCAGACAATACTGGTGGCAAATGCAGGGTATCAAGCTTGGGGATATCACCTGGTACATAACGGAATACGGCTGAAATTGAGCCGCGCTGACGGAATGCGGAAAGGCGGAAACGGCCGATACCGGCAGCGCCGATACCGATATTGAGCTCATTTTCCTCTTCCAATTGCTCCATGTGCTCCGGCTCTACAACCTCACTCAACAGCGACAGAATATTGGCCTGATCCATCTTTTGCTGATTGATGGGAAGCAAATTGCCATTGATCTTCAGATGTATGGGCGAGTTCATCGCAAAAAACATGTCGGATGCATGTTTTTCTTTCATCAATTGAAATAAGCGTTCCATCGCTGCCATGATGTCTCCCTAAGCTATATCTATGTATCTGATGTTTGAATAAAGGCGCGATCAGGCGCCGCGCAGCAATTCATTGATACTGGTTTTGGAACGTGTCTGTGCATCAACACGTTTCACGATGACCGCGCAATACAGGCTGTATTTACCATCAGCGGACGGCAAGTTGCCAGATACCACGACAGAACCTGCCGGTACGCGACCATAGCTGACTTCGCCCGTGGCGCGATCATAGATCTTGGTCGATTGGCCGATGTAGACGCCCATGGAAATCACGGAATTCTCTTCAACAATGACGCCTTCCACGATTTCAGAACGGGCGCCGATAAAGCAGTTGTCTTCAATGATGGTTGGATTGGCTTGCATGGGTTCCAGCACGCCACCTATGCCGACACCGCCAGACAAATGAACATTTTTACCAATTTGTGCGCAAGAACCGACTGTCGCCCAAGTATCAACCATCGCACCTTCATCAACATAAGCGCCGATATTGACATAAGAAGGCATCAAAACGACGTTTTTGGCGATGAAGCTGCCACGACGTGCGACCGCAGGCGGTACGACGCGGAAACCGCCTTTGACGAAATCTTCGGCCGTGTAATTGGCAAATTTGGTCGGCACCTTGTCAAAGAACTGCATATGCTCGCCTGATGGCATGCATATATTATCTTCCAGACGGAAAGACAGGAGGACTGCCTTTTTAACCCATTGATTGACTTGCCAGTTACCATCTACTTTTTGTGCGACGCGCAAGCTGCCAGCGTCAAGCTCACTCAAAACATGAGCAACTGCCTCACGAATTTCTGCAGGAGCGGATTTAGGTGAAAAGCTGGTGCGATCTTCCCAGGCCTGATCAATGATTTGCTGTAATTGTTGAGTCATGTTGAGCTTCTTTGCTTGAAAATTAAATAAACGACTTAATGCTAAATAATAGTAAATAGTGTTGACGGAAGGTACGTATCAGCCTGCCTTGAAATTTTTACAAAAACTGACTATTCTCTGTGCTGCTTCCAGGCACTCTTCCGGCTCGGCAACCAGGGCCATGCGTATGCGGTTCTGGCCGGGATTGATGCCATGTGCCTCGCGCGCCAGATAACTGCCAGGCAAAACTGTTACATTATATTCTGCGTACAGGCGACGGGCGAATTCTGTATCAGATAGTCCCATTGCGTCGGGAATTTTCGCCCACAGGTAGAACGCAGCATCCGGCAAGCTGACTTCGAGCACCTCTTGCAGGATAGGCGTGATCTGGGCAAATTTGCGCACATATTTGTCGCGATTCTCTTGCACGTGCACTTCATCATTCCAGGCGATGGCTGATGCCGCCTGTATGCTTGGACTCATTGCGCTGCCGTGATAAGTGCGATAGAGGAGGAACTTCTTGATGATTTCAGCATCTCCGGCAACAAAGCCGGAGCGCATGCCGGGTACATTGGAACGTTTGGACAGACTGGAGAGTGTAATCAGGCGCTGGTAGTCATTTCTGCCCAGGGCGCGAGCAGCCTGCAAGCTGCCCAGAGGAGCCTCTGCCTTGAAATAAATTTCTGAGTAGCATTCATCCGCAGCAATGACAAAACCGTAGCGGTCCGACAGGGCAAACAATTCTGTCCAGTCATCCATGTTCAGGACTGCACCGGTAGGGTTACCCGGTGAGCAGATATACAGCAATTGCACACGCTGCCAGACCGATTCCGGGATGCTCTTGTAATCCGGGGCAAAATTGCGGGCCGGATCAGCATTGGCGAAATAAGGCTCGGCTCCTGCCAAATAGGCTGCACCTTCGTAAATCTGATAAAACGGATTGGGGCACAATACCAGCGGCAAACCATCCTTGCAGGCGCTGGGATCTATAATGGTTTGCGCCAGGGCGAACAAGGCTTCTCGCGAACCATTCACTGGCAAAATCTGTTTTGCTGCATCCAGTGCGGGTATATTGTAACGTCGCCCCAACCATGCCGAAATCGCATTGCGCAGAGCATCTGATCCGGCAGTCGAGGGGTAACTGGCCAAGCCCGCCATATTGTCGGCAATGGCATCCTTGATCAGGGCCGGGGTCGGATGTTTGGGCTCGCCTATGCCAAGGCTGATGGCAGAAAAGTCAGCCTTGGGTGCAACATCGGCAAACAGGCGCTTGAGCTTTTCAAATGGATACGGCTGCAACTTACTGAGGTGGGGATTGAAGGTCATTTTTCGAATTCTGATCGATGCTAAACAGGCTTTTATCGCAATTTATCCGGTCTGTTTATCGTATTTCGGCATTTTATTTGGCGTATGTAACTTCAGTTCAATCCGTATTATAGCCTCCCCATCATTCTATGGAGAAAGGCTTTCATTATCTGCTTGCCCGAATACGCGAATAATTGAAGATTCGTAACTATTTGTGCAATGCGCTTGAAAACGAAAAATTTTGCGTTTCAGATGGTATGATGCAGCGATACTGGTGAGAGGCCTGAAACATTGGCTTTCGGAAACATATGATGCGCGGTAGATTTGACTGCAAAAGATAATAAAATTATATAAAGTGCGATTAACTTCTATTAAATTGTCGGGATTTAAATCCTTTGTAGATCCCACCCATTTTCAGGTTCCTGGCCAGCTGGTTGGTGTTGTCGGCCCTAATGGTTGCGGCAAATCCAATATTATTGATGCTGTCCGTTGGGTTTTGGGTGAATCCAAAGCATCTGAACTGCGCGGTGAATCCATGCAGGACGTCATTTTCAATGGTTCTACCCACCGCAAACCCGCAGGGCGCTCATCGGTGGAACTGGTATTTGATAACAGCATGGGCAAGGCCGCAGGTCAATGGAGTCAATATGGCGAGATCGCTGTAAAACGCACCTTGACCAGGGATGGTACATCCACTTATTACATCAATGGTCAACCAGTACGCCGTCGCGATATCCAGGATATTTTCCTGGGCACAGGCCTGGGTCCGCGTGCTTACGCGATTATCGGCCAGGGCATGATTTCGCGCATTATTGAGGCACGTCCGGAAGAGCTCAGGATTTTTCTTGAAGAAGCTGCGGGTGTATCACGCTATAAAGAGCGACGCCGTGAGACGGAGAACCGCATCCATGACACCCATGAAAATTTGGTGCGCGTTGAAGATATCCTGCGTGAACTGAATAACAACCTCGAAAGATTGGGTGCGCAAGCTGTTGTCGCAAACAAATTTAAGGAATTGCAGACCGACCAGGAAGAAAAACAGAAATTGCTGTGGTTGCTGCGCAAAAAAGAAGCTGAAAACGAGCAAAAGAAGCATTTTGCCGACATAGAAAAAACCACGCTGGACCTTGAAGAGCAAACCGCCAAACTTCGGCATGTAGAACTGGAACTTGACCAGATGCGGCAGGCTCACTATGCCGTGGGCGATCGCATGCATCAGGCGCAAGGTCATTTGTACCAGACCAATGCCGAGATCGGCAGCCTTGAGGCGCAAATCAAGTTTGTGATTGAGTCGCGCAGTCGTTTGCAATCGCAATTGCATTCCCTGACTGCCCAGCGTGATCAATGGCAAAATCAAAGCAGGCAGCTTCAGGACGATTTGTCTGATGCCGAAATCCATGTTGAAGAACTGGCCATGCGTGCCGAGCAGGCTCTGGAAGTCAGCCAGCAGCAGCAGGATAAATTGCCTGCCATGGAGCAGGTCTGGCGCGAATCGCAGTTAAAAACTACGGAATCACGCGCAAAAATCATGCAGATGCAGCAGCAGATCGAGCTTGAATCTGCCCATCAGCGCAATGCATCGAATATCCTGAACACTCTGGCCAGCAGGCGTGAACGCCTGATGCAGGAAAAACAAGGTCTGGTGTTGCCTGATACGACGCACATAGACAATCTCTCCATGCAACTGGAAGAGAAAAAACAGGTGCTCGAAGAACTGAGCATGCAACTGGAAGAGGCGCAAGAACGTCTGCCAGCGCTGGAGGATGAACGTAAACAAGCGCAACAGCAGGTCAATCAGGATGCTGCTGAATATGCACAGCTGGAAGCACGTTTACTGGCGCTGAAGCAATTGCAGGAGAAAGTACAAAGTCAGGGCAAGGTACAACCCTGGCTGGAAAAGCATGAATTGAGCAGCCTGCCAAAGATCTGGCAAAAGCTGCACATAGAAGCTGGCTGGGAAACGGCGCTGGAATCAATACTGCGTGAACGTACTGCAGCATTGGAAATGTCCAACCTTGATTGGGCCAAGGCTTTCTTTAGCGATGCACCACCGGCCAAACTGGCTGTTTGCGCTCCGAGTGTATCTGGCGATGCAGCAACGCCTTTGGCCGGATTCAAACCCTTTATCGATTTGTTGCAATTGAACGACGCCGCTGTGCGTGGTTTGATGCAGGATTGGTTGCATCAGGTCTATGTTGCCGACGATGTGACGTCAGCTTTCATGGACAGGGCAAAACTGCCGGCCGGTGCCTGCTTCATTACCAGGCAAGGGCATGTCATTGCCCGCTCCAGTGTGCGGTTTTACGCTTCCGACTCAGAGCAGGATGGTGTTCTGGCACGCCAGCAGGAAATCGAAAACATTACCAAGCAATGCCGTGCCAAGCATATGCTGGCTGATGAATCCAAGACCCGCGCCGTCCGAGCCGAGGCAGCTTATACCCAGGCTACTCAGCAATTGCAGGATTTGCGCCAGCGCGTCGCCAGTTTGACGCAGACCACCCATAGTCTGCAAATCGAATTCATGAAATTGTCTGAAGTGCAGGAGCGCTTTAACCAGCGTAGCACGCAGATAGGCAATGACCTGGCAGAGATTGCTGCGCAGGAGAGCGAGCAAACCCAGATTCGCGCCGAATCCGAACAAAAATTTGAGCAACTGGACATGGATCTCGCTGAATTGCAGGAGAGTCATGAAGAAGGGCAGACCGCTTACCTGGAAAAAGAACAGCAGTTAAATGACGCAAGGCAGCGTCTGCGTGACTTGGAACTGGCTGCCCAGGAAGCTGCTTTCGCAGAAAAATCCCATCGCAGCAAGATGGAAGAACTGCGCCGGAATATAGCGACAGCACTGGAGCAGGCAGCACAACTGTTCGCCAGCATGCAGCAAGGCCAGCTGGAACTGGAGTCCATGGATGACCAGACTGCCCAGGCTGGTCTGCAGGATTTGCTCGACAGACGTAGCGAGCAGGAGAGGGCGCTGGCTAATGCACGCCATGAACTTGACCAACTGACCCAGCAATTGCGTCAACATGAAGATTCCAAGATGCAGGTGGAGCGTAGTCTGCAGCCGCAACGTGACCGTATCGTCGAACTGCAATTGAAAGAACAAGCAGCAAGACTGAGTCAGGAACAATATGCCGAGCAGTTGCGCAATTTTGAAGTTGATGAAGAGGCTCTGTCACAAAAACTGCATGACGATCTCAAGCCATCTTATCTGCAAGGTGAGGTAACCCGTCTGACCAATGCGATTGCGGCCCTGGGGGCCGTCAATATGGCCGCACTGGATGAACTGGCACAGGCAACTGAGCGCAAAACCTTCCTGGATGCACAACATGCCGACCTGACGGAGGCAATTACGACTCTGCAGGACGCAATCCAGAAAATCGACATGGAAACCAGGGACTTGCTGCAAGACACTTTTGATAAGGTCAATCACCACTTTGCCGAGCTATTCCCGGTCTTGTTTGGTGGTGGTCAGGCCAAGCTGATCATGACGGGGGATGAAATCCTTGATTCTGGTGTGCAGGTCATGGCACAGCCGCCGGGCAAGAAAAATGCGACCATTCATTTGCTGTCCGGCGGTGAAAAAGCACTGACGGCAACGGCATTGGTATTCTCCATGTTCCAGTTGAATCCGGCGCCATTCTGCCTGCTTGATGAGGTGGATGCACCACTTGATGACTCCAATACCGAGCGCTTCTGCAATATGGTCAAGCGCATGTCATCAAATACACAATTTTTATTTATCTCCCACAACAAGATTGCAATGGAAATGGCCCAGCAACTGATTGGTGTCACCATGCAAGAACAGGGGGTTTCTCGAATCGTGGCGGTAGATATGGAATCTGCCGTCAATTTTGCTACTGAGGTTCAAGCAGCATGACAGATCTACAAATCAGTTTATTGGCAATAGGTGGAACGCTGGTAGCCGGTGTCCTCATTTTTAATAAATGGCAGGAATACAAAGCAAAGAAAACAGTTGAAAATGCTTTTGGCGAAGGACATGACGATGTGCTCATGAATCCGGATGCACCAGTCAATACCATTGCACGTCATGAACCCAGCCTTGATGGCGAAGTCAAACAGGATGCTCAACCTGTATCGCACCAGGAGCCGGTACACGGCGAGGATGTGACAGATGCCCAGGCGCCTGTGCAAGAAAAGGAATTACCTGTCGACGAACTGATCGATTGCATCATTCCCCTGGAGTTTGAAACGCCGGTACGTGGTGAAAAAATTCTGGCTGAAATCGCCGATCTTAAATATGTGGGCAAGAAACCGGTTCATTTTATCGGTCAAAGCCACAGCGGTGATAGGGACGTGATTGCGGTTGGCGGCGCTTATACCTGCCTGTTTGCCGGTGTGCAAATGGTCAGTCGTAACGGCCCCCTGAATGAACTGGAATATTCCGAATTCATCATGAAATTGCGCGCCATCGCCGACAACTTGAGCGCCCACCCGGACATTCCTGACATGAACAAGGTCATGGTCAATGCCCGCGAATTGCACCAGTTTGTTGCCGAGCATGATGCTCAGTTGAGTGTTAACGTCGCAGCCAATGGCGCGCCCTGGGCGCTCAACACCTTGCTGGCAGCACTGGAGAAAATGGGATTCGATCAACGTCCTGATGGCCGGCTGATGATGCCAGACGGCGAAGGTGGCAGCTTGTTTACCCTGTCGACCAATGTCAGTGTCAGTGAAACCATGACATCCAGACTGACCTTGCTACTGGACGTGCCTTGCGTGGCGCCGTCACGCGATGCCTTTGGCGCTATGGCTGCCTGTGCACGCTCATTGGCCACCCGACTTGGCGGTACGGTTGTTGATGATGGCAATCAACCAATTTCCAAGCTTGCCCTTGATGAAATATCCGGCCAGGTCAATGAGTTTTATGCTGCGATGGCCGAGGCGCAGATACCGGCTGGCTCCATGCGTGCACAAAGACTGTTTAGCTGAATAAAATAATTTCCAAACATGCAGAATGATTTTTTGAGCGGCATAGCACCAGCAGGTGTCAATGCCGTGGACTCCGTTAAGCGCGCAGAAGCACTGCGCGCAGAGCTAAACAGGCATGCGCATGCCTATTATGTGCTTGATACGCCCACCATACCTGATGCTGAATATGACAGATTGTTTTCTGAATTGCAGCAGCTGGAAGAAACACATCCAGAACTGAAAACGCCAGATTCACCGACCAATCGTGTTGGTGGTGAGCCATTGCCAGAATTTGGCCAGGTTCAGCACGCTGTTCCCATGCTTTCTCTGAACAATGGTTTTGAAGATGAAGATATCATCAATTTTGACCGTCGTGCACGCGAAGGTCTTGATGCAAAAAATGAGATTGAATATGCAATAGACCTGAAATTTGATGGACTGGCAATCAATCTGCGCTATGTCGACGGCCTGTTCACACAGGCTGCGACACGTGGCGACGGTTTTACCGGGGAAGACGTGACGGAAAATATTCGTACCATACGCAGCATACCGCTGCGTTTGCGCGTAGATAATCCCCCCAAAGTGCTGGATGTACGCGGCGAAGTGTTGATGTTCAAACGTGATTTTGAAAAACTCAACCAGCGTCAGCGCGATGCCGGCGGCAAAGAGTTTGCCAATCCACGCAATGCAGCAGCAGGCAGCTTGCGGCAACTCGATTCGAAAATAACTGCCCAGCGCAGCCTGCGCTTTTTTGCCTATGGCATAGGCCTGGTTGAAGGGATGGAAATACCAGGATCGCATCGCGCCTTGCTCGACTGGTACCGGCAGGCGGGCATCCCTGTCTGCGAAGAGAATGCTGTTGTGCTTGGCGCAGCAGGCCTGCTGGAATTTTACCAGGCCATCCAGAAAAAGCGCGAAGCACTGGACTATGAAATAGATGGTGTGGTCTACAAAGTCAATGATTTTGCCGCTCAGCAGTCATTGGGTTTTGTGTCACGTGCACCGCGCTTTGCCATTGCACATAAATTCCCGGCGCAAGAAGCATTAACAACCGTGCTTGATATTGAAGTACAGGTTGGTCGGACTGGTGCGATAACCCCGGTCGCCAGGTTGGCCCCGGTGTTTGTTGGTGGCGTCACGGTAACCAATGCCACCTTGCACAATGAAGAAGAAATTCAACGCAAGGATATACGCATAGGCGATACAGTTTCTGTACGTCGCGCCGGTGACGTGATACCCGAAGTAGTCGCCAGCATCCTGGAAAAACGACCTGCAGAAACGCAGCAATTCATCATGCCGACGGTATGCCCGATTTGTGGTTCTGCCATACAAAAACCGGAAGACGAAGCAATTGCGCGCTGCTCCGGTGGCGCCATCAAATGCTCGGCACAGCGCAAAGGTGCACTGTCCCACTTTGCTTCACGCAAGGCGATGAATATTGATGGCGTAGGTGAGCAACTGATAGATCAATTGGTGGACAAGAATGTCGTCACTACGGCAGCCGACCTGTACAAACTGGGCTTGCGTGCCCTGGTTGAGCTTGATCGCATGGCAGAGAAGTCGGCACAAAATGTCCTGAATGCACTGGAAATGTCGAAACTGACCAGCCTGCCCAGATTCATTTATGCGCTGGGTATTCGACATGTCGGCGAGTCAACTGCAAAAGACCTGGCCACACATTTTGGCGATATGACGGCCTTGCTGTCGGCAACGGAAGAGCAATTACTGACGGTTCCGGATGTGGGCCCGGTTGTTGCCAAATCTGTGCTTGCTTACTTTTCCGACCCGTTGAATGTGGAACTGGTGGAGCAATTGCTGGCATCCGGGATACACTGGCCGGTGATCGAGGTCAAAGAAAAGGGCGAACAGGTATTGGCCGGCAAGACACTGGTGTTGACGGGCACTTTGCCTACCATGAGTCGGGATCAGGCCACAGCGTTGATAGAGGCGGCTGGCGGCAAAGTGTCTGGCTCGGTATCGAAGAAAACCAGCCATGTAGTGGCCGGTGATGATGCGGGCAGTAAGCTGGTGAAAGCGCAAGAATTGGGTATTAGTATTTTGACCGAAGCAGAATTGCTTCAACTTTGTTCCAGGAGCTGATATGAGAAAAATTAGAAAAGCCGTATTCCCTGTGGCTGGTTTGGGTAGCCGTTTCTTGCCCGCCACCAAGGCCCAACCCAAAGAGATGCTCCCTATCGTTGATAAACCGCTCATACAATATGCCGTTGAGGAGGCGGTAGAGGCAGGTATTACCGAGATGGTGTTTATCACTGGCAGAAATAAAAGAGCGATTGAAGATCACTTTGATAAGGCCTATGAGCTGGAAAGCGAGCTTGAAGCAGCCGGCAAAGAAGCCCTGTTGGACCTGGTGCGCAATGTCATCCCAAAAAACATCAATTGCATCTACATTCGCCAGACAGCAGCTTTGGGCCTGGGGCATGCAGTCTTGTGCGCCCGACCAGTGATTGGCGATGATCCTTTTGCCGTATTGCTGGCGGATGACCTGATGGATGCCGATGTGGGGCAGCCATCAGTCATGGCGCAAATGGCGCGTCAATACGAAGCAGAGGGTGGCAGCGTGATTGCAGTACAAAACGTGCCACGTGAATTTACCCGTCAATACGGTATTGTCAGTGGTACGCCTTACACCGAGCATCTGGAAAGGGTGCAAGGCATCGTCGAGAAGCCCATGCCTGATGTAGCTCCATCGACGCTGGCTGTTGTCGGCCGTTACATTTTGTCTGGACGCATTTTCTCTTATCTGGAAACCCTGGGCAAAGGTTCTGGTGGCGAAATCCAGTTGACTGACGGTATTGCTGCCATGCTCAAGGATTTTCCCGTCTATGCTTTCCGTCCACAAGCTACCCGTTATGATTGCGGATCCAAGCTCGGTTATCTGAAAGCCAGCGTTGCCCTGGGTTTGAAGCATAAAGAGACCAGTGCAGAATTCAGTGAATTTTTGCAATCACTGAAGTAATATCCCCTCATGGCAGCCAGACCTGTGCTGGTGTGGCTGCCAGATTTTCATTTGCTCACTTCACTGGCCGGCCTGCTTGTCTGTCAGTAAATTGATCAACGGCTTACATAAGAGACTGGCGCATCATGATTTTTCCTATCCTGAAAATGGGCGATGCCCGCCTGCTGAGAGTTGCGGAGCAGGTCACTGCGTTTGGTACGCCAGAACTGCACGAACTCATCAAGGATATGTTTGCAACCATGGTTGCTGCCAATGGCGCAGGCCTCGCAGCACCGCAGATAGGGGTGAACTTGCAATTGGTGATTTTTGGTTTCAAGAGCAATCCTCGTTACCCCGATGCACCGGTTGTCCCAGAGACTGTGTTGATCAACCCGGTGTTGACCCCGCTAACAGAGCAAACTGACGATGCCTGGGAAGGCTGTCTGTCAGTGCCGGGGATGCGCGGCCTGGTGCCCCGCTGGAGCGCCTTGCGCTATGAAGGTTTCGACCAGTTCGGCAAGCGCATTTCCAGGGATGTTAATGGTTTTCATGCGCGTGTTGTACAGCATGAATGTGACCACCTCAATGGCATTCTGTACCCCATGCGCATACGCGATCTGACGCAGTTCGGTTTTACTGAAGTCCTGTTCCCTGAGATGGACCCAAATCAGGATGATTGACTACAACCACCCCTGCCTGACTCAGAATTGCTCATCTTCGCGCAAATAGCGCCATTGACCTTCCGGTAATTTACCAAGCTTGACCTTGCCTATGCGGACGCGTTTCAGGCCTATCACTTTCAAGCCCACCATGTCGCACATGCGGCGAATCTGGCGTTTCTTGCCTTCACGCAAGATAAAGTTCAATTGATCTTCATTTTGCCAGGTAACCTTGGCAGGCAATAATTTCTTTCCATCCAGCGACAACCCATGATTCAGGCGACGCAGGTCGGCATCGGGCAGCCTGCCAGGCTTGCTGTATTGCACGCGTACCAGGTATTCTTTTTCGACTACCGTGTTTTCGCCGATCAAATGCTTGGCGATACGACCATCCTGAGTCAGGACCAGCAAGCCGACAGAATCAATATCAAGACGGCCGGCAGGCACCAGGCTGCGTGACTGGGTGGGGTGGAATTGGGTGTCAACCGTGTCCTCCGCCCAGCGGTTTTCCGGTTTGAACAGGGCAATCGCAGGCGTATAGCCGTCTTCCGCCTGGCCACTGACATAACCAACTGGTTTGTTGATCAGTACGGTAACGCGTTTGGATTGCTCGGCGGCGGCCTGCCTTTCCACAGTTACTTTTTGATGTGGCAGCACTTTGCTGCCAAGCTCGGAAACCACTTTGCCGTCGACTCTAACCCAGCCACGAGCTATCCATTCATCGGCTTCGCGTCTGGAGCACAGGCCAAGTTCGGACATGCGTTTGGAGAGTCTTACAAGTTCAGTCATGATGCTATAGAGGTAATTGCCTTGCCTGGATTGGTCTGAAAGTCAGGCAAGCATGGTGGATTATTCGGATCAGCTTGTCAGCCAGTTGGTGTTAAATTCTTAGTGCGTCCAGCAAATCTGTTTCAAACTGTATCTGGCTACGTGCACCTTGCAGGGCCTGTCCATCAACAATAAAAACGTCTTCAACCCGTTCACCCAGAGTCATGATCTTGGCTGTGTGCAGATTGATTTTATACTTTGTCAGTATGTTTGCCACTGCGTACAGTAAACCGTTCCTGTCATTCGCTGAAATGGACAACAGGTAATACTGTCCACGGTCATCAGGGCGCAAATCCACCGTAGGGACGATGGGGAAGGTGCGTGACAGGCGCGACAGCCGTCCACGGTTTGGCGGCGACAAGGGAGTCTGGCGCGTCAGTATCTCGCAGAGTTCATGTTCGATCAGATTGATGATGTCGCGGTAATTATTGGCAAATGCCGGTTCAATAACCAGGAAGGTGTCGAGTGCGTAGCCTTTTTTGCTTGTGTGGATTTTGGCGTCGAGAATGCCAAAATTCTTGCCGTCAAAATAGTTGCAGATGCGAGCAAACAAATCAGGCTGGTCTTTAACATAAACGGTGACCTGCAAGCCTTCACCGATGGGCGAGAGGCGACATTTGACCACCGGTACCTGACTGTCTATGCGATCATGCAGGGCCCTGGTCTGCCAGGCAATATCGGAAGCGTCATGACGTAAAAAATAGGCAACGTCGAGTTGCTGCCATAATTTTTCATGCGCATCGGGTGCCAGGCCGTACAGGCGCAGGGCTTTCAACGCATCTTCCTGGCGATTTTTTAATTCCCGGTCTTTGCTAGGAGTTTCGCCACCCAGTACACGCAAAGCCATGCGGTACAAGTCTTCCAGCAACTTGCCTTTCCAGGCATTCCATACCTTGGGGCTGGTTCCGCGTATATCAGAGACTGTCAGCAAGTACAGCGCAGTCAGGTGGCGTTCATCCTTGACCAGGTTGGCGAAATTCTGCACCACATCCGGGTCGGACAAATCCTGCTTTTGCGCTACATGCGACATGGTCAGATGATTTTGCACCAGGAAAATGATCAATTCTGTGTTTGCGCGGCTCAAGCCGTGGTCATAACAGAATTTTTTTGCATCTGCCATGCCCAACAGGGAGTGGTCACCGCCACGTCCTTTGGCAATGTCATGGAACAGGGCAGCGATATACAAAACCCAGGGCTCATTGAAATTGGCCATCAGCTGGCTGCAGAATGGGTATTCGTGTGCATGTTCGGGCATGGTGAAGCGGCGCAAATTGCGCACTACCATGAGAATATGCTGATCGACGGTATAGGCATGAAACAAATCATGCTGCATTTGTCCGACAATGCGACGAAAATTCGGAAGATAACGCCCCAGTATGCTCATCTGGTTCATCCGGCGTAGCGCATGGGTGATTCCCTGCGGTGACTGCAAAATCTGCAAAAACAGGGCGCGATTGAAGATGTTGTGACGAAATTCCGCATCAATCAACAGGCGAGCATGCCAGAGTGCCCGCAAAGTTCGTGCTGTCATGCCCTTCAGCTCGGCATGTTTGGCCAGAGCCAGGAACACTTCAAGTATGGTTGACGGCGTTGCCTCAAAAGTATCATCGCGAGCAATATCAATAAAGCCATTCACCTCATTGAAATGTTCGTTGATAGGGCGCGGTACCGAAGGTTGCGGGAATAGCACAGCCTCGATATTTTGCAGCAAGACTATATTGAGCTGGGTAACTGCTTTGGCCGCCCAGTAATAACGTTGCATCAGGTATTCGCTGGCACGTCTGGATTCTGTGGTCTTGAAGCCAAAGGTTTCAGCGATAGGTGTCTGCACATCAAAGATCAGGCGATCTTCGCGACGGCCGGAATAAATGTGCAGGCGTATGCGTATATCCTTGAAGGCCCGCTCATTGCGCTTCAGTTGACGCGCTTCAACATCGGTGATCAGGCCGCGTTCCGCCAGCTCGCGCCAGGAGTCGCCCAGATTGGCAGCTTTGGCAACCCACAGAATGACTTGCAAGTCACGCAAACCTCCCGGACTTTCCTTGCAGTTTGGTTCCAGGCTGTAGGGTGTGTCTTCGTATTTGACGTGACGCTGCTGTAATTCCAGCAGTTTTTCCTGGAAGAATTTCTGCGGGTTCATTGCTTCCGCATATTTTTCCTGCATCTCGCGGAAAAGTTTACGGCTGCCTGTGACCAGGCGAGCCTCCAGCAGGCTGGTTTGTACAGTGATATCTGCAGCGGATTCTTGCAGGCATTCGTCAACGGTACGTATGCTGTGGCCGATGTCCAGACCGATGTCCCAGAACAGCTGCACCAGTTTTTCCAGCTTGTCACGCAAGGCGACATCGGGTCGTTGCTGCAAAAGTATCAGGACATCAACGTCAGAATAGGGGAATAGCTCACCACGACCATAGCCCCCTACAGCTACCAGCGCCGCCTCTTTGGGGAATTCAAAATGGCGCCAGATTTTACTTAACAGCTGATCGACATTCCGGCACAAATCATGAAGCAACTGTTCCGCCTTGTGATTTTCCTTGAATGAATTAATGACAATCAGCTGTGCTGATTTTAATTCTTCCTTGAAAGAGAGCGCCGGTATCTGCATCTGCCACTACCTTATGCTGCTTTGGTGATGAAATCGGGGATGGGCGGATAACCATCGGACAAGGTCAGCACTTCGTAGCCGGTTTCGGTTACCAGGACAGTATGTTCCCATTGGGCAGACAGGCTGCGGTCCTTGGTCTTGATGGTCCAGCCATCGGGCATCTCCTTGATTTCACGACGGCCGGCGTTGATCATCGGCTCTATTGTGAAAATCATGCCGGCAGCAAGTTTTTCCATGGTTCCTGGTTTGCCATAGTGCATGACTTGCGGCGCCTCATGGAAAATCTTGCCTATGCCATGACCGCAGAACTCGCGGACTACGCTGTAGCCGGCTTTTTCTGCATGTTGCTGTATCACATGACCGATATCACCCAGGTAGGCACCCGGCCTGACCTTGGCTATACCCAGCCACATGCATTCATAGGTAATAGCGTTGAGGCGCTTGGACAGGATGGAGGGCTCACCAAGAAGGAACATACGACTGGTATCACCGTGATAGCCATTCTTGATCACGGTGATATCCAGGTTGACAGAATCACCGTCTTTCAAGACCTTGTCGCCCGGTATGCCATGGCAGATCACGTCATTGACAGAGGTGCATATTGCCTTGGGATAAGGTGTGTAACCAGGCGGACAATAGTTCAATGGCGCCGGTATGGTGCCTTGCACATTGACCATGTATTCATGACAGAGGCGGTCCAGCTCACCAGTCGTGACGCCTATCTTGACGAAAGGTGTGATGTAGTCAAGCACTTCGGACGCCAGTTTGCCGGCGATGCGCATGCCGGCGATATCTTCCGGCGTTTTGATAGAGATGGCTTCCATATTTTTTCTTGTCATTTGCCCCGGCGACCGACCGACATTCATATTGCCCGGCTACGTCCCAAGAGCATTCCTGCTAACTTGGACGGGCGTTGTAATGCCGGATAAGCGTGGGGCGGAGTAAAATTGCGAAAGTGTTGCAGAACCGGAATTATAGTCTATCGGAAGCAGGGGTGCATTCCACAATATCAAGCGGGGCTTGAGGAGAAAGCGGTTTTCATAGTAGAATAGATGGTTAGCTTGTAGATGTGTGGAAATGCAGTACCTGCTAATTAATTTTTTATTAATCGAATCCGGTCGAAAAGGGTGTCTTGCAGTGGGCTTAATTTGCTGGTAGTTGCGTGGCTTTTAAGTTTGCTCAGATCACTGGCTGGATTCAAGACCTAACCCTGGAGTTATTATGTCTGTAACAATGCGTGAAATGCTGGAAGCTGGTGTGCACTTTGGTCACCAAACCCGTTTTTGGAATCCAAAAATGGCACCGTACATCTTCGGCCATCGCAACAAAATTCATATCGTCAACCTGGAAAAAACCCTGGCCATGTACCAGGAGGCAATGAAGTACATTCGTCAATTGTCCTCCAATCGCGGCACAGTGTTGATGGTTGGTACCAAGCGTCAATCCCGTGACATCATCGCAGCAGAAGCACAACGTGCCGGTATGCCTTTCGTTGATCAACGCTGGTTGGGTGGTATGTTGACTAACTTCAAAACAGTCAAGACATCGATCAAACGCCTGAAAGACATGGAAGCTGCTATCGAAGACGGTTCCGTTGAAAAACTGTCCAAAAAAGAAGCGCTGATGTTCCAACGCGAAATGATCAAGCTGCAAAAATCCATCGGCGGTATCAAGGATATGGGCGGTGTTCCTGATGCAATTTTCGTGGTTGACGTTGGTTACCACAAAGGCGCGATCACTGAAGCTGCCAAGCTGGGCATCCCGGTTATCGGCGTTGTCGATACCAACCACTCCCCTGAAGGTGTTGCCTACATCATTCCAGGCAATGATGACTCTTCGAAAGCGATTGCTTTGTATGCTCGTGGTGTTGCTGACTCCATCCTGGAAGGCCGTGCCAATGCAGTAAACGAAGTTCTGGAAGCTGTTAAGCCAGGCTCTGATGAGTTCGTAGAAGTAGAACAAGCTTAATTGCCTGTTCTGGCACATGGTTTCAAACTGCCTCTGGCAGTTTGAAACAAAAAATGGGGCAACAGAGGTTCGCCCTTTTTTTTAAACAAAATTTGATGATCAGTGCTTTCTTGAGCACTATTGAACTAGGAGAATGACATGGCGGCGATTACAGCAGCTTTGGTAGGTGCACTGCGCGCAAAGACAGATGCGCCAATGATGGAATGTAAAAAAGCCCTGACAGAAGCAGAAGGCGATATGGACCGTGCGGAAGAGATTCTGCGCGTAAAACTGGGTAGCAAAGCCTCCAAGGCATCTTCCCGCATTACCGCAGAAGGCGTTGTTGCTTCCTATATCTCCGGCAATATTGGCGCCCTGATTGAAGTTAACTGCGAAACAGACTTCGTGACCAAGAACGACGACTTCCTGGCAATGGCAAATGCCTGTGCAAAGCTGATCGCCGAACACAATCCAGCAGACATCGCTGCTTTGGGCGCTTTGCCCATGGATGGCAAGACAGTCGAAGAAGTGCGCGCAGCATTGGTTGGCAAAATTGGTGAAAACATGTCTTTCCGTCGCTTCGTCCGCTTCGACACGACTGCCAAGCTGGTTTCTTACCTGCATGGCACACGTATCGGTGTGGTTGTTGAGTTCGACGGTGCAGACGAGCAGGTTGGTAAAGACGTAGCGATGCACATTGCTGCGATGAAGCCAGTATCCCTGTCCTCTGATCAGGTTCCTGCTGATCTGATCGAAAAAGAGCGTTCTGTTGCAGCACAAAAGGCAGCGGAATCCGGCAAGCCAGCAGACATCGTTGCAAAAATGGTTGAAGGTTCCGTACAGAAATTCCTGAAGGAAGTTTCCTTGCTGGATCAGGCATTTGTCAAGAATGACAAGCAAACCGTTGAGCAAATGTTGAAATCTGTTAATACAACAGTAAAAGCATTCACCATGTTTGTTGTTGGTGAAGGTATAGAGAAGAAGCAGGACGACTTTGCCGCTGAGGTGGCTGCGCAAGTGGCTGCAGCAAAACAAGCGTAATTGGCGAAATAAAAAAACGGGCCGAAAGGCCCGTTTTTTTAAACCTTGCGATTGTAAGTATTTGTGTCTGCGTATTTAATTTGTGTGTTCAAGTGTGAATATTAGGGTTCAGCGCTCTATTTGCTTTGTGAATTGTCTGAGCGACTTAGTTTGCAAATCAAATGGAAATTGGCCAGCCTCATCCGGACGGCCTCATCCAGCATGCATTTCTTATAGACTATTTAACTTACCAGAAGGAGTCCTATCATGACAAAACCTGCTTACAAGCGCGTGCTCTTGAAGCTCTCTGGCGAAGCCCTGATGGGCGATGATCCGTTTGGCATTAACCGTGCGACCATAGAACGCATGGTCGCCGATGTGGCAGAAGTATCGAGAATGGGTGTCGAGCTGGCCATCGTGATTGGCGGCGGCAATATTTTCCGTGGCGTGGCACCCGGTGCGCAAGGCATGGACCGTGCGACCGCTGACTACATGGGTATGTTGGCGACAGTCATGAATGCATTGGCATTATCAGACGCCATGCGTCAGGTTGGCCTGACGTCACGCGTTATGTCAGCCATTGCCATTGACCAGGTGGTTGAGCCCTATGTGCGCCCCAAGGCTCTCCAGTATCTGGAAGAGGGCAAGGTTATTGTGTTTGCCGCAGGTACTGGCAACCCTTTCTTTACAACTGACACCGCAGCCGCCTTGCGCGGTTCTGAAATTGGTGCGGAGATCGTCCTGAAAGCGACCAAAGTTGACGGTGTATATACAGCTGATCCTAAAAAGGACGCCAGTGCTACCCGTTACACCACCATTTCTTTTGATGAGGCAATTGCCCGTCACTTGCAAGTCATGGATGCGACCGCATTTGCCTTGTGCCGCGACCAGAAGTTGCCGATCAAGGTATTTTCCATTATCAAGCCTGGGGCGTTGAAGAATGTCATTTTAGGGGCAGACGAAGGCACATTAGTGCACGTATAATCCTGCACTTTGGTTTGTTTTATATTAATTCGGCGAGCAGCACGGCATGTGGTCTGCTGAACTTGCCAAGATGTACAGGAGAGCGCCATGAGCGTAGCAGATATTAAAAAGAGTTCTGACCAGCGTATGCAAAAGTCGATCGAGACTTTGAAGTCAGATTTGTCCAAGGTGCGTACAGGTCGTGCCCATACTGGCATTCTTGACCACGTGCAGGTTGACTATTACGGCACACCTACACATATCACCCAGGTAGCCAATGTAACACTGATTGATGCGCGCACGATCGGTGTTCAGCCTTGGGAAAAGAAAATGCTGAACGCGATTGAAAAGGCCATCCGTGATGCAGACCTGGGCCTGAATCCGTCTTCCCAGGGCGAAATGATCCGCGTACCAACCCCACCGTTGACAGAAGAACGTCGCAAAGAAATGGTAAAGCTGGTGAAAACCGAAGGCGAGAGCGCTAAAATCGCTATCCGCAATATTCGTCGTGACTCCAATGAGTCACTGAAGAAGATGCTCAAGGAAAAAGAATGCTCTGAAGATGAAGAGCGTCGCGCACAGGACGACATCCAGAAATTGACTGACAAATTTGTTGCTGAAGTGGACAAATTGCTGGCTGAGAAAGAAAAAGAAGTGTTGACAGTTTAAGTTGCCTCTCGCGTATCAACACATTCTGGATTTACATGACTCATACCAGTTCTACCAAGGAAATTCCGGCAGTTGGCGCGATTCCTAAACATATTGCAATCATCATGGATGGCAACGGACGCTGGGCGACCAAGCGTTTTTTGCCACGTGTGGCCGGACATGTGAAAGGTGTCGAAGCGGTTCGTGGCATCGTTGAAGCATGTGCCAGGCGCGGAGTTTCTTATCTGACTCTATTTGCGTTCAGTTCAGAGAACTGGCGCCGGCCAGCTGACGAAGTGTCTTTGCTGATGCGCCTGTTTGTCACTGCCCTTGAGAAGGAAGTGGCAAAAATGCATGCCAATGACATCCGGCTCAAGGTCGTTGGCGATTTGACGCGTTTTGATGCGCAGTTGCAAAAAATGATAGCAGCTGCCGAAGAGAAGACCGCGGCCAATAAGGGGCTTACTGTTACTGTGTGTGCCAATTATGGTGGCCGCTGGGACATCGTCCAGGCCATGAATAAGCTGCTAAAGGACCGTGAAGCTAGTCCGGTCAGCACGCCCCAGGTGACAGAAGATGAACTGGGCACCTACCTGTCCATGGCCTATGCACCTGAACCTGATCTGTTCATACGGACAGGAGGGGAAACCCGTATCTCCAATTTTTTGCTCTGGCAACTGGCGTACAGTGAATTCTATTTCACGGATACCTTCTGGCCGGATTTTGATGCTGCTGCCCTGGACTTGTCGATACAATCCTACCAGAATCGTGAGCGTCGCTTTGGCCGTACCAGTGCCCAGGTCACTGAACAATCATCCCCCAAAGAAAGCAATTAATGCTGAAAACCCGTGTCATCACTGCTCTGGTTCTATTGGCCATCCTGTTGCCGGTTTTTTATTCGGCTTCATTTATTGCTTTTGCAGTATTGTCGCTAGCCTTTTTTGCGGCGGCAATGTGGGAGTGTCAACGCTTGTTCAAAAAGCCTGGTCCTATCGTGATGGCCGCTTTGTGGACAGGTGTGCTTGCCTATTGTTATTACAATCTTGATGGCTTTTCGCAAGTTCTGTTATTTGCCTTGAGTACGGCATTTTGGGCGCTCAGACTGGTGCCAACTCTGGCCAAAGGTTTGCCAGCGGCGCATAATTTTTCCAGCGGCCTGCTTAGCACATTATATGGCATCAGCATTTTTGCCTGCTTTGTGGCGCTTGCGGTGTTTTTTCGCGGATCCCCACAGTATTTGTTTTCCATTATGGCGATTGTCTGGATTGCCGATATTGCGGCCTATTTTTCCGGAAAGGCTTTTGGAAAACACAAACTTGCGCCAACTATTTCCCCCGGCAAATCCTGGGAAGGGGCAATCGGTGGCTGGATTTGTGTGCTAATACTTGCTACTGCCACCAATTATATTCCGGCCTTGCAGGGAACCTTCACGGCACAATTGCTGGCAAGAAAAGGCTGGTTGATTTTTATTGCAGCCATGACTTTGCTGACTGCCGCCAGTGTCGTTGGCGATTTGTTTGAATCATCACTAAAAAGACGTGTGGGTATGAAAGACAGCAGTTCATTACTGCCTGGTCATGGCGGTGTTCTTGATCGTATTGATGCTTTGATTCCAGTACTTCCTCTGGCGGCATTGCTGGACTTGTGGCGATAAATTACATGCAAAAAAAACAGCAACTTTGCATACTTGGTGCAACTGGTTCTATTGGCGTTTCCACCCTGGATGTTGTTGCCCGACACCCCGATCGATACGGCGTTTTTGCGCTGACTGCGCATAGTCAGGTCAAAAAACTTGCCGAGCAATGCGCGCTATTCTTGCCCAAGGTGGCTGTGGTAGGTACTGCAAAAGCAGCGAATGAATTAGCCGCTTTACTCAAAGAAATGCAGTTGTCTCACATTGACATTTTGTTCGGACCAGAAGCCTTGTGCCAAGTAGCCAGTGCAAACGAATGCGATAGCGTGATGGCAGCTATTGTTGGAGCGGCAGGTCTGCCGGCATCGCTGGCGGCAGCCAGGGCAGGCAAGAAGGTCTTACTTGCCAATAAAGAAGCCTTGGTCATGTCCGGTCAAATATTCATCGATACAATCAGGGAAAGTGGTGCCGCCATATTACCCATAGACAGCGAGCACAATGCCATCTTCCAGTGCCTGCCAGATCACTATAATCGTGTGCCTGGCCAACATGGTATTCATAAAATACTGTTGACGGCTTCAGGTGGGCCTTTTTTGCACAGGGATGTGGCAACGCTTGATGACGTGACGCCTGAACAGGCAATAGCACATCCTAACTGGGTGATGGGTAGAAAAATTTCTGTTGACTCAGCAACAATGATGAACAAGGGTCTGGAAGTCATTGAAGCGCACTGGCTCTTCGCCGCACCTGCTGATCAGATTGAAGTTCTTATTCATCCTCAGAGCGTTGTTCACTCCATGGTCTCCTATGTGGATGGTTCGGTAATGGCGCAAATGGGGAATCCCGACATGCGTACGCCCATCGCCTATGGTCTGGCTTATCCTGAGCGTATGGACTCAGGTGTTGCTCCATTGGATTTTTTGAAATTGAAAGGTTTGCATTTTGAAGCTCCCGATTTTCAGCGCTTCCCCTGCCTGAAACTGGCCTATGATGCATTACGTGCAGGCAAATCCGCTGCAACCATATTGAACGCAAGTAATGAAGTTGCTGTCCAAGCATTTTTGGATAAAAGAATTGGCTTTCGCATGATCAACCAGATCATACAACGCACTTTGGAGAAAATGCCTGCCGTGCACACCCTGGACCTGGAAACCATACTGGCCTGTGATGTTGAAGCGCGCTCTATTGCTGAGGCTATGATCTCATCATGATCTGGCTACAAAATGCCCTGGCTTTCCTGGTGACACTGGGCATACTGGTCACCATCCATGAGTACGGTCACTACATTGTCGCCCGCTGGTGTGGTGTCAAGGTGTTGCGTTTTTCATTGGGTATGGGCAAGGTTATTTACTCAAAGCGCCTGGGCAAGGATCAGACTGAATGGGCGATCTCCCTGTTGCCATTGGGCGGTTACGTCAAAATGCTGGATGCTCGCGAGCAAGGGGCCGATAGCATCAAACCAGAAGAACTTCCACGTGAATTTGGCCAACAGTCCGTGTGGAAGCGTATCGCCATTGTGGCTGCCGGACCTGTAGCCAATTTTTTGCTGGCCATCTTTTTATATACAGTCCTTTTTGTACATGGCGTTCCCGAGCCGATGGCAAAAATACGGGTTGCCTCAGACACGACAGTCGCTTACCAGGCTGGCTTGCGTTACGGTGATGAAATCACGAGTGTCAACGACACCCTTGTCCAGTCCTGGTCTGAATTCCGCTGGAAAATGATGCAGGCAAGCATGGCTGGCAAAGATGCAGTGCTGACCGTGCAGCGTAAGATGCCTGGGCAGACTGCTGGTTTGAAACGGTTCACAGTAGTGCTGTCAACTGCACATTTGAATACCAAAGAACTGGAAGGCGACTTCCTGAATCAGCTTGGCCTGAACCTTGCCGGCAGCCCTGAAGTCGTACTGGAAGAATTTTTACCCGATAGCCCTGCATTGAAAGCCGGCTTGCAGGTTGGCGACCGTGTTCTGGAAGTCAACCAAAAACCCTTGCTAGATGTGATCGATTTCAGGCAGGCAGTCAACGCGAACGCAGATAAAGCGTTGAAACTGTTGGTTCAAAGGGGGCAAGAGAAACTTGAAGTACAAGTTATCCCTGTAAGTCAGGAAGTGAATGGCAAGACTCAAGGGATGTTGAAGGTAAAGCTGCGTCCCATGAGCCCAGAAATGACAGTCATTCAGGCTTCTGTTTTGCAGGCATTGTACAAATCGGTGGAGAAAACCTGGGATACCAGTATCTTCAGCCTGAAGATGATGGGCAAAATGTTGACCGGAAGTGTTTCCCTGAAGAACATAACTGGTCCCTTGACTATTGCTGATTATGCCGGCCAGACATCAAGAACCAGTGCAATAAGCTATCTTGCCTTCATCGCAGTAATCAGTATTAGCCTTGGGGTGATGAATTTGCTACCAATACCGGTTTTGGATGGGGGGCATTTGTTGTATTATTCGCTGGAAGTTTTGACAGGGAAACCTTTGCAAGACCGTTATGTCGAAATGGGACAACGTGCAGGAGTTTTTTTGCTATTGACCATGATGGCAATAGCTTTTTTTAATGATATCGCCCGTCTGGTGTCATAATAGTCGGCTTGATGCCAGAAACTCATTTCAGATAGCAATATTGAGAGTATTGAAAGAACTTTATACCCAATGAAATTACATATCGAGCAGTTCACTTTAGCCCATTTTCGTCGCCGTGCTTTATCCCTGGCAGCATTTGCTCTTTGCACCGGAAATGCACTTGCGATTGAACCCTTCACCGTCAAGGATATACGTGTAGAAGGATTGCAACGGACAGAGGCCGGTACTGTATTTAGCTATTTACCAGTAAAAGTGGGCGAACAGTTTGATGATGCAAAAAGTACCACAGCGATCAAATCCCTGTATGCGACGGGCTTCTTTAAAGATGTGCAGATAGAAGTACAAGACGGCGTGTTGATCGTCTTGCTCGAAGAACGCCCGACTATTGCCGGTGTTGAATTTACTGGCACCAAAGAATTTGAGAAAGATGCGCTGGTTAAAGCACTGAAAGACATAGGCGTAGGTGAATCACGCATTTTTGACAAGGCTACAGTCGACAGGGCAGAGCAGGAGTTGAAGCGTCAATACCTGTCCAAAGGTTTGTATGGCATGCAAATCACCACAACAATTACGCCTATAGAACGCAACCGTGTCAATGTGACTTTCGCAGTGGAAGAAGGCGATGTTGCCAAGATTGCACAAATCAATATCATCGGTAACAAAGCTTTTTCTGATGGCGAAATTCGTGAGTTGCTGACATTGACCACGCCAGGCTGGTTTACCTGGTACACCAAGGCAGATCAATATTCCAAACAAAAATTGTCTGGTGACATAGAAACCTTGCGTTCGTTCTATCAGAATCGTGGTTATCTGGAGATGCAGATCCTGTCCACCCAGATTTCCATTACTCCTGACAAAAAAGATATCTATATAACAATCAACCTTGACGAGGGTGATAAATATACTGTTTCTGATATCAAGCTCGAAGGTGATACCTTGGGCCGTGAAGAGGAGCTTGCGTCCCTGCTATTGCTCAGAAAAGGCAATATTTACAATGCGGCACGACTGACTGAAAGTACCAAGCGCATTTCTGAGCGCATGGGTAATTTTGGTTATGCGTTTGCCAATGTCAATGCCAATCCGGTTCTTGATAAAGAAAAGAAAGAAGTTGCTTTCACCATTTTTGTTGACCCGGGCAAGCGCGTGTATGTACGCCGCATCAACCTGGCTGGTAATACTCGTACCCGTGACGAAGTGATACGTCGTGAGTTCCGCCAGTTTGAAAGCTCATGGTATGACGGTGAAAAAATCAAAACGTCGCGTGACCGTGTTGAACGCCTCAGTTACTTTAAAGACGTCACAATAGAAACACCAGAGGTGCCGACCAGTGTTGATCAGGTTGATGTCAATCTGACCGTCACGGAAAAACCGACAGGCAACCTGCTGTTCGGCGCCGGTTACTCCAGTGCTGAAAAACTGACCTTGACCGGCTCCATCCAGCAGGCCAATGCATTCGGTAGTGGTGACACGATCGGCCTTGATATCAATACCAGCCGTCAAAACCGTACGATCGCCATCGCTCACACCGACCCGTACTTCACTGATGACGGCATCAGCCGCAACATAGAAATGTACTTGCGTACTACCCGGCCTATCATAGGCAGCGTAGGTGATTACAAGATTCAGACTACAGGCGGCGCCTTGCGCTTTGGTGTGCCATTCTCTGAAGTTGATACCGTATTCTTTGGCCTGGGTTTTGAACGCACCAGGGTTGAGACATATGCCTTCAGCCCGCCACGTTATCTGAAGTATGTTGCAGACTATGGCAATGGTGAAAAAGACATAACCAGTGCTCTCTATGGTATAGGTGAAGCGACCACCAATTCTTTCCCGCTGACCGCTGCATGGCAAAGGGATAGTCGTGATAGCGTCATGACGCCAACTATAGGTCGCTACCAGCGCGCCAACCTGGAGCTCGCCGCCGTTGGTAACTTCAAATATTATCGTGCGATCTATAATGCACAGTTGTTCCAGCCCATTTACCGTTCTGTTGTTCTGGCGCTCAATGGTGAATTTGACTATGGTCATGGCCTGGGCGGCAAACCTTATCCTTTGTTTAAGAACTTCTATGCAGGTGGTATTGGTTCGGTACGTGGCTATGAGCCGTCTTCTTTGGGCACCAGGGACCCGAATGGTGATGCATTGGGTGGTTCAACCAGGGTTCTGGGTAATGTAGAATTACAAATCCCATTCCCTGGAGCAGACAAGTCCTTGCGCTGGTTTACTTTCGTCGATGGCGGCAATGTATTTGATGAAGGGCAAAAAGTCAGATGGAAAGACTTACGCTTTTCTGCTGGTATAGGTATAAGCTGGATATCGCCGGTTGGCCCATTGAAATTGAGCTTCGGCAAGGCCTTGAATGCCAAGCCGGAAGATAAGAAACAAACCTTCCAGTTCCAGATGGGAACAGGCTTCTGATCGCTCAGTATCGGCCATATTTGTTTTAGTACGTGTTACGGAGATTATTTTGAGTCAACATATTACCCCGACCAAATTGTTGCAACGCTTGATGGTTTGTGCGGCTTGTATTCTTAGCGTTGCTCAAGTACAAGCTCAGGATTCCAGGATAGCCATTTTTGACTCTCAAAGGGTGATGCGTGAATCTGTACCAGCAAAAGCTGCTGAAGCCAAGTTGAAAGTTGAATTTCAGAAGCGTGGCGAAGAATTGGAAGGCCTTGCCAAAAAATTCAAGGCAGCTGCTGAAAAATACGAAAAAGATGCACCGATATTATCAGAGTCAGACAGGATCTCACGTCAGCGCGAAATCACGGAACTGGATCAGGCATTCAAGCGTAAGCAAAGAACCTACAACGAAGACCTGAACCAGCGTCAGAACGAAGAAATTGCATCTCTGGTAGAGCGTGCGCAGAAAGTGATCAAGCAGATTGCCGAAGCGGAAAAGATTGATCTGGTTCTGCAGGACTCCGTCTACCATAGTGCCCGCATCGATATCACTGATAAAGTACTTAAAGCACTGTCTAAATAATTCCTATGACCGCGAGCATTCGGCTGGGTGACTTGGTCGATCGCTTCGGTGGTCAGTTGACCGGTTCTCCTGAAATTAGTATCACTGGCATTGCTCCCCTGGGGGAAGCCGGTGATTCGCACATCACCTTCTTGTCCAATCCCAAATTGCGTCAACAGGCAGCGGCTACACGTTCAGCTGCGCTGATTTTGACACAGTCCGATTTTGAACAGATTGGCAAGGACTATGCAGGCGTATGCCTGATCGTCCCTAATCCTTACGTTTATTTTGCCCGTGCTGCCCAGTACTTCGCGTCCTTGAATGCCATTCCGGCCGATGTGGGTGTACATCCGGCTGCGTGGGTTAGCCCTCAGGCTGTTATCGCCAACACTGCCAGCATAGGCCCGAATGTCAGCATTGATGCCGAGGCTGTCATTGGTGAGCATGTGGTGATCAAGGCCGGTGCCGTGATAGGCCGGGGTGTCAGCATAGGCGATCATAGCCTGATCCACGCCAATGTCAGCATCTATGATTACTGCATGCTTGGGCAACGTTGCATTATTCATTCAGGCGCAGTGATAGGCGCCGATGGCTTTGGCTTTGCTAATGAAAAAGGTCAATGGATCAAGATTCCGCAAACTGGTCGCGTCCTGATTGGCGATGATGTGGAAATTGGCGCCAACACCAGCATAGATCGTGGAGCCCTGGCTGACACCATCATAGAAGAGGGTGTCAAGCTGGATAACCAGATACAAATCGGTCACAACTGCCATATAGGTGCACATACTGCCATGGCCGGTTGCGTCGGGGTCGCAGGCAGCGCAAAAATAGGCAAATACTGTACCTTTGGCGGCGCAGCCATGGTACTTGGGCATTTGACGATAGTTGATCATGTCCATATCTCATCAGCCAGCATGGTATCGCGCTCCATTCTTGAGCCCGGACAATATACCGGTTTTTATCCTCTGGCAAAAAATGCCGAATGGGAGAAAACTGCTGCTATCGTACGCAATTTATCGGGTATGCGTGAAAAAATGCGCTACCTGGAAAAAACCATCAAAACACTGACAGAAAAAGATCATGAATAGTCTGGACATCAATCAAATCAAAGAATACCTGCCACATCGTTACCCCATGTTGCTGGTCGATCGCGTGCTGAGCTGGGAAAATGGTAAAACCATCACCGCAATCAAGAATGTGACTGCGAACGAAGAGTTCTTCAACGGACATTTCCCAAACAAGCCAGTCATGCCTGGTGTGCTGATGATAGAAGCAATGGCGCAAACAGCAGCTTTACTATCCTTTTTGACCATGGGGCAGAAACCTGATGAAAATACCATTGTATATTTTCTCGGTATTGACGGCGCGCGTTTCAAGCGTCCGGTTGAGCCCGGCGATCAGTTGAAGATGGAAGTGGAAATCCTCAAGGTTGCCCGTGGTATCTGGAAATACAAAGCCCGGGCAACGGTTGACGGGCAACTGGCCGTAGAAGGCGAGTTGATGTGCACCATGCGAACGAAAGATGAAGCATAGGAGAGGTAATGCATATCCATCCAACAGCGCTGATCGATCCCAAAGCCAAACTCGATAGTACGGTTGAGGTTGGCGCCTATTCGATCATCGGCCCCGATGTGTCGATAGCAGCAGGAACAAAGATTGGCCCGCATGTCATCATACAAGGTCATACGACGATAGGTCGTGACAATGATTTTCATGCATTCTCGTCGATAGGTGGCCCGCCGCAGGACAAGAAATACGGTGGTGAAGTCACTTACCTTGAAATCGGTGACCGCAATTTAGTTCGTGAATTCTGCACTTTCAATTGCGGTACGGTGCAGGACCGTGGCATCACCAAAATAGGCAGCGATAACTGGTTTCTGGCTTACGTGCATGTTGCCCATGATTGTACGGTGGGTAATCACACGGTTTTTTCCAACAATGCCGCGCTGGCAGGTCATGTGGAAGTAGGGGACTGGGTGATCATGAGCGGCTTCTCTGCGGTTCATCAATTTTGCAAGATAGGCCCGCATGCCTTTGTTGGCATGAACACCAGCCTGACTCAGGATGTGCCTCCGTTTGTGCTGGTATCAGGCAATCCGGCCCAGGCTCACGGTGCGAATCTGGAAGGATTGAAACGCCGTGGTTTCAGCCGTGAACAGTTGAATGCCATCCGCCAGTCTTACAAATTGATTTACAAGTCTGGTTTGACCCTGGACGAAGCCAAGACGGCCCTGGATCAGCATGCAGCAGAGCTCGATGCTGATGCTGCTGCCCAAGTCAGGCTGATGCGTAATTTCCTCGATACTTCTGCACGCGGCATTGCCCGCTAAGGACAGCGCGTGACAGCTAATCGCCCCATCATCTCCATGGTCGCCGGTGAAACTTCCGGCGACATGCTGGCCGCGCGCATGCTGTCCGGCTTGCGCCCCCGTCTGCCAGATGCGCTGATGCATGGCATAGGTGGTCCACGCATGGCTGAGCACGGCTTTGTCAACGACTGGCCCATGGACAAGCTGTCTGTCCGTGGCTTGTTTGAAGTGCTTGCGCATTATCGTGAAATCAGCGGCATACGCAACAAGCTGAAGCAACATCTGCTCAATGAACGTCCCGATGTTTTCATCGGCGTGGATGCTCCTGACTTCAATCTTGACCTGGAAATCCAGCTCAAGCAGGCGGGTATTCCCACTATGCATTACATCAGCCCCTCCATTTGGGCCTGGCGTCGCGGCCGCATCAAGAAAATTGCCGAGGCAGTATCGCACATGCTGGTGGTCTTTCCATTTGAAGAAGAAATTTACCGGCAGGCAGGCATACCCGTCACTTATGTAGGCCACCCATTGGCGCAAGTCATCCCTATGGAACCGGACATGGCAGCGGCCAGAGATGAATTAGGTCTCGATAAATCGTCGCGGGTAGTGACCATACTGCCGGGCAGCCGTCTGTCTGAAATCAAATACAACACTGAAGCCTTTATCCAGACTGCAAAAATCCTGTGTCAGCGTGATCCGCAATTGCAGATCGTGGTACCCATGGCCGGCGACAAGCAGCGCAGTTACTATATCAAGCTGGTGGTCGATGCAAAGCTTGATAATGTGCCAGTATTGCTGATAGACGGGCGCTCGCATACGGCGATAGCTGCAGCGGACACCGTACTGGTCGCATCGGGCACGGCATCACTGGAAGTCGCCCTGTTCAAGAAGCCCATGGTCATTGCCTACAAGATGATGGAAGCCTCGTGGCAAATATTACGCCATATGGGCTACCAGCCCTGGATAGGCTTGCCAAATATCCTTGCGCGTGAGTTTCTGGTGCCTGAATTTTTGCAATCGGCAGCCAAACCTGGAGTGATGGCCGATGTGATCTGGCAGCAGTTGAATGACAGCACCTTGCAAAACAGTCTGAAGCAACGCTTTGTCGACATGCATCATTCGCTGTTGCGTGACACTGCCAACGTCTCGGCGCAAGCCGTATTACAATTGATTTCAGCATCCTGAACTGAAAACTGTCCCTGTCTTTATCCATTCGTCTTTGTTGGCAAAAGACCGTTTACCTCGAAAAGTAGTGCAAGCATGTACGTTGATTCTCATTGCCATATTAATTTCCCGGAGCTGGCTGAGCGCATGCCGGATATTCTTGCCAAGATGGAAGAAAACGGTGTAACGCATGCTCTGTGCGTATCCGTTGACCTGCCTGATTTCCCCCAGGTGCTGGCCCTGGCTGAACAATATCCGCATATCTATGCCTCTGTCGGCGTGCATCCGGATTATGCCGATACACCAGAACCTACAGCGGAACAATTGGTCGCATTGGCAGATCATGACAAAATTATTGCCATTGGTGAAACCGGCCTTGATTATTTCCGTCTCAAAGGTGACCTGGAATGGCAGCGTGAGCGCTTCAGACAGCATATCCGCGCATCACGCCTGTGCCGCAAACCTCTGATCATTCATACCAGGGCTGCTGCAGAAGACACGATAAGGATTTTGCAGGAAGAGGGGGCAGGTATACAGCAAGGCGGTGTTGCCGGTGTCATGCACTGCTTTACCGAATCACTGGAAGTGGCACAAGCGGCGGTAGAGCTGGGGTTCTATATTTCCTTCTCAGGCATACTGACTTTTAAAAGCGCCAAAGAATTGCAGGCAGTAGCCAAAGCCCTGCCTCTGGAACGCATACTGATAGAAACTGATTCCCCTTACCTGGCGCCTTCACCGCATCGCGGCAAAACCAATGAGCCTGGTTTTGTCAGGCATGTCGGCGAATTTCTGGCTGATCTGAAAGGCATATCCGTCAAGGAAGTACAGGAAAAAACGACAGAAAATTTCTTTACGCTGTTCAAATTTGCCCATTGAGCTATCCAATGCCATCAGTCAGGTCTTACACATTGTTCATTTCGCGCTGTATGGCTTGTCTGCTACTTTGGCTTGCGTCTTCACATGCCTTTGCTGATGATCAGGAAGACTTGCTGTTTGCCGTGCGCTTTGATCAGGTCAGTGACGTACAGAATTTTCTGAAACGCGGCATGAACGTGAACGCCGTTGAGGCAACCCGTGGAGAAACCCTGTTGATGGTAGCCTTGCGTGAAGACTCAAAAAAAGTATTCCCTGTCCTGTTGGCGCACAAGGACATTGCACTCGAAGCCAGGGCTGCAAATGGCGACACCATACTGATGCTGGCCAGTTATCTTGGCAACTTACCCATGGTTAAGACCTTGATAGAACATGGAGCAGAAGTCAATCAGCCTGGCTGGACTGCATTGCATTATGCGGCGGCGGGTGGCCATAAGGAAATCGTCGCTTTGTTGCTGGAAAACTTTGCTTATATTGATGCCGAGTCGCCCAATCAGACAACACCGCTGATGATGGCCGCGCGTTCAGGCAAGCTTGATATTGTGAGCCTGTTGATTAGCGAGGGTGCTGACCCCGGTTTAAAAAATGCACTCGGGTTTACTGCACTGGATTTTGCCATGCAGGTTGAGCAAAGAGAAATAGCAGCATATTTGAAAGAACGCATGCAGGATAAAAAATAATCTTGCTTTTTGCGATGCAACATCTTGCTTACAAAAGCGAGTCCATGTTAAAGTTCGCGCATCTCAATTTCGGAGCACTATCTGTGGACAGTTATAGTTGTCGATCTTCATACAACATGGCAATGTAAGCACAGATTTTCTCTTGCTACCTTGCCATACCGGCGGGTAGTAGTCTCTCGCAGCCTTGCAGCTGCATCTTCTACTCATACAATCATTTAGTACGCATAAACACTATTGTTGCTGACTGGCGTATGCCTGTCCTTGTGCGATTGTGTTCATCCGTACCTGAAATTTGTTCGTGCATCATGTGCATGTGACAGGAGGAGTGGTATGTCCGTACATATTCTTTTTAACTGTACAGGAGTGGACATTCATGTTTGAGTTGTTCCATTTCCAAACCCGCGACACCATCAGTGAGAGCAAAGGACCCAATCGCTGGGACTGGGCCTTGTTGCCCCTGGCGCTGGCTCTGCTTGGTATCTTCGCATTTGCCGCGATGCAGATGAGCCGACCATTTGCAGTTGGTCAGGCTTTGGAGATCAGCCTTGATCCCCTGTACTTGCCTTATTATTTGCTGCGCACGATTTTACGTATGTTCACGGCCCTGGGATTTTCCCTGGTCTTCAGCCTGGTGTTTGCTGCCATTGCCGCCAAATATGCTGCGGCTGAAAAAGTCATGATACCGGCGCTCGATATTCTGCAATCTGTACCGATTCTTGGTTTCCAGGCGATTGCCATTGCGCCGTTCATCGCTTTGTTCCCTGGCAATTTGCTGGGAGTGGAGTGTGCTGCTGTTTTTGCGATTTTTACATCGCAGGCATGGAATATGGCATTCAGTCTGTATCAGTCCATACGTAATGTGCCCGCTGAATTGAAAGAGGCAGCGCAGATATTCCGGCTCTCTGGCTGGCAACGTTTCTGGCGTCTTGAGTTACCATTCGCCATGCCAGGTTTGTTATGGAATATGATGATGTCCATGTCGGGTGGCTGGTTTTTCCTGGTGGCGGCTGAAGCGATTTCTGTTGCCGGACAAGACATCAAATTGCCCGGCATAGGCTCATATATTGCCGTGGCAATTGAAGCCAGGGATGGCATGGCCATTACCTGGGCTATTGCGGCCATGCTGATCGGTATTTTGTTGTACGACCAATTGTTTTTCCGCCCCTTGCTGGCCTGGGCAGACAAGTTTCGCTTCGAAGAGTCTCAGGGTGAGACAGCACAGCAATCCTGGCTGTTGGACTGGATGCGCAACAGCCGCCTGTTCCGCTCATGGATTGCCAGGTTCTGGCGTTTCACCGGACGTGGTCTTGCATGGTTCAGTATCAAACCAGGTGAAGTTTCCATACAGGGCAATGGCCGCTTCCGGCATCCGGCATGGACAAAAGTCTGGGACGCCATACTGCTGCTCAGTTCAGTGTATGCCGTGTATCGCTTATTGATCTTCATCCATAGTGATGTTGGCTGGAGTGAGGTGGCTCATGTACTTGGCTTGGGTATGCTGACCTTGCTGCGGGTGCTGTTGCTGATTGCACTTGCGTCCTTGTTCTGGGTGCCAGTGGCTGTATGGATAGGCTTGCGTCCTCAGTATTCACAAAAAGTACAGGCCATGGCGCAATTCCTGGCAGCTTTCCCGGTCAATCTGATGTTCCCGCTGGTGGTGTTTGCCATGGTGACTTTTCAGTTGACACCAAATATCTGGCTCAGTCCCTTAATGGTATTTGGTACACAATGGTATATCTTGTTCAATGTGGTTGCCGGTGCCGCCACCATACCGAATGAGTTGCGCCTGGCAGCAGACAATCTGGGTTTGAAGGGATGGCTGAAGTGGAAGCGGGTTTATCTGCCTGCGGTTTTCCCCAGCTATATCACCGGCGCCATCACGGCCAGTGGCGGTTCATGGAATGCCAGCATTGTTGCCGAATATGTGACCTGGGGTAAGACCACATTGGTAGCCGATGGCCTGGGCAGTTATATCAAGCAAATGACAGAGAGCGGTGATTTTCACCGTATCGCCCTTGGTATAGGCGTAATGTGTGTTTTTGTGATGCTGTTGAATCGATTCTTCTGGCGCAAGCTGTACTTGCTGGCCGAAGATCATCTGCGCTAATAGTGCTGCAGCATATCGAAATCAAAGCTTCATCAGATGATTTGTCACTGTAACGGAATTCAAGATGACACAAAATTTACTACTGGACCTGAATCAGGTCGCCAAATCCTTCAAGGCTGCTGATGGTAAGTCGCGCCTTATTCTCGACAAAGTCGATTTCCAGTTGAAAGACGGCGAGATTGTTGCATTGCTCGGCAAATCCGGCTCAGGCAAATCGACACTATTACGTATCATGGCCGGCTTGATACCTGCTGATACGGGCATGGCGAGCTATCGTGATAAAAAAATTACTGGCCCGGTTGCAGGTATTGCCATGGTGTTCCAGTCTTTTGCCTTGTTCCCCTGGCTGACTGTGCAACAGAATGTGGAACTGGGTCTGGAAGCCCAGGGGGTGCCTGCGGCTGAGCGTGAAGAAAGAGCGGACGCCGTATTGGAATTGATCGGTCTGGCGGGTTTCGGCGGTGCCTTGCCACGTGAATTGTCAGGTGGCATGAAGCAGCGTGTTGGCATTGCCAGGGCACTGGTCACCAATCCTGATGTCTTGTTGATGGACGAAGCGTTTTCTGCCCTTGATGTACTGACGGGTGAAACCCTCCGCAATGACATGCTGGAATTGTGGGAGGAAGATCGCATTTCAACCAAGGGCATCCTGATCGTATCGCATAATATCGAAGAAGCCGTCATGATGGCTGATCGCATCATTATCCTGTCCAGTGATCCTGGTTGTGTCAGATGTGAAGTCAAGATTGATTTGCCAAGGCCACGTGATGTGGATTCGCTGGAAGTCCGAGCCCTGATTGATGAAGTGTATGGCTTGATGACTATGCGCGCCACTCATGGAGCAGCAAGTGATACCCCGAGCGGCCATCACCTTGGTTACCGTCTGCCAGAAACCGATGTCAGCCGTATCGAGGGTGTCCTCGACCTGCTGGCTGAAGCACCGTTCAACGGCCGCGCTGACCTGCCACAATTGGCAGAAGAAGCAGAACTGTCTGATGAAGAGCTGTTCCCTACTTATGAGGCATTGAGTCTGCTTGGTTTCGCTATCCTGGAGAAGGGTGACATCATGCTGACACCGTTGGGTAAGAAATATGTTGAAGTCGAGCAGGCGCATAAGCAGGAACTGTTTGGCCAGCAATTATTAACTCATGTACCACTGGCTGCTCATATCAGGCGTAATCTTGAGGCAGAAGCAAGCGGCAGCCTGCCGGAACAGCCGCTGATCGATTTGCTGGAAGAGTTCCTCAAAGCTGATGAAGCCAAGCGTGTACTGGAAGTGGCTATTGAATGGGGCCGTTATGGTGAAGTCTATGAATATGACTACCATACCGGTCGCCTGACCTTGCCAGAAACCAACGACGAGTGATGCAACAAGAGGGCTCAGTAGCAGGTTTCAGCAAAAATCCCTGCTGCTGATTTCGAGTTGCCCCAATAAATGGGACATATCGACCAGACGTTTGGCAACCAGATGACGAACTTCGGCTTCGCATTGCCAGATGCCATAAACCCCAAGCAAAGGAGCACTGAGGACTTCGCTACGCTGTTTTTCCAGCAAAGAAGGCCAGATGATCACATTCACTGGCCCGGTCTCATCCTCTATGGTGATAAAGACGACACCATTTGCCGTTTGCGGCCGTTGCCTGACCGTGACGATGCCGCAACCGCGGGCAAACTGCCCTTGCTGGAAGGTATTGAGCATTTCTGCCGGCAAAAATCGCCTGGCCAGTAACTGCGGACGTAGCAATGCCACCGGATGGCGTTGCAAGGTGAAACCAGTAGCTCGAAAATCACTGAAGATTTCCTGCGCCTCTGTTGGTGTTTTCAATACGGGTATTTGCTCCTGTATGCTGGTGGATTTTAATAAATCCTTATCCGGCAAGGCGCCAACGGCTTGCCACAATGCCTGCCTTCTGTGCCCGGCCAAGGAAGCCAGGGCATTTCCCGCTGCCAGCACCTGCAGATCATGCTGGCTCAGTTGTGCTCGTTTTGCCAGGTCATGTACATCGGCAAACGCATGTACGTTGCGGGCTGCAGTAATGCGCAGGGCGGCGTCTTCTGACATGCCATGCAATAAGGACATGCCCATACGTACGACAGACTGGGCCGTGCCAGTGAAGCTGTTATAGCAGGTTTCCGCTTCCAGCGATGAGTCCCAGTCACTATGAGTAACATCGATGGCCCTGATCTGCACATCATGACGACGTGCATCCTGTATCAACTGCGATGGTGAGTAAAAGCCCAGGGGTTGGGAATTCAGCAGGGAGCACAGGAATACCGCAGGCTCATGGCGCTTGATCCAACTGCTGAAGTAAGCCAGGATGGCAAAGCTGGCTGAATGGCTTTCAGGGAAACCATAGTCACCAAAGCCTTTCATCTGTTCAAAAATGGCAAGCGCAAATTCTTCCTTGTAACCGTTCTTGAGCATGCCATTGACTATTTTGTCTTTGTAGCCTTCCAGCCCACCTTTCCGCTTCCAGGCGGCCATTGCCCTGCGCAGACCATCTGCTTCTCCTGCGGTGAAATCAGCCGCATGCATGGCGATCTGCATGACCTGTTCCTGGAAAATCGGTATTCCCAATGTACGATCAAGTGCCGCCCGCATGCCAGGATGTTCGTGTTTCTCAGGTTTTTGTATACCTTGACGTCTTTGTAGATAAGGGTGAACCATGCCGCCCTGTATCGGACCTGGACGGACGATGGCAATTTGTACCACCAGATCATAAAACTCGCGCGGTCTTAAACGTGGCAACATGCTCATTTGTGCCCGCGACTCGATCTGGAATACCCCTATGGTATCAGCCTTGCACAACATGTCATAAGTAACAGGGTCTTCCCTGGGGACTTCCTGCATGCACTTCGGCTTGCCAGGCAGGTTGCGCATCAGATCGAAAGCCCGTCTCAATGCTGACAGCATGCCCAGGGCCAGTACATCGACTTTCAGCAGGCCTAATGATTCCAGGTCATCCTTATCCCATTGAATCACGCTGCGATCCTTCATCGCCGCATTTTCTATGGGCACCAATCGCGACAATTTGCCACGCGAAATCACAAAACCACCGCTATGCTGGGATAAATGACGTGGAAAGCGTAATAACTTTCGTGTCAGTGAATCCCATTGCTGCGCGAGCACAGATTCGGTTTCCAGCCCGCATTCACTGAAGCGCTTCAGCAATTCTTGTTTATCGTCAAACCAGCGATGAGATTTTGCAACGGCATCAACAATTTCCAGGTCAACACCTAAGGCTTTGCCGACGTCACGCAAGGCGCCCCGCGGATGGTAGGTGTGGACGGCTGCAGCCAGCGCAGCACGGTCACGACCATACTTGCCATAGATGTACTGCATGACTTCTTCCCTGCGCTGATGCTCAAAGTCGACGTCAATATCCGGTGGCTCACCTCTTTCTTTTGACAGGAAGCGCTCAAACAGCAAGGGATGCTTTTCCGGGTTGACTTCCGTAATATGCAGACAATAACAGACAACAGAATTGGCGGCAGAACCGCGCCCCTGGCAAAGTATGTTCTCGCCCCTGGCGAAGGTGACAATGTCGTATACAGTCAGGAAATAAGGCTCATAAGCCAGTTCATTGATCAAGCCCAGTTCATGCTCTATCGTGTGTTTGACGTGCAAGGGCAAGCCTTGCGGATAGCGTTTTTCTGCTCCCTTATAAACTTCCAGTTTTAAATAGCTGGCTGGCGTTTCCCCCTTAGGTACAAGTTCATCGGGGTATTCATAACGTAACTCTTCAAGAGAAAATGTGCACAAACTGGCAATGCGCAGGGTTTCTGACAGTGCAGGGAGAGGGTAGATATTTGCCAGGCGCAAGCGTGATCGCAGATGCTGCTCTGCATTCAAATTCAGTTCGTAACCACATTCTGTAACCGGTTTGCCTATGCGTATGGCGGTCATGGTGTCTTGCAAAGGCTTGCGTGAGCGTACATGCATGGTGACCTGACCTATGGCGACCACGGGTAATTGCAGCATTTGTGCGGTCTGATAAATTTGCTGCTGCTGATATTCATCAGCTATCTGTGTTAGCAAATTCAAACCCAGCCAGGCGCGCCCAGGAAAAGTCTGCGCAAGCCAGGTGGACTGCCTGTGCAACACGTCTGGTACAACCGGGTAAGACGGAACAAGAATGAGCAGGCAGTCTGGTAAGCCAGCCAAATGTACCAAATCTTTGTCGGGGCTGGCAAAATCATTGGTCGTCAGCAGATAACTGCCCTTGGCGCTGCGTCCGCGACCAAGGGTGATCATTTCTGACAGATTGCCGTAGCCTTCGCGGTTTTGCGCCAGGGCGATCAACTGAACAGCAGCTTCAGACCCGTCATCAAGCTTGAAGTGCGCGCCTATGATCAGTTGCAAATCAGTTTTTTTTGCCGCTGCATGCGCCCTTGCTACGCCAGCCAGGGAGCACTCATCGGTAATGGCCAGGGCGCGATAGCCAAGGGTGATGGCGCGCGCCACCAGTTCTTCCGCATGTGAGGCGCCATGTAGAAAGCTGAAATTACTCATGCAAAACAGTTCTGCATAGTCGGGCAAAAAAAGGCTCATGCTGATCACCTTTATCCAAATATCCCATGCAGGAACCAGACAGGATCGTCACTATCGGGGTCAGTTGCCCGTTCGCGGTAAACCCAGTAGCGTACATGCTTGTCATCAATGGCAATAAAATAGTCGCGTGCCTGCAATTGTGTGTCCCACCAGCCGGCTTCTATACGTTCTGCCGGTGAAATCAGCTTAAGCTCGGAGCCATAATAAGGACGGTGTTGCCTTACCTCCAAAGCCAGGGTCTGGGCTAATAGCCAGTATGGTCGCAAGACATTTGCCTGACATGCTTGCTCAGTCGTCTGTTCAGTTGCCTGGGGCGGGCGTTTTTTCAGGACTGAAATCCATCTGTTCGCCACGTCGGCCCTGTAGTCCGCTTGTGGCGCTGGCTGCAAGACATGGTCCTCACCAAGACGTGCTACCAACAACTCCAGCAGACGCTTATGCTCATCCGCCTGCCCGCCAGGTTCGGGGAACAGGGCATAACTTTGTGCATGGCGAGCCATGGTTTGTTTGACTTCCAGCAGCATCCCTATAACGGCAGAATGCAATGTAAGCTGCGTCAGCTTTTCTTTGAAAAGACTGAGTAAATGCGACTCTTGCCAGCAGGCTTGCGCCAGTTGCAGATCAAACAGGGTGGGGGGAATGGCCTGCCGTCCTCGTTCATGGAATAGCTCCATATGAATATGCGTGACCGCCAATTGCTGTGCAGTCAGCCAGCCCAGTAACTGTGCCAGCAGGCTGCGCGCAAACACAAGCAGCGATTCTGCTTGCTCTATGCGGTCTGGCAATTCCACCTTAACCTTGAATTCCGGTGCTGCCACATGCCATTGATGTACCTCAGCCTGTTCACCATAGACTTGATCCAGTTCCTTGAGCAAATCTTTACCACAGCGTCTTTGCAAGCCGGGCCGCGGCAATTGGCGTAAATCTGCCAGACGATAGCAGGCTATGCCCTGCAATAACTCAACCAGGGGCCGGGCAGCGACAAGCAGGCCGACAGGCAGCGCATCCAGATGCTGTGACAGTCTTTTCATGCTCAAGACATGGAGCCCCCATCGTCTTTTTCGTGCTGCTTGCCTGGCAAGCAGGCGGGCGGCCCCGGGGATGGGGGCTATTCCTGTCGTCGCAGTAAAACCCAGGATACGCATGCTGTCACGAATACGTCTGAGCAATGCACGGATACCATCAAACAAGACCAGGCTGGCGGTGATATCCATCAATATGCAATTATTTTCTGCCAATGTGACCTGTGGAGAATACTGTAGCATGGCCGTTGCCACTGCCTGCAAGGCCAATACCTCTTTTCCCTGATCACGTTGATAGCATTGTGCTTGCGGCAGCAGCATTTGCACGCCACCTGCACGCATCCCTGTGCGTACTCCAGCATGGTAAGCACAGGCAGACATGGCTGTAACTCGTCCCTGGTATAACACAACATCAGGGATAGCTTCTTCATGATGCAGCAGAGTGCTGACAAACACTTCAAGCTGAAGTAAAGGCAGGTGTATGGCGATCCACAGTGGCGGACGGTCTGCCTGCGCTGTAAACGGGTGCCTTAATGTTTTCTTTACCTGGGTAAGCATAGGAATACAGATAGGGGTGCATAGGAAGGCGCAGTTCAAGCGGCGAATCGCGCAGGCTACCTCGACGTTTGACCATGCTGACGGCCAGCCCAGTTGAGCTGGTTTGCACGCTAAGTCTGAGCGGGGCAGGTGAGGCCTGCTGCATCGCCTGCATGCTGCGCATTAAAAAAAATAAGGTTTCAGAACTTTGCGCAGCCAAGTGCAGACGGCGCAAAGTTTCACTGCGAATGGTCGATGCCCAGAATAACAGGGCGCCGCAACTGCCATTGCGTAATATCTGTTCAGCGGCCCATAAGGCATCAACATGCTTATGACAACGTATCCATATCAACTGGGATATTTTCAAGCCTGTAGCAGAAAATGCCAAAGCATGCGGTATATGGGGCGGTGTCAGCAAAACCAGTGGCTTGCCATCCAGTTGCTTCAACGCCGGCATCAGCAGACTCAATTCGGCTATGCCTGCCTGTGGCAGCAGGAGTTCTGTTAATTGCCCCAGAGGCCAGCCGTCACCTGGTAACTCAGTTTTTAATTCTGCATACCCGCTGGGAACATAGGCACCATGTCCACGCGCCAGTTGCGATGCCTTCCACAACGCGGGATGTATGCATTCAGGAGGGATGGAGGAAAGTTGAGCCATGATACATATACTGATTAAATACACAGTATATGTAAATCATAAGCAGACTTCAAAATATATTTTTACAAGAGGGAAGAAAACCACAGTGTTACATTTAACTGATTGTTTATACAGTATTTTATGTTAAAGTGCGTTCATGGACAAGCGAACTGATTCAAATATGGCTGTCCTTCTACTGCATGCAATTCATACGGAGATTGAAATTATGGCAAACCTTGACCAGTCTTTTGATACACGCTTCAGCCTGCAATTCGCCCCGACCTCATTCTTGGTGCGCCTCGGTCGTCGTGAGATATTTGTTTGTCGTGACTTCCGCCAGCGTGCTTACTATGTCAATCCCATACTCGATTGCAGTACTGGGGTACAAGCCGGTCATCTTGAAGTTTTATTCCTGCGCAAATGGCTGATCATTCTGTCCAAAGCTAATTGGTAATAGATGTTGCTGTATCCAGATGTGCTTTGGGCTTGTTCGAGTGTCAAAGACCAGGATATCTGCCGTGTAGCCTGGGCTTCATTTGCTAAATGCTTGAGCATCAGCCATGCAGAAAAGGTCCTGCCTCTGGCCAAAGTTTGTCTGTAATCGGGCCAGCCAACGCTTCTTCACATCCTTGTGATGCGCTCCAGGCCAGGTAACGGGCACAGCGTTGTGTATCTTCCAGCGTATGGATATATGAAATTTTGCCCCATTGCATACGCATGAACTGCATCACAATATTCCGGTAAGGCCCATCTGGTTCATGTGGCACGATAAAGTCCATCATCACATGGATACGAGTATTCCAGGGCGGACCTTGCACCGCAACCTCCCTGACCACAAAGCGCAAACCCGGGAAAAGCCGATATAAGCGCTGCCACCATAAAGCCATCGAGGTCTGTGAATTGCGCAAACCAGAAATTGGCGAATCCCCTTCAAAACGGTAAACGAAGGTGGCAGCAAGGCTGTTCAGCATGGGCAGGGCATTACCTTCGCTGATGGCGGCAAAGACCTTGCGCAATTTTCTCTCTACGATATAAGCATACATGGCTGACTTTCACTGGCATAATGCAAGTAATATAAACAATTTACTTGCATCAAGCAAGACAAATTATGGAGCGTAGTTCCTTTGCCGATTTTTCATGTTCCATTTCACGCACGTTGGAGGTTGTCGGCGAGTGGTGGACACTGCTGATTTTGCGTGACCTGTTCCTGGGATTTGAGCGTTTTGATGAAATCCAGCGTAACCTCGGCCTGGCGTCGAACGTCTTGACAGCCCGTCTCAAGCGTCTGCTGGAGCAGGGCATCGTAGAACGGCATACCGATTTGCAGGACAAACGGGTCTGGCGCTACACCCTGACTGAGCAGGGTAGGGACCTATACCCGGTATTACTGGCATTGACGGCCTGGGGGGATAAATGGCGTGCGCCAGGAGGATTAAAACCTTTACATATACGTCATGCAAGTTGCCAGCATGTGAGCAATGCAGTACCGCACTGTGCAATATGTGGCGAAAAAATGCGGCTTGACAATATCTCGTTTGAAGCAGGGCCAGGCGGGCGGGAAGCACCTGGCACTGCACTGATAGGACAAGTACTCAGACAGCACAAGCCAGGTAAGCCAGAAAAGTGAAGAACTTGGGTCTGCTGGCTGTCAGATTTGGCAAGGACATTTACGTATCTGTCCGGGCCTTGTTTTCAATAACCGGGCAGAAAATCCTGTCACTTATCAAGCTTCAGGCATTTGTCATGGCAGCCGGGCAACCCCGCCAGCTGGAGTTGACAGGGATATATTCCCCTTTCATGACCAATGTCATCGCTCCCAGGCTGGCATCATCAGCCACAACTGCACTATACAAGACCGAACTGCGTGGCCCCATATACACACGCTCACCGATACTGACATGGTCGATTTTCATGACCCTGTCCTCAAACAGATGTGTCTGCGGACAAGCCAGGGCATTGATTTCGCTATAGTCGCCGATACTGACGCAATCAAATTCAGTGATATCTGTGGTATCCATGTAAACGCCTCGGCCTATCCTGGTACCAAGCAGGTTGAATACCAAAGGTAGCCAGGGTGTGCCACGTAAATAGCGCATGAAATTGGGGACGGCTATCCCTTCATACAAATTGGTAATGCCTTCTGATATCCAGACAAACGGCGTCCACATGGGTACACTGCTTTTTTTGTAACGGAAAATCAACAGCCATTTCAATGCCAGCACAAAGGCAAAACTACCAATGCCATACAACAAACCGGCCACTACCAGATAGTACAAGACCTCGCCCCAACGATCATCGCCGGCCAGCGGTATCAAATCCAGGACGATGGTATAACCGACGGCAATCACCATCGCATGCGGCGCAATGATGCGGAAAGCCTCGATCAATCCACGTCCCAACCTGCGTATTGGCGATGGGCTGAAAGTCAGGTTTTCCGGGAAGCCTTTGACCTCTTCACGGGCAGGCAAATTGATTGCCGGTGAGCCAAGCCATGTATCGCCTTCGCGCATTTGATGATTATCAGGCACGCTCGTATGCACGCCTATCAGTACATTCTCAGGCAAAATCGTGCCATCCGGTACATAGGCACCGTTGCCGACAAAACTGCGGCGCGAAATCACTGTCGGATGCATCGTCATCCAGCCGCAATCAATTTGTTCGTCACCAAGCAAGACTGCATCAGCGATAAACGTCTCATCACCCAGGGTCAGCATATCTGGCACCACGCCAAGTGCTGTTGAAATTTCAGCGCCGCGTCCGACTTTGGCGCCCAGCAGGCGATACCAGAATGGCGCATACACGGTGGCATAGACGCCATGCAAGACATTCAGGCTGGATTCCTGGATTTGATTGACCAGCCATTTGCCGCAATAAGTATTGCCATGTACAGGGTATTGACCCGGTTTCAAGGTTGGCAAAACACTCCAGCGTATGCCGGCAGACAACAGGGCGGTACACACAATCAGCACAGCCGTCGCAGGAAATGCCAGCAAAAAGTACTTGGCCAGCTGAAAAATGACAGAATTGCTCTGTAAGGCAGGGAAAAGCTCAGAATTATCAAACCAGTCTATCGTCACAAAACTGGGGAAGACCGGCATGAAAAACAAGGCGCTGATCAGCAAGGAGCCAAATATAAAGAACACCAATTCACCAAGCAGACGCAAGCGTGAAACCTCCGGCCTAGGTGGAAAGAGTGACGGATCAAACGAGCCTGCATCCCTGGCCGGGGAGCCTTTCCATATTCTCGATGATGGAATGCGCTGTCCGTCACTCAAGGCAGACTGGCCTTCCAGGTGGCCGCCAGCTTCTATATGCACATTGCCTTCCAGTACAGAATATGAGCCCACATAAGCCTCATCGTTCAGCGTTATCACGCCAAGCAAGAGTTCTCCATTTTGTACACGCGCATTTTCAAAATTACAGGCATTACCGATATTACAGCGATCACCAATATTTAATAAATCAGGCGCGCGCAGTGTCATTGAACCTATGATGACATCACTGCCTATTTTGGCACCGAGCGCACGCAACCATAAAGAATACAAAGACGAGCCGCTGAGCATATAGGCCGGTGCTGCCTCCACCAGCCTGTCAGCCAGCCACCAGCGATAATAAGTCCAACCCCACAAAGGATAGCGACCAGGTTTCAAACGACCGGCGATCAGCCATTTGCCTAAAATGGCAAAAGCGAACTCAAGCAAAGTCAACAGCAGGAAAACACCGACCGACAGTAAAACTGCCCTGGCAATCGAATCTTCGGGATCACCAGTCAGAAAGTGATAGGCAAAAAAGGGCGCCAGCCACTGCACCATACGCATGGCCACCAGCCATGGGATGGCAAAAGCCTGGCCCAGGCCACAGAGCCAGCGCTTCCACTCCGGCGTTTGTACACGCACGGTCTTGCTTTCAGCACTCGCAGCATCCTGTGCCTGGCCGGTCGATTCCAGCACAGCAGTCAGGTTGACAACACTACGCTGCGTGTAAACATCACTGATCCTGAAATAGGCAAAACGCGGATGCTTGCGTAACAGCGAAACCAGTTTTGCAGCCATCAGCGAATGGCCACCAAGATCTGCAAAAAAATCTGATGTTCTTTGTATCGGCTGCCCTGGGAAAAGGCTGGCCAGAGCAGCAAACAAAATTTCTTCCGTTTGGTTTTCAGCAGTATCAGATGCCGTATTGGGCGCCTGCTTGAGCAATTCGACTTTCTTGAGTGTATTACGGTCTATTTTTCCCGATGTCAGTCTTGGCATCTCAGATAAATACTCGAACCTGGCAGGTACCATGTACACAGGCAATACCTTGGACAAGGCAGCGCGCAACTCTGTTGCGTGCTTCGCAAAAGCAGTTACACCGCTGTCGGCCGGTAACGCATCATTGACGACAAAGGCAATGATCTGGTCGATATCATCATCTTTACGCAGCACCACGGCAACTGCACCGACGCCACTCTGTTTTGCCAGTACCGATTCAATTTCCCCAAGCTCAACCCTGAAACCACGTATCTTGACCTGGTCATCGGCACGTCCCAGGCACTGCACCGTACCATCAGCATTGAAACAGGCCAGGTCGCCAGTACGATACAGGCGTTGCTCAAATTCATTACGAGCCCAAGGATTAGTCAGGAATTTTTCAGCAGTCAGGTCCGGCCGCCCCAGATAGCCGATAGCTACACCAGGCCCGGAAATACACAACTCGCCCGTTTCACCTGCTGGCAACAGACGCAAGCCGTTTTCAACATCAGTAGCAATCACCAGCAGAGAGTAATTTGGCAAAGGCCGGCCTATGTTCACTGCCTTATCCGGCTGGAGTTGCGCCAGGCTGGCAGATACACTGGCTTCGGTCGGACCATAGGTGTTGAACATTTGCCGTCCGGGACGCGACCAGCGCTTGACCAGCACTTCAGGACACATTTCCCCCCCAAGATTGATCAACCTCAGGCTATCCACTTCGTGACTGAACAAGGCGAGCAGGGTGGGTACCGCATGCAAGACGCTAATATTGTTTTCATTCAAAGCAACAGGCAAAGCATCGGGGTCAGCAGTAATTTCCCTGGGGGCCAGCCATAGGGTGGCGCCAACCAGATAGCTAATCCAGATTTCTTCAAAGGACATATCAAACGCCAGTGAAAAACCCTGATAAACGCGATCTTCATGACGTATGCCTAGTACGTGATTTTCACTGCGCAAGAAATGACAGATGCTGGCCTGATTCACCAGAATGCCTTTGGGCTTGCCGGTAGAGCCAGATGTATAAATCACGTAAGCCGGGTCCGTGCCTTTAACTGCGCTACGACGCATCAGCACTTGTTCAGTCTGGGCAAGCGCATCTTCGGCCAGCCATTTCTGGCAACTCAACTCATCCAATGAAGTTTTAAGTGCCCTGCAGCTCAATATGCCGATCGCATTGGCATCATTGAGACAAACAGCAATGCGATCTATGGGAGTATCAGCATCAAATGGCAACCAGGCAGCACCAGATTTGGCGATAGCCGCCTGCATGATCAATAAATTGATGCCGCGCGGCAGCCATAAACCAACAATTTTTCCCGGGCCTGCGCCGGCGGCAATCAATATTGACGCCACCCGGTCTGCATTGTCGTTTAACTGGCGATAACTCAGTGATTGTTCCGCATAAATAAGTGCAGTCTTGTCTGGATAAGCCAATGCGCTGGCTTCCAGTAAATCTGCCAATACTTCTTCGCGTAAAAAATCAGGTTTTTGCTCGCCGTATAAAATATCTGAACTTGCTATGGTGCTGCTAAACGAATGCATAAAAAATCTAAAAGAGAAAGGTCACTAAATATAGGCTAAATCTGGCGCAATATTGCCAAATACTTCCTCGTGTTGAGAAATCACAACTAAAGAAACCAGTTTACCATTTTGATAAATTCAAAATTGAGGAATAAATTTTTTTTTGCAAATTCATACATTGAACAACAATTCCGGTTGCTTTTGCATTTGAGAATTTTTTACGACTTTCAGCAATACGATTTTGCTACCGATATCCCACCTGTGAAGATTATCTGAACCTATTCACACTTTGCTTTAACACGTTAAAGATTTGGCATTCTGAAATATCATGAATTTGGCACTTTAAATATCGGTAGAGCCCACTTACCATATATGCAGGAATCAGCATTTTGCTGACTACATGGCGATAAAGGCAAGACATGACGACTAGATTGAATGAATATCAACAACCCATCGGCACTCCCGTACCCGACTGGGTAGCCCGGCCACGTCCACAGCACGTCGTCATGGAAGGGCGCTATTGTCGCCTTGAACCGCTGGATGCAGCGCGCCATACAAAGGATCTGTATGCCGCATACAGCAAAGCAGTTGACGATCGTGACTGGACATACCTGTTCGTCGGGCCGTTCACCGATGAAGAGAATTACCGGGCATTCGCAGAAAATGCAGCGGCAAGTGCCGATCCCCTTCATTTTGCTGTCATAGACCTGAAGACCGGACATGCCGTCGGCACCATGGCATTGATGCGTATTGATCCTGCCCACGGCGTTATTGAGGTCGGTAGTGTCGCATTTTCTCCCGACTTGAAACGCACCCCAGTTTCTACCGAGGCGCAATACCTGCTCATGAAATACGCATTCGAAGACCTGGGGTATCGGCGCTATGAATGGAAATGTGACAGCCTCAACGAGCCATCACGCAAGTCTGCTGCACGTCTTGGTTTTCAGTATGAGGGGATATTTCGTCAGGCCATCGTCTATAAGGGCCGTAGTCGGGATACAGCATGGTTTTCTGTCATAGACACTGAGTGGCCAGCTTTGGATCGGGCGTTTACAGCGTGGTTAAATCCGGAAAACTTTGACGAACATGGTGTGCAGCGCAACACCTTGTCTGCCATGCGCAGGCTATTGATACAGAAGTAAATGCCGGACAACTACAAAGTCATTGATGACAGACCAACTTGCTTGTTCAGCGACACTATTAAGCCATGATTTTTTCGCATAGTGACTATCAGAGTCAGAATGATCAGTTATGATGACCTGACTCTATTCAGTCAAAAAAAGCATGTCACAATCTTCGCATCGCACACGAAGATCGGGCTTACCCCAGAGGTTGGCCAAACAGCCGGGACACGAGTATTTTGTTTTTGACCTGGCTTTTTGCCAATCTGTATCTTGCACCTGATGCTGAAAATTAGGGATGAGCTGCGCCATCGGGGCATTCAATAATTTTTCTGCGCTTGAGATGGGCAGTATCAATTCCGGCGCATCCTGCGCCACCGACAGTTCCGAATTCACGATTTGCTCTTGCTTGGCAACCCAGCGATCCACCCATTTGAAGTGGTAACCAGAAGCGACCAGGGCTAGCGCAGCCTGTTTGAACAAGCCATCTTCGATGACATAATCCGACATCTTTTGCCCCACCCTGTCACCACCAGCCTGGCCGGTAGAGCTTGGCATCAAGCCTATGGCCTCCATTTTCTCTGACCATTCCCAATTATGGTAGCCAGTCCGGCTGGGAGATCCAAATTCATGTTGCCAGAGATGGCATTGCTCGTGCACCAGGGTCTGGAATACTTCCATCAACTTGCGATTTGCAAAATAACCGGGGTTCAGCGCGATCTCATGCACATCATTATTGCCGTCAGTACTCCAGCGTACCGCCGAAAAATAGCCCATGGTGTTCTTTTCACGCTGGACGGTAATCAGGCAGTGGGGCAGGGCACTGTTGAAGAGCATAGCATTGAAATGCTCATAGGCATGCTGTAAGCGGCCATAAAACTCAGCAGTAGGTTTGATTTTGTTTATTTTCATTTAAAGAATGTATCGTACGATACATATAATATCAAAAACAATATCAAAAAAAACGAAAGGCACGACCTATCGCCTGTATAAATTGCAGATCAGGGAAAATGACAGGGAAGAGGGGGCAGGTGCATTATCAAGCCCTGGCTTGGCGATCCATGTGGACAGCCAGGTCGTGCTTTACAAAATCAAGCCTGACGCTCCAGTGCTGACGACGTAAAAATTTCAACGCCGGTTTCGGTAACACCAACAGAATGTTCAAACTGTGCCGACAAGGAGTGGTCTTTGGTAATGGTAGTCCAATTGTCGCCCAAAGTCTTCACATCTCTTTTACCAGCGTTGAGCATGGGTTCAATGGTAAAAATCATCCCCGGCTCGAGAACTACGCCAGTACCAGCTTTTCCAAAATGCAGCACCTGCGGTGCGTCATGAAATACACGGCCGACACCATGCCCGCAAAAATCCCGCACTGAAGTGTAGCGGGCAGCGCGCGCGACAGCTTCGATCGCAGCGCCCACATCACCCAGAGTCGCGCCCGGACGAACTGTGCGTACTCCCACCATCATTGCTTCATATGCCGTTTTGACCAGACGTCCAGCCAGAACAGAAACTGCGCCCACTTCAAAAGTGCGACTGCTGTCTCCATGCCAGCCATTAAATAAAGGGGTTACATCAATATTGACGATATCACCTTCACGCAAAATTTTGTTTGCAGATGGGACACCGTGCGTCACCACATGATTGACCGAGATACAGCTCGCATGCTGATAACCGTGATAGCCTATCGTCGCCGGCACACTGCCAGCAGCACGCATAAACTCTTCACATAACGCGTCCAGTGCTGCAGTCGACACGCCAGGCTTGACGTGAGGCGTAATGAAATCCAGGGTATCAGCAGCAATCCTGCCGGCTGCACGCATGGCAATGAATCCATCCTCATCATGCAAAGGGATGGGCTTGCCGTAATCAGTTTGAGTGGAGTAGCGCATTATCTTAATTGATGGATGTCATGTTCAAAGCACATACGGCGTCATGTGAAGCTCGTAGAATGGTTTCGACATTGACAGGGATTTCCTGATTTTGAGACAGATAGGGTTTAACGATCGCAATTGGTGCGTCAATCAGCGCAAAGCGTAAATGATGTCTGGTGATTTCAGTATCGCATTCAAATATGCCAGCACAGCGTTCAAAGCAAACATCCAGTTCAGCTTGTTCGGCTTCAAGTTGTGCCTTCAATTCAGCAGGCAGTGCCCCGCCAAAGTCAGGGAAGTCTTCAAATTGCAGCAAAAACCTGGCATAGGCAGGTTTGTTGCGACACCAGTTTAATAACGCAAGAACAGCAGGCCAAGTATTGCCCTGTTCCCAGAATTGAGCGACTTCCCGTCTGAAATCAGACTTCACTTTTAACCAGGCTCGCGCCAGTATCGCACTACGCGAATCAAAGCGATGATATACAGAGCCTATAGGCGCCCCCACCTTGACTGCAATAGCCGACATGGAAACGGAGGCGACACCACATTGCGCAGCAATGTCGATAGCACTGTCAATAAAATTGTTTTCTGTATATTTTGCGAGTCTGACCATGCAAATAGAATATAAATTCTATTTGAAATTATCAACATGAATTATCAAGACAGGCAAAATCACATCATAGATCGTGTTGAATTCAAGGATTAAAATTTCAATAATTCAATTAATTATCATCCATAGTTAATGTAAAGTATTCTATAACGAAGCCCCCAAAAAAAATCATGCAACCAGCATCTGGGCTTCGTATAAAGCGTTGTTCTCATTTTGTCCGAGTTGCCGACCGACAACTTGCTGACAGATTGTGTACACCGTGGCCAGTGATGATTCCATATACCGTTCGTTTGCACAAAGTTGTTCCCAAAAGCGGATCACTACAAGTTGATGTCATTTGTGACAGAAATCCGTTCTGAGGGGGGAGTGATTGAATTGAAATATTCAACAAGGGTCAAGAAAACTGCTGGAAAGCTGCTTGTTTTGTGGACGCTATAATTTCTAGCAATTTGCAGCGCCATGCGCGTAGTTTATTTTACATAATATAAATTATGCGTAATTATATGCCTTATGAAATTACGTAAATTTGTTAATTTTATATCGTGGGCTGGATAACATTTCCAGCCCACTTTTTATTGTCTGAAACGGCTCAAAATTAACTGATTACATGATCTGTGTCTTGTCCGGGACTTTCAGTCTGAACCGGGCTGCATAGTCCGGGTCCGGCTGAGTGTCGACGACAAAACCTGTCGGTACCAGTACTACTGCCTGTTCATGGAAATAATCCACATCCCGTAACACCGGGCGCGTATTGGGCCGGCTCACCAACTACGATGTACCATCAGCCGCAAAGGAAATGGCTGGGATAATGCGCCCACCGAGAGCTGGTTTAATAGTTTCAAGAATGAGCGTTACCATGGAATTCGTTACGCAACCCATGACGCACTGAAGGCAGCAAGCTTTGAATATATTGAAGTGTTTTATAATCGAACCCGCCAGCACTCAACATTAGGTTACCGCTCGCTGGTTCAACTGAGCTTCCCTCGGTAATTAGTTCACCATCATTTCAGGGGAAGCTCAATCTCTCCTTTTGCAAGGACCAACTGTCAGGTCAAATCGAAACTAATACTCCTAAAGAGCCCCAAAAAATGATGCGTTGTACGTTGCAATAAGTACAAATTTTCTGGTCAATTGAGTTTTATTGAATTCGTATTAAAAAAAACTCAAAAATCATTATAATTAAATTATAATACATCGTTACTAAAGATATAGGTTATTTATGGAAAATAAGACAGCCAGGCTCACAGTGTTGGTCGACCCAGTAAAGAAAAAAGCTTTCGAAAATTTATGCGCAAGCCAAGATTTGACGCCATCACAAGTAATTCGACAATTAATGCGTGAATACATGGAGCGCAATGGCGTTGAATACAGCACAAAAACCAAAGTCGGTGGGTTAAAGAAGTAATTTTGCGCGCCACTTCCAGCATTGGATCGCCCCATTTTCTGGTTACTGAAATTTTAATTTATTTGAAGCGAATAAACACATGATCCAGAATGGGTACAATAGCAAGTATCAGCAATATTACAGAATATCAAACCTTTTTCACAAACTCTGACTTCAAACTCATCGCACCAAAACCGTCAATCTTGCAATCAATATCGTGATCACTATCGACAAGGCGAATGTTTTTTACTTTTGTACCCATCTTCACAACTCCGCCCGCACCTTTTAATTTTAAGTCCTTTATGACTGTCACAGTATCTCCATCCTGGAGAATGTTGCCAGCTGAATCGCGATAAATCCTGGTGCTTTCCGCCATCGACTCGGCTGCCACCTGTTTGCTCCATTCGTAAGCGCATTCGGGACAGATAAATTGATCTCCATCCTCGTATGTGAATTCAGAATGACATTTGGGGCATGAAGGCAGAGCGCTCATAATATTGTCCAATACAGTAAAACGATCATTAAAAAAAACAAACAGTATCTTGCAAGGAACAGACACGGATTGCTAACCGCACTACACACGCGATTTAACTGCGTCAATACAGGAACATGTTATGCGCAGCATTAATCATTAGATATGACTCCAGAACTGTGTCCGTCATCGAGCAAGGTTGTATGTAGTTACAATTTCATTATAATACGATTAGCATCATTTGTAGAGAGTAAGAAAACAAAAACAGTCGCGCCAAGCCATCATCTAAACCAAGCCCCCTTGACGTACAGTTTTTCAACCTCCGTGGTCATCCCGTCTATGGTCTGAAACCGGCACTATCGCACAGCAGCGTAAGCGTCCAAACCGTCCCATATATGAATTGATACTTAGTTTGACGATACTTCAGTTTTTTTAAGCTGAGAAAATCAGAAAGACACGAGAAGAGCACAGAGCCTACTCATTGGTCGCTAGTACCCTGAGTTAGAAATTCGTTGAATTAATTTCTGGTTCAGTTGTCCGATACATATAAGTTTTCACAACGAGAACGACATGGCTGGCAGACCGGAAGCGGAGTTGGTGTTGGGCGCAGAAGAACAAGAACAATTGCATGCCTGGGCACGACGGTGCAAGACTGCGCAGGTGTTCGTTTGCTAGCTGAATTGACAGTGGACAGCTAATGGGTGCCCCTGCCGCAAGGTGTTGACAGCACGCTTCTCAGCATGATCGATGAGGCGGCCGGACGATATTTTACGGTAGCTGGCAAGAAACCACCCCACTCCACTTCATAATGCCTAACGGCCGATTGGTACCCTAACGACGGCTTTGGGAAAGGGAAGCCAATCACTCGAGGCCAAAAGGAAGTTGATCTCTGCGCGCCGGCTCTAGGTCTTATGCTTTCCAGTACCTCTCTATCCACTGCTGGTGCGTAGGCATAACGGCTGCAGCGTGCTCCAGTGTCGTGCGCATACCTTCCACAAATTCAACCAGTCTGCTTTCAGGCATCTCGTCGACGATCGGATGGTAAGCTTGTGGTACGATACGCTGCCCCAGCATTACCTGAACCCAGCTAGGTAACGCAAAAAAATCTTCACCGTTACGAAAATAGCGCCCGTCGTAACGGAATAGTTCGATGGCTTCCCTCAAGCTGTCCGGGACAGGCATCGTGCGACAATCGTTCCAGAATGGCGTGTCGTTGCGTTCTGTCGCGTGGTAGTGCAAGATCAGAAAATCACGGATCCGCTCGTACTCAATCATGGATTCACGATTATATCGTTCAGCCAACAGCGGATTGAAATCACATTTGGGAAACAGACTCAGCAAGCGAGTGATACCGGACTGCGCCAGGTAAATGCTGGTCGACTCCAGTGGCTCGAGAAAGCCGCTGGCCAGTCCCAATGCCACCACATTCTTCTTCCAGAATTTCTTGCGCATGCCGGCAGTGAAGCGCAACTGGCGTGGATCGGCCAGTGTTTTGCCATCCAGGTTAGCCAGCAGTGTCACAGCAGCTTCCTCATCCCCGATGTGCTTGCTTGAATACACGTAGCCATTGCCGACACGCTGCTGCAGCGGAATACGCCACTGCCAGCCGGCCGCGCATGCAGTGGCGCGAGTATAGGGTGGAATCGGTTCAACATTTTCACTGGGTACTGCCAGAGCACGGTCACACGGCAACCAATGTGTCCAATCAATGTAGCCAGTCTTCAGTGTTTGCTCTATCAGCAGTCCGCGAAAACCGGAACAATCGATGAACAATTCGCCATCGACAACTATGCCGTTTTCCATCGTCACCGACTCGACAAAGCCGTCACCGGTGCGCTGCTTCACACCGACAATCTTGCCTTCGATGCGCTGGACACCACGGTTTTCTGCCAGTTCACGCAAATAGTGTGCGTACAGAGTGGCGTCAAAATGATAGGCATAGGCGATGTCGGCCAGCGGTGAATTGGGTGCCGCATTCTGGTCGCCTGGCGCGAACTTGCCGCGAGGCGCCATCACTGTTTGCGGTGAATAATCACCAATCGGCATGGCACGCCCGGACAGGAACAGTTTCAACCAGAACTGGTGAAACGGCAACGGCCCCAGTGAACGACCGATTGCACCAAAGCCGTGAATATAGCTGTCGCCTATGCGCGCCCAGTCATTGAACTGAATACCAAGTTTGACTGTAGCTTGGGTGTGTTTGACAAACTCGGTTTCGTCTATGCCCAGCCATTGTCCGTTGAACAACCTGATATGCGGAACACTGGCCTCACCTACGCCAACGATGCCAATCTCCTCAGACTCGATCAGACGAATTGCAGCCCCCTTGCCCAGGTAGGTGGCCAATGCGGTTGCAGCCATCCATCCCGCGCTGCCGCCACCGATAATTGTGATATTACTGATCCTGTTGTTCGTAGTCATTGCGACATCCAGAAAAGATGGCGGCAGCCGCAGAGTTGGCGGCTGCCGGTAATGACACCTCCCCTACCTCGCGGCACGGGGAGGCAGCGCACTCAGAACTTGTAGTTCAGACCGACGTACACAACCCGACCAGCGTAACCACTAGAGTAAAAACGGTCCTTGGTGTCGTTGCCGAGATGAGAACTTGACTCTTCCTGGGTCAGGTTAAGCACCGAAGCGGTCAGACTCAGTTGTTTGTTAACGTTGTAGGCCGCATTCAGATCCAGTTGACTATACGGTTCCTGATACACATTCAAACCATTGACCAGACCACCAACCACTTCGCCACGCCGGTTGTACGATGCTCGTACCAGATATTGATCATTGCTGTAAAAGACAGTGAGGTTGGTTTGATTCTTGGCGCTACCAACTAGCGGTGACTTGCCAATTTCCTTGCCATTCGAAAGTGTGATTGCAGCCTGGTTAGTATTATTGTACGTATAGTTGAACTGAAAACCTATGCCGGAACTGAACGTATGCTGTGCATACAACTCGATACCTTGCGATACTGCGTCCCGACCGCCAGCGCTGGTGGAATAATTCTGTACCGTCACGGTATTACCACCCACAATCATCGGCATGCTCAGCACGACTGGTACTGCAAAGTTGCTGACGTTTTTACGGAACAGACCTGCACCTAATACTGAACCGCGATGAAAGTACCATTCCAAACCCAGGTCGAACTGTGTGGCCTTGTATGGTTCCAACGCCTTGTTACTACCCTGGCCGAACCAGCCTTGCTGGTCGCCACCGCCAATCAAGCGACGGTCATTGACATACTCCTGGCTATAATAATTCAGGCTGCCGGGCGAAGCGATATCACCATAGCCGGGCCGCGCTACTACCTTGGAGGCTGCTGCCCGCAGCAACAGTTTGTCGCTGAGGTCATAGGCCAGGTTAAAGCTCGGCAATATATCTGTATAGCTACGATCAAGCGAACTGACCACAAACGACGAACTGCGCGCGATACTATCTGGCAGCGTCGTATAGCCACTCACACAACCTGAACCCGCTGGGGCGCCGTTGGCTGGCAAGCCACCCGCACGACATGGTGCCGGCGTGCCGTTGGTACCATTGAAAAAATAATCGTTATAATAGTCAACCTGATCAGTCGAATCAGCATGTTGCTTGGTCTGCACCAGTCGCATGCCTACATTTCCGCGCAGACGCTCAGTCTTGATATTGGCTTGTAAATAAGCAGCAGTAATCTTCTCGCTGACGTTATACACAAAGTTGTCTTCGTTACGAGTCTGCATCTGCCCGTAGGTCTGATTCAGGTATGCGATATAAGCCGGGAAATTAATCGCGGGGAATGCACTGGCACTGAAGCCACCCACTATATTGTTCAGCGACGTGGGGTACAGAAAGCCAGGCTGGAACCTGGAGGCGCTGGCATCGCAGCCAGCCTGGTAACGATTGTCGTAGTTGCTTGCATCGGTGCCTTTACAAGCCCAGTAATTGTTTCCTGTACTACGGTGAGTGCCACCATCACGGTATTTGACGCCAAACTGCAAGGAATCAAGCCAGTTGCCGTCGGCATACCAGGTCAAATCGGCCTGCGCGTACTTTTGTTCGGTACTGTTCTTGGTCCATGACGATGAGGTTGAGCCCAGATCGATTTCCCCGATTCCTTTTTGCAGGTTCGCCATGAGTTGAGGTGAGAATGTCATGGTTGGAGTCCCAACCGTACTCCAGGAGCTGGCATAGTTACCCAACGTATAGCTGCTGTCGGCGTTTTGCAGGCGCGGTTTGATTGGCATGGTGAACTGCATCTCCGGGCCGCCGCTGGCCCAGGTACGACCGCCCTTGAAGCTTGCGTCCAGCGATTTGCCACGCCACTCCGCTTCAAAATCTGCAGTCTGCGACAGCGAACGTTCGCGATTATAACTACCAGTGATCTGTGGTGTCGGGATGGTGCAGTCATCCGGACCAAAACCACCGGTATTCTTGATACCACCTGCCGCCGCCGCATTGCCACTACAGTAGTAAGTCTTACCTGCGTGTGCGCTGTATTGGGCCCCGGTGACGATCGTGCCACTACGGTCGAAGGTCAGGCCGTCGAGCATGCGACCTCCGGGCCAGTTGCCGTCGCCGTCATAGCGCGCCAGGTTCCATTCCGGTATTTTCAGCGTGTTGGTTTGCGAGTTCTGCGACAGATCAAAACGGAAGTAGTTGGCAGTCAACGTCAGGTTACGCTCTGGTTTGAATTGCAGCGTCAGTTGTCCACCCTTGCGTTCGCGATCTTCGTTCTTGACGTCAAGATTGACTGACGTCGGCATCATGAAATTACTGTAGTACTTGCCGTTCTGATCGTAAAAGCCAGACTGCCCCCACCAGCGCGAATTCAGGCCAGATGGCGCACCATTGACATCCACTGCTGGGTGGGCTTTATAATCATCAGCATACCACTGCCAGTTTTCTGTACTGGCGCCCATGGTGCGGGTGGTTCGCTTCTGCTGGGTATAGCCGACCAGCACACCCAGACGATTGTCTTCATCATGCCACGCATACTGACCTGAGAACTGACCATCAACCTTTTTGCTGGTGTCAGCCCAGGTTCCTTCTGCCGAGACAAAGCCGCTGTTGGACTTCACTTCCAGCGGGCGACGCGTACGCAGGATCACGGTGCCACCAATACCTCCTTCGTCGAGGCGCGCTTCTGGTGTCTTGAACAGCTCGGCGGTCGACAGCATATTCGACGGCATCAGCATATAATTGAAGGACCGCGTAGGATCACCGTTGGATTCAGCTGTCGCAATGTAATTGCCATTCAATTGTGTCAGCGTCAATTCTGACGACAGGCCGCGTACGCTGACATTCTTGCCTTCGCCGCCGCTGCGGTTAACGACTACACCTGGCACACGCTGCAACGCGTCGGCCACATTCTTGTCGGGAAATTTGCCGACATCTTCGGCTGTGACCACTTCAACAATCGCGTTGGCAGCACGCTTTTGATCAAGGCTTTGCTCAATCGAATAGCGATAGCCGGTCACGACCACAGAAGCTGGTTGATTTGTTTCCACCGGCTTCTCTGTTGGTTTTTCGACTGCTTTTTTAACCGGTTCAGTTTGCGCGTGTGCTGTAGAAAAGGCCAACAATGCGGTACCCACCGCCATGGCGATAGGTGTTGCGCGACAACGGTGCTGATGTGAAGCGAAACGGGTTCTGAAGCTCATGTATGTCTCCTGGTTATGCCCAACGGCGGGCTTATTATCTGGCGATGGCAGGTTTCTCTTCACTCCTGGAACAGGCGATGGCCCTCCGCATCTGTTCGTTTTCCCAATTTGCATACAGCGCAAATTAGTGAGAGTTCCGACGATTTACTAAACGACACAGCCACCATCTGCATGTCGTTGGGCATCGCATTACACCCAGAGATGTTTATACAAAAAAAAATTCAGCGATCCAATAAAATTTGAAAGTTAAGATGAAGTTTAGCTTGATTAGTAAACAAAAGTGAGATTGGCGGTGTGGTGATTTTGCCGCATTATTTCGCTGACGATAGTTTGAAAAGGAAGTCTTTGCGCTTTGACATGGCATGAATCGATATGCTTAATTTTTCAGGACACATTTTCCATTCGTTTTTGGTCCTGGCTTACATCCATTGACGTCTGGCTTGCTCGTTAAAATGTCTGTACCTGAGTGAATGGTGCAAGTGCGGTGTACATCATCAACCTACTCCTCGATCAGGCAATCGCTGTTCTTCTTTAATCACAGATTGAAAAAATCCCTCCCCCAAATACAAATACCCAATTGGCGCAACTAACACCCGGATAAGGGGCAGCATTGATGTCAAAGGACGTGGAAATATCAAGTACACGTGATCAGTAAGAGCGAAATCTCCACCTGCCATATGTGTGTTTCGGCCTGAAATAACAGCTCCTTTGTTTAGTGAACGTTATAAACAAGCAGTCATTTTTTTGATTCGATTGAAGTAAGCATGTTGACGCGATATAAATCTCATCAAGAAAAAGCCTTGCACAAGTGCAAAAAATGACAAAAACAAAAAATACTTGCGTTTATTAAACCATGCCATTGAGACAATAATGACCCATCAACAGCGCCTTGTATCTCTTCCATTTTTTTGTACACAAGAACACTCAGCATCGCTGAATCATATGGACAACAAATTACCCTTGTACTTGGAGAGCAAGGATTCGCATGAACCACAACTGTCCTGGGTAGACTCAAAAGACCAGTCACATATCTGGCAGCAAAATAATGGACATCTCCTTCCTGATGCAGTCAAAGAAGTTTGAGCGTGATTACTTGATGTAAATTCATCAATAAAGATGGCCAATCTTTCAGCCATCGCACCAGATCTGTTCTGGCGTTTCCATTTCAGTTTGATTGGAGTTCCACTATGTCTTACCAGGTTTTGGCAGTTCTCACGCTATGCGGCGCCCTATGTACAAATTTAATTGCAAAACCACTGGAAAAGCGAATTGAGAAACCGGCAAGGCTAACACTTATTCCTCAACCGTTTCATCAACAGTTGGGGCGCGGTCAGTTTCGCTTGTCTGACAAGACCCGCCTGTTCGTCAGTGATGCAGTTGCTTTGACGAACGCTGGTTTATTCAACGACAGACTGGAGCAGGTTCTGGGTTTCAGACTGGCTGTCATACAAAAATTACCTGACAAGACTGAAAGTAATTATGTGCTTTTCAGGACAGAACAGGATGAAGCGGGTAAGCAAAATCAGGCTGAAGCCTATGCACTGACAATTCAGCCACATTCCATCGAATTGAAAGGGGCCGCGGCCGGGCAGTTCTATGGAACGCAAACCTTGTTGCAAATGATACCAGTCAAGGCAAACTCCATTGCGCACTTGCAAGCTGTCAGCATTGTCGACAGCCCGCGCTTCTCTTGGCGCGGCATGCACCTGGATGTTGGGAGACACATGGTGAGCATGGAATTTATCAAGAAATTTCTCGACCAGATGGCTTTCTACAAGATGAATACCTTCCACTGGCATCTGACCGAAGACCAGGGGTGGCGAATTGAAATAAAAGCCTATCCAAAACTGACTGATGTCGGCGCCTGGCGCAAAGAAAGCACGCTTGGACGGCATGTAAAGCCTTACCTGGGAGACGGCAAACCATATGGTGGATTTTATACTCAGGAGCAGATCAAGGAAGTGGTTGCCTACGCAGCCACCCGCCATATCACGGTAGTACCAGAAATAGAACTACCAGGTCATGCACAGGCTGCTTTGGCGGCCTACCCTGAACTCGCTTGCACACCTGGACCATTTGATGTGGCAACCAACTGGGGAATATTTGAAGATATTTATTGCCCCAGCGAGGCCAGCTTCGTGTTTCTGGAAAAGGTGCTGACCGAAGTCATGTCCTTGTTCCCAGGCCAGTACCTGCATATTGGTGGCGATGAGGTTCCCAAAACACGCTGGAAGAATAGCGCGTTGGCGCAAGACATCATGCGACGCGAAAGCCTCAAGAATGAAGAAGAATTGCAGAGCTGGTTTATCCGCCGCATAGAAAAATTCATCAACAGCAAAGGCAGGCGCCTGATAGGCTGGGATGAAATTCTGGAAGGCGGTCTGGCGCCCAACGCCACCGTCATGTCCTGGCGTGGAGAAGATGGCGGTATTGCGGCAGCCAGACAAGGCCATGATGTCATCATGAGCCCGACCAGTCATTGCTATTTTGATGCTGGCCAAGGCCCTGGCGAACAGGAATCATGGGGGCTTGGGGGCGAATTATCCATCGAGAAAGTATATGCCTACAATCCCGTACCTGGCATTCTCAATGATGTAGAACAAGATCATATCAAAGGAGTGCAAGCCAATATCTGGACTGAATACCTGAACAAGCCAGAGATGATTGAATACATGACCTACCCTCGCCTGCTCGCCATGGCAGAAGTGGCATGGACAGCACCGGCAAGAAAGGATTACTCCGGCTTCCAACAAAGGCTGGTCAGTCATTACCCCAGGTTGCAGCAAGCAGGATTGGCATATCGTATTCCCAGACCTGGTGGCATGCCAGCGCAAATCAATGCGAAAGACCAAACCTATACACTGGCACTATTCCCCCCTGTAAAGGGCAGCAAGATGTATTACACCCTTGACGGGACCGCACCCGATACCAGCTCACACCAGTATTTTCACCCATTGCAGATTGCGGCCCCACCTGGACAGGAAAGAGTTTTACAGGTACTGACGGTTACCCCCGAGGGCAGGCGCAGCGCCATACAGCGTAGCGTTATCCGCAATACCTTGCAGAAATAAACTGCCTGTCATCCATTTCCAGCTACATATGGACCTTGTCGTGCGCTTGCTTATTTGAAATACCCATGCTCTTTCTTTATGCAGAGATTCAACATGACCACCTTCCGGTATTCTCCCGCATCTCTCAGGCGTTGCCTGCGCAATACCTGCCTAGCCTTTCTGGCTGCCTCCTCCGGTCTGTTAACACACATACCTGCCGCAGCAACCACCACCCATGAACAGGATTTATCCAGCAACTGGGCATTTCGCTTGCTACCCGACGACCCAGCCTCAACCAAATATGTCAAAGCTGCACAGTGGCATGCCGCACAAGTACCTGGTCATGTCCACACTGATTTGCTGGCGCATCGCTTGATTGCCGATCCTTATGCCGGCGATGCCGAAGCTGGCTTGCAATGGATAGGCAATGCAGCATGGGAATATAAACTGGAATTTGATCTTGACGAAAAAAACCTCAACGCCAGACATCAGGATCTGGTTTTTGAAGGTATAGATACTTTTGCAGACATCTATTTGAATGGCAAGAAAATTGCCACAACGGACAATGCCTTCCGCCGTTGGGTCATTCCTGCAAAAACACTGTTAAAAAAACGTCAAAATGAAATCAAGCTCATTTTACATTCACCCATACAAAGGCTGCTACCACAAGTGCAAGCCATGCCCATCAAGTTGGCGGGCAACTATCCATCGCCATTTGGTGATGAGCCACGTGATGCCATGACCGGGAATTTTGCCCGCAAGCCTGGTTATCACTATGGCTGGGACTGGGGGCCCAGGTATGTCACCGCCGGTATCTGGCGCGCAGTAAAAATTACCAGCTACGACGATATATTGCTGCAGGATTTTCATATACAGCAAGACAAGCTCAATGCAGAAGCGGCAGACTTACAAGCCAGGTTAGCGATACAGTCAGATCAAGATACTACAGTTGAACTGGAAGTGCATATCAGTGATCCGGATGGCAAACAAATTATGTCCAGAAGCATGCGTACCGGTGTAAAAAAGGGGTACAACCAACTGTCACTACCAATAAAACTCGACAATCCACGCCGCTGGTATCCGCATGGCATGGGTGAGCAAGCCTTGTATGGTTTTGACCTCAGCCTAAAAAGGAATAAGCAACTGATCAGCAGAGTCAAAAAACGCACTGGCTTGCGCCAGGTCGAACTGCGCCACGACAAAGATCAATGGGGACAGTCGTTTGGCTTTGTCATCAATGGCGTACCTGTATTTGCCAAAGGTGCTAATTTAATCCCTTTTGATATGTTCCCCAACCGCGTCAAGCCTGAGCAAATGCGCGCGATTTTGCAGTCAGCCAGGGATGCCAACATGAATATGTTACGGCTATGGGGTGGCGGCTACTACGAAAGTGATGCCTTTTACGACATGGCAGATGAGCTCGGTTTGATGCTCTGGCAGGATTTCATGTTCGGTGGTGGCGTAGTCCCTGGCTATGATAAAAAATTCCGCGAGAATGTCGTCGCCGAAGCAAAGGATCAGTTGCTGCGCTTGCGCACCCACCCCAGTATCGTACTCTGGTGTGGCAACAATGAAGAAGAAACAGCCTGGAAGGATTGGGGAATAGGAAAAAAACTCACTGAAGAAAACCCGATTTTCGCAGAACATGTGTGGACTGGCTATGTGGCCTTGTTTGGCAAGGATTTACGTGAACAGGTTGCTCGTTATGGTGCGGGTGTACCTTATTGGTCCAGTTCGCCGAGCAATGATCTCGCTGGCAAGGCCAATGATAGTAACAGCGGTGACAAACATTACTGGGATGTATGGGCCGGTTCGCAAGCAGTCGAATCGTATTTATCAGAGACACCCAGGTTCATGTCGGAATTCGGTTTGCAAGCCTGGCCGGTACAACGCACAGTCGATGCGTTTGCAGCCCGTAGTGAACAAAAGATAGATGGTCCGCTGATTCGCGCCCACCAGAAGTTCCTGGCCGGTGAAGGCAACCAACGTTTGCTGCTCTACATACGCGCCAATTACCATGAACCAAAAACCTTTGCGGACTTTATTTATCTGAGCCAGTTGATGCAGGCTGAAGGTATAGAGATGGCATCCCTGCACCACCGCAGCAGCATGCCACGCACCATGGGTTCGCTGTACTGGCAACTCAATGACGTGTGGCCCGGTGCCTCCTGGTCCAGCGTCGATTATTTTGGTCACTGGAAGGCTTTGCATTTTCATGCCAGGCGATTCTTCGCGCCACTGACAGTCGCAGCCTTGCATGACAAGGGTGTCACCCGGTTAAGTGCACTATCCGATTTGCAGCAAGAGCAAAACCTGCAATGGCGGCTGCGCATCATGGATGTAAATGGCAAAGTCTTGCGTGATGAAACCTTACCCCTGAGACTGCCTGCAAACAGCACCAAGGAACTGGCACAAATCAAGGATACAGATTTGCCACCGCAGACAGATACCAAAACCACCTATGTCGTGGCAGAGTTGATCAGGGAAGGTAAAAGCATAGCACGCAGCATTGCCTATCTGCAGCCATCCAAGTTCATGCAATTGCCCGACCCCGGGCTGGAAGTGACGATTGTGGCAGAGGCTGACCATTATCGTCTGGATTTGCACGCAAAAAGATTAGCGCGTGCAGTCTGGCTGGATTTTGGCGAGCATCAACATGACTTATCGGACAATGCCCTGACCTTGCTCCCCGGCGAGCACATTTCTCTGCGTCTGGATAGTACGCAAAACCTGACTACCTTACGCGATAGCTTGCACATACGTCACCTGGCAGAGCTGCAATCGACGCAACCTTAGAAAGGAAATCAAGTGTCAAGAAAATTTCTTCTATTACCAAATTTCACAAAAGCCCTGCCAGTCCTGCTCTGTAGCGCCGGTCTGCTACTGGTGACAAATCAAGGCTTTGCCCAACCCGTTATGCAGGCCGGTAAGCTGACATCGCTTGTACGCACGGCTGATGGCATCGCTATAGAGACTGAACATGCCCATGTGGCGCTCACGGTATTTTCACCTGGTGTCATACGGGTACGTATGGATAAAAAAGCTTTGGGAGCCGATTTTTCTTATGCAGTCATCGCCAAGCCCGGCAAGACAGATTTCCAGCTCAATGAGCTTGAAGACATACTGGTTTTGAAAACTGCCGCCTTGCAGGTAAAAATACAGAAGCGACCATTTTCTGTACGTTTTGAAACGCCAGATGGCATACTCATCAACCAGGATGAACCCGGTTTGTCGAATGCATGGATAGGCGATGAAGTCAGCAGCTACAAGACCTTGCAAGAGGGTGAGCGCTTTATCGGCCTGGGAGAAAAAACCGGCAATCTCGACAGACGTGGCAGTGCCTACACTAACTGGAATACTGATGCGTTTCGTTATAGCGGAGAAACTGATCCCCTATACGCCAGTATTCCTTTTTACATAGGTATCCATCATGGCATGAGTTATGGAATCTTCTTTGATAACAGCTACCAGACTGACTTCAACTTTGGCGCCAGCAACAAGCGTTTTTCCTCGTTCTCTGCTCAGGGCGGTGAGCTTGACTACTACTTCATCTTCCAGCCCCGCGTGGCAGATATTATCCACACCTATACCGAGCTGACCGGGCGTATGCCTCTGCCACCTTTATGGAGCCTTGGCTACCAACAAAACCGTTGGTCTTATTATCCTGAAGCAGAAGTGATGCGCATAGCCCATACCTTGCGCGAAAAGAAAATCCCGGCAGATGGTATCACCCTGGACATTCACTACATGGACGGCTACCGGGTTTTCACCTGGGACAAGCAGGCTTTTTCCAATCCCAGGGGCATGGTCGATAAACTGGCTGATCTGGGTTTCAAAACCACTGTGATTGTTGATCCTGGCATCAAGATAGACCCTGACTATGCCACCTATGTGCGGGGCATGCAGCAAAATGTGTTCCTTCGTTATGCCGATGGCACGCCCTATTCTGGCGAAGTATGGCCAGGCTGGGTGCATTTCCCTGACTTTACCCGTGCTGCAACCCGTGCCTGGTGGCAGGCTGAAGTCGCCAGTTATGCAAAACAGGGCGTTGCTGGTTTATGGAATGACATGAATGAGATATCCACCTGGGGCCAGAAAACGCCCAACAATATCCTCTTCGATTATGATGGACACATCACTACCCACAAGCAGGGCCGCAATGTCTATGCCTTGCAAATGGCCAGAGCCAGTCATGAGGGGATGAAGCAGGCCACGGGAGAGCGCCCCTTCATCCTGTCACGCTCAGGTTATGCTGGCTTGCAGCGCTACGCAGCGATCTGGACTGGCGACAATACAGCTGATGAAGAGCATATGTTGCTTGGCATACGCCTGCTTAACAGCCTGGGCCTGAGTGGCATGCCGTTTACCGGTATGGATATCGGTGGATTCACAGGCACGCCCACGCCTGGACTATATGCGCGCTGGATGCAGATTGGTGCGTTCACTCCTTATTTCCGCAACCACGCCGCCAGTGACAGTCGCTCTTCCGAACCATGGACTTATGGCGAAGACGTGCTCAATATCAGTCGCAATTATATTAATTTGCGCTATCAGCTAATACCTTATCTGTATTCCTGTTTTTACCAGGCCGCGACCTCCGGCATGCCCATCATGCGCTCACTGGCGATAGATTACACCCATGATGAGCAGATATATAGCAGGTACTACCAAAATCAGTATATGTTTGGCGACGCCTTCCTGGTCGCACCTTTCGCCAGCAGCAAGGAATTTGGCCGTCTCTACCTTCCTCAGGGTGACTGGTATGACTTGTACAGTGACCAACTGGAGCATGGCAGGCAAGCCAAAGCACTGGAGCTGCACCTGGAGCGATTGCCGGTCTACGTCAAGGCTGGCAGCATCGTTACCACGCAGTCACTGATACAAAGTACGGCACAGCAACCAGACGATACTTTGTTCATCCATATATATCATGGGCCACAAGGCAGCAGCGTCAGCTATTACGAAGATGACGGAAAATCCTATGACTACCAGAATGGGCAGTACTACAAGCGTCAGATCAATTTCATACCAGAGCACAGGGAAATACAATTCGGTGCCGTCGAAGGGAAACATACGTCCAAATTCCACAAACTGAAAATCCTCCTGCACGGCTTTCATGATGTCGGCAGTGTAGAACTGGATGACAAAACGCTCCCTGTGTCGATGCATCGTGCAGGTTTTCTTGGCAAGGGGGATAAAGAGTTGAATTTACCTGGTGTCACGATCGCCAACAGTGCTGGAAAAATTACTCTCAAGTATTGACGTGAAATTGACGTGACTAATCTGTTATCAGGCAGATTGGCATATGCAAGCTGGAGACTAACCGATGGCAGACATCCTGTTGGTTTTCTCTACCGAGGCCGAGCGTGAAGTCATGCTCTATGACATAGTCATGGCCAGTGCAGGCATCAGACTGGACAATCTGACTGCACTGGTTGCAGAAAGCGGTGTCACAGAGGTGCCTGCTTTGCACCAGCAGCCCAAATTTTAGGGCGGTACATCACAACAATGTACCTTGGGCAGTTAAAAAAACAAAAAGCAGGACCATGATCGGCCCTGCTTTTAAATTTACTGCTTCAAAAAATTTGAACTATTCTAACTACTTATCCAAAGCACCGGGTGGCAGAGCCTGCAAGCTACTACCCCAGGACTTGGCCCTGTCATCACTACTTAAATCCAGACTAAGTTTGCCACCACCCTGTATCTGTTCCCAGGATAGCCATACCCGTGTCAGCGGCTTGCCCTGCCACTGCGCCTGGTGGATATACCGGATGGGCGTACGTGCTGCTGCCTTACTTTCTATACTGAGCGTCTTGCCATTTCCCAGATCAAGATCGACCCTGGAAAATTTGGGTGCATGCAGCAAAAACTGGCCACTGCCCGGCATCCAGGGATAGATACCCAGGCTACTGAAGATATACCAGGCGGACATGGTGCCGAGATCGTCATTACCTGTCACGCCATTGGGGGCATTGCTGAACAGGGTTTCTGCGGCACGCAAGACTGTCGTGGTTTTCCAGGGCTGGCCTGCCAATGTATACATCCAGGGGGCATGCAAATCCGGTTCATTATTGGGATTGTAACGGTACTGATTATAGTAGCTGTATGGCCCGACGACCCAATCCTTGCGTACTGCCTGGTAATCGTTTTTCTCGATTTCGTCGAAGGCAAAGAAGGCATCCAGTCGCTTGGTTGCTGACTCGCGACCGCCCATTGCGGCAAACAGAGCTTGTGTATCCTGGGGGACCAGCCATTGATACTGCCATGCCGTACCTTCATGAAAACCTTGTTCGGCACGCGGATTGTAATGTCCCTGCAGCTCTGTGTACCAGGCTCCATTTTCCAGACGGGGGCGGGGAAAACCTTTGAATCCCAGTTCTTTATCAATTGCGTCCTTGTCCCACAACTTGCGCCAGTTCTGTGCACGCTGACGCAACAAGGTAGCATCACCCCTTTCACCCAGCGCCTCTGCCATGTAGGAAAGTGCACCATCGGCTACAGCGTATTCCAGGGTTGCCGAACCCCCATGATGGGGATCGACGTCCATACCCTTTGCCCTGAAGCCTTTGTCATATTGCACAAAACCGTCGCGCAAGTATTGTGGATTGCCAGCACGCCCCTCTGATCGCAATTTGAAGCTGGGTACGTCAAAGGCATTCTGACGCAGTGCTGCATAAGCGGCTTTTTCTTTGCCGGCCAGAGCACCGTAGCGCCACAGGTCAACCAGGAAAGGTGTCACTGGGTCACCAGTCATGACATTCGATTCAAAATTCGCATAACCCCAGCGCGGCAACCAGCCGGCCTGTTCTTGTATTTTCAAGATTGAATCGGCAATATCGCGTGCCCTGGTTGGGCGCAGCAATGCGATGAGCTGATTCTGCGCACGGTAAGTGTCCCATAGTGAAAAGAACTCATAGTAATTAGCTGCTTTGTCCACTTTGTGGATGACATCGTCATAGCCACGGTAACGTCCATCCGTGTCATTGCCTGTCAGCGGCTGCAACAATGCATGGTAAAGCGCTGTATAGAAAACGATGCGATCATCAGGATTGGCGCCTTCTATCCTGACACTGGACAATTCCTTGTTCCAGTCATCCTGTGCCTGTTTGCGCATGTTGTCAAAGCTGCGTAGCTTGCCATTGAGCTTGCCTTCTGCACGCAAATTTTGTCGTGCACCTTCAGCATCAACATGTGAAATGGCACTGATGGCGGTGACAGCTTTGTCAGACTTCAGATCGAAACTGAACCAGGCGCCATGGGGTTTGCTGTCGCCCTGCTGGCTCAATTGCATGCTGGCTTCCGTTCCGCCGCTTTCATTCCAGATGCCATGCGTACGGAAAGCGTGATCAAATTCCATCCTGAACCAGGTCGTGTATTGGGCACCGCCACAGAAACTGCGAGTAACTATCTTGCCTTCTACCGTGTGATCATCTATGACTTGCAGATGGCTGCCTACTACCGAATGACGTTCATTTGCCTGGCCAATATTGACCAGGACATGGCCTGTTTCTGTACTCTCATGAAAGGTATAGCGCTCTGCGCCGGCTCTGGTGAGCGCCGTAGTCTCAGCAGTAATGCCGCCATAATCAGTAAGTCTGACTTTGAAGTAACCAGCCTGCCCCACTTCACCATCGTGCGAGTAGTTGGAACCATAAACTTTCTGGTCAAAACTGCCGGCCTTACTGGTATCAAAATTACCGCCAGACTTGATGCTTCCTGTCACGGGCAGGACAGAGAGTTGCCCCCCCTGCTCCCAGCATCCTGCACCCGACAGGAAGGAATGACCAAAGCCACGAATTTTAGGGTCTGTATAACGCCAGCCAGAGTAGTGTTCACCTATGGGGCTGAGCTGTATCATGCCAAAGGGCGCAACAGCCCCAGGAAAAGTGTTGCCGTCATCCTGGGTACCGATAAAAGTATTAACAGGGAAATTCTTGTCTCTCGCTGTATCTGCATATGCAATGCCGGTCACGCTGGTGCTGGTCAGCATCACCATCACGCCGACGACAGTCGCATGTCTCAAGGTTGATCGTATATTCAATTTGTCTCCTGCCTTTGTCATGCTGCCGCCAGGGAAGCGGTCAGTTTATTTTGTTTGTTGTACTTGCTTGAATGGATGCGCTTCAGTGTTGAAGGTGACAGCATCAAAATTGATGGTCGCCTTGGGTGCAAATAACAGGTAAAAGTATTTGAAGGTCTCTGCAAACACAAAGCTTTCCATCGAATCTTCCCTGCTGCCATTACGCACATCCTTGAGCGCGGTAAAGCCGACCTCACTACGGCAGCGTTTGACAAAATCACGGAAGAACTCCTTGCCCATTGCACGGTACTTGTTGTCCCCTGTGTAGTGATACAGGTAATAGGCAGACTCAATGATTTCGGGACGTAGTGCATATTCTGGCGATGTGGCTTGCATGGTTTGGTAGTTCAGTGCTTCCGGTTCCGTGCCATGCAGGCGCCACATTTTCAAATTGGATTCCTGCAGTCGTTTTGCGCGATCGACATCTCCCCCCAATGCCAGTAACGCCGGCATGAAGGCATCAAGGGCGCCATACTGACTGGCCTTACGGCTACCGGTCTCCATGTCGGCATGTCCATACCACAACTCGCCGCGCACCTCGTCGCCCAAATACTGGTTGACACCCGGAATACTGCTGTCCCACATGTTTTTACAATCCTGGTCGCCGAACAATTTCCAGCATTTGTAGAGATATTCATAGTAAGAATCAATACCACCGCCTATGTGGGCATCTTTGTTAATCCATGTGCCAGTCTCAACGTCAATGGCCGAGCCAACCAGGCCCAGTTTGGAACGATGCTCATAGGTAGCGACCAATGCCCGTTTGGCCTTGTCATAATAAACAGGATTACCAGTCAGTTTGCTCAGCATGCCAAACTCCAGCAGCAAGGTGCCCGTTTCAGCCGGATTGCTGACTTTGCCACTCACCTTGCCAGTACGCAGATTGACGTGGGTATATGGCATGCCTGTGGGTGATTCAAACACTGGCAGCAAGCGCTGACCAAGATCCTTTGCCAGACTGAGCAATCTCGGGTCCTGGGTCATCTGGTAGGATGACAGCAAGCCACCCAGCAGGCGTATGGTGATTTCAAAGTTCTGGACTTCCATATCCTGGTCAAAAGAGAGCTTGCTGGCAATCAGCTCTCGTGCTTCGTCCGCCTCATTCTTCAGACCCATCAGCAACAAGGTATCGAGTGCATCCACCGGTGTCATCAACAATGACCTGGCATACCAGTCATGTGCGGACTTGCTCAGAGGTTTCAGTGCATCATGCCCCCAGGCATGGCGTTTGTAAGATTGCCAGGCATGCCTGGTTTCGTTTTTTACTTGCTGCGCCAGTTGTGCTGCTTCTTTTTCTGTGACTACCTCCTGTGTGGACGCATGACTCAGCTTGCTGATACCCAAGGTGGCCGCCAGCAGTATGCGGGGCAATAGTTTAATAAGCAATTTGTTCTCCTCTATCACTAATATGGCTCTATTTTTTGTCCGGGCCATTAAATAAGGCCTCTATTTGTTCCAGACCTGGCGCTTGCGCTCCTGCGGCCAGACAGGCAGCTGCACCGGCAGCCAGGGCAAAGCGCAGGTGACTTGCTGGCTCTCTTTCCGGGTACATATATGAACTGTAGATAAAACCGGCAATGCTGGCGTCGCCTGCACCTATGGTGTCAACAACCGGCACTTTCAGTGCCTCTGCCTGCCATGCCAGGCCATCTGCATGCAGTGAAGCTCCCGCCTCACCGCGAGTGTATAAAACCTTGGCGGCAGGGTTAATGGCGCGCAATTGCGTGAATGCATAGTCTGCGTCCTGGCAACGGAACAGGCCTCGCAGATCATCGTCAGAAACCTTGATCAAATCTGCCAGTTGGGCCATTTCACGCAGGACGGCGTCATAGTCTGCATTCATATTGTTACGGAAATTCGGGTCATAACTAATGCATACACCCTGCGCCTTCAATTGACGGGCCAGGCCCAGGAGTTTGCCTGCCAGCGGTTGGCGAGCCAGACTGATGCCACCAAAATGCGCCCATTGCAAGCGTGAACTCCAGCCCGTCGGCAACTGTTCAGGAGAAAAATGCAAATCGGCGCTGTCACTGCCTATGAAGAAATAGTTTGGCGGCGTACTCTCACCGACGATAGCCAGCAACGGAGGACGATCATACTGCTGCAGCAAACGCAAATCCAGTCCGGCGTCAGTACTGGCTCGCACCAGTTCCTGTCCGAACAAATCCTGGCTGACTGCCCCGGCGAAGCCGGTTGCCAGGCCCAGTTTGGCCAGACTGCGAGCAACATTCCAGGTCGAGCCACCGACAACGCTGCGCCATTGGCCTGGACCGCAGGCAATCATGTCAGTCAGTGCCTCCCCGGCACTGAGCATGACGGGAAAATCAGCCGACATGCTGCTCCTCCTTTAAGACGCGCAGGATTTCATAGCAGGCACCCATGGTGTGATAATCTACTTTGCCAGCCGGACTCTTTTCATCGCTGAGTTTGTGATTCTGTCGCGACAGAATCCTGTACCAGGCACCAAACTCATGGTCTATCATGTGTTGCCAGCTGTATTGCCACAAGTGTTCGTAACTATCCCAATAGCTTTGCTTGCCTGTGCGTTTGGCCAGCAAAGCCGCCGCGGCCATGGATTCGGCCTGTACCCAGAAATACTTGTCGCCATCACATATGCTGCCATCGGGTGCAAAACCATAGCAGATGCCACCGTATTGCTCATCCCAGGCAAATTGCAGGGCTTTCTGGAATAAAGCTTCAGCAGTTGGCAATAACCATTCCTTGTCATGTTGCAGATGCTGAGAATGACTTTCCAGTTGCAGCAATAGCTTGGCCCACTCGGTAAAATGGCCTGGTTGAAAACCCCAGGGGCGGAACAAGTTGGCTTTGTCATCCAGGTTGTAGTTCCAGTCTATGTTCCAGTTGACATCGTAGTGCTCCCAGATACGTCCATCTGCCAGCGCGGCCTGGCGCAACGTGATATTGCGCGCCACTGTCTCGGCCCTATGTAGAAAATGCAGGTCATGAGTCGCCTCGTAAGCAGCGAGCAAAGCTTCGCATGCATGCATATTGGCATTCTGCCCACGATAGTTGTCCAGATACTGCCAGTCGGCGCTGGCCTGGTCGGCATACAGACCATGTTGCGGCTCCCAGAATCGGCGTTCCATCAATTCCATGGTTTCGTCGAGATAATCGCGTGCTTCTACAACACCAGCCATCAGGGCATGGGCATAAGCCAGCATCACGAAGGCCAGACCGTAGCAGTGATTGTCACCATCAGTGACTGTCTTGCTTGCATTCTCCCAATGTAGTTGCCAGGCATACCCTCCGGTTACCGTGTCCCGGTGTACTTGCCGCAAGAAATTCACACCGTGTCGTACCTGCTCCAGGTAGACAGAATTTTTAAAATGGCGATAGGCCATGGCATACACAAAGACAAAGCGGGTACTGCTGACCAGATGGCGACTGTGCCTGTCGTAAATACTGCCATCATCCTTGAAGTAGTGATAGAAGCCGCCACTGGCATCAACGCTGCGCGGATAGTAAAAACTCAGCGTGTCACTGATATGGTCAGTCAGGACTGAAATGGATTTGAAGTCAGGAAAAGAATGCATACAGGTTAATGTGATGGTAATGGGAGTATCAACTCAGAGTAACAATCCATGTTTTAATCGTCACAGCTGCTTTCGCGTACGATCAATTCAACGGCCAGGGTTTTTTCTACAATTTCGTCAGTTTGTTTGCGCATCAATAGTTCTACGCCGGTAGCACCAAGTGCTTCTTTGTTCACCCTGATACTGCTCAGGGGAGGAATAGACTTGGCAGCAGCGCTGATATCATCAAAGCCTACTATGGCGATGTCATGCGGCACCTTCATGCCCAGGTCCAGGCAGTAATGCAACGCTGTCAGGGCTGCGCTATCGTTGTAGCAAAATACAGCGTCAGGCGGACGAGTCAGGCTCAGCAGTTCACGCATGGCTTCGCGCACGCCATTTTCAATGTCACTGGGATCAGGAATACTGAGTTCCAGGCTGGGATCAGCCAAGGTCTTGGATTCATACAACGCCTGGCGAAAACCACGTGCCCGCTCCTGGATACTGAAATGCGCCATCGATCCGGAGATCATGGCGATGCGCTTGCGGCCTGACTGAATCAGATGGCGAGTAGCGAGGTACCCACCCAACCGATTGTCCGGATTGATCGATGTATAACCACGCAAGCGCATATCTACCAGCACAATAGGTTTGCTGGTATGCAGCAGCGCTTGTAGCAACTCCGGCTCGAAAAAGCCGGCACACAAGATCGCATCTGGCTGGTGCAGGCGTATCTGCTCCATGACAGGTTCCGAAGGGCCTATCGCTACGAAAGAAAGTGCAATTCCCTCTCTGCGGCAAGCCTCTTCGGCGCCATGCAATACGGGAGAGAAAAAAGGGCTGCTTGACAAAGTATTGTGCTGACGATGCAAGAGGAAAACGATACGCCTGATCCTGCCCTGCTTGAGATTACCAAAGTCATAGCCCAGCTCGCGCGCGACTTTACTGACACGTACGCGCGTTTCTTCTGTCAAGCCCCCCTGGTTCTTTAATGCGCGTGATACCGTACCAATCGACAGTCCGGTAGCCTGTGCAATATCACGTATGGTCACACTCATGGGGTGAACTCCTTGCTGTTCATGTCAGTTTCTTTATCTTGAAAGCGGGTATTCATCTTCTATATTGCTATTTCATTTTTTGTGTTTATCAACACCACTCAATCTTCAGCATTTGCCTGCGGATCTACATCCTTGAAAGAAGGTTTAATAAACGGATCAGCTTTTTTTGACAGCCTCCAAATCGCCAGGAAATGCTGCGTCTTTCAGAGTATCTCTTTTATACAGGCGCCAAAAATGAGGGTCAATCAGCGGCTGGAAATTTGCCTCAGTTTATTAATTTTAGTAAACAAGATGGCATAAGTTGCTCTGACAATAGACTAATCCTGCGCCAGCCCTGCACATCAAGCAAATAGAATAAAAAAAAGGCGCCCCGGATACGGTGCGCCATGCTTGTTCAAAAAATAATCCTAATGTGCGGCTGCGCCAGTTTTGCCAAGCTTGATTCCCTGAGCACGCAAGATACCCTGCACCCTCCAGGCATAAAAGGCGAGGTAGGCAAAGCAAACCACTCCCACCAGGTAACTCATCTGTATACCTATTTTGTCAGCCACCAATCCCTGTAGCCAGCTGACTATGCCGCCTCCCATAATCATCATGATCAGATAATTGCTCCCTTGCCCCGTGTGCTTGCCCAGGCCGCTGATTGCCAGAGTAAAAATGCAAGGCCACAAGGTGCTGCAGAACAGGCCTATACTGGTAAAGGCATAGACACTGACCATGCCTGTGGAACTCATACCTGTGAGCAAGCCAGCAACCCCCAATACAGAGAAAATACCCAGCATTTTGGCTGGATTGCCCTGGCTAAGCATGTCGGCAGCGATCAGTATCAACACAATGGCAGCATAAACATAAAATTGACTGAGCTCATGCTGGGCAATTGCATTAACGATGAGAAATACGCTGAAAGCCAGATAGGGTGCCAGGAATTTGAAAAATTTGCCCAAGCCAGCCTGTACATCAAAAGCTTCAACCGCCCCGGTCCAGCGTCCTATCATCAGGCTCGCCCAGTAGAGAGAAATAAATGGTGCAACATCCTTGGTCTGCAAGCCCAGTTTGCTTTCCATATAGGCAGGCAGATTACTGGCAGTAGACACTTCCACACCCACATAGACAAAAATGGCCAGCATGCCCATGACGAGCTGCGGGAATTGCAGTGCCGATTGCTTGCCCGAGGCATGCCCCGCGCCTTCATTAGCCGGTATGGCCGGGCGGTCTGGCAAAGACGAAAACTTCAACATGATGGCGACCAGCAGAAAGGCTGCGCCCAGCATCAGATAGGGGAATTTGACACTCTCTATACTAAGCTCACGATTCATGCTGGTAGGTGCACCAAATATGGCAAAACTGACGATGAGTGGACCTATCGTAGTGCCAAAATTGTTTACACCGCCGGCCAGAGTCAGCCTTTGCGAACCAGTCTCGGATGAGCCCAGAGCTATCGCCAGAGGGTTGGCGGCAGTCTGCTGCAGCGAAAATCCCAGTCCGACAATAAACAAGCCGGACAACATCAATGAGAAAGAACCAGTATTAGCTGCGGGCAAGAACAACAGTGTACCTGCGGCAGAAATCAGCAATCCGAGCGCCAGGCCATTTTTATAGCCGAGTTTATTGACCAGATCAACACCAATAAAGTGCGAAACCAGTAAATAGATGAGCGAGCCCACGGTATAGGCCACATAGAAAGCCAGGGACACGAGTTGACTTTGTTCCTGACTAAGATGGAAGGCTTGTTTAAAGACAGGGATGAGAATGTCATTGCTGGCGGCAACGAAACCCCAGAAGAAAAACACTGTCACCAGTGGTAAAAATTGTCCCCATTGTGTTTTTGTATTAGTCGCATGCATAGTGATATAAGTAGTTTAGGTTTGACTGCACATGTTGCACTTGCCAGGTGTTATTTATCCTTCTTTGATTTGGTGGCTTTATCCGAGCACGATGATAGAAGTCAATCTCACCTGTACCTTGATTAGGAAACTGCAGTTTCTATATATACCGCTCTATGGACTGGCATGCAATTCCAGTTTCATATTTGCATGATGTTTATAGTTTTTACTAAACACAAATGATAGAAATATGTAATTTTTTGCAATACAATGCAATTGAGTCCTTTCAACATGGTTTCGCAGCTTTTCAGTGATTTCAATGAACAAGAAGCGGATGGCACTATGCATGTCGTCGTACAAACCTTCGCGTCCGCCCGATACCACAAGACCAGGTGCTTGATACCTTGGCGCTCACAAAGACGTAGCATGGATTCACATAATGAACAGAATATCAATGGCTTGCTTTAGGTCATATAGATATTTAAAGTCATTTCTTCGTCATGAGGCGTTCATTATGGGGAGTCAGGTATATTGCCCCCATCGTCCTTGAACAATGCACTCTCTCTGGCATGAGGAACCTGCTATTGGCCTTTGGCTATGCCCTGTTTGGACGTATTGCCTTATTATTGGCGATCCCTCCCGGCCATGCCATTACCGTCTTTCCACCGGCAGGCATTTCCGTGATTGCCATATTGACAGGCGATTATCGTCTGTTGCCTGGTACGGCACTGGGCTCATGTATTTTCAATCTGTGGATAGGCTACGAGCCGTCATGGACTGTACGGCGTCCGCAGTCTGCCTGCGCGATAAACATGGAAATTATCTCTACGCAAACAAGGAATATGAAAGGCTTTTTAAACCAGCGAACATTACCAGGCTGATCGGTACAAGTGTGTGTTATCTCTTTCCATGGGATAAGGCGGAAGAACATATGCGCCTGTCTGACGACGTGATACGACAAGGAACAACACATCGCACAGAGGTCGCTGTCACGGCAGCCGGCATCAACACTACCCATATCCTCATGCTTACCCCGTTGCGCAACGAGTCTGGTGAAATCCCAGACTATCTCTTCTGATTTCAATAAAAAAAGCGGTACATGCCTGGGCCTGAGTATGTCAAAAGCTATCATTGAACATCATGGCGGGCAAATAGATTTCACCAGTCTCATAGGCCAGGCCAGCGATTTTTTTCACTCTGCCAGTGGATGTTTAAGTCAAGAATTCAAAAGAAAATAATCAAGTCTGAAACAGTCCAGTTCCATGGCCATCATCCTTCCCATGCCATGGTATGCTTCCTGACAGCGATCAAGTCTGCACATATCCATACCAGAATGCTGGATGAAACAGTCAGGCCAGCATTACCACCCAAAGCCTGGCTAAAATGCATGCCCAGCACATCTACAAAAAATCGTGTCAAAACAAAAGTACAAGTCAGTGCATAGCTGCGCAATATCCAGATGCGATGGCGATCAAATTGCGAATGTATCGCGGTGACCACGGCTGCGATAGTGGCATAGAGCCAAAGACTTGCTTGTGCACAGGCAGTCCATTTTTCTGCTGAAGATAGAGACATGATTGCTATCCAGAATGCCAGTGGGGCAGCAATGCAGATCGATGCAGCATAGATACGCCCCAGCTTGCGGTGCAGTCGCGGGTGCATGCTGCGCAAATCGAACAAGAACTGCAATGGAGCGATGAACAGGGCCATGCTACCGGCAAACGCATGGATATGAAGTATCCAGCGATATGCTTCAATTTTTCTTTCCCAATTCTCGTCCTGGCCAAAAAGCAAGGGAAGCTCGACCTTCGCCATCACCAGAAGCGTCAAGATACCCAAGACAAAGAAGAACAGGGACTTGAGGCTCAGCGATAATTTAATATGTGGCATGACATGCTCCTGACAGAATGGCGATATAGCCATTACAATTGAAAAAGCCCCACATAAAAAAACGAAAAGTACAAAGTGTGAGTAAACGTAATACTTGCCAATACCAGGTTTTTTGCTGGTTTTTGTCTTGTACCAAAATCCCGCAGTGCTACGCAAGACTGCAGAAATGCAGTTGTGCTTCAAGATTTAATACTTAATGCATCAACCTGCGCCCTGCCATTACTCAATCTCAATCGCCATATAACAGCACCGAATATTCACTGCTCTTACAAATGTCTTACATCTTGCGGCGCTTTGATACATTCCACATGCATCAATCACGTCCGAATTGGCGACAGTGAGAAACGCGCAACCAATAGTGACACTCACAAGGCGGCATGATCCACACCTGCCACCAACTTGCCCCGCTGCCAGTCACAACAACATGGCAAGGATGGCAGATTTTTCAAACAGCCCCTCCTCTTGCATAAGACCCAAAGATTTACCCAAGTTCGATCAGGTAGAAATCATCTGATAGGATTCATGGTGGTAAAGGTAGCGTCGTAGCAACCATCACGCTCGGCCCAACGCCTGGCCCTGTCCCGCTCGACCAGTACTTCCCCGCGAAGGCAATCCCCCGACTCCAGCAACAGCATGACCTCTGTCACATACTCGGCAAGTGGCATTGCGCGCAGATCAGTTGCCTGCTGGTCGCCAGTCAACTCTGTCTGTAGTAAGGCGGAGCAAGTTCGAGCACTTTGACGGGGACATGGCATAGTTGATGGTGCAAAGACTGCAGCCAGGAATGCAGGAGCGCCTTGCTGGCGTAATAAGTCGGAAAATCGGGGCGAGGCACGAAGGCGAGATTGGAAGTGGTCACCATGATCGTTGCATTCGGACGCCCTTTTAGTATCGGCAATAATGCCGCCGTCACACGCAGCACGCCCATGATGTTTGTCTCTACGATGGACGTGAATTGGGGAAACTACCGTAAGAAATGCAAAAACCAGGTCAGCAGATTTTACAAACGTGGATATGCCGAATGGGGGGGAATGTACGGGAATAGAAAAAAGATGGGGGAAATAATGACATGCCAAAGCTCCTTTATGCGCCGAGACACTCCCTGCTGGGATCCTCTCGACAAAGGATGCGTTGGATGAAGGTAAAGTCTACGACAGCGCCACATGGGCAACTGCGGGACTGATTATAACGAGACGCTATGCCAGCGCCAATATTGCGAGACAGAGAAAGCGCCGTCCGGTTTTTCAAGGACTACACAAAGACTGTCTTGCCATAAACGCTTTTTCATTTGAATTTCCCCTGCTTACTGGGTTTGCCTGATAAAAAAGCAAAGAGGCAACTATAATATTTTTCGCAAGGCTTCACGCAATTCCGACAATTTTGGCGGCTTGCTCAGCACGCAATCAACATGGGACGGGGTTTCACCATCATCCACCAGTCTTTGTCCCCAGCCTGTCAGCATGATGATAGGTGTGCTTGGTGACAACTGCTTGATCGAGTTGGCAAGTCTGCGTCCATCAACGTAAGGCATGCCCAAATCCGTAATGACAACAGAAAACGGCTCTTCACTACCGTGAGCATCGTTGAAGGAATCTATGCCGGCCTGGCCACCGTCAGCCGAAATGACGCTGTGACCATCAATTTCCAGAATGTCGCGCAATGATTTCAACACCATGGGATCGTCATCAACAACCAATATGCGTCTGTGGGTAGGAATACCCACTGTTAACGGCGTCTTGACCACATCATTCATAACGGTGGGCACCAGGAAGCTCAGGCGCATGGTCGTACCCTGGTTGATTTCAGTCAGTATCTCTATGTTGGCGCTATGACGCTCTATCATGCCATAGACCATGGCCAGGCCCAGGCCAGTTCCCCGTTCGCCTTTGGTGGTGAAGAATGGCTCCAGACAGCGACGGCGTATGTCTTCAGACATACCTACCCCCGTATCGCTGACCTCGATATGAACCTGCTTGAGGATGATTTCTTTGGTTGATTCGAGCAGATTTTCAGCAACGCGTGTGCGTAGCGTCAGGATGCCACCTTCAGGCATGGCGTCAACGGCATTAAAGATCAGATTGGTCAGTGCCTCCCTGATCTCGCCGTGTACCCCCATGATTTCTGGCAGGTCAGGCATCAGTTCAGTTTGTACGGTAATCACGATGCCACGTTGCTGCGGCATGTCACTCCATCTAGCCCTGGTCAGGTCGATGACTTGCTGCACCAGGTTATTGACGTTGACTGGTGTCAAGGTCAGTTGCGGCGCACGCTGGCGATAAAATTCACGCATGCGCGCAACGGTAGCTGCCACATCATCAATCGCACGAGCGATCACCTGCAGATAGTTTCGTCCTTTTACACTGATGTTTTTTTCTGTCTCAAGTAGGGATTCCGTATATAGGGCTACCGGCGAAATGGCGTTATTTATATCATGAGCAATACCACTGGCCATCTGCCCCAATGCGCGTAATCGTTCTTGCTGCATGACGGATTGCTGGGTCTGGCGCAAGTCGTCATACGCCTGTTGCAAGGCTCCATATAACTGCGCCTGATTGGACGCAAGCGCCACATGTTCACTCAATTGTCTTAAAAATTCGCACTCACCACTGTTAAAACAATGTGCGTCCCGCTTGGCGACCACCAGCACACCAAAGATAGTGGCTTCAGCCCTCAGTGGCGCCAGGACCAGTCCCCGCAACCCGCCATTTGCCAATCTGCGGGGGAAGGGATAATTAACGCCACTGATATCCGCTTCATACACCAGGTGTCCACGCACACAACGGGACAGTCCGTTTTCATCGATATCAATATGAGTGCCCTGGGTCATGCCCAATTCCTGTGCCAGTGATTCGCTGTGCAAACCGACACTGGTCACCACCAGCTGGTTTTGCGTCTGGTTGTAAAGGCATACGCAACTGAAATCGACCGGCAGGTGGTCTTCAAGACTACGGATAACAACCTGGAAAATACTGCGCAAGTCCTGACGCTCGCCGATTGATCGCGTAATCTGATGCAGCAAATTTAAGCGCGCCAGTTGTGCTTGGGCTTTTTTCTCAATTTGCTGACGCTCTATGATTTCGACCTGCAAGGCTTCATTGATATCGACCAGCGCATCACGCGATACGGTGGTTAACTTCAATTTTTCAGTCATGCTATCAAAGGCACGGGCAAGATCGCCAATCTCATCCTGTGCCTTGAATCCAAGCGTAAAGTTAAGGTTACCAGCACCAACTTTGGCTATTCCTTCTCGCAGTTTTTCCAGAGGACGCGTGACGCTTCTCAGCGTGACGTAGATCGTTGCCGTAACAACCAACACGACAATACCGCCAAAAAGTATCACTGCATTGAAAGCACTCTGCTGAGCATTCAAAGCCCCCACCCTGCTCTGTTCGGACAAACTCAAGGTGTCAGATATCATTGCCTGAGTCTTGTTGGTGATTTGCCCCAACAACCGGGTTTCAAGCTCTTCCAGTATTTCTGCCTTGTCCTGCTCACGCAACAATTCCTGATGGTTGCTGACCAACAAGGAAAATAGTTTTTCTATGTTGCCATTGGTGCGTTTTAACTCTGTCAGCACCACTTTGTCTGTGGATTTGGTGAATTCTTCCGTACTGTCAAGTAACTTGGATAAGGATGTACTACGCAACTGCCACTGTGCCCGGGTACGTTCGTCATGGCGCAATGCATACTCAAGTGTCAGGTAACGCAAAGAAGTAACAGCCTGGAAGAGTTCGTCAGCAGCCTCGTTTTTGGCAATTTCCTGCTTCATTTGCAAGGTGGTTGAGAGCAGAATAACGGCAATAACCACCACAATGGATAGCGAAATGATCTCCGCGAGTTTCAAGCGAGTGGAAATTTTCACTTTTTATCTCAATGAATGATGGTAACTGCAGCAGGCTTGACGGATTCCATACCATCAAGATAAATGTAATCAAGGTAGTTCGGCACTACGGTTTTATTGGTCAACTTGTTTTTGATCGCCCATCTTGCCTGATCCTCCAATGCAAGCAGCAGGCCTTGATCGAGGCCGACCTCAAAACGGTATGATGCCCATGAGCCATCAGCACTTTTGGCGTCTGTTTTTTTGACCGCACTCATCAGTTGCCTGGCTACTTCTGGTTTTTCATTGCAAAAACGACTGCCGAGATCCAGAGCGCGCAATAATTTTTTGACGATATCAGGGTGCGCCGCTATATAGCTGCGCATGGCAACGACGTTATACAGACTTTCGTAAACATCCTTGCCATAAAAGGCAACGCCGTTACTACCGAGCCGCCCCATCATGGTATTGAGAAAAGGCTCCCAGGAAGCCACAGCATCTACGTCACCACGAACCAGTGCATCAGCAAATTCTTCGGGTTTGTAGTTAACCATCGTAACATCCTTGGCTGACAGCTTCTGCCGGTTGAGGAAGGCACTCAGGGTGAAATGCCCTGAAGTACTTAAGGTAACGCCGATGCGCTTACCCTTGAGGCTGGCAGGCTCAAGTATTCCCCTGTCCTTGCGCCCGACGATGCCGTGATCCTTTTCTGTCTTGAAAATGGTGGCAAGAACCGAGACCGGTTTTTGGTCAAAACCGGCAAACATGACAGGTATATCAGCCACGGTTCCCACGTTGGCACGCCCTTGCAATACCGCTTCCATTGCTGCTTTGCCGCTGGAATGAGATTGAATAAGGACGAGTATGCCTTCACGGGCAAAATAGCCTTGCTCTCTTGCGGCGACTATGGAGCAGGTACCCACGTATTCCGTATTGGTGGCAATGACAATTTGTTCAAGAGGTGATTTTGCAACCGAAGGGCTTGATTGCATGAGCCAGATATAGAAAGCGGCGATCAATGTCACGGTTACCAGCAGACCCGCAAGCCAGTACAGACCGACTGTGCGTGTGGATAGTCCGAACTTTACAGCCGTCATGCCGGATCTCCTTCTACGTTTTCAAACGTACCAGCTGCTTACGACAGATACTGTGTCAAACACTACAAAGAACAAATTGACGAAACCTGGATGTTGTTTTTTTGCTGGCAATGACTCAAGCAATTTGATCAACAAATCACATACAACACCCAGATAGAAAAACAAACATAAGGAATGCTGAAATATTGCATTTTATTCTAGTTCTTTTAGCAAATTTAAGCAAGCAATCGCTGTTTTATTGTCCAGATCTTCTTCTTCATGCCAGGCTGAAACTGATATAGCTATAATATTGCACAAACGCAATGACTTGAACAGCACTGAAATATCTTCTTTTGTCGGACCGGCCCGGACATGGTATTTGAGGGCGGGCATATCTTGCCGGGCATCAATGATATCGGTATCAAAATGGACGTAAAGATTTTCGTCCGGTGACAGGTATTGCCTAATATCTTCTATTTTACAAATTCGGATATTGGAATTCTGTAACGCTTCTTTCTCACCTGGATCAAGGTCACGTGCATCCGACAGGATGATCTTCTCCTCGGGAAAGGGTGTAACGCCCAGAGTTTCAACCAAAGCCCCAATGGAGTCACGCTTTTTTCGGCGTCTGTCCTGACGTCCGGCCAAAATAGCAAGAGGCATCCCCCCAAGGTACTTGGTCTGCGTAGTTTCCCAAGTGTGAAAATCGCCATGGGCATCCAGCCACAATATGCGGTCAGGCTGTTTCCCTGCTTTTTGCAAACCAGCCAGCATCCCCAGACTGGAAAAGCAATCGCCGGCAATGCACACAGGCCTGTCGCCACGCAGGACCACCTGCCTGACGTTTTCAGCCATCAGCGCATAGATATGTCCCATCCTGCGTAATTTTTCGTTGGCATCACTGATGGCCACCTCCTCAAAATCCGGAATATCCAACAGCTCCCAAGGATGTGTGCTGACATCATTGACGCGGCCAAGGCCATCCCTTCTTTGCCCAGTCAAATAGGGGATAATGAGATATCTTTTCATAACCAGGTTTGAGGATCCATTTGATAATCAAGCTCATCCATCATGGTCTTTACTTCTTCTCTTTCACCCAGGTCAAGCAGGCAATCCCTGCGTTTTTCCCATCGCCTTATTTTTGGCGCCTCTGTTGCCATCGTCACCGGAAATACGGGCAATGCGCCTATATCCTTTAAATTCAGGTAATCAGTAATCTCTTTGATGACATTGCCAGGATGGGATATAAATGCCTCAAAGGAGACGCGCAGCGTTTTCACCTGGCCATCGAATATTGCCTGATGTGCTGACAGCCATTGATTCAGGCAAACATCTTCCAGGCTGGCATTGATAAATTGTCGCCAGTTTGGCGGCAAATCAAATTTCCACCAACGTTTCCCAAAATCGACACGATCAGAATAACCTCTGATATTCAGGCTAATCCCAACCTTGCTCATGTCGCGAGAAAAAAAAGCCACGGGTGACAACCATCCGTCGATCAAACCATTTACTGATTGCGCATAGCCCCTGGTCAGGTGCAGGTACTTGATTGTGGCATTAGGAAATAATTGCTCATACAAACCCATTCTGTAAACATCTGGCGGTGTTTTGAAAAGCAAAATCTTATCTGTCAGGTCACTTGCCGTGACTTTACGCCGATGCTGACGCGGCATGACAAAAGGAGGTTCTTCAAGCTTGATGGCTTCATCAAAACAATGGGTGCACATGGATTTTTTTTTACCATCGTAGTAATCAAGCCTCCATATTTCATTTTTGAATATTTTCGCAAGTATGCTGTCCTGCAGGCCGTTCTCTGTCTGCTGATGTAGTTCATCCGTATGGGCAAAAAACTCACTCAAATCCTCCTGCAATTGCTGATATGCAGGCTGCTGGGAAAACAAGGCAGGGAATTGCAAAAGCAGGCGTTTCTCCCAACGACTCCTTAGTAAGTCGTAATCAGTTTCATCTTCTGCAACCATAGTCATATCATCAAAAATATTATCTATCAGGGCAGATTTATTCCTTAACTGGGTAAACGCATCACTGTCGGCACTACTAGAAAATCCATTCCCGGTCAGCGTCAGGAATGGTTCCATTTCACCATCAAGAGACGCAATATCTGGATGGGTCGCCAGGACACTTTTTAAAAGACTGGAGCCAGAGCGTGGTGACGTCAAAATCACAGCCACGTTTCTGACCTGCGCAGCAAGATCTGTATGAGCGACGCTGCGTAAATCGTTTACTGTATCAATGATATCCATCGCTTCCAGGCTTACAGCTTACGTTTTATCAGGAAGGCATAGAATTTTTTTGTCTCGGCCTTGTCCGCTGCAGCACTGGCCATGGCTCTGACAGAAAATCCGGCAGCTTTGGCCAGGGCCTTGATTTCCTTGATCGCACCAAAATTGGATTGCGCAAAATAAATGCGTCCACCTGGCTTCAGGTGATTACCGACTTCTGCAAAAAACCGGGTATTGGTCTTGAAGTCAGTATCCCATTGTGAACTGGCAACGACGTCGGGTGCTTCCTTATTGCGAAATGGCAGATTGGCCGTGATAACGTCAAACTGCTCACCTTTCAGGGCTTCAAAAAGATTGGATTTTTTGACAGACATGATTTTGTCGAAACCATGCAATCTGGCATTGTGCTTTGCACTTTTGATGGCCGACGGATTGATGTCAACAGCCGTAACTTTGCTTGCTCCCCCGTAACAGGCAAATACAGCAATGACGCCTGAACCAGTCCCGACATCAAGCACACTTTCGCCAGCATTAATCTTGAAACTTTTAACCAAAGGCTGGCTGTCCGTAAACGGCCAGAAGGTATTCGGATACACGAGGAATTCCTTGCCCAGATATTTGACAGCCTTACCATCTGGATCTATCGCCTTGAATGCTTTTTGTCGATTTTTTTGCCAGCGATCTATCTGTTTAAGATCAGTTGCAATTATCGGTTCCATGGCGATCCCTTTCAAGAAAAAGATGAGAACAAGACGAAAATGCTGGCAATACCTGGTAATGCAAATTCAAGATGGCATTCAAGGCTAGCATCAATTCAGCTTTTGATCTGCCGCAAACTGCAAGGCGTCATCAATTACAGTGTTGAATTGAACAATGTCTATTGGTTTTGTCAGATAGTGAAAAAAACCAGCCTTGGCCCCTTTTTCCAAATCATCCGGCATGGCATTTGCTGTCAATGCAATGACGGGTATATGGGAAGTTTTGGGATCGTCTCTCAAGAATCTGCGTGTCTCTATGCCATCAATACCGGGCAAATTGATATCCATCAATATCACGTCCGGCATGTGCAGCCTCGCCTGTTCGATGCCAAGCAAGCCATCCGCTGCCGTCAGCAAACTAAGATCAGAACGCAAGCGTATCAGCTCGGCAACCAGTCTTAAATTGGTTGGATTGTCCTCGACGTAAAGCAATGACTTTTGTATCTCATTTTCTCTCTTTTCCGGCCTGTCACGCATCTCGCTATCAGCAGTAACGGCAGATACGGATGGTACGGCGCCACTTTTGGCAAACTTTATCCAGAACGTACTACCTATACCAACCTGACTATTGATACCGATGCTGCCCTTCATAGCCTCTACCAGGTGCTTGACCAGTGAGAGCCCTATCCCGGTACCTTCTTCATTGAACACTTCTCGTCCCAGGCGATTGAATGGCTGGAAGATGGTTTGCAATTGAATCCCACTCAAGCCTACGCCGGTATCTTCGACTCTGATACAAAGGTCATCGCCCTCAATAGCGCAATGGATACTGACCGTTCCCCGGTCACGATTATATTTGATGGCGTTCGACAGCAGATTGATCAAGACCTGTTTCAGCCGTATGCGGTCAGCATACACAGTCAGTCCGGTGTTCTCTGCAAATTTGACCATGATGCCGCGTTTGAGCGCAAGTGGCTCTATCATGGTTTTGCATTCCGCCAGCACGTCGTCAATGGCGATCTCTTCAAGCGCAAGCTTCATCGCACCCGACTCCACCTTTGCCAGATCCAGTATTTCATTGATGAGCGTCAGCAAGTGGCTACCGGCTTCTTCAATGTGGCGTGAGAACTCCTTCTTCTCTTCCAGTGACGTAGTCAATGTATCGGACGCCAGTATCTGGGCGAAGCCAAGTATGGCATTCAAAGGCGTGCGTAACTCATGGCTCATGTTCGACAAGAAAGTAGATTTTGCACGATTGGCAACTTCGGCCTGCGTACGTGCTTGCTCCAAATCCTTGTTAAGCGCAACCAGCTCTATCGTGTGAGCGCGTAACTGGTGCTCAAGTTTGGCGTTCATGATTCTGAGCTGGCGGGTTTCCATCGCACGCACCAGGACAGGTAGTATGGATGAGATCTTGAAGGGCTTGATGATGTAATCCAGTGCACCAACCTTCATTGCTTTCACTGCTGAAGTGATACTGCCCTCTCCGGTCATCACGATACAGGCAAGATCTGGGTCAATACTGCGGGCTGATTCAACCATGGCTATACCGTCCAGGTCCGGCATCATCAGGTCTGTCAGGAGTAAATCGAATGTATTGGAACGTAAAGTGGCGATTGCGTCAGTGCCATTGGAAAAGCCGGTTGTTTCGTAATTGTGGTCACGCAAAAGCTCGCAGAGCGCCTGCAAATGTGCCGTCTCATCGTCAACAATCAAAATGCGGGGTTGCATTTGTGATGATGTCATTTGAACTCCTGGCAAAAGCAAATCGCTCAATTTCATACACTGATCTGGCATGAACCCAATTTACAGATATGTGTAAATTGTTTCCCAGTATCATCAGTCAATCATTGCAAAAGGATGTCACTTTTCAGCACATACATAGTAGCATTTTTTTAAAATGGTAATAAAACAATTAACAATTTGTTTCTATTGATCTGATTGACAAGATGGATGCATGGAATCAGAGTTCATCAAAAAAAAGAGGCTCCGATTGAGCCTCTTTTTTTGATAGATATCATACTGATATGAATCATGCACATTTATAGCAAGCGACTGTGTCGTGGCAATTTTGCTGACAAATAATCAAGCTGATCAGCGATTACATTTCTTCCGCTCAAGATGAAGTGTTCAAAACGACATGGCGCATAAGGGACATAAATCAAAGGCTTGAAATCATGGACAAGTTTATTGCCTTTGGCATGATTGCAGGTACGACAGGCAGTGACACAGTTTTCCCACACGTCTTTGCCCCCACGAGAAGTAGCCAGTACATGATCACGTGACAGTTCGTGATAAGCAAATTGCTCCCCACAATACGCACAGATATATTTATCACGCGCATACAGCAGGCGGTTACCATCCCCCAAAGGGATATGGTGACGCTTATTTTTTGCCAATCCATCATTACTACGAATGGAGATAATGGGGCGAATAGCAATTTTCGATTGCTCGCCATTTTTGTTGTATCCGCCGCGCAGCAAGAATACCTGGTCCCCCAGTTCCCACGCTACCTTGTTTGCGGCGTAGTGACTGGCAGCGTCATTCTGGCTTATCCAGTCATAGGGTATTCCTGCGATATCCAATACCAATATTTGTTGCATACATCACCTGTTTTGATGGGATGTTTTTCAATTTGGGAAGAATGAGCTGTATAAGCATATCAAATAGAACTATTTGAATATACTCTGATTATCCATTGAAGTGGGGCACTGGAATCAGCATCAATGCATGTTGCATACCGACCACTCGCCAAGGCTGTCACGCTCTGCAATTGCCAAAAGACACGGTACGAACCCCACTCTGCAAGAGCACACAAGTCTTGTGATTTTTTCATGCTGTACTGCCGCAAATTAGCATTTCATGCAAGCGCGCACTGAATGCAGGCAAGAACCTGGTGCCGGATTCGAACCGACGAACAACAGTTTTGCAGACTGCGCCTTTAGACCACTCAGGCAACCAGGTATTGATCAACGTCGTTTTTTCCATGCATATCCGGGCGCAACATCTGCCACACCCGCATGGCCTACTGAATTCGGGTTTTCACATGCCATCGTTATATGGCTCAATGCCTGACCCTGACGTTGCTGCGCACGCAAGGATTCGGCAAATTGCAAAGCCATGGTCATGTCTTCTTGAGCAAACTCTTTGAGACAAGCCTGCTTTTGTCCATCAATACAGATAGACCAATAAATCATAAACATCTTTTTTTACTTTTTTGCTATTGTTTTTATCATTTCAGGGAGCAGAAATCAATCTGCGTCCAAGGCAACCATATTATTCTTTCAGAATAGTGAAATCGCAATATATAACCTCCTACAAATGAAGCATTACTGATGATTGCCAGGCAAACACAGCAACAGACTCTTCATTTCAAAAGAAAACTGAAATCAGCAGTCTTTTGAAATGCCGCGAATAATCACATAGGCATTTGTGTGAGTTGATCAGACTTTCTCTTTATTCAACCCATTTGAAATGGAATGAATAAAGAGCTCGTCATCGTTCTTCCCAAATTGTTAAAGAATCCCGTGTTATCCGGTGTTTCCCGGCACGACCGCCTCATGGCGGGTTTCACTGCTGGGTTTCCAAAACCTGGTTTTGAAAACCTCATAAAAAAAGCCCGGAGCTTTACAGGCATCCGGGCTTTACAACTTTCATTGTGGAAGCACTGGCAGTGCTTCCACAGTGTCAGGGGTTAGCCCCTCGGATGTCGACTATTTTTGTCCAATAAAATGCATGGCCCAGATTTCCAGTTTCACAAACATCCGCGCCTTGTGCCCGGAAGCATGCGGGCTCCGCTATGACCATACCAGGGGGCGCCACCCCGCCACTATCCAAGACAGTCACATGATTACGGATAAATTCAGCCACAGACGTCAATATTGACGTCATCAGACGCAAACTTTGTTGAGCAATTGTTTTGTCAGTGTGTTTCACGATACGGTATTCTCATCAACTAAATCAGTCAGATTATCTTGACACAAATTTTTATATATAACAAGTAATTAATGACAAATATAAGCATCAAATGAATAAATTTGTTTTTTTATGACATATTTTATCGTTCAATTTCAAACCCATCAGAGTAATTTTTACGATCTCAGCTAAACCCAATCTCTTGGGTCTACACAGTAAAAGCCTCTCAACTGCTCAAATAGTGCAGGATGCGCGCAGGCCAACTCTGTACTCTTTTTGAAAAACGCTTCTGTTGTAACGGCAAAAAATTCTGCAGGACTGGTAGCTCCATATGGATCGATAACAGTTGGAGCGCCGTGCTCGGTCGCCAGTTGCAGTTGCTCAAACTCCTGCCCCATCACTTGTGACCAAACGCGATAAGAAGCTGCATTCTTCAATGCTGGTGCACCATTGACGGAACCAGTTTCACTATCAAGTTGATGAGCAAACTCATGCAATACAACATCTTGCCCAAGGGCCTCTGTCTTAGGGTTATTTGCAGACTGATCCCATGCCAGTATCACGCGACCATCACTCCATGATTCCCCGCTCAGGCCCTGATTGGTATGTGTAACCACACCACCGGCATTCATCTGCTGCCTAGGTGCGACAAATGCAGATGGGTATACCAATACATGCGTCAACTGGGGGAAAACATCAGAATTGCGATTCAATAGCAACAAACAAGCCTTACCGGCTATGGTCACCCTGATCTCGTCAGTAATGACCAGGCCACCACACCCTACAAAAGTCTTTTGATAGAGAAATTGACGTATGCGGCGTTTTAATTGCATCTGCAAATCAGTCGGCATGCGAGAGTAAGCCGGCAGGTTTTTTCGCAATATCTTTGAATAATTTAAAGGGAAGGCCTGGGCAAGCACATGCCGCAAGCGCATTTTGGGTATAAGAAAAATGCCGAAGACAAAAACAGCTACAAAAAGTAAAAGCCAAGTCATTGTAGAATCTCACAGAAATTATCTGCATAAGCAAAAAAGTGAAGTATTCTTTGCCACATTGCCCAAGCGTGATGAGCAAGCAACTGCCAGGAAGCTGGCATGTCGTTACCAAGCTCGCTGGATATGAAGCAAATGGGCCCATGTCTGCCAAAGTCAATGGCACTGTATAAAATCATACGCTCTAAATCGATCATGGCTTGTTGCCGCAAATACGAATGGATAACTGGAAAATCATTAAATCCTCCATCTTGATCACCGACCAATGGCTAAAACTGCGTGCGGACCAATGCCAACTCTCAAATGGTCAAATGATTGATCCTTACTACGTTATAGATGAACCTGACAACGTACATATCTTTGCCGTCAACGAGCAAAGCCAGGTATTGACAGTCACCCAGTATCGTCACGGGGTTGGGCGGACATGCCTGGAATTACCGGGAGGAGCCCTGAATCATGGCGAAACACCGCTTGCTGCTGCGCAAAGAGAATTAAGAGAAGAAACCTCTTACATTGCCAATAAATGGACGACTATTGGACGTATGTTCACAAATCCGGCACGACAAACAAGCACAATCCATGTTTTTCTGGCTGAAGAAATAAGTTCTGCAGGAAGTCAAAATCTGGATGTATCCGAAGACATTCAATTTAATTTCCTGCCAATTGCCGATGTTGGAAAAAAAATCCAAGAGGGCCAATTTTCTCAGGCATTGCATATAGCCTCTTACTATCGTTGTCTGCATTATTTGCGGATGAAAGAATGAGTCAATTCACATTAGATCAAGGTAATACCCAAGAATGCAAAGTGTCTTAAAAAATAAGATCATCGAAATCTGCGATCAAAAAATCAGACAAAAGGGTGAAAACGTCGGCTTGTCGTTTTACGCTTTCTTTGCCAATAAAAACGATGATCCTGAATTGTTGATGGAAGCGGCTACATGGTGGATCATGGAAAACAAACTGGACCATTTTGAAAAAGCCACCAAAATCAAGGCGCTAGTACAAGAGATTGAATGAACTGTAGCCTGCTCATACCGTAGCCTGCAGTAATTCGATCGTACAGGCATAATGATTGACAGGTTTTTCGTTAGCCACACAGCCAGGAATTTTATGAGCGCCCTATTCTCGCCACTCCAACTTGGACCACTGAAGTTAAAAAACCGCATCATCATCGCACCCATGTGCCAATACTCTGCTGTTGATGGCAATGCCACAGACTGGCATCTGATACATTTGGGTCAGCTTGCCCTGTCTGGTGCCGGCATGCTGATACTGGAAGCGACGGCGGTTGAATCCATAGGTCGCATTTCTCCAGGCGACCTTGGCTTGTGGTCAGATGAAAATGAGGCTGCATTGGCGACAGTCATCACCGCCGTACGAAGGCATTCGACCATGCCCCTTGTCATACAACTGGGTCATGCCGGTCGCAAGGCATCCAGCCAGGCGCCATGGGATGGTGGTCAGTTGATCGCCATCGAAAATGGCGGCTGGCAGATGGCCGCGCCTTCCGCCCTGCCCCATGCCCAGGGTGAGCGCGCACCACTGGCATTGGATGAAGCCGGCTTGATGCGTATCAAACAGGCCTTTGTCGATGCCGCCATACGTGCAGAACGCCTTGGCCTGGATGCGATAGAGTTACATGCAGCCCACGGCTATTTATTGCATCAATTCCTGTCGCCGATATCGAATCAACGCACTGACGCCTACGGCGGGCCGCTGGAAAATCGCTTGCGCTTCCCGCTTGAAGTGTTTGACGCAGTTCGTGCTGCCGTTTCCCATAAAAAGATGACAGTTGGCGTACGTATTTCGGCCACCGACTGGGTAGAAGGCGGCTGGGATGTCGCACAAAGCAGGCAATTCGCAAAAAATTTGCAGGAGCGTGGTTGCGACTTTATTCACGTATCAAGCGGCGGCGTTTCACCGGCACAGAAAATCCCTGTAGGACCCGGTTATCAAGTCCATCTGGCAGAAGCAATCAAACGAGATGTCGACATACCCGTGATTGCTGTTGGTATGATTACCGATGCACAACAGGCTGAAGAAATTATCTCAGCCGGACAGGCTGATGCAATAGGTATCGCCCGGGGAATTCTATATGATCCGCACTGGCCCTGGCATGCCGCTGCAGCACTGGGAGCGTCGGTGGATGCGCCGCGTCAGTACTGGCGCTCACAGCCACGCGATCTTAAAAACTTGTTTGGTGAAACCAGCATAGGGCAAAGGTAGGCAACACCAGCGTTAAGTAAAAGTCGCGACTGCCCTGCCATAATCTCAGTGATCAGGCAGGCACCTGTTCATCCGCCCATTGATTGCGCATGGAATCACTGTCTGCGCGTCGCCCCAGCCAGTTGCCATAGGCATTGGCATCAAACTGTATGACACTGCAGTTTTCTATCGAAATCAGATGTGCCACTACAGATTGCTGGGGTCGCCACATAATCGATTCACGATAAGGCAAGGTGCACCAATCTTCAAAACTATCATACCAGACCAGCGCGATCGGTTTTTTACTTACGCCTGCCGGCATTTGCTGGTAATGGGTTTTTATCGCTGCCTGTGTGTCGGCAATTGCCTTTTTGCGACAACTCAACAAATAATTGACCATTGATATCACATCTTGCGGAATCTTTTGCTCTCCGGCTTCCCAGCTGCTCCAGCTACGTTGCGAGACACCACCGATTAGCTCGGCAGCCTCATGCTGACTAAAATGCAGCAAGCTGCGGATTGCTTTCAATGTTACGCCATTCATTCTTATTCCTGAATTATTCCTGATTTATAGCTGTCTTGATTTTCTATTTTTTCAACTGTCTCAATTCAATTTTTTTAAAGCTTCCTTGACATAGTTGGCATTTGGGCTGTTTGGCGATAACTCAAGGAAACTGGTATAGGCTTTCTTCGCCTTTTCATTTTCATTTTGCAGCGCCCTGGCGTCACCCAGGTTCAGGTAAGCAATCGCACGCGAGGGATCTATTTGCAGCGTATTCTCAAACCAGCGCGCAGCTTCTGCATATTTCTGCTGCTTGAAATAGACAAAACCCAGATTGTTGGCCGCCAGGCCAAAGTCGGGCCTGTGCTTGAGAGCTTCAGTGAAGGCTGCTTCCGCCTGCGCATATTGTTTTTCTTTATAAAGCTGAAGACCATGCTCATTGGCGCGCTGGGCCAATTGGCGGGAAGAGGCATCAACCATTTTTGGCGCTGCGATTTTCTGATCTCCACCGTTGAGGTTTTTGATCACGATAGGTGCATCCCCGCCAGCCTTGGCGGTTGCACCGTCAAGTTTGTTATTGAGGGCGATGGCTTCGGCAGATAACTGATTGGTCTTGGCGCTCAGAAACTCACCTTCACTATGCATTTCAAATACAAACTCACCACCTTCAGAGCCAGGCAGGCTGCCAAATGCCGGAGTCTGTTGCGACACACTCGATACTGCCGGCGCTATATAGGCAGCCAGTTCGGTGGCCGTGATCATGCCGTCACCATTCATGTCTGCCTTGCCGCTCAAGGCTTGCAACAAGGTCCAGGTAAAGACGGAGTGACCATTTGGACCGCCATCAGCCACCAGTTGGTCAGCGCCACCTGCTGTCAGCATCTGCCTGCCCAGGCGCTTGGAATTCTCACGCAGGAAGGCGCTGGTACCGCCACCGCGCGTCAATCCAAGGCCGCTATAACAGGCATCCATCACGAACAGGATGTGCTTGGCATTGAGGCTTTCAGCAATATTCTGCAAATCTGTCATGGGGATGGCATCGATGGACACTTGTTCCGGGTCTGAATCGACCGGGATGATATAACCAAGATTGCGGCCGGAGCTCAGTTTTCTGGTTGCGCCATGACCGGCGAAAAATACAAATACCCTGTCATCTTTCTTGAGCTGGCCATGTCCGAGTTTTTCATGGAATAGCGCCAGAATGTTATTCCGGGTCGCGTCAGCATTGGTCAACGTCAATACCTTGTCACCAGAAAACCCCATGCGAGTGATCAGGGTTTCGCGAATCGCATTGGCATCCTGCACGGCGTATTGCAGCTTGGGCCATTTGACATAGTCGTTTATACCGATCACGATGGCCCAGCTGTTCTGATAGTCTGTAGTAATGCTGACCTTTTCTGGTGTAGCTTTGCCAGCCTTGGCAATTTTGAAGTCACTGCCATCCCAGGAAGCAAAGCTGTAACCATCGGCAATCAGTTTGTCGAGTACCAGAGGCAGGGCTTTGACGGTACGTTCATGGATGTCATGGAAAAGTATGATGCCACGTTGCTCCTTTTCCAGGGTGCCTAGTACGCGACCAGCGATGGAATTGGGAACAGGATCGGCCCAGTCCAGGGAATCAATATTCCACATGACAGAGCGCAGACCAAGCTTGCTCAGGATTTGCATGCCCTCCTTGTTCTTTGCCCCATAAGGGAAGCGGAACAAGGCTGAACGAGCGGGGTCAATGGCTTTGAGCAATTTATCCGTCTGTTCAATTTCCGCATTCAGGTTGTCGCCGCTCTCTTTGGACAGCAGGGCATGGCTAAAGCTGTGATTGGCCAATACATGACCTGCATTCAAGAGTTTTTTACTGGTCTCTGCATTTTTATTGAGTAGTTCCTTACCCTGTGCGTTGATGCTGCCCACATTCTTGCCTACCTGGAAAAACACGCCAGGCACATTATATTGCTTGAGTATGGCGGCAATTTCATCGGTATAGGTGGCATGTGGGCCGTCATCAAAGGTCAGCACTACTGTTTTAGGTGGCAAGCCCTGACCAAAGATTTCTTTTTCCTTGTCGTCGGTTTTACCAGGTTTTTCCGGATAAGGCAGGATAAAACCGTAGTCTTTCAATATCTGCTCACGGTTATACAGCTTGCGTAGTTTGGCGATGTAATCGTCCCAGCGCTCACGTTTCAATTCTATGGAACGTGACTCAAAACGGGAAAAAATCTCTTTCAGTTCTTTGTCATATTCTTTTTCAATTTCACCCAGTGCGTTCAGATCGTCACTGACACGCTTGTGCAGTTTAATCGAAGGCAAGGTCTGTTCAGTGGCGATGAGTTTTTGCATTTTCACCAGCACCTCCCTGAAGGCCAGGCGATCAGCGTCGTAAAGATCTTCTCCAGACTCTATATAACTCAGGATATTGTCAAACGCAGCTTCACGCTGACTTGCGTGAGCAGCCTTTGCCTTGTCAAAGTAGGTGTCAAGATTATTGAGCCTGACCAGGTTCTCATGAAACAGGGCCTGCCCCACCCTGTTTGCCTCTTCATGCTCCTTGCTTGTCAGCTTTTTCTCATCTGCCAGCAAGACGATGATTTTGCGATAGCCAACCAGTAAGGAATTCAAATCATCTGGCAGTTTGGCAGAATCAAAGTCATTTCTCCCAGTAGATTGCACTGAAGCAGATTGCGTATTCGCTTGCGAACCTGTTTTTTGACTGACGAAATAAGCACCAGTAGCCAGGCCAGTAACAGCAAGAATGGAAAGAATAAGTTTATGGAGTTTCATTGGGCAAATGCAAACAACTACAGTATCAGGGACGACCCGATATCATATTGCAAATTCCCGCCCTGTTGTTTGTCGCCTGTGGTTTTTCTCGACGTTTATTTGAAAGTTAAGACCCCAACCTGGTCAGGTTTTTACTGGCTTCTCGGTAAGTCAATGCAGATAGCCTGTCTTTATGTTCATTTAAAAAAACGCGGATTCTGGTCGGATCGTGCCAGGCGTAATCACGCAAAGCCCAACCTGATGCTTTCCTGATGAAAAATTCTTTCTCATCAGCCAAAGCAAGTGAGTAACGAAATAACCTGTCAACATCAGTCAACTCACGCCACCCCAATTGATGCAAGATGGCTATGCGTCTCACCCAAAAATCCGGGTGTAGCAAGGCAGCGTCCATGGCTTGCTGTACTCGCTGCCCCTCACTCAGATGCTGACGCAAAAGGTCTCCGATGACACCGGCAAGGCCGTCCACGGTATCCCACCATGATTTTTTTTGCACCAGTTGCAGCAAAGCAGGCAGGTCATCAAAGCGCAGCTTACGATAATGCTTTGCCAGGATATCGACAGCCAGGTACTGGTATTCACGCTCCTTGCTGGCCCACAGGCTGTTTGCCAGCGCGATCAATTCATCAGCACTGGCTGTTTTCAGTTTTTTGATACCATCAGCACAAACCTTACGTCTGTCAGGCGCTGGTATGCCTAGAAAATCAAAGTGATTCTTCATATAGGCACGCATGGCTATAGCACGCTCACCATCCGCTATCTGCAGCAGCTTATTCTTGAAATCGTCGATTAATTCGGTCATGTCAACACCATTTCTGGAATCGGAAAGAGGTAAAGTACGTACCAGCCATTATTCCATCAAATTGAAAACTTCACTTTTGCCAGTGATACACTCACATGAAATGAAAAACTCATTCCAGGAATCTCTCCTGGAATGAGTTTCTCCCGGCCTCTATCAGTTTGTACTGACAGTTGTTACCTGATTGCCTTTATTGAGCAAATCTTTTGCAGCGAGAGCCAGAAAGGCGTCAACTGCTGAACTTGCTGCACCCCCACCCGTCTGTATGCTGGGCACCATGGCGATATGTCCCTTCTCTATCGCCTCAGCAAAACGGAGCAAGACAGTTTGCTGGAATTGCAATTCAGGGCCGCCATAGGCTTCGACATTCAATTGTGTTGCCTTGGCCTGAGCCTCACCAATTTGCTGGATCTGGAAGGCTTCGGCATTGGCCAATGTCCGTTTGGCGTCGGCTGCACCAGAGGCCACCTGACGGGCCTCTTCCGCCGCCTTGATGGCTTTTTGTACAGCGGCGCTACCCTGGTTCTCGGCAATTTTCACAGCCAGTTCCGATTCGGTGATCGATGTCTGCTGCTTGGCCCTGGCTTCAGCTTCACGCAGGATACGTTCCTGCACGGCTGCTGTTTCCTTGGTTTTGTAAGTTTCCAGTTGTTCTCTCGATACCTGGCGCTCACGCAATTGCTTGAGGATGACTTCGATCTGGGTATCACCGGTCTTTGCCCTGGGTGTACCAATCAGCACTTCATTGAGTGTCAGGTTATAGCCCTCAAAGTTCTTCCGCATCTCGGCTTTGGCGCGCTCCTGGATATCCGACCTCTCCTGCAACAGTTCGATCAAGGTTTTGCCCTGGCCGATATTCTTGAAATACGCAGCCACCATAGGATCCAGTGTCTGTTCTACCAGCTTCTGGATATCGCCAAATCGTTGTATCACCAGCGGCGCCATTTTATAGTCTATATTGACGACTACCGACAAAGGCAGGTCAGGCTCGAAAGCATCCTTGGTGATCAGTGAGACTTCGCTCAGGTGCTTGTCCAGCTCATGTGAACCAACCTGGCCAGACTGCCACTTCAGGATAAAGTTGGTGGTTGGCACATCAATCACCCGTTTCGCATACGGGTTCAATGCGTATTTACCGGGTAACAGCGGTGTTACCTGCACACCTTTTTCGTCACTACCGACCAGTTCGCCATGACGGTAAGAGTCACCGGTCACGTCATTACCTGCCTTGCCCGTATATGAGACCACTACACCGACATAACCGACCGGCACTACCCGCTTTTCAACGATCTCGAATGTGGCAAAGCGTGCATTCAGATAATAAGTACCCTCCACCAGTACCTGCAACTGGCGCCCCTTGTAACCACCTGCCTCGATAAAGACTTCAGGGTTCTGGAAATCATGATGATAGCTGCGGTTTTCATGCGGATCAGCGCCAACAACAGGGGCGACGATGGTACCTTCAGGCAAAGACTGCCCTTCATGTGTCGTAATAACGGCTAGTTTATCGTCACGTATCACCAATGGCAAAAAGCCATTGCGCAGGCGTAATTCATCAAGCATTTCTGCCAACTGACCAACGACCACGCCCTCACGATTGACATTGCCATCGCCTGGCAGGGGCAAGGCATATACGCGCTCAGCAGTCAGCACAACGAATTGTGCGAGATTGATGGCATAAGTACCTTCACGCAGGATTTTACGCTGCAAACCTTTTTGACCGCCGCCCGTCAGAAAGGCACGAACGTCGGTAAAGTCGTTGGCGGTTTTGTTGCAGGCCAGGTTTTGCGTCGGCGCCATGGCCTGGCCATCACGCGCAAATACATAGGCGAGCGTGCCCTGCTGTATTGTCACCAGGTCATGCCTGTGGATGGCGTACTGGAAGGGAAAGAATAAATGAAAGCCACCACGCAAGACTTCCGGCTGGAAGCCAGCTTCACCATTGAGCGCAATGAAACCATGCTCGACAGAACCGCTCGCAGACCATTTTTTTTCAACGATACCTATTTTTTCATTCGAGATATAGACCAGCACATTACTGGTGTACAACAACAGAATAATGACGAGTACGACAACTGCCAGAATAACGGGAAACATATAAAGCCTCTTCTTGAGTTAAATCCGATGTTTTCGGAAATGCGGCGGCTCAGCCGGCATCTGGTGGATGCCGGCACTGCTGCCTTGATTCATTCAGGGAGTAGCGAAGGGTCTGTCACACCCTTTTCGCTCAGATCAGACGGGTCGTCGTGGAGACTCAGTGACGGCAGGTTTTTGAGATTTGACAACTTGCATGGCAGTGGCAATCAGACCGCTCATGTCACCAAGATTAGCAGGAACAATAATTGAGTTATTGGTTTTGGCAAGATTGCCAAATGCCCCCACATATTGCTCAGCAACCTTCAGGTTGACCGCATCAGCGCCGCCTGGCGACTGAATCGCGGCAGCAGTTTTGCGTATTGCTTCTGCACTGGCTTCGGCGATCGCCAGGATGGCAGCCGCCTGACCTTGCGCACGATTGATTGATGCCTGTTTTTCACCTTCCGATTTGGCAATTGAGGCTTCACGCTCACCGGTCGCGATATTGATCTGCTCCTGCTTACGACCTTCAGATGCTGCAATCAGGGCGCGCTTTTCACGCTCAGCAGTAATCTGTGCCTGCATGGCATGCAAGATCTCTTTTGGTGGTGTCAGATCCTTGATTTCATAACGCAACACCTTGACACCCCAGTTGGCTGCCGATTCATCAATCGCATTGACGATGGCGGTATTGATGTGATCACGCTCTTCAAATGTCTTGTCGAGCTCCATCTTGCCGATGACTGAACGCAAGGTTGTTTGTGCCAACTGAGTAATCGCAGAGATGTAGTTAGATGAGCCATAAGAAGCGCGCATTGCATCGGTAATCTGGAAATACAGGATACCATCCACCTGCAATTGCGTATTATCCTTGGTGATGCATACCTGTGGCGGCACATCCAGCGGAATTTCTTTCAGGATGTGCTTGTAGGCGATGCGATCAACGAAGGGCACCACGATATTCAAACCCGGCCCCAGCGTGGCATGATATTTACCCAAACGCTCGACCACCCAGGCATGCTGCTGCGGCACGACATTGATAGTCTTGAAGATAAACACGATACCCAGCACGAGTAACACCAGGGCGACTGTACCTAAGCTTTCCATATTTTTACCTTTATTGTTATTCAGATCGTTTTATATTGACGTCAATCAACTGACTTTTATTTCTCTTTTAAGACGGCTTCACAATCAAGCGGCTACCTTGTATTTCTTCAATCACATAAGCACCGGGATAGCCAGCCGAGTGCTGTAACTCTACGTCCCACATGGCGCCGCGATACATGGCGCGCGCACCATACTTGCCATTCCCCAGATCCTTCCATTCATCAACCTGCAAACTTTGCCCTATATCCATATTGACATTAGGGTCACGTGAGGCATCCTTGCGATGCAAAGTGCCATACTTGCTTTTCCGGAGTGCAATTGCCGCTATTGACCCGACCAAAGAAGCAACAATCGCCTGCGCCACGCCACCAAACTGAAGAAAAGCGGCAATTGCGCCAGCCATCAGTCCAAGAGCGACCATCAACAAGTAAAACGTACCTGTAAACAATTCCAGTATCACAACGACACCTGCCAACACTGACCACATCATCCATCCGTTCATTTTCTTATTCTCCTTATTAGTTTTGTCTCTATTCACTGTACTACTGCTGCATTCTCTATGACATATTTGTTTTTTTCATCGGTAATCGTCACAAAAATTTACTCACAAAAAAGCCCTCTTTACCTGTCCGGTAAAGAGGGCTTTTTCAGGAATTTTGTTGAAGTATTGATTTTCTTTTTCTTAAGTTTCGACACCCGTAGTCTAGTCCGATTTTTAGAAAAAACAAGGGCAAAAACTGATTTATGTTGCGGCGCACCAACAAGAAAAAACGGGAATCGCTTTATGAGCAGATTCCCGTTTTTCGGCAAAGACAAACTATTTATTTACCAGCAGCCGCCAGTTTCTGCCAGGTATCAATGACTGAATCTGGGTTCAGTGAAATGGATTCTATTCCTTCCTTCATCAGCCATTCGGCGAAGTCCGGATGATCAGATGGCCCCTGACCACAAATGCCAACATACTTGTTAAGTTTGCGACAGGCAGCAATAGCCCGAGAAAGCAAGGCACGAACCGCCGGATCACGCTCATCAAAATCAGCGGCCAGCAACTCCATGCCGGAATCCCTGTCCAGGCCCAGAGTCAACTGCGTCAGATCATTCGAACCAATAGAGAAACCATCAAAGAATTGCAGGAACTCTTCTGCCAGAATGGCATTGGAAGGCACTTCACACATCATGATCAGGCGCAGGCCGTTCTCACCACGCTTCAAGCCATTTTTTGCCAACAGATTGACGACTTTTTCAGCCTGTCCCAGCGTGCGTACAAAAGGAACCATGATTTCAACATTGGTCAAACCCATGTCATTGCGCACGCGCTTCATTGCCTGGCATTCCATTTCGAAAGACTCGGCAAAGTCTGGCGCCAGATAGCGGGCAGCGCCTCGGAAACCCAGCATAGGATTCTCTTCATCGGGCTCGTAACGGGAGCCGCCTATGAGCTTCTTATATTCATTTGACTTGAAGTCAGACAGACGAACAATAACCTTCTTGGGCCAGAATGCAGCAGCAATGGTGGCAACGCCTTCCGCCAGCTTGTCAACATAGAATGCCCTGGGCGAAGCGTGTCCGCGGGCAACGGATTCCACTGCTTTTTTCAGGTCAGCGTCAATATTCGGGTATTCCAGAATCGCTTTCGGGTGTACACCAATATTGTTATTGATGATGAATTCCAGACGTGCCAGACCCACACCTTCGTTGGGTACCGACTGGAAGTCAAATGCCAGTTGTGGATTACCTACGTTCAACATGATCTTCAAAGGCAGCTTGGGCAACTCGCCACGTACTTCTTCGGTCACTTCTGTTTCAAGCAAGCCATCGTAAATCTTGCCTTCATCGCCTTCAGCACAAGACACTGTGACCAGAGTGCCGTCTTTCAGCACATCAGTTGCATCTTCACAACCGACCACAGCAGGCACGCCAAGTTCACGGGCAATAATCGCTGCGTGGCAAGTACGGCCACCACGGTTGGTGACGATAGCGGCAGCGCGCTTCATCACTGGTTCCCAGTTAGGATCAGTCATGTCGGCTACCAGAACGTCGCCTGGCTGCACTCTTTCCATCTCGGAAGGATCGTGAATGACACGCACGCGGCCTGCGCCAATTTTCTGGCCAATCGCACGGCCAGACACCAGTACGGTGCCACTGCCCTTGAGTTTGAAACGCTGCTGTGCATCAGTATGTTTTTGCTGGGACTTGACTGTTTCCGGGCGTGCTTGCAGGATGTACAGCTTGCCGTCACGGCCATCCTTGCCCCATTCGATGTCCATTGGACGTCCGTAATGTTTCTCGATAATGGTCGCGTATTTAGCCAACTCCACGACTTCAGTATCATTAAGGGAATAACGGTTACGCAATTCCACTGGCACATCGACAGTCTTAACCGAACGACCAGCCTTGGCCTCACCGGTAAATTCCATCTTGATGAGCTTGGAGCCAATATTGCGGCGTATGACCGGCAATTTGCCCTGCTCCAGCATAGGCTTGTGGACATAGAATTCATCAGGATTAACAGCCCCCTGCACCACGGTTTCGCCCAGGCCATAGCTTGAAGTAATGAAAACTACGTCCTTGAAACCAGACTCTGTATCTATCGTGAACATGACTCCTGCAGCCCCAAGGTCAGAACGCACCATGCGCTGCACACCGGCAGACAGTGCCACTTCAGCATGGGTAAAGCCTTTATGGACACGGTAGGAAATCGCCCGGTCGTTATACAGTGAGGCAAATACGTGTTTCATTGCTTCCAGAATATTGTCAATTCCGACAACATTCAAGAAAGTCTCTTGCTGGCCTGCAAACGAGGCATCAGGCAAATCTTCGGCTGTAGCAGAAGAGCGCACAGCAAATGACATCTCGGCAGTGGAATCAGCGACCAGCTTGTTGTAGAACTCCTCTATTTCCTTTAGCAGGCGCGGCTGAAAAGGCGTATCTATGATCCATTGACGGATTTCAGCACCGGCTTTTGCCAGCTCTTTGACATCGTCAATATTCAGATGTTCGAGACGATCGGCAATGCGTGTTTCCAGTGGCAGGCCGCCATCAATACTATGTGTCAGGAAATCACGGAAAGCCTGTGCCGTAGTGGCAAAGCCACCTGGCACACGTACGCCGGCGGTTGCCAGCTGGCTGATCATTTCACCTAAGGATGCATTTTTTCCGCCGACGGACTCAACATCCGTCATGCGTAAATGCTCAAACGAGGCAACATAAGTTGCTTCGGTATTTGCTGCGTTGGACATAACAACCTCTTTTTGATGGTAAGAAATCTTTGCTGTTTAATGTCGTCTTGCTTCGTATCTCACTGTTTTTTTGTTATTCTTGAGGCGAGCTACGTATGACATGCTGTTGCAGCATTTTACATTGTGTCCTGCAAGATTTATCCAACCAGAACAAGAATTTGCAGTCTTTTTTGTTGCCAAGAGTATCAGTCTGTCTTGAATATGGCGCAAAGAATCATTTAACAATCATATAAATTTATCATGTCAGATACCCCCCTACATGCCCGCCCTGCAGCAAATCGTACTGTTTTCTTTGTATCTGATGGCACGGGGATCACGGCTGAAACCTTTGGGCACTCGGTATTGACCCAGTTTGACTTGAAATTCAAACAAGTTCGCCTGCCATTTATCGATACCCTTGAAAAAGCCCATGATGCGGTGCGCCGTATCAATGATGCTTTTATTGCAGATGGCAACCGACCCATCATATTTTCCACATTGGTAAAGACAGACCTGGCTGGTGTGGTATTCAAGTCCAAGGGCATGCACATGGATTTGATACAAACTTTTGTCTCCCCTCTGGAACAAGAGTTAGGTATCAAATCCACGCACACCATAGGACGCAGTCACAATATTGCTGACTCGGAAGAATACAAAAACCGGATAGAAGCGATCAATTTCTCCTTGGCACATGATGATGGGCAGTCAAACAAGAACCTGTCGACTGCTGATGTGATCCTGGTTGGTGTGTCACGCTCAGGCAAGACGCCAACGAGCCTGTACCTGGCCATGCAATATGGAATCAAGGCAGCAAATTATCCCTTGATCCCCGATGACTTTGAACGCGGCAAACTGCCGTCTGCCCTGCCCGAATTCAAGGGAAAGATTTTTGGCTTGAGCATCGCGCCAGAGCGTTTGTCCGAGATTCGCAATGAACGCCGCCCCGGCAGCAAATATGCTTCGCTGGAAAACTGCCGCTATGAAGTCAATGAAGCAGAACTGATGATGAAGCGCGAAGGCATACGCTGGCTGTCGTCTACCGCAAAATCGATAGAAGAGATATCAACGACAATTTTGCAGGAAATCAAATCCGACGTAAGGATCTACTAGGACCCGTTTAATTAGGACCCGATTAATGCATCCCACTCAGTTGCTGCCTCACCTGCTCAAAAAAGCAAATGGCAGCACTGGCAGCTACATTCAATGACTCTATCGCAGCCTGCTGCGGTATGGTTACAGTTTCTGTCGCCAATGCCATCAGTTCAGCTGAGACTCCCTGCCCTTCATGACCAAACAGCCAGACCACGTCCTGGTCCAGCCTGGTTTGATAAATCGTCTGGCGGGTATGCGAGCTGGTGGCCAGGACAGGGATACGCGCAGTTACAAGTAGTGCTGACAAATCAACATTTTCAAAGATATTGAGCAGAAAATGTGCTCCCATGCCTGCACGCATGACCTTGGGTGACCAAGCGAAAGCTGTGCCATGACTGCAAAAGACGTTTTTGATGCCGGCAGCGGCGGCGCTGCGCAGTATGGACCCAAGATTTCCCGGGTCTTGCAGATTGTCGAGCACAACGGAAGACGTCGTCAATATTGCAGGAAACTCCGGCGAAGGCGTGGCAATGATAAACATCAGCCCAACGCCATGCTCCACCTGACTCAGAGCCCTGTACAGCGTATCAGGCAGGCTGATACATTGCGTTCCGGTATTTTCTATATTACCAAGGATGGTCATAACTTCCGGATGATGCATGCTGTCTTCGGAAACGATACAGCATTGAGGAAGCCCCAGATGCTGCAGATATGCTTCACACAGGTGAACACCGTCAAGCAGGGTACGGCCAGCCTTGCGCCTGGCTTGAGAGCTGGTGGCCAGGTGTTTGAACTCTTTATAGAGGGGATTTTCGCGAGAAGTGATCGATTTCATTTATTTGATTAAAGCCCGTACCGGCGCATAAGATTTTCTATGTATGGGCGATACCCCATGTTCACGCAGTCGCTCAAGATGCAGGGCTGTTGGATACCCCTTATGCTGATCCAGTGCATATTGCGGATATTGTGCATGTAACTCCATCAAAACCTGATCACGCGCCGTTTTTGCCAGTATGGATGCAGCAGAGATCGCAGCCACCTTGTCATCGCCTTTGACGATGGCTTCTGAAGGTATCGCCATGACAGGGCAGCGATTACCGTCTATCAGCGCCAGCGTTGGCACAACCGCCAGGCCTTCCACCGCACGGCGCATGGCCAGCATGGTCGCCTGCAGGATATTGAGTTCATCAATCTCTTGTTCCGAGCATTCTGCTATGCACCAGGCCAGGGCATGTTCCTTGATTTCCATTGCCAGTTGCTCACGTTTTGCTTCACTCAGCTTTTTGGAATCACGCAAGCCCTGAATGGGACGATTCGGGTCAAGGATGACAGCAGCAGCCATCACCGGCCCTGCCAGCGGGCCACGGCCAGCTTCATCCACGCCGCAAATCACTTCATTGTCGTAATCAAACAGGGATAAACCGGGTGCTGTATCACGCATGGAAAAACGCTTTCAATGCGGCGGGGTCTAGATAGTAATTGCAGATTCTTTGCTGGCTCTGGCCTTCTTTCTGTCCGACCAGAACTGGCACCAGTTCATCATACAGGGCCAGCAGTTCATCATCCTGATCGACGTCAAGCACATTCACCGTAAAGCCAAACTCAGGGCTGTAAGCCTGCAATTCCTCCAGCATGTCATCACAGAGATGGCAGTAACTGCGCGAATAAAGTGTAAATTGAATCATCATTTATGCCCAAGTGAGTGGGCGCGGTTATTCAAGCGCCGGATTATTGCATTATAAGTCGCAGAGATCAGGGCCACAAAATAAAAAAGGCCGCCCAAAACCAGGCGGCCTTTTGTTCAGGTTCAAATTCTATTGATTATTGGGACGAACAGCAACAAACTTCGATACATCACCACGTTTGACCAATAACAAAACTGGTTTCTTGGTGTCAACTTTAGCGATGACAGATGCAAATTCCTTGGCATCCTTGACATCGGTATTAAAGATGCGGGTAATGATGTCACCGGCCTGCAGCCCTGCACGAGCGGCGCCACCGTCAACACTTTCCAGTATCACGCCGCCACTGACGTGGGCTTCACGTTTCTGCAATTCGGTCAGGTCAGTCACAGACAAACCAAAAACATTCGCTGCTGCTTCTGCTTTTTGCTTGCCGCCTGCTTTTGCTGGTGCTTTTTCAACATCAGCTTCGGCAACCGTAATGACGATGTCCTTTGCACCACCCTTGCGCCACACTGTGACCGTTGCCTTGCCGCCTGGTTTGATATCGCCAACAATACGGTTCAGGTCGACTGCTTTTTCTATGACAGTGCCATTCACCTTCTGGATAACATCTCCGACTTCCACACCGGCTTTTTCAGCAGGAGATCCTGGCATGACACGTTGTATCAGGGCACCCTGGGCTTTTGCCAGTCCCAGACCTTCTGCAACATCCTTTGGCACATCAATGCGTTCAACACCAAGATAACCACGCACTACCTTGCCGGCCGATTTCAATTGCTCGACGACGCGCATAGCTTCATCAATCGGGATCGCAAAAGAGATGCCCATATATCCACCAGAGCGGCTATAAATCTGGGAATTGACGCCAATGACTTCGCCACGCATATTGATGAGCGGACCGCCCGAGTTACCAGGATTGACAGCAACATCTGTCTGTATTAACGGCAGGTAGTCACCGGTATCACGAGCCTTGGCAGAAATGATCCCTGCCGTGACGGTATTCTCGAGGTCAAATGGCGAACCGATGGCAATAACCCATTCGCCCGCCTTGATCTTGTCAGAATCACCAATTGTCACACGGGGCAGTTTGCTTCCGTCTATCTTCAACACAGCAATGTCAGTACGGCGGTCTGCGCCAATCACTTTGGCCTTGAATTCACGTTTGTCAGTCAATTTGACATAAACCTCTGAAGCACCATCAACCACATGGGCATTTGTCAGGACAAAACCGTCCTGAGAGATGATGAAGCCGGAGCCAACGCCACGCGGCACTTCTTCTTCCTGTTGCTGAGGGGATTGCTTCTTGCCCTTGGGTGTAGGTTGCTTTGGTATAGGCATGGGGGTGCCGAAAAAGCGACGGAAGAATTCCTGCATTTGCTCGTCTTCGGAGCCACCGGCAGATTGATTCAGTTGGACTTTTTCAGTTGTCCTGATGTTCACAACAGCTGGTCCGGATTTCTCAACCAGTTCAGTAAAATCGGGCAAACCAGCTACTGGCGCAGCTATCGCAACAGCATTTGCATTCATTGCAGTCGGCGCAATAAAACCCACAAAGGCACTCAGTACCAGAGTGGAAGCTATTTTTTCAACAGGAAAAAGTGTTTTCGCTTTCATGGTGTCATTCGCTTATTTAGGTTTAAATTCAATTGAGTTCATTACTTGCCGGATTGCGCTTGCAGGCACTTCACCCACGACCGTCAGCCAGTATTCAGCATGACGCTTGCCCATGATGGTCATAGCACCTTGCTGCAAACTGCCTTCAGTACGGTTTTCGCTATCTGGCTCAATAAAGACAGAAATGGCAGCCAATCCGTCGGAAAAAATCATTTGTATGACCTGATGCGCTTTCAAAGTGCTTCCGTCACTGCTTTTGACATTGGCAGAAGCAGGAATCAAGCGCTTCATTTCCCGAATTTTTTTAAAACCGGCTGGCAAGGATTTCACAACCCAACCGGAATGGATATTGGACTGCACCGTCAAATTTTCAACCTGCCATTGCGCAGTATTTTGAAAAGTAGGTTTGACTCTTTGCTTGTCGACGTCACCGATTGCCAGTTGAGTAAAGGCAATTTGCTCTATGATTTCATTTTTGGTATTGACAGTTTGTGCGCGTAGCAGCAAGCCTGAATTTTTTTCGACACAGAGACGATAACCATAGCGATAAGCATCACGCGGGTCCAACAGATAAGTCTGGCAATCTATACCAGCCACACGACCCGTCTCAGCTTTTTTGATGGAATAGGACTCGGGTAAGGATTGTGCATTTGAAGTCAGCAACGCCGGGAAAACTTCCTGCGTCGCATTTTTTTCGATTTGTATCGTTTTACTGTCTGGCAGGTAACAGCTAACCTCGTCATTTTTGCGAACATACTCCCTCGGTTGTCCGTCAAGAATTTCCAGTTTTTCCAGTTCAGTATTGCCGTCCAGAAGATGTGTGATTCTCGATGTACGAATCTGGCTGGCCTGTTGATAGACAAAAATGCCTGAGTAACCAAGTTTCTGTGCAGAAGACTGGATTTTTTTCAGTACTTGATGGACTTCTCGTTTATCTTCCACAGAATCCTGCGCAGCAACCGGTGACATGCATGCCGCGAGCAGCCAGGCAGAACTCGCCAGACCCAAGTTAAAACGCCGTACGCCCATCATATTCATTTTTCCGCTGCTGGAGTAACGGCATTGGCATGTGTCACATATTGCGCACCTGCGTTAATGGTGGGCGAAAAACGTTGGTGAGCAAGCAGATAGCTATCAATTCTGGGGTCGCGCAGCATTTCAATTTCTGCCCCTTTTTTCTCTTTGACCTGCCCATTTTTTTCACTTGACTGATTTACCTGGTTACCCAGTGCCAGGGCATTGAGATTGGCGCCCTCGTTATGCGACGCCATCTGCACATTACTCGCAGGACTCAACTTGCTGTTTGCCTGCAACATGCTGTCGCCACCGCTTCGTGACATATCCAGTTGAGGGACCATAATGAAGGCAAAGATCGCTGCCGCAGCAACACTGGCAACAGCAGCATAGGCACCGAGAAATCTTTTCTTTTTCTCGCTGGAATTTTCCGGGCTCCCAGATTTTCTCTGCATGGCAGAAGGTGCGAAAATGACAGGCTCAGCATCAAGTTTTTCAGACAATTTCTTTGAAAAATCAGCGCTGAAAGTAATCGCCAGTTCGTCTGAGCGAAGTACATCACCTATCTGATGATAGACCTCCCAGGCGTCCTTACATTCAGCCTTGTTCAAACCAGCAAGCAAAGCATCAAGCTGAGCATCGCTCAATTCACCGTCAGCCATGGCTGAGATACTCTCATGTTGATTTATGCTTTTGTCCATTTTCTTCACCTTTTTACCACTATTTTTGAATTCATTTTTAAAGCTCCGCCAGGCAAACTGTGCAATACCGATCACTCTCTACCAGCGCTGCTCTATCGTCGTACCCAGCAAGGGGCGCAATTTTTCGGCAATTGCCTCGCGCGCCCTGAATATCCTGCTCCTGACCGTACCTATGGGACACAGCATCACCTCGGCAATTTCATCATAGCTGAGGCCCTCTATTTCACGCAGTGTAATTGCATTCCGCAACTCTTCAGGGAGAGTCGACATCGCAGAATTGACTGTTTCTGCAATCTGCTTACTCGCCAGCAGGGACTCCGGGGTATTGATATCCCGTAATCCATCTGCCTCAACAAATGACTCCGCCTCGTCCACATCTGCATCAGTCGATGTCGGCGTCCTGCGCCCTTGCGTCACCAAATGGTTTTTTGCCGTATTGACACCAATCCTGTACAACCATGTGTAAAAAGCCGACTCACCACGAAAATTTGGTAAAGCCCTGTAAGCTTTGATAAATGCCTCTTGCACTACATCCTCTGCCTCGGCATGGTCATAGACGAGCCGAGACACGAGCCGCATGAGTTTCCTTTGGTATTTGGAAACCAGAAGCTCGAATGCCTTTTTGTCACCACGCTGGACGCGCTCAACCAGTAGCTGATCAATTTCGCGTTCTGTCGTCACTCATTCATTCCTAAATTTGCATGGGCAAGCAAGGTCTTGCCCCAAATGCATGTTATTACTGTCAACATACGCGATTTATACTTGTCAGAGTCTGCGCGATTCCCAAAAGTTCCTTTAAACAAGTAACTTTTCGTTTCAGGCATCATGGTGTTGCGCAATCCACATCAAGCTGACCCGCAATGCGCGGAACTCCACTGTGGTCAATGAATCTGGCAGTATAAGCAACTTATGTTCCCGCCCGTCATCGTCGATCAAAAAAATTGACAAAATGTATGTCCAAAAGCGACTTTTGTGACTTAAATGCACAATCATTCCACCTGCATGATCATCCAACACTCGCTCACCATGCAAAACCACCTCTCCTGCTGGGGAAATATGCAAGCAGCGGCTTCGCTGATTCTTCCGCCACAGTCGACAAGCAAAGTACATGGATACGCAAGAAGAAGTAAGCACCGCCAGACTCTTTAACAGCCAGTGCAGGTCAAGGGGCGCAATCAGGAGCCACAAACTACAATGAACCAGCCCCAACATGAGCAGGCTCGATCCCAGCAGAATGCGGGAAGGTTTGGTGTTGATAATTAAGGCTATGCTCATGATAAAAAAATCGGCACTTCATTTCCAAAGAAACGAAGTGCCGATTCTAAACCTGATCTTGATACGGTCAGACTTTTGCGAATATCAAAGTTCCATTCGTCCCACCAAAGCCAAACGAATTTTTCATTGCGTAATCAATCTTCATATCGCGCGCAATGTTGGCGCAATAGTCAAGGTCACACTCCGGGTCCTGATTGATGATATTCATGGTCGGGGGTGATACCTGGTTGTGCATGGCCAACACGGTAAACACAGATTCCAGGCCACCGGCCCCACCCAGCAAATGCCCTGTCATCGACTTGGTCGAATTGATGGTCATTTTATAGGCGTGGTCTGCAAAAGTAGCCTTGATCGCATCCGTTTCATTCTTGTCACCAACAGGTGTAGAGGTGCCATGCGCATTAAGATAACTGATTTGCTCAGGATTAATGCCAGCATCTTTCATTGCGTTGAGCATGCTGCGGCGAGGGCCATCCATGCTGGGAGAGGTGATGTGGTAGGCATCGCCGCTCATGCCAAAACCAATGACTTCAGCATAAATCTTGGCACCACGTGCCTTGGCATGTTCATACTCTTCCAGCATCATGACGCCAGCGCCCTCACCGAGAACAAAACCATCCCTGTCCTTGTCCCATGGGCGAGACGAGGTGGCAGGATCATCGTTCCTGGTAGAAAGTGCGCGCGCCGAGGCAAAACCACCCAAACCCAATGGAGAAATCGTTGATTCAGCACCGCCTGCAATCATGGCATCTGCATCACCATATTCAATCATGCGAGCTGCAGATCCTATGCAATGCAAGCCAGTAGTGCAAGCCGTCACTATTGCAAGATTTGGCCCTTTCAAGCCATACTTGATCGACAGATTGCCGGAAATCATGTTAATGATAGAAGCTGGTACGAAGAACGGACTGATGCGGCGCGGTCCACGCTCCATGAGGGTTTGCTTTGTTTCTTCTATCAAAGGCAAACCACCGATACCTGACCCGACAATAACACCAATGCGATCTGCATTTTCTTCAGTGACAGTAATACCGCTATCCTGGAACGCCTGCATCCCTGCGGCGATGCCGTAGTGGATAAAGGTATCCATATTGCGTGCTTCTTTTGCCGAAATATATTCTTCAACATTGAAGCCTTTCACCTCACCGGCAAAATGCGTGGTAAATGGCGTTGCATCAAATTTGGTAATCGTTGCAATTCCGGATTTACCTGAAGTGATGGCACCCCAGGCATCTGCAACAGTATTACCAACTGGCGAAATACAACCGAGCCCGGTTACAACGACTCGACGTTTAAGCGAACGACTCAAGCGTTTCTCCTGGATTTGAAAAAATTTTGACTATTAAGCCTTCAGATGCGCTTTAGCGTAGTCAATCGCTTGCTGAACAGTAGTGATTTTCTCTGCTTGCTCATCAGGGATTTCCATTTCGAATTCGTCTTCGAGTGCCATCACCAGTTCAACTGTATCCAAAGAATCTGCACCCAGATCATCGACGAAGGAAGATTCGATTTTGATGTCAGCTTCAGCGACGCCCAGTTGTTCAGCGACGATTTTCTTAACGCGTTGTTCGATATCGGACATGTGTGTCTCCAGTGAAAAAAACAAAAAAATAAGGGCCTACAGAAAGTGCGCGCATTTTAGCAGGTTTGTGAGCAAAAAAAGCAAGCCCTCGATCTTTGGCGATAACTCCTGCTATTTTCATCGAAATTATCAACAAAAATCAACAAAACGAATTACGCCAGGTACATACCACCATTCACATGGAGGGTGGTGCCTGTAATATATCCGGCATCTGGCGATGCCAAAAACACCGTTGCGGCCGCAATATCTTCTGGACGACCAAGTTTGGCAAGCGGGATTTGCTGCAAAATTGCCATTCTTTGCTCCTCTGTCAATGCTCTGGTCATGTCCGTATCTATAAAACCCGGTGCAATGCAGTTGACTGTAATATTGCGGCTCCCAATTTCCCTGGCCAGGGCACGGCTCATGCCAGCCACACCGGCCTTGGCTGCCGCATAGTTCATTTGCCCGGGGTTACCAGACGAGCCCACAACAGAAGTGATATTAATGATACGACCATGCTTGGCTTTCATCATGCCACGTAATACTGCGCGCGACAAACGGGCGACCGAGCTCAGGTTAGTGGAAATGACATTATCCCATTCCTCTTCCTTCATGCGCATTGCCAGTTGATCCTGGGTAATACCGGCGTTATTGACCAATATAGACAAGGCGCCGAATTCTTTCTGGATTTCTTCGACCAGGCTGGTCGTACGATCCACGTCATTGACATTGAATACCGCCCCCTTGCCAGCCCCCGGCCTCACCTCTTCAAGGTAAGCTGTAATTGCCGCCGCACCGGATTCTGATGTCGCCGTACCGACAACCCTGGCACCCGCTTTGGCCAGACCAATGGCAATTGCCTTGCCTATGCCGCGAGAAGCCCCTGTCACCAGGGCAATTTGATTTTCCAATTGTTGTGTCATTTCAAGATTTCCAATACTTTTTCCAGACTTGCCTGATCAAATACCGCATCACCTGTCAATTCCGCCTGAATACGCTTGGTAAGACCAGTCAACACCTTACCCGGACCGCATTCAATGACATGCGTTATACCTTCCGCATGCATCTTGCCGATTGTTTCAACCCAGCGTACCGGACTGGCTGCCTGCCTGACCAGTGCATCCTTGATCAGCAACGTGTCAGATAACACAGCAACATCCACATTGTTAATCAAGGGGATAGATGGCGCGGCAAAGGTGATGCCAGCCAGGTACTCGCGCAACTTGTCAGATGCCGGCTTTAACAATGAGGAATGGAAAGGTGCAGACACGGGCAGAGGCAGGGCACGCTTTGCGCCTTTAGCCTTGGCAATTTCACAGGCACGGTCCACAGCTGCCTTACTGCCGGCAATGACTACTTGCGCCGGGGCATTGAAGTTCACAGCCTCGACCACCTCACCAGACGCAGCAGACAGCGCCTCAATACAACTCGCTTTGACGTCGTCATCGGACAAACCAAGAATGGCAGCCATCCCTCCCTGCCCCACAGGAACAGCATCCTGCATGGCTTGCGCACGAAAGCGCACCATAGGCACTGCATCCTTGAATGCAATCACACCAGAAGCAACCAGCGCAGAATATTCACCAAGACTGTGTCCAGCCACGATTTTAGGTACAGGACCACCAGCAGCTATCCAGGCACGATAACAGGCAACCGCTGCTGTCAACATGACAGGCTGGGTATTGGTAGTCAGATCAAGCGCCTCCTTCGGGCCTTCATTGATCATTTTGGCCATATCCAGCCCCAAAACCTCAGATGCCTCTGCAAGGGTTTGCTGAACCGCGGCATTACCTGCAAAACCATCCAACATCCCTATGGCCTGAGAACCCTGCCCCGGGAACACAAATGCAAATTGCGTCATATCAATCTATATCTCTAATGGTTATTGTTGAAATTTTAAATACCCGCTACCTGTTAAAGAATTCTTACATCCTGACGATGGCAGCGCCCCAGGTAAAGCCGCCGCCAACACCTTCGAGCATAATCGTATGACCAGGCTTGACACGACCGTCGCGCACGGCCAGATCCAGAGCCAGCGGTATTGATGCAGCAGAGGTATTGCCATGTTGATCCACGGTAACCACAACCTTATCCATCGACATACGCATTTTCTTGGCGGTGCTTTGCATGATGCGGATATTGGCCTGATGCGGTATCAGCCAATCAATCTGTTCTGTTTTCAAGCCGGCAATTTCCAGGGCTTCAGTCGCCACTTTTTCCAGCAGGGAAACTGCCAGCTTAAATACCGCCTGACCATCCATGTACAAGAAAGCACTACCGGCAACCACACCACTTTGCACATTACCAGGTACACACAGGATGTCAGCGTAGCTGCCATCCGCATGCAATTTGGTTGCCAGCACACCAGGCTCACTGGATCGAGACATCACAATGGCGCCAGCACCATCGCCGAACAGCACACAGGTCGTCCGGTCCTCAAAATTCAGGATACGGGAAAAAACCTCAGCCCCTATGACCAGCACATTCTTGTGGCTGCCCGATTTGATCATGCTGTCGGCAATCGACATGGCGTACATGAAGCCACTACAAACCGCCTGCACATCAACTGCTGCACCGCCGTTGGTAATACCCAGCTTGTTCTGGACTACACAGGCAGTACTCGGGAAACCGCCCAGGAAATCCGGTGTTGATGTTGCCAGTACAATCATGTCAATGTCGTTGGCTTGCATCTTGGCAGCCTCAAGCGCGCGTTTCGCCGCCTCGACAGCCATGTCGCTGGAAGTCACCGTTGATTCGGCATAATGACGGAAAGAGATACCGCTACGGGAGAAAATCCATTCATCTGAAGTTTCTATACCCTTTGCAGCCAATTGCTCAGTCAGTTCCTGATTGCTTACTTTTTTAGGCGGCAAATAGCTGCCTGTACCGATAATTTTGCTATAAAAAGTCATGCGGTTTTCTGTACCAAGAGTTCATTGTTATCTGGAGCGACTATCTCGGCAACTGCGTCGGCATCTGCTATAGGCATCAATTTCGCCATTGAAGTCGCAATGCGAGACAATACATCATTTTTAGCTGCATCGAATGCGCGCTGTATTGCCCATTCATAACTGTACTTGTCTGCACTACCATGGCTCTTGAAAACCAGGCCACGCAAGCCCAACAGGCTGCCGCCATTGTAGTTGGAGGGATTCATGGTGCGCGATATGGATTTCAGGGCGCCGCGCGCCAGGATGGCACCAAGGATATTCAAAGGATTGCTCTTGAATGCAGAAGTCAGCGTAATCTTTACAAAACGCCCCATGCCCTCTGCAGCTTTCAAGGTTACATTGCCAACAAAACCGTCGCAGACAACAATGTCGGTCGTACCTTCGAAAATATCATTACCTTCAACATTGCCATAAAAATTCAACAGACCGCGTTCGTGATCCGCACGCAGTAATTGCGCAGTCTTTTTGACGACATCGTTACCTTTGATATCTTCTTCACCGACATTGAGCAAACCTATACTGGGCTTGTCCTTGCCCTCCAGAGCAGAAACCAGGGCAGAGCCCATGATGGCAAATTGATGCAAATGCAAAGGTTCGCAATCGACATTGGCCCCCAGGTCCAGCATATAAGTAGGTAAATTCTTTTGATTTGGCAAGATGCTGCAAATTGCCGGCCGATCCACACCCTGCATGGTTTTCAGGACATAGCGCGAAACGGCCATCAGTGCACCTGTATTGCCTGCCGAGACACAAGCCTGAGCACTACCATCTTTGACCTGATTAAGCGCGACCCGCATGGAAGAGTCTTTTTTACGGCGTAATGCCACCTCCAGCGGGTCATCCATCTCCACCACTTCGGTAGCATTAACAATCTTCAAGCGTGGGTGATTGCCGGCATGGTGTTTCTTTAGTTCACTTTGAATGATGGATTCAATACCTACCAGGAGGAATTCGACATCGGGCTCGCGGTTGGCAAAAGCGACTGCCGCTGCCACGGTAACTGCAGGGCCGTGATCTCCGCCCATGCAGTCTATGGAAATTTTAATTGTCATGTAGTGATACGAAACTTCATTCCGAAACAGCTAGTGTATCAAACCGGAACAGAATTCATCCCGAATTAATTTTTCAAAAGCAGGATTATCGCAAAAATTCAAAGACCCACCGATACATTTCAATCAAAAAGAGGTTTGAGAGCAATATTTGCCGTACTGAACAATCTCCGTCCTGGCGCGACCTTAATAGAAAGCCATGCAACAAACACACATCAGGATCGGTAAACGCAAAAAAAGCGGCGCCAAGTCCAGGACTCGTTACGCCGCTTCTTTTGCCAAGAACAAATTACTCGTCGTTCTTGGTCTTCAAAACTTTACGACCACGATAAAAGCCGTTAGGGCTGATGTGGTGACGCAGATGAGTTTCACCAGTTGTTGGCTCGATACCCAGCTGCGGTGCAGTCAGGAAATCGTGGGAACGGTGCATGCCACGCTTGGATGGGGACTTTTTGTTTTGTTGAACTGCCATGATAACTCCTAATACTTCAAAAAATGTTTCTAAAATTTAACACGCCTGGTTGAAGAATGCGAACATCGCCAACCAAGAATCCCTAACAATACTTCGACCTGAGTGTTTTTTCAGAATAATGCCACTAGGTACGCCCATTAATTTTCTTCAGCACAGCAAAAGGTGATTCTTTCTTGCCGACTTCCGCTTCAATCGCTGCAGTAGTATCTGCTGAAGCCAACGGTAAATCCGGGCATACTGCATGTTTGGGCGATTGGGGTATTGCCAGCAGCGCCTCATCCTCGATCAAATCCATGATATTGAATGCCTTGCTACCTACTACAACATCAATCTCGTCATCTTCGAGCAATGCCTCGATTTCATCAGCATTTTCTTCGTTTTTGGCGAGTATCAATATAGATTCAGAGTCAATATCAAATGCAAACGGCGTCAGACAGCGCTGACACATCAACTGCACCGAACCACTCACAGACAACTCCAACTGCGCATGACCCAGCTTGTCTTTCCCACCCTGCAAAGACCAGCTCAACTCACCAGTGGTGTTTGCGCTTTCTTCTGACAGGCGGGGCAAATCTGCGACCAAAATGCTTCCCGAACGCTGCTCTTCGAGCCGGGAGAACGCGAAAGCGTCAATCACAAATGCTTGCATAGGATTATTTGAACCCAGAAAACCTGCGATAATAACAGGATTACACCTTACTAGTCAAAGACTTGGCGCGTTTTTTCATACTTTGACGGCGTAAACCCTGAAAAATATTTTCAAAATGCAAACAAACAACAAAACAGCCAGGCTAATCCTGGCCTCGAGCTCTGTCTATCGCCGTGAATTATTAGGCAGATTACGACTTGATTTTGAAAGCATGGCCCCCGATCTTGATGAGGCTCCGCTGACAGGCGAAAGCCCTGTACAAACAGCCCTGCGCCTGGCACAGGAAAAAGCCAGGACCATAGCCCGAAATCAGCCTGAAACCATTATTATAGGCTCAGACCAGGTTGCAACCCTGGACAACCTGCAAATTGGCAAACCAGGTAGCCACGCAGCAGCCTTAAAACAATTGCAGTTAATGCGTGGACGAGAGGTTGCTTTTCACACAGCCTTATGCGTGCTGGATAATCGCCTGAACGCTCCTACCCCTTTGCAAATCCAGGACATTTGCACCATCGTCAAATTCAGGGATTTAAGCGACCAGGAGCTTGATGCCTATCTACATCTGGAGCAACCTTACGATTGCGCAGGCAGCGCAAAAAATGAAGGGCTGGGCATCACCATCCTTGAAAGCATCAAAAGCGATGATCCGACTGCACTGACCGGCCTGCCACTGATTGCGCTGACCGGCATGCTGCGCAACACCGGCATTCGCTTCTTCGGCATTTGAATCCGGGTAGCACACACTTTACAGATTACAAAATATGACAGGCACGCTTTTCCTTATCCCCAATACCCTGGGTTTGAACAATGACCAGCATAGCAGTCTGCTGGCGTCCATTATCCCTGACACCGTACAGGCAATGACATCGCAACTCAGTCATTTTGTGGCAGAAAATGCCAAGACTACACGCGCTTACTTGAAATACCTGTCGCAGGTCCATCCACTGCAAAAGACCATGCAGGAAATCCAGATAGCCGAATTAAATATCAATACACCCGCCCAGGCTCTGGAGGGACTCCTGCACCCCTTGCTACAAGGCCACGATGTGGGTCTGATATCAGAAGCCGGTGTACCTGCGGTCGCCGACCCTGGCGCCAACCTGGTCAGGCTGGCCCATCAGCACGGTATCAAGGTGCGACCACTGGTTGGCCCCTCATCATTGTTGCTGGCCCTGATGGGTAGCGGCCTGAACGGGCAAAGTTTTGCCTTCCATGGCTACCTGCCGACTGACGCAACGGCAAGAGCCAAGCGCATCAGGGAGCTCGAAGAGCGGTCAAAAAAAGAAAAGCAGACGCAATTGCTGATAGAAACCCCTTACCGCAACGCCGCCATGCTGGAAGCCCTGTCCAACTCATGCCAGCCATCCACCCTGATCTGCGTCTCCACCGATCTGAGCCTGGATAGCGAATCCATACAAACAAAAACTGCGGCAGAATGGAAGGCCCAGCTAAACAAGCAGCAAGGCCCTGACTTTCACAAGAAGCCAACGGTCTTCCTTTTCCTGAGCACGTAAAAAATGCACGACCGGTCTATTTTGTGAATTTGCGTTAAGATGTCTTTTTTCTGGAGGAATGCATATGCTGAATTTTGATTTTTACAACCCCACACAGATATTGTTTGGCAAAGGTCGCATTGCCGACATCAACAAATCCATCCCTGCAGAAGCAAAAGTGCTGGTGCTCTATGGCGGTGGCAGCATCAAGCAAAACGGCGTCTATGACGAAGTCATCGCCGCACTTGGCAGCCGCTCCGTCACAGAGTTCACAGGCATAGAACCTAATCCCAGCTATGAAACCCTGATCAAGGCAGTTGAAATCATCAAGCAAAACAAGATCGATTTTTTGCTGGCTGTTGGTGGCGGCTCTGTCATTGACGGCACCAAATTTATCGCAGCAGCAGCTTTATTTGAAGGTGATGATCCATGGGTCATCATGGAAAAACGCGGCAACAATGTCACCAAGGCCCTGCCCTTTGGCAGCGTACTGACCCTGCCTGCAACCGGTTCAGAAATGAATAACGGCGGTGTAGTCACGCGAAAATCCATCAATGCCAAATTAGCCTTCTCCAGCCGCCATTGCTTCCCGCAATTTTCGGTACTTGACCCGACCAAGACCTTTACCCTGCCCGTGCGCCAGATAGGCAATGGTGCGGTAGACGCTTTTGTCCACGTCATGGAACAGTACCTGACCTATCCGGTGAACTCACCAGTCCAGGACAGGTTTGCCGAAGGATTGTTGCTGACCCTGATAGAAGAAGGTCCGAAAGCCCTTGCCAATCCCGAAGACTATGATGTACGCGCCAACCTCATGTGGTGCGCCACCATGGCCCTGAACGGCATGATCTCCACCGGCGTACCACAAGACTGGGCAACACACATGATAGGCCATGAACTGACCGCCTTGCACAATATTGACCATGCACAAACCCTGGCTATCGTTTTACCCAGCATGCTACGTGTACGCAAAGAAAGCAAGCGGGCAAAACTGCTGCAATATGCAGCGCGTGTATGGGGCCTGCATGATGGTGATGAAGACGGCCGCATTGAAACTGCGATCAGCCGCACCCAGGATTATTTCGAGCAAATGGGCGTCAAGACCCGCCTCAGCGATTATCAGCTGGACGCCAAGGACATCAAGCCGATTTTGGCTGCACTGGAAACACATCGCATGGTTTCTCTTGGCGAAAAACGTGACGTAACGCTGGATATCAGCCGGCAGGTTCTGGAAATGAGCCTGTAATTCAGTGATTGCAAAAAAAATAGCCATACCAATTCAGGTATGGCTATTTTTACCTTATCAATCAAAACAGGAAAAATTCCTATTTCTTGGCTGCCGGTTTTTGAATATGGCAGTTCGCATCAAGAAAACGCATTGCACCGCTGTAATTCGTATCCCAGTCGTCCAGCAAATAATTGCCCGCCTCTTCGACAAAATTGGTCCAATCCTCCAGCAAGCCTTCCTGTTTTTCATGTGGCGCCGAGGTCCTGATCCACTCTGTTGCCAGTTCAGACTGGAAACCCTGTTCGCGGAATTTCTTCACCAGGCTTTTTGCCGTTTTTTCCGGCAAAGTTGTCTTGGGCGGGATTTCACCGGCGATACAGACAAACAAGGTCATCAGGGAATCAACATCTGTTTTTCCCTTGGTAAGCCTGGTCCATTCTTTTGATACCAGGGCATCATATTCAGACGTATCTTCCACCTCATGATCACGAAGGTAATAACGGTCTTTCAACTCAAATACCAGCTTGTCCAGGGATGCTGCTTTATCTTGCAGGCGCGGTAAATCATGTGCTTTGATTTCGCCAAGTATACGCTCGACAATGGGGTGAAATTGTTCCGGGAATTCCCCCATATCCAACCCAGACCATGCCTTCTTGATACGGGCCGGAGTAAAGGCACGGATGGCATCAATCAGGCTGGCAAATTCCACCTGATTTTGCATCGTAGCATCTTGCTTGCCAAATAATTGCAGCAGCAAGGCACTCCTGACGACGGAAACCGCCTCAACATCTTCTTCTTTCAAATAAGCCGCAGACAAGCCCAGCATTTCTCCAAACCAGTATCCAGCCTCGATTTCCAGCGCATTGAGCTGTCTGTGCTCCAAAGCGTTTCTATACTCCATCGGCTTTTCTTTCAGGGACCAGGCTTCAAGAAAATCCTCGACCTTGCCCTTGGCCTCATGTCCCAGCAAGGCATATTCCGGCATGGCAAACAATGCCTTCAGCAAACCAGAACCACCACGCGAGAGCGTCAGGAAGGTATTGTCACGTATCATTCTGGCCGCCAGTTCGAGATCACCTTTGGTTGTCTCGATCAGATACAGGCTGGCCAGATTGACGATACGCTTGCGTGCCGCTTCAATTTCAGGACGCAGGTATTTACTACCGAATGCATCAGCAATCTGCACCATGCCCTTGGGTGCTTCTGCCTCAATGGCAGCAATCTTGCTGGTACTGATAATCGCCTTTTGCACGCCATAGCGCAATGCCGATTCAAAGTAAGGGCGATTATCAAGCAGGGCAATTTCAAAAGTATTTTCAGACATGAATACCAGAATAGTGTCAGGCTATGAAAAAATAAAAGGCAGGCAGAAAGATTCTGCCTGACATGCACGTCAAAGGAAAAGCACTCGCAAAATATCAGAAATTACAGAGCAGACTCTTCGTCATCGTCCTTGTCATCACCGTCATCATTATTTTTGGGGCGTTCGTCCTGCTCTTCCTCGGCACCTTCACCACCTTCCAGCTCATCTTGCGCCAGACTGGCCTGATAGGCTTTGTAACGTGCGCGCAATTTCATCAGCACTTCACGGAAAATCTCTGGTAACTCATAACGCAATATGTAAGTCACCTGCATCCAGTCATGGTCTTCCAGATTGGCCATATCCAGGGGTGAAGCCAGGCTTTCAGTATCACGGGTCAGGTTCAGCAAGTCATCTTCAAGCGCACGGGTCTTGTTGTCATCACCGTACTCATACAGGTCGAAGGTTGCATAACGGTAGAAATGTTCCACCATCTGCGCCCTGTCAAGCAGATAATCGACGAGTGCATCATAACCACCGTCCACTTCAGCGATCTCATACAGGAATTCCGCCGGATCAGCCCCATCACGAAAAATGACAGAATTGATCATGCCACGCAATTGCTCATGCGTTTGATCACCGTAACGGCGTTCCAATACCACGGCTTGAGCAAATTGCTCAGGTGTGACCAGCAAATTCACCAGCGACTCTTTGGAAGCATCATATTCACGAATGATGGCCAGCAAGTCTTTTGCCGGGAATTCATCGAGCGCGGCAACCAGCGCCTTATCACCCTCAGTTTCAGCCAGGTTGGCCAATGCATGTTCGGCCCCGGCAATATCGCCCGCCAAGACCAGGCTCTGAGCCTCAATTAACGCAGGATAATTACTCATCAAAACTCCCTATTCTTTTTTATTCTTTGCGGTCAAAACCTTGTTCGGCCAGCCAGTCGGCGCCCGCCTCACCCAGGTCATAATCATCACCATCGTCACCGTCATCACGACCATGCCTTCCGTATTGGCCATCAAGGTCGCCATTTTCTTTCAGTTCATCACTTTCTTCATTAGCATCTTTGTCTTCATCTTCACCATCTTGTGCGTCACTCGCGCCCAGCTTGCGTGTGAGCTGGCTACGATTCAAATATTCCAGCGTTGCGGCAATCACCAGAAAGGCTTCACCATCAGCATCTTTCAACACGATACGGCTCAATGGCTCTGCCCAGGGCTCCAGTTTGACAGCGGCAGACAAGGTTTTCCAGCCCGGCAGTTTATTTGCCTCCTTGGCGCTCAAAGACTCAAATGTCAGCGGATTCATGAAGATAAAGCCCTGATGAAAAGCAACCGCCAGCATCTCAGGATTGCTTGCCATCATGGGCAGCAGCAAGGGCAACTGCTCAGCCTTTTCACGTAACCTGGCCTTCAAAACATTTTTACCTTCAGAATCGGATTTCAAGTCTTCCAGTTCGGCCTTGTATAGTGGCATCAGGTCTTCAAAAAAACGCGACAATTTCACTGCAATACTCCTGATAAATAATTTTTCCAGATTTCAGCTGCGGTCTCCAATGGAGAATCAAGCAGGTTGCGCCGACGATTTTCATCATAGGCAGTCCGTGCTGCCTCATCCGACAAAACATCGTAAGCCTCTTTGACTGCATGGAATTTTTCTGGGGCCAGCTCCGAATCATTTCTGTCCGGGTGGAACTCAGCAGCTTTCTGGCGGAATGCCTTTTTAATGTCAGCCAGGCTGGCATTGGTAGGGATACCGAGAATAAAATAATAGTCTTTCATACACACTCTTGCTTGCACTTGGACTGAAATTTGCGCTGCCATTCAGCAGCAAGGGAATGAGAGCATCATCAAAATGACGCTCCCTGCACAGATCACCAGCCGCTGGCGATACCGTTAAATAACCGACTAACCGACGCCTTAACTAAGCACATGCTTAATTAAGCGATATTCATCAATGATGATGACCGTGCTCACCATGGACATGGCCATGTACCACTTCTTCGTCACTGGCTTCACGCACTTCAAGTACCTCTGCGTCAAAACGGATGGTCATACCAGCCAGAGGATGATTGCCATCAACCGTGACTACGCCAGCATCTATTGCTGTAACACGGAACTGCATGGTTTCACCGGTTTCTGGCTCACGTGTTTCAAACATCATGCCCACCTCGATATCAGGCGGAAAGGCGCTGATATCTTCTTCGCGCACGAACTCATCCTCATATTCACCAAAGCCTTCTTCCGGCGCAAGTGTCACCGAGACCTTGTCACCTGCAACCTTGCCATCCAAAGCCGCCTCTACAGCTGGCAGGATATTGTCATATCCACCATGCAAATAGACGATGGGATGCTGATTCTGGTCGATAACCTCGCCTTCAGCACTGAACATGGTGTAATTCAAACTGACGACGGTATTTTGTGTGATTTGCATGGCAGTAAATAAAGAAATTGCGCATTCTATGCGACAAAAATGAAAAGAGTGCATCATCAAGAAGACAATACACCCGTTTTCTCAAACTAACCGCATATTGTAACAGAGCAGCGCCTATTTATTGCGCTTACCCTCTTTATGCTCTTGCCGCGCCTGCTCAAACCTTTCCTTGGTCAATGCTTCGTCACGCTCACCAAAGGCATAATTAGCTTCCAGCCACATGACATTGATGATGCCAAAAGCCAGCGCCAAACCTATACCCAGTATCCAGTTGAAGTACCACATTATTACCCCCTTTATTATCGCAGTCTCAGTTTTATCCCTGTTTAATAAGCAGAATGTTCGTTTGCGCTGATATGCGCCTCACCGATCTTGCCGCGCAAGACCCGATATATCCAAGCGGTATATGCCATGATCAGAGGCAGGAAAATCACCACCACCCAAAACATGACACCCAAACTTTTATGGCTGGCAACTACATCCCAGGCCGTCAGGCTGCTTGAAGGGTGCAGTGACGACGGCATGACAAACGGGAACATGGACACTCCCGCAGTCAAAATCACCATTGCAACCGCCACTCCGCTACATAAAAAGGCAACAACGTCCCTGTTTTTGTATGCAAACACTGGACTGAATATCGTGGTTAGCAATCCAATCGCTGGCAGGCACCAGAGTATGGGTGCGCTGGAATAATTACTCAGCCAGGCACCCGATGCACGCTCGACAGTTTTCATGACAGGCATGAAGGACGTATTGGCATCAGGCATACTGATGATGCGGTAGCCGTCGATACCAAAAGCAACCCAGATACCGGCAATTACGAAACTGCAAACCGTCGTGATGGCCGCTGCCAGCAAAATCGGCTTCGCCCTGTCCCTGACAACACCTTCAGTCTTGCTGCGCAAAAACGCTGCACCATGCATGAGCAACATCGCCACACTCAGGATACCGGCCAACAAACCAAAAGGATTGAGCAAGCCCAGTATCCCCCCCACGTATTCAAGCCGCATGCTTGCATCGTAGTGAAACGGCACTCCCAGTAAAAGATTGCCAAAGGCGATGCCAAATATCAATGGTGGCACGAATCCTCCCACGAACAAGGCCCAATCCCAGGCTGAACGCCAGCGCGGGTCTTGCACTTTGCTGCGATAGTCAAAGCCGACGGGGCGAAAAAACAAGGAGAATAACAACAGCATCAGGGCTACATAAAAGCCTGAAAACGCCGCTGCATAAGCGAGTGGCCATGCCGCAAACAAGGCGCCACCGGCAGCAATGAACCAGGTTTGATTCCCTTCCCAGGTTGGCCCTATGGAATTGATGACAATACGTCTTTCCATATCGGTTTTAGCAACAAAGGGCAATAGCATGCCGACACCAAAGTCAAATCCATCCATCAAGGCAAAACCTATGATCAGCACGCCGACAAAGGCCCACCAGATCAGTTTTAAAGTTTCATAGTCAAACATGATGTCTCCTTAGGCCCGAACAGTTGTATCAGTTGAATGCATATTGATCGCTGCAGTCTCGAAGTGATATTTGCCAGTATGCAAGGCACTCGGTCCCAGGCGGGCATACTTGAACATCAAAAACAGCTCCAGCACCAGCAAGAGCGTATAAAACCCCATGAAACCCGCCAGGCTGAAGTACAAGTCGTTAACCTGTAAGGTAGACGCAGACAAATGAGTAGGCAACACACCAGAAATAGTCCAGGGCTGACGGCCATATTCTGCGACTATCCAGCCCGTCTCTATCGCCACCCAGGGCAGCGGTATGCTGTATAAGGCCAGCTTCAGCAGCCATCTCTGTCTGGAAAGGCGACGGCGTATCAGCATATAAAAAGATGTCGAAAAAATAAACAGGAACAAAATACCCAGACCCACCATCAATCTAAACCCGAGAAACATGGGGGCGACCTTGGGGATGGAATCATGGCTGGCCTTGTTTATCTGCTCAGGGGTGGCATCAACGACATTTGGCGCATATTTTTTAAGCAGCAAGCCATAACCAAGATCCTTTTTCAAACGCTCGAAATTGGCTCGCGCCTCCGGTGATTTATCGCCTGATTTCAAACGCATCAGGGCGGCATAGGCTTCCATGCCCTTGATAATGCGGGCCTTGTTTTCCTGTTTAAGGTCTTTGATGCCCGTAACGGGTGTATCCGTCGAGCGCGTGGCAATCAAGCCCATCAGATAAGGTATCTTGACCGCATAGTCGGTACGCTCCTCCTTGTCGTTCGGCAGCCCGATAACGGTGAATGGTGCGGGTGCTGGCACGGTGTCCCATTCAGCCTCTATTGTCGCCAGTTTGACCTTGTTCACCTCGCCGGCCGTATAACCGGATTCGTCGCCGAGCACGATCACTGACAGGGTTGATGCCAGACCAAAAGCCGAAGCAACAGCAAAAGACCGTATCGCAAAAGCTGTGTCCCTGGCCTTAAGCAGATAGTAAGAAGACACGCCAAGCACAAACATGGATGCCGCGACATAACCTGCCGCAACCGTATGGACGAATTTGACCTGTGCTACGGGATTGAAGAAAACGTCTTTCAGACTGACCAGCTCCATGCGCATGGTCTCGAAATTGAAGTCGGCGCCGACCGGATTATTCATCCAGCCATTAGCAATCAATATCCATAAGGCAGACAGATTCGATCCCAGGGCAACCAGAAAGGTAACGCCCAGATGGGCGGGTTTGGACAGACGATTCCAGCCGAAAAACATCAACCCGACAAAGCTGGATTCAAGAAAAAAAGCCATCATGCCCTCAATGGCCAGGGGTGTGCCAAAAATGTCGCCTACATAGTGAGAATAATATGACCAGTTGGTACCGAACTGAAATTCCAGGGTAATGCCAGTGGTCACGCCCATGGCAAAATTGATGGCGAATAATTTACCCCAGAACTTGGTCATGTCCCGGTAGATTTCACGGCCAGTCATGACATAGACAGCTTCCATGATGAATAAAATCCAGGACAAACCCAGGGTCAGAGGGACAAACAGAAAGTGATACATGGCAGTCGCGGCAAATTGCAGGCGCGACAAGCTGACAACTTCTTCAATGGGAAGCATGGCTATCCTTCAATTCAGGTTGATTTTTTCTTGCTTCAATTCGCTGGCCGGCAAGGCTGGAGTGACTGCCCGCACCAAGCAGATGCTGTTCAAGCCTATCCGCTGGCAAACGCATGTGTTTGGTTTGCGGCCTGGAGAAAAATGCGTGCCATAGCAGCGTCAGGATGGCGACTTTAACGATCAGGACAAGAACGATTTCCATCCACAGTGGCAAGCGCTTCCAGTGCCGGAATGCCGATAGCGAAGTCATTTATTCACCTCATTTACTTGCTGCAGCGTTGTCCCCGTGCTCGTCAGCATCCGGCTTACCGCCGCCAAACCTGAACTTGTCACGGATGTCCAGCACGGTTTTCACTCTGGACCCCATCTTCATCAGCGACGCCAGCGTCTCTGGCGACAAGCGTTGCACATCATCAAACCAGGACGTCGATAACTCTATAAGCTGATACATTTCACGCATACGCTCTTGTGCCAGCTTATCCGCTTCACTGGCCGGATTTTCCAAAAGAGCATCACGCAACATGGACAGCGTCGGTTCGATCTCACGTCGTCTGCGTTCTTCCAGCAAGGCCTTGAAAATATCCCAGATGTCTTTTGGCGGCTCGAAGTACTCGCGCCTGTCACCCGGCTTGTGCAAGAGCTTGACCAGGCGCCAGGCTTGCAACTCTTTGAGGCCCATACTCACATTTGAACGGGAAAAACTTAAAGCCTCGGCAATGTCATCTGCATTCATAGGTTGAGATTGCACATAAAGCAAGGCATATATTTGCCCCACTGTGCGATTGATACCCCAGCGGCTCCCCATTTCGCCAAAATGCAGGATGAATCTCTGCGTCAGCGGGCTTAGTGCATCCATATTCAATTTCTCCAATTTTCTGAATTTTCACGAATTACTGAAATTATAGAATATTCTTGAAATTCTTGTTTAAAGTCAAAAATCTGAATACCCTTCGCCCTTTCGCCCTTGCAAAGAGCGCTTCGCAAATCGAAAGCGCCAAAATAAAAACCGCCCGAAGGCGGTTTTGAGATACTTATTTTGAGGTACCTAGTGAAATTCCTGTCAAAAATCACACCCCAATTTTTTCCAGCATCGTACCCAGTTCACGCAAAGCCGGTTCCAGCTTCGGATGTTGTGCCGCGAACCTTGCAGACAGCGCCTGGGATCTCTCACTCAGAGCGGCAAAAACAGGATCATCACGATTTTGCATATTACCCAGTACATGCTGTATGTCCTCATTGAGTTTTTCCAGCAAGGACTTCAATTCTTCATCTATCTGCTCGGTGCTCGACAACTCATGATGCAACTGCCCCAGCAAACGCTTCAGATTTTCTTTTTCCATACCTGCTCTCCTTATTGACACACCTGATGTAGTTTAGTCCCCGGCCAGCGGAAAAACCAGTACCACCGCTTCAGCCGCAATACCCTCTTCCCGCCCCAGATAACCCAGACGCTCATTGGTCTTCGCCTTGATATTGACCTGACTTGCCGTCACTTGCAAATCTTCCGCAATATTCGCCACCATGGCAGTGATATGCGGCGCCATTTTCGGTGCCTGGGCAATGATGGTTGCATCCAGATTTCCGACACCATAACCAGCGGCGTGGATGCGCTTGATAGCCTCACGCAACAACACACGGGAGTCCGCACCGGCAAACTGCTTGTCAGTATCAGGAAAATGCCTGCCGATATCACCCAAAGCCACGGCGCCAAACAAGGCATCCGTAATCGCATGCAGCAACACATCAGCATCTGAATGCCCCAGCAAACCGAGATGATGAGGGATATTTACCCCCCCAATGATGAGCTTGCGGCCAGGCACCAGCGCATGACAATCATAACCTTGCCCTATCCTGAAGGGCGGCAGTTTATTTTGCATCAATCTTCCTTTATTTATGAGCTGTCTTCAGCTGATTTGCAACCAGGTCCATGTCACTGGCCAATGTAACCTTCAGATTACAGGCGTGCCCCTCCACCAGCAGAGGTACATAGCCCGCGGCCTCAATCGCGCTGGCCTCATCAGTAACCGACTCGGCATTTTCCAATGCTTGCAACAATAACTGGTACCTGAACATTTGCGGCGTTTGTGCCAGCCACAAACCATCCCGCGATACCGTTTGCACTTTTCCGTTGACCACCCGCTTGACTGTATCCACCACAGGCAAGGCCAGCAAACCACCCACGGGACTGTCCGCAACCTGGCTGATCAGGCGGGTCAGCAACTCCTCATTCAAACCTGGGCGAGCCGCATCGTGGACCATCACCCAGTCGTCTGCACGCAATTCTTTACCCAGATAATGTAAGCCATTGCATACCGTATCACGCCTACTTGCGCCACCAATGCGCAAGATGGAAAGCTTTGCAGATGATTGTAGATAGTTATCAATATAATCATCATCAGGACTGACGACCACATACACATGCCGTATCTGAGCAAAATCAAGGAAGGCATCAACTGCATGCTGCAAAATCACCTTGCTACCAAGTTGCAAATATTGCTTGGGAATAGCTGCCCCCATACGCGTACCAACGCCAGCCGCAGGGATCAGGGCGACGTATTTTGGTACGTTCTTTGCTGTTATTTCAAGGTTCATGTCAACAAATCCAGTCCCTTCAATGAAAAAGGGTGCCTTCGTTTATAATAAGGCGCTCATTTTAACCGCGTATCTTGTTCCGTAAGCAGCTTTTACGGCACTCACTTTTATAGCCGCAACATAGCCGCAATGTCATTTGATTTCAGCAAATCTTTAGCAAAACCCGGTCATAAACTGACACTCCCGAATTTGCACGGTTCTTCCGATGCGTATGCATTGGCGCAGGCTGCAAGCACGCTCAAGTCTGAACAGCGCATGCTGACCGTATTTGTTGCCAACCCCGGTGATGCCCAGCGCCTGCTGGACGAAATTCCCTGGTTCAATCCCGAACTGCGCTGCCACCTGTTGCCCGACTGGGAAACCCTGCCCTACGATGCATTCTCGCCACATCAGGATCTGGTATCTGAACGCCTGGCGAGCTTGCATGAGATCGGTCAAGGCAACTGCGATGTTCTGCTAGCGCCGGCAACCACAGCCTTGTTGCGCATGGCTCCGCCCTCATTTCTGGCAGCTTACACCTTCTTCTTCAAAAAGAATGACCGGTTGGATGAAACCAGGCTGAAAACACAATTGACGCTGGCCGGCTACAACCATGTCAACCAGGTTATGTCACCGGGTGAATACTCGGTCCGCGGCGGCCTGATCGACCTGTTCCCCATGGGGTCGCCCCTGCCGTATCGCCTCGACCTGTTTGGCGATACCATAGAAACCATACGCACCTTTGATGCTGACACCCAGCGCTCGCTCTATCCAGTGCCAGAAGTACGCTTGCTGCCAGGGCGCGAGTTCCCCATGGACGAACCCGCCCGTGCGGCATTCCGCAGCCGCTGGCGCGAAACGTTTGAAGGCGACCCATCACGTTCCGCCATCTACAAGGACATAGGCAATGGCATACCATCCGCAGGCATAGAGTATTATCTGCCGCTATTTTTTGAGCAGACTGCCACATTATTTGATTATCTGCCGGCTGATCCCCACTTTGCGCTTGTTGGCAACATCAACGATGCCATACAGCGTTTCTGGAACGATACCCGTTCACGCTATCAGTTCCTGAAATCGGACAGGGAGCGCCCTGTCCTGCCGCCGGAAACCGTATTTTTACGCGATGAAGATTTCTTCGCCGCCCTGAAACCCCTGGCGCGCTGGGCGTTAGGAGAAACGGAAAAAACAGCACTGGCTTCGGAAATCTCAGGTTTTCTACCTGATATTGCCGTCAATCGCCGCGCCGATGATCCGCTGACACACCTGCGTTCTTTCCTGTTGCAGACAGACAAGCGTGTCATGATCTGCGCAGAAACCATGGGCCGACGCGAGACTCTGCAGCAATACTTTAGCGAATATGACATACGTCTGAGCCTGTGCGAAAGCTATACCGACTTTGCCACGACAGATGCAAAGCTGATGCTTGGTGTCGCACCTTTGCATTCCGGATTCATACTGGCAGATGGACTGGCCTTTATCACCGAAGCTGAACTGTACGCAGGCAGTGGCAAGCGCATAGGCCGAAAGAAGCAGGAAGCCGTCACCCAGGTCGAGCACATGGTGCGCGACCTGTCAGAACTAAAAATCGGTGATCCGGTCGTCCACAGCAACCATGGGATAGGCCGCTACATGGGCCTGATCAGTATGGACCTGGGTGAAGGTGAAACGGAGTTCCTGCATCTGGAATACGCCAAGGACACCAAATTGTATGTGCCAGTCTCGCAATTGCATGTTATTTCGCGCTATTCTGGCGCGTCACCTGATGACGCCCCCCTGCACACGCTGGGTTCGGGTCAGTGGGAAAAAGCCAAGAAAAAAGCTGCACAGCAAATCCGCGATACCGCAGCTGAACTGCTGAACCTGTATGCCCGCCGTGCAGCCCGCCAGGGCCATGCTTTTGACTATTCAGCGCGTGACTATGAAGCCTTTGCCGACAGCTTCGGCTTCGATGAGACACCGGACCAGGCAGCCGCCATTACCGCCGTCATTGGCGACATGACCTCAGGCAAGCCCATGGACAGGCTGATCTGTGGCGACGTAGGCTTTGGCAAGACCGAAGTCGCCTTGCGTGCAGCCTTTGTTGCCGTCATGGGTGGTAAACAGGTCGCCATCCTGGCTCCCACCACCCTGCTGGCCGAACAGCACGCCCAGACCTTTGCCGACCGCTTTGCTGCCTGGCCGGTGAGAATTGCTGAATTGTCGCGCTTCCGCTCCGGCAAGGAAATCAGTCTGGCCATGAAAGGTATGGGTGACGGCACCATAGACATCGTCATCGGTACTCACAAATTGCTGTCAGATGATGTCAAATTCTCTCGCCTGGGCCTGGTGATTATCGATGAGGAGCACCGCTTTGGCGTACGCCAGAAAGAGGCCCTGAAAGCCTTGCGTGCCGAAGTCGATGTATTGACGCTGACAGCCACGCCGATACCGCGCACTCTGGGCATGGCGCTGGAAGGCCTGCGAGACTTTTCCGTCATCGCGACAGCACCGCAAAAGCGCCTGGCGATCAAGACTTTTGTACGCGGCGAAGATGATTCCGTCATCCGCGAAGCCTGTTTGCGTGAGCTCAAGCGCGGTGGCCAGGTGTATTTCCTGCACAATGAAGTTGAAACCATAGAAAACCGCAAGGCCATGCTGGAAGCCCTGCTGCCAGAGGCACGTGTAGTCGTGGCACATGGCCAGATGCATGAGCGTGACCTGGAAAAAGTCATGCGTGACTTTGTGGCGCAACGCCATAACATCCTGTTGTGTACCACGATCATAGAAACCGGTATTGACGTGCCGACCGCCAATACCATCATCATGCACAGGGCAGACAAATTCGGTCTCGCACAATTACATCAATTGCGTGGCCGCGTTGGCCGTTCCCACCACCAGGCTTATGCCTATTTACTAGTGCATGATGTGCAGGGACTGACCAAGCAGGCCAACCGCCGCCTGGAAGCGATCCAGCAAATGGAAGAACTGGGCAGCGGCTTTTACCTGGCCATGCATGACCTGGAAATACGCGGCGCCGGCGAAGTGCTGGGCGACAACCAGTCAGGCGAAATGCATGAAATAGGCTTCCAGATGTATTCCGACATGCTTAATGAAGCCGTGCGCTCGCTAAAAAATGGCAAGGAACCTGATCTGGCGGCGCCATTGTCAACGACCACAGAAATCAACCTGCATATCCCTGCCCTGCTGCCAAATGAATTCTGTGGCGACGTCCATGAACGCCTGTCCATCTACAAGCGTCTGGCCAATTGCAACAACGCCAATGCCATAGATGATATGCAGGAAGAGATGATAGACCGCTTCGGCAAATTACCCGAAGCCGTCAAATCGCTGCTCGAAACCCACAGGTTGCGTGTAGCGGCCAAACCGCTGGGCATCATCAAGATTGATGCACATGGCGAAGCTGCGACCCTGCAGTTTGAACCCAAGCCACCAATAGATGGCATGCGCATCATTGAACTGGTGCAAAAGAACAAACACATCAAGCTCAATGGCCAGGACAAACTGCGCATTACAGCCACCATGCCCGACCTCGCCAGCCGCGTTGCCCAGATCAAGGCAACCATCAAGGCCCTACATTAAAAACGAACAGACAGAATCGACGACCATCATGTATTTGACCATACAAGGCTTGAACAACACACTCAGCAATAGCACCGCACTTATCCAGCACATCGCCAGCCAGACCAAGGCAAAACTGGTACAACTGACTCCCCGGGCAGTACGCCTCGAAGGAGCCGAATGTGATGAGCAAACCTTACACGCAATACGTGAAAACTGTTTCGCCGCCCAACTGGATATCACGGCTCTCGATAAGCAACTTGCCCTGGCAGACTTCAAACTGGTCGCCATGGACATGGATTCAACCCTGATCACCATCGAGTGCATCGATGAAATCGCCGACATGCAGGGTCTGAAGCCGCAAGTGGCAGAAATCACCGAGGCAGCCATGCGCGGTGAACTGGAATTCCAGGAAAGTCTGCAACGTCGCGTCGCCCTGCTCAAAGGCCTCGATGCCAGCGCCCTCCAGCGAGTATACGACGAACGCCTGCAATTATCCCTGGGCGCAGATCAGATGCTGAAGACCATACAGCAAGCCGGCCTCAAGACCTTGCTGGTATCTGGCGGCTTTACTTTCTTTACCGACCGCATGAAGTCACGCCTGAATTTGGACTATACACACTCCAACATCCTTGAAATCCAGGATGGTAAGCTGACCGGCAAAGTCACAGGCATTATCGTTGATGCGGATGAAAAACAGAGAACCGTGGAACGCGTCTGTGCTGAAATGGGCATTCTCACCAGCCAGGCCATCGTCATGGGTGACGGCGCAAATGACTTGAAGATGATGAAAATCTCCGGCCTTTCAGTCGCCTTCAGGGCTAAACCTGTAGTGCGTGCGCAGGCAAATGTGGCTCTGAATTTTGTGGGACTTGATGGCGTATTGAATCTGCTTTAAGCATTTCCCCTGAGAATTTGAAGCGCAGTACTTTGCAGTAGGGTTCTCCCTTCAACTCAAATAATAGTACGAACGTTCTATTATTTGAGTTAGAATAGTTTCAGCTCGTCCAGCACATACACCTGTGCCAGGAGTAAGATCATACAAAAACTGAAACAATTGGGAGACACCGATGTTTGAAGAATTCATGGGCACCATGCCGGTGGCCGAGCGTCAAAAATTTGATGTGGCGGCGCTGGCAGACTATATGCGTCAGCATGTTGAGGGTTTCGATGCTGCACTGGCGGACAAGCTGGTGGTTGAACAATTCAAGGGCGGCCAGTCCAACCCTACCTTCAAACTCAGTGCAGGTGGGCAACGCTATGTCATGCGCGCCAAACCTGGGCCGGTCGCCAAACTGCTGCCTTCTGCCCATGCCATAGAACGTGAATTCAAGGTCATGAATGCCTTGAACAAGGCAGGTTTCCCGGCTGCTCGCCAATATGCCTTGTGTGCCGATGAAGATGTCATAGGCCGCGCCTTCTATATCATGGAATTTGTTGATGGCCGCGTGCTGTGGGATCAATCGCTGCCCGGCATGACGCCAGCACAACGGGCTGATATCTACGATGAAATGAACCGTGTTATCGCGCAATTGCACACCATTGATTATGCTGCAATCGGCCTGGCCGACTACGGTAAGCCCGGCAATTATTTTGCCCGTCAGATAGATCGCTGGACCAAGCAGTACCGTGCTTCCGAGACAGAAAAAATAGAAGCGATGGACAACCTTATTGAGTGGCTGCCACACAATATCCCATCTGGTGATGACACCAGTATCGTGCATGGCGACTACCGCTTGGACAATATGATGTTCCACCCTACCGAACCACGCATCATGGCGATACTGGATTGGGAGCTGTCAACACTCGGTCATCCGCTGGCTGATTTCTCATATCACTGCATGAGCTGGCATGTCACGCCCGGCCAGTTCCGCGGCATTGCTGGTCTCGATCACAAAGCTCTGGGAATTCCCAATGAGCAGGAATACATCGCCAAATATTGCGAACGTACAGGCAAGACCATACGCCCGGAAGATTTCAACTTCTACCTGGCCTACAACCTGTTCCGTATGGCGGGGATTTTGCAAGGCATCATGAAACGCTATGTCGATGGCACAGCATCCAGCGCCCAGGCCAAGAAATCCGGCGAAGCAGCGCGTCCCATGGCAGAGCTGGGCTGGAGTTACGTTAAAAAACAATCCTGAACTCAACCCGCAAATTCTTTCAGTTCCACTGTAAGGCACATCGAACAATATTATTGGAGACAACATGGAATTCGACTACTCAGATCGCTGCAAAGACTTGCAAGGACGGCTCTTGCGTTTCATGGATGAACATATTTATCCGAATGAAAAAGCCTACAAGGAAGAAATCGACCGCAACGGTCAAGAGAAAGGTAACCGCTGGATAGCAACCCAGATCATCGAAGACTTGAAGCCCAAGGCACATGCGCAAGGATTGTGGAATCTGTTCCTGCCAAAATCAGTACGCGCTCCAGAGGGTTTATCAAATCTTGACTATGCCCCATTATGCGAAATCATGGGGCGTGTCAGTTGGGCGCCGGAAGTATTCAACTGCTCTGCCCCTGACACCGGCAATATGGAGACCATAGAACGCTATGGTACGGAAGAGCATAAGAAACAGTGGCTGGAACCATTGCTGCGTGGTGAGATACGTTCTGCCTTTGCCATGACCGAACCTGGTGTTGCCTCATCAGACGCCACCAATATCGAAACACGCATAGACCGCGATGGTGATGACTACGTCATCAATGGCCATAAATGGTGGATATCAGGTGCCGGTGATCCACGTTGTGCCGTCTACATCCTGATGGGCAAGACTGATTTCAACGCAGCCCGCCACTCACAACAATCGATGATACTGGTGGATGCCAAAACACCTGGCATCACCGTCAAGCGTCCTTTACCTGTCTTTGGTTACGATGATGCGCCGCATGGTCATTGCGAAATCCTGTTTGAAAACGTGCGTGTGCCTGCATCGAATATTCTCCTGGGTGAAGGCCGTGGTTTTGAAATTGCCCAGGGCCGTCTTGGCCCTGGCCGCATCCATCACTGCATGCGCGCCATCGGTGTGGCGGAACGTGCGCTGGAATTAATGTGCAAACGCCTCAACAGCCGCACAGCCTTTGGCAAGAAAATTTCCGAGCAAAGTATCTGGCGTGAGCGCATTGCCGAATCGCGTATACAGATCGACACGGCTCGCCTGCTGACCCTGAAGGCCGCCTATATGATGGATACTGTTGGGAACAAGCACGCGCAGGCAGAAATCGCCATGATCAAGGTGCTGGCGCCAAACGTCACCCAACTAGTACTGGACTGGGCCATACAGGCCCATGGTGCAGGCGGCGTCTCCGGTGATTTCCCATTGGCGGCACAATGGGCTGGCAACCGTACTTTACGCCTGGCAGATGGCCCGGATGAAGTACACAGAAATGCGATCGCCAAGCTGGAACTGGCCAAGCATGTCAGCCTGACTGAAGATCTGGGCCTGCCGATTACCCGTTCTTAAACCGTTCTTAAACTTAAACGGGGAAAATCAGGCACTTGCGCAATCCAGTGGATGCATGGATTGCGCACAACTACATGGACTTGGCGTTATCTGGTGCGTAAAATCACGTTAACGGATTTTTTATAAATCAACGCGCCGGGTAAAGACAGATCACTCATGGTAGGCTTGTCGCCGCTATCGGCATTAGTTTGCACGATTTTGAACCCATCCAGCCCAAGCTCACTGTCTATCCGGCTCAATGCCTGCTCTGAAACCGCCGTAGGCCCCAGCAGTTTGACAGAAAAACCAGCCGCCAGTTCTTTCGCCCTGTCTCTGGCATTTTCCGCCGCTTTGGATGTCAATTGGTGTTCAATCTGTGCGTAATCCGTACGTCCAAACCGCACCGAGAAATTGCCCAGATAAGGTCTGGAGAGCAAATATTGTGTCACTGTATTCCAGTGCTCAAGATTTCTGGCGTAGACGTGAAAACTCCTAACCAGGCGAAAACGCTGCATACTGGTGTCGCTGGCAGCCATTTCATCCACAGCCACAAGCTTTCGGGTATCGTGCGCCTCAACATCTGCAGCAACAATTTTGTGCGCCAACAAAAACACCAGTACGTCCTCTGACTGCGAATTAAGCAGCATCAATGACTCGTCTGCGTTAGTTGTAAACGCAGTCAGTTCAAAATCCAGTTCGGCGATATCTGCCGGCAAAGTTATCGTAGCATTTCCGTTAACGTGAATAAAAGGATATGCAGGCAAGCTTCCAGCGCTTGCAATCATGGGAAGAAATACAAGAGCACAACATCTGAAATAGCGAAACATGGATAATTTAGTGATTGATGATGCATATATCCAGCATGAAAATACCGGCGGCCTGCATGTTGCCGCCAGCGACGAAATTTATCTATGGACTGTAACAGTGGAAATCGGAGCACCTGCCATGTGCACGGTTGTCATGGCGGCTTTGCCAATGCTGGCGATAGCTGCGCCTTGCCCTGATTCGCCGGGTGTCCTTCACTCTCGATTCCACTGTTACAGCCCACTAATAATTATTTAAGCTGCCAGACAAATTTGATTTTGGCATTTTTTGCGACTGCTTCCCCATCTACTTGTGCGGGTTTTACCTTGCACCCTTGAAAGGCTTGGGCAGCTGCATTGTCCAGATCTGGAAAACCACTGGAACTGGCTACTTTTACATTATCAATGACCCCATCTGCACCCACCTTGAAAGCCAGGGAAGTAGCACCCGTCTCATTATTTCTCAACGAGCTACGAGGATATGCTGGATAACATGCCGAGAAATCATAAGAAAATTTAGGCCTGGCGACGACTGCATCATGCTGCTTGCTTGTCTCCGCCACAGGTACTTTGTCAGCAACCGGTTTGATCACATCCTGTCCTGATCCCGTACTTTTATCTACAACAGCATCCTGGTTTTCAGTTTCAGCGACAGGCGCTGCCACGGCCACGATCTTGTTTATTGGTTTTGGCCTGGATTGCAACAGGGCCAGTTTAATCTCCGGCTTGGCCGGGGAAACAGGATTAGAGCCGTTCACTTTCTCCTTCGGCAAATAGGTCGAATTGGCTTGTGCCGACAACTGGGTGTTGGCAACTGGCTGTGTATTTATCTCCACTTGTGTCACTGCATTCCCGGGCAAAGAGGTCAAAGCCTGGCCTGCATACACCAGAGTTGTTGCCACTGCTCCGAACAAACCGAGAATCCCACGCGTGCTGACATTCTTTATTTCAGGTTGAAGCAAACGCTTGATACGAGACATAAGATTTCCTCCATGCGCCGCCTGGGCTAGTTGAGGTGTTATGAATTGGAAATTGGCCAACTCAGAAAGTGCAAGAGCGAGACGGCGCGGTTCACCAGTCACTCTTGCTGCTATTGCATCCGCAATTTCTTCTCTTTCACTGCGAATCTGTTTTGATATCCACCAGACTGCAGGGTGATAGAACAACAGTGTTTCTATCGCTGTCTGGATCAGGTTCAATAAATAATCGTGACGCTTTATATGCCCCATTTCATGCGCCACCAGCATTTCCAGCAAGTCAACCGGCATGCCGGTCAGCATGGCACCGGGCAACAGGATCATCGGGCGAACTATACCTACAGTGACAGGACCACTTAAATCCTCTACTACCCTGAATATCACCCGGCTACAAATATGAAATTGCCCGCTCATCCGATCAATGCGCGCTTGCCAGTCCGGGTGAGGTTTGCTCCGCTCTGGATGCATGCAGGTAGTTATCCAAAGAAGTCCCATGCACATACGCAGGGCCAGGGCCGCCACGCAAATCATCCATGCAATCACAATATCGCTCAAATGCATGTCCAGCCATGCTGAAGAATCTACCAACACATGCGAAGAATCAAACCGAAATTGAAGGGGGACTTCGTTGAATGCCTGAACTTCCTTACCGGTATATGCCTTCCCCAACCTGACGAAAAACTCACTGACAGGCAGGTAGATACAGACAATCAGTGCGGTATACGCTACGGCATAACGCGTTCTGGCCTGGGCATGCGCCATCAAGTTCAACAATGCAGCCAACAGCAGCGCTATCAGCGAGCCTTGCCAGACAAAATGCAATAATGCCCAACCAAGTGCATTAACGATGTGTTGGAAAGACTGGCTCATTTATTGTCCTCATTCAGCATTTTTTGAATTTCTTCCCGCTCTTCTTTACTGACGTGGCCACGCAAGGCCGCCATCACCAAGTCTTTGGCTGATCCCGAGAAAGCCTTATGAATCAAGTCCTTCAAGAGATTTGTCTGCAAGGAATCCTGTGCCTGTGCTGCAACGTATACGTGTGAACGCTGGGTCTCGTCCCTGTTGAGCAAGCCCTTGGTGTGCATGACTTGCATGAGCCGCAATACGGTCGCATAAGACAGTTCTGGCCGGTCCAGTACCGCCGCCTGGTGTACATCCTTGACAGTTGACGGCCCTAATTGCCACATCAGACGCAGCAAATCCAGCTCTGCTGTCGTTGGTTTGCGTGAAATGATTTTGTTCATACCCTGTTCTTGTGAGTAATTGATTAAGATGTAGATTATATTGTCTAGATTAATTTGTCTAGATTATTTTGTCTATTTACATACTTAGCACGAGCACTTGTTGAAAATAATACAAAATGGAAGGGAGAAGCTCGCTGCTCTTGTCAGTGCCCCTGACGCACGACCTCATGTGCCTGATGCTGATAGCTGGCGTAAGCCGTGGCAGCCAAAATGACGGAAGCGCCGGCCAATTCCCGTATACCAGGCGTTTCCTGCAGGATCAAAAAAGCCAGTAACATGCCATACACTGGCTCCAACGAGGTCACAATACTGGCAAAGCTGGCGGATACATGACGAAGGCTTGACATGAACAAGCCATGGGATAAAGCCGTAAACACCGTGCCGAGCAAAACCAGCCCCAACCAGGTTTGTGCACTGTGACCGATCAAATCACCGGATGCCAATACCAAAGGCAGAAGCAGAACAGTAGCCAAACCATTTTGCAAGAAGGCCAGTTTGAATGGAGGGATACGACTCCCCTGCCATCGATTCACCATGGCCAGCAAGGCAAAACTGAAGCCGGACAATATGCCCAGGCCCAAAGCGAAAACGGCACCATCATTCCATGAACTGCCACTGACCATCATCGCCATGCCTGCGACCACAAGCACAGCAGCCCAGGCATCATGCGCGCTTCCCGGTTCTTTAAAAAACCAGGGTTCAAGCATGGCCACAAACAAGGGGAAACTGGCAAACCCCATCAGACCAAAGGCAACGGGAGCAAAATTCAGTGAGGCAAAGAAAGTCAGCCAGTGTACAGCCAGCAAAAAACCACAAAGAACGACACGCTTTGACACATCGTGAAAATGCAATTGCCGCTGGTAAACCAGGACAGGAATCAGGCATAAGGCAGCAAACAAGGTACGTCCAAATACCAGCAATAATGAGCTGACTGCCAGCATCTTCCCCAGCACACCTGCAGTACCAAACAGAAACACGGCAAAATGCAGAGCAAACAAGGGCGGCAGCGCAGTTTTTTTCATAGGATGTTTATATTTGACGAGCATTGAGTATAAAGCCGCCCTTGCAACATGTCAGGTACAAGTGCTGGCATTTATTCTGGATTGAAGCGCAAACGCATGAATCTATGCATAATGGATACTTGACGTTTTCATCAACCAAGTAAAGAGGAAAGCAATGATAGACGTTTATTCCTGGCCCACTCCCAATGGACACAAAGTACATATCATGCTGGAAGAATGCGGTTTACCCTACCGAGCAATTCCCGTAGATATTGGTGCAGGTGATCAGTTCAAGGCGGATTTTCTGGCAATTTCACCGAATAACAAAATACCCGCCATCGTTGATGCAGACGGCCCGGATGGCAAGCCGATTTCCCTGTTTGAGTCGGGCGCCATATTGGTCTATCTCGCAGGCAAAACCGGCATGTTGCTTGGCAAAACGGACCGCGAAAAATACAAAGTGCTGGAATGGCTGATGTTCCAGATGGGCAGCGTCGGCCCCATGCTGGGCCAGGCACATCATTTCCGTCTTTACGCACCGGAAAAACTTGACTATGCCATTGACCGCTATACCAACGAAAGCAAGCGCATTTACGGTGTCATCGATAAACAACTGGAAAAAACCAGCTATCTCGCCGGGGAAGAGTACACTATCGCTGATATAGCAGTATTTCCGTGGACACGGTCTTTTGCCAACCAGGGTGTGGACTGGGCAGATTTTCCACATGCCAAGCGCTGGTTTGATGCCATCAGCCAGCGCCCGGCCGTGCAGCGGGGCGTGGAGGTTCTGGCAAACCTGCGCAAGCCACTTGATAATGATAAAGCCAGGGATGTACTGTTTGGCAAAACACAATACGCAAAGAAATAATTTCATTCATCCGGGGTAAGCGCATTGGTTGATCGGTTTTACAATGCACTTACCTCTACAACACTATTTCAGCATGCGTCGACCAATAAAAAGAAATCGCCTCAAACTCGCCGCAGAAAGCCAGCGCGTAGCCAATCTTGCGCTTGCCGTTGCGCAATCAGCCAGCCGTATCGAAGACCTGGACTGGCAAGCCAAGCTTGACAGCCTGGTGACCAAGAGCCTCAAATTGCATCATCAAGAGATGCTCGAAGCGGCTACCGAACACCTGTTTCAGACACACCCCAACGGTTATGAAGTGCTGACAGAGACACTGGAATCAGTCAGCACCTGCACGCACCTTGAGCATGAGGGGAAGGCATATACCAGCCTGCTCGTCGCCGCCCCGATATTGGCCTGGACCAGGTTTGAAATCGCATCAGGCACCATTCCAGCAGAAGCCCTGACGATTTTGAATACACAACTGTCAGCCCATCTGCTGGCAGAACAAACCCGATTGCGTCTCTTGCCCACCCTGTATTCGATAGATCAATTGCCGCGCAACCATGTGGAAACCTACGCATTGCTGGAGCGCCACAGTCAATCCATGCTGAAAAATACGCCGGCTCCGGCAGAGGCAGAACGCGCGCAGACTGTTCCTTTTCTGGCCGATATACGTTATGTACTGGGGGTATTGCTGGTGCCTGCCGGTCAACCCATTTTCCATTGGCAAACAATAGATGCGCCGTATGACTGCGCGCAGGCAAAAAGTGATGCTTTGCTGCAGTGGCAGCAGCAGACAGAAGCAACCATCAAGCGCCTGCTGCCAGGCTGTGGCGTGGAACTGCTATTACCAGAAGCCTACTACACAGCCTGCCGTGAAGCAGACATCAAGATACGCCCTGCCACCATACGCTCCGCCCTGTTCTACCTGACTCAATCGCTGGGCAAGGAAGCGGATCAGTTTACCGTCATCATTGCCTCATTCGGTGAACAGGAAAATCCCGGGCAAATCGATGAATATCGTCTGAGCTTTTGCCTGCGTGATGCACCTGAAGTCATTTACGGCGTGGTCTGGCCACTGTATCAGGCCGAGGACCAGGTTACCGCAGTCAACCTCGATGAAAACGAGCAACTGGCGGGAGAAATACCCGCCATACTGCAAGAATGTGGCGTGACCGACATCATCCAGCTGGAAGAGATTTTTGCGATGGAATTTTGCGATGATTGCGGCACCCCTCTGTTTGCCGACCGCGACAGTGATCTGGTGCATACAGAAATGCCCGATGATGCGCCAACACCCGGCGCAACGCATTTTCATTGAACGTAGCAGTTATCCTGGCAAACCAGTGCATCGTTATGAACAGGCAACTTGAAACCCTGCAATTTCGTCGTGCTGGCAGCCCTGATGCACAGGCTGTCAGCACCTTGATCAGTCTGTTCTGTCAGGACTTTTTCACCCATGCAGATGGTGCAGGTGCTGAAGTTTTTTTAAACTCGGTGTCAGAACAGGCGGAACGCAGCTATATTGAAGATGCACGCTACAGCTACATCCTGGCATGCCAGGATGAGCGACTGGCTGGCTTCATCGCACTGCGCGACACCAGCCATATCTTTCATTTATTTGTCGACCCTGATTTCCAGGGTAAGGGACTGGCAAAAAAATTGTGGCATCGTGCGCAAGAAGTTTCTGCCAGACAGGGCTATAAGGGACCATTCACCGTCAATTCCTCCGTCAAAGCCATTCCTGTTTATGCACACCTGGGTTTTATTCCATCTTCGGACCTGATACAGAATCACGGCATTTCTTTCCTGCCAATGCGCCTTGATCTCAAGCCCCCATCCCCAAGCACATAGTTTATCGCGCAGGTTTGTGCATCATTCAGGGCAGGTTGCCTTGCAAAATAAGCGCAACTATCACTTTGATAAGTTTTATAATTGCTTTTTTTAAAATTCAAGACAGACCTCCCGGGTATCCAGTCATTCCATGAAAAAGAAATTTATTGCCCTGACCTGCAGCCTTCTCTTTGCAGGCGCAAGCGTGAATGCCAAAGACAATGGCACCGATCCTTCTGTGACCATACTAAAAGAAATTCAGTCTTTTGTTGTCAATAAAGATGGCAGCTATACAGAAACCGTTGAATATTTTACGCAAATCAATGAAGAGCGCGCCGTCGCCTCTCACTCACAAAGACAGTGGCATTTCAACCGCAGTCTGGAGAATTTTGAGTTACTGGAAGCCTATACAGAGAAAGCAGATGGCCGAAAAATCCCTGTCAAGCCCGAGCAAATCAAACTGCAGCAGGAACCTGCATATAGTGGCGCTCCCATGTTCCAGGACATGCAGGTCAAGGTCGCCATCTACCCGGAAGTCGCAGTCGGCGACAAGATATATTCCAGATATGTCAAAACACGCAAGACCGCGATGTTTCCCGGGCAATTCAGTGACTACACCCCGACACGTTTCATGCCCACGAAACAGCTTACCGTCACCTATGACATGCCTGCTGATATGTCTTTGCGCAGCGAAGCATCGGGCTTCACACCGACAGCACCAATCAGCCTGAACGGCCGCACCATTTATCGCTGGGATTATGTCCCTTCAGAAAACCCCAGACTGGAAGCTTCTTCTGTCAGCTACGCAGACTATGGCAAGCAATTGACCGTTTCGACCTTCCCTGACTATGCCAGCCTTGGCAAAGCTTATTTCAAGACAGCATCACAGACCACAGCGTCAAACGCCAGAATCAGGGCAAAAACCGAAGAGTTGACAAGAGGCCTGACCGAGCCGCGCGACAAGGCTTTTGCGATCTACGATTGGGTGAGGAAAAATATTCGTTACGTCGCTGTGTATATAGGCAATGGTGGCCTGATACCGCACAATGCAGACGAGATCATGGACAATCTATATGGCGATTGCAAGGACCACACCAGTCTGATGGAGGCCATGCTGAATGCCGCTGGCATAGAAAGTACGCCTGTACTGATCAATGCGGGCAACTCTTATAAACTGCCCCAGGTCGCCAGTCTTGGGCAATTTAATCATGCCATCACCTATATCCCTTCACTGAATCTGTATCTTGACTCAACTGCTGTTAACGTAAACGGTGGTTTTTTGCCTGCATCAGAATGGGACAAACCGACGATACTGACAAAAACCGGGGAAATAGGCAGAACCCCTGTCACACAGCTTGCCCAGATAAGTAATGTGTACAAAGTCAATCTCGATGCAAATGGCGCAGCGCAATTTGAATTTTCACGCAAGGATACAGGCCAGATTGCAGAGCCTACTCGTTATGATCAAAGCCGCTGGAAAAAGAGTGACCAGGACACCGCTGTAGAAAACATTCTTAAAAGCTATGGCATGAAAGGAAGTGGTACTGTCGAGCTAGGTGACCTGAAGAAAAACGACAACCAGTATGAGTTCAAGCTCAAAGGCCATGCAGAGAACTGGGCTTATCTGCCTGGCACTGTCGGTATTTCGGCAAACAGCAGCCTGTATGCGGGGTTGGCCAACGAAGTCTATGGTTTGACGAATGAAGCAGAGCGCACACAAAATTTTGTTTGCCCCGAGCATGATATCAAGGAAGAAGCCACTTACCAGTTCCCGTCAGCAGCCAACATTCTCTACCTGCCCAAGGATGTCGATATCAAAACCAACTTCTTCCAATACCAGGCCAAATACACCCGCAGTAACAAGCAGGTCATCATACACAGAAGCTTTAAAAGCCATAAAGAAGGCAGCCGCGTCTGCACACCCCAGGACTATCTGGCCATGCAGGCAACTATCAAGAGAATGGTGCAAGACCTGCGTAGTCAGTTCATTGTAGAAGTTCAATAAGTCTGCCGCCTCACATAAGCCGAAATTTCAATGCCAGGACTTCACGAGCCCTGGCATTTTTTCATTTCTCATCGACTTCCCCCTCAGTAACAAACGATAAAAACCGAAGAAGCATACTGACATGAAAGACCGCTAGCATCATTTTCAAAATCCGTTGTACAATAAGTTTTGAACGGTCGTGCTTTTTTCTTTGCGTGCTTGTTGCGACCATCATAAAACAGGAGACAACATGGATTTGAACTATACGGCAGAAGACCTCGCCTTCCGTGATCAGGTGCGCAGTTATCTGGAAGCGAATCTTCCACAAGATTTGCAACAAAAAGTACTGAACCATAAACGCCTGTCCAGAGAAGATTTTGTTCGCTGGCACAAGATACTGGCCAAACAAGGCTGGGTTGCCCCAGGCTGGCCCGCCGAATATGGCGGAACGGGCTGGACACCAACCCAGCGCCATATTTTTGAAGAAGAATGCGCACGCGTAGGTACCCCTGCGATCCTGCCCTTCGGCGTCAACATGGTTGCCCCCGTCATCATGGCCTTTGGCAACCAGTCCCAAAAAGATTATTACCTGCCGCGCATACTCAGTTGCGAAGACTGGTGGTGCCAGGGTTACTCCGAACCTGGTTCTGGCTCTGACCTTGCATCGCTTAAAACCCGTGCCGAGCGCGAAGGTGATTACTATATCGTCAATGGGCAAAAGACCTGGACTACCCTGGCCCAGCACGCCGACATGATTTTTTGCCTGGTGCGAACTGACCCGGCAGCCCGCAAGCAAGAAGGTATTTCTTTCTTGCTGATAGATATGAAAACACAAGGCATTACCGTACGCCCCATCATCATGCTCGATGAGGAGCATGAGGTAAATGAAGTTTTCTTCGACAACGTCAAAGTCCCGGTACAAAACTTGATAGGCGAAGAAAACAAAGGCTGGACCTATGCCAAATACCTGCTCGGTCACGAACGTACCAATATCGCCGCCGTTGGCCGTGCCAAACGTGAATTGCAGTTCTTGAAGCGTATTGCAACCAAACACCAGAAAAACGGCCAGCCGCTGATCAATGATGCCGTCTACGCCAATAAAGTCGCCAGCCTGGAAATCGAATTGATGGCACTGGAAATCACTGTGTTACGCGTTATTTCTCAAGACAGTGGCCGTCCTGGACCAGAAGCATCGCTGCTCAAGATCAAGGGGACGGAAATCCAGCAAAGACTGACCGAATTGATGGTGGAAGCCATCGGCCCTTACGGCCTGCCGTTTGACCCAGCCTTCCTTGAAGGTGAAACTGCACACAGCGTCGTCGGTGACGATGATGCGGCGCCATTGACGCCGTATTACTTCAATTTCCGCAAGACTTCCATCTATGGCGGTTCTAACGAAATTCAAAAAAATATCATCACCCAAATGATACTGGGTCTGTGAGGAGAGCAAAATGGACTTCAATTTGACACAAGAACAAACACAGTTTGCCGATGCCTTGCGTCGCTGGGTAGAAAAAGACTATAACTTTGAACAACGCAAGCGCATCATCACTTCCGCAGAAGGCGTCTCGTCCGATGCATGGGCTGGACTGACCGAACTTGGGGCACTGGCCCTGCCCGTCCCTGAGGAGCAAGGTGGTTTCAGTGGCAGTGCTGTTGACATGCTCGTCATCATGCAGGAACTGGGGCGTGGCATAGTTATTGAACCTTATTTTGCAACTGTCATGGCTGCCGAATTCCTGAAAAAATCCGGCAAACACAGCAACGTGCTGGAACAGGTGGCGACTGGTGAAATCAAACTGGCCAGTGCCCTGGGCGAAAGACAGTCACGTCATGATCTGCTCGACATCGTCTCAACAGCAAACAAAACTGCAGAAGGCTATGTATTAAATGGCAGTAAAACCGTCGTTTTGCATGGTGCGCAAGCCGACAAGCTGATTGTTTCAGCCCGTAGCAGCGGAGCACAACGTGATACTAACGGCATCAGCCTGTTCATCATTGATGCCAATGCCGCAGGCGTCAGCCGTCGCGATTACCGGACCATCGATGGCTATCGCGCTGCCGACATCAGCCTGAATCAGGTGCAAGTCAGTGCCGATGCCTTGCTTGCAGATGCCGGCGCCGCCTGGGAATTGCTGGATGCAGTTGCCGACTATGGCGTCACACTGTTATGTGCCGAGGCCATAGGCATCATGGAAGCAATCACATCAGCAACGCTGGAATATCTGAAGACTCGCCAGCAGTTTGGCGTGCCCATTGGCAAGTTCCAGGTCTTGCAACATCGCATGGCCGAGATGTTCATGGAAATGGAGCAGTCGCGCTCCATGGCGACCCTCGCCGCGGTCAAAATTGCCTCTGATAACGCGGAAGAGCGTCGCCGCACTGTATCGGCAGCAAAAGCCAGGATAGGTCAGGCAGCAAAATACATAGGTCAGCAAGCTGTGCAATTGCACGGCGGCATGGGTGTCACCGATGAACTGCCTGTCGCCCACATGTTCAAACGCCTGACCATCATCGAATTGACACTGGGTGATACAGATCACCATCTGGCCAGATTTGTGGCGCAACCTGGCTTTAAAAACGCGGCATAGACATTACATGAAAATCCCGGACATGTTCGGGATTTTTTTTGCCTGGATTTATTTCATCCAACGATGAAAGGAGCATCAACATGATTGTAAAAAAAGATCACTGGTATTTTGAGGACTTCATTCCCGGAGCAGTCATTGAACTGGGGCAGCGTACCGTCAGTGAAGAAGAAATCATCAGCTTTGCCAGACAATTCGACCCGCAATCGTTTCATGTCGACAAAGAAGCCGCCAGTCATTCCATTTTTGGCGGTGTGATCGCCAGCGGATGGCATACCTGCGGCATGATCATGCGCATGGTTGTCGACGGTTTTCTGGCCAATTCTTCCAGCATGGGTTCGCCTGGCGTAGATCAAATACGCTGGATATTACCCGTCAGACCCGGCGACACCCTGACCGTCACGGCAGAAACCCTGGCCAGCAAAGTGTCAAACTCAAAGCCTGATCGTGGCGTCATCAATACCCTGTGGAAGGCGCATAACCAGGACGGCAAACTCGTTTGCACCATTACCGGCATGGGTATGTTTGGCCGACGCCCGCAATGAAATAATATCCCCTAAAAGAGCAGGAGACATGATGAGAGAATTTAGCAGTCTTGAAGAACTAAAAGCTTTAATAGGACAAGAAGTGTCCCAGTCCGGCTGGGTGGAAATCAGTCAGGAACGTGTCAATACCTTTGCCGATGCAACCGGTGACCATCAATGGATACATGTCGACGTCGAAAGAGCCAGGCGCGAATCCCCATTTGGCGGCCCGATTGCCCATGGTTTCTTGACCTTGTCATTGCTGCCCATGCTGGTCGCCGATGCCATCAAATTAAGCTATGTCAAAATGGGGGTTAATTACGGGCTCAATAAAGTACGCTTCCCCTCCCCCGTCCCTGTCGGCAGCCGCTTGCGTGCACGCATGAAGCTCCTGAACATAGAAGACTTCAAGGATGGTGCACAAATGACCTGGGAAGTAACCATAGAACGCGAAGGCCATGACAAACCTGTCTGTGTCGCTGAATCCATATCGCGTTGTTACTGATAAGCGCAAGTAGTGCAAAATATTTTTGCGCCACTTGCCTGTAACCAGCAAAAAGAAAGACTGTTTATGCCAAGCACAGCCACACTTGAACGTTTTATCGCCATGGTTGAGAGCAATGATCATGCAGCAGCCTGCGAAGAATTTTACACCGAAAATTCCACCATGCAGGAAAACCAGGCAGCGCCCAGGACAGGACGTGCCAATCATGTAGCGGCAGAACATGCCGTCATGAGCAGGGCAAAATCTGTCTCATCCACATGTGTACGCCCCGTGCTGATGAATGGCGATCATGTGGTGATACGCTGGATTTTCAGCTTTGAATGGCAGGACGGCAGCGTCACCAGAATGGAAGAACTTGCCTACCAGCGCTGGGAAGGTGAGCAGATTGCCGAAGAAACCTTCTTTTATGATCCGGCGCAAAGAATTCCTAAAAAACCAATGTCAGCCTGATCGGTGAATATGCAAGCAAACCCTGAGACTGCACACGTGTCAATGTAAATTTATTCGTTAGAAGAACCTGACCGCGTAAACTGGTGGAAGATTACCTGATATCAGATACCAGTCATCCCCGGCATTTTCACTGGCCCACAGGTTGCCTGTGGTTGAGGCCATCAGCAGGTTCCTGCCATCATCAGCGACAACCAGGCCATGACGATAAATCAAGTCGTAGCAATCCTGTTGTGGCAAACCATTCCTCAATGATTCAAAGGTCTTGCCACCATCGCGGGTGCGCGACACACTCAGGGCACCATTCAGAGGTACACGCCTCTGATCGGCACTGGCGGGGGCAAACCATGCGGTATTCGGGTCTTTTGCGTGGGCTGCCACGGTAAATCCAAAATCTGGAATACCTTCTGGCGTATGAATCTGCTGCCAGCTTGCAGCAGCGTCTTCACTACGCCAGATGCCGTTATGATGTTGGCACCACAGTACGTGGCTGGCAATTTTGCTGCGCACGATGAGATGCGGGTCCTGGGTATTCTGTTCTTCTGCCAGTTCAGGTGGCATATAGCTTGCACGCATGCCTGCTGCCGATAAAGCCCATGTCTGCCCGCCGTCGAGCGTCTTCCAGGCGCCGCCACACGAAATACCAAGCAAAATTTCCTGAGGGTTGCGCGGGTTGACGCAGATGGAATGTATGCCTGGCACATCATAACCACCACCAAACCATCCTTTACGCTCTGGCTTGTCCCACATTGAACGTATCAGTTCCCAGTGATTGCCACGATCAGCCGAGCGGAACAAGCCACCTGGCAAAGTCCCTATCCACAGCACACCAGGTTCGTCAAAGCCACCGGTCTCCATGGACCAGATCATCTTGAGTTTCCATTCGATGTCGTCGTCAGTCTTGGTCTGTTCAGGATAGGCCGGTGCAGCAATTTCAGTCCAGTCAGTGCTGCCCTCATCGCGTCTGTGCAATTTGACGCCAAAATGCCCAAGGTTCAGGGCAGCATACAAGGTACCGTCACGCTTGTCATGCAGGCACATGCTGACTGGTTCACCCAGAAAACTGATCTGGTCCAGCTTCCACCGGCCGCCATCATGAATCAGCTCAAACAAGCCCTTGCGCGTTGCCACCATAGCTTTCATCTTTAACCTCCGGAAAGTGCCTGCAAGATATACACCTGGCTATGTGGATGCAACACATCGCGCAGGCTGGAACGGTTGATAACACGTTTACCGTCAATAAAGACCACAACATGAAAACGCAGATCACCCTGCTCATCAAGGATATAAGCACGCAATTGCGGATTGATGGCAAATGCGGCTTCGAGGGCATCGCGTAAATTGTCAGCCTGGCTTTCCACCTCAGGTATCTCAGTAAATCGTCTGAGTTGCTGGGTGAAAATCAGCTTAGCCATGAGTTCCCCAGGCTTTAAAAGGATGCTTGAGCAGGTTGGCATTGGCATAGCGCCTGTCATGGCTGACTTCTTCTCCCAGCCAGGCAGGGCGCTCAAATGCTTGCTGCTCGGATTCCAGTTCAACTTCCGCGACAATCAAACCCTGATTGTCGCCAAAGAATTCATCAACTTCCCAGATCAGCCCCTGCATAGGGATGCGATAGCGTATTTTTTCTATGAGAGGCTGCTGACAGACGGTATCGAGCAGAATTTGCGCATCAGCCAGCGGGATGGGATATTCCCATTCACTGCAGCTGATGCCGCTGGATATGCCCTTGATGGTCAGCATTGCCCGGTTTGCTTCTATGCGTACCCTGACGATGCGACCAGGTTCGGAACAAATATAACCCTGGCGCAGAAATGTGCCTTTGCCCTGTTGCTTGAAGTCTTCATTCAAGACCAGGAATTTCCGCTCTATTTCTACGCCCATCACTACTCCGCAACACTCATCAATGAATAGCAGGATTATGCACTCAATGAAGCCAGAATCGGTTGCAACATTGCTTCACCAAGCTTGATGCTGCGCGTACCATCCCAGCCGACTTCCGGGTCAGGCAGATTGGCATTGTCCTTGAAAGGCAATTCCAGCGTCAGTGACACGCATTTGAAGGTATGGCCTATATATTTGGACGCCAGCTTCAATACATCTTCATTGTATTTGGACGCTTCGTATCCATAGACAGTCTGGAAGTCGGGACTGGCCTGGCAAAAACTGTCGACAAAAAGCTGCTGCTCCTGTTTTTGCTTCTCAGTGAAACCATCCAGCATTTCACTGCCGGCGACGAACACATAGGCCAAGGCTTCATCGCCATGGATATCAAGGAAAAGATCACAACCTGTCTCATGAATCTTGTTCTTGACGTAATACACCTCAGGGCTGGTTTCCAGCGATGGTGTCATCCACTCACGATTGAGGTTGGCTCCCGCCGCATTGGTACGCAGATTGCCACGGACAGAACCGTCAGGGTTCATGTTCGGGACTATATAGACAACCGCCTTTTCAAGGATCTTGCGTGCAATCGGGTTGGACAGGTCAAGCAAAGCATTCAGACTGCCTTCCACCAGCCATTCAGCCATGGTTTCACCCGGATGTTGCCGGGCAATGATCCAGACTTTTTTCTCTGCTGCCGGGTTGCCAACGACGATCAGGTTCAGGTCACGGCCATCCACTGTATTGCCCAGGTCTTCAACACGTGCAAATGAAGAATTTTCCACGCCGCCCAGAAGGGCCAGATGACGCTCCCAGGTATATGGCTCAAAATAGGCGTAATACACACTGTCACGTTCAGGTGTATGGCGTATGGTCATGACCTTGCCATCAAACTCTGTATCCACCCTGAACCAGTTTGCCTTGTCGTAACTGGCTACCGCACGGTAATTTTCCCAGCCCTTGGCATAGGTTGCTTCACCGGCATTCAAAATACGCATGACTGTCTCCTGACCACGCGCTCCCTGCAGACGGAAATGGAACCACTGCCAGATATCAGCATGTGAATCCTTACGCAAATTCAACTCAATTGCTCCCGCCTGCTCCGCCCTCACGACTTCGATCGCTCCCGCGTCGAAATTCTGACTGATTTTAATTGTCATGTTTTATATATTTACAAATGTTTTTCAGCACCATTAATTAAAATGGTGACCTAGGACAGGTATTTTCACAGCTTTTCATGGTTTATGAAAATATTTCAGTCAAATTAATGCCATAAATCGTACAAATATTTTCAGTAAGGCAAGCATTTAAGAAGTTTCTGATCAAACATAGCAAAAAACGCCACCTTGTACTATAATCTTTCGCTCAGTGTCGGGGCGTAGCGCAGCCTGGTAGCGTACATGCATGGGGTGCATGGGGTCGGAGGTTCGAATCCTCTCGCCCCGACCAAAAATCAATAAAAGCCAATCTTAGGATTGGCTTTTTCTATTGTACGATTCTGAATCTTCATCAGAGACCTGGCGATTGTATTCACAGGTAATTCTTCAGCCTTACCCACAGTTTCCGGATTAAAGAAGCAATTCAGGTTTTCACGATCATCAGCCTCACTTTATCCTGTTAATAGTTGCCATTTCAACATAATACTTAGGTATTGTCTTTTAATCCCTACCATTATTTTGCGCTAAGATTCAATCTATTGAGGATGCCGGGTAAGGCCTTACCTCAACAGCCATGCACGTTCTCTCCTGATTGCCGTCCATTGAAAAGGAATTTTCCTCATGAAGATTTTTGTCGACCATCATCTGCTCAAGCCATTGATGCAAGCGGCTTTGCTGACTTGTGGCATCTTGCCTGTTTCATTGCTTGCTGTAGCACAAACCAAGCCGGTGCCCGGTGCCCAAAACAAGACTGTGGCAACAGCAAAAAGTGGATCACAAGCTGTCAAACCGCCCATAGCGATGGCGTATATTGACCTGGCAACCAGCTCAAGCGATATGCCAGGCGGCATGATGGGGGCCATGCAAGGTGGTCAGTCAGGTGGTTTTCTGGGCGCATTGGGTGGCATGGCGCGTGGTTCTTCTGGCGGTAATGACAGGGGCAATGTCTTTGGCAATACCCATACCATGGGATTCAACAGTGGCAAGTACATGGATGTATCAGTCTTCACCAGCAAAAACACCTCCCTGACAGATGCCACACAGATGATACCGGCAGGCATGAATCTTGGTGATAGTCTCAAACTGCTGGCCCCGCCTCCAGACAAACCAGTAACTTATACCCCGGTTGAAGAAACACCGAGTGAACCCAGCTACGAAAAACCCAAGGGCAAAATTTCGATCTACTGGGGCTGTGGTGAAACTGTTCGTCCCGGTCAGCCACGTACTCTTGATGCGGCAACGGCTACGCCGGAAGACTTTGCCAAATTCTTTGTCATGCGTGGCAAGGTGACCAAGGGTGCGCGTTCACAGCCAGGCAATCCGGCATGGCCCAACAAAAACGATGACAGGAAAGTACCTGACAGTGCATCATTGGTGGGGCAACATCAATTTACCGGCACGGGCATACCAGAGAGTTTCAAACTTAACCTGGCAGCGGCGAATGACTTGATGGCTCCGATAGAACTGACCCAGACCAAAAGAGACGGTGGCGTGAGCCTGGAATGGAAATCCATTCCCAATGCGCGCGGTTATTTCATCAGTGTCATGGGTGGACAGCAATCAGGCGGGCGCGACAGTGCTGAGATGATCGTCTGGACATCGAGCGAACTGGCTGATTTTGGCTTTGGCCTGGTTGATTATCAGAGCAATGCCGATGTCGATAAATGGATCAATGAAAAGGTGATTTTGTCACCTACCACAACCAAATGCGACGTCCCCAAAGGCATCTTTGGGGATCAGGGTAGCGGTATGTTGCGCATGATTGCTTATGGCAATGATGCTTATTTTGCCTATCCGCCCCGCCCCAGCGATCCCAAAATCGCCTGGGAACCGGACTGGCAAACCAAGCTGCGGGTGAAATCGACCTATGGTTCCATCCTTGGCGGCATGGGTGATATGGGTGGACGGAACAGGTCAAGAAATTCGGCACAGGCAGAGCAGCAAAGACCTGAGCAAAAAGAAGAGCCCAAGGTCAAGGCGACTGATGTCTTGAAAGGCATACTCGGGTTTTGACAGTCTTTAAGTAAAAACCGGTGAGGCTGGCCTGTATTGACCAGTCGCCTGATTGACTGGCAATTCAATATCCTTTGATTCTATCTACCGTGGTCGGCAATACCCCGCTCTCGCGATAACGCCTGATGTTCCCAGCGACTATCGCCGAGGCAGTTTCCCTGTCTGTCGGCGCTGAACAATGTGGCAGGACGGTGACTGAGGGGTGTTCCCAATGCCACTCCTTTACCGGTAAAGGTTCTGTCTCAAACACATCAAGCACCGCATGAGCGATGTGACCGCTGTCAATAGCAGTGTGCAAGTCCCCGTCCTTAATAATTGCGCCACGCGCAAAATTGATCAAAGATGCGCCAGCAGGTAACGCTGCCAGGGTACGCGCATTGAGCAATCCATGCGTGTCCGGTGTCAAAGGCAGCAGGCAAATCAGGATGTCTGTCTTGCCCAGCATGAGAGTCAACTCTTCATCCCCGGCATAGCATTCAACACCGTCAATGTTTTTACGATGACGGCTCCAGCCGCTTACTGTAAAACCAGCCTGTATCAGTTTTTTTGCTGCGGCCTCGCCCAGAGCACCCAGCCCCAGCAGGCCTATGTTTCTTTGCTGTGGTCGACGGTATTCCAGTGATTGCCACAACTTCTGTTGCTGCTGTCTGGCGTAAGCAGGCATATCTCGATGCAGGTACAAGGTCCATGCCAGTACGGCCTCAGCCATGGTGCTGGCCAATTGCGGGTCTAGCAGCCGCACTATTTTCAGCTCAGTATCACCAAGATCGGCAAGCAAACGCTCAACCCCGGCCCATACGCTATGCACCCACAGCAACTGCGGTAACTGCTGCAAATCTGCCGGATCAGGGTTAGCCACGATCGCTACTGTGCATTGCGCTTTTTCTTTATCACTTATCGCATCAAAAGCAACGATGCGCTCATCAGGCATGACTGCCTGCAATGCGCGCACCCAGGCCTGGGTATGCGCATAAGTTTTACTGGCTATAAAGGGGATGACATCGGGGATGGAACTTGAATTCATTGATCTTAAACGCTTTCAAAATAATTGAAATCCCTGATTTCCCTGGAGTCACCAGATAAATCAGGTAAAAGATGACAGTAACGACGCTTTTCAGCGCGGCAGCTGCGTCAAGGCATCGGCTAGCTGGTTTTTTTGTCTCGGTATCCAGCACAAGGACAAATGCTCAAAGTGTCGGCCAAGATCGTGAGCTCTCCGGCGATATTGTCGCATGCGTTCCAGCTCACTGGCTTTACGCAGATTATAATCATCTATCACCACCTGGCTATCACCATGCAATTGCAAGTCAGTTACCTGGTGTTGAATTGCCTGCGTCAGTGCCAGGATCAGCGCGCCATATTCGGCATCGCAGCTGTCGCCGTATTCAATACTGGACACATAATCAAAACGCTGGCCGTCCGGGGTTTGCAATACACAGGCCATCCTGCACTTGCCAGGATTGGGCAGAGCCGAGCCATCGAACCACGCCTGCCAGGTAGTGGCGCCATGTGGCGTAAAATGCCCGGCTTTTCTATTCGCCAGTGCTACCAGCTTTTTTTCTTCTTTCTTTATTTGCCTGCTTATTTGCTTGTTTGCTTGCGCTTCTCTGCGCTGTTCCATCAATTTATCCAGGGCCGCGGAATTCGAACTTTCAGAAGATTGCATAAATACGCTGGTGAGTGCTCGTTCCAATGGCATGCACTGCCGTCTCTCTAGCAAACGGGCACACTTTTCTTCTGCGCGTGTCGCAAGCTCCAGTAATTGTTGGCGGGTATAATTGATTTGCATTGCTTTCGTCTGTTCCCGGTTATTTTCAGCATGTCCTGATCTGACCGCTATTGGTCGCAGGCAAGACTGGTTGTGCAGTTTCAATCTGCTATTCTGCATGATATCGACTGTCAAACAAAAGGAAAACATCATGCTGGAATTGCGCCCAAACTGTGAACGTTGTGATTGCGATTTGCCACCAGACTCAAAAGATGCGCGCATTTGCACTTTTGAATGTACTTTCTGCGTCAGCTGTGTCGAAGGCCCTTTGCAAGGTGTATGTCCTAACTGTGGTGGCAATTTCGTGCCCCGCCCTATCAGGCCGGCCAGCAAGCTGACAAACAACCCGGCGTCCACTGTACGTGTGCGCAGTAAACATACCATAGTAGTTTAACTATTGAGTTATCATGTCCAAATCTGTCCTTAGCCCACGCCATATCCTGATAGCCGCCATCGTCATCCTGCTCTGGGGAATGAACTTTGTGGTCATCAAGATAGGTTTGAAAGGCATTCCGCCATTTCTGATGGGGGCTCTGCGTTTCATACTGGTAGCCTTTCCCGCCATACTGTTTTTACCACGCCCTCGAGTATCCCTGAAATTATTGCTCGCCTATGCGGCGTTTATCAGTCTCGGACAATTTGCCTTTCTGTTTTCGGCCATGGCGGTTGGCATGCCGGCTGGTTTGGCGTCGCTGGTGCTACAGGCACAGGCCTTTTTCACTGTAGGTTTATCTGCCATGGTATTTGGCGACAAACTGCGCCCCAGCAACCTGGCGGGCATGCTGATAGCGAGCATAGGGCTGATCTTGCTGGGTAGCGCCAGCCTTGGCAATGCTGCCAGCCAGGTTACCGTTGCCGGATTTGTCCTGACCTTATGCGCAGCATTCTCCTGGGCAAGTGGCAATGTCATCAACAAGAAAATAGGCGCAACCAATGTGCTCAGTCTGGTGTCATGGAGCGCCCTGGTACCGATACTGCCTTTTTTATTGCTATCCTATATTTTTGAGGGTGGTGAGGTCATGCTCCACAGCCTGCAAAACATGAGCCTTTCTTCCGCACTGACCATCGTCTACCTGGCAATCGCCGCAACTCTGATAGGTTACACCCTGTGGGGGAAGTTATTGTCCAGCCTGCCCACACATCTGGTGGCGCCATTGACATTGATGGTACCAGTCGTGGGCCTGACTGCTGCCTGGGTTTTATTGGATGAGGCATTGAACCAGACCCAGTTGCTTGGTGCAGCAACCGTGATGGCTGGCTTGCTGGTCAATGTATTCGGGCCCAGGTTTGCCAGCGGTTTGCGTCGCGTCTTTGCCTGAAGCAGGCTCAACAGCAAAATGAAATAACAGTGTCTAAAGTTCAAAGCATTTATTTTCTGCTGCTGCCCGACACCCTGCTGCTGGATGTTGCAGGGCCTGCTGATGCCTTCCTCTTTGCAAACCGCTATCAGAAAGATGTGAGATTTGAATTAAAGTTCATCAGTCCGCTGAGCAGCATCGAATGCTCAGTGGGTTTGAAACTCGGTCCCTTGCAGCCTTTGCCCGATCATCTGGATGAAAACGACATCCTGGTACTGCCTGGCCTGGTGGGCGGCACTGAAGTCTATGCAAGAAGTGAAGCCCAGCTAGCCATCGCCTGGTTATCAGCAAACATGCGGGAACGTCAAAAGCTGATGTGCATTTGTTCTGGCGCCCTGCTCGCCGCCTACGCCGGTTTGCTGCGCGGGCATAAGGCCACAACGCATCACAATCATTGCGAAGATTTGGCCAGCATAGACAGTTCAATCAAAGTTGAAGAGAATCGCATTTTTGTCGAAGATGGCCATATCTGTACCAGTGCCGGGGTCACCGCCGGCATAGACCTGGCTCTGCATCTGGTCAATGAGCTGGCCGGGCCGCTGGCGGCCAGCGCCGTTGCCCGCAACCTGGTCGTGTATATGCGCCGTTCCGGGAATGACCCGCAGTTATCACCATGGCTAAAATATCGCAACCATTTGCATCCCGTTGTACACAAAATGCAGGATGCGATGGTGAAGGATCCTGCACATCCATGGAATTTAAACGAACTGGCCAAGATTGCCTGCAGCAGTAGCCGCCATGCAACACGCGTTTTTAAACTGCACACAGAAGTATCAATACAAACCTATCTGACCTCACTTCGTTTATCATTGGCGAGTAAATTCTTAGCCAATACGGATTGGTCGATAGAACGCATCGCAGAAGCATCCGGGTTTGGCTCTGCAAGGCAATTCAGGCGCATCTGGAATATGCACTTCCCTGCCCCGCCTTCAGCATCACAATTCAGATAAAGTGTCAGACATTTCTGTCCTGCTATTTATCGGGCCGATCAGATTAACTTTTAGATAAATAGTATGCTCCGCATCTGCCCCAAATGTAGTTATGTACGCAAGGAAACCGACGATTGCCCGGAATGGCAATGCCCATCCTGTCAGGTCGCCTACAATAAAGCGGGTGAGCATTCCGGCGCGCGTAATAAAAGCACAGTCCGCAACAGCAGGATCAGTCAGGTCAATGAGGGCAGTACGTCCAATGCCGGGAAATGGCTGATTGCGCTGGTTATTTTTAGTGGTGTCAGTTTGCAAAGCTATATCAGCCATAAAAATGCAAAAAAACAAGAAGCAATTGCTGCACAAAATCTGAAACTGGCAGAGGCATCCAAGACACCTGGGCAAACCCGGCAACAACCAGTCATTATCTTGTATGGCACGGACTGGTGCGGCTATTGCGCTGCCGCCAGAAGTTTCTTCAAAGAGAACGGCATTGCTTACAGGGATCTGGATGTGGAAAAAAGCAAGGAAGATTACAGCGCCTATAAACAATTAGGCAAAAATGGTATCCCCATCATCACCATAGACAGTGATGTGGTTGAGGGGTTTGATGAAAGCGAGATTCGTAAAAAACTGGATCCGTGGTTAAACAAGGCTTGATATTCCTATCGGAGGTTATATGCGACTGCAATCCGTACTGCTCTTAATCACCGGCATATTATTTGGCAGTCATAGTTGGGCCGCGAATGGCATACAAGATGTGCAATGGCTGCAAGGCTGCTGGCAAGCCGCCGGTGCCGAAACAGGCTCAGAAGAACACTGGCTGGCTCCTGCCGGTGGCAGCATGCTGGGCATGGGGCGCACTGTACGTAAAGCCAAAACAGTCGCCTGGGAATTCATGCGTATCCAGGAAAACGCCGACAGCCTGACATTCACAGCCATCCCCTCCGGCAAGCCTGAAGCCAGTTTTCAATTATTATCGCTGGATAAACAAAGAGTAGTCTTTGAAAATCCCAGGCCAGAATTTCCTCAACGTGTCATCTATCAGTTGAATGCAGATGGCAGCCTGCTGGGCCGTATAGAGGGAAAAGTAAAAGATCAGGAAAAAGGCATCGACTTCCCCATGCAAAAAACAGCTTGTAGCAAATAAGCGCTTTTTCTAACGTGGATAAAAAAGACAATAAAAAAAACCGCATCTCTGCGGTTTTTTTTATTGTCTTTGCGAATGGAAAAACTATAATCACAAGCCTGTCTTTTTTGCAATATAGTCTTTCATCGCAAGCACATCGGCAGTCATTACTTCAAAACGTTGTGGCAAGGCTTCTATATTTTCAAAACCTGCCGGGCGATCCGCATCACGCCCCAATGCTTCCTTGATGGTTTCATTGAACTTGGCAGGCAATGCTGTCTCGAGCACGATCATGGGCACGCCTTCTTCCAGATGCTCCAACGCCACCTTGATGCCATCAGCTGTATGGGTATCGACTGTGATGCCAAAATCTTTTTCCACCTGGCGTATCGTTTGCAGGCGGTCCGCATGAATCGACTTGCCAGATTCAAAACCAAATCTGGCGATCTGGCTGAATTCATCGCCATCACTGCCTGGCTTGCCGGACAGGTCAAAACCACCTTCAGTCTCTACTTTTTTGAACAGGGTAGCGACCCGATTGGCATCACCTCCGAGCAGGTCATAGACAAAGCGCTCGAAATTTGATGCTTTGGAGATGTCCATTGACGGGCTGGTGGTATGCCAGGTTTCTGCCGATTTGCGTACACGATAAACACCGGTCCGGAAAAATTCGTCGAGTACATCGTTTTCATTGGTTGCCACTACGAGTTTGGCAATAGGCAACCCCATCATGCGGGCAATATGGCCGGCACAGATGTTGCCAAAATTACCTGATGGTACAGTGAACGAGACTTTTTGTTCATTGCTGGTCGTCGCACTGAGGTAACCACGGAAGTAATACACAACCTGGGCAACGACACGTGCCCAGTTGATGGAATTGACTGTACCTATCTTGTGACGGCTCTTGAATTCCAGGTCGTTCGATACCGCCTTGACCATGTCCTGGCAATCATCAAAGACGCCTTCAACGGCGATATTAAAAATATTCGGGTCTTGCAGACTGAACATTTGCGCTGTCTGGAAGGCGCTCATTTTCTTGTGCGGCGACAACATAAAGACTCTTATGCCCTTTTTACCCCGCATGGCATATTCAGCTGCACTGCCTGTATCACCTGAAGTCGCACCAAAAATATTCAGTTCAGCATTGGTTTTTGCCAGGGTGTATTCAAACAGGTTACCGAGCAATTGCATGGCCATGTCTTTGAAGGCCAGCGTCGGGCCGTTCGACAAGGCTTGCAACACCAGTTTTTTGCCAGCTTTATCTTGCAATACGCGCAAAGGGGTAATTTGTTCGGCCGACTCATCTGCACGTGTATTTTTATACACATTGGCAGTATAGGTCTTGTCTGCCAGGGCTTTCAGATCCGATTCTGGAATATCCGTTGCAAATTTTTTCAATACCTCGAATGCCAGACCGGCATAAGACAATTTACGCCAGGCATCGAGTTCGGCGCCAGTGACTTGAGGATAGTTTGTCGGTAAATACAGGCCGCCATCGGGAGCCAGACCACCTAAAAGAATTTCAGAGAAATTTTGTGCTGCGGTATGCCCGCGTGTTGAAGCGTATTGCATAAGTCGACAGAGGGATAGATTGGAGGGAAAGCGAATATTCTTCCTATTATAACTTTCTTGTGGCTTGAAAACCTCTGTAAATTTGGTCAGAGATGGATTTCATCGGCAATTCATTCGGCCAGCAAGCGCTCCGGGTGGGAATATACGACAAAGCCATGCTCCCGGACGAACCCGATGAGACACATGCCTGCTTGCGTGGCAAGGTCGATGGCCAGTGTCGTGGGAGCCGAAAATGCAGCCAGAATGGCAATATTTGCCCTGGCTGTTTTTTGTACCAGTTCATAGCTGAGGCGGCTGCTCATCAATACAAAACCGTGTGAGGTCGACATTTTCCTGCTTGCCACGGCACCCAGCAATTTATCGAGAGCATTGTGACGCCCAACGTCTTCGCGAACAATTTGTATGTCGCCAGCCATGTCCACCCAGCCAGCAGCATGTAACGCACCTGTTTGCAGATTGATCGCCTGCCTGTCATTCAGGGACTGCGCAGCCTTTAAAAGACTGGCCTTTGATAACTGATCAAATGGCATCCCGGAAGTAGCTACCGTCGGCATCTGCATTTGCAGAGCTTGCAGGCTCTCTTTTCCACAGAGGCCGCAGCCGGTATTGCCAGCCAGATTGCGCCGTCTTTCTTTCAATGCAGCAAACCTGCCAGACGATATCCGGATTTGCATCTCAATGCCATGCACGTCTGGATTTGTGTGCAATTCAATGTCATAGACCTCTGCAATATCATCGATGATGGACTCTGAGAGACTGAAACCCAATGCAAAATCGTCCAGATCCCGGGCTGTTGCCATCATCACGGCATGTGATATGCCGTTATAGACCAGGGCAACCGGCGTTTCTTCAGCAATCTGATCGACCACGACTGCCGCTGCACCTGCCAGAAAGACATGCCGTTCCACTGTGCGCGCCTGCATGCCTGCAGATTCGCCACTGGAATCAACCGGATTTACATCATCATCTTGCATACCCGGCGCCCTTCTTCAGTCAAGCTGACCAAACTTCGCTCCCCATCTTCCAGCATGCTTACCCAGCCAGCGCCCTGATGTTGACCAAGCGCTTGCTCACCTAAAAACGCAATGCAACGCAATAGCGTGCTCTGACGCACACCCAGTCGTTTGCTAAGCCGGGGTAAAGAAACCGCTTCTTCATGCGCAGACAATTCAGCCATCAAAGCAAGGGCCAGTTCATCCTGGGTTTTGACGACAGCATCCATCACACCGCAACAGCCTGCTCTGCATGTCGACTGATGACAACTGGTATGGACTTGGAAGTCGGCGTACGGGCATGATCGGCAAAACTGGATAAAGGAACCAGTCCATTGGTTTCCGGGAAATAGGCGGCCAGACAGCCCCTGGGGATATTGTATTCAACAAGTATGAACCGCCTGACCTGACGCTTGATACCGTCTTCGCACAGGCTGTCAAGATCAACCCAGTCCCCGGCCCGCATACCCAGTGCGCTTATGTCATCCTTGTTGATGAACAGTACGCGGCGCTCGCCAAACACACCACGATACCTGTCATTCATGCCATAAATCGTGGTATTGTACTGGTCATGTGAGCGCATGGTCGCCAGATTAAAAACCGGTGACTGGCGTTGCCTGCGCGCCTGGTGGATAGGTAAATCAACGGGCACGGCATGGGTATTGAAGTTGGCCTTGCCAGTCGCTGTCATCCAGACCCGCTCTGCGGCAGTATTGCGCAAATGGAAGCCGCCAGGGGCTTTGACTCTTTCATTGAAATCCGCAAAGTCATCAAATACGGCCGCTATCTTGTCGCGTATGCGACTGTAATCGGCCAGAAGCCAGGCCCAGGGTGTCTTGCTGCGTTCTTTCAGGGTCGCCTGCGCCAGACGGGCGACAATAGCAACCTCCGACAGCAAATTGCCGGATGCAGGTGGATTGATGCCAGAAGAAAGATGCACCATGCTCATGGAGTCTTCTACCGTTACTGCCTGCGCGCCGCTTTCCTGCATATCAATTTCAGTACGCCCCAGACAGGGCAGGATGATGGCATCTTGTCCGCAGATTAAATGGCTGCGGTTGAGCTTGGTGGTCACATGGACAGTCAGGGCACAATTCTTCAAAGCCTGGTGCGTCAATTCTGTGTCTGGTGTGGCTGTCGCAAAATTACCGCCCATGCCAAAGAAAACCTTGCCGCCTTCATGAAGCATGGCGGATATGGCCCCTACCGTGTCATGCCCGTGCTTTTGCGGCGGCGTAAAATCGAACACCTGCCCTAACCGTTCCAGGAAAGCCGCCTTGGGTTTTTCCACTATCCCCATGGTGCGGTCCCCCTGCACATTGCTATGGCCGCGCACCGGACAAGGCCCGGCACCCGGGCGGCCAATATTGCCGCGCAACAACAAGAGATTGACGATCATCTGTATCGTTGCCACTGAATGTTTGTGCTGGGTAATACCCATCCCCCAACAGGCGATGACTTTGCCAGCGCGCATATACGTATCTGCTGCGCGTTGTATCTGTGCTTTGTCCAGGCCCGATTCGCTTACGATCACGTCCCACGGCTCAGCCATTGCTTCTGTAGCAAACTGCTCAAAATTTGCTGTATGTTCCGCAATGAATTCAATGTCGATAATGCGCTGCCGGCCTGCAGCCTGTGCTTGCTGGTCAGCCTCAAGCACACATTTGATCATGCCCTTCACCGCCGCCAGGTCACCACCTATCTTCAATTGGAAATAGTCGGATGAAATTGTCGATGCCTGATCCGTCAGCATGTCAATTGCGTTTTGTGGGTTCTGGAATTTTTCCAGGCCGCGTTCACGCAAGGGATTGAATGAGACAATGGCCGCTCCACGCTTGGATGCAGACCGCAACTCACCCAGCATGCGAGGGTGATTGGTACCGGGGTTTTGCCCAAAAATCAGGATGGCGTCTGCCTGCTGAAAATCTGACAGCAATACCGTGCCCTTGCCCACACCAATTGCCTCACGCATGGCAAAACCTGATGGCTCATGACACATATTGGAACAGTCTGGGAAATTATTGGTACCAAATTCGCGTACAAACAATTGATACAGAAAAGCAGCTTCGTTGCTGGTGCGGCCTGATGTGTAAAAGATGGCGTCGTCAGGTGTTGGCAAGGCATTGAGGCGTGCAGCAATCACATCAAATGCCAGGTCCCAGCTGATGGCCTGATATTTGTCGCTGGCTCTGTCGTATTGCATGGGCTGGGTAAGGCGCCCCTGCGCTTCCAGCCAGTGATCTGATTTTTCAGACAATTGCTGAACTGTGAGACTGGAAATCAGTTCTGGTGTGGCGCGGCGTGCAGTGGATTCGGCTGCAACCGCCTTGGCGCCATTTTCACAAAATTCAAAGGTGGATGTATGGTCGGCATCAGGCCAGGCGCAGCCCGGACAATCAAAGCCGTCGGGCTGGTTGGCCGACAACAGTGTCAGTGCCCCTTTGCCAAGTATGCCCTGTTCAATTATTTGCTGCGCAACACTCTTCAAGGCACCCCAACCACCTGCGGGCCTGTCATACACCTTGATCGTTTTATTCTTACTCATACCAAATCCCGTCTCCACACAATGACCTAATCGCTGCTGCCACAACGAGCGCATTATCGCAGCTAATCAGCAAAATATTATGTGGCAAACAAGTTTCAAGTACAGATGTTACCAGAAACCAAGGCATTCCCCTCTCGCATCCAGATGCCTAGCGATGTATGACAACCAGCAGTGCCTTGGCTTCCGTTTTACCCAGGTTGCGTATGGCATGATTCTTATCTGCATCATAGCGCGCCGTGGCACCGTGTTTGAGTTTTTTTCGTGCGCCATCAACTTCTATTTCGACACTGCCATGTAAGACCGTCAGATGTTCAAGTGCCCCTGGATCATGCGAATTTGATACCAGAGCCCCACCAGGCGCCAATGTCAATTCATACCATTCGTATTTACCGGCTAATTCCATGGGACCGAGTATGCGCAGCACGTAGCCGGCATGTTCACCCGGCAGGGTCGGCGTTTCATGCGCCTCAAGCACACGAATGGGGTCGTGTTTTGGCGCTTCAGATGACAATAGTTCCGCCATGCCAACACCGAGAGCATTTGCCAATCGCCATGCAACGGCTATAGTGGGATTAGCCTTCTCTCTTTCTATCTGCGACAACATGGACTTAGACACCCCGGCAGTGCGCGACAAGTCTTCCAGCGTCAGGCCACGTTCAAGTCGCATTTTCTGCAAAGTCGCTCCGACTTCGGGTGGTGTATTGGGTAAAACTTTTTTCATGGGAATTCTTGCATCGTTAAAAAAGTTAGCTTAATATTCGATATATTGAACTTTAGTTCTAGATATTGAATTATTCAAATAATTTAAAAAATCTAACAACAGTGTAACAGTGCCTTTGATTTAGCAATATACGATTCGTGATGATTTACAGATAATCAACTGAAAAAACATCAATCCACACAAGAACACCAGACTGACGGGACATCACTATGAGCCAGAGCACTTCCAGACAGAATTTCATCAGCAATTTAGCTGGTAACCTCGATAATTTGCGCGAGCAGGGCCTGTACAAGCCTGAGCGTGTCATTGCCTCCCGTCAGGGATCGGAAGTGATCTGCGACGACGGCAGCAAGCTGATTAACCTGTGCGCGAATAATTACCTGGGACTGTCTGGTGACGAATCCATGGTGCAGGCATCGATCGCTGCCACGGAAAAATTTGGTTATGGCCTGTCGTCCGTGCGCTTCATTTGCGGCACACAAACCGTACATAAACAGCTGGAACAAGCCCTGTCCGCTTTTCTGGGCACGGAAGACTGCATCCTGTATGCAGCAGCTTTTGATGCCAACGGCGGCGTTTTTGAACCGCTGTTTGATGAAAATGACGCCATCATTTCCGATGCACTGAACCATGCCTCCATCATTGACGGTATACGCCTGTGCAAAGCAGCGCGCTTCCGATATGCGCACAACGATATGGCAGATCTGGAAAAGCAATTGATTGCTGCTGCAGACAAACGTCATCGCATCATCGTGACTGACGGCGTGTTTTCCATGGACGGTACGATAGCCCAGCTCGACAAAATCTGCGACCTGGCCGACAAATATGATGCATTGGTCATGATTGATGAATGCCATGCATCCGGCTTCATGGGCGCAACCGGCCGTGGTACACATGAGCATCACAATGTACTGGGTCGTATCGACATCATTACCGGCACTCTGGGCAAAGCGCTTGGCGGAGCCATGGGCGGCTTTACCGCAGCACGAAAGGAAGTGATTGACACCTTGCGTCAAAAATCCCGCCCTTACCTGTTTTCAAACACCCTGGCGCCGTCCATTGCCGGAGCGTCACTATCAGTCTTGCAACGCCTGTCCAGTTCCACCGAACTGCGTGACCGCCTGCATGCCAATACTGCCCACTTCCGGCGCGAAATTGAAGCACTGGGTTTTACCATCAAGCAAGGCACCCATCCAGTGGTGCCAGTGATGTTGTTTGATGCCCCGGTTGCACAAAAATTTGCCGCCCGCCTGTATGAACTAGGCGTGCTGGTCACTGGCTTCTTCTACCCTGTCGTCCCCATGGGTCAGGCGCGCGTACGCGTACAACTGTCTGCTGCCCATACGACAGAACAATTGAACACTGCCCTGGCCGCATTTGCCCAGGCTGGTCGCGAACTCAACATCATCAAGTAAGGACAAACATGGAACGCATATTAGTGATCGGTGCCAATGGCCAGATAGGCAGTGAGCTGGTAGATGCTCTTGCACTGCAACACGGCGCAGATAATGTGATTGCCAGCGACATCCGGCCAGAAAGTCTGTACGGCGCAAAAATCTATGAGGTCATCGACGTACTCAATACAGAACGCCTGGCTCAGATCGTTGATCAGTACAATATCACCCAGGTCTATCAGCTGGCGGCCATGCTCTCAGCCACCGGTGAGCAGGCGCCGTTGAAAGCCTGGACTCTCAATATGGATGGCTTGCTTAACATCCTGGAACTGGCTCGACTGCGCGGGGAGGCTGGCAAGCCTTTGAAGGTATTCTGGCCTTCGTCGATTGCCGCATTTGGCCCAAATACACCGGCGGTCAATACACCCCAATATACAGTCATGGACCCCAGTACCATTTACGGCATCAGCAAACTGGCTGGTGAAAGACTGTGCGAATACTATTTCCAGAAATATGGCGTGGATGTACGCAGCATACGCTACCCGGGCATCATCAGTTACAAATCGCCCCCTGGTGGTGGTACGACAGACTATGCAATAGCCATTTTCCATTCAGCCTTGCGCGGCGAAACGTATGATTGCTTCCTTGAAGCAGAAACAACCCTGCCGATGATCTACATGTCTGATGCAATACGGGCGACCATTTCGCTGATGGATGCGCCTGCGGCCAAACTTTCTATACGTTCTTCCTATAATGTTGCTGGTTTAAGCTTTAATCCACGGGAATTGGCGTTTGCAATCAAACAAAATTTGCCTGCATTTGACATACACTACGCGCCTGACAGCCGCCAGGCTATCGCCGCCTCATGGCCACAAAGCCTGGACGACAACGTAGCGCGTGATGACTGGGGCTGGCAAGCACAAGTAGACCTGCGAGAACTCGTTTCTGACATGCTGAAAAACATACGTGTCGATCAAAAGGAGTTAGGCAAGGCTGCATAAATAAATTAGAGACAAATAAAAAGAGGTGAATTGATGGACATGCGTGTATTCGAATTATTTAAAATAGGCGTGGGTCCATCCAGTTCCCATACGGTAGGCCCCATGCTGGCCGCCCGCCGTTTTTTGCTCGAAACAAGTGATTTATTCAAAGCTGTCAAGGTACAGGCGGCACTGTACGGGTCACTGGCGCTGACAGGTGTAGGCCATGCCACGGACAAGGCTGTTTTGCTCGGCCTCATGGGCGAAACCCCACAAGACCTCGTGCCTGAGAGCGTTGACGACAAACTGGCAGCCCTTGCCAGTTCGGGCAAAATGAATTTGCTTGGTGAATATCCGGTTAAATTTGATACAGCCAGCGACCTCCTGTGGCACAAACAAGAAGTCTTGCCCGGTCACCCAAATGGCATGAAATTCACATTGACCCGCAACGACGGCAGCAGTTTTGAAAAAGTCTATTATTCTACCGGCGGCGGTTTTATCTATTCTGCCGAAGAACTGGCCAATAGCGCCACCTCCGACGGTGCCCAACACAAGCCCCTGCCCTATCCATTTGCCACCATGGCTGAGTTGCTGGCTCATGGAAAACGCACCGGCAAATCCATCACAGACATGCTGCGTGCCAACGAAAACGTGTATTGCAGCGATGAAGAACTCAATGCCGGCCTTGATAAAATCTGGTCTGTGATGAAGGGTTGCATCTCGCGCGGCCTGCAATTAGGCGGTGAATTGCCCGGTGGACTGCATGTCAAGCGCCGCGCTGCCAAACTCTGGCGTACGGCCAACGAAACTGCCGACGTGCTGCCACATGATGGCATGCACCGGGTCAGCCTGTATGCCATGGCAGTCAATGAAGAAAATGCAGCCGGTGGTCGCGTTGTGACAGCGCCTACCAATGGCGCCGCAGGCATTATCCCGGCTGTATTGCGCTATTACGCCGAGGATTGCAAACCCAGCCACCCGGAGCAAGGCGTACGCAACTTCTTGCTGGCAGCTTCTGCGATAGGGATGCTGTGCAAGAAAAATGCCTCCATATCCGGTGCTGAAATCGGTTGTCAGGGTGAAGTTGGCGTTGCCTGCGCCATGGCTGCAGCTGGCTTGACGGCAGCGTTGGGCGGCACCAATGAACAAATCGAATCCGCAGCCGAAATCGGCATAGAACACCACCTGGGTATGACTTGCGACCCGATAGGCGGCCTGGTACAGATACCGTGCATAGAACGCAATGGCATGGGAGCGGTCAAGGCCATTACGGCAGCGTCACTGTCCTTGCGCAGTGACGGCTCCCACCACGTCAGCCTGGACGACGTGATAGAAACCATGCGTCAGACCGGCGCCGACATGCAGGATAAATACAAGGAAACCTCATTGGGTGGTTTGGCTATCCATGTGGTGACAGTCAATTACGCTGCCTGCTAGGCTGTCAGATCTGACAAACGGCGGCAAGGATTCCATATCCTTGCCGCCGTTTTCTCTTTCCTGCAATGTTCAAGGCCGGATGGCAAAGCCCTTTTGTCCCGTTTGCCATAATAGAAAAGACCAGTTGTCTGCCAGTTCTGCCAGTGGATCCAGCTTCCAGCCATTGGCAAAGTCGGTACGAAATAACGCAGGCCTGGATTTGTTTGCATTGGCGGCTTGCAGGCGCGCAGTAAATTTGCTGCTCATCCAGACTGGCGCTTCACCCACCGCAAATCTGGCCGACAACAAAGTTGCCGGATAATTGGTGCCGTCTTTCAAATTCAGGTAAGGGTAGACCTCACCGATCGTTTTACTTTTCAGATACGCCTTTTTCGACTTGTCCGACAAGAACTCAGACATCACACCTGCACTTTGCACTGCCGCAAACAGCTCAGGACGTCTGCTGACCGCCTGCGCGATCAATTGCTTGCCCGCGCCTGACTCTTGCGCAACCAATTTACCGGGGCTGGTGTAAGCTTCAGTGACGAGGTAATCAGCAGCCAGCAACAACTCATCTACACCATCACTTGTCGCACGCTTCTTCTGCTCATCAGCGGGCAGGTAGATGATGGCCATGACGGCATCCTGTTCCAGCCATGCCAGGCGCAAGGCATCAAACCTTGCCAGCTTTGCCAGACCAGTCCCTGTCTCCAGAGTCAACAGGCAAGGATGCTTGCCATCCAGATCCATTCCCTGCGGGTATAGCAGAGTCACGGCAAGGGGTTTGTTGCTGCCAGGTCGTGAAATGCTCAGATTGCGGCTGGAAATACGATGAAAACCGATCTGGGGAGAACGAAAAACCTCCACATTCTTCACTTGCCCGCCAGCGAACGCACGATAAGACAAAGGAGCTGCATTGGCCGCCTCCAGCACAAACAGGGCTCCATCATTTTCCGGGTCTGCATTCAATTGACTGATTCGCCCCTGTTGGGGCAAGCTCAGTTCTTCATTTTTACCCACATTCTCAGCCCCCAGGCTCACCCGCATCAATTTGCTGTAACCATTTTCTGCCGCGTGCACATACAGACCATTCCTGGCAACTGCCATATCCAGTAATTCATCACTACTGGCAGGCAGCACTTCTTTTGCCGCGTTCAATTGCGGGGTTTTCAAGTCCAGCCTCAGTATGGCGCCAGATGTACTTTTCTTTGTTGACAAAACAAACAACTGATCTCCACTGAGCCAGGCGCTGCGTATCTTGTCAGACGGACTGGCAAGGCGAATCCATGGGCTGGCTGCTGCCTTCAATTGTTCCTGCCTGATCACATACAGACTGCGGTCCCGTGCGCTGCCATGTTGGACTTCGGCCAGCATATAGCCCGAACTGGCATTGCTTTTCAGCATCACCACGTCGCCGGTGCTGAATTTTCTTGATTTGCTGACACCGGGACCGATCACGGCAACATCCGTTTCTGGCTTGCTGCCAAGCGTGTGCTGCCATATTGCCCCCTTGTCAGCATTCTGCCTGACCGGGGACTTTCGGTAATAAACTGCGCTGGAATCTGATTTCCAGCCCAGGTCTTTTATATCATTGGCGTTACCTGTCAGGTTATCCTTGAGCACGCTGGCGTCGCTGGTCTTGACCAGACGAAGAACCGGGCGCTGCGTTCCAGCCATGTCGGTCTTGACTATACCAAGACCAACAACACTGGCGTCCGGTGAGGCTGAGAAAAAACTGATGGACTGCCCGACATCGGCCAGATACAACAACCGTTCAGCAGAGGTTGCTGCATTACGCATCATGAGCCGCTGGCGACCATCAGCTGCACTCAGGACAAAAAATTGCATGCCGCGGACTTCTATCAGGGTCGTGCTGCCGTATTCCGTACCCTGCAATAACTTCAGTCTCTTGAGCATGGCTTTGCGCCCGCTGATGCGCGCCAGCACAGTATTCGTGAAATCAGTCTGCCTCCTCATCCAGGTGCGAACTTGTGGATCACTGAGAGACTCCAGGAAAGAATATTTATCATCAACTGCAGTGCCCTGAGATAACTTTGGCAGTGCCGGGTAATCACCCCAATCCGGCAATTGCGCCTGTGCCATCAAGGGCAACCAGCCTGATACGATGAAAAGGTGCTGCAAATATCGCTTTACCGCCATGCAGACTCCAGTTTGGAAATATAAAAATACATAGAGAATACCCCACCCATCGTCCTGGTAGAAGCTTGCAAAAATTATCCTGCTTTTTTGAGTCAATTCAAACTGTTCATGTTTCAATTCTTGAATTTCATCCCCGCCTTTCTGCATTTCATCGCAAATCAGTAGATAGATATACACCACTTATCTAAAGTGCTCACATCAGAAGTCAAATGAAGCACCAAGGAGAAAAACAAATGAATATCATCAAGAAAACCAATTTAACAGTGTTAACCATTTCCCTTTTTGCTGCTACCATAGCGCCAGTGGCTACATATATTAAGAAACTTGATGCAAAAGCAAGTATCCCCACAGTCACAATATCAGCACAAAGACTGACAGAACAGCAAAAGATCGCATTTGATGTTGAACAAGCTGGAAAGACCATGCAAACCGTATTCATCGCAGCCAGGCGGCTGAGTGCAGAAGAGAGATTTGCGATGGACCAGCAAGACATGCAAATCCGGCAAGCAAAAGCGCGCTCACATAAAAAACCGCAATTGCTTGTTTGACATCGACAGCGTCAAAGATCTTCTTTTTGCTCAAATCGCTGAGATTCACTTGTTCATTTGCAGCACCGTTTGTCATACCGCAAGCAGTACTTGGTCGTAGCACTTATTATTTTTGCAGGCAATCATGTTAAAAAAATCTATCGCCTTATGTTTGCTGTCTTCAACTCTGCTGGCTGGCATCGCCTTTAGCCAGGATTTCATGTTTGTGCCATCTGTCCCAAATCAGGCAGACACACAAGACAAAACGACTGAAATCATGCAGGAAGCACAGGTGAGCACACCAAACACTCCAGCTCCAGTACAACTGGATCGTAGTGGAGTAGATAGAGCATCAGTGCATTTGCAAATATTGCAACAGAGCAATTTGCGCTTTGCCGATACACCTCAAACCACGCCGGCAACAACACAAGCACCGGCCGCAAAGAAAACTGCGTCTGATGAAAAGAAATCCCAGGCTAAGAGCAATTCCAGTTCCTGATACTGGGGAATACAGACTCCAGACAGCCAGAACAAGCCCTGGCTGTCAGTGATCAACGACGATCTTTGCCAGACAGGGCTGAGCAGGTAGAACAAAACTGCCTCCAAATCCCCCTTACAAAGCCCCTCTGTCAATTCTCTTGCTCAGTATCACCGAGGTGGATGTTTGCCTGACACCATCCAGTGCGCCGATCTGATCAAGCAATTTATCCAGCGTTTCCGTATTTGCACAGCGCAAGGTCAACATATAGTCAATCGCGCCACTGACAGCGCAAAGCGTCTCGGTTTCCGGCAATTGCTGTAAGTATTTGATCAACACGGCCGCATACCTCGCCTCCACAGATAAACCCACATACGCCCTCACTGCCGGCTGCACGATCCTCGGATTTAATTTCAACCCATACCCTGCTATAACGCCGCGCTTCTCCAGCGCGGCAATACGGGCAATCACGGTCGTTCTGGCAATACCCACCGACCTGGCAATAGTGGTCACGGGCAACCTCGCGTTATCCATTAACAAGGCCAGGATTTTGTCATCCACGTCATCAAGTTCAGGTTTCATTTCATCTTTTCGTCATTTTGACAGATTATTTAGACATATTATCTCTTGAATACACATTATGACGATATTTTTGATGCTATTAACTGACAAAACTTGAGCCTAGACTTCAGTATCAGTTTTACATTTTTCGAACTAGACATAACCCTTACTGGAGGCAGACATGGCAACGAAATTAATTCTCTTGGGCGCAGGCAAAATTGGCGATGCAATCCTCAATCTGTTGTCCCATACCGGCGACTATGAAATCACCGTGGCAGACCGCGACCCGGAACGCCTGAAATATGTAGAGCAGGCAGGTTTTCCCAATACCCGTATTGTCCAGGCTGACCTGGGCGACAAGGCAGCCGTTACCGAACTGATCCGTGGCCATAAAGTGACAATGTCCGCCTGCCCTTATTTTCTGACACCGATCATCGCCGGTGCCGCGCGCGAAGCGAATTCCCATTACTTTGACCTGACGGAAGACGTCGAAAGCACACGCATCGTCAAACAACTGGCTGAAGGTGCAGATTGCGCCTTTGTACCGCAATGTGGTCTGGCTCCGGGTTTTATCTCCATCGTTGCCAATGATGTTGCCAAGCGTTTTGAAACCCTGCGTGATGTCAGCATGCGTGTGGGTGCCCTGCCAACATTCCCGAATAACGCCCTGAAATACAACCTGACCTGGAGTACAGACGGCCTGATCAATGAATATTGCAACCCCTGTGAAGCAATTGTCGATGGCCAGTTGCGTGAAACTGCAGCACTGGAAGAAATCGAACATTTTTCCCTTGACGGCATTGATTACGAAGCCTTCAACACTTCAGGCGGCCTGGGCACCTTGTGCGAAAGCCTGGAAGGCAAGGTACAAAACCTGAACTACAAAACTGTGCGTTACCCAGGTCACCGGGACATCGTCAAAATGCTGATACGCGACCTGCAACTGGGCAAACTGGAACGCCGCCCCATCCTGAAAGAAGTGATGGAAACAGCGATCCCCATGACCAAGCAAGACGTCGTTCTGGTGTTTGTCAGCGTGGTTGGCATGCGTGATGGCCGCCTGGAGCAAGAGTCCTATGCCAAGAAAATCTATGCACAGACAGTCAATGGTCAATTGCTGTCTGCCATACAACTGACCACTGCGTCCGGCATTTGCGCCATGGTCGATCTGGTCGTCAACGGCAAACTGCCTCAACATGGACTGGTACGCCAGGAACAAACTGATCTGTCCGACTTCCTGGCAAACCGTTTCGGCAAGTATTACGCCGTCTAAGTCGGGCCGGTGACCAGCCGGTTCTGCGCAAGGCTTGCCTGGTCGCGCTACAATGCATCATGGCGACACGCCAGCCAATCATAACAAAGCAGCTTCAGCCATCCCAACAGGAAGTCTGAAGCTGCTGCACAATTCAGAGGCAAATATATGGACAACCCTACCTTACAAGCAATACTGAAAGAGCTCAATATCAATCTGGGCGACTATCAAGGCAAGGACATCGCCAGCATTTCACCCATTAACGGTGAAACCCTGGCCAGCCTGCGTGCCGATACCGCAGTTGAAGTCAGGCAACGCATAGACCGGGCTCATGCGGCCTTTCTGCAATGGCGCAATGTACCCGCACCACGTCGCGGCGAACTGGTACGCCTGTTTGGCGAGGAGTTGCGCATACACAAACAGGCACTGGGCCAGCTGGTCACACTGGAAGCCGGCAAGATCCTGCAAGAAGGTCTCGGTGAAGTGCAGGAAATGATAGACATCTGCGATTTCGCTGTCGGTCTGTCACGTCAATTATATGGCCTGACCATTGCATCGGAACGCCCAGGCCACCGTATGATGGAACAATGGCATCCCATCGGTGTAGTTGGCGTCATTTCTGCCTTTAACTTCCCGGTCGCCGTATGGGCCTGGAATGCCGCTCTGGCTTTTGTCTGCGGCAATAGCGTAACCTGGAAACCTTCGGAAAAAACCCCTCTGACCGCCATCGCCACCCATGCCCTGTTCATGAAGGCGGTTGCCCGCTTCGGCAGCGATGCGCCTGCCGGGCTGGCCGAACTGATCATAGGTGCACGCGACACTGGCGCACAAATGGTGGAAGACAAGCGCATTGCCCTGGTCAGCGCCACTGGCAGCACGCGTATGGGCAAACAGGTCGCTGAAGTCTGCGCCAAACGCCTCACTCGCACCATCCTGGAACTGGGCGGCAACAATGCAATGATCGTTGCACCAAGCGCCGACCTGGAAATGGCTGTGCGCGCCATCACGTTCTCTGCTGTTGGTACAGCCGGGCAGCGCTGCACGACTCTGCGCCGCCTGTTCGTCCACGACAGCATTTATGACACCCTGGTGCCACGCCTGAAGAAAATCTATGCAGGCCTGCCAGTTGGCAATCCACTGGAAAAAACAACCCTGGTCGGGCCTTTGATTGATGTCGCCTCATTCGATGCCATGCAAAGCGCCCTGGCCATCGCCAAAACGGAGCAGGGTCAGATTTTTGGCGGCGAGCGCACCGTTGTCGCCGGCAATGAAAATGGCTACTACGTGCGCCCCGCCCTGGTGGAAATGCCAACGCAAACCGCGTCCATGCATCACGAAACCTTCGCACCCATCATGTATATCGTCCGCTACAGCGATTTGTCACAGGCGATCAACTGGAATAACGAAGTGCCTCAAGGCCTGTCTTCTTCCATCTTCACTACCGATATGCGTGAAGCCGAGACTTTTGTCTCTGCTGCTGGTAGCGATTGCGGCATAGCCAATGTCAACATCGGCCCTTCCGGTGCAGAGATAGGCGGCGCCTTTGGGGGAGAGAAAGAAACCGGTGGCGGCCGCGAATCTGGCTCTGATGCATGGAAAGCATATATGCGCCGGACGACCAATACCTTCAATTACAGCAACTCGCTGCCTCTGGCGCAAGGCATCAGCTTCGATATTTAATAAAATATCAGGCAATGCAAAGAAAAAGACCACCGGACCGGTGGTCTTTTTCTTTCCGGTATGACAGGGTAGATTTACAATATAAGCCCGAGAGAAAGACCGCCAGAACAAACCAGAACTCCATGAAAAAAGCACAGACTTGCACAGAGATCAACAAATTGGAGCAACTGCCCAATGTTGGCAAGGCAACAATAGCCGACTTGCATCTGCTCGGGATAAGCAAGCCACATCAATTGAAAGGGCTTGATCCATATCAAATGTATGATGACCTCTGCAGGCTCAGCGGCATGCGACATGACCCCTGTGTCTACGACGTTTTCATTTCCATAGTAAAATTCATGGATGGCGCAGCGCCACTGCCCTGGTGGCACTATACTGCAGAACGCAAGGCTCACCTATCTGCCTGAGTATCCGTCTGAAACCAGCCTGTTCCCCTTCTTGCTCTAAGTCTATTCCTGACAAATTTACTCAAGTTTGTTATACTTGATCAAAATGCTCAACAACTCAGGGCATTGGGCTTTTCTTGCGTGGAGTACCCCGGAGTAAAATATGCGACTCACCACCAAAGGACGTTTTGCCGTTACGGCCATGATAGACCTGGCTTTGCGTCAGGATAAGGGACCCGTGACCCTGGCTGGTATCAGTCAGCGCCAGGACATTTCCCTGTCTTATCTTGAGCAGTTGTTTGGCAAATTGCGTCGCCATGAAATCGTTGAATCCGTACGCGGGCCAGGCGGCGGCTACAATCTTGCCAGAAAAGCCACAAGCGTCACTGTGGCCGACATCATCATTGCCGTTGATGAACCCCTGGATGCAACCCAATGTGGCGGCAAAGGCAATTGTCATGGCAGCGATCATGAGAATGGGCTGCATTGCATGACCCATGACTTGTGGGCGACGCTGAACGCCAAAATGGTCGATTACCTGGACTCGGTTTCACTACAGGATTTGGTCAATCAGCAAAGACAGAAAGCCTCGGAAAAACATGTAGTCGTCATGCACCATACGCATGCCAATCACATTGCATCTTGAATATTTGGAGTTTTGAATGAACGCCCCTTTGGAAAAAAGCCTGCTTGACACTTTAAAGTCGCCCCACTTCCCTATCTACATGGATTACTCCGCGACAACGCCTGTTGACCCACGTGTGGCCGACAAGATGATTCCTTTTTTGCGCGCGCAATATGGCAACCCGGCTTCTCGCAGCCATATGTATGGCTGGGAGGCAGAAAAGGCCGTGGAAGAAGCACGCGCACAAGTGGCTGACCTGGTCAATGCTGATCCGCGTGAAATCATCTGGACCTCTGGTGCGACTGAAAGCAACAACCTGGCGCTGAAAGGTGCGGCAAATTTCTATAAGTCCAAAGGTAAGCACATCATCACTGTCAAGACCGAGCACAAGGCAGTTCTGGATACCGTACGTGAACTTGAGCGCCAGGGTTTCGAAGCAACCTACCTGCAGCCAGGTGACAATGGTCTGATCACGATTGAACAGTTGAAAGAAGCGATCCGTCCTGACACCATCCTGGTCTCTGTCATGTGGGTGAACAATGAAATCGGCGTCATTCAACCTATCGCAGAAATCGGCGAACTGTGTCGCGAAAAAGGCATCGTCTTCCATTCTGATGCTGCCCAGGCCACAGGCAAGGTACATATCGACCTGGAAAACACCAAGGTTGACTTGGTCTCTTTCTCCGCTCATAAATCCTATGGCCCCAAAGGCATAGGCGCCTTGTATATCCGCCGCAAACCACGTGTGCGCCTCGAAGCGCAAATGCATGGTGGCGGCCATGAGCGCGGTTTCCGTTCTGGCACGCTGGCAACGCACCAAATAGCCGGCATGGGTGAAGCCTTCCGTATCGCCAAAGAAGAGATGGAAAGCGAACTCGCGCATGTACGCGCCATGCGTGACCGCCTGGCAAACGGCCTGAAAGAAATTGAAGAAACCTATGTCAATGGCGACATGGAACACCGCGTACCGCACAACCTGAATGTCAGTTTTAACTATGTTGAAGGCGAATCGCTGATCATGGCGATCAAGGACATCGCTGTATCGTCCGGCTCTGCCTGCACTTCGGCCAGTCTGGAACCATCGTATGTATTGCGCGCCCTTGGTCGTAGTGATGAGCTGGCGCACAGCTCGATACGCTTTACCATCGGTCGTTTCACGACCGAAGAAGATATCGACTTCACCATCAACCTTCTCAAGACCAAGGTTGAAAAATTGCGCGAACTGTCACCACTGTGGGATATGTACAAAGACGGAATTGACATCTCCACCATCCAGTGGGCTGCCCACTAATTCTGTTTTTGAAAAACGTATTTAAGAAAAATCAAGGAGCATCAAAATGGCTTACTCTGAAAAAGTTCTGGATCACTATGAAAATCCACGCAATGTCGGCGCCTTTGAAAAAGGTGATGACACGGTAGGTACCGGCATGGTTGGCGCACCAGCCTGTGGCGACGTCATGAAACTGCAAATCAAGGTCGGTGCTGACGGCGTTATCCAGGATGCAAAATTCAAGACCTATGGCTGTGGCTCTGCCATCGCCTCCTCTTCACTGGTGACCGAATGGGTCAAGGGCAAAACCCTGGACCAGGCACTGGAAATCAAGAACACGGCAATCGCTGAAGAACTGGCTTTGCCACCTGTAAAAATCCACTGCTCCATCCTGGCAGAAGACGCCATCAAGGCGGCTGTGCTTGACTACAAGAACAAGCACAACGCAGAACAGAGCGCGTAATACTCGTCACACTGGCAGCAGGCAGTTGTAAGAACAGGAATAAATTATGGCTATCACACTTACAGAAAAAGCAGCAAAACATGTGACCCGTTATATGGAACGTCGTGGCAAAGGCATAGGTCTGCGCTTTGGCGTGCGCACAACGGGCTGTTCAGGCATGGCGTACAAACTCGAGTATGTGGATGAAATCGGCAGTGATGACCAGATATTCGAATCTCATGGCGTCAAGGTGTTTGTTGACCCCAAAAGCCTGCCTTACATAGACGGCACAGAGCTGGATTTTGCACGTGAAGGCTTAAACGAGGGCTTTAAGTTCTACAACCCCAACGTCAAGGACGAATGTGGCTGTGGCGAGAGCTTCAGGATTTAAGGCTCTGACAGATGCAGAATCATTTTGAACTGTTTCAGTTGCCACAACGTTTTGCAATAGACATGGGGCGATTGGACCGTGCTTATCGCGAAGTGCAAAATAAAGTTCACCCTGATAAATTTGTCCAGGCTAGCGAAGCAGAAAAGCGTGTCGCCATGCAATGGGCCACCCGCGCCAATGAGGCTTACCAAACCCTGAAGAAGCCCTTGCAAAGAGCGCGCTATCTGTGTGAATTGCAAGGCGTCGATTTGCAAACCGAATCGAATACCAGTATGCCGGGCACGTTTCTGATGCAACAAATGGAATGGCGAGAAGCTTTCGATGAGGCACGTCAGAAAAATGATGCGGCAGGCATGCTAAGACTGGAGCGCGAACTCAATAGCGAACTGAGAACGCAACTGCAGGCTGTTGGCGAAGCACTCGATCTTGGAGATTACCAACAAGCCGCGCAGCAGATACGCGCCTGCTTGTTCCTGGAAAAGTTCATTACCGATATAGCCGCACTCGAAGAATAATTCAGATTAACCCCCAAGCCTGTATCAACCAGGCTTGATCATTTTACGGCTCGCCCCTCTTATTTACTATGGCCTTATTGCAGATTTCAGAACCTGGCATGTCTACTGCCCCACACCAGCACCGTTTGGCCGTGGGCATAGATCTGGGCACGACCAATTCCCTGGTTGCGACGGTTCGCAATAGCATCCCTGAAGTATTGAATGACGAAGAAGGCCGGCCATTACTGCCATCTGTAGTCCGTTACCTGCCAAATGGTCATGCCCACATAGGCTTCAAGGCGCAGGCAGAACAATCCAACGATCCCAAAAACACGATCGTCTCTGTCAAACGCTTCATGGGGCGCGGCCTCAAAGACATCGCCTACGCAGAAAACCTGCCCTACGATTTTCATGACGAACCCGGCATGGTGCAATTGAAAACCGTAGCCGGCGTCAAGAGCCCGGTTGAAGTATCCGCACAGATCCTTGCCACGCTGCGCCAGCAGGCTGAAGATGCGCTTGGCGACGATCTGGTCGGCGCAGTCATTACCGTGCCCGCTTATTTTGATGATGCACAAAGGCAGGCAACCAAAGATGCAGCAAAACTGGCTGGCCTGAACGTATTGCGCCTGCTCAACGAGCCGACCGCCGCTGCCATTGCCTATGGACTCGACAATGCATCAGAAGGCGTTTATGCCGTATTTGATCTTGGTGGAGGCACCTTCGATATCTCCATCCTGAAGATGAGCAAGGGTGTGTTTGAAGTCCTGTCTACTGGCGGAGATTCCGCCCTGGGCGGTGACGATTTTGATCACCGCCTGTTTTGCTGGATATTGCAGGAATCGAAGCTGTCGCCATTATCTGATGAAGATATCAGTACCCTGATGGTCAAGGCGCGCGAGGCAAAAGAAATCCTGTCGACCAAACCCAGCACCTACATTGATGCCAAACTTAATTCTGGCGAATCTGTGCATCTGCAAATCAAGGCAACTCAATTTGCCGAGATGACGCAAAACCTGGTCGTCAAAGCCATCACCCCCTGTCGCAAGGCCCTGCGCGACGCCAACCTGATGGTCGATGACATAGATGGCGTGGTATTGGTAGGCGGTGCAACTCGCATGCCCCATGTCAGGAAAGCTGTTGGTGAATTTTTCCAGACCACACCGCTGGCCAATATTGACCCCGACAAGGTTGTGGCTCTTGGTGCAGCAATCCAGGCCAACCTGCTGGCTGGCAATCGTGCGCCAGGCGATGACTGGCTGCTGCTTGATGTCATCCCTTTGTCTCTGGGCGTGGAAACCATGGGGGGACTGACCGAAAAGGTTATACCTCGCAACTCAACAATACCCTGCGCCCGTGCACAGGAATTCACCACCTTCAAGGATGGCCAGACTGCCATGGCCATCCACGTAGTACAAGGCGAGCGCGAGCTGGTCAGCGAGTGTCGCTCACTGGCGCGCTTTGAATTGCGCGGCATACCAGCCATGGCAGCTGGCGCTGCACGCATACGCATCACCTACCAGGTGGATGCCGACGGCCTGCTGTCAGTCTCTGCTCGCGAACTGCGTTCAGGCGTAGAAGCTGCCATTACAGTAAAGCCGTCATACGGTCTGGCCGATGACGATATCACCCGCATGCTGCAGGACTCATTTAATTCTGCTGATGCAGACATGCGCGAACGCGCGTTGCGTGAAGAGGCAGTGGAAGCTGAACGCATACTGCTGGCAACCGATTCAGCCCTAAACGCCGATTCGCAATTATTAAGCGAAACCGAGCAGCAGCAAATACATGACTTGATGAATCGGGTCAGAGCCTTGAAAAGTGGTAACGATCACAATGCACTGCACAAGGCCATTACCGACCTGGCAGAGGGTACGGAAGAATTCGCAGCACGACGCATGGACCAGAGTGTGCGTAGCGCCCTGGCCGGGCGCAAGCTCGATGAAATCGCCTGACTTACAATCAACAGACGCCGCACCCAGAAAATACTTAGAGAAAACCATGCCACAAATTATCGTTTTACCGCACCCGCAGCTTTGCCCCGAGGGTACTGTCATTGAGGCGCCAGAAGGCAAGTCACTTTGCGAAGCTCTGGTTGAAAGTGATGTCGAAATTGAACATGCCTGCGAAATGTCATGCGCCTGTACGACCTGCCACGTCGTCATACGCGAAGGATTCAACACCCTGAATGAATCAAGCGATGATGAAGAAGACTTGCTCGATGCAGCCTGGGGCCTGGAAGCTACCTCTCGCCTGTCTTGCCAGGTCAAACTGGGCAAGCAGGACATCACCATAGAAATCCCCAAGTACACGATCAATCACGCACGCGAAAATCATTAAGCAGTATTTCGCAGGCGGTCATCGACATTCACTGGAGCACGACATGAAATGGACTGACACCTTCAGGATAGCAGAAGCACTGAACGACAAATTCCCCGACATTGATCCACTGAGCCTACGTTTTACTGACCTGCATAACTGGGTGGTCGATCTGGAAGAATTCGATGACGACCATGGTCGCGGCGGCGAAAAAATACTGGAAGCCATACAGATGGCCTGGATAGAAGAAGCAAAGTAGCCCTTCAGCCAATGGCCATATCCAACCCAGCGTCAAACTCCAGTCCTGCTTTTTTGGAGATTTGACGACACACTGCCATACCGGAGGCCCCACTCCCGAATCACAACTTGCTGAAACACAAAAAACCTTTTAGTATTTTGAGACTGTTTGTGTAATTATCAAACGGTGTGTTTGTGTGTAATCATGTCATGTCTGCTCTGTAAATGATTGTCTGGCGGGATTTACCCCTGTTTCGCCTGGCCCCACCCACCGGGAAGTGTTGCACAAGGACCTTGCAATGCAGTTTCGACATCTCTTATCTGCGCTACGCAGCAGAATTACGCTAAGATTAGCGATCATTCTGGCCGTCGTATTCGGATTGACCGTCCCCGCTGCCATCCTCATTCCCTACCACCTGCATACAATAGAAACGGCTGCCCAAGTCAGGAATGCCGAAGACCATAATCGCCTGGTCGAAATTTTATCTGTCATTCTAAGTGAGCCTTTATGGCAGATTACGCCTGAAATTGCCAATATTTCCAGTGAAGTTGTTTACTCGGATCCCAGGGTGGCGACCATAGAGGTCATTACTTTGCCTGACAGGAAAGAATTCATCAAGAACGACACCCGCAAGAAGTCACAAAAGGGCCCATTCACCAGCATGGTGAGGGAAATAAAACATGGTGGACAAGTCATAGGACAGGTCAGACTGACCTTGGCAGAAGACCTTCTTCAAGAGAGCCTCGCCTCGGATTTTCGCCGCTATGTCACTACGGCTGTGCTCTCCCTGATCCTGGCCATCCTGTTCATTCTGGTGGTTTTGCAGTGGCGCCTGGTACAGCCGGTCCGTATCCTGATGGGTGAATCTGATCGGCTCGCCAATGGTGAATTGAATGACCCTATTGCCCTGAACCGCGAAGATGAGCTTGGCCATCTGGCAACCAGCCTTGAAGCCACTCGCCAGGCTCTGCAGCGCTCATTTGGCGAACTGGAAATCAAGAATCAGCAATTGCTTGAATATTCGGGCACACTGGAATCCAAGGTCAGGCAACGTACGCAAGAACTGGAAACAGTCAATCAAAACCTTGAAGCTGCGCTGGCCAACGTCAATTCGGCCCAGGCCGAACTGGCCCGCGTTGAACGGATGGCTGCGCTGGGCTCCATGGTGGCCGGCGTCGCCCATGAGCTCAACACACCGCTGGGCAATTGCCTGCTGGTTGCCAGTACGCTTGAAGAAGAGACACGCAATCTGGTCAAGATGGTTGAAGAAGGCAAGATGCGTCGTTCTGACCTGACCCGTTACGCCAATACTGCCGTTGACTCCACCAAACTGCTGTTACGTGGCCTGCAACAGTCAGCTCATTTGGTCGGCGACTTCAAACAGGTTGCTGTTGACCAGTCAAGCGCCCAACGCCGTCAATTCACCCTGCTGGTCATGTTGCAAGAGTTGACAGCACTACTGCACTCCAGTTTGCGCAAGACACCATTTACGCTGGAACTGGACATCCCGGCTGACATACAGTTGGACAGTTACCCTGGTCTGCTTGGCCAGGTATTCACTAATCTGGTCAACAATGCCGTAGCACATGGTCTGGAGGGCCGTGAAGAAGGCCATATGCGCTGCACGGCTGAAAAACAGGGTGAGCAAGTCATCATCATTTTTGAGGACAATGGCAAAGGCATCCCTGCAGATATCATCAATCGCATTTTCGAGCCCTTTTTCACCACCAAATTTGGCCAGGGCGGCAGTGGTCTTGGTCTCAGCATCACCTTCAACATCATCACCAATGTCCTTGGTGGCAACATACATGCCAGCAGCATTGTCGGCCATGGCACCAAGTTTGAAATCAAATTGCCCCTGATCGCCCCAGGCGAACCCGAGTCCAGCAATCCCCTACTCAGCAAACGTTAACTCTCCCTCGTCTGGCTTGCCATAAAAAAGCCCCTCAGGCACGGCAACCAAGTCACCCACTTTCTTCTTGGCCCAAGGTATTAAGGTATACTAGCGACTTAGACAAAATCGCAACTCATCTTAGCTATATACCCCTCATGCATCAATACCTTGATTTCATGCGCCATGTCAAAGAGCACGGCACGAAGAAGACCGACCGAACAGGCACAGGCACCGTGTCTGTGTTTGGCTACCAGATGCGCTTCGACCTCAGCCAGGGCTTCCCTCTGGTGACGACCAAAAAGCTGCATATCAAGTCTATCGTGCATGAATTGATCTGGTTTTTGGCAGGCTCCACCAATATCAAGTATTTACAGGACAATGGTGTATCGATCTGGAATGAATGGGCCGATGCAAACGGCGATCTGGGACCGGTATATGGCTCACAGTGGCGCAACTGGCCTACCCCATCCGGCGGGCACATAGATCAGATCAAGCAGGTGATAGATCAGATACGCAATACCCCGGATTCAAGAAGGCTCATCGTTTCAGCATGGAATGTCGCCGACATCCCGCAGATGAAATTACCTCCCTGTCACATGATGTTCCAGTTTTATGTTGCTGATGGAAAGCTGTCTTGTCAGTTATACCAGCGTAGTGCGGACATCTTCCTGGGCGTGCCTTTCAATATTGCATCTTATGCATTATTGACACACATGGTTGCCCAGCAAACCGGCTTGGAAGTCGGCGATTTTGTCTGGACTGGTGGTGATTGCCATTTGTATTCAAATCACATGCAACAAGTTGATGAGCAATTGACCAGAACAACATTACCATTATGCCAACTTATCATCAAACGACAGCCGGACTCGATCTTTGACTACCAGTTCGATGATTTTGAATTTGCCAATTATGAGTCACATCCTGCTATCAAGGCACCTGTCGCTGTCTAAGTTAAATCCAGTCCGAAATTCATCATCATGTCATCTTTGAGCATTATTGTTGCAACCGACATCAAGCGCGGCATAGGCATAGACAATAAGTTGCCATGGCACTTACCTGCTGATCTGGCCCACTTCAAACGTACTACCAGTGGCCACCCCATCATCATGGGCCGAAAGACCTTTGAGTCCATAGGCCGACCCCTGCCACAACGCAGGAATATCGTGGTAACGCGCAACCCGGAGTGGCAACACCAGGGGGTAGAAACTGCGCCCTCCCTGGAAGCAGCACGGAGCATGCTGACTGAAGAAATGGGTTTTATCATCGGTGGGGCAGAGATTTATCAGCAAAGCATGGCCGTTGCCGATCAACTGATCGTGACTGAGATACAACAGGAATTTGCTTGTGATGCTTTTTTCCCTGTGATCAATCCGTTAATATGGATAGAGACCGCAAGAGAAGAACATTACTCTGAGGAAAATAATTTACATTTCGCATTTGTGACTTACAAAAAGAATTAGGATTAATATGTCAGGACATGGTTTTCACGTACACGGACCGCATGATCATGAATTGGAACATGCAGCCCACAGCAATGATGATTTTGCCAGCAGAATAGCAGTGATGACTGCCATTATGGCAACGGTTGGTGCCTTATTTGGCTATGAAGGCGGTGCAACACAAAATAGCGCTGCCATGTATAAAAATGATGCCGCAATAAAAAAGACTGAAGCATCGAACCAATGGAATTATTATCAGTCGAAGTCAAGCAAACAGAATCTGGCCGAACTGGCTGTGGGAATTCCTGGCGTTAACGTCGAGAAATACCGCGCCGAAGCCGAGCGTTATAGCAAAGAAAAAGAAGGAATCAAGAAAAAAGCCGAAGAACTTGAGAAAGAAAGCCTGGCTTTTGAAGAGAAGTCTGAAGCAGCTTTACATCAGCATCACCGCTGGGCACAAGCCATGACGGCGGTGCAAATTGCCATTTCTCTGGCAGCGATCACCTTGCTGACAAAGAAAAAATGGTTGCAATATGCATCTTATGGCGTCGCGGGTGTTGGTGCTGTTTTGGCGGGATTTGCCTGGTTCCACATTTAACAGAACGAGAACATAATGAAAAAAATACTCGGTGTCACTTTATTGGCGATGGCTTGCACTGCTTCAGCGCAAACCTCACAATTTGTGCAACTGATTCCTCAGTCTTATCTGCCCAAGGATGTCAATTTCTCGCTTGGAGCTGCCGCCCTGAGTCTGCCGAAATATACAGGCTCGGATGAGCGCAGGCTGGCCGCCTATCCCGTGTTTGACACTCAATGGAAGAACGGTGCTTTTTTCAGCGCCATTAACGGCCTGGGCTATAACTTTTCAAAAAATGCCAGCATCCAATATGGTCTGCGCATGACGTTGGAAGCTGCACGCGATGAGTCACGCTCAAGCAAATTGCGTGGTCTGGGCGATGTCAATACCGCGGTGGAACCCGGTGCATTCCTTAACTACAACCTGAATCAAAATTTTTCTCTTGCTTCGTCAATACGCTATGGATCAGGCGTAGATCATAACGGCGTACAAGTCAGCTTTGGAGCCCTGGCATCCACGGTATTGAGTCCACAACACAGACTATCAGCCAGCATAGGGGCAAACTGGGTCAATTCGTCCTACATGCAATCCTACTTTGGCGTCAATGCCACGCAATCAGCAGCCAGTGGCTACGCTCAGTACACACCCTCCTCGGGCATATCGGACATCAAGCTTGGCGCCAGCTGGAGCTGGAATATAGACAGCAACTGGTCACTGACAACCGGCGCCTCCGTCAGCAGGCTGAGCGGTGATGCCGGCAGAAGTCCGTTTGTATTCCAGAGGAATCCCGTCACGATCTTCTCCGCTGCCACTTATCGCTTCTGATAATCGGCGTTGTCACAGCCTGACAAAGGGAGTGCTGATTTAAGCACTCCTTTTTTATTGCACTGGCCACAATATAATAATTATCAGACATGCATGTCAAATTATCTTCACATCTGACGGCCATTAACAATGGAAGATACGGTACAAATGGCACTTGGATGACTATCAGATGAAATTTTGCATTTCTTGGTTGAAATCCACTATTTTTTTACATCAGCACCCACATATCTGAGAGAATGCGCTTCTTTGAATTTTCGGCGCGCAAGCGGTTGATTTAACTTGCCCAGGCGTCTCCCTTGTAACAAGCTATTTTGGAGACCTCCATGAAATTCCGCTTTCCCATCGTCATCATCGACGAAGACTTCCGCTCTGAAAACACTTCCGGTCTCGGCATACGTGCCCTGGCTGAAGCCATCGAATCCGAGGGCATGGAAGTACTGGGTGTGACCAGTTATGGCGATCTGTCCCAGTTTGCCCAGCAACAGTCCCGCGCCTCCGCCTTCATCCTGTCGATAGATGATGAAGAATTTGGCGATGGTACAGACGAAGAAACGGATTATGCATTGAAGTCGCTGCGCGCCTTCGTTGAAGAAATCCGTTACAAGAATGCCGATATCCCGATTTACCTGTATGGTGAAACGCGGACCTCACGCCACATCCCTAATGACATCCTGCGCGAGTTGCATGGGTTCATTCACATGTTTGAAGATACGCCAGAATTTGTGGCGCGTCATATTATTCGCGAAGCCCGTTCTTATCTTGATGGCCTCGCGCCCCCCTTCTTCCGTGCACTGGTGCACTATGCAAATGACGGCTCCTATTCCTGGCATTGCCCCGGCCACTCGGGTGGCGTGGCCTTCCTGAAGTCGCCAATAGGCCAGATGTTTCACCAGTTTTTTGGCGAAAACATGTTGCGCGCTGACGTCTGCAATGCGGTTGAGGAATTAGGTCAACTGCTCGATCACACCGGGCCGGTAGCCGCGTCCGAACGCAATGCTGCGCGCATTTTCAATGCGGACCACTGCTATTTCGTCACAAACGGCACATCGACTTCGAACAAGATGGTCTGGCATTCTACGGTGGCGCCAGGCGACATCGTCGTAGTGGATCGCAACTGCCATAAATCCATCCTGCACTCTATCATCATGTGTGGTGCGATACCTGTATTCCTGATGCCGACACGCAATCACCTTGGCATTATCGGCCCTATTCCGCTGGAAGAGTTCAGCATGGAAAGCATACAGAAAAAGATAGAAGCCAATCCATTTGCGCGCGAAGCCAAGAACAAGAAACCACGTATTTTGACGATCACACAGTCGACCTACGATGGCGTGCTATACAACGTCGAAGTGTTGAAAAATCTGCTCGACGGTGAAATTGACACGCTGCACTTCGACGAAGCCTGGCTGCCGCACGCCACCTTCCATGATTTCTACAAAGACATGCATGCGATCGGCAAAGACAGGCCACGAGCCAAGAAGTCGATGATTTTCTCTACCCAGTCCACGCACAAACTGCTGGCGGGTATTTCACAGGCATCACAGATTCTGGTGCGCGAGTCCGAGACGCGCAAGCTCGACAGAGACAGCTTCAATGAAGCCTACTTGATGCACACGTCCACCTCCCCCCAGTATTCGATCATCGCCTCCTGCGATATTGCAGCTGCCATGATGGAAGCACCCGGCGGCAACGCACTGGTAGAAGAGTCCATTCTTGAGGCACTCGACTTCCGCCGCGCCATGCGCAAGGTTGACCAGGAATGGGGTAAAGACTGGTGGTTCCAGGTGTGGGGCCCGGAAGAATTTGCCGCTGACGGCATAGGCTCGCGTGAAGACTGGATGATACGTGCCGAAGACGACTGGCACGGCTTCGGTAAATTGGCGCCCGGCTTCAATATGCTGGATCCGATCAAAGCTACCATTGTCACACCAGGGTTATCACTGGAAGGTAAATTCGGCGAAACTGGCATCCCTGCCTCCATCGTCACCAAGTACCTGGCCGAGCATGGCGTTATTGTCGAAAAATGCGGCCTGTATTCGTTCTTCATCATGTTCACCATCGGCATCACCAAAGGTCGCTGGAATACCCTGCTGACTGCCTTGCAGCAGTTCAAGGACGACTATGACAAGAACCAGCCTATGTGGCGTATCCTGCCGGAATTTGCTGCTGCCAACCCACGCTATGAAGGCGTAGGCCTGAAAGACCTGTGCCAGGGAATACACGAAGCGTACAAGAGCCATGACGTGGCGCGCTTGACGACCGAGATGTATTTATCCGACATGCAGCCAGCCATGAAGCCATCGGACGCCTTTGCCATGATGGCCCACCGTGAAATCGAGCGCGTCTCCATTGACGAGCTTGAGGGACGTGTGACGGCCATCTTGCTGACGCCCTATCCACCGGGCATCCCGCTGTTGATTCCCGGTGAACGCTTTAACCGCACCATCGTTGATTACCTGCGTTTTGTTCGCGATTTCAACGAGAAATTCCCTGGTTTCGAGACTGATTGCCACGGCTTGGTCAAGGCAGAAGTCGACGGCAAACGCGGCTATTTTGTGGATTGCGTAAAATCCACATCAGAAGCCGTCAAGTAAGCATGTCCCCGGCCCCTCAAAGGCTGGCTATCCGTTGTTTTATCTGTGTGATAGAGCACTTATTTCCGTTCAAGGGCAATAAGTGCTTTTTTATACAAACAAGCAACATTACACTTAATTTGCATTTGCTTTCGATATACAATCAAACAGGTACTTCAGATTACGGATACAAGACATGGGTGGTGCGTCAGGACTAATGCCAATCAAGCATGCCGAGATCAGCGTGGGTCAGGCAGTTCCGTGGCCTATCTATGACGAGCAAGGCCATTTGTTGATGGCATCAGGCGTCAAGGTTGAAAGCCAGCACCAACTCGAGAGCTTGCTGGAAAACGGCTATTGCAATCCTGATGCCATGTGGGACACCATACCGTCCAAACTTACCCCGATATCCAAAGCAAGCCTGTCTCCATCAGGTGCCGCAAGCAGCACTCAGACAGCGCCAGATCCGAACAAAGATGTGGTGATGGAGCTTGATAGCGTACGCTGGAATGTCGGTGAGACTCTTTACCTGCAAGTACATGACCATGCCGCCACACGTTACACAGTGAGATTGATAGGCTTTGTAAAAAACATGTCTGTCATGGTGACTGCACCAACAATCGATGGCAAAGCAGTGATTGTCAGAGATGGGCAGACTTTCATAGTTCGAGCCTTTCCGGGCAAAAAGGCTTACGCTTTTACCGCCTCTGCAGTCAAATCAGTTTATTCACCCCATTCCTACCTGCATCTTTCTTACCCCAAACAGGTACGTAGCAGCACGATACGCCAGGGTTCAAGAGCATCTGTTAAAATTATTGCCTCTGTAACAATCGGTGATCCAGAACAAACTGCAGCAGCAACCCTCGGGGATTTAAGCATGGGCGGCGCTTCAGGTGTCATCAAAAAACAGCTTGGCAATAAAGGTGATGTTGGAATAATAAAGTTCAAAGTCAGTGCTGCCGGAAATGATGAATATCTGTCACTGAAAGTCATCCTGCGCTCGCAAGCCCCTACTGAAAATGGACTCGAATACCGTCATGGTTTTGAGTTTATTGACGTATCACCCCAATCCAAACTCATACTTTCCGCATTCGTTCATCAGACACTGGCAGAAATGGACTAACTATTCACCTTTCGTCTTTAACTTTTTACAAGACCCGCTGGTCAGCCGGTTTTAGAAATGAACGGATTACAATTACTTACTCTTTATGGGTATTGCACCTGATCGCTTGGATTAAAATTAGCTTTCCAAAATGGAATTTTGGGAACGAATAATCAGGAGCCATCATGCCTCAGATCAGGCTAAATACAATTAAACGCTGCTTGGTCATCCTTTCAGTCATCACCTTGATTTCTTGTGGTGGCAATGAAAAGACTAGCCTGTCAAATAGCACTCCACCTGTGTCTGCGGCCCCGCCTCTGGTCGCACCAACTCCGGTCGCTAACGGTACCACAATCAGCTTCAGTGGCAATCGCTCAAACTACAGCCTGACAGCGACAAATCCAGGGTATTCCGTCAAAGACAATGTTGGCAATGATGGCACGACCAGTGTCGCTGCCAACATACAGTCACTGGTTTTCAAAGATGTCACCGTCAACCTTCAAGTCGCCAGTCTGGCCAGCAGTATCGCAGCCAATGACTTGAATGCCATCATTGAACTGTACATCGCCTATTTCAACCGCATCCCTGATGCAAATGGTCTGGCATACTGGATTACGCAATTCAAAAATGGCATGACGATAGAAAAAATCGGTGATTCTTTCTATATTGCGGCTATCCAGGATGCTGCCTTAACTGGTTATGCCCCTGATGCCAACAATACGGACTTCGTCACCAATGTGTATCGAAATGTGTTGAGTCGCCCATCGCCGGACAAGGCGGGTCTTGACTACTGGACCAGCAGCCTGGCCAACGGCAAGGTAACCCGAGGCATCGTGGTTCGCTCTATGCTGACTGCGGCACATGGCTATTCTGGCGACCCTGTCTATGGCTGGGTGAGCAGTCTGCTTGACAACAAGATCAGCGTTGCGAAGACTTATGCAATTCAACAGGGATTGAGTTACGTACGCACAGAGGACTCCATCACCAAGGGCATGGCTCTGGCCAGCGCTGTATCCCCCACAGACACCAGTGCAGCCAATGGTTTGATACAGGCCCTGATCGGTTTTCAATCGCCACCAGGCAGTGCGCCGACACCGGCACAGGCATCACGCTTTCTGGCGCAGGCCAGCTTTGGGGCGAACAATGCCGCCATTAATGGCGTGACGAGCAGCTCTTATAGTGCATGGATAGACAAGCAATTTCTCATGCCACAAAAACTGCATCGCAGTTACATGGATGCACAGGCCGCAGGCTTCATCAATGGTTTGAAAGACCTGAGTCAAAACAATTTCTTTGAATCTTTCTGGCAACAAGCCATCACTGGCGATGATCAGCTGCGTCAGCGTGTCACATTTGCATTATCACAAATACTCGTCATTTCTTTTCAGGACAGCAACGTTGCCAATTACCCTCGTGGCGTAGCATCGTACTATGACACCCTGGCTGCAAACGCATTTGGTAATTATCGCAATCTGCTGGAATCCGTCAGCCTGCACCCGATGATGGGGACCTATTTAACTTCACTGCGCAATCAGAAAGAATCTGGCACCCAGGTTCCCGATGAAAATTACGCACGCGAAGTCATGCAGTTATTTACGATAGGCCTGTATCAACTCAATCAGGATGGCACTTACCTGCTTAGCAACGGCAAACCCGTAGAAACTTATTCCAGTACAGATATTGCAGGACTGGCAAAAGTATTCACCGGATGGAGCTGGGCTGGCCCTGACAAGAGCGATACACGCTTTTTCGGCGGCAATGCTGATGCGAATCGCGACTGGCTGCCCATGCAAAGCTACCCCAAATATCATTCAATCTCTGCCAAATCATTTTTGGGTGTCACGATTCCGGCACAATCTGCGGCAAACCCAGAAGCCAGTTTGAAAATTGCCCTGGATACCTTGTTCAATCACCCTAATGTTGGTCCTTTTATTGGCAAACAATTAATCCAAAGACTAGTCACCAGCAACCCCAGTCCACAATACATATCTAGGGTCGCTGCAGCCTTCAACAATAACGGCCAGGGCGTACGTGGTGACATGCGAGCCGTGATCAAGGCCATCTTGCTTGATAACGAAGCCCGCACAGACTCAACCCTTGCCTTTGCCAATACAGGCAAATTGCGGGAGCCCACCTTGCGCCTGGCTAACTGGATGCGTGCTTTTGATGTGAAATCCACTTCTGGCCGCTTCCTGATGACAAGTACTGATGACCCTTTAAGCGGTTTGTCGGAAACACCAATGCGTTCGCCGTCCGTATTCAATTTTTATCGTCCTGGTTATGTTCCGCCCAACACCAGTATTGCCAGCGCCGGGCTGGTATCACCAGAGATGCAGATTACTGGCGAGACTTCGGTAGTTGGCTACCTGAACTTCATGCGAGATATCATCCCGAATGGAACAGGCTCCTCGCGCGACATCAAAGCCGACTATACACCGCTGATTGCGCTGGCGCCGACGCCAGAACTGCTGCTCGATCAGATCAACCTCAATCTGATGGCAAGCCAGATGAGCAGCAACCTGCGCAGCCAGATTTTGACAGCGGTGAATTCCGTTGCAATACCGACTAACAACACGGCAAATGCCGATACGGCGAAAAAGAATCGTGTTTACCTGGCGATTTTCCTGACTATGGCTTCGCCTGAGTATCTGACTCAAAAATGAACGGAACCCATCATGACTAAAGTGAATGCTTCGCGCCGCGAATTCCTGCGCGTTTCCACAGCACTGGGTGCCGCAGGCGCCATGGGGACTGCCAGCCTCCCTTTCGCCATCAACCTGGCAACACTGGGATCGGCTGCTGCGCAGACATCTACTGGTGGCTATAAAGCCTTGGTCTGCCTGTTCCTTTACGGTGCCAACGACCATGCCAATACGGTACTGGCGACCGACAGTACATCCTGGACGCAATACCTGACCGTGCGCACGACAAACGAAGCAGGTTCCATTGCCCTGCCTGCAGTTGGCAGCAGCGGCGGCGTTCTGCCAATCACCCCCATTAGCCCACAGGCTGGCAGGAGTTTTGGCCTGCATCCGCAGCTTGGTCCATTGAAGTCGCTGTTTGACAGCGGTCGCGCCGCGATACTCAGCAATGTCGGCCCGCTCATCGTGCCGACGACGCTGGCACAGTACAAGGCGGGCAGCGTGCCAATACCACCCAAGCTTTTCTCTCATAATGACCAGCAATCCCTATGGCAAGCATATGCACCGGAGGGTGCTGCCTATGGCTGGGGCGGGAGGATGGGTGACATGCTGGCTTCAACCAATTCTTACCCGGTATTTACAGCGATATCAGCATCAGGGAACGCCGTATTCCTGTCTGGTCGTTCAGTCAATCAATACCAGGTCAGTGCTTCAGGTGCCGTCCCCATCAATAGCTTGACCGGTAGCCTGTTCGGTTCCAGCGCGGCCAGCAATCCACTAAAAAACATTATCACTGCGGACAGCAGCAATCTGTTCCAGAAAGAACATGCCGCAGTCACCAATCGCTCCATCAATGCGCAAAGTCTGCTCAGTCCGGCGATGGCCCCGGCTGGAGGCAATGGGGTTCCGAATCCCACACAATATACCAATCCCAATAATGGTAACCTGACAAACAATCCTCTGGCTGCGCAATTGCAGACAGTAGCCAGGATTATTGCCGGACGCAGCGCCCTCGGCGCTCAAAGACAGGTTTTCTTTGTCAGCCTGAGTGGTTTTGACACACATGATGCTCAGCGCACTGTCCACGCTGATCTGATGGCCAGGCTTGCACATGCCCTCAGTTATTTTGACGGCGTGATGGCCAATCTGCAGGGCACAGATATGCGCAACCAGGTCACCACCTTCACAGCCTCGGATTTTGGCCGGACTTTTACCAGCAATGGCGACGGCACCGATCACGGCTGGGGCTCACATCACTTCGTGATAGGCGGCGCAGTCAAGGGCAATAACATTTATGGCGAATTCCCTGTCACGGGTCTGAAGCACAGCCTGGACGTAGGCTCAGGCAGTCTGCTGCCACAGATATCTGTAGATCAATATGGTGCAACGCTGGCAAACTGGTTTGGTTTGAGCACTTCACAGATCAACGATATTTTCCCGAATATCACGAGCTTCTCCAATCGCAACCTGGGCTTCATGGCCTGATCTTCCAGCGTGCTGCGCATGATCAGCACTGATCATGCGCAGCAGCACACTCAAAATATGGAGCGCGCCGTCAAGGTGGTAAAACGTTCCAGTGCATAAGTGCCCGCCAGCGAGTTGCCTGTAGCATCCAGGCCTGGCGACCAGACAGCAACAGCCAGTTCACCAGGCACCAAGGCCAGGATACCGCCACCAACACCGCTTTTGGCAGGCAACCCCACTCTATAGGCAAAGTCGCCGGCTGCATCGTAGGTTCCACAAGTCAGCATCAAGGCATTGAGTCGCTTGGATGAACTGGCATCGAGTATCTGCAAGCCACTCCAGGGGACAGTGCCATGATTGGCCAAAAAGCTGCCAGCCTTGGCCAGTTCTGCACAGGTCATGGTCAGGGAGCATTGCCGGCAATAGCTGTCGATGACTGTCTTGACCGGATTGTGCAAGTTGCCAAAATCTTTCATTAAATGGGCTATCGCATAATTGCGATGGGCAGTTTGTCGCTCTGACTGGGCTACGGCCATATCAAAATCGATCGTACTTTCACCGGCGATGGTCCGGGCAAACTGCTGAACCGCAATATCTGACTGTACAAAACGCGCAGACAAAATATCTGTCATCACGAGGGCGCCAGCATTGATGAAAGGATTACGCGGCTTGCCACGCTCATATTCGAGTTGCACCAGGGAATTGAAGGGGTTACCTGAAGGCTCACGCCCTACTCGCTCCCAGATGGCATCTCCTTCACGCGAAAATGCCAGTGCCAGTGCAAACAGCTTGGTCACACTTTGCAATGAGAACTTCTGCTGGCTGTCGCCAATGGCATAGGTGCTGCCATCAAGTCCATATACCGCCATACCAAAATGACGGGCAGATACTTTTGATAACTCAGGAATATAGGAAGCCACTTTCCCCTGAGACAATAAAGGCTGAACTTCAGAATGAATCGTCTGAAGTATGGCTGCGTAATCAGGCTGCATCTGTCAATATCAACTTATAAGTCAACAGACATCAAGTCTTGGGCAAAGTCACGCCATGTTGACCTTGATACTTGCCGCCCCTGTCCTTGTAGGACGTTTCACAGACTTCATCACTTTCAAAGAATAAGACCTGCGCGCAACCCTCACCAGCATATATCTTCGCCGGCAAAGGTGTGGTGTTGGAAAATTCCAAAGTCACATAGCCTTCCCATTCAGGCTCGAACGGAGTGACGTTCACAATAATGCCGCAACGCGCATAAGTTGACTTGCCCAGGCAAATAGTGAGCACACTGCGCGGTATGCGGAAATACTCCATCGTGCGAGCCAGTGCAAACGAATTCGGCGGGATGATGCAGACATCACCCTTGAAATCGACAAACGATTTTTCATCAAAATTTTTCGGGTCGACAATGGTACTGTTGATATTGGTGAAAATCTTGAATTCATCAGCACAACGTATATCGTAACCATAGGAAGAAGTACCATAACTGACAATACGATGGCCATTGTCCTCGCGCACCTGACCAGGCTCAAACGGCTCTATCATGCCGTGCTGCTCTGCCATGCGACGTATCCACTTATCGGATTTGATACTCATTTACTTCTCCTGCCAAATTGATATTGGCGCGATTTTACGCGAAATCGGCTATATCTAATATGGTATTAGCTGGTAATTGGCTAAACAAATTTGAATTTCCCGGACATTTCAACCACGATTCAGGCAGAAGAGTATCTACCGCTTCCTGAAAAATTGCATCATCAGATATTCGTTGGTCCGACACACAAACAGAAGTTGGCAAATCAACCAAGCCGTGCCAACCATCAACACTTACCCGCGTCAAGCCGCCCGTCTGTTCACCACTTGCAAGTAAATCTCTCAAATCAGGATTACACCAAGCAGATCGCAAGCTTTTGATTTTTCAGAGAAATTTCCCAAAACGCAAGCAAAACCCAAAGGTTTCCGGTACAATTCCGCCCATGAACGCTCAGCCCAAAAACCTATTCTCCTTTCCCCGTTTTCGCCCTGATGTTGGTGGAACAAAGACCGCCCCTTTCTTACCCATGTCCCGCGCCGAAATGGATGCCCTGGGCTGGGATAGTTGCGACGTCATTCTCGTTACTGGGGATGCCTATATTGACCACCCCAGTTTTGGCATGGCATTGATTGGCCGCCTGTTGGAGCACCACGGTTTTCGCGTCGGCATTATCAGTCAGCCTGACTGGCAGTCTGCAGATGCTTTTCGCGCTCTGGGCAAACCGAATCTGTATTTCGGCGTCACTGCAGGCAATATGGATTCCATGGTCAATCGCTATACAGCTGACCGCAAGATACGCTCTGAAGATGCCTATACACCAGACGGAGATCGCAGCAAACGCCCTGATCGTGCGCTGGTTGTGTATGCACAGCGTGCCCGTGAAGCCTACCCGGATGCCAATGTCGTTGTCGGCAGCATAGAAGCCAGCCTGCGTCGTATCGCCCATTATGATTACTGGTCCGACAAGGTACGACGCTCAGTCTTGCCAGACTCCAAAGCTGACATCCTGTTATTCGGCAATGCCGAACGCGCCCTGATAGATCTGACCCACCGGTTGGCTGCCGGCGAAGCCATCAAAGACATTCGAGATTTGCGAGGCACAGCGTTCATGGTTCCACGCGGCTGGTTGCCAGATCAGGAGTGGACAGAAATCAATTCCGTCAAAGTTGACACCCCAGGCAAGATAGATGCGCACACCGATCCGTATGCAATGACGCCTGAAAAAGATGCCAAGTGCGCCACCGGTGATGATCCAGCTGCGCCAGCAGAAGAAAAGCAAGACGTCGTTCAGTTGCAGGCCATACGCATCATGAGCCGGGAAGAACGCCAGGCCATGCTGCGCAACAAACAGCACAAGACCGTGATACGCCTTCCATCTTTTGATGAAGTCAAGGATGACGCAGTACTGTACGCCCATGCCTCAAGGGTATTTCACCTGGAAGCCAATCCCGGTAACGCCAAGGCCCTGGTGCAGGGCCATGGTGACCGTGACGTATGGCTGAACCCGCCGCCACTGCCACTGGCCATGGATGAGATGGATGGCGTATATGACCGCGCCTATGCCCGTGCGCCCCACCCAGCCTATGGCAAGGCACGCATACCCGCCTGGGAAATGATACGCTTCTCGGTCAACATCATGCGTGGCTGCTTTGGCGGTTGCACTTTCTGCTCCATTACCGAGCATGAGGGCCGCATCATACAGAGCCGCTCCGAACCGTCGATTTTGCGTGAGATAGAAGAAATCCGCGACAAGGTCAAAGGCTTTACCGGCACCATCTCTGATCTTGGTGGCCCGACGGCCAACATGTATCGCCTGGCCTGCAAGGACAAGAAGATAGAAGAGTCCTGCCGCCGGCTGTCCTGCGTGTATCCGACGATATGTTCCAATCTGGGTACTGACCACAGCAAGCTGATTTCAATATACCGCAAGGCGCGCGCCCTGCCCGGCATCAAGAAGGTATTGGTCAGTTCCGGTCTGCGCTATGACCTCGCAGTACGATCGCCAGAGTATGTCAAGGAACTGGTTACCCATCATGTTGGCGGTCTGCTAAAGATCGCCCCCGAGCATACTGAATCCGATACCTTGTCGAAAATGATGAAACCCGGCATAGGCAGCTATGATGAATTCAAGGCAATGTTCGAGAAATATTCGAAAGAGGCGAACAAGGAACAATACCTGATCCCCTATTTCATTGCCGCCCACCCGGGTTCAACCGATGAAGACATGCTAAACCTGGCAATCTGGCTGAAAAAGAATGATTTCAAGCTGGACCAGGTACAGACTTTCATGCCTACCCCCATGGCACTGGCAACCACCATGTACCACACGCGCAAGAATCCATTGAAAAAGGTCACGGCAGACTCAGAAGTGGTGGAAACCGCGCGCTCTGGCAAAATACGCAAGCTGCACAAAGCCTTGTTGCGCTACCACGCACCAGAAAACTGGGAAATCATTCATGAAGCCCTGATACGCATGGGCAGGCGCGATCTGATAGGTAGTGGCCCACGCCACCTTATCCCCTCGCGCCAGCCTGTCATACCGATTACTGTAGAGGAAAGTGGTGTCGCCAATGGCAGACGGGTAGCCGCGCCTAAAATCAACACCTTTGGCAAAAAGCCAACGCCACGACCACAGGCAGGCAATACGATAAAGCAAGGCTCCACAAAGTCAGCGATATCAAAAACTGGCGCAAGTAGTGCCGCACGCCCCGCCCTGGCTTACAAGTCAGCCAAACCCAAAGCGGCTGCAGTAAAGTCTGGCAGGCGCTGAACCCAGTCATATCCGACCATAGTAAACTGACAAAAAAGCTGTGTTGGCAAACACAGCTTTTTTTTCGCCTTCATCTTTTCATGCCTTGCCAGTGATGTAGAATCAAATCACCACCTGCCACCATGTCTCGTGACAACCTCAAGGAGGAAGTATGAAACACATGAAAACAGTATTGATACTCGAGCACACAGAAGAAGTATTCGACAAACTCACCTGTGATGTCTGCGGTGCCGAATCGCGCTGGGATGAAAATTGGGGCAACAAGGAGCATGAAAAAATCATCACCACCATACAGCTTGAAGAAGAGGAATCCTTCCCTCACGGCGGCCAGGCAACGCTGACGCAATACCATATCTGCCCGACATGCTTTAAAGATCACCTGGCAAAATGGATGGAAAGCCATAGGGATGCCAAGCCCACCGTCACAAATTCCGTCTGGTAACACCCAGACATCATCAGATACCGTGCAAGCCTTCATTTTGCCAGCAAAACACGAGCGATATGGCGACGATGAAGGCAGGCCCAGATGGCGCAAAACCATATTATTGTGACAAATCATACAGATAAGCCATAATTTCCCGTTTTTAGAGCTGGCAAAACACGCTTATTGACGTCAAGCCCGATCCGGCAAGGTATAATGCAAGGTTTGATTGCATTAGAAAAGTACCTATCATGGAAGCCGAACGCCTCAATAGCCTGTCCACCCTGCTCGCCGACCTGACAGTCCGCGAAGCCGAACTCCGGAGGTATCTTTGACTTCGATATCAAGTCAGAGAAACTGGAACAAGTCAACGCTGAACTCGAAGATCCTACCGTCTGGAATGATCCCAAACGCGCCCAGGAACTAGGCAAGGAAAAAAAATCCCTGGAAGCAGTCGTCAATACCCTCATCAAGGCCGATAGCGGTCTGCGTGACGCCAATGACCTGTTCGCCATGGCACGTGAAGAAAATGACGACGATACCCTGGAATCCATAGAAGCTGATGCACAAGGTTTGCGTGAGCTGGTGGAAGGTATGGAATTCCGTCGCATGTTCAATAACCCCATGGACCCGAACAATTGCTTTATCGATATCCAGGCCGGTGCCGGTGGTACTGAAGCCCAGGACTGGGCATCCATGTTATTGCGCCAATACCTGCGTTATTGCGAACGCAAGGGCTTCAAGGTAGAAATCCTGGAACAGTCTGACGGTGACGTCGCCGGCATCAAGACTGCCACACTGAAAGTTGAAGGCGAATACGCTTATGGCTTCTTGCGTACGGAAACCGGCGTACACCGCCTGGTGCGCAAATCCCCATTTGACTCAAACAACGGTCGTCACACATCCTTCTCCAGCCTGTTTGTCTACCCTGAGGTTGATGACTCATTTGAAATCGACATCAATCCGGCTGATGTCCGTACCGATACCTACCGTGCGTCTGGCGCCGGTGGTCAGCACATCAATAAAACGGATTCCGCTGTTCGTCTGACACATGCCCCTTCCGGCATCGTCGTGCAATGCCAGAATGACCGCAGCCAGCACAGGAATCGTGCTGAAGCCTGGGAAATGCTGAAAGCCAAACTGTTTGAACTTGAACTGCGCAAGCGCATGAGCGAAAAACAGAATCTCGAAGACTCCAAGACCGATGTGGGCTGGGGCCATCAAATCCGCTCCTACGTACTCGATCAATCCCGCATCAAGGACTTGCGCACCAATTTTGAGACTGGTAACACGAAGGCCGTCCTTGATGGTGAGCTTGATGAATTCATCGCAGCCTCGCTGAAGCAAGGCGTGTAATCCTGTGCGCAGGCACGTACCCTGCGCTACCTTAAAGAATCAAAACCTGCCGGCCAGATGCCAGCCCTCCCTAGGGGAAATTTATGTCTGAAATCAATAATACCTCATCAGTTGAAGAAGTAGCCGTTGACGAAAACTCCGTCATCGCCGTCCGTCGCGCCAAACTTGACGCCATTCGCGCCAAAGGCGTCGCATTCCCGAATGACTTCCGCCCCGAGCACAAAGCTGCTGAGCTGCAAGAAAAATACAGTGCCATGAGCCGCGAAGAACTGGAAGCGTTGAATGTCGAAGTCAGCGTTGCCGGCCGCATGATGCTGAGCCGCCCGGCGGGCAAGAAGGCCGCTTTTGCTACATTGCAGGATGCTTCCGGCATCAAGGCTGATGGTCGCATACAGTTGTATGTCACAACTGACAAAACTGGCGAAGCCGAGATGGAAGCATTCCATCAGTACGACCTGGGTGATATTCTCGGTGTTGTCGGTGTACTGTTCAAAACCAAGACAGACGAATTGACCATCAAAGTCAGTACTTTGCGCCTGCTGACCAAGTCCCTGCGTCCTTTGCCGGATAAATTCCACGGCCTAGCCAATCAGGAAACCAAGTATCGCCAGCGCTATGTTGACCTGATCATGAGTGAAGATACACGCCGCACATTCAAGGCGCGTACTGCAGCCATGAACTCCATACGCACGTTCATGAACAGCAATGATTTCATGGAAGTGGAAACACCGATGCTGCACGTGATACCTGGCGGTGCAGCAGCCAAGCCCTTCATTACCCACCACAATGCGCTGGACATGCAAATGTACCTGCGCATTGCACCGGAACTGTACCTGAAACGCCTGGTCGTCGGTGGTTTCAATCGTGTATTTGAAGTCAACCGCAACTTCCGCAATGAAGGCGTATCTCCACGCCACAACCCTGAATTCACGATGATGGAATTCTATGCAGCCTATGTCGATTACAAATGGCTGATGGACTTTACCGAACAGGTCATACGCAAGGCAGCTGAAGATGCGCATGGTACGGCTGTCCTGACCTACCAGGGGCGAGAGCTCGATCTGAGCAAGCCTTTCCAGCGTCTGACCATCGTTGGTGCCATCAACAAATATGCGCCGCATTACACCAACGAGCAATTGCATGATGCCGAATTCATCAAGACAGAATTGCTGAAGTTTGGTGTCAAGCCTTTCGCCACAGCTGGCCTGGGTGCCTTGCAACTGGCCCTGTTTGAAGAAACAGCAGAAGCACAATTGTGGGACCCGACCTACATCATCGATTACCCGGTCGAAGTATCGCCACTGGCACGCGCTTCAGACACAGTCGCAGGTATTACGGAGCGTTTCGAGTTGTTCATGACAGGCCGCGAAATCGCCAATGGCTTCTCGGAATTGAATGACGCTGAAGACCAGGCTGCCCGCTTCCAGGCACAGGTTGCCGCCAAGGATGCCGGTGATGAAGAAGCCATGTACTATGACGCCGACTATATCCGCGCCCTGGAATATGGCCTGCCGCCAACCGGTGGCTGTGGCATAGGCATAGACCGCCTGATGATGCTGATTACGGATTCACCTAACATCCGTGACGTCATCCTGTTCCCGCATCTGCGTCGCGAAGACTGAACAAGCGTCTGAGCAAATAAACGCAAACAAGAAAAGGACTGTAGAATTTACAGTCCTTTTTCGTTTCCCAGCAGCATTCCCAATTCATTTCCCAAACCATGCCGCCAGTTCATCCTTTAAAAAAACTGCTTCAATATGCCAGAGCCTATCGCAATGATTTCCGCCTTGCGACCATTTACTCGATACTGAATAAATTTTTTGATGTCTTGCCTGAAGTGTTAATCGGCGTCGCAGTTGATATCGTCATCAACGGTGACAAGAGTTTTCTGGCAAAGCGGGTGCTGGGCGGCTTTGGCATTACGGACACCTGGCATCAATTGATGTTTCTTGGTGCAGTCAACGCGTTGATCTGGGGTGGGGAATCCTGGTTCGAATACCTGTTGTCACTAAAATGGCGCAAGCTCGCACAAAACCTGCAACACGATCTGCGGCTTGATACCTATGATCATGTACAAAAGCTGGAAATGGCTTATTTTGAAAATCAACGCACTGGCAATCTGATGTCCATCTTAAATGAAGACATCAACCAGATGGAGCGCTTCCTCAACGGCGGTGCAAACCAGATCATCCAGGTGATATGTTCATCCATCATGGTCAGTGCCGTCTTCTTTACCTTGCAGCCATCGCTGGCCATCATCTCCCTGCTACCAGTCCCGGCAATTCTGATCGGCGCATTCTGGTTCCAGAAAAAACTGGCACCTCGGTATTCCAAAGTACGTGAAGCCGCTGGCGACGTCAGTGCGCGCCTGAATAATAATTTGCTTGGCCTGGCGACCATCAAGGCATTCGCAACAGAAGCCTTCGAAAAAAACCATATCGCCGAAGCCAGCAACGCATATCGAGACGCCAACAGCCGTGCCATTGCCATCAGTTCAGCAATCACACCGGTGATACGCATGGCAATTCTGGCCGGTTTTACAGCTACCCTGGTCTATGGTGGCTGGCTGACGCTGCAAGGTGATCTTGCCGTCGGCGCCTATTCTGTACTGGTCTACCTGACCCAACGCCTGCTATGGCCGATGACAGGACTGGCCGAGGTTGCAGATATGTACCAGCGCTCCATGTCAGCAATAGACCGCGCCATGGGCTTGCTTGATACCAAGATCAGCATTCCCTATGAAGGCAAGCATATCTCGCCAGCCCAGACCAGGGGCGAACTACGTTTTGAACAAGTCAGCTTCGCCTATGGCGAACAAAAAACCTTGCAAGATATCAACCTGCATATTCCTGCCGGCAAGACCGTTGCGTTTGTCGGCTCAACCGGTTCCGGCAAGTCAACCCTGGTGAAATTGCTGTTGCGCTTTTATTCAGCGCAGTCAGGGAGAATCACTGTTGATGACCTGGAGATCAATGAAATCAATCTCCAGGATTTGCGTCGCACGATAGGTTATGTTGCACAAGACAGTTTTCTGACTGACGGCACGATTGCTGACAATATTGCTTATGGTATGCACGATGCCAGCGATACGGACATCAGGAAAGCAGCAGAAGCGGCAGAAGCCACGGAATTCATCAATAAACTACCATTGGGTTTCGCGACCCGCATAGGGGAGCGCGGCCAGAAATTATCGGGCGGACAACGTCAACGACTGGCGCTTGCTAGGGCGATCCTGAAAAATCCGCCCCTGCTGATACTTGATGAGGCGACCAGTGCGGTTGACAATGAGACGGAAGCCGCAATTCAGCGCAGCCTGGATGTCATCAGTCGTGATCGCACTACTATCGTCATTGCCCATCGTCTGTCCACCGTTCGCCAGGCTGATTGCATATATTTGATGGAAGCTGGCCAAATCGTCGAAAGTGGCTCACATGAAGAATTACTGGCGCAAAACGGCGGTTATGCTGCATTATGGCGCTTGCAAACAGGTGAACGCAGTCATATCGCATAGAAGGAGGCGGTAAGACATCGTATGATTTTGACTTTATTTATCATATCCATTTGACAGCTGATGTTATGCTTCCAGCATGTAGTTATGGAGTAGATACCATATGAAAAGATCTCTGACCATCGCAATTGCTGCCGGCATCATCACTTTACTGGGCGCCAGCTCTTACCAGGCCGTTGCCTATATTACACAAGTGCAACCAGCAACCAGCGTAGCCAGAAAATTGCCAGTGCAGCCCTTTGAAGTTGATCCGTCCTGGATCAAGGAAGGCAAACCCAACTTCAGGGCAACAGAGTTTTTCAAATCCCATGATGGAAAGACCAGTTCAGGAATCTTTGAATGTGACGGCCCGTCCACCTTCGAGTGGCACTACCAGTTGGACGAAGCCATCTATGTACTGGACGGCGGTGTTGACATTGAATACCAGGGCCAACGTTTTTCCCTGAAGCCGGGCGAGACAGCTTTTTTCCGTGCTGGTACAACTGCCTTGTGGCATGTCCCTAAAGGCATACGCAAATCATGGACCTTGCATGATGCCGGCACACCCGCCCGTGGACTGGCCAGGATACTGAATTAGGCCACAATAAAGCCATTGCCGGTTTGAGTCCACCGGCAAGCAGGTCAGCACGAGTTCATTGAGACTGGGCAGGTTTCAGGCTTGAAATCAACCAACACCTGCCGCATACATCACAATAGCGCAACTGCATGCATGTTAGCTCAGCCAATAGTCCTGGCCAGCGCAACGGCGCTCAAAAATGCATTTTCCACCTTGCCGGCACCATCGAGCCCGGCACTGAACCAGTCTCCGCATGCACCTATTCCCTTTTTCGCATCCCAGAGGAAGTCTGTCGCCAGTGGCTTGTCTGCCTGGGCATATCGCCAGCGATGGGCAACAGCATGGATAGGCTGTATCCAGCTGCCTGTAGCCTCGTGGAAAGCCTTGCTCAATTTTTCCTTGACGCGTTCGGCATCATCTTCAAGATGCTCCACACTCCAGGCGGCTGTCGCATGACAAACCCAGCGCTCTCCTGCCCTGTGCTGCGGCTTGATATCGTCGCGAGCGATCCAGCCCAGGCGCGAGTTATTGACCCAGGCGCCGTCATACGGCAAATCCAGCGAATGCTGGAAACCCAGCATCAAGGTCCAGCATGGCGCCAGGCTGGCTGACCTGGCTTGCTTGGACAATGGCGGGAGCACACTCAACAAAGGTTCAGCTTGATCTGCTGGCATCGCCAGTATCACCGCATCAAATGGACCGGCAGTGGCGGCTACGGGCACGGTGCTTGCGCGTATTGATAACAACCACTGCTTGCCCAGTGCTTCAATAGCGCCAACCTGATGTTCAGTGCGGACATCAAGCCCGTGCGCCAGTTGCTTGCCAAGAGCACTCATGCCCGGTACTGGCACATAACGGGTACCGGATTGCCCGGCAGCCTTGGCTTTCCCTGCATCAAGGGTCACCAGTTTGGCATTCCAGGGCACTATCCAGCCAAATTTTTTCCAGTCCGCCACTTCTTTTTTAAACCGGGGAGAGCTGGCTGTGAAATACTGGGCGCCATGATCAAACCCGCCAAGCTCAGTTTGCCGGGTACTCATACGGCCACTGACACCCATGCTTTTTTCATACACGGTTACATGATGACCTTGGGTTTGCAATTGTCGCGCAATAGTCAAACCTGCGATTCCAGCACCAACAACGGCGATATGCATATTTATGTCCTTTTTCAATGCAGTTTAGGCACACTTGAGACGACAAGAGGCAATAAAAAACGCCCGCAGTCAGGCTCGCGGGCGTTTTCAGATTTAATCAGGCATCCTTGATCATTGCTCGTTTTCTTCAACAGGCCAATCACGAATATAGGCTTTCAACATCTTGTTTTCAAAGCTTTGTGCTTCCAGCACGGCTTTGGCTACGTCATAGAAGGAGATAACACCCAGCAAGGTTTTTGCATCCATCACAGGCAGGTAACGCGAGTGCTTTTCCAGCATCATACGACGTACTTCGTTGACTTCGGTTTCTGGTGTCACGGTCAAGGGGTGATCATCCATGTATTTGCGCACGGTACCATTGCCGAGTGAGCCGTTATTTTTGTGTATGGCACGAATTACCTCACGAAAAGTCAGTATGCCTGCTAGGTCGCCATATTCCATGACGACCAGAGAACCAATGTCTTTTTCTTCCATAACACTGACCGCTTCGGTAATCGGGGTATCCGGAGTGATAGTGAAAAGGATATTGCCTTTCACCTGAAGTATTTCTGAGACTTTCATATGCCCCTCCGCGTATATGTTTTTGTGGACGTTAATTGCAATGTATCGCAAGCCTTGCAAAAAATCCAGCAGGTAACATGAATTCCTTGCGAAAACACAGTCATTTTGCAAGTGATTTTGCAAGCTGCCATGCTGCGATGGTAGCATTGCGCGATTACAATACGGAGAGTTCCCTCATGAGTGGACCTAAATACCACGGCTTCGACACCCTTTCACTGCATGCCGGTGCTGCACCTGACCCGGCAACCGGTGCACGCGCGACACCTATCTACCTGACATCCTCGTTTGTTTTCAAAGACTCTGACCACGCTGCCTCGCTGTTCAATATGGAACGTGCAGGTCATGTTTATTCACGCATTTCCAATCCCACCAATGCAGTCCTGGAAGAAAGGATTGCTGCACTGGAGGGCGGTGTTGCCGGACTGGCAGTTGCCAGCGGGCAAGCAGCCATGCACCTGGGGCTGACCACCATTGCCGGAGCCGGTTCCCACGTTGTCGCATCGCGGGCTTTATATGGCGGATCTCAAAACCTGCTGGCCTACACCATGAAGCGTTTTGGCATAGAGACCACTTTTGTTGATCCACGTGACCTTAATGCCTGGCGCAACGCAATACGCCCCAATACCAAGGTCCTGTTTGCAGAAACCCTGGGCAATCCTGGACTGGACGTATTGAACATACCGGCCGTGGCAGACATTGCCCACGCAAATCATTTACCCTTGATGTTGGACGCAACCTTCACAACGCCGTATCTGTTAAAACCATTTGATCATGGTGCTGACCTGGTGTTTCATTCAGCGACCAAATTCCTGTGCGGCCATGGCACTGCCATAGGTGGTCTGCTGGTCGATGGCGGCACATTTGACTGGCAGGCAGCCTATGAGGCCAGTGGCAGATTTGCCGAGCTCTGCGAGCCCTATGACGGCTTTCATGGCATGGTTTTCGCAGAAGAATCGACGGTTGCTGCGTTTTCATTACGCGCACGGCGTGAAGGTCTGCGCGACTTTGGCGCCTGTATGAGCCCGCACAATGCCTTCACCATATTGCAAGGCATTGAAACCCTGGGTTTGCGCATGGACAAGCATGTAGCAAATACCCGCAAAGTGGTTGAATTCCTGGTTTCGCACCCGGCAGTGGACTCGGTTTCTTATCCGGAACTTGATACACATCCTGACTATGAACTGGCAAAGACATTGCTGCCCAACGGTTGTGGTGCGGTATTTTCCTTCAACATCAAGGGTAACCGCGCGGCCGGTCAGCGTTTCATAGAAAGCCTGGGCATCTTTTCACATCTGGCCAATGTCGGTGACGCCAAATCTTTGGCAATACACCCGGCATCGACAACGCATTTCCGTGTACCGGCAGAACAGCTGATTGCATCCGGCATCACTGAAGGCACCATGCGTCTGTCAATAGGCCTGGAAAATGTCGATGACTTGATTGAAGACCTGGCGCGTGGCCTCAAAACTGCCCAGAAAGGAGCTTGAGATGTTATTTGAAATCAATGGACACACCGCCTATTGCTATACAGGCGGCAAGAGTTTCAATCCGGCCTTGCACACCATCGTTTTTATTCATGGCGCACAAAATGATCACTCGGTCTGGGGCTTGCAGACACGCTATCTCGCGCATCACGGCTTTAACGTACTGGCCGTTGACCTCCCTGGCCACGGGCGCAGCAAGGGCGAGGCATTGAAAAGTGTTGAACAAATGGCGGAATGGCTGGTGACCTTGCTCGACGTCGTCGGCATACAACAGGCAACTCTGGTCGGCCATAGCATGGGTTCGCTGATTGCGCTGGAAACCTGCCACAAGGCAAGTACGCGCGTCAGCAAGCTGGTTCTGGTCGGCACAGCCTATCCCATGCGCGTGTCCGATACCCTGCTCAATGCAGCGCGCGATGAAGAGCAAACTGCGATTGATATGGTCAATATCTGGTCGCATACGTCGATAGCTCATAAACCCTCCTGCCCAGGTCCGGGTTTTTATGTCATGGGCGTCAGCCAGCGCTTGATGCAAAGGATATCAGCCATCAACCCGGACCAGGTTTTTTATACCGACTTTTCTGCCTGCAATGCCTACGCCAACGGCGAACTAGCCGCGCAATCAGTCAATTGTCCGGTTTTATTCCTGCTCGGGAAAAAAGACATGATGACACCCGCCAAAGCCAGTCAGACGCTTTCCCGGGCGATTCCGCACAGCCAGCAAAAGATCATAGAAAATTGCGGCCATTCCCTGATGTCAGAACAGCCAGAACAAGTCCTGTCCGCCATTCATGAATTTGTGAGGGCTTAGTCCGCAATGGCAATGAATCTGGAAAGCTGGGCCTTGTTCACGGTGACAGAAGCGGCGCTTTCACTATCCCCAGGCCCTGCCGTCATGATGGTAGTAGCTTATGGTATTGCCAGGGGCTGGCGCACTTCTTTATTTGTCACATTGGGCATCCTGACCGGCAATGCGATTTATTTCGCCCTGTCGGCAACCGGTATAGGTTCTTTGATACTGGCATCACCACAGGTTTTCATGGTCATCAAATACCTGGGCGCTGCCTATCTGGTCTACCTGGGTCTGTCAGCCATCTTTGGCAAACCGTCACCACTGACCATATCAACACTGAGCAATGTTATTTTGAGCGGCAGGAGAATATTCAGCAGTGCTCTTATGCTGCAATTGACCAATCCCAAGACCTTATTGATGTTTGTCGCCATCCTGCCGCAATTCATCGATCCAGGACAGCCAGTGGGTCTGCAAATGTTGATACTGGCAGCCTGCTCCATCATTCCTGAATTTTTCATCCTGCTGGGATACGGCATGCTGGCCAGCAAAGCCAGCCATTGGGCAACACAAGAGCGTTATGCGGTCATCACTGAAAGAATCGCCGGCACCCTGGTGACGGCAGCCGGTGTCATGGTTGCTCTGGTGTGACTACCTGCCGGACCACCAGACCAGACAAATGGCCAGACAAATACATGGGCGCTTGAATCTGCATTCAACCGCCCATCTTATTGCAAACCTACGCCCTCACTTCGCACTCATACATGTGCGGGCAAACGTTGATTCAATCCTGCCAGATAGTCTGCCCTGAAACGACGCAGCACATAGTCCTTGTAGTTGTCGTGTTTGAGACTATCCCAGGCCACCTCTTTGCCTCGCGCCGATTTTTCCTTCGCCGCCTTGATTGTTTCCTGGCTTAACTCCAGGTTTGCTGCTGTCATGAACTCATAGCCATACAATTGCATGAATTCCCTGGTCAGGCTTTCTATGACTTCAATTTCCTGCATGCTCAATTGCTGCTTGAACTTGTCCTTGTTCGCCAGGATGGGCGGGAATCGATTGCTTTCCCACAGTGCCGACATATGCGAAATTTGCTGTGCCTCATTGGAGTGGGTGACGTCAAGCATTTTTGATGTGAATGCAATGCCAAAAAATCCGCAGATTGCGCGCAAGACTGTTTCCTGGTTGGTCAGGAAATCTTCATAACGTATCGTCAACACCCGGTCCGGATGCCGATTGATAATATCGCGGGACAGCTGGTGCGCCTCCAGCCAGGCAAGTGCATTCAGGGTAGAGTCATAATCATGGATGATGGCTCTGTTCATGGAGGCGACTTGCGCCCTTGGATCCCTCACCACATTCAGGAACAGCATGTTCGGAAACAGTTGCAAAAGCTCGTCGGCATAATGCACACTGTCCAGCGATTTATCCATGACTATGCGGGCATGATGGCGCTCACCCGTACGCAGCAGCAACTCCCATAATATACGGTGCACACTGCGCCTGTCATTTTTGATGGACTCAAAAACATCCACAGGATCAAAAACAATATCCTTCCATTTCACCATACTGGCCGCTTGCAAACCAATGACATCAACCACCAGCCGGAAATAATTTTCGTCATCATCAAGATTCCCGTAACGCGGCACCAAGGGCATGAAGTCGACAATATGCAAGGGATAAGGCGAATAAAATTCCTTGCTGTTGTTGAGTCGCAAACGCAAGGCATGGCTGCCACATCGGCGCAAAGGTATCATCAGCACTGGTGTCGGGCGCTTTGCCCCTGCCATCCCTGTCTCTGCTTGTTGCGCACTTGTTGCATTGTCTGATTCAGCCATGATTTCCTCCCCGAACTGAAGACCAAAAAACTCCACCTGCTTAGCTAACGCTCATTGCAAACTTGTTCTTTTCCAGCGCCATCGAAATAACGCCTGAATGCATTGACAAAATTATCTACTTCCGCTTCAGCCAGGTGATTGATACCTGCTGCCCCGCGCCGCCCACCACCTGTAGAAAAGCCGGAACAAAACGCGCCTGCTGGTTTACTATCGGGCAATCCCGAACGAACACTGACAATAAAATTACCGTCAGGTTTGGCAGTCAGGACGGCAATAGACTTTCCTGCGTGCTCCTGACTCAGTTTGTTTGCCAATATCCCCGAAACACGCCTGGCCCAAGCCTGTTGTGGCAAAACATACACAGATGAAAATCCATCCTGGCAGTAAGACTGCACTGTCTGCATGGCTGCCATGTCATCTGTGTAAGCGTTTTTCAGCAGTGTAAATTCGGGGGCATGACGGATAAAGTCTGCAGGTTCCAGGTAGACATGCAAGCGTTCATATAAAACTTCCGGGTGGAAATGCAAGTCATCAACAGTTTCACCATAAGCGTTGTAATTGAGCAGTATGCCCAGTTGCTGCAATTCGCTGCGTTGCAATTCATCGACTCCTGCCTGGCCTGCCATCAAGCTGGCCACTTGTGGCAAATTATCGCCATAGGCAGCGACGACTGCCCATTCCCGGTATCGCCCGTCCAGATAGCGATTGACCAGGATGCTGGTGCATACGTCAGCGGTCATATCACAATGCAGATGCAAGCGTTCATGCTCAAAAGCTTGTGTCGCATTGTGATGATCAAAATAAGTCACTACAGCGCCTGCGCCAATATGTTCTCGCAAGGCTGCAATATTACTGTCCAGGGAAATATCCAATACCGTAACCCTGTCGCCCTCTTTTGATTTAAAACGACACAGCAAATCAATATCGCGTTTTGCGCCAGTAATCAATTTTGCCGTCACCGGCTCTGCCAGTCTTAACTGATGCAAAGCACAGATACCGTCTGCATCACCATTGAAGACATCATAGGCATGATTCATTTGTTTCTGATCGTCCGACATGATTCCCTCATCACCTGACAAAACATAATCCTATCAGGTGTCGGTAAAGAATCTCTGCCGCTTCCTCTATCGTATATAGTTCTGAATTTATTACCAGATCGGGGTCCACGGGTTCTTCGTAAGGCGCTGACACCCCTGTGAATTCAGGGATCTCCCCCCTGCGAGCCCTGGCATACAGCCCTTTGGGATCACGGCGTTCACATTCCACACCCGGTGTACTGATATGCACCTCAACAAAACGCTCTTGACCGATAATCTCTCTTGCCATGGCACGGTCTGCCCTGAATGGAGAAATGAATGCAGTAATAGCAATCATCCCTGCTTCATTGATCAGATGAGCAACTTCAGCCGCCCTGCGTATATTTTCGCGCCTGTCATCAGGGGAAAAACCAAGATCACAATTCAGATGATGTCGTAAATTGTCGCCATCAACAACAAAGCAGCAATGACCACGATCCAGCAAAAGTTTTTCAAGGGCATAACCCAGAGTTGACTTGCCTGCCCCGCTCAGGCCTGTCAGCCACAGAGTTGCCGGCGTCTGACGCAACAATCGCTCGCGAGTCCTGGAACTGACGACACCATGATGCCAATTGATGTTGGAAGCAAGAGACTGGGGAGTTTGTACAAAACGACCAAACTTTGTCCTTCGTTCACCCCTGACGACTTCATCAGGTTTTTCTTCCATGATATCGGTGGTAATGTGCATTTCATACTCCCGGCTAAACCACTGGTCGTTCAGCAAATTCTAAAATTCTTCCCAGTCTTGCGATGCATTCTGTGCGGTGCCAGGATTAGCATTGGCGACACGTTTGATCTGGTGAGCAGACCCTTTATTTTTATCTTGAGGAGATGCTTTTTTTATCAAGGGTACGATCTTTTTATCCAGACGATTCTCTTCTTCCAGGCTTTCACGCCAGGCTGGCTTGACAATATGCTCATTGGCAAGCTGGAAGGTACTGACCAGTTCAGACAAATCATCAGCCTGATTTTGCAAGGAAGCTGCGGCGGCTGCGGCCTCTTCTACCAAAGCAGCGTTCTGCTGGGTGACATCATCCATCTGTACGATAGCTTCATTGATTTGCTCTATGCCTGCAGTCTGTTCCTGGCTGGCCATCATGATTTCATTCATGATCCCGGTTACCCGCTTGATGCTGAGCACAATTTCCTCCATGGTGACACCAGCCTGATCAACCAGTTTTGCGCCTATGCCAACCTTGGTCACAGAATCATCGATCAAATGCTTGATTTCACGTGCAGCTTCTGCCGAACGTTGCGCAAGATTCCGGACTTCGGTTGCCACCACGGCAAACCCGCGCCCCTGCTCCCCTGCCCGCGCTGCTTCCACGGCAGCATTCAGGGCCAGGATATTGGTCTGGAACGCAATCCCGTCAATAACGCCAATGATGTCAACAATCTTTTTCGACGAAGTATTGATGGATCCCATGGTCTGCACCACTTCTGAAACGACACTGCCACCTTTTATTGCCACCTCCGATGCTGACTGCGCCAGAACATTAGCCTGCCTGGCATTGTCTGCATTTTGCTTCACCGTCGAAGTCAATTGCTCCATGGAAGATGCGGTCTCCTCCAAAGAACCTGCCTGAGCCTCAGTACGTGAAGAAAGGTCCATATTGCCCGATGCAATCTGGCGGGAAGCCGTGGCTATCGTATCGGTACCGGAGCGCACCATGCCAACTATGCTGGCCAGTCCCTTTTGCATCTCATCCATGGCATGCATAAGGCTGTGCTTGTCATTTCCAGCCAGATGTATTGGCACCGACAGATCACCGGCTGCAATTCTCTCTGCAATTTGAACGGCATGACGGGGTTCGCCGCCAAGTTGTTTCAACAGGCTACGCACGATCAGCCAGGCAGCAAACATGCCGACAAACAGAGCGGCCGTCCCAAATGCATACATCAATCTTTTTGCATTGTTATAATCAAGTTCAGCCTGCACTATCGCAGCGGAATTTTGCTTCTCTTCATCGGAAATGAATTCATTGAGCAATTCCCACCATTTTTTTTGTATGGGGCGAAATTCAAAGCGCAGCATCTTGTAGGCTTCATCCCCCTTTTTCTGAACACCAAGCTCCGCTCCTTTACTGATAAATGGATCTGAAAGCTTCGCCTGTTCGCTGATTTTGCCAAGCAAGGCAATTTGCTCAGGACTGGCGTTGGGGTCATTCTTGAGCATCTGCGTCAGTTTATCTTGCGCTTCTGCGTATTTTTTTGCCTGCGCCTGGATACGATTTACTTCTATCTGTATCTCCGCCTCATCAGACAACAGTATCAGATTGCGTAAAGCCAGCGCCCGTTCAGTGACGGTCAGATACATGGTAGACGCAAGCTTGGACTGAACATTGTTGACGTTGGCGATTTCGTCGAGTCTCTGGTTCATTCTCGCCATATAGGTAACACCAAGTAGCAAGACAACCAGCAGCAGGCTCAAAACCAGACCAAAACCTGTAATTAGCCGGGTCGACACTCGAGAATTTTCTATGTTCATGATTCCCCCAAAACGTTGTCAGCAAAAATTTTTGACTTGATCAAGGCTTGCATAAGGAAATACCACAAGTACATATTGCCACACGGAATTTAATGCCACAAGGAAATTATTAAAAAGTGTGAATTCACAATATGTTTTGCAATATCAAATACTTAAGTACATTTGCAATTTCTATCATGCATCAAATGCCAGTAGAAAAAAGGCATATAGATATTTCTTAAATGTATATTAAATCAAATAGTAGTGTATATATTTACAATGTCAATATTGCAATTAACAATAGTCTGATTTTTATTGCAGCAAAGTTTCGATGCATGCCCGGATTCTTTTGAAAAAAGACCCGGCCAGAAATACCTTGCGTTAAGATGCAGAAAAATGTCTGCGCCAATCAAAATTAAAAAACAAAAAAGGAGGGTGACAATGAGATATACAAGTTTTCGAGCTTTTTACGCTTTTTACCTGACCGAACACAGTAACAGAACTTGCCGCCAACTACATTTTCTCGGAAGCAGCCTGGTTTTGCTGTGCGTTATTCTTGCCTGTGTTACCGGCCAACTTACTTACTTGATTGCCGCGCCAATTTGTGGATATGGTTTTGCCTGGGCAGGTCATTTTCTGTTTGAGAAAAACCGGCCTGCTTCTTTCAAGCAACCACTATTCTCTTTTATGGGAGACTGGGTGATGTATTGGCAGTTGATTACGGGGCAAATCAACTTTACCCCTGAAGATAAAACATCATGAACTGTTTTCAAGCAAAAAACTGCCTGACCCCGTGGCTTTTAATCGTACAATCGATTTTCAGTTGAAGTGGAACACCATGCTGACATGGGGGATGCCAGCCTCTTCAAATATGTCGCCGTCGCGAATAAAACCTTCCTTGACATAAAAATTTTCTGCCGATTGCTGGGCATTCAGACGCACGGCTCTGTCGCCGCGTAATCTTGCCTGCTCCATCAATGCCCGCAGTATGCTGGCGCCAACACCCATGCCGCGTGCATTAGCAAGCACGGCCATGCGTCCGATATGAGCATCTGGCAAGAGCCGGCCTGTACCCACTGCAACCTGCCCATCATAGGCTACTGCGTGCATGCATAAGGCATCTGCAGCATCCCATTCCAGCTCTGCTGGTATTTTTTGTTCAATCACAAATACCTGGTAGCGAATGGCTTGCGCATCTTTTTGCAGCGTATTCCAATCTGAAATTTCAAGACGCAAATTATTTGTATTATCTGTAGTCATGTCCGAGTATCCGTCCGCGCATCAGCTGGTTTCAGCGTTTCGAAACCTGTAATTATCGCACGCCATTCTTCACTGATCGCAACTGACTTGCGCTTTTCCGTATCTGCATAGACATAAACCAATTCACCAGAAATCAAATGCATCTCGCCATGATAAATTTCCAGAATGAATTGCAGGGATGAACGGCCCATGCTGGCACAACGCACAGCGATGTCGAGTTCATCGTCAAACCTGGCCGGCGCCATGTATTCAACTGTAGATTTGCGGGCAAATAGCTCTTTACCCTCAGCCGCCTGGGCAATCACATTCGGCAAGCCAGTGGCACGCCAATATTCAGTGAAGGCCACGTCAAAATAGTTTAAATAATTCCCGTTGAAAACGATCGCCTGCATGTCGACTTCTGACCAGCGTACACGCAAGCGATGAAGAAATGAGAAATCCTGTTTAGGCATACGCTGACAATCACTGTTAAATGCAAATGATGAGACGAGGTCAATTATTGCTGCATGAATTGACGTATCAGGCGGTTGACGCGATCCGGCTGCTCATGAATGACCCAGTGTGATCCTTCCGGAATACGCTGTATCTGTACATCGTCAACAAAGTTTTCAATACCGTCGAGCAGCGTTTTAGGCAAGGCTTTGTCATTCTCTCCCCAGATGATCCGGGTAGTCACTTTCACCTGAAAATCAGCGGGATCAAGCTTTAACTGCAAAGGTCCCGAATTGGCCTCTGTTGGTGGATGCAGGGGTGAAGCACGGTAATAATTGACTCCACCGGTCAATCCACGTGCCCAGCAGGCATGATATGCTGCCCGGGTCTCTGCATCAAACCAGCCGGCATCCTCCTGCCCCATGCCATTGAAGAATCCGTCCATCAAGGTGAATTCATCCTTGGCCAGCGCCTGTTCGGAACCTGGATTGCGCAACCAGTTCATATATTCACTGGAAGATTTTTGCCCAGGATCATGTTTCAGTGCCTGCATGAACAGATAGGGATGAGGAGAATTCACGATGATCAGTTTTTCAAACAAGGCGGGCAAGGCTATCGCCATATTCCAGCAAATTGCCCCTCCCCAGTCGTGGGCAACCACGACAGCTTTTTCATAACCCAGATGCGCAATCAACAGACGCAGGTCATCGACGATATGCCTTGCTTTATAGGCCGACACATCCGTTGGCATGTCTGACAGATTAAAGCCGCGCAAGTCAGGGGCAACAGCAAAATAGTCCTGACCAAATTCAGCCAGTTGCACTTTCCATTCGTACCAGAATTCGGGGAAGCCATGGACAAACAACATCAATGGTCTGCCCTTTTCACCAGCGCTGGCAAAATGCAAACGAGTACCATTTTCCAGATTGGCAAACTGGTTGATTGTGATTTCTGCAGACATCTGGGCTAGCCTTTCGTGGTTGTATGCAAAATCCGCTTATGCCTTGAGCTTGGCTCTGAGCATGTCACGGATATGCGGCGCTGCCTTGTAAGGATCTCCGGGATTGCGCTGCAAGACGATATCTTCCATACGTTCCTGCACATTACCCAGCGCACTTGGGTGGGAATAAATATAGAACTGTTCTTCAGCTATCGCCTTGAAGGTGTTTTCAGCCACTTCCTGTGCAGTCACTTTGCCGGAAGTGACTGCTTTATCTGACATTGCCTGGGCTGCCCGCTGACTTGCTGTCGGCATAGAACCTGGGACATCGTCGGGGCGATTTCTGTGCGATTGCGAAATGCCGGTTGGAACGAAGTAAGGGCACAAAACGGATGCGCCGATAGGCGCCTCCACCAGTTTCAAGTCCTGATACAGCGACTCTGACAGCGACACCACGGCATGCTTGGAAACATTGTAGACGCCCATGGTGGGTGCATTGAGCAAACCAGCCATCGATGCCGTGTTGACGATGTGCCCTTCATATTGCGGGTCTTTTTTTGCACATTCCAGCATCAGATTGGTGAAGATGCGTACGCCGTGAATCACGCCCCAGAGATTGACGCCCAGAACCCACTCCCAGTCAGCCTGAGTATTCTCCCAGATCAGTCCACCGGAGCCGACACCGGCATTATTGAATACCAGGTGGACAGCGCCGAATTTTTCCATGGTGGCATCGGCCAAAGCCTGTACTTCGGCGACATGACGCACGTCGCAGCGCATGGCCAATACTTGTGCCCCCATTTCCTCCAGTTCTGCCCTGGTTTTATCCAAGGCATCCTGCTGCACATCAGCCAGTACCAGTTTCATGCCCAGGCGAGCACCTATGAGGGCAAATTCACGACCAAAACCACTGGCACCACCGGTAATGACGGCTACTCTGTCTTTAAATGTTTTCATGTCTGTCTCTTTTATCGTTATTTGCCTGGTGTATGTATAAAAATCAGGACTTACATTCTTCGTTTGAATTTTTGTT
>NZ_JAKZHX010000019.1 GCF_022568815.1 Undibacterium paludis | reverse complement strand
CAAAGCGACGGCATCAACACCTATGTCTGGAATGCGCGTAACCAGCTCATCCAGATCAAGGACAGTACCAACACAGAAACGGCCAGCTTTACTTATGATGCATTGGGCAGAAGACAAACAAAGACTGTCAATGGAGTCAGTACGGGCTTTGTGTATGATGGAGTGAATATTGTTCAGGAACTAAACGGGCTCAACGCAACACAGGCAGACACAGCCAGTATCAGGGCGAGTTACATCACCGCAGGGATAGATCAGGTACTGGTGCAGCAGAGCGGATCAGGATCAACAGCGACCAGTCTGACATACCTCACTGACGCCATTGGTTCGACTATCCGCCTGACAAATGGTACGGGTGACAAAGTTGTTGATTACAGCTATGACCCGTATGGTAATACCAGGGCAGATGCGGTAGTTAATAATGCATTCCAGTACACAGGTAGGGAGAATGACGGCAATGGCTTGTACTATTACCGTGCACGTTACTACTCGCCAGCGACGCATCGGTTTATCGCGGAAGACCCGATTGGGTTGGCTGGGGGGATTAATGGGTATGGGTATGTCGGAGGGAATCCGATCAGCTTTACTGATCCGTCGGGACGTTGTTTTGGGCCGTTGTTAATTGCTTGTTATTATGGTGCGGTATACGCGGAACAATTACTGATCGGGGCTGAGGTTGCTGCGGCTTTATCTACAGGTGCAATGCTGCCTGGTTTGGCACCATTTGCGAATGCTACGAAAATGGCTGCTAACACAGCACGAACATGTGAAGTAGCAGCAGTAGAAGCTATTGAAAACGTCGCAGTACATGGGAACTCGCTAAAAAGTCTCAGGCCAACCTGGGGGTATAAGCTTTTTTCAAAAGAGGGAGAAGTTTTTCTTAAAAATGGTATTACTTCCCAGCTAAATGCCGAGTCGAGATATACAAGGGAATTTATGTCAGATAAATATATGGAAAAGATTTTGTTTCCTAATAGGCTGACAGCTTATGAGTGGGAAGCAATGGAAAACATTTTTAGGCGCGGCCCTCTGAATTTGAATGGACATTGATTTGAAGGGATATAAATTATGAATTCTGAAGCAATTTTTCTAGGATGTTTTGTAAGTGGACCATCAGTTAACTGGGACGATGATCAGCGAACTAAGGAACAAGCTAAAGAAAAAGGGGGGGTGTTCAGGACATATATTTGGGGAGATGCAGGCATTTCCAAAATTTTGAAAAAACTGCGTTCTTCAGATTATGGCAGTGGGTTAAATATTATTCTTTTTCAATTTTATTTGAATCCTTTACCTTATGAATTGAATAATTTAAAGGAGATTGAAAATTATAGAAAAAAAGAGAAATCTATCGGAATACCAATAATCGCAAATAGTGAAAACTTTTTTGATAGAGAAGAAAACGAAAGGTATCAATTTTTAAGAAGCGCTATTCTAGGTAAAATTTCTTTACTGGAAAATGTCGTTAAAAGGAATAAACTTGATTTCAATGTTGAAAAATTGAGGGCAGATTTAGGACGTATTTTCGATGAAGCCTTGTCCTAAATGGTTGAGATTATGCGTGAATCCACTTGGGAAATTGTCTACCAGAAGCTGCTTCTGATATTGAGTGCCAGAGGTAAAGATAACGCATTTGGCCCAGGAGATTTTTAGCTTCTGGACGATGATTGGGGTGAAAAACATCAGAAAATCTGCATATTCAATCCAGATTTTCTGACGCCAGAACTAGTGGGGAATTGAAGAATTTTTATGCAAGAATGCCCCAGACTGGAGCATCATAATAGTGCTGGAGATTCATGATGTTGCTCCTGATGCGATGGTTGTTTCAGAGAAATCTGTAGAGTATCTGTGGGATGTAGTCGCATTAAGAAAAAAACTTGGAAGTATTTTTTTTAGCCTCAAAACAAATGCATAAACAAGTTTATGACTTAACCCTTTCTGACTTGGAAAAATATCCTGTTTGGTATTTTCCGATGGATGAGACTGTAGAAGATGAACTTTCAATAAAACCATTTGAAACTGGGAATCCGTTTTTCCCTGATCATCAAATTCTTGTTAGGACAGATTTTTTTGACAAAGATGGTCGCCAGTATGATGGTTATATTTATTGGAATTACGATAAATCAGTAGAAACGTTGCAACCCGCCATATTTGTTAATAAAGAAGAATATTTAACATTCTGGAATGGTATAAGACGTCCTTCCTGGGAAAAAGAAGGGTTATCACAACAGGTTTTGCGCGATAAATTCCCATTAGATTTCGTGAGCCAAGAGCATGCTGGTCTCCCTTCAATAAAAGGGAGGCTTTTGGGCTTATATTTTTTGGATAAGGAAAATCAAATTGATTTCATTTGAGACGTCCTCAATTAGGAGACGTCTAGAAAGAAAATGTACCTGGGTTTAATGAAAAACTCTGAACAGAAATATGAGATTAATTGATCGTGTAATGCGCAAATGAAATTTACATCAATTTGCATTAAATGCGGCTCGCAAAAAAAATGGTTTAAAGATCGTTGTCCTTCTTGTTCTTTTCTCCCGGAAGAAAAGATCGACATAGCAAAAAGTTTGATGTTGTCGATTAGTTTCGAAATTCAGTCAAACGAATACGGTAACGAGTATGCAGCTAAAACATGGCAAGAATTGCTGGAGATCGGGAAACATATTGCTAAATCTGGTAACTATGAATTCGATCAGTATCTGTTGAAAAAGGCCGAGGATGAAATTACGTCTTTGGAAAATCTCTCACCAAAAGCAGTTCTTAAGAGCGTTGTAATTTGGTTGGCGCCAGTATTGGTTGTCATATTCGGATTTATTCTTTATGTTATCTGGCAGTTTTTTAAAGTGTAAGCTGAGCGAAAAACTATTCAATTCGGTAAAGACATGAGACTCAATATCTTAGGTGACTTCGATTGGGAGTCAAAGATTGATCAGGTTCTAAAGGCATTCTCTGACGATAACTACCACGCCTACTTCCAAGAGCGGGATTATGGTATTGGACTAATTGGGATTACCATTGTTCTCATGTGTCAAGACCCCGCTTTGAATCTGAAACGACGAATACGCTTGTCGAAAAAAGAGAAGAAATTATATGTGGATATCATGCTTGATCTGCCGGAAATGAAAAGCGTCGATTTCATTAAGAAGAAAATGATAATTTCTGAATTGCTGTTGAAAGAAATTCCAGAGGTCATTTCAAAATACAAAATTGATGATTTTGATTTACAGCAGTTTGTCGAAGATTTTCAGGAAAAATTTCGTATTACATCGCCCGAATCTTAGAGTCCCGTGATGCAGGAATTATTGGCGCTGGCAAAGCAGGAGCGAAATAATTGTGAATATTGACGATGACGGTTTTGCACAGATTATGATAATCGAGCGCGAAGGATTGATTAGATGTTCTTTGATATTAGGTCATGATAAGAGATGGATTTCCTAAATGACCGTGTATGAAAAAGCTAAACCAGTTGAATTGCTAACAATTGCTGATTTGAAAAAATACCCAGTCTGGCAATATACAAATTCTCATGAAAAAATTGGGGAAACGGTTGTTCGCGCAATAAAAAGAATGCCTGTAAAAAGCTTAACAGGGAAACTTGTTGGTACTAAGGTTCGTTTCGCCAATGGCGCAGACACATGGGCGTTGATTGGAAATGTTGACGCAAGCAATGCACAACTAACGCAGCACTTCTTAACTCTTTCAATTTTTAAAGATGATAAGTGGTTTACTTTGGCGAGATATCACGATATTGAGCGGGAGCGCTTTGGTCCTGAGGCGCTTGAAATTTTTATAGGATTGACTGTTAATCAGATTTTTCCAATTACATATGACATAAGCCGTTATTGTGTAGGTGATTTAAAGGCACTCATAGGAGTGATTGAAAAGGAACCCAAAGAGAAGCTTACCAGAGCAGAAATTATTGCTTTACCGGTTCCTTTTTTATAGTGGTACAAAGCTGCATCAGTCGAATTACTGGATGCCGGTTTGATTGACAAAATTTTTGACTATCAATATAGATGGTAATTGAATTTGATTTGAAATGATGTCGGAAATGGCAAACGTAACAAGTGCGGAACAAATGGAGTTCATCAACAATGCCGAGGAATATTGGCAAGGAAGTGCTAAGCATGGAAACGCGAAAGAGCGTGCCAATAAAAAAATTGTCGCCAAATGGGCAGAAAGTGCCATGGTCGCAGATTACCTGTTGCCATTGCTTGAACACAATTCGGCAAAAGTAAGACTTGCCGCTGCTGCACATTTGCTTAACTACTCTGAGAAAGAAAAAGCAATTGAGGTGCTGCGTGATCTGGTTGATCATCCAAGCTTGATCGGTAGTTCGGCTGATGCTGTATTACGTATTCATAAAATTTCAGTGACACCTTAAATTATTTTTGAGAGAGCATATTATTTGTTAAAACTTCGTAGTTTATTATTTTTATGTGCAATTGGTGCATTGGCATTCTTTTTCCTATATAAGCAAGAACCTAAGGCGGGAACCTCACTTTCTATTCGTGTAACAAAGCTAGTTAATCAAATGACCGCTAGCAAAGAAGAAGTGATTGCTTTCGAAAATATTCAAGCTTTGGGAGACGATGCCGTGCCTTTTATTATTAGTCATCTTGACGACATGCGTTCTTTACCGGACCCTCAAATTAGTCTGTTAAATCGTTTACCTAATGCGTCGGAGAGGAGTGTACATTATGGGGCAGAACTAGTTCATGATGCGCTAGCTGCAATTCTTCGGCACATGACTAACCAAGATTTTGGAGCGTTCGATGCGGATACTCCACGTGCTGAACGTATGGAGCGTCGGAAAAAAAATCGTTCTCAATGGATTAAATGGTGCCAGCGACAATATTCATCAAGAGCAGCAGACTGCGGAATTGACGGACCGTAAGAATTCAATTGTCCTTAACAGGGATATTTGAAAAATTGAGAGCGGATTTAGGAGATATTTTCGTAAATGATTGAGATTATGCGTGAATCCACTTGGGAAATTGTCTACCAGAAGATGCTCCTGATATTGAGTACGAGGGGTAAGAATGATGCCTTTGGTGATGGAGATTTTTGGCTGGTTGACGATGACTGGGGAGCGAATCAACAAAAAGTTTGCATATTCAATCCTGAATTTTTAACACTAAAATTAGTTGATGATTTAAAAAATATTTTAAGAAAAAACGCTTTGAATTGGAGCATCATAGTGACTCTGGAAATCCCTGATGTTCCTCCTGAAGGAGTAATTATTTCAGATTCTTCTGTAGAGTATCTATGGGATCTTGTAGTGCTAAGAAAGAAGCTGGGAAATTGTTTTTATCATACCCCTAAGGCAGAAATTCGATGACGAAGAAAGAAGAGTTTTTTGCAGATATGGCAGGAGCGATAGACGCTTGGTCTAAAGCAGCAGCCAAGGCTATAACTGGACAGAGTTCTGGCCTTGATTGGGGTGCCAATATAGAATCATTCAGAAATTTTCAAAGTGCACTCTCTCTGAATAACATACCAAAAGAAGTTGTGGAAGAGATGTTCAGCGAATGTTTTCAAGGTTTAGCTCACTCTTTCTTATGCATACTGGATGGCGCAACCGCATTATCAGATACTGGTCGAATTTACGCTGTTGATGAGGACGGCATTGAGCTTGGTGATGGATTGCACGAGGAATTCGAAGAGTATTTCTATGACAGGAAAGAGTCAAAAGAAAATTGATCGAGTGGGTTTTTATGTTTTATCAAAGATTTTATATTGAGCAGCATCTTCAAAGATTCATACGTCCAAAGAGACCTGATCTTGAAAAACCGCTTCGGGATGCGTTTGATGAATTATTAGAATCTGGCAAACCACTTTCTGAGACAAGCTTGATTGCCGTGGTTGACGCTGCTTCTGATCGTTACGCAAGCGTCTACGAACTTGGTGCTACATTTTTGGGCGAGTCTGCAATTTTAGATAATAGAGCCTTGCAGATGATTCAGGAAATGGCGCTCTCAAAACATGCTCATGTTCATCACAATGCCCTGCTGTGCCTCACAGAAAAAACACAGGAACAAGTATGTCTTGGAATGATCCGTGATGGTTTGAAAGACAAAAGCTCACGAGTGCGTACTAAAGCGGCAGACTGGGCGCACAGATTGCGATTGCGAGGTGTTGTGCAAGATATCGCCAAAGTGCTGAAAACGGAGACTCACAATGAGGCGGCTCAGACCATGCGAGCAGCGATAGAGGTTTTACAAGCGGAAGAAAACTGAACGAGACCGTACTCGTTTAAAAAATAATATGCATAATAAAGAATAAAATGATTGATGAAAAATCTGAAGAATTTATTCAAAACTCCAAAGAATATTGGGTAGGTATTGATAACGGGAGTTCTAAAACTGCAAGTGCAAAAGAGCGCGCTAATAAAGAAATTGTCGCTGAATGGGTGAGGGGTGGTGTTGTTTCCGAGTGCTTATTGCCTTTGTTAATGCACAGTTCAATAGAAGTTCGATTTGCAGCGGCTGCGCATTTAATCAATCATGCAGAAAAAGAGAAAGCTATTGCGGTCTTACGTAAATTGATCAAAGAATCTGAAGGGTTAATTTCTCCTTCCGCAGTAGCTGTACTGCGTATTCACAAAATCCCTGTGACTCCTTAAATTATTTTTGAGATAGCATATATTTGAATTGCGGAAGATTTTTTTGAAGGAAAAACATGACTATTTACTGGAATAAAACCTCAATCCCGGCTCTTAAAGGATTATCCAAGCAAGAGCAATCAACCTTGATCCGCCCTGTCCTGGGCGTGGTCTGGCGACGTTGGCAGGTATGGTTGCCATTGCTGGTGCAGACGGTGTTATTTTTCTCATTCATCTTACTTGTTCCACAGTTCCCATATCGCCTGCCTGCCCTTATTGCGATTATTTATGTCACGGTCAAACTCGCGCATTTGCCTTTTCATCATTTCCTTGCACTTGAGTTGGAGAAGAAAATATTGCTGAGCAAAGCGTAGAAAAGTAAGTCAACCCTGTTAGGTGATCGCTTTTATGTGGGTTTTGTCAGTATCTGACCAAGAGAAGACAACTAACATTTCGTTTATTGAAAAGGCACATATGCATCAGAAGATTCGTAACTATCTCGCTACATTGAATTGGAGCGAAGAAGAAACTCCCCCTGTTGTCGATTTTCATCTGTACTTTTCAGGTAATAGCGTAGAGGATTGCATTGCTCCTAACGAATGGGGATTTGGCAGGCCGTCAATAGCAGAGCTTTATGCAAGATTTAAAGAAATCGCCGCTAAACCGGATGTTGAAAAAATACTGGTAGGCTTGCACACTGACTGGAATTACTCCGGCTTTGTGGACGACTTTCCACCGGCGGAAAACGTCCACATTTTTACCTCCGCTTCCCAATCTGAAGTTGAAAAATGGATAGAGGGCATGTGGGCTGATGGTGTGGTCACGGGATGGCCTTATGGGAAACCAAAGAACGCGCCAGAGCCATCTGCCGGGAACATGGTTTTCTCCGTATGCTGGGATTGACATCTAAGCGGCTTGCAAAAAAATGCACCTGGATTTAGTGAGAGACCCGGCAAAGAAATTTCCAGCAATAGATCGGCACATGGAAATTACGTCGATGCGTATATGGCATTGCAAGTACGTCAGCCTGAAATCTTTAGATCAATTTCAAAATGTGGAAGAACTGCTTATTGGGTCATTCCCTGATTTTTCATTGGACGTTCTGGAGCCACTGCATCAATTGCGGTATTTGAGTATCTTACATATGCCAAAAATATCCGATCTAGCCATTTTGGCGAATTTCGAAAATCTTGAGTCTTTATCTCTGTCGACTTCTCCTGCATGGGATGCGTCTCGAAAGTGCACTGTTGTGCAGTCACTTCTTCTTATCGCAAAAATGGCCTCGCTTAAGCATCTGGAATTGTTCGGAATTTGTCCTGAAAATAAATCGCTTGCTGATTTAGAGAACTGCAAAAAAATTGAATCAGCGAGATTTTCACAATATCCGAGCGACGAGATAGAACGATTTTACCGAAAGACTGGTCTTGAAAATCACTACAATCCACCGCCGTTATTGATGAAAATATGATCTCCAATGATTCATAATGAAAGCGTGAAATTTATCCAAAATGCCGAAGATTATTAAATGAAAAAATACCAGTTAGTTATACAGTGGTCCTCCTGTTCGATCAATACCTACGATCTCATGATCGAAGCCGAGGACATGTTAATTGAGAAATTAACAGAAGCTAATGAGGTTGATGGTCATGATGCAGGCGCTGATGAAGTCAATATTTTTATTCATACTGATAATCCCGAGGGTGCTTTTGAGGAAGTAAAAACTATCCTTGGTGGTAGTGCATATTGGATTGATATCAAGGCAGCTTACCGTGAGGTGTCAGAATCAGAATATACAGTTTTGTGGCCAGAAGGTTTGGAGGAGTTTAATGTCGCCTGAATCCTTTCAAAAACTCTCATTCACTCTTGGCCTGTTTAGAATTGAAGGTTAAACATGGCCGCTTTTAACTGGATTGTTTTTGAAGACACATGCCCGCACTGCGGCAAGACTGCTTCGATCAAGGCGCAATGCCATGTCGCATCGACATTTGATGGTGACGCGCGCGGGAGGTTTTGTAATAACACCTATCACTTAAACGAAGATATGATCTGGTGGAAAAAAGACGACCCCAGGTGGTCTCAATGGCAGGAAGGAGGGCAATTGGTGAATGAGATGTCCGGGTCGATTAACGAATGCTGCTATGCCAACTGTGAGAAATGTCACGCAGACATATTTGCGGTAGTCACATTTGAACCGGTTAAGCCAGTCAATGTGAAACAAATAGGATTAGAGGAAGATTGGCCAGAAAATTATGAAAAATAGAAAGAACATATGTCGTATTGAAAACAGTTGTAAGTGTGAGCTTACCCCTGACACACGTTTTCCTTAATCTGACACATGTTCTCAAATGAAATGAAAATCCTTCTATTGTTTGTGACACTCTTTCTCGGCGAGTCTGGTATTGTGATGGCTCAAATCTGCCCTGCAACGATTAAAGGATTTAGTCAGCTAAAACAGGATATTCCAGGATGGAAAGTTGATTCTTCTGATGATACGTTCAATCTGGGAGGGATGTCGATTGTTGAAGGACCTATAAATCAATCTGCAGAAGGCTACGAAAGGGAATTGGTTCCTCTGGAAAAAGACGGAATCCAGTTTTGGCGATTCACTAAAACAGTGGGGCGTAATGAATTGTGGATGCGCTGCTGGTATTCTGGTACGTCATTAAGATTGAGTGCGCGAATACATTCCGATGTTGTTGAGTGTACCAGGAGAAATGAACCAGATCAAAAAACACCCAGGAAGCAAAAAATTGCTGCAATGTGCGCGAACACGGAACATAAAAATGTAAAGCTATTTAGACTTGAGTGAGCATGTGAGGCTCGCACTTTTTCCTTGCCTTAGCTTTCACGCGATTGAATTGGACAACATGACTAATCAAAAGTGTCTTGACTTCGTTAAGTGGTTTGAGGATGTTCTAGATACTCGCCCTGGAATTCTCGGCTCGGTTGCGGACATCTCGGCAATGTTTTATGTTGTGGATAACATAAACAATCTATTGCTGTTTGACGAGAGATTGCCGCCGCAATTATCCTGGAATGCGTTTTTGATCGAGAAGAAATTATTTCGCGACTTGAGGGCAATCCCGGTTGAAGAGAATTGGGATTTTGAACGGTTCGTTGAATTAAGACATCAATACCTGAAATGGATTGAGGATAGACGGGCGGACAGTTCGTCGATTTGAAAAACAGAGGGTGATCTGAAAGCGGATACTGCCCATGATTCCGGCAGTGTACCTGCCAAATGCTGAGCAGGATCAAGTTCGGATGATGCTAAGCTGCATTCATAAAATGTCGAGTACCTCATAGGCTGCCTTATGACGCGATGGTTTCAAGTAAGTGAACATACTTTCACAGAGTTTGATCGAGATGCCAGTCGTGCTGATGTTGAGGCTGTCTTGCGTAAGCGCAGAGCAGGTTTTTGCTAAAATAATTCACGCTGAGAAATTATGCTTTGCCAATTCTTTGACACGTGCATTGGTGTCGTGTTCGCAATGATGCTATTGATCAGCCCATCAGGTACATATAAATAAAAATGGAATTGCCAGATTTCGATCGCTTTGAAATAGAAGACTGTGAATTAATTTCTTTGGGGCTTGAAAATGAGGGCAGGGATGTCGTCATGAAATGGACTTGCCCGGTGCGTGGCTGGCGCTGGAAGCGCCGGGTTTTCAAGGGGCTGCGGGCGGTCTTTTTCCCGCAATCAGAATTTCTTGCTTATGCCGTGGAGTTGCGGTTTCTGGCGGTGTCGGGGCTTGGCGGGTCGTATGTAGATACGGTGCATAAGACCGTTTCACCTGCTCTGTTTGTGCATGGCTCCCCGATTCTGTCAGAGTTGCGGTGTGTTCAGCTTGCATCGGGGGGCGCCCGTCTGCATGTTGAACTGGATGAGGGGACCATCGGGTTTGAATTTGCTGATTGCATCCAACGTGAAATCAGTATGGATGAGCATGTCTGAAGATGCTATAAATTAACTTGTGACCTGTCCCCGGAAATTATAGTGATGGCGATATGCAGATAATACAAAAGCTTATTCCTCAATGGCATGCTCAGCACTTGGGCTTGTTGCCTGGGCATTCAGTAGCTGAGATTGCGAATGTGTTCGTCAGTTTGGCGCTCAAGCCCACGCTTGACGTTATCGCGCTTTATTCTGCTGTCGGCGGAATGTGTGTCATGGAAGACAGCGTTTTTTGGCGTCTTTGGTCGCTGGCTGAGATTATTGAGCGAAATACAGAGTCGTCACCCTATGGGGTATTGTTCTCAGACCACTTGATCGATAGCTTTTGCTATCGTTTGAAGTATGAGACAGATGAGCGCTCGTCGGTCTACGTCGATTACGGCGATACGCACAATGTGCCCAAGAAATTATTTGATGGACTTGAGAAGTTTTTTGATGCTTACGCAAGAGACCCGCTTGAGCTATTGCAATAGTATCGGGAATTGTGATGGTCTGGCATGATTTAGCCCCTTGGCAGAGGGCTATTTCGGTTTTCATGAGTGTGATGCTCTACGCTGGCGAACAGATAACGGTTCACTTGCTTTTTTTCATCAGTTTCTTGCAACTGAATTGGAGAAAAGGCTTTTGTTGAGCGAAGCTTAACGGGTGTTTTTTCGGCGAGGGTAAGAAAGCAGTAATGTGACCTGTAGGGCAATCATGGGTGGAATCTGCGTGATTTACTGCTTGTCAGCGACGTTTATAAAGTAAGGGTCCAATTTATCCATGAGGCGGCGAACATTGAAGGCGCTTGTATTGGTCATCACCACGCTGGCGATGCCGTGATCAGGATACAGTCGCATCATGCTGTGAAAACCACCGCCAGCTCCTTCCTTGTAAAAATGCGCATTGGTTTTTTGTGGGCTGATATGCCAGCCCGGGCTTGTTGATGCCAGTGATCCCCTGTTGGTTTTCTGTGGTGTGTAGAATTGGCTACGGGAAGCATCGCTCAGAATGGCAGAATGCGGCTGCAACTGATCCTGGAGGAACCTGGCAAACCCGGCCGCTGTGCCGACTAGTCCGCCAAATGCTGCGCCGTTGACATAATGCGGGCGGATTTCCAGCCAGCGATCATGGTAAGCGCCGATATATTCTTTGCCGATCAGTAAATGCTTGAAGACATTCAGCAAGGAATATTTTTCCAGGTAGCCATGTGCATGTTCTGGGACAGTACAGATGGTATATCCAAGGTCTTGCCCAGTCATGCCCAGTGTCTGCAACAGGTGTTTGCTGATATACGAGGTAAACGGTTCCTTGCTTACACTTTCGATAAACTCCCCGAGCAGCCAGTAGCCAATATTGGAGTAGCCATACTTTGAACCTGGGGAGAACGACAGATGCTGATGTTTTTGCAGCACCGTTGTTAAGGCCATGTGCTCGTTGAAGTGTTGATGCGATGCTGGCGCATGTACCCAGCGTAAAGGGATGGGATTGGGTACGCCTGCGGTGTGGGATAGCAATCTTCGAATAGTGACGCCCGGCCCATATGGGCAGACATCGAGAAACTGGTTTACCGGCTGATCCAGATCGAGATTGTGTGTTTCAACCAGATGTAGTACGGCCGCTGCAGTGATTGTCTTGCTCATCGAGTAAGCCATCATGGTCGTGCCTGCTTTCATGGGGCTGAGGGACGCCAGGTCCGCATAACCACCGTGGTACTCAAATATTACTCCTTCTACAGTCACCACGGCATACTGGATACCAGGGACCTGCGAATCCTGGACAAGGGAATCAAGATGAGTGCGGGCGGCTTCAGACATGGTTCATCTACATCAGAAATAGTTGATTGAGTTTTTGTGCATGGATGGTAAAGCTTTTCTGTTACCTCGGCCTGCGTTTCGCCCTGCTGGACGACGATGCAGGCCATCCATGCCACCCATGTCAACGGTACTTTTCTACGATCACTGCAGTCATTTTGCAAGAATAATCGCTGGCGGGCTATAGGTTTGCGTGAAGCTGATTGTGGGGCCGGGAACGTAGACCCGTAAAATCAAAAAGAAACTTTCGTCACTGGGCGACTGCAACCAGTAACTTCCAGCAGGTAAGGTGTCGGGCTTTTCGCTTTGGATGATGATGTTCATGCCGCCCTTGGCATCGGTTTCCGAAAACTCTGGATAGTAGCCATTGATGGAATAATTGGTGGAGCCGGGGCAGAGGTTGTAAGTCGAGTTATACAAGGTCACTGACCAGAAGCCATGCATATCCGCATTGAATGGCGGGAAATTGTCTGCCGCAAAAGTCATGCTATAGCAATTGGAGCCATTCAAGTCATTGCCCTTACTGTCGATGCTGGTGTTGATATACACGGCTTCGTCCGGGTCGTTGGCGCAGATGCCTGATAGCGATTGCACTGCTGCCCGGGTAATAAAGTCGCTGTTTTGCCCGGCGCGGCCAACGTCTTGCGGTGGATACGTCCAGTTATTCACCGATTTCCCGCGGGCCTTGCTGAATTTTTTGAGCAAGGCCAATCCGTCTCTCGCCGCCCTTTGAAGGCCGATGCGGGTGGCTTCTGATTGCTTTTCTACATGCTGGCCCGGGCCGATGTTGATTGTGGCAAAGAGCCTCAGCAATTGCTGCTGGTTGATCCCCGGTGGCAAACCTGGCGGGTTTTGTGTCATGGCTTCGTTCATGGTATGCCATGCCCCTGCGGTATGGTTGTAGTCCACACCCCAGGGTATCATCACCGGTTTTTTATAGGGCGTGGGCGCATTGGGCCAGTCTGCAAGCGGCGTCAATACATACTGCTGCTGGGTGGCATTGGCCAATTGAAGATCCGCCGAGCTGCTGTTGTTGACGCCGGTGCGTCCCAGCAGGAACACGGTATCGGTGCGCGAACGCGGCAAGATGTCCGCCACGCCATCTGGCACGGTGCCGTTCCAGTGGTGTGGTGCAATCAGGTAGTTGCCTGCTTCTGTGCCTGTGGAATGCGTGCCCACATAGGCGAAGTTGTCGGCATCCATGCACACCATTTCGATCACGAAATACCGGTCGCTGACTGCCGGAACGGAGATGACGATGGGGCCTTCGCTTATGTCGAGCCAGGCTGTGGAATACAGCGTATCGGTATTGGGTGCACCCCCCGTTTGCGCGGCCGGGGTAGCCAGTTCGGCAGCGTGATGAAAGGTATTGATGGGTGCATACAGGTCAGGCAGCCCGTGTTTTTCTGAAAAATGCTTACCAGCTTCGCTGGCCCACAGCCAGCGCAATTGTGTGTTGTAAATCCAGGGGAAGCCAAAGACGTAGGCTTGAATGCCCAGTGAATAGGCATACTCTTCTTCAGCATTGTCTGGCCCAGGCAGGCTGAGTTGTGGTAACTGCAGGCTGAACTGGCTTGCGTCCGGTGTTGATGGTACGTTGCTCATGATGACTCCTGTCAGGGTTGTAATGATGGGGGCTGAAGCAAAACCGCCCCAACTGCGTAAGTCCTGTTGATGCAGGATAAGCCTTGAGGCGACTGAAAACAGCTGACTCTTTCCCTACTTGAAACATGCGCTGGTATCTTGCGGGTTCTTCGCGTTGCCAGGCATCAGCTCGAATGGCGTGAAGCGGCCAGGGGCTGTGTATTGCTTTTGCACATAGTCGGAGTACGACATCAGCGCGGCGTTCATGGCGTGCAGCCGGTTCAATGTGGAAAGCTGTTGCAGTGGCAACGTCACCAGGGCAGACTGGTAGACTTCGCCGCGTGTCCACTGCTTGCCCTGTGTGATGGTGCCGACGAGCCTGGCTTGCAGATCGGCAGCACTGTGCCCCAGTGCGTTTTTGCCGCCAACCACATCTGGCGGCAGCAGCTCAGGGTTGACGATCCAGCCCCTGGCTTTGGCAACCGTATTCCCAAAAATAATCAGCTCGTTCAATGTCATGTTGAGTGATGTGTAATCACGCAGGGGCAAGGCAGAATCACCGGTAGCCGTTTCTTCTGTATGCCCGGCGATGTGCGGCGCCGTGGCACAGGTCGAGCCAAAGATGAGTTGCAGGTTAGTGCCGTCGAGTTTCATATAGCTACCGACATCGGTGCCACCAGGAGGGGAAGGGGCATCGTCGCCACAGTAGGTCGAATGCGAAGCCGTATCCTGCATGCTATGGATATATAGCCCGATACGGGCAAGCTGCACAGGAACCGGCGGCATGGCCGGGTCTTTCCACAAGACACCCGTTGTGCGGGATTTATCCTTCAGCCAGTGGCCCAGCTCGCGGTAACTGACATCGCCATTGCTGTTGTCGAGAATTTTGGGCCCTGAGTTAAAGCTGACCTGAACACCGTTCTGTGACTGTGTAATCACCGGCACATTTCCCTGCACCGTGATCCCGGTCCTGCACGCACGGCCACTGAAATTCGAAGCGCCATTGGGCACCGTCAATCCTGCCGCGCACAGCAATCCAGGTTCATCACCTGGCTGCATGGCCCATTGCCGCATATTGGACAAGGAACCCTCATACATATCGTCAATCACGACCGGATAGCCAGGTACAGGGAAATGAAACGGGTAGACGGCCTGGATGCCACTGGCGCCATGTACGTCCGTGCCTGCACCGTTTGGAGAAAACGGCAGCACGTAGTGATACAGCGGGCCATCGGTCGTGTTATTGATGCGCTGAAATCCATTAAATTGGGCTGTGATATACGACTGCCCTGAGTTGCTGGCAGAGGCTTGCACGCCGCACTGATCAATGGGGGCATACTGCGTGTAATCTGCCACTTCATTGTAGGCAATGATCCAGTACGCCACGTCGGCCCTGTACCCCAGTGCTTGCGCCAAAAAGTAGGTGGCATCTGCATGGATCATGCTTCTGGCGGGGACGGGCGCAGCAATTTGCTTGACCGCCTGGCCAAGCTGCGCCGGACAGGCTTTTCCTTCAGACGGTGTCTTGGCGCATGCCGCGCGCGGCTCCACGCAGGCGACGATCTTGTGGTCTTGCGGGGATGCACAGAGATCCTCAAAATAGGCATGTGCTGCTTGTGGCGCAAAGGAAAACATCGCCAACAGGGGAGCCCCTTTACTGAGCAGATGTTGAATTTTCATGTGACGGAATCCCAAAATAGGTTTCGTGCAAACCAGTACAAACACAAGCTTGACGAAGATTGTTGATATGAGGGGTGTTGATCAAAAACACGACGATTGCGACAAGGATGTTTAATAAATGCCGGCAGAGACACTTGCAGAACGACGCCCCCCAAGCGGGTGTTGATGAAGGCCTGGGGTATAAAAACAGTGAAATAAAGTAAAGGACTGGCGAAATCAAGGACTGCCATTGCTGGCAAAAACAAGATTATCATAAAAGCATCTATGATTGACATAAATGCCACTAAATTACTTAAAATACAACAGGTTCAACGCGTTTTCCCTCACCATGATTTGGGCAAAATTGTCGCAGACGGCTTTTGCGTCAGCCGCGCATGGATCACACTGAGTGCAACGAGCACAATGCACCCCAAACCCACATTCCCGCCTGCTTTTAGCGGGAAGCCATCGTTGATCAAGCGCGCAGACAACAAGACGAGCTAGGCTGATCAAATATGAATAATTGTTACAAAAATCTTAATTAAACCATTGACTATTTAATAATCAAGTGCAACGATGGGATCGTTTCCTGTCACTGTTGGCGTCCATGAAGGCGCATGTCGCGGTAGTCAAATACCGGAGCAGGATGTTTCCGCATGGAAATTGTGCTATGCTGGTATTTGATCGTTGAGCACCATTTTTGGGCATCAATTCATGCAGTGGGAGATGTAGGGCGGGCCCTGGTGGCTGTGCCCTCTGTAGTCGTTTGCGCGGCCAGGTTTTTTGTCCAGGATGATAAGCAAGCCAAAGCATGGCGGGTCTGTTGTGATATCTGTCGCTTAGAGAGAATGAGAGAGTTTGCCAGCCAGCATACTGATCAAAAAATGTTCTACATTTGGGGGTAGTTATGTCTGTGTCTGTATCCAAGCCGGCAAGCAGGTCGGCATCTCAGGCTATGGCCAGGTCGGTGTACAAGCAGGTCTATGAACTGGATCTGGTGGATTTTCAGCAGTTTCCGGTCTGGTATTTTCCGCTCAATGACAGGGGCAGGGATGATCTGTCGGTCACGCCTTATATCGAGGGTGACCCGATGTTTTCCATATTCCAGGTGCTTGTGTTTACCGACTTTGTCGACAAGGACGGTGCACATTACCCTGGGTATCTGTACTGGAATGGCGAGAACTCTGTCGACATCCTGCAACCGACGCTGTTTGCCCGCGACGGTTCCAAACTGAGCTTCTGGCATGGCGTCAAACGGCCTGCGTGGAAGAAAGTCGCCGGTGCGGCTGCGGGCTTCCAGGGCAAGTTACCCATTCATTTTGAAAGCCAGATGCACTTCGGGCTGATGCCTAAAAAGGGTACGCTGCTGGGCCTGTATTTTCTTGATGAGACGAACCTGATTGCCTGCGTTTGAGGTGCATCACGCCTGACGCCTGATCACAGGGTGCTTAAAAACTGATCATGGCGACAGTTGCATCGTCGGTCTTTTTAACGACCGCACCAGCGCCAGACTTGCCTGCCTCATGCGCTCGCAGTTCTTGCATCAGCGCCGGCAAACCCTGGCTGGCGCAGGCTTGCAACAGACCTGAGTCGTCATACAGATGGTAGCTGTCGACCAGGCGGTAAAAGCCATCTGTCATCAGCACCAGGCGGGCTGACTTGCTGGTGTTTAAGCTAATGCTTAAGCTGTGTTCGCGCGCCGCGAAAGGCCCTTGCGGATGCAGGCACAGTATCGATGGCTGCACACTGGTGTTTTGCGACACCCGCCTGTCCCGCAGCATGGGCAAGAGCTTCGCCCAGCGCGCCTGCTCATCAAGGCCGTCACGCTTCATCTGCTCTATCGCCGTCTTGAGTATGCCCTCCTGCGGATTAACGTAAGGGTCCAGGTCGCTGGAGGCGCCGTGCTCATCCAGTAAAAACAGCTTGCAGTCACCGAGTGCATAGACCGACACCTGTACACCCCCGTCAGCATGGCCCGTATCATCTGCATCACGCAGACGCACCCAGGTCAGGGCGGCTATCGGCCATGCATAAGGCGGCACTGTTGCCGTCAACAACGCAGCATGCTGCCCCCGCATGACATCCAGCGCCCGCACCACGCTGTCAGCCTGGCTTACATCAGGCGCTACCACCTGCTGCAAGGCCAGCGCAAACTGCTGCACAAACCAGGCCGGGTCACCCAGCACCGCATCCAGATAATGCTGCTCAGACACAGTGCTGGCGCCATCAAATATCAGCACATCGAGCAGGTGCTCATTGTGGGCAAGCGTGAGTATCAGGTCTTCGTTGGTTTTGTTGGGGGTGGCGGGGGTGGAGAGGGTGTGGGTTTGCATGCGGCTGAGTGTTTTATTGGATGTACTTGATTGCTATTTTACCGTGCATCCTGGGCATGCGATGAACACACGGTGGTTGCTGATCATCTTGCTATGCATGATCAGCAAGTAGCATAGAATTTAGCCATGCGTTTCCAGTTTTTGCCGAAGGTTTTATCCATGCGTACTCTCTGAAAAGTAGCCATGGATTAACCAAGGTAGACGCCCTTAGCAGGTCACTACCAGATATCACTTTTTGTCAGTCTCATCAGGGCATGTTTTTATTTTTTCCTCAAGATAAGCAATACGCTTTTGCAGGACGTCCAGGCGTTCGTCCGCCGACCCAACGGAGCTATCACCAGTTGGCGCGAAAGTTACCTTACCGTCTGCATTCAGCATAAAGTCGTTAAACCCGACATATCCGCCCAAGCTATTTTTTGCATTCACAAGACCACACACACCTTTGGTCTTACGAAAATACTTCACGTCACGGAACACGGCCGAATCAGGGTCTTTTAACGCTTCTCGAACCAGCTGCTCCCCCTGATGGCGCGGGTACCATACATATCCCACGGTCGTACTTACTGCCACCAGTATCAACACACCGCCGAGCAGCACAAACTTTGATTTCATTGTATTTCCCTATTGATTGTATTTATTCTGTTCATGGCGAGTAGATTGTTAATCTAAACACCATTTGCAAATGGATGTTATTTCAGCATTGATGCCAAGTATTTTTATTCTCCGCCCCCGCATTTTTTCAGCACATTTATCCATTTGAACACATTCACAGGAAACGCCTACATTTTTTTCGGGGGCATGACAGGTCGTTACGCTTACTCTAACGCTAACACAATATAGCTGTTGTTTTTGATGGGGATTGCAGATGTAGCAATATTTATCAAATTCACCAGAATTGATGTCAGGAAAATTAGAAGTCCTTTTGATGTGCGGCAAGCTTTGGCATTGATCCTGACTATGGCCTGATGAAGCCTATCATGGCAGACGCAGAATCGTCGTCTGCCAGTTTGGCCTCACAACCCGCACTGCCCCACCTTATCCGCAATCGTTTCTGCCAGTATGTCGGGGGCGATGATCAGGTCTTCGTTGGTTTTGTTGGGGGTGGCGGGGGTGGGAAGGGTGTGGGTTTGCATGCGGAGATGGTTTTTTAACTGTGTTTGGCGGCTATTTTACCGTGTGTCTTGAGCATGTGATGAGCATACAGTGGTGCCGGTCATGCTGCTATGTATGACCGGCATGCCGCACGTGGCCTAATCAGGCAGGTTCGGTTTTTTCAAAAGTTTTTTCCATCCAGGCGGTGAATTCTGGATGTGATCTGATCAGGTCAAAATCTCGGTCGCCGTCAATAAATGCTTTATCATTTAACCTACCAAAAGCAGCGCATTTATCTAACCATGTCACTGTCTGATTGATATCAAGCTTTAGCGCAAAGACGCAGGCCAGGTTGTAAGCGCAGCTTCCTTCGTCCAATTCTTCTCCTCGCATCAATAAATCTTGTGCTTCATCCAGTAAAGCGGCGCGACTGTAAGTGTCAGCTTCTTTGAAGCTTTGTTTCACAAGGACTATAGCCAGATTACTATGGGCTTGAGAATGATTGGGGGAGATCCCAAGTGCTTCTCTGTATTTTTCAGCAGCCAGTTGCCATTTGCTGCTGGCCTGAGCTGGGTCTGTGCTGGACAACATAGTCGCTTCATTGCTTAATGCGTTTCCCCAATTATTTAGTGCATCATGCATGTCTGGTTTGATGGCAAGCGCCTGGCTATATTTTTCAGCAGCCAGTTGCCATTTGCTGCTGGCCTGATCTGGGTCTGTGCTGGACAACATCATTGCTTCATTGCTTAATGCGTTTCCCCAATTATTTAGTGCATCATGCTTGTCTGGTTTGATGGCAAGCGCCTGGCTGTATTTTTCAGTAGCCAGTTGCCATTTGCTGCTGGCCTGAGCTGGGTCTGTGCTGGACAACATAGTCGCTTCCTTGTGTAATGCGTTTCCCCAATTATTTAATGCTTCATGCTTATCTGGCTTGATGACAAGCGCCTGGCTATATTTTTCAGCAGCCAGTTGCCATTTGCTGCTGGCCTGATCTGGGTCTGTGCTGGACAGCATCATTGCTTCATTACTTAATGCCGCTCCCCAGTTCAACAATGCTTCATGCTTATCTGGTTTGATGGCAAGCGCCTGGCTATACTTTTCACCAGCTAGTTGCCATTTGCTGCTGGCCTGGGCGGGGTCGGTGCTGGACAACATAGTTGCTTCATCGCTTAATGCCGCTCCCCAGTTCAACAATGCTTCATGCTTATCTGGCTTGATGGCAAGCGCCTGGCTATATTTTTCAGCAGCCAGTTGCCATTTGCTGCTGGCCTGATCTGGGTCTGTGCTGGACAGCATCATCCCTTCCTTGCTTAATGCAAGTCCCCAATTAAATAATGCATCATGCTCATCCGGTTTGATGACAAGCACTTGGCTATACTTTTCAGCAGCCAGTTGCCATTTGCTGCTGGCCTGGGCACGGTCCGTGCTGGACAACATAGTCGCTTCCTTGTGTAAGGCGGTTCCCCAATTATTTAATGCTTCATGCATGTCTGGTTTGATGGCAAGCGCCTGGCTATATTTTTCTGAGATTGACAGAAATAGTTTGGCTATCTCGCCAGTAGACGTACCAGTTTCATCTTTCAGGCTTTCCAGTAACGTATCCCCGATCTCTACCAACGCCCAGGCAGCGGCTTCTTTTTGTTTAGAATCAGGTTCGGCAATGGCCTGGTATAGTTGAAGCACTTCTTCGCGTTTACCTGCCAGCAAAAGTTCAAACAGGTCAAGATCGTTCTGGTTCTGTGCGTTTTGAAGTTTCGCATTGTTCAATTGCTCATCCAGTGTTGATTTAAGCGCGAGACCAACATCCTTGCCAGTACTGAAGTCAAGATCAGCGACGATGCTTTCAATATGGTCAAATGGCTTGGTCAATAAAGGTGGTGGGAAGCACTCCAGTTTTTGGGCCAATGTTGTCAAGAAGGTATCTGCATCTTGCCCGCCTATGTAGTAGGCTTCATTTGATTCAAGCGCAAGCAACTGCTTTACCAGATGATCAGATGGTGCTTTGTCAAAACCTATCCAGTAAAGGCCTCCATCAAAAACTCTGTCTTTTGCCAGAATTTCCAAGAGAGGGTCTGCTTCGCCACTGTAGCCGATGACTACCCAGGTCCTTCTGGTGCCGGTGTCGATAACGATCTCTTCCAGCCTTGATCGATGCTCTTTCAATTCATCTTCGGTATTGAGCGTGATGAAGCCGGTGTGCTGCCCATTCAGGTAAAAGATGGAGTTGGGGGCGACTCGATTGGCTTTGAATACAGAAGAGGTGGCAAGGTCATAAATCGCAGGATATTTTCCGACCATTGCGCAGGCCCGGACGATGAGCGGGTCAAAATTGACGGTGAGTATCCGGTTGATTTTTTCCTCACGGAATAGCTGTGCCAATGCCAGGTGAGCCCAGTTGATTTTCGCCTTTTCTATATGCCTGTTTAAAAGTGTGCGTCTTTGTTGAGGTGTCAGCTGGGACATGACGCTGTTGTAGTTTTCCTTTTTTTGAGCACGGTTGTAGGCGGTTGGGTAGCTGGTCTTAATTTCGTCAATAAGCCTGCCCGCCAATGGGATGCCTCCACTGAAAGAACAACCTGCACCGATTAAAAAAACACATTCACCGTCGGCGTTACGAATGGCGTCAGCCACATCGTCAATGATCCTCGTCCAGTTTTTCCCCATGATTGTTCTCTCCAATTCTTGCAACAGGCTATTTATTCGTGTTGATGCGCTTGCTTTAACGCTAACACAAGATTACTGTTGATTTTGATGAAAATTGCAGATGTAGCAATATTTATCAAATTTACCAGAATGGAATTAAAGGCGGGGTGAGAATCTTTTGATGTGCGGCAAGCTTTGGCATTGATCCTGACTATGGCTTGATGAAGCCTATCATGGCAGAAGCAGAATAGTCGTCTGCCAGTTTGGCCTCATAAACCACACTGCCCCACCTTGTCCGCAATCGTTTCTGCGAGTATGTCGGGGGCGATGGTCAGGGCGTCGCTGTTGGCCAGGACGGCGACGTAGAGGTCGTCGGCTGGCAGGTAGAGGGAGCCGGCGCTGAAGCCGGGGATGTCGCCGCCGTGTTCGATGACGTCCTGTCCGTGTATCTTGCGGAAGAAAAAGCCGTAGCCGTAGGGGCCGGTTTTACCATTGTCTTTACCCTCGGTTTTAAAGACATAGGGCGTGCGCATTTTTTTCCATGACTCGGCGCTGAGCAGGCGGCCTGTGACGATGGCCCGGTTCCACGCGGCCAGGTCGTCGGCGCTGCTGCGCAGGGCGCCGGCGGCGTAGGGCCAGCTCATGCTGTATTGCGGGGCGCTGATTTCTTCATTCTGGCGGCGGCCGTAACCATGGACAATCAGGTTGTGTTTGCCGTTGTCGGTTTCGATGAAGCTGTGCTGCAAACCCAGCGGGTTGAAGATGCGTTGCTGCATGAAGTCTGCATAGGACAGGCCGGAGATTTTTTCGATGATGACGCCCAGCAAAAAATAGTTGGAATTGCTGTAAGAGAATCTCTCGCCCGGCGCAAATTCTGGTGTGGCGTTCTTGAAGTAGTCGATGGCTTCCGTAGTGCTGACCTGGCTGACGGCCTTGCCATAGAAGCCTGGCAATGCTGTGTAGTTGCGTATGCCGCTGGTATGGGTGAGCAGGTTTTCTATGGTGATCAGTTTGCCCTGGGTGGGGTAGTCTGGCAGGTATTTGTGGATGTCGTCGGTGACGGCCAGCTTGCCTTCTTCTGCCAGCAGCATGATGGCGGCAGCGGTGAACTGCTTGGTGACGGAGCCAACGCGCAGGGGCATGTCGGCCTGCAGGGCCAGGTGCTGGCTGGTGTCGGCCATGCCATAGGCTTTACGCAGCAGTATGTCGCCCTTGCGGGTGACGATGACGGCTGCACCGGCGTTGGCTGGTTTTAAATAGCGTGCGAGGTAGCTGTCGATGTTCTTGGCGCAGGTGCTGGCGGCCTCATTGCCTGTCTGGGATGCTGCGGCTTGCGCACTGTTTGCCTTGTCTGCATCGCCCTGGTTGCCCGCGCTGGCGGCAGCAGGTAAGGTACTGAGGGCAAACAGGGTGAAGAGGGTGGAGCAGGCGCGCAGTGGGCGGGCGATCTTCGCCGGTGCAGGTGATGCTGTCTTTGTTGTTGTCTGCGCTGTTGTCTTTGTTTTTGGTGTTGGCATGGTCGATGTTTTATTCCATCAATGGGTTTGATTTTGTATTGATCCGGCTTGCTTGCCTGTACTGCGCATCAAGGCTTTGCCTATGCCGGCAAACGAGACGACATTGAGCGGTAATTCCAGCAGCACATGCAAAAAACTGAGGATGAACAGGGCTTGCAGGCCGATGTTGTAGTCATAGGCGTACAGTGCTATCGATGACAGCCAGATGGCGATGGTCAGCAGCAGGGTCTTTCTGGGCACCTTGTGCCATTGGATGACCGATGTCTTTGAGAACCAGTTCAGGTAGTGATAGGTGTAGGCAAAGGCAACAAAACGCATGATGACGAAGCCCGCATTGCTGTTGAACATGTCGCTGGTTTTTGTCAGGGTGTCAAGGTGGAAGGTGTTGATCAGTTGAACGTTCAATAATTCAAACGAGAAGTAGGACTGTTGCGCATAGTTGCTGACCTTGTACTGCAAACCCTGGGGCTGGATCAGGAAGAAGCTTGCTGCACAAATCACGAGTACAGCGATGGACAAAAATCCTGAGAACGATTTGTTTTTCAAGACGCCAAACAGCATGAAGGCCAGGGTGAAGACAAAAACGTGAATGATAGTGGGTAGGAACACGCCCACCCAGGTCAGATAAGCCGGGGATTGATGGAGTACACCGACCAGCAGCACAGCCAGTACGGCCAGTGCAATGCGATAAAGCCTTTCTTCCACCAGCGCAAAAATAATCGAGAAAAAAGCCGCCAGTGCAACGATGTTGGCAAAAAAAGAGCTGTCTTTGGAAAAATGCACAAAGGCAGGCAAGAACAGCGAGGCAAAGCACAGGCCGATCAGGTAGATGAAATCGTATTTGCCTTTGGTAAAATAGTTTTTCTGATGCAGCCAGCCTATCTCTGTCAGGTAGTGTAATGGCCCCAGCACGGCGTAAGAGAACAGGAACAGTTCAAACGGAATGATAAACGCAATGACGCAAGAGGCAATGATCAGGGCCGTGTTGATGTGATTGATGCGGTTGGCGTTCATCATGAGCTTGTCAGGGTCGTAGCAGGTCAGGCAGATTTTACCTGAGCTTGTTGGCCTCGGGCTGCGGTTTTACACCTGCCTCCTCAAACTGGCGGTGTTTTTTGCAGAAGCGGCTTTGGCCGCTTCTGCAGATCGCCTGTTGCATCATTGAACCAATGGCCTGATTGATGCCATAAACCCCGGCCAGTAAGACGCAATCGACGCACCATAGGCAGACCTGAAGCTCTCATGAAAGTCCTTGCCGGTGACAATATCATGCAGGGCCTGGTCATAGGCGGCCGGGTTGCTGGCCTTGAGGTAGTCCACATACATCAGGGCCTGGCGGTAGAACATCGGTGTTGTCAGGTGATAGCTGGGGGCGGTGCGGTTGACAAAGATGCTGCCGGTTTCTGCCGGGTCAAAATGCTTACCGTTGTGCAGCATGCGGGCGGCTTCCGGCAGGGTGACAAATTCCGAGCCGCCTGCACCGCGCGCTACCTGCTGGGCCACCCCTTCACGGAACCAGGCGGGCACCCGGCCATAACCCATGGCCCCGGCCGTCTGATACAGCAAAAGGTGGGCCAGTTCATGCGTGAGTATGTCTTCCAGCGGCAGCACACCGCGTGCCTCTCTTTTCAGCAGCGCATCGATATTCATGAAAATGCTGTCGCCGAACTGCGCCGCCGGCTCGTTGACGGTAACGGGTACAAAGCGGACAAAGCAGTCAGCATGGCAGATATAGATTTGCGGTGCGTGGGTGAATGTTGCACCGTGCGCTTTTTCAACCACTTCACGCTTTTGCCGGATGACGGCGGCAACCCGGTTGGCGACCTGCTCTGCAATCTCTGGTGATGCCCCGGCCAGGTAGTGCACATTGGTATCGGTTTTGCTGATTGCAAATGCATCGCGCGACTGCATCAGCGCCACGCCGGTCTTGAGCAGTGTGCAGCCTGGTAACAGGCAAATGCACAGGGACAGTGCTAATAGCCGGATCATGGACAAGGTGGATTGCATCATATTTTTTTGACGATGGTGGTAACGATACTGACAGGATAAGACGCACTTATCCATAAAAAGTTTCATCCCGGCTTGTCATGCCTGTTTATTGATTCTGCATGAAGCTGTCAATCAACTGGTAATAGCCGGGCAATACCGCATGCAGTCTGGCGCGGCCCGCCCTGCTCAGCCTGATCAGCCTGGCGCGGCCGTCACTGCTGTCGCCGCCAGCTTCCAGCAGGCCGTCCTGCATCAGGCTTTGCAGGGTGCGCGTCATGACCGGGCGGGACACATCAAGCCTGCCGGCAATCTCGCTGGCCATCAGGCCCTCGCTCTTTTTGTTCATGGTTTTTTCGCGGTCAAGTACGACCAGGATCAGGTAGCGCAGTTGCGACAGGTCGTGGCTGGCAAAGTAGTTGTCCAGCTCCCGCATGAGCAGGCTGGCGGTTCTCAGCATGTGCAGGGCAGTATCGACCCTGTCAATGTTCATGGCGGGGTAGTCGGCCTGATAGGCTTGCAGGGTTTGCCGGCTGGGCAGGTCTTTGAGAAAGAACATGTTCAGTTTTCCAGTTGGATGCGTCTGACCAGATCGTTGCTGCTGATGCCTTCGCCAAAATGATGCAGTATGTGCTGCATGAAATGCGCATGCTGTTCAACCGTAAAAGCCGCACAGCCATCGCTGACCACCCAGGCATTGAGGCCCATGTCATGCGCCTCACGCAGGCTAGATTCTACACAGACATGGGTAGCAAACCCCATGAAGACGACAGTATCAAGCCGGTTATTGCGCAGGTAGGCGTCCAGCGTGGAATTCTTCAACACGCTCGCACCACTGCGGCCGCGCACGATGTATTCATCGCCCTGCGGTATGAAGGGCGCAACAAATTCTGCGCCGTCGCCAGTCCAGGTATGGACCCTGGGGATGGCCGCCCGCAAACCCAGCACACCCTCGCCACCGGCAAACAGGCGGTAATGCGGGTCGCTGCGCATGTCCAGCCCCGCATGCACGACAGCCCAACCCTGCGCCCGCGCCGCCTGCAAGACACTGGCCGCATTCGCCACCGCCGCCTGGAAGGCAGGTTTGTCTGCGATCAGTTTCTGGTACAGCAAACCATCAGACGCCAGCCATTCTTGCTGGAATTCGATGAAGACCAGGGCTGTGTGGGCTTTGGTGATGATGGGGGCGGCTGGTGATTGTGCGTGCATGGAGGTTCCTTGATGGGATATTAGTTACCATGGTAATCAATATTCTAAAATAAAACAAGCTGCCTGGTAATGATTGGCACCACCCCGTAGTGCATCACTTTTACATCATGTAGAAATGATCAGGCTCAACACGCGAGCATGCTGACTCGCCTATCCTATGGAAAAAATGATCCTTACTGATATGAATAAGTGAAATATCACTACACCACTGAGTTTGTTTGGGCACGGGACTTAACTTCGGTTGTTGTTGTGGCAATACAGATAAATATTATATGGATTCTTTTTGCTTTCAATTTCAATTCAAATGTGTGAATGTTAGATGTATCTGTTTGTAACTGAAAAACCGCATCTAATTTCGAAATCCAGGTAAAAGTATCCCTTTAGAAAACCATGTCAAACATCATCCCTGAGAACCTACGCAAAGCCTACACAGACAAGAAATTAATACCGATTGTTGGTGCTGGAGTATCCATGTCACTTCGGAGAACCGATGGAGAAAGACTTTTTCCAAGCTGGAAGGGGCTGCTGGAAAAGGCTGACGAACGGGTGAGGTGTGAGGGTAGCTATACCAAGGCAAACCTGATCAAAGCACATTTGGACGACGGCGATTATCAAAAAGCAGCGGATTATGCTCGTCAAGGTTTGGAGGGCACTTTATGGAACCTTTTTTTTCAAGACGTCTTTGGTATCAAAAGAGCAGAAATTAATGACGCCAGCCTGGAACTACCGCGCGCGATATGGACGCTTAGCGATAGAGTGATCACACTCAACTACGACAAAGTCATGCGCTTTGCGAACCCGTGCTCAGATGATGTGGTTGAACTGGACAATACATCCATCGTTGAATTGCCTGACTTTAACCGCAATGCCATCGATAGCCCGACGATCTGGCATTTGCACGGCAGGTTGGAAAATAAAAAAGAGATCATATTCACCAGCGAAAGCTATAGCAAACTATATCTTGAGAAAGAAAGCAGCTACAAAGCCGCGTTGGAAATTTTCCGTTCCATATGTCGCGATAGCCATTTATTGTTTGTCGGTTGTAGTTTGGATGATGCTGAATTACTCGAACAAATTGCCAGGCAACACGCGCTATTCGCTGGAAATACTGGTCCGCACTATGCCCTGGTGCATGAAAAGTATTATGGTGAAATTCAGAGAAAGCTAGATGGTTTGAAAATCCATTTAATTAGCTTTGCTGATTTTGGCCAGCCTTTGCTTGACAAGATAGCGTCCATCACAAAGGGTAGCGCAGCTATCCCGGAAATGAAGCCGGTCGCGCATCAAAAACTGACAAGCCCTGTATATGCTGAGCAGCCACGCATTGCTGTGCTAAGCGCTAACCCTATTGCAAAAAATTATCAATATGATCCTTTGCTACTTAAGGAAATTAAATCATTCAAGTGTGAAGTTAGCTACTTCCCTTTGAATATCAAATCCTTGAACGCCCTGGATGGATTTGATTACATAGTCATTTTGTCCAAGCTGGTTAAAAAACGCATTGTGATTGAAGACGAGATGCTTCAAAACCAGTCTATCAGCTTCAAAGAACTGGAAGACAATATCGCCAATAGCAGTACAAACGGTGTCATGATTTTTCTTGATCATGCTGATACGACTGCTTTGGATGCAGATGATATAGCAGCCTTGAATTTACCGACCCTGATCTTTCCGCATGGGGAAAATGGGGCGCTGAATTCGTTAAATTTCAAATTGTTTAAAAAAGCAAAGCTGGATGCATTCAGTGACGGCAATGTGTACTGTCTGGCCAACGCTTCCACATTTACGCTGCAAGAACTAAAAGGTAAATGTGTAGAAGTACGCAGCAGAAGTAAATTGCCTGACAGTATCGATCCGAAAAGCACCATCGATTTTGTTGGTAGAGGAACAGACCTGGAAAGTCTCTGTCGAAAAATCATTGAGTTACAAGCCAAAGAACAAGTGCTGACCATAAAAGGGTCGGGTGGCATAGGGAAAACCATGACCATAAAAAAAATTGCGGTTGAACTGGCTTGCCGTGGTTTTTTCCCAGAAGGCATCGATTTTATTGATTGTGAATTTATCTCTGATTACGCTACCTTTGAAAAGAAGGTGGCAAGTAATTTTAATCTTGAGAACGCACTGCATATCCGGCAACAGATCAAGGAAAATTTTTCCAAGCAAGAAAAGCTGATTATTCTTGATAACGTAGAAACGCTATTGTATTTAGGCGAGAAGGAAACCATCAAGGATTTCATCAACTTCATTTGCGACTATGCCACCATCGTTATTACCTCACGCGAAGTGCTCGATATGGATTGCGAGGACGTCTATGAACTAAGGGATTTTACGACGGATGAAGCATTTGATTTGTTCATGCAAGAGTTGACGGGCATTACTCCACACGCTGATGAGCAAAAATTTATACGGACAGAGATTGTCGAGACGCTGCTCGGCAATAACCCTCTGGCGATAAAACTGGTAGCCAAAAATATACCAAAAGGGAAAAAATTTACTGATTTAAAGGATGAGCTTGAGAACGATATTTTTCGTAAAGCCAGTGAGTCAGAATTAGCTGATTTTGATCGTGTATCGGATGGCAATATCCAGCGCAAGAATTCCTTATATGCCTCCATACATTTCTCATATAGGAATTTGAATGAAAACGAGAAAAAAGTATTTGAGATATTGTCCTTATTCCCGGATGGTATCAACCTGGTTAACTTGAGGCGGATGGCAGAAAATCGTAGCGACGAACAGCGACGCGGAAGCAAGAAATTGAGTTCACTGAATTCAACATCCATCATTACCGATGCGTTGATCAAGTCTTTGGAAAAGAAATCCATGACGCAAGTGGATAACAACAATATCAAGTTGCAATCTATTGTAGGAAAGTTTGCTGAATTTCAACTGAAAGAGAGAAGCGAAAAAGAGCGGACGCAATACTATCAAAATGCAGCAAATTATTTGATCGTCTTTGCACAATTTCTGTACAAAATGCAGCTTAAGGAAATGAATTTGGCATTTACGATATTTAATGAATACCAAGAAAACTTCATGAAGAGTATTCAATATATTGATGTTGCCAATATTGAGAAAGATTTGATACTCGATTACCTCGATGTTTTAAATATCTTAACTTGTCACACTAGTTTGTCTGGTCCATTATTCCATGCCATGGAAAAAAAATCAGATGTCTTTGAGGGCGACGCAACTGCAAAGCTTTGTTTTAATGTGATAAAAATATCAGCAAGCTATTTTGCTGGTAATTTTAAAAGTGCATTTGCTGAGCTCCAGCAACAGATCCCCTTGGAGACAGCGGAGGAATCGGATTTTGGGAAAGGAGTCAGAGAGCTAATCGTAACGGATGCGATGGATATTTATGGTATGGAAGGAGGACAATTATCTCTATTGGTGCAAGCAATAAAAAGGAATTGGTTTAGAAATACTTCATACCCAGCCGATCTATTACAGCTTGGTGTGATAGATTCGTCGCTGATAGCTGCTAGCAGAGTGAGTTTTCATACGCTGGAGGCTAAGTTTGTAAGTGGGCAGCTGACTATCGGGATGGTGACAGATTATCTTGCTGGCATATATGATAAAAATCATCTAGAAAAAATGCAGACTTATTACTTGAAAGCGAAGCTTGGTGAAATAGATAGACATCATATAAAAAAACTTGTTGTGGTCAATCCGTACACGGCAGGTTTGCAGCAGATTATGTTTGCAATAATTGAGACTAACCTGGAGAAGAAAATCGCACTGTTTGAAGCTGCATTGAGTAATTTGCAGCATATTAAATATTATTATGTTGAAGCGCTTTTATATTATGCACGTCACTTGCAGAAATCGGAGCAAGTGACACGTTATCAGGAAATCTATAAGCAGGGTCTACAATTAGCTTGTCATCATCATTACCGCTTTTTGCGTTATCAATTTGAGGACTTGGAAGAGAAAAAGACGGTGCCATATAGCCCTGATACCTATCCTTTACCGGAGGTTGGGGACCTGAAGGGGCATCTTCAAATGTTGACTAAGCGTGTTTTGGAACAAAAATAAACAGCGGTCTTTTCAACTACAAATGGTCTCTATTCAGAATTGAGACTACACTCAACAAATTCTGAATACGAGGCGGTGCGCACCACCCAGCTGATCGGCGCGCACCTGATAGGTCATCTTTCGAGTTCCTTCGTCATGAGTGTGATGCTGAGGTTGTCCCGCAACTGCCGCTGTCGCATACGCTTCTAAGAAGTTGCGGGAAAACTGAATTCAGGAAATTCTACAATAGGCGCTGTTGCTAAATCGGTCTGGTGTTGCTGCACCATCCTGATGTAAAGCCCGATACCAACGTATTGTCTGCCAATTCAGCAGGCAAGCTTTTCCTGGGGGCTTTTATGGCGTTAGCCAGGGCAGGGCACGTCGGGCGATCCCGATATTGCAACAGTCTTTAAGGTAATGCAAGAAAACGCGACGGGTCGCACATCTCTGCCAGTTTGCGGGCAGTCAGTGCCAGTGCGCCGGTTTGGGTGTGCAGCAAGGATTTTGCCCTGGCTCCGTAGGCGGCTGACAATAATGGATTTTCAAGCAGCTGATTCAGGCAGTGTGGCAATTGCTCCGGGGCAGGGAGTTGAAGCACCGCATCATGCTGCAAAAAAAAGGACATGATGGATGTGAAGCCGTCCATGAATGGGCCGCAGATGATGGGTATTCCAGCTTCAGCCGGTTCCAGCAGGTTTGATCCGCCGCGCGATGACGAAAAAAAACTGCGGCCCATGATGGCGATGGCGGCGCTATGGTAATAGCCCTTGAGTGTGCCTACTTCATCCACCAGCAGGATGGCGCATGGGGAACCGGGTGGCGCAGAACTGCGGCGGCAGGGTAGATCATGCTGTTTCAGCCAGGAGGTAAATTCTCCGATGTGATCCAGGCTCCTCGGCGCAAGCACCAGGCGCAGGGCAGGGTAGTGGGGTATCAAGGTCTGGTAAGCACCAACGATGAGCGCCATTTCGCTGATGTCTGCAAGCGATGCGGCAACCAGGGTGACAGGGTTTGCGGTATGCCCGTCCGCACGCATGGAATCCAGTATTTTTTTTGCTTGCGCTATTTGCCAGGGGCTGGCGGCGGCACAGTCGTATTTGGCGTTGCCGGAAAAATGCAGGTGTTGAGCAGGTACGCCCAGTTCCAGCAGGGCAGGTTTGTCTTCTTGGTGGTCATAAAAAATACCGGCAAACATGGCGGCGACCGGTAGTCCGTGCTGGCGCCAGCGTAGCAGGTCAGCTTGTTCAAAATGCGCGTTGATCCAATAAACAGGGCAACTCACCTGTTTGAACTGGTGCAGCAGTTCTTCGCTGAAAAAATAACTGTGCCCGATGGCCAGCAGCAGGGTGCAGCCTGCCACTTCGCCGGGCGCAGGCCATACGCTGATCAGACGTGGTTTGCTGTTCTCGTCACTGGCATCATGTTGAAATTGCTGAAAATGCTTTGCCCGTGTCAGCACGGTTATTGCTGCACCGGCAAACTGCCTGGCAAGTATAGGCAGCACAGCCAGGGCGACATACACCTGGGGTATGTTGTGGGCGATCAGCAGTATCTTCTGTGTCTTTTGAGTTGCCGTCATGTCGCCAGTATCTTCAATAGTTGCTGCTCCCAGCATAGTGCAAGCATGTGGATGGCCATGCGCTTGTCTTCTGTTTTCCAGTAACGGTTGAACATGTTGAAATAGGTCGGCGTCGTATTGGCGTCGATGATATAGAGGCGCTTGCTGTGACGGCAGCGCAGAATATCAAGTTCACCCATGTCCAGGCCCAGGTCCTGGCAAAAGAAAGTGATCTGTTCATGCTCGCTGGCAGTAAAAATATCGCTGCTTGGCCTGGGGGTGATGGAGCGTTTGTATTGCGACCGGATGCGCCGCCCTGGCACGCTTTCCGGGTCATCTTTCAAGACTTCGAACACCAAGGGCATGCTGCCCAGGATGTAGGGGAGGCGATATTCCAGTTGCGCGCCGACGGCGCTGGTCTCGATATAGGATTGATAGACACAGTCTGCCTCAAGGTCATCGACAGGGATGGGGCAGTCCATGACTTCTCCGCGGCCCATGCCATTCTCATCCGTCTTTTTCAAGGCCTTGCCGTGATATTGGGTGGGGTCTATCAAACTGCCATAGCCGCAGACTTCTTTCCATATCTGGTCTACCTTGCGTTTGCTGATGTCGGTACAACGCATATTGAGCACGGGCTTGTGACTGGCGATGCGCAATAACTCTGGGCCTGGATTGATCCTGGTTGCGTCTTGCCACATGAAGGCAAAATCGAATTCTTCTTCTGCGCTTTTGACGACGGTATAGCCCAGGTAATGGATCATGGCGACGATGGAATAATCCTGTAACTTGGGGCAATCAGGGCTGAAATAAATCTTCATGAGTTTTTGCTATAGGGGTTTCAATAAAGTCGGCTCAGTGTTTGCAATTGATGATCAGCGCCGGAGCATATCCATTCATATTGCCTGAGTACACGTTGTGCCTGCTCACGGGCCAGGTCGGTGCTGCGGGCTTCGTGCAGAAGCTCGCGCCACTGGTGGATGAAGGGAAAATAATGCGGGGCTTTTTGCAGCAAAGCCTGCTGGTCATAGTCATTCCACGGCTTGATCTTGCCGGCGAAATGGATGATTTTTGCCTGCTGCCAGCTGATGCCATCCACAAAATGCAGGTAATCACCGAGAAAGATCATGTAGTTATATTCACTCGACAGCGCTGCAAATGTACCTTCAAAATACCGGTTGATGACCATCTGGTCGGTGAAAATTGAGTCTCCATAACTGCGCCAGGCATCATGGTCGAGCATGCTTAACAGTGCCTGAAAATCAAAATTGACGAGCTTTGCCGGTGTGATGGCGATGACGCCTGCATTGTAGGAATTCTCGAAATTTTTCCCATAACGCTCTTGCGAGGTGGGCAGGCTCAGGCCGGCTTTGGCGACAACAGGGGCGATGCGCTCTTCGTAAGAAAATCCATCAAGGCAGGCCTGGAGCGGGGCGGTAGAAAGAAACAGGTCCTTGATATCACCGGCGCAATACATGTCGCTGTCCAGATAAACCACCTTGTCATAGTGCGGCAGGTTGAAGGATTCCAGCGAATAAAAGCGTAAGTGAATATCTTTCAGGTAATCAAAATGCTGGCGCAATATGTCCACTTTTTTGATCAGCTCTGCGCTGGCCTGAATGAAACGGACAGGGTAAATCGCTTGCAGGCGCTCTCTGTTCTGCGCTGACAATGCATCGATGACGATATTGATGTCACCGCGAAACCAGGGGTTGTGCTTCAACACGCTATAGAGCAATACCTCGGTGCCGATGGCAAAGCTGTCACAGGTGATGGTTGAAATGCAGTATTTCTGCGGCAGGTCTGTGTTCGTATCAAGCTTCATTGTCATGTGTCCTGCTATCCTGTTATAGGCTGTGCCTGCATCGCAATGAGCACAATGCACCTGTCATTCTTGCGTGCTTTTAGCGGGAATCCATCGTTGATCAACCATCCAGACAGTAAGGCGTACGCGGCCGATCAGGCATGGATACCCGCCTGCGCGGGTATGACGAATTGGACAGTGCGGTCAGTTGCAGGCTGTGATGTGGTTTTTCGTAAGTCCTGTTTTAACCAGCTCCTCAAAGGACATAGGTCGCCAGGATGTCGTTAACATTCTCCTGCCGTTTGCCGACAAATACGCGCCCGTCCTCCCAGCAGTAAATCGGCTGGCAGGGATGGATGAAAGGCTGCTTCAATACATTGGTATAACCGCCCATGTATTGAAAGACCAGGTAATCCCCGGCAGCGACATGGCCGCGTACGCCGGTGCGCATGATGTCTTTTTCTATGCAGGTATTGCCGACGACATCAAATTCTGCGCCGCCTGCCTGCGGGCGCTGGCTGACCAGTTGTACCGGCAGCGCTTCGCCTGCCCATTTATGATTGATGTTGTGGTTACTGCCGTTGACCAGCGCCAGGATCTTGCCTTCGGCATATTTTACTTCAAGGACCTTGCAGGCAAAAACCATGGCATTGGCAATCAGCGCCGTACCAGGCTCCAGCAGCAGGGTGACGTCGCTGCGTGCACCAAACCGCTGGCGCATGGCCTGGCCGATCTGCTGCGCGTAGGCAGCAAAGCCGGGTGTTTCGACATATTGCCTGGCCAGGCTTTGCGGCATTTCACCAAAGAAGCCGCCGCCGATATTGATAAAGTCTGGCGGTGCTTCTGGAAACAGCATGTCGCTTGCCTTCAGCAGCCCGGCTATCCTGTCCGCAAAAGAAACCAGGCTGCGTGATGAATTGGAGAAGTGACTGTGCAGGCCGCGAATGCGGCAATTGCGGTGTGCTGCCTGCCATTCCCTGAGGCGTTGCAGGTTCGTGGCATCGCTGGGGATGCCAAAGCGCGAGAACCCGCCTTCTGCGATAGGGTAGGTCAGACGTATGCCAATGTGGAACTGGCGCTCTGGATAGCGCCGGCAGATTTCGCCTGTCATGTCCAGCAGATACCAGGCGTCCGCATTGAATTGCGCGCCATCCAGCAATATTTTTTCTACAAAATCCGCTTCATGGACAGGACCATTGACGACCACCTTATCCGGCGCGTAGCCAAGCACTTCAGTGGCAATGTGGTATTCCATGGCGGACACGACTTCTGCCATGCAACCCAGTTCTTTCAATCTGGAACCAATGACGGGGGCGTAATTGGTTTTGAAGGAATAGGCGATCTGGCTGTTTTCATAGACACTGACGAAGGCGCGGCGCAGCCTGTGGTAGTTGTCACGCAGTTTTTCCAGGTCGAGGAAGTAAAAGGAACCCGTACCCTGTTCGCCCAGGATGCGCAACTGGGTATGGCTGAGCGCGACATGATCGACATTGTTTAATGGCCGGTCTATCCCGGTATCGAATAATTCATGCAGATTCATAGGCATTTCTTTCTTCATTGTTGTCGCTGAGGTATTGAATCATTTCCCACTCAAATCCGGCGGCATCGTGGTAATAGGCACGCCTGCGGAATGGCTCATTGCTGATCAGCAGGCTTAATTTGTAGCCACGCTGATTCAGACGGGACATGACTGCATCAAGATCATCAACCACCCATCCCAGGTGGTTGATGCCGTAATTTTCATAAGTGCGCCTGGGCATCTGCGGCTGACTGCCGGGCTCTGCCTGTTGCAGGGCGATGTACACGTTTTCATTACCGACGTGCACCCAGCGCCGCTGGCCGTTTGCCAGCTGTTCGGTCTGGTCGTGGCGGACCCTGAAGCCAGGTTCGAGCGCCTGTAAAAAGTCGATGGCCTGATCAATATCGGGGACAGTCAGGTTGGCATGCTCCAGGTAGATACTCACAAGCTTGTCCTTTTATGTTGACCTCAGACCTGCTGATCAGTCAGTTGGGCAAGAATTTCCTCATCCTCGCATTGCTCCAGAATCTGCCGGTAGTTTTTTACTCGCTGCTCCAGGTTGTTTGGATTCTGTTTGCGACTGCGTGCATGCAAGGGCAGGTCTTCACAGTTCAGGTAAGCGAGAATCTCGCGCTGGCAGGCATCGTCTGCCAGCTGTTCATATTCAAGGTGCAGGCACTGCTGCTGTGTCTGTTCCAGTCGCTGGTCTATGTGGGCGTAATAGTCCTGGTTGGCGGCGATGTCTTGCCGCAGGAGTTGCAGATCAACTTCTACCTGCAGGCTCTTGTCATGGCTGGCTTCGCCGTAGTCTTCCCATATTCCGCTTTTTTCAGCGATCAGCTTGGAGACATAGCTTTTCACCGTGTTCTTGCGCCGCAGGATGATTTTTTTGATCTCAGGGTTAGCGAGCACCGAATTGAAGACAGTCAGGTTCTGCTGATACGTCATTTTGAAACCGATGCAGGATTTGCCGGCATGCTGCTGCCAGGCTTTGCTCAGGAACTGCAAGGGTTGCTGATCCCTTTCCTGCATGTTGCGCGCCAGCTGGAAAGGGCTGTCACGCAGCGGCAATGCATAAAAAATACCGCCAGGGTTGAACAGTTCATGGTGGCACAGGATGTCCGGGTGCGAGTCCAGCATGCTGCACAGCATGTTGCTGCCGCTCCTGGGGGCGGCCAGGATGACAAAGCGGTTCATGGAAACCCGGCTCATTGCAGTCATACAAAAGCAGGCGCGGCAACCTGTTGCGTCATCGAGCGCAATACGTTGAGGACGCGCAGCTCCTGTTCTTCCACCAGATAAACCGCGCCATCATACGAAGCCGCCGCGAAATGCTCGCCATGCCGTGTAATCGAGCTGATGCCGTTTTTGGCGATGGTCTGGCGAATGACAGAGCCGTCAGCCAGGGACACACGCAGCAGTTCCCCCCAGTAGTTGGTGACGATGACAACATCCGGTGAGGCAAAGCACAGCGACTTGGGTGAGCGCCGCCCCAGATGTATGCAGTGATACAGCACACCATCATCAAGCCCATGTATTTTCAGGGTGAAGTCGCGGCCGGCGCTGGCGATGAAGCGCCCGCTCGGGTCGATGTCCACGCCGTCGACAATGGCGGTATGCCCGGCAAAATGCTTCAATACCTTGCCTGTGTAGTCCCAGCTGCGCAAACCCCCGCCTGCGCAGCAACTGACACCGATGGGCAGGCTGGGGTGCAGGGCCAGCGCCTTGATGGCATTGTCATGCAGGGCAGTTTTATTCAGCACCTGGCCGCTGGCGTCGAGGTGCACGAGGCTGCCGCTGTAGCAGGCGACAAACATCTCGCCTTCGTGCCCCGGCAGGCTGGAGGTACGGATGGAGTTGATCGGCCCTTCATGCAGAGCAATTTCCAGCTTCTGTGCCAGTTCTTGCGACTGACTGGAGAAGATATGCAGGTGCTGGTTATGCGCGCCAGTGATGACCTGTTTGGTCAGGGAGCAGAATGTCGCTGCATTCATCAGCACCCGCCCCTGTTGCGGCGCCTGCTGGGTTTGCCAGCGGGCCGCCGTTTCGCTGAGTTCCCCGACCCTGACATAGCCATCGTCACTGACCAGCACCAGCTGCGCATCACCCTGAGAGGCAATGTCGTTGAAGCAGGCGTTACCCTTGCTGTCGACCCCCAGCTCAGTCAGGCATGCGCCGCTGTGTGCGTCCCACAGCAAGACGGTGCCGTCGAAGGTGCCGGCGACGATCTGCTCGCCATCGACAGTCCAGTTGAACGAACGTTCCCACAAGGCCGCATGGCTGGACAGCTTTTGTTTTTTGGCAAAACTGTGCGCATCCCAGATGAAGATGTTCTGATCGTAGGCGGCCGATAAAATGTCGCCGGTCAGCGGCGAGACGGCCACTTTCTTGATGGCTGACTGGTGGCCGGGGATTTCAGCCAGCATCTGCTTGCTGTGGATGTCATAGACGCGGACGACGCCATCGTCGCAGCCAAGCACCAGGCGTTTGTTCACGGCGTCAATGGCGCAGGTATCCGTCTCGTTTTCAAAGGGGCCGATTTTTGCCGTCTCGGCACCGCTGCGGATATCCCAGATGCGCAGCGTCATGTCGTCACCGGTCGTGTACAACTGGCCGTCAAAATAACTGATGGAGAGCACATCCTTTTGATGCCCGAGCAGGATGCGCCTGATTGTGCCGTAGTTCAGGTCCCAGAGGATGATGCGCCAGTCGCGCGACACCGAAGCACCCAGTTCATCATTGATGAAGACAAAATCTTCCACATCGTCATCATGCCCCTTGAGCACCGTGGCCAGCTGGCCTGATTTCAGGTTCCAGATGTAGATGTTGTAATCAGATGAAGAGGACGCCGCCAGTGTGCCGGATTGATTAACGCTGACGCGATTGACCAGATGCTGGTGATAGCCGAGCAGCCTGACTGCACCGCTGTGCTTGTCAAACAGGGCAACGGCGCTGTCGTAACCCGAGGTGATGATGGTGTCGCTGTTTGGTATTTGAGCCGCACAGGTGACTGGCCCCCTGTGGCGTTGAAAAGTGTGGTCTGACATGATTTTCCCTTTCAGAAACGAATATCAACGGTGTGCAGACGTTGCGGCGCAAGCTCATCCTCCGGATGGCGGACAAACTGTTTTTCATAGGCGGCAGCTGTCAGGCCGTTGACGGCGACATTGTGATGGTCCGCCCCGTTGACCTGGCAGTCAGGCGCGGCTTTTGCCAGCTCTTCCACCCAGGCCAGGTACTGCTGCTTGCGCTCGTCTGCGCTGTAGTGCCAGTGGCTGTAGATGGTAAAGAACGCATTGCTCCACCAGATATAAGCGTTCTGGTACAGGGACAGTGCATCAAGCAACTCTTGCCGTCCCTGTAGCAGGTCACAATGCAGATATTGGTGCGGCAGCTTGCGGCAGGCTTGCCAGTGCTGCTGAAAGTTCTGCGCGCCGCCCCATTTGTCCAGCTCCTGCTGCCATAGCATGTCGACGTCATGCCAGTCGATATTGTCTGGCGTTGTGTCATGCCATAGCTGATAGAAAGCTTCGGGGTGCGGGAATTCCGTGAATATCCGGCGGATGAAGCGGGGGAAGTCAACACCATCCCAATGTTCAACAATATAGCGCCTGACTTCCAGCGCCTTGAGGCTGTAGTCAAACAGGATGACCTTGGTGTCGGCATGAAAGCCCTGGGTCTGCAAAATTTTATAAGGCTTGAAGCCGGCGGCGACACTGAAGACGGCATCCAGAGGCGGCCGGTTTACAGCCCCGTTTTGCAGATCATCATAAGACTCGATGTTGAAGAGAAAAACACCGCGCTTGGCGTCGGCCAGCTGTTTTTGTATGCGGCTGATGAAAGTGCGCTGGGCCGGTAGCAATCGATCCAGTTGTTCCAGTTTGTTGATGGGCTGGCCGACAAGCTTGTGGAATTCACTTGTCTGCACGTCACCCGCCAGATTGAAGCGGCAATTGTTGATGGCGTTACCGAAGCGGCGAACAGGCAAGTGATGTTGCAGGCTTGTCGCAATGAAATGCCAGCCAGCGACATTCGTCATGACGTCATGCAGCCCGGTATGGGAAGACGTCAAGTCTTCTTCTGGCGGCAATGTCGTTGTCGGCAATTGCCGGACCTGGAAATCCGCTTCACCAAAACGGGGCAGGCCCAGCTTGCGGTATTGGTCCAGGTTCACCAGCAGGCAGTCAGTCTGCAAACCCAGGCAGGCCGATTCACTGCCGAACCATTCACCGGCCACCAGAAAATCCCCCTTGTCCATCAGGCGGCGCATGCCGCGATAAAAACCTTCTTTTTGCCAGTGCGACAGATACCATTGCTCATCGATCACATGGCCTATGCCTTGCAGCAGGCAATAGGCGGCCGGTGTTTGCGCTGCCCGTACGAGTGCATGGTCAATGGTCGCTGCTTCTATCAGGTCGCCATGGTAACCATAACGCGACCAGCTGATGGTGAACTCGCGTAATTTATTCAGTTCTTCCTGCCCGGCGGCAGGGTTGATGACAGCAAAGACGACATTCTTCATGAGACCATCCCATAGTGCAATTCGTGGTGAACAGATTCGGTAAAGGCAACCGACAACAGGGTTCCCTGACCGTACTTGCGTGCTTCGATCAGGTCGGCGTCCAGTTCCGGAATAGCCTTGATCGCCGCGTTGGTGGCCGTGGCAATGCAGGGTGTGCGTACATAAATGGTCAGCAGGTCGACCATTTGCTGGCGGATAAAAGAGTCAATCAAGGTGAGGCCGCCCTCAACCAGCATGGAATCTATCCGGAGTTCTTTGAGCTCAGACAAAGGTGAGGCCAGCTCATGGTCCGGGCAATAGATGAAGGTCTGTGTTGTGGCCGGCGTATGCTCACACTGACCGATCAGGATACTCTGGCGCTCGCTCAGGTCCAGCTTGAACTGGCATTCCTGATGGCCGGAGAAAATAACCCTGGCCGGCTGGCGCAGCGGTTTTCGTCCCAATACGTCCGCTCTTACCGTCAGGCGTGGCGTATCGAGTCGCCAGGTATTGGCACCAACTGCAATAGCGGTATATTTTTCGCGCAGCTCATGGACCCGTCGCCAGTCTGCTTCACACGACAGGCTGGCGCCTGCCCCTGTGGTGTTGACGGTGCTTGCCTCGCTGTCGATGGCAAAATTGACGTGAATGAAGGGGCGCGGGGTCTGGACGGTTTTCTGCCTGGCTGTGCTTTGCTCCGGCTTGACGTTGTGCACGTTGTTGACCTTGATCAAATGCCCCATCTGCTGTTGCTTGGTATCGAGATAGGCAGCCGAAAATCCATTGGGTGCGCTGGGTACGGGTATTCTCCCGGCGACCTGCACGCCGAGGTCTTCCAGGTTTTGCAGTTTGGCGGGGTTGTTGGTGAGCAGGCAGATGGAGTTGACCTGAAGATCGGACAAAATATCACGGGCGTCTTCATAGGTGCGAGAGTCCACCGGCAGATTGAGCATGCGGTTGGCCTCGATGGTGTCATAGCCTTTTTCCTGCAGGGCATAGGCGCGGATTTTATTGCTCAAGCCTATGCCACGTCCTTCTTGCGGCAGGTAGAGCACCACGCCGTGGTGCTTGCCTATATATGAGAGTGCAAAATCGAGTTGCTGCTTGCAGTCGCACTTCAGGGAACCCAGTGCTTCGGCAGTGAAACAGGCGGAATGCACCCTGACCGGCACATTGCTGCAACCGGCAAGCGCGCCAGAACAGATGGCCGTGACTTCCTGGCCCTGCTTGTTGCGATAGACCCTGACCAGGAACTGGCCAAAGTCAGTAGGCAATTGAGTGCTGGCTTCAAGATTCATGGCATGCTCTTTTGAAACAGAAGTTGGACACAAATTGCAGGCAAGGTTTTGCTCCATTTGCCGACATGCTGGGTGAAATCTATGCAGGTCATGGCAAGTGAGCTACCCTCGCCTGTATGAAGGCAAGTGCGTCCGCACCTCCGCCATGACACGGGACGAAGATGCGGGTTGTCGCAGGCTATCTATTTCTTCGGCGCTGGCGTTGATGCTGACGCTGATGCTGACGCTGACGAAGGAGATGGCAATGGCACCAGCACCTGGTTCGGTACGGCATAGGTCGGAGCACCTTGCGCCAGGGTGTGGCTGGTGGCGACCAGGCGCGCGGACAGGGCAGGTTTATTGAAAGTATAAGAATTCGTATTGTGGCAGGAGAAGCAGTTGTTGACAGGTTGCCCGAACATGTTTTGCGGCGCCTGGGCAAATGTTTCTGCCGTACTGTTGGCCAGATTGACCGAGCCTACCCCCTGTGCTGCACCCATGCTGGTGGCTGCCGGCATGACAAAGGCGTTAGGTGCGAACCAGACCGTGCCTATCATCACATAGTTGGCAAAGACAGATTTTTGCGAAGTCAGGTATTGCTGGCCTGCACTGTTGACGATAGGGACAGTACCTGACGTGTCACCGCCTGTGGCATTGTTCTGCACGACATTCACTATAGGGGAGAAAGTCTGTGTGGTCGCATTGAAAGTACCGCTATTTTGTGGCGCCGATGAATTGGACAGGCTTGGAATGTTGGATTGCCCGTACAAGGTATTGGCGGTGTACAAGGTAAAATTATTCGGGTTGCTGTTGGCGGGGTTGAATGTACCATCAGGCAGCATGGGGGCATTCAACTTCTGCTCAAAAGTGCCCCACAAGAACTCTGGATGTTCCTTCGTCAATTCAACCACATGCAGACCCAGCAAGGCCACTTGCACCTGTGTCGTCTGCTCACCGTTCGGCTGCACTACGCCATTGTTATTAACCAGCACAGGCACATTGGCCGTTGTAACGAAACTGCCCGCAGGCGCGCTCACGCCATTGCCCAGACGTAACCAGGTGGCTTTAAAGACCGCTGCACCGACCTTGAAGTTATCGGTGTTCTTTTGATAGCCGCCATTGGCGATCAGATTATTTTGCGCCGTCTTGAAATACGAGTCATTCATATGCACCGAGGCATAAATCGGATAACCGTTAGGACCGACCAGCATATTGCCATCTGCTTCCACGATCGCACCGGCGCCCTCGCTTTGTCCTGCCGATGGCTTGTGATTGCGGCTGGCCAGGTTCAGCGTTATTCCATTCGCTTTTTTGGCTTTGGGGAGAGGAGTGAGCAATTCATCCGAGGTTTTCAGGGTCAAAAAGCGCGGCACGCCGTTGATCATCGTTGTGGCCCACACAAAGCTTTCATAGGTGGTCTGGTGAAACTCACAGAACGACTGTGGTGCCTTGACCGGTACCAGGGCCTTGGGCTGGCTGAATGTAGGCAAGACTTTGCTCGCCCAGTCTTTTGTCGGACAGCTCGCGGCGGCGGAAGCCGACGCAGATGCCGACGCTGATTGCGCATAGATGGCCGGAGCCGCCAGCGCCAATGACAAGCCTATCATGGTGCTGAAACCGAGTTGAGTGGAGCGGGCAGAATTTTTCATTATTTCCTCATCAGTAATGTCCCGATGTTTGCGCATCGGGGAGTTGGTCATCGATTTGTTCCCGGATCTGACTTCTTTATCTGCCCCCGATGTGGATGTCGAAGTGCAGACGAGGTTCTTACAACATAAAACCAGTCTTCTTATGCGCGTGTGCCGGTCTTTTTTGTGACCGGCACATGCACAGGTTTTTGCAGCGTGTTTATTGAATTGAAAGCAGGGGTAACTCTGTACAACTTCTGACCATTCATGTTTGAGGAAAAGAGAGCAATACACGGGGCCGGCTAAACGCGATAAGCAAGGCTGGGTATGACTTCGTTCCTGGCGATGAATGTTATGGAAATAATAGCATTGCAAATTTTGCTTGTAAATTAGTTATTCAAATTTAACAATGTTTTAATATTACGTGTGCGTTTTCGCCTCTTTGCCATGCTGTGGCCGATGCTGCGCAGCAAGCTGCTGTGAGAGACGATGTCATGACCTGGCAATAGGGGGGCTGCTTGGCAGCAAGTTGGCGGTGGGTTGGCAGCAGGTGGGAGTGTCAGACGAATAAAACAAAACACCCCGCACAGTGTTGCCGTGCGGGGTGTTGTCGCGTCTTGCGCGGGATGCATCAAGGTGCATCAATGATCCTGATCAGATCCTGGGGTCCTGCTATCTGTATTGCTTGCTGTCAAGCCTGGTCAACGCATCTTGACCTGGCAACACTGTGACAGCTTAGTTTTGCTGGGTTTTTTGTGCTTTGGCGGCGACTTTTTCAGCGTTGGCTTTTTCTGCTGCCAGACGTGTTTCTGCATTGGCTTTCACCAGGGCAGCTTTCTGGGCTGGGTACCAGGAATAGCCTTCCATGCCGATTTCTTCGCCATTGGCGCGGGCTTCTTGCAATTCTGCCAATACTTCGGCACGGGTTTTTGGGGCTGGGGTGGTGTCGGCTGCAAAAGCGGCTGTGCTTGTCAAAGCGATCAGGGAAGTAGCCAAAAAGAGTTGTTTCGCATTCATGATGATTCCAATCAATAATAAAGTTTCGGTTTGATTTCAGCTTAAGCCGTCTCGACTGGTCTTGTTCAATTGTCATGAGAAGTGAAAATTCACTTCCGATAACAACTGAAACAATCCGTCGTCAGCGGCTCGGTGCGGGTGTTTTTTTGTTGCACTGCACCGATGAAGCAAGTGTAGTCGTTCCCGTTTCAACAAAAAAGTATAGAATTGGGAATACACCATTGCTGAATCAGGAACAATAGGGGGCTTGAAAATGGACAGATTGCAATCAATGCGGATATTTTCCAAGGTCGTCGAGCTGGGCAACTTTGCCCGGGCCGCCATGGCGCTGGACATGTCGAATGCCGTTGTCACCCGCTATATGGCTGATCTTGAGAGCCATCTGGGGACGCGCCTTTTGAACCGTTCTACCCGTAAATTGTCACTGACGGACACGGGCCAGGTCTACCTGGAGCGGGTGCGCAATATTCTGGCGGACATCGATGACGCCGATGCCATTGCCTCTTATGCAGCCAAAAAGCCCAGCGGCACCTTGCGTATTTATTCTGTTCCACATTTCGGAAAAGCGCAACTGGCACCCTTACTGCCCGAATTTGTCAAAGAATACCCCGATGTCGTGCTTGACATCAAAATCACCGACCACCACGTGGACCTGGTGGAAGAGGGCATCGACGTCGGCTTTTACCTCGACCTGCAAAAGGTCGACGCCAGCATGATCTCGCGCAAGCTGGCCACGTCCGAAGTGCTGCTGTGCGCCTCGCCCGACTACCTGCGTCAGCATGGTGCGCCCAAGTCGCCTGATGATGTGTCCAACCACCGCTGCCTCAATTTCAGCTATGAATTCCTGCGCGATCACTGGATGGTGTTTGACAAACGCGTAGGGCGCGATTCTTACCGTCACATCCCCATCCAGAGCCAGATTTTCAGCAATAATGCCGACGTCCTGCGTGAATGCGCGCTGGCCGGCATGGGCCTGGTGCTGCGCACCTCCTTCCAGCTTGGCGATGACCTCAAAGAAGGCCGGCTGGTCAGGCTCTTCCCCGAGCACTGCTTTGGCGCGGTATCGATCTCCATGGTCTACCCCAGCCGCCGCCAGCTGTCGGCCAAGGTCAGGCGCTTTGTCGACTTTGTTGCCGGCAAGTTCCCCCATCCCGAAGAAGACACCTGGCTGGGCGGCTGCCCTTACCACATCCGCACAGAAAAACTGAAGGAACTCGGCATCCCCCACCCGGGCCATCCCCGCGCGGCCTGAACGTCAGGGGCTGGATCATTGCTAAATTGACGCATTGAGGTATCAAAAAGAGACGACTTGTGACGGATTGTAAAATGTGAGGGTCACTACCTTGTAACATTTGCCGATTATCCTATCTTGGACATATGTCTCCTAAGGTGTTTTCTACCGCGGTTATCCCCCTCCGCGGTATTTTTTTGCCTGCTGATTGTTGGACTCTATGCTGCCTCATCATGCAGGGGCATTTCAGCGAGGCTGCATAATCTTATTCCCGTGCAACTACCGGCAAACCCCATCTGGCCGCCAAGTACCGAACGAAATTCCAGCGCATAGCGCAGGCGGTGTCTGCCCGGCAGGGCAAGCATGCTTACCAGCGGTTCGCTGGAATCAAACGCATAGCTGGCGTTACTCAGTACAACGCCATCCAGTTTGAAATGCGCCAGCCACTGCCGACGTACGACTTTACGGAATAATCTATCGCCCCTCCAGCGCCTTTCCAGATGCTGTATCAGTACGGTGAATGTCAGCTCCTGCCCGGTATACGGCATGGTTTGATCTGTACATTGCATGGCGAATGACACGACGGTACAGTCAAGCAGGCGCTTGTCATGGTCCAGCAAGCGGGCCAATTCGTCGCTGTCGGCAACATGTTCCAGCCCTGCGATGGCGGGTTTGCTGATCAGGCTGACATGATTGTGGATCAAGCCGGACGCGTCCATGCAGGCCAGCAACTTTTGCATGCTGACAGTATTGTCAACGTAGTCCGCCGTATGCGCAATCGCCTGTTCTGCATAAGCCGTTTTCTGGAAGCGGGTGATCTCGTCTTGTATGAATTGCTGTACTTCAACAGGTGCCGCATGATAAAAGCGCGGGTCGCCACTCTCAGCAATGATGTGAGCAATGCGGTGAGCGACATCACCAGCGTGTGCCATGCCATCTTTCAGGTCACGAAGATGCTCTGCAAATTGCTGTTGGTAGTCGACATTCATAGACTTAAATCTTGTCAGCGAGTGGCAAAATCCAATTATATGTTGCCCAGGAAAGCATACGCAAAAGTATCGACGGCAGCTTGCGCAAACCCCGCCCTTGCACTAGTCTGCTCATAACACGAATACGGCCTGCAATACACCTACATCTGCCTGAATGCCTGCTTTATGACAACCTGCCCGCACCATCCTTCAACGACATTCACCAGCCGGGCCGATGATGAACCCGCCCTCGTGCTGAACCTCGACAACACCGCCATGATAGGCGTGCTGTTGGCCCTGATCATGTTATTCGTCATCTGCCTGCCACCCAGGCATGACATCATTGAATACGGCATGCCAATTTGCGGCGGTTTTGGTATCGGGCAGATACCGGATGTCGTCAACCTGAAGATGGACTTCGACGGGCGGCTGCATTGGAATGGCCATGCCATCACGTACAGTGAGCTGGACAGCTATTTCAGCGCGATGGTTCGGCAAGGTAAACCCAAACCGGACCTGCACCTCAATGTCAGCCCTTTCACCACCTACCAGCAAGTCATCGCCGTGCTGGCGAGCGCGCAGCGCCATGACGTCAGCGTCGTCGGCATGAATAACACAGACCATTTTCTCAATCAGCATTAAAAACTTCATCCAGCAATGAATCATCAAAGGAGTCTCCATCATGAGCATGGTGTTATGGATCAAACTCGACAACGACCCCGAAGACTACGCCCCCGATGACCTCGGTTTTTTGCTTGAAGAGCTCGACGACATCGACGAACAATGCACAGAACTGCAAGTCCAGCCCCTGAGTGAATTCGTCGATTATTCCGACGTCGAATTCAACATGAGCGAAGAAGAGCTTGACGAAAGCTGGCTGGAAGAAAATGCCAAATGGGTCAACCCCGCCGACCTGCTGATCACCCTGCAATCACTGGAACAGGCCATGGTCGATGAAGACGATGACGAAGACCTCATCGACGAAGTACGCTACCTGATCAACCGCTGCGCAGAAGCAGAGCAGGCGGCAGTGCGGGTGCGGTTGATTGCGGTAATGTAGCATGATCACGTCTGGACCCGGCGCCAGGTCGCCCTGGCGAGCGCCAATTATATCCCTTTCTTTTTGAGTCTCAGCACCGTACCAGGCGCTCGAAATGCGCACGCTGCTTCCAGTATGGTGTTTATTGCTTCTGCGCGCAAAATGTCATCAGCAAGTTCCATGAGGGTGCGGCCTTGAATGGTGGCATCGTTTACTTTATCCCTGAATTCTTGCAATCGCCATTGAGGCACAAGTTATCGTAACAGGACTGCCCTGCGATACCCGCTACGGGTTTGCCGTTGGCGGCATCATCGTAGACGATCGCCTGACCAGCACCCGGCATGAAGCCGGGAATACACTTGTCTGACGATTCTTTCATCGTCGATAAATCAAACACTGTCGTCGATTAATACAGGTGAGATGAACTGCCGGGATGTAAAACCAGGTTGTCGGGTTTGAGTTTGAATGTGGGTTACTGGCTCAGACTATGGCGTAATTTGCTTGAAATCTGGAATGCGATCTGTCATTGTTGAAATGGGGTCGTCAAATGAAATCATCGGTTCCCCTTCTGGAATCAAAACACGGGAAATATGGACGCCACGCAGGCAAGTTGTGCACCACATATCAAGATATCCAATTCTTTCCCTGATATCCCCGACAAACTGAAGATCAATGGAATTGGCTCCACATTCAGGGCAAATACAGTCGGATTTCAGGATGGTAGAGTCCCGTGTTTTCTTATAGATAGTTAGCCAGTCTTGAAACATTATTCGCCTTAGTGAGTGCCTCAGACAGACCAATCAGCTTTGATAACTTTGAAATCGGGAGAGATTTTAAATATAGGGGACCAGTCATCTTCAGGATAGGCAGCGAGACAGACATAAAAGCTGCCATCTTCGTACAAATACAAAAGCGAAATTCGTGCGCTGGCGAACCGGTAGTCGGGGTGCTTGTTCCTCCATTCATCGGTGGGGGCATCAGGCAAATTGGAAGAAACAATGATGTCAGGAAGGTGTTCAAGCAATTTGACCATGCTGTCGATTTGCGCAGCTGCCGGCGCTGTACCAGGGGCGCTTATGTCAATCGGATAGTTGTGATTGCCAACAGGCGTCTCGGCATACCAACTATTGAATTTGATATTGCGCACGTATTGACCAACAAGCGGGTGATCTATCAAGTCTGCTCTAGTGTCTTGTGATTCTGAATTATCTTCGTTCATTTATTTTTCCTTGTCAGTGAAATGTGGGGCTTCCTGCACTGCTATTGCTCAGATTTTTGAATTGGCTGTCTATATTGTATAAGTTTTTCCGGACGTCGGAATGCTTGCATATCGACATCCGAAATAGATGAGCACCAAAAGCAATCATGGCGAAAAGAAAATTTTTATTTCTCTTGACTGAAATTTCTACAGTTACTGGTCTCTGTCAGTTATACCGGAGTTCCCATCAGACGATCCACAATTGGGACAAATGCTTCTGATCAGCCTCAATGGATCCTGAGATTTTCTTGGAGGGACTACTCCCAATTCCCCATCCCTGTAACCTACTCCGAAATATCTGTTGAGTGAGCCACAATTTGGGCAAGCGGCTCTGATGCGACCTAATGGCCGGTGGATTTGTGCTGCCCCCATGTAGCCTCCAGGCTGTACACCATTATTCAAGAGATTTGAATAAATCTTTGGTTCTGCACACCTCCCACCAAATCCCCTGGTCTCAGGATTTGCATTGTTTTGCTCGACGAGATAACGCACGAATGGATGTTCTTCAGGCGGTAAATTTAATGTTCCATGTGGCTTGTCGCTATAATTTATGGTTACTTTGCCTTCTTTATCGATGTGGACTCCTGCCATTCCTTCTTTGGCTTTATATTTAGGTTCTTTTGCTGCATATCGCGCTGCGCTATCCGCCATGCTTTCCGCATTCTCTTGATTTGGCAATACGCGAATTTCATCTAACCTGGTCACCCAGTCATGCGGCAATTTTTCAGCCGTAGAGAAATATTTTTCACCTGCTGTCCTTGGACCTCTGATTGTATAAGATCCGGTTTTAGGCAGTGAACTGAATGCAGCACCTAATATGCCATCAGTTGCAAGCTGGGCGCCGCCGGTAAAGAGAAAACGCAAAGTGCGGTAGTCTACATCTGCAAGATAATCTTTCGTTCCCGGATCATCCCGTATCAAGGGGCTGCTCCATGGGCTGATTGCAGCGGGTGAAATGTAAGCAACCCCTGCGCCGCTAACACCATCCCTGTATTGTTCATACCCGTCCAGAACAGGGTAGTTGTTTGGACCAACATAGCTGGATCCTTGATAGACATCGGGATCAAGTGTGCCAGGTACGACACTTTTTGGCGGGCGTGCTAAAAACTTCGCCCTCGATCCTGCCAAATCTGCTGCGCGCGTGGCAATCGTTGCCATACGCAAATACTCGTTAGCAGCTTCTTTTTGATCGCTGTCCTTGAGCGCGGCATATCCACTATTGAATGTGTCCGCATGTGTGCGAAACTGGTCGTTGAGACGTTTGCATTCGTCTATGGTCGGGCAGCCCGCGGCACGCTGATATGATTGTGTGGCGTAATCAGCCAGCCTGGTACTACTGTCTTGCAAGGGAATTGAACCATATCTGGATGACTTTGCCGGAAAAGTGCGAGTAACCGGCTTTGTTTTTTCTATCGCAGATATGGCATTCCCATAGGCATCTGACGCAGACGTGTAGTAAGGATCGTTTTCAAAATGATTGCCCAATGGCCTGATTGGTCTTTCATCTCTACCTTCATCGCTGTCAGGCATGGTAGGTGACCGCAAACCCAGCATTGATGCACTGGCTTGCAGATTTTCAGGGGCGGAGCTGCCATCTCTGACTAGCAGCCTGATGTCCCTATCTGCCGGAGAAAAACGATTATCGATGTCGGCGAAAGGCGACTGCCTGTAACGGCTCTCATCACTGCCACCTCTGCTCATGGCAGTATCTGCCTGCAAGAGAGGGATGTTCGGACCGAGCTGCGCTGACAGTTTCAGCTCGTCAGCCATGCTGCTACCGTAGGGCTGATTGCCGCTGTCATCGAAATCATCAAAATAAGGGATGCGATAATACAAGCCATCGCGGCCGAGGATGCTTTTACTTCTTTCCATGTTTGTTCTTTCGTTGATGTTGAATGAGGCTAAAACTAAAGCCTGTTGCAATTGCTGCCGCCGAGCAGGCAGAAGGCCATGTCGCGCATGTCTTTGAGATGGCGCTCGGTGGCGGCGAGTACGGCGGTGTGGTTGGTGCTGCTGGTGACTTGCTGGGTCAGGATTTCGCTGGGGCGCAGGCCGCAGGCCCAGAGTTCGTCGAGCAGTTGCTGAGCGTCTTCGTATTGCATTGCCAGGGCGGGGTTGCCGGCCTGGCCTTCGGGTGTTTCGCTGAAAGTGATGCGGTTGGCGGTGTGTCAGGCGCCGAGGGAATCGTCAGGGATAAAAAGGATATGCCGTTAAAGAAGTGTTTGCATATACCTTCTGGATAAATGCGTCACTTCTATCGCTTTTGACATTGACATTGGCATTGGCAAGACGATGTTCAAGGTGTTTGTTTACTTGTTCGAGTGTTTCAATATCTCTGCTATCATCATCCTCACATCGTCATCTTTGTCATGGATGAACGGCTGCAATAAGTCTGGTTTGTCTGATCGATGTGAGTATGCAATGATTGGTATTGCATATACCAGACATGCGGCAGGAAGCTGGTTTAAAAGTTTAGCAGTTTCATCAGCAATCAGGTGTTGAAAATCCCCATTGTCGAATACTGTCGCAAGCAGATGAAATATACTCTCATTGACAGCTGGATCAGCTTCATGTCTGAGTTGATTCATTAATTGCTTCACGATAGATTCCAGATCTGTCGGATTCACCTGCCCGTAGACAATAAGGTCGTTTAACTCATCGATGAGTAAATCGCGCTCTTTGCAGGCAGGGTTACTGATTCTGTTCATCAAGTCGTTCATTGTCCGCCCTGTTTTGGTTTCATTAAGTTTATCAGCCATTCAGAAGGGGCCTGAATAGGGACGTGAGTGTTATTTGCCGCTGTCGGATCATAAAAGGGACTAGCTTCTTTGTGAACATTTGAATGCCTGAAGTCATTCGTAATAGGATCATAATACTTGCCTTGTGATTGCCAGCGCCCGGTCCATCCTTCTGATGCATTTGTGCCTGCTCCGGCATTGGGGTCTGGGTCATGCACTCGAAATCTGTTGACTTTTCCGTTCTCATCAATCCACTTGTATTCAAGGCCGACCTGACTCCCTCCTGGAGCAGGTATTAATTTTCTCATATTTGCATTTCGAGGGATGTTTTTGATTAGGTTCTCGATAGTATCTCCTGTCATTCCGCTCAGATCCCCGACGCTTGTTCCTGTACTTTTCGTCGTGTTCATTTCATCAAGTTTATTAAGCCCATTGAATGAGAAGTCTTTCCGAGCTGGTACAGTAGTAGGTCTGAAAACAGGCACGTTATTACCCATCCCCCAACCACCCGGCATGCCGATCATCACGTTGCTTTGTATATCTTCGTTTGTGATGCGATTTAAGCCAGTGTATTCAGAGATAAGTGCTTGATTATCCAGTCTGCCCGCATTCCAGCGTTGTACTACTTTATCGTAAATTTCGGGCCTAGGGTTTGACTGGTAATAAAACCCGCCGTTTCCACCAGCAATGACCACTTCACCTCTTTGTCGGGCAATTTTTGCTTCTTCATTTGTATAGGATACACCTCGTGCACCTCTGATGCCGTACAGTTTCGCCATTGCATCAACGACCTCGCCACGCGATAAATCCGGTCCTATCTGGCTCATCGCCCACTCCCAGGACTTTGGAAATTTCTGCATAAGAATTCCCTGCGTCCGACTACGTCCAGATGGCAGAGATGTTGCCAAATCAGGGGGGATTTGAGTTTTACTGTGAGTCTGATTTGCAGTTGGTCGTTCTTCAGAATTTAATGCTGGTATGGCATCTGTTGTCAGAGAATTCTTACGTTTCCAATCAAAAAGTGCGTCACTGAACGAAACAGGGGTTTTGTACGCACTATCAGATGGAAAGCGTATCGGTTTACTTCTGATCGTGGTCACGTCTCTATTCGAATCTTTGTTCTGGTCATTAAGTGTCGGAATGCTTGTTGGATAGGCAGCACGACTAAGGACGGGGGGAAACGGTCCGTCAGTATATCGTTCTGTGTTCGCTAAACGTATCGCACGTGCTAAATCTTCTTCATAATAACTTGGCCCTTTATTCGCGATGTCTGAGGTATATGCTGAATTACGATCTTGATGCTCATCTGGGTTAATGCTGTCGGGACGATTTTCCTGTGGTGTCGTAAAATCAAATCTGTTGAGTAGTCCGGTATTTCGTTTTTTTAAATCTTGTGCCACAGAAAATTCATTGTTTGTTTCAGTACTGCCCGGCACTGAACGCGATAGCACATCCCTTAACGGTGCACTGGCTTGCAGGTTTTCAAGAGTAAAGCTGCCTGCATTTGCCATTGGTGCAGAGAAGTTGCCATTCCTCACCGACAATCTGACATCGGCGTCTATCGGGTAGAGCCAGTTACTTATATCGGCGAAAGGTGGTTGTCTGTAGTAGTCCTCATTATTACCACTCCTGCTTATGTTGCTGTTTTCTTGCAAGACGGGAATGTTCGGACCGAGCTGCGCTGACAGTTTCAGCTCGTCAGCCATGCTGTCGCCATAGGGCTGATTGCCGCTGTCATCGAATTCATCAAAATAAGGGATGCGACAATACAAGCCATCGCGGCCGAGGATGCTTTTACTTCTTTCCATGGTTGTTCCTTGTTGGTTTTTGATTCAGGCTAAAGCCTGTTGCAATTGCTGCCGCCGAGCAGGCAGAAGGCCATGTCGCGCATGTCTTTTAAATGGCGCTCGGTGGCGGCGAGTACGGCGGTGTGGTTGGTGCTGCTGGTGACTTGCTGGGCCAGGATTTCGCTGGGGCGCAGGCCGCAGGCCCAGAGTTCGTCGAGTAGTTGCTGGGCGTCTTCGTATTGCATTGCCAGCGCGGGGTTGCCGGCCTGGCCTTCGGGTGTTTCGCTGAAGGTGACACGGTTGGCGGTGTGCAGTTTGCCCTTGTGACGGCGTGCCAGACGCAGGTGGATGGTGCGGCTCCAGGGTTGCAGCTGGCAGGATGCGCGTAGGGGGCTGATGCCAGTCTCCAGGGCGGCGCTGGCATAGGTTTGCTGGTCGGGGTTGTGGTTGCTGTCCTGGTCGATGTTGCTGTTGGGGGCGGTGTGGTTGTGCATGATGTTTTCCTATTGAGTTTGTTTGTTAGTTGTTGGACTTACGTGAAATTGCCCTAGATGGCTTTTGCGTCGGCCATGCATGCATCTTGATGAGCGCGATGCACGCAAAACCGTCATTCCCGCGTGCTTTGAGCGGGAATCCATCGTTGAACAACCGGCCAGACAGTAAGACGGACGCGGCTGATCAGGCATGGATACCCGCCTGCGCGGGTAGGACGAATTGGAAAGTACGGCAAGCGCAAACTTTGGAGTGGTTTTGCGCAAGTCCTGGTTTGTTATCCTGGGTCGCTGATGGCTACTCACGCTTCGCCATACAGGGCGATCATCAGCGGGTCGGTACGGCGTATGGTCTGTTTTTTGGGGACCATGTTCTGGCGGGTGAAGCTGGTCGGGATGGCTTTGCCTGCCTGCCAGCGAAAGCGCGAGCGGAAGCGGCCTTGCGCTACGCGCACGCGCTCCTGCACCAGGTGGCCGGAATAGCAGAGGTCGGTCAGCAGTTTGCGTGTGTAGTTGTTGGAGGTATGCAGTGCGTGCTGTATCTCTTCGGTGAAGAGAAATTTGTCACTGAGTAGTTGGGCAACCTGGGCATAACGCTGGGCGATATCGATTTTCATCTGTGCTCCTGTGTTTGTTTATCTGTCAGTTGGCTTGTCTGTGCATTGGTACTTGATGCGGATGCGGGCCGCGCTTGCCAGCCTGTAAAAAGCAGGCAAAAACAGCCCCTGCCTGGCGGCGCCAGGCTGTGATGTTGTTGTCAGGGGAGGGTGTCAGCGCATGGGGGCTTGGGGCTGCGCTGTCAGGCTTTAAAAGGCTTTAGAAGGGAATGTCGTCGGGCATGTCGATACCGCTGTACAAGTGATGACTGTTGTCATCTGCTGCCGGTTTGTCTTCGGCCCGGTCTTCTGCTGCCTTGTGCGACAGGCTCTGCGCCAGGGCGTAGGCGGCATGGGCTGGCCCCAGGCTGGCGTCGATCTTGACTGCATCTTGGGTTTGCTGGTGGCTGGCTTGTGTGGCTGGTGCAGCTTGCGCTGTATGACCTGGCTGGGCAGGGCGGCAGCTCAGCATTTGCATGCTGTCGGCACGTACTTCGACCACGGTTTTTTCTGTGCCATCGCGATCTTTATAGATGCGTGAGCGCAGGCTGCCTTCGACATAGATGGAGGCGCCTTTTTTCAGGTGCATGGCGACGACTTCAGCCAGTTTGCCAAAGAAGCTGACGCGATGCCATTCTGTCCGTTCCTTGCGCTCGCCACTGGTACGGTCTTTCCAGTTTTCGGTGGTGGCGATGGCGATGTTGCTGACGGCCTCACCCCTGGGGGTGTAGCGTATCTCCGGGTCACGCCCGAGGTTGCCGATGAGGATAACTTTGTTCACTGATGCCATGGTGTCACCTTGCTGATATGCACTAATAGTAGGGGCAATTGCGCGCGGGCGCAAACTTGCGGCGGTTTTACGGTTGTTGTGCCTGCTTTATGCTTGTTTTGTACTGCTTCGACTCAATACTGCATGGCTCTTTTGACGGCGGCCAGGCGCGGCAGCCCCAGTCGTCTGGCCATGCGGTACACGGCAAAGAAAATGCTGATGCGGGTGCGCAGGCTGGTGTTCATGCATGACATGTGTTGCTCACTTTCTCGATGATCTGGCGCAGGGCCATTGCTTCGCTGGCGGCAAACCAGTCCGGGTCTTGCGGCAGCCTGGCGGCCAGACTGACGGCCTTGTCCAGCAAATCCGGCGCCATGGCCCACAGGCGGGCATTGGCGATGGCTTCTGCCGATGCCTGCAAGGCTTCTTCATTGATGACACGGCCATCGGCGTCATACCGCGGCTCGGCCTGCCAGCCATAGGCGATGGCCTTGCACTGGTTGCTGGCTGCATCAAACAAGGCATTGCCGACGGCGCGTAGTTGGCGGCTGTGCTTCATGGCAGGCTCGCTGTCATGCCTGTCATCTGTGTTGCTTCCTGCGTCAGTTGACGCAGATGAGCGCGTTCTACGTCGCCGCCAAAAGGGCTGATGCTGGCAGTCGACGTTGTGGTTGCTGCCGTGCTTGCGGTCGTACTCGTTGCCGTGTTCATCACCACAGCCACGGATGCTGCCGGGGCTGCGCCGCTGGCGTGCGTGCTTTTGTCGTGTCCCTTGCTGGCATGGGCATGTCTTGCCAGTCTGGCCGGGTCGTTAACCTCTTCCTGCTTGAATGCATAAAAGAGGGCGCAGATGGCGACATAGGCCAGGGCGGTGATGATCCAGTCTTTGAACGTTGCTTTCATGATGCTCCTCAATAATGATGTCTATCAATAAGGGCCGAGCGCAGCCCTTGCCTGGCGGGACCGGGCAATGGTGTCTGTACTCGTTGTTATTAGTGGGGCCATGCCCGCAGGGTGATGCAGCATAGATGAAGCCTTGCTACCAATTACTGTCACAGCGCCGGCGCTGGCCTTGCTGTCCGGCCGCCTTGCCCCCTGGTTTGCTGGTGAGCAAACGCTTGCGGCACAGGTAAGGCAGGCGGCGGGCATCTGCAACAGATTTGCAGGGCAAGGCCAGCGCGTCGATGTGCCGGGCGCTGACCCCGGCTCGTGTGCCCCCGTTCGCGACCGGGTTCACCAGCGTATCAAGTGTGGATGGCGCACGCGGCGCAGGAGTTTGTCGGGTTTATTGCTGCCAGTCTTGCAGCACCTTGGCCATCATGCGGCCAAAGTTTTCATATCTGCCCTGGTCAAGCAGGCTGGCCAGTTTGTCGCATTGTTCCATGCTGCATTCAGAAAACGCGTCAATCAGGTTTTGCCCGTTGATGAGTACCGCAGCCGAGGCAGCAGCAGGTTGGGCGTAGTAGCTCTTGGGTAATCCAAAATAAGTTTGCGTGCTCATTTGTCGCTTTCCTTTGTTTGTCTGACCATGTGTGTAACTATACGCTTCTGTATAATGCATGTCAATACGAAAATGCATTAAAAGGTATGGTTTCGTATGGAATTATTGGTTATATGGAAAGTTAAATAAGACGGAAAGGGGAATATACAATTAGGTATCGTATTGTTTGTGATTGATGGAGTGAACGCAGTCTTCCCGTCAATCTTGCTTTGTGAAGAGCGTTTTTTCGAAGCAGGGACAGGTAAAATGGTCAAGCTTGATACAAGTTTATGACTGACCGGCGGTTTTACTGAACCCCCGGCAACTCGGCGCTGATGGTGGATCGCCGCTCAAGCCATTCAAATAATTGTCTGTCGTAATTTTCTGACCAACTGACGTTACGCTTCCAGTTGATATGCAATGTCATTTTTTTCTTCTCGAAGCTGATGTCGCTGACCGTGAAATCCGTATTTCCGTCAAGGGAGTCTGATTGGAGCGGGAAGTTGATTACCCAGGCTGAAAGTGGTTTTCCCTGTTGGTTCCGTTGCTCGACCAATAAAGAGGCAAGCGCGGCATTTTTCTTTATAACTCGGGATAAGGTGAGCCAGGAATTGTCCAATGTAATCACAGCACTCAGGCTACTTAATGTAATTTTGTTTTCATCTGCAGTCTCGCCAAGGCAGGTGGCTACGGTTCTATAGCTTTCAATGTCCTTGGTCGGGCACGTAGGAAACTGGGCAAGCTGCGCGAGCAACTTCGAGTAGTCAATATTATTGGGGCGATGCCCTTCAGGCAGGGCTTTTTTTTCAAATTGCCCGGTAGCTGGCGGGGCTGACGTTGCGACCACTGGTATGTAGTGAAACGGGTTTTCGGTTCTGATGGAGTTTTGCTGAGGCTGACGATAAAAGTCAGGCCTGTTCAACGCTTTGCGAAGGAAGTGAACGATACCTTCAGTTGGCTTGGGGCCAAGACAGAAGTCGCGATCCACACGCACATCTCTCCTGTGGGCGACAGTGCTACCGTCACGGCTGTGCTTGACTTCGATATCGATAGTACCTGCTTCGTAGGTTAACATAACATCAATGTCCGTATCCCGCTTTTCATCTTCTTCTTTTGTACTGAGAACAAAATCTGTCGGCAGCCACTTTGGGTCCAGCCATGCTGAGCCCTGTTCGTGGTTTTTGTCCGATATCGAGAATCTGATTTTTTCTGTGCCCTTGAGATCAATATTGAACTTTTCTTCGCCTTGGGACAGACAGCGTTGTGCAACGCTTTGCTCACGAGCGACATTTTCGGCATGTTGCGCAGCGTCCCTATTTGCATTTTCATTAGTCCACATGACGAATTTGATAACAATGGCGAGCACAATAATAGAAGTAACTATTGGGCCGAACATCTTCCAAATGATTAGGAGCATCAAAAAAGCAATAATGCCAATCACGCCAAGGACGAGCAATAAAATTCCCCCCACAGCTCCGCCCATGCCACCTTGTGCGAAAGCTGGCATTGTGATGCATGCAAGAAGCAGGGCGAAGCCTGTCATCTGTGTAGCCCTGTCGCTTGCTGCTGTAGACCGCATGGTGTTTGATCTCAAGCTTAATTCTCTCGTTTGTTTTTTGCCGTATGCGTTCAGTATGGCGGTTTTTTAGTCTGATGCCAGCGCATTCATTGCGGCAAGGCATAAGTTTGTTGAGAAGTGCTGGTGATCAGCAGGTGCGATAACGAATAAGGTTATTCCCTTGTATCTCCCCGCAGGAACGGCCTTGGCCGCGAACATTCTCTACCGCAACTTGTCATCTCGTGCGGCGGCGGTAGCATAAACATACCTGTCGCAAGCCATTTCAAGACTTGGCCTGCTCACCACCACCCGCCAGCATCCCAAAAAACCACGTATCCTTATACTCCCCCTTCATCTTCCAGCGCTGCCGCATCAGGCCTTCTTCATTAAAGCCCAGGCTGCGCAGCAGTTTGGCGGAGGGGGCGTTGCGGGTGTCGACTTCGGCTTCGATGCGGTGCAGGCCCAGTTCATTGAAGGCGTGGGGCAGCAGGGCTTGCAGGGCTTCGCGCATGTAGCCGCCGTGCCAGTATTCGCGGTTGAGTGCATAACCGAGTTCGGCGCGCGCGCATTCTGCGTCAAAGCGGAACAGGATGATGGTGCCGATCACCTTGCCGCTGGCTTGCTCTTCCAGCACCAGTTGCAGGGCGCTGCGGGCGGCGGCGTCGTCGAGCACGCGGGCATACCAGCTTTTGGCGGCCAGCATGTCGGTCCAGGTGATATAGGGCAGGAAGTAGGTGACCTCATCGTCAGAAAACACCTGGTAGAGGTCAACCAGGTCATGCTCGGTGATGGTGCGCAGGCGCAGGCGGGCGGTGGTGAGGGTGGTGTCGAGTGTCGTCAGCATGGGCAGCAACATGGCAGTGAAATTGCGCCATAGTATGCCACCGATGCCGTGAAAGAGGTCAGGGTGATAGCAAATTTGCACTCATTCCAGCCTGCCAGCATGCATCAGCAAAAATAACAGGCCAAAAGCAACAGACGTGACTAACCCCCTTGCCGGTAAACAAAGCGCCCGATGATCTTCAGCAGGCCGACGTTTTCTGGGGTGATGCGTTCGTCTGGATAGGCGCGTTTGTCGGGGTTGCGGCTTTCCAGTACCCAGGTGCCGTCGATTTCGCGGCGCAGTTGCTTGATGCGCAGGCCGTCCGGGTGCTGGATGGCAAAAATCTTGCCGCTTTGCGGTTCGGTTTTGGTCTTGTCGATGATGACCATGTCGCCATCAACGATAAAGTCGGCCATGGAGCTGCCGTCGGCGTAGATGGCGGCCAGGTTCTCTGGCTTGACGCCGTATTTCTTGAAAAAGCCCGATTCCTTGATCAACTGGCCCTTGGGTTCGGCTTCTTCATTGTGCGCACCGCCGCCGCATGAGCCCTTGGCCGCATAGTAATTGATGGCGGCCATGCTGCCCTTGCCTTCATCTGGTACAGGCGTGACGATGCCACTATCCTGTGTGCGCAGGTCTTTGCTGCGCAAGTCTGACAGGCTGACCTGGAAGAACTTGGCGATCGGCGCCAGTGAAGACGTGCGCGGGTCCCTGGTGATGCCCTCCACGATCCTGAAGATGGTGGCCTGCGGCACCCTGACCTCGTCAGGGAACATCTTTTCCAGCGCCGTTGCCAAAGAAGTCGGGTTCAAGCCCGACTTGTCCATGAGGTATTTGATATTAGTTTTCGCGTCCATACGAAGCATTATGCGTTATTGAATAGAAATTGCCAAGGGCAATACAAAAAACTTTGCAAACAATACGAATCCGTATACAATTGATGCAACATGAATAAGGCTTAAAGGGTCTTGTCCGAGCATGGCGCAGAGCGGGTCGGGGCAAGTTACAGCCCAATCTGCGACCCGGCTGCGGATGAATAAACCTGGCCACCTATAAAAACAGCATCCCGCACAAGGATGAACATAGTAAACAACACACGGTGCCGCCCGTCTTCCACTGCGCATCGTTCTATATGAAACCGCCGGGCCGGTAAAGCCCGCGCATTGTGATCAACCTCAAGCTGTTTGCATGGCGGTGTCCGTGCAGACAAAACATGTAGTGATCGGGCGCAAGACCTTTTTTTGCGCATATCAACAACGCATACGGTGAAGCAGCTGATGCCTTTGCCATCCTGCACCTTCGCTTTACACGCATTGACACGCATGCAGCACGTTCTGCCAGCCAGTTAAACCAACACAATTCGAGAACCAACAATGAACCATGACATTACCCGTCAGGTGTCGCCCTGCGCACGCCTGTTGCCTTTGTACGCCTGTTGCAAACACATCGGTGGCAAACAGTCCATCGCAGCGGGGTGCGCATGCTGAGCCAGTCACCCGCCACCACAGCCTGGCAACACCTGGCCAACCAGAAACTGTCGCCCGTCCACACCGTCACCGCCCGCAGATTATGCACAGGCCCGCGCTGCCGCCACGGACGTGGCCAGCTGCGCTCGATACGCCAGTTCTGTAATGCGAAGAATGAACCTGTGTATCGCTACTGTGAACTTTGCCGAGGTGCGATGAAGGCTGCAAAGCACAAGCTCACCAAGCCGGTCTCTGCAACAAAAAGTATTTAATCATTCAAATCAATAAGGAATCAGTCGTGGCACGTTCAAGAAATATCAAGCCCGGATTTTTTTACAATGAAGATCTGGCCGACGTACCGCCGCTCGGGCGGTTATTGTTTGCCGGTCTGTGGACGCTTGCCGACAGGGATGGCCGTCTGGAAGACCGCATCAAAAAAATCAAGACCCAGGTCTTGCCGTATGACGATTGCGATATCGATGTCTTGCTGGACGTTCTGGCTGAACACGGCTTTATCGACCGTTATGTCGTCGATGGCAAGCACTATATCCAGATCTGCAAATGGCATGTGCACCAGAACCCGCATCACAAAGAAACCGCAAGCAAAATACCTGCACCGGACAAAGGCGGAGAAAGCCCCGGCTTTTCCGGTACAAGCCCCGGAAATTCCGGAACGAGCCCTGCTGATTCCCTTAACCTGATTCCTGATTCCCTTAACCCTCTACCACCGGAGCCGGGGCCAGCCCCGACCCCGGCCGCGATCGATGGACAGACACCCGCATCAGCATCTCCAAAAAAATCTGCCACCGTCGTCAATACCGATATTTCTGACTTTGACGCCGCCTGGAAAATCTATCCCTCACGCCTGGGCGGCGGGAGAAAAGCCGCCCTCAAGGCCTGGCAGGCCAGGATCAAGGACGGGGTGGACAGCAAGACCATGCTGGCCGGTGTACGCAGCTATGTCGCCTATGTCGAAACCATGAAGACCGAGCAGCGCTTCATCAAGAACGCGGTCAATTTCCTGGGGCCGGATGAGCACTACAAGGAAGACTGGAGCGCAGCAGCAAGGGAGGCGCCTGCCGGCAAAAAAGCCCATGGCGGCAAGGCCGGCAAGTACCAGAATTTTGACAAGATCGACTACCACCAGGGGATAGCAGAAGATGGTTCATTCTGAGCAGGACGGTTTCATGCGTGTCGGCGGTGTGCAACTCAGTCGCGAGCAGCGCCACTGCCCGCAACATGGCGCATACACGGCTTATTCGCTGCAGTCGCACAAGTCTGGCAAGCCTGATTACTGGTCAGGCTGCGTGCAATGCCTGGCCCTGGCTGACCAGAAAAACCTGCGCGAGGCCATCATCGCCCAGCGGAGGGAACAGCAAGAGTCGATCTGGAAAAAACGCCTGGGCCGCGCCGCCATACCGCAACGCTTTGCCGACCGCAGCCTGCAAAATTATGTACCGCCCAGCCCGGCTGCCGAGAAGGCGCTGCGCATCTGCATCGACTTTGCCGACAATTTTGATGCTGCCTGCCAGACCGGCCGCAGCCTGGTATTTTGCGGCAACGTCGGCACCGGCAAGACCCACCTGGCTTGCGGTATCGCCCGGCAGGTCATGGCGCAGGGCAGGCAGGCCGTGTTCAGTTCAGTGCTGCGGGCAGTGCGCATGGTCAAGGACACCTATCATCGCGACAGCAAAAAAACTGAAGATCAGGTCATACAGGAATTGACCGAACCTGATTTATTGATACTCGACGAAATCGGCGTGCAGTTCGGCAGCGACACAGAAAAAATGCTGCTCTCGGACATCATCAACAGCCGCTATGAATTGATCAAACCCAGCATCCTCATCAGCAACCTGGGTTTGCAGGACCTCGACGATTACCTCGGCAGCCGTGTCATGGACAGGCTGCGCGAAGGCGGCGGCAAAGCCATCGTCTTTGACTGGGGATCGTACCGAAAAATGATTTGAATTCCGTAAAGACCTCTTGACGCAGAAGTCTTTAAAAAACATCAGGCGCATGACGCCACGCAATACTGCATTCGCAGCATTACGTATCAACAGGCAGCAATCGACAAAACACAACAAGGAGCAAGCATGAACGCACGTCCAAGCTATTTCACCACCAGCAAAAAAGCACTGACACCAGAACAGCAAAAGCGCGAACTACTGAGTTACTGGCTCGATCAATGGGCACTCTGGATGAACAACAACCACGCAGAAATCGCCCGCGACACCGGCATAGGCGGTGGCATCATCGGCAAGAACGCCCTCAGCAATTTCTGCGTTGCTTCCGATGATTGCCAGGCCGTCTGGGACATGGAGCGTGAAAAGAAAATCAAGGAAGTCGACGCCCTCATCAACGACCTGCGGCTGGAACAACCTTGGACCTACTGGGCCATCTGCAAACACCTGGGTCTGATGAATTTCTGGAAATACCCCAAACTTGACCCGCAAGAGGCATTCCAGAATGCGCAGGAAGAATTGCAATACCTGATTGAATTGCGGGGTGTGAATTTGTGATGGGATCTGACTCACTTAGTACAATTATTTGCGTTAATGAGCAAATAATTGTTGTCATGACAATGCTAGAGGCTTGACCAAATTTGCGACGCAACCCATGGATTTATTCAGGGAAATTAGACTTGGCGCCCACTAATTCCAGCCTTTCTTGATCGAAAGCATACATTTTGACCTACGACTGTCACGTTTATATGAAATTATAATATAATTGTTCCATCTTTACACCACGTGTAAAGATGGATTTGCAATTATTTGGTAATTGCTATAGACTATGGAGTTGTGGGGCATGGAATTTGAATTCGATGACAAGAATCTGGAGCGGCTCTACACTGACGCCCAGTTCACGGCAGGGCACTCTCAAGAAGTCGTCAGTGCCTTCCGAAAGCGTATGCAACAGATAGCCGGTTTTCGGGATGAGCGCGACTTTTACGTTTTGAAATCACTACATTTTGAAAAACTAAAAGGTGACCGGGATGGGCAGTCGTCAATCCGACTGAATTCAAAGTGGCGTCTGATCCTTGAGATTCGTGGCAGTCACCCATGTAAGCTCATTGGAATAATTGAGATAGTCGATTACCACTAAAAAAGATTTGGAGAAATCATGAATGCACGTGTGCCTGCAGAAGTATTCCCCCCAGGCGAGTTCCTGCGTGAAGAGTTGGAAGCACGAGAATGGAGCCAGCAGGAACTCGCCGACATCTTGGGGCGGCCACCAAGACTCGTCAGCGAACTTATATCCGGAAAGCGTGCAGTTACCCCTGAAACTGCGCGGGGCTTAGCCGATGCTTTCGGTACTTCTGCTGAATATTGGATGAGTTTGGAAAGTCAGTATCAATTGTCCAAAGTGAAATCTACCGATAATCAAGTAGCAAGGAAAGCTCGGTTGTATGGAAAATTTCCTGTACGAGAAATGTTCCGTCGCGGATGGATTCAGGCAAGTGAAAGCATAGAGGTACTTGAGCAACGCTTCTGTGAGTTCTTCGACATAAATGGAATGGATGATCAGCCAGTTCTTACCCATTATGCGAAGAAAACTGACGTAACTATGGATGTCAATCCATTGCAGCTGGCATGGCTTTACCGAGTTCGAAGTATGGCAACTCAACAAGTAATTCCAGCTTATTCACGTCCGAAACTAGTAAACGCAGTTGAAAAACTCAGGACACTTCTTCTTGCACCAGAGGAAGCTCGACATGTTCCAAGAATTCTGGCGGAGGCGGGTGTGCGCTTAGTTTTTGTCGAGTCGATATCTGGATCAAGAATTGACGGTGCATGTTTTTGGTTAAATGAGGACAAACCAGTTATCGGAATGACCCTGCGATATGATCGGATCGATAATTTCTGGTTTGTACTTCGCCACGAGATTGAGCATGTCCTCCAAGAGGATGGTCGAATTAATGGAGAACATATAATCGATAGTGATGTAGGTGCAGAAACTGAAGCACTATCAGAATGCGAGAAGCGTGCTAATGCAGCCGGCGCAGATTTTTGTGTGCCATCAGGTCAATTGGAAAATTTTGTTGCGCGTGTTCAGCCATACTTTTCTGAACAAAAGGTACTTGCTTTTGCACAACGGCTCAATCTTCATCCAGGACTGGTAGTAGGGCAGTTGCAACGTAGGTTAAACCGACATGATTTTCTTCGCAAACATCAAGTCAAAGTTCGTACACATGTTCTCCTGTCCGGTGATGCAGACGGATGGGGGACGTTCTCTGAATAATAGGAGGTCTAATGTCAGCTTATGCAAACCAAGTAAAAGCTTATCTGGAACGCTATCAAAATGAAGTTGGTGATAATGGCCTGTTTGATCCCCACGCTGTAGCAGAGTGGGCATATCGGAACGGTTTGCATAAACCAAACCTCAAGACTGTCATTGATGCGATCGCGACTGATATTTCACAAGTTTGTCGAGAGGAATACCGTACTGGTGAAGACGGTCAACGCTATCGGGCAAAACATGCCGCACGGACTAAACAGGGGAACAAAACCAAGTCACTATGGGCTGACATTGATGACGTGCGTGCACCTCGGGAGCACTTTGTGCGCTCATTTTCTCAACGCAGGCAACAAATCGTTGGCGACTGTTTTCAATTGAAAACAGATGTGGATGTTTACAATGCTAAAGATCCCTCGCAGCCAACTATCCAGATCCCTTTGGATTTCACATATGACATAGAAGAGCTTCAGCTTCCATTTAAAGGGAAAAAGGCAGCCTAGTTGACTCAGCAAGATTCCTGACAAAAAGTGTATAACGATTGTATAGATGATGAATTTGCTGTTAATAAATGCTCAAACTTCCTGCAGTATTTAACGGAGAGGTAATCATGACAAAGAAAGACGTGCACGTTGTTCCACACGGTGATGGCTGGGCAACAAAAACGGAGGGCGCATCACGAGTTGGTGTCAAGACTAATACACAGAAAGAAGCAATTGACCGCGCCGTAGTCAAAGCAAAACGGGACCATGTTGAGGTGGTGATTCACGGCAGGAATGGTAAGATTCGGGATAGTGACAGCTATGGCAACGATCCCAAAAGTAGTAAAGATAAAAAGCACTAATCGATAATAACTGAGGTGGAGATTTAAGGTGTCATAAGTGTCTCTGTTGGCTCCCTGCTCAGTGCCATCCCCTATGGGGAGCTCCGTCCTGCGTATTCTTGGCCTGGTCTTGTTTGCTGCAAAAGCTTGCCTTTTCGCAGGCCGATAAAAGTGCTGAAAGAAGGATATAGAGGCTCGTCGCCTTGTAAAGTAATGCAGCGGCACCTGTCGCTACGCCATATGTTAGAGTATCCCAGTCAGTCAAAACGAACAAAATTTCTGGTGAAAATGGCGACACTTTTTAAAACATGGCGCGGCTGGTCCAGGATATTTGGCATGATGTCCTTGCTGCCCATCGTCTTTGGGGCTTACCAATACTGGCAATTTTCAGTATGGGCGAATGAACAAAGCAAGAATGGTGGATTCGTTTGCGGCACAGGTATTTTTATGCTGTTCATTGTCTGCGCAACAGGCTTCATTTTTTTTGCGCTGTGCGCGGTCATCTGCGCTATCGTCGCGCGCGTACGGCAGTCATCGCGGCTTTCAGCGGTGCATGATAGGGCAGACAAAGTCCTGCACGAGTAAGCACAAGTCCTGAGATGGCCCTGATATTGCCTTGACATGGCCTTGTTAGCCCTTGACCTCTGCGCCTGTTCAGGCCGACGATGTGCCCGTTTTGTGACTGTCATGAACGGGCATCCCGCTAAAAAACGCCAATCACCTCGCATGGCTGCACTCTTTTAACAGACTCAAGCGCCAGTTCCCCTCGCTGCTGTTTACAGGCTGTTTACGCGTATCCATCAAGTCTTTACGACATGTTTCGCTACCCGCTACTACACTCTTCTTACCAGGTCGCAAGAAGAACTGCGCCTGGTCAGACAATGACAATCCACTCGTGTTCCATTGATAGAAAGTGAAGTATGAACAAGCAAAAACGCTACCTCCTTGTTGGCATACTGCTGCTGGCCTGGTTTGGCCTTGTCATGTTGGCGCGTTCTGTGCTGTCCCCGGTAGTGGGTGCAGCGACGGTGCTGCAGTTGGACGCCAGCAATCTGAGTTTTATTGAATCGATGAATGTCATGTCGGTCGCATCGCTGGCAACGGCGGGTATCTCGTTTTTTTTTGTGGTTGTCATTTACCTGGTCTGGCGCTCCAGATAAGTCCTCAAAAAGACGAATTGCTTATCTGGTTTAGTTTCCTGTTTTAGCTTTCTGCTTTTGCTTTATATGTTTGCACGGGCTTGTTCGTGCAAATAGCAAACATACCTGAATTGAAAGATTATCGTGAAAAAATTGATCAGCATTTCCATCATGTGTCTTACCGCCGGTCTGGCAGCTTGCGGCAAGCAGGATATTGTTGAAATCAAGCCCAATGAAACGGCTTTTCTGATCCAGCTCGATGGCAACAGCAAAACACAAAAAGCCTTCATGTCTGAAGAGTATCTGGCCGAAAATAAAGTGGCGTCCAAGCGTGTCGTCATCCCTTATGTCAGCGTTGCCGGCGCCAACTTTTTTGCGGCCACGGTACCGGCTGCAAAGCTGATCATGGTGGACCGCAAGCCGGTCACCCGCGAATGGACGCGTTCTGAAAAAACGGGCACCAGCCCACATAACCAGGCGATTTCAGTCGAGTCAAAAGAGAGCATAGACTTTAGCATAGGGGTGGTGCTGACGGCATCCATACCAGAGAATTCAGCCGCCAAGTTTCTCTATCACTACGCTGGTACCCCGCTGGAGGTGATTGCCGACACCAATATCAGGGGATATGTCCAGGCTGCCCTGTCGCGTGAATTTGGCGCGCGTGACCTCGATACCGCCCGCAAGGAAAAGGCCCTGATTTTTACCCAGGTGTTTAAAGAAACCAGGGATGCCTTCGAGAAGAAAGGCGTATCCATTGACAACCTGGGGTATTCGGAAGGCATGACGTATTCCGACGCCAATATCCAGAAATCGATCAACGAAACCTTTGAAGCGCAGATGGCCGTACAGAAGGCGCAACAGCGGGTGGTGGAAGCAGTACAATTGCGCCTGGCTGCCGAAGAATTTGCCAAGGCAAAAGACGCCTCCGTGGCAAAGATCGATCTCGACATCCGCCAGTTGCAGGCACAGGCGCAGCTCGAAGCCGTCAGGAAGTGGGACGGCCACCTGCCGGCGAACGTGGTGCCGCAAGGCTCTGGCATGTTATTTGGGTTGGACAAAATGACGGCCAAATAGGTGACCAGCGGGAGCAGGGGAGCATGTGGCTATGTTGAATTGCACTTAATTCTGAAGATCAAGTATGATGAGTAGCTTTTTCCATACATACCTTCGGTGATAGTACGGTGCGCATAGCCCGTCTTGCACAATCCAAAAAATACCTGATCGATACCCGACATTTATGCGAGCACTTTGCACACTGACCGCTTTATTCGCTCTTTTTTGCCACACAGCGCAAGCTGCCAGTTTTGATTGCAACAAGCGCCCAGCCAGACCGGCAGAGCGCCTGATCTGCGAGTCAGACAGTTTGTCCACACTCGATGAGCAACTCGCCGTTGCCTACAAGGCTGCGATGAAAACAGGCAGTTCAGACAGCAATAGCAGCGAAGTACTCAAATCCAGCCAGCAACGCTGGTTGCGCATGACGCGTGATGCCTGCAAGGACAAACACTGTCTGGAAAAGGCTTATGTCGGGCGTATTGCTTTTCTTTTGCAATGGAATGAAGACGCACCGGTTGATAGCAAGACCGACAGCAAGGTTGACGGCAATTACCAGTTCAGCCGTGACATCGAATTCATGAATGGTACGCATGCGACAATGGAAGATTGCCTGACAGTCAAAAGCACAGGCAATGCTCAGGCCAGAGTTGATACTGTCCTGGTGCAAGGAAATGGCCATACATGCAGCCTGAGTGGCAAGTTTGCCGTTGTTGGCAACGTGTATACCTACCTGCCTGGAAAAGGTGACGAAGATATCCAGAATTGTCAGATCAAGCTGACCGTCAAGCGCCATCAAATTGTGTTGTCTGCGGCAGGCGAGGGATGCAGCTCACATTGCGGTGCACGTGCCAGCTTCACGTCAGGTGCAAGCTTTCTGCGTACGGACAAGGTTAAACAGGCTTGTGTGGCGGAATGAATTGAAACTGGCGTAATGAACCGCCCTTGGGATTTCATCTGGCATCAGGTGAAATTCAAGCGATGAGATGGACACCGGCAAGAGCCTGGTCTGGCGAGGTCCGACTAATTCAAGTAAGGGAACAATTGACACCGGCCCTACGCATCGTCTATTTTTATCATACCCCCTTAAAATGGTGGATAAACTCGACGCCTGGTCTGGAATCGAAAAAATTCTCCGTCTGTTTATTTCACTGGCGACGATCTCGTCAGTCTTGTGTCATTTTTTTGAGGTCTGTATGACGGTCCAACTTGAAACTCTGCAATACCTGAAACAATCCCAGGAACTGGTTGACCTGTATCGTGATCGTCAAACGGATGAGTCGCTGACGGGTGTTGTCACTGACTATACGGAAGATTTCGTTTATTTAAGCCTGATCAGCGATAGCGGTTTGCCAAACGGTATTGCGGTAGTGTTGACTGATGACATTTCCCGCATCCGCTGGCAGGGGAATGAGCGTCAATCGATACAGCAGTTGATGGACGCAAAGCAGACACGCCCGATGACGCCAGTCATCCGGCTCGACACGCTGGTCGATGTGCTGGTTTCAGTGAATAGCGCATTTGGTTACGTGAGCATTCTGACGGAGAATATGGACGACGGTGTGACGTTCATCGGCGAGATCAAGAACATTGATGCCGGTGCCGTGCTGCTCCAGGAATTTGGCACGATGACTTCCCGCGACCGCCGCTGGCTGATGCTGCGACTTGATGAAATTACCAGGGTAGATGCCGGTGCTGCTTATGAAGAGGATATAAAATTTTTGGCTTGTAATGGGAGCGGACGTGAAGTCGGGCAGGCTGGCAGCGATGCCTGAATGAGGGCTCGGTAAAGCCGGGCCTGGCTAGATTGAGCCTCGTAGATTGGGCCGGGCCTCGCCAGGTTAGGGCTTGGTAGGTTGGGCTAGCGGTTCATCAGCCCAACACTCGGTCTCAAAATCACCTTGTACAGCATTATTGTGCGTGTTAAATCTTTTTTTACCTGCATTCGTTGATGTGAGAGTACAGGCCGGGGGTAGCCCGGCGGCTACTCACTTTTCTTGTCTCGCCAAGAAAAGTAAGCCAAAGAAGGCGCCCCAGGCGTAGCCGCCCCTGCGGGGTCCCCGTTTGTGCGGTACAAAAAATGGGAAGATCCGAAAACTCGCCTGCGGCTCAAACATCGGCTCTTCTTGATCCATTTTCTGTACCGCACAAACGGCGTCTACACATGGGAACTGCAAAAGTCAAAAGCAACAGCAAAGTCAAAGGCAACCCCAAACCCGTAACGGCTGATTTGCTCTTTATTCAAAAATTTGAATGCTGGTTGTATGGACGTTGTTGTTGACTTTGGGGTTGTTTTTTGACTTTGGCCGTTCCGATGTGTCGATGCCTTTGTTGCTAGGCAGAAAATGGATTAAGAAAGGCCGATGTTTGAGCGGAGCGAGTTTTCGGACTTTCCCATTTTTTGACTTGCAGCAAAGGGAACCCCCGCAGGGGGCAGCGACGCCTCGGTCGCCTTCTTTGGCTTACTTTTCTTGGCGAGACAAGAAAAGTGAGTAGCTGTCGGGCTACCCCCGACCTGTAATCGTCAATCAACGTATGCAGGTAAAAAAACTTGATATGCGCAGCACTGTACAAGGCAATTTTGAGACCGAGTGTTGGGCTGATGAAGCCCTAGCCCAACCTACGAGGCCCAACCCACGAGGTCCGGCCTGATGAGGCTCGGCGCACCCTGCGGTAGTTTGGCGGTGACCGGGCAGACTACCTGCCCACCTTCATCTGCGCATCAATATCAGCCAGGCATTCGCGGCCGCGCTGGGTGATGACTTGCTTGCCGGTGTCGGCGCTGATTTCGATATGGGCTTTTTTGCCAAGGAAGGTGGCGACCGGGCCGGGCAGGGTGGTGTTGGGGTCATTGGCGATGGCGCGCAGGCCGTCTATGCATTGTTTGATGAACAGGGTTTGCCGGCCGGCGTCGGTCAATTCCAGGGTGCCGTCTTTGCGCCAGGCCATCAGCTTGATGCCGCACAGGCGCTTGGCGTTGCGGCTGATGCAGGCGCCGGGTTTGGTATTGCGTGGCAGTTTGCTCAGTTGTTCCAGGGCGTCATATTCGTCGATGCTTAATTTTTGATTCATTGTTGTTTTCGTGTTACGTTTTGATGCTGGTTAATGATCTTGTCTGGCGTTGCCTGCCTGTCTTACCGCTTTCCATGCTCAGGCACAGTGTGGTCGGATGCCGGCAGCCAGGTGGACTGGCTGCCGTAGCGATCAGGCTGGCGGCATGAATGCCGGCTTCTGACCTTCGCCCAGGATGTAGCCGCCATTATAGAGGGCCAGGTACTGGGCGTGGTGACATATCTTTCAGGCGCATGCTGCTTGCCGTTGATGATGCCACCCGGCAAGGTGCGGGATTGGCGCAGGCTGTTGTTTGCCGCGCGATCTTTATCGGTATCCATCGTTTATGGACAAAAACTCAAGTTTTTTTTGGTTTACTGCGTTATCCTGATATGTATCAACATGACATCTGCGCTGTGGCAAGAACCCGCATAAAGGATGAACCATGACTCACCTGGACAAAACCAAAAAACAGGCCGCCGATTATCTGATCCTGATCGTCGACGATGATACGCTGACCGGGCAACTGGTCAGCCATGTGCTGGAGCAGGCTGGTTACCAGGTCATGGCGGCGACGTCGGGTGCGCAGGCCTTGCAGATGTCCATTGATCATCAGCCTGACCTGGTGTCGCTCGATGTAGAGATGCCGGGCATGAGCGGGCTGGAGGTCGGGCGCAACCTGAAAGAGCATACGGCCATCCCTTTCATGTTCGTGTCTTCACATACCGAGCTCGATGTCGTCAAGCAGGCGCTGGACCACGGCGCCATCGGTTACCTGACCAAACCTTTTGTGCCTGCCCAGATTCTGCCGGGCTTTGCGGCGGCGCTGGCGCGCGCAGAAGACATACGGCGTTTGCAGCGCAGTGAAATCAACCTGACCAACGCCCTCGCCAGCGGACGCGAAACCAGCATGGCGGTGGGTTTGCTGATTGCCCGGTTCCAGGTGGACAGGGATACCGCTTTTGAAACCCTGCGTGAATATGCGCGTTCCAACCGGCGCAAGATCAATGAAGTCGCCCGTGAACTGCTGGCGGCAGAGGAGGTGTTTTTGCCGTTTGCCAAATTGTTCAGGGAAAAGTAGGACTGAAGTAAATCGACTGCAGATAAAAAAACACAGACTGGGCAGTGTCTGCCTTCAGCCTGTGCAAGCTCGCTACTGCTGCTGATAACCTTGCTTCCTGAAAATCCTCTTAACGTCTTTGTCCGCCGCTGGCTGCCAGTCTCAAGGTGGGTCTGGCTCTTTTGGGCATTTCGATAATGGGGTGACGGGACTGCGCTGCCTGATACCGGGTGCCGGCATCGGCCAGTTTGTTGCCTGTGGCCGGTGTGCCGCTGCTGCTGCCATGACTGTCAGTGCCGTCAGTGCTGTCAGTGTTGACCACGTGCACGCTCCCTGCTGTATTGCCCAGTTTGAACCTGGCGATCAGTTGTGACATGCTGTGCGCCCGGGCTTGCATGGCCTTGGCTGCTTCAGCAGATTCTGCCAGCGCCAGGGCGTTGTGCTGCAAGAGTTCATTCGCATTGTCCATGGTTTGCCTGACCTGTACCAGGCCAGCACCCTGGAGGCTGGCAGAGGCATTGATTTCTTCGATCAGTACGGTAGCATCCTGCACACTGCGTACCACTTCGCCTACGCTGTTGCCGGCCTGGCTGATCAGCCTGCGGCCGGTATTGAACATCCTGGCGGACTCTGCCAGCAACACCTTGATATCAGTGGCGACAGTGGCAGAACTTTGCGCCAGCTCGTTGACCCGGGTGGCGATCTGGGCCATGTCATTCTCTTGTTCACTGCCCTCGATGACCTCTGCCGATGCATCCAGCGCCAGCATATTGGCCTTGAGTACCAGGTCATCAATCTGTTCGAGCAAGCCGTTGATTTTGTCAGACGATGCCTCAATGGCGTCTTCGGTCAGGCCCAGTTGCATCAATGTATAACTGCTCCGCTGCGCACCGGATGAAGCAGAGGTGATGACGGAGCGGGCCCGTTTCGCATGTTCGGTATTGCGCGCAACAAGGGCCGTCAAATCTTTTAAAACCGGGAAGCTGGCCAGCAGTGAATCTGCCTGTTTTTCGTTACGGGAAGCCAGTGTGCGGTTGTCGGCAGCGGTCTGGGCCGACGCCAGCGCCATGGCGGTAGCAGTGGCACGCACGTCGACCAGGCTCTGTACCAGGTTGTTGTTCATGTCTTGCAATGAGCGCAGCAACTGGGTTGTTTCATTGTCGGTTTTTGCGCTGCCACTGGCGTTTGTCCCTGGTCCGGCACTGGTTTCGGTGCTGATCGCCAGGTCATTGCCCAGGTTGCCTGAGGCAATGCTCCTGGCCAGCTGGATTGCCCTGGTCAGCGGGGTCGTGATTGACCTGGCGCTGGACCAGGCAATATAACAGGCGACAGTCACCGCCAGGATGACCAGGCCTGCCAATACCGTCAACGCAGTCTGGTAAGTCTGCCTGGCGACGGCCTCTTCATTTTGCCGGCTCACCTCCTGCAGCCGGAGGAGCTGGCTGATCTCATTTTGCCATTGGGTAGTCGCCGGTGTGAGTGTTTTCAACAGCAGGGCCGTGGCCCTGGAGCGATCTGTCCTGAACGTGGCAATAAATTGGGCATAGCGGGCCTGAGCGGCAAACTGGTCAGCACCGATGGCGCCGAGCAAGGCGGTAGCCCTGTCATCGAGTGGCAATGTGCTTAACATGGCATAGGCCGTGTCATAGTTTTTGCGGGCGGTTTCGATCGCAGCCTGCTCCGCGCCGAAGGCTGTCTCGTCAGTCAGCAGGGCGATGGTCTGCATGGCGCGTGACATGGCATGCACCGATGCCGCCATGTCCTGCAACAGCTCGGTCTTTTTGACATTGGCGGCTGTGGCCTGCTGCATGGTTTCATTGGATTGATACAGGCTGTAGATGCCGAAGCTGCCCACAGCCGTCAGCAAAAACAAAATCAAGCCATAGGCGATGCCAAGCTGCAGGCTGATCTTCAAGTTTGAGAATTTCATGACAGACTTTCAATTACAAAAAACACCAGTGCAAATTCCATTGCAAGTTGAGGCAGGCACATGGGTGGTCTTGTAACAGTAATTTCTCTAAAAGCCAGGTAAAGGGGAGGGCTGGGCCCCTGAATCAGTTGATGACGTTGCAGGGAGGGGGCAACGGGAATATCGCCCATACCAGTCGCTGTATCAAAGGCCGGTGTTGTGCAGCGGCTTCGTCAATCTGGTATCAGGCATTGCTTTACTATGCTTGAAGCATACGCCGAAATTTATTGGAGGCAACGGTTTTCTTGTGCAATTTAACAATCTCATACAGTCTTGTCGACATGGTAAGCGCTGGCAATGCACGCCTGCCTGCAAGCCGGATGATGCTGGTCTGAGGGCAGGCTCAGTCGACAATAAACAGGCGCGCACCGTGCGGCGCCGACGACCGGTGCGCCTCGGCGCCATCGGCCACCTGGTAGCTCATGCCCGCCTTGAGCACCAGCACACGGCCATCATCAAGCTCGGTATGCAATTCACCTTCCAGGCACAGCAGGATATGCCCCTTGCTGCACCAGTGGTCCGCCACATAACCCGGCGTATATTCCACCATGCGCACACGCAGGTCGCCAAATTGGCAGGTACGCCAGTAAGCCTTGCCGCTGATACCGGCATGCTCAGTCTTTTGCAGGGCCGACCAGTCGGTCACGCCAAAGGGGATATTGGAGATGTTCATGTGCCCAGTGTATACCGGGTGCAGGGATGGCTGACAGATACAGACGGGCGGGATTTTGGGGATACAGTTTGGCAAGAGGGGCGGGGGGTTGCGGGATGGTGAAGTTAATGGCAAACGTATTGTCGTCGCTCCAGCGCAGGCTGGAGCCTGGTGGTGTTTGTGGTATGCCGTACTATTGATGAGAGATGACGTTGAGCGTGTTTGGGGATAGTAGGTTGGGCTAACGGTTTATCAGCCCAACACTGGGTTTTAAAATTACCTTGCTGGTATTGTGCATGTTAAGTCTTTTTAACTTGCATTCGTTGCTGTGAGATTGCCGGCCGGGGGTAGCCCGACAGCTACTCACTTTTCTTGTCTCGCCAAGAAAAGTAAGCCAAAGAAGGCGCCCCAGGCGTAGCCGCCCCTGCGGGGTTCCCGGTTGTGCAGTACAAAAAATGGGAAGATCCGAAAACTCGCTCCCCTTGCAGGGCGCACAATCGCTTGCAAGCGATTGCCGTTACGCAGGCGTGGTGCATGCACCACGAAACCCCTGCTACACCTCAAACATCGGCTCTTCTTTTTCCATTTTCTGCACCACACAGCCGGCGTCTACACATGGGAACTGCAAAAGTCAAAAACAACAACAACAACAACAACAACAACAACAACAACAACAACAACAACAACAACAACAACAACAACAGCAACAGCAACAGTCCGTAGGTTGGGCTAGGCTTCATCAGCCCAACTTTTGGCCTGAAAATTGCCTTACCGGTATTGTGCATGTTAAGTCTTTTTTACCTGCATCCGCTGATGTGAGAGTACAGGCCGGGGGTAGCCCGGCGGCTACTCACTTTTCTTGTCTCGCCAAGAAAAGTAAGCCAAAGAAGGCGACCCAGGTGTAGCCGCCCCCTAAAGGGGGTTCCCGGTTGTGCGGTACAAAAAATGGGAAATCCCCGAAACTCGCTATGCTCAAACACGGGTATTTCTTAATCCATTTTCTGCACCACACAACCGGCGTCTACACATGGGAACAGCGAAAGTCAAAAACAACAACAGCAACAGCAACTGCAACAGCAACAGCAACTGCCGAGTCTCGTTGATTAAGCTTATCCAAGGTAATTTGAATCGCCACTGTGTTGACGTTGTTTTTGACTTTGGGGTTGTTTTTGACGTTGGCCGTTCCGATGTGTCGATGCCTTTGCTGCAAGGCAGAAAATGGATTAAGAAGGATCGATGTTTGAGCGTTAGCGAGTTTTCGAGCCTTCCCATTTTTTGTCTTGCAGCAAAGGGAACCCCGCAGGGGCAAGACGCCTCGGTCGCCTTCTTTGGCTTACTTTTCTTGGCGAGACAAGAAAAGTGAGTAGCTGTCGGGCTACCCCCGACCTGTAATCGCCAACTAACTTATGCAGGTGAAAAAGAACGTATAAGCACTACCTTGATAGTGCAATTATCATCGACAGTCCGTAGGTTGGGCCGGGCCTCGCCAGGCTAGGCTTCATCAGCCCAACACTGGGCCTGAAAATGACCTTCTCTGCATTGGACATGTAGACTCTTCTTTTACTTGCATGCGTTGCTGCGAGAATGCGGGCCGGAGTAGCCCGACAGCTACATTCTTTTCTTGTTTCACCAAGAAGTACGTGTACCACGCACACAGAAAGACGTAGAAAGATTGAAATAGTAGCCAAATTTGCAATGTGGCTTTAAGATGACATGGATACTTTAACCGCGAGGACTTATCCATGGCTGACCTGCTGATCAATCACCTGAAAGAAAAAGGCGAAGGGCATTCAGCCCTTGCAATGCTGGTCAATCAATGGGGGTTCGATGAAAAACTCATCCCCAAAGCCTTGCAGACAATCGGAAGCCTCTTTCCCCATTACAGCCGTCACGATGAGTCCCACAGCAAGCAAATTTTGGTCAATATTGAACGCCTGCTTGGTGACAACATTCAGCTGTTAACGGCAACTGATACATGGATGATACTGGAGGCCGCTTATTGGCACGATATCGGCATGGTCGTGCCCCAGAAAGATATGGTCGATGCCATCAACCAGCCCGCCTTCCAGCAATACATAGAAAGCATACGCAACAACTCTCATCACGAGTTATACAGGTTTGCCAACAGCTTTGATATCAAAGACATGTCCAAGTGTTTTTCTGGTGCTGATGCGCCCATGGAAGCGGTCGACAAGTTCCGTCAATTAATGGCTGAATGGTTTCGCCGCCAACACGCCAGCCGGTCCGAGCACATGGTTCAGGCGCCATGGGCCAGTGCCGGTATCAACTCCCCTCGCACCGAGCTTATCCCGGCGCGACTGTTCAAAACTCTTGGGCGTATTTGCCAGATGCATGGCATGCCTTTTGCAAAATTGCTGAGCGGACTGCCTTTTCGGGAGGCTGGCCCGGCACAGGAAGATTGCCACCCTCGTTTTGTCGCCTGTCTTTTGCGTATGGGTGACCTGCTTGATCTGGATGACAATCGTTTTTGCCCGGTGATGCAACGCATTGCTGGCGATCACCGTTCACATCTCAGTCGGGCCCATGAAGACAAACATGCTGGCATCCGTCATTTGCGCGTCGATCGGGAGCGTATCGAAATCAGCGCCGAATGCGAGACCATCGATGGTTATCTGGAAACCTTCAAATGGTTCGACTGGCTCAAGCAAGAGATACAGAACCAGATGGCGAACTGGCAGGACATTGTCCCCAATCGCGCACTGGGTTTGCTACCCACACTTGGGACGATTGACGTGCGGCTGGGCGGGGCGCTACAGATCATCAGGGAAGGCGAACGCCCCCAATTCAGCATCGATAAAGAAAAGGCGATTGAATTATTGCAGGGCACCAATCTCTACAGAACAGAGTTCGCATGCATACGCGAACTGTTGCAAAACGCTGTGGATGCGACTTTGTTGCGCCTGTGGGTTACTGAAGGGAAAAAACATCCAGCCAGCACGTGGGAACAGTCGTTTTCAAAAGAAGCAGACGAAGTGTTGAAAAGCTTGCCTATCCAGGTCGAGTTGGTGGAAATGCCTACAGTGGCAAGCACACCCCAAGGAAAGACCGAATGGACATTGACCATCACCGACCAGGGAACCGGGATCAGCCGGGCAGATTTAGAATACATGTTGCGAATCGGCGGGTCGCAGCGAAATGCACGGCGGCAAAGTGAAATCAATACGATGCCGGAATGGATGAAGCCATCAGGTGCTTTTGGTATTGGCATGCAAAGTGCTTTTTTGATTTGTGATGAAATTGCATTGACGACAAAAAGCATTTATACCAATGAAATACTTCAAATTATCATGTATAGCCCAACTGGGGAGCATGAGGGTTTAGTGATGTTAAGGGTGATGGAAAGTGATGTGTCTTACCCGTATGGGACAAAAGTTGAAATTAAACTGCAGTTAGATACTTTCGCAAAGTCATGGTCAGTTTCTTTTGGATATTATGATTCGATTGCATCCCATTTTATTGATTCAATGGATCCGATTTTGGATGAGAAATTTCCCTATGAAGCAGCAAAAATAGCCGATCAAATTTCTACTTTTTCAAATGAATCGCTGGTGACGATCATAGGAAAACTAAAAATAACGAATGAAAGACAATACAAGGAATTTCTGATCATAACGCCACCGGCAGAAACAGTTTCGAAAAAATGGAGTTTTGTGCGTGTCAATGGCTGTGAATTAGCTATCCGATATGAACCTTTTGACGATGATTTCCTGATGAGCCTTCAAACATATTATCGTGGACAGGAGTTTGATTGTGGGATGGAAGGGTTTCTTCCAAAAGTGAATGTGTCAGTAAACTTAATGTCAGGAAAAGCTGGAGCTTGGTTGACAGCCAGTCGAGATGCCTTGGTGAGTGGTGCGAAAGAGAGATTTAAAGAAACCGTATTGGCTGCACTCGAGCTACAGGTACAAAGAGACCTTGAGAGTCAAGAATATTGTGAATCACTGGATGAGAAAAGTCTTTCTGAATACTCATTATTTCTTGGGGCAATGGCCCTGTGCTATGAGGGAAAATGGAAAGATTTTTTTCTCAATGCAAAGGTCAATGGTAAATGGCTTGATTTAAGCCATATGTCGACCACAACTACGTACAGGGATTGTTTTTCTAAAAGCAGTCTAATTGTTGGTGAAGAGCCATGGTCAACTCGAATTTCCGCAAGCGCTTGTGATTTGGCATTCTCTGATACAGGGCCAGATTACACACTATTGGTTTTCTTAAACGAATGGGAAAAAACTGCTGACGGGACGGTTCAAATAATAGGGCCTGCTGACGATATCACTAATGATTCGCCCAATACAAGAATTTCGCCTGTAACACCAGTACTTGCAGCCCAAAATTTCGATGATGAAGGTATTTTCCGCGTTCGCTATCTGTTAAAAAAGGAGCCGCAACCTGCGTATAGCAAGAATGCATTAGCGGTTAGTTTTGCGGAAATCGCGATACACGGACCAGAAAAACCACGGTATATGTTGAATTGCGATAGTCGCTGGAGTGTGCTTTTTTTTAAAGAAGAAACTGAGATCATTTTGGGTAATGTATTTGATCTTTCACCTAATGATACTAAGCCAGTTTTATTGCCCTTTCTATTTCGCCAGGGAGCACAACATAGGGAAATTTCGATTGAAATCACTTCAGAGCAACTTGATGCAATTTGTCAATGGGTTCAACCACATCTCATCACTCCCGCGTCATTCGATGAAATACGTAAAGCTTACCTGGAGTTGATTGACTACATTGACAATGACATCATGAGGCCATCCTCATATTGGGATGATTGGAAAAGCGCACGAGGGCTTGAATGAAGGATTTACTCAGTAAGCAGCTTCCATGTTGAGTAGCATGGAAAGAATTGACATGCTCTGAGATCAGGACGATAAGCTGAAAGACAGTCCCTGCTGGCGCTGCTTGTTCAGTGCAATTGCAGGCATGAATTTTACAAGACAATCCGACTCAAAGTAAGAGCGGCTTTAGCCGCGAACAGCCATACCGCAGCGACCATTCGCGGCTAAAGCCGCTCCTGCCTGAAACAACAAAGCTCCCTTGGTGCCAATGCCAATGACACCGGCATCAAGGGAACAAACAAAGCTTACGAATTACGGATAGATCGGATCATTCGTCCAGTTAGACCACGGACTGGCGCCGACGGTCGTGATGGTCTTCACCTCACAGAACAAAGGCGTGCCGCTGGGCAGGCCTGTTACTGTGATGGGGGAGGACATGCCGGTGGCGAAGTAGCCGCCGCAACTGGCCGTGTAATTAACCAATGTGCCAGAACCCAATGCACCCGGTGTAAAGTACACCGTACCCTGGCCAGGTGCGCCGACGGCTGTGCCGATGGTCGGTGCCGATGGCAAGACCGGTGGCGGTGTCGGTGTGACTGAACTGGATGCTGCTGACCATGCACCTGTGCCGACGCTGCTGGTGGTCTGCACGCGGCAGGTGTAGGCCGTGCCATTGGTCAAACCGGTGACCACGATAGGCGATGCGCTGCCATTGACAGAGACGCTGCCGCAAGAAGCGGTATACCTCACCAGTGTGCCTGAACCCAGCGCACCAGGGGCGAACGCTACTGTGACAGCGCCATTACCCGCAGTGACCGAGCTGATCGTCGGTGCAGCAGGCAAGACGACAGCCGTTGGTGTGACCGAGGCTGAGTTTGCCGACCAGGGGCTGCTGCCGACGCTGCTGGTGGTCTGTACACGGCAGGTATAAGCCGTGCCATTTGTCAGACCAGTGACTGTGAGGGGCGATGCGGTGCCTGTGGCCGTGACACTGCCGCAAGCGGCGGTATAGCGGACCAGCGTGCCAGAACCCAAAGAGCCAGGAGCAAACGTCACCTTGATCGACGCATTGCCAGCGACAACAGAACTGATCGCAGGCGCAGCCGGCAGGGTTGCCGCTGCCGTCGGTGTGACGGAACCAGATGTGGCCGACCAGGAACTGCTGCCGACGCTGCTGGTGGTCTGCACACGGCAGGTGTAGGCCGTGCCATTTGTCAGACCTGTGACGGTGATAGGCGATGCGCTGCCGGTGGCGGTGATACTGCCGCAAGCGGCGGTATAGCGGACCAGTGTGCCAGAACCCAAAGAACCGGGAGTAAACGTCACCTTGATCGACGCATTGCCCGGTGTGACAGAACTGATGGCAGGTGCAGCCGGCAGCGTTGTCGTACTCGCGCCAGCCTGTACCATGTTGCTACAGATAGGGGCAGTGTGGGCGATGTTGATGGCGGTGTAGCAGACCTTGTAGTTGATCGGCGTCGTGCTGCTGTTGGCTGTCAGCGTGATGCTGATCGACGGTGTATTGCCGCCGAAGGCCGTGCCGTTGACTGTCCATGCATAAGTCGATATGTCATTGGAGCAAGCGGCTTGCGCAGTGACCGTACCGCCACCGGCTGGCACATTGGTTGCCGTCAGGTTGACTGTGGAGCAGAGTGGCGCCTGGTATACGCGCCTGGCGCTGATCGGGAAGTACTTGCCCGTAAACCTGTCATCGATTTCAGACGCCTTGTTCCAGCCCCATACGATCGTACCGGTATAGTTGAGCCCGGCGATACCCATGGTGCTCATGATGCTCTTGAAGTCGTTTTCCATCGCAGGAGACCAGCTGGGCGGGACGACAGCGTTTGCATAGGTGTAAGGCCCAAAACCCTGTACCACCAGCCATCTTTCCATGGTGTTGAAAGGGGCAGTAGTTTTCATGTAGTTGGCGAACCAGTTGGCTGCGTTGAAAGCACTGGTGCGTTCAGCCACATCAAACGTATTGATGTAGATATCGGTAGAAAGCCATTGCAGGGTTATACTGACGCCATTGGTCGGTGTCAGTAGTTTTTTCATGGCATCCATCATCTGCGGCTGCACGCTTTGCAAACCGACCAGGTTCAGGCCGAATTTTGCCCATGGCAGTTTTTTCTGCATGAGTGCAATACCCTGACGCAGGGCAGTGATTTCGTTCTCCAGCACGGTACCTTGCGCCGTACCGGTATTGGTCCAGAATGGCTCGTCGACAACGGAAATCCTCGCGCCCGATGCAAACAGTTGCGGGTATTGGGCGACGACATTGTTGAGAATCTGTTCTGCATCAGGTTTGAGCGAATAAGTACCACCGGTAACAGGCCGGTCAAAAATCGGGATGCTGACAATAGGGGTACGGCCCTGCTTCAAAATCTCCAGCGCTGTATTGTAATTGCCGGTGACGTAGTATTGACCGCTGAAACCCTGGTTGGACAAATCGTCCGGGTCATCAATGGTGTTGCCATAATTCAGGTCGCTTTTTTCTGTATTGAAGAAGCGGCTTGGCGCCAGGCTGGGGTAGCTGGTCTGGCAATCGAACATGAAGATTTCAGACGTGCACTGACCACTGCTGCATGATGTAATGAGCGTAGGATACTTCGCCGGTATGCCGCAGACCGCATTCATCTGCGGGCTGGCCAGGACAGGTGCGCTGCTTTCATACTCTGCAGGAAAGGTGGAATAACATGCCCAGTCAGGTGCAGTTTCGTTTGGCCTGATCTTGACGCATTCGCGCATGGCGCCGCCATATCTTGCGAGCGGTTCAGGCACGCCGGGGTTGGCCTCCGGCGTATTAGGCCGTCTGAGCCGGTACATGTTCGCCCTGACACCGCTGACGAACACGCTTTGTGGTGCGTTATCAAGCATGGTCAGTATCGGTGAACCAGGGAGCGGGTTGTTGAAATAGTCCGTTGCAACGACGTCTGTGCGCGCAGCACCGACTTCGCCGATCTGGAAATAATAATTGCCCACATCATCCTGCCCTAGCTGGGTGGCAATCACCTGGATGCCATTGGCATTGACTGTCGAGGGCAGCTTCACTGTCACATAATTGCCTGCCGCCGGCATGCTGACATTGGCATAGCTTTGCGCCAGGTTCCAGTTGCTGCCATCACTCCAGTACACATTGAATGCAGTAGGGAAGCCCAGCACGCGTCCACCCGCATAGCGCGGATAGAGTTTGATGGTGTCGACGGGATGAAAACCGTCAAACCAGTAAGCCAGCCATTCCTGATGGTTGGGGTCGGCATAGCCATTACTGGTCCAGACGGTGCCGGGGTTACCGTCGTATAAATTGGTGTTGGGCCAAAGCGCCGATGAAGTCGCCACTCTCGTGACCGGCCAGCTTTGCGCCATGGCGTTGTGGGTAAAAAAAGATACCGCAAACGCCAGCAAGAATAATCTCAAGACTTTTCTCATAGAACATTTTCCATAATTATTGACACGCCACCACCCTCATCACGGCAAAAAACGTCAGACTGAAAAGGGTGGATGGAATGGACCGCAATCGAAAACAAATGGGAAAGCATTAGAAGGCATGAAGGTGATGTCGGAGAAAATTCACTGTTACAGTCCACTAGTCCTGCTGTCCGACAAAACCCCGCCTCCGTGGAAGTCATCCTGTCGTCAACCAGTCATTAAATTGAAATAATTTAAGGGACCAATAGTAAAAAACAGGAATTTTGATTATACATCCGCTAACTTTTATATCGAGGATATATCGGGGTTTGTGGTTTTATTGATTACAATTTCTTGTCCTGTGGAAACCTTGCCCGCTCACGCAAACTGTTCAGTCCTGCAGAAGTGACGTTAGCCGCGCCTGCCGGACGGCGATGATTTAAGGTGAAGGAATGTGCCTACTCAGCGGGGGGGATGGCTGCAAAGACTGGCTTGGCAACGATAGCCATGCGTACGATTACGCAAGTTAATTGCACAGGCTAGCTTGCATTTGGCTTGACAGGAATAACAGTATCTACGGTCCTGCCGAGGAGTGGATCAGCCCGGTTATGATCCGCGCTGCCAGATATATTTTACTACGCTCTTTGGGTTGAAAAATTTCAGGACGACAAAATCCAGTATAAAAATACAGCATTGTGGCAAACATGCAGCTTGCTGCAAATTTAATCAGGTCATGGGCTAGGCAAGCAAGCATCCGCTCATTAGAATGGCCGACCTTTCCAGACATGGAGCTCGCTATGTATCTGAAATGCACCGGATGTTCTGAATATTTCTCGTTTCCAGAACACTTTCTTTACTATGAGCTTAACAATACTTGCCGGATGCCAGGTGGAGACATGTCAGTGCTCGATCGTATCCCCTTAGCAGAATTCGACGCTTACTTTGCAGGGTTGGACATCTTGCATACTGCCGTGGCGATAGAGTACTGCTGGTGCTTTGAGTGTAATAGACCAAGCTATGCAGAATACCTGCCAGACTTGCGGCAATTCGACATCGCCGCCGGACTGCGCAAGTGCAGAGACAGTGAAACCAGTAAAGGAATCGAAGACAATCTGCTGGTTTTATCAGATACGGAATTCCAGCGACTGTATAACTTGCGCTTGCACAGGCGCACAGCTTGCAAATGCCTCACTTGCGGAACGGGCAATTATGTACGACTGGATGCAAACATAAGACTGGAACACGAAAAATGCTGGGGTAGCCCTATAGAATTCATAGGAATAATCCGGAGCGGTTCCGCAGCACCAATCGTCAAAGTATCTTACGACTCCGAAGGACGACTTGCCAGAGCCAACATGGAATTTCGAATAAAGGACTGGCGTTCAAACCAGGCTTTCATCGATGTATACGGTACGGCTGTCAATCAAGACGTATTGCGAAACGCAGCATATGCACTGCTCAGGGGGCAAGGACCTGTAGCGCTCAATTGCATAAAAGAATTACTGGACAAAAGTCATGCGCAGGTATTGGGCATGGCGGGCGTTATTCATGCAACTGGCTACAACATGGACATAGACGGTAGCCTTGTGCTTGCTTACTTGAAGCAGGCCATCTCCCTGAGTGATGGTATCGCAGCTTATAACCTCGGAAATTTCTTGCGAACTGGCTTGCCCGGCATGGCAGCAAACGATAAATCAAGTACATATTATCTTCATCTGGCAAAAGAGATGGGTGTGGATTTTTCACAGCATCGATAATTGAAAGATTGCAATACTCCGGATATTGCTGAATCTGCCGGGTGACGTCCTCTCGATTGAAATTTACACCACGCGCTCAAGCGCAGCGACCGGGTAAATCTGCACCGAGCCAGGATGCGCTTCAGACTCGACGGCGTAACCTTCTGGCGTCAGTGTCGTGCTGTACCAGCCGACGATGTGGCCCTGCCAGGCAGCGCCCGACTTTTTGCGAACGCGTTCTCCCAACACAAACGTCGCCTGGAATGGCGGTTGAATCTGGTGATCGTGTGAAACTCCGTTGGCAACGCTACTCTGTTCCATATTCAACCTTATGTGTAAGGACTCAACTGGCGCATTAAATATTGCCAGGTGTGTGTTGCCAGGTGTGGCTTCTCTGGACTGTTATCTCTTTCTATTCTACCAGCAAGATTGGCCATGTTGAATAATATCTCGAATGGCAGCTTGAGCGCCGTTGGTGCAACTAACAACGTGTAATCGCACGCATGCTCCCAGCTCGTTTCGTACCTGGCTTTCACCAGGACGATTTCAGGAAAGGACAGTAGATTCCGAGAAAAGCTAAAAATAAGAATGGAGTCAATGTCCTTGCCGAACAACAGATTAGAGAGCAGATTAAAGCAAGGTCATCCTGAGGCTCAATGATGCGGTTTTTACTTCAAGCCATGTTTAACTAATTCCTCAAAATTGTTGGGCAATAAGGTATCGGCTACCAAGGACAGAATATCGCCGATGTGGCTATAAAAATCCTGCATGCGCTTGTAGTTTTTAAAGTCTTCTGCACCCAACAAATCAGCGCCATGTTCTTTGATGAATTGATCAATGCTGGTGAATTCCTTTTTCCAGTGGGCGGCCCAGCGCAAGCGTGCATGGGGACTGAAAATATCCGCATCTGGCAGGCGATACACACGCACACGTGATAAAAACAGGGCGTCTTTTCCCTGGCAATTGCGCCAGATCTGGAAAAGTTCATACATGCAGTTGGGGGATTTTAAATATTTTTCTGACAAAATAACAAAGATGCGCTCTTGTTCGGCCAGTCGTTGCATAAAAGGGGTAATCCGGTCACCAATACCCAAAGTCGTTTTATCTCGCAAAATGGTGACGCCGTTTGCTTTGGCAGCTTCGCAGAGTCGGTCGACGGTGGTGCTGCTGTCATCTGTCCAGGCGTAAGAAACACCGTACTGCAAGGTAGTGACAGGTTCGGCAGAAAACTCCAGAGGCGTTGGAGGTATTGCAGGCTGAGCGCTTGGTTCATGTTTCATTTGTATTGTCCAATCACGGGTTTCACGTTCAAGTTGAGTTTTCAATGCAGCCAGCAATTGTTCGGCTTTTGGGCCCTGTGTGCTGATACGGATGTCGCCATGCCATGTCTTGACGCGTTGATCTGTTATATGTTCTATCAAGGCGCGGCTGCGTGTATTTTTTTCATACACACATGCGCCGCCTTGCCAATACAAACCGTTAATGCCTGCCAGGCTGCCAATTTTCGCCAACAAACTGCGGAGCAAACCAGGTTGATGCACGGAATAATGTACTTGTACATGAAGGCAAGGCGCGTCGTTATCCCATTTTTCTTTCAATTCATCCATGACCCCATCTTTGCCTGGAAGCAGGTCGGGGGCGATGTATTCTGTTTCAATATCATTTTCTTCATCGCCTTGAATATGAACAAAAGCGACGCCACAACTCTGCATCATGCTGAGAAATAATTCCTGTTCTTCCTGACTGTAATGTGACCAGACCAGGCTGGCCAACAGTGCGCGATTAAAGCGCCCACGCAAACGCCGCAGATGTGGCCAGCATTTTTCTCTATCGAACACGGCATAAATCGCATCCAGTGCCCAGCCCTGGTCGAGAATGATTTGTTGGTCAAACAAATTGGCCTGGTAGAACACGATGCCGGCATGGTGTAAATAATTGAGCAAGGCAGCCGGGTCATGTACGTCACCACCGCCTTCTGCACAAAGTGCGCCGAATTCAGTTTGGGTGATCAGCCGGTGCTGCTTTTTTGCATCAGGCAAGAGATTATCGGCGCCGCGCCATGCGCACAAGGCCTGTTGCACGCGTAAGCGCCCAAGACCTATCGTGGCGGGGTGTTGCGTCAGCAACCAGGCATGCGCATCGGCCAATGCCTCATCCAGGGAGGCACGGCCCCGGTTATTTAAACTACTGTATTGCACTGTCTTGCACCATGAAAAATCATCCAGCACGCCAGTCGGCAAGGGGAGCTGCCGCACTTCGTCCTGCGGCTGTTCACAACGCGTTTGCACGATTAACAGCGGGCAGCCCAGGCCAGCGGTATGGCGTACATAGTCTATCCAGTATTCCAGAGGATGATTACGAAATGGTACGCCATTGATCTCGTGCGACTCCGCTTGTTCTGAAACAGGTGACCATATCAGCACAAACACGGCCCGCGTGCGCATGAAAAGCGCATGCGTACTGTGGTAAATGTCTTGCCCGCCAAAATCCCAGATATGCCACTCCCTCCCAGTCTCGACATTGACTTGTGAATGAACCTGTATACCGTGGGTGGTAGGGACGGTTTCATCGAAGGGCAAACCGCGTAAACGTTGACATATCTGTGTTTTGCCCACAGTCCCGTTGCCAAGCAAGATTAATTTAACGCTGGAAGCTGCTACTGAGCCGGCACCCAGGTCTAGTAAATGGGCGCGCAAGTTTGGAAGACAATTTTCGTAGGAATTAGAAGATAAAACTTCGGGTGGAATCTGATCCAAGTGGGTTTGATATGTAGTTAGATATTTGAATACTTTTCCCCAAATAAGGGAAGGGTTCCAAATGTGAATATTGCATCCAGATATAGTCAGGCTCTTTAGCTGACGCAGATTATTCAATGGGGTCAGATCTGACACAGAGGTAGAGGAGCAATCCAGGGATTGCAGAGAGCGTAGTTGCGTCAGCGGGGTCAGGTCTGACACTGGGGTATCGGAACAATATAAGGATTGCAGCGTGCTCAGTTGCGCCAGCGGGGTCAGGTCTGACACTCGGGTAGAAGAACAAACCAAGGATTGCAGATTTCTCAGTTGCGCCAGCGGGATCAGGTCTGACACTTGGGTAGAGTAGCAATTTAAGGATTGCAGATTGCTCAGTTGTGCCAGCGAGGTCAGATCTGACACTTGGGTATAGGAACAATTCAAGGATTGCAGAGAGCGCAGTTGTGCCAGCGGGGTCAGGTCTGACACTTGGGTACCCCAACAGTCCAAGGATTGCAGAGTGCTCAGTTGCACCAGCGGGGTTAGGTCTGATACTTGGGTATGACAACAATTCAAGGATTGCAGAGAGTGCAGTTGCGCCAACGGGGTCAGGCTTGACACTTGGGTATAGGAACAATTCAAGGATTGCAGAGAGCGTAATTGCGCCAGTGGGGTTGGATCTGACACTTGGGTATCAGAACAATCCAAGGATTGCAGTGTGTTCAGTTGCGCCAGCGGGGTCAGGTCTGACACTTGGGTCTCGGAACAAACCACGGATTGCAGTGTGTTCAGTCGCGCCAGAGGGATCAGGTCTGACACTTGGGTTCGGGAAAAAACCAAGGATTGCAGTGTGTTCAGTTGCGCCAGAGGGTTCAGATCCGATACTTGGGTGCTGTTACAACTCAACGATTGCAGAGTGCGTAGTTGCGCCAGTGGAGTCAGGTTTGACACTTGGGTATAGGAACAATCCAAGGATTGCAGTGTGCGTAGTTGCGCCAGTGTGGCCAGGTCTGACACTTGGGTGTCGGAACAATCCAAGGATTGCAGAGTGCTCAGTTGCGCCAGCGGGGTCAGGTCTGACACTGGGGTACGAGAACAGTCCAAGGATTGCAGCGTGTGTAGTTGCGCCAGCGGGGTCAGGTCTGATACTTCGGTAAAGGAACAATGCAAGGATTGCAGCGTGTTCAGTTGCGCCAGCGGGGTCAGGTCTGACACTGGGGTACGAGAACAGTCCAAGGATTGCAGCGTGTGTAGTTGCGCCAGCGGGGTCAGGTCTGATACTGGGGTGCGAGAACAATCCAAGGATTGCAGTGTGTTCAGTTGTGCCAACGGGGCCAGGTCAACGATTGATGTATCGAAAATGCTAAACACACGCAAGTGCTGCAACTGCGAAAGCGCAGGCGGTAAAACATGGAGAGACCGTAAACTGTTAAGATCTAATTCACCCGTCTGCGCCAGAATTTCACGCTGTATTCGTGCATTTGCCTCTACAAGGCACTCTTCTGACGTTGCTGTTGTCCACGATTCAGGTTGCCTGTCTGTATCTGCTAATGCATCTCTTTGCGTCATCGCCGCTCATCCCAGTTAAAGCCCCATTAGTTGAGTAATGATTATCACATTATTCACGAGAAATAACTTCTCTGGGAGGGCGACTTGTCGTTATTTCACATTGATTACGCCAGAGATAAGCAGTGGTGATGCGCATACTTGCGGTGGCGGCGCAAAGCGGGGCCAGACTTTCGCTACGCAAGACACGGCCTGCCACTTCATGACCGGGATAAGGTGTTCAGTGCTGTTTTTTCATTCGTCATTGATGACAGGCAGGTCTGTGCGGCACATGCCGCATGCGGGCACTTCCGGCAAGACATCCTGATCTGCGGGTTCAGGTAGGGGAATGTCGCACCAGATCAATTCTTGCGCGGGTTTTGCCAGGGGCGTCGTCCGTATGGGGTTGCCTTCCCTGTTGAGCTGGTGTCCGTGTTCACAAGTGCAGGTGAAACAGTCATGATGAACCTGCATCGATGACAAGATCGTGCGCCAGCGTGTGAATCGCTGCTTCGTCCAGCGTCTCTTTTTGCAGCAGCAGCCTGGCGCCGCGATCGAGCACTTCACGATTGGTGCTGAGGATGGCATACGCACGGTGATAGGCATCCATGACGATGGTGCGTATCGCCGCATCGATACGTCTTAATACATCTTCAGACGCATTGATATTGCCTGACGTTGTTGCGCCAGACGTATCCAGCATTGATCTTTGCTCAAGATCAAATGCCACATAGCCGAGGTCTTCATCCATGCCGTAACTGGTGACCATATGCCTTGCAAGGTCAGATGCTTTTACCAAGTCGTCGGCAGCACCGGTCGAGAGCACGCCAAGCATCAGTTTTTCTGCCGCGCGTCCGGCCAGCAGTACGGCGATTTTTTCTTCGAGCTCATGTTTGCTTGACAAATGGCGGTCTTCGCTAGGTCTTTGTATTGTGTATCCCAGCGCACCAAAGCCACGTGGAATGATGGAGACCTTGTGTACCGGGTCGACATGTTTCAGTGCCAGCGCCACCAGGACATGCCCCATTTCGTGGCAGGCAACGGTTTCCCGCTCTCTGGTGCTCATCAACCGCGTCTTGTGCTCAAGGCCGGCGACGATGCGCTCAACAGCACTGGTAAAGTTTGCCTCTGTTACCTGTTCGGCCCGCTGGCGCGTGGCAACCAGTGTCGCTTCATTGACCAGGTTGGCCAGGTCAGCGCCACTGAAACCGGGTGTCAGGCCAGCAATGGTGTCAAGATCGACCGCCGGGTCCAGCTTGATCTTGGCCACATGCACCTTGAGGATGGCGATCCTGCCCTGGCGGTCAGGCCGGTCCACCAGTACCTGGCGATCAAAGCGGCCAGCGCGCAGCAAGGCCGGGTCCAGGATTTCGGGGCGATTGGTGGCGGAAAGGATGATGAGCCCGCCAGAAGAATCAAAACCATCCATTTCAGACAGCAACTGATTGAGGGTTTGCTCTTTCTCGTCATGGCCGCCTAAAGGGGACATCGCTCCGCGTGCACGGCCCAGCGCATCGAGTTCATCAATGAAAATAATGGCTGGCGCGTGCGTGCGCGCCTGTTCAAAAAGGTCACGTACCCGCGCCGCACCGACACCGACAAACATTTCGACAAATTCACTGCCCGAGATGGAAAAGAAGGGCACGCCTGCCTCACCGGCAACGGCCTTGGCCAGTAGTGTCTTGCCCGTGCCGGGCGGGCCGACCAGCAAGACGCCTTTGGGGATGTGTGCGCCAAGACGGCCATACTCTTGCGGACGCTTGAGGAAATCAACCACTTCTTCGAGTTCGGATTTGGCTTCGTCTACCCCGGCAACATCGGCGAAGGTGACCCCGGTGTTGGTTTGAATATAGACTTTGGCATTGCTTTTACCTATCGACAGAAAACCGCCCATGCCCTGTTTTTCTGCAAAATTGCGGAACAGAAAAAACCACAGGGCAAATATCAGCAAAAAGGGAGCAAGCCCCACAACAAGATCGTGCAAAAAAGTGTTTTCGATGATGCGGGTGTAGGGCACATCGAATTTATCAAGCCTTGCAGCCAGTGCCGGGTCGACTATGGTAGCCACCATGACGGTCTTGGCGCCATCGGGCGTCTTTAGCTTGCCGGTGATGGTGTTGCCGGCAATGGTCACTTCACTGAACAGGTGATTACCGATGGATTTTTCAAATTCGCTGTAAGAAACGACCTGTGCCTGGTTTGCGCTTTGCCAGACATCTTGAATATAGACAAACAGGATCAGCGCAAGAAACCAGTACAGCAAATTCCATGTATGCTTTTTATTCAATTTGTTCCCCTGATCCGGACACGATGCGAACAAGCAAGGGGCGATGAACAGATACGCCCCAAAATGAAGCCAATAATGAAGCCAATAATGAAACCAACAATGAAGCCAATAATGAAACCAATAATGAAACCAGCGAGAAAGCCAGCCACTGCCCCGGCGTAAAAGTGACAGGCGCAAACAGTACAGCGCCTGGCTGGGAGATCGCCAGGCGCATACAGCCTTTGCCGTATAAGGAAGATCCGGGAGATCAGGGGCGATCAGGCCTGGGGTTCCACCGTCAGTTTGTCTACCACCCTGGTTACGCCAGGCGACGACCAGGTTGTGCCAACTGCGGCTGCCTTCTCGGCTGAAGAATGCAGTTTGCCCGTCAAAGTAACAACGCTGCCATTCACACTGACGTCGATATGTCTGGCTTCGCGTGCTGCCTGTCTGGTCAGTGCTTTCTGTATTCTGCCGGCCAGGTCCTCAGGGACAGGGATGGGCTTGAGCACGATATGATTGATCAGGCCAACGACCCCTTTCAAGGGCAGTATCATTCTTTCAAGCGATTGACGTTCACTGTCCCAGTTCAATTCACCTTCCAGGTTGACCCATCCATTTTCGACAAACACCTTGATCTTTTCCTTCGACACCAGCGTGCTCCATTCGATGGCTTGCTCAATGGCTGCTGCGATTTCGGTATCGCTACGCTGATGTGTGCCGGCTGGCACCACTTTCATTTCCAGCGCGACGGCTTTCACGCCAGCGACGCGGGCAACGGCATGCTCAGCGGCAACCTTTTCCGCATAAGTGGCAAGATGCCCGGTCAGGGTCACCACGCCGTTGCTGACTGCCACACCCACTTTGCCTTCTGGCACCAGGGGGTCCCAGAGAAATTCTTCCAGGATGTCGCTTTGCAATTCAGAATCTGTTTTCATGACGGGCACTCTCCATGGTTTCGCAGTGCTAGCAGGATCAAATAGACACACACTGGAGTCCAGCATAGGCGCTGCAAGCGGACTGGTGTTGACGGATATCAAAGTTACCTGTCCACTGGCTTGCCAGAAGAATGGCATCGCACAGGCGAACTTGCCGGCTTTGATGCAGGACAAACGATCGCTTTCTGATCTGGCTACAGTGCAATGATCCGGGCCAAAAACAGGATGATTTTCAACACCAGTCTTTGCCGCCAGCTCGTAGCGGAAGGGATTGATTTTCCTTCACCAGAGAACTAGAGTTAAAACATGATTCTTTTCCGGCCCAGTTGTTTTTTTATCTGCAAGCCTTACCTGCTACATCGATACGGCTTGCACGGGTGTGGATTGCTTTTTTTCTTTTGCGTCTGTCTTTTCTGCATTCCGGTCTTTGCTGCGGCCAATGCCAATGTCTATTCCATTCTGGTTTATCACCGTTTCGGCGCTGCTGTCACGGACGAGATGACGGTCCGCACGTCTGTCTTTACTGCACAGATCAGCCGGTTGCGGCAGGAAGGCTACCATTTTGTCTCGCTGACGGCGCTGATAGAGGGCGCATCCGGAAAAACAGCGCTGCCGGACAAGGCGCTGGCCATTACCGTCGACGACGGCCATCGTTCGGTTTATACAGAATTGCTGCCGGTGATCCTGCGTGAACGCTTGCCAGTCACCTTATTCATTTATCCATCCGCCATCTCAAACGCCAGCTACGCCTTGAGCTGGGAACAACTGCGCGAGATCATGGGCACCGGTTTGGTGGACGTGCATTCCCACACTTACTGGCATCCCAATTTTCGCCAGGAGCGCGCCCGTCTGTCGCCAGAAAAATACAGGGAATTTGTGCGCATGCAGCTCAAAAAGCCGCGCGCCGTACTCAAAGAAAAACTCGGCGTTGAAGCACGATCCCTGGCGTGGCCTTACGGTATACACGACGCGGAACTGGAGCAGGCGGCGACGTCAGCAGGTTATGAGGCCGCCTTCGCACTGGAAAACCGCAGTTTCATCAATACAGAGGCGCTGATGGCCATGCCCCGCTATCTGATCGTTGACCGCAATGGCGCCGACGGCTTGATACGTTTGCTGCAACATGGTGAGCACGATGCAAGAGGAGAACGGCCATGACAATACACAGACGATTCCTGCCTCACTTGCTGATACTGATCGCCCTGAACCTGCCTGCAGCCGCAGCACTGGCGCTTGACGGCGTAGTGCTCGACGCCACCAGCAAACAGCCGCTGGCAGGCGCGCTGGTGACGGTGGATGGAAAAGTAGTGGTGACCGATAAAAACGGGCGCTACAGCTTCCCAGGCTTTGTCGGGACAGTCGCCGCCCGCGCCATAGGCTATGGGCGCAGCGAGTTGAAAGTGGCTGCAAATACCGCCGAAGCGCCGCCACTACGTTTGACACCCATACGACCAAAGGCGCTTTATTTGTCCATTTTTGGCATAGGCGACCACCAGTTGCGGGAAGCGGCGCTGGACATCCTGGATGGAACCGAAATCAATGCCCTGGTGATTGATGTCAAGGGGGACCGTGGCTGGATACCCTATCCAAGCAAGGTGAGCACGGCAGACAGCATAGGCGCACGGCGGACCACAACAGTGCGTGATATGCCAGCAATGTTGGCCACACTGAAAGAGCGCGGCATCTACCTGATTGCACGCATCGTGGTCTTCAAGGATGATCCGCTGGCGACTGCCCATCCTGAATGGGCAGTTAAGACCGCGCAAGGCAGCCTGTTCCGTGACAGGGAAGGGCTCGCCTGGATAGACGCTTCCCATACAGCAGCATGGACGTATGCCCTGGACATTGCCGCTGAAGCAGCCGGGTTGGGATTCGATGAAATCCAGTTCGACTATATCCGTTTTCCTGACAGTGCTGATGCACGTTTTTCAGCAGCGGATACCGAGCAAAAGCGGGTGGAGGCGATAACAGGATTTCTGGCGGCGGCAAAAAAGCGGCTGGCGCCCTACAATGTATTTGTCGCGGCTGATATTTTTGGCTATGTCGCCTGGAACACCAATGACACGGCCATCGGCCAGCAGCTGGAAAGCCTGCTGGAAGAAGCAGATTACCTCTCCCCCATGCTTTACCCATCCGGGTTCCATCTTGGCATTCCCGGATACACAAACGCCGTCAAGCACCCCTATGAAATTGTCAACCTGACGCTGCAACATGCGGTCAGCCGCAGTGGCGTTTCCCCACTGCGCTTTCGCCCCTGGCTGCAGGCATTTCGCGATTACGCCTTCGATCATAAGGACTTCACGGGAGTCGAAATAAAGCAGCAAATTGACGCCGCAGAAAAAATCGGCAGCGATGGCTGGATGCTATGGAACCCCCGCAATAATTACAGCAAAGAGGGCCTGAAAAAGAATGACGAACCTGGCAAACAATAGCCGCGTACAGAACCACGATGCCTGACGCAGACATCGTTTTTTCAAATCACCAGTTTTTCAAACTGCCGGGCAGGTACAGGTTGAGAAATCAGATAGCCCTGGACAAAATCACAACCTGCGGCGACCAGCAGGTCACGCTGTGCCGTGGTCTCGACCCCTTCGGCAATCACTGCCAGGCCCAGCTTGTGCGCCATCACGATGATGGCCTCGCACAAGGTCAGATCGTTGGCGTCGACGTCGATATTGCTGACAAATACCCGGTCTATCTTGATGTAGTCAATGTCGAACTTCTTCAAATACGCCAGGGAGGAATAGCCTGTACCAAAATCATCGAGCGCAACATGCACACCGGCGTCGCGAAAGCGCAATAATTTATCAGCCACACCTTCGGTCGCATCGAGCAATAATCCTTCGGTAATTTCGATGACGATGCTGTTTGCCGGTAATCCAGAAGCCGCCAGATGTTCCAGCCAGGCTTCGGTAAAATCGTGCTCGTGACGGAACTGGACTGGTGACACGTTAACGCTGATTTTGAATGGGGGAAGGTGCATCGACCGTAATCGCTTTACCTGTTCAACTGCTTGCCTGAATACCCATTCACCAATCTCCACGATCATTCCGCTGGTTTCTGCCAGGGGGATGAACTCGGCAGGACTGATCATGCCAAACACGGGATGATGCCAGCGTAGCAGCGCCTCGGCCTTGTGTATTGCGCCTGTGGCCAGCTCAACGATGGGCTGGTAATACACTTGAAATTCGCCAGCCTTGAGTGCGTCGCGCAAATCATTGTTCAGTCGCATGCGTGACTGAACTGCTTCCTGCAGGGCGCCGGTAAACAGGCAATAGCGGTTGCGCCCGGCGTTCTTTGCTGCATACATTGCCTGGTCGGCATGCCTGAGCAGATCTCCCGCATTGTGACCGTCGCCCGGATACTGCGCTATACCGATGCTGGCAGAAATGTAGGCCCTTTCTATGCCCAATTGAAACACCTGTACGAGCTTGTCAATAATGGCCTGGGCAACAGCGGTGACGTGCGCATTATCGTGATTGTCTGATAAAACGACGGTAAATTCGTCGCCGCCCAATCTGGCGATCGTCGCCGGCTCATGCACGCATGCGGCAATACGGCGGGCGACTTCGACGAGGAGAGTGTCGCCCTTGGCGTGCCCCAGTGCGTCATTGATTTCCTTGAACTGATCCAGGTCAATCAGTAACAGCGTCAGGCACCTGCCAGACTCTTTTGCCAGCGCAATTTGCTCGCGCAACTGGTTGATGAACATGTGGCGGTTCGGCAACCCGGTCAGGGAATCAATATTGGCCTGTTTCCAGATCAGGTCGTCCTGCCTTTTTTTCTCGGTAATATCGGAAAGTAGCGCCACCCTTTGCGCGACCTTGCCAGCCTCGTCATAGACCGTGTTGATCGCCAGGCGCAATGCGATCGCTGTGCCGTTCTTGTCTTTGTCCCATAACTCACCGTCCCAGTGGCCCGATGTATTAAGTGCCTGCCACATTGTCTGGTAAAACCCGGCTGACTGACGACCTGATTGTAGAAGATTGGGGTTTTTACCACGCACTTCTTCTACACGATATCCTGTAAGCTGCGTAAATGCCTCGTTGATTGCCAGGATTTTATTCTCTGCATCCGTCACCATCATCGCATCAGAGCTGTGCTGATAAACAAGTGACGCAATTCTCAATGCCTCTTCAGCACGCTTGCGCTCGGTGACTTCGACGAGGGAAAACACCAGGTATTCAATGTCGCCATTGGCATCGAGCACCGGTACCAGTGTCCAGTCCCAATAGGTTATGCCGCGCTCAGGCTGGTCAATGAATTCAAATGCACGGGTAAAAGTGACGAAAGGCTGCTTGGTACGTACAACCTCGTCAAAAATCAGCTTGGTGTCTGAAGGGAAGAGCTCGAAGTGATTACGTCCCTCAAAATCGGCTATCTTGAGCCGGCATGCATCGGCATAGGCTTGATTGACGCGGATGAAGTTATAGTCACGGTCCAGAATGACAAGGCAACTGACACTGTGATTGAAGAAAGTCTCAGCGAGTTTTAATTGTCTGATGGTTTCAGAATCTGCTGCCATTTCAGGGGTCCTTAAAAATTGACATGCAGTTTTTTGATCACAGAACACTCACTTCCATAAAATAATAGTAATAAAATCTTGCCGGGTCAATCCTGCATTTTTCTGCATATGCCTTTTTGGGGAAAACTTCAGACAGAGTGCAGTTCTGTAAGGGGGAAGCGACTATTGCTTACCCGCCTGCGTGTGTAAGACGAATTGGAGAGTGCGCCAAGCTGCAAGCTTTTTTGGGGAAGGTGGGCGCAAGTTCCAGGAAGCGGGGGCTGTCATCAAGCACGCAGAGGGGCGTTGTGCAGCCTTCGCTGCTGGCTATTTTGGCCCTGCCATTGCCCGCAAGTCTTTGCGATGCCTGTCACGCACTCACACACAATGAATTGAATTCACCTTGCCTGATCCTAAGCAGGATGTCTCTCAACATAAACGGTAGCGCATATGTAAAAGCGTCAAACCATTGATGTGCATTCCGGCGATCTGGCCCGTCAGCGTGACGGCCTGGTCGACCTGGGCCACGCATGTCGACTGCCCTGCACTTGACGCGCTGATCCGGGCGACGTCTTGCCACTTGCTGACTCGTCCATGTCAGATCAGCTGCGTGTTGCAAGTGTTGTATATCAACCATATTGCCTGGCGGGAATTTTTGGGGACGAGGACTGAACATCTGCATTATGCAAGCTCACGCAGCCTTGATTTCAGACTGTTGTTGCGTGCTGTCAATTTTTTGCAAACGATTGTAATTTTGTTGTCATGTATCAATTTTTATCTATACTTATTTTGCTCCGATCAACAAACTAGGCAGCAATGTGTCAGTTGTTGAGCGCAAGTGATGTTGTGCTTTATTTAATAACTTGGCTTGCTAATACTGATTTGTATCCTAAAATACCTTAAGTTTTATACAACAGGAGGAGACTATGCCTATTCAACGTCTGGTAAGAAGCAAGCCCCTGCAAATAGCGGTTGCCGTGTCGCTGCTCTTTTCTTTGCCAGCTTCTGCTGCGCAGTCGGACAAAGAAAGAATTGCAGAACTGGAGAAAAAGCTGGAACGCAGCCTGGCCGTCATCGACAAGTTAAGTCAGCGCGTGGATCAGCTCGAAGCGCAAAAGGCCATTGTCGCCAAAGTGTCAGAAAGTGATGCAGAAACCCGGGCCAAAATGAGCGAGTCAGTCAAGCAGGCGACTGAAGTCAGTCAGCAGCAGGTGGCCCGCATAGACCAGCTGGAAAAAAACCTGGTGCAGGTATCTGAGCTGAGTGCAAAAAAACGGGAACTGGGTTTGCCCTTGCACGGCTTTGCTGATGTTGGTTATGTGCACTCTTCCAAAGTGATAGACGGTAGAAAATCCGGTTTCGCGCTTGGCAATCTTGATTTTTATCTGACGCCTGAATTTGGCGACAGAATCAAGTCTCTGTTTGAACTGACCTTTGAGTTTAATGAAAAAGGCGATGCCGTTGGCACTGATCTTGAGCGTCTGCAAATTGGCTATACCTTCAACGATGCGCTGACCCTGTGGGCAGGTCGCGTGCATACACCTTATGGTTACTGGAACACGGCATTCCACCATGGTGCGCAATTACAGCCTTCTATTTCGCGACCTAAAATGATCGCCTTTGAGGACCAGGGCGGGATACTGCCTGCACACTCGGTTGGTCTGATGGCGAGCGGTGCGACCAAGCTGCAGGGTGGCCGTCTTGAATATGACGTTGTTCTGGCGAACGGCAGCCGCATTGTTGGCGAGCCGGGTGAGCAAATACTTGACTATAACGCGGGCAAGGACGACAACTCCAATAAAGGGTTTGGTGGCAATGTGCGCTATCGGTTTTCAGGTAACCTCGATGGCTTGACCGTCGGCGCTCATGCCTTGACACAGCAGATCAACCAGGAAGGAACGGAGAATAAGACCGAACTGAACATGCTCGGTGGCTTCGTTGTGTTTGATAATGATGACTGGGAACTCATCGGCGAGTACTACAAGTTCAGGAACAAGGATTTATCTGGCAATACCGGCACCCACAACAGCTGGACTGGTTTCCTGCATGCGGGATACCGGTTTAACGACCTGATACAGCCCTATGCAAGGCTGGAAAAAGCGAGTCTTGATCAGAGCGATAATTATTTTGCCGCGCTCAAGAGCGGACGCTCCTACAACCGCCAGATTCTTGGCTTGCGCTACAACCTCTCGCCGATCTCTGCATTGAAATTTGAATTGGGCCAGACCAACGAGAAACAAGTCAATGGCGCCGACTTTAAATACAATGAAACCCGCGTCCAGTTCGCCGTACGCTTCTAAGGAGATGAAAATGACTGTTCTCAAGTTCACCTTAGGTGTGGCTGCTGCTCTGGCGTTTGCAATGCCATGCTGTGCCGCAGATGTCTTTGTGATTGCGAATAAGGGCCTTGGTATTGCCGGGGCGGACATCAGGGATGTTTTTGTCGGCGACAAGCAGGTCGATGGCGGTACAAAAATAGTACCGATCGATAACACGGCGGCACAAAAAGATTTTCTGGAAAAAGTGATCAAGGTAGATGCATCAAAATATGCGTCAATCTGGGCTAAAAAAGGGTTTCGGGACGGATTGAACCCGCCTGCGGTCAAGTCTGGCGACGCAGAGGTGATTGCCACCGTCAAATCAACTCCGGGCGCAATAGGGTATGTCGGCAATAAACCGCCTGAGGATGTGAAACTGATACAGAAGTACTGATGACAACAGCACCCCCTGACGTCTGACAGGACGATCGCAGGGGGTGTCGTCTTACCGATATCGGCCTTGACTTTTTACTGACTATACAATGAAAAATCCCCCGTCTAGCCAACCCTGGTTTTTACGCCCTGGTGTCAATTTATTTCGCAACCTCTTGTTCAGGACGAAGTCTATCCTGATTTCTGTTACGTTTCTTATACCCATCTGCGTGCTGGGTTATTCTTTTGTGCAGTCGAAGCAGGAGGGAATCACCATCACGCAAAAAGAACTGGAAGGGCTTGACTATACCAGGCAGTTATTGCCGGCAGTGAAACTGGGTAGGCAGTACCGCCGCTTTACCATGCAGGAGCAAAGTGAAGGCACTGCGCCGCCAGAATTCAAAGAGGTCAAAGCCAAGCTCGAAGCGCAGTTCGCCGTCTTGCAGGAGGGGGATAAAAAGTGGGGCGCCAGGTTTAGAACGACAGATGATCTGCAAGCCGCGCTGGCAGCCTATAAGGCAGCGGCGCCCGCCAGTGAGGGATTGTTCAAGGTCTTTGCAACCCATACAAAATTCAACAGCCTGATGGGCAAGATGATCTCAGAAGTGGCCGACGGCAGTGGCCTGACCCTGGACCCAGACATAGACACGTACTATTTGATGGATGCAAGCGTCAATACGATGCCTGCCCTGCTCGAAGCGACAGCCAAAATGCGGGTGCTGGCGGCATCTGTTTCCAGATCGGGCAAGGATGTTGAAGTGGCGGCGCAAGAACTGTCGCAAGAAGAAGGTCTGATTGATTATCTTGAAGGCATTGTCCAGGCAGACCTGGCCAAGGTCATTGGTGAACACCCCGAATTGAAAGACAAGCTCAATATCGATGAGGCATTAAAGGATATCAAGAAGCTGCGCGACGTCGCCAGTGATGACGTCGGCAAAGGCGGGCCCGAAGCAGCAAAAAAAATTGAAGCCCTCGGCGCAAAAGTTGTCAATTCGCTCGAAGCCGTCCAAAGTACAGCCGTTGGTCAACTCGACCAGCTTCTGCAGCAAAGGATCGCCCGCTTGAAGACAGAGCTGTATGCGGGTCTTGGCGTGGTGGCATTTTTTATCCTGGTTGCTTTCTACATGTTTGTGTGCTTTTACCGCGCCATGAACTCGGGGCTATACCATGTGGGCGCACATATGCGTTCCATGGCTGGCGGTGATTTATCGATCAGGCTCACACCAAAAGGCGCCGACGAGACCACGGACCTGATGCGGACCATGATGGATATGCAGGCGGCGATAGGGACGATTGTTGGTTTGATGCGCAACAGCGCCGGGCAAATCGAAGCCAGCAGCACAGAGGTTTCCCAGGGGGCTGCAGACATGGAAGAGCGCACTGGGGTGACCTTGCAAAGACTGCAGATGACAGCCTCTTCCATGGTCGAAATTTCGTCCACTGTTCAATCAACTGCGGACAATGCAAAAGAAGCGACCAGGCTCGCCAAGGAAAACGCCAGTCTGGCTACCAAGGGCGGCGCAGTCATCAAAGAGATGATGACGACGATGGAAGATATCCGTCATTCATCGCATCGCATTGGCGACATTATCAGTGTGATCGACGGTATTGCTTTCCAGACCAATATTCTGGCGCTCAATGCTGCTGTCGAAGCCGCACGGGCAGGCGAGGCGGGTCGTGGTTTTGCAGTGGTGGCGTCTGAGGTACGTTCACTGGCGCACCGCTCTGCCGAAGCAGCCAAAGAAATCAAGCAGCTGATCGGTGAGAGTGTGGACAAAGTAGAGGCAGGTAACACCACGGTGCAACATGCAGGCGCCACCATGGAGCAGATCGTGCAGTCGGCTGAAGGTATCAGTCACTTGCTGGGTGATATCAGCGCCGGATCGCATGAACAATCACTGGGCGTGAAAGAAGTGGAACGTGCCGTACAAGAACTGGATGGCATGACGCAAGAAAATGCCGCCCTGATAGAGCAGACTACTGCCAACGCAGAAACCTTGCGCGATCTGGCGGTAGAACTGGTCGAGGAGGTTCAGCGGTTTACATTGAGTTAAAACCATTCTGGGAATTTGTTGACGCGTTGATGTACTGGCGGCGGGTGCAAGCGGCGTTCATGCCTCTTCTCCTGCTGCACTGCGCCTGATATTGCTCTCGATATGCTGACACGCGCTACAGATCATCCACAAATTCCTGCCAGGCCTTGCGTACTGTCGTGTGCTGTCTTTGTTGCCCCAGCCTGGACGGCAAGGCGGCATCAGTTAATGCAATTAATGGCCTGTCAGGCGTGTTACATGCGCTGCTGATTTGCCGGGCTATTGTCTGGCGGGTAGCCCTTGTAAAAACTCTTCCAGGCTGTTGCCTGCATTGAGCATGCTACGGACGACATTGCCGTCCTTGTCCAGCAAGGTAATTTTGAAATCGTGGATAACATGGTCGTGGTAGATCCAGTAGTTGATACCCAGATTGGCTGCCAGCGATTTTGTGTCGGCTGGGTTGCCGGATAAGAAAGACCAGTTATGGCGTTGAAGTTTGCGCATTTGCCTGAAATCTTGCCAGTCCTCCGGCTTATCGGATTTGGGGTCCAGTCCCACCACAATAAAATTCGCATCGACTTGACGCTGGTCCAGGATGGTCTGGATTTGTTCCATGCGAAAAATAGTCGTTGAGCAAATTCGCTTGCATGCGCCGTAGGCCATCGCCAGCACCACCGGTTTGCCGCTAAAAGCATTGAGCGTCACTGCTTGCGACTTGTCGGTTGTCCAATGCAGTGGCAATTGATAGAGCAAGCCGCTTGCCTTGGCCATATTGCTGCCAGCCAGTATCAGCAGCAAGCCCGCACCGGCAATGAATTGTCGTCTGCGATGATGTAAGTGTTGCATGGCTGCCGCCCCTTTTGTTGCCGAGAGTTTCTATCAGTGTACATGCCTGGCGCTAATGTACCAGTGTTTTTGTGTGCCTTGCATGTGGTGACACGATTGTTAACTTGTAGACGGTTCAGGCCGTGTCGCGCGGCCGTAACATGAGTTCATGCCGTGCGCATGGAATGACGTTCCCTGGCAGGGCAATCGAGCATGGGACATGTGGGCCTGATGCATCAGGTCAAGGTCACTCAAACACAATGAATTGATTGAGCTTTTCAATGACTTCATCGGGGACGTTTTTATTACACATCAAATATCTTTTTTCACCTTCCGGCATGTCACGCACGTGGATCAGCTGTAATTCGTTCGGTGCAAATCCAGCCTGCTCGATGGAGTAGGCAGCTTCTTCTTCAGAGATGAACATGAAGTCCGCACGATTTGCCATGATCATCCTGATCATGCTGATATTCTCTGCCGTGGTCTGGACAAGAGTGGGTTTCATTTTGGAGATCAGTGCATCGATATACTGTCCATAGGAGTACTGTGACTTGACCAGGATACGGATGTCCCGGCGGTTCAGGATGTCCGTCAGCAGGTTGTTGCCCGGTGCCTTGAAATCGGTATTGGCGACCAGGATGGATGCCTGGTCGCGATAGATGGGTTTGGTGAATTTCGCAAATTTTTCGCGTTCAGGATTCTTGAACCAACCCACACCGCAATACGGGCCAAGGCTTTCCCTGATGTTCTGCAACTGACGATTGGTCGGTTCTTTTTCCCAGACATAGTCAATATGGGCATTTTTGAATGCCCTGGCAACAGGGGTGGCCGTCAGTCCGCTCACCGATCCATCTGCATTGCTGATCAGGTAAGGCGGGCGTTCATTGTAGGCTACAACGATTTTGCGGTCGGTAGAGAAGGCAGACGGCAAGCCGGCAAGCAAACAGATCAGTATGCCTGCTTTTAAAAACGGTACTCCGGTTTTCTCAATGCTCAAACTGATCTTTTTTGTCATGATGTTCGCATGCGTCGACATATCAATATAAACATTCAAAAGAAGCAACAATGACGAAGAATGACCAGGAATAACGTATTGCGAGAAGCCATCTTGCATGTGCTGCCGTATTTCGATCTGATCTGATCTGATTTGATTTGATGCCGGGGACGCCTTCCATTAAATAGGGTATCTGGTGAAATTGCAAGAAACCAGGACATCTGGCAGGTCGCGCAGCGACGATGAGCTTGTGTAATCGCACGCACCTTACATTACTACATTGCTCCTCAATGCTATGCGCAAAGCATGGTCAGACCCTTGCGATTGGAATGCCTTGTATTACGCCACTTCTCGCAGAGACAGGCGTGAGGGTATTGATGCGGATGATGACCGTGAGGAGTGGCTGGCAGTACATGCCAAGACATGTGACAAGTTTTAACCGGGGGCTAGTGGACTGTCACAGTGAAAGCGGAAGTGAAGGACATGTGCCCGGCGAATCAGGGCAAGGCAAGGTTTTGACAAATAAACACAGCGATAGCGGGGCTATCGCGCGTATTTGCAACGCCGCCATGATCGTCGAGCACATGGCAGGCACTTCGCTTTTCACTGTGACAGTCCACTAGCTACCAGAAAAAACACCGACTTTTGACCATGTGATACGACAGCAGCGCTGAAAGCGTAATGCTCAGCCTTGCTTTGGCGAGTTGATTTCAGGAAATGGCAAATTAACAAAATTTAATTTACAACAAATAGTGCATTTCAATTAAATAATTTTCCGTTTGCCTGTTATGGTCGTTAGTAATTTGTTACCAGGGAGCGTGCGAGATGATAGGCAAGACCAATGCGAATAATTACTCTGTCAGAAACTTTGAGAGAAATGAACCTGATTCCTCGCCTGCCCTGTCGTCTGAATCACTGAATAGAAATGTCTCGCGCCCAGGCAGTAACGACACGGCGCGCACGACGACCTACTCGGAGCGCAATCATTATCTGTACACGACATTGCAAAACGATTTGAAGCAATCGGCCGCGCCCAAATTGCCGCTGAACTTGCCGCAAGACTCGTTGATCACTTCCTGGGGCAATTATCTGAAAGAACAGGCCGGGGCGGATACGGCCAAGGCCAGGACAAATGAGGTAACCGCAGCGCCAAGGCGCAGTTCACAGACCTTGCGCGATTTATTCCAGCAAGAAACGAAGGGCGCAAGCAGTCACTCTCCCTCTGCTTCTGTCGCCAGTTCGTTGCATACAACGAATACAGGCAAGCAGGACTCGGGTCTTGAGCAAAAAAACAGTGTTGACAGTAAACGGTCTTCATTGACCAATTCCATGCAACAGCAATTGCTCGCGCAGCTCGAGAGCAAAGAGAAAGCTCCTGCTTCAGGCACACAGAAGACCCAGGCTGCTCCGGGGCCAGTGATTGATCCGGTGACAGGCGCAATCAACAGGGAAAACCTGGCAAAGACGGTGCGCGCCCTCATTGAGGAGTTACCGCCAGTGCCCGCCAGTCCGCTGGACCTGCGTGAAAAAAGAAGGACCAAAGTCGTTGAACAGCTTCATTCAGTACTGGCCCTGGCTACCAGCAAAAACAGTTTGCCCGAAGATGAATTGGGCTTAAAAATCCGCGAAAGTTTTTCGCAGGCCGCAAGCGATTGCAGAAAACTGGCGCGAAATCTGGCAGGCTCGTCAATCCGGCGCGCCCTGTTCAAGCCTGAACCTGAAATGGCATTGACTTATAGCTGCATGGGCGCCATGCTTACTGAGTTGAAGCGCATACACCTGACGGCAGCCGCGCCGGCGATTTTGGATAAATATGCCTCGGCTGAAACAAAAAACATGGAAAGCGTGGCGCCGACTATCGATAAAGCTTTGCCGGGTGCCAGTCTGGTGGTATCAAAAAGCATAGGCGCCAAACATTCTTTCTTCGGCCTTGGCAACATCGGCGGCAGTCTGCAAAAAACCAATATCCTGAGCATAGATGAAGATGGCGACGCCAACTACTGGGAAATGCTGGGTGGGCAAATCAAGGGTGGCTACGGCAATAAAATAAATGGCTGGGGTTACGATGCCAGCGGTAAGGTAAAAGCAGAATTTGGCACAACATTCTATGAAACGGCCACCACTGGCGAAATGGTCAAGCTGATCGCCAACATGCATGCGAATCAATTGATGAGCCAGGGTTCAGCCGGACAAAGAGCCGAAGCACTGACGAAGGTCAAAGAAACTTACAATAAAATTGCCAAATTTGTAGTCGGCAGGCGCTATGAAAGTGACGCCAGTGAACCAACTTATCTGAATGACGCCAAACTCGCCAAAGGTTACAACATGGCGAAGCTGATGCATATTGCCAGCGCAGCAGATTCGATGCAGGGAAATACAAAGATGGCTGCACTGTTTGCGGCAGCCTATCCAGGCGCGGCGCAACTGGTGAATGAGAACCGCAATGCCGGGGCGACCGACAAGTTGCGTTCACCGATCAATGCATCCATCCCTGATTCAGTCGGTTATGCCAACAATAAAACCATGCGACCAGCAATCAATAGTGTCACTGGCACGGTGTCTGCCGGGATAGGGAAAAGTCATCATGACGGCACATGGTCTGCCGCAGGTGGCAAGGCAGGCATTGACCTGACGGTCAAAAATCTGGCCATGCACATCAAGACAGCCGAGCCCGCCCATCGCCTGCTGGACCCCGCGCATCTGCATGATATGGCGCAGACGATGGAAGTGCATCAACGGATTGAGAAGCTCAACAGTCCGCGACTTCATTTATATCATACCCTGCGCGAGCTCATGGAGCAGGGAGCATCACCGACCACGAATCAGTTACCACCAGAAGCCCAGCAGTTCTATGGCAATAGTGGACAGATTCCCAAGCAGTTCAGAACGACCATCGCTAGTCATGATGTTGAGAAACTGGCTGGATTGACCTCCGCGCTGGAAGAAGTGCATACCATGTACAGCAATTACCTGGAAAACGCCAATATTGTTTTGGCCAAACCAGACCGTTTCATGCCTGCTCAATTGAGGGATGCGTTTCAGACCAGAAGAGAAAAGGCTTACGAGGCAATCAATACAGAGATATGGCAAGGTAAAAACCCGCAGGGCTTGCAGGGAGCGTTGAAAGATCCTGAGAAGTTTGTTGCCGAGAGTTATGACGGACTTTCCATGGCACTCGCTTCGGTCGGTACACACCTGAGCCTGCTCAAGAGAGAAATCGCCAGGGACGAAGCATCCAGTCCGACGACTGACCCCGTCGCCAGAGAGCAAAAAATTGCCGTGATCCGGGCGGCTGACAATGAGTACGCCAAAATACGTGAACTCATGGATTCGACCCTGCTGCCTGTCAAGCATGAGACCCTGTCGGAGCATATGCTGCTGAAAGAGCGTGCGCTCTGGCAAAGGCAGGATTATGCGGCAAATCTGACCGGGTCTGGCGGGTCCGGCCTCAATGTCACTGATATCCTGCCAGCGCAAACCGGTCAGAAAAAAGAAGATGGCGTACATAATCCCAGTTTCTCGACGCAGGTCGGAAATATGTCCATCTCTGTCGAGGCAAGAGTGCAAAATGCTTCTTCACAAATCAATTCCGGGCGGCTGGGGCAATTCATCGTTGTGACGATCAGCGCCAATGCAGGCCAGCCGATCTCGGGAATGCTGGCAGAAAAAGGACTGATGCTGGCACTGGAGAAAATGTATCCCGGCACCTCGTCCCAGGATTTACGATCGATGACAGAAGAAGCCTGCAAGCAATTGCGCGGTGTGCAAGGGGTGGTCGCCGATCAAGGCGCGGGCGCATCCATCGAACTGAAGCTGCACAGAATGCCCGATGTGGGATCAAAAACACGCTTTGAGATGCAACGCATCCGTGGTCTGGCCAATACTGATAGCGGTATGAGCGTTTCTGTCCCGTTGATCGTGAGCAAAGCAGGTGTGACTTCTTTAAGTCTGAGCAATAAGGATTCGACCACCTCGGTTGTGAATGAAATTATTGGCCCGGACCTGAGTTATCTGATGTTGCGGTTTTCTGACCTGAAGCAAATGCTGGACCTGGGCAAGAAAGATGATGCATCACTTTCAGAGATGTTCGGCGCCAACCCCCGGATAAAAAATCAGTACCTCGGCAACCCGGATTTATTTGTCAAACTGATTGACAAGCATCAGGAATACCAGTCGGTCACGAAAGCGGGATATGATATTTCCAAGACGACCATGCCCAATGAATTCTTTTGGTACTTTGAGCAGGAGCCCTATAAACGTGCGGCGACCATGGCAAATGAAGTGGCGCACTTTGCGCCCGGCACAAGCAAGGACGGCAGCGATCCTTTTGCCAGGGCGCCTGAAGATTTGCTGACACGGATACGCAGCATGCGCCTGCCCGATGGCGTCGATTGGGAAAAGGAAAAAGCAGTCATCCGTTCATTGTCATCACCAGAACAACGGCTGGCTTATTTTGAGAGCGGCAATGGCCGTCATGTATTCAATCATTTCGTCAATATCATCGATGTCACCAAGCAGGTCAATAGTGCGGCAATGATACATGCCAGCCATCGCAAGGATGGCTTCAGCATCAAGACACCCCATGCAGAAATCGCTAAAGAAGTCACTGACGCAATTACCCGTATTGATGCCAGGCGTTCGGACGATAAGAGCCTGATTAAAACAGTAAAGTCGGGTTTCGCAGACATCATGCGACCAGAAAGAAAGACCCTGCGTGAACTCAAGCCGAGCGAGCTGGAGATCATATCGAAGAATATGACCATCTCTGACCGCGTCAGAGTCGAGGCGGCAAAAGAACTGGCCAAGCGCGCTGCCCTGATGAAGGCTGCCCCGCTTGAAAAAAAGGCGGACGCTCCAGCGTCATTGAAAGCCAGTGAAGAAGTCAGCAAGACTTCTGGCCTGCAGAAAAGCTTTACCAATGGCTTGCAGCAGACGAAAACTGAAAAGAGTAGCAGCACGAGCGAAGCGGTGAAGTCTCCGTTTGATGCCAAAGGGGCAGCGGAAGCAGCCAAAAAAATAACTGCCATGCAGGGAGCCGCTTTTGGCGCTCAGGGTAACGGCGCTGGCAATCTGGTTGCGGGCAGTATCCTGCCAACACCCAGATCGCAAGGTGACGCAAGGTCTGAGAACAGGGCTGCGCAGGCAGTCGCTGAAGAACGGAATCGCATGGCACAGCTGATGCCAAAGGTCGAAAGCTGGATGAAGGCAAGAAATATAGCGATCGTACCCAATAACGGTGACGGCCTGAATTGTCTGATTATTTCATTACTACAGCATGCCACTAAAGATTATGGCTCCCAGCACACAGAAATGGCCACCAAATTGCGTGCCGCAGTGCAAAACAAGTTCCCTGAAGTTGGTAATAACATGCTGTATTCGGATGATGTGCCTTTCAAGGCGCTGGTGAACTCTATCAATAAAAAATTCAACGTCAGCATGAATGTATTGATCGCCCAACCGCATGAAAGTGGTACACCAGTCGTGTTACCGACCAACCGGACAGGGACCGATGATGTTGTCATCATTCAAAAAGGTGCACATTACGAGGCAGTCACCATGGCATCTGGTGCAAACCTGCAAAGTAAATCAGATCTTTTGAAGACTCCTGACCTACCCAGTTCAAGGTTAAGTCAATTCTCTGACAGATCGACAACAAGGAACGATCAGACACGCAAGCTTGTTTAATCGATGAGTGGCCTGTGACAGTAAAAATTGCGCAACCGTCCCAGATCGTGCAGCTTACCGTCTTGTTCAAATCGTCATGCCCGGTCGGCCTCACCCGTCTGACTGCCTGCGTGGCGGACCAGTGCGGGACTCCTGCCAACATCCGGCTGGAATGACGATTTGGGGCATTGTGCCTATGGCGATGCAGGACCGACACAAACTGTCCGGGCCAATTCAACATGCAGCGTACAGCCTTTGTTGAGGTGAATCTTATTTTTATGATAGCTTGTAAAAAAGTACAGAATTCGGTGATGTTCAGATAAAATCGCCCTCGAAGAATTTGTATGCTTGTTAAGTATGTCCGTATGCCCGTATGTAAGTCAGTCAGTTCAGCAGTCTGTTCTCACTCTTCAGCCAATTACTATGCGCCTCATTGTAAAGTTATTACTTTCTTTTTATCTCGCTTTTTCATTCGTCGCTGCTGCACAAAGTGCAGAAAGCAGCAAGCCCGGGACGTCTGTGCAGCGCGCCAGGTTTGAGTATCACAGTGCGTTTTTAATGAATCTGCACCATTTCCTGCTCGATGTCGCCATACGGAAAAAACCACTGCAAGAGCTGCCCTGGGACCATGCGCCCAGTGAGGCAGAATTGACGGTGCTGAAAGAAGCCGTTGACTTTTATCAGGCCGATTATGCGAAACGCGACGTCATGTTTGATGCAACCATGCAAGGCATCAAGCGTGGTCTGAGCGTCGATGACCAGCGCCGTGACGCGACTGGTCTGCCCATCCCCGCGCCGCTCATTGCTGTGCTGAACCGGGTTGCGCCTGTGTATGCGCGCTGTATCTGGGCGTCACAGGACAAAAGCAACCAGGACTGGATCAGCCAGACCAGGCAGCTTGATGCGAAATATGGCGCAGATATACAGGCGGGCATAGAGAAGTATATGGCCCATGCTTTCCCTGCCAGGCCGATACGTATGGACGCCGTCGTGCTGACAGGCACAAGGCAGGGCGCTTATACGGATGAGCAGATCGTCATACCCAGTGGCCGGCCAGATTACCAGAGCCTGGCGGCGCTGGAAATGCTGTATCACGAGGCATCGCATACCACGGTCACCGACGCCATCGTCACCGCCATCAATAACAGGATGAAGGCAACACATCATCAGGGCGAATCTGATCTGTGGCATGTGCTGCAATTTTTTACCGTTGGCAAAGTCACCCAGGATGTGCTCAAGCAGAGCGGCAATCTGGAATACCAGCCTTACGCGCTGAAGAATGGCCTGTACCAGAAGGCCTGGCCGGAATACCTGGGCGTGATTGATCAGGTCTGGATTCCGTATATGGATGGCGAACTGAATTTCCGCCAGGCGATTGAACAGGCAGTTGACCAGATGCCTGTTGAGAAAAAATAAGCAGTACTGCTGTGCCAACCCTTGCATCGTTATCGATGCAAGGTCATACCTTGCAAAGAAGAGTAATGAGTACGGTCACCTGGAGTGATTTTCCACAAGTAGAACCAGGTGTCGGCACCATCATTGAAGCCGAGGATTTCCCCGAGGCCAGAAATCCGGCTTATAAACTGAAAGTGGATTTTGGTGCAGAGATCGGTATCAAAAAGTCCAGCGCCCAGATTACAGACCTCTATACCAAAGAAAGCCTGATCGGGAAACAGGTTGTTGCCGTCGTTAATTTTCCGCCGAAACAGATCGGCCCCATCATGTCAGAATGCCTGGTCACTGGCTTTCACCGTGAAGACGGCGCTGTCGTTCTAGCGATGCCGGATGCGGAGGTTCACAATGGTGCTCGTCTGGCTAAAGGGCGCAGGTTCGATTAGCTTGCGTAGCCGCAAGCATCAGGTAATCAGAAATGAGCCCAGGCCCAAGATCGGTCTATTGGAAAAGCGCTCTGTATTCCCGTGGCGAGCATTGCATTACGCGTTTGAAAGCGGTGCTGAACGAGCTTTCAGACTTATAGCCTAGTGATGGCGCGATGACGGCAATTGTGTCGTGGGAATTTAAAAGCCTGTCACCTGCAAGTAGCATACGCCACCGTGTCAGGTAGTTCATCGGCGATTCGCCCACCAGGTTTTTGAATTTCATTGCAAATGTGGATCTGGACATGTACGAACGGCTAGCCAGGCTCTGTATAGTCCACCTATGCGCTGGGTTTTCATGCATGGCGCAAATGGCGGTGCCCACTTGCTTATCCGCCAATGCGTAAATCCAGCCAACGCCAACGTCTGTGCTTCCTGTTGCATTTGTAACTTCGGCTCTTTCAAACAGAAAAAGTCTTAGCGCCTGGACGAGCATGAGAGATGAAAGGTATTGAGCGATTAAAGTGCCTCCAGGTTGTGGTTCTCGCAGTTCTTGCATGATTTGTTCCAGTGAACGGCGAAGGACGTTTTTATCTGACTCTTTGCGGATGTGTATGATGGTTGGTAAAATGCCGAGCAGTATGCTTGCGTGCCTGCCAGAAAATTCAAAGAAGCCTCCCAGTCCATAACAGTTCCCGCCACCTTTGTAAGTAACAAGCCCGCCTTCTTTTACCTCAGAAAATATTATCTTCGCATCGACAGTTGGCAGTGTCGGGTCGCTACTAAGAGTTACTCCATGCCCACTGGGGAGTAAAACACAATCGCCTTCTTTGAAGTGTACGGCTTCAGGACTGTTACCCAAAGTGAGCCAGAATTGGCCGGAAAGCAAGGCATAGCAACGTATTCCCTGTCGCGGCTCGAAATAGATAGACCAGTCACCGCCTGCGTCCAGCCCGTGAAACATATAGTTGCGGGGTTTGAGAAGTGCCAGGGCATCGGAAAGTGGATCCATTGCATCTTTGGACGATCGAAAAGATAAGATGGACTATAGAGTATAGATCGTCCTGGCGCAAGTGCGTATGATCAGCACATTGACGATCTATTTGGAGGACTGAAATATGAATACCCGCCCTGCTTGTCTAGTTAGTTACTTTGCAGCCTGGAATTCTCACAGCATTGGCGAGATCCAGCAAAATGTCAGCGATGCATTTGGCACCAATACCCGGTATTTTGATCCACACCGCGTTGCCATAGGTGTTGAAGAGTTTTCTGCTTGCCTTGCGGAGTTTCGTGCTCAACGCCCTGATGCAGAGATAGTGTGGACTTCAGGAGTTGACTCACACCACAATTTGCATCGTTACAGCTGGGAAGTTTGCATAGCAAACCGGGCCATCGTTGCGGGCTATGACGTCGTTGAAGTCGATGAGGCCGGGAAAATCGTGACCGTATTTAGTTTTTTTGGATCACTTCCTGACATTGGCTGAGCATAAAAATGCATGAAAAAAGGGAGCGATCATAGAACCGCCGGCGCTGGAGTCTCCCTTGAATTCCCTGCAGTCCACAGAGGGCAGCGTCCATACCATTTGTTGACGATTTTACTGCGCCTGCGTGATCGGGGCTCATGCGCTGCAACTGGCCTATGGCGAAGGCCGTGGCACCAGCAGCAGCGGTGAGGATGTGATCACCGCCGGTACCAACGGTTACCGCGTATATTTTGCAAGGGCGGGAATGACACTATTGACCTGTCGCTCTATGGTCAGGGCGCCTAACTGAACCTGGGGTCGACGATCACCGGCGCGCCGCATCTGGTCGGGGGGGCGTGAATTGCGCCGATGGTCTCAACACCATTGTCAACATAGGCGACCTGGTCAGCATGCGCTGGCTGTTTGGAGAGTATGAAAAGGCCATCGGCTCGGCAAAAGGCGATCTCTTGCTTGGTAACCTGCTGTCAAATAACATAAAGGGAGGTAAGCTTGATCACCAATTTCTACAACAACGTCTTGCATCGTACGCCGGACAAGGCCGGTTTTGATTACTAGGCCAACGGCATCAACAGCGGCGCGATTACCGCTGCCGGTGCGCTCGCCAGCTTCTGTGAGAGCACAGAAAACCAGGCCATGGTGATCGGCACTATACGGAACGGCATCGAGTACACAGGCTGGCTCGGTTAGCATATCAAGCAGTACACAGCGGCGGGCAGGGCGACAAAGCCTGCCAGCCGTATCCCCAGCCGTGCCTGCGAACTGGCCGCCTGCCTCGTCCTGTACTGCAACACCAGGCTGGTCACCACGCCGGACACCAGGCCCATGATTGCCATGGCAATCGGGACGATGACGAAGGCAAGGCCGATACTGGCATTGTTGTGCGGATCGTTGCTCTCACGCATTATCTGGACAACAATTAGCGTGAGCGGCACGCCTGTCACCACGCTTGCCTTTGCCAGCGCCCGGTGGTCGCTCATGGATGTCGTGATGATGAAAGGAGTGGCATAGAATGCCAGGCAGACAAAAATATAGATGTACATGCGGATGCTGTTATTGAATTCATCAATGGATGTGCAGCATGCCGGATGTTGATGAAGGGATTATGCAGTGAGTGTGAAGAGTTGGGGAAAATCTGTTGCCCCTGCATTCTTTCGAGTGACTGGCCGGTACGGTGTTGACTTCACCTGGATACAGCGGTAGTTTCAGCCTCTATGGCGCCTCGTCAACAGCAGTCGCATACACCTTTGTTGACATTCCCTGCTTCGAAAAAATAACGCTTATTAATTTATATATCTTATAATCAATTTCTGTAAGGTAAGGAAAAAGCACCGTTATTGTTATTGCATTTATTATATCGATTGCATTGAATAAAGTAAGTCGACGATATTTTCTGACGATGTGACATTCCCTTCGCACTGAACATGCCGGGCTTTTGATCTGTGAAGCTGGCTAACCAAAAAACAACAAGAAAATAACGCAGCGAGAGAGGCAATCATGCAGGTATCTCAAAGTATTTTCCTTGATGGGCAGTCGCCTCATTTTCCACTTTCTTCCCAGCCCCAACAGACCCAACAGCCCAGGGCTGGCCGGCTGGTCCTGTTTTTTGGCAGTTCTTCGCTGTTATCCAATCCGGCAAATTTCCATGCGGTGCGCCAGGCCTTCCCGGATGCCGTTATTGCCGGCTGCTCTACAGCGGGCGAGATCCATGGTACGACCGTCAGTGATGACACCATGGTTGTGACGGTTATCGATTTTGAACAGACGCCCGTCCATTTTGCCAGGGTGAGTATTCTTGAGGCGGCCCAGAGCTTCAGCTCGGGCCAGGCCCTGATTGAATCCCTGCCGGCAAAAGACCTGGCGCATGTACTGGTATTTTCCGATGGCCTCAAAGTCAATGGAACCGAACTGACACGCGGGCTCAAGGCGCAATTGCCTGCGCATGTGGAAGTCACCGGTGGCCTGTCGGCAGACGGCGCCGATTTCAAGAAAACCCTGGTATGCGCCAATGATGTGCCGGCAGAAGGGCAGATTGTGGCAATCGGCCTGTATGGGCCACATATCGAAGTCAGTTACGGTTCACTGGGGGGCTGGGATTCATTTGGCCCCGACCGGCAAATTACACGCTCCGCCGGCAATGTCCTGTATGACCTCGACGGCAAGCCCGCGCTGGAACTGTACAAGAACTACCTGGGTGAACATGCTGCGGGTTTGCCGGCTACCGCACTGCTGTTCCCCCTGTCTTTACGCAATGCCTGGCAACAGGGGGCAGAGCCAGGTGCAAATGGCGGCGTGGTGCGTACCATACTTGGTGTCAACGAAGCGGATCAAAGCATGACTTTTGCCGGCGACATGCCAGAGGGAGCCTATGCGCGCCTGATGAAAGCCAATTTTGAACGCCTGATCGACGGTGCATGCGGGGCCGCAAAAATCTGTGTGCACCCCATGCAAAATGAAGCAGCAGAACTGGCTTTGCTGATCAGCTGTGTGGGCCGAAAGCTGGTTCTCAAACAAAGAGTGGAAGAAGAAGTCGAAGCCGTCCGTGAAGTGCTGGGGCAAGGCACCATGCTCGCCGGTTTTTACTCGTATGGAGAAATTTCGCCGCATATGCCTGGTGGCCCCTGCGAGCTGCATAACCAGACCATGACCATCACGACCTTCCGAGAGGCCTGACCCATGCATAGCCTGCTCAGACGTCAAATCAGCCGCCTGTTTGGCGATGCGAAAGCATTGCCAAAAGAGCTGGATAAACTCTTCCAGGCCATTGACGCCACGTATCAGCAGGCCGACATCGACAGGGCCATGACGGAGCGTTCTCTCGACATCGCTTCGCAAGAAATGTTGCAGCAAAACCGTGCCCTTGCTGAAGAATTGAAGATACGCAAAAGTGCAGAGTCGCAGCTCTTGTACCTGACCAATTATGATGAACTGACTGGTCTGGTCAATCGCAACCTGCTGAATGATCGCCTCAAGCATGCACTGGTCACGGCCAACAGGCACCAGCACAAAGTGGTGGTGGTGATCCTGGGGCTTGATCATTTTAAGGTGATCAACGACAGTCTTGGCCCCGGCATAGGCAATGAATTACTCAAAATCATTACCGAGCGCCTGACTGTCTGCGTACGCGGCAGCGACACGGTGGCTCGCCTGGGAGGGGATGAGTTTGCCCTGGTCCTGGTAGAGCAGGGTGAAGAGAGTGCCCGCACTGATAACCAGCACAGGGACAACGATGCCGATCCTGTCCAGCCGCGTCTGACTGAAATCCTGCAACGCATCATGGTTGCGGTGTCCAGGATAGTGCTGCTGGCCGGACAGGAGTTGCAAATCACCTGCAGTATCGGCGTCAGCCAGTATCCGCAAGATGGCGATCAGCCCGATGTATTGCTGATGAATGCCAATGCCGCATTGAGTAGCGCCAAACAACTGGGGCGAAACAACTATCAATTTTACACGGCAGACCTGAGCACCAGGCTCAATGAAAAACTGACCATGCAAGGGAGATTGAGACTGGCGCTGGAGCGTGACGAATTCATCCTGCATTACCAGCCCCAGGTTGATCTGCGCACCGGCCATATCATCGGCATGGAGGCACTGATACGCTGGAACCAGCCCGACCTTGGCATGGTCGCTCCGGGGCAATTTATCGGCCTGGCAGAAGAAACCGGATTGATCCTGCCCATAGGCGCATGGGTCATACGTAGCGCTTGCGCCCAATGCAAAAACTGGCAGGATCAGGGACTGGGCAAGTTCCGTATTGCCATCAATCTGTCGGTGCGCCAGTTCGGGCAATCCAACCTGGTGAGCTTTGTCAGGGATGTCTTGCAGGAAACGGGGCTGGAACCCCAGTACCTTGAAATTGAACTGACCGAAAGCCTGGTCATGACCGATGTCGAGCGTTCCATCGACATCCTGCGCGGCCTGAAGGCGCTGGGCGTGCAACTGTCGATTGATGACTTCGGTACCGGCTACTCCAGCCTGTCTTACCTGAAACGCTTCCCCATTGACGTGCTCAAGATAGATCAAACCTTTGTGCGCGACATACATAAATCTGACGGCGCAGCCATCGTCAATGCCATCATTTCCATGGCACACAGCCTGGGCATGCATGTGATTGCAGAAGGCGTGGAGACGGAAGCACAATGTGATTTTTTGCGCGCCAATCTGTGTGACGAGATACAGGGTTTTCTGTTCTCAAAGGGCTTACCAGGCAATGAAGTAGAGTTATTGCTACGTGAAAATCGTCGCCTTCCCGACAGGTTTCTGCACTTTGCAGAACACGACCGTACCTTGCTGCTGCTTGATGATGACGAGAATATCCTGGCCGCATTGAAGCGCGTCTTACGTCATGAAAACTGCATTGTCCTGACCGCCAGCAGCGCCAGGGCCGCGCTGGAACTGCTGGCCTCGTACCAGGTCGACGTTATCATCTCGGATCAGCAAATGCCGGAAATGACCGGTGTCGAATTCTTTAACATCGTCAGGCAACGATATCCCGAGACGATCCGTATCGTTCTCTCCGGCTATGCCGACCAGCAATCGATCATCGACGGCATCAACGAAGGGATCATCTATCAGTTCATGATGAAACCCTGGAATGACACAAGTCTTCGTTGCTACATCGAAGACGCTTTCAAACAAAAAGAACTGGTCGATGAAAACCGACGCCTCAAGTCTGAATTACATGAAAAAAATCTCCAGCTTTTCAGTCATCATCGTCAGGTGGTGAAGCATTAGCCACTTTGACCCATATCTGATGATTGAATTTCTGGATGAGCATCCGTCATGCAGAGATAATCTCGACATGCGCGTCTATGGGAAATTCCCACGATGATCAAGAAGGTAAGGCGTTCGTTGTACGATTGAACGAAACTCACTCAACAGAGCAGATGTCACCTGGACGGCAGGCTGAGCGAATATCAACGTCTTTACCTCATTGGGCCGCACGCCAATAAAAATTTGCAAGCAGAGACAGACGACAATAAGATTGCGGTGAGTCTTTTTTTGGGGCCGCGTGGCATGCATTGCACGAGCACATCAGTTAGGTTTGACTGATTGTTTCGCCAGGGATGGGGCAGAGATCAATTATTCTGAATGATAATTGTTAGGGGGTATTCCGGCTGATCGGGCGCTCATTGGAAATGCCCGCGCAAGCATTTACTGGCAAATCGATTGCCCGCAAGTTGATAGGGCTTACGCAAAATCGCCTAAAAGCTTGCAGCTTGCCGTAATTCCGACTTGTCATACCCGCGCAGGCGGGTATCCATGCCTGATCAGCCGCACCAGTTTTACAGTCTGCGCGGTCGATCAACACAGGATTCCAGCTAAAAGCACGCGGGAATGACAGCGTTGGGATGATCGTGCTTATTGAGGTGCAGGTTTGGCCGACGCAAAAAAGCTTGGGGCAATTTTGCGTAAGTCCTATTGTAGAAAAAAGAATTGCCATAAGAAAACATTTATTTGCACGCGATTGTATCAATGAATTATTGAGGAATGTTATTGGTTGCAAAATATATATATATTTAACTCTATTTTGCAATTCAATGTATCTTTCGGTTATGATTTTTCAAATAAAGAGAATCATTTTTTTAAAAATATTGCTGTAAATAAATGAAGATGCCAGGTAAAGAAGTAAAGTTGCTTGCAGTTAAAGGTTTTCGATGAGCGTGTCCAATCCCTTATTCCGCCCCGAAGTCACCTCAGCTTTAAGCAGTCAGTGGATGGGAGCAATACGTCTGGCCCAACCAATATCCGCAAGCTTGATCGCGATCATTGCAGTATTGATTGCCGTAGCGCTGGTTGTGTACATCACATTCGGCAGCATCACCAAAAAAGCCCGCGTCACCGGCATCACCGTTCCTGCAGGCGGCCAACTGAGCGTGGCGGCACCGAATGCTGGTATCTTGCTGACAACCCACATCAAAGAAGGCGAACAGGTCAAAGCCGGGCAAGTCCTGTTTACCATCAGCACAGAACGTCAGAACAGCCAGGGTGAAATCACCGCCCTGGTCGCCCAGCAACTCGCCACCCGCGCCGACAGCATGGCCGCAGAACAACGATTGCGGCAGAATCAGTATCAAGAGAAAAAGCAGGCATTGCAGCAAAGGCTGGCTAACCTGACACAAGAGCAGACCCAGCTAGAACAGGAACTGCTGCTGGCCCAGCGCCGCCAGCAACTGGCCCAGCAAAGCCTCAGCAAGTACGAAACCCTGCAAACCAATGGCTATGTTTCTGCCGCCCAGACCCAGCAAAAGCAGGAAGACCTGCTCGACATCAGCACCCGCCTGAGCACTTTGCAGCGTAGCAAAACCCAGTTGCAGGCCAGCCAGATCGCCCTGCAATCAGAACTTGATACCTTGTCCAACAGTTTGGCGACAGACCTTACCCAGATAGAACGAGCCAAAGCCAGCCTCAAGCAGGAAGCAGCAGAAAACGCCAACCGCCAGGCAGTACAAATCACCGCCGCCCAGGCCGGTACGGTCGCCGCCCTGACCAACCAGCCAGGGCAAGCCGTTAATGCAGGACAAGTACTTGCCAGCCTGCTACCTGCGGGTACAGAAGCAGGCAATGCAGAGTCAGGTGCGCTGGAGGCGCATCTATACGCCCCCAGCCGCACGGCAGGCTTCATTACACCAGGGCAGGAAGTATTGATCCGTTATGCTGCCTTCCCTTACCAGAAGTTCGGTCTGCACAAGGCAACAGTGATAGATGTCAGCCGCACCCCGTTTGCCCCGACAGAATTGCCACAGAACCTGGCAACTACAATCCTGAGCAATGCCCAGCAAGCCATTAACGGTTTCAACAGCAATGAAGCGCTGTACCGCATCAAGGTCCGGCTGAATTCACAAAGCATCAATGCCTATGGACAGGCACAAGCACTCAAGCCAGGCATGACGCTGGAAGCCGATGTGATGCAAGACAGGCGCAGGATTTGGGAATGGGTGCTGGAACCGGTGCTGGCGATGGCCCAACGTGCGTAGACTGGCAGCAAGAAAAAAGTGTGGGAAAAGAATTTCAGGATTCGATGCTGAGCCGTTGGGAAAACCCGACAGACTCAGCCCGAAAAACCGCTCAAGGTGTTCGAGACCTGGGGCGGAGCAGTAAAACCATGCCATGAGGTATGGTTCAACTTAACCATGTTTAGGAATATCACAAAATGCGTTTGATGACAAATGAAGAATTGATGGCGGTAGCTGGTGGCGACGCGGCTGAAACTCGTTCTGGAAACGTGAATAGCTGGGGTGAAGAATATCCAAGCCAAGAAGGTCGTTTTGAAATTTTGATTGGTGGTTGTGGCGGATCAACTGATTGCATGGAAGCAATGTACGATCTGACGCATTAATCAAAACTTCAACCTACGGGCCGTTCGATTGACAGGCCTGTAGGTATTTTCGACAAACTGAGTGTTTTTCTTTCTTTGATGTAGACCTCCGATGAACGTAGTCACACAAATAGCTCGCCATAGTATTTTTTTGATGATGCTTTTTCTTTCAAGCTCAGCTTCAGGAGCAGAATTTGCACCTGTCAAAAGATTTGAAATAAGCGGCGTCATTTCAAACATGGATGTTGAACGCTTCGATAAATTTATCAAAGAAAATCCAGATATCCGCGAAATCTTACTTTCAGACTCGCCTGGTGGATACGATGACAGATCAAGTACCGTCTTCGAATTCAAAAAACGCATTGATGATTTGAAGCTGAAAACTTTTGCACGCGGACTATGCGCTTCCACATGTGCGTATATTTTTTTATTGGGGTATGAACGCACGCTACTGGCGAATCCGGCTGGAAAAAAGACCATGCTGCTATTACACCCTGTGCGCTGGATTGGCAAAGACGATAAAGAGGGTACAGGTCAAATCCAGGTTCAATATACAGACAAACTAAACAAAGCAGTCTCTGAGCGTAGCAACGGAAAAATCACTACTGAATTGCTCGACAAAATGTATTCGACAGATGATGCCAGTGGTGGGATTTTTATTTTAAGAGAAGCAAATTCTGAGAACAAACATATTCTTTTCTCTTCCAGTATAAAAAAGAGAATGAGGGCTGTACCTATTAGTGATCTCACACCTCCAGATTTAGGTATCCGTATTGACGAATAGGAATAAGTTTGACTGAGCTGAGGTCAACAGCAAACATGCGTGGCGCGACAACAAAAGCATAAAATTTCAAGATTCGATGCTGAGCTGTCGGGAAAATCCAACAGCTCAGCCCGAAAAACCGTTCAAGGTGGACTAGACCTAGAACGGTAGCAGTAAAACCATACCATGGAGTATGGTTCAACCCAACCAAATATAGGAGTAACACAAAATGCGTTTGATGACAAATGAAGAATTGATGGCGGTAGCTGGTGGCGAATCCAATTCAGACCCAGTCACAGGAGTGGGGGCAATACAATTTGATGCAAGTGCAACCCGTGAAGCTGGTCAAAATTCTTGGGGCGAATCTACATCAGGGGGAGCCACATTTTATGCGATTGCTTTGGCAAGTGCCGCCTCAGATGCTGCAGCATACAACAGGTGCATGGCAGAAAATTCAAAACCAACGACGAGTAACCAAGTAGCATCTGGTATTACAGCGACTGGCGCCGGATTAGCGGCTCTTCCGTTTGGTGGACCAGTTGCTGCGGGTGTGGTAATAACAGCCGTATACAACGGAATGAATATTGCATCTGTACAAAGTAACCAAGCAGGTTGCGATAGTACCGACTTTCGCCCTTGATTTATTGAAATAAAGAAACTGGACGTGACTTAAAATCACGTCCAAGAAACATCATTAACCACTCAATGAGCCTGGAATGAAACGTATGAATTTTGATATGAAGTTACTTTTTTTCTTTTTTCTTCAACTGTTTTCCGTAACGTTGCCGTCGTATGCTTCAGAAGAGAGAAAACCTACTCAAGTACAAACGTCTTATATCAAGGTCTCGGGTCACGGCAGCAATTTTAGCGTCGCGCCGTCAATGCACAGTTCATTACACATTCTTTTTCCGCACTATTATGCGTTCGCGATCAAGGAGCAGATAAGCAAGGCAAAAGGTTTGTGCCTTGAAGTTGATGCTGTTGCTGGAAAAGAAGATATGTTATCTGGCAAATATGCACAGAAAATGCTTGTTAATGATGACTATAACATCCAACGTTATCTAGATAATGGGGAAAAGTTGCAAATATTAGCCAGTAACGCAAAGATTCCATCGCAATTACTCCCTCAATATATTGCACATGCGACCCCATTTAATTTGCAACAAGCAGCATTGATAGGTGCCTTAACGGATTCGAGTAACAAAAATAATAAATTTCCCTCATTGGATATTCAATTTGAAGAATTTGCAAAAATAGTCAAAGTTCCAATTCATTACTTGGAAAGCTCAAGCGAGGGGGCAGAACAAATTATCAGTACATTCTCTGACATAAAAGGATGGCAAACTTCATTGCTAACGCTGGCAGATTTTCTTGAATGTGAAGAGTGCAAGAAGAAACACATTCAACGTGGCTTGGATATGGAGGAAGCAATTTTTCTTCATGGAGACTTCAAGCAGGCGAAAATTGACTATGACGAACTCGAAAAACTTACCGGAGCTGATAAGCCTGCGGGCGTGGCGATTGGAGATAAAAGAACTGTCTATTTATTAGAAAAAATCCTGGCTCGCGCAAATTCAAATGAGTGTAATGTTTTTGCGATAGGTGCAGCCCATTTTTGGGGTGAGCATTCTTTGCAGGAAGAATTTAAAAAGCGCGGCTACGCTGTTGAAATTATTAGTGTTGTGCGTGAATAAAATCATATATAAATCTAATGAACTCAACAAAAGTAAATAATCTCAGTGGTGAAACATGGGCGCTCTTTGCACTCCTTATCTCCTACATCTCAGTTTTGTTCTGCTATGTTACTTATGCCTTTCACGCAAAGGCATCGCTTATTTATTTTTGGCTACCGGCCTTCGCGCTCTTCGTCTTTCTCAGTTTTACAGGTGTTGATGAATACAAAAAACTGAATGACAGGGCAATTGTGAGAAAACGAACATCGCTAACCAGAGGTCTGTTTTGTCTTGTGATGTTCATCATTGTACTGGCGATGAAAAACTGGAAATGGGCTTGGGTGGATATGGTAGATGCATGTACGCTTGGTCTGATAGGTAGCTGCATCAAAGACTGCATCATCGATATAACGTCAATGCGTCAATTTTTCAGTGCACGTGGCCAGCAGTGAAGATACAGTCGTCACCTCCTGCTTTACGGTACCATAAACTTCCGTTTGGAAGAGCAGAGTAAGGGTGAAGCAAAAATCGCCCTTTTTATCAAACTGAAAAAACTGAATGTACATCATACTTGCCGTCATTTTAGCGTTCTTTACCTCTGCTTCTTATGGACAAACTTGTGAATCAAAACTGTTCATATCTGCCCGTACATCTGCATGGCTTGGTTGCATTTCTCAGGAAGCAGTCAAAAATTTCAAAGAGAAAATGAGTCCTTCCGTTGACACGCTCATCATTCAATCAGAAGGTGGGGATGTCAGTGCGGGCATTGCTCTTGCCAAAGAAGTCCACTCCAGAAATCTGACTGTTATCGTACGCGGGTATTGCAATTCCTCGTGCGCGAATTATGTTTTGCCAGCCGCGAAGACCGTGTTTGTCGAACCTGATTCAGTCACTCTGTTCCATGGCGATGCAAAAATTACGCTGAACAGACTGGCAAAGCTGGACTGGGTAGACCCGATGTTATTGCTCAAACTCGCTAGCCTTTCAGAAACCGAGGATGAATTGAATGTTCTTATCCCAAAAGCTGAGAGGGTTCAATTAGCGCAAAGAGTTGCATTGGCAGAAAAAGGCACATTGGTTGCTGGTCGGATTCAAACCGCAAAGTACGAATGCCATGGCATTGGGTTACCCTTTTGGGTGCCCGCAACATCAGTGCTGATCGCGTTGAAAATTGTAGAAAGCAATACAAAAAAATATTCAGAATTTTCAAAGGAAGTACCATTTCGCGTAATGAATTTTGGCACCGATGTGACTTCATCGTTAGAAAATCCGCTAGATCATTGTGTGATTGTCGAAAAATCAAAGTAATCAATATCAGCTTTTAAATAGCCAATTTAAAAGCTTGTCAGGAGCACGGGATTGAATGTACAAAAAAATTCTGATAGCAACCCATTTGGAAACCCAGATAAATATAGCCACTTGCGCAGAATATGAAGCCCGGTCTGCAAACCGAATCTCACAAACATAGGGCTATCGCACTACCTAAGTTCTTGTAACCACATATAGAAATATTCAAATGAACACAACAAACAAAAGCAATCTGGACAGTAAAAGCATGGCGCTTTATGCACTCATCATTTGTAATATGGTGGGTCTTTGCATTTACGTTGTAAACGGCATTCGTTATGAGGCGCCACTTTGGGGTTTCTGGCTACCGGCGCTCGCGTTTTCCGCCTTGTACGGCTATATCAGTGCTGATGAGTATAAAAAAATGGATGCACATGCCTTGACTACTGGGCAGAACTCTTTGAAGTCGGGCATATTTTTTCTCGTGCTCGTGACAGGCATACTGGCGACCAAAAACTGGAAGACATCTGCACTGGATTTTTCGGATGCATTTATCTGGTCTATTTTGCTGAGTAATACAAAGGACCATATTGTGCATGTGCTGGCAATACGTAAATTTGCAAGCGTGGCAGAACAGCGATGAATCCGCAAGTCAGGTTTCCGGGCTGTATTTCGGTTCCGCTCATAGTTGTTGTTTCATCTTGTTGAACGTCATCCCCAAAGTC
>NZ_JAKZHX010000018.1 GCF_022568815.1 Undibacterium paludis | reverse complement strand
GTCAGGGACGCCTCTGCGATGAGTTTCGGGTCATAAAATTATCTACAGTAGCTGTCCCCCAAAGCATCTACTGGTGCGTTATACCTGAATAATCTGGCGTTTGTGATCTTGCAAGTTAATGCAGTTGTAACACCTCCACAGTGCTGGCAAGTTAAAATACGGGCTACGCTCCAACAAGCAAGAAAGAAATATCATGGCAAAAAAGAATGAACTTGATCCTGAAACCGAAGCACTGATCGCCTGGTGCACTGAAGTCGAAGGTTTTCTGGTTGCTGGCGGTGCCACCGTCAGCCAGGCCCAGGATCACATAGAAGAGCAGATAGAGTGGTTCACCGACCTGTTCTTCGACGGATTGACACCCGAAGAGGCGGCCAAAGAAGCATTGGCCTGAACAATCAGGCTGTTTACAGGTCATATGAGCAGGCCAGATTAGCCGCTCCCTGACAGGCAAGTAGAAATGAAGATGATTCACCGCAAATTGTTATTACCACTGGCGTTTTCCCTGGCTGCTTTAAGCGGCTGTGGCACTGCCAGCAAGCATGCCGGTATCCAGCATGAAGAATTTGGCGCCACCGGCGTATTCACCCGCAGTTTCCCCGGTACGGAAAAAGGCGCCTGCGAAGCAGCCCGGCGCGCCCTGCTCAGCCAGGGCTATGTCATCAGTGACTGGAAGCCATCGGTGCTGAAAGGCCGCAGGAAATATCAGCCCGAGGCCGACGTCCATGCAGAAATAGAATTCAATGTCGTCTGCGTTGCCGACAGCAAGGGCAGCAACAGCACCACCATGTTTGCCAATGCCATACGTGACCGCTATTCGCTCAAGAAGAGCAATACCTCGGCCAGCATAGGCGTCAGCGCCATTGGTTCGGTATCGCTGCCTTTTGGTTCTACTGACGATGCACTGGTCAAGGTGGCCAGCGAAACCATCCCGACCGGGCAATTTTATGAACAGTTCTTTGAGCTGGTAGAGCGCTATCTGGACAGTGTTCCCTACATACAGGAACCGGAAACCGACAAGAAAACTGCGGCAGCCCCGACGCCACCGGCCCCGTCAGGATCACCTGCAACTGCTTCTGCTGCAGGCGCCAGTAACGCAACAGAGTCCACCAGGGAAGAAGAGGAAGATTGATGCAGGCCGACGACCTGCAAAGACTGCTGACGTTCAAAATGCCTTATGGCAAATACAAGGACAGGGTCATTGCCGACCTGCCCGGTCATTACCTGGGCTGGTTTGCCCGTGAAGGCTTCCCCAAAGGGGAGATAGGTCGCCTGCTAGCCCTGATGTATGAAATAGATCACAACAACCTGCGCGAACTGCTCACGCCATTACGCACAAAACCATAAAAAAACGGCAAGCTCATGCTTGCCGTTTTTTATAAGCGACCCAACCCAAAAGCACATCAGCCAGGCATAAAGGGGATCAAATCCCCTTGTCTGCTCACTTGCTTCAGCTTATTTGCTTTCTTTGCTTTGACGCTTGCCCGCAGCAGTTGCTGGCAGGTATTTCATCGGGTCATTGACGCCGGCAGCATAGGCAGTCACCAGACTACGCTGCCTCAAGCAGGATGCACTCAGGGAGGTAGCATCGGCGGTGGAAGAATTCACACACACTTGCAAATCTTTGACCGTATCCAGCGGGATGCCTGCCGCAGCAGCAACCGATACGATGGATTGCGGGTTGGCGCCGCCAGCAACCAGGCTGTCCACCGTTGCTTGCAGATTGGAACTGCTGGTCAGTGCAGTAAAGATACCATCAACAGAAGTATCCACGCCTTCTGCACAGGCAACAGACAAACCGCCAGCCAAAGCCAGTCCGACGAGTGTATTTTTCAGTATTTTTTTCATAGGTATCCCCCAACATGTCGACAAACCATTTTGTCTTCCGCAACCGATTCTAAATAAGTGTAAATCAAATTGAAAGCAGATATTTGTAACCTGAAAGCCGACAAGAAAGCCGGTGATTCAAGGCTTTGCATTGTTGCATGATAAAAAGTTCATCACTATCTGCAACTGGTATGTCCTGGCCGTCGTCATTATGCCTGCTCAGCCATTTCACCCCTTGCACTCTGTCTTCTGGCCGTAATTGCATCAAGCTGGTCGATGATACTCTGATCCTTTTGCAAATCTTGCGCTGCTGGTATTACCAGCGTGGTGATCTGCTTTAAAAATGCCCTGGGCAAATCCTTGAGCTGGAGTTTGTCAATCCGTGCTTTTTCCAGCGGGTCAGTAGCTGCCTCATACAGGTAGACCTCATGTTCTGGTGGATAGGTCCGAGTCAATTTGTCGACCAGCACTTGCAGGTATTCTTCGTTGGTTTCCAGTTTCTTCAATGCCAGTTCACCTGCTATGCCTGGCTGCCACAGGATCAGCAATGACGTCGGGTCAATATTGCGCTGATAAATCATGAACTGTGTGGATTCCATGGACTGCATGCCGCGTGTGCCCGGGTCTATACCCAGATCAGCGACCAGACAATCCAGAGCAGAAATACCGGGCTCCATGTGCGCCTCATAGCCTTCTGCCCTGGCGTCAGCAATGGCCATATGTGAAATGCAGGCAAAAATACCGGGATGCCCGTAAAACGCGGCGCACACCCTTTTACCTGAGCGCATTTCTGCCAGAATGGTATCGGCCATGCGGCGGTAGGTATTACGGCGATTTTTACCATCTTCGCGCATGTCGGCATAGTAATCATTGAGGCATATATATTCTTTAGCTACGCCCATCAACCACTTGCGCGTGAAAATATTCGGGATCGCCGCCACCACGACATCAAAATTTTCGATATAGCTTTGTGCTATGGGGGTCAATTGACCGCCCATGCGCATGCCAGTACCTACGCAAACTAGTGACCCTTGTTTCTTGATTTTCATGAATGATTATCTAAATAAGCCAAATAAATAAAAGTTCCTGTAGTCACAGGACTAGAACTTTTTTCGATTAACAGGCGAACCGTCTGCAGCAATGGCTAGTGAGTACAAACCCGAGCGCTCGTTCATTGCCATCAATCAATAGCCTATCTGTATGTCCTCAATAGAATCAATAGCGTCAAAATCCCTGAATGGCAAGTCCAGGTATTCTGCTATTTTTTGCCTGTCACCATTGATGATCAGGATCTGCTCAGTGGGCGACAAGCCGAATTCTTTGGTCGTTCGCCTCGGATCGTTTCTGTGCGCCTGCAAGTGATCAGCGCTTTTGTCCATCATATTTAGATAATTGAGTATAGGTGGCATATTTACCTTCCAGATCAGTAAAGTTTAAGGAACTACCGAAACTGATTCTATGCTTTTTCTTACGACTGGGAAATATTATTCGAAAAAATATTTAATTTACAACATTATGCCACTTGACGAAACACATTGACGCAATTTCTGCCTTCAGCTTTTGAGCTGTAGAGCGCCCTGTCGGCCGCTTCCAAAGTGGATTCGAAACTGGTCAGGCCATTGCTGTCTACGGTGGCGACGCCGAAACTGGCCGACAGGGCAAACACATGTCCGCTCGGCGCGGTGTCTATCATGGCGATCGCCATGCGGCAGCGTTCTGCCAACTGCAAGGCCGAAGCCTGGGTCGATTCCGGCATGCAGATACCGAATTCTTCACCACCCAGACGCCCGAACAAATCCACTTTGCGCAAATGCGTTTTGACAGTTTCACTGACTGACTTCAGCACCCAGTCACCCGTTGCATGTCCATAAGAATCATTGATATTCTTGAATAAATCCATGTCGAACAAAATAATGCTCATGCTGCCGCTACGCATCTTGAACGCCTCATTCGCACTAACCATGAAATGCATGCGATTGGATGCCTGTGTCAGGCCGTCTGTCTGTGAATATTCCTTGAACTGGTTTTTTTGCTGCAGGGTCTTGATCAGCCACAGCGTCAACAACACCAGGATGGCAGCTACCAGGGCAATGGCCAGTAACAGGTTCTGGTTATTTTTCTTTTCCAGTTCGCGTTCAACCGCAAGAATCTTGTTTTTCTGCTCAAGCAGATTCAGTTGATTGGACTTATCCTGGGTATCAAATTTGACACGCTGGAATGCCAGGTTCTTGTGCAACTGGTCATCCAGCACACGATTTTTCAATACCAGCGCAGCCTCGTAGTATTCAAGCGCAGCACCAAATTGTGTCTGTGCCCGCTTGATGCCGGCCATGGTTTCGGCAGTCTTTTCCATCAACTGAACAGCATTGCCGCTTTTCGCATGCTGATAGGCAAGCAGGCCATAACGCTCGGCCTGTTCAAGATTACCGGTATTGAGAAATGCGCGCGCCAGTGCCTCTTCAAGCTGGGTACGGTAATCTGAACTTTTGTTCACTTCCAAAAATTCAGACAGCAACTGGATACCTGCCCCTTTGCCTTGCAGGTAATTGCCAGAATCAATCAGGTCAATGGCAGCAAGTGAGCGCAATATCTGCACAATCACGGTTGCGCCGCGTTCTTCACAAATCTTGATGGCGTCGGGCAGCATGGAGCGGGCGCGTTGCCGCTCTCCCCGCAACAGGTTGATTTCCACCTGGTCAGCAAAGCCTACGCAGGTGACGCTGGTATGTTCATCTTCCTTGCCGATTTCAACCAGGCGCTCAGAATAGGCGTGTGCTTCATCGTAGGCACGCAAGGAATTATGTAAAGTGATCGCAGCCTGCAAAGTATCCATCTTTGCAATCTGGTTGGTCAGCTTGGGCAAGAGCAAAATACCCTGATTCATCGCGACCAGGGCATTTTCATATTCGCCAAGCTGGGTATAACCAGCCGACAACTGATACAGGAGCCGCACGCGGTAATCAGGATCAACCACCTGGTCAATATTGGCGCGCACCAGTTCCACACGTTCTTTGTGCCGCCCTCGATAACCGAGTACTGATGCACTCAACAGCAAGTGACGGTCTCTTTGTACGGTCGTAAATGAAGGACGTAACTCTTCGAGTTTTGCCAGGGTCTCGGCAGTTTTTTCCGGGGATATCTTGATCTCTTTACCAGCCTGCGTAAACAGGTCTTCAGCGGCTTTTGCATCCCGGGCATGGACATGCAGTGGTACAGCACTTCCGGCAGCAAGCAGTATCGCTAAGACAAGATTCTTAATGTGCCGGAAGTTCATTGAATATGCCAATTGCCTGATCGCGTCTTACGGATTTGGCGTAGTTTCAACAGAGTCAATCGCTGGCAATTCATCCGCCGAGATCCCGACGATACCGGCCACTGCGGCTTTGTCGCCAGACAAAACAGCAGCCTGTTCTTCGCCAGTCAAACCAAAACTACCCATAGCGGCCTGTGGATCGCTTCTATGCGAAGCCAATGCGCCTGCATCTTTATCCAAAGTATTCAAGTACTCAAGTAATTTAGACATTTGATTTACCTTTCAATTAACTTTCTTCGGTTATGAAACGGAGGTAATACTAGTGAGAATTCTATTATGATTCTGTAAAAGTTGTAACAATTTTCAAAGAACTATTGCATTAAACGCAACACTGGGTAACGACGCCATTCCGGTTCCTTGAATCGGGCACAATGACTAAAGATAAAATCAAGTACAGCCTGTTGATTATTCAACAGATCAGGGTTTGCCTGCTTCCATTGTTCAAACGCCAGCCTGAGTTCAGGCTCACTTCGCAATAGTTCGCCGGCCGTGTCTTCAAACACATAATCGGAATAAGCTTCTTTCTTTTCCAGCACGCTATTGAAAAACCCCCAGCGGAAATAACTGTCATGCGCTTGTGGCTCCAGGGTTTCGATGGCATACCTGGCCTGTGGCTGATCCAGTCTGAGCAGATAATCACCGGCATGAACATGCAGAGTCTCAGTACGGGTTTGCAATTCCACCTGATCATGGAACAGATGACCTTCATACGCATTCGGACGTGATGATACCGACTGTATATGGTAGGTCTGCACGGTCAGCTCAGTGTCGCTGTCCAGTCTTTCAAGCTGCACGCCATTCCATTGCAGGCGTTCAATCACTGCGCGCCATGCCTGCGGTATCAGGTAGGCTTGCGAGCGTTCTATGCTGATGTCAGGCACAAAATGGTCAAAGTAAGGGATAGCCTTTTCCCAAGGCTGGCTGCGGTCATAGGACAGGCGCTGGTAATTGCCAATGACACTGGGCTTGTACACTGCCTGATACCCCTTGAACAAAAAGCTGGATGGCTTGCCATGGTCGGCCACCCAGTGCACGGCAATTTGCCGGCTGCTGGCAACCGCCTGTCTCGCCTCTGCACGCAATTGCTGGATACCTGCCGCATTGGCGACAGTAAACGCCAGCACGCTTTCAACCAGGGCGCGCATGGACGCATAGCGGTCAGCAAAAGGCTTCAACATATGGGTTTCGGGCATGAAACCTATGGTGTGATGCAGGGCCGCGTAGCCGGTGGAAAAACGCGGCGTTTCCAGAAAATCTTCTATGCCATGGTCAGGGATATCCTGGACCGGGTTGACATACGGGCAGGTAGGCCAGCCGCGTTGCTGCATATCGGCATAAATCGCCGGCAACATGGTATGGCGCAGGAAAGGGCCCAGGCCATTGCCCAGTTTGTCGGCCTGGGTCTGAATCAGGGTCATGGTGTAGTGATAGTCAGCCCCGTTCGAGGTATGGGTATCGACCATCACATCAGGACTCCAGTCACTGAAGAAACGGTTGAAAACCTGGGCGTTTTCGCTATCGCATTTGATGAAATCACGGTTCAGGTCCAGATGCAGGCTATTGCCGCGAAAGCCAAACAGCTCAGGCCCATCCTGGTTGACGCGGGAAGTATTTTGCCGGTTGACACAACCATCAACATTGTAGACCGGGATGAACAGAAACACGGTACGGCCCAGCGCAGCAAGGCGCTCAGGCTCAATGCAAAAGTCACGCACCAGAACCATGCAGGCATCAATGCCTTCTGGCTCACCGGGGTGTATGCCATTATTATTGAAAAAAACCGGACGCTGCTCCTGCCTGATGCGGTCGCGGTCAAACACGCCGTCAGCAGTGATGATGCCGGCATGGATGGGCCTGCCGCTGTCGGATACACCGATCTGAGCAAACTGCAAGATGCCAGGGAAACTTGCAGCCAGCTGCTGGTAAAACTGTATACAGGCTTCCCAGGTCGTGGTCTGGTTTTGATTACCTGCCTCGTAGGGGGTAATGAATTTTGCCGGGTTGGCGGACGCTGTTGCCATGTTACGCACCAAAAAAGTATTGTAGTGTGGAATTTTAGCTTACAAGTAATAATTGCAACATGACATAAGCATGTCAGATTGAAACAAATTGATTCTTCTGACAACATAGAACAACAATTGCCGGAGTTTCCATGACCGATGCAGAAATACTCGCCTTGAAATCAAGCTGCCACACCACCCTGCCAGGCCACCTGGCACTGACGCCGGCACAAACCTTCAGCCGCATGGCGGCCTGGTGTGAAGAACATCAAATCGAGCATGACAGCTACGGTGAAGGTGAACTGGTACAGGCTTTTGAACACAAAGTCGCTACCCTGCTCGGTATGGAGGCTGGCCTGTTTTGCATCACCGGCACCATGACGCAGGTGACAGCCCTGCGCCTTGCTTGCGAAGAAAGAGGCAACTCATTGGTCGCCCTGCACGCCAGTTCGCACATACTCGTCCACGAAAACAGCAATTACCAGTTGCTTGGACATTTCCATGCCTTGAAAATAGGCAATCCGCACCGGCCCTGGAATCTGAAGGACCTCCAGGCCATTTCAGACAAGCTGGCGGCAGTCCAGTATGAATTGCCCATGCGGGAAATAGGCGGGCAATTGCCGGACTGGGATGAACTGGAAACTATCAAGCAGCATTGTCGCGACAACGACATCCACCTGCATATGGACGGCGCACGCCTGTGGGAAGCCGCGACAGGCTATGGTCGCAGCCTGGCGGAAGTCGCCAGAGGATTCGATACTGCCTATGTGTCTTTCTACAAAGGCATAGGCGGCCTGGGTGGCGCCATGCTGCTGGGTAGCACCGAATTCATTGCCAAAGCGAAGGCCTGGATGCACAGGCAGGGTGGCAGCGTGTACCGGCGCAGCCCTTATGTGGTGGCAGCAGCGATGCAGTTTGATGAAAGACTGGCTGCCCTGCCCGCCTGCCTGGCACGCACCCGCGAGCTTTACACCTTGCTGGCTCAATACCCGCAATTCAAAGTCAATCCGGCAGCACCACAATGCAACATGCTGCACCTGCATTTACCGGTCGACAAAGACCGCGCAATTGCCATCCGTAACCGCATCGCGCAAGAGCAAGGTATCTGGCTGTTCAATCATGCCACCCACACTGCCCTGCCAGACAGCTGTATGCTGGAATGGTATGTAGGCGATAACCTGCTCAACACTGACAACGTCGTCCTGCGCAAGGCGCTCGATCTGCTGGCAGCGGCGACGTCCTGAGCTGCGACGTCCTGATCAAGCCGTCGGAAAAGTGATCTGCAGGCGCGTACCAGGGTAAGTGCTGGCGGCATCGCCATTCTCCACCAGCATCTGGCCGCCATGCAGTTCTACGATGGTTTTGATGATGACCGAGCCCAACCCCAGCGACAAATTCTTGTTGTTGCCGGGTTCAATGGCGTTGAACAGGCGTTGCTCGCGCCTTTGCCCATAACTATGCAAGGCCGCCGGCGACATGCCTGCGCCATCGTCTTCAATCACCAGTATCACCGCACCATCCCCGGATGAAACGCGCACACGGATAGCTTGCCTGGCATGGCGTATAGCATTGTCGAACACATTGCGAAACAGGCGCGAGATAAGAAAGGCGTCGCCCTGCATGATGACGGTCTCATGTGCAGCTTCGTTCACGACCTGATGATCCACATCATCCTCAATGACAAAGCTGATGGCATCGCCTTGCTGGTTGCAACTATTCTGCGTATTCGCGCATTCAGTACGCAGCAATTCAAGCAGGTTCAGGCTGTTGAGCTGTTTGCGATAGCGTGGCTCATCAATGCTGGCGATAAAAAACAGGTCATCAATCAATTTTGTGAAATAAACTATCTCACTGTTGATAACGGCAAAAAACTCTTCACGCTCTGCTTCTGTCATGGCTTCGCCATGCGTCGCCAGAGTGTCCACGGCGGCGCGCATGCTGGTCAGAGGGGTACGCAGGTCATGCCCCAGTTCTTGCAGCATTTCACGCCGCAGGCGCTCGTTTGCCTGCAAGCGGGTAACCAGCCGCTCTATCTCATCCGCCATGGAATTGAAATGCACCATCAACCCACCAATGGCATCGAGCCTGCCGGTCGCAAACCGGGTGGACAGATTACCTGCCTCCATACTCTGTATGACTTTTTGCGCTTCCTGTGAACGTCCGCGCAGATAAAAAGTCAGCATGAACAGCCCCAGTAAAATGGCTGCCACCACCGTCAGCAAAAATAACCAGGTCATGGTCAAGAAGGTGCCCTTGGCAGGAGTGCCAGGATTACGCACCAGCAAATAAACCGGTTGCGCCGCCCGCAAACGCACAATGGCGCTGGCTGCACTGCCTGAAAAAAACCGCCCTCTCGCCACGACATCATGAATCTGTTCAGGCTTGTCTCTTTGCAGCAAAGTAACCGGCGGTGCAGCGTCGGTATTTCTGGCCAGTACGCTATTGTTGCCATCAACAACCCATAATTCCAGCGGGATGGCCGGTGACTCTGCCCGGTAAGACTGCAGCTTCTTCATTCCTTCTTCGTAGCTGCTTTCTTCGACGATACGGGCAATGAACACATAGACGCTGCGCTGGACTTCATCGCCAGACTTGCCCGTGACTTCACGCAACATGAACAGATACATGGCTGTCAGACCCACTGCAAACAAAATGCTGACTGCAAGAAATCGCCACCATAAAGAACGACTCATAAGGTACTCCCGGCCAGCTCCAGTTTGTAGCCTACGCCATATATGGCAACAATGCGCTCATCGGCACCAGCATCTTTCAGCTTGCGGCGCAGGTGGCTGAGATGGGAATCGATGGTGCGGTCATAAATCGCGCTGTCACCGTCAAACTGGGCCAGTATCTGTTGGCGCGTAATCGTGTCACCGCCCGCCTGCACCAGCAAGAACAGGACATCGAATTCTTTCTTGCCCAATTGCAGGGCTGTTCCGGCGATGCTGACCGTACGTCGCCCCCTGTCCATCTGTATGCGGCCAAACGCGATGCTGTTGCGCTGACGCGTTTCAGTCTGCCGCAACAAATGCTGGCGGCGCATGCGGGTGCTGAGTTCCTGCAAGCCAAAGGGTTTGCGCATGTAGTCATCGGCACCGACATCAAATGCAGTGACGACAGTATGCTCGTCGCTCAGGGCAGAGATGATCAATATCGCCGTGCCAGGGTGGCTTTGCCGCAATTTCCTGCACAGGCTGATGCCATCACCATCGGGCAGGCCTATGTCAAGCAGCATGACATCAAAATCATGCCTGGCAAGCTGCTCATGCGCTTCCTTGATACTGGCGGCAGGGGTCAATGAAAATCCTTCAAAACGCAGTCCCATACCCAAAGTATGGGCAATCAGTGGATCATCTTCCACGAGCAGAACCTGCAAAAGGGCTGACGGGCGCGCTGGCGATACTGGAGTCATTGGAGTCATGGCAATGTGGCTGGACACGACTTATTTTGCCACAGACATAAAGGCATACCGCCACTTCCATAAAAATTACAGAATTGCTGGTTAAAGTGACAAACAAATCTGGTCACAGTCTGAGAGCAGGCGTGAATAGCCATGATTTCACTTTGAAAACCACGGAGTAAACCATGTCACTTTCATCAAAAACAAGATCAAATACAAGATCAAATACAAGATCAAATGCAAGGGTACTGGCAGTTGCCGGCAGCATGGCCAGCGCCATCATCCTGTCTGCCTGCGGTGGCGGCAGTGCCACGACAGGCAGCACTACGGTCACCTCGCCACCGGTCGTCACCAGTAACAACGGCAGCACCACATCAACGACTTCAGGTTCATCAGGCAACACGGGCACGGCAACAACATATACAGCGGCCATCAATGCCGCCAAAAATGCCGCCAATACCGATGCGCTGTGTGCACATGACGTGACCGGGGATTTTTACTGGGAAATCGGTGACGCCAATAGCAGCACCCCCATCGCCTCTGGATCAACCGGTGCTGCCAGCGTTGATGCGCAAAGTCATTTCAACATCGCCTCGGCATCAAAATGGATTTTTGGTGCATATGCAGTGGAAAAGAAAGGCATAGACAAGGTGCGCAGCGATGCCTCATTGGCAGATGGGCTCAGGTTCATGTCCGGCTATACTGGCATGAATGACGATGGCTGCGTCGGCAAGACCACGGTTGCTGCCTGCTTTAATGGCGGCATGAATGGCAAGACGTCCGAACCTGACCCCAATACAGTGGGCAAATTCAACTATGACAGCGGGCACGACCAGAAACTGGCTGCCGTTGACCTGGGCCTGGGTAATTTTACTGCAGCACAAATTGATACTGAATACCAGAACACCATAGGCCTCAGCCGTGGCTTCAATATGGCGGCGCTGGACCCGCTGATGGCAGGCGGTGAATTTGCCAGCGCCAGCGACTATGCACAGTTCCTGCGCAAGATCATGCGGCGAGAACTCGTCATAGGCAGCTATCTTGGCGACAATGCCGTCTGCGCCCTGCCCTCTGCCTGTCCTGGCAAGGTTGGTTACTCCCCCATCACCATACTGAACGAGCCCTGGACTTACTCCTACAATCACTGGGTGGAATCACAATATGGCAAAGGCAGTATCGACGCCTATTCCAGCCCGGGAAAATGGGGTTTCTATCCCTGGATATCGGCAGATAAAAAATACTATGGCATCGTTTCACGGCACGATAAAGACCTGGGCGCCTATGCGGTTTCGGTCAAATGCGGGCGGCAGATACGCAAGGCCTTCATGGCAGCGTTATAAGCAAGCATGTGCGATCAATCCGGGGGGCAACTTTCAGACGACTTCCCCGGCTTCAGTCTGAGCGCTGAATTTGCTGGGCGGCACGCCAAAGTGACGGCGAAACATCGCGATGAAAGCGCTCAGGCTGTCGTAGCCAAGCTCCAGCGCAATATTCGTGACCGCCATGCCCGCTGTCAGCAATTCCATAGCACGCATCAGCCTGGCGCGTTGCCGCCAGTCAGAAAAACTCATGCCAGTCTCTTGCGTAAAATGACGTGTCAATGTGCGCGGAGCTATGCCTGCCCATGACGCCAGTTCCTGCATGGAGCGTGGATCGCCCGGCGTTTCTGTCAGCACCCTGGCAATTTTAAGCAGGCGGCGATCAGCCGGCATGGTCAACACAAAATTCTGGACCGGTGAATTGGCGATTTCATCGACGATGACGGCAAGCACACGTTCCCGGGCAGGATCCAATTGATCGTCGGCTTCCCAACTGGCGGCGCGCAAAACAGCTTCCCGCAATAAACCGGATACTGGCAGTATTTGCACCTGCGTGGGCAGATGTTCAGATGGCGCGATATAGGCGCTCCAGCCGGTAAACACCTGGCTCGTATGCTGCGCATGAAGCTGCAATGGCGGTATCCAGATTGCATGGCCGCTGGGCACGACAAGATGCTGTCGTTCTGTGGCAATCATGATGGCGCCAGTCGTCGCCGCCACGATCTGGCCACGCAGATGTTTATGTTCGGGTGTTTTGCGTATTTGCGCCTTGCTGGTGACGGCATACACCAGTGCCCCACCTTCCTGGCTGGCACGAACGGGGTCAATCAAAGCTAGAGTTTTGGTGCTGCACATGCCGCCAATTATATCCCAGACCACTGAGATCAATAATGCACAGCATGTCAATCTGCGGTTTTATCTGAAGGGAAGCGGATCGAGTCGCGCAATAAAAAACCCATAGGCATAGCCAGGTTCATCTTATTGATGCCCGTTGGCCTGGTAAACCAGTCCCTGTACAACTTCTCAAACTCCCCGTCGGTGATCAGCCTCATCATTTCACGGTCAACCAGGTTTTTAAATGCCACATCATCTTTACGAAGCATCAGCGAGTAAGGTTCCACTGACAAAGGGTCGCCGACGACGATGAATTCGTCCGGATTTCTTGCCTTTGCCCTTAAGCTGAACAACAGCACGTCATCCATGGCAAAGGCGTCAGCCTGATCCTGTTCAACCATACGAAATGAGGCGTCATGATCTTGCCCTTCCAACAGCCTGATGTTGAGTGACCTGACATTGCTGCGGGCATTCACCAGTTCCAGCGTTGTCGCATTCCTGGTAGTGACGATGGTCTTGCCCTTCAGGTCTTGCCAGTTCCTGATGCCTTTGTCTTTTTTGACGATCATGCGCACACTGGAAAAGAAATGCGGGATGGTGAAGCTGACGCGGCGACGCCGTTCGGCCGTATTTGTCGTCGCACCACATTCGATATCAGCCTTGCCATCAATGATGCTTGAGAAGCGCGAAACCGAATCAACCGGAAGATATTGAATTTTCAGATTGCTCAGCTTGAGTTCTTTTTTAATGGCATTGGCAATTCTGAGGCAGAAATCAATGGAATAGCCATTGACCCGGTTGTCTTCCGAGGTATAGGAAAAGGGAGCTGCCTGCAGGTAGGCAAATGTGATGACCTGGCTTTCCCGTATCTTTGTCAATGTGTCTGCGGCGCAGCTAACACCAGGTATCGCAAGCATCAGCGATACCAGCACAAGCATAAAGCCTGAGCCAATTGAGATAATTTTTTTCATACCAGCCACTCCATCATCCAATACCTGACATACAGCCACACTGATGCACATGCAAGACAGCAGTCTTAACAACCGCCAACCACAGGCAATGCAGCACCATGAATTGCACGTGCCGCGTCAGATGCCAGAAAAGCGATCACATTGGCAAGTTCATCCGGAGAAACCCATTTACCAGGATCGGCATCCGGCATGGCAAGCCGGTTTTGCGGCGTATCAAGAATACTGGGGAGAACGCAGTTGACGTTGATATGGTGCTGGCGTAATTCTGCCGACATGCTCTCGGTCATGCGGATGAGCACATCCTTGGCGGCACAATATGCCCCCATCCCGGCAACTCCTTTCAGGGCAGCATAGGCACTGACATTGATAATTTTTCCGCCTGCCCTGTCTATCATGCCAGGAACAATTGCACGCACCAGTTGCAACATGCTGCGAACATTGATATCGAACAGGAAATCCCAATCTTCATCTGCAGTTTCATGCACTGCATACCCCATACTGAAACCACCTGCTGCATTGCAAAGTACATCAATTGCCTGATATTTCTTCAGTGCTGATTCCAGCAGTTTTGCAACCTGGTCACCATTGCACAGATCGGCGGCAAGCAACAGAAATTGGTCCTTGTACTCGTGGTCCTGACCAAAGGTACTTTCAAGATCGTAAAGGTGACGATCAACCAATATCAGGTTTTTCCCGTCCTGAGAAAATTTCCTGGCGAGTGCACGGCCCAGGTTGCCACATGCACCCGTGATCATGACGGTCTCGGTTTTCGTACTCATGCTAATTTCCATCCATGTTGAATATTGAAATCTGTTGATTGCTATTCTTCGGCAGCAATTGTTCCTACTGCTGAACAGGACAATCCATTGCTGAAAATACCCGGTCAGCATAGAGGGCAAGCTCGATATCCTTGTCCGTGACACCGTCGGCATCATGCGTCGTCAATGTCATCACGACCTTGTTATAGACATTGAACCACTCCGGATGGTGGTCTTTTTTTTCGGCAAACAGGGCGACATGCGTCATGAATGAAAATGACTGCATGAAATCGGCAAAGAGGTATTCGCGTGTGATTGCCTTGCACTGGCGCTCAAGTTTCCACATGGGACGGGATTGCAGGAATTGTGAAATGCTGGCCGGGCTCATCATTTTTTTACTTACCTCATCAGTTTTTCAAACTTTTCTTGATTTCAATCAAGCCTTGAACGGAAAATAGTTTAGTGCGTTTCTTATGCACATTGTGCGCAAACAACTCACATAAAATCATTTTTTATGCATATAATTTGCATAAATATTTAGAAATAAGGGAAATATGAGCACCATCACCATTGACAGTTATGATATCAACCTCTTGACTGCCCTCCAGCGCGATGGAAAAGCGACGAACAGCGCCCTGGGAGAAAAAATACATTTGTCGACATCACAAGTCAGTCGCCGTGTACAGCGTCTGGAAGAAACAAAGGTGATTTCTCACTATGTCGCTGTACTCAATCCTGAAGTGATAGGCTTGGGGGTGTCAGCCTTCACCCACGTCACCCTGGGCAGGCAGAGTGAACATGCCGCCTTGTTTGAAAAGGCGGTCATGGATTTGCCTGAAGTGCTGGAATGCCATTCAGTCACCGGTGAAGCAGACTATATATTGCGCATTACGGCACCAGATTTGACGGCTTTCTCTGATTTCATGGAAAAAAAGCTGCTGCGCCTGCCCAGTGTCGCCAGTGTCAAATCCATCGTCACGCTGAAAACGATCAAACAGACTTCGAGCCTCCCACTGGAGCATATTGCCCAGCCACGACCTGTCAAGACGCAGATAGTCTTTGCCTGATCCCTTGGGACGTGACAGGTAAATATCGCGTCTGGCCTTAACGCGACACATTAAGGCGCAATGTAGCAAGTTGTCAGGCGGTGTCAGGCGCATGATAGAGCCTTCATCAACCCGCAAGGAAAAAACATGAAAGCTGAAGACATACTCCCCGACCACATCAACACCACCACCATCAATGGCTTGACCATCAGAAAAGGTACGGTTGCAGCCTTCGTGGCAAATGCCAAGACTTACCTGAACAAGGACAGCACAGAAGACGACAAGAAACGGGCCGAACTCCTGATGCTCGAAGCTCTGCCAGCCTTACAGGCACTTAGTATTTTTGAGGTATTTACTATTGCAGATCAGGGCCTGGCCAAGCTCGTCAAAACACATTTGTCAGCCGCTGCAACTGTCAACTGAGCACCACTGAGGCAGCAGGCAAAGCGGTCCAAGCCCAGGTGCTAAACCGGGCTTGCCGCCGGTGCCTCACCCGCTTCCAGCATGGCCTGCACCCTGGCACGCACAAAATGGATATGGCTGCGCAGGCCATATAATTCTTCGGCATAAGACAAAGGAATTGTGATGCGGTTGACCTTTTCTTCTATCTCATCCAGATGACGTAACTGTCTTTGGGCGACAGCCTGGCGTTCACCGGTTTCCACCTGATCCAGGGCCTGCTCCACCAATCTCAGTTGTCCATACCAGCGATAAATACGTGAACGTATCCGCCAGACATAGATAGGCGGAATGATCTTGGACAAAGGCAAAAACAATGCCCCCAGGGCGACGATCACCACCCACATGCGTTCGAAGAAATTGGCTATCCAGAAGCTCAGGTAACGCTGCAACATGGGCGGGCCATTCTTGTAAAACTTTTCTGCCTCGTGAGCGACCGGTATTTCCGTGTATTTATCCGAAGGGAATTCACCCTGACGGCTGAACCAGTCTGCCCCGCCATGTATCTTGCGGGCTGCCTGCAACAGCAAACCCATCAGCGCCGGGTGCAGGCTTTCATGCGCCACCAGGGTAGCCGTTGGTGAAATCAGATGATAGTCATGAGCGGGGATATCCTTGCCTATGTCGACAATGCCACGCGGCAGCACCACATGCGACAGGAAAGGGAAGCGTCTGGTGTACGCCTCGGCCTGGACAAAATCAAACAGGCGTATGCCCGGTGTCTGCAACAGCATTTGTACCAGCGGCGAATCGCTGGCTGAACTGAAGACCAGGACATCAATCTTGCCCTCCAGCAGTGCCGCCGTCCCCGGCGTGTCAGCCAGTTTTTGTATGGTCACGTCGTCTTCCGACATGCTGTTGACACTCAGTATCTGGCTGAATAATTTCGCCACGCCATTGCCATCTGGCCCGATATTGACAATCTTGCCCTTGAACTGGCTGATCGTGCTCAGCTCTTTGGGATTGCGGTAAAACACCCAGATCGGCTCATAAAACAGACTGCCCAGCGAAATCAGGCCACGCTCATGCGCCTGCGTCTCGTCGGTCGAACCACTACGGACAAAGCCAACTTCTATTTCAGAATCAGGGTCACTGATGTGTTTGAGATTATCTTCCGACCCCAAGGATAATTGCTGGCGAAGCTCTATCTGGTTCTTTTTCAACTCATCAGCATAGCGCTTGGCAAACTGCTCGTAGGAGCCATTTTCTTGCCCGGTGGAGATATCAATCACCTTGGGCGGCGCCGGGTCAACCAGCCAGTAGCCAAGACCGCAAACAATCACCACCATCAGCGTGACGGGGCCGAAAGCCACCAGCAGGTCACGCAAATTGAAGAGGGTGAATTTGATTTTTTGCATGGTCAGGCAGTTCTGGCCGGGGTCGGGATGAATTCAGCCTTTAATTGCAGCAAACCTTCCAGCATTTTTTCATAGGCGATGGCAACTTGCTGCTCGTCACCCTTAACGCCCAACTCAATGTGCCTGCGCTCAGTCTCGCTACCTACGCTGGGCAAACTGAAGACCTTGATCAGCGGATAATCTGCCTCCAGCAATTCCATCAGCGGTGTAGCCGTGGACTCTGCCAGTTCATACACCAACACTGATTTTTCATACTGCGGCTGCTGATGGAACAAATGTGAAAAATGCGTATCAAGCACCCATTCCAGCATGGGCCATGCCATAACAGGGAAGCCGGGCACAAAAAAATGATTGCGAATCGAAAAACCAGGGATTTTATTGAAAGGATTCGGTATCAGGTCCGCACCGGCCGGGAATTCGCCCATCTTCAACCTCTGCAACTGGTCTGGTGAATTGAGGTCAACTTGCTCTCCCCTTTCCCTGGCCATGTCACGCATGCGTTCCTGTATCAGTTCTTTTGCTTCCGGGTGCAATTCTATTGCCACACCCAGGGCTGCTGCTGCACACTGGCGCGTATGATCGTCCGGTGTTGCACCTATACCACCGGTAGAAAACACGATATCTCCGCTGGCAAAGCTGCGTTTCAGGGTTGCAGTAATGCGCTCGCGGTTATCACCTATGTATTCCACCCAGTCAAGTTGCATGCCGCGCTCTTTTAACAGAGCAATGACGCGTGACATATGCTTGTCTTCACGCTTGCCGGACAAGATTTCATCACCAACAATAATCAAACCAATTGCCACGATTCCCTCCCTTATGTTGATATGCCCTGCATGCCTGGTGGCGTTTCACGATGACGCTGCAAGGCTTCCAGGCAGTAATGCTGGAACCACAGGCCGGAAAACACGAAGACCAGCACATACACCCAGATCGCTACAGCAGCAATGACCGGCAAAAACAGCACAGACAAAACACCACCCAGCCACAGCAAACCCGGCGCAGCGCCAAACAGGCCGGCGACAATGCCGATGAAGAGCAAAGAGCCACGGTGCTGCCTGACCAGTGTCATCCTCTCATCAGCATCAGCATGCTGCGCCAGGGCATCGTACACCATCACACGATAAGTCAGCCAGCCCCATAAAACCGGTTGCAATACCAGGCTGACAGGCGGTATCAGCGTCAGCGGCAAGGTCAACAGCCAGATCACGGCAAAGATGATAAAGGAAGACAGCGAATGCCACAGGCTGCCCCCCAGGGAGCCGCCATTTCTCTGTTCCAGTTGCGGATAGTGACGGCTGCCAACATGCTTGCTGATGGCTGGCATGGCAAACAGGGCTATGCACAGCAAGGAGGTAAACACCATCAGGGGCAACAATACCCACATCGCTACCAGCGGGACAACAAAGGATTTGAATGCCAGCAGACCAACCATGGCGAACATGCCATGGACACGGTTAAAGCCGTCGTGTTCGGCAAACCATGCCTGGATGAAATCGACCATGGCCTGCAAACCCCACCACATCGCCACGCCCCACAATACCAGCGCCACCATGAAAGGCAAAAATGTCAGCAGCAGCATGCGGTAATGCAATTGTGCCGCCACTGCCCTGCCCCAGGCACGCATGACAGATGCCATATTCATGATTGCTTTTCCTTGTCTAATCCAAACATACGTTTCAAACCCAGCCATTGCTGTGACCAGAAACCTTCACCATAGTTGCGTGCATTGCCTTCTGGCGGCGGCAACTGGTCACGTATGCCGGTCAGGGCAAATTCCTTGCTGAACAGGGCTGTGCCAAACAGCACATCCCAAATGGGAAATAAAACTGCAAAATTATGCCCACCCAAAGTACCTTTGCCACGGGTTTCATGTCCTATGCCGATGGCATGATGGGTACGGTGAAAGCGTGGCGATACCAGCAGGTATTCTCCTATGCGGCCAAAGTGAATGCGCACATTGGCATGCTGCAGGCTTTGCAGCATCTGCGAAGCCATCACCAGCATCACATATTGTCTTGGCTCTACCCCGATGGCGATGGCGATCAGGCCCATATAGATATCGCGGATGAAGTCATCGAGCAAATGATTACGGTTATCACTCCACAAATTCATGTCGCGCTGACTGTGATGCAGGCTGTGCAGCGCCCACCACCAGTTGAACTGATGCTCGGCACGGTGGTACCAGTAATCGAAAAAATCAAGCACAAACAGGTAGACAAAAAACAGCAGCACGGGATATTGCAAAAAGCCGGGCCAGATGTTTTCCAGGTTGAATGGGTTGACACCCTGCAGGTGCAAGACCGCAGTCAACTGGTCCAGCAAGGGATCAAGCACAAAAAACACCAGTATGGAGAAAGCCCCCAGCCTGTGCAGTGCGGTATAGATGAAATCATTCCAGCGGGCGTAGCGATTCCTGATTTCATGCACCGGTATCCAGGCTTCCAGCGGACGCAGTACGACAAACAGGATAATCAATTGCAGCACACCGAGGATGAACCACTCCACCCCCTCAAAAGAGTCTTCGACAAACTCGCCAAGGCCCAGGTAAAACATCAAAGGCTGCACTATCGTTTCAAAAATCCAGGCTTGCAGATTTGTGAACAGATCAGAAATAGTCATTATTTTTCAATTGGTGAAATGTAAGGTAAAGCTTGCAGCATCATTGCGCCCACACTAAATAAATACTAAGGTGACACTTTATATGCCGGATGCTCTCGTAGCGTAGCAAAACAAAAAGATTTTTGCTCAAGGCCGTTAATCAGCGGCTCCAGGTTTTCCGGCGCCCAGGCTTGCTTGCGCGACCAGATGCCCATGTGCGCCATGAAGATATCGCCATCCCTGAGCTTGTCCAGGGCATTTTTCAGCAGCGCAGGATTAGTGACTTTTTCGCTCGACAATTCATCACCTGAAAACCCTGCCGGTGACCAGCCCACATGCCGGTAACCGCAAGCCTGACCAGCTTTCAACAGGGCCGGTGTCAGTTTGCCGCCAGGCGCACGCCACAGCGGGTCAAGTTTTTTACCCGTCAGGGCAAAAAAACGCTGATCTACACGCCGTAATTCTTCGCAGTATTGTTGTGCTGTCCATTGCAGGGTCTGGCCAGCCTGGCTGCCAAATTGCGGCTTTACGGCAATGCGGCCATCTGGCAAATCAGCAAGCACATAAACATGATCATAGGTATGGGTGCCAAAGGCATGACCATCTTTGACCAGGGCCTGCCAATAGCCAGCCCATGTCATATCCAGAGAATAATCACCACGCACCGTTTTTTCATTCGCCAGAAAAAAAGTCGCCTTGATCTCGTGACGGCGCAAGGTAGTTGCGATCAATTCGGCCTGTGACTGGCTGCCAGTGTCAAAAGTCAGGTAGATCGTGCCCTTGCAACTGGCAGCCTGAACCAGGCAAGGCGATACAAGGCAGACAAGCAGCCAGCCTGCTGCCATCCTCCGGCCAGCCAATTTACATATTGCCTGCGCGGTTGGCAAAATAGACACCATGTGGAGAACGCCCTACCGGTATCAGCTTGATCACCTTGCGCGTGGCGATATCAACGACAGCCACCTTCTTGATCCAGCGCAGTGTCGCCCACAGGGTTTTGCCGTCAGCACTGACTTCCATGCAGTCCGGGCCACCAGGCACAGGAATAGAGCCTATGATTTCAAGGGTTTGCTGGTCAAGGATGTTGATTTCATTCGAAGTACGGTTGGATACGAACAAATGCCGCTTGTCACCTAGTGCGCGGAAATTATGGGTCCCCTCTCCCGCCTTGATCTTTTTCACCGTCTTTTGCGTACGCCAGTCGATGACTTCAACATAATTGCTGCCCATGATACCAACCAGCAAATACTTGTCATCAGGTGTCATGACAATACCTGCCGGCAATTTTCCTACAGGAATCGTCCACTTCACTTTCTGCGTAGCAAGATCAATCGCCGATACCTGATCGCTGCCCTGCTGGGTAATGAAGACTGTGGTGCTGGCAGAATCAAATGCCATGTGGCTGGGCAGTTTTCCTAAAGGGACACGCTGCACCAATTTCATGTCCTGTCCGTCAAACTTATAAAAATCGACACGGTCAAGACGCAATGAATTGGAAACAAACCACTTTTGGTCCGGCGAAAAGCCAATCTGGTAAGGGTCAGCGATGTCTTTCATGCGGCGCTGCACCTGTCCGGTGACAGGATCAAGAAAAACGAGCTCATTGCCGACTGCATTGGCGACGATCAGGGATTTATTGTCCGGCGTCGCCATCAAGTGATGCGGTTCCTTGCCAACAGGAAAAGTACTGATTTCTTTATAGCTGGTCTGGTCCAGCAAACTGACCGTTGCATCACGGGAATTCAAGACCACCACGACATTGCTCTGGGCAGCGCTGGCTGAAAAACTGGTGAACAAAGAAAACGCCAAAGACGACAACAAAAAACGACTACGCATGAAAGAAGACCGCAAAAAATTAAATTGAACTGGCATTTTACAGCGCATGACAATAAGGAAAGAGCTTTCCTTCAATTGTTTTTTCTCTTTTTCACTTAATTTGCTCAAAATCAAACCTGCTTATGCCCGCATACATGGGTATATATTACTCCCATTACAAGAAATCACCCTGAGCTGACAAAAGCCTGCCTATTTGCACTACAATTGCGACAACTTTTCTCTATAAAGTTCATCGTCATCCATTCACTCCTGACTGTTTGCACATCATTGCCAACGGCATCATTGGAATTGTCATTGAATGGACGGAGGTCAACAGCGAAAAGAGCCCGATAATCATGCAGGAACAAACCGCGCGTACCTGAAGCAATCATCGGAACCGCCAAAATAGCGAAATAGCCCAATCACATATAGCAAGAACACAAATCAAAGGATAAATAATGAGCACAATAACAACGGTCAGCGGCCTGCAATATGAAGACAAAGTCGTCGGCGAAGGCGCAGAAGCCCAGGCTGGCAATCATGTCGTCGTCCACTACACGGGCTGGTTGCAAAACCCTGACGGCAGTGCCGGCAAAAAATTCGACTCCAGCAAAGACCGCAATGACCCGTTCTCTTTTCCACTCGGCGCAGGTCATGTGATCAAAGGCTGGGATGAAGGTGTACAGGGGATGAAAATAGGCGGTACCCGCATATTGACCATCCCTTCCAGCCTGGGCTATGGCCCGCGTGGCGCCGGTGGCGTCATTCCGCCGAATGCCACTCTGATATTTGAAGTGGAATTGCTGGGCGTTTAATCCCGTCCCGTCGACAAGCTGGAACGTTCATCTGTTTTTTTGTGGGCGTTTCAGGAGGAGAACCTGCTGCCACGTGGCAGCACGGAGCCTGTTTGCGAGTGCGCAGTCCATAGCATGGAAAACAGGCCCTTATTCTGGTAACGAGAGTACGAATTGCAATGCAGAATCTATCAGCTTGCGGCGGATTTTATCTTCCCCGTAGGCTTCGGGACCAGCGCGCACCCAGCCAGGCATTGCCCGTCCACGCGATAACATGGGTTGTATGTCTTCGATTGCCAGCGCCCAGGCATCATTGCCCTTCCCCAGCCTGACCAGCATGCCGTCAGCACGTGCGCCGCAAAGCAATTTCCCTTTCAGCAACCAGGCCAGGCCCCCGAACATTGGCTTGCTGGATATGTCTGGAACAGAGTCCAGTTCATCTGCAATCAGTTCTTCCAGGCCGGGATCTCGCGCCATGTCTAACTCCTTGCTATTTCTACAAAAAAAAGGGGCGCTTCCTGTTCAATAACTGAAATGAAATGATTATGGAAGAAGCAGATAAACAAAAACCAGGCGCACCTGGTTTTTTAACAACAAGTTCAGTGAATATAGCTTATTCTTTAATGAAATGCTCACGGTAGTATTTCAATTCTTCTATCGACTCCAGGATATCAGCCAGGGCCGTATGCTTCTGATGCTTTTTGAAGCCCGATGCCAACTCCGGCTTCCAGCGGCGGCACAGTTCTTTCAAGGTTGAGACATCCAGGTTACGGTAGTGGAAAAAAGCTTCCAGCTTGGGCATGCCGCGAGCCATGAAGCGGCGGTCCTGGCAGATCGTATTGCCGCACATCGGTGATTTACCGGCTGGTACATAGGCTTTGAGGAAATTGATCAGGGCAACTTCGGCGTCGGCTTCGGTCACGGTTGAGGCCTTGACACGGTCAATCAAGCCAGAGCGGCCATGGGTGCCCTTGTTCCAGTTGTCCATCTTGTCCAGGGTTTCATCTGACTGGTGTATGGCAAATACCGGGCCTTCAGCCAGTACATTCAACTGTGAATCGGTTACCACGACAGCCACCTCGATGATACGATCGCTATCTGGGTCCAGACCGGTCATTTCCATGTCCAGCCAGATCAGGTTCAATTCGTTTGGACGTGCTGGAGTGGCAGGATTTGTTGTGTTTGTTTGCATGTCGGTCGCTTGTGACATAATTCTTCCTTGGCTATTACTTATCGAATGTCACATTTTCCCATGATTTCAGTCGTTTTTTCGGTTTTATTCGTTTCCTTCCTGCTGTTGACACTGGTTTTCCAGTTCTGGCTGGCCTCACGACATATACGGCACATCCTGAGCAACCGGGTCGCCGTGCCCGCACAATTTGCCGAAAAGATCAGCCTCGCCTCGCATAAGAAGGCCGCAGACTACACCATTGCCAAGACCAAGCTTGGTGTCGTGATGTTAATGGTGAATGCGGTTGTACTGCTCGGCTTTACCCTGTTTGGCGGTTTGCAATGGCTGTCCGTGCACCTGGTGAAGCTGACCGGGCCGGGCATGGGTTACCAGATCAGTTTGCTGGCCACCTTTGCGCTGATCAGCGGCGTACTTGAATTCCCGTTTACATATTATTCCCAGTTTGTGCTTGAAGAGAAGTTTGGCTTCAACAAGATGACGCTGGGCCTGTTCTTCCGCGACATGGCGGTTAATGCCCTGCTCGCCTGCGTGCTGGGGCTGCCCCTGGTCTGGGTCATACTCACCCTGATGGAAAAAGCCGGCAGCCTGTGGTGGCTGTATGCCTGGGCTTTCTTCATCGCTTTCCAGATGCTGATCATGATGATCTTCCCAGTCGTGATTGCCCCCTTGTTCAACAAATTCTGGCCGCTGGACAATGCAGAAGTCCGTGAGCGTATAGAAAACCTGAGCAAGCGCGTCAACTTTGCCCTGAAAGGTATTTTCGTCATGGACGGTTCCAAGCGATCCGGCCATGGTAATGCGTATTTTTCCGGTTTTGGCGGCGCCAAGCGCATCGTGTTCTATGACACCCTGCTTGAACGCCTGGCTCCCAACGAAATAGAAGCCGTGCTCGCGCATGAACTCGGTCATTTCAAACTCAAGCACATCATCAAACGCATGGCGGTCATGTTTGCCCTGTCACTGGGCTTCATGGCCATGCTTGGCTTTTTCAAGGATCAGGTCTGGTTCTATACCGGCCTGGGTGTGGACCCCATGCTGCTGGCGCAGAATGACGCCATGGCCATGATACTGTTCATGCTGGCGCTGCCTGTGTTCACCTTTGTATTTTCGCCGCTGGGCGCCATCACTTCACGCAAACATGAGTTTGAAGCCGATGCCTTTGCCGCCAGACATACCAATGCCGCCGACCTGATCACCGCCCTGGTCAAGATGTATGACGACAATTCGTCCACCCTGACGCCTGATCCTTTGCATTCGGCGTTTTATGACTCCCACCCTTCCGCCTCGGTGCGTATCAACCACCTGCTGGCAGCGCAATAATTGACTACCCGGAGATAACATGATCAAGACCACCGACTTGCTGGCGAAAAAATCCCAGCACACAGAAACCGGCCTCGATGCGGCCAGCCTGCCTGCCTATCTGGCGGCGACACCAGGCTGGGCCGAGGACGGCCCACGCATCGTCAAGACTTTCCAGTTCAAGAACTACTACGAAACCCTTGCTTTCATCAATGCGATTGCCTACGTCATCCATGCAGAAGACCATCATCCGGAACTGGTTGTCACCTATAACCGTTGCGTCATCAAGTTTGATACGCATACCGTCAATGACGGCAGGGGTGGCATCTCTGAGAATGACTTCATCTGCGCCGCCAAGATAGACGCCATTTTCCAGCAAAGTTTTTCCTGATGACCCGTTCACAAGCTTTGGTGATTGCAGCACATGGCCGCCACTATCTGGTACAGGCAGAGATAGACGGCCAACAACATAAGCTGCACTGTGTCACCCGTGGTAAAAAAAGCGATGTCTCGGTTGGTGATATCGTCGAATATGCCCTGACATCCAAAAACCAGGGTGTCATCGAGGCGATTACACCACGCAAGACCTTGCTGTACCGTTCGGATCAGTACAAATCCAAGATGCTGGCCGCCAACCTGACGCAATTGCTGATCGTGGTGGCAACTGAACCCAGCTTCAGTGACGACCTGGTATCGCGCGCACTGGTGGCTGCTGAATCCTCAGGCATCAAACCGCACCTGATCCTCAACAAGGTTGACGTCACTGCATCCCTGCCCAAGGCGCGCGAACGTGCAGGCATCTATGCTGGCCTGGGTTACCCTGTACATGAAGTGTCAGCCAAGACTGATCCTGAAGGCACGCGTCAGTTAATGCATGATCTGATGCAGGGGCAAAGTACGATATTGATAGGCCAGTCCGGCATGGGCAAATCATCGCTGATCAACTTGCTGATACCTGATGCAGAAATTGCTACACGCGAAATCTCGGCGGCGCTTGATACCGGCAAACACACGACCACCTTCACCCGTCTGTACCAGATGGACGAAAAATCCTATGTCATTGATTCACCCGGTTTCCAGGAATTTGGCCTGCATCACCTGAGCGAGGGCATGCTGGAGCGCGCCTTCCCGGAATTTTTGCCACATCTGGGCAACTGCAAATTCTACAATTGCCACCATCATGCCGAGCCTGGTTGTGCAATCCTGGACGCCGTCAAAAATGGCAGCATCACCACCATGCGACATGAATTATTTGAGCAACTGGTGCATGAATCAGCCCAGACCATAGGATATTGAAGACGTCTGGCAGGCTTGTCTTTTGCGGGAGTTTTCCACAAACATATAGGATTCGAGATCAGTCGCGGCGTGCGAAGGAACAAACATGCTCAGTTGCTGACGTGTTCTTGTCATGCTGTTGTACTCATGTTGTACTTATCTATCCTGTTCCAGGATCAAGCCCTGCGCAAATGAGTTTCTGTCAACCGTACTACATCAGCAAAGTAAGCAGTTGGGCGAGGGAGCCGATGTTACTTCAGTCACCTTCTTTTTCATTCTGTCCCGCGCTCCAGGCATTCTATCGCATCTTCTGGTTTTCAATAAAGCAATTCACTTAGAATAAAAACCCTCTCAACATTTTGTGAAAGCATAGCAATGCCCATTTCTGCGAAAAATTTGATCGCCGGCCTCGTCGTCGCCAGTCTGCACATGATGTCTTCATCCTCTAGCATGGCACAGGTACAAACCAGCGATGCAAACATGAAGAAAGCACAGGAGTACTACAAAGCTGGCGATACTGCCCGGCTTGAAAAACGTTATGCAGATGCCGCACAATTACTGCTCAAGTCTTACGAACTGGTTCCGGCGTCGACCGATCTGCCGTATGACATTGCCTGCCTGCACGCCCTGCGCGGGGTGAAAGACGAGGCGTTCAAATGGCTGGATGCGGCCATTGCTGCCGGCTACACCAATGTTGAGCACATGCTCAAGGACAGTGATTTTGACAGTTTGCATGACGACCCTCGCTGGGAAAAATCCGTCAGCAAAACCCGGCAAGAAGCCGCCCGGCAAGCGCGCCTCTGGTCTTCTCCCGTATGGAATAGCGCTTATGCCGAACAATTAAGCGAAGATGACAGAGTCGCCGGTCTGTCCAGATTCTGGTCTGAGGTGAAATACAATTTCGTCTATACCGACAAATTGCTGGACCTGGACTGGGATGCCGTGTTCCTGCGTTACCTGCCCAAAGTACGCGCCGCCAAAAACACGGCAGACTATTACAAAGTCCTGATGGAAATGTGCGCCCTGCTGCAGGATGGACATACCAATGTCATGGCGCCAGCCGCGGTATTCAATGATGTATGGGGCATGGTGCCGCTTCGCGCCGCATTGATGGAAGACAAGGTCATCATTACCGAGGTGCTTGATCCGGCATTGCGTGAACGCGGCATCTTGCCCGGCCATCAGATATTGAGTGCAGATGGTCAGGACATTAAAACTTATGTCCGCAAAGAAGTAGCCCCCTACATCAGCGCGTCTACCCCGCAGGACCTGAACACCAGGCTCTACAATTATTTCTTGCTGTTTGGCGCTCTTGATACACCGGTAAAAATGCTTGTTGCAGACTCGCAGGGCAAGACAATTTCCATAGATGTCAAGCGTATCAATACCATGACCAGACGCAAACTTGACAGCCCCAGGCCTGCATTCAACTGGCGCATGCTGGCAAACAACATTGCCTATGTAGAACTCAATTCCTTTGGCGACGATACTGCAGCCAATGAATACCTGAAAGCTTATACAGAAATTGCCAAGGCAAAAGCCATCATCTTTGACGTAAGAAAAAACGGTGGTGGCAGCAGTGACGTAGGCTACAAAGTTTTACGGACCCTGGGGACATCTCCCTTCGACGGCAGTCATGCCGCAACCCGTGACTATAAACCAGCCTGGCGGGCATGGGGCAAAAAGCAGTCCATGCATGACTTCGCTGACGAAAAAATCAATCCCGATCCAGCACGTGCCTACCATGGCAAAGTCGTGGTACTGACAAGCGCTGCAACCTATTCCGCCGCCGAAGATTTTGCCGTTGCTTTCGACAGCATGAAGCGTGGATTGATTATCGGTGAAGCCACCGGTGGCAGTACCGGCCAGCCTTTGCTGATCAGCTTGCCGGGTGGTGGCAGTGCCCGCATCTGCACAAAAAAAGATACATATGTCGGCGGCAAAGTTTTTGTCGGCGTGGGTGTACAACCTGACAAGCTGATACAAACAAAGATCGAGGACTTCAGGGCAGGCAAGGATACACAGCTCAATGCTGCCCAGGAAGAAATTGAAAAGCTCAAATAAGTTAACAATACAAGTCCCGCCAGCAAATGCATGGTGGCGGGACTGGCAAACATGTCCGTTTCCCACGTCATGATTAGGGCCTTCGTGTTCCAGATGATCAACCTGTCCCTTCCATCTCTGATGGTCGGCTGACCTCCGCCCGCCACAAGCCGGCTGGCACCCATTCTTTATCGCTCTGTACGATACCGCACAGATAGCAAGCCGTCCTTCACGTAATTTGTCACACATGCAATGACTTATTGCTCAAGCATCCAAGGAAACAGGCGGAAGGGAGGAAATATGAAGCGCAAGGCCAAACAGAAAGAGGACAGCAATGCACTGCTGGACCTGATCCTGAACAAACTGGACTTGAAGAATGATGCAGCACTGAGCCGGGTATTGGAGGTAGCACCACCGGTAATCAGTAAATTGCGCAATCAAAAGCTCAGTGTAGGACCCAGCATTTTATTGCGCATGCACGAAGAAACAGGGCTTTCCATCAAGCAATTGAAAAGCCAGATCGAAATCAGGAGCTGATGCAGCCGACAGGATTGGCGGCAAGACTGATCATGTTTGACCATGACAGGCTGTTTTCGCTTAATACTTGCCCTTGACAGTTTCCGTCGTTTTGACACCCAGTTGCTTCATCCAGTCTTTTTCTGATTTGCCCAAGGTCTTTTGCAGCATGCGCTCAGGTACTTCCCAGACCAGTACTTTGGGCGGCTGTTTCTTGAATTCTTCGCTGTTCAGATAAGCAAACGCAGCTCCGTCGAAATCGCCGCCATCCTTGGCCAGGTTGGCGACTGGCTGAGCCAGGTGCTGGCTGAAAAACGGGACAAAATTGGCAGCACGGCTAAAAGACGTACCGACCAGGGCAACCGTGGGCAGACCGGCATCACCAAACAGATCATCGCTGGCAACAGCAACCGGCGCAACCTTGCTGACCTGGGTGACTTCGATTGCCGGGCGCAACCAGGCTGGCAGTCCTTCCAGGTTAGACACGCGCATCAGGTCACCGGACCGTTCTGCACTGGCAGACTGTATGGCCTTGGCATCAGGTGGATTTTTGGGTTTGTCAACAAGATTCAAGGCTTGCAGGCGTTCTGCCAGGGTCTTGGCTGCCAGATTGGCACCACGCTCATTCCAGTGTGAATCGCTGCGGTAATAACGTTCTTCCGGCATGGCTGCCAGTACCGGCGTCAGGTCCAGTACCTCTATCTGCTGTGCTTTCAGGCTGTTTACCCAGTCATTGAGCCGCGGTTCAAAAGCTGGTGGTCTGTGCAGGCCACATAATTGACTTTGCTCTATACGTGACTTGTCCGGCACGACAGCAACCACCAGTTTGATGCCGCGCTGTTGCAGGCTTGCAGACACTTTGCCTAGCAGACTCGCGCGCGCGGTGGCATTGTCGGCAGCGTGGTCATACGGCGTCAGCTCATCTGACAGGAAAAGCCAGTCGGGGCACCCACGCCTGACCGATGCGCCGGTGTCACCTGCAATGGCATAGGTAATGCCACGCTCGATTTTGGCAAACGGTTTGCTGAGCAGGAAATGCTCATTCAACTGTGCAGAAAACTGGCGAGTCGCCTCACCGTCGAGCAAACGTTTAGGGTCGCCGACACCCTTCCATTTTTCCTGGGGCACATCATTGAGTGACGTCACGGTCACCGCAAAACCGCCGAGCATGATGACAGCAAAGGCCGCCACCGGGATAAAACGGGTCCAGCCAGCTTTGACGGGATCGAATTTGAAACATTCGCTCATGCTGTTTCCTAAAACTGGAAGTACAGGAAGGGAATCGCCTTTTGCCCGGCCAGCACGATCACGGCATACGCAAAAGTCAGCACCGGCCAGGTCATGCTCCAGCCCGATATGCCAAGGCCGCCGCGCTTGCCTATGCTGGTCGCAGGATAAACCACGCAGATCAGGCCCAGTATAAAGGTAAGAATGATGCTGGGACGTAGCGCCAGGCTGATCGCGTCGCCCATGGCAAAACCATGCAGGCCGAACTGACCTGCCCACAAGTCGGTGGCAGTGGCGAAGCTGTCGGCACGGAACACGGTCCAGGCCAGCATGACGACGATCAGGGTCAGGGTACGCGACAGGTAATTGGGCATGGACAGGCCGCGCTGTGTAAAGGCACGATCGCAACACAGGGCGCTGCCCTGGATAATGCCCCAGATCAGGTAATTCCAGTTTTCACCGCCATGCCACAAACCGCCTATCGCCATGGTCAGCAGGAGATTGATATACGTGCGCCCTGCGCCACCACGGTTACCGCCGAGGCTGATGTAGAGATAGTCGCGCAACCAGGAAGACAGGGTCATATGCCAGCGGCGCCAGAAATCCTGTATCGATACGGCCAGGTAGGGATTGTTGAAATTTTCCTGGAAGTGAAAACCCAGCATCAGGCCCAGGCCAATGGCCATCGCACTGTAACCGGCAAAATCAAAATACAGTTGCAGGGTATAGGCAGCACAGCCTGTCCAGGCATCGACAAAACTCGGGTTCTTCAAGCCAAATCCCAGTGTGACCACTGGCGACAGCGTATCGGCAATCAAGACCTTCATCGAGAAGCCGACCATGAAGCGGCGTACACCCTCTGCAAATTTGTTGCTCGAAAAAACCCTCTCACGCAATTCGGTATCAATAACCTTGTAGCGCACAATGGGGCCGGCAATCAGATGCGGGAACATCGCCATGTAGGCGCTGAAAGAAATGATGCTGTACTGCGCCGGTACTGTCTTGCGGCGTACGTCAACAATATAAGAAATCGCATGCAGCACCGTAAACGACAAACCGATGGGCAGCATCAGGTTTTCCCACGGTATGGTGGGCATGTCGCGACCGGTCAGGATGGTATTGAGTGAATACACCAGCATGTTGGTGTATTTGTACCAGACCAGGGAGGCCAGGTTCAGTACAATGGCGACAGTCATCAACCTGGTCTTGGTGCGCTCGTCCCGGCTCTTGTCGATCAATATGGCAGCACCCCAGGCCAATATGGTCAGGGCGATGATCAGCAACAGGAACTTGGGGGTCCACCAGGCATAAAACAACCAGCTCCCCACCAACAGCGTATGGTTACGAAAACGCTGGGGAGTGACCAGGTATAGTGCAAAAAACAGAGGCAGGAACAGCGTCAGGAACTCAAGGGAGGCAAATACCATGGTCTAGGCCCTGCCAGGTTCAGGAGGTACTGTCGCGGACAAAGAAAGCTTGCTGGCCCTTTTTACCAGGCACCAATACGACACTATAACGCTCGCCGCCCTGCAACTGACCAAGATCGACAGGTTTGCCGGCATCCTTGCCATCACAATTAGCCTGTACGGCCAGACTGACGGGGTTGATCAGGCGACGTTGTGGACTGACCGGTTTGACCGCTTCAAAAATCATGGCGTTTTTTGCACCGCCGGTCAGGCCGGCAGCGGCACAGGATGCATCCAGGTTGACAAATCCTACAGAGGCACGACTGGCATTGAAGTCCGTTGGCGATTCTTTGACCACCACGGTTTCTATGCCCTTGTCCTTGCTGATAATGGCCACGGTGACAAATTCACCGGGCTTGGCTGTCACTTCAACAGCCAGTTTGCTGGAACCAACCTGCACATTGGCCAGCAGCTTGGTGCCTGCACTGACCGGGTAAAAGCGGGACGCCCTGCCCTCACCCTGTGCAGTCAGGCTGACTTTGGCCGTACCATTCACTATGCTTGCCTTGTCCTCGCTGGCATTGAGGAAGCGCACGAAAGAAGAATCCTGTGCGGGTCCGGTAGGGTATAAGGGATTATCTGCGGCAGCAGCAAAGCTGGAGATCAAACCCAGTCCAGTGGCGAGAATTTTTTTCATAGTGAATAGAGCGCTCTTTATTTTTTGATATTGTTCAAAACGGCAGGTGAAGAAATCACATTGCCTATGCCCGCACCCCAGGCCTTGTAACCTGCCAGGTCAAAATGCTGACCATCTGACGAAGCCCACTCACCTGGTTTGGACAGTGTCAGGGAATCGATGTAAGTACAAGGTGCGACGATTTCAGACAGATAGCCGGACATTTCTTTGGCACGGGCAAAAGTCTTGTTGAACTTGCCGCCTTCAGTACCCCAGGCTGGACCAACCCAGACACAATTGACGCCGTTGTTTTTGATGCCCTTGGTCAGGCGCGTAACTTGCTGGCCTATCCAGGTTTTTGGCAGCTCAGGTGACGAGTAGGACGCCATGGTGTCACCGTTGACCACAACCACCAGGTTTGGCTTGTAGGTTTTCACCAGCTCATTGAAAGGGCGCGTCATCGCTTCCTGACCGGTTTTGACTTCGACCGGACCATCCTTGATGCGTACTGCACCACCGCAAGGCGACTGACTCTTGACCATCCAGTCACCGGCAGCAACGCCGCAGGCACCGAAGGAATACACGACTGCACCTTTGCTCATCAAATCATCATGCAAGGTGGTGATCAGGTAATCCTGGGTGGACATATGGCTATCGCCAATAATCAGGACGGTCAGTCCAGCTAACAGTGCGCTCATAATTTATCTGCTCTTTAAGATATGTTCATTGCATTTGTTGTCCTGGTCAGCGAATCAGGTTTCGTTCAACCAGGACAAACTCCATTGTTGCAGCGTTCCAGATTATTATTTTTGCCTTTTGTGACCCGGCAAGTTTTGTGTTGTTTCTGCAATAAAACAAAGTGTAATCAAATCACTCCGGATTACTACAGAGTTGACGAAAATTCACAAATATATTGGTAGCAACATCGTGTTACAGATGATGCCGCTACAAGCAATAACGGAAACGAAAAAGAGCAGCTTGAAGGCTTTTGACAATCATTTTCAATCACTATTAATTTTTGAATAAGTAATACAAGAATCTGCTATTTCCATGCATGTCCAATCGCTTGCCCCGTTATAGCTGTTCCATTCTTTGCTTCATTTAATGTTAAGCTCTGGATGAATCATTTCCCGGCTTTGTTTACTGACCATGTCTGTCAGCGTTTGTGAAAGACGGCATGGCCCGGTTTGCTTCATTTTTCGACAAGCCCGAAGTAAAATGATTTAAACTCGACTGTTTCCAGAATTTAATATGGAAGCCAGACGTTAATCCTTTATAATTAAGCAGTTATGACAAGCGGCGGCAAGCTTTGATGCTTGCCTGTTTTATTTATGGCGATCAAACATTTCCTGCAGTTTTCCGATTTCACCCTGTCTGAGTTTGAATACGTGATGCAGCGCGCCCGCATCATCAAACAAAGATTCAAGGCCTATCAGACTTATCACCCCCTGCTCGACAGAACCCTGGTGATGGTGTTCGAGAAAAACTCCACCCGTACCCGTCTCTCTTTTGAAGCAGGCATGCACCAGCTTGGTGGCGCCGCGATTTACCTCAATACCCGCGACAGCCAGCTGGGCCGCGGTGAACCGGTCGAAGACGCCGGCCAGGTCATGTCACGCATGTGCGACATCATCATGATCCGTACCTTTGAGCAGGAAATGATAGAGCGTTTCGCCGCCAATTCGCGCGTACCCGTCATCAACGGCCTGACCAACCAGCATCACCCCTGCCAGGTACTGGCCGATGTATTTACGTATATAGAACATCGTGGCTCCCTCACCGGCAAAAAAGTGGCCTGGATAGGTGACGCCAACAACATGCTGTATTCATGGTTGCAGGCCGCACAGGTATTCAACTTCCATCTGCATATCTCGACACCCAAGGGCTATGACATGGACATGTCGCTGGTGACGGCAGACAAATCGCAATACACCCTGTTTGACAATCCATCCGATGCCTGCGAAGGTGTGGACCTGGTCAATACAGACGTCTGGACCAGCATGGGTTACGAAGATGAAAACCAGGCGCGCCTGAAAGCCTTTGACGGCTGGATCGTTGACGAAGCCAAAATGGCCCGCGCCAATCCGGACGCGCTGTTCATGCACTGCCTGCCAGCCCACCGCGGCGAAGAAGTGTCTGCCGGCGTCATTGATGGCCCGCAGTCAGTCGTGTGGGACGAGGCCGAAAACCGTTTGCATGTGCAAAAAGCCCTGCTGGAATATCTGGTGGTGGGCGAGATTCGCTGATACGGTAGTTTTTGGGAAAGAACTCTCAACACAGAGACACAGAGAAAAACAAGAGAAAATCTTGCTCCAAATGGCGTTTAATTTTACTACCTAGTAGATTAGTGACTTTTGTAGGTTGGGCATTATTGCCCAACTCCCTGTGGTAAAAGACGAGCAAGCGTGATTTTGTTGGGCTGATGAACCGTAGCCCAACCTACAGGGATTTGAGTCAGGCAATTTTTGCTGGCTCCTCTCTTTTTAAGTATTTATATAGCTACAAATTAATTTAAAGAAACAAGCAGACGCATACTGACCGAGCCTCAACCTGGATTTCCTCCATGTTTTTCCTCTATGCCTCTGTGGTGATCTTTTCGGTCTTAAGCCTTAAGTTTTAATTTTTTCGAAAGCACATCATGAGCGATATTAAAAAAGTCGTCCTCGCCTATTCCGGCGGTCTGGATACCTCTGTCATTTTGAAATGGCTGCAAGATAATTATCAGTGCGAAATAGTCACTTTCACAGCTGATCTGGGTCAGGGTGAAGAACTGGAGCCTGCACGCGCCAAGGCCATCAAGTTCGGCATCAAGCCTGAAAATATCTATATCAATGATGTGCGTGAAGAATTCGTGCGCGATTTCGTCTTCCCGATGTTCCGCGCCAATACGATCTATGAAGGTGAATACCTGCTCGGCACCTCCATCGCCCGTCCACTGATCGCCAAGCGCCTCATCGAGATCGCCAAAGAAACCGGCGCTGACGCCATTTCCCACGGCGCGACTGGCAAAGGCAATGACCAGGTACGTTTTGAACTCGGCGCTTATGCGTTGATGCCAGGTGTGAAGATCATTGCGCCATGGCGTGAATGGGATTTGCTGTCCCGCGAAAAACTGATGAAATATGCCGAAGATGCGGGCATAGAAATCGATCAGAAACATAAAAACGGTGGCGCGCCCTACTCCATGGATGCCAACCTGTTGCACATCAGCTTTGAAGGCCGTCACCTGGAAAACCCGAGTGCAGAGGCAGAAGAATCGATGTGGCGCTGGACTGTCAGCCCGGAAGCAGCACCTGACCAGGCAGAATACCTGGACGTGGAATTTGAACGCGGCGACATCGTTGCCCTGAATGGTGTACGCATGTCGCCAGCGACGGTACTGACTGAACTCAATCGCCTCGGTGGCAAGCACGGCATAGGCCGTCTGGACCTGGTGGAAAACCGCTATGTCGGCATGAAGTCCCGCGGCTGCTATGAGACACCTGGCGGCACCATCATGCTGCGCGCTCACCGCGCCATTGAATCCATCACCCTGGACCGTGAAGTCGCCCACTTGAAAGACGACCTGATGCCACGTTACGCCAGCCTGATTTATAACGGCTACTGGTGGGCGCCAGAACGCGTCGCGCTGCAAACCCTGATCGACCATACCCAACAGACCGTCAACGGCTGGGTACGCCTGAAACTGTACAAGGGCAATGTCATCACCGTTTCACGCGATTCCAAAACCGATTCGCTGTTCGACATGAACATCGCCACCTTTGATGAAGATGGCGGCGCTTACAACCAGGCAGACGCTGGCGGCTTCATCAAACTGAATGCATTGCGCATGCGTATTGCTGCCAATGCCCGCGCAAAACGCGGTCAGTAATCGCCACCCCTCCCTCCCGAACGACCCGCCCATCTTTTTTTGCGCGGGTCGTTTTCTTCTTGGAATCTGAACATGTCTACCCAATTTGATCAAGTCAGCGTCGTCAAAAAAGCCAACCTGTATTTTGATGGCAAGTGCGTTTCCCATACGGTCCTGTTTGCCGATGGCAGCAAAAAAACCATCGGCGTCATCTTCCCGTCCAGCCTGGTGTTCAATACGGGCGCAGCAGAAATCATGGAACTGAATGCAGGTAAATGCCGCATACGCCTGCAAGGTGAAAGTGAATGGAATACCTATGAAGCGGGCCAGCAGTTCAGTGTACCGGCCAACTCAACATTTGAAATCGAGACGCTGGAAACACTCGACTACGTCTGCCATTTCGTTTAAAAATCAAATTTGCTGGATGCTCCGCAAGGCATCCTGCAAATTTGAACGACTCACTTCGGGGCGTGGTTCATGCGCAGAGGCCAGCTTATCGCTCCCCGACTGTTGCAGCCCTCTAGTGCATGGCTAAAACTTGTCCCAATACGGCACTTCACCAAAACAGCTCTTCAAGTGGGCAATAAAAAGCTGGGCCTTGGTCTCGTGTGAACGGCCTGGCATGCGTACGGCGTGTATGCCGGTCTGCGCGACCTTGACAGGTGCGGGCAGGTCTGGAAACAGGAGTTCCAGCTTGCCTGCGCGCAGCATATCGCAAACCATCCAGCTGGCAAGGTGGGCAATGCCCATGCCAGCCAGGGCGGCAGCCAGCAAGGCCTCGGTGTCATCGCTTTTAAAATTGCCTTTGATGGGCAGGGCAGCTTCGTTCCTGACACCGCTAAAACTCCACCAGCCATAGGGCAAAGGCGTCGACGCCACACTAAGACAATTATGTTGCAACAACTGTTCAGGTGAATCCGGACGCCCGTGCCTGGCCAGATAGGCAGGGCTGGCGCAAGCCAGTCTTTTCATCGGCGCCAGACGGGTGGCGACCAGATCACTGTCAGCAAGCACGCCGATGCGTATCGCCACATCAAGCCTGTGCGTCAGCAAGTCAACAAAATCATCACTGAGATGCAGGTCCATCTGTATCAGGGGATAGCGTTCCAGAAAGCTGGCCACAGCAGGGACGACATGCATGCGGCCAAATGCAGTCGGCGCTGTCACCGTCAGCAAGCCGCTGGGGTCGGCATGCAGGTCTGCCAGCATATGTCTGGCGTCGTCCATTTCAGTGACGATACTGCGGGCGCGCGGCAAGAATTGCGTACCCGCGTCAGTCAAAGTGATCGATCTTGAGCTGCGCGCAAACAGTTTGACACCCAGCTCAGCTTCCAGCGCATCGATCTTGCGGGTGACGGAAGACACGGCAATGTCCTGTCCTCTTGCCACCGCACTGAAACTGCCATCGCTGACCACAGCGATAAAAGTCTTGATCTCATCAAGCATATCAGGCCCACATTCAATCTTTGCAAATTTCGCAAAGATTCTTTTCGATTAAGCTAATTGTACTCAAATACGCAAATCATCACAATGGCACTGCAACTCAACATCATTCACAAGGAAGTCTCATGAAAATCACCACTCCGCTCAAAGCAGCCCGCCTGATCACGGCAACCGCCTTGCTCAGCCTGGGCACATTGAATGCCTTTGCTGCCGCCCCCATGGTCAACACACCGGCCCCAGGTTTTTCACGTTTCATGCTGGGTAATTTTGAAGTCACGGCACTCAGCGACGGCACGGTTGACCTGCCTGTCGACAAGCTGTTACACCAGTCTGCAAGCAAAACCCTGGCAGCCCTGGACAAGGCATTCTTAAAAGCACCGGCAGAAACTTCGGTCAATGCCTACCTGATCAATACCGGCAAGCGCCTGGTACTGATCGATGCAGGTACGGGCACTCTGTTTGGCCCCACTTTGGGCAAGCTGGTCAATAATCTGAAAGCGTCGGGTTACCAGCCAGAAGATATCGATGATGTTTTCCTGACGCATTTGCATCCGGACCATGCCGGCGGCATTTTTATCAACAATGCCATCCAGTTCAAGAATGCCGTCATCCATGCAGAAAAACATGAGGCGGATTTCTGGCTCAGTCAAAAGAATATGGACAACGCACCCGCCGCATCAAAATCTTTCTTCCAGGGGGCAATGCAATCCATACAGCCATATATGCAAAACCAGCGCTTTGCTGCTTTTGAGGGCAATATTGAATTGACGCCCGGCGTCAGCTCCTATGCCAGTACTGGCCACACTGCAGGGCATACCTCATACCTGGTAGAAAGCGAGGGCAAAAAGCTGCTGCTGGTTGGTGATCTTATCCATGTCCCGGCCGTACAGCTTGAACATCCCGAAGTAACCATTGATTTTGACAGTGATGCCCAGGCCGCCAAGGCAACCCGTCTCAAACTGTTCAGCGCAGTTGCCAAAGATGGCACGCTGATAGCGGCGACCCACATCCCCTTCCCCGGCGTGGGTCATTTGCGCAGCAACGGCAAAACCTATACCTGGGTACCACTGAACTACACCCAGATGCGCTAAATCGCAAAAAGACACATGGGCTTAATGCGCAAATAAAAAAACCGCGGCTCTCACGAGTCTGCGGCTTTTTCAAACACAGGACTACGACCGCAGCAACATGACGCCATCGTTGGAAGCAAGCTTGAAAGTATTGACCAGGGCCGCCAGTTGCGCTGCCTGACTTTGCAGGGAACCGGCAGCAGCAGCGGCTTCTTCCACCAGCGCTGCATTTTGCTGCGTTACTTCATCAATCTGCCCGATGGCGGTATTGATCTGGTCTATGCCTGATGTCTGGCTACTGCTTGCCGCAGTAATTTCACCCATGATATCGGTAACATTCTTGATGCTGCTGACCACAGAGTCCATGGTCGAACCAGCCTCGTCAACCAGGCGCGAGCCAATGGCGACCTGTTCAACCGAATCATCAATCAGTATCTTGATCTCTTTGGCTGCAGCAGCCGAGCGCTGTGCCAGCGTGCGTACTTCACTGGCAACCACGGCAAATCCACGCCCCTGCTCACCAGCCCGGGCGGCTTCAACGGCGGCATTCAATGCCAGGATATTGGTCTGGAAAGCAATGCCGTCTATCACACCGATGATGTCGACAATCTTTTTGGACGAAGCATTGATGGTACCCATGGTTGCCACCACTTCAGCAACGACGACACCGCCTTTGGCAGCGATTTCTGAAGCCGATATCGCCATCTTGTTTGCCTGCCTGGCGTTATCGGCATTATGTCTGACGTTGGTGGTCAGTTCCTCCATGGATGACGCCGTTTCTTCGAGTGAACTGGCCTGCTCTTCCGTACGTGCAGACAGGTCCATATTACCGGTTGCAATTTCACTCGAAGCCGTATTGATGGTTTCGGTACCACTGCGCACCTGCCCGACAAGATGGCACAAATTATCGTTCATGCTTTTCAAGGCGCTCAGCAACTGCCCTGTTTCGTTATCGGAATTGACTTCAATCTGACTGGTCAGGTCACCACTGGCCACGGTCTGCGCCAGGCTGACTGCAGCGGCCATGGGCACGGTGATCGCGCGCGTACTGACCCAGGCGATGATAGCGCCAGTCACCATCGCCAATATGGTGGTGGCAATCATCCAGCGCATGGAAGACTGAAACGACTCCGCCGCCACTTGCACATCCTGCTTGTTCTTGGCTTCTTGCAGGTCGATGTATTCCTGGATCGTATCCTGCCATACCGTATTGGCGGGAATGACTTTAGCAATCAGGAAGGCAATAGCCTCATCCTTATTGGCTTTGATCGTTTCGAGGAATTTGTCATTCATCGCCCTGCCTGTTGCCTGTTCCGCCTTGATCTTGGTGACAAAGGCCTTGCCAGCTTCATCGAGTGGTAATTTATCGAGTTCTGCAGATGCAGCATTGTACTTGGCTCTTGCCTCATCAATTTTCTTATGCTGAGTTGCTGCCTCAGACTCATCCGTCAACAAGGCAATCGTGCGCGTGACGCGTGAGACGATGTGCACCGATTTTGACATTTCTTCGAGCAGATTGATCTTGTACACATTGACGTCAACCACATGATGCAAGGCTGCATTGGCAGTCGTCATGCCACGTATGCCCAGCAAGGCCACGCCAACAAGCAACAGCAATACGGCGCCATATCCTATGCCTAGCTGCAGGCTTATTTTCAAATTTGCGATTTTCACTTTGGTGTCCCCTTGGTTTACGTTAGACGGCAAATCAAAACATTGCGCATGGATGGACACAAACTGATCTATACCTTAACACCCATCTTGCAAATTTAGCACCACGACATACCACTCAGTGATATTTGATAGTGACACACAGCAATAATTTCTTTTGCAAACTATTGAAAAACAACTGATGAAAAAACCTCCCGAAAACAATCACTAACTATTTGCCTGTAGTGTAGATAAAAATTCCATACAGGCAAGCTCCACCTTCCGGGTTGACGAACAAAACAACAAAGCGCTATCAACATCGTCACAAACATGTCATCAAGCAACTTTACAATGCGCCCAAGCAACAAATGGAAACAATTCCATTTATTCTGACAAATATCACCTTCCCCCTGCACACGGCATAAACCAGACGACCCGAACCCCAGGTTAGCCAGATGCAAGCGGGCTAACGTCACGACAGGAACAAGCATGAACCAGCAATTTTCAGACAAGAACAAAACCTCAACATGGCTGCTTTCACTCTGCTTACCTCTGGCCCTGGTCGCCTGTGGTGACAGCAAAGACGCAGCGCAGGCAAGCGCACCTGAAGCCGAGACTCCGGCCGTAGCCGTGATGTCAGACGTGCATTTCGAGAATGTTTATGGCGACCTCAAGAATGCCAAATTCTCCGGCATACCAACAGGTGACGGAAAATTTGCCACCATACGCACCATGTATGCGCAACTGACGTCGACCCGCCTGTTCAATGAAAATTACTTTGCCTTCCGTGGCGCGCTGGACGATGCCTATGCCAAAGGCATACGTCTGGTAGCGTTGTCCGGTGATTATTCCGATGATGCACAACCGGTCAATATCGATGGCATTGCCGCCATACTCAAGGAATACCAGGCCAAGGGCATGCGCTTTTTTATCGCACCGGGCAACCATGACCCGAATGAACCGTATGACGACGACGAAGCTGGCAAGAATGATTTTCTGACGGCAGAAGGTAAAGAACAAAAAGTCTATGCCGTCAATTATTCCGGCTGCAAGAGCCAGGATGCCAGTGTCGCCTGCACCAATCAGTTGATGGAACTCGGCTACGAAAAACTGATCACCCAGCTCAGTGAATTTGGGTTCATGCCCAACAAGGCTGACCTGTATTGGGAAACGCCATTTTCCAACTATGCCGACAAGACATACAGCTTTGATGCCGCCCTCGCCGGCGCCGACATCAAGAACCGTCAGTTTGAAATCTGCGCCGAAGGTGAAGGTGGCAGCTACAAGGCTGACGGTGAAAAAGCCCTGGGCAAGGCTTTTTCCAGATGTACCAGCATCATCGACTCCAGCTACCTGGTGGAACCGGTCAAAGGTGTATGGCTATTATCCATCGATGCCAATGTACACATCCCCAATGCCGCATTTGACCCTGTCAATGCCAGGGCTTTCAAGGGATTTGATGGTGCAGGCAACGCCGGCTGGAACAAGGTGCTGACCCACAAAAAGCATTTGCTGGCATGGATCAAGGCCGTCAATGCACGCGCCAAAGCCCAGGGCAAACGCCTGATCGCCTTCTCTCACTATCCGACCATGGACTTTTATGCGAACCAGACTGACGCCATGAAGGCAGTCTTCAAATCCGGCGCCTTCCAGGTCGCCCGCGTACCTGAGGCAGCAACCACTACGGCAGTGACAGCCACCGGCCTGCAACTGCATATGGGTGGCCACATGCATTTCAACGGCACCAATGAGTATAAAGATGCATCAGGCAATTATTTCGTCAATGTGCAATCACCTTCACTAGCTGTATTTGGTGCGGCCTACAAGATCGTCAAATACAAAGACCAGGATACGGTCGACATAGAAACCGTGTCACTCAATAACATTGCCCGCTATAACGAACTGTTCAGATACTACCAGACTGAATATGACTATCTGCAAAACAGCAGCGCCGCCAGCGATATCAGCAAACGCTGGAACAAGGATATTCTCAGTACCAAATCCTACGGCGAATTCACCCGCTATTATTTTGGTGAGCTGTCACGCCTGCGCTTCATGGATGAATACTGGCCCTGTGAAATGAAAGAGGCCGCCACCAGCCTGGACGGCAAACAGATGCTGATCCTGTCGCAATTGCAGACACAAGTCAGTTTTGCCCAGTTGAAGGATGTGCCTGGCGTATTACCGCTGACGGCAAGCTGCATGTCAAAAGGGACGGCCAGCGGCACACCTGTATCTGCCAGCCAGCTCAGTGCGGACTGGACAGTGGCCACCGCCAAGGCCGCGCAACTGGCAACCGCCGCCGGTTACAAACTCGATGATTTTGCCAAAATCAGCGCTTATGAGTTTTATGGCGACTTCCATCGTACCGTCTATGCAGGTGAGCTGGCCTTGCGGGACATGGGTACGGACCGGGTCAGGCAGTACAAGGTCCTGATGAACGCCTTCCCTGCTTCACCGGCAGCCATCAGCATGCTCGATGGGAAACCCTCGGACCAGAATCCTGTACATGTGGTATTCCAGAATCAGTTCAAGCAGGTATTCAGCATCCTTAAAGGGCTGGGTTCAGGCAAGCCGAGTGAGCGTTTTACCATCAATTTCAAGACGCAGACACTGACGAGCAACAACAGCAGTGCCGCCAGCTTTAATTGAATTAATTAAATTTTAATACACGATCCCGGGCTCCCGTTTGCAAGCTTGTGGCAAATGGGAGTAAGTGGTCAGGTCAGTCGTCAATCAGTCTATTTCACAATGACCGTTTGCTTTGATCACGAATGTTCACAGGTATTCCACCAGTTGCCCGCTCACGCTGCGCAAACGCTGGCTCATCAGCTTGGCCAGTTTTGAGAGAATATGCACTGCCAGCACCGGTTTTTCCTTGATGATGCGGGCATAGTGATCTTTGGTCAGCAGCAACAGGACACTGGCTTGTGTGGCAACGCAGGTGGCTGAACGTTTTTCGCCGTCGATGATGGACATTTCGCCGACAACCTTGCCATGTGTTACCAGCACGATGCGATGCAGGGCGCCATCCTGCCCTGTCTTCAGTATTTCAACTTCGCCCTTCACCAGCAGGAACATGTAAGTACCGGACTCCCCTTCCCTGAACACAACGGTAGCGGCAGAAACCTCATAACACTGCATATAGCCGGCCAGGGCCTGAATGTCTTTCCACTCCAGATCGGCAAACAGCTGGGACTCAGCGATCATGTCACAGATTTCATCCTTGAATGCGCTACCTGCTCCCATCAAGCGGAAACCATCCATTGCATGATCTGAGTTCATTTTTACGCCCGCTGTTTCAAGTATTCATGTGACGCCGCAGCTATCTTGCCATCTACAAAACAATGATAAAACAATGTCGCTTATCTGCGCATCGCAATCTACAGTGTAGTGCATCAGATTCACCCTGGCTGTTTTTGTGCCTGCTGATATGCCTCTATCTGCGGCAGGATAGCCTGGCGGCGGGCCAGGCTATCGACGGACCAGATCTGCTCCCTGTCATAATATTCCGGCACGACAGGTATGTCGCCTGACAGATTGAGCCAGGGCTGGCTGGTTGACGTGAAGATGTGTATGTCGGGCGGCAAATGATCAGGCTGATCCAGCGTCCCTACACGGACAAAACGCAGCAAGGGACCGGCGCCGGCATAGTTGCTCCAGACAGCGATGTGGCAATGCGGGCAGCGGGCAATTTTCTGCCCCTTGCCGCTTGCCGACGGTGTGTCGATCAGTTCAGGTTCAGATGCAGTGTGGATGACACGGTCGGCTTCTATCATCGCATTCAGGGCAAACGCCGCGCCGCTCTCCCGCTGGCACCAGCGGCAATGGCAGCAATGAACAATCAGGGGCGCCGTCATCATGCGATAGCGTACATGGCCGCAATCGCAACCACCTTCCAGGGGGAATATTGGAGAAGAGCGCATGGCCGCCTTTCTTGCTCAGATGATTGACATCAGGTCTGCCTAAAAATGAAATCCGAACCGTCCCAGGCCAAGAATGCCGATCACGCCAACAGCAATCAGATAGAGCGCCACGATGAGGCTGACCAGCTTGGGCTTGATCAGGATGCATATACCGGCAACCAGGGCGAGGACAGGCATGAGAGACAGATGAATATTCATGGACAGGCTTCTTCGTTAAGGAGTTTGCTACTTTACCAGCGCAGGCTGCAAAGTAGAATACTTCATCAACAAATTTGCGACATCAGGCATTGACGTTGACAATCATTCATCTTCATCACAATACCTCAATAGCCTGGATAGCCGTTCAGCCAGGCACCCGAGACAACAGCTTATCTGCTCAGCACTTCCTCTACAATTTTTTGCACTTCCCCGCTTTTCTTCATCTCCGTCAAAACCTGGTTCAACAGACGCGAGAATTCTGTCTTGTAAGCATAGCGGCCATTGTCGCGATTGGTGTAACCAAGATAAGCCAGCTCCTGGCTGATCACCACGGTTTCAACAATGGCCTGACTGCCTTCTGCATACAGTCCGTCCGCCTTGATTCTTTCAATTTCCCACAAGATGGACAGGCGATCATTGGCGTAACAATCTATCCGCCCCAGCAAGAGCTTGAGTATGTTGGAACGGTTACCCGGCGCCTGGTCTTCGTATAGTTTGCTTTCCTTGACGGCTTTTTTATATTTATCGCCACCAACAGAAAAGCCGGCATTGATGCCGATTTTCAAGCCATAAAAATCTTCGGGCCATGCACTCAGACGCTTGCGGGTTTTCATCACATTTTCGGTACAGAACACGACGACCTGTTCAGTCAATACGGGTTCAGATAAAGTGATATAGGGGCGTTCCAGTGGCCGGTTATAAGGCGGGAAGAGAGCCAGTCCCTGACCGGTTTCAAGCAGCATCAGTCCACGCTTCCACGATACAGGTTTGATCTTCACCTTGTAAGCTGGCATGCGCTCAAAAGCCTTGACAAAGATGGCCGGATACACGCCTTTGGCTTCGCCATTCTCGGCATATGAATACGGTGGATAAGACTCATCGGCATAAACGGTTACCTCTGTCGGGTCTGCTGCCAGCACGGACAAAGACAGGTTCATCACCACGATCATGCCACACCATCGCAGCAACCTGACCAAGGCAGGCAAACTGATTTTCATGTTCATGCCCTCCCAGAATGAAGTGTGACAGGCACCAACTCCGTATACCAGTCTAATCAGTGCTACTGATGATAACAAGAACAGTATGCCAACTGTCGTAAAATCTGCCGGGTTTTTTCGCAAACATTAACATTTATGCTATTCTCATCAACATCGCTTTTACCTCAAGTCCACCTCCTTACCACCTCTTTATCTGGAGACCTCCATGACAACTACCCCTACCGTCAACGGCATTGATGTCTCTCACTTTCAGGGAACAGTCGACTGGGCCGCCGTCAAGGCAGCTGGCAAGGCATTTGCCTTTGCCAAGGCAAGTGACGGCATTACCTATACCGATCCGCAATTCAAGACCAACTGGCAGGGCATCAAAGCCGCCGGTCTGTTGCGTGGCGCCTATCATTTTTATGAAAGTAATGATGACCCTGTCGCCCAGGCCAACAATTTCATCAAGGCAGTCGGCACACTGGCAGCGGGTGATTTGCCGCCTGTACTCGACATAGAGATATTCAAAGGTAATTATGGCACTGCCACGCTGGCGGCCAATGTTCAGACCTGGCTCAACACAGTACAGCAAGCCCTGGGACGTACACCCATCATCTATACCGGGCCGTCTTTCTGGAACCAGTACATGAACAACCAGTTTTCAGCCTACCCGCTATGGATAGCACAATACGGTGTCAGCCAGCCTACCCTGCCCAATGGCTGGAGCAAATGGACTTTCTGGCAGTCGTCAGAATCCGGTACGGTTGCCGGTGTCACGGGCAGTGTTGATATCGATGTCTTTGCCGGCAGCATGGCCAATTTACTGACCCTGGCCAAGGCGGCCTGACAGCTTAAAGACTCAAGACAAAGGCACGTTTTTTGACTCAGATCAAGGCAATTGTGGTCAATCCACAATAGACAGATTCCTGCGTCGGCGTACAATCATGGTAAAAACCAGGCTGCTGGCGTATTGTTTTACCCGACCAGCAGGCCTTATGCAGCACCATGGCTGCGCCGGGAGACAATGATGGCGTGCACCTCAACATCCGCAGGCACGTCGGCAAGGCGGCAACTGCGACGATGGCTGTTCAGCCTGTGCACATGTCTTTTGCTATGCCCGTTACAGGCAGCACAGGCGGCAAGCATGATACGCACGGCCGCCCAAGAAGCCTCAGAACCCAAATTCATCAGTATTACTGTTGACGGCAAACCCGCCGTCGGCGGTATCTGCATCGACATCATGCGGGCCATTGAAGCCATAGAACCGGCCATCAAGTTCACTGGCGATCAGGAATGGTTGCCACTGGCACGCATGCAAAGCAACCAGATGGATGCGATATGTGGCCTGTTGTACACCAAAGAGCGCGCGCTCAAATACGAGTACGTCGATATCCCGCTGTTCAGCGTCAGTTACATGCTGGTGGTCCGCGCAGATGACGAAATACAGGTCAGTGACTGGGACGACATACGCAAACTCGGCAGTGAAGGCGTTATCCTGTCCATGCACAATTTTGCCATCAATGATTATTTGAAAAATCTGGGTGGTTTGCAGCTTGATACGACCGCCGTATCTTCCCGTTCCAACCTGAACAAACTGCTGGCGCGCCGTGGCCGCTTTTATTGCCACCGTTCACCCGGCATCGTTGCCGAGATACGCAAAGCCGGGCTCGAAGGCAAAGTCAGGATACTGCCCAAGGTCATGCTCAAAGAGCAGTTATACATGGTGCTGTCAAAAAACCTGGGTAGCGAGCAGATCAAAAGAATCAAGACCGCCATCACCCAGCTTGACAGCCAGGGCATTCTTGCCAGGCTGTTTGAAAAATACCAGGAATAAAAAACGCCGCACACAAATGCACATGTATTCTGCCTATCCTTTTTCCTGATACAGCGTCTGCATATTCGTCGCCATTTCCTGCAGTCTGGCACGTAGTTCGGGTGGTCCCAGCACTTCGGCATCATCACCAAAACGCAGTATGTCTGCACAAGCCATCATCATGGAACCGACCGGCATGGTGGCGATACGCCAGCCCTGCTCATCCACCTCCTCCGACAACTGGGTTTCAGAAAAAACATAGGGGGACAGAAATGCTTCGCGCAGTCTGACGCCCCTGGGCGAGAGACGCACAGTCGCCCTATTCCTGTGCATGTCCTGCTCCAGGCGTTCAGTGGATTTACGCCAGTAAGCAGCCAGGTCAAAAGGCAATGGTCTCTCGAAACGCTGGTCAAGAACGGATAATTCCAGCATGCGTGAGATCCTGTAAGTGCGTGGCGTGTCATCCACCTGCGCAACCAGATACCAGGAACCACCCTTCATCACCAGGCCCAGGGGTTCGACTATGCGCTCCTTGATGCCTTTCCAGCTTTGGTAGCGCATCCGTATCCGTTTTTGCTCCCAGACTGCGTCAGCCACCTGAGGCAAATGTGAAGGCTGTTCTGACTGGCCAAACCATGCAGGCGCATCCAGATGAAAACGTGAACGCATTTGCTGCGCCCCCTCACGCAAGGAAGCCGGCATGGCTGACAGCAGTTTGTTTTGCGCCGCCATCATGACTGAACCCAGCCCCATGTCGGTCGCCGCCCCGGCCAGGCCACTCATGAACAGGGCCTCGGCCTCCTTGGCTGACAAGCCGTTCAACTGGGTACGGTAACCGTCCAGCAGGCGATAGCCACCGCCAGAACCGCGCTCGCTATAGATGGGTATGCCCGCCTCGCTCATGGAATCAATGTCACGATAAATCGTACGCAGGTTGACGCCGCACTCCTCAGCCAGCTCAGGTGCAGTAGCAAAGCCACGTGCCTGTAGGATGGTGAGGATGGAAATCAGTCGGCTGGCGCGCATTTCTTGATTGTTGAATTACTTTTTGGCATATCAAATGATACATGACAAAAGATGTCAGGTATACAGACATATTCTTCTATCAACGGCCAGGCAATCCCGCCTCTGCCCTGAAAAAGAAAGGTCACATCATGAACAATGCAGACAACATCACCCTGTTCTATTCCCCGCAAACCCGCGCTACCGGCGCCCTGATCCTGCTGGAAGAACTCGGTGCGCCTTATCAATTGCATGTCCTGAACATGAAGGCCGGTGAGCAAAGACAAAGCGCCTACCTGGCCATCAACCCCATGGGCAAGGTACCTGCCATACAGCACCGTGGTGAGCTGATCACAGAACAGGTTGCCGTTTTTTTATACCTGGCAGACCTTTTTCCCCGTGCCGGCCTCACCCCATCGCTGGACAGCCATTTGCGCGGCCCTTATTTGCGCTGGATGGCGTATTACGCTGCATGTTACGAACCAGCTCTGGTGGACAAGTTTGCCCAGCATGCACCCGCAGCGCCGTCCATGTGTCCTTACAGCGATTTTGACACCATGCTCGGCATCATCAAGGCACAGCTGGAAAAAGGGCCTTATCTGCTCGGTGAACAATTCAGTGCAGCAGATGTGCTGTGGGGCAATGCCTTGCGCTGGGGCACCATGTTCAAGCTCGTGCCTGAATCCCCGGTCGTGATGAATTACATCGACCGTGTCTGCAGCCGCCCGGCATTTATCAAGGTGGACGCAATGGATGCGGCATGGGCAGCAGAACATGAACGCATCGTCAATGATGCCAAACAGGAAAACAAAGCAGCCTGATCCCCTTATCGTCATGAAGCCCCCCGGACAGCTGTCTGGGGCAAATCGACAGCCTTTTAGGAATCGTCTGTTTTATTCTGGCTGGCTGACATGTCACGCAAGACTTCAGTACCAACACTCGCCATGGACTGCGTTTTTTTTTGCTCCCCAGATAAGCAAAGTCCCCATGACAAAACAACTCAAGCCTGCCGAAGGGAGATCAATAAAGGGACGCCCCATATGACGAGTCCCCTTCCGGCAAACTTGAGCAATTTAGATGCTATTCTGAAATTCTCCTCCTGCATGGCGGCAAATTTTTTCCCCCGCTATGTAATTGTCGACACCACATTCCCTATCCTCAGATAATTGTCAGGTTTGCCATGCTCAGCGCGGCAAAAATTTATTGCAACAATACAAATTCCATTTCTGATGCATGGCACAATGACCGATTCAAAATCTGATATGCGCGCTTACAGAAAATTACAAATAGTCGGTTGCAATTGATTGTCTTGCAGCACCGCTTTGGATAGTATCCGTGCAATTAAAAAGTACTACCCTAGAGGGAGAATTCATGCGTCGTCTTTGGATCGTCACAGGCACTGTCGTTACAGTGGCTGCCGCTGCTGTTGCCTATCAGGTCAGCAAGCACTGGAAGGATTATCATTTTGTAGGCACCAGGTTGAAAGTGGACATGTCCAAGCCCGATGCCCTGATACGCACCAGCAGCCTCTCGAAGCTGCCGCGCGACCTGCTCAGGGTGCCGATTGCCCGCGATGTGCTGACCGAAGACCTGGCCTTTTACTACGAGCAGAACGAAGACCGCATGGGGCTCAACGGCGCCATCAGGCGCATTGCCTATGAGCATGATCTTGACTGGCAAGACAAACTGTATGCCAGCATCTTCAATGAGGCTGCTGAAGTGGCTTTCTGGCGTGATGGCAAGGGCGCCCTGCGTCACTATGCCGTCGTCATGAAGCACGGCGTGTTCAACAAGGCCTTGCAGGAAGCCGCCAAGGTCGCGCTGAAAGATGGCCAGCTCAAGAAAGCCGGTGAAATCAGCACCGGCAAAGGCACGGCTGAAGTGCTGGCGCTGGAAATCAACCCGCGCCGTACCCTGCTGCTGATCAGCCAGGGCGATCATGTCGTGGTCTTGTCCGACCCTGGCCTGTTGCTTGATGACAGCTCCAGCATCGTCAAGGAGGCACGCTCTGCCGTCGCCAACTGGCTAGAACACGATGGTGCGCTGTCACTGCAATTTGACCTGGACAATATTGCGGCAGCGCCAGCAGCGCCTGCCGACACGGCAAAACACACGCTGGCCATAGGTGCACCAACCATGGCCCTGGGCTATGGCGCCTTCATGTCCGGCTTCAAGGGCATGCGCTTTGACTTTGGCGGCAACTGGTCTACTGCTGTCTGGCTCGATGCAAAGAAACAGACCAATGCGCAATTGCTGGACCCCAGTTTATGGACAGCCGCGCCATCCAACCCCAGCGCCTGCGTCAGCTTGCCGGTAGACTGGGCCATGGTCAATAAAGTACTGACCGAAGCCAGCGCCAAACCTAAATTGCCTGACCAGGGTCTGGCCACACTTTCAGGCCCTGGCCTGGCCTGCTGGTATAAGGAATCCAACCTGTATTCACCGGTATTTATCGCCAAACTGCCGTTGAAAACCGCCAACCGCGAAGCCACCTTGCAAGCCATGGCGAGCTGGGCGATAGCCAGTGGCGAACAGGCGGCCCCCGGTAAAGGCGCGACCAAGGCCAAGCCTGAGCAAAAGCTGTGGCGCAATGAAAAAAGCCGCGCCACCCTGGCTGCCAGCGGCGACTTTGTCGTGTTCTCCCCCGATGGTGGCCTGGTTGAAAAAGTCGTCGATACCATCGCCCGCAGCAACCCCAGTGTGGCTGACCAGAACGGCAACACATCCAACACCCTGGGCCTGATTACACCAAAACCGCTGTCAGAAATGGCACAGCGTGAAGTCTACGCCGCCCTCGCCGGGGCTGATGATGCCAATTACCTGGCTGCGGCGCAAAAACATCTGCCTGCCCGCATGAAGGCGCTGGCCACTTACCCGGCCATACGCCTGGAACTGTCCAACACCCAAGCCAACGGCAAAGCCTGGCAGCAGGTTGACTGGGTCAGCAAGGAGAAACCAAATTGAGGCGCAGAACCCTCCTCAAAGGCCTGTTCGCGCCCGCTTCCCTGCTGGCATGGCCCGCTATAGCAAGCTCTGCGCCTGCAACCGCAATTGCCCTGACGCCAGCGCAGTCACGCAGCTTTCGCGCATGGATGACGCATATCGTCGCCACCCAGTTGAAAGCCGGCCCCACGCCACGCTGGCAACAGCGCGACTGCGTGGGCCTGGTGCGTTTTGCCGTGGCAGAATCACTGCGCGAACATGATGAAAAATGGAAGCGTGCCAATGGCATGCTCGGTACCGCCTTGCCGCCAGAAGTTGAACTGGACCAGGCCACGCAAGCTGTACGCCACCAGTGGCGGCTGGCCGACGGCACGACTTCGGCCTATGTCAGTGCCATAGAAATGGTGCAGGAAAATGCCAGGTTTCGCGGCAAGGACTGCAACCAGGCGGCACCCGGCGACCTGCTGTTTTTTGATCAGGGTGATGCCCAGCATCTGATGGTGTGGATGAATTCTTACATCGCCTATCACACCGGCACTGTCACCACAACCGACAACGGCCTGCGTGCCGTCAAACTGCGCGAACTGCAAGCCTGGCGCGATACGCGCTGGCACCCCACCCAAGATAATCCCAATTTTGCTGGCGTCTACCGCCTCAATTTCTTGTCCGCCTGAAAGCGCACTATGAGAGCTAACATTAACAAACCCCGTTACCTGAGTTTCCTGACAGCCGTCTTTGCGCTGTTATTATTCATGCCCGCACTGGCCCAGGACGGCGGCTCTGCCTTTTTCCTGCTCAGTGACGCCGCCTATGGTTCGGCCGACAATGCCACCGTGCGGCTGGAAGCCCAGGACATGAGCCAGATTGCAGAACTGGGCGGTGTGGACGTATATGTCTACCGCGTCAAGGACCCGCTGGAATTTTTAAAAGCGCAGAAGAACCTCCACCGCATAGACACCCAGGGCAATTACAAGGGCAAGGGCATTGCCGATGCACTGGCCCGTGTCTGGGATAACTGGTGGGATGCCTCACGCCGCATGTGGCGCAAGCTGTTCTCGTCCGATGCCAGAAATGCCGTCACCACGCAAGTGCCAGAGGTGCGCGTACACCCTTTGCAAAAGTCGCCAACACCTCAGCAGATGAACCCGCTGTACCAGCCATTGAAAGCACATACCCTGGTTGACAGCTTCCGTTATCCAGTGCAGGTGGCGCAAGAGATCAAACCGCCAAAGGGTGTCAAGCTTGACGGCAGCAGCAGTGAATTCATCGCCACCTCCAAAGGCAATGTGATGATACCACTGGGCAAAAAAGAACCTGGCCTGTATCTGGTCGAAGCCATGGTCGGCAAATTCCGCGCCGTGACTTTGGTGTTTGTGTCTGACTCCATCGCCGTCACCAAGGTGTCGAGCAAGCAGATGCTGGTATGGGTGGCTGACCGTCGCAGCAGCCAGCCGGTAGCAGACGCCAAAACCGTCTGGACAGACGGCGCAGGTATCCTCAGCACAGGCTCGACCGATGCCAGCGGCATCGCCAACTTCGAACGTGACGCCCCTGAAAAAACCTATGTCTATGGTGAAGACGCCAAAGGCGGTGTATTCGTCGCAGAAAACTTTTACTACGACAGCGAAATCTATAACACCAAGATGTACGCCGTCACTGACCGCCCACTGTACCGCCCTGGTGACACCGTCTATGTCAAGTTCCTCGGTCGTACCTTTGTCTCTGCCCGTGAATCAACACCGATTACCGCCGGGGACCTGAAGTTCCAAGTGTTTGACGCCAATGGCTTCCCTGTAGCGAACCAGAACCTGCAGATAAGTCCGCAGTCTGGCAGCGATACCGTGTTCCAGTTGCCCGACAATGCTGTCGCCGGTGGTTATGAAATCCGCTTCAGCTACAAGGGCAACAACTATGGCGCAGCCTTCCGTGTAGCGGAATACCAGAAGCCGCATTTTGAAATCAATGTACTGCCCGGCAAAAAAGACTACAAGACCAATGAAGAAATCAAGGGTCAGCTGCAACTGGTCTACCCCGACGGCAAACCCGTCGTCAATGCCAAGGCCGACCTGACCGTACGTGCGCAACGCCTGACCATCGTTGAAGGCGACCTCGGCTATGCCGGCCAGTTCCCGGTACAGATGAGCAACACCACATTCACCACGGACAGCAAGGGTTTTGTTGACTTCAAACTGCCCGCAGCCAAAGAGCCGAGCCGCTATGTCTTGTCTGTACTGGCAACGGACGGTGCAGCGTACCGCGTACGCGCCACCAAAGAGATACTGGTGGAGCGCGGCGCAGGTACTTATAGCATCAAGGCTGAGCGTGCCTTTTCAGCGGTTGGCGAAAACATGAACTTTGCCCTGACTGCCCTGCCCGTGCCTGGCAACACCGCCAGCACACTCAGCGCCCCCGTCAGCTGGGACTGGGTCAAGCTCGAAGACCAGAAGAAAAGCACAGGCAAGCTGGCCAACGCCACAAAACTGACGATGGCTTTTGCCGAACCCGGCACCTATAACCTGTCATTGCGTGATGCAGCGGGCAATATCCTTGGCGCGACTTCGCACTATGTCAGCGGCGCCGGTGTCAGTGCACCGCAAGGTTCGATAGAGATGGTGTTTGACAAGAGCAGCTACAAGCCGGGCGAGACTGCCAGCGCCCTGGTCACCTTCCCGCAGCAGGTGGACCAGGCCCTGTTCACGCTGGAACGTGACAAGGTAGAGAAAACCGCGCTGATGACTACGGCCAGCGGCTGGCTCAGCGCCAAGCGCATTTCACCGATGCAGTGGAAGGTGGAAATACCGGTGCAGGATACCTATGGCCCCAACATTACCTTCTCTGTGGTGTATGTCAAAGGAGGCGATTATGTCTTCCAGAACCTGGGGCTGAAGGTTGAACAGCCGCGCATCAATGTCGCAGTCAAGGCCGACAAGGCAGTCTATGCACCAGGTGAAAAAGTCACGCTGGACCTGACTGCCATGCTCGGTGGCCAGCCTGCTGCCGGCAGCCAGCTCACCGTTGGCGTGGTCGATGAAATGATCTATGTGCTGCAACCAGAGATAGCGCCGGACGTGTTTGACTTCTTCTACCACCCGCGCCGCAATAATGTGCGCACGTCGGCCAGCCTCAGCTTCATCGCTTATGACCTGGCAGCACCACCATCCAAACTGGCTGTACCATCGAACGGGCAAACCCATGAGCGCGCCATCAAGGTGCTGGAACGCCCGCGCCGTGAAGACAAGGACACTGCCCTGTGGCAGCCAAGTGTGACCACAGACGCCAGTGGCCGCGCCCGCCTCACCTTCACCATGCCGGACTCACTGACACGCTGGCGCGTCACCGTCCGTGCTACCGCCGCCAGCGGCAGCGTCGGTCAGAACATTGCCTATGTACGTTCAGACAAGGACTTTTATGTGAAATGGACCAGCCCGAACTGGATGCGCGTGCAGGATGCGCCAAATGCCAGCGTCGCCATCTTCAACCAGGGCAACCAGGAAGCCGCCGCCAGCCTCAACGTCACCGGCTCTGGCTTGAACAAGCAAGAAAGCCTGAAGCTGAAACCAGGCGCCAACTTCATCTCGCTGCCCTTGAAAGCCAACGGCCTCGATAACAAGATAGACCTGGCCCTGAACGTTGGTGGCAAGACTGTTGATGCCCTGAATGTACCGCTGAAAATAGTCCCCGTACACTGGCTGAGCCAGCGTTCTGTCAGCGTACCGGTCACCGGCAAGGAAACCGTATTGAAACTGCCCGCCGATGCCAGCAATGTGCAACTGCAATTTGCTGACAGTGCGACGACACAGTTCCGCCGCCTGATGGATGACCTGATCGACTACCCGTATGGCTGCGTGGAACAGACATCAAGCCGGCTGATCCCCTACAGCCTGGCCCTGCAGGCAACCCTGCCGAGCGAAGACAGGCTGGCTGCACAATTGACGCAACGCCTGTACAGTTACCGCTTCCGTCTGGCGCAAATGGCTGGTCCGAACGCCACGTTCGGCTGGTGGAGCGTGCCAGAAAAAGACGGCGACGCCCTGCTGACAACCTATGCCTACTATGCCGACTGGCATGCCAGCCGCGCGCTGAAACTGACACTGCCAGACGGCCATTTTGACCGCCTGACCGAAGTCTATCGCAAGGATGGCGTCAACCAGTCCCCCTGGCAGCGCGCCCTGATGCTGTACTGGATGCAGGACATGGGCCTGCCGGTACGCTCCATGGCTGAAGCCCTGAGTGAAGAACTGGGCAAATCGGCAGGCACGGCCAAACCTGCAACGGCCGCAGCCAGCCCCCGGTCAGGCATGGGCAGCATGATCTTTGCCGCAAAAGATGACGACCTGCAAAACGCCATGAGCACCCTGCTGGCTGCCTATGTGGTACAGCAAAGCAAAGGTAATCTTGGTGCAGCCGTTGCTGCGGCCCTGCCTGATGCCGCCCAGCGCGTCCACCAGGCAGACCTGCCTTTGGGTGAAGCCCTGCTGATACTGACCGGCAAACGCCCCGCCAATGAATCAGCCGCCGTCCTGGAACGCGTGCGTGCAGAATACCCGACCATAGACCGCGCCCTCGCCCTGCTGTGGACATACCGCGCCATGGGTGGCAAATCCGGTACGAATGATCCGCTGCTGCGCAACAACATGGCCAAGGTCGAACTCGAAGCCGGCTGGCAGGCACGCGACAGCGCCACCGGCCAAAGCGTATTCCGCTGGACAGCCAGCACACCGGCGCCATCTGTCATCAAAATGGTTTCCAACCCCGGCGCCAACATGGTGGCGATTGCCCAGTTCGACAGTCGTGAGCCAGAAAAAACTGCCCTGCCCGTCAAGCTGGAACGCAAGATCTATCGCCTGATACCGGAAGAGATCAAGGCACCGAGCGCACCGGCCAGCAAACCAGCTGGAACACCACCGGCAGCACCGGTTGCTCCGGTTGCTCCGGTTGCTGGCAAGGCCGGCTTCAAGCTGGAATTGCTGGCGGACGGCGCACCACTGAAGACCGATGAAGTCTATCTCGATGAAGTGGTGTTGACACCCAATGCAGGTACAGCGCTGAACTTTGGCATTGTTGAAGTGGCGTTGCCACCGGGCACGGCGGCTGACCGCTCCACCTGGGGCATCAACGTCCGCTTCCCTGGCGGCAAGGACATGGAAGTGATGGAACGCGCCCGCTACGAGCAGACACCGCGCGGCTATGCCGTGCCTGTCGATGTGCTTGACAGCCCGGTCGTGATACGCCACCTGATCAGGGCGGCGCAAACCGGCAGGTTCGCCCTGCCGCCGTCACGCTATTACCGCATGTACCAGCCTGAGCAAAAAGCCTTTGAGGACAAGCCACGTGCGTTCATGGAAATCCGCTGATCGTGCATCAGTCATGCCCCTTGCCGCCATCACCCTGATGGTGGCAGGAATGGGATTGACGGCAGCAAAGGCAGCAACAGCAGGCAACGCTGGCGACCAGGCCAGCGTTGCCTGGCTGCGCGACGGCCAGCTGGAAGTGCGCTCACTGTCAGCACCAGACAGCACACCGGACAAAAATCGCGCAGAACAAAAAATCCCCATGGGCAGCTTGTGGAAGCTGTTCGTCTACGCCTACCTGCAAGACAATCGGGTGCAGGAACCGGCCTACGCATGCGTCGCAAAAACAGAAAAGCACGATAAACAGGCAGGCAAGCAACTCAGTCAGCACGATTCCAAGCAAGACCACAATGAAGACCGCTATTGCTGCGAACCCGGCGAGACGGTGGAGCGTGATACCGCCCTGGCCCGTTCCTGCGCGCCCTATTTTTCACCAGCCCGCCTGGGCCTGACGGACAAAGGCTGGAAGACTTACTGGCAAGACCGCAGTGAGGTCAACTGGCTGCAACGCCCGGCCCAGTTACAGCCTGACACCCAGATCAGCATCAAAGACCTGCTGACCACGCTGGACAAATTTTCACCCCAGGCGCGCACCAGCGCCAGGGCCGCCCTGCTGGAAACCGCCATACAGGGTTACGGCCGCGAAGCCTGGGCGCAACTCGGCACAGGCATACGTTACAAGACTTATTCCTGGCATCTGCCCGACGGCACGGCTTTTGGCGGCGCTGCCGGCTGGCTGGCCGATGGCACGCCTTTCTGGTTTGGTGGGCGTGGCTCCAGCCGCTCCACCCTCAGCACCTGGGCGTCGGCACTGGCATCAGCATTGCCCACCCCACGCTGGGCCGGTATCGTCAGCGCCGATAACCTCGGCGAAGATAGCCAATGCGTCACCGTCGATTTTTTTGCCCGCTACCCGCTGCGCGAAGTCATGAGCCTGGCTGGTTCAACACCATTACCGGCCAGGGCAGGCAGCCTCAATGGCAAATACCGTCTGCAATTCACCAATAACAATCAGCTCGACATCAACAGCAATGGCAGCCTTCATCTGGCCCGCAGCCCCGGCATGGCGGCGCAAATCACTGGTCGCTTCAGCGTCAATGACTATGTTGCCCGCGTGGTAGACCGTGAAGGCGACGGCAGCAATACCGAGGTGGCGCGCGCACTGGCCATCGCCGCCCGCAGTTACCTGCTGCAAAACGCCACGCTTGACCATGGCTGCTGGCGCATTGCCGATACCACCAGCCGCCAGCGTGTCAGCCCCAATCCACCGAGTGAAGCCGCACTGGCCGCTGCCTGGTACACCAGCGACCTGGTATTGCAGGGAGCCAATGTACGCTACCACAACGATCAGGCTGGCAAAGACCGCATGTCGCTCAGCGAGGCAGGCAAGCAGGCCAGCCAGGGCTGGAATTTTGAACGCATACTGGCCAGCAGCTATCCACAGGCTGCCATCGCCAGCATCAATGGCAAGTCCGATTGCCAGCCATTGCTGGCGGCACAAAGCTGGCTGACCGCAGCATCGGGCAAATGGCAAACCCTGTTGCGTCGCGAACCCGGCTTTGAAAGCCCCGACAAGCCGCCAGCCGTGTGCAGCCTGGCCACTGGCAACCCTTATTCAGACCAGCAGCGCATGCGCATCTATGTGCGTGGCTGGCGCAGCCTGGACGAGCGCATCACCCTCGCCCATGAATACCTGCACCTGGCCTTACGATTTCATCCCAACGGCGCCAACGAAAACTATGTAGAAAAACTGGCCCGCCGCCTGATAGAAGGAACAACATGATCAAGTTTCACGCCCTGTCATCCATGACGTTGATACTATGTACCGGTCTGCTGACTGCCAGCAGCATCGCCAGCGCTGCTGACATAGAAGTACCGCGCGGGGGCTGGCGCAATAGCGGCGGCGAAGTCGCAGGCTTTCGCCAGCCCGTGCACTACCCGGCTTCATCCGTCAATGCCGAAGGCCAGAATGAAATGTCGCTGATCAAAGGCCGCATCAGCAGCAATGGCAAAAAACGTCCCGGCAAGCTGGTCGTCAACGGCGCAGCCATGCCATTGTCCATCGGCGAAGGTGGTGAGTTTGCCCGCCCCTATTCTTTCAGTTCGGGATCAAACAGTGTGGAAGTACGCAGCCCCGATGGCAGCGACGTCAAGCGCGTACAGTTCTACGACACCAACACCAGCCGCCCAAATGCGCGCCTGCGCGTTGTCCTGTCCTGGGACAGCGACGGCACCGACCTTGACCTGCATGTGATCTCACCCGATGGCCAGCATGTTTTCTATGGCAACCGTGTTGTTGACAATGGCGGCGCGCTCGATGTCGACGTCACCACCGGCTACGGTCCAGAGATTTATGCCAACACTGCCCCCCCCAAAGGCACCTACCATGTGTACGTCAATTACTACGGCAGCGGTGACAACAGCAAAGCCCTGACCATCGCCAAAGTCGCCATCATCAGCCAGGAAGGCACCCTGGCGGAGAAACAGCAAAGCTTCCAGGTGCCGATGCGCAAACCCGGCGAGCTGACCCTGGTCAAATCATTTACCTATCCATGATCACCAAATGATCACTGAATGAGCACAAGCACATCATGCCTATCAACATAAAACACCTGCTGCTGGCCAACGCCCTGCTGCTGACAACAGCCATCAGCCTGGCCCAGGACAAAAACGCAGACCAGCCCACCATCAGCACCCCGCGCGGCGGCTGGAACTATAACGGCCTGATCGACAAGTCTGGTGAAGGCCGCATGTCCTACCCCAATCCGCCGATAGACCGCGGCCTGCAACGCAACCGCACTCTGATCGCAGGCCACATCCGGGATGCCGGCAAGCAGCGCAAGCACACCCTGATTGTCAACGGCAACCCCATGGTACTCAACTATGGCAAGGACGGCCGCTATGAGCGCCACTATGCCTTTGGCAGCGGTTCAAACAATGTAGAAATCAAAGGGCCGGACGGTAGCCTGCAACGTGTGCAGTTTTACGAAGCCAACAGCCAGCAACTGTCACCACAGCTGCGCATCATCTGCTCATGGGACGCGCCAGAGGCAGAAGTCGACCTGCACATCATCACCCCGGACGGCCAGCACGCCTTCTTCGGCGCCCCTGTCCTCAACGGCGGCGGCGGCCTCGACGTCGACAGCGTCGACGGCCCCGGCCCCGAAATGTTCACCACCGTCGCCCCCCAGCACGGCGCCTACCATGTCTTCGTCAACTACTGGGGCAACTACAGCGAAGCCGGCGGCTACAACTTCGACGAAAGCCAGCGCAAAAAACCCATCATCACCACCAGGGTGACACTGATTTTCTACGAGAACACAGCCAGGGAAAAACGCGAAAGCTTTGTCATACCGCTACGCAAGATCGGGGACTTGAATCTGGTGAAGTCGTTTATGTTTTGACGGAGGCATTCAGGTAGTATGACTCCAAGAAAAACATTTAACTATTCATCATCCCGAGAGCGATTTGCAGTAGATGATTCTCACACAGCTTTTCATGCATAGCAGATTTTTTCGCGTAACGCTCATGCGCGCCCAATCCCTGAGGTATCTGTTGCGTATCGTGTCTTGAAAAACCATCTGCATTTTTCTGTTTTTTTCATTCCGCGTTTACATACTTTCACCAGCAAAGGCTCTTTATGGCAAGCGTCAACGAAATACAAAATCTTTACATCGCTTACTTTAACCGCCCTGCCGATGTTGCCGGTCTCACTTACTGGACGACCGGCCCGCAGGCAAACTTTACTGTAGCGCAGCTTGCCCAGTTGTTTTCGCAACAGATCGAATACGTCGACATTTATGCGGGCGAGACGGCCAAGCAGAAGGTCAACGCGCTGTTTAAGAACCTGTTCAACCATGATGCCGACGCTGACGCGCTGGCGTATTGGGTCGGGCAAATCAACAATGGTACGTTCAGCCTCAGTCAGGTTGGCATCGGCATCCTGGCAGGCGCGACCGGTGCAGATGCTGCCAGCGTGGCTGCCAAGCTAGCCGCTGCCAATAGCTTTACCGGCAAGATGGCGGCCAGCACGTCCTTGCAGGTTGCTTACAGCCAGACCAATGGTAATGCCTTTGCGTTGACAAAAGCCTGGCTAGCTGGCGTCACCGATGCCGCTTCCGGCGTCACCGCTGCAGGTAAGCTTGACGCCACCTTTACAGCCATGCCTGACCCAAAGGCAGCACCCATTGTCGTCAAGCCCGGCGTGGTGAACATGGGGACAGCTGGCAACGACACGTTTTCGGCAACAGATAGTGCCTTGCTGGCCAGCGGCACTTCCATCGTTGGCAATGGCGGCACGGATGTGCTCAACGTCGCATCCCTCAGCGATACGGCTCACCTGGCAACCGTAACGGGTGTGCCCACATTGAATATAAATGATGCCAGCTTCATATTGAATACGACTGACCCGTTCATGAACCAGTTCAGCACCATCAACGACTATGGCTTCTGGCGTTTCGATTCTCTTCGTTTGGGGAACGTCGCGCAAACGCTCAATCTGTACGGAAATTCCGGCGATATCGGTGTGACATTGGGCGCGCCGAATCAGGTAGTCAAGTATATGAAGCTTGGCACTTCTCGTATCAACATCGACTCCACCATAGCCAACCTGGCAGGAGCTTCCTTCGACCTCTCCAATGCTAGCGGCGGCGGCACCCTGTCCATTGACGATGCAGGCGCAGTGACCCTGAACGCGGCGCTGTTGAAAAATTTTTATATGCTTAACCTGGCGACAGGAGTCAACCTCACCATCAACCCGGCAGTCGGTATCAGAATCCGTACAAGTACGCTAGGCGCAAATACAATCACCGAAACCGATGGCGCAGGCGCTGTAGGAATCGAGATGAACGGCAACGGCTTATTGACCGTTAACACCTCTGCCACCCACGACTCGGACATCACCGTGTACCCAACCGCGAGCAACGCTTTGCTGGCATTGGCAGGCGCGGGGAATGTCATCGTCACTGCATCCCCAACAGGCAATCTTACCGTTACCGGCAACGCAGCCCTGGAAACCATCAAGCTGTCTGCCACGGGCGGTGGCGTGGACAACATCACGGTAACTGGTTCTACCCTTGGAAATATCGCGACCAGACTCGTTACCGTCAACAACTTCAAGGCCAGCGGCGCAGACGTGTTGCATACTGGTGTCAACGCGACATCACTGGGGACGATCAACATCGCCACATCCGATTTCAACAGCCTGGCGGCCAACATCGCCAGCGGCGCGGGTACCCTCAGCAATAATGACTACAAAGCATTCGTCGTCAACGTTGCAGCCGGTGCCGCCGCCGGGTCGTATGTGATAGAGCATATCGCTGGCACGACGGTCGGTGCGGGGGATATCATTGTCAAGCTGACGGGCACTACGGGTAATATTGCCGTTGGGGATTTGCTGGCGTAGGTGCTGTTGTCCCTTCCCCGTCTTGCCATACCCACGCAGACGGGCACCCGTTGCCATAGTGTTTATGCCGCCGCCCAGCAACGCCCCCTGCAGCGCTGGAAGCGCCATGCAAAGCCTTGGATGTCACACAATGTGGTCTGGTCCGACCAGCCATCATGGCACGATAACGTATGGCCGCTTGAGAGTCGTGCTGGTGCTGCCGTTGTTGATGAGTAAGTCTACACCGCCCCATCTATGAATTGATGTCCCTCTGTAGATACATCAGCCTAAACCTGACTTGAAACGTAAGTATTCAACCCTGATTTTTCGATGACACATCAAATATAGTTTGTACCGCATTTCGTACGGACTGAATAATGAAAAACGCCTGCCCTGACTATCAGGCAGGCGTTTTTATTTTCACTTCAGCTATTGCAGTCACGAACGCCAGGACATCAATGACTCGAGTGAGCTGGGGGCAGCGTATCCGTGACCGGAATAAAAGAATCGCTACGCTAGGGTAAGGTCACGCAGCGAAAAAAAGTGTTACGTCCTTCACTTTCGTTACAGCAGTTACAGCCGGTTAGCTTGCTTTCACCTGTATTTTATTTTGTATGTCCTTGACACCGTCCACGCTGGCAACCAGCTTCAGGACATGGCCTACCGCTTCGGCGCTGGGTGCTGTCCCGGCCAGGGTAACAACCCCTTGATTTGTCGCCACTTGCAGTTTCAACGAGGAGGTATCTTTGTTTGTTGCCAGTGTTTCCTTGATTTTCGACGTAATGGCGGAGTCATCTGCTGCTGCAGCGGAAGTTTTTACAGCCATCCCGTCTGCTGGTGTTTGAGCGATAGAAGACGTCGAGATTGCCGCAGCAAAAGCGAGCAATACTGCTGGAAGCATCAATTTACCTGTTTGCATAATTATTCCTTTCAGTTAAGTGACAGCGTCTTTGTTGACGTGCATCACTTCTACAGCACAAGCTGTGCCAGGAAATAAAAAAACTTAAAAATCAAACACTTAGTCTGAAATATTCTGGCATTGCGCAAATCAGCAATGATATCGACAGGGAAAGTGTCGCCAGCTGGCGACAGCAAATCAGGCTTGTTTTATAACTGTTTGATTTTATTGATTTAATTACTGTCTCTTGGTAGCGACAACATCTGCATCGTCGCGGAACAGGTTCGGTGTCAATTGGTGCTTTTGCAGCATGCGATAGAATTCAGTACGGTTCCTGCCTGCTATTCTGGCGGCGTCCGAGACATTACCATCGGTAAATTTCAATAGCTGAATCAGGTAGTTACGCTCAAAGCGCGTACGTGCCTCCTGGTAACTGAGCAGTTCCAGGGTGGGTGCGCACAAGGCGCGCTCAACCAGTGAAAGGGGAATAATGGGTGTTGTCGCCAAAGCACACACTTGTTCGACGACATTATGCAACTGACGGACATTGCCAGGCCAGGGCGCAGACATCAGACTGGCGAGCGCATCGGGTGAAAAGCCGTTAATTTTCTTCCGGTATTTTTCGGCCAGTTGCTGCCTGAAATAGTTTGCCAGCAAACTGATATCTTCCCTTCTGTCCGCCAATGCCGGCAAAGCGAGCCTGACCACGTTCAGGCGGTAATACAGGTCTTCCCTGAATTGCCCCTCACGCAAGGCCAGTTCCAGATCACGATGGGTTGCAGAAAGAATTCTTACGTCCACGGCACTGCTATGGTCTGCCCCGACAGACTTTACCTGCCGCTCCTGCAGCACGCGCAACAGCTTGACCTGCAGCGACAGCGGCATATCACCAATCTCGTCAAGGAACAAAGTACCGCCATGAGCGGAATGAAACAGCCCCGCCCTGCTTGAAACAGCTCCGCTGAATGCCCCCTTGACATGACCAAACAATTCGGACTCCAGCAACTGTTCAGGTATGGCGCCGCAGTTGATGGCGACAAACGGCGCCCTGGCGCGGGCACTTGCCCTATGGATGGCGCGTGCCAGCAATTCCTTGCCTGTGCCACTCTCCCCCTGGATCAGGACACTCGCATCGGTACCGGCAACCAGCTTGGCTTCGGCCAATAGTTCTGCCATGCTCTGGCTGCGGCTGATCAATTCACTTCGCCAGCTGGTATCGCTATTCTGCAACTGCGAAGATATGCCGCCCAGTTGCAACGCCTCCTTGATTTTTTCAAGCAATACCGTACCGTCAAATGGCTTGGTCAGATAGGCATAGACACCGTGGCTGGTCGCATCTACCGCATCAGGGATGGTGCCGTGTGCAGTCAATAAAATGACTGGCAGGGCATTGTACTGACGGCGAATTTCATCGAACAGCGCCCGCCCATCCATCCCCGGCAGGCGTATATCAGAAATCACTAGCGATGGCAGGTCAACTGCCAGCATCGCCAGGGCAGCCTCGGCATTGTCAACCGCAGTGACCCTGTAACCCGCCGCCCGCAAACGCATGGAGATCAGGGTCAACATATCTGTATCGTCATCCACAAGCAAGACATGTGGCAAAAGGCGTGCATTGCTCATCAGTGGCTTTCGTTGCTGTTGCGCGGACGTGTAGGCAGGAGATGTTCGATGTTTTTCAACTCATCGAGTTTCTGGTTCAGCAGATCGGCCCGGCGCTGTACTTCTTTCGTTTGCTGAGCCTGTTTTTCCAGCGCATCGTCCAGCCGGCGCCATTCACTGTAATTGGCAGACAACAGGCTGGCGAGCGGTTTCAAAGCTTGAGCGGCTACATCGTCAGACTTCAAGATGGCGTCCAGCAATGCAAGGGCGCGATTAAGATCGACCGTGCCGCGCATCAACCCAAAGATGATTGCCTTCTGAAGATTGCGCTTAGGGCTGTCTGCCTGCGTATTAAGTTCCTGCAATTTTTTTTGCAAGTCCTGGGCAGGCATCTGCCGCATCAGCAAATAGAAGCCGAGCATGTCGTCATTCATATTCACGGGCGGTAAAACAGGAGGAGTAACAGGAACTTTAGTGACCGGTAATGACTGTTGCGCAGATTTGTCTGATGACATGATGCCACACCCGATCAGGGCAAAACATAGCGAACAGGACAGGCCACATTGCAATAAGTATTTACGATTCATGGTTCAACATCATCTGGAAATGTGCCCCGCTTGCACCTGGCAATAATCGTATGTTGCCGCCATGGGCAGTAACATATTCATGCACAATGGATAAGCCAATGCCATTACTCTGGCGCGCGCCTGGCGGTTGTATACTCCCCTGGTAAAACGGGTCAAATATATGGGGTACATCCTGGCTTGCAACCCCTGGCCCCTGGTCAATACAATCGATTTTTACTATTCCGGAAACCAATTCAAAAGCAAAATAGATCAGGCCATGTGGTGGACTGAACTTGATCGCATTGGCCAGCAAATTGGCAAAAACGATTTTCAGTTTATCGCCATCAACTGCGATCTCAACAGATTTATCGCCACGGATTTTCACATCCAGGTTGCGGGCGCTCCATTGCAGATACTGGTCCTGCACAACCGATTCAAGCAATTGAAACAGATTGATTTTAGTACGCAGTAAATTTTGCGCCTCGAAGGCCGCTGCATTATAGAGTAACAAATCTTCGATCTGACTCTGCAGGGACCAGGTGTTCTTTCCCAGGATTTGTACGATTTCATGCTGCTGCTCATTCAATTTACCGGGGACCTCTTCATTCAAAAGCGCCACTGCCTCTCGCAATGCCGCCAGGGGTGTCTTCAGTTCGTGTGATATATGACGCAAGAAACGTTTCTTGTCGTCCTCCAATATCGCCAGTCTTTGTCGCAGCCAGTCAAGTTGCTGGCCAAGTCGCCGCATGTCGGCCGGGCCACCGACAACGACCGGTTGATCATATTTATTTTCACCCAGTCTTTCTATTGCAGCCTGTATCTGTCCCGACGGACGTGACAGCCACCCGCCCAGCAATAACGCCAGCGCCATGGCCAACACGATTGCTCCGACCACGACCCCGGTCAATACGCTGCGCTGATATTCCAGGTCGCTCAGTGACATCATATTACTTTGTCCGATCTCGCGTTTACAAGCCAGGCTCAAGCGGTCATTGATTTTTGCAAGATGCAAAAAAGCTGCATGCAAATGCTGTTGCTCATCACGCATTGCAGATTTGCTGCGGGGGCGATTTTTCCGGACGATATCGCTGACAACATCACTTTCTTTGCGCCAGTCTTCCATGTCTTGCATGGACAAGTCATTGCTATTCTTCTTCAGCAATTGCAAAGAAGAAGTTGCCTCCAACAAGGCGTGATCAAAAATATTCTGGAAACTCGGGTCATCCAGCACCAGATATTGACGGGCGCTGCGCTCCATGGAAATGGTAAGCTCCGTCAGTCGTTGCGTCTCTTCTGTCAATACAATCGCTTTTTGAGCAACTTCCTGACCTTGTTTGGTAATCCGTTCAATCGTCCAGAGAGCATACATTGAAACACAACTTGATAGAATCGCGATCAACATGAAGCCGGCCAGTATCAATTGACGGAAAGATAGATTGGTCCGCATATTCCTCTGCATCTTGCGCTTTAGCAATGCCGAAATAATTGATATCAATAGGACTTACGCAAAATTGTCCCAGCAAGGCGTAGCGACGAAGACAGTACTTTAAGTACGGCTAGGAGCTAACAACGCAGCTGGGGCGGTTTTGCGTAAGTCCCAATCAATAAGCTCTCATCAGAGTCCAGAACTCTATCCTATTTATCCTGGCACGTAAAACGATACTGAGGAGCCATTTATATTGTCGCTGGTGCGATTCAAGGCATTAAAAAGAAGCATTATCTGTCTGAAACTGATTACAATTTTTGATCACCGATCACATATCCGGGATAAAAAACTTTTACATGCGCTTACATCATATTACCAATTATTACGCTTAAGCAGACCCGGGCTACCTATGATGAATTAATGAGATGTGGCTTGCGTTCTGGAAGCAGCTCTTAAGCGAAAAAACATCAGATTACCGTCAGGCAAAGATGAACAGTGATCCATCACTGTGTGCTGACCGGCGCAAGCATATCAGCGTTAGCCATGATTAGCAGCGCTATGCTATCGACAGATATTCAAACTTAGCAAAACCTGCAAACATCTTTTTGCAGTAACGGCATGACGGACTCTACGAATTCGAAGAAAGTCATACCGGGAAGATCAAGATACCGCTTCTCGCAAAGCGGCAGGATTCAGTGAAGGAGAACATCATGAGCAAATGGAATAATACGCTCGCCGTCACGATCATGACAGTAACCCTGGCTGGCTGCGCCAACATGACACACCAGCAAAAAAATACTGCCATCGGCGCTACATTGGGCGGCATTGCCGGTTCAGTACTGACCAACGGCAGTCCTGTAGGCACCGTTGGCGGTGCGGTCGTAGGTGGTGTCATTGGGAACAAAGTCAAACATTAATATCGGCCCTGCGTTTTTTAAGGTTTTCTGCCGCGACAGCTGCCCGGGCAATTTTCAAAAAAATGAGATCAACTCTTTGGATGTTTGAATGATGTAGACATCAACCACGTCAACACACAGTGTCACAGCCTGAAACTGGAAGACAATCTCCGTCATTCACTTCGTCCATCGTATAAACGCAAAAAACGGAGGGAGAAATGAAACCAACAATATCGTGGCATCGAGGCAGCAGTCTCGTCATTGCTACTCTGCTGGCAGCTTGTGGCGGTGGGGGCGGTTATGACGGCAACAACGTCAGTGTCAATGGAAATGTGAATGTCACCGGGAGCGGTGTCACTGTGACACCTGGAAATGGCGTCTTGTATGTGTCACTGACCGATGCCCCCTCATGCGGCTTTGACGCCGTTAATATTACAGTCAATAAAATCCGGGTAAACCAAAGCTCCAGCGCAAATGAAAATGATGCTGGCTGGACAGATATCGTACTCAACCCCGCCCAGAAAATCAATTTACTCAATTTAAACAACGGCACTCTTTTACCTCTGGGGCAAACACCCCTGACACCTGGCCATTACTCACAGATACGGCTGGTGCTTGATCCCAATCCTGGTAACGGCATCGCCAATTCCATCGTGGCAAGCGGCACCACGGCAGAGGTCCCCCTGGACACACCAAGCGCAGTAGTCAACGGCATCAAGCTTGTCAATGAATTTGATGTCGCTGCCGGGCAGAGAGCGGATGTCGTCATCGATTTTGATGCATGCAAATCCATCGTCACCAAAGGTAATGGAAAATATGGATTGAAACCCGTTGTCAAGGTGGTCCCTTCCGTATTGAATGGTATAGACGGTTACATGAATCTGGCCCTGCTCGGTTACCATGTGTTTGTCAGCGCCCAGCAAAACGGTGAGGTCGTCAGTGCCACCGTCCCGAACGTCAGCACGGGTGAATTTTTTCTTGGGCGCCTGCCGCCAGGCAATTATGATGTCGTCATTACGGCAGACAATCAAACCCCTGCCGTCATCGCCAACGTTCCGGTGATGAACAGCACCAGTGTCACCTTGCTGTCGAATCCGGCAACACCGCTGAATCTGCCATCTGCCGTCAGCTACCCGGCCGACATTAGCGGGACAGCAGGGCTGTCACCCATCAGCGTGACCGAAGTCCCACTCGTGTCAGCCAGGCAAAGCTTTACGGGTGGCCCAGGCTTCACAATGAAATATGTCAATGCAGATGCGCTTACCGCTGCCTACAATCTGCATAACCTGCCAACAGTCGCCCCACTGCTGGCGCAATATACCGCTGTTCTCCCCCTTGTTTTCACGAGTGACAAGGCTGTCTTGCCCGGTGCAGGGAAGTATACGGTACAAGCCAGCGCCAACGGATACAAGACTGCTGCGGTAAGTAACGTTGATATCAGTACGGGAAATAAAACCGACATCAACTTTGTGCTAGTGCCCTGATGTTATCGGGAGCTCCATTCAAGCAGTGAATGGCGTTTTTTCAAAAAGACAGGGAGAAAAAATGAAACGGTTTATCCTCACTCTACTGACAGGGACTGCGCTCGTTGTCACGTCAGCCAATGTCCACGGCGCAGGTCACGCAGCTTTTCCGCATCACGCGATGCCGGTCAATAGTCATGCAGTACAAAATTCCAATGGCATGTGGTCAGCAGATCGTGACAAAGGTCTACGAAGAGCAGTTGATCGTCACCAACTGAAAGCAGGCCACATCAAACACCATCAATCACGACAGAAAAAGTCCTTCGCAACGCATTCATCAACATAAAATAAATTATTCATTCCTTGCCAATGGTCCAGGCATTGCCTGGGCTTGCTCCTGCAACCAATCACAGAATTTATCCAGCTTCCTGTTTTTTTGTTCACGCCTTCTGGCGATGTATTGATAGTCGCTTTCCTGAAAGCCAAATGGCGCTAGCAGGCGGCCCGCCTCGATGTCGTCAGCGACCAGGTGCCAGGGAGCAACGGCTATGCCCAGGCCGTTGATGGCGGCTTCCAGGGTAAAGTAATAATGTTCAAACTCTGCACCTGCCTGCCTTGGCAAGACACAACCAGACGCATCTGCCCACATCTGCCAGGCGTCCAGCCGAGATTTGGTATGCAGCAGCGGCTTGCCTTTCAGCTCGGCTGGCTTGCGCAGCTTCAGGCGGGCAGCCAGGGCCGGTGCCAGCACGGGGCCCAGGCGCTCTGGGAATAATGGCAGGATCAGATCCTGGCTGGTGCCCGCCGATTCATCCACTTCAATGACCAGGTCATAACGGTGACGTTGCAGGTCAGCACTCGATTGTGAAGCACTGAGCCTGACTTCAATATCAGGATACAGGGCATTGAATTGATAAAGGCGCGGTATCAGCCACTTGACGATGAAGGTACTGAAGCAGGCGACATCAAGCGTGCCCTGCTCGTCATCGCTGACGGCACGTACGGCGACTTCGATCTGGTCGAATGCAGCTGTCAGTGCCGGCAACAATATCTTTGCTGCTGCCGTGGTCTGTGGCTTGTTCTTTGAACCCTCGAACAGGCGCACACCAAGCGCCTGCTCCAGTTGCAGCACCTGACGACTGATGGCGCCCGGCGTCACGGCAAGCTCATCGGCAGCGGCAGTCATTCTGCCCAGGCGGGCGGCTGCCTCAAAGGCGCGCAAGGCGTTCAGGGGTGGCAGGCGGCGTTTCATATTGTGAGTTTTTCGCACATAGTGGGTTAATAATAATCGTTTTTCTTCCTACCCGCCTGATTGACATAATACCGGCAGTCAGGCAAACCTGCCCGGCAACCATGATAAGGAGAAAAACTCACATGCCGTTCATACGCACCAATGTCCATCAGGACACCAGCCCGCAGCAAAAACAGGCCATCGTTGAAGGCATACACCAGGCCCTGGTCGACAGCATAGGCATGCCGGAAGATGAGCTGTTCAATATGCTGACCGAGTACAGCCCGCAGCAATTCTGGTTCAGTCGCAGCTTTAACAGCATAGCGAGATCAGATCACCTGGTTGTCGTAGAAATTACCATGCGTCGCGGCCGCAGTGATGCGATGAAACGTGCCCTGTACGCCAGCATCGCGGCTAATCTTGAAAAAAACGCCCAGGTGTCAGGCAAGGATGTGTTCATTTTCGTGCATGAAAATGATTATTCGGACTGGTCAGTCGGCAACGGCAAGTTTGCCATGGCGCTGGTGCAACAAGTAGGAAATGATGTTTAATGCATGAGCTAAACCAGTGGGCTGCGACAGTCCACTAACGTCTTGGTATCAATTGCTTGTCCAGGCTCAGCCAGATGGACCAGGTGCGCGCCACGCGTTGTGACTGTATCAGCTTGCGCTTGGCCCAGGCCTGGCGCAGGCCATACAGGGAGTCACGTTTTGCCCGCAGGATAAGTTTGCCCTGGCCGCGCATGGCGAAGATGGCGATACTCAACAGGTTCAATGCCAGGTGCAACGGCAGCAAGAGCCAGAACAGCACGCCGGGCATGTTCTTGACGTAGGCCCAGACCAGGTTGCGATGACCAAAATACACAGAAAAATCACTGCGTGAACCGCCGGTAGTGGCAGAACCGACATGGCGCACTACGGCCTCTGGCACGCTATAACAGGTGTGCCCTGCAAGACGCAGGCGAAAACCCATGTCGACATCTTCCACATAGCAGAAAAAATCATCGTCAAAACCACCCAGTTCCTGCACGATACGGGTGCGGTACAGTGCTGCCGCAGCACAGGGTGAGAATATCTCATACGGCTTGGTGGAGTGGGCACGATTGGGGGCGCCATAGCCCATGCGCCAGACCAGGCCGCTCATGTGATAACTGTCGCCAGTACCATCAAGTATGTCGGTATTGCCATGACATATTTGACGTGAGCCAAACGAAGCAGCATCAGGGAACTGCTCTGCCGCTGCCAGCAGTTTTTCCAGCCAGGTAGGCGCCGGGAAGGCATCCGGATTAAGCAGTGCGATGAATTCGGTATCGCATTGCTTGAGCAGGTAATTATTGCCTGCTGCAAAACCAAGATTGGATTGCATGCGCAGGATATCGACACCGTCGATCTGTTCCACCATGGGGATGGACTCATCCGAGCTGCAATTGTCCACCACCACGATCTTGTTCGGCCTGACAGTCTGCATTGCCAGGTGTCGCAGGCATTTTGCCAGCAGTTTGCCACTATTCCAGTTGACGATAACGACGGTCACATCTTTCATGTCAGTGCCCCTTTGTATGTCGGGTTGCGTGGATTGAACGGCTTCAGACGCAACATGGGTTGTTCTATCCCATGCCATGACAACATGGCCAGTGTGAAAGTCAGTGCCGTGCTCAGCAGCAGATAACTGGGCAAGGCCATACCGGGATAGAGAAAAACAATTGCCTGCTGTACAGGAAACGCATAAATATAAAAACCGTAAGAGTAGTCACCGCTGGCAGTCAGCTTGCCCACCCAGGAATTGTCGGACAGGCCAAAAGCCAGCACCACAAAGGGCAACAACACCCACGAAGCCAGATGCATGGAGGTCGGAAAAGTTTCCAGGCATAACATCGCCACGGCTGCTACGGCAAATGTCGTCAGGCTGAAATAGCGTTTGATATCAAGCTGGTAAAACAATGCGCCAGCCCAGAAATAGGTGCCACAGATGAACACCTGGCGCAGGTCGGTCGCGTAGACGACCAGCATTTGCGTCGTAGCCTGTGCCCAGAAAAAACTCGCTGCTGCCGATGCAGCAAAGATCAGCACGGACAGCCACAGCCTGCCAGACAGCATGCCCAGCAAGGCCACCATGATGTACATGAAAAATTCTACAGGCAGGCTCCACAGTGAGCCATTGACGGCATTCGGCACACGCAGATGTTCAAATACACCTGGCAGATAGTAAGTAATGTACAGGGCAATGTTTTTCAGGTAATGCCAGGTTGCCGCATGGCTGAAATACTGGTCCAGCGGCAGCGTACTGAGCAAAGGGCCAAGCAGCAGCATGCTCAGCAAGGTACAAACAATCAATGCCGGGAATATACGCAAGGCGCGACGCTGGAAAAAACGCAGCAGATGCGGGTCTTGCTGCCAGCTTTGCGTGACCAGATAACCACTGATGGCAAAAAAGATATACACGCCCAGAGTACCAAGCGGCAGCCAGGACAGGAACACCGGTTCAGGCAAACCAAGAAAAACAAAGCTGTGACCATACAAGACCAGTCCGGCGGCAGCCAGGCGCAAGGTATTGAGATTGTTCAGCGTCTTGCTCTTCATGACTCAGCCTGTGCCAGCATTTGTGTTATCTCTTGCACAGCAGATTCCTGCTTCATGCTGTTGCGCGCTCTTGCAGCTGCCTCCTGCGCATCGATAAGCTGGGTGCGGGTGATATTGCGTGTCAGCGCCAGTGCATAGGCAGCGGCAAAAACTTCTGCGCGCTGGCGTATCTGGTCCTGGTCCGCCGGCGTACGGTACAGCGACGTCAGCTTGGGCACATGGATAAACTGGTTGCCATGGGCATAGCGCACCCAGAGTGTCCAGTCTTCCAGGGCCTCCATGTCTTCTTCAAAACCGCCACGTTCGGTGTACAGGCTGCGTTCAAACAGCACTGACTGTATGGGCATGAAATTATGATGGCGCAGCACCTCGTAATCGTATTCCTGGCGCAAGGCTGACGGCACCATGTAGGTGGTTTCATCGTATTCGCCCTGGGCGATACGACTGTTATTGGTCGGCACTTCCCAGGCCAGTGAATAAGCGGCCCGGTAGCCTGGCTGCTGACCATGGTTTTGCAACAGCGCCTGGACCAGTACTTCAACATGGTCGGCAAATAGCAGGTCATCATCATCAAGGAACAGGCACCAGCGTCCCTTTGCCTGCGCCAAACCCAGATTGCCGGTGACGGAACGTCCGCATTTATCAAGGCCGTGATGAGAAATCGCATTCTTCAGATACGGGCGCATTTCATCAACCAGGGCTTGCATGCTGGTGCCGCCATCTTCAACGATGAGGTGTTCTATATTCGGGTAAGTCTGTCTTGCCACGGATAAGATGGCCTCGCGCAGATAGCGGCTGCGTCCCTGATAGGTACGGGTGATGATGCTGACCAGTGGCGGCGTTGCCGGCAAACCTTGTGCGGCGATGAAAGCGCCGTCACGTATCATTTCATAATCCCACTCACGGAAGGGGAAATTCACCTTGCTGCTCCTGCGCGCCAGCAAAGCTGCCGGTGTCAGCGCGACCAGGCGCAAGAGATTGCGAAACACTGCCTTGCGTGAGCCAGGGTAAGCCTCATGCGCCAGCAACAGGCGCAGGCCCAGCAACGGTACGGCAAGTGCATCCCAGCGATTGCCGTACTTCAGGCGCAGATACAGGTTGGCGAAAGTGCTGCCCGTGTATTGCAAGGGCTTGACCTGGGCTTCACTCTCGTAAGTGAAGTGCCATACCACCGCCTGCGGGCAATAGCGCAAGACAAAACCGGCGCGGCGCAGGCGATACGACAATTCCACGTCTTCGCCATACATGAACAGGGTTTCATCAAAGCCGCCCACTTTATCCAGTGCTGAACGGCGCAACAGCACACAGGCGTAAGAATTCCAGTTGGTGCTACCGGTGACGGGGTCATAATATTTGGGATGCTCATACGGTTTCTGACGCATTTCCCATGCAGCAGCCTGTGCACTATCGGCCACGGCCGCCGACACCACTTGCAGCAGGGTCTGCGCTTCAAAAGTCAGGTCAAGATTGGTGATCAGACAGAACGGCGCTTTGCCTGCGCGGATACCGGCATTATGTCCTGCACCAAAGCCATTGTTGGGCTGATAGATAATCTCAACATGCATGCCATGAGAGCGCAGCACGCGCGAGGCTGCCTGCAATTGCTCAACCGTATTATCGGTGGAACTGTTGTCGACAAAATAGATACTCAGCCTGTCTTTGGGATAATTCAGGCCCAGCAGGGATGTGACAAAGCCTGTGATCCAGCGGCCGCTGTTGTAAGTCACCACACTGATGTCTATAGACGGGCACTGTGCTGCCGCCAGCATGGGCGGTACAAAACTGCTGATTGGCCATTGCAGGGCCGCATGACGCTCGGCCACCATATCGGCGATCGCTGCATGATTCATGCTTGAATGCGGCATGATGGCAGTGATGTTCAGTATCTTGCCGCGTATTGCCTGCATCATCTTTATGACGGGCGCAGGCAGCAGTTGTTTGCAGCGGTTCTTCACTGCCCTGGCGGCATGGCCGACAAAAGCGAAATTGCCACGACGGATGTGGCCCAGGCAACGTAGCGGCGCACTATAACGCCAGGAACGGCTGGCGCGGATTTCTGCGATGCTGGCAAGGACGACATCACGCTCTTGGCGCAGTGATGCGATACTCGCGTCGGATTCACCAAGCCTGTTCATCAACTGCCTGAGCTGTACCTGACTGTCCTGTACGTTTTGCTGCTCCTGCTGTAGTTGTCTGGCCAATTCCTGATGGCTGCTGGCGCTTTGCAACAATTCTGCCTGCAGGCGCTGGCATTGCAATTCCGCATCCCGCACATCCCTGTGCAACCCGGCTGATTTTTTCTGTTCTTGCACCACATCAAACTCCAGCCTGGCCTGTGCTTGCTTTTGCGCGGCCAGGTCTGTTTCGAGTTGCGTCTGCCATTGCTTCAGGTCAGCGATGTCACGTTCCAGCTGTGCTTCCCATTCTTTGTGCAGGACGATGTCGTGTTGCCTGTGCTCCAGCGCGGTTTGCAAACCGGTCACCATTTCTGATTCTTGCTGTGCCTGCTCAAAAAAGCTGGCATCAAGCCGTGGCAAAGCCCGGTTTGATGCCAGTGCTATCCAGTACACCGGCCTGGCCATGCCCTGTGCTGATTGCAGGGTCTGCTCCTGCTGCCAGCAAGTATCAAAACCCGTGGCTTGCGCATGCGGAAAAATGCCTGACCCGAACAGGACACGCTGACCAAACAGGGAAATATGCCCGAAATACTGCCCCAGCAACTGCTGGAACTCTTCCTGGTACAATTCTTTCACATGGTATTCATTGTGCGCACCAGGGATATCTGAGTAATACAGTTTGTCCGGGCTTGATATCAGCAAAACACCATCAGGCCGCAAGACCCGGCGTATCTCTTGCATCATCTCCTGATGCTGGTCATGGTGTTCTATGGTTTCAAAACTGACGACCAGATCGACGCTGCTGTCATCAAGCGGTATCGCAGCACAACTGCCCACGCGGTATTCAAGATTGGGCTTGCGGTAACGGCCTTGTGCATGCTCCACCGCCTCGACCGAAATATCGACACCGATGACTTGTGCAGCATGTTCAGCCAGCATGGCGGAACCGTAACCTTCGCCGCTGGCGATATCGAGCACCTGCTTGCCTCTGGCCAGGTTGCAGGCCTGCATGTAGCGATGCAGATGTTCTATTTCTATATTGCCGTGCACTTCAGGCACGAAACGTTCGCCGGTAAATTTCATTATATTGTTTCTTCCTGCCGGGTTTCGAGCTGATCATCGAACTGTGTATCGAGCTGAGAATCGAGCTGAGAATCGTGCCGCGTATCGCGTCGGGTGTCGAGCGTGATGCCCAGCATGGGAATGCCGATCAGACCTGTGGCAACACTGCTGGCTTCGGATTTAAAGACCACCGCGTCGTACACCCAGTGGTGCTGGACATGATTCTGTTGTGTTCCATTGGCAATCGCCACGCTGACGCTGTAATCACCGGCAGGCAGGATAGGCATCAGGAAGCTGAACTCGGCCTCGATCATGTCGCCCGCTTCGCAATAGCGCGGTGTGTCGCTGTAACTGAGGTAAGTGTTGTCGCCAAACAGGGCCTGGCCGCGCGCGTCCTTGACGGTGAAGCCGATGATGGGCGCATCCAGTTCAGCATGGGCCTGCGCCTGTATGCGCAGGCTGACCTGCTCGCCGCCGACCACCCAGGTCAATGCCGCGCCTTCATGATCATAAAAATCGACCGCAATGATCTGCGCCCCGCCCTGCCCAAAGGATTTGGACTCAGGGTCAAAGGCAAACATCTGCAAGTCATTGCGCAAATTGCTGGCGTTGACAAAGGCCAGGCGCTGGTCTTTTTGTGCTGTCACCGCTGTTGTAGCTGAATCAGGTTTGCGCTTCATCCTGGTGCTGCTGCTCTTGCCCTGCTGGGCTTCATAAAATGCCTGCAGATACAGTTCACACACCTCTTTGGGTGAGCCTTGTTCCTGCACCACACCTTTTTCCAGCCAGATCACGCGGCTGCACAGGCTCTTGACTGCACCTGTATCGTGGCTGACAAACAGGACCGTGCCTGTCTTCATGAAGTTGCGCAGGAATCGCATGCACTTCTGGGTGAAAAAAGCATCACCGACAGCCAGTGCTTCATCAATCACCAGGATGTCGGCATCAACATGGACGATGACGGCAAAGGCCAGCCTGACCAGCATGCCGCTGGAATAAGTGCGTACTGCCTGTTCAATGAAATCACCGATATCGGCAAAGGCAGCAATGTCGTCAAAACGCGCATCAATCTGTTCCTTGTTCAAACCCAGGACAGCGGCATTCATATAGACGTTTTCACGCCCGGTAAATTCGGGATTGAAGCCGGAACCCAGTTCCAGCAAGGCAGCAATGCGGCCAAAAGTGCGCACTTCGCCGACAGTCGGTGACAGCGTTCCGCAAATGATTTGCAGCAGCGTTGATTTGCCAGAGCCGTTGCGACCGATGATGCCAACTGTTTCACCACGTTTGATGTCAAAACTGACGTTTTGCAGTGAATTGAATTCACGGTAATACTGCTTGCGCGGCTGGCCTGCAGCCTGCTGCAAACGCGGCAGCACAAACTGCTTGAGGCGGTCACGCGGATTATCATAAATCTGATAGCTCTTGCCGAGCTGGCTGATGCTGATGGCGATTGCTTCAGAGGACATCGGCAAACCCCTTTCTGGTTTTCTGGAACCAGGCATAGCCTGTCCAGGCGATCAGTACGGCCACTACGGTATAAGACAACAGACCGGCAAACGCCGGAAGGCGACCCCAGATCAGCACATCACGCGCCTGCTCGATAATGAAGCTCAGCGGATTGGCCAGCAGCCATGGACGGAACTGCGGCGGCAGTGCATCGACCGGATAAAACACCGGCGACAAGAACATCAGCACCATGGACAGCACGCCCACTGTCTGGCCGACGTCGCGCAGGTACACACCAAGCGAAGCCAGCAACCAGCCAACACCCAGCGCCAGTATCAGCAAGGGCATCAGTACCAGTGGCAGGAAGATGACAGTCCAGGCGACATAATGATTGAAAACAAAAAAGGCAAGCAGCAGGACCAGCAGACTGACCATGCTGTGGAACAGGGCAGCACAAAGACTGATGACAGGCAGAATCTCAAGAGGGAAAACCACGCGCTTGACGTAATTGGTATTGGAGAGAATTACCGCAGGGCTGCGGTTGAGCACTTCTGCCAGCAAGCCATGCATGATCATGCCGACAAAGAGCAGCAAGGCAAATTCGGTCTTGTTTTCCACTGCGCTATTGCCCCAGCGTGATTTAAACACGACCGAGAACACAAAGGTGTACACCGTCAGCATCAGTGCCGGATGGAAAAAAGACCAGGCCAGTCCCATCACCGACCCTTTGTAACGCCCGATGATTTCACGCTGCGTCATCTGCACTATCAGATGGCGATGATGCAAAAAACTGCCCAGCATGGTACGCAACGAAACCGGGTAAGAAGCGTGCGGGTTCACGTCGACATTCCCTTGCAGACATTGCCACGCATACCTGTGCAAGCAGCAGAATGAACGCGCTGACTGCAGACACTCGCAGGGACGCTTACAGAGACCACGGAGACCAATAAATTCTTCATTTCAAACTTCAACCAAAAAAACTCGGCTGCTGTTTTCACAAGACGAGCAAAATCATCGCGTCATTTTTTTTCGAAAACAGTTAGCCCCCGCAGCATCCAAAAGGATTGCTGCGCCAGGAAATTGCTATAGGGTTAGAAGACGCATCCCATCTGGGATGATCTAATCGTAAGCAGGCGACAGGTTGATCACGAACACTTACTGCATGCGTAAGTGAGTCAGATCAATGTAAAGTGAACACTTTGTAACATGATGCAAACTTTAACAATTTAACCCTGATTGATCAAGTCAAAACACTAGTTATTTTGTCTATAATTTGTATGCAATTTGTAAGAATGCCGTATTTATGTGCACATTCAGGTTTTGCGAATTTTCCTCATGAAATAAAAAACAAAAGCCATACGTAGTACTACGCAATTACTCCATATTTTTCATACAGGAAGAGAATCCGCATCTGCAGCGCTGTGCACTTGAAAAACACCAAGGCAGACAAATTGCCGTTCGGCATGAACGGCAATTCTTGTTCTTCCGGATTTTGCAAGTTACAAGATATGCTGGCGGTTGACGAGGTTCGTTACAATGAGTTGCATTCGCAATCGTTTTTTTTGGGACGAGCTGCCTTATACCTTCGTCACCTTCTTGAAATCCCTGGGCCTGAAACCCATCAGTATCAGCGCAGCGAAGTAGGTGGCGGCGCTTGCAGAGATCACCAGCGCCAATGCACCCACGCGCAAAAACGGCGTACTGCGCATCGCCAGCCAGTGGAACTGGTCAGAAGTCCACAACGCTATACCTGCCATCAGAAACAGGGCAGCACACAGCTTGAGCAGGAACATGCCCCAGCCTTTTTGTGGATGGTAAATGCCGCGCCTGCGCAGGCCGGTGTATAAGAAAACAGCATTGACGCAAGCCCCCAGCCCCACTGACAGGGCCAGGCCAGCATGGGCAAAATACGGAACGAAGATATAATTCAAGCCCTGCGTGACCAGCATGACGGCAACGGCAATTTTGACTGGCGTGCGTATATCCTGTTTGCCATAAAAGCCTGGCGCCAGTATTTTGACCACGATCAGGCCCAGCAAACCCAGGCCATAGGCGATCAGCGCATTTGATGTCATCTGCACGGCATGGCCGCTGTATTTATTGTGATGGAACAAGGTAGAAGTCAGTGCTTCAGGTATGGTGGCCAGGCCAACCGCTGCTGGCAGGGCCAGCAAAAAAGTCAGGCGCAGGCCCCAGTCCAGCAGCGATGAATATTCTGCCGTATCGCCATCGGCATTGGCCTTGGACAGACCGGGCAGCAGAATGGTGCCTAGTGCCACGCCGAGCAGGGCAGTCGGGAATTCCATCAGGCGGTCGGCATTGGCCAGCCAGGTGACACTGCCCGGTGTCAGCTTGGAAGCAATATTGGAATTGATGGCAATGCTGATCTGCGTCGCTGATACGGCCAGGATAGCCGGCACCATATTGCGCATGATGCGGCGCACGCCTTCATCCTGCCAACTGGTGCCAAGATGCCAGCTTATTCTTGGCAACATGCCTATCCTGAGCAAGGCTGGCACCTGCACACCCAGTTGCAGCACTCCACCGATGAACACACCTATCGCCAGCGCATATACAGGTTGGGCCAGGTGCGGCGCGAGCAGCCAGGAACAGGCAATCGACGACAGGTTATACAGCACAGGCGTGAATGCCGGCACCTTGAATTCGCGCCAGGTATTGAGTATGCCGCCACCCAGGGCCACCAGTGACATGAAACCGATGTAGGGGAACATGATGCGGGTCATGACGATAGCCATGTCAAAGATCACCGGGTCACCAACATAACCTTCGGCAAAAAAATACAGCAGCACCGGTGCGCCCATGATGCCCAGCACACAGGTCAGCAGCAATGTCCAGGTCATGACAGTGCCGACACGATCTATCAATTGCCTTGTGGCGACATCGCCATGGCTATTCTTGTATTCAGCCAGGATGGGGACAAAGGCCTGGGAAAATGCGCCTTCGGCAAACAGCCTGCGCAGCAGGTTGGGGATGCGAAATGCGATATTAAAAACGTCAGTGCGCGCGTCGGCGCCAAACAGGGTGGCAATCAAAATATCGCGTACCAGACCGGTCACGCGCGACAGCATGGTCATGCCGCTGATGGAAGCAAGGGTTCTTAATAGATTCATGGTCCGGCATTATAGCCTGATGCTAAAGCCCTGATCATCTGCGCCTGTCTTTTGTTAATATGCAGCCTGAGCCATCCAATCCGCCCGTACGGAGCCCAAATATGTCCCACATCAAAAAATATCTTGCCAGTTTCACCATATTCAGTGCTGGCCTGCTCGCTTCAGGCAGCCTGCTGGCAGCCCCCAAAAACCTGCCAAGTCTTGAAGAAGCGGCAAAAAACCTCGGCAAAACCGGCTTCCAGGGCCTGGTATTTGCCGCCCGGGGTGATAAGGTCTTGCTTGAAAAAAGCTTTGGCGCCATCAAGGACAGCAAGCAGACTTTCCGTTTTGCATCGATTACCAAACAAATGACTGCCATCCTGGTGATGCAGGAAGTTGAAGCGGGCAAGTTGCAGCTGGACCAGCCCCTGGGTGCTTACTGGCCCGACTATCCCAATGTCCAGGCACGCAATGCCACCATCAGGCAATTGCTGACCCATTATTCGGGTCTGTATAACGAGATGGTCAATCCGGCAGTGCATATGATGGATGCCAATAGCGGCGACGACATACAGAAGTTTGCCACCGGCCTGTGCGCCGGACCAGTCACAGCAGCACCGGGCAGCAAGTTTGACTACAACAATTGCGACTACATCGTACTTGGCGCCCTGCTCGAAAAAATCAACAAACAAAGCTTTTTAAGCCTGTTGCAGCAACGCATATTTGCCCCGGCGGGCATGAGTACGGCCAGCTATTACACTGCCGCCCTGCCCGACTCCAAACAGCATATCCATGGCACCCTGGGCGGCAAACCTGAACCAGAAGTCAATCTGGCCAGCTACGGGCCTGCTGGCTCCAGCTTTGGCACACTGAAAGATCTGTATGCCTTTGACCTGGCGTTCATACAGGGCAAATACCTGCCAGCCAAAAGCCGTGAAGTAATGGTCAAACCGAATAATGTGGGTGGCGCACTCGGTGTCTGGTCATACCCGTTCAGGGCATCAGATGCTCACAGTCAGGTGATGATCATTGAACGCCAGGGCTGGATAGCCGGTGTGCGGATATTGAACCTGGTCGATCTGCAGAGCCAGAGCATCCTCATCATGGTCAGCACCAATGGCGACCTGGACCTGTCGCAGACCTGGGCCAACAAAGGGCCGGCGGCGGAGATGTTGCGGGCTTTGCTGGGTACACAGTAAGAGTACTTGTGCTGGCGGATGCGGGCCAAAAGGCCGGACACAAGGGCACTGGGAAATTCAACTCGTCATACCCGCGCAAGGCGGGTATCCATGTTTGACGCGCCGTCAGATCAACAGGCTAAGCGGTTTGCAGCCACTGGATTCCGGCCTTGGCAAGAATGACGGGCTTGGGTTGTCGCGGTGAAGTACGTGTGAACCCGTCATATCTGTACCAGGTTCAAGGATTCCGTTTAGCCACTTCATTACCCACATAACCGCCACCTACTGCACCGGCAATCGTGGCCAGTGTACGGCCATTGCCGTTACCTACCTGGCTGCCTATCAGGCCGCCGATGACAGCGCCGACACCGATGCCGACCGGGCTGTTTTGTGCCGCTGGCTGTTGCGGATGATAACTATGGTTACTGCGTTGTTGCGGCTGGCTGGCCTGTGCCACTCTGGATGCGGGAGCATTGTTGTAATTGCCTGCTGTCTGTCCCTGATAAGTGCCTGGATAGGCATTCTGGTTTGAAGACTGGACTGGCTGGCTCATACTCTGCCCCATACCCTGACTCATACCTTGATTGGCACCTGGATTGACACCCTGCGCCATTGCCTGATTAGGCAAGTTCTGATTCATGCCCTGGTTAGCAGTCATGGCTGCCTGCCCTGTTGTATTGACCGGCGCAGTCGTACTATTGGAGTTTGGCAGTAAACCTGTAATGGCGGCAGCGCCCAACAGGCTGACCAGTATGACGGAACAGGCAGCGCCCGCCATCAGAGGGTGTATGCGTTTTGTTGTGGTGGTGACTTGGTCCATGGTGTTCTCCTGGTGAAATAAATGCTCTAGTGCCTACAACGCAGGAGCACGCTCAAAAGGAGACCACGGAAATGTTACGGCCGTAAGTAAATGTAACGACGCTGCACGTCAGATTCGTTAGCAACCGGTAGACCTGCGCTTAGCAACCAGCTTCAGCAATTCGCCCTTGCCAGCCTGTCCTGACAAGTACAGACGTAATTCAGTCACGTTATAGTGATTGGATGTATCGATGATGAAATCGAGCTTGCCATCATGATCAAGGTCGCCAACCCAGATCAGTCTGGCATTATTGTCCTCCTGATTTTCTGTATAGTCGAACAGGTATTGCTCGCCCCCCTGCAGGCTCAGGTAGATTTTGCCATCCCGGTTTTGCAGTCGGTATTCACTGCCCATGAAATGCATCAGCCGCTCTTGTCCCAAGGGAGGCAGGGATGACAGTTCAAACTCTTCATCAAGAGATCCGCTGACGACCCTGGCCTCATCCGACAACATCACTGTGCCGGCCCTCAGGCTGCGGTCAGACAGCATGATGCGCACATTATCGACTTTGGCGCTGACTTCTATCCCTTCATTACTGATCGGGTCGGCCACTTTTTTGAACCTGGGCTTGACCGGCACTAGTCGCCAGGATTTGTTCGTCTGCTGCAAGCCCAGCCAGGGGCCTTTACGTTCACCCTGTGCTTCACTGGCATGATAGCTTTGCAGTTCATAAATATCTGATGCCGCCACCGGCAGGGTGAGGGTGAGCGTGATCGATGTGAATAACAACGCGCTCAAGGTTCTGGTGATGAACATGATGGCTCCTGATATTGATGACCGGCGAGATTAAGCGGCTATTTTCCAAAAAATTTTTACCGTTTTGAATACAGTCCGTCAAAAGCGATGATCCACTGCCCTTTGGCGTCCGTGGATTCCCATAGTTGTCGCACGGTTCCGTTGGCATTCGGTGTCCAGCTGATTTTATGACGTATTGCCTGCCCTTCAGGTGAAACAGTCTGGCCTTCCAGCACCATGCTCGCGCCACGCCAGCCACCTTCAAGCAACAACAGCAGGCCCGTGTTGTCGACCCAGCTCTGGTGCCAGACTTTACGCGGCGCGTCGTAGATATTGAGACTTTCACCACTATAGCCATGACCGGTTTTATAACGCTCATGCAGGACACAGCCGTCATATTCGCGCCTGATGCTATTGGTACCGGCCAGCTTGCCGTCAGTGGTATGTACATTCCATTCACCAAGCCAGAAATCGAATTCATGCATGGGTGGACTGTCACAGGCAGCGGCCAAAACAGGCGTTGCAGCAAAACCCAGGCCCAGGCTGGCAAGAAACCCCAAGACATAGCGGCGCAAACTGGTGATGGCAGACATGCTTCCCCCATATTTTTCTGGCACACACTTATTTTAGATCATGGCACAATACCGTGCATGAAAATTAAACAGCACCTGGCACTACCCTACAGCCTGCGGGCAGAGCTGCTTTTGCAACTGGCGGCGCTAAGCCACGCGGGCATAGGGCCACTACAGGCACTACCCATGATCAAACTGCCTGGCCGCTACCAGACCAGGATGACTGAGACACTGAACCTGGTCAAACGAGGCAAGAACCTGGCAGAGGCCGGTCTGCACAGCGGCCTGTGGACACCGCTGGAAGCCGGTCTGTTAGGAGCAGCCCTGGCTGCGGGCGACCCAACCAGAACCTATCGCCACCTGGCCCAGCTCTACCAGGAAAAAGCCCAGCAAATTTCCCGCATCAAATCACGCATGATGCTGCCGGCCTTCATGGCGCTGGCGGCATTATTCATCCCGCCCCTGCCGCAACTGGTGGCTGGCAGCCTGAGCCTGGGGGGCTATTTGTGGCAGGCAATACGCAGCATCTTGCTGGCCGTCGGCCTGGTTGGCGGTGGCATTTTTGCTTACCGGCGCTTCCAGATGCGCCCACTTGATGCGCCCACTTCACTGCTCGACCAGGTTTTGCTGGCTCTGCCAGTTTTTGGCAAACTGCACAAGCGCCGCAATCTTTGCGATTTCTGGCAAAGCATGGCGTTGATGCTGGAAGCCGGCTTGCCCATGTTTGATGCCCTGCCCCTGGGCTTGCAGGCAAGCAGCAATGTCTTGCTGCGCCGCGAGCTGGCAAAGATACTGCCACGCATGCAAAAAGGGGCAACACTGGCTGAAGCCGTACGCGCACTACCCGCCATCAGCGATGCAACGCTGCTGGGCCTGATCAAAACCGGCGAAGCCAGCGGCCAGTTGCCGGAAATGCTGGAACACTATGCCAAAGGTGAAAACGCCAGCCTGGCGCTGCAACAGGAGCAGATCGCTGAATGGATACCGCGCATAGGCTATGGCCTGATCAGCGCCCTCATTGCCTACAATCTGATCAAGGGAGGCGGAGGCGCCGTGCCGAAAGTGCCGCACGACTTGTGATGCCGGCAGGCGCAACAAGTGATCAATCTCTGCATTAACGCCCCTACTTCCCGCCGACCGTAATTTTTTGCATGTCGTTGGCAAACAGGATCGTTCCTGCATAATTCTTGCGTATCGCCGCACTGCTTTCCATTTCATGACCCAGTGTGCGTTTCATGCGGTGCGACAGCACCAGTTTTCCAATCTTGGCAGTACCTGCAATGCGGCCAATTTCTGTTGGCATCATATGCAGCAGGCGGGCAACATTGTCAGCATCATTCTCCCTGGCGGCATTGTGGGCAACGAGCACATCACTGCCCTGCGCCAGCTGGTCCAGTGCCTGGTCGCTATTACTGGTGTCACCACTGAAAGTGACGCTGCAACCATGGCTGTCCACCCGCCAGGCCAGTGCTGGTACGGGGCCATGCAAGACGGCGATGGCGCTGACAGCCAGACTGTCGCCGATGCTGTAGCGCTGTATTTCCTTTACCTTGTTTTTCTCGCTCTGACCCGCTTCTTTGAAGGGGATTTCTTCGATTTCCATCTTGAACTGGCTGCTGACATCGGGGTCGGCATAATCGGCCAGGTAAGCATATGCGCCGGTCTCGCGATTGAACAAGGCATGCACGAATTCTTTAACACCAGGGAAAACGCCACGTTTGGGCGGACCATAGACATGCAACTCCTTGTCATAGCCGGCAAATGGCAAACCCTTGACCAGGGCCGGAAAATCTGCCGTATGATCGACGTGAAAATGGGAAAACAGCACGGCATCCAGGTCAGCCGGATTCGCACCGGATTTTTCGTAATTCAATGCAGCGCCACTACCAAAATCAACCAGGAGGCGCGCCTTGCCATCGACCCAGACCAGGTAGGAAGTGGAAGCCCGCTGATCATTGAGTTCTGGCCCGCCAGAACCCAGCACCTGCACGATGACCTTGCCGGGTTGGCAGGCCGTGGCAGCCTGGGTTTTGCCTGACAATGCAAGCAAGGCCAGGCAACAAAGGGAAGTAAAACGCAGGCTTGCAATCATGTTGACCCCGTAACGGATATAGTTAATGTTCAAGTATGGTAAGCAGTCCAGTCTATTCAATCTGCTCAGGCTGTTTCATGATGCACCCAGTGCCGCGTGTTGAAACCCTCCTCCGTCAATGCCTGCGCCAGAAATGAAGGACGGATGTCAAGCTGCTGCAAGTCGGCGCAATTGAACCAGGCAAAGGTCAGTCTCAATTTACCTTCATTACCCATATACGGGCCTGCATTGTTGAGCAGGCGCGAGTCAGGCAGCAGGCGCGTCAAGAAATACAGACCTAGTTCATGATGCTTCTGCTCACGATAGCTGAAGAAATTCTCTACCGTCCACAGCATTTTCTCGCAAATTACTGGCTCTGATAATTCTTCCTGCATTTCGCGCACGATGGTTTGCGCCGCCAGTTCACCCGCATCAATACGCCCGCCTGGTACGCACCAGAATTCATCCCCCTCGATCTGATGCAGCAATATCCTGTCTTCATGCAGGATGATGGCGGCGGCGCGCAGATTGTAGCGGTAGTTATCTATGTCAAAAGAAATCATGGTTTCCCTGTCGTTTCATCAACCCTCATCAACCTCCATCAGCCACCATCAGGCTGGTGGCGATTTGCTGGGTGTCTTTCAAGGTCTGCAGGACAATGTTGGAGCGGATATCGAGCACACCGGTGGTCTTGTACAAACGCTCCAGCACAAAGGCAGAATAGTGCTTGAGATTACGGGCGCGCACACGCAGCAGGTAATTGGCGTCGCCAGTAATGATGTAGGAGCCGACCACTTCCGGCCATTGCTGCAGGGCCTGTGAAAAGTTTTCATGCCATTGTTCCACATCACGGCGCATGGTGACCTGGACAAAGGCGTCGACTTCCAGACCTACGGCAGCCGCATCAATGACGGCGCAATAATGATGGATGATGCCCGCCTCTTCCAGCATGCGCACGCGCCGCAGGCAGGATGAAGGTGACAGGAATACCTTGTCGGCCAGTTCCTGGTTGCTGATGCGACCATCAGCTTGCAGTTGCTGGAGAATTTTCAGATCGGTGGCGTCCAGTTGCATGCGTTTAAATCCGGCTAAATCACTTCAGTAACACCCCTCACCACAAAAGCGGGAGTAAATAAAACATGTTGACTGGCAAATCAGATACTAAAATATAAATATTTTGGTGTCTTTGCGCGATGCACAAACATATAACTGCATTTTATATCAATTTCTATAAATTTATTCGCAGTAAATTCTACAAATAGCGATTTTCATGCTGCACTTTGCAAGAAAAATTCAGGCAATCCGGCATAAAATCTCTGCATCAACTTATGGGAGCCTTTATGTCTCAAGCCAGTCCCCGAATCTGGGATATCACACCACCTATCGCACCCGGCATACCGGTGTGGCCAGGTGACAGCGCCTACAGTGCCGAAACCACCTGGCAGATTGCCGATGGCTGCCCGGTCAAGGTCAGCAAGATCACCATGTCCACCCATACCGGTGCACATTGCGATGCGCCCTCGCATTATGATGCCGAGGGCAAATCCATAGACGAAGTGGCTATAGACACTTACATCGGTCCTTGCCGTGTCATTCACTGCATAGGTGTAGCGCAGGTCTTGCCTGAGCATGTGCAGCCCTATCTGTCGCAATTGCCGCAGCGGGTTTTGTTTCGCACCTACCGCAATGCGCCGCAAATGCAATGGGACAGCGATTTCCCCAGCGTCGCCACTGCCACCATAGAGCTGCTGGCACAGCATGGTGTACGCCTGATCGGTATAGACAGCCCCTCGCTGGACCCGCAAGAATCCAAGACCCTGGACGCCCATCTGTGCATGAAAGCACACCAGATGGCGATACTCGAAGGCATCGTCCTCGATGAAATCGCCACGGGTGACTACGAACTGATCTGCCTGCCACTCAAACTTGCCGGGCTTGATGCCAGCCCGGTACGCGCCATTTTAAGGAGCCTGTAACATGAGCAACACCAGCACCATTATTACCCGTGCCGATTGTGAAAAACTCGACCAGCAAGACCCACTGGCCGTTTTGCGTGAAGAATTTGACCTGCCGGCCGGTGTCATCTACCTCGACGGCAATTCCCTCGGTGCGCGTCCCAAAGCAGCACTGCAAAGAGCGCAGGAAGTCATCACCAGAGAATGGGGCACAGACCTGATCAAGAGCTGGAACACCGCTGGCTGGTTTGACATGCCATCCACGCTGGGTAACCAGCTCGCACCGCTGATCGGTGCAGAAGCGAATGAAGTCGTGGTCACCGACACCACCTCCATCAACCTGTTCAAGGCGATTGCCGCCGCACTGCAATTGCAGTCTGGTGACAGCAAGCGCAAGACCATCATCACCGAACGCAGCAACTTCCCGACAGACATCTATATGGCTGAAGGCATCACGCGCTGGCTGGACCGTGGTTACCAGATCGTGCTGATCGACACACCGGAAGAACTGCCGACAGTCATCAATGACAGCACTGCGCTGGTGATGCTGACCCATGTCAACTACCGTACCGGCTACCTGCATGACATGGCAGCCGTCACCGCCCTCGCCCACCAGCACGGTGCCTTGATACTGTGGGACCTGGCCCACTCTGCCGGTGCAGTACCGGTTGCACTCAATGCCGCCAAGGCAGACTTTGCTGTTGGCTGCACCTATAAATACCTCAACGGTGGCCCTGGCGCCCCGGCCTTTATCTGGGTGCCAGCGCATCACCAGGCGGTATTTCATCACCCCCTGTCCGGCTGGTGGGGCCATGCCAACCCGTTTGCCATGAGCCCTGGCTTCACACCTACGCCAGGCATACGGCGCGCCCTGTGCGGCACCCAGCCCATCACTTCGCTGGCGATGGTGGCCTGCGGTCTCGACACGTTTGGCAAAACCGACATGCAGGCGATACGCAAAAAATCACTGGCACTGACGGACCTGTTCATCAACCTGGTGGAAAGCCGTTGCGCCAGTCACCCGCTGGAGCTGGTGACGCCGCGCAATCACCAGCAACGTGGCAGCCAGGCCAGCTTCAGGCATCCGCATGCTTATGCCGTGATACAGGCGCTGATACAGCGCGGCATCATCGGCGACTACCGCGAACCGGCCATCATGCGTTTTGGTTTTACCCCTCTGTACACACGCTTTATCGATGTCTGGGACGCTGCGGAAGGTTTGCGCGACATCCTTGACAGCAAAGACTACGATGCCAACGCCGAGCGTCATGCAGTGACTTAACAATAGACACAATCTTAAAAATCTCGCCCCCATTAACCACAGTGACACAGTGACACAGAGGAAAAACAAAAGAGAGGAAAAGCAATATCCTGAATCTTCCAGGATTTTCTCTGCCCCCCCCTCTGTGACTCCGTGTCCCTGTGTTGAGAGATATTAAGCTACATTAAGCTTTACAAAGGAATACTATGAGCAATCAAGAACAAGCTGGCAAATGCCCCATGTCCTGGCATGGGGCGCAGATGGATTTTAGTGAGTCCATGAGCTATGGCGACTACCTGGGCCTGGACCAGATTCTGACGGCGCAGCATCCGCGTTCGCCCAATCATAATGAAATGCTGTTCATCGTCCAGCACCAGACCAGCGAATTGTGGATCAAGCTGATGCTGCATGAACTGCATGCCGTGCGCACCCATATCCGCAACAATGATTTGCCACCGGCATTCAAGATGCTGTCGCGTGTTGCTCGCATCATGGATCAACTGGTGCATGCCTGGGACGTGCTTGCCACCATGACGCCGAGTGAATACACCGCCATACGACCTTATCTGGGCGCCTCATCCGGCTTCCAGTCGCACCAATACCGTGAACTGGAATACCTGCTCGGCAACAAGAACGCCGCCCTGATCACTGTACATGAAAGCAAGCCGGAAGTGCACGCAACGCTACAGGCTGCCCTTGCCACACCGTCCATCTATGACGAAGCCATCATGCTGATGGCGCGCCAGGGTTTTGCCATCGATGCAGAACGCCTGCAACAGGACTGGACACAGGGTGTCACCGCCAATGAATCCGTCAAGGCCGCCTGGCTCAAGGTCTACCAGACGCCGGAACAGCATTGGTCGCTGTATGAGCTGGCAGAAAAACTGGTAGATATGGAAACCGCCTTCCGCATCTGGCGCTTCCGCCATGTAACGACGGTGGAACGTATCATCGGCTTTAAAACCGGTACCGGCGGCACTGCTGGCGTAGCCTATTTGCGCAAGATGCTTGACGTGGTCCTGTTCCCGGAATTGTTTGCATTGCGGACTGCCCTGTAATGCGCATACAGGCTGATAGTCTTAAATCAGCCGCTGCTGCGCACGCAGACATTTTTTTGGATTGGTTTTGCCACAGCCCGACATGCAAGAACAGGCTGACGTTTTATAGCAAGCAGTCAGTAACATAATGACCACAAAAATATCATCCATGCATGCATGACTTATAACAATTCATGCAAACACCTGATTTATAACAAATTTACCTGACAAAGACCAAGCCGGATGCCGGTAACAGGTCTAGAATATGGCGGCATTCAAGCTTGACTGATTCCACATCAGCCAAGCTTGAATAGATCAATGCATCAAGACATGATGCGCCCAGGATTTTTGCTTCCCCGACAGTAGTCATTGTTGTTACAACAGGAGTCAGGCATGAGCAGTTTGCAGGCAACCATCAGCAAGCCGGGCAACACCCCGACGTTTCAGTCCCGCACAGACCAAAGCACAGCAGAACATATCGACACTGCATTACATCTGCAAAGCAGTCTTGGCACCCTGTGCGCCCTTGAGTTCCTGAAAGCCAAAGGCGTGCCCAACCAAATTACTGTACGCGTTCTGGGGCAACCAGAGAAACGGCGGCTACGCGATTGAAGCATCCGCTTTCATTTTCATAAAACAAGCTCGCTGCCCGCCAGGGCATGACAGCGCGCGCCGTTTTTTCAACCAGGCCAGTTCATGCCTGCGGGATGCTTTGTTCGAACTTGAAATGGTTATGCGGATCGTACTTGTGCTTGACGATCTTTAAACGCTCGAGATTCGGGCCATAGTAAGCCCGCGCCCAGTTCGGCTGTTCGCGGTTGGGGAAATTGACATAGGCTTGCGGCAGCACAAACGGGGTCATGGCAGCAAAATATTCGCGCAGCCATTGCTGCTGCCGCTGTACCACATCCATCTTATCTATCGGCGCCCACGCGGCTTCCATCTCAAAAATGTAATTGGCATTCCGGTGCGGATAGGCGGTAGCACTCACTGGCACATCACGCACTTTGCCTCCAATTGCAAACAAGATGCCCATGTTCTCCGGAACGAGTGAGCCGCCGGGCCATTTCAGCATCCAGCGCACCATCATTTCCATGCCTTCCGGCGACATTTTTTCTGCCACGTAAGAAGAGCGCAGGTCATACATACCATTGGGATCATCCGTGATCAGGTAGTCACGCGCCTGCCAGTAACTCATTTCACGAATATCGGCTTTAACAGGAGTCACCATTTTCAGTACCGGCTCCAAAGCCTTCATCGCTGCTTCTTTGCCGCCGAAGAACTGACCCAGGGTAGTTACCTGCAAGTCCGCCATCGTATAGTTTGTACCGGCGCGGCGCGGCACAATCTTGCTGCGTGTGGAAATGGTGGTGGCATTGTTTTGCTGCAGATCCTGCAAGGCGGCGAACAATTCAATCTGTTGCTGGGCAGGCCAGAGGATATTGAAGATGGTGACATTGTGCGAGACATCCACCAGGTTGAACGTGAACGAGGTATTAATGCCGAAATTACCGCCACCACCACCGCGCAATCCCCAGAATAAATCCTGATAAGGGCCTTTGTCATCGGCAATCACCAGCCGCTCGTTGGGCAAAACGATTTCCGACGATTTCAGGCTGTCGCAAGTCAGGCCTGCGTGGGTTGCAGAAAATCCCCAGCCGCCCCCGAGTACCAGGCCAGACGCTCCTACTGTCGGGCAACGGCCCGAAGGTACGGCAAGACTGCTGCCGCTGAAGAAATTGGCCATATCCTGGTTGCTGACACCGGCTGAAATGGTACAGGTATTTTCTTTTTCATTGAGGGTGATGCCATTCATGGCCTTGACGTCAATCAGCAAACCCCTGGTCGTAGAAAAGCCTGCATAGTTGTGTCCGCCGGAGCGCACCGCAAACGGCTTGCGATTGTCTATTGCCCAGCGCAGACACAACTGCACATCTTTATCGTTCGCGCACATGGCGACAGCAATAGGCAAGATGTCTGCATAGCGCTGATTGTTTGGTGCAGCCGCCATCGAATAACCCATCTCGCCAGGTAAAATCAGGCGACCAGCCATACTGCGCGCCAGTGCCGCCAGATTATGCCTGCTATGCAGTGCCGGCGCGGCAACCACCTCGCCCGGAATACCCAGCACACTGGCAGTAGCCAGCGCAGTGGATGTTTGCAGAAAACGCCGACGCGACAGGGTCGATAGTGCATCCATTTACATCTCCTTGGGTTGGGCAAAACAAGCGTTGAATTCAGGAACGGAACCGCGAAAGCCACAAATAACGTCATTCATCTAACGAGGGAATCTGTAAATACCGTCAAGCCAGTTTTTTTGCGCAGCAACACCCCAGCGCGTGGTCGTCTTTTTTTGGGGACATCCACAACAAATCCTCGGTGTTCAATGGAAAGTGTTACTATTATATTAAAACAATAGCATATTAAATAGTATATTGTTTAAGATTTACGCAAAACCGCCCCAACGATGTTGCAGCTCCTACAGCACTGCCTTCGTCGCTGCCGTAGTCGGGGACTCAGACGCAACGAACCGCCCTTGCAAGGGCGGATTCCCAAACGCGTGAGCCGTCCTGGAACAAGCTTGTCTGCGCCCTATCAGATAAGGGCGCAGTATCACGACAATTTTGCTACTGAAACCACCTACTCTTCCAGAGTGAAATTTGCCATGCCTGCCAACCCAGGCGCTTTACTCGGTACGCTCATATTCCCAATGAAAACTCAGTGTATGAAAGGAATTATCTGAATAACTGCCAGAAATTCCCACAAGTCTGGCACCGACCATATCATCCAGGCCAGCATCAAAATAATAATTTCTATCGAAGTGCTCGCCTAACTGGCCCGCATGAACCGAGCGACCGTGACTGGTTTCAATCATCAGTCCTTCGACGCTATTGCGTTGCAGACCCCGCACATTCGTGATGAATTCCCCAGCAGTCAGCGTCAATGTTTCCTGCCTGTCGCCGCTGTTACCATAGGACGACTGGGTACCATTTGCGTACCTGAGTTGCAAACCACAGAGAGAAGCATGTGGGCGACCGGTAGAAAAAGTGCAAAGCTTGATTTCTATCAAGCCTCCGCTACCACAATCAAATTTTTTATCACGTGGTCGGTCACCAAACGAACCAACAACAACCTGGATTTTCTTTTTAGCAGCCTTGCCTGCTTTCTCCGGGTCAAAATAAGGCCACAAACGTTCGGCTGCCATCACCACATCAAGTTCCGCATCGAATTTGGCGCGTATCTGGGCTTCGCGCATATCACGCGCATTCTTGATTCTGTCCTTGGCTTCCGGGTCACTGACACGGGTCGCTGGGGCGAAGCGCGCCTCCTTGCGCCAGCCATCAAAACGGTCTTCAACCCAGTAATCCTCAATACGTCCCCATTCCCTGCTGTTGGTTATCTTGACGTCATTGTGCAAAAAACCCAAACGCCACTTCATCGCTTTTTCGCGGCATTCCTTTGCCGCATTGCCATAACGTTCGATTGCCTCTTTCAAGAACTGAAGTTCGCTTTGGGTTTCGTTGGGATTGTCGTCCGACTTGCCAGCAAGCTTGTCGTCGTAATACCTGACCATTTCCAGACGCGCAGTCAACATCAGCGTTCCCCATGCCACCAGCAAAGGCAACACAGCAACGCCTGCCTGAGCCTTTAAATAAGGCTTTTCATTTTGCTGGGCAGAAGTAATGGTGGCAACGAGCTTGCTGCGTTTATTGGCTGCGCCGGACTTCAGGTATTCATTGAGGTTATCGCGCGTGCCCTCCAGTATTTCTTTCATGGCTGTGAGCTTGGCTTCTTCCAGCAAGTCCTTCATGCGTTGCTCGACATAAGCCGTAATCTGGTTCCAGAAATCCTGATCATGCTTGTCTGGCCACAAAAAACCCAGCACTGCCTGTATGGCGCCGCCTGCCTCGGGTATCTTGCCGATCAGCGCCAATGTCGCTGTGCGCAACAAGTCACTATATTCTTTAAATGATTTCTGGTCGCTGGCCAGGTATTCGTCGCTGGCAGGAATCACTCGAAACAACTGGTGTCCACGCTCTTCAACTTTATCTTTCAGCTTGTTTTGCTGCACATTTTCCCAAGCCTTACCACCATCTTTCACCTCCAGCATTAATCCGCTATGGACAGATTTGATGTAGTGATACCCGTCACCATTCGACATCAGCCTGAAACGCTGGTTAGCGCCATGCCCTTGCGCATCACTCCAGTCCCATTGGATTAACTGCGCCCCGGCATCGGTAGATTTGTCCTTGATATCCCAATACATACCTGAATTGCGCATTACCATATAGTGATGGCCGTGACCGTTGTCGGCAAAACGGATTTGCTGGCCCGGATTATTCGTGTAGGCATCCTGCTGCTCTATCTTCAGGCCCCGATGCCTGTCATGCTTTTCCACACCAAGCGGCCGGTCGCTGTGCTTGGGGATGATGAAGTAACTTCTGTTTCTTTCAAAATTAAAGGACATACTGGCTCCAGAAAAAACATGCGCTCGCTGCGGCGACCGCATAGATTGGACAAAGGGGAAGCCTGCCCATTCTAAAACACAATGTGCCGGACTTATGCAAACCGCATCCGGATTGTTGAATTTTTAAACTGCTGACAAAGGAAGTCGTCAAGAAACCCATGTTTAACTTGATACTCCGGGCATCCAGCCATTTTTTTGGCTACATGGCGCATCGAGTATGAGCCTGTGCAAATCACATTCTGATGACTCAGCACCGGTTCTGACAATAGTTCGCCGACCAAGGGCACAACCTTATGAATGGAACGACTGCGCTAGAAACGCTCAACGGTGGCGAGCAGAGCGTTCCAGCCGGTTTTGGAAAAAATATCGTTTTGTATGATCCAGTGCATAGATGACTTCAAACTGTTAGTGCAAGTCTTTCATTGATCAATTTTTCTGAAAGTCAGGCTGATACGCTCACCCGCCCCCTCCTCTTTGGGAATGGCATGCAGCCAGGCCTGCTGTATCTCACCTGACATATACAACAAGGCTCCCGCCGTCAGCGGATAGCTGAATTCTTGTGCTCTGTCAGTCTTGCTACGATATACGATATGACGCAAACAAGCCAGTGAGATGATGGCGACGCCGGTTCCTATCGGCAGTTCATCAATCGCGTCCGAATGAAAGCCCATGGAAGAACTGCCATCGGTATAAAAATTCAGCAGGCAATTGTTGGGCATAAAACTGAGTTCGGCCTCCAGCATCTGACAAATTTCTTGCAGGACATCAGGCATGGGCGTGGCAGGATAGCTGATTTGCGAATAATCATACGGCACACCATAGCTCGCCGTTTTACGGGCACGCATCCTGTCATCCCAGATGATCGTGTTTTTTAAATGCAGAAACAGTTGTTCTGCTGTTCGCAAAAAACCGGGTTTTAAATAAATTGCGGGTGCCTGCATACAGTTCTGCCCTTTCTTCGTCAACTTTGGTTCTTCCAATGGCAGCATTGCCCGATGGGCAATGGCGGACGAGCCGCCATGCTCATGTCTGTGATTAACTCAAAAGCCTTTGGAACCGGCAAGCCTGGCACGTTGTCCGGTAAACTGCCCTCGCCCAAAACCAGTCAGGTTCCAGTGGCCGGCCACAGCGCCTGTCTTCATGTTGATTCTGCCATCAAAACTGGCGGAACCGGCCAAACCTTTTCCCGTCATCTGCACGACACCGTCGGTTGATACCTTGCCGGTAATCGTGAAACTGCTATGGGCCGTGCCTGAGTCGGCAGAGCCGAAGATATTGCCGCTGCCATCAACATGAATATAAAACGTACCGGCATCCGCGCCGTTATAGCTGCCGTAATAATCGCCGAGAACACCGGCATGGGCAGATTGGCTGCCTTCACCCTGCGCGGCTTCCCTGGCGAGCAAAGTTGCCTGGGAACGAAGCTGGGCAAGGCTGACGGCAGATTGGGCTGACGTGGCCGTTCCGGTATCCGCTGCAGCATCAAAAATTGATGTTGACACTGCCTGGGGCGCTGGCAATTTTTCCGCAGGTGCAGGAGCTGCTGTCGATGTTGGTGACAACTGGCGTTCTTTTTTTGGAGCAGGCAATGGCCTATCATGCCCGGATTTTTTTTCTTCTGTCTTCTGTATTGCCTGGTCCGCACGTACCGGGACAGCTATCAGGAATGCCGTCGGCAATCCCGATATGTCCCCATCTTTGTGAAGAACGTTGCTACGCGATAAAACCAGAAACAGCAAGCAGTGCATTACCACAATGATGATCAATGGCAATATGCGGATATTGCTTCTTCCATGCAATATGGATCGTACTGATGTCATTGAGGCACCTGCTGTCGTCATCTGGGGTCGGGTCGTGTATGGATACCCGTCTGCGCCGTATGACAAATTTAAAAGCCAGTAGTTCACCAGTCACCTGTACTTGCATGGCCCTGTGATTGCAGCGCCATGCAGGCCATGCCGTCCCCAATTATTCAGTTGCCTGCTGCTCCTGCACTACTGGCTTCTGCACTTTACGCTTCCACAGGCCACCGCTGGCAAAAGCCTGCCAGCCTGATTTGAGCCAGGCCAGCAATGCCCAGGCCAGCCACAAGGCCCACAGCAGCATCAGGCCGCGATAGACCAGGATGGGCAGTGAGAATATCCAGGCAGTCTGCAAATCTGCAGCAGCACGGTCAACATACCAGCGCAGCAACTCTGCATAAGAGCCATTACCTGTCACCTGCATGTCCGGCTGTCCCAGCAGGCCGGCCCGTACGGACTCAAGCAGGACAGACAGCATGATCAGTGTCAGCACAACAAAGGCCAACTGATACAGGTTGAACTGCCATCTTGGCCGCTCAGGATGGTCTGGCTCATTGCGCAGCTTGCAGGCATAAAACCAGGCAATCACCAGCACGGCGCCCCACCAGTCAACCTGGGTCAGTCCCAATGCCAGCAAAAGCCATTGACTGCTGCGCAATGGCAAGCCGCCAAAACGCCCCAGCAACAAGGCGACAGCAAGCATGACAATCAATTTGCCCCAGAACAGGATGGCAGGCCCCAGACCAGGGCCGGATGCCATCAATAGCCAGCGGTCATGCGGCATCTTCAGTTCCAGCCAGTTGTTGACACTGGCCATACCCAGATTGGCGGCAACAGTACTAAAGCTGCTGTGCATGCCCTGATCAAGTCGCCAGCTGACCTCTATCTGCTGTACACCAGGCACCACTGGCAACACCAGCTGGCGGCCATTGGCGCGTATCGGCCTTGCCTGCTGGTTGATGCTGACTTTCTGCAAGATGGCCTCAGGCGGCAGGCTGATGCTGTAATCACCACCCCGGCTGCTGCGCAGCTTGATGCGTAACAGGTAATCGCTGGCACGGGCGCCAGGGCTGACGATCAGGTGGCTGTCGTCTATGGTCATGGTCTGGCCGGGAATCGCCACTGGCCGTTCTATTGCCAGTTTCAAGGACTCGCCGGGCCAGGGGTAAAACTGCAGGTCGCCCCCGCTGCCAACGTCGCTTGCTGCGGGTGGAATACCACTGGTGCCGACATGCCAGATTGAGGTGGCAGAGACGACCCAGCTTTCCACCCAATCACTCTGCTGGCTGGCTTGCAGGTTTACCTGTGCGCTTTGCGGCAAGCTGGAACGCCATTCCACACTTCTGGCCTGCGGCCCCAGATTGACTTCCAGCTTGCCATCCTTGATGTTCATGCCACTGGTGGTGACCGCCTCCCCTGCCAGCAAAGGGACTTGCAGCAGCACCGGTACGCCCGCTGGTGACAGGCGCGTCACGGTGGTGAACACCTGCCATTCCTTGTCGAGCACCAGGCGTCTTTCTATCTGTAAAAAGCTGGGCAGCGCCGGCTTCTCCGCCTGCTTGCCGGTCTTGACCTTGCGGCTCAATTGCAGGGTATCGGCCACGCCGGAATCATCTGACAAACCTGCCACGTCCCAGCCTTCGGCCCTGACATCAACCTTGCGCGGTTTGTGCGGCAACGGCAGTTGCAGGGTATCGGCCTGCAGCAGGCTGCCTGTCAGTTCCACCCGGTGTTTGCCCGCTGGCGCCAGCAGCCACAGGTCACCGTGTTCGCCACGATGAACAAAAGCCGGTTTGCCATCAATACGTGCTTCGACCGGTTGCCAGCTTTTTGCACCACCGGGCAGTGCCAGGCTGGTGTCGGCAGCGGCATCCACCTCAAGCCCCAGCCTGACGCTATTGCCGCTGATCTGCACCAGCAGGCGAGATATTTCGCCACACGATGGCAGGCAGTCAGCCGGGCGGGTCAGCTTGTTTTTCAGCTCTTCGAGCTGCTCATTGCTCGGGGTTTGCGCCTGTACCGGTTGACTGATCAGGCCTGCTGCCACAAATACGGCCAGCAATACCACCGATGCAGTAGTGGCAGTCCTGTTGCCCAGCAACGGCCATTTACGCATGCCCAGCAAGCCTTGCAGATCTTTTTTCCCGGAAGCGCCCGAAGCGTCGTCATCATCCGGTTTTCTGAACATGCCCGCCACGCAAGCCAGCAAGATGCCCAGCAAGAGCAAGCGTATCACCACCAACAGCTTGACTGCCCACGGTGGCAACAGCCATAAATCGAGCTGCTGGTCTTGCCGGACCGGGCCGTCAAACACCAGTTGATAACGTCGCCATTGCCAGGCTGGCAGGCCGGGGCCGGTCTGTACTTTGGCATCGGGGTCAAAGTTGGTGTAATTGCTGGAGCGAACACCCATCTTGGATTTCACTGAATTCATACGGTATTTATCAACTGGTGCGTCCATTTTGGCAAGCGGCCTGACCTGCTGTTCAGCCATCTGCACGGGTTCAACCGCAGCAGGTGCCGCATTCTGTCCGCCTGCAACCGGCGGCGGTGGCGGTACTGCGGCATCTGCCGACTTGTCATACTCTTGCTGTGCAACCTGACGGCGGGCGGTGCTCATCACACTGTTATCGACCAGGTTGTAAAAACCGGGCGCATCCGACTCCAGCACAGGGTAAAGCGCTGACCTGACCTGGCTGGTGGCGAATACCAGTGAAGTCACCACCAGCACCAGCAGACTGGTACGTTCAAAACGCCTCATCCATAGTTTGAAGCCACCGGCAGGCAAGGCACGGGCAATGGCGGCAAAAGCAAATACCGTCATCCACAGATAGCGTGGCGCACCGGATTCATGATATGACAGGATCAGGGTCAGCAAAGCCAGCACTCCCCATTTGCGCCCCCACAACTGGCCGGCAGCCAGCGCCGTGATCAGCACGACAAAAAAATCGAGCAGGTTCCAGCGTGTCAGCCAGGCGCCGTCGGCACGGTCTGCCCCGCCAGCATAAAGCAGACGCCAGCCGGCAGGCAGGTTCAGTTCCATTGCCAGCCTGTCAAAATCCTGACGCCAGGTGACGGCAGGCAGTTGATGACTGCGCAGTGCAATCGTGCTGTCAGCATCCAGTGTGATACTGCCACGCCCCACTTCCACCCCGGCCAGTTTGTCATTGCCGCGCGTGATGACACGATCCTGTCCGGCCATGCCGACACGGCCCAGTTGCGCAATCTCGCTCATGGATAAACGTGAACTGCGGTTGATGTCACCCGTGATCGCATCGCTGATACTGAGCACGCTGCCATCAAAACTCAGCCACAGCCGCCTTTGCAAACTGAGTTTGTCGGGCGCTGGGTCACTGTCGCCACGGCGGATTTCCTTGAAATTGAATGCCGTGTCGGCTTGCATCATGTAGGCAGGCAGGCTGCGCCATTCTGCCGGCAGCAGGGTCTGTTGCGGGTCGACAGATGCAGGCCCCTCAATGGCTGTGGTGCGTATATATGGTTGTGCTTCAAATACCCAGACTTCTTCATCGGCGATCAAGCCCTCATCCCTGGTCGCGGGCTTGCCCAGGGTCAGGCTTTTGACAGCGGCGGGATGTCTGGCCGTCAAGCGGATGTCCCAGCTGCCGGCGCGGGCCTGTATGCTCAGGCTGCCGTCGGGTTTGATGGTGGCGGGCAAGACAGATTGCAAGTCTTGCGGTATGAATTCTGGCAGCAAGAAACGGGCTACATTGATTTCACGCCCCTTGCCCGAAATATCCAGATGCAACAGGGTGTCAACCTTGATCGGCACACCGTCCATGACTTTTCTGAAGATACGCAATTGCACCTGGTCATCGCTGGCACTATCAACCTTGCGTTGCAGCCACAGGGTATTGTCGTCGTCCCGTACAGGCTGTGCAACCGCCTGGCCCGCCAGTTCCAGTTTCAACAGGCCGGTGTCGGCAGCCAGGTGCAGGGACTCCGGCATGCTGTTCCATTCAAAAGTCCCGCTGATCTTGTGTACGCCACGTCCCAGCTTGAGCACTGGCTGTTGATCTCGCCCTATCACAGCAACCGCATTGCCATCGACCAGCACATCTTGTGGCCACTGGTCAGCATCGCCAGGCAGGCTGACCCAGCTCTCACTGTAGACATGCCATTCCTGGCTGAACTGCGCGCCTTTGGCGGTCACTTTCAATTCGAGCAGACCGGGCCAGACACAGCGCCTGTTGTCATTGTCCTCGCCGGTTTGCGGACAAGCCGCCTGCGGCACACCATCCAGCACCCAGGGCACCCAGGTCTTCAGGGGATCGGGTACTGCACTGAGGGGAAATTCTGCGGCATTGACCGGGCTGCCCATGTTGAAAAGAAAGATGCTGGCAAATAACAACAAAAGAGTAGCAATCCGGTTTTTTATCATGGCTGTCCCGCAGTTTCAGAATAAAAGTATCTGACAATTATAGTGAACTATTTTGCAATGGCGCTACACTTGCGGTATTTAATTTGCAAGCAAAAATTACCCGATGAAATTTCATGTATCACCGCGCTTTATCTGCTTATCGCTGGCTTTTTGCCTGTCCGCAAGTTTATCAAGCACCTCATCCCTGGCTGCCGATGCCAGGCTGGCTGGCGCTTATGTCCATGAAGACTATGGCTATAGATTACAGTTTCCACGACCGTTGATACTGTGCACGACACCCGCGCCAGCCCCAAATCATGGTTTTGTCGCCTTGCTCCACTCCTCATCCTGTACCGACAATGCCTGGCTCGGGCAGCCATATATAGAACTCTACGTACGCTACGATGTCTCGGACATGGCTGACAACAGTGCCGGACTGGGCATGGAAATATGCGAGGGGAACACGGCCCGTCCGGCTCGCCTGGCCGGCGTCAAAACGGCACTGTATCAATGTTCAACAAAACGTCATGCCGGTCTGTTGCACGAGGCTTTTTTTTTTGTGCACAAGCGAGAAAAGGATGCTGGCATCATTATTGGCCTGGACTTATACAGCGACCGCCACAGAATTGCCGCAGACAGGATAGTGTTAAAGCAAATGCTGAAGACACTGCGCTGGGAGTAATGCGGCGCACTCTTCTGGCATGATCAATTCCGGTTGAAGATTCACCCAGATGAAAGAACACAGATTGCAAATCGAATTCGCCGAAAAACAGACAAACAGCACACCAGTCACTGGTCGATCTGCTGTATGAAATGTGCCTTTAAATGTGCCTTTATTACGACCCCGCCAGCACAGCCAGCAAGGCCGACGTCAGGCAACACCTGACAGGCAATCTGCTGGCTCAGGATTCTGCCATCCGTCTTGTGTGGTGTCAGACAACGGGATAGTTGTGCGCAGCTTCGCCGCAATTTCCGTGTTTCATTCACTGGCCGACCCCATGTCGCAAACAGAGACGCAATTGTTCATGAAAGAGCTATACATACGCTCGTCCTGCCGCAGTTGCGGGCTGGGCAAAGCCCTGATGAAGTGGATTGCCAGCTATGCCCTCAGTAAAGGATGCGCACGCATGGACTGGACCGTCAACTCATCAAATCATGCAGCACAGGATTTTTATCATTCTCTGGCGGCAGCGCATGTTGCGGACAGGTGGCATTACAGGATGACGACAGAGGGTCTGTCAAACCTGGCCAGTCGCAACGAATCCAGATTCCATGATTGAACTCAGGGCTAAACAGATTACTTTTTGCTCCCCCTATCGACGTACCCGTCTCCAGGTCCCGTCCCGCAATACCGCAAGTTCAGCAAAACTGCACGTCACATCATTCCATGGTTTATTTGAAAAGAAATGGCGATACTGCGCCCGCCGTGCTGACGCTGATTATGCATCGTCAACGGCTTCCTACAGGCACTGGCAGAAGCTGATGCCGGTGACGCCCACATCAACCTGGATGAGAGAGAAAAATGCGTTTGAAAACCCTGATGGCTGCGGCCTGCACCGCGGTCTTGCTGGCAGCTTGCGGTGGCAGTTCCAACTCCAATACGGCCACTGCACCAGCAGTGGTCGTGCAAAGTCCGGCGATTCTGACCGGCGAAGCCCTGCAAGCAGAAGTCGATAAATTCCGTAAAGAAAATGGCTACCCCGGCATTTCAGTCACCATCGTCAATCAGGACAAGGTGGAAGCCGTCGTCAGTGGCGTGCGTGAAATCAATACCAACAAGACCTTGCTGGGGACGGATCTGTTCCAGCTTGGCTCGCTGACCAAGGCAGCTACGGCCACCATGATAGGCCGCCTGGTCGAGCAAAAGAAAATACGTTGGGATAGCACGGTGGCAGAAATTTTTCCGGCATGGAGCACACAGATACGACCAGAATTTTTAGGTGTCACGGTCGAACAATTGCTGCGTCATCGCTCCGGTCTGCCACGTGAAGCCAGCGACGCAACCATCGCCAAGGCCCTGCCTTTGCTGAGCGGTGACCTGCAAAAAGACCGGCGCTCGCTCGCCGTCCTGCTCTTGCAGGATGCACCTGAATACACGCCCAACAGCAAAATGCTGTATTCAAACATAGGCTATGCGCTGGCCGGTCTGATGGCGGAAACGGCTGCCGGTGATACCTATGAAAACCTGATGCAGAAAGAACTGTTCACACCACTTGGTATGAAAGGCTACCTGGGCTTCCCGGAAGACAGCAGCATCAACAACAATAGCGGACACCAGATGTGGGGTGGCGCATGGAGGGCTACCCCGCCAGTCGTTGATCCGCGCTATGCCTTCTTTATCAATGCCGCCGGCGGCATGAACCTGAACATGGCTGACTACGGTATATTTTTGCGTGAGCACCTGCGCGGCTTGCAGGGGCAAAGCAACTACCTCAGCAAAGCCAGTTTCACCTTGATGCATACCCCTGTTGATGACTACGGTCTGGGCTGGGGTGTGGTCAACGTACCGCAGCTGGGCTATGTCAGCACGCACAACGGCACTGAACTGACCTACTACGCCACCAATCGCGTCATCCCCAGCAAGAACGTGGCAGTTGCCATCAGTTGCAATTGCTATGATGCCGCTGCCACATCCAGAATAGATGATTTTGCTGACTCGCTGCTCAGCCCCATCCTGCCCAGGTAAGCGTCATGCACTCCAGCCATGCCGGAGTGTCTATTCAGGCATGGCTGGCTGCAAAAAACCGGACCAGTGCCAGTGACAGCGCCATGGCGTAGCCGCAGGCAAAGCGTTTGAAACGCAAATCCTCTCCGGTGCGCCAGGCACTGAACACGGCAACAAATGCCCCCATGAGCAAAGGCGTCAACACCAGATTGGCAACACGGCCGGTACTGCTGGCAATAAAAGCGTGAGGGAATATCCACACACTGACCGCACCGGCCAGCAGTCCCAAAAAAGCATATCCCATGACCAGCAAGACCGGGCCATTTTCCTTGCGGCTGGTGTGATTCCATGAAAATACTTCCACCAGCACTTCGGCCACCAGTTGCAGCAAAACTTCAAAGATAAATTCGAACATGTTTTTTCCGTCCGCTGCCCGTCAGTGAACCTGTCAGTAAGTATCGTACCTGTCAATGCGCCAGCATCTGCACGGCAACCATGGCCAGCACTGCCATGCCGGTCATAAAGCAAAGTACGGCATGCGTCAAACGATCCTGCTTAACTCCCCGCTCTTGCTCAGGCGCAGGCGTGCAAAGTCTTCTGCCAGGAACAGCTGGCCCGGATAATGCGCCCTGGCCTCTGCCTCGATATCGCTGATGCAGGGTGAACGCTCAGGGTCAGCCTGGTAGCGGGCACTGAAATGCGTCAACACCAGATTGGGCAGATTTACCGAAGCGGCAAACGCAGCAACGGCGGCGGCTGAACTATGCTGCACCCGGTCGCCTACGCGTTCGGCCACATCTACCGTATAAGTCGCCTCATGCACCAGTACCTGGGCCGATGCGCAGGCTGCGCGCAATAATTCAGGCTGATCATTATCGCCCCCCACAATGATACTGCGTGGCGGGTAAGGATGATGCAGATAGTCCACAGCGCTGATGGTCCTGCCTTCATGGACGATATCAAGCCCACGTTTCAGTTGTCCCCACAGCGGGCCTGGCGGTATGCCTGCCGCCTGCAATCTGGCGCTGTCCAGTACTGCTTCAACATTGATCTCGGTAAAGCGATACGCATAAGATGGCACGCGATGTGACAGTAAGGTCGTGTCCACACGCACAGCCTGGTCCTGCCAGCTATTGTTTTGCGTGTTCAGTTGCTCGACTGCAATGTAATGCACATCAAACGGCAAGAATGATTCGCTCATTGCCTGGGTGGCCTTCAGCCAGCCCTCTATCGCTGCCGGGGCGACGATGTACAGCGGCGTCTTGCGACCATTCATGGCTGCGCTCGACAGCAATCCCGGCAAGCCATAACAATGATCGCCATGCACATGGGTGATGAAGATGGCCTGTAGATCATGGACAGACAAACTGGTATTGAGTAGTTGGTGCTGGGTCGATTCGCCACAATCAACCAGGTACCATTTGCTGCCCTGGTCAGGCAGGAGCGCCAGGCCGGTCACATTACGCTGGCGGCTTGGTGCGCCTGCTGAAGTGCCTAAAAATAAGATGTCCATGTGATCCTGATAAAACCTTGTTACAAATTGCTGCCCTACTTGAAGGCGCGACTCTATTATCTAAATTATTTTCTGCTACGATGCTTGCCTGACAGCCCGCAGGGCACCCCATCCATGGAGACGGCAAACACATGAAACTACCCGCAGCACTGCAAAACCTGACCAGCGCCCTGATACAACGCCAGAAAGAACGCAAACGCCTGCGCGGCCCTGCCGACCTGCATTATGCCATTGCCGATTCTATCAGCATGCTCGACGCCGGCAGCTGGAACGAGGTGACGACACAATCGGCACAGGCAAGTTTTTTCATGTCGCATGACTACCTGTCCGCACTTGAGCAGGTCCTGCCATTGAATCTGTCAGCGCGCTACGCCCTGATTTTCAGCGGAGAAGGCAGCGAACGGCAAATCATTGCTGCGGTCTACATGCAGATCGCCGATATTACCCTGGCCCAGGCAAGACCGGAAAAACCGGCGGGCAACGCTGACAGAACAGGCAATAAAGCAGCTGCAAAAAAATGGGGGCTGCCACTGGAACAACTCGACAAACTGGCCCAGCAGACGCGCCAGCGCATACTCACCTGCGGCAACTTCCTCACCTTTGGCCAGCATGGCATTGCCTTCGCCAAAGATGTCGATACGCAACTGGCCTGGCATGGCGTGGTCGAGGTATTGTACCGTGTACGCCAGGCAGAAAAGCTGGCTGGCAAAACCCATTTTGTCATGATCAAGGATTTGCACGAGCCGTATATCTCCCAGGCCGCGCACCTTGAAAACCTCAGCTACCGGTATGTAGAAACCGAACCCAACATGGTGCTGGACCTGGCGCCAGACTGGAAGAGCTATGACGACTACCTGGCCAGCCTCGCCTCCAAATACCGCAGCAGCATACGCAATGCCGTTTTCAAACCGATTGATGAAGCGGGCTGCACGGTAGAAAAACTCGACGACCTGACACCGGTACTTGATGATATCTATGCCCTGTACAAGGCCGTACAGGTCAATGCCGATTTTCGCCCTATAGAACTGTTGCCCGAATACTTCCCGGTCTTGCAGGCCGTGGCCGCCGACAGGTTTCTTTGCAGCGTCATCAAACGTGAAGGCAAACTGCTGGGCTTTTTGATTTCTGTCGCCGACGGCGATACAGCCATTGCCTACCACATCGGTTTTGACCGTGTCGCAGCCGAAGAATTGCCGATATACCTGAGACTGCTGCACGCTGGCATTGCCGACGCCATTACGCTGGGCTGCAAGCAGGTTTCATTTGGCCGCACAGCCCTGGAACCCAAGGCCGCCCTCGGTGCCAAGCCACAGAATTTTGGCGTCTTCATCAGGCACAGGCAACCGGTATTGAACAAACTGATCAAACGCCTGCTGCTGGGCATAGAACATGATGATGCGCCCGAGCGCAATCCGTTCAAGAAAGAGAAAGCGGCGAAATAAAAACAATAGTGAACTGTAACAGTGAACTTTACAGGCAAGCTCCACGCCTGCCTGTGATCAGTCACATTACATCGTGCCGCACACCAGACGCGCACCGCCGCCGCCCAATACTGCCGGATGATCAGAGTGATTGTCACCGCCGACGTGCACCATCAGTGCATGGCCTTTGAGATCAGCCAGTTTCAGGCGCGGCGCCAATACCGGCTGGTTGGCGTTGCCACTGGCGTCCACATACACTGGTGGCAAATCGCCCAGGTGGCCGTCACCCCATGGGGTGCCATGCTTGTTGCTGTTTTCCGGATCAAAGTGACCACCGGCGCCCAAAGCGGCAACCATCTTGCCATCTTTCTCTTTGGCGCCGCAGTCAGCGTTCTGGTGTACATGGAAGCCATGCAGGCCCGGTGTCAGACCGGTCAGGGCTGGCGTAAATACCAGGCCATATTTGGATTCGGAAACCACGACCTGGCCCAGTTTGGCACCGACGCCGGCCTCACTGACCTGGTTCATGTTGATGGTGACATCGGCAGCAGCGATCAGCGGAAAAGCGGCAATCAGGCAAGCAAATACTTTAGTTTTCATGATGAATATCTCTTAAAAAATGAAAAGCGGCAGCGAGCTGACGCATAGATGCCAATATACGCGACTATGATGATACAGGCAATTTCAGAGTAACTACGTCACCCCCTGCTGCTCCAGTCTCGACAACGGCCTGACATGGTCAAAGGCCGGCAACCCCAGGTGCTGCTGCATCGCCTGCCGCCCCCTGGGCGTAATACTGACCGTCCGCGTGCCGGGGCTGCGCAAGACCCAGCCTTGCCTGACGAACAGGTCGAGCAAAGCTGCACCAAGCACACCTGCCAGATGCGGCCTGCGCTGGGTCAGATCGACACAGCAGCGTGCATAGACACGGCGGTTCTGCTTTTGCGTCGATGAACTGTCCGGACCGGCTATGCCCAGCGCTGCCAGCTTCTCTGCACCGAGTGCAGTCAGTTGAAAATCCTTGCCATCCTCCTGGTATGCCAGCCAGTGATTGTCCAGCATGGTTGCCAGTATCTGCACGGCAACTTCGCCGGCCAGATGGTCATAACAAGTTCTGGCATGCAAGAACTGACTGGGCATACTGCGCGCCAAAGCTGGCCGGGGTGGCTGGCGATGATTGGCATGTTGCCCTGCAGAAAACGCAGCCATCGCTTCGATGAGGCTGGCTGCATCAGGGCTCGCTATCCGGAAATAGCGATGCCGCCCACGTGATTCTGACAGCAACAGGCCACCCTCTACCAGCCTGGCCAGATGGTTGCTGGCAGATTGCGCCGACACATTGGCGGCAAAGGCCAGTTCCCCCGCAGGGCGGGTCGTGCCATCGATCAGCGCCCACAGCATCGCGGCACGCGCCGGGTCCGCCAGCAAGGCGGCAACGTGGGGAATGCGGGTGATGCTGGCAGACTCATCCATAGTTCATCCTAGCGTGAAATATTGTGCCTGCATCTTGCCGATAATCGCAGCAGTTGTCCATCAAATCAGCAGTTCCATCCACCACTTCATCATGCTCAGGAGCAAAAAATGAATACCGCACACAATATTGGCATCGCCAGCCAGATCGGCAAATACAGTGACGCCGTTGCCGTCCCCGCCAACAGCCGCTGGTTATACACCGCCGGCACGCCGGGTCTGGACGTCAACGGCCATCTGCCCGCTGACATCAGCAGTCAGGCAGAACTGGCCTGGCGTCATATTATGCAAATGCTGGAAGCAGCACAGATGGGCATGACCGATATCGTCAAGATCACCCACTACCTGACACGCGAAAGTGACATCGCCGACTACGTCAAGGTGCGCAGCCGTTTCATCGGCGACGCCCGGCCCGCGTCCATGCTGATGGTGATACCTGCACTGGTAAAACCGGAGTTTCTGGTGGAAATAGAGGTGATTGCGGCGCGAGCAGATTCTTGACGCTTCCTGTCAACGCTGCCCTTTACTGCTGGCGAACGACGCAAAACATGAGTCAGCCCTCAACTCCGTCATACCCGCGAAGGCGGGTATTCATCGCCGGTCTGCCGTACCGTTGACATACGCTACAGCAGTACCTCTAGATTTCTGCCTGCGCATTAAGGGCAGCTTGCAGCATGCAACGGCCCCTGATATCGCGCTTCAACATCACTACAAAAACAATTCAACCACCAATGGCCCTGCGCCCCAGTGCACTGTCGTCAGAAAAAAAGCCATCGATGCCCGCAGCAATATAGGTCTGCATTTCGGCGACAGAACCTTTTTCATTGCGGGCATCTTCGCCTTGATTGTCACGGTAATCAGCGGGCAGAAAACGGTTCTCTGGCCGGAAAGTCCAGGTATGCACCAGCAAGCCTGCGTCATGCGCATCGGCGATCAGGCTGGTCGGCTGGCCGAGTTTGCCGTCTGCCTGCAACGGGATCAGTGCACGGGTTGGCGGCGCCACCACGTCAGCATAACTGGCGATGTCACGCAAACCCTGTTTGCTGCACATTTTGCCAAACGTCAGTTCACCGCCAGCAACCACCACGTCAGCCGGACGTATGTCGCCACGTTCCACCAGTTGCATCAGGCGCACATTTTTTTGCTTGCCGATCACACTGCGTATGTACTTGAGGTTGGCAACTTCAAACGACTGTATCTCCAGCGGACAGCGGCGTGTGTATTCATGCGCGGCGATGGTGGCGAGAAAACGGTCTTCCAGCGGCAAGCCTATGCTCTTGAAGTAAGTAGAATGCTTGAGCTCGGGCACCAGACCGATCACCCGCCCTGTCGTGGCGGCATGGGCGGCGGTAAAGTCGATGATTTCATCCCAGGTCAATATCTGGAACATGCCATCATAGGCCGTGTTCTGTGGGCGCACCCTGGGCAGGCGTTCAACGGCGCGCAGGGTCTTTAATTCTGCCAGGGTAAAGTCTTCGACAAACCAGCCATCCTGCCTCCTGCCGTCTATGGTTTTGATGGTGTGCTTGCCGGCAAATTCCAGCCTGCTGGCAACGTCAGTCGTTTCAGCCAGAAAAGCTTCATGACGCGCAACCAGCACACCGTCTTTGGTGATGACCAGATCAGGCTCGACATAGTCAGCACCATCGGCAATCGCCTTGGCATACGCAGCCAGCGTATGCTCTGGCCGCAGTGCCGAGGCACCGCGATGGGCAAACAACTCTACCTTGCGTGGATTGTCCGCCAGGGCTGACAAGGGTGCAGTCAGCATGGCCGACATCATTGTTACTGCGCTCACTGCTGCTGTCTTGATAAAGTCGCGACGGCTATCCATCATGCATGCTCCTTAAAAACTCGCACCAAATGTCACAAAAACCTGACGCGGGGCGATAGGGAAAGTATTGTAGGTGCCACTGGCCGCACCAACCACCACGACGGAAGCCCCAGTGACCTGGTTGAGATTGGTGACATTCATGCGTACTTTAGCATTTTTCAAAAAGCCCCTGGGTTCCAGCGGTATTTTTGCAGACAGGCCGAGGTTGAGCATGAAGTAACTGTCAACAGCCAGGTCATTGGTATAGGTGGCATAGCGCTTGCCCACATAATCACCCGTCAGTTGCGCTTCAAAGTCGCCAAATGTGGCCGTGGCAACGAACTTGTTCATCCATTCCGGGCTGCCAGGAACACGCTTGCCTGCGGTATTGACCACAGCCTTGCCATTGCTATAGTCATCAGCATACACAGAACGGTTATACGACAGGGCGTTGTAGAAACTGAAGTTTTTGCCAAAGTACAGCGTTCCGGCGATATCGATACCATCAGTGCTGACGCTGCCGACGTTGGCCAGGATGGGGTTGCCACCGACGATGGAAGTAATCACCGGCGTCGGGCTGATCTGCAACAGGCGATTGCTGAAGTCCACGTGGTAGACATTGACCTGGGCATCAAATTTGTTCAGCATGCCAAGATCAAGATTGCGCTTGCCGCGCCAGCCCAGTTCGTAAGTCACCGAAGTTTCTGGCTGCGCAGTATTCTTGAACAGATCAAACGCAGACTGGCTGGCCAGGCTCCAGGGCGACGCACCGCCACCACCATAGGTCATGAACTGACGCATATTTTTCTGCGCATTGACAAACACCTGATCGCGCGGACTTAAATCCCACAGCAAACCCAGTTGTGGCAAGAACCACTTCTTGGTATCGATCTCACCCACAGGCAAGGCCAGTGAACCGCCAGAAATGGCGCCGGGCAAAGGCTGTACAGGGAAATCCCCCCTGGCATATTGCAGGCTGGACTTGAAGCCGGCCTGCAAACTCAGGTCCGGGCGCACCTTCCATTCATCCTGCAGATGCAACTGAATGACGTTATTGCGTATCTCACTGCCATACTGAGTAATCAGTGGTTTGCTTGGCCTGTCATAAGGTGAACTGGGGTTATTGACGTCGAGCGCATACCAGCGGCGATAGGCTGACGATTCATTATGCTCCCACCAACCACCGAATTCGATCTGGTGATCGCCCCAGCTGGTGCGCAGGTTGGAGATCAGGCCGGAACGATGGATATCATATTCCGTCGTCCGTGTTGCGTAGCCAGAATTGCCGAACACTTGCTTCAGGTTCTGGTTGGGGAAGTAGACGCTGAACAAGGCCGGCAAACCCGCCGCACCGATGGGGCCAGCCACCACACCCACGCCATCATCACGATGGAAATAGGCTTGATTGGACCAGACCGTATCGTTACCGATATTCCAGTCATGTTTGGCATAAGTCAGCACGTCTTTGCGCTGCGCATCGCTATAGTAATTGCGGTAGTTGGAACCTTCTGCCGCTGGTGTCGCACCGGTCGGCGACAGATAGCTCAAGGCAGTCGCAAAATCAGGATAGAGAAACGGCCGCGTATAAGGCGCACTGGTTTCGCCAGTCACATGCACAGTGGCATCTTCATTCGGTTCTATCTTGTCGTTGTAGTTGAAATAGAAAGTGAACTTGCCGCTGTTTTGCGTATTGGTGTATTTGGCATTTAGCTGCTTGCCGCCCTGCTTGCCGTCAAAGTCCCAGGCGCGTGCGTCCTGACGCATGACCGCAATATAAGCGGCGTTGCCATCTCCAAAATTGCCGGTATCAAAACGGGCAAACGTGCGTGAAGTACGGTAGCTGCCAAAGGTCTGTTCCAGGCTGGTTCTTTGCACTGCCAGCGGGTCGCTGGAAAACACTTCTATCGTGCCACCCAGGTTGCTGGTTGAAGCCGTCGCCAGGTTACCGGCACCGGAAGACAGGATCACATTGCGCACGTTTTCGCTGATGACCGCGCGCTGCGGCGACAAGCCGTTGTAATTGCCATAGTTCTGGTCACCGAGCGGCACACCATCAAGCGTATAACCAAGCTGCTGACCATTGAAACCATGCACGAACAGGCTCAGGTTCTGTTCATTGTTGCCCCAGGGATCAGCCGTGGCAAAGGTCACGCCAGGCAAAGTCTGCAAACCCTTGACCGGGTTGGTGCCAGGTAAAATCTTTTGCAATTCAGCCCCGCGCAGGGATACCGCAGAACGAGTCGTCTGTGATGAAATCTCTACCGTGGCAATGCCCCCATCAGCTTTATCGTTTTTGTTATCGTCCTTGTTCGCCGTATTTTGCGCGTTCGCCAATTGAGCAAAGGCCATCAGGCAGGCAGCAGACATGCGCAGCAGGGGCGTTGATGGAAAGGCAGAGGTTGATATGCCGGTTTTTTTTGGGTGAGTTGATTTCATAGGTTTCTCTGTATTTCTGTTTTAGTAAACACGACATCTGCATGAGGGGTATTCACAAAAAAATACGCAAATACTTCCCCGCCCTGTCCGCCACGCAGCGACCGGGTCAGTGCAAAAATGCCTTGAAAAATTAGTTCAGGATGCTGAAAAAACGGAATGGAACATCAAACGAGCCGCCGAAGTGTAGTGGTGTTTTATGACCTTGCAGTGACAGTGTTTTCTGTGGGGAAAGATAGGTGGGCTGATCAGGTTAGATCATGCGGTATGCTGCTTATGCGCTCTTTTAATCTGCATACGCTCATTGACGACTACAGGTCGGGGGTAGCCCGACAGCTACTCACTTTTCTTGTCTCGCCAAGAAAAGTAAGCCAAAGAAGGCGACCCAGGCGTAGCCGCCCCTGCGGGGTTCCCGGTTGTGCGGTACAAAAAATGGGAAGATCCGAAAACTCGCTTCGCTCAAACATCGGCTCTTCTTGATCCATTTTCTGTACCGCACAACCGGCGTCTACACATGGGAACAGCGAAAGTCAAAGACAACAGCAACAGCAACAGCAACAGCAACAGCAACAGCAACAGCAACAGCAAAGTCTCGTTGATTAACCTTATCCAAGGTAATTTGAATCGCCGCTGTAGTGTCGTTGTTTTTGACTTTGAGGTTGTTTTTGATCTTTGCTGTTCCGATGTGTCGATGCCTTTGCTGCAAGGCAGAAAATGGAAGAAGAAGGATCGATGTTTGAGCGCCAGCGAGTTTTCGAGCCTTCCCATTTTTTGACTTGCTGCAAAGGGTACCCCCGCAGGGGGCAGCGACGCCTCGGTCGCCTTCTTTGGCTTACTTTTCTTGGCGAGACAAGAAAAGTGAGTAGCCGCCGGGCTACCCCCGGCCTTTACACTCACATCAACGAATGCAGGTAAAAAAAGAATGTATAAGCACCACGCCAAACAAGGCAATTTTGAGATCGAGTGTTGGGCTGATGAAACCCTAGCCCAACCTACGAGGCTGTGCAAGGTAATCTTCAGACACAGTGTGAGACTGATGAAGCTCCAGTCCAACAAATCCACTAAAGCTTTGCCTTGAACAAAAATACCTGCATACCCAAACATTTGTAAATTAATATCAAAGCCCGCCTGATCGCTATACAAATGACAAGACCTCTGCAAATAAATTTTACTTTCTACAGAAGTCACCCTCTAAAGCGGGTCTTGCGCTCGCAATTTCTGGTCAATTAGCTGACAATGCTAGCGATACCTTGATGCTGGAGATGTTGGTGGGAATGAGCGTGGATTTATTGTGGACGATAGGCTTGAGTTTTGTTGCCGTTATCGTATTTTTGCAAGTCGTGAGCCTGATGATAGGCGTCAACCGTTTGCTGAAATTGCAATTATGGACGCCACGCAAAACGCCTTGCCTGCGTCATGCCACTGGCGATATGCGGACTGTGCTCGAAGCCGCACGTGCCGAAATGGAGCAGGCTGGTTTTCGCTACATGCATAGCTGGCGTGAACGTGCAGTGACTGCTGCTGGCGATGTCCCGGCCAGCTATTGTGACGTGTATCATCATCTTGCACAGGATGTTCATGCTGAAGTCTATCCCAGCGAATCGCCTTACGAACAACGCCTCTACACAGTTTATTTGTGGAATACCTATATCGATGGCCGTGCCCTGCTGACCTTGAACGGTACTCTCAATACCGTCGTGCCCTACCCTGGCCGTGTCACTGTCATCAATGACAAGAGCAGTGATTTCGCAGGGCAACTGGCAACCCATCTGCATGTACGCGAACTGATTACTGTGCAGCGTACAGATCCGGTCGATGCGCCGGAGATTGCACAGAACCTGGCAGAACGCTGGCTGGTGCGGCTGGAAAGAGAAGGCAAGGTTTATCAGCGTGGACAGCGCGGTGACGAACCGGTTTATGGCTTTCGCTTCTGGCCTGCACTAAAGATGGTCTGGAGTTTGCGCAAGGGTGGCTGGCGCAAGAGCAAAACCGGCATGGGTTCAGCCAGTAGTATGAGTGCAGCCGATGTGCAGGCAGTCCGTCAGGCGCGCGACCGTTATTCTTTTGTGCGTACCCTATGCGCACTACGTTCCATGTCGGCGCCGCGCTGGTATCAGCTATCGATGCTGTTTGTATCCGCCGTATTTTTCATGGCGCTGGGTAGTTACCTCTGGGGACTGACAGGTGCGCTGGTGATTGCCGCCATCATTGCCCTGCATGAAGCGGGCCACTGGGCAGCAATGAAGTTGTCCGGCTTTCGTGACGTGCAGGTATTTTTTGTACCTGGCATGGGCGGTGTCACCAGTGGCGAGAAACATGAAGCCAGGCCGTTGACACATATGCTGGTCTACCTGGCCGGACCCATGCCCGGCATTATGCTGGCGCTGGCAGCAGCCGCGCTGGTGGTCTGGCAACCGGACCTGCTCACAAGTACAACCGGCCCCTATCTGAGCATGGCCATCATGGCTGCCTTGCTGGTCAATGGCTTCAATCTGCTGCCTGTGCTGCCACTTGATGGTGGCCGCGTCATTGACTTATTGCTGATCGCCCGCCTGCCCTGGTTGCGTTTTGCATTTTCATTGGCAAGCGGCATGGCGATCCTGGCCTACGGCTTGTACATCAATGACCGCGTTTTGCCTGCCATCGGCATACTGATGCTGATCGCTGCGCAGTTTCAGTACAAACTGGCCAGAACAGCTTCGCTACTGCAAAAGCAGAATGTAGCGCCACAACAAGACAGAAAGTTTGCTGTCGCCGTCGCGGAATTATTTGATTTTCTTGAGCAGCCCCAGTTCATCAAATGGAGCTTCACCAGCAAACTGGCAATTGGTCAGGCCCTGCTGCCACGCTACCTTGGACGCCTGCCCGGCTGGAAAGAAAGCGCAACCGGCCTTGGTATCTACCTGGCCAGTATCATGCTACCCATTGCTGCCATTATCGCCCTGCTGATACTGTCACCAGGCCCGACGCTGAGCCTGGCGGCACAAGGCGGCTCAAGCTTGCTGGCGACGACTTCAGGTCAGGCCCTGCCTGATATTCCTGTCGACCAGTCAAAGACCGGCGCCGCTTCATGGGAAGAAGAAAAGAACAGCATGCGCCAGGCCCGTGCAGAAAAACTCAACGCCGCACAAGGTGAAGCACGTGTCGCCACCATCAAGGCGGCAATCGAAGAAGCCTCGGACAGCGACCCGGAAGACGCCCTGCGCATTGCCAGAATCTACTACGCAGAAAACAATAATTCGGTACAGGCGACATACCAGCATGCCGATGCCGCCTTATCCATGGCCCATGCACTGGGCAATTGGGCTGGTGAGGACGAGCCGGAAAACGAGAAGAAAAACCAGGCAGACATCGCCAACTACCTGCAAGAGGCAGAGGCCATTTTACGCACCCGCCTGAACAACAGTGGCGGCGATAAAAATGACGCCCGCCTGCTGGCCGAAGTCTTGCAGGCGCGTGACTATGATCCCGACAACCCGTCACAACTGGCGCTCAAACAGGAAGTCGTCAAGTTGTTCGCCAAAGACAAACACCCCGGTGATACCCAACTTTTCGGCGCGCATCAGATGCTGGCCCGTGGCTACTATCGTTCTGGCAGCATTGAAGAAGCCGAGCATGAATTGCAGGCCGCTTACAATGACTATGAATGTGCCGGCAAACTCGCCAATAATTTCTTTTGTCAGACCGCAAACACGGACATGGCCTGGATACTGGCAGGCAAAAAGAAATTTGATGAAGCTGGCAAACTGCTGGCACAGGCAATCAATGCCACAACTGACGCCCCAGCCAAGGGGACGGCCAAAAGAAATAAACCTGGCATCCAGAATGAAGAATTGGTTCGCACCAGTCATCAGATCAGATGGATGATGGCCTTGCAGCAAAAAGATTTTGTTCAGGCGAGGGCCGAAGCTGTCGCGCTGCAAAACGTCAAAGCGCCAGGTACAGGAACCTGGTGGATTGATTTTTTCCTGTCGCGCAATCAACCCATCAGCAATTACCAGGCTGACCTGATGCTGATAGAAAGTCTGCGCGCCCTGGGCGAACAGACCGAAGCCAGCAAGCTCAGTGAGCGTTTGCAAGAAACACAGCGCAAAGCCAAAACCGCTGCAGCCAAAGCTGGCAGACCCGTCAGCGACGAGCAGCTATGCAGAACGCCCCTCTATGGCAACGACTGGAAAAATCCTTTCCAGCAAACCTTGCTCAACATAGAGCAAAGAGAAACCCGATGCAAGGCAAGAACCAGGGCCAGCTCCTGATCTGGCAGTGCACGAATCCGTGTTCAGACAGTCTTCTCTCCATTACCTGAACTGTACTCAAGAGCAGCTGTTGTGACATCAGGATTGCCAGGTCAACGCTATCGAAGCGAGCCCTGCCATGCTTGCCCGTTACACACGCGGAAAGCATATACAGATAACGACCAATCCTCCTGAGAATCTGCAAAGATATCTGTTGCAGGTTAAAACCAATCCACGTCATCTCAAGTATACTTGTTGCCATATCCGTTTTACGCAATACTGGCTGTAACTTGCCGCCTGCCTTTTATCCTTTCTTCACCTCATTGTTAAAAGACGACCTGGACATGCCTTCTCTTTTTAAAAAAAATAGCGTCATTGTTTTTCTCTGCCTGTTCGTTTTCAGCACTGTATTCAATTCCCCGGCACATGCCGAAGAAGCTGAGTTCGCTTCTTCGGGAACTGCTTTTGCCATCACCAGGAGCGGGCACCTGGTCACCAATTACCATGTCGTGCGGAACCTTGACAAAATCTTTGCCTTTGATCAGTACAAGAAACCACATCGTGCCGAGATTGTGGCAGTTGATCCCTACAATGATCTGGCCATCCTCAATATCAACGAAAAAACAACACCGCTGTACCTGGACAATTCGCCACGTACACGCAAAGGATCAGATGTCTCGACACTGGGTTTCCCCAATATCGATGTACAGGGGCCGGAATCAAAATTTACCAATGGCACCATCACGGCAGAAAGCGGCCTGGGCGGCGATATTCGTTTCCTGCAGATCAGTACGCCCATACAGTCCGGGAATTCTGGCGGGCCTTTACTGGATAATCATGGCGCAGTCATCGGCGTCATCACCTCCAAGCTCAGTGACGAATACATGATGCAGAAAGGCTCGATTGCACAAAACGTCAACTTTGCTGTAAAAGTTCAATACCTGCTGGCGATGGTATCAAGTACCAAGGCCGTCAGGGACCTGTTACCCCAGGCGCCGGCAAAAACCGTCAAATCCAGGGAAGACATTGCAGAGATGGCAGAAAATGCTGTCTATCTGATTTATGGTGAGGGAGGAGAGAAAAAAAGCCGCCCAGCCACTACACAAAGGGCAGACACAGAAAGAAAACCCCAGCAAACCGGCACGCCACAGACAGCCACACCAGACTCTGGCTCACAAGCTCCTCTGGTGGTACGCATAGGCCATGTAGCGCCAACAACTGGCAAATATGCTGAATCGGGACTCGATAGCGAAAACGGTGCCCGTCTAGCCATCGAATATGCCAACGCAACCAATATTGTGATCAAGGGGCGCCCGGTCAAGTTTGAGCTGGTCACTGAGGATGACAAAGGTGATGCTGAGGAAGCACCACTCGCAGCCAGACGTCTGCTGGCTCGTGGCGTCAAGGGTGTAGTCGGGCATCTCGGCAATAATGCATCCCTTGAGGCGTCCAAAGTATATTTTGAAGCGGTCGTGCCACAAATTTCACCTGCAACCAGAAGCGCCAGATACACCCGCCAGGGATTTTCTACCGCCTTCAGAACAATCACGGACGAACAAACTGCGCTTGTCCTGCTGGCCAAAGAAACGACCCGTAATCTGCCTGCAAAAAAAATCGCTATCATTCGTGACGGCAGTTCCTATGCTATGAGCGCAGGTAATCTTTTCAGAGACGTCGCCGAAAAAAATGGTAATACCCTGGTCAGCACGCAAACCGTGTCCCTCGATGCCGTCAGTTTCGATAATGAGATCGCAGCCCTCAAAACCGCCAATCCCGATCTGATCTTTTTTACCGGCCGGGACGAACAGGCCGGGCCATTGCTGTCGCAACTGGCGAAACAAGGCATGTTCCCGAAATTCGTCGGCACGGAAAAGATATGTTCTCGTGAACTAGGAAAACTGGCGTACTACAGTATCCAGGATGATAAAGTATTTTGCAGCGTCCCTGGCGCAACATATCCAGACAAGATAGCTTTGATTGATTCATTCGAACAGAACTTTAAAAAGCGTTTTGGCAAAAACTGGATTACCTACGCCCCTTATGCTTATGACGCCACCACCAGTCTGATCTACGCCATGATAAAGGCCGATTCGGTAGAACCATCCGCTTATCTTGGCTATTTGCGGATCATCAGCTTTGACGGTATAACCAGCCGCATTTCTTTTGATTCAAACGGCGATTTACGGCAAGCTGCCATCACCCTGTATACCTATAAAAATAATCAGATGCAGCTATCATCGACAGCAATGCGCTAAGCAAGAAAATCCAAAAAAACAAGCCATCAAGTTCTATCCTGAAAAAGACACTGTGCGGGTAAAATGCAGGCAGCCCCCGGAATGGCCGGGATGATGCTGCTTACCTGAAAACGGGGAACGCTTTGAGATTGATCACCACCTCCCTGCTTTGCCTGCTCTTCAGCCTGACATGCCAGGCTGCCGACCCGCGTTTCACCGTCATCCCCGTCGACACCACGACAGAAGAATTACAACTGTACCTGCGCGATGACAAGGACCGTGGCTTCAAGCAGTTTGACCGCCTCAAAACCTGGCTGGCGGGCCAGGGCAAAGAATTGCGCTTTGCCATGAATGCCGGCATGTATCATGCCGACTACTCACCTGTAGGACTGTATGTGCAACAGGGCCAGCAGCTCACACCACTCAATCTTGGCGATGCTTACGGCAATTTTTTCCTGAAGCCCAATGGCGTCTTTTTGCTGACCCAATCCGGCCCGATGGTGGTTGAATCATCAGAATACCCACCACTGGCGGCTAAGACCATACTGGCGACACAGTCCGGCCCCCTGCTGCTGCGCAAAGGCGTGATCCATCCGGCATTCAAAGAGAATTCTACTTCACGCCTCAAGCGCAATGGCGTTGGCGTGGTCGGCAACAAGGCCCTGTTTGTAATCACCGAGCAGCCGGTCAACCTGTATGAAATGGCGCAATTCTTTCGCGATGAACTGCATTGCCAGGATGCGCTTTACCTCGACGGCAACATCTCAGGCATCTATTCAACTGAACTGAACAGGAACGATGCCACCGTTGACCTTGGCCCCATCATTGCCGTCGTGCAGGCAACCACGGATGCAAAATAGCGGCAAGCCTCAATAGCGGCCGCCATATTTTTGCAGGTAGCGGCCCGTTGTATCGAGCAGCTCTTCAAACCCCAGTTTCAGTGAGTTGGAGGCGATACCGACTGGGCTGCCGCATAGCCGGTGATTGATGCGCTTCAAGGCCCGCTTGGGCAGGCTGCCAAGACTGATATAGCGCTCAGGGTCGCGGACATTGACCACCATCACACGCTGGCCAGACACTTCAAACACAGATAACCCGGTAATGTCAGACCACGGTATCAGGCCGGCAGCAAGATAGCTGCTGTTATCGTGTATGCCTGCCTGGCTGAGCACCAGGCCAGGCTTGCGGTCAATGATTTTCAGCAAACCGGCAAAACCACAAAGGCCGAAAAACACCAGCCCCGCCCAGCCTATGCCGTGCATGATCACGACATCATTGACCAAACCCTTTTCGGCCACCTGTGCCGCATCCATCTGCACCATCCAGATACTGGCTGCCACAAAAACCAGCGCGCCCGCGACCACACCGCGCAATTTGGACTTGCTCAGCTCAATGACTGTTTCATCAGGACCAGACATACTCCCCCGTTCAGATGCAGACCAGAAAATCAGAGACGCAAACTGTACTTACTCCGGCTTTTTCTCTTCCGCCGTTTTGGGTGACAGCTTCTCAAGATCAAGCAGCTCTGCCGTCGTCAATACGCCTACACTGACGACGTTATGGCCTTTGACACTCTCGCAGCGCAAAGACCCTTCTGTACAAAAACGGATGTCATTGTACATGCCCTCGCCAGGGTAGTAGAAAATCATCATGTCACCGGCGCGGTCTATGTTCATGGCACGGTCGAGTATCTCTTCCGGGAACTTGCCATTGGTTGCCTTCAACAGCCATTCACGCAAATGCGGAATGGCTGCCCTGGCAACCTCATGGGTCTGCTTGTTATGCGGGCCATGGAAGCCCAGGCGGGTACTCGCCAGCTTCTTGCCCGCCACCATCTGCCGCTCTGTACCCGCCATGAAGATCATGGCGCAGGCAGAATAGCAGTTGCCCTGCACCGCAGTATGTATATTGTTTTTGGTGATCAGGTCGGCAATCGTATAGGCGGCGCGCATGTCACCGCCAGGGCTTTCGCTGAGCACGATCTGCCTGATGTCGCCCTTGGCCATTTGCTGGCGAAACCGCTCACTATCGGCAGGTTCAACATGACCATACATGATCAGGGTGTCGTTGGACCTCAACATGCCCATTGCAGAAGCCTGGGTACTGAACAAGGTGGCAGTAGCCGCCAACAGCAGGGACAATTTTTTCAATCTGGATTTCATTGGATATCATTCATGATTTTTTAAACAAAATGCGATTCGAACCAGCTACCGTTCACGGTGCCAGCAATGTCAGCCAGCAGACTGCCTGAATATGCTTTTGCTGACCTGTCCGAATCGCGATGCGTTTGTGGCACCTTCGTGATGACACCTACGCAACTATGTTCAGAATGATATCTTAGTTTCCGTGCATGACGAAAACTGCGGACGGGTGGACTGTCACAGCCCACCTCCCCTGCCCCGCCAAGACAAGTTCGCACAGCAGGACAATACGTCAGCAACCTGCGCTTACAGACCGTTCACCAGCAGCATTTCCAGGTTGGCGCCGGTGCCGCGCAGTTGCTTCAGGGGCTGATGCTCAGGATCATCGTACCAGGCCTGTGCCTGCGCTGTAGATGGAAACTCGATCATCACCACGACCGTAGGCAAAGCAGCACTGCCCTCAAGCTGTGTTGCAGGCGCCCTGGCCAGGACGCGCCCGCCATGTCTTTGTATCAGCGCCGGCATTTTTTCACCGTACTCTTTTTGCCAGTCGGTATTGTTCACTGTCATAGAACCAATTGCATAAGCTGCCATGTTGCTCTCCTCTATCCATAAAACTGACAGTCAACGCAACTGCCTCAATGCACTTGCGTCTGTCATGGATTAATTATTGAACAAGCACGAATCAGACTCAATACTGCTACCATTACGACATTCGTAACTTTTTGTTTTGAATGGAATCACAGACGATGAGCGATAAATTGCGCAGCATGGAAGTTTTCATCGTGGCCGCCACTTCAGACAGCTTTGCCGCCGCCGCACAGATACTGGACATGTCCGCTGTCATGGTCGGCAAGCATGTGCGTGCGCTGGAACAACAACTCGGCGCCAGCCTGCTGGAACGCACCACCCGCAAGCACGCCCTGACCGAGATAGGCATCAACTACCTGGAGCGCTGCCGCGACGTCATCGCCAGCGTGGAAATGGCCGACCAGGTTGCCGAAAACCTGCGCGCCGTACCGCAGGGCCTGCTGCGCGTCAGCGCGCCGGTTTCTTATGGCGTACAAAGACTGGTACCGGTCATCAGCGCCTATGCCCTCGCCTGCCCACAGGTCAAGATAGACCTGACCCTCAACAACCGCGTCGTTGACCTGGCTGAAGAAGCCGTCGATGTCGCCATTCGCTCAGGCGCATTGCATGACACCGACCTGATCGCCCGCTCCCTGCGCCCTGCCCGCATGCTGGCCGTCGCCAGCCCGGCCTACCTGATGCGCCATGGCACACCGGCACATCCCTCCGAACTGGCCCAACACAACTGCCTGGCATTTGGCGACTGGGGACCCAATCACGCGTGGCGCTTTACGCAAGCTGAAGACAGCATCACCGTCCCCGTACAAGGCGCATTCGTCTGCAACAACGGCCAGGCCCTGCTCACCGCCGCCCTGAACGGCCTGGGCATCATCGCCCAGGCAGACAGCCTGCTGGAAGAACACATCGCATCAGGTCAGTTGACCACACTCATGCCCGACTGGGAACTGCCAACGCGCCCGCTGCACATCGTACGCCGGCCAGAAAAAAGACCCAGCGCCAAGGTGCGCAGTTTTGTGGATTTTGTGCTGGAACGGCTGGGGTAGGTTTTATCAGCCGCCCATTCAGGCATTGCCAGCGGCAATGGCGAGCTTCTTTATTCCCAGCTCTTCCAGATATGGCAGCAAACCGTCATCGGCCTCATGCAGAAAGATGGCATAGGGATTCAGGGATTTTTCTTTTTTGAAAAGCAGCGTATAACCATGCCCAACCAATAGAAACCCTGTCAGTTTTCTGCTCCAGACAAAACTTGCTTTCTCTGCACCAGCCCTGTGGTAAACCACGGTATCACCACGAAAATCATACTCTGCATGGAAAGGCGCACTTTTCTTTGCCGTCTTCAATATACCGCTTGCCCTCGTTCTTGCGGACCAATGCAGGACAGAAGAGCGAAAAGCAAGCCGCCCTTGCTGCGCTTTATTGCTATCCCAAAACAGCAAAAGCAGCACGAGAAAAGAGATCATTACTCCAAATTGAATCGAAATGGGGCGAAAAGGCTGACCCCAATATAAAAGAAGCGAAGACAAGAGCAAACCAAGTATGCAACATACCCTGATCAGTATGCAAAGGAGATGGATAGTTTTTGCAGATAAAGGTCGCTTGCGTACCATCAGATACGTATGGAGAGAAGCCGTCAAATTCGGCACCATCTGATTGAGCGCATCCACGCTGATGGGAGTACTGATGTGAAGTCGTTTCATGTATTCCATAAAAAGTAAGAATCGGCTGCTGCTTCTTTACATCCATGACACTCAAGCAGACCAGAATAAATCCATTGCAGCACCTAAAAACTACGCACAGTCTCATGCCAGTAACGGGCACTCTGCGATGTCTGCTTCACGACGACATCACCGGTTTTTGGGGATGGCCAGACGGACAAGCGATAAAAATCGACGATTCCATCCTCGCCCAGTGATTCATGGCCTTCATCCATAGCAAGAGCACAGTAGCGTACGCGATAACATCCCTTGCCAACAGGAGTCTCACATATCACATCACCACCCCAACTCTCCAATAGCACCGGCAGTTCAGCAACATCCAGAGATACTTCGACAATTTCTTCCCATCTGTCGTCAATAGGCGGCTCAGCATCCAGGACTTCTAGGGTAAACTCGACTTCACCGGTATGCAGCCCCGTGATGAGAAAAAGTGACCCCGGCACAGCCGCGCCGCACAATCCATTGGCTTGCCCGCGAAACGCATCATCCAGTTCCACACCACATGAACCCGTAGGCAAGACATAGAACTGACCGAAATGGACCTTCAGTGGTCCATGAAATATGATAGACATAAATTGACAGCGCCTGAGCGCATTGGTTTATTAATGAGAATAATGACCCTGAGCAATCAGCTTTGCGCGATTCAACTGATCGTGAAAAAGACCAGAAATGACCATGAACTGCGAAGCTGGAAAAACAATTGATTTTTACCTTATATTATCATTATCTATCCGGTCATAAATCTGTCCAATCAACCTCACACCGCTAAAAATAATGCGGTGATTCACCATGAATGCCCTGCAAACCTGCTTCCTTGAACTTGGCACGCGTCGTCATTACGAGGCGCAACAGCTACTGTTACGCGCCGGTGAAGTGGCGCAGCGACTATACCTGATAGAACAAGGCGCCGCGCGGCTCTACGTCATTGATTCACAAGGGCGCGAGACCACGACACAATTCTTCTTTGAAGGTGATGTCGTCAGTTCACTGGAAAGTCTGATGTCCGGCAATCCCAGTGCCATGCACCTGATCACCATGGAAGCCTGTCATGTGCACGTACTGGAGGGAAGCATCATTAAGGCGCGCATCAAGAATGAGTCAACCCTGCAAGCCGACCTGCTGGCATTGACACAGCAGCGGCTTTTTCATTACGTCAAGCTCTACACCAGCGCCATTGCAGATTCCCCCACCCAGCGCTACCTCAACCTACAGGCTACGCACTCACACCAGCTGGAACGCATCCCCCAACACATTCTTGCCTCTTATTTGGGCGTGAGCGCCGTACACCTGAGCCGAATCCGCCGCAAGCTAAAAAATATACCGCCTGACAGCACCGCCTGAACATATGTTAATGACGATGTGTCCCCCGGGATACATCATCGCTCCATCACAAATTTTGAAGGAGCGAAAACATGCAAACATTAGTCATTCTGGCCCACCCCTATTCCAGGAGTTATTGCCATGCCCTGTACGACCGCGTAGTACAGCAACTCGAACAAGCAGGCCATACCGTGGACCGTCTGCATCTGGATAAGGAAGATTTTGACCCCATCATGCGCGGCCACGACCTGGCCGTATACGCTGGCGGAAAAAGCGCAGACCCGGCCGTTGCAGCCTACCAGGCCCGCATCGACGCTGCCCAGCAACTGGTATTCATTTTCCCCATCTGGTGGGAAGTCATGCCAGCCCTGCTCAAGGGTTTTATCGACAAGGTATTCACCAAGGGCTGGGCCTACGAGCCAGCCAGGATAGGTTTAAAGGGGCACCTGACCCATATCCAGCGGGCAGTCATCGTGACAACCATGAACACCCCCAAATGGGCTTATCGCTGGCTGTATGGCAACGCCGTTCAACGAGCACTGGTACGTGGCACGTTGCTCAAGTGCGGCGTACGCAAGGTAAAGTGGCTAGCCCTGTCACCCGTCAGCCACGCCACTGATGCCAAGCGCAAAACCTGGCTGGACCAGGTGGGGGCGATGTTTTCAGAGTGACGATGGTTCTTTTATATCCCCACTGTTTTTCCAGACTCGGCGACGGCGAAGCCAAAACGGCACGCCCCACGCACCGCACGAGCTACGCAGAAATATCCCGAGCAAAAAAGTAAAAAGTCAGCATGTTCAGCAAACTGAGCGTCAATGCCCACCTCAAAGCAAGGGCAGACAGAACGGGTTGGAAGTAGGTTTCTATGGCCAAGTAGCCTGTATCGCACGAGGTAGCAATATGGGTTACAGGACAGGGTTGTGGCAAGTGAAGCTGAGATTCCGTATGACGAGACGCGACTTTTGGGCGAGATGTTTACCGATCTATGAAGTCTGGCTAAATGAGCTTAGTGAAAGAAGGTTTAACGGGGCGATTGAATGATGCTGAATACATACAGCCTA
>NZ_JAKZHX010000017.1 GCF_022568815.1 Undibacterium paludis | reverse complement strand
ATCTTTAGCACTTTTCTTAATATGGTGCTTACTTCGCTGACGAAATTTGTGTCTCTTTTAGTTTTTTTAATATTGTGGGATTGGGGTCTGTTGCAACTGAAAATTCTGGCAATCCAAATTCGTCATAGTAATTTTTCATTTGCTTTAAATAGTCTTTGTTTTGATCACCAACTATTCCTTTTACTCCCAGCTCTCTTAAGGTGCTTGCACTTGGTGCATAGTACACATAGGCTATTCCTGTTTGCATGCCTTTGTCTAAACTTTGGGTCACATCAAAAAGCAAATTTGACATACCAATGGATTCAAAAAAAGCCTTCTCTTTAATACCATTTTTGCACTGTTGGTCATCATCATTTTCTTTGCATATATCCTTGGTCAAGGCACGAGCATTTCCATGGAAGCCCAGGACCCCATCAATTTCTTTTCTATTCCCTGACAAAAACAAGTAATTTGCGCACGAAGAAACGCAATATCCTTTTACGACAACATTTAAATTTCTTCTTTGTATTTCGGCTGCAATTTTGAGACCAGAAGTGACTGACCCTCCTGCAGAGTTCACAACCACTTCACTTATATCGTCATTAATTTTTTGCATGAATTCGTCATATGATTCATGCGTAATGGTGCCTTCAAATTTCAGCGTGTTTTTAGATAATCTCGTCCATTGACACTTGCCAATACAATCCTTTCTAGCCATTCTCATATACGCCTCGCCCATCGGGCCAAGCTGGGAGAGTTCTGTTTTCCAATCAATATCCTTTTGATTTCTTTTGCAGGCAATAATGGTGAGTGCGATCACTATGGCAAAAACAACTTTGATTTTTTTTAAGATCGGAGTTCTGTAGAGTGCAGAGAGTTCTTGATAAGCTGTGTTGTTCATAATTCAATGTATTAGATAGAAGTAATGGCTTTCAAAAACTTCATAACTGTCAACTAATTTGGTGACTCGCTCAATGCCTGCCTTATTGGAAAACCAAAGAGATCGGTCATACAACCAATCTCTTTATAACCTATTACTTAAGGTTTCACATATTGAGTTTCAGTTACAACTTGTCCTGTAACTGTACATATCTGCTCTCCGTCGACCTTGCTGTTTGTACATTCATAAGTTGTCACCGTAACTTTAGAGGCAACGGGGGCCGCAGGTGCGGGATCTTTGAAATAGGCAATTACTGCACTGATGATTGCAGCACCACCAGCAATTACCGCTGCAATAACTACACCTGGGTTCATTTGCATATCGTCATTGATACCAACACCGCCACGGGCAGCATTCGCATCTCTCTGCCCATCTTCTGCAATGCCGTCGCCGCCAGAAACATAAGACAATTCTTCATTTGTAATCAAACGCATTTTGTGATACTCCTATACATGGTTGGGTTGAACCATACCTCATGGCATGGTTTTACTGCTCCGCCCCAGGTCTCGAACACCTTGAGCGGTTTTTCGGGCTGAGTCTGTCGGGTTTTCCCAACGGCTCAGCATCGAATCCTGAAATTCTTTTCCCACACTTTTTTCTTGCTGCCAGTCTACGCACGTTGGGTCATGGCCAGCACCGGTTCCAGCACCCATTCCCAAATCCTGCGCCTGTCTTGCAATACATCTGCTTCCAGTGTCATGCCTGGTTTTATCGCCTGTGCCTGTCCATAGGCATTGATGCTTTGTGAATTCAGTCTGACCTTGATGCGGTACAGCGCTTCGTTTGTGTTGAAACCGTTAATGGCTTGCTGGGCATTGCTCAGGATCGTGGTTGCCAGGTTCTGTGGTAATTCTGCTGGGGCGAACGGGGTGCGGCTGACGTCCGTCACCGTTGCCTTGTGCAGGCCGAACTTTTGGTAAGGAAAGGCGGCATAGCGTATCAGTACCTGCTGGCCGGGTGTGATGAAACCTGCGGTACGGCTGGGCGCATACAAATGTACTTCCAGTTCACTGAACTTACTCTCTTTGTTACCAGCCTGGGCAGTGTCATTTGCAGGTAGCAGGCTGGCAAGTACTTGTCCGGCATTGATGGCTTGCCCTGGCTGGTTGGTCAGACCGGTGACCGTGCCTGCCTGGGCGGCGGTGATTTGTACTGCCTGGCGGTTGGCGTTTTCTGCTGCTTCTTGCTTGAGGCTGGCTTTGGCTCTTTCTATTTGTGTCAGGTCTGTCGCCAGGCTATTGGACAAGGTATCAAGTTCTGATTGCAGGGCGATCTGGCTGGCCTGTAACTGGGTTTTGTTCCGTTGCAAGGTGCTCAGGCGGGTGCTGATGTCGAGCAGGTCTTCCTGCTTTTGCTGGGTCTGGGCGGCAGAAACATAGCCATTGGTTTGCAGGGTTTCGTACTTGCTGAGGCTTTGCTGGGCCAGTTGCTGGCGGCGCTGGGCCAGCAGCAGTTCCTGTTCCAGCTGGGTCTGCTCCTGGGACAGGTTAAGCAATCTTTGCTGCAATGCCTGCTTTTTCTCCTGATACTGATTCTGCCGCAATCGTTGTTCTGCGGCCATGCTGTCGGCGCGGGTGGCGAGTTGCTGGGCGACCAGGGCGGTGATTTCACCCTGGCTGTTCTGACGTTCTGTGCTGATGGTAAACAGGACTTGCCCGGCTTTGACCTGTTCGCCTTCCTTGATGTGGGTGGTTAGCAAGATACCGGCATTCGGTGCCGCCACGCTCAGTTGGCCGCCTGCAGGAACAGTGATACCTGTAACACGGGCTTTTTTGGTGATACTGCCAAAGCTGATGTAAGCGATCAAGGCAGCGGCAATGAGCAGGGCAGCAATCGCTACCAGGCTGGCAGAAACTGGCTGGTTGAGGCGGATGGCTCCCATCCACTGACTACCTAATGTGGCTGTGACTTCGGGGCGGAATAAAGGGTTCGATGTTGTCATCGAGAACCCTTAAATCTGTTAATTTGATTATTTCTGCTGTGCATCTTCTTTTATCTACGGCAATATTTTCTACTGCATGGCGTTGAATATTCAGAAAATCATAACCGAAAGATAATTCAAATTGCAAAATAAAGTTAAATATATATTTTTTTGCAATAATCCACTTTCCTTAAAAAATCATTGCTAAAATCGCGCGCCGCATGCGCGGGCGTCTTTAGTAAGAGGACTGTTTTAAGGGAAATGCAGGATTGATGGATGGGCTGGTAATGCAGGCTTCAAGCGTCAAGAATATTTGTCGGCAAGCGTTTGACAGACGGGTACTACTCTTCGCTGTTCATCCACGAGGTCAAAAATGTCAGCAGGGCGGCACGTTTTTTCGGGGGCAGCTTGACATACAAAGCCAGCAGGTTTTCCTGGTCTTTGGTTTCGTCAGCAGTCATGGCTGAAGCGCCTTCAAGGTTTGTGCCAGCCCCGACCGGATCGCCAATTTCTTCCGCCAGAAGGAATATCTCTGACACTTTGATTTCAAGCGCTTTGGCGAGGCTGCTCAGTATCACCGGACTGAACCCTTGTGCATTTCTTTCGAGATTTGAAATATTAGGTTTGGACGTGTTCGCCCTCTCAGCAAGTTCTTCCTGAGTGAGTTTCTTTGCGAGACGTAGTTGTTTAATGGCAGCACCGATGTTCATACGACATTAGCGCCGATTTTGTCGTTGATGTGGTTTTGTTATACAAAACTAAAATTTTGCAATACAATACAAAAAAAATAAGCAAGACTTGGTGCTCAGGGTAAGAGATGCTTATATACAAGCTTTAGTTGCAGCCTGCGCCAATATAGGCGACCACATTGAAAGCATTGCAAATTCTCGATGATGAAAAACACTCATATGGCACGACTACTTTTTCTCACTTGTTTGCTTCAACTAACTTGCTCCGTGTTTGCAGAAGTCATTCCAGAGTCATTTGGACATGGCATGGTTTCGTTCGGCAATTACCAGCCTAAAGAACCAAAATCGCTGGCGGATATACCTTTGCCAGTACTCGAACGACTCACAGAGCATCTGAAGAGACGCCTGGGAGGAGTTCAATACGCAAATTTGAAATTTGCAGGTGGTCAGCTTATAGACGCAAAAGAGTTACGTAGAACAGAACCAAACTCCAAAAACTACAAATGGGAAATCCCGGCATACATATTGCACTTCGATCTCGAATTGCCAGGAACACCCAAATTAATCTTCCCTGCTGAAATCTGGCTCAGATCTGACGCAAGTACGATAAGAGAAATTAATCTTCCCGCTTATGCCAACTCAACAGATAAGCAAGTCTTTCATTCTTTTAAAGAATTAATGAGCACCATTGCCAGGAAAGGGTTTCTTGAAAAGAATATGGCTTACGAGCTCGAATACAATGAAGACGGCACCATCGTCAAGAAAGGTCTGTTCGAAAAAAACATGACTGTCCGGTTGGAATACAATGAAAAATTCGATACATTGGCCTGGGAATTTACCAAAACCGTATCAGACGATGGCTATACTAAAGAGATGAAATCTATTTCAGTCAACGCGTATTCTGGGAAAATAATAAAGACTTGGAAATCCCGGGCTATTCGTTGAAATAACGAGCCAGGCTCAATACTCCTTGCATTAGCAGTTTGTGCCCGACCCTCCCTCGAAAATCATCAAGCCAGCTTGGCTCTGTCCACCTGCAATCTCTCCACCAGTTCAAACACCCACACCAGCAGGGCGACTGCCGGGAATGCCAGGCCGAGCAGCAAGGCGCCTTGCCAGCCGTAGTTGGCGAATGCCCAGCCGCCGGAGGCTGAACCGACTGCGCCGCCTGCAAAGAACAGGGCGAAGTAGATACCGTTGAGGCGGCTGCGGATTTCTGCGCCCAGGCTGAAGATGGCGCGCTGGCCCAGCACCAGGTTGGCGGCGACGCCCATGTCGAGGATGATGGAGGCGATCACCAGCAGGGCCAGTGCGATTTCTCTGGAATTGGGTGCACACAGCGGCAGGATGAAGCCTGCCATACCCAGCAGCAGTGCGACAGCGGTAGCGGCGAGTGTGTGGCCGGCGTCGGCCAGGCGGCCAGCGATCGGCGAGGCGATTGCACCGGCCATGCCCACCAGGGCAAAGATGGCGATGCCGGTTTGTGACAGGTGGAATTGCGGGCCGGCCAGTTCCATCGGGACGACAGTCCAGAACAGGCTGAATGAAGCAAACAGGCCGGCATGATAGGCAGCACGGCGGCGCAGCACCGGTGTGCTGATGAGCAGTTGCCACAGGGATGAAATCAGGCCAGTGTAAGACATGGGTGAGCTGGGCATGCGAACCGGCAAACGGGCGCGCAATACCAGGGCCAGGATGATGATCAGTACGGCAGCGCCGCCAAATACGACATGCCAGTTACTATGGTCAGCCACCAGGCTCGACACCGGGCGGGCCAGCATGATGCCCATTAATAAACCACTGACCACTTTGCCGACGGTTTGCCCACGCGTTGCTTCTTTCGACAAATGCGCGGCGAATGGCACCAGTATCTGCGCTGCGACCGAACCCAGGCCTATGCCCAGGGCCGCGATCAAAAACATCCAGGCTGTGGTACTGAAAGCGGCCAGCAACAGCATGGCGGATGTAAACAATAGCGCAATGAAGATCAGCCTGCGGTTTTCCAGTAAATCACCAAGGGGTACGATGAACAGCAGGCCCAGGGTATAGCCGATTTGCGTCAGCGTCACAACCAGGCCGGCTGCCTGGGGTGACAGTTTGATGGTTGTGCTGATCAGGCTGACCAGGGGCTGGGCGTAATACAGGCTGGCAACGATCAGGCCGCAGGCAAAGGCCAGCAGCATGACCATGCCACTGGAAATGTCAGGGTGATCAGCATCCGCTGATATGGAATTAGTGGTGTGGTTCATGGAGACGTCCTTTCGGGGATGGATTGATATTGCTATCAATATCGAATGGACGCATTGTAGCCAAAATGCATTAAAAGATAATTAGTGCATAATAAGCCTGTACTTTTCATTTTATATGAACAATCAATACTGAGGCGATGCCGTGGACAGATTAAAGGCAATGCAAACCTTTGTTCGAATTGTCGAGGCGAACAGTTTTTCCAAGGCGGCAGAGACCATGAACCTGCCGCGCGCCGCCCTGACCGCCACCATGCAAAAGCTGGAAGCTTTCCTGGGGACGCGGCTACTGCTGCGCACTACCCGCAAGCTGTCGCTGACTCAGGATGGCGCTGACTACTACCAGAAATGCGTCGATATCCTGGCGGCAGTTGCCGATGCGGAAACCAGTTTCCATTGCGCCACGACCAATCTGCCCAAGGGCAGGCTGCGGGTGGAATTGCCGGCCACCGTTGGTCATAACCTGGTGCTGCCGCATATTGCCGGTTTTTGTACTGCCTACCCTGATGTGGAACTGGTCATCAGCATGACGGACAGGATGGTGGACCTGACGCAGGAAGGCATAGACCTGGCACTGCGCGTAGGGCAATTGCCGGATTCGTCCATGGTAGGCCGACGCATAGGCAATATGCGTTTTGTAACCTGTGCAACACCGGCTTATCTGGCACGTCATGGCACACCTACCAGTATGGAAGATTTGCGCGGACATGTCAGTATCCAGCATTCTTCTGGCCGCACCGGACGAGCCTTTGACTGGGACTTTGTGGTTGATGGTAAAGTCGTGCGGGTGGAAATGCGCAGTGCAATTGCCATCAATGATGGCGACGCCAATGTCTGTTGCGGCCTGCAGGGCCTGGGTCTGATGCAATGTGGCGCTTACCAGGTGCGCCAGCACCTGGCTGACGGCAAGCTGGTGGAGGTACTGCCTGACTGGCCGCCTACGCCCATGCCCATATCGCTGGTATACCCGCAGGGGCGCATGTCTTCACTCAAGGTCAGGGTGTTTGCTGACTGGCTGACAGAGCTGTTCAGGGATAATATGGATTTGCAAGCCAGCCCTCTTGATTGAAGTATGACTTCAGCCAGACACACCCAGTATCACACTTGATGCCTTGAACAGGCCGGTCACCGTGCCGCCAACGGCCAGCCCCATGCTGGTCGCACTTTCATTGGTGATGATGGCGGCCAGGGTTGCGCCGCCAGGCAGTTCGATCACGACTTCAGTATTGACTGCTCCCGGTTGTATCCTGCTGATGCTGCCGGTCAGCTGGTTGCGGGCGGATAGTCTGGCATTGCTGACGTCATCCATCAGAATGATGGATGACGCCTTGATCAGTGCAAAGGCTTCGGTGCCGATGTGCAAACCCAGCTCTTGTGTACTTTCATGGGTGATAATGGCAACGATTTTCTGGCTGCCTGCAATTTCGAGTTCGATTTCATCATTGATGGCGCCAGGTTTGACGTGTCTGACTTTGCCCAGGAATTGATTGCGTGCGCTGGTCTTCATGTTCATTCTCTTGATCAGTAAAAGATCGTCGGCGATACCTGCCGCCTGCTTGTCCAGTTGGGCAATGAACTGACGGTGCTGTTCTTCCAGTATCTTGAAATTGCTGACCAGTTGCTCGCCGCGCCTGGTCAGCCGGGTGCCACCACCGCCCTTGCCACCCGTCAATTTTTCGACCAGGGATTCACCGGCAAGATTGTTCATGGTGTCGATGGCGTCCCAGGCTGCCTTGTAACTCATCTTGACTGCCTTGGCAGCCTGGGTAATGGAGCCACTCTCTGCCAGTTGGGCCAGCAGGGCGATGCGGCCTTTGCCGCCAAAGTTTTCACCATCGACAGTCATCCACACGGAGCCCTGGAGGGTGATGGATTTATCTTTTTTTGACATGTTGTGCCAGTTCCAGATGCATTAATCAAGAAAGCATACATGGATGTTGCCACAATGCGTAAATTTTGCTGGTCTCAAGCCTGCCCTGGCTACTGTGACGGTCCACTAGTGATACACTAAATTTGATGTGGCTCAACACGTCCTGATTTATCTTGTGCAAGCTGAACAATTAACTCTCTTGAGAGCCATGCAAGCAAATACAAGTACAACCTCACCAGACCCGCTGATAACGAAAAATGGCGATCAGACTGCAAATTTGCTTGTGCGTTTGGCACAGCTTGAACAGGAAAATGCAGCGCTCAAACTTGCCCTGCAATCACATGACGAAGAGCATGACTGCCACAGGATTTTTTTCCAGCAAGTTCTGATTCCCTGCATGATCATTACGCCAAATGGCGAGGTCAAACACGCAAACTCTTTGGCTGCGAATTTATTGGCAACCACACCAGCGAGTGTGGCCGGGCAATCCCTGTTGACATTTATTTTTGAAGATCAGATTGCATTTACTAAAAAATTAACTGATCTGATCAACTCAGGTGGATCGTCAACTTGCGAACTGAAGTTCATGCGCGCAGACCGGGAACTGGTGTTATTGCACCTGAGCTTGTTTGTGTTGCAAGCTGGCGATTTCCAGTCCTGTATTGGAGTACAGTTAACCGACGTCACACGGCAACAGAGCAATTTGATGGACAAGCCAGAGGGAGTTTATTTCGCCAGTGTGGTCGCTGAAAATATTCCTGGCATGGTTGCTTACTGGAATTCCGATCTGATCTGTACTTACGCCAATCACCATTACCTGACCTGGTTTGGCCGCACGTCAGAGCAAATGCAGGGCATACATATGCGAGACCTGCTCGGACCAGAATTGTTTTCAAAAAATTTTGCCTATATCAGGGCGGTCTTGACTGGAGTAGACCAGCATTTTGAGCGCACGCTGATCAAGGCAAATGGCGACACCGGCTATACCTGGGCACAGTATATCGCCCACAAGGTTGATGGGGTTGTGCGAGGTTTTTTTGTACTGGTGACAGACATCAGCCTGCAAAAACAGACGCAAAAGGCCTTGATGGAAAGTGAAGCAAAAAACCGCGCCCTGGTTAGAGCCATTCCTGACCTGATTTTAACTATCCACCGTGATGGCAGGCATCTTGATGTCCATGCACCAGATCCAGGCATGCTATTAATTGACAGAAAGCAACTCCTGCAAAGCAAGGTGGCAGATGTCTTGCCGGCGAAAGTAGCGGACCAGTATATGAAAGCGATCACGCAGGCGCTGGACAGTGGCCGTTTGCAGGAATTCAGGCATGAGCTGACTGTTGCAGGAAGAGACGACATGCAATTTGAAGCGCGGGTAGTGCCGTGTACACAAGATGCCGTCATCGCCATCATTCGTGATATCACCGAAACTGAACGCGAGCGCCGTGTGCATGAGCTGCAACTGTCCGAACGACTGCAAGTCCGTGAAAATGATGTGCGCGCCATTCAGTTGAGTCTGGCCATGGCAAGCGACATCACCCATATAGGCACCTGGATACGCGATCTCAGAACAGATGACTTATGGGCATCACTTGAGTGGCGCAGACTGTTCGGCTTTAGCCAGGATGAAGCGCTGAAGATGGATATGGTCGCACAACGTATCCATCCAGCCGACCGCCGCCATATTGACAACATCGTCGGTGACTATGGGCATGCCAATGCAGAGCGGTATCAGGCAGAGTTCCGGGTACTCTTACCTGACGAAAGCGAGCGATGGGTGGCAGTCGTTTGGCAACTAGAAGTTGACGAGCAAAAAAAACCGCTGTTGACTCGTGGGGTGACCGTAGATATTTCAGCGCGCAAAGAGGCTGAACTTGAGCTGGGACAAAAGCGCATGGAAGTCATGCATCTGGCACGTGTGGCGACCATGGGTGAACTGTCTGGTGCTCTAGCCCATGAATTGAACCAGCCTTTGACAGCCATCCTCAGCAATGCCCAGGCCGCGCAGCGTTTTTTGGCGCGACCAGAACCGGACATCAAGGAACTGGGCGACATATTGCAGGACATTGTAGACGAAGACAAGCGTGCGGGCGAAATTATACGGCGTTTGCGCAAATTGTTTGACAAGCGCACCCAGGAGCAGCGCAACGTCGACATCAATCAACTGATACTGGAAGTTCTTCACATTTTGCGCAATGATATGATCAATCAGGACATTACCTTGTTAAGTGAGCTGCAAGATAATTTGCCGGCAGTCCGTGCCGACACGGTGCAATTGCAGCAAGTGCTGATCAATCTCATCATGAATGCCAGCGAGGTAGTCTCTGGCCTCGATGCCAGCCGCCGTATGATTGAAATCAACACCAGATTGACACCAGAAGAACAGGTAGAAGTGAGTGTCAATGATCATGGCCCTGGTGTGCCCGACGCTTTGCGTACAAAAATATTCGAGGCCTTCTACACGACCAAGTCAAACGGTATGGGGCTGGGTTTATCAATCTGCAAGAACATTATTGAAGCCGCCGGAGGTCAGCTATGGTGTGAAAATCATGGCGTTCATGCCGGTACTGGTGCGAGTTTTCGCTTCCATCTTCCCGTTAATAAAGAGTCTGCACCATGACAGAAGCAGCCAGTGTTTATCTTGTTGATGATCAACCGGCAGTGCTCAAAGCCATGTCACGCTTGTTACAGTCTGCCGGCTTGAACGTCGTCACCTATGAATCTGCACAAGCTTTTCTTGATAGTGGCCATGTCGGCAAGGCCGGCTGCCTGGTGCTGGATCTCGCCATGCCTGACATGGACGGCATGGCGCTGCAAAGCAGACTCAAGGAAATGAACAGTGATTTGCCCATTATCTTCTTGACCGGCCATGGCAGTATTGATACCGGTGTACTTGCCATGAAGCTGGGTGCACAAGATTTCCTGACCAAACCCGTCGATGGCGACAAACTATTGGCGGCCGTGCAGACAGCCTGTGAACACAATCTGCGCTGCAGGCAAGCGAGAAAAGAAAAACAGGCCATACAAGCACGGCTGGACAGCCTGACACCGCGTGAGCTGGAAGTATTGCACCTGATCGTGGAAGGCAAACTCAACAAACAGGTTGCGGCAGAACTGGGCACGGTAGAAAAAACCATCAAGGTGCATAGAGCCAAAGTCATGAGCAAAATGGATGTGCCATCCCTCGCCGCACTCATCCATTTGCTGGAAAAATTGAAAACATAAAAACCCTTGGCGACTGCCAGCCTGCACACCAGTTTTCCACACACTGTTTAACAATCCTCCCTCAGCTATTGGACCAAGGTCCAATAGCGCCATGCTGTCCTCTCACCTAAGATGATGCTCATGGGAAATACATCGACATGGATAGCAGTGATTGATGACGAAGAAGGAATTCGTCGCGCGCTGCTGCGCTTATTGCGCTCTGCCGGGCAGGAAGCCCATGCCTTCATTTCAGGCAAGTCTTTCCTTGACAGCTTGCAAACAAGGCAACCCGGCTGTGTGCTGCTTGATCTGCATATGCCCGACATGTCCGGTTTTGCTGTAATTAAAAGACTGCAGCAAATTGCACCTGCGCTGCCGGTCATCGTTCTGACCGGACAAGATATCAGTGAAAAACAGAAAACTGACTATCTGGCCCATGCGCATGCGCTGTTGCGCAAGCCCGTCGATGACGCCAATCTTTTTGAAACGATAGCGACCGCTTTAACAGAGAGTAGCAACAACATTCCTTAGTTTTACCGAAATTGAGCAGCACACTTGACTGGAGATGTGAAAATGAAATTATCCAACCTGAAAATAAGTCAGCAACTTGGCCTGGGGTACGGGCTGTTACTTTGCATACTGGCCATTGTGGCGCTGCTGGGTATCAATGGCATGCAAAAGTCTAACCATGCAATGCAACATGTCGTTGATGTCAATGTCGTCAAAATCCAGCACCTGGAGAACATGTCCACCTCTGTCCATATCGTGTCAAGGGTAGTGAGAACGCTGGCGCTGTTGGCTGACGAGAGCCAGGCGCAGGAGCAGCACAAAAAAATCGATGAAGCCCGCCAGCGTTACAACAAGGCATTTACAGAACTGGAAAAAATGCCCCTGGACGAAACCGGCAAAAAATTTATGCAAAAAATCAAGGAAGAACAACAGGCAGCCAGAGGCCTCAATGACAAGTTTGTTGAAATGGCCAAAACCGAGAAAGAAGCAGCAGTACAGTTTCTGCTGAAAGAGGTCGTACCTGTCAACAACAAGTGGCAGGATTCCTTGCATGAATTTACGCTTCTGCAAGAAGAAAAAAACAAGCAAGATGAAGTCGAAGCGCAAGCCGCCTACCAGACATCGATGACTTTCATGATCACTGCAACGATTGTAGCTATCTTTGCGGGCCTGGCTATCGCCTGGAGCAGCTCAAGGGCGATTACCCTCCCCCTGCAAAAAGCAATCAAGGTAGCGGAAACAGTAGCCGAAGGTGACCTGACAAGCCAGATTGATGTACAGTCCAGCAATGAAACCGGACAGTTAATGGCAGCATTGCAGAAGATGAATGACAGCCTGTCGCTCCTGGTTGGTCAGGTGCGCCAGGGCACAGAAACCATTTCAACGGCAACCTCTGAAATTGCCACCGGAAACATGGATTTGTCATCGCGTACTGAGTCTCAGGCAGGCGCTTTAGAGGAAACAGCCTCCTCAATGGAAGAGTTGACGTCCACCGTCAAGCAAAATGCAGACAATGCGCGCCAGGCAAACCAGATGGTCATCGCAGCCAGTGAAATTGCCGTTCAGAGTGGCTCAGTCGTGGCGCAGGTTGTGAGTACGATGGGTGACATCAGCACTTCGTCAAAGAAGATCGTGGACATTATCAGTGTTATCGATGGTATCGCTTTCCAGACCAATATCCTGGCGCTCAATGCAGCCGTCGAGGCGGCTCGTGCAGGGGAACAAGGACGTGGCTTTGCCGTTGTGGCCAGCGAGGTACGCAACCTTGCCCAGCGTAGTGCTTCTGCTGCCAAAGAGATCAAATCACTGATTGATGATTCGGTTGAGAAAGTGGCAATGGGAAGCCATCTGGTCGATCAGGCGGGCGCCAGCATGGAAAAAGTGGTCAGCAGCATCGGTAGCGTAACTGACATCATGAGTGAAATCACTGCGGCCAGCCAGGAGCAAACTTCCGGGATAGAGCAAATCAATATCGCCATCACCCAAATGGATGAAGTGACACAGCAAAATGCCGCCCTGGTGGAAGAAGCTGCTGCGGCAGCGGGTTCCTTACAAGAGCAAGCAGATGCTCTCAGTAGCCTGGTTCAGCAGTTCAAGATCAGCAACGCAAATCGTCTGCAACAGGCATCCGTTGACATCAAGCAGCCCACTGTCAGGTGCCAACCCGCCCCAACGAAAAAGCAGAATATCTCGCGCGTGGTTGCCAAAGTTTCAGCTATTCCCAAATTAACACCGGCGATTGAAGGTCATTGGGAGTCATTCTGATCTGTTTCAACCAATCCTGTCTTTCCCTACCGACATGAAGCAGGTCGGGAGAGACAGGGTTTATTGTTTCTTGAAGAACATCTAAAAAAACTGCCGTTTCCACAGATGGTTTAACACAGCTTTGCAAATTCCTGTCCTTTATTGGACCAAAGTCCAATATCCCCGGCCAAACCCGACACATAAAATAGTTCCCATGGGAAATACATCTACATCGAAAGCAGAAATTGATCACGATGCAAACTCGCAAGCAGGAATGAGGTTTTGAACACTGCCAGCAAAAAGCCCACCGACAAAAAAATGAGCAAGCTTACCATCTGCCAATTTCACAAGTTGATCGATGATCACCACGTAAATGGAAGAGCAGATATATTCAAGGAGTTTTACCATGCGCAATAATCTGCCTGTCACCAATCATGAATACATCATGCAGGACTCGGAAACCATCGTCTCCAAAACTGACCTGCAAGGTAATATCACCTATGTCAATGAAGATTTCATTCGCATCAGCGGCTTTAATGAGCATGAGCTGATTGGTGCTCCACAAAATATCGTTCGCCATCCTGATATGCCGGTTGAAGCATTCGCTGACCTCTGGCGTACGATCAAAAGCGGCAAATCCTGGACAGGCCTGGTCAAGAACCGCTGCAAGAACGGCGATCACTACTGGGTAGAGGCTAATGCGGCGCCTCTGCTCAAGAACGGGCAGATGATTGGCTATACATCAATACGCGTCAAGCCTAGCCGTGATCAGGTCAGGGCGGCTGAAGCTGCTTATCGCGCCATCAAAAATGGTGATAAATCGCTGGAAATCTGTGAAGGCGTTGCCAGGAAAAAAAGTCAGTTCTCCTGGCTCAGCTATTACTCACGACTCAGTCTTGGGATGAAAATGACGGCTTTTAACATCCTCTTGTCGTTGTTAGTCGCGGGAATGACTTATATGGCCATAACGCAGTCTGGCAATCAAACATTGATCGCAAGCCTTGGGGCACTGAGTATAGTTTTGAGTCTGGTTTTCAGCGCTGACGTGCGCTCAAAACTGATCCAGCCCTTACAACAACTTGGCCGTGAAATGCAGACCATCAGCTCGGGCGACTTGACCAGTCACATACAGGCCAAGGGAAACAGCGAAGTCATCAATCTGTCACAGGAACTCCGAGTTTTACAGACAAATATCAAGCTCCTGATCGGTCAGATCAAACAAACGACCAGTCATGTCACTTCTGGTGCAGGTGAAATTGCCGCCGGTAACGCTGATTTGTCGGGAAGAACTGAGTCACAGGCCAGTTCTCTGGAAGAAACAGCGTCATCCATGGAAGAATTAGCCTCTACCGTCCGGCAAAATGCCGACAGCGCACACGAGGTCAGTACGCTAATCGCGACCACTTCACAAGTTGCCGAGAAAGGTGGTCGAGCTGTAGCAAAAGTCGTTGAGACCATGAGTGCAATCAAACACAGCTCGGGAAAGATCACCGACATCATCGGCGTGATCGACGGGATTGCTTTCCAAACCAATATCCTGGCTTTGAATGCAGCGGTAGAAGCAGCGCGTGCCGGTGACCAGGGACGAGGTTTTGCTGTAGTCGCCACCGAAGTGCGCAATCTGGCACAGCGCAGTGCCAGCGCTGCCAAGGAGATCAAAACATTGATTCACGATTCAGTCGAACAAGTTGATATCGGCGGCAATCTGGTGAACGATGCAGGAAAAACCATGGACGAAATCGTGCAAGGAGTCAAACGCGTAGCGAACATCATGCATGATATAAACGTTGCCAGTCAGGAGCAAAGCTCGGGACTCGATCAGATAAACCTGGCCGTGACGCAGATGGATGATATGACTCAGCAAAATGCTGCTCTGGTAGAACAGGTTGCAGCGTCCGCAGAAAGTCTCAGGACCCAAGCCCTTGGCCTGAGCGAACTGATCGATTCATTTATGCTTGTCAAAAGTAGTAACACATCAGCATTATTCGAAACAATTCATGCAAAAGTAAAGGTACAGAAGTTCGCAAACCCTCATCCGGTAAAACCAGTTGCTCCAAAGTTGATAGTAAACCAACGCTGAAGGTTGTAAATTCGGTTTTGGATGAGAAATAGTATGCCGCAAACTGAAAGCAACTCACTAGACTGTAACAGTGAAAGCGGAAGTGAAGGACATGTGCCCGGCGACTCAGGGCAAAGCGCAAAACACAGCGATAGCGGGGCTATCGCGCGTATTTGCAACGCAGTCATGGTCGCCGCGCACATGGCAGGCACTTCGCTTTTCACTGTTACAGTTCACTAGGTGCCTTTCAGAGCAGTTAAATTCAAGATCAATCGCTTCATTCAGGCAAAATCTAAGGCACTGCTGTACTGTCAGATGACATATTCAAAACAGCGAGTTCCAGACTGGCTCGCTTTTTATGTTCTGCACCAGGGAGCGACATAAAGAAGTACCGTATTTCCTTCGCGACAGCCAATGTTGATGAAAGCGCTTTTATTCAGCCATTAATGTAGGGCGTGCACTCGATGACAGCTCGCCACAACATGCGACCTGAGAGCTGTGGCTTGTCAAAGACTGGCTGGAGAAAACGGCCCGCAGAATGAATGCCATCCACGCCAAATCACATCAGCGCCATTTGGAGCTCGCCATCGGTGCAGAGCGCAATTCCTTATGCGTACTTGTCGCCGACAGTTGCACGAATCGGATAGGTATCGTATACGATGATCATTTTTTCGATCAGCCCGTCCCCACCAAATTCGAAGATGTCGACGCATTCGAACTTCACTGTCGCCCCATCCTTCAGCGCCCAGTCATAAACGAAATAGGCAGCCACACGGGGATGCCCGTCCACGCTGGCGCAGATGTCGAGGGGAGTAATCACGCTCTGCCCGGAGGCAGCCACGACTTTTTCAAAAAACGGGGCAGGCTGCACCCAGCCGAGAAACGGTGAGTAAATCCGCGCATCCGCCTTGAAAAGGCTGCAAACGTCAGCCACGTTGCCACGTTCCAAGTCTTTCAGATAGGTCCGGATTTTGGCCGCCAGGGCGGCGGCATCTTGCTTTTGCTGTGTCACGCTATAAACTCCATATCTGGTTTCGAGATAAAAACCGGTCACTCATTGACCGATCCGGGGTAACGTTGAGTAAACAGAGTAATGGGGCGTTTGTGAGTCAGCAATCGAATAATTTGCATGCCGGGTATGCGGGAGGAACATACCCTCTTATCCGATTGTTAAAGGTATTGCCCTCTCTGACAGGACTGCAGGCGTTTGTCGCTGCAGCACATTATGGCAGCCTGACCAAGGCCGCCGATCAGCTATGCCGTACGCAAGGCGCCGTCAGCCGGCAGATTCAGCAACTGGAGGCCCACTACGGCTGCGCCTTGTTTTTACGAAGTGCGTCCGGTTTGACGTTGACACAGCAAGGCGAGACCTTAAGAGCGACCGCACTGCAAGTGCTCGGCTTGCTGGTAGAACAGGAGCATGCGTTGCAGGCCACGGCAGAAGCGCTTGTGTTGCGCGCGCCCTCGACATTCAGCATCCGCTGGCTGCTTCCGCGGCTGCAGGCAATTCGCGACGCTCTGTCAGGTACGGAGTTGCAGATCATCACCTCCTCCGATGACACGCCGGATTTCAGCAATCCCGATATCGATGCGATTATCGTGCGCGGGACTGGAAAGTGGCCAGGGCTGGAGTCCGTCTTGCTGTTTAAGGAAACACTTGTTCCCATGTGCGCGCCTGTGCTTGCACCGTCATTACGCTTGGTGAGTGATCTGAAGTCTGCCACCTTGCTTCATCCCGGAACCGGTGGCAGGGAGTGGAAGTGCTGGATCCAGGAAACCGGAACTGGCGGTATTGATGTCGAGCGCGAGATGGTATTCGATACACTCGAGCTCACACTGGCAGCCGCTGCGGCAGGGCATGGTGTAGCCATCGGAGATCCACGTATGGCAGCCGATCGACTGGAGAGCGGTGAGTTGGTCATGCCGTTCGCTCAGCAGGTGGAAAATGGTGCAGCCTACTTCCTGACATTTCCGGTTCAGATGGCGGAGAGCTCCAATATACGGATGCTTGCCGATGTGCTCGGACGCCTTGTTAAGCTAGACATTAAGCTCTCGGAAAACCATTGACTGTCTGTGACAGGAGTGACTTTTCGCTGAGGGCAGTTGGAGTTCCAACTCCTGTTTTCCCGAAGTCCACGTCACTACTGGAAGCTCTGAAGAGAGTGTACGACTTCTTTTGCGATTGACCATTGGCGGCTTTCAGGAAATGTATACAACTGCTTCGTGTCAAACAACAATTATATGATCTGACACATTCAGTCAGATCATGCCACGACTTATACGCACTTAAAAAAGCATGATAACAATTTGCATATAATTACATCAAAAATAATTTCAGCCCCCCGTGATCAGGGCCAAGGATTCGGCCTGTTCCTGCCCCGGTTTGCACAGCCTGCCTTCTTGCAGGTGCAGTATCTGTTCGCCAAACACGGCCGCATCTTCAGCATCATGGGTGATCAGTATCATGGGGACTTGCAACTGTTTTTGCAGGGCATCAAGCTCTTTGCGCATACTAATACGCAGTGGCTGGTCCAGTGCAGCAAATGGTTCGTCGAGCAGCAAGGCGCGCGGTTCTGAGATCAGGGCGCGGGCCAGTGCAGTCCTTTGTTTTTGCCCGCCCGATAATTCATGCGGCAACTGCCCTGCCTGTGCCTGCAACTGGAAAGCCTGCAGCCAGTAATCGACTTTTTCATTCTGTACCCGGGCACTGGGATTGCGCCAGCCACGGCTGAGGCCAAAGGCGATATTCTGGGCGACATTCAAATGCGGGAACAGGGCATAGTCCTGGAACAGGTAGGCAAGCTGACGCTGCTGGGGCGCCAGGTTAATGGTGGCAGACTTGTCAAACAGGGTCGCACCCGCTATGCGGATGTAGCCGCTGTCCGGCGTCATCAACCCGGCAATCGCTTTCAGCACCAGGCTTTTGCCTGCACCTGATGCGCCGAGTATGACAAGGCGCTGGCTGTCAGTGCCAAAGGCAATATCGAGTTCAAAACTGCGTTTGCCCGAACGCAGGTTTTTTTTGATGTGCAGGTCAAATTGCATAAGCTGCGCCTTCATAAACGATTGGCAATGCGGCCAGGCGCGAGGTAGCCCGCCAGCAACAGCACAGAAATACACACTGCCGAGGTCAGCAGCACCAGGCTGTTAGCCACGTCGTCTTGCCCTGCCTGCACAGCTTCATAGACAGCGATCGACAGTGTCTGGGTCTTGCCCGGTATGCTGCCGGCTACCATGAGGGTAGCGCCAAATTCGCCGAGGGCGCGGGCAAAGGCCAGCAGGAGTCCGGCCAGAATGCCACGCCAGGCGAGCGGCAAAGTGACACGGAAGAAAATCGCAGTCTCTGACACGCCCAATACCCTGGCTGCCTGTTCCAGTTGACCGTCGACTGCCTCAAACGCTGCACGCGCCGGCTTGAACACCAGCGGGAAGGCGACAATAGCCGCAGCAATCACTGCCCCCTGCCAGGTAAAAATCAGGCTGATGCCAACATGCTCTTGCAGCCAACTACCAAGCCAGCTGCGTCGCCCCATCAATACCAGGAGGTAGTAGCCAAGCACGGTGGGCGGCATGACCATGGGCAGGGTGAGCAAAGTATCGAGCAGGTCACGCCCCCAAAAACGCTTGCGCGCCAGCAGGTAACCTACGGCGATCCCGAATACCAGATTGAGCAATGTGGCCCAGCCTGCCACTTTGAGTGACAACAACAAGGCAGTAGTGGCTGTGACGGCTGGGTTCATCAGTCTGGCTGTTCGGTCTGGCGGTTTATGGTTTCTGGAAGCCGTATTTGCTCAGGATAGCCTGGCTTTGCGGCAAGAGCACATAGGCGATGAAGCGTTTGGCTTCTTCACTATTGGTGCTGGCCCTGATTTTGGCGATCGGGTAAGTGATCAATTGACTGAGCGGTACTTCGAACACGACCTTGACCTTGTCTTTCATGATGGCGGCATCGGTGGCATAGACAAAGCCGCTGTCGACTTCGCCACGGGCCACATAATCGAGCGATTGGCGTACATTCTGGGTGGAGATGATCTTGCCTTCCAGCGCAGTCCAGAGTTTGGCAGCCTCCAGCGCATGCTGGGTATAGCGGCCTACCGGTACGCTGGCCGGGTTGCCAACAGCAATGCGTTTTACTTCAGCCTGGTTGAGGTCGCTCAGTTGCCTGAAGCTGAATTTGCTGTCTGCAGGGGCGATCAGTACCAGGGTGTTTTTGACAAAATCACGCCTGTCCGCCGCTGCCACGATGCCCTGCTTTTCTGCCGTGTCCATGGTTTCCTGGTCGGCGGAGGCAAACACATCCACCGGTGCGCCCTTGGCAATTTGCTGCAACAAGGCGCCGGATGCGCCAAAGTTAAGTGCCACCTTGGCTCCTGGATATTGCGCCTGGTAATTCTGCGCAATTTCCTTGAAGGCATTGGTCAGGCTCGCTGCGGCGGAGACCGTGATTTCTGTAGCCTGAACAAGGGACGAAGTGACAAGCAAACCCATGACTGCAGTTGCAAGAGCAAGCCGGCCCAAGCTTTTTTTTTGCATGACAAATCCTTAAGACGATTGAGCGAGAACAGTGAAAGTGAACCAAAAAGCGTAATATACACTCATATATAGCGCCATCATAGCAGCAGGTGAGCCCCTGGTCTTCAGACGAGCGTTATATTCATCATCAATGCCATGACCATTTTCAATAGGCTTGATCCAGATCATGCCAGCCATGTAGATACCGTCACACTGCGGACTGCATGTGTGAATGGCAATGGCATTGACTAAAACAGAACGGGCAGTTTGCGTGGCAAGAGCCCGGAAGGATGTTGAAAGATAATCTGCGCAGTGATGTATGGATGAGGACAATACAATGGATTGGCCCCCTGATGACGCAGGAAGAAACAGCCTGCCTTGTCTGATGAAAACAAGGCGCTGGCAATGTAATGCAGGACGCCTTGAATTTTTCAACCGCTTAAAAATCAGCGGCTGCGACTATTACTTTCTTCTTCGCCCAGCATGGCACGCTTGAGGCCACGGTCAACCGGGTACTCACCCAGCCAGATGCGTAACAAGGCATTGTAGAAGGCGATATCAGGATAGGGGTCGCCCATTTTTTTGCCGTTCAGGGCAACCACGGTCCCCACGCCGGGTATCCAGTCATTGGTCATGACATCACCTTTTTTCAGTTCAGGCACGGACGCGAACAATTCACCAAAGCGGATGAATTGCGAGGTCATCTTGGATTTTTCTGCCTTGTCGGTGTTTTGCTGAATACCGGACATGAAACCGCGACCAAACTCTTCATTGCTCAGATCACGCATCATCACGATCGTAACGCGACGCGGCCCGGCAGACGCCAGGACTTCTGGCACAGTGGTCTTTTTATCCTTCAGGTAAAGACCTGCCACATACACCTTGAAGATGGCTTTGTAGCGTATGCCTGCACCATTGAGCTTGAGATCAGTGCCTGCCACCTGTATGGTATCGTCGAGTTTGACACCGGCAACCTCGGTGGCACTTGCCTGCATGCCTATGCCAAGCGCCAATACCAGTCCTGCCAATTGCTTTACTATTGTCTTCATTTGCATTTTTGTCTCCCGTTTTATTTTTTAATACCACTTTGAACTTCTTGCCTGGCTTTGGGTTGCCTTGGCGGTGCCACTAGCTTACCTGATTTTCAACGGATGGGCTGTCGGCTTTCTTTTGTTCGTGGCGGCTGGCAATCAGGATGTCAAATTCCTCTATGGGGACCGGCTTGCAGAACAGGTAACCCTGGTAGGCCTGGCAACCGGACTGCAGCAGAAAATCGCGCTGCTGTTCGGTTTCCACACCTTCTGCAATCACGTTCAGATCCAGGCTGGCACCCAGGCTGATGATGGTACGTACGATGTTGGCATTGTTCACATCGTCGGGCAGGTTATGGACAAAACTACGGTCTATCTTCAACTGTGTCAAAGGTAGACGCTGCAAGTAGGACAGCGATGAATAACCGGTACCAAAATCGTCCATGGAAAATCCCACGCCGAGTATTTTGATCGCCTGCATTTTTTCTATGACGATGGCGACATCTTCCAGGACGACACTTTCCGTCAATTCCAGTTTCAGCAAGATGGGGTTCGCGCCTGTTTCCTGCAGGATGCGCTTGACGTCATCGACAAAGCCAGGATGACGGAACTGGCGTGCGCTGACATTGACAGCCAGCTGCATGCCGGATTTGACAGGGTCATCCTTCCATGTGGCGATCTGCTTGCAGGCTGTTTCCAGCACCCATAAGCCTATCGGCAATATCATACCGGTTTCTTCTGCCAACGGGATGAAATCCAGAGGTGAGACCAGGCCGCGTACAGGATGGCGCCAGCGCAGCAAGACTTCTGCCCCTATCGGGTCACCGAGGGCACTGACCTGCAATTGATAGTGGAGAATGAATTGCCCGTACGCGAGTGCCTGGCGCAAATCAGTTTCCATGGCTGTACGGAATTCCAGTGCTGCCTGCATGCTGGGATCAAAAAACCGCACATTGTTTTTGCCGCTGGCCTTGGCCTGGTACATTGCCATGTCGGCGCGACGCAATAATTCGTCAATCCCGATAGCTTCGACACCAAACATGGTGATGCCCATGCTGCCGGAACTATCGTAATCAATATGACCGAGATTGAAAGTTTCACTCAGGGTTTTGCGGATTTTTTCGGCGACATTCTCGGCCAGGTCAGCGGCATGCTGCAATTCTTCATGCAAACCTTCAAGCAGGACCACAAATTCATCACCACCGGTACGCGACACCGTATCGTCAGAACGGACGCAGGCGTGAATGCGCTTACCTATCTGGGCCAGCAGCTGGTCACCCATATAGTGACCCTGAGTATCGTTGAGGGTTTTGAAATTATCAAGGTCTATCATCAGGATAGCACCATAGCGCTGATGCCTGCGACTCAGTGACAGGGCACGGGCCAGACGATCCAGCAAGAGACGACGATTGGGCAGGCCGGTCAGCGGATCATAGAATGCCAGCTGATGTATCCTCTCTTCTGACACTTTGTGCTCGGTAATGTCATTGAAAGAACCGACGTAATTACTGACCTTGCCATCACGGCCGAGCACGGCAGAGATCACCAGCCGTTCAGAATAAATCTCGCCATTCTTGCGGCGATTCCACAGTTCACCATGCCAGCGATTATTGAGACGGATTTCGTCCCACATCTGCTTGTAAAACAGTTCATCGTGCCGGCCTGATTGCAACATGCGCGTGCTTTGCCCCACCGCTTCATCTGATTCGTAGCCGGTGATACGGGTGAAGGCATGATTGACCCTGAGTATCACCAGGTTGGCGTCAGTGATCAATATACCTTCTTCGGTTTCAAATGCCATCGCGGCAATTTGCAGTTCCTGGTCGGCCAGTTTTTTATCTGTGATGTCACGCAGCAAGGCAACATATTGCTGGACGTGCTGGATTTGCAGATTTTTTTCATCGGGCTCGTAGACGGGAGTCAGCAGCAATTCCAGCCATAGCTGCCTGCCTTCTTCCGTGGTCCTGCTGTATTCCAGCACCATCTGCTTCCTGCCAGCATTCTCATCGGCAAACAGAGAGGCGACGGCCGGCTCGAACAAGTCTGCCAGGTTCTTTTGCTGCAGACTGTCCTGATCATAACCACTCAATTGACAGGCGGCCAGGTTGACGTAATTGATATGGCCATCACCTGACGCGATCAGCACGCCTTGCGAGGTTGCACTCAGTGCTTCATTACGCAAGCGCAGCAGGGCTTCGCTTTGCTTCAGTTCGCGTTCATTGAGTTCACGCTGACGCCGCCGTAAGAGGGACTGGTAACTGAGCAGCCAGGCCATCAGGCAAAGTATGAATCCGAAAATTTCTATGAACCTGGACAGGCGGGTCGAGCCTTGCCAGCCACCGTAAGGCAAGGCAGCCAGTTCCCAACTGCCGCCAGGCAAGACAACACTTTGGGTCACGGCGCCCATAGTGAACAGCTGATCATCGCCAAGAAACACTTCCCCCTTGCTGCCCTTGGCATCACGGCCACGTATGGCCAGGTTAATTTCTTTCTGTAATTCTTTCAGGTCAGACTGCTCAAGCAAGGGTTCATAATTGACTACCATTGCGATGGAACCCAGGAAGGCTTCATGATTTTCATGCTGGTAGACGGGAATGCGCACCACCAGGCCTGTGCCGCCCTGTACCAGGGTCAGCGGTCCGGCTATCTGTATGGCGCGTTCATCCATCATCTTTTGATAGACCGGCCATTGCTTTGGCAGCTTGCGGTAGTCGGCGCCCAGGATTTTTTCATTTCCCTTGTAGGGATAGACATAGCTGGCGACAGTGCCCTTGACCAGCACCAGATTACGTATGGAAGGATTGGCATTGGCGACTTCTGCAGCCAGTACATTAAATTCATGCTCTGACAAATCAGGCTTGGTGGCAAAATTGACAGCAAGCACACGTGCCGCCGAGATATTCGATGTCATGCCAGTGCCGAGTTTGGCACGCAGAACCACCAATTTTTCTATGACCTCGACTTTTTGTTTTTGTATCGCCAGTTCACGCTCGTTGTGATCAATCGCCCACAAGATCATGGCGACAATCAGTGCGGCTCCCAAAGCAAACAACTTGGGATATTTGTATGACAACCCGGTAAACGAGGCATCCATCAGCGCAGTATTGATCCAGAAAGTCGAATTTGTCTACAGACACAAGCTACCGAGATTATTCTCTTCATATTAGCAGAGCGCCATATCAAGACTGTTGCAAATGATCAATTTAACATGAAATCAAAAGCAATATGACAACAAAAAACCTGCTGCAATAGCTTGCAGCAGGTTTTTTTCAATTTTCGTCAGACCAGCCGATCCACTGCTAGCCTGGACAGAAATTACTCAAAGAATTTCTTGACCTTGTCCATCCAGGTTTTGCTTTGTGGATTGTGCTTGGAGCCACCTTCCACGGTCAGTTTTTCGAAATCACGCAGCAATTCTTTTTGCCTTTCGGTCAGCTTCACCGGCGTTTCTATGACAACATGGCAGAACAGGTCGCCGGCATAGCCGGAACGTACCCCTTTGACACCCTTGCTGCGCAGGCGGAACGTCTTGCCTGACTGTGTCCCTTCCGGCACGGTAAAGGACGCCTTGCCGCTCAGAGTAGGTACTTCGATGTCGCCACCGAGTGCCGCCTTGACAAACGAGATAGGGATTTCGCAGTGCAGGTCATCGCCTTCGCGCTGGAATACCGGATGCTGCTTGATATGGATTTCCACATACAAGTCACCTGGCGGGCCACCATTAACACCTGGTTCACCATTGCCGGACGAACGTATGCGCATGCCGTCATCAATACCGGCAGGTATCTTGACTTCCAGGGTCTTGTTGCGTTTGATGCGGCCGACACCGGAACAGGTAGTACATGGGTCAGGAATCATCTTGCCTGTACCATGACATTTGGGGCAAGTCTGCTGTATGCTGAACAGTCCCTGCTGCATACGTACCTGACCATGACCACCACAAGTGGTACAGGTAACAGGTGAAGTGCCAGGCTTGGCGCCGGAACCATGACAGGTATCGCAAGAATCCCAGCTTGGTACGCGAATGGTGGTATCAAAACCATTGGCGGCCTGTTCCAGCGTGATTTCCAGGTTGTAGCGCAAATCAGCGCCGCGATACACTTGCGGGCCTGAATTGCGGCGGCCACCACCAAAGATGTCACCAAAAATATCGCCAAAGGCATCAGCAAAACCACCAGCGCCACTACCGCCGCCACCACCCATGTTCGGGTCGACACCGGCATGACCATAACGGTCATAGGCATCGCGCTTCTGGCTGTCGGACAGCATCTCGTAAGCCTCTTTGGCTTCCTTGAATTTTTCTTCCGCAGCCTTGCTGTCCGGATTGCGGTCCGGATGGTATTTCATTGCCAGCTTGCGGTAAGCCTTTTTGATTTCTTCTTCAGTGGCGTTTTTGCCGACTCCAAGAATCTCGTAAAAATCACGCTTCGCCATCTCTTGTTAACCTCAGTATTGTTCTTGAACTTAAGCGCAAACGCCGGGCCAGCACCGCAAAGCGAGCCACCCGGCGCATCATGACGGGCAAGCCCGTCACAGTGTGTATTACTTGCCGTCTTTGACTTCTTTGAAGTCAGCGTCAACTACATCATCATCCTTAGGTTTGGCTTCTGCACCGGCCGCCCCCGCGCCACCGGCCGCACCTGCTGCTGCCTGTTGCGCCTGCATGTCAGCATAGACTTTTTCACCCAGCTTTTGCGATGCCGTTGACAAGGCGCCCAGTTTGGTGTCGATCTCGGCCTTGTCACCGGATTTCAAGACATCTTCCAGCTCCTTGATGGCGGCTTCGATTTTCTCTTTTTCTCCAGCTTCCAGCTTGTCGCCGTGCTCAGCCAGTGCTTTCTTCGTGGAGTGCACCAGCGCATCGCCCTGGTTGCGGGACTCGGCCAGTTCCTTGACTTTTTTGTCTTCTTCGGCGTTCAGTTCAGCGTCTTTCACCATTTTCTGGATTTCTTCTTCGGTCAAACCAGAGTTGGCCTTGATGGTGATCTTGTTTTCTTTACCAGTTGCCTTGTCTTTGGCACCTACGTGCAAGATACCGTTGGCGTCGATGTCAAAAGTCACTTCGATCTGTGGTGTGCCACGTGCTGCTGGTGGGATACCTTCGAGATTGAATTCACCCAGGCCCTTGTTACCGGCAGCGATTTCACGCTCACCCTGGTAGACCTTGATGGTCACCGCAGGCTGGTTGTCGTCTGCAGTAGAGAACACCTGGCTGAACTTGGTCGGGATGGTCGTATTTTTCTGGATCATTTTGGTCATGACGCCGCCCAGGGTTTCGATACCCAGGGAAAGTGGTGTCACGTCCAGCAACAACAGGTCTTTACGGTCGCCAGACAAAACGGAACCCTGGATCGCTGCACCAACGGCAACGGCTTCATCAGGATTGACGTCTTTGCGTGGTTCTTTACCAAAGAACTCTTTCACCACGTCTTGCACTTTAGGCATACGTGTCATACCACCAACGAGGATGATGTCGTCAATGTCTGTGGTTTTCACGCCAGCGTCCTTGATCGCCATGCGGCAAGGATCGATAGTTTTCTGGATCAGTTCTTCGACCAGGGCTTCCAGTTTTGCACGTGTGATTTTCAGGTTCAAATGCACAGGTGCGCCGTTCGCCATGGCGATGTAGGGCTCGTTGATCTCGGTCTGTTGCGAGCTGGACAATTCGATTTTTGCACGTTCGGCAGATGCCTTGATACGTTGCAGGGCGATAGGGTCTTTGGACAGGTCCAGGCCATTGATCTTTTTGAATTCGTCGATGATGTAATCGATCACACGTTGATCGAAATCTTCACCACCGAGGAAAGTATCGCCGTTGGTCGACAATACTTCGAATTGCATTTCGCCATCAACGTCAGCGATTTCAATGATGGAGACGTCAAAAGTACCGCCACCGAGGTCATACACAGCAATCTTGCGATCGCCTTTTTCTTTTTTGTCCAGGCCAAAAGCCAGCGCAGCAGCAGTTGGCTCGTTGATGATGCGCTTGACATCCAGACCGGCAATACGGCCAGCATCTTTGGTTGCCTGACGTTGTGCGTCGTTGAAGTAAGCAGGGACAGTAATAACTGCTTCTGTCACTTCTTCACCGAGGTAGTCCTCAGCAGTTTTTTTCATTTTGCGCAAAACTTCAGCAGAAATTTGCGGTGGAGCCAGTTTTTTGTCGCGCACGGACACCCATGCGTCGCCATTGTCGGCTTTGGAAATGGAGTAAGGCATCAGGCCGATGTCTTTCTGCACTTCTTTTTCTTCGAACTTGCGGCCGATCAAACGCTTGACCGCGAACAGTGTGTTTTTAGGGTTGGTCACAGCCTGGCGTTTGGCGGATGCGCCAACCAGGATTTCGCCGTCTTCTTGATAAGCAATAATGGAAGGCGTAGTACGTGCACCTTCTGCATTTTCTATCACTTTTGGCTGACCGCCTTCCATGATAGCAACGCAAGAATTGGTAGTACCCAAATCAATACCAATCATTTTTCCCATGATAATTCCCTCAGAATGTAGATTTTTTTGTCAATGTTGGTGAGCTGGCTGCATTTTTATGCGAAATCCTGCTCGTCTGTTTCGGATATAAGGTAAAAAAAGCGTTTTTCAAGCGAATTACGCGCTTTTTTTTACGTTTTTCTTACTTTCCTTGCGCTACTGTCACTAAAGCTGGGCGCAGCAGACGATCGGCAATGGTGTAACCTTTTTGCAATACAGTAACGACTGTATTAGCATCCTGCTCTGCAGGGACCATGGAGATAGCCTGATGCTTCATAGGATCCAACTTATCGCCCTGTACAGGATTGACTTCGGTCAAACGATTCTTCTCAAATGCAGAACTCAACTGTTTCAAGGTCATTTCCACGCCTTCTTTCAGCGCTTCTATGGAGGGTGTGTCAATCTTCAGGGCCATTTCCAGGCTATCCTTCACTGGCACCATGGCTTCAGCAAAGCCTTCGATCGCAAATTTGTGCGCCTTGCTGATATCTTCCTGGGCACGGCGGCGGATGTTTTCACCCTCCGCTTTGGCTCGCATGAAAGAATCTTGCAGTTCTTGCACTTTAGCTTCCAGCTTGGCAATTACTTCCTGCGCAGTCTCTTGCGCAGGCACGGCTGCCTCTGGCGCTGATGTCTGCACAGTTTCTGGTTGCGCAATATTCTCTGCCTGGATGTCCGGCGTGACGGCTTCTTTTATTTCTACTTTTTCCGCCTGCTGGCTTTCTTGCTCTTGCATTCTTACTCTCCCGATCAAAACATACATTACCCCTGCATCTGGGGATATATCCCTACTATTTCAAGGCTTAATCTTCAAAATTTTATGGAACTATCCACTTAAACTATTGTCAACTAAATAAAAATGCAACTCCCATTAATAATTTTGCTATAAACACAAACATTTCGTAACAAAACAGGAACAATTTAATACTGAAATCGCGGGAGGCCCATCCTAAACTAGATTTCAAGGAACACCGCCTAAAGGAGTTACCATCATGAAACTCTCACTTATCTCCCTCGCCCTGCTTGCGTATACTATTGTCACTGTCACCTTAATATGTCTGACACAAGGTGGAGTACTGGCATCCTGATCAAGGTTTTCAGATCGCCAATCGAAATTGCTTTTTTAATATAATCAGGACTTACGCAAAATTGTCCCAGCAAGGCTATCGCTTTAGGAAACATCCCTTGCAAGGGATGTTCGTTTCGTTGGCGGACAACATGTTGTCCGAAACCCCAACTACACCTATCGCTTTAAAAACCACCCTTGCAAGGGTGGTTCGTTGCGTCGGCAGACAATTTATTGTCTGAAACCCCGACTACACCGTAGCGACGAAGACAGTACTTTAGTACGGCTAGGAGCTAACAACGCAGCTGGGGCGGTTTTGCGTAAGCCTTAATAATTTAGCAAATTATTATCAACAACTTCCCTATAGTGCGTACGATGACTTGAAAGCCACTTTGTACGCTTTCGATTTTCTGGCTATTTCCCAGATATGGGTACATATCTGGGAATATCCAAGATAAAGCAGCAGATAAAGTCGTCGCAGCAACGAAATCACCCTCTTCTCAAGTAAAATCGCCTGTTCAAAGCAATTTAGCGATTATTTCAGGAGTGAGGCATGATTTTTGTCACAGGAGGTGCAGGTTTCATCGGCGCCAATTTTGTTCTCGACTGGCTGGCCCAGTCCGATGAGCCTGTCCTCAATTACGACAAGCTGACCTACGCCGGCAATCTGAACAATCTCACCAGTCTCAACCATGACAAGCGTCATGTGTTCATCAAAGGTGACATTAATGATAATGCCCAGTTATTAGCTTTGTTTTTTGAATACCAGCCAAGAGCGATATTGCATTTTGCCGCGGAAAGCCATGTAGACCGTTCCATCCATGGCCCGGCAGCTTTTGTCACCACCAATGTCAATGGCACCTTCAACCTGCTGGAAGCGGCGCGCAGTTACTGGATGACGCTTGAGGGCGAAGCCAAAACCGATTTCCGCTTTCTGCATGTATCAACGGATGAGGTGTATGGCACCCTGGAGAAGGATGATCCCGCCTTCAGCGAAACCACGGCCTACGCGCCGAACAGCCCGTACTCGGCCACCAAGGCCGCGTCGGACCACATGGTGCGCGCCTATCATCACACTTATGGCCTGCCGGTATTGACGACCAATTGCTCGAATAATTACGGCCCCTATCACTTCCCGGAAAAGCTGATCCCCCTGATCATTGCCAATGCCCGCGCCGGCAAAGACTTGCCCGTGTATGGCGATGGTTTGCAGGTGCGCGACTGGCTGTATGTCAAGGATCATTGCACGGCCATACGCCGCGTGCTGGAAGCCGGCAAACCCGGTGAAACCTATAATGTCGGCGGCTGGAACGAGCAAACCAATATCAGCGTCGTGCACACCCTGTGCGACCTGCTTGATGAATTGCAGCCCAAGGCGCAAGGCAGTTACCGGGACCAGATCAAGCACATTACCGACAGGCCGGGGCATGACCGCCGTTATGCCATTGACGCCAGGAAGATAGAAAAAGAACTGGGCTGGAAGCCGCAGGAGACCTTTAGCACGGGTTTAAGAAAAACCGTGGAATGGTATCTGGCCAACGATGCCTGGACCAAACAAGTGCAGTCCGGCGAATACCTGAAATGGGTCGCCATGCAATATGAAGATGAGGATGAAGTATGAGCCACGTACCGGCACGCAAGGGTATTATTCTGGCCGGGGGTTCAGGCACCCGCCTGTATCCGGTCACTCAAGCAATTTCCAAGCAGTTACTGCCTGTGTATGACAAACCCATGATTTATTACCCGCTAACGTCGCTGATGCTGGCGGGCATACGGGATATCCTGATCATATCCACACCGCAGGATACGCCGCGTTTTTCCGAGCTGCTCGGTGACGGCAGGCAATGGGGCATCAATCTCAGCTATGCCATACAACCCTCGCCAGACGGACTGGCGCAGGCCTTCATCATCGGCCGCAGCTTTGTCGGCAATGCCAATACGGCACTGATCCTGGGTGACAACATCTATTACGGCCATGATTTCGAGCCGCAATTGCGGGCAGCCGACGCCAAGCAGGAAGGCGCCACCGTCTTTGCCTACCATGTGCAGGACCCGGAACGGTATGGCGTCGTTGAATTCAATGAAGCGCGCCAGGCCATCAGCATAGAAGAAAAACCAAAGTCGCCGAAATCGAATTACGCGGTCACCGGCCTGTATTTCTATGACAGACAGGTCTGCGACATTGCCGCCAGTATCAAACCATCTGCCCGTGGCGAACTCGAAATTACCGATGTCAATAATGAATACCTGAAGCAGGGCACGCTCAACGTCGAACTGATGGGCCGTGGCATGGCCTGGCTCGATACCGGCACCCATGAATCCTTGCTCGATGCCGGCCAGTTCATTGCTACCATAGAAAAACGCCAGGGCCTGAAAGTCGCCTGTCCTGAAGAAATTGCCTATCGCCGCAACTATATCAGCGATGCCGACCTGGAAAAGCTGGCCCAGCCTTTAAAGAAAAATGAATATGGCCAGTATTTATTGCAACTCTTGAACAAGAAAGCGTATTGATCAATGAATGTATTGGAAACCAGTCTGGCAGATGTGTTGATACTGGAACCGAAAGTCTTCGGTGATGACCGTGGCTTTTTCTATGAAAGTTTCAATGCCCGCACTTTTGCCGGATTGACTGGCATGGATGTTCATTTTGTACAGGACAATCATTCCAAGTCAGCCAAAAATGTCTTGCGCGGCCTGCATTACCAGATACAGCAAAGCCAGGGCAAACTGGTCCGCGTCATCGCTGGCGAGGTATTTGATGTGGTCGTCGATCTGCGCAAGTCTTCGCCGACTTTTGGCAAATCTGCGGCTGTCGTCCTCTCTGGCGAAAACAAGCGCCAGTTGTGGATACCACCGGGCTTTGCCCATGGTTTCCTGGTCACCAGCGACAGTGCAGAATTTCTGTACAAGACCACGGATTACTGGGCGCCCGAGCATGAACGCTGCCTGTTGTGGAACGATCCTGCGCTAGACATTAACTGGCCCTTGCAGGACACACCTCTGTTGTCCGGCAAGGACCAGTTGGGCAAGCTGCTGGTGGATGCTGAGGTTTTTGCATGAGGATATTATTGACAGGCACGAACGGGCAATTAGGCAATGCCTTGTTGTCGCACTTGCCTGAAGCAGCCAAGATATATGCGCCGACCAGGGCAGAAATGGACCTGGGCAAGGCAGCAGAGATACGTCAGTGCATACAGCAATTCCGTCCCGACCTGATCATCAATCCGGCCGCCTACACGGCTGTCGACCTGGCCGAAAAAGAGATTGAGCAGGCGCAGGCCATCAATGCCACTGCGCCAGCCATCATGGCCGAAGAAGCATGCAAACTTGGCGCCGGGCTGATCCATTACTCAACCGATTATGTGTATGCCGGTGACAAGCAGGATAAAGATGGTGACTGGCAGGCATATGTCGAGAGCGATGCTACTGCTCCGCTGAATGTCTATGGCCAGACCAAGCTGGCGGGTGAGCAGGCGATTATTGTCAGCGGGTGCCGGCATCTGATCTTGCGCACCAGCTGGGTGTATTCGCTGCACGGCAAGAATTTTTTCCTGACCATGCTGAAACTCGCGCGTGAACGCGAGCAATTGCGTATCGTCAATGACCAGTGGGGCACGCCGAATGCTGCCGCATGGCTGGCCCGGGCCAGTGGCGACATCGTCGGACAATTGTTGCAAAACGGAAATAAGACTGACTGGTGGTCAACACTGGGCGGTATCTATCATCTGAGTGCAAGCGGTAAAACCAGCTGGTTTGAATTTGCTTCTGCCATTGTCAGACTGGCAGACCAGCAAGGCAAACTGGGCAAGCCGTCGCCAGAGATGCTTGGCATACCCGCCAGTGAATATCCGACACCGGCAAGAAGACCACATAACTCTTTGCTCAGCACACAAAAATTGCAAGCTGCCTTCGGCCTTGTCATACCGGACTGGCAAACCTGCCTGCAGGCGACCATGGATACTGTGCCACCCTGCACCAATCAACAAACTCAAGCTCAAGGTCAGACGAATTGAAACTGCAAATGATACCCTTGCGCGTACTCGGCGACGAACGCGGCAGCCTGGTTGCTGTTGAAGCCAATCAGGACATCCCTTTTGCGATAGCCAGGGTTTACTATATTTTCGGCACGAAGGAAGGCGTGGAACGCGGCTTTCATGCGCACAAGACCTTACAGCAGGTCGCCGTTGCCGTACGCGGTTCCTGCACCATGGTATTCGATGATGGCAAAGAGCGTGTAGAGCTGGAACTTGACGGCCCGTCCAAGGGTGTCTATATAGGCACAGGCATCTGGCATGAAATGAAAAATTTCACCGAGGATTGCGTGCTGCTGGTGTTTGCCGACCAGCATTATGATGAGGCCGATTATTTGCGCAAGTATGACGATTTTTTGAAGTTCATCGAAGCGGACTGACATCAGTCAATCCGGAAAAGACCTCTCACCACAGAGGCACAGAGACGCAGAGGCGATCAAGAGAAAACCTCATGAGAAAATAAGCAACGCCCCTGTGTCTCAGTGCCATCCTTCTGACACGTGAAATAAGTGAATGGAAAACATGAAACCTATACCTTACCTGGAACTCAAACCTCAGCATCAGGATTTGCGGGCGGAATTGACGCAGGCATTTACTGACGTACTCGACAGCGGCTGGTTCATCCAGGGCAAACAGCTCGAAGCCTTTGAAGCAGAATATGCAAGCTATTGCGGCAGCCAGCATTGCGTAGGCGTAGGCAATGGCATGGATGCCCTGCACCTGATCCTGCGTGCCTATGGCATAGGTGAAGGTGATGAAGTCATCGTGCCTTCCAATACCTATATCGCCAGCTGGCTGGCCGTGTCGTATGCAGGTGCTACACCCGTAGCGGTCGAACCTGACCTGCCTACCTATAATATAGACCCGCAAAAAATCGCCGCCGCCATCACACCGCGCACCAAGGCCATCATGGTGGTGCACCTGTATGGTCAGATGGTGGATATGGACCCGGTGCTAGCCATCGCCCGCGAGCATGGGCTGAAAGTCATCGAAGATGCAGCGCAATCGCATGGCGCAACATACAAGGGCCGTATCTCGGGCGGTATTGGTGACGCTGCCGGTCATAGTTTTTATCCTGGCAAAAACCTTGGTGCATTGGGTGATGCCGGTGCAGTGACCACCAATGATGCAGAGCTGGCGCAAAAGCTCAGGGTCTTGCGCAATTATGGCTCGCAAATCAAATACCACAATGAAGTCAAGGGCTATAACTCACGCCTTGATGAATTGCAGGCCGCACTGCTGCGCGTCAAGCTTGGCAGGCTCGATGGCTGGAATGTACAGCGTCGCGCCCTGGCGCAGCAATACCAGGAGGGTCTGAAGGATTTGCCCGGCCTGGTGCTGCCTTTTGTGCCTGAGTGGTCACAACCGGTCTGGCATATCTACCCGGTACGCCATGCGCAGCGTGACGCCTTGCAAAAACACCTGCAGCAGGCAGGCGTAGGTACCCTGGTGCACTACCCTATTCCGCCACATTTGCAGGCTGCCTATGCTGAGCTCAATTTGCCTGCCGGCAGCTTCCCGCTGTCGGAACAGATACACCGCGAAATCCTGAGCCTGCCGCTGGACCCATATCTGGCGACGGAAGATGTGAGCCGCGTCATTGCTGCCGTCCGCGACTTCATCGCGCAAACCGCCTGAGCATGACACTGGTACGTACCAGCCTGTTGAATGCCATTGCCGTCATGGTCAGGATGCTGACCATGCTGGGTTTGAACAAGTTGCTGGCCGTGTATGTTGGCCCCGGCGGCTATGCCGTGATAGGTCAGTTCCAGAATGCCATCACCATGATACTGTCATTTGCCAGCGGCGCCATCGGTACCGGTGTGACCAAGTACACGGCAGAACATGGTGATGATGAAGCACAGCAGCACAAGGTCTGGGCCAGTGCCGGCCGCATCTCGCTACTCTGTTCGCTGGCTGCTTCCCTGCTCATCGCTGCATTCCACCGGCAACTGGCTATCATCCTGTTGCAGGACATACAGTATGCCAGCGTGTTTTTATGGCTGGCCGGCAGCCTGCTGCTGTTTGTCCTGAACAGTCTGCTGCTGGCCATGCTCAATGGCAAAAAAGCCGTCGGCCTTTATGTCGCAGCCAATATTGCCACCAGCATCGTCGCTCTGCTGGCAACCTGGCTGCTGGCCAGCGCCTGGGGCCTGTATGGCGCGCTGGTGGCACTGGCGGTCAATCAATCGGTAGTGGCTTTTATCAGTCTGGCAATGTGCCTGCGTACCAGGTGGTTCAGGTTCGGCCTGTTGCTGGCAAAACCCGATGCCGTCATGCTGCGCAAGCTGGCAGCCTATGCATTGATGGCTATTGTCACCGCCGTCGTCGTGCCCTTGAGCCAGGTACTGATACGCAATCACCTGGTACAGGATTTTGGCTGGCAGCAAGCCGGCTACTGGCAAGCCGTCACCCGCATCAGTGATATTTACCTGATGCTGATCACCACCACACTGACAGTGTATTATCTGCCCCGCCTGGCCGAAATCAGGGAAGCAGCCGAACTGAAGCAGGAAATCAACCGGGTCTATCGCTTCGTACTGCCGCTGACCGCCGTCGGCGCCGTCATAGTCTACCTGTTACGCGACCTCATGCTGTGGCTGGTGTTCACCGAAGAATTCCGCCCCATGCTAGATTTGCTGGCCTGGCAACTGCTTGGCGACCTGATCAAGACCGGCAGCTGGGTACTGGGCTTCGTCATGCTGGGCCGCGCATTGACCAAACCCTATGTGATTACCGAAATTGTCTTCAGCCTGTCGCTGTATGCCCTGACGATGTGGCTGACGCCGCTATGCGGCCTCAAGGGTGCCGTGATCGCTTTCTGTATTAATTATGTGTTGTACTGGGCCTGCATTGCCTGGATACTGAAAAAATATGTCTACCGCTGATACCCAACAATTCATTCAACGCAGCATGGACCGCGTCCTGGCGGCCGGAGATCTTGACACCTGCATACGCCGCGCCCGTGTGCTGGGTGAATTGTTATGGAAGAATTGTGTAGGCCAGTACGCACTGACTGAGCTGGAACATACCCTGCTACAGCGCTTCCGGTACCTGTTTACCGCACCACGGACTGCGGGAAAAAAGGCCACTTACCTGCATGTGATGACGCAGTCCTACACCAGCGCCGGCCATACCCGCGTGGTGGAGCATTTGCTGGAAAGTACTGCATTACAGGACAGTGCCGTGCTGATTACTGAAAAAGCGCCGCCTGCAACCTGGGCAAAACTCAGCACGCCTGCCCACCCCTGCATCTGCCTGCCAAAGATTGCCAACCGTCAGCAAAAAATCCAGCAACTGCTCAATCTGTTCAGCCAGTACAAGATACTGGTCCTGCATATCCACCCCTATGACATTGATGCGGTGATTGCTGCCGGTCTGGCCAGAGAGCTTTGCGGCAATACCATCTATATGTACAACCATGCCGACCATGTATTTTCATACGGCCATGGCATGGCGGACGTAGTGCTGGAACTCAGCTGCTTTGGCTGGGAGCTGAGCAAACTACGCGGCACACATGAAAAATGCGTGTTTGCCGGCATCCCGCTGAAACTGCCAGCCACTGCGGCTGAACGCAGCGACAATGGCCGGGGCCATATCACCAGCGCCGGTTCAGCCTATAAATATAAACCAGGGGGTGACTATTCTTTCCCGGCCTTTGCCGTACGCCTGCAAAAACGCACAGGCCGCCACCTGATGATCATCGGCCCCAATATCAGGACCAACTGGTGGTGGTGGAAACCTGCCTTGCAAATGGGCAAGCAGGCGACATTCCATAAACGCATGGTGTACCAGGATTATCTGCAATGCATGCAACAGGCCAGCGTCTATGTAGACAGTTTCCCGCTGACCGGCGGCACTGCCTTCCCTGAAATGGCGATCAAGGGTTTGCCCAGCTTTGGCATATTGACCGGTGCGCACGGTTATTCACCGGCTGATCAGTTCAAATCCGCCAGCCAGGAAGCCCTGCTCGATGACCTCAGCAATTACCTGAAAGAAGGTACCAGACCTGCGCTGGACCAGGCCAGTATCCTGCAAGAGATACGCGATGCCCATGCTGTAGAGCAGGTGGCAAGCCGTATCAGCCATGCAGAAATAGCGAATGATCAAGAAAAACAGGTACCCTGGCATAATCCGGCACCTATAAACTGTGATTTCTATGAGAAAATCTGGAAGACAGGAAAATTGTTTACGCCCACACTCCATAATCTGCCAGACTGGAAACTGGGGATATTGTTTTTAAGATACTGGATACAAAGCCGCCAGGCTCCAACAGCCAGGCCAGGCACCTAATTTATGATACATGTCGCAATAGTCAGCCACGGCCACGAGAACCTGCTTATCGCAAGCGGTATGGGTGGTCTGCGCGACGCCGGCGCGAATATGCATGTCTGGATCAAGGACAACCGCCCTTCATCTCTCTTGAAGGCGTATTGCCTGCAACATGGTCTGTCCTACACCGACGAACAGCCGGGCCTGGGCTTTGGCGAAAACAATAACTACCTGTTTGACCTGATCAGCAATAGCGTCGGTTTTGATGAAGGCGACACCTTCATCGTGATGAACCCTGACATCACCACCACTCCGGCGACCATACTGACACTGGTTGAGAACATGCGGCGTGACGACTTCCCGATTGCGACCATCAACCTCTACCGCGACGAGCAGCACCAGCATATTGATGCCAACATAAGGCGCTTCCCGAATGTGATTTCCTTGCTGCGCATGGTGGCGGTGCGCTCACTGTCCGAGCCATATGACAAGAAGAACATGACTGAGGCCTGTCATGTGGACTGGGCGTCCGGTGCCTTTCTGGCTTTTGATGCAGCGCACTATCGAACACTGCAAGGCTTTGATACACGCTACTTCATGTATTTTGAAGATGTCGATATCTGCTACCGCTCTTACCAGTTGCTGGGCAAGGGCATACGCTTTTATCCGAAACTCGACGCCACCCATACGGCAGCCCACAAGAACCGTAACCTGGTGTCACGTCATGCCAGCTGGTTCTTCCGCAGCTTCCTCAAATTTTTGTCGCGCCGCTATTTTGTCTACGACAGGCGGACAAACCTGCCTGCATCCGATTAAACAATGAAACAACAGATTTTGTTGACGGGCGCCAGCGGCTTTGTCGGCCAGGCTTTGGCCCAGGCTTGCCTGGCCAGCCATGCCGATCTGATTTGTCCCACCCGCAAACCACTGAACTGGCAAGCCGCCCAGATGCACAATCCCCTGATCACCGGGCTGGATGCCGACACCGACTGGTCAGCATACTTGCCGGGGATTGATATCGTCATGCACTGTGCTGCCCGTGTCCATGTCATGCGAGAGACGGCAAGCGATCCCTTGCAACTGTTCCGTCAGGTGAATGTCGATGGCAGTCTGAACCTGGCACGCCAGGCCGCCGCCGCCGGCGTCAAGCAATTCATTTACCTGAGTTCGGTCAAGGTCAATGGTGAAGCAACAGAAAACGGTTATGCCTTTGCCGCCAATGATGTCGTGCTGCCGCAGGATGCCTATGGTATTTCCAAGCACGAAGCAGAAATGGCGCTACTCAAACTGGGCAAGGACAGCGGCATGAGCGTCACCATCATCCGTCCTCCGCTGGTGTACGGCCCCGGTGTCAAGGCCAACTTCCTGAGCATGCTGCGCGGTGTCCAGCGTGGCCTGCCCTTGCCGCTGGCCAGCATACGCAACCAGCGCAGCTTTGTGTACCTTGGTAACCTGGTCAGCCTGGTCATGCATGTACGCCTGATGGAAAAAGCCCGCAACCAGGTTTTCATGGTGTCGGACGGGCGCGACCTGTCGACACCGCAACTGCTGCGCCTGTGCGCCCAGGCCATGCAAGTCAGGGCCAGGTTGTGGCCATTTCCACCGGCCTTGCTGAACCTGGCGGCAAAACTGCTGGGCAGGCAAAGTGTTGCTGACCGGCTATGTCAGTCGCTGCAGGTCGATATCAGCAAGACCCGGAATATGCTGGGCTGGTCGCCCGCCTTTACCGTAGAGCAGGGCTTGCAGGCGACTGTTGACGCAATCAGCCACACGTTACAGCCATGAATAAGTCAGTAATCACTTCGTATTTTAGTAAGCGCCATGTTAAAACGCCTTTTTGATTTCAGCCTTGCCCTGTTCGCCAGCCTGATCCTGCTGCTGCCCCTGCTCATCGTCGCCATCTGTGTCAAGCTGACTTCACGCGGGCCTATCGTTTACTGGTCTGACCGCGTTGGCCGCAACAATGCCATTTTCAAGATGCCAAAGTTTCGCAGCATGCTGATCGAAACACCGGCAGTGGCCACTCACTTGCTGGCCAATCCGGATCAATACCTGACACCCATCGGTTCTTTTTTGCGCAAATCCAGTCTCGATGAATTACCGCAATTGTGGAGCATACTGACTGGCGACATGAGCTTTGTCGGCCCGCGTCCAGCCCTGTACAATCAGGATGACCTGATTGCCCTGCGCACTGAAAAGCAAGTGCATACTATTCCACCCGGCCTGACAGGCTGGGCCCAAATCAATGGCCGGGATGAATTACCGATACCGGTCAAGGTGGACCTTGATGCGTATTACCTGCAACACCAGTCTTTCATGCTGGACTTGCGCATCCTGTTCCTGACCTTTTACAAAGTAGTACGCCGTGACGGCATTACCCATTAAGCGAGGCGGGCAACCATGATGCAATCCCTGCTCAATCTGCCGCGCCTGCAAAAACAGGTGCTGGCTGCGGTGGCAGACCTGATCTGCCTGCCACTGACTTTTATCGTGGCGATCTGGCTGCGCTATGAAACCTTTAATGCCAGCCTGTTCAATCATTACTTCTGGCTCATCGTTTCTGTACCGTTGATAGCCATACCAGTATTCATACGCATAGGCCTGTACCGTGCCGTGATCCGCTTCATCGACCAGAAAATCATCAGCGTGGTCGTCTTTGGCGTCACCCTGTCCGTGCTGTTCATGGCTTTTGTCGCCGTGATGCTGCATATCACCCCGCTGTCGCGTGCGGTATTCGGCTTTTTCTGGGCAGGCTCCATCCTCTACGTTGGCGCCAGCCGCTTTTTGGCCAGGGCCTGGCTGTTGCAGGCCGACATGGCTGAGAATGCAATCCGTATCGCTATCTACGGAGCGGGCAAGGCCGGCGCGCAGCTGGCTACAGCCCTGCGTGCCGGTGGCGAATATGTCTGCATTGCCTTCATTGATGACAACAAATCAGTGCAGGGTTCGACCATAGGCGGCGTCAAGGTCTTTGCCCCTGAAGTGCTGAAAGACCTGGCTGAGCGACACGACATACGTGAAATCTTACTGGCCATGCCCAGCATCAGCAAGACCCGGCAAAAACAGGTACTCGATAACCTGGAACCCCTGAAACTCAGGATCAAGGTCACGCCTTCAATACAAAGCCTGGTCAATGGCGAATTGCGCGTGCAGGACATCCGCGAAGTCGAGATCGAAGATTTGCTCGGTCGCGACCAGGTAGAACCTGATACCCGCCTGCTGTCCATCTGCATCACCGGCAAACGCGTGATGGTAACTGGGGCAGGTGGCTCCATCGGTTCGGAGCTGTGCCGTCAGATTTTGCGCCAGCGCCCGGCCAGACTGGTCTTGCTGGAGATGTCGGAATACGCCCTGTATGCGATCGAACAGGAATTGTCCGGCTTGCGCCAGCAATTGAAACTCGAGGTGGAAATCCTGCCCTTCCTTGGTTCCATACTCGACAGCGCCAAGCTGGACCGCATCTTCAGCACCTGCGAAGTTGAAACCCTGTATCACGCCGCAGCCTACAAGCATGTACCGCTGGTCGAACACAATCCGGCAGAAGGCATACGCAATAATGTGTTTGGCACACTATCCGTCGCCCAGGCGGCGATGACTGCCAGGGTCAAGAATTTCGTACTGATTTCCACCGACAAGGCGGTTCGCCCGACCAATGTCATGGGCGCCACCAAGCGTCTGGCTGAACTGATCTTGCAGGCTTGTGCTCGCCGTCAGCAACATACCCGCTTTTGCATGGTGCGCTTTGGCAATGTGCTCGGCTCATCCGGCTCGGTCGTGCCGCTGTTCCGCAAGCAGATCATGGCAGGTGGGCCAATCACCCTGACCCACCCTGAAATCACCCGCTACTTCATGACCATCCCCGAAGCCGCGCAACTGGTCTTGCAGGCCGGGGCCATGGGCGAAGGTGGTGACGTATTCGTCCTGGACATGGGCGAGCCGGTTCGCATCATTGATCTGGCGCGCCGCATGGTGCATTTGAGCGGACTGGAAGTCAAATCAGAAACCACGCCCGACGGCACCATAGAAATCCAGCATGTAGGCCTGCGCCCCGGCGAAAAACTGTATGAAGAATTATTGATAGGCGACAATGTGGAAGGCACTTCCCACCCGCTCATCATGCGTGCCCAGGAAAGCGAATTACCCTGGGAGCAACTGCAAGCCCTGCTGCAAGACTTGCAGGCTGCCTGCACGGCCTTTGATTATCCGCAAATCCGTGCCCTGCTGCTGCAAATAGTGGCAGAATATGAGCCACAATGCGGCATAGAAGACCTGATCTGGCAAGCCCAGCAAGTCAACACAGAAAATCAGGCAGCCCCTGGCCTGCTCCATTAAGCATACGCATAAATCAGCAAGAATTATATTGAACTGGAAAAAACCATGTCCCTACTCTCCCCCAGCATATTCAAAGCCTACGACATACGCGGCATCATCGGCAAAACCCTGGACGCTGAAGTCGCCCACCTGATAGGCCAGGCATTTGGCAGCGCCGCAATCGCCAAAGGTGAAAAAGCCGTGGTCATCGGCCGTGACGGTCGCCTGTCCGGCCCCGACCTGATCAGCGCCCTGGCCAAGGGCTTGCAATCAACCGGCGTGGATGTCATCGACCTCGGCGTGGTGGTCACCCCCATGGTGTACTTCGGCACCAATGTGCTGGGCGCGGCATCCGGCATCATGGTGACCGGCAGTCACAATCCACCCGACTACAACGGCTTCAAGATGGTGCTGGCGGGTGAAGCGATTTATGGTGACGCCATCCAAGCGCTGTACCAGGCCATTTTGAACAAGGATTTCAAACAGGGTAGCGGCAGCTACCGCACACATGACATCAAGGCGACCTACCTTGAGCGCATCATCAGCGATGTCAAAATCGCCCGCCCGCTGAAAATTGCGGTCGATTGCGGCAATGGCGTAGCCGGCGCTTATGCGGCCGACCTCTACCGCGGCATGGGTTGCGAAGTCATAGAACTGTTCTGTGAAGTCGACGGTACCTTCCCCAACCATCACCCAGACCCTGCGCACCCGGAAAACCTGCAAGACCTGATACACTGCCTGCAAACCACCGATGCAGAGATAGGCCTGGCCTTTGATGGCGATGGTGACCGCCTTGGTGTCGTCACCAAGGACGGCAATATCATCTACCCTGACCGTCAGTTGATGCTGTTCGCCGAAGACGTATTGACACGCAACCCCGGCGCGCAGATTCTGTATGACGTCAAATGCACACGCCATATCGCCCCGTGGGTCAAGGCACGCGGCGGTGTGCCGCTGATGTGGAAAACCGGCCACTCCCTGGTCAAGGCCAAGCTGCGCGAAACCGGCTCACCACTCGGTGGCGAAATGAGCGGCCACATCTTCTTCAAAGACCGCTGGTATGGTTTTGATGACGGCCTGTACGCTGGTGCGCGACTGCTTGAAATCATCAGCCGCGTGGCCGACATGAGTGCCACCCTGAACAGCCTGCCTCAGTCAGCCTCAACGCCGGAACTGCAACTGCAACTGGCCGAAGGCGAAAACTTCAAGATCATCGCCGCCATGCAGGCTAATGCCAGCTTCCCAGGTTCTGACGAAATCATCACCATCGACGGCCTGCGTGTTGAATACCCGGACGGCTTTGGCCTGGCACGTTCATCGAACACTACCCCTGTCATCGTCATGCGCTTTGAAGCAGAAAACCCGGAAGCCCTGGCACGCATACAGGACGCGATGAAACAAGCCGTGCTGGCTGTCAAGCCAGATGCTGTCCTGCCATATTAAATTTAATTTAAACCCAAAACATAAAAGCTCACCACAGAAGCACGGAGACACAGAAGAGCACAGAGAAAAACTAAAAGCGTGAAGAGTGCTGACCAAGCACTTTCACTCCAAAAGATTTTCTCTTGCTTTTCTCTGTGACTCTGTGTCTCTGTGGTGAGATTTTCGGTCTTACTACTATCGTGAAAATCCTGCTAGTTCGTGTCTCGTCCCTGGGCGATGTTTTGCACAATATGCCCATCGTCGACGACTTGCGTCGTCACTTCCCTGATGCGCGCATAGACTGGGTCGTGGAAGAAGCCTATGTGCAGCTGGTGCGCCTCAATCCCGGTGTCAGCAACATCTACCCTTTCGCCCTGCGCCGCTGGCGCAAGAGCCTGGGGCAGGCATCCACACGACAAGAAATTAAAAACTTCTTCCGCCAGTTAAGGCAAGAGCAATACGACCTGATACTCGACACCCAGGGTTTGCTGAAAACCGGCATCATCATGGGACTGGCGCACAAGACCAGAAGTGGTAAAAAAGTCGGCCTGGCCAATGGCACCGAGGGTTCGGGTTATGAAGGCATTTCCAGAATATTCCACGACACCAGCGTACCGGTAGACAAGCGCACCCACGCCGTCCTGCGCGGCCGCCTGGTCGCCGCTGTTGCTGGCGGCTATACCGTCGATAGCCCTGCCAGCTTTGGCCTGCAGGCGCCGGACATACCGGCAGAACAGCGCACCTGGTTACCTGCAACACCCTACGCCGTATTCTTCCATGGCACCGCAGGCGCCGCCAAGAAATGGCCGCGCGAGCACTGGCAGGCGATTGCTGCCGAATTGAAAAACTACGGATTACCCATACTGCTGCCCTGGGGCAGTTCCGCAGAAAAAGCCGAAGCAGAAGCCATGGCCGCCGTCATGCCCAATGCCAGCGTCTTGCCTGCACTCTCCATGCAGGCAGCAACTTTGCTCGCACAAAAAGCACGCCTTGCCATCGGTGTCGATACCGGGCTGACCCACATAGCCGCTGCCTATGAAACCCCGACCATAGAAATCTATTGCGCTTCGCCGCGCTGGAAGACTGAGGGGAACTGGTCGGACAGGATTATTAATCTTGGAGATAGTGGGGTGCCTGCGACAGTGGATGAGGTTCGAGGGGCGATGAGAACCTTAATGAGAGCAACTGGCGCATAGCAACATGTCTAGTGGCTAAGTGTAACTCCGTGCCTTTAGCAACGTCATTCCAGCGTGGTGTTAGCTGGAATCCAGTGACGTTCGTATCATATCGCATAAAGTAGCAATTCATGCTCGTGCAAATTACGAACTAGATTTTCAAATACCTTCGTAAGTTATTTACGACCACAGGCCGGGGGTAGCCCGGCAGCTACATTCTTTTCTTGTCTCGCCAAGAAAAGAATGCAAAAGAAGGCGACCGAGGCGTCGCTGCCCCCTGCGGGTGTCCCCTTTGCTGCAAGTCAAAAAATGGGAAATGCCCGAAACTCGCTACGCTCAAACAACGGTCATTTCTTAATCCATTTTCTGCCTCGCAGCAAAGGCATCGACACATCGGAACAGCAAAAAGCCAACAACAATGCAGCCAAGATTCATGCTTTCAAAGCATACTCAGTAACAACGTCCAGGCGCAGTACATTAATTTAATGTCTGGCAAATTTAGCTTGGTGCCGCAAAAGAATTGGCCGTATGAAAGGGCTGATCGAAAACATATAATCAGGGTTTTCAATATCAGCTTCAGACTTTTCAACGCTGGACCAATACCAGACAAGATAAATATGTATCTCTATATCTTGTTCAATCAAATCCAGAAAATGCTTCCAGCCTGCACTATTCAAAAAAGTCTGGCCTTCATCCAGTGCATTCCAAAATGACTGGAAAAGCATGGCTGCAAGCGTGAATTTTTCATCGTCGCTCAATTCCCCACTATCATACGCCGCAAGAAATTCATTGATTCTATTTGCATCAGCAACCTGATATTCCCAATCCTGCATGTCCCTGGTATTGGGTAAATTGAAGCGACTGGCGAGAGCATCAATGGCCGCTCTGGTAGGGAAGCGGTAAAGATGATTGAGATCGTCGTACATAGATTTAATCTGACCTAATCATTTGCAGACTGGATTGCCTACGTCGTCCAGTCTGATCAGGATTGTTGTCTCAAACCACTTCCTCAAATCTCCAACTTCCCAAACGACTTCACCAAATCATCCAGTGCCTTCAGTTGTGCCAAAAATGGTTCCAGTTTGTCCAGCGGCAAGGCGCTAGGGCCATCGCATTTAGCTTGCGCCGGATCAGGATGCGCTTCGAGGAACAGGCCTGCCAGACCAGTCGCCATGCCGGCGCGGGCCAGTTCGACGATCTGTTCGCGGCGGCCGCCGGATGCGGCTGCGCCTGATTCGCGTTGCTGCAGGGCATGGGTGACGTCAAAGATGACGGGGATGTCGTTGGTAACTTTTTTCATCACGGCAAAACCGAGCATGTCGACGACCAGGTTGTCGTAGCCAAAGCAGGTGCCGCGATCACAGAGTATCAGTTGCTTGTTGCCTGCTTCATGGAATTTTTCGACGATATTCTGTACCTGTGAAGGGCTCAGGAACTGTGGCTTCTTGATATTGATCACGCGACCGGTTTTAGCCAGTGCCACTACCAGGTCAGTCTGGCGCGCCAGAAAGGCCGGCAGTTGCAGCACATCGACGATTTCCGCCACTTGCGCGGCTTGCCATGGCTCGTGCACGTCTGTGATCAGCGGTACACCGAATTCAGTCTTGACGGCTTCAAAAATCTTCAAACCTTCTTCCAGGCCAGGGCCACGGTAGGAATGAATGGACGAACGGTTAGCCTTGTCAAAGCTGGCCTTGAACACATAGGGTATGCCCAGCTTGCTGGTGACGCGTACATATTCTTCGGCGACACGCAAGGCCATGTCTTTGGATTCAAGTACATTCATGCCACCAAACAAGACGAAAGGCTTGTGGTTGTCGACATGAATTTGCGGGGTGATGGATACGGTATTCAAGGGTATTCCTGTTCAGTAAAAATGAGGTCGTGTCTGTGTTCAAAGTGATCCTGGACTCATGCAACCCAGCGCAAATAATCTTGCCACTGCGGGTCAAATTCTGAGCTGATCTCAAATTCAATTTGCGAAAAACTGTCTGCCAGTTTTTGCGCCTTGCCAAGGGCAGCCGGGCTGTCGCTGACTTGCCAGCTCATGCTGCGCAGATTGCCGTGCAGGGTGATCTGGGTCGATATACCCTCCTGGGTTTGTGTCAGCAGGGTTTCCAGCTGGTCTTCGAATTCCCTGACCTTTTCCAGTTCATCGCTGTTGCTTATTTCTGCCTGCACTTCGAGTCGCCACAGCATGTCGGCACGGCCAACCAGGGCCATGGCTGATTCATTGCGCTGTACGAACAGCTTGTCGTCCGGGTCGGTATTGCTGACCAGTTCAAAACCTGCCCATTCATTGTCGCCGGTAGGGAAAATGGCGGTATGTTTAAGATCCTCACGCCAGAATGCGTCAAGCACCGCCGGGAACTGCGTCAGGCTGGTCGTCTGTTGACCTGTCTCTTCCTCCATGAATTCCACAGGGCCTATCTTGATGGCAAAGTCATATTCGCCGATGGCATGGTCCAGTAGTATGAAGGACATGTGTTTGGCATGATCTACAAAATCCTGAGGTATCGGTTTGCCAAACCAGAGTTGCAGGCCCACCCGGCCAGCATCGGCATAATGAGCAACCAGGATGTCTGCCGTACCCAGTGAGAAATCACCCATGGTCATGGAAAAACCTTCAGTATCGGTACGCGCCCTGAAAGCGACAACTTGTGCAAACAAATCCAGTTTGGGTGCGCTTTGCACCAGTTCCATGACCTCCTGAAAATGTTCAACAGAGCCATGTGCGGTAATGATCAGGTCATAGCGACCAGCATTCCCTTCGCTATGGTGTTGCAGCAACTCTGCAGCCACGTCGGGAAAATGCGGCTGCAGAATAGCGTTGATACCCTCCATCGCATCGTGGACTTCCTGCTTTGCCAGTTGCGGCTCAGCCTTGCTGAGTTCTTGCCAGAATATACTGGTGCTCATGAGTGTGCTTTCATGGTTGACTGTGCTCTATTGACAGATTGACATGGAATTGAAGGCGTAAATTTACCTAGCATAGCATTTTAAGAGGAATTTCTTGCGTAATAGACCTTAAGCTGCCCTTAAGTAGCCCTTAATTAGCCCTTAAGAAACATGCGCGCTGATATTGAAATTGCAAATACCTGCCCTGTCAATCAAGCCTGTTGATTCGGAAAGCATGCATGGGAAAATATTAAATTAACACCACAAATGTTATATTGATATTATTCTGCACATTTTAACCGCAAAAGCCCCCTAAAACCGTATGGTCTGCAAGCTGGCTTTGGTAAAATAGCGGGCTGAGAACTTATGCAGTAAATACGTAGTAAATTTCCTGGCGGAAAGTCGTTGCCCGACTCTCGCAGGCAAACGCGCCACCCTTCAACCTTGCCAATTCCATATCACGATGCAATTCAACCGACTCAGTGACCTGATCGCAGCAAACCAGCTCCAGGGCAAACGTGTTTTCATCCGCGCCGACTTGAACGTTCCCCAGGACGATGACGGCAATATCACCGAAGATACCCGTATCCGCGCCTCGGTGCCAGCGATACAGCAGGCTTTGCAGGCAGGTGCTGCGGTGATGGTCACTTCACATCTGGGCCGCCCGACTGAAGGTGAATTCAAGGCAGAAGACAGCCTGGCACCAGTTGCCAAGCGTTTGTCCGAACTGTTGGGTGTTGCGGTAGAACTGAAACAGAACTGGGTCGATGGCGTAGAAGTGGCGGCTGGCCAGGTGGTCTTGCTGGAAAACTGCCGCGTCAACAAGGGCGAAAAGAAAAACGATGATGCGCTGGCGCAAAAAATGGCAGCGCTGTGCGACGTGTATGTGAATGACGCCTTTGGTACTGCCCACCGTGCAGAAGCAACGACCCACGGCATCGCCAAGTTTGCTTCTGTGGCATGCGCTGGCCCGCTGTTGTCGGCTGAGCTGGATGCACTCGGCAAGGCGCTGGGCCAGCCTGCGCGCCCGCTGGTGGCGATTGTTGCCGGTTCCAAGGTATCAAGCAAACTGACTATTTTGAAATCACTGGCAGACAAGGTCGATAACCTCATCGTTGGCGGCGGCATTGCCAATACTTTCATGCTGGCATCTGGCCTCAAGATAGGCAAGTCCCTGGCAGAAGCTGACCTGGTGGAAGAAGCCAAAGCCATTATCGACATGATGGCCAAGCGTGGTGCGTCTGTACCTATCCCTACTGATGTAGTCTGCGCCAAGGAATTCGCACCAACCGCAGTGGCTACTGTCAAGGCCGTGGTTGATGTGCAGGACGATGACATGATTTTGGACATTGGCCCGGCGACAGCAGCCTTGCTGGCAGAGCAGATCAAGCAGTCTGGCACCATCGTCTGGAATGGCCCTGTCGGCGTATTTGAGTTCGACCAGTTCGGCAACGGCACCAAGGTGCTGGCGCAGGCGATTGCTGATTCAGCAGGCTTCTCGATTGCTGGCGGTGGCGATACTTTGGCCGCAATTGCCAAGTACAACATCGCCGACAAGGTAGGTTATATCTCCACAGGCGGCGGCGCTTTCCTCGAATTTTTGGAAGGCAAAACCCTGCCAGCAGTAGAAATTCTGTTGCAACGCGCAGTGAAGTAAATCAAGGCTTTTCATTTGCAGAGCTAAGAATTACAAAGTAAGTTTGAGTGGCAACGATTATTTTTGCTTGAGTTTTGCGTTGATACTTTGACGAATAATAAAACCAAACATGTGAGCGTTGCATAAGTGTAGCGAGCGACACTAGTTTGACGAATTTGAACTGCGGAAGCGCAGTCGTACTTGAGTACGACGAGCATCGCAGGCTCAAAATTGTGTCGCGCAGTAGCTTAGGCAACGCTCGCAAATAATATCTATTTTCAGGAGACCAGATGTCACGTGCCACCAAGATTGTTGCTACCATAGGCCCCGCTTCCAATGACCTGGCTACGCTCAAGCGTATGATCCATGCCGGGGTGAATGTGGTGAGGTTGAACTTTTCGCATGGCAAGGCGCAGGATCATATAGACCGGGCCACCATGGTGCGCCAGGCAGCAGCAGAGTGTGGCCGCGAAATCGCCATCATGGCTGATTTGCAGGGCCCTAAAATCCGCATCGGCAAATTTGAAAATTCCCGCATCAATCTCGACAACGGTGACAAGTTCATTCTCGATGCAGACTGCACGCTGGGCAACCAGGAACGTGTCGGACTTGATTACAAAGCCTTGCCACGTGATGTTAAAACTGGCGATCTGCTGTTGTTGAATGACGGCCTCATCGTGCTCGTCGTTGAAAAAGTCGTCGGCAATGAAATCCATACTGTCACAAAAATAGGTGGCGAACTCTCGAACAACAAGGGCATCAATCGCCAGGGCGGTGGCCTGACAGCACCGGCGCTGACCGGCAAGGACATGGAAGATATCAAGACCGCGATGTCTTTTCAGGCCGATTATGTGGCCGTGTCTTTCCCCAAAAATGCAACTGACATGGAAATGGCAAGGCAACTCTCGAATATCGCGGGTGAGCCTTATAACCACAAGCCCATGATGATCGCCAAGATAGAACGTGCAGAGGCGATACCGCTGCTGCAAGAGATACTGGATGCATCCGACGGTATCATGGTTGCCCGTGGCGATCTGGCTGTGGAAGTTGGCAATGCTGCCGTACCTGCCCTGCAAAAACGCATGATCAAGATGGCGCGTGCTTCCAACAAGGTCGCCATTACAGCCACCCAGATGATGGAATCCATGATCGTCAATGCCGTGCCTACCCGTGCTGAAGTGTCCGACGTGGCCAATGCGGTACTTGACGGCACGGATGCCGTCATGACTTCGGCAGAAACGGCATCCGGCAAATACCCGATAGAAACCGTGGAAGCGATGTCGCTGATCTGCCTGGAAGCTGAAAAATTCCAGGAAAACAAGCTCGATGCCGACTTCTTGAATATGACCTTTACCCGTATCGACCAGTCCATCGCCTATGGCGCGCTGTTCACAGCCCACCATCTGGGTGTGAAAGCCATCGTGGCCCTGACAGAATCGGGTTCCACTGCCTTGTGGATGAGCCGCCACAGTGTTGATGTGCCCCTGTTTGCACTGACACCGAGTGTGGCTACCCAGCGCAAGGCGGCGCTGTACCGCAATGTCCAGACCTTCAACCTGCCTTACTCCGCCGACCGCGAAGTGGTGTTGAAGGCTGCTGAAACCGTCTTGCTGGAACATGATGTCGTTGACAAAGGTGACATGATCGTCGTCACCTGGGGTGAACCCATGGGCCAGGTGGGCGGCACCAATGCCATGAAGATTGTCAGAGTAGGTGAAAACTGAACATGGCAAGGACAAAGATTTTTTTATAAAGCAATCTGGAGTTAATTATGCCACTCGTATCCATGCGTCAATTGCTGGACCACGCCGCCGAAAACGGCTACGGTCTGCCAGCTTTCAACGTCAACAACCTGGAGCAAGTCACCGCCATCATGCAGGCCGCCGATGAAGTGGGCGCACCTGTCATCATGCAGGCGTCTGCCGGTGCCCGCAAATATGCTGGCGAAGCCTTCCTGCGTCACCTGATCGAAGCGGCGGTAGAAGCTTACCCGCATATTCCTGTCGTCATGCATCAGGACCATGGCCAGTCGCCTGCAGTCTGTATGGCAGCCATCAAATCCGGCTTCACTTCGGTGATGATGGATGGTTCTTTGATGGAGGATGGCAAGAGCGTCGCCAGCTATGAATACAATGTCGAAGTGTCACGTGAAGTGGTCAAGTTTGCCCACTCCATCGGCGTCACGGTAGAAGCGGAACTGGGCGTACTCGGTTCCCTCGAAACCATGATGGGCGACAAGGAAGACGGCCACGGTGCCGACGGTAAAATGACGCGCGAACAATTGCTGACTGACGTGCAGCAGGCTGCCGACTTCGTCAAGCAGACACAGTGCGACGCATTGGCGATTGCGATTGGTACTTCCCACGGTGCCTACAAGTTCTCACGCAAGCCTACCGGTGACATCCTGGCAATCGACCGCATCAAAGAGATTCATCAACGTATACCTAACACACACCTGGTGATGCACGGTTCGTCTTCTGTACCGCAAGAACTGCTGGATGAAATCCGTCAGTTCGGTGGCGACATGAAAGAAACCTATGGCGTGCCTGTGGAAGAAATCGTCATCGGCATCCAGAACGGCGTGCGCAAGATCAACATCGACACCGACATCCGTCTGGCGATGACAGGCGCGATCCGTCGCTACATGTTTGAGAACCCATCCAAGTTTGATCCACGCGATTATTTGAAACCAGCACGCGAAGCAGCGAAGCTGGTCTGCAAGGCACGTTATCTGTCCTTCGGCTGCGAAGGACAGGCAGGCAAAATCAAGCCTATGCCTTTGGAAAAAGTGGCAGAGCAATACAAGAAAGGCGCTTTGGCGCAGATCGTAAATTAATGTAGTTTGTGCCGTCATTCTGGCGTTTGCCAGAATGACGGATTGCAGGGTTTAGACAAAATTGTTTTGTGCGTGTCCGGTGAGTCACCGTGATATTCCCTCCCCTTCAAGGGGAAGGGGCAAACAAGCAACTCATCAACAATTTTGTGTAAACCCTATCTGACGAAATAAAGAAATCCCTCATGACTACGCAAATCAATTCCACTCTGCATTCCCTGCCTTTGCTGGGCCGTGGCAAGGTACGTGACAATTACGCTGTCGGCGACGACAAATTGCTCATCGTCACCAGCGACCGCCTGTCCGCCTTCGATGTCATCATGAATGAACCGATACCTGACAAAGGCCGCGTGCTGAACCAGATGGCAAACTTCTGGTTTGAAAAACTCGGCCACATCGTGCCTAACCACCTGACCGGCATCGCGCCAGAATCCGTGGTGGCAGCAGATGAAGTGGCACAAGTCAAAGGCCGTGCAGTTGTCGCCAAACGCCTGAAACCCATCATGGTTGAAGCCGTGGTACGTGGCTACATCATCGGCTCTGGCTGGAAAGATTATCAAGAGACAGGCGCAATCTGCGGCATACAATTGCCAGCAGGCTTGCCACAGGCAGCCAAGTTGCCAGCGCCTATCTTCACCCCTGCTGCCAAGGCAGAAATGGGTGAGCATGACGAAAACATCAGCTATGCAGAAACCGAACAACGCATAGGCGCAGAACTGGCCGCCAAAATCCGCGACATCAGCATACAGCTCTACACCGAAGCCGCAGAATACGCCGCCACCCGCGGCATCATCATCGCCGACACCAAGTTTGAATTTGGCCTCGATGACAATGGCGTACTGCATTTGATGGATGAAGTGTTGACTGCCGATTCTTCCCGCTTCTGGCCTGCGGATTCTTATGCTACCGGCATCTCGCCACCGTCTTTTGACAAACAGTTTGTGCGTGATTACCTAGAAACCATCACCAGCTGGAAAAAGACGGCACCAGCACCAGCCCTGCCGGATGAAGTCGTGCAAAAAACTGCCGCCAAATACCGCGAAGCGCTGGAACGCCTGACTGGTGAAAGCCTGAAGGACTGATGATGACTACGAATAATAAAGTTGTCGTCGGCGTCGTCATGGGCTCATCCTCAGACTGGGATGTCATGCAAAACGCCGTCGCCATCCTCAAGGAATTTGGCATAGGCTTTGAAGCCAAGGTTGTCTCTGCCCACCGCATGCCCGATGAAATGTTTAGCTATGCAGAAACCGCCCGCGAGCGTGGCCTGCGCGCCATCATCGCCGGTGCCGGTGGTGCCGCCCATTTGCCAGGCATGATCGCCGCCAAGACTATCGTGCCGGTACTGGGTGTGCCTGTGCCATCCAAATATCTGCGTGGCGAAGATTCATTGCTGTCCATCGTGCAAATGCCCAAGGGCATACCGGTATCGACCTTTGCAATAGGCGAGGCAGGCGCAGCCAATGCAGCGCTGGCCGCGATTGCGATGTTGGCGACGACCGATAATGCATTGGCAGCCAGATTGATCGAGTTCCGCGAAAAGCAAACGCAAGTTGCACGCGATATGGTGTTGCCGGTTTAGTTTTCGTTATTTGAGGCAGGCTTCGCAGGTTGGGTTAATCTCGTAGGTTGGGCTACGCCTTATCAGCCCAACACTCGACGTTTAAATAAGGTATACGCTTATTGAGGTCCGGCCCAATCTACGCTCAGCTTCAACCTACAAGATAAGCCACATCAACACCCGTACCACCTTTGCCTCACCCACCCGGCAAAAACAAGCCAAGTTTGAACACATTCACTACCATGAACAATCATCCACAGCCACGCCAGCCATTGCTACCCAACACCCCCGCCAGTTGCCTCGGCATCATGGGTGGTGGCCAACTGGGCCGCATGTTTGCACAAGCCGCGCAAGCCATGGGTTACCAGGTTGCCGTGCTGGAGCCAGAAGCCGGCTGCCCCACTGCGCAAGTTGTGGGCCAGCATATCCAGGCCGGCTATGAAAACCACCCCGGCCTGATGGCACTGGCAAAGGCCAGCAAAGCCATCACCACCGAGTTTGAAAACGTCCCGGCAGAAAGTTTAAAGCTGCTGGCGCAAACCAGTTTTGTCGCTCCGGCTGCTGCCTGCGTCTCCATTGCGCAAGACCGCCTTGCAGAAAAACATTTCTTCACCCGCTGTGGCGCGACCACGCATGTGTACCCGGCACCGCATTGGGGTATCACCAGTCAGGATGATGTGGCCAAGGTCAGCGACGATCTCTTGCCCGGCATTTTGAAAACCGTGCGCATGGGTTATGACGGCAAAGGCCAGGTCCGTGTGCGTGACCGCGCAGAACTTGCCGCTGCCTTTGCAGGAATGAACGGCCAGACCTGCGTGCTCGAAAAAATGCTGTCACTGGCCTACGAAGTGTCCGTCCTCGTTGCCCGTGGTGTTGATGGTGAAGCAGTCGTTTACCCGATTGCAGAAAACGTCCACCGTGACGGCATCCTGTTTACCACCATCGCCCCCAGCACCCATGTGTCGGCAGATGTCGCCAGCAAGGCGCAGGCGGCTGCACTGCACATCATTGCCGAGATGGGCTATGTAGGCGTGCTGTGCATAGAATTTTTTGTGTTGAAAGACGGTAGCCTGGTCGTCAATGAAATGGCGCCGCGCCCGCACAATAGCGGCCATTACACGATAGACGCCTGCATCACCAGCCAGTTTGAGCAGCAGGTGCGTGCGCTGGCGCAATTGCCGCTGGGCGACGTGCGCCAGCATTCACCAGCCGCCATGCTCAATATCCTCGGCGACATCTGGTATGAAGGCGACACCGACACCATGCGCGAACCCGCATGGGACAAGGTACTGGCCCTGCCGGGCGCCCACCTGCACCTGTACGGCAAGGCAGAAGCCCGCCGCGCCCGCAAGATGGGCCACGTTACTTTCACTGCGCCGACCATGGCAGAAGCCCAGAGCAATCTCGGCAAAGCCTGCTCCATCCTCGGCATTGCTGCACCGGAGTGGGCATGAAGCCAGTCGCCTGTACCCCCTGCGCCATTGCCGAAGCGGCAGAAGCACTGGAACGCGGGCTGCTGGTCGCCTTCCCGACTGAGACCGTCTATGGTCTCGGTGCTGATGCCGAGAACCCTAAGGCAGTCGCCAACATCTACGCCGCCAAGGGCAGACCATCGAATCATCCCGTCATCGTCCACGTCGCCCCTGGTGCTGACATAAGCTATTGGGCCAAGGACATCCCGGCAGAGGCGCAGCAGCTCATAGATGCCTTCTGGCCTGGCCCACTGACCCTGATCTTGAAGCGTGCTGACCATATCCCAGATGCAGTCTCAGGCGGGCAAGACACCGTGGGCATACGCTGCCCATCGCACCCCGTCGCACAAGAACTCTTGCGCGCCTTCAAAGGCGGCAAAGGTGGTGTCGCTGCACCATCAGCCAACAAATTCGGCCACGTCAGCCCCACCATGGCAGCGCATGTGGAAGAAGAATTCGAGCAAGAGATACAACCCGGCGGCCTCATTGCCCACATACTCGACGGCGGCCAGAGCGATGTCGGCATAGAATCGACGATTGTTGACCTCAGCCGCCTCGCCACCAACGGCCCCGTGCTGCTGCGCCCCGGCCATATCACGGTCGCCCAAATGGCCGCCGTGCTGGGCACAACACCCGCAGCACCAGACGCCGCCGCCCCACGCGCTTCCGGCACGCTGGATGCTCACTATGCACCGCATACACCAGTGATTTTGGTTGAAGCCGCCGAGCTCGACGACACCGTCAACCGCCTGCACGCCAAAAACAAAAAGCTCGCCCTCATGAGCTACCAGGCCCATCCTGCCATCCATGCAGAAGCTTGGCGCCACCTGCCCGCCGACCCGGTAGGCTACGCCCACGACCTCTATGCAGGCCTGCGTGAACTCGACCATGCCAACGCTGATCTGATCCTGGTAGAAGCCCTGCCACAAGACAAAGACTGGCAAGGCGTGAACGACCGCCTGCGCCGCGCGGCGTTTGATTCGCGGGATATATTACAAGCCTTACTTGACAATGCCTGATCAGAAAAAAGCCAGCCAGCTAGCCCAGGAAGGCCTGGCTCATTGGGAAAAAGCCGAGCTGGGACTTGCAACACAAAAAACAGAAGAAGCCATCGCTGTTGCTGACCAAAATCATTGGGCCACGTCTGATTATCATGGTCAGTTGGCAGGCATTTATGCTCAGGCAGGCCGAAACGACAAAGCGCGGCTCCACTATGAAAAAGCACTATTCCTTCAATTGCGTGCTGGTGAACAAGAAGGCGGTATTGCCATCATCGTAGGCAGATATTTTCTGGCAATGCACTTGCTGAAAATGGGGCTCGAAAATGAAGCATTGGACGCACTACAGCCTTCATTACGCGCCGCTCCTACCCATTGGCTGAACGGCGTTGCCAATGCTCACATTCTATACACACTGCGTAGATTTACAGAGGCAAAAGCAGCAGCACAATTGGCCATAGCGCATGCACCTTCGCCAGAAAAAGTGGAGCAATTGAGGGACGATTTGAATGCGATGCTTGAAGATACTTCATGCGCAGCAGGCGGCTAGGTAGACAGCAGGGTGCGTTTTAACGCACCGATTTAGTATTGCTACTTTTTTCGTTTTACCATCACAACTGGTGCGTTACAACGCACACTACAACTTTTATGGTTGATGCAATCGCTCACGTCTTTCTTCGTCTTCTGGTGTCTATCCTTACTGGAGCGGCTGCAATGGCATTCGTCATGTTGTCCGGCTTTTTTGGAGGTGGTGGTGGCGGAGGCATTTTCTTTGCGTGCTCACTGACGCTTATTTTGCTGGGTTGGTCACTATTACCCGCGATCAGGGTAGCTCGTGTATTGGCGATTCTGATGGGCCTTGCCTGGATATGCCTGGGTGTATCCTTTGCTTTTTTTGGCGCTCCGTCCGTCAAGGGCTGGTTGTTGGCACCGTGGCTGCTGGCAACGCTTTGCAATCTGGCCTGGCTGAAAAAAGACCCGCCCAAATATTGGAAGGACAGCCAGCAGTGTGCGTCATAACGCGTCGATTTTTGCATTGCCACTTTTTTCGTTTTACTATCACAACTGGTGCGTTGCATCGCATACGTGCTGCACAGACTATTCGCGGCTGAAGCCGCTCCTACAGCCAGTAGGGTGCGTTTTAACGCACCGATTTTTTGTCACCACTATCTTCGTTTTACCATCAAAACTGGTGCGTTGTAACGCACCCTACTTGCTGATTTTACCGTGGCAGAGCAAGTCGTCAATGCCTTTGTTGCACGCGTCAAAACCCGTTCTGTTCTGGCCATGTCTCCCATCATTGTCATGCATCCGCTCGGTAAGCCTGAAAGCGGCTTTACCCAGGTCGAGGGACGGGCTTTTCGTGAACTGGCGTTTGGCGCTGGTGCGTACAAAGTCGTACTCTGGTACGGCGGCGAACTGACTGATCAGGAAATACTGTCCGGCCAATATCCTTCCCATGGGCGCGTTCTTGAGTGATGTGATTGGTCATGCAAGCCATTGCGATTAACCTGTGCAAAAAAATCTACACCACTCATCCCACTCATCCATTCACCATGCCAGCGCTATTCCCTTGCACGCGATTTTCCAATTGCAATTGCATGTCCCCAATCACAAATTGATGCATGGTCTTGATCACTTTTTCTATGAAGTAGGATGAAATGCGCCTGGGGAATATGCGGTTTTCATAATAGGTCACCATATTGACGATGCTGTGCTCACCGTCAAGCTGTTCCACTTCTATATAGCCGCCCCGCAGCTTGATGGTGTGCTGGTAGCGTATGCTTTGTTCGATAATCTCAAACTCTATGCGGTGTTGATCGACAATGTTCGTGATCCTTTTGGTGAGGTAACCGCCATCGCTGTATTTGCAGCGGCAGGTATCACCAACTGCTGCGTACTTGCCTTCGACCTCCTGCGGCACAGGCAGGCTTAATCTGAGCAGCCACGAAGCCTGTTTTTTGACGTGCTCATAAAAGCCGACTTTTTGCCAGACATCGGCCTTGCTTGCAGCGATGCGTATGCTGGTCACTGCGCTGCTGGTGGTTTGCTGTGTCATGATCTATCTCGCTTTATGTTGAATAGCTACTGTTGAACTTCAAAATCACTGCTTCATTTACACGGGGGAATGGGCGGCAAATAATGCTATGCAGCCCACAGTCCTTACTTCGACGACCTTGTATCGTTTGCTCAGTTCTGTCTTCAACTGCTGCGCCGAATCCTGAGCACCATTGATGACCCTGAGTTGATGCAGAAGAAAATAGACGAGGCGGCTCAGCATGGTTTTGTGAATGCCCTGGTTTAATATGGTGTAGCCAAATACCTTTGCACCAGGCTTCATCAGTGGTTTGATAGAGTCAAACACCACTCCTTTTTGCGTCATGTCGCCAGGTATGCAATGCAAGAGTCCCCCGAGCGCAATTGAATCAAATTGGGCAGCGGTAGTCTTGATTGGCTCAAGCGCATTGCAGCGGTAAGTTTCTGGTTCAAAGCGGTCTATCCTCGCGGCGGTGTAATCGAGGCAGTTTTGCTGCAGATCAAATAAGCCTATGCGCACCTCGCCGGGCAGGTAGCCGCAGCGGTCAAGAAAGTAGCCGGTGCCAACTCCTATATCCGCATGATTTGGCGACATCATGAGGCTGTACAGATCGGCGAAGTGCTCGCCACCGCAGCGCCAGACATAAGGTGCCAGCACCTTGTAAATCAAGAAGTCGTAGCACCGTAGAAAAAAAACGCTATAAATTCGTGCGCCGTCCTCCGGTGTTCTACTGGAAATGATGCTACTGTTCATGGGCCGCCTCTGATATGGATGGTATGGGTAAAGGTGATATAGGCTGTATGCCGCTGAGTGCATCGACATCCCGGAATCACCATCCATACTTTGCAATTGGCGTGCCACGGCAGTGACTTTTTTAAGTCGCTGTTTTTAAAGGGTATTTGTTTTTTTGACTGAGGCTTGACTGTAAAGTATCTGTACACTGAGGATGGAATCCCTATCAAGTAGCTTTACATCTGGGTGGAAATCTTTTTCCTGAACGGTTTTGGTCAGTGGTCGGGTGCTTTATAACGCACCTACATGCTGAACCACTGCTCAACTGCCTGCAAGGCGTGAGTATTCGAAGGGATAAATGCATGGCTAGCCGGAACAGGTATCGCTTGTGCCTGCGGCGATGGCACCGCCTCATCCGCCGCAACCATGCCATCATGCGGAAAGCCAAATCCAAAGAACACAGCAAAAGCACCCAGCCATGGCCAGGTGCCATAGATGTGCGCACAGGGAATATCGAGCAAGGGGACTTTGCTCATGCGCTCGTCATCCGCCGCAAACTGGCCGCATTCACCCGTCATGACCTGGTAGATTTTCCAGTCACGCAATCTGCTGGCGAGCCGCATGGCGCGCAAGGGGGAGGCGAGCAAGACCGCGCGTGCTGGCTGCAACTGATGCTCTCTTAACTGCGCATTGAGACTGCGCAGCAGTACACCGCCAAAGGAATAGCCTATTGCGTGATAGGCTCCCTTGCCACCTACGGCTGACAGAAAGACATACAGGTCCTTCTTGATGTCATCAAGGGATTGTGATGCAACCTTGTAGTCAAAGCAGAATACGGTGTAGCCGCGCTGTTCAAAATAGCGGACAAACTTGCCACGCATGTAGCGCTTGCCGCCAACGCCATCGATAAAGACAATCTGACGGGTACCGCTATGCATAAAAACACTCCAACAAGACTGAAAATACACTTCACCAGCAGCATCCTGGGTACTGATGCCGTCTGCGTAGCCTGAACCTGATGCAGCGTAATAGTACGCTCGTCACTTAACACCAGACACCTTGATCAAAGTTGTTGCTCGTCACTGTACTAAAATTTTAAGGCAGTCTCCGCCATCTTTACCGTGCATAATACAAAACAGTTTTGCAGTCTGAATAAAAAGTAAAGCACCTTAACACCAGCCCATATGCCCGTCACCCCTTTTCACTTCGGCCTTGGTGCTGCCTTGAAGGCAGCAGCGCCACGGCACATCAGTTTTTTGTCTTTTGCAGCCGTCAATGTATTCATTGATGTGGAATCTTTTTATAACCTGATGCATGCGCGTTTTCCTGTGCATGCTTTCTTTCATACTTATATAGGTGCGCCCCTGATGGCGATGCTGACGATCCTGCTGTTTTTGCTGGCGCGCTGGTGTGCCAGACGTTTTTCGTTAATCAATTTCTATCACTGGCAGCAGTTGAGTTTATTGCAGGTCAGTCTTGGCGCCTTGCTTGGTGCATGGTCACATGTGCTGCTTGACAGCATCATGCATGCTGATATCCGGCCTTTGCATCCGTTCAGCAATGAGAATATGCTGTATGAAATCATTCCGCTGCTGCATCTGCATCTCATTTGCGTACTGCTCGGCGTGCTGGGTTTGCTGGGTGTTTATGTGCGACGGGCCGATGAAGTGTGACCTGCCGTTATGGCCAGATGCTGGCATGGTTTTCCACCATGAACAGGCAATGGCAAGGTCTTAAGAAGAGCGCCAGCTTATTGGTAAATCCATGTCAGAGCCTGCTAACGATCTTACCTTGCACTGCGTTTTATATTGGGACTTACGCAAAATCGCCCCAACAAGGCGCTGCGACGAAGACATTACTTTATTAGTACGGCTAGGAGCTGCAACGCAGCTGGGGCGATTTTGCCTAAGTCCTATATATTAATACGTCCCCGATGACGCTCACTCGCGACTGATCGAGAACAGGCCCTTACAACAAGGCAATATTTTTATCACAACAAAAGTAAAATATTTATTGTAGAATAAATATCCATATCTCCATCAACTCTTGTGCATGGGCGAAATATGAGGAATAAACCGCAGTTTGGCATTGTCCATTTGTTGACCGTGGCCAGCATTCTGATAAGTCTTTCCCTGTTATCGGCCTCTGCCAACGCACAAGAAGCTGCCGAGGAAGCGGCCTATATCACCCAGGCCAACCTGCATTGCGAAGAACTTGATGTCAGCGTCGAGACTTATTGCAAGCCGGACGAACGCCTTGATGCAGCCTGTTTTTTGCAAAAAGTCAGGCTACGCCTGACCAGCACGGGCAAGTTCACCGAAAAGTTGTATTTGTACGAAGACTATCTGAAAGACCGTTCGCTGATTACACAACTGGCCTGTGTAAAGGGAAAAAGCAAAAACAAGGTAGTCCTGAGTTCAACCAACCTCGGTAACTGCAAGGTTTGCGAATGGGCGGATTATTTTTCTGAGACTGGTGTTTTTCTCGGATCTGACCGCGAAAAATTCGGGGCGACAAACTTCAAACCCAGGGCACTGCCCGGCAATTTCTATCAGAAATACGGTTTTGTGCTGGATGACAATGGACGTTTCACTGAAATTGAAAAAGTATCGGTAAAGCGCACGCAGCGCGAGGGGAAATGACATGACAGGCAAACCCAGGAAACCGCACAACTTCAGCCATAATGGCGACCCCTTGACGGCTACGTCCCTTGGTGACAGCCGTGCCTGGGGCGATGCAAATGAGCATGTGAAGTTTGAAGTACAGAAAGAAATCGTACAGCAGGCTGGCAAGGCTAATCTGTCACAGAAGGATACAGCCAACCTGCTGGCGCTCGCTGAAGTGGAATCCGGCTTTAATCCTGATGCAGCGACGACTTCGCGCAAGTCTTCAGCATCCGGTGTGTTTGCCATCACCGACAGCACGGCAAAAGATACAGCAGAAAGGTTGAGCGGCAGCAAGCGCATAGGTGGTTATGAGGTCGCAGGTACTTATGACAGATTCAATACTGCATCCAATGTTTCTTATGGCATTGCCGTCTACCTGGATAAAAAGAAGGTCGCCGGTTCTGACGATGTCGGTGATATCTACAAGGCCTGGAATACCAATCCTGCTGAATACAATAAATTGCTGACCCGTCTGGACAAGCATGCGACGCAATATGAGAAAGACCTGACAAACAAGGTCTGGGATGGTCCGGGACCTGCTGCACCACCGGATAAAGCCAGCAAACCTGCCGCAACGGATACACCGGCAAAGACAGGCCCTGCTGCCATAAAACCCATGACTGAGCCCCCAAAAACTGTGGCTGATATTTTGTCCGCCCTGTCTGCACTCAAAGCACCGACTTCAGAAGGTGCGACTGTTTTGGGACCATTGACGGGCAGCGATTCACCGTCGAGCCGCGTGTTGAACCGGGCGCAAGAACCTGTGGTGAAAACGGCAAATAAACCACTATAAAGACGGTCTTATTGCCGCACCACCAGCGGCTTGATTGATGTCAGTGAGAGTGTTTCGCCAGAAAACTTGCTCTAGCTGCCCAGATCGACTTCGAACGCGGGTACACCTGGGCGTATATTATTCTTAAGAGCCCACAAACCTTCAAAGTAGTGATGGTCTTCGTCTTTCAAATGCGCATATGCCTGTCTGTGCAGTGACCATAATATTTCAGCATTCGACAATTGATGTGATCCGTCACCAATGGCAACTACCGCCTTGACATCCAGCCAGTTTGAGTCTGGCTGTTGTACCGAATATTGATAAACGATGTCAAGTTGCCTGTAAGGCGTGATGTCTGTCAGAAAATGTCGCTCAAATGCAAAGTGAATATCTTTACTGTACTGCCCGACAGCTTCAACCAGTAACTCAGGAGAGGAAGGTGGCGGTTCTGAGAATGACCACGCAATATTACTCATCAGGTGTTTGTGTACTTGCATTTCCGTGGGGCGCAAATAGTTGAAACAGACCACAATAATAAACACGGAAGTAACCAGGCCCCACAAGGCCAGCCTGGCAATTGTGGGGTAAGCTTTATGCTTTGTGAGATTCAACTTATGCCTGGAATCAGTTGACTGAAGACTCATCAAGATTCAATCAGGCTATTGGCGTACTTGACGGCCATCATTTATAAACCACCTTCATCACCAGAATAAAACTCGCCAGCACCAGGGTAATCAGGTTGGCGATAATGATGGGGGCGGCGTTGAGCATCAGGCCATAGATCAGCCAGAGCAGCACGCCAGTGACCAGGATGATGTACATGACCAGGGAGACGCCTTCTGCGCGTTTGCGGCGCCAGGTCAGCCAGGCCTGGGGAATGAAGGCGGTTGTCGTCAGGCAGGCGGCAAGATAGCCGATCAGGTCTACAGTCAGTGGAAAACTCATCGCAGGCAATTATTTATTGGGTGGCAGCAGGAACTGGCCAGAGTGAAAGACCAAAGGCGGCTGCGGGGTGAACTCACAATGCTCCACTTCGCCGACAAAGATGACGTGATCGCCTTCCGGGTAACGGCTGCGGTTATGGCATTCAAACCAGGCCGAGGCGCCCGTCAGTATGGGGTGACCGGTGCGCGAAAGTGTATAGTCCACACCTTCAAAACGGTTGGTCTTGCGGCTGGCAAATTGTTCTGCCAGCCAGGCTTGCTCACTTGATAGTACGTTGACAACATAGTGCGAATTGCCGGTGAAAACGGGCAGGCTGTTGGCCCTGGTGCCCAGGCTCCAGAGTATCAGGGGCGGGTCCAGCGAGACAGAGTTGAAGGAGGAGGCAGTCAAACCCAGGAACGTGCCGCTCTCCAGCCGGGTGGTAATGACGGTGACGCCGGTAGCAAATTGTGACAGGGCGTCCCGGAAGTGGCGGGTATCAAAATCGCGCTGTTCAGAGCGGGGTGAGCGGGTGTGCATTGGTTTCCATCGTTCTTTTTTTGTCATTATCCCAGATTTTGCTGCATTCCGGCTTGTCCGGCCTAGTTTCACTGCTATGCTTTAGCAAGACGCTGACTGTGTTAAACTTGCGGGCTTGCCGGTTTTTGGTATATCAACGGTAAGTAGTTGATTTCCTTGAATTTAATTGTGTAAAGGTATGTCTATGCTGCTGGCTTTACGCCGTGTGACGCTGCTGCTTGTGTTGACCATGCTGGCAACGACAAGTTTGCCTGGTTTTGCGCAAATCCCGTCGGAACGTAATTTCCCGCCTAATACCAAGCGCGGAGTCCTGAACATGTCGCAATATCCGGACGTACTGATTGATGGCAAAGCCAGAAATGTCGCGCCCGGCCTGCGCATTTACGATGATGAAAATCTGTTCGTCCTGCCAACTTACATTACTGGCAACTACGTCATCATCAACTATGTGGAAGACAGTTTTGGTGATGTATCTAAAATCTGGATTTTGACTGACGCTGAACGTAAAAAGGTATTACCACCGGTTGAAGAGTGGAAACCACAGAAGTTCAAGAATTCGACACCGTAAGTGATATACCTATAGGTAGAACTTACGCAAAATTGTCCCGGCAAGGCGATGCGACGAAGACCGTACTTTAGCACGCGGCTCCTAGGAGAGGAGTTGCAACGCAGCTGGGGCGATTTTGCGTAAGTTCTAATAGAAAGCACTTGCTCAGGGCTACTGAAGCAAGAGTAGCTGCAGTCCCCTTAGCAAGTAGAAGATTATGCAAAAAAAAGTATTTATCAAAACCTTTGGTTGCCAGATGAACGAGTACGACTCGGACAAGATGGCTGATGTCTTGAATGCCAATGAAGGCATGATCAAGACGGACACACCTGAAGATGCAGACGTGATCCTGCTCAACACCTGCAGTGTGCGAGAGAAGGCGTCTGAAAAAGTATTCTCTGACCTGGGCCGCCTGCGTGAATTGAAGCGTAACAAGCCTGATCTGCTGATCGGTGTCGGCGGCTGCGTGGCATCGCAGGAAGGCGAAGCCATCATCAAGCGTGCGCCCTATGTGGATGTGGTATTTGGCCCGCAAACCCTGCACCGCTTGCCGCAACTGATCAATGCACGACGTGATTCAGGCCGTTCGCAAGTCGATATCAGCTTCCCTGAAATCGAGAAGTTTGACCATATGCCACCCGCCCGTGTCGAAGGTGCGAGCGCCTATGTATCCATCATGGAAGGTTGCAGCAAGTATTGCAGTTATTGCGTGGTGCCTTACACCCGTGGCGAAGAAGTGTCGCGCCGGTTTGAAGATGTGCTGGCCGAAGTGGCAGGCCTGGCTGAACAGGGTGTCAAGGAAATCACGCTATTGGGACAGAACGTCAATGCCTACCGCGGCCTGATGGAAGATGGCGAAATCGCCGACTTTGCCCTGCTGATCGAATATATTGCCGAATTCCCGCAGATAGAGCGCATACGCTTTGTCACCAGCCACCCAAAAGAATTTACCCAGCGCCTGATCGACTGCTATGCCAAGGTGCCCAAGCTGGTCAATCACCTGTACCTGCCGGCGCAACACGGTTCTGACCGCATCCTGTCGGCGATGAAGCGCGGCTATACCGCCATCGAATACAAGTCGGTGCTGCGCCGCCTGAAGCAGGTGCGTCCGGATATTGCGGTATCATCAGACTTTATCGTCGGCTTCCCTGGTGAAACCGATGAAGACTTCAATGCACTGATGAAACTGATCGATGACATCGGCTTTGATAACAGTTTCAGCTTCATCTTCAGCCCGCGCCCTGGCACACCAGCGGCCAACCTGGAAGACGACACCCCGGCAGAATTGAAGCTGCGCCGTTTGCAGCATTTGCAGGCTGTCATCGACGCCAATACCAAAAAGTACAGTAACGCCATGATAGGTACTGTGCAACGCATCCTGGTGGATGGCCCATCAGTCAAGAACCCGGCGGAATTGCAGGGTCGTACAGAAAACAATCGCGTCGTCAATTTTGCAGGCCCCAAAGAGCTGATCGGTACCCTGGTCGATACCCGTATTACCGAATCCTATAACTATTCCTTGCGCGGCGAACTAGTCGAAGAGGCAGTGACAGCATAATGGCAAAAACACCGGTGCCGGTGGCACACTTCATCCCTCAGCCCTTGGACAACACCCGCCTGGCGCACCTGTGCGGGCCACTGGATGAGAACCTGCGGCAGATTTCGTCAGCACTCGATGTGACGATATTCCGCCGTGGTGAGAAATTTATTGTCAGCGGCCACAATGCCGACAAGGCGATAGAGATACTTGAGCATTTTTATGGCCTGGCAAAAAAAGTCATTTCCATCGATGAAGTGCAACTGGCCCTGGTGGAGCAACGTACCAGCAAAAACCTGAAGTCAGGCAAGGCCGAGATCGATGAACTGGCTGGTGCTGTCGCCATCGATGCAGAACTGCCGGAAGATGCCGACATAGAAAGCCCGCTGCTGAAAACCCGCCGCAGCGACCTGCGCGGGCGTACGCCGCATCAAAACCATTACATCAAGGCCATACTTGAGCATGACATCAGCTTTGGCATAGGTCCTGCCGGTACCGGCAAGACTTACCTCGCCGTCGCCTGCGCCGTTGATGCACTGGAGCGTGACGCCGTCAAACGCATTGTGCTGACACGCCCGGCCGTGGAAGCGGGGGAACGCCTGGGCTTTTTGCCTGGCGACCTGACGCAAAAGGTAGATCCTTACCTGCGTCCCCTGTATGACGCCCTGTATGACCTGCTCGGCTTTGACCGCACACAAAAGATGTTCGAAAAGCAGATCATCGAAATCGCACCACTGGCATATATGCGTGGCCGGACATTGAACCATGCCTTTGTGATTCTTGATGAAGCGCAGAACACGACACCAGAGCAGATGAAGATGTTCCTGACGCGCATTGGTTTTGGCAGCAAGGCGGTCATCACGGGCGATGTTACCCAGATTGACTTGCAGCGCAACCAGAAGAGTGGCCTGGTCGACGCCTGCCAGGTGCTGGAAGGCGTACGCGGCATTGCCTTTGCCCGCTTTGGCAGCGTTGACGTAGTACGTCACCCGCTGGTGGCGCGTATTGTCGACGCCTATGAAACCGCCAACGCCAATGCAACTGCCAATAGTGCAGCGATCGGCCTGTTAAAACCTGCAACTCCCTTAAGCACTGCTCATCATGGCCGTAAAAAGTAAGTCTGAACCCAAACACAAACTGACGCTGTCAGTGCAATATGCAGATAAACGCCTGCAGGAATTGCTGACCCGGCCGCTGATACGCAAAACCGTGCAGGCTGCGCTGTTCTTCCCTGCTGAAATCACCTTGCGCTTTGTCGATGCAGAAGAGGGGCAGGTACTCAACCACGACTACCGTGGCAAGGACTACGCCACCAATGTGCTGACCTTTGCCTATACCGAAGATGAAGATGCCGAAGTGACCCAGGCAGACATCATCCTGTGTACCGATGTACTGGAAAAAGAAGCGGCAGAACAGAAGAAAACCGTACTCGAGCACGCACAGCACCTGATCGTGCATGGCGTTTTGCATGCGCAAGGTTATGATCATGAAGAAGATGATGAAGCCGAAGAGATGGAAGCGCTGGAGATAGAGATACTGGCAGGCTTGGGGCTGGAAAATCCTTACCGGGAAACCTGATTGCAATCCAGCTCAGCATCAAGAGCGCCCCATCGGTGATAGTGGTTACGCAAATTTGATCACGCATCAATTTACCCCATACCTGTACCGATCTCCAACATGCCCTTCCGCTTGAAGAGGAAGGGGTATAAACCCTGGATAGATAACGATACCAGAGATTGACCATGGCCAAAATCGAAACACGTGGCAGACGTATTACCATGGGTGGACGCACCGTCATTGCGCACGGCTTGCATACCCATTTCGTGCAGGACATTTACTATTATGCGATGACCTCTACCTGGCCGGTTTTCTTTGCCGGTGTGGGCGCGGTTTTTCTGGCGCTGAATGTCTGTTTTGCCAGCCTGTTCATGCTCGGTGCCAATCCCATTGGCAACTTGCAACCGAACAGTTTTCTTGGTGCTTTTTTCTTCAGCGTAGAAACGCTGGCCACGGTTGGCTATGGTGACATGCATCCGCAAACCGTATATGGGCACAGCGTGGCAACGCTGGAAATTTTTGTCGGCATGGCCAGTGTCGCCCTGATTACCGGTGTCATGTTTGCCCGCTTTTCACGACCACGTTCCAGCATCGTTTTTGCACAGCATCCGGTCAGTCACATCGCGGATGGCAAGCGTGTATTGCTGATACGCATGGCCAATGCCCGCATGAATATCATCAGCGAAGCCTCAGCCAGACTCAGACTGATGCGTGATGAAAATTCAGCCACCCTGGGCAATTTCCGCAAGATCGTCGACATGAAGCTGGAGAGGGATCAGCACCCCCTCTTCGTCCTGGGCTGGACCGTCATCCATGTGATCGATGAAAGCAGCCCCTTGTTTGGTCTGGACAGTGAGGCATTAAAAAAAATCAATGCCTCACTGATACTGAGCATAGAAGGTGTCGACGAGACCACCAACCAGCCGCAAAGGGCGCGCCAGTATTACCCTTGCAGCGAAATACACTGGAACCACCGCTACGTCGACGTGTTTGAAAACGAGCTGGATGAACAGCAAATTCAGCACATTCACTATTCTCGCTTCCATGAATCAGAAGAAATCAAGGACGTGGCTATCGACCAGGTGAATAAAGCAGTTGCATGAAGATGATCATGCAGACGCAATCAGGCAAGGACAACATCCCTCATGACAGCAGACACTACCGCCATCAACCAGATGATGGATCAGTTTGATGGTCACCACAGCGTCTGGCTGTTCGGTTACGGCTCCCTGATTTACAAAACCGACTTCCCCTACCTGGAACGCCGTCCAGCCAGTATCGCCGACTGGACGCGCCGTTTCTGGCAGGGTTCGCACGACCACCGTGGTACACCGGAAGCACCGGGCCGCGTGGTAACCCTTATTGCAGAGCCCGGCGCCACCTGCCATGGCATGGCTTATCTGGTGACGCCGGAGGTATTCTCTCATCTGGATCACAGGGAGAAGAATGGTTATCTGCGGCTGGCCATTCCCATCATGTTTGAAGATGGTGACAGTGTAGAAGGTTTGGTCTACATCGCCACACCGGACAACACGGCTTTCCTGGGGCCCGCCTCCGAACAGGAAATCGCACGCCACATTGCCCGTTCAACCGGTCCCAGCGGATCCAATAGTGATTACCTCAACCATCTGGCCAGCGCCCTGCGTGAACGAGGCTGGCATGACCAGCATGTGTTCGACATCGAACGCCATCTGGCAGCATTGCGCCGTCACACCTGATGACGGTGATGGGATGGGCGAGGAAACCTGTTATCCGACATCATTGTCATCGCCGCGCCATCTACAATCACAGACGAGTTGCACAACCTGACCAGCATGGCCCGCACCCGCACAGCGTGCGGGGTGAATGGATCAGAAGTGCAGCAGGACCAGGGCGGCCAGAGCCGGCGCTGCCTGTACGTATAGGATGCGGCGGCTGACAGAATAAGCGCCATAGGCGCCGGCCACGATGACGCAGGTGAGGAAAAAAATCTTTACGTGAAAGCCCTCGTACCCTCCCATCAGCAAGCCCCAGACAAGGCCGGCCGCCAGGAAACCGTTATACAGCCCCTGGTTGGCCGCCAGTACCTTGGTGATTTCTGCTTTTTCCGGCGTGTTGCGGAAGGTGCGCAAGCCCATGGGTTTGTCCCAGAGGAACATCTCCAGTACCAGAAAGTAGATATGCAGGGCGGCGACGATGCCGGTGATGATATTGGCGACGAGTAGCATGATTCCCCTTGTTGTGTTTGTTGTGTTTGTTGTGTTTGTTGTGTTTGTTGTGTTTGTTGTGTTTGTTGTGTTTGTTGTGTTTGTTGCATTGGCCCTGCCCAACCATTACAGGCAGGGACTACACCATACTGTAAGTGACATCGAGGTCTTTTTACAGTGTTGAAAGTGACACATTTGTCACTTTCAACGGGGCAAGCCAGGATCGACAGCAATCCCCCTCACCAGTGGGCCTTAACATGGGTCCATGACAGGGTAATGACCTACACTACAATATTGCAAAAACAATCACATTCCCTTGTTGCGGTGCTGCTATTTTTACAAAGCCCTCTTCAAAATTTGGGCAACGCAGCACATTTGTTGTATTCTGTAGGATTGAAACAACGGCGTTACGCCCATTATGCAAGAGCACTCTAGTAAGGTCAGGCCAACTGACCTTAAACCCCACAGGTCATTGTTTGAACGCTTGACCGCCCTGATTTCACCCGAACCTGAAAACCGCGCAGAACTGCTCGAAGTTCTGCACGAAGCACAAGAACGCAACCTGATCGATGCCGATGCACTGGCGATGATAGAGGGAGTGTTCCAGGTATCTGACCTTTGCGCACGCGATATCATGGTGCCGCGCGCGCAAATGGACGTCATTGATATTTCCAACCCCATAGAAGAATGGATGCCGGAAGTGCTGGAAACAGCGCACTCACGCTTCCCTGCCGTTGATGGTGACCGTGACAAGGTGGTGGGTATCTTGCTGGCCAAGGATTTGCTTCGTTATTACGCATCCGAGGCCTTTGATGTGCGCGAAATGCTGCGTCCCGTCATTTATATCCCGGAATCAAAACGCCTCAACATCCTGCTGCGCGATTTCCGTGCCAACCGCAACCATATCGCCATGGTGGTTGATGAATACGGCGGCGTGTCCGGCCTGATCACGATAGAAGACGTGCTTGAGCAGATTGTCGGCGACATCGAAGATGAATATGACTTCGAGGAAGAAGAAGACAATATCCTCCCGCTGGAAAGCAAGGGTAATGGCAAGCGCTGGCGCATCAAGGGCCAGACTGATCTTGAACAGTTCAACAACACCCTGGGCACCACCCTGGCGTCCGACCATGCAGAAACCATAGGCGCCTATGTGGCCGACTATATGGGTGAGCTGCCACATATGGGCGACGAGTTCTCGATAGGCAATCTGTACTTTGAAGTCTTGCGTGCCGATGCGCGCGAGGTGCAAATGCTGCTGCTGGAACAAAGACCGACTGTGCGTGCCGATGAATAAGGCAGCTGGTTTGCTGTCGTCCCTGTCCTTTCGTTCTTCCCTGCTGCTGATGCTGGTGGCAGGGGGATTGAACTTTCTTTCTTTTGCCCCTTTTCAATTCTGGCCGGTACAAGTCATCGGCATGGCCTTGTTGTTCACCCTGTTGCTGCGTGAAGGCAATACCTCTTTCAGCCGCAGGCAATCGGGCTGGCTGGCCTGGACGTATAGCCTGGGCTGGTTAAGCGGCTGCGTCAGCTGGCTGGTGTATGCGATGTCAGTATTTGGTGGCCTGCCCTGGATATTGTCTGCGCTGGCATTGCTGTTTTTGACGGGTGCCCTGTCCCTGTATTTTGCGGTAGCTGCCTATATAACGCACAGTTTGCGTCAGCGCTGGAAGCTGTCCGCCACGATGACCGGTTTGCTGCTCTTGCCGGCACTGTTCACCGTGGCAGAGTGGTTGCGCATCTGGCTGCTGACCGGTTTTCCCTGGTCGATATCAGGTTATGCCCATACGCACAGCACACTGGCTGGCTATGCCCCAGTCATCGGTGTGCTGGGCCTGTGCTGGATCAGCGCCCTGCTTTCGGTCGCGCTGGCCCTGCTGCCACACCCTACGGTTAATCGCCAAAAAAAAATCAGCCTGGCCGTGTTGCTGCTGGCGGTCTTTCTTGGCGGGCTAGCCCTGCAACAGGTGGAATGGACCAGACCGCAAGGTGAAGCCATACAGGTGCGGCTCTTGCAAGGCAATGTGGCTCAGGACATGAAGTTTGACCAGGATCACCTGAATGACTCGCTGGCGCTGTATCACGACATGGTGATGGCAGCACCGGCTGACTTGATCGTGACACCGGAGACAGCCTTGCCCATGCTGTCATCGCAATTGCCGCCCGACTACCTGCCTGCGCTCAACACCTACATGATGGACAATAACAGCACCCTGATACTGGGTCTGGGTGTGCATGATGGGGGCGACCGGTATTCCAACAGCGTGCTCGGTTTTTCACGCCAGTATGGCAATCAACCCTATCGCTATGACAAGCACCATCTGGTACCTTTTGGTGAATTCATCCCCCCCGGGTTTCGCTGGTTTGTGAAGCTGATGTCCATCCCCATGGGTGAATTTTCTACCAGTGGACCCATACAGCCAGCGATGAAAGTGGCGGGCCAGTGGGTGATGCCGAATATCTGTTATGAAGATTTGTTCGGCGAAGAAATTGCTGCACAATTGTCGGCACAGCATGCGGCCGGCCAGCCGGTCGCCAGCATTTTGCTGAATGTGTCCAACCTGGCCTGGTACGGCAATTCTTTCGCCATACCTCAGCACTTGCAAATCTCGCAGATGCGGGTAATGGAAACCGGCAGGCCCATGCTGCGTTCCACCAATACCGGTGCAACAGCTTACATAATCCCCGGTGGCAAGGTCGAAGCACTGCTGCCAGAAAACAGACGCGATACCCTGAGCGTGAAAGTACAGGGCCGCACTGGTCTGACGCCTTACATACTGGTTGGTAACTGGGGCGTGCTGGGCCTCATAGGCCTGAGCCTGATGCTGGCGTTTTTTCGCGGACGTACACAAAACCGGCCGGAACGCATCTAGTCTGCAAGCAGAATGACTTTTGCCAGCTGCCTGATACGCTCATCCATCAATGCGGCATCGACCTGGGCATAGCCGAGTATCAAACCATTGCCAGCAGCTTTGCCAGACTCTGCGGCATGGGCGCTCAATGCCTGGGCAACTATGCCCAGTTCATGTGCTCTGGTACTGATCAGGCTGTCTGGTACCTCTGACGTCAGTGCCAGGCTCAGGTGCATGCCGGTGCTGGCCCCCTGTATCTGGCCTGCAGACCCCGCATGCCGTTCCAGTGCTGCCACCATCGCATCACGTCTTTGCCTGTACAGTCTGCGCATGCGGCGCAAGTGGCTGGCGAACTGGCCATTGCGGATGAATTCTGCCAGGGCCAGTTGATCCACAGCGCGGCCACGCGGTGCCGCCCGCTCCAGAAAATCATGCAATGCTGCCACCAGGTTTCTGGGCACCACCATAAAGCCAATACGCAAAGCAGGGAACATGGTCTTGCTGAAAGTACCCAGGTACAGCACAGGTGCATCCGCTGCCAGGCCCTGCATGGCGGGCAAAGGCGGGCCGTCATGCCTGAATTCGCTGTCGTAGTCATCTTCTATGATCAGTGCACCACAAGCCCTGGCCTGCTCTATCAGGGTCATACGCCGTACCAGGCTGAGCACATGGCCCAGCGGATACTGGTGAGAAGGAGTGACATAAATCAGCCTGGGCGGGTAGTCTTGCCAGTCGCTGGCAGCCGTGGCAATGCCATCCTGATCCACATGGATGCCGCGTATCCGTAGTTGGGCAGCAGTAAACGCCGTCCTGGCGCCGTGATAGCCGGGGTTTTCCATCCAGACCTGCTGGCCGGCATCGGCGAATACCTGGGTGCATATGCCCAGGCTGGCCTGGGTGCCATCGGTAATGAAGACCTGTTCAACATCGCAGAGTACACCACGTGACACACGCAGGTAATCTGCGATAGCGGCACGCAGAGGCAGTTCTCCTGCCGATTCGCCATAGTTGAGCTGCTGCGCCCCCATCCTGCGCCAGGCCCTGGCCTGCAAATGCCGCCATGGCCCAAGCGGAAATGCATCGAGTGCCGGCACACCCGGTGCAAAGGCATGCATCGACGTCGTGTCGAGCAAGGGCGCATTAATACGGCTGCGCTGCGACAGCAGCGGTGTAGTTGCCACGACTGGCGCTCCGGTCTTTGCTCGCTTCAGCTCCACCTGCGCTACGACGGTGCCGCGCTTGTCGGCGTCGACATAGCCCTCCGTAGCCAGTTGTTCGTAGGCATACAGTACAGTATTGCGTGCCAGCGTCAATTCAGCAGCAAGCAGGCGGCTTGCCGGCAGGCGCGTGCCGGCAGCCAGTTTTCCACTCCTGATGGCAGTACGCAGGCATTCATGCAACAGACGTTGGCGTGACCATGCCAGTCGTTTGTGCTCATCAGAAAAATGTTCAAACAATAATGCGTAATCCATCATGCACAGTTTATTTTTGGCCCTAAAATAATTGATGATCCTGGATCTTTCTAAAGAGCCAGTCATCAATTATAGTCCGCCTCGCTATCACTTTCGAGGACCAGGAACATGAATACCAGGAGCGCACCCAGCGACCGTACCCGCATTCGCCGGCTGGCGGAGCTTGCCAGCTATGAGCAGGCCAGCCTGCATGCAGTCATCGACGCTGCCCATCTTTGCCACATTGCCTTTGATGATGGCAAGGGCACGCATTGCATACCGACCGCCTGCTGGCGACAAGACGATTATCTGTATATCCACGGCTCTAATGGCGGTCGTCTGACCAGGTTATTGACCAGCGGTGTGCAAGCCTGTATCACCATCACTCATCTCGATGGCCTAGTGCTGGCCCGTTCAGCTTTCAACCATGCCATGAATTATCGTTCGGCCATGATCTATGGCTGCTTTGAGCGGGTCACGGATGAAGCTGACAAGCATCAGGCCCTGGCCCTGTTCATGGAAAAACTGGCCCCTGGCAGGCAGACTCAGGTCAGACCCGGCAGCATCAAGGAAATGGCAGCCACCACTGTCATGCGTATCGCCCTGGATGAGGCTGCTGTCAAAATACGTACTGGCGGCCCGGTTGATGATGCCGAGGACATGGATATCCCCGCCTGGGCCGGGGTCCTGCCCCTGGTGTTGACGCCTGCCACACCAGTCGCTGACGAGTATTGCCGTGTAGAAGCACCGGATTACGTGCGTAACTGGGCGCGCTGACTTTGCATGGAAAAAAGAGCCTTCACTCCAGCTACAAACCCAACCTGATATAGGTGAATACGGCCATGCCAAAAAATATGGTCTGCAACATGTTCTTGCGTACCAAAAAGAAAGCCGTTGCCAGCAAACCCGCCAGCAGGCGCGGGTTGTCCAGGCTGACTTCCACCTGGCCGTTGGCAAGCAGCAGATCAGGTACGATGATCGCCGCCAGGGCGCAGGCGGGGGCATAGCGCAATGCTTCCTGCGCCCGCTTGGGCAGGTTGATATGATGGCCGACCAGCCAGAAGCCGCTACGGGCAATGAAGGTAGCAAGGGTCAGCAGGATGATGACGAGCCAGATTTCCCAATCGCTCATGATGGCTCCCTTTCCTGGCATTTGCCGGATGTGGCTGGTTCCGTTTTTACTGCAGTTTTTTTACCTTCCAAAAACTCTTCCAGCATCATGGCCGTACCCATGCCCAGCAAGACCGCCAGCAGCAGTCCGAGTTTGTAGGGCAGGTTAACTGCGAGCAAGGCACAGATGCCCGCCACCACTACACCGGCAAAAGCAGCACGATTGATGATCAGTGGCAGCATGATGCACAGGATGGCCAGGGTACCGGCAAAGCCCAGCCCCCAGCTGGTCGGTACCTGGCTGCCAAGCAGGATGCCAATCACAGAACCGCTTTGCCAGGCTACCCAGTTAGGGAAGACCAGGGCCTTGAGGTACGCCAGCTTGCCTTTTTCTTCAGCAAACTCTGGGTAACGCTGCATGAACAGGCCGACCGAGATATCACCAGTCAAAAAACCGAGCCAGGCGCGGGTACGCCAGGGCAGATGCGAAAAATGCGGCGCCAGGATGGCGGAAAAAATCAGGAAGCGCAGGTTCACCACCAATGCCGTGGCAAAAATCACCCAGGCCGGTGCATGTGCAGCAATCAGGGGAAGCGAAGCCAGTTGGGCTGATCCGGCAAACACCAGCAGGGTCATGCCGAGGGCCTGCGTCAGTGTCAGGCCGGCCTTGATCATGGCGATACCTACCACCAGTCCCCAGGCGCCCACACCAAACCAGGTGGGTGCACCTACTCTCAAACCTTCCTTGAACGCGGCCTTGTCTGATTCAAATGACATGAGAGTGTGGAGAGAGCGGGAAAGTGCACTATTGTAACTGGGAAAGGAAAAATCTGCCCGCGCTGCCTGTTTCATGGGCAGTTTGACAAATGTATTGCGCCCTGTCCGGCATCGACAAGATGCTTATAGAGGGCTAAAACAGCCCAGCCACCCGAGAATCCGTTAAAATCTCGAAGGCAATTATTCATTGGAAGGACTGTACCGGCCAGAACCCTGCCCGCACCGCTTCCAGCACCAACTTTTTTACCGGAGTCAGCATGTCTACACCCGCCAGCACCACCAATAACGTCGTCGAACTGCAAGCCAAGGATTTGCCCGCACACTGCCCTAACCCGGCCATGCCCCTGTGGTCTTCGCACCCGCGCGTTTATCTGGACCTGTCCCATGGCGGTTCAGCCACCTGCTCGTATTGCGGCACCCAATACAAGCTCGCACCCGGCGTCGAGCTCAAAGCGCATTAATTTTTACTGACACCATCATGCCCGCCAAAAAGCAATTGATAGGCAGTGCCGACGAAGTCGAGGCTGCCTTTTACGATGCCATGAGCCGTGCCGACCTGGACGGCATGATGGCCCTGTGGGCTGAAGACGAAGAAATCGTCTGCATACACCCTGGTGCCGCCAGGCTGATCGGCCACGCAGCCATACGCAGCTCATGGGAAAGCATTTTTGAGCGCGGCAGTGTCAACATCCGGCCAGTGCAATTGCATGCCACCCACAATATGCTGACGGCAGTCCATAGCGTCATCGAAGAATTCCAGCGCACGGCAGATGGCAAGCAGGATGTGCATATCCTCGCTACCAATGTCTATGTAAAAACACCGCATGGCTGGCGCATTACCATGCACCATACTTCTGTAGCATCAGGCAAGGCGCCGCTGGACATGTTTAAAGCCAGCGTTTTGCACTGAACCTGCACTGACGAAGAGTCAATGAAATACATTTCACCACGCTGGTTGCCCGGCGGCCATCTGCAAACCATCTACCCGGCGCTGTTCATCGACAAGCCGCTGACACCATTGCGGCGGGAACGCTGGACCACACCGGATGCAGACTTTGTTGACGTTGATTTTCTCGATGGTGAAACTGGTAAACCCTTTGTCGTACTCTTCCATGGCCTGGAAGGTTCCAGCGACAGCCACTATGCGCGCGCCATGATGGCGGCCCTGCGTGAACGTGGCTGGTCAGGCGCGATACCGCATTTTCGCGGCTGCTCCGGCGAACTCAACCAGGCGCCGCGCTTTTACCATTCTGGCGACGCGCAGGAAATAGGCTGGATCATCGCCCGCCTGCATGCAGCTCACCAGCAAAAAAATCCGGGCAGTAAATTCTACGCAGCCGGTGTTTCTCTTGGCGGCAACGCCCTGCTGCGCTGGCTCGGTGAATCACAACACCAGGCAGAAATTATCAACGCGGCCTGTGCGGTATCCGCACCACTGGACCTGGCACAGGGCGGTGCGTCGCTGGGCAGCGGTTTCAACATGATCTACACGCGCATGTTTCTGAAGACGCTGAAGCCCAAGTGCCTGCAAAAACTCGACCAGTTCCCCGGCCTGTTCAATCGTGATGCCATGCTCAATGCCAGGGATTTGTACGAATTCGATAATGTCGTCACCGCACCACTGCATGGTTATCTCGATACCGATGATTACTGGCATCGCGCCAGCGCCAAGCATATACTGCACGATATCACGGTACCAACCCTAGTATTGAATGCCAGGAACGACCCTTTCCTGCCCGGCCGGCATCTGCCGGCACAAGCAGCCGATTGCGTCACACTGGAATACCCGGAACACGGTGGCCACGTCGGCTTTGCCACTGGCGGCATACCTGGCAAGCTGGACTGGCTGCCGCAAAAGATACTGCACTTTTTCGAGGCGAATAGCTGATGGATGAGATCGTCAAGGCAGCCATGGCCAAATGGCCAAATGTGCCACATTGCTATGGCTGGCTGGCGCTTGATGCCCGTGGAAACTGGCGCATGCGCGACGAACGCTGTCAGGCCCTGGGGCTGACAGGCGATATCATCCGCCACCCCACCCTGCTGGCCTTCATTGCCCGCAACTATACCTGCAGCGACGATGGCTGCTGGTATTTCCAGAATGGCCCGCAGCGCGTCTATGTCGACCTGGCAGCCACGCCATTCATCGCCCATACAACTGCCACTGGCAGCTTTGCCCTGCATCACACAGAACAGGACTTTGTCCCGGAACTGGTTTTTATGGACCGGCAAGGACACCTGCTTCTCAGCAGTGGCAACACTCTAGCCCAACTCGATGACCGAGACCTGACAGAATGCCTGACCTGGCTCAGCCTCGATCACGTTACTGCCAGTGCAGAAGACCTGCTGATGTGGCTGGACGATACCAACAATACTGGCAAACTGCAACTGCAACCACCTGGTACACATGGCTTATGCCTGGATGTACAGCGTTGTGAAGAACATCAACTGATGCATGAGTTCGGCTATGTCGCAAGGCCGCGACTGGAAACAGTGAAGCAGTAATCAACAGGCTGCCCCCCATGCGCAGGTCGCCAGACTGTTCCACTGATACAGAGGTTCTTTTCGCCGTAAGAATGTCACTTAGATAAACTCCGCATCGCTTGTCGTCCGAAGGCCACATCCCGTCACTTGAACATCGCCACATCACCATTTATCTTTCATATGGGATATGCTGTAAGCCAATGATGCCACATTGAATATAGATAGTCAGGCCATGGAAAATATCCTGCTTGTTGATGACGACCCACTAACACTGGCTCTACTGGCAACTACCCTGCGACAGGCAGGCTACACTGTTGTCACAGCGGTATCCGGCCTGGAGGCCCTGGTTGCGGCAGAAAGGGAAGCACCAGATCTTGCCATGCTTGATATTGACCTGCCTGATATGTCCGGCCTGGAGCTGGCCATCAAGCTCAGAGACTTGCAGGGCTTGCCATTCATGTTCCTCTCAGCAATCAGTGACGCTCATATTGTGGAAACAGCGGTCGAATATGGTGCCGTAGGCTACATGGTCAAACCAGTAGACATTTCCAGCCTCATGGCAACATTAAAAGCCAGTCTGGCCCGTGCGGAAGAGATCAAAAGACTGAGGAAAACCGAATCCCATCTGACCAATGCGCTCGCAACCGGCAGGGAAATCAGCATAGCTACTGGTGTCTTGATGGCACACTATCGAACTGACAGGCACACTGCATTTGACATCATGCGCAGCCAGGCAAGGTCGCAACGTAAAACCATCAGGGAAATTGCCAATGCTGTACTGAGTGCGGAAGAAACTATCAATCAGTTTCACACAGCGATTCAAGCCAAAAAGAAAAACGTTTGAGGATATTTCTCAATTGGCGCTACTGCGGCAAACACGCCGATGACGGAAATCTTTGAGAGCGAGCACAAACGCAAACATGCCATGCAGCCTGGCATGTCAATGTCATATTGACACAGTAAATAGAAAATGTTCTGGCTATCGTTAAATCTTGTCTCATGTTTCCACATGGCAATAAAGGTCAGGTAAAATCAAACCTGAAGTAATACGCTGCCACAACAGCATCACTGACAACCTCCTGCTCTGTTGTCCCTGATTTTCTTCGCTCTCCTGGAAGGCTGCCTTTACGCTGCATTTTCACGGTTCTCGTGGCCATTACCCGCCATATTCGTATTCTTTTTGAAATCCATTCTCATTTCAAGCGATCAGCTAATGCCTTGTGCAACTGGTCAAAGGAGCAAATATGAAAATTTCTGACATTACACAAACTACAAACCTCCCACATGGCGTACCAAATCTCGTTTATGGTGATTTCCTGATCTTCATGCTCGCCAGCGAAGCTTATGCTATCAATATCAAGTCCGTCAGAGAATTACGCGGAGAAGTATCACTGACCCAGATCGCAGGTTCACCGGACTATGTGCGCGGCGTTGCCAGCTTACGCGGCAGCGTTATTCCGTTTGTCGATTTGTGTCACTGCTTTAAGCTTGCAGGTGATTCAACACCCAGAACAGCCATTATTCTCGATACAGAACAGGGTCCAATGGGACTCTTGGCAGGCCAAATCCACGAAGTTGTACAAATCATGCGAGCCGATGTGCTCCCCTTCGCATGTAAAACAGATACTCAGCACATTCTGGGACTAGTCACGATGCAAGACAGGCTGGTCACGATACTGGATCTGAATACCCTTCTTGCTAGTCTTGAATACGAGAAATGCTACCAGACCGCAGGTTTATTAAATTAGTAGAAGGCACACCACACTAACACCAAAACAGTGCACGCCGACACCCAAAAGCATAAGAATCCAGATGGCGATCATGACAGGAAACTGCCGCGAACAGCCACAAGCAATCAGGTCATTAGCTTGCCGGCAAAGTCGGCTGCTTTGGCAAGGCAAGCAGTTTTCTTGCTCATGTCCAAGTATGACTCACTGGTTTGATCATCCATTTTCACCTATAGTTAAAATTGAAAATTAAGCAATTTTTCAGCACAAGGAGAAGCCATGACTACCAATATACTGATTGTGGACGACAGCGCGCTCAATCTCGTCCTGCTAACTTCACTTGCAGAATCTTTGCCAGATAGCACAGTCAGTGCATTTGAAGATCCGGTACTGGCATTGGCAGCCTGCCGTGACCGCGAGCATGACCTGATACTGGTTGACTATATGATGCCTGAAATCAACGGCCACGATTTTATTGAATTGGTCAGAAAACTGCCAGGTTACCAGGACATCCCTATCATCATGGTAACAACAGAAGATGAAAAAGATGTCCGGACCCGCGCTTTGCAGTTGGGGGCGACTGAATTCCTGGCCAAGCCAATTGATGTTACCGAATGTCGCATTCGCATGCGCAATCTGCTCAACCTGCGTCATGCCCAGGTCCTGCTTAAGGACAAAGCCAAATTGCTAGAGTATGAAGTCGAGCAGGCAACTGGCGCCCTGATAGACAGAGAGCATGAACTCATCGCCCGGCTTTCGCGGGCTGCAGAGTTCCGCGACCCGGAAACAGGCGGTCACATCAATCGTATGGCCCATTACTCCAGGCTGATAGCCGAGCAACTGGGTCTGGACAAACACTTTCAGGAACTGCTGCTTGAGGCGGCCCCCATGCATGACATTGGAAAAATCGGCATACCTGACCATATCCTGCTCAAGCCTGGCAAATTGACAGCAGAAGAACTCGCCATCATGCGTCGACATCCTGTAATCGGCGCCAGCATACTGGCAGGCAGTAATGCACCCGTCATCAAACTGGGGGAAGAGATCGCCCTCACTCATCATGAAAAGTTTGATGGCAATGGTTACCCTAACGGTTTGCGTGGTAAAGATATTCCCTGGTCTGGCCGTATTGTCGCAGTGGCCGATGTTTTCGACGCACTGTCGACGGAAAGGCCTTACAAGCATGCTTGGCCCATGGAGGACGCAAAGGCATTCCTACTGCAAAATGCGGGGACGCATTTTTGCCCCGACTGCGTGCGTGCGTTTGTCTCAGCCTGGGACCAGGTGCTCGACATACATCTCCGTTTCAACGACGATGTGATCATCCAGGAAGAGAGCACGTTGACAAAAGCCTGAACCCACTGGCTATGTTTTGTTTCGGGGAGTTATGATGGAGCAAGCACAAAAACGCATACGTCGTCAGTTAATCGTCCTGTTCACTTTTATCATCGCTCTGATCTGGGGTCTGGCGTTGTATGAAGTGGAACGCAATTATCGAAGCCAGGTCAATGATGTCAAATTCAGCACCAATGCGCAGGCCCAGCTTTTTGCTGAATATGCGCTGTCGACCATCAAACGCATTGATGAACTGTTGCTGGACATCCGGGATGACTGGGATGGTGACTGGCAACAGTTTGCCGATGTGGTCAACAAGCGCCAAGGCATCGTTCAGGACATCAGTTTTCAGATTGCCATCATCAATCAGGATGGCATCATGGAGTTTTCTAATCTGGCCAAACCCAATGACAGGGTTGATCTAAGCAAACGTGAACATTTCCTTGTACACCAGCGCCAGCCTGAACTTGACCGGCTTTATATCAGCAATCCGGTCTTGGGCAAGGTATCGCGCAAATGGTCTTTACAGTTTACACGTCCCATCCAGCGTTCAGGAAAATTTGCCGGTGTGATCGTGCTATCGATCGACCCTAATCTGCTCACAGCCATAACACTTAAATTCAACAATCCGCCAGGCAGTGTCGTTACTGTCTTGCGCGATAGCGGCGTGATCATGGCTCGTTCGCCGGACTCGTTACAATACTTGGGAAAAACCATCGACACCCAGCAATTATTTACCTCGCCAGAAGCAAGCACCGGCAACATTCAACGTATCGCCCAGACTGATGGCACTGAGCGCATGTATGGCTACAGAAGGCTAAAGGAGTACCAATTAACCTTCCTGGTCGGCGAACCGATTGGCGTAGTGACCGCTGCATTTCGCACCCACAGAAATAATGTATTTTTACTGGCACTTGTTGTCAGCCTGAGCATCATGTTGCTGTTCTGGTTGTTATTCAGAGCGCAGAATAAAGTAATAACGACCCAGGTCAAGCTCAAGGAAAGAGAAAAAACCCTGCGTAACTCGCAGGAAGTTGGCCGCATTGGCAGTTATGCGCTGGATTTGCAGTCCCACCGATTTACCTGCTCAGACATGCTCCTCTCGCTCTTTGGTTTGTCTCATAACCCTGAAATAAACATGAGGACCTGGCTGCGCCTGCTTTCCAAACAACAAAGAAAAGAAGTGTATCAAAGAATTTTAGATAAACTGGCAACAGAGTACAGATTCGATCAGGAATTCAAGATTGTCCGGCCCAGCGACGGATCGACGTGCTGGATCGCCGCTTTTGGCCAGCTCGACAAGGGGGCGACAGGGAAACCTTCTCGTATTGTCGGTGTAGTCCAGGACATTACCGAACGCAAACAGCATGAAAAAGAGTTGCTGCAAGCCAAGGAAATGGCTGAGTCGGCCAATGTCGCAAAAAGTCTCTTTCTGGCTTCCATGTCACATGAAATACGGACCCCCATGAATGGCATTATCGGCATGACCGATCTGACCCTGGAAACCGAGCTCGATACAGAGCAACAACGTTATCTCGGTCTGATCAAATCGTCCGCTAATTCCTTGATGACCATCATTGATGACATCCTGGATTCTTCCAAGATAGAAGCTGGCAAACTGTCACTGGAACATATCGATTTTGATTTGCGTGCAGTGCTCGCCGAGGCGATCAAGACTTTGGCAATCCAGGCAGAGAAAAAAGGGCTTGAACTGATAGCTGACATTGAATGCGGTCTCGATAAGAAACTGAATGGAGACCCAATCAGGTTGCGTCAGATACTCTTCAATATCGTAGGTAATGCGATCAAGTTCACCAGCGCAGGCGAAATCGTCATCAAGGTCAGTTATGAGAAAATTTCCGGTCAGGACATCAATCTGCATTTCAAGGTGACTGATACCGGCATAGGCATACCAGAAAACAAGCAGCAAAGTATTTTTGAATTGTTTTCACAAGCTGACAACTCTGTCACCCGCAAATTCGGTGGTACAGGTCTTGGTTTGTCAATTTCTTCACGCCTCGTTGAAATGATGGAGGGGAAGATATGGGTAGAAAGTCAGATTGGTCGCGGTAGCACCTTTCATTTTACAGTCAAGATGATTGTCAGCGACACGCCTGCTGCCATTCTCCCTGTCATGCCGCTTACCATCATCCCCAAAACCATCGTGATCGATGACAATATCGCCAACCTACAGTTCCTGGCTGATATTCTGATGAATTGGGGATTTGCCCCTCATTGCGTAGAGAACGCCGAACAAGGCCTGGCTGAGATACAAAATGCGTCAGCCATAGGCCAGCCTTACGGCCTGCTGATCATTGATGCCCACATGCCGGGCCTAAATGGTTATGATTTCGTACAGGCCTTAAAAAATAGAGACAACATTCGCATACCCTCCACATTGCTGCTGACCAGGGCCTCAGTACCTGGCGAGTCAGAGCGCTGCATGCAGCTAGGTATCAGGCACAGTTTGCCGAAACCCGTCACTCCCATTGAATTGCGACAGGCTATACGGCAGGCAACCGGGGAAAGCCAGGAACCAGATCAGGATGTTGTCAGGCAGGCTGGACTACAGAGATCAAATCGATCCCTGAGCCTGATGCTGGTTGAGGACAATGTCATCAATCAGCAAGTAGCAATGCGCTGGCTGAATGCCGCGGGACATGCAGTGCTACTATGTGAGAATGGACGCCAGGCTATTGATGCACTCAAAACCAACGAGGTAGACATCATATTAATGGACATGCAGATGCCCGTCATGGACGGTATAGAAGCGACCAAATTGATTCGTGCAAAAGAAGCGGGAACAGGGAAGCATGTACCCATCATTGCGATGACTGCCAATGTCATGCCCGGAGACAAGGAAAAATGTCTGCAGGCCGGCATGGATGCCTACATCTCCAAGCCAATACAACGTGAAACCCTGTTCACTACCCTGGCAGAGGTAATGGGCAAGTACGCTACAGAAGCAACAACAGCACTGACTACCGATGGCAATGAGCTCGTTCAGTCATCGCAATTCGACTATGCGCATGCCCTGAAAAAAACGGATGAAGAAATCATGAATATTATTGGCAAGCTTGCACTAAGCAATATTCCCGAGCATATCAAAGGATTAAGAGCCGCCCTGGCATCTGGTGAGCATAAAACAGCGTTGAGAACCGCACATACATTGAGGGGAATGGTCGGTTATTTTGGCGCCAAGCCATTAGTAGACCAAATTATGTCGATTGAATTTCTGTTGAAAGAAGATAAAAGAGAAATGGCTAGTGCCCAGTTGCCTTTGCTACTGGTTGAAGAACATCATTTCATTGCCGCCTTGAAATCAAGTCTGGATGCTTGAACAAGTGCGCAAATAGGCATATACCAGATGGACCAGTTCCTGCTTGCGCGCCAGGGCCTCCATTTCCCCCTGCCTTGCAGCATCATGAACGGCGCCCTCGATGGCGGCCGCCAGCGTACGTGCGATGATTTCATTTCTTCCCGGCTTTTCGCCTTTATTCACTGAAGCGATGAAACTGGTATAGAGTCCCAGATACTCTGCCAGAAAAGCAGCGTCGGCAGATTGTGATTCTGCCCGTAGTGGCGCATCTTCCAGCAAAGCCCGGTGCAGGGCCGGTTGGGAAGCATGTACGGCAAACATGCCATCGACAAGTTGCTCTATGCGCTTCTTGAGTGAGACACGTCCGCTGGTCAGTGCACGCAACACGTCAAGCACTTCGTCAAAATGCTTCTGCCTGATGGCCTCGATCAGTGAAAACTTGTCCGGGAAGTATTGATACAAAGACCCTATGCTGACCCCGGCCACTTCGGCAACATGGTTGGTGGTGAAACCCTGCCACCCCAACCGTCCCAGAACATGAGCACCGGCTGTGACGATGGCTTCTACAGTCGCACGCGAACGCGCCTGCCGCGGGGCTCTGCGTCTGACAGCAGGCCTGGCCTGAACGCGAGTAGACATGACCATGTACAGAATCCAGAATATGAGCTTATTACTCATATTTTACAGAGAAAGCCATATGTCGTCATTACCTGTGTTTTCCCGCGAAGTCCGCCTCAAAAGCAGGCCTGTCGGCTTGCCGCTGGCGGGACATTTTGAAGTAATTGATACCCCAGTACCTGTACCCGCCCAGGGCGAAGTCCTGATACGCAATCTGTATTCCAGAGTATCAGCCTCGCTACGCATGATGATCAGCGAAGGCGCAAGCGATGTGGAAGGTGTGCCCTTCCCTTGCCTGCAAGACGGTGCCACCCTGGCAGAGGAAGCACTGGGAGAAGTCGTCTCTGCCCCGCCTGACTGCGGCTTGCTGCCAGGGCATCTGGTCCTGCATTTTGCCGGATGGCGTGACTACAGCGTGCTGTCGCCAACAGCCTGTACGCTGATCAGGCAAAACTTGCCGGACCCGGCCGCCCACCTGAGCCATGGTTGGACAGCCTATGCAGCATTGACACGTGGAGTACAAATTCGCGCTGGCGACACAGTACTGATCACCAGTGCAGCAGGGGCAATCGGTTCCATGGCCGGGCAGATCGCCAGGGCCCTGGGCGCTGGCCGGGTCATCGGCAGTACCAGTTCGGCAGACAAGGCAAAACGCCTGACAGGCGAATTAGGCTACGATGCCATAGTCTTGCGTGGAGCAAGAGAATCATTTCTTACCCAACTGGGCAAGGCTGCCCCGGATGGTATCGATGTCGTCCTCGACAGCGTCGGTGGCGAGCAGCTACAGGCTGCTCTTGCCCTTGCCAATCCGGGTGCGCACATCCTGGTTACAGGAGCCTTGTCAGGGCAACTGGCCAGTCAGGGTAGCGGCAGGGTCGCCCCGGTAGAACTCGATTCATTCCAGATACTGCTCAAGAAAATCAGGCTGCAAGGCTATAGCGCAGACGATGATGTCGATGCCCGCACTGACTGGAACAGGCATTTTGTGGCCTGGCAAAAAGAAGATCGTATCTGCTTCCCGCATGTACTCATTGCAGGCTTGCAGAATGGCCCCCTGGCCATACAGAACATCGCAGACGGGAAATATTTTGGCACCGTGCTGATCAGGCACTAGGCGATCAGGGTTACTGATGTTATTGGCTGCGGCAATCTGCAAGGCCCTGCTCTACTTCTGTGTCACCCGCTTGCTCATACCTTCGAATGAATCATGTGACGCCCATTCCATCTATCACTGCTCAGACCAAACCCCGTCATCCCACCAGCCCAAAGCCAGTAACGTCGGAATGTCATAGCTATCATCTTCATTTCCCAGATACAACCTCAGTCCCAGTGATTCTGCCATGGCAAGATTATAAGCTTTAAACGCTGCCAGCAAATCCTCATGTACACTTTGCGGATACACACTGAAACAGACGAGTTGCTCTGCCTCGTCAATCGCCAGCAATTGCCGTGCCACGACTTTGCCTTTGGCATTGCGGGCATACAATACCTGCTTGTTGGCGTCGAGCAGGCAAGCAACAGCAGAATAAGCGCACAGGCCGCCAGCACCCAGGCAACTGCCGACATAACTGCCCAGCATTAGTATCTCGAAGGGATCATGCTCAAACGCCAGCGTCAGTTCGTCATTGCCCAGTTGCACCGTATGACGCAAACCTGTACTCCACAATGAAGCGGCCACACGCGGATGTGCGGCATACCATGCCTGGTTCAATGGATGATCAAGATAAGATAAGGACTGACCTTTGCCGGCTTGCTTCAGGAATTTTCTCAAACCCTTGCGATTACTGTCTGTCTGGCTATCCAGCCCTGCCAGCAGGCGCAGGGCATGGCGGGCAGAGACAGAGTAGTCGCGCAACTGAAAAGGTGCATCAATCGTTTTCCATATGGCGTTTTCAAATGCCTGCAAACGTACAGCAGGCAGGCGTGACAACGCCAGCTTGCAGTGTCGCCTTATCTGCACTGCTGACAAATGTTCACTGCCTTCAAAATAGGCGCGCAAGCGGCGTGGCAAAGGACTGTCAAGACCGGCTTCGCTACTCATGCGCAATAAAAGGCGACATGCCTCTTCCACTTGCATACCCTGCCAGTCCAGCGTGAACCAGTCCGTCTTTAGCTGACCTGCCATGAATTGTCTGCGCCTTTCATAGCTCAGGCAACCAAGCAACTGTACGCTGTGCCACAGGCGATCAGTTGCCAGTTGCATGGCCTCAAAAGCAATTGCTGGCGCTGCTGTACTGAATATGCAAAAACCGTAGACCAGGAGCCCGGTATCATCCTGACGTCGACAGGCGCGTTCAAGCGAGAGCCAGATACGTAAATCCAGGTCAGGCAATTGTGCTCGATGCGCCGGCGAAAGCGGCTCTATCATATTGATAAGAGTATAGCTGTAGTCGGCCGTGGCAGAAAACGGTGGCCGGCACAACCTGACCATCAACGGCAAGACATCCTGAAGCGCCGACTCCAGCTGGGCAAAATCATCCCAGCCATCAATGAAATGTTTCCACATTCCAGCCATTTTTTCTTGCCAATCCGCCTGAAGGGTAATCAGGATGGCATGGAATGCCGGAAAGACTTTCAGGTACACTCGCCAGTTATCCAGCAATCTGATTTTTTCATCTTCGTAGGAAAAGAAATGATAACTGAGATTAATCAGGGTATCTGCAGCCTGATTGCTTAAAGCTTCCCAGCTGATTTCACGGAGGAAACCGGCAAACCCGGGGAGTTCACCGCAAAACTGCCATAGCGTGACAGCGGTGCCTCCACCAGCCAGATCGCTTGCGCGCATGATGATATCTATTGGCACATCATCTGCATCAAAGCTGGTTCTCAGCCGCCACTCGTCTCGTTCAATACTACCCCGCATTTCGGCGACCTCGCAACCATGCAAGCTGTAGGCTGCGCTGACCTGACGCCCCAGATTATCCAGCACGATGTCTACATACAGAGCAAAGCGTTCGTCATTTTCTGTCAGTGCATCGAGTCTTTGCATCTGTTCTGCAGAGAACAGTGACGGTGCGTGCAGATAGCAGCGACGCTTGAGCAAGGCGCGCAAGTACGCAAGTTGCCGTGCCGGTCGTAATTGCATGAGCAGGTTCGCCCAGGGAAATTGCTGCGTGGCGACAGCGCATAGTCTGGCCAACAAGCACTGTTTCTCTGGACTTCCGTCCCACTCCAGAGCGCGCCAAAGCGTCAACCAGTCTAGCATCAGCGTATAAGGTTGATGCCGCAAATGCCATAAAAAATAACGACGGAATCCCACAGGAAAAGCTGGCAGGTCCTGCTCTGTCACCTGCCAGGCATGCGCCAGAAAAGCGGCTGTCGTCCTCGCCTTGCAATGCAAGAGCGGAGCACCATTCTGATCTAATGCGGGCAATGTGGAAAAGTCATGACGGACAAAAAAACTATCCAGCAGGCGCTGATCCAATAGCAGAGCACACAGATCCAGTTCGGCTTGTGCCGGTTTCGGTGGCTGGAATTTTGTCCCTCTGAAAGCACGCGGGTGCGCAGCAGTGGCAACTGGCCTCTTTGCAGGCGCCCGCCGTGGCGTGGCGAGAGCAACACCTGTACTGGCGATATCCGGTATGCTGCACCAGAACACACGCCAGAATGCGGGCCAGGCTGCTTTCAGGTCCCGGGCGTTGCGCAGGGTTTGCCAATCTGCCTGCAAGCCCCTTGCAAGGGCAAAAACCGTGCAATCAAGATCAGGCAGACTCACTCGTCTGAGTGTGGACTCAATCCCTGTGTCCCGCTCATCCGCTAGCAAGGCAATGATGCCGTCAACCTGACGTATCAGGCCGACCAATACAGCGTTTGACGGGTTAATTGTGGGTGATGGAAATCTATCTTTCTTTGTCTGATTCATTCTGTTTCACGATACGGCTTAATGTACCGGGCAACTTACCGGTACAAGAATGAAAGCAGTTGCTCAATGCTTCCGCGTATTTTTCGTACCAATGAAACAGCGCTTATTTCTTGTGTTCTTTATACACGCGCAACAATTCGCTGACGAGGATACCATCTATGGTCATGCCTTCGACATCAAGATTCTGCATTCTTGCATGCCTGAAAGAGACTGTATCGAATCTGCTTCCCTGGAAGTCGACATTGGAAAAATCGCAGGCTGCCAGCATTACTTCATTGAAATTGGAACGTGACAGGTCTTCCCGGTTGAAATTCCTGCCCAACAGTGTTTTGTTCTCTTCCATGAAGGTCCCCTGCTTTCATGATTTAGCAATGTGAACCCCATTATAAATCGGCAAAGGGTAGTCAGCCATGAATGAGCGTCCTTCGAAGTTCACTCTTCTTGAAGAGCCAGGGCATGCCAGTTTCTTTCCGGAAGCAGATCAATTGACCAGCATTCATTACTTACCTTTTGGTGCCGACGCTTTTTTCCTGACCAGGCTTACCCAGTCTCTCTCGTCATGCATCCCCAGGACATTGACTGTTTTTGCCAGCATGTCATAGATAGCCCAAGGCGGAGCACGCCTGTTCTGTGGCCATTCCACTTGTGCACATTGAAAACATACATCAAGCTTGCTCGTCAGCTTACCTGCGTGATAAAAACTGAAGCTGTGATGGGGATCGGAGATGCATGCAGAAAAAGCGTCCTGTGTTTCATCAGCCATGGCAAGGGCATCTGTCAGGAATTTCTCTTTTTCTTGCGCAGTCAAAGCATGCTTGTGATAAATGATTTCAGTATGCTGTGCTGATGCAGGTGAATCAGGATATGCCTGTATGAAATCCATCTCAGACGAATGTTCGGTCACAATGATTTTATCCGATTGCTCTATCGCACGGATCAAATCGGCCTTATAAGCAGCGCCCGATTTAGCCTCTGTTTCTTTTCGGAAGCAGGCAGTCAATGAACTGGTAGCGAACAGCAGAACAAGCAGTAAAGTCAATTGCCTGAATTTGCCTGCCAATAACAAGGTACTCGCCATCAACGCCGCTTCTTCTCTTCTGCCAGCTGTTCCTTGTGCTTTTCTTTCCATTCGCGCTCACGGGCGTCAATCTGCGCCAGTTCGAAATACTGGGCGTCTTTTTCGCGGCGGGCGATGTCAAGCTGTTGCAGAGCAGCGGCCAGGTTGCCCTGTATGCCATAGGCTTCGGCCAGGGCCAGGTGCTGGGCAGCCTGCTTGCCCTGAGCGTCGTAGACTTTGGCCAGCAGGTTGTACAGTTGTGGCTCCTGACGGTACATGACGATCTGGTCACGCAAGAACACCCCGGCTTTTTCTTCTTTCTTGTCGGCCAGCAGGGCTTCGGCATATTGCAGGGCGACACCGCGTGACAGGGGCAGGTCACGCATGGCTTTTTCTGCCTCTTTGACAGCAGCATCGGTTTGTTTGTCACCAATCAGGATGTCGATGGACAGGTCTGCATACATATTGCTATAGCCGAGCAGACCACGGTAGGCAGTCGATTGCTCAAGTTGTTTGCGCGATTGCTCGAGCAGACTGCGTGCTTTTGCAAAATCAAGGCGTTTATAGGCGATAAAGGCCTGACCATATTTTGCAGTGATCTGGTCTTCGAGCTTGCCTGTCCTGGCCTGATTGTCAAAGAAGGTCGTTGCATCCATCAGGCCTTGCACTGTGCTGTCCTGCAAAACCCTGACCCTGGCTTTGGTCAGCAAAAATTCTATACTGTCGGCATGCTGGCGATAGCGCTCATCAACCAGGCGCGACTGGATATCGGCTATCCTTTCACTGGTCAGTGGATGGCTGCGCAAATATGGGGGCAGGTTATCAGTGTAGTTGCGGGTGGAATTTTGCAGGCGGCCAAAAAAACTGACCATGCCATTGGGATCAAAGCCTGAATCACGCAGAATCTGGAAGCCGACACGATCTGCTTCGCGCTCTGCATCGCGACCAAAATTCAGTTGCTTCTGTATCGCCAGACCTTGCCCGCCCGTTGCCAGCGCCATTGCTGCATCAGGGCTGGAGCGTGCTGCCAGCACGGCCAGTGCCAGGGCAGCCAGCGGAATGAAGGCATCATTCTTTTGATTGCTCAAGGCGCGGGCGATATGACGCTGGGCAACATGGCCTATCTCATGGCCCATGACCGAGGCCAGTTCGGATTCAGACTGGGCTGCCAGGATCAAGCCTGAATGAAAGCCAATAAAACCACCGGGAAAAGCAAAGGCATTGAGCACCGGGTCGCGCACGGCAAAAAATTCAAAGTTGTAACTGGCTTCACCACGTGCATCAGGACGGGTTTCCAGCATCTTGTTGCCCAGACGGTTCAGGTATTCGGAAACTGGGGCATCATCCATGTAATCAGGATCTCGCCTTACCACGCTCATGATCTGCTCACCGAGCTTGCGCTCAGCCAGCGGTGACAAGTCTTCCCTGGAAGTATCGCCCAGAGTGGGCAGATTCTGCGCCAGTACCTGGCCAGACGACAGTTGCGCACTCCCCAAACCGGCCAGCAGGGCTACCGCCAGACGAACAGTGTGCAGCCGAAAAGTACGACGCAGCGGATTCACAATGCTATGATACTTGGACACGGATAGCTTCCTTATTTCTATACTTTTCGTCTTTGCAGACTGGTCTTTTCAGACAAGTCTTTTTACACCTGATTTTCACTATGATTTTTACTTCACAATGAGCACAGATACTAGCAGGCCAGACCCGGCAACAGGCCTTAGCCATTTTGACGCAGGTGGCCAGGCACATATGGTGGATGTAGGCACAAAAAACAATAGCCATCGCACCGCCGTCGCCCGTGGCCACATCCGCATGCAACCATCCACCCTGGCCATCATCGAGCAGGGTACTGCAAAAAAAGGCGACGTCATCGGCATAGCCCGCGTTGCCGCCATCATGGCGGCCAAACGCACCAGCGACCTGATCCCGCTCTGTCACCCGCTGGCACTGACCCGTGTTACTGTTGATTTTAGCACCGATGCCACCAGCAATACGGTTACTTGCCAGGCCCAGGTTGAAACAGTCGGTAAAACCGGTGTCGAGATGGAAGCCCTTACCGCAGTGCAAGTTGGCCTATTGACCATTTACGACATGTGCAAGGCAGTAGACCGCGGCATGGTGATGACAGATATCCGTGTCATGGAAAAACATGGCGGCAAGTCAGGCGACTGGGTGGCAGATATTGATAAGGCACAGGCGTGATACTAACGGACGGTAACAGCAATACATCAGCCATATCTCCCCTATAGCAGGATATGGTTCAGATGAATTCTATAGACGTGAATTGCCTTGCATCATGCAATTTCTGACAGAACATCATTTACAGCCTGGTATCTGATTGATGGCTATGTCTATCCGGATGGTGATAGCGGGCTCGGCCCGGGCCTGCATCTGTGTCATGACTGGATGCTGGAGTCGCCATGCCAAACAGTCGAATCAACAGGCATGCTAAGGCGCATCACGCGGCGGCATGGTCAAAAAGATAGTTTTATAGCGTTCATCCTGTGCGGCCTTGGCTTTCCAGTAATCATAGTATTCCGGATAAAAGATGGGGTGCAGTCTTTGCAGGGTCAGCATAGTGTGTTCGGCTTTTTGGGACTGGCCATTGAGGACATAGATTTCAGCCTGGGCATTGAGGATGTGGACAAAGCCAAAACGCTTGCTCCAGGTTTCCACATAAGCAATGTCTTCTGCCGACATTCCTTCAACCGGCTTGATACGTGTCAGTTTGAAGTATTCAAAAAATTGCGGGAACAGGGTGTACTCTGGCTTTTGCAAGAGTTCTTCCATTGGCCGGTAACCTTGCTGGACATTACGCAAGATCTTGAAGCCAACAATGACGCGCTGGTAATCCAGTGTGACTGCTGCAATTAGTGCACATACCAGGGCAAACCCGGCAAGTACGGCAGCAGGGTTGACAACAGTGCCCGTTGACGGCCAGCGCATCTGATGCACCATGCCCATCAGGACACCCACAGGCAGCAGAACAAAACCATACCAGAGCGGGAACTCCACCATACTATGTACGCCAACAGCAAAAAAACTCAGTGTGGCAAATTGCAGCACCAGTTTTTTTTGCGGCTTGAAGCAGGTCTGGTAGAACCACCAGGCCAGACCGCCCATGATGAGCAGAGCTGCTGGAATGCCAAGTTCTGCAGCCAGGTTCAATGGCAGATTATGAGCATGTTCAGCATAGGTGCTCGAAGCAAATTGAGCAGCGATACCAACCTGCCCGACGCCGTAACCAAACCAGCCAACACCAAACAGGGGGTGATCCTTCGCCAGTTGCCAAGCGGTTTGCCACAATACAGTGCGCTCTGACCGGCCACCAATATGATCAGCAACAGAACCGCCAGAAAAACCAATGGCCTGACTGATCTGCGGCAAGAATATAGTAAGCAGGGCATACAGTATGACCAGGCCAACCATGATCAGCGCACCGCTACGTTTATAGTGCCCGAGCTTGCTCACGGTATAAAGGAAAAACAACGGCACCAGTATCCAGCCTATGCGCGACTGTGTCAGCACAATGCCCCATAACAGCAGTGCCGCCAGGCCGATACAAAACCAGCTTGGCATTCTCTTGCTACGATAAAAAAACCAAACTGATGACAGAGCAAAAAAATACAGTAAAGCCAACTGATTCGGTTGCGCCACATTGGCATAAGGGCGCATGGCGGCATGTGGGTCTTTCGCGATGTACATGACCAGCGGTGTCGCATTCAGTCCCAGTATCTGTACATGCTGGAAGAGCAATGAAGTGACGGCCGCCAGCAGATTGGCCAGGGCAAATGCGTTCACCGCTCGTTCAGGCCCATCCCTGGTCAGAGCCAGGCTGGCGCCAAACACGATCGCCACGCCAAACATCAACAGATACATGACAGGGAAAGCTGTCATCATCGCTGGTTGTATCAAACCTGCCAGCGTCTGGGCCACGATCATGAGCACAATACCCAACGGCAGGAGCAGTAAAACCGGAAAACTCAGACGGGCTTCACTCGATGAGGTAATCGTATCTTGCACGAGCACCTGCGGATGCTGTGCTGGGCGGCTCACGACAAAATAAGCCAGCGCTGCAGCCAGACCCAGGAAAACGATTAATTCGTGATAAAAAGTCCTGTAAGGATGAATGTGATAAGGATGCACATAGCTGAAAAAAATCGCTACAGCAAAAATGATTAACGCCAGCTTGCCTTCCTTGTCGGATGCCATTCGGGTACATTTCAAAAAAATGCCTGAGTCAGTTTAACTAACATGCTCAGGCTGGTAAGCTTACATCTTCAGGTTAAGCGGCATGATGCCTATATAGGCAGCCGTTTTTGCATCGATGACGACAGGGAAGATGGACACACGTATTTTTATAGGTTGGTATTTGCATTTCTTCTCATCACAATCGTGTGACTTCAGCCATTCCTGGATGGCGGATTTCTGGTTTTCGTTGTCTTTTTCGAGAGCGTCAAAATCCTGGGCTTTTTTCAATAATTGCTCACGCATGTCTTCATAGGGAATGTGCAAGGACGGCATGTGCCCTTTGCCTCCACCAACTGTTGCCATACCGGCCACCATACTGATATCAGCTTGCTCTGTTGGCTCTTTGGTGCCAACCAATTTTGGCCCCCACCAAGGCAGGGTAGTCTTGCCTTTAGCCAGATTACCATCAGTAATTTCAGATGCCTGCACGACCTGGAAAGAGTCACCCAAAGCTGCGATATAGGCTGGACGCGCTTCAAGCAAAGTACTGCAACCGTAGATGAATGCCGATACCTGGACTATGGCGATAACAGCCAGATCCAGCACCAGGTATTTCTTTTTGGGGTTGAACACCACCAGCGTCAACGCCGGACCAAGGACAACATCGATACCAACAATGAGGAAAAAGATTTCATAACCGCCGATTGCGCTTAGCATGGGCGTTGGATACCACATATACCAGCACAACAGCAGCAAAATCAAGCCAACCGTACAACTGAGTAAAAAATGGGTTGCACTGGCGCGATAGCGTGATATTGTTGTTTTCATAGCGTTGACAAATGATAAGAAAGAAAAAAACGAAAAACCTGATATGCAGCTTTCACCACAGGAGAAACATTCGCCACTTGGTCTGGCGATTCTGTAGATACCACTACACCAAGTGTTTTTCAACCCAATCAAAGAAATTCACACGTATTTTAATAAGCTTCGCCTGCTTGATCAAGATAGCAAGTTTTTGCTTCCCCTGATTCTGGAGCGGTCAAAATCAGGTTTTGTCACAATATTAACGATACAACATATTATCATTTACGTACACATTGCTTACACCGAGCAAAACAACATTTTAAAAACAAGCCGTCATGAACTGGGTATAAAAAACACTGAACGCTATCTTCAAAACCGCACCTCGTCTTAATGACAACCTAATGACTCGGCTGCCTGTGCCTGCCTGAAATAACGGGCGTAGCCACAGGCATCTTCGCCATAAAGATCTTTCTTTCCCTGATCAACCCCGGACTGCAACAGGAAACTGATCACCTGCAACTGGTTATACTGAGCAGCCAACATCAAAGGCGTAGAACCGCGCCCGCCGGCAAAACCTTCATTCATTTCCAGTCCGCGCTGCTGGAAGTAGCGCAGTGATTTGAGAGAGCCTTTATATGCCGCGTAGTGCACTGGTGTCCACACCTGGTTAGCGGCCTTGTGCAAGTCAGCATCGGCATCGGCCAACGCCTGCACAATGTCGACTGCATCATGATTGATGGCGGCAAACAACGCCGTTCTGCCGCCATTGCCATCTGTACCCACCGGCGTGGCAGCATTGATGCTTGCCCCTTTTTCTATCAACAGTCTGACCTTGGCCAGGTTAGGTTCGTCAGCTGCCTGTATCAATAAACTACTTCCTCCCTCATCGACGGCGTTGACGTCGTCGCCCTTATCGAGCCGGGCGCGCAATTGTTCTATGGACTCCATGGCCTGAGCCGATGTACCGGCATATTCAGCAGCCTGTTTGTCGTGCTCCATAGAACCACTTGCAGCATCAAAAACAAAGTAAGCCCCAACGGCGATCAGCGCAAAGAAAAAAACATATGAAAAAAACAGCCGTCGTCTTTGCCCTGCCTTATTTACCGGCACTTGCGGCAAGGCATAAATGGACTTTTCAGCAGATGGCCGCCGTGACAGCGCATCCACATCAACCTGCTCACCAAGACCCTGTTGTACCGGCAGATGGAATTCTCTTTCTACCCCCAGTGCCTTGATGACCAGCCGCCAGACGATTTCGAGCTTGGGGTCATCCAGCGGACCTGCGCCAGGTAATTTCCCGGGAAGGTCAATGCTCAAATCAAGCTGCCTGCTACCCTGCGGTATCAGTTTGTCCAGCAAGACATGGGACCACAGAGTCTTGGTGCTGGTGTCTTCTCCACGTCGGTCTTCATGCTGGCAAATCATCTCTACATGGACGGGATAGGATTCTTCCCTGGTTTGCATATGCTCACCCAGCGGCAAGGCAAAACGCAATCGTACAGCCAGTCCCTGCATGCCGGTCTTTGGCGGCCTTGCCATCCACAATGCAAGCCCGCCCAGACGTTTGTTCAGATAGGCCGTATGTAAGGCGAGCCCTATTAGCAACACCCCGACTGCCGGGAAGAGCAAGATCAACAATGTCAAAGGAATGCCTTTGCTTGCATTACCGGTCAGCACAACATAGGCCATGGGAAAGCACAGAAGGTTCCAGACCAAAGCAAATCCGCCCAGTGCCATACTGGCGCTGCTTATCGGTTTGAACTCCAGCCAACCCTCCGCATTGATCTGTTGGCGCAACATGGCGTCCACATCTTCCTTTTTTTGAGGCCGCCAGATAAACCAGAGTGCAGCAAACCCGCCTATGCCCACCAATGGGAACAAGGTCGCGAAAGGGATAAGGAAAATGAGACGATTCAAGCGCACCTGCCTGTCATAGACGGCATACGCAGGTTCCTGCGGGTCCATCCATACAGTGACACTTTGCTGACTGGATCTTGCCTGCATCAGTGCACGATGAATCTGCTGATGATAGTCACTGAGATTATCACTACTGTCACCCGCAATATTGATGCGCTTGCTGCGGTAGGATTTGCCCTTGTATTGATAGCTGAATTCAGCTTCCGCTTGCCAGGTGGTGCTGTCATCATGATGTTCGTGCAGTTCCAGCTTGTCGACTGTGGCCTGTACTGCCACCAGTTCACCAGAACGCCACCAGCCGTAAACCGCCTTGCACATGGGTCTGACACCACCTGCGTAGCCGGCAAGACTGAAACCTATTGCAAACACCAGGGCAAACAGGCTGGCACCAATTTTAGAACTTATATTTTTTATTTTTGTCATGGCTGCAATGTAGCAAACGATTTTGTGCAACGCAACATATCTTGATCAGCGACACTCCAAAAATACAACAGCTTGATGTACGCATCATGACAAAAAAAGCCAGCCCTTGCATGCAGGAACTGGTCGCATCCTGAAACATGATTTTACTACCTGCCTTTGACTGCTGCCTGATCAGCCAGGCTGATCCTGCTTCTGACGGTTACCGTTCACAGAGCATCAGCCTGGGCGGCATTGGTCTTAAGTATCTTTTGGGAAATGCCATGCAATAACAGGAGCAGACAGGGCTAAAAACAGGTAATGACATGCCACAATTGACAGAGCCGCCTGCCTGTCAGACCGGGGACAGACAAACGGCTATCATTCAGTTTTCAATGCAGATACCTACACGATCAGGCAAATGCCTGGCTCAAGATGCCCAGACCAGGTAATCAATACCATTCTGTATCTCTCCGATGACCTGTGCCTGGTTTTCCTGGCTTTCACAAAAACTGGCCAATGCCCCTGCGGGTGATATCAGGCCCTTGTTAAGCTGATTCGACCAGTATTCAAAACCTGCCTGATCGGGCAAGCGATGCAAGACATTCTGGTAAAAATTGGTGATCAGGGTCGTGGTGCCGGGATTGCGTCCATACAGGTTCTGGAACTCTGCCGACTGGAAAAATCCGGCTGCTACCGTCGTCAGGCTGGAACCATTGTCCATGTCATGTATCCAGTAGCCCAAACCTGCCAGGTCAGGCTTGCGCCCAAATGCTGCCTGGTACAGGCGGTAAGCCTGGCCCGCTACGCCATCGATGTCAAAAGCTACCGCACCGTCGCTGAATATCAGGCGCTCTACCTGCACCACGTTATCCGTACCATCGATGCCATCGAGGTCCTTGAGCACAAAATTATTTGTCGTACCATTGATGGTGTAGTCATTGACCTTGCCGGACAATATCAGGGTATCAAGACCGCTACCGCCATTGATCACATCATTGCCACCGCCACCAACGATCGTATCGCGGCCGGCGCCACCATTGATCGTATCATTACCAGTACTGCCTTTGAGGTAATCATTGGCGCCGGTGCCAATCAGGTTCAAACCGGCAGCAGAATTACTCAGGCCGATGATATAGTCGTTGGCGGCATAGGCGAGGTTGCTGATCTTGACAAAAAAATCACCATGCGAATACCCGCCAGCATAGTTGAAGTTGATCGTGCCATCACCCTTGTTATTGGCGACCGCCGTATCAATGCCGGTCAAAGGGTTACCACTGCGATCAGTAATCTCGATGGTGATACCACTGAAAGATGTACCCCAGGCATTGGTGGCGCTGTAATTATTGACAGAATCCGTGGACACAACCAGCGTATACGAACCAGGGCCATCCAGATTCAATTGATACCAGTCAGTCAGATCGGTAGGAGACAATTTACCAAAGGACACAAAACCGAGGTTGACCTGGAAATTTGACGACAACGAAGCAGAATCGTAACCCAGCGTGCGCTCATCATAGATAGAGTCGCTACCATAAACGTATGCCATAAATCACACTCTCACAATAAACATTGAACGTGATGGAAATGATCATGGCCTCCAGCATGGCTTTCAGTTCATGCAAACTCAGCTCTCACCGGTTTTCTGCATGACAGACCCAAAGCCACACCTTCCCAGGCCTGCTCATCCATCCTTGCTTGTTACTGAGAGACAATCCGCGGTTACCTCTTGCTGCTTTAACGCAGACAGGGCAAAATCGGATGACAGCATTGTCAAAAAAGTTTAAAACCGCCACGATGAACTCTGTCAACCCTCTTGATATCACCATTGCCACCTTCGACAAGCTGGCACAGCGTTACCAGGACAAATACATGGACCTGGCTGACTATGACGATACCTATGATATTTTTTGCAATCACTTGTCCAGACCTGACGCGCAAGTGCTGGAGCTGGCCTGCGGTCCCGGCAATGTCACACGGGCATTGCTGCGCAGATGTCCAGAACTGAAGGTATTGGCTACCGATCTGGCACCACAGATGGTGGAACTGGCGCGCATCAACAATCCCGCAGCCAGAGTAAAACTGATGGACAGCCGTGACTTCATCAGCCTGCAACAGCAGTTTGACGCCATTGTCTGCGCCTTTGGTTTGCCCTATCTGTCCGCAGATGAAGCAGCAAAGCTGATCGCTGACGCCTCCCAGGTACTGACGGCGGGCGGGTTGCTCTATCTGAGCACCATGGAAGGTGATCCATCGCAATCAGCCTACCAGACATCAAGCAGCGGGGACCAGGTCTACATTCACTACCATAGCGCCCCCTATCTGCTCGCTGCACTGGCGCAGCATGGTTTTACCTTGCTGGACCTGCGCCACAAACCTGGCCCGGTCAATGCCAGCATGCCAAGCGCAGACCTGTTTCTGATTGCCCGCCGTGCGGCCTGATACCAGCCACGGGGCGAGCCATTACTGAAAAATTACTTCAAAAAATTTTTCACCTCTGCCTGGAACTGCTCAGGCTGGTCCCACATGATGAAGTGAGCGCTGGCTGGAATGCGTTTCAGACTGACCGTTTTAACGGTGGAGTAGGCGCCCTGGTAATAAGCATCCATCTGCGCATCCGTAACTGGCACACCTTCAGCACGTACATACACTACCGCTACCGGTACGCTGATGTTTTTCAGCTCCGGCGTCAGGTCAGTGATGATCAGTTCGTGATACGCACGCGCTGTCACGTCAGGGTCACTCTTTTGCGCGTCGTCCATGGCCATCGGGCGCATGGCCAGATTATTGATCATGCCATTGAGTGTTGTTTCTGTCCTCTTTGCGCGGGCAGCGGGATCTGCCTTGCGCATGGTGTCCAGTATATTGTCAGCCACCGGCTTGACGCTTTGCGCCGTCGTACCTGGCGGACCAAACATCGCACCGAGGAAAGGGAACATATCGACCACCATCAGCTTTGACAAGGCTTGCGGATGTCGCGCTGCCACCATCATGCCGATGGATCCGCCCATGGAATGTCCGATCAAAACAGGTTTGTTCAAACCCTGTTGCGCAATGTAACGGACAATTTCTTCTGCCACCGGCGCTGATACCGCACCCTCAGCATTCGCACCGGCAGCCTGACCGGCAAAACCCGACACCTGCACCAGGTGATAGCGATAACCAGGCAAAGCCTTGACCAGTTCTGCCCACACCTTCGGTGAAGAACTGAGGCCGGGTACAAGGATGACATCAGCTCCGCTACCTTCAGTTTTGACGCTGATGCGTTCTGACGTAAAACCAGTTGCCCAGCTGACAGCAGGTAACAGGCCTGCAACAGACAGGGTCAGCATAGCAGTGAGGAATTGACGACGCAACTTCATAAATCGACTCCAATAGCAAAGTAAGGATGGGCAGTGTAGCAGAAGCACAGCTGAATCCATGCACTATTCTGTTTTTTCAAACTGGACATCTGTCATCATCAAAAACACAAACCCTTCTTCAAACGGTATGCGATATATACCCTTTGCCTTCAGCAGGTAATTGGCAATCGTTGCCATTTGCCAGGCATCGTCGAGTGTGGCAGACCAGGCCCGGTCTGTCAGTCTAGGGAAATGGTGTTTTTCACCGAAGTCTCTGAGTACCGTCATTCTTTTTGACAGTGCAGGTAAAACACTGGCATTGCCCCAGCTCCACAGCCAGGTCTTGCTGCGTTCTGAATAAGAACCAACAAACTGGAACCTGGTCAGCAGCTTGTGCCCGCTCTTGTCTGAGAACGTCAACTCCCCAGTCTCCTGATTGACATCCCAGCGTTCAAAACTCAGTACCCGGTAATTCATGTTCAGTGACTGCTGGGATGTGTCCGTATACGCTGCACTGTTCCTGACAAGCTGGTCCCAGTCCGCCTGCCTGGCATATGAACAGCTAACAAACATGACCAGCATCACTGTCAGCATGAGTGACTTCAAGTTGCGATTGCTGCAGATGGACATCATCAACTCCTTCGCCTTTACGTCAGTCAACTGACAAATTTATATTTTATTGAAAAAACCACTTTGGGCAAAGCACTACGGCAATAAATCCAGGGGCGCATAACCCTGTCAATTCTTCACTTGACCTCAAGTTAACTTGAAGTTCTACACTGCACTACCTTCAATTACTTTGGGAATAATGATGACTGCGAGCCTGGCCGAACAAAACAAGCAAATCGTCCGTTGCCTGTATGAAGACTGTTTTAACACCGGCAACCTGGACCTGGTGCAAGTACTGATAGCCGGGGATTTTGTCAGCAACCGGGGGGAGCATGGTCAGGCTGAATTTGCTGACAATATCAGCAGCTTGCGCAAGGCTTTCCCTGACGTGCAGTTCAGGATAGAAGATTTATTTGGCGAAGGTGATCGCATCGCTGTCAGATGGACATTCCATGCCACTCACGGCGGGCCGTTTGCCGGCGTCGCTGCAACCCACAAGGCGGTAGTGCAGAATGGCACTGTCATCTACCAGCTCAGCAATGGCAAGATCAGCCATGCCTGGGTGCAGGTAGACAGGCTGGGCCTGATGCAGCAGATTGGTGCAGTATCAGCACCCGCCTCGGCAAAAAGCTGAAAGTTTCAGTCAAACAGGTCCATGTTGCGCGGTACGATGACGGACTCTTTCTTTGGCTTGATGACTCTGGGTGGCTTCTCTGCCTTGGGCAGGGGAGCTGCCTCGGCAAACATCTGTTCTGGCGGGAAAGGCTGCAAGAAGGCGCGGGCAAACTCCGGATCACGACATGACAGCCAGTCGTCAAAGTCTTCGCGTGCAAGTATCACCAGCGAACGTTTTTCTTCACCCGGCTTGTGGAAGCGCTTCATCAATGGATGATCATCTGCGTTGATGGTGATCTGGGTGAAAGAATAGCTGACGCTGCCGTCGGCTTCTGGCCATTCCTTGTACAGGCCGGCGACGGCAAAATCGGGCTGCTCATGCAAGCCAATTCGCCAGCGTTCAGCCTGGCCGCTTTCATAATTGGGTTCAAAGAAATGCTGCATGGGTACCAGGCAGAGCTTACCTGTCTGCCACGATGGTGCATAACTGCGCAGTGCACCCAAGGTTTCTGCCCGTGCATTCATGGTGGAGAATCGTTTGACGCCCGGTGGCATTTTGTCCCTGGGTACCATGCTGTATTTTCCCAGCAGGGCCTGACGGTTGCCTTGCCGGTCGTGGCAAATGATAGGGGCTTCATAGTCTTGCCAGACTTCTTCATCCCAGGGTTTGTCAGGCTCCTTCATGGCCTGGAAATGCTTCAGTTGCTCTTTTCGCGTGGGGGCAAAGTTAATGCACATGATATCTGCTCAAGGGACAAAACACTTGCCAGTGTAAACGAGGTGGCTTGCACCTGCATGGTTCTGTCCATTATCAACAGGCAGGGTGGTAAAAGTCGCGGTCGATTACCGCCGCCAGACACTTGCGCTGATCATAACTATCTGTCTATAGTTCTGCCTGAACCCGGTCCATAACAGACTTGCAAGATGACTGGCAAATCAATAGAAGCCCGACAGGAGACCATATGGGTAGTCATCACGAAGTTTCTGCCATACATGCCGGGTTGCCCAAGGTTTTCGCCGCGCTGGCCCTGTTGAGCCTGTCGTTTCTGTCGACTCATGCACAAGCCGACGCCCGCTTCAGCATGCAAGCCCCCAATCCGGCGCTGTCAGGTGATCCTCTGGGCATCAGCCTGACTGGCCTGCAGCCTGACCAGATTGTCACCATCGTTGCAGAGCGCCGTTTTGCGCCCACGGCGCCCATCCATATGGCAAGTGCAGAAATGCGCGCCGATGCACAAGGCAATATCACTCTGGCCGGCACCGCGTCGCTGGCTGGCAGTTATACCGGCGTCGATGCAGCGGGTCTGTTCTGGTCCATGGAAACCAGCAACAAGGTCGACACGGAATGGCAAAAAGCCGAAGTACGTCTGAGCGCCGTCAAAGGTGAGAAAATCCTGACGCAAATGACATTTGCCCTGCGTAGCGCCAATGTCAATATCAAGACCGAAGCGATCGCCGGACACACGGGCGCCAAAATCTACCTGCCTGCCGATGTCCCCAAAGACGGCAAATTGCCAGTCGTGATCTTGCTGAGTGGCTCTGAGGGTGGTGATGCAGCCGGCCGCCGCTTTGGCCCCAAACTGGCCGCGCGCGGCTTTGCCGCCGTCAGTTACCCCTATTATTCACCGAATACCCCGCGCGGGCAGGAAGTGCCGGGCTTACCCAAAGACTTTATTGACATCCCCATTGATGGACTGGACGCCTTGTACCAGACACTCGCCAAACGTGACGACATAGACAGCAAGCGCATTGCCCTGATGGGTGGTTCAAAAGGGGCGGAAATGGCCCTGCTATCGGCCAGTCTGCTCCCATGGGTCAAGTCTGTCGTAGCCATTGCCCCCAGCGATGTGGTATGGGAAGGTTTTGCCATGGACAGGCTGCTTGAGGCGGGGCGCTACGGCAGCTTCAGCTATCAGGGCAAGTCCCTGCCCTTTACCCCTAATGCTGGACTGGACAAAGCTTTTGCCACAGACAAGCCAGTACTGGCCCACATCTACATAGAAGGCCGCAAGGCCTATCCAGAGCGCACCAAAGCTGCCCGCATCGCGGTAGAAAACTTCAAGGGCAAACTCTTGCTCGTCGCTGGCGGCGACGACCAGATGTGGCCCTCTGCCGGGATGGCCAGTAACATCGTCGCCAGCCGCAAGGCTGCCGGGCTTGATACCGAGTTGCTGTCTTTTCCCAAAGCCGGGCATCTGGTTGGTGGCGACGGATATAGCCCAAACGACTACTATAGCTCGCCGTTTGCCATGGGTGGCAATGCCAGGGAAGACGGCCAGGCGCAGACTATCGCCTGGCCTGCGACCGTGGCATTCCTGAAGAAGTCGCTGGAGGGTGGGAAACAGTGACAGTTGTAACAGCGATGGTCCGTCATATCAGTCATGCACATGACGTCCGGAATCAGCTTTCGGCATCTCATCCAGGCGTTCTGCGTTTATGTCTTCCAGTCTGAAAGCCTTGTTCATTCTTCTTGTTGTGGGTGCTGGCGTCTTCCTGATCGACAGCCTGCTCCCGGTGGAAGAATTGACAACCACCGTCGCCCGCAGCGACGCCGGAAGCCTGACTTATAACTTGCCGGATAGTGGCGGAGAAGAAGTTGTCTGCTCGCCGCGAGAAAGAGACTTTCGTCCCTTGCCTGCCCAGACTTTGGCTGTCATACAGAAAACAGCACTATTCGGTTTCTGCATCAGTGCCAAACCTGTCCCGGACGAAGTGCTGGCCTGTCGCAACAAACAGGCAGAAAATATCTACTGGCAAGCTGTAGAATTTGAAAAACAGCACGCACTGGCGCAAGCACATGATCACTTTGCCGCAGTCTGTGCTTTGCGTGGAACGCAAGCCGGGCAGGAAGATCCCTGCCAGGCAAGCCTGAGACTCTACAAAAAAGCGCATGAGGCCCATGCTGCCGTACTGGCCGCACTGGAAAAATTCAAAGCAAGAACAGGACATTATCCTGATTCACTGTCTGCAGTACAGGCAGACTTGACGCCAGCCACGCAAGAAGTGGCGCAAGACTTCAGCTACTGTAAAAAAGCCCGCCCCGACGACCGGACTGCGCCATGTTCTGATGGCGCCCTTTCCTTTGCTGATAGCGAAGTCACCGTTGCCACCGGCCTTGACAAATATCTTCGCCAGCTTGAAAAAAGCTTGTCCATATCGCAGTTTCATCATTGCATGAATCCTGATACTGCAAAATAATATCTAGCACATTTTTTCAAAAATATAGCCAATTGAGGTAACTATGGATGCAAAGTATTGGATTCGATCTGAGCTCTTTAAAATCCAGCCAGATGAAGATAAAGAGACCAATCCGGGACGATACGGAAAAGAGCTGGGTCAATGGCTCTGCCGCAAACTCAAAACACAGGGCTACGAAGATGCAGAACTGATTGCAGAAGACTGGGGCTGGTGCGTCATGTGCAAGCGGGAAAACTATTTGCTTTGGGTAGGCTGCGGTTCCATACTCCCCGAGATATCATCTGAAAATCTCACCCCTGCCATCCCCCAGGGTAATCCAGAAATAGTCTGGCATGTCTTTACAGAAGTGGAAGTGCCTTTTTTCTTTTTCAAATCAAACTTTTTAAAATTTCTGGGTAAGCTCGATACGAGAACAGTCTATGAAAAATTAAATCGCGACTTGAAGCAAATTTTAGAGCAGGAACCAGGCATACGTTTTTGCGAAGGGACATAGATTACTTCAGGCCCCTGGCATTGAGCACCTGTGTTACAGGTGGTGCTGATACATGACCGACTTCATACGTCTGTACATCCACAGACAGGTGCACCGCCTGCGCAGCCGCCGCATCGCGCCATAAACTAAAACACACCAGAGTCCAGGCATTAGGGTCAAAGGCCAGCACGCTTGCCAGCAAGCCGTCTTGCCATATTTGTTTCTTTGCGGTTTCGGTTTCATGTTTGCGCAAAGCGGCAAGATCTGTATAAGCCTCAATCTTTCTTATCTGACGCGTGGCAAATTTCGCGCTGCGTACCTGCTCATCCACATGGCTATGCCATACCGACCACTGCTGCACAGCAGGCCAGCCAAAGGCTTGCGAAACGGCTTTAAAACCATCGCCACAAATGAAATTATTCATGCCCTCGTTGTCATTCCAGAGGTAAAAAGGCGCATACACATTGTGGCTAGATGCCGTGGGTTCGTGGCCCTTGCTGGCATGTAAATAAGCCTTGAAAGCCAGGCCAGGAAAGCTATCCAGCATATGTCCCTTGCTGGCAATGCGCTGGCGCACGATGCCCATGTCGTAGTCGGCGGGGAGGATGAAGTTGTATTGCATGGCAAGCATTTTTGGGTGTCCTATGGCAATTACCTTGATGGAGGATCTTTCTTATGAATTGCAAAGATCGTAGGGTTGGCTGCGCGTTTTTAGCCCTGGCTACTTCATTTCATCTGCCTTGCTGTACTGCGCCACCCCGTCATACATCACACCACCACTAAACGACCAGTCTTCTGCTGCCGCAGTATTGATGATGATCATGACATCTTCCGCCCACAGCCCTGGCGACTCTGCCAGCAAGCTCACCAGACGCCGGTAAAACGCCGCCTTGGTAGCAGCACTGCGCTCACGGCCAGCGGTAATCTGTATCACTACAAAATCATCCGATCTTGGCTTGCCCTGGTGACTGAGATAATTACGGTCAAACACCAGTTCATTGGCTTCATGCTGCTGTATAAGCTGGAAGCGGTCATAAAGCGGCACTTCAAACGCATCCACCAGCGCCTGGTGCAAACTATCAGACAAAGCCCGCAGGTAAGCAGGTGATTTACCCTTTAACAGGGATACGCGGCTTATGGGCATGACTTACTCCTTCACTATGGTTTGATTGGGCGCCAGTTGACGTAATGCGGTTACAGCAGAGGCTGCCGTTGGCCAGCCCGCATAAAACGCCAGGTGAGTCATGACTTCCACCAGTTCTGCATGGGTGACGCCGTTGTCCAGTGCCCGCTGCAGGTGGAAGGGTAATTGCTCGCTGCGGTTCAAAGCGATCAGAGAGGCGACAGTGATCAGGCTACGTTCACGGGTGGCCAGGCCTGGCCTTTGCCAGATATCATCGAATAAAACAGTGTCGGTCAGCTCGGCAAACTTGGGGGCGATGTCACCCATCAGTTCGCGGGCGATGGTGCTCGGCTTGGTACTGACTACAGTGTTGGCGGGCATGTGGTAACTCCAGAAAAATGCTTGACAGTCACAAGATACCCGACTATCTTCATCCGCAAAATCAGATAATTTAAAACCAATCATTCCAAAAAATGGAATGGACAAAAAAGAAACAAGCAATGGAACCTGTCCAGTGAGCAAGCTCACCTTTGACCTTGATGTCATGCGTACCTTTGTGACTGGCATAGAGCTGGGCAGCTTTGCCAAGGCTGCCGACAGGCTGGGGCGCTCTACCTCTGCAGTCAGTGCCCAGCTCAAGAAGCTGGAAGAGCAAGTCGGCAGCCCCATCTTGCGCAAGTCAGGTCGCGGCTTGCTGCCGACGGCAGCGGGTGAAACCTTGCTGGCGTATGGTCGCCGCCTGCTTGAACTCAATGACGAAGCCGCTGCCGCCGTGCGCGGCGTTGACCTGGAAGGCTGGATCAGGCTGGGCATACCTGAAGACTTTGGCGAACGCATACTCACCGACGTGCTGGGCCGCTTTGCCCGTGCCCACCCCAGAGTCAGGATAGAAGCAAAAATCGCCCGTAACGCTACGCTGCTTGAGCTCATCACCGGCGGCCAGCTTGATCTGGCGCTGACCTGGGATGGCGGCATCGCCACCCCGCACAGCGAATACCTGCGCAGCTTTGCCATGCACTGGATAGGCCCGGCAGACCCGCAACTACAACCCGTTTATTCCAGGGACGAACCTCTGCCCCTGGTCGCCTTTGAAGCGCCCTGCCTCATGCGCGGCTGCGCCACCAGCGCACTCGACCATGCCCACATCCCCTGGCGCTTATCCTTCACCAGCCCCAGCCTGTCCGGCATCTGGGCGGCAGTTGCCGCAGGCCTGGGCATCACCGTGCGCACCGCCGTCGGCCTGCCCACACACCTCTGCATCATCGACACCCCTGCCCTGCCAGACTTGCCCACGCTGGGTTTGAGCCTGCACCGTCTTGAGGCAGAGCCAGACATGGCAGTGCAAAGGCTGCGCGAGATTATTGTGGAGACGCTGACGGAAAAGGATGTGGGGCTGGTGCTAAAGGCGGCGTGAAGACTGAACTGGCCCGAACGCTAGCTATCGCGGCACGGCTCCTTGACGCAACACTGCCAAGTTATGAATTCAATCAACTTTCAAATGTACAGCACCATGCTCACAGAAATTGAACTCGTCACAATGATACGATCTGCCTGGGAAAATGCGACACCACCTCTGCCTGGCAATATCTCCCAGCCTACTTACGACGACGAAGGCGTGACCGACTACTTCACCGGCAAGTCATGGCAAGGCCACAATGCGGCACAACTGCGGCGTCTGACTCATGCGCTCACATTTTTTACGGATGAGGCATTTGCCTACTATCTGTCATCCTACATGATTGCCGACATCGAAGAGCCTGATGTATCGGATATTAATGCTGAGGGAATGTTGTACAGGCTCGATCGCTATCAGGCTCAATCTATCGTTACCATGCTGAACGCCAGACAGAGAAACGCATTGCGTGCTTATGTAGCCTTTGTTAAGGCACGGGAGCTTGGCATGCTAAGCAGGGAATGTTCAACCATTCTGAGTTTCCTGGATGAAGCGGATAGACATGATTAGCTTGCGATCCAATATTGCTTCATTTTGAGTTTATCGCTTTGGGCAATCAGGCACCCTGACCCCATGTGGCGTATGTAAGGCTTTCGCGACACAGACCACTCTCGGTTTGCACTATGCAAGAGGGACATGTACTATCTTGATTGGATAAATGGGCAGGCAAACCAGATCCATTACAAAACCCATCCTCAGGAGACATGATGAAACGAGTAGTCGGCATAGGTGGAGTGTTTTTCAAGGCAAAAGACCCGCAAGCGTTGAGTGCCTGGTACCGGGATCATCTCGGTTTTGAACTCAGCCCCTGGGGTGGCGCAGTCTTCAAGTCCAGTGGCGACAGCACAGAAAAGACTGCCTGGTCATTGTTCCCGGCAGACTCCACCTACTTTTCCCCCAGCAACCAGCCCTTCATGATCAACTATCGCGTCGATGATTTGCACGCCCTGCTTGCAGCCTTGCGCGCCGAGGGTTGCGATGTCGATGCCAAAGTAGATGAGTCAGAATACGGCAAGTTCGGCTGGGTGATGGACCCTGAAGGTAACCGGGTAGAGCTGTGGGAGCCGCCGGCAAGCTGATGTGTAATCTGTTTTGTTGATTTATGTCTTGCATGGCGGTGCGCGCAACGCACTCTACACATGATCGCACCCTACAGAGGGTGCCATGCGCACCGGCACATTACAATGCGCCTTGTCTTCCAGCCATTTTGCGCTTTGGTGAATTACAGCGCGAGACAGAATTTTCCAGTGCGACTGATGAAGACCATGCGCTCGAAACTTTCATGAACACCTTGCTTACGGATGAGCGCGTAGACTTGCCTGCTGCCTGTGTCATTGACGCCGGCATGCTTGCCAGCGGCAAGTGGGCATGCGTGGAGCAGAATGCTGCCTGGGGAGCAGGTATTTATGGTTGTGATCCTGCAGGGGTACTGGAAGTACTAAGGCATGCATCAGTCAAGACATGAACTTTTGCATCAAATTCACTTCATACAACAAATGGATGGCTCAACCATCTTTTCAGGCTTGTACAACAAGGATCAATCCATGTTCGATCAACTCAAAACTCTGCTGCAAACCCACAATGCCCGCTTCCGTGTGGTAGAACATCCTGCCGAGGGCCAGTCTGAAAAAGTCGCCGCCATACGCGGCACGGAAGTTGGCCAGGGTGCAAAAGCCATGCTGTGCCAGAGCAAGGATGAAGCGGCAAAGCTGATCCTGGCAATCTTGCCGGGTGACCAGAAGATAGACTTCAAGAAACTGGCTGCCGCCGTACAGGTAAAAAAGACCAGCTTTGCCGCACCCGAAGCAGCCATGGAAAAAACCGGCTGCGTTATCGGCGCGATACCACCTTTTGTGTTTTCTGATGACATCACTCTGGTGCTTGACCCTTCGCTGGTGGCACGTTATGCCGAAATCGCTTTCAACGCCGGGCGGCTCGACACTTCCATCATCCTGAATACTGAAGATTATCTGCGCATTGCCAGGCCCATGTTACATGATATTTGTGCAGTTTGACGAAGCAATAAATGAAGCAATATGCACCATTATCGAGACTGGTACACCGCTATTCCTGGCTGATTATTACCTGGACAGTTATCACTCTCATTTGCAGCGCAGAGCACGCAGGTTTCATGATTTACGTGCTGGCTGTGCCTTGCCTCTTATATGCCGCCATCCGCTATTTATGCAACTTGCGATCGCCAGAAAAACGGGATAAATACCTGCATTTCACTTGCATCATCTTGTTATCATCTTCCTTCGTAGCCGGTGTGCACATATGGCGCCATCATCAGGCGCGTACCTATGCGGATCATATCGTTGCAAAATTATTTGAGTATCAGGCCACTCACGGAAACTTGCCCGCCAAACTCGATGACATACCAGAGCTGGCAAGCGATGGAAAACATCCGCACATGCTCTTTTATAGCAACGACAAAGAAGCACCTTTTCTACTCTATGCGGCCACCTTTGTTCCCTTTGAAGCCTGGCACTATGATTTCAAGGAAAAACTTTGGATTTATGACTATGACTGAATGCCACTTACACATGAAACATATCCGGCACTGAGAGAAATTTTCCCACTTTACACAAGGACATCCCATGCAACAAACCACCTGGACCGCAGTTGATGATTACTTTTGTGAACGCCTGATTCCTGCTGACCCGGTGCTGACCGCAGCACTGCAGGACAGCGATGCCGGTGATTTGCCGCCACACAATGTCGCCCCCAACCAGGGAAAGTTCTTACACCTGCTGGCGAAGCTACAAGGCGCAAAAACAGTGCTGGAGTTTGGCACCCTTGGCGGTTACAGCACGATCTGGCTGGCGCGCGCCCTGCCGGAAAATGGACGTGTCGTGTCGCTGGAATTCAGTCCGCACAATGCGGCGATTGCACAAAAAAATATTGAGCGTGCCGGGCTGGCACACAAAGTAGATATCCGCATTGGCAAAGCACTCGATACCCTGCCCCAGTTAGAGGCGGAAGGCATACACCCGTTTGACCTCATCTTCATTGATGCCGATAAACCGAACAATCCGCATTACCTCGAATGGTCTCTGAAGCTATCGCGTCCCGGCACCCTCATCATTGGCGATAATGTGGTGCGCAATGGTGCCGTGGCTGATCCTGCCAGCACAGATGCCAATGTACAGGGCGTGCGCAGTTTTTTTGATTTGATGGCGAATAACCCGCGCCTGTCTGCAACGGCCTTGCAGACTGTAGGGAGCAAAGGGTACGATGGCTTCTCAATGGCGTTGGTGATTGCCTGAGCGTTTGTAATGTGCGCCGTGCGCACCGCCTTTAGCTTTCCGTAGATTGCGAAGATGGTGGCACAGCGCGCCCTACCAAACGCTATCAGTATCTTCACTTAACATCACCTCGCATGAAACACATTTTCGCAATGTCACTCCCGCTCATCGTCGTCTTTGCAGTCTGTATGGGCTTTAAGCTTATGCCCATCGCTCCTGTCGCCTAACAGGCAACTGTGTACCAGAGCTACACTGGTGCGCATGCCGTCAGCAACAAACTGCAAGCCGTGCAGAACATTGATTGTATGGTCAAGTAGAACAGGATGGCCGCACACAGGAAATGTCCTGTAATACCAGCAGGCCGCGGGACATGATCTTTGATGCCAGCGGCAAGCTGATTTTTCCCGATGCCTACAAGGGTTTGTTATCCGTCGCTGTCGAAGCAGCATCACTGGCCTGCATGAGTGGAAAAGAGTAAGCCCGCTGGATGTGTTTCAATACTCTGGCTTATCCCGCAATATCAATCCATCTATGCAGGAAAATTCACACCTGGACCGGCAAGCCATCGATCAACAGGTTGCCGTGTATTGAAAGCGCATGAACAAAAAATGGAATTTTGTCCTATACTCGCAATCGGCTAACAGAATGGCTACAGTTGACCAATGTTAAATCAGGCTTGAAAACTCCTCTGTCAGGATGTGAAAGGAAAGCAGATGTTGAATGACATTTTTTTCCAGGAATTTGTCGGACGCTGGCTGACAGACTGGAACTCACACGACCTTGAACGCATCCTTTCACATTATGATGATCACTTTGAGTTTTCTTCCCCCGTACTGGCTCGTGTCAGCCCGGCGTCGGATGGCAGACTCAAGGGCAAAGAAGCAGCGCGCATGTACTGGTCACGCGGCCTCGTAGCCAGACCTGACCTGCATTTTGAACTGATTGCCCTGCTCAAGGGGGTGAATACAGCCATCATTCATTATCGCGGCCTGGATAACAAACTCTGCGCAGAATTTTTTGTCTTCAATAGTCAGGGGAAAATCGTGATTTCACATGCTCATGGCGAATAATTCAGTGATGCATACCATCACCAGTTTGGTTGCAGGCTGCCTTTTGTTCCTGCAGCCTATTGCCAGTCTTGCTGATGACTTACCGCCTGTTTCCGCACAGTTCCAGCAGCTTGTCAGCCAACATCAGGTTTGCTCAGCCGCCCTCATCATGATCAAAGCCAGACAGCTACAGGAACCGCTGTTTGCCACAGGCTGCCCGGATGCGGTCATGCCTGATGCCGACAGTATTTTCCAGGCCGCGTCTCTTGGCAAGCCGGTGTTTGCATATGCCGTACTGGGCCTGGTCGCACAAGGCAAGCTTGATCTTGACAAGTCTTTGCTGCACTACCTGCCACAAGGCTATCTGCACGCCAGCCGGGCTCATGATATCAACAGTCCCAAAGACCTGGTGACTGACCCGCGCCTGCAAAAAATAACCGCACGCATGGTCTTGCAGCATCGTTCAGGCTTGCCCAACTGGGCCAATGGCAAGTTGGAACTGGTGTCTGATCCCGATACTCGCTGGCAATACTCCGGAGAGGGGTATGCACTGTTGCAGCGTGTCGTTGAAACCATCAGCGGCCTGCCTCTGGATACATTCATGCAGCAGCAGGTATTTACGCCGCTGGGTATGACCCATAGCAGCTATTTGCCGCCTGCAGACTGGCGCAGCAACATACTGGCTGGCAGTGATCAGGGTAAACCCCTGCCGCCGTGGCGCCCCAAACAAGCGATAGCCGCATCAACGCTGCATACCAGCATCAGGGACTATGGCAATTTTGTTGCCGCCGTACTAAAGAACGAAACCCTGCTCAGGCAGATAACTGAAAAGCCCGTGATGGCAGACCAGCGCAGCGCCGTACAATGGGGTCTGGGATGGGCGCTCAGCCAGACACAGGCGCAAACCAGTCTGCTATGGCATTGGGGTAATAACCCCGGTTATCGCGTTTTTGTGATTATTGCCCCAGGTTCCGGTGATGGCATGGTCTTGTTGACGAATGCAAATCGTGGCCTGGCCCTGGCAGAACCACTGGTCGGCCGCATCCTGCCAGAGTCATCACCACTGTTTCGCTTTCCCCTCCTTGACGGTGCACCGTCGGGTTTTCTATGCCGCAACCTCGGTATATGCTGATCCTGTGACATTTGCCTGAGGACCAGCAGACCTTGCCGTACTGACCGTAAAATCGGCTTCAAATCACTTCACCAATAACAAGCTCAAGCAGGCTGTCTTCATGCAAACACTATTGCCAGATCCATTCAGCAACAAAGACCTGGACCGCCTGCTCAGTGCCTGGGTGCATGGCTGGACCATTTCGCGCGGAACCGCTGCGCCCATCCCCCTGGTCTGCTTTGGTCATCGAGTACAGGTAGGTTTGCCTGGTCACCTGGAACGTTATATCTTGCAAGGCCACATACCCACTACCATACAAAGACTGGCGCAGGAACTGGATACACCCGACACCTGGCTGAAAATCTGCGCCCCGCAGGCCGCGATAGCCGGCTTGCTACCCGGTCGCTGGCAAATCAAGGCGCCGGAATACCTGATGGTAAAAGCCCTGCAAACTGGCAATGCAGCGCCAGGTCACGGATACACCATCAAACTGAAGGAAGATGGCGCGCTGGCGACTGCGCGCGCCTGCAATGCTGAAGGTCAAGTCGCCGCTACTGGCCGTGTGGCATTGAGTGGCCAGCACGCCATCTTTGACCAGATTGTCACTGAACCTGCACACCGGCGTCGTGGGCTGGGGAATGCCATCATGCAGACCCTCTGCAATCATGCGCTGGACAGGCAAGCCAATACCGGGGTATTGGTCGCCACTGCGGATGGTTTTGCTTTGTACAAAGCCATGGGCTGGACCCTGTGTTCTGAAATGACGGCGGCCATACTGGTCGGTTAAGCCTGGTCTGAGGCATCTTGCCGCAGCCACAAAAATTACAGATAAGCCACTTCATCTGGCGGCGTATCCCAATTGTCATTCACGCCGTCTACATAAGTGACGGGCACATTCGCCAGCGCTGCAATGTCGATCTCATCAAGGCAGTTGACACTCACACCATAGAATTTACCGCGCCGTGGTGAATGGGTGATACCAAACGGGCGCACGCCACAATGCCTGCAAAAGAAGTGCTGCTCATTCCCTGCGCCAAAACGGTATTCTGCAAGATCTGCCTCACCCGCCAGCAAGCGGAAAAATTCTGGTTTCACCGGAGTAGACCAGCAACGTACCTTCAGACAAAAACTGCAGTTACAACGCATGCTGCCATCGGCAAGATTGATGTCAGCTTCAAAGCGTATGGCTTTGCAATGGCAACTGCCTTGACAGGTTTTCATGATGCTCCATTCATCTATGTGACCTGCCATTGTATACAGACTTCCATGCAGCACAGTATTACCCTGCGCGGTTATAATCGTCTCATTATTCGTCGCCAGGGAGCTTGAACATGCCCGCCTTTGACCAAGTCACCATAGACACCCCGCGCCTGCACCTGCGCCCACTTTGCATGGACGATGCCACAGCCATCCTGCGCATGCGTGCAAACCCGGACGTGATGCGATACATGACCACAGCGCCATGGACAGACATTGCCCAGGCAACGGCAATGGTGGAACGCGACCAGGCCGCCATGGCCAGAGGTGACCTGTTACGCCTGGGCATGATACGCAAATCAGACCAGACCTTCATTGGCAGCTGTATCCTATTTCATTTCGATGAAGAATGCCGTCGTGCCGAAATCGGCTATGACATGGACAAGACATACTGGGGCCAGGGCTATATGCACGAAGCACTGGTACACCTGCTCAATTACGGCTTCAACGACTTGAATATCAATCGTGTTGAAGCTGATATCCACCCTGACAATGTGAACTCTGCCCGCTCGCTGGAAAGACTGGGCTTTATCCGTGAAGGCTATTTGCGTGAACGCTGGATCATTGATGGCATCACATCAGATTCGGCCTGGTATGGATTATTGCGCAGTGACTGGGCCAAGCGTAGTGAAGCGCAACAACTGTAAATTCCAACTGGCAAGCCAATACCCGGACGCCGTTGCGAAGTGAATTGATTCTTCCATTCGCCATGAATAAAAGCGAATACTGCAGAAGCCACGACAATATTTGCAACAAAATGCAAGGTTTATAGGGAAAACAAATGCTTTATTGGAGTATGTAGCCAATGAACATAACCTAGTTTACCGGAGAAACCCATGAACAAAGACTTGTCGCGCGCCCTGGTCATACTCGGTGTTTTACTGGCACTTGGCATGTCGGCAGCCGCCTTCATCTTTGGCATGCAGGCCAGGCACATCGGCGCTGGCCGGCAAAATATTTCGGTCAAGGGTCTGGCAGAAAAGAATGTGCAGGCCAATTATGCAGAATGGAAGATAGGCGTACAGATCGTCGCTCCCAGTTTTGCCGAGGCACTATCCAGGCTGCGCAAGGCCAGGCCGGTACTCGATGATTTTTTGGCGAAGCACGGGTTTGACAAATCAGCCCTGAAAATATCTGAAGAAGCCGTGGCGGCAAACATGGTGGAAGAAGAGCTGCCAGAGGGACGCAGCCGCCATGTGCAGCGTGGTTATCGTGCCACCCAGAGCATCATGGTCACCAGCAAGGACCTCGACAAGGTCACCAAGGTAAGCCGTGCCGCGCTGGAGCTTGAAGCAGACGGCCAGCCAGTGTTTTACAGCAGCCCGCTATTCCTCGTGTCAAATCTGGAGGACATCAAGATGTCACTGATCGGTGCGGCGACAGAAAACGCCAGCAAGCGCGCCTCGGAATTCGCCAAATACGGTGGCGCAAAAGTCGGCACCATGCGCTCAGCCTCGCAAGGCGCTTTCTATATCCTCCCAGTGGGCACAGAAGCCAGTGCTGACGAATATGGCGGCACCTATGACAAGTCCACAATCGACAAGGTGGCACGGGTCGTGGTGACGATAGAATACAATATTGAACATTGATGCCAGACTTGTAATCCAGCCACATTGGGGTAATCCCAGGTGCCGCCAGGCGGCATTGAATACCCCGACCATTCACCCCTCCGCAGTCGCCGTTCGCCCCCTGTTTTTTGCAATCTATCCTGTTGCCACTGGCAGCCAGGTAATGATGCCAATACAGTAAGGCCACGTTTGCCAAACGGCAACGAAATGGTGGCGACACCGTGGCCATTTCAAGTGGTCTACGGACTATTGTCTGCCCCTGCCAACCTCACACCATCAGGAAGAAAAATGAACAAGCACAACCCAAAGAATATATCGGTATCACTGTTGACCCGTTCGGCCGCCGCCCTGCTCGCCGCCTTTGTCATGGTGCCGGCGGCCCATGCAGATGCGACTGATGACTATGTGCGCAGCGTCATGCAGAAACGGCATATCCCCGGCATGTCGATTGCCGTCATGCGAGATGACCAGGTCATCAAGGAAGCTAGCTATGGTCTGGCCAGCATAGAGCACAATGCCGCCGTCAAACCTGACACGATATTCTCGCTGGCGTCGATGACCAAGACCTTTACCGCCACCGCCATCATGCTGCTGGTGCAGGATGGCCGTATCACGCTTGACGATACTGTCATCAAGATACTGCCACAACTGCCGCCCGCCTGGGCTGGCGTCACCTTGCGCCACTGCCTGTCACACACTTCTGGACTGCCAGACGCCATCACCGATGACATCAACATCATCACCATCAATGGTGACCGCGATGTATTGCTGCAGGAACTGGCGAAACTGCCCCTGAAACCGGCCGGTGAAAAATCAGTGTATAACCAGACCGGCTACATGTTGCTGGGTATGGTGATAGAAAAAACCAGCGGCATGTCTTATGAACAGTTTTTGCAAACCCGCCTGTTCCGGCCCGCAGGCCTGAAAGCGGCAGAGTTTGGTGATGCCTGGTCCATCATTCCTGGTCGCAGTGACTTGTATACCTCGCTGGGCATCACCAAAGACCACAGCAAACTTGAAGTCAAAGAGGGTCGCCCCACCGTCATGCAAGACAGAATTTATCACTACGGCGCCAAGTTCATGCCTGATTACCTGATGCCGGCCGGCCTGCTCAATGCATCGATTGACGACATGGTCAAATTTGAACAAACCCTGATCAGCGGCAAAATCCTGAGCCCGGCCAGCCTGAAACAGATGACAACGCCTTTCAAGCTGCACAATGGCCAGGACGGAGACTTTGGCCTGGGTTTCATGTTCATGCCTTTCGGCAAGCAGGTTGCCATTGCCTATGGTGGCGGCGCAGCGGCATGGCGGCTGTCGCTGCCTGAACAACACCTGACTGTTGTCGTGCTAACCAATTTGCAAGGTTCGCAGCCGCATGCACTGGCCGCTGACATCGCCAAACTCTATGTCAATGCAGCGCAGTAATTCGTGAAATGCGCAGGCCAAGCTGTTACACTGTCACGGTCAACTAGCAACTTGGCCTATTCGCAAAACACTGCATTACTGCGTCTACATGAACAAAGCTGCATCGCTCAAACTGCTCCTGATCATCGTCATTCTGGCTGCTGCCAGCGTGGTCGTCCATGTATTGCGTGCAGAAAGAACGGATGGCACCGTAACAACCGTAGGCAGTAGCGTCACAGAAACCGTACCCGAAGAGACTACGGAAACCCGTGCAGCACCGGCAGGCGATGTCTTTGATGAACACCGCCTCAGTATCAGCAACGAGCTGGACAAGGCGGTGGGACAATCTCTGGCACAAAATCTGCGCAACATACTGCGAAAAAACAACTGTACGAACGAACATGTACAGTTGCATTCAAAATCAGGTATCCCGGAAAAACTGCTGGTTACAGAATGCTTTCGCCTGATCACGGCCGGCTCAAAGGACACGGAAGCAGTACGTGAAGTGGAATACCCCATCATGTTTGCCTTGATGGGCGGACAATTGCATGAACTGGTCAGACTCAATGACTATGCCTTCATGTATGAATCCGGCACCCTGATGGCAGTAACCAGCCTGAACCAGGATGGTAATCTGCAACTGTGGCTGGACGGTTATGTCTGCGAAAATGACGGCGAATCAGAAGCCGTCCTGCCTGGCAGCAAGCCCGAACCAGTATCTGACTGTCGAGGTACACGCGTAGTGGAAATCATCAACGGTGAACTGCGAGAATACCAGCCATAAATAATGATCAGTCCGACGACCGGTCCCGGATGTCAGCAACAAGATAGCAGCATCGCACCTATGCCCATAGTCAATAATACCCTCCCCATCAAAGCCCTGTTTGTCTGTAGCCGCAACCAGTGGCGCAGCCCGACAGCAGAGCAGGTCTGGCGCAGACACCCGCAAGTCCAGGCGCGATCCGGAGGCACCAGCCCCAATGCACGTCATCCGGTATCCGCCGACGATCTCAACTGGGCCGATGTCATCTTCGTCATGGAAGAAAAACACAAGTCGCGCCTGCAGGCCAGCTATCGCAACCTGATGAGCAACAAGACAGTATACGTGCTCGACATACCGGATGAATACAAATACATGGACCCTGAGCTGATGGAGATAGTGCGCGAAGCTGTGGGTGGTATTTTGGGGTTGGATTGAGTCCCTGCCTGTCACCATGAACACCCGACATATCCAAACGAAGAAGTGCACACTTGACGCCCCCACCACAAGCTGGCACACTCCCTATTCCCATCAACCACCACAGGAGACAAAAACATGCGAACCATAGATATTGCCATCCTGTCGGCTGCCTGATCTGTCTGCTGATCTGTGTACGTTAGCTGCGTGACCTGATTACAACCCTGGTTTTACCTGTTTCTTTCGTTTGACCACGCCAGTGTGGTGAGGCTTTGCCTTGCTGATTTATTGCCGCCTGCTCTCTAAGAGTGCGACCTGAATTTGCCAGCGGATCGAGTGCCGACTTCCCTGCTCTTCCAGCCCCTGCTCGCCCTGCGTGCAGGAAGGATGTGTGCATGCCTGCGGGCGGCGCACCACTCTATGATTTGGGAAACACATTTATCATGTTTACGATCGACTTCGCATCGCTACGCCTGATTGGCCTGACACCGGCTATCGCCAATCAACTTTACGCCCTGTCCGAACAACAGCATGGCGAACATTTACAGGCCGGCCGCATTACCGAAGTACAGCGCGACTGGATCACCGTCCATCATGGCGACAGCAGCAATCGCGTCCGCGTACCAATGCGTCTGCTTCATGAACTTGAAGCCGAAGACAGCCAGCTTGCTGTCGGCGACTGGGTGCTGACGGACAACAGCCAGGGCGGCCATTGTATCGTCGTCCGCATGCCGCCCGTAAGCCATCTGGCACGTCGCAACAATGATGGCCGCAAGCAAGCCCTGGCGAGCAATGTTGACACCGCCCTGCTGGTGATGGGGCTCGACAGCGATTTCAACCTGCGACGCCTGGAACGGTATCTGGCGCTGACCCGTGCTGCCTGCGTTGTTACGGTAATCGTATTGACCAAGGCCGATATCAGTGTCGGCGCAGAATTGCGGCTGACTGAAGTGCGGCAACGTATTTCTGCCAGCGTGCCGGTATTTGCCATCAATGGCCAAAGTGCAGAGACAGCAACAACATTGCTGCCATGGATGGACGCTGGCCAAACCTTGATTTTGCTTGGTTCATCCGGCGCTGGCAAATCGACACTGACCAATACCCTGGCAGCCAGCCACCAGGATACCGGCGTGGTACGCGCCAGTGATGGCCGTGGCCAGCACACGACCACAGCACGTTCGCTGCATTTATGCCCAGGCGGCGCCTGCATCATCGACACTCCAGGCCTGCGCAGCCTGCAGCTGGATATCAACGAAGCCGCCATCACCGCCAGCTTTGACGATATAGAAGCACTGGCACAGCAATGTCAGTTCCGTGACTGCAGCCATCAGTCAGAGCCAGGCTGCGCAGTCAATACCCGGATTGATGCGGACAGATTGCGCAACTACCAAAAGCTCTTGCGCGAAGCCAGGCGCAACCATCAGACGCCGCTGGACAGGATTGCTGACAGAGCCAAATGGAAGGTGCTGATGCGCAGTGTAAAAGAAAGGGACAGGCAAAAGCGGGGCTAGGTGGAGGGCTGGATTTCAGCTGGACAAAACGCGGGTTTTTCATACGCATGGACTGCTTTACGGGCTCGTCCATGCGTAACCGCAGCCATTTCAATCCAGGTTGACTATCGTAGTCTGTCAACTGCTACAACCCAGCATTAATAATGCACATTTGTGGCATCACAACGGTTCTTATTTTTTCATATTCAATAACTCGGGTTGCAACACTTTCTTGCCAAGGTGGAACTTTTCTCTGGCGCAATCCACCCATGAGCACAAAAACTCATGGATGACAGTAATGAAAACCCCCATTATCCCGCTACTGCTCGGATCAGCTTATCTCACCAAAGGTGTATTGTCGACAAACGAGTCAACCCTCAACACAAATTTGCTGAATCAAGCAGATAATCCTTCGAGTGCAAATAAAAATTTACCCCCTTTCGTGCCAAGAAACGAATTTGCCAGCTTCATGCGCAAGAATGGTTTTAGCCCGCGCCAGGAAGTAAAAGCAACAGGTAACGATGTCCATTACAACCCTGACGTCCCAGGGCAAAATAACAAGCAGCCCGCTGGCACAGCCGCCCGGTTATTCCAGAGCACATGGGAAGAAAGTGTGCTTGCAAATCCCGGCAGCATACATCTGACAAGGGAACAACTGGGCTTCAAAGAGAATCAGATCGCCATGGTCGATGTCGGAGGTGAAGGGGAAAAGACGGAAAACCAGTTCAAGAGTGGCAATGCGAATGCCATTAATCTGAATGCGGAGTGCAAAATTTCACCAGGAAATTTTGCACTACAATTTGAAACGGGCGGTGAACCTCCCGTTTCGATCACAAAAGGGTTCATCCCCAATCTGATCCGGCCAGGCCGGGCGTGGCCGGATGGAAAATCTTCTATTGATTTTTACCCTTTTTCTGACGGCTTTGCGAACATCACACTCATGGAAGGCGCTCCATTATTCGATAATAATGTCAAAGAAATTGCAAGAACGACCAACAAGCAGGGCTGGATTTTTCTTAATATTGATGATGCTTTTTCTGATGCAGTCGAAAAACTAGCGAAGGAACATAATGGCGGAACAACTTGGGCAATGGGAAATGGGGGCGTTTTTTCATTGCGAGTGATACCACCAAAGTCATTTGAAAATCGGGATGATATAAAGTCAAAGTTTGACTATGCCAGCTCACATCAGCTATATGACATTGTCGAACATATCAATCATGAAGAACAGGCGCAATCCGGTGCCCCTCAAGGTACCGGACATACTGAATTATAAGTCATATTACATGAGCTGACCGAAACGACTGTGTTGCGAACATTCACTTATATTTAAAATTAAACTAAGTTAGTTTATTTTTTTAAATAAGTGAGCTATAGTCATGAAAGCTAACCAATACAGAAGCCCTAATAGATTAACTCCATGGACACCATCACTCTCTACCGCCCTACAGGCCCGCAAGAACTTGCCCTGGTGCGTGACAGTGGCTATAGGAAATGGCCACCGCGACTGCCTGAACAGCCTATCTTCTACCCTGTCACCAATGTCGACTATGCCATACAGATTGCAAGGGATTGGAATGTCCCTGCTAGCGGCTCAGGTTATGTGACGCGCTTTGAAGTAAGGAAGGATTTCATGGACAAGTATCAGGTCCAGAATGTAGGCGGTGCCATTCATACGGAATGGTGGATACCGGCAGAGGATGTCGATCTGATGAATGACAACATCGTTGGTCTGATCGAGGTCTTGCATACATTCGGGATCTGAATCGTCACAGATACTTGCGGAAATTTGATTGTGATATGAATAGGGATGAAGCACCTGCTTTTTACCAAATGTAACTTTACTTTGGATGGACAAGGCAAACTGTATACTGCCGCGTGTCGACATCAAACCCACTCTTCCCAAGCCAGATCAGTGTCAGCTTGTTTATCCATGAAATCCAGATTTGTTCATCTTTTGTTTTTCTTTGCCCTGCCCTTGTCAGGCAATAATGCCTGGGCACAGAGTGGTCCTGTGGAAGTGCACAATCGCCTGGCACCGCAAGCCAGCGCGCAAAAGAAAGTGGCGTTGACGCTGGATGCCTGCTCGGGCAAGTTTGATGAAGACATTACCGACTTCCTGATACGTAACCGCATTCCCGCCACTATTTTTGTCACCAAGAAATGGCTGGATAAAAATCCGCGCGGTGTGGCCGTGCTGAAGGCAAACCTGGATTTGTTCGATGTGGAAGACCATGGTGAAAATCATATCCCTGCTGTCATCGGTCCCGGCAAAAAGGTTTATGGCCTGACCGGCGAACCCGATGTCGACCATTTGCAGCGTGAGGTCAGCGAAGGCGCCCGGGCCATCAACAGGGCCATAGGCGTCACACCACAATGGTATCGCGGTGCCAGCGCCAAATATGACCCCAAGGCGATGGAGGTGATCAACAAGATGGGTTACAAGATCGCCGGTTTTTCTTTGAATGCTGATGCTGGTGCCACACTGAGCAAGAAAGCCATCATCACCAAAATAAGACAATTGCAGGCCGGCGATGTCATTATCGCTCACATGAACAAGCCTGCCTCGGATTCTGCCGAAGGTTTGTCAACCGCATTGCTGGAATCGTTGAAACAGGGTTTTGTCTTTGTGCGCCTGGATCAGGTGGAGTTGCAAAGGGTACAGCAACGCAAAATACCAAATGACAGACCCAAGTCCGGCCTGCCCGCACAATCAGGCTAACCTGGCGCCGCATTGAACGGCAACAAAAGCCCAAAACAATCCAACTGTGGATAAGACATGACTGATAACGGGTACAAATGTGAAAACTGCAGTGCGGCTTTAACTGCAGCAAATACTGTTTGTCAGCATTGTGATACCGGGCTCAGCATATCAGACCGTGATCCCCGGGTTGGCAAGTACAAATGTCCGGCATGCAACACACGGTTTAATAAGACCGCTGCAAATTTATGGCCGGTTCGTGTCAAGTGGTATATGCCGCAAGCCTACAAGCCGCAATGTCCGCATTGCCATACTTTTCTGCGCGACATGACAGTCGCAAGACAAAGATTCAAGATCAGGGTCATGGCAGTACTTATCTACTTCATGGCATTTCTGTCACCCTGGCCCCGGCCTGCGCGATATACAGCTATCGCACTCATCATTGCACTGTATCTGTATGAGTATGTTTGCACCAGAAAGGCAAAAGCCGCGATTGCCCGTGAGGAAGAACGTTATGACATCGACAGTACTGAGTGAGCACTTGATGAAACCTCAATCCTGGATGACTTATTCATCCGCTGAACTTATGCCAGATTCTTTCATGCCAGATTCTTCCTTTACATCAGCCTGCAATATGACATGTCTCCATTGATCTCCATAGCCAATGGGCCTGGCTCGCCATTCAGGCTGGGTCGCACTGCCATCGATATGAAGTCAGGTCCGGTGCCTGTGCTGGCACAGCTCAGTACAACAGAATCCGGATATCTGCATGTATGGAAAGAGGTGATCAACAACACCTGTGGTTTTATCATGCAGGAGCAAGCCGTCGTCATCCCTGCTGGCGAATTGACGTCCATGCACATCTGTTTCATGCGGCGAGCAAAAGGTAGTGGTAATGTTTCACTGGAGGCAAACTTGGAACAAGGCCGGCAGTCAGTCACCTTGCTGGAAACCGGCTGCTACGATGAAGTCGCACTGAACTGGCTACAAGACAAGAGAGGCATTCTGGAAGAGGTATTTGAGCTGACGATTGAACTCACTGATGACGGCTATGACTGCTGATGTGACAGCATGGCTGACGTACTGACACTTTGTCAGTTAATCAAACAAGACTTCCCATCCGCCCGGTGTCCACTTCAAGATCGCTTCCGACAGGGGATAGACAGAGCCGGACATGAAATCACGTGCAGTTTCGCGTAATTTACTGATGGCTTTGGGGTTGGATTCAGAGATGTAGAGCAAACGGCTGGCACTCGGCGCACAAACCAGCAATACACCGTTTTGCGCCTTGGCCAGTTCTGCCCAATCATTGAAATATAGCAGGCGGCTGGCGGCGTAAGGATCGAAGCCCGTTGTTTCAATTTTGCCCGCCATGGCAGGTCTGGCGACCTCAGCCATCGGTGGCAAGACAGCCTGGGTATTGCTGCTGGCAAGTGCATACAAGTCAGCAGCACTCATGTTGAAACCGGCCAGGTCTGCACTATTGACTGGCCGCATGGACCCGCCAGCATCACTCACCACCAGAACAGTAAAGCCATCGAGAAAAGAACGTTGTTGCAGATATGTTGCCGCTGGCCCAAGCTGGCTCATATACAGAGATGACCGCAGGGTCAGGCGCAAATCCTTTTTTCTTGCCTCAGCGGCTTTTGTGTTCACGGTATCAGCCACGGCATTGATAAAATGCCCCAGCTGGGCGGTGCATTTGCTGGCGTCTTGCCGGCACAACTGGTATAGCCGGTCCAGACTGATACGATAACTATCCAGCGTCAGGATCAAAGGTGCCTCTTCGGTCCTGATGCTGACGCCATCAAGTTTTTGGCGTAACTGCTTTTCTACCTGTGTAGTAAAGGCCCGTTTTTCAGCTGAAACGTCAGCTGGAATGTCAGCTGGAATGTCAGGTGCTTGCGCCAGTGCGGGCAAGGTCATGTAACCGGATAACAGGCAAAACAGATATACTGAACAAATCAGCATGTGCAAAAACCACCTTGCCCGGCACGACATGTCCGCAGTCCCTGCAGTCACCCTTCCTGTGCGCCTTAGACACCGCCAAAGAAACGTACCCATTTGGACACTTCATCATCTGGCCCGACGCTGCGCTTGTTGCAGATATTGTTGCGGCCTGATCCATTGGTCTTGAGCGTGCCGTCATCAGCGATGTAATAGGCTGTGCTATACCATTCTTTTTCTTCCTTGAAATTGGGCTTGTGAATGGTGATGGGCTGCAGCATGGTGGGCATGCTTTTACCCTCCTTGGTTTTGCAGTCCCATTTGACGGCAGAACCCGTATCATCGGCACGTATGCCGCCTATGTGATTACTCTTGAACTGCTCCCATCTGATCTGATAGGTGACATACGGTAACTTATCAGCCACAGCCTTGAACTGAGCATTATTCTGGTCTGCCGGTACGGTATCAACCACAATCAGCGCCAGATAGGCATTGCGCTTAAAGGGCATGGTACGGAAATTGGGGCTTTCCTTGACCCAGTAACTGACATAGAAATTGCCGGCGCGACTTTCATTGACCTTGCGCAAATCATTTTCCTTGAACAGGGCGGCGCGGGATTCCAGCACCAGTTCATAATGCAGTTGCTCGCCCTTTACATTGATGGCGTCATGGGCAAACTCACGGAACTTCTTGTCACTCGCCATGCGACTATAAATAGGACTGTCAGCACGCTGTGTGATGACATCGGCCTTCGGGTCCTGCGCAGGCAGGTCCGTCCAGACTTGCGCATGACTGAGTTGTGCCAGGCCGAGCAAGGCGAAAGTACAGGCAAGGCGATGGTTAATGCTGGTTATCTTCATGATACGCCGGTAAATAGTGTCTAAGAATGTCAAAGAATTTTCAGGCCATTCGCCATGGAAAAATGCTGCAACTGTTCAATGATCTTGTTATTCGACACATACACACTGATGATGGTGTGCTCAGCATCATTGACCCAGAATTTGACGTGGCCGATATCGTTGCGCCGGTTCAGCCAGCGCCCCAGCAGGGTGAATATGCCAAACCCGATTGCCGCACCAATCACGGCCTGACCGGCAGCAGAACCAGGATTGCCGCCAATGACAAAGGCGCCTGCGCTCTCACCGTCGTTGTAGCTCATTTCCCAGCGCAGGATATCAGCACTGGAAACAGCTTTACGTTTTTTGTCATCAATCAGGTAGATCATCTTCTGCTCGTAATTGAGCGCCAGCGCACTGCCCTCACAGGTATCAAAATAACCTGGGTTGCTGACCTGTGAAAATTCCTTGATATCCGCCAGCAATTGCAGGCGTTCACGTTTGGCCTGCCTGAGGGCGGCAAAGATGCTGTACACCGTCCAGATGACGATGGGCAAGCCGAGGATATTGTTGAGGTATTGCGGCAGGTGTAACTGGTTGAGCAGGTAGCACAGCACCCAGGCAATCAGCAAGATACGGATAATTGGACGTTTCACAAAATTGATGAAGTTCTTGATCATCGCAGACAGCCTTCTTGATGAATTCCTGGTACGAAACACTGTGCCAGTCGGTATTAACTGCGGGTGCATTCCCGCAGCTGAACATTATAGGTGTGAGTCCGAGTGATTTTATCAATTAAACATGGTAATTGTGTAATCAAAAGTTACAAGGAACAGTGCAAAGATCCAGGCCAGGAAGGCAAACACAGGCAGACATGCGCTTGACAAACAGATTATAATCCTCACGACAATTACATAAATAACAATAATTAATCAGCAAAGCAGTATTCCATTTCCGGATTGCTCACCCCCCTCACAGATCACAAACAGATTGAAGGGAAGTCAAACGGATATGCAAGCTGCACTTATCTGGACTGGTATCTGGGCAGCGCAAAAAATTGGGTGCCTTGCCAGGCCACGGTTAATCCTGCATGTTGTCCTGCACTGGATTCAATACTTTATTCGGCATGTAAATGAATGGAGATTCAAGATGTGTGCATTCGATATTTCCTGGGTCAGCAAGTCCCTTGATGATCAGCAACAGCAACTGGCTCCGCTTTTGGCTTTGCTCAACGCAATGAAAGCCTTGCGCGCTGATCCATCTGCCAATGCCCAGGAATGGTTTGAAGCTTCTGATGTGCTGGTCAAGGCACTCGACAGCAATATCAAACCAGGGAGTGTCGATACGCAGGACTGGGCTCTCTTGCAGGCTAACTGGCAAGATCTGAAAACTGCCATCAATAACAAACTCAGCCCCGGTTTGCGGCCATTTGCCTACAAGTTACCGGAGTTTCTTCTCAGTACGACGCCTCCGGCAACCGCGCCCGGCCTGCTACTGTATCCCTTGTTCTCAGGTCAGCGGCAAACTGCGGCAAACGGTGCTGTCAGGAACCTGCCCATACAAACGACGGCAAGCGCCAGCATTGCAGCCAGCCTCAGCGTCGAAGCCAGTCAGGCGGCACCAGCCTGGGCCAGCGCCATCGGTTACGTCCATCCTGAACCTGAATATTTTTTCCGACTGGGTTTGTCTGGTACGACAGGCGGCGCACTTGGCGCAGATGCCAGCCCGGCCTGGGGCAGTATCGGCGGTTCTGCTGCGGCCAGTGGTACGGTACACCTGGACCAGTGCTTCAATTATCCACCCAGCCGCTACCTGGCTCAGGTTATGTATGACAGCCTGAAGACCTCACCCTTGCCTGGCGACCTGTCCCGCATGTTCGATGCCTGCCAGGGCGATGACTTTGCCATGACCAGCATGGACATATCGGGGACCGCCAGCCTCAGCGGCAAAATCAATGCCGGTACGGTACTGATCAATACCGTGGCCAGCGCTGGCGCCAAGCCTTCCTGGAGCCCTGTCGTCCTAAATAACCCGATCACAGCGACGGCCAATATCTCTGCCTCGTTTGGCGCATCCTGGGATATGAACGGCGACCATCACCTGACCATACGTCAGGAGGACCACAAGCCCGTCGTGCGGCTCGAAAGAAAAATCAACCGCAGCACAGGAGCCTCATTCGATGTTGCGGCCAGGATAGGCATAGACGGTATCCAGGCGGCACTGGACCCGGTATTGAACCAGATACTGCCATCAGCGCAACCCCTGATAGACCGTCTTGGCGAATTTTCTGATATCAGGGGCTTGGCCCTGAATGCACTTAAAAAACAACTCCAGCTCACTACCAACGATGACTGGGCTGCGACCACCCAGGCTCTGTTAAACGTGGTGACAGGTGGCGGCACCCAGGCCAGCCAGGCCTTTGCCGACAGCGTGAAGAACGTACTCGATGGCTATGTCAGAAATTACCTGAACCAGGGCAGCAGCAGCCTTGATACGGCAAAGACTGCGCTGGAAAACCGTATCAAGGCTGAGCTGGCGAACGTTCCCAATGCAGCCTTGCAAACCAGGATCAGCGACACCGTCACAAAGACCCTGCAAGCAGTGGAAACAAAAGTCACTGATCAGATCACGGCACTTTGCAACAAACTGACCCAGGCAGATGCAGACATTACTACCAAGATAGCTCAGGCACTGGCAATACCGGCAGAAAAACTGGCTGAGTTTGCCAGCCAGCTACAAAACAGGGTAACCGCAGCCACCAGCAAGCTGGCCGGCTGGCTGCAGTCGTATGAAGCCGCCAAGGCACGTATCGCCAGTATCATCGCCCAAATCCAGAGCAACAAGCTGGGACTGGAACTGGCTTATAGTTACCAGAATAACAATGCAAGCGCCGTCCTGATCGAGGTCAGCTTCAGCACGCTCACAGACCATAGCAGGATACTGTATGAAGCTTTCTGGTCCGGCCATCTGGAGCGCTATGCGAGCCTGATCGAAGCGTGCGAAAAAGAAGGCAGCGCCAGGGAACTCCAGAGCCTGTTTGGCCGCAACCAGGACAGGAAAATCCAGTCTGGCATGACACTCAATGCCTTTGATTTTGTCACGGCGCAAAGCACGACCAGTGTGCTTGACAGCATACAGGTCAGCGCAGACCGGAATGGCAGGATACTGGTGGCCAAAGACGCCATCAGCATCTCCAGCAAGACCACGCTCAATGGCGCGGTCAGCGAAACTTCATTGAGCCTGAATCTGGAAATGCTGGCGGTCAAAGACGGTGTGCCGCCACTCAATGCGCAATTCAAGGGCAGTGGCGACAATATCAACAGCGCACAGATAGACAGCTTCTTCGCACTGCTGGAAAAGAGCAATGCCGTCAGATCAGGCAATGGCAAGCTCGTCAACGACTTTTTGTATGGCGGCCCGGCAGGGACGGCAACACGCGTAGTCCAGGCCAGTATCACCGGCACCCAGGTGCTTGATCTTGATGCCTGGAAAACCTTGCTACAAACAACACCGGACCGCTTGCGTGCAGAGGTGCAGCGATGCTGCATGATCAGCCTGACTGATGCAATTGCCGCCAATGCCGAACGTGCTCTGATGGATGGCACACCGGCGCAATGGGTATCCGCCTGGCTGGACTATACCGGCTGGACGGAAGAACAGTTCTGGTCCAATGCCGCAAGCTCACCCAACAGCAAGTCCTGGTCAGACTCGGTATTTCTGGCAGCGGCTTCAGGCCGGACACCGATACCCGTCAGTAATCCACAGACTCCTTTGGCGGAGCGTACATCCCTGCGCAGACTATGGGAAATCAAACGCATATCGGCGGGTGCAGCGACAGCCTGGATTGCCGTCACCGCTGAAGCCCAGTTACTGGCGCAACTGCCCAATGTACCGCCAGAAATTGGCGCCACCGTGTATGACAGGCTGTCACAATTGTCATCCACGATCAGCCAGGGCTTTGCCAGGGCATTTGCGTTTGACGTTCCCGACTGGGAGCAACCGATCAAGGTCAGCTGGCGCTTCCTGGGTTTGATGCAGGCGATGGGCAACCTCGCCAGGCCTGGTCAGACCAGTAATTTCATTATCAAGGTCGAAGCCACAGAACAGGGGAGCCCGGTAGCCAGACTGTTTGCCTGATTTCTCTCCCGGGGGGTATTACTGTTCTGGATATCTGGCCCTGGTCTTGGCAATACTCTCCTCTATCAGAGCGTGCAAGACTTTCTCGTCCACATCTGCCAATGATTTCAGGTACAGGCAACCCTTGCCTGTCTTGTGTTTGCCCAATCTGGCCAGCAGTGCCTCATGCGCTGCCACGCCAGACATCAGGTAAATCGTCAGCGCCGCCTTGCGTGAGGCAAAGCCAACCAGGAACCAGTCACCGCCACGGCCGCTGTCATACAGGTAATATGATTTACCAAAACCGACGATACCTGTTCCCCACATTTGCGGCGGGCTGGCTGTCAGGCTTTGCATGATGTCGATGATGCGCAGGCAATCGGCGCGCCGCCTTTCATCATCAATTGCTGCGATGAAGGCAGCTAGCGGTGCATCATTGGGCTTGGTCTTCAGTTCTGCCACATCCCCCTCCTGTCGTCCTGACAATGCAAACCCATATAGGGTGCAACAAAACCCTGCACACTGCCAAAACTTCAGGGCCTGACCCAGCCCTTGCTGATCGGTAGCGCCATCAGCCAGCCATGCACAGCCGTCAAGGCATGCATCAGGGCTGTGCCTTTCCTGCTCCACAATAACCGCAGGATCACATAGGCCAGCAATGAAACGGCAACAGCGCCCAGCATGTCGAAGGGGAAGTGTACCCCCAGGAAAATGCGTGACCATGCAACGGCTATGCCGACCACTGCCAGCAGCAACCCCGGCAACAGTTTTCGGGTTAATAACAGGGTTAGCGCCATGCTGGCAAACACGATGCCATGGTCACTGGGGAAGGAAGCGTCAGCGGCGTGTGCCAGCCATGTATGGCCAAGGCCAATCATAAAAGGCCGGGGATGCTGCCAGAACAGGGTAATAACCTGCCCCAGACCCAGCGCAATGGCACAGGTCAGGCTCGCCTTAACCGCCAGCTCACGCTGTGCGGGCAGCCATAGCCAGGCAACCAGCAATGCCAGCGGGATCAGGTAAATCAGCGCAACAGCTATAAACATTGCAATACTGATCAGTACCGGACTGGTTTCAGCGCCTGCGTTGATCTGCAAAAACAAGGCTTGATTCAGTGCTTCCGAGATTTCCATCTTTTCTACCATTTATACCATTTCTATCCAAAACGCCACATACTAAAACAGACGCAGTCAACAGTATCAACAAAATAGCATCAACATGCGATGACGCAGCATTGCAACAAATCCGTATCAAATTGTTAAAATTAGAAAATTAATGATATCAATATTGCACTCATACTATTAATTGAATAATATGAAAGCAAATTCAATAATAGCTTTATGGCATGGCTATTGGGAACAGGCTTGGCACCCCGACCGGAACTATCAGATGCATGAGTCACCTCCGGAAAAACAATGATTGTTACAAATTCCGGATTGTAAAAATGTTGCCCTAGGGTATTATTTAAGGATCAGTGCAGGCAAAAGGTGTCCAATGAATGATGTCATTCCGCAGACCAAGCCAGTTACCATTCTTGTCGTCGATGATGATGACGTTGACGTGCTGGGTATAGAACGTGCACTGAAAAAACTCAAGATCGCCAATCCTATCATACGTGCCAGGGACGGTATAGAAGCACTTGATATCCTGCGCAGTCCTGAAGGACTTCCACGTCCCTATCTGATCCTGATGGACATCAATATGCCGCGCATGAATGGCCTTGAAATGCTGGCTGAATTGCGCAACGACAAACACCTGTCTTCTGCTGTGGTATTCGTCCTCACGACTTCACAGGACGATCAGGACAAACTGCAGGCATATTCCCAGCATGTAGCTGGTTATATTGTCAAACAGCATGTCGGTGATGGTTTTATGCGTGTGACAGAAATGCTGGACCATTACTGGCGCGTGGTAGAACTGCCCGCCGCCTGAGGATGCACACATGATTTCCATTGCCGCCCTGCCAACAACAACTCTTCGCATCCTGATCATCGACGATGACGAACTGGACCGCCGTTCTGTCATACGCGCCATGAAACAGGTATCTGTCAGCGTCAGCATCGTTGAAGCCAATAATGCCCTTGACGGCCTGCTGCTGGCAAAAGAAACACAGTATGACGTTATCCTTCTTGACTACCGCCTGCCTGATCGCGACGGCATAGAAGTGCTGAAAAGCCTGCGCCTGGACAAGACACACACCGCCATCATCATGCTGACCAATCAGGAGGACATCAGTCTGGCGGAACAGGCCATAGAGGCCGGAGCCCAAGATTTTTTGCTGAAAGAAGAAGTTAATGCCCGCCGCCTGATGCGCGCCCTGCACCAGGCCAGGCACCGTCACAAACTGGAGACCGAACTCAGCCGCAGCTATAACCAGTTACGTGAACTGGCCGAGCATGACGCCCTGACCGGCCTGGCCAACCGCTATGATTTTGAACGTGCCCTGGCTTTCGCCGTCAGTCGTGCCAAACGTGAAAGCCTGCATGGCAAGATGGCTGTATTGCTGCTTGACCTGGATCGCTTTAAAAACGTGAATGATACCTATGGTCATGCTATTGGCGACCAGTTACTGATCAAGGTGGCGCGCCGTCTGGGCACCACCACCCGTGGCAGTGACTTGCTGGCCCGACTTGGTGGTGATGAATTTGTCGTGCTGGTGCAGGACATGGAAAAAGTCGACCAGGCCATACTGCTGGCGAAACGCATCGTCGATGCGTTCAAAAAGCCCATCGTCCTCGATGGCATGGAGTGGCATGTCACCATGAGCATAGGTATTGCCGTGTTTGGTTCATGCGCCAATGATGCGACCGAACTGATGAAATGCGCCGACATTGCCATGTATCGCGCCAAGCAGGAAGGCCGAAATCAGAGCCATTTTTACTCTGATCAGTTGCACCAGGCCGTACGCCATCGCCTGTATCTTGAACGTGACCTGCGTCATGCCCTGCGCAATGAGCAGCTCAAGGTCTTTTACCAGGCCAAGATCAATGCCGTCGACGGCACCCTGGGCGGTGTCGAAGCCCTGCTGCGCTGGCAACATCCGGTGGAAGGCATATTGACACCTGGCGTATTCCTGCCCATGGCTGAAGAGATGGGGCTGATGTTTGAGATTGACCAATGGATGATGCGTACTGCCTGCACCCAACTGGAAGAATGGCGCGCCCTGCCCTTCTTTAAAACGGATGAACTGACTGTCGCTGTCAATGTATCGGCCATACAGTTGCAGGGAGACAATCTGATCTATACCGTAGATGAAGCCTTGCTCAGCAGCGGCTTGCCGCCGCATTACCTGGAACTGGAAATCACCGAAAACGCCCTGATACGCGACCCCAACCATGTCGCCGGCATCCTGCATAAACTGGCAGCGCGCGGTGTCAAATTGTCACTAGATGATTTTGGTACGGGTTATTCCTCTTTCGGGCACCTGAAAATGCTGCCCATTCAGGTTCTCAAGATAGACCAGAGCTTTGTCACCGGCGTAGGCAAAGGTGAGTCCCAGGAACGCCTGCTTGCAGCCATGATCGCCTTTGCCCAGACCATGGAATTGTCACTCGTGGTTGAGGGTATAGAAACGGCAGAACAGGCACGCTTCTGCGCCGATCTCGGCTGTGAGCTTTTGCAAGGCTATTACTATTCACAGGCAATCTCTTCGAGTGAATTTGAAGACCGATTTCTGACCGGGGCAATTCATCATGGCACTTCAGGACAATAATGGGCCAGTCTATTCTGAAATGCAAAATCACCTCAATGAGCAGCATGCCCTGCTGGCTGCCATTGTTGCCTCTGCTGATGATGCCATCATAGGGAGTGATCTTAACGGCAACATCATCAGCTGGAACCGCGCCGCCGAGATTTTGTTCGGTTACACGGCCGCGGCCATTTATCAACACCCATTCACCAATCTTTTTCCGGCAGGTCAGTTACCCGACCACCAATCCCTGATCAAACTACTGAAGCAAGGGGTCTCCATCGGCAATTTTGAGACCATGCGCCGCTGCAAGGATGGCGCAGAATTGCCTGTGGCGCTCAGTATCTCCGCCATTCATGACAGCAGGCACGAAGTGATCGGGCTCTCGCTGGTGGCGCGGGATTTCAGCGTTGGTCACCGCATAGCAGCCCGTCTGACACGCAGTGAAAGGCATTTCCGCCAATTGGTTGACTCTGCCCCGAATGCCATGGTGATGATAGACAGTCGTGGCCTGATAGAAATGGTCAATGCACAGGCCGAGCAGATCTTCGGCTACGGTCGCTCTGAACTCCTTGGCAAACCGATGGAGATCCTGATACCGGCCCGTTTTCACGGGCAACATCCCCGCTTGCGCGCCGGATACTTCAGCACCCCCAGCATACGCGCCATGGGTCGTGGCCGTGACTTGTTCGGCTTGCGCAAGGACGGCAGTGAATTCCCCGTAGAAATCGGCCTCAACCCCATAGAAACTGATGATGGCATCAAGGTTTTGTCCGCCATTGTTGATATCTCTGAACGCAAACGCCAGGAAGAACGTTTCCGTCTGGTCGTGGAAGCTGCGCCCAACGCCATGATAATGATAGACAGCCGTGGCATCATAGAGATGGTCAATACCCAGACCGAGCACATCTTTGGCTATGCCCGCTCAGAATTATTAGGCCAGCCCATGGAGATACTGATACCTGCACGCTTCCGCCCGCAACACCCTGATTTGCGCAACAACTATTTCACCGCACCTGCCACACGTTCAATGGGCTCGGGTCGTGACCTGTTTGGCTTGCACAAGGACGGTAGTGAATTCCCCGTAGAAATCGGTCTCAACCCCATCGAAACGGCCGATGGACTCAAGGTACTGTCTTCCATCGTCGACATCTCTGAGCGCAAACGCCAGGAAGAGCGCTTCCGCCTTGTCGTGGAAGCTGCGCCCAACGCCATGGTAATGATAGACAGCCGTGGCCTGATAGAAATGGTCAATTCCCAGACCGAACATATCTTTGGTTACGCCAGAAGCGATTTACTGGGTCAACCCATGGAAATGCTTATTCCAGCGCGCTTCCGCCCACAACATCCTGGTTTGCGTGACAGTTATTTTGCAACCCCCAGTACCCGTGCCATGGGCATGGGCCGCGACCTGTTTGGTTTGCGCAGGGACGGCAGTGAATTCCCCGTCGAGATCGGTCTCAACCCCATCGAAACAGCTGATGGACTAAAAGTCCTGTCAGCCATTGTCGACATTTCAGAACGCAAGCGCTTCACCGATGAACTGTCACGCCGGAACAAGGAATTAAACAACTTCGCCTACGTTGCTTCACATGACCTGAAATCACCACTGCGCGGCGTCGATCAACTGGCGACCTGGCTGACCGAAGATCTTGCCGACAAGATTGATGAAGAAAGCAATGAACATTTGCGCCTCATCCGTGTCAGGATAAAGCGCATGGAAAAACTGCTTGATGACCTGTTGCTTTATTTCCGTGCGGGCCAGTTAGGTGGTGCGGTAGAGATGGTTGACATGTCAGAACTGGTGAAAGATGTCTTTGAACTATGCTGCACCAACAGGAATTTTGAGTTGACGCTGGAAGGTGATTTTCCTAATAGCCCAACTCACAAAGTCGCGCTTGAACTGGTGTTTCGCAATCTCATCAATAATGCCATCAAGCACCATGACAAACCGTCTGGTCACCTCACGGTAAAGGCGAGTACAGAAGAAAATCATTTTGTCTTTGAGGTTGCCGATGACGGCGCCGGCATTGCAGAAGAACATCGCGAGCGTGTCTTTGGCATGTTCCAGACCCTGCGCCCGCGTGATGAAGTGGAAGGTAGTGGCATGGGCCTGGCCGTCATCAAAAAAACCATAGAATCCCTGGGCGGTGTAATCACGCTTGGGCCAAATCATCCCCGGGGGGCGACATTCCGGTTCACCTGGCCACGCAAACCTACGTTCAATGAATGACACATCATGGAAGACCAGCAGAACTTGATTGAACAGCAGGCCCTGCTGACGGCAATCGTCGCCTCAGCGAATGATGCAATCATCGGTAGTGATGTCAATGGCATCATCATCGTCTGGAACAATGCGGCCAGCCTGCTGTTTGGGCATACTGCCAGCGATGTACTGGGTCAGCCCTTCACGCTGCTCTTCCCCGAAGGGCAATTGCCCGAATGTCAGACCCTGATTAAGCTCTTGCAGCAAAGCAGTGTTTTGGGACAGTTTGAAACCACCATACTCTGCAAGGATGGAACAGAGTTGCCTGTATCACTGACCATTTCTGCCATCCATGATGAAACCGATGACAGTATCAAAGGCCTGTCTTTCATTGTCCGTGATTTCAGCAGTATGTATAAACTGGCGCAACGAATGACACAAAGCGAGCGCCGTTTTAAGCAAGTGGTGGAGGCCGCCCCCAACGCCATGATACTGACAGACAAGCTTGGTCACATAGAAATGGTGAACGAAAAGACCGAGCAGATTTTTGGCTATACCCGCTCGGAAATGATGGGAAAATCCATGGAAATGCTCATACCTCAACGATCTTTGGAGGGTTATCGCGGGTTACGCAATAATTATCTGCGTGATCAGGAAACACCTCTCGTTGTCGATCGCAATCCCGACTTGCTGGCAATAAAAAAAGATGGTTCTGAATTTCCCATAGAAATAGGCCTCAATCCCATTGATACCGATAGTGACATACACATACTGGCAGCAATCGTCGATATTTCAGAACGCCAGCGCTTTATTGATGAACTGTCACGCCGTAATCAGGAACTCGATAATTTCGTCTATGTTGCGTCCCATGACTTGAAATCCCCCTTGCGCGGCGTCGTCCAGCTCGCTAGCTGGATAGAGGAAGACCTGGCAGGTAAAATCGGCGAAGAGACCCGTGAACACCTGCATATGATGCGCGGCCGGGTTACCCGTATGGAGAAATTGCTCGACGACCTGCTCCTGTACTTCCGTGCCGATCGTCTTGGTGGTGTCATAGAATCGGTAGATTTTTCTGAACTGGTGCGTGATGTATTTGACCTCTGTTGCACTGACCGCTCTTTTGACCTTGAATTGCAAGGCAGTTTTCCCTATAGCGCCACCCAGAAGGTAGCACTGGAACTAGTGTTCCGCAACCTCATCAACAATGCCATCAAGCACCACGACAAGCGCAGCGGTCACATTGTCGTGCGCTCCCTGCCGGCAGAGCAAAGCTTCATTTTTGAAGTGGCCGACGACGGCAGAGGCATCGCCCCCGAACACCGCGAGCGCGTCTTCGGCATGTTCCAGACCCTGCGCCCCCGCGACGAAGTAGAGGGCAGCGGCATGGGCCTGGCCGTCATCAAGAAAACTATAGAGTCCCTGGGCGGCACCATCAGTCTTGGAGACAACCAGCCACGCGGGGCAGTGTTCAGATTTAGTTGGCCAAAAGTCAGTGAATAGATAGTAGACAGGAGGTTGAATAACTATTCGCTGATTCGCGCCCTGAGATGAAGAACGGACAAGACGCCGTTGCGTCAGAGACATTTACGCATTGGCTTTTCGCATAGGCAATTGCTTAAGGGCGACCGGGTTGAGGCTGATGTGGGACGAGCGACCAGGGAGCTGATGTACTGCGCTAGCCCTTCTGGCGGCGCGATTAAACTTGAAAACACTGATGGCTTGCTGCAAATACCTGGTCTCCTCTGCCAGACTGCTGGCAGAAGCTGCCGCTTCTTCTACCATGGCAGCATTTTTCTGGGTGATTTCATCCATTTGCGTAATGGCAAAATTGACCTGCTCCACACCATCACTTTGATCTCGGCTGGCATGACTGATTTCATCAATAATTCCCGCCACGCTATGCACTGACTGCATCAACTCTGACATGATGCGGCTGGATTGTTCAACCAGATCATTGCCAGCACTCACCTTACCCATCGAATCTGTAATGAGCGTCTTGATTTCTCTTGCTGCTGTAGCTGAACGCTGGGCAAGATTCCGCACTTCGCCGGCAACAACAGCAAATCCGCGGCCCTGCTCACCTGCGCGAGCAGCTTCAACCGCGGCATTCAGCGCCAGGATATTGGTCTGGAACGCGATGCCATCAATGAGACTGATGATGTTTTCTATACTCCGGGCAGAGTCGCTTATTTCGTGCATGGTGAATCCCAGTCTGTCAGTCATATTCACGCCTTGCTGCGCAATGTGAGATGCTGCCTGCGCCAGTTGCGCGGCCTGGGCTGCACTGTCCGAATTTTGCCTGATCGTAGAGGCAAATTCTTCCATGCTGGCAGCAGTCTGCTCAAGATTGGAAGCTTGCGACTCAGTACGGCTGGACAAGTCCATATTGCCCTCAGCTATTTCCTGACTGCCACGGTTGATAGAATCTGCATTGTCCCTGACGTCGCCTATAATGGCGACGAGGTTGATATTCATCTGACGCATAGCCTGCATCATTTGCCCCATTTCGTCATCTCCGCCACTGGGTGGCAAACTGGTCAGATCACCACCAGCCATGGTGCGTGCTGCCAGCATGGCGTGGCGCAACGGACAGATATACGTGCTCTGGATGAACCGCCACTGATATGCCAGCAAGACCAAGGCCAGGGTCAGCATTAGCGTGTCCGACAGTGAAAAACCAGTACGCAGGTACTGCGACATGCCTGTCGCCAGAACCAGCACCATGCAGGAAGCCATACCCAGTGCCAGTCTCATGGCAGCAGTAAACTGGAAAGCTTGCGCCAGCCTGCCACGCCAGCCCGCCCTTTGCAGTCTTCCGTGATGCAATCTGATTGAACGTCCCTCATCTCCACGCATGCGTTGGTAGAGTGTTTCAGCTTCGGTAATCTCAGCCCGGCTTGGCTTGGTCCTGACCGACATATAGCCAACCACCTGCCCGTTTTCCATAATAGGCGTTACATTGGCTCTGACCCAGTAATGGTCCCCATTCTTGCAACGATTCTTGACCAAGCCATTCCATTGCAATCCCTCCCGGATAGTGTTCCATAAATCAGCAAAAGCTTGCACGGGCATGTCGGGATGGCGCACCAGATTGTGCGGCGATCCGATCAGTTCGTGTTCATCGAAACCGCTTATTTCGATGAAAGCAGGATTGCAATAAACGATCTTGCCGCGAAGATCGGTTTTGGAGACAATGGATTGACCATCCATGACTTCAACTTCTTTTCCAGTGACGGGCTGATTGTTGCGCATGGGGATGATCCTTTCATGACATTCCTTTTAGGCTGAGCAAAAAATACTCATGCCGACAGAAATCCGAATCAAATGTGAATCCGGTGCAAAATCAAGTACAGCAAACCGCTCTCTTCACTTTTATGTCACACCGTCATAAACGGTGTTAATCAAAATCAATTTCCATTCAAAACCACGCGGCTTAACAGCAAAGCGTACAATTGAAGAGAGAATATTGGTTTATTTTACATTAATGTTTTTACATTATTAACTTCAGTATGTTTATTTTTGCAACGCTGCTGGATTTCCCCTGGTGGTGCCTTGTGCAAGATGAGGTTAATTCCTCACTCAAGTTATAGATGTAAAAACTGCGGTACAAAACATCGCTTTAATTGTGACTTTGGCGTAACAGGGATCAATTGCTGAGCAGGCGTACAGATGGATTTTTGCCAGCGTAGAGTTGACGAATCTGTGCTGCCCCAAATGATGACCATGTCGGCTTTCAGGCATATCGCTTTTCCAAATATCGCTTTTCCAATATTGATGCAGGGCCAGAAAAACCTGGATGAATTCCACAGAGCAAAAAAAAGCCAGGGTGCCTACCCTGGCTTTTCTCATCCTGCCAACCTGTCGGAAGAACAACAGGCGGATCAAACGACAACCCACCCACTATCCGCATGCGACAAGAATCATGCAAACGCGGCTTCTTCCACACTGCATGCTGCATGCCTTGCATAGATCGCGCTGGCGAAGGCGCGGCCCTGGGTCAGCGAGCGCAGGTCAGTGGTATGACCAAAGAGCTTGCTTAAAGGTACGTCGGCCACCACTTCAACACGGCCCGTGTTTTCTGTGATGCCCAGCACGCGGCCCGCACGTTTTTGCAAGTCGCCGATCACGTCGCCGGTGTTGACGGCGGGAGCATCGACAGTCACTTTCATGACGGGTTCAAGCAAGACCGGTTTGGCCTTGCGCAAACCTGCCAGCACGGCTTCTTTGGCGGCGATGATGAAGGCCATTTCGTTACTGTCAACGGCATGGAAATCACCATCAAGCAAAGTGACTTTGACGCCCGTCACTTTTTGCCCCAGCGGGCCTTGTTGCATGGCCTGCTGTACGCCTTTTTCAACGGCAGGGAAAAACGCCGTTGGTATCACGCCACCCTTGACCACATTGACAAAGGCAAATTCGCCTTCGTCTGCGCCCAGCAAATCAAGCCGCACGACAACGCGGGCATACATGCCCTTGCCGCCGTTTTGTTTGTCGAGCTTACCTTCTGCTTCGACAGTCGCCAGGCCCATGGTCTCTTTATAAGCCACATGGGGTGCACCTACCCGTATGTCCACCGCAGCTTCACGGCGGGCACGTTCGAGTACCACATCCAGATGCAGCTCACCCATGCCCCACAGGATGGTCTCGCCAGTTTCTGGATCACTCTCCAAGCGCAAAGACGGGTCTTCACGACGGAATTTATCCAGCGCCGCCAGCATCTTGGCCCTGTCAGTACCTGCACCGGGTTCCACAGCTAGCGCCACAACGGGCTCGCCAGCATGGATGGTTTCCAGCGTCCACGGCTGTGACTTGCCAGCCAGGGTCTGCCCGGTCAGCGCGTCTTTCAGGTTGGCGATGGCGATGATGCTGCCTGCCTTTGCCTCAGCCACGGGTGTGCGTTTGTCGGCATGCACGATGTACAGACGACCTATACGCACTGGTGCTTCCAGCGTTGCATTCCAGATGGTTTCACCTTCATGCATGCTGCCGCCATACAGGCGTACATAGGCCAGCGAACCGTGTTCATCATGCGTTACCTTGAACACCAGTGCGGCCAGGGCGTCATCACTACCGGTACCCACAGTCACGTCGTCCCCGTTCAGTCTGGCCACGGGGGCAGCGCGGTCATCGGGCGCTGGCAGCCAGGCTATCACGGCGTCGAGCAGCGGTTCTATGCCTGCATTTTTATACGCAGAACCACCGAGCATGGGCGTGGCTTTTCTGGCTAATGTCAGAGTACGCAAGCCTTGCAATATCTCTGAGTGGCTCAGCGTGTCGTTCGCCAGGTAGGCATCCGTCAATGCATCATTCGCTTCTGCCGCGACCGAGGCTGCATAGGCATAGGCCGCTTTGGCCTGGGCTTGCAATTCTGCGGGCAAGTCCAGCACGGTCATGTTGCCCTTGGCATCCCATTGCAGCAAACGCTGTTGCAAGACATCGATGACGCCACCAAACTCATCCGCCGCGCCGACGGGTATCGCCAGCGGCACAGGACGTGCGCCAAGCTGCTTGCGCACTTGTTCAGCAACACGGGCAAAGTCAGCACCAGTCTGGTCCATCTTGTTGACGAAGATGATCATGGGCACGCCATGTTTCTCGGCCTGATGCCAGACAGTCTCAGTTTGCGGCTGCACACCAGCGACGCCGGACAAGACAGTGATGGCACCGTCGAGCACGCGCAGCGAACGCTCAACTTCTATCGCAAAGTCGATATGGCCGGGCGTGTCGATCAGCGTGAATTCATGGCCGTTCCAGACGCAGCGAGTCGCTGCTGCACCGATAGTGATGCCGCGATCTCTTTCCAGTTGCATGGTGTCCATGGCGGTATTGCCTTCATGGACTTCGCCAGTGCGATGGATTTCGCCAGTTTTAAACAGGATGCGTTCAGACAACGTGGTCTTGCCAGCGTCTATGTGCGCGATAATGCCAAAGTTGCGCCAGGTGTTGCGCACGTTGTTGCGCGCAGAGTTAGCAGATGCCTTGTTGGAAGCGGCACGGGGGACAGTGTTCGTCATGATGGGTCTTTCCTGAACTCATTTCATCAATAGAGACGAGATGCGTTTGCCTCATAACGCGGGCTGGCAAGGCGGACGAGGCAGTCAATAGCTGTGCTATTGATAACGAGTCCAACGCAGTCCAGCACGCGTTATGAGGCAAACCCTCCGGGAACTGACGATTTGGGCGCATTGCAGCGTTGTGCCGCTTGCAAAGGCGGACGCCTTAGCTGCGCGTCACGCCTTGCACTGCATCCCAAATCGTCTTGTTCGCACTCATCTCTATTGATGAAATGAGTTCTGATAGCGAGCGGTCGTGGGGTTGTCTTGGTGACAGCGCCGCGGGGCCATGCGACCACCCTTATTTCAGTGGACCCGCGCGCGTTCTACATCTGCTGACTTCATGTTATATGGCTCCTCAATGAGAGAGTATGTTGGTTCAAAGTGCTGACTAAAGTGGTGCTGAGTTTTTGGATATCAAGGGCAAAAACAAAGCGCCTAAAACAAAGTACCAGAAAACAAAAAAGGCCCTTGTGGGCCTTTGTTTTTACTCTTTACAGAGCTTTCAACGGGCACACATCAGCGGCCCCGGGATGTCGCCTGACATGCCGGGAGGGCGGAGGTAAAAAAGAGTATGCTCAGTGTTTTCATCTTTATAGAATAATCCTGTTTTTGGGGATTGTCAAATGGGTCTGTGCTTGTCGCGTCACAAAAAATGCAGGCACAGAAATACCATTCTTATAGGTAAACTCCCTGCATTTTCCCTTGATGAGCGCGCCGATAATAAAATTCAATCGATCTGATATAAACTATCAATTACCATTCAGTATTGCTAATATCGGGCAAAAAGTCGGCCCCAAAAAACAGCAAACATGCATCCAATAACAATCGCAAACTATATGGCAAGTCATCCAGGAATGGACCATGGTTATGACCGTTTGATCGAAGCCGTCTATTACACACCGCATCTAGTGCGGCAGATGATTAACAGTGAACCGGATTTACTGAACTGCAAAAACTATGCAGGCGAAACTGTCATGCACTGGTTTGTCGTAGAAAATGATATAGAAATTATTGAACTGCTTGCCTCTTGCGGTGGCATGGTGTCCGGTTATGCCTTAGCCGAGGCATGCGGCCAGGGGCATGTGGATATGGTGTATTTGTTGCTGGGGATAGGTGTGCACCCGGACATGCGATCCTGCAAGACTATGATCAAGCTGAATTCTGACATGCCAAGAAAAACATTGATCAAACTCCGACGCGCATTCAACCGGTATGGATATCAGCTTGACTGGCCACTGTCTGGAA
>NZ_JAKZHX010000016.1 GCF_022568815.1 Undibacterium paludis | reverse complement strand
GTTAAGGGTAAGACTACATAGCGAATCGGAAGTCGATCTGAAAGAATTTTTCTGTATCTCTTTACGATGAAAGGCTGAAAAGCTAAAAACTCCCGGCAAACTGGTAACGCTTGCCGGGATGCCACATCGTCACGCTGGTTGCTATCATACCCAGCGAGCGCGTCTTGCGATGCAATACCAGGCAGGCTTCCTTGCTGGAGATGTGCAGCATTTCAGCGATCTGCTTCGGTGGCTGCATGGCTTCTATGCTGTAATCAACACCCTGCAACGGGGCGACTGCTACCAGGTATTCATTGGGCGTCATGCTGCTGAAGTCTTGTTGCAGGTAGTCAGGCGTCACGCTGGAATTGACCCAGCGGTCCTCCACCTGTATTGCTATTTCATTTTCAAAGTGGACGATGACCGAGTGAAAAAGCGGGTGTCCGGGCTTGACCTGGAATTCTGCCGCCAGTTGCTCGCTGGCTGCTTCGGCTTCCAGCTTGTGCAATTCACTGCGATGGTTATGACCGCGTGAACGGATCTCTTCGGCGATGCTTTTGATCTCTACCAGGGTGGCCTGGTATTTTTGTTGCGCCACATAGGTGCCTGAACCCTGTATGCGGGTCAGGATCTGTTCACTGGTCAATTCCCGCACTGCCCGGTTGACTGTCATGCGCGATACCCCGAATTGCGTCGCCAGGGCGGTTTCTGCGGGGATGGCATCGCCTTCCTTCCATTTGCCGGACTGAATCTCTTTGAGCAGGGTATCTTTGATGATCTGAAAAGCGGGTAGCTCGGGCTTGCTGGGTTTCACAGGGGTAACAGTAAAAATAAAACAGTAGATATAAGTTGGCGCTCATTTTCTCATAGCTGGAGACAGATCGTGAATTTATCCTGTTGGTGTGCCTCACTTTTTTGCTGGCAGGGCAGAAAACTTGCCTGCAATGTCCCGTTCCTTGAAACGCTTGAGGATGAAATCCACAAACAGCCTCGTCCTGGCTGGCATCAGGCGGCCGCTGGCATAATACATGGCAAGCGGGCCGATATCGGCATGCCAGGCCGGCAGCAGTCTTTGCAACTCGCCGCTGTCCAGGTAGGGCAGGGCGTGCAGGCGGGGTACCATGGCGACCCCCATGCCGAGCAGGGCTGCACGGCACATGGCTTCGGGGTCATCCATCATGATGCGCGCCCGGAGTTCTACTGGCGCTTCTTCACCCCTGGCGTTGCGCAGCGTCCATGAGCGTAGTCTGCCGCTTTGTGGCGAGCGTCGCAGAATGCCATCATGCCGGATCAGGTCGTCGGGTCTTGCTGGCATGCCATGCTCAGCCAGATAAGCGGGGGAGGCCACCGGTATGACATGGGCGCGGCCTATTTCGCGCGCTACCACGCCGGGTACCAGTTCTATGCCGCCGCCAATGGCTACATCAAAACCTTCGCCGATCAAGTCAACATTGCGGTTATCAAAATGCAGGTCGGGAATGACTTCGGGGTATTTCTGCACAAATTCATGAACCAGGGGAAGTACATAATCGCGCCCGAACGATAGTGCCAGGCTGATCTTGAGTATGCCGGCAGGCTTGCCGGCGACGTTTTCTACATTGGCCAGGGCTGCCTGTATGCTGTCCAGACCGCTGCGGACCTGGGCCAGGAAGATTTCACCTTCTTCCGTCAACGCCAGACTGCGCGTGCTGCGCTGGAACAGGCGTATGCCCAGGCGTGATTCGAGCTTGGCGACATTCTTGCTGACTGCTGCCGGTGTCAGACCCAGGTTGCGTGCAGCTTGTGAAAAACTGCCGGCCTCTGCACTGCGGACAAAGGATTCTATGCTGGACAGGGTTTCCATGATTTTATTTTCAACTAATGGTTGAAAGTAATGTAATCGATTATGGACTACTTGTCATCATTCACTTGGTCCAGAATGACTCCATCCAATCACGGATTATTTCAGGAGAACATCATGACACAAGCAGCAAACACAAAACTCAACGGTAAAGTCGCCCTGGTCACCGGCGGTTCACGTGGCATAGGTGCAGCGATAGCAGCCCGGCTGGCCAGCGAGGGGGCAGCAGTCGCCATCACTTATTCCAGCAGCAGCGAACAGGCAGATAAAGTAGTCGCGGCCATACGTGCAAACGGCGGCAGGGCCATGGCAATACGGGCAGATGCGCAAGATGCTGATGCGGTCAGACTGGCGGTCAATACGACTGCAGCAGAATTGGGTAGCCTTGACATCCTGGTCAACAATGCAGGTGCGCTGGCAGCGGGCCATATCGCCGACTTCAGCATGGACGATTACCAGAAACTGATTGCCGTCAATGTGACAGCTGTGTTTGTCGCCATACAGGAGGCCCAGCACCACATGAAAGCGGGTGGCCGCATCATCACCATAGGCAGTGTCAACAGTGACTATGTGCCTGTACCCGGTTTGTCCGTGTATGCCTTGACCAAGGGTGCTGTCGCCTCATTTACACGTGGCCTGGCACGTGATCTGGGGCCACAGGGCATCACGGTCAACAACATACAGCCAGGCCCGGTTGATACCGAAATGAATCCGGCCAACGGTGCTTTTGCCGACACCATGCGCAGCTATATGGCGACGGGCCAATATGGCACGGGTATACAGATTGCCAGCCTGGTTGCTTACCTGGCCAGCGAAGAAGCAGCATTCATCACTGGCGCCAATCTCAAGGCCGATGGTGGCTTTGACGCCTGATGGAGTATGAGTTGCTGAACAGCCGGGCCGCCCTCAACGGTTCGGCTTTTTTTGTGTGACAATGATGGCCGAATCCGGCGGGATATCTCCTGCTGTATTACCTAAGATTTCAATGTTTTTTATCTGATTAACATTTGGAGTTTTTCATGACAGCCACGAGCTTCAGTATATTCAAAGAATTACACACCGGCAGTACACCCTTGCTGCTGCCCAATGCCTGGGACGCCGCCAGTGCCGTCCTGTTTGAACGTGACGGCGCCAGAGCGGTAGCCACGTCCAGCGCGTCACTGGCCTGGGCGCTCGGTTATGCTGACGGTGGCACTGTGCCGCGTGATGAATTGCTGGCCGCCGTGCGCCGCATCATGCGCGTCATCAGGGTGCCTTTGTCGGTCGATATTGAAGACGGTTACAGCGATGATGCCGACACAGTTGCCGCGCTGGCGGCAGACCTTCAGCAATGCGGTGTGGCCGGCATCAATCTTGAAGATGGCGGCGGTGCGCCAGAATTGCTGGTGGCGAAAATCAAGGCGATCCGTAACAGGCTGGCTGGCGCAGAATGCTTTATCAACGCCAGGACAGATGTTTATTTGCGCGAACTGGCCAGTGGGGATGCTGCCATACAGATGGCGATTACCCGTACACAGGCTTACCAGGCTGCCGGGGCCAGCGCTGCATTTTTGCCTGGGCTCAGTGATGTGGCGACTGTTTCCACTATCTCGCAGGCGCTGGATATTTCGATCAATATTATGGCCGTGCCCGGCATGCCCGACATCAAACAGCTGTTTGCTGCCGGTTGCCGTCGTTTTTCGTTAGGGCCTGCGCCTTTCCAGCTTGCTTATCACCACGGCAGGCAAGAGGTGCACCAGTTTTTGCACCAGGGCCAGACTGCCGCATTGTTTCAGCATGAATTGAGCTATCCCTACATGAATGCAGCTTTGAGCGGTGAAGCCTGATACCGTCAGAATGATTAAATATAGGTGACGAAAAGCAGATCATCCATGCAGATGGCCTGCTTTTTTTAATTGCGACCCGCCATCACGCCGCCATCCACATCCCACACCGCGCCAGTAACCCAGGCAGCTTTTTCTGACAGCAGGAAAATGATCGTTTCAGCGACGTCCTGTGGTGTGCCGACCCTGCCAATCGGGTGAAAACTGTTAAAACCCTGCAGGGCCTGATGGACTTCAGCCTTGGGGATGAAGCCTTCATAAATTGGTGTCTGTACCACTGCCGGCGAAACGGCATTAACTCGGATATGGTGGCTGGCCAGCTCCATTGCCAGATGCTGGGTCAGTGCATGCAAGCCTGCCTTGGCCATGGAATAGGCGGAAGAGGGCGTGGCTGCAATTGCCTGCTTGCCCCACATGGAGCCGATATTGACGATGGCACCAGCTCGCTCGCTGGCTATCATGTTGATGACGACTTTTTGTGTGATGAAAAAGAAGGCCTTGTTCAAGACCATGTATTGCTCATAATCGCTGATGCCATGTTCAAGAAAAGGCTTGGGGAAGAATACGCCTGCGGCATTGACCAGATGGCTGATGTCACTGTGATCTGCAGTGATGGTGCGTAATAACTCTTGCACACTGGCTTCTTGTGTCAGGTCGGCGAGCAATGCCAGGGATTGCGAGGGGTGGCCGATGCACTTGATGGCATCTTCAAGCTTGTCGGCACGATGGCCGACGATGACTACCTGGCCGCCTTGTTCTGTAAACAGCTTTGCTGTTTGCAGGCCCATGCCGCTGGTGCCGCCAATGACCAAAAGCTTTTTGCCTGTGAATGATGTGAACGATGTGGGGTTCATGATACTCCTTTTTGCTTACCTATCAGTTGGTAGGTATTTGTTTAAAAAAATAAGCGACGATAGTCGCTTATGGCTGCTTTGCCAATGTCTGATGCTTAACTCGTTTGACGTATGGCTTTTAAAAAAGTCTGGCCCACCTGTGCAGGCCCCTGGGTTTGTATGCCTGCTGTCGTGCGCCCGACCGCCCTGCGCCCGACTATCATGGCGCCTTCCATTGCGCATAGCAAAGCTTGGGCAATTTCACCGGCACTTTGTGCCTTGTCGATCTGCCCCTGCTGCTGACCTGCTGCAATGACTGCACTGAGCCAGGTAATATTGGCGGCAAAAAAGCCGTCTACTTCATTGACCACCAGTTCAGGCAGGGAATTGGCCTCTGCACCCAGCATGCCGCAGACGCAGAGTTTTTGATCCCTGATATAAGTTGCCTCGAACAACTCGGTATAGGCAGCAAGACGCTCTGGGGCATGGGCATACTGCCCTTCTATGCGCAGCAACTGTTCGCGAAAACGGTGGGTGTAGCGTTGCGCCACGACGGCGGCCAATTCTGATTTGGTGGCGAAGTGATGGTGTATGCTCGGTTTTTTGATGCCGATCAGGCTGGCGACGTCATCATAGGAAAAGCCGTTGTAGCCGCGCTCTTGTATCAAGCCTTCGGCAGCATCGACAACGCGTTCGGCAGATGCCGATATTTCAGAAAAATGTTTCATGTATTAAGTTCCAGCGAAGTATCCGGTGTCTGTGACTGTAACAGATGCCCGGTCTTGACCAAAATAAGGCAGCCCCGGGTGCTGAAAGGGTGATGTGCACTCATGTGCGGGCTGCGCATCCAGGTACCAGCCGGATATTGACCAAATTCATCTTCAAACATGCCTTCGAGTACAAAAATCTCTTCACCCCCAAAGTGACGATGTGGCTTGAAGCGTGTGCCGGGCGCCCAGCGCACCAGGGCCGTATGCTGGGCTTCAAATTCTGACAACGGCATGACTGACAGGCCAGGCACCAGGCCGGGGAGCCAGTTGCTGGTGTTGATATCAATACGCACAGTTTCGCTGTCATCCGGATCAAGATGACGCAGTTTGACAAACAGGGTGCACCCGGTGCTTGAACCGGGCGCATGGGTAGAGCCGGGCGGGTTCTTGATATACATGCCTGGTCCGTAGCCGCCATGCTCATCTTCAAAAACGCCATCCAGCACAAAAATCTCTTCACCAAGATCATGTACATGTAGCGGGAATTGTGATCCGGCCGCATAGCGGACTATCGACGTTGCCCTGGCCACTTCTTCACCATGGCGTTCCAGCATCTTGCGCTGCACGCCACTTGCAGGGGAGTCTACCCATGGTAAATCGGCAGACTGGATGATGACACGTTGACTGAGGTCTGAGTTGAGTTTCATGATTTTTATAAAATACCGACTAGTTGGTAGGTATTCTAATCGAGATGAATTACGCCGGTCAAGTCTATTCCTGTCAAATTCTTGAAGTGAGGGCGCAGATAATGATCAAATCACTGGGGGCATAAGGTGGGCATCAAATCAATGGCGATTTTTATGCACTGTTTTACGCACTGTTACTTGGGAAGACAAAATCAAATTCCTCAAGCTCAATCTCGTCAGGTGCTTCCCACATATTGCTTGCAATGTCAAAGACATGGTCTGGAACAAGCATTGAAAAGCTGGCGCCCTGTTCCAGATTGCGTCGCTTGACCCGTTCATGGCGGATATTTTTCGGCGCATCCAGTAGATGAATTGAAAAACTGATGCCTTCTTGCTGCAATTGGCGAAGTAACTCCACCCTCGGTCCACGCTGGATGAGCCCAAGTTCAAGGGCAACACTATTGTTGCTGTCAAGAATGGTGCGGGCATAATTGATGATCAATGTGATCAGCCTGGCTTTTCGTTCTGCATACCAGGGGATGAAGTTGTCTTTGGGGCGATCCGGGCTGAACAGCCGGACAAACCATTCATCCAGCGCGATATGAGTAAAACCTCCCCTGGCGGCGAATGCTTTTGCATAGGTGGATTTTCCGGCGCCGACCGGGCCTTCAATGAAATGGATGTGTTTCATGGGGTGAGTGAGTGGTTTGAAAGTCCTGTTATGCTAACAGTAAAGTCGGGCTGGGGAAGTGAGGGGCGTATTCTCTCACCTGCCGCTGCAAGTCTTTAGTCAAACGGCAGAATCCATGCCTCCCAGTCTGTTACAGGTTCGCCGCCAAATTGTCTGTAAAACCGCTTGGCGTAGCTATTGTCTGGCAACACATCCCATTTCAGTCTGCCGCAACCATGCTGTCTGGCTTCATCAACGATGTGCAGCATCAATGCCTTACCCACGCCAAGCTGGCGGACAGGAGCGCTGACATAGAGCTCTTTCAGCCGCCAGTCTGGCCGCAGGTCATAGGTGAACGCGATTTCGACAAGGACTGAATAGCCCAGCAGCTCACCTGATGTTGTGGCAGCGACATAAGCCTTGAACTGTGGATGTTCTGTATCGAGGCCACGTGTGAGCAAATCCTGTTCTGTAACACGGAATGCATCCAGATAAGCTTCAAAGGCAGCCAGTTCGCGCATCAGTTGCAACAACCCTGCCGCGTCGGCGGCAAGGGCTGGGCGTATGCAGAATGGCGTTTTTGTCGCTATTGCACTCATGCCAGCTCAGTGACTTCTGTCGTCAGACTGAAGCCTTCGTCAAGCCAGCCGGTGATGCCGCCTATCATGATTTTCACGGGGCGCCCCAGTTGCGCCAGCCTGATAGCGGCACGGGTTGCACCATTGCAGTGAGGCCCGGCGCAATAGGTGACAAACAGGGTGTCGGCAGGGTAGCTGGCCAGTTTGGACGCAATTATCTTGCCACGCAACAGATTGATGGCGCCCGGTACATGGCCTTTGGCATAGGACTCAGGGCTGCGGACATCAAGCAGGACAAAATCTGCCTGGCCGCTGGAGATGGCGTCATGGGTGTCCCAGCAGTCAGTCTCATAGCGCAGGCTGTCTGAGAAATGGGCAATGGCTTCTGCACTGCTGGCGGCGACGACGTCGGTGACGATGGACATGGTTCTTCCTTTCTGTGGGATATATGCTTGATTGCATGTATCTATTGTCGATGCACGGGCTTTTTAGTAAAAGTGGCGTAAACGTCATAGATCGGTAAGATCGCGCCAATTGCGGCATCTGGAATGGCGTCAAGATGAGGGCAAGCCTGCAAAGAGAATATTCACGAGAATTTGCAAAAAATCGCTTGCGTAAGTTGTATATACAACTTAAAATTTCTCTTAATGATTTGCTTGGGTGTATTTTTTGACCTGGCTGGAATTTCCAGGGACTTTGATTTTTTTATATGTAGCTGCGGACCGTGCCTGTTTCCGGGTTTTTGCCGCTACCCTGTATTTAACTGATGGAGAGAGACAATGAATAACGATCCACGCTGGGATGCCAGCCGCGAAATCCATGCACCACGCGGCGCAGAAAAAACCTGCAAGACCTGGGTAGCCGAAGCGGCCTACCGCATGATCCAGAACAATCTGGACCCTGCCGTTGCAGAAAACCCCAAGCACCTGGTGGTGTATGGTGGCATAGGCCGTGCTGCCCGCAACTGGGAATGCTATGACCAGATACTCGCCTCGCTGAAACAGCTGGGCGAAGATGAAACCTTGCTGATACAGTCCGGCAAGCCCGTTGGCGTGTTCAAGACCCACGAAGATGCACCGCGCGTGCTGATCGCCAATTCCAACCTGGTGCCGAAGTGGGCGAACTGGGAACACTTCAATGAGCTCGACCGCAAGGGCCTGTTCATGTACGGTCAGATGACAGCGGGTAGCTGGATATACATAGGCACACAGGGTATTGTCCAGGGCACTTATGAAACTTTTGCCGAGGCAGGCCGCCAGCATTTCAATGGCGACTGGGGCGGGCGCTGGATCCTGACCGCCGGTCTTGGCGGCATGGGCGGCGCGCAGCCTCTGGCCGCCAGCTTCGCCGGCGCGGTATCCCTTAACATCGAATGCCAGCAGTCGAGCATAGACTTCCGCCTGCGCACCCGTTATGTCGACAAGCAGGCTAAAGACCTTGACGACGCCTTGGCGCTGATCAAACATCATTGCGACCGTAAAGAGGCTGTGTCCATCGCACTGCTCGGCAATGCGGCAGAAATATTGCCGGAATTGGTCAAACGCGCCAAAGCCGGTGGCATGAAACCAGACCTGGTGACTGACCAGACTTCTGCCCATGACCTCATCAATGGTTACCTGCCCATAGGCTGGACAGTGGAGCAATGGAAAGCCGCCCAGCAAGACGCCGCTCAGCATGCCAGGCTGACTGCTGACGCATCACAAGCCTGCGCAGTCCATGTGCAAGCCATGCTCGACTTCCACGCCATGGGCATACCGACTGTCGATTATGGCAATAACATCCGTCAGGTGGCGTTTGATACCGGCGTCAAGAATGCCTTTGACTTCCCGGGTTTTGTACCTGCTTATATACGTCCCCTGTTCTGCGACGGCAAAGGCCCGTTCCGCTGGGTAGCCCTGTCTGGTGACCCGGAAGATATCCGCAAGACCGACGCCAAAATCAAGGAATTGTTCCCGCACAATAAAGGCGTGCACAAATGGCTGGACATGGCAGGTGAGCGTATTGCCTTCCAGGGTTTGCCGGCACGTATCTGCTGGCTGGGCCTGGGCGAGCGTCATATCGCTGGTCTGGCCTTCAATGAAATGGTCAAAAATGGCGAATTGAAAGCACCGATCGTCATTGGCCGTGACCATCTGGACACAGGTTCAGTCGCCAGCCCCAATCGAGAAACCGAAGGCATGCGCGATGGCACCGATGCCGTATCCGATTGGCCATTGCTGAACGCCTTGTTGAATACTGCCGGTGGTGCAAGCTGGGTATCGCTGCATCATGGTGGTGGCGTGGGCATGGGATATTCCCAGCATTCCGGTATGGTCATCGTCGCCGACGGCAGCGATGCAGCGGCCAAACGACTGGCCCGTGTGCTGGTCAACGATTGCGGCTCCGGCGTCATGCGTCATGCTGACGCCGGATATCAGCAGGCGATTGATTGTGCCAAGCGTGAGGGTTTGAATTTGCCAATGATGGGTAAGGCTTGAATCACGGGTTAATTGCAGGACCTTTCACCACAGTGTGTAGATTGAGCTAAGTGTAGGTTGGGCTAAGCTTTACCAGCCCAACACTCGGCGGTCGATAAGGGATACGGTTGTTGGGCTGATGGAACCTAGCCCAACCTACGAATAATTTGTGCACATGTCCGGTAAGTGAAGAATCGAAAATAGTAATGCAATCGGCGATAGCGGGATACATCGCTAGCTGAGGGGGCAGTATATTTCCAGCCAAAAAAACAGCGACACCAAGACCAGGAATGATCTGTACCATGTCTGCGTGCTGTCTGGTTTTAAAAACACAGGAGACACACTATTTTGAACACGCAAGCCAGTCCGCTTTCAGGTAATGCAAATATAGAGAGGCGCACCATAGATATGGTGCCGGAAGCAGAACGCTATGGCTCTTCAAACAGCCAGTTCACGCTATGGATGGGCGCCAATCTGCAAATCACGGCCATCGTTGACGGTGCGCTGTCCATTGTGTTTGGTTCTGAAGCCCTGAGCGCCATCATCGGCCTGTTGCTCGGCAACATACTCGGCGGTGCAGTCATGGCCCTGCATTCTGCGCAGGGGCCGCGTCTGGGTTTGCCACAAATGATATCGAGCCGTGTGCAGTTTGGCGTCAAGGGTGCAGCCCTGCCTTTGCTGCTGGTGATTGTCATGTATCTGGGCTTTGCAGCGACTGGCACGGTTTTGTCCGGTCAGGCCATCAACAAGATGTTTGGTTTTGAGACCGCACAGACTGGCATGATCATCTTCGGCGCACTGACTGCCATACTGGCGATTGCCGGTTACAGGTTCATCCATATCCTGGGGCGAGTGGCGACAGTGGTTGGCATACTTGGTTTTGCTTACCTGGCATTGCAACTGTTCGGGCACTACGATGTCGCCGCTGCCTTTGGCAAAAAACCTTTCAGCATAGGCACTTTCTTGCTGACAGTCGCCTTGTCAGCGGGTTGGCAGCTGACCTTTGCCCCCTATGTGGCGGATTACTCACGTTATCTGCCTTCGCATACCACGATCAAATCCACTTTCTGGTCCACCTTTCTTGGCACGGCCATAGGCGCCCAGGTGGCGATGACATTTGGTGTACTGGTGGCCGCATCTGGTGGTGCTTTCTTGAAAAACCAGGTTGGTTTTCTTGGCGAACTGGCGGGGCCTGCGATGGCGGTGGTGATTTACCTGGTCATTGTTACCGGCAAGCTGACAGTCAATTGCCTCAACGCGTACGGCGGCTTCATGTCCATCCTGACGACTGTCAGCGGTTTCAATAACAGGTCGCAGATTTCGCCGCGTGCACGGGGTTTGTACATCATTGCCTTTGTGATTTGCTCCGTATTGATTGCAATTGCCGCCAGTGCTGATTTTCTCAATAACTTCAAGAACTTTGTCCTGCTCCTGCTGGCCGTATTCGTGCCTTGGAGTGCGATCAACCTGGTTGATTACTACCTGGTGTCGAAAGAAAAAGTCGATATCCCGGCCCTGTACGATGCCAGTGGCCGCTATGGCGCCTATAACATGGTGGCGCTGGGCTGTTATGCCCTGGGTATCATCGTGCAAATTCCTTTTTTGAATCAAAAGCTGTACACCGGCGCGCTGGCTACCATGATGGGCGGCGCCGACATATCCTGGATAGTCAGTCTGCTGGTCACCTCGCTCGTCTATTTGCCTTTGGCAAAACGCACGATGCGGGTACCCGCCGCCATGATTTATCCCAAAAATTAATTTACCTCCATTGTCTGAAAGAGCAGGTCTTACCCATGAATACGTCCACCTTTACCATAGAACCTGGTCAAATGCGCCTGGCAGACTTGCGCGCTGTCTGGGCCGCAGCCCGGCCTTTGAAGCTGGTTGATACTGCTTATGCGGCCATCAATGCCTCGTCTGCAACGATAGACAAGATAGTTGCCAAGGGGGACGCTGCATACGGCATCAACACTGGTTTTGGCAAACTGGCCAAAACCCGCATCCCGGATGAACAGCTTGAGCTGTTGCAGCGCAACCTGATTTTGTCGCACTCCGTCGGTTCCGGTGAGTTGATTTCTGATGAAGTCGTGCGCCTGATACTGTTGATGAAGATTGCCAGTCTGGCCCGTGGTGTTTCCGGCATACGTGCTTCGGTCATTGATGCCATGATTGCCATGTATAACGCCGGCATCATGCCGACTATCCCGGTCAAGGGGTCGGTTGGCGCATCTGGTGATCTGGCCCCATTGTCCCACATGACGCTGGCGCTATTGGGTGAAGGCGATGTGCGCGTCAACGGCAAACTGGTCAATGCCAAAGAAGCACTGGCAGCGGCAGGCATTGCACCTGTCGTTCTGGCCGCCAAAGAGGGTTTGGCACTGATCAATGGTACACAGGTATCGACCGCACTTGCACTGAACGGCCTGTTCCTGGCAGAACGCCTGCTAGAAGCGGCGACGATCACCGGCGCCTTGTCTGTTGATGCAGCCAAGGGCAGCGATGCGCCATTTGATCCACGTATCCACACCAGTCGTGGTCAACCCGGGCAAATTGCTACCGCACAAATTTATCGCAATCTGTTGTCTGGCAGTGAAATCCGCCAGTCCCACCTGGTCAATGATGAGCGTGTGCAAGATCCATACTGCCTGCGCTGCCAGCCGCAAGTCATGGGCGCCTGTCTGGACATCATTAACAATGCCGCACGCACACTGTTGATAGAAGCCAATGCAGTGACTGATAACCCGCTGGTATTCGTTGAAACTGGCGAAGTGATTTCTGGCGGCAACTTCCATGCCGAGCCTGTGGCTTTTGCGGCAGACACCCTGGCGCTGGCGATTGCCGAGATAGGCTCCATCTCTGAGCGCCGCATCGCCTTGCTGATTGACGCGTCGATTTCTGGTTTGCCACCATTCCTGGTGCCTTCGTCTGGCCTCAATTCCGGCTTCATGATTGCCCATGTGACGGCAGCAGCATTGGCTTCGGAGAATAAGTCACATGCCCATCCATCCAGTGTCGATACCATACCGACTTCAGCCAACCAGGAAGACCATGTCAGCATGGCTACCTATGGCGCACGTCGCCTCCATGAAATGGCGCACAATACGGCCACCATTGTTGGCATAGAATTGCTCGCGGCCGCCCAGGGGGTGGACTTCCATGCGCCGCTGCAAACCTCTGCCATGCTCAAGCAGGTTCAACAGCTTTTGCGTGACAAAGTGACTTTCTATGACAAGGACCGGTATTTTGCGCCGGATATCGAAGCTGCAAAAAAACTGGTGATTGATGGTCAATTGAGCGCACAATGCCAGCAATTGTATCAAGGCCTGTATCTGGCTTAAGTACTTGCTAAAGTGCCTGACTCAACTATCTGGGCCGGGTCTGACCCAATATTGGCCAGATAGTTTGACGCTTGTTGGTTTAAGATAATGGCTTGCCCGTTTTGGGTAAGCCATTATCTGTTTGTTTGCCTGAAGAATTGAATAAATTATGCCCAAGTTGACAGCCAGGTCAGCAAGTAAGCTGACGCATAAGTGGTCAAAACAAGACTATCAAACCATGCCGTGGAAAAATGGCGGTGGCAGCACGACTGAGCTGGCGGTGTTCCCGGCAGGCGCCGGTCTTGAACATTTCGTCTGGCGCCTGAGTACTGCGACAGTCAGCAGCAATGGCCCGTTCTCGCATTTTGCCCAGATAGACCGGACGCTGGCCATCCTGTCAGGTGACGGCCTGATCCTGCATGGCGATAGTGAACAGGCCCATGGTAGCAGCGTGTTCCTGAAAAAAGACAGCTTGCCCCACCAGTTCCGGGGCGAAACACCGATCAATGCTGAACTGCTGCATGGCACCGTACTGGACCTGAACATGATGACGCGACGCGATGTCTGCACCCATCACATGCAAAGGCTGGGCGCAGGCAATCACCTGATCGAAGCCGATGATGCCCAGCAGCTGTTATTGTTTTGCGCTGAAGGCGAGGCAGAGCTGTCCACGGGCGAAACCTTGAAAGACCATGATTGCTATCTGTTTGAAGAAGAGCATGAGCATGGTGGCATACGTCTGAAACTGCGCGCCGCAGAAGAGGCCGTACTTTACCTGGTACGCATACAATTTTTGAGCATGGGTGACAGTTGATGCAGACCACAGAACACAATTGGGACAGTCTGTGGATCAATATCCACCTTGCCTGCATGGATGCCGGTTATGGCGAGATCAGGGATGCGGCGATTGCCGTCAAGGACGGCAAAATTGCCTGGCTGGGCAAGCAGACTGACTTGCCTGCACAGCATGCGGCGACCAAGACCCACGATGGCAAAGGTTGCTGGCTGACACCTGGCCTGATCGATTGCCATACCCACCTGGTGTATGCAGGCAACCGCAGCAATGAATTTGAGGCTCGCCTCAATGGTGTGGCCTATGAAGAAATCGCCCGACAGGGCGGTGGCATTGTCTCCACCGTACGCGCCACCCGTGCTGCCACGGAAGATGAATTGCTGGCGCAAAGCCTGCCGCGCCTGCATGCCATGCTGGCAGAAGGCGTCACCACGCTGGAAATCAAATCCGGCTATGGGCTAGACCTGGAAACCGAGGCGCGCATCCTGCGTGTGGCGAGACGGATAGGGCGCGAATTCCCTCTACGGGTCAAAACCACTTTTTTGGGGGCGCACGCCTTGCCGCCAGAATATGCGGGCCGGACAGATGATTACATAGACCTGGTATGCGGGCAAATGCTGCCTGCTCTGGCAACTGAAGGCCTCGTTGACGCAGTCGATGTGTTTTGCGAGAAGATAGGCTTTAGCCCGGCCCAGACCGAGCGCGTATTCCAGGCTGCGCAACAACATGGTTTACCGGTCAAACTGCATGCCGAGCAATTGTCTGATCAGGGAGGTGCCGCCCTGACGGCAAAATACCAGGGTCTGTCTGCTGATCACCTGGAATATCTGTCAGAAGAAGGTATCGCCGCCATGGCGGCCAGCGGTACGGTGGCCGTGCTCTTGCCGGGGGCTTTCTACTTTCTTCGTGAAACCAAGTACCCACCGCTGCAAGCCTTGCGTGACGCCGGTGTACCTGTCGCCATCTCTACCGACTGCAATCCCGGCACCTCGCCGATGACGTCTTTGCTGCTGGTCATGAACATGGCATGCACACTGTTCCGCATGACACCGCTTGAAGCCTTGCAGGGCGTGACCTGTTATGCGGCGCGAGCGTTGGGGTTGCAGGCAGAAACCGGCAGCCTGACAGTTGGCAAGGCTGCTGACTTTGCCCTGTGGGCGATTGCCAGGCCGGCTGACCTCGCCTATCACATAGGCGGCAATCCCTTGCAGGCCAAGGTGTTTGCGGGGACAGTGCTGGCCTAGACATAATGTGTTTCAGTTGTGTTTCACATGCTTGTCCATCCTTAAGTTTTTTGTATTTGTTGACATAGGGTTCACATTCTTTAACCCCGCATTGGCGGGGTTTGCTTTTTATGGCCGAGGTCGGGGGCTATAATGCGGTGAAGTAAATAAGTAAGTTAATTAACAAGACAAAATACCTGCACAAAGAGACAGCGTAAAATCGACAATAATAATCACAAGAGGAAGATGCTTTTTCTCTGTGCATCTCTGTACCCCCTCTGTGTCTCTGTGTTGAGATGTTCGGTCTTGTAATAAAGCCACCGTATCAACCAAAAAAAGCAATAAGGCCGCATCATGACAAAAGTAAAGCAAACACTGACCATCGCCTATCATCGCTGGCATCTGGGGCGCTGGGCTGCAGGCTTGTCTGGTTTGCTGGTGTTGCTCATTGTCCTGAGCTGGGCCTTCTTGCCCGGTCTGGTCAAGCGCATCGCCGCTGAGCAGGTACAGCAGCAGATAGGGCGCAAGCTCGATATGGATGATATCCGCTTTTCACCGTTCAGGCTGGCACTGACCATCGACGGCCTCCGCCTGTATGAGGCGGATCAGCATACTGCCGCTGTCAAGGTCAGGGAACTGGTGCTGAACCTGTCGCTGGCATCCCTGTTCCGCCAGGCGCTGATCATTGATGAAGTCAGAATCAAAGAACCTTATGTGCATATTGTCCGCACTTCGGGTGACGGTTACGGTCGCTATAATTTTACCGACATCCTCGATAAAATCGCCGCCATGCCCAAGAGTGATACGCCCGCACGATTCTCGCTGGCGAACCTGCAACTTGAAGGCGGTAAGATCGATATTGATGACAAGGTCGTCAATGAGCAGTTCAAGATAGAAGCCTTGCAGATAGGCGTGCCGTTTGCATCCAACTTTCCCAACCAGGTTGACAGTTTTGTCGAACCGATGTTGTCCGCAAAAGTCAATGGTTCGCCATTTTCGCTGAAGGGCAGGGCCAAGCCGTTTACCAGCTCCCTTGATACTGCGCTGGCAATTGATCTCGACAAGCTTGATCTGACACAATACCTGCCTTATGTGCCAGTGAGCCTGCCGGTAAAAGTCCAGAGCGCCAAACTGTCGACCAAACTTGACCTGATCTTCAGTCGCAAGAATGCCCATCCAGAGCTCTTGCTGGCTGGTGATGTGCACCTTGATGATGTGACTGTCAATGACAAGGCTGATGCTGCCTTGCTCAAACTGGGCAGCTTGCATACACAGATCAAGCAACTCAATATCATGACCGCTGCTGCCAGCCTGACCAGGCTGGAATTGACGGCACCAGAATTGTGGATGGATATAGACCAGCAAGGTCAGCTCAACTGGGTAAAAGCTTTGGCTGCTGAAGAAAGCAAAAAAACTGCTGCCAAACCTGAAACCAAGGCAGCGGCATCTGCGCCCAAGGCTGCTTCCGCTGCTGCTTCTGCAGAAAAACCCGCAGCGCCGTTACTGCAGCTGGCAGAGCTGCAAATCGACAAGGGGCGGTTCCATTTGCGTGACGCCCGGCATGCCTCGCCTGCGCAGACGGTGAATTTGCAGGATATCAGCCTCAAGGCCCAGCATTTGTCTTCAGCGGCTGATGCCAAGCCTGCGGCTTTTCAAATGGCACTCAGCGGCGAGCATGATGAAGCTCTTAAATTTGATGGTGAAGTCCAAGCTGTCCAGGCTGCCCTGAAAGGTCAACTGGCCCTGAATGCCTGGTCACTTGCCAGCTACCAGGCATTTTTTTCCCCTTTCCTGACAGCCAGTGTCAGCGGCCAGGTTGACATGGGCGCCCGCGTGCAACTGGAAAAAGGGATTGTTCAGCTTGATGACCTGAACTTCAAGTTGAGTCAGTTTACCATCAAGGGCAAATCTCCCGATGACGGCAGTATCAGCCTGAAGACCCTGGCGCTTGACAAGCTCGCGCTCAATACCGAAAGCAAGCAAATCAACATAGGCAGTGTGGTGTTTGACGGTTTGACCAGCGACATACGACGTGATGAGCAGGCGGTGCTGAATCTGAAAAAGTGGTTGCGCAATAGCGATGCCCCCAAAAAAGCTGAAGTTGCCGGCAACCTCGACAAGGCAAGTACCGGCACACCTGCGCCAGCCTGGAAAGTCAATCTGGCCAGCCTTGATTTCAAGGGAGCGGCAGCCAGCTTCAGTGACAAGTCCATGCAGCCGGAGGTCAATCTTAAGCTGGATACCTTCAATCTGCACGCAGAAAAACTCAGCAGCGACCTGTCACAGGCAATCAAGCTGACTCTGCAAACCAATATAGGGCGCAAGGCCAAACTGAATCTGGATGCGACAGCCAGTGCACAACTGAAAAATATCAGCTTGAACCTGGATGGTCAGGCATTGCCAGTCTCAGCATTCTTCCCTTATGTATCACCGTATGTGAATGCGCAACTGACACGCGGCCGCGCCGATGTCAAGGGCAAGCTTAGCCTCAACAACATTCTGGATGCAGGCAGGCAGATCAACTATGAAGGCATGCTGGCGCTGACAGATTTTCACCTGCTGGAAAACGGCGCCGAAGAAGATTTTCTCGAATGGAAGAGCATTGCCATGGATGGCGTCAGCGCCCAGATCGGCGGTGACAAGCAACTGGTGACCCTGAAAAAACTGGCCCTCAATGATTTTTATGCGCGCGCCATCTTGTCATCCAAGGGCAAGCTGAATATACAAACCATACTCAGCACCAAGAAAGCCAGCGATGATGACGCTGCACCGGTCCAGGCTCAAAATGATAATAATGCTGATGCCACCAAAGCCGTGACCAGCAAGACAGCGACGACCAATATTGTGACCGTACCCTTGCCAGCCAAGCCAGAAAAGCTCAATCCCGTCGTGATACGCATTGCCCAAACCACACTGCGCGGCGGCAATATCAACTTCACTGATAATTTTGTTAAACCCAACTATACGGCCAACCTGACTGGCGTGACCGGCACCATTGGTGCAATTGCTTCGGACAACCCGCAGCCGGCGACCATAGAATTGACAGGCAAGGTTGATGACGATGCGCCGCTGGTTATTTCCGGCAGTCTGAATCCCCTGGCCAATCCTGTTTTCATGGATGTCAAGGCCAGTGCAAATGGCCTGGAGCTGACCCGGCTGACACCTTATGCTGCCAAGTATGCAGGCTATGTCATAGAAAAAGGCAAACTGTCCATGCAGGTTTCTTATCGTATAGAAAACCAGCAATTGCAGGCTGAAAACGATGTGCGCCTTGATCAACTGACTTTCGGAGAGAGAGTGGAAAGCCCGTCGGCCACCAAGTTGCCAGTCATGCTGGCGGTGGCCTTGCTGCGTGATAACCAGGGGCGTATCGCCATCAATTTACCGATTACCGGGTCTTTGTCCGATCCGCAGTTTTCAGTTGGCGGCATCATCTTCAAGGTATTTGTCAATATCATCACCAAGGCAGTGACTTCGCCGTTTGCCTTGCTTGGCTCCATGTTTGGCGGTGGAGGTGAAGAACTCGCCTACACAGAGTTCCTGCCAGGCCAGACCAGTTTGACCCCGGAAGCTACGGCCAAACTCGACAGCCTGGCCAAGGCCCTGAAAAACCGCTCGGGCCTGAAGCTGGACATTACGGGCCGGGTTGATACCGCAACGGACACCGATGGCATACGCCAGTTGATCCTGCTGCAAAAAATGCGTGAACTGAAATGGAAAGATGTCCACCAAAAGGATCGCACCATTAAAAAAGACGACATCACCATCTCGGAGGCAGAAAAAGCAAAGTATGTGGAAGAAGTTTATCAGGCAGAGAAATTCACCAAGCCGCGTAATGCCATAGGCATGGCCAAAACCCTGCCTACCGCAGAGGCCGAGAAAATGATATTGGCCAATACAGTAGTTACCCCGGACGCCCTGCGCAGCCTGGCGCAAAAGCGTGCTGATACCGTACGTGATTATCTGGAAGACATCGCCGGCATAGAGAGGGAGAGGCTGTTCCTGATTGCCCCGAGGTTGAATGCCGATGGTATCAAGGACAAAGGTGTCCCCAACCGGGTTGATTTTTCTCTCAAGTAATCGAGACAGGTGTTTCGCCGTAAAAGAATTCGGCCAGGTCAGCAAGTGCTGGCCTGGCCGTGTCTTCACTATGTCATTTCACAGGCTTCAGTGACAATTATTTGATAATCCTGGCATATACAAAATATGAATAAGCGACATTGTCGGCCGGTTTATTGAAACGATTCGATGTGTGGCAGGATATCTGTTTACTTTGGGTGGCATTATCGATACCGACGATCACTGCGGCATGATGGAAATCAATGGCCTGTGCCGGTTTGATGAATTGATTGTCATTGGTATAGAAGATGATATCGCCCTGTAAGTCAGGGAAGGGCACATTTACATTCGCCTGGTTGCTGGTCTGGTGATAAAACAGGTCATCTTGCAGGCCACCCTGGTCATTGAGGAATTTGATTTTATTCGTCAGCTTCAAATACCTGAGCAGGACGTTGGGTATGGTCATGCCATAAGGTTCTGGCGTCTTGCCCTTGAAGAAACCGGCAGGGTCAAGGAACAGGCCGCCGCCGCTGATCTGGTTCATGTTGTCTTTGGGCGGCTGTCCAATACAGCAACTGACAAAGTGGGTGCAGTCATTTTCATTCGGAACCGCGGCCGCCGCCGGATCGGCAAAATAGAATGCATCGGTCTGACTGAACAGATAATTGTCGCTACAGGTACGATTGAAATAGGTTTGTGCATAGATGACAGCAGCGTTTCTGTCGTAGGGTTTGGGCGCGCCGACTGATTGCGATTTGAGGTTATAGGCAATCTGCAGGAACAGCGGTTTGTTCGGATCGGCCTGACTCGCCATTTCTTCAAATTTTTGCAGGAACTCGGTGAACGGGTATTCTGCTTCACCGGCAGCAGCCGGGTCCATCAGGATGAATTGTGTCTTGTCAGCACTTCCATCGCCTTTGATACCGACCAGGATAAAGGCATGTGGCGCGATGGCATTCGGTGCCTGGTCATCGTCCAGTGTCAGCCATAACGGACCATAGGTTTTCAGCAGATTGGCATAAAAATCGATAGTGTAATTGGCTGGTGCCGCATAGCCCATACCCAGATTTTCAAAAAAAACTGGCATCTGTTCTGATTCCAGTCCCTGGCCCGCATCGAACAGGGCACGGTAGCTTGGCCCGGCTTTGTCCATGACTTCGGTGATGCTGAGCGCCTTGCCTTCTTTCCATGAGCGCAGCATTGTGGCCGTAGCAGCCCAGCAGGTATCGGATGAAGGCTGTTTGATGAATGGTACGGCCGGTGTGACATGGAAGTTGTACAGGCTGTTATTGGTGGTGTTGCCGTTACTGAGATTATCGACCAGGGCTTCAGTCAGCTTGGCCTTTTGTTCTGCCGACAGGCCAGAGTTCTTGATGGCATTGCTCCAGTCCATCAGTTGCTGCGGTCCACCGGCATTGCTACCGGGTTTGCCTATACTACCGTTGCCTCCGCCACTACTGCCACCACCACCGCTACTGTCGCTACCGCCACCGGTGCCGGTTGAACCACCGCCTGAGATGTCGCGCGCTTTCTTGCCGGCTTCTGCCATACTGATGGAATTGCTGGCCAGTTTGCCGAGCAGGTCGCTGACTTCCTTGCTCATGGACATGTTGCGGAAAATGTCGGATTTGCCCAGCAAGCCCAGCGCACCCGCCATGGCAGTTGGGTCAGGGGCCGGGCTGGGGCTGACGATATTGACAATGGCACTGGGCATTTGTGCCGGTGTGAGGTTCTTGTCGTCGTTGCGCGAGTCTGTGCTGGCTGGGGCGATGGGTGGGGCTTTCTCTGGTATGGGTGAGGTCTGCCAATCCCAGAAGCGGGTGTTGTCGATGATCTCGCTGGCGCTGCAATGACCTAGCTTGGCTTCGGCAAACACGCCACGGGTAGGCAGGGTCATCAGTTTTTCTGACTTGCCACTTTCAAACAAGGGGATGGGCAGGAGTTCGTCATTGGAAGGGAATGCGACAAAATCGCCCAGCACATCAATCGGGCGGTTGTCGATCAGGTCAAGCAGGGCCTTGCCGCCAAACTGCGTGGCTGCAAAACGGATAGCGCGTTCATTCGGGTCTTCCAATAGCCAGATGGCGCGGTTGTAATGCAGGCTGTCAGCCAGCAAGTGCTTCTTGAGCTTGAATATCTTCAGTTTTTCGGCTTCAGATAATTTGTCGTCCGGAGTCTGTACGATAGAGTCAGGCGCTGCCTTGGTCGTCAGTGACAGAGAACTGTTGGACAGCAAGTCCGAGCGGGCTGCATCATACAGCACAAAATCCCCTTCAGCAGCTATGCCGGTGAGTGTGACGTGGGCAAGACGCCAGTTGCCGCCGCCATCGAGCTTGATGATCAATTCCTTGATGTCACCCCACCTGATCGGAGTTTTGGGGGTCAACAAATAGGAGTCGTCATCACCCTGCTCAAAATCATTGTAGCCAGAGCGATCCAGGATACGCTTGTCGCTGTCGCCAGACTCATTGAAGAACAAGTCAACCTGGGTATTGTTTTTCAGGTACAGTGCCGTTGAAACATCGCTGTCCGTGCCGTCGTCCCCCGTCTTGATGCGGATCTGGAACATATTGAATTTATAGTCAGACGGTAATTGCGCCGCAACCATTGTCCCTTTGTAAAACAGCAGCTTGCTGATCAGTTCAAAGCCGGGCAACAGGGTTTTGTCGAGCAAGACTTTTTTCAGTATGGTCTGGAATTTTTCGACCGACTTGTCATCGTTGAAATCGACCATGCGACCAGAGTAATTGACCAGCAGGCAGCGCCGGGTCCGCAGGAATTCTGTGGTCACCTTATAGTGGTGCAGTACCTCGTAATACAGTATCGTCAGCGAGTGGGCATGGTTGTAATTGGCGACTACGCGTGTTTTTGCTTCTGCGTGTTCCTGCTGTGCCGACTGGACGACGACCGTGCTGCGCAATTCGCGAAAAGCTGAGCTGGCTTGCGAAAAACCGTCAGACAGTTGTTGCACTGTGGATGCGGTGACATTGCGGTCACCGGAACTGGTGGAATAGCCGCCACCTATCGCAGCTGATGCTCCCATGGACATGGCGCCTGCGCCATAACCCAGCGACCCGCCTACGCCCCCCATGACACTGCCGCCGCGTTGCCATTCTTCGAGGGCGGCTTCAACCGTTTCAGAAATGCTGCGGTCGCGGTGTGTATTGTGCATCAGTTGCTCGGCGACGCTGAGGTCGTCAAAGCGCGAATCAACTGACTTCCTGGACCAGTCCACGATGGAGATATTGGTAATTTCACCCGGCGCCAGCGGCAGGGTGTAGACCAGCTTGCCGAGGGTATGTCCGAGCGGTTCCCATGTACTCTGGTATTCGAGTGACCAGCCGTGCATGACAGGATTTTTGTGGTCGAGATTGTTCTTGCTGCCATCGCGCAAAATCTGATGGAAGCGGAATTCCTGGGTCGCAAAGTTGGCGGGGTACAGGTTTTCACACTGATCCTGTCCGATGAAAAAGGCCGGGTTGATGGAAAAAGAACTAGGCGAGATGACCCAGTCGGTCAGGCTGGGTCTTTGTATGGAAACCAGGCCGTTCCCCTTTTGTGCGGATGCCAGCTCACTATTGTTGAGCCGTATGTCTGCCAGCAGGGCATCCCTGACCAGGCCAAAGCCATGTTTCAGGATGTCGATTTTTTGTTCAGGCAGCGTCCTCAGATTGGCAATGATGCTGAAATTGCCCGGCGCTGAGGCCGGCGGTACAGTTGCTGCGGCAATTCGTGGGACATCCGTGCCGCTTGTCGGTTTCTGCGTGTCATCAAAAGGGCCTGAACCATGTAGGCGCAAATGTTGATCAATCAAGGAGTGCAAACTGCTTTCTGCATGCGTCAGGTCGAAACATGCATAGCCTGTATGGTCTGACACCAGCTTGCCAAACGGGATCGTAATATTGTTTGGCAAATGCGCTGTCAACAATACTTCCAGGCCGCACACAGGCTGTCCGGAGGCAGTATTGGTAAAAAGCAGAGCGAGCCTGTTATAGGCCAGATTGGTAGAGGGATTTTGCAGATTCATTTGATTTGTTCACTCCAGTTGTTAAAGAGACGCGCTAAAGAGAGACGATTGAAAAGGTGGTATGCAGATGACTGGCTGTCGCAGCGCTCGCTCGAAAAATACTGGCCTGACAAAGGTGCTACATACATCGCAGGTCGAGAAATGTTTTCAAAATAGCATTGCGGTCAATCCAATGTAGTATATAAATTATAATTGTCAAATTGGAAATCATTATGTGTTGATTGACACTTGCGGACTTGGGGGCGCGCACGCGGACACTGAAGCGGACAGGCATGTCAGATTTGTTCAGACGTCAGGCGTCTATATGACATGACATGGGAGAAGCTTGCTTTTGCTGGCCTTGCCAGATGAGCAATTTGCAAGAGAGGGAATTCAGGTGGACACGAATTTGTTTCTTATTGGAAATAAGTGACTGCAAAAATCCCCACGACTTTCTGATTATCAATACTGATAACAGGATTATTGTTGTTTTGTGGGTAATCTTGATTTATCCTGAACCTTATGTTTTTCCAATTGCAATAAGGAGTAGTAATGACTTCTGCAACGCTCGCCAGCATACTTTATGTCGAAGACGATGCCGATATACAAACCGTAGCTCAGATTGCTTTGGAAGTGGTGGGTGGATTTACCTTGAAGACTTGTGTTTCCGGGGCGCAGGCAATCGCCGAGGTCAATGGCGGCTTTGTCCCTGACCTGTTGCTTCTTGACGTCATGATGCCCAATATGGACGGCCCTACCACTCTGGCAGAATTACGCAAAATACCAGGCACACAAAATACGCCCGTCATCTTCATGACTGCCAAGGTGCAGTCCACAGAAATGGAGTTCTACAAGTCTCTGGGGGCAATAGGTGTGATTGCCAAGCCCTTTGATCCCATGGAGCTGTCGACTCAGGTGAGGAGTTTATGGCAGGAGAAGCCCTAAATGGCTGAAAAAATTGATAGCCTGCAAGAAAAACTGCGTGCTCTTGAAGCTGTATTTATACAAAAACTACCGTCCAAGATAGCCGAGATCACACAAACTTTGCAGCAGATAGTAGAGCGCCCGGACAACAAGGATGCGATGGTCGTCATGCACCGCCACCTGCATACCATGGCGGGGTCCGCCGGCACCTTTGGTTTCGCAGAAATAGGCAATCAGGCCAGGGCCTTTGAAGCAATACTGAAGCCGCATCTTGAGGGCGCACCCTGGACAAACGAAGAGCTGCAAGCCTATTCGCAGGAGGTCAACAGCTATTTCGATTACGCACTCAAGTACGACACCAAACCCGTCAATGGTGTGGCCGATAGCGTGCAAGAGGAAGAAAAAGATGTCGGCACGCCGCAACTGATTTACCTGGTAGACCAGGATGAAGCACAAAATCAGGAAATCACGGTACAACTGGAACACTTCGGTTATGAAGTGGTCAGGATGAACCACCTGGGCACCCTGGCGACGGCAGTTGCCCGCCGCAGGCCGCATGTGATCGTGATAGAACTGAGCTTTCCTGAAGGCAAGGTGGCGGGCGCAGAAGAAATAGGGCGCATCAAGCAGATCGAGCGTTTCCGCATACCAACGGTATTTGTGTCGCATTCAAACAGTTTTGACTCGCGCCTGCTTGCAGTACGTTCCAGTGGTGATGGCTATTTCACCAAGCCTGTCGATGTCGTCGCCCTGACTGAACGTATAGAAGCGATTTTGCAAAATCATGAAGACCAGGGTTTCCGCGTACTGATTATTGACGATGACGCCGTCACATCCAAGTTCTATGGTGCGGTGTTGCGTGACGCCGGCATGAATGTGTATCTGCTCAATGATCCTACCCAGATATTGACCGTGATGACCGATTTCAGGCCAGAAATTGTCTTGATGGATGTTTATATGCCGGTATGTAGTGGCGTGGAATTATCACGCATCATCAGGCAGGACAATTCGTATGTGGACGTCCCCATCGTGTTTCTGTCCAGCGAATCCGACATGAGCAAGCAGCTTGATGCGGTCAAGGCCGGAGCAGATGACTTCATCACCAAGCCGGTATCGCCGGAATACCTGAAGTCTTCTATCTCCAGCAGGGCAGAGCGTTATCGTTCACTGCGCGCCTTGATCATGCGCGATGGTTTGACTGGACTGTATAACCATACCGCCATCAAGGAACAACTGGCTTCCGAGATTTCCCAGGCCGGTCGCAACGGTGCACCACTGGCGCTGGCAATGATAGACCTGGATAATTTTAAGATGATCAACGATACCTATGGTCATCCGGCGGGTGACCAGGTCTTGCGTACGCTGGCGCGCCTGCTGCGACAACGCCTGCGCCGCAGTGACATCGTCGGTCGTTATGGCGGTGAAGAATTCGCCGTGATCTTCCCTGATACCACAGCTTCTGTGGCAGCACGTGTGCTGGATCAGGTCAGGGTTGCCTTTGCAAAAATCCAGCAGCACAGTGAGGGTGGCGGGCATTTTGCGGTCAGTTTTTCCGGTGGAGTTGCCGACCTGGAAGCGAGTCTTGATGCAGATGAACTGTTTGATGTTGCTGATGCCGCCATGTATGCGTCAAAGCAAAAAGGACGCAATTGTATCAGTCAGGCATGACCTGTCCATGCCAAATAAAAAGGTCGCTCTCGTAGCGGCCTTTTTTATTTGGCCAGACTGCAGAGGGGCACAAAGACGGCGGCAGCTGTATCCAAATGTTAAAAAAGTAAGTCGTTCATGTCTTCAGTGTACACTTGTATATCTTTGTTGCCTCGCAGGTTGAAGCGTGTTTTCAGAATTTCTTTTAGGTAACTCAACCCTGGCTGCCATGGCCATGCTGTATCTCTTGCTGGCGTGCGCGAGCTTTACGGTTGTCAGACATAGTTCGCCGGAGAGCCAGTTACGCAAGCAAGTCAATGCCTGGTGGCGTATTTTTCCCATCGTCAGCTTCAGTCTGTTCATCTATCCGCTTGGCCCGGCCCTGATGGCATTGTTGATCGTAGTGCTGGCAGTGCGCGAGTTGTCGCTGCATTATGTTGGCCCCCGCTGGCAATTTTTTGTACCTTGCGCTGCCTTCATCTTGTTGCAGTTTGCCCTGCCTTATTGGGGCGGGCTTGAACCAGAATTGATCTTGCCGGTGTTATTGGTGGTACAGGCGCTGCAATTCTCCATCTGGCGGCAGCGCAATCAGTTGTTGCTACTGCTTTTCCTCTTCCTTTGTTATGGCCTCAGTTTTATGCTCAATATCATGAACCTGCCATTTTCAAATGAAGTCAGGCTGGCCTGGTTTTTCTATCTTTGTGTCGTCACGGCGCTCAATGACATAGGCCAGTTTGTCAGTGGCAAGACGTTTGGCAAACAAACTATCGCACCCCGTATCAGCCCGAACAAGACCTGGCAGGGCCTGATTGGCGGCATGGTGATTTCCATGATGGTGTCAACGACACTGGGCTTGTATCTGGGGTTGGCCGGGGTTAAAACCCTGCTGATGATGGGCCTGATTCTGTCAGTCGGCGGTTTTACCGGTGACCTGATTTTTTCTGCTGCCAAGCGCTATCTGAATATCAAGGATTTTTCTGAATTGATACCGGGACATGGCGGCATTCTGGACAGGGTGGACAGCCTGGTATTGACTGCCCCCTTACTCTACCTTGGCTTATTGTTTTAAGTTGGACCAGTCATTTGAACTATGGATGAGAGCATGACAAAAGATTTACAGACAAAGTGGTTGTGCAGTGAATCTGGCTTTGACAGCCATGACAAGACACGTTTGTTTTACCGCATCTGGCAGCCACTGGCGATACAGCCAGGAGCGCAACAAAAAGCCCTGGTGTTCCTGCATCGTGGCCATGAGCACTCTGGCCGCATTCAGCCCCTGGTTGAACAATTTGGTTTTGCCAATGACTGGGCTTTTGCCTGGGATGCGCGGGGCCACGGTCATTCACCTGGTGAACGCGGCGATGCGCCTGATTTTCAAACCATGGTGAGGGATTTTGATACTTTCATCAGACACCTGCAACACACTCACGGCATCGCCACAGAAAACATGCTCATCGTTGCCAACAGCGTCGGCGCTGTGATTGCCGCTACCTGGCTACATGACTATGCACCACGTGTGCGTGGTGTGGTCATGGCGGCTGCGGCATTTGATATCAACCTGTATGTGCCCCTGGCCAAGCCCGCTTTGCGCCTTGCCACCTGTTTCAAACCTGACCTGTTTGTCACCAGCTACATACGCTCGTCCATGCTCACGCATTCTGCCGAACAGGCGCAAGCCTATGATGCAGACCCGCTGATCACCAAAAATATCTCTGCCCGTGTCCTGCTGGACCTGGCTGACACTGCCAGACGCGTGGTGCAGGATGCGCAGGCAATAGATGCACCGATTTTGATGCTGGTGGCCGACAAGGACTATGTCGTCAAGCAGGGGCCACAAAAACAGTTCTTTGAAAATATCTCATCCAGCCTCAAGCGGTATGTCTTGATAGACAATTGCCATCACGCGATTTTTTATGAGAGTGACGCCCAGTCGCGGCAGGCGATACAGGCGGCCAGGGATTTTATCGCGGAATGCTTTGCCAGAGACTTGCCGCCATTGCAGCACTACTTCAAGGCGGATACCGAGAGCAAGAGTGCTGCACAATATCAGGCATTGCAGCAGGGCAAGCTGGTCGGTGCCGTAGAGGGTGCTTTCTATGGCTTGCAGAAATTCATGCTTGGCCGTCTGGGCAAACTCAGCAATGGCATGACCATCGGTCTGGAGCATGGCTTTGATTCAGGGGCTTCGCTGGACTATGTTTACCGCAACCAGGCGGGTGGACGGCTGGGCATAGGTGGCATGATAGATCGCGGTTATCTCGATGCGATAGGCTGGCGCGGCATACGTCAGCGCAAGATGCAAATGCAACAGCTTCTTTCTGATCTGATACAGCAACATCCGGCAGACCAGCCTTTGCGCATACTGGATATTGCCGCCGGTGGAGGACGTTATGTGCTGGAAACCATCAAGCGCTTCCAGAGTCGCGACATAGAAATCTGCCTGCGCGATTACGAGCAACATAATCTTGACCAGGCGCGTGAACTGGCTGGGCGCCTGCAATTAAAGAACAGCATCAGCTATCAATGCCGGGACGCCTTTGCCAATACCAGCTATCGTGAAGACGACGGTAGCTACGACATCATCATCGTCTCTGGACTGTATGAATTGTTCAGCGACAATGCGCTCGTGCTGACATCATTGCGCGGCATACAGCAGTTACTGAAAATCAGCGGTCATCTCGTCTATACAGGTCAGCCCTGGCATCCGCAACTGGCCCTGATTGCTGGCACCCTCGACAATCATCAGGGGCAGCCCTGGGTCATGCGGCCGCGCCCGCAAAATGAGATGGACGCCCTGGTTGCCAGCATAGGTTGCAAAAAAGTGGGCACTCAACTCGGTATTGCCGGTATCTTCACGGTGTCGGTGGCGCAGCGCGATGCTGCAATGCCCGTTTTATACGATTAAACAAGGTCCATAAAGACAGTAGCAGGACGACAGCCAAGATCGCATTGAGCCAGATGCCTGCTACCTGTAAGCCAGTCAGCAAGCCCAGCAGGCCAAAGGCAAAGGCCCGGTCGCTCTTACCCATGGGGCCATCAAAGCGGCGGCTTGACCCTGCCAGCAGGGCGGCAACACCGGCAAACTCCACCAGCAGGGCCAACATGGCGACAGCGATCAGCAAAGCCGGGTGAATGCCGGCGACCAGTACAAAGGGTAAAACCAGTGCTGCATCGGATACCTGGTCGCAAATTTCGTTCAATATGGCGCCCAAGGGAGTTTTCTGATTGCTGTAGTTTGCCAGCATGCCGTCTATGGCATTGAGCGCCATCCGTACAAACATGAATACTGGCAGTCCCAGCCACAAGCAGGGTTTTTGCGGATAACAGGCCAGGGCGAGGCCATAGGCAATCGAAAGAAACAACGCCAGTAAGGTAATCTGGTTGGGGGTGACATGGCATCTGGTCAGGCTTGCCAGCACAGGGCGCAAGAGTTGCTGAAAACGCGGTTTCAATTGGTAGATGGAAAAACTCATTGTTTTGACAGATTTCCTTGCGACATGAACAGCTTGGCCAGCAATATACAGCGGCTATAGCCCATGGCGCAATGCAGGTAGACGGTTTTGCCGGCACTGATTTCCGCATTCAGACATTGCAGTACCGCCTGTATCGTGTCGGCCGGGGGCGTGCGCAAGTCCAGCAGAGGGAAATGCCGGTAGTGGCGCGAGTTGTGCTGGCGCAGGGCGGGTGTTTCACTCAATTCATTGGCCAGGTCGATGATTGTGCAATCTGGCGGCAGTTGCAGGGCTTCGGTATTGCTCAGACGGCGCCCTACCCATAATTGCGGTGTCAGCCTGACGATGGCGGGTTTGCGCCGTTCCCGCCAGGCTACCGCCAGCCAGGTCAGTTGATAACCGGATAAATAGGGCGCATACAATAACCATATCCACCATGGATGTCGGCCTTTACACTTGTGCAGAAAATGACTGTCATGCCGCAGGTAAGCCAGCGCCACCAGCGACAGGCTGCACGCTAGGTAAAATGCCAGCCAGCTATGCAGACCGCATACGCCGACAGCCAGGACGATGCCGGCCATCATCAGGTAATAGAAAGCCACCTGAGCCTCACTGACCCTGAGTTCGACAGCCCACATGCAAAACAGGGCCAGCGCGATACCGCCAAAGACGTCCAGCACATGGTGCTGGTAAGTGAAAACCGTCGAGACAGCGGTCAACAGTAGCCACGTTGCCAGCAAGATACGAGCCGGGCCGGGACGTATGCGCAGCCGCAGGCTTTGCCAGAACAACAGACAATACGCCACATGCAGGGACGGCAATTGGTTATATGGTTTATCCATGATATCGAGCGAAGCATACAGGCTGGCAAGCCAGCCTGGTGCAATAACCGGCCGCCCCCAGCTGTATTGCAGCGGATACATGATGAACACCAGCGACGCCAGCACAGTTGCCAGCAGCATGCGCTGGGCGAGTATGCGCAATTGATTCTGGCTGCCCGCCATCAGGAAAACCAGGCAAAAAAACAGGCCCGAACTCATGTAGGGGATAATCATCCACGGCAGGAAAGGGATGGCCGTTTCAAACGGCAGGGCGGCATGGCGTGTTATGCCTGCCTTGTGCGCCAGCAGGTTGGCGCTCGGATAACACAGGCCGAATACCAGCACATTGAGCAACAAATAACGCCAGCGCTGTGACACAGTTGCAGGGGGAGGCGACATGTAAGATATTGTTTGCCTTAACAGTGTGGTATTTTAGCAGTATGAATCAAGCAAAAAAATATAAACGCTGCATGGTATTTGCTGGCGGGGGCTTTCGTTTTGGTATTTACCTGGGGATGTACGCGGCAGCCTGCGAAGCTGGTCGTGCACCCGACATACTGCTGGCCAGTTGCGGCGGGGCACTGGCAGCTTCCATCATTGCCGGTTTGCCCGACGATCAGAGCCGCAGGGACTGGCTGACCTCTGAAGACATGTACCGGTTCTGGTGCGGGCTGAAGTCATCGCCGAGGGCGGGCATAGTCCGCGCCCTTGCCCTGGCGGCAAAGCGCGGCTTTTTACGCGAATCGGCCAGGACCATACCTGATCTGTTCAACGAATACCTGTTTGAAATCCCGCCGATCCTGCCTTTGCCCGCCACACCTGCAAGCGAGCAGTCTGTGGCAAGCGCCATTGTCGGCGGCAAGCTCCTGTTTACAGAGGCAGAAGCCGGGCAGCCACGAGGCCAGCGCAAACTGTTTGCCGAAACCGTGTTTTGTGACCCAAGAGCAGCCGCACTGCTTGACGGCATGAAGTCACCATTGGCAGATAAGCGCTGGGGGGAACATGCCATCGCTGACGATATAGTGCTCGACACTGCGACTGCGACCAGTCTGGCGGCGCGCATATCGATCACTGACATGTTTTATTTCCGTTGCCTCAGTCACGAAGGGGAAAATTATTTTGGCGGTGTGCTTGATCTCTTCCCCATAGAAATTGCCAGGCAGCTTGCAGATGAAGTCATGATGGAATTCAAGCAAAGTTTTGACCAGGCTTTTTCCATTCCCGCCTGGCGTTCAGTACTGGGCCTTGATGGCAATGCCCGCCTGCGCTATGTCAATGGACAGCCTGTTGATGTGCGCATAGATACTTCCGATGTCGCAGACGTATTGGCCAAAGAATCAGCTCAAAAGAAACTGGACTGGCGTCACAACCGCATCCGCCTGCTCATGCCTGTCACCCACGCCGACTATGTCGCGATGATGGACACCCAGTGGCAATATGGCTATGCCCGAGGCATGGAAGCAATGACCAGGCAGAAAGAATATGACGAAGCCAGCATACGCAATCGTGACCGTTACAGCAGGGGCATGGTCTGATGAATATCATGATCATCGGCGGCACCAGCGGCATAGGTCTGGCGCTGGCGCGTCACTACCTGAAGTGCGGTGACAGGGTGGCAGTTTGCGGACGTGACCTGCAACGCCTGCCGAATGATCTTGAAACGACGTCTCCAAAGCTGCATGCTTACCAGTTCGATATCGCCGACAGGGACGCCATTGCGCAGGCCATGGAAGCATTTACTGTTGCTGATAAAAGGATGGACCTGCTCATCGTCACTGCAGGTATCTACTACAATACCCGCAGCCATGTGCTCGATGTTGCCAGTACCATGCACATGTTGCAAACCAATGTCAGCGGTCTTGCTCACGCATTCGAGCTGGCATCGCAAAAAATGCTGAAGCAAAAATCAGGTCAGCTGGTCGCCGTATCTTCCATTGCCGGATTGCTGCATGATTATCCCGGTGCTTCGCTCTATAGCGCCACCAAACGCAGTGTGCTGAGTTTGTGCGATACCTACCGCATTGCCTTGAAACCTTTTTCAGTTGCCGTCACCGCCATCGTGCCCGGCTATATTGATACCGCAAAACTGCGTGCATTGAATGAGGGTGATGCCAGTCATAAACCGTTCATCATGCCTGAAGAAAAGGCTGTAGCTTTGATTGTTGAGGCGATTGCACAGCGGCGTGACAGACTTGTGTTCCCTTGGCAGATGAAGTGGCTCATTACGGTGTTGAACTGGCTGCCTGCGAAGTTGTTGGTGTTGCGACGTTAATGCAAAGCCTTGCTGAAAAATGGACTTGCTCAGCGTCCGTACGTACTGCACAGGAATGACAAGTTTGAGATATGGGGAATGAATAAGAGTCTGGTAAATCGAGCACGAAAATATCAATTTCTTCGCGCGTCTCCCGATGAAACCCGTATGTCAGAGCAGTTGGGATAGCTAAAAAACAAAGCCCGGTCAGAAACCGGGCTTCTTGTTTCAAGACTAAGGAATGATCATTCTTTGGCCGTAATCCTCTGCAAGCCAGAAGCCTTGATCTTCGCTTCCAGCGCCTTACCTTTGCGTGCGCGCTTGCCTATGTGGATGCCAAGCCCGCTGGCGCTGAGGCTGACTTCCTGTGGTTTGCCGCCGCGACCCAGGCCTATGACACGTACACCACGCTGGCTGATGGCCTGCGCCGACAGCAGGCTTTCCTTGTCTTCGAGTTCCATCAGAATTACGCCACGGCCACCGCTGGACAGTTGCTTGATTTCTGTCAGGCCAAAGACCAGCAGGCGGCCTTTTTCTGACAGGCAGGCAATGGCGCTGGCATCTTCCGCCACGATGGCAGGTGGCAATGGCAGGTCACCTTCTTCCAGTGTCATGAAGGCTTTACCGGCTTTCATGCGGCCGACCATGTCGCCGAGTTTGGCGGTAAAACCATAGCCTGCGGTCGATGCCAGCAAGAGGTTGATATCGATGCTGCCTGCGAAGTAATGCAGGATTTTGCTGCCTGCCGCCAGGTCTATCAGCGTGGTGACTGGCACACCGTCGCCACGTGCGCCGGGCAGGGCAGAGACGGCGACGGAATAGACGCGGCCATTTGAACCAAATACCAGCATCTGATCCACCGTGCGGCATTCAAAGGTGCCGTACAGGCTGTCGCCAGCCTTGAAGCTGAACTGGGCATTGTCGTGACCATGGCCGGTACGGGCGCGTACCCAGCCTTTTTCAGAGATGACGACGGTCACCGGCTCATCAATGACTTTTTGCTCAACGGATGCCTTGGCGGCTTCTTCTATCAGGGTGCGGCGTGCATCGCCATATTGCTTGGCATCGGCTTCGATTTCCTTGATGATCATGCGCTTCATCGATGAAGGATTGTCGAGCAGGTCGTGCAGGCCGGCTTTTTCTTTACGTAATTCATCAAGTTGCTGCTGGATCTTGATCGCTTCAAGACGTGCCAACTGGCGCAAGCGAATTTCCAGTATGTCTTCGGCCTGGATATCTGACAGTTTGAATGCAGTGATCAATGCCGGTTTGGGATCATCAGATTCACGGATGATGCGGATGACTTCATCAATATTCAGCAGAACTGCTTCGCGGCCTTCGAGGATGTGGATGCGGTCATCGACCTTTTTCAGGCGGAACTGGGTGCGGCGGGTAACTGTGGTGAAGCGGAAGGCGATCCACTCGCTGATGATGTCGAGCAAACCTTTCTGGCGGGGTCGGCCATCGCCGCCTATCATCACCAGATTAATGGAAGCCGAGGTTTCCAGTGAAGTATGGGCGAGCAGCATCTGCATGAACTCGCCCTGGTCCTGATTTTTGGATTTTGGTTCCAGCACCAGACGTACTGGCGCATCCTTGCCTGACTCATCACGCACACCATCAAGTACCGACAGGATCACCTGTTTCAATGCTGCCTGTTCTGGTGAAAGGGTTTTCTTTCCGGTCTTGATCTTGGGATTGGTCAGTTCTTCAATTTCTTCCAGTACTTTTTGTGAAGAGGTGCCAGGCGGCAGTTCAGTAACGACTGCCTGCCACTGGCCGCGCGCCATTTCTTCTATCTTCCAGCGGGCACGTACCTTCATGCTGCCGCGACCAGTCGCATAGATGTCGGCAATGGCCGATGTCGGCGTGATGATCTGGCCACCACCGGGGAAGTCCGGGCCGGGGATGTATTCCATCAGCTCGGCATGCTTCATGTTCGGGTTGCGTATCAGGGCAACAGCGGCTTTGGCGACTTCTGTCAGGTTGTGCGAAGGGATTTCTGTCGCCAGGCCAACGGCGATACCGGATGCGCCGTTGAGCAGCACAAAGGGCAGGCGGCTCGGCAGCAGCTTGGGTTCTTCCGTCGTGCCATCGTAGTTGGGCTGGAAATCGACCGTGCCCTGGTCGATTTCATCCATCAGCAGTTTGGAGATTGGCGTCAGGCGGGCCTCGGTATAACGCATGGCTGCTGCACCGTCACCATCACGCGAGCCAAAGTTACCCTGACCGTCGATTAAGGGATAGCGCAGCGAAAAATCCTGGGCCATGCGTACCAGGGCGTCATACACGGACTGGTCACCATGCGGGTGCAGTTTGCCCAGTACGTCGCCAACCACGGCGGCAGATTTGCGTGGCTTGGCCGCAGAGTTCAGGCCCAGCTCATTCATCGCGTACAGGATGCGGCGCTGTACCGGTTTTTGACCGTCGCAGACATCGGGCAGGGCGCGACCTTTGACGACAGAAATCGCATAGTCGAGATAGGCACGCTCGGCAAAAGTTGCCAGGGTCAGTGCTTCGCCATCGCCAGGTGGCGGTGGGGTTTGATCAAATAAATTGGCTTGTTCGCTCATAATTCTTTTTCGTATTTTTGATGCTGTTATATTCCATATAGCTGTTCAGAAGTTGCTGAGTAAGCGTAGCGAGTGGCGTTAGTTTGGGTTAAGAAGCGCAGTCGTACGACTGTACGGCGAGCATCGCAGGCCCAAAATCACGTCGCGCAGTAGCTTAATCAGCGGCTTCTTAAATGTCGGCTTCAACGGCATTGCCATGTTCTTCTATCCAGGCACGGCGGGCGGCGGCTTCGCCTTTGCCCATCAGCATATTGAAGCGGCTCTCTGAAAATGCCTGATCGAATTCACCCAGGGACACGGGCAGGAGGCGGCGTGTATCCGGGTTCATGGTGGTTTCCCATAACTGCTCGGCATTCATCTCGCCCAGACCCTTGAAGCGGGAGATGCTCCATGCACCATCCTTGACGCCGTCCTTGCGTAACTTGTCTTCGATGGCGATCAGTTCACCTTCATCGAGGGCATAAATCTTTTGCGCAGGCTTTTTGCCGCGTGCCGGTGCATCAACGCGGAACAGTGGCGGCCTTGCCACACAGATATGGCCACGTGCGATAAGTTGTGGGAAGTGCTTGAAAAACAGGGTCAGCAGCAGGACCTGGATGTGTGAGCCGTCAACGTCTGCATCTGACAGGATGCAGATCTTGCCGTAGCGCAGATTGCTCATATCGACGATTTCATTCAAACCATGCGGATCAACCCCGATGGCGACGGCGATATCATGAATCTCGTTATTGGCAAACAGACGGTCACGCTCGGACTCCCATGAGTTCAACACCTTGCCGCGCAGGGGCAGGATGGCCTGGAATTCCTTGTCACGGCCCATCTTGGCAGAGCCACCGGCAGAATCACCCTCGACCAGGAAGATCTCGTTGCGGTCCGTGTCGCTTGATTCACAGTCAGTCAGTTTGCCCGGCAGGACGGCCACGCCCGATGATTTTTTCTTTTCGACTTTCTGAGCAGAGCGCAGGCGCGACTGCGCCTGTTTGATGACCAGTTCAGCGAGTTTTTTGCCGTATTCCACATGGGAATTGAGCCACAGCTCCAGTGGTGGTTTGGCAAAGGAGGAGACCAGGCGTACTGCATCACGCGAGTTCAGCCTTTCCTTGATCTGGCCCTGGAATTGCGGGTCCAGCACCTTGGCCGACAGCACAAACGATACGCGGGCAAACACGTCTTCCGGCAAAAGCTTGACGCCTTTGGGCAGCAGCGAGTGCATTTCTGCAAAACTCTTTACTGCACCAAACAGGCCTTCACGCAGACCGGATTCATGGGTGCCACCTGCCGGAGTAGGGATCAGGTTGACGTAGGATTCACGCACTACATTGCCTTCTTCTGTCCAGGCGACAACCCAGGACGCGCCTTCACCTTCGGCAAAGCCTTCACTTTCCGAGGTGGCGAACTGTTCGCCTTCAAACAGCGGGATCAGCGGTTCGCCATGCGAAGATTGCGCCAGGGCTTCAGTCAGGTAGCCACGCAGGCCCTGGTCATATTGCCAGGTCTGGCTTTCACCGGACTTGGCATTGGTGAGGGTTACTTTGACCCCTGGCAACAGGACTGCCTTGGAGCGCAGCAGCCGCTGTAACTCAGCCTGAGGGATGTTGGCGCTGTCAAAATACTTGGCGTCGGGCCAGATGGTGACACGCGTGCCATTCTTCTTGTCGCCACGTGGGATAGGCTGGCTGCGCAGCGGTTCTATCACGTCGCCGTTGGCAAAAGTCAGGTTGTGCAGGCCAGCTTCGCGCCAGACGGTGATTTCCAGCCGCTTTGACAGGGCATTGGTGACAGATACGCCAACACCGTGCAGGCCGCCAGAGAAGGCATAGGCGCCGCCTGAACCCTTGTCAAACTTGCCGCCTGCATGCAGGCGGGTGAACACGATTTCGACAGTGGGCACACCTTCTTCAGGATGCAAACCTACCGGGATGCCGCGACCGTCATCTTCCACACTGATGCTATTGTCAGCATTGATGGTGACCAGGATGTTCTTGCAATGCCCGCCCAATGCTTCGTCAGAGGCATTATCGATGACTTCCTGGATGATGTGCAGCGGGTTTTCTGTGCGGGTATACATCCCCGGTCTTTGTTTGACCGGCTCCAGGCCTTTGAGTACTCGGATGGATGATTCGCTATAGTCGGACGGAGAAGTATTTTTTTTAGTGGCCATGCGAATGAAAATCTGTTGTTTTGGTTAATTTTTTGATGATGTTTTGCAATTTTTTTGCGGGACTGGCAGAATTAGGCTGTATTCTTGCAGCGTTTTTGCAGCTATTGTAGCTGCAATGATTGTAGCTGCAATGTGTAGATGGAAAAACGATGCCAACAAAAACTCCAACGATCGCGATCCGACTGCTTGGATTTTCCCCAAAAGAGGAAGAAACCTTTTCAACCGTTCTTGCCGTGCTGCGCGAGAAGGGCTATCGCTATCTGGTATTAAAAACCGGTAGTCTACAAGATGCTGACATACATATTGTCAATGCGGAAGATTTAAAGGCCCTGGCAACCCTGTCCGACCTGAACCTGGGTGGCGCGCAGCCAGTATTGCTTATTGGTAAGACCGAAGTCAACCTTAATTATCCTTCCATGCCGCGCCCGATACGCTGGCGTAAGCTGTTCGATGTGCTTGATGAGCTGATAGACAGGCGCCAGCTCTTGCTGACCACCCTGGCTGCCTTTAGCGAGGTGGCGGTGCCCGAGCGTCGTCGTCGTGAACGCCTGGACATGGACCTGACTGACCCGGCTGAATACCAGAAGATGCGCCGGCCCAATATTCCCCGTGGCGGCATCATGATCGTCGACAAGGACATGCGCTTCCGTGAATATGTGGCCATGATCATGGATAAATATGGCATTACCGTGACGCTGGCAACGGATGAGCGCAGCGCCTTGATGCTGGACAAAAATAATCGTCACGCCATGACGATGATTAATACTTCCACGCCAGATATCGACCCTTATCGCCTATGCGGTGAGTTGAAAAAACAGAACACGGACCGCAGGGCGACCGTGATTTTTCTGGTCGACAAGAGTTTTGTCTATAAACAGCCCCTGGCCCAGCAGGTCGGCTGCGAGGGTTTTCTGACCAAACCATTGTCGCGCAAGCAAGTTCTGGCGACGATACAAAAGTTCCTGCAGCTGCGCTGATGTCCTTTCCTTGGCTTTGCAAGCCTGTCTGAGCCAGCATATTCCCGAAATTTTGAAATGATTGAAACGTTGTTAACTTGCAACGTTTTAACGTGCTGATGCTTCTTCGGACTCTTTGCCGCTTGGGTCAGACATGGTTTGGGTGCATTTTGCAGGTCGGTTTTTATCAATCTGCCAAGCAGTTCAGGTCCGATATACGTTTTTGCATAAATATTTATGCGTCAAACTATCCAAGCACAGACAAGCCTTATATAATCGCGCTACTTGATCGGGAGAGAGCGACGAAAGTTGCCGCCGAAGGGGCTAATACCCAAAAAACTCTCAGGCAAAAGGACCGATCGACGGGGTAGTTAAAAGTTGCCCCAACTCTGGAGAGTGGTAGCGGCGTACATGTGAAATGAGCCAGACTACCCACCGAAGGTGCGCGCGGGAAAGCAAACATACAATGCCCCCGTAATCTCTCAGGTACCAGGACAGAGGGGTATGCGATTTCAGCGCATGTGACGATTCATCCCGTCAACATGCGCTTGTTCGTCCCTTCAACCCGGTAATGAGGCATTCATGACGCAAGCAGCGACATCACTCAAGGCAACTCCCCTCAATGCAGCCCATCGTGCGGCTGGCGCAAAAATGGTTGATTTTGGCGGCTGGGACATGCCTGTCAACTATGGTTCCCAAATCGAAGAGCATCATGCAGTGCGCACCGATTGCGGCATGTTTGATGTATCCCATATGTGCGTCGTTGATCTGCAGGGCGAGAATGTACGCAGTTTCTTGCGCGGCCTGGTCGCCAATAATGTCGACAAGTTGCAGGTGGCCGGCAAGGCACTGTACTCCTGCATGTTGAAGCCTGAAGGCACGGTCATTGACGACCTCATCATCTATTTCTTCAATGAAAACTGGTTCCGCCTGGTCGTCAACGCCGGCACAGCAGAAAAAGACATCGCCTGGATGCAGGCACGCAATGCAGAGACCAATAGCGGCCTGACCATCACCCAGCGCCGTGACGGCGCCAATGCATTTGCCCTGGTGGCAGTGCAGGGCCCGAATGCCCGTGCCAAAGCCTGGGAAGTGCTGCCAGAAACCAAAGCTGCAAGCGCAGAAATCAAACCTTTCAATGCTGTGATCGTCGCTGACACTGCCTTTGGCGAAGTCATGGTGGCGCGCACCGGCTATACCGGTGAAGACGGCTTTGAAATCGCCGTCTCTGCTGATCGCGTGACTGAATTATGGAATGCCCTGGCTGCTGCTGGCGTTAAACCTGCCGGCCTCGGCGCACGTGACACCCTGCGTCTGGAAGCAGGCATGAACCTGTACGGCCAGGACATGGATGAAAGCGTCAACCCGCTCGACGCCAGTCTGGCCTGGACCATTGACTTGGTCAGCGAGCGTGACTTTGTCGGAAAACAAGCCTTGCAGCAAAAAGGCCAGAATGCCCAGTTCCTCGGTCTGGTCCTGCGTGAAAAAGGCGGTATCCTGCGCGCCCATCAGAAAGTGGTCTGCGCCCAGGGTGAAGGTGAAATCACCAGCGGTACATTCAGCCCCACCATGCAACAGGCGATTGCTCTGGCGCGCTTGCCTATGGGCGTGACTGTCGGCGATACTGTCCATGTCGTGATACGTGACAAGCAACTGGCTGCCAGTGTCGTGAAATTGCCTTTCGTGCGGAACGGCAAGATCCTGGTTGCCTGATCAGAAGACAGTCTGTAAAAAATACAATTAAACATTCTATTGAAATAACATTTATCCGGAGTCCAACATGAACGTACCAGCAGACCTGAAATACACTGAATCCCACGAGTGGGTGCGCACCGAAGCAGACGGCACCATCACCGTCGGCATCACGGCCTATGCACAAGACGCCCTGGGCGACATCGTGTTTGTTGATTTGCCAAAAGTTGGCACATCACTGGAAAAAGGCAAGGACTGTGCCGTGGTTGAATCCGTCAAGGCTGCGGGCGACATCTATGCACCAGTGACCGGTGAAGTAGTTGCCATCAATGAAGAACTGGCCGATGCGCCAGAATCCATCAATGCCGACGCATTTGCTGCATGGCTGTTCAAACTCAAGCCTGCCAACATCGCTGATGTAGACGGCCTGTTGAGCGCAGAAGCTTACGCCAAGAACATAGCCTGATTGATCTACGCGGAGGTGGCCTGTGCCACCTCTTTGCGTTTATAGCCTGTTCCAGTCTTTTGATTTTGTTGCCCGGCCTGTGGCCTGGCCAGTTTATTCTCCCGCACCGCACATATCATGACCCGTCCCTCACTGTCACAACTGGAAGCACACGATGCTTTCATCGCCCGTCATATCGGCCCATCTGAAGCTGAACAGGCCGCCATGCTGAAAACCCTGGGCTATGCCGACCGCAATGCCCTGATTGACGCCATCGTCCCGGAAAACATCCGCCGTCACGACGTATTGCCGCTGGCGCAGTTCACTGAAGCCAAATCCGAAACGGAAGCACTGGCTACCCTGAAAGCCCTGGCATCCAAGAATCGTGTCCTGAAGTCACTGATCGGTCAGGGTTATTACAATACTCACACGCCTGGCGTCATCCTGCGCAATATTTTTGAAAACCCTGCCTGGTATACCGCTTACACACCTTATCAGCCAGAAATTTCGCAAGGCCGTCTGGAAGCGATCCTGAACTTCCAGCAGGTCATTACCGACCTGACTGGCATGGACATCGCCAATGCATCCATGCTTGATGAAGGTACGGCAGCTGCCGAAGCCATGACGCTGATACAGCGCGTTGGCAAATCCAAGTCCAATGTGTTTTATGTCGCTGACGACGTACTACCACAAACCCGTGAAATCATCGAAACCCGCGCCAAGCCGCTGGGCATAGAAGTACGCAGCTGCGCTGGTACAGAAGCGCTGGACAATGAATGCTTCGGCGTCCTGCTCCAATACCCAGGTGTAGATGGTTCCATCCGTGACTACCGCGAATATGCCGCCGCCATGCATGCCAAGGGCGCAATGGTGATCGCTGCTGCTGACCTGCTGGCCTTGACCCTGATCGCTTCCCCTGGTGAATGGGGCGCAGATGTGGTCGTTGGTAACAGTCAGCGTTTTGGTGTGCCGTTGGGTTTTGGCGGCCCGCATGCCGGTTACATGGGTACGCGCGATGCCTTCAAACGCAGCATGCCTGGCCGTCTGGTCGGTGTGACCATTGATGCGCAAGGCAACAAGGCTTATCGCCTGGCCCTGCAAACACGCGAGCAACATATCCGCCGTGAAAAAGCAACATCCAACATCTGTACTGCCCAGGTTCTGTTGGCTGTCATTGCTTCCATGTATGCCGTGTACCACGGCCCTGCTGGCTTGCGCCAGATCGCCTTGCGCACGCACCGCCTGACAGGCGTGCTGGCCGGTGGCTTGAAGCAACTGGGTCTGTCTATTGTCAACAGTACTTATTTTGATACCCTGACGATCAATGTTGCCGATGCGGCAGCCTGCCATCAGGCAGCCGAGGCAGCAGGCTACAATTTGCGCAAAATCAGTGCTACCCAGGTTGGTGTTTCGCTGGACGAGACTGTTACCCGTGCAGATATCGAAGCCCTGTGGGGCATCTTCGCCAAGGCCACCAGTGCCACTGGCCGGCTGGACTTCGCTGCGATTGAAGCTGCCGTCAACGATGCCTACCCGGCAGCACTGACCCGTGGCACGGCTTACCTGACGCACCCGACCTTCAATCGCTATCATTCCGAGCATGAAATGCTGCGCTACCTGCGCAGCCTGGCTGACAAGGACCTGGCGCTGGACCGCACCATGATACCGCTGGGTTCCTGCACCATGAAACTCAATGCCACCAGCGAAATGATACCCGTGACCTGGCCGGAGTTTTCCAGTATCCATCCTTTCGCCCCTGATGACCAGACCGTCGGTTATCGTGAAATGATAGACCAGCTTGAGGCCATGCTGTGCGCAGCAACCGGTTACGACGCCGTATCCCTGCAACCGAACGCCGGTTCGCAAGGTGAATATGCAGGCTTGCTGGTGATCCAGGCTTACCATGCATCCCGTGGTGAAGCACATCGTAACATCTGCCTGATCCCGTCTTCTGCCCACGGTACCAATCCGGCATCGGCCAGCATGGTCGGCATGGACGTGGTCGTGGTTGCCTGTGATGACAAGGGTAACGTTGATCTCGATGACCTGAAAGCCAAGGCAGAAAAACACAGCGCCAATCTGGCAGCAGTAATGGTGACCTATCCATCCACGCATGGTGTGTTTGAAGAGGGCATACAGCAATTGTGTGACATCGTGCATAGCCACGGTGGCCAGGTGTATGTCGACGGCGCCAACATGAATGCACTGGTTGGTGTGGCAGCCCCTGGCAAGTTCGGTGGCGACGTCAGCCACCTGAACCTGCACAAGACTTTCTGTATCCCTCACGGTGGTGGCGGCCCAGGCGTAGGTCCGGTTGCAGTTGGCGCACATCTGGCGAAGTTCCTGCCCAACCAGAAATCAACTGGTTACGTACGCGGTGAAGACGGCATTTCTGCCGTCAGTGCTGCACCTTTCGGCTCTGCCAGCATCCTGCCTATCTCCTGGATGTATATCGCCATGATGGGGGCACAAGGTCTGAAAGACGCAACAGAAACCGCCATCCTGGCGGCCAACTACATCGCCAAGCGCCTGGCCCCGCATTATCCTGTTCTGTACAGCGGTCATGATGGTCTGGTCGCGCATGAGTGCATCCTGGACCTGCGTCCATTGACTGATGCCACTGGCATTAGCAATGAAGACGTGGCCAAGCGCCTCATCGACTTTGGCTTCCACGCACCGACCATGAGCTTCCCTGTGCCTGGCACCTTGATGATAGAACCGACAGAAAGCGAATCACAAGCCGAACTTGACCGCTTCATTGATGCCATGATCTGCATCCGTGAAGAAATCGCCAAAGTGGCCAGCGGTGAATTTGACGCCAAGGACAATCCACTGAAATTTGCACCGCATACGGCAGAAGTGCTGGTCGCCAATGAATGGCCTCATGCATACAGTCGTGAAGTCGCCGCCTACCCGGTAGCTTCGCTGCGCAAGCAGAAGTACTGGGCGCCGGTTGGTCGTGCAGACAATGTCTATGGCGACCGTAACCTGTTCTGTTCCTGCATACCTGTCAGTGATTACGAATAATTTTCTTATTCACCGGCTTTAAGTAAAAAGGACATGCTTGCATGTCCTTTTTTTGTCAGGCCTTCAAACCGGCATCAACACGGGTATTGGAGCATGTGCCGTAATTCTTACCCGCAGCATTTTTGCGAAATGATCCGCCGCAAGTGGTCTGGCGAATATATACCCTTGTCCTTCTTCACATTGCTGGTCTTTCAAAAAACGCAGCTGCCCTGGATTCTCTACACCTTCTGCGATGACTTTTTGTTTCAGGCTGTTACCCATTGCAATGACAGCACTGACGATGGCGCCATCACCATCGGTCTTGCCGGCGCCTATCTCATTGACAAATGACTGGTCGATTTTCAGGACATCAATCGGGAACTGATTCAGGTAACTCAGGCTGGAATAGCCGGTGCCAAAATCATCGACCGCCAGTTGTATACCCATGTCTTTCAATTGCTGGAGTATGGCGATACTGTTTTCTGCATCACGCATCAGGACGCTTTCGGTGATTTCAAGTTGCAGGCAATGTGCGTCCAGGCCGGTCTTGTTCAGGATGCTGCGTACGGCTTCAACAAAATCCTGGCGGCGAAATTCAACGGCAGAAATATTGACGGAGATGGAATCTATTTTCAGGCCTTCATCCTGCCAGCGTCTGGTTTGCGCGCATGCTTCCTGCAGCACCCAGCGGCCTATGGGGATGATGACACCGCATTCCTCCGCGATGGTAATGAAGCGTACCGGTGATACCAGGCCCCATTCGGGATGTGACCAGCGCAAGAGTGCTTCAGCACCGGTGATGTCGTTGGTCGTCAGATTGATCTTGGGTTGGTAGTGCAGTACGAATTCTTTTCTGACCAGGGCCAGTCGCAGATTGGCTTCTATGATCTGTCTCTCTACCGCACGTACGTTCATCTCGGGTTTGAAAAACTGGTAATTGTTGCGCCCTTTTTCCTTGGCCTGGTACATTGCGGTGTCGGCATTTTTGATCAGGGTCCCGGCATCCTGCCCGTCTGCCGGGTAAAGGCTGATCCCTATGCTGGTGGTGATATGCAAGTCATTCTTGGCTATTTTGTGCGGCTCAGCCAGTGAACTCAATATCTTGTCGGCGACGACTGCTGCCTTTTCTGCCGATTTTTCTTCCGTCACCAGTATCACGAATTCATCACCGCCCTGACGACTGACCGTGTCTGAATGACGCACACAGGCACTGAGACGTTCTGCCACTGACTGCAGCAGTTTGTCACCGGTTGCATGACCCAATGAGTCATTGATGTGTTTGAAGTTGTCGAGATCAAGAAAGAGCACGGCCACCTGGGTATCGTTGCGTCTTGCCAGGCTGATAGCCTGCTCTATCCTGTCATTGAGCAGGACACGATTAGGCAGATCAGTCAGGAAGTCATGCTGCGCAAGGTAAGCCATTTTCTGCGCCATGGCCTGGGTTGCCGTGACGTCATGGAATACCATGACGGCGCCGGCAATCCTCCCGCTAGAATCATGGATGGGCGCGGTTGAATCCTCTATGGCGACTTCGCTGCCATTGCGCCGCAGCAGTATGGTCCCTGGTGTCAGTGTAGTGGCCTTGTCCTGTTGCAGGACCAGTTCAACCGGATTCGGTTTTGGCTCGCGCGTATCGCTGTGAATCAGGGGCATGACAACGCTGATAGGGTGGCCACGTGCTTCATCCCTGGTCCATTGGGTTATATGCTCAGCCGCCACATTGAGGTAGTCGACATTGCCTGCCATGTCCGTGCCTATCACGGCATCGCTGATGGAGTTGAGCGTTATTTCTGCGCGTGCTTTTTCCCTGTAGGCCGATTCATCGAGAACTTTATGACGCAAAATCTGGCGCAATGATTGTGAGACCAGGTAACTGCTGTAGTGTTCCTTGAACAGATATCCCTGGGCGCCGTAACGCAGGGCTTCGATGGCCAGAGCGTCGTCGTTACCACACAAGGTCACGATGGGGATTTGTGGCGCTGCAGAAGTCAGTGCATTGAGAGTCGCCAGCCCCTGACTATCCGGCAGTGCCAGGTTGACCAGTATGGCGTCCATATGTGTTCCTTGCAGACGCTGGATGGCGTCAGCCAGCTGCCAGGCTATATCGACCTTGTAATGTTGGTCTTTGGCTGTGCACAGTGTTTCTGCCAGTGTCGTGCCATCAGCTATGTCACCGGTAATAATCAGTATACGGTAAGTCATGAGGATTGCTCCTTGTCAGGCGGAGTAGTTGCAATAAGATGCAGATGACCAGCACAACACCCTGGACTTTGTGATTGCATCAATCTTGCAGCGCAGTGATAGCTGAGTTGGTAGGTAAAAATTACCGGAGGACAAGCTCGCGGTCTGTACGATATCGTACACAAACTGGATGTACTGGCAGGGCGCTGGATGAGGTGCTGGGTAGGGGGCTGTATAGGGAGGCTATATAGGGAGGCTATATGGAACTGAATTTTTAACTTGGTGGCTACAGTACCGGATCATTTCTTGATCTGGCCTTGAACGTAAAAATGGGCACGCAGCGTGCCCATTTTTACGATTGCTACTGTGACGGGCTAATTTCGGACAATAAAGGCGCGTAACCAGGTATTTTTCTACTTCCCTTTATAGATCCCGGCTTCGAGTATCACATCATTGCTGCGGACTATATAAGTGCTCTTGTTTTCCATCTGTTTGGTGACCGGATTGTTGAAGCGATAGTCAACCCAGCCTTTGCCCTTGCTCTTGGCCAGGGCAACGATGTCCTTGCGGAAGTATTTGCCGTCAGCATCGGGCAGGTCCAGCATGTTTTTACCTATCAGCTTGGGATTGATGGGATGTGCAACCATGATGCCATCGAGACCGCGTACAGAAAGGTAAATGGCACCATTCATGAATTCCGGGTTCTTGTTATTGATTTCCTGCACCAGGGCATCTTTACCATTCTTCTGCATATAGGCCAGTCCTTTGTCGACCATGGCAATGGCATCAGCAGGATTGTCGTCTGCCCATGCGAGGCTGATGTGAGTCATGAACAGAAATGCGGCCAGCAGTTTCAAGAGTTTCATATGTAAAGTCTCCCTATGGTTACATTCATTATATAAATGATTTTTTATGAGCTGCGTTTTTCTTGTTGCTTGCTTGCCTCTTGCTTCAGGCTAGTAGAGAAGAGGTAAAAAAGCAAAGCTTTCCTGACTTGTGGCAACAATTGTGTATGGTTGTAAGTTGTTTTTGGAAAACAAAACACGGCGTGCATGTGGAGGGAACAATTTTTGACATTTCTGCATAAAAATTAAGCGATTAAATGTTGCCTTGTGGAAAATTCATGCAGTAAAATACGCGCAAGTTTCCGTATGGAAATTTCTCTCTCTGGCAATTATTCGTGTTCGACTTTCCCTGACTTTATCCCATGAAAAAAATTATCCTGGCATCCCTGTTGTGCGTTTCTGCTGTTTCTGCTTTTGCAAATGAAGTCGCTCCCGCCGTAGACAAGCAAACCTGTGAAAAAGCTGTTTATCCCAAATCTGCATTGATGAATGAAGAAACCGGCACTGTGGTGCTGTCCGTACTGGTTGGGCCGGATGGTAGTGTTGTTGATTCCAAGGTGGAAAAATCCAGCGGTTCCAAAGCCCTGGATAAGGCGACACAGAAAGTTTATTCATCCTGCAAGTTCAAACCGGGCGCCAAAGATGGCAAACCACAACAAGCCTGGACCAAACTCGAATATGTCTGGAGTCTTTCCTGATACATGTGACACATGTCTTTATGCATATTTCATCTCCCCAGTCTGCCTGACCACGGTGAGGGTATGCTGAGAAAGTCAGCTGTCGCTTCAAATTGAAAAAAGGGTTCCGTCGGGAACCCTTTTTCATTGCCTGTCCGATTTTATCAAACTGACAGGCCCTGCGTACAGAGGTACTGTACCGTCAGCTCAGCCGTGTTTTTTACGCCCGGCCTTGAAGTGGGCAATCAGTGACTTGCCACTGCGGCTTGGTGCTGCCTGGCGATGCGTCACCTTGATAGCCGGAGCATGGTGACCTGCCTGTACCGCCTGTACTGTCGTCTGGTTGACCTGGGTTACGATAGGTGTTTGTATGCGCAGGGTCTGGCCGCGGGCGATGTTCTCATGCTTGAGATGATTCCATGACTTCAGTTCTGCGATGCTGACGCGGAAACGTTTGGCAACACCTGCGAGGTTCTCATGTTTGCCAACCTTGTAACTGACCTGGCGCATGCTGGTTTTTTCAATGACGATCTGTGCTTTTTCTGCGATGTCCAGCGAGATGTCATGATCAGGCGATTTATCTGATTTGGGGACCAGCAAAGTCGATCCTGCTTTGACCATCATTTTTGCCGGGATCAAATTGACTTCACGCACAACTTCCGGTTTCAGGCCCAGTTTGCTGGCCAGGGTTTCTATGCGCTCGGTTTTTTGTACTGTGTGTGCAGACCAGCTCGACAGTGGACCTTGCCATTTGTTGAGATTGGTCTTGAACAGCGCGGCATTATCTGTTGGCAGCAGTATCTTGGTATTACTGTCGCCGGCAATCACCGGACGATTGAATTGCGGATTCAGCGCCGTGAATTCATCCATGGACAGTTCTGCCAGCTGCGCTGCTACGCGTACATCGATGTCCCTGGTTTTTTCTACGGTGACAAAGTAAGGCTGGTTATCCAGTTTGGGCAGCGCCAGGTTGAATTGCTCTGGGTGAGCAATGATGTTTTTGACTGCCTGCAATTTGGGCAGGTAGTTTTTGGTCTCATTGGGCATGTGCACCGACAGGCTCTGGAAGTCTATCGGCAGGCCCTTTGCCTGTTGTTTCTTGATGGCGCGCTGTACCGAGCCTTCGCCCCAGTTATAAGCCGCCAGCGCCAGTTGCCAGTCGCCGAACATGCCATACAGCTTTTCGAGGTAATTCAGTGCGGCGTCCGTTGAATCAAGCACGCCACGCCTGTCATCCTTGAACATGGTTTGCTTGAGGTTGAAGTCACGACCCGTCGCCGCCATGAATTGCCACATGCCGGTTGCCTTGGCAGTGGAGATGGCTTGCGGGTTGAAGGCGGATTCAATAAAGGGCAGCAAGGCCAGTTCGGTCGGCATGCCACGTTTTTCCAGCTCTTCGACGACATGATAGAGGTAACGCGAGCCGCGCTGTACGGTACGCAGTATGTAGTCAGTGCGGGTGCTGTACCAGGCTAGCTGATTGCTTACCAGCTGGTTTTCCAGATCGGGGATGGCGTAGCCGCTACGTACTCTTTCCCACAGGTCCGTGGTTTTATCCGTGTAGTCAAAATTGGCCACGTCGGCTGGCAATTCAAGGGTGACGGGCAGAGTTGCATTTTGTACCGAGGTTGTGGTTTCTGGTGCCGATGCCAGCGAAAATGCCGTTGCCGGTGCGTCAGCAAGACATATTTGCGGCGTCAGGCTGACTAGCAGGGTGGCAGTGCATAGGCTTGTCAGGCTTGCGGAATGGAGTCGGAATCGTTTCATAGGCAAATAATTGTCTAATCGACCATAGTCGACGTGGATTGCAGGATCGTGAGAGTGTACGCAAGTGCGGTTTGCAGCGTCAAGAAAAATGTCAGTCAAATGACAAGATTTACATGTCAATTTGCCTAAAAAGCAGTCAATGTAATGATGTGAATGAGCAATTTCCTTTCAAAGATTGCTTAATTTCTATTAATTTCAGTGAATTGTCATGAATGTCATCGAATTTGATTGTCTTCGTACTCATCTTGATTTTTGTCAGGCCAGATCATGTTTTCAGTTTTCCCCGGTCTTGTTGTACGTACAAAAAGCGATGTTGTTAAATCATATTCAAATACAATACAGAGCCTGATCAATTTCCTGGATGCGATATGCGCAGAATAAAGTTCACCACTGTAAAGTCCGGCATCTTGGCACTGACCCTGAGTGGAGCAGGCCTGGCACATGCTGACACGATCATTGCGCATGTACGCGGCTATACCTTGAATCAGAAAGGCCAGTTGCAACAATTCAGTGCAATCGCTTTCGATGAACAAGGCAAGGTCATCGACATCGGCAAGGTGGCTGCTTTGGCGGCAAAATTGCCCAGGGCGACACGCATTGATGGCGCTGGCAAGACCCTGCTGCCGGGTATGATAGATGCGCATGGCCATGTCCTCAGCCTTGGCGTCAGCCAGATGCAGCTCAGCCTGCGTGCCACCGCCGATCTTGCGCAGGCACAGCAGGCAATCGCCGACTATGCGCGACGCTATCCCCAGCACCAGTGGATCATGGGCGGTGAGTGGAATCAGGCCAACTGGAAGCTGGGGCGCTTCCCGACTGCGCAAGAAATTGATGCTGTGGTCAAAGACAGGCCAGTCTGGCTATCCCGGGTCGACGGCCATGCAGGCTGGGCCAACAGCCGCGCCATGCAATTGGCTGGGATAGATGAGACAACCCCTGACCCAACTGGCGGCAAGATAGAAAAAGACGCGCAGGGCAAACCTACAGGCATACTGATTGATGCGGCAATGAAGCTGGTCGACAAGGTTTTACCGCCGCCATCAGAAGCCGAGCAAAGAGCTGCACTGGACCTGGCCTTGCAGGAACTGGCCAGAGTTGGGGTGACCAGTGCACATGATGCCGGCGTGTCTGAATCAGCCGACAGATTATTCAGGGAATATGCCGATCAGGGCAAACTCAGTACCCGCATCTACGGCATGATACGTGGCACAGACGGTTTTTTCGACAAAGCGGCGCAGCAGGGCCCCTTGCTTGCTTATGGCAATGATCATTACGCCTTGCGTGCCGTCAAGCTGTTTGCCGATGGTGCCCTGGGTAGTCGCGGTGCTGCCTTGCTGGCGCCATATTCTGATGCGCCGCATACCCAGGGTCTTCTGTTCAAGTCGGCAGATGACATGGCAGCCATGATAGAAAAAGCCGCGAGCAAGGGTTACCAGGTAAATGTGCACGCCATCGGCGATGCCGGTAATCGCCAGATACTTGATGGTTTTGCGCGCCTGCCGGCTTCTGCGTCGGTCAATTTGCGCCATCGCATAGAACATGCCCAGGTCGTTGCCCTGTCTGATATTCCGCGTTTCAGGCAACTTGGCATTTTGCCATCCATGCAACCTACTCACGCGACCTCGGACATGAATATGGCTGAAGACAGGGTAGGGGCCGAGCGTATCAAGGGTGCTTATGCCTGGCGCAGCTTTTTGGAGCAAGGCTCACGTATAGCCTGTGGTTCAGACTTCCCCATAGAATCACCCAATCCATTCTGGGGTGTGCATGCGGCAGTAACCCGTCAGGACATGCAGGGCCAGCCGGCAAAAGGCTGGTATGCCAACCAGGCCATGACAGTGCACGAAGCCTTGCGCTGTTTTACGCTTGATGCTGCCTATGCGGCACACCAGGAGAATATCCTCGGTACCCTGGAGAAGGGTAAGTGGGCAGACTTCATCCTGATTGATCAGGACCTCTTGCATATGCCGGTCAAAGACATCTACAAGATCAAGGTCTTGCAAACCTGGGTGGGTGGCAGGCAGGTTTATCCGGGCAGCAAATAAACCCTGCCAGTCACGCGACTGCAAGCAGCTTATGCCGCCTGCAGTTGCAGTTGTTTTTCCTGTATGGGCATGTGCACCAATGCCGCACCAACGGCCAGCGTGATATCGACGTACCAGAGCACATTGAAATTGCCATTGGCCTCCAGTACCTTGCCTCCCAGCCATGCGCCCAGGAAACCGCCGATTTGATGCGTCAGCATGACGATGCCAAACAGGCTGGCCATATTTGCCGGTCCAAAAAACTTGGCAACCAGACCCGCAGTGGGTGGCACCGTGGACAAGAATGTCAGACCCATGACGGCTGCAAATACCAGTACCACTGTGCCGGTTTTTGGTGCCAGCAAAAACAGGGTAACGGCCAGTGCGCGTGTCGCATACAGCAGCGACAAGAGCGATTTCATGCGCCACCTGCCCACCGCCCAGCCCATGGAAATGCTGCCGATGATATTGAACAGACCCAGTATGGCCAACGCCCAGCCGCCAAATTCTGCTGGCAGACCGCACAGGCTGATGACACCCGGTAAATGGGTGGCGAGAAAGGCCACATGAAAGCCGCAGACAAAAAAGCCTCCCGCCAGCATCAGGTAACTGGGATTTTTCAAGGCGATGGAGATTGCCCTCGACGTGCTGACAGGCACCTGGCCAGCACTGACAGCTTGCACAGGCCTGCCACGTAACAGATAGGCAGCGGGCAGGGCCAGCAAGACGATCACCCCCATCATTTGCATGGCATTATTCCAGCCATACTGGCTCATCAAAGCAATGGCGATGGGCGCCATCAGGAATTGACCAAAAGAGCCGCCTGCATTGACGATGCCAGTGGCAATGCCACGCTTTTCTGTCGGGATCATGCGGGTTGCTGTCGCCATGAGTACCGCTGGGCCAGCCATGCCTGCACCGCCTGCCGCCAGCATGCCAATGGCGAAGATCAGCCCGGCAGTAGTCGTCATCAATGGTGTGATGAAGGTGCCGATTGCCACCAGCAATATGCCGGCAAACAGGACGCGACCCGCCCCCAATTTATCTGCAAAGGCGCCGGCAAAGGGCTGGGTCAAGCCCCACCACAATTGACCGAAGGCGAAAGCCAGGCTGATATTACCCACCCCCAGGCCGGTTGCCGTGTTCATGGGGCTCAGAAACAAGCCCATGCTCTGCCTTGTCCCCATGGTGAGGGCAAAGGTACCGGCGGTGCCCAGCAGTACCAGCCAGATGGCAGGGTACTTGTGCAACAGATTGCTTTCAGTATTCATCGTGTCATCCATGAGTGAATTGGCGATACAGGATTTTAAATGATGGTCATCATGATTGTATATATTACGTTTATAATTTATAATGTCAAGAGAATTTTATTGATGGAGTAATGCCATGAAAGTCAGCAGAGAACAGGCAAATGAAAATCGGCAGCGCATTCTGGATGTGGCCTCGCAACTCTTCCGTGAACGTGGTTATGACGGCGTCAGCGTGATCGACCTGATGAAGGGGGCTGGTCTGACCCATGGTGGCTTTTATGGAAACTTCTCATCCAAAGAAGACCTGATTGCCCAGACCTGCGCACTCAGTCTCGGACGTTCGGCTGAGCGCTGGAAGAAATGGCAGGCAGAATCTCCTGATACTGCCTTGTCGCATATCGCCAGTGACTACTTGTCACCTGCACACAGGGATAAACCCGGCAGGGGGTGTACCCTGGCTGCCCTGGGCTCGGATATGGCCAGGCAAAGCGGGCCAGTGCGTCAGGCGGCCAGCAAAGGGGCGCATGAACTGATTACTGTCCTTGCTGCTTTATTGCCTGGTGAGACTGCTGAGCAGAAAGAAGAAAAAGCCATGCTGGCCTTCGCCAGCATGGTGGGCGCCATTGTCCTGGCGCGTGTGGAAGAGGATGAGGAGTTTTCCCGGCGCATTCTGAGCACAGTTGCTGCCGCGCTCAATGCTGCGAAAGAATAAGCTCTGTGCTGAATACTGAAGCTCTAACCACCCATGTAAAAAGCATTGAGTTTGTTGCCATCGAGGTCGCGGAAATAGGCGGCATAAAAACCGCTGTCACCTCTTGGGCCTGGCGCTCCCTCGTCTATGCCGCCCAGCGCCAGCGCCTTGTTGTATACGGCTTGCACCTGCTCGGGAGTTTTGACAACGAGCGCCGTCATGCTGCCATTGCCCACTGTCGCGGCTTCGCCATTGGAGGCTTTGATAATAGCTTGGGGCTGACAACCCAGGCAACGAACCCTTCTGACTCCATATAACGCCTGGCGCCAATTTCTGCCAGCACGGCATCGTAAAAAGCCGCAGCACGATCGATATCGTTTGTACCCTGAGTAATGTAGCCTTTCATCATGGTCTCCCGCGGATCTGTTATTGATGAGATGCTTATTTTGCCACGCTTTACAGGCTAATTTTTATTCATCATTTTTATGGAGATCAAACTGCAATGCGGCCAATTTTGCGTAGACTCCGCCTTGTTCTACCAGTGAAGCATGGGTGCCGGTTTCCACGATGCGACCATGTTCCATGACGATGATGCGGTTGGCGCGCTGCACAGTTGCCAGTCTGTGGGCGATGATCAGGGTGGTGCGGCCCTGCATGGCCACTTCCAGTGCACCCTGTACCAGTCTCTCTGACTCAGCATCTAGCGCACTGGTGGCTTCATCAAGCAGGAGCAGGGGCGGGTTTTTGAGCAAGGCGCGGGCAATTGCTATCCTCTGTCTTTGTCCGCCGGATAAGCGCACACCACGTTCACCGAGGAAGGATTGATAACCATCCGGCAAGCGCTCGATAAATTCATGCGCAGCAGCCATTCTGGCGGCGGCGATTACTTCGGCATCGCTGGCACCATCGCGACCGTAACGGATATTCTCGATTGCGTTGGCAGAAAAGATGACGGTGTCTTGCGGCACCACGCCGATGGCATCACGCAAATCATGCAACGTCAAATCGCGGATGTTCACACCATCGAGCCTGATCGTGCCATGCTGGGGATCGTAAAAGCGGAGCAGCAACTGGAACAGGGTAGTTTTACCAGCGCCGGAAGAACCGACCACGGCTACGGTTTCGCCCGGCTGTATCTCAAGATTGAGGTCAGCCAGGGCTGCTGTCTTGGGACGTGAAGGGTAGTGGAATTCTATGTCTTGCAGTGACAGTGCGGCGCCCCTGGCATCGTGTTCGGCGCGGGCAGGCAGTCTCAGTGGCTTCTCAGGGTTTTGGATGGGGGATTTCACTTCTATCAATTCCAGCAGGCGCTCGGTCGCGCCAGCGGCGCGCTGGGCATCCCCCATGACTTCTGACAGAGCGCCAATGGCGCCGGCCACTATCGATGCATACAGGATGAATTGCCCCAGTTCGCCACCACTCATGCGACCTTGCATGACCGCATGTGCACCCAGCCATAGTACAAACACGATGGCGCCAAACACCAGCAAGATCGCCATCACCGTCAGCAAGGAGCGGGCGCGTATGCGTCGCATGGCGGTCTTGAATGCACTTTCAACGCTGCCGGAAAAACGACGGGCTTCTATATGTTCATGGGTAAATGCCTGCACGGTCGGCATGGCATTCAAAATCTCGCCGGCAATTGCCGATGCATCTGCGATCCTGTCCTGCGAGTCACGCGACAGCGTACGTACGCGCCTGCCAAACAGAATGATGGGCAAGACCACAACTGCCAGCATAACGATGATGATCGATGACAGCTTGGGGCTGGTCACGAACAGCATCACCAGTCCACCCAAAAACAGCAGGAAGTTACGCAAGGCCATAGAGATACTGGTGCCAACCACAGTCTGTATCAGGGTGGTGTCTGTGGTCAGGCGTGACAGCACTTCACCGGTCTGGGTAGTCTCAAAAAATTCAGGGCTCTGCGTCACTACATGTGAATATACTGCGTTGCGTATATCTGCCGTGACCCGCTCACCCAGCCAGGACACCATGTAAAACCTGGCTGCCGTCGCAATGCCGAGGACGCAGGCGACACCAAACAGGGCGATAAAGGTCAGGTCCACATGCTTGATGTTGTGGTCGCCGCCGCCAAAGCCAAGATCGATCATTTGGCGGAAGGCATAGGGTATTGCCAATGTGGCACCGGCTGCAACCAGCAGGGCTATGCCGGCCAGGACGAATTGCCGTTTGTATGGGCTCAGAAAAGGCAGCAAGCCCTTCAGGGTTTGAAAACTGCTGCGCTCGGAAATGGGGCTGGCAGTGGGAGTGCTGGAAGGTGTCTGGGTCATGCGCAGTCCTGGGTGGGTGACTTGGGGCGAATCGTGACTAAATACGACTAAGAATCTGTTTGCGCTCTGTAGCGCGTGCTAAAGCCCAATAGATGTTGCTGGAACAGCTAAAATCAATAGAGCAGTCTATCCTTTTCTGTATGCATAGTCAGCAGGCCTTGCATTTTCGGCTTGTGTTCGTTCTTGTAAAGACTGATGCTGATCAGGTTTGAATGAGTGTCATTGTTAAAAAGATATGTTTAGTGTTCGACTGGTTTTCAAGCGTATGCCTGTGCGCAGTAAAGCCGGGCGCTGTTGTTTGGTCAGGTTTTGCGTGACTAATTGTCCGCTGATCTTTGCATCTGCCTTTGCGCCGGCTTGAGTGTAAAATTATCAAACGATTTCAAATGGGAAACCGGACGATGAAGCGCTTGTTGAAATGGGTTGTACTCAGCCTGCTTGGTTTGTTGGTCATCGCATTTACAGGTGTGAGCCTGTATATATACAGCAAGCGTGTACAGCGTAGCGGCGAAATCGTCCTGTCCGGTCTGCAGGCTGAAGTCACTGTCAATTATGACGAGCGTGGCGTGCCGCATATACAGGCAAAAAATGAGGCTGACCTGTATCGCGCTCTCGGCTATGTCCATGCGCAGGATCGCCTGTTCCAGATGGAGATGGCGCGCCGCCTGGCGCGCGGTGAGCTGGCAGAAATTCTTGGCCCCAAACTGCTGGATGCTGATCGCTTATTCCGTACCCTGGGTTTGCGTCAACACGCAGATGAGTATGTTGCCAGGCTCGACAAGAATTCAGCAGCCGTCAAGGCATTGTATGCCTATCTGGATGGCATCAACCAGTTCCAGGCCGGTCATGCAGCACCACTGGAATTTGATTTGCTGGGCATACCCAAACGCCCATTCACAGCAGAGGATACCGTTGCAGTCTCAGGCTATATGGCCTATAGCTTTGCAGCTGCATTCAGGACCGAACCTGTATTGACCATGGTGCGAGACAAGCTGGGGCCGGATTATTTGCGAATTTTTGATCTGGAATGGCACCCCAGGGGGGTAGTCAATACACAACTGTCCTTGCAACAGGCCGACTGGGATAAGCTCCAGCGCATCGCACGCACCAGTCAGGAGGTGCTGGAAGAATTTGGCCTGCCACAAATGGAAGGCAGTAATGCCTGGGTCGTTTCTGGCAGCAGGACCGCCAGCGGCAAGCCCTTGCTGGCAGGCGACCCGCATATTGCCTATTCCGCACCGGCTGTCTGGTACGAGGCGCACCTGAACATGCCGGGGTTTGAATTGTATGGTCATTACCAGGCGCTGAACCCGTTTGCCCTGTTGGGCCACAAGTCGTATCACGGCTGGACTTTGACCATGCTGCAAAACGACGATCTTGATTTGATCGCAGAAAAAGTCAATCCACAAAATCCCAACCAGGTATGGGTCAAAGGTAAATGGGTCGACATGCAGAGTCGTGAAGAAATCATCAAGGTCAAAGGTGCAGAGGCATTGAAATTGCAGCTGCGTCGGTCACCGCACGGCCCTATCATTACTGACGCGTTCAAAGATAATCTTGGTGAAGCGTATGCGGGCAAGCCTGTGGCGATGTGGTGGGCATTCCTGGAAACAGAAAATCCTGTGCTGGAAGCATTTTATGAACTGGGACGCGCCAAAAAATCGGATATGGCCGGTGTTGCCGCCAGCAAGATCCATGCACCAGGTTTGAACGTGGTCTGGGCTAATGCTGCTGGCGACATAGGCTGGTGGGCCGCCGCAAAACTGGTCAGCAGGCCGCAAGGTGTCAACCCCGCCTTTATTCTTGATGGCGCCAGTGATGAGGCCAACAAGTTGGGCTTTACTGAATTTGCTGACAATCCGCACGAAATCAATCCCGCACGTGGCTTTATCGTATCGGCCAATCAGCAACCTTTACCCAATGCTGACTTTTCCATACCTGGTTACTACAATTTGCCGGAAAGAGCGCGCCGTCTCGAGGCTTTGCTGGCGCAGCCGGGCATGAGGTGGGATGTCAAAAACAGTCAGACGCTTCAGCTTGATACGCAAACCGGCTATGCGGCGCAGGTGTTGCCGCATCTGTTGCCAGTGTTGCGCAGACAGGTCAGCGATGATGAAGGCAAGCGTCTGTTAGGCCTGCTTGAAAATTGGGATGGCAGTTATCAGCTTAATAGCGTTGCCCCAGTTTTATTCAGCCAAATGCTGTATCAGGTCTGCTTTGTTGCCATGGCAGATGAGCTCGGTGAAGCACAATTCAAGAATCTGTTGCGCTCGCGCGCACTTGATTTTGCCTTGCCGCGCCTGCTCGCTGACGAGCAGTCTCCCTGGTGGGATGATCGTAACACGGCAACAAAAAAAGGACGTGACACAGTCATCAAACTGGCCTGGACAGACAGTATTACCCATCTGAAAAAAGTCCTGGGGGCTGATAGCAGGCAATGGACCTGGGCCAGAGCGCATACGCTGACGCACAAACATCCTTTATCACAACAAAAACCTTTGGATAAATTATTCAATGTCGGCCCTTTTGCTGTTGCCGGTGGACGTGAAGTGCCGAATAACCTGTCTGGTCCCATCGGCCCGGCACCCTGGGAGGTTACTTACGGTCCCTCAACCCGCAGACTGATTGATTTTGGCGATGCCAGCAAAGCCCTTGGCATCAACCCGGTTGGTCAAAGCGGTGTGCTGTTTGATGCCCACTACAATGATCAGGCGGCCAGTTTTGCAGTGGGCAGTTATGTGCCGCAATACCTGAGCGCCAGGGATGTGGCCGCGCATACCAGAAGCACACTGCTGATGCGCGGGAAATGACATTGCATTGAAGGGGCGTTATCTTCAGCGCTTTTTTAAAAAGCCACTTGCCCCTCATTTGCTCAGCAGGCGCATTCCGCGTTCCAGGCCTTCTATGGTGACCGGGAACATGCGATTGCTCATGATCTGACGTATGACTGAAATTGACTGACGGTATTGCCACAAACCCTCAGGTTCTGGATTAAGCCAGATGTATTTGGGGAAAGCCGAGGTAAAGCGCTGCAGCCAGGTTGCCCCGGCCTCTTCATTGTTGTATTCAACCGAGCCACCGGCCTGCAAGATTTCATAGGGGCTCATGGTGGCGTCGCCGACAAAGATCACCTTGGTATCCGGTGTGTATTTGCGCAAGACGTCCCAGGTGGGGAATTTTTCTGCGTGACGGCGCCTGTTATTTTTCCACAAGTAGTCATACACGCAGTTATGGAAATAAAAGAATTCCATATTCTTGAATTCTGTCTTGGCTGCCGAGAATAGCTCTTCAGTCTGGGCAATATGGTCATCCATGGTGCCGCCCACGTCGAGCAGCATGAGCACCTTGATGTTGTTCTTGCGTTCAGGCTGCATCTTGATATCAAGGTAGCCGGCGTTGTTGGCCGTGGCCTTGATAGTGGCGTCAAGCGCCAGTTCTTCTTCTGCACCCTGGCGGGCAAATTTGCGCAGACGGCGCAGGGCGACCTTGATGTTGCGGGTGCCGAGTTCGCGTTCAGCATCATAATCGCGGAAGGAGCGTGCTTCCCATACCTTGACAGCGCTGCGGCCACCCCCTTTACCGCCTATGCGTATACCCTCGGGATTGGCGCCGCCATTACCGAAAGGTGAAGTGCCGCCAGTACCTATCCATTTGCTGCCACCTTCATGCCGCTCTTTTTGCTCCTTTAGCAACTCTTGCAGCCTGTCCATCAGCTTGTCATAGCCAAATTTTTCGATAGCGGCTTTTTGCTCATCAGTCAATTCACGCTCCATGCGCTTCATGAGCCAGTCCAGTGGTATGTCCGGGCGTTTTTCAAAGATGGTGTCTATGCCTTTGAAGTACAGACCGAAGGCTTTGTCAAATTTGTCATAATGCGCCTCATCCTTGACCATGATGGTGCGCGAGAGGAAATAAAAATCATCGAGGGACATGCTGACCAGACCTTTTTCCATGGCTTCCAGCAGCATCAGGAATTCCTTGATGGATACTGGTATCTTGGCGTCCTTTAATGTAAAGAAAAAATCGATCAGCACTTTTTGCCCCCTAAACTATCATTCTTCATATCGGATTTGCATATATTGCAAGTTTCTTTTTACGCCCGGCCATTCAGTATTGAGTATGCTATAGATCACGGTGTCGCGTATGCGGCCATCCGGCATGATCATATGGTTACGCAACACCGCATCACGCTTGGCACCCAGGCGTTCTATGGCTGCCTGTGAGCGCCGGTTGAGCCAGTCAGTGCGAAACTCGACCGCGATGCAGCCAAATACTTCAAAAGCATGTTCCAGCAATAATAACTTGCATTCAGTATTCACCGGGCTGCGCTGCACTCTTTGTGCATACCAGGTGTAACCAATTTCGGTGCGCCTGTTATTCATGTCCATATTACAGTATCTGGTTGTTCCTATGATTTTGCCACTGCTGTTTTCACGAACCACAAAGGGGATCGCCTTCTGCTGTTTTTGCATGTCGAGGGCAGTATCGAGCCAGCGCTGGGTGTTTTCTGGCGAGGGGACCGAGGTATAAAACAAGCGCCATAATTTACCGTCTGCTGCGACGGCGGCCATATCTGCCAGGTGTTGCTGCTCCAGAGGCTCAAGTGTGACGTATTTGCCGCGCAGGGTTATGGGTGTGCAGTTCATGTATTGCCTTTCAGTGTAAGATTTGCGATCTGCTTGATGGGTATCATGCGGGCATCATGCAAAATGCGCTGCCACAAATGGGTGGCTAAATGTGTGGCTTTAAGCACAAGTTTTACATCATCAGCACGGCGAGGATAGATACAGTCAGACAAAATTTAATGATGACAGCGCAGGGAACTGCTTATTTACCCCTGATAGTTACGGAGCGTGGCAGTTTTGTTGAATGAAACGAAGAGTATACTTGCTAACAAAAATAAATCCGGTTATACTGCAAAGCTGTATAGAATTTTTGCGGCGTGGCATTTATAAATCAAATGTTTTGACCTCGTCGCTTTGACCACGTTTAGGAAATCTCATGGCAAATACCGCACAAGCACGCAAACGTGCTCGTCAAGCAGTTAAACTGAATGCACACAACTCCAGCCAGCGCTCCACGCTGCGCACAGCGATCAAAGCTGTTCGTAAAGCAATCGAAGCCGGCGACAAAGCTGCTGCTGCAACAATTTTCCAAAATTCCGTATCGGTTATCGACCGTATCGCTGACAAGAAAATTATTCACAAAAACAAGGCAGCTCGCCATAAGAGCCGTCTGGCTTCCGCTCTGAAAGCACTGGCTTAATTTATCAAGCCTGGCTTGGCATTTGCAGCAAGTCTGTAAACTGCTTCAGTAGCCGATGTAAAAAAACCGCAATTTATTGCGGTTTTTTTACTTTGCCTTCTGCTTTTTGGTTTTTATTCTGGAATCCTGAATTTGCTGACGGGCTTGTTCTATTGAAATGAGTGTGCTCGAAGCAGGTTTTGCTGCAGGCGTAAAAAAAGGCAGGATAATCCTGCCTTGATTTGAAGTTGCGCTAATCTTACTTGGAAGCAGATGCGGATGCTGCGGATGCTTCTTTCGCTTTTTTATGTTTCTTCGCTTTTTTAGCTGGCTTGGAAGCGTCAGTAGATGCAGCTGCTGCTGCAGAAGCGGATGCAGCAGGAGCAGATGCTTTAGCTGAAGGAGCGGATGCTTGAGCAAAAGCGGCAGTAGCGAACAATGTGGCTACCAGAGCGGCGATCAATTTTTTCATTTTGTGTGTCCCTCAAAAAAAGTTGGATAAAGGCGATTCAATCGAATCATGGTAAATAACGCGTCCGGTCACCTGGGCGTTGACAGGAATTCTAATTAATTTAAATCGTTTCGGGATTTATTTCTGAATTTTTGTGCAAATATTGTCTAAACTTTAACTTCCTGCCATTCGCCAGGCATCAATGGATGGGTTTCCAGCGAATAGCCTCCTATACTACTGCGGATAAGACGCAAGGTTGGCAGGCCAACGGCTGCCGTCATGCGCCTGACCTGGCGGTTTTTTCCCTCAGATAAAGTCATCGCCAGCCAGCTGGTGGGTATGCTGGCGCGCTCGCGTACTGGTGGGTTGCGTGGCCATAGCCATTCTGGCTGGTGGATATGCCTGACTATGCAGGGTTGGGTGACAAAATCACCAAGATCGATAGGCTGCCTCAGTTTGTCCAGGGCTGCATGGTCAGGCGTGCCTTCAACCTGCACCAGATAAGTCTTGGGCTGTTTGTGGTCAGGATGGCTGATACGGTTTTGCAGCTGGCCGTCATCCGTCAGCAATATCAATCCCTCACTGTCAGCATCAAGCCTGCCTGCCGGATATATGCGCGGTATCTTGACGTAATCGGCCAGGGTGGGTCGGGTGGGGTGGGCCGAAAACTGGCACATCACGTTAAAAGGTTTGTTGAGCAAAATCAGTTTCATGGCAATATGGTAACCGTAAAATGCCAGGCATAGCCATGTCTGTCGCAACGACTATTGTCATCGCTATTGCAATATCTGATATGACAAAACCGGTTTTGGTTGCCGGTAGTGGTTACGCCTGATTGTGGGTGACTATGATGAGAGTTGCCATCCAGGCAAAGCAAATGGAAATCAGCCCTGGCTGGCGGCGGTAAAGCTGACAAACTGATGGCATACGGTAAAATAGTAGTGCATAATACGAAATGATGGTCTTGTGTCTTATAGAAGAGTTACTGTCCTGGCTGATTGAATTGCTGTAAAAACAGGCTATGATGGTACTGCTCTTGGCATGCAAGGCAAATGATGAGAAAAGCGCGACCCGCTTGATCGCCCACCTACGGAGAAAACGATGTATCAACATATTAAAGTACCTGCTGAAGGTAAACAAATTACCGTCAACGCTGACTTTTCATTGAATGTTCCTGATAATCCTATCATTCCTTTTATTGAAGGCGATGGTACCGGTGTTGATATCAGCCCTGTCATGATCAAGGTCGTTGATGCGGCCGTGGCAAAAGCCTACGCAGGCAAGCGCAAAATCAGCTGGATGGAAATCTATGCCGGTGAAAAATCCACTAAAGTCTATGGCCCGGACGTCTGGCTGCCAGAAGAAACACTGAAAGTACTGAAAGACTACGTCGTTTCCATCAAAGGCCCATTGACGACACCGGTTGGCGGCGGCATCCGTTCCCTGAACGTGGCCTTGCGTCAAGAGCTTGACCTGTATGTCTGCCTGCGTCCAGTACGTTATTTCAAAGGCGTGCCATCCCCAGTACGTGAGCCAGAAAAAACTGACATGGTCATCTTCCGTGAAAACTCTGAAGATATCTATGCCGGTATCGAATTCGCTGAAGGCTCTGACCAGGTTAAAAAACTGATCAAGTTCCTGACTGAAGAAATGGGCGTCAAGAAAATCCGTTTCCCAGAAACTTCCGGTATCGGCGTCAAGCCAGTATCCCGTGAAGGTACTGAGCGTCTGGTACGCAAAGCGATCCAGTACGCCATCGACAATGACAAGCCATCCGTGACTATCGTCCACAAGGGCAACATCATGAAGTACACCGAAGGTGGCTTCCGTGACTGGGCGTATGCTTTGGCACAAAAAGAATTCGGCGCTGAACTGATCGATGGCGGCCCATGGTGCAAGTTCAAGAATCCGAAGACAGGCAAAGAAATCACTGTCAAGGATTCCATCGCTGATGCTTTCTTGCAGCAAATCCTGTTGCGTCCGGCAGAATACAGCGTTATCGCTACACTGAACCTGAATGGCGACTATATCTCTGATGCGCTGGCAGCACAGGTCGGTGGTATCGGTATCGCCCCAGGCGCCAACCTGTCTGACTCTATCGCCATGTTTGAAGCAACCCACGGTACAGCACCGAAGTACGCTGGCAAAGATTACGTGAACCCGGGTTCCCTGATCCTGTCCGCAGAAATGATGTTGCGTCACATGGGCTGGGTAGAAGCGGCTGACCTGTTGATCAGTTCCACAGAAAAAGCCATCACGGCCAAGAAAGTCACTTACGACTTCGCTCGCCTGATGGAAGGCGCGACACAAGTGTCTTGCTCCGGTTTCGGCGACGTGATGATTGAGAACATGTAATTTCAGAAGTACTGTTCTGCATATGAAAAAACGGCCTCCTTTCAGAGGCCGTTTTTTTTGTATGCATCACTGGACTACATCAGGGCTACGGGACTACATCACCACATTGTTCAAGGCATACCGTATCAAATCTGCCTGACCCTCAATATTGAGTTTGCGTTTGATATTGAGCCTGTGGGTCTCCACTGTCCGCACGCTCAGCCCCAGTTCACGGGCGATGTGTTTGTTGGACTTACCGGTGGCGATACATTTCAGGATGGATTGCTCCCTCAGTGTCAATGTCTGGCTGCTTTCAGTAGAGTCCCCCTGTTTTTTCAGGCCGGAACTGAAATACGTGCCACCGGCAATGACCGTATCGATTGCTTCTATGATTTCTACTGCCGGCGCATCCTTGAGTACGTAGGCACGGGCGCCTGCCTGTATGGACTGGTTCACGTATTCGGTTTTTTCATGCATGGACAACATGATCACGGCAATGTCAGGATATTCTGCCTTGAAGCGGGCAGTCAGGCTGATGCCATTGCCAGTCCCCAGGTTGATGTCCATCAGCACCAGGTTGATTTTTGTGTTGGCGGCGATGGCCAGGGCTTCTTCGGCGTTACCTGCCTCCCCGGCAACGTGGATGTTGGCGATGGTTTCCAGCCGGGCACGCAGGCCGTCCCTGACCAGCGGGTGATCGTCAACCAGTAGCAAATGTACTTGTTGTGCTGTCGGCATGGGCTGGACCTGGTCTGGCTGTTGGTCGCTCATGTATCTTCTCCATTGGGAATGCGGGCAATGACGGTCGTGCCCGCGTTATTCGATTGTAATTCCAGGCTGCCGTTGATGGCGGCCAGCCGCTCACGCATGTTCGACAAGCCTATGCCGCGGTGAGGGTGATTGGCGACGCCCTTGATGTCGAAGCCATGGCCGTCGTCGCTGATGGTCAGGCAGATACTGCTGCCCTGGCAATGCAGCTGCATGCTTACATGACTGACTTTTTCGGCGTGCTTGTGAATATTGGTCAGTGCTTCTTGTGCCACGCGGAACAATACTGTGTTGCTGATTTCGTTCAGAGCATGAAAGTCGCCCTCAGCCTGGAAACTCACCGGCAGCGAAGTAGCACTCTCAAATTCATCTGCCAGGTGGCCAAACGCAGCCACCACGCCCAAGTCATCAAGCAGGGCAGGGCGCAAGTTGTGTGAGATGCGCCGTACTTCGCTGAGAGCCTCATTGAGCTGGTCTGTGGCGCGGGAAAACGAGTTCCTGGCACCGTCCTGGTTGCCATTGTTCTGGCTCAGCTTGACCAGACCCGATTCTATCTGCAATTTGACAGACACCAGCAGCTGGCTCAGGCCATCATGCAAATCACGTGAAAGGCGGGCGCGTTCGTCTTCTTGTGAGCTGACTACGCTCTGTGCCAGCACCTTGAGCTTGGCTTCAGCCAGCCTGGATTCGCTGATATTCAATGCCAGGCCCGACAGGGCGATCAACAAGGCACTGATAATCGCAATGCCGGCAATCCAGGACATGGTGCGCTGTATGTTTTTTGCGACTTGTACGTCAATTTTGTTGAGGGCGTCATCCACATCATCAAGGTATATGCCGGTACCCAGCATCCAGCCCCATTTTTCCAGCATGACGACATAACCCAGCTTGGGCATGACCTTGTGGATTGATGGTTTTTCCCATAAGTAACGTACGGCTCCGCCGCCGGATTTTGCCTTGTTCAACAAATCCTGAATGGTGAGATTGCCCTGTGGGTCGGTCATGCCTGACAGATCCTTGCCTACCAGTTCAGGCTGGCGGGGATGCATGAGGTTTTTACCCTGCATGTCGTAGATGTAAAAATAACCGTCATCGCCAAAATCGAGCGCAGCCAGGATTTTCTTGGCTTCTTCCTGGGTAAGTGCGCTTTGCTGCCTGGCGTTGTATAAATGAGAGATTGCCGCTGTCCCAAGGTTGACATAGTGCTTCAGTTCAGCCTCTTTGCTGGCCAGGTAGGCCTGTTCTATCGTGCTTCTCTGCTGTTTGGCTAAAAAGGTGGCTTGATAGAACACGGCGACTGCAATGCCTGCAAAGGCTAATAGCAGGGGGGCAACCGCGAGCAGGATGATTTTGTACCTGAGCTTCATCAAGAAAATGTAAACCGGGACTTTATAAAGACGCTTACTTTAACTTTTAAAGCCAATTTAAGCAAAATCGATATGTCGATTTTAGTCAGGAAGAGTGGGAAAAAAAGCCCCGCAATTGCGGGGCTTTTTAAAAAACCAGAATCTGAGAAGAATCAGAGATTAAGGGTTTTGAATGTTGGAAGCTTGCTTGCCTTTAGGGCCTTGCGTGACTTCGAACGTTACTTTTTGACCTTCTTTCAGGGTCTTGAAGCCGTTCATCTGGATTGCGGAGAAGTGGGCGAACAAATCCTCACCACCGTCATCCGGAGTGATAAAGCCGAAACCTTTGGAATCATTGAACCACTTGACGGTACCTGTTGCCATAATGCATCTTTCAAATAGAAACTAATCACACGAGCCGTAAAAGCAAGAAACCTAGCACTACGCTACCTCCCCCTTGACCTGCTCACTTCATATTGACGATTTACTACTTTATTTGTCAATAAATATCATTCTTGGCGGAAAAAAAGCTAAAGTCAAGAAACTTCTGGTTACAAAACTGCTAGTTTTGCAGTACTGTTGTATTTTTACTTAATGACAAGAAAATCCTGTTGTACGGCGAATGAAGAAATAGATTTGTCATTGAAACTTGATCTAAAGAAATCTGTCACCATCTGCGGAGAAAGCGGAAAGGGCGTAACATTTGACCGAGGTGGAAATTAAGCTGTTTTTATTCGCTTATTATTTGTCTCTGGATCGAATCAACGTACTAGAATATACGTATGGGAAACAAGCAAGAAAACGGTACGATACTGGAACGTCAGGCACAGAAGCTGAAACCGCCTTCCATGTATCAGGTTATTTTACTCAACGATGACTATACTCCTATGGAGTTTGTGGTCGCGATCGTTCAGGAATATTTTAATAAGGATCGTGAGACTGCGATGCAGATCATGCTCAAAGTGCACAGGGATGGCAAAGGGATATGTGGTGTCTATTCCAAAGATATTGCGCTGACCAAAGTGGAACTAGTATTAACGCATGCCCGTAAGGCAGGACACCCCCTGCAATGTGTGATGGAGGAAGTATGATTGCGCAAGAACTCGAAGTCAGTCTGCATATGGCCTTTGTCGAGGCCAGGCAGGCTCGTTATGAATTCATCACGGTCGAGCACCTGCTGCTGGCCTTGCTGGATAACCCTTCTGCTGCGGAGGTCTTGAGGGCCTGCGCAGTCAATATTGAGGATTTGCGCAAAACCCTGGGTAATTTCATTACAGATAATACCCCCACCGTACCTGGCACCAATGAGGTCGATACCCAGCCCACGCTGGGCTTCCAGCGCGTGATACAGCGCGCGATCATGCATGTGCAATCGGCATCGAATGGTAAAAAAGAAGTGACCGGCGCCAATGTACTGGTTGCGATCTTTGGTGAAAAAGACTCGCATGCTGTGTACTATTTGCATCAGCAGGGTGTGACTCGTCTCGATGTGGTGAATTTCATATCACATGGCGTGCGTAAAGACAGCCATAACGAGCCGCAGAAGTCGCCTGAAGGCACCGAAGAGAATCAGGCTGAAGGTCAGCCTAAAGAAAACCCGCTTGATCAGTTCACCCAGAACCTAAACAAGGCTGCTGCTGAAGGCAAGATTGATCCGCTGATTGGCCGTGACAATGAAGTTGAGCGTGTGATCCAGATACTGTGCCGTCGTCGCAAGAATAATCCTTTGCTGGTCGGCGAAGCTGGTGTCGGCAAAACAGCGATTGCCGAGGGCCTGGCATGGCGCATCACCCAGAGCGATGTCCCTGATATTCTGCAAAATGCAGTCGTGTATTCACTCGATATGGGTGCTTTGCTGGCCGGGACCAAATACCGTGGTGATTTTGAATTGCGCCTCAAAGGCGTTCTCAAGCAGCTCAAAGATACGCCAAACGGCATCCTGTTCATCGATGAAATCCATACCATCATTGGTGCCGGTTCGGCATCGGGCGGTACGTTGGACGCATCCAATCTCCTGAAGCCGGCTTTGTCCAGCGGACAGTTGAAATGCATAGGTGCGACCACCTATACGGAATATCGCGGTGTGTTTGAAAAAGATCATGCCCTGTCACGTCGATTCCAGAAAATTGATGTCAATGAGCCAACGATTGAGCAGACTGTGCAGATCCTGCGCGGCCTCAAGGCCAAGTTTGAAGAGCATCACAATGTCAAGTATTCTGCTTCCGCGCTGACTACGGCGGCAGAACTGTCGGCGCGCTTTATCAATGACCGTCATTTGCCTGACAAGGCCATTGATGTCATTGACGAGGCGGGTGCTGCTCAACGTATTTTGCCCAAGTCCAAGCAAAAGAAAACCATAGGCAAGGCCGATATCGAAGACATCATTTCGAAAATTGCCCGTATTCCGCCGCAGACCGTCAACCAAGATGACCGCAGCAAGCTGCAAACCATAGAGCGCGACTTGAAAAACGTGGTTTTTGGCCAGGAGCCTGCTATTGAAGCCCTGTCATCGTCGATCAAGATGGCGCGTGCAGGTCTGGGCAAGACAGACAAGCCTATCGGCTCTTTCCTGTTCTCCGGCCCTACCGGTGTTGGCAAGACCGAGGTGGCGAAGCAACTGGCCTTTACCCTGGGCATAGAGCTGATCCGTTTTGACATGTCGGAATATATGGAGCGTCATGCCGTCAGCCGCCTGATTGGTGCGCCACCAGGCTATGTCGGTTTTGACCAGGGTGGTTTGCTGACTGAAGCCATCACCAAGAAACCACATGCTGTCTTGCTGCTGGATGAAATTGAAAAAGCGCATCCGGATGTTTTCAACATCCTGTTGCAGGTGATGGACCATGGCACGTTAACAGATAACAACGGTCGCAAGGCGGATTTCCGCAATGTGATTATTATCATGACGACCAATGCTGGCGCCGAAAGCCTGCAAAAACGCTCCATCGGTTTCAACGACAACAAGGAAGCCGGCGACGAAATGGCCGACATCAAGCGTATGTTTACGCCTGAGTTCCGCAACCGCCTGGACGCGATCATCAGCTTCCGTGCACTCGACGAAGAGATCATTTTGCGTGTGGTTGACAAGTTCCTCATGCAGCTTGAAGAGCAATTGCATGAGAAAAAAGTGGAGGCCACATTTACAGATAATTTGCGCAAGTTCCTCGGCAAGAAAGGATTCGATCCTTTGATGGGCGCGCGACCTATGGCGCGTTTGATACAGGACATGATACGCAAAGCCTTGGCGGATGAGCTCTTATTCGGTAAGCTGGTAACAGGTGGACGCGTGATTGTTGATCTTGACGATAAGGACCAGATAAAACTGGAGTTTTCGGAAGGTGACGCAACACCGCCAGAGGCATCACAAGAGGTGGTCGAAGTCGAATAAAGCCACACTTGCTGCCCCGGTTCAAACCCGGGGCATTTAGTTAATAGTTATATATTAATAGTTGTATATTTTTACGTGATGGAGAATAGTATGGCAGGCCTTACACTTCCAACATATGTACTTGAATATACGACCAAGACCATAGATGCCGTACTTTCCCAGACTGCCCTGGAAGGCGGCGAGGTTGAGATTGATGTCTATGAGCGTAACGATGCCAGCAAAAAACATGTGGCATCCGGCAAGCGCCTCAAGGGTGAGGGTGACATGTTTCGGGTATCCGTCAGTACTGGCGCAGGTCAGCATAGTGATGACTGGAATTACACCATTTTGCGCGAATCGGCAGGCCGTAGCCGTAAAATGAAAAAATAACAAAGATCCCGGGTAGTGATTAAATCACCCGGGGTTTTGCTTTTTCAGGCTTCCCTGCACCGATATTCAGCCTGCCATGGTTTCTATCACGGGTGAGCTGGTGATGGTCTTATGCACTGGACATTTGGCGGCAATTGCCACCAGCCTGCTGCGCTGTTCCTCGGTCAATTCTTCTCCGTGAAGGATGACTTCCTTCTTGAATATGTCCTGCATGCCTTCTTTGTGATGGCTCAGTTTCACTTCGACCTTCTCCAACGGGTAGGCATGCTGGCGGGCATACCAGCGCACCGTCATAGCGGTACATTCCCCCAGCGCCGCAGTCAGCATGTCATATGGGGAAGGCCCTAGGTTGCTGCCACCGGCATCAACAGGTTCGTCACCTTTGAGGGTATGGCCAGATACGTCTATTTGAACGGCAAAGCCGCTTTCGCCAGTTTCACTGACATGGGCAAAGATGGTTTGTTCAGTCATGATATTTTTCTGTAACTTTCTGTCATTATTCGGGGAGAGGGATAAATTCATCATCGCCAGGGACTTTGGCAAAGCGACCGGCTTTCCAGTCACTTTTTGCCTGCTCTATACGGGCTTGTGACGTTGACACAAAATTCCAGAAAATAAATCTTTCTTCTGGCAAGGTGGCGCCGCCCAGTAACACCAGGTGGGTATCGCTGCGTGCAGTAATGACGACATTGGCGCCTTCGGCAAACACCGGCATGCACAAGGGCTGTATCACGTCATCTCCGATGTTTAACTCACCTGATATCAGGTAAAGGGCACGTTCTGCATAGTCGGCAGGTACCTGCAATTGCGTACCGGCCGGCATTCTGGCTTCTACATAAAACAGCGGGCTGTAAATCTTGACCGGCGCGGTATGGCCATAAGCAGTGCCAGCGATCAGGGTTAGTGCTACCTTGTTCAACTCAAACCTGGGCAGACTGGCAGCATCATGGTGATGAAATTCTGGCTCTACCTCTTCAAACTCTTTAGGCAGAGCAACCCAGCTTTGCAAGCCGTGCATGTTGCGCGTCTGCGCTTTTTGGGCTTCGTTGTTGCGCTCAGAATGCGTGATGCCACGACCAGCCGTCATCCAGTTGACAGCGCCTGGCAATATCTCTTGTTCGCTGCCGAGGCTGTCGCGATGATACATGCTGCCTTCAAAAAGATAGGTGACCGTTGCCAGCCCTATGTGCGGGTGCGGGCGTACATCCATGCCTTGTCCTGCCGAAAAAACGGCAGGACCCATATGGTCGAGAAAAATAAAGGGGCCAACCAGATGACGTTTGGCAAACGGTAAAATACGGCCAACGGTAAACCCGCCGAGGTCTTTGCTGCGGGCAGGTATGGTCAGACTGATGACGCTCATGGTGATATTCCTTTTTCAAAAGCGTTTTGTGAAGAAAAGCTTGATCATGTCATGGGCAGAAATAACTGATGACAAGAAGGCCTTTATTTGCGGCGATCCTAAATCCAAAGTATCTGTTTGAAAGCGCGTACTTTCTATTGCGCTGCAAAAAGCTCAATTCGAATTATTATATTTGATATAATTTTCGGATGATATATGGCCTGCGTGTTCGAACAGGATATTTGCATTGCCTCAGCTTTCAAAGCAGATACCCTGTATCGTACAAGCTTCGCCGTCGTCATGTCCGTCAGGTTAATGCAACGAGAAATAGCCATTCAAACCGAGCCAAGAAATTAAATGCAGCCACATGCACTGAGTCATTTGCCGCAGTTGTTCAGTGCCATGAGCCTGTTAAAGATGATGCATCGTTGTTTGCAATATTTTTTGGGCTCTGCAATTGCCTGCGTTTGCCTGAGTGCCTGTACTTTTGTCAAATTGAATGAAGACGCTAAAGTCTTTTACTCCTCAACAGTTTTTGTCGGTAGTGTCTCAAGCGATGTGCCCTGGGACAAACCTGTCGTGGTTGCCGCGTACAGTAAACATGACGGACGATTGGAAATTGCCCACTATACCGTGTTGCATGAACCGGGCGCTTATGAATTGATTGTGCCCAAGGGGCAGTACGGCATATTTGCTTTTGGTGATGCGAATGGCAACCTGCGACTGGATACGGGCGAGCCAGTTGGTCAATATGCCTCCTCCGTGGAGGCTATAGGAACAGGTGTTGTGGCTGAACTCAATTTCGTGATTTCTCCCGTGGCGCAAGCAGTTGCGACTGCCGTGCCTGCAGGTACCGTGATTGCCGAACCACCGATCAATGGCAAATTGCACAGTACACAGATAGGTGCAATCGCCGAACTGGACCTGCCTGTTTTTTCCGCAGAGTTTGGCAAGAGTGGCTACTGGGCACCGGTAGATTTTTTCAAAAAGGCGGGTGGCAATATCTATTTCCTGGAAAAATACGATCCTGCCAAAATACCTGTCCTGTTCGTCCATGGTGTTGCCGGCTCCCCGCAAGACTGGAAATATTTTATCGAGCACCTGGACCGCAACAGGTACCAGCCCTGGCTGTTTTATTACCCGTCCGGTGCTTCACTCGACTCCATGTCTTATCTGCTGTACTGGAAATTGACAAACCTGCAGCGACGCTATCACTTCGACAGAATCTACTTTACCGCACACAGTATGGGCGGCATGGTAGTGCGTTCTTTCTTAAGCAATTATGGTGCGGAATTTCCGGTGGCCAGACTATTCGTTTCATTGTCGACCCCCTGGGGGGGCGATACCATGGCTGACAGTGGCGTACGTTATTCGCCAGTCATAGTGCCTTCATGGAATGACATGCAGTCGACGGGCCGTTTTGTACAAACGCTGTTTGAGAAGCCGCTACCACCTGAACTTGACTATTACCTGTTTTTTGGCCATGGAGGCAGTTACAGCCTGCTGCATTCCGCCAATACTGACGGCAGCATCACACTGGCCAGCGAATTGCGGGCAGATGCGCAGGCCGATGCCAGGATGGTCAAGGGTTTCAACGAAAGTCATGTCAGCATTCTGTCTTCCCCCGAAGTTTTTCGCCAATACACCGCTGTGCTCGCCACCGCCGATAAAAAATACGCAAGCCGTAGTGCGGGCAAAGGCGATAGCGGTAACCTGAGTATTGCCTTTACCTACGAGGTGAAAGGCAATATACCCAAATCTGATCCTCTACTGTTACTGACCCCCGTTGATGGCAGCCGTGAAAAAATTCTCCTGCCCATGAGTGCACATGATAGCGGGGTAGCGCTGGGGCCGATCCCGCCCGGTGAATATACGGCAAGTGTCGTTGCATATGGTTTTGCGACTGTGCCAGCCAAAACCCCGGTGCTCATCAGTAATGGCAAAAAAGCTGAATTGAAATTTTCGTTCGTGCCGCAAGGGGTGTTGTCGGCCTACATAGGTGCAGAGATTAAGCCGGGCGACAATCCTGCCGGCAGTTATCGTGAACCGCATCAACACATCCAGATAGAATCCATCACGCTGACCGGGGAAAAAGAAAGTCGTACACTGACAGCCAGCGATGAAATCAGGGAGCGCGATCTGGGCGTTGATGCCTACCTTGCCGGTCGCGACTACAGTTTTCAGTCCTCGTTCTCTTTTGTGGGGCTGAAAGAAGGGCAGTATGAACTGCGCGTCAAGGCCAGGGGGTATCAGCCATACCGGCAAACTTATCACATCATCCCCGGTCAATATGCGTATCTGAAGCCTATAGATTTGACTCCATTAAAAAACTGAGCGCATCCATCAGGCTGTTTTTGAACATTCGTTTTTACTTACCAGATAACCATCATGAAATTACTCGCTTTCGCTGCCAGCAGCAGCAAAAAATCTGTCAACAAACAACTGGTCACTTATGCCGCCAAGCTGGTTGCAGGTGCCGAGATTGAAGTGCTGGATTTGAATGACTATGAATTGCCGCTATTTAGCGTTGACAAAGAAGCTGAACTTGGCAAACCTGTGCTGGCCCAGGCTTTCCTGGACAAGATCGCTGCCAGCGATGCCATCCTGGTTTCTTTTGCCGAGCATAATGGTTCGTACAGCGCCGCCTACAAAAACCTGTTCGACTGGTGCTCACGCGCCAATGGCAAGGTATTTCAGGGCAAGCCCATGGTGATGCTGTCAACTTCGCCTGGCGCGCGAGGTGGCGCAAGCGTACTGGCTGCAGCCACTACATCTGCCCCATTCTTTGGTGGGCAGTTGAAGGCGAGTTTATCTGTACCGACGTTTTATGAGAACTTCGACGTGGAGAAGCAGGAACTGAAGAATGAGGAATTGAAAACTAAATTGCTTGCTGCCCTGGCTACGCTGGCTTGAATAGTGATTAACGGCTGTGCTACTGATATGCGTTGTTTAATGACGGTGACCGCGGTATCGCCACTCCAGCACAGACTGGAGCGACGTAGCTGTGGTTGCCGTTGATTGACCCCGCAAATATTCTCAATGCTTGCCAGTACTGCCAAAACCGCCTTCACCACGCTCACTCTGACCAAACTCATCAACGACATTAAAGCCCACTTGCAATACCGGCACGATGATCAACTGTGCCAGCCTGTCCATGGGCTGTAGTGTGAATTCTGCCTGGCCACGGTTCCAGGTTGAGACCATCAGCTGCCCCTGGTAATCGGAATCAATCAAGCCAACCAGGTTGCCGAGTACGATGCCATTTTTATGTCCCATGCCGCTGCGCGGCAAGATCATGGCGGCATAACCAGGGTCAGCGATGTGGATGGCCAGGCCAGTAGGGATCAGCACGGTCTGGCCAGGTTGCAGGGTGATAGCTTCGTCTATGCAGGCGCGCAGGTCAAGACCGGCGCTGCCTGGAGTGCCATAGGATGGCAAGAAGTCTTTCATGCGGTTGTCGAGGATTTTCAGGTCTATGTTTTTCATGTTCTTGAATAAAATGAAGGTGCTCAAGGGCGAAAGTCCCTTGAGCCGGAATGAATGGCTTACATCAGGCTGGTACGCAGGGCGATTTCTGCGACCAGTTGCGTAGCCAGGGTTTGCTTGTCTGCAGGCGGGAGTTTGATGTGGCCGTGGTCGTCAAACAGCACCAGTTCGTTTTCATCCTTGCCAAAGGTGTGATGGCCGATATTGCCTGCCAGCAGAGGTACGTTTTTCTTCTGGCGTTTGGCTGCGCCATATTGCAGCAGGTTTTCTGATTCTGCTGCAAAGCCTACGCAATAAGGGGGATTCGGCATGGCGGCGACGCTGGCGAGGATGTCCGGGTTTTGCGCAAATTGCAGTTGCGGCATATCGCCATCGCTGGTCTTTTTCAGTTTCTGGGGGCTGGCATTGGCCACGCGCCAGTCCGCTACTGCCGCAACCGCAACAAACACATCCTGCTTTTGTTGCCTCAGTTGTGTGGCGACAGCATCAAACATTTGCTGGGCAGTCTGTACGTTAATGCGATGCACACCATACGGTGCATCCAGTGCTGTCGGGCCAGACACCAGGGTGACGATGGCACCGGCTTCCCAGGCTGCCTGGGCAATCGCATAACCCATCTTGCCGGAGGACAAGTTGGTGATGCCGCGTACCGGGTCTATCGGTTCAAAGGTCGGGCCTGCGGTGAGCAGTACATGTTTGCCCGCCAGGGTCTTGGCCTGGAAGGAGGCGATGATCTCCGTCAATAACTGATCCGCTTCCAGCATGCGGCCCATACCGGTTTCGCCGCATGCCTGGTCGCCTGCCGCCGGGCCCATGACTTGTATGCCATCAGCCTTGATCTGCTGCACATTGCGCTGAGTTGCCGGGTTTTGCCACATTTCTACATTCATGGCGGGGGCTATCAGCAATGGCACATGCGCCGGGCGGGCGATGCACAGGGTAGACAGCAAATCATCGCAGGCGCCATGCGCGAGCTTGAACATGAAATCAGTGCTGCAGGGGGCAATGACGATGGCGTCGGCATCACGGGTCAGGTCGATGTGCGGCATATTATTGTGTATGCGCGCATCCCATTGGTCGGTGTAGACCGTATTGCCTGACAGTGCCTGCATGGTCACCGGTGTAATGAAATGGCAAGCGGAATCTGTCATCACGACCTGTACGCTGGCCCCTGCTTTGCCGAGGGCGCGCGTCAGTTCGGCAATCTTGTAGCAGGCGACACCGCCTGTCAGGCCCAGGACGATTTTTTTGCCAGTCAGTCGCAGATTCATGTCGCTACTCCTTATTTCTTCACACGGCGTAATTCATCCAGTATGAATAATGCCGCACCCACACAAATCGCGCTGTCAGCGACGTTAAAGGCTGCGAAGTGATAAATTTCCTTGTAGTGGAAATCCAGAAAATCGATGACATGCCCATACAGCAGCCTGTCAATGACATTACCCAGTGCGCCGCCCATGATCAGCGTCAGGGCCGTACAAAACAGTTTTTGCCCGGCGTGACGTTTGAGCAGGTAAATGATGTAAGTTGCTGCGATCAAGCCGATGGCAGTAAAGAAATAACGTTGCCAGCCACCTTCGGCAGCCAGGAAGTTGAAGGCGGCCCCCTGGTTATAAGCCAGGGTCAGGTTAAAAAAAGAAGTGATGCTCAGGGTCTCGCCGTAGGCAAAGGCCTTGTTTATCGTCACTTTGGTTACCTGATCAAGCAAGATGATGATGGCTGCCAGGCCCAGCCAGGGTACCAGGCTGGAGCCTGAAGAATTATTGGATGCAGCAGAACTTTTTTTTGTTGCCATTGGCATTGAACTCTTTTGTCGTCTTGGTTAATGCAGGCCGGCTCAGGTGTATACCTTCCCGGCCTGCATGACTTGGGGGTGCTCAGGCAAAGCGACGTGCTTCGCCCTTGCCAAACAAGTTGCTGACACAACGGCCACACAGGGCAGGGTGTTCTGCGTGGCTGCCTACGTCCGCACGATAATGCCAGCAGCGCTCGCATTTTTCATATTTGGACGGGGTGACTGCTACCGCTTCTTCTGCTTCGCTGGCTACCTGTTCCACGCCTGCCGCTGAAGTGATCAGGGTAAATTTCAGGTCATCGGCAAAGCTGCTCAGTACCTCAAATTTGCTGCCACTGGCCTTGATCGTCACTTCTGCCTGCAAGGAAGAACCTATGCCGCCGGCAACCCGAACTTCTTCCAGCTGTTTGGTGACATCATTGCGCACTGCACGCAAGGCTGCATATTTGGCCAGTAAGGCTACCGCATCAGCGACCTCTGGCAGGCTGTAATAGGTTTGCGTGAAGATGGTTTCATCGCTGTCCTTGTAGGCATCGGTGCTGGCAAAGAATTGCCAGGCTTCTTCAGCAGTAAAGGACAACATCGGCGCCATCAGGCGCAGCAGTGATTGCGTGATATGCCAGATGGCAGTCTGGGCAGAACGGCGTGCATGTGAAGTCACACCGCTGGTGTACAGACGGTCCTTGAGGATATCAAGGTAAAAGCCGCCAAGGTCTTCAGAGCAATATGATTGCAGCTTGCTGACCACGGGGTGGAATTCAAATGCCTGGAAATGTGCAACGACCTCAGCTTGTAATGCCGCCATGTTGGCAATGGCGTAACGGTCGATTTCCAGCATGTCGCTGACAGCAACGCTGTCTTTGGCGATATCAAAATCGGACGTATTGGCCAGCAAGAAGCGCAAGGTATTGCGGATACGGCGATAGGCTTCTGTCACGCGCTTAAGGATTTCGTCGGATATCGACAGCTCGCCTGAATAGTCAGATGACGCTACCCACAGACGCAGGATATCTGCACCCAGGGTGTCAGATATCTTTTGCGGCGCCAGCGTATTGCCCAGGGACTTGGACATTTTCTTGCCATCACCGTCAACAGTAAAACCATGTGTCAGCAATGCTTTGTAAGGCGCACGGCCATCGAGCATCGATGCGGTCAGCAATGAAGAGTGGAACCAGCCACGATGCTGATCAGAACCTTCGAGATACAGGTCGGCCGGGAAGTCTGACTGCTCTTTGTGTGAGCCACGTAATACTGTCTGGTGCGTGACACCAGAGTCAAACCACACATCCAGCGTATCGCGGTTTTTTACGTACATGGCAGCTTCGTCGCCAAGTAAATCGGCAGCCTCGAGTTTCTGCCAGGCTTCTATGCCTTCTTTTTCTATGCGCAGGGCGATCTGTTCCAGCAACTCCGGCGTGCGTGGATGCAGTTGGCCAGTTTCTTTGTGCAGAAAGAAGGCCATAGGCACCCCCCATTGACGCTGGCGTGACAGCGTCCAGTCAGGGCGGTTGGCGATCATGCCATGCAGACGAGCCTTGCCCCAGGCGGGGAAGAAGGCGGTGTCATCAATGGCTTTCAACGCTGTCTGGCGCAGACTGTCGCCACCGGCTTTGGGCGTGTTGTCCATGCTGGCAAACCACTGTGAAGTGGCGCGATAGATGATAGGTGTCTTATGACGCCAGCAATGCATGTAGCTATGCTCAAACATCTTGAACGCGAACAGGGTGCCAGCTTCGCGCAGTTTGTCGCAGATAGGTTTGGATGCTTCCCAGATCGTCATGCCGGCAAAGAATGGCAGGCTGGATGCAAATTTGCCATCACCCATGACAGGGGCGATGATGTCGTCATCCTTCATGCCATGCGCCTTGCAGGACTGGAAATCTTCTATACCATAGGCAGGAGCAGAGTGGACCACGCCGGTACCAGTTTCTGTACTGACATATTCACCCAGATAGACTGGGGAAAAACGGTCGTAACCAGTATCCAGTGACGACAATGGATGTTTGAATTTGATTTCAGACAGATCAGCACCCAGGCAAGTGGCGATGACTTCGCCAGTCAGGCCATAGTTGGTCAGGCTTGCTTCAACGAGGTCTTTGGCCAGGATCAGCAGGATGTCTACACCTTCGCGCTGGGTCTTGACCAGTGCGTAAGTGATTTCCGGGTGCATGTTCAGCGCCTGGTTGGATGGGATGGTCCATGGCGTTGTAGTCCAGATAACGCAATAGCCTTTATCCAGTGGCAGTTTGTCCAGCTTGAAGGCGGCAGCCAGCTTGTCATGTTCAGCAAACGGGAAGCCAACGTCGATGGAAGGGTCGCGTTTGTTTTCATATTCGACTTCAGCTTCGGCCAGGGCAGAGCCGCAGTCAAAACACCAGTTGACCGGTTTCAGGCCGCGATAGACGTAGCCTTTTTCCAGCAGTTTGCCGAGCGCGCGCAATTCATCGGCCTCATTGCCAAAAGCCATGGTTTTGTAGGGGTTATCCCATTCACCGAGTACGCCCAGTCGAATGAAACCTGCTTTTTGTTTTTCTATCTGTTCATTCGCATATACACGTGCCTTGGCATGTACCTCTGCCACAGGCAGGTTCTTGCCAAACAGTTTTTCTACCTGGATTTCGATAGGCATGCCATGGCAGTCCCAGCCTGGTACATACGGTGCATCAAAACCAGCCATGGTGCGGGCCTTGACGATCATGTCTTTCAGGATTTTGTTGACAGCATGACCAAGATGGATATCGCCATTGGCATACGGTGGGCCATCATGCAGGATGAACTTGGGACGACCGGCGGAAGCCTTGCGTACGCGTTCATAGATTTTCTTGTCTTGCCATTCCTTGACCCATTTGGGTTCGCGCTTGGCCAGGTCGCCGCGCATGGGGAAGGCTGTTTCCGTCATATTGACAGGGTACTTACTGGCAGGTTTTGCCGCTTTATTTTCAGACATAATCAGTTTTCTATTTTTAAAATCAGGGTGAAGTCACTGCATACTGCAAGCGTGAGCTTCAAATTCGGTCAGTGGCAGAGCGGGCAGGGCGGTGGCTGTCGGCAAAGTAGGCGCGAGCCTGTTCCGCATCCTTGTTGATGGCTGCAGTCAAGGTTGGCAGGTCTGTATATTTTTCTTCATCACGCAGTTTCTTTAAAAATTCTATCTGCACGACTTTGCCATAAGCATGGCCGCTGTAATCAAATACATGGGTTTCCAGCAGCACGCGGCCACTGTCATCGACAGTCGGGCGAACACCCAGGCTGGCAACGGCTGGCAACGGCTCATCCGCCAGGCCATGTACCTGCACGATGAAGATACCGTTGAGGGCCGGTCGGTGATGGGCTATACGCAGGTTGAGCGTAGGAAAACCGATGGTGCGCCCCAGCTTTTGGCCGTGCACCACATGACCCGAAATATAGTAAGGATGACCGAGCAAGGCTTCGGCTTCATCAAAGTCAGCATTCGCCAGGGCCAGCCGTACTGCGGAAGACGAGATGCGCACCCCCTTGTTCTGGACGGAGGGCAGGGTTTCCACAGTAAAGCCAAAACGTGCTCCAGCCTCAGCGAGGGTGGCGATATCGCCTGCACGTTTGGCGCCAAAGCGAAAATCTTCACCCACCATGACCCATTTCACATGCAGGCCATCAACCAGGACTTTTTCTATGAAGTCTTGCGGTGATAAAGAAGCAAAATGGGCATTGAAATGTTCCACGATGACACGGTCGACACCAGCGGTTTGCAATGATGTCATGTTGTCACGCAGGTTGGCGATGCGCGTCGGCGCTTTGGACAGGTCGCCCATCATCTGCGCAAAAAAAGCGCGCGGATGTGGTTCAAATGTCATGACGGCAGCTTCCAGCCCCAGGCGCGTGGCCGCATCCCGCAAACGGGCAAGCAAAGCCTGATGACCAAGATGCACGCCATCAAAATTGCCTATCGCCAGTGCGCAAGGGGCACGGGAGGCAGCATTGGGTAGTCCGCGAAATACCTTCATTGTTTCCAGAAAACTGCTGCAAAACCAGAGATTATAAATGCTTTCGTCTGGCTATAGACCTGATCTGAGGTGGAAATGTAAATTTCACAAGGGATTAATTTGTGAAATCATCACATTTCTCAGCATTTGGTGCATGAATCAATGATGATGCGACCACAAAACGTCATTGGAACTCAGGTAGGAGGCGACCGCTTCCTTGTTGCCGGTCGCATGTTTCATGATTTCGCCGCAGCTGCAAATACCCTGATAAGGCTGAATGTGAGAGCAGGCAGATACTTTTTGCAGGAAAACCTGGACGGATTTGCTGCAGTTTTTGCATTTGAAGGTCAGGATACGGGCGGGCTTGTTGATCATGATGCTAATTTTCCAAACAATTTATTCATTTTGTGGCCAGCACAGGTTTGCGCACTGGCCGAGATTGCAGCCACTATTTTAATTTCAAACGCCACAATGAAGTAATTTCTTTGACACGCGCCGCATGTAAAGGATCATTTTCATCTGTGGATTTGGGGTGGCGCGGTTTGATATCCAGCTTGCCTGCTACTATCAGGCCACCGGCAGCTATCCATTCCGGTAAATCGCTTGCGCTGCGCAGGCCCAGGTGCTCGGCAAAGTCGGACATGATCAGCCAGGCTTCACCCTGAGGTTCCAGATGGGCTGCCACACCGGCCAGAAAGCCACGCAACATGCGGCTGTCAGGGTCATACACGGCATATTCTATCGGTGAATTCGGTCGGGCGGGCAGCCAGGGCGGGTTGCAAACCACCAGTGGTGCACGACCTGGTGGGAACAGGTCAGCTTCCAGCAATGTCACCTGGTCAGACATACCCAGCCTGTTCAGGTTGTCTTGCGCACAAGCCAGGGCGCGCCGGTCCTGGTCGGTGGCGACGACCTTGTTAATGCCACGTTTGATCAGCAAGGCTGACAGCACACCAGTCCCTGCACCGATATCAAAAGCCAGTGCTGTTGACGGCAGGGGGGCATTGGCGAGCAGGTCCAGATACTCACCGCGCACCGGGGAGAACACGCCATAATAGGGATGAATTTTCGCTCCCAGCGTGGCAATCTCCACACCATTCTTGCGCCACTCATGGGCGCCGATCAAACCCAGCAGTTCACGCAGTGAAGCAACAAAGGCTGTTGTTGCTTCGCCATAAACCTCCTGGCAGGCAAGGCTGACATCAGGTGCACGACGCAAGGGTATGCGGTAGTCGGCCTCAAAGGGGATCAGCAACATGGCCAGTACGCGTGCACGTTGTGACTGTGCCTGTCTGTGCAAATGAAATGCCTCTGTTGCGCTGGCAGGGGACTTGCCTTTTTTTGCCGCCTTGCCCGGTTTTTTATCCATGCGTCTGGCCATGGCCTGCAATAATTGCTTGGCATTGTGGTAGTCGCCACGCCATAGCAGGGCGGTACCTTCGCATGCGAACTTGTAGGCGGTTTCCACGTTCATGCGGTCATCTGCAAGCTGTACGCGTTTCGGCGGCTGGGCACCGCTTTCTGAATGCCAGCGACAGGATCTGGCCTGGTCGTTTTCTATCCAGTGTAATTCCGGGGTAGGGCTGGGGGATGAGCTGTTCATATTGTTCTTTTTAGAAGGGGGTAAGCGTGTAAAGGTCGCTGGGACGGGTTTCTCGCCCGGTTTGTGGAAACTGTTTTTGCGCGACCAGCAAAGCTTGTTAAGGCTGGAGTGTAACAAAGAAAACCAGGTTTCTCTCTGGTACTTGTCTCTTGCATGGATTTCTTGTCACTGACCCAGCCATAATCTTGCCAATAATTTATCTTTGTGAGCATCCGATAAAAATATGAGTGAGCCTGTTCATCTTATGATAGCCTTCCGTTCTTAATATATTAAGCCCGTGAGACTAAAACCATGCCCATATCTTTTCGTCCTGCCCTGATCGCCGCCTTATTCTCTTCTGTAACTTGCCTGGGCCTGTCTGCCACTGTCGGACTGACCCAAGCCGTTGCTGCCCCTGCATCTGTTGCTGGCAGTACCAGGGCGGATCAACAGTTCGTTAAAACCAAGGCGGCTTTTCTCCAGGCTTTGTGGCAGCAAGACCCGGATATGGCAATGGCAGCAGGCAAATATCAGGACGCCAACAAACTGGTTTTGCCTGATCAGGCAAGCCGTGCAGCTTACGTCAGTTTCGTTGATCACTGGCTGGCGCAACTGGACAAGGTGAATGATGAGCAATTGTCAGCAAAGGAGCAGACTGACCTGGCATTGATACGTAACTACCTCAAAGGTTCGCACTGGTACCTGACGCAGTTCCGTGAATTTGAATGGAATCCGACGCAATATAATATTGCCGGCAGCTTTGATGCCATTCTCAATACCGATTTTGCTCCCAAGGCGAAACGGGTGCGGGTGGCAATCCAGCGTCTGCAGAATGTACCAGCCTATTATCTGGCTGCCAAGGCCAGCATCAAGAATCCGACACCTGAGCATACACGCCTGGCGATCAAGCAAAGTGCCGGTGCCATATCTGTACTGGCTGAACTCGAAAAAGCAGCGGCAGCAGAAAAACTGGACAGTAAAGACAAGGCAGCTCTTGATGAAGGGCTGAAAAATGCCAGGGCAGCGGTCGGCGATTATGTGCAATTCCTCGAAGCGCTGGAAAAGACGCTTGACCCGGCTACGGCACGCTCTTTCCGCATAGGCAAGGAGCTGTATGAGGGCAAATTTGCCGCTGACATCCAGTCCAGCTTCAGTGCGGAGCAGGCTTACCAGCGCGCCATCAAGGCCAAGGAAGAGGCGCACCGCAATATGGAAAAACTGGCTGACCAGCTTTGGGATAAAACCATGGGTGGTCAGGCCAAGCCGGCAGATGGCGTCAAGAAAATCGCCATGGTCATCGACAAGCTGTCAGAAAATCATGTGGCAGCCAAAGACCTGTATCCTGAAATCCGTCGCCAGCTTCCGCAACTGGAAAAATGGATACGTGAACATGACCTGGTCAGCCTGGACCTGAAAAAGCCGCTGGTCGTGCGTGAAACGCCGGAATACCAGCGTGGTGTCACTGTGGCGTCCATCGAAGCGCCAGGCATCTTCAGGCCCAACGACAAGACCTATTACAACGTTACTCCCTTTGACGGGCAACCGGCAGAGCAGGTAGAAAGCACGCTGCGTGAATACAATCACTGGGTCTTGCAGGTGTTGAATATCCATGAAGCCATCCCTGGTCATTACACGCAATTACAGCATGCCAACCAGTCTCCCTCCGTGATCAAGACATTGTTCGGTAACGGCGCGATGGTGGAAGGTTGGGCCGTGTATAGCGAACGCATGATGCTGGAATCAGGCTATGGTGGCAACACGCCTGAGATGTGGCTCATGTATTACAAATGGAATTTGCGTGCAGTCTGCAACACCATACTCGATTATCAAGTCCATGTACTGGGCATGACGGAAGCAGAAGCCAAAGACTTTCTGGTGAACCAGGCTTTCCAGACCAAGGCGGAGTCGGACGGCAAATGGTTGCGCGTGCAATATACCTCTGTGCAGTTGACCAGTTACTTCAGTGGCTATAGTGAGATACTTGAGTTACGCGAGCAGCTCAAGAAACAGCAGGGTGATAAATTCAAGCTCAAGCAATTCCATGAGCAATTCCTGAGCTATGGCAGCGCCCCGGTCGGCATGATCAAGAAGCTGATGCTGAAGGATGCTGTCAAATAAAAACTGATTCTTTCTCTAAAAATTATCCATGCGCCCTGATATTTATAAAGTCAGCCAGATCGGAAAAGGCTTCCTGGCTGTCATGGCCAAACCTGTCGCGGGAGAATGGATAGAAGATGAATTTCGTGGGATTGCGCAGTTCGGCATACGCAGACTTGTGTCCTTGCTCGAGTCCCATGAAATCCGTGAACTGGGTCTGCAAACGGTACCCGGCTTATGTGCTGCACATCAGATTGATTTCGTGCATTTCCCCATCAAGGACAGAGGCTTGCCATCGTCTCTTTCTGCCACGCAGGAATTGGTGACGCAAGTACACAACGACCTGCTCCATGGACAGAATACTGTCATCCACTGTCGTGCCGGGATAGGGCGGACTGGTTTGCTTGCCTCGGCAGTCCTGATCCGGCATGGACTTGATGTGATGACGGCGCTGGCGACAGTCAGCAAAGCGCGTGGCATTACGGTTCCCGATACCGAAGAACAAATTGACCGGCTGAAAAAGCATCAGGCTGCGTTGCGCGCTTGAGTCCCGGATTTTTATCCATTTCCCAATAAATATTCTTCCAGGGAATTTTAATTTCCCTGTAGAAAAATATTTCCTTGTCTGTTTTGGTGCAAGCGAAAAAATTGTGGTGCAAAAACTGTAGAAATGCACAAAACAGATAAGCAACAGTGGTTTTTTCACAAATCTGTTAAAAAAAGTCAAACCAAGGTAACAAAACTGACATATGTCGATGTTAATCTAGTAATCGTTTGCGCAAACGATTGCCTGTTTAAATTGTCGTTAAATCTCGTTTCTGGAAAGCTGCAAACAGCATGGTGGTAAGAATAATAGGTAAAAGCTGTACAAGAATGGCTGCTTACAGATATCTGAACAAGGCTGAAATCAAGAAGCGAGGGGGCAAACCTGTACCGGCAACGGGCAGGAGCGCGATGGCAATATTTCCCCTGCTTTGACAATTTCACCTGAGTGACGATGTTCTGCTGGTCAGCCTCACACATCAAATCAAATAGATTCACTCAGGGGGAATATCTGTATGCAATGTTTTCAAAGAAACAGCAAACTAAAAGTGCTGGCTTTACAACTGGGCTTGATTTTTACAGTTGGTTTTACTGGTATGGGGTCTGCTTACGCATCCATACCCGACCATCATGAATTTGATGCCAGTTTGCACGTACCGTACCGTTCTGACGCCAAGGCTGGTACCGAATCCCGTTATTTCACGATGGAATTTGAGTATCCCTATGTCAGCAAGGAGCAGGCAATCACCTGGCGTCTGGAATTGCTGGGCGCTGATGGACGTGTCATTGATCACTGGTATGGCGTGGAAAAGCTGTTCAAGAAAACAGTTAGCACACAAATGTTCTGGAGTGGTCGTGGTCCGAACGGTGAAGTACTGAGAAGCGGCGTCTACCAGGTCAGGCTGACCGCCAAGGCCAGCGATGCATCGGCAATCCAGGTCACAGCTGGCAACAATGCGGCAAACAACATGGCTGCTATAGTTGAACGTGCGCTGGCAGTACACGATACAGAAATCATCACGCAAAGCTGGCCTTTGCAGGTCGGCAGCTTACCGGCAGCAAAAATGCCTGCTTTCGCCGGTCTGGCAACCAAGACCAGCAAAGCACAGGCAACAGTGGCCCGTCAAAGTACCGCTGGCGTAGCACCACCGCCGGCTGCGGCTGCCGGCTCCTTGCCCTATACCGTTTATTACGGCAACCTGCACAGCCAGACCAATCATAGCGACGGCGGCGGTGAGTTGAGTTCCTGTACCGGTGCGCAAAATCCGCAGTCATCTGCCTATGGCCCTACCGAGGCTTACCAGTTCGCGCTGAACAAGGGGCTCGATTTCCTGATGACATCAGAACACAATCATATGTATGACGGTTCTGACAGCACCAATACTTCAGCCAATCCGGCGACTGCCAAGAACCTGTTCCAATCCGGGCTTGCAGCTGCCACCAGTTTCAATTCCAGCCACCCTGGTTTCCTCGGTATTTATGGCCTGGAATGGGGAGTGATCAATAACGGTGGTCACATGAATATTTTCAACACCACTGAATTGCTGGGTTGGGAATATAACAGCAGTAATCAGCTGATTGCCGACACGCTGACACCGAAAAATGATTATGCAGCCCTGTACACATTGATGCGCCAGCGCGGCTGGGTAGGGCAATTCAATCATCCTTCCAGCAGTGGCCAGTTTATTGTCAATGGCACCGCCCTGGGTTATACCGCTGACGGCGACCAGGCCATGGTCGCTTGTGAAGTCATGAATACATCGGCTTTCTCCACCAATACCACAGAAACAGAAACCAGCCGCAGCAGCTATGAAGGCGCCTGTAACAAGGCACTGGAAGCTGGCTACCATGTCGCCTTTACGACGGACCAGGATAACCACTGTGCAAACTGGGGTGCTTCCTACACCAATCGCACCGGTGTATTGCTGGCTAATGGCGCGGCGTTCAACAATGCCAATTTTATCGATGCTCTGAAGGCTCGCCGCATTTTCGCGACCATGGACAAGAATTCGCAAATCGTCCTGACCGCCAATGGTCATTTGATGGGCGAACGTTTTACCAACAGTGGTGCGTTAACCCTGGTCAGCAACTTCGCCAGTACGGCAGGCCGTACTGTATCCACGGTAGCGATCTATGAAGGTGTTCCTGGTCGTAACGGCACAGTAACGCAATTGTCCAGCACTGCCACTACGACCATCACACCTGCAGTGGGTGAGCATTTTTACTATGCAAAAATTACCCAGGATGACGGCAAGATTCTGTGGTCTGCACCGATTTGGGTGACACAGTCCAATACAACTGACACGACACCACCAACTGTCAGTGTCAGCGAATCGGGCAGCAGCGGCACCATCAGCCTGTCAGCCAATGCAAGTGATAATGTCGGCGTGACCAAAGTTGAGTTTTATGTCGATGGTGCATTGAAAGGGGCGGCCACAAGCACACCTTACAGCCTGAGCCTGAACTCCACGACCCTGAGCAATGCCAGCCACAGCCTGGTTGCCAAGGCCTATGATGCGGCCAATAATGTTGGTACCTCATCAGCCGTCAGTTTCACGATCAATAACCCTGTCAGTGACACGACAGCACCGACGGTCAGTGCCAGTGAGAGTGGCAGCAGCGGTACAATCACACTGTCAGCCAATGCGACTGACAATGTGGGTGTTACCAAAGTCGAGTTTTACGTCGATGGCGCTTTGAAGGCAACCAGTACGACAGCACCGTATTCAACGACATTGAATTCGACCACGCTGTCCAATGGTACGCATAGCCTGACGGCCAAAGCCTATGACGCTGCCAACAACATTGGCACTTCTTCGGCTGTGAGCTTTACTGTCAATAACAGCACTTCAACACAGTTGATCGCCAATGGTGGTTTCGAGAGTGGCACCAGTTCCTGGACTGCCACCTCCGGTGTCATCAGCAACAGTGGATCTGAAGTGTCGCGTACTGGCAGCTACAAGGCATGGCTGAACGGCTACGGCAGTGCTCACACCGATACGCTGTACCAGCAAGTGACGATACCTGCGACGGCAACATCGGCGACCCTGAGTTTCTGGTTGAAAGTCAGTTCGGACGAAACTACGACCACGCAAGCCTATGACACCCTGAAGGTGCAAGTGCAAAACAGCAGTGGCACCGTATTGGCGACGCTGGCAACTTATTCCAACCTGAACAAGGGTTCGACTTATCTCAACAAAACCTTTGACCTTAGCTCTTATAAGGGCCAGACCATACGTGTGTATTTTGTCGGCGTAGAAGGCAGCGTGACAGCGACATCTTTCCTGCTTGATGACATATCGCTGATCGCGCAATAAGAAGCAAAAAACAGTAAAAAAGCAGCAAAGCCTTAAACATGAAAACCCGCCGTTCGCAAAGAACGGCGGGTTTTTTATTGAAGGATATCCATCAGGTATGAGGCCAGAACGAAAATTTCAGGATCAAGATACAATCGGGCATGGAGTCGCTTGTTCATACTGCTAATCAAAGTGTTGACTAAACCATCTACAGGAAAAAGCCATGCATATCAGGTTCTATCACGCACAAGAGGCAAACTGCTGTGAACGTATATTATGGATGCTGAACTATAAGCAGCTTGCCTATGAACGTATTGATGTCGGCTTGGGTGATGTCGGTGAGCATGTCAGGTTGCATAGCCCGTTCGCCAGGGTACCTCTGATGGAGGTAGATGGCATTCCCCTGAGCGAGTCCATGGCCATGGCTGAGTTCATCGAAGAAATCGCACCGCAGCCGCCTTTGCAATACACGGACCTGTTTGCCCGTGCACAGGTGCGCGAAATATGCGAAGCAGTCAATTCGTCCATACATCCTCAGCAAAACGGCAGCACAGTTCGGTATTTCCATCCTGAATGGAGCAGGGAGCAAATGAAGCCGGTGCGGGCAAAATGGCTGCACATCAATCTCGACAGGCTGCAACCCCGTCTGTGGCGCAGCAGCCAGTTTGCCGTTGGGACGCAGTTTACCCAGGCTGACATTTTTGTCAGCATCATTTATCGCAAGGCAGTAGACCTGGGCATACCTGTCAGTGATTTGCCGCGCTATGAGCAATACTGGCAATTTTTGATGTCGCAGGAAGCGATACGCAATAGCTGCCCTGTGTTGTGAAGTACGTCTTGCCCGACGTCTTTAGATCAAGGACACAAATTGACCAAAAAAATTTTCTGGGATGACCCTTACCAGACCAGCCTGACTACTCAGGTCATCAGAGTTGAAGGTCCTGACGTGCATCTCGCGTCGACCATCTTCTTTGCTTTTTCCGGAGGGCAGGAGAGTGATGCCGGTAGCATAGGTGGCCATGCAGTGACGGCCGCACGTAAAGAAGGTACGGAGATTGTTTATACCCTTGATGACGAGCATGGGTTGGCGGTCGGGCAGGAAGTGGATGTCCGTATAGACTGGGCGCGGCGTTACCGCCTCATGCGCCTACATTTTGCTGCTGAGCTGGTGCTGGAATTGTTTTATCAATCACTGCCAGGCGTTGGCAAGGTGGGGGCGCATATTGCGCAGGACAAGGCGCGCATAGATTTTGTCTGGACAGAGAGTATTGCGCCATTATTACCGGGCTATACGCAACAGGCCCAGGCCATCATTGACGCCAATCTCGATATCGTCTGTGCATTTGAGGATGAAGCGACAGAAAGACGTTACTGGGAAATTGCCGGGTTTTCCCGTGTGCCCTGCGGTGGTACCCATGTCAAACGCAGCGGTGAACTGGGGCAGATAAGATTGAAGCGCAACAATATAGGGCGCGGTAAGGAACGTGTAGAGATTTATCTGACGCCATAAATAAACAAGGGCGGATGAGGCCGCCCTTGTTCTTGTGCAAAATGGCTTTATCGCTTATTGCCCCTTTACTGACTCATTAATTGTCCCATTATTTTCCGAACAGAGAAGAAAACTGTTGCAGGACAGAAGCCGGGTCGATATTGCCTGAATCCGGCACCTGACCATGTGGGGTCAGATGATCGATAATGCCAGGCAGGAATTCTGCCAGATGGCTGGCTGCACCTTCGTGGGAAATGCCGGCAGCATCTGCCAGTTGCTGCAATTGTCCGCCGCTTAGTGCCTGCTGGATTTGTGCTGCAGAGATAGGCATATTCTGCCCTGTCCCGACCCAGGATTGCACGATGTCGGCCAGGCCATTCTGGTGAAATGCGCTGATCAGGTTCTGCAAACCGCCGACACCGCCAGGCTGTTTGTCACCCAGCATGCCGACTACTGCCTGTAGTAACATGGATTTGGGGTCATTGCCCTGGTTCACGCCGCCGAGCATGCCTAATGCGCTATCTAATAATCCCATGATATTCCTTTGTTTATGGTTTTTTCAGTCATGCCAGTGTAGAGTTAAATCGTGGATGGAATTGTGAATTTTGTATTAAATTTGACGATGTTTTACTGCCAGGGCAATATTTCTCCGGTAAGGCAAAACCTGCTTACATGCCACCCCAGGCGGCATTCAAGATGGCAATGGCTGCCAGCCCTGCTGTTTCGGTACGCAAGATGCGCGGCCCCATGGACAAGGCCAGTACGCCATGCTTGATGGCCAGGTTTTCTTCCTCGTCCGAGTAGCCACCTTCCGGCCCTATCATCAGGCTGACTGCCTGTGCCGGATGATGGCGTGCCCAGTCGGCCAGCGAATGCTCTGCGCGGGGTGACAGCAGTATGCGCTGGTGCATGTCTTGCTGGGCCAGCCACTGACTGAAGTTCATCAGCGGCGCCAGGTGTGCCAGGCGGTTGCGGCCACATTGCTCCGCTGCAGCAATGATGATGCCTTGCCAGTGAGCCAGTTTTTTTTCTGCCCTTTCTGCCGACAGCTTGACGACGCAACGCTGGGCCGCCAGCGGTTGTATCGCGCTGACGCCAAGTTCCATGGCTTTCTCTATGATCCAGTCCATCTTTGACGCTTCTGGCAGTGCCTGCACCAGATTCAGGGAATAGGGCAATTCGCATTCTTCAGGCAAGAACACCTTGACTTCGGCACCTACTTTCTTTTTGCCTACTTCAGTGAGGGTGGCAACATAGCTGCCGCCTTCACCGTTGAATATGCAGATCTTGTCGCCGACATTCTGGCGTAATACAAACACATGGTGGGCTGCCTCATCGGGCAAATCGATTGTGTCACCGATGCTTAGCGGGAGCGGGCAATAGAAACGTGGCATGCAAATCTCGATATTCTTTACTTTAATTCCGTACTTTGTTTAATAGGTCATGCAGGCTGCATTCAACATTCCCAACCCAAGGCTAAGTGCACCGAGGAATATGCCAGAAGCAATTTTATTGTCAGGGATGTCGGACACAATGCCGGGCAAAATCAGGCGCGCCACCCCGAACGCCAGCAATTGTATGACCAGGGCGACTACCCCCCAGAAACACATGTCGACCAGGCTGACACTGTTGGCGATGGCTGAGGCCAGCGCCGTACAATAACCAAGCACTGCGCCAGACAGGCTGGCAGCGGCGGCGCAATTGCCTTCACGTATCAAGGCAATTTCACGGTAAGGTGTGATGCGGATATAGATGACAACAAACAGAGCCAGCAAGACAAAGGCGGCAGCGATGTGACTGAAGAAGGCGATCAGTCCGTGTGCCAGTAATTGTTCACTCATGGAATATCCTATTCAACAAAGTAATGTGGGATGAAGCGGCTGGTGTTTTTTGTGATCAGTGTTTCATCTTCACGTATGCCTATGCCGGCAGGTTCATCACCAACTATCCACGCCCCTATTGATGTGTAGGCTGGTGTGATGCCGTCGTCAAATTTTGGTTGTGGTGCATAAGCCTGGTAGATATAACCTTCTTCACCGTAATCACCTTCTGTGCGTATGACCTGGCCATTGGCATAGATGGAAATATTTTCTCCTTCACGTGAATACAGGGGTTTTTTCACATGATTACCACTGATGCGCCAGGCGTCAAAAAAGGCAGGTAGAAGGTTGGGGTGATTCGGGAATAGTTCCCACAGTATTGGCAGGATTGCCTTGTTGGACAAGATCATCTTCCAGGCAGGTTCGATGATGCGCATGGGACGTGTCAATAACTGGCTGGAAAAGTCTTCACGGCACAGCCATTCCCAGGGGTAGAGTTTGAACAGGTTGTCGACTTGGCTGTCGGCATCATCGACAAAGACTCCGGCACTGTCGTCCCAGCCCAGGTCTTCTATGGCACATTGTTTTGTGGCAAAGCCTGCCTGTATGGCAGTATCGCGCAGGTAGGATAGATTACCTTCATCTTCTTCATTGCCGCCAACGCAGGCAAAATGCAGCAAGCCTTTGCCGGGGTACTTTTTCCATCGTTCTATCAATTTTTCATGCAGGGAATTGAACTGGTCAGCATCCGGATGTACGTCCTGCAGCCAATACCACTGGGCGACGCTGGATTCCACCAGGCCGGTAGGTGTATCGGCATTGTATTCCAGCATCTTGGGCGCACCGGTGCCATCCCATGACAGGTCAAAACGACCATAGAGCGAGAACTCTTTTTCGCGCCAGCTTTCTTCCACATGCGACCAGAAGGCTTTGGGTATGGCGAAGCGCTCCTGCATGCCATTCCTGATGACATGCTCAACGGCTTGCAGGGACATCTGGTGCAGGTCCAGGCTGGCCTGTTCCAGGATATCGATCTGCTCTGCGGTAAAGCAGTAGGCATAACGCTCATCCCAATACAAGCCATCAATTGAGTGATAGCTAAAGCCCAGTGATTCAAATTGCTGTTGCCAGCCTGTGCGCGGTGTCAGTGAGGTGCGTATCATCAACCGCCCCCGCTATGGCCGTGGGCCGTGCCACCAAAACCGCCACGACTGACGCTGCTGCGACTGACACTGCGGCTGATTGCATGGTCGCTGCCACTGCTTTGCACGCCAAAGCTTCTTTGTACGGTGTCACGATAACCGGGTGAATACAAGGGTCCGAAATAGCTATGGGTATAGCCGCTGTAATGGCTGCCACCGCTGCTGCCGCTAAGGCTGTTGCCGGTATTGCTGGCGCTGGTATCATCAATGGTGCCGGCCAGGCTGGCAGAATTCATGTCTTTGCTGGAGGCGACAGTTTCGCAGGCCGGACCATCACCCCAGTCCTTGCGGCAGTCTTCCAGACTCTGGTACTGGTCGCGTATGGTCGTCAATTCCTGGCTGCTGCCGCTGTCATTGCTGCTGCATGCAGTCAGGGCGGCACTGGTTACCAGCACTAAAGGCAGGCTGTGGCTGACTCTGCGTTTGCCATGTTGTTTGGTTTTTGTGGCACTCACGGTTTCTCCTGTTTTTCCCTATTCTTGGTTCAGGCTTGGGGCACCAGGTCTTTAACATAATTGGGTAGGGCGAACAATGCCTGATGCACTTCGCCATTGTAATACTTTAGCAATGGCAGGCTACGGTGTTTGATGCGCTGATTTACCGTTGACGCAGGCATTGTCTGTGGTCGTGCTTGCATGCTGGCAATGGCCATGCCCCAGATGGAGCCATAAAGGGGAATATACACCGTGTAAGGGGCCAGTTGCGGGAATACAAGCTGCAGTTTCTTCAATGTATCACTAAACCTTTGCGGGTGATAAAACGGGCTACCCAGATGCAGGACCAGCATGCCGTCTTCTTCCAGCCGCTGCGCGCAAGCCTGAAAAAAATCGACGGTCATGCAGCTTGCTGCCAGCGAACTGCCGGTGTGGGCATCCGGGCTGACCGGATCGGTCAGGTCCAGCAGTATCAGGTCAAACTGCTCCTCACAGGTGCGAACAAAGGCAAAGCCATCTTCATGCCGGTGTTGTATTTTTGAGTCATCAAGAGCACCTTTGTGGACGTTTTGCAGATGCTGGCGTGCCATGCTGACGACGTCAGCATCGATTTCACACAGGATGATACTCTCCATGCTGGGATGCTTGAGCAATTCTTCGCAAGAGCCGCCGTCTCCACCACCGATGATCAAGGCCCTGCGGGGGGCAGCATGGGCGATGGCTGCCGGATGCACCAGACATTCATGATAAAAGAATTCGTCTTTTTCTGAGGTCATCATGGCGCCATCAATGCGCATGATCCTGCCAAAATCCGTTGTCTCGGCAATCTCAATCTGCTGGAAACGGCTGCTCTGGCTTGCCAGCACCTTATTGATGCGGGTGGCGGCAAAGCTGTTGCTGCTCAAGGCTTCAAAGGCCAGGCCGGTGACGGGTAAGCCGGCAATGGGCAGGCCGCGTTGCAGTTCCTGGCGTGTTACGCTGGCAGGTTTGAACAGGGTGATCAGGGCGTCGACGATCTGCCTGGCTTTTGTGCCGTTGTCCTGGTTAAAGTTACAGACATAGACATCGAGTGTCACAGCGGCCCGTTCTGGCCAGGTATGGATGGCGACATGGGATTCTGCCAGCAACAGGGCGCCGGTGATGCCCGCCGGACTGCCGTCATTGTGGGTGAACGGATGGAATTTTTCACCCACGATGGTCATGCCAGCTGCCAAGGTAATGGCGGTCAGGGTATCACGCAGGCTTTGCTGGTTGATAAAAAAATCCTTGCCAGCTTCACAATCGAAGCAGTCGGCGGTCAGATGCAAGCCTTCCATAAATTCTTTTTTCTGATTCTTGTGAGTTATTGTGCGTTGCTATCTATGGGGGCAAAGATGCCTTGCAAATCATCGGCCGTCAATTGCATGCTGCCGATGTCGCCCTGGTCAAGTATGGCGCGCGCCAGATCGGATTTTTGGGCCTGCATTTCCTGGATTCTTTCTTCCAGCGTCCCTTTGGCAATCAGTCGGTAGACGAATACAGGCTTGTCCTGGCCGATGCGCCAGGCGCGGTCCGTTGCCTGGTTTTCTGCTGCCGGGTTCCACCAGGGGTCATAATGGATAACAGTATCAGCGGCAGTCAGGTTCAAACCCACGCCACCGGCTTTAAGACTGATCAGGAAGAGCGGTATATCACCTTCCTGGAAACTGCGCACGACGTCACCGCGATTGTCCGTGTCACCCGTCAGTAAGGCATAGCGGTGTTTTTTTTCATCCAGTGCCTGGGCGATCAAGTCCAGCATGCTGGTGAATTGTGAAAAAACCAGAATCTTGCGGCCTTCTTCCAGTAATTCGTCGACCATATCCAGCAATTCAGTCAGTTTAGCTGATGGCGGCGTTTTCGCCTTGGCGGGTTTTGCTCCGGTAATCTTGACCAGGCGCGGGTCACAGCATACCTGACGTAACTTGAGCAAGGCATCGAGTATCACGATCTGGCTGCGAGCAACGCCTTTTTTGGCGATTTCTTCGCGAACCTTTTCATCCATGGCCAGGCGTACGGTCTCATACAGGTCACGTTGTGCGCCCGTCAGTTCTATATGCCTGACGATCTCGGTTTTTGCAGGCAACTCCGTCGCAACCTTGTCCTTGGTGCGACGTAACAGGAAAGGCTTGATACGGCGTGTCAACAGGGCATGACGCTGGTTGTCGCCGAGCTTTTCTATAGGCTGGCGAAAATCCCTGGTAAATGTCTTGATATCACCGAGTAAACCGGGCATGAGGAAATTGAATTGCGACCACAGTTCACCGAGATGATTTTGCAGTGGCGTGCCGGTCAGGCACAGTCTGTGATTTGCCTGCAACATGCTGGCTGTCTGGCTGGCCTTGGCCTGGGCATTTTTGATGTACTGTGCTTCATCCAGTATCAGCAAATGATAGCGATGGCGACGCAAAGCTTCTTCATCGCGCGGCAGCAGGGCATAGGTGGTCAGTACCAGGTCTGCCTGCGGGATCTGCTCGAATAATTTGCTGCGGTCTTTACCCTGCAAGACCAGCACACGCAAATCAGGTGTGAAGCGGCGTGCTTCTGCCGCCCAGTTGTCCATCAGGCTGGTGGGGGCAATGACCAGCGCCGGTTGCGTTAGACGGCCAGCTTCTTTTTCTGTCAGGATATGGCTCAGGGTCTGTATGGTTTTGCCCAGGCCCATATCGTCTGCGAGTATGCCCGCGAGCTGGTATTCGCGCAAAAACTGCATCCAGGCCAGGCCCTCTTTTTGATAGTCACGCAAGCTTGCCTGCAAGCCCGCAGGTGGGGTGACACTTTGTATGCCACCAAATTCCGCCAGTCTTTGACCAAAAACCTGCAGACGTTCACCACCTATCCAGCGTAATTGCGTGGTGGCTGCCAGTTCTGCCAGACGGGCGGCATCAAGGGTAGGCAGGCGCAGACTGTCACCCGGTTGCTCATTGAAATACAGCTCGCCCAGAATCGTCAGTATGGGTTTGATACGTGCATAGGGCAGGGCGACGCGGCTATTGTCAGGCAGGGCCAGCAAGACTTGCTCGTCATCGGCACGCTGGTTCAATTGCTGCAGGCTGAAGTCTTGCGGGGTCTGGCGTATCAGACTCACCAGCAGGGGCAGTAATGATATCCTGGTCTGGTTGACAATAATGCCCAGTTCCAGGTCAAACCAGGGGGATTGCTGGTTTTCTTCTGCCACTTCGGCATACCAGTCTTCCACTTCCTGCAAATCATAGCGATAGCCGTTCAGCAATTCGACTATCCAGCCTTGCTCTTGTAAAGCCGGTAATTTGACCGTCGTGAACTTCAGCCAGGCGTTCTGATCTGCCAGCGTGTAAAAGTTGCTGTTGCCACCGTCAGGCGCCTCGACCATTTGAAAGCCGAGGTCCAGCATGGCTTGCAAGGCTTGATGTTCAGCCTGCCTGTTCCTGGTGATGTGCTCCACGCCATCATCAAGACGTCGTGTCAGTTTTTCTGTATCCATGTCGGCTGGGATGAGCAGGTCGTCATAGGCATAATTGAGCATGGCAAAGTCGCTTACATCCCAATCTGCTTCCGGATTGGTCACAGCACCCAGCATCAGGACGGGTTTCATGACGATGTCTGTACGCTGCGTCTGTTTCAGTTCGGCAGGCAGGGGGATGACATTTTGCAAACCAAGTTCAAGCAGGCGATGCGCCAATTCCTGACGTTTTTTTGTTTGCGCAGCGTTAATCGGCGGTGCTTCATTAACCAGCTTGAGCAATTCTGGCAAAGTATAGGCACCTGTCGAATTAGCATGCAATTTGCCACATTTTTCATGGGTAATAACCCATGGGGGATCAGTGGGCAGGATGTAGGGGGGCATGTCATTGCCAGTGTCAGCGATCTGCCAGTGCAGCCGCAAAAAGCCCTGTTCTTCCTGCCATTGCAAATGTGCCGGCAAATTATCCTGGTAAGTCAGTTTTTGCAGGATGCTTTGTTTGTTCTCGGTCTTGAGCCAATACAATTTGTCTGCCCTGGCCATGCGCTCAAGGACTTTTGCACCTATCTTGCCCTTTGGGGAGTAGTAGGAGAAATAGTAGGAATTCATCGTGCTCATGTTGAACAGGGCCAGTAATTCCATGTCCTCTTCATCAAGGAAATCGTTATTGCTCAGCAATTCCCTGGCATTGAGCGACAATTTGCTGTACTTCAATTCACCCTTTGCATTCAATTTTGACTTGCCCGGTATCAGACGCACTTCCTTGCTATTGGCCAGGGTGGACAGAGTGAAGATCAGGCGATCACTGCTTGTCTTGAGCTTCTTTTGCATGCCAGGTGGGTGGGCGGCGTTTTCATGCCGGGAGAACTCCAGCTCGTTAAGCCATTTTTGCTCGGCAAATGTCAGTTCAGACTTGCTTGCCTGGCGGGGCGAGGGAAGTTGTTGCCAATAATCCAATATGCTGATCAATACGGCGACGACGTGTTTGCAATTGTATTCAACCGGGCAACTGCAAGAGCCGTTGACGGCTTGCAGCTTTCCACTGGTAAAGGCCAGTTCTATTTCTTGTGTATAGATATTGCGTCCGCTGCCTTTGACTTCACTTTCTATGAAATCGTCATCGAAGCTCCAGCCTATCACTTTCTTGTCTGTTGCATAATCGATACCCTTTAGCAAGGTTGCGCGGTCAAACTCGTGGGATAAGTCATCGAACGTGAAATAACGGTTTTTTGAAGACATGCGTAAGTTTTGTAGGTAAATCAAGAAAGTTCGACTGACAAATTAGCTAGTTTGCACTGCCGAAGCGACGCAATTGTAGTATGGACCCCATGCTCTGGTAAAATATTGGGTTTTCGCGGGGATGATTTTTATTCCCGGCCTGCTTTACTGACCAGTTTTTTCCAAGACTATCTTCTGACACCATGATTTCATCTCTTCAGCCAGCAACACTCACCAAGATGGCCAATGCCATTCGTGCCTTGTCCATGGATGCCGTACAGAAAGCCAATTCCGGCCATCCTGGCGCGCCCATGGGCATGGCGGACATCGCTGTCGCACTGTGGAAAGGCCATTATCGCCACAATCCAGCCAATCCCAAATGGATTAATCGTGATCGCTTCGTGTTGTCAAATGGTCATGGTTCGATGTTGCATTATTCCCTGTTGCATCTGACAGGGTATGACCTGCCTATGGATGAAATCCGTAATTTCCGCCAGATGCATTCCAAAACTGCCGGCCATCCTGAAGTGCACATCACCCCGGGCGTGGAAACCACAACTGGTCCGCTTGGTCAGGGTATCACCAATGCCGTTGGCATGGCCCTGGCAGAAAAACTGCTGGCAGCTGAATTCAATCAGCCTGGCCACAATATTATTGATCATCATACTTATGCTTTCATGGGCGACGGCTGCCTGATGGAAGGCATTTCACATGAAGCCTGTTCCATTGCCGGCACACTGCAACTGAGCAAGCTGATTGCTTTCTGGGATGATAATGGCATCTCTATCGACGGTCATGTCGAAGGCTGGTTCACTGATGACACGCCAAAACGTTTTGAATCTTATGGCTGGAATGTCATTCGTGCGGTCGACGGCCACAATGCCGAAGCCGTATTCAATGCGATTGCTGCCGCCAAGGCCTCTGACAAACCTACACTGATCTGCTGCAAGACCATCATTGGCAAAGGTTCGCCGAACATGGAAGGCACACACAATGTGCATGGTGCCGCCCTCGGTGACAAGGAAGTCGCCGCCGTGCGCGCCCATATCGGTTGGGAATATCCCGCGTTTGAAGTGCCGGCAGATGTTTATTCCGCCTGGGATGCCAAGGCGGACGGCGCCAAAGCCGAAGGCGCATGGAATGAACAGTTTGCAGCTTATGCCGCACAATTTCCGCAAAAAGCGGCGGAACTGACACGCCGTATGAAGGGCGATTTGCCAGCCAACTTCGATGAAGTGGTGGCGAAGGCGATTGCATCCTGCGTAGAGAAAAAAGAAAATATCGCTACCCGCAAAGCCAGCCAGAATGCGATCCAGGCATTTGCGCCATCGCTGCCAGAGTTCCTCGGTGGGTCTGCGGACTTGACCGGTTCCAACCTGACCAACTGGAAAGAATGCGTGGCCGTCCGCGGCAACCAGGCTGGCAATCATATTAATTATGGTGTGCGTGAATTTGGCATGAGCGCAATGATGAACGGTATCGCCCTGCATGGTGGTTACATCCCGTTTGGCGCGACCTTCCTGACTTTCTCTGATTACAGCCGCAATGCCATCCGTATGGCTGCGCTGATGAAAATCCGTACCCTGTTTGTATTCACCCATGACTCCATCGGTCTGGGCGAGGATGGTCCTACCCATCAATCGATAGAGCATGTTTCCAGCCTGCGCCTGATCCCCAACCTGGACAACTGGCGTCCATGTGACACGGTAGAGTCTGCCGCGGCCTGGGCTCATGCAGTCAAGCGTAATGACGGTCCGTCGACATTGATTTTCTCACGCCAGAACCTGCCTTACCAGGAGCGCAGCACCCAGCAGATCGCTGATATCCAGCGTGGCGGCTACGTCCTGCAAGACGCGGCAAATGCCAAGGCTGTATTGATTGCTACTGGTTCCGAGATTGAACTGGCTGTCAAGTCTGCTGCCGAGCTGGCACAGCAGGGCATCCCTGTGCGTGTCGTGTCCATGCCGTCGACCGACGTGTTCGACCGCCAGGACGCAGCCTATAAAGCTGCGGTGCTGGGCAAGGGTTTGCCACGTGTCGCCATCGAAGCCGGTGTGACCGACTTCTGGTACAAGTACGTAGGTCTGGAAGGTGCGGTTGTCGGTATTGATACCTTCGGTGAATCAGCACCGGCAGGCGTTCTGTTCAAGCATTTTGGCTTCACTGTTGACAACGTCGTTGCCAAAGTGAAAGCGACATTGGTTTAATTAAGTAAGATTCAGCAGGAAGACGGAATTGACAGACATTACTGTGAGCAGCATCAAAGAGATCAGCCTGCGTCGTGCTACTGTGGACGATGCAGAGGCGATTGCTGCTGTACGTGTGGAAAGCTGGCAAGCGACTTATCGTGGCATGATTCCTGATGACTATCTGAATGAAATGCGCATAGAAGATAGCATGCTGCAATGGCGTCAGATATTGCAGGCGATGTCGCAGGCACAAGACCGCATTTGCGTGTATGTCGCCGAGAGCGAAGGGCATATCATTGGATTTGCATCCGGTATGATGCTGCCTGAGCCCAAGCTGGACATGCAGGCTGAATTGACAGCAGTGTATCTGCGGCCAGCCTGGCAGCGTTCCGGCATAGGCCGCCGCATGGTACAAAAGGTGGCACGCACTCTGCAGGCGCAGGGTGCGGAGAGTTTGCTGGTCTGGGTTATTTCCGGCAATGCCATCGCCCGTAATTTTTATGAAGAGCTGGGTGCCGAGCTGCTGACTGAGCAGGCGTTTAGCTGGGATGGCATGGATTTGATGGAAGCAGGCTATGGCTGGCGCGATTTGTCGGTACTGATGGCATCTGTGAATGCCATGCGTACTTCCGCTTCTTTGCATTAGGAGACACTGATTAAGCCATTGCGCGACGCGATTTTGAGCCTGCGATGCCAGTCGTACATTGGTACATCGTACGACTGCGCTTCTTAACTCAAACTAGCGCAGCTCGCTACGCTTAATCAGCGCTCCCCAACGTTTTTATTGTGTATTTATTGTTGTTAGTCCTTTGGAGATAAAACCATGACGATTCGCGTCGCAATCAACGGCTATGGCCGTATCGGCCGCAACATCCTTCGCGCTCATTACGAAGGTGGCAAGTTCAAGAACGAGATCCAGATCGTTGCGATCAATGACCTCGGCAATGCAGAATCCAATGCCCACCTGACCCGTTACGACACGGCCCACGGCAAGTTCCCCGGCACAGTCACGGTCGAAGGCGACACCATGATCGTCAATGGTGACAAGATCAAGGTATTTGCAGAACGCAACCCTGCCAATATTCCTTGGGGTGAATTGAATGTTGACGTCGTGCTGGAATGCACAGGCTTCTTCACAACCAAAGAAAAAGCGTCTGCCCATTTGGCTGGTGGCGCGAAAAAGGTCATCATCTCTGCCCCTGGCGGTAAGGATGTGGATGCAACCGTTGTGTATGGTGTCAACCACAACGTATTGAAAGCCACTGACACCGTGATTTCCAATGCATCCTGTACCACCAACTGCCTGGCGCCGCTGGCCAAGCCTCTGAATGATGCCATCGGTATCGTCAACGGTCTGATGACGACCATCCATGCCTACACCAATGACCAGGTATTGACAGACGTCATGCACGAAGACCTGCGCCGTGCCCGCTCTGCCACCATGAGCATGATCCCGACTAAGACGGGTGCTGCTGCTGCCGTCGGCCTGGTATTGCCAGAGCTGAATGGTAAACTGGACGGCTACGCCATGCGTGTACCGACCATCAACGTGTCCGTTGTTGACCTGACTTTCGTTGCTGCTCGCGATACCTCCGTTGAAGAAATCAACAAGGTGTTGAAAGAAGCATCTGAAGGCGCATTGAAAGGCATCCTGGATTACAACAAGGCGCCGCTGGTGTCTGTGGACTTCAACCACAATCCGGCTTCCAGTACTTATGACGAAACATTGACAAAAGTATCTGGCCGTCTGGTTAAGGTATCGAGCTGGTACGACAATGAATGGGGTTTCTCCAACCGTATGCTGGACACCACCGTTGCACTGATGAACGCAAAATAATCTGCTTTTTCATCCTTGCAGAAAATACCCCGAACTTTCGGGGTATTTTTTTGTCTATTGCTTGCAAGAGGATTTGTTATTACCCTATGCTGAGTAAAGTTTGAAGGAGATTGTAGTGAAACTTAAGAAAATTCTTGCCGACAATAAAGGTTTTATCGTTCTTATGCTGGGCATGGCATTTGTCCGTAGCGCACTGGCTGACTACTACACTGTGCCGACCAGCTCCATGTACCCGACCTTGCTGGAAGGAGATCGTGTCATCTGCGACCGCCTGGCTTACGACGTCAAGTTGCCATTTACTGATGTCATCCTCAAGCATATGGCTGATCCACAGCGTGGTGATGTAGTGACTTTTACCTCGCCGGAAGATGGTGTGCGTCTGATCAAGCGCCTGGTTGCTCTGCCTGGTGATGTCGTCGAAATGCGCGAAGAGAAGCTTTACATCAATGGCCAGGCTGCTACTTATGAGCCCTTGCGGCCACGCAGTGATGATCACCTGACGCCCAGGCACGAATATGCGGGCCGGCAACTCGTCTACAAAGAAAGCCTGGGCAGCCTGCAGCATGAAATGATTGTCATGCCTGAGCGTGAAGCATTGCGCTCCTTCGGCCCTGTCCATGTACCTGAGGGGGAATACCTGATGCTGGGTGACAACCGTGACAACAGCAAGGATTCCCGTTACATAGGTCTGGTCAAGCGTGAATTGATCACCGGACAGGTGAGACGCCTGATGTACTCGCTCAATGGCGATCAATATTACAAACCACGCTTTGATCGCTTTGGTGCAAAAATCTAAGTTCTGTCTCTGGTTCTGACAAAAGCATGCTGACAGCCGGAAGGGTATTTACCCTCCGGCTGTTTTTTTGCATGCAGACTTTATGGCAAATATTGGCTAATATTCAATGCGTCAGCATAGGAACAGGGGCGAATATCTTGAAATTACTCAGCTACGTAAGGTTATTTTCTGTTGTGAGCATGCTCTCCGCAGCCTGTTTTGCATTTGCAGACGAGGCCAGGAGCAATTTCTTCAATGATCCCTTCCTCCAGGTGACACATGGAATCGGCGATTGCCAGGCGCCTGAAGGGCCTATGCTGACCGAGGCTCAGGCTCGGGCAGAAGCGCATTCCAGGGTGGAGCGTGGCACAAGTTGTTATCAGTCTGGTCTGTGTCGTTTGCCTAATTCTTATTTGTACGACCGCGAAATCATTCCACGTGTAAAACGCGCCATAGAGGTTGATGGTCGCTTTGCCGAAACCAGTGTTTGGGCAGAAGGACAGCGGCGCATAGTGACACTCAAAGGCTGCGTACAGACCAGTGGCCAGGCAAAAGAGTTGGAAAAACTGGTGCGCCGTATCGATGATGTTGAAAATGTCGTCAATTTGCTGACTTACAAATGAAGCGATTTCGGCTATGCTGGTATAGGCTTTATGCTTTAGCCGGGTGATGACATGGGCAGAAAAATATGGTGAAATTTTGTGAAACACAATGTTTATTGCTGGACTAAGGTTGCCAGGTGGTGAATGATAAATGCTGCACGGAAATAAAAATCTGGTCCGGGACATACAGTCCTGGCCTCTACAATATCTACAATAAGGAGATAAGTCATGAAGCTATTGAATAAGCTGTTCCTGTTTGCTGTGATGGGTTTTTTTATGTCCTCAGCAGCCGTCGCCGCCGATGATCGTGGCACGACAGCCCAGGCTCAGGCCATGGTGAAAAAAGGTATTGCTTACATCAAGAAGAATGGCAAAGAGAAAGCTTTTGCCGACTTTGCCGACGCAGGCAACAAAGAGTTTCATGACCGCGATCTGTACTTGTTCGTCTATGACATGAACGGTGTGAATCTGTCCCATGGCGCCAACCCCAAGATGGTAGGCAAGAATCTGATCGACCTGAAAGTAGAGGGCAAGCCCATCATCAAGGACATGGTCACGGCACTCAAAACCAAGAATGACGGCTGGATAGATTATCAATGGCCCAACCCGGTCACCAAGGCCCTGGAAACCAAGTCCAGTTACTTTGAAAAAGTCGATGATTATTTTGTTGGCTGCGGAGCGTATAAATAAAATTGCAGTCTTGCACCCGTATTACATGAAACACGAAAAAAAACCGGCCCGAATTTGCGGCCGGTTTTTTTATCGTCCAAGATTACGGGCTTGATTCGCAATTGGCTGCCTTTGTGAGTTTTTGTGGATATCAGCTATACATACGGATCTCACAAAAATCTACCCGGCTTCGTTGGTTTAAATTCAATCTCCGCCTTCATTGCAGTAAGTTTTTTCTTGTCGATTGAAATCTGTTGTATTTCGTGTCGAAAGCATTTCTTCGTCGTTGTTTACCTAAACTGAGGTGCCCCTCACTCCTGTTTGCATAGCCGTCCAAGTCGTGATGGGTTAAATTAAATCATATGCAACATTATTATATAATCTAGCATTTTAATTAACTAAATGAGAGGTGAGCCGTGCAAAAATATAAAAATAAACCAACAACAGTTATCGCCAGGGCACGTATCAATAAAAGTCATGCCCTATTGCAGGCGTGTAAATTACCCCTGTCTGTCATGATGCTGGCAGTATTGGGTGCCTGCGGCGGCAGTGGTGAGAATCCGATGGCGGCGGCGCAGGATACGAGCAAGGCTGCACCAAAAAATGCTGTTGCGGTTTCTGCGACCACCACGACGGCCTCAACCACTTGCTATGACGGCGGGGTAAATAACGTCCTTTCTGGAAACGATTCCTTTTATGAAAATGCCTGGCATTTGAAAAACACTGGCCCTACCCAGGTCGTGTCCGCTGTGAACAATAACGGTCTTGCCGGTATCGACGCCAATGTTGAAAATGTACACAAAGACGGTAAGGGCTGTACTGGCAAAGGAGTGACGATAGCGATCGTGGACAGCGCGCTGGAAATCGGGCATGAAGACCTGGCAGTCAATGTATTACCTGGTAAGTCCTGGAATTTTGTCAATAATACCGACGACCCCAGTCCACCAGCCGTACAGACCAGCACTGATCATGGCACAGGTGTGGCGGGTGTTGCAGCTGCAGTGGGCTGGAATGGTCGCGGCTCACGTGGTACGGCGCCATTTGCTTCCCTGGTGGCTTATCCGACTGTCGGTGTGACACCCATGAGTGGTACCAGCCGTAGCGACATGGATTATCTGTCCTTTGGCGCCAGAAATCTGGCCGACAATGTGCAAAGCGTCGTGACCTCTTTTGGCAACAGGGCTGATGCCACTTCCATATTCAACTATAGTGCAGGTGCAGACTATGCTGCACCCGCAGCCATTGATGATTTTTCACCTTTTGAACTGGCTTCAAAATGGGGTACGACCAATTTGCGCTCCGGTTTGGGTGCCATTTATTTCCAGGCAACGGGCAATGAATTCAGTGGCATGACAGGTCAATTGCCAGACGGCACGAGCATGATGGTCAACTGCCATTCCGCTTTATTGACGGATGCCAATGCACTGGGCGGTGAGTTGTCAAACGTCAAGGGTATGTCTTGCGGTAATCCGAATCATGAGTCGCGTGGGAAACCTTATTTCTATCAGGTGGCGTCAATACATAATACCGGTAAAGCTTCGTCTTATTCCAACTCCGGTGCTGCCAACTGGATTACCGGTTTTGGCGGCGAATTTGGTACACAGGAAGCGGCCATTATCAGTACCGATAATTCGGGCTGTGTTAGCGGCGGCAACAGTGTTGGCAACAAGTCTGACCTGATTGCGCAATTTGGCGAAATTGCAGAGAAACTGATTGCCGATCTGTTTGGCGCTGCCTCATCCAAGGACCCTAATTGCAACTATACCGGGCGCATGAACGGTACTTCATCTGCCACCCCGAGTGTGTCAGGCGTAACAGCGCTGATGCTGGAGGCCAATCCCAAGCTGACCTGGCAAGATGTCGGCTACATCCTGGCAAAGACCGCGCGCAAGGTTGATACAACGATTGCTACCGGCGCCAATGCAGTCAACTTCACGCCCAGCATGGGGAATGGCCCCTGGAATATTGAAGACCCATGGATCGTCAATTCAGCTGGTTTCAACTTCCAGAATCGCTATGGTTTTGGCATGGTGGATGCGGATGCAGCGGTCAAGCTGGCGACCAAGTACACGCCGCCAGCTGGCAGACGCAGTGGCATCTTGTCGGCGACCGGCGAGCCATCAACATCGGCACGCGTCAGTCCCACTGTAGGCGTCAATTCATCGATAGTGACGTTCTCGAACGCGGGCGAGGTCAATGGACCCATCCGTATTGATTTGACCGTCACGAATAATTCTGGGGCGGATATCAATCCCGGGTATCTGCAATTCATTGTAGAAAATACGACGACGGGTACCAAATCCATCGTCATGCCAGCCTTCACATCCTGGTACGTCGGTGGCAAAAACTTCAAGATGCTCAAAGGTGCGCAACAGAAATTCCGTTTCCATTCGAATGCCTTTTACGGAGAACCTTTAGCAGGCAAGTATAAAGTCTATATTGTCGACTTTAGCGGCGCTTCCGGCGGTGTAGGCAAGGCACTGGATGTGCAGACTGTCATTACTTCATTCAGCATTTAAAAAGGAGCACTTTCCTTAGCCTACGTTTTATCGGGATTTTTCTGGATATGGTCAGGTTGGTGGCAATATGAATTGTCGCCAACCTGACATAACAGCTCAAACTAATGACTGAAAGCTCCTTAAGAAAACAAGACAAAAAGCAAGACAATGAAGAAATATTTCATCATATCAAGCATACTGGTGCTTGCAATTGCCTTCTGGCGTTTTTACTCTTCACCTGAAGCAGCGATGGCTTCGGATGAACAAGCGGCTTCCCGGCAGGTAGCGTCACAGGCGTCGACGCCTGCGACGGTTGCAACAGTACAAAGCAAGGCAGCAGATGTATCTGTCCAGACAGGGCAGGCAATGGCTCAGGTGCAGTCTCAGGAGGCGCAAATGGCATTGCGTGCGCAAAATGAAATTCGACTGGATCGTCGTTTGTCAGATTACCGTACCATGAAAATCGAAGACAGGAACTGGGCCATACTTGGCAGCAGGGAAGCAGAAGGTGCTGCAGGAAAGCAAACCGTGCTGGTGTTAAGGGATGAACTCAGTGGTCAACTGGCTTATTGCCAGTCGGGTTTGCGCTTTGTGCTTAAGGATGGGGTGGACTATGAGGCCTTCATACGCGAACGCAGCAAGGCCCGACGTTTGTTTGTGAATCCCCTGTATGGAGAAATCGCGCTTGACCTCGCAGATATCACGGACGAGTATGTCGATCTGTCGAAGGATGAACGTGTTGCCCGACTCGACTTCATACCCCTGGCGATACCTGTCAAACCTAAGTGAATATTGTTCAAAAAAGTTGAGTCACTGATTGCCTGAGCAAATTACCAACTCAGGCACTGGCTGTGTAGCCCAGTGTCAGGGAAATCTGCCTTGCTGTCTCGGTCAGGTTGCTCAGCCATTCCTCCTGCAGGCGATCGGCCGGGGCCGAGATGGACAGCCCGGCGATCATCTTGCCGCTGTCGTCATGAATGCCTGCCGCCATGCAGCGCACCCCCAATTCCAGCTCTTCATTATCCCTGGCATAGCCATTTTCACGCACGGCTGCCAGTTCTTTTTCCAGCTTTGCAAGGTCGGTGATCGAGTTTTTATTGTGACCGGCCAGGCCTGTGCGTGTTGCATAGGCGCGTATGGCCTTGGGCTCATCCAGCGACAAAAACAGTTTCCCGGTTGAAGTCAGATGCAGTGGCGCACGGCCACCTATGGCCCGCACGACCTGCATACCAGAACGCTCAGAGAAGGCACGGTCTATATATACAATTTCATCCCCCTGACGTACCGACAGGTTGATGGTCTGGTTGGTCTGCCTGTGCAGGGCGCGCATGAATTCCAGTGCTGCCTCGCGCACGTTCAGACGGCTTTTAACGATATTGCCGAGTTCCAGCAGGCGCATGCCCAGGCGGTAGGAGCCGGTATCAGCCCTGTCGACGAAGCGGGTCAGCACCATGTCATTGAGTATGCGATGCGCTGTAGAAGGGTGCAGGCCGGTGACGATAGCCAGTTCTTTCAGGCTGACAGGGTCCTGGTAGCGTGACAGTGCGTCAAGCAGGGATACCATGCGTTCTATGACCTGTATGGAAGTTTTATCTGAGCCGGGAGTATCGTTTTTCATATGATGGTTGGTGCGCTGCAATATATAAGTTATACCATAATGTGAAATTATCGTCACTGTCTAGTCGTCAAAATGACGCATGGAGAGTCAAGTGGCTTGCATTAATTTGATTTGTAACAGGTAAATCTGCTTGTTTGCTGCATCTAGTCCTGTAAAATTCGCCACCTGTGGTGGGGCAAGCTCACCAATGTATGCATATCTATGTACAACGGTAACAAGGATAAGAAATGTCGGAAAAAGAACAGGCTGTCAGCGAATTCAAGAGCAAAAGCGGCTTGCGCCGCATATTTTCAGCAATTCTCTATTCTATCGATGGCTTGCGTTCAGCCTGGAAAAATGAACATGCCTTCCGTCAGGAGCTGGTGTTGGTCGTCGTCGGTGTGGTGATCGCCCTGATTTTGCCGGTTTCCGCATTTGAAAAGCTGATGATGATCGCCGTGCTGATACTGATACTGGTGGTTGAACTCATCAATTCGGCAATTGAAGCGGTTGTTGACCGCGTATCGCTGGAGCGCCACACCTTATCCAAGAACGCCAAGGATTTTGGCAGCGCCGCTGTATTGCTGACCTGCCTGATCGCCCTGGCGACCTGGGTAGTGATATTGCTGGACCGTTTTTATTACTAATACTAGCAGGAAGGCAGGTTTCCCTAAAATGACCGGACTCAAGATGAATTTCAATATACCTTCTACCGCCAATGCCGCTCTTGAGGCAGAATTGGTTGCTGCCATCAATAACAAAACCAAACCGCTGGGTAGTTTGGGGCGTCTGGAGCTGCTGGCTGCGCAAATAGGCCTGGTGCAGCAGAGCACTACGCCGGTGCTGCGTGAACCGTCTATCATTGTGTTTGCCGGTGACCATGGAGTAGTTGCTGAGGGTATTTCTGCATTCCCACAAGATGTGACCTGGCAGATGGTCGAGAATTTCCTGGCAGATGGCGCTGCCATCAATGTGTTTGCCCGCCAGAACGGTATCGCTCTGCATGTGGTGGATACCGGTGTCAATCATGACTTTGGCGTGCGTGACAGACTGATCAACATGAAGGTGGCGCCGGGTACACAGAATTTTGCCAGGGGCGCGGCCATGTCGGCTGCACAGTGCGAGGCAGCCATGAAGAATGGACGTGATGTCGTACAGGGCCTTGCAGGCAATGTAGTCGGTTTTGGTGAAATGGGAATAGGTAATACCACTGCCGCCGCCGCCCTGATGCACAAGCTGACCGGTGTGCCGGTGGCTGATTGTGTGGGTGCAGGTACTGGCCTGACGTCGGATGGCATACGCCACAAGCAGGCTGTCATTGAAGCAGCAGTAGCTCTGCATGCAAATGCCATCTTGCCTGCGAGCGTCCTGGCGACTTTTGGCGGCTTTGAGATCGCCACCATGGTTGGCGCCATGCTGGCCGCCGCCGAGCGCCGCATGGTCTTGCTGATCGATGGTTTCATCGTCACCAGCGCCTTGCTGGTGGCTGCCAGGATGCAGCCTGCCGTGCTTGATTATTGCGTGTTCTCTCACCAGTCTGATGAAAGCGGCCACGCACGCATGCTGCAAGCCTTGCGGGTCAAACCCGTACTGCAACTCGATTTGCGTCTGGGCGAGGGGACTGGTGCTGCACTGGTGTACCCTGTAGTGCAGGCGGCAGTCAATTTCTTGAACCAGATGGCGACTTTCGCATCGGCCCAGGTCAGCGAAAAAAGCAGCAACTGAGTCGAACCAACCCGCGGGAGCAGTCGTGCACCAGTTACGCTTATTCTTGATTGCCCTGCAATTCTTTACCCGCATCCCCATACCGCGCTGGGTTGGCTTCGACGCCGCCTGGCTGCGACAGTCTTCGCGTTATTTTCCTTCCGTCGGCTGGGTGGTAGGCGCCGTTTGCGCTGCAGTGTACGCAGGCGCTGGCCTGATCTGGCCGCATGCTGTTGCCGTTGTACTGTCCACCATTGCAGGCATCCTGCTGACCGGTGCTTTTCATGAAGATGGTTTTGCCGATGTCTGTGATGGTTTTGGCGGTGGCATGACGGCAGAGCGCGTACTTGAAATCATGAAAGATTCGCGTGTCGGTGCGTATGGCGCCATTGGTATCGTACTCATGCTGGGTTTGAAGCTGGCATTGCTGACCAGTCTGCCCGCGCACCTGATTGTGATTGCGCTGCTGCTGGCACATACTTTTTCGCGGCTGGCATCCTGCAGTCTGATCTGGTGTATGCAATATGCGCGTCATGAGGGCAAAGCCAAACCGCTGGCGCAGGAAATGAGCAATGGTGAGTTTCTGTTTGCCTGCCTATCCGTCATTGTACCTGCCGCTGTCATCTGGCATTACCATCCCGTTGCCTTGCAGACGTTGCTACTGACGTTACTGCTGACCATGATGTTGACCTGGCGCATGGCTGCCATGTTTGCACGCCGCATAGGCGGTTTTACCGGTGATTGCCTGGGCGCTACCCAGCAAGTGGCTGAAGTGGCGATCTACCTGGGCTTGCTGGCAATGCCCGTAGATCTGCCGTTCATCTGATGTTCATCTGTCCATGCGCCTGTACCTGCTCAGACATACAAAGCCAGTGATTGCCGCCGGTGTTTGTTATGGACAATCCGATGTCGCTGTGCGAGAAGAGGATTTTTTGCCAGTGGTCGCGGCGTTGCGCCGGCGCTGGCCAGACGGTATTCCTGTCTATGCCAGTCCGTTGCAGCGCTGCGCCGTACTCGCGCACCAACTGCGTGGGCAGCCGCAATTTGATCCGCGCCTGATGGAACTTAACTTTGGGGACTGGGAAATGCGCGCTTGGGACGATATCCCGCGACATGCCATAGATGCATGGGCCGCCAGTCCGACAATCTATCAACCCGGCGGCGGCGAGTCTGCTTTTGATGTGGCGGTGCGTGTGTTGTCGTGGCTGGAGGATATACGAGACCTTGACGCGCCAGAAATACTGGTGGTCTGCCATGCTGGCGTCATGCGTATGTTAAACTCTTGGCAAGATGGTATGAGCGCCATGCAACTGGCCGAGGTAGTTTGCTCTAGCCAGCAAACCTTTGACTATGCGGAAATGTGCGAATTGCTGGTATTTGAATAACAATGTGGTTAATATTTTATTAAAATCAACAGTTAGCGATAAGTCGACAAGCTCAAATCAAATGATAGAACTCAGGAGATCTCCGCGCATCACTGTAACTTGGCGAGCCGGTGTCAAGTTGCCAGACGGTAGTCTGGTGATTGCCAAGATTATTAACGTCTCTGCCGAGGGCGTATTCTTGCAAACTTCTGCAAATTTGATACCGCAGCGTGCCTATCCGATGATGATAGAAATTCCCGGCATTGTGCAAGAGGCAGAAATCTACAAGGTCAGCTGCAAGGGCACGGTCAAACATGCCACACTCAGCGGTGACAGCTATAATGTTGGCATGCAGTTATCAGATATGTCTGAACTGCATGCGCAGCTTGTTATTGCCTGGGTATCAAAAACAGCACATCTGAACTGATAAAAGGGCTTCTTCAGCTTCTGCCTTGACCCGCCCAACTTGCCGCCAGCCCCATCTCTCTATAGAATGGCGGGGTTTTGGTGCTCGCAGATATGTTCATATCTGCGGTTAAACGGGAAACACCAGGCTTTACGCATAGGTGTGCTGCCCCCGCAACGGTGTACAAGTTGCTGCAAAGGATTGCTTTCAGTCATGCAGCCAGCCATTTTCCAATACCACTGTGCTTTGTGCATGGGAAGGTCAGATGGTGATACTTGTCAGCCCGGATACCGGCCAGAATAAGTCAAGTAATACGGACGGGGATACTTCGTGAAAATCAGGTGCAGAACTGCTGCGCCTGTTTCTCGCCTGCTTCTTTATGTTGAAGCGGCTGACGATACCGATTGTTCCTATTGCTTTTTCCAATGCAGCCTGCGGGGACGTCGGCTGCATGCTTTATTTTTCTGAAAATCATGACATCTGTATTCAAACCACTCGCCCTCAGCCTGGCCCTGGCTGCCGCATTCCCATCCTCCGGTGCTTTTGCCCAAACGACTATTGCTTCTGCTTCCAGCGTGGTGATTACTGCTGGCCGTCAGGCACAAGCTGCAAAAGACGTGTTGGCCGATAACGTCGTCATCACTGCTGAAGAAATCGCCAAATCCGGCGCGGCTTCCGTCGTCGATCTGTTGCAACAGCAGCGTGGCATAGAAATCGCCCGTAACGGCGGCCCTGGTACAACAGCATCCGTCTTTATCCGTGGTGGCAATAATGCGCAGAGCGTAGTGCTGATCGATGGTGTGCGCATTGGTTCTTCCACGACAGGCGGCGCAACCTGGTCTGCCATACCGCTGTCGCAAATCGATCGCATTGAAGTTGTGTATGGCCCACTGTCGAGCCTGTATGGTGCAGATGCCATGGGTGGTATCATCCAGATTTTTACCAAGAAGGGCAGCGGTGTCATTTCGCCTACGATTTCTGCAGGCCTGGGCAGTTATGGCACGCGTAAATTGCAGGCTGGATTCTTCGGCAATGTTGCCAGCAACCTCAGCCTCAACATGAGTGCGGGTCATGAAGAAAGCGATGGCTTCTCTGCAAGCAAGCCGGGCGCAGGCACTTTCACCTACAATCCTGATAAAGATGGCTACAAGATGGACAGCTTCAACGGCCGTCTGATATGGGAAATCAGCAAGGGTTATGAACTCGGCGCCAGCGTTCTGCACAGCCGAAACAATGCCCAGTTTGATGCCGGCGCAGGCTATGATGATCGCAGTATCGCCACACTGGAAACCATCGCTGTCTTTGGTCGTGGCAAATTCACCGATTACTGGTCTGCGTCCCTGCAATATGCCAAAACAGCAGATAAGGGGTATACGGATGCGTCCTATGGCAAGAGCCAGATCGATACCCGCCAGGACAGCCTCAGCTTCCAGAATGATATCCGTATAGGCAAGGACGTATTGCAACTGATCGCTGAAACACGTGATGAAAATGTTGACACTACCACCCTGGCACTGAACGGCAAGCGAACGACGAATTCCTTTGCAGCCTCTTATGTCTTCAAGCAGGATGCACATCTGGCCAGCGCTAGTATCCGCAATGACCGCAGCTCGCAATATGGCTCCAACACCACGGGTAGCCTTGCCTACGGTTACCGTTTTACTGACGCCTTGCGCGTGAATGCCAGCTACGGCACCAGCTTCCGCGCGCCGACCTTCAATGAACTGTATTACCCCGGCTATGGTGTTGCCAGCAACAAGCCTGAAAAAGCAAAGAATGCAGAAATCGGTGTTTATTTTGAACAGGGTGATACCCAGTTGAGCGCTGTGTATTATCAGAACAAGGCAACCGATCTGCTGGTCAGCACCAGTGTTTGCCCTGTAGAAAAAGCAACGCATCAGTTTGGCTGTGCCTACAACGTCAACAAGGCGACATTGTCTGGCCTCAGTGTGGGTGGTTCTACCCGTTTTGCTGACCTGACACTGCGCGGCTCCATCGACATCCAGGATCCCAAGGATGATACGACAGGCAAGCGTCTGGCGCGCCGTGCCAAGCAGCATGCCACACTGGCGGCAGAATATGCGATAGCAAATGCCCGAGTCGGTGTGGAAACCATCTACTCCGGTGATCGCTTTGATGATGCAAGCAACACCAAACCCTTGGGTTCTTATAATTTGCTGAACCTGTACGCTACCTATGAAGTTGCAAAAAATACGACTGTACTGGCGCGCTGGAACAATGCCCTGAACAAGGATTATGAACTGGCCAAAAATTACGCAACTGCCGGTTCGAATGTATTTGTCGGCATTAATTACGGTTTCAAATGAGAGTTGTAGCAAACTGATGTAAAGTACCTTGCAGAGTAGCCTGGTTCAGTTGTTCATTGGATCAATTGAACCGGGGTTTCCTGCAAGACGGATTTGTTTAGCGCATGTAACCTGCCAGAAATGACGGTGCTACATGCGAAACCTGTTTTTGCTCAGGACCAGACTGATGACAGTGTCTCTTTCTTCTTCACGGCTGCGTGGCCAGATACGTAATATGAAGGTAGCCCGACGTGCCGGGTTGGTCCTGCCGATTTTGCTGATGGCTGCGGCAGGCAGTGTTCTGCTTGCCTGCGTATGCGGATCAGTATCCCTGAGTCTTGCCGAACTCTGGCAAGCCCTGCTGGAGTTGTTGAACGGCGCACCGACAACACTGCCAGGCAGCCTGCTTGACCTGCGTCTCGGGCGTGCGTTGACTGGTTTTGTTACCGGCGCGACACTGGCGCTGGCCGGCGTCATGATGCAGGCATTATTGCGCAATCCCCTGGCTGACCCTTATGTGCTGGGTATTTCCGGCGGTGCGTCGGTGGGGGCGCTGGCGACCATACTTTTCTTCGGTTCATTCTGGCTGGTCGATGTGGCTGCTTTTGCAGGGGCCATCGCGGTGGCCTTGTTGCTGTTTGGCCTTGCTTATCATGACTTGCGTGGTGCCGGCAGTACTGATGGCAGTGCGCCAGTACTGTTGCTGACGGGTGTGATTGTGGCGACCGGCTGTGGTGCCTTGATTACCCTGATGCTGTCGATTGCGCCGGACAGCCGCCTGCGTGGCATGGTGTTCTGGTTGATAGGGGATTTATCGAATACCCAGTCGCGTTATCTTCCCTGGTTGATACTGGCAGCTGTGCTGCTGTTTGCCATGCGCAATGCGCGTTCTGTCAATATCGCCGCCATGCACGCTGACAATGCCAGTACCCTGGGTGTGAACATCGGCCGCTTGCGCCAGTTATTGTTTTTATGTTCTGCGCTGCTGACTGCCAGTGCGGTCAGCAATGCTGGCAGCATAGGTTTTGTCGGCCTGATCATGCCGCATATCTGCCGGATTGCCTGGGGACCTGACCACCGGTTGTTGATACCGGCGGCAACGCTTGCTGGTGGTTGCTTCCTGGTGTTGGCTGATACGGTTGCACGTACTGTGGTCGCGCCCCAGCAATTACCGGTAGGCGTGATTACGGCCATGGTTGGTGTGCCTTTGTTCCTGCTGCAATTGCATCAGTTGCGGAGGCGTTGATGGACATTCGTGCATTGAATTTATCCATAGGCAAGCGGGTGTTGGTGGAGCAGTTGAATTGGCGGGTGCAGCCTGGTGAATGCTGGTGCATCATCGGGCGCAACGGCGCTGGCAAAAGTACACTGCTGCGTACACTGGCAGGTTTGCGACCGATACAAAGCGGCCAGGTCAGTCTGCGCGACAAGGTTTTGCAGGACTGGCCCCTGACCCAACTGGCACGCGAGCGTTCTTTCCTGTCGCAGGGCAGGGCAGATGCTTTCGCCTATTCGGCACTTGATACTGTGCTCAGCGCACGCCACCCTTACCAGGATACGCATTACTGGGAAAACAGCGACGACATCGAACTGGCCATGACCGCCTTGCGTGACCTCGACGTTGCTGATCTGGCCGAGCGCGATGTGCGTAGCCTCTCCGGTGGAGAAAGACAACGTGTGGCCATCGCTGCCTTGCTCGCCCAGGATGCACAATGGATGCTGCTTGACGAACCTGCCAATGCGCTGGATCTCGGACACCAGGTCAGTGTCATGCAATTGTTTGCCCGGCTGTGCACTGAGAAAAACAAGGCAGTGGTGATGGTCAGCCACGACCTCAATATGGCTTATCGTATCGCCACCCATGCCTTGTTGCTGATGGGGGATGGTTCATGGCAGGCCGGGCCCGCTGACAGTATTTTCAACGCTGAACAATTAAGTGCCTGCCTTGGTCACCCCATAGAGCGTTTCCGCCATGGCGAGCAAACCTTGTTTCTTCCCCAAAACTGAATATTTACCAGGCAACCACGATGAGTAATGATCCATTGCAACAAGCAGACCAGATTCACGTCAACAAGGATATAGATACAGATACCGACAATGTCAACACCCGCCACTTGCGTCGCATGCAACGCAAGAAAACGCTGATGGATGAAAAGATAGAGGAGGCACAACGTCAGACTGGTGTCCTGCTGGTCCATACTGGCAATGGCAAAGGCAAGAGTTCCAGTGCCTTCGGCATGGTCATGCGTGCCATGGGGCATGGCATGAAGGTCGGTGTAGTACAGTTCATCAAGGGGGCCATGTCTACGGGCGAAGAAATTTTCTTGCGTCGTTTCCCTGATGAAGTGGAATTTCACGCCATGGGCGAAGGTTATACCTGGGTCACCCAGAACCGTGAACGCGATATGGAAAAAGCCGCAGCAGCCTGGGAGCAGGCAAAACGATTTCTGAGTGATCCTGGCATTGGCCTGGTCGTACTTGACGAACTTAATATTGCCCTGAAATACCATTACCTCGATTTGCAGATGGTCATCGACGATCTTGATGGCAGACCAGAAATGCAGCATGTCGCCGTCACCGGGCGCGGTGCACTACCGGAACTGATCGCGATTGCAGACACAGTCACAGAAATGCAGGTTGTCAAACATGCGTTCAAGGATGGCATCGTTGCGCAAGCCGGGGTGGAGTGGTGAACGCGACTGCCAAGGTCGTGCTGGTGTCGGCGATTGCATCGGGCCAGGGCAAGACCACGACGACTGCCGCATTGGCCCGCAAGTTGGTGGGACTGGGTAAAACAGTTCGCATCTTCAAGACCGGACCGGATTTTATCGACCCCATGATGCTTGAACGCGCCTGTGGTTCTGCCGTGCATTCCCTCGATTTGTGGATGGTGGGGCAGGCTGCATCTGAAGCGATGCTGGCACAGGCGGCGCAGCAGGCCGATGTCATCCTGATAGAGGGCGTCATGGGCCTGTATGACGGCAATCCCTCTTCTGCCGACCTGGCGCGTGCTTTTGGTGTGCCGGTACTGGCTGTGCTTGATGCCTCTGCCATGGCGCAAACCGTTGGTGCACTGGCCATGGGTTTGCGTGATTTTGGACCGGTGCATCTGGCCGGTGTTATCGCCAACCGCATTGCGTCTGACGGGCATGCAGCCATGGTGGCGGCTGCCATGCGTGATATTCCCTTGATCGGCAGCCTCAGACGCCAGACCGAAGCATTGCCCGAGCGTCATCTGGGCCTGGTGCTGCCACAGGAAGTCGAACGCATAGAGTCCATACTTGATGCCCTGGCCGCAGAACTGGACCTGGATATGGATGCCTGGGATGCTTTGCCCGCAACCATTTTCGCCGTGCATGAAACACCGTCAGTGAAGCCAGCATTGACTGGCAAAAACATTGCCATCGCACGTGATGCTGCTTTTGCTTTCTTGTACCCGGCCAACCTGGATTGCCTGCGTGCACTCGGTGCTGAACTGCTGTTTTTTTCACCACTGGCGAATCAGTCCATACCAGCCAATGCAGATGCCCTGTACTTACCCGGTGGTTATCCCGAGCTGCATGCGCAAAAACTGGCGCAGGCCAGTACCTGGCTGGCGTCGGTGCGTGCAGCGCATGCAGCCGACATGCCAATACTGGCCGAATGTGGCGGCATGATGGCGATTTGCGAAGGACTGGTTGATCAACAGGAGCAGCACTGGCCCATGGCAGGTTTGTTGCCCGGTCAGGTGGTGATGCAAAAGCGCCTGGCTGCCCTCGGTGCGCAAGCCTGGCAGAGCGACGATGGGGAAATGCACGGGCACACCTTTCATTATTCGCGCTTCGATACCTCGCTGGCTGCAAGCATGCACACAGTGAAGCAGGCGACCGGGCAAGCGGGTGAGGCGATTTATCAATGCGGCAATTTGCATGCCTCGTATTTCCACGCGTATTTCGCTTCCAATCCGGTCGCGACAGCCAGGCTGTTTTTGCGCAAGGCATATTGATGACAAAGTCATTATCAGCGTCGTTGCTACAACCCAGGGTGCACCTGGTATTTGGCGGCGCTCGCTCAGGCAAGAGCCTGTTTGCTGAACAGACCGCCATGAAACTCGCTCAGGGCGGCAAGCAGATGATCTACCTGGCAACGGCACACGGCAATGACACTGAAATGCAGGCCCGCATAGCCCATCATCGTGAACGCAGGTCAGCACACTGGGCTACCGTGGAAAGCAGTCTGGAACTGGGTGCGGCCATCATGACGCACAGCCGCGCTGACAATATTATTCTGGTTGATTGCCTGACGGTCTGGCTGTCCAATCTGCTATTTTCAGTGCCGCAGGAATATCCTGAGATAGGCCAGATCATGCCACCAGCCGGGTTCGCGATTCAACGTCAGGCTTTGCTCGATGCGCTGGCACAGGCACCGGGCGCGGTTATCCTGGTATCGAATGAAGTTGGCATGGGCATCATTCCCATGGGCGCAGTATCGCGCTGGTTTGTCGATGAGGCGGGCCGCCTGAACCAGGCTGTGGCCGCCATTGCGGACAGCGTAGTATGGGTTGCTGCGGGTTTGCCCCTGGTGCTGAAAGGTCAGCCATGTTGATGCTGGATGGTCAGAATCTGTCCATGTGCCTGCTGCTCGGTGTTCTGCTTGACGTGGCTCTGGGGGAAGTACGCAGATGGCACCCTCTGGTTGGTTTTGGCAATCTGGCCAATACCGTGGAAAAACGTTTTAATATAGTCGGCGCAAGCCGTTGGACTGGTGCCTTGGGCTGGTGCATGGTCGTATTGCCGCTGGTAGCGTTGACGGTTGCCTCGCTCGCGCTTGCCCGGTATTGCAATGTGTGGTTGAACCTCTTTTTGCATGCGCTGTTGCTGTATTTTTGCCTGGGCCTGCGCAGCCTGCATGAACACAATATAGCCATCGCCAATGCACTGGATGCTGGTGATCTGGCAGAGGCCAGAAAACGCACTGCCTATATAGTCAGCCGTGATACCGATGGTGAAGATGAATCTTATCTGGCCAAAGCCAGTGTGGAATCGGTGCTCGAAAATGGCTGTGACGCCGTGTTTGCCACGCTGTTCTGGTTTGTATTGCTTGGCGGCCCTGGTGCAGTGCTGTATCGATTGGCAAACACACTGGATGCCATGTGGGGTTATCGTTCCACACGTTTCTTGCGCTTTGGCTGTGTCGCTGCACGTATGGACGATGTCATGAACTGGTTGCCGGCACGACTGACAGCATTGACTTATGCCGCATTGGGGCAAACCAGGCTGGCCTGGCGATGCTGGCAAAGTCAGGCGCCGGGTTGGCCCAGCCCGAATGCCGGGCCGGTCATGGCAGCCGGTGCCGGCGCCCTGGGCCTGGCCCTGGGCGGTGCTGCACGTTATGACAGTATTGCAGAAATCCGCCCAACTCTGGGCGAGGGCAGGGCAGCCGTTGCTGCCGACATCAGGCGTGCACTGCGTCTGGTAGAAGGTGGCACGGCACTATGGTGTGGTTTTGTGTTTATGCTGACTTTGTTGTCGGTGAAGCTGTTTGCGGGAGGTGTATTGCATGCTTGAACATGGTGGTAATCTGCGTGATGCTGTCCGGCACTTTGCCCGGCCATTTGACGACTGGCTGGACCTGTCCACCGGCATCAACCCGCATTTTTATCCCGCGCCTACGGTAGCTGCAAATGCCTGGCACCGTTTGCCAGAACATTCCGATGCCTTGTTGCTGGCTGCACAGCAATACTATCGCGCACCGCGCATGCTGGCCGTAGCTGGCACCCAGGCAGCTATCCAGGCTCTTCCGCGTTTGCGCCCTCCGGGTCGGGTCGTCGTGTCAGCACCGAGTTATGCCGAGCATGCTTATCAGTGGCGTCAGGCCGGACATGTGGTCAGCGACTGTACCTACGATTCTTTGGGGGCTGCGGTAGCTGACGCTGATGTGGTGGTCTTGTGTAATCCGAACAATCCAACCGGTGAAATGATTGCACCTGACCTGTTGCTGACCTGGGCAGCACAACTGGCGCAACGCGGGGGGGGGTTGATCGTCGATGAAGCCTTTGCTGATACCCAGCCAGATATCAGTGTTGTCATGCGCAGTCAGCAGCCCGGCCTGATAGTCTTGCGCTCAATCGGCAAGTTTTTTGGTCTGGCTGGCATACGCCTGGGTTTTGTGGCTGCCGGAGCCGATTTGCTGACGCAACTGGCCAACTACCTGGGGCCCTGGAGTATCAGTGGCCCTGCCCAGCAGATTGCCATTGCCGCCTTGACTGACATGCAATGGCAAACAGAGACAGCCAGACGATTGAAGCGAGATGGCGAGCGTCTGCATCAACTGCTTGAGCAGCATGGTATGTATGGTGCGGGTACAGATTTGTTCCAGTGGTGCAGCGACCAGGCATTGCATGCGCAAACCGGGCAATTGTGGCAATTCATGGCAGAACGTGGCATCTGGGTACGCCTGTTTGCCAAAGCACCATTCAGGCCGCATGGCCTGCGCTTTGGTCTGCCAGGTAGCGAGGCAGGGTGGTTGCGATTGCAGGCGGCACTGGATGAATTTACCGGGAAAGACATTGTGACATAGAGACGCCGAGCCGGCTTGAATGAAGCTCGAAAATCTTCGACACATTGTTCCTGATCTTGGTTTGTATTGATTTTTATATCGGAAGCCCATGACCAAATTATTACTATCTGCATTGTTGCTGAGTCTGGCTGTTCAGGTGCAGGCCGCCATCACCGTGACGGATGATGCGGGCAATCAGGTGACGCTGGCGAAACCGGCGCAGCGCATCATCAGCCTGTCGCCGCACGTGACTGAATTGATTTATGCAGCCGGTGCAGGTGAGCGCATTATCGGCACGGTGAAGTATAGTGATTTTCCGGCGCAGGCAAAAAATATCCCGAGGATAGGTGACAATCGCCAGCTTGACCTGGAGCGCATACTGGCCATGAAGCCGGATGTCGTGATCGTCTGGATGCACGGTGCCTATGAGCGCCAGCTGGACATGTTGCGCACGTCCGGCATCCCGTACTTTTTCAGCGAACCGCACAAGCTTGAACATGTCGCTGAAACCCTGGTGAAATTCGGCACCATGTTTGGTACTGAAAGACAGGCACAGGCGGCCGCTGCCGAGTTCCGCCAGCAGGCACAACAGTTGAGCAGCCAGTATCAGAATAAAAGCAAGGTCAGGACCTTTTACCAGGTCTGGGGCAAGCCCATCTATACCTTGAACGACAGTCATATCGTCAGTGACGCCATCCGTACCTGTGGTGGTGAAAATATTTTTGGCAAGCTGACGGTGACGGCCCCTGTCGTTGGCACGGAGGCCGTCTTGCAGGAAAACCCGGAAGTCATCATCACCGGCGATAGCAAGAACCAGGCAACCAGTGGTATAGAGCAATGGAAAACCTTTCCCACTCTGGCTGCAACAAAAAACAATAACCTGATCGTCATCGAAGGTGACCTGATGAATCGTTCTGGCCCGCGCATTATTGAAGGCGCCAGACTGATCTGCCAGGCACTGGATGCCGCCAGACAAAAGCGAGTCAAACCATAGCAACGCTGATCAAGTTATAGAAAACCACAAGGAAAGCCATGAGTAGCCTGTATCAACGCATTGCCTGTCTGTCGACCGAAGCAGTTGAAGTCCTGTACGCCCTGGGCGCTGAAGATTGCATCGCCGGTATCTCCGGCTATACCACACGGCCAGCACGTGCACGCGATGAAAAACCCAAGGTCAGTGGTTTTTCATCGGCACAGATAGACCGTATTCTGGCGGTCAAACCTGACCTGGTGATCGCTTATTCCAACATGCAGGCAGAGATCGTGCGGGAACTGATTGCTGCCGGCATAGAAGTGCATGCCTTCAACCAGCGTGATGTGGAAGGCATACTGCACATGATCCGCGTATTGGCGACCATGGTTGGCCGGCAGGAGCAGGGTGCGGCCCTGATTGCCGGGTTGCAGGACCAGATAGCCCTTGTCAGGCAGCAGGCAGCGCAGTGGGCGCATCGTCCGAAAGTGTATTTTGAAGAATGGAATGAGCCGATGATGTCCGGCATAGGCTGGGTGTCAGAATTATTGCAGATTGCCGGTGGCGAAGATGCCTTTGCCGATCTGGCAGTATTCCATAGCGCAAGGGAGCGCATCATTGCCGACCCGACTGAGGTCATCAGGCGTGCGCCTGATATCATCATCGGATCGTGGTGCGGTAAAAAATTCCGGCCGGAGACAGTGGCTGCACGTGAAGGCTGGGAAAACATACCAGCCGTGCGCAATGGCCGGGTGCTGGAAATCAAGTCGGCAGACATACTTTCACCCGGACCGGCAGCGATACAGCATGGCTTGATGCAGTTACATGTGCTGATCGCTGAATGGCAGGCAGCGCAAAAAATGACGCCTTGATACAAACATCATAGAAAAAGACAGGCAGATAATCATGAAAATCAGCACCTTGATGGTTCAGGGCACGACATCCGATGCCGGTAAAAGCACGGTAGTGGCGGCCTTATGCCGCCTGTTGCACCGACAGGGTGTGAATGTGGTCCCGATGAAGCCGCAGAATATGGCGCTCAACAGCGCTGTCACCATTGATGGTGGCGAGATAGGACGTGCTCAGGCCTTACAGGCACTGGCAGCAGGTTTGCCCGCGCATACCGACATGAACCCGGTCTTGCTCAAACCATCTTCCGATACCGGTGCCCAGGTCATCATCCATGGCAAGGTCAGGGCGGACATGGATGCTCGTGATTATCACCAGTACAAAACAGTCGCCATGGGTGCTGTGCTGGAATCTTATGCCCGCCTGCAGCAGCAATATGAGGTGATTGTCGTTGAAGGCGCCGGCAGCCCGGCAGAAGTGAATTTGCGCGACCGCGATATTGCCAACATGGGTTTTGCCGAGGCGGTGGATTGCCCCGTCATCCTGGTGGCTGATATTGACCGGGGTGGTGTATTTGCCCATTTCATTGGCACGCTGGCCTGTCTGTCAGAATCAGAACAGAAACGCATTGTTGGCTTCGTCATCAACCGTTTTCGTGGCGATATCCGCCTGCTGGAACCTGGCCTGGAGTGGCTGGAGCAAAAAACCGGCAAACCGGTACTGGCTGTACTGCCTTACCTGCATGGCTTGCAGCTTGATGCTGAAGATGCGATACAGTCCAGCCAGGGTAATACCGGCAGGTTTCGCATCATCGTGCCAGCGATCCCGCGCATATCCAATCATACCGACTTTGATGCCCTGCGCGCGCACCCGGACGTTGACCTGCAATTCATTGGTCCCGACAGGGCGATACCGCCCGCTGATCTGATCATCCTGCCAGGCAGCAAAAACACACGTGCTGACCTGGCCTTTCTGCAAGCGCAGGGGTGGCAGCCCGTCCTGGAAAAGCACCTGCGTTATGGTGGTAAAGTCATCGGCATCTGCGGTGGTTACCAGATGCTGGGACAGGTCATCAGCGATCCGCATGGAGTAGAAGGACAGACCGGTGATTCTGATGGGCTTGGCCTGCTCGACATCACTACTGAACTGACACAGGAAAAACGCCTGCAACAGGTTTCCGGTATCTGTGCCTTCGGTGAAGGCGCAGCAATGGTCAGCGGCTATGAAATCCACATGGGCATCACTTATGCCAGCAATGATACGCAGCCAGTTTTCAAGATCAATGGTCAGGATGAGGGCGCGCGTTCGCCTGATGACATGATCCTGGGCACTTATCTGCACGGCTTGTTCGATCACCCTGAAGCCTGTGCCGCCTTGCTGGCCTGGGCGGGGCTGGAAAGCGAGCACAAACCTGATTTGGCTGCATTGCGTGAACTTAGCCTTGATCGTGTAGCAGATGCCTGCGTACCGTTGCTGGATGCCTTGCAGCGCCTTTAATTTGTTACCGGGCGTTTTTGTACGGGCAATAACTGCATAATCCCGAAAGCGATTTCAAATACAGTAAACGCCAGGATGATCTGGCTGGCGCCATGGGCGACTGCATATAATTGCCAGGCACTGAACAGGATACGTCCGGCAGCATCGTAGCGGCCATATTCCATGCGTGTATCGCGCAACCGGAGGATGGCCCAGATGGTGACGATGGAACCGAGCAGGTTCGCCATCAAAACATGGGCGGGTGCAAAGGCAGGGAATTCACCTGCTATGCCCAGGCTGGTATTGATTTGCAGCAGGCTTTGGTGAACCATGGAGAAACTCCAGGGTGTCGCAAAGCCTATGGTTACAATCAGGTCATACCAGGCGCTGGCACGGACGATACGCAGATAATTGTTCAGATGCATGTGAGTTCTCCAGAAAAAATCGACGAACTCATGCTAAACCCTGGTGTCTACTCCAGGGTCAAGCGAAATCTGGCATGGTATTGGGTAGGCGGGAGTTGATATTTTCAACGGCGCTGGCGTTAATGTGCGGGGGAGTGATTATTCTGCGGTTTTTTCTGGCTTCCATTCTTGCGCCAAAGCCTGGGCTTCGCTGATTTCTTCCTTGCTCATTTTTGCCTCGACAAACTTTCTGAAAATTGCGCTGTCATCATAGTCACCAGCCAGTATCAGCCATTTGTAGGCGGTGACCAGGTTGATGGCTACCCCGCGACCTTTCAGGTAAATCAGACCCAGCTGGTATTGGCCGCTGGCATTGCCCTGGTTGGCAGCCTGCTGGAACAGTTCTTTGGCCCTGCCATAATCGCGCGCCACACCTGTGCCTGTCACATATAAAATCCCCAGGCTGTACTGCGCATCAGCATATCCCTGTTCAGCAGCTTTTTTAAACCAGGATGCCGCCACGCCATGATTGGACAGTACACCTTTACCCTTGGCATACATCCGCCCGATGTTAACCTGGGCACGTACATTGCCTTGACTGGCGGATTGCTCAAACCATTTCATGGCTTGTTTGTAGTCCTGAACGACTCCTTCACCGTTCAGATACATCAGTCCCAGATTGAACTGGGCGTCTGCATTGCCTTTCTCTGCTGCGTTTTTGAAGGAATCCAGGGCTGATGCAAAATCACCTTGAGCATAATAATTGACACCATTGTTGAAGTCGTCAGCACGGACCGTGTTTGTAGCAAACGGCAGGCCCACTATCAGGGGCAGCGTCATGACGTAGTGGCTGATGTTGCGCATGGTCTTTCCCCGAGATGAGTACATTGTTTATTTTAGCAAGTAAATTGACACATGGCTCACTAGCTTGCCGGTTTGCCCACCCAGTTGCCATGGCTTTGCCGGAAATTCAATTTGGCTTTTTTGAAGGGGATTTGTATGTCAATCACGCCCTGCATCTGATTTTGCAAGCATATGCCGTTTTTGTTTGGCTCGGCGTAGGTGCTGGTCAGGTCAGCGTCTGCATACAGAGTGATGTGCAACGATGTTTCCATCTTGTGCAAACAGGCCGTATCAGGATTTACCCACATCTTGACGGTGATTTTTTGTCCCATTTCACCTTCGCTGAGCTGGAATACGGCGAAGTTTTTACCGTCCAGTGTTTCATTGTCCAGACGTTTGGGCACGTTTTTGCCCTCAAGCAGCTCCATCTTATTTTTGTCCAGGCCAGAGATTATTTTGTTGAGCGCATCGGCATTGTTTTTCTGTTCAGGCAGGGCATGCCACTGACTGTCCGTGCTGACACTGGAATATACGGGGCTTTGCTTGTCCCAATTGCTCAGGCTTGACTGGACATAATGGATTTTGGCTGGCTGTTCCTTGCGCTGTGCTTCAAGCTGGGTACGTATATCCTGGGCCACCCATGCATTGGCTGCCTTGAATTGCGTCAGTGTTCTTTGCCAGAGTGCATCCGTTTCTGCCGAATTGGCTGCACTCATCAATAAGCTCATCACCGACAGAAGTATGATTTTTTTCATTATGGCTCGTGTTTATCTGCTGGCAGAAAAAGCCTGCTGCAAGGTATCGAGAAATTGATGTACATGATATGCGTCAACCAGGCCATGGTGAACAAAAGTGGCGATGGGCAGCATCAGGCGCTGATCTTGTCTGAATAATTTGCCTACTGATATTTTGGGGACGCTGTCTTTGCGGTCATACATGCGCGCATGGGTCAGGCCGGTGAAGCTGATCCAGGGAATGGCAGAGAAATGAATCACATCTTCACGGGCGCACTCTTCATTAAAGCACAGGCCGCTGCCATTCTTGATTTTGTCCATGGCCAGCCTGGCGTCTGCTGTAAACGCTGTGAAGTCGGCATCAAAGTAAATGGGGCAAAATCCAAACGTATGATCGGCACGTTGCACGGTTGCGTTTGCGTGGATGATTTGATAGTCGAACACCTGGCCATCTTCTATACGGTAACGCATGGCATCAGTTTGTTGTGCCGCCTTCAGGATGTGGTACAGGTAGTATAAGAAAAAGGAATGCTGATGGTCTTTGCAGTATTGATAGGCCAGGGTGCAATCGAGATTGACGTTGATGCCGTGAAAGGGTTCATCAAGCTGTGAGAAAAATTCAAAATGCTCGCGACGATTCCAGCTCGTCAGGTCCAGCTGCTTTTTCATGGTGCTTGCTCAAAAAAGAAAAGGGGCAGAAAATTCTGCCCCCAATGATAGCTTTTACTGGCCAGGTTTAACGCATGCTGGCAATCATTTTTTCCAGCTTGACGGTATCTGCACAGAAAGCGCGTATGCCTTCTGACAGTTTTTCTGTCGCCATGGCGTCTTCATTCAATTCGAAGCGGAAAGTCTTTTCATCCATGCTGACTTTTTGCAGGTCGGATGTCTGAGCCATTTCCTTGCTCAGTTTTTGCGTCACATTGCTATTGCTGTCACTGAGTTTTTGCAGCAGATCTGGACTGATGGTCAGCAGGTCGCAACCGGCCAGTTCAAGGATTTGCGAGGTATTGCGGAAGCTTGCGCCCATGACTTCCGTGTCATAGCCAAACTTGCGGTAATAGGTATAGATTTTTTTGACGGACAGGACGCCGGGATCGTCGGCGCCAAAAATTTCCTGGCCTGTCTTGTTCTTGTACCAGTCATAAATGCGGCCAACGAAAGGTGAAATCAGTTGTGCACCGGCTTCAGCGCAGGCGATTGCCTGTGCCAGGCAGAACAGCAAGGTCATATTGCAGCGTATGCCCTCTTTTTCCAGCACTTCGGCGGCACGTATGCCTTCCCAGGTCGAAGCGATCTTGATCAGTACACGCTCACGCGGTATACCGGCAGCTTCGTACAGGGCGATCAGCTGGCGGCCCTTGGCAACGGTAGCTTCGGTATCAAAAGACAGACGTGCGTCAGTTTCAGTGGAGACACGACCAGGAATGACCTTCAGGATTTGCAGGCCAAAGGCGATCAGCAAATGATCGATGGTTTCGTCAATGGATTTGCCGGCAGTGTCCTTGACGGCTTTTTCCAGCAGGGGCAGGTATTCCGGCTTTTGCACGGCCTTCAGTATCAACGAAGGATTGGTCGTGGCGTCGCGCGGCGCATATGCCTGGATAGCTTGAAAATCGCCGGTGTCGGCGACCACGGTGGTGTATTGCTTGAGTTGTTCTAATTGATTCATGGTATGAGCAAAAGGAGGGGCAATTTCAAAAATATCAGGTATGTACGCTAAAAGACACGTTAAGGAGTGACATTTACCAAGACTTCACCTGCAACAATATCACCAATCACGGCAGCTTCCAAGAAGCCGCCCTGACGGAAAATTTCTAAAACTTCATCAACGGCAGCCGGATCGCAGGCTACCAGCAAACCACCCGAGGTTTGCGGGTCTGTCAGCAGTGCCTGCTGTGCTGCACTGATTTGGGTATCAAGTCGGACCGACTCGCCATAGGCTGCCCAGTTGCGGCCAGAGGCGCCGGTGATGAAACCATCTGTGGCCAGTTGTTCCACCTTGTCCAGCAGGGGGATGGCAGACGCCTGTATATTCGCCGCCAGGCCAGAGCCGCGACAGACCTCAAGCAAATGACCCAGCAGGCCAAAGCCGGTGACGTCAGTCATGGCATGTACGCTATCGAGCGCCGACAAAGCCTGGCCAGGTTTATTGAGCTTGGTGGTGCTGGCTATCATGCTGGAATAACCAGCGTCATCCAGTATTTGCTTTTTCAGTGCGGCAGACAAAATGCCTACGCCCAGGGGCTTGCCCAATATCAGCTTGTCGCCGACCCTGGCGTCGGCATTACGCTTGACCCTGGATGGATGAATCAGTCCCATCACGACCAGGCCATAAATTGGTTCTACCGAGTCTATGGTATGGCCACCGGCGATAGGGATTCCGGCTTCGGCGCAAATCGACTCGCCGCCCTGGATGACTTTACCGATGACATCAATCGGCAGTTGATTGACTGGCATGCCGACCAGCGCGAGCGCCATGATGGGTGTGCCGCCCATGGCGTATACGTCAGAGATGGCATTGGTCGCCGCAATGCGTCCGAAGTCATAAGGATCGTCGACAATCGGCATGAAAAAATCAGTGGTGGCTATTAATGCCTGTTCGTCATTGAGTTTGTAGACGGCAGCATCGTCTGAGGTTTCTATACCCACCATCAGGGCTGACGGTATCGGGAAACCGCTGGTTTTTTTTAATATTTCAGCAAGTACGCCCGGCGCAATCTTGCAGCCGCAACCACCACCATGTGAAAATGAGGTGAGTCGGATGGGTTTATCAGTTACTGTACTCATAGGCTTTGCTGCATCTTTATGCTGGTCTGGAGCTGCTGATTATACGCCGGACAAGACAGTATAAAAAAAGCGACCACAAAAGTGATCGCTTTTTTATGATATCGCTTATGCAGCAAGGTCTATGTTGTACCTTTTTGCAGGGAAGCAGGTATCTCTGGAGTCGTTGTACTGTAACTTAAGCAGCTCAATTCCAATTAATAGTCGCCAAATGTACGGCGGGCACCACTGTCGTTAGAACGATTGCCTTTGTAGCCACCGCCTTCTTTGCGTGGACCAGCGCCGTTGCCAGTCGATGTGCCTGCCGGCTTGCTGAAGCTGCGCTGACCTGGCTTGTTGTTGCCATAAGCACCACCGCCAGATTTACGGTTATCGCCTGGTTTCCAGCCGTTTGGCTTGCGTGCTGCAGAACGTGAAGGGGCAGGCGATTTTTTAGGCTCAAAGCCTTCGATGACATCAACCGGTATCAATTGCTTGGTGAAGCGCTCAATACGTTTGACGTGCATGCTTTCAGCATGGTTCACGAGAGAAACAGCCAGACCCTTGCGACCGGCACGGCCAGTACGGCCAATGCGGTGCACATAGTCTTCGGGGAATTTAGGCAAATCGTAATTGAATACGTGGGTGATACCTGGAACGTCAATACCACGGGCAGCTACGTCCGTTGCAACCAGTACACGTACCTGGCCACGGCGCAATGCGTCCAGGGTGCGGTTACGTGCGCCTTGATGCATGTCGCCATGCAGGGCTGCAGCAGCAAAGCCAGCAATGTTCAGACGGTCGGCGATACTGTCTGCATCGCGTTTTGTGGCAGTAAATACCACAGCCTGGTCAACCGATACATCACGCAGTAAATGGTCGAGCATGCGGTTTTTATGTGACAGGTCATCCACAAAGTGAACGCGTTGCTGGATATTTTCGTGCTTGCTTGCAGAACCGGCGATCTGGATAACCAAAGGCTCGGTCGTGATGCGTTTTGCCATGTTACCGACAACGCCGTCCAGTGTTGCAGAAAACAGCATGGTCTGGCGTGTCGGTGGTGTTGCAGCGACGATTTTTTCGATATCGTCGATGAAGCCCATGTCCAGCATGCGGTCAGCTTCGTCCAGGACCAGCATTTGCAGTTCAGAGAAATCGATCTTGCCTGATTCCATATGGTCGATCAGACGGCCAGGTGTTGCCACCAGGATTTCCGGATTGCGGGACAGCAATTGCATCTGTTTGGGGTAAGGCATGCCACCGAGGATGGATACAGCCTTGATGCGGCGTGAATAGGCACTGTACTTGTCAGTGGCCGTGGTCACTTGCAAAGCCAGTTCGCGGGTTGGCGTCAACACCAGCATTTTAGGTTTTGCAGCCTGAAACCGCGGGCGATCGCCACGGGAGCGCGCAGACTGACGTTCCTGATTAGGTGTTTTTGTATTGTCATAGGTGACGACTTCAGCAGTCGCCAGTTTATGCAGTGCAGGCAGCATGAAAGCGGCAGTTTTGCCGGAGCCGGTCTGGGATGAGACCATCAGGTCACGACCTTCAATCGCAGCAGGGATGGCCTGCTCTTGCACTGCTGTCGGTTTGGTATAACCGGAATCAGTCAGGGCGCGGATGATGTTGACGTGTAGGCCTAGTGCTTCAAAACTCATGAATTTCTTTCGTAAATAGAACCTGAGCCAGATCTGTTTGCAAAAATGCACGAGCCAGCATCTAAGCTGGTTTGGTAGCATGTTTGCCGGAACGATCCCGCTTTTGTTCCAGTGTAAATTAGCGCGTTGCTAAACGAACGCGCGCAACAATGCAGCGCCAACCAAACGAAATGAACACAGAAAATCCAACAAGGGACGACAATGAAATTTCGGCACAAAAGCTTTGCGCCGGGATGATGTCTATGGATTACAACCAGACATGCGAGGCGGGAGGGCTTTTACATGCACTATCTTTAAGATGTGCACAGGCTTGCGATGCTACATGTTTTGCTTAGCAATTTTTATATTGCAGCGCAAAAAACGAGACTATACAGGATTTTTCAGGAAAATGCAGCCTGTTTTAACGAAAATTATTGACTGACTGAAAAAACACTTACTTAAAAAAGCTTAAACAGAAATGCTGCCAATAAAAATCGGTATTGCCATACATGTCAAAACGAAAACGTTTTTCCTGCCATCCAAGGGCAAATAGTGACAGGACCTGATCGTAATAGGCATCTGCTTTGACTGGCTGGGCCTGCAGGCGCAATTGCTGCTGCACCAGGGTCTTTTCTATACCTTGTGCTTGCAGGAACGGTATTACAGCGGCAGAAAAACCTGAGCTGCCTGGTCCATTGATCTCTGCGGTATGGATGTTGATGAATTCTGGTGGAAAGCCCTTGTTGTCTATTAATTGCGCCATGGGGCGCAGATGCTTGAGCAAGTGACTGCGCTCAGGGTCCTGGCCAGCCATCATGCCAGCCCACAGGTAGACACGAATGGCGTTATAGCCTCCCTGGCCTTTTTCTGCGCCCAGGACATCTGCTTGAAAACCTTGCTGGCTGTCATAGACGATCCAGTCCGCTGCATATCCTTTCGGTGCGCTGCCGGTAATGAGCCTGATGGCCGGGGCGATCATGCGCTTCCAGCGTTCATCACTTTCCTTGCGCTCAAACCAGCGCAGCAAAGTGACAGGGAGGTAGCTGGCATTGAGTTTCCATTGATTGTCACCTGGTTTGAAGCCAGTTGGTGCCGGTAACAGACTCAGCCCCAGGCCGGGGATGTCGGCTGTTTCTTCATTCAGTATTCTCTGTGCAAGCAGGCTGGACAGGGCAGTGTAGCGTTTGTCTTTCCACGCATCACCGGCGACACCAAGGCTGTAGGCTATCCACAGATCAGCATCTGATGCCGGATTTTTGTCGATGACACCCCAGCTATTATCCTCGCGCTGGCCCCATTGCCAGGCGGGCAATTTTGCGGTCAGGTCGCCAGCTGCAAGATTATTTTCTGTCCATTTCAGTATGCGTTCAAAACTTGTTCTGTCATTCGCAGTCAGGGCGAAGAACAGGGCGTAGGCTTGCCCTTCAGATGTGCTTGGCTTGCGGGCTCCGCTATGGTCCACGACCCTGCCGTCGTCAGCAACAAAGGTCTTTTTAAAATACTCCCAGGCTGGCCAGGGATCATTGCAGGATGCCGCAAAGGCAGTACTGCCTGCCAACAGACTGTAACTACAAATGACCAACAATAACTTCAGAGCGAAGCTGTACGTCTGTTTCCAGGTCTTGAGCATGATTGTGGACATTCGTTTCCCATAAAAAACTGGCTGGACATGCATGACACACGTCCAGCCAGTATTCTAATTGGAATCAGGTTGATCAGTGATCGTAAGAATCAGCGTTGAGACCCATGACGTGAGAAAAACCGCCATCGACATAGGTGATTTCACCGGTGATGCCATTCGCGAGCGGGGACAGCAGGAAGGCGGCAGTGTTGCCTACATCTTCTATCGTCACGTTACGGCGCAGTGGTGCATGTTCTGCGACAAAGCCGAGCAATTTGCCAAAATCCTTGATGCCGCTGGCAGCCAGGGTCTTGATCGGGCCGGCAGAAATGCCGTTGACGCGTATGCCTTTTTTGCCCAGGTGTTCAGCCAGATAGCGTACCGATGCTTCCAGTGACGCTTTGGCCAGGCCCATTGTGTTGTAATGCGGGATAGCACGGATGGCGCCAAGGTAAGACAAGGTCAGCAATGCAGAGTCCTGGCTCAGCAAGGGCAGGGCCGCTTTTGCCATGGCCGGGAAACTGTATGCAGAAATGTCATGTGCCACGCGGAACGCTTCGCGGGAAAAACCATCGAGGAATTCACCAGCGATTGCTTCACGGGGTGCAAAGCCGATCGCATGAACCAGACCATCGAGTTGATTCCAGGATTTGCCCAGGTCGGTAAAAACGGCTTCGATTTGTTCGTCACTGGCTACGTCACAGTCAAATACCAGCTTGCTGTCAAATTCAGCAGCAAAATCGGTAATCCTGTCTTTGAAACGCTCTCCGACATAGGTGAATGCCAGTTCTGCACCTTCGCGTTTGCATGCCTGGGCGATGCCGTAGGCGATGGAACGGTTGGACAACAAACCGGTGATCAGAATTTTTTTGCCTTGCAGAAATGCCATGTTGACTCCAGATAGGACCGCATCAAGTTGATGGCAGATCGGCAAAATGCCAGGCTAAACCTGCCCCTGATACGTTTAAAAATTTTTTGATACTGCGCAAAGTGAGCCTGGGCATGTTGCACCCATACTTACAATAGGTCCGAATTGTAGTGGCTAAGACCAAATCGGGCAAATATTAAGTTTGTCCCGGAGGGGATAATGAACTTGATTTGGTGTTTTTTTGATCATTATTTTGCCACCCCTTGACTTACGCCCCCTCAATTCATGACGCAAAATGCATTTCTCTGAGCAGTGCGCCTGGCAGGATTGCTCCGCCAGTATGACGCTCATTATAGGAATGCGTGTCCATAATGATCTCTGTCTCTTCAGTCAATTCCAGCAGGTTTTCACCCAATATCCTGAATAGTGAGTCATCAAAGCGCATCACGTTCAACGGCGCCTTGATTTCACCGTTTTCTACCCAGAAAGTGGCAAAGCGAGTCATACCGGTTATGCGACAATTCGCCCTGTCAGAAAAATTCAGATACCATAAATTGGCAATGTAGATGCCAGTACCCAGACGGCTTAAAATGTCACTACTGGCCAGCTTGCCTGCACGCATGACCATGGATTGTGCGCTTTCGTCCAGGTCGGCGCCATTTGCTGTCAGACCAAATTCCCTGGCGCTCCTGGGGGAGATCATGCTACCGCCCAGTTTACCTGCGCTGATGAGGGGAATGACATCCGGTTTGATGAAACCCTGGGACTGAAAGCCCGGTGCCAGACCGGTGCGGCTGTCTTCACTGATGTCGAGCATGGGATGCATGCTGATTTCCCCTGATTGCAGCCTGAGCAGACAACTTTGCCGTGTACGCAGGGCTTTTTCGGACAAACCGCTCCAGTTCAGCATGGAGATCAATTCATTGAGTGCTGTCGGGCTGAGGTAAACCCTGTAATTGCCTGGCTCTACCGTTATTGGTGGGCGGGCCAGCAATGTCAGCTTTTTGCGGGCGTCTGCCATCTTGTCCTGGAATTGCACAGCATCCCAGCTAAGTCCTGCATAGCTGGATTTGACGGCTTTGTCTGCTGTATGGAACAGGCTCCAGTCAAAATTGACGTTGCTGCTTTCATACCAGTTGCGCTGTCCGTATGAATTGGCAAAGCCGCGATATTGTGTGCCGGTGCTCAGCAAGCCTACCATGTCCACGTCCTGTGTTGCCGCCAGTATCTGTTCCAGCATATCAGCCACAGGCGGCAGGGCAGAGGGCAGTATTTGTGTGCTGTTGTTGATTTCAGTGGCAATCAGCAAATGCGGGTCTGCGGGCAGATCTGCCAATTGAGTACGCAAATCCTGCAGGTAGTGATTGACGAGCAGCACATCGCGTTCCAGATTGCCGCTGAGATCAAAACTCATTGATGCATGACTGCCGCCGCAGATCAGTTGCAGACTCAGGGTGATTTGTACTACATGGCCCGGCTGACGTATGGCGCTGTGATTGAAACGGACAAAGTCACTGGACTCTGCCGAAAACCAGCAGGTAGTGACTTCCTCTGGTAACAGTTTGTTTGTCGTGTGATTGGCCAGAGCGAGAAAATAGGAGTGCATCAGGCTTCCCCTCCAAACACGTCGACCTGTTCAAACAGGCATGCAGGTGAGGCGTGACCTACCCGTATTAATTGCGACGGCTCGCCCTTGCCGCAATAGGGGATGCCCATGACTGCCAGGGTGCTGCTATCGCCAACCATTTTGAGCGAGCGCCAGAAGTTTTCGGATATGCCGCGATAATTCGGATTCCTGACCAGTTCCGCCAACTGACCCTGGCGTATCATTTGCCCATACTCACAACCAAACTGGAACTTGTTGCGTGAATCATCGATGGACCAGGATACATTGGTATCCATCAGTACGCCATATTCAACGCTGGCGATCATGTCATTGAGGCTGCTACTGCCTGCTTCTATGTTCAGGTTGGCCATGCGGTCTATTGGCGGGCGGTTCCAGTTGCAGGCGCGTGAATTGGCGACGCCAGTCATGCCTGCCCTGGCTTGCGACAAGGCGCCACCCAGTGGTTTTTCCAGTATACCATTCCTGATGAGCCAGGTCTTTTCGGCAATCGAACCATCGTCATCCCAGCCAAAGCTGGCGAATTGCGCTTCCATGCCGGGGTCGTAAGTGACATTCAATAATTCAGAACCGTAGCGGAAATGACCAAACATGTCCGGTCTGACAAAACTGGTGCCGGCAAAATTGCGCTCATCACCGAGTATGCGGTCCAGTTCCAGCGGGTGACCTATCGACTCGTGGATTTGCAGCATCATTTGCTCAGGCAGCAAAAGCAAGTCCATGCGGCCTGTGGGGCAGTTGGGCGCGTGCAATAACGCCAGTGCTTCTGTCGCTACGCGTTTGCCTGCACCATAAAATCCTGCCTGCTGCAAAACTTCAATGCCGCCCTGACGACAAAAACCGTTGTACTGACCGCCCAGGCTGCGGGTCTGCGTTTCCGCTCCCTGGTTGGCCGTGACGCTGAGATTGGGAATCAGGTATTGAAACTGCTGATGTATATCGGCGCCTGCACTGCTGATGAATAATTGCTCTGTGCTGACCTGGCTGATGGATGCATCCCAGTCGACAATGCGTGTATCGATCTGACAAGTGACAGATTCCTGCATCAGCAAATGGATCAATTCCTTCCTGCTCAAGCTGCCTCCAGCCGCGCTGCTGTAGCTGCCAACGGCAGAGGATTGCGGTATTTTGCTGAAGTTGATCACACTCTTGCCTGCGCTGATGCTGGCCCAGCGCATGGCTTGCTGTATTGCAGCATGCAAGCCATGTTGCGATAAATCGCTGGTGGCGGCATAGCCATATCCGCCCTGATCTATCACCGTCAGCATGGCGCCAGAACTGCGCCGGCTATGCATGGGCTGCAGGATATTCTGCCTGACCAGGACTTCTTCACTGCACTCGTCTACAAAACGCAGGGAGCAAAAATCGACAGCAGGCATGATGTCGTGAAACAATTTTCTCAACGCATCCAATATGGCTCCATTTCGCAATTGAACGGGGGTGTCACGTAGGGACAAGGTATGACGATCTTGCCAGTGTTTGCTACAATGGTCAAAATTATATGTATTTTGGGATAAGTAAGCGCCTGAATTGCAATGACAGGCGAACCGGTATGGAGCCGGTTCGCTGTCAATGACGCCGGGGAAAGAACTTAGTGCTGCAGGCCTTTGGGGATGGCGTTGAGTAAGGTTTTTGTATAGGCCTGGGCAGGATTCAGGTACAGTTCGTCTGAATTTGCCAGTTCTACGACTTTGCCTTTGTTCATCACCATGACCTGATCGGCGATGTACTTCACCACGGCCAGGTCATGTGAGATGAAGATATACGACAGGCCGAATTCTTCCTGCAAATCCTGCAACAGGTTCAATACCTGCGCTTGTACCGATACATCCAGTGCCGACACTGACTCATCACAGACCAGCACTTCCGGTTTCATGGTCAGACAACGTGCAATGGCGATACGCTGACGCTGACCGCCGGAAAATTCATGTGGATAGCGATGGAAGGCGACAGTCGGCAAACCAACCTTTTCCAGCAACTGATAAGCCATGGCTGTGCGTTCGCTGTCATTGGCGCCTATGCTGTGGATGTGCATGGGTTCCATCAGGATTTGCCCGACCGTGAAACGTGGATTCAGTGAGGCATACGGATTCTGGAAAATGATTTGTATGCGGCGTTTGTATTGATGAAATTCCTTGTTGGACATGGACAGTATATCCTTGCCTTCGAACAGGGCCTGACCAGACGTTGCCTGGTGCAGACGCATCAGCGTCAGGCCAACCGTGGTCTTGCCTGAGCCTGATTCACCGACCACGCCCAGGGTCTTGCCGCGCGCCAGTTTGAATGAGACGCCTTCGACCGCCTTGAATTCTTTTTTACCAAAGAATCCTTCGCGCGAATAAAAACTTTTCCCCAGGTCTTTGACTTCCAGAACGATTTCCTCATCACCCTTGAGGCCGCGCGAGCGCTGCTTTTGCTCGATCAGCGCACCGTTATTGTTCATGAAGTCGGCAATCACCGGCAGACGCCAGGGACGGGTGTCGAGAGTAGGACGGCAATGCAACAGGGCCTGGGTATAGGTATCTTTCGGGCTGTCAAATATCTGTTCTACTGTACCGGCTTCACGGATTTCGCCATGGCGCATGACGATGACATGATCGGCGATTTCACCAACCAGGGCCAGGTCATGGGTGATGAACAATACCGACATTTTATGCTTGATGCGCAGGGCATCGATCAGGTCGATGATCTGTTTCTGTATGGTGACATCGAGTGCGGTCGTCGGTTCATCGGCGATGAGCAATTTGGGTTCGCAGGCAATCGCCATGGCGATCATCACCCTTTGCTGCTGACCGCCTGACATCTGGCTGGGGTAAGCGTCGATCTTGGTTTTTGGCTCGGGAATGCCGACTTCCTCCAGCAATTCTATGGCGCGCTTGCGGGCCCGCTTTGCATCCATGCCCATGTGCAGGCGCAAAACCTCACCGATCTGGAAACCGACAGTAAAGACCGGGTTCAGTGAAGTCATGGGTTCCTGGAAGATCATGGAAATTTCTTTGCCACACAGGTCACGTCTTTGGTCCATGCTCAGTTCCAGCAGACTGCGGCCTTCAAAAATGATTTTGCTGTCAGCGGCGATACTGGATGTATCCGGTGGCAGCAAGCCCATGACGGCCAGCGAACTGACCGATTTGCCGCTGCCCGACTCACCTACCAGGGCGACTGTGGCATTATGCGGGATTTCAAATGAAATACCCTTGACCGTTTCTACACTGTCTTTTTTGTTGACCCGAAAAGAAACACGCAGATTTTCTACTTTCAGCAGGGTCTGGTTTTGATTGTCTTGACTCATGATCTGTCCTTATTTCAGCTTGGGGTCGAGCGCATCGCGCAAGGCATCGGTAAACAGCGAGAACGCTGTCACCAACACGGCCATTCCAGCGGTGGCCGCCACCAGTTGCCACCATTTGCCCAGTATTAATTCATTCTGAGCTTCATTGAGCATACTGCCCCAGGACACCACGCCAACCGGCACACCAAAGCCGAGGAAACTCAGGATAACCTCCGATTTGATAAAACCCACGACCAGTATCGAGACCTGGACCAGGGCCACATGGCTGACGTTGGGAAAGATGTGAACAAACATCTTGCGGAAATGCGATGCACCGATGGCGTCCGCTGCCCACACATATTCCCTGGCCTTGTGCTTCATGTATTCAGCACGGATCAGGCGGAATGGTCCCGTCCAGCCAGTAAACGCCAGGATCAGGATGATGGTGACCACGCCCTTCTGTTGCAAGACGGCTGCCACGGACAAAATTAGCAAGAGATAGGGGATGGATGTGAAAATACTGTAAAACCAATTGAAGAAATCATCGACACGATTACCGAAATAACCGGCCAATGCGCCAAACAGAGTTCCCAGCAAAGTAGCGAGAAAGGCTGCCACCAGGCCAACCACAATGGATGTTTCTGCACCCTTGATGGTTTTCTTGATGATGTCATGGCCCCACTTGTCTGCCCCAAAGGGCAGGGTGGTCAGACGTTCGCCGACATGGGCCTTGCCGGACTTGGCCAGTTCAGTACGGATTTCAGCCATTTCTTTTTCGAGGGGATCTGGAATGCCGTAGTCATTGATGACGACGGCTGATTCACTATCGGGTTGCTTGCGCAATTCACGGATGATGTCGGCCAGCGGGTCTAGCGGGTTTTCTGGCGGCGGCGCCTCCGCCTCCGCCTTGACGAAACCATCTGTATTGGCGCCGACAAAACTGGGCGGGGCATAGCTGACGCCGCTTTCTTCTTCCCAGTCGGCGGCGATCATGCCTGTCGCTGAAAGGACCAGCGTCAGCAAAAAGGCGCCGACAATGGCCATGGCAATCATGGCCACCTTGTCAGATCGCAGGCGACGCCACGCCAATGCCCACAGGCCGGGTGAAACGGTTTGATTTGTTGTAGTAGTGCTCATGGATGACCCTTATTTCAACTGTACGCGTGGATCAACTGCCTGGTACAGCAGATCGGTCAACAAATTAAAGAACATGGTGGCGGCGGCGACATACACGGTAATCGCCTTGATCACCGGAAAATCGCTGCGCTCCACGGCCAATATCACTTCGCGCCCTATGCCAGGGATGGAAAAGAAGCGCTCGATCAGGAAGGCGCCGATCAACAGGGCTGGCAGGTTGGACATGACATGAGTGATGATGGGGATAGAGGCATTGCGCAAGACATGCACCCATTTGACCCGGCTCTCATGCACACCCTTGGCACGGGCAGTACGTACATAATCCTGATTGACCTCATCCAGCACAAAGGTGCGGAACAGGCGCAGGTTGGGTGCAACACCGACTGCCAGTGCGATCAGGATGGGCAGGGCAGAATACTTGAACAGGTTTTCCGCAAAATGATTGCCCCAGCCCTGTACAGGGAACATACCGAGTTTATAGGCAAAGAAATACTGGCCAACGATGATGTACACCAGGATGCTGACGGACATGCCGACAGTACAGGCAATCATGACGCTACGGTCAGTAATGGAGCCGCGCTTGAAGGCAATGGCCAGCGCCAGGGCAATGGCAATCAGGGTTTCGATGATGGTCAGTGGTATCAGCACTGTCAGCGAAGGCCCAAGGCGCGTACCTATGATGGATGAGACCTGTTCACCAGTACTCCAGCTATTGCCGAAGTTGAAAGTGGCAATCTGCTTGATGAATATCCATAACTGTACGTAGTAAGGCTGGTCTATGCCCAGTTGTGTGCGGATATTGGCAATCTGCTCGGCATTCGACATCTTGCCCGCGAGGATGTAAGCCGGGTCGCCACCCACCCAGTTGAACAAAAAAAACACCAGCAGTATGACACCGAGCATTGTCGGGGCCATCTGCCATAAGCGGCGCAGAATATAAGCGGTCATGTTTGTCTTTCAGCGAGTTTGTGTATTCATTTATTCTTGTCTATATCTACCTGTAACCACTCTACATGCATGATAGGGTGTTTTTTATAGCCAATGACACGTGGCTGCGCCAGCATGATGCGGTAGCGGGCAAAACCTACGCGTTGCGCGGCATTCAGTTCCATGACTCTGGTCATTTTGTGATAGAGCAGGTCGCGTTCAGGGCCGGCCGGCAGTTTTTGTGATTGCTCATACAGTTTGTCGAATTCGGGGATGCTGGCACAACCGTTGTTGTTCAGGTGGATGTTCTTGCTGTAGAACAGTTGCATGAAGTTGTCACCGTCAGGGTAATCTGCCAGCCAGGGTGAAATTCTTTGCGTCAGCTGGCATTGTTTCTCTGCTTTAAGGATTTCTGAAAACGGGCGGAATTCGGCACGCATCCTGATGCCGATACGGTCATAGGATTTTTTCCAGACTTCTGCCTGCATGTGGCCGCGTGATTCAGTTTGTGCTGTGTGAACGATCTCCAGAGGTTTGCCATCAGGCAGGGTACGATAACCGTCCTTGCCTTTTTTGTAGCCGAATTTGTCGAGCAGGGCATTGGCTGCGGCGGGATTGAATTGCACGCTGCTCCTGTAGTTGGGGTCATGCCCGACCACTCCTGGCGGTATGGGGTATTGCAAGGGAATGGCCTGGCCATTGTCGACCATTTGTATTTCTTCTTCTACATTATGGGCCATGGCCATGGCGCGACGCAGTGCAATTTTTTCCTTGCTCAGGCCACCAAAGACCGGGTCCTGCATGTTCCAGTAATAGACGATCAACTCAGGATCAATGATGAGCGACATCTGTATGCCACGTTGCACATAATCAGGCTTGAGCTTGCCCTGATTCAGCACTTGCGGCGCCAGGCCTCCATATAACTGGAACAGATCAATTTCATCTTTTTGAAAGGCCAGCAGGCGTGATTGATCTTCCAGAATGACATTGACAAGTACCCGACCGACTTGCGGCATGCGCTTGCCCTTCATGGCTGCGACAATTTTCTGGTCTTCGGGATCGCTGCTGGCCTGGAAATCCCAGTAAGTCGGGCGGAAGTCGGTATTGGCATCAAGCACCATTTTTGCACCACGAACCCACTCTATCAGTTTGAACGGGCCGGTGCCGACTGGATTGGCCATGACCTGACCCTGGGCATCCTGGTATTTTTCTATGACTTCGCGGGCAACGGCAGACAGGGCGGTATAAGCCAGTATCATCGGCAAATTAAAATCGGGCCGTGTCAGATGCAGACGCAAGGTATATTTATCGACGATTTCAAAGCCGGGGATTTTTGCCGAGTAATCAAATTTCCCGGTCTTTTTTGCTTGCGCAACCAGTTGATCGAGCCCTTCGATCTTGTCTTCCAGCAGCCAGGTATGGGTAGACGCCAGTTTGGGGTCCATCAGGCGCTTGAAGGAATACACATAGTCTTCGACCGTCAACTCACGTTTTTTGCCATTGAAGGCTGGATCAGGGGTGAAATACGTTCCCTTTTTAAGCTTGATCGTATAGGTTTTGCCGTCGGCGGAAATAACGGGCAGGCCATCGGCGGTTTCAGGGATGATTTTTGCCGGACTGGCCAGATAGTCATAGGTATATAGCCGCTCAAAAATCATTTCATTGATGGCATTTGAATACAGGTCCCTGGTTGCTGCCGGGTCAAATCCTGTTTCAGCAACAGGGAAAATCGTGCGCAATACCTTCTCCGGATCAGCAAACTCTGGCTTGGCGGCGCTGGCCTGCATAGGCAAAGTTGAAGAGATCAGGCCTGACAGGGCCAGGCATAGCGCCATACCTGTTTTGCTCAAAGTGCGCGCCTTGAAGCGCTGAAACGAATGCGGTGACTTCATTGACAAATTCTCCTGCCTTAAAATATTCTTTTAAACATAATGATCTGTTGATCCACTGCTGATCAGGCAAACCTGAGCAGAGCTATGCCTGAAAAACTAAATGCTTGCAAATTGAACGGATTCATTGAGCTCAATGTTTTTCCACATCAATGAAGGCCCAGTCTGAATGCAGGATGGGGTGTTTTTTATAACCTGTAATCCAGGGCCTGTACAGCCAGCTGCGGATCCTGCTTGTGTGGACTATCCATGGCGTATCTGCTTCAACCTGACGATTCATCTGCTGATAAATCTGATTACGCTCAGGGCCTGAAGGCAGGGAAACGGCTTTGCGGAACAGGGCGTCGTAGGCCGGTGATTCATAGCAGGCATGATTGCCACTGCCAGATTTGGGGCCATACAGTAATTGCAGAAAATTTTCACCATCGGGAAAGTCCGCATTCCAGGCGCCACTCCACATTGATAATTTGCAGGCAGAGGCTGCCTTCAGGTTGTCGGCAAAATTACTGACAGGGAAATCGATGCGCACACCTATTTTGTCCAGACCCCGTTTGTAGATTTCTGCCTGTACCTTATAGATACCGGCCGGCTCTATGGTCTTTTTGAGAACCAAAGGGCTGCCGTCAGGATTGTTGCGGTAACCATCAAGCCCCCGTTTGTAGCCAAAATGATCGAGCAGTTTATTGGCCAGTTTGATGTCATAGGCCAGACTGCTGCGGTATTGCGGATCGTAGCCGACTATGTCCTTGGGAATAATCATCTCAGAACGTATTGCCTGACCCAGGCGCATTTGTTCAATTTCATCAGCATGGCTGTAAGCCATGCCCACTGCACGACGCAGGGCGATTTTTTCTTTGCTATAACCACCCACTACCGGGTCGCGCATATTGAAAATGGTGAAGGTGATCCCTGCATCGATAACCCTGTCCATCCTGATACCCTGATCCTTCATTTCAGGTTTCAGTTCGGTGCCGTTCAAAGCAGCAGTCGCGGCGCTTTGAGGCAATTTGTCGATGTCGAGCTGCATATCCTGGAAAGCCAGCCAGCGTGACTGTTCTTCTTCTATGATGCTGATCTCGACTTTGCCGACCTGCGGCATTTTTTTGCCCTTCATCTGCTTGACGATTTCTTCGTCACGGGCACTGCCGGTGGATTTGAAGTCCCAGGTATAGCCGCGATACTCAGGATTTGCGGTCAAGATGATTTTGCTGCGCGGCATATACTTTTCTATCATGTAGGGACCGGTTCCTACCGGATGCAGACCAGTCTGGTCACCATACATGTCTATGACTTCTTTGGCTACCGCACCAAATCCGCCATAGGCCACGACGTACAGGAAGTTATAGTCTGTTTGCCTGAGCTCTATGCGCAAGGTGTATTTATCTATGGCCCGCAGGCCTGCAACAGGTGCTTCGTAGTCGAATTTGCCGGTTTTTTTTGCCGCGCCGGCGACATCATCAAGACCAATGATCTTGCCTTCCAAAAAACTTGCATGCGGAGATCGATTGACCGGGTCCAGTACGCGTTTGAACGTATAGACATAGTCGCTAGCGGTTAATTCGCGTTTTTTTCCTTTGAAGGCAGGGTCTGGAGCAAAGTAAATTCCGGGCTTGATCTTGAAAACAAAGACCTTGCCGGCCTCACTGACTTCGGGCATGGCTTCTGCGGTCAGTGGTAGCAGACGGGCAGGGCGTGCCAGATAATCGTAGCTCAGCAAGGGTTCGAAGAGTGCTTCACCTACCCAGCCTGAATAAAAATTTTGTGTCTTGGCCATGTCAAAGCCATCGTCCGCTGCTTCAAACGCTTGCCGCACAACTTTGTTCAAGTCAGCAGGATTATTTGCTTGAGCTGCGCAAACAGGTATTGCCAGCAATATAGCTGCAGCAGCGCTCGAAAATAACTTGACTGGTCTGAACATGTTTCTATTCCTTGTTTCGGTTACTGCAACGTGATCTGTATAAGCATGTATCAAGCCAACCAGTCATATTGATATGGCAGAAAATTTTAAGGGGGCACCAGTCCAGCCTTCGCTCTGGTAATAGATTTATTTACATATTGCAGTTGCAAATACGGCAGATAAATACTTGCCAAATAATCTTGGCCCTGCTCACCCTTTAAAAAGCCGTAACCTTAACGCAAGTCGCCTCACCAATGGAGAAGTAAAGAAAATTTTTATTTCATTGTTGAAGGAGTCGGTGTTTTAAATTCTTTCAATTCTTGATTTGAGTGCAAGCGGAAATGAAAAACGTTCATTTTTAGGGAGTGAATTTTGCTGCTTTGCACTATCGCGGTGCAAGTCGTCGAGACAATTTTTGATAGTTTTACTACGCAAATTGAGGGCTCAAAAAAATAAAATTCAGACTTATCAGTCTGGCGGCGAATTTATCAATGTAAGGAAGTGTAAAAAAAGCTGCTTGAGCACGGTTTTTGCTGCAGAGCACAAGAAATTAGGTTTCCTTTGCGGGTGTTTTTTTGGCAAAATGCGCCATGTTGTTTTTTGGGGTACGTCTTAAGTAAAGCACTTGACAGTTGTTGCCTGGAAGTGGTTTTATGCGCCTTCGGAAAAATTTCTGACGACTAAATTTACATTTTGTCTCTGTGGAATTGCAAATTTTTTTACATTGATAAAGGCGTGTTTAATAGTTGATTGTATGTGCGCTGTCGTACTGACTTCTTTATGATGGACTGGCAAATTTCTATTCATTTTGTGTTCGGGCAATTCTTTGTCTTGCACATCATGATGAAGGGAATAGATAAATAATTTAATGCCAGCTGTTCTGTTGGTTTGTTTGGTACGACGGCTTGTTTTTTGTGGCAGGCAGAATTAAATAAGTCAGTTTTATAAAAAACTGCGATTTATATTTTGATGAGTCTGCTGCTTATGAATTTATAAGTGGTTTTGTGTCGGTATGTCTTTTTATTGATGCTCAGCATTTATAATCACTTTTTCGTTTGAGTTGTTTTGACTTACGTCAGACAGTAGACCTTGTGGTAGTGGAGGAGCAGG
>NZ_JAKZHX010000015.1 GCF_022568815.1 Undibacterium paludis | reverse complement strand
TACGCTGATCGGGCAGTTCCTCAATTCGCCTGAGTATCTGGCTAGGTTCATGCCGACGTAATGGCTAGGTATGCGGGGTTCCTTTCCAAGGGAACTCCGCATACTGACTACCTATCAATTCACCTCTGCGCGCACCAGTCGGAAGTATTTGGGCAGCGATCGAACTTTATGCGCCTGTGCACTGAGTCCATGGAACTATCGTTCCTGTCTCCCTCTTGGCTTGCTTGGCGGCTTTCTTTTCTTTAAGCGTACTGGCTGCCTGCTTCTTGGTTTCTTTATTACTACGCTGAACTTTACTCATGAATTTGCTCCCGGGAACACCAGGGCCTTGGTGGTAAGCCAGTATAGGCTTGTATCTCCCTGTTAACCGTTTTATAGAAAATATAATCCTGACGTCTAAATGCCCTTTCATACCGCGAATTACGCAATTCGTCTCAATGCCAGGGTAAATCAAGCTGCATTTCTTTACAGTCACCTCACTCTCACAACATGATGACGCGGGGACAAGATGCTGGAAATGCGAAATGTCACAAAAAAATTCGGAAAAAAACTGACAGCAGTACATGACTTGTCACTCAATCTCAGCCACGGTGTAGTCGGCCTGATAGGACATAATGGCGCTGGCAAAACCACCTTGATGCAAATGGTGGCGACACTGGCACGCCCGACCAGTGGCAGTATTTTTTTCCAGGGTAGTGATATCGTTAAGAAACCGCAGGCTATCCGGCAAAGGCTGGGCTTTTTGCCTCAGGACTTCGGTGTCTATCCCAATCTGAGTGCGCTGGAGTTCATGCAGTATTTTGCGGCACTTAAAGGCATACGTGACCCAGCCAGGATCAGGCACTTACTGGAAATGGTCAATCTGCATGATCAGGCAAACCGTCAGGCCGCGACTTTTTCCGGCGGCATGCGGCGTCGGCTGGGCATAGCCCAGGCCTTGCTCAATGACCCAGACATTCTGATCGTCGATGAACCAACTGCAGGTCTGGACCCCGAGGAGAGACTGCGTTTCAGACAACTGCTAAGCGAACTAGGTTTTAAAAAACTGGTGATCATGTCCACCCATATCGTGTCAGATGTGGAAAGCGTAGCCAGTCAGCTGGCCATCATGCGTCAGGGAAAATTGATCGCCTTCGAAACGCCGGAAAAAATTCTGCAGCACGCACAGGGACAGATCTGGACGGCTGAAATTGGCCACGAGGAATACGACAAGCTGCGTAATCAGGTTCATGTCCTGCAGACACAAAAACAGGGCTCTCAACTGATGCTGCGCATAGCCCATCCGCATCAGCCCTGTAGCGGAGCAATCCAAGCTGTACCGAGCCTGGAAGAAGCCCTGATGGCACAACGTTATGCAGCGCAAGGGGTGACAGCATGAAGCTGCTTCTGCCCTGTATTGTGGCGCTGACCGAGATGCGTCTGCGCTTGCGACGCCTGAGCAGCCTGGTGACGGTCCTGGCAGTCATCGTGCTGGCCTGGACAATGATACCGGACCCGCAATCAGGCACCACGCTGCTTGCAATCAAAAATGCCCGGGTGCTGTACAGCAGTTCAGCCCTGGCTTTGGGAAGTGCCTCGCTGGCAAGTTTCTTGTTTGGCCTGGCAGGTTTTTACCTGGCGCGGGGCCGCATCGCTGAAGATATGCGTAGCGGTGCAGGTAGCGTCATTGCTGCTACCTCTGCAAGCAATGCCGGCTTTTTGTTTGGTCGCTGGTTGGGTGGTGTTGTGTATCTGCTGAGCCTGATTCTGGCTTTTCTATTGGCGATGCTGGTCTGTCACGCATTGCGTGGCGACGGTCCCATTGAGATCAGTGTATACCTGCTGACCTATGCGGCGCTCATGCTGCCCATGGTTTTATTTGTGGTCAGTTGTGCGGTACTTTTTGACAGCTTTTCTCCACTAATGGGCAAGCTGGGGGACGTAATTTTTTTCTTTATCTGGATAGCACAAATAGCCTTGATGGAAAAGGCTGACAAAGCCCTTGCCGGACAAGTCAATATCTATATGGTTGTTGATTTTATTGGCACAGCTACATCCATGGTCAATCTGAAGGCAATGGTCGGCACAGAACATCTGTCTTTGGGAATTGCCAGTTTTGACAGCAGGCTGGCGAGCATACTCTTGCCTGCACAATTATGGTCATCAAAAATGCTGGCTTTGCGAGCGTTGACTACAGCGCTGGCTGTCATCCCCCTGCTCCCTTCTTTTATTCTGTTCCACCGCTTTTCACCTGACCGCGTCAAGATGACACAAGCCAGTAAAAGGCGTTCGCCATTGACTTACCTCAATCAGTTATTACGGCCTTTTTCCAGACTGGCGCAACCATGCTTTCATCTGGCGCGAAGTTTGCCAGGCATGACGGGTCAAGTGATGGCCGATCTCGCATTGACACTGGCAATGACACCCATGGCAGGCCTGGCGCTGCTGGTACTGCCGCTATTGTCACTGATCAGCACCTATAGCGCCCTGTCAGGTCTGTTGACCATCTGCGTTGCAAGCTGGGGAATTTTGATCAGCGACATCAGTTGTCGCGACCACCAGAATGCCTGCCAGGAAATAACAGGGGTAGTGCCAGGTGGTATAGCACAACGCTATCTGCGGCATTTCATTACTGCCGCCTTGCTTGGCTTGCTGATGATGGTTGTCATTGTACTGCGCTGGAGCATGCACGAGCCCTTGCGCGCCCTGGTTCTGCTGTCCGGCATAGCCAGCATGAGTGGTGCAGCCAGCCTGGCTGGTCGCCTGTCCGGCACATCGCGCACTTTTCTGGCCCTGTTTTTGTTTGGTCTGTACGTGGCAGTCAATGCCACCAAAGTACCGATGATTGATGTGTTTGGCTTCAATGGCGCAGCCAATGTGCAAACCATACTGACCCAATGTGTCATCACCGTCCTCTCCCTGTTTGGCGGCTATTGGTATAACCAGAGGCGACTCACCTGAAAACAGGCTTGATGCTGATATTGCACACAGGAACATGCAAACCCGGACCTCTGTATAAACTGCCTGTCCGCTGTGGACAAGCTGTAAATAAGCTGTGTACAAGCCGTGGATAAGCTGCCATTTTCCTGTGGGCAAGTACGGGATAAGCTGTGGAAAATACAAGGTGTTACAGAATACCCAGGCAAATTGTATTAATTGTAAGCAGACTTTAGTTTGATTGTTTTAGCTGATTATCTTCAATACACTTTTATCAGTCTGTGGCACCTGTTCCATTTGCACAGATATGTCTGGACTCAGCTTGCTGCATGCAAAGAAACTCTGTCACAGGAGCATGGCAGGCAACGGCACAGCTCCTCTCTTTGATCATCATCAGGATTTATAGCGCCTATGTCTGCCGGATTAGCATTCAAGAAAGACTTAGCAAAAATATTGCTGTATTCCTTGTTATCCCTGTTCCTGATACCGGTATTCACCTATTGGTTTGCAGAGCATGTGGAAAGTCGACAGGACAAGGCTTTCATAGATCATGTCACGCAACAGATTGCGACTGATCCCAGCCTCAACCCGGAAGAGAAAGTATCGCAACAGGGATTTTTCATCAGCAATCCGCCATCACGGATTTGCGATAATACCAGCCCTGAAGCAGCCAGCTATCGCGACAGTGTCTGCGCCCGCTATTCAGACAACTGGCAATTCATCATGGCCAGAAAAATCGCCATCTGGACCATTGTCGGCGGCGCTGCATTGTTGCTGAGTGTCTTAATACTCAGCGCACTGGCCTTTCTCAATGAAAAAATCCAGTATCTGAGTTTTGTGGCAGGCTGGCGCCTGATCACCCTTAGCAGTGCCGCAGGAACCATGGCGCAGGGCGCCATGCTGATGTGGCTGTCATTTTGGGTGACCGCCTATTTCATGCACAGTTATTCGATTAAACTGATTGCCGTGGCGGTGATCTTTGTGGCGATTGCGGTGTTCTATGTCATCGTCAATATTTTCAAGCGCGTCCACAGCAATAACCAGATTCAGGGCGAGTTGATTCCCGAGCAGGCTGCACCGGGTCTGTGGCGTCACATACGCGACCTGGCTGCTCGCCTGAAAACTGCCGCGCCTGACCATATTGTTGCCGGCATTGACGCCAACTTTTTTGTGACGGAATCACCACTGAACGTCAGCGGCAGGAGCCTGCGCGGGCGCAGCCTGTTTATCAGCATACCGCTGCTGCGTCTGCTCAGCCAGTCTGAAGCCGATGCCGTACTGGCTCATGAACTCGCGCACTTTCGCGGTGGTGATACCGCCAATAGTGCGGCACTCGGCCCCAAACTCGCACAGTACGATCAATATTGCCGTGAAATGGGTAATGCTCACGTGGTCACGGTGTTTTATCTGATGTGTCTGTACCGCATGATTTTTGAAATTGCCTCTGCCCGCAATAGCCGCGACCGTGAGTTCCTGGCTGACCGCATTGCAGCCAAGGTGGTTGCGCCTGCTGCTGTGGTGAATTCCCTGATCAAGGTGGCGGCTTATGCAACTTACCGTTCGGACATTGAGAATCAGTTATTTTCCCGCAATGAGCAGCAGGGCAACAGGCTCGGTATTGCGCAATTCGTTGCCTCCGGCCTGTACCCTTATGCGCAGTCCTCTGATTTCCTCAATACCATGAAGGATGCCAGTGTACCGCATCCTTATGATAGCCATCCCAAGATGAGCGAACGCATGAAAAACGTCGGCCATGTGGTCGCCGAATCACAATATGGCAGCATCGTCACCAGTGTCCCCGTACAGACCTGGGCCACCGACATCCAGACGGCCGACGAAATCGAAAACCGTTTGTGGACAGAGTATGAAGAGAATTTTTCACAAGCCCATGAACACAGCCTGGCCTACCGTTTTGAACCAGCCAATGAGGAAGAGCGTGAACTGGTCTTGCGTTATTTCCCGCCCGTGGAATTTTCACTGAGTGAAGGCAAATCCATACAGGTGACTTATGCTGGCTGGTTACTGCCTGATGAGAAAGAGCCACTTCCCTGGGACAGGGTCAGCACTTACGAATATGAAGACGGCATGCTGGCAGACACCCTGACGATCAAACATCCGGAAAAAGGCATGCTCGGCCCCAAATCCACGAAAGTCAAACTCAGCGGCATCAAGAAAGTACGCGAAGAATTCAAGAATGTGTCCGGCCACTACTGGCACAGACACCAGGTCATGCGTCACCTGCAACTCAGCCATTAACACTACCTAGCCCTTATGACGCTGGCAGATGCCCCAGCTGCCAGCGTCTCATCAACCCTGTCACCTTACTCCGTCTTAATAGCTTATCAATGCCTCCGCACATCACGCGGTGTATCTGCAATAGGTGTACGCCAACCTGTACGGACAGGTGAACGGACACTGTGGACAAATCGACACCAAAAATTAACTCATAAAAATCAATGACTTACAACTGGCATGATTTCTGCTCAACAGTGTAAAAACTGTTTAACGGGAACATCATGATACGAGACACCTCAGGCCAGGATACGGTACTGTCCGCCGACAAGGGACAAAAACGCAAGCGCATGCTTATCGTTGGCGCAGCCAGCCTCGCCGGTATCACGGCGCTGGTTTTGCTGACATCGGCATGGCGCAGCAGCAGCCAGTCGGTTAATGCATCAAGGCTGCGCATTGCCACAGTCAGCCATGGCACCCTGGTCAGGGATGTCTCCGTCAATGGCCGCATCGTCGCGGCAATCAGCCCTACCCTGTATTCAAGTGCAGGCGGTACCGTGACGCTGAAGGCCAATGCCGGTGATACCGTTAAAAAAGGCGATATCGTTGCAGAGATCGATTCACCTGACCTGACTGATCAATTGAAGCGTGAGCAGTCGAATACCGAGCAACTGGAAGCAGAAGTCGCCCGTCAGCAAATACTCGCAAAAAAGCAAAAGCTGATCGCCCGTCGTGATGCCGACCAGGCCGAAATTGACAAGATCGCAGCACAGCGCGCCTTCCAGCGCATAGAAGCTGCCGGTGTCGTGGGTGTAGTCGCCAAGAATGATTTCCTGAAGGCTCAGGACACCATGCACTCCACCGAAATACGCGCCAAACATGCCGCCCAGGCAGCCGATCTGGAAAATGAAGATGTCAGTCTGGAGCTGAAAACCAAGATGAGTCAGTTGCAGCGTCAACGCCTGAGCCTCGACTATGCCAGACGAAAGGTAGAAGACTTAAAATTACGTGCGCCGGTGGACGGCATCATCGGCAGCCTGGCCATCTCCAACCGCAGTGTGGTCGCTGCCAATACGGCGCTGATGACCCTGGTGGACCTGTCGCAACTCGAAGTTGAAGTCGAAATACCTGAGTCATATATGACAGACCTGGGCCTGGGCATGAAGGCAGAAATCATTCTCAATGGTGACAAGGTCATGGGTACGCTGACCGCCATCTCACCTGAAGTGATCAAGAACCAGATATTGGCCAGGGTACGTTTCAGCGGAGCACAACCGTCAGGTTTGCGGCAAAGTCAACGTGTATCGGCGCGTTTGCTGATGGAAGAAAAATCCAATGTGATGATCCTGCCGCGTGGCCCCTTTGTCGAAGCGGAAGGCGGACGTTTTGCCTATGTCGTGGAAAACGGTGTAGCCCAACGCCGGCCAATCAAACTGGGCATCACCAGTATCTCTGCAGTTGAAATTGTAAGTGGTCTGAAAGACGGCGACAAAGTCGTGATATCAGGTACCGATACCTTTGAAAGCGCCAACAGCGTTTCCATCAATAACTAAATGAAAGAACACATTATGTTACGCATGAAAAGTCTGAGCAAAGTCTATCGTACTCACCTGATAGAAACCCATGCCCTGCGCGGCTTTGATATCCACGTCAAGGAAGGAGAGTTCGTTACCGTGACCGGTCCGTCGGGTTCAGGCAAGACCACCTTCCTGAACATCGCCGGCCTGCTGGAAGAATTCAATGATGGCGACTACCTGCTTGACGGCATCAATGTCAAAGGCATGAACGACAATGCACGTACACGCTTGCGTAATGAAAAACTCGGCTTCATCTTCCAGGGCTTCAATCTTATCCCTGACCTGAACCTGTTTGACAATGTCGACGTGCCGCTGCGCTATCGCGGCTTCAATACCGCCGAGCGCAAGGAGCGCATAGAAGCAGCGCTGGCCCAGGTCGGTCTGGCTTCTCGCATGAAACATCACCCGGCTGAGTTGTCCGGCGGTCAGCAGCAAAGGGTGGCCATTGCCCGCGCCCTGGCAGGCTCTCCCAAGGTCTTGCTGGCAGATGAACCAACCGGTAATCTTGACACGCAAATGGCGCGCAGTGTCATGGAATTGCTGGAAGAAATCAATGCCAAGGGCACGACCATACTGATGGTCACCCATGATCCCGAACTGGCTGTACGTGCGCAGCGCAACGTACATATTATTGATGGTCAGGTCAGCGACCTGGTGCGCAGGATGCCATCGCTATATGATACCAAGGCCGAAGCTGATTCAGCCAACGAAGACCAGCGCTCCGCTGTCGCCTGAGGAGCAGCAGAATGATACGTTACTACTTCCTGCTTGGCATACGCAGCCTGCGCCGCAATCCCTTGCTAACCGCCCTGATGGTACTGACCCTTTCCATCGGTGTGGCAGCGAGTGTGTCGACACTGACCATACTACACGTCATGTCGGGGGATCCCATTCCGCAAAAAAGCAGCCGACTGATCTTTCCCCTGATGGACAATGGCCCCGTCAAAGGCTACGTCCCTGGTGAAAAGCCAAACGATCACCAGCTCAGTTACCAGGATTCAATCAATCTGCTCAACAGCAAACAGGGCGAAAGACGCTCAGCCATGTATGGCGTGGAAATGTCCATAGAACCTTCGCGCAAGGACATTATTCCGCTGACAGCGTCAGGTAATGCATCAACCCGCGATTTTTTCGCCATGTTTGATACCCCTTTCCTGTATGGAGGTGCCTGGGAAGCGGAGAGCGACAACAAAGCAGCCGATGTCGTTGTACTGGGCCGCGCCTTGTCTGAAAAACTGTTTGGCAACATTGACCCTGTCGGCCAGCACCTGACCATGATAGGTCAAGAGTTCAAGATCGTTGGCGTTCTCGATACCTGGGAACCCAGCCCACGCTATTACCGCTATACCGGACGTTCCGCTGCATTTGGTGTCTATGATGAATTTTTCATACCTTTCAGTACGGCCATCCGCCATGAAATCACCCATGACGGCGGCATGAGCTGTTCCGGCGATACCGAACCCGGCTGGCAGGGACGCCTGAAATCCGAATGCACCTGGATACACTTCTGGTTTGAATTGAAGTCAGCGTCGCAGCGGCAAGAATTGCTCAGTTACCTCGACAATTACACCAGCGAACAGAACAAACTGGGCCGTTTCAAGCGTCAGGCAAAAAACCGGATTTTTAATGTCATGGAGTGGCTGGAAGAAACCAAGGTCGTTGGCAATGACAATCGCCTGTCGGCCTGGCTGGCTTTTGGTTTCCTCATACTTTGCCTGGTCAATACCATTGGCTTGTTACTGGCCAAATTCTCAGTGAGAGCGTCGGAGGTTGGTGTGCGCCGTGCCCTGGGGGCGTCGCGCAAGGAAATATTTACCCAGTTCCTGATAGAAAGCAGTGTCATCGGTCTGGCTGGCGGCATCATAGGTCTGCTACTGGCCTTTGGCGCACTGGCGCTGATTGGCCTGCAGTCGAAGCAATTGACTGTCGTTGCCCATATGGATTGGCAAATGCTGGGCTTGACCTTCATCATGTCGGTATGTGCCGCCTTGCTGGCAGGGCTGTTCCCGACCTGGCGCGCCTGCCAGGTAACACCAGCCATACAACTTAAATCACAATGAGAACAACATGAAAATGAATCTCGAAATCCGCCCCATCCTGTCTGCCCTGATGCGCAGCAAGACAGGCGCCATCCTGGTGGCGCTTCAGGTCGCCATCAGCCTGGCCATCCTTGCAAATGCCGTTTATATCGTCAATCTGAGGCTGGCTGTCGTTGCACGCCCCAGCGGAGTTGTCGCCGAAAATGACATGTTCAGCCTGGGCATCAGCAACCGCAAGCTCGGTGACCATGCGGCCCAGATTGCCCAGCAAAAACAGGATGAGGCAACCATGCGTGCCGTCGCCGGCGTCTCTGGCGTCGTACGTGTCTCGCAGGTACCGATATCGCGCTCGGGCAGCACCAGCAGTATTTATCTGGATCTGAAGCAAACCACGCCAAGCGCCAGTGTTTCAATGTACCTCACGGCAGATTCATTAAATCGCATCTGGGGCCTGAAATTAATAGAAGGTCGCGATTTTAATGCCGGCGATTATCGTGAGATTGATGAAAGCACCAGCAGGGATTTTGTTGATACAGTCATCATTACCAAAAAACTGGCGGAAAAACTGTTTCCCGCTGACACCTCGGCAATAGGGAAAGTCATTTATTTTGGTAGCGGCAGTGATGCCCAGCTCACCCGCGTCATCGGTGTCATAGAAGGCTTGCAAACCCACGGTGCACAAAATGGTCCCGAAGGAGAGATGTCCGTCATTCTGCCCATACGTCTGAGCAATGACCCGTACTCAGTCTTTTCCATACGTGCAGAACCGGGGCAACGTGATCGTGTCATGAAAGATGTGGAAACAGCCCTGCGTACGGCCTCGGCTTCGCCGCTGATCATTCGTACCCGCACGATGGAAGAGGATCGCAGCAAACGTTATCGCGCAGACGTCGGCCTGGCCTGGATGCTGATTGCCGTTTGTGTACTGCTCTTGCTGGTGACAGCCAGCGGCATCGTCGGTATCTCCAGCCTCTGGGTAACACAGCGCCGCAAGCACATCGGCGTACGCCGCGCCCTCGGCGCCCGCCGTACGGATATCTTGCGCTACTTCATCACCGAGAACATCATGATTACCACTGTTGGCATTTTTTGTGGCGTGGCGTCGGCCATTGCCCTCAACCAGCTGCTGGTCAGCAAACTTGAATTGAGCAAGCTGCCTGTACCATATTTGATTACTGGTAGCATCATCTTCTGGATACTTGGTATCATCGCAGTAGTTGGACCTGCCGCACGTGCCGCTGCCATTTCACCGGCAACGGCAACGCGTGGCATCTGAAACCCGGCCGCGAGCCCATTACTTGCCCCAACGATGCCTACTGTATTGATTATCGACGATAACGCCACCGTTGCAGTGGCACTGGAAGTGCTGTTTTCACTGCATGATATTGATGCCATTTGCGCAGCATCGCCTGACGAAGGTCTGGCGATGCTGGGGCAGCAAAACGTGGATCTGGTCATACAGGACATGAACTTTACTGAAGACACCACTTCAGGCGAGGAGGGGCGTACCCTGTTTGCCGAAATACGCAAACGCTATCCGGACTTGCCGGTTATCCTGCTGACTGCCTGGACGCATCTTGATACGGCCGTCGACCTGATCAAATCGGGGGCAGCCGATTACCTCGGCAAACCCTGGAATGACCAGAAACTGCTGACTACCGTCAGAAACCTGATAGAACTGGGTCAGAGCAACCGCGCCCTGCAGCAAAGAGTACAAAGGGAACGCAAGCAGAAACGTGAGCTTGAGCAGAAATACAATCTCTGCAATCTGGTCTGGAATGATACGGCAACTGAGAGAATACTGGGTATGGCTTGCCAGGTGGCTCGTGCCGATGTGCCAGTCCTGATTACTGGTCCCAATGGCGCAGGCAAGGAACGCATCGCAGAAATCATACAGGCCAATTCCAGCGTCAGGGACGGCCCCTTTGTCATACTCAACTGTGGCGCCCTGCCGGCAGAATTGATAGAGGCCGAGCTTTTTGGCGCAGAAGCTGGCGCCTATACCGGTGCCAGCAAGGCGCGCGAAGGCAAGTTTGAGGCAGCCGATGGCGGCACGCTGTTCCTCGATGAGATCGGTAACCTGCCCCTGGCTGGACAGATGAAATTGTTGCGCGTGCTGGAAACCGGACGTTTCGAACGACTGGGTTCAAACAGGGAAAGACAGGTCAAGGTACGTGTCATCAGTGCGACTAACGCTGATTTGCCAGCCATGATCAGGGCAGGCAGCTTTCGCCAGGACCTGCTGTATCGCCTGAATGTGATCGAGCTACATCTGCCGCCACTGGCAGAACGTGCTGGCGACATACTGCCATTGGCAAAGTATTTTCTCAACAATGACAAGGTATTGCATGCCAGTTGTGAAGCGGCATTGCTGCAATACTCCTGGCCAGGCAATGTCAGGGAACTCAAGAATGTCATGCAGCGTGCCTGTCTGCTGTCAGCCAAATCCGAAATCATGGCGGCTGACCTGGGCTTGCCACTGGTATCAGGCTGGCACAACGACAATGAGCCAGATAAAGAGAGCATAGAACGCGCCCTGCAAAAAGCCCATGGCGTGGTGGCTCAGGCAGCCACTGAATTGGGATTGAGCCGACAGGCCCTGTATCGTCGCATGGACAGGCTGGGTATCAGCCGCAACGCATGAAACCCGACGCGGCACAACAAGACCAGGCATTGCGCAATGCAACTGCCAGCCGCGGTTTGCGGGTCTCACTGATCACGCACATCAGTATGGTGGTGCTGGGCCTGCTGGCACTGGCTGTACTGATCAGCTACGGCATGTTTTACCTGCTGCCGGACAGGGCCGGCCTTGCCTGCATGCTGAGCCTGTTCATCATCGTTCCGCTAGGCATTGGTGTCATACGCAGCATGCTGCACCCCATCATACGTCTGTTCCATACCCTCGCTGGTACGGTACTCAGCTATAGCGACAATGATTTCTCCTTTGGTGTGCACTGGCCACATCAGGATGAACTTGGTGAACTGGTTGCAGCCCACAATGTCCTTGGTGATGTTTTGCGCCAACAAAGACTGGACCTGGTGCAAAGGGAATTGCTGCTCGACACCATGGTGCAGAATACCCCGGTAGCCATGCTGCTGGTGGCTGATCATGGCCCCATCGTCTTTGCCAATCTGGCGGCCCGACAACTACTTAACCAGAGCCGGAAACTCGAAGGCTACAGCTTTGCCGAAGTACTGCTACAGGTATCATCGTCGTTGCGCGAAGCCATTGAACGTGGCGGCGACGGCCTGTTCACTGTCAATGCCGCAGCGGCAGATGAAGAGGAAGAAGTCTATCACCTGGCGCGCCGCCATTTCAGCCTCAATGGCAGGCACCATGAGTTATTTCTGCTGCGCCACCTGACTGTGGAATTGCGCCGTCAGGAAGTGCAGACCTGGAAAAAGGTCATCCGTGTCATCAGCCATGAACTCAACAATTCCCTGGCGCCAGTGGCCTCACTGGCGAATTCGGCTGCAATACTGGTCAGCCGCGGACAGACCGAACGTCTGCCATCCATCTTGCAAACCATAGAAGAGCGCACGCGTCATCTGGAAAGTTTCATTGATGGCTACGCCAGGTTTGCAAAGTTGCCAACACCGAGACTGGAAGCGACCAACTGGACAAGGTTTATCAATGGCCTGAAGTCACAAGTCGTCTTCACCATCATGGATGGATTGCCGGAAGAGCCCGTCATTTTTGATCAGGCGCAGATGGAACATGCCTTGCTGAACCTGCTGAAAAATGCGCACGAATCAGGTTCACGCGCTGACGAAGTCTGCCTGAACATCAAGATCTTACAGGGAGTCACCAGGATAGAAGTCATGGACCGGGGCAACGGCATGAGTGACACCGTCATGTCAAATGCGCTCATTCCCTTCTATTCAACCAAACGCAGTGGTACCGGCCTGGGGTTGGCTCTGGTGCGCGAAATCATCGAAGCCCACGGTGGCCGCATCACCCTGCAAAATCGTGAAGGCGGGGGGCTGACTGTCAGCCTGTTCCTGCCATCACAGACCGGCTTACCGTAGTCAATGCAATACTATCGGCAGTACGATATGCATGCACAGGCCACCGCTACTGCGATTACTCGCGACTATGCTGCCACCGTGCGCCTGTATCACCCTTTGTGTGATGGCCAGGCCCAGTCCGTAACCTTCGCTGCTTTGCTCAGCCAGGGGGCTGCGATAAAAAGGATGGAAGATAGTCTGCAATTCTGCCTCAGGCACACCACTGCCCTCATCAAGTACAGAGATATGCAGGGCTTTTTCCTTGACCCCAGCCTGCAACATCACGGATGTCCCGGCGTGAGTATGACGTATGGCATTACGCAAAACGTTTTCTATGGCTCTGTGCAGCAGTTCATAGCGACCGATCAGACTAATTTTGCTCAACTCTTCTGCTGAATAGGCCAGGATGAGTTTCTTGTCGGCAGTTTCTGCTTCAAAACGTGCATTGTCAGCCAGTTCAGCAAATAGTTCATCACTATGTATCAGCTCCTGTCCAGCCGGAGTACCTGACTCCAGCCGTGACAAGGTCAGTAATTCGCCCACCAGCTTGTCCATGCGCATGCCTTCACGCTCCATGCGCACCATGTATTCTTCTGCCTTGTCCGGCTGTTGCCGGGCCAGGCCTATCGCTGCCTGCAGACGGGCCAGTGGAGAACGCAGTTCGTGTGACACATCATGCAGAAGGCGACGCTGGTTTTGCAGCGAACCCGTCAATTGCTCGGCCATGCGGTCAAAATCACGTCCAAGCGCGGTCAATTCGTCCTGACGGTGCCCCATACTGTCGCCTATGCGCGTATGCAGTTTGCCATTGGTCAGCGCGTGAAAGGCTTCGCTGAGTCTGCGTATGGGTTTGGACATATACCAGGCCATCAATGCGGCAAACAGCAGACTGGCGATCAGGGCGGTAACCATGGGGATCAAGGTACGCGAACCACCTCCGTCAGGCGCAGGTCCTCGCATTCCATGCGGCGATTTTCCACGCTCGGGCAATGATTTGGGCGGCGTACCCAGGCGCTCCTCCGGCCCACCATCCGGGTGAAAACTTCCCACCGGCCCCGGCGGCATGCCATGCTCTTGTGGTCCGTTCAAATCGGGATGCTGCCTGGCAGCAGAATTTGCTTCTTCATTGAGATGTTTCAGCCACAAGGTGGTGCTGATACCGGCGATCGCGGTCAATTGCGCCAGCCAGATAAAGAAGAAGAATTTCCAGAACAGTCGTCCCATGGTGTTTGATGTTGTCAGCATTGATGGCATCAGTCACGCGTCAGCATATAACCCTGCCGGTATACGGTCTGGATAACCGTACGGCCATCCGCAAAGGCACTGATTTTTTGCCGTATGCTGCTCAGGTGGACATCGATATTTCTGTCAAACCTGGCTAATGGCCGGCCCAGGCCCTGTTCAGACAAGTCACTCTTGCTGACGGTCTGACCCGCATTTTTTGCCAGCAATTCCAGCAAGGTGAATTCGGTGCTGGTCAGGTCCAGCATCTGCTTATTCCATTCTGCGCGGCGTTGTCCCGGCCATAATTGCAGGGCGCCGACAACCAGGCATTGCCGCTCATGGTCGGCAGTAACACCAACCTGTGTGCGGCGCAAAATGGCCCTGAGTCTGGCCAGCAATTCGCGCGGAGTGCAAGGTTTGGGCACGTAGTCATCGGCCCCCAGTTCCAGACCGATGATGCGATCCACATCATCCCCGCGCGCCGTCAGCATCAGGACAGGGATACGACTCCCGCCACGGATTTGGCGCAATGCATCAATACCATTCATTTTTGGCATCATGACATCGAGCACGGCTATTGCATACTGCCCGGTCGATACGGCCTGCACGGCCTGTTCCCCGTCGTGGACCGTGGAAATGGCAAAGCCTTCACGCTCAAGATATTCCTTGAGCATGCCTACCAGTTCTACATCATCGTCTGCAAGCAATACCTTGGTCATGTTGTCGGACAAATACGCTGTGGGAAGTGTTGACGATCATAACAAAATCAGGCCACCTGCCAGCAAAATTTACCTGCTTTTACAGTCTGGTAGTTTTAACAAATTCCTTACCTAACTTTACCTTTGCTTTACCGCGCTTAACAGCTGGCGGCAACACAATGCAGCAACCGGGAAGTGGCCTGGCAACCAGGCCCAGACCATCACCAAACAAGCACAGCCACACAGGAGAAAGCATCATGAGCAAGCATCTGCCACAACTGGAAACAGACTTGAACACCTTATTACGTACCGCCAGCAGCCGCAGGCAAATGCTGCGCTGGCTCGGCGCCAGTGGGGCTGTGAGCTTGCTGGGATGTGGCGGCGGCAGTGATGCCACCGCGACCACGGCAAGTACTGCAGCTACCAGTACAAGTACCACGACAGGCAGCAGCTCAAATACAGGCACCAGCAGTTCCTGCAGTGTTATTCCCGAAGAAACAGCTGGTCCCTACCCTGGTGACGGCAGCAACAGCAATGGCAGCGGCATTGCCAATGCCTTGCTGCTGTCAGGTATAGTCCGCAGTGATATACGCTCCAGCATTGCCGGTGCCAGCGGTGTCGCGGCAGGTGTACCTCTGACGATCAAGCTGCAACTGGTGAATACCCAATCGAGCTGCGCCTCCCTGGCAGGTTACGCCATTTATCTGTGGCATTGTGATAGAGATGGCAATTACTCCATGTATTCGTCTGGCGTTACTGCAGAAAACTACTTGCGCGGCGTGCAAGTGACAGATAGCAGTGGCAATGTCAGTTTCACCTCGATCTTCCCTGGTTGTTATTCAGGACGTATCCCGCATGTACATTTTGAGATCTACCCTAGTCTGGCCAAAGTCAGCAGCGCCAACAACAAGGTCAAGACATCACAATTCACCTTCCCCATGGCGACACTGAATGAAGCCTATCAGGCCACCGGCTACAGCACCAGCGTGCGTAACCTCGCGCAAATCACGTATGCAACTGACAATGTCTTCAGTGACGGCACCAGCCTGCAAATGGTCAGCGTCACCGGGAATGCCACACTGGGTTATGTGGTTACCCTGACCGTAGGTATTGCCGCCTGAGTGATCCTGACTTTGCCGGGCGACAATGGGCATGAGTTAGCGTCAGCTTGTCTGTTGCCCGGAATGTGCATAGAATTACATTCGTCTATCACTCTTTGAAAAGAAAGGAGGAAACATGGAAGTAATCAAGTATGCCATCTGCGGCATACGCACCTTTGGTGTATGTGTCATCTCTTGTCCTGAATCCATCGCGCAGCGATAACAAGACGAGAGCAATCCTACTCATCATTCTTCACTGAGCCTGTTCTCGGCTCGCTATCGTTAGCGCTCCTGTTGACGTGGATGCCTGCATCCCCAATCCAAGACAAGAGCATGACTACCTTATTATCTGCACAAGCATTACAACTGGAAACCAGCCACGGCCTGTTGTTCCAGAATCTTAACTTCACCCTGCAAATCGGCCAGCGCATAGGCTTGATAGGCCACAACGGCAGCGGCAAATCCACGCTGTTATCGCTATTGGCAGGATTGCGCCAGGCCAGCAGCGGCAGTATACAAATGGCCAGGTTATGCCGGCTGCAATACGTAGAGCAGCAACTACCGGAGGAACTGCATGATCTCAGTCTTTACGACGCCATGCTGGCGGCCATGGACGATCATGCAGATCAGCCAGAATCACACTGGCGGGTCGACAGCCTGCTGCATGAGCTGGACATTGATGTCACCACTGCAAGCGTTGCCGTCAAATCCCTGTCTGGCGGGCAACATACCCGGCTCCTGCTCGGTCGCGCCCTCTTGCGCGATCCCAATCTCCTGTTGCTTGACGAACCCAGCAATCATCTCGACCTGCCCTCGTTATTGTGGCTGGAAGAATTTCTGCTGAGCTGGAAAGGCGCTTTTGTCCTGGTATCACATGACCAGCGCCTGCTCGACCGCGTGACCCGGCAAAGCTGGATCTTGCGCGACAGGCAAATCACCTGTTTCGACCAGCCCTGCTCCGCCGCATTGCGGTCGCTGGCGGCCGCCGACCTGGCCGCGCAAGCCAGGCGTAACGCCGAACAGGATGAAATAGACAGACTGACGGCGAGCAGCAAAAGGCTGGCGATCTGGGGTCGCACCTATGATAATGAAGACCTCGCGCGCAAGGCCAAGACCATGCAAAGACGGGTGGACAAACTCAAGGATGAGCAGACCACAGTCACCGAGGGTGTACCCTGGACCTTGCAATTGCATGGCAAGGCTGCGGCAGCCAATCACTTGCTGCAACTGGCTGAACTTGAGGTAAGCCCCGCACCGGGTTTGCCTGTCCTGTTCAGGCTGGAGCAATTGAGCATCAAGTCCGGTAGCAAGATTGCGCTGCTCGGCGCCAATGGTACGGGCAAGTCGTCCTTGCTACGTCTTTGCTGGCAAACCATTCTGTCGACTGAAACCAGTGCAGCAATCCGCTGGCATGCCGCTGCACAGATAGGTTATTACGATCAATCCTTGCAACAATTGGACAGTGCAGCCAGCCTGCCTGACGCACTGTATCCGTTTGTAGCCGGCTCTGATGTGGCAAGGACAGAACTGGCGCGCAAACAGGCGCTGATTTCTGCAGGCTTTCCCTATCACCGGCATCAGCAAACAGTCGGCTCACTGAGTGGCGGTGAAAGAGCCAGGTTATTGTTCCTGGCATTATCGATGGCCAGTTATCACCTGCTGTTTCTTGATGAGCCGACCAATCATCTCGATATGCAGGGCAAGAAGGAATTGACGACAGCCCTTTCTGGCTTCGCCGGTGGATTCTTACTGGTATCGCATGACCGTGACCTGATAGAACAAAGCTGTAACGAATTCTGGGTGGTGCAAGATGGCCGCATGCAAAGATGGCTCGATGCTGAAAGCGCCTATCAGTGCTTGCGGCAAAGGCCCGGCCAGGCCAGCATTGATCATGCTCAGGCCCCAGCCAGCAATAGTTTGGCACCGATGCAGCCTGCGGGTCTGGACGCTGAAAACCTGCTGTTGCGTCTGTGTGAACTCGAGGATTTATTGCAGGCTGACCTGGCTCGTAAAGCCAGACATCAAAAGCCGCATCAGCAGACCCTCTGGCGTGAAGAGATTCTGCGCCTGAACCAACTGCTGGAACAGCGTTAATCTCGCCTCCCCTGCCTTGACACCCATGACAGCGTCATGCCGGTGTCAAAGGTAGTCTTATCATGATTTGCGTACCTTCTTCGGTAGAAGAACGCAAATCAAATTCCCCATTGAAAGCTGCCACCCGTTCACGCATACCGGTGATGCCTATGCCTTCAGTATTGTGGTGTATGTCAAAACCGCTGCCATTATCGCTGACCTCAATTTGCAGCACCTGTAAGTCTGGCAGCAATGTCAAAGCCACTTCGACCTGTGTCGCCAGTGCATGCTTGAGTATGTTGGACAGCGCCTCCTGGATGATGCGGTAGGCAGATATCGCCAGCGCACTGTCAAGCTGGGCAAAATCTCCTTCACTGTCGAAATGAAACTGGCAACCCTGAGCGTTGGTATTGTAATGCCTGAGCATGTCTTCCACAGCACCTTGCAGTCCCAACATGTCCAGCACTTCTGGTCTCAGGCGGCGCACCAGATTGCGGCCATTCGCATACAGGTCCAGGGTCAGCTTGGTAATGGCTTTGGCACGCTCCTGGATTTCCACAGTGACGGGACTGGCATCAATTTGCGCAGCAAGATGCTGTATGCGTTGCGCCTCCAGCCTGGCGGCGATCAATGAAGCATTCAATTCATCATGGATTTCAATGGCGATGCTTTTACGTTCGTCTTCAACGATGCTGTGCACTTTCTGGATAAGCTTGCGTTTTTCTGCATTGGCTTTCAGGGCTTCATTACGCGAAGCCATCAGGTCCTGGGTTCTTTCCTGCACCTTGTTTTCCAGGTCCTGCTTGGCTTGCTGCAAGCTGACCGACATGGCGTTGATGGAGGTCTGCAGGTCACCGATCTCGCCACCGGTAGTCACTGCCAATGTGGTGGAATAATCACCCTCACGGATTTCACGCAGGGTTTCTATTGATGTCTGCAAGGGGCTCGTCAGGCTCAGCGCCAGGTACACTGCCAGCACGGCGCTGACGAACATGGCCAGCGCGCTCAGTCCCAGTTCAAAAACGAAACGCTGTTTATGTTTGTCAAGCATGCGATCCGTCGACATGGTGACCCTGACATAACCCAGCACATCGTCATCGTCACTTATCACGCTGGCTTTGTCATGTTCGCTGGTATCGAGCGGCCAGATGCCGGACTGTTCCTGCTCAGCATCCTTCATCAGGTTGAGCCTGACCAGTTGTCGACGCTTGACCGGCACTTCGGCATAGCGCGACACTTCCTGCACCTTGTCCATGGAAATGATGTGGACAATGTTTTTCTTGTCCGGGTCCATCACATCGATGCGATGTATGTTGCGGTCTGACTGCATGACGTCGGTCATGGTATTTTTCAGGCCGGACATATTCTTGGTAAGCAGATTATATTCCACGCTTTCTGCCAGTGCTGTCGACACAACGCGTGCGCGTTCAGCCAGTTCTGTCTGCGCCTCCTGCAGACGCGAATGGTAGGAGTACCAGACAATGGAACAGAACATGTAGATCACCGGCAGCAGGATGATCAGAAACAGGCGCGAACGCACATCCCAGTTACGCCAGAGCAGGACACTGAAATTCATTTGATTCCACCCGGGGCAAGGTGCATCACGGCGCAATCAGTCCGTGCTTGACAGCCAGCTTGGTAATATAGGCAGGCCTGTGTACCCCGAGTTTTTCCTTGATGGCCTGGCTGATATTGCTGATGGTTTTCAGGGACAGATCAAGTCGCTCGGCAATTTCTGCATTGGTCAGCCCTTCTGCCATCAGTTTGAAAATTTCCAGGTCGCGCTCGTTGAGCAGGGACTGCGGTGATTCATCACCACGTACCGACAGGTTTGCCAGACGCTCGGCGATATGTGGCAGGAAATACAATTCACCCTGCTGCGCACGCTGCACCGCAGTGGCCAGGTCAGCGGGATCGCAGTCCTTGGTGACAAAGGCTTTTGCTCCCAGACGATAGGCTTCCTTGATCAGGGCATCCTGATCAAACTGGCTGAGGAAGACGATTTTTGCATCAGGGAATTGCGCAAGTATGTCGCGCGCCACATCAAGCCCAGTCAATTCGGCCCCAAAGCGTATGTCCAGTATCGCCACGTCTGGCCTGAGTGCCGCATATCGCTCGCAGGCCTCTTGCGGGGTCCTGGCCTGTTCCAGCACATTAATGCCAAGATTCCCCAGGGACATGGCAAAGCCTGTCATGACGATGGGATGATCATCAGCCAATAAGACGCGTATTGCGTTTTGCATATTTACAACACCTTCCTGTTTTAATGTAGACGCCTGTGTTTGCTCTTGCTCACCAGACGCAATGGTAATGCTTTTTACTAGCAAAGACACCCGCTTTTACCAATACAGGCTGCGAATAAATGATTTTTATCGAATACATTCCAACAAATAATAATTTTTCTTTTAAAAACAAATACTTAAGAAGAATAGTTATCGATACAAAACACAAATAAGCAAGCGTCAAGCATGTCCTGCCGTCTGTTTCCAGTTAATCATTTTCAACAAAATCACAAAATATATGCTTTTCAAGTGACATTTTTATTGCTATCTTAGAGCACATGGATTGCACGCAAATATCAATTCAGCGGTCAGACACTTGGCCACCTCTGGTAATGCATATGCAATCCAGCATGGCCCTGGCACTGTCCCATTGCCGAGCTTGCCTGATCTGACATAAAACCTGGAGAACAACATGGAATTCACAGAAAACCAGCATCAGCCGTTCAAGCGCATGTCACAGTTAAGCATCGTTGCTGTCATGCACATCGCCGTGCTCGCAGTTGTCCTCAACGATATGAAAATCAGAATCACGCCACACAACGATGGCCCCCTCATCTTGACCGAGGTTGAAAAGGAAAAACCGGTGGAACCGGAAATGCCAAAGGAATTCAAGCCAGAACTGAAAGTACCGCTTGACCCGGTCTTTATCCCCAAAAATGAAGTAGCGGAAACAAAGCCATCGACTGACCCCGTCATTGCACGCGTCACCGACAGCAACGAAGGCAAGTTTAACCAGGGAGCCATGGATAGAAGCGGCAGCAGCGACGAAGGTAATACCATCGCACCGCCGCAAGCGAGAGCACCACATCACGTTGCAGCAGTCATCGATGTCAATGCCTGCGACAAACCGGTCTATCCTGCCAGCGCCCTGCGCAACGGCGAAACCGGCACGGTCAGTTTGTCCATGCTGGTAGGCACGGATGGCCGTGTAGTACAAACCAGAATGGATGCCAGCAGTGGCTCCCGCGCCCTCGACCGTGCCGCCAGCGAAGCCCTGTCCCTGTGCCGCTTCAAACCGGGCACCATAGACGGCGTACCGCAACAAAGCTGGACCAAGGTGCAGTACGTCTGGAAGATGGATTGATAGTTTGCATGGGCATTGTCAGTCCCTCCCTTAAGCATGCCATATGCATCTATTCTGACAAAGCTCATTTTTTGTACCAGCTGGCTGCTCCGTCCTTGCATGACAGGAACAAGCAGCCACTAACCCGGACAAGGCTCAACGAGTGCTTGCCCGGGTTGGCAAAGCGTAGCCGCAGTATTGTGATGACTTAATCAGTGAGAGCAAAACATGAACATGGTATCGATAGACATCATCTCCCGGACAACAGGCAATAATAGCCAGCGCAGCGCCTATCACGGGCGTGAGAGCGTCACGGCAGACAGCTGGAAAATTGATGAAATCTACTGGGTTGCGACCGCAAACCCGACACACAAGGAACAGATGGAGACACTGATTACCATCAATATGAAAATGCGCAATGTAAAGGTCGGCGTAATCCATGGTATAGAAAGAATAGAGTCGCCGTGGAAACAAAGTCGCGCAACAGAGTCTGGTGAACCTGGGGCATTGCCTTTACTGACCAAAAGAACCTGGTGCTCACCAATGACAGAAGCGTGATGACGGGGCATCAACCCAAGCTTCGCCCGTGCGAGCCATACCTGCCACACCACAGTTATGGTGGAACCAGGCAGGCGAGACCTGACTTGAACCCAATCAATACGCCATGAAGTATATACATCTGATTTTCTTCCTGGCTTGCCTGTTGTCCGGTTTCAAGGCACAAGCCTGCAGTGCTGAATATCTGTATCGCCACCTGACATTCCAGGAAGACTTCAGACCTGCCTGCGCGAACTCATCATCTGCCCCTTTGCAAGAACCGGTATTGATGGTCAGCATTCTGGACAAGAATAATCACCTGCCACCGCAACCCGCCATGTTCAAGCCCTATGAAGGTGTGCTGGCGCGTTCACCCTATCTTGGTGTGCTTGGCCTGATTTGCGCCTGTCTCCTGCCTTTGGGAATGCTTGTCGTTACGCTTGGCACCGTCTTTGACTATCGTCAGAAACGCCGTGAAACCGAACTCGTCCCAGCCTGGAATTCTGCACTATCATCCTGACATGCCTTAGTCATACTCTGCCTCTACAATGAGGGACTCCCATCACCTCTATTGGATAGTCATGTCAGACGATAACAAGCCAGACGCCGCTCAGGGTGCTCATCAGCACACTACTCAATTCACGCGCCGCCAGTTCCTGCGCAATGCCGGCACCAGTACAGGCGCCCTGCTGGGCAGCCTTGCCTTGCCAGGTTTTGCCTTTGCCGATGGTCAGGCTCCAGCCCTGGTCACAACAGACAGATCACGCCCGCTTCTGCCTTGCGGTGTCATGAGTGGCGACATCAACAAAGACCGGGCCATCATATGGAGTCGCAGTGACCGGCCTGCTCGCATGCTGATCGAATACGCCAATAACGACGCCTTCAAAAATGCCCGCAGCCTGGAAGGACCACTGGCACTGCCCAGTACCGATTACACTGCCCGCATCGACCTGTCCGGCCTGACGCCAGGTCGCCGAACATACTATCGTGTACGTTTCCAGGATGTGCAAAACCCATCTGCCATCAGCGAAGCCGTCAGCGGCAGCCTGCTGATACCCGGTGGTGTTACGAATGACATCACTTTTGCATTCTCTGGTGACGAAGCCGGTCAGGGCTGGGGCATCAATGAAGGTTTTGGTGGTTATCGCATCTATGAAAGCATGCGCCGCTTCAACCCGGATTTCTTCATTCATTCCGGTGACCAAATTTATGCTGACGGTCCCATACAGGCCCAGGTCAAGCTCGATGACGGCAGTATCTGGAACAATCTGGTGACGCCGGCCAAATCCAAGGTTGCCGAGACGCTTGACGACTATCGTGGCAACTTTGCCTATAACTTCCTTGATGCGAACAAACGCCGCTTCGCCGCCGAAGTCCCATTCCTGGTGCAGTGGGACGACCATGAAGTACGCAACAACTGGTACCCCGGACAACAGATAGGCGAAACAGAGAAACGTTATCAGCAGCGTGACTTGAATACCCTGGCAAGAAATGCGCGCCGTGCGATGTTTGAATACAATCCCTACCGCATTGATACAAATGACCCGGATCGTATTTACCGCATGTTCAATTATGGCCCGCTACTGGAAGTATTCATGCTTGATGAGCGCAGTTACCGCGGCAATAATTCTGCCAATCGCCAGACCGCGCTGGACAAGGATGCCGCCTTCCTTGGCAATGCACAGTTGCAGTGGCTAAAACAATCCTTGTTGCGTTCGCGCTCAACCTGGAAAGTCATTGCCAGCGACATGCCCATCTCCATCGTGGTACCCGACCTCAATCCCGATGTCCCCAAGGGCACCTATGAAGCCTGGGCCAATGCAGACAATGGCAAGCCACTGGGACGTGAACTGGAAATTGCCGAGATACTGAAATTCATCAAACAACACCATATCAAGAACGTCGTCTGGGTCACTGCCGATGTCCACTATGCAGCAGCCACTTATTACACACCTGAAAAAGCCAGTTTCACCGACTTCAAACCCTTCTGGGAATTTGTCGGCGGCCCTCTGAATGCCGGCACCTTCGGGTCAAATGAAGTTGACCAGACTTTTGGCCCTGACGTGAAATACGTGAGCGTGCCGAAAGACATGAAACAAAACCGTCCGCCGACAGAATTACTGCAATTCTTTGGCATCGCAAAAATTGATGCCAAAACCAAGGTCATGACCGTCTCTATCCACGATATTGACGGCAAGAAGCTGTATCAGGTTGGCATCGATCCGGAAGCATGATTGCCCCGTATCGGCAAAACCAAGGCATGTCAAACATGCCTGATTTTTTAACTGTTTCCCATTCCATGCATCATCAACCCGGGATCATCCGGGCAAAAAAAATGGCTGCCTCAACGGCAGCCATTTTTCAGGTACATCAAAGACTACAACTCATTACTTGTAGACGGTCACAGGCTCTGTATTCTGTACAGGCACGACAGGTTGACCAGTCTGCCCATGACCATACTGGCCACGGTTAGCGCCACGCGGTGCACCGAATTGCACCAGCAATTCATCATACGCTGCATCTGCCAGGCTGCGTGATGTTTCTTGCATCACTTTGCCACGGTTGAATACAACACGGTCACCGGCACGGCTGATGATCTTGGTGTCAACACCAGAACCGCTAGCGCTGAATGCTGCCTTGACTTCATAAGTCTTGGTATTGATCAGGCTGAAGTCGGCGACCAGGTCCAGCGACAGGCTGGCTGTCATGGAATTGCCATATTGAAGTTGATTGCTCTCCTGGCGGAACTGGATATTACTGACCGTGCCAAACAAGACATAATCAGCACCGGGGTACATGCCCTGTTTGATGCGGCCTATGATGTCATAGATTTTTTCCATAGGCTTGCCAACATAGGGACGAGCCTGCACCAGGGACACACCACCACCCTTGATCAGCGCACCTTTGAGATCAGCAGTATAAGTCTTCAATTCACCACGGTCGATGTAGGTATAAAAACCTTCGGCTTCGTAGTAATTGCTTTCACTCTTGGCATTCACATTGCCACGCTGGGAATAGCTGTGATCGGTTTCGCGTTCACTATAGCTACCCCTGACACTGCTCTTGCTTGAAGCGGACACCACGCGGAAATACTCACTGACTTTTTCTTCATAAGTCAGATCAGTCACGGCGATTTTTGGGATGGTAATTTTTTGTTCAGCTGCACTGACGCTAAATGCCGCCACAGTGCAGAACAGACCTGCCATCAATTTTTTAAGATTCAACATCGTATTTCCTTTGAAGGATTAGCGCTTGGAAGTTTTACGAATTTCTTTTTCGTCTTGCCATTCGATGGAACCATCTTCAACGTCATACAGTTTCAATGTCATTTTATAGAACACATCCTTGGTATTGGCATTTTGCTTGACGATGGAAACAATCTCGCCTTCCAGCGAATACTTGGCGGCAGTCATGTTGCCGATCTTGGCCTTGCCTTGCGCCTTGTACAGGCCACTCTGGTTCTGACGCTGCAACTCATCGACGCCTTGCTGCATTTCATCTGCACTACGGGTGAACTTGACCTTGCGGCTCTTTACCAGTGCAGTCTGAATGCTGTTCATGATGGACTTGGTATCGATATACTCGCTGGTCTTGTTACGAACGCCAGCCAAAGTCATGGTGGGGCGATTTGCCAGTACTGGATCTTCCAGCAGGGAACCAACCATTTTTTCTGCAATCATTTGCAAATCGGTGGAGCCGAACTCGTTGGTCACCGTTTCTACGGCTTTGTTATCACCATAGGTGACCTGGCGCGCCAGGCTGACGGTAGGTTGCGACAAGCGAGTCTGGCATGCGCTCAGACCCAGGCCCAGCAAAACCACCAGTGCGCAGTTCTTGGAAAGTGAAGACATCTTTTTCATATATACCCCGTAAAATTAATCTTGTTCTTGTAATCTTGTTCTTGCCCTGATCAGCGTGGCTCTGCACTCATTTCAATCTTGAAATCAGTCGCTTGCGGGCCATAAGCCGTACCTTTGATGAACTGGCTTTGCTGACCCAGTATCATCAGTGGCTTCCATACTTCACCATCACCAACCTGCATCCCGGCAGCGTCAGTCCAGCGAAAACGATAGTAAATACGTACATCCCTGTTGGTCAGATTGATCGCTTCAGCCTGCACGACCATCACATCGTTTTTGCGTTGTGAGCGCAGATCCGTGACCTGTACACCCTCAAGCGTGCCACGCACCATCAACTTGGCTGCAATGCCAGGTGACGCAGCATTAGGGACATCATTAGCAAAGACCGGGGCAGCCAGCAGAGCCGCTGCAACGGTTGCGCATGCTGCAATTTGTCTGGAAATCTGTTTCATATATCCTCTTGTCGTCTGTTGGATCTGGAATTTCTTATTGAGCAGCACCATTAACCGCACCTGCTTTTGCTACCGGTTTGGCTTTGGGTTTGGCTTTGCCAGTTGACTTTGCCGGCACTTCGGCAGCCTTGACTTCCGGCTCTGCCTGCAATTGCGCCACAGGCGTTACACTGCCGAATTTGGCCTGGTCGCCCAGGTAAGTCTTATCCTGGTAAATACGGACAGGCACCACCATGTAACGGCCATCAACTGTCAGCTTGGTAGAGTCGCCACGACCCCCAAAGTTCACATCATAATCACCCGGCGGCAAAAAGGCACGTGCGATAAATACGCGGTCAGGCAGGCTGCGCCACATGCGATCATCTGCCGGGCTCTCGGTTGCGGCAACGGCAACGTTGGCAGCCAGGCCGGCGAGCAGCCCGAAGTTTTTATTCACCTGGTCCTGCACCAGTCCCTTGGTCACTGCACGCACTGCGGCACGGGTATAAATGCCAGGCAATTCATCTTTCAAAGCCTTGCGCGCCATGACGTTAAAATCTGTTACCAGCGCCGTTGGCAACATCTGGTTGCCAACCTTGATACTGCCTATCAAGGGTGCATTTGGATCAGGATAAATAACCGGGAAAGCGAACGACACCGTAATCAGGCCGCGACCAGTCGGCACGGGGAAGGCAATTTTCTTGGATTGGCGCGCTGGCGAATTACCTGCTTCGATGACAAACAGAACGTCAGTCACACCTTTTTTGCGGCGGAAACTGGTACGTTGATCCAGGCCTTTCAAACCGTCCTCAAGTACGGGCAGATCAGGACGCAATTCAATCGCCTTGCGATAACCGGGAGCTGCCAGGCCTGGTTCGTTCAGCGCTTCGTAGACGAAGCCGGCCAGATAATGGCTGAGTGCATTCTGGTAGCCGTTTTTCAGTTTCAGGACTTCAGGATCATTCAGTGTTTCCACCGGATAGCCATTCAACTCTTTGCCTGTGCTGCTGACACCTTTATCCTTGGCTTCTTTTTCAGCTTCGGCTGTTTCCTTGGAACGAAACTCGGCAATCACGGCTTCACGTTCATGGGTACGCTTGATGTCAACACGGGCCGTATCAAGGTCACCAAGATTCAAACGGTTCATCGCCATGCGTGTGGTCAGCATGACTTTTTCATAGTCCTGGCCTTCGTAATCGCGGCTGGCGTCACCCATGATGGTGGCACCAATCTGGCTCATCAATTTCTGCGGAGATGATTTGGCGGTTTCTTCCCATACTTTCACTTTGGCATCAGCAACTTCGAAGGCTGCCTGACTGTCCTGATAGCGCTTGCCTATGCGCATCAATTCGCCCTTTTCCAGATTCAGCAACAGGTCGGTTTTATTGTTACCCTGGGTTTGTGCTTCTACCTGCCGTATCGCCTCATCAATCTGCCCGGTTTTGGCAACTGAAAGTGAAGCGGCTACTTTGCTGTCATGGGTTGGTGTTGTCACACAACCAGTCAACAGAAGAGCAGCAACCAGCGGGGTATAGGTAAGACTTGAGAGTCGCATGATTTTTTATAGGTATAGATTGAGGGAACAAGAAAGTAGTACAAATTGCACGCACGGAGGTACCTGCGCAAAAAGCACAATCATTAAGTATAGTAAGCGTTTGTATTTTTGTCATGCAATTAACTGCTACAAAATCGAAGATGTGTAACGATTTGTAATTAAATTTTCCTCGCGATAAACGCAATTTCCGCCCGGCAAATTTCTTCCCTTAAACGCCAAAGAACAAACCGGATCAAATTGCAACTCAAGGCATTGTTTCCACCAGCCAATTATCGACCTGATGCATGAAATCCGGCAGGTAGTTTTTAGCCGGGGAATTCAATCCATGGTCAGCATCCGGATAAAGTGCAATACGGATAGGTTTGCCCGAAGCCAGAAAACTTTGCTGCAAATCACTGATCGCCGTCTGAATGATCACAGGATCAGCCTGACCTGCTGCCAGAAAAACGGGTAAACCTGCATTGAACAAATTCTGTTGCTGTGTCACCGTGGCAATCTCGGACCAGTAACGCCAGCTGCGTCCATGTATGCGACTGGCCTCCTGATCATCTGGCTGCCTTGCCATGGCTGCCTGTAATTGCAACCAGCCTTGTTGCATGTGCGCGTGATGCGAGGCCAGGCTACGATAGGCATCCAGTGCGTTCAAACCGCTATGTGACAACAGGACCAGATGTGTCGCACTCGCCTGACGGACCAGCAGGGGTGCCAGTTCCGCCCCCTCAGAAATGCCGAACAGAATAATACGCTTTACCTGTATGCCTGTCTTTTTCAGCGCAGCCAATTGCATGGCGATGAATTCCTGCTGGTCCTGCTGCCAGCGCGACAGATGATCATCACGGACATACGCCTGCCCGCAATCATGCCCATTCGAACCTGGCAAGATATGGCGCTTGTGCATGATCAGGATTTTTGTACTACCCGATTCCTCACCAAGACCAGTAAAGTATTGCGGTAAAAACGGGCCCATGCTGATGCAATCAGAGCCTGAGACAACGAACACCAGGTTTTCAAGCTGCCCTGCATTTTTTTGCCCAGGCCTGCCAGCCTTATCAATATCGAAATAAATGGCCCGCTGACCATCCTGAAAAGCAAATTGCTCTGCACGCAATGACTGCACTGCACAAGCCTGCAATACCATGCATGCCAGACCGACAAACAAGACCGGCAAACTCCGGGGCAGACGCAACATCAAGATAATTCCATGCAAAGAAAGTCAGTTATTTTGCGTAAGCCTTGCGCGAACCATCTTCAAAGACCTGATCATCACTGATCATCTTGCCAGTCTCATCCCAGACACGTTCACGCTGTATACGCCCACGATCATCGTAATGCGATTCATGCATCAGTTTTCCATTTTGTGAAAAATGCTGGTGTATGCCCAAGGCACGTTCGCGATAGCGCCCCTCAACAACATAGCGTTCCAGGTTAGACATCTGCCCGTTATCATAGAACTGACGGATCTCCTTGATTTCATCCTTGCCTTCCAGGCTGAATTTCTCACTGCGCCTGGGCTGGCCATTCAGATAAAAACTGGCATCAGAAATCAGGCGGTTCTGACGGCGACCATCCTTATCGGACAAACCAAACACCTGCTCACGGATTTTGGTTCCGCTTTCGTGATATTCAGTTTCTTTTTCTATCACTGGCGGTTTTTCACTGACATTCCACACCATTTCCTTGCGCAACACACCCTTGTCAGAATATTGTCTGCGTGTCTTTTGTTTGGGACCAACTTCTTCTACCGTTTCTGGCTTGCCATTGTCGTGAAAATAAGTTGATTGCTGACTAACACCTGCCAGCAGGCTGAACTGGCTCTTCAGCTTGCCACTGTCAGAAAACAATTGCACAACGGAAGTTTTGCCCTGAAAGCCACACAGTGCGGCATCATTGGCATGTGGCGCCAGCAAAGGCTTGTCACCACATTCGAGCTCACTCAATTGCTTGTCCTGAGTATATCGGACAGCAGCTTTTTCACGTGGATTGTCCCCAATGAAAGCAACCCGTTTCAATGCACCATTTGGATACCATGTGCGCACCAGACCACGTGTACTGCCATTGATATTGTTTTCTTCCAGCAATACCTGGCCATTAGGTGCAAACTCACGCAACTTACCATCGGTATTTCCTTTTTCATTGACACTGAATTCCTTGAACAGCACTCCGTCTTTGTAATACCTTACCAGACCAATATAAACACCAGCACGTAGCTCCTGTTCGCGCACAAGCTTGCCGCTATCCCTGTCCTTGCATTTCATGATACCGGTCTTACCGGCCGTCGTATTGCCATTGGCCGGATTGACTGATTCACCCTTGATATCGCAATCCTCCACGGCAAATACAGATGCAGAGCAAAGTGCAGCAACACTGACGAGTGCATTGAGGGCCAAAGAAAGGGGCTTAATTACCATATGCCTGACAATAAAATAATAACTGGAGCCAATTCGGATCCGCCTTGAGTACATTGACAACCTGGATTCACATTCAAAATTCATGAGCAATTTTCTTGATAGCCTAGATCAAACCAAATGGCATTGACTGCAAAAAAACAGTTACTTACACATTTTATTATCAAATTTACATCATCACCAATGAAGGACAAGTAGAAAATCAACAGTATTTAACTACCTTAAATGCTGGCTTTAACGCCTCAAAAAACAGGAACACGCAAGGACAGCCAACCGCCGGACCATCCAGACATGAAAATTTTAACCATATTTGTCAACGCTAAGCCTAGTCTGTGCGCCATGTCAAGACTAGCGCAAAGCCGCAAATTGCGTATCATCTGCGCCTTGATTGCTTTTTTATTGTCTGGATTCTGGATTTATGTTGCCTTCGATTGAACAAAGACTCGCCGTAGAGCTGGCTGCCAAGCCGGTTCAGGTTGCCGCTGCTGTTGCCTTGCTGGACGAAGGCGCAACCGTCCCGTTTATCGCCCGTTACCGTAAAGAAGTGACCGGTGGCCTCGATGACACCCAGTTGCGCCTGCTGGAAGAGCGCCTGCGCTACCTGCGTGAGCTCGAAGACCGCCGCGCCGCCATCATCGCCTCGATAGAAGAACAGGGCAAGATGACACCAGTGCTGCTGGACGCCATCAGCCATGCCGAAGACAAGACCCGTCTCGAAGATTTGTACCTGCCGTACAAACCCAAACGTCGTACCAAGGCCCAGATCGCCGTTGAAGCTGGCCTGTTGCCACTGGCAGATGCCTTGCTGGCTGACCCCATGCTGAACCCGGATACCGAAGCCGCGAATTACCTGAGGCCAGCCTTCACTACCGACAATGGCGACAACCCTGGTGTGCCGGATGCCAAAGCCGCCCTTGATGGTGCACGCCAGATACTGATGGAACGTTTCTCGGAAGACGCGACCCTGTTGCAGTCCCTGCGTGAATACCTGAATGACCACGGCATTGTCGAATCCAAAGTTGTCGCAGGCAAAGAAGAAGCCGGTGAAAAATTCGCTGACTATTTCGATTATTCAGAAACCCTGGGCACTATCCCTTCCCACCGCGCCCTGGCCCTGTTCCGTGGCCGCCGTGAAGAAATGCTGACAGTCAGCCTGCGTCTGGATAGCGAAGAAGAAAAACCAAAATGGGACGCACCGCTGAACCCATGCGAAAGCCGCATCGCTGCCCGTTTTGGCGTGAGCCAGAAGGACCGCCCTGCCGACAAATGGCTGGTCGATACCGTGCGCTGGGCCTGGCGTGTCAAAGTCTTCATGCATCTTGATACAGAATTGATGGGCAAGCTGCGTGAGACCGCAGAAATTGAAGCCATCAATGTTTTCGCGCGCAACCTCAAGGCTCTGTTGCTGGCAGCACCTGCTGGCCCACGCGCGACCATGGGCCTCGACCCTGGGCTGCGTACCGGCGTCAAGGTAGCCATCGTTGATGCGACCGGCAAAGTGGTTGAACATGCGACGATTTACCCGCACCAGCCACGCAATGACTGGGATGGTTCGCTCCATGTATTGGCGCAACTCGCAGCCAAGCACAATGTCTCGCTGATCTCTATCGGCAACGGCACGGCTTCGCGTGAAACCGACAAACTCGCGGGTGATTTGATCAAGCTCAAGCCTGAACTCAAGCTGACCAAGATTGTCGTTTCTGAAGCGGGTGCATCGGTGTATTCCGCCTCTGAATTTGCCTCGAAGGAATTACCTGATCTCGACGTATCGATACGTGGTGCAGTATCGATTGCACGCCGCCTGCAAGACCCGCTGGCAGAGCTGGTGAAGATCGATCCCAAGTCCATCGGTGTAGGTCAGTACCAGCATGATGTCAGCCAGTCACAACTGGCACGCTCACTCGATGCCGTTGTTGAGGATTGCGTGAATGCGGTGGGCGTCGACGTGAATACCGCCTCTGCTCCTTTGCTGGCGCGCGTCTCCGGCCTGTCATCGAGCGTAGCGCAAAGCATTGTCAATTTCCGCGATGCCAAGGGCATGTTCAGTTCACGTTCTGATTTGCGTGCCGTACCGCGCCTGGGTGATAAGACTTTTGAGCAGGCTGCCGGTTTCTTGCGCATCATGAATGGCAGCAATCCGCTTGATGCATCGGCAGTCCACCCTGAATCTTACCCGCTGGTAGAAAAAATTCTGGCCGATATCAAGAAAGATGTGAAGGGCGTCATCGGTGATGCTGGCTTGTTGAAGTCGCTGAACCCTGCCAAGTACGCGGATGAAAAATTTGGCGTACCGACCATCACCGACATCATCAGGGAACTGGAAAAACCAGGCCGTGATCCGCGTCCAGAATTCACGACTGCTACCTTCAAGGATGGCGTAGAAGAAATCAAGGATTTACGCCCCGACATGATTTTGGAAGGCGTGGTCACCAACGTGGCTGCTTTTGGCGCCTTCGTTGATATTGGTGTGCATCAGGATGGTCTGGTACATATCTCTGCCTTGTCAAACACCTTCGTCAAGGACCCGCATACCGTCGTCAAGGCGGGCCAGGTCGTCAAGGTCAAAGTACTGGAAGTCGATGTCAAGCGCCAGCGCATCGCCCTGACCATGCGCCTGACCGATGCAGCACCTGTAGCTGGCAGCAAGCCTGAACAGCGTGGCGACCGTAATGATGCCAAGCGCATGAGCCAGCACAAGTCACAATCAGCGCCTGCGCCTGCCAATAACGCCATGGCGGCGGCGTTTGCGAAATTGCGTGGGTAATCAAGTCGATAAGTAATTCCATCATCTGGTCAGACTGTCCCAAATTGGGACAGTCTGACCAATGTTGCGAAATAATGTGACACCTGGATTTTTTCACTGACCTCTTCTCAGCTAATCCCTTCGCCAGCACCACTAATAAATTCCCTTCTGTACCCGCCCTATCTCCAGTCTGCACCTGCCACAGCTTTCCTTCAGGAAAACTTTCGCGGCATGGCACGCCGTTTGCGTTGTTATCCCTGTGTCGCAGCTTATGCACACCATCTAACAAACAACGGAGACCACCATCATGAATCTGGCAGACATCAGTAAACTCGGTATCAGCAATCCTTACACCAAACGCTATGGCAACTTTATAGGTGGTAAATTCGTAGAGCCTGTCAAAGGCGAGTATTTCGAGAACATCAGCCCCGTCATCGGCCAGGCCTTTTGCGAAGTGGCGCGCTCAACGGCAGAAGATGTGGAGCTCGCTCTTGATGCTGCCCATGCCGCAAAAAAAGCCTGGGGCAAGACTTCCCCTGCTGACCGTGCCAACATACTCAACAAGATTGCCGACCGAATGGAAGCCAATCTGAGTCTGCTGGCAACGGCAGAAACCCTGGACAATGGCAAACCCATACGTGAAACCATGGCGGCCGATATTCCGCTGGCGATTGATCACTTCCGCTATTTTGCCGCCTGCCTGCGTGCGCAGGAAGGAACTGTGTCACAGATCGATGACCAGACTTACGCCTATCATTTCCATGAGCCACTGGGCGTCGTCGGCCAGATCATTCCATGGAATTTCCCTATCCTGATGGCAGTATGGAAAATGGCACCGGCGCTGGCCGCAGGCAATTGCATCGTCATGAAACCGGCAGAGCAGACACCCGCCTCCATCATGGTACTGGTTGATTTGATCAAGGACCTGTTGCCACCTGGCGTATTCAATGTCGTCAATGGCTTTGGTCTTGAAGCTGGCAAGCCACTGGCATCGAGCAAGCGCATCGCCAAGATTGCATTTACCGGCGAAACAGGCACTGGCCGTCTGATCATGCAATATGCTTCGCAAAACCTCATTCCTGTGACTTTGGAACTCGGCGGCAAATCTCCGAATATCTTCTTTGCCGATGTCATGGACAAAGACGATGCCTTTTTCGATAAGTGTCTGGAAGGCTTTGCCATGTTTGCCCTGAACCAGGGTGAAGTCTGTACCTGCCCTTCGCGCGTGTTGATACAGGAATCCATTTACGACCAGTTCATGTCGCGCGCCATCAAACGTGTTGCCGCCATCAAGCAGGGCAATCCTTTCGATAGCGCCACCATGATAGGTGCGCAGGCTTCGCAGGAACAGCTGGAAAAAATCCTGTCCTACCTGGACATAGGCAAACAGGAAGGCGCGCAACTGCTGATAGGCGGTGAAAGAAATGTACTTGGTGGCGAGCTTGCCAATGGCTACTATGTCAAGCCTACGATTTTCCAGGGGCATAACAAGATGCGCATCTTCCAGGAAGAAATTTTTGGACCAGTAGTCTCCGTGACCACCTTCAAGGATGAAGAAGAAGCCCTGTCCATCGCCAACGATACCTTGTATGGCCTGGGTGCAGGTCTGTGGACGCGCGACGGTTCTCGCGCCTTCCGCGTTGGCCGCGCTATTGAGGCTGGCCGTGTCTGGACCAATTGTTACCACCTGTATCCGGCACATGCGGCATTTGGCGGTTATAAACAATCCGGCATAGGACGTGAAAATCACAAGATGATGCTGGATCATTATCAGCAAACCAAAAACCTGCTGGTGAGCTATGACCCGAATCCAATGGGCTTTTTTTAGTATTCATTAAGGCATCTCTGATTAAGTCCAAAATCGTAAAATTAATGCTCGAAAAATCAATAACTTACAAATGGTGTACTGGACTTAATCAGAGGTTCCTTAAGTTCAAAACCTCTCACCACAGAGGCACAGAGGAAGGAAAGGCGGCCTGCATGCCGCCTTCGTTCCACAGGCAAGTAGCCATGCTATTTGAATTCCCTGCTGCACCACAGAGAAAAACAGGAGAAAGTCAAAGCAAGTCCCAGTGACTTCTCTACGCATCAACAGAAATGAAACGCAGAGATGAAATTAAAAATCCATCATTTCAGGTTTTCTCTTGCTCTTCTCTGTGTCTCCGTGTCTCTGTGGTGAGCCTTTTGGTTTTAACGAAAAACGACCAATGCAATCAAAATGACTACCACCCCCGCCCGCGTCACCGCCACACCCGCCGCAATGGAATTTATCAGTGCGCTGCAAAGCAAATACGGCCCGCTACTATTTTTTCAGTCCGGCGGCTGCTGCGATGGCAGTTCGCCCCTGTGTTATGCCAGGAATGAATATGGCATAGGCGATGCCGATGTGTATCTCGGTGATCTGGATGGCACGCCGTTTTATATGGACAGCAACCAATTTGAATACTGGCGGCACACGCAATTGATCATTGATGTCGTGGCGGGCATGGGTGGCATGTTTTCACTCGACAATGGCACGGGCAAGCGCTTTCTTACTCGCTCGCGTCTGTTCACGGATGAAGAAAATGATTTGCTGGGTACTGCTGTTTTGCACGGCCCGCAAGCTTGATCAATCACTCTTCAAAACCGCCAGCTTGCGGTAAATTGTATTGCGCGATACACCCAGGGTTTTGGCCGCTGCAGAAACATTACCCTGGTGCTGTTGCAGCGCCTGCTGTATTGCTTCGACTTCCAATGCCTCCAGACTGGCTGATGTCTGAGTCACAGCGATGGTGACTGGCGCAGGTGCTACCTCCATGTCTTCGAGAAAATCCTCAGGCAAATGTTCGAGCCGAATTTCCATATCGGAGTCTGTCATGACGATGGCGGTACGCAAGAGATTCGTCAATTGACGGAAGTTACCAGGCCAGCCATGGGCATGGAATAGCTGCATGACTGCAGGAGCAATCCTGTATTGTCTGCCTTCGCTTTCTGTCGCCAGGACTTTGGCAATGACGACATCGAGGTCTGTACGCTCGCGCAGTGGCGGCAGGCGCACCACCAGACCATTCAGGCGGTAATACAGGTCATCACGGAATTCGCCTTTGCCTATCATATCGCGCAGGTTACGGTTGGTGGCGCAGATCAGGGCGAGGTTGACGGGGATGGATTTGCTGCTGCCCAGCGGTGTCACCATGCGTTCCTGCAAGACCCGCAGCAAACGGGCTTGCAAATTCAGGGGCATGTCACCGATTTCATCGAGAAACAGCGTGCCGCCATTCGCCTGCAGGATCTTGCCTATATTGCCCTTCTTGCGAGCGCCGGTGAATGCACCATCTTCATAGCCGAATAATTCAGATTCAATCAGGGTTTCTGGTATGGACGCACAATTCACGGCAACGAAGGGGCCTGCTTTACGCGGTGAATCATTGTGCACGGCCTGGGCCAGCAATTCCTTGCCTGTGCCGGTCTCGCCCGTCACCAGTATCGAGATATCACGACCGATGACACGTTTGAGCTTATCGATGGCACGGGCAAGTTGCTCATCACCGGTATCGAGATAATGCAGGCTGGACAGCTTGGATTTGGTTTCTGCCATCTGAGGTTCGCGCGCATTGTCCAGCACATGCCTGGCTGCGGCGGAAGGTCGCTTGAGGCTCTGACTTCTGGCATACACACGCACGCCATTATGCAGGCAGAGCGTCAGCAAACCCGGTGTCGCGGTACGATAATGTTCGTGCAGTGCTGACACCGGTAAACCGAATAAGGAACTGAAGGTATGTGTCTGCAAGGCAGACAGCGGTAATCCCAGTTGGAACAAGCCGCTGCGGCTGGCCGATAGAAAGCGGCCATCGCTGTCAAAGCAGGCGATGCCTTCCATCAGTGTGCCCAAAAATTCAGGACGACTGTGAAAACTCAGTTTGATGGCATCCTGAAAAGAAGAAGCAAACAACTGGTTTTCTATCATCTGCGCCGACATGCGCACCAGGGCCATGGTGTGCTTGTGGAAATTATGCTGGTCACCAGTAACATCCAGCACACCGATGACATTGCCCGTGACATCAAAAATCGGGGATGCAGAACAGGTCAGGAAGCTATTGGCCTCAAGGTAATGCTGGTCGGCATGCACGATGGTCGGTGTTTTTTCGGCAATCGCCGTACCTATGGCATTTGTGCCCTTGCTGTTTTCTGACCAGGCAACGCCAGGGCTCAGTGCAACGCGATCAGCTTTTTCGAGAAAATCAGCGTCACCCAGGGTATGAACGATGAGACCGTTCACGTCCGTCAATATCACCATATTGTGAGTATTGATGATTTGCTCGTACAGGGTTTCCATGACGGGTACGGCATGCTGGTACAAGACCCGGTTTTGTTCCAGCAATTGTTTCAGGTCACCCTTGCCCAGCGGGCCATAGTCGGGCGTGGCACTACGGGGTATGCCATAGGCTGCTGAACGCTGATGTGCCTGTTCTATCATGATGTCTGATAAAGCAGGAATCACGCCAGACTCATGCTGGGTCGATTCCGGTGAAAATGATGTATTCCGCATCTGCATTGCCTGCCTCCTGCAACATGTCATCTTTTTCTTTTGACCACATGTTACACCCTTGAAAAGGGCTCTGCCGGATATATTGTGTCAGCTTGCTACAGATGCCATTGCTTATTTTTCAATTCTTCAACACAGAAATCCGTTGCTGGTAACAATTTTTCAAACGCCCATAGTCATAGAAATAACTGTCCGGTGAAATTCTCGCTGCATCGCAATCGCGTCTGAATGCGGTTTCGCGCTCGTTATACAGCATCCTGACCAGGGTCTGTCCCTGTTTGTTGGCATAGACATCCCACTGTATATTGGCAGCCATGGGCGCCACCTGCTCACCGCGCCATGCGTTGTTACTGTACTGGTACAACATACTACGCGGCTGTTGCGTTGACATGCCTTCGATACCGAGCAAGCTGGCCATGGGTATCATGATCTCGGCATGAGCGAACCTGAGCTTGGCCAGATGGGAGAGATCGCCACTGGCGATGGCATCGGTTTCTCTGAAAAAATCTGCCAGCAAGATGCCGGCCATACGGAAAGTGATATCGGCGTTTTCCACTGTGCCTGGCCCCTTGCTGTAAAAGCTGATGGCATCATCGGCTGCAGCAAAAACCCTGGCCTGCTCTGACGGCATGTAAGCAGTGAATTTACCCGAAGACAGGCGGGCCAGTTCCACCTGCATATTGGAAGCGGCACTATACAACTCGTACAGCGCCAGGGCAGCTTCAACCGGCGACCTGATTTCTGTCTCGCCATCCCCGGTAAGCTGGTTGGAGAATTTACCATCTTCGCTGGTAAAACTGTAAGTGCCTGTGTTGCCCGCCTTGATACGTCCCTGCTCCAGCTCAGTGATAAAGCCGGTATGGAACAGCCGTGCCAGCACCGCATGCGCCGCAGTTGCCAGCGAAGGCTGGGACAGTATCTGTGCTTCCTGCGCTTGCAATTCCCGGCTCTTCAGATAGCTTTGATAAGCCTGACTGGCAGCATAGGTCGGATATAGCGGGTCCGATGCATCAGTCACCTTATCCTGTGTGCCGCTTAGCTTGTGGAAATACAGCAGGAATCTGTCTGTACCGGGCTGCCTTGATTGAGGACGCTTGTCTTCCCTTGGTGTCAGTGAAGCGGGATACACAATCGACGCCTGCAAACCCGGCTGTTGCCTGAGCAGGGATTGCGTAAAAAAATAACCGCTGTCGACGGCACGGTCCTTGCCGGAGGTCAGTACCAGTATCTTTCTCGGACTGGCGTTATCAGCACTTACATGCGATGCAGTCTGGAACAAACCTGTCAGGCGCTCATGCATGCGGCGCGCCAGCTCTGTATGCTCATCTATTCCTTGCCGGGTTTCGTTGCCATAACCTGGTTTGCTGATACCGGGCACGGCATAACCCAATAAAAAATTGGCCTGCATCAGCTTCAGTATGTCAGGCCCCAGCTCCTTGCCCAGGTCAGTCAGTGCATCCGCCTTTTGTGCCTGTGACCACAGATTATAAAAAGCCAGGTCTGATTTCATGCCAGTCAGTCCGCGTGATCCATGTCTTGCCAGCATCTGCGTGTACACGGCGGTATACCCAGCAGGTACAAGCTGGTAACTGCTCATTGCCTGCTGCGGCTGATAAGGGGTCTTGGTATGATAGTGTCGCTCCACTGCCGGTTCAGCAACGGGGGCATTTGTCGTTGCAGCATTGACAGAGCATGACAATAGACAGACGAGTAATAAAAGCGGCTTGAAGGGTGCAGATTTCATCATCAGCTAGTTCAATCAAAAAAGGCAACTGCCTGAAGCAGCTGCCCGATAAAATTTACGATCTGTAGCAAGCGTGCGTCAGCGGGATAAGATCGTATACAGGTTCTTAGAAATCTATCCTGACATTCACACTTGCTGTGCGCGGTGAACCAACGTTCAGATAGTTTTCCTGGTAATAGGTCCAGTATTTGCGATTGGCAATATTCGAAATATTGCCACGTATGCTGACCATTTTACCGCCCATTCTTGCACGATAATTAAACCCTGCATCAAACAGGCTATACGCTGACAGCGTATGCACATTGGCAGCATCCATCGCCAGTTCACCCAGGTATTGCGTGCCGGCATGCAGGGCAAGGCCAGGCAGGACTTCGGGGCGCCAGGTCATTTGGATGGAAACCTGTTTCCTGGGTGCGCCGACGGCATTCTTGCCGGTGACGGCGGGCAACGCGTCTTTTAGCGTAGCGTCCAGCAGCATGAGACCGCCTTCAATCGACAGGTTTTTCGCTGCCTGGATGACCGTATTAAATTCCAGGCCCTGGTAAAGACTGCGGCCATCCTGGACAAAATAATTGGCGCTATTCGTGTACTGGGCGGCACGTTCGATACGGAACAATGATGCGCTGGCATTCCACGAACTGCGTTCGGTCTTGATGCCTATTTCAGTTTGCTTGCTCTTCAGGGGAGCAAAAGTCTGGTTGGCATTGACGGTTGAGCTGGGCGCACTGGCGCTTTGTTCCAGGGCTTCGACGTAACTGCCATACACGGTGGTATCGGCTGCAGGTTTGTACATCAAGGCCAGCGTGGGCGTACTCTTGTTGGCTGCATAAGCTGCAGCAACGGTATTTTTTGTCGTGTAAGCAGTATCTCTGAATTGGGTATAGCGCAAGCCGGTCAGCAAGGACCAGTTGTCATTAAACCTGATCGTGTCGCTGGCAAACACGGCGTCCTGCTTGGTTTTTTCATCTTCATAAGTACCGCCGCTGTAGTTGGTGCCATACACGGAAATGATGGTCGGCGCATACAGGTTACCGGTCCCCAGATAGACTTTGGGCGTGACGACGGATGAAGTCGATGTCAGTTCCTGCGTCATGACGCCGGCAGTGATCTGGTGTTGCAGGAAGCCCGAGATGAACCTGCCTTCCAGCCCGGCCTGTACTTGCGAAAATTGATAGCCATGGTATTCCGAGGTCACGCGGTCGCGGTAGTTGCCGCTGTCGCTGCTCAGGTAATACTGGTCTTTCTTGTAGATGCGTGTTGAATCAGAGCCGCGATACGCGATACTGACCGTCCAGTCTGGCACCAGCAGATACGTTACACCCAGGGTCGCGAGTTTGTAATCCACATCACTGCCAGCGCCTTCGCTATGCAGCCGCGTATCGCCGCTGATTGGCTGTGGCAATGCATACAAGGTGCTGGTAATGACATCCGTGCCACCGACGGTCTTGCGTTTTTGGTAGATGCCATTCAGGTTGATGAGCAGGCTGGAATTGACACGGAAATCGAGATTCAGACCCAGGGCGTTACGATTGACCGTACCGCTTTCTTCAGCCACTCCACCATCTTCATGCAGCATGTTGAGGCGATAGCCAAAACGTTCACTTTCGCCAAGACGGCCGCCAGCATCTATATGTTCCTTGATTGCCCCGCCCTGCTGGTAGCCAAGGGCAGCACTGAAACTTTTTTCTGTTGTCGGACGTTTGCTGACGTAGTTGATGATGCCGCCAGGCGAGCCAAAACCGTACATAAAGCCGGACAAACCCTTCAGCGCTTCTATGCTTTCAAACATTTCCAGCGGCATCTCGGTGCCACGATTGATATTGGCCAGGCCATCAATCTTGTAGCCATTCAGATCATCCAGGCGCAGGCCCCGCATCTGTATGGTGGCCGGATGGGTACTGATAGGCGGGCTGATGGCAGTGACCGAAGCATCGTACTTCATGACTTCAGAAATACTGGTGGCCAGCCTGTCTTCAATTTCATCGCTGCTGACGGCCTTGGTGGAAAATGGTGTATCGAGTTCAGACCGGCGGCCCAGCACGCCACTGCTGACATTGTCACCGAGCTTCTTTTTTTCTACCGTCGCCTTGATCACCACTTGAGACAAGCCGGAGCTGCTCATATTGTCAGCTTCTGTTGCCGCACAGGCTGCGGGGATTTGCCAGACCCCTGCACACAAGCCGGCGCTCATCAAAGCGGTGTGCAGTTTGCCAAAGCGAAGTATTGTGGAAGTCGTGAAAGTAGTGTGCATACAGTTCGATGAAAAAAAGCCCGGGCGTACAGGGGACGCCTGCTCAGCTCTGTGGTTTGATTTAAAACATGTGCAAAAATATCTTTAATGACAATTGATATTTAAGCAATAAAACATCGCCAGACGTCTGATAGTTTGGGGATTTTTTCGCATGTCTTTACGGATGCGTCATCCTAGAGGTGGATTGTTACCCGGCTATGACGCATCGCAACACGTCAGAAGCAGCGCTAGCCCGGCTATAGCAGGGGCAGGCAGCGCCGCTTTCCTCTATAATGCAGGTATTCGCAATTCAAGTATTTTAAGGAAGATAGCCATGAGCGACGTTCAAAGCTGGATCAAAGAAACCGTAACCGGAAACCCTGTTGTCCTGTTCATGAAGGGAACTGCCCAGTTCCCGCAATGCGGCTTTTCTGGCCGTGCAGTACAGGTGTTGAAAGCCAGCGGTGTGCAAAACCTGGTGACCATCAATGTGCTGGAAGACCCGGAAGTGCGTCAGGGTATCAAGGATTATTCCAACTGGCCTACCATCCCACAACTGTATGTCAAAGGCGAATTCATCGGCGGCTCCGACATCATGAATGAAATGTTTGAAAGCGGCGAACTGCAAGCCTTGCTGAAAGACTAAGAAGCGCATGACAGATGCAGGCACACCGAAACGCGCCATACGCCTGATCGTCGCCATCACCGGCGCGACTGGTGCAGTCTATGGCGTACGCCTGCTGGAAGTCTTGCGCAACATCCCCGATGTGGAAAGTCATTTGTTGATTTCAGAAGCAGGGGTACTGAACCTGTATCAGGAAATGGACTTGAAGCGCAAGGATGTCGAAGCCCTGGCCGATGTGGTGCACAATGTGCGTGATGTCGGCGCCAGCATTGCCAGTGGCTCGTTTTTGTCAGACGGCATGATCATCGCGCCGTGTTCAATGAAAACCCTGGCAGCCGTCGCCCATGGCTTGTCTGATAACCTGATCACCCGGGCTGCAGATGTCGTCCTGAAGGAACGTCGCCATCTGGTATTGATGGTGCGCGAAACTCCCTTCAACCTCGCCCATTTGCGCAATATGACGGCCGTGACAGAAATGGGCGGCGTCATCTTCCCGCCCCTGCCAGGCTTTTACCATCGCCCCCAGACAATCGCTGAGATGGTAGACCATACCGTCGGTCGCGTCCTCGACATGTTTGCCTTGCCACATGACCTGACGCCACGCTGGCAAGGCATCAAAGACAGCCCCTGAACAATCAATAGCGATCCATGATGAGCTGGGTCTTGAGCGAATCCTCAGCCACAAACCAGCCACGAGATATCAGGTAAGCCTGCAGTTCATCATGCTTGGCGGACGCTGTTGCTTCGCTCGTGGTCTTGAAAGAGGCTTCGACGATGTACTCAATACCTGTGCCCGCCTGGTTCAATATGGGCCAGACTTCGATGTACAGTTTCTGACCACTCCAGGTGCCGACAGAGCGCTTGGCCAGTATTGGACCATACTTGCGTGAATTATCGAGCATGGATTTGCCCCAGCCGCTATACTGCCAGTTGTCCATCTTGCCGGGAATATTCTTTTTAAGCAGGCTGCGCGAATCACTGCTGGATGGTAAGTCCATACCGCTATAACCGGACTTGCTGTCCGTCTTTGTGTTGGAAATACTCAGGGTTTTCTTTTGATAACCCCATTCGATCTGGGCTTCATAATTCTTTTCTGAAGAATCAAAACCATCTGCACTGGCTTTATACAGGGCTTCACTGATATTGCCATTGTCTATGGGATAGCGTTTTTTGTAAGTCAGTTCAAAATTGCTCTCGCCTTCGGTCTTGCGTAGGCGTGCTATCCAGGTGTTGTTGTAGATATCCCTGGCATTGGTGTCCATGAACAGCACATTCATCTTGGTTACGGATGTTGGCATATTGAAGGTGCTGAGCACTGTGCTTTTGAGTTTGTGGTCTGCATCAAGAACCACATTCGGGTTCATCAGCAACTTCACTTCATAGTCGGGCACCATATTGCCGGCAGCACTTGCCAGGTTCAGCCCCGCCCCCAGCATTGCCAACGCAGCCAGGCCCGCGCGCATGGTCGATCTTACAGTCAATGTTTTCAACATGATGTGCTCTCCACAGTTTTTGGTGGGCACACTATAGGTGTCAAATATGACGGACCAGTGACGGATCAGCTACGGTCCTGTCAAGAAAAGGCATGTCACCATGTCATAAGTGGGTCATACGCATGGTGTAACTTCGCTGGATTTTCGCCTTCCATCGATTCGCTTTTCATCAATATCCACGAGGTCACTCCATGAAGTACAGCAAGCAAACCCCAATGCTGCCTACATTGCTGACTCTGACGACACTGGCAACAGCAAGCCTGCTGGCAGCCTGCGGCGGCAGCAATAACAGCACAGTCAGCACGACGCCCACACCTAGCCCCGTGAACGGGATTTTTCTTGATGCGGCAGTTGAGGGGCTGGACTACACTGCAGCAGGTGGCAGCAAAAACAGCACGGCCAGTAGTGGTGGTTACATCTGCAACACCGGTGACAGTCTGGTGTTCTCTGTCGGCGGTATTACACTTGGCTCCACGGCCTGCGCTACCACCGTTACACCACTGAACCTGGCCAACTCCAGCAACGTCAAGGACGATAGCGTAGTCAACCGCCTGCTGGCCCTGCAATTGCTTGATGAAGACAATGATGTGGCCAACGGCATCAAGATTTCTGCCGCTGTTAAAACCGCTCTGGCCGGCCAGACGCTGGACTTTAATGCACCGGCTGCGACATTCAATGCCAGCATGATAGCCTTGCTGGCCAAACTGCCGGGCAATTACCAGAGCCGCACGGTAGATGCCGGCCGCCGCACCCTGGTGCGTGAACATTTTGAAGACACCATGGCATCCAGACTAGGTACACCTGTCGTAGAAACAGTCACACAGAGCAATGCACTGGGTACGGTCAGCGCTGCCATCACCCGTTACCAGATACAGGCTGCCGATAATTTCTTTGTACCTTATGAAGGCAATAATGCTGCCGTCAGGGCAGAGTTCCCCAAAGGCTTCTTGCCATCCTATGGTTCTGGTTTGACATTCAAAGGCAAAGCAGCCGATGGCACGCTGGAGTTTTATGGCATTACCGATCGTGGCCCGAATGGCGATGGCCCCAAGGTACCCAACGCTGTCGTCACAGCTGGTGCAACAGGCACCAGTGATGCCAAATTCTTCCCGTCTCCGAGCTTCACACCATCGTATGGCCTGATCAGCATAGGCAAGGATGGAGCGGTACTGAAATCTGTCACGCCGATCAAATTCAGTTCTACCATCAATGCCTCGGGTTTATCCATCGCTGCTGGCAAGCTTGGTTCATCTGCAGAAGTACCATTGAATGATGCAGCCAGGTATGACGCCGGCAGCAAGACCACCTTCAGCGACTATGGCCTTGATACCGAATCCATCGTCTATGATGCGGCGCGTGGTGTACTCTGGGTATCGGATGAATATGGCCCCTTCATCCTGAAGATAGACATCGCCACCGGCATCATCCTGAAAAAATACCAGCCTGGCACAGGTGCGGGTGACTTACCGGCGGTCTTGCTGAAACGCCGCGCCAACCGTGGCATGGAAGGCTTGTCGCTGGAAGTTGCTACCGGCAAGCTCAATGGCTTCGTACAAAGCCCGCTTGACGATGGCAAGGCCAATTATGTCGTGCCTGGTGCAACAGTCGCTACCAGCGAAAGTATCAAGGACTATGCCAAGTTCAACCGTTGGGTAGAGTTTGATCCGGCGACAGAAAAAACCAGGCTGTATGCCTACCCCATAGACAGCACACAATACACCTCTGGCAAAACCGGCAACGCCAAACTGGGCGATCTGGTGTCACTCGGCAATGGCAAGTTCATCGTCATAGAACAGGGCACTGACCCTGACGGCAAGGCTTTCAACAAGCTGATGCTGGTGCAGGTGCCAAACAATGCTACCGACATCGCCAGCATGGGTACGGACCTGGAAAAAAGCAGCATGACGGGTGCTGCAGTGAATGGCGTCAATTATGCCAATATCGTCGTGCTTCAAAAAACTGTGCTGTTTGATCTGAACAATGCAGGCTGGCTGGCAGAAAAAGCTGAAGGTCTGGCTCTGGTCGATGAAAACACCCTGGCGCTGACCAATGATGATGACTTTGGCATGAAGACTGTGATTGTTGACCCTACTGGCGCCATCGTCGTTGGCGCTGACGTCACCAAGTGCACTGTCGATGCCAATGGCGCCATGACGACCACTGCCAGCGCCCTGGGCTGTACTGCAGGCAATACCATGCGCGTTGCCCGCGGCGCCGATACGGAAAGACCTAACCGTATCTGGCTGTTCAAGTTCAGCAAGAAACTGGCGGATTTTAACGTTCCGTCCTGATCCATCCTATCTTGTCTTTACCGACAGAAAGCCGCCGATGTACTGTTGGATTATCAGCGGCTTTTTTGCAAACAACACTCAAATCAATACTCAAGTCAACACGATCTCCTGCGCCAGATACGAATACACCGCCGACACCCGACGCAAATGCCTGGCTTCGGTATGTGTAAGCAACCATAGCTCGGTCTGACATTCGTCCAGCACCTCTGTCAATTGCAGCAAATCCTTGCGCCCCTGTGCAAGGAACAGGGGCAGGATGCCCAGACCCAAACCCTGGCCCACCAGTTCTGCTACCGTGAGTATGCTGTTGACCTTGTAAGTAACCTGTAACCTGGGAAAGTGCTTCTTGCGCCATATTACGGACGGATGTTCTGGCAAGGCATCATCTGGTGCAATCCAGTGATGGCGCTGGGCGGTTTCTGCGTCGAAATGCCTGATCTTGCTGGTTTTTCCAGCATACAGAGCCACCCTTATCGGCCCCAGGTGTTTGCCGATCAGATGTTGGGGTGGCCGTTTACTCGCACGTATGGCGATATCGGCATCACGCCTGGTCAGGCTGGCCAGTTCATTGCCAGCATGCAAATCCAGGCTCAGCAAAGGATGCAAAGCCTGCAAGGGCTTCAATACCGGCGTCAGCAAGCCATGCAGTATGGTGTCGGTCGTGGTGATACGCACCGCACCAGCCACCTGATCAGGCTGCAATTGCATGGCTGAGCGGGCGGCTTCGAGTTGCACTTCCATCTGCTCGGCATGCACAGCCAGCTCCTGTGCCAGTTCATTGGCTTGATAGCCTGTACGCGAGCGTTCAAACAGGCGTTGCCCCAAACCTTTTTCCAGTTTCTGTATGTTGCGGAAGACTGTGGACGCATCGAGTGACAGGCGCTCACCCGCCTCGACCAGTTTGCCGGTGCGTACCAGTGCCAGCACGACTTCCAGGTCGGCCGCATTTAGTCTGTATTGCATTTTTGCATTCATGGTTTGCTTTTATGCCTATTTTCATTGCGATGACGAAATTTTATATTAGCTCCATCAATCACTTCCTGGAGAACAAAATGACGCATTCAACTCTGTCTGGCAGCAATGCCTACGGCATCACCCTGCTGCGCGTCAGTCTGGGCATCATGTGGATAGCGCACGCTTTACTGAAACTCCTGGTGTTTACCCTGGCCGGCACAGCGCAGTTTTTTACCAGTATAGGCTATCCCGGTTTTCTCGCTTATCCCGTGTTTGCGCTGGAATTATTCGGTGGCCTGGCACTGGTGCTAGGCATCTATAGCCGCCAGGTTGCTCTGGCACTGGTGCCCATCATGGCCGTTGCTGCGACTGTGCATTTTGGCAATGGCTGGGTGCATACCAGTCCTAACGGTGGCTGGGAATACCCAGTATTTCTGATCGCGACATCGATCGCTGTCTGGCTACTGGGTGATGGTGCATTTGCCTTACGCCGCAGCGCCCGGTTTTCACTGGCATGAGCGGGGGAAAACATGAACAGTAAATACACCCTGATCAGTCACAAGCTTTGCCCCTATGTACAGCGTGCAGCTATCACCCTCACTGAAAAAGGGATCAGCTTTGAACGAGTGGAGATAGACCTGGCGCACAAACCTGACTGGTTCTTGCAAGTATCGCCACTGGGCAAGACACCAGTGCTGCTGGTAGACGGGCAAGCCATCTTTGAATCAGCAGTCATTTGCGAATACCTGGATGAAACAACTTCACCTCGCCTGCACCCTGAATCCGCACTGGAAAGAGCGCAGCATCGCGCCTGGATAGAATTTGCCTCAGCCACCTTGAACAGCATAGGTGGTTTTTACAATGCGGCAGACGAGCAGATGCTGCATGCCAAAGCGGCTGAATTACAGACGAAGTTTGTGCAACTGGAAAACCAGCTTGGCGATGGTCCTTATTTTTCGGGGAAAAATTTCAGCCTGGTGGATGCTGCCTTTGCACCGGTGTTTCGTTACTTTGAGGTGTTTGAAGAGATCGACGATTTTGGTTTCTTCAAAAACCTCCCCAGGTTGACCGTCTGGCGTCAGGCACTGCATTCACGTGCGTCTGTACGAAGTGCCGCACATGAAAATTATGCGTCTCTATTACATGAATTTTTACGCGTGCGCGGTTCTGCTCTGTCACATCTTATGCGATAAAAAAAACGGTGCTGTTTTTTGCACCGTTTTCATTTTCCTGCACTAAAAAATCAGAGATTGTTTCTCAGAAATTCCCACTTGGCTTTTTGCAGTGACCACATGGTCCAGTCACCGCGCGGGCCATGACCTGCGCCCGGATACAGTTGCAGGCTATAGTCCTTGCCATTCTTGATCAGTTCATCAATGAACATGATGGTGTTTTGCGGATGCACATTGTCATCCATGGTGCCATGCATGATCATGATCTTGCCGCTCAAATCCCTGGTCGCCTTGAGCACGCTGCCCTTATCATAGCCTTCGGCATTTTCTTGCGGCAGTCCCATGTAGCGCTCGGTATACACGCTGTCATATAAACGGTAATCCGTCACCGGTGCGCCGACAAAACCTATCTTCCAGGCCTTGCTGTGTGTCATCGCATACGAAGTCATATAACCGCCATAGCTCCAGCCGTTCAGTGCTATCCTGTTCATGTCGGCCCAGCCCTGCTTGCGCAGCCATTCCAGACCATCGAGCTGGTCCTGCAATTCCAGCTGCCCCAGTTTCTTGTGGATGGGCCAGGCGCTGACGGCTCCCTTGTTGCTGGCGCTACGGTTGTCGAGTATCCAGACCACATATCCCTGTTGTGCCAGGAAATGATGCCAGAGATTGCTGTTCCAGCGATCCGTCACCTGCGGTGCCATCGGACCAGCATACAGATGCTGATAGACGGGGTATTTCTTTTTCGGATCAAAGTCAGGCGGCAGGAACAACAGGCTTTCCAGCAAGAAGCCGTCGCGCGACTTCACCTGTTGTTGCGTCACCTTCGCCAGTTTCAGTCCCTGCATTTTCTCAGGCATGCCGGCATCATCAACCAGCTTCAGCTGCTGACCGGCATCACTGAACAGGGCTTGTCTGGGTGGCTGTTTCAAACTGCTCCAGCTGTCGATGAAATGGGTGTAGCTGGTATTCCAGCGGGCATAATGGGTGCCGGATTCCTTGCTCAGCTTTTGCAAATGACTGCCGTCGAGATTGACGGTGTAGACATCGTTGCCTATAGGATTGGCTTCATTGGCGGCAAACAGGACGCGGCTTTTTGCTTCATCAATGCCATAGACAGTCCGGATATCCCAATCACCTTTGGTGACAGCAGTTTTCAACTGGTATTGACTGTCATAGCGGTACAGATGCCTGTGGCCTGTGCGGTCTGACTCCCAGATAAAGCCGCCATCCTTGAGGAAGACCGGCAGCGGCAGGCGTTCGGTCCAGGCCGGACCGCTTTCGCGCAATACCTGCCGGCTCCTGTACTGCCCATCATAAATACGCAGATCCAGCCAGGTTTGCACTCTGTCTTGCCAACTGGCCAGCAATTTGCCATCCGGTGTCCAGCCCACCTGCACGATCAAGGTTTCCTTGCCTGGATAAGGACTGTCGGTCCAGCTGGTTTTACCCGCCATGTCAACAATACCAAGCTTTACTTCTGGATTGGGGTCGCCAGCCTTGGGATAACGGGTGCGTTCAGTCCTGATTGGCTGTGCATGGTCGCCACTGAGTGTATAGACCGGTACCTTGCTTTCATCAAAACTCAGATAGGCGATCTTTTTGGAATCAGGCGCCCACCAGAAAGCACGCAGATGACCACGGCCATAAATCTCTTCCATGTAGACCCAGTCAAGGCGGCCATTGAAGGTGGTCTCGTTACCCCCGGTTGTCAGGCGTTTTTCTGTGGCTGTGACGACATCGGTGACATACATGTCATTGCCTTTGAGGTAGGCAACTGATTGCAGGTCAGGCGAAAGTATCGCCTCATCCTCGGCCACGTCCGGCGTATGCGTTAACTCTTTGACCTTGCCGGCGGCCAGGTCCAGCAGCCACAGATCGTTCTTGTACGTAAATAAATAAGCCTTCAATTCTGGCTTGATCTGCGGCGTCAGCTTGTCAATTTGTACCTTTGCTTCTTTCTCTGCAATACCGGCCGCCAGCATCAGTTGCAGGATATTGCCATCGGCTGCCAGTGCCTGTTTCTCCCACGTCGCCGGATTCACCACGAACTGCTGGACTACGCCGTCTTTGCTCTGTGTTTCTATCAACCGGTTTTGAGCGTCCCAGGTCAGGCGCGTCAGTGGTTTGGTGTCGAATTTTTCTTTTTTTGTCGGGTGATACAGCATTTCAAGGCTAAGCATGCCGTCCTGGGCATAACTGGCGCCACTCAAGTTGCAAAGCAACAGGGGGAGCAGCAAATGCTCGACACGTATTTTCATGGGATTCCTTATCTTTTTTTATCTTTGGTTGGCTGTAAGAATGCAAATTGCATCGATTAAATAATTATGACCACCCTGATGCAATGTGGTTCACCACGAAAAACAGAAACGGAAAGAAAATACCGGAATTGAGAAAGAGGAGAAAGGAAAAAAGAAAAAACCCACCGTTATTGCTAACGATGGGTTTTTAATTTGGTGCCGACTGCCGGAATCGAACTGGCCACCTGATGATTACAAGTCAACTGCTCTACCAAATGAGCTAAGTCGGCGAAACTGTTTTCGTTCTTGCTTCGTTGCCGTTGCATTCCCGAAGACCAAGATTATAGGCTACTTTATTATTTTTAGCGAGGGCTTTTCTGATTTTTTTTCAGATTTTTTTTCTTCGGCTGCCAAAACCGGTGTTTCCACGGCTGTCGGCTTGCTAGTGACCGCTGCCAGGCCCAATGCCGGTTTGCCGATTTCCGGTACCGATGCTTCGGCTTCAGGGCTGGTTTCTGTTTCGGTCAGGTCAACTTCAAAGGCCATGCCCTGTCCGTTTTCACTGGCGTAGACCGCAAGCACATTCTCGACCGGCACATAGATGTCGCGTGACACACCGCCAAAGCGGGCTTTGAAGGCAACCGCATCATTATCCATCTTCAGGCCACTGGTTGCGCCGAAGCTGATGTTGAGCACGATCTCACCGTTCCTGACGAATTCCATGGGAACACGGGCAGCGTGATTCACCTTGACCGCCATATAGGGGGTAAAACCGTTGTCGGTGCACCATTCGTAAATGGCGCGCATGAAATAGGGTTTAGTTGAAATCTCTTGCATGGTTCTACAATCAGCGAAATGTACTAAATGTACTTTTAGGAAAGATACTGTAAGGATAGGCGTGGAGTCAAAAAACAACAAGGCTGACGTATTACATCAGCCTTGTTATCCTTACCATGACAGTGCAGCTTATCTGCGCATGACTTTTTCGGACGGTGTCAGTGCTTCGATATAGGCAGGGCGGGAGAAAATACGTTCTGCATATTTCATCAAAGGCGCAGCTGTCTTGGACAGTTCTATGCCGTAATGATCAAGGCGCCACAACAATGGAGCAACGGCTACGTCCAGCATGGAGAACTCATCACCGAGCATGTATTTGTTCTTGACGAACAAAGGGGCCAGCTGGGTCAGGCGGTCGCGGATTTCTGCGCGGGCCTTGTCCTGTACCTTGGCAGAGGCCGTGTTCTTGTCGTTTTCCAGCGTATGGACGTGGATGAACAATTCTTTTTCAAAATTGAAAAGCATCAGACGTGCGCGGGCACGCTGCAGCGGGTCAGCAGGCATCAGTTGCGGATGCGGGAAGCGTTCATCAATGTATTCGTTGATGATATTGGATTCATACAATATCAATTCGCGTTCAACCAGGATAGGCACCTGACCATAAGGATTCATGGTCGAGATATCTTCCGGCTTGTTGAACAGGTCAACATCGCGGATTTCAAAGTCCATGCCTTTTTCAAACAGAACCAGGCGGCAACGTTGGGAAAATGGGCAGGTTGTACCCGAGTAGAGAACCATCATTTTTATAGTTCCTTAGAAACGATCAGGGCGAGGAGCCATTTTTGCGCACCTCACCCCTGGGATTACACGTCCGTCTACGACGGAGAAAAACGGACGATCTCAAAAATTTCCCGGTTTGCACCAGTTGTAGTGCAGACCAGAAAGCTTACATTTATTTTACTTCTTTCCAGTACGAAGCGTTCAGGCGCCATGCCAGAGTCGCCAGGCCAGCCAGGAACATCAGTACCCACACACCGAGGCGTTTGCGTGTACTTTGTGCTGGTTCACCCATCCACTGCAGGTAGGCAACCAGGTCGCCAACCGCATTGTCATACTCGAGGGCAGTCATCGTGCCAGGTTTGACAGTTTCAAAGCCGGCAAATTTATGAACCGTTTTGGATTCATCATGCGCGTCTTTTTCTTCAACCATCTTCACAGTACGTGTACCTTGCAATTCCCACAGTACATGCGGCATGCCGACGTTAGGAAATACCATGTTGTTCCAGCCGGTCGGACGTGAATCATCTTTGTAGTAAGTACGCAGATAAGTGTACAACCAGTCGGCGCCACTTCCTGCTTCAGAGGCTTTAGCGCGGGCGATCACGGACAAATCCGGTGGTACTGCACCAAACCAGGCCTTGGCGTCTTTGGGAGCCATGGTATTTTTCATCAGGTCGCCGACTTTTTCACCGGTGAACAAGAGATTCTGCTTGATCTGCTCATCTGTCAGACCAATGTCTTTCAAGCGGTTGTAACGCATGGCTGAAGCCGAGTGGCAGTTCAGGCAATAGTTAACAAACAGCTTGGCGCCGTTTTGCAGGGCAGCCATGTCCGTAGAACGGTTAGGTGCTTGATCCAGTGGGAAAGTCCCGCTGTTTGCCAGGGCCAGTGCAGGCGCCAGTGCCGCTACAGCGATCAGTTTTTTAAGTAATTTCATGCTTGTTCTTCCTCGCTATTTCTCAGTGCGCTGCAAAAGTAACGCGCTTAGGCACGGGCTTAAATGTTCCCATTGCACTCCACCATGGCATCAGCAGGAAGAAGCTGAAATAAATCAGTGCGCAAACTTGGGAAATACGTTCACGTACAGGGGATGGCGGTTCCACACCCAGGTAACCCAAAGTGATGAAAACGATCCCGAAGACGATGTACACATATTTGTGCCAGTCAGGGCGATAACGGATGGATTTAACCGGGGAAACATCAAGCCATGGCAGGAAAGCCAGGATCACGACAGAACCGCCAAACAACACCACACCCCAGAATTTTGCATCAAGGCCAAAAGGCATCATGCCGACGATGGCCACCAGGGCAACTGCGGCAATCGCGATTTTCAGCAATTGTGGCAGTTTGGTGGTCAGCCAGATCAGGGCAACATAAGCTGCTGCGCCGAACTGAACGACATACAGGAACTCGGAAGTGGTTGCACGCAAGATCGAGTAGAAAGGCGTGAAGTACCAGGTAGGAGCAATATGCGGAGGCGTTTTCAGAGAATCTGCCGGGATGAAGTTATTGTATTCCAGGAAGTAACCACCCATTTCCGGTGCAAAGAAAACCACTGCACTGAAGATAGTCAGGAACACTGTCACGCCAAAAATATCGTGGAAAGTGTAGTAAGGGTGGGAAGGGATACCATCCAGAGGATGACCGTCAGGGCCCAGGTTTTCCTTGATCTCGATACCGTCAGGATTGTTAGAACCCACTTCATGCAGGGCGATCAGGTGAGCAGCCACCAGACCCAGCAATACCAGGGGAATCGCAATCACGTGGAAGGAGAAGAAGCGGTTCAATGTCGCATCAGACACCACATAGTCACCACGTATCCACAGGGACAGGTCAGGACCGATGAAAGGAATAGCGCCAAACAGGTTGACAATAACCTGAGCACCCCAGTAAGACATCTGACCCCAAGGCAGCAGGTAACCGAAGAAGGCTTCGGCCATCAGGCACAGGAAAATGGCAAAACCGAACAGCCAGATCAGTTCACGTGGCTTGCGATAAGAACCGTACAGGAAGGCACGGGTCATATGCAGGTAGACCACGATGAAGAAGGCCGAAGCGCCGGTAGAGTGCATATAACGCACCAGCCAGCCCCAGGGTACTTCACGCATGATGTATTCAACAGAAGCGAACGCCAGGTTGGCATCTGGTTTGTAATGCATGACCAGGAAGATACCGGTCACGATCTGGATAACCAGAACCAGCATCGCCAATGAGCCGAAGATGTACCAGAAGTTGAAGTTCTTTGGCGCATAATACTTGCCCCATTGATCATTCCACAGTTTGGTCAGCGGGAAACGCGAATCAACCCAGTTGAGGGCCTTGTCTACGACAGGCGCGTCTGCCGGGAGTTTTTTCTCAACAAATGCCATGATTAAGCCTCGCCTTTCTCATCTTTACCGATGACGATTTTGGTATCCGACAAAAACATATGGGGAGGCACGTCCAGGTTTTGTGGCGCCGGTTTGTTTTTATATACACGGCCGGCCAGGTCGAAAGTCGAACCATGGCATGGGCAGAGGAAGCCGCCATTCCAGTCATCTGGCAAAGAGGGCTGTGCACCTGCCTGGAACTTGGAGCTTGGGGAGCAGCCCAGGTGGGAACAGATACCGACTGTCACCAGGATATCGCTATGTTCTTTGCGTGAACGAGTCTGCTTGTCGCAGTATTCAGGCATCGCCATTGTGTAAGGTTTTTCCGATTTTGGATCGGCGACCTTGTCTTCAGTCTTTTTCAGACTGTCCATCATCTCTGGTGTGCGTTTCAGAATCCACACTGGCTTACCGCGCCATTCCGTCGTTTGCATTTCGCCTGGTTTCAAGGCCGAAATGTCCACCTCCACCGGAGCACCCGCCGCCTTGGCGCGCTCGGATGGCTGGAAAGTGCTTACCAGCGCTCCTGCCGTTGCCAAGCCAGCCACACCACCCGCTGCGCAAGTGGCGACGAGCAAACCGCGACGGCCGGAATCGACCTGCTTTTCGATACTCATACCAACCCCAATCTGTCAATAATCAAAACTTGATGAAGCAAAACCCAGCTTCTAGCAACCTTAAATTATAAATGAGGCGGATATGGTTTTAAAGAAAAAGATATCTGAAACGCCAACTTGCAGGCATTTTTCAACAATTCAAGCCTGATTTTCCAATTAAGACTAGGTCAAAGTCATGATTGAGCACAAAATTCCATGCAATAGGCAGTATTCAGGCACGGGCAGAAAAGAAAATTGACAAAAAAGCGATGTCAAATTCAAGCTTTTTGCCGTCTTTGCGCATTAAAATCTTGTTACTTATTTTTCGGGCATGTCTTTTTGCCCATCAAACCGGAGATTTTCTATGGGTATGTTGCAAGAATTTAAAACCTTTATCAGCCGCGGCAATGTTGTCGACCTGGCGGTAGGTGTGATTATCGGTGCAGCCTTTGGCAAAATCGTTGACTCCCTGGTCGGTGATATTGTCATGCCTGTGATAGGCCGCATTGTCGGCGGTCTCGATTTTTCGAATTACTACATTCCCCTGAATGGGCAGGGAACACACCTGGTATTGGCAGAAGCCAAGAAGGCGGGCGGTGTGATCGCTTACGGTAATTTCCTGACAGTGACACTCAGTTTTGTCATCCTGGCTTTTGTGATCTTCCAGATGGTGAAACTGGTCAATGCCTTGAAAAAGGCAGAACCGGCTCCGGAACCCGCGCCCGAGGTCACCGCGGAAGATATTTTGCTATTGCGCGAAATCCGCGATTCCCTGAAAAAATAACATCAGGACTGATACCCGCTACGCTCCCTGTCAGAACCTGACAGGGAGCGTAGTCAAAAGAATAATTCCTGCTCTTCACACAGGATTATCAATATCCACAAAAGTATGGCGTATGCCAAACTGTCTGGCGATGAATTCGCCGAGGTTCTGTACGCCAAAACGTTCGGTCGCATGATGGCCGCAAGCGACATAGCCTACGCCTGATTCCCTGGCCAGGTGCACGGTAGGCTCGGAAATTTCACCACTCAGATAGACATTGGCGCCGGCAGCAATGGCCTGATCCAGCATATTTTGCGCAGCACCGGTACACCAGGCCACACGACCAGGTCTGGCTGCAGGTTCCCCTATCAACAAAGGCTTGCGCCCCAGCTTCAATTCTATATGCATGGCCAGATCCTCCAGGGTGGCGATCTCCGGATTATCCAGCATACCAAGCCAACCTAGGTCATTCTCGCCAAATCGCCCGTCAGGAGTAATACCCAAATGACGAGCCAGGCCTATGTTATTGCCAAAATCGGCATGACTGTCGAGCGGCAAATGATAAGCGAACAGTGATATGTCCTGTTCCAGCAGCAGTTTAAGACGCTTGTGTTTTTGACCAATGACACGCATGTCTTCACCACGCCAGAAATAACCATGATGCACGAGTACGGCATCAGCTTGCATTTCCACCGCTTTTTCTAATAATGCTAAACTGGCGGTCACCCCGCTGACGAGGTGTTTAATCGTGCTGCGCCCTTCCACCTGTACGCCGTTTGGGCAATAATCACGAAAGTAATTGACTTGCAATTCTTTTGCCAGGAATTGCGCTAAATCATCCCGATTCACTGATTTCATACTGTAAGCTCTCTATGCGTCGTCTTTGGTTATTGTTTGCTCAAACTATCACTGTCGGTCTTGCTATCTGGTTTATTGTAACCACCTTGAAACCCGATTGGGTGAAAGCCGGTTACAACCCCCGGCAGACCCAGACCCTGAATGCCGGCGTCAACGTGAAAGAAGCGCCGGCCAATAGCGTGCTGGCACAGAGTTCATATAGCGCGGCGGCCAAGCACGCGATGCCTTCGGTGGTCAACATTTTCACCTCGAAAGAAGTGCGCCAGCGCCGCAACCCTTTACTCAATGATCCTTTCCTCCGACGTTTTTTTGGCGAGCAGCAAAATCCCCAGGCAGAACGCCTGTCCAGCCTTGGTTCGGGGGTCATCGTCAGCGACCAGGGTTATATCCTGACCAATAACCACGTCGTCGAATCTGCCGATGACATAGAAGTAGCGCTGTCTGATGGCCGCAAGGCCAGCGCCAAGGTGGTCGGCACTGATCCTGAAACCGACCTGGCCGTCATCAAGATTGATGTACCGAACTTGCCAGCCATCACCTTTGGACGCTCTGACCAGGCGGCGGTTGGCGATGTGGTACTCGCCATAGGCAATCCCTTTGGCGTTGGGCAGACTGTCACCATGGGCATCATCTCTGCCGTTGGCCGCAACAACCTGACAGAAAACGCCTTTGAAAACTTTATCCAGACTGATGCTGCCGTCAATCCCGGCAATTCCGGTGGCGCGCTGGTTGACGTCAACGGTAACCTGCTTGGTGTCAACACGGCCATTTATTCACAGACTGGCGGTTCGGTCGGCATAGGCTTTGCCATACCGGTGACCACCGTCAAGACTGTGATGGAATCCATCATCACCAACGGTCATGTAGTGCGTGGCTGGATAGGCGTGGAGCCACAGGACATCACACCCGAACTGGCTGACAGTTTTGGTCTCAAACAAAAATCCGGCGCGATCATTGCCGGTGTCATCCGTGGCGGCCCGGCTGACAAGGCGGGCATGAAGCCAGGCGATATCCTGATTGCCATCGAAGGCAAGCCTGTCGGCGACACGACCCAGATGCTGAACCTGGTGGCGCAGTTAAAACCGGGCAACAAGGCCAAAATCACGGTTTTGCGTGATACCAAGGAACCTACACTCGATGTCTTGATAGGCAAACGCCCGACAGCACGCAAAGAAGAATCGAAAGAATAAGGACACCATGCACCTGATCGACCTGAAAGCCTACTTATCCGAACTGGGCGAAAACAATAACCGCGCCTGGTTCGTCATGAACAAGCCACGCTATGACATCCTGCGTGCAGAATTTTTACAACTGGTCACAGAAATGATTGCCGAGATCAGCAAGTTTGATCCAGCCATCATCGGCCTGGAGCCGAAAAAAGCCTTATTCCGCATCAATCGTGATGTACGTTTCGCCCATGACAAATCGCCTTACAAAACGACATTTTCTTCATCCATCGTACCCAGTGGCCGCAAAAAGCCCAGTGAAGGCGGTGGTCCTGCATACTACTTCCAAATGGACGGTACGGGTCGCCTGTTCTATGCAGTTGGTGAATACATGCCACCTTCTGACCGACTGAAAGCGATCCGCAATCATATCGTGGCTGACCCGAAGGGTTTTGCGAAGGTCCTGAAAGACAAGAAACTCAAGCAGTATTTTGGCACCCTCCAGGAAGAAGGCAAGCTACAACGCCCGCCCAAGGGCTTTGACGCCGATCTGCCCCATATAGAACAGATCAAGCTGAAAAATTTCATGGTCTGGACAGAATGCCCGATGAAGGGAATGGACAGCGACGAACTGAAAAAGACCCTGCTGACGGCCTATCGCAGCGCCTTGCCGCTGGTCAGCTGGTTGAGATCCGCCCCAGTCAGCGCCTGATCATTGATTGTCTGATTCATCAGTTACCGGCGCCTGAGTTGCCCTGACAAACATGGGGGCAAGCAGCAAACCCAGCTCATACAAAACCCACATCGGTATGGCCAGTGAAAACTGGCTGACGATATCAGGTGGCGTCACGATGGCGGCAATCACGAATGCACCGACGACGACATAAGAGCGTATGGCCTTGAGTTTTTCCAGCGGCACCAGGCCCATGCGCACCAGCACCACTACCACCACCGGCACCTCAAAGGTCACACCAAAAGCCAGGCACATGGAAATAATGAAGTCCAGGTAATTCTCAATGTCCGGTGCAACGCTGATCGATGTTGGGGCAAATTCATTGATGAATTTGAAGACACGGCCAAACACCAGGAAATAACAGAATGCCACGCCGCAAAGGAACAGGACAGATGAAGAAATCACCAGCGGCGCCACCAGCCGTTTTTCATGGGTGTACAAACCGGGTGCAACGAAAGCCCATATCTGGTAGAGAATCCAGGGCAAGGCGAGCATGAATGCGACCAGCAAAGTCACCTTCATCGGGACCAGGAATGGCGAGATAACGCCGGTCGCAATCATTTTCGAACCGGCAGGCAGCGATGCCAGCATGGGCTGTGCGAGAAAGTCGTAAATCGCCGAAGGCCCGGGCCACAACATCAGGGCGGCACAGGCAATACCCAGACCATACATGGACTTGACCAGCCGGTCTCGCAACTCCACCAGGTGGGAAATGAAACTTTCTTCGGGACCTTGTTCCGTATGCTCGCTCATGCGAATACCGCCAATTTAAAAGTGCGCAAAAACATAAGCGGGAAATTAAAAGAAACTGCTGCCGGAACGCGTGTTGACTCTATGGCGCGCCATCCTGGCGGCGCCGGAGATCACGCGCTGTCTTTGACCACTGCGATTTTTATACCAGGCAGGCACAGCAGATGTACGCGCCAGTTTTTTGCGACGGAAATCCTTGACCTTGACTGACAGCTGCTCGGGCGTGGCCGTGTGCAACAGAGCAGAACTGGTTTCCTGCTCCAGGGAGCGCATGCCCTGCTCAGCTTCTGACCAGGTCTGATGGATGGTCTGTTCAACGTTATGAGCGGCTTCTTGCACATCTTTCTGCATCTTGCGCAATTCTTCCAGCTCGATCTCGCGGCTGACTTCGGATTTCACTTCATTGATGTAACGCTGTGCACGCCCGAGCAGTGTGCCAGCCATCCTTGCCACTCTGGGCAATTTTTCAGGACCGATCACGATCAAAGCCACCACGCCTATCAGGGCGAGCTTGCTGATTCCCAGGTCTATCATGTCATCAGGCTGGGAAAAGGTGTTAAATCGCCAGGCAAACCAGCAGTACGGAAAACAATCACAGCTTGGATTTTTCTTTTGCTTCTACATCAATGGTGCTTTTGTCTGCAACCTGCTGTGACGCAGCAGGTTTTTCTTCTTCACCTTTGACACCATCCTTGAAGCCTTTGACAGCCTTGCCCAGGTCGGAACCCACATTACCGAGTTTTTTCGTGCCAAAAACCAGCACGATGACAACCAGAACGATCAACCAGTGCCAGATACTCAATGAACCCATTACTTACTCCTTGTGAGAGCCTTGCTCTCAGAAAATATAGTTGAACCTGCCGGTATTAACCGGCATGGCCGGTAATCAGCGTTGCCCGCGCCATGGCTTGGGGCCGCCTATCACATGCATATGCAAATGATACACCTCTTGCCCGCCATCCGGTCCGGTGTTGATCAGGGTTTTATATCCTCCTGACAAGACGCCATCAGCCTGCTGCACTGGTGCGCAACCATGTTCCTGTGCCAGTTTCGGCGCCAAAGCCAGCATTTTACCCAAGACAGCATGATGCTCCGGTTGTATGGACGATAAAGTATCAATATGTAGCTTGGGGATAATCAACAGGTGCACAGGAGCAGCCGGATTGATATCTTTAAAAGCCAGCAATTCTTCATCTTCATACACGCTGGCGGAAGGAATCTGTTTGGCAGCGATCTTACAAAAAATGCAGTTATCCACGTTTTTATCCATTCATATCAACAAGCAAGCAGGTTTCAAGGCCGCCAGTATCAGGCGTCCTTGCGCGCTGCTTTTTCTTCAAGACCAGAGATACCTTCACGTCTGGCCAGTTCATCCAGCACTTGCTGAGGGTCAAGATCATACTGGGCCAACATGACAAGCGAATGAAACCACAAGTCAGCACATTCATACAATAATTTGCTGGCATCACCAGAAACGCGGGCATCCTTGGCGGCCATCACGGTTTCTGTTGCTTCTTCACCAATTTTTTTGAGTATGGCGTCATCGCCCTTGGAAAACAAGCGTGCGACATAGGACTTGTCCGGGTCACCGCCATTCACCAGTTTGCGGCTTTCTATGATCTTGGCCAGGTGCTGCAAGACCTGTTCTTGCGAAGCTGTCATGTTAAGGTACTCATTTGTAAATGCTTTCGGGGTCTTTCAAGACAGGATCAACGGCCTGCCAGTCGCCATCGTTGAGACTGCCTTCAAATTTCTGGAAGAAGCAGGAATGACGGCCGGTATGACAGGCGATACTGTCAGTTTGCTCTATCTTCAGCAGAACCACGTCTTCATCGCAATCAAGGCGGATTTCCTTGATTTTCTGTACATGGCCCGACTCTTCACCTTTATGCCAGAGCTTCTTGCGTGAACGGCTCCAGTAGACGGCTTCACCGAGCTCCACGGTCTTGGACAAGGCATCACGGTTCATCCAGGCAAACATCAGTACATCATTGCTGCTGGCTTCTTGCGCAATCACCGGGACCAGGCCGTTTTCATCCCATTTAACCTTGTTCAACCACTTTGCGGCACTCATGACAACCTCATGGGGATATGTTGTGCAGCCATAAATTGTTTTGCTTCGCCGACTGTATGCTGGCCATAATGAAAAATACTGGCTGCCAGCACCGCATCAGCACCACCAATCCTGATACCGTCGGCCAGGTCCTGCAGGCCACCTACACCGCCAGAGGCTATCACCGGAATTGGCACCGCATCCGACACTGCACGTGTCAAACCCAGGTCGAAGCCGGAACGGGTACCATCCTTGTCCATGCTGGTCAGCAAAATTTCACCGGCGCCGAGGCGCGCCATGTTTTGCGCCCATTCGACCGCATCCAGGCCGGTGGCATTACGGCCACCGTGAGTAAAGACCTCCCACTTGCCTGGCCCTACATTCTTGGCGTCAATCGCCACAACGATGCATTGAGAGCCATACTTGTGTGCTGCATCTGCCACCAGTTGCGGATTGGTCACGGCCGAAGTATTGATGCCCACCTTGTCGGCACCGGCGTTGAGCAAGCGGCGCACATCAGCCACCGTGCGCACACCACCACCTACTGTCAGCGGGATGAACACTTGTGAAGCCACGGCTTCAATAATTGGCAAGATCAGGTCACGACCATCAGACGAGGCCGTGATGTCGAGAAAAGTAATTTCATCAGCACCCTGACCATCATAGCGACGGGCGATCTCTACCGGATCACCGGCGTCACGCAGTTCCTGGAAATTGATACCCTTGACGACGCGACCGGCGGTCACATCCAGGCAGGGGATAATACGTTTGGCTAAACTCATTCGGTTTCTTCTTCATCATCGAACTCACCACTGAGTTCATCAGCGCGATCTTGTGCCGACGCCAGGTCCAGGGTGCCTTCATAAATTGAACGACCACAGATCACGCCCTCTATGCCATCGTCCTGTACCGCACACAAGGCTTCCACGTCAGCCAGTACATGCACACCGCCAGAGGCAATCACCGGGATGCTGACTGCCTGCGCCAGCTTGACGGTCGCGTCTATGTTCACGCCCCCCATCATGCCGTCGCGGCCTATGTCGGTATAGACGATGGCTTCGACGCCATAGCCTTCAAACTTCTTGGCCAGGTCGATGACTTCGTGACCAGACAGTTTGCTCCAGCCATCGGTTGCGACCTTGCCATCCTTGGCATCGATGCCGACAATGATCTGGCCCGGGAAGGCACTGCAGGCATCGGCCAGAAAGCCAGGGTTCTTGACTGCTGCCGTACCAATAATGATGTAGGACAGGCCGTCGTCGAGATAGCGTTCTATGGTATCGAGATCACGTATGCCGCCGCCAAGCTGCACCGGTATTTCGTCGGTATCGGTTTCTTCCGCATAATCACGCACCGCCTGTATGATGGCCTTGACCGCAGCCTCATTCTTGGGTTTGCCGGCAAAAGCACCGTTCAGATCCACCAGATGCAGACGACGTGCACCCTGACGCAGCCAGTGGCGCGCCATTTCGGCCGGGTCTTCGGAGAAGACGGTAGCCTGGTCCATATCACCTTGTTTGAGGCGTACGCAGTGACCGTCTTTCAGGTCTATAGCAGGGATGAGCAGCATGATAAGAAAAAAGTATGGGTGTCTTTAGACAATAAAAATTACGCTAGGGTTTGCGCTTCAATTGCGCCTGGTAAAGAATCAGTGTAAAAAATTTGTATCATTAACGACAATACCACTACAAAAAAGCAAAGCCGGGCAACTACGGTTTCCAGTGTACAAAATTCTTATACAGTTGCAAGCCGGCAGCCGAACTCTTCTCCGGGTGAAACTGGGTAGCAAAAATATTGTCACGCGCGACTGCGCAGGCAAACAGGCTGCCGTAATCAGTCAGGCCGACGGCATGGCTGTCCTCGGTCGGGCGCGCATAGTAACTATGGACAAAGTAAAAATAAGCATCGTCAGCAATATCTTGCCACAAGGCATGTGACCTTGATTGTTTGACACGGTTCCATCCCATTTGCGGTACTTTGTAACGGGAGCCATCCGCCTGCAGCTGGCCATCAAGAGAAAAACGCACCACCTTGCCAGGCAACAGGCCCAGCCCTGGCGTATCCCCTTCTTCGCTGATATCAAACAGCATCTGTTCACCAACGCAGACACCAAACAGGGGTTTGTTACGTGCGGCCTCCAGCAAGGCCTCTTGCAAGCCCGATTCACGCAGGCAGCTCATGCAGTCAGGCATGGCGCCCTGTCCAGGCAAGACGATGCGGTCGGCTGTCTGGATGTCGCTGACTTCACCGGAAATCAGAACATTTGCTTCAGGGGCTACGGCGCGCAGGGCTTGCGCCACAGAGCGCAGATTACCCATACCATAATCTACAACAACAATTTTATTCATAATGATCACCAGCCAGGCTGGTATCTGATATCAGTAAATACGAGCAATCAATCCGATCAAAGACTGCCTTTGGTCGAGGGGATGATGCCTGCGGCACGCGGGTCGAGTTCGGTTGCCATGCGCAGGGCGCGGCCAAAAGCCTTGAATACGGTTTCGCACTGATGATGGGAGTTGTCCCCACGCAAATTATCGATATGCAATGTCACCAGAGCATGATTGACAAAGCCCTGGAAGAATTCACGGGTCAGGTCCACGTCGAAATTGCCTATCATGGCGCGAGTAAAGGGGATATGGTATTCCAGACCCGGACGGCCGGAAAAGTCGATGACCACGCGCGACAGCGCTTCATCAAGCGGCACATAGGCATGACCATAGCGACGTATGCCTTTTTTGTCACCAATTGCCTTGGCAAAGGCCTGCCCCAGGGTAATACCAACATCTTCAACAGTATGGTGGGCATCAATATGCAGATCGCCGACCGCTTCGATATCGAGATCAATGAGGCCGTGACGGGCAATCTGATCCAGCATGTGATCAAGAAAAGGCACGCCGGTATTGAGCTTTTGCTGGCCGCTGCCATCCAGATTGATGGCCACGCGGATCTGTGTTTCGTTGGTATTGCGGGTAACCGCCGCAATGCGTTCTGTTGGCTTATTCATGTTGATGATAAAGATGCTGCCAGCGCAGCAAGAAAAAGAGCATTCTCTTCCAGAGTACTGACTGTAATACGCAGACAATTCTCAAGCAGATTATGCATTTTACCTACATTTTTGACTAAAATTTTTTGTTCGCGTAATTTCACAAATACTTGTTCGGCATTCGCAACACGGATCAGCACAAAATTGGCAGCGGAAGGATAAACTTGCACACCAGGCAAGCTTGCCAAAGCAGCCATCAATTCTGCACGTTGCTGGCGCAATGCTGCTGCCTGGGCGTCAAGCACTTCCACCCGGGCCAGGACAAATTCTGCTGCCGCCTGTGTCAGCACATTAATATTGTAAGGCGGGCGCACTTTTTCAAATTCATGCATCAGGGCATTATTGCCCGCCATATAACCGAGGCGTATGCCGGCCAGGCCCAGCTTGGAAACAGTGCGCATGACCACCAGATTATCAAATTCTGCCAGGCGAGACATGAAGCTGGCCTGGGCAAAGGGTTGGTAAGCTTCGTCGACGATCACGATGCCTTTGTCACCAACTGCCCGCAAAATCTCCACCATGTCATCTGCATCATACAAGGTGCCGGTGGGGTTATTGGGGTAAGCGAGGTAGGTAATCGCCGGCTGATGTTCGGTAATCGCTGCCAGCATGGCAGTCTTGTTCAATGTCAGATCAGCATTGAGGTCGACACCAATAAATTCCAGCCCGGCAAACAGGGCTGACATCGCATACATGACAAAGCCGGGCACAGGGGCCAGCACTTTGGCGCCCGGTCTGGCGCAAGCGACCGAAACCATGCTGATCAACTCATCAGAGCCATTGCCCAGCACGATGTCATGACCAGCAGGCACACCAAGTTTGTCGACAATCAGTTGCTTGAGACTGGCATAGGCGGGCTGGGGGTAGCGGTTGAGTGCCACGCCGGCCAGATGCTGCGCCAGTTCCTGTTGCATATCAGGTGGCAACAGGTAAGGGTTTTCCATCGCATCCAGCTTCACATAGCCGCTGGCGTCCGGCACATGATAGGCAGACAGGCTGGCGATTTCAGGACGTATCAGTTTGGTGATGCTCAATTCTTGCTCCATGTTCAGTGCTACATGTCTTGAGAATCGCTCTGACCGTACAGCTTGGTCAATCAGGCCGGCAAGACTTCAGTGTCAAGCAGGGCCAGGCGATTTTCTATCATGGCGCAATAGTCGGGATTCAATTCGAAACCGACAAAATCACGCCCACAGCGTTTGGCAGCAACGGCGGTCGTGCCGCTGCCCATGAAGGGATCGAGAACTACGCCACCGGGTGGGCAGGAAGCCTTGATCATACGCTCGATGATTTCGAGCGGTTTTTGGGTAGGATGCTCTTCGCGTTCGGCGTGCTCTCTGTGCAGACGCGACACACTCCAGACATCCTTGGGATTGAATCCCAGTTCCAGCCATTTCGCACCCTCGAAAATCTTGCGGCTGCGGGCTTTCTTGGTGGCGGCATCATACGGGATGCGTATGGCATCCAGGTCAAAATAATAATCCCTGGCTTTGACAAAAAAGCCTATGGTGTCGTGTACCGATGAATACTTGCGTACACTGCCGCCCATCGACGGCACTCGCCTGTCCCAGATGATTTCATTCATCATGCTCATGCGCTGCTTGAGCATGACGAATACTTCTGGTGAATAGCGCCAGGTCAGGAAGATGTACACACTGCCATTCGCCTTGAGCTTGGGCAGTGCCAGGTCAACCCACTGCGTCATCCAGTCCAGGTAAGCTGCTGCCTCCATCTTGTCGGAATCATTGCCATAATCCTTACCCAGCCCGTAAGGCGGGTCAGCCAGCAACAGATCAACGCTGGCGTCTGGCAAACGCGCCAGACCTTGCAACGCATCTTCGCAAAAAACCTGGTTGCGCCATTGAGCCATCATATATTCTGGTTCATGTCGGATAGCGGATAATGACTCATTACTTGAGCCGCAATTCTGCACTGCGGGCGTGCGCCTGCAAGCCTTCGCCATAAGCGAGTTCGGCAGCGACCTTGCCCAGTGTTTGTGCGCCCTGCTCGCTGACATGTATCATCGATGAGCGCTTCTGGAAATCGTACACTCCCAGCGGCGAAGAAAAACGCGCCGTGCGTGAAGTCGGCAACACATGGTTGGGGCCGGCACAATAATCCCCCAATGACTCTGACGAGTAGCGACCAAGAAACATGGCGCCGGCATGACGTATCCTGTCTGCCCATTGTTGCGGGTTTTCTGCTGAAATTTCCAGATGCTCAGCCGCTATATTATTCGCGATGTCACAGGCTTCTTCCATGTCGCGCACCTTGATCAGTGCACCACGATTGGCTAGCGAAGTGCGTATCACTTCATGCCGGGGCATGTCCGGCAGCAGCTTGATGATACTGGCTTGCACGGCTTCTATATACGCTTCATCGGGGCACAGCAGGATCGATTGCGCCAGCTCATCATGTTCGGCTTGTGAAAATAAATCCATGGCGACCCAGTCAGGGTCAGTCGTGCCGTCGCACAGTACCAGAATTTCAGATGGGCCAGCGATCATGTCTATGCCGACCACGCCAAACACCCTGCGCTTGGCCGCAGCCACATAGGCATTGCCGGGGCCAACAATTTTATCAACTGCGGGTACAGTAGCCGTGCCATAGGCCAACGCGCCAACCGCTTGCGCACCACCTATTGTAAACACGCGATCAACACCGGCAATCGCCGCCGCTGCCAGCACCAGCGGGTTTTTCACACCATCCGGCGTAGGTACAACCATAATGATTTCCTTGACGCCCGCTACCTTGGCCGGTATCGCATTCATCAATACGGAAGATGGATAAGCTGCCTTGCCACCAGGGACATAGATGCCGACGCGATCAAGCGGCGTGACCTTCTGCCCCAGCACTGTGCCGTCGGCTTCGGTATAACTGAAACCGGCAGAACCACATTCAGTCTTTTGCACTTCATGATAGGCACGCACGCGTGCTGCTGCGGTTTCCAGCGCGCTGCGACGCTCTGGATTCAGTGAAGCCAGTGCAGCCTGCATTTCGTCTTGTGACAACTCCAGTGCAGCAACGCTGCTGGCATTGAGACGGTCAAAACGATTGGTCGCTTCCAGCACGGCTGTATCACCGTTAGCCTTGACGCTGGCCAGTATCTGGGCGGCGGCGCGGTCTATCGCCTCATCTTCACTGGCTTCAAAGGCCAGCAGGGAGGTCAGTTTTCGGGAAAAATCTATATCGGTCGTGTCAAGCCGGGTAATCAGGGATGCCATGCTTTTCTCTTCTTCAATCAGGCGTTGGCTTTGGAGGCACGATCAAATGCTTCCAGTATCGGTTGCAGTCGTTCACGTTTCAATTTCAGTGCCGCCTGGTTGACTACCAGGCGCGAAGAAATTTCCATGATGTGCTCGACTTCAATCAGGTTGTTGGCGCGCAGGGTGCTGCCGGTACTGACCAGATCGACGATCGCATCCGACAAGCCGACCAGCGGAGCGAGCTCCATGGAGCCATACAGTTTGATCAGATCAACGTGCACACCCTTGCTGGCGAAATGCTGACGCGCAGTTTCGGTGTATTTGGTGGCGACACGCAGGCGCGCACCCTGGCGTACTGCATTTTCATAGTCAAAGCCTGCCGATACGGCCACTGACATGCGGCACTTTGCAATGTTCAGGTCGATAGGCTGATACAGGCCGGCGCCGCCATGCTCATGCAAGACATCTTTGCCCGCCACACCAAAATCTGCGGCGCCATATTGCACATAGGTGGGCACATCAGAAGCACGCACGATGATGACGCGTATCTCAGGATCATTGGTGGACAAAATCAGCTTGCGTGATTTTTCCGGATCTTCAGTCACGCGTATGCCTGCTGCTTCCAGCAAGGGTAGGGTTTCTTCAAAGATGCGGCCTTTGGACAAGGCCAGTGTCAGTTGCGACGTGATAGGTGAAGACATTATTTGACTCGCTGTATTTGTGCGCCAACTGCCGACAGTTTGACTTCCATGCGGTCGTAGCCACGGTCCAGGTGATAGATGCGGTCTATCAGGGTCTCGCCTTCAGCCACCATGGCGGCGATCACCAGCGATGCCGAAGCACGCAAATCCGTCGCCATGACCGGTGCGCCAACCAGTTTGTCCACCCCATTGACGATGGCGGTATGACCATCGATTTCTATCTTTGCACCAAGACGATTCATTTCCTGTACATGCATGAAACGATTTTCAAAAATCGTTTCTGTCACGCGTGAAGTACCTGCGGCGATACAGTTCAGGGCCATGAATTGCGCCTGCATGTCGGTAGGGAAACCCGGGTATTCAGTAGTGCGGAAACCAACGGCTTTGGGACGGCTGCTCATTTGTGCGCGTATCCAGTCCGGCCCTGTCGTCAGGATCACACCTGCTTCACGTAACTTGTCCAGGGCAACATCGAGGATGTCGCTGCGCGTATTCTTCAAAGTGATGTCGCCACCGGTGGCAGCAACTGCACACAGGAAGGTGGCAGTCTCGATACGATCGGCAATCACGGTATGGCTGGCGCCGTGCAAACTGTCCACGCCCTGGATGACCAGGCGGTCAGTACCTATGCCTTCGATTTTTGCGCCCATGGCCACCAGCAGGTTGGCCAGGTCGGTGACTTCCGGTTCGCGCGCTGCATTCTCAAGCACGGTTTCACCTTCTGCCAGGGTGGCCGCCATCAGCAGGTTTTCAGTACCAGTGACGGTGATCATGTCAGTAACGACACGTGTACCCTTGAGTTTCTTGGCCTTGGCATGGATATAACCGGCTTCTATCGTGATATCAGCGCCCATGGCCTGCAAGCCCTTGATGTGCTGATCGACTGGACGGGAACCGATGGCGCAACCACCAGGCAAAGATACCTTGGCTTCGCCAAAACGCGCCAGCAAGGGGCCGAGCACCAGGATGGACGCACGCATGGTCTTCACCAGGTCATACGGAGCTTCCAGCTTGTCGACAGCCGCGCCATTGAGTACGGTTACACCGTTTTCCTGCGTAACCTGCAAACCCATCTGACGCAGCAATTTGAGCATGGTGCTGACATCCTGCAGGGATGGCACATTGTGCAAAGTCACATCACCCGCAGTCAGCAAACCTGCGCATAAGATAGGTAATGCAGCGTTCTTGGCGCCAGAGATAGAAATGTCACCGTTCAGGCGCTGTCCGCCTGTGATCAATAATTTGTCCATTATGCTGCGTACTCTTCAGGTGTCAGGGTTTTCATTGATAAGGCATGTATTTCTTCGCGCATGCGATCACCCAGTACGGCATAGACCAGTTGATGGCGCTGTATCGGGCGCTTGCCGGCAAAGGCGGCAGACACGATAACGGCATTGAAATGCTGGCCGTCGCCTTCGACTTCCAGGTGAGTACATTCCAGACCGGCTGCAATGTAGTTTTTAATTTGTTCGGGCGTAGGAAACACGGCTTGCTCTCTTGATCAAAATGGGTACTGCAATTATCGTCAAATTCAATTCCACAACATATTCAGTGCCAGGCCTGGTACAACACTTAACGAAAGCATTTCATACAATCCTGCAGGTAGAGGCTTCTAATGTCGCAACTTATATCCACGCTTGAGCATGTTGACTGCTATCGCTGCCAACAACAGCGAAAAAACAGACACGATGGTCAGGCTATACAAAGGATCAACATCAGACTTGCCGAAGAAGCCATAACGGAAGCCATCTATCATGTAAAAGAAAGGATTGAAGCGCGAAATACTTTGCCAGATTCCAGGTAAGGAATGGATGGAGTAAAACACACCGGATAAGAAAGTGGCTGGCATGATCAGGAAGTTCTGGAAAGCTGCCAGCTGGTCAAATTTTTCGGCCCAGATACCGGCGATCAAACCCATCGTACCGAGCATGGCGGCGCCAAGGAAGGCGAAGACAGCTATCCAGACCGGTGCGACAAAATGCAGGTCAGCAAACCAGGCTGTCACCACAAAGACACCGGTACCGACAGCAACGCCACGCAAGATGGCGGCCAGCACGTAGGCGCTGAAAATTTCCCAATGTGACAGCGGCGGCAGCAGGATGAAGACCAGGTTGCCGGTGATCTTGGACTGTATCAGTGACGATGAAGAATTGGCGAAGGCATTTTGCAAGACACTCATCATCACCAGGCCAGGCACCAGAAAGGCCGTGTATTTGACACCGGGATAAACCTGGACATGCTCTTCCAGTACATGACCGAAGATCAGCAGGTACAGCAAGGCCGTCATGATGGGCGCAGTAATGGTTTGCGTGGCCACCTTCCAGAAGCGCAAAACCTCTTTATACAGCAGAGTATTAAAACCGGTCATGCCGCTCATTTGCTGCCCTCCATGATTTGCAGGAAGACATCTTCCAGGTCAGCTTGCAACAAATGCATATCTTCAATGAGACAACCATCAGCGCGAAAAGCAGCGAGCATGCCCTCGACTTCATTGTAGTCCGTCACCCGCAAGGCGAACTGACGCGGATCAGCCTGGATTTCATGGCTGATGACTTTTTCACGCAGGCTGGCTGGCAAAGTCACCACGCCGGTGGCGGCCAGAGTCACACGTAATTGCGAACCGGAGATCCGCTTGATCAGGTTGGCGGTACTGTCGAGTGCAACTACCTTGCCCAGTTTCAGCATGGCGATGCGGTTGCACAAAGCTTGCGCCTCTTCCAGATAGTGAGTAGTCAGGACGACGGTATGGCCTTCGCGATTCAGGCGGGCGATGAATTGCCACAGGGTCTGGCGCAATTCCACGTCAACCCCGGCTGTAGGTTCATCCAGCACGATGACGGGTGGTTTGTGTACCAGCGCCTGCGCGACGAGCACGCGGCGTTTCATGCCACCAGACAGGGCGCGCATATTGACGTCCGCCTTGTTGGTGAGGTCAAGATTTTCCATGACCTCATCTATCCATTTGTCGTTGTTCTTCAGACCAAAATAACCGGACTGCATGCGCAACGTCTCGCGCACGGTAAAGAAGGGGTCGAATACCAGTTCTTGCGGCACTACACCGAGCTTTTTACGGGCATTGCGGTAATCAGTGACAACATCATGGCCTTGTACGGTGATATTGCCGGCATCGGCACGATTGAGGCCGGCCAGGATGGAAATCAAGGTGGTTTTACCAGCACCATTTGGCCCCAGCAAACCGAAAAATTCACCTTCCTCGATGGAAAGCGAGACACCGCCCAGCGCCTGTAGCGACTGGTAGCGTTTTTGTATATTGGTAATTTGTATGGCTGCCATATGGCGTATTGTGCTTCTTGGGCGTATTTGAGCCTGTTCGGGCATTTGCACCGGGTGCTGATTAAGGAATTAAAACCCTAAGCCTGGCTTTACACCTTTTCCGGTGACGAAACCTTTGATTATAGGGGATTTTCAGCATTTGGACTGAAATGGCATGCACTGAGTAGAAATCAGCATGCCATTCAGGGAGATACTTGACGACAGGTTCAATGTCGTTCCGGGGAAATGATATTAAATTGCTCTTTCAGACCGTATAAGTCTATCAAGCTGATCAGGCTGGCAGGTGCCGCCTGAAATGCCAGTTGTTTGCCAAGACGGCTTGCCTGGCGTTGCCATTCAATCATGACGGCTACTGCACTGGAATCAATTTTTGCCAATTCTGACAGGTCAAATTGCAATTGCCCGGCAGTAATGGCAGCCAGGCCAGCAGCAGCGACTTGATTTGCTGTTTCATGACTGAGGCTGCCGCTTACTTTATACACAATATGATCCTTCCAGATTATTTGCTGGCGGCCTTTGCCGCACCGGCAGCTGCCAGCTTTTTGTTCTTTTCTGCCAAAGTCTTGATCAGGCCATCGATACCGGATTTGCTGATTTCGGCGGCAAAACTGCCTTTGTAGGTTTCGACCAGCCAGGCGCCGAGGACGTTGATGTCAAAGATTTTCCATCCTGCGGCCAGTTTTTCCAGACGATAATTCAAGACAATGGGCTCACCACGGGACTGTATAACCTGGCTACGCACTTCGACTTCTGTATCCGTCGGGTCGGCACGCAAGGGTTTGAATTCGACGCGCTGGTCCTTGATCTGTGAAATCGCGCCAGAGTAGGTGAACACCAGCAGAGTACGGAACTCATTCGTCAATTGTTTTTGCTGGTCTGGTGTGGCTTCTTTCCAGCTTTTGCCAGCAGCAAGGGAAGTCATGCGTGGAAAGTCTATGTAAGGCAGGATTTTACTTTCCACCATGTCATACACTTTCTTTTGATTCCCTGCCTGGATATCCTTATCATTTTTTGCTGTATCCAGGATTTCCTGGCTCAGGCGCTTAACCAGAACGTCAGGCCCCTCCTGAGCTTGGGCATGTGCGCTGAACATGACCAGGCTGAGTATGCCGGCAAATACCAGCGTAAAAAATTTGCTAAAAGATCGTTTCATTTTTTCTTCCTGTTCTTTCTTGTATTCTTGTTACATAGTTCGCGGTAACAGATACCGCGGCTTCCTAAGTCCGTTAACCTGATAGACATCAAGCTGGTTGACGTCCATGATCAATTCTTACAATTTCAACTTGATACGTCGTTAATCCTCGTCCGGATTCACCTGTCCGGCACGACGTTGCAGATAGGCATCACGGAAGAATACGTATTTATCAAGTGCAGCCTCTTCCAGCAGGCTGCCGGCATCCAGCACTGATGCACGTTTATCAACAAGGCGCACGAAAGTGCCTATATTGCGCACATGCATGGGCCGCTTATAAGTCCACAGATCGCCCTTCATGTCCACTGGCGTTGCAAGGGCGTCACGTACTGTCGACGGCCCAAGGACAGGCAATACCAGATAAGGTCCGGACTTGACACCCCAGCGCCCCAACGTCTGGCCAAAATCTTCATTATGCTTGGGCATACCCGCAGCAGAACTAATATCAATCAGGCCGCCTATCCCCAGTGTGGTGTTGACGGCAAAACGCATCACATCGGTCACACTGTCATTCACCCTGCCCTGCAAAAGGTTGTTGACTGCATTCCAGACGTCACCGATATTGCTGAAGAAATTGCCCACGCCAGTCTGCACAAAACTCGGTGTAGCACTACGGTAAGCCTGTGCAACGGGCTTGACGACAGCCGTATCAACGGTATCGTTGAAGCTGAACATGGCACGGTTAAAGCCTTCAAGTGGGTCACGCGGATTGTTACCTATATTGGTCTTTGTGCTGATTGCATCAAGGGTCTGGTCTGCCTTGTCCTTGATTTTTTCTACTGTGACCGTACTGCAACCAGTCAACAACACACTGCCGAGCAGCAGAAACAGGGCAAACATCCTGCTTATTCCAGGAAATTTTTCAGTCCGATTCATTTTTTTTCTTCCGTATTGCCATCTGCCGCCTTACTGAACAGGAACTGACTGATCAGGCTTTCAAGTACGATGGCATCTTGTGTAAATTTAATTCTGTCACCCGCAACCAGCGTCGCTTCGTCGCTACCTGCCGACAAACCTATGTATTGCTCCCCAAGCAAACCTGCTGTCAGTATCTTGATGGATGAATTTTTCGGGAATTTATAACGTTTTTCCAATTCCATGACGACCGTTGCCTGGAAAGTCTTGTCGTCAAACTTGATTTCACTGATACGCCCTACCACCACGCCAGCACTCTTGACTGCCGCACGTGGCTTCAAGCCGCCGATATTGTCAAAGCGCGCAGTAACAGTATAGGTCTGCTCAAATGACAATGAACTTAAATTGCCGGCCTTAAGTGCCAGAAACAACAGTGCGGCAGCTCCCAGCAAGACGAACAGTCCCACCCAGAAGTCCAATGATTTTTTTTGCATTTTTCTTTTCCTACATTTTTCTACAATTTTGTTCGGCACTCTGTTAGCTAGCGCACATCAATGAATGAAGCAGCTTCTGTCAAGTAACCTGGTCATTGCTTGGCTGGTCTTAGCTGCACCGGCTTGACGATTTCCCTACCTGCATTATTACTGGAACATCCACGCAGTCAGCAAGAAATCGAGCCACAGTACTAACAAAGATGAAATGACAACCGTTCTGGTGGTTGCACGCGCCACACCCTCGGGGGTGGGTTGCGCCTCATAACCCTGAAATAATGCAACAAAGCTTACTGCAAAACCGAAAACGATGCTTTTAACTACACCATTGCCTATATCCTGAAATACTTCCACTCCCGCCTGCATCTGGGACCAAAAAGCGCCATTGTCCACACCGATCAGTTTCACGCCGACGACATAACCACCAATGATACCCATGGCATTGAAGATGGAAGTCAGTATCGGCATGGCGACAATGCCTGCCAGAAAACGCGGCGCCAATACCCTTTGTACAGGATTTACCGCCATCATTTCCATCGCTGACAATTGCTCGCCTGCTTTCATCAGACCTATCTCGGCAGTCAATGAAGTCCCTGCGCGACCGGCAAACAACAATGCTGTCACGACTGGACCGAGTTCACGCACCAGTGACAAGGCCACCAGCAAACCCAGCGCCTCTTCAGAGCCATAACGGTTCAGGGTGTAGTACCCCTGGTATGCCAGCACAAAACCGACGAACAGTCCTGAAACGGCAATAATCACCATTGAGTAATTGCCGATGAAATGAATCTGGTCCGTCACCAGACGCGGCCTGCGCCACAAACCCAGGCAATTGGTCAGGATGGCAAAAAAACTGCGCGCGGCATAGCCAAGATCAGCCATGTTCGAGCGGACAAAACCACCGACTTTTTCCACTATCATGCGCGCGTCTCCAATCCCAGATCTTCCTGCAAAGAGGTGCCCGGATAATGGAAAGGCACCGGACCGTCGGCTTCGGCATGGACAAACTGCTTCACATAGGGATCGCTGGATATCCGCATTTCTTCCGGCGTGCCCTGCGCAACGATTTTCCCTTTGGACAAGAAGTACACGTAATCCGCAATCGCAAAGGTTTCATTGACGTCATGCGACACCAGAATGGAGGTAGACCCCAAAGCGTCGTTCAAGTTCCGTATCAGGTTGGCCGCAACGCCCATGGAAATAGGGTCAAGTCCGGCGAATGGCTCGTCATACATGATCAGCTGCGGGTCCAGCGCCACGGCACGGGCTAGCGCCACGCGTCTTGCCATGCCGCCTGAAATCTCGGAAGGCATCAGGCTGGCGGCATTACGCAAACCCACTGCCTGCAGTTTGAGCAGGACCAGATCGCGTATCATGGATTCGCTCAGGTTTGTATGCTCACGCATGGGAAAGGCGACATTATCAAACACGCTAAGGTCAGTGAACAAAGCGCCATGCTGAAACAACATGCCCATTTTGCGCCTTATCGCATACAGACCCTGAGTATCAAGCTCACCAATTTCCTGGGTTTCCACCTTGACGCTGCCGCGCTGGGCACGTATTTGCCCGCCGATCAGGCGCAGGATCGTCGTCTTGCCCGAACCAGAACCACCCATGACGGCAATCAGCTTGCCACGCGGGAAATCCATACGGAGCTCGGACAAAATAATCCTGTCACCGTACCCGAACTGGACATCGCGAATTTCTACTAGATTAGGCACAACAGAGGAGAGATAGTTTTGTAAAAACTAGATTGTAATGCAGAACGGCAAAAAGGGTTGTACAGACAACTATTAAAGAAATAATAATTAAATGATGAAAATTCTGAATTTACCTATCTTTTTAACAAAAAAATCAGTAAATGCGATTAATTCAAAATTAAATACAAAATGCAAGGGTGAAAAATAATTTTATTAATGAATAATGAGTCAGTTATTTGAGAAACATTACCTTAAACATCACATTCGAGGGCTGATTTTCACGAATACTGTCATGCAATTCAAGAAAACCAGCCTTCACAAGCGACGATTCAGGCAATGACGTCAGGGTCTCAGCGTGGCAATACAGAATCACCCATGAGAAAGGCGTCCACTTCACGCGCGCACTGGCGCCCTTCACGTATTGCCCACACCACCAGTGACTGGCCGCGGCGCATATCACCCGCTGCGTAGACCTTGTCCACATTGGTCTTGTAGCAACCGACACCATCTGTGCTTGCCCTGGCATTGCCGCGTGCATCTTTATCGACACCGAAAGCATCGAGCACCTGTTGTACCGGCGAGACAAAACCCATGGCCAGCAAGACCAGATCGGCTTTCATTTCAAATTCGGAATCTGGCACCTCCTGCATCTTGCCGTCTTTCCACTCGACGCGGCAGGCGATCAGCTTCTCTACCTTGCCACCCTTGCCTTCCAGGCGTTTGGTCGCCACGGCCCAGTCACGCTCGCAACCTTCTTCGTGGGAAGAAGAGGTGCGCAGCTTGGTTGGCCAGTAAGGCCAGACCAGGGGCTTGTTTTCTTGCTCAGGCGGCATGGGCATCAACTCAAACTGCGTGACTGACTTGGCGCCATGGCGATTGGACGTACCCACGCAATCAGAACCGGTATCACCACCACCGATGACGACGACGTGCTTGCCACTGGCCATGATCTGGTCCTTGACCTTATCACCGGCATTGACCTTGTTTTGCAAAGGCAAAAAGTCCATGGCGAAATGCACGCCCTTCAATTCACGGCCAGGTACGGGCAGGTCGCGCGGAGTCTCTGCACCACCGGCAATGATGACGGCGTCAAAGTCTTTTTGTAATTGTTCCGGCGAGATGGTTTCCTTGGCCCAGTTGGTCACATTGGCCGGGAAATCCTTGCCGACGAATACGCCAGTGCGGAAGGTCACGCCTTCAGCAACCATCTGATCGACGCGGCGGTCTATATGTGATTTTTCCATCTTGAAATCAGGAATGCCATAGCGCAGCAAACCGCCGACACGGTCATTCTTTTCAAGCACAGTCACATCATGGCCGACACGCGCCAATTGTTGCGCTGCTGCCATACCTGCAGGGCCGGAACCAACAACAGCGATCTTTTTGCCAGTCTTGATGGAAGGTACTTGGGGCACAACCCAGCCATTTTCCCAGCCTTTGTCTATGATGAAATGTTCTATCGATTTGATACCAACGGCATCGCTATTGATACCCAGGGTGCAGGCAGATTCACAGGGTGCAGGACAAATGCGGCCTGTGAACTCCGGGAAATTATTGGTCGAATGCAGGGTATCAAGCGCCAGTTTGACATTGCCGTTATAGACCAGATCATTCCAGTCAGGGATGATGTTATTGACCGGGCAGCCGTTATTGCAAAAGGGGATGCCGCAATCCATGCAGCGTGCGGCCTGGACCTTGGCCTGGCCATCATCGAGATGAACCAGGAATTCCTTGTAATGTTTCTTGCGTGACTGTGGTGCTTCGCTTGCTTCCTGCAGGCGCTGGTATTCCATGAAGCCGGTAATTTTACCCATTTTCTAACCTCAATTTTGTTGCGGGCATCTGCCCTGTCATTCTGATGTGGCACAGGAGAGCCACGCCGCTACAACAGCGGCATGGCAGGCATCGACTATGCTGCGACTTTTTCTTTTTTGGCGACGGCCTGTTTTGCCGCATACATTTCACCAAGTGCACGCTTGTATTCTGTCGGGAATACCTTGACGAACTTGGCACGGCTGCGTGCCCAGTCGTCGAGCAAATTACGGGCACGGGTGCTGCCCGTGTGTTTGAAATGACGCTCTATCAGGTTGCGCAGGATGGCTTCATCCGTTTCACCTTCACCACCACGGGTGCGGCTGTGCCAGATCGATTTATCCATGGTCGCCAGTTGTACATCACCGGCCAATACCGGCTCCAGAGTCACCATGGACATATTGCATTTGGCCTCGAATTCGCCTTCCGGATCGTACACATAAGCGATACCACCCGACATGCCAGCGGCAAAGTTACGACCCGTGTTGCCCAGAACGATGACGGTGCCGCCAGTCATGTATTCGCAGCCATGGTCACCGGTGCCTTCAACAACAGTAACAGCACCGGAATTACGCACGGCAAAACGTTCGCCAGCAACGCCGTTGATGAAGGCTTCACCGGAGATAGCACCGTACAGAACGGTGTTACCACAGATAATGTTGTCGATTGCCCAGCCACGGAATTCTGTATTTGGGCGAATGATGATGCGGCCACCAGACAAGCCCTTGCCCACATAGTCATTACCCTCGCCCACCAGGTCCAGGGTCACACCATGTGCGAGGAAAGCGCCGGCAGACTGGCCAGCCGTACCCTGCAACTGGATATGGATGGTGTCATCCGGCAAACCTTCATGACCGTATTTCTTGGCGACCTCGCCGGACAACATGGTGCCGACAGTGCGGTTCAGGTTCTTGATCGGCGAAATGAAGGATACTTTTTCACCCGTATCGAGAGCGATTTTTGCCTGGGCGATCAGTTTGTTGTCGAGCGCTTTTTCCAGGCCATGGTCCTGGCCGTCAACATGGCGTATCGCCGCACCTTCAGCCAGTTCTGGCTGATAGAAGATGCGGCTGAAATCCAGGCCCTTGGCTTTCCAGTGCGCAACGGCTTTGGACTTGTCGAGCAGGTCTACACGACCGATCAATTCATCATAAGTCCGTATGCCCAGTTGTGCCATGATCTGACGCACCTCTTCTGCAACGAAGAAGAAATAGTTGACGACGTATTCAGGCTTGCCAGAGAACTTGGCGCGCAAAACCGGGTCTTGTGTCGCCACACCGACCGGGCAGGTATTCAGATGACATTTGCGCATCATGATGCAGCCTTCAACCACCAGTGGCGCGGTGGCAAAACCAATTTCATCTGCACCGAGCATGGCGGCTATCGCCACGTCGCGACCTGTCTTCATCTGGCCGTCAGCCTGTACACGCACACGGCCACGCAAGCCATTCAGGACCAGGGTCTGCTGGGTTTCAGACAAGCCCAGTTCCCACGGCGTACCGGCATGTTTAATCGAAGACAAAGGTGAAGCACCGGTGCCGCCGTCATGACCAGCGATGACCACGTGATCGGCCTTGGCTTTGGATACACCGGCAGCCACGGTGCCAACACCGACTTCAGACACCAGCTTGACCGAAATCGACGCTTTTGGATTGACGTTTTTGAGGTCATGGATCAGTTGCGCCAGATCTTCGATCGAATAAATGTCATGATGCGGTGGCGGAGAAATCAGGCCCACACCTGGTACAGAAAAACGCAGTTTGGCGATGTACTCGGATACCTTATGACCAGGCAATTGACCACCCTCGCCCGGCTTGGCGCCTTGCGCCATCTTGATCTGTATCTGGTCTGCCGACGTCAGGTATTCTGCCGTCACACCAAAGCGGCCAGATGCCACCTGTTTGATGCGTGACCGCAACGAATCACCATCCTGCAAGGGAATATCAACCTCTATCTGGTCTTTACCTACAACAGAAGCCAGGGTTTCACCCTGCCTGATAGGGATGCCTTTCAGTTCTTGCTGATAGCGCGCAGGATCTTCACCGCCTTCACCGGTATTTGATTTGCCGCCTATGCGGTTCATGGCGATCGCCAGTGTCGCATGTGCTTCCGTACTGATGGAGCCCAGAGACATCGCACCTGTCGCAAAACGTTTGACGATTTCCTTGGCAGGTTCTACCTGGTCCAGGGAAATGGCTTTGCTCGGATCTATCTTGAATTCAAACAGGCCACGCAAAGTCATATGACGCTTGCTCTGGTCATTGATGATCTGCGCATATTCTTTGTAAGAATTGTAGTTGTTGGCACGGGTCGAATGCTGGAGCTTGGCAATCGCATCCGGTGTCCACATATGGTCTTCACCACGGACGCGATAAGCATATTCACCACCAGCATCGAGTGCATTGGCCAGTACCGGGTCGCTGCCAAAGGCTGCCTTGTGCAGGCGCAAAGCTTCTTCAGCAACTTCAAACACGCCTATGCCTTCTACATTCGATGCCGTGCCCCTGAAGTATTTGTCAACCAGGGATTTATTGAGGCCAACTGCTTCAAAAATCTGCGCGCCGCAATACGACATATAGGTAGAGATACCCATCTTGGACATGACCTTCATCAAGCCCTTGCCTATCGCCTTGGTGTAGTTGTAGATCGCTTTTTCTGCCGACAACTCACCGGACAAATCCTTGGCCATATCGGCCAGGGTCTGCATCGCCAGGTAGGGGTGAACTGCTTCCGCACCATAACCTGCCAGCAGGGCAAAGTGATGGGTTTCACGGGCAGAGCCAGTCTCGACGACCAGGCCTGTGGTTGTGCGCAAACCCTTGCTGACCAGGTGCTGATGCACAGTCGATGTTGCCAGCAATGCCGGGATAGCCACATAGTTGGCATCCATCTTGCGGTCCGTGATAATCATTATGTTATGACCGGATTTGACCGCGTCGACAACTTCAGCACAGATGGAAGCCAGGCGCGCCTCGATACCATCCTTGCCCCAGGCGATGGGATAGCAGATGTCCAGTTCATACGACTTGAATTTGCCGCCGGTATTGGCGCTGATATTGCGCAGCTTGGCGATATCAGCAAAATCCAGTATTGGTTGTGCTACTTCCAGGCGCATGGGCGGGTTGATGTTATTGGTATCCAGCAAATTCGGTTTTGGACCGATGAAGGACACCAGCGACATCACCATCGCTTCGCGTATAGGGTCGATAGGTGGATTGGTGACCTGCGCAAACAATTGCTTGAAGTAGTTGTATAGCGGCTTCAACTTGTTCGACATGACGGCCAGCGAAGAATCATTGCCCATGGAGCCGATTGCTTCTTCTCCACCGACGGCCATAGGCGCCATCAGGAATTTCAGGTCTTCCTGGGTATAGCCAAACGCCTGCTGTCTGTCCAGCAAGGTCGCGGCGTATTCTGTCTTGTCTTCTGCTGCCTTCAATTCATTGAGCTTGATACGTACCGATTGTATCCATTGCTTGTAAGGTTTGGCGTTGGCGTAAGTGTCCTTGATTTCCTTGTCATCTATGATGCGACCGGCTTCCAGGTCAATCAGGAACATCTTGCCTGGTTGCAGACGCCATTTCTTGATGATCTTCGATTCTGGAATAGGCAAAACGCCGGATTCAGATGCCATGACGACCAGGTCATCATCCGTGACGATGTAACGTGCAGGACGCAAGCCATTGCGATCGAGCGTGCCGCCGATCTGGCGGCCATCGGTAAAGGCCATGGCGGCCGGGCCGTCCCATGGTTCCATCATCGCAGCATGGTATTCATAGAAGGCGCGACGGTTGTCGTCCATCATGGTGTGGTTTTCCCAGGCTTCGGGGATCATCATCATCATGGCCTGGGCAATCGGGTAGCCAGCCATGACCAGCAATTCCAGCGCATTGTCAAAACTTGCCGTATCGGACTGACCTTCAAAAATCAGCGGATACAGTTTTTGCAGATCATCACCGAGTACGGCAGATTTCATGACGCCTTCACGGGCGCGCATCCAGTTGAAGTTGCCTTTGACGGTATTGATTTCACCGTTATGCGCAATCATGCGGTAAGGGTGGGCCAGCGGCCATTCAGGGAAGGTATTGGTCGAGAAACGCTGATGCACGAGGGCCAGCGCAGACACGCAACGTTCGTCCTGCAGGTCTTTATAGTAGACACCGACCTGGTCAGCCAGCAGCAAGCCTTTATAGACGATGGTACGGGCTGACATCGACGGTACGAAGTATTCCTTGCCATGAAGGAGATGCAGGGCTTCAATCGCATGCACAGCCGATTTGCGGATTACATACAGTTTGCGCTCCAGCGCATCAGTGACCATGATATCAGGGCCGCGACCGATGAAGATCTGGCGTATGACCGGCTCTTTTTCACGCACGGTAGGCGACATCGGCATGTCGCGGTCTACTGGCACATCACGCCAGCCCAGTACGACCTGGCCTTCTGCACGCACGGCACGTTCTATCTCTTGTTCGCAAGCCAGACGGGATGCATGTTCCTTGGGCAGAAAGATCATGCCTACGCCATATTCACCGGGTGGCGGCAGGTTGATGCCCTGTTTGGCCATCTCTTCACGATAATACTGGTCAGGTATCTGGATCAGGATACCGGCGCCATCACCCATCAGGGCATCGGCACCAACCGCGCCCCTGTGGTCAAGATTTTTCAGGATCAGCAAACCCTGGTCAACGATGGCATGGGTTTTCTTGCCCTTGATGTGGGCAACAAAACCGACACCACAGGCATCATGTTCATTGGACGGGTCGTACAAACCTTGAGCGTGCATATTACCTCCGGAGGACAATTCAATATCAGGACTTACGTGAAACAGCTGTCGGCCACAGGCATACAGATGGGCTACCTTGGCTATCTTGCAGACTGCTGATGGCAGATTGATGACATCGACTCAAAAACATCTTTCAAATCGACCTGACCATGCCTCCGGGTAATGAAACATGGTGAATGCTGGACAAATGTGTCGGCCTGGATTTGCCTGACAACGACAGTTTTGCGTAAATCCTGTTGGGACTGGGATAGAGAATAGTGCAGTGCAAAAGATTATTCAACTGTTTTATTTAGGGTCAGTGTCAAATTAAAATAAAGAGCATATTTGAATTATTTAATTAGGGACATAGTGAAGAAGAGCGCATTCTTCGATTTAGACTATTTTTCAATTGATCTTGGAAGTTTCCAGGATGCTCTTGACTGTGGCTCGGTGCCACAATCTCAGAAACTCAATCTGCAGTGTCTGCCTTGCGTGGCCGGCCACGCTTGACGGGCTCCACCCGACGTGCCGTCAGCTTGCTCATTTCTATCTTGAATTTGGCCGTACCCAGCATCCAGGCCTTGGTCGTCGCTTGCGTGATTTCATTGATTTGCTGGGCAGACAAGCCTGACTCCAGCTTTTCCTTATAGGCGGCTTCACGCTGGAAAGGGGTGTTGCCCAATGCCCAATAACTGCTGTGATCAGTAATCAGGGGGTCTATATGCAAACCGGCATGATGGCGATAGCTGCACCATGGGTAGTCAAGCAGATCCTGTACCAGACCTGCACGCTGCGGATTGCTTTCTATATAGATACTGCAGGGAATAAAGTATGTCGATGATTCTATGACAGTAGCACGATAGCGCCCCTGCCACAGAGTTCCAGTACGCTGATACTTGCGATTGAAATAGGGGACATAGTGACGGCCCAGCCACTGCATCATCTTGCCCAGACCAGACTCGTCACCCGGGGTCAGCAAAAGATGAAGGTGATCCGGCATCAATACATAAGCATGGATAACCACATCAAACAGCCTGGCGGCTTGCTTCAACCAGTCCAGAAAAGACGTGTAGTCCTCGGCATCATGAAAAATCATGGTGCCAGCATTGCCGCGCTGGATGACATGATGTTGCTGATGCGGGATAACAAGTCGGGCTAGTCTGGCCATGGCAAGCTGTACGAAATCCAAAAGAGTCTGGATTGTGCTTGCCAGAGCCTGGCTTGTCAAAACCTATCGCCCTTGCCGGGTTCAGACACAGTGCTTGCAAAACCTGCCCGTCGACCAGCCCTGTCAGTAACAACAGGGCTGAAACGACATCAGGCCAGCCAACAAGACCGTGGACAAACTCAGGCAGCGATCAGTTGTGGAGCAGGAGTGCGGCTTTTCAGACGGAAAGCCTTGAGCGCACGGGACGCATCAGGTACGGCGACGACTTCAGAAACGCCAGTCATCAATTCAGAAATACGGCTTTTCAGGGCTTTTGCCTGGGTGGCCAGCTTGAAATGTGCAGGACGCTGGGTCTGCACGATGCTCCAGCGGGCTACCGGGGATAGATTGGTGCCATCCAGCAGGGAGCGTTCACGCAACCATTGCTCAAAAGAACGGGTTGTCATGTCGCTTTCTATCCAGATCAAATGATCTGCAGTGATTTTCCTGCTTTTGTCCGTTGGACGAACCAGTATTTCATAAATCATTTTCCGACTCCTTTAAGGGAACCTTTGCTTGATGAAAGTTGTCAGCAAAGATTCTTTAGTCCAAAAACGCTCTGGTTCGCCGTTTAGTTGACACGTTAGGTTACAAAAGTCGGAAATATTTGAATGTTTTTTATTAAAAATTATTAAATTTCTCCAAATATGCCTTTAAATTAGCAATTTATTAGCATTTTATTAGCATTTTTCAGAAATTTGTAACAGGAATGTAATCGCTACACCCCTCTACTATTTTCTTATTTGATCCTTGAAGCTTCCAGGGCAAAACTCAATTTACCGAAGCGAGCGCTGACTTCATCAAATTTCTTTTGCTTTTGCGCATCCGTCAGGTTCGGATTATTGAGGTTCTCACGCAAGACGCTGAACAATGTCAGATCGGCAATAGGCTTCAATTGTGCATCGGTGGAGCGCTGGAAACCTGAAAGATTCAGGATGTCCTTCAACACTGCCTGGCTATTTTTTTGCTTGCCGTAGCTGGCAAAGAAATCTTCGACTTTGCTCTTCATGGCTGGCGACAGGTCTTTGCGGTAGAGCATGGGATCGTTAGGGATCAAGGGCGAAGACCAGATCACACGCACTTTATCCAGCTGATCAGGTGCTTCCTTCTTCAGTCTGTCCATTTCTTCCGTGTTAAAAGTGGCAACATCTGCCTGCCCCTTCAAGATCGCCTCGAAATTCGACTGGTGATTGCCGTTGAGCACTTTCTTGAACAGCTTGGCCGGGTCCAGTTTGTTCTTGGAAAACAGGTAATACGCCGGCACCAGGTAACCGGATGTAGATTTTTTATCACCGTCAGAAAAAATAAATACGCCCGGTTTGGCAATCACTTGCTCGAAACTGGTCAGCGCACTTTTGCTGGACACGATAATCACAGAATTGTAACCGCGTGAGCCATCGCTCTTGACCATCTGTGCAAACACGGTGGCTTTGCCTTCCTCTACGGCGTCGAGCGCGACCTTGCTACTGAGCCAGGCAATTTGTATGGTGTTATTTTTCAGGCCAGCCAGGATATCGCTGTAATTGGTTGAAATCGCCGCACTGACTTCAGTACCTGTGCTTTTCGCCAGATCATCCAGTAAAGGCTGCCAGCGCTTGCGTGTATCTTCTATGCTGGTGGTAGCAATCAGACCAACAGTCAGTTTTTCGGCGGCTTGGGCAAGTGACGCAAACATACCGCACACTAGCAGTATCAGGGGCAGGAATTTCCTAAACATATAACCTCAATAGACAAGACAAATACCCAAAGCATCAGAATGCCGGCAACCTTCTAAGATGCACGATATGGGACACAACAAGCGACGTCCGGGGCGTACTTTGGGACAGGAAGGGGATGGTGATTGGATGCACATTGAAATAAATGCTCGTGCATCAATTGCCCGTTATTATAGCACTGGATGAATTTGAGCAACTATTTCCCAATGCAAACAGTATTTTTACCTATACCCGGATTGCCTGCCTTGCTTGCCCGTAGCTTTACCGGTTGTTTGCTAGCGCCGCTATTTTTTGCAGGCCATGTCATGGCCACTGACAACCGGCCCCAAAATTGGGGACAGACTACCAAAGGCGAAGCTGTGGTGCGGCATTGTCTGCAAAACAGCCTGGGTATGCGCGCCTGTTTTATCAATTATGGCGCGACCATCACCACGCTTGCCGTACCGGATCAGCATGGCAAACTGGCCAATATCATATTAAGTCTGCCCGATCTGCCTGCTTACTTGAAGACCCGGCACAGACATGCTGCTATCATCGGACGCTATGCGGGGCGCATCGCCAGGGCAGAATTCAGGCTAAACGACGAGCTCATCAAATTGCCAGCCAATGAAAAAGGAATAGCCTTGCATGGCGACCCAGATGGATTTGACAAGCGCGTCTGGCAATACCAGGATATTTCTGCGGCAGACAGCACGGGCGTCCGCTATACCTTGAGCAGCCCCGAAGGCGACCAGGGCATGCCGGGACAGATCGAGGTCAGCGTCAGTTACAGCTTGATGAAAACCAGCAATGAGCTGCGCATGGACTATAGTGCGCATTCCCCGGCAAGCAGCAAAACGACCGTCACCAACCTGACCAATCATGCCTACTTCAATCTGGCGGGTGCAGGTTCACGCGGCCTGGATACCCATGTATTCCAGATACTTGCAGACCGGTATACTGAAACAGACGCTAAACGCATTCCTACCGGTCGCATCCTGCCGGTATCGGCGACACCGCTGGACTTGCGCCAGCCAACCACTATCAGCCAGCATCTGATGCAGGCCAGCGCATTGCTGGGTAATCCACCTGGTTATGATCATAGCCTGCTGTTCACTGACTGGGACCAGGGCCTGAAACTGGTTGCAAGTATCAGCGAAAGCACTTCGGGCCGGCAAATGGATGTCTACACGACCGAACCTTCCGTGCAATTCAATAGTGGCAACGGCTTTGACGGCAGTGAGCTTGCCAGCGAAGGGCGAGCCTATCTGCGCCACGATGGCTTTGCATTTGAAACCCAACATCTGCCTGACAGCCCCAATCACCCTGAATTCCCCAGCACCGTACTGAAGCCAGGACAAACCTGCACATCAACTACCAGTCTGCGTTTTTCACTTGCAGGAAAGGACCGCCAATAGGCGGAACCACTAAGGACAGGTCGGTTTATCATCGCTACGCGTAATGCTGAGATCGGCAAAATACACATAGTCGTCACGATGCTGGTTCAGTTGCACATGATGTTTGCGATAAATCCCCCATTTGGGTCGCATATGGTCTGCACCAGTACGCCACAGCTGCAAATCGTTACGCTGCAATTGCAACAAACTCTGGCCTTTTTGATCGTCAAGATTCAGTTGATAAGCGCTGTCGTGATTGGCGAAGCGGATACGTTCACGCACACTGATCCACTGACCCTGCACTTGCGCCAGCGGTACTTTGGCCAATACCTGGTAAGCACTACCATCACTGGACTGATCAGCGATGTGCCGTATCTCCATCATTCCATTTGCGAGAGCCGTGAAGGTGATCAGCGGTGCTTCGGCGAATCTGCCACCATGTGCCTTGATCTGGTGAACATGGGTGAATGAGGGCGAGAACTTCATGTCTGCTGCGATCTTGAAACGCCAGGCGTAGGTATATGTATCGCCTTCATGCGCCTGGAAAGCGACATGCATCCCTGTCTTGGCTGGAGCGATTTTGATCTCGGTACGACTGCGGTCACCGCCGTCAGCCTGGCTGCGCAGATCGAGATTGACGTCGCTTGGCTCTATCGCCAGAATGGCAAAATAAGCGGGCACATCAGCATCACCAAGCACTGCAACATGCGGCCGACGCGGCTGGTAGAAAACGTCACTCGGTGCTTCAACTGCACCTTTGCCAAAGATATCTTCGATAAACTGATAACTGGCGCCAACATCACTGGCAGATGGCTTGAGACAAAGACTGTTGCCATATACGCCGGAACCGGCGACCGGCCCAGCAATTACCATCAAGCTGCAGCACATCCCTGCGCTTGTCAGCAAGCGGACAAATAGAGACGGATGCATATCAGTATTGCGGGCCGGCGGTAACAAAGGGGCCACCCTGGTAGATGCTGGTCAGGTCATGGGGATCGACAGCAGGTGCAGCCTGCGCAAAGCGATCAGCAAATACCCGTGAACTATCCCTGGGCGTGAAACCCAGATGAGCAGCCTTGCTGTTGTCCCACCATCTGGCCTGATTGTCTGAAGTTCCAAAAATAATGCTATGCCCTACCCTCGGGGTAAACAATGCCACCCTGACCAGTTCAACCAGGTCGTCATAGCTGAGATAAGTCACCATCATGCGGGCATTCCGGGGTTCAGGAAAAGATGAGCCTATGCGCAGGCAGACGGTTTCTATGCCAAAACGATCGTAGTAATAACGTGACAAAGCCTCACCAAAACATTTACTGAGACCATAAAAACCATCGGGCCGCAACGGACTGTCGGCATCCACCAGCTCAGTCGTGCGGTAAAAACCCACAGTATGACTGGAACTGGCATAGACAACACGCCTGACGCCAAGCTTGTACACCGCCTCATACAAATGATGCATGCCCAGTATATTCGCCTGCATGATGGGTTCAAATTTGTCTTCTACCGATATGCCGCCAAAGTGCAACACGGCGTCAACCCCCTTGAGCAATTCATGTACCGCAGCCTTGTCAGCAAGGTCACAGACTTGCAACTCCTCACCGGCAACAATATTCTCGACTGTCACGATATCACTGAGGCGCACGATGTTTGCCCAGGGCTTGATACGTTCACGCAAGACCCTGCCCAGCCCCCCGGCGGCGCCTGTCAGTAAAAGACGGTTAAAAGGCTTTTCGCTAAATTGTTCGCTCATCATCATTGTCGATTTTTGGTTAATGTTGGCTGCCAGCTCTGGCAAATTCTTTAAGCTTGAGCAGATTTAGTTAAACGTTTAACTAAGTATATAGGAAATCCTGCCACGGTCAAATATTTCACAATGATGCAGGAAAATGTTCTCAAGCCGGTCGTTGAATGAATGTTTTCCAGACAGTGCAAGCAATATCAATTGATACTGAATACCTTGTTTATGCGCTAAGATTCTGCTCTTGATAAACCCCAAGACACCTTGACCGTTAAACGCTTTTTACAGCCAATGAAGAAAAAACTACCGACCATACGTGATGTCTCAGCCGAAGCTGGCGTATCCACCGCCACCGTTTCCAAATTCATCAATGGTACGCAGAGATTTTCTCCTTCCGTAGAGGCAAAGATCACAGAAGTCATTGCCAGACTCGGTTACCGCTCTAACCCGCTGGCGCAATCGATGATTACCGGGCGTACCAAGTCCATAGGCCTGTCCATACTTGATATCAGCAACCCGCATTTCACCAGCATAGTCAAAGGCGCCAATCGTATCGCCATCGAACATGGCTATACCTTGCTGCTGGTTGATACAGAAGAAAATCTCAGCCGTGAAAAACCGCTGATAGAAGCACTAAGCAGACGAGTCGATGGCATGATACTGTTCTCGCGTACGAGTGAGGCCGAACTCAGCTGGACCGGGCAACTGGAAAAACCACTGGTCTTCTTTGGCCGTCACAGCCAGCTTGGTTTTCCCTGCGTCAGCAGCGATGACCACAAGGGCGCCTATATGCTGGCCCAGCACCTGATTACCCTGGGCCACAAGCGTATCGCCTACCTTGGTTTCAGCAAGTCCAGGCGTGACGAAGAACGCTATGGCGGCCTGCAGGAATGTGCCGCCGAGCACCAGCTCACGGTCGATATCTACAATACCAATTCTCCTTCAGCTGCTGAAGGAGAACGTCTGTGCTCGTCCATCATGCTGGGGAAGAAGCATCCTGACGCTGTGGTTTGCTACAACGACCTGATGGCGCTGGGTTTCATGAAAGAAGCACAAAATCTTGGTTTCGACATCCCCGGGGATGTCTCGGTCGCCGGCTTCGACAATATCCAATATGGTCGCTATACCTCGCCACCATTGACCTCGGTCGACTTGCAGAGTGAAGAAATGGGTGTCACTGCCATGCGCAAGTTGATCAGCATGATCAATGGCGACACCAGCACAGGCCTGACCACGATCGCGCCGCAACTGGTGCTGCGTTCGTCGGTCATGAACAGAAAATAAACAGATAAAGTAGAACGGACAACGACTAAAGCATGCTTAAGCACAGCAAGGTCTTGTGCAAAAAAACGACAAAATAAGAAAACGTTTTACATTTAATTTCATATCACTCAAGGCCAGACGAAGCGCGGCCTGCATTTTTGCATACCTCTCTTTGCCATTCGCCGATTCAAATCACGCTGTCTGGAGAAAATTTTAAAAATCAGGTTTACCTTCAATTTGATTTCAACTACTATTTTAGTTAAACGTTTTCCTAAATTGAAAAATCAACCTATTCCGAGGTTGATAACGGGAAACAGCTAACAAGCGAGGAGATGTATGGTTTGCCGCAATCAAATCCTGGTCAGGTTAAGTGTGTGCGCAAGCATGTTGCTCTTGAATGAGCATGTCCATGCAGGCATGGCAGGCAGCGAAGTCGCGCCACCAGTCACCACACCGGTACAGCAGCCCATGAATTACCTGGTACAGGAGGCGCTGTATCCGCAACTGGATTTTCTGGCGCAAAAACTGCTGAACGAAAGAATGCAAACTACGCTGGCAGGTTACCCGGCATTCAATGGCAAAGACAAATTCCTGCCGGGGAAAATTGCCACGGGCATGGCGCATATCCTGCTCAATACCACGGCAGCCACGCCTGCCCGTGAGCAGGCACTGAAAAATTTTCATGATATAGCTGACATGACAGTAGCACTCGATAATCACAGCTGGGGTATTTACTACTACCTTCTGGCACTGCATCAGATCCATGAGGCTGGTTTGCTCGAGCACGCCGTCAGCCCCGCTACGCTGGCAAAACTCAAACAGCAACTTGACTGGCGCAGCTTCGTCAACGTCAGCGACTTGAAGCTGATCAACTTACCGACCAACTATTATGGCGTGGCCTTTGGAGTCGCCAGACTGCGCATGTTGCTGGGCTGGGAAAGCGTTGCCAGCAGTGAGCAGTTGCTCAGCAAATTGCTGACACACTACGATGCCCATTCGGGCCAGTACGGGTTCTCTGACGAAACCGACGGCGAAGGTCGCTTTGATCGCTACAGCATCTTGTTGATTGCCGAAATTTGTCACCGCCTGATAGAAACCGGTAAAGAAGTTCGACCCGACCTGAAACTCAAGCTCAGAAAAGCAGCCGACATCGCTCTGGCGATGAGCAACACACATGGCGATGGTTTCAGTTTTGGCCGCAGCATAGGCGCCTATGGTGATACCGCCATACTGGAAATCCTGTCCGCCTCTGCCTATCTCGGTGTCCTGACGGCAGAAGAAAAAGATTATGCCTACGCCTATTCCACCCGCATCTTCAACAAGTTCCGGAGCTTCTGGTACGACCCGCAATTGCATTCAGTTGATCTGTGGAGCAAGGGCAGGAAGACCGATGCCTATCGTGGCGTCCATCGCGTACTTGGTGAAAATTTCTCGCTGCTGCACCAGTTACTGACAACCAATGCCATCTGGGTGAAGATGGGCTATGCACAAACCATACCCAAGTCTGATCTGCAAGCCTGGGCTGACAAGACACAACCCCGATTCAGGCTGGACTGGTTTGCACGTGGCGAATATGACAGGGCACTGGCCACTTATCGCGACCGCCAGCATGTGTTCAGCCTGTTGCTGGCAAATGGTGGTCCCGGGCAGCATGCGAACAGCCCATACTATGCCTTGCCATTTTCCAGTGAGCTGATTGCCGGCATTCCGGACAGTGGTTTCGCTCATCCGCAATTACTCCCCAAACTGACGCTCGACGACGGTACGGAACTGATTGCTACCGCCTTCATCAAGAATATCCAGACCACAAACGATGCAGAGGGTCAGTACCTGACATATCAGCAAGACGGACTGACACGCATGACAGCTGAGACAAAATCACCGCAAAAAGATACACGCGTCAAACTGCAAAGTCGTTATCAATTTGCACCAGGCAGCATTTCAAGAACCGATGAATATCAGCAAACCGGTACCGCCCGTATCAGACAGGTCAGCCTGGAATTTGCCAGTTTTTCTGACGAAGCCAGTATCGATGGCAACAGCATCAGTTTCAGCCAGGGTGGCATTACAAAATTCAGTGTCGAGGGTCTTGAATATTGCTCGGTAAAAAAACTCGTTAACGACACTTATTTCCAGACCCCCTCTGGTCCATTCAAAAGCCTGATCACTTGCACCAGCAAACAACTGATCCCCGTCACGCCGCTGATCATCAAATGGACCATGCAATATCAATAAGTCAGAACAAAAAATCCGCAAGAGGGGATCACCCTTTTGCACAAAACTAAGCAGCGCAAAAATACAACAAAATCAGGAGACAACAATGTCAACAAAATCACATGACAAACCGCTTCAATTAAAGCCCTTGCACCTTGCCATCAGCCTGGCCCTGTTGAGTCTGGCGCAAATTGGCCAAGCTCAGCAAAGCACAACGACAGAATCCAGTGAAGGCAAGCTGAATGAAGTCGTCGTATCAGCCAATAAACGCATAGAAAAACTTGAACACGTGCCGATGGCCATTTCGGTGCTTGGCGACGCCACTTTGCAACGTAACAATGTCAGGGAAATCGCCGATGTGATCAACCTGTCGCCAGCCCTGTCCATCACCTATGGATCGACCCCGGCCAATAACGGCATCAATATGCGCGGCATAGGTACAACCTCGATAGGCATAGGTGTTGAGGCTGATGTCGCCGTCATTATTGACGACATCCCCATGGGTATGCAGGTCAAGGCTTTCCAGGATCTGACAGATATCGCCAGGATAGAGATTTTAAAAGGTCCGCAAAGCACCCTGTTCGGTAAAAGCGCGATTGCCGGCGCCGTCAATATCGTGACCAAACCTGTTTCTGGTCCGCTGTCTGGCAACATCAGCAGTCTGTACACCAGTGACGGCGAATGGCGTATAGGCGCAAGCTACGGTGGCGAATTCTCGGAAAAATTCGGTTTTCGCGTCACTGCCAGCGATACCCGTTTCCCCGGTAACGTGAATAATCTGACCGATGGCAGCAAGGTCAATGGTTCCGGCGGCAAGACCTTCATGGCGAAACTGAGCTGGCATCCAACCGACAATCTGGACATCGATTTTTCACCGCGCTATAACAGCACTGTCACCTCCTGTTGTGTGCTGGCCATCACCAGCCTGACACCGGCGGGTGGTTTATTGTCCAATATCGCCCAGTTGCCCGCCAGTACCCTGCTCAACGGTATCAATATAGGCCCATACAATACGGCTGTGCGTAACGATGCCATGACGGGCCAGACATCGACCAGCCGTGGAGCCGGCTTGAAATTCACTTATTCATTTGCGGATGGCGCTACGCTGACCTCGATCTCTTCGGTAGACCGTTACTATGCCAATGACAGTCGCGACCAGGATTTTGTCGATGTCCCTACCCTGTTCTATTACCCTCTGGCAAATGGCAAGGCTGCCGGTGTCAATGCCGGGTATATACAGTACGGCAGCTTTGATGTGAAATCGCAAACCCAGGAATTGCGCTATACCTCGAATGACAAGGGTGCAATACGTTATGTACTCGGTTACTGGTATGGTAAAAATTCCATAGAGCGGCATTTCGTACGCGGCTACAACGGCATCGCACTGACCACACCTGTGCAGTATTTCACCGATACCTATAATGTCAACAACGCTGTGTTTGGCCAGGCGACATGGGACTTTGCCAAGGATTTCAGTCTGCTGGCCGGCTTGCGCTACAACCGCGAAACCTCGGGTTATCGTTTTTCTGTCGGCGCACCGCCACCTGGCGCCTATGTGCAAACCGATTTCTTTTCCAGCCTCGACAATACCGAAAATGCCACTACCGGCAAGCTGAGCCTGCAACATCAGGTCAACAAGAACATGATGGTGTATGCGATGGGCTCCACCGGTTACAAGGGTCTGGCCTATGATCTGACCAGCGGCTTGAATGTAGCAACGGCAGCCCAGCAACCGGTCAAGTCAGAAACTGCCAAAACCTTTGAGATCGGCTTGAAAGGCAATTTCCTTGACAACCGCCTGACCTTGAATATCGCAGCTTTCAACAGCAAGTTCAGCGATTACCAGCAAAATTCTGGCGGTTACCTGCCCGGCACCACTACCTATGTGACCCGCCTCAATAGCGTGGGTGGTGTACAGACGCGCGGTGTGGAGATGGATGTTTCAGCACTGGTCACCAGGGACCTGATCATCAACGGCAGCCTGGCTTATACCGATGCAACGATCACTGATTTCCCGAATGCGCCCTGCTATAACGTCGCTGGCAGCCCAAACGGCGGTTTCAATGCCGAATGCCAGTTAAAGTCCGCACAATATGGTGGGCAAAATGTACAGAACCTGGCTGGCGCCAGAATGCCCAATGCCCCCAGGATCAAGGCAAATATCGGTGGACAATATGACCTGCACCTGAGCAACCTGCCCTTCGACGCCTTCTTCACCGGTAGCGTACGCTATCAGAGCGATGTCCTCACCAATCTGAACCAGGACCCATCGCTGGCCGTGCCGGCCATCAGCGTCACCAATATAGGATTTGGCATCAAGGACAAAATGAACAAGTACAAACTGAGCTTCTTCATCAACAACCTGTTTGACCGCCACTATGCCAATACCGGTTTTACCGGCGTCGGCAGCTGGAGCAGCAAGGCCCCCAATCCTGTGCTGACAGTGACCAACACCACCTGGACACCAGCCCGCGATGCCTTTCGCTATGTCGGCGTCAGGCTGGATGCAAAATTCTGAGTATCTTCAGTAATTTGAACACCGTGATGAATAGCCGACGCTGTTCATCACGGTCTTGAGAAAATCTGGCATTTCCCTTCTTTCCAGATTCCGGCAATTCTGCCGGATGGTTTTCTGCCGTCTGTTGTTTCAAGCGAGATCTCATTCCATCCACACAAGCAAGGAGTACATCATGTTATCTGCAAAACCAAATAGCAAAACAGTTATTCTGAAACCGGCTTTGACATTCATCACTTGCACCCTGTTAGCAGTTACACTGCCAGCAAAGGCGACGACATACAGGGTAACAAACGCCAAGGAATTGCAAGACGCCATCGGCAAGGTAAAGGCCGGAGATGTGATACAACTGGCCGCCGGCACTTACAAAGACAAGTTTGTCATCAAGAACAAAAGCGGCAAAGCTGACCAGCCCATACAACTGACCGGCCCTGCCGGGTCATCTGCCGCAGTACTGGCAAACAGTGGCGGCTATGGCCTGTATCTCGATCATGCCAACTACTGGATCATTGATGGCATCACCATCAATAATTCTGGCAAGGGCATTATTCTCGATACCTCCACCAACAATGTGTTGCAAAACCTGACGGTGCATGATGTGGATGATGAAGGCATACATTTTCGCGCCTTCAGCACGGACAATGTATTGAAGAACAGCCACATCTATAACACCGGCAAGAAACAGGCTGGTTTTGGTGAAGGCGTGTATATAGGATCTGCCAATTCCAACTGGTGCACCTACACTTCATGCAACCCGGACAAGAGCGACCGCAACAAAGTGCTGACGAACAGCATAGGTCCGAATGTCAGGGCCGAGGGCATAGATATCAAGGAAGGCTCATCCGATGGCCTGATACAGGGCAATACCTTTGACGGCAGCGGCATCAGCGGTGAAAACTATGCCGACAGCGTGATTGATGTCAAAGGCAATAATTACGCAATCACAGGTAATACCGTCAACAACCATCCCACCTCCAGTGATAAAAACCTGCTTGACGGTTTCCAGATACATCAGGCCTACACAGGATGGGGAAAGAACAATAAATTCAGCAGCAACCGCTTCAACCTCAATACCAAGGGTTATGGCATCAATGTACAGTCAGGATTGATTGGGAATATCGTCTGTGACAATAACTCGGCGACGAATACGACTGGTGGTGTCGCCAATGTGGCGCTGGTACATTGTCAGTAAGCTCCTTTGAGACGGCCATCAGAAGAATACATCACTGATCAGTCCTGGCAGCCAGTTCACGCAGCTTGTCCTTCTTGCTTTTGCGCTTGCCCTTGATGCCGCCAGTTGGTGCGGTATCAGGCAAGGTGGCGGCATCAACAGCCGCAGCAAGCATGACTGGTTCATAACCGGCAATAGTCTCACGTAGCACGCGTTTGCCCTGGCGTTTTTCTATCAGGCGGAAATGCAGTTCATGTTCAGCCAGGATGAAGCTGATGGCTACACCGCTGGCACCGGCGCGACCGGTGCGGCCTATGCGGTGTATATAGTCATCGGCTGAACGTGGTAAATCATAGTTGACAACGGCAGGCAAGCCTTCAACATCAATGCCGCGTGCTGCCAGGTCCGTCGCGACCAATACCTGTAACTGACCGGCTTTGAAGTCAGTCAGCAGTTGCTGGCGCGCGCCCTGACTGGCATCACCATTAAATGCCGCGGCCTTAATACCTGCTTTTTGCAGCTTGGCAGCAACGGTGTCACTGGCATACCTGGTCGCAACAAAAACCAGCACCCTGCCCCACTGCTGCTCCCTGACAAGATGGGCGAGCAGCCGGGTGCGCTTATTACTTTCGACCTGTATCGCTCTTTGCACTATGTCCGGATTGTTTGCGACGATATCAGAAATCGCAATGCGCACTGGTTCATGCAACAGGGTCAGCGCCAGTTTTTTGACCGCGGGCGGAAAAGTCGCCGAGAAAAACAGATTCTGCCTGTGCGCAGGCAACAAGGCCAATATGCGCTTGATTTCATCGGCAAAGCCCAGGTCCAGCAGGCGATCAGCCTCATCCAGCACCAGGGTCTGCACATCACTTAGTTGCAGGGCATTATTGTCGAGCAAATCAAGCAGGCGACCAGGCGTACTGATAACAACATCAGCACCACCCCGCAAGTGCATCATCTGCGGATTGATTGAAGCACCGCCATAAATGACGGCAATCTTCAGGGGCTTGGGCAAGTGTTCAGCCAGGGCTTCCATGGTTTGTCCGACCTGGCTGGACAATTCCCGCGTGGGTACCAGCACCAGGATTTTCACTCTGCGTGTCTTGCCAGCACCACCTTGTTCGGTCTGTAGGCGCTGCAATAATGGCAAGGTATAGGCAACGGTCTTGCCTGACCCCGTCTGAGCCAGGACCAGCACATCACCACCGCCGGATACGGCCGGAATCGCCTGGACTTGTACCGTAGTTGGTTCAGCGTATTGCCTTGCTTTTACGGCATGCAATAGTTCAGGTGTCAGGCCGAGAGATTCGAAAGTCATGTAAAAAACCTAAAAGATGGGGCACACCAGATAATTCTGAGCAATTCAGGATGAGGGAAGTGTGGTGCATGGCATGCATTATCCAGCATAAATTACAATTATCAACATTTGTTCTCATACTAAAAAACAGTGCGAGTTAATACGCCATCCAAGAACATTGGCCTGTAAGCTGACGAAGTTGGCAGGCTTTAGGGCTTGACATACCACTGTCCACAGGATTGACTTCCATTTACTGCCCGCATATATTGGAACGAGACATACAAAGAGGAGAAAATCGTGTCTTTTCTGCCGGTTCGCATAGTAACCGCACTGTTGTTCTGCATGCTGGCAATGGTGGCTGTAGAGACCGCAATGGCAGAAGAAACACAACTCAGGCTCTACACTGAAGAATACCCTCCTATCAGTTTTTTGCAAAAAGGAAAAGCTGCCGGCCTTGGCACGGAAGTAGTTGAAGAGATCATGAGTCGTCTCGGCATAACGGCACCAATCGAAGTCGTGCCATGGGCGAGGGCTTATACCTATGCAACGACAACACCCAATGTAGGATTGTTCGTCACCACGCGTACTCCGGAACGGGAAAAATTATTCAAATGGGTAGGCCCGGTCTCGGCAACCACAGCGCACTTTTATTCCCGCCGTGGCGGATTGCGTTTTGAAAGCCTGGAACAGGCCAGAAATGCTGAACGCATCCTGATTCCGCGAGAATGGTATCTGCAGCAAATGCTGCGTGGCATGGGTTTCAACAATATCAATTCTGTACCTACGCCAAACGATGCCGTGCGCATGCTGGTGGCAGGGCGGGCACCTCTGATGGCGCTTGATGATGTGACGCTTGCCGATACCCTGGTAGCTGCCGGTGTCAATGCCGGTGATATAGAGACTGGCGCAACCATTGCACAAGCAGTCCAGTACATCGCCTTTTCACGTGACACACCGGATAGTGTCGCCATCCGCTGGCAAAAGGCGCTTGATGACATGAGAGCAGACGGTAGCTTTGAACGCATTTATAAAAAGTGGTTACCCGGGGTAAGCCTGCCTGGAATGCGTTAAGTTAAGCACTAGCCTGCACAACGAACCCGTCCGCTTTTATTAATACAGCACGCTATCAAAGCTTACACTATAAACTGGCAAGCTTTCTGACCTGACTACTGCGCTGAGGCCTGGGCAAGCTCAGACTCTCACTCAGTTTCAGCTCCAGTTTATGTTTTTCTGGCAGATCGGCAGTCACTACCGCATCGTTCTTATTTTCTTCACCAGGTACTCCTGTTTTCACCTTGATTGTAGCCGGGGATGTGGATATTTCGTCCTGGCGAGCTTGTGGCAAGCTTTCTTTAGGAGTCGTCAAAATACGTCTGGCCTCAGTCGATGCACTGGAATTTTCGCTGGCCTCCATTCCACTTGCAGAAGCAAGACGAGGCGTGATCAGGAACAGGCGTTCATGTTCAACGACAGATTTATCCTGACTCCTGAACAGCCCACCAATCAGAGGCATGTCACCCAGGCCAGGTATTTTCTGCTGCTTCTGCGACCTGGATTCCAGATGATAGCCACCTATCATCAGAGTCTGTTGCAAGTCGATAATCGCCTGCGTGCTAATGGAGGAACGTGTCACATTCGAACTGGGATTATTGTCCCCCAGACTACCATCTTCGATATCAACTTCCAGTCTTACCCTGGTCTTTTTCCCCTCCTGCAATACACGGGGTACAACGCGCAACATGGTGCCTGCGGTGACATTGGCAAGGTCGGCGATACGTTCCCCTACCAGAGGTACATACGTAGTCTGGCTCAGGTCCAGTACAGCTGCCACATTGTTGAGTGTCAATACGGTAGGTTTTCCCAATACCCGCGCTTCTCCCCTGCCTTCCATTGCTTTCAGGCGAGCATAAAACTTCCCGAGATTATTGATCAAGAGTGACGAACCCGGAACAGGCAGCTCGACACCCTTGGAGTCGCTGCGCCCTGCATTCAGGGTAACCGCAGTGTTGCCAGCATTAACCCCCCATTCGACACCCATTTCCGCCAGCTTGCTGCGTTCGATATCAATGATAAGTGCTTCAATTTCGACCTGTTGTGGCTCGACATCAAGCTCTGCCAGCAAATCTTTATACATCTCATGCTTATCACCGTAGTCGAAGATGACGATAGCATTGAGGGCAGTGTCAGCATCGATGCGTGGTTTGTCTTCTCTTGCGATCGCAGATTTTCTGGCAGCGCCGGAACTGTTGCGTTCATTGTCACCATTGCGCGCGCCACTATTACCCGCACTGATGTCGCTCTCTTTTCCTGCGTAGTCAGCTTTCTGCCCCTTGGCCAGCCGTGAGCGTTTTTCACTTCCGATATCGAATTTTTCGTTGCCATCCCTGTTGCGCTCTTGCCCATCCTGATTGAGCAGACTCGTCAACAAAGTTTTAACGCCTGGTATGGTTTCTTTCTGGCCGCGAGTGGTAATGACACGATCTGCCGCTGTTGCGTATTTCAGTTTAAAAAGCATGATTTTTTTTTCACGCCGGGCAGCGGCCCTGGTTTCAGGCTTCAAGATGCCCTGAATCAGACGGACATATTCAGTCGGCCCGTTGATAATGATTGCACCTTCATCAGGCAGTTCACCCCAGCCAAATTTTGGCTCAAACAAACCAACCCCCTGAAGCGCTGATTTCGCGTCCTGCACCGTATCTTCGCTGACTTCAATGCGAATGGACTGGTTGTCATGTTTGGGTGAAAGGTAAAGCACGCCGCCATAAACAAACCAGCGAAAGTCATGTGTATGCATGAGCCTGTCAAGAAAATCGCTGCCATTATCTGCTTTGAGCTTGCCCTTCAGGCTCACCTGGTCGCGAATCTTGCTGTGTATGCGCACGCCATAAGTCTTGCCAAATTCATTGAGCACCTCGCCAAGCGTCATGTTATTGCTGTCAATTGCAAAGCCTGTGTTCTTCCATTCGACGGGTGTCATTGCCTTGGCTTCTTGCGAGAGCAACAGTATGAGTAAGGCCGAAATGCACAGTATCACTTTATTTAAGCGTTCAAGTTTCATTGATACTCCCATCTCCCAAATGTACATTCCAGCCATATCCTGGGTCGTTGCTCTGTTGCTCTTGATATTGAACTGCAATCCCAGGAAGCTGGTGAGCTGACCATGTAGCTGATAACATGGATCACGCTGTTACAGCACCCGGGGTTCTTCTGCGAGAAAACCCCTGAATGCTTTCAAATGCGCGTCTTTCAGACTGCTAGCTTCGATACCAATTTTTATGGGAGCCATACCAGGCATATCTGTTTCCCCTGTATTGGCTTTAAGCGCTTCACCACTCCCTTTGGTAATGGTGATCTGATCGTCATACTCAAACTCGACATGATTCCAGACAGGGTTACTACTGCCGCCTTTTCTCAGCGCTGCCTCATAGTAAGCAACTACCTTAAGATTGCTCTGTTCATTCAGTTCAAAACCATGGGATTTCAACATGTTCTCCAGGTCTCTTGTCTTTGCACTTGTACTATTTGGGCGAAGAATACGTGCGCCAGTGTCAGGGCGCGGGTCGCTATGTATACCATCTTCGGCTCCATGCAATACCCAGTTCCAGCAAACGGCCCCCAGATCACAGCCGTGATAATTCACCTGTACAACACCATCTTCTGCACCAGGATGATTTTTCAATTTTTGAGAAAGCGATTCCAGAATTTCAAGTGCACCCTGTTGAGCGACTTGAGCAATCGGCGTTACAGCTTGAGTCGACTGTGTTGCGCTCTGCAATAGTCGCTGCCTGACTGCACGCTCACCAGGTGCGGGGGCGGACGTCGGTGACGACGCGCGCATCCTTTTATTGTCAGCGTCAGTCATTTCATCATTGCTATGCGGACGCGAAGCAGGCAGTTCTGATAAGGCAGGGATATGCGCCTGTGAAGAGTTGACGTTCATCATTTATTCTTTCTGTTGTTCTTCTATGCTTACATCCTGCGTTGCGTCATGAGTGACGCTGGCAGGACTGACAGCGTGCAGCTGCTGTCAGTGAGCCCGTAGACGCTGCAGTTAAATATCATCATCCGCTGCGGCATCTTCAGCTATGCCCTTCGGTGCCTTGAGCGGTTTGGATGGATCAGATACCTGCGGTCCATCGTCATCGTCTGGAATGGCAGAATGAAGCGGATTAGGGTCACCAGGGTTTTGTACGGACATGCTCATGATGGTTTTCCTTTCAGGTTATGGTAAAACGTATGTCAGGTTTTGCAGATGCGCCCGCATGCGTTGTTCTTTCGCAAGAACTCTTGGTTGTGGTACGGCCTGATTCTGATGCATGCCGGCACGCCACTGCGCTGCGAGATCCAGCAAGGACTCCAGGGCGGCACTTGCCTGCAACCATCCACTTACTGCAGGTAACCATTGCGACAATAACAGTATGTTCCCGTCCTCTGTCAGGGCCAGTCCGGCAGCATGGTCCAGTGCATGACTGAAACCGGCCTGCATTGCCTGCGAGATTTGCGCGAGATTCACATCGTCCTGTAAATGCAGGCCCAGTTCGGCGCCATCAGGATAAAGCCGCAGATACACACTGTAACCGTCGATCCGGACAAGCTCGTCTGTAGCCAGTTCATCCAGCCACGCATGCACATCAATGTCTTGGCTCATGACGTTTATTTGGTCTCGTTCATGACCGTTTTCAGCGGCTTTTCATAGAGCTTGAACTGTGCTTCCATGGCTTGCTGTGTCACGCTGCGCTGCTCCAGCAAATGCATGAAATGCGCTGGGTCCGGCTCTTCACCAAGAGCTTGCTTTTCATTGAAATCGACGATGCTGGCAGCCTGCTCGTCATACCTGGCATTCAGACGCGCCAGGCCCTGCAGGGCGGGATTGGAGTTATTACTCATGATGATTTCCTTCCGGGTTGAAAAAGAATCGCAAGAATGATGTACTGCCTTCATGAGTCGTCAATCAGTGCCGCCAGTTCCATCAGCCGATGGCATCAGTCATGGTGCGCCCGCCTTTTTTCATCAATTCGTTAATGGCCTTGATGTCATCGAGTATCTGATTCATGAATGCAGCGATCTGGGCAGTCTGCGCCTGTGATACCGTCGTGACCATGCTCTGCAGATTGTTGACAGCCGTCATGCTGGCTTGTAAGGCCATTTGCTGATTGGCCATGGCTTCATGCTTTTTCAGCATATTTTCTGGTGTAGGTTCATCACGTGCGATTTCTGACTGCAGCTGCTCTATTTTTGTCGCCAGCTGTTCCAAAGGCTGTCCCCAGCCATCGGCATCAGCATGACTCTTAATCATTGTGGAGACTTCACTTTCTTTGAATTTTTCCAGCTTATCTACCTTCGTTCTCATTGCTTCCACATCACTCGGATACGAAGGTGTACCATGCAGATATGCGGAATCATGTTCAATTTCTCTAAGACCTCTACGAAATTTGATGAGCTCCTGACCAGTTTCAGATGCATCAAAATTCTGCTCACATTGCTGTTTAACCTTCTGATAAGCCGTTTGAAATTTCTCGGTTTCCAGTTGGAGTTGCTCATGACAGGTTTGCAGATCGGCTTTTTTCTTTGCAATATTTGAAAACTCGCTGCCGGCTGATTTCATCAGCCCCCTGAGTTTGTGTTCGAACCGACTCCCGAAAGCTCTTGCCAAACTTCCACCGTCAGATGACAAGGGTGTCGATGTCGCATGGAGATTGTTTATATTATCCAGAGACTGCTGTCCTGGACTGAGAATTGGCGGCCTGCTTGCGGGTACTGAAATATCTGTTGGCATGATGTTGCTTTCTGCTCCAAGTGATGTGAACAATCTTCATCCCGCCGTTCTCAGGTAGCAGCATCGCAGAATGCCGTCACAGGCCCGGGTCCCTCGAGGACTGGCAGACTGCGCAGTTCTTCAACTGCCAGTGCAAAATCCACATGCCAGACACCGGTTGCGGTCTCCAGGCTACAACTTCCGGGCGTCAGCCTGACATCTGCCTGGACTTCCCATTGCTGATCGGACAAATGCTCCAGATCGGCAGGATGTACTTTCAAGACAGGCGCATGCAAATCAGGAGGCATCTCCTGCATGACATGGCGTAATGCTGCCAGCAGCCGCTCTTTCGGGGTGCATTCCCCGACCAGCCGATCGAACATGGCTCTGACCAGCGTCAGCACCAATTCTCCAGCTTCTGAGAAAAATCTCTCCCTTTCGTCTTTCAGGGCTTGCAATAGCGCCATTGCACCCTGCTGGCATTGCAGTTTCTTCTGATCCAATAGAGCTTGACACTCCTCCAGCGCCTGCTGACGAGCCTGCAAAGTTTTTACCCTGGCTTCCGCAACAATTTGTCCAGCCATATCTTGAGCGCGGATTATTTGCAACATATCTGCACTTTTCAATATGCCTTGCTCTGCTCTCAGGCGCGGGTCAGTTCGTATCTGATCTCTGCAAAATTGCTTCATACAAGATGTCCCTGTGTTTCCATTTCAACTGTCAATGCCCGCTGACTGCAAAGCAATATGCAACGTCGTGCACGTACGCTTCGTGAAGACAGGGACTGCATGTTAATCAACTCAGTCCGGCATGGATGCATGTCGTCAAACATGGCCGGGAGCGACAAGCGCAGACGTAGCCAGAACCCAGGAAAACCATGCTCAAGCCAGTGTGCAATTTCATGAAGACCAATTTCTTCCAGTGTCGCCACATTATCATGTGATAATAATCTCACTGGTTGTATAGCCCCTATGCCAAAACACCATCGCTTCTGGTCAATTGTCAACTGGCGCAGGGCGACATGTCCTGGTTGATCATGCAGGAGCATGCCAGCATAGAGTCTGGCCGTAGCGAGCACAGCCGGGGCTGACAACGCCGCCAGCTCACACCAGCCCGCGTCAAATTCAGCTGGCACGGCGGGTGTCACGCCCGCCTGATTACACCAGTGGCGATAGCCATCGCGTAGCGCAAATTCGCCCAGTCCGGCAGCCCAGGGAACAGGTCTTGCGCAATTTTTCCAAGGCGCAAACCACCAGTCCAGAAATTTGTCGTCCAGTTTCATCAGTTTGTCAGGCATGATCCGGCCTTTGTACATCTAGGGATTGACAGGTTTGACTGCGTCGTCGACATGACCCGTTTGCTCCGGGCCGGTTCGTAACCACTGTTGCCCCTGCCGCCGGCCAGAAAGAAGAGCCGCGACAGCACAAGCGCCACTGGCCAGTGCGAGCATCAGCAATCCGGCTATTGTCCATCCCAGTCCCCGGGCAGAATCGCTTTGTACACTGAATGGTCCTACCTTGGTCCACTCCACACCTTGCCCCTGTGCTTCCGCCGGGACCATGACGACAGAGACTTTAGCCTTGCCTTCTTCACCGCTCAGTCCGGGGATACTCGAAGCCACCAGATTGCGCATCTTCGGTATAGCGGCATCTTCATCAAAAGGTGGCTGGTATTTGATGAAGACAGCTGCTGACGAAGGTTGTATTGGCTCGCCCGGTGCGATACGCTCCGGTAAAACAACGTGAACGCGGGCAGAAATGACATGATCAAATTGCTGCAAGGTCGCTTCCAGTTCTGCAGACAAACCATATATGTAACGCGCACGCTCTTCGAGAGGTGTCGAGATCATCCCGTCTTTTTTAAAAATATTGCCCAGGTTGGTACTTTTCTTCCGGGGCAGACCTGCCGCCATCATGGCGCGTGTAGCCCTGGAAATATCGCTTTCCGCAACACTGAGAACTATGCCTTCCTTGCTACTTGATTTTCTCGCATCCATTCCATTTTTATTGAGCAAGGCAGTAATCTCATTGGCCTCGCTATCTGTCAGGCCAGCTTGCAAAGTCACTTTCTCGCTGCAGGCTGACAAGAAGCCAAGGAAAAAAAGCAGGAGCACCCTGCAAAATTGATGCCTGTTCACGGCGGACTGGATGCAACTTTTCATCATGTCGGTACTCATGGATTATTGCAGTTTAGTGAGCTGGTCGATCGCGCCGCTGGCTTTGGATGCTGTCTTGGAAATGAATTGCACACGCATCTGGTAGTCATTCAATGCCAGCATGGCCTTCATCATTTGCATGGAGTCACCATTACGGGTTGCCTGCTCCAGCATTTTGGAAACTGCGGCCTGGTCTTTATTGATCTCTGACGCCAGTCCCCTTGTTCTCTCCATCAGGGCATTGCCCAAAGAATTTGGCGCACTTGCCTCGCTTGCCAGCTTGCCTTGCCTGGCGGCAATCAGGTGGCGATCCAGTATTGCCTTGAATTGCGCAGCTTCGCTGGCTTCTGCCGTCGTCATTTCCAGCTGTAACTTTGCCTCACTTGAGACGTTGATGGCACGCAGCGCATTGTCGTTGACAGGTACAGTCATAGATATCCTCAGAACGCACATGATGGAATAGCATTAAGAAGTCATCCCAATGCTGACGGATGCTCGCCAGAATGGGTGATGACATATCCGGCAGCTCAGTACATGAGTAGCGCCGGCATCCACATGGTTCCCAGGCCGTGCAGACAAGTCTTTTAAACGGAGGGTTAAGTTCTGTGATGAGAGAGGTGCAAGTGACTGCCTATGACCCTGCATGCAATAACATAGCGAAATGCCGGCATCCACAGGGTGAACAGCAGCATCACCGGCATGGTGACCCATTCTGAGGACCTGGCCATGGCGCTGTAGGTCCCGGCAATGACAAGATCCACGCAAACATTAATAGCAAAAAGGAACAGTAGCAGGGGCAAATTACCCTGCAGGGCGAACAGGCTGAGTCGTACTACATCTCTGAGCGGATAATTGGTCAGAACGATTAAAGCAGGCAAAAATAAGGCAATGGTTAATAACAGGTGGGTAGCGATACGCGCCTGGATATAGTCGAGGACCCCTAGATGTGGCGATAAAAAGGTTGTGTTACCAATTGGGTAGGCGCCCGCACGCAGCAGAAGCAGGCTCTGTGCAAGAAAGGCCAGCAATGACAGCAGCAGTAACAGCAAAATCCTCGTAGCAGGCAAGCGAAGAAAAGCAAACAAGTCCCTCAATTGTGGCGCCAGACCGTCACCAGCATCACGATACATGGCAATCAATTGTGCACCAAACAGGGCAGGCAGGGAAACATAAATAAAAATGCCGACATAGGGCAGCATGGTCGCTGTTCTCACGAGCACATATACAAACAGACCGATGCCTACCCAATTTTTCCAGAATTTACCAATAATTCCCATTGCCTCAATGGCAGATAAGCAAATATCTTTGAACTTTAATGATACGGTAACGAGTTCAGCCTTCTTATAAAGCATGGGCAGAAAATCAAGATTTGATAACGTTTCCAATTTTATCAGCCCATTACAGTATTGCTAAGTATTATTTTCCAGCTTACATGTCCATAGATTGAGACAGGGTTAGAGTGCGTAAATCTCTCTTTTCACTAAAGCACTCTCATCCTATCGTGAGCGGGTAAAGCACAAGACGCAGTCGAAACAGGCAATGCTTTGGTACTTCGCCTGGCATTGAACAAGAGCAGGCTTTAAGCCTTGCTCCCCGGCTTCCATCCTGGCTCAAGGATGTTTCGCATCTGATAAACAGCGAGTTCAAAACGGTCATACCCGGCGGCATTTCTGTCATTGAATTCACGGAAGAAATCCTGATATTCCTATCCCTTGTGCCATGAATAAACGTTATTCATATTTAGTATATAAGGAAATTTTTGTCGTATGGCGATGATTTTTCTGATGCACTAAAGTATCCTCCCTTGGGAAGAAGGGCTCATCCGTCAATGAGGCCAGGACCCCATTCTGTTCCATGCCATGGGCAGACGATGGCGAAGCCTGGTTCAATATCTCCAGACGCCTGCCACCATCTGAGGAGCCGCCACGGATACCACCATGGTGCACCGGCGATCTTGCAAATCCGTCGGTTGCATGAACAGCATCTGGTAAGATCCTGTTTTGCCTTGTATTACCTAGATTGCGCTGACTTGCTGCCTGAGGAAATACCGAGATGGATGAATTGCGTGAATTAATCATGACGACTCCGCTGACGAGAGAGGACTGCCCGACCTCTCTGTGCGATACGGGCCTGTCAGAATATCTGCATGAGTGACCATGCGATCAGCACGGGTTCCAGCTTTCAGATCACCACAGATAACAGGAGATTCACAGAGCACCACGCGAATATCCCTGACGATGCAATGCAAGACGAGGTGCTGGAATTTTGGCTGCGTAGCCCAACTGCATGCACAGGTCCTGCATCAAGAAGAACATAGCTCCAGCCGGTAACCCTGGCTGTACGCCGTGCGTATCAGCACTCCACGCCCAGCATTAAGCTGCAATTTTTTGCGCAACTTGTAAACATGCTGTTCTATGGTACGACCAGCAATATCGCTATCTACGCCCCAGATCGCATTGCCTATCGTTTCACGGGATATGTACACTCCCGGCTTGGAAAAAAACATCCATGCCATCGTGAATTCTCTGGGTGTAAGCTCTATCGCCTGGCCCTGATAGCAAAAAACCCTGGTGTCAGCATCGACGATAAACTCGCCAAGACAGATTTTTCTGGTATGCGATTTGAGTTTCAGTCGTCGGCAAATTGCATTCAACCGGGCCACCAGTTCTATGCCTTCTACAGGTAAATACACATGGTCCTCTGCACCGGCGTCCAGTACCTGTGCTGCGAACTCCCCATTGCGCTGCCCTGACAGAACGATAAACGGGGTGCTCTCCCCATAGCGGCATTCAATCCATGAAATCAGTTTTTCGCGCTCACTGGCAGCTCCACCATCTTCTATCAGCAAGAGGTCAAACTGTTTGTTCAACAGTGCGCGCGACAGTGCAATATTGGATGCCATCCTTTCACAATGAAAGCCGCTGCTGGCGAGAAAGCTACGGATAGACTCATTCAGCCAGGCTGTATGCAGATAGCAAGCGATATTCATTGGCATCGTGTTCAGGCTTACAGAAAAATAGTATTTGGTCTCGACCTCCAAGACTAATGTGACTTCAAAAGCTTGCCTACTATACGTAAGGATAGGCTGAAATTTTTTCCCCATCTGCTACAGTATGTGCACTCGGTAAGGGAGTAATCGACAAGTTTCTGTCGGCGGATCATTTCCTCAGTCCTGCCTTTGATTATGTATCTCTTGCCATTCGCAACAGGTAATGCTGCCATCAACCTGTCCTCAAGGGATCAGGGCGATGCCTGGCATCATTAGGCGTACAACAATATTGACTAAAGGTGATCCATGAGTGTCGAGACATTTTTTCATCGTGATTTGCTCAAGGAAATTGTGGCACTGGTCAACTCCGGCCAATCCCTGTCGGATATCCACATCGAGCAAGATACGCCACTGATGATCAAGACGCCGCGTGGATGGCAGCAGGTGACTGCCGAGCCCGTGCTACTGGAAGACATGACTCCCGTCCTCCAGGCCATCGACGAAGACTGGGAAGACAAAATAGTTGAGCAGGCGATAGATCGCCCGTTTCTGTTGACCAGTTGCCGCCTGCGCTGCAATGTCTATCGCGTCTCGGCGGGCAATAAGGTGACGATATCGATACGACGCCTGCCATTGCAGCCGATCACGCTGGAACAGACTGGCCTGCCCTTATATGTAAAAACCATGCTTGAAGCTGCCAAGGGCATCATTCTGGTCACCGGCCCCACTGGCGCCGGCAAAACCACGACCATTGCCGCCATGCTGGAATACCTTAACAGCAATCGCAGTGCCCACATCATCACCATTGAAGAGCCTATCGAATATCAGCTGGAGCGCAAGCGGGCCATCATTTCACAAAAAGAAGTGCCTGTTGATACCGCCAGTTTTTCCAGCGGGCTGAGGGAAGCCATGCGACAAAAACCCGATATCCTGATGGTTGGCGAAATTCGGGATTTTGATACCGCCGACACAGTTCTGCATGCAGGGGAATCTGGTCATCTTGTATTGGCGTCGATGCATACCAATAGTGCTGCCAGTGCGATTTCGAAGTTGCTGGGATTCTTTCCCTCAGAGCAGCGCAATCAGCGCGCCATTGCCTTGTCGAATTCGCTGGTCGGTGTGATTTTCCAGAGTTTGCTACCCAGCGAAGATGGCGAAGAATTCGTGCTTGCCAGTGAAATGATCTTCAACAATAACCAGCAGGCGGCGCCATATATCGCAGATCTCGACAAGCTGCACATGATTTCTGAATTGATGAAACGCAAGAGCGATAATATGTCACGCAGCCTGAACGAAGTCCTGGTGCAGCTCGTGACGAAAAAAGTGATCAGCTCGAAGGATGCCATGCGTTGCGCTTATAACAGACTGGAACTACATGAGGCCCTCAATAGTATCCGCTAAAACCCAGGCTTTCCGTGGCAGGCTGCACATTCGGTCATTTACAGATGAAGGACGACCCTGCGCTTGCCGGAAAAAGTCAACTCTGTCCCGTGGATAGCATCCAGGCGGAAACCGGCATAGGTTTCCCCCACAGCCATTTGCCTGCCGTCGCCAGTAACGATGCAGGCATTGGCCCCCGAAACGACCTGACGTATGGTAAAAGGTAATAGCGTGCTGGCAGCAGGTATACTGGCAGAGACCGGGAAGCGTACAGAAAATTCATGGATGAAACGGACAAACAGGGGTTCGAAAATCCTGAGCTCAGTGTCATCCAGTGTTGCCGAGAGCCTCCATTCAGTTTCACTCATCTGAAGAGAGAAGCGGTTCAGCAAACCTGCACTCGCCAGCCTGGACTTGAATTCTTCCTGCAAGTGTAGATTTGATACCTCCCTGCTTGCCGACTCTTTTGAAATCACGGCAACATGATCTGACGCGGTTGGCAAAGCCCCGAACAAACCTGGGGACATGTCGACATGATGCATCCCCGTAACTAACTGGTCATGACAGGCGCTGGCCATTGCCCATAGCGTCGACAGGCACAGCACCGTTGACAGTACGTATTGACGAAACGGCCTGGTTGAAGACGGCATTGTGGTTGCCAGTTCATCCAGTAGAATCGCCTGTTCAATTTCACTGTCAACGGGGTAATTCCAAGTCTCATCCGCGTCGGCAAGCACCATCCATACCATCCCCACCCTGAAATACTCCATTGCCGCCCTCTTTTGCCGTAGCAATGGTCTGTCAGCTATAGCCAGGATATGTGCTTGACCTGAAGCTGGTATGACCAGTGCGTGAAATGCCTGCACGGACAATTCCGTGAGCACCAAATCGCAGCGCGGGTCCGAGCCTATCAGCAAAGGGCTGTCAAGGAGCGGCATGCGATGACCGCCAAGCTGGCCATTCAGTATGCGTAATTCAAGCATATTACATTTATGGATGGATAGTTGTTCTCACTGTTTGAGTGTCATTCAAGTGAGAGGCAGTTCTGTCTTCTGCAGTACTATCCGATCGCGCTGCATGACGAAGCATGTCTGCGGTATCCAGAATCGCATCAAGAATATCAACGTCTTCTATCAGCGTAGCGAGTGATATGTTACGGATAAAAACCTGACACCCTAGCTCTGCATGCCAGAGGCTGTCCCAGCATTCCACAGCGGTCTGCATGAATTCCAGTCTCATCTGTGTTGCCAGCGACCGACAGACTGGCATCCCAGGTTCGTGCGGATAAGCGACAATGCATAGACTAGACTGTACTTCATCATGGCAAATGCTGGACAAAGTCATGACGCCGTCCAGCAACAAACCCAGAACATTCACTTCGGTGTCAGCCGGCAAACCTTCCACCAGCCTGGCCAGCCCCTGCAAGCCCAATGGCGGGAAGTTTGATGCCAGGTCATCCATGCTGCTCATATCTCTATTTTTCATGACAAATATCACTCCATCTCTTTCCACCTGTACACCAGCTGAATGGCGCCCTTGTCTTGTTGCAGGGCCCGGTTTGGAAGAGTATTGCTCAAGCAGTCTGTTGCCATGAAATTCTCAACAATACTCAACAACTTTAAGTGTCATGACAGCACCCGAAGTTCCATCATCCCGATACAGTGAGGTTGATGCGTGATTGACAGCAACTGGCAGGGCGGCAGCCATCCATCAAAAAAGGCCGGGAGTTGGGCCAGGAATCGAGAATTGAAGCGCCCCGCCTTTATCAAGTAACCAAGCTCTATTTAGGGCAGGTGCTGGTAGACTTTGCTGGCATATTTCCAGCGCTGTAATGGCTTGGTCGAGTTATAAGCGCCCACTGCTTGCCAGTGGTCGCCCATACGGGAGAAATTGTTTGCCAGTATCCAGGCTGCCACTTCGATATTGACGCAGGGTTCATAAAGCTGCCGTTCTGATATGCCATATGACTTCAGTCGCGGTAGCCAGCTGCTGTTAATCTGCATCAGACCCAGGTCGTAACTGCCATTGCTGTTACGATTAAGGGCCGCCGGTTTCATTGCTGATTCTGTACGGGCGATCGCATAGAGCAGGCGGGGATCTATGCCGTATTTATATCCTATCTCTTCCCAGCAAGCCATTGCAGGGTCGACATAACATGCGAATAGGGCAGGCAGTAAGAAACTGAACAATCGTGGCAAGAATCCGGACCTGTCTTGACGTTGCGAATACATCGAACATTCCACCATTCAATAATTGCTGGCAAACACCTCAAGCTCCAGGTAAGTATAGTCGAGGTGGGCATAACACCCACAACCTGTCAGTATCAATACTTTGATGTATTCGGCATTCTCGGGTATTTTCTGTATTCCCAAAGCCGTACGCATGGATTTGGAACCATTGGCTCCGTCAGATTTGCTCCCGCATTCCCCGGCATAACCGAGACGATGGTCGTATTTGTCGAAAAAATTGATGCTGATATTGACTTCAGTACTACTGGTCGCCTGACAAAATGTCTTGCCCGACAAAAAAAGTGGCCGCACACCATTCAGATCGTTCACATTGATGCGATATTCGAGCAGGCTGGCAATGCCATAGTTTTCCCAGATATTGGAGTAGACCGGCGTGGGGTTCATCGAAAAATTGTGGAGATTATGCCACTTGCTTTCGGTGCAGCTCAGTATCATGCCACGGCTGTTCCTGGCGATACTGCCTGACTGGCATGCCTCATATTCATTGACCACCTCTCTCAGTTCTGCGGTATTGGTGATCACTTTTTTTGTCGTCAGGGTTTCCGGCACACTGAGATTGCCGTTCTGGTCCACGGCCAGGGGTTTCCAGCTGCTGCCATCCCACATGAATCCCAGCCCTTTATCGATGATGCTCCTGACATCACCAGGTTTGTTGTCGAGTATGGGCAGCGAAGAAAAATCGGATACCGGGTCTTTCCAAAATCCTGAGCGCTGCCACTTCCCGTTTTGACAGCTCAATACTGCACCACTGTCTTTTTCTGTCGCAATACGTCCCTGGGAATAACTATCCGCAGAATTACACAGCGAATCAGATGCAGCCACCACAGCAAAAGCACGCATATTCAGCGGTGTCGTCATGGCATTGAGCTCTGGTCTTGCCGGAATCTTGCTGCGATATAAAAAGTCTGTCGACATCTGCCCGGGCCCATCAAAGAAAAGTGCTGAGGCGAGATGACCGCTTGTGGCAGCGCTGCCGCCGGCACAAGTAGCGGTGTTCAGTTGCGCCAGCTCGGCACTGTCCAGACCCCAGCTGATACCGCGCGCCTGCCCGGCGAGTATGTAGCCGTTGCCGGGGCCCGCCGTCGCCGCTACCGTAGCCAGTTGCGCCTCTTCTATCGACTGGCCGCCATTGGTGAAGACATAGGCATCAAGCTTGTCTGAAGGATTGCTGCGCTGCTTGACGATGATGCAGGTTTTTTGTCCATACACATTTTCTTCCGGGAATCCTGCAGGCAGGTAAGCTGTCGCCTTCAGCGTAGCCAGTTCCAGCGTCAGCAAACGCCCCGTGCTTCCCTGGCGCAGCACTTCATAATTAGCGAAATTATTGATGTATTTGCTCAAGGCATTGACAACACGTGCCTGTTGCTGTGCAGCCTGCTGTCCTTTGCTGTCTTCCAGTGATATGTCGGTCATTTTCTGGAGGCCGAGAAGCATGATCGTACCTATGGCCATGGCACCCATGACTTCAATCACACTGAATCCTTTGGATATCTGTTTCATTTGCCTGATCCTTCAGTTTCTGTGCGCCATCCAGACGACAACACCCGCAGGAATGACGCTTGGTAATGGGATATTGCCAACAGGGTGGTAGTCCTGTGGCAGTGGAATGTCCTGACTGCTACCAGTGACCAGGCTGGTCGCAATATCCGCAGGTGCATGTAAAGTGCCATCAATGGCAGAAATCCCGGCCAGCACCGAATTGCCGGACAGGCTGACGATGGCGTCACAGAGCCCTGTCACCTGCCCCTGTGCCGGGTAAATATAGATAAGGCCATCTTCGTCTATATAGTTGCGCCATTTTCCCTGGAATTGCGCCGTATACATGGGCGGAAAAAACTCCTGAATGCCATGCTCAATGCCATTGCCGGTATTGGCTATGCTGCCGCTGCGTTGTGGATATTGGGTAGAGAAGCGAATCACGGCCTGCCGGTAAATGGCCATGTCTTCAGCCAATTTCCGGGCGGCGGCTTCGTCACTGTCGGGCTGCACTTGCCAGGCTGCACTCACGTACCAACCTGTCAACGCAGTCAATACAACCATGATCATGCTATTCCACATTGATCCCTCCCATCATCAGCCGGGTAGCCGGTTTGGCTGCAATAATGGAAGACATTTGCCTCTGGATTTCACTTCCCAGCAGCTCGTAGTCGCCATTGCGCAGCATGTTCCTGATAACGTTACATTCATTTGACAAGAATAATTCTGTCCCCAGCTTGGTATGCTGTGGCAATCCCAGGGTCTGGCATAAAATACCGCACAGACCATCCGCCATGAGCGCCTGAACGGATGCGGGCGCCAGCTTTTCGTTGGCAAGACTTTGCAATTTGTTGATGGTCCGCACAATACTCGATGCCTGCATGGTGGAAACAATCAGCGAGCCATTCACACTGGCTTGCAATACTTCTGCAGCCATGGCGCTGTCATTGATTTCATCGACAAAGATCATTTTTGCTCCCCAGCGCATGGCCTGTCTGAACATCTCGGTGGGGGAAGTGCCGGACCTGGCAGCGACCATCTGGTAACACACTCCGCTGCCATGATGCCCCCCCAAAGGTAGTTCAGCCACCTCTTCCACCGAGATGGCGATGCCGCCAAATGCAACCAGCCTTTCCTTGAGCATCGCGCATGCCGAGGTCGTCTTGCCGGACCTGGCCTTGCCTGATACCAGAAATAAGCCACTCATGTTCCTGGTCAGCAAACAACGGATATAGGCTTGTGGTATCCCCAATTCGGACAGCAAGGAAATATGTGCGGTAATCTTACGCAAAAGAAAAACATGCCCATCCTGGGTCGCCATGGCGGCAGCAAGGTAACTGACACCGTCATATTCCAGCTTGAAACGTTGCTGTCCGTGCGCAGCAGAAAAACTTGCCTGACAGGCCATGACAAGGCGATCAATATCCTCTTGCAAGACAGGGCTGGCGACCAGTGGGCTGGAATCAGCCCCCGGCACGCCGGTCAACCGGTCTGGCAGCACCGGATGGCCGACGTACAGGTCCGAAAACTCCAGTTCTCTAACTGCAGCAATGTCACGCATGGATTGCAGCCAGCTCAATAGGACTCGAATTCCAGCTTATTGCTGCTCCTGCCGCACAAAGTCGCCCCGGTGGCGGGAGTGATCGGGAAAACATTGGTTTCGGAAGAGTCACTGACTACTCTTGTCCAGCCACTCGCACCGCTGACCATGCTGATGCAGGCATCCTGCGGAACGCTCGTATAGGCGATGATAAAGGTACTTTTTGAGGCCGCTCCCTTGACCGTGACATCCCCGCCCCAGCCGTTGATCATGGCTGCCCCTGTAGCATCTTTCGGAGTCAGTGTGGCTGGAAATATCTTGGCTGTGTTCAGGCTGGCCGTCAGTTCACCGTCATAGGCTCCGGAGCGTCCCATGTAAAGTTTTTTCACCCCGGTACGTATGGATACAACTTCTTCTGCGCCACGATTGCTTTGCGCACTGCTGAATGCGCCTGTCAGCAACGACACTGCGCCAAGAATGACAATCGCCGCAATGCCCAGATAAGCGATACCTTCCAGCAAAGATGCCCCGCGTTGTGCGCGCCTGCCTGCATGATTGTGCCGCTTAGAAAAATTCATACATGTCATCATGATTCTCCATTTCAAGTTGATTGGTTAAACATCGGTGGACTGCGACAGTTCACTAGTGGACTGTAATAGTGGAATCGAGAGTGAAAGACATGTGTCCGGCGCATCATGGCAAGGCGCAAAACACAGCGATAGCGGGGCTATCACGAGTATTTGCAACACCGCCATGTTCGTCGCGCGCATGGCAGGCACTCCGATTTTCACTGTTACAGTCCACTAATGCACGGCACGGGTCATTGCCTGAATCTCTTGCTGGATACCAAAAAAGCCGGTAACCAGCCACCCGATTACAATTGCCAGTGAGACAATGGCAAAACTATTGAGCACCTTCATTTGTATGGAGATCGCTTCTACGCCATCATCCATCCATTCCTTTGCCAGTAATTTCAGTGCTTCTGCAAAGCCTTTATAGTCGGCGTATACACAAAGATCATCGACCAGTTCTTTCGACGGGAATCCATACCCTGCATTCCTGAAAGCCTCCCCGCAATTGAGCCCGGACCTGACGCCCAGGAGAGCGCCATCCAGTCTTTCACGCAGCCATGGCTTAGCCATGTCAGAGAGACGCATCAATGACTTTTCCACGGTAACACCAGAGAATTGGAGGGCGGAAAATGCCATCAGAAAACCGCTGCCGACGATAAGTCTATATATGGAGTAAGGGGCAAATCTGTCGAAAAATATGCGCAGGTTCCCCTTCCAGAAAGGCATGGAGAAAAACAGCAGAACTGCCAGCATCAGCAAGAAAATGAGCAGGTAAATCATCCAGTGCTGGACGAATTCCGACATCAGATACAATGACCTCGCCGCCCCGTGCCAGCGCGCCGGATCAACAATGCGGGAAAACTGCGGTATCACCCTGGTGCCAAACACATAGACGTAGGCAATGATGAGCACCATGATGGCGATGGGGTAGCTGATACCGGCCAGGATGACTGCGCGTATCTTTCTGCCCGCCTGCACCACTTCAATGACTGCTCCCAGCGAGACTTCCAGGCGCCCGGACTGCTCCCCTGCAAGAATGATCATTTTTTCGTTGTCAGGTATCCATTCGCTCAGGCCTTCTGCAAAATAATGGCCGTTCTGCACCATCCTGCGGCAATCACCGAGTATGATTGCCAGCGGCTCATTCTTATTCTTGCCATTGTCGGAAGCACGCCTGTACAGGTCTTCCAGTATTTTCAGCAGAGGCAAGCCGTTGGTAAGCATTTTCTGTACCTTCCGGTACAGTCGCAACCTGGAATTTTCACCAAATTGCAACCTGGCCCAGCGGCGATAGATATCAAACTGCATAAGCGGCCTCGACCACACTCAAATGGGCTGGCCCCTTGGCAACTCCGCTCAGGTGACCAAGCACCTGCTCTGCCATGCGCGGATCAATCAGACCCTGGCTGACCTTGTCAATACCATGTTGCAGCAAACTCCTTCCACCCAATACATGTTCCCAGTACTGCACAGCCTTGACTTTTTCCCCGGCTCGTATCAGGGAAAAAAGTTCAGCATCGGGCACGATGATCTCAGCTACGACCGTTCGCCCTGTCGTGCCTTTATTCCGGCAATGGCTGCAACCAGGGCCAGCCAGACATACCTGCTCGAATGCTGCCCCGGTAGCCATGTGTACACGTGCCAGCATTGCTGGCGAAAGCAGGTCAGGATGTTCATGCAAACGTATTCGACAATGTGTGCACAACAGCTTCACCAGGCGCTGGCTGATGAGTCCCGTGATAACGGTATGGTCAGCAACCAGACTCAGTGGTAAACCGAGATCGACCAGCCTGTCAACAATGGCCATGGCGCTGTTGGCGTGCACCGTAGTCCACACCTGATGCCCTGTCATCGCCGCACGCAAGGCATTCTGACCGGATGCCCTGTCGCGTACTTCCCCTATCATGATGGTGTCAGGATCGAGCCGCATGGCGTTGGCAATAGCGGCAGAGAAAAGACGGCTGCGCTCTTCTTCCGTGCCTGCGTTGGTCACTGCGGTCTGGACTGCCCCTTCTATCGGATATTCCACCGGATCTTCCACTGTCAGAACATGCAAGGTGCCATGACTGTCTTCAATCTCACCGGCTAATACTCTTTGCAATGTGGTTGATTTCCCGGAACCGGTCGGGCCACTGATGATATTCATCCCTATCGGCTGTTCTTTCAGTCTTTGCAGGGTGGCAGCATGCTGCGGTGAAAATCCCAGGCGGATCAGGTCAACGCAATCATTGGCATCGTTGTAGAGCAAGCGCAATACCATTACCATGCCGTCACTGGTCGGTGCCGTAGCGATACGCACGCCATACAGCTCTGCAGGCAGCTTGTCGCGTTCGGAAATACTGGCGTCCTGTCTTTCCGTCGGCTTATAAGAATTGTCAGATACCGAAGTCATGGCGCCATAAATGGTTGCCAGCAAACGTTCGCCATAGTCTTTGGTATGACCACCAAAACGGGTCAGGTCATTGTGTACGCGGAAATAGATTTCAGTACAGTTTTTGCGAACCCGTATGTGGATGTCTGAAGCTCTTTCACGGCATGCGCGGACCAGCAGGTCCTTGGCCGTCACTTGCATGGCGGTGTGTTCTGTATGACGCGCTCCCTGCGCAGCATGGCTCGATTGATAGAATTCACGGATCAGATCAATTTCTACCAGTTGCACCTGGCAGGATTTACCCATTTTTTCAAGACGTGCACGATAAGACAGCACATGTGAATTCATGTCCTGCCCTGCAGCGACCAGGAGCCGTCCATCCGACAGCAGGCAGATCAGGTTCTGTTCTTCCTGGCTAGCCTCAAAAGGACCAAACTTGCTCATGACACTGACCTGCGTATTTTCAGGGCTACTGCTCACTTCCTGCAACACGGGTCTGTCACCACCTTTTGCCAAAGATTTTGAAAGAAAACTGATCATTTGAGCACTCCAATAGCAGCCTGCGACAAGGGTGGTGGTGCAGGCAAGCGCAAGCCGGGGGCCGGGTAGGCAGGATCAGTCTGCACAGCCGCCGGTGAAGGACCGGCAACAGCCAGACGCAATCTCTGTTTTTTTACATTTTCAACGATGACTTCATTCGCCTGTATGGAGCGCACCCGCATGCCGTTGGCCAGGACATCGCCAACCCGCACATCCACTACATTGCCATTGTCAGTTTGCAGGCTGGCAACCATGCGCTGGCCTATGCCTTCCAGGGCCACGATGACCGGATTGCCATTGCTGGCAGGCAGAGCCATGCGCTCTGCTTCGATTTGCCGTGTGTTGATTTCGCTTTGCCTGGCGATGATCTTTGCCTGAACATCAAGCTGCTTCTCTTTGGCTTTTAATATCAACGTTTCGGATTCTATTTTTGTCAGCCGCTCAGAAGCCGAATCTGCCGTGGCAAATTGTGCCGGTAATACACACATCGCCAATACGGCCAGTTTATTGTAGTGCGACATAGATGTTCCCTTCTATAGACCAGTTACCGGTGCGATATGTCAGCTTGCTGACGCGTACCCCGCGTCGTTGCAGGATTTCTTCCAGTTCAAAAGCTGGCATGCTGTCCATGCTGAGTTGAAAACTATAGGTATCCCATTCTGGTCTGGCCTGCTCTGGAGGCGGCGCCTTGCCCTCGGGGATCACTGGCAAGACTCTGGAAATCCTGGTCGCTACCCTGATGAGTTGCAGGTCTGAGAGCAAAGGTTCCACTATCTTGCGGTATTCAAGCAAACTGTCATCACCGCCAGCATTGAGAGAAAAAGCTTTTCTGAGGCTGGCCTTATTGCCACTACTATCTATGCTGGCAGATGGTTCCTGCGCCAGCAAAAAGGCAATGACCGAGTCCTGCCTGAGCCAGGAAAACTGAACGCCATCCTGGCTACAGTTGTATTCTTCAAGCACCCACCCACCCGGGTTAAGTTTGCCAAATTCATGACGGCATTTTTTTAGCAGTTCATCACTGGCAGGTGCAAATTTCCAGGGATGCGGCAAGGGTAGGGGCTTGCCCTGGACTGAGCTGCCAGCCACTCCCTGATCCGCGGCAATAGTACGCATACGCTCAATTCTTGCCTGTTGATAGTGTTGTATGAGCAAATAGGCGACAACCAGTAAGCTGATACTGCCCAATATGCTCAGTACAAGCTTCATCTGACTGATATGCGCACTGACAGGCTTTAATCCCCACCACTGATGGACCCGGATATTGCCGTTTTTCTTGTGAGGTATCAGGTCTTCAATCGTTTTTTGATTGAAATTGTGAAAGCCATAGCTTTCCAGCTCGGCATCACCAACTACCAGGTTCCAGCCGCCCAGACCATAGTCGCCATACAGTCTTTCCAGCACTTCTTCCTTGCTGCCGGCAAAGTCCCCTGTGGGTAAAAAGCTGGCATCACGTACCGCAAAGTAGGCCCACGTGCCATCAGGCAATTTGAAGGCGCCAAGCCAGTTATGTGCGACCTGTTTTCTGCCATCGAAATAAGCACCTTCCAGCGCCATGGTTTTTGACACCACTGCCGCCAGGGAAAACATATTGCGGCGCAGGCCTTCCCTGGTATTGCCGAACCCGGCTTGCGCAGTGGCATTGTCCTTGCGCAACACCATCAGGTCCAGTTCTAGCTTGGCTGCCAGGTCGCGGGCTTCCTTAAGCAATTCCCTGGGTCTTGACAGGGATTGCCAGAACAGGCCACAGACAAATCTGTGCTTGCCGATTTGTATGATATGCGTACTCATCTGTCATCCCTCTCAACTCTTGCCCACTGTATTGGGCGTGATCAGGATGACGATGATCTCTTTGTTACTGCTGGCTTTGTATTGACCGCCCAGCAGCATATTGCCGGCAGTTCCCACACCATTCTGGTTCAGGTTGTCGCTGGTCTGTTCAAAACCGCTGATGATGAGAGTCTCGTTTGACTTCATTGCCACGCGTTGCAGAAAATTCCTTGTCTCTACTTCCGGTGTCTCTATCGAATTACCGTTACTGCTGACAGTACGAAAACCCTTCAGTGCCGATATGTCAGTAGTAAATTGCAGCATCACCGTCCCATTGTTGAGAACATGCGGCAGGATGCTCATATTAAAACCTGAAGTGACCGTACCCGGCGTCAAACTCGTCGTTGCTCCTATCTGGGCTGTCAATGTCGTTTGTGAAGACTGCAGATAACTGGATTGCTTGGCCACCTGCACGGGTACTGGCTGGTTATTGAGTGTCACAACGGAAGCGGTCGTTTCACGCCTGACCTTGCCTTGTTCGGACAAGGCCTGGATCACCAGTGAAGAACCAGAGAGTTTGCTACCCGCAGTTTGCAATATACCAGCCGAGAATACTGAACCACTCGGTTTGGAAACTGTATTGATCAAACCGTATTTGGACTGCAATCCCTGGTAGACCAGATCCCATTTGATACCATAGTCATCACTATCTTCCAGCGTTACAGCCAGGACGGTCACATTGATTGAAATCTGGCGTGACAAGGACTTGTTTTCCGATTCGACATAGGCTGCAATTCGCTCCAGGGAGTCTGGCGTATCAACAACTGTAATAGAGCCTGTAGCGGGAGACGCCACGACCTTGCCATAAGCTGATACCATGGCCGAGATGGTCTTTTCTATACTTCCGTACACAGACAATTGTGAATTGAGTGCGATGTTCTGGCTATTATTGGAAGCTACGCCATGAGCCTGGCCGCCACTGCCAGAATTTGTCCCGCCGCCGCTGGATGACGCACCGCTGGTTACCGCTGCTGAAAAAGTAGAGTCGCCCGGCAAGGCGTGAATCTGGAAGGTTCGCGCATCTGTGTGATAAAACTGGATCACACCGTTACTGTATTGCCAGGACACGCCAAAGCGGGCTGCTACCGTATCAAGCAATCCCTTGAAACTGCCGTTGGCATACATGATCCGTATCGCAGTCCGTGGTTTTGTGTTGTTACCGGCAAACTGACCGCCAGCTGCCATTGTGCCGGCACCAGCTGTTGCTGGACTCATTGAACTCGCCGGTACTCCACCTGAAGATGCAGTACTGGTAACTGCAGAGCTGACAGCGATCGAATTGGCTATACTCAGAGCATCGCTACTTATCTTGGTCGGGATGCCAGAGCGCATGGTCAGACGCTCTGCCAATTCAGACAGTGATTGCACTGTGCGGTCAAATGCTGCCTCCTCATAAAAGATGGGGGGAAGAACTGCCTGGCTGGTCTTGACAGGATTTTTTCCCAACCATATGCCTTCTTCATAGGCAACAGACGAGGGCGCTTTTTCCGCCGGACTCGATTTCATGTTGCCGACATTCTTCAGCATATTTTCTGCCCTGACAGCACTGTCATTCATCCTGATCTCGGTCTGTTTCTGCATACCGGAACATGCTGCCAGCGATACAAGGGCAAGTGTCATGTATAAGACGCGTTGCGACATCATTTATCTCCTGACGATGTAATCCTGAGTACCTTGTTGCCTCTATAAAAAATCGCTTTGACTGGAATTTCGGCGTTTTCCATGCCCCGTACCACCATTTCAACAGCCTGTTCAAAACTGCCATTCAAGGTTGTCCTTGCTTCCACAGCATAGTCAACCGGCAATTCCCAGAGCAATTGCCAGCCCGCCATTGCGGTCCAGCGTGCCAGGGTAAAGTTCAGTGTTTTATCGGCCGGTGCCATTTCCCAGACTGGTGCAACCAAGACAGGAGCCGTGGTAGCCGGCGATGCTTCTCCCGCTGCGACCAGGGCGCTTAACTGCATTTCCTTCTGTCTGGCCGCCGGGAGAGTAGCGGGTTCACTACTGTCAGTAGCTACTGTCCGGTGCTGACGATCAAGTGAGGCGGACATGTTCCAGGGAGCAGCAGAAATTTTTGGCAACAGCGTAGTGCCGGATTCTATGTCTTGGGCCGACGGCCCGCCTTCACGTCCCACAAGGCTGGCAAAAACAAAGTCTGCTTGCAAAACCAGTCGTTCGCTGATTGCAGCAGCATTTGGTATTTGTGATTTGATCTCCGGTTTTTCATTTGCTGCATAAGAAAAACTGCATACGGTGAAAAAAAATAACAAGACTGTCAGCATGGTGCAGAAGCTGCCGGTAGATCGACATGAGTACATAGAATTACCCCTGATGTTGATTCTTCAAAATTGACAAACTGAAAAGCGAGCGCCGGTACGAGCGTATGAAAACGAAAATCGCGGAAGCTCATGCATACAGATGCCGACATCCTTGTTGACCATCTTGTTGAAGGGATGTCTCAGCCTGATAGAAACCATTCTATGAGCATTCCTGCTTTCAATTTCTCAACAAAACTCAATGCGATACCAGTGCTTTAATGACGATTGATTGTATATGGCATGTTTGTCATTGAAACTAATACAAACGTATGATGCTCACTGACTGGCGTTGCTACTGTCGAAGTAACAAAGAGTGAATAAAGAATTCAAATCCTTTTGAGACAAGGACAACCCGGGCTACGAAGAACCCGTGGTTTATAAAGATGCCAGGTTAAAGAAGAAAGGCTGCACCGACCACAACAGAGCTTGCAACTGCTGCACCACTACACCCGGTTGCGCTCCCTGGCCACACGGTCTGGTCAGCCGGGGCCTGTACGCAAGTGAATAAAACCCTTTGATATCTAGCGATATTCAGTTTCGTTCTCAAGAGAAAAACCATCTCCCTGAGTGGCATTGATCAGTTCATCCATACTACGGATACTTTTTTCTACAGCCCTCACCCTGCTTTTTTCCCGACTCAACACGGTGAATATCCCACCGGCGACGTCACTCAAAACCCGGCCCCAATACTCTGACCCGCGTCGCTCACGATACTCGAAAGTGCCATTCTTGATATCAGCAAGCAATTTCTTTCTGACTTCATACTTATAGCTCATGAAGGCCGGAAGACTCATCCCCATCCAGACCTGCAAGGCGTATGAGACGCTCGCGATCGCCACAGGTGCCCCCATTCCTATATGCTCGCCAGTCGCCTTGATCAGTGAAACCGTGCTACCGGCTACCAGCGGTGCCGGCGAACCTGCCACCACCAACTGAAATGGTGAAATGTATCTCTGTACAATCTGCGGGATCAATTCCTCGGCAATCCACTTGGCTTGTGCGGTCCGTCGCCCAACTGTAATGAGCTCACTTTTTTTATTTGCCTGCACAGAGAAATTAAGTACCTCCCTGCTTTCTTGCGACATGTCACTCCAGCCTTTTCCGCTGCCTTGACTTGCTGCATTCTGCATCCCCTCTTCCAGACATTGAAGGTCCTGCTTTTGCTGTTGCAGTAACTCATGGAGCACGACATATTCTTTATCATCAGCAGGCAAATTTTCCTTCGCCTGCTGATGCTTGTTCTCATAAATGCGGTAAATCTCTGCCAGGTCGCCAGGGAGATATGGATGCCGTTTCAAGAAGACTGCGTTATCTTTCCACTCACCATACTCATCCAGATCAAATGACGCCATAGCTGCATGCATATCACTCCCAGTATCATGACAGAGCCTGGTCCATGCTTGTTCTGCCTGGCTTGTATCAGCATGCTGCGCTATCCAGTCAGACCGGGCCTGCGCATACATGTTGAATTGTCTCTCGGTATCACAAGGCTGCAGGTATCTTAAAGATTGCTGCTCATCCATATTCAGGGTCTCAAATACCCGGGTTTTCTTTACAAACTGCTCGCAGGTGGCTGCCAATGTCTTGATTTGCGGATCAAGACTGCTTGCGGCTTTATTTCTGAGTTCTTTCCAGCGCGCCTGGCGGCTCTGGGATATCGGCTGCAATTGACACCATGCTTCATAAACCCGCTCATGATCAGCACTGTTCAATCCCAAGGGATCCAATGCCTGCTGCAACTGCTGTCGCATGTTGCGAAATGCGCGCAGCTCATCCCAGCTTGCAGATATCGGCAATTGCCGACGTCGGCCAAAATAATCAAAAATCTCTTCAGATTTATAATTTTTACTCTCAGTTAATCCTGCTTTCTGCAATATTTTATTGCTTGATTTTTCCACTTTTCGGATGTCTTTCAGAGAACGGTATCGGTCTTTTTTCAAGAACTTAATCGCTTTTTTCAACGGTTTCATATCTGCCGGCCCGGCATCAGCTAGTTTCTGCTGGAGTTCCGCCAGCAAGATGTCGTTCTCAAAGATTGCCTTGCCCGCATGGCAGCAAACTTCATAGCTGTCTTTTAGTTCGTTGATTTGCTGCATGCTGCAAGTTGCGTGCAATACATCCTGCAAATCATAATGCCTCTCTTGCATACAGCCGGGCCGGTTCAGCCTGGCTTTGAGTTGGAAGTATTCCACCGGGTCAAAATCCAGCCTGTCACAGGCATGCTGTATTGACGAGCTGAGTTCGCTGGTCTGATCCGTCCGATCCAAAGCATGCAGGATTTCCAGTGCATATAGTTCATCACTGTGTTCAGGCAACATGACATGCCCGGCCTTGCTGTTGAGTTCTGCTTGCCGGCTTGTTGGCTCATCATATGTGTTGGCCAGTTCCCTGTTTTCTGTTGATTGCTCTTCCAATTTATCGAGCAATACCAGTTCAGCCGGTCCCATGCCGAGATGGATGGCCAATTTTTCCTGGGTCTTGAGGATATTTGCCTTGAATTGATATTTCACCTGCTCCAGTACAATTTCAAGACGTGGCGCCAAGGTCTTGCTAAACAGTTCGAGATCAATATCATCGGTGCTCAGGTCTGCAGTAGCGATCTCTTCATGACCACTGCGGCGCAAAGCCAGCAACTTGCCGGACTTCAGCCAGGCTTCAATGGCTGCATCATTTTTCTTTATTTCGTCAGCCGGCGCACCGATATCTGACACCAGCAGTAAAGATGAAACAAGAAAATCGACAAGGCGTATCAGCGTACCAAAGGGCAGATGGGAGTGCATCGCACCATTCACCACTCCTTCAATCAGGCCACTCATGGTATCCGGCAACGCCTTGCCCAATCGCAGCAAGATACCGCGCTGCACACCAGCCTGGGTGGCTTTGTCGTTGGTATCATGAATAGCCAGCTTGCTTTTTATTTCTTGCAATTCCTGCCGTATGGCCAGCAATTGCTGCTTTTGTTCGGGATGAAGTTGAAATCCATCTCGCATCAGCTTATGCGCGATTTTTTTAAACTGACGTGGCTTGCAAGGCTGCTTCAAGTTGGCAGGTAAAGCACTTTTCTTATCGTCCAGCAGGGGTAGACATTGACGAAATAATTCACTGGCTTGTTCAATCAGCTCTGCGCGGGCGGGCAGCAGTTCGTCATCGACAGGTGTTGCCCTGAATGTACCGTCACGCAGCAAGTCAGCACAGACAATAATTTTCAAATGCAACTCGGCGCTCCATCTAGGTATCATTGCCGTTGATCCCAATGTCGAAACAAGACCAACTATGGCGGCTGGCAGAATGGCCGTGCCACCCGTTGCGGCAATAATCGCAATCGCCGGTACGGCGGCGAGAAGTCCTATTACATTTGGTGCAACGCCACTCCATTGCATATTGCGGCCAAAGGACTTGAATCCCTTCTCTGCCGCGCTCCAGCAATCTTTCCCCTGAGCCAGCTTGTATTTTTCAACAACAGGTGCCCATTGCTGATCTGCTACCGGCCTGGTCAGTTCTTGCTCCCAGGTGCGATAAAAATCGAGTATCTCTTCACTGTTTTTCAAACCAAGACTACCGTCGTCAGCTGCATGATATAGTCGCATTTTCACTTGCTGATGATACTGTTGCTGATGACGCGAGCAACTGGTCGCACTGGCATCTGGTTCGCTGACGGGGACGTTATGTACGATCAGGTTCCAGTTGCGTTTCACGTTGTCTGCCGTGTTTCTGTACAGACGTGCGACAGCATGACTGCCGATTTGCACCAGCGGTAACATGTTCTGGGCAACAGGCACACCAAAATTGATCGGTGCCTGAATCGCAAACGGTATCTGGGCTGCACCGGCAACATTCCAGCCATGTGCGAAATTGTGCGGGCGCGTCATACCTTGGTCCTTTCGGGAACAGAATTTATCGCAGCCCTGTGATGGCGGCGAACGTTACCAGATCGCCCCAAGAGCAGATCTGGCATTTCTTGATCTACCTGCCATTGCCGCGACAGGTGCGCAACCTGGCCCAGCAATATCAGATTTTCGACGACGCCGGCAGAGATGTTCAAACGTCCGGTCAATACAAAACGCTGCCTGTCAGGATCAATCGCAAAACTGGGAGAAAATCCCGTGAACCATGCAAGATTGGCGATCAGTGCCTGCCTTGAAGCGCTCTCTATTTTCCCCTGGTCAATTGGGCCGGCATCGCAGAAGTAGACAGCGATTCCCGCTTCCGATGCCTTACATTCGAACAGCGAGAAATTCACGCCATCAATGACAAGATTGGTATTGTCATAAAAATCCCCTGAAGGGGAGAGTTGGCAGAGTGCACAAAGTTCTTTGATGAACCGGTTATAGGTATTACTGGACATGTCTGGCCTCATGAGCTGAATCTTTCCGTGCGACGGAAGACACTGTCACGCCGCAATAAGGGCGAACAGCATTGAAGGAACGAATATGCCAGTGCAAAGGACAAATACCAAAGGACTGGCAACAGCCTATAGGTAGGGCCTGAACCGGCAAAGGTTGCATGACATTTTCATGACAGGCAACCAGGGGATGATGTGACTGATCAACCTGGAAGGGATTTATGGGCTGTTCAGATGGGCATAGCCTATGCGTTTCGCCGCCAGTACGGCCTGGGTGCGGGTGAAGACGCCAAGAGCACGGAAAATGGCTGAAACATGTATCTTGACTGTGACTTCAGCCACGTTGAGGCGCAAGCATATTTCCTTGTTGCTCAGGCCCTGGCAAAGCAAGGCCAGTACCTCTCTTTGCCTGTCCGTCAAATTATCTTGCTGATATTCTGATTCACAATTATTTTGCGAGAAATTTCTTGAAGACAGCTCTTCGCCTGACAGGATTTTTTCCAGGGCCGTCTTGACTTCCATATTGGATAAAGACTTGGAAATAAATGCTGTTGCACCAGCCTTGAGCACAGCATCGATTTCACGCCTTTCGTCAGAAGCTGAAATGATCACAATCACCGCCGCCGGGTAATGGCGCTTGAGTATGGCGACCGCGTCAACACCTTTTACACCTGGCAAGCCCAGGTCCAGCATAATCAGCCCAATCTGTTGTACTTGCTTGACCTGGTTTATCCCTTCTTCAGTCGAAGTAACGATCTTGATTTGCTCAAAACCAAAATGTTCCCTGAGAAACAATGACAATGCATCCGAGTAGAACGGGTGGTCTTCGATGATCAGTGCATGTTTTTTCATATGGAAGTGGTAACTGAAAAAAATAAATCGGAATCGCGAGCGATAAAAACGGTTTCTGAGTCTCAAATTTCCTGAGTCGTCTCCTCGGCTGAAGCCTGCACATTCCTGATAATGACCTGGCACAAATCCAGCGCATTCAAGGGTTTGTGCAATACGCTGATATGACTTGCCCCGGCATCGCTTAATGCAGGCTCCGCCACGGAGCCTGTGATAATGATGGCGGGAATGAGACGGTTAAACTCTTCCCGCAAAAAATGAATACTTTCCAGGCCATTCATACCTTCACCCAAATGGAAATCACAAATCAGCAAATCCGGCCGGTTGCGCACCTGATCAATCCTTTCCAGGAAATGCGCACAGGAATGTGTCGCCAGAACGTGTGCTCCCCAGTTTTCCAGCAAAATACGCATGCTGTCGAGTATGCTCGATTCATCTTCGATGATGGCAATGGTCTTGCCGCGTATGAGCGTCAAGTCGAGAGGGTGTACAACATTGCCGGGAAGCTGGTAAGCAGGCTCAATATCCATCTTCACCATATCCAGGTCAACAGCAAACATCGAGCCCTTGCCCTCTTGCGATCTCAAACTCAGCGCGATGTCTAACAGGCTGGCAATGCGGCGTACAATGGCCAGGCCCAGGCCCAGGCCACGCCCCTGTATTTTTGCAGTCTTTTCAATCTGGAAAAACTCATCAAACACATGCTCCTGATGCTCCGGTGCAATTCCAGCACCGGTATCATAGACACAAAGACGCAAGTGAGTTTTCTGACGCCTGCAGCCTATCAATATCTTGCCACTGGATGTATAGCGTATGGCATTGGAAACCAGATTCCGTAGAATCTGTTCCAGCAGCAAGGGATCCGTCCTGACGAAACTATGGCAGGGAACTACCCTGAGCTGCAGGTTTTTTTGCCGTGCAATATGCTCAAACTCTATGCGTGTTCCTTGTAGCAGTTTATTCATCAACACCAGTTGCAAGTCAGGCTCAACAACATCAGCATCGAGTTTGGATAAATCCAGCAAGCCCTTGAACATACCTTCCATGATACCGGCACATTGATGGATATTTTTCAGCACATGCCTGGCTTCGGCCGACACCTCAAAATTTTCAAATGCACCGAGATAAAGATTGATAGCCTGCATGGGCTGGCGTAAATCGTGACTGGCTACAGCCAAAAAACGGGCGAGTTCATTTTTTTGCCTCTCCTGTACATAATAGGCATTTTCAAGCTCCCTATTTTTTGTTGCCAGTTCAGACTTCATCTGCATCAGGCTTTCATTGATGCCAAGAAGATTTTCCTGGGTTGCCTTGAGCTCGCCCAGCAACAGGTTGAGCTCCCTGAAGTTATTGGCATTGTTCAATGCAATGGCGGTGTAGGCGCACAGCGACTGAAATACCTGCCTGTGGCGTGCCGAAAAAGAAGCAGCAGAAAAATGTGCCGAGATCACCCCTATGCATTCACAACCTACCACCAGCGGCGTGTAGAGTGCGGCACGGACATTACCTGAATCTTGCGCTCCGAGAGTAGGGTTCTCCAGGATTTCCTGCATGCTCGTCACTGCTCTGGCGGCAGCAGAGTGCGGTGAATTCAGGTCAATCGAAAAATTACCTGGAGCACGCTTTCCATTTTCCCAGACATACATGGGTAAAAGTTGATTCCTGGCTTTGCAGACAGAGTAGATAATCAACACTGAAGGATCAAGCTGGGCTTCTATGTTGCGGCGCAGGCTGTCGAAAATGGCATCACTGTCGAGATTTGCCGTAAGCTCACGCCCGACCTCACCCAGACGTTTGAGAGACTCAGAAGACAACTCGGCTTCATCATTGGCAATCCTGATCTGCTCTTCCAGTTCGTGTTGGTTCAGCCTCAGCCTCAGGGTCTTGTAATTGACAAAAGTATAGATAAAGATGAAGAGCATCAGCACTTCAACGAATTGCGAACCCCAATTCTGGTACCACAAGCTCAAACTGGAAATGGTGGGTTGAAGCATCTTGTGTTATTTAATTTTCAAGATTAAAACAGTAACAAATATTGCTGGAAATTACAATAATGGTACTGGATAGCATGGCGGTTTGAAGATCATACAAACGTATGACTCAATCGCTGATCTCGACTGGAGCAGCACAAGGCTGCTATGTGACCAGAGCGTATGAGTCTGCTCTTGTCCTGAAGGCCGTCGCAAAATCAAGACTGCTTTTGTCATGCATGACAAAAAAATTTCGCCCTGTCCCATGAGCATCAAGACCTTGTTCGCGCAGCCATCAAATCCACGGTGCAATTACTCTTGAGAGCCTGATTTTTTCATCGCTGCTCTTGTCATGATATGTTGCATGGCATGATTGATGCTGCGTGCCGATGCCGACAATCAGGATGTATTCACAGCCAGGGTCATTCCATTGTCCCCGGTCCGCTGCGCAGAAAGTAAATCTCGATAGCAGGTTCTGCCTTGGTGTAATGATGCCCGGTGATCGAAGTACCCTTTAAATGAGCCATTTGCATGTGATGCCGGGTATTGAGCACATTCAGCATCTGGTTTAATTTTTCGCCCGCTTTCACTTCCTGGTGACCTGTGGTTTTTGCGACTTGATTCCATTTCTTTTTTTCCTCAGCCAAGGCTGTTTTGATCATAGTGCTCGCTTTTGCCAGACCTGCGACATCCAGGAATGTCGCTACTATCCCCTTGCCGGCGGCGACACATATGGCTGTTTCTACTTTTTGCTGTGCATCGATGAATAAATTTTTAGCGCCATCATCAGATATACCGTTTCTGCCGCAGTTAAGCATCAACTGGGTCATCCATGTTTTCCAGGTAAGTCAAAAGAAAAAACAAATATTTTTCTAAAATATTTACACTTGCAATAACAATAACACCTTGATACAATTTGTAACAGTTCCATATTTCCTTAACAATATTCGTTTGAGATCAAGTCATGATGTGGCTTGATACAGAGTAAATAGTTGTCTGTTCATCAGAGCGTGCATAGACAAAATTGCACTGGCCATTGAGACAAACCAGAAAGAAATGAGGGGATGGATGATTTTATTAAAAAAACACTTCGCACATCCTGTGTTGACCGTGCTGATTGTCGCAATGCTCATCACCTATGTGGGACACGGCGACCATGACGCCCTCGTCGATTTACTGAAGTGCCTGTTTGTACATGAACATTTTTTTTATTACTGCTGGTACTGAGCGCTTGCCTGTCCCAGGCTTTCCAGTTCCAGGACAGCATTTTTATCATGCATGAGTTCGCGAATGGCTGCATACACCATGGCAACTGCTTCATAACTTGATCTAGGAACCAGACTATTCATCTTGCAGGCACAGTACAAGGTACGCGCCAGCCAGACATGCCTGATTACAGGGATGCCGCACTCGTGGGCGCGGGCTATCATCGCCCGGGCGACCTCGTCTTTTCCTTTGGCAAGTACCTTGGGCACGGGTGTGCTTTCATCAAACAAGATGGCGATTGCAAAGTGAGTAGGGTTGACGACGACGGCATTGGCTTCAGAAGTTTTACTGACGGGCGCCTCGCTGGCCCACTGTCGTGCCAGTTGCTTGCGCATTCCTTTGACCAGGGGATCACCTTCTGATTCTTTGTACTCACGCTTGATCTCTTCCATATCCATCTTCAGTGACTCGACATGCAGGTATTTTTGCATGGCAAAATCCAGCAATCCGATCATCAGGAACAAAACGACAAGCACATGAAAAGTCGAGCGCACCAGGCTAAAAAAACCAAAGTAGATATGAAGCGGATTGCCCGCTGAAAGCTGCACAATGTCCGGCAAATTTTGCCTGATCTGACTGTAAGCCAGCAAGCCTATCAGGCCGGCCTTGATCAGGGAGAGCACCAGTTCCATCAATTTTTTCTTGGAGAACAGCTGCTTCATGCCATTGACGGGATCTATCTTTTCAAATTTCGGGCTCAATACCTCGGAAGCACATAACACACCTATCTGCCCCCAATAGGCAAACATGCCAATCACAGTACAGACCAGGAAAAACACAAAAAAAATCAGAAACAACAGACTGACGGCTGCCTGCATCACCGTGTCAGCCGCCTGTTCAAATGGCAAGCCAATAGTGGTGACTGAAGTTTCCAGCAGCGTCATCATGGCGGCACGCCAAAGAGGCTCAGTCAAGAATGCCAGTTCCATGACGGCCACCAGTGATATCAATTTCGCCAGGTCCCGGCTGACCGCCACCTGCCCCTTCTTGCGGGCATCTTCCAATTTCTTGTCCGTGGGCTTTTCATTTTTTTCTTCACTCATCGTGACACCTGGCCTTTGGCTTGCAGCAGTGATGCCGTGAAATCCAGCACATGTGAAAAGTCACCCACGACATAATGCGAAAATGTGGGCCAGTAAACCAGCAGAATGAAGAGTCCGATAATGCATTTCAAAGGCGAAGATACACTGGAGATTTGCAGATTGGAGGCAAACGCCCCAACCATGGACACACCAAAGTCAACCAGCAAAAGCGGGATCAAGACTGGTCCGCCATAAACAATGATGTGCCAGAAGAACTCTGAAAACTGTTTGACCAGGACATCAAATTGCCCTTTCCCAAATGGCGGCGCCATTGCGAAAGGGGGCCAGACACCATAACTTTCCAACAGTATCCGGACGAATGCAATTAACAGACCTGCCTGTATCATCAACAAGACCACCGCTTGTAGCAGCATGGCGCCCAACGCACTGGCATCACGATCAACAGAAGCGTTGTTAGCCTGCACTTGTATGGGCAAGCGCTGTGTATCCAGTATCGAACCAACTGACTGGGCCACCCAGATCGGCATGGCCATCACTGTGCCCAGTAGCAGCCCTATGCACGCTTCCTTGAAGCTCAGGACACAGATTATCATCACGTCCGGTGGTGTCTGATGAACTTGCCAGAACGTCGGTATCAGTGCAGGCAGGGACAAGGCCACGGCTACGGCATTTTTTGCCATACCGGTCAAGGTCCTGATTCCAAAACCCGGCAGGATGGTGAGGCAAACCAGGGCACGCGGCAAGATCAGCGCCATGCTGATCAAGCCATATTGAATATCAAGCAGTAGCGACGGATGCATGCTGTTTTACAACTCCTGGGTTACACTCGTGCCGCAAAAATCAGCCTTGCCAGGCTCCCGTGAAAACGAGTGGACTGTCACAGTGAAAGCGGGAAGTGAAGGACATGTGCCCGGCGAATCAGGGCAAGGCAAGGTTTTGACAAATAAACACAGCGATAGCGGGCTATCGCGCGTATTTGCAACGCCGCCATGATCGTCGAGCACATGGCAGACACTTCGCTTTCCACTGTGACAGTCCACTAGCGCCCGACATTCGGTATCAAGGTCCATGCCATGCCAAACAACTGTATCAGTTCGCTGCAGAACCAGCGCCCCAAAGCCGCCATCGTAATGGCGACTGCAAGCAATTTAACGACATACGGAAGAGACTGATCCTGTATCTGCGTTACTGCCTGTATCAGTGAAACGATCACACCACATATCGTGGCGATCAATAAGGGAGGAGCGGACATGATCACTGCCAGCCATAGCCCTTGTTGAAAATAGTGGACTGTGTTTTCCATTTATCCCTTTCAGATATAGGACATGGCGAGTGCATTGAGTAGCTTGCCCCAGCCGCCTACCAGGACAAACAGCAATAACTTCAAGGGAACGGTGATCGTCTGCGGACTGACCTGCTGCATGCCGAGAGCCATCAGCAAATTGGCGAGCAGCAGATCAATCACAACAAAAGGGATATAGATCAAAAACCCTATTTCAAAACCGGACTGAAGCTCTGAGACGACAAATGCTGGTATCAGTATCACCACATCACTGGAGCGAGCATCTCTTGCCGCCTCCTTGGGCCAGAGCTTTTTAGCAGACGCAAGAAATTCTTCCCTCTGTTCAGGACGGCTGAACCTGAGCATGAAAGCACGCAGCGGTTCAAAGCTGTTTGCAGCGTGGGCCAGTAATTCCGGGCTGCGAGCCTGCTCAAGCTGGACGTCTTTTTTGAGAATGCGACTGCCTGTTTCCTGTATCGTTGGTGCCATGACAAAGACACTGGCGGCAAGGGCGATACCGTAAATGGCGAGTGTAGGTGGCACTTGCTGCACGCCGATGGCATTGCGCAGCACCAGTAAAACCAGCGAAATCTTCAAAAAGCAGGTTGTGCTCACGACAAGCAATGGCACCAGCGCCAGCAAACCCAGCAGTACCGCGAACGACACCACATCGTACTGGCCACTCATCATGAGCGACCCCAGGTAGTAATACGCACACCCAGTTGACCGTCGACATCAACTGCCTCCCCTATTCCGAGGACGCGCTTGCCTGCCATGATCTGTATTGCTCCGGCATTGCCATCCTCAAGCAACAAGATGGAGTTGCTGTTCACGTTGCGCAAACTCGCCCATTCAAGTTGACAACTACCCAGCCTGAAATCAAGCCTGACCGGCATTTCATCCAAGGAAATGCATGTTTCAGATGTCGCGGCATCAATCAAATGGTCCAGGGCTTTTCGTTCGACAAGCACATTTCCTGTTTCTTCCGCCGGTTCCTGTTGATTCATCTGCTTCTCCACTTTAATGATATGCATGACTTGCGGACTATCAAATTTCACTTGCAGTATTAAATTCCCACAACGCAAATAGCCTGTGCCGCTTACTGAAAAGCAAGACTGGGTGGGTAGCAAAATGTCCCCTCTCTCCAGACCAGCCATACGCGCGCGATGAATGGTATGGCACCCGAGAAAAACATCTACCGGTACCGTGATTTTTTCAATGTTGACGTGGTGCGCAGTGTGGCTCTGCCATTCTCGCCCGGACAAGAAACCCAGCCAGCTTTCTTCACTGGCTGTCGCTCTGGTAATAAAGCTATGGCCATCACCTGCCCAACTCAAATCCAAACACCTCTGCGTGACATCGCCTCCATCCTGTATCGCTGTCAGAGTGTGTACTGAAGCAAACGGGCTCTCCTGCAAATGACCAATGATGTGCCGCTGCAACCAGCTTCCCTGCAATTCTTCATCAAGGTCACCTGGTGATATGTCGAGTCCGCTAAACAGGCGGATGAAATCAAGGCCATTTGCTATTTCCATTGTGCCAAAACCAGCAAGCAACCTGATTGCCTTTGCTCCGGCAGGATCAGGTGATTTAGTCGGTCCGACTCTCAGACTAATCGTGGTGTTGCCCAATTTCATCTGTCGGCAACAGGGATTGGCAGTCTTGTTGGCAAACAGGGCATTCGTTCTTGACAGTGTCTCGACTGTCAATGAATATCTTTTCCATGCAGTTTGCAAATTCGAGGCTGATAAGTGCATGATTGAATACCGTTCGAGCGTTCATTGATGTCTTTCCATAGTCAGCCATCACTCTGCCATGGCAGGATGGTGACACTGACTTGCTTATTCATCTGTCGCTCCAATCCGCCTTCGAGTTCCTTGCGGGTGGTAGTCAAATGCAGATATCGTTGCTGATTGGCTGGATAGAGCAGGAAATTAACCTTGTTCTTGCCCAGGCTGGCGGCAACGGCCAGTTTTTCCCCTCCTGGCAAGAGCAATTCAAAAATGCCACCCTGATGAATGTCTGCCAATTCAGTGAGAATACTGGCGCCTTCCATCCCTGGAAGCTGAAGCAGCAAGGCGGCGGCGCCCGATTGTCCCAGACTGGTTTTGCCATCAGCTTCGGTGGCAGTGTCGGCTTTATCTTGCAGTTGCACTGGCAGGCAAAGTGTCTGCCGGTCCTCGCAGTCATCTGTTTCTTCCGGTAAGTCATCAATAACAGATCTTGCTGCCAGATCCTGCCTTTCGGTCACATGTTGTGATTTTGCAGTACGCTTTTTCCTTAGCCTGGCAGATACCTCTTCAAAGCAGCTGTCTTCTGTCTGTCCGTCATACTTTTGTCCTGTCACATTAATTGGCAGTCTTTGCACGTGCGCTGTTCTGTTCATCTCAATTATTCCTCTTGACCATCTGCGCGTCGCAACTCTTCAATCATCAAATCAAGTTTTTCAGCTTGCTTCCTGGCTTCTGCCAGACTGGTTCGGGCTCTGAAATAAGCAACTCTGGCAAACCTGCTTTCTTTGACTGCCGCACGAGCCAACGTCCGCATTTCTGCAGCAGCCGCCTGCATTTTTTTGAATGCAGCCTTGGCCGCCCTGAATTGTCCGCTACTGATAGACATGTCAAAGAAATCTCTTCGCGCCTGCTGCCAGTACTGCTGTGCCCTGCTTTCTGCTTCTTTGCTTCCCTGATTTTTTTGTCGAAGTTGCAATCGGCATTCACGCCAGAACTGACGCGCACGCAAGCAATCCCGTTCACTCTTTTCAATGCGTTGGCGTCGTATCCTGACCAGTTTTTCGAGAGGACAGTCTTTGCGCACTGGTTCCGGTACATCGTATGCTTCCTGGCGAAGACGACCAGTCAACGAGAAGCCCACAGACAAACGCCGTATCATTTTTCCAGACCCGTCAATACAGCCAATGTGTTGTCAAAAGCAGAGAAGCCCCGTGTATCCTGGCGCAAGAAATCAAGCTGAGCAGGACGCAACTGTATGGATTTATCTATTTGGGTATCCGTACCCATTTTGTACTCACCCAGCCTGACCAGTAACTCAATTTCCTGGTAACGATTGAGTAATTCGCGAAAGCGAGCGGCGGCTTTGCGTTGCACATCTCCGACCACATTGCTCATGACACGGCTAATGCTGGACAAGACATCGATGGCGGGGTAATGTCCCTGTTCAGCCAGCTTGCGGCTGAGCAGGATATGCCCATCCAGCAAGGATTTTGCTTCATCACCAATGGGGTCTGATGTCGATTCACCATCAACCAGCACGGTATACATCGCTGTAATTGAGCCCTCACCGGAATTGCCTGCCCGTTCTATCAACCTGGGCAACATGGTATAAACAGAGGGTGTAAAGCCCCCGCGCGCCGGCGGTTCACCGGCGGCCAGGCCAATTTCCCTCTGAGCCCTGGCAAAACGCGTCAGGGAATCGATCAACAGCAAGACTTTCTTGCCGCGATCCCGGAAGGCCTCTGCAATTGCAGTCGCAGTGAAAGCAGCCCGCGCCCTTTCCATGGAAGTGCGGTCCGAAGTTGCACAAACGATGATGGTTTTTTTCAACAAATCTTCGTCCAGCTCGTGTTGTAAAAATTCATTGAGTTCACGCCCACGTTCACCGATGAGGCCAAAGACAATGACGTCTGCAGCACAACCCCGTGCTATCGCAGCCATAAGGGTAGTCTTGCCACATCCCGGTCCGGCGAAAATACCCATGCGCTGACCTTGCCCCATGGTGAGCAAGCCATCGATGGCTCGTACGCCCGTTGTCAGAGGCTGTACTATGCGTGGCCGTTCAACTGCCTTGGGTGCATCGCGTATGACAGGGACATGTGTTCGCCATGTAGACACGACATTCTTTGCCGCAGGAGCCCGGTACTGCCAGCGGCCAAAACCATCGAGCACCGATCCGAATAAATGATCTCCCGCTTCAACCATATGCGCACGTCGTAAAGGGGTGATCAACGTTTTGCTGGAAACTCCCTCAAGCGGCGACAGCGCAGACAGTATGGCGGCCTTGTCGGTAAAGCCGATGACCTCGGCCAGCATGGGTATGCCTGCTCCGGCCGGGTTATGGAGATGACATAGTTCGGCAATTTGCACCGTCGGCATATGTGCCTCTATCAAGCTGCCCAATACCTGTGAGACCTTTCCATGGCAGTTCAGCCCAGGTGTTTGAGGCAGTCCGGCGATCTTGACCGCAACCATCTCTTGCAGCTTGGACAAAGCAGTTTCAATTCCCTCACTCGACTCCAGAGCATGTGCAATCGTCATCTGTATCACCAGTTCATCTCGATTTTTCGCTTACCCAGCAAACTGATCTTGTTGTCCTCAATACCGAGCAGGCGTATTCCCCTGTACTCTTCACCAACGAAGAAACGCTGACCGTCTTCAGTCACCAGGCTGGCATTCTTGCCGGAAATAACTTGCCTGATTTTGAAAGGCAGCATTTGCTCTGTATTGACCACATGCGAATTGATGGGAATGCCCAGTGTATGTTCCTGCCGGAATTTTTCCAGGATACGATCCAGGGTCGCTCCCTGCTCGGCATTGAGATCGGCCCTGACTTCCCACAGTTCGGGACTCAGTTGCAAATCCACGTATTTCATCAGATCGGCTTCCGTCAGTTTTTTCCTTAGCAGCATTTGCAGTTCGGCCAGGCTCTCGGGATGTTTTTCCATCTGCTCCTGTGTTGATGCCGGCTCAAGTTCGGGTGAAAGTCCGGGACTGATCTGGAGCCTGGTCTGTGTGTTGATCTGATCGGCGGCTGGTCTTCCGGTCATAGCATAGGCTGCTGCCGCAGACAGTACCACGGCGACAACTGCTGCCAAGGTAGCGGAACGCCTGATCCGTCGCGAAGACCGCGGCTTAGTGCCCCCTTTTGCAATCGGGTCCTCTGAAAAATCAGCCGCTCCTGGTGACACGTCGCTGTGTACCACAGCCTTTTCCTGCTGCTTTTTGGGTGCCGCCTGCCAACCATCTCCAGACCATGCCAACCCTATCCAGACATCTTCCAGGCAGGCGAAATCCCCCGGCTCCAGGTACACTTCTGTCTGCTGCTGCGCCTCTTGCTCTGCATACAATTTCCCTTCTTGAGAGCGCAACAACCATGTCCCTCCCTGCAATTCAAGCCGGGCGTGCAAGGCACTGATTCCCGGGTCAACCAGGACTATATCAGCGTCCTCTCCAGAACCAAGGCTGAGTGACTCATCCCCCAGCGGAATGGTCGCTCCACGATGCAACCCGGTGTATACACGTAATTCCAGCATGCTTGCTCCTTGAAGATTTCAATTCATTACCAGTGAGTTATCACGCTGGCAGTTGGAGTTCCAATCTATCTTCTCAGGTACATTCTCAAAGTTCTATCATGCCAACCGGCTGTACACGCGAGTGCTGGGTCAGTTCAGAAAATGCGAATACCGGCACAGAAAAAAATTCTTCCTCGATCAGGCGCCTGACGGCTCTGCGAATGTCGGCTGCCGTCACCAGAACTGGTGGTGCAGCAGGCGTCCCACCGGTACCGGACAAATCCCCCAGCTTGTCCAGCAAGTCCTGTTCGACTTCAGGGTCAAGATCCAGGTAATTACCCTGGTTGGTTTGCCTGAGTGCACTGCGAATGGTGTCTTCCACTTCAGGTGAAAGCAAGACAACCTCGATGAGACCGTCACGTGCCACCTCATGGCACAATTGTCTCTTCAGGGCCAGCCGAACATAGTCTGCAACGATGTCAGGATCACGCTCTTTTTGTGACCATTCCAGGATGGTTTCCAACAAGAGCCGGGCGTTACGTAAGGCCACTCCCTCCCTTGCCAGCCGCTGTATGACATCAGTCAATCTCGGTAAAGTGACGACTTTCGCCAGTTCCTTGCCAAGTTCAGGGAAACGTCTGTCAGCCCAGCGCATGAACCGCTGGACTTCATGCACGCCAACAAACATCTGGCAATTTCTCAGCATTTCAACTTCGATGTCGGAAGCAAAAACGTCTTCCCACATCATGTAACGTATTCCCAGCTCTTCCAGAGCCTGCCTGTCCGTAACCTTGACCCATACTCGTTGGCGACGTGTACCAACGAGTTTTTCTTCAGTCGCTTCAAAGCCCAGCTCCAGCATGCGTTCAAGATTTTCGGTCGTAGCCGCCCAGCCTGCCTTGATTTCAACATCAATCAGCGGCACCTCGGACATCAGAAACTGTATACGTCCAGCGGGGACCGTCGGACGGACTTCAAAGGCAATGGCTTGCAGATCAGGGATGCCCTTGTGTTCCAGAATTCCGTTACGCATGATGCGTACGGCAGTAGAAATACTCTCGGTATGCCGGATGTCATCTGGATGGTCAGACATTCTGACGAGAAAAGGCTTGGTCGCCGAAAAAGTGGTCAGGTCGACGATTTTTGCATTATTCTGATCCGCTTCAGCCTGACGTTTTCGCATTTCCATTTCTATGCCGGGCTTGAGCAAACCAAGCAGCCCTCCCCCCGCAAGCAGCAAGGACAGCATGACGAACACTGTCGTCGGCATACCAGGGATAAGACCAAAGATGAGCATGATTGCAGCAGCTGTCAGCAGCGCCTTGGGTTCTTTGAACAATTCCGCCACAATATCCTGGCCTATATTGCTGCTGGCTCCTGTATCGTGCTGATCGTCATTGGTAATACGTGTCGTAATCATGCCAGCAGCCAAAGAAATCAGCAGGGCCGGAATCTGCGCAATCAGGGCATCGCCAATCGACAGCACAGAATACACACGCATGGCGTCACCAGCCGGCATGTCATGCTGCAAGACGCCAATGGATATACCGCCGATCAGATTGACGGCAACGATAAAGATGCCGGCGATGGCGTCACCCTTGACGAATTTCATGGCGCCGTCCATCGCTCCGTGCAATTGACTTTCTTTGCCAAGGCCGGCGCGCTTGCTTTTTGCTTCTTCCGCTGTCAGTATGCCAGCACGCAGATCACTGTCTATCGACATTTGTTTGCCTGGCATGGCATCGAGGGAAAAACGGGCAGCCACTTCTGATACGCGTTCTGAACCCTTGGTGATGACAATGAACTGCACCACCGTAAGTATCAGAAAAACCACGAGGCCAACTACCAGATTGCCGCCCACAACAAAGTTACCGAAAGTTTCTACAATATGGCCGGCATTTGCCTCCAGCAGAATTTGGCGGGTAGTCGCCACTTCCAGCGCCAGCCTGAACAATGTTGTCAGCAACAATACTGTAGGAAAGGTAGAAAATGCCGTCGGCCCTGGCATATACATGGACACCACAACCATCAGACCCGCTGTACAGAGATTGATGGCGATAAGTATGTCCAGCAACCATACCGGCATGGGCAAGACCAGCATGAGCACGATGGCAATGACCACCGTCGCTGCCAGCAATTCTGCACGCTGTGCAATTTTTGCGGCAAAATGATTGAGCAACATGGCAATGCTATTCAACATGATCATGCTCCTCTTTCATGAACGTATGGAAGGCTGCAGCCCGTCTCAGCAAAACTGCTGCGACGGCCTGATATCGGCATTGTCGTAAGAACTGATGGTGCGGCAAGTCGAGCTCTCCCTCCAATTCGATTTGCACCAGACTCGCCATCAACCAAAGATGTTCATCATCGGGCCACACCGAAAGACAGACACGCAACAATTGCCGGGCGGGTTCCAGTTGTGTCTGCTGCACCAGCCCCCAGATCAGGCCAATTGCAAGTAACAGATCTTCATCCAGCGGAACCGACTGCTTACGGGGTCGCTTCATGATTTATATTCCTCATCAACAGTATCGCAAACAGGGGCCTGCATATCCATCTGGGCCAGGCGCAATCGAAAGCCGATCGCAGACTCAACAATATTGATACCCTCCAGCACTGGCATGCGCTCATCTTCCGGTTGACTCAATGCAAAACTCAGGAGGCGTCTTTGTAATGCACGCATGCGCGGCACTGCCCCTGATGTCCAGGCCGGGTTGGCGTTTGTCAGATAAGGCCCAAGTGCCTGCCTCAGACAGGTACTCACCGTATGCTCCTGCTCATGAATGGCTGGCAAAGATGCCTGCAATTCACCAGGCATGAGTTGACGGGTGGTCACTGACACCGGTGTAACGGGACTGACATCGCCGAACTCGCCGACATCGGTATGTGTCAACCTGCCCCGCTGCAAGACAATGGAATTCATGTGAATAACTCCTTCGCGACGGTGAGATCTTCTGCATACCTGGCACAAACAACTTCGTCCGGCACACCCAGATCACAGACAACGTAAATAGCGCCATCGACAAAACTGACTGGCCGCCATTGTCCGTAGCGGGACATGTTGCTGCCGCGTTTCTTCAACAGCTCCGTGCTGTTTACCCGGTGTACTTCATCGCGTCCCAGTCCCAGACCAAGCAAAACTTTTTCTGTAGCGGGATAGGCAAACACAACCAGCCCATCACTCAGCGACATCATCATGACTTGCTGTTCCTGCACAGCCTGAAAAATGATACGGGTCAAGGTTTCACGCATGATGCGTCCTCCTCTTCCTTATGATGTTCTTCCTTATAGTGCTCTTCTTCATGTTCTTGCCCGCCTTGCCTCTGGTCTTGCTGCGATTTTTTTCGCCGCAGTCGGGCACGCATAAGCTCTTCAAGCTGCACCTCGCGGGAATGTGTACTTTCCAGCGCGAATGCCAGTGCAGCATTTCTGAATTCGTCAAGTATTGTCAGTCGCTGGCTGTAAGAATCACTTTGCCAGAAACTCATAGGGAAAGCGGCTATCGTCCTCTCCATCAAACCAAACAAACGCATTTTCTGCAGGTTCGTCAAAGACTGGAATTCCACCAGGACTGAAGCCATTTCTGTTGCCTTCATCTTCCTGGCATCAAACACACTCAGTAGACCTAAAGTCACGTCGACCTGACTTGCCTTGACAGCGACACCCAGGTTAAGAGATATATCCTGTCGCAGGCTGGCAGCAAATGAAAAGCAGCTTTGTACAGTAAAAAAACTCTTGCTGTCATTCATCGATAGCCACAGCCGTGGCCCGGGGCTATATGCAGGGTTGTGACGAAAGCTCGAAGCCATATGATTGCGCAGTTCAGCCAGCCCGCGCATAAAGAAGTCATCGCCAAAACGCTGGCGTAAAGCATGTGCCAGCCCTGCCGGGCTCAATGCCATCTCTTTACCGCCCATGGGGGTATTATTCAAGTTCGCGCGTACTGAAGCGAGACTCAATTCTTTTCCGTTCGACACCGGTCCCAGCAAACTACCGAGTACGCGCTGGAACTGGTCTTGCTGCTGCCTGGCCGCACTCAGGCTCTCGCCATGCTGTTGCTCCAGTTCAGCCAGCCATTTCTTGACTTGCGACCCTGCCTGGGCAGTATCTTGTCCCTTAGAATGAGCGTCATTCAATCGCTCAAGCACTTCCCTGAACAGGGTATGGCGTTCCAGTGCATCATATTCCCGTTCCAGGGATTCCCTCAGCACAGACTGATCTTCTTCCTGTATGCGCCCTATCAGGCTGCTGGCCGCGATGGAAAGATCGCTTTCATCATTATCTTCCAGCTTCAGCGCACTCTGGCTCCTGACCGGCTGACGCCGGTTCAAGGGCAGACGATCAGCCAGTGTCATCCGCCGCAAGGGTGGTGGTGCAAACTGATGCACTCCGGCCTGCTGATGAAATTCTGCCAGCGACATGCTGGAGAGACTGCTGTCAGCACCGCCCTGGCTTTTGTGATGCAACATCTGGGCACGCTGCAAGCCTGCCCATGCATGCGACAAATTAATTTGATTGGAGGCATCCATATCTGAAATTGGATAGGCAATTCATTGTGGGATCACTGCAGTTTTTTCATTCGGCATAGACGTGCCTTGGTCATTTTTTTACTCCAACTGACAGAAGAGCCGATCTGCTTAACAAACAATCCCTTCCTGTTTATGGCATGGGATTGTCTGCCTACAGCATTTATCAGCACTGCCCCGTAACGGGGCAGTGCTAGCATTTAGCCCTTGATGTCATTGGGTTGTTGCTGGACAGGCACTGGCGCTTGTTCATTGGCAGAGGCAGTAGCGCCATGTCCGGACGGTGGCTGCACCGCCGCAGCCGGGCAGGGGTTGATATCTTTGGTGGAGCTGATAATAGGATTGGAAGCGGCGATATTCATGAATTTCTCCTGTAAGAGGTAGACTGAAAGATTGTTAAAAGTGAGGTTAAAGGTGACGCAAAAAAGTTAAATACTCAAATGAATACGTGATTTACTATATACAGTGAATGAAATCAGTTTTTACTCAGAAAATTAATGCGATTTGTCATATAGCTGCTGATAGGTTTTGGGGGTAAGTTCATTCGATACGACGTATGTTTTACCATTCATCCTGAATGCAATAATGCCCTGTTCCTCCATTTCCTTAGTCTGTACAGGTCTTCCTTTGACTTCTGCAAACATGGGCGGCAAGGACTTCTCTCTATAAAGCGTGTATCCGTCACGGTTTTGACTACTGCCTCCCTCTTTAAGCTCCAGCTTTGCAGCGTCTGCAGGGCTCATATTCCAACTATTGGAGTAATCGACCATCTCCCATTGTTTTGCATAGTTAGAAGCTGCCTCAAATCCCTTGTTCTTTACAGGGTCATCACTTCGGAAATAACATTTATCACCAATAATTACATATTGATCCGTATTGGAAAATGTCGTTCCCTCAAAGCTACCGAAATTTGGAACATCGTCATTCTTTGCTGTATGACACTTATGCACAGCATTAAAATCTCCTTGCTCTGATACTGGAATGCATTTTACTTTTGCCAGTGCCGGTGTTGGTGTCGGTGTTGGTGTCGGTGTCGGTGTTGGTGTTGGTGTTGGTGTTGGTGTTGGTGTTGGTGTTGGTGTTGGTGTTGGTGTTGGTGTCGGTGTCGGTGTCGGTGTCGGTGTCGGTGTCGGTGTCGGTGTCGGTGTCGGTGTCGGTGTCGGTGTCGGTGTCGGTGTCGGTGTCGGTGTCGGTGTCGGTGTCGGTGTCGGTGTCGGTGTCGGTGTGCCACCAAATTTAGACAAGAATGGCTTCATCTTGTCCATGATTGCACTCACCGTTTCTTCCGGCATTCCCATGGCTGTAAAGAAACCCCGAAACATTTGCTCGAAACCTTTGCTTGAGTCCGTTTCAGGTGGTTCTACACAGAGGCCAACGTCAGTTTTAGCTTTCGAGAATTTGTCGATACCCTCCTGCCCCTCCATAAATCCGACTTTATTGCCGTCTTTATCAAAAATATCCCACGATTTGGTATTGCCATTGGGATCTTCAATTTCTTTCGCTGTCGCTCCCTGGTACTTTTGGCCGCTGACTGAAAAGTCACCTTTCACCACAACTTGGTTGTCTTTGGAAACAACGTCCCAACTCTTATCCACTTGTGCACTGGTAAAATTATTGACTGTTGGCATATCTCTCTCCTATAAAGGATTGCAGTTGATTTAAATGGATGCAAGTTCGAACAGGCACAATCGCCGTTCTTACCCGCATCATGACAAGCAAAATTTGCGCTTAATGTGTCTGCTCAAATTCTGTTGTACTGGATGGAATCTCACCCGCAGAATCCTGCAGGGCGCGATCGCGAATATTTTCGATCTCGTCAGGTATGGCCAACAATTCGTCCAGCCTTTCGATACTGCGTGCCGTGTGGTTGCCTGGTGTACTGATTTCCTGCAAGGTCAGGATTTCGTTGTCAGTACTGAGCATGTAGTTGGTTGTGCAGTTCTTACAGATGTCGTAACTGCTTTTGAAGAGTATCCCGTTGGACAATTGCACGGTCTTTTCTTCAGTGAGATTGTTGATCCATTGAGTGATAACTATTTCTTGTCCATCTGCCGTTGCCATGGTCGTCCTTTGTCGTTGATGTTGAGGGATGATCTTTGTTGCAGCGCCTGCTTGATCAGTGTGGCTGTCTGCAATGTTGAGTGCCCGGTCTGATATTTCGGTTCCAGGCCATGCTCTTTCATTCGCAAGCGGCCTTGCCGGTGCTGTTTTCACTCAGTCTGCTATCTGGCCTTTTTCTTTGTCTGTCGTGTTGATTTTTTCTGCACCGACGCTGCAGGTTTGCCGGTATCCATTCGGCCTTGCCGGCAAAGAAATAATAGTGCTCGTCTTTGTCGACGAGCTTCCAGCCCATGCGCCTGGCGAATTGCAGACAAAGCTCGTTATCGTGTTCTGCCCGACAAAAAATGGGATCGTGATGAGAAAATATCCAGTCCAGGATGTCGGGTATCAGCAGGCTCCAGCGTCCCTGGAATTCCGGCAGAATTGCCAGATGCAGTTCCCCGTTATCGATGATGAGTCCACCAAATTGCTGACCATCACAAACAAAGCCAAGTGAGGGGGATTGATGAAAACGTGCTACAAATCTTTCCAGCGTCAATCCGTTTTTTTCAAACCAGTCTTGCGAATAGCGACGCGTATCGGCATCAAAATAAACAGCCAGATCAGCACTGTCTGCCAAGCATAATCTGTTCAAGATAGCTTCCTTTCTCCGCGCATATTCTGAGATTCTCCTGTGGAAACAGCAGCGCCGTGCGCTATTGCCTCAAGAATTATCCGCACCAGGCAGGATGGTCGATAAGTATTTTCCCAAGCACAGAAGTTCCCGGATTTACGTGGAAACAAAAAACTAAATCTCAACAATTTTCAATGTCTCATCAAATCTCATCGAAGTGATTTTTACCCTCTTCGCTTTGCTATTGTCCGTCCCACGCAAAGTACAGATGACCTGCTCTTGCGCCATGTTCAAGATGAACACAATCTGCTTCGAAAGGGTGACTATGGACAATTTTGAATTTCATGAAACAGATACAGCATCTGTTATTTCTTCAAATGGGATTACTGCTTCAGCCAATGTAAATGTCGAGAAATTATTCCTTGACCATCACCAGCACGTTCTGCGATTTGTCCGCAGATATCTGCGCAATGAAGAAGATGCAGAAGACGTTACTCAGAATACTTTCATTGAGGCGCTGCGATCCGCCGAGCGATTCAGTGGCATGTCCAAACCTTCCACCTGGTTGTTCGGCATCGCATTGAACCTTGCTCGCAGCCATGTGCGCAAACGCTATTCGTGTCAGCTTGATTTTGTTGACGAAAACGTCCTTGAAATGCAGGTTGATGAATTTTCTGACCCAAGCCGCATCATAGAAAATCGCGAAATGCTCGACAAGGTGAACAACATGATGGAAAACCTGCCGGAGAAAATACGTCTTACCTTCGAATCTGTGCTGGATGGTGATAACAGTTATCAGGATGCTGCGACAGAACTGGACATACCGATAGGTACGGTGCGTTCACGGGTGTCACGCGTCAGGTCCAGTGTCAAGCAACAGTTCTGCTGACAGCGTCTGCGTGGAACTGCATGATGCTTCAAACTACTCAAGTAGGCAGTCCGCAGTAAATCGATATTTTTCAATCTGACTAAAGGAGTTGATTATGCCAGCAGCAGCAATTGCAGGAGCAAGTATTGCCGATTCGGCGGCAAACATGGCCGCCCAGGAAGCCATCGCCGCACAACAACGTGAGAACATGCTCAGGACCACCGCCATACAGGCAAAAAATGCAGAGACCGCAGCTCTGTGCAACATGATTCTTGACTGTATCAAGGCGCTCAATGAATTGCGTAAAAAAGGTGGTGCAATGATGGGCAGTGCAATTGGCCAGTAAGTTCGCCTGATTTGCACTCTTGCTTCACCCGCATTAAAAAATGGCAGGAGCAACACCTCCTGCCATCCTCAATCTAACCCGATTTGAAAGAAGAAAAGTCATGTCAAACGCACAGAGTATTTTTCAAAGTATGCCAGTACCCAAGGATGCCACCACGGAACAGCGCAAGAACATGCAGCAAATGCAGGAAATGACCAATGAACAGATGGATCAAAGTCTGTGGGCCGCCGCACAAGGACTGGCCCTGAACAAGCTTAAACTTTTCCATACCATGGCCAAGCAGGTCAATGACCAGCAATAGCGTACACATGCATCAGGCTTTACTACATCGAAAAAGATGCAGAGCCATGCTTTCACGTATATCTTCCACTTGCACAACGCCCCTTGTATGAACCCTTTAATAACTTATAAAGCATTCAGGTATTGGCTCAACGCAGGATTTAAGAGTCGTCATGCATTGTTTCTCGCCATCAAACATGGAAGGCCTGGTATATGATTTTTTTTAAAAATTTGTTCTGGTATAAAAAACGCGGATTCAGTTGGCGGATTTCTGCAAATCTGGCCAGAAATACAATTGCACGTTAATGTTGGTCTATGCTACCCGCGCGGGCAACATTAAGTAGTGACGGCAGGAGTGGTCTGATCAGACAGAAAATAACTCATGAAAAATGACGCAGTGTGAATCCCGGCATCCATGTGAAAAACCCGTTTCTCAAAGAGAAAACGGGTTCTTGTTTATGCTCTAAATAAGTGCGATATTAAAACGGTTATACCTACCTAAAAATGTAAGCAGCGGAATTTTCTCTATGAGAAAAATCGATTTCTGATATTTACATCAATTTTTTTTAAACAAATATACTCAGATAAGCATCGTTGTTTACATTGTCAGACTGGCTTTGCGAATTGAAGGAGCAAGGATTAAAAACTGCTTATATTTAGAGAGAAACGACAGATAAGGTCAATCGTTAAATTGACGATTTGTTTGATAGGACTGCAATTTTCAGGAGAGGCGTTACTGAATACATCATGCCGATGAACGACAATCAAATGTTATCACAGGCCAAAAGAAATTCAATCATGTCTTTGTTACAGCCCAGGATTAGACCTTCACAAACAAAAACTCGCTGAAAATTGCCCAACTTTGCTGGATAAATTGCATCTATTGTGACCCACGTTTAGCACACAATCCTACTTATCTTGATGAATAGGGAGCAGGAGGGATTGACGTGGCATTACCAGATATTATTCGACGCTGGCACATTCGTGACCAGATTCCATTACGGAAAATCGCTGCCCGTTCATTACCCGGAAATTTGGCCTACTACAAAATCGCCTCAGTTCGCGGCAGTGAAATTCCTATTTTTTCAGGGCAGGCTTGCGCGAATTAGTCGGCAGAAGTGAGCTTAAAAACAAATCTTCATTCATCTACAAGTTGCCGCAACAATAGTGCTGGAATCGTCGTTGCACGCAAAAAATCTGTTGTAGCATGCCCCAACAACATGCTGCGCAAAGGCGTATATGGATACGCTGCGAGCACAAGTAAATCAATTGACTGAGCCTTGATCATAGATTGAAGTTGTGACTTTATTTCGCCTTGATGGAATGCAGCACTGATTTCGATCCCGACACTGGTAAGACAGTTTGTTGCCCAGTTGATGGCTTTCAGTGTTTCTTCATTTGCTTCGGCACACATCAATAAATGGATAGAGAATCCTGTAAAGAGAGGGTTGCTCGCTATGAGTTGAATACCACGACGACATATCGTACCGCGATCAAACACGATCATCGCTCTTTGCAGTGAGTTGAAAGCGTCGTCAACAATAAGTACGGGTCTATTCAGTACCCTGATACATCGTCTGACGTCGGGTCCTAAATTTCCTGGAGAAAGACCTCGCCGGCCAAAAACGTGCAACCGGATATCCCTATCCCACAATTGAACAACTTCTGAAAACTCGCCTTCTTGATGAGAAAAATGTGCCGTCCTGTCACCAAAGCTGATACTGGCTTTGAATTCGCTCCTACGCACTTGACCAGGATGCACAGTCGAGATATTGCGTAGTTGAGCACTGGTCAACGGTACAGATACGTCTTGTGCTTGCCTAATATCGATGACCTGACTGCGCCTTCCAAATGCTTCTTGCCCGGCGAAAGGGCCGGCGACATGCATAAATTCCAAGGGCGCATCAAGTCGAAGTGCCGCCCAGGTCGCATAGTCCGCAATGTTTGCCGCATAGGCAGACTGATCAACCCAGGCGATAATTTTCTGATTTAAATTCATGGATTTGCTTTTTTTTGCCTCGTCTGGTCATAGATTGACTTCGGCCTATTTGTCGGGCAAGTTCAAGATAGTTATTTCGATTCTTCAGATGCACTGGCTGACGCGCCCTGATCCGGCGCTTTAACCGCGCTAGCAGGCACAACAGCATTGGCTGGTGCCACCTGCTGTACTGGTGGTGAAGGTTTGGGTCTGACTTGAGGTTTTAATCTGATGACCGTAGCAGGTATATTTGTCACTGTTCTCTTTTGCTTGTCGGCAGCGAATTGTTTTTTCTCTTCTTCGCTGAGTTCTTGATAGTGCTGCCACTGGGCAGCTTTTTGACTGGACTTTATTTTTGAGGCGCGTGCAAAATTTTCTCTTGCCTGCATCCTCTGCTCTGGTGTTAGTTTGACCCATTCACGCATGCGCTCTTGCGCCCGTACTTTTTCGTCAGGACTAAGTTTTTGATAGCGGTTTGCTATTTCTATCCATTTCTGCTTCCTGTTGGCATCGATATTTTTCCACTCGCTTGCCAGCGGTGACAATGTGTTCTTTTGGATATCCGTTAGCGTACCCCATGGCGGCCCTGTTTCAATTACATGGGTCGTTTTGGTAAAGGATGTTTTGGGAGAATTGTTGAGAGATGGCTGCGCGCTGGTGCTCACATGTGCCAATAGAAGTAATTGTACAGCTAGGCCAATCACAAGGATTAATCGATGGATTGCAGACTTGAGGTTCATTTTATGCCTCCAGCAATTAGATGTTCAGGCCAGCGGTATCAGGGCATATCGTCCTTTGACTGTTGCTATCGCGCCATATGACCATTTGCAAAAGTCGATCATGGTAGGGCTGGCGACCAAGCAGTGTGCCAGCCCTTATATTCATTTAAGCGAGTAAACAGGTTTATGACCTGCCCACAACCTACTATTTAGTAATGTAGACAATGTCATCGCGACGATTTTCAGCCCAGGCCGCTTCGTCGTGCCCCATTGCTTTTGGTTTTTCCTTGCCATACGAAACCGCTTCCAACTGTGCATCTGGTGTGCCGAGCAAAACCATGGCTTTACGCACGGCTTCTGCGCGTTTTTGGCCTAATGCAAGGTTGTATTCGCTACCACCTCGTTCATCTGTATTACCCTGTATCAAAACCTTTTTTGTCTTATTGCCAGCGATGTACTTCGAATGCGCCTGTACCAGATTCGCGTACTCGGGTTTGACTGCATACTGGTCATAATCAAAATAAATGCTGCGCTTGGAAAGAATGTTTTTTGGATCGTTCAATGGATCTACAGATGCCGTGACGGTTTCAACCGACCGCGTATTTGGCGTTGGTTTTTGAGCAGTAGTAACCGGCGTGGCTGGCTTTTCCGCGACTTTGACTGGGGAACTGCATGCTGACAGCAGAACGACTGCTGCGCTGGCGAGAGATAACATGCTGGTAGAGCGCATTTCAATTTCCTCTTTGATTTAATTATGGGAAAAAACCCTGACACATCATCAGGACTACCCACACCTGATTTCCCTTACTGTCAGGTGCAGTGATAAAAATGCGGTAAGCGAACAACCCGGACACTCATCCCGGCGCTTCAGTCAGGCGAAAAAAAGCCCCCTCCGAGAAGGGGGGTAAAAGGAAGCATTAAACCTGCACTCCCACTCTCGTCTTGCAACCTGGCTACATCGTAAATGGCAAAGGCAATAAGGCAAATCCCTCGTCCAAAACTTCGATGCTACTTAACAATCCCTGCAGGCCGGAATCCAAATTGCTTGCTGATTCTGCATCAAGCTGCAATAAGGCTTCCGGCAGTAATCCCCTGGCCGGTTTCGGGGCACGCATTAACAAGGCTGCCCCTTCTTCCGTCAAACTGACTCTGACTACGCGCTGATCCTTGGGGTCGCGCGCCTTACGGACATAACCTCGTTTTTCCAGGTTGTCCAATAAGTTACTCGTCGTTGTCTGGTGAATTGCCAGTTTTTTAGCCAGTTCCCCTACACGCAATCCATCTGTCTCAGAGAGCTCCTGGATGATCCACAGTTGTGCGCCATTGACACCGCATTGTTTTTCTATCCATAAAGAATGCTGTTGCGCTGCGCGTATGACAATACGCAACTTCTTCAGAATATCGAGTCTTGCCTGAATTTCACTATTTTCTTCATTATCAGCACTAGTTTTGCGTGCTACTTTTTTTATCATCAAGTATCTCCTGCGAATAAAGTGTATCATAACTCCATTCCTACAAATATAATTTGTAGGAATATGTTTTGCTTAAATATATTATGACTTACGCAAGATTGTCCCGGCAAGGCGCAGCGACGAAGACAGTACGAATAGTACGGCTAGGAGCTGCAACGCAGCCGGGGCGGTTTTGCGTAAGTCCTATATATGTAAAAAGTGATTAACTTGTCCGGCAAATACTTAGCTTATGCCGAAGGAATAACCCACTTCATTATGCATTTACCTCCCCGCAGAAAGCCATACTCACTTCGGACCGGTCTCGTCATTTCCAGGGTTTCAGATGTCTGGCACCGGGGAGCTGCATGGATCATCGGCCCCTTATTGGTAGGCCTGCTGGCTGTAGGTCTGGCGTTCGGCGGTGAGCAGGCTGCCAAACTGCATGCACAAATGGTGAAAGTGTCGCCATATTCTCCTCTCGTAGTCATGCCTTTGGGATTTGCCCTGCTGTTCTATCTTGGTCGGCGCTTTTTTCCAGGTACGCAAGGTAGTGGCATTCCCCAGACTATTGCCGCCATTGATGCAACTGGCACGGAGAAAGAAAATACCCTGCTGTCACCCAGGATAGCGTTAGGTAAAATCCTGATGACCCTGGGTGGACTTTCCGTTGGTGCCTCAATCGGCAGGGAGGGGCCAACTGTGCAGATCGGCGCATCCGTGATGCATATGTTTTATGGACATGGCCCATTCCAGAACCCGGAGACCCGGCGTATTTTGATTATGGCTGGCGGCGCTGCCGGAATTGCTGCAGCGTTCAATACACCGTTGGCAGGCATCATGTTTGCGATTGAGGAACTGAGCAAGAAACACGTGTTTAATGCCAATAGCTCCACCCTGGTGACTGTGATTCTTTCGGGCTTGATTTCCTTGGCAGCCTTAGGGAACTACACCTATTTTGGCTCAACTGGAGCTTATCTGGACTGGAGTTCGGGCATGTGGGCAATATTGCTGTGTGGTGTCATTGGCGGCGCGTCTGGCGGCTGTTTCAGCCAGTTGCTGATTGCCAGTTACAGCAAATTACCAGCACGTGTGACAAGCTTTATGAAAAACCGTGGCGCACTGTTCGCAGCCTTATGTGGATTGCTGATTGCAATACTCGGTGTTTGTACAGATGGATTGCCCTTTGGTACAGGTTATGCCACAACCAGGCTAACCTTGGAGGACAGCGGCGTCTTACCCTGGTATTTCGGGATCAGCAAAATGTTGGCAACTATACTGTCCTCCATGAGTGGAATAACTGGGGGGATATTTGCTCCCTCATTGGCGGTGGGAGCCGGTATTGGTGACAATGTTGCAGACCTGTTTCCGAATATGGCCACGCATAGCGCGACCGTTTTGTTGGTCATGGCTGCATATTTGTCTGGAGTAACCAGAGCACCGGTAACATCTTTCATTATCATGATGGAAATGACAGACAGTCATCAGATGCTGGTACCATTAATGACAGCGTCGGTCATCGCTAGTGCTGCATCTAAAATGATTTGTCCTACTCCGCTTTATCACAAATTGGCAGAGCGGTTTTCTGTACCGGCTACAGCAAGCTTGCAGCCCAGCCGGTAATGGCGCGTCCGGCTGCGCCACTCATTACAGTGGCGGCCGACACTTCCCTTTAACAAGCAGATATCAATAAAAACATGAACACTATACAAGTGGTCGGCGCAGTTATTTTCTTTCTCGCGCTGGCCCATACCTTTGCCGCAAAATTTTTTGAAAAACTTGCTCATAGAGCGCCCAAACACGCAGGCTTATTTCATCTGCTTGGTGAAGTCGAGGTGGTTTTTGGATTCTGGGCATTCATCCTGATCGTTGCCATGGCAGCGATTTCTGGCAGTGAAGCCGCAGTTACCTATGCTGAATCTCGTCAATATACAGAACCATTGTTTGTTTTTGTCGTGATGGTAGTTGCCGCTTCAAGACCGGTACTGGAAATTGTTGCGCGATTTTTGTCCGTAATTGCAAAGCTGACTCCCTTGCCACGACCATTGGCCATGACCTGGTTTGGCTTGGCAGCAGTGCCTCTTATGGGTTCGCTGATCACCGAACCGGCAGCAATGACACTGGCAGCGCTGATGCTGGCCCCATTAGTGTTCCGCCAGGGAATCCCTGAGTGGCTGAAGTACGGTAGCCTGGGCGTACTGTTTGTGAATGTTTCCATAGGTGGAACCCTAACATCGTTTGCCGCACCACCAGTGCTGATGGTGGCAGCGACCTGGAAGTGGTCGACAACTTTCATGGTAATGACGTTTGGCTGGAAAGCGTGCATTGCTGTATTAGTCAATGCATCGGTTATCACCTTCCTGCTGCGCAAACACGTCAGCACACCCATTGCCAGTAATAAAGCAGGAGAAATTCCTGTTCCGCTGATTGTCAGCCTGGTGCATTTGATGTTTCTGGCTGGGGTGGTGATTTTTGCCCATCATCCGGTATTTTTTCTTGGCCTGTTCCTGTTCTTCATGGGTTATACGCAGGCCTATGAGCGCTTCCAGAATCCGCTGATCCTGAAAGAAGGCTTGCTGGTCGGCTTTTTCCTCGCAGGACTGGTTGTTCTTGGGGGAATGCAGCAATGGTGGTTGCAACCCATCGTTTCCAGCCTCAGTCCAGTTGCCTTGTTTTTTGGGGCCCTTGGCCTGACTGCCATTACTGACAATGCCGCCCTGACTTATTTGGGTTCATTAATTGTTGGAATGAGTGATCAATCCAAATACATGCTGGTTGCGGGTGCAGTGGCAGGCGGTGGATTGACCGTGATTGCCAATGCGCCCAATCCGGCAGGAGTAGCTTTGCTGCGTCGGGGTTTCAATGACGAGTCAATTGGCGCTGGCGGTTTATTGCTGGGCGCAACGCCCCCTACCTTGATGGCTGCGGTGGCTTTCTTGTGGTGAAAACCAAGTCGTGTCAGGCCAGGAAAATCGACGTACTTAAAAGGAGTTTGAATGTTCGAGTTCTTCAATTCTAACCTGGCCGAGCTGGCATGGCCTTTTGCTCTTGTGTTTGCCTGGCTTGCAGGTGAATTCGGACACCGCTGGACTGGTTTGCCACGTATCAGTATTTACGGTCTCGTGGGCTTCTTGCTGGCGAATTCGCAACTGGGCATGTTGTCTCATGATGGTCATAGCGCCATTTTATTATTAGCAAATATCGCCTTCGGATTGATTTTGTTCGAATTTGGCTATCGCATTAACATCCGCTGGCTTCGTAATAATCCCTGGATAGGCCTTACGGGTGTGCTGGAGGCAACGCTTACTTTCTCAGCCGTGTATGTGGTGGCGACCTGGTGTGGAACACCCATACTGACGGCTTTATTGTTAGCTGCACTGACCATGTCTACCTCTCCAGCCGGTTTGTTACGTGTCATTAATGAACAGCGTAGCGCTGGCCAGGTAACTGAAAGGATATTGCATCTGGCAGCAATCAATTGTGTGATGGGTGTGTTTACTTTCAAGGTCATTGTAGGATTTTGGGTCTTCCAAAACACAGGCAGCCTTTTACAGGCATCCGTGAACAGTTTGTTAGTGCTGATCACATCCATCGCAATGGGTGCCTTGTTCGGAGTGCTTCTGCCGCTCATATTACGTCAGCTTGGCAATCTGGGACAGGATGCAACTGTCGCCTTCGCTTTTGCGGTGATTTTATTGGTAGCACTGACGCATGCAGCCAAGCTTTCACCAATACTGGCAACGCTGACTTTTGGATTGATGGCAAGGCATAGACGGATTACCTTGAGCCGCACTCAAAGAAACTTTGGTCCATTGGGTGATTTGCTCACCGTCATGTTGTTCGTTTATGCAGCTTCCACGTTGGAATGGCAAAAAATCATCTCCGGCGCAGGCCTTGGTTTGGCCTTGGTGGCTGTGCGCTTTGCAGCAAAACTCTCTGTCACATCGCTGCTGGCCCACATAAGCGGGATCCAGACGCGCAAAGGCGTAATGACTGGCTTGGCTCTGGCACCTATATCTGTATTCGTAATTCTTACTTTAGAACAGACGCGCTATCTGGGTATCAGTTTTGCCGATGAGTTGACTGCACTTGCGGCCATGACCCTGCTATTGGAAATAGTGGGGCCAATATTGACTCAACGCGCCTTGATCTGGGCGAAAGAAGTACCCGAACAGGAAGGAAAATAAAATGTCATTAGAACCTTTTAAGACTTCGAACGCCTTGTCTTTGGGTGTCGAACTTGAACTTCAACTCATCAATCTTTCTGACTTCGATTTATCCGCATCTAGTCCTGATCTTTTACATTTGCTTGGACGTAGGCCATTTCCAGGAAACGTGACACCTGAAATTACGGAGAGCATGATAGAAATTTGTACAGACGTACAAACGAATTATCAGGGAGTGTTGGCGCAGCTTCGGAAGATACGAGACACTCTGGTAGAAGCATCAGATACTTTGGGAATCGGCATTTGCGGTGGTGGCACCCATCCTTTCCAGAAATGGACAGACAGGAA
>NZ_JAKZHX010000014.1 GCF_022568815.1 Undibacterium paludis | reverse complement strand
TGCAATGTAAAGCTTTTGGATATCAGCAGCTGTATTAGCCATTTAGAACTCCTAATTTATGATTTAAAAAGTGCGAAGCTTGCTTTTTAGGCACCTACTCGCGTTACGGCAAGCAGATAATCGCAGATGCACCCAATCGAAGATGTGACCGAAATCACATTTTCAAAAAAAAGCAACACTTAACAACATTTGGCTTTGCTATTCCAAGATTTTTCATTTGTTCTGCAGAATCAGCTTCCAAATGAAAAGCCTAGATATGACTTTGCCAACCTACAATTATACGACTTACCCACCGGTAAACCAAAATGAATATTTCGTTACAAGAAATTACCAAACCATTTATATACTTTAGTATTGCCAGCAACGGCATTTTCAGGTATCACGCGACATTAGCCGACACGCACAAAGCTTGAACATTCTCAGGGTGTTTTATAAGCTAGCCCCCCAAAAAAACAAATTGCTGGTTGTGCCACAAATAAAAAAGGGCTTCTTGCGAAGCCCTTTTCCACACGCTGATCAAGTCGGCATCCTGGGTTACTGTTTACCCCAGTTGGTTACTCCATACACCATACGGGTACCAGCCTCATTTAATTTAGACTGGAAGATATATCCTGCGGTACCCCCCTTTTCCGCAGTGACTACACCTTGTACAGACATATTCTGTGCTGGCACATATTGATTGGCACCATACAACACGCCATTGCTGGTTACCGTTCCCTGACCTTGCAGGGCAAATCGCTCATTCCCGGTAATCAGGTCAAAACCTGTCGTAAATGTTGCCTTTGCAAAATCCAGCTGCAGCCTGGCATTTTCCAGCTTTGCGGCAGATTCCAGATTCTTGACATTATCAAGCACAACCGCCTGACTGTCCTTCAGGGCAAACCCCATGGTTCCAGTCGTTGGTACTTGCCATTCGGTGTTTTGTGCCTGGAAAATCGTAAAGTAAGCATTGGTTCCGCGCGCTATCGCATGATTTTGATCCTGCTTGCTGATGTCCACATTTGCCTTCTGGCCAAAAAGCTCAAACCAGCGTCCCCAGATTATTGTATTCGCCAATTCCGGTGTGCTAGTACCACCCGTGCCAGTTGAAGGTTTGTTCGTACTGGATGTATTTGACGCCAGAGTCTGCTTGACACCACCAACCTTATTGGGATCAAGATTAGGATCAATTGCTGTCGGCACGACAACATTTGACGATGCATGAGTCAGTGACGATTTAGTACCCGGCTCATCCGCCCGTGGTGGCGCTACTGCATCCGGTGTCAGGCCTGGAGCTGACTGCACTAACTGAGGTTTGTTTTGACCTTTATTGATTTGCAACAACAGACCTTGCTGGCGAGCAAATAATTCGGCAGTAGTCAACCCTTCACAAGGACCTGCACCTTGAGGCGAGCAAGCCCCTTCGAAAGCACTGACCACTACACCACCCTCAACTACCACGACCCTGGTTGTCTCCTGGTTGGCAAAAACGGTGAAATCCGTACCGCGCACACCAATTGCCGCGACAGGCGTATTGAAGCGGAAATTCTGCCTTGCCATTTTAACAGCATTGCCAGAAACGCTACGTGCAACACCGGACAATAACTCCAGCTTGATGCGGGTGTTTGTCGGATTTTTTGCGTCCACATGGTAACTGACAATACGCGCTTCACTATTGGGTCGCACAATGAGCAAGCCGTCATCAACGGTTTTGAGATAGATATAACCATCAGCACCAGTCTTGATGCTCCCCCCTTCTGCCACCATGCTGTCAACAATGGCAGCCTTGCCATTGATCTCAACTTTACCCCAGATAGCTGTCACTTTCGCAGCATCATCTGCAAAAGCCATGACCGGGGCAAGCAGCAAAAATGCCAGACCCCATTTGGCAATCTGCCTGAGCAAATTATCTGTTGCATTCTTCATATTTCTTCCTTACTTGCCACAAAATGGCGGCAAAGTCTTTCACCCGGGCGCACATTGCTCCGGCGTATATCACCCTGACCTTTGCTCATTATCCACTGATATGCAAAAAATATTGTGACGGCCATCACAATTTACAATTTCCCGCTACTATAACAGTTTTTCACTAAGCCATTGATACAGAAGGATTATTACAGATAAGCGTACCTTTGATAGCCACCCGCCTGCGCAGACTGACTGCATACCCCGTCCGAGCATTGCGTTTGCCGCAAAAATATTCGGATACCGGCCTGCATAAATAGATATACATTTCTCAAATGATTCAGATTATCATGCAGCCGAACAGTGTTTTTGACTTAACAGACTTCAATTACCCCCTCCTTTGCCTTGTGATTAATTCAACAAATCTTATTACACAATCATGAGGCTCGCATTCGGAAATCTATTGCGTACTTATGGCAAGACCCTGTTATGGTTACTGATTGCCATATCGGCAGTCGGATTGTGCGCAATGAATCAATGGTTGCCCGAGAGTCACCGGCTTTTTCCCGGTGATGAATGGTTACGTGACCGTTACATAAAAATTCATGCCCAGGACCAGCATGAAGAGCGCCTGGCCCTGATTGATATTGATGATGACAGCATCGCCAAACTTGGCGCAGCCCCTTGGCCACGAACACGCATTGCCGATTTGATCGAGAAATTGATTGTTGAGTTTGATGTGCGCGGCGTGGCGCTTGATATTTACTTTGAAGAACCTAAAGATACCATTGGTGATCAAAGGCTGGCCATGCTGGCAGCCCATGGGCCCATCGTGCTGGCGCAAGCCTTCGCCTTTGAAAAGAAGAATAGAGTAACCCCGCCTCAAAACGGTGAACTGGCAGGCGGTACATTAGCTGATCAACTTATGGGGGAACATCCAGAGGCGTACGCCATAGCAACAGGTTATATTGCCAACCACGCTGGTCTGGGTAACGCACGCTTTGTCGGCAATATCGGCTTTGTACCGGATGGTGATGGAACTTTACGAAGAATTCCGGTTCTGACACGTTTTAACGACAAAATTTATGATGGGCTTTCGCGGGCATTGCTTAAATGTTGTGCAAAGCTGCCCCAGGACAAATTGCAGATGCACAATAGCCGCTTTTCAGATGTCGATGAAAACGGCTTTTCAAGAGTGGAATACAGCCGCACACTGTCGTCCTATGAAGTGGTTCCGGCAGTCCATGTTCTGCAAGACAGGGTGCCGCAAGAGTCTTTGCGCGGCAAGTTTGTAATCATAGGTTCGTCGTCGTTAAGCCTGGCTGACCGTGTACCGACGCCTTTGGGGCATTCGACCAGTGGCTTTCTGGTACATGCGCAGGCACTGACTACCATGCTGGACGAACTAGAAGGCCGTCAGTATATAAAATGGCCAGGGAAATGGATTGCCATCGTCTTTAGCCTGCTGACGGCAGGCATGGCAGTGTTCATGTTTCCTCGTTTTTCGGCTTTGGCAAATACCCTGATGCTGCTGCTGGCATCAGGGGCCTGGGTGTTGCTGGCCTATCAGGTTGTTGATCATGACATGTGGTTTTCCCCTGTCAGCCCCTTGATAGCCAACTTTTTCCTATTGGCAGTTGCTGTACCATTTGGTTGGCAAACCACCCAGCGCAAGTCACGCAGATTGCTGGGAACGCTGCAACAATATGTGGCCAAAGCCGTCGTACAGGAATTATTACGCAGTGATCTGAAGGACCCGTTAGCCCCGCGTGAACTGCATGTGACGACGCTGATTGCAGACATGGAAGGTTACACCAGCCAGGTGGAAAATCTGTCGATGGAAACAGCAGCCAGTCTGACGCGAGAATTTCTGGAGTGTCTGACCGCGCCGGTACTGGAAAAAGGTGGCACACTGGATAAATATACCGGTGATGGCCTGGTCGCATTTTGGGGAGCGCCATTACCGGTAGAAAATCATGCTGACCTGGCCGTTGATGCAGCAATAGAGATTGTGAAGAACGTCAGAAAATTAAGCGCCCAATACGAAGAACAAGGGAGAAAAAAGATTAGAGTTCGAATCGGCATAGAAAGTGGCATCGCCATTGCAGGAGATTTTGGCAGTTCTTTCCGCAGCATTTATACTGCGGTAGGCGATAGCGTCAATACAGCTTCACGCCTGGAAGATGCCGCACGTCACTTCCCGCACGATATCATTATTGGCAAAGGAACTGTCGATAACTCACAACGGCATGTGTTTGAGCCGCTTGGTGAACGCCTGTTAAAAGGCAAGGAAAAACCGACCACGATTTATACGGTCGAGGTTTCCGCATGAGAAGTAAGCAGAATCTGAAATATATACTCCCATTGCTGGCACTATTGTTGTTGGGAAGTGCTCCTGCCAGAGCAGAGAATGCGGAAGAAGGTGAAGCCCTCTACATCGGCGCCTTAAAAGCCATCAGCGAAAAACGTCATGATGATGCCAAAGCCATGCTTGCCACCCTGATAGAAAAAACGCCTCAACACGGCGGCGCCTGGCTGGAACTGGCGATGCTGCAGTGTGAGCTGGGCAACAAGGCTGAGGCAGACAAACTTTTCCAACGGATGAAGCAAAGCCTGCCGCTTTCGCCAGACGAATTGCGCAAACTAGAGTTGCTGCAACCCAAAGAATGCAATGTACGTGCACCAGAAAAACATGTGTCAGTAAGCATGGAATTTGGCTATGACACCAATGTCAACCAGGGTGCCAGCAATCCTTTCTTTACCCTGGGCAGCGGTACCGAACAGCAGCAACTGCAACTTTTACCCGAATATCAACCAAAGTCGGATCGTTACGCAAGCTTGTCAGCCAATATCTCGCGTGAACTGGCCAGGGATGGCACCACAGGTTTTGCACAACTGCGCGTACGCGCCTATGATGCCCTTACTTCGTTCAATACCATGGCAGCGGCTGCCGGACTTGAACACACCTGGTACGCCGATGAATACAGCGTCAAGGGGACCGGCCTGATCAGTATGCTGACCCTCGGCGGACACCTTTACCAGAAACAGGAGATTTTCCAGCTGCGCCTTGGCGTACCATCACCCAAAGGAAGTCCCTGGCATTTTGGTGCAATCACAGGCCTGACCGTTGTGCAGTATCCAACCTTGAGTAATTTTGATGCGCATACAGTGGAACTGCGTGGCCTGGCATCTTACGAATCTGAGAAATTCCTTCTTCAGGGGAGCCTGGCCTACATGGCAGACCGTGCCCACTCTGATCGTCAGGGGGGTAACAGGGAAGGCTATTATGGCAACCTGAATTTCAAACGCCAGTTATATGACAGAACTGAACTGGACCTGGGCTGGAGTCATCAGATCTGGCAAAGCGCGCAAATTTACTCACCGACACTGATCAATGTCGCCAGGCGGCAAAATATACAGACCATCAGGGCAGCACTGAACTGGTACATTAATGACAGACAAACACTGCAACTGGAAATCCGCAAAATCAGGAACAGAGAAAATATTTCAATCCTTGAATACAATGGCAAGACCTTGCAATTAAGCTGGCAATGGCAAAATTTTTAAGCGAAACATCAAAGTGCGCTACCTTTATCAAAGGCCTGCTCTGAGTGGCACCCCTGTCAAGTCAGTAAGTACTGACACTTAATTTTCAGCAGAAAATACTTGAAATGTTGGTTATCATGAGCGGTTTATTCCCCAGATGATCAAATCATGCAGGCCTGCTTTTTGCAAAAAATCGATGAGGAAACCGAAAATCGGTGAAAATAGCGACATTTGGCTCAGATCACATCAAATTATTTGATGGCCCGACAAATGATTTGAGTTTGCGCCTTATCGTCACCATCTACGCTTGACGCAGAAAATGTTGAAAACGAATGACCGGCCATCGGGGCCCAGAGCCGCCAGCACCGGTCTTCAAAATTGGATTGACCAATGACAGTATCAAATAGTGAAGTCGCTGTTATACATAGCAAGGGCCCCAGTGCTGAGGCAGCCCCTCCCTTGCCCGGACAATTACAATTAAACATTCCCATCCAGACCAAGGTTCAGGTCAAGGTCAATCAGATCACCGTTAATTTGCGCAATATCCCCTTGTTAATGGGATTGAGCGATGAAGACATGGCCAAGGTCAAAGCCGATGTACGTGTACGTCACTTCAATAAACGCGATGTCGTTTTGCAAAAAGGCGGCATCGGTGACAGCCTGCTGTTTTTATTGACCGGGCAGTTACAAGTCGTCGACGTCACGGAAGATGGCCGCGCCATCGGCTTGCGCATGCTCAAGGAAGGTGATTTCTTTGGTGAAATTGCCATCATCAACGGCACACCCAGGTCAGCCTCAGTGGTGGCATTAAGCAATGTGCTGGTAGCGTTTCTGCCCAGCGCTACTGCGCTACATCTGTTTTCACATTCACCGGCGATGGCAAACATGATGCTGCGCCATCTGGCGGAAAAAATCCAGCGCGACTCAGAATTCCGGGCCCTGCTCAGCATCAGCAACACCTCACGCAGGATTTATGCTTTTATTGCCCTGTTCCAGAAAACCATGCCAGGCAATCTGGTCGTGATTGAAAACCTGCCTACGCATCAGGACATCGCCATGATGATCAATACCAGTCGCGAGACTGTGACCCGTGCGCTTTTGCATCTGGCCCAGCAAGGCATCGTCGAAAAAGACCTGCATCGCCTGATCATACGCAAACCCGAAGAACTGGAAAAACTGGCTCTGGGCAATGGTGTCTGATTCCGGCTGCGAAATGTAAGCTGCGACTATCAGCTCACCATGCTATTCAATTCCTTTGCCTTTCTGTTTGTTTTTTTGCCCGTCACGCTGGCAGTCTGGTTCTTGCTCAAAAAGAATATCGGTTTAAGAACTGCCTTGAGCTGGCTGGTATTGGCTTCACTGGTCTTTTATGCGGTCTGGGATGTGCGCTATCTGGCGGTATTGCTGACATCGATCAGCATCAACTTCTGGCTTGGCGGGCGCATACTCAAAGCCAGAGAATCGGTTCAGGACAAGCAGGCAGGCCTGTGGCTTAAAGCGGGTGTCAGTTTTAATCTGCTGGTACTAGGTGGCTTCAAGTACACCTATTTCCTGGCGTCAAATCTGTTTGCCTTGTTTGGCACGGCAACGCCTATTGATCCCATTGTCTTGCCACTGGCCATCTCCTTTGTCACCTTCCAGAAGATCGCCTATCTGGTCGATTGTCGGCGCGGTCATGTACAAAGACATAATGCCCTTGATTACCTGTTCTTCGTATCCTTCTTCCCGCAACTGATCGCCGGCCCCATTGTCCATCACAAGCCTTTGATCGCACAAACGCGGGGTGATGCCAATCCACTGTTTGCGCAAAAGGAAGCACTGATCACCGGTTTCTGCTTCCTGGCGCTGGGCCTGTTCAAAAAAACCATACTGGCCGACAGCATGTCCCGCTACGCCAGCCCGGTATTTGAACTGGCCAGGCAAACCGTGCCAGGTGGAGAAGCTGCCTGGCAAGCCATGCTGGCTTACAGTCTGCAACTATATTTTGATTTTTCGGCTTATTCAGATATGGCGATAGGTCTGGCGCTGATGTTTGGATTTAAATTGCCTGTCAATTTTTTCTCACCCTACAAAGCGACGTCCGTCATCGATTTCTGGCGGCGCTGGCATATGACACTATCGAGTTTCTTGCGAGACTACCTATATATTCCCCTGGGTGGCAATCGCCATGGTCAGGTCAGACGTTATCGCAATCTGTGGCTGACCATGTTGCTGGCCGGAGTCTGGCACGGAGCAGGCTGGAATTTCTTCCTGTGGGGGGCTGTTCACGGCAGCATGCTGCTGCTCAATCATTTCTGGCATCATTGCTTGCAGGCCCGTCCTGCGTTAAACAGGCTGTGGGACAAACTGCCAAGTATCATCAGTATAGCGTTCACCTTCATTCTCGTGGCTTTCGCCTGGGTCTTGTTCAGGGCAAGCGACCTGGGCAGTGCTTCCCATATGTACACCGCCTTGCTGCACCCCTTGTCAGGTACACACCTGCCATCGATCCCCTGGCAATCGATGGCGCAGGTACTTGAAAGCATGCTCGGCACGGGTCCGGATGCAGGCTGGATATGGATAACAACGGGCCTGATCATCGTCTGGGCACTGCCCAATACCAATGAATTGCTGTCTTATGATCCAGCGCCCAATGTTGCTGTCAGCAAGATTGCACCGTCACGGCAATTACGGCTGGGCATACTGGCAGGTGTCTGCTTCTGGTTTGCGCTGAAATGGATGGCAGTCAGGCCGGCAACAGAATTCCTGTATTTTAATTTTTGAGCGGTCGGGAAGATGAAAAAATTCTGGCTCGGCATGACTGGCGCATTTCTGACCCTGTCGCTGGCATGGATCATCGGCATCAAATATCAGTTGGGTGCCCCCACCGCCAGTTCACGCTGGGTATTCGATGCCTATCAGCATAAAATCCAGGCAGCTCAACGGAGTGCGGGCCCACGTGTCCTGATCGTCGCCGGATCAAATGCCCTGTTCGGCATCAATTCAGGCATGCTGGAAGATTACTGGCACAAGCCCGTCATCAATCTCGGTGTCAACGCAGGACTGGGGCTGCCATATATACTTGATGTATCACGTCGCCTGGCAAAACCTGGCGATATCATCCTGATGCCCATGGAATACGCTTTGTATCTCGATGATGGCAAAGCTAACTCGCAAATCATCGACTATGTGATGGCGCGCGATCTTGATTACTGGCGCAGTCTGCCACGCACCGAGCAACTGAGGTTTGCTGCTGGCTTGGGTGCTGACCGCCTGCTGCATGGTTTGCGCCATCTTCCTGATGGTCCGGTAACCAGTGGCACTTACGGCGCCCATCATCTGGATGCACGCGGGGATCAGACGCATTCCAGCCCGGCAGAACGTACGCCAGCAGATATTGCCGCCGTCCAGGCAAGCAAAGCCTGGGATTACGCCCATCGTGCCAATACAGAAACCGGCGGCTGGAGCAGTATGGCTGCCTATGCTCAATGGGCCAGGGCAAATCAAATCTGCCTGATCGCCGTACCCACCGTCCTGCTTCATCACAACAAGTACGATGCAAACCCGGAAGACCGGGCGTTCTATGCCCAGCTGCCACAAAGACTGGGCAAGCTCGGTATAGAATACTTGGGAAAACCCAGGGACTTCATGTATCCCGTCAACCTGTTCTTTGATACTGATCACCACCTGCAAGACTGGGCACGCGACAAGCATACAGCCAGCTTGATTGCATTATTAAAGACCAGGGATAAAACCGCCTGCGGCAATTAACATGCCAGTCGGAACACCGGCTGTTACCTGCCACAAAACGCTTGGCAGCTTTACAGGCGGCCAATATCCATATCAAGAGAATTGGCAATCCCGTCTATGGTATTGAGCAGACGTTGCGACAAGGCTGGCCATTGTCTGGTAGCTGTCCAGGCTTTTGCCTGAATGGTCTTCTCCTGTAGCGCCTGAGGACTATTTAAAATCGCCAGTATTCCTTCCGCAATCGCTGCGGCATCTGTCCCTGGCAGTACATGTACGGCATCTTTGACATCATCAAAAATCGACAAAGGTGTCACCGCCACAGGACGCGCCGATGCCAGCCCCATGCGTACGGCAGCACTGGATGACTCCTGTGTTTGCTGGTAGGGATAGACAATCAGGTCAGCCTGTTGCAGCCAGGACTGACTCTCTTCATCAGTCAAGTAATCGGACAGGAAGGTCACATGATCTGCCAGACCCAGGTCATTCACTAACTTGCGGCAAAGATGGTATTCACCTTCAGACAAACCAACCGGATACAGGGAAGTCACCAGCAACAAGTGATAAGGTCCCAGCTCTTTGGGTAATAGCGCAAAGGCATTGATCAAAGCCTGTATGCCCTTATGCGGCAACAAAAAACCATAGGCAGCGATCACTTTCTTGCCCGTCAGGCGTTGCAATTGCCCACTGTCGAGCCTGCTCGACGCATTGTCTAGTGTTGGCATCAGCCCCTGAGGGAAAAACACCAGATTATCTTGTACGCCAAACCCCTTGAGCCTGTTCATGTCATCTATACCATGTACGAACAGGCGGTCTGCCAGTTGCAATTCTTCCGCAATACTGGCCAGTGAAATCAAATTGTCGTCGCGCTGTATATCAGCTGTCGAATGAAAAAATACGTATACCGCTTTTTGATCTGCTTTTAGACGCCTGATCAGGCGTGCCAGTGTCGCCAGGGAAAAGAAACCAAAATTGTATTGAATAACAATCGCGTCGAGCTTTTGTTCTTCAATTTCCAGATACGCGTAGTCTAATGTCTCATCCATGCTAGCCTCCCAGCTACGGACAACATTGCCAGCATCGCGCGCCGTACGCTCAGAAATATGACTGCTGAGATACACCAGCCGCTCACGCGGCATGCCCGCTGTCAGAAATGCAGAATAAGAAGCGATACCACAGCGCGCATTCCAGCTGCTGATCCAGCCTATACGTGGCTCTTTGCGCAGCAAAGGCTGTTGTTCAAGTGCGGCGATTGCCTGCATACTCCTGTCTGCCACATTGGTCCAGGCATAGTTTTCGGAAATAAAGCGATAGGCCTTTGCTGTCCTGGCGGTAATCACCTCAGGTGTACTTCCGTGAACTTCTTTCATTAGCAACGCCAGATGGTCAATATCCGGGTCTGCCCAGGCAGAATGGGTAGCACTGAAATGTGATGTCGACTTGGCAAAACGGTAATCGCATAGCCAGACTTTACTGTCATCACAAAAATCCATCTGCCCGCTCCAGGCAGTAGCAATCACCGGCAATTTCAGCAGCATGGCTTCCGCCACGGGTAAACCAAAACCTTCACCACGGCTGGGCGCCACAACTGCATGGCAGGCTTCATACAGGGCGCGCATCTGCGCCTGGTCATAATCATCCATGATGATCTGTACATGCGGGAAATCTGCATCAGCAGCCTGCAAGCGCGCCAGTTGCTGTTCCACATCATTATGCGGATTGGGAAAGGTCTTGATGACCAGGCTGACATCATCCCTATCGCGGAATGCCTGACCATAAGCGGCCAGCAAGGCGTCTGCTCCCTTGCGCGGGAAGCAGGAAGAAACATGCAGGAATCGATATGTCTTCAAACCTGACAATAACCTGGCCGGTACTGTGCCAGCGGCAACCCTGAGCAGGTGATCAACACCATTGCCGACAGCAGCAATCGGCACGCGCACACCGCTGTCGCGTAAGACCTTGCCAACAAAGCGAGACACGACCAGAATCAGGTCCAGCTTGCGGTTGAATTCGTTGACAAATTCGGCAGGGAAACCGGTTTCTTCCCATCCATAAGAATGTACTACCCGCACCCTGGTCTGCATGTCATCAAGCGTGGGTGGATAACAGTTGCGCAGCACCACGTCAGGCAAACTGGTTGCTTGCTGCATCACCTCCTGCATGGCAGCGATCTCTGGATTGGCCGATAAAAATTCTGCCGACGTAGGGAAATCACCATGCCCTTCACGACTGCGCAAAGCCAGCGGTGCGGCACCTTCTTTTGCCTTCAGGGCCAACGCCAGTTCACGGTTGACGATTGCCAGGCTATAGCTGGAATCAAATGGACCTTCCATTTGCCAGCGTACCGTCTGTATATCTGTGGCCTGGGCTGTCACATCGACGGCATGTGGCACTTGCACGCCCATACTCTGCAAAAAATCTTGCAGCGCAGCCTTGATATGCTGGCGTGAAAAACGCTGTACGTTTTCTCTTTGTGCGGCAATGGTGCGGCGACGCAGGGCCGGTTCAGTCAGCAACATCTGCACATGCGCAGCACAGGTCGCCGGACTGACGTCAGCGTCAAGCAATATGCCTGCGCCACCCATGGTAGCGCTGACACCCTCTGTCGCCCTGGCAATGACCGGCACATCGTGCAGCATGGCTTCAATCAAAGGCATGCCAAAACCCTCATGCTCACTCAGGCTGACATAGGCATCTGCACTACGATATAAAGTAATCAGATCCGTGTCAGAGATTTTACCCGTCATCAAGACCTGATCTTCAAGTTTCAGCTGATGTATGCGTTCGCGCACTTGCTGTTCGTAAGGCAGGCTGGTAACGCCGCCGGCCAGTATCAGCCTGACCGGCTGACGCGACAGATGACGCAATACCTCGAACATATCAAGCAATTGCAACTGGTGCTTGTGCTCGCACAAACGCCCGACAAACAGAATATTGTGCGCACCGCGCAAGTTGTTCATCAATACGGGATTGCAGCTTTGCTGCTGCCAGCGCGTCACATCCACCAGCAAAGGAATGGTCGCGACATGGGCATAGCGGGCGGCACGCAATTCTTTACTGTTGAGCTCGGAATCCCCGATGGCAGCTTGAAAATCCCCGGCCCACAAAGCCAGCTGTTTTGTGCCAAGCATACTCAGTTCAGGCAAACCATTGTCCGGCAAAAATTGTGGCGGCGTTATATTGTGATAGACCAACACCTTGCGCGCCCTGATGTCATTGAACCAGGCACAGTTTTCATAACCAAGGCTATGGTGTACCAGCAGAATATCGCCATCAGCGAGGTTCAGCTGGCTCATGTGCAAGACTTCATCACGCACTTCATCCTGTACCAGGTCGCAATAGATGCTGGAGTCGAAACCCATTTCCCTTAACAGGGTGCGGGTAAAAAACATGCCATTGCTGACGCCGTCGCCCCTGCCACAGGAAGGGCTGAATTGATGTATCTGCATCTTATTTACGACCTATCACTGCATAATCCTGGGCACCGAACAGCTCCTTGTTGAGCAGCGCCTCGACTTCACTGCCGCCTTTGAGCAGATGGTCATCCGGGTAGGGATGCAGGCGCAAAATCTCGGCTTGCGAAAACCCGCGCTGACGCGCCATGAACTCGGCCACTTGCGGAACAATCGGGTTCAGATGAGTAGGATCAAAATAGAAATTACAAGCGCCGACTTTCAGGTTTTCCGGATTGGGCGTTTCAAAAATAATGACGCCACCAGGGCATAGCGCATGCAAAGCCGCATCAAACAGGGCGATCAATTGCTCGAACGGCAGGTGTTCTATGATCTGGAAACCGGTTACTGCACCGATACTGCCCGCAGGTTGCTCGCGCAGATAGGCGATTGCATCAGCATGACGCACCAACAAGCCCCGGTCCAGACAGGCATTGACCATGGAAACATTCATGTCCACGCCCAAGGCCGGTATGCCCTGCTCATCAAGCAATTCCAGCCATTCGCCCCGACCGCAGCCGACATCGATCACCATCTTGCGCTCATCCCTGGGTTGTTTGCTAATGTGCGACAAATACGGCAAATACACGTTCAGGCGCTGCTTGATATCTTCGCGTGTCCCACGGAACAAGGCTTCAAATTCAAGATAAAACTGATCCTGGTCAAAGTGATGTGTCACTTTGGCTGGCACTGGTGCAGGCGAAACAAGCGTCGCACTCGCCGGATTGTCAGCAGGCTGCAGCGGGTTTTGCTGGTGTTGTACGCCACTCTGGAGCTGGGTGCGCATCATCAGATTCAATGAACGCAACTGACGACCTATGTATAAACGATCAAGTTCCATCAGGCGTTTGCCGATATCAAGCGCATCATACTGCGCCAGTCGCAAAGCGAGCTTTTCAGATTCCAGTTGATGAATTCGCCGACTGTGCTCGTCAGTAAATTCCTTGTGGGTGGCGATCAACAGATTCTGATGATGCAATTGCGCCCGTAAATCTGCGATTTCAATACGTGTGCGTGGCAAAAGTAACAATGCCTTAAACCAGGACAGCGCATAACCAAGCCCTGGTATCGCACGCAATCTTTGCCTCAGGCTCAAGGGAGCAGGCTGGGGCGGGTTTGTTTCTGTCACTATTTCACTTGCCGTATCCGGTTCTGCAAGCGTTGCAGCTGCAGGTTTCGCCGCTGGAGCGGTATATCCACTATTCTGCAATAGCACATTTGCCTTTTCCCTTAGTTGCTGCTCTTCGTACTCAGATTTTTTCTGTATCGCCATATAATTTCGAAGTTTTATTCATAATTAGCGGCAAATTATCAGTTTTTAAACCGCAAAAAAGGGTAGAAGTATAAATGATGATGTAAACTGCGACGAAATTATCGACACTAACAAGTTTCCTGTGACATTCCGTCAGCCGGCAGGACGATCTGACGAAAATGGATAACCCGGCCCCGCACATCTGGCTCAGCCACGGCTCCATGATTCAGATTTTGCAAGTTTAGCCTATTCAAGGCTAACGCACATCTGGACTGATCTTGCATAGGGAATTTTGCGCCACCATATAATATTGATATTTTAAATATTTGCCTTTTTGACAATCAGAAAGTGATTCATGTTATTACAGCCAGTTATACTTTCCGGAGGTTCCGGGACGCGCCTGTGGCCGCTGTCGCGCGAAAAACATCCCAAACAATTACTTGCACTGGTAGGCGAAGAAACCATGCTGCAAGCGACCGCAACCCGCGTCAGGGACTTTAAAGGCAGTGCAGACGTTGCACAAAAGATGATCGTTGTCTGCAATGAAGAATATCGTTTTATCACGGCCGAGCAACTGCGTGTCGCCGGTTTTCATGACTGCAGCCTGCTGCTTGAGCCCAGCGGTCGCAATACGGCGCCTGCACTGACATTGGCGGCCCTGGCCGCAGCAGCAGATGACAACGATGCAGTCCTGCTGGTCATGCCGGCAGACCATGTCATCAATGACAAGCCAGGTTTTCATCAAGCCATACAACATGGTTTGCAGCAGGCGCTTGATGGCGCCATGGTGACCTTTGGTATCGTCCCTGACCGGCCAGAGACCGGCTACGGCTATATACAGACCGGTGATGCACTCCCCGGTCAGCAAGTCCTAGAACTGCAGGCATTTGTCGAAAAACCAGTACTTGAAGTCGCCCAGCAATATCTTGATGGTGGGCGCCATCTGTGGAATAGCGGCATCTTCATGATGCGCGCCAGCACCTGGCTCAAAGCCATACAGCATTTTCATCCGGCGATGTATGCCGCCTGTCAGACAGCAATGCAAAATGCCGCGGTAGACTGTGATTTTGTGCGGGTAGACAAAGAGGCCTTCCTGTCCTGCCCATCTGATTCCATTGACTATGCCGTCATGGAAAAACTGACCAAGGACACGACGCTCAATATTCCTGGCTATGTCGTACCTTTGAACGCTGGCTGGTCAGATGTTGGCGCCTGGGACGCCGTCTGGCAGGTTTCGGACAAGGATGGCAATGGCAATAGTGCTCATGGTGACGTCCTGCTGGAAGATTCACGCAATTGCCTGGTCATCGCCGACAGCCGCCTGGTTGCCTGCCTGGGCCTGGAAGACGTGATCGTAGTCGAAACGCCGGACGCGGTACTGGTCACCAACAAGGCCAACACACAGAACATCAAGCGCGTAGTCACCCGCCTGAAAGACGAAAACTATACGCAGACAGATAATCACCGCAAGGTGTACCGCCCCTGGGGACATTATGATTCTGTCGACAGCGGTGAGCACTTCCAGGTCAAGCGCATCGTCGTCAAACCCGGTGGCCGCTTGTCCATGCAAATGCATCATCACCGTGCCGAACACTGGATCGTCGTCAGCGGCACCGCCCTGGTAACCCGTGGTGAAGAAGTCATGACCCTGGTTGCCAATCAATCCACCTATATTCCGCTGGGCGTGAAGCACAGACTGGAAAATCCTGGTGAATCCGATCTTGAATTGATCGAGGTTCAGTCCGGCACCTATCTTGGTGAAGATGATATTGTCCGTTTCGATGATATCTATGGTCGTGTCGCAGGTTAATCCCTGCTAAAGAAAGCAAAGTTTTGAAAGCTGTACTACTCTCCCTGTGGCAGTATCGTCACTTCATCTGGTCATCCATACGTGCCGAGTTTGCTGGCCGCTTTGCTCGCAGCAAACTGGGGGCCTTGTGGATGATCCTGAACCCGCTGGCCCAGGCCACGATTTTTGCTGTTGTCCTGTCAGAAGTGCTGGTCACCAAAATAGCCAATATCGACAACAAGGCTGCATATGCCATCTACCTGATGGCAGGTATGGCAGCCTGGGGCCTGTTTGCCGAAATCATCAACCGCAGCACCACGGTATTCATTGACTATTCAAATACCCTGAAGAAGATTTCTTTTCCAAGGTTGTGTCTGCCCTTGATTGTAGGCGGCAGCGCCCTGATCAATCACCTGCTGTTGCTGGCGGCGATTGCAGTAGTGTTTCTGTTCTTCGGACATTTGCCGACACTGGCATGGCTGGTACTGCCCTTGGGCATGATCCTGATCGTACTCTTTGCCTTTGGCCTGGGCATCATACTTGGTTTGCTGAACGTATTTTCACGCGACGTCGGCCAGGTCATGGGCATAGTCCTGCAACTATGGTTCTGGTTCACCCCTGTGGTTTACCTGATCGATAGCATGCCACCACGTTTCGCGGCCATTTTGAAACTCAATCCCATGATGCCTCTTGTCAGAATTTATCAAAATGCCTTGCTGTATGGCACTTTGCCGAATATCTCCTCGTTACTGATTCCTACGCTGGTTTCATCGGGACTGTTTGTATTTTCTTTCTGGATTTTCCGGCGTGCCAGCGCAGATCTGGTGGATGCACTATGAGTCAAACTGTATTGAATGTTGCCAGTGTCGGGAAATGCTATGCCAAATTCGGCGGCCTGCTGTCACGCCTGATGTACTGGGCGGGCCTGCCCGTCAAACCTGCGTATGAATACTGGGCTAACCGCGACATCAGTTTCACCGTGCCGGCGGGCCAGGCAGTAGCTATCATCGGCCAGAATGGTGCGGGCAAAAGTACCCTGTTAAAAATGATCACAGGCACCGTGCGGCCAACCACTGGCCATATCGCCGTCAGCGGCCGCATCAGTGCCATGCTGGAACTGGGCCTGGGCTTCAATCCCGAATTCTCTGGCAGGCAAAATGCCTATATGGCCGGCGGCCTGATGGGACTGAGCGGCGAGCAACTCGATGCATTGATGCCGGGCATAGAAAGCTTTGCTGAAATCGGCACCTTCTTTGATCAACCCTTGCGCGTGTACTCCAGCGGCATGCAGGCACGCCTGGCTTTTGCCGTAGCTACCGCGGTACGCCCGGATGTATTGATTGTCGATGAAATCCTGTCAGTTGGTGACAGTTATTTCCAGCACCGCAGCTTTGACCGCATACGTCAGTTCAAGGAGCAGGGCACTTCCATCATTCTGGTGACCCATAGCATGGGTGATGTGCGCAGTCTTTGTGATCATGTGATCCTGATTGACAAGGGTTGCGTACTCAAGCAGGGCGCACCGGATGAAGTCGTGGATTTCTACAATGCCATGATCGCCCGCAAGGAAAATGAAAACTTCAAGGTGGAGCAGCATCGCAATGAACAAGGCTGGCTGCAAACCCGCTCTGGCACAGGCATGGCCACTGTCAGCAGACTGACGCTGCGCGACCAGGACAGTGACCAGATATTGGCGGCTGCCCAGGTGGGGCAAAGAATCAAACTGGTTGCCGAAGTCCAGCTACGCGCCGATATCCCTGAACTGGTACTGGGGTTGATGCTAAGGGACAAACAGGGTAGCGTCATCTGGGGCAGCAATACCTGGTACACCAAGCAGGTGCAGAATAATTTACGCCAGGGTGATGCGCTGGAATTTGTGTTGCCGTTTGAATGCCCGCTGGGACCAGGTTCCTATTCAGTGACAACCGCACTGACCAAGGCAAAGACGCATCTGGAAGAAAATTATGAATGGTCGGACAATCTGCTGGTGTTTGACGTCATCAATGTCGACCAGCCAGAATTCATCGGCAGCAACTGGCTGCGCGGCGAGTTCAATATCCGGAAAATAACGGCAGCATAACAATGGGGCAGTATCAAGCGTGCCTGTGCTGCTCCATCACTTGTTGGTACAGGCGGGCATAATTGCTCGCCATTTTATCAGCCGTGAACAAATCGTAATAACGCTGCTGCGCTCTTTCGCCCATGTCAGCCGCTTCTGCCGGATGCGCCAGCAGATACTCCATCGCCTGCCTGAATGCAGCCGGATCGCTGGGCGGCACCACCAGGCCAGTCTGACCAGCCACATTGATATAAGTCGTCCCGGTACCGATCTCACTGGAAATCATGGGCTTGCCGAACATGGCCCCTTCCAGCAAAGAGATGCCAAATGCTTCCGAACGCAAATGTGAAGGGAAAGCCAGTGCATAGCACAGCGTCAGCAGGGCCACCTTGTCCGGTTCAGGCAAGGCACCCAGGAAATGTACATTTTTCAGCTTCAGGTTTTCCGCCTGCCGTTTCAGTTCAATTTCTTCGGGACCATCACCAACGATCACAATAGGAATATCCGTACCAGCCGCTGCTTCCAGCAGAATATGCAAGCCTTTGTAGTAACGGAGCATGCCGACAAACAAAAAGAAATGATCGCCGACTTTCGAGCGCCAGTGAGCCAGTAACTCATCCGTCGGAACCGGATAAATGCTTTTGTCCAGTCCGTAAGTGATGACTTCCGTCTTGTCTTTGTAGATTTCCAGCGTCGGACTGGTCGCCAGGTAATTCGGCGAGGTAGCGATGATGCGATCCACGTCACGCAAGAACTGGTGCTTGAGCGGTGCATACAGCTTCAACAGGTACTTCTGCCTGACAATATCTGAATGATAGGTGACGACACTGGGTTTCTTGATACGTCCCAGAAAATGCGCAATATCCATGAAGGGCCAGGGGAAATGGTAATGCACCACGTCTGCCTGTCCGGCCAGCTCCATGAAGCGTGACAATGCAGACCAGGAAAAGCCAGTGGAGGCAATTTCAAAATTCAGATGCGCCCGGTGTACCTTATGCCCCTCGAACTCAATCTGGGGTCGCCCCTGCTCACGTGTCAGTGTCAGCACTTCATTCTGTACACCCAGACGCGTGGTACCCACAGCCATCTGGCGTATCACCTGCTCAACACCACCAAAGGTATCGGGATAATAAGTGCGGTAGAAGTGCAGAATTTTCACTGTACGCGCCCTTATCCCGTTTTCACGATTTGGTAGGCGGCAACCGTGTTGCGCACACAAGCATCCCATGTCAGTTCTGCCGCACGCTGCAGCCCGCGTTCGATGGCCACGGTACGCCATGCATCATCTTCCAGCGCCTTTTGCAGGCCATGGCATATGGAATCCACGTCAGCCGGGTCCACAAGCATGGCGGCACCACCTGCAACTTCAGGCATGGATGATGAATTCGAGGTAAGCACGGGGACACCACTGGCCATGGCTTCGGCTATAGGCAGGCCAAAACCTTCGTACCAGGATGGATAGACGAACAGGCGGCAACCGGCAAACAGGACCGGCAGGAACTGCTGATCAACATAACCAAAGTATTTCAGCCAGCCTTCACCCTGGGCTTTCATCACATCGTCATGGATATCGCTGCTCTGCCAGCCTTCACCACCAACCAGCACCAACGGCCAACGTTGGCGCATTTGTGCCGGCAAGGCACGGTAAGCGGCCAGCAGATGCCTGAGGTTTTTACGTGGTTCCAGGGTCGACACGAAGAAACTGTATTCGCCAGGGCGCAAACCAAACAGATCAAGGACGGGGGTAATTTCATCCTTTGGATAAGGATGAAAGACTTCATCCACCCCGAGCGGGATGGCGACGACCTGGTCGTCGCGCAAACTGAATTCCTGTATCACCTCCTGGCGCGTCGCCAGAGAGTCGGTAATCACCAGTCTGGCACGCTGCACCGCTTTCGGTATGGTGGCACGCATGCGTGTCACCCTGGACTTGGGGTGCCATTGCGGATAACGATAGACCGACAAGTCATGTATCGTCACCAGGCTGGGCATATGCGACTCAGGGACAAAATAATTCGGGCTGTGGAAAAGGGCGTCGCGGACACCATTCAATCTGTGCCCAGCTATCACTGGCAGCAATTTTCCATACAGGGTGGAGAAAACCTGTAAGCGCCCCAATTGCTGACGCAACCTGTCTTTGTAGCCGAGCCTGACCGGAGCTGCCGATTTTTTTGCCAGTGTTGGTAAACCCGGTTTGGTTGAAATGTGTTCCAAATGTGGTAACTCGCGCCAGAAACCATCCGACAGATAGCGCACGGTATCAATACCTGTCTGCGCTGGCAGGCGGGTTGCCAGTTCCCATGCATAGCGCCCTATGCCTGCCAATGGCGGACGTATGGCTTCTATGGAGAGAACGATGTTCACGCAGCGTCCTTCTGCAGCATCCAGGCCAGCGTGTCACGCAGTGGTATCTGTGGTAGCTCACCTATGCATGCGCGCAAACGGCTACCATCGCCCATCAGTTTATGCACTTCATTCGCACGTACAAAAGCCGGGTTGACGTGTACCCTGATTTCATATCCGGCAAGTTCACTGGCCATCTGCAAGACCGAGCGCAGGCTATACGCATTACCTGAACAGATATTGAAAGTCTGGCCAGCCGGCGCCAACTCCAGTAAACGCACATAAGCCTGGCAGACAGTACGCACATCCGAAAAATCACGAGCGACATCAAGATTGCCTAATTCAATATCACTGGCCTTGCGGCGGTAGTGACTGATGATTTTTGGCAGCAAGAAGTTATCGGTCTGACCAACACCGGTGTAATTGAAGGGCCGCGTCACTATAATCGGCAACTTGTCCATCCACAGACGCGCCATATGCTCCACCGCCAGTTTGCTGACGGCATAGTCATTGGCCGGCATGGCGGGCTCAGTCTCGGCAATCACTTCTGTACGGGTGTTGCCGTAGATATTGGCACTACTGGCGATTAGCACAGCACGGGGTTTTTTGTCCAGCGCTGCCAGGCCTTCAAGCAGATTGCGGGTTCCCATGATGTTGACGCGATAAATCTCATCTACGTTGCCATGCGTGACAGAAGAAATCGCCGCCAAGTGCGCCACCACATCAGGCTGCACCTGTTGCAGCATTTCACGCAAAGCCTGCTTGTCACACAGATCAACTGCAATATGATCAACCGCCTGGGTTTCTGCACCATGGGTAGTACCAAAAACCCGGTATCCTGTCAGCGTCAGATCTTGCGCCAGATAACGTCCTGTGAAGCCTTTGATTCCCGTTATCAGCGCACGCGGAGTGGTTGACATGTCAGAACGATGCGCCATTCTCGTTACGTCGCAAATCTGCCGCTACCATCATCTGGCACAATTCTTCCAGCGTCGTCTTTGGCTCCCAACCCAGCACTTTTTTCGCTTTGGCCGGATCACCAATCAAGAGTTCAACTTCAGCAGGGCGATAGAATTTTGGATTGACGCGTACCAGCAATTTGCCGCTACGGGCGCAACTGGCCGTTTCATGCTCGCCCTCACCAGCCCAGACCAGCTTGATGTCGGCAGCCTTGAAGGCCATGGTGACAAAATCGCGCACAGTTTCAGTACGGTTGGTCGCCAGCACAAAGGTATCAGGTTTGTCAGCCTGCAGCATGCGCCACATGCCTTCTACGTACTCCTTGGCAAAGCCCCAGTCACGTTTGGCATCCATATTGCCAAGTTCTAAGACATCAAGCTTGCCGAGTTTAATCTTTGCAACAGAATCCGTAATCTTGCGTGTCACGAATTCACGGCCACGCAACGGTGACTCATGATTGAACAGAATACCGCTGCAACCAAAAATGCCGTAGGACTCACGATAATTGATTGTCATCCAGTGTGCATACAATTTGGCCACGCCGTAAGGGCTACGCGGATAAAACGGGGTGGACTCGATTTGTGGTACTGCCTGTACCTTGCCAAACATCTCTGAAGTCGATGCCTGGTAAAAACGGATCTCTGTATTGACGATGCGTATAGCTTCTAGCAGGTTCAATGCACCAATACCGGTAATTTCTGTCGTTGTCAGCGGCTGCTCAAACGATACGCCGACAAAGCTTTGCGCCGCCAGGTTATATACCTCGGTCACACCTGTCGTTTGCAACAGGCGTATGCTTGCCGACAAATCCGTCAGGTCATATTCAACCAGGTGCAGGGCTGGATGCTTGGCAATGCCAAGTTCTTCTATGCGCCAAAAATTGACTGAACTGGTACGGCGATACGTGCCGTAGACGGTATAGCCTTTTTCCAGCAGCAATTGAGCCAGATAGGCTCCGTCCTGACCAGTAATACCAGTGATTAACGCTTTTTTACTCATTCAAGAAAACCTCTTCGCTAAAGCGAACATTCAAAATTCTTCTCTAACCAGATGATGGACCGCCAGCAGGAAACCATCTGTGATGACGATCACATTTTATTTGCCGTTGCACAGTATACAATGAGTGTTCGCCGCACTGCGCAAATTTAATGCAAGTGCTTGTAAGAGATGCCATCGCGGCATCATTTCATACTGAAACGTCCACTCTTTTGCTTGACCGCAATATAATTAATTATCAAATATGAAATTAATTATTCAAGCGGCACCGTAGCGCCGGCGATACTCTGCAACAGCATCTTTATACTGCGAAAGTTGTTCAGCTGCGCCCGCTGTTGACAAATAATCAAATAAATCATTTAAATTGGCAATCGCTGTGACTGGCATGCCATAAGTGTGACCAACCTCCTGGGCTGCGGAATGCGCAGACAGGGCGTCATCCTTGCCTGAGCGTTCCATACGGTCCAGGGCAATCAATACGGCACTGGGTGTGGCACCTGCAGAACGGATAATTTCCACCGATTCGCGTACTGAAGTACCTGCAGAAATCACGTCATCAATAATGACTACTTTGCCAGCCAGCCTGGCGCCGACTATGTTGCCGCCCTCGCCATGGTCCTTGGCTTCTTTACGGTTGTAGGCAAATGGAACATTCCTGCCCTTGCGCGCCAAGGCTACCGCAGTGGCCGACGCCAGGGTGATGCCCTTGTAGGCTGGGCCAAACAGCATATCGAACTCTATGCCTGAATCCAGCAGGGTCTGGGCATAGAAATCAGCGATTTGCCCGAGATTTTTACCGTCGTTGAACAGACCGGCATTAAAGAAATACGGTGAGGTGCGTCCAGCCTTGGTAACAAAGCTGCCAAACTTGAGCACACCTGCCCCAACAGCAAAGTGAATAAATTCCTGTTTCAGATTATTCGCCATATGGTTACCTCAGTTGCAAATAGAAAATTACAAATTCAATTAAATAGTTTATCTGGTTAAGCATGCATGATACGCACAAAAATGCCTGTTACTGCTGTATTTGCTGCCACCATATGCTTGCGCTCATCTCAACGTTCTTTTCTGCGCCGCCAGTCTTTTCCAGATTGGCAACATCGATGAATAGGGTCAATGCACGTATGCCAGCCCCCTGTGCCAGTTGCGCACCCTGCCAGGTTGGCTCAACCTCTTGCGTCTGTTTTGCGTCAAGCATACGCACCAGCACATCTTCCGGACGCAATTCTATGACTTCATCTTCATCCAGAACGGGTGACAGCCCCAGAGTGCGGCAGGCAAATCCATGAGCATAGCGCCAACTGGCCTTGTCAAACAGGACTGGTTCGAGGCGCCAGGGCGCAGGGCTCTGGACTAATAATTTTGTCAATATCAATTTCATCGTCTGCGCCGGCAGGACTGTCTTCACTTCAGACAGGTCTAACAAGACACGTGGAGCGGCCGCCATGCGCTGATTGCTGGCCAGACATTGTGCCAGCGACAGCAAATCACTTTCAGCTGGCTGACCGTCAAGTCTTGCAATGCCGGACAGGGTATGCCCCAGCTGACTCACTGCTTCATGCTGATAAACATGCTCGATAAAATCAAAATACTGGCGCGCAACTTTATGTGGCATATGATGTAATTTCATATGCTCTAGCGCCTTGGCCCCCAACTGCTGTCTGAACTCAACAGATTCGCGCAAGGTCAGCAATTTTTCTGCCAAAACCTGCAATTCAAAATCCTCCTCAAGCTTGATCAGCGCATGCTCGGGCAATTCCGCCATGGCACCGTTACTGTTGACGATGGTAGGCAACCCATAGGCCATGCAATCAAGGACTGTGTAAGATGATTCTCCCCTCGAAAGCCCGCGCAATTGCACACCGGCATCCGCTGCCTGCAAATAGGTCTGGAACAGTCTGGCATCAGCAAAACCGGTAATTGTGATGCGTTCGCTCAAACCGGCTTGCTTGATCTTTTTCAGCAGATTACTGCCATATTCACCTGCATCATTTTTACCGACAAAAACCAGATGGCAATGGGGGTCGGCAGCCAAAGGCGACTGCAACCAGGCATCAAGCAACATGTGGTTCAGCTTGGTCGGTCCCATCAGGCCAAAAGAGCACACCAGGAAATCCTCTGCCTGCATACCCAGTTCCTGTCTGGCTTTTTGACGGTCTGTCCGTTGCGGTATATTTCGCATGTGCGGGATACGTTGCCAGTTATCGGTCGCCTGTTCGCCATACCACTGACGCGCCAGCTTCATGGAAAATTCAGAGTGGACGATCATGCCTGCCGCCATTTCCATCACCAGGTGATTGCAGGGATAGGCCCAGATGATCTGATTGAGGTCATCGGTATTCTGCTTTGCCAGCAAAGCTTGAAAACCATGAGAGCGATACAAGGCCTGTGACCAGATTTGCGGGTGCGTGCCGGTCAATTCCAGATGCGCCATCAAACCACTGAGGAAGAAGTCATGCAAGACCACGATACCTGGATAGCGGTCAAGCACATCGAGCATATAAGTATGGTAGGTCGAATTACCGAAGTTATAGACTATCCTGTCGTAGCGATGGGCATGCTGGGCGAACCATGCCAGGCTACGCAAAGGAAAATTGGCCGACAGCCAGTCATCGCTAACTTGTGTCTGATCAATAATGAGGTCAATCTCATAATAAGCGGACAATTCTGGCAATAGCTCAGCACTATAGTCCGCAATGCCGGAACGTTCGGGCGGTAAAGGCGAGAAATACGCCAGACGCGGCTTGGGCTGGTCTGACGTCACGCCAACTGATACTTTTTTCTTCTGCACCTGCAAATCATGCTGCTGCTCAAATGCAGTCAGTGCTGTCTTTGCCGAGGCGTCCCATGAGAATTTTTTTGCCTGCTGTATACCATGCTCACGCAGGCTTTGCAGGTAATTTTTATCACTCAAGGTATGGAACAGTTTTTCAGTGATGGCACGTTCGTCATGTGGATTGAACAAGGCATCGGCCCTGCCTACCACTTCTGGCAAACTGCTGGTGTTCGAAGCGATGACAGGCGCACCGCATGACATCGCTTCCAGTGCGGGCAAGCCAAAACCTTCGTGCCAGGACGGGAATACAAACAATGCGCAGGCATGGTAAAGCGGCGGCAATACTTCATCCGGGACAAAACCAGTCAGCACTACTTCATCATCCTGCAAACCGGCTTGTTTCATCAGGCCTTGCAAACGCTCACGGTCAGCGGGTTGTACACTGCAAACGATGGCTAGCTGATATTGTTGCCTGAAAGTTGAGGGCAGAGCCGCAAAGGCGCGTATCAATGCCTCGACATTCTTGCGCAAATCAATACCGCCGGTGTACATCAGGTAAGGCCGTGTCAGGCCATAACGCGTTTTGATTTCTGTCAGACTGTCTGGCGCATAGTCATGCAGCCCAAAACGTTCATCGACTGCTGAAGAAATATTGACGATGCGCTCAGGCGGCAGATTCAACCAGTCCAGCCCTTCCTGGCGAGATGAGCCAGAAATTGCCAGTAGCAGATCGGCACGCTTCAAGGCACGAACCTTGCGAAAATACCAGGCTCTGACGGTATCGTTTTCCAGGTAATGCGCTGAATTAATCAGTGGGATCAGGTCATACAGCGTGACCGCCGTAGGCTGATAGTCACCATTCTGGCCTATGCTGGTCAGGGCATTATCGGTCAAACCTTCAAACAGGCTGCTGACATGCACCATGTCTGGCTGCCATTCTGCTATTGCCTGCTCTCTTAGCATTTCGCCGGCACGCACCCGCCAGGCATTGGCAGGATCAAATTCATTGACCGGCGCCGGGCTCTTCCAATAGTGAAAATGGTGGTGAGCAATCAAACCATCGAAAGCCTGCTGCACTGGCGACAGGCTGTCAGCAAACAAGCTGTTGAGCAGCAGGTGCATTTCATGCGATCCGGCATTTCTTGCCATGGCTTGCGCCAGCGACAAAGAATAACGCCCGATGCCGCGATGACGACTGCCAGTTGACTGGCAGGCTTGTAAATCAATAAGAATACGCATTTTGCAACCTGTTTATTACCTGTTTATTTGAAACGACTCATTTCAGCTTGCAGTTGACTCAAGATCAACCTGGCCTTGGGCGACAGGGAAGGTGGTCCTTGCCTCGATGATTTCACAACAAATTTCGGATCAGCAGTAGAAATCGCTGGCGCATGGTTGGCAAGCAATACCCTCTTCAATCTGCGCTTGACTCCTGGGAAATAGTTCAACAGCTTCATGCCCAACTGCTTGATGCGCGGTTGCCGTGCGATATAGCGAGCAGTCCGGACCAGTAGCGAACGCAGATTCAAACCACCGTTTTTCAACATACTGAATGTTTTGCCAAGCAATCGTAATGGCGCAGTGATTTTCCAGGAAACACTGCCATACACTGCTTTGAGTTCTGCACGCAATTGCTCTTCATTCATGATAGGGTCGGAGATGGTGGTGAATTGGATTCGGGAAGAAAAAAGTATGCAAGTATAAACCATCACCCATGCCCTACCGGACTAGTTGGCTTTAATTTGCACCCTGCATATCGCGTCAACACACCCGAATAGCCAGTATCTGGTATGCTTTCTGTCTTATTTTTCATGTAAAACCAGCCAACATGACTAAAATTATCTCTGCCAACCTGAACGGCATACGCTCTGCCGCAAAAAAAGGTTTTTTTGAGTGGATGAAGAAAGAAAACCCCGATGTAGTCTGCGTGCAGGAGTTAAAGGCGCAGGCGGCAGACATGACGCCGGATTTCTTGAACCCTCATGGCTACCACGGCCACTTTCACTATGCCGAAAAAAAAGGTTATTCCGGTACCGGTATATACAGCAAGAAAGCGCCGGATGCTGTCATGACAGGTTTTGGCAGTGAAGAATTTGATGCCGAAGGACGTTATGTACGCTGTGATTTTGGCAAGCTCTCGGTCATTTCCGTCTATTGCCCGTCCGGCTCCTCGTCACCTGAACGGCAAGAAGCCAAGTTTCGTTTCATGGAGCTGTTCTATCCACATCTGCAGAGTCTGATCGCTGAAGGACGTGAAATCGTCATCTGTGGTGACTGGAATATCGCCCACAAAGAAATTGACCTGAAGAACTGGAAAAGCAATCAAAAGAATTCAGGCTTTTTACCGGAAGAACGCGCATGGATGACGCGCCTGTTTGAAGAGCAGGGCTGGCTCGACGTGTATCGCCACCTGCACCCAGAAACCACCGGCGAGGCTTATACCTGGTGGAGCAACCGTGGTCAGGCCTGGGCCAACAATGTCGGTTGGCGTATTGACTACCATGTCGCTACCAGCGACATAGGCAAGAAAGCACATACCGCCTCCATCTACAAGGACGAACGCTTTTCTGATCATGCGCCTTTGATCATTACATATAAATAATGAAATTTTTTTGAAATCTCCTTCAGGCTTGATTTAGTTGATAAAATTAATTTAATGAATAACAATAAGTGCAAACAGGCAATATTTGCCTGCGATTGCCTCTTCAGTTTTCATTATTTTATTTCTCTCAATTAAAGTAGCCATGTTAAAAAAATTATCAAAAGTTGTATTTTCTTCGCTATTGGCGGCCAGTTGCGTAACGGCAAGCGCCGTCAACGTTCAGTTTGTTACCGAGACAAATTACGGCGTTAGTCAGATCTATGCAGATGGCGTTGCCTTGCTCACAGGATGTGGCTTTGGTTTCATAGGGAGCGCCACACTGAGCGATACACCGGCCAACATTACAACCTGCAACCACAACAACGGGGGCATCATGTTCCCGTTTACTCAGGCTCAGACACCGAACTTACCGTTCAGGCTGCAATTTGCACAAGACGGGCTTGATCCGACCAAACTCAACTTTGGAGGTGAATTTGGTCCGTCAGCATACAATTTTGCGACGCTAAGCATGCCCATGGATGCCAATAAGAATGTCTTCCAATACTTTCGTTTTGCTGGTTCACCGCTATACAAGTATTCAGACAACCCATTTGCCTACACCATTCCGGCAACAGGTCAGCCTGTTTATATTTTCAACGCTGGCGGCAATCAAACCTGGGGTGAAATTATTTCACCAGACTATACGATTCGGGTCACATTGACAGGCACCACAAGGCCGATGAACTTGTACTTCGTCAATCATCCAGATACAAGAAATGTGGAGTTCTCCTGGGGTGCGGTGAATCAGGGTGACCGGGCAAACGTTACTGGTTATATTCAAGTAAGCAAGACAGACCCATCACTGTTACCTGGCTTGACCTTCCAGACAGAAGAATCGGCCTATCACCAGATAGGCAGGGCTGACGGTGACGGCTGGAGTGTCAATGTGGTCAATGATGCCCCAGGACAGTATTTAAATTACGGTCCCTACACCACTGGTCTGGGTGGTGGTAACCATAGCGCTGTATTTACATTGCAGGCAGATAATGTCAGTGCTGACAATAATGCCATCGTTGTTCTGGAGGTCAATGACGCCAGCACAGGTTCTGTTCTGGCAAGCAGACAGATACGTCGTAGTGAATTCCGAGGTCCATTCACTTATACAGACTTCAGCGTTCCATTTACTTCGACTGCAGGTCACTCATTGGAATTTCGCACAAGATGGTTGGGTGGTTCCTATATAAAACAAGATAAAGTTATCGCCAGATAATATCTCTATCACTAACCGCATTCTCTTGCCGTAGTGTACGAGAATGCGGTTCCCAGCCTAACAGCAGATTCTATTTGGCATGTTTGGAAACTCCATCTGAGATTCGCTTGACACGGTCACGTTTGACCTCTGTCAAACGGCTGCCCTGCTCCCTCACATAGGACTCGAAAGCCTCCAGGTCACGACCTATCAGCTCACGATCCTGGCCTTGCTTGAGAACGACGAAACCGTCGCCACCATCTGCCAGGAAGCTGTTGACCACGACGCTATATTGCTGGTTCAGATCCAAAGGTTTGCCCTTGATTTTGACATCCCTGATACGTTGCTCTATGGCTGCCTGAGGATCCCAGCTATAGCTCATCGTGTGAGAGACAAACAGTTTTTTCGGATCATCAACAGCACGGCCCAGCCACTGCTGCTGCAACAAGGTCATGATTTGTGCACCAGTCAATTTCATGCGGACAATGTTGTTGCCAAATGGCTGTGCTGCATACAAGTCGCCATAAGTCAGCTCGACCGCAGCTTGTGGTTTGCCTGAAGGCACATCACTGCGTATGCCGCCGGCATTCATGAAGGACAGATCAGCACCGCCGGCGTGTTGCCCCATGTGAAGCTGGGCGTCAGCAATGATATTGCCCAGTGCACTGTCAAATGCACCTCCCTCACTACCACGCAGCAGAGGAGCACTGAGTCTGGCGACCGGACGCTGGCGCAGACCGGCCGTCTGTGCCGCTACCTGATCGACCAGTTGCTGAGCAGCCTGATCAGGTTTTATCACTTTCTGGTCGATCAGATGATTAACCGCAACTGCCTTGATGACCTGGTTGCTGGCACGGTCTATGGTCAACGTCGACTCTGTCAGGAAACTACCGTAACTGCGCCCCTGCACTACCAGTCGACCATCGATCTTGCAGGTATAACCCTGATGCGAATGACCAGACACCACCAGACTGATCGCCTTGTCCAGTTTTTTGCTGATTTCAATGATAGGCCCTTGCAAACCTTCACAACGATAGGTCGGATCATTTTCTGAACCCTTGTAGATGGCACCTTCATGTATCAAAACCACGATGGCAGCAACACCCTGTTTCTGCAGTTCCGGCACATAGCGGTTGATCGCTGTCGCCTCGTCTTCAAAGCGCAGGTGCTTGACGGCATCACCGGCGACCAGGTTGGGGACATCAGAAGTCACCGCACCAATGAAACCGACTTTGACATCACCGACCTGGCGTATCACGTAAGGCGTCAGCCACGGCTTGTCACTACCCTGCTCATGCACATTTGCTCCCAGATAGGGAAAGCGGGCGCCACTGAAGCCGGCATAGGCACATCCTGTCGCCGGGCAATCGCCCTTGATCTTGCGCATCAGGTCTGCCGTACCATTGTCAAACTCATGATTGCCGATCGCGGTAACGGACAGATTGAGACGATTCAATGCCTCTATCACTGGCTCGTCCTTGAGCAATGCCGTACCCATGGGCGATGCGCCGATCAGGTCACCGGCGCCAACCAGGATGCTGGCCCCCACTGCCTGGCGGCGCTCATTGAGTTTCGACGTCAGAAAAGCATAACCGCCTGCTGGCGCAGAAATTTTTATACCCGGATGCGCTGCATCATCCTTGCTGGCCATATAAGGCACAGGCTGGTCGGACTGCAAGTTGCCATGAAAATCATTGATACTGAAAATAGTGATGTCCGTGGTGACGGTTTTGGCTGCGCTGGCTGCAGAATTGTTCGCTGTATTTGTCGTTGTACAGGCGGCAAACAGGCCGAACAAACTCAGTGTAAGGATCAATCTCAAGGTCGGTTTTAACTTTTGCATGGCAAGTTTTTCAAATTCAAATGAAAAAACCTGCAACAAGAAAACTTGTTGCAGGTTTAAAGCATACCGGTTCGCTGCGAAATCGCTGTTTCACAGCATCACGTCTTCAGATCAGAAATCTGCAGACAGGGTAACCGATGTAAAGCGTGGTGCACCGAGGTAGTAGAACACACCTTTTGCAGCCGCGCCAGGATAGGCCGTTGCATTGGTGATGTTGAAGCTGGATGGGTTACGGTATTTTTCGTTCGTGATATTGCTGACGCTCAGACGCACCGTTGGCTTTTTGAGCCAGCTGGTGTTCGGGAATTGATAACCAGCATCAAAACCCAGCAGTGTGTAACCAGGTACGAATTCATCATTCGTCATGGTGGCAAACTGGCCGCCTGTGTATTTCATTTTCAGACGTGTGTACCAGACGGCTGTTTCATACTGTGCGCTCAGACCAGCCTTCCATTCAGGCGTCAAAGTCATTGCCTTGCCAGCTGTTGGCAGGTACACATTTTTTGCCACGAGCAGATCATCTTTGATTTCGCTCTTCGCATAACCAACGGAACCATAGAAAGACCAGCCGTTGACAGGTGTGTTACCCAGTTCAACTTCAAAGCCTTTGGTTTTTACCTTACCGACATTGACAACCGAGCTTTGGTTAGCGACCGGATCATAAGCAGTTGCCTGGCGGTCAGTAAAGTCGACTGTATAAACTGTTGCCTGAGCAGTCAACTTATCGCTTTGCAGGCGATAGCCCAAATCGAAGTTATAAGAGGTTTCTGGCGGTACTTCGACGAAACCGACGCTACCATCAGGGTTGATTTTCGCGTTATTTGTCGTTGCATAGACAAAGTTTGGCGGTACCTTCATGTTACGTGCCAGGCTGGCGAAGATCTGATTGTTGTTATCGATCTGATAGCGTGCACCCAGTTGTGGCAAGGCCTTGGTGTAGCTGCGTTCGATATTGTAAGTCGTGCCTGAGTTGGTGCCTTCATTCGCATAGTTGGTGAAGTCACGTTTCATGGTTGGCACACGTACACCGACGTTGATACTCAGCTTGTCATTCAACAGGCTGATGGTGTCTTGCAGGGAGAACTGATAAGCAGTACTGATGGTTTTCCAGTCACGGCTTTGGAAAGGTGTACCGTCAGGACGTGTGATGCGGCCGTCTTTCAACCAGATGTCGGCAGCGTTACCATTGGCATCAACGGCAACCATAGGGCCGAACTGTTCGTGCGTTGCACGTTCGTACCATACACCAGCCAGGATCTGGTGGTTGTCGATAGTATGAACGATAGAAGCAGTCACACCAGGGCGGTTGGTACGTGTCACGCTACTGTTGGCAACAATCACTTTGTCCAGTGTATCGCCGTCGCCGTTCAGATCGACACCGGCAGTCAGCTTGCCTGTAGTTTGATTCAGGAACGCAGATTCAGTTTGCAGACGTTGCTGTACGCCGCCTGTACCATAACCATACCAGTAGTAAGGAATGACTTTAACGTCCGTGTTTTCACCAATTCGGAATTTACCGGTGACGGAAGCAATCACGTTTTCAAACGGATTTTTTGTCAATTGGTAGAAAGTGTCGGCATTCGCCTGGCTAGGATCGTTATCAGCCTTACCCTTGGTCGGAGTAACGTGACCGATGAATTTGGTCGAGTAGTCATAGTAATAACCATTTTTTGCCAGGTCAGCCAGATTGAAAGTGCTGATGTTCTGGTTGATCGCACGGTTATACAACACTACTGCATTGATGGAATTGAACTTGTCGAAATCGATGCGGTAACCAGCGTCAACGTGGTTACGGTCAGCGCCGCCTTCACCCTTCCATTTGTCTGCCTGTGCATGGGAAGCAGAAATGAAGAAACGGGAACGGCCATCACCCCACAAACCGGTGTCATAACGTACATAAGTCTTGGACAGCTTCAGACCACCCAGAGTCTGCATGACGCGGAAACGTTTTTCTTTGGCAGGGTCGCAAGTCGTGATACCGAAGTTACCACCGGTCGCACCGATCTGTGGAGAATCCACATCGGTAGAACCCTGGGTAACAAATTGAGTACAGGTGTTTTCCTGATCAACGAATTCTTGTGGAAATACAGAGAAACTACCAGAATCATTGACAGGAACACCATTGATGGTCGCACCGATCTGGTCGCTGTTAAAACCGCGCAATGTCAAACCGCCACCAAACAAACCCGTTGCATCGTAGTTGTAGCTGTTGACCGCAGGCATCAATTCCAGCGCTTCATAAGCATTGCCTGTGGGACGCTGTTTGGCCAATTCCTCAGCAGTAATCGTACTGCGTGCCTTGGGTGCATTTTCTTGCACCATCAGACCCATACCGACTTTTTTGCCGGTGATGGTGACGCGGTTTGCATCTGGCTGTTCATTGGATTCTGTCTGCTGCGCATAGGCTGAGGACATGCTCAGGCATACCAGTTGGCATGCGACTGCAACCATCGACAAACGCGATGGAAATGCGGACGATTTGTTTGATTGTTTCATTAAAGCTCCCGAATCATTTTACAAATGGAAAAAATTAGTGCAAAACCCCGTTTATCATCTCAAGCCATCACAACTGCCTGATGACATCCCCTTCACCGCTTGTTCTTTGCCAGTTTTTTTGGCATTTATTTTGTAACCGGTTGTAATTCCACAACAAAGACCTGAAAAGACATGCCACAGTGGAAATATAAACAGGCTTCCTGGCCGCGCAAACGATTGCTATTTTCAAAAATCTTTATTTCTGCCCTGCGCAAACGATTGCTATTTCCAAACAAAAAACAGACGGACTTTTTACAGTGCGCCTATCTCCTTGTGACATCTTTTGTTTTCAGTAATTTGCTCGCGGCAATCTACTGCATCCAGATATTTTGATATGTGAAAATAGTCTAACACATAAAATTTTGAACTTGCAGAGTGTCCCATCCAATTGTGAAAGGATGATGACAAAGTGATTCTACTGGCAATTTTTTGTCACAATTGCGCCACAAATTGTAATTTTTATACTTTATTTAAGTGTAAATCTATTCAATTTGCCGAATATATGACGGGGGCAATGTTTTTTACATTGGTTTGATATGGTGGAAGCGAGCTGATGCTGACCCCTTTTGCATGCGCATACAGCGGCATGACTTCAGGGAAGTGGCGTTTGATTTCTTCTATCCTTGACTTGCCAGCCGGATGGGTAGAGAGCCATTGCGGTGGTGAATTCTTGTTGATCATGCCCATTTTCTGCCAGAGTGTGACACCGGCGCGTGGATCAAAACCGGCACGGGCGGCAATATCAAGGCCGACGATGTCTGCCTCGGTTTCATCGCCACGAGAAAATGCAAGCATGCTGACTTGTGCCAGACCGCCAGCGGCACTACCCACCACATTCGGGTTATAGCCTTTGTAGCTGGCCCAGATTTCAGCGGCTTTGACACCAAGATTGGCCACCGTTGCCTTGCCAGCCCTCTCTGCCCCGTGCTCACGCAGGGCATGGGCAATTTCGTGCCCCATGACGATAGCGACTTCGTCGTCGGTCAATTTCAGGGTATCCAGTATGCCGGTATAGAAAGCAATCTTCCCGCCGGGCATGCAGTACGCATTGATTTGCTTGGAGCCGATCAGGTTGATTTCCCATTTCCATTGCTTGGAGCGGTCATTCCACTTCAGCGCATGGGGAATGATTTTGTCTGCAATTGCCCGCAAACGTATCACCTGGGCATTATTGTCCGGTCCCAGGGCATTTTTCTGTTCTGCCTGGCGCATGGTTTGCGCATATTGTGCTGCAGCCTGCTGCTCCAGTGCACCGGTAGGCGCAAATTTGCGCATGATGGACATGTCCCCGACCTTGACACCATCTTGTGGTGTGTCGCCATGTGCTGTTGCACCCGTGGCAAAGACCAACAGGCTGGACAATACAAATGCTGAATAAATCGGTTTCATGGCAATTTCAACAAAAAAGGCAATTTTATACGCACCAAATGAAGTCAATGGCGAAATTTTAAAGATGAAGCCTTTAAAATTTCAGGCACGGGTAACAGCGCGGGAATCAATACAGTAACACACTCAGGAATCAGGCAGATTTCTTCCGCAAACGGAACACGGCAAGACTGCCACGCAAATTGGGCAGCCAGGTCACTGGTCGCCCTTCATGCAAAGCAACGCACTCAAGTACCTCCAGGCCAACTTCTGTCGCCAGGTCCGCAAAATCTTCTATCGTAGCGCAACGTACATTGGGCGTGTCATACCATTGGTAAGGCAGGGACTTCGATACCGGCATCTTGCCCCGTATCAAAGCCGTACGATGCGGCCAGTAACCAAAATTAGGGAAGGAAACGATCGCTTCGCGCCCTACCCTGGCAATGTCACGCAACAAGGGTTCAACATGTTTCATCATCTGCAATGAAGACAGGCACATGACGGTATCGAAAGCATTGTCTTCAAACATGCCCAGGCCATTTTCCATGTCCTGCTGTATGACATTCACGCCGCGCGTCGCGCAGGCGAGCACCTTGTCATCAGCGATTTCTATACCATAACCATTGCATTGCTTGTCGCTTTGCAGGTAATCAAGCATGACGCCATCGCCACAGCCGACGTCGAGTACTTGTGCCTGCGGCTTGATCCAGTGTGCGATGAAAGCCAGGTCTGGTCGCAAAATGTTTAATTCGGAAAAATTCATGCTTGCGCTCCCTGCGAATCTGCTTTTAAGCCGCTCTGTAATTCTGCATCAATGCGCCGATAATACGCAGCAATCAGGCTCAGGTAACGCGAGTCATCGAGCAGGAAGGCATCATGGCCATGCGGCGCATCGATTTCTGCATAGCTGACAGTGCGCTTGTTGCTGACCAGTGCCTTGACGATTTCGCGACTGCGCTCAGGTGAAAAACGCCAGTCCGTCGTGAATGATGCAAGCAGGAACTTTGCCTTGGTATTTGCCAATGCCTTACCGAGGTCGCCACCTGTATGACGGGCCGGATCGAAATAATCAAGTGCCTTGGTAATCAGCAAATAGGTATTTGCATCAAAATAATCCGAAAATTTATCCCCCTGATAGCGCAGGTAAGATTCAATTTCAAAGTCGACACCGTAGCCAAACTGGTAGTCGCCCCCTTTCAGGTCACGGCCAAATTTTTCTGCCATGTCATCATCGGACAGATAGGTGATATGACCTATCATGCGCGCCACCCGCAAACCACGGCGCGGCACAACATTGTGGGCGTAGAAATCACCACCGTGAAAATCAGGGTCAGTCAGGATCGCCTGGCGCGCCACATCATTGAAGGCGATATTCTGTGCCGACAGCTTGGGAGTAGACGCCACCACCACGCAATGACGCAATCGGTCCGGGTACAGAATACTCCATGCCAGAGCCTGCATGCCCCCCAGAGAGCCGCCCATGACTGCAGCAAATTGTGTAATACCCATGCGATCAGCCAGCCTGGCCTGGGCATTGACCCAGTCTTCCACGGTCACGACAGGGAAATCAGCACCATATGGCTTGCCCGTAGCGGGATTGGTGTGCATGGGGCCGGTAGAACCAAAGCAGGAACCCAGGTTATTGACGCCGATGACAAAAAACCTGTTGGTATCGACCGGTTTGCCGGGCCCGACCATATTGTCCCACCAGCCTACATTCTTGGGCTGGTCAGCATATACGCCGGCCACATGGTGTGAGGCATTCAAGGCATGGCAGATCAGGACTGCATTGGATTTGTCGGCATTGAGCTGACCATAGGTTTCCACCATCAGGGTGTAAGCGGCAATCGACGTGCCGTTTTGCAAGGCCAAAGGCTCGTCGAATTGAAACGCTTGTGGCGTGACGATACCAACTGATCCAGGTGAGGATGACATACACTCTTCCATCGGGATTGAACCCGTTATCAAAAAACTCAGGAAGGCTAAAAGATGGGCTGAATGTGGGGAAGGGAAAGCTGCATTCAAGCTCGCTTTAGCCGTATTTATCATTCGGGATGTTTTCCGAACCGCGCCCGCAAGCTGATTTTCAAATCGGCGCAATATGCAAAGGATAAACCAAACGGGGTGGCAACGTCAAACTGCTGACACTCCCGCATCGGTAATCAGTCTAATGCATGGTTGGCAACTGACCTCCCATGGCGGCCAGGGTCTCGCGTATGGTGATGGCGTCGTAGCTGCGCAGTATCTTCTTCACCTGGCCCTGCAAGGCATCAAGCCTGGTATTGAGGATTTCCTGTTTAATCTCTGGCAACAAGGCAGCCGGCATCGACAATTCACGGAAACCCATGCCTGTCAGCAAACGCGTCAGGCGTATGTCGCCGGCCATGCCGCCACAGATGGATACCGGTATGCCGGCGCGCTCACCAGCCGTAATGATCATTTGCAGGAGTTGCAGGATCGCCGGATGCAGATCGTCATACAGATGTGCCACTTCATGGTCTGCCCTGTCGATTGCCAACGTGTACTGGATCAGGTCATTGGTACCAACGGACAGGAAATCGAGTTTTTTGACGAACATGGGCAGGGACAGGGCCGCAGCCGGTATTTCTATCATGGCACCGATGGCTATCTTTGCATCGAAATCCTTGCCTTCTCTACGCAATTCAGCCTTGGCCTGCTCTATCATGGCCAGGGTCTGGTCAATTTCAAAGCCATGGGCCATCATCGGTATCAATATCTTGACGGTGCCAAAAGCGGATGCGCGCAAAATTGCGCGCAACTGCGTCAGGAATAGCTGCGGTTCGGCCAGGCAATAACGAATCGCCCGCAGACCCAGAGCCGGATTGAGGATATTGTGCTCGGTGGTATCGAGCGGTTTATCGGCGCCGACATCCAGGGTACGAATGGTGACTGGCCGCCCTTTCATGGCCTGCACGGCAGTGCGGTAGGCTTCAAACTGCTCTTCTTCAGTAGGTAGTTTGTGTTGCTGGCCACTGCTTTCCATGAACAGGAATTCGGAACGGAACAGACCAACACCGCTGGCGCCTGCCTCCAGTGCGGGAGCCGCATCCTGCGGCAATTCTATGTTTGCCAGCAAGGTGATTTCCACCCCATCCTGCGTGATTGCCGGCGTCTTCTTGAGCTTGTTCAGCTTCTTCCTGGCCTTGGCCAGCACGGCCTGGCGGTCACGGTATTGCTCTAGCACCAGGGTGCTCGGTGCAACGATGACGACACCGGCGTCACTGTCGATGATAAGCCAGTCATCCTGCTCTATGAGACGCGATGCATTGCCCATGCCGACTACGGCAGGTATGCCAAGGCTGCGTGAAACGATGGCGGTATGCGAATTGTGGCCGCCTTCGTCGGTGACAAAACCGGTAAAAGCAACATCACGGAATTGCATCATGTCTGCCGGTGAAATATCGCGGGCGACCACGATCATGTTCGCCGTGCGCTCATCAATACCGTCAGAACGGGAGGTAGCATTTGCAGTGCCGGTCAGGACTTTAAGTACACGCTCGGCGACTTGCTGGATATCGGCCTTGCGCTCGCGCAGGTAGTCATCTTCAATTTCATCGAACTGCGCAGACAATTCATCAATCTGGCTGACCAGGGCCCATTCGGCGTTGTAGTGGCGGGTACGGATAATGTCGAGTGGAGCCTCGGAAATCATGGGATCAGACAAAATCAGGACATGGACGTCAATGAAAGCGCCAAGCTCCGTTGGCGCGTCTGCGGGCAGATCTGACCAGATCGCCTGTAACTCCCTATGGACCTGGACGATGGCCTGTTGCAGCCTTTGCACTTCGGCTTCGATCTGCTCTTGCCCGACCAGATAATGTTGCACATCCAGCGCTGCCGGACGCAGCAGATGGGCGCGTCCGATTGCGATACCGCGTGAAACGGGGATGCCTTGCAGTGTAAAAGATGCCATGCTTTGTCCCCCAAATTACATTTTCTTCGGGCGTCACATATTGCTACCGCCCTGCTTTATTTCTTGTATGTCCGTAGCGTGCCTCAACCAGCTCCAGCCTGTACCCTGTACCTACAGGCTGACTGTTTTTTCAAACTTCATACTGTACTTTATCAGGCATCAATACATCATTGATTTCATTCAAGAAAAACAAGGTAACTGAATAGAGTCAAAATAACAATGCAAATTATGTTGCGATTTGTTTCGACTCATATATCGCCAACATAACTAATCAATTTCATCACTTCATCCATGGGTAACATGCATACCGCCAGGGTTTATTCGCCTTCACCAAACTTGTCATTGATCAGGGCGAGGATGGCGTCGAAGCATGCCTGTTCATCGACGCCATCGGTTTCCAGCAAGACCTTGCTGCCCTTGCCTGCTGCCAGCATCATCACGCCCATAATGGATTTGCCATTCACCCTGCGGTTATTGCGCGTCAGCCAGACTTCCGATTTAAACTTGCTTGCTGTCTGGGTAAACTTGGCTGACGCGCGCGCATGCAAACCCAGTTTGTTAACGATTTCTATATCTTGTTGAATCATGCCTGACTTCCTTTAATTTCTTTTGATTTAGTTTGGTGCCAGACGTACGCGATTGTCGAGGCGAATGGCGCCGTTCTGGCCACCGGCCAAGGCCATTTCCACCACGACGTCAAGTACGTCACTACGATAAGTAATCGCCCGCAACAACATGGGCAAGCTGATGCCGGCGATGATCGCCACCCTGTCCGGTTCCCCAAGCTGCCGACAGCAGTTCGATGGCGTGCCTCCCATCACATCTGTGATCACCAGCACACCAGAACCATCGTCAAGACGCTGTACAGCGTCGCGCGCCAGACGGTTAACCTCATCAATATTCTGGTCAGCGATCACATCGATCGCCTCAAACCGCTCTGGCATGCTACGGAAAACGTGGGCTGCCGCCTGCATAAAAGCAGAGCCCAGAGGTGCATGCGTCATTAAAAGGATGCCAACCATTGCTATCTGACTCTCTCGGTGTGGACGAGCCTCGTGCTCACCACCATTTTTATTTCATTTTTACTTCGGTGCCAGTGCTGCTTCCAGCGCGTCAATAAACATGCCGGCAACATTGAAGCCTTTTTGCTGAGTAATCTCCTGGAAGCAGGTAGGGCTGGTCACATTCACTTCTGTCAAATTGGAACCGATGACATCTAATCCTACCAGCAACAAGCCTCTTTGATAAAGCTGTGGCGCCAAAGTCTGTGCAATCTCAAGGTCGGTTGCCGACAATTCCTGCGCTACACCCAGGCCGCCTGCTGCCAGGTTACCCCTGACCTCGCCATTTTGAGGGATGCGTGCCAGGCAGAAAGGAACAACTTTACCGCCTATCAGCAGGATGCGCTTATCACCATGGACGATTTCCGGTATATATCTTTGCACCATGATGGTACGGCTGCCATTGACGGTCAGTGTTTCTATGACTGAACCAAGATTCATGCCGTCGGTGCCGATACGGAAAATACCGGTACCGCCCATGCCGTCAAGCGGCTTGAGGATGATGTCATGGTGCTCTTTGTGGAAGGCACGGATACGCTGTTCATCACGGGCGACCAAAGTCGGTGCAGTGAACTGGCTGAACTCGGCTATGCTGAGTTTTTCATTATGGTCACGTATCGCCGATGGTTTGTTGAATACCCGTGCACCTTGCTTCTCTGCCAATTCAAGCAGGTAAGTCCCATAGATATATTCCATATCAAAGGGTGGGTCCTTACGCTGCACAATGGCGTCAAAATCACTGAGCGGCAATGCAACAGGTTCATCAAGGCGGTACCAGTCCTTGCTGTCACCGGTCAGCCTGATGCGGCGGATATTGGCGATGACCTTACCATTTTCCAGCGCCATATCCTCCGGGCCGAAAAAATGGATGGCATAACCACGTTTGTCGGCCTCCACCATCATGGCATAGGTGGAATCTTTATACGTCTTGAATTGTGATAGCGGGTCAGTCAGAAAAGCGATTTTCATGGCGTTAATCGACATTCTTGTCAAAAGGGGTCAATAAATCTCGGGGTTGGGATCGGTCTTTTCCAATTCCAGTGAGGCCGCCAGCAAAGCCAGGCGTGCAACGACACCATACATGTAAAAACGATTTGGTGCAGCGGTGCCCGGTTTTGCCTTCATATCCGGCACGGCATGTTGCTGCGCAAATGCCAGCGGCACAAAGTGCATGCCCGGTGCATTGAGGTTTTCATCAACACCACGGTCTTCGTGCACGCGATAAAAACCACCGACGACATAGCGGTCTATCATGTACACCACCGGCTCAGCCACCGATTCGCTGATTTGCTCAAAAGTGTAGACACCTTCCTGCACGATCACGTCACGCACTTCCATGCCGTCCTTGACCACCGACATCTTGTTACGCTGCTTGCGATTAAGGTCACGCACCTCGCTGGAATCGTGCACGGTCATGATGCCCATGCCATAAGTACCGGCATCAGCCTTGACGATGACGAAGGGTTTTTCCTTGATGCCGTATTCCTTGTACTTTTTGCGTATCTTGGCGAGTATGGTGTCCACCGTTGCCACAAGCGCATCTTCACCAGTGCGGTCGTGGAAATTCACGTCCTTGCATTTGGCAAAATAGGGGTTGAGCATCCAGGGGTCAATATCAACCATCTTGGCAAATTTTTTCACCACTTCATCATAGGCAGAAAAATGATTGCTCTTGCGACGCAAGGCCCAGCCTGCATGCAAAGGCGGCAGCAGGGTCTGCTCGTTGAGGTCTTCCAGAATGGCGGGTATGCCTGCCGACAGATCATTGTTGAGCAGGATGGTACAGGGGTCGAAATTCTTCAGGCCCAGGCGACGACCATTGGCCGAACGCTCCAGCGGTTCCAGCACCAGTTGATTGCCATCGGGCAAGTCAATCGGCGTCGGCTCGGTGATATCGGCAGACAAGGACCCAAGGCGCACGTTCAGGCCAGTCTGACGGAAAATTTGCATCATGCGCGCAATGTTTTGCAAATAAAACACATTGCGGGTATGGCTCTCGGGTATCACCAGCAGGTTTTTCGCGTCGGGACAATATTTTTCTATCGCCGCCATAGCTGCCTGTACTGCCAGCGGCAGCATTTCTGATGCCAGATTATTAAAACCGCCCGGGAATAAATTGGTGTCCACTGGTGCCAGCTTGAAACCGGCATTGCGCAAATCGACCGAACAATAAAATGGCGGGGTATGTTCCTGCCACTCAAGGCGGAACCAGCGCTCTATCGCTGGTGTCGCTTCAAGTATCTTTTTTTCAAGATCGAGCAGGGGGCCGTTGAGGGCAGTGACAAGATGCGGGACCATAATGACCTTTTTGAAGAGCAAGCGTTTGCCAAAAAATAACGCCGACCTCAGCGCACAAGGCAAATCATGACTTGTTAAGCTTGGGATGAAACGCCGGGAATCAAGTCGGATTTATACCAGGCACGACAAAAAAATCAGGATTACTTGCCTTGTGATTGGCTTAACAAGTCAAAATGCTCAACGACCGGCGCAGCGGCAAAATAAGGCCCGACAATGGCGCGCCATTGTATAAAGGCCGGTGACTCGCGGAAATCTATCGTATGATTTTCCAAGGTCTCCCAATAGATCATCAGCAAATAGCGCTCCGGAGACTCTATGCCCTTATTGACTTTGAAGCCACGAAAACCGCGAGCGTGACATATCACTTCGTTGAGGCCGCGTTGTATGGCTTCGTCAAATTCTGCCTGTTTGCCCGGCTGTATTCTTATATCGGCAACTTCGAGTATCATCATTTTCCCTCAATGGTTCAATCAACAATTTTTTTGCTTGCCAGACCAGGGCGCTACACCAGACCACGGTCATTCAATTCTTTCTTGATATAGGCATAAAACACCGGTGCTGCCACCACACCGGGCACGCCAAACAGGGTTTCCATCACCAGGATGGCCGTCAGCAATTCCCAGGCACGGGCGTTTACCTGCGCACCGATGATGCGCGCATTCAGGAAATATTCTGCCTTGTGAATGACTATCATGAATACCAGGGATGCAATCGCCACATTCAACGAATTCGACAATGCCACAATAACAATCACGGTATTTGAAATAATATTGCCAGCCACCGGTATCAGGCCGGCCAGGAAGGTAATCGCTATCATGGTCTTGGTCAGCGGCAGGTGGATACCTGCCATGGGCAGGATGGCTGCCAGGTAAATGGCTGAAAACACTGTATTGATCAGGGATATCTGCACCTGGGCAAACACGATCTTGTGGAATATCTGGCCAAGATTGCTGATCCTTTGCTGCAGGGCCGCCGCAAAAGGTTTGTGGTTACTGTCGCCACTGGCGTCACGCAGTGCGATCATGCTGCCTATGATCATGCCCAGCAACAGATGCACGATCAGGTGACCGGCTTCTGGCACGATCTGCTTTGCCTCACCGGCATGCTCACGCAGCCAGTGTGTCATCATCTCCCGCAAGGCGGCAACGTCCTCAGGCAAGTTAGTACTTACCCACTCAGGCAATTGCCCGCGTGAGGCTTCAATAATGTCGGCCAGCTTCTGCAGCAGACTGTGCAGGTTACCGGCGTCGCTGCGCAAGAAGGCATGGATGGCCCAGCCGCTCAGGACGATGCCCAGAATCAGGATAAATGACAAAAAAGCCACCGCTATCATGCGTGGCTGCTTATGCCTGAAGCGCAGGGCAATGGCTGGCGCCATGACATGAATGATGGAAAACACCAGCAAACCGGAAAACAGGGCCACCAGCAGGCCGGCCTTCAATACCAACAGTAAGGCGATACCCATCAGGATATAAGAGGCATATACCGAAGGTGACAAGGCTGGAGCAGTGAAAGATTTGGTTTTCATTTCAGCACTCCTGTCAAACCTGCCACTGTCCCCAGAGACAAGGCAACCGCAGCCAGGCTGGAAATCAGGAAACCCATGGAGCGCTTGCCAGCCTCTTGCAGATAGGCCAGCGCATACATGACACGCCCCAGCAGCCACACTACCCCCAGTGATGCTGCCAGCACGTCATTAGCCCACATCGCACACATCCACAGTGCCGGAAAGAAAAAAACCATCTGCTCTACTGTATTGGTCTGCACCCGCACTGCGCGCAAGAACTCAGGCGGACCATCCATGGATGGTGCCTTGACCCCCAGCTTCATGCGTAGCCGCCCCACTGTCATCACATTCCAGACATACATGCAGAGTACCGCAAGCGTTAACCAGGATGTCCATTGCAAATGCATAAATTCTCCAGTAGAGGGGGTAGATGATGGAAACGCGAGCTACATAGATGAGGCCAATGATGTAAAGTACAAGAATACAATACCAAAAGTACATTGAAACAGACACTTACACTTTTATGTCTTCTTTTTTACCAGCCCAGACGTTATATACAGACTATCACAGGAAACATGCAGAAATAGGCTAAACCCAGCTGCTCAGTTGTTGCTTCATTTCAATAAAATAAGGCAACAAGCGCTATGAAGGGCCAGGGAGATATTTATCAAATGATCCATATCGAAAGAGGTAAAAAAATGAAATTTTCATTCTCAACATTTTCCAAGGCAGCATCTGTGCTGGCAATTGCTGCCGCTCTTCCTGCTGCCCATGCTGCCGACTTTGATGATTATGCCCGCGTGATCAGGGTCACACCGCAAGTCGAACAAGTCAATGTACCCCGCCAGGAATGCCGTACCGAATATGAAACTACCCAGCGCAGCTACCCACGTCAGCAGGCTGAACGTAGCAACGGCGGCGCAGTCATCGGTGGTATCGCCGGTGGTCTGCTCGGTAGCCAGGTAGGCGGTGGCAATGGCCGGCTCGCCGCAACAGCCGCCGGCGCCATCACTGGCGCTCTGGTTGGTGACCGTGTAGATAATGGCAACAACGGCAACAATTATAATAATCAGCCAGAATATGAACGCCGTCCTGTGCGCCAGTGTCGCAATATCGATAGCTGGGAAACACGCAACAATGGCTATGCCGTCACCTATGAGTACAATAACCGTACTTACACCTCTGTCTTGCCCTACGATCCGGGTTCACGCATGCGTGTTCATGTATCACTGACACCACGCCCCTGATTGATAACCCGGTAGCCCGTCAAACCTTCTGAATGCCGCCTGTAGTGCACTGGCGGCATTTTTTACGTCTCTGCCAGCCTGCTGGCTACCAGGCAGTTGCCCATCTCCCCTCCTCCGGGCACTGATCAAAACACCGTCCGATGTCAACAATTTCTGGCGAACATACCCCGCGGTCATGCTGTTTAGCATTTGTTTGCCTCTAAAATGACCGGAAATGGTATGGGTTTATAGTATTATCTTGCGGCAAACCTCACGCTCATGCCCCGTCTATCATTCATGCAAAAAATGTTAAAAAAATACGGTCTGCTGATCTGGATATCACTGCTGCTGATAACCGGTTTTGTCTCCACAACGCTGGCCTCGTTCGTGGTTTCACGTGATGCGATACAACAAGGTATTTCTGAGCAGACCCTGCCTATCACCGGCGACAACGTTTATTCCGAAATCCAGAAAGACATGCTGCGCCCGGTTTTTGTCTCTTCCCAGATGGCGCATGACACTTTCTTGCGCGACTGGATCATCAATGGCGAAGAAGACAAAGACCAGGTCATCAAGTACCTGAAAGAAATCAAGACCAAGAACCATGCAATGTCGAGCTTCCTGGTCTCGGAACAAAGCCACAATTACTACCATGCTGATGGCGTGTTAAAAACCATCAATGAAAATGAAGCCAGGGATGCCTGGTTCTTCCGTGTACGCAGTATGAAAAGCGATTACGAAACCAATGTCGATGCCGACATGGCCAATCGCGATACCATGACCATTTTCATCAATTACCGTATCGTTGACTACAGCGGCAAGTTCATCGGCGTCACTGGCATAGGTCTGACACTCGATACCATGAAGAACCTGATAGACAGCTATCAGAGCCGTTTTCACAGGAATATCTTTTTTGTCGACCAGAAAGGCAATATCGCCCTGGCTGGCAATAATATGAAAAAGATACGCAACAACCTCAGCAATATGCCGGGCATCAGCAATCTGGCGGGGCAAATCCTGACCAACCGCAAGAGTGAATCCCTGCACCTGGAATACAAAAACGACAATGACACCATGCTGGTCAATGCGCGCTTCATTCCTGAATTGGGCTGGCATCTGCTGGTGGAACAGGAAACCAGCAATGAAATCAAACCCCTGCAAAACGTCTTCCTGCTGAATATGGGCGTCAGCGCCGCGATCACAGTCGTTTTGCTGACCATTGTTTTGCTGACGGTACGCCGCTATCAAAAACGCCTGGAAAAATCAGCCTCCACCGATACCCTGACCAACCTGCTGAACCGTCAGGCCTTTGATTTTGTGTTCCAGCAAGCACTGCTCGATAGCGAACGCTCACGTCAACCCATGTGCGTAGTCCTGCTGGATATCGATTTTTTCAAGAAGATCAATGACAAACAAGGGCACCTGGTTGGTGATCATGTCTTGAAAGAAATTGCCATGATTTCCAAACGTTCATTACGTGAAAGCGACATTATCTGCCGCTGGGGCGGGGAAGAATTCCTGATCCTGCTGAAAAACTGCACCCTGGAAAAAGCCACCTCCATTGCCGAGAATTTACGCAACACCATCGCCAACAATGATTTTTCGCGCACCACCGACCTGACCCGCACCCGCCTGTCGATTACCGTCAGCATGGGCGTTGCTGAATGCCGCGACAAGGAAAGTGAAGTCAGCGTGTTTGAGCGAGCCGACCTGGCGCTCTACCAGGCCAAGGAAAATGGTCGTAACAGCGTTTATTTTTCTGAGTAAGGCAACTGTCTGGCTTGCGCCGCCAACGCGACAGTTAAAGGTGTAAACGCCTGGTATAAGTCACCGGCATTACCATCCCAGTCGGCCACGATTTTTTGCTGACGAATGACTGTCTGCATATCGCCACGCGCTATCGGCCCGGTCAATGCTGCTGCCGTACCGAGCCTGAACACATTCTCCAGCGTTTGCCTGGCCAGCGGTTCAGCCATCTGCCCGGCCATCTCGGCTGGTATGCCGGCGGCCTGATAAGCCTGCAGCGCCGTTTCCATCAGGGTCACCAGGTAATTACTGGCAAAGACAGAGCCGGCGTGGTACAGCAGCTTATGCTCTGCACTGATGGTCACTGTCTGTGCACCGATGGCCTGCAAGGCTGGCAGCAGGGTAGCCAGCGCCGTCTCGTCACCTTCCACACTGCAGATAGTGCCGCCAAACTGTCCGGCCAGGGCATCAATATCAGCAAAGCTGCGCACAGGATGTATGCTGGCCACCGCTGCACCACACTGTCTTGCAGACTGCAATTCAGCCGAAGTCCTGGCGCCGCTGCAATGAAAGATGCTGCTGCCAGCATGCAGCAAACCGGCATCCGCCAGTTGCTGGCAGGTGGCCGCAATCTGGTCATCACCTACCGTCAGCATGATGACGTCAGCAGAGCGCAAATCACTGACCGCCCCTGCCGCCTGCCCTGCCCCTATCCACTGCACTGCCGCCGCTGCGCTGGTCAGGCTGCGATTCATGACCTGCTGTATGGAAAATACCTGCCGGCGCTGGAAATGTCTGGCCAATACCTTGCCAACTTTACCTGCGCCGATGATGTTGAGGTTCTTCATCTTTACTCTTCGGGAAAGCGGCGCAGACCATCGAGGTCAAGAATGGTGATACCACCATAATCAACACTGAGCAGTTTCTTTTTTTCCAGCAATTGCAGAGCCTGATTGGCACGCTGACGTGACACACTGGAGATATAGCCGATTTCTTCCTGGGATATCTGGATTTGCATGCTGCTGCCCGGATTCAGATAGGGATTGAACATGGCAGCCAGGCAACGGGCCACGCGGGTGTCGGGGTCCAGCATGCGGTCGTATTCAACCAGGGAAATGAAGAAACTCAACCTGGCATTCAACTGATGCAGGAGAAAGCGGTTGAAGGGAATACTGTTATCGAGCAAGTAAGTAAAGGTGGTCCGTGGCATATAAGCGACACGGGTATCCCGCAACGCCACCACATCATAGCGGCGTGCCTCCGTCTTGAGCAGCGAACCCTCGCCAAACCAGCCGCCTGCCAGCATGCAACTGAAAGTCACCGTCTTGCCATCCGGGGAAATACTGCTCATCTTCAGAAAGCCATCGATGACCCCCATCCAGTGTTCTACCGCATCCCCTTTGCGACAGACAAAACCGCCGGCAGGAATGAGCCGCTCGACGACTTCGTCTTCCACCTTTTGCATATGTTCCGGTGAGAGCATGCCAGCCCACATGGACTTGGCAAAACGTTCTTTAGGGTCGCCGGTTTTTTTTGTCATATTTGTGCAACGCACCACCGAAAATTGGTTCATTCATTGAGATTGTCAGTCGAATGACAACCACGAGCTCATGAAGGGACTACTATCCCATCAACAAAAAGAATTACGGAGTCAACATTGTAAGCGAGCTTGGCCTCGACAGCTATCACTGCAGGTGCAGTGACGCCCGAGATCAGCCAATCTCGCCACATTCTGACCAGGAGTAATCATTCCCCACGTTTCGCAAGCACCATGTAAGCAAGTCGTCAGGGGAGAACAGGACACTCACAAGGTAATAAGCCCAATAGTAAAGATAGGCTGGTGGTGGAGACATGATAGATAAAAACGCAGCAAACTCGACTTTCCCGCGACTGCTGTTGCAGCACGCCAGGACAAGGCCGTCGCATCCGGCTTTCCGTGAAAAGGATCTGGGCATCTGGCAAACCTGGAACTGGCAGCAGGTCAATGCCGAAGTGCGCGCCCTGGCCTGCGGCCTGGCAGCGCAGGGGTTCAGGCGCGGCATGAACCTGGCCATCATTGGTGACAACCGGCCCCGCCTGTATTGGGCCATGGCGGCCGCCCAATGCCTGGGCGGCGTCCCCGTCCCGCTGTACCAGGATGCACCGGCCGCCGACATGGCCTATGTGCTGGAAAACGCAGAAATTACCTTTGCCATTGTCGAAGATCAGGAGCAAGTCGATAAACTGCTGGAAATCAAACAGCACTATCCCGACATACAGCACATCGCCTACGACGACGACCGTGGCATGCGCCATTATCATCAGCCTGAATTGATCTCTTACGCCAGCCTGCAGGAACTGGGGCGTGCTTACGATATCACCCATCCTGATTTTTTCATGCAGCAAGTGGAACTGGGCAAACCGGAAGATACCGCCGTCATGCTCTACACTTCTGGCACCACTGGCAAACCCAAGGGAGTCTGCCAGTCGCATCGCTCTTTCATGACCGCCGCCATCGGCGGCATGCAGTTTGACCAGCTTACTGCGCAAGAAGATATCCTGTCCTACCTGCCCATGGCCTGGGTCGGTGATCACCTGTTCTCTTTCGCCCAGGCGACCGCAGCAGGTTTTACCGTGAACTGCCCTGAATCCAGTGAAACCGTGATGACCGATTTGCGCGAAGTCGGCCCCACTTATTATTTTGCCCCGCCCCGCGTGTTTGAAAACATGCTGACCACAGTCATGATACGCATGGAAGACGCCGGCAACATCAAGCGCAAGCTGTTTGCCCATTTCATGGACCTGGCCCGTCGTGTCGGTTCTGACATACTCGACGGAAAAACGGTCAGCGGCATCGACAAACTGCATTATGCACTCGGCAACTTCCTGATCTATGGACCGCTCAGAAATGTGCTTGGCCTGTCCAGAGTCCGGGTTGCCTACACCGCCGGTGCGGCGATCGGTCCTGACCTGTTCCGTTTCTACCGATCGATAGGCGTCAACCTCAAGCAATTGTATGGTTCAACCGAAACCTGCGCCTATGTCTGCCTCCAGCCCGATGGCAATATCAAGTTCGACAGTGTCGGTGCTGCTGCACCTGGCGTGGAAGTCAAACTGGCAGCCAATGGCGAAGTGCTGGTGAAATCAGACGCCATGCTGACCGGTTATTACAAACGCCCGGACGCCACCGCTGAAGTCATCGATGAACAAGGCTATTTCCATACTGGCGATGCCGGTATTTTTGACCAGGAAGGTCACCTGAAAATCATCGATCGCGCCGCCGATGTAGGCAAGATGCAGCAAGGCGACATGTTTGCACCCAACTATATAGAAAACAAACTCAAGTTCTTCCCTTTCATCAAAGAGGCGGTGGCCTTTGGTAATCAGCGCGACATGGTCTGTGCCTTCATCAATATCGATATGGAAGCGGTCGGCAACTGGTCGGAACGCCGTGGTGTCGCCTATTCAGGCTATACCGACCTGGCAGCCAAGGCTGAAACTTATCAACTGATTTTATCCTGCGTGGAAAAGGTCAATGCCGACCTGGCAACAGAGGCAATGATGGCAGGCACACAAATCCATCGTTTCCTGATCCTGCATAAAGAACTGGACCCAGATGATGATGAGCTGACACGCACACGCAAGGTCAGGCGCAACTTCATTTCACAAAAATATGCGGTGCTGATCGAAGCCCTGTATTCGGGCAAGCGCAGCCAGTACATAGAAACACAGGTGAAATTTGAAGATGGTCGTCAAGGCATGGTCAGCGCTGATTTACATATCAGCGACGTCAAGACCTTTTCTGCCCAAAAGCTGGCAGCGTAAGGATAAACCATGACAGATAACAGAAAAATCGGTGATGTCATCCTGGACCTGCAAGGCATCTCTCTATCCTTTGGTGGCGTCAAGGCATTGACGAATATTTCTTTCAATGTCAAGGAACATGAGATACGCGCCATCATCGGCCCCAACGGCGCCGGTAAAAGTTCCATGCTCAATGTCATCAATGGAGTCTATCGCCCACAGCAAGGCGATATCACTTATCGCGGCCAGCATCGCAAGGACATGAATACTTATGCGGCAGCGAAAAGCGGCATCGCCCGCACCTTCCAGAACATCGCCCTGTTCAAGGGCATGAGTGTGCTAGACAACATCATGACAGGCCGCAACCTGAAGATGAAATGCAATTTCCTGATGCAAGCCCTGTACTGGGGGCCGGCACAAAAAGAAGAAATTGCCCACCGTGAAAAGGTCGAAGAAATCATCGACTTCCTGGAAATCCAGCACATACGCAAGATACCGGTAGGCCGTCTGTCATACGGTTTGCAAAAACGGGTGGAGCTGGGCCGCGCACTGGCAGCCGAGCCAGAGATACTCTTGCTCGACGAACCCATGGCCGGCATGAACGTGGAAGAAAAGCAGGACATGAGCCGCTTCATCCTTGACGTCAATGACCAGCTCGGCACCACCATCGTACTGATCGAACATGATATGGGCGTGGTGATGGATATTTCTGACCGTGTCGTCGTGCTCGATTACGGCAAGAAAATCGGCGATGGCACACCGGCAGAAGTGCTGGCGAATCAGGAAGTGATTAATGCCTATCTTGGTGTAGCACATTGAAGATGAAAAACCTTAAAACCGCTAACCACAGAGGCATGGAGGCTATGAGAAAGGCAAGAGAAGAACAAAAGATTTTTTCTGGTTTTTCCTCTGTGTCTTTGTGTTGAGAGGTCTTGCCTCAAATTTTCCTTATCAATCGCCAATATGAACATCGGCTAAGAGGTTGAAATGAATATTAGTTTTTTCTTTGAAGTATTTATCGGCGGTTTGTTATCGGGTGTCATGTATGCCCTGGTCGCACTTGGCTTTGTGTTGATTTACAAGGCCTCGGGCGTGTTCAATTTTGCCCAGGGGGCGATGGTTTTTTTTGCTGCCCTGACCTGCGTGGGCCTGACCGAACAATTTGAATTGTCATTATGGCTGGCGATACCGCTGACCATGCTGGTGATGGTTGTTCTTGGCATGGCGATAGAACGTGTGGTCTTGCGGCCGCTGGTGAACCAGCCTGAAATATCATTGTTCATGGCGACCATAGGACTGACCTTTTTCATTGAAGGCCTGGCGCAATTACTGTGGGGTTCACAGCCGCATAAACTGACGCTGCCAATTGAAGATGTACCTATAGAATTTTTCATGGAAAGATTCAATATCCTGGTATCGCAATTCGATGTGATCGCCGCACTGATCTGCGCTCTGCTGGTCACCGGCCTGGCCCTGCTGTTTTCCAAGACCAAGATAGGCCGCGCCCTGCGTGCCGTTGCTGACGATCACCAGGCTGCGCTGGCGGTCGGTATCCCGCTGCAACAGATCTGGGCCATCGTCTGGGCAGTGGCCGGTTTTGTGGCCCTGGTCGCCGGTTTGCTCTGGGGTGCGCGCAACGGTGTGCAGTTTGCGCTGACCTTTGTCGCCCTGAAAGCCTTGCCTGTACTGATACTTGGCGGTTTCACCTCGGTCCCGGGTGCAATTGTCGGCGGCCTCATCATCGGTGCCTCTGAAAAACTCGCCGAAGTCTATATAGGCCCACTGGTCGGTGGCGGCATAGAGGGCTGGTTCCCTTATGTCCTGGCCCTGCTGTTCCTGCTGGTCCGGCCCGAGGGTTTGTTTGGCGAAAAAATCATACGCAGGATTTGAGTGCCGTTTTGTCCGGCACAAGCAGGCAGCAGGTCATTGCAGATATACAAGATATAAAGGACTCATATGTTCTACCGTGAAGCAGGTCAGTTTAAAACCAGCTATCAGGCTGACAGTCAGATTTTCCCCATACGGCAGGACCGTATAGGAATGGTCCTGGTCCTGGCAGCGGCATTCATTGCCGTGCCGGGCCTGGCATCAGATTATGCGTTTTCAGCGATCTTCATCCCCTTTCTGATTTTTTCACTGGCAGCGCTGGGGCTCAATATTCTGACCGGTTATGCCGGGCAATTGTCGCTGGGTTCTGCAGCCTTCATGGCAGTCGGTGCATTTGCCTCCTATAACTTTGTCTTGCGCATACCGGGCATACCGGTCTTGCTGGCTTTTGTACTGGGTGGCCTGTCGGCAGCCATGGTGGGTATTGCTTTTGGCTTGCCATCCTTGCGCATACGGGGGTTCTATCTGGCGGCGGCGACACTGGCGACGCAGTTCTTTGTGGTCTGGTGCCTGACCAAGATACAGTGGTTCACCAACTACAGTTCTTCCGGTGTCATCACTGCGCAAGAAATGGTGATACTTGGCATTGCCATCAACACCCCTGTCAAGAAATACCTGCTGACGCTGATCGTTGTCTGCGTGATGGCCCTGCTGGCCAAGAACATGGTGCGCTCCAACGTCGGCCGTTCATGGATGGCCGTGCGCGACATGGACGTGGCGGCAGAAGTCATTGGCTTTCGCCTGATGCGCACCAAGCTGCTGGCCTTTGCCGTATCTTCCTTTTACTGCGGCATAGCCGGTGCACTGTATGCCTATGCCTATCTGGGTACGGTAGAGCCGGAGGCCTACAACCTTGATCTGTCTTTCCGCATCCTGTTCATGATCATCATCGGTGGTGTCGGTTCCATACTCGGCTCTTTCCTGGGATCAGCCTTTATCATTTTGCTGCCGATAGTGCTGAACATGCTGGCCCATGGCCTGGCCCTGCCGACCAATGTCGCATCCAACCTGGAGTTGATGGTATTCGGTGCGTTGATCATTTTCTTCCTGATCGTTGAGCCGCATGGTCTGGCCAGGTTGTGGCAAATCGCCAAGGAAAAACTGCGGCTCTGGCCTTTCCCGCACTAGCGGACTGTAACAGTGAAAGCAGACATACCGGGACAAAAAAATAAAGTTCATAATAAAGACGCTTCGCCATATCAGCATTTTGGTAAAAAAGCGTCAGAAATAACCATCCAAAACCTCTAGGAGACAAAATGAAACTCTTGAAATCCGTACTACTGGCCTCTGCGATCCTGAGCGCCGTTGGCGTTGCCCAGGCCAATGATCAATTCGTCCCCATTCTGTCTTATCGTGTCGGTCCTTATGCGGCTGGCGGGTCCGGTTTTTACGGTGGTGCCATCGACTACTTCAATCTGGTCAATGCCAAGGGCGGTTTGAACGGTGTCAAGATTTCCTGGGAGGAATGTGAGACAGAATACAATGCGTCGCGCGGTGTGGAATGTTATGAACGTCTGAAAAAAACCCAGGGCGGCGCCTCGCTGATCGAGCCTTTGTCGACCGGTATAGCCTATGGCATCCTGGATCGCGTAGGTGAAGACAAAATCCCGCTGACAACCCTCGGTTATGGTCGCTCCGATGCGGCTAACGGCAAGGTGTTTCCCTACGTGTTCCCGCTGATCACCAGTTACTGGAACCAGGCAGCGGCAATGACCAAATATCTCGGCGACAAGTCTGGCGGCATGGATAAGCTCAAGGGCAAGAAAATCGTTCATCTCTATCATGACTCTGCCTTTGGCAAGGAACCTATCCCGGTGCTTGATGCACAGGCCAAGCAATATGGTTTTGAACTGATCAAGATCCCGGTTGCCCACCCTGGTAACGAGCAGCAATCGCAATGGCTGCAAATCCGTCAGGCCAACCCTGATTATGTGATCCTGTGGGGCTGGGGTGTGATGAATGCAGTGGCCATCAAGACCGCGCAACGCAATGGTTATTCACGTGAAAAAATGCTGGGCGTCTGGTGGGCTGGTTCAGAAGAGGATGCAGTTCCAGCAGGTGACGCAGCAAAAGGCTATACCGCGATGACGTTCAATACACCGGGCAACTACCCCGTACTTGATGAAATCCGCAGCAAGGTTTATGCAGCGGGCAAGGGCAATCTTGGCGACAAGTCGCGTATCGGTTCCGTCTACCATATGCGCGGCGTCACCGCCGCCATTCTGTGGACAGAAGCCATCCTGAAAGCACAGGAAAAATTCGGCAAGGGTAAAGTCGTGACTTCAGAGCAGATACGCTGGGGCCTCGAAAACCTTAATGTTGACGAAGCCCGTCAGAAAGCACTTGGCGCCGCAGGCATGTTCCCGCCTGTGAAAACTTCTTGCGAAGACCATGAAGGTTCCGGAGCAGTCAAAGTCCAGCAATGGACAGGCGACAAATGGAAAGCCATCACGCCTAACTGGGTCACCGGTGACAAGGCATTGACACGCGCCATGCTGGAAGAGTCGTCGAACAAGTATGCAGCCGAGAAAAAAATCACGCCTGCCTGCCTGAAATAAATACCTGCACGAGCACGATGGTGAGGGCGCTGTTTTGCCCTCACCGGACTGAATAAACCATTTGCCAACCAAGATCATGAGCATACACAGCATTTCGCCTGAGGCAGCAAAGACCGACGTGGCCTATCTCAGCGTCAACAATATCGAAGTCATCTATGACCATGTCATCCTGGTGCTGAAAGGGATTTCTCTTCAGGTGCCGCAAGGGAAAATTGTCGCCCTGTTGGGTGCGAATGGTGCTGGCAAATCAACGACGCTGAAGGCGATTTCCACCCTGTTGAAAAACGAGCGTGGCGACATCACCAAGGGCGACATCAGTTTCAAGGGGCAAAGAGTCGATCACCTGACGCCGAATGAACTGGTCAAGCGCGGCCTGTCACAGGTGATGGAAGGTCGTCACTGTTTTGGTCATCTGAGTGTAGAAGAAAACCTGCTGACCGGCGCCTACACACGCAATCTGTCGCGCAGTGAATTAAAAGCCGAGCTGGACAAGGTGTATCACTACTTCCCGCGCCTGCGCGAGCGTCGCAATTCACAGGCAGGCTATACCTCGGGCGGTGAGCAGCAGATGTGTGCAATAGGCCGCGCCCTGATGGCCAGGCCGTCCATGATATTGCTGGACGAACCATCCATGGGTATCGCCCCGCAACTGGTGGAAGAGATTTTTGAAATCGTCAAAAGCCTCAATGCGCAGGAAAAAGTGTCTTTCCTGCTGGCGGAACAGAATACCAATATAGCCCTGCGTTATGCCGACTTTGGCTACATCCTGGAAAACGGCAGGGTAGTGATGGAAGGTGAAGCAAGGGACCTGGCCAGCAATGAGGACGTCAAGGAATTTTACCTTGGGGTATCGGGCGCCGGTCGCAAGAGTTTCAAGGACATGAAGTTTTATCGCAGGCGCAAACGCTGGCTGGCATGATCTTACTGCGCGAACGCGGTTGTGGCTTATGTGGGGCTCATGCGTTGCTCAAAATGCTCATGTACTGCAAGTACATTCCGCTTTTTGCGCTACTCCGCTTGTGACACCTCAACCCGCTGACGCCCGCTCGCTACAGATCATAAATAGCTTAAGAACAAAGAAAAACAATTCACACTAAACCACTATAGAGCATGCTCATGAGTGATTATCTGGACGCCCTGGAAACCCGCAATCCACAAAGCCGCGAACAAGCGCTGATGAACAAGCTGCCGCAATTGATTGCGCACGCCCAGACGGCGGAAGGCTGGGGCAGGATCTTGCAGGGAGTGGATGCGAATGACATCAAGAGCCGCAGTGCACTGACGCAATTGCCTGTGACCCGCAAATCCGACCTCAAGGATTTGCAGAAGCAGACACCACCGTTTGGCGGCCTCAATACCACACCGGCACGCCAGTTGGGACGCATCTTCATGTCACCCGGTCCCATCTTTGATCCGGAAGGCCGCGGCCAGGACTGGTGGCGTTTTGCCCGCCCCCTGCATGCGGTGGGCCTGCGCAGTGGCCACTTGCTGCAAAACTGCTTTTCCTACCATTTCACGCCGGCTGCCTTCATGGTGGAAAGTGCAGCTGCCCGCATAGGCTGCGCCGTCATCCCGGCTGGCATAGGACAGACCGAAATGCAGGTGCAGGCGATGGCAGAACTGCGCCCCGATGCTTACATCGGCACACCCAGCTTTTTGAAGATCATCGTGGAAAAAGCGGCTGACATGGGCGTCGATATTTCCAGCGTGCAGCGCGCCGTGGTCGGGGCCGAAGCCTTGCCGCCATCCCTGCGCAAGTGGCTGCAGGATCATGGCGTGGGCAATGTACTGCAAATCTATGCGTCGGCTGACATCGGCAATATCGCCTACGAAAGCATGAGTGACGGACAGGTCAACCCTGGCATGATCATGGATGAAGACCTGATACTGGAAATCGTCAGGCCCGGTACCGGTGACCTGGTGGCAGAGGGTGAAGTGGGTGAAGTCGTCATCACCTCATTCAATGCGGACTATCCTCTGATACGTTTTGGCACGGGCGACATGTCGGCCATACTGCCGGGCCCGTCACCCTGCGGCCGTACCAACCAGCGCATCAAGGGATGGATGGGCAGGGCTGACCAGACAACCAAGGTCAAGGGCATGTTTGTCCATCCCTCGCAAGTTGCCGAAGTCGTCAGGCGCCATCCTGAAATCATCAAGGCCAGACTGGTCGTCACCGGCGAAATGGCTAACGATGTGATGAGCCTGCATTGTGAAGCAGCGGGCCAGGATACCGGTTTGCAGGCCGCCATCGTCGAGAGCCTGCGCGATGTCACCAAGCTGCGCGGTGACGTGCAATTTGTCAGCGCTGGCAGTTTGCCCAATGACGGCAAAGTGATTGATGACGCGCGTAAATACGAATAACACAAAATTACCACTATCACAACAAAACCACGGGAAAGCCTGATTTTCCGTGGTTTTTCCGTTTTTGCACAAGCTGTCCAAAAATATTCTATAGTAGTTGCGTATTCCCTAATAAACAGTCTCAGCAAGCCACCCAGCGGGCCGGTTTGCTGTGGCTGCTTTTTCATGTCCAGACCTACCTGACCGGATGGAGACCCGTTCCATGACTTCACTCAATATCAATAGCAAAGAACACCAGCTTGACGCTGACCCGTCCACACCTGTGCTATGGGCCTTGCGCGATTCCCTGGGTTTGACAGGCACCAAGTTTGGCTGCGGTGCTGCACTGTGCGGCGCCTGTACCGTGCATCTGAACGGCCAGGCAATCCGTTCCTGCGTTACGCCGATCTCATCTGTTTCCGGACAGAAAATCACCACCATCGAAGCCATCGGCCAGGACAAGGTTGGCAGGGCCGTGCAGGCGGCCTGGATCAAACATGACGTGGCGCAGTGCGGTTACTGTCAGAGCGGACAGATCATGAGCGCCACGGCTTTGCTCAAAGCCAATAAAAAGCCCAGCGATGCCGATATTGATGGTGCCATGGCAGGCAATATCTGTCGCTGCGGCACCTATGTACGCATACGTGCCGCCATCCATGATGCCGCATCCACTCTGGCCTGATCAGGAGGAACGACCATGCATTTTGAAGCCCGTTTTACCGACCTGCCCAAACATTTGCAGGCATTGCTCCAACAATCCACACCGTCAGGCTCTGCTACCAGCAGCCTGCCACGCCGCAGCTTTTTGAAAATGGCGGCAGTCAGTGGCTTTGCCCTCGGTTGTTACCCAGTACTGACGCTGGCCCAGGATGCTGCCGCCAAGGCACCCGCAGGTCTGAAGCCGACCGAGCAGCCGGGCGCCTTTGTGCAGATTGCCGCCGATGGCACGGTGACCGTTACCATCAACCGTCTCGACTTTGGCCAGGGTGTACAGACTGCGCTGCCCTTGATACTGGCAGAAGAGCTCGATGCCGACTGGTCCAAAGTCAGGAGCGTCCATGGCAACAATCACCCGGCCTATGTTGACCCTGCCTTTGGCATGCACCTGACAGGTGGTTCGAATTCCATCAAGAATTCTTACACACAATACCGTGAACTTGGTGCGCGTACCCGCGCCATGCTGGTCAGTGCCGCCGCTGCCAAATGGAATGTCCCTGCAGCCGATCTGCGCACGGAAAATGGTTTTGTCATTGGCCCCGGCGGCAAGAAGCTCAGTTATGGCGAGCTGGCAGAAGCCGCCATGACCTTGCCGGTACCGGAAAAAGTTACACTGAAAGACCCAAAGGATTTTCGCCTGATAGGCAAACCCACAGGCCGTCTTGATGCAAAAGCCAAATCAACCGGTACCCAGGACTATGGCATCGATGCCCACCTGCCCGGCATGCTGACGGCCGTGGTCGCCAGGCCACCGGTGTTCGGTGCAAAAGTCAAATCATTCGATGACAGCGCAGCCAAAGCCATCAAAGGCGTCAAGGCTGTGCTGCGTGTACCGGTTGACCGTGGCGGTGAAGGTGTCGCCATCATTGCCACTGGCTATTGGCCGGCCAAACAGGCTCGCGATGTGCTGAAGCTGGAATGGGATACCGATGGTGTGGAAAAAGTCGATTCCGTCAAGCTGCTGGCCAGTTACAAGGAAATGACAAAAACACCGGGCAAGCTGAAGTTCAATGATGATGTTTCGAAAATCGCAGGTGCACCTCACAAGCTCAATGCGGAATTCGTTTTCCCCTACCTGGCCCATACACCGATGGAACCGCTGAACTGCACGGTCGCCATCAAGGGCGACAAGGCAGAGCTGTGGCTAGGTACGCAAATGCCCGGTCTCGATGGCTTCGCTGCGGCAACTGTGCTGGGCGTCAAGCCCGAGAATGTCGCCATCCATACCCAGATGGCTGGTGGCGGCTTTGGTCGCCGGGCGATTGCCACCAGTGACTATGTGGTGGAAGCCTGTCAGGTCGCCAAGGCCGCAAAAACTGCCGGCCTCGATGCACCGGTGCGTACCTTGTGGAGCCGTGAAGATGATGTCAAAGGCGGCTACTACCGCCCCATGCATCTGCACAAGGCCGAGATAGGTTTTGATGCGCAGGGCAATATCCTGGGCTGGGACCATGTCATCGTCGGCCAGTCCATCGTCAGTGGTACCCCATTCGAAGGCATGATGGTACAGAACGGTGTGGACGTCACGGCAGTAGAAGGCATGAAAGAACCATATGAAATGCCGATGCGCCTGTCCGTCCATCATCCCAAGATCAATGTCCCGGTCTTATGGTGGCGTAGCGTGGGTTCTACCCACACTGCCTTTGTCATGGAAACCCTGATCGATGAAATTGCCCAGGCCACCAAACAAGACCCGGTGGCTTATCGCCTGAAACTGATGGGCAACAAGCATCCACGGCACAAAGCCGCACTGGAACTGGCCGTAGAAAAATCTGGCTACGGCAAGAAGAAGCTACCGGCAGGCCGGGCCTATGGGGTGGCAGTGCATGAGTCATTCTCGTCAGTCGTTGCCTATGTAGTGGAAGCGTCTATCAAAAGTGGTCAGCCCAAGTTGCACAAGGTCACTGCCGGTGTGCATTGCAACCTGGCTGTCAATCCAAAAAGCGTGGAAGCGCAGGTGCAAGGTGCAGCCCTGATGGGTCTGTCAATGTGCCTGCCAGGTGCAGCCATCACGCTCAAGGATGGTGTGGTCGAGCAAAGCAACTTCGGCGACTTTGTGGTACCCCGCATTACCGATATGCCACAGATAGCCGTGCATATTGTCCCCAGTGCAGATGCCCCTACCGGCATGGGCGAACCTGGCTTGCCTGCACTGGCCCCTGCTTTTGCGAATGCCATTGCCAGAGTCAGTGGCAAGCGCTGGCGCGAATTGCCTTACAGGCAGGTTTAATGCAAGAAAATTAACTATGGAAATTGAATGTAGGAAATTGTTAAGTAGTACCAAATAAAGATAGGTCAACCTGGCTTGGGGCGTATCATATTCTGGACGTATGTTGTTGAATGCCCGGAGTGTGATGCCTCAAACCCAGGAGATTGATCATGGTCAAGTTCATCAGATTATTCGTCGCTGTTTTATCGAGTCTCTTCCTCATATTGCCCGCTTGTGCGGCAGACCATGGTACGGCGCAGGAGGCTGAAGCCATGGTCAAAAAAGCCATCAGCTATATGAAGACCAAGGGAGCCGAAGCCGCTTACCCGGAATTCAATAATCCCAAAGGCAGTTTCAGCGACCGCGATCTATATATATTTGTACTTGATTTGAGTGGCAAAAAGCAAGGGGCAAGGCTGGGTCGATTACAAATGGCCCCATCCCACGACCAAAGCGATTGAAGCCAAATCAACTTATTTTGAGAAATCTGGCGACGTGGTGGTAGGTTGCGGTATTTACAAATAAAGAAGCCAGCCGTGATAGAAGCTGGATGTAGTCTGTTGCTGTACCTGGCACTGTTACAGTGCCAGGTACAGCTTTTCTATGTATGCGACGACCATGAGCTCTGTCACTAACGCTTACTCAGGCACACCCCTGGCAAAGAAACTTGGCATACAGGCTGGCAACCATGTTCTTGTCAGGAATGCGCCACCTGACTATCCTGAGCTGCTGGCGCCTCTGCCAGAGCAGGTCCATTTTGAAAAAAAAGCCTCGTCCATGACTGACCTGGTCCACTTGTTCACCAACCAGAAAGCTGTCCTGATCAAGGAGCTGGCAGTATATAAACCCTGTCTGCGCAGTGATGCCATCATCTGGGTATCCTGGCCCAAAAAAGCATCGAAGCTGCCCACGGACATCACTGAAGATGTGATACGTGAAGTCATACTGCCCCTTGGCTATGTCGACATCAAGGTCTGCGCCGTCAACAACATCTGGTCCGGCCTGAAGATCGTCGTACGCAAGGAACTCAGGGCAACCTGGGAAAACGCATCTGCCTGAACGGCAGGTTCTTAGTTCGACTCCTTGATCAGGCGGCCTGAATTCTTCTGTATCGGCCTGGCATTCATCGGATACAGGCGACTGAAGATGGTCAACTGGTCTGGTGAAATTTCTATAGGTTCTTTCATGACCAGCCACAACACACCTTCACTGCAAGGTGGCGTGGTCAGTGAACCCATATAGGTATAGTAGTCGCGCTTGACCGGTAATATGTCGTTCATGTCCATGGTGGTCAGTGCCTGTACAGGCTCATTTTTTTCCAGCGGCAGGTTGTTCCACACATGCTGGACCAGGCTATGCGCCTTGCCGCGCTCTATCAACACGGCAACCACGGCCAGTTTGCCGTCAGCATCCTTGTGGACCAGATGAGCAACCATTTCAAAGCTCTTGCCATTGACGCGCTCTTCAGATGGCTTATGGAAATGGAACTGGGCCAGTTCGTAATTATGACCCAGCACATTGATGTAATTACCGGCCCCCATGTTCACCTGTATGGTGTGACCATTATCAACCACGCTGAAACGGCTGGGTTTGTAGTCAAAGGCAATCGGGTCCAGGTCGACCTTGATGCCATCGCGGATATCAATCGGTGACTGTCGTTCGCCAATATCGCATTTGGCATTGGCAGGATTAAGTTTGCCCCAGTTCAGCGGACCACCTTCGCCCTGATAACTCCAGTGCACCTGACCATGAACGGCCAATGTGCCTGCTGCAGCCCCATTGCCACCACCATGATCGCTTTTGCTTTTTACCACTTCTGGCCGGCGTACCGGTGGCGCATAGGCTGGACGTGGCACGGGCTTGGGTGCGCTGCGGGCGGCGGCTTCATCTTTTTCTTTGCGTATGACGCTCAGGCGTTCGGCAATGCGTGCTGCCAGTTCATCAGCTGCCAGTGCCTCTTTGGCGCGGACGGCTGCTTCTTTGGCAGACTCCTTGCTCTCTTTGGCGCCAGGTTTGCGCTCTTCCTTGGTGGACGCCGATGCAGAGGCAGACCCCGATGCAGCAGAGGCCGAAGCCTCTTCTTTGGCGGATGCCGATTTGATCGGTTTGGACGGCGGGTCGTTCGCCTGGGCGGACAAGGCCAGCAGCATAGGTACGAGCAGGGCGAGATAGCGGCGCATAATTGAATTCTTGGCAGTGAGATACCCTAGTTACGGCAAGTCTCTTTGCAAACTTGAATTCCTGCTGGCAATTTACATTTAAGGCCGCGGTCCAGCCCCTGGATCAGGTCGCAGGCGCCACACCTTCCACGATGAACAGGCGGCCGATGGAATTGGCCAGGCGTATGTCCTTGGCCTTACCATATTCGACCGAGTCATACCAGGTCTGCGCCTGCGCCAGGGAAGGGAATTCAACGATCACGGTACGCCAGCCTTCGTTATGCTGGTCATCACCACCCTCTTTTTGCAGGCGGGTACCGCCTCTTGCCAGGAACTGGCCGCCATATTGCGCAACGCTGGCCGTCGCCAGTGCGCGGTAATCAGCGTAAGGGCCGGGATTGGTCACATGGATTTCGGCAACGATATAGGCTTTGCTCATGGATATCTCATTTTCAAAAAAACAACACAACAGAATCGATCTGACCAGCTTACAGGCTGAGCAGACGGGCTTTGGCAGCCTGATATTCAGCCTTCAGACGCGCCACCACTTCGGCCACGGTGAGCACTTCATCCATCAGCCCCACCCCCTGCCCAGCTCCCCAGATATCGCGCCAGGCCTTGGCCTTGCTGCCGCCACCGGAACCAAAATTCATCTTGCTCTTGTCTGCCACCGGCAGGTTGTCGGGGTCCAGGCCAGCGGCAATGATGGATTTTTTCAGGTAATTGCCGTGCACGCCGGTAAACAGGTTGGTGTAGACGATGTCGGCGGCGGCGGATTCAACAATAGCCTGGCGATAGGCATCGTCGACGTTCGATTCCACTGTCGCCAGCCAGCGCGAGCCTATGTAGGCAAAATCTGCTCCCATGGCCTGTGCCGCCAGCACGGCGTCACCCGTGGCAATCGAGCCGGACAAGGCAATCGGACCGGCGAAGATACGTCTTACCTCACCAACCAGGGCAAACGGCGACAGGCCGCCGGCATGCCCCCCAGCGCCGGCGGCTACCAGAATGAGGCCGTCGACACCGGATTCCAGGGCTTTTTCGGCATGACGGATGGAAATCACGTCATGCATGACAATGCCGCCATAACTGTGGATGGCGTCGAGCATTTCTTTGGGTGGCGCACGCAGGGAAGAGATAATGATGGGTATCTGGTGTTTGACGCAGACCTCGACATCATGGGCCAACCTGTCATTTGACTGATGAACAATCTGGTTGACGGCAATCGGGCCTACCAATGCATCTGGGTGGGCTTCCTGGTAAGCGGCCAGTTCTGTCTGCAATTCTGTCAGCCAGGTATCAAGCAACTCTGCTGGTCTGGCATTCAAGGCAGGGAAAGAGCCTACGATACCGGCCTTGCACTGCGCAGCCACCAGTCTGGGGCCACTGGCAATAAACAGGGGAGAACCAATGACGGGCAGGCTCAGGTGTTGCAGTACCGCCGGTAGACGCGACAGGTGGGGCGAACGGGAATCCAGTGATGCAAGTGCCATAGTCGATATCCTCTAACGATAAGTAAGTTGACGTCATTAAGTGCTCATATCCAGTATGATTTTACCGTGCTGTTAACTTTTCCGTGGGGACACCATGACATATCAATGCTTTGATTTCAGTATCAGCAATAAAATCGCTCATCTGCGCCTGAACCGGCCAGCTACACTCAACACCATGCAACCAGTCTTCTTCAAGGAACTGGCCGGGATTTTGCAGGACCTGCAAAATCAGGCGAATGCGCGGGTACTGGTGATTTCGTCCAGCGGCAAGCACTTCACCGCCGGCATGGCGCTCGACGTGTTCGCCGGTGGCGGCATCAGCCTGGATGATGTCACTGCCATAGGCCGCGCCAATATCGCGCTGGCGCTGAAAGACATGCAGCACGCCTTCAACCTGATCGAATCCCTGCGCATGCCTGTCATCAGCGCCATCCACGGCGGCTGCATAGGCGGCGGCGTCGACATGATCTGCGCCAGCGACATACGTCTGGCCAGCAGCGATGCCTTCTTCTGCATACAGGAAATCAATATAGGCATGACCGCCGACCTCGGCACCCTGCAACGCCTGCCCAAACTGATACCGGAAGGCATAGTCCATGAAATGGCTTACACTGGCCGCCGCCTGCCCGCTGCCCGTGCTCTGGCGGTCGGTCTGGTCAATGAGGTGTTTGACACCCAGGAAGCGATGCTGGAAGCCGCCCTGCACATGGCAGCAGAAATCGCCGAAAAGCCACCGGTTGCCATCTGGGGCAGCAAGCAGGCCATCCACTACGCACGCGACCACAGCACTCATGACGCCCTGCAACAGATGGGCTGGCTGCAATCCGGCATCTGGCAAAGCGCCAACCTGATGGAAGCCTTCATGGCCAAGCAGCAGGGAAGACCGACCGCGTATGCAGATTTGGCGCCTGTGGGGTCGTTTTCTGAGGCAGCTTATCAATTGAAATAAGTATCACCATAATCAACGATCAAACCAATACCAAAATACGCGAGTAACGGTCGTGCTGACGTTGTTTTTGAATTTAGCAGTTCCCATGCGTAGCCGCCATTTGTGCGGTACAGAAAATGGATAAAGAAAGGCCCGTGTTTGAGGTGTAACAGGGGTTTCGTCCTGCGTAACGGCAATCGCTTGCAAGCGGCGCAGTGCAGTGCTACGCCTGGGTCGCCTTTCTTTGATTCCTTTCTTTGGCGAAGCAAAGAAAGAAATCCGGCCGCCGGGCCGAGACCCGGCTTGTGCCCACGAAGGGCAATCGTTTTAATCAAAGTACGACATTCGACAAACGATATGGCACGCCACGAACGCCGCTGGAGCACCAACCCGTTGGATTCCCGCCAAAAACACGCGGGAATGACGTAACTCAGATCAGTCGTCAATCAAATTGTCTTTAGCTCGGATGCATGTCGTTAAGACGATCAGCAAAACTTCACCCCACCCTGATTTCCCGTATCCCCTTCCCCAACCGCCTCCTCAACAAAGTTCGCAGGGTAACCCCGTCCGCATACCCCACCAGACCAGCAATCTGCTCTACGCTGTGATTGGAAGTCTTCAGCAGATGTACCGCTTTTTCTATGCGCAAATCCTGCACATACGACACCGGCGTCTTGCCCAAGACTTCATGAATACGCCGCGCCAGGGTACGCTTGCTGGTCGCCAGCGCATCAGCCGCCTCATCGAGATTAAAGCCCTGGTCCAGATGGCTGCGTGCCCAGCGATCGAAGCGTTCCACCATGGGGTCGGCATGCGAGAGATGATCAGAAATCACATATGCCGTTTGTGATGGACGGCTGTCAACCACCAGATAACTGGCAACCAGGCTAGCCAGTTCAGGGTTGCTCTGTCGTATCAGCCACAACATCATGTCCATATGACTGAACGCCGCACCGGCGGTCAGGAACTGACCGGACTGGACGATCATGTGGCTGGTGTTGAGGCGTACGGACGGATAACGCTGGCGGAACAGGGGATTGAGCCACCAGGTTGTCGTGGCATCGCGCTCATCAAGCACGCCACTCTCCGCCAGCACAAAAGTGCCTATGCAGGCAGCAGCAATACGTACACCATCATCGGCCCAGCGGGACAAGGCAGCGCTCGCCTCTTTCACATCAGGGCGTGCCAGCGCCTGGGTCAAGGTATCCGGCATCTTGTAGCCCAGGGCGGGTACGATGACCAGGTCAGGCGCGGGTACTTCATCGGCACGCATTACTGTCACACTCATGCCTTGCGCGGTTTGCACACGCCGCCGCATGCCCACCAGTGATATGTTCATGGGTGCTGCAGGGTCTGCCTGCAAGCCGGACAATTCATTCGCTGTCGTCAGTGCATCGAGCACGATGGAGAGGCCGGTATCGAAAACACCATCGAGAGCAAGGATGTTGATGTTCATGGCAAAATCCATACCAAAGATGTCAATCGCGCCAGTATCAAACAAACCGGGTCATCTGTAAAGTCTCACTTCATCGCAATCCCGCGATGCAAGTATAGATTCAAGTCAATGGAGATATATCATGATCAAGCACGCCCTGTTCGCCCGTTTTGAAGCCAAACCTGGCAAAGCCGCCGATGTTGCCGCCTTTCTGGAAATGGGTCTGGCCCTGGCCAACCAGGAAGCTACAACGCCGATCTGGTTCGCCCTGCAATTGTCTGACAATGTCTTCGGCGTATTCGATGCCTTTGAGACTGAAGCAGACCGTCAGGCGCATTTGCAGGGCCCGATCGCCCAGGCGTTGATGAGCAAGGCGGAAGAATTGTTCAGCAGCCCGCCCAGCATAGAAAAAATCGAGGTACTGGGTTTGAAAAATCTGGCAAGATAATCAGGACATCAGAACAACACTCAAGGGGGAAACAGCATGTATGAAAAAAACCTGATTGCCGGTTGGGGTGATATGGATTTCAATTCCCATATGCGCAACACCGCTTACCTGGACAAGTCTGCCGATGTCAGGATGATGTATTTTTCTGACTGCGGTTTCCCCATGAGTGCATTCATGCAACTGCGCCTGGGGCCAGTGGTGATGAAAGATGAAATCGAGTATTTTCGCGAATTCCATTTGCTTGATGAAGTCGTCGTGACGCAAAGTCTTGCAGGCCTGTCTGACGATGGGCGCAAGCTGAAGATACGCAATGAATTTTTCAACAAGGGGAAACTGGCGGCACGTGTTACCTCACTGGTAGGATGGCTTGACCTGTCCGCCCGCAAACTGACCAGCCCGCCGGAAAAATTATTGCAAGCCTTGCAGCAACTGGACCGCACCGCAGATTTCGAAGTGCTGCCCGATAGCCTGAACAATAAAGAGGGAGGTCAGCAATGAGCATACGCATAGTCCAGTTGGGTACAGCGCGCGCAGCGGATGAAGGTCTGCGTATCGGCACGGTAAGGCGACCGCCACGCGGCGTACCCAAGACTGAATTTGCCAGCCGCAACTATTATGATGTCTGGTTCCCCAATCTGTCACCGAGTGCAGAACTGATGGCACAGGGCAAGGCCGTTGACAGTGACGCGGAATGGGCCAGATTTGCCCGCAGCTACAAGGCAGAAATGAATACCGCCGACGCCGGCAAGGTACTCGATTTACTGGCGGCAATGTCAAAGACAACAAATTTTTCTGTCGGTTGCTATTGTGAAGACGAGAGCCGCTGTCATCGCTCTCTGCTCAGGCAGTTATTGCTGGAACATGGCGCAAACATGCATGATTGAACCCTGCGCTAGCGTACGCTGACCAGCGTATCGCCATCGAGCCTGGCAACACCGGCGCTGATCAATTCGCTGATCAGTTCCGGGATCAATACATCTGCACTGGTATCGAGAATACGGACAGATGAAGCGATCAGCCGGGTGCTGCCCAGTTGCCGCAATACTTCTGACGTTTTTACCTGCCGTCTGTCGAGCAGGATAAAGGCCAGCATGACTTTGGCGGCATTGCGGGCATTGCGTCTGGTGTCGGCACTGAGGTAATCGAGTCTTGATTCAGCGCGCTCCAGTGCTGCACTGACATTGCCAAATGGTGAGCCATGCCCGGGGATGACCAGGCGCGGATCGAGCTCACGTATGACTTGCAGGATGGCAGCCTGTTCGGCAAAGCCGGACTCCCCTTCCAGTTCGGGGAAGATGACGCCAAAACCGTTTTCCCACAAGGCGTCGGCAGAAATCAATATACCCTCTTGCTCACAATACAGAATCATGGAGTGAGGATCATGACCGGGGGCAGCCAGTACCTGCCAGTCCATATCACCTAACTGCAATATCTCGCCATGCTGTATGGCCGCGTCAAAGCCAAAGCGTGCACATTGCTGCCCGGTAGCAGCATAGGTCAGGGCTTCTTCATCCCAGGCTGCGACTGCATCCGTGTCCGCTATCGGTATCAGGGTGCGACAGGCATAGTGCTGCTGCAGCAAGGCGTTACCACCGCAATGGTCGGAATGCAGGTGGGTGTTGATCAACAGATCAAGGGAGCGGCCTGCCAGTGCCTGTTGCACCAGGGCCAGGGTCTGTGGCGCATGGCTCAGGTAGCCGCTGTCGACCAGCGCAGTCTGCTGCCGACCAGTGAACAGGATATTGTTCGAAGACAGCCAGCCCCGTTCAAACACTTGCATGCTGGCAGGCAGACGCATCAGATTTTTCCTGGTATCTTGCGTTGCATGCCGTATGGCATGTCTTTAGCCGCTTGCAATGCACCGGTCTCAAAGAAACCGTCACCATTCAGGTAAGCCTGCAACATGTCAGTACTATCCAATCCCCAGAAACAGCGGCCGTCAACAACGCTGGTCGGCACGCCAAAGACACCGGCGGCAATCGCCAGTTCGCCATTGCGTCTCAACGCATCCTTGACGGCCTGCGCGTCAAGCATGGCTGGTGTGACCTGCAATTCATCGAGCAAGGCTTGCCAGTGTTCTGCCTGCGTCGGGATATGTCCGTCACGCCAGACGAAACGGAATAGTCGGCGCACCACAGCTTCGCTGCAATCCAGCGCCAGGCACAGACGCAGCAATGGCAGGGGATTGAAGGGATGTTCTGGCAGCATGCGCAAGGGAATGCCATGTTTGTGTGCCAGCCAGGCGCAATGCTCGAAAGTCCACTGCCGCTTGGGCGCAATTTCTGCCGGTCCCTTGTTGTCCCAGTGATTGAGCAGGCCGGCGAACAGGATGGGGCGGTATTGTATGCTTTGCACACCGTCCAGACGATGCAGCAATTCGCTTTGCAGATAAGCAAACGGGGAAATAAAATCAAAGTACCAGTCCAGCTGTTTCATGCCTGTATCCTTTTTGTTATTCCGCTACTCCACTACTCCGACAGCTTTACATCAAAAACTACGGCAGCATCCTTTGCTGCACCAGGTCCCAGATTGCCAGTTTCTTGTGATTGTCTGCCTTGCTCCAGCAGATGATTTCATCGATAGTGCGATAGCAGCCGCTGCACAGCCCCGATTTCTCATCCATACGGCATATATTCACACAGGGTGAGGGGACGGTAGCGCCCGGTTTGAGTTCAAACTGGGCAGGATCAAATTCAAGCAGGATGCTCATGCGCGCAGGGCCACATCGGCGACAGGTGCGCCTGTCATGGTTTGCAATTGCTGCGGCGTCAGTTTGAAGACGGCATGCGGATGGCCGGCGGCAGCCCATACATGGGTATATTGCAGCAAGTCCTGGTCAATCAGCATGACGGTTTTTTCCAGGTGGCCGATAGGGCAAACCCCACCGATGGCATAACCGATTTTTTCCTTGACGAAGCGGGCGTCAGCCTTACCCAGCGGGCCTACCAGCGCGGCCACCTTGCCTTCATCAACACGATTGACACCACTGGCAACGACCATCACGGCCGCATCGTCATTGAGACGGCGGAAGACGATGGACTTGGCGATTTCTGCTACTTCACAACCAAGACCGGCAGCGGCTTCTGCCGAGGTCTTGCCGGTTTCCGGCAGCATGACGACATGCTGGTCATGTCCGAGGTCCTGGAGCAGGCGGGCAACACGCTGTACGGTTTCTGGCAAATCAGTTGAGCTGGACATAGGGCAAAAAAAAAGGGGCAAAAACTGTTTATATCACAGGAAGGGACAGCATGCTGTGGCAGGCCTGGCGGGATTAACCACCATACCATTCTGCCAGCAATGCCATGTGCTGTTCAGGCACATCAAAATATTTCATGCCTGCCCGATATTCGCTGCCGCTGAGTATGGTGTAGATGCAGGTTGCCTTACACACGACCTGGGTACGCTGCGAGGCATCGCGCGGACTGGGCACTTCCATCATCATCTGGTAAGTCTGCTTTTCTTTGAGAACGACGCTGCACTGGATTTGTATGCCACCAGCTGCAAAGTTAATAATTTTCGCCAGTACGATCTGGCCAGGAAGAACCTGTATGGCGCCGCGCCAGGTCACATTGGAGCGTGCGGTGTTTCGGTTATCACTCATACAAACAAGAACATGAAATGCGATAGACTTTAATAAAATGATGCGGCGCGGAAACTATCATTGTACCGACTTCTGTTTGTGTTGGCAGAAAGTATTTGGAGGCAAACTTAACTGGACAAGCGATTTTTTCAGGCCCTGGCAAGCCAGTCAGCAGCCCCTTGTGCAGCTGCCCGGGCCGTCGCAAAACAGGCCGTCAGCAGATAACCGCCGGTCGGGGCTTCCCAGTCCAGCATTTCCCCGGCAAAAAACAGGCCAGGACAGTGAATCGACATCAGGTTCTGATCCAGCCCTTCAAAACGCAAGCCACCGGCACTGCTGATGGCTTCATCAATAGGGCGCGCCGCATGCAGGTTCAAGGGCAGGCATTTGATCGTCTGCGCCAGCAGGCTGCTATTGTCGAAATCACTTTTGCCCAGTACTTCATGCAGGAGCGTGCTCTTCAAGGTATCGAGTCCCAGGCGGCTTTTCAAATGGCTGGACAAAGAGCGCGAACCACGCGGATGCTGCAATTCTATCAGCACCTTGTCAACAGGGATGTCGGGCAGCAAATCAAGTTCCAGCACGGCTTTACCGCTGACATTGATTTGCTCACGCAGCGCAGATGACAGGGCATAGATCAGACTACCCTCTACTCCCGTTGCCGTGATGACGAACTGGCCCTGGCGCATGGCCAGGTTGCTGCCCCTCACCCTGGCTGCGACAGTCAGCAAAGGCTGGCCGGCAAACCTGCTCCTGAAAAATTCTGTCCATGGCAAATCAAAACCACAGTTTGCCGGCTGCAAGTCAGCCACATCCAGTTTGTGCTGCCTGAGCAAGCTGACCCAGGCGCCGTCGGAACCCAGTCTGGCCCAGCTGCCACCACCCAAAGCCAGTACCACGGCCTGTGCCGGTTTGCTGATTTCACCCGTTGGTGTATCGAACCGCAACTGCTGCTGTTCATCCCAGCCCAGCCAGCGATGCCGCATATGAAAGCGCACTCCCTGGCTACGCAGTCTGTGCAACCAGGCACGCAGCAAGGGTGCTGCCTTCATGTCAACGGGAAACACCCGGCCCGAACTGCCGACATAGGTTTCGATACCCAGGCCGACAGCCCAGCTGCGCAATGCATTCGCGTCAAATTGCCTGAGCAGTGGCGTCAACCATTTCTGACGTGGGCCGTAGCGTGTCATGAAAGAGACAAAGTCTTCCGAGTGGGTGAGGTTCATCCCCCCCTTGCCTGCCATTAAAAACTTGCGTCCTACCGAAGGCATGGCATCATATAAATCGACTTGTACACCTCGTAAAGCCAAGGTTTCAGCAGCCATCAATCCGGCGGGCCCGCCACCTACCACGACAACACCGGCGGCCTGCTGATCTTGCTGATTACTTGGGTATATTTGCATAAGTTTGCGTCATAATAAGGTTTTGCATAAAAGGCCATATCCTTGCGGCAAGGCATGTGCGCACAGGAAAGGTGGGCCAGACTGAATTTTCACGATGTTCAACCGGGTTCTGCTATGGTCAATCTGGATCGTGCCACACTCGATTTGGTCGTACTCTGTATCAGTGTGATTTCCATGCTGGTCATGCTGGCGGTTTGGCGCATCAATCGTGACATACCCGGTACCGGTGTCTGGGCCGTTGCAGCTTCCATGATAGCACCGGCATTTTTGCTGGTGCGCCTGATCAATGTCATTGATATCCCCAAACCCCTGATTGTTGCTGTCAATAATTCCCTGACCCTGACCACTATCCTGTTGATGCTGGAAGGCACCCTGCGCTTTCGTGCCTATGCCTCGAAACAGCGCTGGCTATGGAGTCTGGCGCTGGTTCCCCTGTTTATCCTGCTGGCATTTCTGAACCGGGACGACATGATACGCCGATATCTGTGTCATGACGCGATTGCCGCCGCCCTGTTGTTGACAACCGCTTATATTCTGATCTGGAAAACGCGTGACCTGGACTTGATGGCGGCCGGCATAGGCGCTGTATCGCTGCTGGTGATGGCCCTTGGTTTCATGTTGCGCTGGCACCTTGCCTATATATCAAACACCAGTCAGGAGCTGATGCGACACCCGCTGCTCAACCTGGTTTACCTGATCGTCGCGCTGTGCCTGCTGGGCTGGACATATGGCGTCAGCGTGTGCTGCAATCTGCGCGCCCAGAAAAGCATACTGGAAATGGCCCGTGAAGATGTCCTGACAGGATTGCCCAATCGCCGCCATGTCGACGAGATGCTGGATAAGGCAATTGCACAAAGCTCACGCAACCAGCAGGGCTTTGGCTTCATCCTGATTGACTTGAATCACTTCAAGTCTGTCAATGACCGATACGGCCATCAGTCAGGTGACCTGCTGCTGAAAGAGGTGGCCAGGCGACTCAGGAGTTTTTGCCGGCATGCCGATTTTGTCGGCCGCATAGGCGGTGATGAATTTGTCGCATTGACATTTGGCGTGAACCAGGAGTCCCAGCTCGACAGTACCCTGATGCGCCTGAAAAAAATCCTGGAGGGCCCCTGCACGATACAGGGGCATCAAATCAACATTCAGGCAGCCCTGGGTTGTGCCATGTACCCTACCGACGGTCGTACTGCCGACAAGCTCATGCAGACGGCAGACCAGCGCATGTATCTGGACAAGTCCGTGCCCGGCAATATTCTGGCGGCACTGACTGAGAAAAACTGAACAAGGCAGTCATAAAAGCAGGAAGGCCAGCAATCATGACCGGCCTTTTGCATTTAACGATTCGAGATAATGAAAAACTTATTTCGCCCAGAATTTTTGATAGTGCGCGCGGAAATCATTGGCTGGCTCAAACATGTTCTTTTGCCCGCCGTCATAGGCAATATTCTGGCTGGTGACCAGATGCGGTGAATTCACATAACCGCTTTGTTCAGCACCGGAAAACGCACGGTTCAATTCATCAACAATCTGCCAGGCATTCATGGTCAGCGGTTCTGGCACGGTGCCGGATTGCAGGTTGTTTGCACGTATGCGCTTGTAGGCCGTCTGTGAGCCATCACCGGCCGAGACGCCAACCAGCTTGTTGTTGGCTGTCAGACTGGCCGTGGCCGGAACTTCCATCAAGTCAAAATAGAAATCGTTGACGCCGATCACATGCGTCCATTTGCTGCCATAACGCTTGACCAGATTCTCTACCACACTCTTCATCTTCAGATGTGCCTCAGCCAGCGGCAGGTCTTCCACGCTCAGCAGTTTGCAACCTTCGCATTGCTTGATGGTTTCAACAATGGCGCTGGACTTGGCCAGCAGATAGGGGTTGGTGGAATCGGTAAACACCACGATACCCGCCTTGTTATTGGATTCCACCACCGTATACAGTGCGGCCAGTTGGGCAACCTCTTTGGGGTTGGTCGTAATATTGGTAAACAGGCCATCGGTCGGGCCGCTCTTGACCGATGCATGCCAGCCGACTACCGGCACCTTGGCTTTTGCCACCGCTGCCATGCCCTTGGACAGGCTGGCCACATCCACCCCGGCCAGCACGATACCATCCGCCTTCATGTCCAGCGCCTGATTCAATATCGCTGAGCCCTGGTTGCAACGGCCACTGCAATTGATGGGCAATACTTCCCAGCCGGCGCCAGCACTTGCTTCTCGCAAGCTATTGAATACACCGCTGATGCCGGCATCCGACATATTTGCCGCAATGTAGATGATTTTCTTTTTCTTTTGCAGTTGTGGCCCATCAACCGGACCTTCCCAACGATTCTTCAAGGATGCCGCCCTGGCCACTTTGGCATTGGCACGGCTGAGAAACTGCATGGGGTTTTCCTGCGCGGAAGCAGCGCTGAAGAAGCTGAACACAACAAATAACACGGTCAGGTATTTACATTGGGTAGCAGTCATGATTCTCGGCTGTTCAGGTTGATGGAATATCTGGATGGCTCTGTCTGGATTATTGGCGTTTGAAACAAATACTTACAAGTACGCAATGATTATTGCAGAAAAAACCGTCAAATATATAAAGTTTCCACATCAAGCAAGCAGCGCCGAATTTTTAAATAAGAAACAAATAAAAAAAAGAATAAAATTTTCCACAAGCAAAAATTCCTTATGGAAAATTTCATTCTTTTAAGCAACATTGAATAATTGTACTGATTTACAACACTGTCCTGAGCAGCTTTACTTCAATTTTGTATGGTATTTCAGGCGAAAGACCAAAAGTTAATTTACAATTTACCACTATTTCCCTTATAACTGCCGTCACCAGCTCACTTCACCCGACCCCATCTTCTCCACAATTCGCTTGGCCGGATTACCGCTGACATGAACATCACCGCTGCCCATCAATTTGAGTCTGATTTCCTGACTGGCGAAAACGCGCGAATCAGCAGAGCCCGTAGAACTCAGGTTGACCTGTGCACTCTTCAGGGAAGTCGCGTTCAAATCCCCAGAACCGTTCAGCCTGGCAGTGAATTGCCTGGCCTGGCCCTTGATGACACTATCGCCAGAACCATTCACATTCAGTTCCAGCATATCCGTATTACCCAGCCCCAGATTGAGGTCGCCGCTGCCGTGGATGTTGGCAAGAACCTGCTGGAAGTCCCCGTCAAAGACGACATTGCCTGAGCCCTGCATGAGTATTTCCACCTTGTTGCCGTGAAATCCCTTGATATTGGAATCACCGCTACCTGAGGATTGCAGTTTTTCCAGATTGGGCAAACTTAATTCCACCCTGGTCTGCTCGGTTCTGCCCACCGCGATGAAGATGCCACGTGTGCCGATGTGCAGAGTATTGCCGTCCAGCCTGGTGGTGACCCGAGACACCAGTTTGCCATCCCCTTTCACCAGCAATTCTGGAGTAGTTGCCTGCCTCAGGCTCAGGTCGATGGGCCCGCTCAGTATGATATTGACAATAGAGGCATTAACGGGTCGCATCTCGCTGGCGGCGGAACCGCTGCTGCTGGCCACAACATTGCCGGCATGGGCCTTGATGAAGACCACGGACGACGCGGTCAGCACCACCGCCAGACCCAGCATGCCTATGCCCGTACGTATAATGTTTTTCATGATTTTCTCCTGATAATTAAGGATTTTTTGCTAGTTTACATGCGTTCTGCGATATGACACTTTTACTGTCGCACGATGATGACAGCTGCCGTCAGGCAGGGCGGACCAGTTGCAGTTGCGACAGATTCCAGCGCACATAGTGTTTAAAACCGATGAAGGAATATTTGGTCAGGAACATGCTGAGCATGAACAAGCCTATGCCTGCCAGTATCGCACCCAGGCCCGACAGCAGCTTGCCAGCAGAGAAATGGTTACTGACTTCGATCTGGAAACTGTCACGATCGCGGACTTTGACCTCTGTCTGGACAGTTACTGCGGGTTGACTTGCAGTAGCCGTTGCGCTCGCAACAGCGGTAGTAGCAGAAGCGCTGGCGGTATTCGGCAGTGTCACGGTGACGCCGCTACTTTCGGTTTTTTTGCCATGGTCATCAAATTGCTCACCATCGATCAGGACGCCTGTTTCAGAAATATCAACGCGTACGTCATGATAATGTCCGTCACGGCTGTTTCTGTGATGCGCGCCATGTGCTACATGGTGATGACCGGCCGGAAGCTGGAAGCTGAACTGATCCACACCTGACAGGCTGGCTGCCGTCATGCCTATGCCAGCCAGATACAGGCACAGGGCAACGCCATAGCTGCTGCACAGCAGGATAAAATATGTCATCGCCGGTATCAGCATGAACAGGTTAAATACCATCAGACCTATCATGGCTACCAGCAGGCCAGCGATATTACCTATGGTGAAATTTCTCTTCAAGGCATCATAGCGTATGCTGGCTTTTTTCTGGGCGGCGATCAATTCCGGCTGGGGCAGGCTGGCGAGCAGTTCTTCTTCAGACTTGCCGTTCAATGCTGCTTCGGCAAACTTACGCTCATAAGCCTCGATGGTTTCTTCAATAAGCGGGGCTGGCAGCCCTTCGAGTGCGCTGCGCAGTGCCTTCATATAGCTGGATTTGTCCATTGCCGTCTCCTGAAAATTGATTGCGTATGTTCAGAATACGGACCGCCTGAGGACAAGACCAGCAGGATGCGACAGTGCGCACAATTCTGGGGACAAACTGCAAAACCTCAGGACAGGCAGCAGGCATGGATCGCCAAGCAGGGTGCGCAAAATATCAAATTACTATGCCTTCCCGATACGTTTACCGTCGATCCAGGCCTGCAATCTGGCACCACTTTCATTGAGCATATGCAGACCCAGACGGCTGCGGCGCCAGAGAATGTCTTCCGCAGTGCGTGCCCATTCATGCTGCATCAGGTATTCAACTTCGGCCACATACAAGCCAGGAGCCAGCATATCCCCCATGTCCGCCAGTGACTGCCGGTTCTTGAGCAAGACATGCATGCGGCTGCCATAGGCATGGGCAAAACGTTCAACCAGATGCGGCGGCAGCCAGGCATATTGCTGCTGGCATAACTGCACATAGGCCGGGAATTCACGCACGGCGCGGTTTTCTGGCCTTGCACTGAAAATATCCCCGCCGGGCAGGCAGGCGTGCTCAGTCCAGGATGATGCTTCATTCCCCAGATGCGGCGCCAGCAAGGCCAGTGCTTCTTCTGCCAGTTTGCGGTAAGTCGTGATCTTGCCACCAAAGACGTTCAGCAAGGGTGCTCCTGCACTATCCAGCTCAAGACTGTAGTCACGGGTGAGTGCAGCGGCTTTTTCCTTACCCGTCGCCACAACCTCTTCCACCAGCGGCCGCACACCTGAATAAGACCAGATCACGTCTGCCGGGCCGATGGACTGGATGAAGTAATGACTGGCCAGCTCACATAAATAACTGACTTCGTCAGGTGTAATGGCTACCTGATCGAGCGAGCCGCTGTATTCCAGGTCGGTGGTTCCTATCAGGGTGAAGTCCTGTTCATAGGGGATGGCAAACACGATGCGGCCATCGGGATGCTGGAAAATATACGCATAGTCATGATGGAACAGGCGACGCACCACGATATGACTACCTTTGATCAGCCTCAGGGTCTTGGCGGCGTCATGATGCAGAGTCTGGTGCAGGAAACTGACAGCCCATGGCCCGCTGGCATTCACCAGGCTGCGGCTTTTGATCGTCAATTGCCGACCATCCGCCGTCTGCAATTGCGCCAGCCAGTACTGATCCGGCCCCTGCCCCTGCCTTTGCGCAGAAACACAGCGGGTACGGGTCATGACAGTCGCACCTTTTTCTGCCGCATCCATGACATTCAGGACGACCAGGCGGGAATCCTTTACCCAGGCATCGGAGTAGGCAAAACCACGCCGGAAGTCGGCCCGCAAAGGCTTGCCCGCCACATGTTCAGACAGGCGCAGGGTTTCGGCACCGGGCAAAAGTTCACGCCTGGCCAGATGATCATAAAGGAACATGCCCATCCTGATCATCCACGCCGGCCGCTGTCCCTGGTCATGCGGCATGACAAAGCGCAAAGGGCTGATGATATGCGGCGCAGAACGCATCAGCACCTCACGTTCCAGCAACGCCTTGCGTACCAGGCCAAATTCATAATATTCAAGGTAACGCAAGCCACCGTGGATAAGCTTGGTTGATGCCGACGAAGTATGTGAGGCCAGGTCGTCTTTCTCGCACAGCAGCACACGCAAGCCACGACCGGCGGCGTCGCGGGCTATGCCCGCGCCATTGATACCTCCGCCGACAATCAGTACATCGACTTCAGCAGGGGATTCGCTGCCCCCCTCTTGCCTGATTTGCCTGTTTTGCGTTTGCGACGACATCACACTCATTTTCTGGCCAGGTGATTGGGCAACCAGCCTATGCCATGGGCATGCAGGCTCTGGATGTACAGACGGTCTTCAGTTTCTGTCACACCTGTGGTTTCTGGATACTGGCCGGACGGGTCTTGCAGGTCTGCCAGTATCTTGCCGCTTTCATCAAAAGCGATTACATGCCCGTAAGCTGGCGGCACTGGCCACAGCATGCGCGGCAGACGCAGGGTCAGGCTGCGCAGCCAGGGTTTTTCCGCCATATTGTCGATGGCGGCGCCACGCGGTTTGGCCAGACCCAGCCAGATACGGCCGTTACGGCCACGCATCAGGTTATCGGGGTAGCCGGGCAGGTCGCGCAATAATATTGTGGCCAGTTTCTTGTCCGGCTTGTTTTTCAGGTTCAGTTCCCTGGCATTCACGGCGATTTTCCAGATACGGTATTCACCGGTTTCGGCCACGATCAGGTGCTGTTCATCCGCGCTCAATGCCAGGCCATTGGCAAAACACATGCCGCTGGCAATCTGCCGGGTCTGTTTGCTGACCGGGTCATATTCAAGCAGGCGGCCCGTTGATGAGTGTTCAAGTATGTCGAGCACGCTGGCATGGAAAGTGCCGCCATTTTCCTTGGCGCCAAACCGCTGGCTGGCGTCAGTGAAATAGATCTTGCCATTCTTTGCCACCACAACCGCATCAGCGTACAGGATAGGGCTGTCGCCGACCTTGTCAGTCAGCACGGTAATCTGCCTGTCAGGGCTGATGGACAAAATACCCCGAAAAGCATCTGCCGCAATCATATTGCCGGCAGCATCAAACATGAATCCCAGTACCCGTCCACCTGTATTGACCCAGGTTTCGCGCTGGCTACCATCAGTCTGCATGCGCAAAATCGCGCCCGAGGTCACCGCTGCATACAATTTGCCGTCCGGGCCAATTGCAATATGCTCGGGACCGGTTTCGTCGCCGATATCGAGGGTCTTCAGGGCAGCCAGCTTTTCATTGCGCGCATGCGGTGGTGAATAGCCGGTAAATGGCGTGGCCTGCCAGGCAACCGGGTTGATCGGTACCGGCGCCAGGAAAAGATAGGCCATCACAAGCAGCAATAAAACCAGCACAGACAAGAGCAGGCGGATTATCCATTTCATCAATATTAACTCCTGGCGGCAGAAACATTCATATCATTGGGGCCTGTGCCAGCAATGCGGGTTTTCGCAATGGCAATACAGGCAAACCTGTATTTTGCACTGTCGGCGCGCCGTCTGCGCACCATCCAAATAATAATTTGATATTTATTTTTACCAACAGGCATGCACGCCACACTTGCTGACACCACTCGCAGGTCAGCTCAGGTGGCTGACAGCATCATGGGTGCGCAGCCAGGTCAGCTGTAATATCCTGGCGTCGTTGCTGGCGCGGTGACGTGATATGTTCAAGTCTTCCTGCACCTGGGCCTTGGTGTCGTACCAGATGCTTTCTTGCCCGGAAGTAATGATTTCACGCAAATCCGCCAGACGAAAATTGGGCACATTATCAGCAGCGTCATACAGTCGTGCCATCCAGACATAATCCTGGGTCCAGCCATCGGTGTAGACCGTCATGCCGGACAACAGGCTGTTGAGCTGCTCGGTCACCAGCCTGGCGGGTTTGCCTCTTTCTACCAGGATTTCACGCGGGATGTGATGTATGCGTGCGGCATGGATATCCCAGTGCAGCCAGTCGGCCTCAGGCCGTATCAGGGTACACCAGCCTTCACCATGACGACGCGAAAAGCCGACCTCTATCGGGTAGCTGTCTTTGCCAAAGCCCGATGCTTCAAAGTCTATCATGACAGGCACGGTCATCATTACGCGCACTCCGCTGGCTGGGATGGTGGAACTGGCTCATTTTTGACAGGGGCCATGAATTCATTTTTCTACGATTTCTGCCTATGTGCAAGTTTTTGCCTGAATTCACGGCCGGATTTAAGCATTTTTGACGAATATGTCTCAAATGCTGTTTTCTTTATGTGGTGCTGGCTCTTCACATGGCCAGCAGACCAGAACCGGCCTGCTGGCAAGTTGCCTGCTGCCAAGTTGAATAATTACTGGTAAGCTCAACGACTTGTCTCGCTTCATGTTAAAGGAAATTATGCGCCTCTTACGTCTGTTCGTCATTGCCCTCGGTTTTGTCACTGTTTCAGCATTTGCCTCACCCGCTGCGCCCAAGGAAGGGGCCGATTACACTGTGCTGAAGACAGCCCAGCCCACCCAGTCCAGCGGCAAGAAAGTTGAAGTCATCGAATTCTTCATGTATCACTGCCCGGCCTGTAATGCGCTGGAACCGGTGATCAATGACTGGGTCAAGAAACAGGGCGACAATATCAACTTCCGTCGTGTACATCTGCCACGCACAGGTGAAACTGATCCGGAAGCGCATCTCTTCGTCACCCTGGAAGCGATGAACCTGGAAGAAAGCCTGCATGCCAAGATATTGGCAACCTGGCATAAAGAAAACAAACGCCTGACCAGCGATGCAGAGAACATCGACTGGGTAGTCAAGAATGGTGTGGACAAGGCAAAATTCGTCAGCTTCTATAACTCTTTCTCTGTCATCAGCAAGATGAAGAGTCTGCCAAAGACCATCGCCAACTACGGTGTGGACAGCACACCTACCCTGGTCATTGATGGCCGTTACCTGACCAATCCGTCGATGATAGGTGCAGCCAACAGCAATATGCCGCGTGAACAATTGTTCCAGGTGACGCTACAGGTACTTGATGCCCTGGTGGCCAAGAGCAAGAAATAAACGGAACACAAGCCAGCACAATTCCTGACTCAAAAAACAGAACGGGAAATCTTCCATGAATGAAGATTTCCCGTTCTGCTTTCAGGGCAAGGCGAACAGGCCCGCCTTATTCATAGCGCAAACAATCAACCGGCAATAACCTCGATGCCCTGCGCGCAGGATAAAAACCAAAAAAGATACCAACAAAACTGGCAAAGGCACATGCAACGATCATTGCCTGCAAGCCGATGACGACATCAAGCTTGCCTGTCGCCGTAATGGCGGCGGCGCCCCCCATGGCCAGCATGATGCCGATGATGCCGCCGACCAGGCAGATCACCACCGCCTCTGTCAGGAACTGCAACAAGACATCGCGCGGCTTGGCGCCGATGGCCATGCGTATGCCTATCTCACGGGTGCGCTCAGTGACCGATACCAGCATGATGTTCATGATGCCTATGCCGCCAACGATCAGGGAAATCGCACCGATCGCGCCCAGCATGGCAGCCAGGCCGGCACTGATCTTGGCCCCGGTCTCCGCTATCGATGCCAGGTTATCGATACGGAAATCGTCTTCCTGCCCTGCCTTGATATGGTGGCGGTCACGCAGCATGTCCTTGATGTCCTCATCAGCATCCTTCAACTGCTTGTCGCTCTTGCCCTGCACCACGACGTAATGCACATTGCGCGGAAAAGGGCTGCGCATCAGCGTGGCCCGTGCTGAAGTAATCGGTATCAGCACCATGTCCCCCAGGTCGCCGCCATCAAACATGCGGCCCGTACCCTGCAACACACCAACTACCTGGAAAGGCACGTTGTCTATGCGCACAAACTGACCGATGGGATTGTCCTTGTAAAAAAACTGATCTGCCAGCTTCTTGCCGATGATAACCATGCGTGCCGCACCACGGATGTCAGACTCGCTGAATTCATTGCCCTGTTCCACTTTCCAGTTACGGACCTTGAACATTTCTGGTGTTATCCCAAGCACGGCATTATTGGAATTGTCATTCCCCACAGTCAGCTGAAAAAAGCCTTGCAATGCAGGTGCGGCCCCGTTCAGGCTGGGCAATTCATTGAGCGCCATCGCATCTTCTACCGACAGGGAAGGTGCAGTGCCGGTACGTGCACGCACGCCCTGGGTGCGGTTGGCGCCGGGCGAGATAATCATCAGATTGCTGCCTAGCACTTCAAGTTCCTTGGCGATGAATTTTCTGGCGCTTTCACCCACTGCCAGCATCATCACGACTGAAGTAATGCCGATGATAATGCCAAGCATGGTCAGCGCCGTGCGCAGCCTGTTGGCGTTCATGGAACGGAATGCTTCTATAAAAACCTGGAGGAAATTCATTTGCTCACCACCTGTGCTTCTGAATATTCAGCATGCGAAGCAGCCAGCTGGCGCAAGCCTTCTGCTGCTGGACCATCGTAAAGAACATGTCCATCCTTGAGCCGCACCAGGCGTTTGCTGTATGCGGCGATATCCGGCTCATGTGTCACCAGCAGGATGGTGATGCCACGCTCCGCATTCAATTGCTGCAAGGAGCGCATGATGTCTTCACTGGTCTGTGTGTCAAGATTACCGGTAGGTTCATCGGCCAGTATCAATGGCGGATCAGCGACCAGGGCGCGGGCGATGGCGACACGCTGCTGCTGCCCACCAGACAATTGATTCGGCAAGCGCTTGGCATAATCTTTCAGGCCCACCCTCTCCAGTTCAACCAGCGCCTTCTTGTGCGCCTTGTCGCGTCCTACACCGGCATAGATCAAAGGCAGGGCGACGTTTTCAGCCACGCTCATGCGTTTGATCAGGTTGAAGCTCTGGAACACAAAACCGATAGTGCGGTTGCGTATGGTCGCCAGTTCAGAACGCGACAGGCTCAGGGTATCGACGCCGTTAAGCAGGTAAGAACCGCTGCTGGCCTGGTCCAGACAGCCAAGTATATTCATCAGTGTCGACTTGCCGGAACCGGACTGCCCCATGACAGCCAGAAAGTCGCCTCGTGGCACCTGTACGTCAATGCCATGCAGGACCTTGGTCTCTATACCGCCGGAAAAATAACTCTTGCTGACCTGGCGTATGGCTATCAGGGTATCGCTCATCAGCGCGCCTCTGTCTTGTCCAGGGAACGGGTAATGACTTTGTCGCCAGGCTTCAAATCACCGGAGATGACTTCGGTATACTTGAAGTTGGATAAACCGATTTTGACATCGACTGCCTTGGCCTGATTTTTTTCATCGAGTTTGTATAACTTGAAAGTACGAGTCAGATCTTTCTTGGTACGGAAGGCCACGTCATCATCTGCCTCTGGTGCAGGCAGGCTGCTGGCTGACGCAGAAGCTGATGCACTGGCGTTTTTCGCTTTTTCCTTCAATGCCTTGGCTTCTTTGGCCTGCTCTTCTTCTGTCGGTTTATAACGCAAGGCAGCAGTCGGGATGCGTACCACATTTTCCCTGCTGCCAACCACCAGGCGCACCTGCGCTGTCATGCCTGGCTTCAACAGTTCATCCTTGTTGTCGACATCGAGCACGACGTTATAGGTCACCACGTTTTGCTGGACATTGGCTGCCAGGCGGAATTGCCTGAGCTTGGCTTCAAATTCGCGATCCGGGTAGGCATCGACCACAAAGCGGGCTGGCAGACCGTCCCTGAGCGCACCGACATCGGCTTCAGAAACACTGGTGTCTATCTGCATCTTGGTCAGGTCACGGGCGATCTGGAACAGGTTGGGTGTCTGGAAAGATGCTGCCACGGTCTGCCCCATATCGATGGTGCGCTTGATGATGACACCATCTATCGGCGAGCGTATGACGCTGTTATTGAGGTCAGCGCGCACCCGGTCCAGCTGCGCCCTGGCCAGTTTGATATTGGCGTCTGCCACCTCGACTTCGCGTTTGGCCTGGTCCATGGCCGTGCCGGAAATATAGTTTTGCGTCACCAGTTTCTGGTTACGCTCCAGGGTAGCCTGCGCCAGCCGTCTCGATGCCTCGGCAGAGGCCAGGCTGGCTTCGCTTTGCTTGATCTGGGCATTAAAAATGGTCGGGTCCAGCTTGAGCAGTACCTGTCCCTGTTTGACGCGATCATTGAAGTCGGCTTTCAATTCCACCACCGTACCCGATACCTGGGAACCGACGTTGATCAATGCCACCGGGTTCAAGGTGCCACTGGCCGTCACGGTCTGGGTGATATTGCCCTTGTCGGCAAGGGCGGTACGGAATTTCGGTTCTTCCTCCTTGGATTTTGCGGTCTCTTTCTGGTAATACACAGCAGCTGCACCGCCAACGAGCAACAGGGTAATGACTACGAAAACACGTTTCTTGGTGAATACCGGCATAGTTGTCCTATCGCTTTGATCAGATGTGAAATAGACCTGCACTTAGTTATTTCGTTCAATACGGCCAACCCAGGCCGCTGCCAGTATCAGCAATGCCGTCGCCACCGGGGCTCCCAGCCATGCCGGGTACTGCATGCCTACATAAATACAGGCTGCCCAGGACATGGTGCCGAATGCTTCATACAAGCCTGCCAGTACCTGGCTTTGACCGCGTTTTTTAAACTGGCTGCGTGTTGCCGGTCTGGATTGCCATAGTTGTATCAGAGCCGAACTCAGCATGGCCGATGCCGTACAGGCCATGGCCAGCAAACCCAGGCCGATCTGCTGGAGCAACATCCAGATCAGGGCCGGGGCCATCAGGGAACCGATGGGCAGCATGACGGCCATCAATTTGCCGGTCAGGATTTGCGTGCTGCTGACCGGGGACGCACGCAATAAATCAGGGGCATCTTCTGCAGCAACAATAACCCAGGTTAATGAACCAGCCAGCGAACCTGCCAGAAACACAACACCTGCCGCCACTCCGGGCAAGACCGATCTGGATTTGAAAATCAGAAAAAACAGGGGGGCGATGTACAGGACTTGCAGCAATACCTGCGAAATCAGGTGTGGGTCGCGTGCGATCAGGCGCCATTCTTTCACCATCATGGTAACGCGCAGGCTGCGGCTGAAATTGCCGGCATATTGCCTGCCCGCCAGAGCGCCGGTTTTCAGAGGTTTGCGCGCATTCCCCGCCGCCTGCTGTACGCCACGGACAAAAAAACCATGGGTGAATTGTATGGTCAGCCAGCATATCGCCGCACTGAAAAGTACGAATACCAGAATCGCCGACGGCGAACCAAACAAGGCGCGGGCCGGCAACCAGACCGGACTGTCAATATCAAATATGCCGCCAGCCTGAAACCAGGGCATGACTTTTTGCAGGACGCGGCCCTGCACCTCCTTGCCAAGATTGCCAAACAGCTGGGAAACCAGGAATAATGCAGCACCTGTCACGGCCCCCAGTATCTGCGCTACGGTCCTGGTCTTGCGCACACCGATGGTTTTTACCAGGAACAGGGTCAGTACCATGGACAATGCTGCTGCCAGTGCGGACATACCCGCCAGGACAGGGTAAATTCCCAGCCAGTACCATTGGCCCAGAAACAGACCGGCATTGGCCACAGGTGTCAGCAAGAGAAAAAACCAGACGCCAACAGAAAAACTGATGCCGGCGAGCTTGACCACGAAGATGGCTTTCGATGACAGGGGTGAAGACAGCAGCAGGTCCAGGTCACCACGTTCAAACAAGGCCATTACGCTACGGCTTAAACCCAGTGACAGCATCATGCTGAAGATCATCAGCATGGCTGCACCGGCAAGCATCAGCAAAGCTGGCGGGACGGCATCAGTCAGCACCGGCATTTTGCGCATCAATAGCCAGATACCGATATGACCTGAAATGAACATCAGTGCGATCAGGCTTTTGCCAAATGCTGACATGCCACGCGCAGGCGCACGGCCAGGACGGCTTTCACCAAGATCATAAAAAGCCAGTCGACATTCATGCGCCAGCAACCAGGCAACGCCGCCTGGCTGGAGCCGGGGCCAGCGCGCCATTATGCCGGCTCCGTCAATTGCAGGAAAACTTCTTCCAGCGTGCCGGCGGCCTGACTGGTGCGGGTGCGCAATTCTTCCAGTGTGCCCTCGGCGATCAGCTTGCCATGCTGGATAATGCCTATGCGCTCTGCCAGACGTTCGGCAACATCTAGTATATGTGTGGTCAGAATGACAGTACCACCCTGTTTGACATGTGTCAGCAAGACATCCTTGACCTGTCTGGCAGCCGCGGCGTCAAGGCCAGTGAGTGGCTCGTCAAGGATAATCAGTTCAGGCTGGTGTATCAGGGCGCCGGCCAGTGCCAGTTTCTGCTTCATGCCACGCGAAAAACCTTCGGTCAGCTCGTCGGCATGTTGCAGCAAATCCAGCCATTCCAGCAATTCACGCGCCCTGCTCGCTGCCACATCGGCGGCAATACCCCACAAGCCGGCGACAAATTCCAGGTATTCAAAAGGCTTGAGCTTGTTGTACAGCATGGGGTCGTCTGGCAGGTAGGCCAGCTTGCTCTTGGCCAGTGCCGGATCGGCTGACAATTCCTGACCCAGTATGCGTATGCTGCCACTGTCGGCGGATATCAAGCCGGCCACCATACGCAAGGTCGTTGTCTTGCCAGCCCCATTGGGGCCCAGTAAGGCATACAACTCACCACGGCGCACACTGAGGCTCAGGTTTTCAACGGCAGGCCGACCAAAATTCTTACAAAGATCGCGCAATTCCAGGGCAGTGTCTGACATCATCAACAATGAATTTTATAAAAAAATCATTGTATGCCGAATTCAGAATGTGGTGATTGTATACAGGGATTTTTTATGCGGACCAGGCCTGGCCCGCACAGGACGAACAAGCAGCATGCCATCTGCCCGGTTTTATTCAGATAAAGACCGGCACATGCGGATCGACACCGCCAAAGTGTATTTCAGGATGCTGTTTGCTGACCATTTGCTGAATGTCAGAAATCTGCCGGAACGGCACATCGACCATCAGCAATACCTTGCCTGCATCAATATCAAGAAGGAAAGGCTGCAGCCTGGAACTGGGGATGGAGCGTGCCGCATTGGCCGACATCCATGAACCGAACAGCGCGCCGCCTATCGCCGATACGAGTAAAGCAACTATACGCATTTCCATGCTCTCCGGCGGGAAGATCAACCACAGACCACCAGCCAGCAAACCGGAAATACCCCCTATCAGCATGCCCACTTCGGCACCATGGATCAGGTCAGTTTTTTGCAGGCTGTTCGCTTCCGGCATGTCAGCCGCCAGCAAGCCTTCCCTTGCACAAAAATGCATATATCTTTGTTCAATACCCACTGCTACCAGCTCATCAAGCATGGCCCTGGCGCTGCTGACGTCAGGTAACATGAAATACAGTCTGCGTCTCATGACAATCTCCGTTCAGGTAAGAAGGCAAGAGGCTTTGCGATGTTATCGCGGTGACCATATTTGACTGGCCAGGGGATGAGACAGCAAGCATCGTTTTTCCCGAGCGGGCAAAGCGACAGGATGTGCAAAGCCTCACTATGGTTATAGTCAATCCCGGTAGAATTTCAAATGGTAAAAATGACTTGAATGCGGCTTTTTTTCAGATATTCAAAAATCCTGCTTGACCCGTATCTCATTAGCCAGAATACTGTGATATGCAATCTGGCGAAACATAAATTGCTTGTGCGCGCCCCTACCTTGTCCTGACATGAAAAAGACTCTCTGCCTGATGATGGTCTTGCTTGGCTTGCATTGCCAATCTTCAGTCATGGCTGGCGAAAAGATAAAATGGGTAACAGCAGAACTGCCACCGTTTGTATGGCAACAAAACAATACGCCACACGGCTATGCCTATGAGCTCATGGCAGCCATGTCGGTCCAATTGGGACGCACGCCAGACCTGACTTTCTATCCCTGGGCCAGGGCTGTCAAAATAGCCAGCGAAGGTAATTCTTACGGGATTTTTCCTCTGGCCAGGACGCCTGACCGGGAGCATCACTACAAATGGCTGATACCAATAACGACCGTTAAATACACCTTTTTTGGCCGTCAGCCTGCCTTGCCAGGAAAAACCAGCATAGAACATGCATCGCTGGAGCAATTAAGCCTGTTGCGTATAGGCTTGTTGCGTGGCTCTCCTGTCGCCCAGTATTTACAGGCCAAGAATTTTCGTCACATTGTGTACGAGAAAAGCTATCAGGACCTGCTGAAAATGCTGGCACTGGGCGGTATTGACGCCATTTATGCCGGGTACCCCATGCTGACGGCCGCCATTGAAGAATATGGGTTTCGCTTTGAAGATGTCTGCACCGGCCCCAGTCTTGGTTCTGCCGAACTTTACCTGGCCGCCTCCATAGGTCTGGACGAAGAAGAAGAACGGACCTGGAAACATGCTTATGAAGCCTTGCTAAAAGACGGCACCGTCAGCCGTCTACAGAACAAGTACTGGCCAGTAAATTAAACCTGTCCAACATGACGTCTTTGCCCACGGCGGCAGACTCAGACGCCCATGGGCGTACACAGTTCAACCAGGCTGCCGTCCGGGCAACGCAGATAAGAAACCACTTGCCCCCAGGGTTTTTCTGCCGGTGCTGCCAGCTCGCTTGCTCCCGCCGCCAGTGCCTGCGCATGTGCCTTTACCACGTCTGCCGTAGTGAAAGCCACCTCCATGCCCAGAGGCTGGGGCGAGCTATGTGCAGCGACATGACCGCAGGAATAATTCAGATCCCCCATGGCATGGGCAGCAAATGCCAGGGTCGTAGCGCCGGTATCAAGTTCGCCATACATGCCTGATTCATGCAGGAACCTGCGTGTCAGTCCAAAGGCATGTTCGTAAAAACTGAGCGATGCGGCAACATCGGGGACGTAGATAATGGTGTAGGCAAAGTTCATGAATACTCCTGGAGAAATGCCCTCTTTCATGAAAAAAGAGGGCATAGAAAAAAGCTTGAGATTTATTCCTTGATACCCCATTGCGAGAACATCCAGGCCATGTTGAATGCCCCTTCGCGCAGGGCATCAAAACGCCCGGATGCACCGCCATGGCCAGCTGCCATATTGATTTTCAGCAGCAGCGGGTTTTTGTCGGTTTTGTAATCACGCAATTTGGCGACATACTTGGCTGGTTCCCAGTACATGACCTGACTGTCATTCAAACCTGTGGTCACCAGCATGGCAGGGTAGGCTTTTCGGGCAATATTGTCATACGGGGAATAGCTGCGCATATAGTCATACGCCGGCTTTTCATTCGGATTACCCCACTCCAGGTATTCACCTGTGGTCAGGGGCAGGCTGGCATCCATCATGGTGTTCATGACATCCACAAACGGGACAGCGGCATGCACGGCATGGAACAGGTCGGGGCGCATATTGACGACTGCCCCCATCAGCAAGCCACCGGCACTGCCGCCCTGTATGATCAGGCGGTCGGGGCTGGTCCATTTCTGTTTGACCAGGTATTCTGCGCTGTCGATGAAATCATAGAAAGTATTTTTCTTTTTCATCAACATACCATCTTCATGCCAGTGCTCGCCCATGTCACGGCCGCCGCGTATATGCGCCTGCACATAAATGACACCCCGGTCAAGCATGCTGACGCGGCTGCTGTTGAAAGTCGCCTCGGTAGAATAGCCATAGCTGCCATAGGAATACAGCAACAAGGGGGCCGAACCATCGAGCTTCACACCTTTTTTGTACAAGGCCCATAGCGGTACCCTGGTGCCATCCCTGGCAGTCATCCACAGACGGCGCGTTTCATAACGGCTGGGATCGTAGCCACCAAGAACTTCTGTCTGCTTCAGTACAAAACGCTGACCAGTCGCCATGTCGATATCGAGCGTCGTCGGCGGAGTGACTGGTGACTGATAGGACATGCGAAAGCGGGTGGCAGTAAAGTCCGGTGTACCCGCCGGTGTCGCCAGATAAACCGGATCATCGAACTGCACCGTCTTCCATTGCTTGCTGCTGAAATCATAAATACGGGCTCGGTTCAGGGCCTGGGTCTTTTCATTCACGACCATGAAATCCTTGAACATGCTGACAGAGAAAACCAGTACATCCGGATCATGTTTGACCACCTCTTGCCAGTGCTTGCTGTCCGGCGTTGCCATTGGTGTACGCACGACACGGAAATTCTTGGCATCCTTGTTGGTGACAATGAACAGTTCGCCATTCCTGTGCTCCAGCGAATAGCGGTGCCCATTCTCGCGCCCCAGCACCGTACGGAACTGCCCTAGCGGTTTATCTGCCGGCAACAGCATGACTTCACTGGTGTCAGTGGCCTCGCTGCTCAATACGATGAATTGCTTGTCACGGGTACTACCTACCGAGATGGCAAACTGTTCCACCGCTTCATGCATGATCTCTACCGGCGCCTTACCTATCTCCATGCGGAACAGGCGGTCAGAGCGTTTGGTGGTCGCATCCTCCTGTACATAGAACAGAGTCTTGTTGTCTGCCGCCCAGGCCATGGACGTGACCCGTGGAACAGTATCAGCCAGTATTTCGCCAGTCTTCAGATTCTTGATCTGCAATTGATACTGACGGTAGCCGACCGTGTCGGTCGTAAAGGCCAGCAATTGTTCATCTGGGCTGACGACCATGCCGCCGACAGCGAAGAATTTCTGTCCCCTGGCCATCTCGTTCTGGTCCAGCAAAATTTCTTCTGCAGCCTTGTCGTCATAAGCCATTGCAGCATCGGCATGACGACGGCAGGACAGGGCATATTGCTTGCCGGTTTCTGTGCGGGAATAGTAATAATAATTACCGCGACGTAACGGTACCGACAGATCGGCTTCCTTGATACGTCCCTTGATCTCGCCATACAGTTTTTCTGCCAGTGGCTTGATGTCGGCAGTCATGGCCTCGGTGTAGGCATTTTCTGCGTTGAGGTAAGCAATGACTTCAGGATTTTCTTTCTTCTGCAGCCAGCGGTAATCGTCGGTAACGACTTCCCCATGACGGGTTTCCTGCCATTTTGTTTTTGCTGCCATGGGTGGAGCAGTGTCAGCCACCGCCAGGCCTGAGGTGGCTACACCTACCAGCATGCCCGACATCAGCACAGAAATTCTTTTGATCAGCACATAAACTCCTATCATAGAAAGGTACACCGGCATTTTAAGAGGATGGCAACAAAACAAGAAGCAATTTTGTTAATGCTGTTCCCGCTGTATATATCGACCCTGTTGAACACTGTTCAACGTTGCTGGTTATCAGAACTGTTAGTTTTTTAATCTTATTCGTTACCGATAATGCTGACTCCCTGCTGCAAGACGATGCAATTGTCAGAGTGACATAAGCTAAAAAAGCTTGTAAAAGGCGTTTTTTGCGACGTCGTATGCCATTTTCATTTTTCGTATATGCTTGCTCGGTATTGTGTAAGCACAAATGCAATGTCACACGGATATTGAAGGAATACATCATGAGCAATCTGTTAAACCAACGCTTGTCACTGCTGGACACTGAAGCAAATCGCCCTTTGCTGACCAAGGGATTACGTGGCATAGAGCGGGAAACCCTGCGCGTATTACCTGATGGCAAGCTGGCTTTGACTGCACATTCTCCAGCTTTGGGGTCGGCATTGACACATCCGCTGATCACGACTGATTATTCAGAATCGCTGCTTGAATTTATCACCCCGGCCGAGCATGACATCGCCACCGCCCTGGAAGAACTGGACAATATCCACCGCTTTGCCTATACGGTCATGGGTAATGAAATGCTGTGGCACCAGTCCATGCCCTGTACCTTGCCGGAAGAAAAAGATATTCCCATCGCCTGGTATGGTCACTCTCACATAGGCATGATCAAGCATGTCTATCGTCGCGGCCTGGCATTGCGCTATGGCAAGAGCATGCAATGCATAGCCGGTATTCACTACAATTATTCGCTGTCCGAAGACTTGTGGAAGGTCTTGAGCAAGGCTGAATCCAGAACCGGCAGCGACATGCACAACCAGTCAGAAAGTTATGTTGCCCTGATACGCAACTTCCATCGCTATAGCTGGCTGTTGATGTACCTGTTTGGCGCTTCGCCGGCACTATCCACGCCTTTCCTGCGCGGTCGCCCTCACCAGTTGGACACCCTGTCGGATGACACCTTGTACCTGCCGTATGCGACCAGCCTGCGCATGAGTGACCTTGGCTATCAGAACAATGCACAGTCCGGTCTGGTACCGCCGTACAACACCCTGCTCGAATACATGCGCAGCCTGTCGCTGGCGGTCCGTCAACCCTATCCCGAGTATGAAAAAATCGGCACCAAACGTGATGGTGAATGGGTACAGATCAATACCAACGTGCTGCAAATTGAAAATGAGTTTTATGCAACGATACGTCCCAAACGTGTGATACGTACCGGTGAGCGCCCGGTAGAGGCGTTGTGCGCTCGCGGCGTGCAATACATAGAAGTGCGCTGCATGGACGTCAACCCATTTGACCCGCTCGGCATCAACCTGGAAACTTCGCGTTTCCTTGATGCCTTCCTGCTGTTCTGCGCACTTGAGGACAGTCCCTTGACCAATCAGGCAGAAGGCCGTGAAAACGTCGAGAATTTTGCCCTGACCGTCAAGCAGGGACGCCGCCCGGGTTTGATGCTATCCCGCCGTGGCAAACAGATTTCTCTGCAAGACTGGGGCAGGGAATTGCTGGAAAAAATCAGGCCGGTTGCGGCTTTGCTTGATACACAGCATCGTGCCAGCTGTCACGCTGACAGCCTGCAGACCCAAGCCAGAAAACTCGACAATCCTGACCTGACCCCTTCGGCACAGGTATTGGCGGCAATTCGGCAGGCCAACAATTCATTTACTGAATTTGCCCTGCGACAAAGTAAAAAACTTGCCGATGAATTCCGCGCCCGCCCCCCCGTGCCGGCACAGCAGGAATATTTTGCCAAACTGGCCAGGCAATCGCTGGCCGAGCAGGCAGAGATGGAAGCAAGCCAGACCGGCAGTTTCGACCAGTTCATCACGGATTATCGCTCACGCACCTCAAGTGAAATTTGTTGCGACGGTGTAGTCGATACCCTGCAGGAGCAGGCAGAAGTTGCCGAACTGGACAATCCGCAAGATAGGGCTGCTTTATTGCATGTCTGACCTTACAGGCTGGCGATCAAGGTCAAGGACATTGACGGCAGCCTGTTTTCCTTTCACTGGTTTGTTTTGTCCCGTTTGACCGCTATGTTTTTTATACTCCCACTGCTTTGCTGGCCTACTTGCCGGTAACAGGTCTGCTCCTGATGTCGCAAACCCTGTATTTTTCATGGCGATCAAGCGCAAGCTTATCCATGAAGAAATTCCAAAGAGGGACATGCGCTCCGCGCACAGGTATGACCGGTATACCTGCAACATTTTTGAACTGACAACAACTGACAACCATATGCGCCGTCCTGCTGGCTGGTGTCATAGTCACCGCACTGTGCACCGTCGCTGGAGTCCTGTTCATCTGGCGCGCCACCAGGGCTTGAGAAGCCTAAACCAGGGGACTTGCCTTATTTGCGCTCTGTACCCTTGGTACGCAGGTCTTCGCGCTGTTTCTCATATTGCTCGTAGCTGGTCTTGTTTTGTGCCAGACAGCTCTTGCGATCGTTCCAGTCCTGCAGCTTTTCACACTGACGCTGATTGGCATCCTGCTGTATGTCATAGACAACGGCGCAGGCAGTCAGGCTGAACGGGAAAGACAGAATGATCGACAAAGCAAGAAATTTCTTCAACATGACACAATATTCCTGAAACATTAAGTGCAGTAAGCCGGCGTTAATAACACGATAGATTCATGTTGTGTGCTTTTAGTTCCATATTTACCAATAAAAAATCCCTCGCTTCCAACAGGGCGGGGGATTTTTTACGGTCAATAAAGACGAACAGTCTTATTCTTTTTCAAACAAATTGCCCAGACCACCAAGCACCGAGCCTTGCTCACCACCATGGCTACCACCGATTTTTGATGCACCGACGATACGGTTGGCCAGGCGTGCGAGCGGTAGCGATTGCAGCCAGACTTTGCCCGGGCCACGCAAGTGTGCAAAGAACATGCCTTCACCACCAAACAAGGCCGTTTTAACACCACCGACAAATTTGATGTCGAAATCCACTTCCTGGGTGAAGGCGACTACGCAGCCGCTATCAACACGCAGGGTCTGGCCAGGGTGCAGGGTCTTTTCTATGATCGCACCACCGGCATGCACAAATGCCAGGCCGTCACCTTCAAGTTTTTGCAGGATAAAACCTTCGCCGCCAAAGAAGCCCGCACCCAGGCGTTTTTGAAAGGCGATCCCAAGCGACACGCCCTTGGCAGCACAAAGGAAGGCATCTTTCTGGCACAACAGGGTGCCGCCTAGCTGGTCCAGATGCATGGGAATGATTTTGCCGGGATAAGCAGCACCAAAAGCAACTTTCTTTTTGCCCACGCCACCATTCATGAAGACGGTGGTGAACAGGGATTCGCCTGTGACCAGACGTTTGCCAGCGCCCAGCAATTTGCCAAAAATACCGGTCTGGCCAGCAGAACCATCACCAAAGATGGTTTCCATCTGTATGTCATCTTCCATATAGAACATGGCACCGGCTTCACCGATGGCAGCCTCGCCGGGATCAAGTTCGACTTCGACGAATTGCATATCGTCGCCAAAAATTTCGTAATCTATGACATCCATTGCCATGGTCGTTTCCTTGCTTTCTTTATGGTTGGTCAGCACTGCAATGCCTGGCATTCTAGGGAAATTCCGACGAACTTGGTAGTACTTGCGAGCGGTAATATGTTGTAGAAATTACCGCCACACGGATGCCAACAGCTCAGGCAAGCAAAGCTGACGTGATCACCACACGGGCATATTCGTCCTGCAAATTGGTCATTGCATGGACATGTACCTCTTCTGCTGATTGTGGCCTGCCTTTGATATCAATTCTGTCGAATGCAAAGCAGGCATCGGCGACCACGGTCGTAGCAAATCCCAGATTACTGGCCGTGCGCGCACTGGCTTCAACAGAATTATTGCTGCTGACACCGACCATCACCACGCTCTTGATACCGCGCACATGCAACCAGCGTTCCAGCCCCGTATTGAGAAAGGCATCGGTAATATTTTTTTCGACGATATGCTCACCCTGATACGGCTTGAAACTGTCCTGGAATTCATTACCGGGCTGCCCCGGCCAGAATACTGACTGTGGGTTCAACGACATATGTCTTACATGCACGATGGGTGCACTGGCAGCCCGCCAGGCCGCCAGTATCTGGCGCATATTGTCTTCTGCCTGCGGGTTGTTCCTGGTACCTGATTTGGGATCGGCCATGCCACGTTGCATATCGATGATGATCAGTGCTGTGTTGTGTTTATCCATTATTCTCTTTCAACTCAAATAACCGGTTTGCAGTGCCCTGGCCCAGTCATGACGACCACGCAATATGGCCAGTTGCACCATATCCTGCCAGGCATAAGGTATGGTCATCAGGGACGCAGTCCAGCCCGTCTGCGTTTTTTCCAGGATGGCATAACGCGCATCGGGCGAACCGGATTCAACCACATGCGGGTAGGGGTAATCATCTTCATAAGCTGGCTGGCCGACACTGCCGGGATTGACGATGAGTTGCCCCTGTGCTGTACGCACACTGCGCGCCACATGGGTGTGGCCACAGGCGATCACTTCGGCCCGGACCTGTCCCAGACGCTCTGTTATTTCAGCCAGACTGGCATTTTTTTCTGCTGTCTGCAATAAGGTCGTCACGTCCCTGTCCGGACTGCCATGACAAAGCAGGACTTGCTCATTGAGCTGATGCACAGGCTTCAGTGTGGCGATCCAGGCCAGGTGTTCGGCACTTAATTGTGCATGGGCATAACGGTCACTGAAACCGGATTTTTCATTGAGTTCCAGTATCTGCCTTTCGTGATTGCCGGCCAGATGTATCCAGCCCGATTGCAGCATCAGAAAATCAGCAGTTTCCCTGGGCAGCAAGGGGCCGGACAGGCTGTCGCCGAGATTGACGATCAGATCTACGGCCCGCAATTTGATATCAGCAACGACTGCCTGCAATGCCGCCAGATTGCCATGTATGTCTGAAACCAAAGCGATACGCATGACTCAAGTCCTCATTCAATCCAGGTGTTTATAGAAAAAAGTGGTAGCGCAAAATTCACCGTCAGGCATCAATGCATATTTAGGCACGACGCCGGCATGCTGCCAGCCAGCACGCGCATACAGGCGCTCGGCATCACCGCCTGTTACCGTATCGAGCACCAGCACGGTCTTGCCAGCCAGCCTGGCCTGTTCATCGAGTGCTGTCATCAGGGCTTGCGCCACGCCACGTCGTCTTGCCTTTCTGTGCACCAGCATCTTCGCCACATCGGCCCGGTGCGGCTGATTGTCAGGCAGCGCGGTGATCAATTGTACCGTGCCAACGATATCGTCGCTTTCATCCCTGGCAACCAGCAGGATACGTTCATTGCGTGCAACTCCATCAGCCACGCCCTGCCAGAATTGCAGGGCACGCCCCCTTGGCAAGGGCCACATGAAGCTGACGGACGCGCCGCCAGCAACGCAATCCATCAGGACATCGGCCAGCGCATCAATACTGGCTTGCGCCTGCGCGGCATCAAGAACCTCTACACGAATTGCTGTGGACATGATTTGCTCCTGTAAAAATGACTGCGGTTCAGTTTTTGCAAAGCGCAACCATGTAGCGCGCTGCCTGTTTGCCAGGGTTGTAATAACTGATGGCCTGATCAAGTTGCATGGACAGGCAGTCGCCAGCCTGCAAACGCCAGCTTTGATCACCGACGGTGAGTTCCATCTCACCCTCCAGTATCCAGACTTGCTGATGTATGTCGACATCGCGGTGATAGCTGTCATAGCTGACCCGCTGCCCGGCAGGGAAAAACACGTCAACCAGTTGTATCGGTGCCGGCAGATTGGGGGAGACATTGCGTCGCTGGTAACCTGACTCAGGATCAGTCCATATCTGTTGATCTGCCAGCCGGGACAAAGGTGAAGGCGGTACATGAGCCGCACGCTCTTCGAACAAAGAAGCCAGGGATACGCCCAGCCCCACTGCCAGCTTGTCCAGCACGGCGGCAGTGGGACTGCTCTCAGCCCGCTCTATCAGGGAGATATTCGAGCGGCTGACACCACTGCGCCGTGACAATGCATCCAGTGACAGTTTTTGCTGATCGCGTAATTCACGTACACGACGGGCGATAAGAGTATTGATATCCATAATTCCATTATACGAGAAATATAAATCCTGTAAACTGGAAATTATAGGAAATATTACCCTGGCCTGCTTAACTGCCGGCAAGCTGCCTGATGGCGGCAATCAGGCAGTCAAGATCTTCCAGACTGGTATACAGGTGCGGCGTGACGCGCACGATCTGGTGTCCATCAAGTTCACGTGTCACGGTAAATATCTTATGCTCCTGCATCAACTTGTCCACCACATATGCGCCAGACCTGCCGTCTATGCAGAAACCGGCTATCGCACACGAACGCTCAGGCGCTGTCGGCACCATGATGCGTACGCCAGGCAGGCCTCTTACCTGCCCGAGCCAGTATTGAGTCAGGTAACGCAGACGTGCTTCTTTATTGCGTGAACCTATCTGCTGATGAAAACGCAGGGCATCCAGTACAGCCAGTATATTTGCCGGGGGTACGGTGCCAACCTGGCTGAATTTGAAAATTTCATCTTCGGCAAATTTGGTATTACCAAACAGCGGTGCAATCTCTGCCACCCTGTGTTTGCGTATGTACAGCATGCCCACACCAAGAGGCGCGCCCAGCCACTTGTGCAGGTTCACGGCGACAAAATCTGCCCTCAGGTCCGGCATCCGGTAATCAAGCTGTGCAAAGGAATGGGCTGCATCCACCATCACTTCTACACCGTGACGTCTGGCCATGGCTGTTATCCTGGCGACCGGCATGATCTGTCCTGTTCTGTGCACGATATGGGTAACCAGGATCAGCCTGGTTTTTGCCGTGATTGCCTGCTCATACTGCTGCACGATTTCTTCATCATTGACCGGGTCAAACGGCAGGCGCAATTGCACCAGCCTGATATTCTTTTTGTGTTCCAGCATTTGCAGGGTATCAATGACGATATCGTAATCATGGCTCGCCAGTATGACTTCATCACCAGCCTGCAAGGGGTAACCTTGCAGCAGTATATTCATACCTTCGATCAGGTTGCGTGTCAGGACCAGTTCACCATCATCTGCACCACAAAATTCCTTCAGGGCCTGCATGACTTCCACAAACAGCGGCGCATAACGCACCCGCAAGAAGTAAGAAGTCTCGGCATTCACCTGCGCCTGGTAGCGCTGGAAGGCCTCAAAAACAGGGCGCGCCTGCACACCGAAATAACCGTTTTCAAGATTGATGAATTCAGGTGAAACAGCATATTGCGCGCGGATGCCGGACCAATAGGCCTCATCATCAGCGGCAATGACGGGTAAATTGCTGGACAAGACAGACTCCTTTTCAATTTTTATGAGAGACAAGCATACGCCATGCCTGCTGTAAAACAGATCGCCGACGGAAAAAGAAGTTCCGGCTAGCCTGCAACTTCTGTCATCTGTTGGTCATAATTGGCTAATTCCCGCCGCATGCAGCAAGATTCTTGCATTCTGTGCATAGCTCCTCTAGCATGGAGTGCTTAACTTTCACGCACTTGCCATGTCCGCTTTACCCGAATTGAAAGAACTGGAACGGATTATCACCCTTGGCCGCGGCCAGGTAGAAGTCGAGGTATTGTGCGAGGTCTCGCTCAAGCACAGGCAGTTCCCCGTTTACAAGCTGGCCCTGGGCAATCCTGATCCGCACTTGCCGGCCATCGGTTTCTTTGGCGGCATCCACGGCCTTGAGCGCATAGGTACGCAAGTCCTGCTGTCTTTCTTGCGCGGGCTGTTGGCGCGGCTGGCCTGGGACAAGAGCCTGCAGCACATGTTGCAGGATGTGCGGTTGGTGTTCATGCCGCTGATCAACCCGGGCGGCATGTGGCAGTCGACACGCTGCAATCCGAATGGTGTCGACCTGATGCGCAACGCCCCTGTCGACGCCAGTGACAAGGTGCCTTTCCTGCTTGGTGGCCATCGCTACAGCCCGCGCCTGCCCTGGTACAGAGGGGCGGCAGGCAAGGACATGGAGGTGGAAAACCAGGCCCTCTGCAAGGTCGTGCATGAAGAATTATTGCCGCGGCCCTTCAGTCTGGCGATAGACTGTCATTCCGGTTTTGGCTTGCGTGACCGTGTGTGGTTTCCGCATGCGCACAGCGTGCACCCCATCGACCACCTGGCTGATATCCTGGCGCTGGAAGAACTGTTCCAGCAAACCCACCCCAACAACTCTTATCTGTTTGAGCCACAGAGCCTGCAATACCGCACCCATGGCGATATCTGGGACTACCTGTATCTCCAGGCGCAGGCCGACAAGGGCAAGACCTTCTTGCCTCTGACACTGGAGATGGGGTCCTGGCTATGGGTGAAGAAAAACCCACGCCAGTTATTTTCACGTCACGGCATGTTCAATCCCGTGGCGGAACACCGCTTGCACCGGGTCTTGCGCAGGCATAATTCCTGGCTCGATTTTCTGATGCGCGCCACTTGCGGCCATGCACAATGGATGGCGAAAGGCCCAACCCGTCTGCGCCTGCAAGAACGTGCCGTTGCACGCTGGTACAGACCATGACAAACTGGATACTGTTGCGCGGATTGATGCGCGAAACACGTCACTGGGGTGACTTCCCGCAGCGATTTCAGCAAGACACAGCTGCTGAACGTGTGCTTTGCCTGGACTTCCCCGGCAACGGTCAATTGCATGAACAGAACAGCCTGACCTCCGTCGAAGCGATGGCGGATTTTTGTCATACGCAACTGGCGATGCATCAGGTACAGGGACCGGTAGCGATACTGGCTGTTTCGCTTGGTGCGATGGCAGCACTGGCCTGGGCAAAAAAATATCCTGATGACATCAGTCATCTGGTGTTGATCAATACCAGTGTAGCGCCGCATAACCCGTTTTATCACAGGCTGCGGCCCGCAAATTACCCCGCCCTTTTGCTCACCATGCTGTTTGGTTCTGCACTGGCGCGTGAAGGACTGATCTTGCGTATTACCAGCAATCTGCACACCGGTGCGCAGGCTCTGGCCATCAGTCGTCAGTGGTCGGGTTATGCGCTGGAACAGCCGATCAGGCTGATGAATATCTTGCGCCAGCTGTTTGCCGCCATGCGCTTCAGGGCACCGGCGCAGCTAGGGAAAATCCCGCTGCTGATGCTGGCCGGCGAAAATGACAAACTGGTCAACGTGGCTTGCTCGCGCACGCTGGCGGCTCTCTGGAATTGCCCTTTGCAAGTCCATGCGCAAGCCGGACATGACCTGCCGCTTGATGATGGCGCCTGGGTGATCAGGCAAGTGCTGGACTGGCAAAAGCAACTCAATCCTGCGCCAGCTCCGCAATCAGAAAGTCTATCAACACCCTGACACGCAAAGGCAGGTTACGGTCACGCGGATACAGCAACGAAAATGGCCGCGTCCGACCACCATATTCCTGCAAGACCTCGATCACTGTGCCATTGCGCAACTCTTCTTCGACCATGAAGCGCGACGTCTGTAACAGACCTGCCCCATGTTTTGCCAGGGTCACTGCGGCCAAAAGATCTTCGGAACAGGTCAGGCTGCCGCTGGTCGGCCAATCTATATCCACGCCATCGCGCCGGAACAGCCAGATAATGTTTTGCCCTGCACTGGGCAAGACAAATTGCAGGCATTCATGCTGCGCCAGGTCTTCCAGTGTCTTCGGTATGCCCGCGCGCCTCAGGTAATCCGGCGTGGCGAAGACAGCCACCGGACTGTCTTCAAGCTTGCGCGCCACCAGGCCAGAGTCTGGCGGTATGCGGCCACGTATGGCCAGGTCAAAGCCATCAGCCGTAAAATCGATATTACGATTGCTCAATTGCAGATCCAGCCTGACTAGCGGATAACGCGCGCGGAATTTGGCGATCAAAGGCAAGACCCGCAAATGCCCGTATGGCGTGGGCATGCTGATGCGTACCAAACCAGCCGGTTCCATCTGCTGCCCCGACACTTCGCGTTCAGCCTCCACCAGTTGATTGAGGGCCTGGCGACACTGGATGAAATAGGCGCGCCCGGCTTCACTCAGGCGTATCTGCCGGGTAGTGCGCACGAACAGGCGCACGCCTATGCGTTCTTCCAGCCTGGCGATCGAACGGCTGACTGCCGCTGGCGTCAGGCCTGCGGCATTAGCTGCATCCTTGAAACTTTCCAGCTCTGCCGCCAGGCAAAACAACTCTATGCTGCCGAGTAAAACGTCGCCAAATTGTCTTTTCACATTACACCATGTAATTTATCAAGTAACTTTTAGCTAGTTTATCAATTATTTTGCATGGCATACCATGCGGCCATGCCTTGAACTTGCTTGGCAACTCAGGGCTGCCATTCAAACCTCAACGAAAGTCATTCCATGAAACTCTATTTTTCTCCTGGCGCCTGCTCATTGACCCCGCATATCATCCTGCGCGAAGCAGGCCTGGATTTCAGGTTGCAAAAAGTCGATACAGGTAATCACACTACCGGTGATGGCGTGGATTTCTACAGCATCAACCCCAAGGGCTACGTTCCTGTGCTGGAACTTGACGACAATCAATTGCTGACTGAAGGTTCCATCATTGCCCAATACCTGGCAGAGCGTGCTGGAAAAACTGATTTGCTGCCAGCCACAGGCATGGCACGCTACCGGGTGCTGGAATGGCAAAACTACATTACCTCGGAATTGCACAAATCCTTTGCCCCCTTGTTTGACGCGGCGATGAATGCTGAAGTCAAGGCCGTTTTTTCTGCCCGCCTGCACAAAAAGTTCAGCTGGGTGGACAGCAAGCTCGCTGGCCTGAGCTATCTGACGGGTGAGGTTTTCACGGTAGCAGATGCCTATCTGTTCGTCGTCACCGGCTGGGCAAAATATGTGAACCTGGACTTGAGCGATCTGCCAAACCTGCAAAAATTCATTGCCACCGTCAAAGCACGGCCCGCAGTCAAAGCCGCCATGCAAGCCGAAGGCTTGCCAGCCTGAAGCATAGATTGACAAGGAGTTGCCATGCCCTATGTACACATACAGGTAACACGTGAAAATGTGACGGCTGCACAAAAGGCCGAACTGATCGCCGGCACGACAGACTTGCTGGTCCGGGTGCTCAATAAAGACCCGGCTACCACCTTTGTTGTCATAGAAGAAGTGGATACTGACAACTGGGGTGTAGGCGGTTTGCCGGTCGTACAATGGCGACAGGCAAGGCAATAAAATCGGACTGAAACCGGGCTGGCAAATCCTGTCAGCCCTTGCTCTTTTGGAGAATCGCAATGGAAACTGTTTACCCTGACATCATCGCCGTCCTGAACAGGTATTTTGATGGTCTGTACCTGAGCGACACAAACATACTGGCCACCGTGTTTCATCCTTCGGCACATTATTTCTGCGCCACCGATGGCAAGCTGTTGCATCTGGACATGCAGCAATACTTTCCCGTCGTCGACAAACGTCCCTCGCCGGCCAGCCGCGATGAAGTCAGACGCGACCGCATCGTCTCGCTGGAGATAGCCGGACCGGTCACCGCCTTTGCCCGTGTGGAATGCGCCATAGGACCAAAGTTTTTTACCGACTTTTTAAGCCTGGTTAAACTGGATGGCAGATGGCAAATCATTTCCAAAGTGTTTCACTATGAATTACATGATGCCTGAAGCGCTGTCACATAATCGCTTGAAAATTCAGGATGCAACATAGAAGAAATTAGCTTATAAGATTTTTTTTGCAATAAGTTGTACACTGGTCGGCACTGCAGGTCAGTTGCAAGACTCTGTGGCGCGCTCAGCAAGATCCAGAGCGGATGGAAAGATTGTTTTGCACCAGGCCAGAATGGCCTGCCGAATAAATTTCTTGCCCTGACATCATGCCCAACTCAAGCAACCCGGCCGAGCGACATGCTCTGGCGCGAACACCGCTGCATATCATACGTGAACTGGAAACCGGCCTGCTGGCCGACAGAGCCCATACTTCACCCAAGTATTTTTATGATACCGTCGGCTCGGTATTGTTCGAAGCAATCTGCGTGCTGCCCGAATACTATCCCACCCGTACCGAAGCAGAAATATTCAGCACCCACATGGCTGACATGGCGCGCGTGATAGGCTCAGGCGGCTGCCTGATCGATCTTGGCGCCGGCAACTGCGCCAAGGCTGCCAGGTTGTTTCCGGTCTTGCACCCTGACCAGTATGTGCCTATTGATATCTCCGTCCAGCATCTGCAGGATGCCGTTACCCGCTTGCAGCAACGCTTCCCGCATATAGAGATGACGGCGCTGGGTCTGGACCTTGCCCACGACTGGGTCTTGCCGACAGAAGTGCGTAAAGACAAGCGTCTGTTCTTTTACCCGGGTTCGTCGATCGGTAACTTTGAGCCGCATCAGGCACTGGCATTTCTGCGCCATTTGCGCGCCGCATGTGACCGCGACGGCGGCATACTGATCGGTGTGGACCTGATCAAGGACAAGCCTCTGCTTGACGCCGCCTATGCCGACAGCCTGGGCATCACAGCTGCCTTCAACCTGAACCTGCTACGGCATATCAACCAGTTGTTGCAAAGCGATTTTGATGTTAGCCAATGGCAGCATGAGGCTTATTTCAACAGCGTGAAATCAAGGGTGGAAATGCATTTGTGCGCCAAGGAAAACCTTCGTGTGAACTGGCCAGATGGTTACAGGAATTTCATACAGGGTGAACATATCCACACCGAGAACAGCTATAAATACAGCATAGACAGTTTTAGCGCCTTGCTGGCGGAAGCCGGTTTTTCCAATGCCTGTCATTGGACAGACAGGCAGGGCTGGTTTGCCGTCATGTATGCCAAAGCTGCCTGAAAAGATCAGACATCAACCCATGCAAAATCCAGAATTATTCGAACGCTGGCAACAGGTACGTCAACGCTCAGTCGCCCTTGCAGCACCTTTGTCAGCCGAAGATTGCGCGGCGCAATCGATGCCAGACGCAAGCCCCGTCAAATGGCATCTGGCGCATACCAGCTGGTTTTTTGAAACCTTCATACTGGAACAGTTTGAAGACGGCTTCCAGGCCTTTCACAGCGATTTCAGGGTGCTGTTCAATTCTTACTATAACGGTGTCGGTGAAAAACATCCGCGACCGCAGCGCGGCCTCCTGACCCGTCCATCACTGGAAACAGTGCAGGCTTACCGCCTCAACGTCGACGAACGCATGCAGCGCTGCTATGCCAGTAAATCTGATGACCTGCGCTTGCGCCAGCTGCTTGAACTGGGTTTGCAACACGAACAGCAGCACCAGGAACTGATGCTGACTGATATCAAGCATTTGCTGTCCTGCAATCCGCTCCACCCCGCCCTGTATGCCGGCCCGCCACAACTGGACAAACCGCTAGCCGCTTCTCATACGCTGTGCTGGCAAGACTATGAAGCCTGTCTGTGTGAAATTGGCCACAACGGCAAGGGTTTTGGCTTTGACAATGAAGGTCCGCGCCACCGGCAATTCCTGGAGCCTTACCAGCTTGCCACACGCCTGGTTACGAATGCTGAATACCTGGCCTTCATCGAAGACGGCGCCTATCAAAACCCTGCCCTGTGGCTGGCAGAAGGCTGGGACTGGATACGTAACAATGACCTGCGTCACCCCTTGTACTGGCACTATGATCATCAGCAGGGCTGGCAGGAATTTGGCCTGCATGGCTTGCAGCCATTATTGCCCGACCAGGCGGCAGGTCATCTCTCATTTTATGAAGCGAGTGCCTATGCGGCATGGGCAGGTTCGCGTCTTCCCACTGAAGCAGAATGGGAAAATGCCGCCGCACTGCATGAACAGGAAGGACAGCTCAGCCAGTTATTTGATTATTGCTGGCAATGGACCAGCAGCAGCTACAGCCCCTACCCCGGCTTCGCTGCCGCTACCGGCGCCATTGGCGAATACAATGGCAAATTCATGGTCAATCAATACGTCTTGCGTGGCTCCTCCTCATTTACTCCGGCAGGGCATAGCCGCATCAGCTACCGCAATTTTTTTCCGGCGACAGCACGCTGGCAACTGAGCGGACTACGCCTGGCCCGCTCACTGAATGAAGAGGAAGCATAAGCATGCCTACCGCAACATGGAAAAACACCGTCATCGCCAAAGCGACAGACGCAGAAGTCGTCATCGTGGAAGGCAATACCTATTTCCCGCTGAGCAGCGTCAGGCAGGAATACCTGCGCGACAGTGACAAGCACACTGTCTGCAGCTGGAAGGGTACGGCCAGTTATTACGACATCGTCGTCAATGGTGAAGTCAATGCCGATGCTGCCTGGTATTATCCGGCACCCAAGGACGCCGCCAGACAGATCAGCGGCTATGTGGCATTCTGGCGCGGCGTGAACGTCTCGCCCTGATCAGCAGGGCGAGTTTTCAAGAAGCCTGCATGTATCAGGGGAAAGCCGGTATATGTGGTTCCACCCCGCCATAACGATAAGCTGGATGCCTGGTCGCAATCAGCTCTTCTATCTGTTTGACCTTGCCTAGCGGTACATCAACGATCAGCAGGACCTTGCCAGAGTCTATTTCTTGCATGAAAGGTTTCAGGCGTGAATTGGGGATGGCGGCAGCGGCCATGCCTGACACCCAGGAACCAAAGAACGCACCACCTATCGCCGCAACCAGCAAAGCGATGGTACGCATCTCCAGACCTTCCGGCGGAAAAACCAACAGCAATGTACCAGCCAGCAAACCAGCGCCGGCACCGACCACCATGCCAAGCTCCATGCCGTGGACGAGGTCGGTTTTCTGGAAAAAACTGGCTTCCGGCATGTCATGTGGCAAATTGTCTTTTGCCATGAAATGGATGTAGCGCTCTTCTACGCGTGCCAACAACAACTCATCAAGCATGGCCCTGGCACTGGGAATATCGGGAAGCATGAAATAAAGACGACGGCGCATAATGGCCTCCTGTAAGCGGCTGATGACAGGAGGTTTCACAATGAAGATTGCACGCAGGAAAAAGGACAGGCAGCATGCTTAGCCTCCTGCTTAGTTATAGCAAAGAATAGCTAAAGATTAAAGCTCAATACCCATTTTTACTTGAGAACCACGACTCTTACCTTAAGCTTTGCTCAGCAAAGCCTTTTTTACCGACCTTATTGAGCCAGACGCTTGGCTGCCAGGGCATTGCCAGCCCGGCTGACAGCCTTGCGCCCCAGATGTGCAGAGATGAATTGCCCGGCATCAACCACCTGGTCGAGGTCTATCCCGGTCCTGACACCGAGTCCCTGCATCATGAACAGGACATCTTCGGTCGCCACATTGCCCGTCGCCCCTTTGGCATAAGGGCAGCCGCCGAGGCCTGCAACCGATGAATGGAAGATGGAAATACCGACTTCCATACTGGCATAGATATTCGCCAATGCCTGACCATAGGTATCATGGAAATGGCCGGACAAGGCATGGATGGGGAAATCCTGCGCCACCCGCTGCATGACCGTCTGGACCTGCCTGGCTGTGCCCACACCGATGGTGTCGGCGATATCGATCTCGTCACACCCAAGATCGCGCAAACGCCCGACCACATCGGCCACACTGGCCACCGCTACTTCACCCTGATAAGGGCAACCGAAAGAGCATGAAATACTGCCACGCAGGCGTATCTTGTTTTGTTTGGCCGCCTGCGCCACATCGCGGAAACGCTCTATCGATTCTGCGATGGAACAATTGATATTCTTTTGTGCAAAAGCTTCCGACGCCGAGCTGAAAATCACGACTTCATCAGCGCCGGCTGCCAGGGCTGCTTCAAAGCCTTTCATATTCGGTGTCAACACCGAATAAATTACACCAGGCTTGCGCGTGATGCCTGCCATGACTTCTGTCGAGGTCGCCATTTGCGGCACCCATTTTGGTGATACAAAAGAAGCGGCTTCTATATTGGCAAACCCGGCGGCAGTCAGGCGATTGACCAGTTCTATCTTGACCTCGGCCGCAATGCTTTCTTTTTCATTTTGCAAACCATCACGCGGTCCGACTTCAACGATTTTGACTTGCTGTGGCAATGCTGAATTCATCTGTTTTGTCCTGTGGGCAGAGTATGCGGCTTATTTACCTCATTCAAGCCTGACCGGCTTGCTGGTGCAAATTGCATGTTGGGCTATGTTGTCTAGCCATATTTTACCCCTACTTGCGACGAAGTTGACCTACCCCGTATTTCTACCTTCCTGCTGCAATGCTGATCAAAACACTTGCACTACCGATACCCCCAGCCTGCTGAAGTGAGGGTCCAGTCTTTCTGCCAGCTCAGGCAGGTTATAGCTCGGCACTTGAGGATATAAATGATGCTCAAGATGATAAGAAAGATTACATAGCAAGGCGGGGATGATCTTGCCTCGCAGACTTCTGGCCTGGCCAAGCAGGGCAGCGCTGGGTTTGTAATGTGGCAGCCATGCTGTCGTAACCGGATACAGACAGCTACCGGTCCAGACGAAAACGCAGTAAGTCAACGGGGCGGCACTCCACTTCAGCAATAAAATCGCAAACAATAACAACAGGACGGCCGCCATCAACTCGGCCAGCATCCAGCGTTTTTGTGAGGGACTGTGCGCCAGTCCATAGGCATGCAACCAGTGCCGCGGCAGATACAAGGGGCCAGCCAGCAATGCACCGGACAAGCTCAGATGTGCCGGACTACCTTCAAAATCATCATCTTCCAGACAATGACTATGGTGATGCAGATGCGCCTGGCGAAAAGCATGACCACTCTCAAGCAATAACAGGCTCATGGCGAATAGCCACCAGTCATTGGTACTGGGTTTGAAGCCGGCAGCGCCATGCAAGACATCATGGGTAAAGGTGACCGATACCAGAAAATGCGCAACAAAGATGGCTGGCAACACCAGATAGTATCGTGCCTCAAAAACCCAGACATAGGCGGCCAGCGTAACGAATGGCAGAACAGGCCACAATAATCGCTGGGCGCGACTGGCAAGCAGCAAGTCCTTACCCAGACTGCTCAGATTGGGCAAGCCCGCTGCACGACGATTCAATTGACCGGTGTGGGCATGGGACTTTGGCGAATGCGATATGGCGATGGTGTGCCCGACAGACTCGATTGCTCCGGTCAGCTCAGCATAGGGCAGATTGGCAGTGTTGATCATCATGGTTCCCCCGCTTAGCTGGCAAACAACTTGCGAGCGAACAGCAATGCATAGCTGATCATGATGATTTTACTGATCTGTTCAGTCTCCCCCCATTGCCAGCGCTGCATGGCCAGGGAAGTAGCGTCCCGTATATGACCTAAAACAGCGAATGGCATACGGACTATCGGAAAAAACATGAATGAAACAAACAACAAAGCCAGCGTCAGCCAGTGAGCACCAGGGATAAGACTGGCAATCATGAAAGCCAGATAAACGGACAAACCCTGGGCAACCCTGTAGCCCGACAATAAGAAACTATTACGTGGGCTCAATTTTTCGGGGCGAAAGCCATGTATGTGCATGGAAAAATTAAATTTTTCACCTTTGACTTTGGGAACACCAAACAAGACCAGCGACAAAATACCATGGGTGATCAGCAGAGAAAAATCCAGCCACAGGCAATTTTTGATGTTGGCGCTGATTAAAAATTGCAGCACTGGTGTGACCAGCATGGCCCAGGCCAATAGACGGTTAAGCCTGACCCAGTTAGCGCGTGTCAGCAAATGAAAACTACGGTATCTGTATGGAGTAGGAATCATGATCAATCCTGATTGCAAAGGTTTTTATCTATTTCTTTTTGCGGCAAAACTATCGTCAAAAAACGTCTTGCCTGATCATGTATTCGCAAGGGCTATGCCAGCCAAAAATTCTCCATAACTTATTGTTTTATAAGGAAATTCAAACAAAGCCTCGGCAACAGCTGTAAGTTTGCTATATAGTTGACTGAAATTCACTATCAAGTTAGTTGACAGTTAACTGCCATGGATGCCTACAAGATTTATTATTTTTCGCTCGCACTGCAAGGTCTGATCAGCACCTTGCTGGCCATCTGGCTATGGGTAAAAGCAGGCCAGCAACCAGGCATGAAGGCCCTGGCCCTGTTTTGCATGAGCATAGGTTTATGGGGTAGTGGCCAGTTGGCCATCAATCTTGGTAATGACAGTGTCAGTCAGTTTGGTAAACTGCTGGTCAATACCGGCCCCTTGAATGCGGTGTTCTTCCTGCATTTTGTCTTGAGCTTTCTCGGGCGCCTGCGACGTTCGCACATCATTGCCTGGTATATGCTGGCCGTGGTGTTGATCGCACTGATCGCTTTTTTTGATATGGGCAGCCTGGTACCCTGGCTGGGATTCAAGCATTTTTATATATTCCCGGCCTGGGGCTGGATACCCGGTATTTTTGTCAGCGGGCTCAGTATCTGGGCCTATATCCTGCTGATGCTGGAATGGCCGGCGGCCACAGATAAAAAGCGCAGGCAGATTACCGCCCTGTGCCTGGCCGGATTGTGGGGCTCCGGTTCTACACTGATGTTTTTGAATGCCTCGTTTGGTATTGATATCTTCCCGTATAGCGTTATCCTGCTGCCTTTTTACGCCGTGCTGCTGGTGTTTGGCATACTGCGTTACGACATCATGGCAGTCAATTTATGGGCTAATCGTCTGCTGGTCTGGCTGGCCCTGGGAGTAGCAATGGTCGCTACTGCCGGTTTACTACTGAGCCTGCTGGCACAAACCGGCTTCAGCCCCCTGGCTGCGCTGCCCCTGTGGCAATTGTGGTTGCTCGGCACCGCCATGCTGACGATTACGCTTAGCCTGGAAAGACCTACCCGCAGCCTGATGGAAAAACTGATATTCCCCGGTGCGCAACTCGATGCCAGCGTACTGACAGTATGGCGCAAGCAACTGGAAGCTGCCAGCACCTGGCAAGAACTGGCCGACGTGGCATCCGGCCTATTGCAAATACATTTGCGGCAACCCATGCCCGTCCTGCTGGCAAACGAGCCAGGTACAGACATCAGCAAACCTGAACAAACCTGTGTCTTGTTCTTTAGCCAGCACAGCCAGGCCAGCGGGCAGGATGAATGGCATTACACCCTGCATGGCTGGGAAGGCGCCACACCCGGGGTACAAAGAGCGGGCGCGGTATTTGGCGACTTGCTGGCAGCAGCGGCTGGCCGCCTTGACCAGTTGTTACGCTATGCTGCACAAGAAAACCAGCGCCTGCAACAATCCCATTTGCTGGAATTGGGTGGACTGGCGGCCACGGTCGCCCATGAATTACGCAACCCCCTCAATATCATCAGCATGGCTACCGTGTCCTGCCCGGCCGAGGTACGTAGTGATATCCGTGAACAGATAGAGAGAGCCGATCACCTGATCCAGGATTTGCTCAGCTATTCCGGGGAAATCAGGCTGCATTGCCAGCCGCTGGATTTACAAGAATTGCTCAGGCCAGTCATCACGACTTTCACCACACAAGGCCAGAACACCGGCATTACCATAGAGACTGCCTTTGACCATGCTTTCTGCTTGCTGGCAGATCGCCTGCGGGTCGAGCAGATATTCAATAATTTGCTCAATAATGCCTGCGCCATGCTACGTGGCCGCAATGATCCGCGCATCCGCATAGAGGCACAACAACCAAGCGATAGCCAATTGCTGAGAATACGTATTTGCGATAACGGTCCTGGCGTGCCCGCCGAGCTGATAGTCAATCTGTTCCAGCCTTTCAAGAGCCGTCGTCCCGGTGGTACCGGCCTCGGCCTGGCCATAGTACGAAGGATGGCCGAAGCACATGGAGGCAGCGTCGCCCTGGTCAATTGCCCGGGCTGGAATTGCTGTTTTGAACTTTACCTGCCTCTGGCAATTTCAGTGAAATCTATAACATGAACAATATAAACACACAGACCATACTGCTGGTCGATGATGAACCAGCTTTTCAACGCCTGTGCGGCAACTGGCTGGCCAGCCTGGGCTATATCGTCAAACTGGCAGCCACGGCAGAACAGGTGGAAGAACTGGTCGCCAGTAATGACTTTGACCTGGTCTTGCTTGATCTGGCCCTGCCACCATCTTTTACGCCTGATGAAGGCCTGGCCTTGTTACCAGGTCTGGCGCCAGTGCCAGTGGTGGTAATGACCGGTCATGCTGATCGTGAACTGGCTTTACGTGCGATTGCGCTTGGCGCCTGGGATTTCTTGCCCAAACCGCTGGACCCGGACATTTTGCGCGTGGTGGTGGAAAGGGCAATGAGCAAACGCCGTCTTGAGAAAGAACTGGCAGAGTGGCGTAACCGCGCCGCCCCCGACGACAATACCATGGGCTTGCTGGGTATCAGCAATGAACTCAGCGAGTTGCGCTCGCTGGTAAGGCGTATCGCGCCTACCGATGTGCCAGTGATGATCACCGGCCCCAGTGGTACCGGCAAGGAATTGGTAGCGCGTGCCCTGCATGCCCACGGCAAGCGCGCCAGTAAACCCTTTATCGCCGTGCATTGCGGCGCAATACCGGCAGAATTGTTTGAGAGTGAATTATTCGGCCATTGCAAGGGTAGCTTTACCGGAGCTGACCGTGACCGCAAGGGCCTGATCGCCGCTGCGGATGGGGGTACCCTGTTCCTCGATGAAGTTGGCGAAATGCCACTGGCCATGCAGGTCAAGTTGCTGCGCTTTTTACAATCCGGCAGTTTTTTTGCCATTGGCGCCCGTGCCGAACTCAGCGTCGACGTGCGCATCGTCGCCGCTACCAATCGTGACCTGGCGGTGATGGTAGAAGAAAAAAGTTTTCGCGACGACTTGTACTATCGCCTGAAAGGCATACAAATGCGCACTACGTCCCTGGCAGACAGAGCCGAAGACATCGCCCTGATTGCCCAGTCCATCGCTGCCCGTGCCAAGCCAGCAAAGCGCCTGACCCCGGCTGCGCTGGAATGGCTGAGTTCCCACCCCTGGCCCGGTAATGTGAGGGAATTGCAGCACTGTCTGCAAACCGCTTCAGCCCTGGCGGGCGACTTGCCGGACATTGCTGTCGATGACCTGGCCCTGGCCTGCGGTGAAGTCGCTGACCCGCCGACCGCTACAGCAAGTGGTTTGCTCGAAGAACAAGTGGCCACCCTGGAAAAACGCCTGATACTCGCAGCCCTGGACGACAATAAACACAACCACACCCATGCTGCAAAGCAACTTGGCATTTCCCGCGTTGGTTTACTAAACAAAATGCGCAGATATGGCATGCGTTGAACTGGCAAGCCAGGCTTTTAAGGTGCAGAATATTTGAACACAAGCTTTATTTTCTACTTGTCGACAACGTCACCATCAGGGTTAAAGTCAATTATTCCTGCCATGTAGATCCTGGTTGTTGCCAATTTTTTTGCCGGAGGGGCTATGAGCATCAGCTTGGTCAGTCAGCAGGGCTTAAAATTATCACAGCTGTATGTTGCCCCCAAAACCCCTGACAGCTACTTTTACGAACAGTTCAAGGCAGCCTATGCAGGCTATGCGGACGAACAGGCAGGTATCGACAGCAGCCTCGCGCTGGCGTCCAATGGCGTGCCTGATCAGGACAATAAACCTTCGGTCATGGGTGATCTCTATTCAGAAATGGCCAGGCGGCGCGGCACCAGCGCGCAAGATACCCTGGCCTATGCCTGCATACTTAACCAGGCTTACAACAGCAATGGCATCAGCGATCCCCAGGGTTTCCTGAAAAACCTTTCCGCATATCAACTCGCCGTAGTACAACACGTACATGGCCTGGCGGAGACCATCAACACCTCTACTCTGAGCAGGGAAGGCGCAACCAATCTGCTATTACCAGATGGCTATAGCGTCGATCTCAGTCATAATCATCAGGAAGAAATCGGTGCAGCCATCACCATGCATTTCCCGCCGCGTGATGCGCCAGCAGAATTCCTGCAAGCCTGGGCCAACATGGTGGATGACATGGATGAAGACGATGTCATGACCTACAGCCTGATCATGCATAGTGCCATATTTGGCAGGGCTGGCAGCGGTGAGCAAATCAAGCCCGCTGACCAACATGTCAGCGACAGGCTGGATACTTATCGTGACATCGTTCTGAACGCGCTGAATTTTCTGACAGAGACACCGTCTGGAAAACCAGGCGGCCAGCACACCAAAGACCTGGCTTTTTATACCAGGCTGCAAGATCTTCTTGATCGTCAATGAAGTGCTGAAAAGATACGGCTCAGATGCAGGACCGGCACGGTTTTGCCACCTTGTTCAAAACAGGATATGGCCAGGTCACGCCATGCCGGATTTTCGTCATCCAGGCTAGCGGCCTGTCCGTCATCGACATACACACGTACAGGTGGTGCAGCCAGGTGTATCGCGCCCAGACCCGCTGTCTTGCCATCACTATCAAGGTAAGCAACCAGGGCCAGTATATTGCCTTCACAAGCCTCACCACCAACGCAGATGGGTAACTGCATGACAGGTACGGCCCGTTTCTGCCAGAAGATCACTTCACGCATATGGGGCGGTGCCAGCGGTACTGTAAAACTATCCGTACCATCGATGATCTGTATCAGTTCGCGCTGACCAATAGCAACACGTTTACCATCGCCAACATCCAGCATCCAGGCGTTTGCACCAGCCATGTTTAGCTCCTCCCTTGCTGCAAGACCTTAGCCATGGCGCCAAATTGCAGCAAGTGACTGGTGTCACTGATGCAGGCCAGCCCTGATTCAAACTGCATTAAAGCCCGTACCGGTGTATTGGCGGTCCGCATGGCGACGGGCAGGGAATAGTCCTCAGTCCCTGGCTGCTTCAATACCCTGACATCATCACAGAGTAGGCCAAGAAAACCTTTGCCTGTCGCCAGCATCACACACGCACGCCGCCCAGGGGCCAACACATCCATTGCGGTAAATTCACCATCGAGGCACAACACCGGCCAGTTTTGCCCCAGATAGGCAATCTGCCCTATGGCAGGCGCCAGTGTTTCGTCACGCCTGACATCAGCAGCCGATTCCACGGCACAGACTTCTCCCTGCGGCAACATCAGTTGCAACTCATCGATGCACAGCAATATGCGATTGCGCACCTCTTGCTGCATGCCCGGCATCATTGCACCCATGATCAGACTCCTGTATTGCCAGTGAGACGGTTGATATGCTGGAGCAAGGCATCTGCACTGAAGGGCTTGACCAGGTAAGCATCGACACCAGCGGCGTCACCTTGCTGCCGGTGTTTTTGCGTGGAGCGCGAAGTGATCATGATGATAGGAATATGTTTGGCCAATTTGCGTGCACGTACATGGCTGGTCAGTTCCAGGCCATTCATGCGCGGCATTTCCATATCCACCAGGATTACGTCGGGCAACTCTTCATCAATACGGGCCACTGCATCGAGGCCGTCAATGGCGGTACGTATCTCATATCCTGCATCACGCATGATTTGTGCAGTAGCACGCCGTGCAGAGAGGGAATCATCAACAATCAGCGCAGTACGCACATGGCTGACCTGCGCAGCGGTATCAGTGGACACAGAGACATAAGCCTCGTCCACGGCAAACTCCTGCCTGGTTGATGCTCTCAGCAGTTCAGGCAAATCAATGACAGGTGCGACGCTGCCGTCACCGAGAATGACCGCGCCGATGGTGCCCTGTATCCGCGGCACATAGCGGCCAAATTTCTTGACAACGACTTCGCGGCCATCCACCAGCTCAGGCACCTGGATCGCACAGGTGGCACCCGTATCCGTACTGATCAGCAATACAGGGTAACCATAGCTGTGTGCGTCTTTTTGCCTGGCCGGCATATTCAGCAACTGTTCGAGCTTGAGCAATTTATGTACGGCATCGCCGACGCGATATACCTGTTGATCAGCGATCATGTCTATCTGTGCATCAGTGATGTAATGGATGTCGATGATGCGACGGCTGGAGATGGCCATCATGTTGCCACCTACACGCGCCATCAAGGTATGTTCAGACAAGAGACTGGCTGGCAGGCGCAATTCCACCACCAGGCCCTGGCCGGCGACAGAGCGCAGGTTCAGTGAGCCTTTCATTTCCAGAATACGCGCATGCACCATGTCCATGCCTATGCCGCGTCCTGAAGTCTGGGTACTGATCTCTCGGGTGGAGAATCCCGGCATCAGTATCAGCCGGGCCAGTTCTTCTTCTGACAGGATACGGTCAGCACTGATCATCCTGCGCTTGATTGCTGTACGGCGTATGGCTTCATAGTCCAGACCGGCGCCGTCATCCTTGCAGCGCACGACGATGGAACTGCCTTCGCGGGCGAAGCTCAATTCTATCTGTCCGATTACAGGTTTTCTTGCTGTGTGCCTGGCACCCGCATCCTCTATGCCATGATCCACCGCATTGCGCAAGATATGCATCAGGGGATCGGTCAGATCATTGAGCATATTGCTGTCGATATTGGTATTGGCGCCGAGTATGTTGAGGTTGACCTGCTTGTCCAGCAAACGGCAAGTCTGGCGTACGCTGCGCTGCAGACGCGAGACGACAGTAGTAACCGGCACCAGGCGGGTACGGATGACGGCATGCTGGTTTTCCATTTGCAGGCGGCGCTGCACTTCCAGCAATTCCGCCAGACCCTTCAACTGTTCATCGATGTGGTTGGACATCTCGAACGCATCGGTACGCGCTTCCACCAGTTGCGCTGTAATGGTATGCAGCTCGCTATACCGTTCAAATTCCAGCGGATCAAAATCACCGTCATGCGCGTTGATGCTGGCCATCTTTTGCGGACCAGCCATACCACGTACATCAACCAGGGTTTCCAGGTCGGCAATCAGTTTCTGGAACAGGATGTCATGTTTCTGTATGGCCTTGGACTGCTTCTGTGTCTGCTTCAATTGCTCCTGGATTTGCGCATTCGAGATGACATTTTCACCGGCCAGCCGCAGCAATTCATCAATGACCTTGGCAGGCACGCGCAGCATGGGTTCAGCTGCATGTGAACCTGGTTCCACCAAATCCAGTACCACGCCGCCGGTCTGCATTTCCGCGGAAGGCTGCTTCTGATCGACAGCATCATCCTCTGTGACCAATTTGATTTGCTCCACTCCCGACTCACCGTTGCGCATCAGGCGCGCATGGTCACAGACTTGCTGCAGGATTTCCTGTGCCTGTTCCGGCACGGAACCGCTGCCCATGACAGCTTCGCCCATGGCTTCAAGGCAGTCGCCAGCCTCGGTCAGCAAGTCCGCCAGATCCTTGTCGGGCAGGCTGCGCGTGTTGCCAAGACCTATCAGCAAATCTTCAAGGTGATGGGTCAGATTGGCGATACCTGCCACGCCCACGGTGTTTGCTGCTCCTTTCAGCGTATGCGCTGCGCGCTTGGCTTGCTCGATATCCTGCATGCTGCCGGTGCCACTGGAAAATTTTTCTATGGCCGACGTAAAGTTATTCACCTGCACAGGCAATTCTTGCAGCAGCCCATCAAACAGTTCTGTATTCAAATCATCGGGCAGTTGCAAGGACACATCGCTGGCTGTGACGACGATGGCCTCTTCAGTTCCTTCGCCCTCGGCGACAGTCACCTGCACATTGATCAATTCAGCAAACAGGTTTTCACCGGCTGGCGGCGCATCACCAGCGGGCCAGGCAGCGTCAAGCACCAGACTCAGTAATTCCAGGGCAGCCACTTCATCTGTGGGTTGCTGCAGATAATTGAGCAAACGTGAAGGCAATTCACCGAGCAAGGCATGCTGCTGATCGTCTGGCGCACCGTTCACCGAGGCAACACGACTGGCAACGATACCCAGCAATTGGTTCAATGCGGTCAGGCCGACGGATGCGGCGGTTGACCCTACGCGTACCAAAGCATCAACGTAGTTTTGTTTGGCCAAAGCCAGCTTCTCCTGATCAGCTGTCATGACTGCTGCCAGGTCTTCTGCCAGCATGTCACTCATCAGGCCAAATTCCTTGGCAAACAGATGCAGCATGTCTTCACTGATTTCCTGCCCGGCCACATAGCGATGTTCAAAACTTGTGTCGTTTGGTTCGGGTTCCGTCTGTGTCAATAGGTCTGGTGTTTCCTTATTCCATACAGGGTCATAAATCACATCGAGCAAGCCTGCTACCAACTCGGGATTTTCCGGATCAGCGATCCCATCCATCAGCATCAACGGGAAGCGGTTCAGGATGGCCAGTTCGGTTTCATCCAGGGTCTGCCGGGTTTCTGAACGCATGCTGACAACATCCGCAAAACCATGAGAAGCATCGGCAATGGCATGCATCGCCAACTGGGACGCACAGGTGGAAAAGGCCTGTAGCTGGGCTGCATAACATTGCAGGGTCGTGGTATCGCTTTCACCACCATGGCCAAAATTCTCATCGGCAGCCAGGGTCATGACCAGGGCATCAATGGCATCATGCAGGCCAGAGGACAAATTCAGATCCATGGACTGTTCAATTTCCGCATCCAGTACATCCGTTACGCTGATATCCTGGGTTTCTGCCACGGTTTCCGGCCCCGGTGCTGGCACCGGATGCGTATCTTCGCCGCGATGACTATTGGAATTTTCACTGGCGCCAGCGTCTGCATTCGTAACTGTGTTTGCATCGACACGATTTACTTCTGCTTCACCTTCCACATTTTTTTCACTCACAGATTCCACAGACGGCACCAGAAACAGCGGCGGTGGGTCTTCACTTTCATCAACCGGTGTCAAAGGGTCGGTGTTGAGCAACTGCCTTAATTCATTGCTGTCGATCTGACTCAGGGGCAAAGGCCAGCTGGCAGTCGACAAATGGGTAATCAGGGTTTCTATGTTCTTGTCACCATGGTTCAGCGCGTGGCTTGCCAGCAGGTCTGGCCATTCATTAAGCAGGCAGTACTCTTCTTCACTGAGATGACGATTCTGGTTATGCAGGCTGATCAGATTACGCTCTATCAAAGCACAGACCCAATGCAGACCAGGCATGTCTGCCGCTGAAGCAGCCGCACGGATGCGACGTAACTGCTCTATATAACAGGCCAGCGCGCGCGTGACTTCACTGACATCGGTCGAATGAACAGTATCGGCTTCAAGGGCATTGAACACTTCGTCCAGGGCGCCGAGAACAATATGGCTGAAATCTGTAGCATGGTTTTCTAGCTGTTCCATATCGCCTCAGACTTTGTGATGAGCAGCCCTGCCTTGCTTGCGGCCTGATGCAATCAGGGCCTGCTCTGGATTTACCCAAAATTCAAAATCAAAAACACATTTGCCTGTTCAGGCTGCCAACTTGAATACACGGACTGTGGACAACAGCATCTTGGCGTATTCCACCAGGTTATTGGTTTGTGCGGACTGCTCATCAAGTTGCAAACTGGTCACCTGGTTGGTTTTCTTGATCTGTATAGCACGATCAAGCAATTCTTCACTGGCCTTGGCCTGGTCCTGAGACTTGACGGCAATCTGCTGTACCGACTCCACCAATTCTGTCGTAGCATTCTGTGTTGCCTGCATCTGCAAACCGGCCTGCTCTGCCAGACGGCTGCCTTCCACAACCTGGGCAATGGCCGAATTCATGGTATTGACCGTATCGGATGTTTCCAGCTGGATGTTATTGACCAGGCCAGAGATTTGCAAAGTCGCCTGGCGCGCATTTTCTGCCAGCCTTTGCACCTCATCCGCAACCACCGCAAAACCGCGGCCTGCTTCACCGGCTGATGCCGCATGCATGCTGGCGTTCAGCGCCAGGATATGGGTACGTTCCGCAATCGCATTGATCAGGCCGACGGCACCGGAAATTTCCTGTGAACGTTCACCCAGGCGTTTGATCCGCTTCTCAGTTTCGCGGATGATTTCACGGGTGCTGTTAATACCGCCTACTGTACTGGTTACGGTTTCCATCGCCAGCTTGGTGGAGCGTATCGCATTGTCAGCAGCGCGATTGCAGTTCTGGGCCAGGTCGGCAATAGTGCGCATTTCTTCTGATGCTGTCGACAGTGACACCGTGGTGTGTTCCACTTCCAGCCTTTCTTCTGCCGCCGCAGCCAACACGTTATCTGACTGCTCTTTCACTTTCAGCGTCGCCTCGGTCACGTCGGCAGAAATATTACTTACATCGCGTAGCACCTTGGCTGTTTCACTGGTCAGCAGGTTGAGCGCATCGGATACCGCGCCGGTCACGTCAGCAGAAACAGGGACCTTGACTGTCAGGTCCCTGTTCGCCAGTTGCGCCACCGCCTGCAACAAGACCAGCACAGATTCGTTGAGCTTTTCATTTTCTTCTTCTATGCTCTTGCGGCTGGCTTCACGCTCATCCACCATCCTGTCGAACTGGCGCGAAAGTTTGCCGATCTCGTCGGGCAGTTTGCTATTGGCACGTACTGTTGCGTCGCCTTGCGTCAATTTCTGCATGACGCCAATCAGATGTGTAACCGGACGGGTGATACTGCGTGTCATCAGGTAAGCAATTGCACCAGCCAGCAGGATGGATGCAGCAGCCACCGCCAACAGGATATTTTTTGAATTCTGGTAAGTACTGTCGGCGGCTGCACCGTCCTTGTTCACCAGCCTGGTTTGATAGTCGATCAGGGTATCCATGGAAGTAAACCATTTTTCCTGGTCAGCCTGCAGATTCCCCAGAAGCCAGGCGCTGGCTTCGGCCTTCTTGCCTTCGGTTGCCAGACGCAGGAACTCCCTTTGCGCAACACCATATTTATTCCTGGCTTCAGTTGCCGTATCGAAGATGGCCTTCTCTTCATCACTGGCGATCAGCTTTTCAAAACCGGCAATATTGGCATCCTGATTCTGCCTGCGGGACAGAATCAGTTGCTGTTCTTTCTCTATCGCCGCAGCATCATTGAGCAAGAGCATATTACGCATGGAACGTGCGTTCGCATTGACATTACCGAGCATCTTGTATGCCAGCACTACCTTGGGATAGCTACCATCCACAATACGGTGCGTACCTTCATTGATGGACTTCAGGTTGGATGTAGCCAGCCAGGCTGTGATTGCCAGCAACAACAACACTGCGGTAAAACCCAGACTCAGCCGGGTACCAATATTCGGCGTACGTAATTTCATTTTGCTCTCCACAGGTGGAACATCAACAAAGAACAGTGAATCAGATTGTCGTGGTGCGAATTACCTGCTGTCGATCCGGGTCTAATTTGAAAATCAATATTGGAATTGGGCTCAGGAACTACGGCTGAGTTTTTCAAAAAAACTTTCGTGATTAAAATCCAGCCAGACCTTCTCGTCTTTCACGTAAGCTGCAGGTACATGCGCTTCCAGCGAAACCGGTAATTGCGGCATTTGCGTAATCGTGCGCAACGCAGTCAAAGGCTGGGGGTAACTGTCTATCAGCATGCCGACAGCATTTTCTGCCTTGTCCAGTATCAGGAATAATTTACCGGCAGTGATTTCCGAACGTCGGCCAGACAACACCAGGCCCAGGTCAAAGACAGGTACCAGATTGCCGCGCAAATTGATCAGGCCAAGCAGGTGGCTGGCCGCACCAGGCAAAGGTGCAAGCGCTTGCGGCCGTATCACTTCACTGCCAACCTCTGCCCTGATCAGCAGGTTGAGCGATCCGACACGGTAGCCGTAGCGTTTTCTTTCAATTACTGGCGCGGCATCGGTCCACAGCAAGTCACCCGGTGGTGTAAAGCGCTGCAAGGCAACACTGGGAGGCAGCCATTCCCTGGCCTGACCGGCATCGCCGGACGTAATTTGACTCATGACAACTCCGCTTGTAAATGACCTGCTACTTCCAGGCTTATGTCATCAGGCAGCGATTTTCAGTTGGTCGATGATCTGGTCAGCTGTGTAAGGCTTGGAAACGTAGCCTTTGGCCCCCTGCAACTGTCCCCAGATGCGATCAGCTTTTTGCGACTTGCTGCTGACAAATACGATGGGGATGTCCTTGGTCGCAGGGTCTTGTGTCAGGTTGCGGCAGGCTTCGTAGCCGTCCATCTCAGGCATGACGATATCAAGAAAGATAATGGACGGTTTTTCTGCCTTGGCTTTTTCCAGCGATTCCTTGCCGCTGGACGCTGTCACCACCAGATAACCTGCATCGGACAGTATGGATTTGATATTGGCCAGTTCAGCGCTGGAATCGTCAACTACGAGTGCTTTTTTCATGCTCATGATCAGCTCCTGAGAGTTTTGCTAAGCTATGTGCCCTGGGATCAGGACACAGGTACAAAAATCGTTTTTGAGACAGCTGTCTGTCGATCTGAATCAGGTCCCCATTGCCAGGTCATGGCCCTTGTCCATCGTGAAGATGGCATCATCTGTGGCCAGGATTTTTTCAACCACGGCGCGGAACTTCAGATGTTCCACAGGTTTGGTCAGATAGCTGCTGCACCCGGACAGCGAACCACGGATGCGATCAAATGGAGAAGACTTGCTGGTCAGCATGACGACTGGCGTGCGCTTGGTCTGAGGGTGACGGCGTATGATCTTGCAGATTTCGTAGCCATCAGCACCAGGCATGACGATGTCGAGGAAGATGATGTCATAAGCTTTTTTCTCAAGCATTTGCAAAGCTTGCTCACCGGTTTCAGCGCAGTCGGAAGCAATTTTCATGGACCGCAATTCCAGGTCTATCTTGATTCTGGCCGTAGGGCTGTCATCTACGATCAGGGCACGGTGAGCAGTTTGTAATACTGGCGCAGTGGTCGGTTTTTGCAACAAAGGCTGGGCCACGACCTGATCCGGCAATTCTGTCTGGGAAGCTGGAGATACAAGTGACGCTACCGTAGCGGTCGGTGACGGTGATGCTGGCAAAACCCGGTCCAGTTCATCAGCAACCTGGTCCAGTAAGGCCAGCATCTTGGTCGGAACCAGAGGGTGCAGCAGGTGATACTTGCCTGGCCTGGCCTGGCCGGCGTTTGAAATAAATACGGTGGCAGGTTCAGAAATATTGCGCGACTCTATCAAGGTTTGGAGAGCAGTCCGGGCCTGGATATTGTCTGGATCGAGGATGACAATGTCGGGGGCAGCGATCTGAGCAGCATCAAACAGTGCATAAGAATGCTTGCGACCACTGACCATTGTCAAGCTAAGTACGCTGCGCACCAGGCGTAACTCGTAATCAGACAGACCAAATACAGCAATGAGAATTTTCCTGGAAGCGCCCGCGAGCGCCGAAGACATGTTGTTCATGAGCGACCTGCCTCTTTACGAAAAACCGCCTATGCGGATTACGGTATCTGGCTACCCTGCCGGTCTTGCATTCACCTGCAAGAATGCGAGGGCCCTCTAGTTTTGCGTCCCATGCTTTCGTATGGTTTGCCCTTATACTGCGCCAATGATCCTGTTACCCCATACTCGATAAACTGAACACAGACACATCAACCACGGTGGCTCGTGACCACTGTTACCCCAATGTAGGTCAATTAATTGCAGGCTTCAAGGAAAAAGTTAACATTTTTTTGCTTTTCAATTTTCATTGCAAATTGAACAATAATTAGCGTGATCCACAGATTTTTACATACTTTGCCAACACGTCAGTGATGCCAGATTCCAGGCATTCGACGATCACTGCATGACCTATGGACACTTCCAGTATGCCGGGGATAGTCAGGAATTTACCGAGATTATCGAGGTTAAGATCGTGGCCGGCATTGACACCAAGACCGGCATCCTGGGCCCGTTTGGCAGCCTGCAGAAATCCCTGGAGTATCTGCTCCCCCTGCGCTGTACCAAAATGCTCGGCATAGGGTTCGGTATACAGTTCTACACGATCAGCACCGAGCTCTTTCGCCAGATGCAGCTCAGGGTTATCGTAGTCGACAAACAGGCTGCTGCGTATGCCCAGGGCTTTCAGCTCAGCCAGCACAGGGCGCAAAAAGTCTGCATCCCTGCGCAAATCCCAGCCATGGTCAGAAGTCAGCTGGTCAGGCGCATCCGGCACCAGCGTACATTGCGCCGGTTTGTTGCGTTTGACGACATCGAGAAATTCCGGCGCAGGGTAGCCTTCTACATTCAGTTCCACACCGCGCTCCTGACAGAGTAAGCCCAAGGTTTCCACATCTGAATAACGGGCATGCCTTTGGTCCTGACGCGGATGTAAAGTGATGCCATGCGCACCAAGATCCAGGCAACGGGCAGCAAATGCCTGTACATCGGGATAGTTACGGCCACGCGAATTGCGCAGCAGGGCGATTTTGTTGATGTTGATCGAGAGTGCGGTCATGGTGATTTCGAATTATGGGCAAGGTAATGAAAAAGCGTGTTTATAAATTTTTCTTGTTCAGGTTTCCATGATGGACTTGCCTGTCGTTTTGTACAAGTAGCACAGCGAGGTGATTTGTTGGTATATCTGTTTTGTTTTACAGAAAAAAAAGCCAGCACAACTGTGCTGGCTTTACTGTACAAACTCCAGGCGAGCTTACTGCTGGAACGCCAGCAACTGCGCGCCCTCAGTCACCTGGTCACCAATCGCATACAGGACTTCATCAATGACACCATCATGCGGTGCAGAGATGGTATGTTCCATCTTCATCGCTTCCATGATGAGCAGGGCATCCCCCTTCTTCACTTCCTGTGCCTTGTTGACGAGTACGGCGACGATCTTGCCTGGCATGGGCGCAGTCAGGCGGCCGGCTTCTGCCTCGGCTTCACCGGCATGCGCGAGTGCATCGATGTAATGCAGATCAGTATGCCTGCCCTGGCTGAAGACATGGACATGTTCACCATCGCGCACCACGGTCGCAGCGACAGTCTGGTCGGCAATCTTGATGACGATATCATTTTCATGCGCCAGTGCCAGTCTGACCTGTGCTGTCGATTCACCAGCCTGTACTTGCCAGCCATCGGCCAGATAAGTCACCTGCACATCATGCGTCTGCTCTTCTTCCGTGAATTGCAGGCTGCGTTGCATGAGACTGTTCATGCGCCAGCCGTGGCTGGATTGCCATGGGTCTGTGCCAGCAGATTTTTCTGAGTTCAGCAGGGACACGACTGCCAGAGCCAGCGTCGTCAGGCTGGCTGCTGCGGGTGCAGGGAACAGTTCTGCCTGATTGCGCTCTATGAGACCGGTATCCAGATCAGCGCCAGAAAAAGCCGTGCTGTTCACCAGACGCGACAGGAAGGCGATATTGCTGTGCAGGCCGACGATCTGGTATTGCGCCAATGCCTGACTCATGTGCATCAGTGCTTCTTTCCTGTCCTTGCCCCAGACGATCATCTTGGCGATCATAGGATCGTAGAAAGGCGAAATCGTATCGCCTTCACGCACACCACTGTCGATACGGAAAGCCGCAGGATCAGTCGTGCCACCAAGTTCAAAATTCACAGCCACCGGGGTGCGTGCATGGCGCAGCGTACCTATCGATGGCAGGAAGCCTTTTTCTGGATTTTCTGCATACACACGCGCTTCTATGGCATGACCATGGATCTTTAATTCATTCTGTTGCAGCGGCAATTTTTCACCGGCAGCCACACGCAATTGCCATTCAACCAGGTCAGTACCAGTGATCATTTCCGTGACCGGATGCTCCACCTGCAAACGCGTATTCATTTCCATAAAATAGAAAGAACCGTCCTGGTTGGCAATGAATTCCACAGTACCTGCACCAACATAGCCCACTGCTTTTGCAGCAGCCACAGCAGCCTCACCCATGGCAGCGCGGCGCTCTGCCGTCATGCCGGGTGCTGGTGCTTCTTCCAGTACTTTTTGATGGCGGCGCTGTACCGAGCAATCGCGTTCAAACAGATAAACGCAATTGCCATGGGTATCGGCAAACACCTGGATTTCTATATGGCGCGGCCTTTGCAGGTATTTTTCTGCCAGTACCTTATCGTCCCCAAAAGAGTTGATGGCTTCACGTTTGCAGGACGCCAGTGCATCCTTGAAGTCAGCCGATTTCTCGACAACACGCATGCCCTTGCCACCACCACCAGCACTGGCTTTGAGCAGCACCGGGTAACCAATACGGTCAGCCTCGGTTTGCAGGAAATCAGCGTCCTGGTTGTCGCCATGGTAGCCAGGCACCAGGGGCACATGGGCTTTTTCCATCAGGGATTTAGCGGCAGATTTGCTACCCATGGCTTCTATCGCCGAGGCTGGCGGGCCGATGAAGGCGATACCGTTTTTGGCGCAGGCTTCAGCAAACTCACTATTTTCAGACAAAAAACCATAACCCGGATGGATAGCCTGTGCACCCGTTGCCAGGGCCACTTCTATGATCTTGTCGGCACGCAGATAACTTTCTTTTGCAGCTGCCGGGCCTATCAGTACTGCCTCATCACAAACCGCGACATGCTTGGCATTGGCATCGGCTTCGGAATACACAGCGACAGTCTTGATGCCCATGCGGCGTGCGGTAGCAGCAACACGGCAAGCAATTTCGCCACGGTTGGCGATCAGGATTTTGGTAAACATGTCTCTAACCTTTTGGGTGGATGTATCAGTTGCGATAATTTTTCTTTACTCAGTCATCAGAAAAAGGCTTTGGCTTCCTCTGTGTCTCCATCTTTTCTCTTTGTGCTCAAATAAGCTCTGTGCTGAAGAAGTAAGGTCTTCTTCAAGAACAACTACCAGACTTAGCCTCAACCTTGCCACGCGTCTTCAAGCCCAGTTTATCCAGCAAAACACGGTCATCCTGCGCTTCTGGATTAGCCGTAGTCAGCAATTTATCGCCGTAGAAAATCGAGTTCGCCCCGGCCAAAAAGCACATGGCCTGCACGGCTTCACCCATCTGGCGACGGCCAGCCGACAGACGCACACGCGCCTTGGGCATGGTGATGCGGGCAACCGCTATCGTGCGTACGAATTCCAGCGGATCAAGCGGGTCAAGACCATGCAAAGGCGTACCCTCTACCTGCACCAGATGATTCACCGGCACCGATTCTGGATAAGGATTCAGGTTCGCCAGTTGTGCGATCAGGCCAGCACGCTGACGGCGTGATTCACCCATGCCGACGATGCCACCGCAGCAGACTTTCAAACCGGCATTGCGTACATGGCCCAGGGTATCGAGCCTGTCCTGGTACTCGCGGGTAGAGATCACATTGCTGTAAAACTCAGGCGCAGTATCGAGATTGTGGTTGTAGTAATCGAGACCTGCATCTTTCAGGCGTTGTGCCTGTTCTTCTTTCAGCATACCCAGTGTGGCGCAGGTTTCCAGACCCATGGCCTTGACTTCACGCACCATGGTTTCTACCTTTTCCATGTCGCGGTCTTTTGGCGAACGCCATGCTGCGCCCATGCAAAAACGGGTTGCGCCGTTTTCGCGGGCAGCTTTGGCTGCGTCGAGTACCTCGCGTACATCGAGAATTTTTTTTGCTTCTACGCCAGTGTCGTAACGGGCAGCCTGCGGGCAATAACCACAATCTTCTTCGCAACCGCCGGTCTTGATGGACAAGAGTGTCGCCAGCTCTACATCACCGTCAGGGAAGTTGGCACGATGCGCAGTCTGTGCCTTGAACATCAGGTCATTGAAGGGCAAATCAAACAGGGCCAGTACTTCATCCACGGGCCAGGTCTCGGCTTCGATCTTCTTGACCGGTGGCTGGAATTGCATGGCTTGCAAAGTCGTATCAGTAGCTTGCATCTTTGTTTCCTTTTACTTCAATTGACTCAAATCCAGATACGAGGCGGCCACTTCTGCCTTCTCATGATCAGGGACATTCAAACGGGGAATATGCCCCAGCATGGGCGCAACGATGCGTTCACGCAGGGCGTTTATATTTTCTTGCGGGTACAGCATGTTGGCATCAACAGTATTAGCAACCCAGCCTGCCAGCCTGAGGCCGCGGGCAACGATGGCTTCGACAGTCAGCAGCGCATGGTTGATGCAACCGAGACGCATGCCGACTACCAGTATCACCGGCAAGGCCAGCTCTTGCGCCATGTCTGCCGTCGTCACTTGCGCATTCAGGGGTACGCAAAACCCACCTACACCTTCCACCACGACGGCATCTGCCTGCTCGCGCAATTGCTGATAGCTGTTGACGATAAGCGACAGCTCTATCTTCACTTGCTCAAGCTCAGCCACGATATGCGGCGCTGCAGGAGTCTGCATCAGGTAGGGGCATACCAGGCTCAACTCTGTCTTGATGCTGGCAGCGGCGACCAGCATATCAACATCTTCATTATGCAAAATACCTTCATGCATTTCTGCCCCGGCAGCGATGGGCTTCATGCCCACAGTCTGCAAACCCTGAGCCTGCATCGCACGCAGCAAGGCAGCGCTGACCAGGGTCTTGCCTATCTCTGTATCTGTGCCAGTCACGAAGAAATCATGCAGCCGCTTTTGCATCAGGCCACCTCGGCAAAACATTGGGCGACATAACTCATCTGGTCAAGGCGGTTAATCGCCTGCACCAGTTGCAATACCTGCACTTCTGTATGCGCCGCCGACAGAGTGGCGCGCAGGCGCGCCGTACCGACAGGTACGGTAGGCGGACGTATTGCGCCTACCCACATGCCCTGGTCCATGAGGTTGCCGGCCACCCGCAACATGGCGGCATTGTCACCGATGACCACAGGCTGTACCGCCGTATCCGATGGCAAGGCGTGCCAGACCTGCAGATGCAGGCCATCGCGGAAGAGTTTGATCAATTTGTTCAAATGCGCGCGTCTTTGCTGGCCTTCTTCACCATCTATGATGTCTATGCTGGTCAGCAAGGCGTGTGCCAGCGCAGGCGCCGCCGCTGTCGTGTAGATGTAACTGCGGGCACGCTGCACCAGCCATTCGATGACGGTGGCATCTGCTGCGACAAAAGCGCCGCCGACACCGGCCGCCTTGCCCAGTGTGCCCATGTACACGAGATTGGGCGACTTGATATTCAGGTGCTCAAGCACACCACGGCCATGGGCACCGAGTACACCAAAGCCATGGGCATCATCGACGATGAGCCAGGCATCATAGCGTTCACAAATTGCCAGCAAAGGGCCAAGTTCTGCGATATTACCGTCCATGCTGAAAACGCTGTCGGTCACCACAACCCTGTGCTTGGTCTTGCATTGCTGGAGCATGCGTTCCAGCGCTGTGTAATCACCATGCGGAAAAACCTGCACGGCGGCGCGCGAGAGACGTGCACCATCTATCAATGAGGCATGGTTCAGTGCTTCAGAAAATACTGTGGTGTCCTTGTTGATCGCCAGTGCCGTGATGACAGCCAGGTTGGCCATATAGCCCGTGCAGAAATACAGGGCACGGACATTGTCTATATGCGGCGAGACAAATTCTGCCAGGCGTTCTTCCAGTACAGCATGGGCACGACTATGACCACTGATCAGGTGTGATGCACCGCTGCCGACACCATACAGGGCCGCACCTTCCTGCAAGGCAGCAGCCAGTTGAGGATGGGCGGCCAGACCCAGGTAATCGTTGCTGCAAAATGCCAGCAGGTCACGACCGTCGACTTTCATCGTTGGGGCCGATGGTGTTTCTACCGTACGTCGCTGACGTAGCAGGTGTTTCTGATCAAGTACCTCAAGTTCCTGTTGCAAACCTTGCACCAGAGACCTGCGCTGGGTGGCAATGCGTATGCCGGGATTGTTTTTACTAGCATCGGTCATGCCATTACCTCTTCAAATACTTGTCTGGTCTTACGTGCCAGCAGACTCAATTCATCCTGCTCCAGGATGTAGGGTGGCATCATATAGACAGTGCGGCCTATGGGCCGCATTAATAGTTCATGCTTCAGTGCCGTGGCAAAAAAGCGGCGTGAAAAAGTCGCCGTGCGTTCTGCATCATCAACCACGGCATCAAACGCCAGTATCATGCCTTGCTGGCGGAAATGAAGTATGCGTTCATCCTGTTTCAGTTCGGCAAAAGCAGCATGTAAAAATTCAGCCTTATGGCGATTCTTTTGCAAGACCTGATCATCTTCAAAAATCGCCAGGGTCGCCAATGCAGCACGGCAAGCCAGCGGGTTACCGGTGTAGGAATGTGAATGCAAAAAACCACGACGCATATCTGCATCATAAAATGCCTGGTACACGATATCAGTGGTCATCACCAGCGACAAGGGCAGATAACCACCACTGATACCTTTGGAAAGACACAGGAAATCCGGCCAGATATGCGCTGATTCACAGGCAAAGAAAGTACCTGTACGACCACAGCCAACAGCAATCTCATCGGCGATCAGGTGTACCTGGTACTGGTCGCATAATTCACGCAAAAGCTTCAGATAAACCGGATCATGCATGGCCATGCCGGTCGCGCATTGCACCAGTGGCTCTATGATGACGGCAGCGATCTTGCCTGCACGCTCCTGCAATTTGGCTTCCAGTGCAGCAGCGGCACGCCTGGCAACATCGGCGGCAGTTTCGCCAGCCCCTGCCAGACGCGCATCGGGTGAAGCGACGACATGGGCGCGCTGCAGCATGGGACCATAGGCTTCGCGGAACAGGCTCACATCAGTCACTGCCAGCGCACCCACGGTTTCACCATGGTAGCTGCCCTGTATGCAAATAAACTCCTGTTTTTCAGTCTGACCACCATTGCGCCAGGCATGGAAGCTCATCTTCAGGGCGATCTCGACGGCTGATGCACCATCGGATGCATAGAAACAATGGCCGAGGGCATGATTGCTCAGGGCCGATAATTTTTCCGACAATTCGATGACAGGCGCATGAGTAAAACCGGCCAGCATCGCATGTTCCAGCTTGTCGAGCTGGTCTTTCAGTTCAGCGTTGATGCGCGGATTGGCATGACCGAACAGATTGACCCACCAGGAACTGATGGCGTCAAGATAACGCTTGCCTTCCATGTCAAACAGCCATGCACCGCGGCCATGGCTGACGGGTATCAGCGGCACGGTTTCATGATGCTGCATCTGGGTACACGGGTGCCATACATGTTGCAGGCTGCGTGTTACCCATTCATTCTGTTGATTCAAATTATTTCCAGACATTTAACAAATTACATTCACCAGGCTGGCAACCCGCTCAAGCCACCAGCATTGCCTTCAGATGGTTTTCTATATGCATGACATGGGCTTTGGCAAATTCTGCCTTGCTTAGCTCGCCATACGCGAAATGTGGCTTGATCTCGCCAGCATGGCTCTCAAATTTCTGCAAGGCAGCAATCACCATGTCTATTGCTGCATTGGTCTCACCGCTATCGGCAATCACCGGCGCGCCGGGTATGGGCTCGCTCAGGTTATGCTTCATGGCACCGGCGACAGAAAATGCATAGAAGGCGGCACTGCCTGCCGTGTGTTGAAACGCTGCCGGTTTCATTTCAGGATAACCTGTCAGCGAATACTCTATGCTTTGCGCCAGATGCACAAACACTTTATACGGCGACCATTCTGTTTGACTGGTCAATTTGCCCGACTTCAGACTGGCAAGTTTTGCCTGCATGTCCGGTATCGAGGTCATCACGATCGTGGACTTGCGATAGCTCGCATAGCCCGCTGTGGCCAACAAGGATGCGGCAAGGGCAGTAAATACAAATCTGCGTTTTTTCATCTTTGCTCCCCTCGCTCAAGACATCTTTTCAAAGATTCACTACAACTGCTTTTAACTACCGGCCAACCAGCCTGGTTTACGCTTCTCCAGGAAAGACCGCACACCTTCACGTCCCTCGTCAGAAGCACGTATCTGCGCTATGCCTTCCACTGTGGCAGCAATCAGCGCAGGGGTCAGTTCGCGGCTGGCCACATCCTGAACCAGGCACTTGGCCTGCTTCACTGCATTCGGGCTATTGCTGACCAGGGCCTTGACAATTTCTGCCAGCTTGCCATCCAGTGCATCTGCCGTCACGACTTCATGCACGAAACCTGTACGGTGAGCTTCTGCCGCTGTGAAACGCTCGGCTGTGATGAAATAACGGCGTGCAGCACTCTCACCCATGGCCTTGATCACATACGGCGAAATCGTCGCCGGTATCAGGCCCAGCCTGACTTCACTGAGGCAAAAATTGGCGGTATCCACACTGACAGCAATATCACATGCTGCCACCAGGCCCATGCCGCCGGCATAGCAATCACCCTGCACTTTGGCAACGACGGGCTTGCTGCAGCTATAGATGGTGCGCAGCATTTCTGCCAGCTGGCCAGCATCCGCGAGGTTTTCCTCATGGGTGTAATCAGCCATCTTTTTCATCCAGTTCAGGTCAGCCCCGGCGCAGAATGCAGGACCGTTCGCGGCCAGCACAATAGCACGAATGCTGTCATTCGTATCCAAATCACGGAAAACACGGGTGATTTCAGCTATGGTGATTTCATTAAATGCATTACGTACATCAGGACGATTCAATGTCACAGTTGCCACAAAATCCTGGTAACTAAGCTTGATATTTTCCATTTTAGCAATTCCACATTATTCGTTCGTTGCCCTTACCTTGTTTTGGTAAAGCCGTTAGCTTCAAGAAATTCGCTGACCAGAGGTTCCCAGATTTTGCTGCCAGAGGCAAACAGGGTATGACCGTCTTTGGCAAACGGTGGCAGCAATTTGAATTCTGCCTTGCCGCCTGCTTTTACAAAAGCGGCATGCCATTCCTGGGAATGTTTGGGCGCAAAATACTGATCGTTTTCCGTATATATCCACAGCATGGGTACTTTGACACCGGCGCCGAATTCGCCATACATTTTTTCCAGCTTATAGGCTTGGCAAGGCTCGCCGGGGCGCTCGGCCGGGTTACCGCCGGAACCACCGGCGAAGTTGATGGCAGCGACCAGACCTGATGGATTTTTTGCCGCTACCGCCACGGTACTGTAGCCCCCCACCGACTGACCAACGACCAGTACCCGGCTGGCGTCGACATAAGCTTGTGTTTTGGCATACTCCAGCACCGCCAGGATTTCTTTGCTGGCAGCATCGGCCATGGGCGCATAATTCTTGTTATTGCAGCTACCGCTTTCTTCCGGATCAGGCGTGGTTCCCTTCTCACCATAGCCTATACGGGTAGGTACAAATACGGCAAAACCACGCTTTACAAAATACCTGGCCTGCTGGGTAAAACGGAACCTCGGCGATGCAGCGCGATTGGTGGCGCTACGACCATGATTCAAGATCAGGATAGGGAAAGGGCCATCGCCATCGGGTTTAAACTGGGTAATCACCACTTCACCTTTGATGTCCCGCCCGTATAAATCCTTGACTGCCACCGTGATGGCCGTCACCGACTCATGCAACTCGGTTGCCAGTTTGACCGTACCTGCATTTGCTTGCTCTTCTGCCTGTTTTTCTTCTTGCAGCGTGCGTGCCTGAGCCATCAGGCTGAACAGTGTCAACAGGACAAGGACCGGCATACGGACCGGCAGAAAGGGGTTTCGCATGATCCGGCTTACATCCTGAACACACCAAACTTTACATCCGGTATCGGTGCATTCAATGCCGCTGACAAACCCAGGCCCAGCACCATGCGGGTATCTGCCGGGTCGATCACGCCATCATCCCAAAGGCGAGCGGATGCATAGTAAGGGTGGCCCTGATGTTCGTACTGGTCCTTGATCGGTTGCTTGAAAGCTGCTTCTTCTTCGGTTGACCAGCTACCGCCTTTGCCTTCTATGCCATCGCGTTTTACCGTCGCCAATACACTCGCAGCCTGCTCGCCACCCATGACGCTGATACGGGCATTTGGCCACATCCACATGAAGCGTGGAGAGTAAGCGCGGCCACACATGCCATAGTTACCCGCACCAAAGCTGCCACCGATGATGACGGTGAACTTGGGCACATTGGCTGTCGCCACAGCCGTCACCATTTTGGCGCCATTACGGGCGATACCTTCGTTTTCATATTTGCGGCCCACCATGAAGCCGGTGATATTCTGCAGGAAGACCAGAGGTATCTTGCGCTGACAGCACAGTTCTATGAAGTGCGCACCCTTCAGGGCAGATTCAGAGAACAGAATGCCGTTGTTGGCAATGATGCCGACTGGCATGCCGTGGATATGCGCAAAGCCGCAGACCAGGGTAGTGCCATAGCGCGCCTTGAATTCATCGAAATGGCTGCCGTCAACGATACGGGCAATTACCTCACGTACGTCAAAGGGCTTGCGGGTATCGACCGGTATCACGCCATACAATTCAGATGCCGGGAACTTGGGTTCTTCGACTTCTTTCATGACCACGGTTTGTGGCTTCTGGCGATTCAGGTGCGAAACGATGGTACGCGCCAGCGACAGCGCATGCGTATCATTTTGCGCCAGATGATCTACCACGCCAGACAGACGGGTATGCACATCGCCACCACCGAGGTCTTCAGCACTGACGACTTCACCAGTAGCGGCTTTAACCAGCGGGGGGCCACCGAGGAAAATCGTACCCTGGTTCTTGACGATAATCGACTCGTCACTCATCGCCGGTACATAGGCGCCACCGGCGGTACAGGACCCCATGACTACGGCAATCTGCGGGATATCCTTGGCGGACATATTGGCCTGGTTGTAGAAGATACGGCCAAAGTGATCACGGTCAGGGAAGACATCATCCTGGTTGGGCAGGTTCGCACCGCCACTATCGACCAGGTAGATACAGGGCAGGTTGTTTTGTTCGGCAATTTCCTGTGCGCGCAAATGCTTCTTGACTGTCATCGGGTAATAGGTGCCGCCTTTGACCGTCGCGTCATTACACACAATCACGCATTCCTGCCCGGCCACGCGGCCTATGCCGGTAATGACACCGGCAGATGGGGCGGCATCGGCATCATTCTTTTCCTTGTACATGTTGTAGGCGGCAAGTTGCGAAAACTCGAGGAAAGGCGTGCCTGGGTCCAACAACATCTGCACACGGTCACGCGGCAGGAGCTTGCCACGCGCCAGATGCTTCTTGCGTGCTTCATCGCCACCGCCCAAAGCGATTTTGGCGATTTTATCTTTGAGGTCATCCACCACGGCTTGCATGGCAGCAGCATTGACCTTGAATTCTTCAGAGCGGGGATTGAGTTTGGAATCTAAAGTTGTCATTATCTTTTTCACTTTTCTGGAAAACTGCCATCCACGTAAAACCACTTGCCTTCATACCGCACAAAACGGCTGAGTTCATGCAGCCTGTGCGCCTTGCCGCCTATCTTGTAACGGGCAACAAATTCCACAGTCGCCGCATCACCATCGGCCTTGAATTTCTTTACTTCCAGACCCAGCCATTTGGTTGGGTCATCATGCGTGATACGTTCTTTGGGACAGGTTCTTTCATCCCAGGTCGCACGCAGATAGGCTTCATCATTCAGGGTATAAGCCGTATAGCGCGAACGCATCAATGCTTCTGCCGTAGGTGCCACAGCGGCACTGCTGATGTACTGGCCGCAGCACAAATCAAAATTTTTATTCGAGCCACAAGGGCATATGTATTTCATTTACTTACTCGCTTGCCATCCAGCACCATCACGACAAAATCAATTCGGGCAGATTGCGCATATCATCAAAGACCTGTCTGGCACCGGCGGCCAGAAGGGCATCAGCCTTGCTACTGCGGGTAAAGCCAATAACATGCATGCCTGCAGCCACACCTGCGGTCACCCCGGCAACCGTATCTTCGATGACTACGCAACGCTCTGGTTGCGCCGCCAGTGTTTTTGCCGCCAGCAAATACACGTCCGGTGCGGGCTTGGTCCTGGCCACATCCGTACCGCTGAACATCCTGCCTTCGAAATAAGGCAGCAAACCTGTGTGCCCCAGGGTAATCTGCATCTTTTTACCATCTGCACCAGATGCCACACAAAATGGCATGGCTGACAGTTGCAATCTTTTCAGTACCGGCTCAATTTCGGGAATGGCCTTGATCTGCTGACGCAAGGCTTCGTCCCGGCGTCTTTGAAATTCTTGCAGAAAATTTTCTGGCAACGTCATCCCCAGTTTTTCTTCTATGAACGGCATTTGCTCTTTCACGGAGCGGCCTATGAAGGTTTCATAGGTTTCACTCAGGGAAATTGCCCAGCCCAGTTCATTGAGACTATCCTTCAATACCAGATTGGTAATTGGCTCGCTATCAACCAGCACACCATCACAATCAAATGCCACCATATCAAAGCGTGTCTTCAATTTTTCTTTACCTTTTCTTCAGTCGGTGCGCCTGCTGCTTTCCAGGCAGTAAAACCACCGTCTATATGCGCGACATTTTCCAGGCCCATGTCTTGCACAGTCTTGGTGGTCAATGCACTACGCCAGCCTGCTGCGCAAAACAAAATAAATTCTTTTTTCTCGCCGAAGACAGGTTTGAAATAAGGTGAATCTGGATCAACCCAAAACTCTATCATGCCGCGTGGTGCGTGAAAGGCACCGGGGACAACGCCTTCACGTTCGAGTTCGCGGATGTCACGGACGTCAATGAACTGCACATTGGCATCAGCGAGTTTTGCCTGGGCTTCTGCCACGCTATAGGTTTTGATCTCGGCGTTGGCTTCGTCAACTAATTGCTTGTAACCTTTTTTCATTTCGTCGCCCTTATCTCAAAATTTCCTGGACATTCCCTACCATTGAAGGGGAAGGAGAAATTAACCAGCCAGCGCTCGCCCAATCAAAATCTTTTGAATATCTGAAGTACCCTCATAAATCTGGCAAACCCGCACATCTCGATAAATGCGTTCTACCGGGAAGTCGCTGACATAACCATAGCCACCGTGTATCTGGATCGCATCCGAGCAGACTTTTTCTGCCATTTCTGAGGCAAACAGTTTTGCCATGGCCGCTTCTTTGAGGCAGGGCTTACCTGCGTCTTTCATACTGGCGGCGTGCCAGATCAGTTGGCGGGCGGCCTCTATCTGCGTCGCCATGTCAGCCAGTTTGAATTGAACAGACTGGTGTTCAAAAATGGGCTTGCCAAAACTGGTTCTGTCCTTGGCATAAGCCAGTGCTGCTTCAAACGCTGCGCGCGCCATGCCGACTGATTGCGAGGCTATGCCTATGCGCCCACCTTCAAGGCCAGACAGGGCGATCTTGTAGCCCATACCCTCTTCACCGATGAGGTTTTCTGCCGGGATGCGGCAATTCTCGAACAGGATTTGTGCAGTGTCTGACGAATGCTGGCCCATCTTGTGTTCAATCCCGGCGACGATATAGCCAGGTGTACTGGTCGGCACCCAGAAGGCGCTGATACCTTTCTTGCCAGCGTCTTTATCAGTGACAGCCATGACGATGGCGACATCTGCATGTTTGCCGCTGGTGATGAATTGCTTGACACCATTGATCACATAATGATCGCCATCGCGTTTTGCAGTCGTGCGCAATTCAGAGGCATCGCTGCCTGCATGCGGCTCGGTCAGGCAAAAGGCACCCAGCATTTCGCCTTGTGCCAGCGGTGTCAGCCATTGTTTTTTCTGTGCGTCATTGGCATACATCATGGCGATGCTGCAGACCGGGCAATTGTTGACGGAGACTACGGTAGAAGTACCGCCATCACCGGCAGCGATTTCTTCGAGTACCAGGGCCAGCGACAGGTAATCCATGCCAGCGCCACCAAACTCTTCTGGCACGGCCACACCATAGGCCCCCATTTGCGCCAGTTCCTTTAATTCTTCTGCGGGAAAGTGATGTTCCTTGTCCCAGCGGGCTGCATTGGGTACCAGGCGCTCCTGTGCAAAAGCGCGCACGGCGTCGCGTATCATTTCGTGTTCTGGTGTGAGTAGCATGATGGTTCTGTTTTCTATTTTATGAGTACGATACTTGTGTAGACTTACCAGTCGTGTTCTGCGCCCGTATATTCCAGATATTTGCCATTGTCGGCAGGCTTCAGGGCAGCCAGGGTCTGGCGTATGCCGACCACGCTGACATCGACGGTGATTTCTGCGGCATCACCACCCATGTCGGTTTTTACCCAGCCAGGGTCCATGGCGACACAGATGGCTTTGCTGGTACTCAGCGAGACATCTTTCAATACTGAATTCAATGCCGTCTTGCTGGCCCGGTATAACCAACCGGCTGGATTACTGCGTTCGCCTATCGATGCCATGCTGGATGAAATCACAGCCAGCCTGCCATGGGCGCTTTCTACCAAGGGCAACACTATTGGCAATATCCGCATGGCCGACAGGACATTCGTATGCATCACTGCATCAAACTGTTGCTGCTCGGGCGCAGTCAGGCCCTCTGTTCTTGGGCCGAACACACCTGCATTCAAAATCGCTACATCGATTTTTTCATCATCGAGACGCCAGCCCAGGCCTGCGCAATCATTCAGATTAGTGACATCCAGTGGCAAGGCCTCACAGCCTGCTGACTGCAAACTTGCCAGGTCTTCCTGCTTGCGTGCAGTGGCAATGACGCGCCAGCCAGCTGCCTTGTATTGCATGGCCAGTTCGTGGCCTATACCGCGTGATGCACCGATGATTAAAGCGACTGGCATTGTTTTCCCAAACTTTGAAAATTTTCGTATCCCCTCCCCTTCAAGGGGAGATTTGTGGGAATTCGCAAAGCATGCTTTGCGCCACAGATTTCCCCTTGAAGTAGAAGGAGTTTAAAACACTGCTTAGACCATTTCTATCGCGAGTGCCGTACCTTCACCACCACCGATACACAGCGAAGCCACACCACGCTTTTTACCCTGCTTCTTCAAGGCACCCATCAACGTGATGATGATACGCGCACCAGAAGCACCGATAGGATGACCCAGCGCACAGGCACCGCCATGCACATTGACCTTGTCATGCGGAATGCCGAGTTCTTTCATCGCTGCCATGGGCACAGTCGCAAAGGCTTCATTGATTTCGAACAGGTCTACATCATCTGTCGTCCAGCCGAGTTTCTTATACAGCTTCTGGATCGCGCCTACCGGTGCTGTGGTGAACCAGCCTGGCTCCTGCGCATTGCTGGCATGGCCGAGGATTTTGGCGATTGGTGTCAGGCCCAGTTCTTTGGCCTTGGATTCGCGCATCAAGACCAGTGCAGCGGCACCGTCATTGATGGAAGAAGAAGAGGCAGCCGTGATGGTACCGTCTTTTTTGAAGGCTGGTTTCAATGCAGGGATTTTGTCGAGCTTGGCTTTCAATGGACCTTCATCCTTGTCGATGACAACATCACCGCCGCGGCCAGATACGGTCACTGGGGCGATTTCCCAGGCGAAGGAGCCATCGGCAGTTGCTGCTTGCGCGCGCTTGACGGAGGCTATCGCAAAAGCGTCCTGCTCTTCGCGGCTGAAGTTGTATTTGGCAGAGCAGTCTTCAGCAAAAGTACCCATGGAACGGCCTTTGTCGTAGGCGTCTTCGAGGCCATCGAGCATCATGTGGTCATACATCATGCCGTGGCCGATACGATAGCCGCCACGTGCCTTGGGGATCAGGTAAGGGGCATTGGTCATGGATTCCATGCCGCCAGAAACGATGACATCATTGCTACCTGCATTGATGGAATCAAAAGCCATCATGGTGGCCTTCATGGCAGAGCCGCACATCTTGGACAGGGTGACTGCACCTGTGGAAACCGGCAAACCCGCCGCCAGCAAAGCCTGACGTGCCGGGGCCTGGCCCTGGCCTGCCATCAGGCAGTTACCGAACAAGACTTCCTCCACCAGCTCTGGTTTGACACCGGCGCGCTCAACAGCGGCCTTGATGGCAACTGCACCGAGTTGACTGGCTGTCAGGGAAGAAAAATCGCCCTGGAAAGCACCCATGGGGGTACGGGCGGCACCAACGATTACGATAGGATCATTCATCTTGTTCTCCAAAAATAAAAGCAGATTGACTGCCTGACTAATGCGGTTCTGCGTGCAATGCCAAACACACAGTGACTAATTTGTAATGCTGCTCTGATTGCAAAAACGGATTTCCTGCGGGTACGGGAACACGTCATCCACCTTGCCATCGACAATGCGTTTTTTGCGTGCCTGCCAGTAATCGGCGGTCAGCAGGTCAGCATGGTGCTTCATGAAATACTGTTTCACTTTCTGATTGCCTAGCAAAAAAGTACCAAACTGTTCGGGGAAGACATCATTTTTCGCAATCGGATACCAGGGTTCGGCAGACATCTCGTCTTCTTCATTGCGTGGCAAAGGTATCTTGCGGAAATTGCAGTCGGTGATGTATTCGATTTCATCATAGTCATAAAAGACGACACGGCCATGACGGGTGACACCAAAGTTTTTATACAGCATGTCACCAGGGAAGATATTCGCCGCCACCAGGTCCTTGATGGCGCTGCCATATTCTTTGAGGCCATGTTCCATGGCATCCATGTCACCGCGCTGTTCAGCTTCGGTCAGCCAGATGTTCAGCGGTGTCATGCGGCGTTCTATGTACAGGTGCTTGATAACGACTTCGTCATCATTGACTTCCAATAACGACGGTGCGTATTGCCTGATCTCGGCCAGCAATTCTTCTGAGAAACGGGCGCGCGGAAAAGCTACGTCTGAATACTCCAGCGTGTCTGCCATGCGGCCTACACGGTCATGGTTTTTCACGAGCAGGTATTTTTCCTTGATCAGGGCCTTGGTGGTTTCCTTGGGTGGCGGGAAGCTGTCCTTGATCAACTTGAACACATACGGGAAAGACGGCAGCGCAAACACCAGCATCACCAGGCCGCGTATGCCTGGTGCGGCTTCTATGCGGTCGGATGAATATTTGAGGTGATGCAAAAAATCACGGTAGAACAAATTCTTGCCATGTTTTTGCAAACCTATCATGGTGTAGATTTCACTGCGTGGCTTCTTGGGCAGGATGCTGCGTATGAATTGCACATAGGCCGATGGCACCTCCATATCGACCATGAAGTAGGCGCGGGTGAAAGAGAACAGCACCGTAATCAGCATGGTGTCAAAGATCACCGTATCGAGCACCAGTTCACCCTTGCGCTTGTGCATGATGGGAATGACAAACGGGTATTCCTTATTGCCATTGATACCCTTGCCTATGATGTAGGCGGACTTGTTACGATAGAACAGACTGGCCAATACCTGAATCTGATGATTTGGCTCCAGCTTGGCGGGGCCAAAATTCTCGTGCAGGCGCGCCTCCACCAGAGCAACGTCGCGATCAAGATCTTCAAATTTTGCGTTCAGCTGGAAGTTCGTGACGATGCGCTTGATCGTGAAATTCAGGCCATCTGTCGCCGGATAATACACGCGGTAACTCGGTGGCGTGTCTTCACTTTCCAGATACTCGGTCGAAGTGGCCGGGCGAACGAAGATGAAATCATTGTGGTAATAATTCCTGTGCAGGAGCTTGGTACAGACCGTATTGAAAAAGGTCTCTGCCAGCTCTGGGCGCAGATGATCGATCAGCATGCCCATGTAATGCAGTTTGACTTCGCGCCAGACTTCATCGCTCAAGTCTTCTTCTGCATATTCATCTTCGAGTGCCTGCACGCATTCGCGCACGCGGGTGTCGTAATAACCTATGCGCTCACGCGCGGCGATTTGTGCGGCTTTCCAGTCACCCGTTTCAAATTGCTGTTTTGCTCTCTGACTACTGGCTCGAAACAAATGGTAGTGCCTGTCAAAACCGTCAAGTATCGTTCTGGCGATATCAAAGGCGATTTGCGAAGACAGCAATTTGGGGAAATAGGTGTGGGGCATGGTGGTCGCTCAGGTCAACTGAAACTGGTTTTTCCAAGCCTGTAGTTTAGCCAAGTCCACGGCTATACCGCCACAAACAACAATCAACGGTTTTTTATACTGCGCCAGTACCGGCAGGTTCTGGTAAGCCACTGCCAGGGCTGCGCCGCAGGCCGGTTCCACCAGAGTGCGCATATCGTCGGCAAAAGCCAGGCAGGCCTGCACGGCCTGGGCATCGCTGACAGTCACCGTGTGAATCGTGCGTTTGCGCGTCCAGTCAAATGCCTGCTGTGCAACACGTCTCGCACCCAGCGTACTCGCAATCGACGTGATCGCTGGCAAGGTCACCAGTTCACCAGCCTGCACGGCTGCATGCAGGGAAGCTGCACCTTCTGTCTCTGAAGCAATGATGGGGATATGGCCGAGGCCATTGCGTTCCAGACCGAGGGCGATGCCACTGAGCAAGCCACCGCCGCCGACTGAGCAGATGACCACATCAAAGTCGAGCTTGCCCGCCACTTCATCTATGGTTGTGGCGTTGCCATCCCAGATGTCGGCATGATCAAACGGTGGAATATACACGGCACCCGGCTGCTCGCACAGGCGCAATGCCTCCAGGTTGGCTTCGTCCCAGACGCTACCCGCAACAATGACTGTCGCACCGATTGCGCGTATTGCCGCACGCACACTTTCATGCGTGGTTTCCGGCACGACAATGGTGGTTTGCAAGCCCAGGGCCACGCCTGCAACAGCGGCAGCAAAACCGGCATTGCCGCCGGAAGGGCAGACAAAATGTTTTGCCCCCTGCTCAGCGGCACGCTGGCACATCAGGCCTATGCCGCGCAATTTGAAGGAACCGGAAGGCTGGTTGTTTTCCATCTTCAGCCAGACCTGTTTGTCCAGGCTGGCTGAAAGAGCGCGGTGTTCCAGCAGCGGTGTAGTGATATGCAAATGTGTCATATAAATAGACTCAGTTTACAACAATCCCTGTTACTTGGTTTCGGCAAACAATTCACGACCTATCAGCATGCGTCGTATCTCGCTGGTGCCGGCACCGATTTCATACAGTTTGGCATCGCGCCACAGGCGGCCTACCGGGTATTCATTGATGTAGCCATTACCACCGAGGGTTTGAATTGCTTCACCAGCCATCCAGGTGGCTTTTTCTGCCGAGTAGAGAATCGCACCGGCCGCATCCTTGCGCAGGGCACGCACTGCTTCTGGCGTGGTGGCACGGTCACAGGCCTGGCCAACTGCATACACATAGGCCTTGCAGGCCATCATGGTGGAATACATGTCCGCCAGTTTGCCCTGCATGAGCTGGAATTCGCCGATAGGCTGGCCGAATTGCTTGCGGTCATGTACATAAGGGACGACCACGTCCATACAGGCTTGCATGATGCCCAAAGGACCACCGGACAGGACAGTGCGTTCAAAATCCAGACCGGACATCAATACATTGACGCCCTTGCCCAGACCGCCGAGCACGTTTTCTGCCGGGACTTCGCAATCCTCAAACACCAGCTCACCAGTGTGGGAGCCACGCATGCCGAGCTTGTCGAGCTTTTGCGCAATGCTGAAGCCTTTGAAACCTTTTTCGATGAGGAAGGCTGTCATGCCGCGCGGGCCAGCTTCCAGGTCATTCTTGGCATACACGACCAGGGTGTCGGCGTCCGGGCCATTGGTAATCCACATCTTGGTGCCGTTCAAGACCCAGCGATCACCCTTCCAGTCAGCACGCAATTTCATACTGACGACGTCGGAACCGGCATTTGGCTCGGACATGGCGAGTGCACCTACATGTTCGCCAGAGATCAGCTTGGGCAGGTATTTGGCTTTTTGCTCTTCCGTACCATTGCGCTTGATCTGGTTCACGCACAGGTTGGAGTGGGCGCCATACGACAGGCCGACAGAGGCGGAAGCGCGGGAAATTTCTTCCATGGCAATGATATGGGCAAGGTAACCCATGTTGGCACCACCGTATTCTTCACTGACGGTCACACCGAGGATGCCGAGATCGCCCATCTTGCGCCACAAATCCATGGGGAACTGGTCACTGCGGTCGATCTCGGCGGCGCGCGGGGCGATTTCTGCCTGGGCAAATTGCTGCACGGCTTCGCGCAAGGCGGCGATATCTTCGCCATGGTCAAAAGTCAAGCCTGGTAAATGGAGCATGTCGTCCTCACACTTTTATAAAATTGAAATTGCTGGTTTCTGCTGACTGATACTGATCTGCAATCAAGCATGCCAGCCTTGGTACTGCCTTATATCCTATATCCTGGATTCTGCCTTGGGTATCACAAACAAAGTCTGTTGCATGATGGCACACAGTTTTTCCTGCCCCTTGTCCACCACAAATACTTCTGCACTGGAGACCACCAGGTTTTTGCCAGCCTTCAGGACCTTGCCACGAGCAATCAGGGTGTCGCCTGCACCGGGAGCAACTATATTGATCTTGTACTCCGCAGTTAAGCACTCACTTACCGGCATCAACAAGGTATTAGCGGCATAGCCACCGGCAGAGTCGGCAATGGCGCCAATGACACCGCCGTGGAAATAGCCATGTTGCTGGCTGACCGAAGCACTGTAAGGCAGGCTGATTTCACAGGCGCCGGGGGTAATGCTGGTCAGGCGGGCATCCCAGGCCATCAGCGTGCCCTGGGCATTAAAGCTTTCCAGCAGGCTCAAGGCCAGCTTGTGATCCAATGTTGCCTGATGACTCATAGTGACTCCGGTTTGCCGATTAAAACCACGTCCGACAAAAATGATACGTCTAATTGACGTTTACGTAAACGTCAATTCATTATTTTGCTGCATTTCGTCCATTACATGCAACTGCACGATCACATTACAAAAAAGCAATTCCATCCCAGACAAACCTCTCTCCACCCGGTCTGCACAAATCAAAATCATGTCGCCAAATGAAAAACCTAATCTGACCGGGAACTGGCCTGCTGCAACAAGGCATGGCTCTTTTCTTCATGCGCACTGATCTCGGCAAGCATGACTTCTATGTCTTCGCGCTGCTGTTCCAGCGCAGCCCTGTGCCTTGCCAGGACGACCAGGAAACTTTGCAACTGTGCCTCGGTGTCCTTGGGGGAGCGGTACATGTCGACCAGGCTCTTGATGTCTGACAGGCTGAGTCCCAGGCGCTTGCCGCGCAGGGTCAGCTTGAGATGGGTACGTTCGCGTGCGGTATAGACACGGTTGCGTCCGCCCGGCCCTTCACGGCTGGGGCTGAGCAGGCCCTGGTCTTCGTAGAATCGTATCGCCCTGGGGGTGATATCAAATTCTTTGGCTAGTTCGGTAATAGTGTAGGTTGCCATGGCTGAAGTCTGTTGAAAAACACAGGAATGGATTTCTGATTACAATTCGCTGCAAATTTTAACTAAGCGCAGTTAACGTTAACGTCAAATAGTTTTAAATCGCATTGTAGGCTATTCCAGACGTCCTGGCGTCGCCCATAATGTAAATTCTGGTGCAGTCCATCTGCATCGAAGCCAGTCCTCACAATAAGAAAACCGAGACCAGCCATGAACCTGCTAGAACAACAACTGCACTACCCTTTTGGCGATACCCTGCCAGACACCGGCAAGACCATGGAAATTGCACCTGGCGTCTTATGGATACGCATGGGCTTGCCATTTGCGCTCAATCACATCAATCTGTGGCTGCTGGAAGACGAGATAGAAACTGAACGCGGTCACGTACATGGCTGGACCGTGGTTGATTGCGGCATTGCCAGCGATGCAACCCGCGATGCCTGGGAAATCCTGTTTGGCGACCTGCACAGTCACATGCGCGGTCTGCCCATCGTGCGGGTGATCGCAACGCATTGCCACCCCGATCACATAGGCCTGGCCGACTGGCTGTGCAGCCGCTGGAATGTACAGCTCTGGATGACGGCTGGCGAATATGCATTTGCCCGCATGATGTCAGCCAGCCTGCCCGGAGCCGACGGCACGGCCATGTTCCCGCATTTTCGCAGGCATGGGCTGGTCGACACCGTCATGCAGGAACAGATACAGGAAAGAAAGTCCCATTACACCAGGCTGGTGCCCACGGTACCGACAGCCTATCGACGCCTGCAGGAAGGGCGGGACCTCGTCATTGGCCAGAAACAGTGGCAAGTCATCACCGGTTTTGGTCATTCGCCCGAACATGCGTCGCTGTACTGCGCCGGGTTGAACCTGCTGATCTCTGGCGACATGCTGTTGCCGCGCATATCCACCAATGTCTCGGTGTTTGCGATAGAGCCGGAAGCCAATCCCGTGCAGCAATATCTGGATTCCCTGCTCAAGTATCTGCCGCTGCCAGAAGATGTGCTGATCCTGCCGTCACACGGCAAACCCTTCAAGGGCCTGCATACCCGTGTGCAGCAACTGCAGGACCATCATGCAGAACGCCTTGCCGAAGTCCAGACAGCCTGCACCACGCCGCAATCGGCAATGGATATCGTACCCATCATGTTCCGCCGCCCGCTCGACTCCCACCAGCTGACTTTTGCCATCGGTGAAGCCCTGGCCCATCTGCACAAGCTCTGGTATGACGGCAAGCTGAGCAGGAATATGGGAACAGATGGCGTGATGCGCTTTACCACCAGATAACACTTGACAGAAGCAATCCGGCTTTTGCCGGACTGCTTCTGTCAACTTGCTTATTGCTGCGGAATTTTACTGATCTGCACACTGACAATCTGCCATTTGCCATCACGCTGGGCATAAATGTCTATATAGCGGTAATGCGATTTGAAAGGTTTGCCATCATAGCGGCCTGTCATCCTGGTACGGCCGCTGAGCAAGGCAACATTACCGTACAGGCGCACGTCAAATTCTTCCACCGTATAGGGATCGATTTCCAGCTTGGCAGATACCAGTCCATTGACAAAGCTGGCCTTGGTTTCCACATCGCCTTCACCATCGATCTGGCGAAAATCCTCGGCCATATTGGCTTCTATGGCAGCCCTGTCCTTGCGGATGATGGCCTTGTCCCAGGCATCAGCCTGGCGCGTCAGTTCTGCAATGATTGCTGCCTGCTTTGCATTGCTTGCGATCTCTGCGGCCTGCACCGGAAACAAGCTGACAACCAGGCTGACAACTGCCACAAACTGGCAGATGCCTTTGAAGAGCGCCCGCCTCACAGTGCACGCCCGTCATAGTGATGCACGGGTATCGCCTCCAGGTCTATGTCTTCCAGGCAACGGATATTGATGGCTGCGACAGGATTCCCTTTTGGGTCCACACCTTCAGCGTAGGGATGCATGCCGCAATTTGGGCAGAACTTATGCTTGATCACGTGTTTATTGAAGATATAGGTGCTGGCTGCCGCTTCAGGCGTCAGCAGTTGCAAATGCGCACGCGGCACAAACCACAACAATGAACCTTTGCGCTGACAGATGGAACAATTGCAGGCGAGTCCGCTCTCTATCTCACCTTCAACTTCAAAAGCAATCTTGCCACAATGGCAGCTACCCCGATGTTTCATGTTTTATCTCCTGTGTTTTTTGTCTCTGAGCCTGCTTTTCATGGGCTGGCGAATGGCCCATGAGTTCAATTCGACTGCTCCGGCCAGTATGCACCTGGCCGATAATTTCCAAAATACCAGATATGTCCCTCAGGGTCGGTCACCATATAGCCCCGGGCACCATAGTCTTCGGTTTGCAGGGGACGCAGCAAGGTGGCGCCGGCAGCCATTGCCACCTCATAATGTGCGTCCGGATCAGCGACGTAAACGCTGAGAGCCTGGGAATAGCCATTTAATGCCCTGGGACTGAAGCGGCGCTCATCATGCTTGGGCGAACTGATCATGACCACGCCATTACCCATGCTCAGCTCGGAATGCTCTACCCGATTATCGGGGCCAGGGACTACAAAGCGTTTGGTAAATCCAAACGCCCGTGTCAGCCAGTCGATGGCAGCAGGAGCATCGTCATAGGTCAGGCTGGGATAAATGTCCGATGAAATATTCGGCGGCAGGGACATGACTTACTCCTCGTTGGCAAACTGCTTGCGGACTGGGAACAGTGAATCCAGAGGCTTACTTTATATACAAAAAAGCAAACTTGCACAAGCATCAATCAATGCGCACTGCAAACCTCTGCGCATTGTCATCTTTCGTCTGCCATGACTTGCTTGTGATCGCCCAGTAACTGTCACTCGGTTACGGCCAGATCACGCTCGCGGCAACTGAGCGTCGCATAGTCAGCTTTGGGAAGCCAGTGGCTGATACCATAAGTCTTGAGCCGTTCCGCCAGATCGGCATGGGCAGTAAAAGTACAGGCGTTTTTTTGCGCAAATTCCTGCACGGTGCTGGTGTCGCCATGAACCTGCACCGCCAGGCCCATGCCAGGACTGACACAGCAGCCTACATAGCTGTCCATGTACTCTTCTTCCAGCAAAACCAGCCTGTGCCCCATGAAGCTGGCAGGCTTGCGCAGGAGGTAGAAGTCGATATAGTCAGCGCGCTGCTGCGGCACTTTGCCCAGAATACCGGCCTGCTTGTAAGCCAGTATCACGGGGCGTGACCTGGCCTGCCGTTCTTGCCCGTTTTTTCTGATTTGCAAAGCCTTGCGCAAGCGCGGCTCCAGCCCCTTGTCAGTAAGCTCGCCATAAGATGGAAAACTCAACAGGCTCAGGCCCGCGATCAGTACACGAACAGCAATTTTTTGCATGAAAATTAAAGAGAAATGTATCAGTGTTTGACCAGACGGATTTCAAACATCTTGGGCCACAACTTGCCCGTCACGAAAAGACGGTCACTGGCAGCATCATAAGCAATGCCATTGAGGACATCGGGATGATTCATGAGACGGTCGCCCATGGACAACAGGCCTTGCAAATCGATCCAGCCGACGACCTTGCCGGTTTTGGGATCAATCCTGGCAATCCTGTCGGTCTGCCAGATGTTGGCAAATATTTCGCCCTTCACCCATTCCAGTTCATTTAATTGCTCGACCAGCTTGCCGGCAGCCGTGACCTTGATGCGGCGGTTTTCACGCAAGCTGTCAGGGTCAAGGAAGCGCAGTTCCGCCGTGCCGTCACTCATGATGATTTCTTTGTCATTACGCGTCAGGCCCCAGCCTTCACCCTTATAGGCAAATTCTTTTTGAAAGGCAAAGCTGTCAAGATCAAGCACATAACCAGCCTGGCTGGTCCAGGTAATGCCGACGATGCGCTTGTCCCACCAGGTAATACCTTCACCAAAAATCTGCCTGGGCAAATCGGCTTTTTGCAATACCTCACCGGTTTCCAGTCTCACCTTGCGTACCGATGATCGCCCCTGCAAACCCGTGCTTTCGTAGAGAAAACCGTCCTTGAAAAACAGACCCTGGGTAAAAGCATTCGGATCATGCGGATAACTGCGCACAATTTCGTAACCATAGGTGGGAATGGCAGCAACGGTCAATGCAGCCGCCTGTACGGTGACAGGGCTGAACGCGCCAGCCGCCGCCAGCAAAATGCCAGTCGTCAATGCAACCAGCAATCGCTTGTCCTTCTTTTGTGTCATGCAGATATCCCGATTCGGTATCAAAGGGGAAAAGGATAGATATTTTCCTTACATCTGTCATCTGGTTTAACTTGTCGTGACAAATTAATATGTCTTTGATACACAAGCAGAATAGTCTGCTGTCTGACATCTGGTGGCTCAAGACCGGGTACTGAAGAAACTGCTGCCTGCATCATTATTCCTTGACGATATGCCAGACATCCTTGAAATTGTCACCCTTGCGATCACCAACCTGCTTGTCTGCCGCATACAGATATAAAGGCTTGCCGGCATAAGCCAGTTGTTTGCTGCCATCCTCGCGGGTGACGACAGAGTATTTACCTGTCGGCAGCTGTACCGGTGCGATCAAAGGTGGCCAGTTTCCGGCACAGGGGCCATTGCAATTGCTCTGGCCGCTGCCGGCTGCATCTTTATCAAAAGTATACAAAGTCATGCCGGTGGCACTGACCAGTATGCCATCGCTGACTTTAGGCAGGGTCTGGGCTTGCGCCAGGGAATAGCCGTTGAACAGCATGGTGCTTGCCAGCAAGGCGAGGCCGATTTTTCTGATTTTCATCTGGGACCCCCTGTTTGTATGAAATATGCATCAGGGATGCAAGCCTGTCACGCTGCTTACCAAGGCATAAACGTCATCCCTGACCGCTTTATGCCATCCACCTGAACATATTTTTACTGGCCCGTATCAATTTGTCCTGTGCACGCTGTCGTCGACCACGACACAGTTGCGACCGGCAGCCTTGGCGGCATACATGGCGTCATCCGCACGCTTCAACAGGCTCTCACGGCTTTCGCGTCCGTCCCAGGTAGCAATGCCAAAACTGCCTGTGGTGCGGGGTGGGTTTTGTATTGACTGCTGTTCCATCAACCTGCGCAGGTTTTCTGCCAGGCCTTTGGCGCCGGCTATCGTTGTATGCGGCAACAGCAGCGCGAACTCCTCCCCACCGATGCGTGCCAGTTTGTCATTCGAGCGCAAACCCGCCTTGACCAGGCTGGCGGTATCACGCAGGACCAGATCACCCTTGTCGTGGCCATGTGTATCGTTGACCGTCTTGAAAAGGTCGAGGTCAAATACCAGGACAGATAAGGGTTCGTACTTGTAGCGGGCAGCTTCCATTTCCAGCTGAAAATGATCCATGAAGGAACGGCGGTTCATGACCCCGGTCAGCGGGTCGGTGGTTGCCTGATGACTGAGTTTGAAATTTTGCGCGCTCAGGGGATTGATGACCCAGTATTGCAGCAAGATGTTGAGAGCAGCAAACATCAGCAGCAGTACTGCCACCATGGGCCACAGGAAACTCCCGAAAGCAGCGGCACTGCGCTCCCTGGCCCGGTCCAGCGGAACAGTCACGGCTTGCAGGCCGACTATCTCGCCCAGCTTCCAGCCATAACCATGAGTATCCCCATAGATCCTGACCATGTTGAGTGGAGCGTCTTCCACCCGGCCATGGCAGGCCATGCAGGACGCATCAGTAATCTTGATCGGCCGGAACAGGTGCAGGGTCTGGTCCCGTATATGGGTACTCACCTCGGCATCGGCATAGGGGGTTTTGCCGCTGCGGTAATTTTCTATGATTTCCCTGATCCAGGGTTCCTGCGCTTCATTGGTCAGGTTGAGGGGATTGAGAACTGCTTCGGAATATTGATAACCAGGGTATTTTTCAAACAGGATACGCATGGTTTCCATGGCGACGAAGGCCGGTACACCATCGGGATTGAATAAGGCGTCTTCCCCCAGGTCGAGGCGTTTTTTGACATGCCGCGAAGAATAACTGCGTATCGCCAGTGCCGCCTGCAAGCTCAGTCTGGCTTCGTGTTTTACCTCATCGAGTGTCGCCTGCTGCACTTCATTCCTGAAATAGGCAGTCGCCAGCACCAGCGCCAGGCCAAAGGTCAGCAGCAACACCAGATTGAATTTCGTTCGGAAACTCATGATCACACCCAGGTTTACTTAGCGCTCGTATTTCATTAGCGTAGATTACTCCAATGAAACGCTGGTCTGCTCCCGGTTTTGCATTTATTTGCACAATCAGCTGGTATTGCCGCCCCCTGTATCAACAACTTCGCACAACTTTGCCGCTGCCGTGTCCCTAGCAGTGTCAGCGCACCTGCTCAAGTGATTTTAATGCCAGGCAAGGTACCCTGTTTGGATGGAGCAAATGCAGCATAAGGCGAGGCAAGCAGGATCTGGTTGCGCATTTCCATGTTTTTCTGGTTCCACACCGCATTGTCATTGCTGAGTTTTTCATAAGCAGCCTGGTAGGACTTGATCTGGTCGGTCCATTCGGCCGATCCATAGGCCCCTGTCGGCGCTTTCAGGGAATTCAGGGAATCAGGCCTGGGGTCGGTATTGAATACCAGGTCAGACGCCAGCAAGTTGGGGCCGCCGCCAGGATTTGATGGTTCAACAAAGGCAAAAGGGTTGCCAGGGTCGTAGACGCGGTAAGCAGGATGGGTGGTATTGACGGCGGCAATGGTGGTGTTCGGTGCGGCAGCCGGTGGTGCAGCGGCTGGCGGTGCAGCTTTTACTGCGGTCGTAGTGGTGGTAGCCGCTGTGGTAACTGCATTGGTCGCTGCGGTGGTCGTGGCAGTGGCCGCACTGACAGCTGCCGCAGTCGTGCTGGCAGCAGCGGCAATGGCCGTGGTGGCATTCGTTGTGGCAGCAGTTCCGGTGCTTGCACCGCTGGTTTGCAGCTGATCACGCAAAACCGACAAGGCTGCCTGTATCTGCTCAGCAATACCGGCCGAAGTCTGGGCATTGCTGCTGCTCACTTCTGCAACTTTTTCTTTCAGGGCTGCGACGATTTCTGTCTTGCTCTCTGGTTTTACCGCTGCCTGAAATGCTGCCTTGAATTTGTCGGCATTCTGCTCTGCCTCTGCGATACGGGTTTTCAGCTTGCCTTGCAATGCCTGGACGTCGCCGAAAATTGCTTTCAAATTTGTAATGTCTTTCATATACCCTCCTGGGATAGTAGCCGCCCCAACCTTGCGCCCCACGCTGTAGCTGTTTTTGAGCCTGCTGTAACAAGCTTGAAAATATCAAACAATACGCCTTACGGAAGCTCAAAAAAGAGGCAGAACCTGGCGTCATTTCTGCCTTTCAAAATGGTCATTGCTAACAAATGCCATCAAATAAGTAGCGAAAGTACATTTTAGTTTCATGAAAAGATGAGAATTATCTGAATATATTTAGCCTAATCATTATTTATGTAGTTAAATTACATATAATCAGAAAAATAAGACCACAAGTATGGAGATGCAGTGAAAACCTTGCCCGGCAAATATCTGTTGTACGCTCTGTCCCTGGGCATGCTCTCGCCCATCCTGCTGCATGCTCCTCTTGCCCGTGCCCGGAGCACCCCGGCAATACAGCACGTAGAACCAGGTAACTGGTGGGTAGGGATGAAGAGCGACAAGTTGCAAATCATGTTGCATGGCAAGCAAATCGCCGATTATGCAGCGCAGATTCATTACCCTGGTGTAGCGCTCAAAGGGGTGACACGGGTCAGCAATCCGAATTACCTGTTCCTGGACCTGCAGATTTCTCCCAGGGCCCGCGCTGGCAAATTCAATATAGAAATGCGCGCGGGCCAGCAAAAATTTATCATCCCTTATGAATTACAGGCACGCGCACCGGGTTCAGCGCAACGGCGAGGTTTTGGTCCAGCCGATGTGATACTGAACCTGATGCCCGACCGCTTCGCCAATGGTGACAGCAGCAATGACCAGGTACCCGGCTTCGCCGACAAATTTGACCGGGCAGACGCCAGTGCCGGCCGCCATGGCGGCGACCTGAAAGGCATACGCGATCATCTCGATTACATTGCCGGCATGGGTTACACCATGCTCTGGCCAACACCGGTGGTCGAAAATAACCAGCAAAGCTATTCCTATCACGGCTACGCCGCAACCGATTACTATAAGGTCGATGCGCGCCTGGGCAGCAATGAAGACTACCGGCAACTGGTGGCTGCTGCCAGGCAACATGGCATCGGTGTAATACAGGATGTGGTGCTCAATCATATCGGTGACGGGCATTGGTGGATGCGGGACATGCCTTCAAAAGACTGGCTGAGTTTTAATGGTGAGTTTGTGCCCACTTACCATGCACGGACTACAGTTATTGATCCATACGCTTCGGCAGCAGATAAAAAGAATTTCATCCAGGGTTGGTTTGAAGTCCACATGCCGGACATGAACCAGCAAAACCCGTTGCTTGCCAACTACCAGATACAGAACACCATCTGGTGGATAGAGTATGCCGGTCTGGCTGGCATACGCGCTGACACTTACGGTTATTCGGACCCGGCATTCCTGACACAGTGGTCGCGCCGCATACTGGAGGAATACCCGCACCTGCGCATGGTAGGTGAAGAATGGAGTGATAACCCCAACCTGGTCGCGCATTGGCTGCACAGGCATAAAAACGCCAATGGCTATGTCTCGCACATGCCCAGCATGATGGACTATCCCTTGCATGACACCCTGCGCCAGGCGCTGGTCGCACCGGAAACCCTGCATTCCGGCTTTGCCACCCTGTACGAGGCCCTGATCAATGACCAGCTCTATCCGGACCCTTCGGCCATGGTGCTGTTTGAGGGTAATCATGATGTCAGCCGCCTCTACAGCGCCCTTGATGAAGACCTGGATTTGCTCAAGATGGCCGTCACCTATGTCGCCACCATGCCGCGGACACCACAGTTCTACTATGGCACAGAGATACTGATGACCAGCACCAAACACCGGGATGACGGTGCTTTCAGACAGGACTTTCCCGGTGGCTGGGCTGGCGACAAGATGAATGCCTTTACCGGCGCAGGCCTCACTGCCAGACAAGAGGATGCACAAACCTTTATCAGGAAACTGCTGAACTGGCGCAAGACCCAGCCTGTCATCCATAAGGGCAAGCTTATGCACTTTGCACCACAGGATGGTATCTATGTCTATTTCCGCTATGACCCGAAGCGCAAAATGATGGTGGTGATGAACAAGAACAGGACTGAAACAGAATTGGCAACTGCACGTTTTGCCGAGATGCTGCCCGCACATGCCAGGGCCAGAGATGTACTGAGCGACCGGGAATTTGCCATGACACAAAAAATAAAAGTACCTGCACGAGGTGTTTTACTGCTGGAGATCATGTAGGCTCGGACCATTGATTGCCTGGCTTGATGCCGACAATCAAGTCTGTTACCATCAAATCATGAAGAGCCCATTTGCATCCACGCTGAGCATTAAGACCACCATCATATCCATGGTGGGTTAGCGCTTTTCATTTTTTAGCAACCCGCCTCCGAGGCGGGTTCATACTGATTGATGCCTGTCTCCTGGCCTACTTTTAAGGAGATTTACATGGCATCATCCCCTGATCATCCGCAGCAAACAAATCCGCGTTACCCGCATGGCATGCACGTAGGCATCGTCGGCGCAACCGGCCTGGTTGGTGAATTCATGCTGGCCTTGCTGGCAGAGCGCAATTTTCCTGTGCATTCCTTGCGCCTGTTTGCCTCCGCACGTTCTGCCGGAAAAACCCTGAGCTGGAACAATACGCAAATCGTTGTCGAAGATGCGGCAACGGCCAGCTACGCGGGCCTGGACGTGGTCTTTTTCTCAGCCGGTGGCGAAACCTCCTTGCGTCTGGCCCCCGTAGTCGCCGCTGCAGGCGCCATTGTCATCGACAATTCTTCGGCATGGCGCATGGATGCTGCCGTGCCGCTGGTGGTTGCGGAAGTCAATCCGCATGATCTCCAACACATCCCCAAAGGTATTATTGCCAATCCCAATTGCACTACCATGGCAGCCATGCCTGTGCTCAAACCGCTGCATGACCTGGCCGGATTACGCCGACTCGTCGTCAGTACGTATCAGGCTGTTTCCGGCGCAGGTGTGGCGGGCGTGGAGGAACTGACAAGCCAGTTGGAAGAAACAGATGCTGATTGCAACAAACTTGTCCGCGATGGCGCCAGCATCAGCTTTGCTCCGCCACAGAAATGGCAGGCCCCAATTGCGTTCAATGTCATCCCCTACAACTATAAAATAGTGGAAGATGGTTACACCGAAGAAGAAATCAAATTCCGTAATGAAAGCCGCAAGATACTGGGCATCGCTGACCTCAGTGTTTCTTGTACATGTGTACGGGTGCCCGTGTTCACGGGACACTCGATCTCTGTCAATGCCGAGTTCGAGCAAGCCATCCCGGCAGATACAGCACTTGCACTATTGGAAAAGGCTCCTGGTGTAGTCGTCACTGAAGTCCCCAATCCCCTGATGGCAACTGGCCAGGACCCGGTGTTTGTCGGACGGCTACGCCGTGACCCTACGGTCGAACACGGTCTTGCGTTCTTCGCCAGTGCAGACAACCTGCGCAAGGGTGCCGCCCTCAACGCTGTCCAGATTGCAGAAATTCTCTATGAGCAAGGTCTGCACAGAAACCCGCACTGGGAAACCAGCCAAGCCAATGAAAAACGAAGGGCTTGATTTTGGTGTAGGCTAGCAGGCTTTTGCATGGCAAACACGCTGGTGAATACTGTGAATAAAGTACCTGTAACAACGTATCTGAAACTTGTCTGTGTCGCCCTGTTCTGGGGCGGCACTTTCATTGCCGGGCGTCTGGTCGCAAAAGAGATTCCGCATATGATCGCCGCCTTCATCCGTTTTGCCGTGGCCAGTATCCTGCTACTGATACTGGCATGGCGTGCAGAAGGTGGTTTGCCCAGGCTGAACAGGCAGCAATTGCATGCGACTTTTGCACTCGGTGCCACTGGCATCTTTTTGTACAACCTGTGTTTTTTTGCGGCGCTGGAACGCATGCCCGCCGGCCGCACAGCCCTGTTCGTGGCCCTCAATCCCATCGTTACCGCGCTGGCGCTGGCCATGCTGTTCGGCGAAAGGCTGAGCAAGACACGCTGGCTGGGTATACTGATCGCTTTTACCGGTGCTGCCGTGGTGATTACACGTGGCGATCTGCTTGGCGCCTTCCATGACCTGTCTCAATCACTGGGTAAGGGTGAGCTGTTCATGCTGGTGGCGATATGCGGCTGGGCTGCCTACACCATCATAGGACGTCATGCCCTGAAAGGCCTGTCGCCGATTGCTGCAACGACCTATGCATCCTTGTGGGGCCTGTTACTGCTGGGTCTGGGCGCTGTGCTGGAGATACCGCAATTTGAACCGACCCACATGCGCTGGGAAGTACTAGCATCCCTGGTCTACCTTGGCGCATTTGGCACGGTAGTCGGCTTTGTCTGGTATTACGAGGGGGTCAAGAGCATAGGGCCGTCACGTACCGCTGTTTTCAATAACCTGGTGCCGGTATTCGGCATCAGCCTGGGTTCGCTCATCCTTGGCGAATCCATACTGACATCGATGGTGGTGGGCGGCTTGCTGGTCATCGCCGGAGTAACGCTGACCAACAAATCCTGAGCCTGAAAAAAACCGGCCATGCAGAAACTGCCGGCCGGTTTGATGGCAGAGGGTTGCCCCTCCTGAACATGGTGCTTAGAACTTCTTCCAGAGTTTGATGAAGTAGGAAGCGCCGCCAAGACCAAACTGTACGCTGTCATAGCGGAAACCGTTGTCGGTTTCGTTCGGGTCCTGATTGCTTGGTTTGACATTGAAAATGTTATTGCCGCCGATAGTCAGCTTGGTGGTGTCATTGAACGCATAGGTCAGGGACACATCAGCCGAAGTTTTTGGCTCATAGTAGGCGTTCGGTACGCCAGCTGCCGTACCCGAGAACGTGCCCAGGGTTTGTGAGCCATAGTGGATGACCTTGAATTCACTGGACCATGGTCCCTGGTCGTAGTTAAACGCCAGTGTTGCTTTCATCCTTGGGCCACCCTGCTCAATGAACAGGCGTTCACGTTCGGACAACAATACGTCTTCATAGCCGCGCAGTGATGGTGGTGCCTGCACCTTGGTGACTTCAGTCTTGCTATAGTTCAAACCCAGATAAGTCGACAATTTACCGGCGCCAAGATTGGTCCTGTGCGAAGCCGTCAAATCCAGGCCCTGGGTCTTGGTATTGATGGAATTGACAAAGAACTGCGCCTGGCCTACGCCCAGTGCAGACAGGGTGGCGCCAAGTGCCGGGTAATTGTTGGCGTCAAAACGGCCAGACAGCACGATACGGTCAGAGATATCGATACGGTACAAGTCAGCCGTCATCGAAAAGGTGCTGCTGGGCTTGAAGGTCAGGCCCAGGGTATAGTTGTTCGAGGTTTCCTGCTTCAGCTTGGGTATGCCTGCCGCATTGGCAACCGCGCCGCCATTTGGCGCCAGCACCACGTCCATGGGCTTGCCGCTGATGAAATCAGTGAAGGTTGACGAGAAATACACCTGCTGTAAGGACGGCGCACGGAAACCCGTACTGAGTGAGCCGCGCATCAGGAAATCATCAGACACCTTGTAGCTACCCGCCAGTTTGCCGGTCAGGGTGGAGCCAAAGTCGCTATAGCGTTCGCCGCGCACAGCTGTTTGCAGCTTGAAACGGTTGCTGACATCGGTTTCTATGTCTATATAGGCAGCGATACTGTTACGGTTCTTGTCTGTGCGGTCGCCAGGCTGGAAGCCGGGAAAACCCTGGCTGCCGGCATTGCCACCAAAACCGACACCGTCAACGTCATTGTAAGAACCAGGCTCACCGGCAAATATCTTGTAGTTTTCACGGCGGTATTCGGCACCGAAGGCAACGTTGACGCCATTCATGAAGCCATCAAAGAAACGGCTGAAATCAAGATTAGTAGTCGCTTGCGAGAATGAAAAACCGCCAGCATCAAAACGATTGGGGCTGATACCCTTGCCACCGGCCAGCAAATCCTTGTTGGCGATAGAGGCGTTCAAGGTATTGCTGATGTTGTACTTGAGTTCGTTGAAGCCATAAGTTTGCGAGAGGTCGGCACGCCATTCACCGATTTCCCAGCGATAACCAAGGGTGCCATAGATATCATTGATGTCGCCATTGATATAGGGCACAAAGCCATTCGGATACATGGCAGCCGAATTGCGTGAAGGGATATCGTCCGAGCCTATGCCGCCACGCGCCCAGGCGGCTGAAGATGCCTTGCGCTGCTGGGTACCCAGAGTGAAATACAGTTTGTCGTTGCCCCCGTTTGGCACTTCACCATTGAGGTAGACGGTAGGGCCGGTCACCTTGGTATCACCGATGGTACGCGGATTGCCAGGGTCTGCACGGTTGGAGCGGCCACGGTCGGTGTATTCAACCGTAATGCCGAGCACGCCTTTTTCGCCTATGCCTATGCCGCAATAGGCAGTAGGCAGATAGTTTTTACCGTCACCAACGGAATACTGGCTGTAACCAAAGCTGGCTTCGCAGCCCAGGCTTTTCTTGAGTGTGATATCAAGCACGCCTGCAATCGCATCTGAACCGTACTGTGCTGCCGCACCGTCGCGCAAGACCTGCACATTGCTGATGGCCATGACAGGGATGGCATTCAAATCCGTCCCCGTATTACCGCGATTGCGTGCACCGAACAGATTGACCAGCGCCACTGTATGACGGCGCTTGCCATTCACCAGTACCAAAGTCTGGTCAGACCCCAGGCCGCGCAGGGAGGCCGAATCGATCAGGTCGGCACCATCAGCGCCTGTCTGGCGGGTGGAATTGAAAGAAGGGGAAATATTGGCCAGCGTTTGCGCCAGGTCAAATTGACCGCCCTGCTCTGCCTGTTTGGACACAGAGATGAAGTCGATAGGCAAAGGGGTATTGGTCGCACTGGTGTTGGCACGGCGCGAGCCAACGATAGTCATGGTCTGTATAGGGGCATCTGCCGGTTTTTCTGCGGCAGGGGTTGCTGTTTGTGCGCTACTGATGCCAGGGGTGAAAACAGTGGCGGCACTTGCACCATACAGGGCAAGCAAAATCGCTTTGCGCATCTTACTCATAACAAACTTCTCCAAGAATATATAGAAAACCTTAACTGGTATGCCCAGAAGTATGGTTGTCCAGATATTAGAGTGTCAATTATTGTGCGCCGCAGTGTGGCATTTTTGTGTAAATTGTATAGACGTATTTCGAATTTGGCGCTGATGTGCGAAATTGCATAACCTTATTGCTTTGCCAGTTGCGCAAGATATTGCAGACCTGCAATAGCTCTGCTGCCATACCAGGACAACATTTCACCATCGACGAGCTGTACGGGCAAGCCCAATTGTTTCTCCAGTGCATCGACATGGCTTTCGGTAAAGCGATAAGGCTCGGTCGACAGCAATACCCGGTCTATCGGGTATTCCAGGGCGTTGCTCCACTGAAAACCAGGGTAACGCAAGATGCTGTTTGGTGGTGACCAGGTTTGCCAGCCTATCAGGCGCAACATGGCCGAGATATAGGTGTCGGGGCCGACTGTCATCCACGGGTCTTGCCAGATGCAATACACGACTTGCTGAACTGGCTGCTCCGGGGACAGCCGGGCAGGTTCCAGGCTGTCATAAGCGCTTTCAAACTGGCGACACAAGTCGCCGGCTTTTTCTGACACACCAAAAATACCACCGAGTAATTGATACAGTGCCAGATTATCGCGTGGCGTCACAGGGTGGGTGACGATGACATGAGGAATGAATCTGGCCAGGGCGTCAGCGGTTGGCCTTTCATTTTCATCGATATTGACGATCAGGTGGCTTGGGGCAAGCCGGCGGATTTTTTCTATATTGACATCCTTGGTGCCGCCTATCTTGGCGATGTCCCGGACCACTTCTTTGGGATGTATGCAAAATCCGGTACGGCCCACCAGGTATTTTGCCAACCCCAGCTCGCAGAGCAATTCTGTTATCGACGGTACCAGGCAGACGATACGCGGCTCAGCCGTATAAGGCTGATGTATCGTCCCTAATGCATCGCTCAATATCTGCATCTGTCCGTCCTAGTCTTTTTTTATTGGTCGCTGGCACGCGGCTTTCTGGCGGCCCTGGCAAAAGCAGCATCATATAGCCAGTTGGGCAGGCTGCGTAAAAGCTTGGCTACGACACCCATCTGCCAGGGAATGACGCGGTAAGAGGAGCCGCTGGCGATGGCCTTGAGCGCAGCCTGACAAAATGCCTGTACCGGCATCAGGAAGGGCATGGGATAAGGATTACCACGTGTCATCGGCGTATCGATATAACCAGGGGCAATGGTCACTACCTGTATGCCGCTGCCTCGCAATTCCACCCGCAGTGATTCACAATAACTGATAACGGCCGCCTTGGATGCACAATAAGCACCGGCCCCGGGCAAGCCGCGTATGCCTGCCACGCTACCTATGCCGACCAGGCGACAATCAGCAGACTGCGCATAGGTTTTCATGGGATTGATAAAAGGTGAAAACGTCGCGACAGTCGCCATCAGATTGGTTTGCAACACACTGTCGAAAACCTGAATATCATCGGCATATTCACTGAGGGTACCGACAGAGATACCGGCATTGGCGATCACCACATTGACCTGGCCAACTGCCTGCATGAAATCTGTTGCAGCCTTGGACAGGGCGGCATGGTCGGTGACATCTACTGCATAGATATGATGCTTGCCAGGGTCAGGCAAGCTCTGCCGCAGCTCCTCCAGGACCTCCTGCCGGCGCGCCAGCAAGCCCAGCGTCGCGCCCTGCTCTGCATAAGCCCTGGCGAGTGCTGCGCCTATGCCGGATGAAGCACCGGTGATAAAAACAGTTTTCATGATGTCCAATGAAAAAGTCCGCCGGATTGGCGGACTTGTTGCAACAGCTGATATTTATTTCTTCTTGCTGGCGGCTGGTGCCGGTGATACTGTGGTTGCGGCTGGCGCAACCGGCGTACTTGCATGAGCAGCCGAACTGCTTCTCTCTTTCTGTATCTTGGCGACCATGGCATCAAGCACCTGTATCAGTGCACGATTTTGTATTTCTTCATTGACGCGTGACATGCCGGTTACTGCCATGACAGGTGAAGTGACGAAACGACCGTCAATGGCAAGCGATGGCACACCATCAATCTGATACGCCGTTGCCAGTTGCGTGGCACGGCTCAGTTTGCCTGACATGGAAAAAGCTGAATTATAAATCTCGGTAAATTTTTGTTTGTCCAGGCCTGACTTGCTGACAAACTCCATGACGTCCGCATCGGATTGCAGGCGGTTGCGGTCAACATGGAAAGCATTAAAGGCTTTCATATGGTACTCATCGGCCTTGCCCATGGTTTCCAGCGTGAAATACAGTTTTTGCTGGGAAACCAGGTCATGAAAATTCACGGGCATGCGTTTGAATACAATATTGTCACCCTGTTTCTTCACCCATTCAGCAAGCAAAGGTTCGAGCGCAAAGCAATGCGGACAGAAATAGCCGAAAAACTCGGTTATTTCAATTTTCTTGCCACCATCAACAGGTTGTGGGCGCTTGAGCACCTGGTATTCCACGCCGGGTTGTGGTGCGGTCGGGGCGGCAAGAACACTACCTGCCACCATACCCAGACCTGCCAGCATCAACAGACGACGTTTTTCTTGATTCAATAATTGCATCATGATTCCCTTTACTGTTTGATCACTTGACCGTGCGCACAACGGCAACATCGATACTATTTTCTGACAGTTTGGAACGCATACGGTTCATTGTTTCCTGCTGTGCGTATGGGCCCAGACGCACATGATAGAGTGTGCCGGAATCAGAATTTCTTTCGACAATGCGTGCCTCAAAACCGATCAAAGCCAGTTTGGCGCGGCTGTTTTCTGCAGCGGCCTGCTCCTTAAACGCACCAACCTGCAAATAGTAAATATTTTTTTCTTCAGGATTTTCATTTTTTGCAGCTTCGACAGCTTTTTCTGCTTTTTCCGCTGCCTTCTCGGCAGCTTTTTCAGCAGGTGTTTTTTCTGCAGGCTTGGTTTCTGTCGCTTTAGGCATGCTGGCGGTAACAGCTTCTGCCGGTTTGGCGGTCAGCTCTTTATTGGCTTCCTTGGCAGCTTCCTTGTTGCTATACAAAGGTTTGTTCGGGTCAACCAGTTGCGCCAGCGGAGTATCAGCCTTGTCTGACTTGCCCCCCTTGTTGGTGAACGGTGTACTGGACTTGGTAATCACCATCGCCACGCCCACGGCGATAGCCAGACCGATGACCAGGCCGATGATGACGCCAGTTAAGGTATTACCGCGCTGGCCATGCAGTGATTTTGGGGCGTTATGATGAGCTTTCATGCGTCTCCGACGTGTTTATGAGCGAGATTACTGCTGGATTACATCTTGTTGGGTGCCGATACACCGATCAGTGCCAGGCCATTACGCAAGACCTGACGTGTGGCAAGCATCAATGCCAACCTGGCCAGCTTGGTTGCTTCATCGTCAACCAGAACCCTTTCGGCATTGTAATAGCTGTGCAATTCGCCAGCCAGATCGCGCAGGTAGAATGCCACCTGATGCGGGCCGAGTTCATCGAGGGCTTTTTCCAGTGCTTCTGGGTATTCAGCCAGCTTGGTCAGCAAACTGGCTTCACGTGGGGCCGTTAGTGGCGACAGATCAACATTGACCAGCGGTGCAAAAGCCGCTTCGTCAGTCGCGTATTGTGCCAGCACGGAACAGATACGCGCGTGCGCATACTGGACGTAATAGACCGGGTTTTCGTCTGAGCGCGCCAGGGCAACGTCAACGTCGAACACGAATTCGGTATCTGCCTTGCGTGAGATCAGGAAGAAACGCACGGCATCACGGCCACGCTGCTCATCACCGCCGCCCGACCATTCGATCAGATCACGCACAGTCACATAAGAACCGGCGCGTTTGGAAATCTTTACCTCGGCGCCATCCTTCATGACAGTAACCATCTTGTGGAGGATATAGTCGGGGTAACCCTGTGGTATGCCCACGTTCAGCGCCTGCAGGCCGCCACGTACACGGGCTGTGGTGCCATGGTGGTCACTGCCCATAATATTGATGGCCTTGCGATAACCACGTTCCCATTTGGTGACATGGTAAGCCACGTCAGGGACGAAGTAAGTGTAAGTACCATCGGTCTTCTTCATGACACGGTCTTTGTCGTCACCATATTCCGTCGTGCGCAACCACAGTGCCCCGTCCTGCTCATAAGTCTTGCCCGCAGCTGTCAATGCAGCTACGGTAGTCTCGACCTTGTTTTCTTTGTAGAGCGAAGTTTCAAGATAATAATTATTGAATTTGACGCCAAAGGCCAGCAAGTCAGCATCCTGCTCGCGGCGCAGGTAAGTGACGCTGAAATGACGTATGGATTCAATATCATCGACATCACCACTGGCAGTCACTGGCGCGCAATCACCGGCGGAGACCGTCTGTTTCGCCAAAAAGTCTTTTGCGATATCGGCAATATAATCGCCGTTATAGGCAGATTCAGGCCAGCCAGCATCACCGGGGGCAAAACCCTTGGCGCGCGCCTGTACTGACAGAGCCAGGTTATGGATCTGTACACCAGCGTCGTTATAGTAAAACTCGCGTGTAACATCGTAACCCTGAGCATCCAGCAAGGCAGACAAGGCATCACCCAGCGCACCCTGACGGCCATGACCTACGTGCAGGGGGCCAGTAGGGTTGGCAGACACAAATTCCACCACCACTTTTTCACCGGCGCCACGCTGGCTTTTGCCAAAATCGGCAGTCTGCTGCAAGATCGTTTTGACCACAGCCTGCTTGGCAGATGCAGCAAGACGGATATTAATAAAGCCGGGACCAGCGATTTCTACGCTGGCAACCATGGGATGCGCCTGTACTTCAACTGCTGCAACAATGGACTGAGCCAGTTCACGTGGATTCTTGCGCAGGGGCTTGGCAATCTGCATGGCAATATTGCAGGCAGCATCGCCATGGGAAGGGTCGCGCGGACGTTCCAGCGCTATCGTAGGCTTGAGCTCGGAACCTGCTAACAGAGGTTCTACCGCGTTCTGGAATAATTTCAGTAATTCTTGTTTTTGTTCAGCTAGCATGGCACAAAATTTTTATTGTATTTTGACAATAAATAAAATAAGGACAGGGGACATTATACTGTCTCACCTGTCCCCTGTCTGAGTTGCAGCCAGCTTATCAAATTTTTCTTGTTACGAATTATTTTTTTACTAATTCTGTTTTCACATATCCCTGCCTGGAGTACAGAAGATCAGATTGCCAGAGCCGGAACAGCATTCTTTGCCTGTTGGAACATCAACAATACGCGCAGCATTTTACCGAGGAAGAGACCGCTGAAAATACCGAACAAGGCTGTACTGACGATGGCAAACATCATGTTGGTGTGCAATTCAGGCGCAACATGCAAGGCCACATTGACAATGTATTTCAAGACAAAGATAGACATCATCATGATCATGGGCCCCCAGCTGCCGCGATAGAACACCATGTTTTTATCTGCCAGGATGCGGACATTAGTTTGATTCACGGCATTCCATGACAATACGGCCCCCGCCAGCATTGCAATAATCCAACTTGCCAGCACCAGCGGCTGAACACCAAAACCAGACAAAATGCCCTGCACCGACAAAGCCAGCATGACAACAGGAATGATAATGACAGCCCGGATACTCAATTCCCTGTCGATGGCAGCTTTAAAGCCACGGTACATCAAAAATGCCAGAATTGCCCATACATAAGTCGGTGTGTTGCTGATGATTTGGTTCAACATGATGATCTCCTTAAGTGTTCGCTTGGGGTAGTTGCAGTACTTGTTGTGCTGCGGTGAATGAAGTATTGCAAAGCTGATCTCGCTTGTATGCCGGAAAGCGACGGACTGCACATTCCTGCCGTAAAGGGCTGCATTTCTGGCGTGAGCCAGTTCGTGCAGGCGTGTAGAATGTCAGGTTTTCTTCGTCTGGATACGCTATGTGGTTTAAGAATTTGCAAGTTTTCCGTCTGACGGCTCCCTGGAAGATTACTGCCGAGGAGTTGAACAGTCAGCTGTCACGTATCGCCTTTGCGCAATGTGCCTCGAATGAGATGCAAAGCCAGGGCTGGGCCTCTCCACGCAATAATGACCTGCTGGTGCATAGTGTGAATCAGCAATTCCTGATCTCCCTGGTGACAGAAAAGAAATTGCTGCCATCGAGTGTCATCAACCAGGTGACCAAGGCACGCGCCCTGGAGATAGAAGAAGAACAAGGCTTCGCACCTGGTCGCAAAGCCATGAAAGATTTAAAAGAGCGCGTCACGGAAGAATTGCTGCCGCGCGCCTTTGGCGTCAAGCGCAACACCATGGTCTGGATAGACCCAGTCAACCGCTGGCTGGTCATTGACGCATCAAGTCCGTCCAAGGCTGACGAAGTCATCAAACTGTTATTGAAATGCTGCGACAAGCTGCCTATCGAAGGTTTGCGTACAAAATCCTCGCCACAGGCAGCGATGACGGGCTGGCTGGCCGGCAATGAAGCCCCGAAAGGTTTCACTATCGACCAGGACACCGAGTTGAAGTCCTCGACAGAAGACAAGGCCACCGTACGCTATGTCAGGTACACCCTGGAGCCGGACGATATACAGAAGCACATCACCGCCGGCAAACAATGTACCAAGCTGGCATTGACCTGGGATGACAAGATCAGCTTTGTGCTGACTGACACCCTGACCATCAAGCGTGTCAAACCTCTGGATGTGCTGGATGAAAGCAAAGACAAGGGCACCAACGAAGAAGAACGTTTCGATGCGGACTTTGTGCTGATGACCGCTGAGCTGGCGCGTTTGCTTGATGATGTGGTGTTTGCCCTGGATGGTGAGATGGATAGCGCACAGGCAGCTTGATTCTTGCATTCTTGATTATCAGGTACGGCAGATAAAATGCAATTCTTACAAATTGAAAATTAGCGTGTCTTTGTAGAAAAAATGTCCATCATCATTTACCGTGCGGCTTCATAGGCCCAAGTAGATATACGGAATATAAGAACTGTTAAATTTTCAATAATTGATGATCAGTGTAGGTTGCTTAAAATACCTGTAGAACAATTTTTCAATGGCAAACCATTATGCAATGTTCGAAATGTCACTCTGATAATACGCAAAAACTGGAAGTTGTTTTTAATCACGGGACCCAGCATATCAGTGCAGTTGGCCACATCAGTGGTACAGGAACTGGCAGTACCCCTGGAATTGCAGGTGGAACTACCCACCTATATGGAACTGCGCAAACCAAGATGGCAAGTAAAGTTGCGCCACCTGACAAAAAAACACATGGTAATGCTGCAATTCTCTTTTGCATTGCCATTTTTTGCCTGAAGTTAGGAGACAGGAACATTTACGGCATACTGTTTTTGCTATTCATCTGTGCTAGCGGCTTCTCTATTTATAAAACCAGGACTTACAATAAAACGGTGTGGCCTGGGCTCTATCAACAATGGAAAGACTCCTGGCTATGCAATAAATGCGGCAATATTTACCACCAGCCTTGAAACATTTGCGATAAACGACAAACGGAGAGTAATGATTATTACTCTCCGTTTTTTTATTGTTTACTTGGTGTTAATTGAGAACTCAATGCATGTTCCGCCATGTCATCTCTCCAAGCACGATTCCGGTGAATGAGCAGTTGCTGCATCCGTAGTAATGGGATTCTTGCGCTGGCAACAGAAAATCTTTGATCACAAAATACTACAAACATTCTCATGATCAGATTTAGCATTCCGCTATACCTGCAAACCATATGAGCTATGCTGTCCTGGAGCATTATTTTCAATTGAGTAAACAAAAAAAAGACAAGCATAGCTTGTCTTTTTTTATAACTGGCGGAGCGGACGGGGCTCGAACCCGCGACCCCCGGCGTGACAGGCCGGTATTCTAACCAACTGAACTACCACTCCGAAACTACTTAACCGTTGCTGCTGTTTATCTGTGGTGGGTGCTGAGAGGCTCGAACTCCCGACCTACGCCTTGTAAGGGCGCCGCTCTACCAACTGAGCTAAGCACCCATATTCTTGCTTAGTCAGATAAACCTGATGTGTGTCACCACATCAACAGAAGCAAAATTATACTTCACAATCATGCTTCTTGTCTAGTCTTTTCATCGCCTATTTCGCTAATTTCTGCGAAACAGCTTACAAAATCGACTATTCTCAC
>NZ_JAKZHX010000013.1 GCF_022568815.1 Undibacterium paludis | reverse complement strand
ATCAACTTGACCAGTTGTTTGCCAAAATTCCGCCCCTTCAAGAGTCCGATAAATGCTTCAGGTGCACTGGCGATACCTTCAGCGATCGACTCTCTGAATTTCAACTTGCCTGTGGCAACCAGGCCACCAAGCTCTTTCAAGCCTTGTGGCCATAAATCCATATGCTCGGACACGATAAAGCCGCGCATGGTCAGGCGCATAGTCAGGAATACGCGGGCATTTTTGATACTCAACGCTTCACCGTTATAACCGGATATCAAACCACACAGGGCTACACGGCCAAAGGCATTCATACGTGCCAGGCTGGCATCAAAGATTTCACCACCGACATTTTCGAATACAGCATCAATACCGTCGGGGGTGGCTGCAGCCAGGTCTGCCGCCAGATTGCCGGTTTTGTAATCAATACAGGCATCAAAACCCAGTTCCTTGATTACATATGCACACTTTTCAGCTCCACCGGCGATACCAACCACACGACAACCCATCTGCTTACCCAGTTGACCAACCACGCTACCAACGGCCCCACTGGCAGCGGACACGACGATAGTCTCACCAGCTTTGGGTTGCATGATCTGTGTCAGGCCATACCAGGCCGTCAGTCCTGGCATGCCTACCGAGCCAAGATAGGCAGACAAGGGTATATGTGTCGTGTCGACTTTACGCAGCAGCATCCCATCGGACACCCCCATTTCTGACCAGCCCAGCATGCCAATGACTTTGTCACCGACACTGAATTTGGCATTCCGGCTTTGTACCACCTCGCCAACGGTACCACCTATCATGGTTTCATCAAGGGCTTGTGGCGCAGCATAGCTTTTTGCGTCTTCCATGCGACCTCGCATATACGGGTCCAGGGAGAGGAAGTGATTGCGTATCAATACTTCTCCGTCCTTCAGTACTGGCACAGGCAAAGTCTCCAGTCGGAAATTCTCGGCAACAACCTGCCCCTTGGGGCGAGAAGCCAAAACAATACGCTGATAATGTGTGCTCATGGTGGTAGTCATCAAGTTGCTCATTTCATTAAGTGATAGGCCAAAGCAGGTACGGTCAGCGACAGAATCACTGGCACCATTTGTGGCTAAGGGTTAAGAAGAGAATTTCACGATGACTTTTTCAGTCACCGGGTCAATATCAATGTACTGTCCGTGCATGCCGCTTGCTTCAAGAATTTTCGTCGTTACGGTTTCAATCACTGCCATAAAGTTTTTTCATATTCTCGCCAGATTTCAAACGTCGCAAATATTTGAAGGTGCCCATCGCCTTGGCAATCAGCTTGTCGCCATTCCAGACTTCGCCTTCACAAAAACACATGGTCGTGGACTGGTGAAAAGCTTTACCGCGCGCTTCCATGCGGCCGCCTGGCACACCGCCCGGCTGGAGAAAAGTGGTTTTCATTTCCACCGTCACAACACCTTTCAGGTCGCTGCTCAGGGAGCGTCCGGCCATGGCCATGACCACATCCAACATGGTCATGATGACGCCACCATGGGCAATCTGCCAGCTATTCATGTGACGTTCAGTCAAATCCAGCGCCAGCTTCGCCTGGCCATTTTCCATTTCCAGAAATTCGACACCAAGATCGTGCAGGAAAGGATTTAACACCTGGGTTGGTTGCGGGATAGGTAAAGTCATCAACATCCTCTTCACACTGCAGAGACGCCACCATCAACAGCCAGTGTCTGACCAGTAATATGCTTGCCCGCATCACTGGCAAACAGCATGGTGATGCCCTTTAGATCTTCATCATCACCTATACGTTGCAGCGGCGCTTCTTTTGACAGTTTTTCTTCGCCAAGCTGCTCAAGAATACCCTTGGTCATTTTGGAGGGGAAAAATCCAGGTGCAATTGCATTGACCGTAATGCCATATACGCCCCATTCACCCGCAAGCGTGCGGGTAAAATTAATGACGGCCGCCTTGGAAGTGTTATAGGCAATGGTTTGCATTGTACCCGGCGCGTTACCTGCCAGCCCGGCAATCGAGGCGATATTGATGATGCGACCATGCTTGCGCGGTATCATGGAGCGTTTGCCTACGGCCTGCGACATTAAAAAAATGCTGCGTATGTTGAGGTTCATCACCTTGTCCCAGGCATCGACAGGATAGTCTTCAGCCGGTGCGCCCCAGGTTGCGCCAGCATTGTTGATGAGGATATCGATATATCCGAGACGTGCCAGCGCTTCATCCACCAGGGGTATCACTGCGCTTTCTTTGGATAAGTCGGCTGCAATGGCGCTGGCGTCAATGCCGCGGCTTTTCAGATGCTCAACTGCCTCATCCAGATCAGCTTGCTTGCGAGAAGACAAAACCACCTTTGCCCCTTGCTCACCCAGTGCTTCTGCCATTTGCAAACCAAGGCCACGCGAACCACCGGTGATCAAGGCTGTCTTGCCACGCAGATCAAATAATTGTTGTACTGTGCGTGCTGTGTTGGTCATTTCCTGTCTCCATTTCTGTTTCTAATTTTTTTCCATATGGCGATGAAACATGTCCGACCGCAGGGATCAGATCTGTCCCGCTTTTTGTCTGCATTCTTCGTTAACTGTGTCGGGCGTTTGTGGCTCAGAACCAGGCATTTTTCATGTCTGCCGTCGTCATGTCTACATTCGACAGTAAGTCCAGTTGCGGGTGTACGCGTGGTAATTCCCAAAGGAAGAAGTATTTGCATGCCTGCAGCTTGCCAGCATAAAAGTCGGCATCATGATGCTCTTCTTTATGCAAACAGAGAATTGCCTGCTCCAGCCACATCCAGGCGACAACGGCATGACCGAATACTTCCAGGTAGGCAGATGCATTTGCCAGAGTTTTATTGACATCCCCGATAGCATGCAGTTGCTGGGTCACTTGCGCCAGCCTTTGCAATACACGTGCGAGTGACTTGGTATAGGCCAATAATTCAGGATGTGCAGAAGCACGGTGCAAGGTTTTATGCATGACTTCACCGAGCGCTTCCAGCGCTGCGCCCTCCTGCATCACCGCCTTGCGCCCCAACAAGTCCAGTCCCTGTATACCGTGTGTGCCTTCGTGAATGGGATTGAGGCGATTATCACGGTAAAACTGCTCTACGTTGTACTCACGGGTATAACCATAGCCGCCATGTACCTGTATTGCCAGGTTATTTGCCTCCAGACACCATTGTGACGGCCAGGATTTTGCTATCGGGGTCAGTATTTCCAGCATCTGCGCGGCATGGGTGCGGGCTTCCGGCGTTGGCGCAGTACGTTCTTCGTCAACCAGGCGGGCGCAGAACAGGTTCAATGCCAGGCCGCCTTCGACATAAGCCTTTTGCGCCAGCAACATGCGCTTGACATCTGTATGCTCGATAATCGGCAATTGCGGTGCTGACGGATCTTTATTCAAAGGCGCACGGCCTTGCGGGCGATTGCGCGCATAGTCCAGCGCATGCAGATAACCGGTATAGCCAAGCATGACGGCGCCAAGGCCCACGCCTATGCGCGCCTCATTCATCATGTGGAACATGTTAGCCATGCCGCGATGCAAAGTACCAACCAGGTAACCAATTGCACCAGCCTTGCCCTCCGGCTTGAATTTACCCTCGCCAAAATTAAGCAGGCAATTCGTCGTACCGCGATAGCCCATTTTATGATTGAGGCCAGCCAGCACGACATCATTCCGCTCACCAAGACTGCCGTCAGCATTGACCAGTTTCTTGGGTACAATGAAGAGTGAAATACCTTTGACACCGGGTATCAGCTTGCCATGCTCATCCGGCACCTTGGCCAATACCAGGTGGACGATGTTTTCAGACAACTCATGCTCACCGGCCGAAATCCACATTTTGTTGCCGGTCAGGCGATACGTGCCATCTTCTTGCGGTTCTGCCCGTGTGACGATGTCCGACAGGCTGGAACCCGCCTGTGGTTCGGACAGGCACATGGTGCCGAAGAAACGTCCTTCGAACATGGGCTTGACAAAAGTCTCGATCTGCTCGGGAGTACCGCATTTGAGCAGGGTATTCGCATTGCCTATGGTCAGGAAGGGATAAGACGCCGTACCGACATTGGCTGCCTTGAAGTAGGCGAAACCAGCTTTTTCAACGACGCAGGGCAATTGCATGCCGCCCACGTCAAAGTCTTGTCCTGCCGCCATCAGACCCGCTTCACAAAAGGCCTTCAATGCCGTTTTCACTTCCGGAATCATGTGCACCGTTTCGCCATCGAAATGCGGCTCGTGCTGGTCGTTCTTTTTATTATGAGTGGCAAACAGATCTGTCGCGATCTGTTCACAGGTATCAAGAGCCGCATTGAAGGTTTCGCGACTATGGTCGGCGAAGCGTGGTCTTTGATTCAGAGACTCGACATTGAGCCATTCATACAGCAAGAAGTCGAGATCACGGCGGGAAAGTAATTTAGATTGCATGACTTTATCTGGCGTAAAAAGATGAATCTCATTTTGCCCATGCTACATGACCACAGCACGGGCACCCAACATGCACCCTGCTTAAACCACTTCAAACAACCCTGCGGCACCCTGACCACCACCAATACACATGGTGACGACCACATATTTGGCGCCACGACGCTTGCCCTCTATCAAGGCATGGCCAGTCAGACGTGCACCAGATACACCGTAAGGATGACCGACTGCAATCGCCCCGCCATTGACATTAAGCTTATCCATAGGAATACCTAGCTTGTCAGCGCAATACAGCACCTGTACGGCGAAAGCTTCATTCAACTCCCACAAGCCTATGTCTTCCACTTTCAGGCCGGCTTTCTTCAATAATTTGGGGATGGCGAATACCGGCCCTATACCCATTTCATCCGGTTCACAACCGGCGATGGCAAAGCCACGGAAAATACCGAGAGGCTGCAAACCTTTGGCTTCGGCAAGCTTGCTATTCATCAGTATGGCAACCGACGCGCCGTCTGAGAACTGACTGGCATTACCTGCAGAAATCACGCCACCGGGGATCGCCGTACGGATTTTTGACACGCCTTCCAGCGTCGTGTCTGCACGTATACCTTCATCCGCAGAAATGGTCACTTCTTTTGAAATCAGCATGCCGGTCGCCTTGTCAGCAACACCCATGACGGTTGTCATTGGCACGATCTCGGCATCAAACAGACCGGCGGCTTGTGCGGCAGCAGCACGCAACTGACTTTGCACGCCATACTCGTCCTGACGCTCGCGCGGGATGTTGTAGCGCTTGGCAACAGTCTCGGCCGTCTGCAGCATGGGCCAGTAAACTTCCGGCTTATGCTGTTTGAGCCAGGGCTCAACGATCATATGGCTGTTGGCCTCATTCTGTACGCAAGAGATCGATTCCACGCCACCTGCCGCATAGATGTCACCTTCACCAGCGATAATGCGCTGCGCTGCCAGGGCAATGGTCTGCAGGCCTGACGAACAAAAACGGTTGACTGTCATGCCAGCCGTGGTCACAGGACAGCCGGCACGCAAAGCAATCTGACGGGCGATATTGCTGCCAGTCGCGCCCTCTGGCGTCGCACAACCCATGATCACATCTTCTACTTCACCTGCTTCGATGTTTGCACGATTGATGGCGGCATTAAGTACATGTCCGCCCATTGTCGCGCCATGGGTCATGTTGAAAGCGCCCTTCCAGGATTTGGCCAGGCCGGTACGTGCGGTGGATACGATAACTGCGTCAGACATGTAGATCTCCTATGAATGTAAGTATTTTACTGATCAGTGACTGCCAACCGGCATAGTCGGACATCGCCGTCATGTCGCCTGTCTGACTATTCTTTGCCACCTGCCGGGACTTGAAACCACCCTGCGCCACATGGGCCGCTTCCAGCTTGAAAACAAGAATATCACAATTTTAGTACGACCGTTCGTAAATTTATTTATCCGCATATCAATCCCAGTATAGGCAAATTTACATGCCACAAAATTACAAATCCGTAAGTTTCTGTAAGCTTCGAGCAAGTATCGCGTAAGTTTCACGTAGCAAACTAATACTGCGTAAAAATGTTGATGACGAATGCCAGTAATTTAAGGACATTGATTTTCAATAATTTTTTTAGCAACTTCAAATATACAAAACAGGAGACAAGCATGGCGACAGCACCAAAAGCGGCGTCACGGGATATGACGTCAGAGGAGCGCAAGGTAATTTTTGCATCCTCTCTGGGTACCGTCTTTGAATGGTATGACTTTTATTTGTACGGCACACTGACGGCTATCATTGGTAAGCAGTTCTTTACCAATCTGGATCCAACCTCGCAGGTTATTTTCTCTCTGCTCGCTTTTGCCGCTGGCTTTCTGGTCCGCCCATTCGGCGCGCTGGTTTTTGGTCGCCTGGGTGACATGATAGGACGGAAATATACTTTCCTTATCACCATCCTGATCATGGGTGGCTCTACCTTCACTGTCGGTATCCTGCCGACCTATAAGGCAATTGGTGTTGCCGCCCCGATTTTGCTGATCGCCCTGCGTATCCTGCAAGGCCTGGCTCTTGGTGGCGAATACGGCGGTGCGGCCACTTATGTTGCGGAGCATGCCCCTTCCGGTAAGCGTGGCGCCTATACGTCGTGGATACAAACAACGGCAACACTGGGACTTTTCCTGTCCCTGATCGTTATCCTCGGCACCAGGACAGCCATAGGCGAAGCAGAATTTGCTGAATGGGGATGGCGCATTCCATTCCTGGTCTCAGTCTTCCTGCTGGCTATTTCTGTATGGATACGTCTGTCCATGAATGAATCCCCTGCCTTCGCCAAAATGAAAGCTGAAGGCAAAACATCGAAAGCACCATTGACTGAATCTTTCGGCCAATGGAAAAACCTGAAGATTGTCATCCTGGCTCTGATAGGCTTGACCGCCGGCCAGGCCGTAGTCTGGTACACAGGTCAGTTCTATGCACTGTTCTTCCTTGAGAAGACGCTGAAAGTTGACGGCGCCACAGCAAACTTGCTGGTCGCCGCGTCATTGGTCATTGGTACCCCTTTCTTTGTCATCTTTGGCAGCTTGTCAGATCGCATCGGCAGAAAGCCTATCATCATGGCTGGTTGCCTGATAGCTGCCTGCACTTACTTCCCTTTGTTCAAGGCGTTGACTGCTGCTGCCAACCCTGATCTTGCTGCAGCCCAGGCAAAAAACAAGGTAATCATCACGGCCAACCAGGATGAATGCTCATTCCAGTTCAACCCTACCGGCACCTTGAAATTCACCAGCTCTTGCGATATCGCCAAACAGGTATTGGCAGCAAACTCGGTTAGCTATGAAGATCAGGCGGGCACTGGTACGGCCAAGATCAGCATTGGCGAAAAAATAATTGAGTCCTATGCATCCAAAGGCTTGCCAGCAGATGAAGCCAAGAAGAAAGATGCCGAATTCAAGAAATCCGTCACCGATGCCTTGAAGGCTGCCGGCTACCCTGCCAAGGCAGATCCTGAAAAAATCAACAAACTGCAGATCATCCTGATCCTGACGATCTTGGTAATCTATGTGACGATGGTCTATGGACCTGTGGCGGCGATGCTGGTTGAAATGTTCCCCACCCGGATCAGGTACACCTCCATGAGTTTGCCATACCATATCGGTAACGGCTGGTTTGGTGGCCTGCTGCCCGCAACCGGCGCTGCCATCGTGGCACAGACGGGCAATATGTATAACGGCTTGTGGTACCCGATCGTCATTGCCTTGATGACCTTTGTCATCGGCGTACTGTTTGTACGCGAAACCAAGGACAATGACATTTATGCCAATGATTGAAATGCTTGCCTAGTCTTATGAAAAACGCCCGTCTGGTACGGGCGTTTTTTCTGAACGTCAATTTAGTGCGTCTACTCAGCACTCAAACATGCTACATCTAAAATTGATATTGCATGGTAATGCTGGCCTTACCTTCTTCAAGCAGCAAACGCGCCCGACTCCCGACTGCCAGGCTGGCACGCTCACGTATATGGCCAAATGGCAGACCGGATATGATGGGAATATCAACAATGCTGCGTATATAAGCCAGCATGGCAGCAAAATCATAGCCATTGTCATGCACTGCCAATCTGTACCCGGAAAAATCACCGAGAACGATGGCCTTTTGTTTTGCCAATATACCGGCAAAATGTAATTGCAATAGCATGCGCTCTACCCTGTATGGGTGCTCACCTATATCTTCAAGGAATAGAATGCCATCTGAAACGTCAGCCCAGTACGGTGTAGCCAGTGCATGAGTGAGCATGGCCAGGTTGCCTCCCCACAATATGCCCTCGACATCCAGCTCGGAAACCGCATCAAGGCAAACAAATTCGACACGATGTGCCTGCGCCAGGCTCAGGCTGCTGCTGAACTGTCCCAGGGTATAGTCAGAAGGATTATCGCGTGTAAAATCATCACAGAGCATGGGGCCTGCCAGACTTGACCTGCCTCTGGCTAACAAGGCCAGATGCATCAGTGTGAAATCGCTGTAACCAACAAAACACTTGCCACTGCTCGCCAGATGATCAAAATCCAGATGTGGCATCAAACGCGACAAGCCATAACTGCCGCGCAAGGCCATGACGATTTGCACTTCAGGATTATCAGCAGCGGCATGAATCTGCCTGACTCTCTCCTGATCACTTGCACCAAAACGCTGGAATTTGCCTGCGGGTTCGTAATAGTTGTGCACCCTGAACCCTTGCTGCGCCAGCAAGTTCAGACCTCGTTCTATCAAAGCATCATCCAAAGGCGCACCGCTTGGTGCAACAATCGCTATACCCGCCTGATTCTGTTGTGTGGTCATATTGCCTGAAATTGTATAAAAGCTTCAGTCTCTTGATTCTGGTAAAACCTGGATGCCAGTCAGTTTTTTCTGTGTAGCCATCGCCCGCCTGTGGGCAAAAAACTCTTTTAGCAAACTGCTGCACTCTTCCGCCAGGATACCGGCAGTTATCTGCGTATGATGATTTAACTGTCCGTGTTCAAACACATTCAGCAATGAACCCGCCACGCCGGTCTTGGGGTCACTGGCAGCATAAATCACGCGGCTCAGTCGTGCATGCATCATGGCGCCGGCGCACATCATGCAGGGTTCCAGCGTAACATACAGTTCACAACCGGGCAGACGATAATTGCCAAGAACTTCGGCCGCAGCACGCAAGGCCATGATTTCTGCATGGGCAGTCGGATCATGCCTGCCTATGGGGCGGTTATAGCCGCTGGCGATAATGACCCCATCCTTGACCACGACGGCGCCAACCGGCACTTCGCCTTCATCCCAGGCCAGACGGGCTTGTTGAAGTGCGGCCTGCATGAAACCTGCATCACGCTGCTGCTGTTCGCTTCGCACTTCGGGATATTGCTCCACTGGCATTATCCGTCTATCTCAGCCCAGCAATTGGGTGTTTCGTAAAGAGTAACCTTGGTCAACTCCAGCGTACGGCCAAATCTGCCGTGATACACCACTTTCAGGATATCAAAGGCTATCTTTGCCAGGTTTTCTACCGTGGGAACACGGTCAATCACAACCGTTTTATGGCCAGGCAGCTTCTCCAGGAAATTTTTGATGATGTAATCCTTCTCATAAACAATGAAGGAGTGATCCCATAAATTGACCAGATGCTCATTGGCCAGCGTCTTGATATCGCCAAAGTCCATGATCATGCCATTATCCGACTCGCCATCTTTCTGGACAACGTCACCGGTCAGGGTAATCTGCAGGGTATAGCGGTGACCGTGCAAATTGCGACACTGGCTGCCGTGATCAGGAATACGATGACCTGCATCGAATTCCAGCTTTCTGGTAATCGTTAACATGAAGACTTAAGGAATCTGTAATAGTTTATGGGTTTGTATGCTCAGCTTCCATTGTGGATGCTGTTTGCAGAATTCAATTGCAAGACGCAAATTATGGTCTTTTAAAGGGCCGTCCATGGCCTGTACAAAATAATGTTCAAAATCAAGATTTGCATATGACGCCATATTCTGACCCAATTGCGGGATCACGACTTTCAACTCACTACCCTGGCGCACCACAAGTTCTGAACCCATTTTGGGGCTGACGCAAATCCAGTCCACCCCCGCTGGCACCGGCAAGGTACCATTGGTTTCAATGGCAATTTCAAAGCCGACTGCATGCATGGCATCGATCAGGGCTGCATCCAGCTGCAACAAGGGTTCACCCCCGGTAAACACCACATACTTACTGGCAGTATAGGATACTGGCCACAAAGCGTTGATGGTCGCTGCCAACTCTGCGGCCTGCTTGAACTTACCGCCGCCCTCGCCGTTTGTACCGACAAAATCGGTATCACAGAACTGACAAACCGCCGTCGCCCTGTCCTCTTCCCGCCCCGACCACAAATTGCAGCCAGAAAAACGGCAAAACACCGCCGGGCGCCCGGCATGATTGCCCTCGCCCTGTAGAGTATAAAAAATTTCTTTGACGCTATAAGTCACGTCTTATTCCCGCATGATTGTCAACAGCGACTTTGAAGGCTGCACAGGCAAGGCTTTTGACAAAGCCGCTCTCTTTTATACTGCATGAAAAATGCAATATATGAAATTTTATCGCGTTTTTGGGACGCAAAAAGGACACATGATACCACGGAGCAGCTTATTGGCCTTCTGACTTTGGCGCAGCGCTTTTGTAATCAGGCGAGGTTTTTGTATTTTATTGTTTAAAAAACATCACGCCCTTTAAGCAGAAATAGCCATGCCCAATAGTAATTGGGCAAAACAACGGGGCTTGTCTGGTTTCTTTATGTGATTACTGCTGACATGCCGCCAAATGCATGATGGCAGGCTTCGTACACGCAAGCATGAAACATGGCTTGGTTGGCTGTACTTTCACGAACAGACAAGTGTCTACTGTCCAAGCGGTGTTCGCATCCATTTAGGCGTGCCCTTAACTCTTTAACGTCGTATTTTTGCCCACCTACGCCTACGGTGCCAACAAAGAGGTTATCTGCACTTTCATTTGAATGAACCAGATAAAGCCCTTGAATAAAAAAGGCCCCGCTCCATGGTGTATTCTTACCTCTGGCTGGTTTTTTTATAATGCCACCGCCCACTTTAGGTCGGTCGCTGTCGCTTGCTTGATAAGACATCCACAAGGTGATTGCATTTTCCTTTGTAATTTCGCTGGGCGCTCTGTCAATCAGGGACTCAGCCGGTTTTTGAACAACCTCCTCCATAAATTTATCTTCAAATGAAAGTGCCTTGGGATTACACACGAAATCTCTATTCGTAATCGCAAATTGAATTGTCTGGTTAGGTAAGGATAGATCAACTAAAGGCCATCCAAGAAGGGCTGCCCCAGGCTGAAGTGGTCATGCCGCCTGTTTATTGTAACCAAAGCAGACGTTAGCGTTACCCTGAGCGCAACCTGTGAGACAGTGCAGAGTGAGTCACCTTGACTCAGCCTTATATTTACTTGGACTTGCGTTCCGAGGCTAAAATATTCGCGACTTCATTGGCAGTGTATTGCTTTGTACTGACAATTGCCGCACCGGCATTATTTCGCAAATCGAGCCGCGCACTTCCGTCTCCAGGGCGGGTAACTGTGATGTTTGAACCATCCTTTGCTGCTATAACATGAGGAACAGCAAGTCCTTGCTGATCGACATCGGTTAATTCAAGATTAAATTCGGTCGTCACGATTTTAACTGCGCCGGGAGTTTGATTCGAAGTACGCGAATAGGTATTTGTGACCCCATTTCCGAGATAGGTATAGGAGAAATTATCCAAGCCGCGAGGCCCACTAAGGTAGTTGCCGTCTAATTCCTGATCCTGCGTATCATCAGCCATGCGGTATTTCAGCTTTTGAAAAATCAAACTGTTTTGGAACATAATCCCAATGGTGTCACTATCGAACATGCCAGAAAAGATAATGCCCTTTGAGGTCACACATTGATCAAACTCGAATTGAAAGGAGGCATAATTTTTGATTGTGCCGCCGTTTGGACAAGCTTTCGTTGCCCGTGTCGACCAGTCCGCAAGTAAACGAAAATCAATAAGCAACTGCATTTCCTTCACCGTGCGATATTGCTCCAGCAGGTAAGTTGCAAAAACCCGATCGATATTACTGGAATTCAGTTCCTTTATGATCACCGGCTCAATAGGCGCGCTACCCTGGCCACCTCCACAAGAAGCGAATGTGCAGCAAATGAGGATTGACAAGCTGAATTTACGAAATAAGGCCATATGATTATGTGTAAAGTTAAAAAGCACATGTATTTAAGATACCGCAAGGTCGACGCAAACTGCCCGGGAGTATTGCGCTAGCTTGTCAGAGACTTGTACTTACTACGACCATGCGCCTGATTTGTACATTTTCACGCAAGTCCTACATAACATATAAATTATATCAAAATATTATCACTTGCAAAAACATTAACCACAATTTCGATACTGAATATCGTTAAACAAAAAACGCAAAAAGCCCGCAATAACGCGGGCTTCCGGCGTGTTTCGCGCTTTCAGTTGCCTGACGTTGCCAGACCTGAAATCATTCCCACTCAATCGTCGCAGGCAGTTTGCCTGAGATGTCATACACGACGCGGTTGATGCCATGCACTCATAATTACGAATGAGAATCAATTGCATTCTAACGCATAGGAGGGTGTTGGTGCAATGTTGGGAAATTAACGAGATATGTTGATATCAAATCTATTAAAAATTTCACCACATTTTGACTGTTAGCCTTAAAATCTCAACCAGACGTCCACCCGTCAAACGCGACGAACGTATCGTTGAGTCCGTCGAATTTTTTGTCGCCATTTTTTTGAAGGAGTAAAAATCAATGTCTGATCCAATTACGATTGCCGCGATTACGGCGGCTGTGTCTGTACTAGGCAACGAATACATAAAGGGGGTTGCGAGTGAAGCAGGTAAAACAACGTGGCAGGGAATCAAATCCTTGTTTGGCTGGTCGTCAGATCCTGCGCCATCAGAAGTTGCTACGCAAGTCGCGACTAAATTGACAGCAAGCCCGGAATTACTACAGCAAGTATTGGAACTGCTACAGAAAGACAAGGAAACCGGCGCTGCCGCTTCTATGGTCGGCACCATCAATGCAGCCAAGGTGGTAGTCGCCAACACAATCGTCACCCAACATTTTCAGATGTAGGGAAAAAAGGGGTCGCATGTCAAAAAATGAAAGCAAAATCGTTGAAACGCTAACCACAAACAGCGCAGTCGTTGCACAAAACTTCCATGTGCATGGAAACATGAATGCTGGTGACCAGCCTACACTGTCTCTTACTCCCAATCAGCCAAACGCTAACTGGGAAGCTGACAGCATTTCGCGCTTTCATTTTTCAGCACGTGCCACGAAATTATTTGGGCGAGATGACGAATTACGACAACTAAAAGAATTTTGCAACACGGACTCAAAATTTCTTTGGTGGGGCATTATAGGAAAAGGCGGCACCGGCAAGAGTCGCCTGGCGCTGGAACTGGCGCATGCGCTGGATGTCCCTCAAAAAAACTGGAACTGGATGTTTCTCGGCCACGGTAGCACCTTAACTTCCAATCTTGCATGCCTTGCCAGCGACTGGACACCAGAGCAGCCAACCCTGCTGGTGGTCGATTATGTGGCGGGCGTAGCCGATCAACTGAAAGAAGCGCTCAATACCTGTGCGAAAAAAGCGACCAAATGGAAGTACCCTGTTCGCCTCTTGTTCCTGGAACGGACTACCGAAGGTGGCTGGCACGAACGGCTTTTAAGCGCTTTATCAAATGAAGACAAAAACCGTATTACGGAGACCAAACATTCAAACAATTATCTCGCACTGGAACAATTTTCATTAGATGAAGCATATCAATTGGTTGAGGCATTGTTGCTACGCTATAGCAAGAATCAACAGCAAATATCCGGGCAACCAATCAAGGATTTGCTGAACAAACTTGACATCGAGCACCGCCCCCTGTTTGCACTATTTTTGGCCGATGCGATCGCCGCCGGTAAAGTGGATGGTGATATTAACTGGGATACGGATGCGCTACTTATGCAAGTACTAACCCGTGAGCTGGAACGATGGAAAGAACTAGGGGTCACCGACGACGATCGGAAGCTTCTGCGCTTTACAACGCTTGCAGGCACGCTTGATCTAAACGCTTCAGATCTGAATATTTCGCCCACAGACTATATCGGCGCTTTACTGGAAGCCGTTGGCTGCGCCAAACTTGACAGCCAATTTAACCAGCGCTGGGCTACGATTCTACATGGCGAAAGTGCAGAAACATGTATACCGCGATTGGAGCCAGATCTGCTAGGTGAACTATTTGTACTTTCCGAATGGACAGCTCCAAGCAACCTACTGCAATGGAATACGGGGGACTGGAAACCTGAGTTGCAAGCCTGCTGGAAAATGAACGGCGGCCGCGGTTTGATTGAATTTTTGATGCGTGCTATTCAGGACTTTCCGAAACATCCTAAATTAAAATCTTTAATTCAGTCGGTAGAATTGACACGTCCAAACCAGGCGGAATCGAATTTCCTGATAGGAATACTGTATGCAAATCTGGCATTTGTATGGATGGAGAAAAGCGAGTTAGTTTTCGCAAATGAATGCTATAAAAAGTTGGTTACTATCGCAGCAATGGAGCCGAAGTCTGGGGAAATTGCACTTCTACAGGCCATGACAGCAGTTAACATGAGCCACTATTACGGCACTGCTGGTGATACCACACAAGCGCGGGCAATGTACGAAGCGATCGTAGCGATCGAGCCCAAGTCCCAGGAAATCGCTCTTCAGCAAGCCATGGCAGCAGTCAACCTGTGTATAGATTACGGCAATGCTGGCGATACCACACAAGCGCGGGCAATGTACGAAGCGATCGTAGCGATCGAGCCCAAGTCCCAGGAAATCGATCTTCGGCAGGCCAAGGCGGCATTCAACCTGTGCACCATTTACGGCAATGCTGGCGATACCATACAAGCGCGGGCAATGTACGAAGCGATCGTAGCGATCGAGCCCAAGTCCCAGGAAATCGCTCTTCAGCAAGCCATGGCAGCAGTCAACCTGTGCACCATTTACGGCAATGCTGGCGATACCACACAAGCGCGGGCAATGTACGAAGCGATCGTAGCGATCGAGCCCAAGTCCCAGGAAATCGCTCTTCAGCAAGCCATGGCGGCATTCAACCTGTATATAGATTACGGCAAAGCTGGCGATACTACACAAGCGCGGGCAATGTACGAAGCGATCGTAGCGATCGAGCCCAAGTCCGAAGAAATTACCAGCATCCAGACAGAGTTAGCACAACTTTTGGGGTTCATTAAATAATCACAAAATTACAAAAAGCCCGCAATGACGCGGGCTTCCGAGGTGTTTCGTGCTGTCAGTTGCCTGATACTGCCAGACCTAAAATCACTCCCACTCAATCGTCGCAGGCGGCTTGCCTGAGATGTCGTACACGACGCGGTTGATGCCGCGTACTTCGTTGATGATGCGGTTGGATACTTTGCCCAGCAGCTCATGCGGCAGGTGTGCCCAGTGGGCTGTCATGAAGTCCTGGGTTTGTACGGCGCGCAGGGCGACAACGTATTCGTAGGTACGGCCATCGCCCATCACGCCGACGGATTTGACTGGCAAAAATACGGCAAAGGCCTGGCTGGTGGCGTCGTACCAGCTTTGCGGTTTTTCTGCATGCGGATCAACGTAATTGCTACGCAGTTCTTCGATGAAGATGGCATCGGCACGGCGCAGCAGGTCGGCAAATTCCTTCTTCACTTCACCCAGGATGCGTACGCCGAGGCCAGGGCCAGGGAAAGGATGGCGGTACACCATGCTGTGTGGCAGGCCAAGGGCAACGCCCAGTTTGCGTACTTCGTCCTTGAACAATTCGCGCAGGGGCTCGAGCAGTTTCAGGTTCAGGGTATCTGGCAAGCCGCCGACGTTGTGGTGACTCTTGATGGTGTGTGAGCCTTTTTTGCCTTTGCCGGCACTTTCGATGACGTCAGGGTAAATCGTGCCCTGCGCCAGCCATTTGGCATTACTCAACTTACCGGATTCTACCTGGAAGACTTCGACAAATTCGCGGCCTATGATCTTGCGCTTGGCTTCTGGGTCAGTCACACCGGCAAGGTGGCCCATGAATTGGGCAGTTGCGTCAACGTGGATGACTTTGACACCCAGGTTGTTGGCAAACATTTCCATGACCATCTTGCCTTCATCCAGACGCAGCAGGCCATGATCAACGAATACGCAAGTCAGTTTGTCGCCAATCGCACGGTGTATCAATGCGGCAGCAACGCTGCTATCGACACCACCAGACAGGCCAAGGATGACTTCATCATCACCCACCTGGGCGCGTATCGATGCGACTGCTTCGGCGATGTAATCAGGCATGTTCCAGTCGGATTTGCAGCCGCAGATTTCATGTACGAAGCGGCCAAGTATGGCTTCGCCTTGCAGGGTGTGCGTAACTTCGGGATGGAACTGTACGGCGTAAAAACGACGGTCTTCATCAGCCATTGCCGCAATCGGGCAATTATCTGTGGATGCCATCAGCTTGAAGCCTGGCGGCATGTCATTGACCTTGTCGCCATGGCTCATCCAAACCTTGAGCATGCCGTGGCCTTCAGGTGTGACAAAATCATTGATGTCTTTGAGCAGGGCTGTATGGCCACGGGCGCGGACTTCGGCGTAACCGAATTCACGTACATGACCGTTTTCAACCTTGCCCCCCAACTGTTCAGCCATGGTTTGCATGCCATAGCAAATACCCAGAACCGGCACACCAGCCTCGAATACAGCCATCGGCGCACGGGGGGTATCACCTTCAGTCACGCTGCTGGGGCCACCAGATAAAATAATCCCGGCGGCACCATAACTCTTGATGAATTCGTCACTGACATCGTAAGGATGAACTTCAGAAAAAACACCTGCGTCACGAACACGGCGTGCGATCAATTGCGTGACTTGGGAACCAAAATCGAGGATAAGAATTTTTGAATGCATAAATCAAATTATCAGGTCAGGTTGCGCAGGCGTGGCCTGAACAACACAATTGTTTCCTGCATTTCTGGCTGAAAGCAGGGCTTTTTCTGCAAGGCTAATTAATATTTCAGGCTCCGCATCAGGGAAAATATCCGTTGATGCCGCTCCGGCACTGATGGTCAGCGCAACACCACGGTCATCAATGACTTCAGGATGCATCATGATGGAAGCGCGAACGCGCTCACCAACAGCAGTACAAACCAGATGTGATGCGCCAGGCAACACCACCAGCAAGAGATCAGTCCCGAAACGCCCCAATGCATCAAACGGGCGCACGCAGGAACGTATGCGGCTGACAGTCTTTACCAGGACCATATCGGTAATCGCAATACCATGCAATTCGCGCAGATGCTCCATCTGATCGACGCTGGCAATCAGCAGTGCCAAAGGCTTTGACGCCTTGGCGCAACGCTCCATCTCCAGCTTCAGGGAGCGGATGATAGCTGGTTTATTCCAGGTGCCCAACAAAGGGTCAATCAGGGAATCACGCTTAAGATTGCGGTTTTGCTTGATAACTTCCAGATGGATTTGATACAGGTTGCCAAAAGCCATCTCACGCTCAGCCATGGAAGCCAGGTCAGAAAATGACTGCCGTTCTTCATCACTAAGTTCACGCGGCTGATAATCAAGCAATACCAGGCTGCCTATTAGTTGACTGCTCTGATCAAAGACAGGATGAGATGCAAAAAACCGTATATGTGGCTCCCCTGCCACCAAAGCATGCTGACTCAAGGTCTCATGCTCAAGCAAATCGGGGACCACGAACAAATCATCCGATAACGGGATGCTGTCACTGAACGTGGCTTCCATATTGGTGATGGAGTGCACCATGTTCTCGAACCTGGGACTAAGCTTACCCAGGCTGAGAAAACAATTTGCCACACCAAACAGATTGATACCCATGCGCTCGAAGCGGCCTATGCGAATTTCCAGTTTTTCTGAAACCAGGCGTTCAAATCCTGAACTGACAGGTGCAGTCGTGGTTGGATTGGAACGGTCTAGATTAGTTGACATACCACTCTCTCCGGACATTCTCTAGGCAGGCTATGCTTCTCACGCTGGATATTTACTCATGGTTTCTGCTGTAATTTTCAACATTAATCAGCACGGTAGTTAGGCGCCTCTTTCGTGATCTGCACGTCATGGACATGCGATTCACGCATACCGGCCGAGGTGATCTCAACGAATTCTGATTTGGTATGCAGATCATCTATCGTTGCGCAGCCACAGTAACCCATGGAAGAACGTACGCCGCCAACCAGTTGATACAGGATAGCCAGAACACTGCCCTTGTAAGGCACACGACCTTCAATACCTTCAGGCACCAGTTTGTCGGCATTATTAGCCGAGTCCTGGAAGTAACGGTCAGCTGAGCCATCAGCCATGGCACCCAGACTACCCATGCCGCGATAGGACTTGTAGCTGCGGCCCTGGAACAGGATGACTTCACCAGGCGCTTCTTCAGTACCGGCAAACATGCTGCCCATCATCACAGTCGATGCGCCGGCAGCGAGGGCCTTGGACACGTCACCGGAAAAACGCACACCACCGTCAGCGATACATGGCACACCCGTGCCTTTGAGTGCATTAGCCACATTGGCGATGGCAGTAATTTGTGGCACACCGACACCTGCCACAATACGTGTCGTGCAAATAGAACCAGGGCCAATACCGACCTTGACGGCATCAGCGCCATGCTCAACCAATGCCAGGGCAGCGGCAGCTGTTGCAATATTGCCACCAATAACTTCAATATGCGGATAATTAGTCTTGACCCAGCGAACGCGATCAAGCACGCCTTTGGAATGACCATGAGCAGTATCAACAACAATCACGTCGACACCGGCCTTGGCCAGCAGATCAACACGCTCTTCGTTATCTGCACCAACGCCCACAGCAGCACCAACACGCAATTTACCTTGCTCATCTTTGGATGCAAAAGGATGCTCTGTTGATTTCTGGATATCTTTTACAGTAATCAAACCACGCAATTCAAACGCATCATTGACCACCAGTACGCGTTCAAGGCGATGTTTATTCATCAGGCGTTTGGCTTCAGCCAGGTCAGCCCCTTCTTTCACGTAAACCAGTTTTTCACGTGGCGTCATTTTGGCGCGCGCTTCGGCGTCAAGCTCTTCTTCAAAGCGCAAATCGCGATTGGTAATGATGCCAACCACCATTTTGCCTTCAACCACCGGGAATCCGCTGATGCCATATTGCTGCGACAAAGCGATCACTTCGCGGATTTTCATCGTTGGCGGGATGGTGATAGGATCACGCAAGACACCAGATTCAAAACGTTTGACTTTGGCAACTTCGCGGGCTTGCTCTTTTGCCGTCAGGTTTTTATGGATAATACCGATACCACCTTCCTGAGCCATGGCAATGGCCAGACGCGCCTCAGTGACCGTATCCATCGCTGCTGACACCAAAGGTATATTCAGCTTGATGTTGCGAGTCAAATTAGTCGCAAGAGAAGTATCTTTAGGGAGGATGTTCGAATATGCAGGGACGAGTAGCACGTCATCGAACGTGAGTGCTTTTTGGAGTAAACGCATAGTATTTCCTATAGGCGCAAAACCGAATTATACAGAAAACTTGCGAAGTCGTCTTGCTCCGTGTAAAACTCTTGTATAAATCAATATTTTCCTGAAAGCAAATCATGTCTGCCATGTCGATATCACGCCTCACCACATCCCTGATTTTGTCCGTCGTATTTTGCGCTGTTGCCCAGGCACAGTATGTGTGGATAGATGAAAAAGGCAATAAGCAGTTTTCGGACATGCCACCGCCAAAGACTGTCCCCAAGGACAAAATCCTGAAGGCGCCTGGTGCTGCTCCAAAAACAGCCAACGCTGAAGACAAAGCCAGTGCACCAGCACCAGAAACGCCTGCAAAACTGGAAAAACCAGCGACCTTGGCCAGCAAGAACGAAGAATTCAACAAGCGCCGCAAAGAAGCAGAGGAAAAAGAGAAAAAAGCGAATGAAGACAAACAGGCCGATTCCGAAAAAGCCAAGAATTGTGATCGAGCACGTAATTACAAGCAGACCCTGGAGTCAGGCGTTCGCATCAGCCGCACTGACAAATCGGGTGAAAGGTCCTTCCTGGACGACAGTCAGCGCCAGCAAGAATTGGCCGATGTAAAAAAAGCCCTGGCAGGTTGCTAGAAGAGCGAAGCAGCGGGTGCTCAACTTCTGGCTTGTTTTTTAGCCCTGCGCCTGCGTGCCTCCATGGGATCGGCGATCAGTGGGCGGTAGATTTCCACCCTGTCACCGGGGTGAAGTCTGGCATCAAGTGGTTTTAATTTACCAAAGATTCCAACTTTGAGTACACTGATATCAATTTCCGGATGTATCTTGATGATGCCGCTCTGTTGTATGACCTGCAATAAAGTCGCATCGACAGATACGTCAAGATCAAGCAGACTGGACTTTTCCAGGCCGGCATAAGCTACCTGTACTGCGATGATTTCTGGTTCACCCATAAAGAGTCTCGGCTCTGGCGCAGAAAGAGTCAACAAAACTATCGGCAATTTTTGAAAAAACAGGCCCTATCAGGTGCTCAAGCAGCTTGCTGGAAAATTCGTAATTCAGGTCAAATTCTATCTTGCAGGCGTCAACCCTCAGTTCGGTGAATTTCCAGCAACCGGACAATTGCTTGAATGGCCCTTCGACCAGGCTCATCTGCATCAGATGTGGACGCTGGTTGTTATTGCGTGTTGTAAACTGTTGCTTTAAACCATGATAATTGATTGACAGCGTCGCAACCAGATCATGCTCTGTACGTTCGGCCACCTTGACCTCACCGCACCAGGGTAAGAACTGGGGATAATTTTCAACTTGCTCGACCAGCGCAAACATCTGCTCTGCACTGTAAGCGACAAAAACTGTTTTATGCACAACTGCCATCAAATAGAACCATTTGGTAGAATCACAGGTTCGCATTTTAACTTAGTCATCCACAGTATCGAACTGCCTAAACGCAATTCATCACTTTAAATGACCCATTTTCATTTCACATGAGCATCGCTGATAATAAAAAAGCATTCCACGACTACTTCATTGAAGAACAATATGAAGCCGGTATCGTCCTGCAAGGATGGGAAGTCAAAGCCATCAGGGCCGGGCGTGCACAATTGAAAGAAGCCTATGTCATCGTCAAGAATGGCGAAATCTTCCTGTTTGGTGCGCACATTGGTGCCTTGCCCACCGCATCAACCCACATTCATCCAGAGTCCGTCAGAACACGTAAATTATTGTTAAATGCTGCAGAAATCAGCAAATTGATAGGAAAAGTGGAGCGTTCTGGCTACACCATGGTGCCGCTGAACATGCATTTCAGCAAAGGCCGCATCAAATGCCAGATAGGCCTTGCAAAAGGTAAGAAGCAACACGACAAGCGCGACACTGAAAAAGCGAAGGACTGGCAGCGCGAGCAGCAAAAAATCATGAAACAAAACCGCCGCTGATATCACCGGCGCCTGACTGTTACCGGCTGACCGGCTAACAGTCTGCCTCAGGGTTTTGCCGGATACAACTGATGTCCGGCATCCTTGATCTGGCGGCGCAAAGCACGCTTTTCTTCAGGCGTCAGGCCACTGCGCTTGGTGTTGGCATCAACCACACCGCAGGCCCGCTCACCATTGTGTTGACCGTCCTTACAGCGTTCCAGTAAATTATTTCTCGCGGCCTGCTTACTCATCTGACGTTCACGCTGCGCTTCTTCTTTGCGTGCAAGTTTGTCCTGCTGCTGGGCAGTTCCACCATTGAAGCGCGACCATAATCCATTGCCGCCATTGCCGCGATTAATTTCAGCCCATGCTCCACTCGTCACTAATAGTGATAACAGAAAGACAGAAATTTTTTTGTACGGTATATTCATTGCCTTGCTTAAAAGAGCCTTGCACAAACTGGAAGAAAAATTCGATACTATGAATATGAATGGATTGCAATTCTATGCGCAAATACCCATATCTTGCTAGCCTCAAATATCATGGTTCAAGTTTACGGCAGTCATGTGAATTCCACACGCCGTTTCAGTAAAGTATGTAACAGTATGTAATTCAAACCGTTAAATTTGTTTGCAAGCTCAGTCGATGACAGTACTATATTCCTATGAACAATACCTCCCCTACCCCAGACTCCGCAAACACCAACTCCAGCAGCCCCAAGGCCAAGATACTGGTGGTCGATGATGATTTGCGCTTACGCGATTTGCTGCGCCGCTACCTGACAGAACAAGGCTTTCACGTCGTCAGTGCTGAAAACGCACAGGCCATGAACAAACTCTGGATCAGGGAGCGCTATGACATGCTGGTCCTGGACCTGATGTTGCCGGGCGAAGATGGCCTGGCCATCTGCCGCCGCCTGCGTGGCGCCGGCGACAAGACACCAATCATCATGCTCACCGCAAAAGGTGAAGAGGTTGACCGCATCATCGGCCTGGAAATGGGTGCAGATGATTACCTGCCCAAACCATTTAGCCCAAGAGAACTTGTCGCCCGCATCAATGCCGTACTCCGACGCAAAGCCCCGGACGAATTGCCGGGCGCACCTTCGGATGGTCCACAAACATTTGCATTCGGCGAATTTGTGCTTGACCTGGGCACACGAACCCTGAAAAAACATGAAGAAAACATCTCCTTGACCACTGGCGAGTTTTCTGTCCTCAAAGTCTTTGCCCGTCATGCCCGCCAGCCATTGTCCCGGGAAAAATTGATGGAACTGGCCCGCGGCCGCGAATACGAAGTATTTGACCGCAGCCTGGACGTACAGATATCACGCTTGCGCAAATTAATAGAGCCCGACCCCAGCAACCCGCTCTATATACAAACAGTATGGGGACTGGGCTATGTGTTCATCCCTGACGGACAATCACATTAATGTCTTTTCATTAAGTTTTTTTGCCTGGACATTGCGACGTTGGCGCATGAGCCTGTATTTGTTTATACTTCTTTGTTTTTTAGCAGATACTGAATGCGCGACTACCTGAACAGTCTGGAATGGCTCAGAAGCGGACTGTTCTGGCGTACCTTCATCATGCTGGCGATACTTGTCACCACCAGCATGATTGCCTGGCTGGCCAATTTCCGCACACTGGAAACAGCACCGCGCGCCCAGCAGATGGCCGCCCAGATCATCTCCATCGTCACCATTACCCGCGCCGCCCTCACCCACTCAGCACCTGAAAAGCGCCAGGAACTCCTGCTTGACCTCGCCAACAAAGAAGGCGTACAGATTTACCTGCTCGAAGACAGCGACCAGATTGAAGAGCCAGAACCAACAGCATTTTTCCAGGAATCCAAACCGCTCATGCTCAGGGGGCTGGGATATGAAACCCGCTTTGCCAGCAAGCTCAATGGCATCAGCGGCTTCTGGATCAGCTTTGACATCGAAGGTGACCGCTACTGGCTGCGCCTGGAGCAGGACAGGCTGGACCCGCCCATAGGCCAGCAATTGCTGAGCTGGGCCATACTCACACTGTTCCTGACGCTGCTTGGCGCCGCCATTATCTCAAAACTTATCAATGATCCGTTATCACGACTGAGCAATGCCGCCCGTGCCGTTGCCAAAGGCAAGCAACCACCGCCCTTGCCACAAAAAGGACCAAAAGAGATACGCGAAACCAACCTCAGCTTCAACAGCATGATGGAAGATCTGGTCCGCATAGAATCTGACCGCACCATCATCCTGGCCGGTATATCGCATGACTTGCGCACACCGCTGGCGCGCATGCAACTGGAAGTGGAAATGGCCAACCTGAGCAATGAAGCCAGGATAGGCATGCAGTCGGACCTGGAACAGATGGATGAAATCATCAACCAGTTCCTTGACTATGCAAAACCACTCGACAAAGTTGAATTTGAGCGCATCAACATCAGTGACGTGATGCAGCAAGTCATCGATGAAGCGCACCGCTTCCAGAACCTGCGTCTGCGCACGGCCATTGCGCCTGACATTCATGTCAACGGTAACCTGACTGAACTCAGGCGTCTGTTCAACAACCTGATAGAAAACGCCTGCCGCTACGGCAAGACTGCCGGCGCGCCCATCACTACGCTGGATGTCCAGTGTTCACGCAAGACCAAAGAAAGAAAGCACAATATCCTGATCAGCTTCCGGGACCATGGCATGGGTGTGGCAGAGCAGGATCTGATACGCCTGTTACGTCCTTTTACCCGTGGCGATGCATCACGCAGCCAGGCAAATGGCTCAGGCCTGGGCCTGGCCATCGTCGACCGCATCATCAAGAGCCACGGTGGCAAACTGCGTATCTATAACCATCAGGAGGGTGGTTTCGTCATCGTGATTGCCTTGCAGGAGTCAAAAGAGGCGTAACACCTCTATCGACGATCAATATCGATACCACATGCGGACATACAAGAATTAAAACCGGCTCTCCCCATACCAGAACAGTCCGTCTCAATCCCCTTCAGCAACACAGGCTTGCCTTCCTTACAGATCTCGCAAGCATCAACGACATCAGAATTAATCAAGACGCCATACACCTGCGGGCAGCAAAAATACTGGGATGACCGCACAAAAAGAATTCACATCTGCTTACATTAATTGCTGTTTAATCTAGCTTTTTTACTATACTAGTCTGCAGCTGCCAGCATCAGGCGCAGCGCCTTCCCTCACTTCAACCTCTACCCGCAGGGAAGGTCATTTTTTATCAGCGTCGACGGTTCACACATCCACCTTATTTTATTCGGAGACAGTATGAATTCAATCAAACTTATTTTGATGTTCGTTGCAGTCACGGCAGTTCAAATCAGCACAGCATACGCTGGCAATATCTCGCTGCGCGTCGCTTACAGCGACGGCAGACAGGGTACCACCTTCACACCCGTGCATGCTGAACTTGGCGAATTTGCCCTGACACCCGGCATGGCAGACGGTGGCCAGAATGAAAAATGGCGCGTCGTTGCCAAAAATGCCCAGGGAACGGTGCTGCATGAAGTACTGTTGAGGAATGCCCAGCAGCGCCATATTGAAGTGTTCGACCCAAAAACCGGTGCCATCGAAGTGTCCCAGCAAGTGCGGCAGGCAGATGGCGTTTTTGAGGTTTCACTGCCTTTTGATGAGAAGGTCGTCAGTATAGAAATCCAGCAGCAAGCTGCGGGCAATTCACGTATCGCACTTGCACCGCCTCAGCCGACTATATTCGACCGCGCTTCACTGGAAAAAATGGCGCGCAGCATCCAGGCTGCACGCGTCCAGGCCCCGCCACCGGCAGCAACTGTCACCACCATCATCAATAACGGCCCTTCCAACGCACGCATGGACCTGGTTTTTGTCGGCGACGGCTATACCACTGCCGAAATGAGCAAATGGCATACTGATGCCCAAAAGGTCATTGATGGCTTCATGGCCGATCCTCTGTTTGCCGCCAACCGGGCAAGCATCAACGTGCACCGTGTCGATGTCGCCAGCAACCAGTCGGGCGCAGATGAGCCGGACAAAGGGATCTACCGGGATACAGCCATGGACGGCAGCTTCTATTGCTACAACATAGACCGCCTGCTCTGCGTCAATTCCGACAAAGTGTACAGCATCGTCGGTTCGGTACTGTCGCCTGACCAGCGCGATGTTATCGTTGTCGTCTCCAATTCCACCCGCTATGGTGGCTCTGGCGGTGAAATAGCGACCTTGTCCATGCATGCCCAGTCAGTAGAAATCGCCTTGCATGAGATAGGCCATACCGCCTTCGCCCTGGCCGACGAATATGACTACGGCACCTGCAGCCTCAATGCAGAACCAACTTCCGGCGACGTGTCGCTAAACGGCACACGCAGCGTCAAATGGGGCAGCCTGATCTCATCTTCCACTGCCGTGCCGACCGGCCTGGGACAATATCCAAATGGGACAGTAGGCGTATTCCAGGGCGCACAATATTGCAAGACCGGGAAGTACAGGCCCACAGAAAACTCACGCATGCGTACGTTGGGCTACCCATGGCATGCAGTCAACGAGGGCCTGGCCAGAACCGTATTTGCCTCCTACGCACCCTCACCAGGCGGCCAGATCACCCAGACCGGCAGCCTGGTCAGCGGAGCAACAGCCAACGCACCCAGCGCATCACCCGGCTATGTCCAGGCGGGCAATGGCACCTACAGCATACAGCTGACCGGCCCAGCAGGCACCGACTTCGACCTCTACCTGTACAAATATTCCGGCAGCGCCTGGACCAAGGTAGCCAGCAGCGAAGGCAGCACATCAACCGAAGCGATCAACTATGCAGGAACGGCAGGCTACTACTATGTGCAAGTCAAATCGTATTCGGGCAGCGGGAATTACACGGTGACTTACTCGTTCCCGCCCAAGTAAGTTGAACGCCGGGTGTCTTGGGCTGATGTCTGACAGAGCACTCACGCCGTTCGTAAGCGTTTAGCCGCCCCACCTATAAAAAGAAGTTACAACGGTGTAGAGTCCGGGAATGGCAGTAGCGAATCGATCTGATTGTTAGGGCACGTCGGGAGACGTTCCAGGGCGCTGGTCAGCCTTTGCATTGGACCAAGGCCATTGAGCCTGGCGGCACCCAACAAGGTCTGAATTGCGGCAGCATGGCAGCCAGCGCGTTCGGAACCGGGGAACTGAGCGCCCCTCAGTAATTAGTTCACCATCAGGTGAACGTCATACAGCCAGGCTTTCCCGGTTTTGTCTCTACACCACGCCATTTTGGTGCCCACCCACGTGGCCTATTCGTAAGTTTTTGTTCGAACCATATTGCCATCTGTGCGTTTAACCCAGGTACATTTGTCTTTTTCAGGCTCTCTCTTATAGATAAGACATTCGTAAGTAATTCCCGGGCACGAGGCGTTAAATTCATCTGAAAGTGAGTGCCATGGCGCACCTGGTTTCACTTTTGTGATGGCTTCGGCTAGGCCAAGGCACTTTGGCCCAACCCTCGCTGGATCAATCGGAATCGTTTTGGAATTACCATCATTATTTGCCCCTTTAAATGGTGGACTCAATTGATTGTTTAGTGTTGGGTGCTTTGCCTTGTCACCTTGATCGGATAATTCGTTATTAGGTTGCAAGACTTTTACATCAATTTTTTTGCCGTTTTGTGGGGCGGTTGAACGATCACCGAAATGTACTGTGCCATGTTCGTCTTTCCACTTATAAATTTCGTCAGCATTTGCATAACAAAAACAAATCATCAATAAAATCGAAATTTTTTTCATAATATTTATCCGTACCTCTCCTTCGAAAACAAACAATCGATCAGCACAAATGTGAAATTCATGCCCTATCCCGACAGTCTCACTGGACCATGAACACCCATTCCCGATAACTCTTCTTATCCTCAAAACCCTTGATTGACGCTGGAAATTGGGCAACCTTGATCGGCTGCTTTTCTGACTTGCTGTAAATACCGATGATACCTTTGCCATCAGGTGACAATACCAGGCCCCACTCTGCCTGCATGCTGATGGGGTCGACATATAACTGGCGTATGTGTCGCCGTGGCATGGGGTAGCGTGGGTCGCGCAGCAGGTCGTCTAATGACGCGGGCGATCTGCTGGCGCCAGGGGGCGTGGCATTGGCATAACTGAGCAGTGCCCGCTGATATTGCTGGCCTACATATAGCAACTCGTCTTCCGCAGCGCGCCTTTGCATGAGGCTATGTACCTGCGCTGTCGCCAGTGCTGCTATTGACAGCAGCGCCAGACTCAATAGCAGACTCAGGTAAGCCATGCCCCTGGCAGTAGCGAGTTGCTTACAAGAGCTACGCACCTTAGATTTACCGCAATATGTTTTTGTATGGCGCATGCCTGACACTTACAAAGCGTTATAAGGCTTGCCGTCGGCGCGCTGCCCTGTTGCGCCGCTGTAGATGTTATACACCTGCCCTTGCACGCCGTCTGCTGGAGCAACGATTTGCCAGCTTGTAGTGCTTTCAGTGATGGGGTCCATGGGCAGGTCTTTCAGGTATTTGCGCTCTACCAACTCATCCAGGCTTTCGGGGTAACGGCCAGTATCTGCAAAAAATTTGTCTATGCTTTCCCTGGTGGTGCGCAGGTTTTCTACCAGGACGACTTCCTTGCCTTTGTCCACACTATGAAAATAACGCGGCAACGTCAAAGTGCTGAGCAATGCGACGATGGCAAGCACCACCAGCAACTCAATCAGGGTAAAACCACCCTGCCGTTTTGCGGACAAAAATTCCGTTTGCATGTGATCGGGTAAATTCATCCTATCTATTCTTTTGTTGATACGCATGCTATCACCATTGTCTGTAGGCGATGCCGTTCAAACCTTGCTGGCCGCTGGTGGAATAAACATCATAAACGTCGTCACCCTCTTGCGGGTCATTGGCTTCGCTGGCATAGCTACGCTTGCCCCAACTGGCAGTCGCATCCAGGTTCAGGTTGTTTTGCATGGGGTCGCGCGGCAGACGGCGCAGGAAAAAGATTTTCCTGTGGCCGGGGTCGCGCTGGTCGACTACGCCTTCCACCAGCAATTCCAGGCTGGCCGGGTAGCCAGTGGAATTAAAATTCCTGGCAATGCGCCCCTCATCGCTAAGGCGCTTGTACTGATCAATTGCAGTGCGTATTTCACGCAAGGCCAAACGCAATTCCTGCTCCTTATTGCGCTGTACAGATAGTTGCGCCACCGGCACGGCGATGCTCGCCAACACCCCCAGAATTGCCAGGGTGATCAGCAATTCTATAAGTGTAAAACCTGAAGCCGGTGCACGTTTCATCTGGCTATATCCGCAATCTGTCAGGGCTGGACTTCAAGATTGAATGGCAACAGGGCCTGTGCCTGCAAGTTACGTCCAGCCGCCCCTACCGGCATGACCGACAATACCTTGATCGGTGATGCCTCTGCCGCTGCCATCGCACGGAAATTGACCGTCATCAAACTACCGGGGCTGCTGGCGCCGCCGCCTGTACGCGTATTGCTGACGACAACCTGACCTTTGGGGTCAATCTGTGCCGTAAAATTGGTCACTGCCCCACCCTGCTTCAGGAATATGCCCTCATTCACGTTGACCACTTGCAGCACTTGCGGGTCAAAGCCCAGGGTCAAGGGTACAGCAGTGACTGGCTGATCAGACTGCATGATCAACTGCATAGAAAATACGTCGCCAATTTTTACACTGCGCGGCCCCTGCCATTCCATTTGCGGCATACCTGTCATGGCAACGCCACCTGTCCCTGTGCCCATGGCACCGGGGCCACCGTTGTTATTGACACCTGCTCCCGTATTAGGGTTGGCATCATTTTTAACCGCAGTGCGTGTCGTATCCACGGTGGCATTAGACGTATTAGTGTTCACCGGTGACGCGGAGTCAGACAGTTCTGGTCTGACGCGGAAACTGCTATCTGTACCTGACTGGAATTCGGCATTGCGCATTTCTGGCTGCTGAATATTTCGTATCAGGTGGGGTGTGATCGACAGAACGATTTCTGTCTTCTGGCTATCATCAAGCTGGCTGCCAAACAAACGTCCAACGACGGGCAACTCACCTACGCCTGGCACTTTATTGGCTGAATTACGCTCTTCGTCGTTGATGAGGCCGGCCAAAATCTGTGTCTCACCATTTTTCAGGCGCAAGACCGTGCTGGCAGTCCTGGTACCGATTTGGTAGGCGACAGAACCGGACTGAGTTTTAAGCTGGTTGGTCAGGCTGCTGACTTCCAGCGCGATCTTGATGCCAACATCATTATCGAGGTAAATAGTCGGTTCGACCTCCAGCTTCAAACCTACTTCTATATAGTTGATGTTTTCAGAAACAAAGCCCGTAGAAGTAGCTGTCGTAGTGATATTGGGCACACGCTCGCCAATCAGTATCTTGGCTTTTTCATGGTTCTTTGCCCGTATGCGTGGATTGGCCAGCAGGTTGGCGTCACCCGTTTCACGTCTGGCCTTGACAGATACCGGGCCCACGGTTGCGGCAATCGTCGACGGGTTGAGATTGGTTTTCAAGTCGCTTAATTTAAGCGTACTGCCAGACGCACCAGCCAGGGGAGATAAACCCAGGGTATTTGGCCACTGTATGCCCAGGTCCAGCAAGCGGGTACGTTTGATCTCCAGTATCTCGACTTCGAGCATCACTTCTGGCTCAGGCAGGTCTTGCAAGGCGATGATTTTTTCTGCCAGCCTGATCGCGTCAGGGCTGTCCCGCAGGATGAGCATATTGAGTTTTTCATCAACGACGATATCACGCGTCTTGACCAGGGTCTTGAGAGAATTGGACACATTCTTGGCTTCTGCATTGCTCAGGTAAAAGCTTTTGACGATCATCTCTTGATATTCTTTTTGCTTGGCGCTGGTATTGGGGTAGATCAGGATGGTGTTTGCATCCAGCACCTGTTTTTCCAGTTGATTGGTCAGCAAGGCAAAATGAATGGCTGCCTCTATCGTGCTGTTTTTCAGAAACAGGGAGGTGCGCTGATCTGTTTTGACATCACGATCAAACAGGAAATTAATGCCAGATGTGCGTGAAATCACCTCAAACACCTGCTTAACAGGTGCATCCCTGAATTCGATATTGATGGATTTTTTATAGCTTGCATTGAGCTTGTTTTCTTGCGGTGCCTGCGCCTGCAATTCGGCTACCATCCTGGCCAGTTTGTTGCCGGCAACGCTGCCAGGGTTTTCTGCCAATACCTTTTTAAGCAAAGATTGAGTACGTCCATACTCTTTCTTGTCAAAGGCTGTCTGTGCCTCTGTCAGCAAGGCTGCGTGTTGTTCGAGTTGATCAAGCCTCACCAAGCCTGCCCTGGCCTGCTCATTAGAGGGATCAATGTTGAGTATGCGTTGAAAATGTTTTTTTGCGACAGGCAGTTTGTCCAGCTTCATTGCCTGGTCTGCTTGTTCAGACAGATTATAGATAATCTGCTCGCGCGTTTTCAGGTAAGCTTTACGGTATTCCAGTTGGCCAGGATCGTCTGTCATTGCCAGTCTGAATTTCTCCAGGCCGTCTTCCAGCTTATCTTGCGCAATCAGGTCTTTGCCTTCGCGATACGCCATTTGTGCAGCACAACCGAACAAGGTAAGACTGACAGCCAGCAAGGCCAGCAATCGGTAATAAGGCTTTTGTCGAAATGAAATCATAAATACTCAATAAATTATTCTGCAAATTAATCTGCACTACCAATTTGCAAAGTTTGTACCTGATTCAATGGCAGGTAGGTCAAGCTCATCGTGCTTGGTTTGATACTGTCTACACGGTAGATATTGTCGATGATGGTTTTTTCCTGGACGATATAAGTGCGCTCACCATTGGCCAGGTAAACCTCCAATTGTCCGTCATCCGATTTCTTACCCAGGTATTTAAATGGTAAAGGCGGCGCCGTCGGTGGCGGCGGAGGTGGCGGCGCAGCTGCGGGTGGCGGCGGAGGTGTCCAGCTTTGCGCTCCAAAAAAACTTTGGCTGTTCTTATAATCAGAGTTGATCAAGGTTTTTCTGTCTATGATGCTCGCAATCGCCGGTACAACATTCACTGGCTTTGCACCCTGTGCTGGTATTCTCACACCACTGCCTGCCTCTGCTGTCTGCACTTTTTTAACAGTTGCAGGTGCTGCTTCGACAATTGCTGTTTCTGGCGTCTTATCTGCAAAAAAAGCAAACCACGCCGCCACGACAAGTGCGCATGCCAGTATCAGTTTCCGCGAGTTCATTCAAAGCCCCCTTTGGCGTTGTCACCCGCACTGAGGTAAATGGTAAATACCAGTTTTGAATCAACTGCCACACCACTGACAGCTTCGCGCTTGAATGACATCTCATCCAGGGATGCATAGGGGATTGCCAGCAAGACTTGCTCAGTAAACTTGCGAATTTGCGAATAGCTGGCCTTGACCGGTAATTGCACACGATAGCTGAAATATTTGCCGGCACTGTTTTCCGACAATTGGTATTCACCGGCCTTCAGGTTAATGCCCGACTCATTTGCCAGGGACAGTATGGTCTTGACCTGTTGTTCCACATGCTTTTTTTCACCCAGCATTTCATGAAAAGCATTCAACCGTACGAGGTTATCGTCGAGCGGCGGTTCTTTTTTTTCTTGTATCAATTGCTGGCGATTTGCTTGCAGACTCAGCTTGCGCTCTTCCAGCTGGTAGATTTGCCTTTGCATATAGGGTACACCTACCCACCATCCTGTTGCTGCCAACAACAAAGCCATTAACAGGATGGATTTTGCCCACCCCAGATAATGGAGCGCGAATTCAAGTTTTAATTGGAATTGTCCTGGCGAAATTTTGCTAGCGGTATTCATCCTGATCATTGCCGCACCCCGTCCCGCCACAACATTTCAATTTGAAAACGATAAGGCTTATTCGGGTCTTGCTCATTGATTTCGTGTTTTTCAAGGATGACAGATACAAACATTTTCTGTTGTTTCAATGTCTCAACATAGGCAATCATGTCGTCGCTGTTTTTTGCTTCTGCCATCAACTTTACATTCATCTTTTGTGCGTTTGGCGTAATTTGCAAAATAGCGACCTTATCCGTGCTTGCCTGCTCCAGCGCGTCCAGCAAATCTGTCCATGGAATGTTGAGCTTGGCGATTGCCTGGTTAACAGCCACTGCCTGCTCTTGGGGCAATTTAAAAACAGGCTCCTTGCCGACTTTCTTTTCTGCTTTTTGAATATCGATCTGCAAATTACTCACACTGTCGTCAATACGCGCTTTCTTTTGCAACAACTTGCTGCCATGCCAGGTTACACCCGTCAACACGACAAGGACCAGCACGGCAAGCACCCAGGTTGACAAAGACATGTCTTGCACACGTTTCATCACCGACTCAGGCGAAAATTCTATGTATATGGGCTTGCTCATACTATCTCGGCCTTCTGCTTGCACTCAGGCTGATCGACTGATTTGCCCGCCAGGCTTTTCATGGCAAGCTGGCCGTAAGCATTTTTTTGTATGAGCTTACATAGCCACGCTGCCGGCACATCGCCCGACAGCAGCAATTCGGAAGGCATATCCAGTTGCTGCAACATTGATTCCCTGTGCAGTTGTTCAAGCAACCAGGTTTCGTCATTAGTGACTGGCAAGGCAATCGTTTTTACACTCTTGATCTGTCCACCCTTTTGCAAGGCCAGCGTCATTACCTCTTTTCCGACAGATGCAAACCAGGTATCGGGCGAGATTTTTTTTTGACACGCATTCCACGCACGGATAAAACGCGGTTGCAGGCTCAATATGTGTTGACCTGATTGCTTTGCTGCTTTGCTGATTTTACTCAGCAAGATTTTGGGAATGCCGCAAGCAAGAGAGTTCGCATGCATTTGCCAGTCAGCCGTCACCTGCCAGTCTTCACTGGCCACACCAAACAAAGCCTCAAGCCGCATTGTCGCTGCAGCATGCAGATCCTTGAAAGAGCGTGCATGCGGTGGCGGTGCTACCATGAAATACCTGACCATCGTGTCGTCAAGACTGATATCAAGCAAATTTGCAGGTTTTTCCAGGCCGGAAATCGCCTGTTGCCATTGCGCACAAAATGTACTGACATCCGATTCAGAATCGATAGGGAATATGCTGACGGATTCAGGTGATTTGGCCGAACCTATTTTTTTCGTCTGTCGGCAAACCTGAATTTGCTGATCAGACACGTCAACCTGCAAAGAGTCACAAAAGAATTTAAGCATGCAGCGTAATCCTCTTGATTTCTTCCAGTGTTGTGTCGCCACGTTTGACCAGGGCCAATGCAGCCTCGCGCAAGGTAGTTGTTCCATTTCGACGGGCTGCATCCTTGATCTGCCTGATCGGCCGTTTTTCGATGATCATTTCCCGAATCTCATCGGTCAAGGTCAGAATCTCTGCTATCGCACGCCGTCCCTTGTAACCGGTACCGCGGCAATCGCCACAACCATGTCCTTTGCGGAATTGAAAATCCACCACGTCAGCCTGGGTCAGATTGACCCGTTTGAGCATCTGTTCATCAACATGTTCAATAGTAGAACAATGCGGGCAATTGATGCGTACCAGGCGCTGCGCCCAGATGCCATTCAATGCAGAGACGAATGCATAGGGATCAATGCCCATATGCGTAAAACGACCAAACACATCAAATACATTATTGGCGTGGACGGTAGTGAGCACCAGATGCCCCGTCAAAGCGGACTGAACAGCAATTTCTGCAGTTTCCTGATCACGTATCTCACCCACCATGATCTTGTCCGGATCATGCCGCAGGATGGAACGCAAGCCCTTGGCAAAAGTCAGCCCTTTTTTTTCATTCACAGGTATTTGCAAAATACCTGGCAGCTGATATTCGACCGGATCTTCGATGGTGATGATTTTTTCACGCCCGCTATTGATCTCTGACAGCGCTGCATACAAAGTTGTCGTTTTACCTGACCCCGTAGGTCCGGTGACCAGCAGCATACCGTAAGGTTCTTCGGTCAGCATGCGCAAGGTAACCAGGGATGCTTCATCAAACCCCAATGCTTCCAGACTCAGGGCACCATAAGCCTCGACCATGGCGCGCTTGTCAAGAATACGGATAACGGCATCTTCACCATGAATGCTGGGCATGATGGAAAGCCGCAAATCGATTTCCCTGTCGTTGACCTCGATACAAAAACTGCCGTCCTGGGGAACCCTGCGTTCGGAAATATCAAGCTCAGCCAACACTTTGAGGCGGGATATCACCTGCTCAGCGTCAGCAATACCCGCCGTGGAAGTAATATGATCAAGCACACCGTCAATACGGTATTTGACACTGAGCCCTTGTGCAGTACTTTCCAGGTGAATATCGGAGGCACCGGCCTTCAACGCATCATACAAAGTGGCGTTCACCAGCTTGACTGCGGGGCTGCCGGCTTCCGAAACGGATTCAAATGACAATTTGGTAGCGGCTTTGCTTTCGCGTTTTTCAACATTGTCACGCGGACCGGCCGGCGCCAGATTATCTGTGGTACGGGCTGACTCTTCCTGCAGTGACAAAAAAGCCTGTATGTCGGTATTCAGGGACAGCCTGAACTGCAAGGCAGATTTCGCAATGGAGTTCAGCCAAACCTGCACATCAGAATCAAATGGGTCAGACAAAACGGCTAACAGCAGACCATGTTTGTCACGCAGGATCAGGCTCTGCTTTTGCATGGCTTTATTTAAAGGCAGCAGATCAAAGGCCGGCACGAGCAATTGCATCTCTGCCGTTTCGATAACTGGCATGGTGCAGAATTGTGCAAGTACGGCCAACAAGCTGCGCGCATCGGTTTGCGTCAGTTGCAGCATGGCTGTCCACATGCTGACCTGATGCCGATTGGCATAATCCCTGACCGTGATCAGGAAATCGGGGGTAATTGCCGGCGCTGGCAAGTTTGCAAGCGGGCTGTTCATGAAAGACCATCCGCCAGGTCGAATATAGGCATATAAAGAAGCACAACAATAGTGCCCACAACAAGACCAATAATGGCCATTAAAACAGGTTCAAAACCGCGTATAAAACGGTCTATCCATCGACTGATCTCACCTTCATAGAAATTGGCTGATTGTGTCAGCATCCCGCCAAGGTCCCCGGTACGCTCGCCCACTCTCAATAATCGCTGGGAAATGGGGGTCGTCAATTGATTGCGCTCAAAGGCGTCTGACAGCATGATGCCAGACTCTATGGCCTTGCCCGCCTGACGCAAGGCCAGTCGCATGCTTTCGCTCACCATGCTTTCAGCCGTAGTCAAGGCAGTGACGATGGGGATGCCGCCATCAAGCAACATACCCAAGGTAATGTAAAGCCGGGACAATGCGTAGACCCGTATTGAATCACTGAATCCAGGCAACTTGCCAATCAGGCCCAGGGCGCCGCCTTTTTTCCAGATCCGGGCTACTATAAAACCAAGGGAGGCAAGCAATGCCACACCGACCACAGCAAAAACGGAACCATGTTCAGTAACCATGCTCCCCCATTGCAATAGCATTTGGGAAGACCAGGGCAGCGCCCTGCCAGTCCCCTTGTACACTTCGGCAAAACGTGGCACGACATAGACTAATAAAAAGAAGCTTACCGCGCCACCAACCAGAAATAATATGGTCGGATAGATGAGAGCACTGATGATCTTGTTACGAACAACGTCTATACGTTGTTGATATTCAATAAAGCGAGAAAGTGAAGGCTGCAAGCTGCTGGTACGCTCAGACGCCTGGACTATGCCTATGAATAGCGGAGAAAAATAATTTTCCTGTTCCGACAGCACCTGCGAAAAACGCTTCCCTTCCTGCAAGCCCGTCAGCACCTTGGACAATACCGTACGAATTTCCTGGTTCTGCTCTTTCTCAAGCAAGGCTTCCAGAGCCTCCACAATAGTCAGACCAGCACGCAACAGGGATAGTAATTCCTGGCTGAACAGCAGAAGGGAAAATTTTCCGGAACGCGCCCCAAGACGAAACAAGTGCCCCAAAGAAGAGGCACTTGTTTGCTGTATGGAAGAAATAGCCCAGCCACGAGACCGCAGTAACTGGCGCGCCTCATCTTCATTTCGCGCTTCAATTACCTCTTCGACGATATCCTGGTCTGGCGTCAACGCCCTGATCTTGAAGCGCATAGTGTAGTATGAAAAAAATTTGCGCTAAAAGCTTTAGTTACTAATGTCGGCATCATCACCTGTACCACCGGCTACGCCATCCTTACCGTAAGAGATGATTTCAAAATCCTTGTCCTTGCCAGGTGACTGGTATTTATAAGGATGCCCCCACGGGTCCATGGGTATCGATTTTTTCATATAAGGGCCACTCCATTTGGCATTTGCCGATGGATTCTCCAGCAATGCCGCGAGCCCCTCCTCACTTGTGGGGAACCGTCCCAGATCAACACGATAGGTTTCCAGCGCTTTTTCGAAAGCCGTAATTTGCGCCTTGGCAACAGCCACCTCTGATTTACCTATTTGCGAAAAATATTTGGGGCCTACATAAGATGCAAGCAACCCTATGATCACCACGACAACCAGCAATTCAAGCAAGGTAAAACCTGATGATTTGCGCAATTGGGGATAACCCGGACTGTAATGTAATGTTCCGCTCACTGAGCACCTGATTGTTTAGTCTATAGGGATGTGTCTGCTGAAATGATGCAGAATGTGCCAAGAATGCCAAAGTAGTGCGACACATCAGGAATGTGTGAATTTTGCCGTTTTTTTGAGCAACTTTGGAGCATAACACACTTTAGTTGATAATAAAATGCACACCCAGACAACTTTTTAAACATGGCGCCCAAAATCATAAGCTTCACTACCCAATACAAATCAATGCAGACACGGCCTGCAACCTGGACATAGTATGATGCGCAATCCTCAGGAAAGCTCGGTCACTTTCGTTTTTTTTCAGAGCCAAATGACATCATGAATAATTTATTGACAGATGCCACTCACCTCTCCTGGCAGACTGGAATTGAATTACCTGCACTTTTACAAGTACGCAACTGCAACGACCTGACCTGCTACGGAAAAGACAGTGCATACTGACAAACCAACTGAGAGCAATACTTGCTGCAAGCTCTGCCAGCACTGCCTCGTAGCAGTTACGATGGTGTGTCGCACGAGTCTGGCCTGTACGCATCGTGCCCCGCTGAAAAATCGGACAAGCCTGACTATACCTGCCATCAACCATGAATGAGAAGAAATGAAGCAGCCACTCACCCCACGCACCCTGCAACACATGACACTAGAAGCCATCCTGGAACAACTGGTGGCCCACTATGGCTGGGAGCAACTGGGCAAGATGATCGAGATCAGGTGCTTCACAAGTGATCCGAGCATTAAATCCAGCTTGAAGTTTTTGCGCAAGACACCCTGGGCGCGCACAAAAGTAGAAGAACTGTATCGGTCTATGCCAGAGTGATTTTTCATCATGGCAAATCGCGATTATTGCGCATACCTGTGCCATTCGCAGGACACTTTGCACCCATTGATAAATACAAGATTCTGGACCAATGAAAACTGCCACAACCTTCCAAGTTGCGGCATTTTCTATACCTTGCCCATACCAGGCTGGCACTTGATGCAATGTCTCTCAACGCATTTTCTATGTCTAAGTATTAGCGACTCCCCGCCAGAGCCAACTGTACTGCGGGCTTGCTTCCATCTTCAGCCTGAGCCGGAGTTGTAACTGTCGGTGCAGTTAATTCGTAACTCATATGCAAGTCTGTATCGATTTTTTGCCCAGGGACGGTTACTTCCAATGCTGCTGTTTTTTGCACAGCTGTACGGGCTGTCGCAGTACTGGCAACACCAAGACCGTTAAATCCGGCAAACCCTGCAATACCTGCACACAATAACAAACCAGCGATGACTGAAGGACGCAGGCGGAAGCGTTTTTGCACTTCATCTTGATGTGCCTGTGGGTCGTAGGCGATATCAACCGGTGCTGTAGCGAGGATTTGCTCAACCTGTTGACGCCACTCTTCTGAGTGATTTTTGTTGGTGAGCAATTTATTGATCAGCGCCTGGGCAAGCTGCTCTGCTTCGTGATGTTCAGCCTCCAGTGTCTGTTTGGCCATTTCTGCCTCGGCCTGCAAATCATCTTGCTGCTGCTGGATTTGCTGCCTGTTTTTTTCTTGCCACGCCTGAGCTTCAGCCAGCGCCTGTGCGATCAAAGCCTGGGCTGCCACCTGTTGCTCAGCACGTTGCATTACCATGGCTTGCAATGCAGATTCTTGTGCCAGTTGTTGTTCCAGCTTGACTTGCAGAGCCTGTTCGTCAGCGATGCGCTGGGCATTTGCAGCAGCCAAAGCCAGCTCTTTCTCCTTGGTTTGTGCAGCGATTGCTTGCAGTTGCTGCTTCAACTGTGTCTGCAGTGCTACCTCGCCAGCCAATTGTGCATCAATCTGGGTCTGCAATTCCGACTCTTCTTCCATGCGCTTGGCGATAGCATCATTCAAGGCTTGTTCTTTAACTTTCCTTTGTTCTTCAGCCGCATCAAGTTTGCGTTGCAATTCGGCCTGCACTTCTGCATGCAACTCGGCTTCATCTGCCAGCTTTTGATCGAGCTCTGCCAACAAGGTATTTTCTTCTTCTACACGTTGGGCAATGACATCTGCCAGCAGTTGTTCTCTTTCACGCCTTTGGGCCTCCAATTCTTCCAGCTTACTTTCCTTGAGCAATTTTGCACGTAGGTCTGGCAAGGCTTGCTCATCAGCGGCAATTTGCAAAGCCGTTGCTTCGGCAATTTCGCGTTCCAGGTCGAGTCTTTGCTGTTCCAGCGCATTTGCCACAACCAGTTGCTCAGCTCTTTGCCTGCTTTGCTCTGCCAATTCCGCTTCAAGACGTACACGCTCTTCACTGGCAGCAATGACCAGGCGTTCAGCTTCCATTTTTTCTTCGATCAGGTGCAATGCATCCTGCTTGAGTTGCATGCTGTCCATTTCAATTTGTTTCTGTTGTTGGGCAGCGATGATTTCCAGTTGTTCGATTTCTGCACGTTGCTGCTGGGCTTGTTGCAGGGCGAATAGCTCTTCTGCTCGTGCTTGCGCTAATTCCGTTGCCTGTTTTTCAGAGACAGCCAATGCTTCTGCCAATTCTGCGGCTTCTTTTTCACTTTGCAATCTGGCCTGAATCGCCACATGAGCATCCTGTTCGGCATTGGCGCGTATCACGGCCAGATCCAGATACTCTTGCTCAGCCTGCTGGCGTTGCTCTGCTTCTAGTGAGGCTTTTTGTTCCGCAGCGAGTTTTTGCTGCACCAGGCTCAGCGTTTCCAGTTCAGCTGTCGCACGTTTATTTTCTGTATATGCCAAAGCCTCGGCTTCACGCAACCTGGCTTCAATGGCTTCACTGGCAATACGCTGCGCCTCTGTATGCTCCATTGAGCGTGCCAGCAGAGTTTGTTCGTTATTGGCAAGTCTGAGTGCTGCTTCCAGTGCTTCTTGCTCAACAGCAGCACGTTGCGCTGCGGCCTCTGCAAATTCACGTTCTGTCGCCAGTTTGGCTTGCAGGGCAATTTCTGCTGATTCTTCCTGTTCCAGCTTGGCCTTCAGCTCAATGCTGATCTGCTGTTCAATAGCTATTTGTTCCTGAGCTGCACGACTCAACTCCAGCAACAAGGCTGTTTTTTCTTCCAGGGCGACAGCGGCCTGACGTTTGATCAATGCCTCCTCAGCAGCTTGCGCCAGCCACTGTTTCTCGGTCTCATTGAATTTTTCAGCCAGTTGTCGCGCTTCTGCTTCAGCTGTCTGGCGAGCAGCAATCATCCTGCACTGTTCTTGCTCTGCTGCCAGGCGTGTCTCTGCTTCGGTTTTCGCAGCCAATTCTGCCTGTTGTTTGGCTGTCAGGCTGTCAAGCACGGCTTGCTCTGCTTCTGCGCGCTGTTTTTGTGCATTAAGGAGTTCGGTTTCCTGCTGCAGACGTTGCGCCAGCAGCTCGGCAACCAGGTTCTGTGCATCAGCATGGGCGGCCAGTTCCTGGAACAGGGCTTTTTCTGATGCCAGTGTCGCCTCAGTAGCGACACGAATGATTTTTTCTGCACGGGCACGTGCTTCGGCAAATTGACGTGCTTCGGTTTCACTTGCCAGGCGGCTCTCTACTTGTTGCTGTATCTCTTGCTCAGCCTGGAGTTTCGCTTCAGTGGTTTCCAGCAGTGCCTGATCATCAGCCAGGCGTTGCTGCAATACGGCATCAAGCTCTGCAACCTTCCTGTTCTTTTCCAGGACCAGCTCATGAGCTTTGTGCTGGCTGGCAGCATAGGCCTGTGCCTGCACTTGTAAGGTCTGTTCCGCCAACAGTTTTGCAGCAGCCAACTCGCTGGCTTCTTGCTCTGCCCTGGCCCTGACGGCTGCCGCTTGTGCATATTGCTGCTCCGCCTTTGCCTTGGCGGCAGCAGCTTCACTGGCGACTTTTTCAGCCGCAAGTTTCTCAGCAGCAGCCTGCGCTTCTGCCTTCGCTGCTTCTGCCCTTTGTTTTTCCAGGCTGGCCTGCTCTTCCAGAGCCTGAGCTGCCTGTTGTTGTGACCTGGCCTTTTCCTGCTCTAGTTTAGCCAATTGCGTGGCAGCCTTTACCCGGGCACTGGCAGCCGTTGCAGCCTGTTGCTCTGCCCTTGCCTGTTCATTATTTTGCTCCAGCAGTTTTTTCTCTTCAGCGACTTTTGCTTCCAGCGCGGAGCGCAAGGCCTGCTCTGATTGCAAACGGGCCAGGTGTTGATCACGCTGCTCTTGTTCAAGGCTTGCCTTGGCCTGCAATTCTGCAGTCAGGCGTTTTTCAGCTTCTAGTTTTTGCTGGACCAGACTCAGGGCTTTTTGTTCGGATTCGGCACGCAGTTTCAGTGTTTTCCCAAGTTCTTCAGCTTCTGCTGCCTTGCTTTGTGCCAGTGTCGCTGATTGCTTCTGCAACTCTGCATGCTCCTGCATTTTTTTCAGACGCACTTGCTCAGCCGCGATCATGGCCTGGCGAGCTGCACGGGCATCAGCCTCTTGTTGCTGACGCGCGTTGAGGACGTTGATATGCTCACGATCGGCCTGCGCGCGGGCGATAACTTTCTCAGCAGCAAGCTTTTCCGCTTCGAGTTTGTCTTGTGCTGCTCTAGCGGCCTGCTTTTCTGCTTCCAGATGCATCTGCTCAGCACGTGCCATCTCAGTCGCCTGATGGCTCTTCAATACGGCGACTTTGGCAATCTTGGATTGTGCCTCTTTTTGCAATTCTGTCTGCTCCAGCGCACATTTCTCTGCGCTGGCAGTCGCCTCCAGCGCCAGCCTGTGTTCGCGCTCAGCCTGCTCTTTAGCCATGGCAATTGCCTTGACTTCTTCTTCAGCACGCAATCTGGCTTCTGCTTCTTGTTGCGCAGCCTGCTCAAGTTGCAGTTTTTCCTGGGTCGCTTTCAGCACTTGCTGCACTGCCTGGGCACGGCGACGCTCTGCCTGTAATTTTTCTTCCTGAAGTTCCATCGCTTTCACCTCATCATTAGTGCGTTGCTGTTGGACGCGCAAGAGTTCAGTCGCATCATGATTTTTCTTGGCGGCCGCCGCCGCCATTTTTTGCTGCAATTCCACCTGTTCCATAGTTTTTTCCAGGCTCAGTTTTTTCGCTACACATTCAGATTCCTGGGCAATACGACGAGCATGCTCAGCCTGTTGTTGCAGACGCAGTATTTCAGTGTGTGATTGTTCGGCTTCTGCCAAGGCTTGTGCTTCTTCTGCTTTTTTGCGTTCGGCATTGAGCTTTGCTTCCAGCGCTGCTGCGGCTTTCTGCTCTGCTTCCTGGCGTTTTTGTTCTGCCAGAGCCAGTTCTACGGCTCTTTTGGCATTTTCTGCTGCCACCTGATTGGCTCTTTTCAATAATTCAGCCTGAAAGGCCGCTGCACTCAACGCCTGTTGCTCGGCATCGGCTTTTTCACGCGCCTCCTGTACCGCAACACGCTCGATCTCCACGCGCTCATTGGCCAATTGAGCGGCGCGCTGCTCTTCGGCGATACGCTGACGGGCCATGTCGGCAGCCTCCTGTTCTGCCAGACGACGTTGGCGTGCCTCTTCAGCCAGTGCCGCTTCGGTTTCCTGGCGGGCGCGTGCCTGCAAGTCAGCTTGCTGCTCATTTTCTATGCGGGACATTGCGGTTGTCTGCAGCTCGCGCTCGGCCCTTATGCGCGACTCTGTCACCATACGGATTTTGTCTTCCGCCTCACGACGTGCCTGGGCAGTGGCAGCAGCGATTTTTTCTGCCTGTTCGCGCTTGCCGGCGGCAATACGCAAATCTTCCTCGGACTGCATGCGCAGCTGTATTGCTTCGGCGGCCTTTCTTTCCGATTCCATCCTGGCCTGAGCGATAGCTTCTTGCTCTTGCTCCAGAGCAACGCGGGCCAGCGCATCTTCACGGGCACGCACCTCTACCGGGGCGCGGTTGATAGCATATTCCAGTGCAATAGCTTCTGCCTGGTCACGCTCTTTACTGATTTGCAGGGATTCGCTGCGTACCTTGGCAAGCATTTCTGCTGTTTCGCGGGCTTCACGGTCACGTTTTTCGCGTTCACGTGCCAATTCTGCAATACGCGCGTCAGCACGAGCACGCTCTTCTGCCTGCTGACGGGCCGATTGCGATGCTGCCAGGCGTTCCGCCGCCCAGTTACGGGCATTGGCCGTTTGGGCTTCAAGCTTCTGTGCCTCTGCATGCGCCTGGGATGTCAGTTCTGCCTCTGCTTTAAGCTGGTTTTCTGCCTTTTCTTTCGCTTCCAGCTCAAGTTTATTACGTTGCTCTGATTGCTCCCGTGCGCGCGCTTCTATCAAAGCGCGCTCTTGAAGATTTCTGGTTTCTTCAGCGGTAGCAGCAATTCTGGCAGCACTGGCGGCGCGGGACTGACGTTCTGCCATCAATTTTGCTTTAGTACTGGCAATGGCCTCCTGTTCCAATGCCAGTTTGCGCTGTGCCAGTTCGGCAGCTTCTGCTTCGGCTTGCGCCCTGGCTTCTGCCAGCGCACGTGCCTCGGTTTCCGCCTTCAACCTTGCTTCACTGGCGACCGTGGCCCTGGCTTCCGCTTCCACCCGCGCAATAGCTTCACGAATACCTTTCACGTCAATGCGGGTATTGGACTCGATCGCCTCTTCTGATGGCAAATAATCGTCTTTGCGATCACCGAGGCGACCAAGGGGATAATCCCCCAGAGATAATTTATTTAACAACGCCTGATTGCTGTCCATTCTGCACTCCTGATCTGATAGTCGTTCACCGTCATCGCGGGCCCTGCCATGCCGGAACTTCTTATACTGGATTATCGATGAAGAAAAATCTGACAATGGCCGGAGCAGAAGTGGAAAAACAGCTCAATTCTTGTTTTATCCGTTTCCCTTAATGCGGGCGGGGACGTAAAATAGCGGTCAATTCAACATTGCCGGAGAAATATTTTGAACGAACTCGTTACCGAAATCAGACACCCGCTGGTGCAACACAAGTTAACGCTGATGCGCAGCAAGGACACGGCCACCGATAATTTCCGCCGTTTACTGCGTGAAATCAGCCAGATGCTGGCCTATGAAGTCACCCGTGACCTGCCAATCGAACTGGTGAAAATCGAAACACCGATCACAACCATTGATGCACCTGCCATCAGTGGCAAAAAGCTTTGCGTAATTTCTGTCTTGCGCGCAGGCAACGGCATTCTGGACGGCATGCTCGACCTGCTGCCGAATGCCCGCGTCGGCCACATCGGTCTTTACCGTGATCCGGAGACACTGGAACCCGTCGAGTATTATTTCAAGGTACCGGAAGATATCGCTGAACGCCTTGTCATCGTGGTTGACCCCATGCTGGCAACCGGCAATTCTGCCGCCGCCGCCATCTCACGCCTGAAACTGCGCGGCGCAACGACCATCAAGTTTGTCTGCCTGCTTGCCGCCCCCGAAGGCATCAAGGTCATGCAGGCAGCCCATCCTGACGTCCCTATCGTTACCGCCTCCATAGACCAGTGCCTCAACGAGCATGGTTATATCGTGCCTGGCCTGGGTGATGCCGGTGACCGTTTATTCGGTACCAAGTAATTTTATTGATTGAGACAATTCGACTGATGACGACTACAGCCCGCTTCGTACCCGTTTCCAAATTGCCCGAAGTGGGCACCACCATCTTCTCGGTCATGTCAGCCCTGGCAGCAGAGAAGAAGGCCGTCAATCTTGGCCAGGGTTTCCCTGACTTCGCCTGTGACCCTGCCTTGCCTGCCATGGTGACACAAGCCATGACCGACGGCTATAACCAATACCCGCCAATGGCTGGCCTGCCGCAATTACGTGAACAGATTGCAGCGAAAATCAAGACCATTTACGGCCATCAGTACGATGCCAATGCAGAAGTCACCGTTACGGCTGGCGCCACCCAGGCCATCATGACCATCTTGCTGGCTTGCGTGCACCCTGGCGACGAAGTCATTGTCATTGAACCTGCCTATGACAGCTATGTCCCCAGCATCAGGCTGGCTGGCGGCATACCGGTGTTCGTCAGCATGGAACTCGACGAGCGGGGCTATCACATTCCCTGGGACAGACTGAAGGCAAGCATCAGCGACAAAACACGGCTCATCATGCTGAACTCGCCGCATAACCCAACCGGTACAATACTGGCGCCTGCCGATATCGCAGCACTCACCGATATCGTTCGTGATACCCAGGTATTGATCGCCTCTGACGAAGTCTACGAGCACATGGTATTTGATGGCCAGCGGCATGAATCATTGGCATGCTACCCAGAGCTGGCTGAGCGCAGCTTCATTATTTCCAGCTTCGGCAAGACTTACCACGTGACTGGCTGGAAAGTTGGCTATGTGACGGCTCCAGCCGCATTGATGACAGAGTTTCGTAAAGTACATCAATTCAATGTATTTACTGTCAACACCCCCATGCAACTGGGGCTGGCGCAATACATGAGCAATCCCGCCCCGTATCTTGATTTGCCGACCTATTACCAGCGCAAACGTGATTTGTTCAGGGATGGCCTGCAAGGGTCTCGCCTGCGCCTATTGCCTTGCGCCGGCACCTACTTCCAGAGTGTCGACTATTCAGCAGTATCAGCCTTGAGCGAACTCGAATTCGCCCGCTGGCTGACCACTGAAATTGGTGTCGCTGCTATCCCGGTCTCTGCCTTTTATCAGCAAAGCCGCGAGTCAGGCATCGTCAGGTTTTGTTTTGCAAAACAGGATGCTACTTTGCAAGAAGCTTTGTCCCGCCTGCAAAAACTGTAAATATTAAAATTGCTTTATTGAAAACATCAGGCCAGAAGCAGCACACGCGATCAAAAGACAGATGACAGAGGGTTATTGAGATAACTTGCATCACTCCTGTCTGATGCCTGCCTCTATAACAATTTCATCATCATTTCTTCTCATTGCCAGCCTCGGCAGACATGTTTTTCAATAATGACCAGACCATTGCCCCCAGCAAAGCCAGACCCGCAGCCAGGGCAGCCCACAACCATGGCTTGTGTTCTTTGGCAGGTATGGGTTCGATATTTTTTTGTGGCTTTGTGGCGACATACTCGGCAATCTCCACCTTGGCGGCATCCGTTTTCGCCAAGGTGGCCAAATCCATATGTGGCATCAGCGTACGTAAACTTGCGGCTGCACCATCTTTGACCGGCGCCCCCCATTCCAGGCTATAAGGTCCATCACCACGGGCAAGAAACACCAGCCTGCGTGGCAAACTGGCAATCTGTATCGAAGGCGGTACCTTGCCCAACATACTTACAGGCCCATCCGTCTGCAAGCGCAGCCCCTGGTAAGTTGCACCATCCATCAACAGATCCGGGGATTTTGCTTCTCCATTGGGCTGACTGATGCGGTACACAAGGGTTTCATTAAGCCATACTTCGCGGCCTGACTGTGCTTCTACAGCACGCCTCTGATGTCTTAAGACATGTAATGGGTAAAGCGGGCTATGGCGGTGATGATAAGACGATCCCGGACTAACCGCTGCAAGCTGCCCCAGCACGCTCACCCTGGCCAGAGTGTTTGACTCGCTGTTGAGAATCCGCAAACTGTTTATGGGTGTATTGCCCGGCACATCATAATCGCAGTAATTTGTGCTACAGGACTTTACGCTGATGGCTTTGCTCCACTGTAAAGCAGGAGGAATGTAAATCTGCTGCTGACTGTCAATCGTTACACTCTCGATCCAGGGAGCGTACTCAGGGTTATTCCAGCGCAAGCGCAGGTAGTGTGCTTCTACATGATGTAATGCGACGTCCAGTGTTTGCACCAGGGCGCCGTTGTGACGAAGCTGTACGAGTTGTTCGTTATTGCTGACGGTCTGCCAGTTCTTCAAATCTGCACTGCTCTCCAGGCTGAATCCAAACATGCCCTCTGCCTTGTCAGCAAGCTTGAACCTGGCTTGCAATAAACCTCCCTTGACCTGACTGACATCCAATATCCATGCAGGCACCGGATTTTGTCGATCGATCTTCACAGTCGATATCAGTACCAAAGAGCCGTCGTGCTTTTGCGTAAAGCTGCTGATGCTGCTACTCTGATTGTCTTTTAAGGGTAACAGATTGACAGTTTTGCTCTCCAACTGCACAGACTCGCTGTCTGTATCAGTCCAGGCAAAAGGCAATAAATCACCGGTTGCATTGCGTACGCGCACATCGCTCAAATCCGGCTGCAAGCTGCCAGGATAGATAGTCGCAGGAATATCAAGTTGATAGTAAGGTCCGCTGCCTGTCACCGAAATAACCGCGCGCTGTGCAGAGCGGGTTACCGTCTGGCTGGTCGATACCTGAGCAAAGCCTGTGCTACATGTCAAATGAAGGCAGGCAAGGCTGACAAGCAAATGCTTGATTTTCATTGGTGTTTCTCCTGCGTGGTTTGCGACCCTGCCGAACTGGTCTGTGCATCATCCGACATAGCCACATCATTTTTTGGCTTGACAGGAACAGGGGCGAAATAACCAACGACCAGCAACAGAATACCAACACCAATAAACGACACGATGCGGTACAAGCCTCCGCGATCAGCCAGTTCGACCAGGAACAGCTTCAGGACGACCACGGCCAGCAATGCTGCACCGGCTATCCAGATGCCACGCGACATGCGGCGATTCCCAAACAGCATCACTGCCACACCACAGACAGCCCAGGTAATTGATACGGCAGCCTGGCTGAGACGTGATGCAAACATGGCGTCAGCATCCCAAGGCACGTCGGCAAAATGATGACAGCTACGCAATACCATGCCAGTTAGCAGAGCCAGCGCCGTCACGGCAGTCACCGCGCTTGCGATATTTTTACCATCGGTAGTCACAGTCGCAGCGGACAGGGCACGCCACCAGTGCAGCAGAGAAGCCATTACCAGCCACTGCCCCAGTTCAAGGGGATTAAGAAGCGGCAAATAAGGTAAAGGGCTGGCATTACCGGCACTACCAGCATTGGTCGTCCAGCACCAGACCAGCAAATACAGGGCAACCGGCGCGCAAGCATGCTCTATATATGTCTTGCGATACATGAGCAAAGGCCAGCGTCCTGCCAGAGGTTTTGCACCAATAAACCAGAACACCAGCGCCGGCACCAATATCCAGCCTAGCAAAGGCCAGCTAGACCAGGTGTCAGCCAATGGCGCCAGACGGGCCTGGCCTTCGCGGGCAGCCAGCAGCAGGAAAAACCAGAAACCCAGAATGTGCATTGATTTCAAAACGCCTGGCCAGCCAGAGCACCAAGTCTGCTGTTTCTTCAAAAGTTGCAGATGCCACGCCAGAGCCAGGGGCCAGGCCAGCCAGCCCAGATGAGCAGACGGTAGATAAATATCACTGGAACCAAACAAACCTATCAGGGCCGCAAACATGAATAATGGCAGCCCCACCAGACTGGCTTTACCCATTTGTGGCCATTTCCGCCAGGCGGCCAGTGCAGACATGAGGACGGTCGTTCCCAGCCCTATCATCACGGCAACAAAAGATGAGTAATCACGGTGCCCGGTACGCTCCAGTGTTTCCAGGCTTTCCGGAAACCATGCAGTCATCCACCAACTTAATCCCCACAAAATGGGCAAGCCAAGAGCAAGCGCCCCGTCACACCACTGATTGATCCAGACCGGGGATGGTTTTATACCCAGATCTTCTGCAGCAGTCTGATATTGCGCAGGCATTGCCGACAAGACCTCGCGCATCCGGACTGCTTCCGCACGTATCCGGTCAGCGCTGAACCATGCACTCAACGCCAGGGACAAAGGCGTCAGGAAACCCAGATGTGCAAAAGCCACTCCCTGATATTGCCCCGGATTCACCATAGACAGAAAGGCAGATACGACTTGCAGGCTGCCGGCAAAAGCCGCCAATGCAGAATGCGACATACGCAAGCCGACCCACAGCAACAGGCAGGAAGTCACTGGCCAGATCGCCGCGGCCTGCGTCAAATCGATGGCAAATAACATGGCCAGATGCAGCAACGTTGTACCACTGATTACCGCCAGGCTATTCCAGACTGACCAGGACGGCGGCAAGGCTTGCGCCTGCGCAGCACGTTTTGCCGCCAGCATGGAGCGTCCGGCACTATACAAGATACTGCCGGCAATCATCACTGCGGCCAATCCGCCGCGCCAGCCATCTGCCAGTGCAGCATTACTGGTTTCTGCGCTTGCAGCGTGCAAGGTCAGCATGAAACTGGCCAGGGCAAACGCCTGCAGGGTGGCCGAGATATGGCGGAAGGCTGCAACAGCAATGCGCCTGCCTGCTGCTGCAACCGGTAACGCCATCAAAGCCAGAGCCGCTGCAGCAAACTGCGAAGGCAGGAACATCCAGGGCAATAAACTGATTGCCGCAACACCCAACCATGGCAAACCGGCATTTGGCAATTGCTCCCAATTGGCGATCTGCTCTTGCGCTGCCCTTCTGTGCAAATTCCAGACGGTAAAACAGCTCAAAGCCAACAGGACTGGTCCCAGCCAACTGCCCTGCAACAGTGGCTGCCCGGCTTCCGGATTGATGTAGATACCATGCAAAAGTTTATATGCAGCCCCCAGCATGACCACATAGGCAAAACCACGCGCGTAAGGCCGTTGCTGCCGTATGCCCAGCCAATACATGCCGGCGCCTTCTACGGCCCAGGCCGCACCGGTCCAGATACCTTCCAGTCCCAACGGGATAGCCAGGGTTGCAAAAATGGCTGCAACGATGACATAGGCCTCGGCCAGCAAGGCCAGTCCCTGTTTTGCCCGTGAAAACACCAGTCTGGCCAGCAGCAAATAAAAGAAACCGACTGCCAGTGCAGAAAAGGCCGCACCAAACTCAGTATGCCTTACCAGCATGTATTGAAGACCAAATGCAGTAACAGGATTTCCAAAGACCAGGGCACTATCGACACGGCCAACACGCTTCAGACTGGCCAGCGGCCCCTCCTCTGCCTGCGCTTGCTGCAATGTCTTGCGTGCGAAGAACAGACCTATCAAGGCAAACAGGACAAAATAGAAAATCAGGAAGGGCTGGACGATGCCATATTGAGCATCGGTATAATATTTGTCTGCCCAACCCAGCGCCAGCGTAAAGGTGCCGACAAAACCGATAAGGTTGAGAACCCGCCAGGCATTGAACCAGGCAACCAGGCAAATGCCCACATCCAGTACTGCCATGTAGGTGAACAAGCCCATGGGGCGGTTTTCCCCTGTCGCAGTCAACACAGGCGTGGCAAAACCTTCAAGTGCGGCAACTATGGCCAGCATAGGCGCATTTTGCAAGACAGCTAAAATGGCGCTCAGGACCGATACCAGGAACATGAAACCAAAACCTGCCTCTGGTGAAACCAGGGCATGCATCTTCATCGCCGAGAGCGTGGTCAGATAAAAAACACCTACCGCCATACCTTGCAGGATAAGCGCATAATCCCTGCGCCGCTTGCGCAAGAACCAGCCCAATCCCAGCAATACCACACCCGTCATCGCCACGCCGGCATATCGCAATTCCACAGGTACAGTCACCCGTTCTGCCGTATAGCGGAGCAAGAAAGCCAGACCCAGGAACAGGATCAATACGCCCGCCTTGACCAGGGTATTGCCGCCAAAGATGAGCCTGGCCAGTGGCGCTGGCAGGCTTTCCCTGAAAGTCTTGGGTGGCGGTGGCGGAATTCGCTTGGTCGCTGCACTTGATTGAGTCGCATTCTTGAGCTGCTCTTTGCCTGCTGTCTCCTGAGTCAGGCTGGCGGTGGCCAGAGCTGGCGCCTGCAACTCTTCTGGCAAACCCGGGCCATCCGTTGCATTTTTTTCAAAAATCTTATTGCCAAAATCATTGAGCTGCAACTCAGGTTCTTGTGGTTTGTCTAGCTGTGATGGCGTCTGTATACTCTGTGCATCAAGTTCAAATTCACTGACTGGCTCTGCTGGCAAAGACAGACTTAAGGCGGGCTCAGGGGACTGGGCTGTTACAAAAGCAATATCTGGGGCAGACTCAACTGAGTCTGGTTCGGGCGCAAGCGCAGCACCAGCTGAGACAGCAATAGAATTATCAGGCGCCGCGACCAGACTACCGGCCTTGAGCTCAGCCATCTCACGTTCCAGCGTTTGTAATCTACCTTCCAGCCTTGCAATCTTCTGGCGCATTTCTGCAAGCGAATCGTTGACACCCGTCTGAATTGGCCGCTGGGTACTGGCCGGCTTGGGCTGTTCCGCGTTGCGTGATCTGCTGATCATGTGCCCGACAAAAGCGCCCAGCAATGCAAGCAGGAACATCGCTGCACCAGAGTCTGCAGCAACGCCAAGGATGAAACCGACGATTCCACCAACAAACCACATATTATTCCCCTTGTTTTTATGATTGTGAGGCTAACGCCAGACTGTAAGGAAATTTTTGTGGCCTTGCAATACTTATATCTCGATGCAGGTCGACAGATTGCATCCATTTGCTTGCCACAGCAGTGCAAGCCAGGTACTGTCCAGATCAGTAACAGAACAATTCCTTGATGAAAGCAAGGCGCTGGTAATAATGGACTGTAACGGTGAAAACGGAGTCCCTGCCATATGTGCGACGATCATGGCGGCGTTGCAAATACGCGTGATAGTCCCGCTATCTCTCCACTTTGTGCCTTGCCCTGATTCGCCGGACACATGTCCTTCAATCTCGATTCCACTGTTACAGTCTACTAGTTCACCGACAGCGCAATTTATATCGACGAAGAGAAGAAAGGCTGGCCGCACTCGTAGCAGTCCACAGGCAAAACGGGGCTGAATGAAATAAGGGTGAAATTAAAACCAGCTTTAGACCACCCTCATATAGCTTACATGTACTTACAAAATTCAAGGCTTGGCCTGGCGTTCAGCCAAGTCCCTGTCAAGCTGGTCTATACGCAACTTTCTTTGCAAAGCTTTTGCTTCCAGTGCAATTCTTTGCAAAACGACAATATACAGACGACGCTGCTCTTTTATTTCGTTGAGGCAGTTATTGACAAAAAAATTACCCTGGCATGTCTTATCAGCCCGCTCATACCAGCTTTGCAAACGCACCTGGGTCGCGGTACTTTCTTTCAAGGCTGACTCTGCCTGTTCGGCAGTGCGGATACTACCCGCAGGATATTTCTGATCCAGGCTGGCAGTCAGGTTGACGATCTGGGACAGTTCATTACTGTCAGGTGTTGCATATGCAGGCATGGTCGACAGGCATAACAAAACCAGTGCCAGACATATGCACGAGAGGGATTTCATCAAGTAATACTCCCGGTAATTTGGCGTTGATCGGCATCCATATACTCTTTGGACTGCATCTCGATGATGCGCGACACTGTCCTATGGAATTCGTTAGACAAGGTGCCATTGGTATATAGTTCCTCAGGAGGGACTTCTGCTGACATGATCAATTTTACCTTGTTGTCGTAAAACACATCTATCAGCCAGGTAAAGCGTCTGGCCTCTGAAGACATGGCTGCTGACATGCGCGGGATAGACGACAGAATAACCGTATGAAAACGGCTGGCTATTTCAAGATAATCATTTTGTGATCTTGGACCACCACACAAAGTCGCAAAATCGAACCAGATCACACTACCAGCACGGCGCAAGGATTTCAGGTTACGCCCTTCTATGTCCACCCTGACATCCTCATCCGCAGTTTCTGCGATCCGTGCAAAGGTCTCACGCAAGGATTTATCAGTTGTAGCACTCAAAGGTGTCAGATAAGCCTGCACTTGTTCCAACGCACGCTTACGGTAATCGTTGCCCGAATCCACGTTGAGCACATCGAGTTTCTCCTTGAGCAAGGCAATAGTTGGCAGCATACGATCCCGGTGCAGGCCGTCGGGATACAGGGTATCTGGCTCATAATTTGATGTCATGACGAAAGACACGCCGTTCTCAAACAAGGCACTGAGCAGGTTATACAGCAGCATTGCATCAGCCACATCCGAGACATGGAATTCATCAAAGCAGATCAGCCTGTATTTCTTTGCCACCCGGCGTGCCACCTCATCCAGGGGATCAGCCACACCCTTCAATTCATCCAGCTGACGGTGCACGGCACGCATGAATTCATGGAAGTGCAAACGGGTTTTTCTAACCACAGGCACGACAGAAAAAAAACTGTCCATCAGAAAAGACTTGCCGCGCCCTACCCCTCCCCACATGTAAACACCACGCGGCACTTCGGGCCTGGTAATCAGGCGCGTGAATTTGTTCGCACGTTTGCCCTTATATTCCACCCATTCTTCATAAGCTGTCTGCAAACGATCAACCGCTCGTTTTTGCGCCTCATCGGCCTGAAAACCGCGCTGACTGAGCGCATCCTGATAATAGTCTATGACATTCATGGGCAAGGGAAGGCTAAATTGCTGTGCCACCTATAGCAGGTATGCAGGTAAGAAACAACGCACGCCATCCATCATTACTGGACAGAGTGCGTTGCCGGTGCAGACGTAAAAACACGTCCGTATTTCAAATTACCTAGTTACTGGCAATGTTTCAGAAATTCAGTGAACGCTTATCAACCGCCAAGGCCGCTTCTTTGGTCGCTTCCGACAAAGATGGGTGAGCATGGCAGATCCGTGCGATATCTTCGGCAGAAGCCTTGAACTCCATCGCCACGACAGCCTCAGCAATCAGTTCAGAAGCCATAGGACCAACGATATGCACACCGAGGATTTCATCCGTTGTCGCATCCGCGAGGAACTTGACCATACCAGATGTATCGCCCAAAGCGCGGGCACGGCCATTCGCCATGAACGGGAAAGTACCTGCCTTGTAAGCCACACCATCAGCCTTCAATTGCTGCTCAGTACGACCAACCCATGCGATTTCCGGCGAAGTGTAGATCACCCAGGGGATGGTGTTGAAGTTCACATGACCATGCTGGCCAGCGATACGCTCGGCGACGGCAACACCCTCTTCTTCTGCCTTGTGCGCAAGCATAGGGCCACGTACCACGTCACCGACTGCCCAGACATTCGCCAGATTGGTTTTGCAATCACCGTCAACAGCGATGAAACCACGTTCATCAAGTTGCAGGCCAACAGCTTCGGCATTGAGGCCATTGGTATTAGGCGTGCGGCCAATAGAGATGATCAGTTTCTCGAACACAGCCTTATGCTCAGCACCCTTGTCATCTGTGTAGTTGACAGTCACATCGCTGCCGCCATTGACGATTTCACCTATCTTGACACCCAGGTTGATGGACAGTCCTTGTTTGACAAACAGCTTGTGTGCTTCTTTGGCTATTTGCTCATCCACTGCACCCAGGAAAGTTGGTAATGCTTCCAGCACTGTCACTTCAGCACCCAGACGACGCCAGACGCTACCCATCTCCAGGCCGATGACACCAGCGCCGATGACGCCGAGTTTTTTCGGTACTTCAGCAATCTTCAACGCGCCGTCATTCGACAGGATGGTTGTTTCATCAAATGCAGCACCTGGCAAGCCACGGGCATTAGAACCAGTTGCCACAATGATGTGCTTACCAGTGATGACTTCTTCTGTCTTGCCAGCAACCTTGACTTCGTAAGCGCCAGCTTCAGCTTTCACAAATGAACCGTGGCCGTGGAAGAAAGTGACTTTATTCTTTTTAAACAGGAACAGGATACCGTCATTATTTTGCTTGACGATGGTGTTCTTGCGGCCCAGCATTTTGGCCACATCCAGCCCCAGGCCCTGTACATTGATACCATGGTCAGCGAAAGCATGACCAGCATGTTCATAGTGCTCGGAAGACTGCAACAACGCCTTGGATGGGATGCAACCTACGTTCGTGCATGTACCGCCTGGAGCCGGACCACCTTTTTCATTGGTCCATGCATCGATACAGGCTGTAGAAAATCCCAGTTGTGCAGCGCGGATTGCGGCGATGTAGCCACCAGGGCCACCACCGATAACGACGACGTCAAATTGTTTGCTCATGAAAATATCCTGATTTTATATAGATGAATTTAGCGCTGAATCCAGTCGTGAAGTCCATTCTTCGCCTCGTAGCTTTCAGCCCTCTTCAGGGATGAATATCCAGGCCAGTAGATAAGCCACTACGCCAGCACCAAAGTAAAGACTGAAAAAGACAAACATCAAACGCCATATCCAGGAGTCCAGTCCAGTGAATTGGCCCAGACCACCACAAATACCACCCAGCCACTGGTCATTTTTTGACCGGCGAAACTGGTTCAGATGATTAAAACCCTGGTTTTGGCCATTGCCGGATGTGGAAGTGTCGCCTGTAGCCAGCAATCTGGCTTTGGCTTGTGCAAACTCTGCATCAGACAGGGCTCCTGCCTGATGCAGTTCATGCAGACGTTTGATTTCGTCAGCGATATTCACGGAATGATTCTCGCTTTGCGCTTTGAACCTGAATTACAGATCAAGCAACAGACGCGCAGGATCTTCCAGCGCATCTTTCATTGCCACCAGACCCAGAACAGCTTCACGACCGTCAATAATACGATGGTCATAAGACATAGCCAGGTAATTCATAGGACGGATAACGATCTGGCCATTTTCAACCACGGCGCGGTCTTTGGTCGCATGCACACCCAGGATTGCGGATTGTGGCGGGTTGATGATAGGCGTGGACAACATGGAGCCGAAAGTACCACCATTCGAGATGGAGAAAGTACCACCAGACAAATCGTCCAGCGTCAGTTTGCCATCTTTGGCCTTGGCGCCAAATTCACCAATTTTCTTTTCGATTTCAGCAATCGTCATTTGATCAGCATTGCGCAGGATAGGCACGACCAGGCCACGTGGGGAACCAACCGCGATACCAATGTCGAAGTAACCGTGATAAACGATGTCGTTGCCATCAACGGAAGCATTCAGGATAGGGTATTTTTTCAATGCAGCAACGGCTGCCTTGACGAAGAAGGACATGAAGCCCAGTTTCACGCCGTGTTCTTTTTCAAACTTGTCCTTGTACTTGTTACGCAGGTCCATGACCGGCGCCATGTTGACTTCGTTAAAAGTCGTCAGAATGGCGTTAGTCGATTGCGATTGCACCAGGCGTTCAGCAATACGGGCACGCAGACGGCTCATTGGTACGCGCTCTTCAGGGCGGTCGCCAAGGTTGGCAATCGTCGGTGCAGCGACTTGTTGCAAAGCCGGCTTGCTGGCAACAGGGGTCGCCAAAGGTGCAACAACAGGCGCAGCTGCCGGTTTGGCGGCTACTGCTGCCAATGCGTCACCCTTGGTAACACGGCCATCTTTACCGGAACCATCAACCTGTGCTGCAGTCAGATTATTTTCAGACAGGATTTTTGCTGCTGCTGGCATTGCCACGCCAGCAGATGATTTTGCATCAACCAGTGTTGCTGTCGCTGGAGCAGCAGCTACCGGTGCAGCAGACACCTCCATAGGGCTTACTTTTGTTGAAGCTTCAGTATCAAGAATCGCGATAACTTCGCCAGCCACAACTGTGCTGCCATCACCCTTGATGATTTGCGTGATCACGCCAGCGTCAGGTGCAGGCAGTTCCAATACAACTTTGTCAGTTTCCACATCAATCAGGTTTTCGTCACGACCAACTGCCTCACCCACTTTTTTATGCCAGGACAACAGGGTTGCTTCTGCGACGGACTCAGATAACTGGGGAACTTTTACTTCGATAATTGCCATTTTTTACTCTCCGATTCGGGTAGCCAAATGCGACACCAGCTTCTGGTGTCGCATCGCGTCATTATTTGGTCAGGACAAAGCCTTTGAGTTTGGAAAATGCCGTTTCCAGCAATGCTTTTTGTTGTGCGTAATGCTTGTCATAGTAACCGACAGCAGGTGAGGCACTCGCTGGGCGACCGGCATAAGCAAGCTTCTGACCGTCTTCCAGGCTTTCAAAAATATTGTGCTGAATCTGGAACCATGGTCCCTGATTTTGAGGCTCATCCTGCGCCCAGACCAACTCCGTCATATTCGGGAATTTTTTCAATTCTGCGGCAAAACTCTTATGCGGGAAAGGATACAGTTGCTCAACACGGACAATCGCCGTATCAGTCTGACCACGCTCTTTACGGGCATTAACCAGGTCGTAATACACTTTGCCCGAGCAAGCAATAACACGTTTGACTTTCTTCGCATCAATCTTCTCATCGACTTCACCGATGACAGTGTGGAAGCTGCCTTTGGCCAGGTCGGACAAAGGTGAACCTGCATCCTTGTTACGCAACAGAGATTTCGGCGTCATGATGACCAGAGGCTTGCGGAACATGCGTATCATCTGACGACGCAACAGATGGAAAATCTGCGCAGCAGTAGTAGGTTGAACTACTTGCATGTTATTGTCAGCGCACAATTGCAGGAAGCGCTCCGGGCGAGCAGATGAATGCTCGGGGCCCTGACCTTCATAACCATGCGGCAGCATCATGACCAGACCCGATGCACGACCCCACTTCACTTCACCAGAGCTGATGAACTGGTCGATAACAACCTGAGCGCCGTTGGCAAAATCGCCGAATTGCGCTTCCCAGATAGTCAGGGTATTTGGTTCAGCTGTGGAATAGCCATATTCAAAGCCGAGCACCGCTTCTTCAGACAAAACGGAATCGATGACGGTGAATGGTGCCTGCTTGTCAGAAATGTTTTGCAGAGGGATATACGTACCAGCATCCCAGCGCTCACGATTTTGATCATGCAAAACAGCATGACGGTGAACGAAAGTGCCGCGACCTGCGTCCTGCCCTGTCAAACGGATGGCATAACCGGAAGAAACCAGGGATGCATAAGCCAGATGCTCACCCATGCCCCAGTCCAGGTTCATGTCACCACGGCCCATGGCTGCACGATCACCCAGGACTTTTTCTACCAGGCTATGTGGCTTGAAGCCTTCGGGCACAACAGTAATACGCTCTGCCAGGCGCTTGAGTTCAGTTGCCGGTACTGCAGTATCTGCAGCATCTGTCCATTTACGGTTAAGGAAAGGAATCCAGTCAACAGCATACTTGTTCTTGAAATTGGAGATGACAGGGTCATGCGTATGCTTGCCGGCATCCATGGCGTCACGATAAGCCTTGACCATTTGATCGCCGCCATCCGCTGGGATAGTGCCCTGAGCAGACAGTTTGTCCGCGTACATCTTGCGTGTGCCAGGATGCTGACCAATTTTCTTGTACATCAGAGGCTGTGTCAGCGCAGGTGTATCTTGCTCGTTGTGGCCCAGTTTGCGATAGCAGATGATGTCAACCACGACATCCTTCTTGAATTCCATACGATAATCCAGAGCGATCTGGGTCGCCAGGACAACAGCTTCAGGATCATCTGCATTGACGTGCAATACTGGTGCCTCGATCATTTTGACGACGTCGGAGCAATACAGGGTAGAACGTGAATCGCGTGGATCAGAAGTCGTGAAGCCGATCTGATTGTTGATGACGATATGCACGGTACCACCTGTACCATAGCCGCGTGTCTGCGCCAGGTTCAGTGTTTCCATGACCACGCCCTGTCCTGCAAAAGCGGCGTCGCCGTGTACCAGGATAGGCAATACTTGTGATCCGTCTTTGTCACCGCGACGGTCCATACGCGCTTTGACAGAACCTTCAACCACTGGATTAACGATTTCCAGATGGGAAGGATTGAAGGCCAGGGACAAGTGAACCGGGCCACCTGGAGTCGAGATATCAGACGAAAAGCCTTGGTGGTATTTAACGTCACCCGCTGGCAAGTCATCACCATGTTTGCCTTCAAACTCAGCAAACAGATCCTGAGGCATTTTACCCAGGGTATTGACCAGTACGTTCAGACGGCCACGGTGGGCCATACCGATAACGATTTCTTCGACGCCGCGCTCACCGGCGCGCTGGATAGTCTCATCCATAGAGGCAATAAAGCTCTCGCCGCCCTCCAGAGAGAAACGCTTCTGACCAACATACTTGGTGTGCAGATAACGTTCCAGGCCTTCAGCTGCGGTCAGGCGATCAAGGATATGTTTTTTCTTTTCTGCAGAGAAGGATGGTGTGGAGCGTATCGCCTCCAGCTTTTGTTGCAACCAGCGTTTCTCGGCCGGGTCACTGATGTACATGAACTCGGCACCGATGGAACGGCAATACGTGTCACGCAAGGCATTCAAAAGGTCGCGCAATGATGCTGTTTCTGGGCCAAAATAGGTATTGCTGATATTAAACTGTATGTCCATATCGGCATCGGTAAAGCCATAGAAACTTGGCTCCAGTTCTGGAATACTCGGGCGTTCCTGGCGTTGCAGCGGATCCAGGTTAGCCCAGTGGCTACCGAGAAAGCGATAGGCCGCGATCAATTGCTGTGCTGCGACACGTTTGCGCCCCATTTCAGCATCGCCAGTGGCATTGATAGTACGGACTGGACCTTGTTTCGCGCGCTCTGCAAATGAAGCAATGACAGGTGCATGGGCAACATCAGGCTTGGCCGAGCCATCAACGGCAGGCACGTTTTGCATGGCGTCGAAATAGGCGCGCCAATTATCAGGAACAGAACCGGGATTATTCAGGTACGCTTCATACAGCTCTTCTACATACGGCGCATTGCCGCCGAACAAGTACGAGTTAGCGTTATATTGTTGCATCATCTTGCTCACCTTTCTTCGCGTTTCGCGAGATTAGCGGGTTAATCTAACCTTCCGCGACACGGCCTGACCGGTTAGCGGATTGCACATCAAGTTGTGGGGAAGGGCTTAATTCAAACTGTCCTCGTGATCAAATCAAAAAGCATGTCATTTAAATATGTTTTTTGATTAAATCGCGAAAGTTATTCCTAAAAATCACTTTCGTGGCGAAGCATAGCATAATTACTGAAGAAAAAAAAAGCGAGTCTTGCGGACTCGCTTTTAATATCTGCAACTTATCTGCAACTAAGCAACAAACCTGGCAGAAAGCTTAAATAAACATTAACGCTTATCTATCGCAGGAACATCACGCTTGGCAGAGCCGACAAACAATTGGCGTGGGCGGCCAATTTTTTGTTCAGGGTCAGAAATCATTTCTTTCCATTGTGCAATCCAGCCTACTGTGCGCGCCAAGGCGAAGATACCGGTGAACAATGCAGTTGGGATGCCCAGTGCACGTTGTACGATGCCAGAGTAGAAATCGACGTTAGGATACAGTTTGCGGCTGACGAAGTATTCGTCTTCCAGCGCGATTTTTTCCAGAGCCATGGCCAGCTTGAACAATGGATCATCTTGCAGACCCAGTTCTTGCAACACTTCATAGCAGGTTTCACGCATCAGTTTGGCGCGTGGATCATAGTTTTTGTAAACACGGTGACCAAAGCCCATCAGCTTGACGCCAGAGTTCTTGTCTTTGACTTGAGCAATGAATTCAGGAATATTATCAACACTGCCGATTTCTTCCAGCATACTCAATGCAGCTTCGTTTGCACCACCGTGAGCAGGACCCCACAGGCAGGCGATACCGGCAGCGATACAGGCAAATGGATTGGCTCCAGAAGAACCTGCCAGACGTACTGTCGACGTGGAAGCATTTTGCTCGTGATCTGCATGCAGAATCAGGATGCGGTCCAGCGCACGCACCAGCACTTCATTGGTTTTGTATGGCTCGCATGGTGTAGAGAACATCATATGCATGAAGTTGGCGCTATACGACAAGTCATTACGTGGGTACACGAAAGGCTGACCGATAGAGTATTTGTATGCCATTGCCACCAGTGTAGGCATCTTGGCGATCAAACGGATAGCCGATACTTCACGGTGATGCGGATCATTGATATCCAGAGAATCATGATAGAACGATGCCAGCGCGCCGACGGTACCAACCAATACAGACATAGGATGCGCATCGCGACGGAAACCGCGGAAGAAGAATTGCATCTGCTCATGCACCATGGTGTGATGCGTTACTGTCGTGACGAACTCTTTCTTTTGCTCTGCATTGGGCAATTCGCCATTCAGCAACAGATAGCAGGTTTCCAGGAAGTCGCCACCGTTCACGGCCAGTTGCTCAATAGGATAGCCACGATACAGCAATTCACCCTTGTCACCATCGATATAGGTGATGGAAGAATTACACGCCGCTGTCGACATAAAACCTGGATCATAGGTGAACATGCCGGTAGAACCATACAACTTACGGATGTCAATGACATCAGGACCAATTGAGCCCTTGTAAATCGGCATCTCCAGGGATGGCGAGCCATCGGAGAATGAAAGGGTTGCTTTTGTTTCAGAATTAGTCATGGCTCTTCCTTCAGATAAGAGGTGAGTCGTTAATCAAAAAAACACAAAAATAAAAGATGCTCAAGCCATTTGCAGGCGTCGCAATAAAGCATGCACATGCGGAAGATCGACTTCGGCTTCAGGTTGTTTCCTGGCCAAAATCAAATCCATTAAAGTATTGTCTGACAATTCCATCAGCCGGCTGAAGGCATCCACTTCCTCATCTGTCAGGGACTCCTCATGCGCGTCCAGAAACCGGGTCAATATCAGATCGTTTTCCAGCAAACCGCGTCTTGCTCGCCACCGTAGCCGGGCACGCTTAACCGGGTCGCTCTGATGGTTTACCGCTTGTGACTCAGACATAATTACTTTCTTTTCTGTGCTTACTATTTCATGCAATTCTCAGGACAAATCAAGAAAATCGCATGAAATAGCAGCGATGCCTGAAGACATCGCTTGCTATTTACTGCCAATACCATCAATTTACTACTTTGCCGCCCTGCCCGCTCAGACTGCGCGGCGAACCATTAATTCCTTGATTTTGCCGATGGCGCGGGTAGGATTCAAACCTTTTGGACAGACATCCACACAATTCATGATCGTGTGGCAGCGGAACAAACGATAAGGATCTTCCAGGTTATCAAGGCGCTCGCCAGTAGCCTGATCGCGTGAATCAGCAATGAAGCGGTAAGCCTGCAAAAGACCGGCCGGGCCAACGAATTTATCCGGATTCCACCAGAACGAAGGGCATGAAGTGGAGCAGCATGCACACAATATGCACTCATACAGACCATCAAGCTCTTCACGCTCCGCAGGAGACTGCAGACGTTCTTTTTCCGGAGGAATGGAATCATTCATCAGGTAAGGCTTGATCGAATTGTATTGCTTGAAGAATTGCGTCATATCCACGATCAGGTCACGGATGACAGGCAAACCTGGCAAAGGACGCAAAACGATGGGTTCAGTCAACTCATTCAGGTTGGTGGTGCAAGCCAGACCATTCTTGCCATTGATGTTCATTGCATCAGAACCACACACACCTTCACGGCATGAGCGGCGCAATGCCAGGGAATCATCAACGTCATATTTGATGCGTTGCAGAGCATCCAGCAGCATCTTGTCAGTGTCTTGCAACTCTACCGTCAAGTCTTGCATATAAGGCTTGGCATCCTTGTCCGGATCGTAGCGGTAGATTTTAAATTTCAGTGTACGTGCCATTTCAGTATCTCTTTAGAATGTGCGTGGTTTCGGCTTGAAGGTATCCACAGTCAGCGGCTTGGTCACGACTGCCTTGTAGTCGAGGCGATTGCCTTCGGAATACCACATGGTGTGCTTCATCCACTCCTCATCATTACGCTTTTCATAGTCACGGTGTGCATGCGCACCGCGCGACTCCTTGCGTGCCGCAGCGGATGTAATGGTTGCCTTGGCTGTTTCTATCAGGTTATCCAGTTCCAGCGCTTCTACGCGGGCAGTATTGAAGACCTTGGATTTATCCTTGAAAGAAACATGCTTGCGACGCTCATCAAGCTCCATGATTTTCTTGTAGCCGGTTTGCAGCAAATCGTCAGTACGGAATACGCCGCAGTATTGCTGCATGGTGCTGCGGATGGCATTTGCAACATCCTGTACGCGTTCGGAACCTGTACTGTTTTCCAGCTTGGACAAGCGTGACAGTGCCAGATCAGCTGCATCTGCAGGCAGGTCTTTATTGCTGCGCGCCTTGAGATTGCTTGCAACAACATGGTTACCAGCCGCACGGCCAAATACCAGCAAGTCCAACAAGGAGTTGGTACCCAGACGATTCGCGCCATGCACGGATACGCAGGCGCATTCACCGATCGCGTACAAGCCGTTAACCACGGAATTACTGCCATTTCTGTAATCAACAACCTGGCCATGGATATTGGTCGGGATACCGCCCATCTGGTAGTGAATCGTCGGTACGACAGGGATAGGTTCTTTGGTTGCGTCAACGTTGGCAAACTTGTGCGCGATTTCGAGAATCGACGGCAACCGCTTTTGAATTGTGTCCGCACCGATGTGACGCAAATCGAGCATGACGTGATCCTTGTTAGGGCCACAGCCACGGCCCTCCTTGATTTCTTGATCCATGGAGCGGGAAACGAAGTCGCGTGGAGCCAGATCTTTCAGAGTAGGCGCATAACGCTCCATGAAACGCTCGCCCTGGCTATTCACCAGAATACCGCCCTCACCGCGCACACCCTCAGTAATCAGCACACCAGCACCGGCCACGCCGGTTGGGTGAAATTGCCAGAACTCCATATCTTCGAGCGGCAGGCCGGCACGTGCAGCCATACCCATACCGTCACCGGTATTGATAAAGGCATTAGTAGAAGCTGCCCAGATACGACCAGCGCCGCCGGTTGCAAATATCGTGGTTTTGGCTTCCAGCATCATGACTTCACCGGTTTCCATTTCCAGCGCGACGACACCAAGCACATCACCTTCCGCATCACGGATCAGATCAATCGCCATCCATTCGACAAAGAAATGAGTGCGGGCGCGCACATTGCGCTGATACAAGGTATGCAACAAGGCATGGCCGGTACGGTCAGCCGCAGCGCAGGCACGCTGCACAGGCTTTTCACCAAAATTGGCTGTGTGACCACCGAAAGGACGCTGATAAATCGTGCCATCGGCATTACGGTCAAACGGCATGCCGAAATGCTCAAGCTCATACACGACTTTTGGCGCTTCACGGCACATGAATTCGATCGCGTCCTGGTCACCCAGGTAGTCAGAACCCTTGACCGTGTCAAACATATGCCAGTACCAGTTATCTTCCGACATATTGCCGAGAGAGGCACCAATACCACCCTGCGCAGCAACAGTGTGAGAACGAGTAGGAAAAACCTTGGACAGTACGGCGACATTCAGGCCAGCCTCAGCCAATTGCAGCGAGGCACGCATGCCAGAACCGCCAGCACCAACGATGACCGCATCAAAACGGCGACTTGGGATTGTGGATTTAATTGCAGCCACTTTTATACTCTCCACAAAATCTGTGCAGCATAGCCAGCACAAGCAATCAACCACACGATAGTGGCAACTTGAAATACCAGACGAACAAATACATTGTGCGTCACGTAGTCCATCCAGACATCACGCATACCAACCCAGGCGTGATACAACAGGCAGATCACGACTGCAAAAGTCGCCATCTTGAACCACTGCATGGCAAAAATACCTATCCAGCCAGCATGACTGAAATCTTTACCCGTCAGAAACAACCCCAACAGTATCACTGTGTACAGAGCCATCACGATGGCCGTTACACGTTGCGCCATCCAGTCGCGCAAGCCATAGCCCGCACCGACGACCAGGCGCTTTGGTCCAATATTATTGTTTGCCATTTTTAAAATACCCCGAACAATTTCAAGCCTATCAACGCAGACAATACAATGCTGACTACCAGCACGCTAACGGCGGATTGACGTGCTGAATCCTTGTCAAGACCGTAGTGAAAGTCCATGAGCAAGTGACGAATGCCAGCGCAAAAGTGGTGCAGATATGCCCAGATCAGGGCTAAAATGACAAGCTTAACAAAAACACCAGATGTCAGCGCCTGCAAGCCCGCAAAAGTCGCCTCTGAAGCCAGGCTCTTATCGAGCAGGTACAGGATGAATGGCAACAGCAGGAACATCAACATTCCGCTAGCGCGATGCAGAATGGATACAAAACCTGCCAGCGGCAGTCGATACCCCGTTGCATCGATCAGGCGCATGACCCCAAAGCGAGGTCTGGCTTTTACTACTTCAGACATAAATAATCTCCCCATTAACTAGTCTGTACATAAACCTTGTAATTTTCGCTCATTTTGGTGCATTGCACCAACAAAAATCATCACGATTAACAAAATATCGCTATCTTAAACCCAAAGCTCCCCAGACGCAGAGCGCGAAAAACTAACAACAACAAGGCTAGAGCACACGAAAAAACCACAGCAAAAACAATCATGCAATTGATTTAGCTCAGTTCATTTCTATAATGGTGATTCACTGTCAAATACAAGCCACGCCGCAATTCGACTGGCTTATCTCCATAGGTGAAGGATACGCGCTCCACATTCAACAAAGGCATGCCAACATCAACATGCAAGAGCGTGGCTACTGCCTCATCCGCGCAGACTGCGCGAATCTGCTCGGACGCGCGTATCATGTGCGTACCAAATTCAGTCTCAAACAAACCGTACATGGGCCCCTTGTACTCATTGAGGCGCTCAGCCGTCAGCCCTTTGAAAATGGCGCCCGGCAACCAGAGATCATCAAGAATCGTCGGCACACCCGAAAATGACTGCACGCGACGGATAAACACAACCGAATCACCCGATTTGATGTCAAGCAGGCGCGCGACCTCGGCGGGTGCACGCATGCGCTTGACTTCAATGATGCGGTTTTCAGGGTAATGAGGCACCCCCTCGTCCGGGGCCAGCCGCAAGAAACGGAACTGCGAACGCGCCTCATGATGAGTTGCAACAAAAGTCCCCTTACCCTGACGACGCACCACCAGATTTTCCGCCGACAACTCATCAATCGCCTTGCGCACCGTACCCTGGCTGACCTTGAAACGACTTGCCAGCTCCATCTCACTGGGAATCAACTCACCCGGCTTCCACTCACCCGATTGCAGGCTTTGTGTAATCAGGGCCTTTATCTGTTGATATAATGGACTGAATGTGGGAGACGCACTCAAAGACGAAGCACCAACACCTGTCCCCGGAGTAGTGGGAGCGATAGTCGGATTATTTGCGGTTGGTATGATTGAGTTCATAGACTGCAATTTCACCACAAAACTACCCGCCACGTCCAGAACAAACTATCAAGTAATATGTCTTATATAAGACATAAGATATTGATTGACACTTAGCCCTGCACAACCTAAACTCCCGTACGAATATTTGGCGCGCACGCCAGCCATAATCTGTTATACCAAGCAATATAGTTCTAACGCTCTTAATGTAAAGGTCGAAAAACATGTTTGCAGCGGATTTTGGCTGACTGACAGTGCTTTCAACGGTATCATTAAGTGTTTTACATAGCGTCGGCAATCCAGTCGCTGCAATTGTTTGAACATCGTTTTCACACCACTTCGGAGATGCATCATGGCGAAATCCCCTATGCGCGTAGCTGTCACCGGCGCCGCAGGCCAAATTGGCTATTCCCTTCTGTTCCGTATCGCCAATGGCGACATGCTGGGCAAAGACCAGCCAGTGATTCTGCAATTATTGGAAATTCCTGACGAAAAAGCCCAGAAAGCGCTGAAAGGCGTAATGATGGAAATCGACGACTGCGCGTTCCCACTGTTGGCTGGCATGACAGCTCACAGCGATCCAATGACAGCGTTCAAAGATATCGATGTCGCCCTGCTGGTTGGTGCACGCCCTCGCGGCCCAGGCATGGAACGCAAAGACCTGCTGGAAGCCAATGCGCAGATTTTCACTGTACAAGGCAAGGCACTGGATGCAGTAGCATCCCGCAATGTTAAAGTTCTGGTCGTTGGCAACCCAGCCAATACCAATGCTTACATCGCGATGAAATCGGCACCTTCCCTGCCCGCAAAAAACTTCACCGCAATGTTGCGCCTCGATCACAACCGCGCCCTGTCCCAAGTGGCAGCCAAGGTTGGCAAACCAGTCGCCTCCATAGAAAAAATGTGTGTATGGGGCAACCACTCCCCGACCATGTACGCTGACTATCGCTTTGCGACGGTTGACGGCGCATCCGTCAAAGACCTGATCAACGATCACGAATGGAACAAGGACGTATTCCTGCCTACAGTCGGCAAACGCGGCGCTGCCATCATTGAAGCACGCGGCCTGTCTTCTGCTGCGTCTGCTGCCAATGCAGCGATTGACCATGTACGCGACTGGGTTCTGGGCACGAACGGTAAATGGACAACCATGGGTATCGCTTCCGATGGCTCTTATGGCATCCCTGAAGGAACCATGTTCGGCTTCCCTGTCACAACAGAAAACGGCGAATACAAGATCGTTCAAGGTCTGGAAATCGACGAATTCTCCCGTGAACGCATCAATGTCACCCTCAAGGAATTGCAAGACGAGCGTGATGGCGTTAAACACCTGGTAGGCTAAGCAAGTCAGGAACAGGTTCTGGTGATTCCGGTTTCAATACCTGAATCAATACCAGGGCCTGTTCAGTTCCAGACGATAATATTTATCAGATGCATCCATCCACAGTACTCTTTCAGGACCAGATTCAACCGGTATTACTGCCGGTCTGCGACCATTACGCAGGTTCTGAAAAACTGATGCGCAAATCGATCGCATTACAGCAGGAACTGGATGGCATTTTTGACATCACCCTTGATTGCGAAGACGGCGCCGCCGCCGGCAACGAAGTTACCCATGCACAACTGGTTGCCAGTCTGGTTGCCAGCGATAGCAATGTTTACCAGCGCCTGGGCGTGCGTGTGCACGATCCCCTGCACCCAGCCTTTGAGCAAGATTTATCCCTGATCCTGCCCGCCTGCAAAGACAGGCTGGCTTATCTGGTATTACCCAAAATTAACAGCCACCGGCAGTTGATGGCCGCACTGGAAAAAGTCAACCAATATGGCATGAGGACTGATGGCAGCCAGGTACCTGTTCACGTATTAATAGAAACCCATGGAGCACTGGCAGAGGCAGGGCAAATCGCTGCCCTGCCCCAGGTAGAATGCCTGTCATTCGGCCTGATGGATTTTGTCTCTGCACATTTCGGCGCCATTCCAGCCAGCGCCATGCGCTCACCTGGACAGTTCATGCACCCGCTCGTGATGCGGGCCAAGCTTGATATTGCTGCAGCCTGCCATCGTTTCGGCAAAGTCGCTTCGCACAATGTCACGACAGAAATAAGGGACTTATCAGTCGTGGCCGACGATGCTCGCCGCGCCGCATCGGAATGTGGCTACACCCGCATGTGGAGTATACACCCCGATCAGATACGCCCGATTATTCAAGCCTTCCAGCCTGACAGCAATGAAATTGAAGAAGCCACAAACATATTGGCGCTAGCGAGAAAGCATCAATGGGGGCCGACAACATGGCAAAACCACCTGAATGACAGAGCGAGCTACCGTTATTACTGGACGATTTTAAAACGCGCCCAACTGGGGCGCATTGCATTACCAGAAGCAGCACAAGATTTACTTTAGGGAGACCCACATGAAATTACTTTCTTTTATCAGCCTGGCGTTTGCAGCAAGCACAATTCTTGCCGTCAATGCGCAAGCGGTGGAAGCACCACGCAGCAAGACTAAAACCACCGCAAAGTCGACCAAACCGGCTGCAACCCAGACTAGCAAGGAAGAAGACGAGCCAGAACCAGACGTACAGCTCCACAATAATTTCGAGTACAAATGTGAACTGGGTAACTCATTGACCATGTATACCAATCCCAGCGATGCAGACCATGTCGCCATGCGCTGGAAAAAGAAGCTGTACAGGTTGACCAAGGTGGATACAACTACCGGTGCAACACGCTTTGAAAATCGCAAAGCCGGCTTTATCTGGATTGGCATTCCCGCAAAAGGTTTGCTGCTTGACTCACACAAAGGTCAGCAACTGGCCAATGAGTGCAAGACGGAAACGGCAGCCCTGGCTGACGTTGACACAAAAGTTGACGCAAAACCTGCCGAAGCAGCACTAGTAAAATAAGCTGGATAATTTTTGATTTCAGGCAGTACTTCACAGGCACAGGCTTGGTAAAAAGTGTGCATATGGAAATGCTGTAGCAGTAAAAAGAGTAGATATTTCTGATCGTTGATTTTTGTAAATAAGAGGAAGAGCCATGAGCCAAAATGCGTACAAAGATGCATTCAAAACCCTGAAAGACTTTAAAATTTCAGACACCAAGAAAGGCAAGTTCTTTTCTTTGCCCGCATTGGAAAAAAATCTCGGCGTAAAAATTTCACGCCTACCAGTTTCCATCCGCATCGTGCTGGAATCGGTATTGCGTAACTGCGACGGCAAAAAAGTTACTGAAGAACACGTCAAGCAACTGGCGAACTGGGGTGCTACTGCTGCCCGCACTGATGAAATCCCTTTCGTGGTTTCACGCGTTGTCCTGCAAGATTTTACCGGTGTTCCTTTGCTGGCCGATCTGGCTGCCATGCGTAACGTCGCTGCCAAACAAGGCAAAAATGCAAAAAATATCGAACCCCTGGTACCAGTTGACCTGGTAGTTGACCACTCCGTACAAATCGATCATTTCCGCGAAAAGAAAGCGCTGGATTTGAACATGAAACTGGAATTCCAGCGCAATAACGAGCGCTACCAGTTTATGAAATGGGGCATGCAGGCATTTGATACTTTTGGCGTCGTTCCTCCAGGCTTTGGTATCGTCCACCAGGTTAACCTGGAATATCTGGCGCGCGGCGTACACAAAGTCAAAGATGCCAAGAAAAATGAAGTCTTCTATCCAGACACACTGGTAGGCACTGACTCCCACACTACCATGATCAACGGTATCGGCGTGGTCGGCTGGGGCGTGGGTGGTATCGAAGCTGAAGCTGGCATGCTGGGTCAGCCAGTGTACTTCCTGACACCTGACGTCGTTGGCGTCAACCTGACCGGCGCATTGCGCGAAGGTTGCACAGCAACGGATCTGGTCCTGACGATCACTGAATTGCTGCGCAAAGCCAAGGTCGTTGGCAAGTTTGTTGAATTCTTTGGCGAAGGCACACGCTCCCTGTCCCTGACAGACCGCGCCACCATCGCCAACATGGCGCCAGAATACGGTGCCACCATGGGCTTTTTCCCGGTTGATGAAGCAACAATCGATTACTTCAAAGGCACAGGCCGCACCAAGGCAGAAATCGACGCCTTCGAAGGCTATTTCAAAGCCCAGAAAATGTTCGGCGTCCCTGCAGCCGGCGACATTGACTACACCACAGAAATCAGCCTGGACCTGTCCACCGTTGCACCATCCCTGGCTGGCCCCAAGCGCCCACAAGACCGTATCGAAATCGGCAATGTCAAATCGACTTTTGCAGACCTGTTTTCCAAGCCGACATCTGAAAACGGCTTCAACAAAAAAGTGGAAGACCTTGATGCAGTCTACACCAATGCTGACGGTGTCAAAGTCAAAAATGGCGATGTATTGATCGCTGCGATCACCTCATGCACCAACACGTCCAACCCTAGCGTCTTGCTGGCAGCTGGCTTGCTGGCCAAGAAAGCCGTAGAAGCCGGTTTGAAAGTGGCACCGCACATCAAGACTTCGCTGGCCCCTGGCTCGCGCGTCGTCACCAAGTACCTGGAAGCAGCTGGTTTGTTGCCTTACCTGGAAAAACTCGGCTTTGGCGTGACTGCTTACGGCTGCACAACCTGTATCGGCAATGCCGGTGACCTGACACCTGCGATGAACGAAGCGATTGTTGCCAACGATATCGTGGCTTCCGCCGTACTGTCTGGTAACCGTAACTTCGAAGCACGTATTCACCCGAATATCCGTTCCAACTTCCTGGCCTCCCCTCCTTTGGTCGTTGCTTACGCCATCGCTGGCAACATGACCAAGGATCTGATGACAGAACCAGTTGGCCGCGTCAAAGGCAAGGATATCTTCCTGGGCGACATCTGGCCTACCAGCGCAGAGATCAACAAGCTGATGAAGTTTGCAATGAATTCCAAGACTTTCAAGGAAAACTATGCAGACGTCAAAGGCGCTCCAGGCAAGCTGTGGGAAAACATCCAGGGCGTGGCAGAAGGCGATGTCTACAACTGGCCTACCTCCACTTACATTGCTGAACCGCCATTCTTTGCTGATTTCACAATGGAACCAAAAGCAGCGGCGACTGGCATCACTGGTGCACGTGCACTGGGTGTGTTTGGTGACTCCATCACAACCGACCACATCTCCCCAGCCGGCTCCATCAAGGAATCCAGCCCGGCAGGTAAATGGCTGAAAGAAAACGGTGTACTGAAAGCCGATTTCAACTCCTACGGCTCACGTCGTGGCAACCATGAAATCATGATGCGCGGCACATTCGCCAACGTGCGCATCAAAAATCTCATGATCCCGGCCAAGGAAGACGGCTCCCGCGTTGAAGGCGGCGAAACCCTGTTCCAGCCAACAGGCGAACCTATGTCTATCTATGATGCAGCGATGAAATATATTGCTGACGGCGTCCCAACCATGATCTTCGGTGGCGAAGAATACGGTACAGGTTCCTCCCGCGACTGGGCAGCAAAAGGCACACAATTGCTGGGTGTCAAAGCTGTAATCGCTCGTTCTTTTGAACGTATCCACCGCTCCAACCTGGTTGGCATGGGCGTGTTGCCGTTGCAATTTATCGGCACGGACAGTGTTGACACCCTGGGCATCACAGGCAATGAATCTTTTGACCTCAAAGGCATAGAAGATGACATCAAGCCACAGCAGGAAGTCACCCTGGTGATCAACCGTACCAACGGCGAAACACAGGAAGTCAAGGTCTTGCTGCGTATCGATACACCGATCGAAGTTGACTATTACAAGCATGGCGGTATCCTGCCATTCGTATTGCGTCAATTGCTGGCTGCATGATCTGCAGGCCCACGTAAAGTGGGTCTGATGAAATCCACAGCTGCATGAAAAAGGAGAATTTCTCGAGGAGATTCTCCTTTTTTCATTTCACCCCGCCACCTGCAAGATTGCTGTAAGCCTCAACATTTAAGCTAAGCGCATCAAACTTTATGAGGAGGTAAACATGTGGAAAATTCTGGTCGGCTTTATCATTTTTGCAGCTGTGTCACTGTTCGTTATTTTCAAGGCCGGCGACAAAGTCAGCATGCAGGGCGAAGCCGGCGGCCATGCTGCCGCTGAAGTCGCATCTGCGCCAGAAGCATCTGCAGCATCATCGTCCGCATCTCTGGCTCCGGCAAATCCAGCATCAGCAACTACACTGCCAGTAGCTCCGGCATCGGATACAGCTGCCAGCAAATAAAGACGGTACTCTAGGGCTGGCAGTGAATGGCGGATATTACATAGCTGCGAAAGCTTGCTCGATATCGGTGATCAGGTCGTCGGTATCTTCCAGGCCAATATTAAAGCGCACCAGGATACCTGACTCTTGCCAGTCTGAACGCATTTTCTGTATGCGGTAAGGTACGCACAGGCTATGTGCCCCACCCCAGCTATATCCTATCTTGAAAAGTTTCAGACTATCGACAAACCTGTCAGTCTGTGCTTCACTATAACGCTCATCAAACAGGACTGAAAACAGCCCACCTGCGCCACTGAAGTCACGCTTCCACAGCTCATGACCAGGGCAGGCAGGCAATGCCGGATGCAAGACCCTATGGATTTCTGGACGGCCATCAAGCCAGTTTGCGATCTGGCGCGCACTTTGATCATGTGCCCTGAAGCGTAATTGCAGGGTCGGCAAATTGCGCAAGACCAGATAGACATCGTCCATCCCCACTCCCAACCCCAAGCGCATATGCGCCATTAGCAGGCGCGTGTGCAATGCTGGATCACGAGTAATGACTGCCCCCATCAAGACATCCGAACCACCACTCTGATATTTGGTCAGGGCTTGCATGATGATATCCACACCATGCTCAAAAGCATTGAGGGCTATGCCTGCAGACCAGGTATTATCCAGTGCAACCAGCACGCCCCGCGCATGGGCCGCGGCACAGATAGCCGGCACATCAGGTACTTCCATGGAAACCGATCCCGGTGCCTCAGCCCAGATCAAACGCGTATTTTCGCGGATCAAGCTGGCAATCCTTGAACCAATCAACGGGTCATAATAATCAACAGCGATACCAAAGCTGTGCGACAGCCAACCAGCCAGATCACGATTGGGTCCATAGGCATTGTCAGGTATCAAAACATGATCGCCATTTTGCAAAAATGCCATATCGACCAGGGTGATGGCTGCCAGGCCGCTGGGTGTCAGCACACAATGTCTGCCGTGCTCAATTTCTGCCAGACGCGCCTCCAGGGTAAAACTCGTCGGTGTGCCATGTAGCCCATAGGTATATGCCGATTTGTCTTGCCAGTTGCTTGCACGCATGGCTGCGACATTCTCAAATAACACAGTGGAGGCATGATGTATGCCTACCGGGAAAGCGGCAAAACCTTGTGGTGCGACATACTCGCTATGAATAATGCCGGTATTAAGACCGCGGTTCGAATCTGTTTTTTTAGACATGACATTCCCTTGTTGCTTTTACGTACACTATGATCAAGCTCATCAGCAGGCCAATATCTACACCGATCCAAGCCCCCCCTCCTGCCGAGTGCAATCAACAAGCCAATCAGAACACAAAAAAACAAAGGGCACAAAGAATCTCCCTGTGCCCCGCATGGTCATCACAACCTTAACTCCATATCAAGCAGTTCACTACTTTATCTGCTTGGAGTGCTTCTGAGCCGACTTCTTTTCAAGCAGTTCCAGCACAAAATCCTTGGTGAGCTTGCCATCGTCGGATTGCCAGACACCGCGTATGGTCTTGCCACTCAATTCACCGTCCCATTGGCCTGAGACATCAACACCATCTTCTGACTCTTCCATGCTGAGTTTATTGCCACCCACTTCACCAGCCAGCAAGATTTTGTTGCCCTTATTACGCTTGCTCCCGGGAAGCTGATAAGAACCTTCCACACTGTCCATGTCTTCAGTCTTGGGTTGCAAGTGCATGACCACCTTGTCATCACCAAGCTTGCCTCGTAATTCTATAGGCCGGGCGAAAAACGGGTTCGACATGGGAGCAAACTTTGTGGCAACCACAGAGTTTTTTTCCACGGCTTTCACAGTCTGCGCCACCTCATCCGCAGCCTGCAGGCTAAAGCTGCACAACAATAAGCTTGAAAATAAAGCCAATCCGACAAACCTCATCAAATTGCCTCGCCCCACAGGTCATGCGCATCTGCTGCCGTAATCGTCACATCAACAAACTCACCAACCTTCAACTTGCGATGTGGCTCAAACGGTGGCTTGACATAGACCACTCCATCAATCTCTGGCGCATCAGCAGAACTACGACCGACACCGCCGCTGCGATCAAGGGAATCGATCAATACACGCATGGTTTTGCCTATCTTGGCTTGCAGGCGTTTTTTGGAAATGCCTTCTTGCAATTCCATGACGCGACGGCGACGGTCTTCACGTACTTCATCGGGCAACTGATTGTCTATCTCATTAGCAGTGGCGCCCTCTACCGGTGAGTAAGCAAAACAGCCCAGGCGATCGATTTCCGCTTCTTTCAGGAAATCCAGCAGGTATTCAAACTCTTCTTCCGTCTCACCAGGGAAGCCGGCAATGAAGGTCGAACGTATCGTAATCTCGGGGCACATTTCACGCCAGGCCTTGATGCGCTCTATATTTTTCTCGCCACTGGCCGGGCGCTTCATGCGCTTCAAGACATCAGGGTGGGCATGCTGCAAAGGCACGTCCAGGTAAGGCAGGACATGACCATTGTTCATAAAAGGAATAATCTGGTCAACGTGTGGATAAGGGTAAACATAGTGCAGACGCACCCAGGCATCGTATTGTTTGGCCAGCTCACCCAGCGCTTCTACCAGTTGCGTCATATGCGTCTTGACCGGCTTGCCGTTCCAGAAACCCATGCGGAACTTGATATCAACGCCGTAAGCGCTGGTATCCTGTGAAATCACCAGCAATTCCTTGACACCGGCCTTGAACAGGTTCTCTGCCTCCAGCATGACATCGGCAATCGGGCGCGAAACCAGGTCACCACGCATGGAAGGAATAATGCAGAAGCTGCAACGATGATTGCAACCTTCAGAAATCTTCAGATAGGCAAAATGCTTGGGCGTCAGCTTCACGCCTTGTGCCGGCACCAGGTCAACAAATGGTTCATGCGGCTTGGGCAGATGCTTGTGCACTGCCGCCATCACTTCACCAACAGCATGCGGGCCTGTTACTTCCAGTACTTTGGGATGAACGGATTGAATCATGTCTTTGCCGTCAGCATCCTTCTTGGCACCTAGACAGCCTGTTACGATCACCTTGCCATTTTCAGCCAATGCTTCGCCAATGGCGTCGAGCGACTCCTGTACCGCAGCATCAATGAAGCCGCAGGTATTGACAATGACCAGGTCAGCGCCGTCATAGGATTTGGCAGTGTCGTAACCTTCTGCACGCAACTGGGTAAGGATTTGCTCGGAATCGACGAGTGCTTTCGGGCAGCCGAGACTGACGAAACCTACCTTGGGTGAGTTGGCATATTCTTGACGACGGATTTCAGTGATAGACATAACAGTACTTAAATAGCAAAAAGGGTACAAAAGCGAATCCGCTATTGTACCCTTTTTGTCATGCCTGCTTGCCGCCAGAATACCATTACTCCTGAAAAATCAGGGGCTTAAGCAAATTCATGGCACAACAGCCTTTACTTTTTGTTCACATCTTCCGGATTGAACGGGAAGACATTGAACATATTCTTGGCCTGGCTCTGCATTTGCTCCTGCATTTGCACAAACAGATTCTTACTCTGCTCTATGTAGTTGCCCATCATACCCTGCATCATCGGCCCCTGGACGTTCATGAACTGTGTCCACATTTCCGGGCTGAAAGGTTTGCCCTCGTAGATACCTTTGGAATTCTCGGCCAGTTTGTTCTGGATATCAATAAAAGCCTGAACGTTTTTTTCCAGGTAGTTACCCATCATGCCCTGCATGGCATGGCCATAGTATCGAATGATCTGCGACAAGACGACGCTGGAAAACATCGGTGTACCACCCGCCTCTTCTTCCAGAATGATTTGCAACAAAATGCTGCGCGTCAAGTCTTCGCCTGTTTTTGCATCGACAACGGCAAAATCATCGTTCTCAAGCACAAACTGCTTTACATCTACCAAGGTAATGTAACTGCTGGTCTGTGTGTCATACAAACGACGGTTTGGATATTTTTTGATCAGATGCTGTGTTGTTTTTTTTGCGCTATTCATTGAAATCTCAATTAAACACATCAATATCCTGCCACTTGCAAGATGTATACCCGCAAGGTAGCACAGACTATTCACGCAAACATAATTATTTCTTCCGCAACAAACGGAATACAAAAAAATGTTTGTCCCCTTTTTTTATTGCAGTTTTTTTTGCAGCCCGCAAAAGACATGCCCATCGAAATCTTGCGACTCTGATGGGCATATTTTACCGCACTGCAGAAGAAAGACAGCAATCAGGGAGGCTAAAAAGCCAATTTAAAAAATTTATTCTAATTCCTGGCTATTCCTGAGCTGTCGCGGTGATTACCCCATGTGCAGGCCGCCGTTGATGGAAAAATCTGAACCGGTTGCATAACCGCCTTCATCAGATGCAATCCAGGCAACGATAGAGGCAATCTCTTCAGGTTCAGCCAGGCGCTTGACGGGAATGCCGGCAACGATCTTTTCAAGCACATCAGGACGTATGGCTTTCACCATATCAGTACCAACATAACCTGGGGATACAGTATTGACTGTCACACCCTTGGTTGCCACTTCCTGGGCGAGAGCCATGGAGAAGCCGTGGATGCCTGCCTTTGCCGTCGAATAGTTTGTCTGCCCAAACTGGCCTTTTTGACCATTAACGGAAGAAATATTGATGATACGACCCCAGCCGCGATCTACCATACCATCAATGACTTGCTTGGTGACATTGAACAGGGAATTCAGGTTAGTATCCATCACGGCATCCCAATCCGCCTTGTTCATTTTACGGAACTGACCATCACGGGTGATACCTGCATTATTGACCAGTACGTCAATTTCACCGATCTCTGCCTTGACCTTGTCAAAAGCTGCCTTGGTTGAATCCCAATCTGAAACATTACCCTCTGAAGCATGGATATCCAGGCCTTCTGCACGCATATCTGCCAGCCATTTATCCTTGCGCGCAGAATTAGGACCACAGCCGGCAACAACTGTATAGCCGTCTTTGCACAAACGTCTGCAAATTGGAGTCCCGATACCACCCATACCACCAGTAACATAAGCAACACGTTTTGACATACTTGTTCTCCTAATTGAAATTTTATTACTTAACAACAAACCTTCAATCTGCCCTTACCTTCACATAACGCCCAGGCGCAGCTTCTATTTCAGGGAATTCTGTATTCCCTGGCTTGGCGGGTGCCTTCACCATCTTGCCACCGTGTTCACTCAAAAAGGCCGACCACTCTGGCCACCAGCTACCCGGATGTTCGGTTGCCCCGGCAAACCAGGAATCACTATCAGCAGCAGTCCCATCATTGATCCAGAAGCTTCTTTTCTTTTTCGCCGGTGGATTCACCACACCGGCGATATGACCAGAGGCTCCCAGAACAAACCGGTTCCTGCCCTTATGGCGAGGATTAAGCAAGGTGGTGGAAGCAAAAGCTGCAGGCCAGGGAACAATATGATCCTCGCGCGAACCATAGATGAAGCACGGCGCATCAATCTTTCCCAAATCAACCTTACTACCGGCGACAGTCAGGGAACCAGGTTCTTTGAGCTTATTTTCCAGGTAGGTATTACGCAAATACCAGCAAAACATCGGGCCAGGCAAATTGGTGCTATCCGCATTCCAGTACAAGAGATCGAACGGCGGCGGCGCCTCACCTTTAAGGTAGTTGGATTGCACATAATTCCATACCAGATCATTTGCACGCAGACTGGAGAAAGTACTGGCCAGGTCACGTCCAGGCAGCAAGCCTCTGCGACCGATGGTCTGCTCGCGCATCTTGACCTGCATTTCATCGACAAATACATCAAGTACACCGGTCTGGCTAAAGTCAAGCAGGGTCGTCAGCAAGGTCAGGCTGCTGGCCGGATGCTCACCGCGCGCCGCCAACACGGCCAGCGCAGTCGAAATAATGGTACCTCCTACGCAAAAACCGAATGTATTGATTTTTTCTTGTTTGCTGATTTTCTGGACCACCTTGATGGCGCGGATTGCACCGTCCTCAATGTAGTTATCCCAGCTTATTTCAGCCATACTTTCATCAGGATTAGCCCATGACACCAGGAAAACTGTATGCCCCTGCTCCACCGCATAATGAACAACGGAATTTTCAGGCTGCAAGTCAAGGATATAAAACTTGTTGATACATGGCGGCACCATCAGTAACGGTCGCTGGTGCACCGTCTTGGTTGTTGGCGTGTACTGTATCAATTGAAACAAATGGTTTTCAAAAACCACCATACCAGCCGAGGTCGCAACATTTTTACCGACTTCAAATGCCGATTCATCGGTCTGCGAAATTCTGCCTTTTTGCATGTCAGCCAGCATCTGGGTGATGCCTTTTGCCAGGCTTTCCCCCTTGCTTTCAATCAGCTTGCTTTGCGCTTCGGGATTGGTCACCAGAAAATTGGCAGGTGACATCGCATCAATCATTTGCTGCACTGCAAAACCGATTTTTTGTTTTGTCTTTGCTGGCGCCTGTACGGACTCTGCCATGGCCATCAAAAAACGGGCATTCAACAGGTAAGAGGCTGCACTATAAGAGTGCATTGCATGATTATGCCAGTCCGGTGCAGAAAAACGCCGGTCCTTGAGTTCAGGAATTTTGGATAGAGAAAAATCTTGCCACAATCGCCCGAATTCCTGCATGTACTCACTTTGCAGGCGAGTCATGGTAGCCGGGTCAATCTGCGCGCCCAATTCCTTGAGCATATCCCCTGCCGGCATGGGATTGATTGCTGCGGCAGGTTTCATCCACTCCTGCCATTTATCTTGATTCACTAGCTGTGACATCCACTCGGAGTACATAGCTTGAGGATCGAAAGTCTTCATGCGTGCCTCCTTATTTTCGCGTATCGTTTTGAAATAATTTTAAGCTTCCATTTTTAATTGAAGACCCTTGTCAATTATTTTTGCAAGTGCATCACAAATTTCAACAATAAGGTTTCGTATGTATATAGTTGCAATCGCCTGGATCTATGTTGTATTCATGATGTCGATTACCGAGCATTCCATCATTGCCGGCATCGTGACTTTTCTGCTGTATTGCGTTTTTCCTTTAACAATAGTTTTATACCTGATGCGCACACCCCAGCGCAAGCGTGCACGACAGGAAAAACAAGCTGCACTGCAAAAACTAACTGATACAGAGGTCATTTCCAGCATCCCTGCTCAACCGGAAACCCCTAAAGAACCGCTCTAACCTTGTGGACCGCCGTCTATCCAGATCAGGCTTGCCATCCTCCCGCATACTTTGTCCCGGCGGTAAGAATAAAATTCTGCAGTTTCACTTACTGTGCAATGGTCGCCGCCATATATCCTGGTAACACCAATATCATTTAGCAAGTTTCTTGCCAGGCCGTAAATATCAGCTAAATATTTTTCGACGCCCCCCTCATTTCCTTTTATACGGAAATAAGCATGCAGATTCGGTATTTTTGCAGCAAAAGCATCAAATACATCGCGACCAACTTCAAATTGCGACGAACCAATTGCCGGTCCCAGCCAAGCGACAAGCTCGCCGGCACCTCTGGCACGCATTGCCGCAACGGTGTTTTCCAGCGCGCCACCGGCCAATCCACGCCAACCTGCATGTGCTGCTGCGACTACAGAGCCGGCCATGTCAGTAAATAAAACAGGCAAACAATCCGCAGTCAGCACGGCGCAAACTGTTGCCGCCTGATTGGTCAGAACTGCATCTGCCTGACTGCCAGGCTGCAAATTCGCAGCATCCAGCACCATATTGCCATGCACTTGTGATAAGAATATGACATCTGCCGGCAAAGTAAGATTTAATTTATCTCTGTTTTTTTGCACTGCTTGTGGATCATCACCTACGTGGTCACCCAGATTCAGTCCGCCGGAACTGTCCAGAGCAGCAAAAGGCCCCAGACTAAAGCCGCCTTCGCGTGTCGTGGTGAAAGCCTTCACTTTTGCCGGCACCTCTGACCAGTCAGGCACAATAACGGGGAAAGGCAGCTTATCCATCAATCCGGGCATAGCCATGTTCAGTCTGCCTGAATGCCGGCCTGCTTCAGTAATTCTGTGAAATCTTCGGCCAACGGCACTTCCCATTCAACGTGCTCACCAGAAGCCGGATGGATCAAACCCAGCCTCCTGGCTTGCAAGGCCTGACGATTGAAGAAACGGGCCAAATGCTGTTTGCCATAGAGAGGATCACCAACCAGGGGAAAACCAAGAGACAGCATATGAACGCGAATCTGGTGAGTACGCCCGGTTTCCAGTTGACAGGCAACCAGGCTGACAGGGAATTTTTCCAGCATGCCGGTGGCAACGCGCTGAAAGTGTGTCACAGCCGGTTTGGCCAGCATACTTTGCGAAACAGCCATTTTGATACGATCACGCGGGTGCCTCGCCATCGGCGCATCGACCGTGCCCGACAGGTTGGGCGTTCCCCATACCAAGGCATTGTATTCACGCTTGACAGTTCGCTCCTGCAATTGACGTACCAGTTCGGTGTGGGCAATCAGCGTTTTAGCAACCACCATCAAACCGGACGTATCTTTATCAAGTCTATGTACGATACCGGCACGTGGCACACCGAGCAAAGTCGGCCAGTGATACAGCAATCCATTCAATAAGGTGCCCGACCAGTTGCCTGCGGCCGGATGCACCACCATACCGGCAGGCTTATTAATAACAAGAATATGATCATCCTCAAATACCACATCCAGGGCGATATCTTCCGGAGAATAAGCACCTTCGTCCGGGGCAGCCTGTGGTTCGATGACAATCTTTTCATCACCAAGCATGGTCATTTTGCCACGACCAGGCTTGCCATCGACGCTGACAAAGCCAGCCTCAATCCACTGCTGAAGACGACTTCTTGAATATTGCGGAACCAGTTTGGACAAGGTCTTGTCCAAACGCTCACCACAGACGTCCGGAGTGAGTTTTAATTCTATCTTGTCAACAGAGGGCGAAAAATCTTCATCCGCTTCGGCGACATCATTGAGGCCCCCGAGTTCTTCAAAATCGGTATCGAGGTCAGAATCTGACAAAATCACCGTAGTAGTTTGTTTCACATTTTTTGCCATCGGCTATAATCCGTAAATTGTTTTCATGCTCACGCACAAATTTATGCACATTAAATCTTTGAAATTGCTGGTTCTGGCTGTAGCCGCGTCCGTAAGTCTAAGCGGCTGCGGGGTGTTTGGCGAAAAAGGCGATGAGACCAGAACCTGGTCAGCATCAAAATTATACGCTGAAGCAAAAGACGAAATGTCTAGCGGTAGCTATGAAAAGGCAATTCAATACTTTGAAAAACTTGAATCACGCTTCCCTTTTGGTACGTATGCGCAGCAGGCACAGATGGAAACCGCCTATGCCTACTACAAACAAGGTGACCAGGCGCAAGCACTGGCCGCTGTTGAACGCTTCATCAAACTGCACCCCAATCATAGTCATGTAGACTATATGTACTACCTGCGCGGCGTGATCAACTTCAATGACCAGGTAGGCTTGTTCAACTTCCTCGCCAACCAGGACATCACTGAACGCGATCCGAAAGCGTCACGTGACTCATTTGACGCCTTCAAACAGCTGGCGACGCAATTCCCGGACAGCAAGTATACGCCAGATGCGATCTTGCGCATGAAGTATCTGGTCAATGCCCTGGCCCAGTATGACGTACACGTGGCACGCTACTACCTGCGTCGCGGCGCTTATCTGGCGGCTGCCAACCGCTCGCAGTCAGCGATCAAGGAATATCCCGACGCGCCAGCGATTGAAGAAGCAATGTTCATCCTGATTCGCTCTTATGACGCCATGGGCATGGTGGATCTGCGTGATGACGCCAATCGCGTCTTCATGCAGAATTTCCCAAAAAGTGATTACCTGTCTGGCAAAGCACGCTCTCGTGATGCCTGGTGGAAGTTCTGGTAGGTCTTGGCAATAAGTCAGATCAAGCAGTCGGTCACAGCAAAAGTTTTACCTCTTGCTGTGACTGAACAAAGCATATTGTTTGCTTAATCCTCGATTTTGCGGCGAAAAAACCAATTACTGCCGGTGGACTCTTCCTGGCAATAATGATACCCCTCTTCTGCAAATGCCTTTAGATCATCAGGGCGACGAATCGCATTTTGTGCGCTGAACCTGGCCATCAGGCCGCGCGCACGTTTGGCATAGAAAGAAATGATTTTATATTGACCATTTTTCCAATCCTGAAACACAGGGTGAATCACCGGCACATGCAATAGCGAAGGCTTGACAACCTTGAAGTATTCATCAGAAGCCAGATTGACAAGCACCCTGGACTTTTGTGGCCTGTTTTGTTGCTTAATGACATCGTTTATGAGCAAACTGACCTTCTCACCCCAGAAAGCATACAGATTCCTGCCGTAAGGGTTATCCAGCGATGTTCCCATTTCCAGACGATAGGGTTGCAAGGCATCCATAGGGCGCAGCAAACCATACAAACCAGACAATATCCTTACGTGATCCTGCAGGTATTTCAATTCAGAGGTGTTCAGGTTTTTGACATTCAGGCCCTCGTAGACATCACCATTAAAGGCGAATACGGCTTGCCTGACATTTTGGGGAGACGCATTTTTTTCCCAATCAGCAAAGCGTTGTGCATTGAGTTGCGCCAGCGCCGGTGAAATATTCATCAGTTGTCCAAGCTGATCAGGACTGTAGCCTCTTGCTATACGAGCCAGCTCCTCTGCCTCCTCCAGAAAATGTGGAGCAGTCAACGTTCTACGCTTGACCGGGGTCTCAAAGTCAAGGCTCTTGGCAGGAGATAATACAATAAGCATAAATTCAATTTAAAAGACGAAAATGACCGACATCATACCTAAGCGCCTCGTTCTTGACACCAATGTCTGCCTGGACCTGTTTGTCTTCAAAGACCCAAGATGGGCTGTTTTACTTGACGATCTCCAGAGCGGTCATTTGAGTGCCGTCACCCGCCAGGATTGCAGGGATGAATGGATAGCTGTACTTGACTACCCCCACCTGTCTTCCAGGCATGCAGGGAGTGCGGCAGTCACGGCAGTATTCGACGCCCATATCAGTTGCATCACCTCCGCTTCGCCTTTCAGCTATAAATTACCAGTATGTAGTGACAAGGACGATCAGAAATTCCTCGAAATTGCCAGGGATACCCAAGCTGAAGTTTTGATCACCAAGGACAAAGCCTTGTTGAAACTCGCCCGAAAAATGAAACATGCAGGCATGTTCAGAATAGAGACACCAGAACAATTTTTGCGAACTTACGTAAAAGAATGTGACAAAACTGCATCGCGACAAACAAAAGAATGACAAATTTTATTACTCTGGGTTATTCTTCGGTAATGTCCTGCTACTATGAATGAGAGCGAAAAACAGTCTTGTTCATAGGTGAAATTTGCATCCGGATTGAACAAGTTTAAGTTGCGAAAATTACCGGAGTCCATGCGGAAACTTAACATCTGAATGGCAGCAGCCCTCAGAAATTTCTGCATACTCTCGCTGACACACCATGATATTTGTGAAGCTTTGCACAATAATCAATGCGATTATGGAGAATAAAGGACTATGACCGATTCAGCAGATGATCTGGACGCATTATTTGAAGAAATGGCCAATCAGCGCCTTGAAACAAATGTAGAGTCCCCTTCTTCCCCAGCCCCGACGCCAGCGACGGAAACTGCGCCGCCACAAGATTCACATCCCGCAAAATTCAATTTCAATAATGATGATGCTGATGCGACTAAGCCAATGTTTGATCGCCTGGGCGGGCTTGTCAGAATGCTGCACGACTCCATGCGGGAACTGGGCTATGACCGTTCACTGTCGGATGTTGCTGAGCAGATTGCAGATGCCCAGGGCCGACTGGAATATGTCGCCACACTCACGGAACAGGCCGCAAACAAAGTCTTGAATGCAACTGATCTGGGCATGCCTGAACAGGATGAACTGGCAAAAAAAGCCAAGTCCATGGACGCCAGATGGACGGATCTATTTGAAGGCAAACTCAGCATTGATGAATTCAAGATCCTGGCCAACGACTCCAAGACCTTTGCCAATTCCGTACTGACCGCCACAGACGCAGAAAAAGCACGCCTGCTTGACATCATGATGGCACAGGATTTCCAGGACTTGACAGGACAGTTGATCAAAAAAGTCGTTGCCATCAACAAGCGCGTAGAACATGAGCTTGCCCAGATACTGCTGGACAATGCGCCTAGTGATCTCAAGGAAAAAGCAGTGGAATTGATGGAAGGTCCTTCCGTCCCGAACGCAGCACTGGAACAGGACGATGTAGATAATCTACTTGATAGTCTGGGTTTCTAATGGATGACATGCTCAAAGAATTCGTCGTCGAGGCGCTCGACCTGGCGACCAATGTAGAAGAACATCTTCTCTCCCTCGAGCGCAATCCGGGTGACATGAATACACTCAATGCCGTATTCAGGTCTTTTCACACCATCAAGGGTGGTGCAGGCTTCATGAATTTGAGTGCCATGGTTTCAGCCTGCCACCTGACTGAGAATCTTTTCGACGCCCTGCGTACAGGTCAGGTCCCGGTCACGCCAGAAGCCATAGAGGCAGCGCTGGAAGCCAGTGGTTTCGTGGCAGATCAGTTGACAGCACTCAATAATGGCACCGAGCCGGACAAGCTGTCGACAATGCCCAAGTCACTTGAGAAAATGCTGACGGATGCCATAGAAATGAAGGGCGGCAGCAAAAAGGCTGCTCCCAAGGCAAAAAAAGATGAAGCACCTGCCCCAGTAGAAAAAACCGCAGCAGCAGCCTCGCCCAGCAAGACCGAAGCCAAGCCTGGAGAAATCGACTGGGAAGGTTATTTCCGCGCCGTGACACCAGCCGGCACCCTGCCAGAAGCGGAAGCTGCAACTGTTGATGAGGAACAAGCAGAAACACATACGCCATCACACAAAGAAGAAAACGAAGCAGTCAAATCCTCTCTGTCTGGTGGTGAAGTCAAGCAAAACGCACCAGCCAAAGAAGAAAGCATACGGATAGACGCTGTTAAACTCAATGTCTTGCTTGAGGTTGCTGGCGAATCAGTGCAAGCAGCCAATCAGGCTGCCGTACTGCTAGAAAAATTATCTCAATTCAAATTTGATGGCCAGGCTGCACCATTGATGTCAGCCCTGACAGAAACCCTGACACGTGCATCGCGTTATTCGACTGAATTGCAGCGCGCCACCCTGGCAACACGCATGCAACCAGTCGGCCGCCTGTTCCAGAAGTTCCCTCGCCTGGTCAGGGAACTCGCTCGCGACCTGGGCAAAGAGGTTGACCTCAATATTGCCGGCGCAGAAACTGAAGTTGATCGCGTCGTGGTAGACAGCCTGTATGACCCACTGGTACACATGTTGCGCAACGCACTCGATCACGGACTGGAAACGGCGGAAGAACGCATCAATGCCAACAAATCGCCACGCGCAACCATCTCACTAAAAGCTTGGCAAGAAGCCAGCAGCGTCATGATAGAAGTTACCGACGATGGCAAAGGCATGGACGCTCAGCGCCTGCGCGATAAAGCGGTCTCCAAGGGGCTGATCAGCATCCATGATGCACGCACCGATGACGAGGCATTCCAGCTGGTTTTCCTGCCTGGTTTTTCCACCAAGGAAGTCGCATCAAGCGTATCAGGACGTGGTGTCGGTATGGATGTGGTCAAGACTGCAGTTGAGCGCCATCGCGGTGCCATCCGCATCGCTTCGCAATTAGGTACCGGCACTACTTTCCTCATCCGTTTGCCGATCGAACTGTCCATCGTACCGACCATGCTGGTTCGCACCGATGGTGCCTCGCTTGCCCTGCCCATGGCTACTGTACAACGCGTAGTAGAACTGCCAGAGACTTTTGAAAGTGTCGGTGGTCAACCAGTTTTACGCGATCTGGGCAGGCCGTTACCGGTCAAGTCTTTGGGTAAAATTCTGGGATACACACCAGTATCGGAGCGCGTAGGCATCGTGATTGCTGCCCCCAGCCCGTACATATTATCAGTCGACTCCGTCGATGGCACAGCCGACCTGGTCATCAAACCTTTGACCTGCATCAGCACGCCGGGCATTACGGGCACTGCACGCTCCGCCGAAGGCGAACTGGTGCTCGTGATCAGCCTGTCTTTCCTGATTGATGGATGCAAAACCAGGGAGCGCATCACGGCATAAGTCATAGTCTGATTTCACAAACTGATTTACTACACCTGCCGGTCAGAAGCAAAAAGCTTTACACGGGCCACAGGCATCATCTCTGGACAAACGCATTTTGGGCAAATCTGTCAAAATGCGTTTATTCTTTTCAGAGCCAAACGGCATCTCATGATTTCTGCAAATCCCCCACTGACACTGGATAAACTGAATCTCGAAAACAGGTTCGCCGGATTGCCACCACATTTTTATACCCATGTGCAGGCAAGTCCTGTCAGCGCTCCTTACCTGGTTGCTGCCAGCCCTGCTGTTGCCGCCACTCTTAACCTCGACAGTGCCAGTCTGGACACCCCAGAGTTTTTGGCATGCTTTTCCGGCAATCAAACGATGCATGGCAGCACACCACTTGCTGCAGTTTACTCGGGGCATCAGTTTGGTGTATGGGCAGGCCAACTTGGCGATGGCCGGGCATTATTGCTTGGCGGCGTCACTCATGCCGGCAAGCATCTGGAAATTCAATTAAAAGGCGCAGGCATGACTCCCTATTCCCGCATGGGCGACGGCCGCGCCGTGCTGCGCTCGTCCATACGCGAATTCCTGTGCTCCGAGGCTATGGCTAGCCTGAACATACCGACTTCACGCGCACTTTGCGTCATAGGATCAGACCAGATGGTTTTTCGTGAGATACCGGAAACCAGTGCAGTAGTGACACGCATTGCCCCGAACTTTGTACGCTTTGGTTCATTTGAGCATTGGTATTACAACGACAGAATGGATGACCTGCGCCAGCTCGCTGATTATGTGATTGAGCACTCCTACCCTGAATTGCAGGCACATCACAACAAATATCAGGCACTGCTCTCCGAAGTCACCAGGCGCACGGCAGAGCTGATGGCGCAATGGCAATCTGTCGGCTTCATGCATGGCGTCATGAACACAGACAACATGTCAATATCAGGTCTTACTCTCGACTATGGGCCATTTGGCTTCATGGAAGCCTTTGATGAAAAGCACATCTGCAATCATACTGATCAACAGGGACGGTACTCTTACCGCATGCAACCGGCGATTGGCAACTGGAATTGTCAGGCTCTGGCGCAGGCACTATCCCCTCTGATAGGCAGCGTGGATGATACCAATGCAGCTCTGGCACAATATCCAGCCATATATCGCCAGAAATGGACAGATCTCATGCGTCAAAAACTCGGCCTGCACACGGAACATGAAAATGACCTTGATTTGATTGCCGGCTTTTTCACTTTGTTACAAAGTAATCATGCTGATTTCACACTGAGTTTTAGGAATTTAAGTAAGCTCTCCCTGCAAAAAACGACCAATGATGAGCTGCTAAGGGATTTATTTATAGACAGAGATGGTCTTGATAGCTGGCTACAGGCATATAGAGAAAGACTGAACTTTGAACAAAGTGATGATCATTTACGTCAGACTGGCATGATGGCAGTCAACCCCAAATATGTCTTGAGAAATTATCTGGCGCAAGTAGCGATAGAAAAGGCGCAGAAGAAGGATTTTTCTGAAGTAAGGAAATTACTCCAGATTCTGGAAAAACCCTTTGATGAACAAGATGAGTATGAGCAATATGCAGACCTGCCCCCCGATTGGGCCAGACACCTGGAAGTCAGCTGCTCATCCTGACCAACAATGAAAGAATAGAGGAAATCATGAGCAAGATAGTTAAAACCGACGCAGAATGGAGGGCACAATTAAGCCCTATCGAATACCAGGTCACCAGACATGCGGACACAGAACGGGCCTTTACCGGGAAATTCTGGGATCACCATGAAACCGGCATTTATACATGCACCTGCTGCAATACGCCACTTTTTGCATCTGATGCCAAATTTGACTCAGGATGTGGTTGGCCAAGCTATTTTCGCGTGCTGAATCCGGCCAATGTACGTGAGAAGATTGATACATCTCATGGCATGACGCGGACTGAGATATTGTGTAATATCTGCGACGCCCATCTGGGCCACGTATTTCCTGATGGCCCGCCACCGACCAGGCTACGTTATTGCATCAATTCGGCATCCTTAAAATTCGAACCCACACCATAAGTTGCTGTAAATGAAATTTCTTTTTGACATGTTCCCGGTCTTGCTGTTTTTTATCACCTTCAAATGGGGTGAGAGGAACGTCACGACTGCGCAATCACTGGTATCTGACTACCTGTCAGGCATAGTTTCTGGCGGTGCCACCACTGCCGAGCTGGCGCCCATCTTGCTGGCGACAGCAGTCACGTTGGTGGCATCCATCTTGCAGATAGGTTATTTGTTGGTCAGTCGCAAAAAAGTCGATGCCATGCTATGGATTTCTTTCATCATTATCATGGTCTTTGGTGGAGCCACCCTGTACTTCCAGAGTGAAGCCTTCATCAAATGGAAGCCAACTGTCTTGTACTGGTGTTATTGTGGCGCTTTTGCACTGGCTCAATTTGTTTTCAGGACCAACCTGATCCAGGCCGCCATGGGTTCGCAAATCAAGCTGCCGGCACCAGTCTGGACACGCCTCAGCTATGCATGGATGATTTATTTCCTGGCCATGGGCATCATCAATCTGTATGTGGCATACAATTTCTCCACGGATACCTGGGCTAATTTCAAATTGATCGCTGTAGTCGCGATCATGCCGGCATTTGTCATTATACAGAGCCTGTTCCTGGCAAAATACATGGAAGAACCTGCGCAATGACACGCTACGAACGAATATTAGAAAAATTGACTGAAACCTTGCGGCCAATTGACTGTCAATTGCATGATGATTCAGAATCCCATCGCGGTCATGCAGGGGCTGCTGGCGGTGCCGGTCATTACAGTGTAAGAATAGTTTGTCAGCAATTTGAGGGTTTAAACCGTATTTCTCGCCATCGACTAGTGTATGATGCCGTTGGCGATATGATGCAAACGGAAATTCATGCCCTCAATATCGTGGCATTAAGTCCGTCAGAGATACCGACCTAAGCAGTTTATCTATAATCCGTTTTATTTATTTTGTTATTTAGGAACAGACAATGACTTTTAAACCTGCTCATTTGCTGGTTGTACTTCTTGCAACTGCCCTGCCTGCAATGGCTCAAGATCTCGCCAAAGTTAATGGCAAAGCAATCCCTTCCAGTCGCCTTGAAGCACTTGTCAAACAAGTAACTGCCCAAGGCCAGCAACAAGACAGCCCTCAATTGCGCCTGATGCTGAAGCAGGAATTGATCAATCGCGAAGTATTGATACAAGAAGCAGAAAAATCCGGACTGGCAAGCAATGCTGAAGTGAAACAGGCTATCGAAGCAAGCCGCCAATCCATTCTGGTACGCGCCTTGATGATAGAACATCTGAAAAAGAACCCAGTCACTGACGCAGAAGTACAAGCCGAATACGACAAACTGAAAACCCAGGCTGGCGATAAAGAGTACCATCTGTACCACATCCTGCTGGAAAAAGAAGATGATGCGAAAGCAGTTATTTCCAAACTGAAAGCCGGCGCCAAATTTGAAGAGTTGGCCAAACAGTCCAAAGACGCGGGCTCCGCAAGCAAAGGTGGCGATCTGGACTGGTCCACACCTAACAATTGGGACCCGACTTTTGCCCAGGCTGTCACCGCCCTGCAAAAAGGCCAATTTACAGAAACACCTGTAAAATCACAAGCTGGCTACCATATCATCAAGCTTGATGATATCCGTACAGCGAAGTTCCCTACAGTCGAAGAAGTGAAACAACAGTTTGTCGAAGGCTTGCAACAACAACGCGTACAGGCTTATCAACAAACTTTGATCAAGAAAGCCAAAATTCAGTAAGACTGAGTTTTCAGTTCCCCCCAAGAAAAGAGGTGCAGTGCACCTCTTTTTTATTGCCAGCCACTAATGTCATTTATTGATATTTGTTGATAATGCTGTTCAGTTTTCCATTGCGCTGCAATTCAGCCAGCCCCTTATCCACCTGATCAATAATTTGCTGCGCCCTTGGGTGTTCTTTGCTCACACCAAAATGCAGCGGATACTTCTCGGTCTGCGGCAGATTGAGGATGCGATAGGTATTCATATCAAAAGGGAGCAGACTCAAACGTGCGAAACCACGCAATACCTCCTGCATGTCAACCACAATGTCACAATGTCCCCTGTCAATTTTGCGTAACAGACTGGTGTAATTTGTTGCCCCGCTCTCTATCGCACCGGCTGGAAGTTTGGTGTAAAAGGTGGATGAGCCATGCAGGGAACAAATCTTGAATTTTTCCAGGTCACCAAGATTTTGTAGCGGCGGTGTCGGGAAACGTGCCGTAGCGTATAAATAGGAAGGAGTCAGGCTATGGTAGCTGCGGGAAAACAGAAACAGTTTTTCCCGCTCCGGTGTCTTGAACACCGACATGACTATGTCAAACCCTTCTCTGGCCTGCACCTCAAACAGACAGCGTGCCCACGGCCTTAATTCTATCTTGGGTTCGGTAAAAATATTCCTCAGAATATCAGCGGACAAACCCTCCACTGCCGCACCACTCGTCTTCACGTAAGACATGGGTGGCCAGTTGCTGTCTCCCCCGCAGGCACGCACTCTTTCCGAAGCACTGGCAACGGGCAATGCGAGAAGCAGCAAGATGAAGGCAAAACGAGGCATCGGACAAAGTATGGGTTCCCAAGCAATTCATTATATGGAAAGCTTTGCCGGTGGAAAGATTAATTCCACCTTAGATTGCAAATCATGTTCAGATTTCGAACCTGACCTTATCAAGCGAACAAAGCCTGATTCACAACTCCTTACCTGCACGGTGACATACTTCCACAATGGCGATATCACCATGCAAATAACAGGATCAACCTACCCAGACACGTGCATTACGGAACATACGCATCCATGGCGAATCCTCACCCCAGCCGTCCGGATGCCAGGATTGCAGTACTGTACGGAATACTCGCTCAGCGTGCGGCATCAATACCGTAAAGCGTCCGTCTTCATTGGTAACGGAAGTAATGCCCTGCGGCGAACCATTCGGATTGTATGGGTAGGCTTCTGTCGCCTGGCCTGCATTATTGATGAAGCGCATGGCCACCTGTGCTCTGGCGATATCACCGGTCGTTGAGAAGTCAGCAAAGCCTTCACCATGGGCAATAGCGATAGGTGTTTGCGTGCCAGCCATGCCCTGAAAAAAGATGGAGGCAGACTCAGCCACCTCTACCATGGCAAAACGCCCCTCGAATTGCTCGGATTTATTCCTGGTGAATTTGGGCCAGGCCTGCGCACCAGGGATGATGGATTTCAAGTTACTCATCATCTGGCAACCATTACAGATACCCAGTCCAAAGGTATCACCGCGATGGAAGAATTGCGAGAACTGATCAGACATCATGGCATTGAACAATATGGTTTTTGCCCAGCCCTCGCCCGCACCCAGTACGTCGCCATAAGAGAAGCCGCCAACAGCGATCAACCCCTTGAAGTCGGTCAGTTTTGCACGACCGGCAATCAGGTCACTCATGTGCACATCCACTGCTTCAAAACCGGACTTGTGCATGACATAAGCGGTTTCTATATGCGAATTGACACCCTGCTCACGCAGGATGGCAACCTTGGGACGCACGCCGCTCGCAATGAACGGTGCAGCGACGTCCTGTTGCGGATCAAAACTAAGCTTGGGTTGCATACCTGGATCTGCCGCATCAGCAATGCGTGCATATTCCGCATCAGCACAAGCCGGGTTGTCACGCAGGCGCGCAATTTGCCAGCTGGTCTTGCTCCACAACTGATGCAGGGCAGTTCTGGGCTGTGCATAGATTTGCTTGGCGTCACGCATGAATTCTATGCTGTCACCCTGATTCACCTTACCGATGATATGGCTGCAAGCACCCAGGTTAAAGCTGCGCAAAACGTCCATGACTTCCGAGCGCTGCGCCGTACGCACCTGAATGACAGCACCAAGTTCTTCACTGAACAAGGCACGTAAAGTCATGTCGTTGCGACGCTCCCCAACCTGAATGGCCCAGTTCTTGGCATCGCCCTGGTCAGCTGCATGCTCGCTGTCCAGAGTCAGAATATCAAGGTTCACGGACAAGCCCGCACGACCGGCAAAAGCCATTTCACACAAAGTGGCGAACAAACCGCCATCAGAACGATCATGATAGGCCAGTAATTTAGCTTCGCGATTCAATTGCTGTATCGCTGCAAAGAAAGCTTTCAAGTCTTCCGGGCTATCAACATCCGGCACCTCATTGCCCAGTTGCTGCATCACTTGCGCAAAGCAGGATGCGCCGAGACGGTTCTTGCCACGCCCCAGGTCAATCAGGATCAGGCTGGTATCACCCTGGTCCAGGCGAATTTGCGGAGTCAGAGACTTACGCACATCGTACACAGGCGAGAATGCAGAAATAATCAGCGACACCGGCGAAGTAACTGCCTTGCTTTGCCCCTCATCATTCCAGGTAGTACGCATGGACAGGGAGTCCTTGCCCACAGGAATGCTGATACCCAGAGCCGGGCACAACTCCATCCCCACGGTCTTGACCGTATCGAACAGTGCGGCATCCTGACCAGGCTGACCACAAGCAGCCATCCAGTTCGCCGACAACTTGATATCCGTTATGTCTGCGATTGGTGCAGCAGCGATATTGGTGATGGCCTCACCGACCGCCATACGGCCAGATGCCGCAGCATTCACGATAGCCAGCGGTGTGCGCTCGCCCATGGACATGGCTTCACCCAGATAGCCTTCCAGGCTCATTGTTGTCACTGCACAATCAGCAACCGGTACCTGCCAGGGGCCGACCATCTGGTCACGTACCGATGTTGCACCAACTGTGCGATCGCCAATGGTAATGAGAAAGGATTTATCAGCTACGGTAGGCAAACTCAGAACGCGCTGAGCAGCTTCTTGCAAATCGATGCCCGTCAAATCAATCGCCGGAAAATCCTGCTCAACATGGACAACATCCCTGTGCATCTTGGGTGGTTTGCCAAGCAAGACATCCATGGGCATATCAACCGGTGATGTGTTATTTTGCGGATCGATGAGTCGCAATTGACGCTCTTCTGTCGCCGTACCGACTACCGCAAACGGGCAGCGTTCACGCTCGCAGAAGCTACGGAATATCTCCAGGCTCTCTGGCGCAATGCCGAGCACATAGCGCTCTTGCGACTCGTTACTCCAGATTTCCTTGGGCGCCATGCCGCTCTCTTCCAGCGGCACTTTACGCAAATCAAACAAGGCACCACGCTTGGCATCATTGGTGATTTCAGGGAAAGCATTCGACAAACCACCTGCACCAACGTCATGAATGGACAAAATAGGATTGTCGTTACCCATCTGCCAGCACGAATTGATGACTTCCTGCGCCCTGCGCTCCATTTCCGGATTGCCACGCTGCACGGAATCAAAATCCAGGTCTGCCGTATTCGTACCGGTCGCCATTGATGAAGCAGCACTGCCACCCATGCCTATGCGCATGCCGGGGCCACCGAGTTGTATCAACAAACTACCAACTGGCAAATCATTCTTTTTCGTGTGCTTGTCAGAGATATTGCCTATGCCGCCGGCTATCATGATGGGTTTATGATAGCCATACACATTGCCGGCAACATTTTGCTCGAACGTGCGGAAATAGCCACCAAGATTGGGGCGACCAAATTCATTGTTAAAGGCAGCACCGCCAATTGGCCCCTCTATCATGATTTGCAAGGGTGAGGCGATACGGTCAGGTTTACCATAAACTGCGGCTTTTTTTTCTTGTCTCTGCACGGTATCAGCAGAATTTTCCCAAGCCTGTAACGTACCGGGTAACATCAGATTGGACACGGTAAAACCCGTCAGACCTGCCTTGGGCTTGGCACCACGACCTGTGGCACCTTCATCACGAATTTCGCCACCAGCGCCGGTAGAGGCACCAGGGAAAGGTGAAATGGCAGTCGGATGATTATGCGTTTCCACCTTCATCAGAGTATGCGTCAACTCAATATCAGACCGGTAGACCTGGTCCTGGCCGGGATAAAAGCGAGTAACGACCGCACCTTCCATGATCGATGAATTGTCACTATAGGCAACGATAGTGCCCTTGGGTTGCAACTGATGAGTGTTCTTGATCATCTGGAACAGGGATTTATCCTGTTTCACGCCGTCGATATTCCAGTCAGCGTTAAAGATCTTGTGGCGGCAATGCTCGCTATTTGCCTGGGCAAACATCATCAATTCAACGTCAGTAGGGTTGCGTTTTGCATTGGTGAAGGCTGCAACCAGATAATCGATTTCATCATCAGACAGGGCCAGACCCAGCTCGGTATTTGCCTTCAACAGTGCCGCTTTGCCGCCTTCCAGTATGTCGACAAACTCCAGGTCTTTCGCCACCAGCTCCGTGAACAAGGCTTTTGCCTGCTTTGCATCATCGAGCACCATTTCCGTCATCCGGTCATGCAAGAGGCCAGCCACCAGAGGGCGGCTGGCTTCAGCCAGTTTTTTAACCCCACCCAACAAACCAGACTTGACCTGAACCGAGTAAATAATGCCGCGCTCTATGCGATGTATATGTTGCATACCACAGTTATGGGCAATGTCCGTAGCCTTGCTCGCCCAGGGTGAAATCGTGCCAAAGCGCGGGATGACGACAAAAGTGTCGCCTTCACTGCTGGCTGTAAAGGCATCGCCATAAACCAGCAAGGCATTGAGTTTATCCTCCTCTTCTTTGGACAGTTCAGATGCACTATCAACGAAATGAACGAAGCGACCACTGACACCAACTATAGTGGCATCAACCGATTGCAAGCGTGAAAGAAGACCGGAGGTACGAAAGGCAGACAGGGCGTTAGAGCCTGGCAATATCAACATGGTGAGTGAGGTAGTTGAGGCAATGTACACAAAACTGCCATGCACGATTGCTGGTTGGATCAGAAACCGAGATTATACCTTGATGACCTGACCGACTCCAGCCGACAAAAAGAAGAAATTGCCCGACACAGCAAACTCAATTCATAAACACTGTACTGCGGCCAATTTTTTTAATGTTCTGGAATTTGTCAGCATACTTCTTCTCTTGAAAACTTGCCAAATCCTCATCAAGAACAATCAGACTGACCTGCTGCTGAGCAATCAACTTATCAAAAAAAGTGTCAGAAATAACAATATTATTTTTATGTAGCTTATTACCCCAGAACAAATCACTGCTGCGACTTTCAACCACCCTGACAGGTCGCTTGAGATAAAACGGCAGTGAAGACTGGTGTTCGAATACCCTGAACAGAAACACTTCACGGCTCCCTGATGAAGACTGCAAATCCCGCACCATAGGCAGAGTTGAAGTCTGTCCCGCCATGGCTTGCAAGATACCAATAGCCGCGACCAGTAAAAATGCAGGCAAGACAATGTAGGGAATAATACCTATCCGCTTATTCCACCAGACGATGAAAGATGCAACCAGGCTGGCTAAACTCAGAGAGGTCATCAGCAGCGTCAGAAACTGAATTGCACCATAGCCAAATATCTGCAGATTAGCCATTTCACCTGAAGCCTGTTTATGGACCCACCATGCAATTGCAGCAAACATCAGAGACAGGGTCAAGCCTACCAGCGCCCTGCTCCAGGAGCGGGCAACCGTAAGCCTGTCTTCCAGAGCAATGGCCAACTGCAAGGCAGCCAGAGGCATCACGACGACAAGATAATAATTGGCCTTGGCACTGGACAAGGAAAAGAACAGTACCGGCATAATCCATGCACTGGCCAAAAAGACATGCAAGGCTCTTGGTGTCTGTTGCCTGGCCCTGATCAGCAACAAAGGTAAAAAGAAAGACCAGGGGAACAGGTAAATCAGCATCCTGGGCAAGTAATACCACCAAGCCCCGGCATAGTAATCATGTGGCTCACGCTTCCCCAGGAAGCGTAGCACATGTTCATTGATGAAATAGAACCAGGCAAATATAGGCTCGGTCAAAGTTGCAGCGATATGCCAGGGCATGGCGATCAGCAAGAAAATGGCGATCGCCTTGGGGTCAAACCAGGCCTTGAACCTCATCCAGAAATCATGCAAGGATGTCGAAAGCAAAACCGTATAAACGAAGGTCACAGCGGCAAAAAGAATAATGGCGACAAACCCCTTGGCAAGCAAAGCCAGAGCCAGCATTGCCAAGGAACGACATAAATTTTTCTTATCCCGGGATACGCTGAATAAATAGCCGTACATCAGCGCTGCCGACAAAAATGCTGTCAACAACATGTCAAACATCAGCGTGCGCGACATCGCCATGACGCCCAGTCCACTGATGAACATCAGTGCTGCCAGCCTCGATGCAGCAACCCGACCTATCTGACGACCGAACCACATGAGCATGGCGACACAAGACAAGGCGGACAAGGCCGGCACCAGCCTCGCAGCCCATTCATGTTCGCCAAAAACTGCAAATGAAAGCGCCGTCAGCCAGTACAACAGGGGCGGTTTTTCCATATAGGCCAAACCATTCAGGTGAGGGATGATCCAGTGATGCCAATCACCTGATGCCAGCATTTCCCTGGGGATTTCTGCATACAGTCCCTCATTGTTATCGAGTATCGGATAACAACCCAGACCATAAGCCAAGAAAAAGACGGTCAGCAACCAGACCAGCCAGGCAGGTATAGTCGTAAAACTTGATTCTTTATTCTCTGGCAAGACCGTCATAAATTAAAACTATTATTTTTTGTCAAGAAACAACAAACATTCTTACACGTGGTCTGTTTTTTTCGAAAATCTGCTTCTGAGACCCTGACCAAAATCCTTGCACTGAAAACAAAAAAAAGACAAGCAATATTGCTTGTCTTTTTCATCAGCAATTAAGACATCAAGCCATGGAAGCTACATTTTTTGCCCAAACCAGGGCGGACATATGCGCCGCATTTAAATCAGGAGGTGTAATTTTCAAGGATTCTGCCAGAGAACCAACCAGCATGCTATTCAATTCGCAGGCTTCTGCCAGTGCCAGGAAGGGGCCATACACACCACCACGCGAAATCAGGGCCTCTGTCACCACATCAGGCAATTGTATGGTGGACAGGACCTCTTCCATGGGTATGCCAAGCAATCTGTCGAGCAAAGAAAACATGCCGGCGACAAAAAGATTCTCTGCTTCACTCTTGGACATTTTGCTCTGCCCCAGCATTTCTGCCAAACGTCCACGCACGATGGCAGTTTCCAGCAATACGGGCGAATAGCCACTTGTACTTGCCGTTGCCAATAGCAAAGTCAACCAGCGGTACAAAGGGCTATAGCCAAGCATTTGTACAGCATGCTTGAGTGACTGTACCTCTGTTCTCAAACCAAAACCGGCGGAATTGATGTAGCGAAGCAGCTTGTAAGCCAGTGTCGCATCGCGTTTCACAACCGCTTCCAATTGCTGGATGTCAGCATTTTTTCTGACCATTTCCATCAATTGCAGGATGGTGGTTTGTGCAGTATTTAAAGTTTTTGGGGCAGTGCTTGGTCTGGGAGTCAGATGCAATTTCCCAACAAAACTATCCAGACCCAAAGCTGAACAGGCATCAAAATCCTGCCAGGTCATGATGTTGCGTGCCACCATCCGCACACTGGACTGCTTCAATGCAGCATAAACTTTGGCCTGAGACGCAAAGTTGGCAGCATTAAGCTTGACTTCCAGATGGGTAATTTGTGCGAAATAGGAGCGTTCCAGCGTCGTCACTTCGGCGCCGCGCAGACAAATCCCATAGCCTTGCTGACGCAGCTCAGTAATCTTGTCCAGGGTTGCAGGTTCAACGAAATACTTCTTGTGAAGTATCAGCACGGTGTTTTTTGCCGGCAGCAACTGCAGTCCCTCAGCATACAGAAGTTCAGGAACTGCTTCCAGGAACAGCAGGCTCTCCCCTAGCAGAAAACCTTTATCGTCATCATGTAGCTGCTCAGCAACAAATTCGAGCAAATCATTGAGGCTCTCTGTTGTCGCCTCAACATTCTGGTCACGTTGCAGCCATGAAAACTGAAAGCCGATCACCCTCTGCTTGGGATCGAGTAAAGGTTCTCTTACAATGAAGCTATCTTCTATCATTTTATTTTTTTGTCTATATCAGTTGAGCATGACTGCAAGGCTTAAAGTCGCAAATTAACTAACTGGTAATTCATCAACCTAGGCTCGACACACGACAACGTGGAAACGTCTTTCCTGGTGAATCTCGATTTTCGCAGTTGCCACCATTTCGTCGGATAAAAAGATAGTCATCACTCCCGACCACCACACCCATCAAATTGACGACCTCTACATCACTGGCATATCCACTTTACTCATGCATAAAAGCATTTGTTTTTGCAACCAAGATTGTTCTCAATCGCGCAAATCGAAGTTCTTACTTACCTAACTTTTCAAAAATCTTGGTCAGCTTTTCATCCAGGGTTGCAGCAGTAAATGGCTTGACGACATAACCGTTTGCACCAGCCTGTGCCGCAGCAATGATATTTTCCTTTTTGGCTTCAGCCGTCACCATGAGAACCGGCATTTTTGACAGCGCCGGGTCGGCCCGGATATGCTGGAGCATCGTCAGGCCATCCATATTCGGCATATTCCAGTCCGAGATGACAAAATCGAAATCGCCATTCTTTAGTTTTGCCAATCCCATTGCGCCATCTTCTGCTTCATCAACATTGGAATACCCCAATTCTTTAAGCAGATTCCGCACAATGCGACGCATAGTAGAAAAGTCATCAACTACTAAAAATTTGAGATTTTGATCGGCCATGAATTACTCCACTATTTCTTTAAGGACAGTTATTAGCATTATCGGACAAATTGACATAAAACGGTGGTGAAATTGCAGTAACACATTAAATTCTATCAAAGCATCACACCCTTAAGGCCCGGCTGCCATGCGTTGCCAGGTAATTCAGTACTTTTGAGGGTAATTCATTGAGTGGGCCAACCTCATGTGTAGCACCAATTGCAATCGCCTCACGTGGCATACCAAATACTACACAACTTGCCTCATCTTGGGCAAAATTGTAGGCGCCGGCATTTTTCATTTCCAGCATGCCAGCGGCACCATCCTTACCCATTCCGGTCAAAATCACACCAACGGCATTTTTACCGGCAAAACTTGCTGCCGATCTGAACAATACATCGACAGAAGGCCTGTGCCGATTCACTGGCGGCCCCTGATCAAGCTGAGTCACATAGTTTGCACCACTACGACCTAGCAACAGGTGTGAGTGCCCTGGTGCTATATATGCATGCCCAGGCAATACCCGCTCACCACCAGCGGCTTCGGACACAGAAATTTTACAAAGCCCGTCAAGTCTCTTGGCAAACGATCTGGTAAAACCTTCAGGCATGTGTTGAGTGATCAAAATACCCGGACAATCCGAAGGCATCTGCACTAAAAAATTTTTGATCGCTTCGGTTCCACCGGTAGAAGCGCCGATAATAATCAACTTTTCACTACTCGTCAGCGGGTTACGCACCTGTGGCAATACCCCAACACTGGCTGGAACAGCGCCTGCCACTGGCAATGATTTTGGCCTGATGCGCGCTTTCGACGCTATCCTGATTTTATCGGCAATCAGATCAGCATACTCATGCATGCCGCTTTGTATCGACAATTTTGGCTTGGTAACAAAATCAATGGCGCCCAATTCCAGCGCCCGCATGGTTATCTCTGAACCACGCTCGGTCAACGACGACACCATGATGACTGGCATAGGACGCAAACGCATCAAGCGCTCAAGAAAATCCAGACCATCCATCTTGGGCATCTCGACGTCGAGAGTCAGCACGTCGGGATTGGTTTGTTTGATCAGTTCGCGAGCTACCAGAGGATCAGGAGCGACGCCGACGACTTCCATGTCAGGCTGACTGCCGATGATTTCGCTCATGACGCTTCTTATCAGCGCAGAGTCATCAACAATTAATACTTTTATTTTCATTAAAATACTCCGCGCTCTGCAAGATGACCGGCATTACGCAAAAATAAGACTAAAACAAATCGATATCCCCGCCAACTGATGTGGTTTTGAGGCGACTGGCGTAATCCTGTTCACGCCTTCTGAGAGTATCGTTATGTTCAACTTTCAATTTTTTTACCAGAACTTTGCCTGTCCTTGGAAAGAAATAGACTTTTCGCGGATAAATATCATTAAGGTCTTCTGCAATTACACGCATTCTTTCAGCACGTAAATAGTCAAGTACAAACTTGGCATTGCGTTCACCTACATTAATGGCAGTAAAACCGCGCAGGACGTTGCCGCCGCCGAAAACTTTTGCCTCCATGTTTTCTCGCTTTGCACCAGCCTTCAATAGCTCATTGATCAGTACTTCCATCGCATAAGTACCGTAACGCATTGATGCTGAAACGGGATTGTCCGCGTCGCCACCCGTATCAGGCAGCATGAAATGGTTCATGCCACCAACACCAGAGACACGATCACGAATGCACGCAGAGACACAAGATCCCAAAACAGTGACGATCAACATATCTTTGTTCGTAAAATAAAACTCACCAGGCAGAATTTTTGCGGCATCGGTATCGAATGTCCGGTCATAATAGACATTCGTTGCAAAATGCTCTTCACTCAATTGGCTCATGTTTTAACCTTTTTGCAGATGACGCAACGTCGTTTTATTGCCGGAAGCATGAGATGCGGCCAGATCATAAACTGTTTTGCCTCTTAGTTTGAAGTCATCTGAGACATACAAAAAATTTTCCGAATGACCTGCGAAAAGCAAACCGTCAGGTTTCATCAAGGGGACAAATTTCTTCAAAATTTTACCCTGCGTTGGTTTGTCAAAATAGATCATGACATTCCGGCAAAAAATCGCATCAAATTCACCACTTAAAGGCCAGCCATCTTCCAATAAATTTAATTGTTTGAACGTGATCAGCTCTCGCAATTCCGGTCTTACCCTGACCAGCCCTTCTTGCGACCCTTTGCCTTTCAGGAAAAACTTACGAATACGTTCTGCTGAAAGCTTTTCTATCCTGTCTATACTATATACGCCGCGTGATGCTGTCTCCAGAACATTGGTGTCAATATCAGTTGCCACTATATGCGCCTGTGGCCGCATGGTGCCAAAGGCTTCGCAGAGCGTCATTGCAATTGAATAAGGTTCTTCACCAGTAGAGCTGGCGGAACACCAGATATTGACCATTTCACGTTTTTTTGAAATATGTTCCGCAAGTATGGGGAAATGATGTTCTTCCCTGAAAAACGAAGTCAGATTCGTTGTCAGGGCGTTCGTAAAGGCCTCCCATTCAGATTCAATCTGATTTCTTTCCAGGCCATCAAGATATTCAGAAAACGAACTGATCCCTGTCGCACGTAGCCTACGTGCGAGTCGGCTATACACCATTTCCTGTTTGCTATCAGCAAGGGAAATGCCTGCCCGTTTGTAGATCAGGTCTCTGACGCGGTCAAAATCCCTGGAATTAAATGCAAATTCTTTTGAAGATTCTGATCTGGTTCTGTCAACGGATTTCGTCATTCAATGCTTTCCCGAACTTTCCCCATCCAACTACAGAGACGAAAGCTGCTGTCAAATAAAAATCCAGATAATCAAAACTCTGATTAAGTACTTTCAAACCCCGGACAATCATCCTGTCCTTTATAAAAAGAGTGATGCATGGCCATGCCGTTGTCAAAACTCTTCCCATTCATCTTGCCCACCAGCCGCCGCTTGAGCTGCCGGCTTCGCTGACTTGGCTGCTCTGGTGCCAGATGCGGCATCTGCTCTCGGCAGAGCCTTGACTTCGGGTCGTGCACTTGCTACCGGCTTGCCTGGTGCTTTGCTGACCACAGGCCTGGCCACCGGAGTGGTGACTTGCGTTGAAGCCATATTGGTCTTGAATACACTGACAGCCTGTGCCAGAGCCACTGCCTGCTCTTCCATGCTTTCAGCCGCTGCCGCTGCCTGCTCTACCAATGCCGCATTCTGTTGTGTCATTTCATCCATTTGCGTTATCGCCAGGTTCACCTGTTCTATTCCTGAACTTTGTTCCTGGCTCGCTGCCGTGATCTCGCTCATGATGTCGGCAACATGCTGCACACTGGTGACAATTTCATCCATGGTCTTGCCTGCCTCGTCAACCAGCTTGCTGCCCTGGTCTACCTTGTCCACAGAATCACTGATCAGGGATTTGATTTCCTTGGCCGCGCTGGCACTGCGCTGTGCCAGGTTACGCACTTCTGCCGCCACCACGGCAAATCCCCGCCCCTGCTCCCCGGCACGAGCTGCCTCTACTGCAGCATTCAAAGCCAGGATATTGGTCTGGAAGGCAATGCCATCTATCACACCGATAATGTCGACTATCTTGCGTGAGCTTTCCTTGATCGAGCCCATGGTCGTCACCACCTGCCCTACCACTTCTCCACCTTTGACAGCAACACCTGATGCAGATACCACCAGCTGGTTGGCCTGGCGGGCATTGTCAGCATTCTGGCGCACGGTGCTGGTCAGCTCTTCCATGGAACTGGCGGTTTCTTCCAGTGAACTCGCTTGCGATTCCGTCCTGCTCGACAGATCGGCGTTACCAGAGGCAATCTCCTGTGAAGCAACCGTGATGGTTTCAGTGCCCAGCCTGACCTGCCCGACAGTAGCGGCCAGGTTGTCGTTCATGTTTTTCAAGGCCTGGAACAAGGATGTCACTTCATCGTTGCCAGAAACACTGACCTCACTGCGCAAATCACCGCCTGCAACCGTCTCTGCCAACCCTAAAGCGTCTTGCAAAGGTTTTGTAATACTGCGTGTAATGGCCCAGGCAACCAGCGCACCAATTACCAGCGCGCTACCCAGAATGACATACAGCCAGATAGTAAGGCGTGCACCTGCAGCAGCGAATGTTTCAAAAACCTGCTTGGATGCGACATCCTGCAAATCAACCAATCTGTTCATTTCCTGTATGGATTTGACGCTCAGCGGATCAATCACAGTTGCGATAATTTTTGCCGCACCTTCCGCGTTAAAAGCCAGAGCCTGTCCAACAGCATCTTTAAGCGGTTTTTCTATTTCCTTATCCACCTTGGCTATATCGCCCAGAATCTTCTTCTCTTCGTCACTTAGTCCCAGGGACGCAATCTTTTCTTTCGCCTCTTCGTATTTTTTTCTCTGAAGTTTTACCTTGGCTTCTTCCTTTTGCATTTCACCGACGTCAGATTGGATGCCAATATTGCGCATGGCAATCCCGCCCTCAAAAAGCGCGCTCTTCATGTTATTGGCCAACACTTGTTTTTGGCTTGCCAGACTCAACCCCTCAACCATGGCTTTGCGATTATTTCCACTCAAGGCGTTGACAAACAAGATAACGACGATCAGACCGACCAGAATCACCGCGAAACCTATCCCCAGCCGGGTGCCAATTTTAAAATTTCTTAGATTCATAGTGTCTCCTGTTTTTTTAAACTTATGACTATGTCCGCTTAACGCTTTCACTAACAGCATTTACCCCAAGTTTTATAACATCATGAGGTCAGACCGTTGCGTCAACCAATCCCATTTCAGGGCTGGACATTAACTTATCAATGTCAACCAGTATCAGCATACGATCATCCAGAGTACCCAAACCGATCAAAAAATCTGTGCTGAAAGTCGTGCCCATTTCAGGTGCAGGTCTTACCTGCTCAGGCAATAAAGTCGTGACGTCGGAGACACTGTCAACAACCATCCCGACTATACGTCCCTCAATATTCAAGATGATGACGACTGTAAACTGGTCATAAGTTGGCGTGCCCAGGTTGAACTTGATACGCATGTCCACAACAGGAACAATAATGCCGCGCAAATTGATTACGCCCTTTAAAAAGTCAGGCGCGTTGGCTATTCTCGTCACGGCCTCATAACCACGGATCTCCTGAACCTTGAGAATATCAATACCGTACTCTTCTTTACCCAGAGTGAAGGCAAGAAATTCATGTCCAGCAATATCGGACTTGCTTCCATCACCCGAACCGTTATCACCAGCAACCATTGAAATTTGCGACATTTCTTTTCCCTCGTCTTAATTTTTCAATTCAATATTCATCGCGCAGTACGCAGAACAGCAGCGACATCCAAAATCAGTGCAACACCACCATCACCCAGGATCGTAGCTCCAGATATTCCGGGGACTTTCTTGTAATTCGATTCTATGTTTTTTACGACCACCTGCTGCTGGCCAACCAGATCATCGACAAACAAGGCCGCTTTTTTTCCATCGACCTCTACAATCACGACAATGCCATCTGATGGATCGGTGTATTTGGGCTCGATATCAAAATATTCGTACAGCGGCACCAAAGGCAGATATTCATCACGAACCTTGACCACGCGCCCTTTACCACTGATTTCTTTAATGTCAGCCTTTGCCGGCTGCAATGACTCCATCACATACCCCAAAGGCAGGATATAAATTTCATTACCAAATTTGATGGACATGCCGTCAAGTATGGCCAGAGTCAGGGGCAAAGAGATCGTGATAGTCGTGCCATACCCTTTTGCGGAGCGGATGTCGACAACCCCTCCCATAGCCGCAATGTTACGCTTGACGACGTCCATGCCGACACCGCGCCCTGACACATCAGTAACAGTCTCTGCGGTTGAAAAACCGGGTGCAAAAATCAATAGCCAGACTTCACTATCGCTCATGGAATCAGATACTGTCAGCCCATTCTGTCTGGCTTTGGCAAGGATCTTTTCACGATGCAAACCACCGCCATCATCGCTGACCTCGATCACGATATTGCCCCCCTGATGGACGGCGGACAGGGATAGCTTACCAGTTTCACTCTTGCCCGCCTGCGCTCTGGCAGCTGGCATTTCTATGCCGTGGTCAATACTATTTCTAACCAGATGGGTCAAGGGATCAACGATCCTTTCTATCAAGCCCTTATCCAATTCAGTTGACGCACCATAAGTAATGAATTCAACCTTCTTTCCAAGCTTGGTCGCCAGATCCCTGACCATGCGGGGGAAGCGGGAAAACACATAATCCATAGGCATCATGCGTATGGACATGACTGCTTCCTGCAGATCCCTCGTGTTCCTGGTCAGATGCGCTACGCTGCTCAGCAAGCGCTCATTGGCTATCGGATCGAGGTCTTGAGTACGTTGCTCAAGCATGGCCTGGGTGATCACCAGTTCACCAATCAGATTGATTAACTGGTCAACTTTTTCTATTCCTACACGTATCGTCGAAGATTCTTGCGAGACAGGAGGTTTCTCGACCTCTTTCTTGGTTGCCTGCTTCTTCTCAGGCGTGATCACGGATTTTTCCAGCGGCGCAGCCTGCTCATGTTTATCATCCGCCAAATCCGCCTTAACCTCTTCTGGCGGGAACATTGCGTCCAAAGGCTCAAAGAAGCCATAACCTAGTTCATCCTCGGTCGGCTCTACTTTTTTTACCGGAATATTGGTAATCTTCTCTTCCGTTATTTTCAATGTATCCGGATTGAGAATAAAGGAACAGATTGAGACGATGTCGTCCTTGCTTTCATTAGTGCGCAAATAGAGCACCACATTCCCGCCCTGATCGTCCAGGCGGGAGATCGCCCCCAGCAAACCCAGCTCTGACATGATGGCAGATGCATCGATGTCCGAGACTTGTGGCAACTCCACTTTGAAAGCCGTCTGGTATACGACATCTGCATCATCCGTTTCTGGTGCTCTACTGGCAAAGCTGGCTTTTGGAGCAGATTCAGGCACGGTATCCTGGGACAAGGATTGCAATAACATCCTGACATCGGCAACTGCGTCCTGGTCTACAGGGGTACCCAGCCTGTGGCCATCCAATTGCATTTTAAGAATGTCCTTGGCAATCAGAAACGCATCAACATGCTCCGCAGTCAACGCCATTTCGCCTTTGCGTATCTTATCGAGCAACGACTCCAGGATATGCGTGACTTCCGTCATATCAGTCAGGCCGAAAGTCGACGCACCGCCCTTGATGGAATGAGCCGCCCTGAATATGGCGTTCAGATCCTCAGGGTCTGGTGAAGAGATATCGACGGCAAGTAACAATTTCTCCTTCTCGGCAAGAAGCTCTTCCGCCTCGTCGAAAAAAACCTGGAAAAACTGACTCATGTCAATCGTCATTATTAAGCTCCGTGATTTACATTTGGTAGCCCGGATACCGGACAATTAGTTCAGCCAATCACTTTTTTTACAACTTCGGTCAATTTTTGCGGATCAAAAGGTTTCACCAGCCAGCCATTGGCTCCGGCTGCACGCCCCTTTGCCTTCATATCGTCACTTGACTCCGTTGTCAGCATCAGAATTGGCACGCGTTGATAGGAAGGTAAGCCACGCAGGGACTTGATCAGCGTAAGGCCATCCATCCTTGGCATGTTCTGATCAGTCAGGACCAGATCAACAACCTGATTGCGGGCCTTTTCCAATCCATCCTGGCCATCAACCGCTTCGATTACCTGATAACCTGCAGCCTTTAAACTGAACGCCACCATCTGTCTCAAAGAGCCAGAATCATCCACAGCTAAAATTGTCTTGGCCATATTTACTCCATTATGCAAATTGTAGACAGTTTATGCAGACTGTCGCTTGATTTAAAATAATTCTATGTCACCACTATCCAGGTGTTTCTGGTGTACTGCTTTTCGCAGTAAACTCTTGAGATCGGCACTTTGCTTTTCCAGACGCAAGGTAGTTTCACGCAAAAGTGCACTCAAATCATCAGATTCTCCATCGTGCTCCATATCGTTTCCGACCACTCCCAGAGTACCCAGAACTTCACGCAGGCCCTCGCAACGCTGCAACGTTCTTGAAATCAATTGACTGGTCAGATCCTGAAATTGCAGGCTGGTCACTGCTGAACCTATGTGTCTGGAAATATCTTGCTGCAGCATCTTCAGGCGCTTGACACTTTCGTCTGACACATTGCCGGCACTGACGATCAAGTCAATCTCTTCCTGCTCGCTGGTAATTGCTGCATGCAGAGCCATGAAGCTGACACCCAGCTTCTCTATTGCCTCACCGAGCAACAAAGTGGTTTGAGCAAGGTCAGTTTCAACCTCAAGCAGATGTGCATTTCCATGATCAGACACACCGGATAAAAGTTGCTTAACCTGAGAACCCAGCAATTTCTTCTTGGACATCTTAAGCATCCTATCTATGCATGTTGACGAAACGATGCGACGTCTTTCCAATGATTAAGGCTTAACAGAAATCTCTGCACTTGAATCAGACTGATTCGCAACCTCAATCGATCCGCCATCCTGAGAAGCAGATTCTTCTGCTTTTTTATTCATGACAATGATACTGATTCGCCGATTGATGGGATTCAATGGGTCTTGTTTGTCAAACAAAACAGAAGAAGACAGTCCAACTACGCGCAAGACCTTGGTTTCGTCCATACCGCCAAAAATCAATTCTCTTCTCGATGCATTGGCACGATCTGCGGACAACTCCCAGTTGCTATATCCGCGTTCGCCACTGCCATAAGGCGCCGCATCGGTATGTCCGGACAAGCTGATACGGTTAGGAACATCATTGAGCGCCTTGCCAATCTCATGCAGGATTTCCCTGGTATACGGTTGCAAATCAGCCTTGGCAGAGGCAAACATGGGCCTGTTCTGCTCATCCACCATCTGTATGCGCAAACCGTCGGTCGTAATATCAAGCAGCAATTGCTTCTTGTATTGCTTCAAGGTCGGGTTTGATTCTATAGCCGCCTCAATCTTTTGCTTGAGACCCTTCAGGCGTTCCGCCTCCACTTTCGCCAATGCAGCCTCAGCTGCCTGCAGATTGTAGGTTTTCTTTTGTGCGTCTATTTCACCCTTGCGATTCTGCCCTTCGCGTGCACTGAGATCCTTACCTCCGCCCTTGATGACGCTGGAACTGTCACCGCTACCATCACCACCAGCCATCGCCACTTTCAGCGGGGTCTGGAAGTATTCTGCAATACCCTGCAAATTACCCTTGGCAGTGGACCCAAGCAGCCACATCAACAGGAAAAACGCCATCATCGCCGTGACAAAATCTGCATAGGCGATTTTCCAGGCTCCACCATGGTGACCGCCAGCCACCTTTTTAATGCGCTTGACAATGATCGGTCGTAGTTCTTCGCTTGCCATTATCAATCCTGTTTTTACTATTTAGACTTTGATTGCTTGATGTGATCTTCCAGTTCAGTGAAAGTCGGTCTTTCGGTTGAATACAAGACTTTCCGACCGAATTCGACTGCCAATGCAGGGGCATAGCCATTCAGGCTGGCCAGCAAGGTCACTTTGATACATTGAAAAGTTTTGGACGATTCATCAAGCTGCTGCTCCATCAATCCAGCCAAAGGGCCAACAAAACCATAAGCAAGCAAGATACCAAGGAAAGTACCAACCAGCGCATGAGCAATCAGAATTCCAAGCTCCGACGGCGGTATGCCGACAGACTCCATTGTATGCACCACACCCATCACCGCTGCCACAATACCGAAAGCTGGCAAGCCATCACCGAGTTTGGCAATGAAATGGGCAGGAACTGCCCCCTCGTGATGGTGAGTTTCCAATTCGTTGTCCATCAAGTTCTCAATTTGAAACGCATCCATATTCCCCGACACCATCAGGCGCAGGTAATCTCCAATGAATTCCATCATATGATGATCATGGACGATGGCTGGATATTTGCTGAATAAGGGGCTTTCTTCCGGGCGCTCAATATCACCCTCTATCGACATCAGACCTTCTTTGCGCACCTTGGTCAATACATCGAACAGCATTGTCATCAGCTCCATGTACAAGGCTTTGGTATATTTAGAGCCCTTTAAGACACCAGGAACTGCCTTCAGTGTCGCCTTGAGAGTCTTGGCGTTATTACCTACAAGAGAAGCACCGACAGCTGCGCCACCTATCATCAGCAATTCAAGTGGCTGAAACAATACCGCAATATGTCCACCAGACATGACAAAGCCGCCGAAGACTGAACCTAATACGACGATATAGCCGACGATAACTAACACGAGCTTTTACTCCTTAGAGGATTTTTTATAATATCGACTACACTACTCCAGACCACAAACATAAACCAGAAGCTGAAAGTTAAATATTGCTTCAGGAATACATTTCACAATAATCATTATATGCGCCAGACATAAAGAGCGGGGTCATTAGCATTGCTATTTATTATTAAATCCGCCTCAACTCCAGGCACCGTGAACTCGTAACTCATAAATAAGCTACCTGGCCGCATTTCGGAATGTAGTTTTTCCCACAAATCCGGCATTGCAGCAGGTGACAAGTAAGCAAAAACCACATCAAACCCAGAAAAATCCAGATCCATGTAATCCCTCAGGTAAAACTGGACCATGCCGCCTGAAAATCTTGCCCGCAACCAACTCACCAGCCATGGAAATGGTGCCAACTCAACACCATAAAAACATTGGCTGGACCGGGATTTGGACAAGCTGATAGAAACACCGCCAAAGCCGCTGCCTATATCGATAAATCGCAAGGATTCGCGCTGAGGTAGTTGCTCAAGAATACACGGCAACAAACTAGATTTGGAAGGAAAATATGGAACTTGGGTACGGTATGTTGACCAAAACAACAATACCATCAACACAAAAATGGCCAGGCTCAAGCCAGGGGGGAGCTGAAAAACCAAAGAAGCGACTACCGCAAAAGGAAAAATGAACTGGATGAGCCACCACCACCAACTCAAACGCAGCAGCACACTGATCAATACCGAACAGGTCGCGTGAAAGCCAAGTAGGAGAAATGGCGGGAGCAGCCCGCCAAACAGTCGCTTATCCAGGAAATACAACAGGTAAGAGAGAGCAAATGCAAGGACCTGTGCCAATAAGGCACGAAACACTGGCAATACCAGGATACCTGCCTCATGTAAGAATTTGCCTTTACGGGTTTTAGATGCCACTACCTGCAAGGCGCCTCCTAAATTTTATGCAACCATCTCCAATCCGGATTCTGCATCTTTCGCTTTTTTTGTCTTACCAGCCCGTGACGGAACGTGGCATAAACCACAAGCATAATCATCATGCAAATCCAGGCTATGCGCAACAAAATGACCACCGCATTTGCAACATTTTGCAAAACTGAGCATCTTCCCCTCAAAAAACCTGACCAGCGTCCAGGCGCGCGTCAAGGAAAGTACCGGCTCCTCGCCTGCTGGAACAGGTACTTGCTCCAGGTAAAGACGATATGCCTTGATTACCGCATCAATCCCTTCGACACCTGCATGTTCGCGCAGGTATTTATGGATATTCATGAACAGGGAAGAATGAATATTGGGCTGCCAGGTGATAAACCAGTCGGCAGAAAAAGGCAGCATCCCTTTTGGCGGAGAAACCCCTTTCAATTCTTTGTAGATCTTTAGCAAACGCTCACGCGACAGGGAAGTTTCTGACTCCAGCAATTGCAACCTGGCGCCCAGGTTAACCAATTCAATTGCCAATTGAATTTCATTTGCTTCATTCACTACGCTTTTGCCAGCCATGATCTTCTCCATCCACCGTTATTCTATCGATTCAAATCAATGGATTTCTTCCACTGCCTGCCCCGCCATCAGGATGGCCGCATGAGAGTGCGCCAGGGCACGCTCTTTGTTGTAATTTGTCAACATGCAAAGAATCGAGCTATCTTCAAAACGAAAGCGTGCCAGCATCATATTGGAACCTGCCAGCTTCAATATCTGCGCATTATTCAAACCTTCGATCAGGTCAGCAATCTCTTTACCTATCCCCAGGCGAAAAATGGCAGTTGCCTTATCAGCACGAATCATTTGTTGCGCAAGCATCAAGTAACTCAAGTTGGCATCGCGAATCTCGGCCATCATATCGTTCTGCGTCATTTTCCTACCCTCCAATCTGTAATCAGCGGCAACGTTTGCATTGCCAGTGAGATACATTGTGCAGGTTGCGAAAATAGCGCTCTATCAGCGCAAGTCCGTATTTAAACCAAGAAATAAACGAAGACATGCCATAGGATTTTATCCTACAGGCACATAAAGATATCTGCAAAAATATTTTTTACAGAAAATAGATTTTTAAATTTCAGAGTACCAAACTAACAACCTCTGAAAATATCCAATGAAAACAAGCAGTTAGATAACGCACATACTTTCACATAACTACCACATCTTCTTTAACGGCAGCACTTTAGAAAACTTTAGGGAATATTTAAAAATATTTTTGAATTATTTTCTTACCCATCTAACGGCAGCAAAACCGAAAAACTTTAGGGTTGAGCACAAAAAATTTCAAAAAAAAATCACCTGATTGCAACAGGTGATTATCTTTTTAACCATTTATCAACAGAATTAATGGCACTTACTTGTCTTTGCGACACACTTATCCATGTCGACATGACCGGTCCATTATTGAATTTCTACAAAACAACATGCCAGATACACTTGTCTTTTATTTGCTTATCTAGCCCGGCCAGCAATTTTTCATGCTCTTCAAGCTCGGCATCAGATGCCATTTGCACAGCAATTTCGCCGACTGGCGCATCAAATGCGACAACCTCCTGGACAGCTGGCGTGTCATCTTCCGTGATATCAATTTCAAAACTGTTCTGACCGCGTGACATCGCCAGAAAAACATCCGCCAGCAATTCCGCATCAAGCAAGGCTCCATGCAATTTGCGGTGGGAGTTGGATATTTCGTAACGAGCGCACAGGGCATCCAGTGAGTTTCTCTTACCTGGGTGCAATTCCTTTGCCTGGACCAGGGTATCAATAACTTCAGGGCAATAATCAGTAATTGCAGGCAAATTGAGCCTGGCAAATTCAGCATTCAAAAACCCGATATCAAACGGGGCATTATGAATAATGATTTCTGCACCTTTAATATAGGCACAAAACTCTTCGGCTATTTCAGCAAACTTTGGCTTGTCGCTCAAAAACTCCGTTGTCAATCCATGAACTGCCAACGCACCTTCTTCAGAGTCGCGCTCAGGATTGATGTAGCGATGATAATTATTGCCAGTCAACTTACGGTTGATCAGCTCAACGCAGCCAATCTCGATAATACGATCGCCATTGCGTGCATTCAAACCAGTTGTTTCTGTATCCAGGACGAGTTGTCTTCGCATTTTTCCCAATTTCCAATATAAATACTACAGGGTCCGATCTTCGTCAAAAACCCAGCGCAAACTGATACAGCCCCCGTCCACCGCCCTAAGGTAACGACTTTGCATGCCAACGCCAGCCGCAAAGAGTAAATCCTTGCCCATCGATACATACGGCAATCTTTCGCGCTGCCAGAACGGTACGTTCAAAGATTGAAAGTGGCTCTTCATATCGCGCGTTGGGCGATTTTCTGCCAATTTCAAACGTTCGCCGCCACGCCTCAGATGCAAACACAGCTGCTGCCGCCTCAGCCAAGCCGCTTCAAGGCCAACATCCGCGATCTCAAAAACCAGGCTACCGTGAAACTGAGGAAAATGCATACTGGACTGATCTTGCCACATAAACTCCAGGCTTCCCGCAAGTTCGGTCACGGGCTTCTGCCCCGAAAAATAGACAACGTTTTTATAGCGATGAATGGCGATGGTATCGTGATTGACTGTAATCCGGGCATCCTCGCGCCCTTCAAAAAGCTGGCTTTGCATTTCTTTAAGCCTGGCAGTTGTCGGCATACGCACACCTGCCTTGGACAGCCAGTAGCGAAACAGGTTATCCCTGCGTGCGGCACTCAGGTTTTGCATGGATTCCAGCTGCAAACCTGTCCCGGCGGCACAAGCAGAAAAATCCTGCTCAGCCACTTCAAGCAGCAAATCCTGCGCAGCCTGGAAATGTCTGGCAGAACGAGCCATACGTTCGACATAACCCGGCGACAGCTCTTGCAATGTGGGCATCACCCTGTGTCGAATGGCATTTCTCAAATAGCGATGATCAAAATTTGATTCATCCTGTATGTAGCTCAGCTTGCGCAGCGCCGCATAGGCTTCCAACGTTACCCGCTTCTCACTCAATATGGGACGCCCCAACACGACCTGCTCATGCCCGAATAGATTCTGGGCCCGGTTACAGGTGCTCATGCCCGACATGCCAGCCACGCCACTTCCTCTGAGCATTTGCAAGAGCAAAGTCTCGGCTTGATCATCCTGATGGTGAGCAGTCAATATCAAGGGGATTTCGTGGTTTTGCGAAAAACGACCTAAAGCCTGGTACCGTCCTTGCCTGGCAGAGGCCTCAATACCGTCGCCACTGTCCGAAGCAACAACGATTTTTTCGTAATGAAAAGCAACACTTCCAGCAAGACAAGCAGCCTGGCAATGAGAAAGCCAGGCATCTGCGTTGGGACTCAAGCCATGATGGACATGGAAGGCAGACAGCGGCAAGTGTCGGGGGTCGCAATATTTGATGGCCAAATCCAGCAACACACTGGAATCCAACCCACCGCTATACGCGATTGCGATGCCATTTTGCAATTCTTCAACAGAAAAATGGTCGAGAATGGCATCGAGATTTCTTGCAAAAGCATGCTCCAAGGCAGAGCATAGTTGATCCGACCTCATTCAGCGAGTTTCGTTTCCTTAAACTTGCCATAACTCATCAATTTCTCATGACGAGCAGCCAACAGGTCCTTGGTTTTTACGCCCTGGAACTGGCGCAGGGTATCGGCCAGGGCACGCTTGACCAGCGCGCACATCTGTTTCGGATCCCTGTGAGCACCACCCAAAGGCTCATTAATGATCTTGTCAATCAGGCCCATGGCCTTCAATCTGTGTGCTGTCAAGCCCAATGCTTCTGCAGCATCAGATGCACGATCTGAGGTCTTCCACAGGATGGACGCACACCCCTCGGGGGAAATGACTGAGTAAGTCGCATATTGCAACATCAAGACGGCATCGCCTACAGCCAACGCCAAGGCGCCACCCGAACCACCTTCACCAATAATGGTGGTGATCAGCGGCACTTTCAGCTCCGCCATCACATACAGGTTATGACCAATGGCTTCAGACTGCCCGCGCTCTTCAGCATCTATGCCTGGCCAAGCACCGGTTGTATCGACAAAAGTAAATACAGGAATATCAAACTTTTCGGCCAATTTCATCAGACGCATGGCCTTGCGATACCCTTCCGGCTTGGGCATGCCAAAATTACGCATGGCACGTTCTTTGGTATCACGCCCCTTTTGATGCCCCATGACCATGCAAGCCTGACCATTAAACCTTGCCAGACCACCAACAATTGACTGATCATCGGCAAAACTGCGATCACCATGCAACTCATGGAAGTCGGTGAATATCTGACTGATGTAGTCCAGCGTATAAGGGCGTTGAGGATGACGTGATATCTGCGACACTTGCCATGGGGTCAACTTTGCATAAATATCCTTGGTCAACATCTGGCTTTTTTTCGACAGCCTGTCAATTTCTTCAGAAATATCGACTGCAGAATCATCTTGAACAAAGCGCAGTTCTTCTATTTTTGTTTCCAGTTCCGCAATAGATTGTTCAAAATTTAAAAATGTCGTTTTAGTCATCATACCTCCTTGACATCACACGAGTTGATAAAAAATTCAATTCCATTTAGCTGCAGGCACAAGGTGGGATTGAATTCGGTGCCACTATACTGGCCAAGCATGCAAAATCATCAAAGTTATTTTTTGCAAACTTTTAATTCATTTCTATGGACTTAAAATCCTGACGGACCAGATTAGATATCAAAACCAGTCCTGCTGTCCAGTGCTAAGACTATCTACCCTATGGCAAATGATGTAAATCAACTTGAAAATAAAGTGCATAAGCAAGAATTTAAGCAGTATCTCGCAGGATAATATTGAAGAACACCACAGTTTTTCAAGAAACAGGGGAAATTAAACCAGATCAAAATGCTGTTTGTTTGTCAAACACCCATACCTGGCAACTTATTTGATAAGATGGCGCTTTGCCTGAAGCCCAGTATAACATTGCTGCTAACATGTTCTGCCAAACTCCTATAAATCCAAGACCGAACACCATGCGCCACATTTTAAAGAGTGTCCTTACCTTATCCAGTCTTACCCTTATGTTGATGTCAACCCAGGTCCGTGCAGATGACGCGGCAGACATAGGTAAACTACTACGATCAGGTCAGGTTGCCGAAGCCCTGCAAAAAGTTGACAGTGCTTTGGCTCAACGCCCCAAAGATGCGCAATTACGTTTTTTAAAGGGCTTGATACTGACAGAGCAAAATAAATCCGCTGAAGCGATTACTGTTTTCTCCAAACTGACAGACGATTATCCGGAACTGCCTGAGCCGTACAACAACCTGGCAGTTCTGTATGCGTCATCCGGGCAATACGACAAGGCACGTGCTGCGCTGGAAATGGCCATCAGAACCAATCCTACCTATGGCACAGCACACGAAAATCTTGGCGATGTGTATGCCAAACTGGCCAGCCAGGCCTACGACAAAGCCTTGCAGCTTGACTCCAGCAATAACACTGCAAAATTAAAACTGACACTGGTAAAAAATCTTGTTGGAAACACAACTGGCGGTACCAACCCCAAAACAGCGACAGCAGCAGTGACAACACCAACAGCTCCAGCCAGCACAGCGCCGGCAGCATCCACCAAGCCTGCTGTCGTAGCGGCGAACAAACCTGAGGTCGACAAACCGGAAGCCAAACTAGCACCCAAGCCAGCAGCTTCGACTGCAACCGCTGCAACTGACCGGGACGAAGAAGAGGTATTGAAAGCCGTCGAAAACTGGGCCAAAGCATGGAGCAACAAGGACACCAATGCCTATCTCGCTCACTACGCAAAAGATTTCCAGACACCCAAAGGCGAGACCCATAAGGCGTGGGCAGATGAGCGTCGCAACAGGATAGAAGGAAAAGGCCGCATCAATGTAAAAATTGAAGCCGCCAAAGTCGATGTAGAAGGCAACACCGCAACCGTGAAGTTCAGGCAAATCTATAGTTCTGACCAGTTGACTGCCAACAGCCGTAAAACCTTGCACATGATTAAGCAAGATGGCAAATGGCAGATCAAACAGGAGCGTGCGGGTAGCTGATGTCTTTCGCTGTCGAACTTGATTCTCCGAATCCGTGCAGATTCGGAAAGTCACTTATTTTTACCGTTATTACGACAATCGTTATGGCAAGCACAGTCTTGCCAGCTTCAGTTGTAGCCAAAACGCGCCCGAACAAGCTTGCACCTGCAGAAATCAATCCCAATGCCCCCGACCCCGATACATTATTGATTGATGTGTATAAGAACCTGTCCGCCAATAATCTGCGGGCAGCACAAGCCAAGATTGATGCCCTGGTTGAAGCCTATCCACATTTTCAACTTGCTCACCTGATCCAGGGTGATTTGCTGCTGATGCATACCCGCCCGGTACGCAGCTTTGGCGCAGGGGCCTTGATGCAACCGGACAAGCTCAAGGATTTGCGTGATGAAGCTGCGGCACGCATACGTTCTTACCGAGAGCGCCCCGACCCTGACCTGATACCCCGCGCCATCCTGCAATTGCGCGATGACCAGAAGCAGGCCATTGTCGTTGATGCCAGAAAGTCACGTCTTTACGTTTATGAGAACGCTGCTGGCCAGCCGCGCCTGATCAACGATTTTTATATCAGTCAAGGCAAGTTTGGCATCTACAAGCTGAAGGAAGGCGACCAAAAAACACCTATAGGCGTGTATTACATCACCAGTCGCCTGGCTGGTACCAAGCTGCCTAGTTTTTATGGTCCGGGTGCCCTCCCTCTGAACTACCCGAACGAGTGGGACAAGTTCAATGGCCGTAATGGCTCGGGAATTTGGTTGCATGGCATGCCACCGGAAAGTTTCAGCCGCCCACCTCTGGCATCTGACGGCTGCGTGGTACTTACCAACCCGGATTTCCTGAAAATATCGTCCATGGTCGATATAGGTAAAACCCCGGTCATCATCAGCGAGCAACTTGAGTTTGTGAACCGCAACAAATGGATAGCCGACCGCAACCTGGCAGGCAAGCTGATCGATGATTGGCGCCTGGATATGGAAAGCCAGAATGCCAACCGCATACTGACCAATTACTCACGTAATTTCAAGACGATGCAGGGCGACAACCTGAATACGTGGTTTCCCAAACAACAACAAGCCTGGGATAACTGGCATAATCCCAATATCAAGCTCAAGGATGTAACCCATTTCCGCTATCCAGGCAAAGATGAGCTGATTGTCAGTACTTTTACCCAGGAAACGGTGAATGGCAAAACCCGAGCGGCGGTCCGCAAGCGCCAGTATTGGCTGAAAGAAGCGGCAAGATGGCGCATCATTTACGAAACCACTGTCTGATACCATATACAAATATTACTGATATTTTTTCATTCATTCTGAGAAACAAACTGACCATGAAAATCTCAAACACCAAAATTGCCAGTTTTTTACTAAGTGCCTGCGTACTGCTGACAAGCCCCTTCAGCCTTGCCGAAGGACAACCAAAAGTCTCACTCAAAACTACCATGGGTGAAATCGTTATTGAACTTTATCCGGAAGCAGCTCCCAAAACAGTGGAGAATTTTCTGAAATATGTCAAAAGTGGTCATTACAAAGGCACCATTTTCCATCGCGTCATCGACAATTTCATGATACAGGGTGGGGGCTTCGACAAGGACATGAAAGAAAAACCGACCAACAAACCTATCGCACTGGAAGCCAGGGAAGCACTGGAACACGGGTTGAAGAATGACCTTGGCGTGGTTGCCATGGCCCGCACCCAGGACCCAAATTCCGCCAGCGCCCAGTTCTATATCAACGTCAAAGACAATGATTTTCTCAATCACCAGGTATTGCCAGAGGGTGATCCTGTCGAATATCAGTATCGTGGTCAGCCCGTCGTAGAGCCACGTTCCCGCGCACTGCTGAAGACCGCTGGCTACACACCCTTTGGCAAAGTGATCAAGGGTATGGACGTGGTAGAAAAAATCAAGGTTGTTGAAACTGGCGACGCAAAAATGATGCAAAATGTGCCGACCAAACCAGTTATCATACAATCTGCCACCTTGTTGAAATAAGCAAATCATCAACCTTTTTTAGAAACGAAAGACTACCATGGCCGTTATCCTGACCACCAACTTCGGTACCATCAAGATTGAACTGAACGAAGAAAAAGCTCCTAAAACTGTCGCCAATTTCCTGGCCTATGTTGAATCTGGTCATTACAACGGCACGATTTTCCATCGCGTTATCGATGGTTTCATGATACAAGGCGGCGGCTTCGAACCAGGAATGAAGCAAAAACAGACCAATGCGCCTATCGAAAATGAAGCAAAAAATGGCTTGAAAAACGAGCGTTATGCATTGGCCATGGCACGCACCGGCGACCCGCATTCCGCATCGGCGCAATTCTTCATCAATACTGCCAACAACAGCTTCCTCGATTTCCCCGGGCAGGATGGCTGGGGTTACTGTGTATTTGGCAAAGTCACAGAAGGCACCGATATCGTCGACAAGATCAAAGGCGTCAAAACTACACGTACTGGCATGTTCCAGGATGTGCCGGTTGAAAATGTCGTCATCGAAAAAGCTGAGATCGTTTAATCACTGATTGACTGCTGCCGCAATCATGATCGCAGACCAAATCGCGAATCAGACAAAAGCGCAACCTGAACCGGTTGCGCTTTTTGTTTCTGACACTCATTTGAATCCGTCACTGCCAAAGACAACGGAAGCTTTCCTGCATTTTCTGCGCCATCATGCAAAACATGTCGGATCACTATACTTGCTTGGTGACCTGTTTGAGTATTGGGCAGGTGATGACAACATGGACGATCCCTACAACCGGTCTATTGTTGACGCCTTGCTTGCGGTACATGAGCATGGCGTCAAGCTGTATTGGATAGCTGGCAACCGTGACTTTCTGGTCTCCAACGATTTTGCCAATGCGACAGGCGCCCAATTATTGCCAGACCCATCTATCATCGAATTAGGTTGCAGGAAAACGGTCATCACGCATGGCGATGCACTCTGTACCGATGACCTTGCCTACATGGCATTCAGACAACAGGTCCGCCAAGCCGAATGGCAAAAAAACTTCCTGTCCATGCCGCTGGAACAGCGCAAGCAAATCATTGAAGGTTTGCGTAACGAAAGTAAGAAGGAGCAACAACATAAATCCATGGAGATCATGGATGTTAACAGCAATGCGGTAGAACAATTATTTACCGAATCCGGCACTGAACTTATGATACATGGACATACTCACAGACCTGCAATCCATGCCATGAACGGCAAAATCCGCCATGTCTTGCCCGACTGGGATTGCGACACGGACGCCCCGCGTGGTGGCTGGCTAGCCGCCTTTGCAGATGGCAGCCTGCTTCGCTATCAATGGAATGGCGCAAGTGAACTGTAACTGCTAAAACAGGAGTGGCAGAAGTGAGGCGTACGTTGCGGGCACATTGCTTTCAACCGAACGCTAACTATTCATCGTATCAGACCGTAAATGCCCTGCACTGATAGTCAGTACACGGCTGCATTTTGCTGCAATGGACAGATCGTGTGTTACCAGCACGAGTGTCGACCCACGCTCACGGTTCAATGTGAACATCAGGTTGATGATCGCTTCACCGGTTGCCGCATCAAGACTGCCAGTAGGTTCATCAGCAAACAGCAAAGGTGGTTCAGTCACAAAAGCCCTGGCCAAGGCCACCCTTTGCTGCTCACCGCCAGACAAAAACTTTGGATAATGCCTGAGCCGAGACTCCAAACCGACATGCTTGAGCATTTTCTCTGCCTTGTCGCGAGCCATTTTGTCACCTCGCAGCTCCAGTGGCAGCATGACATTTTCGAGTGCATTCAAATGCATCAGCAATTGAAATGACTGAAAAACAAAACCCAGATTTTCTTTACGAAATTTTGCCCTGCCATCTTCTGACAAGGCAAAAAGATCAACGCCATCGAGCAAAACCCTGCCTTCCGTAGGTGTGTCCAGACCTGCCAGGATACCGAGCAGCGTTGACTTACCTGAACCGGAAGCACCAACAATTGCAAGCGTCTGACCGGCTTGCGCGGTAAAATCTATCCCATTCAATATACACAGTTCGCCCGTCGCATCTGCCACGCGCTTTACCAGGTGTTTTACTTCAATTGACGCTTTGTTCGATTCCATAAGGTCTTTGTCTATGCTCTTTTCTCGATTTACCGGTCATGCAAACAGGCTCTTGCAGCAGTACCTGATACTTGCCCTATTTGCGCTTTTTGTCACGCCTGCTCATTCTGCATCAAAAACCATCGTCGTGCTTGGAGACAGCCTGTCTGCTGAATATGGCCTGACCAGGGGCAAAGGCTGGGTCCAACTCCTGGACCAACGTCTGCAACAAAAAAACATACCTGCCAAAGTGATCAATGCCAGCATCAGCGGGGACACCACCAGTAGCGGCAAGTCAAGACTGGGCACACTATTGAAAAAACATCATCCCGATATCGTCATTATTGAACTTGGCGGCAATGACGCCTTGCGCGGTCTGTCACTGAAGGCATCCGAAGCCAACTTCAACAGTATGATAGATATGGCCAAAAAGCAGAATGCCAAGGTCTTGCTGGCCGCAATGAAAATACCGCCCAATTATGGCCCTGACTATTCAGAGCAATTCTTTGCCATGTTTGGAAGACTGGCAAAGGCCAATAAAATCGCCCTCATCCCTTTTCTTCTGGAAGGCATTGCGGAAAAAAACGAACTGTTCCAGGCAGACCGCATACACCCTGTTGCCGAAGCACATCCTGCCATACTTGATAATGTATGGCAGCACCTGCAACCATTACTAAGCAAATAAGATATGAAATACCCTGAGTTACTGGACTTTTCAGATGTATTGCTGCGCAGGAGCGAATTTGACACAATTATCGACGTGCGCAGTCAGGCGGAATTTGCAGAGGACCATATCATTGGCGCCATCAACTGCCCCGTCCTCAATGACGAGGAGCGTATCGTCATTGGCACCATGTATAAGCAGATCGGCTCGTTTGAGGCAAAGCGCCTTGGCGCCGCTCTGGTCGCAAAAAACATAGGCAGCCACATTGAAAGCATGTTCCAGGATAAACCGCGCGACTGGAAACCTTTGATTTATTGCTGGCGTGGCGGCAATCGCAGCGGTTCCATGGCACACATCTTTGCCAGAATAGGCTGGCCAGTTGCGCAATTGAATGGCGGTTACAAAGCTTATCGCCAGCATGTCAATCAAAGCCTGGAGTCAGTACAGAACAGGTTTCAATGGCAGGTATTATGCGGCCCTACCGGCAGTGGCAAAAGCCGGATTTTGCAAACACTGGTATCGCTGGGCGCGCAAGTCCTGGACCTGGAGCAGTTGGCCGTACATCGCGGTTCCGTCCTGGGTAATATACCTGAACAGGCACAACCATCGCAGAAACAATTTGAAAGCCGGATTTATGAATGCCTGCAGAGCTTTAATACGCAACAACCTGTTTACGTAGAAGCGGAGAGCAAAAAAATTGGTAATCTCAGAGTGCCGGAAAACCTGATGACAGCAATGCGCGCGTCACCATGCGTAACTATTCACCTACCCACAGAACAAAGAGTGGCGCTGCTGATGAATGAATATGCGCATTTCATGGAAAACACACATCAGTTGATCCAGCAATTGCATTTTCTGATCAGTCTGCATGGCAAGGAAAAAATATCACACTGGAAAACCCTGACAGAATCAGGTGAAATCAAGCAACTGGTCAGTGAATTACTAAGACAACATTACGACCCCGCCTACAGCAAATCAATCACCAGAAATTTTACTCACTATACTGATGCCATGATGGTGGAACAAACCGGTATAGACGAAGCTGATTTCATCGATTCCGCAAGAATGATACTGCAGAATGGCACACACCCTGCCACCTGAGTATCTTGATCAATGACATGTGTTGCGCAAAAAAAAATCAGCCATCTGTATCATTGACGATCATTTGCCCAGCCTCGTCCAGGTCATCGAATTGCCTGCGGTCGATGGCCCACCAAAATAAAGCCCCAATGGCAAACACGAGCACCAGGCTAAGAGGTACGAGCAAATAAAGTATGTCCATAATTATCCATCCATTGTCTATGCCATGTCCTGCATCAGGTGCAAGGGTTGCGGCACCCGATACAGGCGCAAGGCATTCAATACCACAATCAAAGAACTGAGCGACATACCCAGCGCTGCATGCCAGGGCTCCAGCCAACCGGCCATTGCTGCCGGAATGGCGATCAAGTTATATAACACTGCCCAGGCCAGATTTTCACGTATCAAGGTATAAGCCTTGCCCGCAAGCGTCATACCAAAATCCAGGTCCAGCAAGCGATTCGACATCAACAATATGTCGCTACGCGATTGTGATATCGGCGCCCCCTGCCCCATTGCCACTGACACATCAGCCAGTGCCAGCACCGGCCCGTCATTCATGCCGTCACCAACCATGACCACGGTCGCACCTTGCTGTTGCAAAGTCTGCACGATCTGGTATTTCCCTGCAGGACTCAGACCGCCATGCGCCATCTCAATGCCACACTCTTGCGCCACCCGATTAACGACGTCGCGCCGATCACCCGACAAAAGCAGTATCTGCTTGCCAGCAGACTTCAGGCGGGAAATCGTCGCAATGGCATCATCGCGCAGCACATCGTCAAGTGCGAACCACAAGACATTACCGTCACTGCTGGCCAGCACTGAAATACTCTGCCCTGTGATTTCAGAAGGAATCGCCTGATGCAGTCCATGAAGCTCCTGCGCAAACGCCAGATTACCTAGACGATAGATGCGTCCATCGACAACAGCCTCCACACCTGCGCCTGGCAGTTCATGTACCTGTTGTAGCTCTGCATTTATCTTAACCAGTTCTTTTTGCGCCAGAAAGTCGGCAATTGCCCGTGCAACAGGATGTGCAGATTTGCAGGCCAGAGCAAATGCGATGGCCATATCCTGCAACTGCGCGACTTCAGTCAGCATATGACTGACCTGTAATTTACCAGCTGTCAGTGTACCGGTTTTATCAAATACGACATGCGTAGCGTCGGCCATCGCCTGTATTGCTTTTGGCTTTGCCAGCAATACACCATTCTTTGCCAGTATGCCAGTCACTGCAGACATGACACCAGGCGTCGCCAAAGACAGCGCACAAGGACAAGTGACGACGATGATACTGATAGCTATCCACAATGCCCGCGACGCATCGACTTGCCACCAGACAAGGCCGCTGAAGAATGACAACACAAGTATGACAATCAGGAATCGGCTGGCATGTTTATCTGCCAGCAAAACCAACGCGGGTTTTTCTTGCGCAGCAGACTCCATCATGGCTATCAGCGCCGACAACTGGGTCGCACCACCAACCTGTGTGGCCTGCATCACGAGAGCACCATGAAGATTCACTGAACCAGCCAATAACTGACTGCCAGCAGATTTCTTGACCGGCAAAGATTCTCCTGTCATCAGGGATTCATCACACGTACTGTCACCTTCGACAACAATACCATCAGCTGGAATGTGCTCACCGGCAGCGACAAGTAAAAAATCATTGGCCTGCAATGCAGCGACATCAACCGTTTCCGTCGCTTGCAGGCTGGGATAGGCCGCAAATCTTTGCGCCGTTGCAGGAGACAGTTGCGTCAACAGGCGCAATGCAGCGGTGGTTCGTTTCTGTACCCTGGATTCTATATACCTGGCCCCGAGCAAGAGAAACACAAACATGATGGCAGAATCAAAATAGACTGCCCCGCCATGGAAAGTTGCCCAAACGCTGGCCAGAAAAGTCAGCAATATTCCCAGAGAGACTGGTACGTCCATCCCTATATGGCGGTTCTTGAGGTCGCGCCAGGCTGATGCGAAAAAGGGGGTAGCAGAAAAGCCTATGACAGGCACTGTGATAATCATGCTGGCAAGCTTGAGCAACTTATCTAGATCCGGCGTCAAATCGCCATCAAGTTGCGGAATCGGCACCAGATATGCCGGGAAAGCATACATCATGACTTGCATCATGGCAAAACCAGCGACAAACAGTCGCCAGATGGTGCGCTTGTTTTCTTTTTGCTCAATTTCATCTGGCGACTGCCCTGCTGGCAAGGCACCATAACCAAGTGCGCTAATAGCAGCGATAATGTGCTTGAGAGAAATCAAGCTATCATCCCAACTGATGTCTGCACGGTGACTTGCAGGATGGATGATGAATTGCGTAATGCCTGGCAATTGCCGAACTCTGAACTCTATCAATTGTACGCAGGCCGCGCAACGCATACCTGACAGATTTAATTTTTCACTGAGCAACCCCGAGGGCTGCATCGTGACTTTTTCCATGCTGATGAGACTATCGGCGTTTGTCATGCGTCTAACCGGCAAGATGCAAGCTGGCTTTATTCTGCAAATATTCATCAACCAGCTTGTTGCGTTCAACCGCATGCAATACCGCAAGGCAACCATGACAGCAAACCGGGTGCAGACCACCATTGAAACGTGCGGTCAGGGCGTTGGCCTTGCGCATTTTTTCCCCGCAGTGAAAACAGTCCAACTTCTCCCCTGTACCGAAGGAAGAAAAAACTGTATCTAGCAACCTGGAAAAAGCAAATACCATGGTTTTCTGAAAATGAATTGATAGGAAGAAGATTTACTACTGATCGTACCGAAAATGAAATCACTGGCCTTGATACGGATCAAGAAAGAGGCAGGAACAAGGAAAAAAGAACTTCGGGCAAAAAAAACGGTAGCATTGCACTACCGTCTCTTTTTTTTCATGGATGCATTGTTACTAGCATTTGGCTACTACATAGCGAGGAATCTGAGAAACCTCTGGTCCGCTAACTACTCGGATGGTCACTGCACAAATTGTAGGTCTATCCACTTCATTAATAACCGGCACGCAAGACTTTACCGGAGCTCAAATTTAATCCGCCTAGGATACAAAAAACGATTTTGTATATCGACCTCCTTCTTTTGAACCAGTTACGCCCCTAATATAGACCAACTCAAAAGTGAGGAAAAGAAAAAAATAACTATCGACCGACAAACAAGATTAAAAAAATCAACCAAACTAAATGGTTGATTTAGCGCATGCTTGGAGTATTTCCCTTCATTAATGTCGATGCTGCGCTGGAGCCAATGGAAGCACCAAACTTCTTCAGAACACGCTCTGGCAAACCTTCTTTTTGGGTGTAGTCAACTATGTTTTCCACCTTGATGACATCGCGAGCAACCGTATCCACGGAGCCAAAATCGTCTGCCAATCCCATTTGCACTGCCTTACTGCCTATCCAGAACAAACCCGAGAACATCTCTGGCGTTTCTTTCAAACGCTGACCACGCCCAGCCCGTACCGTATCAATAAATTGCTGGTGGATTTCATTGAGCATGGATTGCGAAAAGGCCTTCTGCTTCTCCGTCTGCGGTGAGAACGGGTCCATGAAACCCTTGTTTTCGCCAGCTGTCATCAGACGGCGCTCCACACCGAGTTTTTCCATGATGCCGGTAAAACCAAAACCATCCATGAGCACGCCAATGGAGCCGACTATACTGGCTTTATTCACGAAAATCTTATCTGCAGCAACAGCGATATAGTAACCACCGGACGCGCAAATTTCGTCGACAACGACATACAATTTTTTTTCGGGATATTCTTTGCGCAAACGCCCCATTTCATCATTGATCATGCCAGCCTGGACTGGGCTGCCACCAGGACTATTGATACGCACAACAACGGCAACTGAAGCAGGATCTGCAAAAGCGCGGTTCAATGCCGGTATGACGGCATGGGCGCTGGCATTACCTTCAGCCTCTATCGTGCCTTCAATTTCTATCAAGGCTGTGTGATGCCCCAGGTTTTCCATCTCACCTGTCGCATAATCACTGAAATAGTAAAATCCAAAAACAATTACCAGCAAGAACGCGAACTTGAAAAAGATCCCCCAACGCCTGCGCAGGCGTTGCTCACGCAAGGATTCGGTGGACAGTTTTTCCAGCAGTTCACGTTCCCAGCCCAATTTTTTTGTCTCAGCATCAGTTGCCTGCGAGTTCGGTAATTCTTCATTCATCATTTTTTCCTGGCTTCAGGCATTCTCAAGCGTGTTCAGGCGACCACGGCCTGGATATAATCATCGGGATGCCAGTACACCTGCCCATCAACTTCACTGACATTTATTTTTCGCAGACGACCGCCGCGACATGGGCCGCCAGTGCAATACCCGGTGTCCGGCTGGTAAATCGCGCCATGCGTTGCGCACATGATGTACAGTCCGCTTGATTCCAGGAATTCACCGGGGTTCCAGTCCAGTTCAACCGGCACATGAGCGCAACGATTCAGGTAACCGTGAACGGCGCCATCGTAACGAATCACAAAACCAACCGCATCATCACTGCCGGCAGTGACTGGAAAACGTACACCCTTGCCGCCTTCGATCAGTTCATCGGATTTACATATAGCGATTATCGTCATCAAGACCTCTTGTACCTCTTGTCAGTCACACTGCTCAGGCCACCCTGGCTGTTTTCGTGCCTCATGCATTTTCCCGCAGCCACCCATGCAATTGCATGACGTCTTTTGCTGAAAACAAGGGACGCATGTTTTGCAGTGCTGTAGCATCGTGTGCACCGTATTCAACTGCAATCGCTGCAGCACCGGCATTGTTTGCCATCTGCAGGTCGTGTGTGGTGTCCCCTATCATTACCGTACGTCGCATGTCCTGGCCCAATTCACGCGTCAGCTCCTGCAACATGGCCGGGTGAGGCTTGGAAAATGTTTCATCAGAGCAACGCGTTGCATCAAAAACGGAGGTCAGTTTGGCGGTATGCAAGGCACGGCTCAAACCAACCCGGCTAGCCCCCGTTGCCACCGCAAGGAAGTATCCTTCCTGCGCCAGTTCAGCCAGCATTTCCCGCACCCCCTTAAACAGGGGTAATTCGTGATCCCTGGTTAAGAAATGGTGGCGGAAACGCTCTATCACTCGCGGGTATAGTTTGGGATCTATGCCCGGCATGGCCACCTGTATTGCTTCCGGCAAGGCAAGCCCTATCACATAAGATGCGATATCTTCTTTGGGAATTGGCAAACCAAGGTCTTTCGCTGCAGCCTGTATGCATTTGACGATGGCTGCCGTGCTATCCATCAAGGTACCATCCCAGTCAAATACAATTAAATCGAATTGCTTTTTTGCCATAATATCAATAAAGGCATATGCTATTGCACATGTCACATGTTTCTCATCAATAACGGCATCATACCATTACTAAACCATTAAGACTTTTGCCCTAAGCAAGGGTTTTCAAAAAGTCTTCGCATTCTTTTGGCAAACCTGCGTTTACCGTCATTGTCTTGCCTGTCTCAGGGTGCGTGAAGCTGATCTGATGTGCGTGCAAAAACATGCGCTTCAATACCCCGCGCCCTTCACCTGGCTTCAACAATGCACGATTGAGGGCAAAATCACCGTATTTATCATCACCGGCAATAGCAAAACCACTGGCAGACAAATGTACACGGATCTGGTGGGTACGCCCTGTTTTTAATTCTGCTTCCAGCAAGGCAAAATCGCGGTACTTCTTTTGCAGTGAGAAAACTGTGTGGGATGGCATACCATCAGCCTGCACACGGACACGACGTTCTCCCTCAGCAGTTGTATATTTATGCAATGCCAGCTTGACATGCTGCCTGGCATTCTTCCAGTCACCATGCACCAGAGTGAGGTAACGCTTGTCAGTGATACCGTCACGCATCTGCTCATGCAGATTGGTCAGGGCACTACGTTTTTTGGCAAGCAACAGTATTCCTGAAGTTTCCCTGTCCAGCCTGTGCACCAGCTCAAGGAACTTTGCGTCCGGCCTTGCTGCACGCAATTGCTCAATGACGCCATAACTGACGCCTGAACCACCATGGACAGCCACGCCTGCCGGTTTGTTAACAATCAGCAAATGATTATCTTCAAACAGGATGGGGAATTCTTGCCTGGGCACCGCCTGTTCGACAGTTTCTGCCATGCGTATAGGTGGAATACGGACAACATCACCTTCTACCAGCCGGTACAGCTGATCTATGCGCCCTTTGTTGACACGTACTTCACCAGATCGCAAAACACGGTAAACATGACTTTTTGGCACGCCTTTACAGATACGCAGCAAGAAATTATCTATACGCTGACCCGCTTCTTCTTCCGAGATGGTGAGTAATTGAACTTTGGGTTGTGAGGCCGAAGGCTGCTGAGGAGTGGGTTTTTCCATCTGAATTTGATGTGCTCCCCTATTAATTGTCGCTAAGTCCTTCATTTTGAATATATAATCATTTTCGCTTCAGCATTTAATGCTTTAGCAGTGTAAGAGGAATAAACGACTATTTTACACAGGGGCATGTCCATCGGCCTCGCCTGTTTGCAAATTTGATGGAAAAGATGTGTATGCAGCGTCATTTGCATGTCAAGGTAGCAGCCAATTGTTGCTGTCGGGCATGGACAGATGAAGTTGGATCAGAGAGTTTGAACTGTAAGGATATAAGTCTGGCAAGAGGTGCAGGTTTAAATATGAATCAGCGCGCTTGCCGGTTGATGGTTTCAGTAATAGGGTCGATTCCGCCAGACACAACAAAATAAGATGGTCTGGCACTAAAGTTGCTCATCGCCTGGCGTTGCACTTGCTTTGTAATATATGAACAGCGTTTATATAAAATAGCAAATAAGACAACGCGGGGGACATGTGCACTCGAACTTTTTGCTTTAATTGTCCGCGCCCAACGCAAAACAGATGGCTGTACCATTAGTCTACCTGGCGATAAATTGCCATGCAGATTCCGCCCTGTTTTGTCTCAGGCATTTCCCTCCCCCTCAAACACTCCGCTCCCGCGTACATCCCGTATCAGCACAGTTGCCGCTTTCACAAAGTAGCAACACAAGATGACCACCAGGTCACGGAGTAAAACATGAAACGTATGCTGTTCAATGCGACGCAGCAAGAAGAGTTGCGCGTTGCCATTGTCAATGGGCAAAAGCTCATCGACATAGATATTGAGACTGCCGGTCGCGAACTGCGCAAATCAAATATCTACAAAGGTGTGATCACTCGTATCGAACCTTCCCTTGAAGCCTGTTTCGTCAACTACGGCGAAGAACGTCACGGCTTCCTCCCCTTCAAAGAAGTTGCCCGTACCTATTTCAAAGAAGGTGTCGACGTGCGCAATGCCTCCATCAAGGAAGCGCTGCGCGAAGGCCAGGAAATCATGGTACAGGTCGAAAAAGAAGAACGTGGCAACAAGGGAGCAGCCCTGACCTCGTTCATTTCCCTGGCTGGGCGCTATCTGGTCTTGATGCCCAACAACCCGCGTGGCGGCGGCGTTTCCCGCCGTGTGGAAGGTGAAGATCGCCAGGAGTTGCGCGAAACCATGGACAAGCTGGACTTACCAAGTGGCATGTCCGTTATTGCCCGCACAGCCGGTATAGGCCGCAATGTTGACGAATTGCAATGGGACTTGAATTATCTGATGCAACTCTGGCGCGCGATCGAAGGCGCTGGCAAATCTTCTCCGGGTGCATTCCTGATTTACCAGGAGTCTTCGCTGGTCATTCGCGCCATCCGCGACTATTTCCAGCCTGACATCGGCGAAATCCTCATCGATACCGATGAAATCTACGAACAGGCCCAGCAATTCATGAGCCACGTGATGCCCGATATGGTGCACCGTGTCAAACGCTATAGCGATGATGTGCCGCTGTTCTCCCGTTTCCAGATCGAACACCAGATCGAAACAGCCTATTCCCGTACCGTACCACTGCCGTCTGGCGGCGCGATCGTTATCGATCATACGGAAGCCCTGGTATCCGTTGACGTTAACTCGGCCCGCTCCACCCGTGGCGGTGACATTGAAACGACCGCTTTCAATACCAATCTGGAAGCCGCTGAAGAAGTAGCCCGTCAATTGCGCCTGCGCGACCTGGGTGGTTTGATCGTGATCGATTTTATCGACATGGAAAACGCCAAGAACCAGCGCGAAGTGGAAACACGCCTTAAAGATGCACTGCGTTATGACCGCGCACGCGTGCAAATGGGCAAGATTTCCCGTTTTGGCCTGATGGAACTGTCACGCCAGCGCCTGCGCCCTTCCCTGTCCGAAGGCAGCCATGTGACCTGCCCACGCTGCAACGGCACTGGCCATATCCGCGATACTGAATCTTCAGCCCTGCAAGTCCTGCGTATCATCCAGGAAGAAGCCATGAAGGAAAATTCAGCAGCTATCCACGTCCAGGTCCCTGTCGACGTAGCTGCCTTCCTGCTGAATGAAAAACGTGGTGAAATCCTGAAGATAGAAACGCGTCATCGCGTGACTGTCATCCTGATCCCGAACAAGCACCTGGAAACCCCGCATTACAAGCTGGATCGCCTGAAAAACGACGACCCACGCCTGGAAGATCATCATGCAAGCTATGCCATGGCAGAGCAGGCAGATACCGACATAGGTTACAGCAAGCGTCAAAAAGAAGACGTCAAGCCACGCCAGGAAGCTGTCGTCAAGAGCATCACGCCCGAGACCGCTCCTATCGTCGAACGCAAAGAAGTTGTGCCAGTTGTTGCCGCTCCTGCCCCTGAACCAGAACCTGGTTTCTTTGGCAAACTGTTCGGTTTCCTGTTTGGCAAATCTGAGCCTGCTGCCAAGGCCGCTGCTGTTGAAGAGCCGACAGAAGAAAAAGCCAATGGCCGTGACCGTAACGGCCGCAACCCACGCAATAACCAGCGCAACCGCAATCGCCGCAACCGTGATCGCGATGAGCGTGAAGATCGTCCGGCCCGCGCTGAGAAATCTGAACAGGAAGCCAAACCTGTTGCAGCGGAAAACCCACGCCCGCCTAAAGCACCCAAACCACCTCGCGAGGCTCGTGAAGAACGCGAACCGCAAGAAGGTCGTCGCGAACGCCAGCAACGCCAACGCGAAGAGCGCAAGGAAAACCTGGTTGCAGAAGCCAAGCCAGAAGAGCCTACTATCCATAAACATCCTGATCCTGTACCAGTCGAAGTCATGCCTGCGACAGCACAGCTTGAAGCACTGGAATCCGGCGCAGAAAATGAGACTGGCGAACAAGGTGAGGAACGTCGCCGTCGTCGTCGTCGCGGCGGCCGCAACCGTAATCGCCGTGACCGTGATGGCAATGAACAAGTCAATGAGCAAGGTGAATTGCCAATAGACGGCAACGAATCTGTTAGTGAAGCTGGTAATGAGACTGGCTTTGCTGAAGTCGCCCCGGCGCCGGCATTACCGGTAGCCGTCGAGCATATTGCCGTAGTCAGTCAGGCTGTCGAGACAAAATCTGTGCCGACAAATGAAGGCGTCAATACAGAAGCAGCCCCAGCGATCGACATCCCATCAGCACCGGCCATCAGTGCTGTAGTTGCCGATCAACTGCCTGCTGCAGAAGCAGTTGCAACGCCGACGGCAGAAGTGCCAACAGAAGCAATACCAGTCCAGGAAGCTCCTGCACCTGCAGTTGAACCTGTGACTGCAGTCGTAGAGGCTGTCGCTTCTGATAGCGTTGTTCACGCAGGAGCAGAAACACCCGTCGCAACGCCAGCACCAGTTTTGGCAACAGCAGTCAAACCGGCAGAAGCCTTGATGCCACTCGAAACACTGAATGACATGCTAAAAGCTGCCGGACTGGAACTGGCAAGTACTGATCCGGTAAAATTGCAGGCCGCAAAAGCAGCAGCAGAAAACCAGGTAGCACCGGTACGTGTTCCACGTGAACGCAAGCCTGCGCCAATAGCTTCAGAAGAACCACTGATCATGGTTGAAACACGTCGTTGATACGTTAGTGACCTGAATCCAAAGCTGCAAGCAGCATGATCAAAAAGCCGGTACATCAGTTATGATGAGCCGGCTTTTTTAATACAAGCTGCATCTCCCCATGATCAAAGACAGACAAAAATAGCAAGTAACATTCAGGTATGGTCTTCATAACTTGTCTATGAAAAACGGCCAAACCACCAATACGCAACTTGAAAAAAACCAGTACATGTCATCAAACCAGATCAGCTTGAAAACCGCCTTTCTGTATTGGCTCAAACTCGGTTTCATCAGTTTTGGCGGCCCGGCTGGCCAGATTGCCCTCATGCATGCGGACCTGGTGGAAAAACGTCGCTGGATATCCGAGGCGAGGTTTTTGCATGCGCTAAACTATTGCATGCTGCTACCTGGCCCCGAAGCAACCCAACTAGCTATCTACATAGGCTGGCTTATGCATAAAACCCGCGGCGGCATCATGGCCGGACTGCTGTTTGTCCTGCCAGGTTTTTTGGTATTAATACTGCTATCCTGGATATATATGCGCTTTGGTAACCATGAGATTGTCAAAATCATCATGTCCGGCGTCAAACCTGCGGTTGTCGCCATCGTCCTGACTGCAGCCTGGCGCATAGCACGGCGCAGCCTGAAAACAAAATTATTGATGGCTGTAGCGACAATGGCCTTTCTCTCCATCAGCTTCTTGCACCTGCCATTTCCCGTCATCATCCTGTCGGCTGCAGTGACAGGCCTGGTTTTTCGCCACGCTTGCGAAGCTCACCACCCCTCAGCCAATGCACCCGGACTTGCCTCTCAAGCTCATCCTGCCGCCCTTATTGATGATGATACGCCTACGCCGGCACACGCCCATTTCTCGTTGGTACGATTGCTCATGACGGTTGGGCTAAGTATTTTATCTGTCGTTGCAGTGTGGCTATTGCTTGCCACGGCCTTTGGTACAACCGGCCCTTTGACCGATATGGCAAACTTCTTCAGCAAGGCCGCCATGCTGAGCTTTGGTGGTGCTTATGCGGTACTGCCATATATGGTGCAAGCAGCGGTTGAACAATATCACTGGCTAAATATGGCACAAATGATGGATGGCCTGGCACTGGGGGAAACTACGCCGGGACCATTGATCATGATAGTTGCCTTCGTCGGTTTTATTGGTGGCTGGAATAATGAACTATTTGGCGCAAATCACCTGCTCTTGTCAGCATGCCTGGGAGCTGGCGTTGCATTCTTCTTTACCTTTTTCCCCTCTTTCGTCTTTATTCTGGCAGGCGGCCCACTGGTTGAGGCGAGCAGGAACAATTTACGTTTGAATGCCCCCTTGAATGCCATTTCAGCAGCCGTCGTTGGCGTCATCCTCAGCCTGGCATGGCTATTTGCTGGCAATGTGTTTTTTCACGAAGGTACGCAAATTGACCTGTTTGCAGTAGGCATTACTGTAACGGCAAGTGTTGCCACATTCAGGTACCAGGTATCGACAATCAAATTATTGGCAGCTTGTGCGCTGGCTGCCTACGGCCTATCCTTATTTCATTGATATCATGAAACACTGCGGATACGCAGGTTTTCAAGTCATGCTATTGTTCAATGTTAAGCACACAATCGAGCATCAGCATCATGACGGAAAAATTCATTCCGCTTAAAGAAATCAGCCCCTCGCAACCAAGCTTGTCCATCCCCGAGGTCCTGACTACTCCAGATGGCGAACTGCGGGATGCTCTTGGGCGGCCTCTGCACGACTTGCGCGTCTCGGTCACAGATCGCTGCAATTTTCGTTGCATATATTGCATGCCAAAGGAAGTCTTTGACAAAGACTACCGATATCTGCCTCATGATTCCCTGCTCAGCTTTGAAGAAATTGCTCGCATCAGCAGCATTTTTGTTGCTCACGGAGTCAGAAAAATCCGCCTGACAGGTGGGGAGCCGCTATTACGCAAGCATCTGGAACGCCTAATAGAAATGCTGGCAAAACTCCGGACCACAGATGGCCAGCCACTGGACCTGACCCTGACAACCAATGGATCATTACTTGCACGCAAGGCACAGAGTCTTAAAGATGCAGGACTGACACGCGTGACCGTGTCACTGGATGCACTTGACGATACCATCTTCAAGCGCATGAATGACGTGGATTTTTCCGTCAACGAAGTACTCAAAGGCATAGATGCGGCAGAAGCAGCGGGCCTGGGGCCGGTGAAAGTCAATATGGTGGTAAAAGCCGGATTGAATGACCAGGAAATCATTCCCATGGCGCGTTATTTCAAGGACAGACAGGCTATCCTGCGCTTTATTGAATATATGGACGTAGGTGCATCAAATGGCTGGAAACTTGACGAAGTCCTGCCATCCGCAGAAGTCATACAGCGCATACAGGATGCCGGCATGCCCTTGCAGGCCATTGACGCAAACTACACCGGCGAGACTGCCAGTCGCTGGCGCCATGCCGATGGCAGCGGGGAGCTTGGCGTCATTTCCAGCGTCACCCAGGCTTTTTGCAGTGATTGCAGCAGAGCCAGATTATCTACCGAAGGCAAACTGTACACCTGCCTGTTTGCCTCACATGGTCACGATTTGCGCGCCCTCCTGCGAAGCAGGCAACAGCATGATGATCTGGCAATCGCCAATGTGATCTCGCAAATCTGGCAAGGTCGCAGTGATCGTTATTCTGAATTACGTAGCAAGAGTACTGATCTAAGTCAGCGCAGGAAAATTGAAATGTCGTATATTGGTGGCTGAGACTGGTATTATTTATCACTAAGCCATCAAGCACCATCATAGCTCAACCAATTTTTAAATTTATCGTATGCAAGTCATACAAAAAGACCAGATCACCGGACTGCTGCTTGCCGGTGGCAGAGGTACACGCATGGGGCAAGTGGACAAGGGGCTGCAGAGTTTTCGCAAACAACCCCTGGCTTTACATGTTTTGCAAAAACTATCCATGCAGACTGCGAGCATATTAATCAACGCCAATCAAAATCTCGACATCTACCGCAGTTTTGGTTATACCGTCTGGCCAGACCTGCTGCCAGATTTTGCCGGCCCGCTGGCCGGCATACATACCGGCATGCATCATTGCCAGACACCGTACCTTCTATGTGCGCCATGTGATTCCCCTTTATTGCCGGACAATCTGGCCGAAGAACTGTCGTCTGCATTGATCAAAGAAGCAAGCGACATCGCCGTAGTCACAACAATGGAAAACGTGGCCGGCACACCAACGAGGCAAAACCACCCTGTGTTTGCCTTGATGAAAATCAGTTTGCTCGCCAATCTGGACAATTTCCTGGCTGCAGGGGAACGCAAAATGCAAGACTGGTACGCGCGGCTGAAACTGAGCGAGGTCGTATTTGAAGACCATACAGCCTTTCGCAATATCAATACGCTGAAAGAACTACGAGAGCTGGAAAACTGACATGAACAACAGGCAAGAGGCAGGCAACAGCTTGCAGGAAATCAGCAGTTGCATAGCCAATGTTGACCCGAACGCATTAACGGTTACCCAGGCACAGGACATCATGCGCCAGTTTGTCCAGCCAATAGAAGGTATGGAAAAACTCACCATACGACAGGCACTGGGGCGTGTTCTTGCGCAAGATATCGTCTCGCCCATCAATGTCCCGGCGCATGACAACTCCGCCATGGACGGCTATGCCTTTTGTGGCGATATCCTGTCGACAGAACCGCAAGCCTTGCTTGAAATTGTCGGCACAGCCCTGGCCGGCTCAGGATTTACCGGAACTGTTACCGCTTGCCAGTGCGTGCGCATCATGACAGGCGCCCTCATCCCTGCCGGTTGCGATACCGTAGTTGCCCAGGAGTTCACCAGCAAAATCGATGATAGTCACATCCAGATTACCTGCCCCAGACTGCAGCAGGGCGACAATCGTCGCCGTAAAGGCGAAGACCTGGCATTGGGTACGATAGCCTTGAGCAGGGGCAAAATACTGACACCGGCCGACCTGGGCCTGCTGGCTTCCCTGGGCATTGCAGAAGTCAGTGTGCAAAGACGTCTGCGCGTAGCGTTCTTCTCAACTGGCGATGAATTACGCTCGCTCGGTGAAACCCTGGATGCCGGTTGCGTCTATGATAGTAATCGCTACACCTTGTATGGCATGCTGACGCGGCTTGGTTGTGAAGTGATGGACATGGGTGTCATACAAGACCACCCGCAGGCGCTGGAAGCAGCCATGCGCCAGGCCTGTGAAAATGCTGATGCCATCATTACTTCCGGCGGCGTATCCGTAGGCGACGCAGACCATACCAGACGCCTGATGCATAGCCTTGGAGACATTGCCTTCTGGAGCCTTGCGATGCGCCCAGGGCGTCCCATGGCGTTTGGCAAAATCAATTCAATGGGTAGAAGCGCCTATATATTCGGCTTGCCAGGTAACCCCGTAGCAGTCATGGTGTCGTTTTATTTTTTTGCCAGGCAGGCCCTGTTACAGCAAATGGGGGCGAAAACCAGTCCTTTGCCTCTGATGAAAGTCAAAGCAAATGCTGCCATCAAAAAACAACCTGGTCGCACCGAATACCAGCGTGGCATTGTCGCCTTGCGGGCAAATGGTGAATATGGGGTCAGTGTCACCGGTGCACAGGGTTCAGGTATCTTGCGCTCCATGTCTGAGGCCAATTGCATCATCGTCCTGGCACACGAGCAAGGAATGGTCGCTACAGATGAATTTGTTGACATTTTACTATTCGAAGGTTTGACTTGAGTCTTGCCCCGGAAGGCAGCGTACAATTTCATGACAACTGGATACTCTTTGTTAATTGAGTGACCATCAATAAATGGTAACATGCACCTACGTGAATATATGCTAACCAGATATAGCAAGATATACCGATTAATTTACTCCTGGAGAATAGTTTGAAAGCATCAATTGGCTTAATGAGCGCGTGTGCATCCCTGGCCCTGCTGAGCGGTTGCGGTGGAGGCTCCTCAAGTGATTCGACACCTGCTTCTGTGACAAAAGTAACAACAGACCAGGTTGTTTACCGTAAAGTAACCAATTTCACCATTACCGGCCAGAATCTGGACAAGGGCTACAATGCGTCCATCCCTGCCTGCCTTACCATCACCGAACTGCCAGGCGGTTCTTCCACGCAAAGAATCCTGTCCTGTAAAATCGTCGGCGTAGGCACCAGCAACTACACGATCACTGCAGGCAGCGGCCTGACACTCTACAATGGCATGATCACCGTTCCACTGGCGGCGCAACCACAGGTCACCATGACTACCAGCATGGGCACCATGGTGGTTGAACTGAATCCGGCCAAGGCGCCAATCTCGGTAGACAATTTCCTGCAATATGTGGAAAACGGTTTTTATCCGAACAAGATTTTCCATCGTGTCATCAAAGGTCAGATCATCCAGGGCGGCGGCTTCACTTCTGACCTGCAACAACCAGCAACACTGTCCCCGATTCGCCTGGAAACTCCGAATGGCTTGAGCAATTTGCGCGGCACTATCGCCATGGCACGCACCAGTGTTGCCGACTCTGCAACTGCACAGTTTTACATGAATGTTGCCGACAATACCGGTTTTGATGCGACGACTGCCGGCACCGGTTACGCAGTATTTGGCAAAATTGTTAGCGGTCTCGATATCATGGACAAGATCAACGCTGTACCAACCACAACGGCTGGCGGCATGACTGATGTTCCTGTCACACCGGTGCTGATTAATTCGATGGTACAAACACAATAACATGTTATGCTGCCCAGGCAGCTCTCGTGATTTGTAAAAAACAGGAGCCGTTGCGCTCCTGTTTTACTTTTAAAAGGTGGAGAAAAAGATGAAAAGACAATGGCAAGCCATGCTGATAGCCACAGCATTCACTGCACTGACAGTCGGACCAGCCTGGGCAAAAGATGAAGTCAAAAAGGCCCCGTCCCCGGCTTCAGCCAGCGCATCAGCGTCCGCATCCACCTCCGCCAAAGTCGAATTAATGGACTTGAACAGTGCAACAAAAAAGGAATTGGCAACGCTGCCAAAGATAGGTGATGTTCGCTCTGACGCTATCATCAAGGGGCGTCCTTACAAAGGCAAGGATGAATTGCTGAGCAAAAAAATAATCCCCGAAGATGTCTACAACGGTATTAAAGATCTGGTTATCGCCAGACAAAAACCGACAGAAAAGAAATAAGGATTGTCAATTTTCAGCGAGCAGCATATCAAACGCGTGCTCGCTGATAAAATAGCTTGTATCGTATGTGCAGCGCTTTGCCATGACAGAGAGGTCCTATGTCAAGCAGGTTTTCACGTATCAGTGCAGTCGTCGCCCTATCGGCGCTGAGTGCGCTTGCCAGGGCTGGCGACGATGACAAGCCATTCTCCATGAGCGGTTTTGGCACTCTTGGCATCGTCCACAGTGACACCCGTAAAGTCGATATAGTCCGTGACCTGACGCAAAGTGAAGGCGTGGGCTTTACCAGGCAAACCGATGTCGGCATGGACAGCAACTTTGGCGTCCAGATCAACAAGAGACTGACTGATGACCTTGACGCCGCCCTGCAGATCGTCAGCCGCCGCTCGGTAAACGGCTTCCAGCCTGACGTTACCTGGGCCTTTGCGCGTTACCTGCCCAATGATCACTTGCAGTTACGTGCCGGACGACTGGGTTTTGATGTCTATCCTCTGGCTGATTCGCGCAACGTCGCCTATTCTTATTTGTGGGTACGCCCGCCCATCGATTTCTTTGGCAGTCTGATCATCTCGTATTTTGACGGTGCCGATTTATTACTATCCAGACCACTGGGAAATGGTATCTTGCGCGGCAAGCTATTTGCCGGTATCGCCAGGGAAAAAACGTCAACCGGCAGCCCCGATGAATTTCTCTCATTGAATCATTCACATCTGCTCGGCGGGCATATTGAATACCAGACGCCAAGCTGGTTATACCGACTAGGTTACGCAGAACTCAAATTCAAGAATGAGTTCTCTTCGCTGCAAGCCCTGCTTGACGGCCTGCGCTCCCCCGCTTTGAATGCTTTTGTACCGGCTGCTGCCGGCATGGGCAACGATCTGGCGATGGAAGGCAAGAAATTCAAATACCTGTCCGCAGCAATAGCCTACGATCAGGGGCCTTTGCAGGCGCAATTGATGCTGAATCAATTAAGTTCAGAGTCCTTGCTGTTCCCTACCAATAGAGCCACGTTTCTGACGGTTGGGTACAGGATCAGTCAATGGACTCCCTATTTCACTTATTCAGCGGCAAGACCAGTCAATCGTAAAATCCCGAATAGCCTGCCAGCAGGCGTCAGTCCGGATATCGATATGCTGTCGACAGCCTTTGATCAGTCCATAGTCAATCAGTTTAATCATCAGCGCACATTATCACTGGGTGTGCGCTATGACTTGTCTGACAAAACCAATGTCAAAGTGCAACTTGACAGGATCAAGACACAAGATTTTCTGCTGGTTCGCAACAACCAACCCGGCTGGGATGGCAATGCCAGCCTGATCAGCCTTGCTTTCAGTTTTATTTTTTAGGCAGGCATGATGAAAACGATCTGTCGCCTCCTCCTGTCCGGCAGTCTCTGCCTGGTTTGCCAGCATGCATTTGCGGATCTGATTGTCGTCGCCAATCCGCAAAGTGGCGTCGATAAATTGAGCAAGGATGAAATCATCAATCTGTATATGGGGCGTAATCGCAAACTGAGTTCGGGCATCAATGCCATACCGGTAGATTTGTCAGCAGCCAATGCTGAGAAGGCGAATTTCTACTCCATGCTGGTCAATAAAAATTTACCCGAAATCAACTCTTACTGGGCCAGACTGATGTTTTCCGGCCAGGGATCTCCACCGTTGCAGGTAGAATCCGTCGATGAGGCACTTGATATTATCGCCAGCAAAAAAGGGGCCATTGGATACATAGACAGGAAAAAACTGGACAAGAGAGTAAAGTTGATTTATGACCCGACACAGTAAACGAGCATCTGCATGTTAAGACTGCTACGCACCAGTATCGTCTATCGCAGCGCATTTTTTGTGCTCGGCATCGCTTTACTTGTCGGCATTTTTTTTGCCGTACTGAGCTATCACTTCTCTGCTCAATCAGAGCAGAAGCTGGCAAACCAGCGCACCCAGGCTTCGCTCAGCACCATAGAGAACACGGCAGGCATAGCATGTTTTGTGCTTGACCAGAATCTGGCGGCAGAACTGGCGCGCGGCCTGTTGAAAAATGGCGATATCAGCCGGGTGCAAATTGTCTCTGAAGGCAAAGTGCTGGCGGAGGCCGGCAAACCAGGTCAAGGTGCGACAGGGCAATCTGCACTTACCATCTTGCAGGGAATTAACTCATCAAATCAGCTGGTGCATGCCATCCATTCCCCTTTCAATCCCAAAGAGAAAGTCTGCGACATATATCTGGAACTTAACCTTGATTTCATCAGGGAGCAAAGCACAACCAAAGCGCGCTTCATTGTCTATCTCTTGTTGCTGCAGGCCTTGGCCATGGCCTCGGCTGTGGTCTATGTGGTCCATACCATGATTACGCGCCCCATCAAAAACATCTCAGACAGATTGCATAAACTTGCGCCAGAATCAGGGGAAAAACTGCAACTCCCTGACGGTAGCGAAAAGGATGAGATCGGTCAGTTGGTACGTGACGTCAACACCCTGGTGGCCAGCCTGTTGACAACACTGGATGACGAGAGAGCCCTGCGGATAAAACACGCCATAGGCGAGAAAAAATTTCAGACCATTTTTGAAAATGCAGAGACTGGCATTTTTCAGCTTAATTTTTCTGGCGAACTGCTATCTTACAACCCCGCTTTCATACGCATGTTCGGCCTCAAGGATATACCTGGAGCTGACGGCTATTCAAATGCCCTGACCTCATTGCTGGAGGGTCAGGAGCTGCGTCTGCATCTGATGATAGATGCCGCGATCAATGAAGCAAAAGTGATGTCCGATGACTTCTACGTGCAACTGGCCAGCCCCTCCGGCAAGAAATGGGTCAACCTTGTCATCAGCCCAGCCGACGACGGTGTCTTGCAGGGGTTGGCCAATGACATCACGGCAAGCAGGCTCAGGGAAGAAAGCGCCAATCAACTGGCCGTAACTGACCATCTGACTGGTCTCAACAATCGCCTGGGATTTGAAAAAGAAATCGCCCGTCTGGCCAAGGAACATGCCGGTGGTAACGCACACGGATTTTTCCTGCTGATGATAGATCTGGACAAGTTCAAACAAGTCAATGATACCCATGGACACACGGTAGGCGACCAGGTATTGATCCATTTCGCTAACCTGGTCGCCAACACCGTCAGAAAATCAGATTTTGTCGCCAGGCTCGGGGGTGATGAATTCATCATCCTGTTAAAAAACCTGACCAATCTGACAAAAGCCGAAGAAATTGCGCAAAAAATCATCGCACAGGTTTGCCAGCCCATAGAGATTACCGACGATTTGTCTGTGCAAATCGGCGCCAGCATAGGTGTCAGCTATACCGGACCAAATGACTTCAACCCAGATGAACTTGTAGAGCAGGCAGATGCCGCCATGTATCAGGTAAAACGTAGCGGCAGAAATGCATACAGAGTCGTTGACCTCGACATCTACAACCCCAGTCAGACAACAGGCTCAGCATGAGCAGTCAGTATATCTGTGACTGCCGCCTGATATAGCGCATTGGGTCTGAAAGCGGCTTCCCGCGAACAGGTGTAGGTGAACTTGATGACGTGATCATCATCGCACTGTATCGCCTGCCTGAACAGCGCCGGCCATGGATCAAAGTGAGTATAGGATTGCACTATCTTGTTGAGGCAGGCGTCAATACTGAGCAAAGCCGGCGCACCAACCGACACATAGGCAACACATAAAGCCAGCCATATGTCCTGCAACCTGCTTTTTAATTGATCTGCCTGCATATAAGGCAACAGTTGGCGGGCAGCATTTACACCGGTAACCATGTGCAGGATAGTAAAGTCCCTGGTCTGCCAATAGGCAGAAATAGCCCAAAGCGCCAGTTCATCAAGTAAATCTTCTGAATCCGGCATGGCAGGGAAATTTTCTTGAAACAACTCGTCATTGATGACTGCCTGCATTTTCTCGACAATCATGCGTCCTGGATAAATCTTGCCAGCCATTGCTGTCGACAGGCTTTCAAAACCTGCGGCGGCCGATGCGGCGGCTACCCTGCCCTCCATATCAATCTCAATTGCAAAGTTTGCTACTACCAGTGCGGCCAGTCCGGCCGCCATTTCATATACATGTTCCGTCTGCAAGCCGTAGGCCAGACGTATCAGTGCGTGAAACGCTGTGGTCGCAGGTGCAAAGGGAATGATTGCCAGAACTTCCCTGATCACTTCACCTGCCCCCCGTTCAATCATGCTAGCCGCAAAACATTCCTGCAAATCACGAAAACTGCTCCGCTGACCCAGGTATTGCGCAAAATATGGGTACTCGACAACCGGCCCCAAAGCTGACGCTGGCAAGGCATACTGTTCGCGCCAGTGCTCAAAGAATGCCCGGAGCCTGTCTGGCCCCGCTCCCATGGCAGCCAAAGCCGTCAATGCCATGGGACAATGATTGGTCGTTCCCCTGCCGTTCAGGGCAAATTCACGGTTCTTATCCAGCAATGCAATCAGGGTATGGTTGTTGCTCAAAGTATTCATGCCGTCTCACTATGGTGAATGATGGATACACATAGTATGCAAGTTAAAGTAAACTTTAAGTCAAGCGGATTTTTTGAGGAGCAAAAGATGATTCCCATTGACGAGAATAAGCTGATCAGCATAGGTGAATTAGCCAGGCGCTCTGGCATAGCCGCCAGTGCATTGCGGTTTTATGAAAGCCGGGGATTGATTGTCAGCGTGCGCAGTTCATCGCAGAGGCGACAATTTCATCGTGAGGTGTTACGCAGGGTCGCCTTCATCAAGGCGGCGCAAACGGCGGGGTTGACACTGGAAGAAATAGAAAACACGCTGGCATCACTACCTGATCAAAGAACACCGACCAAACAGGACTGGGAAAAATTGTCCCGGTCCTGGCAATCCCTGGTGGAACAGCGCATCAATGCCCTGGTTGCTTTGCGCGATCAACTGACATCCTGCATAGGCTGTGGCTGTCTGTCGCTCAAGGTGTGCGCTTTATACAATCCCCAAGATATTGCCAGCAATAAGGGCGCGGGCCCGCGTTATCTGATGGGCGACAGACCCAGGAAATAGGTACCCGTCACAACAGTAGGCTCTGATGCGACAAAGGCCTGACCTGCATGGGTCTTCTGGCAAATCTAATTGATGGGTTATGCCGCCTGCTTAAGGCTCAGCATCGGTCTCATTTGTTTCATTTGCTGTCCCCAGCAAACTTTGTGCTGTATCGGTCGGCAAGGCTTCAACGTTTTTCAGTTTTCTGGTCATTTGCCTGGTCCTGACTTCTGCCTGGTCTATATTTTTTGCGGCTTTTTCCAGCGCCAGCTTGGTCGCCGTCAGCACATCGGCAAATTTGCCAAATTCAGTCTTGACAGCACCCAGCACCTGCCAGACCTCAGACGAGCGCTGCTCCAGCACCAGACTGCGAAAACCCATCTGCAAGCTGTTCAATAATGCCGACAGGGTTGAGGGGCCAGAAATCGAGACACGGCAAGTGCGCTGCAATTCATCCGCCAGGCCAGGTCTGCGCATGACCTCGGCATACAAGCCCTCGGTAGGCAAGAACAGGATGGCAAAATCAGTCGTCAATGGTGGCGACAGGTATTTTTCAGAAATGGTCTTGGCTTCCAGGCGTATGGCTCTTTCCAGCTCTTTACCGGCTTGTGCCACACCTTCGGCATCAGCGCGCTCTGCGGCATCAAGCAAGCGTTCATACTGCTCTTTGGGAAACTTGGCATCAATGGGCATCCATACCGGCGCCTTATTGTCTTCTTTGCCTGGCAGCTTGATGGCAAATTCCACCCTCTCCCCCGTGCCCGGCACGGTCTCTACATTTTTTGCGTACTGGTCCGGTGTCAGCATTTGTTCAAGCACCATCTCCAGTTGCACCTCTCCCCAGGTGCCACGTGTCTTTACATTGGTCAGAACGCGTTTGAGGTCACCAACGCCGATGGCCAATTGCTGCATTTCGCCCAGGCCCTGATGCACTTTGTCGAGGCGGTCTGACACCAGCTTGAAGGACTCGCCCAAGCGCTGTTCCAGTGTCGCATGCAATTTTTCATCGACAGTCTTGCGCATTTCTTCGAGTTTGCCGGCATTATCAGCTTGCAGTTGCTGGATTTTTTGCTCCAGCGTTGCGCGGATTTCGTTCATGCGCAGGGCATTCGATTCTGTCAGGCCCAGCAAGCTCTGATTCAAGCTGTCGCCAAACCGTTTCAGGCTTTGCGCCTGCTCATCACGAGCGACCTGACCCTGCAAAATGAACGCCTGCCTGAATTGCTCCAGTTGCTGGGCATTGGTTTCATTGAGTTTGACCAGTTGCTGGGAGAACGCATCGATCTGGCTATTCTGCATGGTCGCGACACTGGTCAGTTGCGACGCCAGGTTTTGTTGCAGTTGACTGAAATTCCCCGCCAGTTCTTGTCGCCCGGTCTGTGCTGTCAGCTGCACCTGCTCCCGCAAAGCGCGCTCACTGCGCTCCTGCGTCAATTGCGACTGCTGCTGAGCCCCACGCAATTGCTCCTGCAATGCCTGGATAGCCTGCACATCATCACCGACCCGGGCAGTTTTGCCACGCAGAAGCAGCAACAGATTCAAGATCACGGCAAAAGCTGCCAGCAGCAATATCAGGACTTCAAACAAACTCATAGAAGGAAGGCTTAGAGAAAAAATTGGTCGGTTTTCAGATACCCGCTTAACCGGGTCGATTACGCATCCAGTCTGCAGTCTGGTAAAACGATTGCATCAGGTGTTGCTGCAAATCCTGTTCCACTTCCATGTCCTGCATGGCCCAGGCCATGCAGCGCAACCACTGGTCACGCTCACTGCTGGCAATGGCGAACGGCAGGTGACGTGCACGCAGACGAGGATGCCCGAACTGCTCAATGTACAGATTGGGGCCACCCATCCAGCCGGACAAAAACCAGTACAGTTTGTCGCGTGAACCATCCATAGGCGTCGGATGGAGTGCTCTTATGCCAGCAAATTCTGGTTCCAGTTCCATCAAATCATAGAAACGATCTACCAGGGCACGCAGCTTCTCTGCACCACCCAGCAATTCATATAAATTGACCTGGGCTTCTTCATTATTCTCAACTTCAGTATTCATGTCATGATTATTGCTAAATCAACTACAAGTCAGAGCGCCGGCCTTGCCTGACTCACCCACAATTGCACAGAAGGCCGTTGCCATTGATGTGCTGCGAACCTGGCCAGTTTTTCAGGCACGTGGTCACCGTGCATGGCCAGGCGGTTAATCATCAAGGCAAGATCAAGATCAGCGACAGACCAGTCGCCAAACAGATTATCGGCATTGTCTTGCAGCAAGGCTTCTCCAGCCAGGAACAATTGCGCCGCGGCTGCCTTGGCAGCATCAGACAAGGGTTCCAGCTTCTTGCCATAAAAAATAACCTGTGTATTACGTTCTACCCGTATCGGCATCAAGGCGCTGCGTATCCAGGCCTGTACTTGTCGCGCCCTGGCGTGGTCTTTAACATCCTTAGGGTAAACTGGCTGCTGTGGAAATACTTCATCCAGATATTCGGTAATCGCAGACGACTCAGACAGGGCAAAGCCATTGTGCACCAGGGTAGGTACGCGCTGGGTCAGGGATGTGGCAGCATAATCCGGTGCGTGCTGGGCATTGGCTTCCAGATCGACGGTCAACAAATCAAAGTCCAGGCCTTTTTCATGCAGCGTGACGAATACCGACATGGCATAGGGACTGGTAAATTGTGAGTCCACGTAAAGCTTGATATCTTGTTTTTCCAAGTTAAATCTCTGTTATATCAAAAAGGTATTTGGTCGTGATTCCATCAGGCCTCGCGCAAGCTCTGCAGCGGCGGCTGGTTCAATACATTACGCAAACCCAGCCAGCCGCCGATCAAGGCACAGCAGGCGCCGACAACAAGTCCTGCCAGCCAGACCAACGGCGAAAAACTCCATTCAAAATTGAAGCTGAAGCGAGCCAGCACCCAGCCTATAGCCGACGCACCACTGGCAGCCAGCACACCTGACAGGCCACCTATCAGCAAAAACTCTATCCACTGCGCCTGTGACAATTGCTTGCGTGTTGCACCCAGCGCACGCAACAATGCAGCTTCGCGCATGCGCACATCCTGCGAACCTGCCAGTGCGGCATACAAAACCAGCACACCTGAAGCCAGGGTGAACATGAACAGAAACTCGACCGCAGTAATGACCTGATCAAGTACGTCCTGCATTTGTCTGAGCATGTCACCAACATCAACCACGGTCAGGTTGGGAAAATCCTGCATCATACGATTGACAAAAGTCTTGTCGGTCGGCGGCAAACGGAAGGCGGTAATCCAGGTTTGCGGCGTATCTTCCATGGCCTTGGGATTGATAATCACAAAGAAATTGACGCGCATAGACCCCCAGTCCAGCTTGCGCAGGCTGGTGATCGCTGCCGTCACTTGTTGCCCGGCAATATCAAAGGTCAGCTTGTCGCCCATCTTCAGTTTCAAGGTTTTGGCTATCCCCTCTTCCACCGATGCTTCTGCCTGGCTTGTCTTGCCATCGTCATACCATTTGCCAGCACTGATCTTGTTCTGGGCCGGCAATTCGGTCATGGTCGACAAATTGAATTCCCTGTCCACCATGCGTCTGGCCTGGTCTTCGGCATAGGTATCAGCCGTGATCTGCTTTTCATTCACTTCTATCAAACGTCCTCGTATCATGGGATACAGGCGCGGTTGACCAAATGAAGCCAGACGACTGGCGATGTCTTCTTTCTGGTCAGGCTGGATATTGATGATGAATTGATTCGGCGCGTCTGCCGGTGTGGCTTTTTTCCAGGCAGTGATCAGGTCCCCACGCACTACCGTCAGCAATAACAGCGCCATCAACCCCAATGCCAGAGACACAACCTGCACCACCGTAGCACCAGGCCGCCTTTGCAGGGCAGTAATAGCGAAACGCCACGCAGAATGCGGGAACAGACCGCGCATGCGCTTGAGTGAAAACATCCCCAGCCAGGCGACCAGTGCAAAGACCAGCAAGCCTATCAGGAAGCCGGCTGCCGTCATCAGGCCCAGCTTGAGGTCCGATGTCTGCCACAGCAGCAACGCAATGAACATCCCCAGGCCGGAAGCATAGGTCAACAGAGTCATGGCCTTGGGTGCATCTTGCTCACGTCGTATCACGCGGTTATGCGGTACATTGCGCAGTTGCAGTATCGGTGGCAAGGCAAAACCGAGCAAAAGTAACAGTCCGGTCGCCACCCCCTGCACGGCAGGCAGGAAGTTGGCATCGGGCAAGTCCTTGGAAACCAGTTTGCCCAGCCATTCCAGCAAGAGGTAATGACCGGCATAACCGAGGGCCACACCAGCAGCACTGCCAAGGAGACCCAATATCAGGAATTCGATCAGATACATGGAAGTGACCTGATTTTGCGTCAGGCCCAGACAGCGCAGCATGGCGCAGGCATCCAGGTGGCGCAACATGAAACGGCGTGCCGCCATGGCAATAGCGACGGCAGCCAGCATGGCTGACAGCAGACTGACCAGAGACAGGAACTGGTCAGCCCGGTCCAGTGTCGCACGCATCTCCGGACGGCCAGACTCCAGGGATTCCAGGCGTATGCCCTTCAATTTATTGCCATCTATCCTGGCCTGCAATTCTTTTTGGTAAGCAGAGATCAGCTTTGCATCTCCTGCCATCAACAAACGATACGTCACACGGGAGCCATTCTGTATCAGTCTGCTGGCGGGGATATCACTGAGTGCGATCATCGCACGTGGTGCGAAATTCATGAAACCTGCGCCACGGTCTGGCTCCGTACCTATGGTTTGGGTTACTGTCAGTTGTAATTCACCGAGCTTCAACTTCTGCCCAACGCTCAAGTTCAGTGCAGACAACAGCGCCGGATCCACCCAGACCGTGCCTGGCTGAGGTATGGTCCTGGTGACGACTTCCGTCTCGCCCTGATTCAATTTGACATTGCCGCGTAGAGGGTAGTCCGTACTGACAGCCTTCAGGGAAACCAGTTTGGAAGCAATGGCGTCACCCTCACCCGCCAGCGCCATGCTGGGGAAGACCACCGTTTCAGCTATCTTCAGCCCCCGTTTTTCCGCCTCGTTGCGCCATTCCGGGTTAATGGGCTGATCAGCCGCAACCAGCAAATCTGCCCCTAGCAGTTGATGGGCGTCACGGTTGAGTCCGCTGCGCATCCTGTCGGTAAAAAAACCAACCGAAGCCAGAGAGCCAACGGCGATCATCAGGGCAATCAACAAGAAACGCAGTTCACCGGCACGCCAGTCACGCATAGTCATACTGAGAGAGAGTCGGAACATGGTTACCTTGCCATCACAAAATCAAGAAAAAACTTCAGTGTCGCCAGCACAATAGTCGTAGTGTGTTGGCGGCAGGAATAGTTCAACAAAAATCACTGCAGGAGTAGACCATGCTCTTGCAACTTATACCGGATCCAGGGCGCGGCTGAAATCTTCAAGCAAATCCTGGGTATCTTCAATACCGACAGATACCCTTATCAAAGAGTCAGCAATGCCCATTTCTGCACGACGTTCGGCGCCCATTTCAAAGAAGATGGTGTGCGCAACCGGAATCACAAGGGTACGGGTATCACCAAGATGAGTAGCATTGATCGCCAGTTGCAGACGGTTAAGATAATCGAAGCAATCAATTTCCGGTTTCAGCTCAAAGCTGAACAAAGCGCCATAGGCACGGAACAGGTCACTGGCCAGGGCATGTTGCGGGTGTGATGGCAAGCCTGGGTAATGCACAACGGCGACGCGCGGATCAGCGTCGAGCATCTTTGCCAGGGCCAGCGCATTTGCACATTCCCTTTCCATGCGCAAGGCCATGGTCTCTGCGCCGACGGCAATCTGATGGGCCGCCTCCGGCGACAATGAGGCACCAAAATCACGCAAGGCCTTGGCCCTGAGTTGCGCCAGCCCTTGCATGCGCACTGACTGCTTGCGGAAATTGGCAGCAATATTCGGATAGGTAGCCCAGTCGTATAAACCGGTATCCGTCAGTACGCCACCCAGTACATTGCCATGACCGGCGATGGACTTGGTCAAAGAATTGATCACCAGACCCGCCCCTACCGTCTTGGGACGGAACAGATAAGGCGAAGTCATGGTGTTATCAACAACAAACAGAATACCTTTTTCCCGGCACAGATCACCAATACGTTTCAAATCTGCTATTTGCGTGCGTGGATTGGCGATGGTTTCAACAAATACCATGCGCGTTGCCGGCGTCAACACAGCTGCAACATGATCAACATCGGTCGCATCCACCATGGATACATCAACACCCTGGGCGCTGATGGTTTGCCAGAGGCTATTGGTATTACCAAACAAAAAAGAAGATGAGACCAGATGGTCCCCCTGTCGTAACAATGCCTGGAACACGGCGCCAATGGCTGCCATGCCAGTGGCAAAGGCAATACTGGCCTGACCATCTTCCATCTTGCTGATTTTTTCTTCCAGGGCAGATACTGTAGGGTTGCCCTGACGGCCATACCGGTAGCCCGATTGTTTGTTCTGGAAGACTGCAGCCAGATCACGTGCATCACTATAGCCGTACATGACTGAGGTATGAACAGGTTTGTGTATAGAGCCATGCTCTATTTCTTTTTGACGATCGCTATGCAGTATGGTGGTGGTAAAGCCGTATTGTGGTGTTGCGCTCATGGTGCTGACTAAGTCTAGGTATATGGATGAGAAAATAAAAACGAGTTCTGGGAGTGTAACCCAGAACCCGCTTTTTTTACGTTACCGCATACGCTGGCAATTCACTGCTGTGCCATCTAAAGCAGGAAAGCCTCTATCAACTCTGCCATTTTCTCTGGCTGGTCATGGTGCAGCATATGCCCTGCATCCATGATCATCTCTCTTTGCAATTGTGGAATATGTGCCAAACGCCTGTCGATTTCCACTCTTGCTTCTTCTTTCGGCCCCATCCAGTGCCAGACATTGGTGTCGTCAGCTTCGATCCACAATACCGGTGCAGTGATTTTTTGCCAACATGCCATGACTTCTTCCACTCGGTATAAAAGTGGGCTGCTTTGCTTATGCGCCGGGTCCCCCAGTATTTCCCAGCAACTGGCACTGGTTTCTTTGGCCCAATGACCTGATAGAAATGCGGCTTTTTCGTCAGACAGGCGTGGATTAGTCTTTTGCAGACGCGCGGCTACTTCTGCCTGCGAAGCATAGGTACGCAATACCGCCTTGCTCTCCAGTTCATCCAGCCATTTTCGGTAACGACCAGGCGCCTGTTTGGGATGCGTCAGGGGCATGCCAAAGCCCTCCAGGTTGATCAGCTTGCTGACACGCTCAGGGCGGATACCCGCATAAAGCCCGGCCACATTACCTCCCATACTGTGACCAAGCAAATTCACTGGCTGGTCTGGCGAATAGTGCCTGAGCAAGGCGTCAAGATCACCGAGATAATCAGGGAACCAGTAAGTATCCGTCCCGGGTGATGCAGTCAGGCCAAAGCCGCGCCAATCAGGCGCAATCACCCGCCAGTCCTGCTTGAGACAATCAACCACAAACTGGAATGAAGCAGAGACATCCATCCAGCCATGCAGCATGAAAATAACGGGGGAGTCTTGTGGTCCCCAATGACGCACATGATATTGCAATCCACGGATGTTAAGAAATGAAGAATGCGAAGGAGTGTATGCTGGCTTCATAAGAATGTAATATTTTTCATCAAGAAGAACGGACAAATGTCAGCCAGCCCGCCAGATTATCAAGTAGCATGATAACAAGCCAGACTTGCAACACGCTTGCAATATGTGATCGGCAAGCCAGAACAATAGCACGATCGTTCTATTATAGCGGAGACAGGATGAAGCATCTGAAAAAACAAAAAACAAAACTAAAAACAAATGTAAAAATCGACCAATATGAACAGCTATACCATGATTTCAGATGGGAGGTTCCTGACCACTTCAATATCGCCGAAGCATGCTGCCATCGCTGGGCTGCAGACGAGAAACGCGCCAAACGCACCGCTATCCTGCATGAAGACAGCGAAGGCAATAGCAGCCGCCTGACCTATGCGGAACTGCACCAGCAGGCCAACCAGCTTGCCAATCTCCTGCTGCAGGAAGGCGTACAGCGTGGCGATGTCATCGCCTGCATCCTTCCACAAAGACCAGAAACAGCAATCACCCTGATGGCCAGCCTGCAAATTGGCGCCATTGTCATGCCGCTATCTTTTCTGTTCGGGCCTGAAGCACTGGAATACCGGCTGCAACATAGCCAAGCCGTAGCAATAGTCCTTGATGCCACTGGCATCAAGGCTTTCGAAGAAATCAGGGATAAATGTCCTGAGCTGAAGACCGTCATTACCGTTGATTGCCAGAGCAGCGAAGACTTGCCCCCCAGCATAGATTGGAGCAGCCATCTGCCCTACATGTCAGCCTCGGGCACGATTGCCGACACCCGCTCAAGCGATCCTGCAATCCTGATTTACACCAGCGGCACGACTGGTGCACCCAAGGGTGCGCTGATTCCCCACTCTGCCATTATTGGCAATCTGACCGGTTTTGTCGCTTCACAAAACTGGTTCCCGCAAAAGCACGATGTGTTCTGGTCACCGGCAGACTGGGCCTGGACTGGAGGCTTGATGGATGCACTCTTACCCAGTCTGTATTTTGGCATGCCCATACTCGGTTATCAGGGACGTTTTACTGCCGAAACAGCATATTATCTGATGGAAAAATATCAGATAAGCAACACCTTCCTGTTTCCGACTGCGTTGAAAATGCTGATGAAGGCAGAAGCCAGACCAAGGAAGAAATACAAACTGGCCCTGCGCGCCATCATGTGTGCCGGTGAAGCCGTTGGCGATACCGTTTTCAACTGGTGTGAACAGGCACTTGAAGTTACCCCAAATGAAATGTTTGGCCAAACCGAGATGAATTACATCGTTGGCAATAGCCATCAACACTGGCCAGCCAAGCCTGGCAGCATGGGCCGTCCCTATCCTGGCCACAGAGTTGCTGTCATTGATGACGACGGCAATGAAGTCGCAGATGGGGAAACCGGTGAAGTAGCGGTGCACCGCTATGACTCTTATGGGCATCCCGACCCCGTCTTCTTTCTTGGTTACTGGAAAAATGATGAAGCCACGCGCAACAAGTTTACCGGTGACTGGTGCCGCACAGGCGACCTGGCCACGCGCGATGCAGATGGCTACCTCTGGTATCAGGGGCGTGCAGACGACATGTTCAAGGCTGCGGGCTATCGGATAGGCCCGTCAGAAATCGAAAATTGCCTGGTCAAACATGCGGCTGTGGCGAATGTGGCGGTTGTGCCCAAACCCGACAGGGAAAGAGGCAACCTGGTCAAGGCATACGTCGTCTTAAGCCAGGGTTACGAAGGCAACGATGATCTGGTCAGGGAATTGCAGACCCATGTCCGTGGCAAGCTTGCCCCTTATGAATACCCCAAGGAAATCGAATTCATCGATGCCTTGCCCATGACAACAACTGGCAAAGTGCAGCGCCGCATCCTGCGCCTGAGAGAACAGGAAAGAGCTGAAAAATAAGTACAGAAGCACTTTATTGCTGCGCAGCTACCGTGGTACTGATCAGTTCAGCAACCTGGTCAGCGACTTCAGCGATGGTTTTTCCATACACGGTGGAAATAAAGGCGGCACCATCGAATACATGCTCGCGTCCTATGGCCACATTGCCCGTCACTATGCGGGAGAATTCCTGCTGGACCAGCAATTGACCCGAGCGTGCGTCAAAAATGCGGACGTCAAGTTCTATCGCACGCGTCCTTTTCTGCGTCAAACCGAACAGATTGGTGTCTATTTTCGTACCTGCATTGCGGACTTCTCCGGCAACGATATACCGGCTATGATAAGTATTGCCGAGTTGGCGCACCAGTAAAGTCGGCGGCTCGTCCTGCTGCCATTCAAAAGACAGGAGATCCGGCGAGGTATGCACCTGATACCCGCCCGTCCGCATCAGCCGACGGGCAATTGCCCTGGGCAGGCCTTGCGCGATATTGTCAATGTCCTGCACCTGCACCGGTTTATTGACTGCAAACCCGGTCAGCAATAGCGCCTTGGAGGGTGGCAAACCGGGATCGGCCATTTGTGCATGAGAGTGCGCAGCAAAGAATGCGCCAAAGAATAGCAGCACGACCCGGCTTACCATTGAACAGTTACACATCATAAGGTTTCAGGCTCACTGATTGATCTTGTTTTGATTACGACAGTAACAGCAGCAACTTTAAGCATCCAGTAAAATCACCATGAGAAAACAATATTAATCAATCCAGATCATGAGCCAAATCATGGATTCCAGCCTTAAAATCAGCCTGGTCAAAGCCGACGATGCTGCCGCCGTCCTCGCTTTTGAACTGGAGAACCGTGCCCATTTCGAAACCTGGATAGCAAGCCGTGGCGATGCCTTTTACTGCCTGCAAGAAGTCCGTACCAGTCTTGAGCATGCCCAGTATGCGGCCAGCGTGCAACGCGAATTTCACTTCCTTGCCTGGCTGGAAGATGAAGTGGTCGGCCGTGTCACCCTGCGCGGTGTAGAGCAGGATCAGTACCACAAAGCCTCCTTGGGCTATCGTTTCAGTCAGCGCCACGGCGGTCGTGGCTATGCCACGGCTGCCGTCAATGCGGTTATTTCCAGTGCATTTGATGAATTGAAGCTGAAACGCATTGAAGCCATTGTCATCATTGACAACCTGCCATCACAAGCCATCATGCGCAAATGTGGTTTTACACAATGGGGGCATTCACATGCATCAGTACTCAGGAATGGTCATTGGCTCGATATGCTGCACTACGAAAAGTTGAGCAAACCATAAGGTACTGGCGTTTTACAGTTCATCCATGCCTTATTGCAGTTCATCGCAAAATGCCAGCGTACGATAGAGAAAATGGCGATACTGACTTATCTGTTGATTCTGACATGCCTCTGAACAAATCAGGAAGAACCAGATGAGACAGAACCGTCTACACAATTTCCGGAGATATCCATGCGCCACGTTTTGCTGTTGTCAACATTACTGCTGAGTTCTGCCGCCTTTGCTGACGAGCAAAGCCGCAACCTGCCCAATTTCAGCACCATCAAATCCCGCAGCGCCTTCAATTTGATCGTTGAAGTCGGCAAGGCACAGTCTGTACAAGTGAAAGGCAGCGAAAAGTTCATCAGCAATGTCAGCACTGAAGTGGTGGGCGATGAACTGCTGATTACCTACAAAGAAAAAAATTCCCTGAAAATCAGCGACACGGCACAGGTAATTATCACCGTCCCTGAACTCAGTAAATTCAAGATGGAAGGCGCGGGCAAGACAACCCTCAACAATATCTCTGGCAATAATTTCTCTCTCGCTTACGAAGGTGCAGGTATGCTCGTCGCCAGCGGTAAAGTGAAGTCCTTCAGTCTGAGAGCCAAAGGCGTTGGAATGGTCGAAACCAAGGACCTGATTGCCGAGCAAGTCGACGCCAAGGTGGAAGGCATAGGCTCCATATCAGTCACGGCAACCGATAACCTGAATGCATCCGTACAAGGCATAGGCAGCCTGACTTATTACGGTCACCCACGCAATGTCAATAAATCAGTAGACGGTATAGGCAGTGTGCGCTCCGGCGACTGAGCAAGCTCAGATGACAGGATGATGATCAACCAGCGCCATCCTGCAGAGCCTGCAATTCACGATCATCGAAACCGGCCGCCCGCCTGGCTTCCAGGTTAAATGGTCCGCGCAAAGGCGGCGCTTTGTATTTTTGGGCCAGTTCAGCGTAGGTGACGACGACGTCAAGCCCTCGCTCGGCACAAAGCTGCTTATACCAAAAGTTACCAATGGCGACATGACCGACCTCATCGCGCAGGATGATGGCCAGAATATCGGCCGCAGCCTGATCCCCTGCCTGAGCCAGTTTTGCCATGACAGCTGGCGTTGCATCAAGACCGCGCGCTTCCAGGGTGCGCGGCACCAGTGCAAGTCGCGCCAGCAAGTCTGCCCTGGTCTTCTCCGCCATCTCCCATAAACTGTTGTGGGCAGAAAAATCCCCGTATGCATAGCCTTGCGTATGCAAATGCCCCTCAAGCAACTGAAAGTGATACGCCTCTTCTTTTGCGACTTTCAACCAATCCAGGTAAAACTGGACTGGCATCCCTGCAAAACGCCAGAGTATATCCGCCGCCAGATTGACTGCATTCAATTCTATGTGCGCCAGCGCATGTAACAATACTGCCCGGCCCTCCACCGTATGCATGGCGCGCCGCCCCACTTTACCGGGCGGCACCAGTTCGGGTCTGGGCAGCCGCCCTGGTATTCCGGCAGGCTCGGCAATGACTGTATCTGGCAATATAGCCATATTATTATCAATAGAATAAAGAATAGCGCATTTACGCCCGGGGTCAGGCTCCAGCAAAGCAGTCAATGCCATCGCTCTTAATTCATTAGCAAGTTTATCTCTCATATCCTCGTGAAGTCAGGCAAGCATGCCCGCACAGGTTTACAATACGGGTTTCATACAATAATGCGCTATTTTACGGAATAAACATGCCCATTTACCAATTTGGTGACCTGATACCCGACATTGACGCTTCTGCCTACATCGCAGACAGCGCCAATGTCATAGGCAAAGTTCGCATAGAAGCCAATGCCAGCATCTGGTTTGACGTGACCATACGCGGCGACAATGAATTGATCACCGTCAGCGAAGGCAGCAATATCCAGGAAAGCAGTATTTTGCATACTGACCCCGGCTACCCTTTATTGGTCGGTAAAAATGTCACTGTCGGCCATCAGGCCATGCTTCATGGCTGTACCATCGGTGATGGTTCGCTGGTTGGCATACAGGCTGTCGTCCTGAATGGCGCAAAAATAGGCAAGAACAGCCTGGTCGGTGCCGGTGCACTGGTCACCGAGGGCAAAGAATTTCCTGACAATTCCCTGATCATAGGCTCGCCTGCCAAAGCGGTCAGAACCTTGACCGAAGACGATATCGCCGGGCTGAGACGCAATGCCGACACCTATGTGCGTCGTGGCCAGGCATTCAAGACCCAACTCAAACGCATAGACTGATTACCGCAATAACAATGACCGATACCTTACAAAAATTCATGTTCGAACATGCCGGTGTACGTGGCGAAATGGTGGAACTTACCCATGCCTGGCAGCAGACACTGGCACACCACGAACTCCCGGCCCCGGTACAAACCATACTCGGTGAGTTGATGGCTGCATCCGCACTCCTGTCAGCCAACCTGAAATTCGACGGCACCATGGTCATGCAGATACACGGCGACGGCCCTGTAAAGCTGCTGGTAGTCGAATGCGATGGAGAACTGAAAATGCGGGCGACTGCCAAACTGCGCGAGCATGCCAGCATCGCCGATGATGCCAGCCTGACCGATCTCGTTCACGTGCATAACCAGGGACGTTTCGTGATTACCCTGGACCCTAACAACAAAGTACCGGGGCAGCAAGCCTACCAGGGTATAGTCCCTCTCGATGGTGACAGCATCGCAACGGTCATAGAAAACTACATGCAACGTTCAGAGCAACTTGATACCAAGTTGTGGCTGGCCGCTGACCAGCATGTGACGCGTGGATTATTGCTGCAAAAACTGCCAAAAATCGGGGGGGCTGAAGCCCAGGTTGAAGACGAAGCAGAGGCCTGGAACCATGCAGTCATGCTTGGTGATACCCTGAAAAAGCCGGAATTGCTGAGCACAGGCATAGATATACTCATGCATCGCCTGTTCTGGGAAGAAACCCTGCGCGTATTTGATCCCTTGCATCCCCAGTTCCAATGTAATTGTACACGTGAAAAAGTAGGCGACATGCTCAGAATGCTAGGCCAAGAAGAAGTCAGTTCCGCCATTGCCGACCTGGGCGCCCTGGACATCAATTGCGACTTTTGCGGCAAGCATTATGGCTTTGACAGGGTTGATTGCGCCCAGTTGTTTGTTGCCACTACCTTGACAGAAGGTACCCTGACGGCGACAGAAATCAAACATTAATCAATTCAGCCTGAAGGTCTGGTGTCGCCTGTGGCATCAGACCTGCCCCTCCCTACATCCCACCATCATTCGTCACTCTGCAAGATAGTTTGATCACGCCGTTTCAGCAATACTCAAGAATTCATGCAATTGTTGCCAGTCTAAAAACCTGGAGACTCTCAATGATTCAACAATGGTACAAAACAAATCCGGCCAATCCCAATCTTGGCTTGGCCGCTGTACGCATAGGCGTTGCACTGATCATCCTGATGCATCCCCTGCACGGTTACACCCATATTGAAAACATACCGCACTTTGGTGAATTCCTGACGTCCCTCGGTTACCCTTTCGGGCTGGCGCTGGCCTGGATGGTTTTATTGATACAGACAGCAAGCAGTCTTGCCCTGCTGGCCAACCGCTTTGTCGTGCCCGCCTGCCTGGGGCATATCATCATTATCTGTTTCGGTCAGATCCACGTCCACGCACAATATGGCTGGTATGTGGTCGGCCCTGGTAATGGCGGCCTGGAATGGGGATTTATCCTGCTTAGCAGCCTGATTGGCGTCTTGCTGGCATATTGGCCTGTCCGTAGAAAAAACTGATTTCCCGATTCCGCTGAACTGATATGAAAACCATCATCGCCCGCTTGTAGCGATGATGGCTTTATCATTTACACAACAATTCACCCTCGTTTTATTCCCGGAATTATTTTCAAAAACCGTTTGACCCTGACATAAGGTGAGGCTCTATAGTCTCTTCATTCAGGAGATTCATCATGTTATTGAAAATAGGCGAACTGGCCAGCCGCACTGGCTTGACCATACGTACGCTGCATCACTACGACAAAATAGGTTTGCTCAAGCCATCCATACGTTCGGATGCAGGTTACCGTTTGTATGACAGTGCAGACGTCAAACGCCTGCACCGGATACAGGCTCTGCGACGACTCGATCTGTCGCTGGCAGAAGTTGCCAGCATCATTGATGGCGAAGGCGCCGATTTGCAGGATGTCATCGCTGACCAGATATCCAGCCTGGACCAGCAGATTGCCCAGAGTGTGGAATTGCGTGATCGCCTGCACGAGTTGTCGAGCCTGTTACAGGCCAAACATGAACCCAATCTTGAATACTGGCTATCCACTTTGGAAATGATGAGCCTGCTGGGCAAGTATTTCAGTCGCGATGAAATACTGCACATGCGCGAACTGGAGTCAGGGGACAAAGGCAAGATAGACTTGCGCATGCAACCAATGGTCATTGCCGCCAGGGCTTTGCTTGATCAAAAAATCCCGGCAAACGACCCCAGGGCCAAGCAATTGGCCCAGAAATGGGTGCTCACCATGAACGACCTGATTCCCGATCCACGCCTGTTGAAGAAATTTTCAACAATGCACAGAAAAGAACCTTCTCTGCAAGCACTGAGCGGTGTTGATGATGAAATGATGGATTACATCACCATCGCCTCGATCGAGGTTCGTTATGACATTTATCGCAAATACCTGAGTGAAGAAGAACTGAAATATTTTCGCCCTTCTTTCGTAAAGAACGCTGAAAACTGGACCGCAATCTTTTCTGAAGTACGACAGAGAATGGTTGCCGGCCTGCCGCCAGAACACCCTGAAGTCCAGGCCCAGCTCCTGAAATGGCGGGCTTTGTTCATGGATGCCTGGGGGCACCACCTTCCCACCATGCAGAAGGTCAGGGCCATCCATGAAAAAGAACCCGACCTGGCCATCGGTGGCGGCATGACGCCCTCGCTCATGGTCTATGCACGTCAGGGCCTCGCCCTGCTGGAACAGAACGCCAGCCTTGCTGGCAAAACTCAATGAGAACACTCATTGAAAAACAAGGACAACTCCATGACAGACATCAAAACCCCGCCTCCCCAAAATGCACGTGCCGCCATTTTCAAGAACAGAAATTTTCTCTGGCTTACAGGCGGTGGTGCCATCTCCATGCTCGGCGATCAATTCACCCTCATCGCCCTTCCCTGGCTGGTACTAAAGATGACTGGCGACACCTTGATATTGGGCATAGTACTGGCATTGATCAGCGTACCGCGCGCACTGCTGATATTGCTGGGAGGCGCCGTAGTCGACCGCTACTCGCCCAAATCCGTGATGATGCAGACCAAGTACATCAATACTGCCCTGCTGGGTGTATTAAGTGCCCTCATCTTTTACGGCAGGCTTGAATTATGGATGATCTATGCCCTGGCGCTGGGTCTGGGCATATCAACGGCGTTCAGCATCCCCTCAGGTACTGCCATGCTGCCACGCGTGATGCAGCCGGCGCAATTACAGGCTGCCAACGGCATCATGCTGGGACTAAGGCAATTGACCATGTTTATTGGCCCGGTACTTGCCGGTGTCTTGATCAGCGTGTTTGGTTCGCAACATCAAGGTATCGTCAGTGACGCAAAGGGGCTGGCCGCGGCTTTTTTCTTTGATTGCTTTACCTATGCCTTTTCGGCCTGGACGTTGAGTCAAGTTGTCATGAACGACAAGGCATCACCTGCCGGCGCAAGTTCAGCAACAGGCACTGCGCCGATCTGGCAATCGCTGGCAGAAGGTCTGCGCTATTGCTGGAATGAGAAACAACTGCGTAGCTGCTTCATCTATTGGTCGGCCATCGCCTTTTTCATCATGGGCCCGGTACAGATCGCCTTGCCGGTCATGGCCAATCAGTTGAGCAATGATGCCAGTGCCCTCGGTTTGCTGGCAGGCGCCCATGGTGCCGGCACCCTGCTTGGCATGGCCTGGTCCGGCATGAAACCAGGGCTGCGATTTGGCAATCTGGGCAGTACCATGCTTCTGATAGATTTTATTATCGGCGTACTGTTCATACCGATGGGCCTGATCCAGGCCAGCTGGCAAGGCGCCTGCATCCTGCTTGTCGTCGGCACACTCGGAGGTTTTTTGCATGTCGCCGTCTTCACCTGGATACAGAAACAGGTTCCGCTGAACATGATAGGCCGGGCCATGAGCATGTTCATGTTTATCTTCATGGGCATAGGACCGGTGTCAGCCGCCCTTACCGGCTGGCTGCTGCGCAGCATCAGCATACAACAGCTGTTCATGGCCAGTGGCAGCTTGCTACTGCTCATCGTCCTGATGGCAACACAAGTCCGCACCATGCGAGAGGTGGCTGACAAAAGCCAGCCAGCCTGATGCAGGCAGGTAAAATGAAATAATGCATGGTGCTATAAGTGACTCAGGCCGCGGCAATCAAACGCCACATTGCCTGGGTCACAGCTGACCCAACTTCATTCATGTCCAGCACAATATCGAAGTGATGTCTGTCTTCGACGGTCAATGTTTCCACCTGTGCACCGGCACGGTGGAGAGTATCTGCAAATGCGGCCGTCTGCCGTTGAAAACCCTGGGTCTCCAAGGCACCCACAGCCAGCAGGACTGGTGCATGCACAGACAATTTTAGCAAGGCAGGACTCAGGCTGGCCGCGCATTGTGGCGTCAGTTTCATCCACTCGTTGATGTGACTGTCGCACAATGGACGAATATCAAACAGGCCACTGAGCATGCTGGCGCTTTTGATGACATCCCCTGGTAAGGCATGGCTCTCCTGCCAGCCATCCGTCAGCAGCATTGCACATAAATGCCCGCCAGCAGAACTGCCGGCGATATGCATCCTGTCCCGATTGATACCATAGTCAGGTGCATGATGATAAATATGGGCAATGGCTGAGCGACACTGTCCTACAATCTGCTCGAGGCTGGCGTCTGGAGCCAACGCATATTCAATCGCGACCACACTGACGCCCCGACGCGTCCAGGACTGCGCCATGAAAGCAGAATCCTTGCGTGACAGGGCACGCCAATATCCGCCATGCAGGTAAATCAGCACCGGATTACCCTGTGCATTGGGCGGAGCATGGAAAATATCGATTTTTTCAAACATCGTATCGCCATAGGCAACATCAAGACGGCAAGGCAGGCTGTTAGCGGCAGCCTGACTCAAATCGGCATAGATTTTAACGAATACAGAAAAATCAGCGACGGTAGCCCTGGCGTTGTATTGCACATCTCTTTCCTGGTGATTTGAAAAAAACAAATCGAGGTTGATATCATGCCTGCTCATCACGACCTTCCCATTTCATGTGCATCATAAAAACAATTCCATTGTTAAATTGCGCCAATTTCAAAAGCCAATAAATTGAACTGCAATGAACCTAAGGAATATCTGATTAAGTTCTAATTTTCTTTGATTCTCACCTATGTAAAGGACAGGGAGTAAAAATCGTGCTCAAAGCATGCTGATCTTCAGAGATTGGGGAGGTGCTTCCCCAATTTCCCCACTTCTCGTGCGATTTCTCGCACCTTGGGCACACTATGCCCCTTGCATGCGCATCAAGCGCCTGCGAACCATGAACAGGTTCGCCAGTGCACAGGTCACAAACAAGCGATGCGCATTCTTTTGCAAACCACGATATCTGACTTTGGTAAATCCAAACACACGCTTGATGATGCAGAAGGCATGTTCAACCTTGGCGCGCACGCTTGACTTGCGGCGGTTGGTCAGACGCTCTTCCTCTGTCAGGGTGTGGCTGCGCGTGCCCCGGATATTGGTAAAGTCTTTTACACCTGGGGCTTTGCTGCGTGCCGCCTGCTTTTGGCCTGTGTAAGCTGAGTCGCCCCAATATCGTTTCTCACGCCCGTGGAGTAAGTCTGGTAATACCTGGCTATCATGGGCATTGGCTCCCGTTACAACAACGGCATGGATCAGTTTGGTCTTGCTGTCGACGCCTATGTGGCCTTTCATACCGAAATACCATTGATTGCCTTTCTTGGTCTGGCGCATTTCCGGGTCGCGTTTGCCTTCTTTATTCTTTGTGGATGAAGGCGCTGAAATGATGGTGGCATCAACGATAGTACCGCCCGACACCCTCATTCCCCGCTCTTGCAGGTGACGGCCTACTTCTTCGAAGATACGCTTGCCAAGGCCATGGCGCTCCAGCAGGTGCCGAAATTTGCATACTGTTGTTTCATCCGGCACGGGTTCATTGCCCAGGTCAATAGCGGCAAAACTGCGCATGGAGACGGATTCGTATAAGGCTTCCTCAACAGCAGGGTCCGACAGGTTGAACCATTGTTGCAGGAAGTAAATGCGTAACATGCGCTCCACTCCAACAGGCGGGCGTCCGTTACCTGCCTTGGGATAATGGGGCTCTATCAGTGCGCATAGCATAGCCCATGGCACAACCTGATTCATCTCGGAGAGGAATACCGCCCGCTTTGTTGTCTTGGCGTAGCGTTCAAATCCACCTTCGGCAAATGTCGTCTGTTTCATGGCGTCTATGATTCTATGGGGAACATGCTTATATTAACGTCTCTTAATCAGAGTTCGTTTACTTAATCAGAGATTCCCTAAGGCAAGGGACTATGTTGACAATGATTTTGCCTTTGCTGACACTGCTCAAAAAAAGTAGCAAGATAGCAACTTTATTTTCCGAGATGCAATTATAAAAAACCAATAAGATATTATTGGGGGACCAATAGCCTGAGGGAAACCAAGGGAAACATCTATCACTGGCTTATCCTGGATAGACAAAGAAGAGAAGTGGAAGTTGGCGAGCCTGGTCTGCGGCACTTGCGGGAAATGACTGTGGCTGCTTCGTTCCCGACCTGACCAGATTGGCCATGCCGCAATGCGCAGGGGCCCGCCAGCCGTAATTATAGCGCATAGATTACAAACTTGCAGCAATTCAGATCACCCCGCCCCTTTCTCAACTGTTCGCCCCTTATTCAACTTTATCCCGGCTTCCCGCATTCCATCCGCCAAACGGTCCGTTTCATCGCATAAATACCTGGCATCCATCACCACGCCTAAGATACACAGGCCCGCAACTGCATCCTGAACGGGACACAGGTTATTTTAAAAAAGAAAAAGGATAATTTCATGGAACTCTGCATACAGCAACTTTCGAAAAAATATAGCAATGGCGTACAGGCGCTGGACAATATCAACCTGACGATACCGGCAGGCATGTTCGGTCTGCTGGGACCAAATGGCGCCGGAAAATCGAGCCTGATGCGCACCCTGGCTACCTTGCAAGATGCAGATTCGGGCAATGCTCTTTTCGATGGCTTGAACATCAGTGAAAACAAAGACCAGATCAGGCGCCTGCTCGGTTATCTGCCACAAGATTTCGGCTTGTACCCCAAAGTCACCGCATACGACTTGCTTGAGCATTTTGCCATTTTAAAAGGACTGGAAAACCGCAGTCAGCGCAAAGCCGTTGTTGAAGCCCTGCTGCATCAAACCAATTTATACGATGTCCGGAACAAACAATTGGGTGGTTTTTCAGGCGGCATGCGCCAGCGCTTTGGGATTGCCCAGGCTCTGCTCGGCGATCCGCGCCTGATCATCGTCGATGAACCGACAGCCGGCCTGGACCCCGAAGAGCGTGTGCGTTTTCACAATCTGCTGTCAGACATAGGTACGGAAAAAATCGTCATTCTGTCCACTCATATAGTTGAAGATGTTGCCGACCTGTGCAATCACATGGCCATCATCAATAAGGGGCGCGTCATTCTGACCGGTGAACCACTGGACCTGGTTGAGCGCATACAAGGCAAGATATGGAAAAAATTCATTGAAAAATCTGAACTGGCCCACTACAAGAGCGCATATCAACTGATATCAAGCCGTCTGACATCTGGCCGTACACTGATACATGTGTATGCCGACGACCAGCCTGACCATGAATTTTCCGCAGTACAAGGTAATCTCGAAGATGTGTATTTCTCCGCCATGACCGGCCTGCTATCGGCACCACAAGCGACACAAGCGACCGCCCGGCTTATGCCCGCTACTGCAGCTCCAATCACAACCTGAGGAACGGACATGCTAACGATCATCCTCTTCGAACTGAGGCAAAAGCTGCGCAGCCCGTCCACATATGTCTATTTTCTCGTTTTCTTCGGTCTGGCACTCCTGTGGGTTGCCGCAGCAGGCGGCGTATTCAGCGGAGCATCGATTGACTTCGGTGGAAAAATACATATCAATGCACCGGTGGCCGTCTTCCAGAGCATCACATTTCTCGGATATATAGCCATGAGTACTGTCGCGGCCATCATGGGGCAGGCGACGCATCAGGACATAGAACATCAATCCTGGCATTTTTTTTATAGTGCGCCAATCAGCAAGTTTCAATACCTGGCAGGTCGTTTTCTCGGTGCCCTGTCAAGCTCAATGATTATTTTCGCAGGGATGGGTTTGGGTGCCTGGCTGGGCTGCTACCTGCCTGGCATAGAGGTTGCGCGCCTGGGTCATCCGCAGTTAATGTCCTATCTTATCCCCTACGCCTACTCCGTACTGCCCAATTTCATTATTTTTGGTGGCATCTTCTTTACCATGGCAGCACTGAGCCGCCGCATGATGCCGGTGTATATTTCCAGTGTTGTACTGCTCATCGCCTACATGGTGGCACGTTCCTTCATGCGCGATCTGGACAACAAGATGCTGGCATCCCTGCTTGACCCTTTCGGCTCTGCGGCAGTCAGCTACATGACCGAGTACTGGAGTATTGCAGACAAAAATTCCAGGCAGATAGGTTTGAGCGGCAATTTCCTGCTGAATCGTTTGATCTGGGCCGGTGTTGGCCTGGCCTGCCTGTCCATATGCTACTGGAAATTCAGTTTTACAAATGTCGCTGGTACCGGCAAACAGAAAAAAGACGTCAAGGTCACGACCACAGGTAATACCGCCATCCCCAAAGTCATCCCTTCGTTCTCTGGCGCCAGAAACTGGAGGCTGTTGTTTGCTGAGACCATGCTGAATTTGCGCGAATCAGTAAAGAATGTGTATTTCATTGTCATCATGTTGTCCGGTGTGCTCTTCATGTTTGCTATTTCAAACACGGCGACCAAAATGTTTGGCACACCAACTTACCCGGTTACCTATGCCATCCTGGAACTGGTCGGGGGAAGTTTTGCCCTGTTCATGCTAACCGTCACCACCTTTTATGCAGGTGAATTGGTCTGGCGCGAGCGTGATGCGCGTGTAGCGCAATTGCTTGATGCCCTGCCAACACCCAACTGGCTGACATTCACATCCAAATTGATGGCGCTGATTCTCCTTCAGGGCATCATGTTGCTCGTTTTGATGTTATGCGGCATCCTGATACAAACGTTCAAGGGATATACAAACTACGAAATCAGCCTCTATCTGTACCAGTTATTCCTCCTGGACTGGCCTGCTTATGCACTGTTGGCCATACTGGCGATGTCGATACAGGCGATAGTCAATCACAAGTACCTGGGCTATCTGCTGATGATCGCCTATTACGTAGCACTGATTGCGCTGCCCGCGCTGGGCATGGAACATCCCCTGTTTCGCTTTGGCTATGCGCCGTCCCTGCCCTATTCAGACATGAACGCCTATGGACATGCACTGCCGCTGATACACTGGTATATGCTGCATTGGGGAGGAGCCTGTCTGGTATTAATTGCGGCGTCACTGATGCTTTGGGCACGTGGCACTGGCACGGAAATCCGCGGCCGCCTGCGCCTCGCCAAACAGGCCTTCAATGCAAGCAATGCCACGCTGCTGTTTGGTGGAGCGGGAATATATGCGCTGAGTGGCGCTGCAATTTTCTACTTCACGAATATTCTGCAGCCATACAAAAACAATTTTGAAAAACAGGCTGAAAATGCACAGTATGAGAAGCGCTACAAGAAATTTGCCAACCAGACACAACCACGTATCACCGATGTCAAACTCAAAGTTGATATCTACCCTGCAACACGTACCGCCCATATAGCAGGGGACTATGAATTGGTCAATCGCAGCCAGGCTCACATTGATGAAATATTCTTCACGCTTTCTGACGATATCGATGTCGAGAAGTTTGTCATCGATAGCGCCAGCACAAAGCATATTGCGGACAAAGACCTCCAGTTCCACAGCTACAAACTGCAACGTGCGCTGGCGCCAGGTGAAAAATTGCATCTGCATTTTGAACTGGCAGTAACACCAAAAACTTTTCTGGGCATGAGTTCAGGCCGGACTGTCCTGTACAACGGCACTTTCTTCAACAGCACACTGATGCCTCACATCGGTTACCAACCCGCCCTGGAACTCAGCGATGAGAAAACCAGACGCAAACATGGCTTGCCAGAGAAAGAACGCATGGCAGAACGCGATGATGCCCGGGCTCTGTCGAATAATTACATCTCCAACGATGCCGACTGGGTCAATTTTGATGCTGTCGTCTCCACCAGTGCGGACCAGATGGCCATTGCTCCAGGCAGCCTGAAGCGTGAATGGCAGGAAGATGGTCGTCATTATTATCACTATGCACCTGAACAGCCCATCCTGAATTTTTATGCCTTTCTGTCCGGACGTTATGCTGTCAAAACAGCACACTGGAAAGATATCGCCATAGAAATCGACTACCACAAAGGCCATGAATACAATCTTGAGCGCATGATCAAAGGGGTGCAAAAATCACTCGATTATTACACGCAACATTTTGGCCCTTATCAGCACAAACTGGTGCGCATCGTTGAATTCCCGCGCTACGCCAGTTTTGCACAGGCCTTCCCCAACACCATACCCTATTCAGAAAGCATAGGCTTCATCGCCAATGTCAATGACAGCAATACCAGAGAAGTCGATTACCCCTTCTACGTGACTGCCCATGAGGTGGCACATCAATGGTGGGCGCATCAACTGATCTCAGGCAATACCCGGGGTGGCACGATGCTGGTGGAAACCCTGGCGCAATACTCTGCCCTGATGGTCATGAAGCAGACTTACGGTGAGGCCACCATGCGACGTTTTCTCCGATTTGAACTCGATCGCTACCTCCAGGGTCGCAGCCAGGAAAGAAAAAAGGAATTGCCTCTGGCCCAGAACGAAAACCAGAACTATATCCACTACTCAAAAGGCAGCCTGTCCATGTATTTGCTGCAAGACCTGATTGGTGAAGATAAAGTCAACCTGGCTTTGCGTGATGTACTTGCCTCGCATGCCAATAAAGGAGCACCCTACCCCAGCAGTACGGTTATGCTGAATGCACTGCGTAGAGTAACACCAGCAGACATGCACTATCTGATTGATGACCTGTTTGAATCCATCATCCTTTTTGAAAACCGCGCCATCTCAGCCAGTGCAAAAGCACTGGCCAGTGGAGAGTATGAAGTCTCGCTAGCAGTCAGCAGCAAAAAACTGAAAGCCGATGAACTGGGAACAGAAAAAGAGATCGCTTTGCAGGACTGGATAGACATTGGTGTTGATGACAAGGACGGCAAGCCCCTGATTCGGGAACGCAAGCTGATCAATCACAAGGAAATGTCTTTCAAGCTCATCGTCAAAGGACTGCCAGGTAAGGCTGGGCTTGATCCCGATAACAAGTATGTGGACCGAAAACCGGACGACAATATGGTGAAGGTGGAAATGGAGAATAAGTAAGCATCAATGATGCGATGCACAAAAAAAGCGAACTCAGGTTCGCTTTTTTTACGCTCTCTACACTTAAACCTTATTACCAGAAAGTCACTAGATGATAGATATCAAGATCGAATTCTTCCGATCAATAAGCTGTAGCGGTTCCAGTCTGCAAAAATACCTTGTGGCAATATCAATTCCGTTAAAAATAGCCATTAAAATCGAAAAAATATCAATCACGGAAAATATATTTTCAATTTAACTTTTCAATTGAGAACTTTAAGACCAAAATATTGCCCAAAACCCGGCACCTATACTTATAAGATTCGCCTGTGCCGGCAATGTATATCAAATAAACAATATTCCTCCTGAGTCACAAGCTGCAGTACTTCCATCAAATTCAACCTGGACGTTAGCCATGCATAAACATCTTATTCGTAACTTGTTCGCTGTTGCATTGATACTGCCTGCTGCTGTTTATGCAGCGCACCCCAGCGAAACAGAAGCAGACCGCTGGAACCTGAAAGACATGTACCAGACCAAGGCAGACTGGGATAAGGACGCCATGACACTGGAAGTGCAGTTAAAGCAGATCCAGACCTGCAGCGGCCATCTGGGTGACAGTCTGGCACGCTTCAAGACTTGCATGGACTTGAATTCTGACCTGCTGAAACGTTTTGCCAAATTGTCGAGCTACGCTTTCCAGTTCCGTGACCAGGATACTGGCGACAATGCCGGCATGGACCTGGGCCAGCGCTCCGACATTCTTGGCAGCAAGGTGGAGGAAGCAACGTCCTTCCTGCGGCCGGAAATCCTGAGCATGGGCGCGAAAAAGATCGAAACCTTCCAGTCCAAGGACAAAGGTTTGCGCATTTATGCTCATCTGCTTGATGACATCCTACGCTCGGGCCAGCATACCCTAGATAAAAAAGGTGAAGAAATCATCGCAACATTTGGCATGGCGACCAATACTGCCAGTGCCGTGTATTCGACTTTTTCAAATGCAGAAATGCCCTGGCCCAAGGTCAAGCTGTCAACCGGCGAAGAGGTACGCATAGACCAGGCAGCTTATACAAAATATCGAGCAGCACCGAACCGTGCTGATCGCCAGCTGGTATTTGATGCCTTCTGGGGTAAATGGAAAGAATTTGAACGCAGCTACGGCGTGACCTTTTACGAGCAACTGAAGCGGGACTCTGCCTATGCCAAGGTACGCAACTACCCGGATTCATTGACACAGGCACTTGACAACAACAAACTGCCACGGGCAGTCTACGACACCCTGGTGAGCCAGACGCGTGCCAACCTGCCTACCCTGCACCGTTATTTCAAATTGCGTGCCAAACTCCTGGGAGTTCAGGATTTGCGCTATTTTGATATTTACCCGCCTCTGGTGTCGGGCAATTTCAAATACCCGATTGCAGACGGTATCAAACTGATGCTGGAATCGGTCAAGCCACTTGGCGATGACTACGCAAAAGCCATGGCCAAAGCCACCACGGAACGCTGGATGGATGTCTACCCACGTCCACGCAAGCGTTCCGGTGCTTACATGAATGGAGCCGCCTATGATGTCCATCCTTATCTGCTGCTCAATTACAACGACGACTATGAATCAGTATCGACCCTGGGCCATGAATGGGGTCATGCCATGCATTCCTATTTGTCCAACAAGCACCAGCCTTTCATCAGTGCTGACTACCCAACCTTCACGGCTGAAATCGCTTCAACGACTAACGAAGTTTTCCTGCTGGATCACATGCTGAAAATCGCCAAGAGCGATGATGAGCGTTTGCTCTACCTGGGCTCCGCCCTGGAAAATCTGCGCGGCACCTTCTTCCGCCAGGCCATGTTTGCTGACTTTGAACGCGAAGTACACAGCAAGGTTGACAAGGGAGAATCCCTGACTGGTGAAGCACTGTCGAAAATCTATGGTGACATTTTGAAGAGCTACCATGGCGACAAAGAAGGTGTGATGAAGATTGACGACACCTATGCGGTCGAATGGGCCTATATTCCGCATTTCTACAATCGCTTTTATGTCTTCCAGTATGCCACCTCCATTGCAGCAGGCTCGATGTTTGCTGATGAAATCCTCAAGGGCCAGGCAGGTGCAAAGGACAAGTATCTAAACATCCTCAAAGCCGGCGGCTCTGCCTACCCGTATGAGTTGGTCAAAGGCGCAGGGGTTGATCTTGCCTCACCTGCCCCTTACCAGGCTGTGTTTGCCCGCATGAATAAAATCATGGACCAGATCGAGGCAATACAGGCCAAACGTTAAGCCTCCCCCAATCAGTCAGCCAGTGCGCCTATCAGGCAACTGGCAAACTAAAAGCTTCTTCCGCAAACCGGAAGAGGCCATTTATTTTTAAACAAATATTTTCGAACAAAATGGAAAAGACTATGCAAAAGAAATGGTTATTTATGGCCCTGGCCTTCCCAGGTCTGTCCATGGCCGCCGAAGGCATGTGGACCATGGACAATCTCCCCACCAGCAAACTCCAGGCTGAATACGGTTTCAAACCAAGTGCAGAATGGGTAAAGAACACCATGCTCGGTTCTGTCAAATTACCTGGTTGCTCTGGCTCTTTCGTTTCCAAAGATGGCCTGGTCATGACCAATCACCATTGCGCATCCGGTTGCATAGAACAATTGTCCAGCGCCAAGCAAAATTATATAGAAAACGGCTTCCTGGCAAAGAAACGTGAAGAAGAGCAAGCCTGCCCGGCCATGGAATTGAATCGTCTGGAAGAAATCACCGACGTTACCGCAGAAGTTAAAAAAGCCACAGCAGGTCTGGATGGCGCGGCCTATAAACAGGCGCAGAATGTCATCAACAACAAACTGACAGCCGCCTGCGTAGGTGATGACAAAGAAAAGATCCGCTGCGACATCGTCGATCTTTATCACGGTGGCCGCTACCATCTGTACAAATATCACCGCTATGCGGATACCCGTCTGGTATGGGCACCAGAAAAAGCGATTGCCTTCTTTGGTGGCGACCCCGACAATTTCAACTTCCCGCGTTATGACCTCGACATCACCATGTTGCGCGTCTACGAAAATGGCAAGCCAGCTGAAATCAAGAATTTTTTCCCGTTCAGCAAAAATGGTCCGCAAGAAGGTGAGATGACCTTCATCACGGGCCACCCTGGTTCTACCCAGCGTCAATTGACGATTGCCCAATTGAGCAGCCTGCGCGATATCGGCTTGATCGATAATCTGCAGCACATGGCTGAATTGCGCGGCGTCCTGACGCAATACCGCAAATCCAGCCCTGAGGCCGCACGCACGGCAGATCAGATGTTGTTTGGCATTGAAAACAGCTATAAATCCGGCGTAGGTCGCCTGCAAACCCTGCTTGATCCTGAATTTATCGCACGCAAACAGGCTGAAGAAACAGCCTTGCGCCAGTTCGTTGATTCCAAGCCGGAGCTGAAGGAAAAAATCAGCGGCGCGTGGGACGCCATCGCCAAAGCCCAGGAAAGCTATCGCCAATTGCACAGGATTTCCAGCATGACCGAAGGTGCTGCGGCTTTCAACAGCAATTACTTCCGTCTGGCCCGCATCCTGGTTCGCGCGGCTGATGAGAAAGGTAAAAACAGCGCTGACCGTCTGCCGGAATTTGCAGAGACCCGCCTGCCGGCCGTACAGCAATCCCTGTTTTCCAAAGCACCTATCTATCCGGAGTTCGAAAAAGTCAAACTGACGCATTCCTTGACCAAAATGCGTGAAGACCTCGGTGCAAATCACGCTTTCGTCAAGCAGGTACTGGGAAAACTGTCGCCTGAGCAACTGACCGAAAACCTGGTCAGCAAAACCCGCCTGGCCGATATCGAATACCGCAAAACCCTGTGGAACGGCGGCAAGGAAGCCATTGCGCAATCAGATGATCCTTTCATCAAGCTGGCCCTGGCAGTCGATGCAGAATCACGCAGCATACGCAAACGCCTGGAACAGGAAGTGCAGTCCGTAGTGCAGAAAAATTCCGAATTGATTGCACAGGCACGCTTTGCCCAATCCGGCACCAGCGTTTACCCGGATGCGACCGGCACCCTACGTCTGTCTTATGGTGAAGTCAAAGGCTGGGAACTTGGCGAAAACAAGGTCAAGCCTTTCACCAATTTTGCCGGTGCGTTTGAGCATGACACAGGCGCATTCCCATTTGCCTTGCCAGCATCCTGGCATGCGGCAAAAGGCAAGCTGAACCTGCAACAGCCCTATAATTTTGTCACCAATAACGACATCATAGGCGGCAATTCCGGCAGCCCTTTGATCAATAAAAACGGTGAAATCGTTGGCCTGGTCTTTGATGGCAATATCCACTCCCTGGGTGGCGCATTCTGGTTCGACAGCCGCAGTAACCGTGCCGTAGCTGTCCATAGCGGCGGCATACTGGAAGCCATGGACAAGATATATGGCGCCAAGGAACTGTTGAAAGAACTGACCAGCAAATAAGCAGTTACAGCCCATTATCAATCAAAGCCTCGCTGCCGTCCGGCAGCGAGGCTTTTTTCATGTCATCACATTAATTACAGCCTTCTTCTTTGATACTGCTTTGATACTGATCAACAGACAAGCCTGCTTCACAAAGTAAAGTAAATAAAAAATAGTAAGGAGGCCACGATGTCTGTCCGTAATATCTACCCCGTTTCGCTCAGTATCATACGTGACGAGCATGAGCATTTATCATCAGTGATACAGGGGATGCTCTACTTTGTCCGGCAAATTGCACACGGTGGTCCTTGCCCGGACCTGAAAGTGTTCCGCGCCATGCTTTATTACATCAAGGAATACCCCGAAAAAAATCATCACCCCAAGGAAGATCTATACCTATTTGCCAAAATCAAGGAGAGAACACATCAACTCGACGGTGAACTTGATGCCTTGAGTGAGCAGCATAGCAAGGGGGAATTGATGGTGCGTCAACTGTCAAACGCTTTGCTGGACTATGAATTCTGTGGTCAACCTGCTTTTGCCCTTTTCAATGCACAGGTTGAACAATATGCACAATTCTATTTTGCCCATATGCGGGTAGAAGAGGAGCGTATCATTCCTATCGCCAGGCAAATCCTGAATGACCAGGACTGGCAGGAGGTAGATGCGGCATTTTTGGAGAACCGCAAAATACTTGATGATGCAGGTGAACGTTATAAATATGAACAGTTGTTCTCACTCATCGTCAACATCACTCCCGCCCCCATCGGTGTTGCAAATCCGCTCTGAAGGCACTCATCGTCTTGAAGAAAGCACAATACCGCCCACTATGCAGATAAAAGCCGCCACATGGAACAAATGCGGAGTATCTCCCAAAAAGGCAGATGACATTATTGCCGCGAACAGGGGTGTCAGGTTATTGAAAAAAGCAGCCACATTCGGCCCAACCCGCTGAACGCCCAGTCCCCAACAACGAAAAGCAATCACTGCGGGGCCGATTGCGACAAATGCCAGGGCAGCAAACAGCATGGGATTCCAGTGTATGACCGGCTTCATCAACATCCACTCGGCAGCAGAAAAAGCAGCTGACCACAAGACACCAAAACTGACTTGCGCCAGCAAAAAAAAGGCCCAGTGTTCCCGCAATTGCGTATGATCCCCGCGTGTCAGCAACCAGCTATACAAGGACCAGGTGATTGTCGCAATGATCATAAATATATCGCCAGGCACCAGACGCAAGGCCAGCAATTGCGCCAGTTCGCCCCGGCTGAGGACAATCAATACACCAGCGATTGACAAAGCCGCACCAGCCAATTGCCAGCGCGTGATTTTAGCCTGAAAAAACAGGCTGCCGACAATCAGCATCCACACCGGCATGCTGGCTGCCACCAGGGTTACATTGATGGGAGTGGAACTTTGCAACGCCAGGTATTGCAAAGCGTTATATAAGCCAACCCCGAGCAGACCCAATATGGCATACCTGCGCCAGTTGGGCCATAGTACGCTGTCACGACGAAAAATAGGAAACGCCATTGGCAACAGTATCAGGAAAGCCAATACCCAGCGTATGAGGTTTAACGTAATCGGCGGTACCATATCATGTATCATGCGCCCAACGATGGCATTGCCAGACCACAGCAAAGGTGGGATGACAAGCAAAATGATGGTGCCGGGCGTTAGTTTATGATTCATGAATGAACAACAGACTCAGGTTGACAGCAGGCGGCGCGTGCAGTTGACAGGCGGCCTGCACAAAATCATGAGCATACAGCAAGCAAGGTTTGCCTGCTTTACCTGGCTTACGCATTATCGTTGCAAACTCTCCCACACTTTTTGCAAGCGCTTGACCGATACCGGCATGGGAGTACGTAACTCCTGGGCAAACAAGGACACCCTGAGTTCTTCCAGCAGCCAGCGGAATTCCAGCAGCTTGGGGTCAGCGTCCACGCCCGACTTACGCGGATGCCGCTGCCAGCCCTGGGCCACACTATTCCACTCTGTCAGTAGCTTCTGGTCACGCGCCGGGTCGGCGCGCAGCTTGTCCATACGTACCGTGATGGCCTTCAGATAACGTGGAAAATGTGATAACTGACTGAAGTCGTTCTCGGCAATAAAACGCTTTGTCACCAGCATCTGCAATTGCGCCTGCATGTCACTGGCAGCGTGAGCATGAGCCTTTATACTCTGCAGCTTCTTGGGCAGGCTGTGATATTCTGCCAGGATCAGTGCTGCGGTACGGGCAATTTCATTGGCCAGCAGATTCAACCTGCCCTTCCCCTCATCCCTGCGTTTATTAAATTCACCGGAGTTGGTCGGCAAAGGGTTTTGCAAGAAGGCGCTTTCTATCGCCACCTGTATGATCTGGTCGCGCAATTCCTCTTGCGAACCCAATGACATGAATTGCATGCCCATTTGCTGCAAACCAGGGATGTTTTTTTCCAGGAACTTGATCTGCTCTTTCATTTGCAGCGCAAACAAACGACGCAGGCCTGTTCGATGTATGCGTGCCGCCTCATCGGGATCATCAAATACTTCAATATGACAATGCACAAGCTTGTCCACCAGTGCAGGATAACCGATCAGAGTTTGCTTGCCTTGCTGTACCTCCAGCAATTCTGGCAGGCTGTCAAAGGTCCAGGCAGTCAGGTTTTCCTGTTTGAAAACCGGCGCAGCAGCTTGCACATTGACAGGTACCATTTTTTCGCCCTGACGACCAGACTTGACTTCAGCCATTCCGGCGTGTTTGCTCACTGAAGCATTGGCATCCAGCAAAGCCAGTTTCTCCGCGCTGGCGATACGCTGGAAACTTTCACGCGCCTGCCCGCCAAATTCGGCTCGCAGACTGGCCAGATTACGCCCCATTTCCAACTGGCGACCATGCTCATCAACGACCTTGAAATTCATCGTCAAATGGACAGGCAGGGTTTCAAATTTAAAATCTGTAGTCTTGCACAGCAAACCTCTCTGTTCGCGTATGTCGGCAATGACAGCATCGAGGAAATTACCACGGCCAAAATCATTACGTTCGCAAAAACCTGCTGCATATTCAGGAATAGGCACACAATGGCGACGTATCTTTTGTGGCAAAGACTTGATCAGCAAATGTACTTTTTCTTTCAGCATACCGGGCACCAGCCATTCACAGCGATCAGCAGAGACCTGATTCAATGAAAACAGTGGCACAGTCAGGGTCACGCCATCGCGTGGACTACCTGGTTCAAAGTGGTAACTGAGCTGCAGCGCAACACCCGAAACCTGCATGGCCTTGGGGAACAAATCCGTGGTCACACCGGCGGCCTCGTGCCGCATCAGCTCGTCCTTGTTCAGGTGCAAGAGCTTGGGGTTATCCTTTGTTGCCTCTTTATGCCATTGTTCGAACAGCACACTATTATAGATACCGGCAGGCAGCAATTTGTCATAGAAAGCTACGATCAATTCTTCATCCACCAGCACATCCAGGCGACGCGACTTGTGTTCAAGGTTTTCTATCTCACGCACCAGCTTCTGATTGTAGGCAAAGAACGGGGCACGGGTATCAAACTCACCGTCGACCAGGGCATCTCGAATGAAGATTTCACGCGCTTCCACCGGGTGAGTCAGACCATACTGAGTACGCCGCTGACTATACACGACCAGCCCATACAAGGTAGCACGCTCAAAGGCTGACACCTGACCTGCCCGTTTTTCCCAGCGGGGTTCACCATAGGATTTTTTCAGTAAATGACCACCTATTTTCTCCAGCCAGTCCGGATTGATCTGGGCAATGCAACGACCATATAATCTGGTTGTATCGACCAGTTCAGCCGCCATGATCCAGCGCCCGGCCTTTTTAGCCAGTGCCGAGCCTGGCCAGATATAAAACTTGATACCGCGCGCACCAAGGTAATGCGCCTCCTCATCTGACTTGTATCCGATGTTGCCAAGCAGGCCAGTCAGTAATGACAGATGCAATTGTTCATAGGTCGCCGGGGCTTCGTTCAAGCGCCAGCCCTGCTCCTTGACGATGGTCAGCAATTGCGAATGCACCTCGCGCCACTCACGCAAGCGCATCTGGCTGAGGAAATTGGCACGGCAATTATCTTGCAACTGGCGATTGGTTTTTTTGTGCTCTATGGCGTCTTCAAACCATTTCCAGATTTTCAGGTGTGACTGGAATTCGGATTTTTCATCGGCAAATTTCTTGTGTGCTGCATCAGCGGCGGCTTGCGCATCCATAGGGCGGTCACGCGGGTCCTGCACTGACAGGGCGGCAGCAATGATCAACACTTCCTGCAAGGCCTGGTTGTCCCGTGCCGCCAGTATCATGCGACCAACACGGGGATCCAGTGGCAATTTTGCCAGCTGTCGCCCCACTGGCGTCAGTTGATTGCTTTCATCCATGGCCCCCAGTTCTTGCAAGAGCTGGTAACCGTCAGCAATAGCGCGGCCTGGCGGTGGCTCAATGAAAGGGAAAGTCTCTACGTCAGTCAGGCGCAGGGATTTCATGCGCAGGATAACCGCAGCCAGTGATGAACGCAGTATCTCGGGTTCGGTAAATTTTGGTCTTTGCAGGTAATCCTGTTCATCGAACAAGCGTATGCAAACACCTGCTGCGACACGGCCACAACGACCGGCGCGCTGGTTGGCGGCAGACTGCGCTACAGCCTCCATCTGTAATTGTTCGACCTTGTTCCTGTAACTATAACGTTTGACACGCGCCAGCCCAACGTCAACGACATAGCGTATCCCGGGTACAGTCAGCGAGGTTTCAGCCACGTTGGTGGCAAGCACGATGCGACGGGCATTGGACGACTTGAACACTCTCTCCTGCTCTTGTGCCGACAGACGGGCAAACAGGGGCAGGATTTCTACATGGGGTGGATGATGCTTGCGCAAAGCCTCGGCAGCATCACGAATTTCGCGCTCACCCGGCAAGAACACCAGTACGTCACCAGAACCTATGCGGCACAACTCATCGACGGCATCAGTGATTGCCGTCATCAAGTCACGCTCTTTATCTTTTTCCGTATCCTGTATCGGGCGATAACGGACCTCTACCGGGTACAGGCGACCAGACACTTCGATAACTGGTGCCGGTTTGGGTTCAGCACCACGGGTATCGGCAAAATGATTGGCAAAACGCTGTGCATCTATCGTTGCTGAGGTAATGATGATCTTCAAGTCCCGGCGCTTGGGCAATAACTGCTTGAGATAGCCGAGCAGGAAGTCAATATTCAGGCTGCGCTCATGCGCCTCATCAATGATGATGGTGTCGTATTGTTTTAACAGCGGGTCGGTCTGGGTTTCTGCCAGCAGAATACCATCAGTCATCAGCTTGACCGACGCCCCCTTGCTCAGGGTATCGGTAAAGCGCACTTTAAAACCGACATGCTCACCCAGTGGCGAATTCAGTTCCTGCGCAATACGCTTGGCTGTTGACGAAGCAGCAATACGGCGTGGCTGCGTATGGCCGATCAAGCCTTTTTGCCCGCGCCCCAGTTCCAGGCATATCTTGGGTAATTGCGTGGTCTTGCCAGAGCCGGTTTCACCACAGACGATGATGACCTGATTTTTTTTCAATGCTTCGGCAATTTCTGCACGCTTGCCGGATACCGGCAATTCCTCCGGAAAACTGATGGGCGGCAAAGGATTACGCAAGGGCAAGGCCAGTTCCTCAGCTGCAACTGATACCGTTTTTTTCCTGTGGCCATCCCGGCGACCATCTAGCGCAGGCTTCGCCGCCTTGGCAGCAGACGATGATGGCTGTCGACCAGGTTCAGATGACTGCCTTCGATCATCTCGCTGCGCAGGAATTTTTTTTTCCTCTGCGTTGACAGCAGTATCCGGCTGACGCTGCCTGACAGGGTTGTCAGCCTTGGCAGCAGTCTCGCGCAATTGTTGACGAAGCTCTCGCAAACCTGATAATCCATCTGTTGTATCAGGCTTTGCTTTTGCGGGGAGAATTTTGGGTGTTTGATTTGAAGACATAGCGCTGCGCATTATCCCAGATTTTCAGACAAGGCAGGGAATGTTGTTTGACAAGCCACTCTTCTTTCTGAATGCGATAAATAGTACGCACAATTTTTACTCGATTTTAACCTATACTGAACATCACAAATGGCAGTCTGCTTTGCATCTCGACGACTAAAACTGAGGTGACACAGGAGGGTATGATGAGAACATGGACGATACTTTTCTTCTCTTGCTTATTGAGTGCATGCGCCACCCCTCCAGCGCAAAAATTAAGCCATTTGCAATTCCATGACCAGGGCTTCCAGGCCAGTCCCACCCCAATAGATGCCAGAGAAGTCCTGGCCGTCAGCAAAGAAATGAAAACCTATTTGCAACAGGTCATTATGCCGGAAATCCAAAGAAAGAGTCCGCAACGCGCCCTTTTCAACGCCCTGGCCAACAAGAGTCAGATCCGGCTTGAGTATGATGCTGAAATGACACGCAATGCTGCACAGGCTTTCCAGGTGCGCTCGGGTAATTGTCTGTCGCTGGTATTAATGACCGCAGCCCTGGCAAAGGAAATGGGGCTCGATGTGCAATACCAGAATGTCTTGCTCAATGAGTCCTGGAGTCGCGCCAATGATCTCTATTTTGCCGCTGGTCATGTCAACATCATACTTGGCAAGCGATCTGGTTTTCTACGCAATACGGATGAATACAATCAGTCAATGATCATTGATTTTTTGCCGCCCAGTGAAGTCCTCGGGTATAAATCCGTTGTGATCGGTGAAAACACCGTACTTGCCATGTATATGAATAATCGGGCAGCAGAATTGCTGGCGCAACATAAAGTCAATGACGCCTACTGGTTCGCCCGCGCAGCCTTGCAAATCGATCCGGATTTTCTGATTGCCTATAACACCCTTGGAGTGGTGTACAGGCAGCACGGTGATATGCAACTGGCAGAAAGCGTATTCAAACAGATACTGGCAAGCGAACCAAAAAATACCATGGCGCTGAGCAACCTGGTAGAACTGCTGCGCAAGACAGAAAAAACTCAGGAGGCGCAAATCTATGCCACTCGCCTTGAACAGTTGCAGCCCTATCCGCCATTCCATTTTTTCAATCGCGGCGTTACTGCCATGGAGCGCGGTGACTATAAAGAAGCAAAAGCCATGTTCAAACGTGAAATCCAGCGTGACCCGGATTACGATGAATTCCATCTATGGTTGGCGCTGGCCCATTTGAAACTGGGTGAAATATCCGATGCCACCGAAGAATTACTGTCTGCCAAGGCAAATAGCACGACACGTAAGGCCCATGATCTGTATGTCAGCAAGCTTGAGCGCATCAAGGCCAGCTATACGCATTAGCCTCTGCAATAAAACATGTTGACACACCGATGACCGACTGAGTCTGCAATACCAGGTCATGTAAAAATTCGACCACCTTGATCTGTCACCTGTATTTGGGTATCAGATTATAATTGTTTGGCGAAAGTCCCAGCTCAACCCACCCAGTAATTACGCAAAAGCACATTGCTCTTTAATCAACATCGCGCAAAAAAAGGCCCTGAATGAAGACCTGGATCATTTTGCTACTCACCAGCTTACTGACTGCCTGCGCCAGTACGAATGCGTCCAAAATCGCCAGCATGCAATTCAACGATACCGGCTTTGCGCCTCCTAGCACTATTATTGATGCAGATCAGGTGATGGCTGTCAGCAAAGAAATGCATTCCTACCTTAAAAACGAGGTCGTCCCCCAGTTCCTCAATAAGGGACCACATCGCGCCTTGTTCGATGCCATTTCCAGCAAAAGTCAGATCAGGCTTGAATATGACGCAGAACTGACCCGGAATGCCGCACAGGCATTTCAGGCACGCTCAGGTAATTGCCTGTCATTGGTACTGATGACCGCCGCCCTGGCCAAACAATTGGGACTGGAGGTCCAATATCAGAACATCATTCTGAACGAGTCATGGAGCCGCGCTGATGATATCTATTTTTCCACCGGTCATGTGAATATTGTTCTGGGAAGGCGCCAGGGACTTACCCATAGCACGGTAGACTACGCACAAACCATGGTCATTGATTTTCTGCCACCCGCTGAATTGCGTGGACAACGCTCCGTACCACTCAAGGAAATCACCGTCATTGCCATGTACTTCAACAACCGTGCTGCCGAATCACTGACAAAACATCAGGTAGATGATGCGTACTGGTATGCACGCGCAGCTTTACACAGCGATCCGACTTTTCTCGCTGCCTACAATACCCTTGGGGTTGTATATAGACAGCACGGGGATCTCGTATTGGCAGAAAGTGTCTTTAAACAGATACTCGATACTGATGTAAACAATACAATGGCCTTGAGCAACCTGATTGAAGTACTGCGCAAGACCGAACGTCCGGCAGAAGCGTTGACCTATCAGGGCCGGCTCGAACAGTTACAACCTTACCCTCCGTTTTATTTTTTTAACCGTGGCATAGCGGCAATGGAGCGCGGCGAGTTCAGGGAGGCCTGCAACCTTTTCAAACGCGAAATCAGACGCGATCCCAATTATGACCAATCCCACTTCTGGCTAGCACAAGCCTACCTGAAACTGGGCGAGATAGCCGATGCGCGCGAAGAACTGGTGTTGGCGCAAGCCAGCAGCACAACCCGCAAATCACATGATATATATGCCGGCAAGCTGGAAAAAATCAAAGCCGCATACAGTCATCAATGAACCATCATTAATACATCTGCGAAATTGTCTGAGATCACGCACGTTATTGGTCAACTGGCAGAACCCGGGGCCGCCCGCCAAAACAGTGTGGGCTGCTAATAATACATGGCGATGTGGAAATTCGACCACGATGTCAAGCCATGTATTTTCGCGTCTCAGATTATAATTGGCGGATGGAAAATCCCGTTCAATTCGTTCAATGGCTGCGCTCGGTCGCACCATATATTCATGCCTTTCGTGGAAAGACCTTTGTGGTCGCCTTTCCCGGAGAACTGGTTATGGCAGGCGCCTTGCCAGTGCTGGCGCAAGACTTATCACTTTTACATGCACTTGGCATCAAAATTGTCATCGTACATGGCTCACGACCACAGGTGGCCGAACAGCTGGCGCTGCGTAACGTCGAAGGCCATTTTCACAATGGCATACGCATTACCGACACTGCTGCCCTGGAGTGCTCCAAAGAAGCGGCTGGCGAATTGCGCCTGGACATAGAAGCTGCATTCAGCCAGGGCCTGCCCAACACACCCATGGCCCATTCAGCCATACGCATTATTTCTGGCAATTTTGTCACAGCCAAACCCATAGGCATCGTTGGCGGCGTTGATTTCCAGCTCACAGGTATTGCCCGCAAAGTGGCGTATGACACCATGCACCGCATTCTGGATGCTGGCAACCTCGTCCTGCTGGGGCCACTGGGTTTTTCACCAACCGGCGAAGCATTCAACCTGACCATGGAAGACGTGGCAGTATCGGCGGCAACAGCCCTGCGCGCCGACAAACTGATCTTCATCACGGAGACGCCGATGATGGTGGACCAGGACAATGATGAAATCCGCGAATTGTCCTTCATGCAGGCCGAGCAGGAATTAAAAGCCAATTACCTTCCGCCTGACTCTGCCTTTTACCTGGAACATGCCATCAAGGCATCGCGCGGCGGTGTGCCACGGATACACATCGTGCCTTACAAGATGGATGGATCTGCGTTGCTTGAACTGTTCACCCATGATGGCGTCGGCACCATGGTGTCATCGGAAAACCTGGAAAGCCTGCGCGAAGCCACCATTGAAGACGTTGGCGGCATCATCAAGCTGATAGAACCGCTGGAAGCCGACGGCACTCTGGTCAAGCGTGGCCGCGAACTGATAGAACGGGAAATCAATTACTTCTCTGTCATCGAGCATGACGGCGTGATTTTCGGTTGTGCCGCCCTCTATCCCTTCCCTTTCGAAAAGATGGCAGAGATGGCCTGCCTCACTGTCAACCCTGATGTACAAAGTCAAGGGGACGGCGAACGGATACTCAAGCATATGGAAAAGCGCGCAAGGAGGGCCGGTTTCCACAGTCTGTTTGTATTGACGACACGTACTGCCCACTGGTTTTTGAAGCGCGGTTTTGTCAGTGCCTCAGTCGATGACCTGCCCAAAGACAGACAAAAAATGTACAACTGGCAACGCAAGTCTTTGGTACTGATCAAGCAACTGTAGGCGTCAGGCCGTATAATTCAGCATGTGGTTTTCAAGATTTCAAGATTTAGCAAAAAGGAGTAACACCATGGCCCGTATGGTCCACTGCATCAAACTAGACAAAGAAGCCGAAGGCCTGGATATCCCGCCATATCCAGGTGAACTGGGCAAGAGAATTTTTGAAAGCGTATCAAAAGAAGCCTGGGCTGCCTGGCTCAAACACCAGACCATGCTGGTGAATGAAAACCGCCTGAACCTGGCTGACACCCGTGCCCGTAAATACCTGGCGACACAGATGGAAAAGCATTTCTTTGGCGATGGCGCCGATGCTGCTTCCGGTTACGTGCCACCAACAGAGTAAGCAATAAAAACACACGAAAAAGCCCGCTATTGCGGGCTTTTCCATTTTAACTGCTCAAACCTGCTCAGACTGGCAAGAGTTTGCTGCGACTCAGAATTTCAACGTCTTGACACCTTCTGCCGTGCCCAACAGGCAGACATTGGCTCCTTGTCGCGCAAACAAGCCCACCGTCACCACACCGACGATATTGTTGATCTGTGCTTCCGTCGCAACCGGGTCAGTGATCTGCATACCGTGTACGTCGAGTATCATATTGCCATTATCTGTCAGCAAAGGCTGACCATCTTTCATGCGCAGGCGGGCATCACCTCCCAGCGCATTGAGCTTGCGGGCAACAACAGCATGCGACATGGGAATGACCTCCACCGGCAGCGGGAACTTACCCAGCACATCAACCAGTTTTGAGCCATCAGCGATACAGATGAATTTTTCAGCAACCGAAGCGACGATTTTTTCACGTGTCAATGCAGCGCCACCACCTTTGATCATCGCACCTTGCGCAGTAATTTCATCTGCACCATCAATATAGACGGGCATGGATGTCACCTCATTCAAATCGAGTACGGCAATGCCGTGGCTGCGCAGACGTGCGGCCGTTGCTTCTGAAGAGGCAACGGCTGCCTTGATCTTGTGCTTGATTTTGGCCAACTCATCAATAAAGAAGTTCGCTGTCGAGCCCGTACCGACGCCGACGATTTCGCCCTCTACAACGTAGGCAATAGCGGCCTGGGCTACGGCAAGTTTCAATTCATCCTGGGTCATGGTGCAATTCCATCCTGTTAAAAATTGGCTGAATTTTACAGCAGCAGGCCAGCTTCTTTCCAGTTTCAAGCCAGATCAGACTGGCCACAAGGGAGGTTCATCCATTAAAGCCACCTGCTCGCGCAACTCCAGTATACGGTCTTGCCAATAGCGCTGGCTATTAAACCAGGGAAAAGCCGCTGGAAAGGCTGGATCATGCCAGCGCTGGGCCAGCCAGGCCGAATAATGGATCAGCCGTAATGTGCGCAGCGCTTCGATCAAATATAGCTGGCGTGAATCAAATTCAAAGAAATCTTCGTAACCAGCCAGGATGTCAGTCAACTGACGCTGCATGTCAGCACGATCACCGGATAGCAGCATCCATAAATCCTGTATGCCAGGGCCCATGCGGCTGTCATCAAAATCAACGAAATGCGGTCCTGCCTGTGGACCGGACTCCAGCCATAGTACATTACCCAGGTGACAGTCGCCATGCAGGCGTATAGGCTGGATATCGCCAGCCCTGTCATAGCAACGCTGTATACCATCCAGGGCTTGCTGGCTGACGCTGGCGTAGGCGGCCAGCAGGTCGGCAGGGATGAAATCATGCTCCAGCAACCAGGCCCTTGGTTCCAGGCCAAAGGTCTGGATATTCAAAACAGGGCGGTCCTGATAACTGGCTGCTGCTCCCACAGAATGGATACGACCTATAAACCGGCCCAGCCATTCCAGCGTGGCCCGGTCGCCAGTTTCCGGCGCCCTGCCGCTTTGTCTGTCAAACAAGGCGAAGCGAAAGCCCTGATAGTGGCGCAGACTGTCACCATTTTCGGCCTGCGAAGCCGCAATGACCGGGATTTCATGCGATCGCAACTCGCGGACAAAAGCATGCTCTTCCTGAATCGCCGCATCGGACCAGCGCAATGGCCGGTAAAACTTGGCAATTACAGGGGCTGCATCTTCAATACCGATCTGGTAGACGCGGTTTTCATAACTATTCAGAGCCAGCATGCGGCCATCGCTGCGCATGCCACTGCTTTCAACGGCATCAAGCACCAGTTCAGGGGTCAGGCCGGCAAAGGAATCGGGGGAAATCATTTCTGTCATAACCGTCATTGTACGTGTGCCAGCGTATCCATAGTGCAAAAGTCCTGCACAACCGGCAAACAAAGCGCTAAACTTCGGGTATTTTCATACTTGCCTAACAAGAGTCACGCCATGCATCTCGACGAACCACTAAGCGACAAAGAATTCAACGAACTCGACAAATTCCTGATGTCGGACAAGGTCGGCGATGACGGCATGACCATGGACGCCCTGCACGGCTATCTGACGGCCATCGCCCTGGGGCCAGAGATGATACCGATGGCTGAATGGCTACCGCTGGTCTGGGGCCTGCCAGACCAGGGCGAACCCAAATTCAAGAACGATAAGGAAATGCAACGCATTACCGGCCTGATCGCCCGCTTCATGAATGAAATCCAGATCACCTTTGAAGTTGCACCGCAGGAATACGAACCCCTGTTCTGCGTCATGGAAAAGAATGGCAAGGAATTGATAGATGGTGAAACCTGGGCCTGGGGCTTTTGGGAAGGCATGCAATTGCGCGAAGAAGCCTGGGAAGCCGCCTGGGAATCTGAAGAAATCGGCCCTCTGCTGCAGCCAATTTACCTGCTCGGTGCAGAAGAAATCGAAGAAGACGAATTGAGGTTTGTCGATACCCCGGAAAAATGCCACGAACTGGCGCTGTCGCTGGAAGCATCCATCCCCGCCATACGCCGCTTCTGGGTGCCTTTACGTAAATCCGGCGTCACCACAGTCAAGCGCGAAGCCCCCAAGGTCGGCAGGAACGACCCTTGCCCTTGCGGCAGCGGTAAAAAGTACAAGGTCTGCTGCGGTGCCGAGCCTGTGTTGCACTGAAAAAGCCTTTCAGCAAAACAGTCATTCCTGCTTGCGCTGGAGGGAAACCTCTAGCGCAAACCTGTGCCAGCAGCAGATCTTCATGCTATTTTCATGCCTCTCAATTACATGCTGGAGACCATCATGAGCTTGCAAGAACAATTCAACCAGGCATTGGCTGATTCAAAAAACCTGCCAGAACGCCCTGACAATATGACGCTGCTGAAGATTTATTCCCTGTTCAAGCAAGGCAGTACAGGGGATGCAAGTGGTGATCGCCCTGGCATGACCGATTTTGTCGGCCGTGCCAAATTCGATGCCTGGGCAGGCCTGAAAGGCACGACCCAGGAAGCCGCCATGCAACAATACGTAGATCTGATCAATTCCCTCAAGGGTTAAGCAAATCTCCGGGCCTGCCGCCGGTCAGGCCTGCTATCAGATTGTCTGCTGCACGATTCGCCATGGCCCGCCGTGTCGCCTCTGAAGCACTTGCGATGTGCGGCGTCAGCACGACATTTTGCAAAGTCAGAAAATCGGGATTGAATTTAGGTTCATTCTCAAAAACATCCAACCCCGCCGCCGCGATACGCTTGCTGCGTAATGCTGCAATCAGGGCAGCATCATCAACGATGCCCCCGCGAGCCAGATTGACCAGAGTAGCCGTCGGCTTCATCAAATTCAGTTCGGCCTCTGCAATTGTGTGACGCGAAGCTGGTGAATACGGCAAAACCAGCACGACATGGTCGGACTGACGCAACAAATCCTCTTTGCTAACGTATTGCGCATGATTGGCATGCGCCTCCTGCTCAGCACTGAGCCTCGAACGATTGTGGTACACAACTTTCATATCGAAACCCATGGAACGCCGCGCTATGGCTTGTCCTATCCTGCCCATACCGATGATGCCGAGTGTGGATCCATGCACATCCGGTCCAAGAAAATAGTCATAGCGCCATTTGGTCCAGTGCCCGGCACGCAGCCAGTGTTCTGACTCAGTCACGCGTCTCGCTGTCGCCATCAGCAGGGCCCAGCCGAAATCGGCTGTGGTTTCATTCAAGACTTCCGGGGTATTGCTGGCCATTACGCCATGTGCGGTGCAGGCAGCCACATCGATGTTGTCATAACCAACAGCCATGCTGGCCACCATTTTCAAGCCCGGCAGCTGCTGCAAAAGTTCGGCATTGATTCTGGCGCTGGCAGTTGCCAATGCGCCAGCTTTGCCCTTGAGTCTGCTCGCCAGCTCAGATGGCGTGAAAATAATATCATCCTGATTGGAGTCGACTTCAAAATACTCTTCCAGTCTGCTCAGGACCTCCGGAAATATTGCTCTTGTTACCATGATTGCTGGTTTCATATGCGCACTCAATTCAATGATCAAATAAATAATTTGTCAAAACAGATCCGAGGCAAATCATACCTTGCCGCCAGCGATTTTTAAGCTGTTCTATAGCAGATCAACAACTTTCATCTGAGCACAGAATTGCACTCAAGAAAATTCATGACTGATGACACTGATCAACATTCTCACAGCCTGACTGACCTATAATCCGGGGTGAAGCCAGTCGCTGCTGCGCAAATAGCAATGTATCCAGGTTTCCGTCAGCATTTGCTTATGCGCAAAGTATATAAGCGTGATTTGTGAGAACTGCTAAATTGCCTTAAAATACAAGGCTTTGCAGCCATGCGCCTGTTTTCTGCGCTTTTGCTGTGCCCAAATCCCGAATTTTTAGTTTAGATTGGACTGTTATGACCCACGTTGTGACCGAATCCTGCATCCGCTGCCGTTATACCGATTGTGTGGATGTCTGCCCGGTGGACTGTTTCCGTGCTGGCCCGAATTTCCTCATCATCGATCCTGATGAGTGTATAGATTGCGCCGTTTGCGTCGCAGAATGCCCGGCCAATGCGATTTTTGCGGAAGAAGACGTGCCAGCTGACCAGCAGCAATTCATCAAGATCAACGCTGATCTGACGCGTAGCTGGCCTTCGATTACTAAAACTGTCGCACCATTACCAGATGCTGATGACTGGAAAGATGTCAAAGACAAATTGCAATATCTGCAAAAGTAATACGGAGCATCAGCTAAGCAGCTCTAACCACTCCGCAATATCAGGAATCATCTCGTCGTATGGAAAATAAACAAACTACCACGGCCAAGGCCGTCATTGAAGCAGATGCCGTTATCGTAGGTGCGGGCCCGGTTGGCCTGTTCCAGGTATTTGAATTGGGCCTGCTTGAAATCAAAGCCCACGTTATCGACTCACTGGCAGTTGTTGGCGGCCAATGCGTGGAACTCTACCCCGACAAACCCATCTACGACATCCCTGCCGTGCCAGTCTGCACCGGCCAGGAACTGACTGATAACCTGCTCAAGCAGATAGAACCATTTGAACCGACTTTCCACCTGGGACAGGAAGTTACCCTGGTAGAGCGTCGTGAAGATGGTCGTTTTGACCTGGAAACATCGACAGGCACACGCTTCATCACCAAAACCATCTTCATCGCTGCCGGCGTTGGCTCCTTCCAGCCGCGCACCCTGAAGGTTGAAGGCATAGAAGCGTTCGAGAACAAGCAAGTCTTTTATCGTGTCAAAGACCCGAGCCAGTTCCATGGCAAAAACCTGGTTATCTGTGGTGGCGGTGATTCCGCCCTCGACTGGGCGCTGAACCTGGTTGGCAAGGCTGAGTCCGTGGTCCTGCTGCACCGTCGCGAAGACTTCCGTGCTGCACCGGCCTCTGTCGCCAAGATGAAGGAACTGTGCGACAACTATGAAATGCAATTGACCATAGGCCAGGTGACAGGCATAGAAACCAAGGATGACCTGCTATCTGAAATCAAGGTTACCGGCGCCGATGGCGTTACCCGTCGCATGCCGCTGGACAATCTGCTGGTATTCTTCGGTCTGTCGCCAAAACTTGGTCCTATCGCAGAATGGGGTCTGGACATAGAGCGTAAGCAACTGAAGGTCATGAACACAGAAAAGTTCGAAACCAATGTTCCAGGGATATTTGCCGTAGGCGACATCAATACCTACCCAGGCAAGAAAAAACTGATCCTTTCCGGCTTCCATGAAGCTGCATTGGCGGCATTTGGTGCTGCACCGTATATTTTCCCTGACAAGAAAATCCACATGCAGTACACCACGACATCGCCGAAGCTGCACAAGATTCTTGGCGTCGAAACACCGGTTTTTGATTAACTCAACATCCGGGTAGTAAAACCACTCAACAAAAAACAAAAAAGCGCAAATTTTTGCGCTTTTTTGTTTTTAAAACTACTGAGCCTGTCCTGACAATGACTATCCTGCCGGACTGTCACAGTGACATCGAGAGTGAAGGACACGCGGTAAATCAGGGCAAGCCAAGATGTTAATAAAAAAGCGAAGAGATAGCATAGCTATCGCGAGTATTTGCAACGCAGCCATGATCGTCCCACACTTGGCAGGCTCTCCGACTTTCACTGCTAAAGTCCATTAGAATTTGGGCACCGCCGAATCTGATTCCTTGAATTGATTGGCAATCTGATGAAACTCATCCGTGATTTGCAAAAACGCCTCAAGGATATCCGGATCAAAGTGACTGCCGTTTCCCTTGCGCATGATGCTGATCGCCTCTTCGTGACTGAACGCCGGTTTATAGATGCGCCGGGAAATCAGGGCATCGTAGACATCAGCTACCGCCATCAAACGTGCCGACAAAGGGATGGCGTCGCCCACCAGGTTTTCCGGGTAGCCTGAACCATCCCATTTTTCCTGATGCGAATAAGTAATCTCACGGGCAAAACGTAAAAACTCATTACTCTCACCCAGGTATGTTTCTACCGAGATGATGGTCTCACGCCCGTAAGTAGTATGCAACTTCATTACCTCAAACTCTTCTGAGGTCAGTTTGTCGGGTTTCAAGAGAATATTGTCCGGTATGCCAACCTTGCCGATGTCATGCAGAGGAGCAGATTTATAGAGCAGCTCAATATTTTCATCACTTAATTCATTGGAAAAACGTGGATGATTCTTCAGCTTGCGCGCCAGTGCCGCCACATAATTTTGCGTGCGACGGATATGATTGCCGGTTTCATTGTCGCGCGTCTCGGCCAGCGAGGCCATGGCCATGATGATGGCGTCCTGCATCTTGGCCAGTTTGCGCGTCCTGTCTTGCACCAGACTTTCAAGATGCTTGTTTTGGTCCTGCAACAAATGTCTTGCGCGCACCAGGTTGAGCTGGGTTGCCACCCGCGCCAGCACAATAGGCGGGCTAATAGGTTTGCTGATGTAATCAACGGCACCCAGTCGCAAGCCCATTTCTTCGTCTTGCACCTGGCTCTTGGCCGTCAGGAAAATGATGGGTATATCCACGGTGGCAGGATCAGCCTTCAGGCGCCGGCAAGTCTCGTATCCGTCCATCTCGGGCATCATGACATCAAGCAGTATCAAATCAGGGCCGGGCCGGCTGGAAGCAATCTGCAAGGCTTTCAAGCCATTGGTAGCAATCTTGATCTTGTACTGGTCTTTCAGCAACCCCGACAGCAGCGAGATATTATCCGGCGTGTCATCCACAATCAGGATAACCTGCTTGGCGTTTTGATCGAATACTTCACTCATTTATCACCTCTGCAAGAAGTAAATGGTCCCGCTCTTCCCTGATGTCTGACATCAAACTGAATCCCATCAAATCAAAGTATTTCATATCCGAGGTTTTTTGCATTATTGCTCAACAAGCTCAACGCCGCATCGTAGTCAAATTGCCGTACGGCACGCATGATCTGCTTGTGCACGTCCGCCCCAAAGGCATTGGCAATCATTTCACCTGACTCTAACAGCAAGTCGACTGCCTCGCCATCGTAATCACGCAACAAGTTACAGCATTTTACAAGCAGAGCCTGCATCAACTCATGATCGACCACCAACACTTCTGTTGCCTTGACCTCAGTTTTATTTGACGATTTCTCCAACGCCAATACCTGATCTATGGCATTGACGGTGGCATGCATTTTTTCTGCACATTCAATCAGCAAAGGCTGCAAATCCACAACTTCGGCATCGCCATGCAGTTTCAATTCCAGCTCGGTTGCCAATGGCTGTATCGTTTTTGCCCCGATCAGACCTGCCACGCCCTTGAGAGTATGCGCCAGCCTTTCTGCCAGCAAATTATCACCCGCCTCCAATGCAGCAGTTATGTGATCAATCACATTTCTCTGGTCATCACAAAACCGCGATAGCAGCTCCAGGTAAAAAGGGCGATTACCCAGAGTACGGCTCAAGCCCTCTTCCACATCAATGCCCTCGATACGCAAACTATTGCCTCCTTCCTGCATTGGCAACTGCAGGTTATCGAAACTATTGCCTGACACGTGATCCGGGCACCAATGAGATATGGCGTGATACAACTCTTTCGGACTGATAGGCTTGGCCAGATGTGCGTTCATGCCAGAGGCAAAACACAGCTCACGCTCTTCCACCATGGCATGGGCGGTCATGGCCACGATAGGCAGGCCGTCAAATATCGGATTCGCACGTATGTGCCTGGTTGCTTCATGTCCATCCATTTCCGGCATTTGCACATCCATGAATACCACGCCATAGTAGTCCGGTCCGGCATTCCTCACCATTTCCACAGCGACACGGCCATTACCGGCAATATCCACGGCGACGCCCGCGGCCTCCATCAACTCGCGGGCAATTTGCTGATTGATCTCATTGTCCTCAACCAGCAGCACACGCAAATTCGCGTACTTGGGCACAAGGATGCCGTGATTGTTCGGTATGGCATAACTGGTACTGGAAAACAATTCGACCAGACAATCAACCAGGGTTGAGGCATTGACCGGCTTGGTCAGGAATCCGTCAGGCAAGGCGATGTCCTCACGATAACTGACTTCTTCACGACCATGGGCACTGACCAGTACCGTCAAAGGCGCGGGCTGCAATGAACCATCGCGCTTGAGATAAGTAATCAGTTCCAGTCCATCCATTTCGGGCATGCGCAGATCAGTAAATATCACGCCATAAGGATGGGTAAGATTACATTCCCGCACAGCCTGCAGGGCTGCCGCACCGTTATCAACGACATCAATATCTACCGGCAATTCAATCAGTATCTCCTGCAGGATTTCAGCAGCGGCCGGATTGTCATCAACAATCAGCAAACGCATACCATTGATGGCTCCCGGCACAACCTGATGCTGCACAGACGGTTGCGCAATACCGAACCAGCTGCTGAAGCGCACGCTGGTGCCGCGTCCGGCCTCACTGTCCAGGCTGATTTCCCCTCCCATCAATTCGACCATTCCCTTAGAGATGGACAGGCCCAGACCGGTACCGCCAAATTTGCGCGTGGTCGACTCATCGGCCTGACTGAAAGGGCGGAACAGTTTTTGCGCCTGCTCTTCCGTCATGCCTATGCCAGTGTCACGCACTTCAAAACTCAATTTAACCTTGCCCGCAGACATTTCCTGCATGTGGCAATTGACGTAAATCTCACCTTGTTCGGTGAACTTGATGGCATTATTGATCAGGTTGATCAATACCTGCCCCAAGCGCAAAGGATCGCCGTTCAGGTAGCGTGGAATATCGGGCGGCGCCCTGAACAAAAATTCCAGTCCTTTTTCGTCAGCCTTATCCGTAGTGACGGCAGAAATATTGTTGAGGACATCATCTAGATTGAAATCTACCTGCTCGATATTCAATTTACCTGCTTCGATCTTTGAAAAGTCCAGAATATCGTTGATGATACCTAGCAGTGAAATACCTGCCTTGTGAATTTTTTCCACATAGTCTTTTTGTTTGGCATCCAAGTCAGTCCTGAGTGCCAGATGGGCCATGCCTATGATGGCATTCATCGGCGTACGAATCTCATGACTCATGTTTGCCAGAAACATGGACTTGGCTTCGGTCGTCTCTTCTGCATGACGACGCGCCATCTCTGCTTCTTTCAATTCATTTTGCATTTGCAAGGTTTGCAGACGTATCTGCTCGGCCATGCTTTCCTTAAGCTGGGACTCAAGTAATTTTCTCTGCGTAATATCAGACACAAAAGACAGAGTAGCCGAGCGGCCCTCCCAATCGATCAGGACGGCAGACAATTCCACCCAGATAATGCTGCGGGTCAGATTGTTTTCTATCCGGAAGTGATAATACTGTTCGACCACTTCACCGCGCAGCCGTCTGGTATGGTGATCAATCACCATGGGCCGGTCTTCAGGATAAATCGCTGTGATGAAAGACATCTGAGCAAGCTGCTCAGCGTTATATCCGGTCAGGCTCTGCACGCGCGGATTGGCAAAGACGATACGTCCATCCTGCACCACAAGAATACCTTCAGTGACATTATTGATCAGTTGCCGGTAATGCTGCTCGGACTTGCTCAGGTCCTCTTCCAGTTGACGTCGGGCAGAAATATCCATGACGACCCAGACCGTGCCATGAGTCAGGTTCGTCTTGTCAACCGCACGTCCGGAAAAATGTACCCAGAACAAGCTGCCATCGGAGCGACGCATCTTCAGCTCTGTTTCATAGGCATCACCAAGCAATACTGATCGATTGACGGCGGCCCCGGATTCCAGATACGCCTCGCGGGATGCATAGAAAGGCTCCAGCGAAGCGCCGAGCACCTTGTCGCGTTCTACCCCGAATATCTGGCACAGGGGTGTGTTCACCCATTGCACGCGCCCCTGATTATTCAGAAACACCATGCCAACGATGGAATTTTCCAGTATTGTCTCGCGCTCTGCCAGCATGCGCTTGAGTTCATCTTCGAGCTGGCGTCGTTCTACCATGGCTCTTTCAGCCATGCGCCTTGCCAGGTCAGCCTCTTTTAATTCGTTACGGATATGCAAGGTCTGCACATGAACCCGGGTAGCCAAGCCCTGGGCCCGACCAAATAAATCCAGGTAACGTTTTTGCTCGTAATAGGCTTTTTGCCACTCGCCCTGCTCAGTAAATATCTCGGACAACTCCTTGATGGCTCGCAAGGGCATATAGATGTAGCCCTTACCGCCTATCTCATCGATTGCACGCGTCAAGTCGCGTATGGCTTCAGGGTAGCGCTTGTGGCAGCGGTGCAAATGCCCACTGACCCACCAGCTGTACGGCTTCAGGTGTTTGTCTTCGAAATTGTCGAGCAGGCTCATGGCTGTCGCACTGAGTTTGTCAGCCTCTTCCAGCTGCCCGCGCATGGCCAGGGTATAGGCTGCCACTGACAGGCAGAAAGCCCTGCTGGAGGTGTCTGAGCCAGCGCCGCTTTTAATGCCAACAATGTAAGAAGCAATGGTCTGATAAGCCTCTTCGTACTTGTCCAGCGACACCTTGCACAGGGCCAGCATGGTCGACACAAATGGGGCCAGCCAGCGCTCGGAAGAGTTGACAGCGATTTCCCTTGCTTCCTGCAGCAAGACTTCGGCATCTTCGGCATTGCCGCTGACATAAAAAATCTCACCCAGATTGGCCGTCACCTGTGCAACACGATTTGGCATCTGCAAGGCGCGCGCATCATTAAGAGCAGTATAAAAATGTCGTATTGCTTCTTCGGTATAGCCAAGCTCTTGCGCCAGAATACCCAGGGTATTGTAGACAACAATGGATATGCGGCTGACCTTCATGCGCAAGGCCGGGACGATACGGGCATGAGTCAGTGCATAAGCTTCCTGCACCTGGCCGCGGCGACGCCATACGGCGACAGTACCAAACAGGGCGAAGGCCATGCCCTCATGTTCGTCAACAGATTCAAACAGGGTAGCAGCGCGCTCGAAAACCGGGGCTGCCTTATCCATCTGATCGTCGAAATAATCAGCAAAAGCATCAATCACATCGGCTGCAATCAGTGCATTCGGATCGTTACGGCCTGACTCCTGCTGCCGGATGGATGCGGCGACCTTACGACCATCGCCAGGTGTGTCGCGCATCAAGTCCAGGGCGTTCATGCAAAGCTCGCGCCAGTGGATTCCTGCCAGAGAACTATCTTTACTCATTCTACTCAGCTCTTCAGTAAGAAATGATGCCATGAAAAATCAAATCGATAACTGCACATGGTCCAGGCTCATTGTTTTGATTCATTATTTGCCAGACAATCAGACATACCGCCATCTTAACTGCTATGAAGAAGCTTATGAGAGGTTTATCAATAAGCATCATCAGAACTGTCGCTTTTTTTAGAAGCCACATCACTACACTATTTGAATTCACGGCAAAAATTACAACGACCAACTGCAGAAAATAACTTAAATATCAACATTTCCACAAGAAATCATTGCATATCGGTCAATAATTTAACATTAATTCACACCAACTGGTTAAGCAATTCCTTTGCTCGGCCCCAAATTTTTAAAACTGGTTTATGATGCATTGCAACAGTACAAATCAGTGTTTTTTCTAAGCTTTTTTCGCTTGGTCATACGTCTGGAACAGTCGTGTAGTTTCAACAGATATGTCCCTGCACCCTATTTGAAAGATTCACTATGCTTTATCAAATTCATGAGCTTAATCGCGCTTTTCTGAATCCCTTGACGCAATGGGCAGAAGCATCTTCCAAACTGTTCACAAACCCGGTTTCGCCGCTGGCGCATACGCCCTATTCGCAAAGAATAGCAGCCGGATATGAATTACTGTTCCGTCTTGGCAAAGATTACGAAAAACCAGAATTTGGTATCACCTCCACGACAATAGACAAGCAGGTCGTTGAAATCTCACAAAGTACTGCCGTCATCAAACCTTTCTGTAAGCTTCTGCATTTCAAGAAAGTACTCAGTGACAAGGAATTCGCCAAACTTGATCAGCCCAAGGTCTTGCTTGTAGCACCGTTGTCAGGCCACCATTCGACCCTGTTGCGCGACACGGTACGTGGTCTGCTACCCAAGCATGATGTGTATATCACCGACTGGACGGATGCTCGCATGGTGCCTTTGTCTGCCGGCCCTTTCCATCTGCATGACTACATCTATTACATCCGGGACTTTATCCACTTCCTCGGTGCAGACACCCATGTCATTTCAGTTTGCCAGCCTACTGTACCGGTCCTGGCCGCCATCTCTTTGATGGCAACAGCCAAAGACCCTTTGCTGCCAAAAACCATGACCTTGATGGGAGGGCCAATAGACCCGCGCAAATCACCTACTCAGGTCAATAACCTGGCTACGGAAAAGAAATTCTCCTGGTTTGAAAACACGGTGATTTACAGCGTTCCAGCCAACTATCCTGGCTACGGCCGCAAGGTTTATCCAGGCTTCCTGCAACACACAGGTTTTGTTGCCATGAATCCTGACCGTCATGCGCAAAGTCACTGGGATTACTACCAGCATCTGGTGCAAGGTGATGATGAATCCGCAGAACAGCATCGCAAGTTTTATGATGAATACAATGCGGTGCTCGACATGCCTGCTGAATACTATCTGGAAACCATCAAGACAGTGTTCCAGGAATTCCGCCTGCCCATGGGCACCTGGGAAGTCGAAGGCAAGCTGGTCAGGCCCCAGGACATCAAAACTGTCGCCCTGTTCACGGTCGAAGGTGAACTCGATGACATTTCCGGTGCCGGTCAAACCCAGGCAGCACACGACTTGTGCAGCAACATTCCTGCCAGCATGAAACAGGATTATGTAGCCCCGGGTGCCGGTCATTACGGCATATTCTCAGGCCGTCGCTGGCGCGACATCATCTGTCCGAAAATCGGTGAATTCATCAAAGAACATTCCTGAACCATCTTTGCAAATCAGTTTCACTTCAAGCCACCCTCTGAAAAGACGGTGGCTTTTTTATTTGTAGTCACCTGACTTTGGGGGGATAATCATGCCTCTCTTATGTTTTTTGTGATGCGCCGTGCCCGATACCCTTGCAGACCAGCTTGAAAACGCCTTACCGCAAACCCAGTGTACAAAATGCGGTTACCCTGCATGCCGCCCCTATGCCGAAGCCATCGCCAACGGCAATGCAAACTACAATCAATGCCCGCCTGGTGGACAGGAAGGTATACTGCGCCTGGCCAATATCCTTGGCAAGCCGGTCATCCCGCTTGATGTCAGCCATGGTCTGGAAAGAGAAAGACCGGTAGCCCAGATAGACGAGGCCTATTGCATAGGCTGTACGCTGTGCATACAGGCATGCCCTGTCGATGCGATTATCGGCGCGCCCAAACAAATGCACAGCATTCTCAGCGATCTCTGTACTGGCTGCGATCTCTGTGTAGCACCCTGCCCCGTTGATTGCATCAGCATGGTGCCACTAACCACAGGAAAAACTGGCTGGGATGCCTGGAGCCAGCCCCTGGCCGATAAGGCTCGCCAGCAATTCAACTTCCGCAATCAACGGCTAATCAGGGAAAAACAGGAGAATGACGAGCGCCTTGCAGCCAAGGCAGCCGCCAAACTATTGGCACTGGAAACAGAGCCAGCCCTGAGTGCAGAAGAAATCGCCAGCAAGGAGCGCAAAAAAGCCATCATTGCTGCTGCAATAGAAAGAGCTCGCCTTAAAAAACTGCAGGCCGGGACAGACGATAATAACAAGGATAAAAAGGAATGAACGCAGCAAAACGCCACGCCATTTTTGCACGCCTGCAACAGCAAAACCCGCACCCGACGACAGAACTGGAATACACGACACCGTTTGAATTGCTGATCGCCGTCCTGTTGTCGGCACAGGCTACCGATGTATCAGTGAATAAAGCAACGCGCCTGCTTTACCCTGTCGCCAACAAGCCAGAAACAATTCACGCCCTGGGTGTAGATGGCCTGATCCCTTACATCCAGACCATAGGCCTGTTTCGCACCAAGGCAAAGAATGTGATCGAAACTTGCCGCATACTGATGACAGAACATGGCAGTGAAGTACCGCGCCAGCGCGAAGCGCTGGAGGCCTTACCAGGGGTCGGTCGCAAGACTGCCAATGTAGTCATGAATACCGCATTTGGCGAACCCACCATCGCCGTTGATACACATATCTTTCGCGTGTCAAACCGTACCGGTATCGCCCCTGGGAAAAATGTCGATATCGTCGAAGAAAAATTGATGAAATTTGTCCCACCAGAATTCAGGCAGGACGCCCATCACTGGTTGATCCTGCACGGACGTTATACCTGCATTGCCAGAAAACCCAAATGCTGGAACTGCATGATTGCCGACCTGTGCGAATTCAAGCAAAAAACACCCTTGCCTGAGACCGTATAAAACATAAGGGTATCCATGGAAAAAGAGCCTGCAGGCAAGCCCTTTTTAAACTCTAAGGAACGTCTAATTAAGTTCTAATTTTTCAGATTTAAAAATCATGGTCAGGCCAAGGCATAAAAATTGCCGCCGGAACATGATGATTTCTATAAATTGGGGAAGCCATTTCCCCATTCTTCTCAACTCTTGGGCGATTTCTCGCCCATC
>NZ_JAKZHX010000012.1 GCF_022568815.1 Undibacterium paludis | reverse complement strand
TTTTGACTAATGCGAATTAGTGCAGACACTAGGGATGAAATACATGCTAATGGCAAAAATGCCCGCTGATAAGATGACAAATCCTCGCTTTATCCGGTATCTGGAGTATTGAATCGGGCAGATGATGTTTATTAATATGAATGACTACTCTGCGTCCATTTCCTCCTTATGCTGGCCGCATGATTGAACGAAGAGGTAACGCAGATGGACAAACTGACACAGATCGAAGCCTTTGTGGATGTCGTTGAAAAAGGCAGTCTGGCACGTGCAGCACTGGGCCAGAACATCACGCCAGTGATGCTGGGGCGGCGTATTGATGCACTGGAAAAACGCCTGGGCGTCAAGCTCATGCATCGCAGCACCCGTCACCTGACCCTGACTGAACAGGGTACGGTCTACCTGGATCACTGCCGCAAGCTGCTGGCTGACCTGGGCTATGCAGAACAACTGGTGTCAGAAGGACGGCACAAGGCGACCGGCCACCTGATCGTTTCCACACCGGCAGCCTTCGGGCGCAAGCATGTCGCACCGCATGCGCCACAGTTTGTGAAAGCCAATCCGGCGGTACAGATTTCTTTCAACCTGACGGACAGGGTGGTGGACCTGGTGCGTGAAGGCTATGACCTGGGCATACGCATAGGCGGCAATATCGATCCCAACTTTGTTGCCGTGAAGCTGGCCAGCAACCGCCGCGTGGTGTGCGCCACACCAGCTTATTTTGAACGCCACGGCATACCGCGCACGCTGGAAGACCTGGCCCAGCATAATTGTCTGGCATTCAACTTGCAGGGTGGGCAACAGCGCGGCTGGTATTTCCAGCAAAATGGCAAACCCGTCACCATCAAAGTGGCTGGTAACCTTGATTGCAACGATGGCGAGTTGCTACATCGCTGGGCTTGCGAAGACCTTGGCCTGGCCTGGCGTTCATCATGGGAAATACAGGCGCAACTGATCTCGGGTGAATTGATCACCGTGCTTGATGAATATGCCCTGCCGCAGTACGACATCGTTGCCGTGTACCCGCAACAACGTCACCTGCCAGCCAAGACCCGTTTTTTTATCGATACCCTCAAAGCCATCTACGCCCAGCCTGATTATTGGTTAAAAGCGGTGTGAGCAAATAGCTTCATATTCAAAATCAAATAGCATCTATAGAAAATGCTCAGCTTTGATCTCGAAATTTTTAGGATATCGTGCATTTCACAAATTAAAAATGATCAATTGGTAAATCCAATCTGAGGAGACTACAGTGTTAACTTCCGAACAAATTCCGGCCAGCACAGAAACCGCCAGGCCCGTCAGTCATGGCGATGAGAAGACTTCATTTCTCGACCGTTTTTTCAAGCTGCGCGAAAACGGTACTGATGTACGCACAGAATTGCTGGCAGGCCTGACCACCTTCCTGACCATGGCGTATATCATTTTCGTCAACCCTTCGATACTCGGTGACGCCGGCATGCCCAAGGACTCGGTCTTTGTAGCCACCTGCGTTGCCGCCGCCATCGGCACCATGATCATGGGCCTGTACGCCAACTACCCGATGGCGCTGGCGCCCGGCATGGGTCTCAATGCCTATTTCACTTACGCCGTGGTCAAGGGTATGGGGATACCCTGGGAAGCTGCCCTGGGTGCAGTATTTATTTCCGGCTGTCTGTTTATCGCTGTCAGCGTCTTCAAACTGCGCGAGATGATCGTCAACGGCATTCCTCAATCCATACGTACTGCCATCACGGTAGGCATAGGTCTTTTCCTGGGCCTGATCTCGTTGAAAAATGCAGGTATTGTGGTAGCTAATCCAGCCACCATGGTAGGCATAGGCGATGTGCACAAGGCACCGCCTATTCTGGCAGCACTGGGCTTCTTTTTGATTGTGACGCTGGACAAGTTCAAGGTACGCGGTTCCATTCTCATCGGTATTCTGGCGGTGACAATACTGAGTTTTTTCTTTGGCGGCAATACCTTCCACGGTGTCGTTTCTATGCCGCCCTCACTCGACCCTACCCTGTTCAAACTTGATGTCATGGGCGCCTTGTCTGTCGGCATCCTGAATGTGGTGCTGGTGTTTTTCCTGGTTGAATTGTTTGATGCGACGGGCACTTTGATGGGCGTTGCCAACCGGGCAGGCTTGCTCGTGAATGGCAAGATGGAAAGACTGAACCGCGCGCTGCTGGCTGACAGTACAGCGATCGTTGCCGGTTCCTTCCTCGGTACTTCCAGCACCACTGCGTATATCGAAAGTGCCGCAGGCGTGCAGGCTGGTGGCCGCACTGGCCTGACGGCAGTGGCCGTTGGCCTGCTCTTCCTCGCCTGCCTGTTCATTGCTCCCCTGGCGGGTGTAGTGCCTGCCTATGCTACCGCACCGGCCCTGTTTTATGTTGCCTGTCTGATGTTGCGAGAACTGGTTGACATAGACTGGAGCGATACTTCGGAGAGCATACCTGCGGGTATTACCGCGCTGTTCATGCCTTTCACTTATTCGATTGCGCATGGCGTGGCGTTTGGCTTCATCTCCTATGCGGGTTTGAAACTGTTCACTGGTCGTGCAAAGGAAGTCAAGTTCATCGTCTGGATCATTGCCGCAGTATTCCTGTTCAAGTTTATTTACCTGGGTGCGGGTTAAACTCTTCCGGTTAGAACAGAAAAAGGCAGTGCAATTATTTGCACTGCCTTTTTTCATTTGAGCTGACGTCAAACAGAATTTGTTATGCTATACATCCAGGCAGCGAGTTATACAGGGACAATATGGCAGTAGAAAAACAGTTGACCATCAGGCCGGCAATCGCCTCTGACAACTCACGGATACGTGACATAGTACAAACATCACTTGGTGATTTTGGTATCGTTGCAGAATTTGACGGCCTTGATGCGGCCATAGGCAACGCGGGATTTCCCGAGAGTAAAAACACCATAGAACTGGTGGCTGTGTATGCCGGTGAAATATATGGTTGTGTGGCCGTACAGGAGATCGACCAGCATCAGGGTAAATTATTTGGTTTCCACGTCGACCATCAATTGCGTGGCAAGGGTATAGGGCGGGCATTGCTCACCCATGCGCTGGAAAAGGCAAGGCAACTCGGTTATACGGGCCTGCATCTTGACACCTGGGACAATATGCACAGTGCGATCAGACTTTATGAATCACTGGGCTGGATAGCCGCCCCTGACCCCGCACCAGAGTCTGGTGCAAACCGCGCGTATTTTCTGGACATTACCTGACGTCGATATCCCACATCTTGTCAAAAGGAATAATCATGGCTGACGCCCTGGCAGAGTATGAAAAACTGGTGCAGGCTTTCGCTGCAAATGCAATGGTGGAAACAGGCCAGATGTTTGGTAAGGCCTGTCTCAAGGTCAAAGGCAAGGCCTTTGTCGCCCAGCATAAAGACACGGTGGTATTCAAGCTGCCAGGCGATACCCATACCTCGGCAATGGCGTTGGCGGGTGCAGCCTTGTGGGATCCGTCCGGTAAAGGCAGGCCCATGAAAGAGTGGGTGGCGCTGACGGCAAACCATGGCAAAAAATTTGCAGCACTGGCAAATGCTGCGCTTGCTTATGTACAAGCCCAGGCCTGATCCCGTCATGACAAAAACCCCTGCCTTGCTGCTTTCTATATCATTCATTTTCTGCATGGAGTCAGTGATGGCCGGGCAAGATACAGACCAACTGCGCTGGGTGCATGGCTCCTGGGTCAATGTCAGGGCCAGGCCAGCAAGCAAGGCCACAATATTGACGCAACTGCCTGCCAATACACAGGTACAGCTTGATGCGGCAGCTTCCAGTCAGCAATTTTGCGCGATCCGCTGGGGTGAGGGACAACAGGGTTTTGTCGCCTGCAATCTGCTTGGTACACAGGCCCTGCGTCTGGAAGACGTGGATGAAGACAGTCCCGGGCGTTCACCTGCGCGTGCATTCTGGCTGGAACCTGGCTTGCGGCGTCTGCTGTCATCCGGAGAATATTTCCAGGCCACCATGCTGAGTGAGAAACAAAAAACGCTGGAAACTGCCATTCCACGTTTTGCCGGGGAAAGACGACCACCTATCAAACGTTTCCCCATACCTGAATTCGAGGCCATGAAGCAGCGCATGCGCGATGGCGTCATCGGTGCACGCATGGCTGACATGAAAGCACCCGCCCCCTGGGTAGAACTGCAAAAACTGGCTCATGCACAAGCACAACCTGACAAGCAAACCCTGACGGCCGCGACTGCCCTGAATATCAATTTGTTCTATCCTGGCATCCTGGTGATGTTGCGACAGCTTGAGCTGCCGCCTGCACGGCCTTCGTATTTCACGTCCTTGTCTGATATCGCAAGGCCGTTGGCCGGACCGGAAGAAATATCTGCACAGTTTCAACTGTCTTACGCAATCAGGGTACTGGATGGTCCTTACTGGACCAATTACGAAACAGCTGGCGTTACGCTAAGAGGCTGGTGGGACATAGGCAAGCTTGATGTTTTTTTACAGACACCCGTGCAAAAGCATGTGCTGATGCTCGACGGAAAATTGAAATCGGAAACCAGTATCCCCAGATATAAAATCAGCGATGAGCAGTCTGGCAAAGACGGTTTTCGTGCTGGCGGCCCCGCTACCCAGCAGGAACCTGTAAAAAACCTGACGCAAAGAGTTGGATCAACTACGGCCTCAACTGAACCGGTATTTTATTTTTACAGCAAGAGCCAATTATCACCTGCCTTGCCAGCTGATTTCAAATGGACTTGGGGTCAACCCAAAGAGCTGCAATACGATACAAAGACCAGGAAGCAACTGTTCGAGCAATTCACAAAAGCAGCGGTACATGGTGCGGACCTTGACGGCGATGGCGTTGCCGATTTTGCCCTGGTAGAGGCCTGGCATGTTGCCCCATTTTCAGCCTTCAGGGAAGCCGCAGCGGCTTACCGGATGATCTTTGTCAATGCTGGCGGCAACTGGTATCTGTTTGATATAGACCGCTACGATATCAATGGTGAATGAGATGACGAGGGATACCGCAATACACGAAACGGCTCTTGCATTAGTCCGCTTGCCGCCGGGTACCAGTGGCAATATACAGATACAGCCACGCTGGCCTGCGCGGCAAGTGTTGATCAATGCGCTGGCCTGGCAAAAAATTCAGGACATGCAGGCCGCCTTGCCCTCGCACCTGGGTTTGATTCTGACACGCGCCTATGAGCCGCGCGCTTCTGAACTGGGCAAGGCAAGGACATGGTTCCGGCGTGCCGGCATCTGGCTGTTTGGCTGCATCTACAGGCAACGCAAAGCCGAGATTGCCGACATCTTTGGCAGCAATGGCCACGACGTGGACGGCACCCATATCGATCTGTCTTTTCGCCTGCATGGACGGCGGGTACGGCTACTGCCACTCAGCGTATTCACGCCGCTGGCATGGCAAAAAAAGCGTATGGATATCTACCGTGAAGCGCTGGAACTGGTGAAAAAAGAATTGCTGATGCGGGGCTTTACACTACACAGTAACCAGACCGAAAGTCTACAAATTCATTGTGACCTGGTGCAATCAGATTTGCCGGTATAACTTGCCTATATAGCGTGCCCTGGGGCGTATCATTTTCCCATCAGCCTGCTGTTCGGCGGCATGGGCTACCCAGCCAGCCGAACGGGCCAGGGCATACAAAACCTCCGCAGCATGATCTGGCCAGCCAAAAGCAAGCTGCAATGCCGCCAGGGCAAAGTCGGCATTGGGCAAAGCTGCGGTCTCCCGCATGGCAATACGGCCAATAGCAAATATCTTTTTCACTTGCGGCTGCTCACCCGCTACCTGTTCCAGCTGCTTTAGCAGATATTGCGCGCGCGGGTCACCTGCCGGATACAAGGGATGTGCAAAACCGGCGCCGGCAGCTTTATGCCTGCGGTAAAACTGCCTTATCCAGACGCTGGCATCGGATGCTGCCAGGGCGCCAATGATCATCTCCCTGGCCAGCTTGCTGCCGCCAGCATGCCTGCGCCCGGACAAAGCGGCCAGGCCTGCGCTGAGCGTCGCAGCCAGACTGGCTCCGGCAGAAGCGACACAACGCACCGTGAAAGTAGAGGCATTCAATTCATGATCAGCCAGCAGCACCAGACTGGCCCGTATTATTTCTGTCTGAGCAGCGTTGGCTTGCCAGGCCCTGGCTACCTGCTCATGCAGGGCCGTGCAGTCAACAACCTGGTCCAGCAGCAAGGCCGCCAAAAGGCGCATGAAGGTAGCAGCATCAAAAAACATCGCTGGTGCTTCCGTGGCATGCAGATCCAGCCTGTGCGTCAGCGGACCCAATAAGGCAAGCGCCTGTTCCAGCTTGCCCATACCGGCACTCAGTTGTCTTGCCAGCAGTAGTTCTGCTTCGGCTATTTTCGGCACCGGACATTCAAAAAAATCAGCCTGTGGATAGCCCCATAGCAGCAAGGCCGTGGTTTCCAGTGTTATCTGGTCTGCCAGCCGGCAGACATCATGACCGCGATAGTACAAACTGCCGCCACTGACATGCGAGATGGTGCTTTCCATCACCGGTACACCCCAGTTCATGGCGGCGGTAACCTGATGACCGGCGCGCTTGCCATCAGCACGGCGTGCCGCCAGCCGCATCACTGCGTCATAGGGATAACGTTTGCTGCGCGCAGTGCCGTCAGCCACAGAAATCAGCAAACCACGGCTGACATAGGAATACAACGTAGACAGACTGACACCCAGCAGCCGGGCGGCCTCGTTTGCCGTCAGGTCGGGCTTGTGATCTTGGTCAGGGTTCATGCCCTGATTATAAATTGTTTCATGACCACGGCCTTGCATCTGCCTGCGCAAGAAAGCTTCAATTATTTTTATCTTGATTGCCGGAATCAAGATTGACCATGGCTGCGCCCGCTACGTAGACTGTTTTGCGTCAACAGAACTCATCGTGCCATACACCGTGCTACAAAAAATCATTCTGCAAAGCAGGCCTGCGCCCGCATTGCTACAACCGCTGCGTCACGCACGCTATCGTTCGCTGTGGCTGGCGAATCTGGTCTCCAATCTGGGTGGCTGGATGCAGGCGTATGCAGCAAGCTGGCTAATAGCATCGAGCACAACGTCAGCAGTGACAGCCACCCTGGTCCAGGCAGCCACCTGGGCGCCGATGATGCTGTTTGCTTTGCCTGCCGGTGTCCTGGCCGATGCCATGCACAGGGCCAGGCTGCTGTTCATGATCAATTTTGCCATGTTGCTGACAGCAGCCTGCATGGCCTTGCTTGACTACACCGGCAAGGCCAGCGTACCGGCCTTGCTCTTGCTGACTTTCTTGACGGGAGCCGGAACAGCCTTTCGCCTGCCAGCCTGGCAGGCATCAATGTCTACCCTGGTGACCAGAACGGAAATAGAAGCGGCCGCTTCGCTGAATAACCTCAGCTATAACATGACTGCCCTGGCCGGTCCTTTGCTTGGTGCGGCCTTGCTGGCTTATTCCGGCGCGGGTGGCTTGTTTCTTTTAAATGCCCTGAGCTTTCTTGGCCTGCTCGGCATCTACTGGCAATGGTTGCAGCAGGAATCGGCCACCTGCTCTGCTGCTCCAGACTCTGCTACAGCAGCCATCTCCACCAGTCTGAAAGCAAGCTGCGTTTTTGCCTTCCAATCACGTAATTTTCGTCAGTTGCTGTTGTACGCGGCTTGCCTGTTTTTTGCGGCAAATGCATTCTCCGCCTTGTTGCCTTTGCTGGTGAAGCAGGTCTTACACAGAGATGCAGGCAGCTTTGGCATGTTGATGGCATGTCTTGGTGGCGGAGCGGTACTCGGCGCAACCAGCATGCCAGTGTTGCTGCGTCATTTTTCAAGAGCACGCCTGTTCATGCTGGCGCTGCTGGCATATGGAGGCATGTTGCTGGCACTGGGTCTCTGCACCTGCTGGCAACTGTTGCTATGTACGGTAGTGGCTGGCGGCATGGCCTGGTCGCTCCTGGTCACGACTTTGAACAGTCGGGCACAGATGGCATTTCCCAATGCGATTAGGGCGCGCACCATTTCCATCTACCTGCTGGCAGCCGCTGCCGGCCAGACCCTGGGCAGCATCACATGGGGAGCAGTGGCGCAGCTTTGTGGCATACCGGTAGCGTACATGGTGGCGGCCAGTCTGCTACTGGCTTGCACCTGTCTGGTCAACTGGAAAGCAGATTTTTTGGAGAACGCAAATTGAAAATCAGGATTTTGCAAGCGACAGACATACCGGCACTGATGCAGTTTGAACTTGATAACCGCGCCTGGTTTGAGCAGTTCATCTATGGCCGTGGGGACGCTTTTTATACGCGGCAAGGAATAGTACAACACGTCGAAGAATGCCTGAATCACTTCAAGGCGGGTCTGATGTATCCGGCACTCATCCTCGATGACGGCGATGCGATGATCGGCCGCATCAACCTCCGACATATAGATAAAGAGAAATCCCGGGCCGATCTCGGCTACCGTCTGGCTTCACGCGCCGCCGGACGTGGTCTGGCGACCGTCGCCGTACAGCAGATATTGCAGCATGCCCGGAACGAACTGAGTCTGGCACAGATTGATGCCTATGTGACGGTGGATAATCCAGCCTCGTCCAGAGTATTGAGCAAGAATGGCTTCAGACTACAGCAGAGCGTGAAAGAAATGTCTGTCATCAATGGCCTGACGCTGGATGGCTATCACTATGTCCGTACTCTTTGAGAGCATGTCGGGGAATCACTGGTGATCATTGCTGTTCCCGACTAAAAGCGCTGCTGCAACAAGCCTTCAGCCAGAAAATCAAACACTGTACGTATGCGTTTGCTGGACCTGAGTTCCCTGTGTGTGGTCAGCCAGACAGGCAAGGGGGCCAGGACCTGGTCAGCCATGACTTGTTGTAATTGAGGGTGTCTTTCTGCCATCCAGCACGTTGCGATACCTATGCCCAGGCCCTGGAGCAAGGCTTGCCAGATCACCAGGTGGTTATCGCAACGGAAATCAAAGAAACTGCGATCAACTGTCAGGCCAGCCGCCTTGAAACCGGCGATATACTGGTCTGACTGATCCATGCCCAGCCAGCGGTACTGCGGCATCTGGGACAGAGGAACACCCAGCGCCGTGCGGGGCAGGGCCGGCAATTTCGCCAGGTAATCACGATGCCCATAGATGCCTATGGGCCAGTCCGCCAGGTGACGGGTGATCAGGGCCGCCTGGTGCGGCCTGACCATGCGTATGGCAATATCTGCCTCGCGTTCGAGCAAATTACTGACCTGGTTGCTGGCCACCAGTTCTATCTGTATTTCCGGGCAGTGCTGTGCCAGCTCGCACAACAGGGGTGGCAAAACAAAAGCTGACACTATTTCACTGGCGGTAATCCTGACGGTACCCTGCAAGTCTTTGTCCTGAGTAGCTGCGGCGATCCCCAGGGAGCGGGCAGCCGACATCATGTGACGCGCTGGCTCGACCAGGTTTTCCCCTGTCCGTGTCAGCTTCAGGCCACGCGCCACTCTTTCAAACAGGACCGTGCCCAGCGTTTTTTCCAGTTCGGCAATCTGCCTTGATAGCGTGGGCTGGCTCAATCCCAGCATCTCTGCCGCACGTGTGAGCGAGCCATGTTCGACTACTGCAACAAAACCGCGTATCAGGTTCCAGTCCGTCTGGGTCGGGTCAAATGGCATGGTCGACATCATCGCCCTCAAGGTATTCAATTATGCATGAAAGCCATGCTTGAATGCTCATTGTAAATACATCTGCCTGACATGAAAATACCTGCATCACATTGATTTACTTGAACCCAAACAGGAGTACAGCCATGAACCTTGCGAGCAAATCCAGTCTTTCGCCCAGCCCCTCCGTCCTGGTGCTCGGCGCCAAAGGCCGGCTGGGCCAGGCCGCCGTCAAAGCTTTCGCAGCTGCCGGCTGGCGCGTGATTGCCCAGGCACGCTCTGCTGCGCCTTTGCATTCCCCAGCCGGGGTTGAGTACCTGCAAGCCGATGTGCTTGATACCGGACGCATACTGGCCGCAGTCCCTGCTATCGATGTGGTGATCAATGCCATCAACCCTGACTATGCGCGCTGGGAAAAGCTGTTGCCGCCGGCGACCGCTGCCGTCATAGAGATCGCCAGATCGGCCGGTGCCCTGCTGATGGTGCCGGGTAATGTGTATAACTACGGTGCTGACATCCCGCCAGTACTGGAAGAAGATACACCATTCAATGCCAATACCGCCAAGGCAGCGCAACGGATAGAAATGGAACAATCGCTGGAGCAGGCAAGCAGGCAGGGTTTGCATTGCGTCATCTTGCGGGCCGGTGATTTTATCGGTGGAAGCGGCACCTGGCTTGACATGGCCATAACGAAATCGCTGGACAAAGGGGTCGTTACCCACATGGGGCCCGATGATTTGCCCCATGCCTGGGCTTACCTGCCTGACCTGGCCAAAGTGTTTGTCCGGGTTGCCGCCCAGCGTCAGCAACTACCGGCATTTGACATCATGCATTATCCCGGTATCACCGCCACTGGCAAAGAGATGCATGCTGCACTCGAAGAATTGAGTGGCCGGTCACTCAAGGTCAAACCCATGCCCTGGTGGATGATGCAGATACTCGGACTGTTCTCGCCCCTGATGAAAGCTGTCACCAAAATGCGTTACCTATGGCATCGGCCACATCGTCTGAGCGGGCGCAAGCTCGAACAATTTCTCGGGACGCTGCCCACCAGCAGCTTGCAGGATGCTCTGCGCTCCTATGTAAAACAGGCTGGCTGAGCAAGCAAGTTTGTCACGGTTTATACTGCCCTTCAACACTGGAGGGACTATCGACACCATGGACAAGAATAACTTTTTCTGGCAGATACAGAATGGTGCTCTGCCACCGCCACCGGCAGCAGCGACACTGGGCATACGCTTTACGGCCATCGATGGAGCAGCTGGCACCATAGAAGTGGAATTTCAGGCCCGGCCAGAATTTACCAACCCGGCAGGTAATATCCAGGGTGGCTTTCTGGCGGCGATGCTTGATGACTGCATGGGACCGGCATTGGCGGCAACCCTGGCAGCCGGCGAATTTGCCCCTACCCTGAACCTGAATGTGGCCTATCAGCGCGCAGCCAGGGTCGGCCTGATACAGGGCAAGGCACGCATAGTCAAACGCGGCAAGGATATCTGTTTTCTGGCAGGGGAGTTATATCAGGATGACTGCCTGATTGCGACAGCCACTGCAACGGCCATGGTGCGTAGTCTGGCAACGGGTGTATAGCCGCCTTCTGCAAGAAATCCAGCGGCGGAGTATATTGCAGACTTTGCCTAGTCAACCGTATTCCGATGTCCACCACCAGCACCGCCAGCACCATCATTCTTGTCGGCAGCTCCAGGAGTCCTGGAAATACCCTGGCCCTGGCAAGGGTATTTGCCGAAGAGATACAGGCGACACTCATCGATTTGAGCCAGTATGAAATTGCCCCTTTCGATTATGAATTCAAGAACCGTGATGACGATTTCTTGCCCCTGATGAAACAGGTTCTGCAGTTTGACCGCATCGTGCTGGCAACGCCGATGTACTGGTATGCACCAAGCGCCAGGATGAAAATTTTCATGGACAGGATATCGGACCTGCTCAAAACGGAGAAAGACCTGGGGCGGCAATTGCGCGGCAAAAAAGCGGCTTTGCTGGGCACAGGTTGCGATGCCATACCGGCCACCTGTTTTGAAGACGTCTTCAGGCTGACCTTCGCTTATCTGGGCATGCAATACCAGGGAATGCTGTATGCCAGCTGTGAGCAAGGCTTCAATTACAGCGAACATGCTGAGAAAATTCAGGCATACAAGGAGGAACTGCTTCATGCTCAATGACAAGGACCAGGATGCTTATTTTGACCGACTGGCCTACACAGGGCCGCGTACAGCCAGCTTGCCAGTGCTGACGGCCTTGCATCAGGCACATCTGCAGCACATCCCTTTTGAAAATCTTGACATCAGCCTGGGGCGAAAACTTAACCTGTCGCCAAGCGCCTTGCTGGACAAGGTTTCACATAAAAAACGTGGTGGTTTTTGCTATGAACTCAACCACCTGTTTGGCCTGTTGCTGGAAAGCCTGGGATTTGCAGTCAGCCGCCTTTCTGCAAAGGTATTCAATGGTCAGCAGTACGGACCTGATTTTGACCATATGCTGTTGCTGGTGAAAACCGAGGGGCAAAGCTGGTTGGCCGATGTCGGTTTTGGCGATTGCTTCCGCACACCTTTATCGCTTCATGGCGACGGTGTGCATGAACTGGGCATGCATTATTCTCTGCAAGCGGGTGAAGGCGGACAACTGGTTCTGATGCAGGCCAGGGATGGAGCGGCAGCACACCCGGAATACTGTTTCAGTCTGCGCGATCATGCGATAGAAGATTTTTATGATATGTGCCTGTATCAACAGACTTCGCCGGCATCACACTTCACACAAAAATCAATCTGCTCCATCGCGACCCCGGATGGACGTATCAGTGTGTCAAATAACAAATGCATCATGACCAGGACAGCAGACAGGCATGTGCACAGCATTGCGGATGAAGCCGAGTATCGTCAGATATTGCGGGAGCATTTCGGGGTGAACCTGGATGCGGGTGCCGATATCAAGCGATTAATGGCGCGGCACTCCTGAACAGGCACTTGTTGGGCGGGCCCTTGGCAACAAGCTTGTGCTAGCACAAGCCCCCTCCCCCATTATCCCCTGCCATCAATATTCTTTATTACCCGCAATACGTTATTCGGCTCTGCTTTTCCTCCAAGATAAAAACTCATGCTGTCCTTGAAGCCAGCAGAAAAATATACGGAGGAAGACATGCACATCCACAAGCCGCGATTCATTTTCCAGGCCTTGTTATTGCTCATCGTTGCACTGGCGGCAAGCGACCTTCACGCAGTGGAAACACAGAAAATATTCTACGTACGGCCCGTCCCCGACAATGACGATCCCTACCTGCAGCAAGGCAGCGAAGGCATCAGGCAAGCGGCGCTGCTGTACCAGATGCAGGCCACGACACTGTCCAGCCAGCCTGACCGCAGCGGCAGGCAAAAACAACTGGAAAACGCCATCCGGCAAGGCGCCAGTATCATTGTCATGATCGGTTATGAATTCAGGGAATTACTGGATACCGTGCCGCGTACTGCACCGCAGGTACGCTTTGTGATACTGGAACAATGCATCAGCAATCCGCCACCGAATCTGCTGTGCATCAGTTTCAGGGAAACCGAGGCCGGTTACCTGGCAGGTATGGAAGCAGCCATGATGTCAGCCAGTGGCAAGCTGGGCATCATTGGCGCCGTAAAAACCCCGTTGAAACAAAAGACTGTCGATGCCTTTGTCGCTGGCGCCAGGTCAGTCAAGGCTGACATAACCCTCAACAATATCGCCTGGATAGAAGGCAGCCAGCCTTTCAATGATGCAGGCCGTGCAGAAGCACTGGCCAGGGCCATGCTGGCCGAAGGTGTGGACATCATCTATGCGGCAGCGGGCAGCAGCAATAGCGGTGTCTTCAAGGCGCTGACCGTCAACCCCAGGGCGCGCGCCATAGGCAGTTATGTCAACCAGTGTCCCAAATCCGGTGGCAAGGTGCTAGACAACATGCAGGTACATGGCGATACGGCCATCAGCCTGGCAGTAGGTACCATACTCAGCGGCAGCAAGGAAACCCGCATTGACTATGGCCTGAAAGAAGGTGCGCTGTCACTGACTGGCATCAGCACTGACGCGTCCTATTCGGAATGCGAGATCCTGCGCCAGCGCCCTGTCCTGCAAAAATTGCGCGAAACCAGTCAGGCAATTATCAAGGGTAAGTTGAAGACAGAGTAATGCTTAGAGGTTGTTGCGAAATTAAGATGGCTAGGCTAACGCGCTATGGAAGCACCCCTTGCAAGGGGTGCCCGTTACGTCGGCAGACAATATATTGTCTGAAACCCCGACTACACCGTCGCCGACGCAGACAGTACTTTAGTACCGGGTTTTACGTTCGGGAGGCGCAACAACGCCAGGTTAATTTCACAATAGCCTCTTATTTTTTATCCGACCAGAGCGTGCCGCCACTAGCCCAGTCTTCACGCTTCACTTCCGTGATGATGATATCAACGGCATCGGGTGAACAGCCCAGGGTCTGGCTGCTGGCTTCGGTAACGGCTTTGACAAAGGCACGCTTTTGTTCCAGCGTACGGCCTTCAAACATTTGAACATTAATGGTGGGCATGCTTATCCTTTAAGGCGGTTGAACGATGCCCACCATCTTAAGCCAATCAGGCAATAATTTCACGCCGGACGCTGATGCACCAGTTTGCCTGCAGCATAAGTCGCGGCAACAGTGCGGTCATCACCGAGCAGGGCCAGTGCAAACAGCAACTCATCGAGGCTGTCAGTGTGCTTGCTGCGGCGCGCCAGCAATGGTGTTGCCTGCGGATCGAGAACAATGAAATCGGCTTCGGCATCCCTGACGAAATTGCCTATCGTACCTTCCTGCTGCATGCTGCGCGCACCGCCCAGGGTGGCCAGGTAAAACATGCGTAATGCAGGCAGGTAGGTGCCGCCCAGACGGGCCATCTTGTAGGCGGCATTCATGGTGCGCAACATCGAGAATGAAGTGCCGCCGCCTACATCGGTCGCCAGCGACAACAGCACATTCTGGGCATCGGCTTTTTCAAAATCAAACAGGCCGCTGCCAAGGAAAAGATTGGAAGTCGGGCACATTGCCACCGCCGATTGGGTTTCTGCCATGCGTGCACGGTCGCCATCATCGAGCCAGATGCAGTGGCCATACATGGACCGCGGGCGCAACATGCCATAGTGATCATACACATCGAGGTAACTGCGCGCCCAGGGGAAGAGTTCTTTGGCCCAGGCCACTTCATCAGTATTTTCTGCCACGTGGGTCTGCAGGAAGGTATCGGGATAAGCGCGCGCCAGCTCACCGGCCAGTTGCATCTGCGCTTCAGTTGATGTCGGCGCAAAGCGCGGCGTAATCGCATACAGCTGGCGGCCGCGCTTATGCCATTTTTTGATCAGGGCCTCACTGTCACGCACACCGCCTTCTGCTGTATCACGCAAGAATTCAGGGCAATTCCTGTCCATCAGGACCTTGCCGGCCACCATGCGCAGGTTACGCGCCTCGCTCTCGGTAAAGAAGGCGTCGACAGATTCCGGGTGCACGGTGCAATACACCATGGCGGTCGTGGTGCCACTGCGCAGCAATTCGTCAAGAAAGAAGCGGGCCACTTCACCGGCGTGTTCAGGGTCGGAAAACTGCCTCTCGGTCGGGAAGGTATAGGTTTCCAGCCAGGGCAACAAACCCGGTGCCGGCGAGGCAATCATGTCGGTCTGCGGATAATGGATGTGGGTGTCGATAAAACCGGGCACGATGAGTTTGCCACGGTAATCAATGACTTCTGTACCTGCCGGCAGGCTGGCGTGCAACTGAGCATAATCACCGGCTGCCTCTATCCTGCCATTGCTGACGATAAGCAAGCCGTCTTCATGCCAGTCATAAGACTGTGCATGAAAGGCCGGGTCCTGTTTGAAATGCAGCACACTGGCGCGATAAGCTTGCAGGCCAGCGTCGTGCCTGTTGCCTGATGGAGAAGTAGTCATCTGATGGTCTTTCTTGAATTTCTGTTCTGCAATTCATCCTTGCAGGCGCAATCAAACCGGGCCTGTTTTAATCAGCCCGGCATTCTGTTCGCATGGGACAATACTGTGGTGCTAAGCGCTAACAGCGAGAGTTTAACGCTTAGCCAGCAAGTGACATTCTTCTTTATCCATTATTTCTGCCTTTGCCTCCGGATTCGCTGTCTTGCCTGTTATCTGGCTGGCGGATGCTGCTATTTTTGTCAACATACGGCCCAGGGCCTTTTGCTGCTGCAGTTCATGCTCCTCCCACACCTGCAGGAGCTGGGCGACGACCGATGCAGCAATCACAGCCGGTTGCTTGCCATGGATGCCGGGCAAGCCTATGGGGCAGACCATGTCGGTCATGCGCGTGGCCGGTATGCCACGTTCGCGCAGGCGGCGTTCGAACTGCACGCGCTTGGTTTGTGAACCGATCAGACCAAACCAGCAGATATCATGACGTCGCAGTATATGTTCGGACAGACGCCGGTCCAGTGCATGACTATGTGTCATCACCAGAAAAGACGTGCCCGGTGCAGCACCGGCGATCAGGGCTTCTGGTGTATCGGTCGCTTCGACAATGACATTGGCGGCCAGCCGTGTCGGGAACATGTCCTCACGTTCATCCACCCAGGTGATGCGACAGGGCAGGTCTGCCAGGGCGCGGACGATGGCGGCGCCAACATGGCCGGCGCCAAACAACATCAGGTGCGCCTTTTCCGCCAGGCAGGAATCAAGCAGCCAGCGCTGGCCCGTGGTATCAGTCAGGACCTGACAGGCCGTCAGGACATCTATCGCAACAGGCAAAATGGCTGGCCAGACTGGCCCGGCCAGGTGGGTGGCATTGTCATCACATAGCGTCACTGCCTGATCACTGTCCAGCGCCAGCAGACGCCAGGTATCCAGGCCCAGGCGCCAGCGCTGGTTCAGGCAATTCAGGTGAGTGAGATTATCACTGGCCACCCGCTCAAAGGCCAGGTGCACGACACCGCCACAACACTGACCCAGGCTGGGGCCCAGCGGGAAGCGCTCCAGACGCCGCTGTGCAGCCAGCATGGTATCCGGCATGGCCAGCATGGCACGGGCGATTTCTGTCGCCTTCATTTCCAGGTGACCGCCACCGATGGTATCGAATAATTCATCGGCGGTAATCACCATCTTGGCGCCGGGTTCGCGTGGGCCGGAACCGAGTACGGTGGCCACCGTCACCAGTATTTTTGGTGCGCTGACGCTGGCAAGCGCAGTTAACCAGTGCTTCATGATGACCCCATTATTCCGGTGTGACAGGCTGTGCAGCCATGCGCCCGACTGCATTGATGGCATGCAAAATCGCCTCGCTGGTGGCCGGTGCATTCAGTGGCGGGTTGTAGCGGTAATCGCCCACACTGGCAATCGCATCACGTATCGCAAAAAACACCGAGAATGGCAGCAACAAGGGCGGCTCGCCGACGGCCTTGGAGCGATGTATGCTGTCCTGCACATTGCGGTTCTTGAACAGGTTGACACGGAAATCTTCAGGGCAATCCGAGATCGCCGGTATCTTGTAGGTCGAAGGCGCATGTGTCATCAGCTTGCCACCCTTGTTCCACCACAGTTCTTCGGTAGTGAGCCAGCCCATGCCCTGGATGAAAGCCCCTTCCACCTGGCCGATGTCGATGGCCGGATTCAGCGACTGGCCGGCATCGTACAGGGCGTCGGCACGCAAGAGTTTCCATTCACCGGTCAGGGTATCGACGATAACTTCAGATACCGACGCCCCATAGGCATAGTAAGAGAAGGGATTACCACTCATGGTTTTCGGGTCCCAGTGCAGACCCGGTGTCGCGTAAAAACCGTCAGACCACAGTTGTACCCTGGCCAGGTAGGCTTTTTGCACCAGGGCTTCAAACGGGATATCGAGACCATTCACCCTGACCAGGTCATTGGCGAAGCCGACGTCAGCGATTTCGCCGCCATAGGTTTTTGCGGCAAACTCTGCCAGGCGCTGACGCAGGGTGTGGGCCGCATTCTGCGCTGCCTTGCCGTTGAGATCGGCGCCGGTTGATGCAGCAGTCGCCGAGGTATTGGCCACCTTGCTGGTATCAGTCGCTGTGGCCCTTACCTTATTCAGGTTAAGACCCAGTTCATGCGCCACGACCTGGCACACCTTGGTATTGACGCCCTGCCCCATTTCACAGCCACCATGGTTGACCAGGATAGAGCCATCGGTATAGATGTGCACCAGTGCACCAGCCTGGTTCAGGTGAGTGACGTTAAAGGCAATGCCAAACTTGACCGGTGTGAAGGCCAGGCCTTTTTTCAGTACCGGGCTGCTGGCGTTGAAAGCCTTGATATCCGCACGGCGTTGCTGGTATTGACTGGTCGTTTCCAGTTCTGCCGTCAGTTCATGGATGATGTTGTCGACGACCTTCTGGCCGTACTGGGTGATGTTGCGGCCTTCTTCGTCATTACGGCCATAGAAATTGATCTTGCGTATATCGAGTGCATCCTTGCCCAGGTTACGGGCGATGCCATCAATGATGTATTCAATCGCAATCGCCCCCTGCGGGCCGCCAAAACCACGGAAAGCCGTATTCGACTGGGTATTGGTCTTGCCGCACATGGCACGGATATCAACGTCGCCAAGATAATAGGTATTGTCGAAATGGCAGACTGCACGCGTCGCCACCGGCGCCGACAGGTCGGCAGAAAAACCGGCGCGCGACACCATCTCTACCCTGGCGGCGATGATGCGGCCTTCATCGTCGTAACCGACTTCATAATCATAATGGAAGCAGTGACGCTTGCCTGTCACCATCATGTCGTCATCACGGTCAGCGCGCAGTTTGACCGGGCGCTTCAGTTGTGCTGCCGAAATCGCTGCTGCCGCCGCCCACAGGGCAGACTGCGATTCCTTGCCGCCAAAACCACCACCCATGCGGCGGCATTCAACCACGATATGATGCGATGCCACGCCCAGGGCATGCGCCACCACATGCTGCATCTCACTCGGATGCTGGGTAGAACACAGGACCAGCATGCCCCGGTCTTCTTTGGGGATGGCGTAGGAAATCTGCCCTTCCAGGTAAAACTGTTCCTGCCCGCCTACATACAGTTCACCCTTGATGCGGTTGGGCGAACGTTCAAACGCAGCCTGCGCATCACCGCGTTGCAGGCGCATCGGCGGCAAGACAAAGGACTGGGCTTTTTTCGCTTCCTGCGGGGTCAGGATGGCGGGTAATTCTTCGTAGACGATCTCTGCCTTGCGCACGGCGCGGCGGGCATTGTCATGTGTGTCAGCAACGACGATAAAGATGGGCTGGCCGACATATTCCACCAGGCCTTCTGACAATATCGGATCGTCATGGATGATGGGGCCGCAATCATTGGTGCCGGGTATATCTTTGGCGGTGTATACGGCAACGACACCACGGGCACTTTTGACTGCATCAAAGTTCATGGACACGATATTGGCATGCGCCTTGGCAGACAGACCCAGCGCCGCATGCAGGGTACCCTGCACTTCCGGGATATCGTCGGTATAGCGCGCCTCGCCGAGCACATGCAAAACGGCTGATTCATGCGGATGGGACTTGCCCACTTCGGCCCAGCCAGCATCGGTCCCGGCCAGGTTTTTATCGTTCAGGAAAGCGTCGGTTTGTGTATTCATATTATTCTCCTGAGCTCAGGCGGTAACAGTGGCAGCCGGTGCAAACACATTCACTGCCTGCAACTTCAGGGGGGCGTCTGTCCTGGTTTCCAGCCAGAAGCGGCGCAAGAGGTTTTGTGCTGTCTGCATGCGGTAGGCAGCACTGGCGCGCATGTCCGTCAATGGTGTGTAATCTTCAGCCAGCAAAGCCATGGCGTTTTTCAGAGTGGATTCATCCCAGACTTGGCCGTTCAATGCTGCTTCTGCCTTGGGTGCGCGACGTGAAGTTGCCGCCATGCCACCGAAAGCAATGTGCGCATCACGCACGATGCCGCCATCAAGCGTCACCGCAAAGGCAGCACAGACTGCCGAGATGTCCTGGTCATAACGCTTGGCCAGTTTATAGGTACGGAAATGCTGTCCGGCCTTGGGCAGGGGAATACGCACGGCTTCGACAAATTCGCCGGGCTGCATGTCTTTTTTCATGTAATCAAGATAGAAAGACTCAAGCAAAAGCACACGCTGGCCCTGCACGCTGCGCAAAACTATTTCTGCACCGAGAGCAATCATCCATGGTGCAGAATCGCCTATAGGTGAACCATTGGCGACACTGCCACCGAGGGTGCCGGTATTACGTATCGGTTGCGAGGCAAAACGTTGCCACATCTCGGTCAGCTCATCCGGGTAATGCCGGCAGATTGCACCATAGGCGTCATTGAGTGACACCGCTGCGCCTATCTCCATCTTGCCGTCGACCGTCCTGATCTGCTTGAGTTCATCGACTTCACGCACATAGATGATATTGCCAAGCTCACGCATCTGCTTGGTGACCCACAGGCCGACATCGGTAGAACCGGCGAGTATGGTGGCTTTTGGTTGTGCAGCACGGATTTCAGCCAGTTGCTGCAGGGTGCGCGGTGCAAAAAAACTTTGCCCGTCAGCTTCGTAAGTGAACATCTCGCCACGCTGCAAGCCTTGCAGGCCGGCGATGACGGCAGCACGGTCAAATTGCGCCGCCGGCAATTCACTCATGCGCCTGGCTGCATCAATGATGGGGCGATAACCGGTGCAGCGACATAGATTACCGGACAGGGTTTCGTCAACTTCCTTGCGGCAGGCTGGTTTGTCCTGCCCTTCTTTTTTCAGGTACAGGCTCCACAGGGACATGGCAAAACCCGGTGTGCAAAACCCACATTGCGAACCATGGCATTCAACCAGCGCCTGCTGTACCGGGTGCAGCTTGCCATCCGCCTGTTGCAGGTCTTCCACGGTAAACACGGCCTTGCCGTCAAGCGCAGGCATGAACTGTATGCAGGAATTCACCGATTGCAATTCAAGCTGGCCATTTTTCATTTCACCGACCACCACGGTACAGGCCCCGCAATCACCCTCGGCACAACCTTCCTTGGTGCCGGTGCAGTGACGGTCTTCACGCAAATGCTGCAACAGGGTGCGGGTAGGCGCAACATCATCGACTTGCTGGATTTGGCCTTGGAAGTAAAAACGTATAGGGTCAGACATGAATGCTCCGGTATGAAATTCTTATGCGGCGAGGTTAGCACTGGCTGTGCTGGCCTCTATATCAGGAAAATGATGTTGGCTATCTTCGCTTGAAAATATGATGCACCGCAACCCAAACCCAACAGCCCGCAAACCCACGCCAGCCTTCAGTATAGGCCGTACCGGCAAAAGCGCGGGTCGATAGCGAAATGAGGACTATCACAGTTTTCATATACAGGATTTGCTCTATGAAGACATGCATGATTTGCTATTGAAAAATCAAATCCAAGAGGCAATTTCATCAGGACTGGCAAAAGGAATAGCCGACAATACATCAAATTACACGTATAGAGGTCGTGTTGGAGGTGTTTTTGAAGTTGCTGTTGCTGTTGCTGTTGTTGATTTTAGTTTTTGACTTTAGTAGTTCCGATGTGTCGATGCCTTTGCTGCAAGGCAGAAAATGGAAAAAGAAGGATCGATGTTTGAGGTGCAGCAGGGGTTTCGTGCAGCATGCTGCACGCCTGCGTAACGGCATGCGCTTGCAAGCGCATGTTCCTAAGGGCAAGGCCGAAGGCGAGTTTTCGAGCCTTCCCATTTTTTGACTTGCAGCAAAGGGAACCCCCTTTAGGGGGATGTTGGCAGGGTTTCGCAAAGCACGCTTTGCGCTGCCAGCATCTAAGCCGCCTGCAAGCGGCGCAGTGGAATCGACGCCTTGTTGAAGCAGTGCTTCAACCCTTTTTGGCTTACCTTTTTGGCGAAGCAAAAAGGTAAGTAGTCGCCGGTCTACCACCGGCCGGCAATCTTCAATCAACGAATGCACGTTAAAAAGACAATCACATTGCGCAGAAAACCCATCCCCATCCCAACCATTCCACTACGCTGCTTGCAAGCAGCTTAGAAATTGATGGTGCAAAGCATGCTTTGTGAATGCTTGACATCCTCATAAAGAAAAAAACCGCTACACCCTACATCTCAACGCTTAATAAAATCCGTATGCCTAAACCTCAACGCCGACCAATCCTCATCAATCGCCACCATACGCACACTATCAAACCCCGCCGCCCTGATCACATCCCAGCCGCTGTCGCGATTGAATTCACATTGATATTTTTTGGATGTCCCCTTGGGATAGGCAAACCATAGCAAAGCGTCGCCCTCCACTTTTTTGGCCAGGGCTGCCGACACCTTGTCCAGTTCCTGCTGCTTGCTGACAAACACCAGTGCAAAGCCGATTTTCTTGATCGCTTTCACATCCCTGACGATGCTGACGCCTTGCAAGGAATCGAGCTCTGCCTCAAAAGAAGCCGGTGCATTCATGACCAGAATTTCGCCCTGGTCTTTCAGATTCAGTTTGTCAAAGATGGCGGGCATGGTCATTCCTCATCAGGTTTTATAATTGTTCACCAAGGGTACGGATTTTTCGCATGGTCAGCAGGTTGGGTACATATCGCCAGGCAGCGACGGCAGCAAAAGCCGCCAGGGCCAGGTATAAACCCCTGGTGCGGAAAAAGATAGGGATAGCCACCATGACAAGAGCAACTGCGATTTGCAATTCATGGGCGCTCCAGCCCTCATTCTCTGCACGCCTGACAGCCAGGGCATCAACGAGTTTGCTGAGTTTTGCCGCAATATGTTCCACCCTGAGAGCTGCTTTTTTTGCCTCTTGCCAGCCTGGCTCGATACTGCCCGATGCGCGCAGGCGTATCAGCAGTTCATAATACTGGTCAAGCGCAGCACGCAGGTCGACGGCGGCATTGGTCAGCAACAGGTTATCCGTAGCGGCAATACGTACTGCCCTGATGCTTTGCAGAACTTCCTGTTTGATGGCTTGCGCCTCTTCCTGTTCGCTGTTCTTTTTCCAGGCGTCGGCCTTTTGCTGGCGTTCTGCTGCCTGCTGGGCCTCGGGCAGCATGGCTTCTGCCACCAGCAGGGACGCCGGCTGCATCTGCTCAATGTCGCCCAGGGCTGACAGCCAGGGGCAGTAAGCCTGCAAACCCGCGTAGGCAACAACCAGACGCTTGCGCAGGCGATCTGGCCAGCGCTCATCATAGGCCAGGGCCAAGATGCGCGCATGCAACTTATACAAAGGTGCATTGTTATTGACTTCCAGGCCATACATGAGTTTGTCGATGTTGTGATGTTCACCTGGCAACTGCTTGCCAGTCTGCTCATCGATCAACTTGTGGGCGTCTTGCCATTCGCGCTCTATCTGCCGGCAGGCTTGCGGCCATTTCCCGACGATGCCGGCAACCTCCTTGTTACCGGCATCCGCATAGGTATCGAGCACACCATAGTTATAGATCTGGTGCAGCCAGGATGCCGCAGCTTCATCGCCCTTCAACGCCTTGTTGGCATAAGCAAGTATGCCTGGCAATTCTATCGATTCGCCGCGCCATACCGGTGGTATGCCCGGCGCCAGGTGCAGGATCAGGCGCAGCAACTGCACATCAACCGAGAGTTTTTTGTCCTGGCGCATGTCGAGCAGGACACGTACGGCATTCTGGTCTTTTTGCACATCGCGGAACCAGGACAGCAACTGGGCATTCGAGATATCCCTGACACCATCGTCCCAGTTGCGCGCCAGGCCAACGGCCAGTTGCTCCTTGGTATGACAGATATCATTGCCAATGTGATAGGGTTCGCGAAAACCGGCCATGACCATGGTTTCGACCGGGTCAGGCAGGCTGCGGTCACGGGCCAGCCAGCGCATGATATGGGTTTCATCCCAGCGTGCCTTGGGGTCACGCAGCAGCAGGCCACGCAAGAGTTTGCGCAGATAGCTGTCATGCACGGCATTGAGTTCTATCTCACGCGTGGTCAGGTAATGCAGGATAACGGCTTCTGACAGGCTGGCGAATGGGTGACGGCCCAGCGTCAGTTCCAGGATGATCATGCCCAGCGCCCAGAAATCGGCCTTGGCGTCAATGACCCCGGACAGGCTTTCTGGCGAGGCATAAGGCAGGGTGCGCGCCGTACCGGTCAGTCTTTGAGTAGCATCGAGTACTGAAGAAATACCAAAGTCCGTCAGCACCAGGTCGAGCGGGTCCAGAGTGCGCAGCAAGATGTTTTCCGGCTTGAGGTCGCGGTGGATCAGGCCGACCGCATGCACGCTGGCAATAGCGGTAGTCAGTTCACGCACGATGCTTTCCATCCTGCTGGCCGGCAGCATGTTTTTTTGCATAAACTGGCGCAGCGAACCCAGTTCGCAATACTCCATCAATTCATAGGCATGGCCGTCAGACAGGCCGGATTCGAACACGACCACACGGTGTTCTGCCGGTACCGCCTTCAGTCTTTCGCTGACTTCGGATTTGGTATGGATGCCGTGCCGGTATATTTTTGCCACGCGCAAAGTCGCGTCCGTCACATCCTGCACCAGCAAGAGTTCTGCTTCAGCCCCCTGTGTCGCCAGCGGCCGCACGATCTGGAAGCGGTCACGCAAGCTGGCTGGCAGTGATAACAGGCTTTGTATCTGTCGACCGGGCTGTGCGTGTACCGACGCTGGCATCAATGCAGGTAATGCTGCAGGCAGCACAGCGAATGGGCGGTTGCAATACAGGCAAAGCTGACTGCCAGGCGGGCTGGTTTGCGCGCAATCGTCATAGCCACAGAGCATCGCCTGCTGCGTCTCTGCCGCTGCTGGCAAGGGCGCTGGCGGCGACGTTTGCAGCGGTACTGATGATGTTATTACAGCTTCCCGCTTCTCTGTCAGATCGATGCCCGACAACAGGCTGCCACATTGACAGCGCATGACTTCAGGCGCGTTCTCCGTCTCACATGCGGGGCAGCGACGTATATACAGCTGACTCAATTATGATCTCCAGCTGGCGTGTTCAAACTGCAAGCCGCGTTCTGCGCAACGCTGTTCCAGCGCCTGCATGTCACCGCGCCCCGGTATGCCGACATACCAGACACGCTGGCCGTCGACCATGGTCTGTATGCGCTTGTCATGCTCGGTGATGGGTGCGTCGACATAGGCTTGCATGCGCGCCCTGCCCCTATCGGACAATAACACCAGGGGCTGGTTGGACGAGCCGCGCCAGGCCTGGGTCAAAGGCCTGCTGGCGACAAAGGGCTCAGGTATCAGGGCATCGAGTTTTTCCAGCAAGACAGTATGTTTCTTTTGCAAGGTAGCCAGTGGATAACCGCTGTAACACAGAATGTCCACGTCAAGCCCGGCCGTACTGCGCCAGTGCAGCAAACCATCAAGCAAGGCCTTCAGCGCCAGCGGCTGGTCAAACGGTTCACCACCAGAAATAGTGATGCCGTCAAACTGTCCCGCGCTAACCTCGCGGCACCAGCTCAGCAGGCGTGCCACCGTCATCTCTTTACTGCTGTCCCTGGCCCAGGTATCTTGCGACACACAGTCTTTGCAACCTATGCTGCAACCCTGTAACCATATGCCTATGCGGCGACCCGGTCCCAGGACAGTGACTGGAAAATGGGCTTTGTTGATCGCAATCTTCATGTCAATTGCAGGTTCAGGCTGATGACTTTATCGGCTTCGGTAATTGCCATGACGGTGACGCGTTGCTTGCCTTCGAGTTCCAGCTCAAACAGGGCGCGCGACAGGGGATTGATGAAGTTTGATTCCAGCTGATTGCCAACACCACGCCCGCCATTGCTGAGGTCACGTATGCAGCGCGCCAGCAATTCTTCACGCACCGCTGCCGGCATGGCCAGTTGCAGATTGAGTTCTTCCTGCAGGCGACGTGCCACATTGCGCAACATGCCATCAAAAATTTTACCAGCCACTTCAGCAGAAATAAAATCAAAGACCACGATATTGTCACCGATGCGGTTCAATAATTCTGGCCGCGACAATTTGAACTTGAAGTAATTGCCTATGGCTTCGCGCACCTTGAATTCCACGGTTTCATAACTGTCACCGGGTTTTACATTCTGACTGCGCTCACCCTGGCGATCTTCAACATAAATGCCGAGATTCGAGGTAAAAATCAGAATGGTTTCAGAAAAATAAGCAGTATCGCCACGGCCATCGGTAAGCCTGCCGTCTTCGAGTATCTGCAAAAATTTGTCGAGTATGCGCGGATGGGCTTTTTCGATTTCATCAAACAGCACGACAGAAAAAGGTTTTTGCCTGACTGCATTGGTGAGCTCGCCACCGGCGTCAAAACCAACGTAGCCAGGTGGCGCACCAAGCAGGCGGGCACTGGTATGTTCTTCAGCAAACTCGCTCATGTCAAAACGCAGGTAGGCGCGCTCATCACCAAACACCAGTTGTGTCAGGGTCTTGGCCAACTCGGTCTTACCCACACCAGTGGGGCCGGCAAAGAACAAAACGCCACGCGGGCGGCTGCCGCCAGAACGCGCCTGCGCCCCGGTCAAGCTCATGACCGAGCGCTTCAATATGTCCAGGGTTTTCACCACCGCCGGATGCTGGCCCTTGACACGCTCTTCGATAAAGCTCTGGCCATCACGTATTTTCTTACGCAGGTAATCCTTGCGCCAGGGGTTGTCGAGAGCGCCTACTTTATAGCAGCGCACTGCATCTTCTATATCCGTAATGCCGAGCTTTTGCCGGTCTGCCAGCTCGGTGATATCCGACAGCGCCGCCAGCGACATGCCCTCTGTGCCTTCGGTAAAGCTTTTGACAAACTGGGTACGCACGGCAGCAGCAGCATCTGCATAACCTTTAAACAAAGGGGCAAGTTGCAGCGCGGCAGCCTGACGCATTTCAAAATCAGGTTTGCTGATGACCAGGCTGGCCACCCTTTCGCTATCGAGCGTGAACCAGGATGGCAGATCCTGGGCGCGGTTCACCAGCCACAGTACGGGATTGTATTGTGGCAAGCCGCCTGCATCGCGCGGTACTATCGCGCTGGCACTGAGGGAGAGTTTTTCCGCCGCGACAAAAAAACGATGCTCAGCATCACTCAACTGCTCAGCCTTGCGCGGGATACGCGAAGAAAAGTCCAGCACCATGGCGCAGCGTACTTCCTTCTCTGTGCTCAGTCGCTTCATGAGCTTGCTGAGGCTTTCCAGGCTGAGCTGCTGGCAGCCGTCTGCCAGTTTCAGATCAAACAGGCGTGTAGCCAGATCGCGCTGGGCAGGCTCATCCGGATAGACGCGCAAACCATCGATAGGGTCATAAATCAGTAAAAACCGGTAGTCATTACGCTTCATGGATTCCCATAAGGCGCGATTGAGCGGGACCAGGGTGGCAGTGCTGACGATATCGCTGGCCGATGGATTGGTTGTGCTGATCACGGCAGCATCCAGTGAAACCAGAAAATTGTCGCGTATGCTGCCAGAAATCACGAAATGCGAACGTATGGGCAGCAGGCGTTGCAGGTCAAGCAGCCAGCGTGTTTCAGGAACATTCATGGTAATTTTTTCGCCATCAAACGGGTATGACTTTCAGTTTGCTCTTCTTCTGCAAACTGTGGCAGCTTGGTTTCCACCACCAGCTGTACCGGCAACTCACCGGCTTGCAGCAGACGTGTTACCTGCATATGGATGCCGCGTGCTTCCAGCGCTGCCATCAGGGCAGGGAATTCGCTGCACCAGCGGTCTTCGGCCAGATGGTCAAGCACGCTGCGCTCGTTTTCACCTTCTTTCACGGCACGGATGACATTGAAATTGGCTTGCCCGGATTTGGCGTCAATGCGCATGCGCACCATGTATTTGTCCCAGCTGCTGCGGCGAAAATGCACGACACCGCCATCAACAAACAGGGTGTGGCCGATTTCTTCCACCTGGTAACCAAGATCTTGCAGGGTCTGTTCCAGTATCAGGGCCTGGGCTTCGTCGACCTGGCGTTTTTGCTCGGCTGCCAGCAGGGCTTGTATCTGTACCCGCAACTCGCTGGCCAGCAGGTCGGCACGCTCGCCTGGCAAGGCCTGCTCCAGCTCTTTTGCCAGTTCCTGTATGTTCTGTGGAATATCCTGTATATGCGCGATACGTTTCAGCAGACGGGCCAGCCGGCTCTGCGGCAACGCTGCTGCGCTGGCGGTCTGCAGGTTCGCATCACTGTCGTCAAACAATGCATCGGCGCGGCGCGCTGATTCTTCCAGCAGCACTGGGCGCAACTCGTAGGCAAGAGTCTTCAGTGCATGGACATAGTGAAGTAATTCCTGCTCATTTTCTGCTATTGCCGGCAATACGGGTCTGGCCGCCAGGACTTGCGCGCTACAGCCTATTTTTTCAGCGAGGGCGCTCAGCTGGGCAAATTCCTGCTCGGCCAGCTGCAATTGTTCCTGCAAAGCCTGCCGCCCCTGCAAGGCAGCAGCCTGCAACTGGTTTTGCAAAGCTGTCTGCTGCTCGATTTGCCTGGTATTGAGGGCATTGGCATTCTGATGCGCCTGGGCGATGACCAGGGCGGCACGTATGGCTGCTGCCGATAGCAGAATAAGCAGGGGGTCGCCTGAGATGATGACTGTAGTGGGGCCGCTCATAGTCCTGATTCTGGTTAGTAGTTTCTAATATAGCACGGACCAGGCCTGCATCAGGTCAAACCCCGGTCCGCCTCCCCTACTTGAACACGCAATATCCGGCAATCAGCCATTTGCCGTTGAGTCTGACAAACCTGAACTCGGTTTCCCACTGGTAATCGGATACCACGATCATGCTGGCCTGGTCCCCATCAATCTTGATCGTCTTTGGCTTCATCTTGCCGATAAAGTCTTTGGTATATTCATATTCCTGGGCGCAGAAGAAGATATCCATGTCTTCCGTATCCATCAACGGGCCGCGTCCATCCCTGGCAATCTGGGCAAATTCCGCATCGCTGTAGGCGGCGAACTGTTGCCGGTATTTGTCATAGTAGCTGTTCACCAGCGCCGGGAAACCGGGGGTGAAATGGCCAGAAGCAATGAATTTGCCGGTGAACGCCTTGAGATGACGGGTATCGAGCACAAACTTCTTGCTCTTGGGGATATCCCTGATCACTGGCTGCAATTGATCGACCTGCTTGCCATTTTTCAGCACCCAGCTATAGAAGCCATTCACTCTTTCCATCAGGGCTGCCTCGTCAGCATTTTCTGTGCTTGCTGCAAAAGATGATGAGGCAGCACAAAGGCCCGCTGCCAGCAAACTACTACGCCAGAGTTTGTTCATGGATAGACTCCCTGCCTTGCCTTCAGGCCTGCTCACGATGATCGCCGGTATAAAAGACATTTTTCTGGATTTTTTCAAATACGTCTACAGGTACGTGGGGTGCTTCTTCGACCAGGCGATCAAGCTCCTCGCGCATGGCAGTCACATAATGATGGTCTTCAGTCTCAGCATGCTCGGCATAGATGACTTCAAGTTTTCTGCGTATGGTGCCAAAACGGGCGGCTGTCGACCTGTGTTTTTCTGCCCGCTCAGAATACTTGAAGAAGGTTTGCAGACTGGACATGACGGCAGCCAGCACACTGAGCAGACCGACAATGATCTTGGCTTCGGGCGCTATGGTGCTGGCTGTCAGCGAGGCAAAGACAGAAGTGCCGATGATAGTGGTGATCAGGATGACAGGCACGCCAAGCCAGCGTTCGCGTGTCGCCAGCTGGTTGGCCATTTCATAATGGGCCATCTGCGATTCGCGGGCACGACGCAACCAGGCCAGCACCAGTTCACGTTCATTCTGCGGTGGCTGGTAGAGCAGGGGTTTGATGCTGACAGGATTGGTGACCATGTCTGTCCGTAGTAGTTGGGAGTAAAGCCCTGCCGGTATTTATCCACAGGCACGCCATACCGTGAGGTTGTCACATGATAATTTCGACAATCATATCGCCCATCTGCCGTCTTTCATAGTATCAGGCGTGGTGCATATGTTGCAGCCGGTCTGTGCATGGATGTTCCAGCTTGCCATCACCATAGCTGCGCATGACCTGGGCCACGACAACCTGGTAACCGTCAAGCCATTGCGCCTGGGCCGCCTTGGCTTGCTGGTGGACGGGGTTGCTGATCAGTGACTGCAAGGCTTCCAGGCTGTCCCAGTAATAAACATTGGAGATCTGGCCAGTTGCGGTATTTTCCCAGGTCTCTTCACCGAGATAGCCGGGGATGGATTTGGCCAGTACGGCAATTTTATCGTCGAGCTGGTAAAAAGCCTCGTCGTATTGTTTTTTCCTGAAGGTGAAAGTGGACGTGTACATGGCCGCACAAAATGAATTGAATGAGGCACAGATGATACATAAATTCCAGGGGAGCTAAATTATTTTCTTGATCATTATCTGCATGGCAGGCATCCAGAACTGTTTCAGGCCCTGCTCCTGCCAAACCAGGTTTGCAGTTTTTGCTCGGCGGCCTGCTTCACTTCATCATTGATATAGAAACTGACTGTGGCAATTGCTGCCGCCAGTACGCCAAGATCATCGGTATAACCTATCACTGGCAGTACATCAGGTATCGCATCGAGCGGGAAAATAAAATAGGCGAGCGCCCCGAACATGACTGACCTGGCCCAGGCCGGTGTGTCCTGCCTTTGTGCGGCATAGTAAAGGTAGAGTGCTTTGGTGATGAGCTGGCGACCGGCTGCCAGGGCGACCAGTTTCAATTTGTCCAGCATCGTGATTTCATCCTGTGCAAGCCTCATTGCCGGCCCTTCCGCAAAAGCTTAATCGGTATGCGCCCGTTTGACTGTTGCCAGCAAGGCGGCAGCGCCGACAAAAATACCGCCGCTTACCTGGTTGAACATTCTTGCCTTACCCCTGGATCGCAGCCATGGCCCCAGACGTGCAGCAAACACGGCATATAACATCAGCACGCTGAATTCAAAAAAGACAAAGGTCGAACCCAGCACCAGGAATTGCGGCAATTTTGCCGCAGCCGGGTTGATGAACTGCGGGAAAAATGCCGTAAAGAACAGCAGAGCCTTGGGGTTGCTGGCGCCGACCAGCATGCCTTTGACATACAGACGCAGGCGGGTGCCGCGCATGTCCGTCTCTGTCGGCAGGACAAAGTCCGTACTTTTCGAACGCAGGCTGCTGATGCCCAGATACAGCAGATAAGCGACGCCAAGATATTTGATGACAGTGAATACCAGTGCCGAAGTCGCCAGTATCGCCCCCAGGCCGATGGCAGAGCAACTCATGATGGCGATCAGAGAAGTGATATTGCCCAGTGCCGGGAACATGGTCATGCGTGAACCGAAGTTGATGCTGTTGGTAATGCACATCAGCACAGCGGGGCCAGGCGTAATGGTCAGAACCAGGACGGCAAATACGTATAACAGCCATGTGTTGACAGACATGAACACTCCCTCATAGGACTTATAAAAACCAGCGTAATGAAAACCCGGACGGACTCATGTTAAATCATTTCTGGCCTGCTTACCTGTCTGTATGTCTGCGCTTACCGGGCATGTCTGTATATTACTGACGCTTGACCGCCTGCCGGACAGCGGCAATGGTCCAGTCCGGTTTCAGGTCACGGGCACTGTCGACCACGACCAGGTATTTGCCGGCCCAGCGATTGTCTTCGCGGTTTTTATCGAGCACCCAGAATTTGCGTCCTTCTGCCACGGCTGCATTGTAGTCCGCATCAAGCAGGGCATAGCGGTCCAACAGCTGGTTCAGGGTTGCCGGTATGCGTACGCAACCCTTGGACTGCACCGTCCCCAGGCGGCTTTCCAATACATGGGGGTCAGTAGCGTGCACCTGAAAACGCATGGGGGCGATCTGTTTGTCACCCCAGCCTTTTTTTGCCGGCTGCCAGCCAAAATCGAAGACGCGCCGGCCTTTCTCACCATAGCCGCGCACGCCCTTACTGTTTTTTGTGCCTTCGGCGCGGTAATCGAGATTAGCGACGGTATGGGCAAAAACGCCGGTCGGTGTTTCAAAATGCTCAAAACCGGTACCGCGCCCTGTCGATACCGGCGAAGCCCCCATGAACTGGGCCACGCCTTCGGCATCTATCCAGAACAGTATGCCCACCTGTACCTTGGGGTTGCGGTCCACCAGCATGATGAACTGGGATGCCAGATTGCTCACCCCGGCCCCGTTCAAGGCTCCTGCCATCATGTCCGTGTAGGCCTGCAATTCTTCTTCAGGCGGATTGACTTGCTGTATCACCGTCTTTTCATAAATCGCCCTGAGATCCTGCGCCGACTCTATCGCCTGCACTGCTGGTGACAGCAGCATTGCCGTCATCAGCAGAGCCGTCGGCAGGATTGACTGTAGATTCTGCCGGAAAATCCGGCTGGCCATCATGGTTTTTATGGTTGTGGACTGGGGCTTCATGATATCTTGACCAAAATTACAATTATTATATTTATTGAAAGCGCACTCGGCGATTCCCTGACTGGTATTGCCTGTATTCAATATGCCGCAAACCCCTGGCTTCAGACAAGGTTTTCATGCATGCCTGGCACGGTTTGTTGCAGCATTGATGCATCATTGATGTAAGTCAGGTTATCGACTCGCTGCTCCCTTATATTCTTCATATTAGTCAGAAAATTTTGCACAAGAAAGGGTGGGATGTCAGATGAAAATTTCTTTGGCAATCAAGGCTTTTTTGCTGGCGCTGGGTATCAGTTTTGCCAGCACACAGCCAGTGCAGGCAGCCGGCACCAGCTGTAGCAGCCAGGGCATAGCCTGCGTATCAGGCGGCATAGGCGGCTCGGAACGTGAAGAGTTACAACAGCAGGCCAAATCCTACAGTTTGTGGGTCAATACGGTGGCAAACAAGTCAGGTGCCTATCTGGCCGATATCAGGGTCACCGTGCGCAATGCCAAAAACCATGAAACAGTATTGACCGCCACTATGGATGGTCCCTGGTTGTTCATCGCCCTGCCGGCTGGCAGCTATGAGGTGGAAGCAAAATACCATGACCAGGTCAAGAACAGTGACCAGGTCGTCAAGAAGATCACGGACATCAAGGCAGGTGACCACCGTCAGATGCTCATGTATTTCGATGCGTCAAACGTGGGCAGATTTGATTACGAAACCAGCAGCAAGCCTTAACTGCTTGCTATCAGTGGCCTATTGCGCATCGAGATAAATCGTTGGCTTGTAGACTTCCATGAAGGACCCTGGTTTGCTCAGAGGTGTGAAGCCATACTTTTCATACAGGCCATGCGCGGTAGATGTGGCAAGGGTAAAGCGACGCAGCTTGCGGACAACGGGGTGGGCCATGACTTCATCCATCAGCAGGCGGGAAATACCGTGGCCGCGCATGTCAGGCACGACAAACACATCGACCAGGTTGCCAAAGGTTGCCATGTCGGTAATGATGCGGCAAAAACCGACCATCCTGTCTTGCTGAAAGGCGCTAAAGCATAAGGAATGTCGCAGGGATTCTTCGACCAGTTCGCGTGAGATGCCATTGGCCCAGCCGCTTTCCTTGCTCAGGAATTGATGGACGACATCGACATCGATCTTGTCGTGGTCAGTGCTGATCCAGTATTCGCCATGCCTTGCTGTATTGTCATTCATGCTGCCAAACCTTTCTTGTTTGGACTTGCGCAAAACCGCCCCATCTGTGTTGCAGCGCCTTGCTGGGACAATTTTTTGCAAGTCCTACTTGTGCAGGAAACTCCGTATTGTGTCTGAAAAAACCGGAACACCATCATAGAGCTTGGCATCAGGGAAAAGCCATGAACAATTTCTTGTTGTGGTCCTTGATATGTACTGCCGGTTTTACCAGTCCAATTCGCGCAAATCAATGTGGATAGCTGGATCTTGAAAACAGATGCGGCTATTGATCACTACCCTGGTAATTGTTCTTGATACGCACATAGTGCTCGGCAGAATATCTCAAATGGCTGATCTCTTCTGCACTCAGTGCGCGCACTTTGACCGCTGGCCGTCCCAGGTACAAATGGCCGCTTTCCAGCACCTTACCCGGCGGCACCAGGCTACCAGCGCCGACCATCACCCGGGATTCGACAATCACGTCATCCATGATGATGCTGCCCATGCCGATCAGGCATTCGTCACGTATTTCACAGCCATGCAAAATGACCGCATGGGCGATGGTCACATAATTGCCGATGATCAGGGGTGAACCATCGGGTTTTGCGGCATTTTTATGCGAGACATGGCACATTGCCAGATCCTGGATATTGCTGCTGTGGCCTATGCGTATATGGTTCACATCACCGCGCAGGACAGCATTGCACCAGACCGAACTGTCCGCGCCCAATTGGACGTCACCGATGATCTGGGCACTTGGATGGACATACGCACCCGGCGATATGTGAGGAAAGTTATTCAGGTAAGGGCTCAGTGGCATGGCGCAATCTTGGTATGCATTGATTGATCGGAATCGCCGATTTTAACTGATTGCCATCATCATCCCATATTGTGGTTATTCACAAGCCGCGCATATGCAAAGTGTGAGATGCGTTTGCCCATCAATGATCTGCATGTGGGTCGGATGTGGAAAAGTACTCAGATATCCACAGGGTCGATTTCGACTGACCATCTTACCCGGCTTTTCATGGAGCGTAAATCAGCGATCCAGGCTTTGACGAAGGCTTGCAGCGCCGGACGCGAAACCGACTCCACCAGTAATTGCGCCCTGTCCACATTGGCCACCCGCGTCATGGTCATGGGGATGGGGTCATTGATCATGATGCCCTGGTGTTCAGTGCAAACTGCTGCCTGTTTCAGGAAGGCGATTGCGGTTTCCAGTTCCCTGGCTTCTGCCCGCAACAAGGCCTGATACATGAAGGGCGGCATATGTGCCTGCTGGCGCTCAGCCAGCAAGTCCTTGGCAAAGTCCGGGTAGTTGTGCGCCATCAGCGCATGATAAAGAGGATGATCGGGGTAGCGGGTCTGCACCAGCACTTCGGAAGCATTTCCCCCCTCTGCTTGCGCAGCCCGTCCGGCCCGGCCAGCTACCTGCATCAGCTGGGCAAACAGGCGTTCGCTGGCGCGATAGTCTTGTGAAAACAGGGCTGCGTCAGGATTGAGGGCAGCCACCAGGGTCAGGTTCTTAAAATCATGCCCTTTGGCAACCATCTGTGTACCGATCAGGATGTCGACTTCACCGGCATGTACACGTTCAAAGGCGGCAGCGGCGCTGCCCTTCAGCCTGGTCGAGTCGGCATCGATGCGAAATACCCTGGCCGCCGGGAAGAAAGCGGCCAGACTTTCTTCCAGCCGCTGGGTACCGCGCCCCAACGGTTGCAAATCGATATTGCCGCAGGTCGGGCAGGCGCGCGGTATGCGTTGCTCCAACCCGCAATGATGACAACGCAAGCGATGATCACCTTTATGCAGGACCAGATGCGCAGTGCAACGGCTGCAATCACTGATCCAGCCACAGGCATCACAAGCCAGCACGGGCGCATAACCCCGCCGGTTCAGGAAGAGTAGTGATTGCTCACCTTTCTCCAGACGCAGATTTATCGCGTTAATCAGTCTTTGCGTCAAACCTTCACTGGGTTTTTCTTTTTCCAGGTTGATGATCTTGATGATGGGCAAGACTGCATTCTGGACGGCACGCTCGCGCAGCTCCAGCAAGTTATACCGTCTGGTCTGGGCACGTTGCCAGCTTTCCAGCGAAGGCGTCGCGGACCCCAGCAAAACCGGGATGGCAAGCTGGTGGGCACGCCAGACTGCCAGGTCGCGCGCCGAATAACGCAGGCCTTCCTGTTGCTTGTAGGAAGGGTCATGCTCTTCATCGATAATCAGCAGTTTCAGGTTCGGCAGCGAAGCCAGCATCGCCAGTCTGGTACCAAGTACAATACGCGCACGACCGGTATGTGCTGCTAGCCAATGTAGCAAGCGCTCACCTTCAGCCATGCCGCTATGCAGTGTGGATAACATCAGGCCAGGGAAACGGGCCCGTATATGCGACTCCAGCTGCGGGGTCAGATTGATTTCCGGCACCAGTATCAACACCTGAGCGTCGGGTAACTGTGCCAGTATGCGGGCTGTACTTTGCAAGTACACCTCGGTTTTGCCGCTGCCGGTCACCCCGAATAGCAAGTGTGGAGCAAAGCCCCGGGCCTGCACCACGGCATCAACAGCAGCTTGTTGCTCGGGGTTAAGCCGGGGTTCGGGACCGGGCCTGACATCATCCTGCACCGGCAACTTGGCCAGCTTTTTGATGGCACGCTGCAAAGAGATCGTCTTGATCGCCTTCAGGTTTTTGGGCAAGGCTGGCAGGGCCACTTCCCCCAGCGGTCGTTGATAATACTCAGCAGCGAAACGGCATAGTTCCAGCCACTGGCTGCTAAGGGCGGGCAACTCATGCCTGACAGCCAGCACGTCGCGTAATTTGGCCGGAGGCACATCTGTCTCGGCCATCACTTCCAGGATCAGACCGACGACTTCCTGACGACCAAATGGCAGGGCCACCAGTTGCCCGGCTTGTGGCAGCAGCCCTCCTTCATCGTCTGCTGCAGACCAGCAATAATCAAAGCTCGTGTCAAGTGGCGTATCGAGCACAACGCGTAAATAGACTTGTTTCACGATCTAGGTGTAACCCTGAAAACTAGCGCTAAGTATTGATTTCATAAGGCTTTTTTACATATCCACAGTTTCTGTGGATAACTTTGTGGAGAAAGGTCTCTTGACATCGGTTTTCGCTAGCGTTTACGGGGGTTTACGCAAAATACCCTATCCATAAGCAAAGATTTAAATCGTTTAAAATCAATGACTTATAAAAAATGCCTGGGAACAAAAAAATTTTTACAAATTATTTTTTTATCGCCCCGATTTTGTGCATAAGTGACAGAAAATGTGCATATAAATGCAAAAATTCAATGCATCTGTTTTATTGGTTTTCCACAGTATTCCGGCTGGAAAAGCACACCAATGCTATGTTTTGCACAGCAACATGAAGCAAGGGCGTGCCTGTCGGGCTCTTGCTGTTTTATCAGCGAATGATTCAGCAATCTTTTTGCACTGAAGGCATGAGCAATCAAGCTGACAGCCGCACCATACGGGAGAAAAACCGTATAAATTAAATATACTTGTGTTGCGTCAGCCAGCTTATTCAACTATCAGTGCAATTTCAATGCACCTCAGCCACGTTGCTTGCGGCTGTATTCATGCACGGTTTCTACCAGCACACTGACTGATTCCACCGGTGTGAACTGGGAGATTCCGTGACCAAGGTTAAATACATGGCCATGACCGGCTGCCGGCTTGCCATAGGCATCCAGAGCGGCGATCACCTGCTGACGGATTTGTTCAGGTTCGGCAAACAGTACAGCGGGGTCAAGATTGCCTTGCAGCGCGACTTTGTCACCGACCCTGGCGCGTGCCTGGCCAAGATTGACGGTCCAGTCCAGGCCGACGGCATCCGCGCCGATGTCAGCGATCTGCTCCAGCCACAAACCACCACCTTTGGTGAAGACGATGGCTGGAATACGCTGGCCATCCTTCTCTTTTTGCAACTGACCAACGATGTCGCGCATATAAGACAGGGAGAATTGCTGGTACTCGGCATCCGCCAGCGCCCCGCCCCAGCTGTCGAAAATCATCACGGCCTGGGCGCCTGCGTCGATTTGTGCATTCAGGTAAGCAGCGACAGCATCGGCATTGACGCGCAGGATATGGTGCATCAGGTCCGGGCGCTTGTACATCATGCTCTTGACGGTATGGAAGTCGCGTGAGCCCTGGCCTTCCACCATATAGCAGGCCAGCGTCCAGGGACTGCCGGAAAAACCGATCAGTGGCACGCGGCCATCAAGAGCCGTGCGGATTTGCGTTACGGCATCAAACACATATTGCAGGCTGCCAGCTTCTGGCACTTTCAATGCCATGACGTCTTTTTCATCTTTGAGCGGCCGCTCGAATTTGGGACCTTCGCCCTCTTCAAAATACAGGCCCAGGCCCATGGCGTCAGGCACGGTCAGAATGTCAGAAAACAGGATGGCAGCATCCAGGCCATAGCGATCTATCGGTTGCAAAGTCACTTCAGTGGCAAAATCGGGATTTTTTGCCAGGCTCAAAAAAGAACCCGCCCCCTTGCGGGTGGCGCGGTATTCCGGCAGATAACGGCCTGCCTGGCGCATCAGCCATAATGGGGTGTAATCGGTTTCCTGACGCAGCAAGGCTTTCAGGAAGGTATCGTTTTTGAGTGGAGCAAAATTCAGGGACATAAGAGCTTTCGGTAATGCTGCGCCTTTTTATTCCAGGATGATGGGAGCGCATGCTGTCAATTTCTGTATAAGTGACATTATCGCCTATGCGGCCCGTATCGGCACCTGATCTGCAATAAGAAGCGTGATGAAGTGCCACTATTTCTGGCAAATTTTTCCAGGAATAAACTGTGGATAACTTTGTGGATAGAAATGACAAAATGCCGGTTTACTGATTATTTTTAAATTCGGTTAACAGGAAAGCTACATAAGTCATTGATTTTATTGATAGTGATCCGTAATTTCTAATAATTATCGAATTTTGTGGATAAATAGCAGGCAGGCTTAATTGTGCATAAGTAGCAAACTACAATTATTTTTCTTGACGATTTTCAAGAAATACTTGCGATAATTGGCGTGCCCAGATTGTGTTGCCAAGTGCTGACGGATGGTAGCCATCTTCGGCCATCAGGCGCTTATCTTTAAAATCCATTTGCATAGTCAAATGCAAGACTTCTGGCTTATTGCTAGCAAAATGACAAACCACCTGATCCAGAACCCGCGCTTTCACCCCCAGGACCGTACGCAGAGGCCATGGCAAGGCCGGGAAATATTGCATGGGAGGAACTCCAGAAACAATAATGCGCATTTGTGACTTTTGTGACTTCTGCAAGATATCAACAAGCCCGGCCAATTCTTGCCGGTAACGGTGTGGCAAGCAAAAACTGCTGGTGTCATTGACACCAAAGGCAAGCAACACCACATCCCAGTCTTGCCCGGTAGCCAGATCGGGTAAAGCTTTCTGCAAGTTGGCTTGTGCATCTGCCAACTTTGCTCCATTTTGTCCGACCGCCACCCATTCGACATTGCGCTTCAGACTGTCAGACAGACACTGGGCCAATTGCGCCGTGATTGCCTGTTGATAAGTATGGACCCCTACTCCGGCCACCGGCGACTCACCTATGCCAAGCAGGCGCAACCTGCGATCACTGTCCCATGCTCCCGCCTGACCATAGGGCAAACCACTGGCTTCCGGCAAACGCGGCGTGACTGCGCGGGTGCGACGCCCCTGCCAGACCAGCAAGGGATACAACGGCAGGGCCAGCAATTCAGGCAGATAAGTTGAGATCATTCAACCTTGATCTTGCTGTATTCGGGATTGCCAGGCGGATAGTTCAGTTTCATGCTGACCAGTTTTTCCTGGACGATACTGGCAATGGCCAGGTTCCTATGGGTCTTGGAATCTGCCGGGATGATATACCAGGGTGCGTGGTCACAGTCCGTCGCCAGAATCGCTCTTTCATACGCCTTTTGATAATCCGCCCAGTACTTTCTTTCGGCCAGGTCTTGCGGGTCGAATTTCCAGTGCTTATCGGGGTCAGCCAGGCGCTCTTCCAGCCGAGCTTTTTGCTCATCCCTGGAAATGTGCAGGAAAAACTTCAGAATGACTGTACCGGTCTGACTGAGCATGCGCTCGAAATCATTGATCTGTGCATAACGTCGCTCGCATTCAGCCTGGTCTATCCAGTTATGTACCCTGGTGATCAGGACATCCTCATAATGGCTGCGGTTGAAAATGACGACCTCACCATTGCCTGGCACTTCTTTGTGGACACGCCAGAGGTAATCGTGGTTCTTCTCTTCAGTACTCGGGGCCTTGAAGGCAACCGTACGGGCCCCCAAAGGATTGATTTGTCCGAATACACCTTTGACCGTACCATCCTTGCCTGAGGTATCCATACCCTGCAGGATGACAAGCAACTTGTACTGACGACCTGCATACAGGAGGTTTTGCAGATCAGAAATTTCTTCAGCCAGCTTCAAGGTGGTCAGCTTGTCGGCTGCCTTGTCCCCATTCTTTTCAGTAGCTGCCGTGCCCAGCAATTTTTTACTGGCGTCGGCGTCCCTGACCTGAAAGCCTTTACCTACACGAAACAAGTCTGCAACTGTCATTCAAGTCCCCATTCATTGTTGTTGGCTCACAAAGGAAAGTTCTCCTGGATCAGAGAAATTATTTTGATGATAATATGAAAGCTCCACAATCTGCATGCAAACCAAATCCAGCCATACTGTTTATCCCTTAAGTATGCTTGAAATTCATTGCCCATAAGATGCGAAAGAAGACTTATTATCTGGCATCCTTGTTATTGCCCGTCATCCTGAGCTTGCTCACTTTCACATTCGCGCAATTTGGAACGCTGCGCGAACTGTCGCGCTTTCTGGTCGGGGCGATGATCATTGGCGGCATACCTTATTTGCTGGTGCTGCTGATGTCCGGCATTGTTTTTTTTCGACTGGACGAAGACAAGTTCGTTTTCTATTGCCATTTTTCACCATTCGTCATGGCGCTGACGTTTGGTACTTGTGCTGCGGTCATGATGATCATCAACAACAGAAGCATGGATATCGCTGACCTGTTCAATGTATTTATTATCGGCGGCTTATACAGCCTGCTGCTTGGTTATGCCTACGTACTGCTGGCGGCTATCATATACAAACTGCTCAAGTCATTAAAGCTGATATATACAGAGCCGCACCGGGCTTTTTACGAATGACCATTGATGCTTGAGTCCATGATGAAATCACGCCTGCGAAATACTTAAGTGCAAGGGCCAGCGATCGACATCATCTGCAATATCAACGCTGGTAAAGGTGCTCTATCTTGATGCATTTATCCATGACGACTTTGATACCCGCTGATTCTGCCCTGGCAGCAGCAATTTCATTGACGATGCCCAATTGCATCCACAGGTAAGGCGCCGCTATCTGTATCGCCTCTTCCACGATGGGTGGAATGTCCGCCGCGTTGCGGAAGCAATCAACGATATCGATACGGTGTTCTTCTGCGGCGGTGATGAGGTCGGCATAACAATACTCACCCAGTATGATATTCCCTGCCTCACGCGGATTGACAGGGATGATGCGATAACCATGTGCCTGCATATAGGCAGCCACGCCATGACTGGGGCGCGAAGTTTTTGAGGACAGGCCGACGACGGCAATGATTTTACTTTTATTCAATATGCTGGCGATCAAGTCAGTTTGATTTGTAGCCATATTATCCTGCTTTCACTTTTTGAGATTATCCGCGAGTCTGTCATCTATCGCGTGTTTGTTATTGACACTCATATTGGGTAATTGCTAATGTCCTGTTTTGCTAATAGGACTTAAGCAAAATTGTCCCAGCAAGACGTCAGCGACGAAGACAGTACTTTAGTACCGAATTTGCTAAATGCGGGAGCTGCAACGCAGCTGGGGCGGTTTCGCGTAAGTCCTAGCTAATTTACAATAGTTTTGATTATGACAGGCAGATCAAAATCAACATCAAGTCTCTGCCCCAACACTATGAGTATACAGTTTTGACCAGGTCAACTCTTGTCTGTGGCCTGACTCTGGCTTTGCTGACACCTGGCACAAAGGCAGGTGAAGCACCGCTGGAACAAACCATACCGCAACAAGTCGTCGTGACTGGTGGGCAAACTGATATGAATGCCAGACGAGACTCTACCGCGGGCAAAATGACAATAAGCCGCAAGCGCATAGAAGAAAGTGGCGTCGAGAAGGTCGGTGATTTGCTGGCGCGCGAACCAGGGCTGCCCAGCACTTTGGGCGCACTTCGCGACCCTGCCTATACGCAATTTTTGATCGATGGTTTGCCCCCCGCCAAAAATCAGAATCCCGCAGACCTTGATTTGCAACTTGTCGATAAAATTGAAATCATCAAGACCACAGTCGCTGAATTTGGCCCCTATGGTATTGCTGGCACCATCAATATCATCACCCGCAAAATCATACCCGAGCAGAAAAAGATAGACCTAAGGGCTGCTTACAATAGCAGTGCAGGTCAATCAGGTGTCAGTATTTCTTCGTCTTTGAGCCGTGGAAAAGATGAAGATATTCTAAGCATGAATATGCAAATGTCTTCCTCCTACAAAACCATGGAGAGTAATAGCAGTCTGAGCCAGACTTCTGTCTCCTCGCTGCCTGGCATGACACAGCAACTGCAAGGACAGCTTGCGACAAGCAACCGCTTTGCAACTCTGGGTGTATCAGGAAATATTATCTGGCGCCCCGGCCAGCGTTACCAGATCGTCTTTTCGCCAGCTATTAATGCCAGCACCAGCACTTGGGAAAATGCAGATATTCGCACATGGGATAATGGCAGCAGCCTGGAGATGAATGAAGTTTTTCATGGAAATACCGAAACACTGAGCCTGCCGCTGAGCTGGACTTTTCGTCTTGATGAACAAAGTCAGCTAACACTACTAGGGCAAGCAAACCGTCACCGTGGCCGCAACGAAACAGTCAGGAATGAATACCGCAGCGGCCCTGGAATCAGCCTGCGCCGTAGTGCTGCAGATAGCTCAGGCAATGCAGATACATTCAAGCTTGACTATAAAACCGTGCTGGCCGATGTCCATGAAATCAAGGCCGGCATGCATCTGACACGCAGTAGTGATAGCTCTGATGAAAAGCACTGGCTTAACGGCAATCGTGACATTGGTCTTGATGAATTCAATGCGCCTTATAGTCTGGTCGAAACCAAAACCCGCTGGTTTTTGCAAGATGACTGGCGCCCTGGTGATAGTCTGTTCTTGAATATGGGTGTATCCGGGGAACAGACAGAACTGGATCTGCAAGAGCAGAATTATCACACCCGTGCGCTCTACCGTGTGCTGTCGCCATCCATGCATGTACAAAAAAAACTGAATGCAGATGGTGATCAAAGAGTGCGCTTTAGTCTGGCACGCTCGTTTAATGCACCACACTCCGGCGATTTGATGCAACGCCCTGTCATTAATACTTTGGCTCCTTGCATGGCAAATCGTGTGTGTATTGCAAATGGCATAGAAACGGCGGACAGTTCTGGCAATCCTGATTTACAGCCTGAGCGCGCCTTGAGCATCAATCTCACTTACGAATATGATCTGGCTGCGAATAGCCTGCTATCCATAGGGCTGTACACACGGGATATCGATAAAAAGCGTGGCTCGGAAATACGACTCGACAATGTGGCCTGGTCAAATCAGGCACGCTATGTGAGTCGTCCGGTGAATTTTGGGGATGCCAGTGTGCATGGCATCGACATGGAATTGCAGCTGGCTTTGCGTGACCTGAATGCACGGGCACCAGATGCCAGCGTGCGTGCAGGCTTTGGGCTGGCCGATTCCAGGGTAAATATGCGTTCAGGGCTGGACATGCTGACTGACAAGCAAACACCATGGAATGCCAAACTGGGTGCGAGCTACACCGCCAAAGCCTGGCCTTTAAAACTGGATATTGATGCCAACTGGATGCCTGGTAACTGGGTACGTGTGAATGCACAACAGCGCATTTTCTCCCCCCGGGAATTTAGCCTGAATGCGGGTGCCATCTGGAAATTCACTCCTGAAACCAGGCTGACGATCAATGTGGCAAACGTCCTGGCAGACAGCAGAGTCAGCGTGACGGAATATGCCAGCATCGATGGCATAGTGCGGCAGCAAAACCTCAACAAATCCCACACCCTTTTGAGTGTGCGCTTGAATTTCAAACTTTAAACCTAAAACACTGCATGGACAAATTGCAGAACAAGCGTATACCCTCAAGGCAATATCAGTGAGTGTGATCAAATGTCGCTGTACATCTCGCATCTGCGATGGCGATGGCACAGCTTGAGCACTTTACTGATGATGGGACAAGCGCAAAAAACTAAAGGCAGCCTTGGCTGCCTTTAGTTTTCATACGTGCTTACTTGATACGCAGCGGAGTGAACCGCTCACGCATTAACGCTTTTGACGCAATTTTTGTATCGCTGCCAGTTGGGCGATCGCGGATGCCAGTTCTGCCTGTGCTTGCGCATAGTCAATCTTGGAATCACGATTGACCAAAGCTTGTTCTGCCAGTTTCTTGGCTTCGTTGGCTTTGGCTTCGTCCAGATCGTGGCCGCGAATCGCTGTATCAGCCAAAACAGTCACTGCATTGGGTTGCACTTCAAGCAGACCGCCGGCAACGAAAACAAATTCGTCTTCAGCCTGGCCTGTAACCTTGATGCGCACCGCACCCGGCTTGATGCGGGTAATCAGTGGTGTATGTTTAGGATAGATACCCAATTCACCAGCCTCACCCGGCAACGCGACGAATTCGGCTTCACCGGAGAAGATCAGCTCTTCTGCGGAAACCACGTCAACGTGAATAGTGTGTGCCATGTTGGACCCTTATTATTCGCTCAAAAAAGCTATGGTGCAGTTAATCTGTCAACTGCACCGCCCTGTTTGCAATTAAGCAGCCAGTTTTTTCGCTTTTTCGATTGCTTCGTCGATAGTACCAACCATGTAGAACGCTTGTTCTGGCAGGTGATCGAGTTCGCCGGAAGCGATCATTTTGAAACCACGGATCGTTTCTTTCAGCGAAACGTATTTACCTGGGGAACCGGTAAACACTTCAGCAACGTGGAAAGGCTGAGACAGGAAACGCTGCATCTTACGTGCACGTGCCACCAGCAGTTTGTCTTCAGGAGCCAATTCGTCCATACCCAGAATCGCGATAATGTCACGCAATTCTTTGTAGCGCTGCAAAGTACCTTGAACAGCACGGGCTGTTTCATAGTGTTCTGCACCGACCACTTGTGGGTCGAGCTGACGGGATGTGGAATCCAGTGGATCAACCGCAGGGTAGATACCCAGGGAAGCGATGTCACGGGACAGAACAACGGTGGAATCCAAGTGAGCAAACGTAGTTGCTGGAGATGGATCGGTCAAGTCATCCGCTGGAACATACACGGCCTGAATGGACGTAATGGAACCAGTTTTGGTGGAAGTAATACGCTCTTGCAGACGGCCCATTTCTTCAGCCAGTGTAGGTTGATAACCCACGGCGGAAGGCATACGACCCAGCAAAGCGGATACTTCAGTACCAGCCAGTGTGTAACGGTAGATGTTATCCACGAAGAACAGAACGTCTTTGCCTTCGTCACGGAAACCTTCAGCGATCGTCAGACCTGTCAGAGCAACGCGCAGACGGTTGCCTGGTGGTTCATTCATCTGACCGTACACCATCGCTACTTTGGAGTTTTCTGGATTTTCCAGATCAACCACTTTAGCGTCAGCCATTTCGTGGTAGAAGTCGTTACCCTCACGAGTACGTTCACCCACACCGGCAAACACGGACAAACCGCTGTGTGCCTTGGCGATGTTGTTGATCAGTTCCATCATGTTAACGGTCTTGCCCACACCCGCACCACCGAACAGACCAACCTTACCACCTTTGGCGAATGGGCAAACCAGATCAATAACCTTGATACCGGTTTCCAGCAATTCCTGGGATGGGGACAGTTCGTCGTAAGCAGGGGCTTTACGGTGGATGGATGCTGTCTGCTCGAGGCTGACAGGACCGCATTCATCGATAGGGTTACCCAGTACGTCCATGATACGGCCCAGCGTTGCTTTGCCGGTTGGTACCATGATGGGGTTGCCAGTGTTGGTGATCGTCATGCCGCGACGCAGACCATCAGAAGTACCCAGAGCAATGGTACGGACGATGCCGTCACCCAATTGCTGCTGCACTTCCAGAGTCAGCTCGGAGCCTTCCATTTTCAAGGCATCGTAAACCTTAGGCATCGCGTCGCGTGGAAATTCAACGTCCACAACAGCGCCGATACACTGAACGATTTTGCCATTAGCCATGTTCGTTCCTTCTTAATATTTAAATTCAGTTTAGACCGCTGCCGCGCCGGCGACGATCTCGGAGAGCTCTTTGGTAATGGCAGCCTGACGGGTTTTGTTATAAACCAGTTTCAACTCACCAATCACGTTACCTGCGTTATCTGTTGCCGCTTTCATCGCCACCATACGGGCCGACTGTTCAGAAGCCATATTTTCCGCAACAGCTTGGAAAATCAACGCTTCTACATAGCGTATCAACAATTCATCAATGACCGTTGCAGCATCTGGCTCGTACAGATAATCCCAGGAATGGGCATTTTTATCTGTCGCCAGTTTGTCCGATGTCAGGGGCAGCAACTGCTCCAGTACCGGCTCTTGCTTCATGGTGTTGATGAACTTGGTATAACTCAGGTAAACCGCGTCCAGCTTGCCTTCCTGATACGCGTCCAGCAGTACTTTGACTGGACCGATCAGCTTGTCGAGGTGAGGAGTGTCGCCCAGTTGTGTCACATGGGAAACCACTTGCGCACCTACGCGATTCAGGAAGCCGAGACCTTTATTACCAATTGCGACCGCTTCTATCTTTGAACCCTTGCCTTCGAGTTCACGCATCTTGCTGGTGACCAGACGCAACACGTTAGTGTTGAGACCGCCGCACAGACCTTTATCTGTCGTAACAACGATCACGCCCACTTTTTTGGACTGATCCTGTTGCACCATGAAAGGATGCGTGTACTCTGGGTTGGCCTGTGACAAGTTAGCAGTGATCGTACGAATCTTTTCACTGTATGGACGAGCCGCACGCATCCGGTCTTGCGCCTTGCGCATTTTGGATGCGGCGACCATTTCCATCGCCTTTGTGATCTTCTTCGTATTTTCTACGCTTTTGATCTTGCCACGTATCTCTTTACCTGCAGCCATGAGTATTGACTCCTTCTAGCTACAGTAAATTAATAGGCACCGGATTTTTTGAAATCAGCAATTGCGGCAGCCATGGCAGCTTCGCCATCTTTGTCCAGTTGCTTGGTTTCTTCGATCTTCTGCAGCAAAGCTGCATGGTTCGTTTTCATGAAGTTGTGCACACCAGCTTCGAATGCCAGCACTTGCTTGACCGGTACATCATCCAGGAAGCCTTTGTTCACGGAGAACAATGTGACGGCCATCAGGGAGATGGACAGTGGAGCATATTGAGCCTGCTTCAACAATTCAGTAACACGAGCACCACGGTCAAGCTGCTTGCGTGTCACTTCGTCGAGGTCGGAAGCGAACTGCGCAAACGCGGCCAGTTCACGGTACTGCGCCAAGTCATTACGGATACCGCCGGACAGGTTTTTGATTACCTTGGTCTGCGCTGCACCACCAACGCGGGACACCGAGATGCCGGCGTTAATCGCAGGACGGATACCAGCATTGAACAGGGATGTTTCCAGGAAGATCTGACCGTCAGTAATCGAAATCACGTTGGTAGGAACGAAAGCGGAAACGTCACCAGCCTGGGTTTCAATGATAGGCAATGCTGTCAAGGAACCAGTTTTACCTTTCACTTCACCTTTGGTGAAGGCTTCAACGTAGTCAGGGTTGACACGCGCTGCACGTTCCAGCAAACGGCTGTGCAAATAGAATACGTCACCTGGGTAAGCTTCGCGGCCTGGTGGGCGACGCAGCAACAGGGATACCTGACGGTAAGCCACGGCTTGCTTGGACAGATCATCATAAATGATCAGCGCATCTTCACCACGGTCACGGAAGTATTCACCCATCGCACAACCGGAGTAGGCGGATACGTATTGCATCGCTGCGGATTCAGACGCAGTTGCTGCAACAACGATGGTGTATTCCATGGCGCCGTGGGCTTCCAGTGCGCGCACGACGTTCTTGATCGACGATGCTTTCTGACCGATAGCAACGTAGATACAAGTCATGTTCTGACCTTTTTGATTGATGATGGCATCAATCGCTACAGCTGTTTTACCAGTCTGACGGTCACCAATGATCAATTCACGCTGGCCACGGCCAACCGGTACCATGGAGTCGATAGACTTCAGGCCAGTTTGCATCGGTTCAGAAACGGATTGACGTGCAATAACGCCAGGCGCGATCTTTTCGATAGGCGCTGTCAGTTTTGCATTGATAGGACCTTTGCCGTCGATAGGCTGACCCAGCGCGTTAACAACACGACCGCGCAGTTCAGGACCGATAGGCACTTCCAGAATACGGCCAGTACATTTGACTGTATCGCCTTCGGAGATGTGTTCGTAGTCGCCCAGGATAACGGCACCAACGGAATCACGTTCCAGGTTCAGCGCCAGACCAAATGTGTTGCCTGGGAATTCCAGCATCTCGCCTTGCATCGCGTCAGACAGACCGTGAATGCGGCAGATACCGTCGGTAACGGAGATAACCGTACCTTGATTGCGAATCTCAGCTGTGTCGCCAAGGCCTTGAATCCGGCTCTTGATCAGCTCGCTGATTTCAGATGGGTTGAGTTGCATACTAACTCCTAATATTTATTACGTTCTTACGCGGTCAGGGCGATGTGCATTTTCTGCAGCTTCGCGCGTACCGACGTGTCGAGCACCTGATCACCAACCACGATGCGCACACCGCCGATCAAAGCAGAATCCACTTTGACAGTCGGGTGCAGTTTGCGGCCAAATTTCTTTTCCAGTACCGCTGCCAGTTCGCTCAACTGTACTGCCGTCATTTCAAAAGCGCTTGTCACTTCAGCATCTGCCGCGCCTTCAAAGGCGTTTTTCAGAGACTGGAACTGGAAAGCGATTTCCGGCAACAAAGTCAGGCGGTCATAGTCAGCAAGTGTATTGATGAAGTTTTTCGCTTCAGCAGTCACTGGAGATTTGAGCGCAGACAAGAAAATCTCAGCTTTTTGATCAGCCGAGACTTTGGGGTTGTGTGCAAGAGCTTGTACATCGGGATGCGCGCCTACCTGCCCCATTTCGGTAACCAGTTCCGACCAGGCGGAGAGGTTACCGGATTGGGCAACACGAAACAGCGCTTCTGCGTAAGGACGAGCGATCGTTGCGAGTTCGGCCATGATTACAGCTCGGTTTTCAGTTGGTTCAACAGATCAGCGTGAGCAGATGCGTTGACTTCACGTTTCAGAATTTGTTCTGCACCCTTGACTGCCAGTGTGGCAACCTGGTCGCGCAATTCTTCGCGTGCTTTAGTCACTTGATTTTCGGCATCAGCTTTTGCCGCAGCGATAATGCGTGCAGCTTCAGCAGCGGCTGTGTTGCGGGCTTCTTCAACGATCTGGGCAGCATGTTTCTCTGCGTTGGCGACACGTTGCTTGCCTTCTTCACCAGCTTTTGCCATTTCAGCCTGTATGCGCTTTTCTGCGGCAACCATTTCTGCTTTGCCTTTGTCAGCTGCAGCCAGACCGTCTGCAATGCGCTTCATGCGCTCATCGATCGCGCTAATTACTGGCGGCCAGATGAATTTTGCAGTAAACAAGGCCAGGATGATAAACACCCCTGCCTGGTACCACATGGATAGATTCAGATTCACTTTAGTTTCCTTATCAAATTAATCGTTCCGCAGGCGCTGGGCCTGCGGTAGAAAAAGGAAAGCTATTAGCCTTTGAATGGGTTAGCAGTTGCGAAGAACATGGCGATACCAACACCGATAATGAACGCAGCATCGATCAGACCAGCCAGCAGCAACATTTTGCCTTGCAGTTTTTCCATCAGTTCTGGTTGACGTGCAGACGCTTCCAGATATTTACCACCCATCATAGCGATACCGATACAAGCACCCAAAGCACCCAAACCGATGATCAAACCACAAGCCAATGCAACGAAAGCGACGTTAGTCATGAGAAAACTCCTAGAAAGTTAAAATTAAAATACCAAAATCAAAAAAACCAAAACCAAAAACTTAAAACCTGAAACTTCAAAACTTGATTAATGCGCTTCGTGAGCCTGACCCATGTATACCAGAGTCAACATCATGAAAATAAAGGCTTGCAGAGGCACGATCAGGATGTGGAAGATGGACCAGGCAGAACCCAGTATCAAGTGACCAATACCACCGAACAAAGAACCAGAAGCACCCAGCAAAGCTGCGATCAACAGGAACAACAATTCACCGGCGAACATGTTACCGAACAACCGCATACCGAGCGAAAAGGTTTTAGCCGCGAATTCAACCACGTTCAACATGAAGTTGAATGGGAACATCATGGGACCAAATGGAGCACTGAACAATTCCTTGATGAAACCGCCCACACCCTTGATCTTGAAACTGTAATACATCATCAGACCAAAAATACCGATGGAAATACCCAGGGTACCGTTCAGGTCAGCAGTAGGAACCACGCGGTGTGGCATTTCAGCATCCAGGCCCAGGGCCGGGAACAGCCATTGCGAGAACAGATCGACTGGCAAGAAGTCCAGCGAGTTCATCAACAGCACCCAGACAAAGACAGACAAAGCCATAGGGGCGATAAAGCTGGTGTTGCCGTGGACTATGCTTTTTGCATTGTTGTCGACCATTTCGATCAGCATTTCAACTGCACACTGGAAACGGCCAGGCACACCGGAAGTAGCTTTGCGAGCGGCCAGATACATGACGACAATTGCCAGCAGGCCACAAAATACCGACCAGATAACGGTATCGATATTGAGGTAAGACATGTCCCACAATGAGGTTTGTGCATGGTGGCCATGGTTGGTCAGATGCCCAAGATGGTGGGCGATATATTCTGATGGTGTGACTTGTTCAACTGAGCTCATGTTCAGCGCCTAAAGAGTAAAATGAAATAGCTTTTCAGTACGACGATGAAGGCGATCAAAAAGGCCGGCCAGTTGACATCGGGGTACCAGAAGACAACCGCTGCCATCAGCGCGACTGTCAATGTAACCTTGAAAAATTCACCGATGAAAAAACTCATCGGATTTGCTCCTCCGGGCCTCCGGGCGCTCATAGTCAGGCGCAACGCGAACAAGGCATTTGGAATTGCACAGGACATTCCCCCAAACAGGGCAGAAAGTCCATAAGAAATATTGCCGAATATTCCAGCCAGCAAAGCCACGACCAGCGCTGCCACCAGTTGCAGCAGTATGATGCGTGCCATGCTTACCTCACTTATCGAGAACTTGCGCAAGACAGCCCGGTTCACTACTGGACGGTGATCCGCCTGGCTGGCGGGGACAATCTTGCGTAAGTCCTAATATTTATCATCAGACCGTTGAATTTGCCTGTATCGCCACGATATATCCGGGCAGCGCAAATCCTCGCCGATCAAAACCACGGAATTATACGTGGTAGTGCGTAATCACGTCAAACGTTTGATGCGGCGCATCAAGATGCAACATTTTGGTGCTTTTTTACTATTGTACTGTTTTCGCCAATAATGCGCTGAGCCAACCCTGACCTTGCTTCCAGCTACCCAGGCCGGATTCACCATTGATATGACCCTTTGCACTGATAATGTGCAAATCTGCCCCCCAGGCTCTTGCCCAATCTTGCGCAATCTGCACATCGCACCAGGGGTCATCATCTGACGCAACCACTGTTACCGGGAAAGGAAACGCCATGCACGGCATGGGGGCAAAGCTGCTCGCCGGAAATTCAGTCCTGCCCACATCAGGCGGCGCCACCAGCAAAGCCGCCCTGACCTTGTTGTTCTTGTCCCCTACCCCGGGCATGCCGCTGGCCACCCACCAGGCAGTCAATGCACAACCAAGACTATGGGCTACCAGTACCACCTCTTCACTGGCCGCATTGATGGCTGCCGACAGGTTGAGCAGCCAGTCGTCTTTTTGCGGTTGATCCCAGTTGTGTTGTTGTACCCGCAAGGCATTTGGCATTTCTGCTTCCCACAGGCTTTGCCAGTGAGCAGGGCCAGAGTTATACAGGCCAGGCAATAAGAGAATTTGCGTCATCTTGATTCTTACGTTTTGGAAAGCAAGCTGCAATACCGATGTCAGGTGCAAACAGATGTCGCACCTGAAGTGCTTGATGATATGTTATTGACCACGAATCTTGAGGATGATGCCGTCGAGACTGTCGAGATCAGCAAAATCAATGAGCATCTGCCCCCTGCCCTTGCTCCCCATCTTCAGGGCAACCTGGGTTGCCAGCAGATCGGACAGTTCTTCTTCCAGACGGGTGATGTCACGCGACTTTTCTGCCTTTTCACGTGGCTTGGCTGTGTTGCCCATTTCTGCCGTGGTCTTGGCTACCAGTTTTTCTGCTTCGCGCACGGACATCCGTTTGGCGACGATCTGGTTGGCCAGCTGTATCTGGGTGGCAGCATCTGTCACCAACAGGGAACGGGCATGGCCCATATCAATGTCACCGGCCATCAGCATGGTCTGCACCGGCTTGGCCAGGTTCAGCAGGCGCAACAGATTCGAGACGGCGCTGCGTGAACGGCCTACGGCATTGGCCGCCTGCTCATGAGTGAAAGAGAAATCCGTGATCAGCCTGTGTATGCCCTGGGCCTCTTCAAGCGGGTTGAGATCTTCACGCTGGATGTTTTCGATCAGGGCCATGGCCGCAGCGGCCTGGTCGTCGACATCCTTGACCAGTACCGGTACTTCTTCCAGACCTGCCATCTGCGATGCGCGGAAGCGGCGTTCGCCGGCAATGATTTCATAACGGGTCACGCCATTATTCTGGCCGACCGGACGTACCAGGATAGGTTGCATCAAACCCTGAGCCTTGATGGAAGCCGCCAGTTCGGCCAGTGCGCCTTCATCCATGCGGGTACGTGGCTGGTATTTGCCGGCCTGCATGTGGGCTACATTCAGGCTGGTAGGTGCACCAGTGACAGTGGGCACGGCTTCTGCAAAATCGGCGGCACCGCCGAGCAAGGCGTCCAGGCCACGGCCCAGACCTTTTTGTTTTTTAATCGACATACTTATTTTTCCAATTGTTTAATTCTTTCCACCATCTCTGCGCCAAAGGCAATATAGGCTTGCGCCCCTTTGGATGCAGGATCGAACACCACGCCGGGGATACCGTAGGATGGTGCCTCTGCCAGGCGGACATTGCGCGGGATCAGGGTCTTGAAGACCTTGTCACCAAAATGCTGTTCAAGCTGGTCAGACACTTGTTGCGACAGTGTCATGCGTGGGTCAAACATGACGCGCAACAGGCCGACGATTTTGAGATCAGGATTCAGGCCAGCCGATACTTTTTTGATCGTATTGGCCAGGTCTGACAAACCTTCGAGCGCATAGTATTCACATTGCATGGGGATAATCACGCCATGCGCTGCACACAGGCCATTCAGTGTCAACAGTGACAAGGCTGGTGGACAATCGACGAGAATGAAATCATAGTCAGCATCCACCTTGGCCAAGGCTTCACGCAGGCGTTTGTCACGATTATCCAGCGAAACCATCTCCACTTCAGCACCGGCCAGCTCACGGTTGGCGGGCAAGACATCGAAACGGCCAGATTCTGAACGTTGTTTTGCTGTTGCCACATCCGACATGCCCAGCAAAACTTCATAGATAGAAGCAGTCAGTTTTGACTTGTTAATACCTGCACCCATGGTGGCATTGCCTTGCGGGTCAAGATCTACCAGCAAGACGCGCTGATCAAGTTTCGCCAGACCTGCGGCGAGATTAACGGTAGTCGTGGTTTTGCCCACACCGCCTTTTTGATTTGCTACACAAAAGATTTTTGCCATAAAGGTTTCCGTGAGATCAGGCCAGGGTTTTCTTGATAAAGACGAGGTGACGTTCTGCCTGCAGGCCGGGTACTGTCAAGGCTTGCAACCTATCCACATGCCAGCCAGCGGGCAGATTATCCATCTCTTGTTGAGATTGCACGCCTTTCATGGCGATGAATTGCCCACCTTCTGCCAGCAAATGCCCAGACCAGTTAACGAAGTTGGCCAACTCAGAAAATGCACGTGAGGTAATGACATCAAAGGCATCTTTGACCTGCAAGGCTTCTACCCTGCCCGTGTGCACGGTGACGTTTTTTAAACCCAGTTCCGTCTTGGCCTGGGTCAAAAATGCCGTCTTCTTGCTGACTGTATCTATCATCGACACTTTTGCCTGTGGATAAGTAATGGCGAGCATCATACCGGGCAAACCACCACCGGCACCCACATCCAGTATATTTTTTGCATCCTTGAATGCTGGTGCCGCAGAAAGCGAATCCAGCAAATGTTGCTTGACCATTTCTCTGGGGTCGCGGATAGCCGTCAGGTTATAAACAGAGTTCCATTTTGACAATAATGCCAAATATGCAATCATATTATCAATTTGATCATTATTTAAATCCAATGCCAATTCCTCGACACCACTCGCCAGCATCGCTCTTAACTGTGCTTGTTCCACGTGAATCATATGGTCAGGCCCTCGATTAGCTTCTTGTTTTTCATTTCAGTTTTATTCTTCGTTTTCATTTCTTGAGCTTGCAGACATGTCGATACCAAGGCATTGCAAAGCACACCTGCTGTTTGATGTTCCACGTGAATCAATCTGCATGGCTTGTGGCGCTTGCCTCAGCCACTTCATCTGCATGCGCCATAAACTCTTTGAAACCGCGCTTCTTCAAATGCACGAGCAGCAGGGAAATCGCCGCAGGCGTCACGCCAGAAATACGGCCACACTGACCCAGGCTTTCAGGCTGGTGCTTGTTGAGCTTTTGCCTGACTTCAATCGACAGCCCGTTGACTTCCATATAGTCAAAACCAACTGGCATTTTGAGGTTTTCATAATGGGCATGGCGCTCGACCTCCCTCGCCTGCCTGTCTATATAACCGGCGTACTTGACCTGTATCTCAACCTGCTCACGCACGTGTGGATCGGTGACACCTGGCCCGGCCAGCTCCTGCCCTTCCACACCCTGCAGACTCATGAGGCTGTCATAAGTCACTTGCGGACGGCGAAGCAAATCTGCCAGGGAATATTCACGCTCCAGCGCCTTGCCAACCACACGCTCGGCTTCCACATCGGCGAGGATGCGCGGGTTGACCCAGGTCGAGCGCAGCCTCTCCATTTCACGTGAAACACTTTCACGCTTTTCTTCAAATTGCTGCCATTGGGCATCGCTGACACAACCAAGCTGACGACCTATCTCGGTCAGGCGCATATCAGCATTATCTTCACGTAGGCTGAGACGGAATTCCGCACGGCTGGTGAACATACGGTAAGGCTCCTGCACACCCTTGGTAATCAGGTCATCGACCAGCACGCCTAGATAAGCCTCATCGCGACGTGGCACCCAGGCTTCTTTGCCCTGGGTTTTCAGTGCAGCATTCAAGCCGGCGAGCATACCCTGGGCGGCAGCTTCTTCGTAACCTGTCGTACCATTGATCTGCCCGGCGAAGAACAGGCCTTCGATCTGGCGGGTTTCCAGAGAGGACTTCAAACCGCGCGGGTCAAAATAATCGTATTCAATGGCATAGCCAGGGCGCAGGATGTAGGCGCTTTCCATACCACGCATGGAACGAACCAGGTCCAGCTGCACATCAAAAGGCAGGCTGGTAGAGATACCGTTGGGATAGAACTCATTGGTGGTCAGCCCTTCTGGCTCCAGGAAAATCTGGTGCGATTCCTTGCTGGCAAAGCGGTGTATCTTGTCTTCTATCGATGGGCAATAGCGTGGCCCCACTCCTTCGATGACACCGGTATACATCGGGCTGCGATCCAGACCTGCACGGATAATGTCATGGGTTTTCTCATTGGTATGGGTAATCCAGCATGGCAACTGCCTTGGATGCATGCTGGCATTACCCATATAGGAGAATACCGGCACAGGATCAAGATCACCCGGTTGCTCCTGCATCTGTGAAAAATCGATGCTACGGCCATCTATACGTGGTGGCGTACCCGTCTTCAGACGACCTTGCGGCAACGCCAGTTCTTTCAAGCGCGCTGACAAGGACACCGCTGGCGGATCACCGGCACGGCCTGCCGAGTAGTTATTCAGGCCCACATGTATCTTCCCATCCAGGAAAGTACCCGCCGTCAGCACCACTGCACGGGCACGAAACCGTATGCCGACCTGGGTCACAGCACCGACAACACGGTTACCTTCAACCAGCAAATCATCAACCGCCTGCTGGAACAGCCACAGATTAGGTTGATTTTCCAGACGACTACGTATGGCCTGCTTGTACAAAATGCGGTCAGCCTGGGCGCGAGTGGCACGTACCGCCGGCCCCTTGGACGAATTCAGTATGCGAAATTGTATGCCAGCTTCATCGGTGGCAATCGCCATGACTCCACCCATGGCATCAACCTCTTTGACCAGATGCCCCTTGCCTATGCCGCCGATGGATGGATTACAGGACATCTGCCCCAGGGTTTCTATATTATGGGTAAGCAAGAGGGTGGATTGCCCCATGCGCGCTGAGGCGAGTGCAGCTTCGGTACCGGCGTGACCGCCACCGACGACGATAACATCGAATTCTTTAGGATAAAACATGGTGGATTTCTGAGAAACTAGGAATGTGAGGCTCGATTATAGTTTGTTTTGCGCCGCAAACTTTAAAGTACCAAAGATTCTCTTTTTATTTGCATGACTGTTTCACGTGAAACATATATTTTAGATAACAAAAATGGAGCCTAAGCTCCACCTTTGTCCTGCCCTATGTTTCACGTGAAACAGTTTTATTTAAAGAAAGCGTCGTAAGTTGTCTTGCAGATCAAGGCTGCCACCACGCACAGGAACATCTTGCGGACAAAAGACGTTCCATGCTTTATTGCCAAATGACTACCCAATACGGAACCGCCTACACCGCATACGGCCATGGTCAGGCCCAACATCCACAGCACATGTCCACTGTATCCAAACCATATCAGTGCCGCCGCATTACAGGCGACATTCAAGACTTTTGCGGCGGCTGTGGCCCGTAGGAAGTCGTAACCGAATATGCGTACAAACAGAAACATGAAAAAGCTGCCGGTACCAGGACCAAAGAAGCCGTCATAAAAACCTATGGCGGCACCAACCAGCATGGCCATATAGGTCTCTTTGGAACCGGAAAATACCGGTTTATTGTCTGCGCCAAACTCCTTCTTCTTGAAGGTATAGACGGCCACACCAAGCAAGATGAAAGGCAGGGCTTTGCGCAAATAAGTGGGCGGTATATGCGTCACCAAATAAGAACCGCCAAAAGAAAACAAAAAAGCCATCAAGGCAGCAGGCACCACCATACTCCAGCGCAGACTGACCATCTTCAGATAGCGACCGGCAGCAACCGTTGTACCCCAGATACTGGCCATCTTGTTGGTGCCCAACAATGTCGCAGGTACGGTGCCCGGCAAGAATGAAAACAGTGCCGGCACCTGTATCAAGCCACCGCCACCTACAATGGAATCAACAAACCCGGCGAAGAAAGCCGCTAAACCAAGCAAAACAATATCCATAAGAAACCAATAGTCTGATAGAAAGTATGAGGTCTTTGCGCAAAGCAAACGACCCTGCGTGTAGTGAATATAGTGAGAACAGAATCAATAAGTTTATACAGAAACCAATACAGGCTAGCAAGGTACAGAGTTGGCCATAACAGTTCACGTGAATAATTCAAGTTCGCCCTATGGACAACACCAACACAGGAGAACTGTGCCAGCACAACCTTTTTCACGTATAGTTTTATCCACGATAAGCCCAGAGAAAACGAGAGAAAGATGAATGACTTTGAATTCAGAACCGTCCCCAGCCTGATCAGCCAAATCGGTGCAGCCACCCGCTTGGGTAAGATCATTCGCCAGGAATATGCCAACATCAGGCATGTGCTGCTGGTGACTGATGCCGGCTTCATGCGTACCGGCCTGGTACAGCCTGTCATAGAAAGCCTGGAAACAGAACAACTCAAAGTCAGTATTTTCTCGGACGTGATTGCCGATCCACCAGAAGCCGTCGTCCTGCAGGCAGTCGCCAATGCCCGTGAATTGCAAGTTGAACTGGTGGTTGGTCTCGGTGGCGGCAGCTCCATGGATGTCGCCAAGCTGATCGCCATCCTGGTCGGCAGCGAGCAAAGCCTGTCCACCATGTATGGCATAGGCAATGTCAAAGGCCACCGCCTGCCATTGATACAAATCCCGACCACGGCTGGTACAGGCTCTGAGGTCACGCCTATCTCCATCGTTACCACCGGCGCAACGACCAAGATGGGTGTGGTCGCGCCGCAGCTGTATGCCGACATCGCCATACTTGACGCACAACTCACCGTCGGTCTGCCCGCTAAAGTGACCGCCGCTACCGGCATCGATGCCATGGTGCATGCAATCGAGGCCTACACCACCAAACACAAAAAAAACCCACTGTCCGATATGCTGGCAGTGCAGGCTTTGAAATTACTGTGGAACAACATTGACGAAGCCTGTACCCATGGCAGCAACCTGGCCGCCAGACAGGCGATGTTACTCGGCGCCATGCTGGCCGGGCAATCCTTTGCCAACGCCCCCTGCGCCGCCGTGCATGCCCTCGCCTATCCGGTGGGCGGTATCTTCCATGTCCCGCATGGCTTGTCGAACTCCCTGGTCTTGCCGCATGTGTTGCGCTTCAATGCACCATACGCTGCCACGATGTACGCAGAACTGGCCAGCATCATCGCCCCGCAAGCCACGGGCAGTGATGAGGCACGCAGCACTGCCATGATCAAGGCCATGGAAGACCTTGCCACCAGGGTTGGCATAGAAACCCGTCTGAGCCAGGTAGGCATCGCTGAAAAAGACCTGGACCAGTTAGCCAGTGACGCCATGTTGCAAACACGTCTGCTGGGGAATAACCCGCGGGAAGTCAGTAGGGAAGATGCAAGGGCAATTTACGCAGCAGCCCTGTAGCTCCATCAATGAAGAGCAGCAGGCAGGGAAATGGTACCTCCTGCCTGCCATCGCGTACCAGCCCAGAAGGCCATACCGGACATGCCAAGCACAGCGCATCAGCAATCTGCACCAGCCATACTGCCTGTCATCATGGCTTGCGCAGAGGTGCGTAATGCCGACGACTTCAGCTGCCTGGTCCAGGGCATTCTGCACGAAGTCCTGCCTCATGAAATGATGGTCTGCGGCGTAGGTGGTGTCAGCCCGCAGGGGAACTATGTGCACAAACTGCTGCAATTCAATTGCCCGATAGAAACGTATCATTACTACCAATCCCTGCTCGACAGCAAAGGCCGTGCAAACAGCCCGCTCATGCAAAAATGGCGTGAGACTCAGGCAGCGGTTTTCTTCCAGGCCGGGCGCGATGATCATGCGTTCCCGGCAGCCTGGCTGACCTCGTTCAAGAAGCAGAAAATGCACAATACCGTTGCCCACGGCATGCTTGACCTGAGCGGGCGCTTTTCCAGTTATTTCATCTTCATCAACCTGCCTGTCGAAGTCAGCGAGCAGCACGCCTATCTGCTCAACCTGCTGACACCGCATCTTCATCTGGCCCTGTCCCACGCCCTGACGACGGTAGAAGAATTCCCGGTCAAACCGGGGCTCAGCAATAAAGTACTCAGTGAACGGCAAAGAGAAATCCTGCACTGGATACATGAGGGCAAGACCAACTGGGAAATCGCCATCATCCTCGACCTGAGCGAAGTCAACGTCAAATACCATATCGACCAGATCTTCTCCAAACTCGATGTGCGCAACCGAGTGAACGCCGTCGCCAAGGCGTATGAGCTCGGCCTGCTGCTGCCCTCATATAAAAGCTGAGTCACAAACCCTCCCCGTCGTAAGCAGCCATCACCAGATAAAGCGCCACTCCCCAAACGGATAGTGGTGTCCGTCATGACATGCTCCTACCCTGTTTTTTCCTGCGCATAAGACCGCAAGGGATCACATCAAAAACACCAACGGAGACTTCATCATGTTGCACAACACACTCAAACGAGTGCTGATCGCCATGGGCCTCAGCCTGACGGCCTATACAGCACAGGCCGCCTGCCTCGACAATGTGGTACTGGTACACGGCAATGCCGGTTCGCCTTCAGACTGGAACGCCACCATCAGCACTCTCAAAAGCCAGGGTTATACCGATGCCCAGTTTTACCGTCCCAACTGGGGTTCCAAGACCAACCCTGCCATCAATGATCATAGTGCTGCCAACACCAATCCGGTCAAGGCATCAATGCAGGCAGCCAAGGCTGCATCCTGCACAGGCAGGATCGATGTCATCGGCCATTCCATGGGGGTCACCCTGGCGATGAAGGCAATCAATGAACTGGCCTACTCTACGTCCGTCAATTCCTTCATCGGCATCGCCGGCGCCCAGCATGGGCTGGAGTCATGCGGTGTCTACCCCTTTAACGTCTTTACACCCACCTGCGGCAGCAATGGCCTGTCCATAGACAGTCCCTTGATACTGTCGGTCAAAAACAAGCGCTATGGCAGCAAGATGTATTCGATCAAAAGTTATATCGATGAAGTTGTCTGCATAGGCAGCTGCTATGTCTATGGCTCGCACACCAGCAATATCGATGGTCAGAATGCCACGTATGATTTTGCCCTCGGCCATTTTGGTTTGAAGGACTATACGACTTATACCCAGGCCAGCCTGGTGTTCCAATGACACGGCCAGAGCCAGTCTAAAATGAAATGAAAAGCCCCTTGTATATTGACAGGCTATCAACGCAACATTGCCATGCCTGCCAATGACAAGGGCTTACCTGGATAAAGCCATGAAAAAATTTCTGTTCCTGCTTCCCCTGCCCGCGCTGGTTTTATTTGGCAGCATGATCATGTCACATGACCAGGACAGGTCAGTCCCGCCACCAATGCCAGATGCAGCGGATACAAAAGTGCAGGCAGCCATGCCAGTTCCTGCAAAAAATACCCTGACCCAGTTCACCAATTTGTGGAATGGTGCTGGCAGCCCTGAGACAGAAAAACCTGACCCGTTCGACCAGTTGTGGGCACGTGTGATATTGCCAGCAGACCCCAATAGCCCTGGCGGCGACGCCCAGGACCAGTTACGAAAACTCGCCCAGGAAAATCCCTACTACCTGACAAGACTATTGATGCTGCATGAAAACGAGAAATCGGCCCATCTCAAAGAAATCATACGAAGCCTGCTGGTCAGCATACGCAGCCGGGAAGTATTTGCCTTGTCCAGGCAACTCGCCACCAGTGCAGACAGCGATCAAAGAATGGCTGGCTTGGTCATGTTGCGCGACCTCAATTTCAACCCGCAGGAAGAACGCCAACTGGTACGCCTGTCACTCAATAATGATCAGCAGGCAGCCGTCATCCTGCAGGCGCTGGCCGCCCTCAAGCCCCCTGTGCCAGCAACATCGGATACCCCGGCCAGCATCAGCAACAATGGTGCAGTGAACAGCATTGACGCGCAGACCAGCAGCGCCATTATTAACCAGCTGCAAAGCCTGACGCACAACGCCGACCCGGCTGTCAGAAGCCAGAGCGTATTACAACTGGCCCTATGGGATAAAAACGAGGGCAGTCTCAATTATTTTTCCGTAGCCCTCAATGACCCTGTAGCCAGCGTCCGCCAGTCGGCCATCTTCGCGCTCGCCCAGTCAGGCAGCAATGCAGACACCGTGAAACAGTTGCTGAACGGCGTCATCAATAATGCCAGCGAAAATACCGCAATCAAAACCAGCGCAAGGCAGGTGCTGGACGTGTTGACGGTAAAACAGTCATCGATCTCAGGTGCATAAGTACAACGCAAAACTCAGGCCAGAGCCAATACCGAACAGAAAAAAGTAGCGCAAATGCGCGTTGATATCGCTCGTCGGCGAACTGCCTCTGCCCTCGCTGAGGACAAACAGCATTCCCCACAAGGCATAGACCAGACACAAAAAAACTTCGACAATGATATTCCCAAAGAAAACCCCCATGCAGGCAAAGACTAAGGATGTGTAAGGTATCAGCACCAAATGCGCTTTATGCGTCAACCCAAACATCAACAGACAGATGAGCCCTGCATAAGCAGCCCCTGTGAAACCACCGAGCATCGCAAAAGCGATCCTGTCCCACACGCTGGAATCAGCGTCCCGCATGGCAGGTGTTCGTAGTGTCTTGGGTTTCATGCTGATCTGGCAGCAAACAAAAAATGTGCAATATCAAGCAACTTAGCAGACATAAAAAAACCCCGCAAGTTGCAGGGTCCTTTTAATCAACCAGGCGACAAGAATACTAACCTGCCCGGGCTTTACCAGTCCGTTCCACAAAAGCTATCAGTTCACCGACGATGCCGCGGCGGAACAGCAGCACGCAGACGATGAAGATCAGGCCGGTAACGATGGTGACAGAATCACCTATGGTGCGGAACCATTCTATCGTCGTGATGTTCGCCAGCAGGTTACCGAGATCGCCGAGCTTGTTTTCCAGCGCGATGATGATGATGGCGCCGATGATAGGGCCCACCAGCGTGCCCAGACCACCCACCAGGGTCATCAGGACCACCAGGCCGGACATGGACCAGTGAACGTCCGTCAGCGTCTCAAAACCCAGTACCAGGGTCTTGGTGGCGCCAGCCAGGCCTGCCAGGGCGGCAGACAGCACGAAGGCCATGAGTTTGTATTTGTCCACATCGTAGCCCAGGGAAACCGCACGTGGTTCATTTTCCTTGACGGCTTTCAGGACCTGGCCAAAAGGGGAATGGACGGTGCGCATGACCAGGGCAAATCCGGCAATCGCAATCAACAACACAAAGTAGTACAGCGTCAGGTCAGAACCCAGGTCCAGCATGCCAAGCAGTTTACCGCGCGGCACGCCTTGCAGACCATCTTCACCACCGGTGAACTTGGCTTGCAGGAAGACGAAATACAGCATCTGCGCCAACGCAAGCGTGATCATGGTGAAGTAAATACCCTGACGGCGTATCGCCAGCATACCCATGACCAGGCCTATCAACGCAGCCGCCCCTACCCCAAGCAAGATGCCAAGCTCGGTAGGCAAACCGGCATCACGCAAGGCCCAGCCAGCAATATAACCGGCAGCACCAAAGAAAGCTGCATGACCGAAGGACAGCAAACCAGTAAAGCCTATGAGCAAATTGAAAGCACAGGCAAACAGGGCGAAGCACAAGAGCTTCATCAAAAACACTGGATACACAATAAACGGTGCCGCCAGCAACAGGGCAAAAGCAATGCCGTAACTGATTTTCTTATTCATGGTGGCTCCGTTTATTTTTCTTTACCGAACAAACCGGCAGGGCGGATCATCAGGACAATCGCCATAACGATGAACACGACAGTCGCCGACAGCTCAGGATAAAACACCCGTGTCAGACCCTCGATAATACCCAGACCCAGACCGGTCAAAATCGAACCGAGGATGGAACCCATGCCCCCAATCACCACCACCGCAAACACCGTAATAATCAGGTTGGAACCCATCAGCGGCGACACTTGTATGACAGGCGCCGCCAGCACGCCGGCAAAGGCCGCCAGCGCCACACCGAAGCCGTAAGTCAGCGTGACCATCAGCGGCACGTTGACGCCAAAAGCCTCAACCAGTTTGGGGTTCTCGGTACCGGCACGCAGGTAAGCGCCCAACTTGGTTTTTTCAATGACAAACCAGGTGGCAAAGCACACCACCAGCGAAGCGACGACCACCCAGGCGCGGTAATTGGGCAGTATCATGAAACCGAGGTTAGTCGCCCCGGTCAGTGCGTCTGGCACTTGATAAGGCTGGCCAGATACGCCATAGATGGACCGGAACACACCTTCCAGCATCAGCGTGATACCAAAGGTCAGCAGCAAGCCATACAGATGATCAAGCTTGTACAGCCAGCGCAGCATAGTCTTTTCAATGACGACGCCAAACAGGCCGACCAGCAGCGGTGCAGCAAACAGCATCACCCAGTAATTGACACCAAAATAATTCATGCCCATCCATGCAAGGAAGGCACCCATCATATACAGGGCGCCATGGGCAAAATTGATGACATTGAGCAAGCCGAAGATCACGGCCAGCCCCAAAGACAGCATCGCGTAAAACGAGCCGTTGACCAAGCCCAGCAACAACTGGCTCAGCATCGCTTGCAGCGGAATACCAAATATTTCCATGGCACGCTAAATAAAAATGGATGGAAAGGGGAAGACCTCTCAACACAGAGGCACGGAGACACAGGGAACATCAAGAGAAAAGCCATTTCTATTTTTGGCTAATCGCAAAATACTTTTTTCTGTGAACGGCTCTGAGCAGAACGACTTCAATTCGACTTCAATTTTGCAAACACACAGGTCGCGACGAAGTCCGCGACCTTACCCGTAAAACAACGGCAATGTTGAAATTCAATTACCGGGATGCAGAGCAAGGCGCAAAACACAGCAATACGAAAGTATTGCGAGGCTTTGCAACGCCGCTATGCGCCCGAGAATTGGATTTCACTTCCAGAGGGAGCATTTGGATTCGGACTTGGTGGTAAATGCCTGCTCACCCGGAATCGTCTGCGCCACCTTGTAGTAATCCCAAGGCTCTTTCGACTCGGCGCTGGATTTCACCTGCATGAGGTACATATCATGGATCATGCTGCCATCAGCACGGATATAACCATTCTTGGCATACATGTCGTTGATCTTGGCAGCCTTCAGTTTTTCCATGACCTTGGCGGTGTCGTCGGTACCTGCTGCCTTGACGGCGTTCAGGTAAGCCATGGTCGCAGAGTAATCAGCCGCTTGCAGGCTGGAAGGCATTTTCTTCATTTTTTCGAAATAGCGGCGTGACCATTTGCGCGCTTCTTCGTTCTGGTTCCAGTACCAGCTATCGGTCAGGTACATGCCTTGCGTGGCATTCAGACCCAGGGAATGGATATCGTTGATAAACATCAGTAAGCCAGCCAGCTTCATGGTCTTGGTAATGCCGAATTCATTGGCAGCCTTGACCGCATTGATGGTGTCACCACCCGCATTCGCCAGGCCCAGGATTTGTGCCTTGGATGCTTGCGCCTGCAACAGGAAGGAAGAGAAATCAGATGCCGACAAAGGGTGTTTAACCGAACCCGCAACCGTACCGCCATTGGCCTTGACGACGTTGGCCGTATCGCTTTCCAGCGATGCACCAAAGGCATAATCAGCCGTCAGGAAATACCAGCTCTTGCCACCCTGTTTGACCACGGCAGAACCTGTGCCCTTGGCCAGGGCCACGGTGTCATACGCATAGTGCACGGTATTGGCTGTACATTCTTCATTGGTCAGGCGGGCTGTGCCAGCGCCGATGGAGATGAAGACACGTTTTTTTTCAGCTGCCACTTTGGACATGGACAGGGACGTACCAGAATTGGTGCCACCGATCAGCATATCGACGCCATCGCGGTCAAACCATTCGCGGGCGCGGCTGGCGGCGATATCGGCCTTGTTTTGGTGATCAGCTGTGACCAGTTCAATTTTCTTGCCCAGTACCGTGCCACCAAAATCGGCAATCGCCATCTTGATGGCTTCTGCACCACCCTGGCCATCAATATCAGAATACAGGCCTGAGATATCGGTGATGAAACCGATCTTGACCACATCGCCAGACACTTGCGCATTTGCATTGAGTGCCAGGCCAGCCAGTGCGGCAGATACTGCGAAACTTGCTACCTTGAGTTTTGTGAACTTAGCTTTCATGCGTCTTCTCCAATCACTTATTATCTGATCTGTCCGCCAGTTGACGTGACAGTTTGCTTGCCTGACTACACACCCAACAACTCATTCAAGACCGGCATTTTTTCCTGCAATTGCGCGGCCGCAAAACTTTCTACAATCTGCCCGTGTTCCATGACATAAAACCTATCAGCCAGCGGTGCAGCAAAACGGAAATTCTGTTCCACCATGACGATGGTATAACCCTTGGCTTTCAAAGTCGTGATCATGCGCGCCAGGGCCTGCACGATGACCGGGGCCAGGCCCTCGGATATCTCATCAAGCAACAGCAGGCGAGCACCTGTGCGCAGGATGCGGGCAACCGCCAGCATCTGTTGCTCACCACCAGACAGGCGCGTGCCCTGGCTGTTCTTGCGCTCGGCCAGATTAGGGAACATCTCGTAAATCTCGGCCACCGACATACCCTTGTGCTCTTTCGATACCAGGGGTGGCAACATCAGGTTTTCTTCTGTGGATAAGGACGAAAATATGCCCCGCTCTTCCGGGCAGTAACCCACACCCAGATGCGCCACCTTGTGGGTAGGCAGGTGAATAGCCTCTTGCCCATTGATCTTGATCGAACCCTTGCGTGCGCCCGTCAAACCGACGATGGCGCGCATGGTCGTCGTGCGCCCGGCACCGTTACGGCCCAATATGGTCACGACCTCGCCCTGGTTCACTTTCAGGTTCACATCATGCAGGATATGCGATTCGCCATACCAGGCTTGCAAGCCGGTAATTTCCAGCGCAGGATTTGTACTTGGTGCACTCATGCATGCGCCCCTTCCAGCTCACCGCTGGTACTGCCCATATAAGCTTCCATGACCTTGGGATTGGTCGATACTTCCTTGTAATTACCTTCAGCCAGCATCGCGCCACGTTGCAAGACCGAAATCTTGTCGCAAATACCTGAGACCACGCTCATATTATGTTCCACCATCAGGATGGTACGGCCAGCCGATACCTTCTTGATGAGCTCAGTCACGCGATGCACGTCTTCATGGCCCATGCCTTGCGTGGGTTCATCAAGCAGCATCATTTCCGGCTCCATCGCCAGCGTCGTGGCAATTTCCAGCGCACGTTTGCGGCCATAGGGCAAATCGACAGTAACAGTATCGGCAAACGAAGTCAGGTCAACTTCAGCCAGCAATTCCATGGCGCGGGCATTGAGCTGATTCAGCGACTGCTCGCTTTTCCAGAAATGAAAAGATGTGCCAAGTTTTCTCTGCAAGCCTATGCGCACGTTTTCCATCACCGTCAGGTGCGGGAAAACGGCAGAAATCTGGAAGGAACGGATAATGCCTTGTCTGGCGATCTGGGCCGGTTTGGCAGCCGTAATATCACGCCCGTTGAAAAGAATTTGTCCCGAAGTAGGGACAAGAAATTTGGTCAGCAAATTGAAACAGGTCGTCTTGCCGGCGCCATTAGGTCCGATCAGGGCGTGGATATGCCCACGCTGTACCTGCAAATTTACTTCGCTCACAGCAGTAAAGCCCTTGAACTCTTTTGTCAAGTGCTTGGTCTCCAGGATGACGTCTGTCATCTCTTCTCCTTTTTGTCCAGCCTATGGTTTTGAATCCAATGTGACAAAACTCCCTCTTTTAATTCGGGGAGCATTTTTTATTAGCTTTTTATAGTACCCAGCAAAGTGATTTCTCAACAATACGGTATAACTACTGTAAGTAGTACCACGCAAGTTGATTTTGCTGCTTCGCCGCAACGTTGCACCCTGCCCCGGCTCCTGACTCCCTGTCTGATCAACCCTCCAATATACTCCTGGCAGCCTTCTCTGCAATCATCACAGTTGGTGAGTTGGTATTACCTGAGGTTATGGTCGGCATGATGGAAGCATCAGCAACACGTAGCCCGGCTATGCCTATGACGCGCAAGGCACTGTCCACCACCGCCCCAGTATCGTCGATACGGCCCATTTTGCAAGTGCCTACCGGATGGAAGATCGTTGTCCCTATGTCACCGGCAGCTTTTGCCAGTTCTTCTTCACTGCGGAACTGTGCACCAGGCTTCATTTCCTCCGGCATATATTTCTGCAAAGCCGGGGCTGCGACGATCTTGCGCGTCAGCGTCAGGGAATCAGCGGCGATCTTGCGGTCTTCCGGCGTACTCAGATAATTTGGCACGATCCTGGGTGCGGCAAAGGCGTCATTGCTGGTGATTCGCACATGACCGCGTGAAGTTGGACGCAGATTGCAGACACTGGCCGTGAAGGCCGGGAAATCATGCAGCGGGTCACCAAATTTCTCCAGTGACAAGGGTTGCACATGGTATTGCAGGTTAGGCGTCGCCTGGCTGGCATCGGAACGGGTAAATGCCCCCAGTTGCGAAGGCGCCATCGACATGGGGCCGCTCTGGAACAAGGCGTATTCCAGACCAATGCGCGCCTTGCCCAGCAGACTGTTAGCCATCTTGTTAAGCGTTCTGGCTCCGCTGATTTTAAAGGCTGAACGTATCTGCAAGTGATCTTGCAGGTTGCCACCTACACCCGGCAAATCATGGACAAGGGCCACTCCCGCCTGTTGCAGGTGGTCGGCTGCACCTATGCCAGACAGCTGCAGTATCTGGGGTGAACCAATAGCGCCAGCTGCCAGCACCGTTTCTTTCACTGACTCGGCAAACCATTCATTGCCACCACCGACAAATTCCACACCAGTACAACGCTTGCCCTGTTCGCCTTCGCTGATGCGCAGACGCCTGACCTGGCAACCGGTCATGATGGTCAGGTTGGGCCGGTCCGATGCCGGCCGTAAAAAAGCCTTGGATGCATTCCAGCGTATGCCGCGTTTCTGGTTGACATCAAAATAGCCGCAGCCCTCATTGTCACCACGGTTGAAATCATCCGATTTCGGTATGCCGACTTCGGCTGCTGCGTCACGGAAGGCATCAAGGATTTCCCACGACAGCCTCTGTTTTTCCACCCGCCATTCACCACCGCTGCCATGGAATTCTGTATTGCCACTATAGTGATCTTCGCTTTGTTTAAATAGCGGCAAGACCTGCTCCCAGCGCCAGCTGTCGTCCCCGGTCAGTTCTGCCCATTGCTGGTAATCCCTTTCCTGGCCACGCATGTAGATCATGCCATTGATGGATGAGCAGCCACCCAGCACCTTGCCGCGCGGATAGATCAGGCTGCGGCCATTCAGGCCGGACTCTGCTTCGGTACGGTACATCCAGTCGGTACGCGGATTATTGATGCAATACAGATAACCAACGGGGATATGTATCCACACATAATCATCCTTGCCGCCTGCTTCTATCAACAAGACCCTGTTGTCTGGATTTTTGCTGAGGCGGTTTGCCAATACGCAACCTGCAGTACCGGCACCGACGACGATGTAGTCAAATTGTCCTGCTGCTTCCATACCATTTTCCCTTGCTGCTGATTAATCCTGCATTTCTGCGACCAGTGCTGCCATCAGTTCTGCCACACTCATATTCCTGACCGCTGCCATGCCCTGCCCGGCCCACATCGACATCAATTCAGTATTTGCTGCCTTGCCCGCCGCTGCACGTATGGAACCCGTCAGTGCGTTCTGTATAGGATAGGCAGGCACCTTGTCAGCCACGGCATCCATGGCCTGCATGAAATGATTGTCCAGACCACGTGCGATACGTCCAGAAAAAGCACGGGTCTGGCGGGTCGTGTCGCTGCTGCTGTCCAGCAGGCGTTGTTTATAGGCTGGATGTATCGCCGATTCCCTGGTCGTCAGGAAGGCTGTACCCATTTGCACCAGTTGTGCTCCCGCCTGCAAGGCCTGCCTGATCTGCCTGCCATCCATGATGCCGCCAGCAGCGATGATGGGCACCTGCATATGCGGCTTGCAGGCTTCCAGCAAGGCGAACAGGCCAAGAGTGGAATCTTTTTGCGCACCGATGAAAGTGCCACGGTGACCACCGGCCTCTACCCCTTGCAGGCAGACTGCATCCGCCCCCATGGCTTGCCAGACGATGGCTTCCTGCAAATTGGTGGCTGTGCCGACCACTTTGATCCCGGCAGCATGCAGGCGCTGTAACTGGCTGCCGTGCAAGACATCAAAAGTAAAACTGGCGACGGCTGGGCGGGCCGTGATCAGCGCATCGAGCTGTGCTTCAAAGTCTTCGCACCAGCGGGTAGGTGTAGGCAGGGTGTCCCAGCCCAGCTCCTGGCAAACAAGTTGCAACAATAACTTGGCGGCTTCAAGTGCCGCAAAATCGACCTGGGGCCGGGTTTGTACGAACAGGTTGATGGCGAACGGCTTGTCAGTCAGTCTTCTGATGTGTTCTGCCTGTTCTATGATGGCCAGTGGGGTCAGCAAAGGAGCGGCGAGCGAGCCCAGGCCTCCTGCATTCGATACTGCTGCGACCAGTTCCGGGGTGGTGGCGCCACCGGCCATGGGGGCCTGGATGATGGGGTGGGGGCAGAGTGTTTGCAAGTCAGCCATTTTGGAGCTCCAATTAAATTTATTAAGTGAGTCGCTAAAAACAGGGAAATCAGACTTTTTTAGTCTTGAATGGAATCAAGTTTTTGTACGCTAACCCATTTACATACTTCTGTCACTGTATTGCGATTGCAAGTCGGGGGTAGCCCGACAGCTACTCACTTTTCTTGTCTCGCCAAGAAAAGTAAGCCAAAGAAGGCGACCCAGGCGTACCCGCCCCTTCGGGGTTCCCGTTTGTGCAGTACAAAAAATGGGAAAGTCCGAAAACTCGCCTGCGGCTCAAACATCGGCCTTTCTCTTTCCATTTTCTGTACTGCACAAACGGCGGCTACACATGGGAACTGCAAAAGTCAAAAACAACAGCAAACCCAAAACCCTGGTTGATTGACCGCCCTCAACGCTATATTCATAACGGTCAAATTGACGTCGCAGTTGCGGTTGTTTTTGACTTTGTTCTTGACCTTAATCCGCTTGGGACGATGTAATTTGTGCGTCACAGAAAATGGAATCAGAAGAGCCGATGTTTGAGCCGCAGGCGAGTTTCGGATCTTCCCATTTTTTGTGATGCACAAATTATGCTGGAGCGTAGCGTAAGCACCCGGAGGGCGAGTCTGCGGTCGCCTTTCTTTGGATACTTTCTTTGGCGAAGCAAAGAAAGTATTTCGGCCGCCGGGCCGAGACCCGGCAGGTATCCACGAAGGGCAATCGTTTTAATAAAGACTCAAGCATGCAACAAACGCCACTGGGCTCCTGCCTGCGCAGGAGCGACGTTAATACCCATACGGTATTACAACCAAACCCCTTCCTCGTCCCGACCTTCTCCTTGAAGGAGAAGGAGGCAGCTGTCGCTAGTCGCTATTTCGCCACCGGCATCGTAAACTCTGCCCCCTTGCCTATGCTATCCGGCCACCGCTGCATGATCGATTTATAGCGCGTATAAAACCGTATGCCCTCTTCCCCATAGGCATGCACATCACCAAACAAAGAACGCTTCCAGCCACCAAAAGAGTGCCACGCCATGGGGACAGGGATCGGCACATTGATACCCACCATGCCGACCTGAATGCGGCGTGAGAATTCGCGGGCAGTGTTACCGTCAGACGTGAACAAGGACACGCCGTTACCGAATTCATGACGATTGATAAGCTCAACAGCAGAGGCAAAATCAGGCACGCGGACTATGCATAATACCGGGCCAAAAATTTCTTCGCGATGTATCTTCATGCCCTCTCTGACATGGTCGAACAGGCAGCCGCCGAGGAAGAAACCTTTTTCATGTCCAGGCACTTTCAGGTCACGGCCATCGACCAGCAGTTGTGCACCTTCAGCTATGCCTTCAGCAATATAAGACTCGATTTTCGCCTTGTGCTGGGCAGTCACTACCGGACCCATTTCAGCATCGGACTCCATGCCGTTCTTGATCTTCAGCGCTTGCACGCGTGGTACCAAAGTTTCTACGAGTTTGTCAGCCACATTGCCAACAGCGACAGCGACCGAGATCGCCATGCAACGCTCACCGGCAGAGCCATAAGCTGCGCCCATCAGGGCATCGACGGCTTGTTCCAGATTGGCGTCAGGCATGACGACCAGGTGGTTTTTTGCACCACCCAAAGCCTGCACACGCTTGCCCCTGCGCGTGCCTTCGCTGTAAATATATTCGGCGATAGGCGTGGAGCCGACGAAAGAAATCGCCGACACATCAGGGTGCTGGAGCAGTGCATCGACAGCCACTTTATCACCCTGCACGACATTGAAAACACCATCGGGTAAACCCGCTTTTTTGAACAGGTCGGCAATCAGCAATGAGCAGGACGGGTCACGCTCGGATGGTTTCAGTATGAAGGTATTGCCAGTCGCAATCGCCAGCGGCGCCATCCACATAGGCACCATGAAGGGGAAGTTGAAAGGCGTGATGCCAGCTGTCACACCGAGTGGTTGGCGCAAGTTGTAATTGTCTATGCCGCCACCGATATTGTCCGAAAATTGTGACTTCAATAATTGTGGCATGCCGCAGGCAAATTCCACGATTTCTATGCCGCGCGTGACTTCGCCCATGGCGTCCGACAAAACCTTGCCGTGTTCGCGGGTGATCAGGGCGGCCATTTCCTGGTGATGCTGGTCCAGCAATTCCTTGAATTTGAACATCACACGGGCGCGTTTCAAGGGGGCGGTTTCTGCCCAGGCTGGTGCGGCAGCCTTGGCGGCGGCAATAACGGCATGTACTTCATCCATGCTGGCGAGGGCGACACTACCCGTCACCTCACCGGTCGCGGGATTGAACACGTCTTGCCTGCGACCACTGCCGGAAGCAAAAATTTCACCATTCATGTAATGCGATATTGTGGATGTCATAAGTAAAATTTAGGTAGAAAACAGAGAATGACAGAGAGAGTAAATCAGTCCCTCTTGTTAATCCAATGAGTTATTATCAATAGCAATATAAGGATTACTGATAATGGATCTGACACAATTGCGTGCCTTCGTCGCCGTCGCCAAAGAAGGCAACCTGACCCGTGCTGCTGAGCAACTGCATGTGACCCAGCCAGCTGTAAGCCTGCAAATCAAGTCGCTGCAAGAACATCTGCAACTGGCTTTATTCACACGCAGCGCCAGCGGCATGCGCCTCAGCAATGGAGGGGCCAAGCTCCTGCCTTATGCAGAAAAGGTGCTGGCCAGCATGGGCGAATTCCGCCAGGCTGCTGCTGCCATGCACACCACCATTTCGGGTGAACTGGCGATAGGCACCATACTCGACCCGGAATTCACCCGCCTTGGTGTCTTCCTGAAACGCCTGGTCGAGACTTATCCACAGTTATCCACAAAGCTGCAGCAAGGCATGTCCGGCACGGTATTACAGCAAGTGCGCGCGGGCAGCCTTGATGTCGGGTTTTACCTGGGTCAGCCACCGGACGATGGCAAGATACCCTGCCATAGCCAGACATTGACGCATTTTACTTATCGTGTTGTTGCACCCAGTGGCTGGAAAAACCGCGTGGCCGGGCAAGGCTGGGCCAGCCTGGCAGCACTGCCATGGTTATGGACGCCACCAGAATCTGCCCACCATCGGCTGTTGAGCCAGATTTTCGCCAGTCACGGAGTCAGGCCGAATGTCGTCGCCCTGGTCGACCAGGAACCCAGCATGCTGGACCTGGTCAAGTCTGGCGTCGGCCTGAGCCTGATCCGCGATTCCATCGCCATACGCGAAGCCCATGCCCACGGCCTGGTGATTGCCGACGCGGTCAGCGTGACGACCGAACTGAGCTTCATCTGCCAGGAAAAACGCCAGCATGAGGCCATGATCGCCGCCAGTTTTGCCTTGTTGAAAACAATCTGGGTTTAAGCAGCCATCACGCACCAAGGAACTACCGCCCTGATTGTCTCCAAAGCCGCACACGGGCGTCAAAAACAAGAAAATATCTGCCCTTATTGGAAATTCAGTTGTATATTTCCACCACTTATCTATTTCGGAAATCCCGTAAGTGAAATTCCTGCTTCCCAGTTTGCTGGTATCTCTGGCCGCCGTTCCTGTCATCAGCCATGCAGAAACGCTCAAACTGCTTATCCAGGAATATGCACCGTTTACCCATACCGACATAAAAACCGGGGAAATCCAGGGCGCATTGACTGAAAAAATCACGGAAATACTCAAGCGCGCCGGCGACAATTACAGCATCAGCAGCACTTCCCTGGCACGCGGTCTGAATTCCACATTAAATGATGACAATACCTGCCTGTTTGGTTTTCGCCGCACGCCTGAGCGTGAAAACTCTTATAAATGGGTAGGCCCCCTGGTTACAGACAATTGGGTTTTGTACAGCCGCAAATCGGAAACACGCATACTAAAAAGTTTTGAAGATGCGAAACCCTATTCCATGGGTTCTTACAAAAATGCAGCAACAGGTATACAACTTGCTGAACAAGGCTACAAAATAGAATTTGCCAGCCAGGATGAAGACAATCCACGCCTGCTGGCCAATGGCAGGCTTAATTACTGGATCGTCTCGGAATCTCACGGCATGTTCCTGGCCCAGCAACAGGGATATGGAAGTGAAATAACCCGTGCCATCAAATGGAAAAGCATAGAACTCAATATGTTATGCAATGTCCGCATGGATAAGCAGCGTATAGAGCTCTACAACAAGATCAATAAAGAACTGGATAACGACGGCACTATGGAAAAAATCATGCACAAATACGGGATCAAATAATGGCAAGGTCAACCAAGGCCAGCAATGCCGTCAATCGCCTGCGTGAACGCAGTAATAATGCCCCCTACTCCATGGTCAGCCTGGCCGATGGCCGCTTTTCGCTGACACTGGCCAATCTTGACAATCCGGATGAGCATCCTCAAGCCATAGGCGAAGCCCTGGAAATCGATGATTTTGTCGCCTACGTCAACAGCCTGCATAAACAGGCACCTAAAAAAGCCAGCAAGCTTGATATCGCCTTTGAAAAAAAACTGGCAGCTGCAAAACAAAAATAGACTAGTGGACTGTCATAGTTGAAACTGAAGTGAAAGACGCTTGCCCGACGATCAGGGCAAGGCGCAAAGCGCAGAGATAGTGAGCTATCGCGGGCATTTGCAACGCAGGCATGCTCGTCGAGCAAGCGGAAGGCACTCTAGTTTCAGCTATGACAGTTCACTAACCTCAGTCATCCACCAGTAGTCCAAATATAAGGAAAACCGTATGAAGTCAGTTGCTAAAAAAACCGCCGGTATTACTTCTGCCATCGCAGCAACACTCGTTGCCAGCCTGTTCTGCACCCCGTTGAGCCAGGCGCAGCAAGCACCGGTAGACAGTGTGGTCATGGTCAGCAAGTTAAGAAAAATCGATGAAAAAGTAGGTACAGGCAAAGAAGCTACTGTTGGCAATACCGTCTATGTACACTATACCGGCTGGCTGCATGACCCCTTTGCCGCCAAGGAACATGGCGCCAAATTTGACAGCTCACAGGGGAACTCGCCCTTCAGTTTTACCATCGGCGCCGGACGTGTCATCAAGGGCTGGGACCAGGGAGTAGCAGGCATGAAGGTTGGCGGCAAGCGCACGCTGATCATACCGCCAGAGCTCGCTTATGGTGCTGCAGGTGCAGGCGGTGTCATACCACCGAACTCCCACCTGATTTTTGATATTGAACTGATTGACGTACGCTAAGATTGACATACGCTAAACCGGAGCGTCTTTCAGGAACGCTGATCAACTTTGATTTCCTGAGCATCCGCGAGTACGGATTCATAAGAATAAATGGCGTAGAAAAAAACCGAAATAGCCAATACGGTGGCCAGCGTTCCGCAAAAAAACAACATGCTCAGTCCTGCCGGGAAAATATACTGATACCAGCCCAGCAGGCTGACAGCGACCAGAGCAAAAAATGCCACGATAATCAAACGGCGACTCTTGCGCATGGTACCTAATGCGATCAGCAAGAGTACAAGCAGGGACAAGCTGAAACTGGTTAATCCTGACACAAAAAAGCCTTTCTTGCTTTGTATAAATGTTAATAGTAAATTAGCTATCAACTATAACAAATTCAATTCTGTTTGCCAGTCTGTGTCAGGCTTAAAATTGTAACCAGACGTCAATAAACCTCTTCTGCTGTTCAAGAGAAAAAGGGGTTGATTTTTTGATCGCAGTCCAGATTCATCAGGATAATTTATGACCTACCTGCTTGCCCTGGATCAGGGTACGTCCAGTTCACGCAGCATCATCTTCAATGATCGTGGACAATTAATCGCCAGCGTACAGCAAGAGTTTCGCCAGATTTTTCCACGACCCGGCTGGGTGGAGCATGACGCCATGGAAATCTGGCAAAGTCAGTTCGCTACCTGCCAGCAAGTCCTGGGCAAGGCCGGCATACAGGCCAGCGAGATTGCTGCACTCGGTATCACCAACCAGCGTGAGACCACTGTCCTGTGGGACAGAAAAACCGGGCAGCCGCTTTATCATGCCATCGTCTGGCAAGACCGCCGGACCGAAGCCTATTGCGAGCAGTTGCGCCAGCAGGGCTATGCAGAGCGCATACAGGCCAAGACCGGCTTGATACTGGACCCGTATTTTTCGGCAACCAAACTCAAGTGGCTGCTCGACGAAATCCCCGACGCCAGGAAGCGTGCAGCAGCCGGAGAACTGGCCTTTGGCACCATAGACTGCTGGCTGGCCTGGCAACTCAGTGCAGGCAACGGTGAGAGACAGTTGCATGTCACCGATGTCAGCAATGCCTCGCGCACCATGCTCTACAACATCCATGAAAGCAAATGGGATGAAGAATTACTGGCCTGGTTTGATATCCCCAGGGCTGTCTTGCCCGAAGTCTTACCGTCGAGCCATCAATACGGTGTCTGTACACTGCTGGGCGCACCCATCCCGATTGCCGGTATTGCCGGCGACCAGCAGTCAGCATTGTTTGGCCAGGCCTGCTTCAGTCCGGGCATGGCCAAGAATACGTATGGCACGGGCTGCTTCATGCTTTTGCACACCGGCGATCAATGTCCGGTTTCACAGAACGGCCTGATCAGTACCGCGGCTTGCCAGACTGACAGTCGCCAGCAGTATGCACTTGAAGGCAGTGTTTTCATCGGTGGTGCGGTCGTCCAATGGCTCAGGGACGGTTTGAAAGCCATACAGCATTCCCCCGACGTAGAACAACTGGCCACCAGCGTGCCTGATTCTGGCGGCGTCGTCTTCGTGCCCTCTTTTACGGGTCTTGGTGCACCTTATTGGGTACCGTCAGCCAAAGGCGCCATCCTTGGGCTGAGCCGTGGCACGACGGTAGCCCATATCGCCAGGGCCGCGCTGGAATCCATCGCCTTTCAAAGTACTGCCTTATTGCAGGCCATGGTCAGGGATGCGGTTTTCCCCATACGTGAACTGCGTGTCGATGGCGGCGCCGCGGCAAATAATATGCTGCTGCAATTCCAGGCTGACCTGCTCGGCATACCGGTGATACGTCCACAGGTGACAGAAACCACGGCGCTTGGTGCAGCTTACCTGGCCGGTCTTGGTGCGGGCGTGTACAAGAATCTCGATGAATGTGCTTCGCAATGGCAGATGGACAGGGTTTTTACACCCGCCATGAGCAGGGACGAAGCAGCCAGCCTGATGCAAAATTGGGAAGTTGCCATCGGAAAAGTAAGATAATGCCGGATTGTCCAGAATCGTCGCTATCATCGTTGCAATCCGAAGCGCGGTGGACTTGAACAAAATGAAATGGAATTAGAGGAGAATAAAAATGAAAATCATCAAATGGACAGTAGCAATACTGGTGGTGGCGATAGGTTTGATCTTTGCCATTGCCTATTCATTGCCAAATGAATACAAGGTCAGCCGCAGCATACTGATACGTTCTACGCCAGATAAATTATTTCCCCTGATCGCCACCCCAAAAGAATGGAAAAACTGGTCGGTCTGGAACCAGCGCGACCCCGCCATGGAATTGACATTTTCCGGCCCTGAGACAGGTACCAATGCCGCCTGGGACTGGAAAAGCAAGACCCAGGGCAACGGCGGCATGAAAATCACCCATGCCAGCCCATACCGACTCATCGACTATGACCTGCATTTTGAAGGCATGGGCAAACCATCGACAGGCAGTTTCCTGTTTGAAGCAGAAGCCACGGGAACAAGAATCACCTGGAGCATGGAAGGCAGCAGCGAAGGTAATCTGATGATGAAGCTATTTGCGCCATTTATGGATAAAATGGTGGGTCCTGATTTTGAAGCTGGCCTGGCCAACCTCAAAAAATATGCAGAAAAGTAATATTTTCAGGTAACAGTGTCACCCGAATCATCCTTTATCGTTAGCCTTAATGAAACTCAAGCCAGCCCTGATACTGGCCCTGCAATTGCTCTGTGCATTGCCGGCCACGCCTGTTTTTGCTGCTAATGCAGGCAATACCGCAGCCAAACCTGGCCAGGGTTCGCAAGCAGTTTTTGTTGTCGCGCCTGAAGATTTGCCCAAACAGAATGTCGGCGTACAAATCGATACGCCCAAGCAAGACCGGGCAGAAAAAAGCAATAAACCTGATGTCCCCATCCAGGTCTGGTCCGGCCCCGTCCCACTGGCAGGTGGTTTGTGGATACTGGTTGCTTCCATGCCGGTGCTGGCATCGCTGTATTTTGCCTATCAATTACTATTGTTCATCCGGGCCAGACGGCGTCGCCTTTCGACAGAACACCGTGCCTGAATGATTGCCGGGTAAAAACAAAAAGCAAACAAAAAGCGCATAAGCTGTCTGGCTTATGCGCTTTTGTTGTTTTTATATCTGTTTTTCACGGAATCTTCATCTGCCTGTCACTTGCCTGTCACCTGTGCATCCTAAAGTCTTTCTTATTGCAGCCCAAGCGCGCAGCTAATCGCAGCAGCAGCCAACCATAAGCGGAGACCAGCATGTCCACTAAAGCCCTGATAGACAGCGCCGTTTTTAACTCAACCACTTCCGGCCGCAAGGGCCTGGCAGACAAGCTGTTTGCCCATTGGTTCAGCCGCCTGGTGTACGCCCAGATATGGGAAGATCCACAATCCGACCTCGACGCCCTGCAACTCAAGCCCGGCGCCAATATCCTGACCATTTCTTCCGGTGGTTGCAATGCCCTGGCTTACCTGTCGGCCGAACCGGCAGCTGTCCATGCTGTCGATTTGAATGCCGCCCACCTGGCCATGCTCAACATCAAGCAAAATGCCATCAAGCACTTGCCAGACTACCAGGCTGTACTGGCCTTTCTCGGTGATGCCAATCAGGCAGACAATCTGAAACGCTATAAGCGCCATGTGCGCCAGCACCTGTCGGAAGATGCCAGTGACTTTTGGGAAAGCCGCTCCATATCGGGCAAACCGCGTTATCACTATTTCTGCAACCAGGCTTATCAACATGGCCTGCTCGGCAACTTCATCGGCTTTGCCCATTTCTTTGTCAGGATGATGGGTGGCGACATGAGCAAAGTCATGCAAGCCCGCAACATGCAGGAGCAGACTGAGCTGTTTGACAAGCATGTAGCACCGGTATTTGAAACCCGCCTGTTCCGCCTGATCGCCAGCCAACCCCTGGCTTTATACAGCCTGGGTATCCCGCCTTCGCAATTCGCCGCCCTGAAACAGGATGCCAAGAATGGCTTGCATATCCTGTTCAAGGAAAGAATGCGTCACCTGGCCTGTGATTTTCCGCTGGATCAGAACTGCTTTGCCCAACAAGCCTTTGCCCGTCGTTATAACACCAAAACGCAGGCCGCACTTCCCTTGTACCTGCAGCAAGAGCATTTTGTCAGCCTGCGTCGCAATATAGACAGGCTGCATGCCCATCACAAGACCCTGACCGACTTCCTGCTGGGCCAGCCACGTGCCTCCATGGATGCCTATCTCTTTCTCGATGCCCAGGACTGGATGGATCAACAACAGCTGACAGCACTCTGGCAAGAAGTGACACGTACCGCAGCAGCAGGCGCCAAAGTCGTGTTCCGTACCGGTGGCAGCGAATCCCCCCTGGAAGGCAAATTGCCGGCCGACATACTGGCAGCCTGGCATACTGACCCTGTGCATAACCGTGCATTGCATGCAACTGACCGCTCCGCCATCTATGGTGGCATGCACCTGTACATCAAAAACTGATTCTTCACTTGAATACTTCACTACCGCCACATGTGGTGGCTGACGCCCTGTGGCTGCTCACTGCGCGTTCGCGCGGTGGCCAGCACTGGCTGGACAATGCCAGCTGCGAAATCCAGTCCATCAATATCGCCGGACAAAGCCAGCCTGTCAGCCTGCTTGATCACAGCAACTGGCAAGAAAGCTATGTATCGAGTCCCCGTTCAACATGGCTGAGATACACCAGGCAGGAAATGTTGCGTCAGTTCAGTCCAGCCACGACGCAGCTCCTGAAGCTGGCCAGTTGTGCCCTCTTTGGCCCCCTGTCTGCCCTGTTCACAGCAACCAGGCTGGATCAGGCGGCCATCGTGGCCAATCACCTGGTATCAACGAATCTGTATCCGGAATGGTCGCTGGCAGATATTGCAGCAATGACAGAGCAGCTGCAGCACAGTTATCCACAGCGCCCATTAATGATGCGCAATATCTGTCCGCAAGTGAATCCGCAACTGGCGCAGGCCTTGACTGAAACCGGCTGGGATTTACTGCCTTCACGCATGATTTACTTATGCGACCCGCAACAAGCCAGTGTCTGGAAACATAATCACGTCAGACAAGACGCCAGACTGTTGGCTAATACAGAAGTCGAAGTAATTGCTCACCATTCTTTAAAGCCAGAAGATATCAAGCTATTACGCCCCCTGTTCCGCCAGCTTTTCATGAACAAGCATTCCTGTCTGAACCCCGACTTCAGTCCGGCTTTCTTTGAACTGTGCCTGGAAACCCAGTTCCTGGAATTGCAGGCCCTGCGCTGGCAAGGCAAATTTGTTGGCGTACTTGGTCTGTACAGTAACCCTGATAATGGCTGGATCACCACCCCGCTGATAGGTTATGACACCAGCCTGCCACAAGAACTGGGTCTGTACCGCAGGCTGATGGCTTTGCTGCTGGCACGCGCCAGGGAGAAACAGTTAAAACTCCATTACAGTTCCGGCGCCAGCCAGTTCAAGCGTTCCCGTGGTGGCATACCTACGCTTGAATATACAGCCATCTATAACCATCACCTGACAGGCAGGCAAAAACCTGCCTATGCGGTTTTCAGCAAACTGGTCCATCAATTTGCCCCGGCCATCTTGCGCCGCGCTGATGGAATCTGATTATTCAATGTATTCAATTCAATCATACTTGCCTTGATACCCACGTTAACTTCTGTGGATAAGCCTATGCATATCCACAGGATGAACTGTGCAAAACGGTCTTAACTTGTGCAGTCAGTTTTTTTATCCCAAAACTGTCCTTTTTTCATACAAGACTTATACGGCCATCTATACATGAACTAAGTCTTTGTTTCTGTGGACAAATACAGACTTATCCACAAAAAATCGCGACGTTAACAACTATTACTATGTATATATAAACTAAGTTATTTAATTAAACGCTTTTTGAAGAACCTCAGGGCATTTCCTGGAAAAACCCGACTGCCGGTAAAACGCAAAAGAAGCTTGAAAAAATAAATCAGCTTTTTATAAAAGATTTTCTTGAAATAAACATCTTTTCAACAAGGCAAACATTTCTTGAAAACCTGTGTTTTTCAAAAAAACCAGTTTCACAAATAACATCAGCTTATTTATTTGAAGCTGATACTGAGTTTTCTAACAGCAAAACCATATTTCTTAACGATTTATTGGAAATTTTCTTGTTCCATAAGCAAAAACGTCCCTGGTTTGCTGGAATTTCTCACTTAAAACAACAAATTTAAAAATATTTCTGTGGATAAGTCAGTCGATATCCACTGTATTCATTGTGTGTAAGCTTAGGTTTACTCAAAAGCAAGTTTACTGTTCAGATTTTGTCCTGTGGATATACAGACTTTTATCACCGCCTTATCATTGGCCTAAACTTTTGATTCTGTGGATGTAAACCGACTTATCCACAGTCAAGTACTCGCGTTAACAATCACTACCATGTATATATAAACTTATTCAATTTAAGCCTGTCCACAGCTCAAAAAAAACCAAAAAAACAAAAGCCGGGATCTGTCGTAGAATTCCTAACTCGTTAAAAGTTAAGGGAATTTTCATGAAACTCTGGTCGCGTTTATTCTTCGCCGGTATGCTCGTCTGTGCTTCAGCACATGCAGAAAAACCCACAGATGCATCGGTCAAAGAACTGCTGACATTGGCCAACAGCCAACAGATCATCAGAAATGTGGAAGCACAGATGGACGGCATGATGAAAAGCACCATGAAAGCCGCCATGAAGGATCAGGCCGTCAACGAAGCCCAGCAGAAAGTGCTTGATAAGTTCAAGGATAAAGTCCTGGATATCCACAGGAAAGAAATGCGTTGGGAAAACCTGGAGCCGATTTTCGTCCGTATCTACAGCAATTCATTAACTCAGGAAGATGTAGACGGTATCATTGCTTTCTATAAATCCCCAGCGGGGAAATCTTTTATCAGCAAAATGCCGGTCATGATGCAGCAAACAACAGGTGAAATGCAAAAACTCATGACGCCCATGATAGAAAAAATGCTTGAAGCCAGTAAGGAAATGACTGAAGAACTGCATAAACTGGAAAAGCAATAGTAATACGTATGTGAAACAGGGGTATGTGGAACAGAAGCAAGGTAAAGAATATTACCGATAATAAAAAGGCGGATATATGTTGATCAAAATAATGTCTGCATTAATTACGTCAAATTTCTACGCTGTCATTTTTCGGGTGGGATAGGGATGTAAGCCGTCTACAAAAACTGTCAGAGTTGCAGTATGCCCCTGAAACGTGATGAAAACGGTGGCCGTAGCAATAGCGATGGTCCAAAAAGCACTATTTATTGCAGTAAATGCTATGCAAATGGCAAATTCCTGCAGCCTGATATCAGCGTTGTGCAAATGCAGGCACTGGTGAAAGAAAAAATGATGGAATTTGGCTTCCCTGGGTTTCTCTGTGGATTTTTCACCAAGGAAATACCAAAGCTGAAGCGCTGGCAAAAAGACTGATCATGCTGAAACACGTCAGTATAGAAAGACAGCGAATGTTCAGATCCTTGTATTCTATGAGTAAATTTACTTAAAAATATACTGACTCACAGGTACATTACCGAACTTGATAAACAGATCTGCTCACCCGCTCACAATACGAGCGTGCAGCACAAATTCTGCCTGCTAAATGGCAATTGTCTTGGCTTTTCCTCAATATAAAAATGACAGTTTGCATCCCTTATCCAAAAAAAGGCAGTGGATTTGATGTTTGAATCCCGTCCCGGATATGACTGAATTCGTAGCCAGATATCCACTGCCTTAGTGCCTCGGCGTCCCAGCTGGAACCCAGGCACATTCACTGCACTGTCCAACAAGCCTTCAATAAATGTTCAACATCAGACAGCCAGCTTCAGTTGCAGGTAGCTGACCAGCGCCAGTTTGTATTCCCTGACCAGTTGCACACGTTCTGCTTTTGTCGCTGCGGCATACAGGGGATTGAGTGACTTCACGATTTCCAGCGCAACGATGGCCAGCCTCAGGCTGTCGGTACTGTTCATGGCAGGCTGCTTTTCGCGTATGACAGCCGCAAATCGCTTGCGCAGACGTAGCCTGTCCTGGTCACTGCGCTTGTATTTCAAAGACGCATTGAGCAGGCAGAAATAAGCCGGATGCTCATGCAGGAACGCGACCATCAAGTCAATAATTCTTTCCCCCAACTCAGCAATGTTTAAACCGGCTGCGATCTCGATCAGTGCAGTCCAACGGTTATCCATCTCATCACTGTATTGTTTGCGCAAAGCCAGCGCAATAGTCTCCTTATCAGGAAAATATTGGTACAGGGCGCCAATTGAAGAAGCTGATTTTTCTGCAATGGCGGTCATCGTTGTTACTTCATATCCCAGCCTGGCAAACAATTGCGCGGCTGCCTCCAGCATCGTTGCCTTACGCTGCTCCCCTCTTTCCTGTTGAGGGATACGTCTCGGTAATTTACCTGTCTTTTCAAAACCTGAGTTCATCCTCATATTATACAGTATTATTATAAATATGAGGATATCCTCAGGTTATATTTTTATGAAAAAGAGGAAAAAATGCAGGGAATAAATCTCGATGCAACAAGGACTGCACTGGTGCTGATTGATCTGCAAAACAGCAATATGGCACGCACGCTTGCGCCCTACAGTTCTGCCAAGGTGCTCGACAATTGTCAGCATCTGGTGAAAGCCATGAAGGCTTGTGGCGCCCTGGTCATTTATGTACGGGTTGATGTGAACAAATTGCTGCACCTGCCTGTCGATATTTCGCTGGCACGTGACCCGAATGCCGGCCCCGCGCCGGAAAGTGTTTCGCAACTGACTGCGGCGATTGATGTACAGGCTGACGACATACTGGTCACAAAATTCCAGTGGGGTGCGTTTTATGGGACAGCGCTGGAGCAGCATCTGCGGCGGCATGGAATACGCAGCATCATCCTCGCAGGCATCGCCACCAATTTTGGCGTGGAATCAACAGCCAGGGCTGCTTTTGACTCTGGTTATGAATTGATCTTTGCAGAAGACGCGATGTCGAGCATCAGTGCAGAATTGCATGAATTTGCCGTTGGCAGGCTGTTCCCCTTCATGGGCAGGGTCAGGAAAACTACAGAAATATTGTATGCCCTGGGTGTATAAAAACAAATAAAAAAGCCCTGTGAATTTTCACAGGGCTTTAAGCACTCAAACTCAAAAAGCTGGGTAAATTCAGCTTTGTAAAGTCATCAAACTGGCATTACCACCAGCCGCTGTCGTATTGACGCACAGTGCACGTTCTGCCACCAGCCGCCAGAGCGGGGCTTCAGCATGTTCATGGCTTTCGACGATGGAGACAATGGCTTCATTCTGTGCTGCGAACAAGAGCTTGTAATGGGCCAGCAAGCCCCCTTCCACCAGCGCCAGTTGTGCACCGCATTGCTCGGCTTCTGCAGCGATGATGAGCTTGCTGACTTCTGCAGGCATGCCACCCGGCAGCAGGGCCAGGGTTTGTGCCGGCAATACTGGCTGGTTACCGGTCGCCAGCACAGCAGCCAGTTGGTTCAACAGGCAATTGACTGTACTGGCTGCGCAGAAGATACGGCCACGCGGCGCAAATGACAGGGTATTGCGCTCACCCGTCGGGCCTGGCAGGACCTGGGTCAGTTTGTAAGGGCTGTGGTGGGCATAGTGTTCGCCAAGTTCGGCAATCTTTTGATGGCCATGTGTTTTGGCCCAGACCAGCAAGGCTTCCAGCGCCGGTGGTGACTGGCGTTCATACACGGTATGCCCGCCCAGGCCGACCACAGGTGTACGTTGCAGGCGTTTCAGGTACAGAGGGCCGCCAGCTTTGGGGCCGGTACCGGATTTACCTTCACCGCCAAATGGCTGCACGCCGACCACAGCACCGACGATATTGCGGTTCACATAGATATTGCCGACATGCGCGCGATCAGTGATGAAATTGATGGTTTCATCGATACGTGAATGGATGCCCAGGGTCAGGCCAAAACCGGTGCCATTGATCTGGTCTATCAATTGCGCCAGGTCATCGCGTTTATAGCGCAATACATGCAGTACCGGGCCGAATACTTCTTTTTTTAGGTCGGCCAGATTGGCGATCTCCATCACCGTAGGGGCGACAAAAGTGCCGCTGCGGCAATCGCTGGCCAGGTCCAGTGTATGAAAGGATTTTGCCTTGTCACGCATGCCGTTGATATGGCTGAGCAGATTTTTTTGTGCTTCAGCATCAATCACCGGGCCGATATCGATGGACAGTCTGTCAGGCTGACCTATGCGCAGTTCTTTCATCGCGCCATGCAGCATTTCCAGGGTCTTGTCTGCAATATCTTCCTGCAGGCAGAGTATGCGCAGGGCCGAGCAACGCTGACCCGCGCTGTCAAAGGCTGATGACAGCACATCATTGACTACCTGTTCTGGCAAGGCGCTGCTGTCGACGATCATAGCGTTCTGGCCACCTGTCTCGGCGATCAGTGCGATATCTATGCCTTCATCAACGGCGCGTTTCGCCAGGGTGCGGTTGATGATCTGGGCGACTTCAGTGGAGCCGGTAAAAATCACCCCTTTGACGCGGTGATCGGCGACCAGCTGGGCGCCGACCACTTCACCGGTACCCGGCAGGAATTGCAGGGCGCCGCGTGGTACACCGGCTTCATGCATCAATTGTATGGCGCGATAAGCAATCAATGGTGTCTGTTCGGCCGGTTTGGCCAGTACCACATTACCGGCTGCCAGCGCCGCACTGACTTCACCAATGAAGATGGCCAGAGGGAAATTCCAGGGGCTGATACAGACTACCGGTCCCAATGCCTGGGTGTTGGGCAGACCTTCCACCTGGGCGGCATAGTAGCGTAAAAAGTCGACAGCTTCGCGCACTTCAGCCAGGGCATTGGGTAAGGATTTGCCAGCTTCACGTATTGCCAGCGCCATGAAGTCCAGGGTTTGCGCTTCCAGCAGGTCAGCGGCTTTTTTCAGGGCTGCGGCACGTTCTACCGGGGCCGTGGTCTGCCAGTCCATTGCATATTGTTCTGCCGCGTGCAGGGCCGTCTGCACATCCTGGGCATCGGCATCGATCACTTCACCAACGACGTCAAGCTGGTTGGCCGGGTTAGTCACGGGATGAGCCTGTGTCGCAGAAACCTGTCCATGCAGGATGGGGCCAGCCGACAGAGACTGTGTGCTGCTTGCGGCAAAGTGGGCAGAAATCCTCTGCAATTCCAGTTCATTCGAAAAATCGAGACCGGCAGAATTTTTTCTTTCCTTGCCAAACAGATCCTGCGGCAAGGCGATGCCGGGGTGACCTGCACCGCCCAGTTCACGCGATACCGCAATGGGGTCAGCCAGCATTGATTCGATGGAAATATTTTCGTCGACGATCTGATTGACGAAGGAAGAATTGGCGCCGTTTTCGAGCAGGCGGCGTACCAGATAGGCCAGCAGGGTCTGGTGCGAACCTACTGGCGCATAAATACGGCAAGGCTTGTCCAGTTTGTCTTTGCCAACCACCTGGTCATACAGGGTTTCACCCATGCCATGCAGGCACTGGAATTCATAATCAGTAATACCAGCTTTTTGCGCCCAGGTGTAAATCGTCGCCAGGGTCAGTGCATTATGAGTGGCAAACTGGGGATAAATCACATCCGTCGCTGCCAGCAGTCTTTGTGCGCAGGTCAGGTAAGACAAATCGGTATACACCTTGCGGGTGTAGACGGGAAAGCCGCTCATGCCATCGACTTGCGAGCGTTTGATTTCAGCATCCCAATACGCGCCCTTGACCAGACGTATCATGAACTTGCTGCCGCTGCGACGCGCCAGGTCAACCAGGTAATCGATAACGAAAGGGCAGCGTTTCTGATAGCCTTGCACGACGAAGCCTATGCCCTCAAAACCTTTGAGGTCGGCATCAAAGGCCAGGGCTTCCATCAAGTCCAGAGACAGTTCCAGCCTGTCGGTTTCTTCGGCATCGATATTAAGGCCGATATTGTATTGTTTGGCCAGCACCAGTAATTTCTTCAGCAGCGGCAGCAATTCATTCATGGTGCGCTCACGCTGGGCACGTGAATAACGCGGGTGCAGAGCTGACAATTTGACCGAGATGCCAGGGCCGTTCTTGATGCCGCGACCATTTGAGGCCTTGCCTATGGCATGGATCGCGGTTTCATAGGCTTTGTAGTAAAACGCTGCGTCTTTTGCCGTCAATGCTGCTTCACCAAGCATGTCGTAAGAATAACGATAGCCGCGTTTTTCATTGTCCTGGCTATTCTTTAGCGCTTCTTCTATGGTCTGGCCGGTGACAAACTGGTTGCCGAGCATGCGCATAGCCAGGTCCACACCTTTGCGTATCAGCGGTTCACCACCTTTGGCGATCAGGCGCGTCAGGGCAGAACCCAGGCCTTGTTCGCTATTTGTGCTGACCAGTTTGCCGGTGACCAGCAGGCCCCAGGTCGCGGCATTGACAAACAGCGACGGTGATTCACCGAGATGCTTGCGCCAGTCGCCCTTGCTGATTTTGTCAGCAATCAGGCGGTCTGCAGTTTGATGGTCAGGGATGCGCAACAAGGCTTCAGCCAGGCACATCAGGGCCACACCTTCTTCGGAAGACAAGGAGAATTCATGCATCAGGGCATCAACACCCGATGCCCGGGTGCGCTGCTGCCTGACCTGACTGACCAGGCGGTGTGCCAGTTCTACAACACTCTTTTGCTGGTCCGCATGAGGATTTACTTCAGACAGCAGCCATTGCACTGCATCGGTTTCTGATCGGCGGTATGCTTGCGTTATGGCGGTTCTGAGGGGCGTCGCTGCGGGAAGTAACTCTGCCTGCAAGGCAGAAAAGGGTGTGTTGGTCATGGGGACTGTGGTCGCAATCATATAAAAATAATCAAAACAAATATGATTTAATTGTATAGATGCTCTTCGATGATTAATTCTGGAAATCGGAACATATATCGAAATTTTCTTTTTTGTGAGAAAATATTCCCGAATATTATTAATCACCACACTGACGATTTCTGACTTCTTATGCTCGACAAAATCAGTAAAAGAATTCTGGCCGAATTGCAAAACGACGGCCGTATCAGTAATGTAGAACTGGCAACCAGGGTTAACCTCTCCCCTGCTGCCTGCCTGGAACGCGTGCGCAAGTTGCAAGAGTCCGGCTACATACTGGGATACACAGCCCAGCTCAACCCGCATCTACTCGATGTGGCTTTGCTGGTTTTCATTGAAGTTGTGCTTGATCGCACTACACCAGATGTATTCGATGCCTTCCGGCGTGGCGTACAGGCCATCCCTGAAGTGCTGGAATGCCATATGGTGGCCGGTGGTTTCGATTACCTGGTCAAGGCGCGCGTCAAGGACATGAATGCCTACCGCGATTTCCTCGGTAAATCATTGTTGCAATTGAACGGTGTGCGCGAAACGCATACCTATGCGGTGATGGAAGAGGTCAAGAACACCAGCTGCCTGCCGATCAAATAAGTGACAGTTTGTCCCGGGAAATATTTGTGAAATATGCCCGGGGTTTGCCTGGCGCCTGTTGCCTAGTGTCGGTTAGACAGCGCCAGTTTGATACCGAAGGACACAAACATTGCGCCGATGAAGCGGTTCAGCCACAGCGTCACTGCCTGGTTGACACGTACACGCTGACGGGCAAACGCTGTAGAAACAGCGAGAAAATGGCACCACAACATGCCATTGAAGTTGAAAATACAACCTAGAACAATCAGGGCCAGTGGTTTATTGCTGGCGTCAGCAGCGATGAACTGTGGCACAAAAGCCAGGAAAAAGATCGCGACCTTGGGATTGAGTACATTGGTCAGAAAGCCCTGCATGAAAATCTTGCGATGACTGAGTATTACTGGCAGGGTCGTGCCTGCTGTGGCAGCCTGTTCTCCTTTTGCCTTGCTCAGCAGCAGTGATACACCAACGTACAGCAGATATGCCGCACCGGCCAGTTTGACGATGGTAAAGGCTGTAGCCGAAGTTGCCAGCAAGGCCGACAAACCCAGCGCCGCCGCCATGATATGCACCAGAGTACCTGCCCCTATGCCCAGGGCCGCTGCCGAACCGGCGCGCCAGCCCTGGGTGGCGCTGCGTGTCATGATCAGGAGGGAGTCGGGGCCGGGGGCAATATTGAGCAATATGCCGGCGATGATGAACTGGGCGAGGTCTTGTGTGCCTAACATGGTGGTATCTCCGTGGTTGAAATCTGGCGAACAAGGGCTACATTATACTGTGCTTTTGATCAGCGCTTTTGATCAATCATTCTGCGTTGTCGTGTGAACCGGAAATTGCAATGACTCGCGCCCTGGGCCAGGGTTTGTGTCCTTTCCAGGTGGATGCCCCGCGTCGCATAATCGTCGAAGTCAAGCCCGCAAATGCTGGGCAGGATTTCCTTGTCTCCATGTTGAGCCGCAAACTTGCAAAAACCGCAGGCTTTGTAGTTGATGCCAAAGTCAAAGCTGTCACCCGGGCCAGGCTCGACGAATTCGTAGACGAAATCTGCCGGAAATTCTTCCTGGTGATTTTCTGTCGTGCTTTGTGCGGCCTGCTCGCGCACCATAGCCAGATTTTCCGGCGACAGGAACTGGTGGCCCAAGGCGAGGCGCTCCGCTTCAGACATGGTGAGCATCTGTGCCTTCAGGGTTTCACGCCCGATGTCGCCAATCACGGGCAGTGGTACAGCATGCCGCCGCAGCACCCGTCCAATGGCCAGAAAACCAATAAGACGCATGAAGAAATGACTCATGCGATTTTCGGCGCCACCGACATATGGCAACTGGGTGATTACGATGTCGAATTCGTCCATCACCTCACGTCTGATGCCATCGATATCAGATAGATGCGCCCGCTCGCGCAGTATCGTTTCAGCAAGGTCGAGGCGATGGCGCATTGCGGCTTCCATGGCACCTCGATGCGATTCGTAAAAAGGATGGATGGTCTCAGTCATTGGATATCTTTCTCTCATGGGTCAGCTTGCCAGAGCCGCTTGATGGTTTGATGTCACCAGCATTGAGCATGGTGCTGCCAGTGCACTGCCGCGATCATGGTAAGCCCGGAAATCTGCTTCTGGCAGCAGCAATCCGCCGGTGCTCCACACCACGTGTGTTGCCTGTTGCATGTGCCCGGTCAGACCATGGCGTGACAAGTAGCTGGTCGCCTGTTCCGAATTGCAGAGCGCGCGTACAGCAGCGAAGCCGGCGGCGGCGGAAGGTTCCACGCGGATTTTCTCAGTTTGCTCCAGCAGGTACAGGTCACGCAAAAGATCCTCGTCGCGCACGGTACAAGCGCCTGCCACCAGATGTCGTACCGAGTCCATGGCAAAACGGGATGCACGCGGAACAGCAAGTCCATCGGCTTCGGTGCGATTATCCAGCCCGTAGTCGTAGACGGAGTCGGTCCGTCCCGTGGCAAGGTCAATGAGCACGCAAGGGCTGCTTACGGGTTCAACAAAAAAGCAATGGACGAAGGGGCCAAATATGTCAGCCAGTCCATGGGCGATACCACCGGGTGCGCCACCCACGCCGCAGGGAATATAGACAAACAGGGGATGGCTGGCGTCAACCACGACCCCTGCTGTCATGAGTTGCTCTTGCAGCTCTGCTCCCGCTGTGCTGTAACCTGCGAACAGCGAAGCAGAATTTTCATCGTCGACGAAGTGGCAGTTCAACTGACCCTGCGCTTGCTGACGGCCTGCTGCAACCGCATCTGCATAGTCGCCGCTATGTTCTACGACAGTGGCTCCGCGCGCCCGCAGGCGTGCTTTTTTCCATTCCTTGGCATCAGATGACATGTGCACAACCGCACGAAAGCCCAATGCAGCCGCCATGGTTCCAATGGCCAGACCCAGGTTACCCGTAGAGCCAACGGCGATCTCATGTCGAGCGAATAATGCCCGGACTTCCGGTGCGTCCAGTCCTTCCACCCGATCATGGAGCGAAATGCCGGCCGCAGCTGCAATGCTTTCTGCATATTCAAATACCTCGTGAAAGCCACCGCGGGCCTTGACCGATCCGGCTACTGGCAGTGCGTGATCGCACTTGATCCAGACTTTCCCCTGCTTCACGTCCATTGTCTTCTGCATGTGTGGCGCCTGTTTCAGTTCAGAACGGACCCGACCACCGTCACTGGCCAGTTCGGGAAACAAGCGTGCGACAAGTGGCTGGAATCGCTGCAGGCGCGCCATGGCGGCGGCTGTCAGCCGTTTGTCGAATCCATTTGCAAGCGCTGGTGTACCACGCATGTCAGATGTCCACAAAAATGGGAGTCCTGCGCGCAGAGACGATAGCGTAGTGGTCCGATCGGAAGAGTTTGGGTCCGTGATTTTCATGGATGTTAAATGAAAGTGAATATTGTGAATGATTTTAGGTGATGAATTCATAGTAGACAAATCACTTATAATGCAAAAAAGTATTAGTGAAACTAAATCATGCTGACTGCCTCCATGTTGGCCTGGTTGCGCTGTTTTGAGGCAGCCGGGCGTCATCACAGCGTTTCGCGCGCTGCGGCCGAATTGTGCATTTCCCAAGGCGCGGTCAGCCAGCAGATCAAGCAGCTGGAGGCTGCCCTGGGACGTACCCTGCTGCTGCGTGCCGGGCGCGAACTGAAACTCAGCCCCGATGGCTTGCAGTTGCATCAGGCGGTCCATGAGGGCTGGCGCGGCATCGAGGCAGCGCTCGCCCGGTTGCGACGCAGCCAGGAACCCCAGGCTGTGGTCCTCAGTTGTTCACCATCGTTTGCCATGAAGTGGCTGACTCCCAGGCTGAGTGATTTCTTTGGTCAGCATCCTGGCATCCCTTTGTCCGTGCAGGGCGAATTCCACGCCGTGAATCGACGGCGTATGGAAGAAGAAGCGCTTGATGCAGCGGTACGCTTCGATACTGGACAGTACCAGGGCTTGTATATGAGGCAACTGCTGGACGAATGGGTGCTGCCTGTCACCAGTCCTGCTTTCTTGAAAGCCCATCCAGGATTGCGGACACCGGCTGACCTGCGACCAGAATGGCTGCTGCATGACGTCAGCCCCTGGGACGGGGCTGACGCTTTTCGGGAATGGGCGCAGTGGTTCGCAGCGATGGGCGAAGAACCACGACAGCTGGACGGTGGGAGACAGTTCAACCTGTCATTGCTGGCACTGGAAGCAGCGGTGGCCGGGCAAGGGGTTGCAATGGGCCGTGTGGCTTTGGTTCTTGATGACATTCGCAATGGCCGGCTGGTCGACTTGTTTTCCACGCCGGTACGCTCGGATGCCGCCTACTACTTCGTCTCGCCACAGGAACCTCGCGGTGATGTGGTCCGCGTCGAATCCTGGCTGAAAAGCCAGGCAGACATGTTCATGGCGGCGCGTCTGATGCTGTGGGATGCACCACATGTTGAGGGCGATGAAACTTGAATCCAGGTAAATCAATAATAATATAGCAATGATTGATCTTTACTTACCATGCTTACGATGGATTTTCCAGGCTACCCGGCCATGGTTTGTGCTTGCGTAATCATTTCTTTCAACAATTTATTGCATAATGACGCTTTTAGTCGGCATTTTCGTTTAAAAATGAATGATCAAAGCTCTCCTATCTGTTTGAAGATGAAGACTTGCCGCTTGACTGTTTAATTTTCCCAGTACTCCATGTCTACTTCTGCACAAACAACAACATCTCCCGACTTATCCACAGTGCAAACCCTGGCTGAATTATTCGCCTGGCGGGTTGCACAAACCCCTGATGCAGAAGCCTACCGGCAATTTGATGATGTGCAGGGCTTGTGGATATCCTATTCATGGCGGCAGACGCAAGAGCGCGTCCACAGCTTTATCAGGGCTCTGTCACCGTTGGGACTGGAACATGGCTCGCGTATTGCCATCCTGTTGCCCAATGGCTTGCACGCAATCTGCATGGACCAGGCCACCCAGGCCTGCGGCTTTGTGCCTGTACCCATGCATGCCCTTGATAACCCGGCCAGTATTGCCTACATCCTCAGCGACAGCGATGCGGCATTCCTGATTGCGGCATCTGACCAGCAATGGAAGGACATCGCCGACGCGGGCCTGGAACTGCCTGCGCTGCGCCAGGTCGTTGTACTGGAAAAAATACTGGATGCAGCTGCCTCGTCTGCCTCATTACCTGCTCATATCCCCGTTGCGCAAATTGATGAATGGCTGGCCAGAGGTGCAAATCTGCAAATCAATGTACTGGGGCCGAAAGAAGATGATCTGGCGGCGCTGGTCTACACCTCGGGTACGACCGGCAAACCCAAGGGTGTCATGCTTACGCACAAGAATGTGATGTCGAACGTAAAGGCAGTTGTCCACAGGGTGTCGCCAGTCATCACAGACGTATTTTTATCCTTCCTGCCGCTGTCGCATACCTTTGAGCGCACGGCTGGCTATTACCTGCCGGTTGCTGCCGGCGCCTGTGTGGCGTTCTCGCGTTCGGTCAAACAATTACCGCAGGATTTGCTTGAAGTACGGCCAACGATACTGATTTCGGTACCGCGCATTTACGAGCGTGTATATGGTGTTATCCAGACCAGGTTGTCAGCCTCTGCCCTGCAGGCCAAGCTGTTCAAACTGGCGATAGAAACCGGCTGGCGGCGCTTTAGCCGTGAGCAGGGCTTGCTCAAGGGCGACGGCCTGACTGCGCTGGTTGATACCCTGCGCTGGCTGCTGTTGGGGCCGCTGGTCGCGAGCAAGCTCAAGAATCAGTTCGGCGGCCGCTTGCGGGTCGCTGTCAGCGGTGGCGCTGCTTTGTCGCAGACCATATCGCAATGCTTTCTGGGCCTGGGCATTCCCATCGTACAAGGCTATGGCATGACAGAGACAGCACCGGTGGTCGCTTTCAATGCGCCTGACGATAATGACCCGGCGACAGTTGGCCGCGCTGTGGAAGGTGTGGAAGTACGCATAGGTGAAAATGCTGAATTGCAGGTACGTGGCCCGAACGTCATGCGCGGTTACTGGAAGCGTGAAGAAGACACTGCCAAAACCTTCATCGATGGCTGGTTGCGCACAGGCGACCAGGCCTCGGTCGTTGATGGTCGTGTGCACATCCTCGGTCGCGTCAAGGAAATCATCGTCACTTCCACCGGTGAAAAAATTGCCCCGGTAGATCTGGAACTGGCCATCATGAATGATGCCGTGTTCGAGCAGGCTTATGCCTTTGGCGAAAACTCCCCCTTCATTGCCTGTGCCGTTGTATTGAACCGCGCGTACTGGACAGAACTGGCCCGCTCCCTGGGCCTCAATCCTGATGACCAGGCCTGCCTGAAATCACCGCAGGCGCAGGAAGCGGTGGTCAAGCGCATCAAGGTCCTGACCAGGAATTTCCCCTACTATGCGCAGCCACGTGCGGCGATCCTGACACTGGAACCATGGACTGTGGAAAATACCCTGATCACGCCGACCCTGAAGCTCAAGCGCAACAACCTGGTCGCGCATTTTGCCGAAGATATCAAGGCGATTTACAAACGTTGAATCTGCAAGCCTTGATGATGGTACAGGGTATGCTGTTTACATAAAAAACAGCATACCCTGTCAGGCGCCTGATGGCTTATCCAAACGGGATGAAGTCTATGCCATTCTGGATTTTGGCAATGACTTGCGCCTGGTTTTCCGTACTTTCGCTAAAACCAGCGAGTGCAGTAGCTATTGTGTCCTTGCCACTGGCAAGCTGGCCCAGCCAGTAATCCATGCCTGGCTGATCCGGTGCTCGATGCAGAACGTTTTGATAGTAAGCAGTAATGACTTGCGTATTCGTCGGGTTGTTGCCATATAGCTGATGAAATTCGTCAGATACGACAAAACTTTTGGCAACATCCCCCAGAGTGGCGCCCTTATCCATCTGCCCTATCCAGTAACCGAGTCCTGGCAAATCCGGTGTGCGGTTGAAAGCTGCCTGGTAGATACGGTAGGCGACACCGGCCGTGCTGTTGATATCAAGCGCCACGCTCATGTCAGAAAACTGCAGGCGCTCCACCTGGTTGACCGTATCCGTACCCTCGGCGCCGGTTTTATCGACGACAGTAAAACCAGAACCCGATGCGCTGATGGTAAAGTCAGCACGCTTGCCGGCATAAATGGCAGTGTCCAGGCCGGCGCCGCCATTGATGCTGTCATTCCCGGCCAGCCCGTTGAAACTGTCGTTGCCGCTGGTGCCGTTCAGGCTGTCGTTGCCCGTTGTACCGACGATGCTGCCGGGGACCGATTTAATCGCCGTGGTGAATGAATAACTGCTGCTGCCGGCGTAGCTGTTGCCTGCTGTATCCCTGATCGCTCCTGCAGGAATGGACAGCTTGTACGTGCTGCCGGCACTTAAATCATTGGTGGGATTGATAGTCAGCTTGTTGCCGGAAATACTGACATTGCTGCTCTTGCTGACATCATAGCTGGCCAGGGTGGAGCCGTCGCCATTGAGCAGGTTGATGATGCCGCTGCCAGCCTTGATGGTTTCGCTGAAGGTCAGCACGATGTCGGCATTGGGGGCTACGCCGGTGGCTAGTGCTGCCGGGCTGAAGCTGGTGACAGAAGGTGGCGTCGTATCGCCACCGAAGAAGCTGGTCAGGTCGAGTACGTCCTGGCCGTTGTTGAACACCAGTCTTTCCATGTTCAGCAGGGTCGCATGCAATTCGCCGCTGGCGCCGGACAGGGTGTCAACATGGATTGAGCCATCTGCTGCCTTGGTAATGGTATAGCTGGTACGTAATGAAGTACCGAGGTTCAGGGTGTCGATCCCGCCACGGCCGTCCAGGGTGAAAGTGGAAGGATTGATGACGGTCCAGGTATTGTCGCCATCGTCGCCGATTACTGTTGCCATGATGTTTACTCCGGTAAATTCACTAACTGCTTACATGTCATTTTCGTGTTCATGATCTTGCTCAGGAACGCACCTGCGTATGTACAGCACCCTCTGCATCGATCGCCAGGTAGCGCACACCGGCCGCATCGAGATAATCCAAACCTGCATCTTCTTTCAGCATGGCGATGGTGGTGCAGCTACCGGCCATCGAGGTCAGCGCGGCCAGTACGCTGACACTACGCCAATACCTGACCGGCATGCCGGTATGCGGATTGAGGATGTGGCAATAGCGCTGTCCATCAACTTCAAAATATTTTTCATAGTCACCGCTGGTAGCCAGGGCGCCTTCACGTACCGGTATGCTGGCAATGATCTTGCCTGGCTGTCTGGGGTCCTGTATGCCTATGATCCAGGGTTCCTGGTCCGGTTTGGGGCCCAGCACCCGTATGTCGCCGCCAAGATTCACATAACCATGGCTGCCACCGGCAGCCTGCAAGACGGCAGCAGCACGGTCTGCCGCATATTCCTTGCCAAAACCGCCAAAATCTATTTCCATCCCTGCCTGCGGCAAACGCAGGGTATTGTCTTTGCGTTCTACCTTGTCCCAGCCTATCAATTGGCATAAGTTTGCCAGGTCCTGTGCCGACGGTATGCGTGTACTCTTGAAATCCCAGGCGCGTCGCAGGATGCCTGCCGTAATATCAAACAAACCTTCGCTGCTGCCGTACAGCACCTGGGCATAGTCGAGCAGGGCACAGGTTTCTTCATCACATTCCGTTGCTTTGCCACCGGCTTCGCCATTGATCCTCGATACGATACTGTCGCTGCGATAGCGTGAATATTTAAGTTCTATCCTCTTCACTTCTGCAATGGCGTCACGGACCATGCTCATCGTCGCCTGCTCATCCATGGCGGCGATAACCACTTCGCAAGTACATGCCATGGCATGGAACGGAATACGGTAAGTCTGCATAAGTCCTGTTTTACTGTTTTCTGGCCCCGGATTCATCAGCCGTCAAAACTGGTGTGACAGACCGAGCTGTATCGTACGCGCCCGGAAAGGCAGCAAACCCGGGCTGCCACTGCCAAACATGCGCCACGAGGCACGTTGTTCATATTGCTCCAGCTTGATATCGGCTTCCCAGTCATCGTTGATCTGTTTTGCCAGCTTGATACCGAGGGTGCGTGCACCATAGGCAGAAATACGCTGGTCTTCGGCGTAATTCTGCGCCCCGGCGGGCGGGTTGGGGGCAAACGGATAAATCGAGGGGTCGGCATCGACATAAAAACTTGCTGCCGATTGCGTGTACAGACGCAGTATCGGTGTGACACTCCAGCCCTGCGCAAATGGCTGGGTATATTCGGCACTGAAAGTATGTGCGCGGATTTTCCAGGAGTCGGCAAAGAAACGGTAGCTGAAACGCGCACTGCCGCCAGTGGCGTTGACATGATGATTCCAGCGCGTCAGCAGGGTATAGGTATTTCTTTCATCAGGGCGTTTTTCAAAGGCCTTATAAGGGTCGGACAGATAACCATGGGCATGCGAAAAGCCAGCGTTCAGTTGCACGATATCATTGCTGCTGATGACCTGGGTCAGGCCAAACAGGGCATCCACGAGCTGCTTGTTTTCGCCTCTTACCCTGCCTGTACTGGCGCTGACGGTGTCATTGGCAAAACCCAGGCCGGCAGTCCAGGTGGTATTTTTGTCTTCGCTGAACTGGCTGCCCTTGACGGAAACGGCGCGTGAAATATAGTCGGCCTCGTTGGAAAAACTGGCGCCGACGGTCAGCGTGTGATGCGGGAAGTAGCGGGTCACATCCGTATCAAGCGCACGCCGGAAGTCCCTGAGCTTGCTCAGGCCATAACTGTGGAAAGAAGGCGATGCGCCCGATATGCTGTCTGTCACGAAAGTGGCGCCAACTGACCATTCTTCATTGAGCGGCGCCATGACTTTCAGCGCATTAGCCTTGACCTTGACCCTGTCTTCACCGGGCTGGCTGTCCTGGTAATCGAGTATTTTCAGACTGATCTCACCCTTGTCGGGGGCTGTTTCAGCATGTGCAGTCCGTATCATGGGCAGGGCCAGGGCGGCAGCCATCAGGGTCAGGCCCAGCTTGCCCACAGGTTTATCCACAGGCTTGTCCACAAATTTATCCCCGGCATGTTTTGCCTGGCACGGACTCGGCAATCTGGTTGGTTTCATGCAATTTCCTGAAAATCGTCTGTCAATTAATCCGCTACAAATTAACAATTAATCAATTGCAGCCACAGCCACCACCGCCTACACCATTGCCGCCAAAGGCAGATTCCTTGCTGGAATAGGTGTGTTCTGCAAACTTGTTTTCCAGCGCATCAGCATCAAAAGTCATGGCTTTCTTGGCCAGTTTGCCTTTTTCCCATGCCTGCACCGGCTGTATCATGCTGCTGCAGGCGGTGCACAGGCAGATGCTGCCCAGCAGTGCCGACAGGTGCAACAGCTGTTTGCCTCGTTTGCTTGTCATGCTTGCTCCGTTCATTGTTTTTCCGCCACGCTGGCCGCTATGGCCTGTTCTATCTTTTGCTTGCTGGCTTCAAAAAAACCTGCATGCTGTGACAACACTTTACCATCCCTGCCTATCAGTATGCTGGTCGGCATGCCCTTGACTTCATATTGCTGGGCAACCTTGCCCTTGGGATCGTAGGCAACGGTGAAATTGCCAGGAGTCGCCTTTAAAAACTGCAAGGCATCATCCTTCTCCGCATCAACATTCACGGCTACTACCTGGAAGCCCTGTGCACCATACTTGCTTTGCAAGGCATTCATCCAGGGAAAGGACTGCTTGCAGGGACGGCACCAGGATGCCCAGAAGTCGAGATAAACGATCTTGCCCTTGTAATCGCTGAGCTGTATGTTGGAGCTGGCGCCGCCTCCGGGATTGTTATGGGTCGCAGGCAAGGTAAATTCCGGTGCCGGCTTGCCACTTTCCAGTGCATGGGCAGGCTGCTTCCACACGACCAGCATACATATCAGCATGGCGGCTGACACAAAACCGGTTGGTTTCCTGGATGATATTCTGGTTTGGCCAGCTACTGTCGCTTGCATGTAGAGTTTCCCTGATGTTGCCTTGAGTAATTCAATCATAAGCCCTTGACCTTCCAATGCAATGTCACTACGGGTAAAGATAAGCAGTATTCTGTAATTTTATGTAACTACTCCTGGCAGCATAAACTATGCCTGCCGTCTGTGTGGCCCGGTATTTTCTGGGTCGCAAGACAGGACAGAAACTTACAGGTATCTTGTCAGCGCATAGCAAATTTTAAACACGAAAGCGAGACAGCAATGGATAAACAGATGGATGAGCAATTCGCCGATGGTCTGGCAATACGCAGGCAAGTCATGGGCGAGGCCTTTGTGGAAAAGGCATTCAGCAATACCGACGCATTTACTGCGCCGCTGCAGGAGTTTGTCACCCGCAATGCCTGGGGCACGGTCTGGTGTCGTGATGGACTCGATTTGAAGACCCGCAGCCTGATCACCCTGTCCATGCTGACTGCACTGGGCCGTGCGCACGAGATCAAGGGACATGTACGTGGCGCGGTGAACAATGGCGCCAGCATGAAAGAAATACAAGAAGTATTATTGCATGCCAGTGTGTATTGCGGCATGCCGCTGGCGATTGATGCCTATCGTTCTGCTCACGAAGTTTTGCAAGAGATGGGCAAGATAGACGCCGCCTGACGCAGTCTTTTCCAGTCCCTTTCAGTCTTCTCAAGAGCGCAATCATGACAGACAGCAAAAAAGCGATAACGGCGGCTGGTATCACCCGGCCTTTTATGGTGGATGAAGTACCTTGGGATGAATTTGCCCATGGTGAACGTTTTGGTTCGCGTTACCGCCAGTTGGGTGAGTACGGCGGTTGCCAGCACGTCGGTGTCAGTATGGAAGAACTTGCACCCGGCAAGCAGGCCTGCCCCAATCATTACCACCACCTGGAAGAAGAGCAGTTGATGATGCTCGAAGGTACGGCGACGCTACGCCTGGGGGATGACAACTATGTCCTGGTGGCCGGTAGTTATGTGGTCTTCCCCGCCGGTCAGAAGGCTGGGCACAGCATCTACAACCACAGTGATGCGCCTTGCCGCTACCTGGTCATCGGTGAACGTAATCCGCATGATGTGGTGGTTTATCCAGACAGCAACCGGGTCGGCGTACGCCTGACTGGGGAGGGATATAACAAATCAGCAACCATGGAATACTGGGAGGGCGAGAAACAGTAATCGGGTGAACAATCATACCAGGGGCCGGTGCAACAGTACGATAGCGTCAGCGATTTTGCACTTAAGGCTAAAAAATCCTCACTTGGTGTCTTCACCTTACCTGCCTGACATGAAATGGCCGATACTGTCGTCAAGGCATCAGGAGCAGATTCAGGGAAAGGGCAGCTAATGCGTCGCATGTGGTATTTTTATATTCTGGCATGGGTGATCTATTCGATACTGATAGGCTTCGTCATACAGATTGATGGTTTATCAAAAGGCCAGTTTGAACTGAAACTGGTACTGTATTCAGAACTCAATACCCTGCCTGCCGCCATGATGCTGGCCCTGATCTGGCCGCTGACTGCTTATATCGAACGCAAGGGTTTGCGGCCATTTGCCATTGTCCTGATCCATCTTGCCCTGTCGATGGTGTTTGGTTTTTTATGCCACTACCTGATCAGCAGTTTCATGCAATTCATTGAGCACGGCGAACGCATCCAGGAAAGCAAACCCCTGAGCGCCTATATCTGGCCCTATCTCTACAACCTGATGATGTATGGTGTGGTCGCCAGTATCTTCCATGCGGTGCGTGCCAGCGAGGCCAGGCGCGCCCAGGCAATGGCAGCCAGTCAGGCGCAGGGTTTGCTGGTGGTGGCAGAACTGGCCAGCCTGCGCAACAAGCTCAACCCCCACTTCCTGTTCAATACCCTGCACTCCATCATTGCCCTGGTACGCAAGGACACCAGGGCAGCCGAGGCGGCCCTGTTCCGTTTTTCCGACATGCTGCGCTATGTACTCGATACGGAAAAAGGTGGCAGCGCCCATGTAGCGCTTGAAGAAGAATTGAATTTTGTGCGCGATTACCTCAACCTCGAAGCCCTGCGCCTGGGCCCCAGGCTGCATGTGGACTGGCAACTGGACGAAGCCGCCAATGGCTATGGCCTGCCCGCGCTGAGCGTACAGCCGCTGGTGGAAAACAGCATCAAACACGCGTTCAATCCGCGCAGCCAGCCCGGCAATCTGTTGATACGGACCAGGCTCAAGGCCATGCGGGGTGTCATGGAAATCACCATCAAGGATGATGGCCCTGGCGCTGAGCTGGCAGCGGTCCAGGCTTCCACCGGCATCGGTGTCAAAACCGTGGAGAGACGCCTGCAACTGGAATATGGTCAGCGTGCCGGCTTTGTCATGGCGACAGCACCTGGGCAGGGGTTTGAAATCTGCCTGACAATACCCCTGTCCTCGATCTGAACCGGAACAGGGCATCAGATATTGAATGAGAAAAGAAAAAACATCATGACCATAGTGAAAACCGCCTTCATCGCAGAAGATGAACCACTGGCCCGCGAAGTCTTGCGCGATGCCGTCAGCGACAGGCACGAGCTCAGTCTGATCGGCGAAGCGGCCGATGGCGTCAGTGCACTGACGCAAATCAACCTGCTCAAGCCCGACGTGGTTTTCATGGATATACAGATGCCGGAAATGACCGGCCTGGAAGTCCTGCGCCGGCTCAGTCACCTGCCGGAAATCATCTTTACTACCGCTTACGATCAATATGCCGTGACAGCCTTTGAATTGCATGCGGTGGATTACCTGCTCAAACCATTTTCACGTGAACGTTTTGATGCCGCGGTTGACCGTCTGCTGGATGCACCACCATCCATGCAGGTGATGGAACACGCGTTGAGTCAGGCCAGCGGGCGCGAGACAGGGCGTCTTGATCGTATTCTGGTGCGTGATCGCGGCCATATTTTCCCTGTGCACGTCAACGATATCGCCTATCTGAAGGCCGATGCCAAGTACACCGCCATCATCGTCGGTGACAAGACGCACCTGGTCAGGCTTGGTATTTCTGAACTTGAATCACGGCTGGACCCGGCGCGTTTCATCCGCATACACCGTTCGTTGCTGGTGAACCTGGATTTTGTTGAATCCATGAAGGCTGATGAGCAGTCACAATTGCGTCTGCATATGCGTGACGGCAGTGTTTTGCTGGCCAATCGCGAGGCGTCCAGGATGTTGCGGGATATGTCGATCTGACTGGTCTGTTTCGACGTGAGCTGTCTTGCTGTCACTCCGGCCAGAGCGACAGCACCAGTTCTTCAATATTACCGGGGTCGTTGAGCTTTTTCCTGGCTTCGGGCCAGTCTGGTGGTTCGGGCACGGCTTTTTGTGTGTGTACCGCCGTATCGATGGCCATCTTGATGCCAAACACCAGAATGCCGCTCCTGACATCGACCGGATTGATTTTCTTTACCGTCTCATAAATCTGGTTATCGTAATGTTCATGCACCGCAGGGCTCATATCGAGCCAGGTTGCCACCTCGCCATCAGAACGGACAGCGACGACCAGATAACCGGCGCTTTGCGGCATCTTCACTTTTTTTAAGGCTCTGTAAATCTGCGTTTGCAAGACCCGGGTGTAGCGGCCAAAACTTTCGATATTGATGCCTTTTTTTTCAAGTTCGGCTTGTGACTGAAAAAAATAAATCGAGTCAAAGCGGGTATCTGCTGCCTGCGTCAGCGTCGTAAAACAAAACAGCATGGTAGCCAGCAGCAGTCTCATCATTCACCTCATTTAGTGACAAACACGCCGGCAGCCCGGTTTTTTTGCACATTGTCCCATGCGAAGACCTTGCCATTCATGGCCACATGCACGCCAGGCGGTAACAACTGGGCGGCGCTGCAGGCAAAGCCGAGGTTGAAGAAGGCGTCAGAATTGGCGATTTCGTAAGGTATCATGGCGCCGGTGAACACGATGGTCTTGCCCAGGTTGGCAGCACCGAGTACTTCGGCGGTTTCACGCAAGGTGTCAGTACCGTGGATGATGACGATCGCCTCTTCTTTGGCGTTCTGGCAGGCTTGCAGTATGGTCTGCCGGTGGCTGTCATCCATGTCCAGGGAGTCCATCAGCATGCAGACTTCCAGCTCTACCGGTATGGTCAGGCGTGCACGTTTGAGCACCTCGGGCAGATGGCTGTCGGCGAAAGCCAGTTTGCCTGCCAGTTCATCATAGTGTTTATCGAAAGTGCCACCGGTGGCGAGTATGCGTAAAGTCATGGTCTGTCTCTGTTGATGTTGGAAAATTCAAGACACATTGTAACGCGCCGGATGCAGGACTGAAAACTGCTACACTAATGCGTTGTAGCACAGCCATACCAGACCATATCAAGTTCATACAAAATGAAAGCCATCGCCCCCGGAACCGTCATCTTTCACCGCCATCGCGGATATGGCGTACTGACTGCCGTCAATTTGTTGAGCGGCTGGGTAGCGGCGCGCTTTGGTGATGAAAAACGTACCCTGGACCTGAACCTGTCCACGGATGAAGTCCAGCATGCAGATGGGGAGCCCATACTGTTCCGCCGCTCACCGCCTGAGCGCATGCCGCATGCGCGCCTGATGGCCATGGTCAGGGAATTGCATGCCGCCGGTTATCAAAAACTCTATCTGTACAGCTGGCCCAAGCCGTCCGGCTTGCACTGGCGCTGGCAATTGTTCACAGGTCCGCGCAACTGGATGCAAAGGCCCTGGCGTGAAGGCTGGTATGGTTCCGGTGCCGACTATAATTTCAATCCCGTGATGGGTTGGGGTGATGCACCCGGTGCGACCACGGCTGAACTGATCGATGCCCTGGCCCGTTTTGATCCGGCCGGGCTGGCCCAGGCCCTGGGCCAGGATGAAGATCATACAGCCTGGTTTGCTGCTACCTGCGATGCCCTCTTGCCGAATTATGCATACAGCCTGGGGGCTGATACACTGGAACAGCCTTTGTCACTGTACCTGCCCGTCATCGCGGTACGCCAGCGCCTGCCTCAATGGGAAGGCCCTGACCTGACTTATCCTCCCGGCTGGGAGCAGACCTGGAGTCCTGACAGCCTGCAGCGCCGCCAGCAACAGCGGGCCGTGGTCAGGCATGATGTGATTCCCAGTGGCTGGAGTCTGCCGCTGGAATTTTGATTATTCGCTACCAGCAAGACATGCTCCCCTTACTGGGGATTTCTGAAGGTGTATTCGAAATAGGCAAACACTTCGCGCAGCAGGGAATAGGCATCCCTGGCTTCAAAGTAATTGGCATGCACATGGCCCGCAGCCGGTACACCAAATTTTTTCATCGCCAGCTGCAGGCGGGCGATGTGAAAGAACTGGCTGACCAGGATGGTTGATTTAAAACCTTTTTCCTGTACCAGCCTGGCGGTCGCCCTGGCCGTTTCAAAGGTATTGACGCCCTGGCTGTCGGTGTAGACGGCAGCAGCAGGCACACCGTGGCTGACCAGGTAGTCTTTCATGACAGCCGCTTCATCGTGACCTTCTTCACCCATACCGCCACTGACCAGGATGGCCTTGCATTTTTGTGCCACGTACAGTTGCAAGGCGGCGTCAAGACGACCGCGCAAACGCGGCGAGGGTTTGCCATTGGCTTCTACCGTATTGCCAGGGACGACGGCCAGGTCGGCGACTACTACCTGGTCACGCAGACCGAGCACGCTGATCGCGGCTGCAATGAACAGCAGGCACAACAAAAGGCCTAGGCTGAGCCGGGTGAGTTTTTTCTTCAGGGTGTCATCAGGCATGAATAAATGGGGGCTTGGATTAAAAACCCCCATGCTACTGCCTTTTGCCTGCTTTGACGATATCGTGGTTGATACTGATGCTCAGGCCGACAGCGCTGCCCGCTTATTGATCTGCCAGGCCCTGGCCCACTGACTGAAGACATCAGCAGGCATGGGTTTGCAAAAATAAAAGCCTTGTCCCACGTCACAGGCCATGTCCTGCAGCAGTTTCTCTGTCCTGGGGTTTTCCACACCCTCTGCGACGGCCCTCAGGTTCAGGTTATGGGCCAGTTGTATGGTGGATTGCACAATAGCGCGACTGTTACCGTCATTTGCCATACCGCGTATATAGACCTGGTCTATCTTCAGCTCGTCAATCTTCAGGTCTTTGAGGCAGGACAGCGAGGTTTGAGCGGCGCCAAAATCATCGATAGACAGGCGGAACCCCATTTTGTGCAGGCTGGCGACGATTTGCACGAGTGCTGCCGGCGTGTCGGTGAACATGGCTTCTGTCAATTCCAGTATCACTGATCCGGCTGGCAGATTGCATGTCCTGAACAGGTGACGTAATTCGTCGACTACCTCGCCCTCCATGATGCATCGGGCTGGTATATTGATGGCAACCGACAGGTTCAGGCCTTCTGCACGCCATCTGAGTAACTGGCCAAAGGCCTCGCGCATGGCCCACAGGGTGAGTGGTTTGATCAGGCCGGATTTTTCAGCGATGGGAATAAACTCTGCGGCAGAAACCGGGCCCGATATGGGATCTATCCAGCGCATCAGGGCTTCGGCTGCAATGATGGTTCCGCTACGCAGGTCAACCTGGGCCTGGTAATGCAGGCTGAGCCCATTTTTTCTCAGGGCTTCCTGCAGTTTGCTGAACAGCATGTGGCTCCTGACAAAATGCTGCTCCTGTTTTTCGTCATAGAATGCCAGGTTCTGGTTGGCGAACTGGGCTTGCAGCATGGCCTGCCCGGCTTTATGCAGCAAGGTGACTGCATCCTGGGCATGTTGTGGGAAGCTGGCGACACCTATGGTATGGGAAACCTGTACAGCAAAGTCATCAATCTTGTATTCAAGCCGGAAAGCCAGGATTTCCTTGATGATTTCCGTAGCATTGATTTCTTCTGAATGTTGGCGGTAGACGCAGACAAATTCATCGCGGCGCACACGGGCGAAAACACCACGTGAACCCACTGCCGCCGTCATGGTGGCAACGATGTTGCAGATCAGTCTGTCGCTTGCCTCCACCCCGATGATGCTGCGGTTTTCAAACATTCTTTGCAGGCGTATATGGGCCAGCATCAGGGAATGCCCACGTTCTTGCGCCAGACTGATTTCCTTGTCCAGTATCTCGATGAAACACAGGCGGTTCGGCAAGCCAGTGAGGCTGTCGTGATAGGCAATCTGTTCCAGATAGGCCAGTTTTTCCTTGTTTCCCTGATCGGCGGCTGCGGCCTCGTCACTGTTTTGCCCGGCACCGACGGCGCGGTTCAGCATCAGCGCAATGCCAATATAAAACAGCAGGGCAACACCGGCCTGCCATAACAGTCTTTCGTTCTGGGCTGACGCCAGTGAGAATTGTGCGGCGATCTGCATGCCTGCAAACAGGATGATCGCCCAGGCCATACTCCATTGCAGCCCCCTGCGCCGGCCTTTCAGGTGCAGGGCGAGAAAGGGAAAGGCGACAGCAGATGACAGCCCTCCTGTTGGCCCTGCTGTCAGTCCAATGATCAGACTGCTGATCAGGGCAAACCAGAGTATCAGGGACTCTGCCTGCACCAGAAGTTTTTCTTTGCTGCTGAGCAACAGCGCCGGGAATAGCAAGACAAGTGCAGTCATCACAACCAGCACGCCAGGCAATTGCGATCCTGCGTGCCAGTAATTAAAGGCAAAAAAGACCAGGGCAGAGAGTAAAAAAAGAATAATCAGACCTCTGGCCTGAAACCGTCTCTCTGTCACCTCAAAGTCTGTACTGACTGCGGCTTCCGGTATTGCCGAATTCTGCACCTGTGGTCTCATCGCAAGGTTCTCCTTCCAATTTTTTTGGACCTGAAGTGCAAGGATGAATGCCCTTTGCTGCAAGCTCTCGACAAGCTGGGTATATTCTATTTCTATGCCTCGCTTATGATGCAAGCAGGAAACATTGCACTTAAAACACCAATCAACCCGGGCTGATTGTGTTGAATATGCATTTTAGTGCATTTTTTGCAAAGTTAAAGTAATTGCAATGTTAATCTTAAAATATTTTTTGCTTGCATCAGCATATCAGTGCCGGATTCATGAAGACGCAGGTATGGAGTCATGCTATTTGCAGGATATTGCGTGGATTGCCGTTGGCAAAGTCAACGATATTCTGGAATGCCATGCGAAAATACAGTTCATAACTATCCTGTTCCACATAGCCAAGATGCGGCGTCGCCAGGACGTTTTCACGGCGTATCAGAGGGTAGTCGGTGGTAACCGGTTCGCTCTCGAATACATCAATTGCAGCAAAGCCGGGCTGACCGGCATCAAGTGCCGCTTCCAGGGCACCGGGCTGTACCAGCTCGGCACGGCTGGTATTGACGAACAGGGCGTCAGCTTTCATCAGTGCCAGGTCTGCCTGGCTGACGATGCCCCTGGTCGCTTCGTTCAGGCGCAAATGCATGCTGATCACATCACATTCAGCGAAAAATGCTTCCTTGCTGGCGGCGACCAGCAAGCCGTCACTGGCGGCCTGCGCACGACTGGGTTCACGGCCCCAGACCATCACCTGCATGCCAAAGGCCTTGGCGTAACCGGCGATCATTTTGCCTATCTTGCCGTAACCCCAGATGCCCAGGGTACGCTTCTTCAGCACGCGGCCCAGGTGATTGTGGGCAGGGTACAGGGAAGAAGTCTGCCAGGCGCCTTGCTGTAACAGGGCTGCGTAATTCGTCAATTTGCGCGAAGCTGCCATGATCAGCGCCCAGGTCAGTTCTGCCGGTGCAGTCGGGTCGCCAACACCTTCCGCTATGCTGATGCCAAGCTCATGCGCTGCTGCGATGTCTATATTGCCAGCCACTTTGCCGGTCTGCGAAATCAGCTTCAGATTCGGCAGTTTCTGTAGCAAGGGCCTGGTCAGGCGACTGCGCTCGCGTATCAGCACCACGGCGTCAAACGGTTGCAGGCGTATTGCCAGCTGACCTGTGCCGGTTGCCGTATTGTTGAAAACCTTGACCTCATGCTCTTTCAACAAATCAAAACAGGGCAAGTGGCGGACTGCATCCTGATAATCATCGAGTATGGCTATTTTCATGACTTATTTTTCCTTAAAACGCGCTTAAACCAGTTAATTTCATCCAACCGGGATTTTCAGAGGCTGGGCTGAAAAATCTTCACTTTCATAAAGCGTAAAACAATGATAATAAAACTGAGGCAAAATTCGCCTGAATCTCCACTCGCGTGTACAATAACCGCCTACGTAGCTTTTTATTCTTCCGCCCCGCGCCATCCTGCCGGGCGCAAGCCAGGAGCCAAGACACCCTCTTGTCTTCGTATTATCCGACAGAACCGCCGCTATGGTGTTCGCCTTGCTTGAGCGCTCTCCTGCGATCGCATCGCCACATTCCAACGACGATCCTGCCGTGCCGCTACACCGGTTTTTTTATTGAAATGGCATTGGAGGTAGTATCGTGAATCAACCCATCATGCAAGGTGTGGCTGCATTGAATGCACCCGCTTACGTGAAACATCAGAAATTGATCAACTGGATCGCCGATATGGCGGCCCTGACCAAACCTGACAACATCTACTGGTGTGACGGCACGCAAGAAGAGTATGACCGTCTGTGTGCCCAGATGGTTGCCGCCGGCACCATGAAAAAACTCAACGAGGCCAAACGTCCCAACAGCTACCTGGCCTGTTCTGATCCTTCTGACGTCGCCCGCGTCGAAGACCGTACCTATATCTGTTCTGCCAACAAGGAAGACGCAGGTCCGACCAATAACTGGATGGCCCCGGCAGAAATGCGCGCCACCCTGAACCCGCTGTTCGATGGCTGCATGCGTGGTCGCACCATGTATGTCGTGCCTTTCTCCATGGGGCCGCTCGGTTCACCTATCGCCCATATCGGCGTTGAACTGTCTGACTCCCCTTATGTGGCAGTCAATATGCGTATCATGACGCGCATGGGCAAGGCCGTGTATGACGTGCTTGGCACAGATGGCGATTTCGTCCCTTGCGTACACACAGTTGGTGCGCCGCTGGCAGCAGGCCAGGCCGATGTCGCATGGCCGTGCAACAGCACCAAATACATCGTGCATTATCCAGAAACGCGCGAAATCTGGTCCTTTGGCTCCGGCTACGGTGGCAATGCGCTGCTGGGCAAGAAGTGCTTTGCACTGCGTATCGCCTCCACAATGGGCCGTGACCAGGGCTGGCTGGCAGAACATATGCTGATCCTGGGTGTGGAATCACCAGAAGGCAAAAAGCATTATGTGGCTGCAGCCTTCCCGTCTGCCTGCGGCAAGACCAATTTCGCCATGCTGATTCCCGCCATCAAAGGCTGGAAAGTCACGACCATTGGCGATGACATCGCCTGGATCAAACCTGGCAAGGATGGACGTTTGTATGCGATCAACCCGGAAGCCGGTTATTTTGGCGTGGCGCCTGGTACCAATACTGCGACCAATTCCAACTGCATGGCTTCATTGACAGCCAACACCATCTTCACCAATGTCGGCCTGACCGATGATGGCGACGTCTGGTGGGAAGGCATGAGCAAGGAGGCGCCAGCGCATCTGATCGATTGGCAAGGCAAGGACTGGACACCAGAAATCGCCAAAGAGACAGGCCGTAAAGCTGCTCATCCCAATGCGCGTTTCACGGTGGCAGCTACTCAAAACCCGGTGATTGATGCAGCATGGGATGACCCGGCTGGCGTGCCTATTTCGGCCTTTATCTTCGGTGGCCGCCGCTCGACAACCGTACCATTGGTGACAGAAGCCCGCAACTGGGTAGAAGGCGTCTACATGGCAGCGACCATGGGCTCCGAAACCACGGCTGCAGCCGTTGGTCAGCAAGGCGTGGTACGTCGTGATCCATTCGCCATGTTGCCGTTCATGGGTTACAACATGAGTGACTATTTCCAGCACTGGCTGGACATGGGCGATAAGATAGCAGCGACTGGCGCAAAACAGCCTGCCATTTTCTGCGTCAACTGGTTCCGCACCGATGAAAACGGCAAGTTTGTCTGGCCAGGTTTTGGCGACAATATGCGTGTCCTGAAATGGATGCTGGAACGCATAGAAGGCAAAGCCGGCGGTGTCGAAAATATCTTCGGTGTCACTCCCAACTATGGCGACCTGAACTGGGAAGGACTGAACTTCACCCAGGCACAGTTTGACACCATCACTTCCATCGACAAGGCAGCCTGGGAAGCAGAGTTGAAACTGCATACCGAGTTGTTTGAAAAACTGGCTTACCATTTGCCGGCTGAACTGGAAGCAACCCGCCTGGCTCTGGAAAAACGTCTGGCGGCTTGAATGTAGGTTGATTTTTGAGTTGGTCAAAAAAGCGCGGCCCCGGTCGCGCTTTTTGTTTTTTAGACACATGCTGGAAATGCGGAGGATTCGGGTGTATAAATACTCAGGGAATATCGCTCATTTACCTGGGGCTGGCATGCGTCTACAAACTGGCGGACTATTCACAGTCATGGCACTGAGTATCAGTCTTACCGTGCCGGTAACAGCCTGGTCCCGCGAGGATACCCGTTTTGATATTGCTTATCCCGACGTCAACCGTCCCAGCACCATGGCAGCCCAGAAAATTCTGGGTACAGCCTATGCGCAGATGGGTATCAAGGTCAATTTCATTGCCCTGCCTGCCGCGCGCGCCATGAGCATGTGGGCCGCCGGCAAACTCGATGCTTATTCTGCCAAGATCATCGATAGCGGCCTGCCTGATTCTGTCAAAAGCAGTGTGCCCATCATGATAGAAGAAGCCGTCGTTTTCGCGACCAAAAAAAATTTTACCGTAGATGGTTACGACAGCCTGAAGCCTTATCAGGTTGGCTATGTGAGTGGTGTCACGTATTTTGAAGACCGTCTCAAGAACGTGCCACAAAAAGAAACCGCCCCCAACCTGGAGTCGCTGTTCAGAAAACTGGATGCAGGTCGTACTGATGTCGCGGTGGATTCACGCTTTGCTTTTTGTCTGGTGCGCAAACTGGGCCTGAATCAAGTCCACATGCTGGAACCATCGCTGGAAAGAAGGCTGGGCTACCACTTCCTGCACAGCCGTCATCAGCACCTGCTGCCAGAGCTGGACAATGTCTTGCGTGCAATGGAAAAGGATGGCAGCATCAAACGCATACAGGAAGAAGTCATGCAGGAATACATGACGCAGTGTACAGAGCTGTCAGGTACAAAAAACAAAAAAGCCACAGGCTGATGCTGTGGCTTTCTGGCTATTGAGACCTGTTTTATCGATGCTTAGCGATGTATAGGCAACACATTGATCTTGCGTTGCAGACCACTCTGTGCCGTAGCCTGGTCTGATGCCTGCATCACCGCACTGACACCAAAGCCGGTTGCGGCTGGCAGAGGCCTGCTCAGGCGGCGCGCCAGTTTATTGATCAGCGGTTTGCTGATATATGCCGCTGGGAAAGCGATAGGCCACACGGTCAGCCAGGCTTCCATCCAGGCGCCGAAGAAATCATGACCAACACCCATCCACAACATGCGCATGACTGCCGTCGCCACCAGACTGACCACACCAGTAGTCAGGATGGTTGGCAACATCGATGCCAGACTCCTCGAACCGGCCACGGCGCGCGGCTGGTGAGGTAAAGATCCAGAGATTGTGGCCAGTGAGTACAAAGACGATTCTTGCATGACGACAATAAATTGATTAAACGCTATACTAAAATTTGATGTCTGATCAGGGGCGACCAGACATCGGCTAGGACTAGTTGCGATCAGCCACGTGCAGCCATGGCGCGCAGTTCAGCGGCCATGTTTGGCGATGTGCCGTCGAGGTCATTGGCGATGCGATGAATGGCCAGCATATTGCGCAGGTTGCGGCCGGCTGTTTTTTCTTCGCGGGTTTTTTTCGGGCTGATGACCAGCAGGGCTGCGCGCAGCATGCCAACCAGCATAGGCTTGAATACGATCAGCATGGTGGCCAGAATACCTAGGCCCAGCAGAGGACGGGCAGCGCCAACAACGGCACTGATGGCGATTTGGGAAACGGGCAGCGCATTGGCGACTGGGAAGGCGATAGTCAGGAAACTCATGATTTACTCCACTCTTTAAACACTTTGTAATGAGGTCATCATATTGCACTGCATCATATAAATCTAATTTTGATTTATCATATCAATTATGCTTTTTGTGAATAATTGTTGTTTACTACATGACCAGGGTGGATAAAGTGAATTTCCTGACATTGGATTTAAACCTGCTGCGGGTTTTTGATGCAGTCATGATCGAACAGAACCTCACCCGTGCGGCTGACAAGCTGGCAATGACGCAACCGGCCGTCTCCAACGCCTTGAAGCGCCTGCGCCATTCTTTGGGTGATGAACTCTTGATTCGTACGGCCTACGGGGTGAAGCCGACACCAAGGGCAGAAACCCTGTGGCCGGCCATACGTCAGGCCCTGTCCAGTCTGGAAAGTGCGATCGCTCCAGCCAGTTTTGATGTCTCCAAGGCCCAGACCACCTTCCGCATGGCCATGGCCGACGCCACGGCAGCGCTATGGATGCCTACCCTGGTCAAGGCGATAGAAAAAGACGCCCCCGGTGTCAATGCCCGCATGGTGCCACTGACCACACGTGAACCCCGCCCCATGCTGATGCGTGGCGATATTGATATCGCCATCGGCTTTTTCCCTGGCGTAGTCGCCCAGCTGACCGGTGGTCAGGGCGCTGCCAACAGCGCCATACGCCATGAACGCCTGTATTCCGGCCACTATGTCTGCGTGATGCGGCAAGACCACCCGCTGGCTGCCAGCAAGCTGACCATTGATGATTATTGCAATGCAAAACACCTGCTGGTGAGTTTTTCGGGGCGCGCTCATGGTCTGGTCGATGAAGCACTGAGCCAGATGGGCCGTGAGCGGCGTATCCTGCTGACAGTTAACCAGTTCTTTACCGGTGGTCGTGTGGTAGCCAATTCCGACCTGCTGACAGTGCTGCCGCGCCACCTGATCTCTGCCACCGGCATGACCGAAGCCCTGATCTGGAAAGAACTGCCTTTCGCCATGCCTGACGTCCACATCGACATGCTCTGGCATGAACGTGACAGCCGTAACCCGGCCCATCAATGGCTGCGCCAGAACCTGGTGAATATGACGCATTCCAATCTGATACCTGAACTTGAGCATGACGTGCTGCTTGATACTTGAGTGTAATGATTCGCGCTGACGCCGGCTGTATCCGGATGGCATCAGCATGGATAAGTGCTATTGCTGCCCGCAGTAAAACTTGCTAGTCTGAAGCTATGTCGCCTTGCCTGTCACTCGTTGCAAGGCGGCACTCATCCAACACGACCAGTCAACGATGCCTGCAAACAGCCTGAACTGTGTACGCTTATTATTGTTACTTGCACTTTACCTTTGCCTGGGTGGAGGCAACCTGCATGCAGCGACACTGAGCCTGGACAGTGACCAGGGCAAGCTGTCCCTGACGTCTCAATTCGACTTGCTTGAAGACAAGACAGGCAAACTCGACATCCAGGACATCCTCAAACCCGAATACGCCAGCCAATTCAGGCACTTGCCGGGTAATCTACGTGCATCGTATTCAAAATCCGTGTTCTGGCTCAGGCTTGACCTGCAGAGAAGCAAACTCACCGTCAGCCAGCAATGGCTGATGGAAATCACCCCCGTCATGCTCGACGATCTGCGCCTGTATCACCCCAGGGCAGATGGCAGCATGGATGTCCACAGGGCTGGTGACCGCCTGCCTTTCTCTTCGCTGGAAGTTCGCCATCATTACCCGGTATTTTTACTGAACCTGCTTTCGACAGACACCACCGTGGTCTATCTGCGAGTGCAAAGCACCAGTTCGGTATTTTTACGGGCGACCCTGTCGACACCGCAAACCTTTGTGGAAGAATCGAATTTCATCTCCAACATGATGGGCGTGTACTACGGCATCATGCTGGCGATGATCCTGTATAACCTGATGCTGGCCGCATCATACCGCAGCCGCGCCATGGGATATTACCTGCTGCTCTCCACCACTACCCTGATTGCCGGCATGAGCACCAATGGCCATATCGGCATGTATCTCGCACCCAACTGGCCGGCCCTGGTCGACATCATCCCTGGCCTGATTTCACCGCTGATACTGCTGTGCATATCGTTGTTCATGTCGACATTTTTACAACTGGGCCAACGCTTGCCACGTGTCAACTGGTTCTTCCGCCTGGTGCAGATCGGCGCCGCCTGCGGTGCCATGGCCGTGCTGGCCGGTTATAACCCGGTAGTCGCGCCGTTTGTACAAACCCTGGGCATGCTGCAACTGCTGGTGGTCTTGCCGGTCTGCCTGTATGTGGGCTTGCAGGGCTACCGGCCAGGCTACATCGTCATGCTGGCATCGATCGCCTGGATTACCGGCGCCATGATGGTGACCATGCGCAATCTCGGCATCATAGAATCGAGCTGGGCCAGCGACTATGGCTTCCAGATAGGTTCTGCCATAGAAGTAATTTTGCTGGCTCTGGCTCAGGCTGACCATATCAACCTCATCAAGCGCGAGCATCAGCAAAGCCAGGCCAAGCTGCTGGAGATATCCCAGCGTAGTGAACAGGAACTTGACACCCTGGTCAAACAGCGCACGATGGAACTGGCCGAAGCCGTCAACCGGCTGCAAAGACTGGACAAGGACAAAAACGATTTTCTCGGCATTGCCGCCCATGACCTGAAAAACCCGCTGACCAGCATCATAGGCATGAGCGACCTGCTGCGAAAACTCTACGAGAAAATGCCGGAACAGCAACGCCAGCATTATCTCGAACGCATCAGCCACAGCGGCCAGCGCATGATGCGCATCATCAGCAACCTGCTCGATGTCAATGCCATGGATACCGGCAACCTCCATCTGCAATTGCAGCCGCTTGATCTGGGCAAAGTCCTGCAGGATGTTGCCCATCAATACGAAGAAATGCTCAAGGCCAAAGACCTGCAATTGAACATGGAAACGGCGCAAGCCGTGATGGTGAATGCTGATTTGGATGCTTGTGTGCAGATGATTGACAATCTGCTTTCCAACGCCATCAAGTATTCACCACTGGGCAAACAAATCTGGCTCAGCGTCAGCAGCAACCAGACCTATGGCATTTTCCAGGTGCGCGACGAAGGCCCGGGTTTGTCAACAGAAGACCAGCAACACCTGTTTGAAAAATTCTCCAAACTCTCCAGCCTGCCGACAGCTGGCGAACATTCGACCGGCCTGGGCCTTTCCATCGTCAAAAAACTCAGTGAGGCCTGCGGGGGCAAAGTTCACTGTGAAAGTGTTGTCGGCCAGGGCTGCAATTTTATTGTGGAGCTGCCATTGGTCACGCAGGCAGGGACTAACGATTGAACATGAGCGTGTGCTTTTCACCAGATGGCTTACAATCTGCATCATCCTTTATTACTGAAATATCACTGAAATCATTATGTTCACAGGCATCGTTCAGGGCATAGCCCGCATTGCGCAAGTCAGCGACAAAACAGGTTTGCGTACTTACCAGCTGGAATTTCCCCAGGGTTTTTGCAAGGATCTGGAGATTGGCGCCAGCGTAGCGGTTGATGGTGTCTGTCTGACTGTAACGGCCCTGCATGGCGACAGCGCTGCAGAATTCGATGTCATGCAGCAGAGCCTGGCCATTACCACTCTGGGTGAATATGCGCAGGATGGCCGTGTCAACGTAGAACGGGCTGCCAAAGACGGTGCTGAAATTGGCGGCCATCCCCTGTCTGGCCATATCGACTTCAAAGCCCATATCGCCCAGATACGCGCGCTCGAAAACAATTATGTGATACGCATCGCGGTGCCGCCAGAATGGCTGCGTTACATCTTCGCCAAAGGCTATATCGCCATCAATGGTGCGAGTCTGACGATTGCTGAAGTCAATCGCCAGGAAGGCTGGTTTGAAGTCTGGCTGATCCCGGAAACCCTGCGCATGACCGTCTTTGCCGAGAAAAAAGCCGGTTCCAGCCTGAACATAGAAATTGAACGGACCACGCAAGTCGTGGTCGACACCGTACGCACCATGCTGGCCGAAACCCTGGGTCCGCTGATGCCGGCACTGGAAAGCCTGCTGGCACAACAAGGCAAGGACCTGGGGCAAATCGTCCAGCCTGATCGCAAGGACAAACCCCATCCCTGAAACCAGCCATGCAGCGGGGCATCTCAGTATTGAATAAGGGCAGATCATGCAAACTGATAAAGCGGCAGTTGAAAACGAAATCAGCCAATTGATACATCAGTGGCAGGATGCAACGGCGGTTGGGGATGTGGATAACTTGCTGGATCTGATGGAAGAAGACGTGGTCTTCCTGGTTGCCGGGCTGGCTCCCATGCGTGGCCGCCAGCAGTTTGCCGATAATTTGCGGGCTGTGCTGCAAAGCCATGCGATCAATTCACGTTCAGAAATTCATGACATCTACACCAGTGGTGATCTTGCCTATAGCTGGTCTTACCTGAAAGTCACGATCAGCCCCAGGCAAGGCGGTCAGGATATGGTGCGGCAGGGTCATGTGCTAACAGTCTGGCGCAAGCATGCCGACGGCAAATGGCGCATTTCGCGCGATGCGAACATGCTGAGTCTGGCACAGGGAAATCCGGCATGATGACGCTAAGAGCCTGTATCAGCCTGATAAGCCGGAATTTATGCATAGGCATATTAACAGCCTTATACACACGCTTATGCACACACTTACCAACAGGCTTGTCAACATACTTATGCACCGCTTTTATAGGCTTATCTACAGCCTTGTCTACAGGTTTATCCACAACTGTCCGGGCGCAAGACCTGGATGCGCCGAATGTTGTTCCCATCACCGTGCGCCTGACCAGCTCTGGTCAGCCCACGGCCAAAGCCCTGGAAGGCCTGGCCGCACAGGGCTATGAAGCCGTGATTTACCTGGCGCCGCCAAATGTGTCTGACGCCGTGCGCGACGAACATATGATCATCGGTCGCCAGGGCATCAATTTTGTGAATATCCCCATACTTTTCAACAAGCCGACGGAAAAAGACTTTGATACCTTTGCCGGCATACTGCAAAGCCTGGGTGACAAAAAAGTGCTGGTGCATTGCCAGGTCAATATGCGTGCTTCCACCATGGTTTTTCTGTACCGTGTTGTTGTCGGCAAGGAAGACCCGCGTGTTGCTTATGAGGCTGTTTCCCGCATCTGGGTGCCAAGCGGCCCCTGGAAGCAATTGATGCTCGATGTGCTGCGCCGACACCATGTGGATTTTGAGCCTTACTGAAAGCCTGCTTTTCAAACTGCAAGCCATACTGAAGTCTGTTGCATTTGCCCCGCGGAAGAAACCGTAACACCGGAAGAAATCGTAATGAATGAAAATATTGATAATGACCATGCCATAATCATTGTTGATCATTCAAGCAGTACATCCGGTGTCACGACTCTGTCAGGGAAGCCACATGCAAAGCAAATCTTTCAAAATGGCGATGGTGTTCGCCTTACTTATCGCCATCCTGGGTGGTGCTTACTGGTACAAGAATAAAAACCCTGCGCCGGGCGGCGGTCTGGAAGTCAATGACGACCCCAATGCCCCACTGACTCTGGTTGATGCAGCGGATCGTGGTCTCGATGGTGCGCCGGCTCTGGCCCTGACTTTCAGCATACCGCTCGACAGTGGCAAGAACTATGACAAATACCTGCAGGTATTTGAAATGCCGCCCTCGGCTGCGGACCTGAAAAAGACCGAAACCACCAATAATGATGAAGACAATGGCTATGACGATGATGGCCAGCCCAAAAAGGGCAAGGTCAGCGCCGTCAGTACCAAACCTGAAGATACCGACAGCAAGGGCGGCAAGCCGGTCAGCGGCGCCTGGGTGGTTGGTGATAACCCGCGTCTCCTCTTCTTTCCCCACATTAAGCCGCAAACCCGCTATGTGATACAGGTACAGACAGGCCTGCCCGCACGCAATGGCAAGACACTGGGGGCTGAGGCACGCTATTCCATCGTTTCGGCGCCGGTCTCTCCTTCATATTATTTCGCTAGCAATGGCATGGTCCTGCCAGCCAAGCAGAATGGCGGCTTACCTGTCGTGACGGTGAATGTGCCCGAAGTTGATGTGCAGTTCCTGCGCGTTAAAAATGACCAGTTGCCACGTTTCCTGGATCGCGTCATCAATGGCAAGCCAAAAACAGCCGACGAAGCCAAGGCCAGCGATGGCGACGGTGAAGGTGACAGTGATTACAACTATGACTGGAGGCGTAGCGCCCTCAAAGGTGCGGTACAGGTCTACCAGCTCGACGATTTGCGCAATATGACTGACAGCGTCTATATGGGACGCTTCATGACCGAGCAAAAACCGAACAAGCGCAGCGTCACCTATATCTCGGTTGAAGACATCAAGGAAATCAAGGAGCCAGGTGTTTACGTTGCTGTCATGAGCCAGCCTGGCCGCTTCCGGTATGAATTCCAGACCACCTATTTCTACGTGTCTGACCTGGGCCTGCAAACCCGCCTGTATGACAAGGCGGCCGATGCCTTCGTCAGCTCACTGACTGACGGCAAGGCAGTCAGCGGCGTCGAAGTATCGTGGATGGATGAAGCCGGCAAGGTCCTGGCCAGGGCAGAAACCGATGGCGACGGCCATGTCAGCTTTGCCGAACAGCCAAAGACCGCCAAGGTGTTGCTGGCGCGTAAAGGTGAGCAAATATCACTGCTGGCCCTGAAAGAGCCTGCCCTGGACCTGTCGGAATATGACATCACCGGCGCGCCATTCAAGGCGACCCGTCTGTTTGCCTATTCCGGCCGCAACCTGTACCGGCCTGGCGAGCAGTTTGATGTGTCGGTACTGGCGCGCGATGCCGATGGCCATACTGTGCCCGCCAAAGCCATACAGGCCAGACTGAAGCGCCCGGATGGCAAAGACCAGTTCACCGCAACCTGGCGCCCTGACCAGCGCTTTGGCGGTTATCTGGTAAAACGCCTGGAATTGCCTGCTGATGCCCCGACCGGTTTCTGGACCCTGGAATTACGTGCCGACCCGGCTGACAAGGTGCCGGGCACGGTCTTCCGTTTTGGTGTCGAAGAATTCCTGCCAGAACGCATGAAGCTGGACTTGTCCAGCAAACAGGCCACCCTGGCGGCTGACAGTGATTACACCGTCGATGTCGAAGGCAATTACCTGTATGGCGCACCGGCAGCCGGCAACCGCCTGCTTGGGGTAGCGCAGTTTGAGCGCAACAAGAATCCGCTGGCCAAGCAATACCCTGGCTTTGAATTTGGTGATGTCACGGAAAACGAAGCGAAGACCCGCACCGAACTTGAGGAAAGCAAGCTTGATGATGCCGGCAAGGCCAGTGTCGATGTTGACCTGACGCCAGTCGCCAAACGCCGCTCACCGTTCACTGTACGTACGACCCTGAGCCTGCTTGAAAGCGGCGGCCGTCCTGTCGTGCGCAGCCTGGAAAAAACCGTCTGGCCTGCCCCTGTGCTGATCGGCCTGCGCCCCATGTTCACCGGCGAGTATGCACCCGAAGGCAGCCCGGTGGAATTTGAAGTGATACGCGCTGACCAGAATGGCAAACTGCAGGCATCACCAACCCTGCCGGTACGCCTGTTCCGTGAAGACCGCAATTATTACTGGCGCTTTGAAGACCAGCGTGGCTGGCAATCGGGCTTTACCGAAACCGACGAGCTGGTGGAAACCGCAGCCACCTCGGTACCAGCCAACGGGCGTGGCAAGATACGCCTGCCTGTACGCTATGGTCGCTACCGCATGGAAGTGCTGGACCCTGATACCAAACTGTCTGCCGTGTACCGCTTCTATGTAGGCTGGAGCGCCCGTACTGACGAAACCCAGGGTGTGCGTCCCGACAAGGTCGCCATGAAGCTGGACAAACCATCCTACAAGGATGGCGATACAGCCCGCCTGACCATGACGCCGCCGCATAAAGGGGAAGCCCTGATCACGGTCGAAGGTGACAAGACCCTGTGGATAAAACGCATGGCTGTCGGTGCCGAAGCGACAACGATAGACATCCCGCTCAATAAAGAGTGGAAGCGTCATGACCTGTATGTCTCGGCGGTGGTGCTGCGCCCTGGCAATGAAGGCGACAAGGTCACACCGGCACGGGCGCTGGGCCTGGCCCACATTCCGTTTGAGCGTGCTGACCGCAAATATGCGGTGACCATGGAGGCACCGGTCAAGGTATTGCCAGACAGCACCGTCAAGGTGAAGATCAAGGTGCCAGAAGCCAAGGGGCAGAAAACCATGGTGACCCTGTCGGCTGTCGATGTTGGTATCCTGAACATTACCAAATTTGTGTCGCCGGACCCGCACGCCTTCTTCTTTGCCAAACTGCGCTATGGTTCTGACCAGCATGATATCTATGGCCGCCTGATAGAAAAAATGCAGGGCCAGAAAGGCAAACTCAAGTTTGGTGGTGACAACACACCAAAACCGACCAAGAACCTGCCGAAGAAAGTCAAACTCATCGACATCTTCAGCGGACCGGTGCAACTCAATGATCAGGGCGAGGCAGAAATCCCGCTGGCCATCCCTGACTTCAACGGTACACTGCGCCTGATGGCCGTGGTCGCCGGTGGTGAACGCTTTGGCGCAAAAGATGCAGAGATGACAGTCGCTGCACCACTGATCGCCGAGCTGGCAACGCCGCGCTTCCTGTCTTTCGGTGACAATGCCATCGTCGCGCTGGATTTGCACAACCTGTCCGGTGCAGTGCAAAACCTGAAAGTCAGCATCAATGGCGGTGAAGCCCTGAAGTTGACAGAAGCCGAGCGCACGTTGAGCCTGAAAGACCAGCAAAAACAGACCTTGCGATTCCCGATAGAAGCCAAGCCCATGCCGGGTTTGCATACCATCACGGTCAATATCAGCGGTTCCGGCATCAAGATGGAGCGCAGCTTTGCCCTGACGGTACAGGCGCCGACACCACAGACCCAGATCACCAAACGCTTCACCATCAAGGCCGGTGAATCGCTGGACATCCGGGAGGCAGAACTCGGCGGCTTGCATCGTGCCTCGCTGGCGGCGCATATGGTGATGTCGAACAAGGCGCCGATAGACATACGTGCGGCGATCCAGGGCTTGCTGACCTACCCTTACGGCTGCGCCGAGCAGACGACCAGTACCGCTTATCCGCATGTGTTTGTCGATGAAGAAGCGGCCAAGCGCTTTGGTCTGAAAGCCTATACCCGCGAACAAAGGGTGGAAATGCTGGACAAGGCGATAGCCCGCCTGGCGACCATGCAGGCGCCGAATGGTGGCTTCAGCCTGTGGGGTAATGCATCCGAGTATGAATACTGGCTGTCGGCCTATGTCACGGGCTTTTTGGTCGATGCGCGTGAGCAGGGCTTTGGTGTGCCCGACGCCATGTATAACAAGGCGCTTGACTACCTGCTGCGTGGTCTGCAGGAGGGCGTCGCCCGCCTGCCGTCGAATCCCAAACCGGTGGTCATCACCGGCAACAGCAATAGCCTGTGGGAAGAAAACCGGGTACGCGACAACAGTCATTTTGGTGTACTGGCTGCCGGTGCCTACGTACTGTCACGGCAAAACAAAGCCCCTCTGGCAACGCTGCGCCAGCTCCATGATTCACGCGGCAATGCGCAGTCCGGCCTGGCCCTGATACAGCTGGGTGTGGCCCTCAAGCAAATGGGTGACAAGGCACGCAGTGATGTGGCCCTGGCCGAAGGTGTCAAGAAAGGTCGTGACAATGGCTACTGGTGGTATGACTACGGCAGCAACCTGCGTGACGCAGCCCTGTCCTATGCCTTGCTGGACCGTCACCAGATCACTATCCCTGGCCGTGACAACCTGGTTGCCGTGATTGCTGCTGAAATGGAGAAATACCGTTATTACAGCACCCAGGAAAAACTCGCCCTGTTCCTGGTTGGCCGTTCCTACAATACCGGTGATACCGCGCCATGGACAGGCAGCCTGACTGTCGCCGGCAAGGCAGAAGAAATTGGCGCCAAGACCAGCCTGTTCCGCGAACTGCCTGCCGGCGATCTGTCAGCGGGTCTGAAGCTGACGAATAACAGCAAGGACAATCTGTATGTGGAATTGTCGATGTCCGGCAACCCGGTCAAGCTGCCGCCGGCCAAGAGCGATGTCATCGAACTGAGTCGCAAGATGTATAACCCTGACGGCACAGAAATCAATGGCCGCGCCCTGAAGGTCGGCGAAACCATACTCATGCGTATCACTGCCCGCAGCCGCAGCGCCATGGGCACAGGCATGATCGTCGACCGCATCCCGGCCGGACTGGAAATCGAGAACACCAATATCGTCCAGGGTGAACAGATGAATGCCGTGACGATAGACAAGCTCAATCCGGCTGAGGTGATGCAGGACCCGCACATCAAGCATGTGGAATTCCGCGATGACCGTTTTGTTGCGGCGGTACGCATGGACTGGAATGTGTTGAACCTGTTCTACCGCGTGCGGGTGGTGACACCGGGTAAATTCGTCATACCGCCGTTGTATGCGGAAGACATGTACAGGCCGGATTTGTATGGACAGACGGGTGGGACAGATGTGTTGACGGTGGTGGAGAGCGGGAAGTAAGGATTATCGTGCAGGTCTAATAGCAAATCGTAGGTTGGGCTATGCATCATCAGCCCAACACCCTGCCTCTGAATAAGGTATTTGTTCATTACGGTCAGGCCTAAAACCCCTCACCGCAGAGGAAAAGCAAGGGGATTTCGTGATTTCTTTGCTTTGATCTGCTATTGGCCAGCCAGTACTGGATTTGTTACTCCTTTCTCTTCAAGAAGAAGGTTGGGATGGAGTTTGGTTGCGATACCGTATGGGTATTAACGTCGCTCCTGCGAAGGCAGGAGCCCCGCGGCGTTCGTTGCATGCTTGAGTCTTTATTAAAACGATAGCCCTTCGTGGATACCTGCCGGGTCTCGGTCCGGCGGCCGAATTCCTTTCTTTGCTTCGCCAAAGAAAGGAATCAAAGAAAGGCGACCGCAGACTTGCCCTTCGGGTGCTTGCGCAAATTGCTAGGTCCCAAGCGGTTGAAGAGCAAAATCAAAAACACAAAAACAAGATCAATTTGACCATCATTCATATTACCCGTTTGCTGTTTATCTGATTTTTCATATTCGAGATTAATAAAAAATTTCCACCGAATGACGCTCAATCTCAAGAAGTACACCAACTTCACCTCTTTGCGTAAAGCTCTGCTCTCCTACAAAAAAACCTGGGCAGCAATCGCCATCGTTGCACTGATTTTCATCATCGCCGACCTCTGCTTCCCCCTGCCCAAGCCAGGCCGCGATTCGCCTTATGCGATGGTCGTCCTTGCCCGTGACGGCACGCCGCTGCGGGCCTTCCCTGACAAGGACCATATCTGGCGGCATGCCATCAGCCTGCAAGAAGTCTCGCCTTACTACGTCGACACGCTGACGCAGTATGAAGACAGGGCTTTCTGGTGGCACCCTGGCGTCAACCCGTTTGCACTGATGCGTGCCGGCTGGCAGTGGCTGCATAATGGCAAAATCATTTCCGGCGGCTCCACCATTACCATGCAGGTGGCACGCATCATCGACCCTACCCCGCATACCATACGTGGCAAGCTCAGGCAGATTGCCCGCGCCCTGCAACTGGAAGCGCATTACTCCAAAAAAGAGATACTGACCCTCTATCTCAACTATGCGCCCATGGGCGGCGTGCTGGAAGGCGTGGAAGCCGCCAGCCGCGCCTATCTGGGCAAACCGTCCAATCGCCTCACGCATGCCGAGGCAGCCTTGCTGACGGTTTTGCCGCAATTGCCATCGGTACTGCGGCCAGACCGTTATCCACAGCGTGCGCAGCTGGCCAGGGACAAGGTGATACGGCGTATGGAAGACCGCTGGAGCAAGGCCGATGTCGCCGATGCACTGAGCGAACCGGTGACCGCCCAGGTGGTGCGCGAACCCTTGCTGGCCCCTCTGCTGGCCCTGCGCATGAAGCAGCAGAACAAGCGTAGCAAGACGCAACAGGCAGTGATACAAACCACGGTGGATACCGCAGCCCAGCAAACTGTCGAAACCCTGCTGGCTGACCGCATACGCCAGTTGCCGCCGCATGTATCGATGGCGGCCATGGTGATGGACAATGCCAGCTTTGAAGTGCTGGCCTATGCAGGTTCTGCCGACTTCAGTGATCGTGAACGTTTCAGCGATGTCGACATGGTGCGTGCTGCCCGCTCACCCGGTTCGGCGCTAAAACCTTTTCTGTATGGCTTTGCCATGGATGAGGGGTTGATTCATTCCGAATCATTGCTGTCGGATACGCCGCAATCTTTTTCCGGCTACCAGCCTGGCAATTTCCAGCAGAATTTCCACGGCCCGGTCAGTGTGTCGGAGGCCCTGGTCAAATCGCTCAATGTACCGGCGGTGGAAGTGCTGGAACAGCTTGGCTCGGCGACATTTGTGTCCATGCTCAGACGTGGCGGCCTGAAGCTGGAATTTCCGCGCGGTGCTACGCCCAACCTGAGTGTGATCTTGGGTGGCGCCGGCGCCAGGCTGGAAGACATGGTGGGCGCCTATTCTGCATTTGCCCGCAAGGGCATGGCAGCCGTACCGCGCCTGACACCGGATGCCCCGCGCAAGGAACAGAGAATGATGAGTGAGGGAGCCGCCTTCATCGTGCGTGACATACTGGAAACCGGTGGGCCAGTGGCCAGGGCGGTCGAAGGCAACGGCACCTATCGCGGCATTGCCTGGAAGACTGGCACCAGCTTTGGTTTTCGCGATGCCTGGGCCGTTGGTGTGAGTAACCGTTATACCATCGGTGTCTGGGTAGGGCGGCCTGACGGTACACCGAACCCTGGTTTTTTTGGGGCTAACGTGGCTGCGCCTTTGCTGGTCGATATTTTCACGGCCTTGCCTGATGGCCGCAACCTCAGCCCTAACCCGCCGCCTGCCACTGTCAGCCAGGAGAAAATCTGCTGGCCACTGGGTACGCGCGCCAGCGAACAGCCTGAACGCCTGTGCCCGCTGCAACGCACTGCCTGGGTCCTGCATGGCGCAACGCCGCCAACCTTTGCCGATCGCCTGAAAACTTCTTCACCTGTCTTCACTTACTACGTCGATACGCAAACCGGGTTGCGTGTCGCGCCTGAGTGCAGCAAACAGGCCAGTGAACAGCGTCAGGCCGCCCGCTGGCCGTCCGCGCTGGAACCCTGGCTCGATGCGGGCCTGCGCAAGGTCGCCCTGCCACCAGCCTGGGCGCCGGCCTGTGCGGCTATTTACAACGCTGATGAAATCATCAAGATAGTCGGGCTCAGCGATGGCGAAATCCTGCATCGGGCAAACAGCAGGGATGTGCCAAAAGCGCGGCTGGAAATTCGTGGTTCGCAGGCAGAAGTCAGCTGGATGGTCAATGGCAAACTGGTCGCAAGCAAGCCAGCGACGGCTTCACAGGTCATTGAGTTTGCCGAAGCGGGGCGTTACGATATCACTGCCTTTGACAGTTTTGGTCGTTATGACAGGATCAGCATCAGCGTTACAAGATGATACGAAACGTCGAGCCTGCCTTCATTTTTTCTCCATAGTTTCAGAACACAATGCAGTCAGTAGCAAACCCGAGGTATATCTGATTGAACTGATGGAAAGGAAGAAAAAATGAAATCCCTGTTATCTCTGTCACGCGCCAGCATTATCCTGATCGCTCTGGTCAGTGGCATGTCTGCCCACGCCCAGCCACCTGGCGGCGATCAAAAGAGGCCGCCAGAGCAAGGCGCCGGCGACAGGCCGCCTCACGAACCGCCGCCACAGGCTTATGAAGATTGCAAAGGCAAGAAAGAAGGCGACGTAGTTCAGATCACTACACCACGTGAAGGCAAGATTGCCGCCACCTGCACAACCTCACCAAAAGGTCTGTTCGCCCGTCCGCAGCGTCCACCACGCCCGCCTGAAGGTGATGACAAGAAACCACCGCAAAAGAAATAATTTGTCACAACAAGTGCTCTTTCCTTACATGTCTGCTCCGGTACGGGCAGGTTTGCCAGAGTAAAATTTCCTTTACTGGCAAATCTGCATGCATGCTGAAAGAAGATGATGAATGAAGAGAAATTGGTCCCTGTTTTTATCCCCGCCCTGATTGCGCTGCTGGTACACGCAGAAGACAGCAAGGGCGATCCTCTGACCCATGCCGAAGTGCTCAGCATCCGTGACCATGCCAATGTCATGATGATGGAAAAAATGCATGCACAGGCACTCGACGAATCGCGGGGCTACGACGACATAGACCCCGAAAACTGCTGGTACGACTGGCAGATGTGCAGGAGAAAAATGGGCCGCCAGCCTGACCTCGACCCCGGCGCCAGTATCAGCATGAGCAATGCCGACGACGAGAGCATGCAGCAGGCCTTTGCCCAGGCACAGCAATCTTTGCCAGATTTCCGCCAGCTGATTGACAGCAGCACAGCCGGTGAATTCCATCCCCTGGTCAAGACCAGATTTGTATTGGCCAGTGGCAATATGTTTGTATGGCTATTGGTGCGGGAAAGTAATAGCGAAGGTTTTCTTGCAGAGTTATTTGAAGTGCCGCCAGCAATGACAGACCATGAAATTGGTGACACTTTCAAGGTCGCCAACGATGCCGTCGTCGACTGGATGATCAACCACAACGGCAGACTGCACGGCGGTTACACTATCCGCGCCCACAGGGCGACACTCGATGCCAGGGAGCAGGCCAAACTGGATGAACATCTGGGTGTCAGGCATTATCTGTGAAAAGTTCTTTGCAGGAGCGGCTTTAGCCGCGAACAGCCTGGACAACTAGCTTTAAATACTATCGGACTTCTTGAAGTCATGCGTGCGAATACGCAAAGCTATTGGCACTTGCGGGAGCTATTTATTTTCTCTTGTAGTCTGTGGATAACGCAGGTAGTAATTATCAAACTCCGCCGTCTCACGCAAAACAAAACCATGGCGCAGGTAGAAACAGTTGGCGTCACTGTCGCGCAAGGCGCCTACGTGGATGATCTTTCCCAACGCATCGGCTTCTGCCAGTACGCGCTGCATGACTGCGCTGCCGAGACCACGCTGCTGGAAATCCGGGTGCAGGTAGAAATGGTCCAACAAGAGATCATTGTCCTGCGGACGCAGTACTAGAAATCCTGCGAGTATCCCATTGAGTTTGATGAGTCTGGTGTATTCGGCGGCAAAATTTTGCAGCAGACGCTGCCGTGCACGTTCGGGATCAAAGCGGCCTATGCGCTCGAGGCTGGGGCGCATGGCCAGCACGCGCAAATCGGCTAATTGCAACGCCTGATCCGGGCTCGCTGCTTCCAGGCTTATCGTAAGGTCATGCATGAGCGTCTTTCTTCATTCAGGCTGGCAAGCACTGGCCAGTATTTTTGCTACGTGGAAGAACGCATTCTTCCCCACTTTTTCCACATCCCATGATCCATTGACCGGCACTTTGCGCTGGTGTGCGATCACCATCTGCAGTTTTGGCAGCACCAGTATATATTGTCCATGCAGACCCCAGGCCAAATAGGCACCATGCAGGACTGAATCAGCCGGTTCTTCTGGCACCCACCACATATAACCATAGCCGACCTTGCGCGCAGCGGTGCTGGCGGGATGCATGTCTGCTGACGGTGTAAAACTGCTGGTGGTCTTGCGCATCCAGGCTGCCGGTATCAGTTGCTGCCCGTTCCAGTTACCCTGGTGCAGGGCCAGCACGCCCAGGCGCGCCATGTCGCGTGTCGATAACAACAGGTGATAAGGCAGATGTATGGACTTGCTGCTGTCACCCATTTTCTTTTGCTTGGCCAGCTGGAAATCTTCCAGTTGCAGGGGCCGGGCGATATCAGCATCAAATAATTCATACACCGTTTTATGCGTGGCATTTTCCAGTACGGTGCCGGCAGCATTGAAATCCCAGTTGTTGTACAGGAAGTAGCTGCCCGGCGCCTGTGTCCCGCGTGCAGGGGCTTTACCCAGATCGTCGCCACTGTTTGCCGCCGGGTGAAAAACCCCGGACCTGGCCGTCAGCAGATCACGGATGCGCGCCTGTTTTTCTGACTCCAGCAAACCGCCGACGTCATCAATGCCGGCTGCGGTCAGTGTCTGCTCAAGATCAATGAGGCCGTTTTCTACATATTTGCCGTACAGCATTGATAGCACGCTCTTGCGCGCAGATTCTATGATGCCCGGTACTTCTGGGTGGCCATAACTGAAAACGATCTGGCCCTTGCGTATAGCTAATAAAGCGGTCGTCGCCTGGGTTTGCAGGTAGTCGCGGGCTTCCGCCTGCCCTTGTTTGCAGGTAGTGCTGATGGATGCGGCAGGTACTTCTTCCCAATGTGCCCCGGGGTAAATGGCGTTTATGCCAGTTGCACTCTCAGTTGCATTTGTCGAGAGGCAGGTGAGCAGTAGGGAAGTGGCCAATGTAGCCAGGCTGATTAAGGACGACAATTTCAAGTTTCTCATCAAGCACCTGATTATGGGTAACGTTGATTTACTTGACTGGTTTTCCTGAGCTTGGTTCCCTGTAGGATTCTGATACAGTTTATGAGGCAGTAAGTTTATTGAGGATACTCAAGAAGCAGGCTGACCAGTGACCTGGTTGATTTGCCGTAGGTTTGGCCCAGTTCTCTCAAGGCTTTGTCGATGGCGTGTGCTGACGCTGTTTCATGCAGCCAGGCATGCCGCTCTGACAGTCTGGCGAATGCCTCCGGTGCCAAGGTCGCATCTGGCAGCAGGTGCAAGCCATAGCGCGTACTGACGGTCTGTTTGTCCAGGGCCACGCCCACTACCTGCGAACGATAGGTGCGTGACCAGGCGTCGGCATACAGGGCCAGGGCGATATCATCGACGCCTTCACGCAGTGGCAGGGCAACTTCATCATGTGCCCAGAAGCGCAACCAGTTGCCGGCAAGGGTGAAGACGGCGCCGGTGCTTAAATGGAATTGCCGGCTGTCATGTCTGGCCGACCAGTCTGGTAGTCCCAGTTGTTTTGCCAGTGTGTTGGCGCTGTCTGCACCGGCTATCGCCGCCACTAGGGCGATGGAGGCCGGTAATGAAGCTGTCACCCCTGTGGTTGTCATGACATGGCCGTCAGCCACATAGCGTTGATTGCGCAGCCAGGTGGTGTCGGGGAACTGCTTTTGCAGGCTGTTCATGGAATACCAGAAGCCCACGGCTTTTTTGCCTGCCAGCAAACCTGCATGGGCCAGCACCCAGGCGCCGTCACAGATGCCAACGATGCGCGCACCCTTGGCGGATTGTGCCTTCAGCCAGTTTTGTAGTTTGCTGGCCTGTACATTGTGTATGGCTGGCACGATGACAAAATCAGCACCCTGTGGATAAGCTTGGTCAAAATCTGCCAGCGTACTGTCGGGCTGCATGCGCAGGGCTGGGTAGAGCTGCACCGGCCCCGCATCTGGAGCGACAGTGATGACCTTGCTGCTGCCAGAAGCTGTCAGCACGGCATAGGGCACGACAAAATCAGTCAGCTCGGTCATTTCATTATCAGCCAGGACGGCAATCACAGGCTGGCTGCGGCCAAAACGTGGCTGGTAGGCCGGGATATCTGTGGACAACTGCGCATCCGCAACGGTGACAGGCTGTTCAGCGGCCGCTCCGGCAGCAAGGACAAGACAGGTGATGCAGGCAATAATGACGAATAAGGGGCCAGACCAGATTCCGGTTTTCATGGGGATGACAGACGCTGAGAAGAAGACAGTACCACTATAAGCTGGCAGAAACTGGCAAAATAGCCAATCTTGTCGCAAAAATCGCCATGAACATTCATACCAAGACCATTCTCTTCATCGCCCTGGACGGCGTACAAAGCCTGGACCTGAGCGGCCCCATGGAAGTATTCACCCTGGCCAACCAGTACCGCAGCGCCGGCATGCCTGTGTACAACTTGCTGACGGCGACGCCGCGTGGCGGCAGCATCAAAACCAATGCAGGGCTGGAGATACACGGTTTTACTGCCCTGGCGGACCTGGATGCAGACTTGTCAACATGCTTATCAACATACTTGCCCACAGATTTGCCAACAGGTTTATCCACAGGTATAGATACCATCATCGTCACCGGTGGCAGTGAGGCCGCCATGCATGCCGCCGCTGCAGAGAATATCTTGCTGCCCTGGTTGCGTGAACGTAGCCAGCACACCAGGCGTATTGCCAGCATCTGTACCGGGGCCCTGGTGCTGGCTGCTGCCGGTTTGCTGAATGGCCGCCGTGCCACCACACACTGGAACACTTGCGCACTGTTGCAAAAGCTCTTCCCGGAAGTCAGGGTCGAAGCCGACGCCATCTTTACTGTCGATGGACCCATCCATACCTCAGCCGGTGTCACTGCCGGTATAGACCTGTGCCTGAACCTGGTGGAAGCCGATGCCGGTCCGGCGCTGAGCCTGTCCATCGCACGTGAACTGGTGCTCTACATGCGTCGTGCCGGCGGCCAGTCACAATTCAGCAACGCCCTGCAAATTCAGTCGCAGACCCTGGGCCAGGCCAGCCCGCGACTACAGCAACTGCTCAATGACATTATCAGCAATCCGGCTGCCGACTGGCGTGGCCCTGTCATGGCCGCACGGGTCCATATGAGCGAGCGCAGCTTCGCCCGCAACTTCCAGCAAGAAACCGGCACCACTCCGGCCCGCTTCGTTGACCAGGCCCGCCTGGAACACGCCAAAAACCTGCTCATCACGACTACATGGCCCCTGGCACGTATCGCCAGCCATGCCGGTTATAACAGCCTCGATACCCTGCATCGCAGTTTTATCAAGCACCTGGGGACGACACCGGGGTTTTTCCGTGAAAGATTCAGTACGAAAAACTAGATGGCTGTTGCCTCAGCAGCTTGCATTAATCCTGTTTCACCAGCACTTCCAGCACCGATACCAGCGCACGGGATTCGGCATCTGTCCCTATTGAAATCCGCAGGAAATTATCTATGCGCGGCAGTTTGAAATGGCGCACGATGATGCCGGAGCTGCGCAAGCCCTGCGCCAGCTGCTGTGCATCAAAATCCGGGTGACGGGCGAAGATGAAATTGGCTGCTGATGGCAAGACCTCAAAGCCCAGGTGTGCCAGGCTGGCAGTCAGCCTTTCGCGGGTTGCCATAATGGCCTGGCAGTTTTGCGCAAAGCTGGCCTGGTCTTCAAAAGCGGCGATGGCGCCGGCCGCTGCCAGCCTGTCCAGCGGGTAAGAGTTGAAGCTGTTCTTGACGCGGTTCAGGCCAGCAATCAGGTCGGCGTGACCGGCAGCAAAGCCTACCCGCAAACCTGCCAGTGAACGCGACTTGGACAGGGTCTGCACTACCAGCAGGTTCGGGTAGCGGTTGATCAGGGTAATTGCCGTATTACCGCCAAAGTCGATATAGGCTTCGTCGATGACAACAACAGAATCACGGTTGTTTTGCAACAGGTGCTCTATCTGTTCCAGGCCCAGCAGGCAGCCTGTCGGTGCATTCGGGTTGGGGAAAATGATGCCACCGTTGGGCTGTGCATAATCTGCCACGTTCAGGCGGTAATCAGCATCCAGTGCAACGGTGCGGTAGTCGATTTCATACAGTCCGCAATACACAGGATAAAAGCTGTAGCTGATGTCGGGGAACAGCAATGGCTGCTCATGCTTCAGCAAGGCCTGGAATACATGGGCCAGCACTTCATCCGAACTGTTGCCGACAAAAACCTGTTCAGCCTGCAGGCCGTGATAGTTCGCGATGACTTCACGCAAACGATCAGAACCAGGATCAGGGTACAGCCGTAAATCGGTATTCGCTGCTGCCTGTATCGCTGCCAGCACCTGCGGTGATGGCGGATAAGGGTTTTCATTGGTATTGAGCTTGATCAGCCGGGCCATCTTCGGTTGTTCGCCCGGTGTATAGGGGGTCAGCTTGTGTACAACTTTACTCCAGTATTGGCTCATGGTTTCTGATGTTGAAGAGTCTGAAAAATTCGAGGCGTTGCCTAAGTCTCGGTATCGAGATTGGCTTTGACGCGCAGCAAAAGCTGTTGCAATTGCAATTGTTCTGTCTGATCCAGGCCCGCTACAGCTTTGCCATTCAAATGCCTGCCCTGCTGGCGCAGGACGCCTAGTACATTTTGGCCGTCCTGGGTCAGATTCAGCCTGACATTGCGCTTGTCTGCCTCGTCGGCGATGGCGTCAAGCAGGCCACGTTCGCGCAGACCTTTGATCAGGCGCGCCAGTTGCGCCTTGTCGCGCCCGCTATGCCTGGCCAGGTCGCTCTGGGTAGAGCCGGGATAGTGGCCAAAAAAGCCCAGCACCTTGCCTTCCATATGGGTGATGTCATGTGGACCGTCACGCAAGGCCTGGTATTGCAGGGAGCGGTACTGGTGCATGACGGTATGGATGAGGTCGAGTACACCATCCTCTTTATTTTTTGAAGAATGGTTGACATTGTCATTTGTTTTTTGCATTATAGTAGATATTGTCAACTAATTTGATGAGTGAATAAATGAGTATAGACCTTAGCACCAGCCGCGTACAACGCATACGCCATGAAATCAAACGCCGTGACCTGCAAGTTGTCAGGGTAGAAAGCCCTAGCCCGCAATTTCGCCGTATTACGCTTAGCGGCAGTGATTTGCCAGGCTTTATCAGTGCTTCTTTTGATGATCATGTCAAACTGATATTGAATGCCGACAGCGAACAAGCCGTCAGGCGCGATTACACACCACGTCACTATGATGCAGTCAAAGGTGAGCTGGTCCTGGAGTTTTCCATCCATGGCGATGGCCCGGCAGCCAGCTGGGCTGCCCAGGCGGCTGCCGGGCAGACGATCACTATAGCTGGGCCGCGTGGCTCGCTGGTGATACCAACAGACTATGACTGGCATTTGCTGGCTGGCGATGAAACCGCCATCCCCGCAATTGCCCGCCGTCTGGAAGAATTGCCGGCCGGCGCCAAAGTCACGGTTATCCTGCTGGCAGAAGCCAGTGAACGTCGCCAGTTCAGTTTTGCGGCCAACGTCAGCCTGCTATGGGTAGAGACGCCGGAAGAATTGCTGGCCATGCTGCGTGCCTGGCAATTGCCGGAAGGTGAAGGTTATGCCTGGTGTGCCGGCGAGGCCAGCATGATGGCGGCAGCAAGGCGCATACTGGCGGAAGAAAAAGGCCATCCAGGTTCGGCGATGCGGGTAGCTGCCTACTGGAAGCGTGGTCTGGCAAATCATCACGAAAACCTGGAAGGATAAACGCGCTGAAATAGTGATGTCTCTGGGTCTGTCGGACCCAGGTCAGCTAACAGGAACTTTTGGTGGATTCATGACTGAAAGCAATTGATCAATTGTTCCGCCGTGCATACAGTCAAGTGTTCTGCCCTTTCAAGCAGAATTGAAGAATGCGTGACCAACGCGCTTCAGTCTGATCTATTCGATCAGATTATCAATCAGCTTACGCCAGATCAAGGTCTCAGATGCTTTGTATTCTTCAGGATGATAATACGTGATCCTGTATGTAACTCCTGAGTTGTCCATGGCGATATACGCGAGGTAAATTCGACGACCATTTGGCCCGGTTGCCGTCAGCTCTTCGATGGGAGTGTTTTTCTTATCCAGACGTCTTGAAAGCACATTGGTAAAGCCTAACTTTTTATAATCTGTCTGGACCTCATCTTCACCACTGAATTTATTAGAGCCAGGATCAAAACCTACGTTCAGCGATAGCCCAATAGTGATTAATCCATCTCCTACTATATGGGGAGTATCTGTACTGAACATACTGTCCAAGTTAGTCGTAGAACTTTTAATACATATTATTGATATCCCTTTGGCGTCTCGCACCTCGGTGGAAAAATTTGATGGGTAGGTGATTACAATTGGCTGTTCCCCATGCTCGACCGCAGTTGTGTTCGCATTAAAAAGATTAACCAGATTACTTTTGATGAATTTAACATCTTGCGCCATTGCCGAGACGCCAAGCAAGCTGCACATTAGCAGCGTAGTAAAGCGTAAATAATTCATTAAGAACCCGATGTTAAGACTTCTTTTACTGACTGGTGACGTACTTTTTTGTTCAGCAAAAAAAGGCCAATTCCTGATTAGGGACATAAGGATTCCTGTAGATAAGTGAATCAGGGGATATCTGATTAAGCAAACGCATCTCCGTCAGAAACCTTAAACAAAGTTTATTTTCTTGTCAACCACAACCCAAGTTTTTCCACACGCAAGAAATAATTTACCTGGTTCTATGTGGTTCATGTTTTTGTCTGGAGTTTGCGCTAATGTCCCGGTAATGATCAAGTAATCTTAGCAATACCAGCGCCAGGCAGCCACCATCTCGCGGGCATCGCCTATGCCCGCCAGCAGTTTATCCAGATTCAGAGTGACTTGTGCACGCGCGGCGGCCGTCAATTCATAAGTATCATCGAAAGCCAGTTCACCCAGATCACGCATAGTATTGGCGACGCAGGCAATAGCAGCGAAGGCCGTTAGCAAGTCTGGAGCGAATAGCCGAAAATCAGGCTTACCACCAGCCAGGGCAAAATAGACTTGCCCCGTCACGGTGTCAAGCATGAAGGGATTGCTGCCTTCTGTCGCTACCACCAGCCAGTGATCTTGCCACTCAGGTAAACGCTGGCCGGTATTGCCATGCCAGCGATAACAAGCCTGGCGGGACCAGAGGTTCTTGAGTACCGGAACATCGACAGGATTACCGCCCGCGTTCAGCGATAAACCGGTAGGTCCGACTTTTTCATGGACTATTTCACCCCAGGGGCCTATCTGTGCATAAAAATTGGCAAGAATGGCAGGCAGGGGTATTTCACCCTGCCAGTCTGTTACTGCCTGCGGGCGCAATTCTCCCCAGGGTGACAACAAGTCACGCAAGACGGCAAAAGTAATGGCGCTTATTTTGCCACTCCGTCTTCCTTGAACATGGTTTTCAGACCACGCAAGGCCTGGCGTATGCGTGACTCATTTTCTATCAGCGCAAAGCGCACATACTCATCGCCATATTCTCCAAAGCCTATGCCGGGCGACACGCAAAGCTTGGCTTTTTCCAGCACTTGCCGTGAAAATTCCAGCGAACCCAGGTGGCGATAATGTTCGGGGATATGCGCCCAGATATACATTGAAGCCTTGGGTTTTTCCACCATCCAGCCGAGTTCATGCAAGCCCTTGACCAGCACATCGCGGCGGCTCTGGTATTGCTCACAGATCTTCCTGACGCAGCTCTGGTCACCTTCCAGTGCGGCAATCGCTGCCACCTGTACCGGGGTGAAGCTGCCATAGTCATGGTAACTCTTGATACGCGCCAGGGCGGCTACCAGCTCCTTGTTGCCGACCATGAAGCCTATGCGCCAGCCTGCCATGTTATAGCTCTTGGACATGGTGAAAAACTCGACGGCGACATCACGCGCACCGGGCACCTGCATGATGGACGGCGCTTTCCAGCCGTCATAGACGATGTCGGCATAGGCCAGGTCATGTACCACCAGGATATTGTGTTCCCTGGCCAGCTTGACGACGCGCTCGAAAAATTCCAGTTCCACGCATTGTGCGGTCGGATTGGAGGGAAAGCCAAAGATCATCATCTTCGGCTTGGGATAGGTTTCACGTATCGCTCTTTCGAGTTCGGCAAAAAAATCCACGCCAGGACTCATGCGTATCGAGCGTATATCAGCGCCGGCGATGACAGCGCCATAGATGTGAATGGGGTAGCTGGGATTGGGCACCAATACCGTGTCGCCCTTGTCCAGCGTCGCCAGCATCAGATGGGCCAGCCCTTCCTTGGAACCGATGGTGACGATGGCCTCACTGTCAGGATTGATGTCGACTTCATAACGGTCCTTGTACCAGCGCGAAATCGCACGGCGCAGGCGTGGTATGCCCTTGGAGGCGGAATAGCCATGGGTATCGGGGCGCTGCGCCACTTCGACCAGTTTTTCGACTATATGTGGCGGGGTAGCCCCATCGGGATTGCCCATCGACATATCGATGATGTCTTCGCCACGACGGCGTGCCGCCATCTTCAGTTCGGCAGTGATATTGAATACGTAAGGAGGCAGGCGGTTGATGCGTGCGAAAGAAAAACGCGGAGTCGTCGTTGCAGGCGCAGACGTGCCTTCAACCACTGAACCCCGGCCCGGCGGAGTAGATAGATTTGTCATGTTCAATAAATTGTACGTAGTCCGGCCAGTCTTTGCAGATTGACAGAACGGGCGCCCGGAACCGTCCGAGCGACGTTGAGGCGATTGCCTCGCGATTGATTGTAGCGAGCAATCACGGATTGCACAAGCTAAGGTATGCTAGGCATATTCAAAAAAGACAAAGATATCCACAATCTACAACAGGAGTTATTCATGACGCCGTATCAAGCCGGTATCCTGCAGCCCATACCTGCACATGCCATTTATCTGGTTTTCGATGTCAGGGTGGGCAGTTCCCCGGATTCTGTATCGAGGGTATTGAGCGCCCTGGCAAATCTCAGCGATGGTCAGCAATTGGTTATCGGCCTCGGCGCTCGCCTGGTCGGTTTGCTGGACAAACACATTGATGGTTTGACAGAATTCCAGGGTGTTGCAGACAGCCGGGTACGTTTGCCTGCCACGCCAGCGGCATTATTCTGCTGGCTGCGCCAGCAGGAGCGTGGCGCCCTGGTCCGTCAATTGCAGCAAGTGCTGCATGCGGTCACACCGGTATTTGAAGTACAGTCACAGGTCGACGCCTTCAAATACCTGGAAGGCCGTGATCTCAGCGGCTATGAAGACGGCACCGAAAACCCTGAAGCTGAAGCAGCCATTGATACGGCTTTTGTCAGTGGCGATGTTGCAGGCCTGGCCGGCTCCAGTTTTGTCGCCGTCCAGCAATGGACGCACAGGTTTGAACGTTTTGACGCCATGACAAAGCAGGCGCAGGATGATGCCATAGGCCGTCGACAAAGCGATAATGAAGAACTGGACGACGCACCGGAATCTGCTCACGTCAAACGTACGGCGCAAGAAGATTTCACGCCCGAGGCTTTCATGCTCAGACGCTCCATGCCCTGGTCCGGTGCTGACAAGGCGGGTCTGATGTTTGCTGCCTTCGGTAAATCCTTCTATGCTTTTGAAGCGCAATTGCGTCGCATGTCTGGTGCTGAAGATGGCATCGTCGATGCGCTGTTCCAGTTCACGCAACCGCAGACCGGCAGTTACTTCTGGTGTCCGCCCATGCATGAGGGCAAGCTTGATCTGCGCCTGCTGGGTGTTGCCTAACTATCTTCCGGTTCAGGCTGTTTGAGCAAGGCTAAAAAACCTTCCAGTGGCAGCGGTTTGGAAAAATAATAGCCCTGGAAGGCGTAGCAATTATGTGCAATCAGAAAGGCGCGCTGGGCGCTGGTTTCCACCCCTTCTGCAATCACGTTCAGACCCAGGTTGACGCCGAGTGAAATGATGGCGCGGACGATCGTCGCATCATTTTCATCATGGCTGAGGTCGCGCACAAAGGACTGGTCTATCTTCAGCTGGTTCAGCGGCAGGCGCTGCAGATAAGCGAGTGAAGAATAACCGGTCCCAAAATCATCCATGGAAAAAGCGATACCAAGTTTTTTCAACTGATGCATTTTTTCCGTCGTGGCGTCGACATTGTCGAGGATAGTGCTCTCGGTCAGTTCTACCTTCAGGCGGGTCGGGTCTATCTGGTGGCGCTTGACGATCTCGGTGAGCACATCAACAAAATCAGGCTGCTGGAATTGTTTGGCGCTGACATTGACTGCCAACGTCAGGTGCCGGGTTTCGTGGCTGCTTTCCCATTGCTTGATCTGGGCGCAGGCGGTTTCAAGTACCCACAGACCTATCGGTATGATGAGGCCGGTTTCTTCCGCCAGCGGGATGAATTCTGCCGGCGAGATAAAACCGCGGTCGGGGTGTTCCCAGCGCAGCAGTGCTTCTGCGCCGATCAGCCTGCCTTCGGAATTGACCTGCACCTGGTAGTACAGCGTGAACTGATTATTGGCCAAAGCGATACGCAGATTCGACTCCAGCAACATGCGCACCACCAGTATGGCCTGCATGGCCGGGTCAAAGAAGCGCACGGCATTGCGGCCGGCCGTCTTGGCTTCGTACATGGCGGTATCGGCGCGCTTGAACAAGTCCTTGACCGTCGTGTCGCCGCCCTGGAACAGGCAGACGCCTATGCTGCTGGAGCCATGGTGTTCAAAATCGGTAATGTGGAAAGGCTGGCTCAGCAACTGACGAATTTTTTCGGCGATCATGCCAGCCTGGCGCATGGCGTCATCGCGCACGCTGCTCAGTTCTTCCAGCACCACCACAAATTCGTCGCCGCCAAGACGGGCCACGGTATCACTGTCGCGCACACAGGTTTGCAGGCGGCTGGCGGTTTCTATCAGCAGCAGATCACCGGCGTCGTGACCACGGGTATCGTTCAGGGTCTTGAAGTTGTCGAGGTCAATGAACAGGATGGCGCTATGGCTGTCATTGCGATTGCTGATCGATATCAGATGCTGCAGCCTGTCCATCAACAGACGCCGGTTGGGCAGTTGCGTCAGCGAGTCATAGAAAGCCAGATTGCGTATCTCTGCCTCATAACCTTTATGACGGCTGATATCATTGAACGAACCGATGTAATTGCTGACCTCGCCGCGGTTATCGATGACTGCCGTCAGGGTGATCATTTGCGGATAGACATCGCCGTTCTTGCGGCGGCTCCAGATTTCACCTTGCCAGTAACGGCGGCTTGCCAGTGATTCATTGATACCGATAAAAAAATTGCGGTCCTGTTGCCGGGTTTTGTACAGCGGTGGACGCTTGCCTATCAGGTCTTGCGGCTCATAGCCGGAAATGCGGGTAAATGCCTGGTTGACCCTGAGTATGGTCCAGTCCGCGGCGGCGACGAAGATACCTTCCTGTGATTCAAAGGTACAGGCGGCAATCTGCAAATCCTGCTCGGCCTGTTTGCGTTCCGTGATATCCGTGATGAAGCAGTGCCAGAGCATGGAGCCGTCAGCTTCCGGCTCGGGCAAGCCATCCAGATACAGCCAGCGCACACTGCCATCCTTGCGCTGCATGCGGAACTCGCTTTGCCAGGGCGACAGATTGCGCATGGCATTACGTATGGTTTCTGTACCGCTTTCTATGTCTCGGTTGTCTATGCGTTTGAACAGGTGCAGGGCGTCGTCCCTGACTTCTGCATGGGTGACTTCAAACATCTGTTCGATGGCGTTGCTGGCAAAAGGTATCGAGGCGCTGTGGTCGGGATGGATGCGGTATTGCAGTACCAGGCCGGGCAGGCGCGAGGCCACCTTGTTGATGCGCTGATAAGCTTCCTGGATTTGCCGCGTGGCGTCTATGCTTTCTGACTGCAGGGCAGTGATGATCAGGGTGATCAGGACCATGGTGGTCATGTAGGCCCACAGTATCAGCAGGTTGGCCTGACCGCCTTCGTAGAACGGCCCCATGCCATGTGAAGTCGCCCACGCGGCAAACAGGGAGGTGGCGAGCACGACAAAGGATGCGCCGGATATCCCGAAACGCATGGCTGCCCAGATCATGATGCCGACCATGATGAAGGTCAGGTGCAGGCGGCTGTAGGGTGAAGCGAAAATCAGCCAGTTGGCCAGTATGAATAATCCCAGAAAGACCAGAATCTCGCTACGCCGCGTGAAGGTGGCGGACAGCACCTTCAATGAGACCGACAATAGCAGAGGCCCTGCCAGCAAGGCGCCGACAGTATCGCCGGCCCACCAGGTAAACCAGACTGCCGCCAGGTCAGTATTGAGGCCATTGAACCATAGTGTCAGTGTGCCGCCGGTGGCCGAAATACACATGCCCAGCATGACGGCAACACCAAAACCGATGACGTCACGGCGGCGCGTGAAATCACGACGGAAGTCTTGCCTGCGCAATAAGTATTTGCTCAGCAATGGCCCCAGGGTATTACCCACAGCCATACTGGCACTGGCCAGTATGCTGAAGCCAGCCGATATTTCAAGCAGCCAGGCTGAGAAAAAAATCGCTATTGCAGCCAGCTTGCCATAACGCAGCAGGCTGGCAATGGCTATACCGGTAGGCAACCATACCAGGCTGACGTTCGGGTTCACATAGGGTACGGCCAGACCTATGCGCCCGGCTACAAAGTAGGCAAGCATGATCAGCAAAAAATATCTCACCCTGATTTCGCGACGGAAATGTTGGAATGGGGCAGGTTGCTGGGGCTTGTACATAGGATTGGGAACGGTGGACTGGCCTGTATGGGTTTAAGCAATTATGCGTCAAAGGCAAGAAAGCATTAGATAACTTTTGTTGCATGAGGACCAATTCACCAACTCTCTTTAATAAAAGAACAAGCAAATCAGTGCATGTTTCTTCCTTGTTAATACATCTGGCGCCTCTGTTGCCGGTTTGGTCTCTTCCGGCATGTGGTTTGCAGCAATTTTTACGTGCCCTTTACTCCCCTGCCTGAAGTCTTTACAAAATTTTTACAGGCTTCTGGCTATGCTTGAATGGTGAAAAATCGGGAGAGAAAGCTCATGGATTATCTGATGGAAATTCTGTATGTCGGCGGGATAGCACTGTTCTTCCTGCTGGTGTGGGCGCTGGTACAGGCCTGTGACAAATTGGGAGCAAAAGCATGAACGCGTTTTACGTCCTGGGCACTATCGTGTCCGCTGCCTTGTTCGTGTATCTGATCGTGGCTTTATTGAATGCCGAGGAGCTGTGATGACGACGCAAGCAATAGTACTGCTGGTACTTTTCCTGGGGCTGCTGCTGGCCCTGTCCTATCCACTGGGCCTGTATATCGCCAGAATCGCCGATGACAGGGCTGTTGTGCCTGGCATGGGCTGGCTGCGATGGCTGGAACGCGGCTTGTACCGCATGGCCGGTATCAAAGCTGATGCAGACAACGGCATGGGCTGGAAACAGTATGCTGTGACCCTGCTGGTCTTTAATGCCCTCGGCGCCCTGGCCGTGTATCTGGTACAACGTCTGCAACTCTGGTTGCCATTAAACCCGCAGGGTTTTGCCAATGTCAGCGCAGATTCTTCTTTCAATACCGCAGTCAGTTTTGTCAGCAATACCAACTGGCAGGGTTATACCGGTGAAGCGACCATGAGTTACCTGACCCAGATGCTGGTGCTGGCCGGGCAAAACTTTTTCTCTGCCGCGACCGGCATCGCCGTGGTATTTGCCCTGATACGCGGCTTTTGCCGTCATTCCGCAGCATCGATAGGTAATTTCTGGACTGATATCACCCGCTCCACCCTGTATCTGTTATTGCCTTTGTCAGTCATTTTTGCCGTTTTCCTCATGGGGCAAGGCGTTATCCAGAATTTTTCCGCTTATAAAGACGTGCAATTGATGGACCCGGTGACTTACAGTCAGCCTAAAGTCGGTGCAGATGGTCAACCTCTGAAAGATGCCAAAGGTGCGCCGGTCATGGAAACCCTGACGACGGCTACCCAGACGCTGCCGATGGGACCGGTTGCTTCCCAGGAAGCCATCAAGATGCTGGGTACTAATGGTGGCGGTTTCTTTAATGCCAACTCGGCGCATCCCTATGAAAATCCAACGGCGCTGGCGAATTTCTTCCAGATGATCGCGATTTTCCTGATTCCTGCGTCTCTGTGTTTTGCCTTTGGTCGTCTGGTTGGCGATATGCGCCAGGGGTGGGCCGTATTGGCTGCCATGACTATTCTGTTCGTGGCGATGACCGCGACGGTCATGATTTCGGAGCAGCAGGCACATCCTGTGCTGGCGTCCCTGAACGTGGACCAGGCGCAATCTGCCCTGCAGGCTGGTGGCAATATGGAGGGTAAAGAAACCCGTTTCGGCATCAGCGCTTCCTCCCTGTTTGTGGCGGTGACTACGGCTGCGTCCTGCGGCGCTGTCAACGCCATGCACGATTCCCTCATGCCCATAGGCGGTCTGGTACCCATCGTACTCATGCAATTTGGTGAGGTGGTGTTTGGCGGTGTCGGTAGCGGCTTGTATGGCATGTTGATCTTCGCCATCCTGGCGGTGTTTATTGCCGGTCTGATGATAGGTCGTACACCAGAATACCTGGGCAAGAAAATCCAGTCCTTTGAAATGAAGATGACATCGATTGCCATTCTGGTAACGCCAGTGCTGGTGCTGGCAGGCACAGCGATTGCCTTGATGGCCGAAGCTGGCAAGGCTGGCATCCTGAATCCAGGGGCGCATGGTTTTTCTGAGGTGCTGTATGCCTTTACCTCGGCTGCCAACAATAACGGCAGCGCCTTTGCCGGCATCAGCGCCAACACGCCGTTTTATAACGTCTTGCTGGCGATAGCGATGTGGTTTGGCCGCTTTGCCATGATTGTCCCTATCCTGGCGATTGCAGGCTCGCTGGCCGGCAAGAAGCGCCTGGAAGCCAATGCCGGCACCATGCCTACCCATGGCCCCATGTTTATTGCCCTGCTGGTCGGTACGGTGGTGTTGATCAGTGTGCTCAACTATGTACCGGCGCTGGCGCTGGGACCAGTGGTTGAACATTTGCAGCTTATGACGAAATAATAGGGGATCTTTATGTCCAGTACCACAGTACAAAAAAACACTGACGGCAAAGTCCAGTCGGCTGGCAAGCCTGATGCCGGCACCGCCAGTGCCGCCAGCGTCAATGGTAGCAAGGCAGGCCTGTCCTTGTTCGACAGCAGCCTGCTGATGCCCGCCATCGTTGACGCCTTCAAGAAATTAAGCCCGCGTACACAATTGCGCAGCCCAGTGATGTTTGTCGTCTATGTCGGCAGCATCATCACCTCCATGCTGTATGTGCAGGCCCTGATGGGCCAGGGCGAAGCCAGCCCCGGTTTCATCCTGGCGATATCGGTATGGTTGTGGTTTACCGTCCTGTTTGCCAATTTTGCCGAAGCCCTGGCAGAAGGTCGCAGCAAGGCGCAAGCCGCATCACTGCGCGCCCTGAAACAGACAGTCATGGCCAAGAAACTGGCCACACCCAAACATGGCACGACCTGGTTGCCCGCCGCAGCGACAGATTTGCGCAAAGGCGATGTGGTGCTGGTAGAAGCCAATGATGTCATCCCTATCGATGGTGAGGTCATCGAAGGTGTGGCCACCGTTGATGAAAGCGCCATCACCGGTGAATCGGCCCCGGTGATACGTGAATCGGGCGGTGATTTTTCAGCTGTTACTGGTGGCACCCGCGTCCTGTCAGACTGGCTGGTCGTCAGGGTCACCTCCAATCCTGGCGAAGCCTTCATTGACCGCATGATTGCCATGGTGGAAGGCGCTAAACGGCAAAAGACGCCAAACGAGGTTGCACTGACGATATTGCTGGTGGCGTTGACCATCATCTTCCTGGTGGTGACGGTGACCTTGCTGCCCTTTTCCCTGTTCAGTGTTGACGCTGCCAGGGCTGCGGGCATTGCTTCTTCACCCATCTCCATCACGGTGCTGATTGCCCTGCTGGTATGCCTGATCCCTACCACCATAGGCGGCCTGCTGTCGGCCATCGGTGTGGCAGGCATGAGCCGCATGATGCAGGCGAATGTGATTGCCACTTCCGGCCGCGCGGTTGAGGCTGCCGGTGACGTTGATGTGCTGATGCTGGACAAGACTGGCACCATCACCCTTGGCAACCGTCAGGCATCAGACTTCTTTCCGGCACCTGGTGTCAGCCTGCCGCAACTGGCCGACTCAGCCCAGCTCGCTTCGCTGGCGGATGAAACGCCGGAAGGCCGCAGCATAGTCATCTTTGCCAAGCAAAAATATAATTTGCGTGAACGTGAAATGAGCAGTCTGCATGCCACTTTCGTACAATTCACTGCCCAGACCCGCATGAGTGGTGTTGATATCGGTGAGCGCGTGATACGCAAGGGTGCGGCGGACTCTGTCAGAAAATATGTGGAGTCACTGGGCCGCCCTTTCCCTGCAGAAGTTGCAAAAACCGTGGACGACATCTCGCGCCGAGGCAGCACGCCACTGGTGGTGGTTGATGATGGCAGGATAATGGGTACGGTAGAGCTGAAAGACATCGTCAAGGGCGGTATCAAGGAAAGGTTTGCCGAACTGCGCCGCATGGGCATCAAGACCATCATGATTACCGGTGACAACAAGCTGACGGCAGCAGCGATTGCCGCCGAAGCCGGTGTTGATGACTTTCTGGCAGAGGCCACGCCGGAAGACAAATTGAAGCTGATACGCAGCCATCAGGGCGAAGGCCGCCTGGTCGCCATGACCGGTGACGGCACCAATGACGCCCCTGCCCTGGCCCAGGCGGATGTGGCCGTTGCCATGGCTTCCGGTACCCAGGCAGCCAAAGAGGCAGGCAATATGGTGGATCTGGATTCCAACCCGACCAAGCTGCTGGAAATTGTCGAGATCGGCAAGCAGATGCTGATGACGCGCGGCTCATTGACCACCTTTTCGATCGCCAACGATATCGCCAAGTATTTTGCCATTATTCCCGCTGCTTTTGTCGCTACTTATCCACAGTTGAAGGCGCTCGATATTATGCATTTGAGCAGCCCTTCATCGGCCATCATGTCGGCAGTGATCTTCAATGCCCTGATCATTGTCTTCCTGATCCCTCTGGCCTTGAAGGGGGTGAAATACCGGGCCATAGGCGCGTCACTGCTGTTGCGTCGCAATCTGCTGATCTATGGCGTGGGCGGCATCTTCCTGCCTTTCGTCGGCATCAAGCTGATCGACATGGTGCTGTCACTGCTTAATCTGGTTTGAATCAAAGGAATACATCATGAGTACATTCAGTTCAAGCCTGCGTCCGGCTGTAGTCTTGTTTGCCGGTCTGACGCTGGTAGTTGGCGTCATCTATCCCTATGCCATGACAGGCATAGGCAAGCTGGCTTTCAGTGACCAGGCCGAGGGTAGCCTGATAGTCCGTGAGGGCAAGACCGTCGGCTCCACCTTGATAGGACAGTCGTTTACTTCTCCCAAATATTTCTGGGGCAGGCCATCGGCCACTGGCCCTATGCCGAATAATGGCAATGGCTCCAGCGGTTCCAATCTTGGTCCCACCAATCCGGCACAGATCGATGCAGTCAAAGGACGTATCGACGCCCTCAAGGCTGCAGACCCCGGCAACGTGGCCAGGATACCGGTAGACTTGGTGACCGCTTCCGGCAGCGGTCTTGACCCTGACATCAGTCTGGCTGCTGCCTATTATCAGGTTGGCCGGGTAGCGCGCGAACGCAAGCTGCCAGAGGCAACGGTCAAGGCACTGGTCGATCAGCTGGCAAAGCAGCCCTTTGCCGGCCTGCTGGGCGAAGCACGGGTCAATGTGCTGGAACTGAACCTGACGCTGGACAAGAAACAATAATTTATCGCGCATTCGGATAATATTGCGATATATGGCTACCAACAGCGAACAGCGCCCCGATCCTGATGTCTTGCTCGCCCATGTGCAAGAGCAGGAGCGCCGCGCCATGCGTGGCAAGCTCAGAATCTATTTTGGCGCTTCAGCCGGCGTCGGCAAGACCTATGCCATGCTGACGGCGGCACGCAAGTTGATCGCTGACGGCCAGCAGGTGCTGGTCGGCGTCATCGAAACCCATGGCCGCGATGAAACCGCTGCCCTGGCTGATGGCCTGGAGATCCTGCCGCTCAAGGCCATTGCCTATCGTGACAAAACCCTGCATGAATTCGATATCGATGCCGCACTGGAGCGTCAGCCACCACTGATCTTGATGGATGAACTGGCGCATTCCAATGCGGCTGGTTCGCGCCACCCCAAACGCTGGCAGGACGTGGAAGAATTACTGAGCGCCGGTATCGACGTGTATACCACGGTCAATGTCCAGCATCTGGAGAGCCTCAATGATGTGGTGGGGGGCATTACCGGCATACGCGTCAGCGAGACCTTGCCGGATAAAGTATTTGACGAAGCGGATGAGGTGGTGCTGGTCGATATACCGGCAGACGAATTGCTCGCCAGGCTGAAGTCTGGCCGCGTATACAAGTTGCAGCAGGCTGAACGTGCAGCCAGGAATTTTTTCCGCAAAGGTAACCTGATTGCCTTGCGCGAACTGGCCCTGCGCCGCACGGCTGACCGTATAGAAGATGATGTACAAGCCTATCGCGTAGAAAAGTCCATCGGTAATATCTGGAAGACCGACGCTGCCCTGCTGGCCTGCATAGGTCCCGATGGCGATGCAGACCACCTGGTACGTAGTGCCGCCCGTCTGGCCAGTCAGATGAATGCGGAATGGCATGCCGTGTACGTGGAAACACCACAATTGCAACGTTTGCCTTCCGCTCAGCGTGAACGCATCCTGAAAACCCTGAAATTGGCCCAGGACCTGGGTGCAGTGACAACAGTACTGAGCGGCGCTGATGTTGCGCAAAGTCTGGTCGATTATGCGCATAGCCATAATTTCTCCAGACTGGTACTGGCGCGTTATCAGCCAGCCGGATTTCGCCTGCACTGGCAACATGGCAAGCTGCTGCAGAGAATAGCCGCCTGCGCACCAGACCTGGACCTGATTGAAGTTGGCCAGGGCAAAACTGTTACAGACGCTGTTCAGGGCAAAGCCCCCAATTCTGCCGGACCGGATGAGCCGGTTGGTCTGCGCTCGCCTGCGCGCCACTGGCGTTATGTGTATGCCGTATTGGCCAGCGTTGCGACCGGCGTGGTTGCCACGCCGCTGTTCGAGATTTTCAACCTGGTGAACATCGCCATGCTGTTTTTGCTGACGGTCGTGCTGGTTGCAGTCAAGTTCGGACGCGCTCCTTCGGTGCTGTCCACAGTGGTAGGCATAGCGGTGTTCGATTTCTTTTTTGTGCCGCCGCGCTTTTCTTTTGCTGTCAGCGATCTGCAATACCTGATGACCTTTGCCGTCATGCTGCTGGTCGGCCTGATTACCGGACACCTGACTGCTGATCTGCGCTACCAGGCCAGGGTAGCGTCACACCGCGAGTCAAGGGCGCGCGCACTGTATGAATTTGCCCGTGACCTGTCTGGTGTCCTGCAGGCAGAACAAATATCAGAAACCACCCAAGCCATCATACAAAGGGCATTCCATGCCCGGGCTACCCTGCTACTGCCTGATGACGCAGGCCGCCTGCTGCCGCCACCTGTCAGTGTGGACGGACTGGACCTGGGTATCGCGCAGTGGGCCTTTGACAAGGTGGAGGCGGCAGGCATAGGCACTGACACCCTGCCCGCCAGCAATTTCTTTTACCTGCCCCTGGTCGCCCCCATGCGTACCCGCGGCCTGCTGGCCATGCAGCCAGAGAACAGGCGCTGGATCATGATACCTGAGCAAAGGCAGCAGCTTGACACCTTCGCCGCCCTGGCAGCGATTGCGCTTGAACGTGTGCATTATATTGAAGTGGCACAGGATGCCCTGATCCACATGGAATCAGAACGCCTGCGCAACTCATTGCTGGCTGCACTCTCACACGATCTGCGCACACCATTGACTTCACTGGTCGGCATATCGGAATCGCTGGCCATGTCCAAGCCGCCGCTGGCTGAGGCACAACTGCATATGGCCCAGTCACTGCGTGACGAAACCCTGCGCATGAGCGCCCTGGTGACCAACCTGCTCGATATGGCCAGGATAGAAAGTGGCGAAGTCAAACTCAATATGCAGTGGCAGGCATTTGAAGAAGTCGTAGGCAGTGCCTTGCGCATCAGCGCACCGCAACTGCAACATCACAAGGTGGAAACCAGGTTGGCCAGCGACCTGCCCCTGATCAATTTTGATGCCGTACTGATAGAAAGGGTATTGTGCAATCTGCTCGAAAATGCCGCCAAATATACCCCGCCGGGATCACAGATCTGTATCGCTGCCAGAGTCGAAGGCAGCATGTTACAGGCCAGCGTATATGATAATGGCCCTGGCTTGCCGGCGGGACGTGAAGAAGCCGTATTTGAGAAATTTACCCGCGGCGAGCGCGAGTCCGCCCTGCCCGGCGTTGGTCTGGGCCTGGCAATCTGTCGCGCCATCATTGGGGCGCATAAGGGAGATATCCATTCTGCCCAATCGCCCCAGGGCGGAGCATGCATCGTCTTTGACCTGCCCCTGGGCATACCACCGGCGATGCCGGACCCTGAAGAAGAACATCAATCAGAAGGACATGATTTTTCAAGCGCATTATGAATGCAACTACCCAAGCAATGCCAGTCGTCTTACTGGTGGAAGATGAACCGCAAATCCGTCGCTTTGTGCGCAATGCCATGGAAGAAGAACAATGGCAGGTCTTTGAAGCTGCCACCATGCAGCGCGGCCTGATCGATGCCGGTACCCGCCAGCCTGACCTGGTCATACTCGACCTGGGTTTGCCGGACGGCGACGGTGTCGACTTCATCAAGGACGTGCGCAAGTGGTCGAATGTGCCTGTCATCGTGCTGTCTGCCCGTGTCAATGAGGCAGACAAGATCAAGGCGCTCGATGCCGGTGCCGATGATTACCTGAGCAAACCCTTTGGTGTCGGTGAACTGCTGGCAAGAGTGAGAGCTACGGTCAGGCGGCAACGCCAGCCCGGTATCAACCTGGATGGTGTGCTGCAATTTGGTGACGTCAAGGTTGACCTGAAAGCCAGGCTGGTCACCAAGGCTGGCCAGATGGTGAAACTGACGCCGACAGAATTCCGGCTGCTGATGGTGCTGGTCAGCAATGTCGGGCGGGTCGTGAGCAACCCGCAATTGCTGCGCGAAGTCTGGGGCCCCAGCCATTCAGAAAGCAGTCATTATCTGCGTATCTATATGGGGCATTTGCGTCACAAACTCGAAGACGACCCTGCTCAGCCACGCTATCTTTTGACCGAGACAGCGGTTGGCTACCGGCTCCTGATACCAGCGTAATTCAATGTAGAAAACAGATGACCGGCAAGTGTTGCGACTTGCCGGAGGGGTTCTTGCGCCCTGAATTTTTATAAAACATTTTTTATGTGCCTGATTCTGCCTGCCACAGCCAACACTGCAGCCGGCATCATCAGCATTAACCAGAACGACAAAGTCGTTATTCAGAAAGGAAGTAAAATGAAAAAATTGATACTGGCAATGGCTGTCAGCACTGTATTTGCAGGCGGTTTTGCCCAGGCGGAAGAAACCAAGCCCGATCATGAAGTGAGTTTCAATGCAGCACTGGCTTCTGACTACCGTTATCGCGGTATTTCCCAGACCCGTCTGCAAGCTGCCTTGCAGGGCGGTGCCGACTACACGCATAACCCAAGCGGTTTTTATGCGGGCACCTGGATGTCTACCATCAAATGGACCAAGGATGCTGGCGGCGGTGGCGACGTTGAAATCGACCTGTACGCCGGCAAGCGCGGCGAAATGACCAAAGACCTCGGTTATGACGTCGGCGTGCTCAGCTATGTCTATCCATCAAATGGCCTGCCTGTCAGCGCCAATACGACAGAGATTTATGGCCAGCTGAGCTATGGTCCGGCGTATGCCAAGTATTCGCATTCCGTTACCAACCTGTTCGGTTTTGCCGACAGCAAAAATAGCGGCTACCTTGATCTGGGCGCGAATGTGGAAATCAGTACCGGTCTTACACTGAACCTGCATGCCGGTCACCAGCAAGTCAAGAACAATGGCGCTTATAGCTATACCGACTGGAAGGTGGGCCTGACCAAAGACTTTGGCATCGTCACAGGTGCCGCGGCCATTATCGGTACAAATGCCGGTGAAGTTGCTTATGCATCGCCAGCCAATGGCAAGTTCCTCGGCAAGACTGCCCTGGTAGTCACTGTCAGCAAAACTTTCTGAGTTTGATTTTGATGAGCCAGATGCAATTCTGGCTCACTCAATTGCTACCAGGCAGCTGTTGAAAATTTCAGATGTCTGGTGCACAGCAATATGTGCATCAGCAAGCCAGCGTGGTGCGGGGCAACTATGGTAAATAGATTGCCCTGTAAAGATTTGCCAGCGACATATCATTGGCGTCATCCAGGTAAATGAATTTGATGTGAGCCAGGTTCCCGGATAATTGGCTGACGAATTTCTGGCTTTGCATGCAATCGATTTTATCTATGATAACAAGCACGGGTAAATCCATATTTGTATTGCGTGCCAGCCTTATGCATTTATACAGTTTCGCCTCCCTTTCCTTATCCCACAAGTTCAGTTCCATATGGAACACAAGCAGGTTGCTGCTGGCCAGAACAGTCTTGGCATCCGCATAAAAAGGCTTGGGAACATCGATGATGACGTCGTGAAAAACATCGTCTGTGCTTGCCAGTTCCCTCATCATCAACTCAGATGAAAGCGCACGGGACCTGGCGCCAGCTTTCATTTCCATGCGTGACCAGCCAGCGTTGTTGTGATCTTTTGTGTACTGGTTTGCCTGTTTTCTTTCGCAGTTTTGCTTTAGCAACAAAACATTTCTGCCGGCCAGTGCCCGCCGTCTGGCCAGCCTTGTGGCGGTGTCAGGCATTGTCGGTGTCGCAGTTTCAGCGATGATCGTCACTATCATGATTCAGGCATTACGGTTAAGCACCACTGGCGGATTCTTTGAGTGTGCCGATAAACTGGAGAGCTGGTGTTGTACAGCTATCACAACAAGAACCAGTCCCAGGAATTTTTGCAGGCTAGCGACCACCACGCCATACTCTTTGCGACGTGAGAAGCTGTCATGATATTGTGCTATCAGCATGGAGATAAAGACTGCGCAAGACAATGCCAGGACCCCTTCTGCAAATCCGTTATTTAGTCTTGCATTGAATAGCATCAGTGCACTCAGGGCGGAGGCAGCCAGTGCATGCAAAAGCACGCTGGAGTTCCATGTATTTATTTCTGTCGTTGCAGAAGGGATGTCTTTTTTGCTGTTGAACAGCTTACTTCGCATATACATGCTGACGGCGGGTAACAGAAGTATCGAACCAGAAATCAGTTGCAGGTTCGATTGCTGCAATTGCAGGTGGACCAGCAGTACCCATCCAGAAAAAGTAATACAACTGCATGCCCCGAGGACCAGCAGGAAGATGTTCAATGAGCAGATGCTCCCGTAACCGGAATGGTCACAGGCGGGTAGTGGCATCATGGCCAAGGGGCTGATCACTAGCAGCAGTATGATAAAAGCCGGGAAAAATTGACTGCTCATATAGCCAGGTATCTTGCTGTTAATGGGTGCAAAATACTGCGCTGAACAATTCTGCCATTCCTTTGACTGCAGTTTGATCTGCCGCCTGATATTCACTGATTGCCAGACCCTCCCGATAGGCCTGGTACAGACCATCGCCACAAAGCAGGGGATGGGGGAATAACTCTGTGTTACTGAGTTGGTTGACAAAGTTGCTGACCCTGATCACTTTGTCATTCGCCGGTAGCGTCTCACGGGAGCTCATGACGACCAGAGTACGCATACGTGTATTGGCAGCCTGGGCAGTCTGCATACGCGCACTAATTTCACTCTCTTGCAATTGCTCGATCTGATCGAGATCTATCACCAGGATGGTGACATGGGCCGCCAGCAAGGCACTGCGGCTACCCATACAATCACGGGCTTCCGCATCGATGACGATGTCATGATAATGAAACCGCAGGTTTTCCAATTCTGCCTGCAAGCCCTTGCCACTGATCTGACGTGCCATGACGGGTGCGCAACTACCAGAGTAACGACGTACCAGGCTCCAGTTCAGGGAAGCGTGGCGAGCGTCATTGTCCAGCAAGATGAGTTTGCTGCCTGTTAGCGTTCGTAGCGCAGCAAGATTGTCGGCGACGATGGATTTGGCACGGTCACCCGCCCCATGTGCAATGGTAATGATCATAGATAGTGATGTTGTCCCGGAGTTCAGCGCACCATGCGCAGGGAGCGAATATTGTTGATGACTGGTGTTGGCATAGGCCTGGCTTTGACAGGTAAAACCAAATCCGCCAGCCTCTCCAGTTCATTGGCGAGTTTGATTTTTCCTGCCAGGGACATGGCCGTCATGGGCAGACGCAGTTCCTCTTGTATCAATCCCTGCATGGCCAGGGCAGCCTTGACCGGGGCCGGATTGGATTCGGAAAAAAGCAGGCGTATCAAAGGCTGCATTTCAGCAAACAAAGCCTGCGCTTCGGGGAAATAATCAGCACGTATGAGTTCATACAGTTGCACAAACAGATCAGGCCTGACGTGGGCGGCAGCAGATATCGCACCCTGGCCCCCCATGCTCAGTGTATCCAGCAGCATGGCGTCATCACCGCACAGGACTTTCAAATGACTGCAATTGACCAGGCCCATCATTTTCGTCAGGTTGCCACTGCTTTCTTTGATAGCGATGATATTGGTCTGTTTCTCCAGCGCGATGACCGTGCTCAGATCTATGTTCACTCCTGTCCTTGCTGGCACGTTATACAGAACAATGTCTTTTTCCGTCGCCTTTGCAATTGACTCAAAATGCTGGCGTACACCTTCTTGTGAGGGGCGCAGATACGAGGGGGCGCTGACAAGAAACCCTTGCAGGTGCTGATTGGAATAAGCCCGCACTTTTTCTGCCAGTACCCGGGTGTCGCTACCGCTGATACCCATCAGTACCGGGCAAGAATTTTTCGACACTTCAAGCACGGCAGCCAGGAGTGCGGTTTGTTCATTATCAGTGAGTGTCGCAGCTTCACCTGTGGTGCCGCAGACTACCAGGCCATGGATGCCTGCTGTCATTAATTGCCTGGTCAGTTGCTGCACTTTATCCAGATCAGGTTTGCCCTGGTGAAATGGCGTGACGAGCGGAACCCAGATGCCTTCGTAAATAGACATGATGTTTGTGTGTTAGCTGAAAGGTTGTGCCGGCGTGTGTCGGGTCAGGTCGGCAGGAGTGGTGTGATTTTTCCGAATTCTGCTTGCGGCAAGGCGCGCATGATATGGCTGATGATGGTGTCCACCGAGGATTTACTGAGACACAGCCATACTTTCATTTTGCTGGCCTGGTTTACTGGTTTGACTCGCATGAACAAGACCAGGTCACCACAGGATATCAAGATCAGGTGACGTAATTCAGTGATGCTGGCAGAGTCAACTGTGATACGCATGACGAAATCATTTTGAATTAATTTCGCTGGCGTTTTATATGTCACAAGGGGTTGGTGTTGTGGCAGGGCATAGGCGCCTTTGCGCTGGCGATGATTTTCAAATAAAAATTTCTCGCGTTTGCATGATTTTAATACGTCTGAATAATTTCCAGACGTGTGACCGGGGTGCTGATTCATCGTAATCTCGTGTTGTTTGACACAGATCCAGATTAGCAGTTGAGAAGTAAAAATTCTCTAAAAATACCGGGTGCAAAGCGTAAACGCTACGTAAAATATTCGTAAGTAATGATTGAAGTTGATCAGCTTATATTTTTGCATTGTTCAGCAATTGTGCCACGGTGTCATGCAACATATCTGCCTGTACCGGCTTATGCATCAGTATCAGGTCGGCTGATCTGGCGTCCTGCGCCAGCTGGGGTGAAATGTCACCGGTGATCAGGATGCCAGGTATGTGATGATTGAATTCTTCGCGCAGCCTGGCGACGACATCGATACCGGTTTCATTCAGATTGAGGCGGTAATCGCAGATCAGCAGATCCGGGATTTTTATTTCATCCCCACAGAGTTCCAGCGCAGCAGTGCCAGAGGTGGCCGTGATGACGCGGCCGTCCCACTGTTCCAGCAGGGCACGCATGGCGTTCAGTATGCTTTCATCATCTTCGATGACGACAATTAATGCCTGCAATAATGAGGCAGTTGCATTGCTGGCAGTACGGCTCTGGCTGCCATTGATGTAAGGGCTCGATACCAGCGGCAGGGTAATGGTAAATGTCGAGCCCAGGCCAGGCGTGGACTGCAACTGTATGGCGATGTGCAGGAGCCTGACCAGCCTTTGCACAATGGCCAGCCCCAGTCCCATACCCTTGGTGCCGCGCTGTGTTTCTACCTGGAAGAACTCTTCAAAGATGGTGTCCTGGTCATGCCTGGAAATCCCTATGCCGGTGTCATTGACAGCAATGTGCAGACGGTCATTGGCTTCACTCCAGGTCACGCTGACCTTGCCTGCTTTTGTATAGCGTATGGCATTGGCGATCAGGTTGCGCAGGATTTGTTCTACCAGGGCCGGGTCACTTTCCAGCATGGCCTGGCAAGGCTGGATATGAAATTCCAATCCCTTTGCCAGCGCTTGCGGATGGAACTCCACATCAAGCTTATGGAAGATATCGGCGATGGAGAAATCCTGTATCTGTGGCTGGATAATCTGTGCATCAAGGCGTGACAGATCAAGCAGGTTGGCAAACATGTCATCCATGGTGCGTGCACAATGCCTGAGATTATTGACTACCGGACGTACATCTTCAGGCAGTTCAAATTTCACCAGTGCGCCAAGATAAAGATTCAGTGCGTGCATGGGCTGGCGCAAGTCATGACTGGCGACTGCGAGGAAGCGCGTCAGTTCGCTTTGCTGTGCTTCCTGCAATTTATTGACACGCATCAGGGCCTGGTTGCTTAATTCCAGTTCGGCTTTCTGCACACTGACTTCCATGGTCCGGTGATTGACTTCTGCTTCCAGCGCATGCTTTTGCTGCACCAGCAAGCGCACCCGCCATTGATACACGCTCCAGACGACACCGAGTAAAAATGCAGCAAGCAACAGCCTGAACCACAGGGTTTGCCAGAAGGGTGGCAGGATGGTGATTTGCAGGCTGCGGCCGGTTTCATTCCAGACACCGTCCTTGTTGGCTGCCTTGACCCTGAATACATAATTGCCCGGCGCCAGGTTGGTGTAACTGGCAAAGCGTTTGCTGGCATCGGTCATGACCCAGTCTTCATCAAAACCCTGAAGCTGATAGGCGAATTTGTTGCGCTGGGTATCTGCATAATGCAGGGCAGAAAACTCAATGGAAAAGATCGCATGTTTGTGCGTCAGTATGATTTCACTGGCATCCTGGATCTGACCTTGCATGCTGAAGCCTTCAGGGAATTTTCCGCTGGTGACAGATTGATTGAAAATCTGCAGATCGGTCAGCAAGACCTCGGGTGCTACCGGGTTGTCCCTGATGTTTTCAGGCTTGAAGCTGATGATGCCGGAAGGGCTGCCAAAATACATGCTGCCATCCTGATCCTGATAACAGGAATTGATGTAGAAACCATGTTCAGCCAGGCCGTCGGTATGGCTATAGTGCTTGAATTCTCCGGTAGCGGGATTGAAACGGGCAATTTCATTTTCCAGGCTCATCCATAGCCAGCCACGCTTGTCTTCGAGCAGGCAATTGACCGGTTGTGAGGTGGCATAATTGCTGAATTGCGGCTGGTGGTTTTTCCAGCTGCTTAGTTTGCTGAGGCCGGCTTCTGTGCCTACCCATAACTGTTTCTTACTGTCGTAAAACAGGTGCTGTACATTGTCGTTGATGAGGCTGTTTGTAGTCCTGCTGTCGTGCCGGAAATGCTGGAATTTGCCAGACTGGCGGTCAAATAATTCCAGGCCCCTGAGCGTACCTGCCCAGAACATACCCTGGTCGCCAATCAGAATGGAATTGACGTTGTCGTTGACCAGGCTATGCTCATCTTCAGCCTGGTGTTTGTAGACCTGGATGTGATCCTGCCTGGTGTCAAAGCGTAACAAGCCATTGATACTGGCTATCCACAAGACAGAATCCCCATCGGCACGCATCTGGTTGACCGAATTTTTTGTCGTCGGTTCGTCAGGCTTGGGTTGACGCAGTACCAGTTGATTGCGGTTTGCTTCAACGCGGGCAAGACCGGCGCGGGTTGCTGCCCAGGCTTGACCGGAGCCATCCTTTTGCACGGTATGGACGATATCAATATCGTCGAGACGGGTGTCCCCATCCGGGGTTTTATGAATGTGTTTCAATTCCCTGTCTGAGACCGGGTCATATACCTTAATGCCCTGGCCTATGGTGCTGATCCACAAGAGCCGGTCGGCATGTCCCGTAATCGAAGAAACCTTGCTATTGATGACCATGCCACCGCTGGTTTGCAGATTGGCAAAGTTGGTGAAACCACCGCTGGCCAGGTCGACACGATTGATGCCACCTGACCAGGTACCTAGCCAGAGCGAACCTGTGCGGTCCTGGTAGATGGACTCCAGTTGATTGTCGGACAGGCTCTCTGGCACGCCGGCCTGATGCTGGAAGGACAGGAATTTCCGGCTGGCCGCATCCCAGTGTAACAATCCTTTGTCTGCCATGGCTATCCAGATACCCTGCTCCATGTCCTGGTAAATTTTATAGGCGACACCCGGCAGCAAGCCTTCTTCGCTACCGAACTGATGTCTTTCTGGTTCTCCTATACCCAGTTTCCATACTTCCAGTCCGTTATTGCTGCCTATCCACAGGTTTTGCAGGTGGTCGACCAGCAGACCGCGCACGGTTTTTTGCGTAGCATTCCCGTCTTCCGAGGTATCGATGGAAAAATGGCTGAATTTCTTGCTGCCATGGGCCTTGCGGTCCAGTCCCTGGCTGGTCCCTACCCAGAGATTCCTTTGCCCGTCGAGGGCCAGCGAGGTCAGGCGGTTGTCAATCAGGGAATCCGGGTCATTGGCGTCATGCTGATACACGGTGAATGTCTTGCTGGCGGTATCAAAGTGTTTGAGACCGTTGCGGCTGGCCAGCCACAAGCCGCTTTCACCATCGCTGATGATGGCACGGATGGAGCCATTGCCTGCATCCGCGTTGTCGCTGGAGTAATAACGTTTGAAGCTGTTGCTGACATGGTCATACTGATGCAGCCCGCCACGGTTACTGCCGACCCAGAGTTGCCCGGTTTTATCGATGTAGAGGCTGCGTATCCAGTTGTCGTCCAGACTGCTGTTGTCATCGGGCTTATGCTTGTAACTGGTGAACTTATAGCCGTCAAAACGGCTCAGCCCCTGCTGGCCGGCTATCCAGATGAATCCCTGTTTATCCTGGACGATGTCCAGGATGGGCCCGGATTGCAGGCCCTGCCTGGCCTTGATGTGTTCAAAGTTCAGACTGCGAAAGCCGGTTGCCGTACTGATGGCAGGCCAGGCAAGGCAGGTCAGAGTGAATAGGCAAAGTAGGCAGGTACGAAAAATACGCATCTTTGATTGCTGGCAGGGGACAATAAGGCATGATGAAGGCATATGAACTTTACAGCAAGTTGTGCCAAGCCTGCTTCATACCTAAGTATGAATAAGATGTCAAAATAACAAAAATCCCCGGGATGCATTACGCATTCCGGGGATTTTTGCAGGGATATTTGTCCTTCAGTACAGCCAGAGCTTGTCCGCATCAAGTTGCAGATAATACTCACCCTGCGCCAGCTTGAAGGGTGAATAGGCACGCAAACCATCTTCGGCATGACCAAACAGGCATTCCCAGCGATCACCGAGGTACATGCAGGTGGTCAACGGCAGTTTGATGGCGTTTTCTGTATGGCTGTCGGCAATCCTGACTTTTTCCAGACGGATGATGGCAGTCACTTCTTCGCCGACATGCTTGCCGCGTACCGTCGCCTTCAATTGCTCGCCGCCTACATTGATGGTGGCCAGGTCGCCGTCACGCTGCACTATCTTGCCCTTGAGCTTGTTGTTGCTGCCCATGAACTCGGCCGTGAACAGGGTGTTTGGCGTTTCATACATGCTTTGCGGCGTACCCTGCTGCTCAATAACACCGTTGTTCAGAAGCAGGATGCGATCGGATATCGCCATCGCCTCGCCCTGGTCATGCGTCACCATCAGGGCAGACAGGTTGAGCCTGACGATCAGCTCACGCAGGAAGGCGCGCGCTTCTTCACGCAGCTTGGCATCCAGATTCGACAGGGGTTCGTCCAGCAGTATCACCGGTGGGTTGTACACCAGGGCACGGGCAATCGCCACGCGCTGCTGCTGTCCGCCAGACAATTGATGCGGGAAACGTTCGCCCAGATGGCCCAGGCCAAGCTGGCCCAGTACATCCTTGACCTTGTCGCTGATTTCGCTGCTACCAAGTTTGCGCAGCTTCAGGCCATAGGCCACATTGTCAAAGACAGTCTTGTGCGGCCACAGGGCATAGGACTGGAATACCAGGCCCAGGTTGCGCTGTTCGGCAGATACTTCCAGGCCCTTGCTGCCATCAAAGATGGGGCGATCGCCTATGCTGATGGTGCCGGTCTTGGGTGACTCCAGGCCGGCGACGGCACGCAGCAGTGTGGTTTTGCCACTGCCCGATGGTCCCAGCAGGGCGACCACTTCACCACGCTGCAAATTCATGGAAACCCCTTTGAGGATGGGGTTGGCTGTCGCACCGGAACCGTATTCCAGGGTTAAATCTTGTACGCTTAATTCTGACATAGTGTGCTCTCGTCTAATTTTTGTAAGGCTATGCAATGTTCTGTTCTTATTGTGCTATCCGTGGCTGACTCAGTGACTGAGCTTGACGCCGAAACGCAGGGCCAGACCCAGGCCTATCGCTACCAGGGTGATATTGATGAAGGACAGCGCCGCCACCAGGTCAACCGAGCCGCCAGCCCACAATGAAACGATCAGCGCACCTATTACCTCGGTACCCGGTGATAGCAGATACACACCGGTTGAATATTCACGTTCAAAGATCAGGAAAACCATCAGCCAGGCGCCGAGCAGGCCAAACTTGACCAGTGGCAGAGTGACGTCGCGGGTGACCTGGCCGCGGTTGGCGCCAACGGCGCGTGCCGCTTCTTCGAGTTCCGGCCCGACCTGCAGCAGGGCTGTCGAAATCAGGCGCAGGCCATAGGCCATCCACACCACCGAGTAGGCAATCCAGACCGAGAAGATGGTGGAGCGCAAGGCCCGCAGTTGCGGAATGACGCTTTCCACCAGCCAGACGCAGAAGGCATTGTCAAAGCCCTTGAGGCCGCTTTCCAGCCAGCTCGGCACAAACAGGAATACCCAGAGAAAGGACAGGCCGGCCAGCAGACCAGGGATGGCGCGTGGCACCAGCACGCTGTAATCAAGCAGGCGGGTAATGCCGTCAGGCTTGCGGTGCATGGCCAGTGCAATACCGGCATAGCACATCACCGCCAGTGCACCGCCGATGACACCGATCAAGACAGTATTGAAGATACCGCGCATCAGGGACGGCTGCTCCAGAATGTCCCTGAAATGCTGCAGGGTGATCACGTCGGCCAGCTTGACCCCTTCACCCCAGTAAGACACGAAAGAGCGCAAGACGATGCCGGACAGCGGCAATACGATGGTAAAGATCAGCCAGGCTGCCAGCAGGCCAAAAGCCAGCCATTTCCATTTGCCCAGCGGCAGTGGCTTCTGGCGTGAACCCTTGCCCTTGATCGATACATACTTATTGGCAGATTTCAGCATCCAGCGCTGTACCATGACCAGTGGCATGGTGACCGCCACCAGGCAGACTGCAGCTGCCGCCATCAGGTGATAAGACGGCGTGCCCAGTTTGTTGGTCAGCTTGTACAGGTAAGTCGCCAGCACCAGATGGCCTTCAGGGTCACCGAGCACCAGCACCAGGCCGAATACTTCAAAACCAAGGAAGAATACCAGCACTGCGGCAAAAGCCAGTGCCGGCATGATCATCGGCAGCGATACATGCAGGGCCACCTGGAAAGGCGAGGCGCCGGTTACCCGCGCCGCTTCTTCCACGTCCGAGCCCAGGCTCTTCAGGGCGGCAGAGGAGTAGAGATAAACATGCGGCACGTGGGTCAGGCCGGCGATCAGGACGATGCTGAAGAAAGAGTAGATATTCCAGGGTTCAACACCGGTCAACTGCTTGACCCATAGCGTGTAAAAGCCGACCGGTCCCATGGAGACGACATAACCAAAGCCCATCACCATCGGCGATACGAAGATGGGTACCAGCAGCATGGGTTCTATCCAGCTGCGTCCCGGCAAATCAGTACGTATCATCAAAAAGGCCAGCAAGCCGCCCAGAGGCACGGCGATGGCAGCCAGACCCGACGCCAGGATCAGACCATTCCAGAATGCCTGGCGAAAATCCGGGTCATCAAAAATAAAGCGATACGAATCCAGTCCCAGTTCTTTTACCGGAGAAAAGAAGGGAGCGTTCAAGAAACTCTGGAACAGTATCAGTGATAGCGGCGTAAAAATCGCCAGCAGCGTCAGTATCACAACCAGGCCGCGTGGCCAGTTGAATTGTGACAATTTGCCGCGCGCAGGAAGACTCAAGGTGCTCATGCCAGGCCCATTAAAAATATTGAAATGCGATCAGGGTGGAGAAAAGACCCACCGGGGGGAAACGGCGACCTTTACGGAGTAGAAACCAGAGGTCGCCGCATCTAGTGGACTGTAACAGTGAAAATCGGAGTGCCCGTCTTGCCCTGATGCGCCGGGCGCATGCCTTTCACTCTCGACTCCACTGTTACAGTCCACTAGCTTATTTTTTACCTGCGGTTTCTTTCCATTGCTTCAGGAAAGCGAGGCGTTTGTTTTGATCCAGATACTGCAACAGCATGGGATTGACCGGCAAAGGTTTGAGGCCGATGCCAATGAGTTTTGCCAGGTCAGAGTAAGTGGTTTCACCCTTGACGTCAGCACGTATCGCATACAGCTTGGCTTCATTCGCGATCATGGTCTGTCCGCGTTTGGACAGGGTGTAATCGAGCCACAGCTTGGCGGCATTCGGATGCTTGGCGGCCTTGCTGATGAACATCACGCGTGACAGCACCAGGGTGTAGTCCTTGGGTATCTGTACACCGATGGACGGGTCCTTGGCGGCGCGCACCAGGGCGTACGAGCCAAGGATGTTATAACCAAGCAGGTTCTCGCCTGAAGACAGGCGCTCGAGCATGGTGCCGGTGGATGACTGCACGCGCACGCTGGCATTGCCGAAGGCTTTTGCCAGGTCCCAGAATTCCTTGTTTTCACGGCTGTCCTGGGTGATGAACATAAAGCCTACGCCGGATTTTTCGATGTCGTAAGTCGTGACCTTGTTCTTGAACTTGTCGAGTTTGCTGTTGATGATCTTGGCAAATTCGGCGTGAGTCTTGGGGACTTCGTCGGCACTGACCAGGCGTTTGTTGTAGACAAACACGGCGGGTTCGAAGGTGGTGCCATAGGCAGCATTATTCCAGATCGCCCATTGCGGTATGCCACTGATTTCTGGCGACGCATATACCATGCCATAACCGTCAGAGACCAGTTTGGTCTGCAAGTCCATGGCAGAGGACCACATCAGGTCAGCACTGTTGCCGCCGGCAGCCATTTCCGAGATATAGCGGTTATACACTTCGGTGGAATTCATGTCATTGTATTCGACCTGCACATCTGGATACATGGCGCGAAAATCCTTGATCAGCGGTTCCACGGCCTTGGTGTCGGTAGCGCTATAGATGACCAGTTTGCCTTCTTTTTTTGCGCCGTCAATGATCTTGCTGTAGTCGGCAGGGTAACCGGCTGGCACCTGGGCCTGGGCGTTGAACAGGGTGATGCTGCTGATGGCGATGGCCGCCATGCTCTTGACCAGGTAATTTTTTGCTTTCATCTGTCTTCTCCTTTTATTGTTTCTGGAATTATTACTGGGTTGTTGCCATGTCTGTTACTTGTTTTTGCAGTGGTATGTTCAGGTTTAGCGCACCATGCCAAATTCCTTTGCCTGCAACCGGTAATTGTTGACTGCTTTCTGTATGTATTCCGTTAGTTCCTTGCCTGTCATGGCGAAGGGGAACAAGCCATGCATGCGCCTTTGCTCATCAAAGGCTGGTGTAGCCATCGCCTGCTGGAAATGCTCCACCCATTTCTGGTAATCACGGTCGCTGACTTGCGGGCCCATATAGACGCCACGGATGATAGGCCAGGTCACATCAAAACCCTGTTCACGTGCAGTGGGCACATTAGCCAATGGACCAGGCAGGCGGGCGTCCGACAGCACGGCCAGCACACGTATTTTGTCATCACGGGCATGCAGGCTGGCTTCCGAGGCATCGCCGGAAACGGCTTGCACATGGTCAGCCAGCAAGGCAGTAAACGACTCGCCACCGCCTTCAAACGCCACCAGGCGCATGCTCTTGGGGTCTATGCCCGCCTGTTTGCCGACCTGGGCCATTTTCAACCAGTCCTGGCTGCCTACGGTGCCGCCAGCACCAATGGCGATCTGCGCCGGCTTGCTCTTGATGGCATCCATCAGTTCGCGCAGGTTTTTGTAGGGAGAGTCCTTGCGTACGGCGATCATGCCGTAATCGGTGCCTATGGCGGCAACCCAGCGCACATTGCTGGCATCGGATTTGCCAAATTTGCCTTCAGCCAGGTTGAGCAGGGAACCACCGGAATAGGCCACCAGGGTATTGGCTTCGGCCTTTCTTTGCGAAATGATGGTGGTCCAGGCGATTGCCCCTACTCCGCCGGGCAGGTAGCTGATGTGCATGTCATGGGCCGCAGTTGCTGTCTGCGCCAGTTTGCAGGTCAGGTCCATGCCGCCGCCGGGCTTGGCCGGAACGATGCATAAGGGTTTTTCTGCCGCGGGCTTATCGAGGGCATAGACCTGGCTACTCATGCCGACAGGCAGACCGGCAAGCAGGCTTGCCAGTATCAGGGTCAGTTGTGTACGCCGGATTTGCATGATAAGACCATGTAAGGTGGATTGCATGGATCATACCGAATTGAAACTTTCAGTACGCTTTCACAAATTGCCTGAGTGCATTTCATCATCTTTGTGTCGTATTCGCTTGCCCCGGTCAGCTTACCTTGCATTTATCTTAATATCACGCCATTTTTGCCGACGATGGTCAATTCGACGAAATGTGAGCCATCATGGTCTTTGCTGCCGTAGCCTACCTGTACACCACCCAGGTCCACGTTGTGCATGTTTTCCAGTGCCTGCATGATTTTCCTGGCGTCCGGATTGCTGCCGGCACGGCGCAGGGCTTCTGTCATCAGTTTGGCTGCTACATAACCTTCCAGTACAGCATAGGACAAAGGCGGCGGGTTTTTTGTCGATTTCAGCAATTTTTGCAGGTCCCGTACCACCGGGACACCGATGTCCCTGGGGTAAGGCATGACTTGCATGACGCCGATGCCACGACCTTCACTACCGAGGGATTTGAAAAAATCGTCTGAATTGACGTTTGACAGCATCAAAAACTGTGGTTTTTGCCCGGTTTTTTGCATTTGGCGGATAAAGTCTGCACACGCAGCCGGGGTACAGGCCATCAATACCGCTTGTGGTGATGTGGCTGCAATGCTGGCTACAGCAGCATCGAGCTTCATCTCTTTCCTGTCATATTTGGCGACCACGCCAGCCTTCATCGAGCGTTGCCCCAGGCTGTTGACAAAGCCTTGCAAGCCATCTTTGCCGAAACTGTCGTCCTGATGCAGGATGGCGACCTTGCTGATCCTCAGGTCAGCCAGCGAGGCCACCATCTTGGCCGCTTCATCCTGGTAGCTGGCGCGCAAATTGAACACATAGGGCTGCAAGGGTTGGTGCAGACTTTGCGCGCCGGAAAAAGGTGCTATCAGGGGTATCGCATGTTTCTCCAGCAACGGCAGTATGGCTTCTATGGTGGGTGTGCTGCGATAGCCAAACAGGGCGACGGCATGGTCTTCATTGATCAGCTTGAGGGTATTTGCTTTGGTCAGTGCCGGGTCGCGCTTGTCGTCATAGCTGATCAGTTCCACGGTCTTGCCATTGATGCCGCCCTGCTTGTTGAGCCAGTCAAAGTATAACTGCGCCCCTTCGCGGTTTTCCTTGCCGGTGGCCTGGCCCGATAATTCGACAGACTGGCCGATAACGATTTTGCCCTCTGCGCTGGCGATGGCTGGCGTCATCAGGCAGGCGAGCAGGAATAAACTGAGGCGTAAGGGCTTCATGATGGTAGTCTCCGTGATATTTTTTGTCAGAGAGCATAGGGCCTGGCGGCTTTCAGTTTGCTTGCAGTGAGGGATTAGGAAAAATTGACTATGTTTGGCTATTCGTAAGCCAGTGTCATAGTGTCATACGCAAGGGACATTTTTTTTTGATATATCCTCATATCCGACGTATTTCCTTGACCTGGGGAGCTCCTCAGCAGAGCTTTTGCTGAACATGTCAATCAACAACCCCAGACTGTTTGAAACATGAGTTTCCGCTAATGACAGAGCACCTCATCTATTGTTCAAAAGGAGGAGCATGCAGCCGTAGTCGCGCCCAGACGAAGTGTCACAGGAACCACGATCTCGCGTAGCGGTCCTCCGTCGATCAATTGTTCCGCCAGTGCGATTGCTTCCACTGCGATGCGTTCGATGTCCTGCACGACCGTGGTCAATTCATAAGGCATGCCGGGCAGGCCATCGAATCCGACTACTGATATCTGTTGCGGTACCTGCAGCCCCAAGTCCTCCAGCGCGCCGATGGCGCCTATCGCCATCTCGTCGCTGGCGCAGAACAGTGCGGTGAAACGCAAACCGCTTTCCCATGCGCGACGTACGGCGCGATAACCACCCAACACCGAAAACTGGCCATCCAGTTCCAACTCAGGACGCAAGCCTATGCCCGCTGCGGTCAGCGCGCTACGGTAGCCATGACGGCGATCGACATCGGACTGCTGCGCGGTCGGCATGCCGACAAAACCAATCACTCGGTGACCCAACGCCAACAGACAGCGTGTTGCATCGGCGCCACCGCCTGCGTCGTCCGGCACCACAAAAGCAGCATTCGGCTGGTGACCCAGCACCACCGACGGCACTTTGCGCTTCGCCAGCAATGCCAGGCGCTCTTGCACTTCGTCGGTATTGTGTAGCAGGACAGCATCGGGCAGTCGCGCGTAGCTATCGAGCGGCGCGCTCATTTCGACAAAGCGGGTACCGCGTTCGCCAGCCACCTGCACCAATGCGCGCCAGAACAGGGTGAAGTAGGGGCCGAAGCCGCCCTTGTTCAAGGAAATGCCGACGCTGTGACGTGAGCGCAGGCTGAGCTCGCGCGCGGTACGGTCCGGCGTATAGCCAGAGGCATCCATCGCCGCCAGGATGCGCTGGCGCGTTTCTTCCGCCATGCGGCCCTTGCCATTCAACGCGCGGCTTACCGTACCTTTCGACACGCCGAGATTTAGCGCAAGTTGGTCCAGCGTCATCTTCACTACGGCTCCCCCGGCCCTGCAGGCCAACCCAAAAGCGGCATGATACCGCCATTTGTGCCCGATGCGATAAGCTTGTGTATTGCGCCGCCGCACAAAATTCAATTGCAAATAATTTTTTTGCATTGCATAATCAAATTCGTTGAGCAACCGGTTGCTCAAATAAGAAAAACCGGTTGCTCAATCATTTATGATTATGATCGCAACAAAAAGATAATAAACGGAGACTAAAATGAGGAATCGCAAAGGATTTGTGCTGTCCACCATCGCCCTCGCAGTGTGGACGCTGACGCAGCAGGTTCAGGCGCAAGAAGTAGCTGCCACTGCAACCGAGGCTGTCGCTGCCGCTAAACAGGCGCCGGCAGACGACAAACTCAATCAGGTTGTGGTCACCGGCAGCACTTCGCTCAAGCGAACTGTGCGTGAAAGCTCGGTCGCCGTCACAAGCGCCGACCGCGCCGACCTGGACCGCAAGGCACCGCGCAGCACGGCCAGCGCGCTGGAACTGATTCCAGGCATGATGGTCGAGGATTCCGGGGGCGAGGTGTCGAATAACTACACGGTACGCGGCCTGGCTGGCGGCGGTCAGAACTTCGTCCAGCTGTCCGAAGACGGATTGCCGGTGTTCTACCATCCGGGCCTGGCGGACACCATCCTCAAGCAGGAATTGTCGATTGACCGCATGGAAGCGGTTCGGGGAGGCACCTCCGGTATCCTGACCGTGAATGGCGCCGGTGCCACAGTCAACTTCATCACGGTGCGCTCGAAAGATGAACCCGAGGGGGTACTGCGCCTGACCGGCTCCGACTACGGCACCAAGCGCATCGACATACGCTACGGCGGTGCCATCGGCAATGGCTGGTACGCTGGCTTTGGTGGCTTCTACCGTAACTCGGACTCGGTGCGCGACGTTGGCTTTACCGCCGACCATGGCGGCCTGCTGCGCGCCTACGTGGGCCGCAAATGGGGCGACGGCGAATTCAGCGTCAACATAAAGCTGGTCGACGATCACAACACCTTTCTGTTACCGACCCCATTTCAGAATCCTTCCCATCCGGAGCCGGTACCTGGCTTCAACGGCAACTACGGTACTCTGCTGAGCCCGGACAACGCGGTGCAGGCTGGCCGCAATTCCAACGGCGTTCAGACCAACGACCTGACCGAAGGCGTGGCCACCAAGTCAGGCTCGATCGGCTACAACTTTGAGAAGCGCCTGAGCGATGCCTTCACCTTGCGTTCCAAGGGGCGATACACGAACTTCAAGAACGATTTCAACGCCGTCTTCACTTTTGACAACAACAGCCTGCGCAGCGCCGCGGACCGTTTGAATCCAGCACTCAACGGCGACATCAGTGCCATGCTGGCGCGCTTCCCCGGCACCATGCCGGCCATCCGCGGCGTTGCCAGCGGCACTATCTATGCGGGCGCCAATCTGGCCAATGTCAGCGGCAACGGTCTGCTGACCGACAATATCTCTGCCAAGAACCGCGCCTATCGCCAGAACTTCGTCAACGACGTAAGCCTGACATGGACGACGGCCCGCAATAGCCTGACCGCCGGCTTGCTGACCATCAATCAGGATGAGCAGAGCAGCAATGACGGCAATACGCGCTTCCTCGGCGAAGTGCGTAACAACCCGGCCCGTCTCGACATCGTCGCCATTGACGGCGCTCGCAAGGTGGTCGGTCAATTGACTGACAAGGGCGTGCTTGAATACAACCCCTGGGGCGTGGGCGTGAACCGCTCGTCACTGTCGTCGCAAAACTTCTACCTGAACGATGAATACCAGTTCAACGACCGCCTGCGCCTGGACGCCGGCGCGCGCCTGGAACACTTGCGCTACCGCGCCTGGCGGCCGCAAGGCTCGACGGTGGCGATTCCGGGATCGAGCAAGCCCGATGGCACCGATGCCGACAACATCATGGTCAATAACACCATGCCAGCGTTTAATGGCCAGTACGACTACGTCGACAATGGCTCGACCAACAACAGCTCACTCACGGCAGGGGGCAACTACCTGATCAACGACAACCTGGCCGCCTATGCGCGCTATTCGAAAAGCTACCAGGCCAATAACGAGAATCCGGTGACACCCCTCAGCTTTGGTGAACTGGGTGCGCGCTATCAGCGTCGCGGCTTCTCAGCATCGCTGACGGTGTTCCGCACTAACTTCAAGGACTACCAGTTCAGCCGCCTGCTGAAAGGTGACTCGCTGGAAACCCGGATCGCCGGCGACATCGTGGTCAACGGCCTTGAGTACGATCTGCAATGGAAGCCGGTGCGCTATGCCCGCCTGAATGTGACGGGTGTGGTGCAACACTCGACGATGAAGATCAAAAGTGTCAGCGGACCGTCGGCCGGCACCGTGGACACCGCCAGCCTGGGCTCGCACCCCGAGCGTGTGCCGGACCATAACTTCACCATCACGCCGACCCTACTGCTGCCGGATAACAAGGGCGAGGTCTACCTGTCCTACCATCAGGTCGGCAAGCGCTATTCCGATGCCGCCAACTCCTTTGTGCTACCGTCGTATCACACGGTGGCGCTGGGTGCGAATTACCAGCTGTCACCAACGCTGGCGCTCAACTTCAGCGTGCAGAACCTGACCAACAGCATCGGCCTGACAGAAGGTAATCCACGCGCTGGCTTCACTGAAGTTGCCAGTGGAAATTACTTCTTTGCCCGTTCCATCCTCGGCCGCAATATGCAGCTCAGTCTGACGGCATCGTTTTAAATGTTGTGCTCTTTACCGGGTGACGTGAAAGTCATCCGGATTTTTTTGCTATACATGGAAAAATATCCCAGCATTGTCGTGCTCCTGGGTTTCGCAGTAGTACAGACCAGCGCGCAGGATGAGCGGGCCAGCGTGGCTGTCACCATCGACCTGGCCCGTTATATAAATGATTATCAATGACTATCGATGACGCTAGCTGCCATCGGCGCAAGATGCCTTTGTCCTGGCGCTCGAAGACGTTGGAAATCCGTCGTGTCGGCGTAGACCGCGAGATCTTGACGCTGTCCTGAGCCACGTATCTGACAGTTTTTTATCACCAGTTTTTTGGAACTTATTCATGGAACAGATTCACCCGATGCCGAATACCACCGAATCAGTCTTGCGCTTCTCCCTGCCTGAGGGGCTGGTCGCCAACGAATTCCTGCGCGAGGGACCGGTCGCAGTCCACCTGTTGCTTACCTCCGGCACAGAAGCACGCCTGCTGGCTGCCTTCCCGGCCGGGAACAGCGCTACCGGCCTCTGGTTCGAGCCTGATGGCGCGGCTCTGTTCTGGCATGGGGCGACGCAACTGCAGGCCGCGCAAAGCAAGGACGACCAGGGGCGGCTGCTGGTCGGCGTCACGGTTGACATCGGCGTTGACCGCGCACGTCTGATCGTGAGCGGTGCCGTGCTGAGCTCAGCACGTGTGCTGCGCGATTACCAGCACGACCGCCGCTTGCCACCCGGTATGCACAACACCATGCATATGGGCACCAACAGCGTGCGCTGGTCGCGCGACCGCATCGACGGCTCGGCCGGTTACGCCATGGTGCTACAAGTGCTTAACGGCAGCGTCAGCACTGACGCCCACGGGCAAATCACGCTAAGTACCGCCGGGCAGATGCTGCAACTGCGCCTGACCGCCTTGACGGGCGAGCCCGCGTTGCAGCCTTTGCCTGCGGACCAGTTGCTGCGCGAACCGACGGCCGGCACCTTGCGCGCGCGCCAGAGTCTGGCGTTTCTCAGCTACCGCGACAAGCTGCTGGCCGGCTCGTGGCGCTTCAACACCTATTTCGGTCGCGATACCCTGATGTCGCTGATGCTGCTGATGCCGGCACTGACACGCCAGGCTACCGAGGCCGGCCTGGCGTCGGTGCTGGAACGGCTTGATCCTAAGGGAGCCGTCGCCCATGAAGAAGACATCGGCGAGATGGCGCTGCTGCACGGTAGCGGCGGCGTCCCCGTGTACGACTACAAGATGGTCGATGACGACTTCATGCTGGCGCCGGTCGCCAGAGCCTATTTGCTGGAGCATGCAGGCAGCGCGCAGCACGCTGCCGAATGGCTAGCCCAAAAAACTGCTGATGGAGAGTCTTACGGCACTGCGCTGTGCCGCAACTTCCAGTTGGTACAGCGACTGGCGAGCGACTACGCTCAGCGACCCGGCGTCGATACGCTGATCCACCTGCGAAATGGCCAGGTCACAGGCGACTGGCGCGACAGTGCGGACGGCTTGGGTGGCGGTGTGGTGTCGTACAACGTCAACGCCATTCTGGTGCCGGCGGCGTTGCACGCCATCGCCGCGCTTCATGCCAGCGGCCTGTTGGCGCCGTATCTGCCGGACGACGCCACGGCGGCCGGACTGGCACAGTTGTGGGAAGAACAGGTTCCGGCCTACTTTGCGGTGCAGCGCGACACCACCTCGACGCAGCTCAGTGTGCGCCGTTGCGCGCAGGAACTGGGCATCGATGCAGCACCGGCTCTGGCCAGCCTGGATGAGCAGGGGCTGGCCTTCAGCGCCATCGCGCTTGACGCACAGCACCAGCCTATCCCGGTGCTGCATTCCGACTTCGGCTTCGCGCTGCTGTTGCTGCAGCCGCCCACCGACGTGATTGAGCGCGAGCTGGCTGCCATGATGCGGCCGTACCCTGCTGGCCTGATGACCGGCGTCGGCCTGGTGGTGGCGAACGGCGCATATGCCAGCGATGCGTTGCGGCCTTTGTTTGGCCCGGACCGCTACCACGGCGCAGTGGTGTGGTCATGGCAGCAAGCCTTGCTGGCCGCTGGCCTGGCGCGGCAACTGCTGCGCGTGGACTTGCCTGTCAGCACACGCGACTTGCTGGTGGCGGCGCAGCAGGCGCTGTGGCCGGTGATTCAGTCGACCCAGGCACAAAGCAATTCCGAGTTGTGGTCCTGGACCTGGGGCGATGGCCAATATCGTCTGCAGCCGTTCGGCCCTGGTGCGGCCACTACCGACGAAGCCAACGCCGTGCAGCTGTGGAGCACGGTCTATCTGGCAGTGCGGCCGCCGCTGGCCGCTAGTACAATGACTTGATGAGCTGACTTCTATGCCGACCACACGATGCGCCGATCACGGCCAACGAAGTATCAGGAGACCAACTATGGATAAGCAAGTCGAGCGCCGGGGCATTGTCTTGCTGTGTACGATGCTGGCGCTGACAGCCCCTGCGCAAGCCGTCGAAGCCGTCACCGTGGCGGTGTGGGGTTCATCCCCGGCCGAGGTCGCGGCCTTCGACCAGGCCGCCGCCGCCTTCACCCGCAGCACCGGTATCGCGGTACGTAAGCAGGTGATCGAAGATAAATACCAGGACGTGCTCAAGTCACGGTTTGCCGCCAGCAACCCGCCCGATGTATTTTACCTGGATGCGTCCGAGGCGCCGGTGCTGATCGAAAGCGATGTACTGGAGCCACTGGAACTGAGCCCGGCCGACCTGGCCGATTTTTATCCACAATTCCTACAGGCCTTTCGTGGCCGCGACGGCAAGCTGTATGGCCTGCCCAAGGACTATTCGACTCTGGCGCTATACCTGAACCCACGCCTGCTCAAGCAGGCTGGTTACTATCCCGATGACGTGCCGCGCGATTTCAATGGCCTGATGCGCTTTGCCCGGACCTTACAAGCTCGCCTGCCACGCGGAGTGGCGGCGATGATTGTCGAAAAGGATCTGGCACGCCACTTGGCAGCGCTGGAGACCTCGAGTCAGCCCCTGATCGGTGCCGATGGCCACGCCCACTTTATCGGCAATGCTGCTGCCTATGCCTACCTGAATCAGTTGGTCAGTGGCCATTTGCTGAAGTATTTGTATTCGCCCAAGGACGATCTGGGTGCCGACTGGCCCGGCGCTGCTTTCGGTACGCAGCGTACCGTCATGATGATGGAGGGGAACTGGGTGCAGCCCGCGTTAAAGAACGATTACGGGGACGTGCCATTCGTCACGCGCGAAATGCCGACCGTGAACCAGCGCAAGCAGACCATGGCGTTTGTGGTCGGCTATGCGGTGCCGCGCGGCGCCAGGAACAAGGCAGCCGGCCTGCGCTTTGCACGCTATATGACTGGCCCCGGCCAGCGGTTGTGGGCCAGCGCCTCCGGCACGCTGCCGACCAGGCGTAGCGTCGAGGCGGCGATGCAAGTGCGTACTGTCCCAGCGCTGGCGGCGCACGTAGAGGGGGCCAGCTATGCCACGGTGTGGTCGCGCGGCATTGAGTTGCCGATACTGAACACCAATTTCGGCAACCAGTTCCTGGCCGCGTTCAACGGCAGCAAGTCGCTGCAGCAGGCGCTGGAAAAAGCCGAAACCGTCTCCAACCGCGAAATCGAGCGTCAGCGATGAAGGCTGCCATGGCAACTATTTCTATGATCAGGCGCATCCGCGTGCCGCGTGGCGCGGTCATCGGTGCCTATGCCTTCCTGTTGCCGGCGCTGCTGGTGGTCGGTCTGTTCACACTGGCACCTATCGTCTATGCGCTATATATGTCAGTGCAGAAGATGGACCTGGTGTCTGGGCGTCATACCTTTGTCGGCTTGCGCAACCTCGCCTATCTGGTCGACGACGATAAGTTCTGGGCGGCTTGCTACAACACGATATTGTACGTGGCGGTGGTGGTGCCGCTGCAAACGGTGCTGGCCATGGTACTGGCCTGCGCCATCAACAGCAAAATCCGTTTCAAGCGCAGCTTCGTGACCCTGCTGTTTTTGCCGACGCTGACCTCATCGGCGGCCATGACCATGATCTTCATGTGGCTGTTCAATAACAACGGTGTGGTGGTGCTGTTCTTGCAGCAGCACCTGGGCATCGGCATCAACTTCCTGGGTGATCCGAAATGGGCGCTGGGCATCATCATGATGATGAATGTGTTTTCAACGATCCCCCATTTCATGGTGGTGTTCCTGGCAGGCTTGCAGGAAATTCCCGGTTCGCTGTATGAGGCGGCTTTGCTGGACGGCGCCGGTCCTGTCAGCCGCCATTGGGAGATCAGCGTGCCGCAGTTGATGCCGATTACCTGTTATGTGCTGACCATGGGGTTGATCGGCTGCTTCCAGGTATTCGACCAGGCCTTCATCCTGTCTGGGGGTGAGGGCGGGCCGGAAAACGCTACCTTGACCTTTACGCTGCTGATTTACCACTATGCTTTCAAGAACTACAACACCATGGGCCTGGCCTGTGCGCTGGCGGTGGTGTTGACCTTGATTATTTTCTGTGCAACGCTGGTCCTCAATCGCTTTGTGCGCCTGGAAGGGGCCAACCGATGAAGCGCCTATCCTATACCAACGGCCTGCTGTATGCTGTGCTGACCTTGTATAGCCTGCTAACGCTAGCACCATTTGTCTGGGCCATCCTTACCTCGCTCAAGAGTCCGCGTGAGATCGCCGAGGCGGGAAGTATTTGGCCGCAGGTACCAACGCTGGCGGCCTACGAGACAATTCTTCAAGGCCCATTCTATCAATGGCTGTGGAATTCGCTGCTGGTGGCGACAGTGGTTACGCTGCTCAATGTGCTGTTCAATACCATGGCAGGCTACGCTCTGGCGCGCTTCCGTTTTCGTGGCCGTGGGCTGGTATTCCAGACCTTGATGCTGCTGATTATGGTACCCAGCCAGGTGACCATGATTCCTGCCTACATGATCGTCGCGCGCATGGGGCTGGTCGATACGCATCTGTCGGTGATCCTGACTTCAGCGGTATCGATCGGCTACATCTTCATGATGCGACAGTTTTTCGTCAACTTCCCAGTGGAGATTGAGGAAGCCGCCACGCTGGACGGCTCGGGACGACTGCACCGCTTTTTCTGCATTGTGCTGCCGATGGCCAGGCCGGCGCTGACCACTCAAGCCATCTTTGTCTTCATGGGCATCTGGAACGAGTTCATGAAACCGCTTCTGTTCATCTCCAGCGTCGACAAGTATCTGCTGACGCAGGGCCTGAACGCAGTGGCCAAGCAGTATGCCAAATCATCGTCATGGAATTTGATCATGGCTGGCTCGGTCATTTCCATCTTGCCGATTTTGATCATGTACATCACACTGAACCGGCGCTTCCTGGACATCAACGACCAGTCCAGTGGCATCAAGTAGAACGGGAAATCCATGACGCAAGTTAGCCTCAATCATATCGCGCTGTCTTACAACGGCCAGCACGTCCTAAAGGACATCAACCTGGAGATTGCGCCGGGCGAGTTCTGCGTATTTATCGGCCCCTCGGGCTGCGGAAAATCGAGTCTGTTGCGGCTGATCGCAGGACTGGAGTCGGTCAGCGCTGGCACCCTCACCATCGATGGCCAGACGATTAATGATGTGCCGCCGGCTGAACGCAATATCTCCATGGTCTTCCAGAGCTATGCGCTGTATCCGCACATGACGGTGTACGACAACATGGCGTTCGGTCTGACCCGGCAACGGCTACCGCGGGCGGAAATCGAGCGTCGTGTCATGGATGCCGCGCGCATCCTGCAACTGGAACCGCTGCTGATGCGCAAGCCGGGCGCACTGTCCGGCGGCCAGCGTCAGCGGGTGGCAATCGGTCGCGCCATCGTCAAGAAGCCCAAGGTGTTCCTGTTCGACGAGCCCTTGTCTAATCTGGATGCCTCGCTACGTGCGCAGACGAGGCTGGAGATCGCGCGCCTGCACCGCACACTTGCCTCGGCCAGCATGATTTATGTCACCCACGACCAGGTGGAAGCAATGACGCTGGCGGACAAGATTGTACTGTTGTGTCCCGCCGCCGATGCGTCTGGCCAATCAAACGTGGTGCAAATCGGTACGCCGCTGGAACTGTATCACCAGCCGGCTAATCTGTTTGCGGCGCGGTTTATCGGTTCGCCGGCGATGAATCTTCTGAAGGCCAGCCTTCAAACTGTAGCGCCAAATGGCATCGTGACCATGCTACAAGGACAGCACTGCGCTGTAGGCGTGGACGGTGACGAGCTAGCGCCGGGTGCAACGCTGACCTTAGGTATTCGGCCCGAACACGTGGTGCTTGGGCAGGGGGAGCGGCGAGCCAGGATCGTCCACGTGGAGGCATTGGGAGAGCACAGTTACGTCCATCTCGAATGGACGGACGAGCAAGCAACGCTGGTGGCAAAAACCCAGAATGAGGAGCTCCGCGTGGGACAGAACGTCGCATTTTCGCTGCCGCCCCGAGCACTGCATGTTTTCGGAAGTGACGGTGTAGCCTTGAGGCGTTTACCGCTCGATGCGATTGTTAGAAATTGAAGGTATGGTCAGCTTGTCGAAGCAAAAAATCGCTACTGGATAATCGAAGTGAAATTGCCACGATCCGGTAATGAAACCGGACGTCTTGCAGGATATTACCTACGCTGGTGACTTCATTCCAGATTGCGCTGTGCATGGCAACTCAACAAATCAAAGGGACGCATAAGAGTCCCTTTGCTGTTGGGAAAGTATTGTACGACTACAGCTTGAACACACTCACCGTCTGCACCAGCGCCTGTGATTGTTCCTGCAAGCCTTCGGCAGCAGCAGCGGCCTGTTCGACCAGGGCGGCGTTTTGCTGGGTCATTTCGTCCATCTGGGTGATGGCGTGATCAATCTGTTCTATGCCTGTGCTTTGCTCGGCGGTGGCGGTGACGATTTCTGACATGATGTCGGTGATGCGTTTGACGCTGGCGACGATGTCATTCATGGCCTTGCCTGCATGGCCTGCCAGTTCGTTGCCGGCGTCTACCTGTTCTACGCTGCTGCCTATCAGGTCCTTGATTTCGCGGGCGGCGGTGGCGCTGCGCTGGGCCAGGTTGCGGACTTCGGTGGCGACGACGGCAAAACCACGTCCCTGTTCGCCAGCACGAGCGGCTTCGACGGCGGCGTTCAGGGCCAGGATATTGGTCTGGAAGGCGATACCGTCGATGACGCCGATAATTTCAGAAATTTTGCGTGAACTACCGTTGATGGCCTCCATGGTGTGGATGACCTGGTTGACGATACCGCCACCCGCTGTAGCGACCTTGCTGGCGTCATTGACGAGCTGGTTGGCCTGCCTGGCACTGTCTGAATTCTGTCTGACCGTACCGGTCATCTGTTCCATGGACGAGGCGGTTTCTTCCAGGCTGGAAGCCTGGGTTTCGGTACGGGCTGACAAATCCACATTGCCTTTGGCGATATCGTGCGTACCATTGTTGATATTTTGTATGCTGTCCCTGACATTGCCGACTATGCCGATGAGGCTGACGCGCATGTCTTCCAGCGCCTGTAGCAGACGCCCGGTTTCATTGTGGCCGCTGACATCAACGGGGAAGCGCAAGTCACCGCTGGCAATATGCTGGGCTACCGTGATGGCCTGTTCCAGCGGGACGCTGACTGAACGTGCAATGGCCCTGGCAAACATGCCGGCCACGCTGATCAGCACCAGCATGGAAGCGATCATGGTCCAGCGGAGCTTGTAAAAATCGCTGATGCGCTGGTCGAGTATGCTGTGTAATTCCTTGCTGGCGTCCGCATTGAGCTGAAATTGGGTATCAATGGCGCGGGTCGTTACCTGCACATAGTCCACCGATGAGAAATCCAGGGTTTCGGCCTTGGCGATTTTTTCCGTCGCCAGTTTCATCGCACCTGTGGCCTGCCCGGTGGCTTCCATCATGATGGCGCCAAGCTTTTTCTCGATATCGGGATTGCTGAGCACCGCTTTGTTGAAAGAATTATTCATTTGCTGGTTGCGGTCATTCGACCTGGCAATCAGGTCCGAGACGACCATCTTGTCTTCCAGTGTGGCTTCTTTCTTGGCCAGCAGCCCAGCCCCTTTGGCGCGCATGCGACCCAGCTCTTCAGTCAGGTAGGGCTGGATATAATACATGGCCTGTATTAGCTGATAACTGTCTATATTAGGGTCAAGGCTCAGGCCGTAATAGTCACCGATGAGATCGTTGACCAACAACAGTTTGGGCACCAGTGCGCTGTGAGCCTGATAACTGCCAGGCACTGTGATGGTCGCCTTGCTTACCTGTTCACGCAAGGTATTCCAGTCCTGTTCTGCCTTGGTCCAGGCATCCGTGATGGCTTTGTCGTTGATGGTTTTGACATAGGCGGCCATACTGGTATAGGCTGCATCAGCTTCTTTCTGTTTGGCCTCGCGCTTGTCTTTTTCACTGCTGACACCACCGAGCACCAGCGCAGACAAACCACGGTGCTGCTGTGTCAGCTGCACGGTTTTGAGTATTTGCGTCATGACTGGCAAGCCTTGTTTTTCGGCTAGTGCCGCGTCCAGATTTTTGGATGATTCAAAGTAATACAATGCTGTGGGAATACTCGCCAGTATCAGGGCAATAACACTTAATAAAACAAATTTTTGCCAAAGAGACAATCTTATTAAGATGGACGTCATACTCATTTTGGCCTCCTGTTGTTGAATGCACAAAATTCTCTTGTTTTATGGTAAGTCCATGGAAATATCTTAGGTCAAGCTTGCCGGGATTGCGATATGGTTTACCGAAAACCAAGCAGTTTTCTTGTCAGAAATAGTTACATGAATAGTGACGCTGTTCCAGCCTGCTGGTAGCCTAGAGGGGACGGAGTTATCAAGACTTAAACCCGAGGCTTCATATCAGGGCTGAACAGGCTTTTATTTATGCGCATACTTTTAGTTGAAGATCATCTTGAGTTGTCCCACTGGCTGGCCAAGGCCTTGCGTGATGCACACCTGACGGTAGAAACTGCTCTCAACGGTGCTGATGCCGATGCCCTGTTACATACACAAGAGTATGCCCTGGTCATCCTTGACCTGAGTCTGCCAAAAATGGATGGCATGGAAGTGTTAAAGCGCATGCGTGCGCGTGGCAGCAAGACCCCGGTGCTGATACTGACTGCCCGTGGCGGTCTGAATGATCGTGTGCAGGGCTTGAATTCCGGCGCCGACGATTACCTGCCCAAGCCCTTTGAGCTGGCCGAACTGGAAGCGCGGGTCAAGGCCCTGCTGCGCCGTGCCCAGGGCAATGAGGCCGTGACCCTGACTTGTGGGGCGCTCAGTTTTGATACGGTGAGCCGGCAGTTCCATTATGATGGGCAGGCCTTGTCGCTGACGCCGCGTGAATATGCAGTACTGGAAACCCTGATCAGCCGGCCCGGCCAGGCGGTCTCCAAGGACAAATTGTTTGATGAAGTATTTGCCCTTGATGACGACGCCAATCTCGATGCGATAGAAATATATATTCATCGCCTGCGCAAAAAGCTGGAGACAGTCAGTGCCGGCAAAGTGGTGATCGTCACCCTGCGCGGCATAGGTTATCTGCTGGAAGCGCGCTGATGGCCAGGCCCTACCGCCTGGGCAGTTTGCGCGGCCAGTTCTTGCGCTGGCTGCTGATACCCCTGGTCCTGCTGGTGGCCCTGAATGCCTTTTCCGTCTACCGCAATGCCCTGGATGCGGCAGACCTGGCGTATGACAGGTCACTATTGTCATCGGCACGCGCGCTGGCAGAGAGGGTGCAGATACTCGATGGCAAGGTTGTTGCCAATGTCCCCTATGTGGCGCTTGACAGTTTTGAAACCGATACGCTCGGTCGCCTGTATTACAAGGTCACTGGAGTCAATGGCGAATTTGTCTCGGGCTATGAAGACCTGCCTGACTTGCCCAAAAATGTACCGCGTTCTGAAATCTATCCGGCCCTGGTGCATTTCTTTCATGCAGACTACCAGGACCAGCCGGTCCGTATCGCGGCCTTGCATCAGCCGGTGTATGACGACCAGATGCGCGGCATTGCCCTGATAGAAGTGGGCGAAACCCTCGATGCCAGGCGTGGTCTGTCACGCAAGATACTGATCGATACCCTGTTGCGCCAGGCTGCGCTGGTACTGGCGGTGGCGCTGATGGTCTGGGTGGCCCTGCGTTTTGTACTGTCACCGATCATGCAATTGCGCGCCGATGTGGAGGCGCGCGAACCCACCGATCTGTCGGACTTTGACCCGAATGTCGTGCACAAGGAAATACGGCCGCTGGTCAATGCCATGAATGGTTACATGGCCCGTCTGCAGACCCTGATCAACGGGCAAAAGCGTTTCATTGCCGATGCTTCGCATCAGTTACGCACTCCGCTGACCGTCTTAAAGACCCAGGCTGAACTGGCCCTGCGGGAAAATGACCCGGTCGCCATGCGCCAGATCGTCGCCAGCATTGCCCAGACCACGGATGCCACCGTGCATCTGGCCAACCGTCTGTTGACACTGGCGCGCACCGGCCACGGTGCCGTTGCGGCTGAAGTCGACGATGCCCTGCTCAACCAGCTGGCCCAGCAGGTCTGCCTGGAACTGGCGATGCCGGCCGTGCGCAAGCAACTCGACCTGTCGCTGGAAGCCGACCAGGATGTGCCCTATCGTGGCCAGGCCCTGCTGCTCCATGAAATGCTCAGTAACCTGCTTGACAATGCCATACGCTATACCCCGGAGGGCGGGCGCATCGTCCTGCGTGTTTATCAGCAGGACGGCAAGGCTTGCATGGACCTGGAAGATAGCGGGCCCGGCATACCGGAAGCGGATCGCGAAAAAGTTTTTGAACCTTTTTACCGTGCTTCATCCAGCTCGGTCGTCAACCCGGGTGGCACGGGTCTGGGTCTGTGCATAGTGCATGATATTGTGCGCCTGCATGATGGCGAGGTCAGTCTTGATTACGCAGTGAAAACAGACCAGGACCGCCGGGGTCTGCTGGTAAAGATACGTTTGCCGCGACGGGCTTGATTGATACCAATATACTCGGTAGAGTATATGAAACGGCTGCACCCACAGGGGGCAGCACCACGACAAGACAGGATGCCGTAATGCGGTGCATGCGCGCATCGATCATCAAGGAGCAAGATCATGGCAGATACTGCCCCGCTGAAAATAGTGCAAGGTACAGCCCTGAGTGAGCAGCAGAAGAAAGACTTGCTACACAGGTTGGCGAGGGTAGAAGGACAATTGCGCGGCGTACAGAAATTGATCGCCAAGGCAGCTGTGCCTGCGGACTGCGAAGCAGTGGCGCAACAGATGTCTGCCGCCCGCAAGGCGCTTGACCGGTCTTTTGTCACCTTGCTGACCAGCGCAGTGGTGACGCATGCAGAAAAGGCGGATACGACCGAAGAAGCCGTCGCCAGTACCAGGCGCCTGGCCAGCCTGCTGGACAAATTTGCCTGATCAAATCCGATTGATGCGCCTGTTGATGACGGACTGAGCTAGTGGACTGTAACAGTAGAAAACAGAGTGCCTTCCGCTTGCGCGACGCCCATGACTGCGTTGCAAATGCTCGCGATAGTTCACTATCACTGTGCTTTGCGCCTTGTCCCGATCGCCGGGCAAGCGCCTTTCACTCCTGTTTCTACTGTTACAGTCCACTAGAGGCCATGATGATGTATTTTCATGCGAAGTCAGTATGGCGATTTCGCAGACTTGTGCAGTCTGTAGCGCATGCTTTGAAACTGCTGACATGTGTGGCACTGTTGCTGGCCTCGCCTGCGCCAATGGCGGCAGATGGGGGACAGAATGACAGGCTGGTGCTGCTGGTCAGGGAACTACGTAATGAAGCAGGCGACATCGTCCCCATACGCGATGAAATCCGTCAGTTGCTGAATTTTTTTGAACGCGAACTACAGGTGAAATTCGAGATCCGCCGTTATCCCTGGACGCGCTTGCTCAACAACGCCAGGAATGGCGAGGGCATCGTTTTCGGCCTGTCGAAAAACCGTGAGCGTTTGCAGGTTTTCCAGTTTTCTGAAGCTATCTATGCCAATTACGTCTGGTTGGTTACCCGCAGCGATGCCAGTTTTACTTATAACAGCATGCTGGACCTGAAAGGCAAGACTGTTGGCGTCGTGCGTGGTACCAGTTATGGTGATGATTTTGACAGTCAGCGCAATGTCTTGTTCCAGGTCGAAGAAGACACCAGTTCGAATGGCGCACGCCTTAAAAAACTGCTGAACAAGAGAATGGACGTCATGGCCTTTGGTGATCGCCGCTCGCAAGCGGATGAGGTGACGCAATTGCTGCAGAGGATTTTGCGCAATGAAACCTCGCAATCCGATAAATCCATGGAGCAGGGTTTCAAGGTCTTGCCCAAGCCCATGCTCATCGACGAATTGCATTTCGCCGCAGTCGGCCCCTACTATGACGAGGCGATACGCAGGCTCAATACCGCCATCCTGCACGGCAAAAGAAGTGGCGAGATCAGTCGCATACTGATCAGTGACAGATAATTATTCGTAATTTTTTTACCTGCGCCATCTTCGTTGCACGTTTTACTAGTGTAGCTATTTCTATGAGAGCTAAGTCAATTCCGACATTGGTTGCATCGGATCATTGTTTTTTAATATCAACTATGTTTACCGTTCAATGGCGAGTAGAGATAATTGTCAAATGCCAAACCTTTTTCCTTGATAGTACTTCATGGAATTTAATCTTTATATAAAGAAAACAACAAAAAATGATGAAAAAAATCAAAATCATTTTATGTCATGTATTATAAATTGATGTGGTTAAAAATATAATTAGCATGCTTATGTTTCTATTCATAGTAAACGTGTTTCCCCAGAGAGCTATACCTATATTTGCAATATTTCGCTATGCTCACTCTCTTCACGGAGAAAAAATTGAAAGCAGTATATTTAGATAATTACCGTGGATTTAAAGCTGAACTGATCCCCTTGCATTCGGTAAATTTTCTTGTTGGTGAAAATAGTACCGGTAAGACTTCTTTTTTGGCGGCACTTAAAGTTTTGGGGTCTGCGCGATTTTGGATTCGACCATCATTTAATGACCCTGATCTTCATTTTTCATCGTTTTCTGAGATCATGAGTAAGAAGTCAACAGATAAAAAATATTTTACTGTTGGTTATTATGACTCGACAAAAGTAAGCAATGAAAAAGGGGCAACGGTATTTCGGTTAATTACCTTTAAAAATGAAGAAGGACTACCTGTTGTACACAAATATAGTTTTTTGAGTCCTATAGGTTTAATCTCAACCGTTATTTCAAATGGGTCATTGCTATATAAAGTAATCGAAAGCAGCGATATTTCGGCAAAAAATTTGATTGAAATATGTACTAGTGAACATTTAGAAAGTCGATCGAAAGACTATAAGAAAATCTCTAAGAAAGGTTTTCCGAGACAGTTGTTTTTTGCCAATGCTTACCAATTTATTGTCGCTGATTTGGAGGGAAAGGATCTACTAAAGGGTAAAAAGACTTTTACATTTGAAATAGAAATTGATGCGCCTGAATGTCGATGGATAGCACCTATAAGAGCCAACCCAGAAAGAATATATTTGAACGAAGCATCAGAGTATTCTTCCGAAGGTAGCCACATCCCCAATATTTTGAATAAGTTGCTGGGGAAGACAGGTAAATCCAAAGAACCCAGAATGTCGGCAATCATTAAAGAGTTTGGAAAATCGAGTGGATTATTTGAATCTGTGAGTATTAAACGTTTTGGTAAAGAAGCGTCCTCACCATTTCAAATAAATGTAAATCTTGGTGGAAACGAATTACTGGTTTCGAATGTAGGTTATGGCGTGTCACAAGTATTGCCGATAATACTTGAAGCTAGGCGAAATTCTAGTGAAGAATTTATTGCAATTCAGCAGCCAGAAGTCCATCTTCATCCAAAGGCCCAAGCAGCACTGGGGGAGTTCATTTACAACGCGAGTGATAAGTCAAATAATAAATTTTTGATAGAAACACACAGTGATTATTTAATTGACAGATTCCGTCTTTGTACAAGTAAGGGAGAGTGTAAAGATGCGCAAGTGCTTTTTTTTGAAAGAACAAGCTTAGGAAATAAAGTGCACAGCATTGCTATAGATAGTGATGGTCGCTACCCTTTGGAACAACCGGAGCAATTCAGAGATTTTTTTCTTAGCGAACAACTTGAACTGATGAGGTTGTAGAAATGTGCTTAGTCATCGATATGAACGTCATCCCAGTAGTTTTTGATCCTTCATCAAAAAACCATGACATTTACAAACCTGTACTGGAATGGGTCATAAAAGGGAAGGGAAAAATGGTCTGTGGGGGAAGTAAATATTGGGAAGAATTAAGTCGACTCAAAAAATTCTTGAGTTATTTTAATGAATTGAATAAGGCAGGGAAAGTTGTAAAAGTGGACGATAATTTGGTTGACGAAAAAATGCGTGACTTAATGAATTTATGTGCGGATAAAGACTTTGATGACCCTCATATTGCGGCACTACTTATAGTTTCCGGATGCAAGGTATTGTGTAGCGAGGATGAACGATCTTATGATTATATGAGAGAAAAAAAATGGTTTGCTAGTTCCAAGAAATTCCCAAAAATAATTAAGAAAACTTCTTCAAAAAAGACAGCTGCAAATATTCTGTCGGAGCGATATATCGCTGATTGTTGCATGCCATGTTTGAAGTTAAAGAAAAAACAGGCAGAGCTACTTATGCCATAAAGTAAACGAAAGCACGGATTCGCATATCAATGCTATATGCCACTCCGGTTCGATATCCAAAATCTAAGGCAATATTCAGTTAATTTGAGTATTTCCTGTTTCCCCATCAAAGTTGGATCACCATTATTCTGCACCACTTTTTTTTCAAGTTGTTGTAGAGAGTATTTTTCAACATCTACTTATTCATGCCGCCAGATGGCGAGCCTGTCTTTGTGGCAGCGCCCGTGCAACTTGCGCTTCTTTTCTGGTTTGTCTTGCCTGTGGGCTGTCTTCTGTACTGACTCGTCCCTGCTTGTGCATGGCCTGCCCGGCATAATCATGCGACATGGTCGCATCCACTGTTTCAGCAGGCACAGCTTGTACCTGTCGCAACCATTTGCCAACCAGTGCTGCCAGCTTGTCCAGGGCTATCCTGTGGGTGGCATCGGTATTGGCAAACAACCAGTCTGACAAGGCCATGAAATTTTCGAACGGAGTCTGTGCCAGTATCAGTGGCAGGCTATGGCTAAACCGGCCGGAATTGGCAATCATGTCCCAGTAGCGGGCAAAACGTATCAGTCTTTGCATGTCGGCAAAACTGATGTCGCGGTTGGCCAGTATCGTATACGGTGGTTGTGGATCAAAGGCCAATTGATATTCTGTTGTGTGGCGAATAATCGGTGTGCCGCGCAAACGTTTCAGAATGCCGAACTGGATTTCATGCGGGCCCAGCGCCACCAATTTATCGAAGCCCTGCGCGAAGCTCTCCATGGTTTCACCGGGCAGGCCGGCGATCAGGTCCACATGTAAATGGGCATGTGAATGCTCGCACAGCCAGCGTATGTTCTCGGCAGCCTTGTCATTGTTTTGCTTGCGGCTGATCAGGGCCTGTACTTCGGGATTGAAGCTTTGTATGCCTATTTCAAATTGCAGGCTGCCTTCAGGGAATTTCTGTATGCCTTCTTTCAGGGCATCTGGCAGGTGATCAGGCACGACTTCAAAGTGGGCGAATACCGGGTCGTGTGGTGCTGCTTCCAGCTTGTCCAGGAAGAACTGCATGATCTTCAGACTGGTCTTGATATTCAGGTTGAAGGTACGGTCAACAAATTTGAACAGGCGTGCACCGCGCTGATACAGACTTTCCATCTCTTGCAGGAAGAGATCAATGTCAAAAGGCCAGGCAGTCTTGTCCAGCGCCGACAGGCAGAACTCGCATTTGAAGGGACAACCACGCGAAGCTTCCACATACAGGGTGCGGTGGCGTATGTCATGGTCGCTGTACAACTGGTAAGGCAGCTTGATATCGGCCATCGGTGGCTGCATACCTGCATGGACTTTCATCAGCGGTTGCGGACCATGGAGGATTTGCTGACACAGGGAAGGGAAAGTGACATCGCCCCAGCCAGTGATGACATAGTCGGCCAGGCGTATGATTTCCTGGTCACCGGTTTCATGCGACACTTCTGGCCCGCCCAGCACCACCACCACATCGGGCGCAACACGTTTCAGGACAGCGACGATCTGCGTGGTTTCCACCACGTTCCAGATATACACACCAAAGCCGACGATGAACTTTTCACCGGCGGGGCGCAGCGCCAGGATTTTTTCGACGATGTCCGTACTGCGAGCACCGATGACGAATTCCTGGATACGGGTGACGGCCTGCAGCTCACCCATGTTTGCAAGCAGGTAACGCAGTCCCAGAGAGGCGTGGGCATAGCGGGCATTCAGGGTGGTCAGCAGGATAGTCATGGCGGTGTGGCTGGCAAAAGGCGGGAACAGCTAAAACCGCTATTGTACGCCTGTCGTGGCTAGCCACACTATCAGGTGTGCCTGGCGCGATACGCATCGGTCGCGCCGGTGAATGTGATGACTGGTCCAGGTCTTCAGTCTTTGGTGCTGGTCACGAACTTGATGTCTTTACTGACAGCGCATGCTGATAATGCACGTTGCAAGATAAAGCACAATAAAACTTCAAAAAAATTGCTAAAACAGGTAATGCTCAGTCAGTCAGTGCAGCGGTCAGCATGACAATCGTGGCCAGCAATTGGGCAAAAACGATAACGGTGATCATGTGTATTTCCTTTGTTGATTAATAACAATGCCATGATAAAAGAAGGAAAGTTGTTGATCCAATCACATGTTCAGATGTCTGTTATATCAATTATGAATGTCATTGATATGTAATATTCTCATTTCACATGAATGTAATAAGCAAATCCAGCTAGCCTGGCCAGTACTTCTCTTGAGCGGGCGATTGAAAATGGGCCCGCCATGCTGTATGGCAGATGCAAGCCCCTGGTCTGAATATTGATGTGGGTCGGTTAGCTGGAGTATCTATTCATGCGCCATTTTTTGCCCTGGCTTCCGCTGATATTCCGTGCCGGGGCCGACTCGGAAAAAATGTTTGATGAAGTCTTTTTTACACTTCATTCTGCGATTTATGCATTTCGTCGCATGCCCCTCGCAGCTTGACGAAGCAAAGACTACAGTACACACATCAACCAACCACTGAAGAGGAAAATGAAATGAAAAACACATCCAAAAACACATTCAAAAACGGCGTGATCCTGTCTGTAGCCTTGCTGACTGGCGCACTCGCAATCAGCTCCGCATTCACCCAGGTCAATGCGAATGAAAGCCATGATATCGCCAGCGTGACTATCGTCGGCAAGCGTATGACCGAAGACCAGAAACTGGCTTTTGATGCTGCACAAGACATGACACAGACAGTATTGATCAGTGCCAAAAGACTGACTGCAGAGCAAAAACAGGCGATGGATATGGAAGACCAGTTTGCGCGTCAGCAAGTCGCACAGAAAGAGGCTGCTCGCAAGCAAATTCAAGGCTGATACTGATGGAAATCGGGATCATGCGCAAAGCCGCCGCAGTAAAACCAGTGACTGGCAGCAGGCTAAAAAAACGGCAAGACCAGGCTTTATATTCATGTTGACGGCCCGTTTTTAAAACAAAGATTTTCGCAGGCAATACAGCATCTTGTACGGAAGTTTTTGTTTTGAGAATGGGCCTTGGCATGAGCAGGAATCCGGTCAGTCAAGCCAGTCAATCAATGAAAAAAGTGTGCGGAGCCTGGAGATTCAGGTTTCCCCTTCACGCGCATGCAGTGCTGAAAAACAGCGCTGTATTTGTGCATCTGTACTCAGTTGCAGACCCTCATCGTCTTTATTGCAGACGCCGGCATTCACCATCTGACTGAGTTTGCTGATGTCGCTGGCCTGTCTGACTACCAACCCCAGACCTTGCAGTGGACTTTCATGACTGACCTGGTCCTTCAAGGCACCCATGACGGCTTCAGGGAAATCCCATTCCCTGGAAATGCGATAAGACAAGATATGAGCCATGTGGAAAAAACGCAAGCGAAATGCCGTCGCCAGCGGCATGGTCGGGCTGGTCATGATCTGATCCAGCGCACGGAAGGCGATGATCAGACCAATGTTTTGCAACAGGCCGGCCAGGTAGGCATGGAAGGCATCGAGCCCTCTTTCCTGCGCCAGCTGTCGGCAGGCTTGTGCGCATTTTTCTGACTGTTCCCAGATCAGGGGCGCCACTACGCTGGTGACATGACCTGCCTGCAGTTGTATCAGCGGGCGAAAAGCCGTGCGCGCTACCAGCATGCGCAAGCCATTGATACCGAGCAGGCGTATCGCGTTATCGAGATTGCTGATTTTGTCCGCCGGGCTGTAATAGGAGCTGTTGACCTCACTGATGATTTCAGCCACCAGGCTGACATCCTTGGCGATATGGCCGGCCAGTTCGTCGCCTGATACGTATTCATTGCGCAGGCTTTTCAGCAATTGCGGCAAGACGCTGGGTACGCGTGGTATATGCCGCGTGTCACTGAAATCAGCCCGGCACAGTCGTTCCAGCGCCACCAGCAAGGGTTTTTCAGCACCATTGCTGACCTGGCTGGCAAAACGACCAAGCAGCCAGGGGTAAAAGCGCGAATCCACGTCGAAGGCTGCCTGCCATTCTGTGCTGGCAGGCGCATCGCTTTCTGATGCAGGTACTGTCTCGGAAGTGGCCGGTTGTGACGCCGGTTCTGCCGTTTGACCGGACGGTGGCGACATGCCAAACAAGCGGCGCAAAAATGTCAGCACTGAACCTCCGGCTGAGGGGCCTGGCTGGCTGTTGGCGATATGGCAAGCATGCAGTTTTGCGTCGACATGTCTGGGTTGTTCCAGTGCTTGTTTTTGACCGGGTTTTCATATATTCGCATAAACCCGGGTTGATATGCACGTATGCCGTGATCAGGTATGGTATTTACATGTCGAAATACGGCATTACAAGTTGTTGCATAAATTGACTGGAGTAGCCACCCTCACTTTTCATAAGATATCCATAGTCGCTTTTTTGTCATGCAGCCAGGTTGCCATTGAGGAGTTGAATATGAGCCGTTCGTCAAACATCACATCGCTTTGCCGCTATGGATTGCCAGGGCTGGCGCTCGGCCTTGCCAGCATGCTGATCTTGCCTTCAGCCCATGCCGGAACCTTGCGCGACAAAATCATGGAGCGCCGACAGGAAAGACAGGAGCAAAAAGCGGCAAAGGCTGCAGAGCCGAATGACTTGAGTGACGCAGAAACAACGAACATGACTGCCGACGGTTTGCCAGCCGGTACCAAAGTGTTGCGCGACCTTGCCTATGGCAGTGACCGCAGGCAGACCATGGATGTGTATCTGCCGGCAGATGCCGCCGCGCATAAAGACATGCCGGTGATCCTGATGGTGCATGGTGGCGCCTGGAAAACAGGCAACAAGACTGCCCGTGGCGTGGTGGAAAACAAGGCGGCACACTGGTTGCCAAAAGCCTATGTTTTCATATCGATCAATTACCGCATGTTGCCCGGTACCGGGCCGCTGGAACAGGCCGACGATGTGGCCAAAGCCATGGCCTATGCACAAAGCCATGCAGCAGAATGGGGTGGTGCGCGTCAGCGCTTCATCCTGATGGGGCATTCAGCCGGGGCGCATCTGGTCGCGCTGCTGGCGAGTTCGCCCGGTATTACCGGTACGGCCGGTGTTTCACCCTGGCTGGCAACGGTCGCTCTCGACAGTGCGGCCTACGATATCAGCAAGATCATGGAACAAAAACATTATCGTTTCTACGATGAAGCCTTTGGCAGCGAACCCGGCTATTGGCAAGCCAGTTCACCGACGCTGCAATTGCAGAAAGCCGGCGCACCCTTCATGGCGGTTTGTTCCAGCCAGAGACCGGACAAACCCTGCCTGCAAGCCGATGCCTTTGTCCAGAAAGCCCGGTCGCTGGGCATGCAGGCGCAATTATTGCCGCAAGCATTGAGCCATGGTGAGATCAATAAAAACCTCGGCCTCAACAACGCCTATACCGCTGCGGTAGACAGCTTTTTGAAGAATGTCGATCAGTCCCTGCCCTGATAGTGCAGTCCGCCGCTGAGTTTGACTTTGACAGACTTGCCGGACAGGCCCTGGTGCAGGCTACGCAATAAACTGCCCTGTTCATCATCCTGACCCAGGTGCCAGAACATGGCGCCTGCCAGCCTGTATTTTTTGATGTAGGCAGTTTTGTAGGCGAATGACTCTTCATCATCATAGCTGACAAAAATCTTTTCAGCCTGGTTGTATAACCAGGGTACCTTGGTGTCTTCGCCAAAGAAGCGTACATAGCCAGCTTTGGCTGCCAGCATTTTTTTGATGTCGGCATACGTCGCCAGGCGCGGGTCCTTGCGGGCAGTGCAGGCATCGCAGGCTTTCAACAAACCGGGGTCACCCTGGTAGACATCACCAGCCGGTGTCACAAACGCCTGGTGCAGGCCCTGCTTGTCGGCGGTAACCTGGAAAAAAGCCCGGCCATAAAACGGCAGGCCCAATACCAGCTTGCTGGCAGGGACTCCTGCTTGCAGGTATTGCTGGACGGCAGCATCGACCGTCAATGCAAACGGTGAAGGGAAACGTTTTTCCAGCTCTGTTGAAGACAGTGCCGGCTCGAATGGCAATGCCCGCAAGGGATTGTCAAAGAGATGCTCACCCGCCGCGCCATACAGGTGGGCATTGTGGTTGGTCTGCTTTTCCCAGGGGCCGTTCAGGTCATAAGTCATCAGATTGATGTAATCAAGTTGGGCGGCTATCTGTGGCAAGTGCAGGTAGGTGCGCGCCATGTTGAAAGCGCCGCCGGCAGCAGCGATGGTCAACTGATAAGCCGGTTTACCGGGACCTTGTACCTGTTGTAGCTGCTGACGGATTTCTTTGAGTAGGGCGACAAAATTCTGTGCGTCTTCCTTGCGCGGATATTCCCAGTCTATGTCTATGCCATCAAAACCATACTCACGCATGAAGGCGACGCAGGACTGCGCCAGCTTCTGCCGGGATGCACCGCTGGCGGCAGCCAGGCGGTAACGTTCTACGGTGGGGCTGTCATCATTGGTATAGGCCCAGCCGCCGATGGAAAACAGCACATGCAAACCGGTATTGTATTTTTTTAATGCCTGCAGTTCTCCAAAGACCTTGCGCGCCATGTCAGGATTGGTGCCGTCTTCCAGTGCGCACTGACCTTGCTCATTGATATTCAAAAAAGAATAGTTGATATGAGTGAGCATGCGCGCCTTGTCCGGCGTGATGGCAGATACAGGGAAATCAATCTTGCCCTGGTCATAGTTGTTGATCTGGTCTTTTTCCAGCAGGTAATAGCCGATGACGACAGGTTTGCTGACTGGAGCAGCCTGACTGAGCGGGCTCAGGCATAAGACCAGTGTGGATAACAGGCCCTTGATCAGGCTACGGTAGTGGTGATGGTGAGTATTTTTCATGGCCCAAGCATGCAAGTGCAGTCAAACCGGGTCAACAGGTTTTTGCACGGCACCGCTTTGGTGCATACCACTTTGCCAGCCAGCCTGAACCTCATGCATACCAGTGCACAGCCTGACCTGACTGGTATGGCATACTGTGCACTTATTTTGAATGAGGGCAGCATCATGACGACAGAAGAAAGATTGATCGACCTGGAAATACGCCTGACCCGCCAGGACGACCTGGTCGATACCCTCAATACCCAAGTGTATCGCCAGCAAAAGAAAATCGATGAGCTCGAAGCCCTGTGTTCTGCCCTGGCAGCACGTTTGCGTGAACTGGCGGTGACGGCGAGTCAGCGGACTGCGGTAGTGGATGAGAGACCGCCGCATTATTGACAGCGGTCTAATCTGCTTGCCATTTCTGTATTGATTTTGTCAACAGGCCGTATCTGAATTAACCTCATTCCTGCACAGGCAGGAAGATTGTTTACTCCGCCTGATAAACCCATTTCCCGCCTTTGATCTGCACCATCACGCGCGCCCGCTGGTCCAGGCCCAGGTGGTCGGATTTGTTCATGTTGACGACGCCATTGGTGGTGGCCAGGCCCTGGGTGGCTTCCAGTGCATCGCGCAGGGCGGCGCGGAACTCAGCCGTACCTGGCGCTGCCTTTTTCAGGGCGACGGGGATAGCCTGTTGCAGCAGCAGGCCGGCGTCCCAGGCATAAGAGGCAAAGGCAGCCAGGCTGCCGGCGCCATAGGCTGTTTCAAATTTGTTGGAGAAATCGAGCGCGGCTTTTTTGACGGGGTTATGGTCAGCCAGCTGTTTCGCTACCATCACCGGGCCGGTGGGCAAATAGGTGGCGTCACAGTCCTTGCCGCAGACGCGCAGGAAGTCGCTGTTGGCGACGCCATGGTTATGATAGATGCGGCCTTTGTAGCCGCGTTCTGCCAGAGTCTTGGGCGGCAGGGCTGCCGGTGTGCCGGATGCGCCGACGACGATGGCGTCGGGGTTGCCCGCCATCAGCTTCAGCACCTGGCCTACCACGCTGTTGTCATTGCGGCTGTAACGTTCGGTGGCAACGACCTTGATTTTTTTCAGCTCTGCATACTTTGTCACTTCAACCAGGAAGGCTTCGCCCAGTGCATCAGAAAAACCGATGAAGCCCATGGTCTTGACGCCCTTTTTGCTCATGTCTTCAGCGATGGCGATCGCCATCATGGTATCGGTTTGTGGTGTCTTGAACATCCAGGCGCGGTTGGCATCCATGGGTTCGATGATGCGGTTGCTTGATGCCAGGCTGATCGCCGCTGTCTTGCCTTCGCCAATCACAGGCAGCATGGCGAGGGAGTTCGGCGTGGTGGTGGAACCGATAATGGCATCAACCTTTTCTTCGGATATCAGCTTGCGCGTATTGGTGACAGTCTGTGTCGTGTCAGAGGCATCATCGAGCACGATGTAGTCGACTTTTTTGCCGGCGATTTCCCTGGGCAGCATGGCGATCGCATTTTTCTCGGGTATGCCCAATGACGCCGCCGGGCCGGTTGATGAGATGGTGACGCCTATCCTGATCTGTGCCTGGGCAGAAAGGCTGGCGCAGAGCAGGCCGCTGGTCAGGGCAAGCAGTTTGATCTTGTTCATGTTGTCTCCGGTTTTTGTTGTGGATTTATTGTGATGATTATTTTTGCAGCTTGCAAGGTACTGACAGAAACCCACGGAAGCGCGCGCGTCCACCCCTGACAGGTGTTGCTGTCAATTGATAGTCAGGGAAACGCGCCAGCAGGCGCGAAATGGCCACCCTGCCCTCCAGCCTTGCCAGGAACATGCCGGCACACTGGTGTATGCCAGAAGCAAAGGCCAGATGACGGTTGGGGTTGCGGCTGATGTCAAGCCGGTCGGGTTCAGGGAATTGCTGCGGGTCGCGGTTGCCTGCCCCTATGCACAGACTGATGCGGCTGCCTGCAGCGATGTCGACATCACCTATGCGGGTATCAACCGTGGTGATGCGGTTGCCAAGCTGGTTGGAACTTTCAAAGCGCAGGAATTCTTCGATGGCGGTGCTGATCAGTTCAGGCTGGGCAATCAGCCTGGCTTTTTGTTCGGGCCATTCCAGCAAGGCGACCAGGCCGTTGCCGATCAGGTTGGTGGTGGTTTCATGGCCGGCATTGAGCAGGAAGACGCAGTTCTGCAAGAGCTCGGTCTCCGTCAGTTTTTCCCCATCGGCTTCGCCTTCGATCAGGCGCGTCAGCATATCGGCTTTCGGGTCACCGGGATGCAGCCTGCGGTCAGCGACCAGCGCCTTGAGGTAGTCAAGGAATTCGGTCACGCACTGGTTGGCATGGGCAAAGAATTCAGGCGTAATCGCCGGTTCCAGCGCACCGAGTATCGCCAGCGACCATGCCCGCAAGGGCTCGCGCTCATCATGCGGTACGGCCAGCAGGTTGCCGATGATTTCTACCGGTATGGCAGAGGCAAAATCACTGATCAGGTCTGCTCCGGGTTTGCCTGCCATCTGGTCAAGCAGACTGTCCACCAGCTGTATCAGGCCGGTTTCGGTATTCGCCATGGCGGCAGGCGTCAGCCCGCCCATGATCAACCTGCGCACGCGGGTATGCAGGGGCGGGTCATTGAAGACCAGGCTGGTCGTGTGGTGTTCGTACAGCAGTGAATCGCCATAGCGCGGCTTGAATTCCAGTTTTTTATCCGAGCTGAAGGTTTTGGCATCCTTGTAGACCTGCATCAGGTCAGCATAGCGTGTCAGCAGATAAGAGCCGTCGGGCATCTTGCGCACCGGGCTATGTTCACGCAGTGCATGGTAATAGGGATAGGGGTTGTGGTAGAAGTCGTCAGGCAGGTGCCGCAGGTCAAAATCGTCCGGCAGAACCGGACAGGCAGTTGCGGTGTGCTGATACGCAGTCGTCATGTATAAGCTCGGCAAAGGACAGAGTTTGCACTGTGTCCGATTTGCCGGGTGCTGTCAATCAGCTTGATTTACTGCGTTTTTTCCAGCACGACGATATTGATTTCTTTGCTGGAAATGTAGTAAGGCACATGCTTGTGATCGGCAAACAGCAGGCGCAAGGTATGTTTGCCTGGCGGCAGGTCAAGCAGGGTCTCGGTTTCACCCTTGCCGAAATGCTTGTAATGCTGGTGGGCAAATTCGTTGGGTTTGTCGAATGGGATGGGGGCCTTGATGTCCACTGGCATGGGCATGTCTATCAGGATATGGTGATGCCCGGTATCAGGGATATCGCCGGCGACCACGGGCGCCACGCCCATGCCGGTGACGGCAAAGGCGACACGGAATGGTGATTTGACCTGATCACCATCCTTGATATTGACGAAATAGGCGGTTTTTTCGCCAACAGGAAAAGGTCGCGTGCGTTCGGAAGCGCTGATGCCGCTGATGATGGAATCGGTATCGACTTTTTCCTTGCTAGTCTTGTCTTTGGCCTTGGCTGTTGTTGCAGTGGATGTCTGTGCAGCAGCAAATGCCGTCAATAGCGCCATGACTGCCAGCAGTGCTGCACTTTTCAAATACCTGCTTTGTTTCAGCGTGATCGTCATACCGACTGACTCCGTGGGACTGAAGATAGCGTGTACCCCGGCGTGGCTGCCGACAGTGCGGCCTTGACCGGGGTAACGTCCATGATTATGGCAATGGAGCGTAGTTCAACGGCATCCAGGCATAGCCTTTGCCTTCCTTGCGGATATAACCTACGCCAGGGAAGGACAGGTGGGCTGCGCCAACCATGTAGGAATGCTCGGCCGCGTCAGAATAGGCTTTTTGCCTTTGGGCATAGGCAGCCTTGCTGTCACTGTCGAACTGTATGGTGACTGAAGGTTCTTCAAACTGTACCGCAGCGACGTGCATCAGGTCTCCCCACAGCACCAGGGTCTGGCCCTTGCTTTCCACCTTATAGATGCTGTGGCCCGGTGTGTGGCCATGACTGGCAACGGCTTTGACGCCGGGTACCAGTTCCGTGTCGCCTTCGAAAGGTTTGAGTTTGCCGGCCTGTATATAGGGTTTCAGGATGGCCATGGCTTTTTCAAAGCTGCCTTTGGCGTCCGCACTGGCCTTGTCCATATTGGCCTGGCTCAGCCAGTAATCGGTGTCATGCTGGTCTATGCGTATGATGGCATTCGGGAAGGCCGCCTTGTCACCGTCAGCCAGACCGCCGATATGGTCGGTATGCATATGGGTGATATAGATTTCATCAATCTGGTCAGACGTGTAACCGGACGCTTTCAGGTTGGCCTGCAGCTTGCCCAGTGTCGGGCCAAAGAAGGTGCCGGCACCACTGTCTATCAAGACCAGCTTGCTGCCGGTATTGATCAAAAAGCCATTGACCGATGTTACCAGCGGGCTTTGCTGGTGGTATTTGGCCAGGGCCTTGCCGACTTTTTCAGGTGTGGTATTGGTCAGCAGTTTGTCGACCGGCAGCGGTACGGTGCCGTCAGACAGCACGGTCACTTCAAAATCACCGAGCATGCTGCGATAAAAGCCGGGTGCCGAGGTCTTTGCCATCGGGGCGGCGGCGAGCGCATTGCTTGCCGGCAGGCTCAGGGTGGCAATTGCTGCCATCATGCTGGAAGTCAACAGGCTGGTACTGAAAAGGCGTTTCAATGGCATGGTATTTTCCTTGGTTAAGTGACTGGTCTGGGCGTACCGGGACATGTGCACCATACGCTACTTGCCCCGGTTGATGGGGCAGGCAGGCGGACAGGTGCAATAATTATGCGACAAGTATTATGCCGATATTTTTGAAAACTTGTTGAGCAGGAGTTAATTTCTGGCTGGCAGCAAAAAAACTGGCAGTGTCAGCTGATCAGGGTGGCAGTCAGCGCATCGACTTCTTCGGCCGATTCGGTCAGTATGGTCAGCAGTGTGCCATCGCCTACGGCAAAGTCGATTTCAGACGCTGCCTGGCGTATGCTTTCAGGTGACCGTACGTCCAGCGGCGAGGGGACGGCCGCCAGTTCATTGGCCAGCAGCAGGGTGTCACCCAAGGTCTCGGGTGGCATGACGCGCATGCCATACCACAGCGCTTCAACGGCACTGACGACACGTTTGGGCACCAGCAGTTTGTTCAGTACGGCCCGGCCTATGAAGGTTTCGTCAGTTTCCGCCAGCGGGTCTGCTGGCGCGTCTGGGCCAGTCATCTCCAGCAGGGCAGGGAATTCCTGGGCGCGCGACAGCAGGTAAAAACCGCCGACTTCGTGGACGATGCCGGCAAACAAGGCAGTTTCTGCATCGACCTTGCTGACCTTGCGTGCTATCAGGTGCGCCAGCGCAGCAACATAAGCGGAGTGGCGCCATAAGGCATCCATCTTGGCGCGTATGGCCTTGTCAGAGACGGCGGCGCTCAACTGGCGCATGACGACGGCTGCCGTCACCGAGCGCAGGGTATTAAAGCCGAGTATGGTAATGGCAGTACGGATATTGGTGACGCCGCCGCCAAAGCGGTTATAGGCTACAGAATTGGCAATGGCAACCACGCGGGCTGACATCAGGGGTTCGGTCATGACCAGTTTTGCTGCCGTTTCTATGCCGCAATCAGGGTCGTCGAGTGCCTGTTGTATCTTCAATGAGGCATTCACATTGGTGGGGAACACCAGATCGCCCTTGCTGGCCTGTGCAACAATACTCTTTAATGCTTCCTGCTTGTTCATAGTGTGTATGTCGGAGCAGACCTGAAGCAAGGCGCTGCTCCACACTGTCCGCTAATAATTTTTATTGAAACCCAGCGCCCTCACCAGTTTACCAGCAGTTGCCTTGATCAAGGACGTTTCCCCTTCAGTATAGTCGTTCCCGACGGGCTCGGCGTTGACAGCCTGTACCCGGCGAGGCCGATTATTGGTATTGTCCAGCTTGAAGGCAGAGACAGCGCGGGCCAGGTTATTGGCCTGCTCTTCCATGCTTTCGGCAGCGGCAGCGGCCTGTTCCACCAGGGCGGCATTTTGCTGGGTCATTTCATCCATCTGGTTGATGGCGCGATTGACCTCTTCTATGCCTGAACTCTGTTCCTGGCCAGCCGCAGTGATTTCCGCCATGATATCGGCCACATGTTTGACCGAACTGACAATTTCAGTCATGGTCTTGCCTGCTGCATCAACCAGCTTGCCGCCGGCATCGACTTTTTCGACCGAATCGCCGATCAGGGTCTTGATCTCTTTGGCGGCACTGGCTGAACGTTGCGCCAGATTGCGCACCTCGCTGGCCACTACGGCAAAGCCACGACCCTGTTCACCGGCGCGCGCGGCTTCGACCGCCGCATTCAGGGCAAGGATATTGGTCTGGAAGGCAATGCCGTCAATCACGCTGATGATATCGACAATCTTGCGCGAACTTTCCTTGATGGAATTCATGGTGTGCACGACTTTGCCGACTTCTTCCCCACCTTTGATGGCGAAGTTGGATGCTGATGTCACCAGGCCATTGGCCTGGCGCGCATTATCAGCATTGTGCCTGACGGTGGCGGTGATTTCTTCCATGGAACTGGCAGTCTCTTCCAGCGCACCGGCCTGGGTTTCTGTGCGTGAAGACAGGTCAGAGTTACCGCTTGATATTTCGACTGCGGCAATTGCAATGGCATCGGTGCCCTGGCGGACTTCACTGACGATGTGATGCAGGTTGTCGCTCATTTCTTTCAGGGCATTCAGCAGTTCACTGATTTCATCCGTACCGTCCGCTGTTTCACGGAAGGACAGTTCACCTGAGGCGACGCGTTTGGCAATGCTGACAGCGTCACGTAATGGTGCAGTAATGCTGCGTGTCAGGAAAATGGAAACACTGGCGCCAAACAGCAGGATGACGGCGCCGATGGCGAACAGGGTAAAGCTCAGCTGCTTGCCCTTGGATTCGGCAATTGCCGATAGTTCAGACGAAGCCTTGTTTTGGATATCGACCAGTTTGTTGATCTCAAGCAAGGATTTTTGCTGCAGGGGATCGACCTGGGTGGCAATCAGTTTGACGGCTTCTTCACCATTGAACGCCAGCAGCATTTTCATGGCTTCCTTGATGGGCACATCGACCTGTTTGTCGAGTTCAGAGATGGCGTCAAGAATCTTCTTTTCTTCGCTGCCAAGACCAAGGGCAGTCAGTTTGTCGCGGGCTTCGGCAAAGCGGGCCTGTTGTTTTTTGGAGATGGCTTTCTGTTTGTCGATTTCACCTATGTCACTTTGCAAGCCTATATTGCGTATGGCGATGCCACCTTCGAGCATGCTGCTTTTCATGGTCGCGGCAAGCTCGGTTTTGGTATGTGACAGTTCCAGGCCGGCGATCATTTCCTTGCGGTTACTGGCGCTGAAGATACTATTGATGATCAGTATCAATACCAGGGTGGCGAGTATTACACCAAAGCCCACAGCAAGTCGGGTTCCTATGCGCAGGTGACGCAAATTCATAGTGAATCTCCCAGAAAGATGTTCTGTTACTGCAAGGTATTGCTTACATGAAATCTTTACCTGGACAGGCAATGGCTTTTGTCTGTTTGCTATCCGGGTTTGCTGTGATACATCACTTCACCGTTACCCGGAGTGTAAGCATAAGATTTCAGATAAGCTGAAAATAGAAAAAATAATTTTCAAAAACAACATATCAGATTATGGGAAAGAGAAAATCCGGTAAAACTTCCAAGCTTGGAATAAGCTTCGGTCTCCTACCGCACCAAGCCTGTCCCAACATCTTTTCAGCAAACAAAAAGACAGATACCGGTACAAACCAGGCGAACCCCTTGTGTCCATACTATGCCAAAATTGCTGTGGTGCAAAGAAGGTCAGCGACAAGTTTTTGTTAAATTCTATTGATTGAGAGCAAGCAGTCTTATGCCCATCGTATTAAGCCTTATCGTATTCATACTTGCCGCCAGTCTGTTCATCGTCTGGCGACGCTGGCGCCTTGCTGCACAGGCTGACTATATCCGCACTTACATGTTCCCGCCCGGACTGTTGGAAAAGCTGCACAGGCAGCGCCCTTCATTGTCGCTGAAAGACCAGCAACTGGTGGCGCGTGCGCTGCGTCAGTTCTTTCTGGTGTACCTGAAATCGGGTTACAAACATATCTCCATGCCTTCTCAGGTTGTTGACGATCTCTGGCATGAATTCATTCTCTATACAAAAAACTACGAACAGTTTTGCAGGAAGGCGTTTGGCCGTTATATGCATCACACACCGGCTGCCGTGCTAGGTGCTAGCCGGCGCAGCAATGAAGGTTTGCGGCGTACCTGGTGGTTTGCCTGTCTGGAAGAAAACATCAACCCGCGCCGGGCTACCCGCCTGCCCTTGCTGTTTGCGCTCGACGCCAAATGGGATATTGCTGATGGTTTCCGTTACGAACCGGATTGCAGCGCCTTGCGCATGAATGGCGATGGGACCGTCTATTGTGGCGGTGATTTTTACGGCGGCAGTGGCGGTGAGGGCAGCAGTGACACAGCCTTTGATTTTGGTGATCATGGCAGCAGCAGTGCTGATAGCGGGGACTCAGGCAGTGGCGGTGACAGCTCAGGCTGCGGTGGCGGTTGTGGCGGTGGCTGTGGCGGCGGAGGTGATTGATTTACCACTACACTTTGCATTCAGGTCGTTACCATGCGCCGGGCGGGCCGGAATTGTTCGCGATAATTGGCCGGTGACAAGCCGGTGTGCCGTTTGAACAGGCGTCGGAAAGAACTGGGGTCACTGTAACCGGTGCGCTCGGCAACCTGTTCCAGCGTCAGCGTGGTGGTTTCCAGCAGGCGTTTGGCAACATCCATCTTGATCTGCTGGGCATAGCTGGCTGGTGTGGTTTCCAGGGTTTGCTGGAAATGACGTATTACGGTACGTTCGCTGACTGCCAGAAAGTCAGCCAGGGCCGGCAGGCGAAACGGCAGGTGGTGGTTCTGATTCATCCATTTCTGCGCCCTCTGCACCAGCAGGTTTTCATGCGGCTGACTGTCTTGCAGCGTCAGGCTCAGCAGTTGCATATACGGCATCTGCGAGGCGCGGTTGGCGTCAATCAGCAGGGTCTTGGCCACACCGGTGGCAATATCCTGTCCGGCAAAGCGTTCCACCAGGTGATAAGCCATGTTCAGGTAACTGGTGGCGGCGCCGCTGGTAAGGACATTGTCATATTCATCAAGTACCTCTGCCAGATGCAGTTCCACCTTGGGGTAACGGGCCTTGAAGGCACGTTCCAGCCACCAGGTCGTCGTGCCGTGACCACCGTCAAGCAGGCCGGCTTCGGCCAGCACAAAGGTGGCGCTGCAATTGGCTGCCAGCACACAACCCTGGGCATGCCTGTCGCGCAGGATGGGAAATAGCGCACGCATCTCATGCAGGTCGCTGAGCAGGCCGGAAATACCCTGTTCTATGTAGATACCGGGCAGCCAGATCAGGTTTGCCTGGCTGTCAGCCCTTATCTCTGCATCAGCTGCCAGTGTGACACGGGCCGGTGTCGTCACCGGCTTGCCATCCTGGGAATGCAGGCTCCAGGTGAACAGGGGATGGGTATCGTCCTTGTGCTTGATGGCCCAGATGGCGTTCGCAACGGCGAATACATCGAGCGGGCCGGTCACCGCCGACGCCATGCACTGAGGGTAAAGCCAGACCTCGATATGGAACATTTGTCGCAATCTGCATTAAAAGAGTCAATACTGACACTGTGCGCGCTTTCCTGCAATACCTAGAATAGTCATCAGCTACATCCACTACAGAAAAGATCATGACACAAGCAGAGTCAGCAACAGCGTCAATCAGCCAGGCAGCGATGGAGCAGGCCGGGCGCCTGAATCAGTTTGGCGCAAAATTCCTGCCCGGTTACCTGGGCATTAACATCCTGTCACTGGAAAAAGGCCGGGTCACTGCTGAATTGCTGGTGCAGCCGCATTTGCTGGCGCCTAACGGTTATCTGCATGCCGGCAGCGTGGTGACCCTGGCCGATACTGCCTGCGGCTATGGCTGCATCAGCAGTCTGCCAGAAGGGGCGCAAAGCTTTACCACGGTTGAACTCAAGTCGAATCATTTGGGGACAGCACGTGAAGGCAAGATCAGCGTTGTGGCTACCGCCGTGCATATGGGGCGTACCACCCAGGTGTGGGATGCCGTGGTCAGTTATGAAGACAAGACCATCGCCCTGTTCCGTTGCACCCAGATGATTTTATTTCCGCGTAAGGATACATGATGAGCACTGATGTCGATGTTGTAGCAGTTTTAAAAGCCTGGCAAGACCGTGAAGCCGAAGTGCGTGCGCAGATGGCCGAACCCGGTGTTGCCAGCCTGGAACAATTGAAAGCCGTCAGCGGGATAGAATTCCTGCGCGGGATATTGAATGGCCTGTACCCGGTTGCCCCCATAGGCAAGACCCTGGATTTTTTGCCGGTAGAGGGTGAACCTGGCCGCATCGTGTTCCAGGGCACGCCGGGTTTGCAGCATTACAATCCACTGGGCAGTGTACATGGCGGCTACTTCTGCACCCTGCTTGATTCGGCCGTTGGTTGCGCCGTGCAATCCATGTTGCCGGCAGGCATGGGTTACACCACGCTGGAAATCAAGGTAAACCTGATACGCGCCATGACCAACAAGACCGGGCCAGTGCGCGCCGAGGGCAAGGTGATACAGGTAGGCCGGCAGGTCGGAACGGCGGAAGGCCGCATCGTTGATGCAGCTGGCAAGGTGTATGCCCATGCCACGACGACCTGTCTGATCTTTCCCTTATAAAAACTTTGATAACGCAACTGCGCGGCGCAATTTTGAGCCTGCGATGCTCACCGTACTTGAGTACGGTTGCGCTTCTTAACTCAAACTTGAGCCGCTCGCTACGCTTTCTCAAAGTTTAAAAGACGATCAATAAAATCGTGCAGGACTACCCCTTCGCCGTCTCTTTCTCCTGCAAAGTCCGCCACATCACCTTACCTGTTCCCGACTTGGGCAAGGTATCGACAAATTCTACAAACTTGGGCACTTTGTAGGCCGCCATTTTTTCATGCGCCCAGGCCATGATGTCTTCTGCTGTGACCTCACTGCCTGGCTTTTTGACGATCACGGCTTTGACAGTTTCGCCACGGTAGGCGTCGCGGGCGGCGATGATGCAGCATTCCTGTATGGCCGGGTGCTGGTACATCATCGATTCGACTTCGGCTGGCCAGACCTTGAAGCCGCTGGCGTTGATCATGCGTTTGAGCCTGTCGGTGAAAAAGAAAAAACCTTCTTCATCCATGTAACCAAGATCGCCGGACCGGAAGAATTTTTTACCATCGAGTTCGGCAAAGGACTCTGCGGTTTTTTGTGCATCATTCCAGTAACCCTGGAAGACTTGTGGGCCGTGTATCCAGATTTCACCGGTTTCCCCCTGTTTGACTTCCTGCAGTGTGGTGGGATCAACGATGCGTGAGTCGACATTGAAATACGGCACGCCCAGGCATTGCTGCTTCATGCGTTGCGGTGGATTGACGTGCGAGGCTGCCATGGTTTCCGACAGGCCATAACCTTCCATATAAACCTGACCAGACAGGTCCAGCAATTTCTGTGCGATGGCGGCTGGCATGGCTGCGCCGCCGCCTGACACCCTGGTCAGTCTGGAGATGTCGTATTCTGCCAGACGCGGGTTCGACAGAAAATCGATCATCATCGATGGCACCAGGGTCCAGTTGGTGACGCTATAGCGGGTGATCAACTGCCCGGCCACGTCCCTGTCCCAGCGCGGCAGGATCACCAGGGTGCCCCCGCAGTAAATCATGCTGTTCATGACTGATTGCATGCCGGTGACATGGAAGAATGGCAACACCGCCAGCGAAACATGGTTGGCCACGATGCAGCCTGACCAGGTAGGGCTGGCGACAGAATTGAAAATGACGGACCTGTGTGTATGTATGCAACCCTTGGGTTTGCCTGTCGTGCCCGAAGTGTAGGGCATGCAGGCCAGGTCATCCGGGCCGGCCAGGTGGGGCTGCGGTTGATGACCGGCATGAACAGCCGCATGCCAGCTGACGACACCGGCCTGCTCTGGCACCTGTCGTGTGGCTTTGACAAAATCGGGGATATTCAGGCTGGTGGTTGCAGTGAGGTGATCTGAATAAGTGGCGACGATGGCGTGTTTCAACACACTATGACCAACCAGTGGCTGCGTACGCGGGAAAATGTCTTGTGACACCAGGGCCACCCTGGCGCCGCTGTCATCAATGTAGTGAGCCAGTTCATCCGTCATCAGCATGGGATTGACCGGCACCACCATGGCTTCGGCACGCAAAATGGCGTAGAAGCCGATCAGGAATTGCGGGCAGTTTTGCATGTTCAGCAAAACCCGGTCACCTCTCTGCACACCGCAGACCTGCTGCAGGTAACCTGCCAGGGCCAGCACTTCTTCATGCAATTGCCGGTAAGTCAGTATGGCGTCATAGAAGATGACAGCTGGCTTGTCCGGGTAGCGCAGGGCCGATACCTGCAAATTGGTATACAAACTGGCTTCGGGTGTGATCAGTTGATGGGGCAAGCCTTGTGGCCAGTGGGCGTAGTGCAAGGTGTTCATCGTGGTCTCCGTTTTGTATCCGGCCCTGTTTGCTGGCCGATGCTGTCAGTTTTTTTATCTGGTTTTTTTATTAGAGTGCCACACCTAAATCAATTTTTGCACGGTCGTTCTAAAATAATTTGCAAGCCGTCAAAAAGATGAAACATTTTGTCAACACTTTGCGTAAAGGTATTGCAATTGCTGGCATGAAGCTACAATGATGAGAATTCACTATTTTGTCAGTCATCGGAGTCAGCGTGTTTCAGCAAATCAGAACAGCCTTCATTGTGTTATCGAGCCTGGCGATGGCAGCTTGCGGCGGTGGCGGCAGCAGTTCAGGCAACAATTCGGGCGCGACGCCAAGCCCCATGGCGATCTCTGTCCCTGATGCCCAGACCGTTATCACCAATGCTGCACTGAGTTTCACCGGCCAGGCCAGCAGTACGGCGGGTGCCATCACCAATATGTACTGGCAGGTTGAGAACCTGACCTTGTCGGCCAATGCCCTGGCGGCCGTGATCAACGCCGACTGCAAGACCATGCAAAAAAGCAGCAGCGGTACAGAAGCCAGCTGTGTCCTGCAAGTCACGCCACCGACCACCCTGACCGCGGACTACACCTACAAATTCACCTTGAATGCTGTTGATGTCAAAGGCAATACCATCAAGGCATCGACCACCCTGCTGGTCAAGCAGGAAGCCTCGGCCACGGCTGCTCCGGTGGCCAAGGTCAGCGGTACAACGACTGCCGTTTCAGGTGACAAGGTCAATCTCAGCTGTACTGGTAGCGGTGGTACGCCGGCTGCCACTGGTGAGCCGTATTCTTATCAATGGGTAGTCAGCGATGCTGCCGGCACCACCATCAACCTGGTGCCGACAGATGCTGCCACGTCCAGCTTTACTGCGCCAGTCGTGACTGCTTCAACCACGCTCAAGCTGCAATGCCGGGTGACCGACGACAAGCAAAAAGTCGGGACGGCTACGCAAACTGTTACGGTCACGCCTATCGTCAAACCGACGGTAGTGCCTATCTCTTACAGTGGCGGAGTGGTGACTGCGGGCAGCAACGTCACTCTTGATGGCAGCAAATCAGTCAAATATGACGCCAACGGCAAGGTCGACAGCAGCACGCCTATCTACTATTTGTGGAAACAGAAGTCTGGTCCCTTTGTCGAGATTTTCAACAGCTCCAGCAGTGTTGCCAGCACTTCTTTCCCCAAGTTCCTGGATGCGCGTACACCGTTCGTGTTTACCCTCAGCGTGTCGAATTCTTCCATCACGCCTGGCGGCTTTTCACTGGACCCGATCACGACCACAGACGTGGTCTACTATGTTGACCCGCTACCGCCGATATCCCTGGTGTCCTACACGCCGGTGCAGGTAGTGCAGACCGGCGCCGCCGTTACCCTGAAGGTGGATGCACCGTCGAATACGTCCAACATTATTTATTACAGTTGGACGCAGATCGCTGGTCCTACCGTTGCCATCGCCGGCGCATCAACCAACAATGCCGGTTTTATTGCTCCGGCAACTGCCGCTACCATGGTTTTCCGTGCGACGGGCAGTTATCAACCGATTACGGTTGCCAATCCGGGGACAGCTTCTGTGGATGTCATCGTGATGGTACAGGCGGCCAAATAATCAACCCTCATAGTTAAAAAGCCCCGCGAATCACAGTTCGCGGGGCTTTTTCTATGGAGATTTTTTCAATTTTGCTGGCTCTTGATCTTGCGCCTGCCTAATTTACGCTGTCGTGTCAGGGTTTTGGTGGCAACCACGATTTCACGCATGAAATAGATGAAGCTGCCGATCAGCGACAGGACACCGCCGACAAACAGGGCGGCAATCAGTTTGTCGAGGTTGAGACCGGTAGCGTCGCCGGTGAACAGCGCAGCAATCACCAGACAGATCAGCAAGCCGCAAGAAGTGCTGAGCGTGATGGCACGGTTGATCAGGTGCGAACGCTCATACAACTCATGGAGTTCTTCTTCCAGAGCCGGATTGGGTGGTGCGTCAATCTGTCCATGCAAGAGGTCCTCCAGCACCCTGGACCTGTCTATGATGCGGGCCAGACGGCTGGTCAAAACAGAGAGCTTGGTGCCAACACCGGTCAGCAGGAACACCGGGGCAATCGAAAGCTGGATAATGTGGCTGACGTCGCCTAGTTGCAAATTGATCATGAGTGGGCCCTTGGGATTTTTTTCTGAATTTTACAGGGGCAGGGGCTGGAGTGGTGGGGCTGTTGAGTACTTTCGAGGTATTTTCAGGTGTGGGGATGTAGTCAGGATTTCACAAAGCATACTTTGCGCTGATGGAATCTAAGTCGCCTGCAAGCGGTTCAGTGGAAAGGTTGGGATGGGTTTTTGTCGCGACCTGATCGTTTTTAATAGCCCACATTCGTTACTTGAGATTGCTGGCCGGTGGTAGAGCGGCGGGCACTTAGCTTTTTTGCTTCGCCAAAAAGCTAAGCCAAAAAGGCAGCGACACATCGGAACGGCAAAAAAACAACCCCAACCCAACGCCAATACAACCGCTAACCATATTCTTCTGAATCTTTTTGATCAACTCTGCTGGGCGGTCCACCAGTGTGGCTTACGAAGGGCAATCGCCTTAATTCAGGAACATGACCTACAAAAGCTGAACACTACGCTACCTGCATAGGCAGAGTCAGTCTTACTTCCAGGCCGCCTTCAGGCAGGTTGTTGAGTTGCAGTTTTCCACCGTGTTGCTGGGCGATATTCTGGGCAATGGTCAGGCCCAGGCCGGTGCCGCCAGATTCGCGGGAGCGTGAAGTTTCTATGCGGAAGAAAGGTTCGAAAACCTTGCTCTGCAATTCTGGCGGTATGCCAGTACCGCCATCGCGTATCAGCACATGCAATACGTCCCGGGCAGCGTCTTTGCCGGCTACCAGGCTGACAGTTGCGTAATGGCCGTATTTGACGGCATTATCGATCAGGTTGGTCAGACAGCGGCGCAGGGCTTGTGGCCTGGCCATGACGGTCAGGCCGGGTTTGCCTTCAAAGCTGACATTCTGTCCGGCATCAGCCGCATCGGCGCAAACGCTGTCGAGAAGCGAGTCAAGATCCAGCGGTTTCAGTGCTTCACTACTGTCCATGCTGCGCGCCAGGTCCAGGCCTTCGCGTATCATCATCTGCATGGCGGACAGATCGTCAATGAGCTTGTCGCGCAATTCTTCGTCCTTGACCTTTTCCAGGCGCAGGCGCAGACGGGTCAGCGGGGTTTGCAAGTCATGGGTGATTGCTGCCAGCATATGGGTGCGCTGGGAAATATGCTGACGTATCCTGGCCTGCATCGCATTGAAGGCGCGCGTTGCCTGCAGGATTTCCGTCGCGCCTTTTTCTGGTAATGGCGGGCGATTGATGTCCTGGCCCAGAGCAGTCGCCGCCTGCGCCATCTGCCGCAGCGGGCGCATGGTCATACGGGCGATCAGGAATGCCAGTATCGCAATACTGGCCAGGAACAGGAAGAAATACTGGACAAAATCCTGTCTCAGTGGCGGCGCCGGATTCCGCGGTGGCAGCACGGTCAGACGCAAGGCGGTGCCGTCGTGCAAGGTGATGCCCAGGGCTTCACAGGGCAGACGGTTGGTCTGGAGATTGGCCGGCATGCGCGGGCAGGAGGACGGATCTTGCGCCAGTGACATCACACGAAAATTCTTGCCCAGCCTTTCACTGACGGCTGCGGCATATTCCGAGCGTGGCGCCTGGTCCGAGGTCTCAGCTGGCAAGGTGGCCACTTTCAGACCCAGGCGTGGTGCGGTTGCCAGGAATTTTTCGCGGTTCTCGGCAGGCAGTGCATCAAGCGCCAGCACCAGTTGTTCGGCACGTTCTACCGCATGGGAATCGCGATACTGGGAAATGGTCTTTTGCCTCTCGCCAAAAGCGAGTGACCAGGTCAGCGCAGCAGATGCCACGACACCCAGCAAGAGGATGGCAAATACCCTGCCCCACATCGACGACAAAATTTTCATGAACCCTGCTCCACCTCCACGGTCACGGCCAGTACATAACCACCATTTCTGACAGTCTTGATAATTTGCGGTGAACGTGCATCTTCTCTTAGTTTTTGCCGCAAGCGGCTGATTTGAATATCAATGGAACGGTCAAAAGGGTCGGCATCGCGGCCATGTGTCATGTTCAGTAACTGGTCGCGGTTGAGCACACGATTCGGGTGTTCCAGGAAAATATTCAGCATGCGGAATTCAGCGCCGGACAAGGATACCACCATCTCGTCAGGGCTGATCAGGTGGCGCGCTGTCAAGTCCAGGGTCCAGCCGGCAAACTTCAGTTTTTGCAGGGCTTCGCCGGTATGCGCATTGTGATTGCTTTGTGCGCGCCGCATCACGCTGCGTATGCGCGCCAGCAGTTCGCGTGGCTCAAAGGGCTTGGGCAGGTAATCATCGGCCCCCATTTCCAGGCCCAGTATGCGGTCCAGTGGTTCCCCGCGTGCGGTCAGCATGATGACCGGCAGGCTGGATTTGCTGCGCAGATTGCGGCACAGTGTCAGGCCATCATCACCGGGCAGGTTCAGATCCAGCACCACGAGGTCAATCTGGTGGGCTTGCAGGGCAGTCCACATGGCGTTGCCCTCGGCAGCTGTGACTGTGGTATAGCCGTTATTATCAAGATAATCGGCCAGCAAATTGCGAATGTCGCGATCGTCGTCAACGATGAGAATTTTATTTGGTGTGTCCATGTTCTTCATTATGAGCCTGCTGTCAGCAATGGAAACGATGATTTTGTATCGGCATGTTGTCGCATGTTGTAAAGGGGGACTCTTATGGATGAAACGAGTTCTGGTAATGATATACCCATGTGGAAACGGTAAGTAACATGCCAACCTGCAATTTTTGTCTGTGTTACACGTCGATACAAAGCGAAGCGTGACAGACATTTCATCGTTACAAGCATACTGCAAGATACATCCCATGTCTGGGACGGTAATGTCAGTTTGCAGGCGCTGTCGACAAGAGTGAAAACATCCATCTTCTTTTGGACTCCGCTTGCATCAGTCCCCAGAGTCAGGTTACTCAGATTTTACCTGTATGTCATGGGCGAACTGATGAGTATGTTCCTTTGTTCAGAAAGTAAAAATGATGAATACTTTGCAAAAAAAAATATTGACAGGTTTGACGGTACTTAGCCTGGGCCTGGCCGGTGCTGCCGGGGCGCAAACTGCTGCGCCTGCGGCTCCTGTTGCATCGCCTGCCGGTCATGGACAACATGGCGATCCGGCCAAATGGGCGGAAAAAATGAAAGAACGTCTGGCCAAACACCAGGCTGAACTGCATGACAAATTGAAAATCACTGCAGCCCAGGAGCCAGCCTGGAAAACCTTTACAGACGCCATGAGTCCCGGCGCCATGCCAGCACATTCTGACCAGAAAGAACTGGACAAGCTGACCACGCCGGAGCGCATGGAAAAAAGGCTGGATAAAATGAAAGAGCACCTGGCAAAAATGCAAACGCGCCTGGCTGCACTGAAGACTTTCTATGCGGTACTCACACCTGAGCAGCAAAAAATCTTTGATGAAAGTCATCGCCGCATGGCTACACACATGCGTGAGCGCATGGCTGCTCACATGGGCGGCATGCACAAGGAGGGTGGTCACCCAGCGATGATGGATAAAAAACAATAAACTGCAATAAATCAGAAAACATTGCCCGGCCTGGTTTTAATTGCCAGGTCGGGCAATTTGTTTGTCCAGCTTATTTGCGCTTGTTGATCCACTCCTCCAGATTTTCTTCCAGCATGGGCCGGCCTATATAAAAGCCCTGACCTTCATGGCAACCCATGGCTGCCAGGGTTTTCCAGTGGACTTCATGCTCCACCCCTTCTGCAATGACCTGCAGGCCGAGCTTCTTGCCAAGCTGGGTGATCAGTTCGGCGATCCGTGGCCCTTCCGGGGTATCAATCTGGTTGACGAAGGCGCGGTCTATCTTCAATCTGTCCACTGGCAATTTATCGAGGTAGCTGAGCGAAGAAAAACCGGTCCCGAAATCATCAATGGCAATTTTGATACCGAGTTCTTTCAATCTGGCGAGCCGTGTTTCAAACAGCATGGCGCTGCTCATGGTGACCGATTCGGTGATTTCCAGTTCCAGATACCGGGGTGACAAGCCGGTATCTTTCAGGGCATTTTCCACGATCTCGATAAAATCATCCTGGCGGAATTGCACGACCGAGACGTTGACGCCCATGCGTTGCGGAGCGATGCCGGCTTTTTGCAGTTTGACCATCATGAAACAGGCAGTCCGCAATACCCAGGCACCGAGGCTGATGATCAGGCCGGAGTACTCAGCCAGGGGGATGAAGTCATTCGGCGGTATCAGCACCCCCTCATCGGTACGCCAGCGTATCAGTGCTTCCAGGCCGGTGAACTGGCCGGTTTCGAGGTCTATCTGTGGCTGGTACATGAGAAACAGGCGCTCGGCGTCAAAGGCCTTGTGTAAATGCTGCATCAGCGTGGCGCGCTCACGTATTTCTATGCCCATGCTGCGGGTGAACAGGGTATAGCTGCCACGCTGATGGATTTTACTGCGCTTCAAGGCAATGCTGGCGTCTTTCAGTGGTTCGGCACCGTCACCTTCATAACCTTCCAGGGCCACCATGCCTACCGACATGGATACGGCATGTGCCGTATTGCCTATGCTGAAGGGGTCGATAAACAACTGTCTCAGTATCTCCGGGTCGAGCAAATCCTTGTCTCCGAGCAGGCCAAATACATCACCGGAAATGCGCGCAAAAAAGACGCCTTCGCCAAGCTGCTCACGCAGCCTGTCAGTGACGGCTTTCAAAATCAGGTCGCCATAGTGATGGCCAAGCACATCATTGATTTCGGCAAAATCATCGATATCGATCAGCGCCACCATTTGATCCTGCCGTTTTTCCTGCAGGACGGTGCTGATCTGTTCTATGAACTTCAGCCGGTTTGGCAATTTCAATAACTGGTCGCGATAGGCATGGTTCTTGAGCTGGTTGACCAGGTTAAGATTGTCGAGGCAGACGCCAAGATTCGAGCAAAACACTTCGAGCAGGTTGCGGTTGATCTCTGTCAGCGAGTAAGGCAGATCTATATAGGCGGCCAGCGGGCGATTACCACGGCCGGAAAAATACAGGGTCATGCTGTGTTCGGTAAACAGCGGTTCACGCCTGGTCAGCGCATACCTCAGTGCTTCCCTGACACCGGCGTCGTGTATGTCTTCTATGGGGCAGTTCATCAGATTGCTGTAATGCCCGGCCGAGGCGATCACATTGAAAACCTGTGGTGTTTCTTCGTCATCGTTGTCACACAGTTCGCCCTGAGCACAGAGCAGGCCCTCGGGGGGAACCCCGCACAGTGCAGCGATCTGGGTTATCACGCCGCTGGCAAAAGCCTGAATCCCATGTTCAAACGTAAAAGCGGCGCTGGAGTTGATGATCTGGTGCAGGCCACGGCGACTGGCGTCAATGGTGCGAATCTGTTCATAGGAGCGTATGGCCGCTGTCAGCGAGGTCAGCAGTTTCTTGCGTGTCAGTTCGTTCTTGGTTTTATAGTCATTGATGTCGTAGTCGCGTATCGCCTCTTCTTCGGGCGCATAGCCGGGCTGGCCGGTGCGCAGGATGATACGGGTGTCGCCCCAGCCAAGTTCATCACGGATGTAACTGACCAGTTCCAGGCCGGCATGTTCGGTTTCCATGACGACATCGAGCAGGATGACAGCGATATCACTTTCGGTGGCAAAGACCCGGCGTGTCTCGTCTTTGGAATAAGTGTGGATGAATTCCAGGGGACGGTTCAGTATCTGGACGTACTGCAATGCAAAACGGGTGGTCTTGTGCACATCATCGTCATCGTCAACGATGGCGATCTTCCAGCTACGGGCATGTTGACTGGCCGTCGATACATCTTCGGTATCTTCAACGATAAAAAGCTCATCCTCATCGTGTTCACTTGACATGCCTTCTCCGGTTAGAAAAGCCTGCAATTGCTGCCATCAGTATAGTTTAAGTTTAGTGTCCGTAAGCCCGCCTGCCCGCAGCGCGGGCAAAAACATTGTGACTTTAAGTGAAATATATTAGTCCGTCTTTACAGCAGGCTTACAACTTGGCAATCAGGCAAAGCGGCGGCTGGCATCCATGCCCAGGCCTGCGCCTATGCTGCCAAACAGATCGCCTTCCACTTTGGCAGCGGCTGGCACGATGCTGGCGATCTGCTGGCGCAGACCACGCACGCCGCTGGAGCCGCCGGTAAAAAACACGGTATCGACCTGCTCCGGGCGAACACTGGCCGCTTGCAGTACGGCTTTGACGGTTTCGCCGATCTGGCCGGTCAGGTGGTTGATGGAGGTTTGCATGCCATCCTGGTCCAGCTCTAGCTGACAGACTGCACTTGGCTGTTTGCTACGCAGTCGCTCGAGCGGCAGACTGATGGCCGCCTGATCAGACAAGAGGATTTTTGCTTCTTCCGACTTGATGGCCAGCCAGTGGCCGTCGCGTTCTTCCACCAGGTTGAGCAGGCGCTCGAAGCGCTGGCGCAAGTCGGGTGTATTGATGTCGCGATAGACTTCTTGTAATTCGCGCCAGATTTTCTGGGTATACACCAGGTTGATCGTATGCCAGGTAGCCAGGTTGAAGTAATAGCTTGATGGCACTTCGATTTGCGAGCCCAGTCTGCCGCCCAGGCCCAGTAAGGGCATGACATGGGTAAGACTGAGGTATTTGTCGAAATCGGTACCGCCTATATGGACGCCGCCATTACCGAGGATATCGTCCTTGCGGTCCAGGCGGTTGATGCGCTGGGGTGACAGTCGCACCAGGGAAAAATCCGAAGTACCGCCGCCAATATCGGCGATCAGTACCAGTTCTTCCTTGCTGATACGTGATTCATAATCAAAGGCGGCGGCAATGGGCTCGAACTGGAAGTGCACTTCCTTGAACCCGGCCGCATGGGCGATTTCTTCCAGTGTGTTTTGCGCCAGTTGATCAGCCTTGCTGTCATCATCAATGAAATGTACAGGGCGGCCCAGCACTGCCTGGCTGAAATGACAGCCCGCAGATTTTTCTGCCCGGCGTTTCAGTTCACTGATGAATTGCGCCAGCAGTTGGCGAAATGATATGGCCTTGCCCTGCACTTCTGTCTGGCCATCCATCAGGCTGGTGCCAAGCAGGCTTTTCATCGAGCGCATCAGGCGGCCTTCATAGCCGGCCAGGTAATTGCTCAGAGCAGCCCTGCCGTAAGTGATTTCATCATCTTCCGCATTGAAGAACACCACGGACGGCAAAGTGACTTTGTCCCCTTCCAGGGCTAATAGCGCGGGACGATCTGGCGTATGCCAGCCCACAGTTGAGTTCGAGGTGCCAAAATCTACTCCACAAGCATGCAACATGAAAATCCTGAAAAACAAAAGCGCGAACAGCTGGTTCGCTGATAAAAATTAGGCCGATGTGGTATCCGTGACATCGGTACGGACCACCAGCAATTGATCAATCCGGTAATGGTCGATATCGACCACTTCGAATTTATAGTGTCCGACCATGACAAAATCCGTGCGCTTGGGGATTCTCTTCAACATGGTCATCATGAAACCGGCAATGGTCTCATAGCTGTCCTGCTCAGGCAAGCTGTCTATGTCAAGCGCACGGCAAACATCTTCTATGGTCGTGGCCCCGTCTATCAGCCAGGAGTTGGCGTCACGCTGGACTATCTGGTCTTCGAGGAAGGGATGCACCAGGTTGCCCATCAGGGTACTCAGCACATCATTGAGGGTGATGACACCGACAACCAGCGCATATTCATTGAAGATCACGGCAAAGTCTTCACGGGTGCCCTTGAACTGTTCCAGCATTTCCGACAGGGTCAGTGAATCCGGCACGGCCAGGGCGGTACGTATCGATAATTCCTGTACCTTGGTGAAAGCCTGGTTGGTCAATACCCGCTTCAGGATATCCTTGGATTCCACGTAGCCAACGACATTGTCGATGTTGCCATCACAGACCAGGAACTTGGTATGTGGATGTTCGGCAATCTTTTGCCTGATGACGACATCGCTGTCCTGCAGGGTAAAGTAGACAATGCTATCACGCTGCGACATGGCCGAGGGCACGGTGCGACTTTCCAGCTCAAACACATTGCCTATCATGTGGTGTTCACTTTCCAGCAATACGCCGGCTTGTGCACCGGCGTCGACCATGGCATAGATTTCATCCGAGGTGATCTGTTCATTCCGGGCGGTGGGCAGGTTCAGCAGGCGCAGGATCAGGTTGGACAGACCATTGAAGACCCAGACCAGAGGTTTGAACAGACGCACACACAAGAGTATCGGGCTGACTACCAGCATGGCCACGGTTTCTGGTGAAATCATGGCAATTTTTTTTGGCAGCAAATCGGCAAACAGGATGAACAGGGAGGTGACAAACAGGAAGGAGGTGACAAAACTGACCGTTTCTACCCAGCCGACGAGTCCAAAGACAGAGACAAACACTTTTGAAATATACGGCGTCAGCGCCTGTTCACCGAGAATACCGCCGAGTATGGCAACGGCATTGAGGGCAATCTGCACGACGGTAAAAAAATGCCCCGGCTCCTGTTGCAGGGCCAATACCCTGGTGGCGCGCAGTTCCCCCTCGCCTTCCAGTATCTGAAGCTTGACCTTGCGCGCGGCGGCCAGGGAAATCTCGGACATGGAAAAGAAAGCGCTGATGGCGACCAGCAAGGCTAGGATCAGGAAATGGTCAAACAGGGCCATATTATTCTCGTTGCGGATGTGCTTAGCTGTAATCATATACTATTGGGCTTTGATCTTTTCGCAAGAAAGTGTCCAGATATGAGTAGTTCTGAGCAGCTGGCCCCGGCAGCACCGGTATTGCCTACCAACGTACGTTTTGTACTGATCACGGTTTTTCTCGACATCCTTGGCATAGGCCTGATCATTCCCGTCCTGCCCAGACTGGTGGCCAGCTATACCCTGCAGGCAGACAGTCAGGCCTACTGGTATGGGGCTATCGTGGCAGTGTACGGGGTGATGCAATTCATCTTTGCCCCCATGATAGGAGCGCTCAGCGATCGCTATGGCCGCCGGCCTGTATTGCTGACTTGCGTATTTGGCCTGGGCCTGAATTTTTTATTGCTCACGCAGGTGAGCAATATCTACTGGATGCTGGTCGTGCGGGCTATCGGCGGTATTACTGCCGGCAACCTGTCGGTGGCGAATGCTTATATCGCTGATGTCTCCAGTCCGGAAAACCGCAGCCGGGCGCTGGGCAAGATAGGCGCCATGTTCGGCCTGGGTTTTATTTGTGGCCCTGTCATCGGTGGTGTGCTGGGTGAGGCGCATATTCATTATCCGTTTTATCTGGCGGCTGCGGTGTCGCTCGGTAATGTCATGTACGGATATTTTTCTTTGCCGGAATCACTGCCTGCCAATCATCGCAAGAATTTCCATCTGGCAGCAGCCAACCCTTTTGCCGGTCTCAAGGGCCTGGCCCATCTGCGCGATGTTGGTTCCCTGGTCTGGGTGTATGCATTGACGATGTTTGCCCAATTCACTTTGCAGACAACCTGGGTATTGTCGACAGAGCTCAGGTTTGGCTGGACACCGATGCAAAATGGCCTGTCCCTGTTCATGGTCGGTGTCTCCAGTGTGATCATGCAAGGGGTTTTCCTGGGCCGTTATATCAAGCGTGTCGGTGACGCCAACGCGGTACTGATAGGCCTGGCATCGTCGACCGTGGCCCTGACCATGTACGGTCTGGCCAGCCAGGGCTGGATGATGTATGTACTGATACTGTGTAATGTACTGGCATTCGCCACCGGCCCTACCTTGCAGGGATTTTTTTCGCGTGCTGTTGATGCCCGTTCACAGGGGCTGGCAATGGGTTCGCTGACTGCACTGGCCAGTATCATGAGCGTATGCGCGACATTGATAGGCACGTCCCTGGTCGGACAGGTCAGCCATATTCCGAAAGGCAGTATCCTGCTGGGCGCGCCTTTCTTCCTGGCGGCGACGGTACAACTGACGTCCCTGATGCTGGCACTGCGTTACCTGAAGCGCGTTGATCAATAAGTCAGGCCGTTAGTGGCAAGCAAAAAAAAGCGGACATCAGTCCGCTTTTTTTTTCAAGACATAGTGGCAGCTTACTGACGTACTGCGACATGCAATGGCGCCTGATCGAGCACCATTTCCGGTTTTTCTGCTTCTTCTATTGATTCATTGTTCAGGCGTTTCTGCATTTTGACGATATCAAGGTCATTGCCCCATTTGCCAACCACGATGGTAGCAACACCGTTACCGATCAGGTTGGTCAGTGCCCGTGCTTCTGACATGAAACGGTCTATGCCAAGGATCAGGGCCAGGCCCGCAACCGGTACACCACCGACGGCAGACAGCGTGGCTGCCAGCACGATGAAGCCGCTGCCGGTGATACCTGCTGCCCCCTTCGATGTCAGCAGCAATACTGCCAGCAGTGTGACTTGCTGCATCAGTGTCATCGGTGTGTCGGTTGCCTGGGCGATGAAGACCGCAGCCATGGTCAGGTAAATTGACGTGCCGTCAAGATTGAAAGAGTACCCGGTAGGAATCACCAGGCCGACCACGGATTTTTTCACACCGAGATTTTCCAGTTTTGCCATCATGCGTGGCAGCACCGATTCAGATGAAGAAGTACCGAGTACGATCAGCAATTCTTCCTTGATGTACTTGATGAACTTCCAGATGCTGAAACCGTGGAATTTGGCAATCGTCCCCAGCACGACAAAGATGAAGATCAGGCAGGTGGCATAGAAGGTTCCCATCAGAAAGCCTAGTTGAACAAGGGAACCTACGCCGTATTTGCCAATGGTGAAAGCCATCGCACCAAAGGCGCCGACAGGGGCTGCTTTCATGATGTAACCGACGATGACAAACAGCACGTGAGAGAATTTTTCCACCAGATCAAACACCAGGGTGCCGCGACCGCCAAAACGATGCAGGGCAAAACCAAAGAAGATGGAGATCAGCAAGACTTGCAGGATTTCACCTTTGGCAAAGGCATCGGTAAACGTGGTCGGGATGATAGCCATCAGGAATTCTGTCGTGGTCTGCATCTTGCCAGGACCGGCAAAGGCAGCTACACCCTTGGTATCAAGCGTGGTGACGTCGACATGCATGCCGGCACCTGGTTGCACCACATTGACAATGATCAGGCCGATGATCAGCGCCAGTGTACTGACAACTTCAAAATAGAGCAGCGCCATGCCACCGGTCTTGCCGACTTTTTTCATGTCTTCCATACCGGCGATACCAACCACGACGGTACAGAAAATAATCGGTGCGATCATCATCTTGATCAGCTTGATGAAGGCATCACCAAGCGGCTTCATGGCTGCGCCGGATTCAGGGTAGAAATGGCCGAGTATCACACCGCAGATAATGGCGGTGATGACTTGAAAATACAGGGACTTGTAGAAGGCTTGAGCTTTCATCCTTGGTCTCCATTGGATGGTGGGGAATCTCGCTCATTTGAAAAATCAGGCTGGCGAGCACATTGCGGAATTTGTTTCCGTCATGTGCCCATTATGGAAAATGCCTGAGACACTCACAATTGTGGCTTTCCACAGTGCCTAATATTTATGCAGCAATATGCTGGGCTACGGATGGTTTTATTGCCGCCTGGTGATGGATGATACGGCCCAGCAAACGCATGGCGTCGTCGATATCCTGTGAATATGGCATGCCGCAATTCAAGCGCAGGAAATGATCAAAACGATTTGAATTGGAGTACAAAAGCCCTGGTGAAATCAGTATGCTGTGCTCCAGCGCAGCAGTAAAAACAGCCTTGGAAGAAGTCTGTGGCGGCATTTCTATCCACAATGAAACACCACCGGCTGGCATGGTCACACGCGTGCCTTCAGGGAAATAAGTGGCGATTGCTTCAGCCATCTTCTCTCTTTGCGCTGCCAGGGTAGTACGTAGTTTCCGCAGGTGTCTGTCGTAGGCTGAAGACAACAAAAAATTTGCCGTGACGATTTGCGATAATTCTTCGTTGTAACGCGTGTGCGCATATTTCAGCATGTTCACCCTCTCCTGCCAGCGACCCGCCAGTATCCAGCCCACCCGCATGCCGGGTGCCAGGATCTTGTGGACCGAGGCGCAAAAAATCACGTTGCCGCTATGATCCCAATGCTTCAATGCGGTAGGTATCTTGTCACCATCGGCCAGTGCACTATACGAGTCATCTTCGATCAGCGGGATATGTTGTGCTTCACATAAGGCAACCAGTTTTTGCTTGTGCTGGTCAGGCATGATGCTGCCCAGCGGATTCTGCAGATGTGGCACTACCACCACGGCCTTGATATTGTCATAGGTGCGCATGGCCAGTTCCAGTGCTTCGACAGAAATGCCGGTACTGGGGCTGGTCGGTATTTCCAGTGCCTTCATGCCCAGGCTTTCCAGCACTTGTAGCAGGCCATAAAAGGTTGGCGATTCCACCGCAATCACATCACCTGCCTGGGCAACTGCGCGTAGTGCCAGGTTCAGCGCTTCTATGCAGCCATTGGTGACGATCACTTGTTCGGGGGCGGCGCTGATACCGGAGTCGAGGGCACGTTTGGCCAGTGCCGCTTTTAATTCGCGGTTGCCGCCGGGCGAAATAGGCTTGGTCAGTAATTCCGGGTAGCGACGCAAGGTGGCAACCGTCAGGCTGCGCAATTGCTCATGCGGATACAAAGCCTGCGCACCAGTGGCCCGCGCCAGGTTGCATTTGATGAGTCTTTGGCCCTGGGCAATGATTTCCGAGACACGCTCATGGATGCCGACAAACTGGGCCGGATCGATGATCTTGCCTATCGCCGGCTCCTGTGCCGGTACCAGTCTGACGCGGCGTGGCTGGCGGACGAAATAGCCTGAGCGTGGCCGTGCTTCCAGCCACCCTTCGGTTTCCAGCTGGCGGCATAACTGCAAGGCCGTTGACAGGCTGACACCGTGAACCTGCATCAGTTTGCGTACGGAAGGCATGCGGTCGCCTAGCTTGAGCGTACCGCAGCGGATGGCATTGAGGTAGTGGTCGGCCAGTTGCCGGTAAAGAGGTTGGGTTTGCATAATCTATATTGTCAGGCTGGCAGGGATTGGCAAATCTTTCAGGCTTATCTGAACGATAGGCCAAGACCCCCTTGACTGCACAGATACAGTTGAGCAGCAAACGTACAGTAACAGATAATAATTGACTTGTCTGATGCGATACAGATAGCTTTTTTCTGTGTCTGTGCGGAGTTGTGCTGGCGATTTATCCTGAAAACTACTTTTTTCAGGAGCCAAGTCATGTATGTCAGCAGATTCAACAAGGACCAGAACCTGCAATATCTGTTACGGGCGGGCAGCAGCCTGTACCTGAAAAGCGGCTGTCTGCAATTGATGATCGCACCGCAATTTCTGGAAGGTGTGGCATGGCAGGCCGACACCACCCTGACTGCCGGCACGGTGCATCAGGTGGAGTATGGTGGCTGGATACAGTTGCATGCCTTGCAAGCGGGTGAGTTGCATATCAAGCAGGCAAGCACCAGATTGTGGCCGCAGGCAGTGACAGCCATCTGGGGGTTTTTGTCCCGGGGTTTGCGGGGGCAGACCTGGGTTCGCTGATTACTTGAAAAATTCTTTCAGCAAGAAATTTTCCAGTTCGGCACTATCGGCAACGCGGGCCGACAGGCGCACGACGCGGCCCAGGCGTTGTGATTCCCAGTTGAAATCGCCCTGGTATTCCATACGTATGATTTCTATCATGCGGCGCACCACGGCGAGATGGACATCGCCACCCAGTCCGGCGTCTACTTCAAAGAACTGCTTCCTGCCAGAGGCAATGGCACGGGTATTCCAGCCATGGAAGGAGAAAGTTGCCATACGGGTACTGGTGCTGATCAACTGAAAGACACCGCTGCCGCCACGTCCATTGGCCTGTTGCATGCTACGGCGCACATTTGCTTCGGCGATCTCTTGTGGTGACATGCCGCGACCCGCCTGACGGGCACCCTCATTTTCCTGTGCGGCGGCTTCATCCGCAGCACGGCGGCGTTCGCGTGCCGCGTTCACCGAGGCCATCATGTCCATTTCGGGCGGCGCATTGACTTGTGGCGGCGGTTCGGGTGGCGGGACCGGTGATTTGCTTTCAACCAGAGGAGGCAATTTCGGTTGCGTGATCGCATTTCTTGAAGGTGGAATGCGCACGGGCGTTGATTTTGTCGGCTGCTTTTTGGGAGCAGTCGCCTGTTTGGGCTGTGCAGTCCTGTCCATCAGCAGGACCAGCGGCGCATTGGCGCCAGCGTTCTCACCTTTTTTCTTGTTGACCACGTGCATGCTTAACAGAAAATACAGCAGGACCGCATGTACAAGCAACGCCAGCAAAATGCCAAACATATTCGCAGGGCGAAACCGGATATGCAAATGAACCTCACCCGGCAGGGTAGCTTCATTTTCTGGTGCTTCTATGCTCAACTTCATGGACTTTATGAACCGGTGTGCTCAATTTCAAGGTGGCAAGCATACCTCAACTAAGGTGCCTCCCTGTAACAAAGATTGTCTGGAGAGGAAATTCACCTGCACAGGCGATTCCCGTAAAACCGAAAGTGTAACAAATGATGCCCGCTTATTCGCTTTCCGCATGCTGATAACTCAGCATTTTTGAAGAAAATGTAAGGAAAATCTTCACATATCATGACAACTACTTACAAATCGGTAATGGTAGCGATACATGCCTGTCCTATTGTGGGAACTTGAACGCAGCCGCAAAAGCAAATACCGGCTGCGATTGATGACGGTCACTCGTTCACACTCATTCACACTAGGGGGTTGATATGGAAGAACAATTGCTTGATCTGGACAATCCAGACGGCGGCGATACCGATGTACTTGATAAACCAGCCGGCCTGACTGCAGCCGCCCTGGCATCTGCAACTTTGCTCAGTGCCTGTGGCGGCAGTGGTAGCAACCAGTCGGCAGATAATGCAGTGACCAGTCCTGCTGCAGCCCCTCCTGCCCCAGCACCGGCTGCCAGTATATCGGATGTCGAAGCTGCGCGCTTTCTGGCGCAGGCTTCCATGGGCGCAAACCGCGCTGCCATCGCCCGCGTGCAGGCCCTGGGTTATGCCGGCTGGCTGGACGAGCAATTCAGCTTGCCCGGCAATGGCAGTCGCTGGGACTGGCTGGTGTCCAAGGGACTCAATGCCAGCACCTATCGCAATACCCAGGCTGGTTTTGATTCAACAGCCTGGCGCAAGCTGATCAGCTCCCCGGATACCCTGCGCCAACGCGTCACGCTGGCGCTGTCAGAAATCATCGTGATTTCTGTTGATGGCCTGATCGGTGGTGGCTGGAAGGCTTTTGCTGCGGCTGCTTATCTGGACATGCTTGAAGCCAACTGCTTTGGTAATTACCGTGATCTCCTGTACAAGGTATCGACCAGTCCGGCCATGGGTGAATACCTGACCTTCCGTGGCAACACCAGGTATGACGTTTTGTCGGGTGCTTATCCTGATGAAAACTATGCCCGTGAAATCATGCAATTGTTCAGCATAGGCCTGATCAAACTCAATCTTGATGCTACACCGCAAATGGTCGATGGCAAACCGGCCGAGACTTATGGTCTGGATGACATCACTGGTCTGGCCAGGATATTTACCGGTTGGGATTTCGACCTGGCCGGTGGCAAGGCTGATAACCCTGATTTCATGCGTCGTCCCATGACGCAGGTTGCCATCAAGCATGAGACCGGTGCGTCAACATTTTTAGGCAAGACTGTGCCGGCCGGCCTGAATGGACCTGACTCCCTTAATGCGGCGCTCGATATCATCTATGCCCACGCGAATGTTGCGCCTTTCATCAGCCGCCAGTTGATACAACGACTGGTGACCAGCAATCCCTCCCCGGCTTATGTAGCCAGAGTGGCGACGGTTTTCAATAATGACGGCAGTGGCAGCAAGGGTAACCTGAAGGCTGTCGTCAAAGCCATCCTGCTCGATGATGAGGCACGTATCGGCAGCAATCCTGCTGCCGCTGCATTTGGCAAACTGCGTGAACCCATGCTGCGTTTTCTTGGCTGGGCCAGGGCTTTCAATGCAACTGCCTCCAGTGATTTATGGAATATCGGCACGACCAGCGACCCGGCCACCAGATTGGGACAGAGCCCGCTGCGTTCACCATCGGTCTTCAATTATTTCCGCCCTGGTTATGTGCCGCCGAACAGTGCCATTGCACAGGCCAATCTGGTCGCTCCTGAATTCCAGATCACCAATGAATCGTCAGTCGTTGGTTATGTCAATTACATGCAGAAAGCCGTCAGTAACGGCATCAGCGATGTAAGCGCTGATTACAGCAGCCTGATGCCGCTGGCAGATAACGCAGCAGCTTTGCTGGCGGAACTGAACCTGGTGCTGGCCGCAGGCCAGATAGGCAGCAGCAATCTGCAAAACCTGGTGAATGCGGTCAACAGCATGCCTTCAGGCACCGACAATCGCCGCAAGCAGCGTATTTATGCTGCGCTGACCCTGGTGCTGGCTGCACCGGAATTCATTGTGCTCAAATAAATAAGCGCGACAAGTCAGGTCAGATAATTTTCCCGCAGTTCATTGTGCAGTTTACAGGGAGTAAATAATGAATAATTCAAAGAATATCAATGCATCACGTCGCGCATTTTTGCAGCGCGCTTCAGCCTTGTCCATCGCCGGCGCTGCGACGCCATGGGCTCTTAATCTGGCTGCCATGGCAGAGGCTTCAGCAGCCAATGCGGACGACTACAAAGCCATCGTCTGTGTGTTCTTATACGGCGGCAATGACTATGCCAATACCCTGGTGCCATATGACAGCCCCAACTACAATGCCTATGCCCAGCTGCGCCCTACCCTGGCCTATGCACGCGACAAACTGACAGGCACGGTGCTCGATCCCATGGCGGTGCCGGTTGACCGCAATGGCGTCAGTCATCAGTATGCACTAGCGCCGGAACTGGCTCCTCTGCTGCCGATCTTCAATGCTGGCAAAATGGGTGTTCTGCTCAACGTCGGTACCCTGATTCAACCAACCAGCAAGCTTGAATACGGCAACAAGATCGTCCCCCTGCCCCCAAAACTGTTTTCGCACAATGACCAGCAATCGTTCTGGCAGTCTTCGGCGGCAGAAGGGGCGACATCCGGCTGGGGTGGCCGCATGGGGGACCTGTTTGAAGCCGGTAATGGCAACGCTACCTTCACCTGCGTCAATGTATCGGGTAATGCGGTCTACCTGTCAGGGAACACTGCGGTGCAATACCAGGTATCGACCAATGGCTCCGTTCCTTTCAATGGCTTACAGACGCCCTTGTTTGGTTCTGCTTCGTGTTCAGCAGCCCTGCAAAGCCTGATTACTCAGTCCAGGCCGCACCTGTTCGAGAATGAATATACCCGCGTCACCCGTCGTTCCATCGATGCCAATGCTGCCCTGACGACAGCACTGGCCGGAGCACCCAATATCAGCACGCCCTTTACGGCGACCAATGACCTGGCACAGCAATTGAAAATGGTGGCACGCATGATTTCTGCCGCCAGCGCCCTGGGCGCAAAACGCCAGGTATTTTTTGTTTCCATGGGCGGCTTCGATACCCATGATGGTCTCTTGTCCACCCATCCCGGTTTGTTGAGCAGTGTGGCTGACGCATTGACATCCTTTTACAACGCGACCGTAGAGCTTGGTGTTGCCAACAAGGTCACCAGTTTTACCGCATCGGATTTTGGCCGTACTTTAACGGGCAATAACGATGGCTCTGACCATGGCTGGGGCAGCATGCATTTCATGCTGGGCGGCGCGGTGAATGGCAAGCGTTATTACGGTACCGCGCCACTGGTGGCCAATGGCGGCGATGATGATGTTGGTCAGGGACGTCTGTTGCCGACCACGTCGGTGGACCAGTATGCCGCCACATTGGGCAAATGGCTCGGTGTATCAGATACGGATCTGCTGAGTATCTTGCCCAACCTGAAGAATTACAATGTCAGTGCGCGCAATCTGGGTTTTGTCTGAGCAGGGCTTCAGATCAGGCCGAACCAGCCAAGGGTGGCACCCGCCGCCAGCAGCCACAGCAAATGCAGGCGGGTGCGCCAGACCACCAGCACGCATACCAGCGTCAGCAGCCACAGTGGCCAGTCCTTGCTGGCCTGGTTGTGCGAAGCTGCCATGATCCAGCCAGTGGCCAGCAGCAGGCCAATCACGATAGGCGCCATGCCCAGCTTGAAGGCGCGTACGCTACGCAGTTCCCGGTTGGCATGGCCCCAGCTGGCTGCCATATAGGTCAGCGTAGTGCTGGGCAGCATGATGCCCGTCATGGTGATGAAAACGCCAAGCAGGCCGGCCCACATGCCACCGGCGTTCATGCCTACATTCCAGCCCATCAGGGCAATGAACAACACATTCGGTCCCGGCGCTGCCTGGGCGATCGAAACCGAGGCATTGAACTGCGCATCGGTCAGCCAGCCATTCTGGCTGACCAGGTAGCGGTGCATGTCTGGCAGGGTTGAAATGGCGCCGCCTACCGAAAGCAGCGACAGCATCATGTAATGCATGAAGAGTTGCAGCCAGTCGTTCCAGTCCAGGCTGATGTGCAGACCGGTATGCAGGACATCAGGTGTCATTTCAGCCTCCGGTAAGTCAGCAGGCAAGTCACCGTGCCCAGCGCCAGCAGAATGTAGGCAAGCGGCAGGCGCAGCAGGGCGATGCCGGTAAAACAGAGGGCGCTGAACAGCAGGGCCGTGGTCCTGCCCAGGGGATTATTCTTTAATGCAGGCACCAGTTTGAGCGCAGTAGCGATGATCAGGCCGGCAGTCACGGCACCCATGCCGCGCAGAGCGCCAACCACTTGCGGGTATTGGGCGAACTGGGCATACACGATGGCCAGCATCAACACGATCAGCAAAGGGATGGACAACATGCCAGCCAGTGCCGCCATCGCACCGGGCAGGCCAAAATAACGGTGGCCTATCATCAGTGACAGATTCACCACATTCGGGCCGGGCAGGATCTGGGCGACAGCCCAGTCTTCGACAAATTCTTCCATCGTCAGCCAGCGTTTGCGCTCAACCAGTTCACGCTGTACAACTGCCAGTACCCCGCCAAAACCCTGTAATGCCAGCAGGGTGAAAGAGATATAGATATCCGCCAGCGATGAGGGGCGCTGGCTCGTGGTTTCTGTGGACATGATGATGGCGGCTGGAGGTTGAGGCAGACCATCATTGTAGTGCAGCGAAAGAAATGCTGCTGGGCAAAAATTTCAACTATGTACGCATCACTAATTTACTGCCCATTTGCTCAATTATTTAACCATATCAAATTTCCCTGGCAGGGACCAAATGGTCGCCGTGTGCCTGATTACAGACTGGGAATACGGGGTTACCCGTTATGCAATGGCAGTAAGGACTTGTATCATTTGAAACGAAATTCCCCGCTTCCCTGTTTGTCAGTCTGATTCAGCTACAGTCATTCTATTTTTGAGGTCATACCCATGAGCGAAGCAAAAGTGTTGATGTTCGAAGGTGATAGCCCGGCCATGTCTGCAGCTGCACAGCAGGCGCGCAAGACTTTCAAGTATCTGTGGCGCGAACTGTCCTGGGAGTACCGGCGCATTATCCCAGGCCTTGGTATGGCGGCGGTCAAGGTGGCCTTCCCTACAGGTCTCAGCGAGGATGGTCCCGAGGTCGAACACATGTGGGTGGGCGAACTGCAGTTTGATGGCGATGACATCAGTGGTGTGCTGCTGAATAATCCACAGTGGTTCGACAGCATCAGTGCCGGTGCCCCAGTGACTGTGGCGCTGGCAGAGATTGGCGACTGGATGTACACCATCAATGGCCAGGTGTATGGCGGTTACAGTATTGACGTGATGCGCACCAACATGTCGGCAGTCGAGCGGGCCGAACATGACCAGGCCTGGGGGCTGGAATTCGGCAAGCCTGGCGAAGTAAGGGTGGTACCCGCTGCTGACAAGGAAAAGCAGGGTTTCCTGTCGAGCCTGTTTGCCAAAAAAAGCAGCCCTGCCGCTGTTGAGCACGATGAGTTGCCTGAACATCCCATGAGCGAAAACATGGCAGAAAAGATGGATCAGGGTCTGGCAGAGCAACCGGCTTTTGCCAGCAGTGTTGATGAGTTCGGCTGGACCCTGTTGCAAAGAGACGCCCTGGCAGGCAATCTGGCGCCGGTGACTTTGCTGGTCAAACATGGCGCCGACCCCCTGGCCCGCAATCCCAAAGGCGAATCAGCGTTGGACCTGGCGCGCAAGATGGGCTGGCCCAGGATAGTGAATTTCCTGGAACAGGCGGCAATAAAACATTAGTCCTTTTGCCTGTGGTGAGCCCGTATACGGGCGCGCCATTCTCCCAGCACCGTCAGGGCACTCTGGAATTCCCGTTCTATCAGGTCAGCTTCGGCGTCGGTGATGACACCATCCAGCAAGGCCGTTGATACCGCTTCTGCCACATCACCAACACGGCTCATGACGCGGCACACGGTTTGCGACAAATCGTCTTCGCTGACTTCATTGGGTTCGGGGATGACAAAGGCCGCCATGCCATGCCTGCTCAATAAGGCGTGCAGGGGCAGGTGGGCATCCTTGACACCGGCTTCATGGCAATGCTCAACAATCACTGACAGCTCTTCAAAAGACGGGTAGTGAGACTCTATGCCCGGTGCCAGTTTATTCCGCAAGACATTCACTGACACCCCTATTTTTATTGCCAATGCTTCCAAACCGCCAGGATAGGCGCGCGCTATTTTGTACAAGGCGTCATGTTGATTCATATCTGAATATTTGCGTGTCATGGTGAAACCTCTGATTTATTACCGATGAACTTTGTGTTTTTGCTCACTATGATGACATCCATCAAGCGATGAGGGATTGTACAGAGAGCTTAATAATATTTCTATAGATGAAACCATGAACAGACTGAATAACAAGTTAATCGTGATATTGCTGGCAATCGCCCTGCCTTTGTCGTCCGGCCTGTCGTATGCGGGTTCACGCCCTTCAGGTTCATCGGGCGGATTTCGCGGCGGTTTCTCTTCGCAAAAAAATGTCAGCAAGCCTGCTCCATCCAAGTCATCCAGCACCGGCTTTGGCAGTTTTAATACCAGCAAACCGGCTGCCGGCAGGAAGAGTGACTCTGCACTGAACCGTGACCTGGAAAAGAGCCAGGCGCAGGCAAACGCCCAGAAAAGCATGGATGCACGCAGGCAGGCCAACAGTCAAACTGCGAATGCCAGCAATAACCAGTTTGGCAGACCAGGCGGATATGGCAATGGCAATACGCAAACTACTGCAGCGACTGGCATGCCCCCGCCAGTGCCGTCAGCAGCGCCAGCAGTCGCTGCAGCGCCGATGTCGGCACCTGCGCCTGTCGTTGTGCAAAAAAGCAGCGGCATTTTGCCTGCCGCTATCGTCGGTTTCATGCTGGGCGGCATGATGAGCCATCCCCAGGCTGCTGAATCCAGGCATGGACAACTGGAACCCATCGCCAATCAGAGCGGTAGCGGCAGCAACAACGGTGGCACGGTATCAGGTCAGGGCGGCGGTGTCAGCAATGATGGCAAGCCAGCGATAGGGTCAGATACAGAAGCAACTGGCAGTGACCTTGGTTTGTCAAAACAGAAACAGAATGACGCAGCAGAGACCGGCGCTGTCTTGAAAGACAAGACCAGGACAGCAGCGGCTTCTGTACAGGAAGAAGGTCTGGGCTGGAAGTTGCTGAGACTGGCGCTGTGGAGTTTGATCATAGGCGGCTTTGCCTGGGTGGGCCACAAGATATGGCGTCGGATGAATCGCAGCAGTCAGCAAGAAAAAGCAGCTCATTATAGTTTGGGAGGAAATTAATATCATGGCCTGGAAAGATGCCTATCAATACGTAGGAAAAATATTCGGCAAGCTCGACAAGGACGAACAAAACCCGCGCGACATGCATGCCGAAAATGGCAGGCAGGATGCCGCCCTGCCACTGGCAGCACGCATAGGCAGTGTGGTCAACCTGCAGAAAACACCGCTGATACGGGCAATCAGTCAGGGCTCACTGATTGCCATGCCGGATGAGGCCGAGACTCGCATCGTCGCCATCAGCCGCGTACAACTGCCTATCAGCGGCAAGATGTATCGCTATTACCTGAACCGCGATGCCGATGGTGGCGAAAAGTTTATACAGTTGTATTGCGACGCCAATAATGAATTGCAGGAACTGCTGTATTGCAGCCACCTGACCCGGCTGATACCTGAAACAGTGGAAGACCAGCAAGCTTTCTTGGGCGAGAACGGCGCCGGTCTGGGGGACCGCAGCTACAGCCTGTGGCGTGAACAACTGGCTGAGATAGGCTGGGATGACGCCACGCTCGACAGTGTATTTGCCGATGCCGACAGCCTGACTTATGAACGCGATGCCGGTGACCCTGCGCAGGAATTTGTCGCCCCCTTCAAAGGTGTGGAAACCCGCATTGACGACGCGGCCGGCCAGCATGGCCTGCAGCAGGAAGTGGTATTCATGCCCTATCGCAGAAAACTTAATGAAGCAGGTGACCAGACTGAATTATTACTGATCAGCACAGAGACTTTAAGAAGCAGGGATGGCGATGGCAGAGTACGCGACATCCATGTCGATTTTATGATTGCCCTGCCACTGGAGGCGGAAAGGCTACTGGTGCAATAGCACCGGACTTACGCAGCACTAGCAACACCTGTATTACTGAAACCAAAGCAAGACCAACCAAATTTACCGCGTCACACACTGAAAGGAAGTAACATGAGCAACATGAATGGCTGGGGCCTGACCGCACGTTTGATTTCCAAACATTTTGGCGCTCTCGGCGACAAAATTTCTGAAGCCATCGCCAATTTTGATCCGGAAACGGCAACCGAAGCAGACCGTGACAGACTGGCTGCCGCCTTGCGTGAAACCGCACAAAAACTGGCGGCAGCACGTTCTTCTTTCGACAAGGAACATGGTGACGTCGTACGTTTGCGTGAGCTGATCGCCAACGATGAAAAAGCCTCCGCAACCCTGGCAGATCGTCTGGCTGCTGGCAAGATTTCTGAAGCGACGGTCAGCCTGTTCTGCGATGAACTCGAAGCCAACAAGGCACGTCTGCCGCTGGAATTGCAGGAAGAAGCGGATGCCAAAGAATACATGGACGAATTGCAGAAAATCGTCGATGCCTTCTCCAAACAACTTGCCGACTTTGATGCAGCGGCGAAAAAAGCCTTGCAAAATCTGGCAGCGGCCAAAGCGCAAAAAGACTTGCAGCAATTGCGTATGGATCGTCAGGAACAATTGAGCAGCCTGTCGAGCATGGCCAGCCATTCAAGCGCATTGAATGCCCTGACACGCCGGGCGCAAACAGTCAGCAATGAAGCAGCAGGTTTGCGCATTGTTGCCGACATTGCGCAAAAACCGATAGATCAGGCAGCCGAGATCGACGCCATCCGCAAATCCGTGGCGCAGGCCGATACCAGCGGCGAAACCACGCTGGAAAGATTGAAGCGCTTGTCCGGTCAACCGGCCGCTGTACCAGCTTTACCAGCCGCAACAACGACAGCAACGGTCGCCTGATTCACTAGACCTGACTGCTGGCAGCCACACGCCCTGCCAGCAGAGTCAACCAGCGGTCGGCACTGCTGATTTCACTCGTGACCTGTGAAAAATCAGTGACAGTGCGGGCCGCTCTTTCCAGCAATTGTATATCTGCTTCATGCTGGCGTGCCACATGCGGATCTTCGAGAAACAGTATGCGTCGTATCTGCCTGTCCAGCACCAGTTCGGCCAGTTGTGCATCACCGCCGAGCGGGCCGGACAGATAGGGTTGCACCCAGTTTCTTCCAGCCTCTTCTCCCTTGATTTTTTGCGCCAGCCGGTTGAGCAGGCCGCCGGTGGTGCCGGTGGCATAACGGTGGGCAAAATGATCAAGCAGGTCGAAATGTTTTTCTGCCATGGCCAGCATGCTGTCTTTCATCGCATCATGAGCAATCAGGGCAATGCCTTCATTGGCCAAATCGAAGCTGGTGTTCAATTTATTGTCTATGGCGGCGCCTGCCGCCATGGCTTCCAGCTCCAGCCATTCGCGCGCACTGGCCAGGGTGGCCAGGAAGGGTTTGCGGTGTATCACACATTGCCGTTTCAGGGCCTGGGCTTCAGGGAAAATCGATGAATGATCGACCGGGTCAATCAGATAAATCACGGCGTCGACAGCACGCGCCGGATCATTGTCTACGACCCGCGACACCAGTTTCATCAGACCGCCATCACGGCCATAGGGAAACCGCTCCACTTTGGGGCAGCTTTCCATTAAGCCATGCGAAATAATGGCGTCCAGTGTACGTCCGACGATCACCATTTCTGCCTGCAGATGCTGGAGAGCCGGGCCGGCGCCATGTAATAGTTGTACCAGTGCCGAATTGGGCGCATCCTGGTGGGCGCGGTTGGCAATTAATCCTATGCGTAGCTTTTTATGCTGGGTCACGACGGTCCACTTTCAAGGCTGGTCAAAAGAATGGTAAGAGAATGGTAAGCCCGTGTAGTTTACCTCCCTTTGCTTACAAAGGCAGACCTGGCGCTACATTTTGTTACCTAAACCAACAGGCGGGAAACACCATGGCAGTATTACAGGCGTAGCATCATGATCCATGCGGTGAGACAGCTGAGGATAAAATGAAAAAATGGCGGCATCTGTTCGTAGTATTGACGATCATGTTGTCCTGCGCTTCTGCTCTGGGTGACGATGATTTTGATGATGAAATGCAAGTCAGGCGTTGGGCCCTGCTCGGTGATACCCAGGCACAAAACATGCTGGGCCTGCTGTACCTCGAAGCGGACACCGATATGCAAAACCTGCAGGAGGCCGCCTACTGGCTGGAACAGGCTGCTGACCAGGGCCATGCCGGTGCGCAGGCCAACCTGGGCATACTCTACCTGACCGGTGAAGGTGTGGAAGTTGACGAAGGCCAGGCGTTTACCCTGTTCCGTCGCTCAGCCATGCAGGGTCTGACATCGGCGCAACTGGCACTGGGCTATATGTATGCCACCGGCAAAGGGGTGGATGCCAATCCCGAAGAAGCGGTGTTCTGGTATCAGCAGGCTGCACAACAGGGCAATGCCAGCGCCCAGCATCATCTGGCACTGGCCTACCAGGACGGCGAAGGAGTGGAGCAAAGCGCCGACCAGGCTGCCCGCTGGGAATTTCTTGCAGCGAAACAAGGTTTGTCTACAGCACAATTTCAAATGGGTCTGCGTTATCTGCGCGGTGACGGTGTAGAGCGTGACATGCTGACCGGTTACCATTATTTGCTCAAGGCCAGCGCCAAGGTGGGCAGCATGGCGATGGATAGCCGCGAACTGGTCAGCAATGACCTGACGACCGAGCAAATCAGCGAAATCCGTGATGACGCCCGTTACTGGAAAACGCATCTCTGACACCATGTACCGAGAGCCAGGCCTGCCCAGAACGCCGCATGTATTTGCGGCGTTTTTTGTTTATTCGATTGATGCATTCCCAGAGCGATGAAGGCAGGCAATAAATTGGATTTGCGCAATTTCAATGAGCAATGTATGCTCGGTGACGCATGATCGTTTACCTCAAAAATGACAGTTGAGGTAGTCAAGAAGATCAACGGATAAAGCTGAGAAAAAACAAATGCATCGCGCCGCCTGGCCTCCTCTCTGACTGAAAGCACATTGCTGTAGCGCTTAAGCGCTGATCAGCATGCTGCTTTGTACCGGCTCGGGCATACCCGAGCCGTCGATTTCCCTCGCCCTCATTGATCCTCTCTATTGCTCAGGAGCGGGCGAGGTATTTCTTCTTTACTCTTCTTTATTCATACAGGAAGTTGACATGCAATTATTTAATGCTCTCATGGCGCGGGCCATGCCATGGATTCCTCGCGCACTCATACAAAAAATTTCACGACGCTATATTGCCGGCGATAATCTCACTGACACAGTGGCCTGCGTCCGTCAGTTGAACAGGCTGGGCTTTGCAGTAACAATCGATGTTCTGGGTGAGTCAGCCTCAAACCTGCAACAGACTGCTGATACTGCCCGTGAATACATGCGTGTTTTGATGGCTATTCAAGATCAGGGATTGAACGCCAGTGTATCGGTCAAGCCGACTGCTTTGGGTTTGCTGCTTGACATGCAGGATTGCGCGCAGCACATGGGCCAGATTCTTGCCTGTGCAAAGCGTCATCAGACCTCTGTCTGCATGGATATGGAAGATGTGAGCTGTACCCAGAAGGAGATTGAACTGTTCACCAGTTTGAACACGAGGTACAGCAATGTAAGCCTGGCATTACAGGCGTATTTGCTGCGCACTTATCAGGATATTGAATCACTTGTCGCGGCTCGCAGCAGCATGCGTCTCTGCAAGGGTATTTATCTTGAAGACCGATCCTATCTTGTAGATGGCGCATGGCGTGACAGAAGCGCGATCAACCCGCATTTTCTGCACCATGTTGCGCGCTGTTTCGACACAGGCAGCTTCATTGGTATTGCCACACACGATAGCGCATTGATTGACCAGGTCATTGAACTGGTGCACGATCGTCGCATTGGGACAGATGCCTTTGAATTCCAGATGCTGCTGGGAGTTTGCGAACCCTTGCGGGACAAACTGCGGGGCATGGGTTTTCGCGTGCGCGTCTATGTGCCCTATGGCGAGGATTGGTATGGTTATAGCATACGCCGGATAAAAGAAAATCCCGGCATCGCAGCGCATATAGTGCGATCCCTGATCCGTCGTTAACTTTCCTGAACCGTCGTTGCGCCGGTTTCAAGATGTCAATGCGATACTGAAACCGGCGCACCTGATTTGAAAAGCTTGAACAATTCAACGCAAAAATTGCTGTTCAAATTCTTCTGCTGACATGGCATGTGAAAAAAGATAGCCCTGCATTTCATCACATCGCAACTGACTCAGGAACTGGCGTTGCTGCTCAGTCTCCACCCCTTCCGCAATGACACGCAATTTCAGGGCATGGGCCAGATGGATGATGGCGGTGACGATGGCCGCATTGCTTTCATCCGTCGGTAAATCATCGACAAAAGAGCGGTCTATCTTCAACTTGTAGATAGGGAAGCGTTTCAGGTAGCTGAGGCTGGAGTAGCCGGTACCAAAGTCATCAATGGCCAGTTTGACGCCGAGATCAGCCAGCGACTCCAGTTTCTTCAATGCCTCGGCCACATCCTTGATCAGGATGGATTCGGTCAGTTCCAGCTCTATGCAATGGGGTGGCAAATCATGCTGTTCCAGGGCGGCGGCAATGCTGTCAACAAAATTGGCTTGCTGGAATTGCAGGGCAGAGACATTGATCGCCACACGTATGCTATTGCCAGCCTTGTTCCAGAGTGCGGCCTGGCGTATTGCAGTCTGCATGACCCAGTTGCCTATCGGTACGATGACACCAGATTCTTCTGCTACCGGTATGAACTGGGCTGGGCTGACTTCACCAAGATCCTTGTCTGTCCAGCGTATCAATGCTTCCACGCCGAGCAACTGGCCGCTGGCAATATCTGTTTGCGGCTGGTAATGAAGGCGAAACAGTCCATGTTCCAGGGCCTGGCGCATGGCATGATCGAGTTTCATGCGCGATAGCAGGCCGATATTCATCTGACGCTGGTAAAAACGGAAATCCGAGCGGCCGCGCTCTTTGACATGGTACATGGCGCTATCGGCATTCTTGATCAGATCGGCCATGTTGCTGCCATCTTCAGGGTACAAGGCGATGCCTATGCTGGCCGTGACCGTGAAGTTCATGCCATCGATGGAAAAAGGGGCAGACAATTCTTCCAGTACCCGTCGTGCACAGATTTCAGCACCTTCGGCGCTGGCTTCATGCAGGAGCAGGACGAATTCATCACCGCCAAGCCGTGCGGCCGTATCAAGCTCACGTATGCAATTTTTCAGGCGCTCGGTGACTTGCAGCAAGACCCTGTCGCCAAACGGATGACCAAGCGAATCATTGATTTGCTTGAAGTGGTCAAGATCAAGAAACAGCAACGCAAACGTACAATTATGGCGGCTGCTGAACGTGATTGCCTGCTTGACCCGCTCAGATAATAACAGCCGGTTAGGCAGGCCAGTCAGTACATCGGAAAAAGCCAGTTCTTCTATCCTTTGCTTGGCTGTATGGGTTTCTGTCTTGTCCTTGAAAAAGCCGATGTAATTGAGTGCCTTGCCATCGGCATCCTGCACCTTGACCAGGGATATCATGCACAGATAGGCATGACCATTCTTGCGTCTGTTCCACAATTCGCCCTCCCAGAATCCCAGGGATTCCAGCTCCTTCAGCAGGTTTTCCACCTGTATGGCATTGCCTTCTTCCGAAAAAAATTCCCTGGGTGTCTTGCCCAGCATCTCCTGTTCCGTGTAACTGCTGAGGCGTTCAAAACTGGGGTTGGTGGTGACGATTTTCTGGTCGGCATCGGTGATGAAGATGGCATCCGTGCTTGATTCAAATACCTTGGCAGCCAGCCGCAAGCGCGCTTCATCAGCCAGTCTTTGCGTGATGTCGCGGTAGGAATAGACGCGTCCTATGGGACGGCCCCGCGCATACTGCGGCAGGGTGACGCGCTCCAATACCTTGCCTGAACGCAGTACCAGTACATCGGTGGCTTCCATCAAGGGAGAACGGCTGATGGTTCCCAGTCTTTCCGTGTACTGGTTAACGTCAAGCATGCACCGATCCATCCAGGCATAGATGGCATCATCATCACGCCGGGTCAGCAAATCATCAGGCAGACCCCATAGCTCGGCGAACAAATGGTTGTAACTGCGTATGGCGCCGTCAAGATCAGTAACCAGTATCCCGTCGGCAGTCGATTCCAGTGTGGCGCGCAGTTCGGCAATCAGTTTTTCTAGTTCATTTTCCACCTGACGCTGGCTGGAGCGATCATTGATGGCAACCACATAGATGGTGCTGTCCACACCGGTCTTCACCAGGGTAACCCGTCTTTCTACCTGGACGACAGTGCCATCAGCACATTGCAACAGGGTTTCCGAGTAAATATTTTCTGACAGGCCGGCCGCCACGTCTTCCCAGAAAAAAACATCTTCAGGTGCGGCCGCCAGGTCGACGATACCCTTGCCTGTCAGGCTGTTTTGCGGCAGCCTGAGTAAATGATGGATGGCATTGTTGGCAGCCAGGATGCGCAGCTGTATCGGATCGACCAGGATGACCGCCTCGAGCAAGCCTTCTATCAGTGCCTGCCAAGGATGGGATTTCATGGCTTGGCTCCGCCGTCTTCATGTTGCTCTATCTCTAGCCCGCGCTCGAAGAAATAACATAGCCGCTTGCGCGGCGACAGGTAGTCATAGGCTGCTTTTGGCAATTGCAGGGGTTTCAGGCTGCGGTGTATGCACAGGCTTTTTTCCTGTTCCAGGTTGATGACCAGCGCTTCTTCTCGCGGCACCGATGGATTGTGGATCACCACCTTGGGTTTGATGGGCCGTGCCGAATTGACCGACACCACCATGGCGTAACGTTCATCCGTCAACTGCACGACGGAGCCGGGCGGGTAGATGCCCATCATGCGTATGAAAGCCGTCAGGGTCGCCGCATGGAAGCGCGCCTTGTGCTGGGTAAACATTTGCGACAAGGCTTCATGTGGCGTGATGGCAAAAGCCGGATTGGCCGGATTGCAAAGATTGTCGTAATGATTGACCAGGCTGACGATGCGGCTGATGAGACTGAGCTTGTCCCCACCTACGTGGCTGGGATAACCGCTACCGTCGGCATGCTCATGATGCTGGGCGATGACCAGCAGGGCATTGGCGGACAGGCCCATCTTGCGCGCCAGGTTCAGGCTGTGCAGCACATGTTCCTGGTAAAGCTGGCGTTCGGCATGATTGAAATGCTCATCCTGCCAGCGCAGACGGTCGGGCAGGTCAATCTTGCCTATGTCATGCAACATGGTACCGACGCCGAGATCCAGCATGTCTGTCTTGCTCAAGTGCATGGCGCGACCGAGCAACAGAGAGATGACGGTGACATTGATGGAATGCAGCGACGTCTTCTCACCGGCTTTTTCAGACAGCAGACGTATCGCTGCTTCATCTTCGCCGAGGATTTCACCAAGAAAACCCTGTATCAGTTTTTCTGTCAATTCTCTGGCCTGGTCAGGCTGGGCATGGACGATATCGCTGACCTGCTTGAACGTCTGTGCTGCCTGGGAAAACTGGCGCTCACAGACTTGCAGACTGGCTTGCTGGCTGGCCAGCAATTCACGCCTTTGTCTGGCGGCAAAAGCGGCAGCGCTTTCGACCGGCGGTGCTGCCTTGTTTTCTGTATGCACAGCAGCTACTGCGCCGGGGGCGGGTGCGCTCTTGTCCGGCGCATAGCGTATGCGCTCCAGACCCAGAGCGCGTATGGTGTCTATTTGCCCCTGGTTGCTGATTTTGAAATTGGATACGGGAAAAGGATGATCCATCCAGCCAACGTCCAGATAGACAAACATGCCTATGCGCAGTTGCGACAGTTCAATAAACTGTGTATGGATATCAGTCATGACGCCTGCTTCCGGAAGACAGACCCTTGATTGTCATTGTTCTTGGAGGTGCTGAATCTTTGCTGAAAGACGCATGCATACCGCTAAACGAATAACAGCCAGTTTATGTCATGTTACAACAGCTTTTTGTATGCGCGGCAGCAATTCCGGCAGAGTGTGGGTTTTATACCCCAGTTTGTATTATTTCACCAGGCTCATGTCATTTTGATCAGCCTGGCAATTTCAGGGTTTGTTGCAGTCGCAGACGTCATTGCCTTTGTCAAAGACGATGCGCCAGACGCCCGGGCTTTCCTGACGCCAGATTGAGGTGAATGTGGCCACCAGCTTGCCTTGCGGATCACGTACCGGGCCACTGCTCAGAGCCAGTTTACCCGATTCCAGCACTTCCACCGTTTCCGGCGCCCAGGAGAAGGGCGCAGACGCCCCCTCATAAAAGCGTTTCCAGGCAGTCGCAACTTCTTGTTTGCCATGCAAGACTTTTTTGCTGGAAAAAAAGATGGTTTCCTCTGCCAGAAATTCGCTGAAGGCCTGATGGTCACGTGCTTCCATGGTCTTTGCAAAAGCTGCTTCGGTCTGCATGACTTGCCTGACCAGTTCCGCGTTCTTGTCACTGGCCGTGGCGGCTGTCGTGAGCAGGCAAGCTGTGCAGAGCAGGATCAGTGACAAGAGCTTGGACATGGTGTTTCCTTCCATGGAATAGATAGTCGGTGATCAGAAAAAACTGGCGATCTGGTCCAGGGTTTTTTTCTGTATGTTGGGTACCATGCAGTGCTCGGCCGGGTAACCGGCCACTAACAGGATATACGGTTTTTCATTCTCAGGGCGTTGCAATAATTGGTTCAGAAAACCCATGGGGCTGGGCGTGTGTGTCAGTGTTGCCAGGCCAGCATGGTGCAGGGCAGAAATCAGAAAGCCGGTGGCAATTGATACTGATTCGGGGACGTAATAATTTTTAACGGCGGTGCCATCATCCATCAGCGTCGATTTCTGGCCAAAGATGGCGATCAGGTAAGGTGCTGTCTCCAGGAAGGGCTTGTCCGCGTCTGTCCCCAGCGGGGCCAGGGCATCCTTCCATTCCTGCGGCGCACGTCTTTCATAAAACTCGCGCTCTTCGATTTCTGCTTCCATGCGTATCTTGTGCTTCAGGACAGGGTCGCTGACGACAGCAAAATGCCAGGGCTGGTGGTTGGCGCCTGAAGGTGCTGTACCGGCAGTCAGCAGGCAGGTTTCTATGACGGCGCGTGGTACCGGGCGATCAGAGAATTCCCTGATAGTTTTGCGCCGCTTCATGTCCAGGTAAAAACTTTGTGCCCTTTCCAGCATTTCCTGCTCGGCATATTCCTGGTAGGTCGACAGCGGGATGAATTGTGGTGATCCCTGGTTGAATGACAGTTTGCTCATTGTATGATCCTGGTCATGACGGATGGAAGATGTGTCTGCTTTGCTTAATCCCGGCGGTTTTTCCTGAATGCGAGCCAGCCGGCAATGGCAGTAAAGGTCGCCACGATTGCGACCACGATCCAGAAGCCGTTTTCATGCTGTGCCAGCGGCACTCCACCGACATTCATGCCCAGCAGGCCGGCAATGATATTGATGGGCAGGGCCAGCACGGTGACGATGGTCAGCACGAACAGTGAGCGGTTGTTTTGTTCGTTGACGCTGGCAGCAATTTCTTCCTGCAGGAGCTTGATGCGTTCCTGCAAAGAGGCCATGTCGCTGAGAACCACGGCAAATTCTTCCGTCGATTGTCGCAACTCCTGCACATCACGTTCTGCGACCCAGACTGGCGGTCTTTGCAACAGGCGGAACAGGGCGGCCGGTTCCGGCGCCAGCAGTCTTTGCAGGCGCACCAGCACGCGACGTAACTCGCCCAGATTGGCGCGTTTGTGATTGAGGCGGTCAGCCAGCAGGTTGTCTTCGATATCATCGATTTTCTTGATGATATTGCGCACGATGCCGATCAGCACATCGGCCTGGTCGCGCAAGAGGTGGGTCAGCAATTCTGTTGGCGAACTGAAGTGTTCGGCGAGGTTGACGGCATTGCGCAAACGGTCGACCGACTTCAATGGCTTGCGGCGGGCGCTGATCATCATATTGCTGCTGACATTGAGCCACAGTGTCGCGATGTCCGATGCTTCAAAGGCAAAATCATGCAATACATCATTGACCACGGCAATCAGGCTGTGGTCGGCATGTTCTATGCGGGTGGAGCGTGAGCCTTCGTGCAGGGTTTCAAAGAATTCATCGGGCAAGTCGGCATGTTCACGCAGCCATTTTTCTGCTGCCACATTTGATAAATTGAAGTGCAGCCAGATGAAGGAATCATCGCGGGCAGCATGTCTCGATTGCAGCCACTCTATCGCATCACGTGTCTGTATGAGCTTGCCAGGCTGGTTATGCGCAAAGATATAGCCGCAGATTAAGCCTGACTGATCTGAGCCGTACGATAAGTGATCTGTTTGCATAAACTACCCAGTCTTGAGGACAGGGCATATTGTAAATCAGCCAAGCGCAGTCTTGATGACTTGCAGATGAAAACCTGCAAGTACATCTGCCATCAATCAGTTGATCAGCATGTTCTTGTAGGACAGCGAAGCCTGGCGTATGCAGTCCTGGAAGGTCATGGCCGCGTGTGACAGCGGGCGGGTCTTGGTCCAGATCATGCCCACGGGGCTGGGCAGGTGCCCGAGGTTGAGTGGCAGTATCTGCAGGACACCTTCAGCCACCAACTGGCGTGCCGCCGACAGGGACAACAGGCCCAGACGCGGCGGTTCCATCAGCAAGGGCACGTTGACCGAGCGCGATACCGACTCGATGACGTCAGTCGGTTTGTTCAGACCGTTCTTGGCCAGCAGGTTGATCATGCGCTGATGGGTTGGTGATTCTTCCACCGACAGGATCCAGGGCAGGTTGTTGAGGTCCATCCAGGTCAGATTGTCCCTGCGCGCCAGCGGGTTCTTGGCAGAGGTGACGATGACCAGAGGATCATCATATAAGACCTCTTCCTGCAAATGTTCGGCTGCACGCTCTGAAAACACACGTCCTATGATCAGGTCTATCTTGCCTTCGCGCAGATCCTGCAATTGCTGGTCTACCGTGCCATCCATGATGCACAGGGTGACATTCGGCCAGCTGGCCTTGAGTATCTTGACGGCCTTGGGAATGATCGTGGTCGAGACTACGCTCAGGATGCCCACGCTGACCTTGCCTACCGTACCGGTGGCCAGCGAGCGCATTTCCTGGTGGGCTTTTTGTAAATTGAATAAGACTTCCCTGGCGTGCCGTATCAGGCATTCACCTGAAGGTGTTGGTTTTATACCACGCCCGGCACGTTCGAACAGCTTGACACCAATGCCTTCTTCCATTTCGCCCAGCATCTTGGAAACAGCCGGCTGGCTGACGTGCAAAGTGGCCGCAACCTGAGCAACCGTCTGCTTGTCAGCCAGTTCCACCAGCAAGCGCAGGTGCTTGATCTTGAGGTGGCGGGCAAAATACTTTTCTATGGGCAAGGTATCAATCATAACGATAATTATATACGTATTCGTCAAATTCTCATTGGACGGTAATGAAATTGTAATGGGATCATACTCGCGTGAAACAAAGTGTAACAGCTTCCATGTAGGCACATGACTGGCAGACGCCCGGTATTGTTGACAAATCTACATGTGACTTTGTTTATGCATCGTAGTGGTTCGACCACAATTTGGCGGCGCAGTTCACCCTGACTGCGCCCTATCAGCCTGATTTTGCAGTTTGAGCCTGTTTATGATTTCCCCAAGGAGATACTGGATGTTTTATCAAGAAAAAAAATGTGCCTATGCCGTCAAACTGGCATTGGCAATGTTGTCCGGCGGTATGATGGTTGCAGCGCAAGCGCAAACTGTACAAGCTGAATCGGCAGAAAAAATTCAAAAAATTGAAGTCACCGGTTCGCACATCAAACGTATCGATAAAGAAGGTACTTCACCGATCCAAACGCTGACTGCAAAAGATATCAGCCAAAGCGGCGCAACCACGGTTGCTGAATTGCTGCGCACGATTCCTGCGCTGGGTAGCGGCAGTGCATTTGATGCAGTTGATGGCGGCTTCTCCCGCGGCGTGGCAACAGCCTCACTGCGTGGTCTGGGCTCCAGCTCCACCCTGATTCTGTTGAATGGCCGTCGCATGACGCCATCGGCTTACGCCAACCCTAACCAGGGTCAATCAACTCTGTACGATATCAACAGCATTCCACTGTCCATGCTGGAACGCGTAGAGATTTTCAAGGATGGCGCATCCGCTGTATACGGCTCTGACGCGATTGCCGGTGTGATCAACTTCATCACCAAGAGCGATTACCAGGGCATACAAATGAATGCCAGCATTGGCGCCAATGACAATAACCAGTTCAAGAAGAAAAGTGTCAGCGGCTTTGCCGGTTTTGGTAACTATGGATCAGATGGCTACAACGTCACTTTCAGTGCCGAAGTGTCCAAACGTGACCGCGTAGCGATCAAGGATGCCAACGACGTCGAAAAAGATCTGTACAGCATACTCAACAGCCGCCTGTCGCCTTATTCCAGCAGCATCAGTAACCAGCCTTTCTTCTATCGTGAACGTACACCAGGCAGCAAGACTTTCTTCTCTGCCAATGATGCAAACGTGGTCAACCGTACCAATTGCGACCCATCCCGTTTGATCACTGGTGGCGCACAATACAATATCGCCACCACCAGCGTCTTGTATGGCCGTCAGTTCTGTAATTACAACCTCGACGATTTTGCTGAAGTACAGGGCGCAGGCCAGGACATCAGCGCGATGTCACGCGGTATCTATCAGATCAACGATACCATGTCCGCTTTTGCTGAAGTCGCCTACACCAAGACTGACCGTGATTACACCGGGGGTTCACGTTCCATTGATGGCCGTACACCATCTACCGCTTTTGCCTTGTCTGGTGCAGGCACGCCATTCCAGGCAATTTTGCCGGTAGGCCACCCAGACAATCCATTCCCGACCAGCCGTGCGGCAGTTGTTTACCGTTTTGAAAATATTCCTGGTGGCAGCAATACGACCAATGAAGCCCTGCGTTTTGCCTCTGGTCTGAAAGGCAGCTTCAGGAACTGGGACTGGGAAACCGGCGTACTGTGGAATCGTTCCGAGCGTACTGACATTTCCAACGGCTTCCTGCTCTTGCCAGAAGTACAAAAACTGATCGATCAGAACTTGTCTCTGGATGCCGTTTCCAAGATGCCTAATCTGAGCCGTCAACTGAAGAGCGTTGGCGTAGCAGAAATTTCCCAGGCTGACTTCAAGGCCAGCACAGAATTCGGCAGTCTGCCAGGCGGCGCAATTGGTTTCGCCTCCGGTGTTGAATTCCGTCAGGAAAAAATGACACTGACACCAGACAACCTGACCAGCTCCGGTCAGGTTCTGGGTCTGGCTAATCAGTTTATCCAGGGCCAACGTAATGTAACTTCCGCCTTCGTCGAAGTACGTACACCGTTCCTGAAAAACTTCGAAATGGATTTTGCTGGCCGTGTTGATAAATATCCTAGCTTCAAAACCAATTTCGTACCAAAAATCGGCGCAAAATGGACAGTCAATGATTCCCTGGCCTTCCGTTCCACTTATGCACAAGGTTTCCGCGCACCAGCACTGGTACAAGTGACTGCCGGTGGTACCCAGACTTTCCTGAACAACCTGGTTGACCCTATCCGCTGCCCGGATGGTAAAACACCGCTGACTGGTGCTGACAACACAGATTGCTCCAGAAGTATTTCGACGCTGATTCGTCAGAATCCTAACCTGAAGCCAGAAACTTCACGCAGCTTCTCGCTGGGCATGGTTTTGTCGCCTACACGTGATTTCGATATCCTGGTTGATTACTACAATATCCGTAAGGAAGATGAAGTTGCTGCGCTGTCTTCTACACTGATATTGAATAATCAGGATGCTTATCCAGGCACAGTGATTCGCGATACCAACCCTGTCAATTTCGTTAAAGACAAGAACGGTAACGTGATTCCTAACTCAGGCCCGCTGATTTCCCTGCTGCGTAACTACATCAATCAGGGTAGTACGGTAGTCAGCGGCGTGGACGTTGAAATGGCCTTGCGCAACAACCTCGGTAGCGCCGGCAAACTGGATACACGTTTCCGTACTTCCTACACGATAGAATTCCGTCGTGCAGAAAAACCGGGTGACCCTGAAACCAACCTGGTTGGTACACGTGGTGGCATTTCCAACTTCTCCACCAGTGTTGGCGACATCCCGCGTCTGCGTGCCAGCCTGTCTTCCTCCTGGACCAAAGAAGCGCATACCGTCAATGGCGCCATCAACTTCGTTGGCGGCGTATCCCTGATGCGTTACACCAATGCAGCTGAAACCTATCCGGTTGCGTATTGCCACTATGGTTCCGGTCAGCCAGCAACAGCAACATCCCTGGGCGGTGTTGCCAAGTACCTGACCTATGTACCTGATTGCGCAGTTGCAAGCTGGACTACGGTCGACCTGGGCTACACCTACAAAGGTTTCAAGGACGTCACCATCGGTGTACGTGTACTGAATGCACTGGATTCCAAAGCACCGTATGATCCAAGCTCCAGCTACACAACAACTGGTTACAACGACACACTGCACAATGCTTATGGCCGTGCATTCCGTCTGAACGTAGGTTATGTATTCAAGTAATTCATGATCAATGACTACGGTCGTAGGTACTTGAGATAGTAGTCAGGATGTAAAAAAGACAGGGGCGCAAGCCCCTGTCTTTTTTTGTTACTGTCATGCGCGCGCCGGTCACATATCTTTCACTCTCGACTCCACTGTGACAGTCCACGAATGAATTTGTTGTCCTGCGGGCAGTGGGATTCAGTATAATCGTGTCAAGTCGGGCCACGACATAAGAAAATTCTTGTCAAAAATTGATCCCGTTCCAGAAAATACGCTGTCACAGCCCTAAGTAGAAAGCACGCCATGTTGAGTTGGTTTAATGCAAAAGCAGAAAAAGAGTTTGGCCTGCAACTTGCAGAATTCGTCATCAAGGAAATGCCAACAGAGCTGAACAAGAAAAAGCGGGACAAGACTGTCATTAAGCGGCAAAAGATCATGCAGCAAGTGGCCGTCCAGATACTTGAGTTCAAGCGCGACCATAAGCTCAATGTGTATAAGAAAGCACAATTGGGTAACAGCTTCCGTTGGCGCCTGCTGGAAGAACAATTTGATCAGGATGTGGTCAGTGAGTTGACGAATATTGTGGTCAGGGAAATGGGTTAAATCGAATACGGTCAAGTAACCTGTGATTGCGCTAATATTTTCAGTCGTTCATTAATAAATGTTGCAATTTCATTCGCTTTGAACATTCTTGCGTCAATATAACCGTCGATATTGAATATACCGTCTACCGCACATCAAATTGGTGACCCCATGTTGATTTGCACTGAAAATTGCCCCACTTTGCTGGATAAATTGCATCTAAATTTGACCCACGTTTAGCACACAATCCTACTTATCTTGATGAGTAGGGAGCAGGAGTGATTGACGTGGCATTACTAGGTATTATTCGACGCTGGCACATTCGTGACCAGATTCCATTACGGGAGATCGCCAGACGACTTGGCATCTCTCGCAACACTGTCCGGCGCTATCTGCGCTCTGAAGTCACTGAGCCTGCCTATGCAGAACGACAAACAGCCAGTGCCATCGACAAATATGCATTGCAGCTTTCAAGCTGGTTTAAGACAGAGACGGATAAAAATCGGAAACAACGACGCAGCCTAAAACAGCTTCATCTCGATCTGAAAGAACTGGGATTTGAAGGGTCGTATGACCGGGTGGCAGCTTTCGCCAGGAAGTGGAAGGTGGATCAAACTGACCGGGTCAATTCAGCTAGCAAACGAACACTAATACCATTGCACGAAGTTGTTTTACTATCCACCAGTCCATTCTACCTCCTTGAAAGGCACCGAAATTGATGGATAGTCTATAACAAATTATCAATACACACTAAACCACGTTCATCATAATAAATGATGTAAATACCTATGCGCTTACAGATTCGGCGCCAGCCAGCGTTCGACATCTTCCCTGGAGACCCGTCTGCGGGTAGCCATATCCGTGACCTGATCATCGGCAATTTTACCCACACTGAAATACTTCGATTCAGGATGGGCAAAGTAAAAGCCCGATACTGCTGCACCCGGTATCATCGCCCATGACTCGGTGATGTACATCTCTATTTCTTCACACTGCATCTGCCTGAACATGTCGGTCTTGACTGTATGTTCAGGGCAGGCCGGGTAGCCAGGTGCAGGGCGTATGCCCTTGTAGCTTTCCTTGATCAGCTCTGCATTGCTGAGCGCTTCATTGGCAGCATAACCCCACAGGTCTTTGCGCACGCGCTCATGCAGGTATTCGGCAAAGGCTTCGGCCAGACGGTCGGCCAGGGACTTCAGCATGATGCTGCTGTAGTCGTCATGCGCATCTTCAAAGCGTTTCTCATGCTTTTCTATACCCAGGCCAGCAGTGACAGCAAACATGCCTATATAGTCCTTGATGCCGCTGTCTTTGGGGGCGATGAAGTCGGCCAGGCACTGATTAGGCCTTTGCACACCGTCAATGATGGGTTTTTCAGTCTGCTGGCGGGTGCCGTAGTAGGTAAAGGCGACCTGATCGCGGCTATCGTCGGTATAGATTTCTATATCGTCGTCATTGACAGTATTGGCGGGCAGCAGCGAGACCACACCATTGGCCGTCAGCCAGCGGCCTTCTATGATCTTCTTCAGCATGGCCTGGCCTTCTGCATAGACCTTGCTGGCAGCTTCGCCAACCACCTCGTCGGTGAGTATGGCAGGGAAGGGGCCGGCCAGGTCCCAGGTCTGGAAGAACGGGCCCCAGTCTATGTAATTGGCAATCGTCGCCAGATCGACATTCCTGAAAATGCGGCGGCCGATGAATTTGGGTTTGACCGGTGCATGGCTGCCTGTGAAATCGACTTTCATTTTATTCGCACGTGCCTGCGCCAGCGTCACCATGGGTGTGGCCTTTTTATTAGCATGCTGGGTGCGGATGCGGTCATAATCACTACCGAGTTCGGCGATGTACTGGTCACGGCTTTCTGGTGTCAGCAGCGATTGCGCCACCGACACTGAGCGTGAGGCATCGGCCACATACACAACAGGCCCCTCATAGTTGGGGGCGATCTTGACGGCAGTATGGGCGCGGCTGGTGGTCGCTCCTCCGATCAGCAGCGGGATTTTTAACATGCGGAAATGCGGGTCGCGCTGCATTTCTTTCGCCACATAGGCCATCTCTTCCAGCGAGGGTGTGATCAGGCCGGACAGGCCGATGATGTCGGCATTTTCAGCCTTGGCCTTGGCCAAAATTTCCGAGCAGGGCACCATCACGCCCATGTTGACCACTTCAAAATTATTACATTGCAGGACCACCGTGACGATGTTCTTGCCTATGTCATGCACATCACCCTTGACCGTGGCGATGACGATCTTGCCCTTGGGTTTGTTGTCGCCACTGCGTTTCTTTTCTTCTTCGATGAAGGGGATGAGGTGGGCGACCGCCTGCTTCATGACGCGAGCCGATTTGACCACCTGCGGCAGGAACATCTTGCCTTGGCCAAACAGGTCACCAACCACATTCATGCCATCCATGAGCGGGCCTTCGATGACCTGAATAGGGCGACCACCATCGGCCATGATGGCGGCACGGGCTTCTTCGGTATCTTCGACTATCCAGTTAGTGATGCCGTGCACCATCGCATGGGACAGGCGCTTTTCTACGGGTTCATTGCGCCATTCCAGCGTGGCTTCTTCCTTCTTGCCACCGGCTTTCAGTGTGGCAGCAAATTCGATCATGCGCTCCGTCGCATCTTCACGGCGGTTCAGTACCACGTCTTCGACACGCTCGCGCAATTCCGCATCAAGTTCACTATACACACCAACCATGCCGGCATTGACGATGCCCATGGTCATGCCGGCCTTGATGGCGTGGTACAGGAACACGGTGTGTATTGCTTCGCGCGCGGGATCATTGCCACGGAAAGAGAAACTCACGTTGGAGACACCGCCACTGATCTTGGCACCGGGCAGGTTGTCATGTATCCAGGCGGTGGCTTCGATAAAATCGACGGCGTAATTATTGTGTTCTTCGATACCGGTTGCGACAGCGAAAATATTCGGGTCAAAGATAATGTCCTGTGGATCAAAATTGAGTTTATCGACCAGCAGGCGGTAGGCGCGTTCACAGATTTCTATCTTGCGTGCATAGGTATCCGCCTGACCGGTTTCATCAAAGGCCATAACGATGACGGCTGCACCATAGCGTTTGCACAGCGTGGCCTGACGCAGGAATTCTGTTTCGCCTTCCTTCATGGAAATCGAATTGACGATGGCCTTGCCCTGTACGCATTTCAGGCCTGCTTCGATGACGCTCCATTTCGATGAATCGATCATGATGGGCACGCGGGCGATGTCAGGCTCGGACGCAATCAGGTTCAAAAAGCGCGTCATCGCCGCCAGCGAATCGAGCATGGCCTCGTCCATATTAATATCGATGACCTGTGCACCGTTCTCTACCTGTTGGCGAGCCACTGCCAGCGCTTCATCATATTGCTCGTTCAGGATCAGGCGTGCGAAGGCTTTGGAGCCGGTGACATTGGTACGCTCACCGACGTTGACGAACAGCGAACTCTCATCGATGGTGAATGGCTCCAGACCAGACAGGCGCATGGCCGGGGGAATAACCGGCACATGGCGTGGTGTCTGGCTTTGCAATATGTCAGCAATTGCCCGGATATGGTCAGGCGTGGTGCCGCAGCAGCCACCAGCGATATTGATGAAACCGGCTTCGGCAAATTCCTTCAGCAGGGCTGAGGTATCGGCTGGCAATTCGTCAAAGCCGGTATCGCTCATGGGATTGGGCAAACCGGCATTCGGGTAGATACAGACAAAGGTGTCTGCAATCTTGGATAATTCTTCAGCATATGGGCGCATCAGGGCGGCACCGAGGGCGCAGTTCAAACCTATGGTCAACGGTTTGGCATGACGCACCGAATTCCAGAACGCAGGTACGGTCTGACCAGACAGGATACGGCCAGACGCATCGGTCACCGTGCCCGAGATCATGATGGGCAGGCGCTTGCCGGTTTCTTCAAAAAACTGGTCGATAGCAAACAGGGCTGCCTTGCAGTTCAATGTATCAAAGATGGTCTCTACCAGCAGTACATCGGCACCACCTTCGACCAGGCCTCGGGTTTGCTCCAGGTAGGCCGCTACCAGTTGATCAAAGGTGACGTTACGCGCAGCCGGGTCATTGACATCTGGTGAGATCGAGGCTGTTTTTGGTGTAGGGCCTAGAGCACCTGCCACGTAGCGTGGTTTGTCCGGTGTCGAATATTTATCGCAGGCAGCCCGTGCAATCCTGGCTGAGGCGACATTCATCTCATAAGCCAGATGCGCCATATGGTAGTCGTCTTGCGCAACAGTCGTTGCGCCAAAAGTGTTGGTTTCTATCAGGTCGGCGCCAGCAGCCAGGTATTGTTCATGGATTTCTGCAATCACCTGCGGCTGGGTCAGTGACAGCAATTCATTATTACCCCTGACGAAGAGTTCGCGCACTGTTTCAGGGCCGCTAAAGTCTTTGAAGCGCTCACCGCGATAATCTTCTTCGGTCAGCTTATAGCGCTGTATCATGGTGCCCATCGCACCATCGAGTATCAGGATGCGCTTTTGCAAAATTTCGCGCAAACGGGTTTCGAGGGTAGATACAGGCAGTGTCGTCGTCATGATGTTTACTCACATAAATGCAAAAACCCGATCGGCTCATACTGCTGGCGGATCGGGCGACATCCTTTTAGCAGCATTTATTACGCGCCCGCAATCTGAATCTCAAATCGGCGCAACATGAGGTAAATTATACGTCAAATCAAGGGCTTATGTGTTTTTGACCTGATGCATGTCATTTTTTCGCCATGACAATTTATGTTGTCTGCTGATTTTATGTAAATTTTTTGAGGTATGCTGGCTTGTGCGTGGTGACATTTACCAACAACTTGTTGAACTATTAAGACGCCTGCCATCTAAGGTGGGTGGCAAGGGGCAGTTTTTACTTGCCTGAAACTGGTGACGGCTTCAAACTTCTGTCTATGCAATCTACAATCAATTGAAAGTCACAAAGGACTATAGTGTTTCACTCTGTGAGTAAGCAGGTTCCGATGAATATCTCAGCACTCATTATTGAAGATCATCCGATTTATCGCGATGCCTTGCTGCTCTTCATGCGTCATTTGCTGGGGGCGGCGCAAGTGGCGGCGGTCACTTCAACTGAAGAAGCACTGGCGCAATCAGCCAGTCATGCCGGGCTGCGCCTGATTTTGCTCGACCTGCGCTTGCCAGGCATGAATGGCGTAGAAGCCATCTGCTCCCTGCGCAAACATTACCCAGATGCCGCAATCGTTGTGGTTTCTGCTTCCGAAGACCGGCGCGAGGTCGATGCAGCCCTGCGTGCCGGTGCCAAAGCCTTTATTTCCAAAGCCGTATCGACCGATCTGATGATAGAAGTGGTGCGCAAAATACTGGCCAATGAAGTACTCGATACGAACTGGATTACCTTGCGCGGCAAGCAAGCCAACAAGGAAGAACCCTTGCTCGCGCTGACACCAAGGCAGCAAGAAACCTTGACCCTGCTATGTCAGGGCTTGTCCAACAAAGAAATTGGCCTGCGCCTGGACTTGGCAGAGATTACGGTCAAGATGCATGTGACTTCCATTTTCAGGGTTCTTAACGTCGTCAATCGCACCCAGGCCGTACTGGCTGCTCGTAGTCTGGGCTTGTATACCCCAGATCAAAACTGAGCATTGGTTGATTGCAAACTTACAAATTAATAAAAAATTGTTACAATATGTAAGGTGACACTGCTTCTGGACAGCTTTGCAGTTCGGCAAGTCCGGTCTTGTCACAATGGTAAAGCCAATTTCCTGCTTTCTGGTGGATATTCGGCCAGCCAGAAGGACATGCTCCGATCTGAGTTGTGACATTCCCTTATGTTCTCTTCTTTCCTTTTTCTAAGGCTGATTTTTCATGGGCATCAATGCCAGTACCATACAAAAACTGTACATCGCTTACTTCAACCGGCCAGCCGACGTGGCTGGTTTGAATTATTGGGAAGGGCAGCTTGATGCCAATAGGATTTCGCTAGGTGCGCTGGCACAATCGTTCAGCGAGCAAGTCGAATACAGGAATATTTATGGTGGCAAGAGCAGCTCCGATGTCATCAGTGCCATATACAAAAACCTGTTTGCCCGTGCAGCAGACGCTGAGGGACTCGCCTATTGGGCTGGTCAGATTGATGGCGGCAAAGTCAACTTCGGCACCGCTGCACTGGCGATACTCAACGGTGCCAGCCCCGGTAGTCAGGATGATAAAACCATACAAAACAAGCTGAGTTTTGCTACAGATTTCACAAACAGTCTGAATACAGATGCAAAGATAGCCAGTTATAGTTCAGCATCGGGTTTTGATTCCATGCGTATAGCATTGGCGTCTGTTACCGCGGATAGCACGCCAGGGCAGTTAACACTGAATAAAGCCATTGTGATTAAAGAAGCATCCGGTGGAATTAATGCGGCCGAAAAAGCAGCAGGCATGGATGTTCTGATTGATCTGGCAGGTATTCAGGTTCAAGCGGGATATCAATTGGAACTGATGAATGGCAATAGCTCATTTGCCCGCCCTATCCTGTACACATTGAATACGACAGATGCCATCAATCAAAAAGTGAGCATCAGGATACCGGCTGGTACTGACTGGGGGACGGACGGTAGCAAATTGCTGGGTGTCAGGATAGTTGACCTGAAAGGTAACACGGGCAAGATTGGTGGATTATTGAGTGTGCAACTTGATACAATTCCCCCGCTTGCTCCAAACTCTTTGAGCATGGAAGTCAGTTATGCGCAGAGTAGTACCTCTTCTTCAAATTATGAAGTGGTGGCTAAGGCTTTGCATATTGACTTACCCGGTGCCTTGGAAGCAGGTAGCAAGCTTAGCTTGCAGTTGGGTGGCGTGAGTCTGCTGAATCTTGATGCTGCTAATTCTAATGGCACTAGCCTGGATTTTAGTTTTGACAGCGTCCTCGGCAAGCGCATTTATGACGGCTTCAAGGCTGACAAGAGCTTGAATCTTGTCATTACTGACCAGGCCGGGAATCGTGTCGAAACAAATCTTTCAGGACTCCCCGCTACTATCGCTCACCAAAAAGTGGAAGCTGCCAAGAATATCACTGTGACGCCTGTCGGGGGTACGCTGGTTGATAATTCGCTCAACAGTACGAATACGAATTTGATTGTTGACGCGGATGTCAATTCAAAGCTGCCGCTTAATAATGCTGAATTATTATTGAATGGACAGGTTATTGCCAAAGCCAGCGCCGCGCAAATCTCTGGAGGGAAAATCCATTTCGATTTGAATACCACCAACAACAGTGATTTGCAAAAACTGGTGTCCAGTAGTGGATTTATCTCTGTCCGCGTATGGGACTATTTTGGTGAATCGGCAACCAGTGAAATCAATCGACCACTCAGTGTTAAATATGACGGCAACATCACGACTAATCCGAACACGAGTTCTGGTGGAATAGGCAACCCTGTCATCGATAATGGAACTGTAGCGACGCTGACAGCACCCGACAACATCAGGATATCTGCCATTGGTGGCAGTATCAGCAGCAATGCACTTAATGCCAGCAATATTGATATGGTGGTTAATGCAAGTATTGCCCCTGGCCAGGCAACCGGTGGCAAAGCAGAATTAAAAATTGGTTCTAAAGTGATTGCTGTCGATACTGCCATCAATGCGACAAAGAACGAACTGCATTTTGATCTTGGTACCAGTAGCAGCGCGGCATTGCAGTCCACGATTAACACCGGCGGTGCAGTCAGTATTGTGCTGACCAATGCGGCAGGACAAACAGTCAGCAGTACCAATAATCCCTGGTTGAATGTTGATTACACGCCACTCGCGATCGTAACTCCCCTGAGTATTGTTGCTGCCACGGATGGCCTCAATGCGCAGGAACTGGCGTCTCCGATTAGCGTCCAGGTTGATTTGAGTAATTTGCAAAGTGCCCAGAATTACAGCATCGAGCTGTTGAAGGATGGTGCTTCATTCAGTACACCGGTGATTCATGCGATTACTGCTGCAGAGGCGAACGCGCGCAGCGCGAGTTTTAATATTCCGGCAGGGGCAACATGGGGGAGTGATGGAAACAAGCAATTATCTGTCAAGCTAAGTAACATCATTACCCAGGCCAGTACTATCACTGCGACCAGCAATGTTGTCGTGGATACTACCGCACCGGGTGCAGCAACAGCTGTTACTTATGTCAGGCCTGCTGTACATGGTGACCCATGGGGTCTGGAGATTACAATTCCGGCGGGGCAAATGGCGGGTGGTAAGGCCGTATTGAACGGTTTGGTTACTTATGTGGATAGTACGATTTCGGCTTCAGATACCAAGGTGACTTTTACTGTCCCGGACAATGAACTGTCGCATGCGACATTTAATAATGGGATAGATTTTTCCTTGTTCGATGCAGCAGGTAATCTGACAACTGGAAATATTTATAAATTACCGCAAACCTATACTAACCAGGGTGGTACCGTATTTAATGCACCAACAAATATAAAAATCTTTCCAGTTGGTGGTAACGGGATAACGAATACGATCAATGCAAGCACCAGCAGTTTGCGAGTTACGGCAGATATCACGCCAGGACAAGCTACTGGTGGGATGGCGACTTTATTACTATATGGTGATCATGAATCTATATATGTTTTCGACAAACAGATTCTGGCAGGGGATACATCGATCAGTTTTGACGTCACGACGGACAGTCCATTTGCTTTGAAGGCCTTATTCGGTGGAAGCTCCGCAATCCACGCCCGTGTCACTTTAGAAGATGCCAAACACACTAGCGTTGAATCAGCGGAACATCCTGTCTTGGCGACGGCTTACGTTAATGGCGAAGCAATTGCAGGTGGTCTGACTGCGCCGACGTCTATCAAGTTGACTGCGATAGGCGGAAACGTGACCCCGATGCAAGGTAATACGGTGACGCTGAATAACACCAATGTCGGTTTTACAGTAGAAGCAAATATAGTCCCTGGTCAGGTTGCTTTGGGTAAAGCTGAATTGTGGATAGGGAATAAATTAATCGGGACGAATGACTATTTACAATTGACTGATACAAATGTTAAATTTTACAGCTGGTCCATACCGGAAAGTGCTTTGACACCGTCCTATTTGCAGTTTGCATTGCAATTTGGTGGCGACTTGATCATCAAACTTTATGATCATGCCGGGCATGTGGTTAGTAGCACACCCGGCAGTTTGAACGTAGTGACCAACTACGCTTCTGGCATTGCAACTCCATTACATGACGCAGCATCCAATCTGGTCAGTATTGTTGGCCAGCCAGTTCCAGAACTATATACAGGCGATGTGTACTTCACTTGAAAGTTTTTAGTCAAAAAAACAATTATTTAACCAGGGAAGTCACTTGCTGCTCGCTCTGGCGACTATCCTTAAAATAGGGAGGACAAGGGGATTACATCTTGAGCCAGGACACAAAAGTAGATTTTGATCTGGATGTGGCCGGCAATGTTGTTTTATAAAACACTTCAAGAAGCATTGCTATGGCTTCAGTCGTGATGATTGACACATGTTGAACGGCGTGGGAAAACTCTTCCAGTCCTTACCTGGGAACTGATTTAAAAAAGGCACATCACGGTCTTGCTGTGATGTGCCAAAGGGACTTCAGGGGGAGAACTGTGCTGGCCCGGTTTATGTGGTTTTTTTACGGCTGACAAACAGGCTGGCGATGATGGAGCTGGCAAGTATGGTGCCGATGACGATCAGCGATACACCGGTTGGCACATGTATCCATTTCACGATCAGCATCTTGATACCGACAAACATCAATACAAAGGCCAGGCCGAATTTCAGCAGGTGGAAGCGGTCTGCCATATCTGCCAGCAAGAAATACAGGGCGCGCAATCCCATGATGGCAAAGATATTCGAGGTGAAGACGATGAAAGGGTCAGTCGTCACAGCGAAAATCGCCGGGATGGAATCTACAGCAAAAATCACGTCCGATATTTCTATCAGTATCAACACCAGGAACAGGGGCGTGAACAGGCGCTTCCCGTTTTCTCTGATGCTGAATTTTTCCTGATGAAAGCTCTTGGTAAAAGGCAGCAGTTTCTTGGCCAGTCGCAAGACAGGATTGGCTTCCAGATCAGGCTCTTTTTCTGCTGCAACCAACATGCGAAGACCTGTAACCAGCAAGAAAATACCAAACAGATACAAGATCCACGAGAATTGAGCAACGACCCAGCTGCCAGCCAAAATCATGATGATGCGCATGACGATGGCGCCCAGCACGCCATATAACAAGACTTTGCGTTGATACTGAACCGGTACTGCAAAGTGACCGAATATCAGCAGGAAGACAAAGATATTGTCGACAGACAGCGATTTTTCTATGACATAGCCAGCAAGGAACTCCATGGCTTTGGTCGTCGCAACTTCACGGCCGACGGTATCGGACAAATAAATCCACAGGCCAAAATCAAACAGCAAAGCCAGGCTGACCCATACCACCGACCATGCCGCCGCTTCCCTGATGCTGACTTTATGGGCGCGTGAACCACCAAGGGCCAGCACGTCTATTGCCAACATGAGCAAAACAAAAGCGATAAAGACTGCCCACATCCAGGGCTCTGCGACGGAATGTATCATTTCTTATTCTTTCTCAATCACGCCCAACAATTGCAGCAGGCTGGTAAACAAATTAAAAATCGTCACGTAGAGACTGACGGTTGCCATAATGTAGTTGGTCTCGCCACCGTGGATGATATTGCTGGTTTCAAACAGGATCATCCCTGACATCAGCAAGACCATCATTGCGGAGATGGCCAGTGACAAGGCCGGTATCTGGAAGAACAGAGCACCCAGGCTGGTCACGAACGCGACGATCATGCCTATCATCAAAAAGCCGGCCATGAAACTGAAATCACGCTTGCTGATCAGGACGTAGGCTGACAAGCCCATGAAAATCAGGCCAGTCATGGCCATAGCCGTCATGACGATACTGCTGCCACCCGCCATGCCAAGATAATGGCTCAGTACAGGTCCGAGGGTGTAACCCATGAAGCCGGTCAGGGCAAAGACAGAGGCAATGCCCCAGGCACTGTTTTGCAGCTTGGTGGTGGCGAACAGCAGGCCGAAATAACCGACCAGTGTCAATAAAATACCGGGGCCGGGAATGGCGAAGGCGACTGTCGCACCAGCTGTGAGGGCTGAGAACAGCAAGGTCATCGACAGCAACATATACGTATTGCGCAATACCTTGTGCCCCGAAACGGCCTGGGTATCGATATAGCTAACGGTTTGCGCATTGTGCGTGTTGTGTGTATTGCGGCTCAAGATTTTCATACTTTTCTCCTGAAATGTGGAGACCAGGTCATTACTGTGCCTGGCCTCACCTTCTCAACAGAAGGTAGAGATAGTGTAGGCCTTCAGGATTAACAATAAAAGTCGAATATAATTGATATTTAATTCGAAAAAAACGATGTATTTAGAAGCTGATCAGCGAACCCATGCCCACACTCAATTACAAACATTTGCACTATTTCTGGACCGTAGCCAAAGCTGGCAGTATTGCTCGTGCAAGTGAGCAGTTACATTTGACGCCACAAACCATCAGCGGCCAGCTCAGTCTGTTTGAAGAGATCCAGGGCGAACCCCTGTTTCGCAAGAGCGGGCGCAATCTTGAATTGACGGAAGCAGGCCGTCTGGTGCTCAGTTATGCCGAAGATATTTTTGCCTTGGGGCAAGAATTGGAAGAAGTTTTGCATCATCGCCCCACCGAACGCACGGTGCAATTGCGGGTAGGGGTGTCTGACGCCTTGCCAAAAACAGTCGCTTATCGACTGCTGGAGCCGGCACTGAAGTTGCCACAAACCTTGCGCATCAATTGTCGTGAAGGAAAACTGGAGGTGCTCCTGGCTGAGCTGGCAATCCACAAACTTGATGTGGTGATGTCCGACAGCCCCATGTCGGCCAGCGCCAATGTGCGTGGTTACAGCCACCAGTTAGGAGAGTGTGGTATCAGTTTCTTTGGTACGCGGGACCTGATGACGAGTTATCCGCAAAAATTTCCGGGAAATCTGGAAGGTGCTCCATTTTTGTTGCCTGGTGAAGATGCTGCCTTGCGGGCCCGCTTGTTGCAATGGTTTGACCAGCAGGGCTTACATCCCCGGATTGCCGGTGAATTTGACGATAGTGCGCTGATGAGTGCTTTCGGTCAGGCGGGTGCCGGTTTTTTTGCAGCGCCGACCGTTATTGCTGACATGGTCATGCGCCAATATGATGTGCAATTATTGGGGCAGACGGATGAAATTCAGGAGCAGTTCTATGCCATCTCGGTACAGCGCAAATTGACCCATCCTGCCGTACTGGCAATCAGTCATGCTGCGCGCAGTGATTTATTTGCGATGGAAGGTGGCTGATAGCGCCAGCTGTAAAATTGAAGAAAAATAAAAAAGCGTCAGCATGAGCTGACGCTTTTTGGGGACGCTTTGCCGGGATTATCGGCGACCGAGCAAGGTCTTGATATTTTTATCCATAGGGATAGCGTAATCGACAGAACTGATGACGGTATTGTCCGCAGGACGTACCAGCTTCAGGTTGACGAAAACCAGCTTGTCACTTTCAGCATAGGTACCGACGATGACTGCCTGGGCGCTATGGTTTTGTGCGACATCCTTGATTTCACGTGTCAGCAGTAATTCACCGACATTTTGACGCATGAATACCTTGTCACGGAATTTCATCTCCACCATTTTGTAGCCCGAACGGGTGAATTGTCCGGAGATATGTTCTGCGACGATACGGCCAAATGGAGAGGATTCTTCCAGGAAATTGATGTTGGCCAGCGTCGCAATAATCAATGGGTGAGAAGGATCAATTCTCAAGCCGGCATTGGCAATCAGGGCTGATGCTGCACGCTGATTGGCCGGAATGAACTCATTGCTTTCAGCATCTTTCCAGGTCGGCACCGGAGAGGCTGCCGCTGGTGGAGGGGTATTACCCAAACCCAGGCTGGAACAGGCACTTAATGCAATTGCAGAAGCAATGACGAGGGCTGCACTTTTTATCATTATTGACCCCCAACCACGCGGAAGTTGAAATCGGTATCTTTATTGTAAAGTGTCCAATCCAGGTCAGCAACGTAGTAAGCATCGGTACGACGTGCTATGTATTGTGAATTCTTCACCAATGAAGTGGTGACGATCAGTTCGTGTCTTGGGGTAGCGCCCTTGGCATACTCCTGGTTAACCCAGGTTGTCCAGTCGTAAGCGCCGGTCAGGGCCAGGCCGCCAAGCAGTGCGTCTGTTTTCACTGGTATACCCAGGCCATGTACGGCAGCAATGCCTGCACCAATGGCGGTCACGCTGACAAAACGCTTGTTTTGATGACGATCTGGTGAAAAACGAACCAGCTGTGTTTCTATACTGATCACCTGGGCAGTACCGTCATTGATTTTCCTGACAACCACACCCTGATTGACCAGGGAAGTAATAATCTCGTTGTAGAAAGCCTGGGTAAACTGACTGTCTTTGTCAGGTGGCATGACATAAACAGGTGCGCCTATCTTGTCAGTCCCGAGTTTGATTTGCTCTGCTACATCGTTAGCAATGGTGAGCCAGTGCGACGCTGCTTGCAGTTTGTTTTGCGTAGTCGTGCGGAAATTTCCTGCAAGCGGGGTTTCGCTGTATGGGGTTGTACAACCGGCCAACAGCGCGGCTGCCAGGGCTAAGGGAAGAAGTTTCTTCATGAGCTCACCTTTTTTTAGGTCTTAGTCAGAGTTTTTGTTATCGAAACCGATAATGGCAACAATTCAATGTAAGAGAATACAACAAGTAGCGGCAGGCAACAAAGATTTTGCTTGCATACAGGCATTATTCGGAGCATTTGGGCCGATATAACGTCCACTGTTACATTTGGAAATGGAAGTTGTAGCTTTTTTGCTTCACTTTTTTCATTTATTTGAAAAAATGTCCTTCATTTAGCGCAAATCCTTTCAGAAATTCTGCGGCTGAGAGACGTTTGCCACCTGGTTTTTGTAATTCTATTAATTCCAGGGCATCTTTTCCACAGGCAACAATGATACCCTTGCCAGCCTGTGCCGACAGTATCTGGCCCGGTTGGTCCATGCTACCGGTCTTGACTGCCTGGGCGCGCCAGATTTTGATGGTACTGTCAGCGTATTGCGCATGGGTACCTGGGAAGGGATTGAATGCCCGTATCTTGCGTGCCAGCACTTCAGCTGGGAGCGCAAAGTCGAGACTGGCTTCTTCCTTGCTGATCTTGGAGGCGTAATTGACGCCTTCAAGCGGTTGTACCGTCGCTGGCAGGTCGCCGCTTTGCAGACGTTTGAGTGCCTCAACGATCATCTCGCCACCCAAGGTGGCAAGTTTGTCGTGCAGGCTGCCTGTTGTATCGGCTTCCGTGATGGAAATGTTGGTTTTTAGCAACATTGGACCCGTATCCAGGCCCTCTTCCATTTGCATGATGGTGATACCGGTTTCCGTATCTCCTGCTTCTATGGCCCTGTGTATCGGGGCGGCGCCGCGCCAGCGTGGCAATAGTGAGCCGTGAATATTCAGGCAACCCAGGCGTGGTATCTCTAATATGGACAAGGGCAGGATCAGGCCATAGGCAGCCACCACCATGACATCATGCGCTGTGTTGCTGATTAAGGCATGCGCCTCTTTGGCGACATCAGGGTATTTGCCATCCAGCCGCAAAGACACGGGTTGGGCAACCGGTATGCCGTGTTGCAGGGCAAACTGCTTGACGGCAGATGCCTGTAATTGCATGCCTCGCCCGGCGGGGCGATCAGGCTGGGTCAACACCAGGGGGATTTCAAAACCGGCTGCGTGAATAACCTGCAAGGCTGTTGCCGCAAATTCGGGTGTGCCAGCAAAGATGACGCGCATTACCGTACTGCCCGTTTGCGTTGTTCTTCGCGTTCTTCCTTCAGCATCTTGGTCTTGATACGATTACGTTTCAAGGGTGACAGGTATTCGACAAACACCTTGCCTTTCAGGTGATCCATTTCGTGTTGTATACAGACAGCCAGCAATTCAGTGGCATGGATTTCAAACGCCTTGCCATCAACATCCACTGCTCGTACCTTGACCTCGGCCGGGCGTTCTACACCGTCATAGATGCCGGGTACGGACAGGCAACCTTCGTCATAAACCTTTTTTTCTTCACTGGCCCAGAGGATCTCAGGGTTGATGAAAACCTGGAGCTGATCATTGGTTTCAGATACATCGATCACCACCACCTGCTCGTGCACGTCTACCTGAGATGCTGCCAGACCTACACCGGGTGCGTCGTACATGGTTTGCGCCATGTCTGCTACCAGGGTTTTCAGGCGTTCATCAAATTGTGTTACCGGTTTTGCCACTTTATGGAGGCGCGCGTCGGGATAGCGCAGTATATTTAGTATCGTCATAAGACATTTCACAACAAGCAATAGTGCTTATTGCGCAGTTTTTCTTGCTAGTTCAAGGATTTATGGGCAGAATTTGATTCAATTTGGCAAGTTTTGCAAGATAGCGCCTGCCTGCGCGCCTTGATTTGCCGTATTGCCGTATTTTGCATCGGATATTATTCATGAAAAAGTTTAGCACAATCGCTTCCATCTTCGCTGTCACACTGCCTTTACTGTCATCTGCGGCTTATGCTGGTGGCGGCCAGGCGACGACAGAACAGGCGCAAGCCATCGCCAGCAAGAGCAAGTGCGATTTCTTGCCAGAGGCGCCGGACAAGCATGTGGTAGTTCGCGGCGACACCTTGTGGGGTATCTCCAGCATGTTTCTGAAGAACCCCTGGTGCTGGCCTGTGGTCTGGGGCATGAATAAAGAAGATATCCGCAATCCGCACTGGATTTACCCTGGTCAGATCGTGTATTTCGACCGCGTCAATGGTCGTTTGCGTCTCGGTAACCCAGGCGGTATTCCAACAGTCAAATGGAACCCTAAATCCAGGGTGCAGGGGCTTGGCGAGAACGCCATACCTGCCATACCTGCCTCTGTGATTGAGCCCTTCCTGTCCCAGCCCCTGATTCTGGAAGACAATGACCTGGCTGTTGCGCCTCGTATCATTGCTACCAAAGAGGGTCGGGTAAATCTGGGGATAGGTGAAAAAGCCTATGTCCGTGGTGAGCTCGATGGCGGCACATCCTTCCAGGTATTCCGTCCCGGCAAGCCTTTGCATGATCCGGTGACCAAGGCTGTCATTGCTTACGAAGCCGTTTATCTGGGTACGGTCAAACTGGAACGCGAAGGCACGGACGAATCTGATGTACATACATTTAATGTCGTCAGGGCCAAGGAAGAAATGGCCGTAGGTGATCGTCTGATGCCGATCCCGCCATCACCTATCCTGAACTATGTACCACACCCGCCGGCTGAAGATGTTGATGCGCGTATTGTGTCGGTCTACGGCGGCGTCTCTGTTGCCGGGCAGAACCAGATTGTGGCCATCAATCGCGGCAAGGACGAAGGCCTGAACCTGGGTACCGTGCTGGAACTCTACAATTATGGTGCTGTGATTCAAGACAAGACAGATGCCAACAAGAGCATCAAATTGCCAGATGAATCCATAGGCCATCTGTTCATATTCCGTGTATTCAATAACATCTCTTATGGCCTGATCATGCAAGTTACCGATGTAGTGAAAATCGGTGATGCTGCCAGGACCCCAAGGTAAGCGCAGATAAGCGTAAATAGCGACGACTGGCGGATTTGCACTTGGATTGGGTAAACTGGTTGCGCCTGGAGCAGACTCCAGGTGTCGGGAATGAAACGGCGCGCAAGCTGCTCAGTGTATTTGGATTACCTGAGCAGATATTTGCTGCCAGTCACTCAGCCTTGGCAGCAGTCGTTCCAGACCGCATAGCCAGGGCAATCCTTAGTACCCCTGCTGATTTCGCGGAGCAAGTTGACAAGACCGGGGCCTGGCAAGCACAGCCAGGAAATCTCATCCTGACACTGGCAGATGCCACCTACCCGCGCCTCTTGCTGGAAATCCCTGACCCGCCCCTGATGCTTTATGTAAAAGGCCGGGCAGACTTGCTAGATGTTCCCGCCGTGGCTGTGGTTGGCAGCCGTAATGCCACAGTACAGGGCATACGCAATGCCGAGCAATTTTCCGAAGCCTTGAGTGTTGCCGGCCTGTGTATCAGCTCCGGCCTCGCAGCAGGTATTGATGCGGCGGCGCATCAGGGAGCTCTGCGTGGTAGTGGCTCTACCGTTGCCGTGATAGGTACCGGTGCTGATATTGTGTACCCTGCCCGTAATCGCAGCCTGGCCCACTTGATTGCCGAAGGCGGCTGCATTGTCAGTGAGTATTCACTAGGTACGCCAGCGCTGGCGCCTAATTTCCCAAGGCGCAATCGCATCATTTCCGGTTTGGCCAAAGGCGTATTGGTGGTCGAGGCGGCCGCGCAATCAGGGTCCCTGATTACGGCGCGCATGGCGGCTGAGCAAGGCCGTGAAGTGTTTGCCATCCCGGGCTCCATACATTCGCCCTTGTCCAAAGGCTGTCATCAATTGATACGGCAGGGGGCAAAACTGGTTGAGTCAGCCGACCATATCCTGGAAGAATTGCAGTTTTCTATTGCCAGTAAGACGGCTATGGCAGCTACCGAAGATGTCATTGAACATGAACTGTTGAAAGAAATCGCCTATGACCCCATCCATCTGGATATGCTCGCCAGCCGGACGGGCATGGATATTGCCATTTTAACTACCGAGTTGCTGGGGCTGGAACTAAATGGTCAGCTTGAAGCCTTGCCTGGCGGCTATTTTCGCCGCCTTGCCTGAGACAGGATTAGTGCTGAATTGGCAAGCAAATAGCACAGAGTTTTCACGGGGGCTTGTTTGAAATCGCCGCAAAGGCTACAGTAGCACCATGTTTGATATTCTTGTTTACCTCTACGAAACTTATTACCGTCCGGATGCCTGTCCAGATACGGCGGCGCTGACAAAAAAATTGTCAGCAGTGGGTTTTCCTGAGGAAGAAATTTCCGAGGCGCTGAACTGGCTGACAGGTCTGGCCGTGACATCGGGTGAGCCGGATGCTGCGGCACCATTGTCCACCGGCTTCAGGGTGTATGCCCAGCAAGAAATTGCTGTTTTGGGTACTCCGGCAATCGGTTTTATTCAATTTCTCGAATCTGCGGGTTTGCTCAACGCCAGTCAGCGTGAAATCGTGATTGAAAGGGCATTGGTTGTCAATGAATCACCATTGCCTTTGGATAAACTGCGCATCATCGTGCTGATGATGTTATGGAGCCAGGGCAGTGAACCCGATATGCTGATGTTTGACGAATTATTGTTGTCAGATGACGACAGCGTGGTCAGGCTTTTGCATTAATCATTTCTAAAATGCAATTTTTGTGACAAAAATCGCCTAAAGATTGCGGTTTTTCGTCTATCGCGCTTATCATTCCCCGCAAATTTAGGTTAGTCTTACGCTTATTTTGCGAAATGTTGCCTATTAGACATTGGTAACAACGCTTTACATTATTCGAGAATCCCGAAATGACAAAAACGCTCATCATTGCCGAAAAACCCTCTGTCGCTAATGACATAGCGAAAGCGTTGGGTGGCTTTACCAAGCATGATGATTATTTTGAGTCTGACAACTATGTCTTGTCGTCAGCAGTAGGTCATTTGCTCGAAATCACTGTCCCTGAAGAATACGATGTCAAACGTGGCAAATGGAGCTTCACCCATTTACCAATGATACCGCCGCATTTTGCCCTGAACCCGATTGCCAAAACCGAATCGCGTCTGAAGGTGCTGAGCAAGCTGATCAAGCGCAAGGATGTCACCGGCCTGATCAATGCGTGTGACGCGGGCCGCGAAGGTGAATTGATTTTCCGTCTGATTGCGCAGCATGCCAAGGCAAAGCAACCGGTCAGCCGTCTGTGGCTGCAATCGATGACAACAGGGGCGATACGTGAAGGCTTTCAGAAATTGCGTAGTGACAATGAAATGTTGCCGCTGGCCGATGCAGCACGCTGCCGTTCGGAAGCTGACTGGCTGATCGGTATCAATGGCACCCGCGCCATGACTGCCTTCAACTCCAAGGAAGGCGGCTTTTACCTGACCACAGTTGGTCGCGTGCAGACGCCGACATTGTCTATCGTGGTCGAGCGCGAAGAAAAGATCAAAAAATTTGTTTCCCGTGATTTTTGGGAAGTGCGCGCAGAGTTTGTCTGCGCTGCGGGTGTATATGAAGGTCGCTGGCAAGATCATCAGTTCAAGAAAGACGAGCATGATCCTGAGAAAAAGGCAGAACGCCTGTGGAGCAAGGCTGCTGCCGAATCCATCGTTACTGCCTGCCGTGGCCGCCAGGGTAATGTTACAGAAGAATCCAAGCCAGCCACGCAAATGGCACCGGCCCTGTTTGACCTGACCAGTCTGCAGCGTGAAGCAAATGCGCGCTTTGGTTTCTCTGCCAAGAATACCCTGGGCTTGGCGCAAGCCTTGTATGAGAAACACAAGGTGTTGACTTATCCGCGTACTGACTCCCGTCATTTGCCGGAAGATTATCTGTCCAGTGTCCAGGAGACTTTGGGCAATATTGCAGAAAGCAATAATTACCATCAGTTCGCATCGCAGATCCTCAAGAACAAATGGGTCAAGCCAAACAAGCGCATCTTTGACAATTCCAAGATCAGTGATCACTTTGCTATTATCCCGACTGGCCTGGCGCCCAAGAGTTTGTCCGAACCCGAACAAAAACTGTATGACCTGGTGACCCGTCGTTTCATGGCGGTGTTTTTCCCGGCGGCCGAGTTCCAGGTCACAACCCGTATTACAGAGGTATCCGGCCATCAGTTCAAGACGGAAGGCAAGGTCATGACCAATCCAGGCTGGCTCGCCATTTATGGTAAAGACGCACTGGAAGACAAAGACGGTGAAAGCAAGGGCACTCTGGTCGCTGTTGCCAAGGGCGAGAAAGTATTGACGGACCAGATTACTGCCAATGGTCTGGTGACCAAACCACCTGCACGCTATAGCGAGGCAACCCTGTTGTCAGCGATGGAAGGCGCCGGCAAACTGGTCGATGATGGCGACCTGCGTGAGGCCATGGCAGGCAAGGGGTTGGGGACCCCGGCCACCCGCGCCGCCATCATCGAGGGTTTGCTGACGGAGAAGTATCTGTTGCGTGAAGGGCGTGAAATGATGCCTACCGCCAAAGCTTTCCAGTTGATGACCTTGCTGCGCGGCCTTGGTGTGGATGAGCTGACCTCGCCAGAATTGACCGGTGAGTGGGAATACAAGCTGTCGCAAATGGAAAAAGGCAAGATCAGCCGCGAAGAATTCATGCGCGAGATTGCCCAGATGACCCAGATCATCGTCAAGCGCGCCAAGGAGTATGACAACGACACCATTCCCGGTGATTATGCGACCTTGCAAACACCTTGCCCGCATTGTGGTGGCGTGGTCAAAGAGAATTATCGTCGTTTTGCTTGTACCAAATGCGAATTCTCGATGAGCAAGACTCCTGGCAGCCGTCAGTTTGAGGTGGCAGAGGTGGAAGAACTGCTCAGCAAGCGCGAGATTGGCCCGCTACAGGGATTCCGCTCCAAAAGAGGCTTGCCATTTGCCGCTATTCTCAGGATTGTGCCTGATACCGAGCACAATAACCTCAAAATGGAATTTGACTTTGGCCAGAACCAGGATGACAGTGACGAAGGCGAACCGGTTGATCTTTCCGAACAGACTTCTATAGGCCCCTGCCCCAAGTGTGGTAGTGGTGTGTATGATATGGGGCTGGCCTACGTCTGTGAAAAAACCCTGGTCAAGCCCAAGGCTTGTGATTTCCGCAGCGGCCGTATCATTCTGCAGCAAGAAATCCTGCCAGAGCAAATGAGTAAATTGCTCAATGATGGAAAGACTGATCTGTTGCCTGGTTTTATTTCCCAACGCACACGCCGTCCTTTCAAGGCCTTCCTGGTGCGAGGCAAAGATGGCAAAGTCGGCTTTGAGTTTGAAGAACGCAAGGCCAAAGCACCTGCGGCGGCCAAATCCAAAGCGAAAGCCGAGCCTGACACAGAAACCACGGTTGCAGTGAAAGCCAAGGCGCCAGCCGCGGCCAAAGCAGCGCCTGCAAAAAGAGCAGTAGTCAGAAAAAAGAAGGCAGCCTGAGCATTTGCCCTGCCTTAGCCGGGATAGATTTCACGCGGGAAAGAGTCATATTTGGCACTTTTCTGGCAGAGTCAGTCATTTTCGCGTATTGTTAAAAGGTGGTCTTCTCAATATAGGGTGCACATGGTCGCAAACGAGTCTTTATCCAGTGCTCGCGCTGAATTTACTCATGCATTTAATCATGCAGTACCCGGCATTCTGCCCGAAGCTTTGGAAGCATTGCTCGCCAAGGCGAATTACAGCGGTACTTCTTCTGCTGAGAAAAGCCGTATCGTCAATGCGCGCGCCATTTTGCCTGAAAAATGGGATGCCATTTCCCGCGCCATGCCAGTACACCTTGCGCAATTATTGGATCGCAGTATCACCACCGCCTATAGCACTTTCAGGCCAGCCTCTGCTTTAGCCCAGGCAACGGAACTGGCTTTGCTTGATTCTTCTACCTTTGAGACTACGCTGCGTTTCAATGAAATGACGCAGAATTTCCGCGACAAGGCGGGGCAAACCCTGCTGGATTTGAATATCCGCATCGCGGTCTTGTTTGGGCAGGACGATATACGCGAGCGGGAAAATCCCTTCCGCCCCTATTTACTGGCGCGTTGCATTTTCCTGGCGGTGGAAGAACAGAAACTGCTGCCAGAGACTGAAGCCATCCTGATCGAACAATTGGGTGAAACCATGGCCAGCACCATGCCTGCCATCTATGAAGCAGCCAATTCTGCATTGGAAAGACAGGGCATCAGTGCGAATCTGACGCTCAAGATCAGCAAGGCACCTGAATCCCAACAGACACGTGGCCCAGCCGCTGGCGCTGGTGGCGGTTCTGGTGGCTCTGGTGCTTCCGGGGCCGCAGGCGGACAAAGTGCCTATTCGACCATGCAGGCGGGCGTCTTTCCTGGTGCACAAGGGGCAGGTCAAGGGCAAGCTCAGGTGCAGAGTCAGGGGGCCTTTCCGGCAGCACAACAGGCGGCCATGGCCAGCCCTGGCGTACGCCTTGAACAATTATTTCAGACCGTGCGAGGCAAACCACTGACCCTGCCTCGGGCCACTCCCGTACTTGCGCAGCATACGGATGGCATGCAGGCTGCAACCATGTCTTACGGAGGTCTCCCTGCACCTGGCACTTCGTCAGGCAATGCCGGGCCTGCCTGGCTCAGTAGCGTCAGCGCACTCGGTGGTGTATTGCGACAGGCCTTTGGTGAAACTGCCGCACTATCAGCATCTGGCTTAAAAAGAGATAAGCACGCGGAAGGCAGTATTCCTTTCACTGCCAGGGAAAATTCCCCGGTTGCCTCAGCCAATAGCGATAGTTCGGGGCGTGCAGGTCAATTTGCCCATTCCGGTTTGCCGGCGTCAGTTGGCACGGGTAATCCCGACATGATACAGGTGCCGGCTGCGTTGGTCGCTTCCCATTTGCAGAATATAGAAAACCAGTTAAAACCAAGAGCAGAAACGCAGTTGCCGCCAGAACTGAGCATGGGACTTTCCAAGGTCCTTGGACAAATGCATAAGGTTATGGTGCCAGACAATGCATCCATGAGAGACGGGCAGGGAGAAATCCGTAACCTGATACGCGAACAGAAAGATGCTCTGTATAGTCTGGCCAAAGATACTGAAGAGCAGATGTGCATAGATCTGGTCGCCATGCTGTTTGAGGTTATGCTGTGCGACGAGTTAGTGCCATTTAATATACGCATCAGCATGGGGCGCCTGCAGTTCCTTATACTGCAACTGGCGCTAAAAGAAAAAAATCTGCTCAGTGACAGCAAACATCCGGCTCGCCTGTTGTTGAACCGGATTTGTTCCATCGCCTACAGCACACAGCGAATCGGCGATGTGGATAACCATGTCACCGAAGAAATTGCCCGCATCATCAAGACACTCATGCGGCATGACAGTGAAGTACCGGAATTATTTTCACGCATACAAAACAGGTTCGAAACCTTTATTGCGCGTGAATTGCGCACTAACAATCAACATATACACCGTACCGTAAAGGCCCTGGGTGAGGCAGAAATTCGCTTCATGCGTTTTGCCTGCATTGCCGTGGCGATCAACAAGGCCATGCCAAAAGTGAATGTGGACATGTCTTTCCGCAGCTTTCTCAGGAAAGAATGGGTCAGAGCAATAGAGGTGGCCGAAAGGACCGATGCTGTGCTCGCCAGACGTTATCGCCTGCTGGTGCCTGACTTGTTGTGGAGTGTCCTTCCCAAACTTGATAACGACGACAGGAACCTGCTGTCATCCATGCTGCCCAATATGGTGGGGACCTTGCGTCATGGCATGGACCTGATGGAATTGGAAAAATCCAGTCAGCAGAAATTGCTGAACTGGCTGGCAGAGGCACATGCCAAAGCCTTGCGCCCGGCTGCAGACAGTAAAAAACCACAAGGTCTGAGCTTACCTGCCATGCATGAACGCTTTGAACAATTCACCAATCAGCCGGATACGATAGAGCACTCCGAAGTTCATCATTATGAATCCGCCAGGGAGCTGTATCAACTGAAGGTGTTTGCTGAACTGGGCTTGAAAACCAGAATGCTGGACAAAGAAGTCCAGAAACAGGCCTCACTTGTTGAAGCCATGACCGTCGGCGATGCGCAGGCTGAGCCAGAGCTCGTTCCAGCCTATCTTGAACGCATAGTCTGTGGCGCACTGGTCGATATAAAAGCCGAGAAACTCAATATCAAGGCTTGCTTGCGCTGGGTAGACCCGAATCTGATCTATGTCGTACTGAGTATCAAAGGGGACGAATTTCCTGCCGTACTCAGCATACGTGTGCTGCGTGAGTTGCTCGATGCTGGCAAGCTGCGTTTCGTGGAGGACGAACCCCTGTTTGAGCGCGCCATCCATACCCTGCTCAGGTCTGCTGATGAGGTTGATAATGTGCGGGTTTAGATAAACGCGTATTCTAGCCGCACATTCCTGTGCCCATCATCTTAAGTTTTTCAATCGTCAGTACTATCAATATCAGGTTCAAAGAAGCACCACTTCGCCTGTGGCCAGTTGCTTTGTATGCCATCTTCCACTTCATTGATGGCAGTGATCAGCGCCTGGTCAGAACCCTGCGGGCGCATTTTTGCCTGTACTGCAATCATCAGTTGTTCACCCCATTGCAGGGTAATCAGATTAATGACGTGATCAACATGCGGATGGCTTTCTATATGGGCGCGTATCGCCTCATTGACTTCTGGTGCGGCGGACTCACCGGTAATCATGGCCTTGACTTCCCTGATGACAAAGAATGCAACCGTCATCAGCAGTATACCCACGATGATAGAGCCTATCGCATCCCAGATCGGATTACCGGTAATGACTGACAACACCACCGCAACAAAAGCCACAGCCAGGCCGGCCAGGGCAGCAATATCTTCACCCGCAACCACCATCAATTCAGATTGACGCGTTTCGCGGAACCAGTGAAAAAAGGACTTGCCGCCGGCAATCTTGCGTATCTCCAGCATTGCTCCGTATAGCGAAAATGCTTCCAGCGCGACAGAAATACCGAGCACCACCAGTGCCACGACAGGGTTCTTCAGCGGCTCAGGATGTTTCAGACGCTCTACACCCTCCATGACAGAAAATGCGCCACCCAAAAAGAACAGCAGCAAAGCCACCATCATGGCCCAGAAATAAACCACACGGCCATATCCCATGGGATGGGAAGCGTCCGGTGCACGCTTGGCTTCTTTCAGGCCCACCAACAAGAAGACTTGGTTAATGCAGTCTGCAGTGGAGTGAATCGCTTCCGCCAGCATGGCCCCGGAAGCCGTAAAGATCGCGGCCCCAAACTTGGCCAGGGCAATACCGCCGTTAGCGCCCAATGCATAGAAAATTGCCTTGGTAGAACCTTCTGAATTCGCAGACATGAGAATAATTAATAGTGGGAAAAACCTAACCTTACTTGATTTCTCTGCAAATAATCAATCAGGCATTCTGAATGTTTGCCCTTGCAGAATTTGTTTTTTGTGGATGCATATAGAGAGAGAGCTGTTTGCTTGGATAAAGCCATCTCACTTTGAGAAGCGATGCCAGCATGTCGCAAAGCCTGTTTTGCGCCGACAGAATCTAAGCAGCTTGCAAGCTGCGCAGTGGAACGGTAGGGATGGGGATAGGTTTCGGCTGATCAGCGAAATGCAATCAATATAGAAACCCCTCGGGATCGTCGCTCCTGCGCAGGCAGGAGCTCAGCGTCGTCCGTGGATGAGCGGCGAGGCAAGCTACTCAGTCATGCGCCAAACACCAAGAATAGTAGGGTGCGCCATGCGCACCGTTCCCCCACTTCATATATACAGCCAATAGCTTGGTTCCTATAAGTAAGCGATCAACCAAAGACCAGTGCGCGCAGCGCACCCTACAAAGATAAAAGAACCTGCTAAATAATTTAACGCAAAGG
>NZ_JAKZHX010000011.1 GCF_022568815.1 Undibacterium paludis | reverse complement strand
CTATCTGGCTAGGTTCATGACAGCTTGACCGTGCATCAGCTGTAGCATTCCCATTCATTGTGGAATGCTACACGCTATCTGCACTGATGCGTCAGTTTTCAATTCATTCAGGCTTTGCCGTATTCGCGGTATCAATCCCAGAGCTCCCTGCGTTTCAGCCATCTGCAAGGCGTGTTGCAGGGTTTGACGGGCCAGCTCAAGTTCACCTTCATGTATTTGACACAGGCCTTGCAGCCGCAACAAGTCTGAATGACAGTAGTAATCTTCATACCTGTCAATATCGGCCAGGGTCTGTAATAGCAGTGATTTTGCTTCACTCCAGCGATTCAGGCTGACCAACGTACTGGCCAGTACCCAACTGGCTGTGGTCGTTCCCGCCCTGTAAGCGCCGTGCAAGGCATCGGCCGCCTGTAACGCCGGTGCAGCATCCTGCAAGTCATTTCTGCTGGCCTGTGCTGACAGATAAAACAGGCTGTTCATACTTTGCCACAAGGGGAAACCGAACTGCGTCCCCAGCGCCACACCTTCCCCGGAACAGACCATCACCTGATCAACTTGCCCCTTTGTCCAATGCAAAGCCGCATTGAATGTCAACATAAAGCAAAGTGCATGGCTTTTTTTGCGTTCACGGGCCAATGCAAGGCTTTCATCTGCAATGACCATGGCCTCTTCGTGAGCAAGAAACCATAAGTTCCAGCTTAGGAAGGCACGAATCAGTATCTCCAGGTCTTCTCCCCAATAACGCTGTCTTTGTTCCAGACTTAGTTCCCTCGATATGGCGACACCTTCCTGCTGGTATTGCAAGGCTTCGGTAAAAAGGCCGCGCCAGAACAGGGAGTTCCCCAACGCAAAACAAGCCATCAGACGTTTTGCCGGCGTGTCAGCCAATTCCTCCAATCGTCTTGCAAATCCCAGCCCATCACTCCTGCCTTGTGAACTTCCCCCCATATACATGCCGCTCAATGCGCGAAACAAGGCTTCTTTCTGCTCGGGATCAGGAGATGGCAACATATCAAGGCTGTCGAACACGGCACGAAATTGCTTAAATCCCAATTCAGAGCCATAACCCTGACAAAGCAAGGCAGCACTACCAACAGATAAACGCAGGGAAATCACTTTATCTACAAGCCCATGCTGAGGATGTTCAGCAATTGCCAGTGCATTCTTGAAGTGCTGCAAGGCGTCCATGGCAAACTCGCCTGCCATGGCTTGCTGCCCGCTCAATGTCCACCAGTCAAGCGCCTCGGCCCAACATTGAGCTACGTCAAAATGTCGCGCTATGTCACTGCTGGATACTACAGGTTCGAGCAATAAGACCTGGGCAATTTGTTGATGCGCCTGACGTCGTTGCGCTTCTGGAAAACTCTGATACGCCGTGTCAGCAATTAATGCATGCAAAAAACTGTAGTAACCTGGCTTTTTAGCCGCCTTTACCAGCCTGTATGTGATTGCAAGTTGCAAGGTACCGTCAATATCAGCGTCAGGCAACAAGATGGTCAGGAGACGTGCATCAAAACTGTATCCCAGTGCTGACGCAAACTGCAGGACATATTTGTATGGGCCTAATTTGTCCAGTTCGCTTTGCAACAATTCCTTCACGGGAACCAGGTGATGTCGACCATCTTCTGCCAAGCTGCGTGTGAGCCTTTCAAGAAAGAGTGGAATACCACCACAATCACGCGCGATACGCAGATGCTCTTCTCTGGAAAGCAAATGTCGACTGTCGCAAGCTGCCACCATTTGCTCGGCCGTGACCAGAGGTAGAGCAGATAATTCAGCAATTAGCGGTGACGCACCTGCGTATTCCAGTGGTGCATCCGGCCGGGTAGTTACCAGTAAGAGCAGTCTCTGCCTCTCAAGACTGCCGGCATATCTCGCCACAAATTCACGCGTGGCGAAATCAGACCAGTGCATATCGTCAATCAGGATCAGGCAGCTTTGAGTATGGCATAGCAGATCGAACAGCGCAGCAACCGCCGCAAACAATTGGTTCTTGTGATCAACTTCCGACATGTTCTTCTGCTCAAAAAGGACAACCAGAGCGTGCAGATGTGCTTCTTCCAGCATGCTGTCTGACAGATTATCGCGCAGATAGACAACGATTTTTTCTCTGATCTTCTCGCTGTCATCGGGAGTGGCCAGGCCAAACAGGTCACTGAGCGCATAGCGTATTGGAGCCATGGACTGATGCTGATACTCCAGTGAGCAATGGACGGAAATAACGCGTTTCGCCATCGTCTGCAATTGGCTTGCCAACTCTGTCGCCAGCCTGGTTTTTCCCATGCCAGCATTACCCCTCAATACCAGCCACTGCGCTTGTCCATGATCAGCCAGATGCCAATGCTGCATCAGCACCTGCATCTCTTCGCTCCTGCCTATCAGCGGCAAGACCTGCACACCACTTGTACCGACGACCTGATTACTCACTATAAATCTGCTCAAGCCCTTTGCATACCTCTCGTTTTGTTGTAACGGAAGTTTTTCAATGGCAATTTTTTCCCTGATCTGCTCCGCTACCATCTGGTCGAACACAAGTTGTCCGACATCTGCAGACCAGCATATTTCTTGTGCTAGCCTTGGCAAGGCACCAAGAAAACGCAACTCTTCAATTGAGCGCTGTACGTGACCGGCACACACGCCTATACGCAAATACCGCCTGGACTGCTCGCTGAGCAGGACTTCTTGCGCTGCATAAATGCTTCTCAGGGCAGCCTGTTCCGGCTCGTCATACAATCCAAAACTGGCATGAAACCCCTGCCCGAATATCTCATTGCAGTTACCGGCCCACAATTCTATTTTCTTTTTAGCCCCAGTCAGCAATTCATCCAGGAGCGACAGACAATCCATCCCTTGTCCCCTGTTCTCACTGGTCAGGTCAAATTCCACATACATCAGGCTGATGTAGCGCATCTCCATCGCCTTTGGTGTCGCCACAGGCTGAACGTGCTCCTGAGGCTGGTTGACAATGACAGTCAGGTCCTTTTGCTCAAGTAGCTTGCGTGTAGCAGCAGAGGCGCGTGTTCCAAAAGCAGAAAGCAAACCCTGGTCAAGTGCGTTGAGTACGAAATTGGCACGTTTGAAATCACCACAAGCAAGAAGTAGGCTGATCAACTTAGCAGCGATGTGCTCATTGAGCGGATCCTGCTCCCAAAGCTGTGTTGCAATCGCCGTGGCTGAAGCAACCCGGCCTGCCACTTCCTTATTAATACACAACCTCAAGGCGAGCTCGCGCCACCGCTCGCGGGCTTGCTTACGCACTGAAAGTATCCATGCCTGCAGTTCGGTACCGCTATGGTGTTCCATCGTTTCCAGGAAATCATGGTAAAGCTGATACAGGTGTGCTTCAAAACTGTTTGCCAGCCAGCCATGAAATTCTTCTGAAGCGTCGTCAACATGCCTGTCGTTGAGCAAGAGACTGATGTCTACACTGACTCTTTCATTGGGGGTATAGGCGATGCTATCGCGACGGCTCTGAATGATGCTGGCATTCGCTGCCGTATTGATCACCTTGCCCAGGTTATTGAGCACCTGGCGTAAATTGGTCAATCCGGCAGCATTGTGCAAATCTGGCCACAATAAACCTGCCAAATGTTCTCTCGATATCCAGCGGCCATTTGCAACGATCAGGTAGGCCAGCAGGTAGACTGCCTTGCGATATTTGATCTTGCTGGTGAAGTCCTGCCCATCCTGTCTCAGTTCAAATATCCCCAGCAAACGGATCTCAAGTCGTGAAGCTGGCATAGTATGCGGGTCCAATGTTGCAATCATCTGTTACAGCCCATTCTTGCCCCGTGTCTGTCCGTCGTGACGACCAATGCCTGGTACTGGTCCTTTTTCCGCCAACGATTCATAAAAAAATACAGTAACAGGAAGACGACGTAATGACTGCATACGAATACTGTTGAGCAAAATTGTTGTTGCGAATTTTTCGATTATACGTGATAAGAGTATCACTTCAGGCCGGTATCCCGCTGACTTGCTCATCCAGGCAGACATTGCACAACACGCACGAATGCAATGCAAACTATGCATGCTCCACCTGATCAAAAACTGCTTATTATATGGCTCGTGTGGCTACGGCGCAGGAAAGGCGGGCCAAAAAAATTACCAGAAGGATAATATAGATGGACGCAAGTTTTTGGCACAGGAAATGGGCAGCAAATGAAATCGGCTTTCATGAAAGCACGGTCAATCCCTTGCTATTGAAATACATAGAGGCATTGACTCTGGCGCAGGGCAGCCGGATATTTTTGCCTTTATGCGGCAAATCACTCGATATACATTGGCTGTTATCGCAAGGCTATCGTGTGGCCGGAGCAGAGTTGAGTGAGATCGCCATTGAGCAATTGTTCGCAGAATTGAATCTGACGCCGGACATATCGACTGTCGGAGAATTGAGACATTACAGTGCTAAAAACCTGGACATATTTGTCGGTGACATTTTTGATTTGACGGGTGAAGCGCTGGGCCAGATTGACGCAATTTACGACAGGGCAGCGCTGGTCGCGCTGCCTCAAGAAACAAGGTTGCGTTACAGCGCTCATCTGGCCGCCATCAGCGACCTGGCCCAGCAGTTGTTGATCTGTTTTGAATACGACCAAAGCTTGCAGGATGGTCCGCCTTTCTCCATCAGCGATGAAGAAGTGCGGCAGCACTACGGCAAGCTATATGCGCTGACCCTGCTGGCAAGGATTGATGTTCCTGGTGGATTGAAAGGAAAGTGCCCGGCTCACGAGAATATCTGGGTACTAAGCAAATACTGAAACGCAAACACTGATGTCAGGACAGGGCATGCTCCTCGTCACTACCTCATTGACTCTGACTGTGCGGGCCTGCAATTGGTGTTTGTAGCAGGCGTCTCACGACAAAGGGTGCAAACCGCAGCAGTATGGGTAGCAGCCTGGTTTTACCAACATATAGTATGGGGCGGGCGGGACGACGCAATTCGCTGATGATTTCATCGGCGACCTGTCCGGGTGTGATTTTGCCGCTGCCGCGTCCCGCCGTCATGCGGGTATCGACCAGTGGCAAAATGCATTCTGTTACTGTCACCTTGCTGCCCTTTAATTGCAGTTGCAAACCCTCACTCAGGGAATGTATGGCTGCCTTGGTGGCACAATACACCGCCGACTCAGCCTTGGGCAACAGGGCCAGGCCGGAAGATATCATCAAGACCCTTGCCTGTGGTCTGCTGTGCAGATGTGGCAACAGCAGACGTGTGAGTTCTGTCGGCGCAATCAGATTGACACTGACTTCATCCACAATATCCTGCAAGCCATATGTTTCGTCCTGCAATTGTTTTGCATGCTGTATGCCGGCATTATTGATGAGGCAATCTATCGATGTACTGGCCAGCAGTGTATTCACAGCCAGCCTGAGTTGCGCCAACTGGGTCAAATCGACTACCTGCGTCTGTATATTGGCATGGCTCGCCGCCAATGCACGCAAGCTTGCTGCATTACGCCCCCAGGCATAAACGCGAGCCCCCTGCTGCGCCAGAGCCAGGGCCAGCGCCTGTCCTATGCCAGCACTGGCGCCGGTAATTAAAAATGTCTGTTGTTCCAGCTTCATCTGCATGATCCGTTCTCACTCATCAATTGAAACCAGACCAACTGTATAATCCGGGCAGGCATCGCGCATTAACCCTGGTTAATTCACTCATGGACACTTCCACTTTTCGCAGTCAGCATATATTGTCGACTCTCGCTGGAGAGGCACTGCCAGGCTGGACGCAGGTAGCTGCCGATATACGGACCATGACTCTGAAAGCACAGGACTGGGTATTTCATCATGACGAAATCCATCCTTATCTGTATGTTGTCGTCAGAGGCTGTGTCAAATTGTTATATGTGCAAGAAGATGGCAAGGAATGGATCAAATCTTTCAGCAGCGAAAACCATATTTTTGCCAGCATGGCTGCCCTGGAGGATCGTGGCAGAACAAGTTTCGCTGTGCAAACGGTAACAGACACCGTGCTGGAGCGTCTGCCATTCAAAGCCTTGCTGCAACAAGCGGAGCAACATCCCGTCTGGGAAAAAGCCCTGCGTCGCGGCTTCCAGGCATTTGCCGCCCGCAAGGAAAAACGTGAACGCGAATTACTGACTCTGTCAGCAGCACAACGTTACCACGCCGTGCTCAGTGAAGAACCTGACTTGGTCAACCGCGTCTCACAAAAAGACTTGGCCAGTTACCTGGGAGTGACGCCAGTGGGTTTGAACCGGATTATCAGGCGCAGCATGGTCGCCTGATTTGCATCATTTATTGATCTTTTTGTTTTGGGATAACAGCAGTCCCGTTGACGGGACCACTGTGACCATGGCTGCATCAGCTTTTCAAGCTGCCTGATGCGCACGGCCAGCCAGGTTCGACGCATAGACATTACCCTTCTCGATTGCCACGCCGGCCTGTACTGCCTCTATCCAGCCATCGGTGGTGCTGACGGCCGCGAAGTTGGAATGGAAGACCACGGAAAAGGCGCGATGTATTTCTTCTGCACTGGCATAGCCTGCGGCATTTTCATAGGGCAGTGAACCGCTCGCATCATGCAACACTTCCACTTCATAACCATTGTGGGCTGCTTCGAAAATGGTACTGGCGTTGCAGTTATGGGTCATGTAGCCAACGATGGTGATGGTATTGATGTCATGCAGTTTCAGCCAGGTGGCTGCATCGGTGCCGGTAAACACGCTGGCCATTTTCTTTTCAATATGATGGCTGGCGGGACGGCTGGCAACGACTTCATGCAATTGCCAGTTGTGCGATCCACGTGCGAAGATGGGGGCGGTCTCTGGCGCAGAATGCTGTACTTTCAATACCGGGATACCGGCAGCAGTTGCCGCATCCATGGCCCGGCCTATATTGCGCAGAGATACTTTCGGGTCGGGGTATTCAATCAGCAGGTCGCCGGTGAAATATTCGTTTTGGACGTCGACGACGATCAGTGCGCGTTTGATTGTGGGTTTGTTTGCTGTAGACATGATGGTTTCCTTTATGGTCAGGTGAGGGAAGCAGCAGCGCTGTTCATGGACATCATTTTCTGCCACATTGGCTCTGACAAGAAGTGACCCGATTGCCATAATTAGATACAATCGGGCCATGCCTGATAAATCACGCCCCCCGCATCCTGAACAAGCCATCCATGTTGCCGTACTGGCCTTTGATGGCATCAGCCCTTTTCATCTGTCCGTGCCTTGCATGGTGTTCGGTGAACATCATGGCAGCCTGAGTCTGCCCGCATTCAAGCTGGATGTCTGTCTTGATCACAGCGGGAAAGAACGTCGTGGAGTGCGCACCAATGCCGGCTTTGACATCCACGTACGTCATGGTCTGGCAAACCTTGCCAGGGCTGACATGCTGGTGATCCCCTCCTGGCATGATGATTTGCGACCTGCCTCCCCTGCCCTGCTCAAGGCAATACAAAAAGCCCACCAGCGCGGCGCCCGTATCATAGGACTATGCCTGGGCGCTTTTGTACTGGCTCAGGCAGGCTTACTTGATGGACGCAGTGCGACGACGCACTGGGCCCTGTCCAGAGCTTTTTCGGAACGCTATCCGCAGATCACGCTGGACCCGAATGTCCTGTATGTCGATCATGGCGACGTGATTACCTCGGCCGGTACAGCGGCTGGCATAGATTGTTGCCTGCACGTCCTGCGCACCACTTATGGTGCCGATAGCGCCGCCCATGTGGCCAGACGCCTGGTAGTGGCGCCACACCGGCAGGGAGGTCAGGCACAATACATAGAGCAGCCCTTGCCGGTATTGGCCACCGATACCCGCCTCAACAAGGTATTAGAATGGATGCTGGCGCATCTGGCAGAGAATCAGAGCCTGGATCAACTGGCGCAGATGGCCTTGATGAGCAGGCGCAGCTTTACCCGCCACTTCCAGCAGCAGACTGGCACCACTGTTGGCAAATGGCTGCTGAATCAGCGACTGGCCCAGGCCCAGCGCCAGCTGGAAACCAGCAAGCGGGCCATTGATGATATTGCCATCGACAGCGGTTTTGGTTCCGGCCTGTTATTGCGCCGTTACTTTGCCAGGGAGTTCGCCATCTCCCCTTCAGCATACAGGCGTAATTTCCAGGGCAACAACTGATTGCCAGAACGCGGCAAACCCGGCATTTGCCCTGACCTCAAATATCTGGCGAATTGCCCGCATGAATGCTTGTTAGCCATTAAAATACTCATATCGCATCCTTTACACGGAAGTCTTGCCATCATGCCTAATGTCATTGCCCTGACCATTTACCCGATCAAGTCCTGCGCCGGCATCAGTCTGGACAGCGCGACGCTGACAGAAACCGGCCTGTGTTCGGCAGGCATACATGACAGGGAATGGATGCTGGTCACCCCTCAGGGTCTGTTCCTGACACAGAGGGAGCATCCGGCAATGGCCAGGATACGTCCCGAAATCACTGACGACGGCGTGGTCGTCCATGCGCCGGGCATGCCCAAGCTGCTGCTGCAAGCCCAGTCCGATGCAGGATCAACAACAGTAACAATCTGGGAAGAAAGCTTCAGCGCCATTGATTGTGGCGATGTCGCCGCTGACTGGTTCAGCCTTGCCCTTGCCACCCCTTGCCGACTGGTGCGCAGCAGTACGCAAACCCAACGCTTTGCCAACCAGAAATGGACGGGGGACAAACTTGTCGCAACACGATTTTCTGACGGCTATCCCATTTTGCTGACGGCCAGTGCCGCCCTGGACGACCTGAACCAGCGCCTGCAACAGCAGGGCCGGGCTGCCTTGCCGATGAACCGGTTCCGCCCGAATATCGTGCTCGATGGCGTGGAGGCTTTCGAAGAGGATTATGCTGAAAGCTTTGACATAGGCGAAGATATACAATTGCGCCCGGTTAAGCCTTGTCCACGTTGTCCCATGCCTTCAATCGACCAGGACACCGGTGAATTTGGCCCGGACCCGCTGGACATACTTGCCACCTACAGAGCCAACCCGCTGGTCGACGGCGGCATTACCTTTGGTATGAACCTCATCGTTGAACAGGGTCTGGACCGGATATTGCATGTCGGCGATGCAGTCAACATGAACATTGCATTTTAAGACCCCTGGCAAACACGATGGAAAGCATGATTCCGGTACCAGCAGATGAAGAACTGGACGCAGCACAGTCTGCGCTGCTTGACTTACAGCGTGAAAACCAGATACTGCGCGACCGGCTCGACAGCCTGCTGGAACTGGCCCATCGCAACCAGAGCATCATGGCACGCCACCAGAGTTTTGACCTGAAGATTATCAGCGCCAACAGCTTTCGTGAATTGATCACCAATATTTTCAGTGCACTGGCCATCACGTCTGAACTGGACGTGGTATCACTGGTCTTGTTTGATAAGTTCGGTGACCTGCAGCACATGCTCAGTGACCTGAAGATAGACTTGCAGGAATTCCCCCACCTGATTTTCTTGCGGCACGAAGTCGAACTGTCTCAACCGCAGAGCGCCTTGCGCAAGCCGCAACTGGGTTTGTACCAGAGCCTGGCTTACGGTTCTTATTTCAGCACCTTTAGCAAAAAGCCAGCCAGTATCGCCATCATTCCCATGCACAGGCAGGGCAGGCTGATAGGCTGCCTCAATCTTGGCAGCTTCAAGGCAGACCGTTTCCAGCCCAACATGGCGACAGATTTCATAGAGCGACTTGGCTCCATCATCGCTATCTGCCTGGAAAACGTCATCAACAATGAGCGCCTGACGTATATAGGCCTGACAGATCCGCTAACGAATGTCAGCAATCGCCGCTACGTAGAACAACGCATGCTGGAAGAAATTGCCAGGGCGCGCAGGCAAAGATACAGCATAGCCTGCATGTACCTGGACATCGATTTCTTCAAGCAGATCAATGATCGTTACGGCCATCAGGGTGGTGACGATGTACTGAAAGAAGTTGCCAGCCGCATCAAGGCAGAGCTGCGTCTCAGCGATACCCTGGGGCGCTTTGGTGGTGAAGAGTTTGTCGTGGTACTGGTCAACACCAATCTGCATGACGCGATCACCGTGGCAGAACGCATACGCAAGAGTATCGCCGACAGTGAATTTGTACTCAGTGAATCAGGCAGTTGCCAGGCCACCATTTCCATAGGCCTGACCACCATAGACGGCAACACCAATTATGAAGATGCTCCCAGCGTCGCACGTGACCTGGTCTTGCGTGCGGACAGGGCTTTGTATCAGGCCAAAAATGCCGGACGCAACCAGGTACGCTGTTTTTAGCGGTTCGCTATCCTGATTTATTGCGCAGGCTTTTGCGCAGCCTGCAACAACTCATATTTGGCCTGCAACTGCGCCGGAGTTTCTCGCCATGCAGGATTGAAGGGGATGCAGCTTACCGGACAGACCTGCTGGCATTGCGGCTCCGTATAGTGACCGACACATTCCGTGCATTTATTGGGGTCTATTTCATAGATTTCCGGCCCCATGTAAATGGCATCGTTGGGGCATTCGGGTTCGCAAACATCACAATTGATGCAATCGTCCGTAATCATCAGGGCCATACCAGCTCACTTCACTTTCATCCAGCCCCTACCGGGCTGTATACATGCAACTTAATTACTTTCTGCCTGGGCCGCCACTTTTTTCTTGAGCCAGCGGTCAACCGAGGGAAATACAAATTTGGACACATCACCACCGAACATGGCGATTTCGCGGACTATGGTACCTGAAATAAACTGGTACTGGTCAGATGGTGTCAGGAACAGGGTTTCAACGTCAGGCAGGAGATAGCGGTTCATGCCTGCCATCTGGAATTCATATTCAAAATCTGATACCGCACGCAGGCCACGCACGATGACACGCGCATCATTCTTGCGCACAAAATCCTTGAGCAAACCAGAGAAGCTTTCTACCCTGACATTCGGGTAATGCCCGAGCACTTCGTTGGCAATGGTCAGGCGTTCATCAAGGGAGAAAAAGGGTTTCTTGCTCTTGCTATCCGCTACGCCGACCACCAGGGTATCAAAAAGCCCGGATGCGCGACGCACCAGATCTTCGTGACCACGTGTCAGCGGATCAAATGTTCCCGGATAAACGGCTGTAACCATCTTCACTCCCTTTTTTTGCACCATGCATCAAGACTTGCATAAGGATATGCACTAAGTTGAGCAGGCATTATGCCTGATTTTCGTGCGCGCCATGCGGCAAAATGTTGCGTTGCAGTATATGGAAGTAAACGCTGCCAGCCTTATCTGCCCGCACAAGTTGCCATCCACTTAATAATTTATGTAATTTGTCCATGGCATCGCCCTCTGCTTCTGCCAACGAAAACTCCGCTTCTACATAAAGACAGCCCCTGTCACTCAGCACTTGGGCGCATAAGGGCAGGATACGGGACAACCAGTCCTGGCCAAAAGGCGGATCAAGAAAGATCAAATCCTGCTTTTGTTGCCTGTTTATCATGCCATCAAGCACCTTGAGGGCGTCTGCCCTGAGCAGATCGCACTGACTGGCTTGCAATTTGTCCTTTACCTGCTCCAGTTGCTTGTAGGCCGGGGTATGCGCTTCCACCATCGTTACCTGGGCAGCACCACGACTGGCTGCTTCAAATCCCAGGGCGCCGGTGCCGGCAAACAGGTCGAGACAGACCAGTTTGTCCCAGTTGTTATCGAATAAATGACTGAGCCAGTTAAATGCCGTTTCCCTGACGCGGTCCGGCGTAGGACGCAAGCCTTCTGCCTCAACCACGCTTAGCAGGCTGCGCTTCCATTGCCCGCCGATGATACGAACCTGGTGATTACTGCGTTTTATTGTTGTCGGTTTTTTACTATTTGTTTTCATTGCATGTCAGCTACGGCTAAATCGGTTTACAGTGCGCTGTCTGTTAAAATGGCAGCATTCTAATACTAGGGCAGGCTTTTCTTGCCGCCCGCACTCCCCAAATATCCCGATGTTTAGTTTTTTCAAAAAGAAACCCAAAGAAGAAGCGCAGGTGCCGGTCTCCCAGATTGCGCCGGCAGCTATCATAGAAGCAACATCCACAACAGCTGATGCTCCACCGGCGTCAAGCCAGCCAGCAAGCAAGCCCGTTGCGCCCCAGACACAGCCGGCACCTGAACCCGAGCAAAAGCGCTCATGGCTGAGCAGGTTGAAGGCGGGTTTGGCCAAGACTTCCTCGAATCTTACCACCCTCTTTGTCGGCGCTCGCATTGATGACGATTTGTATGAAGAGCTTGAAGCCGCCCTGCTGACTTCAGACGCCGGCGTGGAAGCGACGCAATTTTTGCTTGATGGCCTGAAGAAAAAGGTCAAGGAAGAAAAACTGACCGAGGCGGAACAGGTCAAGGCTGCGCTGAAAGCCCTGTTGCTGGAATTGCTCACACCATTGCAAAAACCGTTGGAGCTTGGCCGCTATCAACCTTTGGTGATGATGATTACCGGGGTCAATGGCGCCGGCAAAACCACCACCATAGGCAAGCTGGCCAAACATATGCAAAGTCACCAGCAATCTGTCTTGCTGGCCGCAGGCGATACCTTCCGTGCGGCTGCGCGTGAGCAGCTGGCAATCTGGGGCGAGCGCAATAATGTCACGGTGATCGCCCAGGAATCCGGTGACCCGGCCGCCGTGGCCTTTGATGCCGTGGCCTCAGCCCGTGCACGTGGTACGGATGTGGTGATGGTGGATACGGCTGGCCGCCTGCCCACCCAGTTGCATCTGATGGAAGAACTGAAAAAGATCAAACGTGTGATCGCCAAGGGTATGGATGGTGCACCGCAAGAGGTCTTGCTGATCATCGATGGCAATACCGGTCAGAATGCTCTGGCCCAGGTCAAGACTTTTGATGATGCCCTGCAGCTGACCGGCCTGGTGATTACCAAACTCGATGGCACGGCCAAAGGCGGGGTACTGGCCGCCATCGCAAAAAACCGCCCGGTACCGGTGTACTTCATCGGCATCGGTGAACAAATTGAGGATTTGCAGCCTTTCAACGCACAGGAATTCGTTGACGCCCTGTTAAGCTGAATTGCCTCCCCCAAAATCAGCCATATTGCGACCATGATAGAATTTGAACACGTCAGCAAGCAGTATTCTCAAGATACCTATGCGCTCAGGGATGTATCCCTGTCGATAGCCAGCGGTGAACTGATCTTTTTGGCTGGCCCCTCCGGTGCGGGCAAGTCTACCCTGCTGAAGATGATCGCGGGCATAGAAAAGCCCAGCTCTGGTCAGGTCAGGGTCAACGGGCAGGACATCAGCAAGCTTAAGTCCGGCAGCCTGCCTTATCTACGCCGCAAGCTCGGCTTGATATTGCAAGACCAGAAATTATTGACCGACCGTACCGTGCTGGCAAATGTCATGTTGCCGCTGATTGTCACTGGCGCATCACATGGCAAGGCTGAGGAACGTGCCCGTATTGCCCTCGATAAAGTCGGCCTGCCCGACAAGGCAGACTCCCTGCCGCTGGCCCTGTCCGGTGGTGAGCAACAGCGGGTGGCAATTGCCCGTGCCATCGTCAACCGCCCGCAAATCATCCTGGCCGACGAGCCAACCGCTTTTCTTGACCGGGACAATGCCAACAAGGTGTTGACAACACTAAAGGCTTTCCAGAGTGCAGGCGTCACCTGCATCATCTCCAGCCATGATGAACAGTTTCTCGACCAGGCCAGCCGCGTTATCTACCTGAGCCAGGGACAGGTGGTTACCAGCTGGAAATCATCGCTGGCTGCCTGATTTGCCCGTACTTTGCCCGTCTATCTGCACAGAACAACAAGGAAGAATTCATGACCATCTGGTTCCGTCAACATTTGTTCGCCATGAAAAGTGCTTTTGGCCACTTGCGCGCCAGTCCTGGTAATTTTCTATTCAATGTACTGGTGGTCGCCATCGCACTAGCCCTGCCGATTGCCGGCCTGACCCTGATAGAAAATATCCGCCCCGTCTCTTCACAGCTGTCTATAGAGCCGGAAATCAGTATCTTTGTCAGCCCGGAAACTGCGCGCGCTAACGCAACGGCCCTGTCGATACCGATCAAAAAGCTGCTGAAAGAAAAAGGCATCACGGCCAACCTGAGCTTTATTCCCAAAGACAAGGCGCTGGCCAGTCTGGAGCAATCATCCAATCTGACTGAAGTTTTATCAACGCTTGGTGGCAACCCTCTGCCGGATGCCTATATCCTGTCCATGTCCAATGCGGACGCCGGCAAGATCGATGACCTGGTTGAAAACATCAGGCAGATGCCAGATGTCGATATCGTGCAGCTTGACTCTGCCTGGGTCAAACGCCTGGCGGCGCTGATGCAGATCATGCAATTGGGCCTGATGCTGCTGGCAGCAACCCTGGCCGTGGTCGTCATCGTGGTGGTGTTCAATGCCACGCGCCTGCAGGTCATCTCTCATCAGGCCGAGATCTCAGTCACCCGGCTGCTTGGCGCGACCAACAGTTTTATCCACAAACCCTATTACTATACCGGCGCCTTGCTGGGCTTGCTGGCCGGGGGCATGGCACTGGGTATGATCGCTGCCTCCCTGCACCCACTGAACAAGGCTATTGCTGAATTTGCCAAATTGTATGCATCAGAATTTCATCTGCTACCGTTAGGTATCGTACAGAGCCTGATCTTGCTGGCGGTTAGTATGGTACTGGGCCTGATAGGCGTCTTCCTTTCGGTGAGACGACAACTGGCGCGCGCCAGCTAGGCAGCAACCCCGTTGTTACATCCTATTACATCTGATCACAGGCTAAGTCCTGACAAAATTATTGTAATTAACTGCAACTTTCCACGCAGGCTGGCATCTAAGTAATTATTATTGCTGTAAATGATGGCTAGTTTTTCAATAGATTATTTTGATGAAGCTTATAGTATCTGAGTATTAGCACTCTTCTCAAGAGAGTGCTAATATAGGAACTTGAAAGTGCCATATGGGGTGCATTACTCCAAGGTGGCCGCAATAAGGAGGAAAAATGGCAACAACATCGACACAATTGATCCCCGCTTCTGACAGCACTGCACTGGCCCTTGGCTTTAGTGGCAGTCTTGGAAACATTGATGCCTATATCTCTGCAGTCAATCGTCTGCCCATGCTCTCGCATGAGGAAGAGGTAGACTATGCAAAAAAATTGCGTAATGACAATGATCTGGCTGCTGCGCAGCAACTGGTTATGTCGCACCTGCGTCTGGTTGTCTCCATCGCCCGTGGTTATCTCGGCTATGGTTTGCCCCATGCTGACCTGATTCAGGAAGGCAATATCGGCCTGATGAAAGCCGTCAAGCGTTTTGACCCTGACCAGGGTGTGCGCCTGGTATCCTATGCCATGCACTGGATCAAGGCCGAGATGCATGAGTACATCCTGAAAAACTGGCGTCTGGTAAAAGTTGCCACGACCAAGGCACAACGCAAGCTGTTCTTCAATCTGCGCAGTCACAAAGAAGGCCTGGACGCGATGTCGCCCAAGCAGATTGACGCCCTGGCGTCAACACTCGATGTAAAACGCGAAGAAGTCATTGAGATGGAAATGCGTTTGTCCGGTCACGATATCGCTCTGGACGCACCGACAGATGACGATGATGAAAAGTTTGCACCCATCGCTTATCTGAAGACAGAGTCTGACGAACCTACCCGTGTATTGGAAAGCCGCCAGTATGACCGCATGCAAAGCGAAGGCCTGGAATCTGCCCTGTCCAAACTGGATGCGCGTTCACGCCATATCATCGAAGAGCGCTGGTTGAAAAATGATGACGGTACAGGCGCAACCCTGCATGAACTGGCAGATGAATACGGTGTATCTGCCGAACGCATACGCCAGATCGAAAGTGCAGCCCTGAAGAAAATGAAGGGTAGCCTGAGCAACTTTGCATAAGCAGGCCATGCATTGAAAAAGGCACTCCTCGGAGTGCCTTTTGTTTTTCTATCACTTTTCTGTCAGTCACCGATCAATGCCCAGGCTTAATCCTGATCAGGGCTTACTTGAGCAGCATTTTCAAATCATGAGCAACCGGCTCTGGCCCCTGGCCGTGGCGCAAGAATAAACGAATCCGCCCCTGGGGATCAAACACATAGCTGCCTGCCGTATGGTCCATGGTATAGCTGCCTGGTGTCTTGCCTTCCACCTTTTGATAAAACACCTTGAAGTCCTTGGCAACCTTGGCAGTTGCAGCGGCATCGCCATATAGGCCAAGAAAGCGCTTGTCAAAATTGGGCACGTAGCTGGCCAGCAAAGTCTGGGTATCACGTTCCGGATCAAGCGTAACAAACAAGACTTGTACCTTGTCCGCATCACTGCCCAGGAGTTTCATCACATTTGCCATTTCCACCATGGTGGTCGGGCAAACATCCGGGCATTGCGTATAGCCAAAGAAAATCACAACTGCCTTGCCCTTGAAGTCTGCCAGGGTACGTGCCTTGCCATTATGGTCGGTCAGGGCAAAATCCTTGGCGTAATCGAGGCCAGTCAGGTCCGTGTTATTGAATTTTTCAGCCCCTTGCATGCAGGCGGACAAGACCAGCGTCATCAGGATGCCAGCCAGGCTCTTCAGTATTTTCATAAGGTGAGCTTGATATAGTGATCCACCAACAAGGCGGCAAACAGCAAGGACAGATAAATGATGGAATAAGTGAAAGTCTTGCGCGCCAGCATATCGTCATAGTGCTTGTAGATACGCCATGCATACCAGAGGAAAATCAGACCAAGCACAATGGCACTGACCAGGTAGATCAGGCCGCTCATGTGCACGGCATACGGCAGCATGGTGGTGGCAAACAGGGCAATGGTGTAGAGCCAGACATGGAAGCGGGTAAATTCCAGGCCATGGGTAATAGGCAACATGGGCAGGCCGGAACGCGCATAATCATCGCGCCGGTACATGGCCAGCGCCCAGAAATGCGGTGGCGTCCAGACAAAGATGATCAGTACCAGCAACCAGGCCTGCATGGGCACATCATTGGCTACAGCAGCCCAGCCTAGGGCCGGCGGCATGGCGCCGGACAAGCCGCCAATGACAATATTTTGTGGTGTCGCCGGTTTCAGGATAATCGTGTAAATCACGGCATAACCAACAAAGGTGACGAAGGTCAGCCACATGGTCAAAGGGTTGACCATGGTATACAGCACCCACATGCCCATGCCACCAATGACACCGGAAAACACCAGGGTTTGGGGAATAGTGATTTCACCCTGGGCAGTTGCGCGGCGCGCAGTCCTGGCCATGCGTGAATCGATTTCTTTCTCTACCAGGCAATTGACAGCAAAAGCGGCGCCGGCCAGCAGCCAGATACCGATGGTAGCGGCAACCACAACACGCCAGTCAGGCAGGTCAGGTGTCGCCAGGAACATGCCGATGACGGCACAAAAAACGGCGAGCTGGGTAACGCGGGGCTTGGTCAATGCCCAGTATTGAGCAAGTCGGTTGGAAGGCAAACTTAATGTGGTCATGATCATTCTTTGGCAGCGGCAAGGCTCACATGCCTTACCCTGTAGTTTAACATGGTCAGCAAGAGCACGAGCGTGGCAGCCATGCCATTATGCAAAACTGCCAGCAGCAGCGGCCAGGAAAAAAATACGGTGGAAACACCGATGATAAACTGTGCCAATACGGCTAGCATGAGATGTCTCCCCAGCTTTTCCAGCCCCCTGGTACGGTTGGCACACCAGCCTGCCCAGAGGCAGGCAAGCACCACCAGGATGGCAAAATTCCTGTGCACCCAATGTATGGCGACCAGCGCATGAAATGGCAGGTATTTGCCATCCACAGTCTGACCCAGCTGACGCCAGAGGCTAAAGCCATGCTCAAAATCCATTGCCGGAACAAGCTTGCCATCACAGAGCGGATAATCATGGCATGCTAATGCAGCATAGTTGGTACTCACCCAGCCGCCAAGCGCTATTTGCATGAACAGCAAAACCAGGGCCAGACCGGCAGGCCAGAGCAGGCGATGTGCATCGGCGGACAAAACAGGTGCCCGTGGTTGCGAACTGCCTTGCTGCTCCAGGCTGGCACTGAGCAGGGCCAGCAAACCCATCCCCAGTATCAAGTGAGTAGTCACTATGACAGGTTGCAGTTTCAGGGTTACCGTCCAGGCGCCAAATGCACCTTGCAGGCAAACAAAGAAAAAAAGGAAAGTCGACAGCCAGGGACTGGTGCGCAATTGCTTACGATGCACCCAGGCAATGAGCATTTGGGCCACGATCAGCAAACCTACACTCATTGCCAGGTAACGATGAACCATTTCTATCCAGGCTTTTTGCAGGGTAACCGGGCCGCCAGGCATGACAATTTCTGCCGCCTTGATAGCAGCATGTGACTGCAAGGGGTTGGCCTGACCATAACAACCCGGCCAGTCAGGGCAGCCCAAGCCGGAGTCTGTCAGGCGCGTGAAAGCGCCGAACATGATCAGCTCAAATGTCAACGTGACAGTGACCGCAATCAATTTGCGGTATTTATTCTTTTCCCTGGAAAACCAGATGATGGTTGCCGGGATCAGGGCAACCATCATTGCTGTCAGGCTTAGCTGTAACCACATGATTTAACCTGTCCTTAGCCTATCGCAGACGCACGCAATAGTTTGCTGAGGTCTTTCTTGATTTTGTTGGCGTCAGCATTTTTCTGGTAACGCATCATCAGGTTGCCGAGCGGATCGATCAGATAGATATGGTCACTGATCTGGGTATTGTTCTCTTTGTCGACAGGTAGCCAGGTTTTCAATACGGCAGGGTCCACTTTCAGCATGCGTGCGCCGTCATACTGACGTATCAAAGCGGTATCGATGGGGACATCATCGGTAATCAGCCAGACCCGCTCTATCCTGTCCATTTCTTTGCCTTGCGCAACACGCAACTGACGTATGTCATACATCCTCTTCTGGCAGTCTCGCTCGCAAGCACCACTATCGATCTGTACCATCAGCCATTTACCCTTATATGCATCCAGACCGACAGTCGGGTCGGTCGGTGCAGCCCCTAAAAGGCGACCGGCAAGCTTGGGCATGGGATAGTCGCGCGGATCAAGTATGGTGCCATAGTTGGTCCGTCCGGCAGGCTTGATGACGTAATAGGCAAGGTAAGAAAAAATCATGGGGGCAGCACACACTGCCAGCACCAGCAGCAATTTCCAGCGCCCACGCGAGGTCTGTTTGTCAGTTTTTTCCACGACGAAATCCAGTAACAACAAAAAATAAGAAAGCCATCACGGCCAGCGCATACCATTGAAAGGCATAACCCCTGTGCTTGTCGGCGCCAGCCGATGGCAAGGGCCAGTCCCGGGACAAACCATCATCAGCAGCTGATGTCTGCTCCAGTACAAAGGGATAAAAATCCCAGCCCGTCTGTTTGATTAACATGTCTATATCAAGATTCTGCAACAGGCTACCCGGTTTGACAGTTTCGGGCTGCCCCAGTTGCATGACACGGTCCAGTTTATCCCGGACCAGGCCTTCCAGCATGACTTCACCTGCCGCCGCCGAGATGGCTGTCACATGCAACCTGTCATGCGCGTCGCGCGGCTGCCAGCCTCGGGCAACCAGGACATATTTGTTGCTACCCTCCAGCTTGAAGGGCATCAATACATACAGACCAGCCCTACCCTGCAAGGGGCGATTATCAAGATACAGCGGCCATTCGGCAATGAATTGCCCTCGTACTTTGAGTTTGCGAAAAGCCTTTATTTCACCAGCCGCACTATCTGGCTTCAATTGCTGCACTGGTAAATGCATGCGCTCAGCCAGCTGCGCGGCAATTATTTCCTTTTCTTCCGCCCTGCGGGTTTGCCATTGTGCCAACGCAACACCCAGACTGACCAGCAGCAGGCTTGCGATAAAGGGGATAAGGCGAAATCGGAAGGAAATAGGCATTCGGTGTGTAAGGTATTACAATGCGAAATCTAACAATCAAAAGCAGAAAAATAAACGAGTATGAAAATTCTTGTCGCCATCGCTTTTTTCCTTATCCTTTTCAGCCTGGGGTCTGCCTTGGTCTATCTGATGAAAGACAAGGGAAAAAGTAATCGCACGGTCAAGGCATTGGCTTTCCGGGTTGGTTTTTCCATCACCCTGTTCCTGCTGATCCTGCTGGCCAACCATTACGGACTGATACAGCCAACCGGTATCAGGTAAAGTCTGTCAGTTAACTGGACAGGCACTTCCCCCACCGGCAATCTGATATATGTAAAAAAGCCGCACTAACCGTGCGGCTTTTTTGTTTTACCGGATATTGCTATTACATCCAGTAAACAACAACGTACAGACCCAGCCAAACCACGTCAACAAAGTGCCAGTACCAGGCAGCGCCTTCGAACGCAAAGTGATGCTCAGGCGTGAAGTGGCCCTTCATCACACGGTACAGAACGACGGACAACATGATCGCACCCATGGTCACGTGGAAACCATGGAAACCGGTCAACATGAAGAAAGTGGAACCATAGATGCCGGAAGTCAGTTTCAGGTTCAGCTCATGATAAGCATGGATGTATTCATAAGCCTGGAAACCCATGAACACTGCACCCAGCAAAACAGTGGCAAACAGCCAGAATGCAGTCTTGGCACGCTGACCTTCACGCAAGGCGTGGTGAGCAATAGTCAGGGTCACACCGGAAGTCAGCAACAACGCTGTGTTGATGGTGGGGATAGGGAAAGGCCCCATGGTCTTGAAGGCTTCAACTGTTCCGGCCGGACCTACATTACCCCAGTTTGCAGCGAAATCAGGCCACAGGACTTTGTGGTCCAGATCAGCCAGCCAAGGCATGGAAATAGTACGGGCATAGAACAGGGCGCCAAAGAAAGCCGCGAAGAACATCACTTCAGAGAAAATGAACCAGCTCATGCTCCAGCGATAAGATACGTCGATACGCGCGCTGTATTTACCGCCTTCGGATTCAGCGATGGCGTCACCAAACCAGTTATACAGAACCACCAGGGTCAGGATGATGCCGGCGAAATTCAGGTAAGAACCCCAAGCCAGACCATTTACCCAGGCCGAAGCACCGATCATGGTCAGCAATAAAGTGGTGCCGCCCAGCACAGGCCATTTGGATGGACCAGGCACAAAATAATACGGCGCATTAGCGTGTTGAGAACTCATTTCCATCTCCCGATGCAATTTAATTTACTACTTGAATTGTTATTTTGCGACTACATGTTTGACTATCATGATCAGCACCGAGATAAATATCAGTGCCCCTATGATGCCAGCAATAATCACATGGACAGGATTCAACTGTGCTGCATCCTGTTCATAGTCATTTTTCTTGCGTATCCCCAAAAACGACCAGAATACGGCTTTCATTGTTGCAAGAAACGAAGCCTTACGTTTGCTTGCTTCCTTCAAATCACTCATGAGCGCCCTTGTCCTTCGCTGCTGACAGCCTGCGGTTTAACACCGACTTCAAAGAAAGTATAGGACAAGGTAATCGTCTTGACTTCCTTCGGCAGGGCCGGGTCTATATAAAACACCACAGGCATTTGCCGCGCCTCATTCGGCCCCAGTGTCTGTTGCTTGAAGCAAAAACATTCCATCTTCTTGAAGTAATTGGCGGCCTGCTGTGGTGCGTAGCTGGGTATCGCCTGCGCATCCATCTTGTAGGACTGCTTGTTCACTACTTCATAGACAACCTGCGTCATCTCACCGGGATGCACTTTCATGCTTGCCACGGTAGGCCTGAAGCGCCATGGTCCCTGAGTGTTTGCATCAAACTCTATGGTTACTTCACGACTTCTGTCGATCTGCGAATTGGATATTTCTTTTACTGAAATATCTTTGGGTGTCAGGATATTGACCCCGGTCAATTCGCATATCTGCTTGTAGATCGGCACCAGTGCATAGCCAAAACCAAACATCAAAGCCGCAACAACCAGCAACTTGCCCAGCATCTGCGCATTCAGCTTGTTGCCCTTGCTGCCTGCGCCGGTTTCATCCTCGGACATGATCAGCGCAACCAGGTTTGCTTGACGAATACACCAACAAAAAATACCAGAGCGATAGAAAACAAAATGATGGCAGTCTTGAGGTTATTCGGTTTTTTATCGTTCGTCATTTTTTATCCCGCCAGTGCTGCACTGCTTGCGACAGCAGTACAGCACCAGTAATACTTCACTTGATTACTTGAATTCTGGTGGTTCTTCGAAAGTATGGAAAGGCGCAGGGCTAGGCACTGTCCACTCCAGACCTTCAGCACCATCCCATGGTTTGGCTGGGGCAGGCTTGCCACCTTTGATGGATGGAATAACAACAGCCAGGATGAAATACACCTGCATCAAACCAAAACCAAATGCACCAATCGTTGCAATCTGATTGAAATCAGTAAACTGCGCAGGGTAGTCTGCATAACGACGTGGCATGCCGGCCAGACCCAGGAAGTGCATAGGGAAGAAGGTCACGTTGAACAAAATCAGCGAACCCCAGAAGTGGATTTTGCCGCGTGTTTCGTTGTACATGAAACCTGTCCATTTTGGACCCCAGTAGTAGTAACCGGCGAACAGGGCAAACAGGGAACCGGCCACCAATACATAGTGGAAGTGAGCAACCACGTAGTAGGTATCCTGCAACTGGATGTCAATAGGAGTCACCGCCAGGATCAACCCTGTGAAACCACCCATGGTGAACACGAAGATAAAGCCGACTGCAAACAACATAGGGGTCTCGAAAGTCATCGAGCCTTTCCACATTGTTGCTACCCAGTTAAACACTTTCACACCAGTAGGTACCGAGATCAGCATGGTGGCATACATGAAGAACAACTGTGCCGTCACTGGCATACCGGTTGTAAACATATGATGCGCCCAGACGATGAAGGACAGGATCGCGATGGATGCTGTTGCGTACACCATCGATGCATAACCAAACAAAGGCTTACGGGCAAATGCCGGAACGATCTGGGACACGATACCGAAGGCTGGCAAAATCATGATGTACACCTCTGGATGTCCGAAGAACCAGAAAATGTGTTGGTACATGACAGGGTCACCGCCGCCTGCAGCATTGAAGAAGGATGTACCGAAATGACGGTCAGTCAGCGTCATGGTGATCGCACCAGCCAGAACCGGCATAACGGCGATCAGCAGGTAGGCAGTAATCAGCCAGGTCCAGCAGAACATCGGCATCTTCATCAGTGTCATGCCGGGCGCGCGCATGTTCAGGATGGTCGTGATGATGTTGATGGAGCCCATGATGGAAGACGCACCCATGATGTGGACAGCAAAAATCGCCATGTCCATGCCTGGGCCCATTTGTGTGGACAATGGAGCATACAGTGTCCAGCCAGCAGCCGTTGCACCGCCAGGAACAAAGAAAGAACCCATCAACAGCAGAGCTGCAGGAGGCATCAGCCAGAACGAGAAGTTGTTCATACGGGCAAATGCCATATCAGACGCGCCGATCTGCAGCGGGATCATCCAGTTGGCGAAACCAACGAAAGCCGGCATGATCGCACCAAAAACCATGACCAGACCATGCATGGTGGTCAACTGGTTAAAGAACTCCGGCTGCATGAGTTGCAGGCCAGGCTGGAACAATTCACTGCGGATGCCAAGGGCCATGACGCCACCGGCCAGCAACATCGTGAAAGCGAACCACAGATACAAACTACCGATATCTTTATGGTTGGTTGCAAATAACCAGCGCTGGAAACCATGGGGATGGTCATGCGCGTGGTCGTGAGAGTGATCGTGAGCGTGATCAGCTGTAGTAGTGCTCATCTTTTCTCCTGTTCTTCCTGTTTATTACTTACGCGCAGCCAGAACTTCAGCCGGTTGGACAATGTTTTCTGCTGCCTTATTGGACCAGTTGTTACGGGTATAAGTAATCACCGCGGCAATTTCTGTATCCGACAAGCTGCCCTTCCAGGCTGGCATACCTGCTTTACCATTCATGACGATAGCCAGTTGGCCAGCTTTGGGACCAGCCACAACAGCAGAACCGTCAAGGGCAGGGAAAGCACCTGGAACACCTTTACCAGTAGCCTGGTGGCAGGCTACGCAGTTGGCGGCATACACTTTTTCACCACGCTGTTTCAGCTCGTCAACAGTCCATACTTTGCTTGGGTCATCAGCCTTGGCAGCCATTTCTTTTTTCTTGCCATCAACCCATTTTGTGTAGTCAGCCTCAGAAACAACGTTGACAACGATAGGCATGAAAGCATGTTCCTTGCCGCACAGCTCGACGCACTGACCACGGTAAGTACCAATTTTCTCTGCCTTGAACCAGGTGTCACGGACAAAACCGGGAATCGCATCCTGTTTCACACCGAAAGCAGGGATGGTCCATGAATGGATAACGTCATTGGCGGTAGTAATCATGCGGACCTTCTTGTTGACGGGCACAACAACTTCGTTGTCAACTTCGATCAGATAATTGTCACCACGTTTTTCAGTCGGCTCTACGCCAGGTGCACCAACTTGTGTACGGGGAGTAGCCAGGGTAGACAGGAAGGAAATGCCTTCACCCTCACCCTTGAGGTAATCATAGCCCCATTTCCATTGCATGCCAGTAACCTTGATGGTAAGGTCAGCATTGGAAGTATCTTTCATCGCGACAACCGTTTTGGTTGCGGGCAAGGCCATGACAATAACGATAATGAAAGGCACTACAGTCCAGGCAATTTCGACCGCTGTGCTTTCGTGGAAGGTAGCAGCTTTATGGCCGACTGATTTGCGATGTTTCAGAATAGAGTAGAACATCACACCAAAAACTGCCACAAAAATCGCCAGACAGATAACCAGCATCAGGTTATGAATGGAATAGATTTGCTCCGCAATTTGCGTAACAGGTTGCTGCAGATTTAACTGCTTGACCGCCGGACCGCCCTTCATATCTACCGCCGGACCATTCACCACCGCCCAGGACGGCAAACTTGCCGCCAAAAGCGAGGCACCCAGCATGAACGAATTGAATCGCTTAGCATGTTTCATGAATTTCCCCAAAACCCGATTAGAATTCTTTTAACAGAGCGCCGGGCATAAAAAGCTCAATGCGTACCGGCAACTTCCACAACTGCGAGAGTATAAGGCGTAAAGCAGGCCCTTATCAAGCAGAATACACTTGCCAAATCCCTGATCTGGCGCAAATGTCACAAAGATTTATCTATGAAATTGCGACTTTTTACCGTTTTTTTGATACGGATTAAGGGGATTTTTTGGGTAAGTCAAAACGCACTATGGCTTCGCCAGCCGCCGTTTTCCGGCTGACTGGCCGGAAAGCATGGCCGTACACCACTTCCAGTGTCAAATTGATACGCCCCCGGCTGTCGCGACGCTGTTCCAGCGCCGCAACCAGACCTTTATAGGCTTGACGACCAAACAAACCTTGACGTCTTGTCATTAGTGGATTACCTCCCAGCGCACGTACATCCTGTAATAACTTACCGGCATCCCCATAGGTCAGCGTGATTTTCTCCATGTCCATGACAGGCGTCGAAAAACCGGCATTGACCAGCATGTCGCCAAAATCATGCATATCGACGAAAGGCAAGGTATGCGGTAAGTCGTCGACTTTGGCAAAGGCCTCGCGCAGTTCTGTCAAACTGTCTGGCCCCAGGCAGGAAAACATCAGCAAACCTTCCGTGCGCAAAACCCGTCGCCATTCGGCAAACACCAGATCGGGCTGCGGATGCCAGTGCAAAGCCAGGTTGGACCAAATCAGGTCGACTGTTGCATTTGCCATCGGCAAACGCGCAAAGTCACCTGTAAGCAAGTACTGACCAACTTCCTGACGCAATACCGCTGGTGTCCATTTGGACAGTAAGCGCCCCATGGTGCTCATCGCCGCGAGCTGCTTTTTTTTGCCAGCCTGCAACATGGCCAGGGAAGCATCTACGCCAAAAACCTGCGTCTGAGGATATATTTTTTGCAATTCAGCAAGATCATCGAGCTCGCCACAGCCAGCATCAAGCAACGCTGATGGTTGTATTTTTACTAATTCCAGTTTTTCACGCATGCGGGTAGCGATCTCGCGTCTGAAAAAATCAGAGGGCTGGATTTTTTCAGGCTGGGCAAATAACTGGCGTACCAGTTGCAAATTGATTGGGGCACTAAGCATGGCTGGAAATGTTGAATCTGGCTTTTTTTGATAAGCTGGCAGTTTACACGCTTACCTCCATGATCACAGACAAACTCAAGCTTGCGTGGCAGAACACAATCGCCGCCCTGATACCCTGCCCGTGTGCGCTTTGCCGCGCCGACAGCCGGGAGGTCATCTGTGAAGCATGCCGTCTCGGCTATTTTACCCAGACTTTGCCACGTTGCAGCCAATGCGCCCTGCCCTTGCCACCGCACGCCAGCACATCGCGCTGCGGCGACTGCCTCAGTAATCCGCCCGCTTTTTCACAAACCATTACCGTTTGCGACTACGCTGCCCCACAAGATCAACTGGTGCTGGCCCTGAAATTTGGCCACGACCTGGCGTTGGCCCCCTGGTTCGCCAGCATGTTAAGAGAAAGCATACTGCAACAAAGGGAATTCGAACTCCCGCAACTGCTGTGTGCCGTACCGCTAGGCCGCAGACGTCTGGCAGAGCGTGGTTTCAACCAGGCGCAGGAAATTGCCCGGCCACTATCAAAACAACTGGGCATACCTTTGGGATTACATGTGTTGCAGCGCAGTCGCGACACTGCCATGCAAAGCAGCCTGCCAAACGCTGCCCGCGCCGCCAATGTAAAGCAGGCATTTTGCCTGGCTGCAGACATGACAGATAAAATCCGGGGCATGCACATAGGCGTAGTTGACGACGTCATGACCACTGGCATGACCATGCATGAAATCGCTACAATGCTCAAACGTTTTGGTGCTGCCAAAGTCAGCGCTTATGTGTTTGCAAGAACACTCCCTCATCTCAGCTAAGGAATGCAATGTTTCATGTTGTACTGGTCGAACCGGAAATCCCGCCAAATACCGGCAATATCATCCGCCTGTGTGCCAATACCGGCGTGCAATTGCATTTGATCGAGCCGCTTGGCTTCCCGCTTGATGACAGCAAGATGAAGCGTGCCGGGCTTGATTATCATGACTATGCAAGCATGAAAGTACATAAAAGCTGGGACGCCTTTTGCGGCAGCGAACAACCCGACCGGGCACGCATGTTTGCCATGACCACCCATGGCTCAAGTCCATTTGCCAATTGCAGCTTCCGGCCGGGCGACTACTTCATTTTTGGGGCCGAAACACGTGGGCTGGCCCCAGAGTTGCGCGAATCATTTCCGGCCAGTCAACGAATCCGCCTGCCCATGCGCCCTGATAACCGCAGCCTTAACCTGTCAAATACCGTGGCCGTTGTAGTCTATGAAGCCTGGCGACAAAACGGTTATGCCGGTGGCAGTTGATTTTCTTAATCCGGTGGCAGAAATAAATTGCCACAGGCATGTGGAAATTTGCGCAACTTGACTGAAAATCCTTTAGCATGGAAAAACAGGGGACAAATACGAACAGGCAAAACAGCCTGTCTATGCCCATTCCGGACCAATTTGCCAAGCTCAGGGTCGGTACGTGCTTACAAATAAAACGACAAAAATCACTTTTGGGGATGATGCCGGACAGTTGCGGCATCTGATTGATGCCCTGCCCGTCTGCGTTTCCTATGTAGATTGTGACTATCGCTATCAATTCATCAATCAAACCTACCTGGACTGGTTTGGCATCAGCAGACGAGAGATCATTGGCAAGCATATGTGGGAGGTCATAGGTGAAACCGCGTTTCAACAGGTGCGTCCCATCGTAGACACCGCCTTGAGTGGCGAGACAATCGCCTACGAAGCAACGATCCCGTATCAATTTGGCGGTGCCCGCGATATCGCTGCACAGATTCAGCCGGTATTTGCAGAAGACAGGACTGTCCTTGGCTGCTATGCCATGGTTACTGACATCAGCCAGCACAAGCGCGACGCGCAGCAACTTCACCTGAACGAAGAGCGATGGCAACTGGCGCTGGAAAGCTCCGGTGACGGTGTCTGGGACTGGAATCCACAGACCGGAGTAGAAATCCTGTCGGACCGTCTGAGGGAAATTTACGGCTATGGCAAGGACGATATCGCTGATTTGGCCGAAGAGCTGGATAAACGCACACATCCCGAAGACCTGCAGCAGATGCACATGGACAGACAGGCACATTTCGACGGACTGACGCCCATCTATATCAATGAACATCGGGTGCAATGCAAGGACGGGCACTGGAAATGGATACTGACACGTGGTACTGTCATACAACGTGATGAACAGGGCCGGCCACTGCGCGTGGTAGGCACCCATACCGATATCTCGGAAAGAAAACAGGCTGAAGTCGCCCTGCGCGAAAGCGAAGAACGCCTGCGCATGGCCTTGTCGGCGACACATCAGGGCCTGTACGACATGAATCTGCAAACCGGGGATGCCATTGTCAGTCCCGAATATGCAAAAATGCTCGGTTATGCACACGAACACTTCCAGGAAAACCGGGCAAACTGGGTGGCGCGCCTGCACCCGGAAGATTACCCGATTGCAGCCCGCGCCTTCAGGGAACACCGGCAAGGCTTGAATGATGAGTATCGTGTTGAATTCCGTCAGAAAAAAGCCAATGGGGAATGGGGTTGGATATTATCAGTTGGTGCTATCGTTGAATGGGACAAGGATGGAAAGCCACTGCGCATGTTGGGTACTGTACTCGACGTGACGGAAAAAAAACGGGCCGAAGCCCTGATCTGGCAGCAGGCCAATATTGACACCCTGACAGGCTTGCCCAACCGTCGTATGTTCTACGACAGGCTCGATCACGATATCAAACTCAGCAAGCGCCATCAACTGTCATTGGCTGTGCTGTTCATCGACCTCGACTTTTTCAAGGAAGTCAACGACACGCTGGGTCATGCCACCGGTGACGCCCTGCTGATAGAAGCCGCACAAAGACTGCGCGCCTGTGTCAGGGAGAGTGATACCGTGGCGCGTCTGGGCGGTGATGAATTCACCGTCTCATTACCAGAAATGCATGATGAAAACCGCACTGAGACCATCGCGCAAAACATCATACGCAGTATGTCCACGCCCTTTCTGATCGCTGATGAAGAAATCTATCTGTCAGCCAGTGTCGGCATTACGCTTTACCCTCGCGATGCAGATAATCTCGACGACCTGATCAAACACGCCGACCAGGCCATGTATGCAGCCAAGGGCCAAGGCAGGAACCGTTTCAGCTACTTTACCCCGGACTTGCAGACAGCGGCCCTGGCGCGCATGCGCATGACCAATGACCTGCGTTCCGCCCTCAGTGAAAATCAGTTGCAAGTCTATTTCCAGCCTATTGTCGACATGCGGACAGGCAAGATTCAAAAGGCCGAAGCACTGGTACGCTGGCCACATGCACAGCTGGGCTTCATCAGCCCCATGGAATTCATCCCAATTGCAGAAACCAGTGGCTTGATTGTCGCCATTGGAGATCTGGTATTTCGCCAGGCCTTATATTGGGTGAAAAAGTGGCGCGACGCATATCATGCGGATTTCCAGATCACAGTCAACCAGTCACCGATGGAATTCCAGGGCGACCAGGAACGTTACCTGAACTGGATACGTGAACTGTCCCTGCGAAACCTGCCGGGCCAGGCCATCACGGTGGAAATTACCGAGGGTCTGCTGCTTGACGCCAGCCAGAAAATAAGCAGCAAGCTACTGCAATTCCGCGATGCCGGCATACAGGTGGCGCTTGATGATTTTGGCACAGGTTATTCTTCTTTATCCTATTTGAAAAAATTCGACATTGATTACCTGAAGATAGACCAGTCGTTCATCCGCAACCTGGCATCCGATGCCAGTGACATCGCCTTGTCCGAAGCCATTATCATGATGGCGCATAAACTCGATCTGAAAGTCGTGGCAGAAGGTGTGGAAACCGTAAGGCAAAATGAGTTGTTGCAACAGGCTGGCTGCGACTTTGCACAGGGCTATCTATTCTCCAAACCGTTGCCACCCCAGGATTTTGAATTGCTGCTGCAACAGCAGGCAAGCTTACCCGGCTGACCTGACCTTGGCCAGCAGCTTGCTGGTGGAACGGTCATGTTCAAAATCTATCGCCGCCACACTACCACCATAGGCCAGCACGGCCTGGCCCTCAGGTATTGTTGTCATATCATAGTCCCCGCCTTTGACATACAGGTCAGGGTGAGCGACCAGCACGGCCTGCAAGGCGGTATCTTCATCGAATTCAACCACCAGGCTGACGGATTCCAGCGCAGCCAGCACCGCCATGCGGTCAGCACAGATATTGATGGGCCTGTCATCCCCCTTACCCAGGCGTTTGACTGATGCATCCGTATTCACCGCCACAACCAGCGAAGCGCCAAGCGCCCGCGCATCAGCCAGGTAACTGACGTGGCCACGATGCAGGATGTCGAATACACCATTGGTCATGACAACGGGTTTTGGTAAAGCACGTGCACGTTCCGCCAATTGTTCGCGGGTTGTGAGTTTTTTTTCGAATTCTGGCATGGGGAAACTTTGTGAGTGGTTTTGATTGTATAAATAAAAAAGCCGCTAATTAATAGCGGCGATTGTACAGTTTCAGACCATGTTCATGCTGCACTTGGCAAACTGCCGGGCAGGATGACCAGTCTTTGCGCCACTTCCTTGCGGTAGCGATTCAAGTCTTGCACCGTCTCGAAAGTACGTTCAAACAACAGGGACATATTGTGCAGGATGCGGTCAACGACTTTCTTTTCCCATACGCCATCAAACTTGATCTGGCCGTCGAGCCAGCGTTCCAGCCAGTCCGGATCAGGCAGACGTGACTGTATGGTGTCGTTCGGGAACAGCGCCTGGTTCACATGCAGATTGGTCGGATGCAGGGGCTTTTCGGTGCGACGGGCTGACGCCATCAATACGCCAATTTTTGAAAATGCAGCGCGCGCCACATCACCAACTTCAGCCAGCGATTTTTTCATGTAACGCAGATAGGCGCCACCATGACGCGCTTCATCCTGGCTGATGATCTTGTAAATATGTTTGATAACAGGCTCGGTATGCCAGTCAGAAGCACAACGATACCAGTGATTCAGGCGTATCTCGCCGCAAAAATGCAGCATCAGGGTTTCCAGTGGTGGTGCAGGGTCGAACTCGAAACGTACATTGTCCAATTCTTTTTCGGTCGGCACCAGTTCAGGATGAAAACGGCGCAGGTATTCCATCAGGACCAGCGAGTGCTTTTGCTCTTCAAAAAACCAGATGGACATGAAAGCAGAAAAATCACTGTCGCCACGGTTGTCACGCAAGAACATTTCTGTCGCAGGCAGAGCAGACCATTCGGTGATGGCATTCATCTTGATGGTTTGCGCCTGTTCTGGTGTCAGTTTGCTGGCGTCATACTTATCCCAGGGGATATCTGACTCCATATTCCAGCGCACTTGCTCCAGGGACTTGAATAACTCAGGGTAAAGCATGATCAACCTCTGATAAAAATTTGCCTAAATTAGAATAGTTTGCCTAATTTTACCAGAGAGATATGACGTCTTCACGACACCGCCTGATTTGCTTAAAAATCAGGCATTTGCGCAACATGTTTCTTTTCAGCTATTTTCACCTTCACTGATCGCCTGCCTGACTTCTTCCCTGTCCAGGTTAGGGGCAAACTGTTGTATGAACTCGTAAGTATAGGCACGCAGGTAAGCACCGCGACGTACTGCCAGACGGGTGACGTTGGGAGCAAACAGGTGGCCGGCGGAAATTGTCCGCAAGCCATGTGCACGTTGTACTTCTATCGCCATTGAAGCTACCAGACCGACACCCAGCCCCAATGCAACATATTGCTGGATCACATCAGAGTCCATGGCCGTCAGTACAATATCGGTACGCAAACCCGCCAGGCGGAAGGCGTCATCAATATGGCCCCGACCAGTAAAACCAACGTCATAAGTAATCAGCGGGTAATTCGACAAGTCTTCCAGTGTCAGCTCCGGCTTGTTGAGCAAAGGATGCCCTTCCGGCACGACAACAACGTGATTCCATTCATAGCAGGCGAACGACGCCAGGTCCTTGAATTGCGACAAGCCTTCGGTCGCGATGCCGATATCTGCCTTGCCGGACAGGACCCACTCCGCTATATGCTCAGGCGAACTCTGTTGCAGGGCAATACGCACTTCAGGAAAAGCCTGACGGAAACCTTGTACCACCTTGGGCAGGACATAACGCGCCTGGGTATGGGTGGTGGCTATCGTCAGTGTGCCTTTGGACTGGTCAGAATAGTCTTCACCAGCCTGACGCAGGTTTTCTGCTTCCAGCAGCAGGCGTTCTATGATGGGCAGGATATCCTTGCCTGGCTCAGTCAGGCCGGTCAGGCGTTTGCCGTTGCGCTCGAAAATATCGACACCGAGTTCTTCTTCCAGTTCACGGATCTGGCGACTGACGCCAGGCTGGGAAGTAAACAAGACATTGGCTACTTCGGTGAGGTTGTAACCACGGCGCGAAGCTTCACGGATAGAGCGTAATTGTTGGAAATTCATAGGGCACCTTATTCTTGTTTATTGATTGTCGACAAACACATGCAGACGCTTGGGGCGTACTACCAGGGTTTCACCAATTTTGAGTTTTAAGTATTCATAGCGTTCGGTAGAGATCATGGCTTCCACCAGTTCACCATTGTCATCACGTTCCAGCTCCAGTTGCGCCAGCGGGCCTATGCTGTGGACACGACGCAGTTGCACATTCAAGCCGCTGGCGCCTGGTGAATAACGATCAATTTCCAGTTCATGCGGCCTGACATAACCGGTACCAACAGCGTCGCGGGTTTCTGCATGACCGGGGGCATCAAAACGCACACCATCTGCATCGAGCACACCTTCATGGACACGGCCACGGAACAGATTGACGTTGCCGAGAAAGCCATACACAAAGGGGGTTTTCGGATGATGGTAAACCTCGGCCGGTGCCCCGACCTGTTCAACCTTGCCATGGTTCATCAAAACGATCTTGTCTGCGACTTCAAGCGCTTCTTCCTGGTCGTGGGTAACAAAAATACTGGTCACATGCAGTTCATCGTGCAGACGACGCAACCAGCGGCGCAGCTCCTTGCGGACCTTGGCATCGAGCGCGCCAAATGGTTCATCAAGCAAAAGCACACGCGGCTCCACTGCCAGGGCACGCGCCAGGGCGATACGCTGGCGCTGGCCACCCGACAGCTGTGGCGGATAACGATCAGCCAGCCAGTCGAGTTGCACCAGTTCCAGCAATTTGGTGACTTTCTCTTTGATCTCATTCTCTGACGGCCGCAGATGACGCGGTTTGACGCGCAAGCCAAAAGCGATGTTTTCAAATATGGTCATATGCTTGAACAAGGCATAGTGCTGGAACACGAAGCCGACCTGGCGTTCACGCACATGCTGGGCCGAGGCGTCCTGCCCGTCCAGCAATACCTGACCGCTGTCAGCATATTCCAGGCCGGCAATAATGCGCAGCAAGGTTGTCTTGCCACAGCCGGATGGTCCCAGCAGGGCAGTCAGTTCGCCATTCGGAAAATCGAGCGAGACATTGTCGAGTGCAGTGAAACTACCAAACTTCTTTTGTAATTGATTGACGGCGATACTCATGATGTATTCCTTTATTTCTTCTGACTTTTATTCTTCTACTGGCTGACGGGTTTCACGCGTGCGCCATTCAACCAGGGTCTTCAGTGCCAGTGTCAGCAAAGCCAGCAAGGTCAACAGGGAGGCCACCGCAAAGGCCGCGGTAAAGTTGTATTCGTTGTACAAAATCTCGACCTGCAAGGGCATGGTGTTGGTCTCGCCACGGATATGACCGGACACAACTGACACTGCACCAAACTCGCCCATGGCACGCGCATTACACAAAATCACGCCATACAACAAACCCCATTTGATATTGGGCAGGGTTACGTGCCAGAAGGTTTTCCAGCCCGATGCGCCAAGTACCAGGGCAGCCTCTTCTTCTTCACTGCCCTGTGCCTGCATCAGCGGTATCAGTTCACGTGCAACGAATGGGAAGGTGACAAAAATCGTTGCCAGTACAATGCCTGGTACGGCAAACAAAATCTTGATGTCGTGTGCGCGCAGCCATTCACCAAACCAGCCCTGTGCTCCAAACAGCAAGACATAGATCAGGCCAGAAATTACCGGCGACACTGAAAACGGCAAATCGATCAGTGTCAGCAAGACATTTTTGCCACGGAATTCAAATTTGGCGATGGTCCACGCAGCAGCCACACCAAATACCAGGTTCAGCGGCACGGCTATGCCGGCAGCAATCAGGGTCAGCTTGATGGCTGACCAGGCATCTGGTTCGGTGATGGCAGACAGATAAACTTCCCAGCCTTTTTTCAAGGCCTCGGCAAAAACAGCTGCCAGCGGCACAAATAAAAACAGCGTCAGGAAAGTCAATGCAATCAAGCCCAGGACAATGCGCACCCATAAAGGTTCGACTGTTGCGGCCGGCGTGATTGCCGGCTCATGCCTGCGTGAATTGACAGGTAAATCCAGGGTTGCCGTGGTCATTATTCTCTCCCCGCATTTTGCTTGCTGCGTGTCCAGGCTTGCAGGGCATTGATCGCCAGCAGCAAGCTAAAGGACAGCAATAACATCACGACAGCAATGGCCGTCGCACCGGCATAGTCATATTGTTCCAGCTTGGTAATCATGAACAGCGGTGTAATTTCAGACACCATGGGCATATTGCCGGCGATGAAAATGACTGAACCATATTCACCAGTGGCACGGGCAAAAGCCAAGGCGAAACCAGTCAGCAGAGCAGGGAAGATATTGGGCAGGATGACACGGGTGAATGTCTGCCAGTGACTGGCACCCAGGCTTGCAGCGGCCTCTTCGAGTTCTTTTTCAGCTTCTTCCAGCACCGGTTGCACGGTGCGGACGACAAAAGGCAGGCCGATAAAGGTCAGGGCAACCAGCACGCCAAGCGGGGTATAGGCCACCTTGATACCGAGTGGCTCCAGCAATTTGCCTATCCAGCCATTGGGCGCATACAACGTCGCCAGCGTGATACCGGCAACCGCCGTTGGCAAGGCAAACGGCAGATCCACCAGCGCGTCGATCAGCTTTTTGCCTGGAAATTTGTAGCGCACCAGCACCCAGGCGACGATACCGCCAAACACCACATTGATCAAAGCGCCCAGCAAAGAAGCACCAAAGCTGAGTTTGTAGGAAGCAAGCACCCTGTCCGAGGTCACGGTATTCCAGAACGCTTCCCAGGTCATGGTGAAGGTCTTCAGAAATACCGCCGACAAGGGTATCAAGACGATCAGCCCCAGATAGAACAGGGTAAAGCCCAATGACAGGTGGAACCCTGGGATGACCCGTTTAGCTCGCGCATTATTATCAAAAAACCATACCATACTATGCCTTTATTACGTATTCGACTATTGACGAGTAATCTTGGCAGTATTTGGTTATATGGAAAACGAATTTTTTCTTATTCCTAAATGCGTTTTCCGTATATAGTGCGACGTTAGTCTGTCTTTAATCATATAAAGGACAACAAGACCAGACATCAAATGATGAATGGCCTTGCGGGTGAGGCATGAAAGCCCCGATGGAGATGCCTGAAACAGTCTTCAGGCTTCAAATGGCATACGACCCCAGCTGTAAAGGCGCCACAGGCTCTGGCACCTGGTCATCGGTGTAATTGAATACCAGGCGGCTTTCATCCTGCGTCAGCAGGGTAGACTTGGGTAAATCAAATAAAAATCCCTGCACCAGATAGGGGCTGGCCGTCTGGTTCGCGTCTTGTAAAGCCTGCAAGCGCTTCCGGTTTTCTATACGACGGAAAATGATGTTGCAGTTGCCACGGTCCGCCTGTTCCAGTACGTGTGTCTGTGCCTGTGCATCGTTGGCCAGGCTGATATCGACCTTGATCGAATCGGGCCTTATGCGATCGAGCAAATCACCAGCCTGCTCCAGGCTGGCCGCATGCAAGCCTATACGGAAGCCGTTGCGCCGGTAATTTTCTGCCACATGTGTCAGTACCCAGCGCTGGCTCGGTGTAATCAGGGGCAGTTGCAATACCACATGTGCGTGAGGCAGCTTCAGCACATCCAGGATACGCCGGAATGCCATGCCATGATTGCCCTCCACCGCGGCCAGCAAGCGGCTGTGCACGCTGAGGTACAAATCGAGATTTGCACTCTCAGGCTGGCGGTAAAAATTCAGGGTATGCAAGAGCCGGCACAGGCGATCCAGCTCCACTGACTCATCGTCGTTGGCGGCGTTTTCCAGCAACTTCCAGATATTCAGGCCCTGGTCATCGCTGGCATAGCTGCGTGCATAGGCTTCATAGGCAACGACGCGACCTTCGTCGCCCGAACGTATCGCCTGGAAGGCACTGGTCAGCGTCGAATTGAAGTAACGCCCACGGGCGCGCCCCTGTTCATCGAGCCACAGGTTGGTGGTGGCCAGCGCACTTTGCAAGCGACTCAGGTAATTTTGCAATGCGTTAGAGTGCATGTCTGCCTCGCTTTGTTCCTGATTTGAAATTCGGGTGCTTACAGCTTGTTCTCACAGCTTGGCAATCGAGACTTCTGTCGCCTTCACCAGTGCAACGACTTCCGAACCTATCACCAGATTCAGGTCCTTGATGGAGCGCGTGGTAATCACCGATGTAACGATGCCTGCCGGCGTTTCAACATCGACTTCTGAAACAACAGAACCTTCGATGATGGCTTTGATTTTTCCGCGAAATTGATTACGGACATTGATTGCTTGTATGCTCATGATGCTTCCTTAAAACTGGGTAGTAAAAATTTATATCGCCCATGTCACCTGATGCACAGTACGCAGCAGTGACAGATCACCAAATTCGGTATCAGGGACGGGCGATGGCTTTTGTAATACTCTGTGTAAAATCTGCTCTTCCAGCTCTGCAAATCTGGGATTGCCACGCGCACGTGGTCGCGGCAAATCTACCCTGACATCCAGTGTGACCTGGCCCTCCTCTATCAGTATCACCCTGTCGGCCAGGGCAATAGCCTCTTGCACGTCATGCGTGACCAAGACAGCGGTAAAACCCCGTCGCTGCCAGAGGTCTTCGATCAGGGCTTGCATTTCTATGCGTGTCAATGCATCAAGCGCACCCAAGGGCTCGTCAAGCAATAACAGCTGCGGCTCGTGCACCAGCGCCCTTGCCAGCGCAACGCGTTGACGCTGGCCACCTGAAAGAACAGATGGCCACTCGTCAGCACGCTCCGTCAGAGCAACCTGATACAGTGCATGAAGCGCCTTGTCACGTTTGCGCCCCAGGCCCAGGGCTACATTGTCAAGTACCGTTTTCCACGGCAACAGACGCGAATCCTGAAACATCACCCGTATGTCGGGTTTTAATCCGGACTGGCTGCCGGAAAACTCCAGACGACCACCGTCGGATTGCTCCAGGCCTGCAATCAGGCGAAGCAAGGTACTTTTACCGCAACCACTACGACCGATGACTGCAACAAATTCGCCAGCCTCAATCTGCAAATCGAGCGACTGCAATACCTGACGCCCCTGGTAGGATTTTTTGATGCTGAGCAGATCAAGTGCAACGCCATGGTCAGGCCTCACTGTTCCTGCAGATGCATTTTCCCCCTCCTCCTGCGCCCAGCCACCATCAAGTTCTTCACGCAAGGCAACAATTTCTGCAATGGTGCCCATGTTGAATTCCGGAAATTGACGCATCACCCAGCCCTCCTCTGATAAGACGGATGCCAGCGCAGGCAATAATGTTCAAGCCCGCGCGACAGAACATCTGCGAGTTTCCCCAACAAGGCATATAACAATATGCCGACCAGCACCACATCGGTTTGCAGGAATTCACGTGCGTTCATGGTCATATAACCGATACCCGCCTGGGCAGAAATGGTCTCAGCCACGATCAGCAAGACCCAGACCAGACCCAGTGAAAAACGTACGCCGACCAGTATCGATGGCAAGGCACCGGGCAAGATCACATTGCGATACAGGGACCAGCCAGACAGGCCATAGCTTTGCGCCATCTCTATCAAGCTCTTGTCCACAGTGCGTATGCCATGGAAGGTGTTCAGATAGACCGGGAAAAATACACCCACCGAAACCAGAAACAATTTTGCCGACTCATCAATACCAAACCACAGGATCACCAGCGGGATCAGAGCCAGGGCCGGAATATTTCTGACCATCTGCAAAGTGGTATCGAGCAGGGTTTCTGCAAAGCGGAAACTACCGGTCAGCAAGCCCAGTAACAAACCAAGACCACCACCGATGGCAAAGCCGCTGGTGGCACGCCACAGGCTGGTCCTTGCATGCGTCCAGATTTCGCCTGACACCGTCAGTTGCCAGAATGCCTGCACGACAGCCCAGGGCTCTGGCAGAATACGGCTGGATAACCAGCCGGCGCGTGCGGCTACTTCCCAAAAAATGATCAGTGCGGCAGGCACCAGCCATGGCAACAGTTTTTTCATCCAGCGAACCGCCAGGCGACGAAGTTGCACGCTGTCTGTTGCACCGCCGTAGTGAAAGAAACCATATCTGTATTCACCAGAAAATTCTGCTACTTCCGTGATGAGCGGTCCCATATTGTCTCCTAACTTTGTGACACCTTGGGCACGATGCCATTTGCCATGACTTCACCAAATGGCCCGGTCAGGCTGCTGGTGACACCAGGAACAGATTTGCCTATCAGCGGAAACACCAGTTCGGCAAAACGGTAAGATTCTTCCAGGTGCGGATAACCCGAGAAGATGAAGGTATCAATCCCAAGATCAGCATATTCCCTGATGCGTGCTGCCACAGTTTCAGGGTCCCCTACCAGGGCAGTACCGGCGCCGCCGCGCACCAGGCCAACACCGGCCCACAGATTGGGCGAGACTTCCAGCTTGTCGCGCTTGCCGCCGTGCAGGGCAACCATGCGTTGCTGGCCAACTGAATCCATTTTTGCAAATGCTTTTTGGGCACGTGCAATGACTTCATCATCGACATAACGTATCAGGTCTTCCGCCGCCTGCCAGGCTTCTTCACTGGTTTCTCGGACGATCACGTGCAGGCGTATGCCAAAGCGTAACGTCCGCCCGTGTCTGGCGGCACGGGCACGCATGTCGGCGATCTTGGCGGCTACGGCAGCTGGCGGCTCACCCCAGGTCAGGTAGACATCAACCTGCTCGGCAGCCAGTTCATGGGCAGGCTCGGATGAGCCGCCAAAATACAAGGGCGGATAAGGTTTTTGCACTGACGGGAACAGGGTTTTGGCACCCTTGACGGTCAGGTGCCGGCCTGCAAAATCATAACCGGCATCGCCCCCTTCGCCAGCCAAAGAAGCGCGCCAGATACGCAAGAATTCTTCCGTGATTTCGTAGCGCTTTTCATGGTCGGCAAACAGGCCATCAGCCTCCAGTTCGCCCTGGTCGCCACCGGTTACGATATTGATCAGCAAACGCCCATTTGACAGACGGTCAAAGGTGGACGCCATGCGCACAGACAGACCAAGGCTGCTCATGCCGGGACGTATCGCCACCAGAAATTTCAAACGCGTGGTTGCACTGATCAGGCTGGATGCAACAACCCATGCATCTTCGCAAGAGCGTCCGGTCGGTAACAGGACACCATCATAACCCTGAGTATCTGCAGCGACGGCAATCTGACGCAGATAATCATGATTGATCTGACGTGCACCGTGTGTGGTGCCAAGATAACGGCTATCACCATGGGTGGGTATAAACCAGAATATGTTCAAACTCATCTTTGCTCCTTGCTGTGTTGGCTGTCATGCTTACAGTTTTGCGCCCGGCGGCAACCAGGCCGCATCCCTGACATTGACTGCCTTGGGTATCAGTTTCTGCTGATAAAAGTTGTCTGCCACTTTTTGCTGCTCATCAATGATGTTCTGGGTCAGATACACCACTGGCGAACGTGGCCTGCGTTCCAGAAAACTGGCTATGGTCGGTTTGTCCAGCCCTGTACTGGCAGCGATGATGGCGACAGCTTCTTTGCGGTTGGTTTGCACAAGACTGTCGCTGCGAGTCAGTTCTTCAAATAGCAGTTGTATTACCTTGGGATATTTGTCGGCAAAGCTGCGGGCAGACAGGTAGTGCGAAAGGTTATTGACCAGTCCCTTGCCTGTCGCCAATATCCTGACCTGTGTACTTTGTTCTATAGCCGCCCAATACGGGTCCCAGATTGCCCAGACGTCGACACTGCCACGTTCAAAAGCGGCACGCGCATCGGCAGGCGCCAGGTAGACAGGTGTTATATCCGACCATTGCAAGCCCGCTTGCTGGATGGCACGCAAGACATGGTAGTGGGCGCTTGATCCTTTTTGAAAAGCGATCTTCTTGCCCTTCAAATCTGCCAGTGTGCGAATGACTGAGTCCGGTTTGACCAGGATGGCACTGACGCCGGGCTTGGCCGGTTCAGCGCCGACATACACCAGATTGCTGCCAGCCGCCTGGGCAAAGATCGGAGGTGGTTCACCAGTCGTGGCAAAATCGATGCTGCCAACAGACAGCGCTTCCAGCATTTGCGGACCAGCAGTAAATTCAAACCAGCTGACCTTGACACCCTTCAATTGCTGCTCTAATGCCTGCCTGTGTTTAAGCAGGCTCAGATTGACTGAACTTTTCTGGAAACCTATGCGCAATTCCCTGGGTGCATCAGTCACAGCAAGTGCAGCAAAACTGCTCGCAGGCAACAAGACTGCCACGATCAAGACAAGCAAGGCACGGCGCAGATCAATGTAGGTCATCATGATGAAATCGTGGCTAAATTCAAGACTTGATGGACAGGACCGCATCCCTGATATTGATACGCCTGGGTATCAATTTCAGTTCAGCAAAGGTGTCAGCAATGCTTTGTTGTTCCTTGATGACCTGCTCAGTCAGGGGTTTCACGCCAAAGCCAAAGCGCGTCGTAGAAAGTTCGACTATGCTGTTGTCCAGCCCGATCTGTGCTGCCAGAATCGTTGTCACCTCTTTCAGGTTCTTTGCGCCCCATTCATCCACCTTGGCCAGTTCTTCCAGCGTGATGCGCAAGATGTCTGCATGTTTTTGAGCATAAGACCGCGCCGCCAGATAAAACTGGTGATTGCTGACTGCGCCTTTGCCATCCACCAGTACCCTGGCGCCAAGCTGCTTTTCTGCGGCGGCAAGAAAAGGATCCCAGATCGCCCAGGCATCAACACTACCGCGCTCGAAGGCGGCGCGAGCATCTGCCGGCGGCAAGAAGACGACTTCAACATCCTTGTAGTTGAGTCCGGCTTTCTCCAGTACCTTAACCAGCAAGTAATGGACATTCGATCCCTTGTTGAGGACAATTTTTTTACCCTTGAGATCAGCCGCAGTTTTCAGGATTGAATTTTTGGGAACAATGATGGCTTCAGCCGTTGGCGCGGGCGGCTCGTTACCAACATACAGCAAGTCAGCACCAGCGGCCTGGGCAAAGATGGGGGGCGCTTCGCCTGTCGTACCAAAATCGATGCTGCCTACATTCAAACCTTCCAGCAACTGCGGACCAGCAGGGAATTCTGTCCATCTGACCTCGACTCCCAGTGGCGCCAGACGTTTCTCCAACGCACCGGTACCCTTCAGCAAAGTCAGCGTGCCGTACTTCTGGAAGCCTATGCGCAGGCTGCTGGCTGGCTTATTCTGGGCAAATGCCTTGGGCAAAACCACGCTCAATGCAGTTGCCGTCAGGGCAGACAACCTGGCCAGGCTACGGCGCTTGAGCTCATTTTTTATCGTTACGGTGTGCTTGTTGTTATCGCGACTCATATTCCACTTTCAAATTTAGGACAAGACTTCCCCCTGCCAGGCGTGCCGGCATGTCAGAGATGACGTAAATATTTGGCTTACCTGGCAGGCAGCGTCAGCAAGGCAGACTGACTACCTGTGAAGCTGGCGCATAGCGATGCGAAATCAACAGACTTTCCAGCAGCATGCGCACACCGTCCTGTACCCGCTTCTGGATTGCAGCGTCAAGCTCCAGCCCGTGCAGTTCTGACCAGCTCACCTGTGCATCGGTGGCATAAATGCTGGGCAGGATATGACGGGCTGCCAGAGCAGCCAGCACCGGCCGCAAACCATAATCAAGGGCCAGCATATGGGACTGGCTGCCACCGGTTGCCAGGGGCAAGACCAGCTTGCCCTCCAATCCCTCTTGCGGCAGGATATCGAGAAAACTTTTCAGCAAACCACTATACGCAGCCTTGTAGATAGGGGTTGCGATAACGATCGCATCTGCCTTGGCCAGCGAAGCTTTGGCCGTTGCCAGTTCAGGACAGCTGAAATCAGCGTGGAGCAGAGCTTGTGCCGGCAGATCCCTGACATGCAGACTGCTGGTGCGTTGCCCCAGTTCGTTGAGTTTTTCACCAACGAATTGCAGCAGACGAGCCGAGCGCGAAGGGAAAGACGGACTTCCCGATAGCAGCAAGATACTCATGAATTATCCTCCTTGACTGATGTGCGGTCTTCGATCCTGTTGTCAGTGCAAAACTATTTTTTACCTGGCTGGTAAATCTGGTCAAAAATCCCGCCGTCGGCAAAGTGATCTTTTTGCGCCTTGGTCCAGCCGCCAAAAGTGTCGTCGATGGTGAACAGCTTCACTTTGGGGAATTGCGCCGCATATTTTTTCGACGCTTTTTCCGTGGTCGGGCGATAGTAATGCTTGGCTATCGTATCCTGTCCTTCATCGGTGTACAGGTAGTTGAGATAAGCCTCAGCCACTTTGCGCGTGCCGCGACGGTCCACGACCTTATCGACCACAGCGATGGAAGGTTCGGCCAGTATGCTGGTGGACGGCGCAACAATTTCTACCTTGTCCGGACCGAGTTCCTTGATCGCCAGCAAGGCTTCGTTTTCCCAGGCCAGCAAGACATCCCCTATGCCACGTTCGACAAAAGTCGTGGTGGCGCCTCGCGCGCCAGAATCCAGCACAGGTACGTTCTTGTACAGTTTGGCCAAAAAGTCCTTGGCTGTTGCTTCGCTGCCGCCGGGCAATTTCAGGGCATAACCCCAGGCTGCCAGGTGATTCCAGCGTGCACCGCCTGAAGTTTTTGGATTAGGTGTTATCACGGACACGCCGGGTTTGATGATGTCACCCCAATCCTTGATACCTTTGGGATTACCCTTGCGCACCAAGAAGACGATGGTCGAAGAATAAGGCGACGCATTGTGCGGCAAACGTTTTTGCCAGGCTTTCTCCAGGAGGCCTTTTTCTGCCAGGGCATCGGTATCATAAGCCAGGGCCAGAGTGACCACATCAGCATCAAGTCCATCAATCACGGCGCGCGCCTGCTTGCCAGAACCACCATGTGACTGCTTGATAGTGACATTGTCACCTGTCTTGGTCTTCCATTGCTTGGCGAAAGCCTGGTTGACCTCCTGATACAGCTCGCGGGTCGGGTCGTAAGATACATTAAGCAAGCTGACATCAGCTGCCAGTGCAACGCTGCCAATACTGCCTGTCGCAGCAAGGATAGTGCCAAGTAAGAATTTTTTGATCGTCATCTGTAGGTCCTGAAAGTCATATTTTTTCTGAGGAATACAGAATAAATCGGGGTCTTATAAATTAAAACGAAGTCTTTCACCGTTTTATATATGTTTTTTGCATAAACGTTTTTGGAGCAAAACAGGACTTGAAGATTCACTACAGGGCTACGGAAGTCCGGAGAAAGGCAGGTGAAAGACCGCAGGCTTGCAAATCTTGACAAGGATTGCGCGTCTTCGTTTTACCTTGCCTCTGTACTGGGGATTTTTTTAAACTGCAATAAGCTGATCCATAATCTATATATTTTCCGCAGTCTGCGCTAAGATGACATCCTCTTCTTCAGGAGTTCACCATGTTGCGACGCACACCAATTCAAGTTGCTGTTTTTCTGGGTATGATCAGTTGTTCCATGGGCGCCTGGGCTGATAGTGGTGATTCCTGCCCTGCTGTGCTGAACCATAAATTCAAGCGCCTGCAAGATGAAGCGCCGCAAGACCTTTGTCAGTACAAGGGCAAGGTCGCCCTGGTCGTCAATACGGCAAGCTATTGTGGCTTCACCAAACAATATGAAGGCCTGGAAGCAATGTACGCCAAGTATGCTGAACAGGGCCTGGTAGTGCTGGGCTTTCCATCCAATGATTTTGGCAAGCAGGAGCCAGGCAATGACAAACAGATTGCCGATTTTTGCTTCAATACCTATGGTGTGAAATTCCCCATGTTCAGCAAATCTTCTGTCATGGGCAAGGACGTCAATCCCCTGCATGCGCAGTTGATCAAAGCGACCGGTACAACACCGAAGTGGAATTTTTACAAATACCTGATAGACCGCAAAGGTCATGTCGTCGCTGCGTATTCCAGCGTCACTGCACCTGACGATAAGAAGCTGGTAGCTGACGTCGAGAAAGCCCTGGCCGTTCAATAAACCATGACCGGGGCAAGCATGTTCCCGTCATGTATAACCCAGTTGACGCGATAAACGACTAGCGCTGGCCCGCAGGGCAGTTGCCAGTTTGCCATCCCAGCTGGTGTCGAAACACCCTTTTGGCCCGGTAGCTGTCATCACCAGGCTCAATGCCCGGGCATGGTTGAATACCGGAGCGCTCAAGGCATTGATGCCAGGGATGGGCAATCCCTGCGCCCTGGCCAAACCCTGCTGCCTGACTTCAGAGAGCACACCGGCAATATCCTGTTTGCTCATTTGCACACCAGCCTGGCCTATCACCTGTTCGTCCTGCATTTCACGGACGATGACCTTGTCCACCAGATTGCTCGGCAAAAAAGCGGAAAACACCAGGCCGGTCGCGGTCCCCAGCATGGACATCACAGAACCGGCGTGCATATTGACATGTATGGGCCTGCTTGATTCTGCAATATAGATTACCGTGGGGCCATGACTGCCCCACACTGCCAGTGCCACAGTCTGGTCCATGCTGGCTGCCAGACGATTGACTTCGGGAATGGCCAGCTTGACCGGGGTGATCTGCTGCAGGCTGACCAGGCCCATTTGCAGGGCGAAGGGGCCCAGTTGATAAGCTCCCGTCGCGGCATCCTGTTCTATCAGACCGAGTTTGCCAAAACTAACCAGGTAGGCATGTGCCTTGGATGCCGGCATGCCGCTTTCGCGCGCCAGGTCGCCCAGTGACAGGGCGCGACCAGAATTGACCAACGCATTCAGGAGCAGGCCACCGACTTCTATTGCACCGATGCCACGTCTTTCCTTGATTTTTTCTGTCATACCGGCCCCTCAGTCTAGATACGAATATATTTTACTATTAACAAATGCATTTACAAATAACGAATTAATGCTTATTCTTGTTCCATATCATCTGCTCAATCATTGAGCACATCAAACATCGTTAAGGTCATCCACATGAGCACCAAGCAATTTGCCTCCCACGCGGACTTGGAAGAAAAGAAGGTCAGCTTCCAGCAGTTATCCGAACATGCCTATGCTTATACAGCAGAGGGCGACCCCAATACCGGCATCATCATCGGCGACGATGCGGTCATGGTCATTGATACCCAGGCTACACCCATCATGGCACAGGATGTGGTCCGCCGCATCCGCGAAGTGACGGATAAACCGATCAAGTACGTAGTGATGTCGCACTACCATGCAGTACGCGTACTCGGGGCCAGCGGCTATGTGGCCGAGGGCCTGGAACACATCATAGCCAGCCGCGACACCTATGACCTGATCGTGGAACGCGGTGAAGCTGATATGAAGAGTGAAATAGGCCGTTTCCCGCGCCTGTTCCGCGCCGTGGAAAGCGTTCCCGGCCTGACCTGGCCGACGATCACCTTCAAGGGTGAGATGTCGCTCTGGCTGGGCAAGCTCGAAGTGAAAATCATGCAGGTGGGGCGTGGCCATACCAAGGGCGACACCATCGTCTGGCTGCCGCAAGAGAAAGTCCTGTTCTCTGGCGACCTGGTTGAATTCGGCGCAACACCTTATGCCGGTGACGCCTATTATTCAGACTGGCCGCAAACCCTGAGCAATCTGGAAGCAATGCAGGCAGAAAAACTGGTGCCTGGCCGTGGAGCAGCACTGACCACACCAGAACTGGTAGCTGCCGGGCTGAGCGAAACCCGTGCCTTCATCAGCGACCTGTATGCCAGTGTCAAGGCAGGCCAGCAGCAGCAACATGATCTCAATACCATTTACAAGAATACTTACAACGTCTTGAAACCCAAGTACGGGCACTGGGTGATTTTTGATCATTGCCTGCCGTTTGACGTGACACGGGCTTTTGATGAAGCATCCGGTTATGCTGACCCGCGCGTGTGGACAGCTGAGCGGGATGTGGAGATGTGGAAGAGCTTGGAGGGGTAAGGTCAAGACCTCTCAACACAAAGACACCGAGGGTGGAAAGACTGCTTGCAGGCAGTCTTCGTTACGCAGGCGAGCGGCATGCCGCTCGAATTCCCTGCTACACCACAGAGAAAAACAAGAGAAGTGCCAGTTTTGTTTGCAGTCTTGATGTCAATATCTGCATCTCACTTTGCCTCAGGCTTAATGTTCTAGCTGGAGTTATGTCTTGCTTAGCACTTATCAATATCAGCAATTCCCTTTTGTGACTCCGCCGGAGTTGCAAGCCGAGGAAGCCACGCGCCGCACAGTTGTTATTGTCGGTGCCGGCCCTGTTGGCCTGACGGCGGCAATAGATTGCAAGTTGCAAGGGCTTGATGTACTGGTGCTTGATGATGATGATACGGTATCGGTAGGTTCGCGCGGTTTATGCTACGCCAAGCGCACGCTGGAGATACTCGACAGGCTGGGTGTGGCATCGGCGGTGCGTGACAAGGGTGTGGAATGGAATGTGGGGCGCACTTTCTTTCGCAAGGATGAAGTTTTCAATTTCAACCTCTTGCCAGCGCCCGATCACAAGCACCCTGGCATGGTGAATCTGCAGCAATATTATCTCGAAGAATTCCTGGTACAACGTGCAGTGGAATTAGGCATTGAGTTGCGCTGGAAAAGCCGTGTCACAGCAATTAAGCAGAATGAAGAATTTTCCACTTTGCAGATAACAACACCGGAAGGTGACTACAGTTTGCAAGCCGACTGGCTGATTGCCTGTGACGGTGCACGCAGCCTCATACGCCAGATGCTGGGTCTGGAAGTCGAGGGTAAGGTCTTCATGGACCGTTTTCTGATCGCCGACGTAGTGATGAAGGCCGACTTTCCTGCAGAACGCTGGTTCTGGTTTGATCCTCCCTTCCATCCCAACCAGTCTGTGCTGCTGCATCGTGAAGCGGACAATGTCTGGCGCATTGATTTCCAGCTGGGATGGGATGCCGACCCGGTGGAAGAGCGCAAGCCTGAAAATGTCATTCCGCGCATCAAGTCCATGCTCGGTGACGACAGGGAATTTGAACTCGAATGGGTCAGCGTGTATACCTTCCAGTGCAGGCGTATGGAAAAATTCCGTTCTGGTCGTGTCCTGTTTGCCGGTGATGCCGCACACCAGGTATCACCCTTTGGTGCGCGCGGCGCCAATTCTGGCATACAGGATGCAGACAACCTGGTCTGGAAGTTGAAGCTGGTCGTGGATGGCAAGGCGGATACAAGCTTACTGGACAGCTATTCCGACGAGCGTGTGTTTGCCGCCGATGAAAACCTGCTCAACTCGACACGCTCCACTGATTTCATCACACCCAAAAGTACCATCAGCACATGTTTTCGCAATGCCGTACTGGAACTGGCGCAAGAGCATGCGTTTGCGCGCAAACTTGTCAATTCCGGGCGTCTGTCGGTACCATCCATATTGTCTGAATCCAGCTTGAACACAGCTGACATCGACTGCTTTGATACGACAATGCAGCCTGGTGCACCATTCGAAGACGGACCGGTGACTTGCGCCGGCGAAGCAGGCTTTTTACTCGATCATTTGCAATCGGCTTTTTGCGGCCTGTATTTTTGCGAATCAGTCCTCGACCTGAGTGCAGAAAAGCTGGCTGCATTTTCCGGCCTGGCAAGTGCGGCCATCCCTATACATACCATCATCATCAGCGAACGGGCAGAGGCCAGTCATCTTGAGGGTCTGCCTGTCCTGCACGATGTCAAAGGCCTATTGCGCCAGCGCTATGGCGCACCCAATGACAGCTTTCATTTGTTGCGGCCCGACCAGCATCTGGCAGCGCGCTGGCGGCAATTCCAGCCGGAGCTGATACAGCAGGCCATCAGCAATGCTACTGATAATTTACAGGAAACGACATCATGCCTTTGAACCTGCAAGCGAATTTCCATTACCCCGACAAGATCGCGCAGCGTGATTACAGTCCCGGCGATGACTTTTACCAGTTACTGATTGACGCTCATCGCGATTTAAGCGATGGAGCCAGCAGCAGCTTTAACGCCAGGCTGATCTTGCTGCTGGCCAACCATATTGGTGACATCAGCATTCTGAAAGAGGCCTTGCATCTGGCGACAGAAAAGCAAGCCCGTACTCAGAATTGACGGCCGGCTTCGGATAAAAAACCACCAATGGTTGCGTGTACCATGGCGTCGACAATCTGCTCATGCGTCAAGCGCTGATCGCGCAACAAAAATTCCATTGTCGGGTCACAAGCACGTGAATACAGGGTGTACACCAGTACATCATCGGGCACCAGCGGTGTCAGCGAACCTTGTTCGCGCGCCTTGCCTACCAGCGCATAGAAGCGTTTATTGACGCGCAGTGCCACCATGACGTAGTCAAGATTAAGCATCAAACTGCGCTGCAAAGCCAGGCTGGTCGATGGCAGGTGTGGAACCCCCCCTTGCAATCTGAGTCGCAAGGACCAGGCCAGAATATGCCTGATCTTGTTAATCGCCAACATCTCATCCGGCAGAGTATCGAGTTCTGCCTGAGTTGCCTTCAAAAGCCGCGTCATTGCAGCAGCAGCCAGTTTTTCCTTGGACGAAAAATGCTTGTACAGGCTGCCTTTGGCAATACCCACCGCATCGGCGACATCATCCATTGTCATTAAGTCATAACCTTTTTCTGATAAAAGGCGGTTAACGGCATCAATGATCGCTTCTTCACGCGCGTCAAATTGCTGTTTTTTAAAAGGAATTTTGATTTGCATTATTTTTCTGCACAAACAAAGACTTTGTAGTATATTTTATGACTGATGAGTCACAAAATAAATATAGAGTCATATTTTAACTGACACAAGTTCTTTTGCGATGCGATTTGATGAATGAACCAGAAATAATTAGATATTTTTTTGCAATTCCTGAATCCAGAGATAAGTCGGCAACGTAAATAGTATTGGGCCTCAACAGGGACCTTCATAGACTGTGCTGGTGTTATATCCAGGGTAAATTTTGATCAAGCTTTCTAATCGGCATCTTTTAAAATGACAAAAATAGCAATCATCGGTTCTGGCATTTCTGGTCTGTCCTGTGCCTACCATCTGTCCCGCGCCGGACATGAGGTCAGCCTCTTTGAAGCCAATGACTATTTTGGGGGACATACTCACACCGTTGATGTCAGCCTGGAAGGCAAGACTTATGGTGTCGATACTGGCTTCCTCGTGTTTAACCACAAAACTTACCCTCATCTGATCAGGCTGTTTAAAGAGCTTGATGTCAAGACTGTGGCTACCGATATGTCTTTTTCTGTCAAGATCCCACGCGCTACAGCCGGTCGTCATCTCGAATGGGCGGGGGCAAACCTTGATACGGTATTTGTTCAGCGGCGCAATCTGTTCAACCCGGCTTTCCTGCGCATGCTCCGCGACATCTTGCGGTTTAACAGGCAAGCAACTGCCCTGGCCACAGCAACATTCCCAAAAGACGTCCAGCAGCCGCTCGGTCGTTTCCTGGATCAACATGGCTACAGCAAAGAATTCCGGCAGTGGTACCTGCTCCCTATGGCTGCCTGCATCTGGTCTTGCCCCGTCGAGACCATGATGGACTTCCCGCTTTCCTCCTTCGTCAATTTCTGCCACAACCACGGCCTGCTGCAAGTCAATGACAGACCACAATGGCAAACTGTACAAGGAGGCGCCAGGCAGTATGTGGAAAAGATGTTACCTCATATCGCCCATCGCTATTTGAAAACACCGGTACTGACAGTGCGCGAAAAATCGCCCGGTACTATCGAGGTACACACCAGCAAAGGTGCACAGCTTTTTGAACAAGTCGTGCTGGCAACTCATAGTGACCAAAGTCTGAAAATGCTGGTCGATGCGACGACAACAGAAAGACATGTCTTGTCTTCCGTCAAGTACCAACCCAATCGCGCCGTACTGCATACCGATACACGATTCCTGCCGGAGAATAAAAAAGCCTGGTCAGCCTGGAATTATCAAAGCAAAAATGGAAATGAAGCACGCGTGTGCGTCCATTACCTGATCAACCAGTTGCAACCCCTGCCGTTCAGTGCACCAGTGATCGTTACGCTCAACCCCATCGAGGAACCGGCACCAGAAACCATCATCAACAGTTTTGATTACTCCCATCCTGTGTTTGATAGTGATGCAATCAGGGCGCAAACCCAGCTAGCTAATATTCAGGGACGTCGTCATATCTGGTTTGCCGGTGCATGGACGGGCTATGGTTTTCATGAAGACGGGTTGAAATCAGGCTTGCGTGTGGCCGAAAGCATACTAGCCAGGACGGAAACTGACTATGAATCCTCCGCGCGTGCTGCCTGAGATCATGCCTGCATCAGTCCACACCGATGTCAACGTCAAATGCGGCAATATGCCAGTTTTGTGTACTGGCGAGGTGATGCACAAACGTCTGCGCCCGGTAAAGAATGCATTTCGCTATGGCGTCTTCTTCATACGCATACCGGTCAGGCAATTGCACGAAATGCCTTTGTTGCCCCGGCTATTTTCATTAAATCGCAGCAATTTTTTATCTTTTCACGAAAGTGATCACGGCGATGGCATACGACCGCTGGCGCAATGGCTGGACCACACACTAAAGAACGAAGGGATCAATGACGCGGATGGAGACATCTTCCTGCAATGCTTCCCGCGAGTCTTCGGTTTTGTGTTCAATCCGGTGTCTTTCTGGTTTTGTCACAGGCAGGACGGCAGCCTGCGCGCCATCGTATGTGAGGTACGCAATACCTTTGGCGAGAAACATCTGTACCTGCTGGAAAACGGACAGACACTCGCGAATGGGGAAGAACTGCATGCTCGGAAAATTTTCCACGTCTCGCCTTTTTGTGCTGTTGAGGGCGGTTATCGGTTTTATTTCATGCAAGCCGGTGCTAGCGCGGGAGATGCTGGTTCATACAAGACTCCGCAAGAAGGGCGTGTAAGGCATCTTGCGAAAATAGACTATGACGACATATCCGGCCCACTATTGCTGACCAGCATATCGGGCACCGAACTGGGCTTTACCTCAAGAACCATCGTCAGAGTCTTACTGCGTTACCCATTCATGACGCTAGGCGTGGTTCTGCGCATACACGTGCAGGCTGCGCGCCTGTGGATCAAGCGTGTTCCATTTTTTTCCAAACCCCACCCTCCTACAGAAGAGATAAGTCGATGAGCAGCCTGCACCCCACCCTCAGCTCCGCCAATACATCCAGCAACGGCGCATCCAGCTTGTCAGCATCGACACTGGATAGCAAAAATTTTCCTGCGGAAGCCAGGTTCATACTCGGCTTGCTGAATAAGCTTGAGCATGGTTGCCTGACGATACAATTCCCGGATGGACAAACTGCAAGTTATGGCTGTGCCTATGCTGGCACTCAGCATGTCAGCCTGCATCTGGCCAACTGGCACTTGCTACGTGCGGTTATCAAATCCGGTGACATCGGTTTTGCCGAAAGCTATATCGCCGGTCATTGGTCCAGCAGCAGCCTGACCGGATTGATTGAACTGATCTCGCATAATCGCCAGCAACTCGAAACCGTGATTTATGGTAGCTGGTGGGGTAACCTCCTGTATCGGCTCAAGCACCTGTTGAATCGTAATTCACGCACGGGCAGCAAAAAAAATATCCACGCGCATTACGACATAGGCAATGAATTCTACAAACTGTGGCTAGACCCATCAATGACGTATTCGAGTGGAATTTTTACCGATGATCAGCCTGAACAACTGGAAGCAGCGCAAGAAAGCAAATACAGACGTATCTTGCAGCAACTGGAGTTACCCCAACAAGCCAGGGTCCTGGAAATAGGTTGCGGCTGGGGTGGTTTTGCTGAAATGGTGATACGCGATGCGGGCGCACATGTGACTGGACTGACCCTGTCCACAGAACAATTGCAATATGCACAGCACCGTCTGCAGCAGGCCGGCTTATCTGAACGAAGTGATTTAAAAATCCAGGATTACAGGGACACTCAAGGCGAATACGATGCCATCGCTTCCATAGAAATGTTCGAAGCCGTTGGTGAGGAGTACTGGCCTGCGTATTTTTCGTGCATACAGCGCAACCTGAAACCTGGCGGGCGCGCTTGCGTACAAAGCATTGTCATTGCTGATAACTTGTTTGAACGCTATCGCAAAGGGACAGATTTCATTCAGCAATACATCTTCCCAGGCGGCATGCTGCCTTCGGTAAAAATATTCCATGCCATGGCTAAGAAATATGGATTGGAAGTACGCGACACCTTTCACTTCGGCATCGATTATGCCCGTACCCTGCTGATGTGGCGTCGTTCGTTCATGGAAAAATCAGCGCAGGTAAAAGCACTGGGATTTGATGACAATTTCTTGCGCACATGGGAATTTTACCTGGCCTATTGTGAAGCTGGCTTTCGCGCTGGCAGCATTAATGTCGCGCAGTTCACACTGGTAAAGAAATGAAAACTTTTCTGAGCATAAAACACCTGCAAGTAACGATACCGCTTTTGCTTTTGCAAAGCAGTATGGTTACTTGCCTGGCTCAGGCATCTACGATGGCGCCAGCGCATATCAGTGAAGAAATACCACAGGCACAACTGCAAGGCAGCGGCAGTTACCGCTGGTTTGGTCTCCATATTTACGATGCGGCACTGTGGAGTACCTCAGGCGCGTACCAGCCTGACCGAGACAAAACCACCCGTATTGCCCTGGACCTGACCTATGCCCGCACCCTGTATGGCAACAAGATTGCCAGTGCCAGCATAGAAGAGATAGAAAAACTTCAGTTAGGCACGGCTGAGAAACGCGAACGTTGGCTGGCACAAATGAAAACATTGTTCCCTGACGTCAGACAGGGAACACATATTACCGGCATCTATGTACCGAATGAGGCGGCACGTTTCTACCTGAACGGGAAATTGCTTGGGGAAATCAGGGATGCAGAATTTGCAAACGCCTTCTTCGCAATCTGGCTGGACAAAAAAACTTCTGCGCAGAATCTGAGAAACAAACTGCTAGGTTCAACTGGGAACTGAGAATCAATATGAACATCATCGAACACTGCCAACGCCTGATCATCCTGTGCATGGTCTTGCTACTGGCGTCATGCACATCGGGCTTTGCGCCGAATCGGTATGTTAATGAACAGCCGCGACTGGATCTGCGCAGCTATTTCAATGGCAAGCTTGATGCGTGGGGCATGTTTCAGGACAGATCGGGCGCCATCGTCAAACGGTTTACCGTCACTATGGATTGTCAGTGGGATGGTGACACCGGCACCCTCAATGAAGACTTCAGTTATGCAGATGGCAGTAGGCAGAAACGTGTCTGGACCTTGAAAAAAGTGGCCGACAATCATTTCATCGGTACGGCAGCGGATGTAGTCGGTGAAGCAGAGGGCATAGTCTCTGGCAATGTGCTGCACTGGAATTATGTGTTAGCCCTGCCGGTAAGCGGCAGCACTTACCATGTGAATTTTGACGACACCATGGTACTGATGGATGAGCATGTCATGCTGAACCGCGCGATCATGACAAAATTTGGTGTGGAATTAGGCAGCGTCACCCTGTCTTTCACCAAGCGTCACACCACCCAGCAGGGGCAGCCATGAATCCCGTCATCCGCGACTGGCAGGGCAAACATGTCTGGATTATAGGTGCGTCCAGCGGTATCGGTGAAGCAACGGCTAAAGCATTGCTGGAACGTGGCGCTCATGTTGTCATATCAGCCAGGAAGCGCGAACGACTGGAAAAAATCGCTGCAGCCTATCCGCACGCCAGAGCATTGCCACTGGACGTAACGGACCGTGCGAGTCTGGCGACCAGTCATGCGGAGATCATGGAACACTGGCGCTGGATAGACCTGGTGCTGATCGTGGCTGGCAGCTACAATGAAATGCGTGCTGACAGCTTTGACCTGGACAAGGCCATATCGCTGATTGACGTAAATCTGCGCGGTGTCTACCAATGTCTGGAAGTGGTTTTACCCGTTTTGCTGAAACAGGGTGCAGGTGGGATAGGTGTCGTCAGTTCAGTTGCCGGGCTGTCAGGATTACCCAAGGCACTGGTCTATGGCCCCACCAAGGCAGCCCTCATCAATTTGTGTGAGTCACTGTTCCTTGATCTGCGACCAAAGAATATCGCTGTTTACATGATCAATCCCGGTTTTGTGGAAACACCCATGACACACGAGAATAATTTCCGGATGCCGGCGCTGATGAGTGCACCGGCTGCAGCGCAAGCACTTGTCAAAGGCTTGGAGCGAGGCAATTTCCACATACATTTCCCCAGGCGTTTCACCAACTGGCTAAGATTCGCACGGTTGTTGCCCTACCCTGCATATTTTTACCTTGTACATAAGGTCACTGGTCTATGACGGACGAAAACTTGATGAGCGAAGATCTTACCGGTTTGCCAGCCATCCCGGATCACACATTGAGGCTGCAACAACTGATTACATTCTTTGAGACGATTTCGCCAGAGAAATGCAAGGACCTGTCCACCATTTATACAGAAGATGCGTATTTCAAGGATCCGTTCAATGAATTGCGTGATCTGCCAGCAATAACACACGTATTTCAACATATGTTTGAGCAAGTCAGAGAACCGCGCTTTCACGTAAGTTCGTCAGTGCTACAGGGAGAATCTGCCTTCATCGTCTGGGATTTCCTGTTCAAACTGAACAAAGCCAATGCCGCAGAGCTTTGTATACGTGGTGCTACGCACCTACGTTTCGCTCAGGACGGCCGGGTGCATTTTCATCGCGATTATTGGGATGCAGCTGAAGAATTATATGAAAAGCTCCCCCTGTTGGGCGGCTTCATGCGCTTCCTCAAACGTCAGGCCCGCAGATAGGCTTGACTTAAGTAACCATGAAAACAATTATCTGCCCGACTTATAGGCAGGCAGATATTGTGCAAGGCGGGCCCCCATTTCCTGTCCCAAGGCCTGCAAGCCGCTCATGGGCCTGACCATGACTTCGAAGTCGACGATTTTCCCGTCCCCATCAAAGCGTATCATGTCTATGCCTTTCAGCTGCTTGTCGCCGACATTGGCACTGAATTCAAGTACAACGCTGAGGCCGTCATCAGAAGACAATTGCCGGTGGTAGGTAAAATTCTCAAATACCTTGATGACCGTACCCAGGATCAAGATCACTGCCTGCGCGCTGGCATAAGGCTGATGAGCCATGGGTGAACGGAACACGGCATCGGCATGCACGATGGCAGGCAGAGCAGTCAGGTCACCACTGGCAACCATCTCATGCCAGGTTTTCAGGGATGCTGCAACGGCTGGAGAAAGCGAATTCATCGTCATCCTTTATTAAGGAGATCTGGCCTATGCCAGGCTCGATATGAAAAGAATGATCTTAGACCAGAATTCTGCACGCAAGTACTTTTTTCTGCCGTCCCAATCTACATTTTTGGCTGTTCCGGTGCTGGTTTGACGACTTCCGGTGTGCGCGACAGCAGGCGGCTTGAAGGGCTGTCGTCGGCGCTCAGCACATTCATGTCGGCACCTGTCCTGATATCAGCAACTGGCTTGATACTGCCGCCGAATTGATCGAGCAGCTTCTGGTCCACGGGTTCAACGGGTTTGCCGTCAGGGTCCTGTCTGGGCGTTATGCCACGCTCTTCCACCCTGAGGTAAAAGAATTTGTGCTGCGTAGAATCATGGATCACACTCTTCTCTGGCTCGGCAGGTACTTCACGCTTCATGATCAGCGCTGAACCCAGGCTGGCGTTCAAATAGTCGCTCATCAAATTATAGTTGCGCGTGGACAGGCCATTGAGTTCATAGCCGCCACCTATATCGCTATGGCAACCAGCAGTCGTCACGCCCAGGAAGCGCTTGTCAGCCGACAAGCCCTGGGGAATAATGTTATCTGCCGGGAACAAAGAACGGTGCTCATCGCCAGCCTTGATTTGCAGGCCGCTGATGACCGAATCGGCTGGTCGCCTGTCCTTGCGTTCTGGCGCGCCCGTCGCAACAGGATCATACAGGGCCAGAGCCTGTGCCTGATGACCGGGCTCTTGTAGAGGCGGAGCGGTGAAAGTCACCTTGTCATCTTTCAGACCCAGGCTCAGCGGATAGGTCTCCACCTGCCTTGCGTTAGGGTTCTGGATGCCTCTTTCATCGACCATGCGGGTGAAGCCTGCCGCCTGTTCAGCGCCACGGCTAAAGCCAACAGACACGACACTGATCTTGGCATTGGGATTTTCCTGCAACCAGGCAGCAGACTGGATATCAAACCGTTGATACATTTCTTCCAGGCGTTCCTGGTAGGTGCCACCTGTCGCGCCATCTATCGTACCCTTGATACCGCCCTGTGTGCCTGGACCTTCTTTATAGTAAAAGCCGATATTCGGATTTTCCAGCCTGGCATTCTCCAGCTGCTCTTTGAGCAGCCCCACATTGGTGATGTGTTTGGGGTCCTTGATCGCATCGTTTCCCGTACCGTCAAACAAGGCGACGAACACACGCGCATTGGGGTCCTTGGCATCATAGAGCTGTGGAACCTTGAAGGCATTGATCTCAGCTTCTGCCCTGGTATAGGTTGCCAGTTGTTCAGGAGTGGCCTGTTTAACATCAACGCCGTCAGATTTAACAGTCATAGGAAATTAAGATCAAAAAGTCTTTGTAAAAGCGAGGGTCAGATGATCACGGTGCTCACGTGTCTGCTCATCTTTTTCCAAACGCATCGTGACAAACATATAGACATTCACCGTGCGGTCATTCACTTCAAGGATGATGGTCGGATGGCCACCATACACCGGCTCTGGTTTATACAACCTTGAGACGTCTTCCGTATGCAGGATTTTTCTGTCTTTGAATATCTCATCCAGGTTAAGTGAATATTTGAACGGTGTACCATCCTGCGAGCGCCATTCCATTTCCACCGGACCAGCAAATGCGTTGTAGCTGCCGGAAGTACCCCATTTGAATTTGCTGACATCTTCAGGTGTCTTTGCCCTGAAGACCTTGCCAAAGCTGAGTCTGTGCGGAGACCCTGCATAGACGATATAAACATCACTCGCACTGAACACTTTGATATCAATATCATGTGTCGTGAATTTCAATGCTTCTTCATTTGCCATTGCGCTAGATCCCAGTTGTGTTTGTAAGGCGATTGCCATCAAAAATCCTGCAAAATTTCGTTTCGAGAGTTTCATTTTTTGCCCGTTTTTGCACGGAACTTATTTCATGACTCAGAAGAAATATGCCCCGGAAATACCTTGATTAATTATGCCGCACACGAATTATTATCAGAATTTTAAAAATAATCCAAGCTACCATACATAAGGAGAAGCAAAAAGACAAAACCTGGAACCGCGCCTGAAATCGGGAAATCGCTCCTGCCTGCAGCGAGCAGAACTTGACTCTCATGCTACTGATGGTCAAAACTCAGCCCGGGAAAACAGGCCTGATGCAAGGAATTATACTTGCGCATTTTTTATTTTTCAAATTTTTATAAAAACAAAAGTAAAAAACAATTATAAATGTGAGTGATGTTCAGGCATGTTGTGTAAAACCGGCCAGATATATGCAGAGCCAATCTTTTGGGCACCACGGTTTTGTCCCCGTCTGGCTAAACTCTTGAGCCTTGGGTATATGAGCACGATGTGGATGTGATTGCATTACCTGGTCTCCACCCAAAAAAAACGGATGCATCAGCATCCGTTTTTAAAATTCTGTATCTCGCCAGCAGAATATCAGTCGTCCTCATCCTTCTCATCATCGGTAGGCAAATTGTTGACTTTGTTCTGCAGGTAACGACTGGGCTTGAATTTGGGCACCTTACGGTCTTCTATCATCACTTCTTCACCAGTTCTGGGGTTTCTGGCTTTTTTTGCATTTCTCTCGGCAACTTTAAAAGTCCCGAAGCGACTGATCTTTGCCTCGCCGCCCTCGGTCATCTCGCGGACAATTTCGTCAAATACAAAAGAAACGATATCTTTCACATGGTTTCTGGTCAGAGTCCCCTGGTATTTGCCGTAAATTCGCTCAACGATATCGTGTTTAGTCATTCTGCTATAGCTTTCATCATGCAGTCAAAAACTGCCTTTTTTCTAAAAAGCTATAATATGCCTTCATAAATTGAAAGTCAAAAGAGACCAGACTATCTCGGCAAGGCTAAAATGAACAGAACAGATTGATCGGTCTGTCGGCCAATTTATCTTTCAATCAACCAGCAGATCTATGCGTGGCTGTGTTTGCGACTGTTTTGGTCTCAGTGTCAGCAGACTTACAAGCCCGGAATTCCCAAAGGCTTGCGCACAGGCGCTTCTTGCGCCTTGTTTTTTTCTGCATCTGCTGCCTTGACGGCACTGGCGGGTGCCAGCTTACCCTCATTCACCGTGGGACTGACTGCAGACGCCGCCGCATCGGGCTTGGTTACCGCTACAGAGCTGTAGCGGCCACCGGGACCAAAGGGCTCTTTCGGGATATAGTTTTTATTCTTGCGTAATTGACGAGAGAAATCCTCAAGCTGTGCCTTGACCGCTTCGGCAGTTCCGGGCGGCAGGGCGGAAGCTCTGGGTGTGTAAGTAGCAGGTTCATCTTTTGCCATCTTCTGTACCAGCCAGTTTGACTGCAGGGCTGACAGTGGCAAAGGAATGGCCATGGTCTGACCGCCTACTTTTGACGTCTCGTTGAAATTTTTCCCATACTCTGCCTGCCTGTCGAGATTGGCTTTCATGTAGGCGTTCGCCTCTTCTAGCATGCGCCTGTTCTTTTCCTGTTGCAACGGATCGGTGTACTTTTGCCGCAATTGAGCTTCCCGGTGTTCAAAGTAAGCCTTTTGTTGCGGACTCATTACCTTGTTATCGCCACGGTCCAATCCCAGCAGATGGGCGTGCAATTTATCCAGAGCTGCGTTCAAAGGGTTATAGCCTGGATCGGCATCGATGGTTTTCATCTGGGTATCGTAGTAATTCCTGAAATTTTCTACGATTTTTCGACGTTCTGCCGGCATCGCCGCCATTTTTTTGGCATGACTGTCTTCCATCGACTGCGCAATCTCTGCACCATTTTGCTTCTGCAACTGATCTATCGCAGCCTGATATTTTTTCGCATCGTCGGGTCTCAGTTTTTCTTTGACGCGCTGGTTCATTAACTTTGACTGTTCGTCAACAGCCTTTTTTCGTGCCGCTGGCGCATCCATTTGCGTCAGGTCGTCCGCCAATTGCGCCGATGCAAAAACAGGCCAGGTCAGACCACCGAGCAGGCCAGATATCAACAGCATTTGCAATACAGATTGCTTATTGAGGCTCATGGTCATGTCTTGTATCACTTCGGTGCAATGCTAAGCAGCGCAGGGTCACGCAATTTCTTCACCTTGATCTGACTGGCAACTTCGTTTAGCAACGCCGTTCTGGTGGCAGATAACTGAACAATATTTTCAGCCACTTCCTGCTTTTGATATTGCATGTAAATCTGGTAGGCAGTCATTACCGCCAAGTCATAATACAAAGGCAGCTCTGCTTTCTGCGCCAGTTCAGAATACCATTGCTCAGATCCGAAACGTTTCCTTGCTTCGCTCCCTATCATCTCAGAAAAAGACATTTCTTCTGCCAGGACAGGAGCTGGTATGACGGGCTGCTTTGAAGCATTCGCTCCAGACTGGTTCATTTTGGCCAGATCAACGTTGGTCGTAGTATTTGAATTGGCAATGGCGGAGCTTGGTATGGTGCCAGTCGTCGCATTCTGTACCATGTACTGATCATAGAAAGCTTTGTCGAAATTCTTGTCCCCTGCGCCGTAGACATTGTCCTTTGTTGCCCCGGCGGGCCGTATCAGACTCAAGGGGGGTTTTCTGTCGGGCGTGTCAACCGCCGCTTGATAAGAAAATGAGACGCCGCCACAAAAAGGTGGCGGGATACGGAATGCCGAAGTCTGCGAAGGGTCTCCTTTGGTGATGACCTCAAGGTGAATATGCTCGGGATTTGGCAAAATGCCGGTATTGGAAGGAACTCCTATCTTGTCACCAACACTGATGGTCGAACCATTGACTCTTGGTTTTCCACTGGCATCAGGCTCAAAGTTTTTCAGATGGCAAAACTTTGCCGACAATCCATCTGGCTGCTGGATCACCACCATGTTTCCGCATTGGCCCAACCCGGAATAGGCCATATACTTGCCTTCAATAGGTGCAACAACCATAGGATCAGGCAGGGCTTTCTTGGAAAAATCTGTCCCGTAATGGAATTGCCATTTGCCTTTGCCATTGGGGTTGGCGCCAAAACGCCATCCAAACGGACTGCTGATAACCAGCGAACCTGACTTGACGACTGTTTGCAGACAAGCCGCCGCCATCGCTGGATTCTGTGCAAGCAGGGTTGCGCAGGTAACAGCCAGTAGCGTAGACGATCTCAAAGAAAATTTAGCCCGCATTTTTTTTCAACAATGGTTTGAGTATGGATTTGATGATGTCTTTTTCCTGCCGTGAAGGATTTTCTTTTTCCATCAGGAACACTCCTGATTCATAGGCGACTTTGTCGTCAAAGCCAAGACCCAGAGCGGCCCAGTTAATGTATTGCTTCAATTTGTCATTCTTTAACTCACTTTGCGCCCGATCCGCAGAAGCATGTATCAACCTGCACACGACCTGATCATCTGCGCCATCATGAATACTGTCAACACAAAGTGCGTTATAGAGAAAGTGATGCAATCCCAGGTATGGCAGATCAAGCGCAACACCCCTTGCCTGATCGGCCTGCTTCAGGCGTACCGCTGTGTAAAACAGGATCTGCGCTGACACGACCTGGTCATTGGCGGCGAACAGAGCCATCTTCCTGTAGATCATGGCATAACGCTTGTCGCGCTCACCTGCTATTACCCCCTGTGGTCGCAGACCTGCCAGCTTGGGATAGGCATAAGCCAGTGAGGTATCTATTTTCTTGACTGCTTCAGCTTCTTTCAGCTGTGATTTTCTTTCAGCTTCCGGCTGGCTTTTGGCAATCTTGTCGATAATATAGTATGAAAACCAGGGGTTATCTTCACCCGGTTCTTGCCCGATAGCCAATTGCGCGCAAGCCTGATTCTGCATCAGGAAAACTGCGCATGCCAGTACCAGCAATTGACGTAAAGATATGTGCATCATTTTTTTGCTATATACCGTTTGCTTTGTGCATCAAATGAAAAAGAAAAAGTCCTGTCCAGTTTTTCCAGACCATTGGCACTTGCATTGACAGTAGTACCAGATTGTCGCAATTGCACATCAGGATATTCATTTGCTGCGCTGGCAAGAAAAACCACCGTCAGCTTGCTGTCCGCGCAGAGTTTTTTGCCTTCACAGGCAGCCCCTTCCAGGTTATTGAGCAGGACCGGCGCGGTTTTAAGTACATTGACCGGTTTCTTGTCTGCAGAGAAGATGAACACTTCTGCTGAGGCATAGGCATATCCGGCTTTGTTTGACGGCACGATGACCACGGCAACAGGGTTTTTGTTCTGTGAGAAGAACCCGCTTGTATTGCTAGCATCTTCAACTGATATGCTTGCGACACCACCAGGTGCGCGCACGGTAATTCCATCGTTGCCGCATTTACCTGAATTTTCAGGACAATTGCCATCGCGTACAAAGCTGGAAATCCAGTAGCTATCCGCACCGCTAGCCGTCACAGCGACAATCTTTTCGATGCCAGCGGCAGATTTTACTTCATGCCCGACTTTGATGGCATCTGCTGCCTGACTGGAACAGACGCTGCCGGACAGCATGACGGTGATCAAAAATTTTTTCATAGTTCTGACAGGATTATCTCATTTGGATTTTCACGCTGCGCTCTAGCAGGCATTCGCGCCAAACTTCTTGCGCCAGAATTCCCAGTACATCTGACCATTGATCTGATCCAGTGGAACACGTGGGCTCATATTGCCTTGTATCGCTTTTTTGCGCGCGGCAGACAGAGGAGCGCCGGTAGTAATATTGTCATAAATCTGTTTGAAACCAGCTGCCCCCATATTGTGCATGCCATACAGGACGAAAACTGGCGGCACACCTTTGACGCCATTCGGAAAGGTACTGGAAAACGCAGCAATATTGGCTATTGCGTATTTCTTGGCCGCTATCGCATTCTGATAGGGATCGAAAACAGCCGTTGGCATCAAGCCGCTCATACCGACGTCAGCCAAAGCACCGACCCCCATCTGATATAAACCGTAATAGCCAGCAGAACTGACCGCCGTAGGATTTTTGGTCGACTCTACATAGGCATAGTAATGCCAGGCTGATCTGGAGACACCGAAATTGAGCAAAGGAGTACCAGAATCAGCGTTGGCGAAAGAGTTGTTGATTGCGGTGTTGACATCAGCCTTACCCATTTTTTCGTACTGCGCAAAGTCCATGCTGGCAGCGCATCTTGATTGAGTTTCCGGTGCACCAGTTGTCGTTGCGGCAGGGTCCAGGTTGGGATTGGCGTCGGCAATCTGGTTGGCCACGTCAGCACGGGCAGAATTATCTGCATTAAAAGCCACCACCACTTTGCTGCGGCGGGCGATCTGGGAATTCAGGGAATGCGCCACGGTACTCATACGCGCCTGGACCACATTATTACTGCCCGAAAATGCCTTTCTGGTGTCCGAGTTATAGGTATCTTCGGAATAATCCATCGCCGGGTAATTGCCCATGCCAAGGACATTTTCTGACCAGATCATGGCAGCACGTTTTTCTTCTTCAGACAACTGCGTAGTCCTAGTCTCCCCGTCCTGGTTATAACCAGGAGGCATCACATCCAGGTTTTGCATGTGATCTGCCGCAGCTGCGTAGCAGATGCCGTTAAAGACATCAGACAAACTGCAGTATGAAGTGGAATGGCGATTGTAGCTGGCTTCAGCATCCGCCATGCGCGAAGTTCGCATACTGTTGACGATACGCGTATTCATCGCATCTGCAGCAATCGCAGTGCCGGAAGAAGTCAGCGGCGTAACCTGTGTCTGCGCCACCAGTTCGTTACAGACCCTGGCTGGATGATCACTCCCCATGTTCTTGACCAAGGCCGCTGTCGCTGCTTCCTGCGGCCCTTTTGGCGGACTGACGCTCAGGCCCACCTGGGACCCATACAGGAAAGATTTTCCCTGCAGTGTTGAAGCTTCACCATCACTGGCAACTTTATTACGCGCACCATTCATCTCTATGGCTGCCGCAACCTTGGCCCCGGCCCCCCAAATTTCTGGCAAAACCTGATAGTTGACCAAGCCATTGAGTGCCAATGTAAACGAAGCCACTGCTGCTGAAATCGCTGCCAGAATAGTCCCCGTTGCTTCAGATATACCCGCCAGCATGGCAGGGGACCAGACCTCACAACAATAAAACGCCCATACCGACCGGGACGCAAAAAACAGGGGGAGCAGCAAAAAACTCAACAACGACCAGACATAGCGCCGAGGAACACTTTTCCTGGCGGCGGGTTGTGGCTGCAATTCTTGTTTATTGAAAAACATGCGCATGGTTGGTGTAATTTTCAGTGCGTCGATTAGGGAGTGCTACCAATCGCACGTATAGCCATTTCACGATTTTTCGTGTAATTTGGATTGAGGCTGACAGCGATTTCATTCAGTATGGCCACTTGCGTTGCCAGGTTTTGCTCTACACGCTCCTGTTGCACATAGGATTGATAGTCCATCCAGCTCTTGAATGCCATCATCTTATTCAGTTCGCGCAACAACCCGTTGGTATTGTATTGTGACAAGGTCAGATACCAGGACTGGTCAACAAAGCGGTTTTCCACGAATAATTTCATGGCCTGCAAAGGCGACAAGGCCGTCAGCCCTGGTGCTACCACGCCCATCGATTCTGGCGTTAAACTAGGATCCACCTTGCGCATCAGCGCTCCATTTTCCATCGTTGCCAGGGGAACGGATGCACGGGCAGCGTAGGTGTTGTTTGCTGACAGCCATTGCTTGCCAGCTGCAGTTTTGGAAATTTCAGCCACATTGGCAGGTGTATTGGGAGGTTCACCGACGACGTTGATGGCAAAGCGGGACGCTGCAATCACACCGGCATCATCCAGTGGCTGGTCTGCTGACGCCAGCACGGTCTTGGAAGCATTGACCGGTGCCTGGTAGTAACGCTTGCCTTCGGCGGAGCTGTCCATATAGGTCATATCGTCCTGATAGCGCTTGGCCATTTCAGTACGGATATCTGGTGAACCATTGCGGAAGTAATTCACTTTCTCCTGCACACTCTGTGAATTGGGAGAAACCCCGGCCACTGCAGAACCCAGGGTGGTTGAAGAAGCCAGGTCGTAACAATTACGCTGACCATTCAACATGGGATCGCGTACATTCAAGAGGGCAATAGCGGCTGCTTCGTTGATCTTGATATCGCCATCAACTGCTATCTTTCCCTCTGCCAGCACCTTAGCCCTGGCACCATTCATTTCAACAGCTGCCTTGACCTTGGCGCCGGCTCCCCAGATTTCGGGCAATATCTGCAGTTCCACAATTTCCGTCATGGCGGCAATAATGCCGGCAGCAGCCGTTGCTATCGCACCGGCGACAGTACCGCCAGCCGTGATTGCCCCCGCAGCGGCAATTGCACCATCACCACAACAGGCATACGCACGCAAAGGATATAAAGCCACTGGCAATGCCAGCGTGCAGGAAACCGCTATTGCCACAATTTTTTTGTTCAAGTTTTTCATCGCTTAGCCTTTACTCATAAGCCTGGGATGGTCGACAGAGATTTCATAGGTGCCGGTGCCATAGGTGCAGGCGCCTTCGGCGCTGGTGGTGGTGGACTACCTGTGCCGACACTGACAAAAGTACCAAATGTATTGACGCCTGATTGATTGATGCCGGAATTGACGGTATTGACCGCATTATTCACCGCGCTATTCCATGCACCAGTTGCAGCTGCACAGATTTTCATGATGATTTCACTCACCAGTTTTTCGATAAGCTGATTCAGAATTGCTTCAAATGCAGCAGTGAAGCTGAAACTGGTCGGTAAATTGAACAGCATCGAAATCGTCTGAATGTTATCCAGGCAGGAATTAATGGAGTCATTAAACTTTTTGACTGGATCGCCAGGTGCCGCCGCGACAGCCACGTTCTTACCCGCATCGCTCATTGCCTTATCGACCAAAGTTCCGCAATTGTTCAAGGTACGAGCCTTCACTTCGTTTGACCCAAATGTTTGTGCAGCACGCATGGCTTTCTGCGTATTGACATCAATCGTAACCAGGGGTGAATCGACTGATCCAACTGCACCAACTGTAATGACACTGTCAGCACTGGCAAGAACAGGCATGACTGACATCGCAAGGATCAATGTCCGGCAAATGGTTTTTTTCATCACTTCTCGCATTCCTAAGCTCCTTACTTTTCAATCATTGTGCTGACCCATGCCAGCATGCCGACATGCTACATACTTATCACTACAAAACCACCCCAGTCATCCCTCGACAATCCCGTTACAGCCCTGGAATGGGTGAAGGTGGGCTGACAGGCGCCGGAGCCACAGACGCAGGCGCCATCGGTGCAGGTGGTGGACTACCAACAGAGACAAAAGTACCGAAGGTATTAATACCCGACTGATTGATCCCGGAATTAATCGTATTGATCGCATTACCCACTGCAGAATTCCAGGCACCCGTTGCCGCCGCACATATTTTCATGATGACCTCGTCAACCAGTTTTTCGATGAGTTGTTTCAATATCTGCTCAAACAGCTCAGTAAAACTAAAACTGGTCGGCAAATTGAAAGCCATGGAGATCATCTGTATATTTGCAAAACAGGCGTTCACGCTATCATTCAGTTTTTTCGCAGTGTCGCTGGGCGTCAATGAAGTTGCCATTGCTTTTTTTGCGTCATCGCCAGCGTCCTTCTTTTTCTTGGCACAATCATCGATAAGGCTCATGTCAACCTGTGTTGCACCGACGACCCCATTGGCTGCCAAAATCTTCTGCGCTGAAACATCAAGTGTCGTGATCGTCAAATCACCCACACCAGACATGCCGTCAGCCACGCTTACGCCCGGCAATAAGGCACCGAGCAAAAAACCTGAACACAACAAGAAACGCAAAAGGGCAAGCATCATCTATTCACATTCTGCTCAATAGCATTACGTACCGCCAGCAGGCGCTCAGGAGAAAATACCGTCTGCAGCAAAGCCGTCTTACTGGCAAAGCGCAATCTGTCCATCAACAATTTATAGGCAACTCTGTCCATGCTCGCGACCCCGCCTTCTTCATATAACTGCCTGGCCTCGCGTAAAAAATCGAAACCAGGAAATTCGGTTTCCAGCCAGTGAATAAGACGCAATGCTTTTGAGGAACGCAGGTAAGCCAATACCACAATCAAGTCAGCAACAAATTCTGCTTTTTGCCCCTGAGAGCCGCCTTCCAGGACTTGTGCAAGCATGCCTGGCAATTCAGTAACCAGTGAGCTCAGATCCGTATCCACAACCCCGTTGCGGTCCACCACCCAATCCTCCACTGCATCCATTGAGGCGACGATGAAAGGGGCACTGGGAGCCACCTCACCCCAGTAATCTTCCAAACCAGAAGTTGTCAGATCAATCATTCACCACCCATACCAATAGAATACAACACTTACATATTATAACTACAGAATTGTTTAAAGAAAATACCATTGTATTTTTTACTTTTATTTAAAAAAACGTATACATGTGAACGTTTTTTTAAATTCATTATTTTACTTGTCGACTTTTTAGCAACAGGTTATCATTAATAATTGAAAAAGTGAAAGTAAAAAACTAATTGGTGTAAAATTTGGACAATCAATCAACACCACAAAACACCCATTTAGCAAAAGAACAATCCGAGGGTCTGGCGGATGAAATGGGCGAGCAAATGCAGAAGCACAAGGCGATCGATGCCGTGCATCATGCCGCCGATATGATGCTGGGCCCGGTAGCAGGCATGCTGGTGGCCAACGCGCTGCATGCGGCTGATATCGCGTCAGAGATGTCGAACCAGGCAAATGGCAGAACCAATAATGCAAATGCGATAGCGCTCAATGAGGCGCATGTCACCTTGAACGGTAAGACCACGGTCAAGCCAGTACTGGTACTGGATGCCAATGATGACCTGAAGCATCCCGGCAAAAAACTGAAAAAGAAGCCCAGCGAAAATCTTGTCGGAGAAACTGAGAAGCGCTATCACGAGAGAGCTTTTACCCAGGCAATGGATTTAACGCCGACAATCGGCAGCCCACTTGATCGACCAGGGATGACAGCCTCGTCGGGCCGAAAGAGAAAACGCGTAACACCTATTTGAATTTAATTACAACTTACCTGTCCATCCGTGATGAATACGAAATCGATCAAAGGGAATTCAGGTGAATTGATATGCAAACCAATCATCAGCCATAAAGAGATAGCTATGCGGATGCCTAAATACCTGAACAAAATTGTCTTGCTTGCGCTCATGTCGATTGTCGTGGCGACAAACGCCTACGCCGGCAATTTTTGGACACCCGAAGGAGAATCCGGTGATTACTCCATACAAATTCTGAAATTTGTTTTCGGCCCTGTTGTCACCAGTATTTATGGCGGCGCCATCGTTTCAAATGGCGACAACATTCTCTCAAAGCTGTTAAGCACCATGAATGCCGGCGTTCTTGTCATAGGCATGATTATCATGGCCTACACTTATATTGGCGGCGCGGTCCATACAGCAAAGGACGGTGAATGGCTTGGTAAGAAATGGGACACCATGATGGTGCCGCTTAGGACAGCCGGGGGCATGGCCATGCTCTTGCCTACAGTTGCAGGCTATTCCTTTCTGCAGATTGTGCTGATCTGGTGCGGCCTACAGGCGGTGGGGCTTGGCGGCTCCATCTGGAAAGTGGCGCATCAGGCAGTCACCAGCCAAACACTGATTTCCCCTCCTTATCTGGCACCCAACAAAACAGCCAAGCAGGCATTCTTGATGGTTGCCTGTCGGCAGGCAGGTGAAAAATTCGACATGCACATTGATCCTGTTGAAGAAGACCAGCAAATCACCTACCGGGCTTATGGTTCGCAAAGTGCGCAAAGCGCGGGTTTTTGCGGCACTCTGCGCTGGGGATCGACCGGCACCGGAACAATGCTGCTCGACGGCTACAAAGGGCTTGTCGGATGTGACAGTGTTATTTCCAGTGACGCAGCCTGCAGCACCATCATCGCCGATGCAAAGACTTTCCCTACCGACATGTTCAATATGACAGGAGTTGATTCGCTCACTTTGTTTGACCGCGATACACAGGTGGTTCCTTTTGAAAACGAGATGCGGAAGGCTCACAAGAAGATCATCATGGATATGCTGGCGGGCGCTGGGAATTACTCTGGTCCGTCAAAGGACTTGAATACAATGGCAATCGCATTACTCGCTGCCGATGACGCTTCAAAAAACATCTTATTTCCAGGCGTTGCAAATTCGGTCAGTGATGTGATATCCACTGTTCAGTTTCAATACGAACAAGACCTTCTTGCAGCAATCAAACTTAATTCAAAGAAATATTTGTTTCAAAATTTGGCGCCCTCTGACTTATGGGCAGCAAAGATGGAAGCGCAAATGAAAGACGGTGGTTGGCTGCATGCTGGTTCTTTCTATATGAAGATTGGCAATCTGAATAATGCAGTACAAAACGTCATCAATGGCTCAATTCATGCGACCTATACTGTCCCCAACATTGGTGGCATGGCGAATGACCTTCAGAATTCTGCCTTTTCTGCCTTTTTAAACAATGTAGAGCAGGCTGTAATCGGTACCAATAGCCTTGCGTCAAAAATAGACAGTCAAACTCCACGTTTTGGCCTGGGTTCAGATGTCAGAAAAATCTGGACCAATGTCACAGATGGAATTTCCACCGGGTTATTGAAATTTGCCAAAGTTGGAAAAATCGGAGAATACGGCCTGGATCCACTCATAGAATTGAAATCCATCGGTGACACCACTATCGTTTCCGCAGAAGCCATGCTGGTTTACGGGGCTGGCGCTTTGACCACAAACAAGCAGGACAAGAGCGATGACCCCACAATGTCGATAATACTCTCCGCAGTAGTTGGGGCGATGCTGAGCATGGGGATGTTCCTGGGTATCATTTTGCCCATGATGCCCTATGTTTTTTGGGTGACAGGTGTAGCCTGGTGGTTGATTTCGTTTGTGGAAGCAGTCGTTGCCGCGCCAATCTGGGCCATAGCCCACATGCATCCTGAAGGCCATGACATTGCAGGTCGTGGTTCGCCAGGTTATATGTTTGTCCTGTCTATTTTGGTTAGACCGGCACTCATGGTGATTTTCCTGTTTGCTGCAATGGTATTGATCAAGCCTATCATGACTTTCATCAATCAAGGATTTTTCCAGGCGTTGTCAAATATGACCGAAGGTTCCATGGTTGGTGTGATGACTATCCTCGGCACCTTAATCTTATATTCAGGTATTGCCACCAAAATGATCTTGATGGTATTTGGCCTCATCAATACGGGTCCCGACAATATCATGCGCTGGATAGGTGGCAGTGATTCAGTTGGCTCTCAAGCCCAGACAACTGCTGGTAATATTCAACAGGGTGTGGATGCTGCTGGAGGCAAGGCTGCTACCGAAAGTGCGCCAGCACTGGGTGGTGTAGGTCGTGACGTACGCAAGAAAGCGTCCAATATCGTCGCCGCTGTAAATAAATAAATGCACTTTACAAAAGCCAGCCTGATGCTCATCAGTTTGACCTGATGAGCATCAAAGCACAAACAAGAACAGATAGCGACGAGAGAGCATACTGAAAAATACAAGCAACTCCGCCCAAAATAATCATGCAGTCCACTAAAAGTGTCTGTTTGTTGAGGTGCTACGTCACACAGATCAGACATGAGATGACCATACGGAAATTACAGCCTGATTATTGCCATAAAAAAAGCATCATGTGCCGGGAACGACACATGATGCTTTTTGTTTGAGAACTTGTTTTACATCAAATCTCTGACTGAACTCCTGCCTGGGCATACATTTTCATACCACTTAAAGGCATTTGTGCCAGAAACGGGAGGACGGGATTGGCTTCACGTCCTCGCTTGACTCGCTTTAACATGGCACCATTATCACTGGGAAACTGCAGACCTATACCATCCAGTAACTGTAAATTCAATATCCAGGATTTTTTAGAACGTTCTTTCCAAACGTGCATGGAGTGTTGGTAATACGCCATAGATTGCGATTTACTCCAGCCATTGATGCTGGCCAGGCGATTTAATGCAGCCTCAAAATCCTCTTCACTTTTGGCTCTGGTCAACTCTATGTTTTTTACTGAATGACAGTTTGGGCAGACGCACATCAGGCCTGACATTTTCTGTGTACCGCTGGTTTCGTCAAATTCAAATACTTCGTGACATTCGACAGGATGCTGGTGTCCTTGCTCAAAACCGTTTTCACCGCAAATCTCGCAACGATAACCGGCACGGATATATATGGATTTTTTCAGGCGATTGAAATCGGCTTGTGCAAGATGTGTTCGTACACTGGAAAAACGGCTCGAAAAAGGTACAGGTTCAATCGTCAGCAATGGACGTGGCAGATTTGCCTGAGCCGTGTCGCTCTCTACCGACGGCTTAGTACTCAATATCGTTGGTCGGGCCGCGGCAATTCTCTTCAACTCCAGATGCATCGCCAGCAGATCACTGACAGTCACACCTATTTCTTCTGCATATTTACTGACCACTCGCACATAAGGAAAAATGTTGCTCAATTGCGCCAGGCCAAAATTGAGTTCATTCCGGAACAGGATCCCTTGCTCTTCGTAGAACCCTTCAAGCATGAGCAAGCGACGCTGAGCGGCGGACAAGGAACCCAGCAAGCACAGACGCTTGCTCTGCTGTCGTGGATCATAGGCCACGACCATACGGACAGTGTGCATCATCAGATCCGCCCACTTGGTTTGTGGCCTGGCTCCGGGTGCTGAAGATTTCAAATCCTCATTCATGATTTCGTTCACTGAAGGCTCCAAACTAAAACGCTCTTATCAATCTTGCTGTTCCGAGCTTTGCTGCTCTCGCTTTTTTAACTGACTACGCGGGACGATACCCGCAACATCGTGTTTAAATCCCTGCACGATATTTCTGCCCACCTGCCGCAGCAACTTCAATGCCCAGACTATCAGTCTGATCACCAGTTTGCGCGGCTTTGCGACTTCAGGATCAACTTCGGTTTGCTGGTCAAAAGCGTAAACTGCCATGCACAGCAACACCATCAACAAAATCCAGAAATAAATCATTTTGTCCCTATCGACTTCCTCGCCTTATTACATGAAGCTATCCGGCACTGATGATTCTTGCAGGAAAGAATGTCAAGCACATGAATTAATACAATTTATTTCTTTGCAGTCGACATTTTTATTAAGGCATATTACTTTGCAGAAATTTCGCCAGATTCGCTTCATAGCAGGTGTTCAAGCTTCGTATCTTAACCTAGCGACCATATTCAGCCTATAGCGCCATGCCCAAACGGCTTTTGCATATTGTTTCTATTTGCAATTCCACTTGACAAAAATGAAAATAGTAAATAAACAACGCTTACTACGTCCTCGTCTGTTCAATTATGGGGTTCCCGGTTAATACAAATGTGAGCTCTTCAGCGGTTATGATGCATTGATTTTCAGTCAAGGCAAGGCTAAAGGAGACGCAAACGATAAACTCGCTTCATCTTGATCTCACACCAGGACCAGCCACTTTTTTTCATGTCTTCATGTATGTTTTTATGTCGTTTTGTAGGCAATCTCTGACAAAGGATACATTTGGTTTCAATTTTTCCTGATCATGCGCTCAATTTGTGCGACTTCAGGTTGCTCTGGGACAATGAAAGCATTTTTTTCGCCAGCCCTTTGATAGATCAGCAATGGTGTGCCGCGGAAATTGGTATCGCGCAGGAAAAGCAGGTTTTGTGACAGAGCCCGCGCCATCCTGTCATCGGGTTGTATGGATTTGATCGTCTTGGTAAACATCTTGTCGACGATATCTGCCTCACCGCGATTGTTGAGGAAATAGGCCGCCATCTGCGCCGACGGGCTCTGCATATTATTGCCGCTCAGTGATAACACAGGTATCCACCGTACCCGCAACAGGCCTCTTTGCACATAAGGGCGCAACATTTCCCAGGTTTTATGGCAATGCGGACAAATCGGATCAAAGATGACATAGACAATATTATTGCCACTCCCCTCTTCTACCCAGGCTGTTGATTTTTCGGCAGCTGCAAACACCTTGTTCTTGAATTCCGTAGGCATGGTTTCAAGCTCACGGATACTATTGAGCATCTTGCTTTGCTCTGAAATCGTCTTGTCGACTTCACTTGCAGCCGCGACTGGCGGAGTGGCTGCTCCGGAGCCGAGCTGCTGCGCAGTTTCCTCCTTGGTAATGGAACCACCAGAAGAATTGAATACTTCCCCCAGAGCAAGAAACTTGCCGTTGGCCGTGACGTAGAAAATCTTTTTACTGCCGTTACGGTCTATCACCAGACCCTTGAAACCCGAAGCAGAACGAAACTCACTGACCACATTATTGCCTTTCTCCTGCATGATGCGCTTCCAGTCAGGTGCTGACTTGGGCACCACGGTAGAGGCAGAGACAGGCGAGCCGTTTTCACCGAACAATTCGCCGGAGAAAAGATAGTCACCGTTTTCAGTTACATAGAAGGTCTTCTCAACACCGGAGTTTTCTACAACCAGTCCACGGAATCCTGAGGGAGAAGAGAATTCCTTGACGACCTTGCTCCCGCGCGCCGTCATGATTTTCTTCCAGTCCGTCGCCGCCATGGCCGACAGAGAAAGCGAAATACTCAATCCGAGTATGGCATTTTTTAATATCCAGTTTTTTTGCATTGCTTCATGCCTTCCATAAATTTGGTTTGCCTACCACGTCAGTGTGCACAAACCCACGTTTTTTGTATAAACCTACGCCGCCAGCCCTCAGTCCCAGCGCCACATCAGCCAGGCTGTCGGTGCTGACACCATCAAGCCAGCCATCGGCTGCACCGGCATACACATGGCCGGAATCTGCTGCTGCACCTTCGGTATTGTCATTGGTTACCCATGAGCGATAGCCGGAAGTCAGGTGGTAGTAACCATGTATGCCCTGATTGAACCAGAAGTGGCTCTGCAAGGCCGTAATCAATGCGGCCAGGCGCATGTCTACCTGGACCACTCTGGCACTCCTGACGTCGCGCAGGAACCAGCAGAAGCGTTTATAGCCTTCGGCATCTATCCTGCCGTCCTTGTCCCACAACAAAAAATCAGCTTTTTCAGCGGCATGCCACTTTGATGCCTCCCTGGTCAGATAAATACGTCGCAGTATCTGGCCGTTGCCGACGTGCGCAGGGTAATAAAAATCCGGCCGGAACAACTGCCCGGCTGAAGCGATGGCGCTTGCAGGCAATATCAGGCCCGCAGCCATGGCGAACGAGCTGGCGAGAAAATCGCGCCTGCCCTGTTTGCCGTCAGTTTGCTGCCCTGAGTTTTCCATTGCTATCACGTTTGCCTTCAAGCTGCTGACTTGGGAGCATACCTGTGCCTGAATGTCGCCAGCAGGCTGCTCTGTTCCGGCCGTTTTGCCGGTACCGTGCCGCAGACATAAGAGGCATTCGCAGCAATCGCATGCACAACATGATCCGCATGATTTTTTGCCTGCGCTGCATTCAGCCCGAACAGCCGGTCCATGGCCATCAGTGCCGCATGAGTATGCTGGCGATCGATCAATATCTGTGGCTGCCGCCCTTTGCCAGTCTGCTCTTCCATGGCATACAGTTCACTCAGCGTCTGCTCGGTCTGCCAGGCGACCTCATAAGCAGCAGGCCCCGCCAGTTGTTCATGCAAGGCCGACGTTGTTTCTCCCGCCCAATCTGCTACAACTGCTCTGCTGTCGGCATCCAGGCTTTCGTTGCTGCGGCCAAAGATGCTGACTACCGATCCATCGAATTCAAGGTCTTCTGCTTTTTTCCGGGAAGAGCGCTTGCTGAACAAGGTCCTGGCTGCACGTTCGGGTGTCGGCGACGTATTTGCACCGGCGTCACCAACATTGCCAGCAGCCGTAGTTGCCATCGCTTCGGCAGCCCTGGTTTTGGCGAAAGCAACACTGCTGGCTTCTTCAGTGCGTGGTGCTTGTTGTGCCTGCGCAGGAGTCGCAGTTTCTTCCACTTTTTTGCGTATCGCGTCGGCAGGCAAGTCCCATTCAGCCATTTCACCATAGGCCGGGGGTTTGACCTTGATGAAGTGATTGAGCCGGTACTTGCCCAGCAGGTTTCTTTCATCGACCATGCCGCATGAGAACATGCGTGCACGTATGATCCTGGATTTGAACAGGATATGCGCCTCGCCCGGCTTTTGTTCTTTCAGGTCCTGCAATGACCCACGGGAACGCTGTTCCATCGTGGCATTCATATTGTCCATGTAATTGGTGCCTATGCCATTGGTATTGGCTTGCATGCCACCCATCACCATGACATCTGCCATGCCCACGGATTTTTCAAATATCTCATAGGTGCGTTCCGCATCTTCAAGTTTCATAAAAATCTTGATGTTGCAGTTGGCGGCAATGGACGCAGCATCTTCTTTGGATGCCTTCTCAAAGCCCGGCATGTCCTGGCTGGCAAACACCATGCTGAATCCCAGACTGCGCGCCTGGGCCGGCATCACGGCAACACCAGGTACGGCATAGGCGCCGTATTCGTCCAGGATGGTGACGAATGGTGAGGGTGCATTGGTGGGGCGGTTATCAAGCACCTCCATCTTGCTGCCTTCCATTTGCGCACCCAGGGTTGCTGCCATCATATTTTTCAAACTCATGATGACAACCTTACCAAGGTTGGCCAGTTCGTCCTGGGATTTTTCCAGTGCCGGCAACAAGACCACCAGGATGCGACGGTTGACAACGACATCGTATAAATCAACCTCGCCAAGATTGGTCTTGAAGATGTGGCCCAGTGTATCGGACAAGGAACCAAGTACGCGGGTAAACTGCATCTGCAGATAGCCATGCTGCTCCAGCGTGGTGGCTGACTGGTCTGCGCCTTTCTTTTCAACGAAGCCTGGCAGGGAACTCAGATAAGCCTTGATCGCTGCCTGGGCGCGATCAGATAATTTGATGGGTGTGCCATCAATAGGATTCTTGCCATTGGACAGAGCAACGATATACTTCAATTGCATGAAGTCGCGAATGACTTCCACATCAAGCAGAATACGGCCGGCATCACGCAATGACACCAGTGCTATCATCAAGCCTGTCAGCAAGGAAATCGCGCGACCTTTCCACATATCACCACTACCGCCAGAATCGCCCATCAAACCTACCAGCAACTGTGTCAATGCATCAGATGCGCCAAAAGCAAAGGGATTGATGGTATTGGAGAGCTTGGTCAGTTGCGGGCCCTCGATATCGCGTGAACCTGTACCAAAGTTGATGATCAGGAAATCGTCTTCCCTGCCCATGGCCCGGCTCATGGAAAAAATGGTGGCAAACAGGCTCGCATCGCCTTTACCGTCAACAAAAATAAATCCCGACCCTTGCATCAGGGCGTTATACGCCATCGATACGAGAGTGACAGTCTTACCGCTACCGGTAGAACCGAAAATCAGGATGTGGGTACGCAGGTCGTCGTTGTTGAACCACAATTCGGCATCATCTTTTTTCCGGTTGCCAAAATGCGAAATACCTTTTGCCCAGGTTGGTTTGTCGGTAGCCGGATTGATTTCTTCCGGGTCGATGATGCCAGAACGTCCCTTGCCATCATCGGCAGCAGGATTGTAGTCTGTCGACATCGGCATGCGAAAAGGCAGGCTATAGTGTTTGAAACTGGAGCGTATGTACAAGAAGAGCAAGGCGCAAAATACCACGATGTATTCATGCCAGGCAGGGAACATCATGGCGGCAGCCCCGACCACAAACATCAGTATGCATGCAGCCTCGGGCTTGAACAGGATGTCTTCTTTAATTCTTTGCAACTGCGGACGTGTATCACGCCGCCGGTGATGAGCTTTCACCTCGTTTTCTGGCTCTAGACCCGCCTGGTGTGGTTGGGACATGCTTCCCTCGAAACTGGATTAATACTGACAACAACAAGACTGGCAACACTGTGCATCAAATGACATGGCTCGACTGTACTCAACAGTGCGCCACGAATACTCTTCGTGAGATTGTGCTCAGCTCAAAAACCAAAATTGCCATTCGCCTGGGCTGGCTTGGTTACTGGCGCCGCTGGCTGACTTTCAGTCTGCGGCACGGTAGCACCACCGAGCATGGAACCAGGATCAGGTTGCATAGGCGCAGCCGGCAAAGACTGGCTCATGATCTCGCTACCGACAGTACGGGCACGATTGGCGTTCTCCACCTGGCGTGCGATTTCAGGATTACGGAGTTCCATGCTGCTGGTAATCTCCTCCACGGACTTTCCAGGAGTTCGCTTGATCATCGGAAGAGAGAGCAACAGGTACACCACGATCAGGAAGCCGAGTATCTTCCAGAAACGACTCTTTCTGGCGTTCAGCTTGGCCAATTTACGCAAGGCCATGCCGGCACTCTGCACATTGCTGAATGATGCCAGCACCATGCCATTCTCAAGCGTATTACCTTGTCTTACGATCAGGTGGTAAGCATCGTTTTTCAATTCATTGACCAGGCCCGTGGCGAGTCTGGGCAAGGCACTTTCAGCATGCGTGGCAGCAACTGTTGCAGTCTGCCCTTCTTCTGTTGAGTTTGCCACTTTAGGCGAAGCAGACAGTGCAGCGCCGGTCTCTATGGAAAAAATGGAGAAGCCACGTTCTATGGAAGGGAAGCGTATGACATTTGCCACTTCAACTTCGCGCGAACCTTCCAGCAATATCTTGCCCAGTACGGTCAGTTCCTGGGAATTGAAATTCTTGTTGACGTTGAGCGCCTGATAAGTCTCGAAACGATTGATGATATTCTTTAACATTCCATAATCCTAAAAAAACATAGTGAAAATTACTGACCACCCTAAGCGTCGATATATTCTTCGAGATAGGATGCCAGACCATCAAGCGCTGTTTTTACATACGGCCTTACCACTTTCTTGCTGGTTTGCAGTTCAGCCTGGTAATGCGCAAATATGCCAGCAGAATCCATCCAGCAAGTGCGACGCCCCAATGCATTGAACATGTAAAACAGGGTACGATTGACCGGTTTGAGCCACAAGAATTCAGCCGAAGCCACCACACCGCTGGCACGCGCCTTATCCAGCAGGGCCAGCATGGCCGTAGACAGATAGGCATGGCGCGCCAGTATCTTGACAATTTTCTCGTCACTCTTGTAACGTTCAAAACAGGCAACACCCAGTTCGGTATCAAAACTGGCCAGCGCCAGTTTTGCACTGACATCGTTGCTGGCAACACCAACCGCAGTACTGGAAGCGGACAATTGATTCAGTATCTTCAGTGCCGTTTTCTTGTCGCCACAGATTTTGGCCATAAAAGAACCCAGCAAAGCTTTCAGGTAAGGCGGCAGATCATTAAAACTGGTAAAACGCGGACCCAGCTGTTTGATCAATGCTATCTCAGCTTTTGCCATATTCAGGCGGCGACGTTCAACCGGCAAGCCGCTGACCGGTGAGATTTCTTCATAGTTCTCCCATAACTGATTCTTCTCCACCCATTCTCTGGGTGTCGTGCTCCACGCCCAACGCCCGCTTTCTATTGGTGTTTTCAAAAGATTGGCATTGAGCACAGGCGTAATGCAGGGCCACAATACGACTTCTTTTTTCGATAGGGAAAACATGTCCCAGCGACGCTTGAATTTCTGTGATGGGTGCTTGAAGTAAATATATGCCCCCATGGCCATGCACAACAGCATGGCCGGGACTTTTGTGTACCGGCCAATCAGTTCACCATTGGCGGCAAACTCGGCATACTCAACCTCTCCATACGGCGCATGCCTCATCCACTCCAGCGCAGCGCCGACATCAGCGTCAAAAAAAGCGATCAGCGGCCCGGTGACATAAGAGCGAAACAGGAAAATGGCACCAACGATAAAGCCCTTGCCGGCGAACCAGAGTACCAACACTCCTGCAGCGAACAGGAGCATGCTCCACAAGCCATCGCTGGAGTTGTCGTTTCCTGAATTACCTGCTTGTGGTGGCGGCATGCACTGCTCCTCCTCTAAAATATTCCCAGTTGCCGGTGCTGGCATCATACAAAGCCAGTGAACGGAACCAATTTAAAAACTTGGTATCCTTTTGCAAGGATCTGTATTTGCTGTAGACATTTTCTACATAATTGCTACGATGCGGCTCATTGGCAGAGTGATACAAGCCGATGGCACACCACACGTCCGATTTGCACACCACATAGCGCTGCTTGAAAATATTCGCACCAACATAAGCATTCAGACAATTATCCGTCAGCACCTGGTTCAGGCGTATATGATGTTCGGCCAGATACTGTTTCCAGCTCGCATCGTTGATCTGGAAACGCCCATAGTCCTGACTGCGGTTCTGGTTCCTTGCAGTCTGCTGCGAAGACCCGCGTTCCTGCGCATAAATCGACAATAAAGCCATGGACGGTACTTTGTAATATTCTGACGCTCCCTTGATGCAGGAATAAAAAGCTGCTTCCGATGCAGTATCCGGTGGCGCGATATAGGCATCCATGATGACTACCTCAGCTGTGATTCTTGCTCAGGTCGACAACATTGTTCACATCCTCTGCTTTTTTGACGGTACCATCCGTGCTCTTCTCGTCCAGTCCCGCACCAATTTCCTTGACGCTTTCCGCCAGGAAGGGAAACAGTATTCCCAGGTATTCAGCAAAAGAAAACAGGGCACGCTGACGAATCTGTGTCAGACGGAAATGAGCGACCAGCCAGCGGGTGCCTATCATGAGCATTACCGCCAGTGACGTCACGAAATGGGACAAGGGGTTTTGAGAATACGGCGCAGAACAGGCAAACAGAAAAGCCACTGCCGTCAACACAGCATAGATGACCGTTTCTTTTTTTCTATATGCTTCAAACCCGGCGATATCATCTTCGGTCCAGCCCAGACGCTCTTGTGCCTCGGTAAAACTTTCCTCACGATCCGAGCGCACACTGGTGAACAGACGGCGGATTGCCCCACTGGTCAGACCTGCCGCCTTCTTTGCATCAGCAGAAGGAATCAGTTTTCGCCTGAGTGGCGATGCTTCTTTCTTTTCCGACATTGAAATTCCCTACGAATATACGGCTTTATACGGCTTGTATGCAAATTATGATATGTCCAGCATGCGAACTGCTATGTGTCTTATACGTTCTCTGGCTCTGGCTCAGGCAAAGGTGCAAGCACCATTTGAAAAAGATCGAGCAAACCATTCGCATTTACTATCTTTTTTTCTTCCAGCTCCTCCAGCAATTGCGCATCATCAATCTCGAAACGCCAGTCTTTTACTTTCCTGTAGCTGTACTGATGCATGCGCTCTATGGAATCAAGCACAAATAGCAAAATCACCGAGGGCGATACTGCCAGACCACCCGCCGCAATCTGTGCTCGATAGCCAGTGCGACTCTTGAATTCAGGATCAGCAACCCAGTCTATGCCAAAACCTGGAGAAAGCGTACCAGTTGCCGGGGCAACCGCATAATCACCTTCAAAGAAGCTGTCTTTGTAGTGACGTTCTGCCAGGTACAGCATGGCCGGAAATAAGCCATCTTCACCATAAATCCAGTCATTTTCGCGGCTACCATAGACGATGCCATCGTGAACCCGGCCGTCTGCGTTATTGGCAAAAAAAATATATTTTGGCGCCAGCAAAGACTCCATGGTCTTGCTGAGCAAAGTCAATTGATCCATGCCTGCTGGTGAGCTCATTTTGCACGTATCTCCAGAATTTTCAGTTCGCAGACCTGATTCATGGCATCGAGTGCGAGTTTTCTATCTACCTTGCCAATCAGGCCCAATTGCACGGCACGGTTCTGGGGAGAGATGTAATACTGGTCTTCAATCAAGGTGGCAAACAGAGTAGAGACGTATTGCATAGGCTTAGCGCCCGCCTCACGTACAAAAGGCAGACGCATCACCTGTTCACTCAGTGCTTTGGCTTTTAACTCATAAGGTGCATAGGGCTCATTTTTTGCACCTGCCAGCAGGGCGCCCATTGCCACATCTGAAAAGCCGGCGCACATCTGACTTGCCTGCGCCAGAGAAAAGACTGAAGGTGTTCCAGTGGCATTTGTTTTTTGCATCATGGGATTTACCGCAGATTCTGCAGGCGCAGCTTGCGCGTTCGTGGCGCTTCTTTCCAGTGCGGCGCCATTCTGGATCGCTGGACCCTGACTTGTGCTGGCTGCATTGGCGGAGAAACCAAAATCACCTGACACAGGCGAAGGCGCGGGCAACTGGTCGTTAGACTTGAAAATGCCGACATAAGCAGTCAGGGCACAGGAAATGGCTATCATCAATATACCCACCATGCCTGCGTATGACAGCGATTTGAAACTGGTACTGTTGCTGCTGATACTGGTTGGCACATAGGTGCGCACCCCGATAAGCAGCAAACCGAGCAAGAAAAGGGAAGAAGCGGCGTAGACCATGGTCAGGGAGATTATTTATTTTGCTGAACGAAAGAAATCAAGAAAACCGGACTTGCTTGCCAGTTTCTCGTTTTCACGACGCTCTTTTTCATCACGTTCAGCCTCAGCCACTTCTGCTGCCGGGTTTCTCAGTTCTACGCGAATATAACGCTGCTTTTCATATACCGTGATTTGCAGGCTTTTTGTGCGCAAACGTTTGCTGTCCCGATATTGATGAAAACTGGCTTTGCCTTCGTCAGAAAAAGTGCTCAAATCTTCAAGAGCGGAATAGAGACTGCCAGTAAAGCTGCCGTCAGACTGTACATAGGGATCGTAACCAAGAGGAATGCGTGACTCAAAACGGAAAGCAAACTTGTGTGCCCAGGCATCAAGATGCTGGCCATACGTTTCACCACGTGTGTAAAACCAGGAATAATTCATCAGCGCAGGGTCGGGCCTAGCCACATCAGCGGCAAGCGGCGCAGCCAGTTGCACGTCACGCATGAAAGGAGCGTGTTTTGCAGCATCAAGCTCCACGATGCCTTTGAAATTATTTTCAGGAACCGCATCATCATACTGCGCAGTTTGGCGTGAAGCACATCCGGTGACTGTCAGTGTTACCATGACCAGTACCATTGAAAGAATTTTCACCTGCTACTCCTCTATCTCAGCGAATACAACCTGGTGGTCAAACGACAGAGGCATACGCTCTATCAATTCAACCAGGTAAGCTTTGTCTTGTCCGAACTTCACCAGACCACAGCCATCCCGGAACAGGAAGGACATGGCAAATGCCTGATCACCTTCTGCCCCATACAAACTTATAGCCTGCGCCACCATTTCATTCATCACAAACCGGGTGTTCAAATGCATGGATTGAATGGCATGGTCCATCTGCACCGGTTGGGAAACTGCAACATCCACCTGCAATTGGCCATCTGGTTTTGAAAGGAAAATCATGCAATTCCGAAAAGAAAACGGAACGATCATTTCTTCATTCAACACCAGGCCGATATCGCACAAATGCTGCGCGCACAGTTGAACCGCCTGCCGTAAAGACATTCTTGCATCAACCGTCTGCTGCCCATGGTTCTTTGTCAAGATCGCCTCAATATCCACGAATTGCTCTTTCCCAGATAAATAAAAAAGCAGCCTGTGGCTGCCCTACGGTTTACAACAAATATGGGGGATTTAAGCATGCACGCTATCAGGTACACCAATCCAGGGAATCCGATATATCCAGAACGCACCAGCAATGTGACCGACACAACCGACAGCCACTTCTGATACATCCAGACTCAACTCACCGTCGCTGCACTCGGCAGCGATCAGTCAGAAAGGCAAATCTTCGTGTTTTAAGTCGCATTTTGTGGCGCAGGCAGTAGCGCCACCCCCATATATGAGGCAAAGTTTAGGCGAACGAAAATCAAAAGTCAAACGATTTTCCGCAAGTATCTTTCAGACATGGAGAAGCCCTCTGCGAGCAGGGCGGTGACAGCATGATCATGCTCTTCCAAACGATTGCATCTTATCGCCAGCTCAGCAAAATTGGCCGAGAATGCGGGGATGGAACCGTCATACCTGGCGTCAACAATCCATTTGACGAAGCTCTTCAGATGCTCATTGGCAATTCTTTTTTCCGACCACTCCTTGACACGCTCAAAATTGTGCAACACCAGCAGTTCCGGACGCGGCACTTTCACCACGAATTCGCCGATAGGATCAGAACATATCTTGTCCTCATACAATTCATATTCACCATCCTGCTTAAGCATTTCATACGGCGGATGCAGGGATTGCACCAGCATGAGCCTGATGTCCCCTTCACCCAGCTCAAGGCCATAGGAATAATCACCGGCAACAAAAACCAGTGGCGGACCGGCTTCGGGCGTAATGGCCTCCAGGGTAAACGCGCTGGAATAAGACAGGCCGGTTGCATTCTTGAAGTGCAGACTGGCGAGGCGAATGGCGTGCCGCTTGAGAATGGCCTGACCATCAGCAATGCGATCTGTCGGTATATAGATGCCATGCGCTACACGCTGTATCAATTCTTTCTGCGCAAGATAGTAACTCTTGTTTTTTGCAATATTGGTCCCGACTATCATCAATTCAGGAAACACCTCATCCACAGGCACTTCTTTGACCGCTGGCTTGCGTTTTTCACGCTTCACCACTTTGGTGACTTTTTCAGACTCGGGCTTGCTTGATTTCACGTACATGTCTCCAACAAATAAAACGAATTCAAACCAGGCACGCAAACAAGGTGGCCTGGTCATTAACTTTGCAAGTATATTCCGAATCTACTTCCACTCATCATCAGCACAGGCACGCGATACAGTATTTGATTGCCAATACGCCGAACATGAAACCATGATCAGTTTTTTGATGACCGGGACAAGTGCTCATTCGGATAAAAAAGAAAAGACTGAATCAACAGCGCTTGCCTGACAATGGTAGAGGGAGCGGCCCGGTCCCACCAAGGCAAAATGTTACATTTTGTAAGACTAGGAACGACGGGATGTATGTCGCTGTCAGCTGCCCTACAATTCAAAAAAACTTATCACCGCTATTGCTGCAGACACTCCTGATAGTCATGCGCATATGGACTGACATCAGAACGAATAGAGGGCTTGCAAGCTTTGCGCGAACAAACAACTATCACGACCAACGGAAAGAATAAAGTATCAAAAGAAGTAGTTGAAATTTGACATTACATCCTTAGATACTTACCTGACAACATGCGCAATACGAGCTGCACGGTTAGAGCATGAAACCATACAAATCAATTGCGAGATATTCGCTTAACAAGGTAGGCGGCGTGAATATATTAGTGCAGTAGCCTAATAGGCCTACTACCAGTATTGGTTTGACTTTCGTACTTTAATTTCGTAATATCTCGCGTGCTAAAAATAAAAAATTGCTTGATGAGAGCAAGAGGACAAAGATGAGTGGCTCAACTATTGATCTTACGGAGGAAGATATTCTTGAGGTACTTCGCCGTAATGGAGTTGACCCTGAATTTGTCGCACAGGAGCAACTAGACCGCATATTTGAACTTGTTGAATCGGAAGAAGACAGGGTCCTTTCAGGGGTGCTGTATTTTGAAGATCCAAAACAGATTCAAATGTATGCGCGCGTCGAAATCGCCAATATACTGCGCGAAAAAGGCATCCTTGACATCAAACCCGAACTGGCTGTCACCGTCACCGGTGCATGCCTGATCAGCACCGATATTTTCGAGCGTTACAACAAAATTCGCGTTGAAGTCGATAAGCTGGAAAAATTTGGTAATGTCGCCATTGACGTCAAGCCAGGCCTTGACGAAGGAAAATCCGTACACCAGATTAGCGTAGACATCCATGAAGTCGCAATGGAAAACGTCAATGCGGCGTCCATGATTACTGACGCCTTATCCGAAATCGGCAAGCGCGCGATGCTGGGCGGCAGTTTTCAGGTGAGCTTTGTCGAGCAGATCGAAGACACCACTACCCATCAGCGCAACATAGACAGCGGCATCATGCCAGCCAAGCTTGAAGTGGTTGATTTTGGCTATGGCAGCGAAGGTGACGAAAAATTTGCCGAACGGACCTACAAAGACGCTGAAGGCGATTTTTTCACTTTACGCCGCGAGGCAGGTGGCTATTCACAATTCAGTGCAATTGGCCCGTACCAGGACGCCGCCACCAAAGAAACTGCCAACGTTACCGCACTCAACGGCGATAACTGGACCAAGGTGGAACCGGAACTGTTCGATCTGATCAGTCAGAAACTTGACCACTCACCAGCAGCGAAAACCGGCCCCAAAATGTAAGCCATGTCCACCTGCCACCCAAAGTCCGGCTGGTCACTTACTTTCTACCAGTTTCTTTTTTAGCCTCGGTAACGGCGCGCAAGATCGCCGGTGGCAAATCAGTACTCGAACTTGTGGAATAAAACGGCCATGGCTTTGAAGCCGGACATTTATACTCAACACTCTTCTTGTCGGCCGACAGGCGCCATGCAATCATGGTGTCGCCAGCCAATCCCTTGCAATCACCGGTAAGTTTTAATACATCGGCGGCGCGCAATTCCCCATCATAACGAAATGGGTAGCTGAATCTTTCGATGGCGGCTGCAAAGAACCATATCGTTGCCATCAGCAACCAAATTCTGACATATAAAACCAGATCCGAAATTTTCATAGCGCTGAGTGTGTAGTTGAATCCCGCATCCACAGAACTGACGAGCATGCGTTACGAAACTGCGCAGTGCAGATAGCTTGATTATCTGCCTGCTAACCCTGGCTAGCAAGTGGCGAACGAGTCCACTCGAAGAATGTGAAGTACCGGCACAACAGTCCGTACTATATGACATGGATACATGCAAAGATATGCATTGAGCAGACGACAGACATCCTGGCCTTGCCGCACATGGTGCGCTTGCCCCTTCACATCAGAACATCATCACAAACCTTACTTCATTGCCGGAGCGGCACTTTTCATCAATGATTTTACCGGAGGCTCCATGACTGACGACATCAACATTTTTGATGGGCTGAATGGCATATCCATTTTGCCAGCCAGGTCGAGCTTGCCCATCCCCTCTTTCAAAGCACCCGATGAGAGCACGCTTTCTATGCCCTTGGTAGCCAGTTTTTCTATGCCATGCTCCACTACTTTTGTTCCTATGTATCTCGCCGCCATACCGGCCAATACTGGCAATGCCATGATTACCTCCTTTTATTATTGCTTCATCATTAACCTGAAACATTAACCCTGTCACAAGCCTGCGCTATTCACGCCCTTATCGATTCCTGACTACACACCCTCAATCCCGAGAGCAGTCCATCCAGTTTAAAATATTCCTGTGTTTCCAGTACCAGCGGGACATCAACTGTTGCCTTGCCTATGACATGAAGCAAACGCGAAATCAACACTGGATCTGGGCAGCGCGCCACCGTGGTTTGCTTGAAGAAAAAAGCATCAAGCAGGGAAAACAGTTGCATTTCATCCTGGTTGAGAAAAGCATCCTGACTTGCCACGACGGCAAGGAATGCTGCCGGCAAACGAAATACCGAATAGTTACAGGAGTTTTCACTCTGTATTGCCGCCTGCTCAAACATGTGTGCAAATTCCGACAATCCACTGCCATCCCGATTGCGCAGATAGCCAAGCAAAGCCCGTTGATAAGCCTCACGTGCCTGACTGAAGCCTGCTTCACTGACAGTCCTGCCAAGGTTGTCCTCAACATCCCAAAACGCATAGGGCGCAAAAAAACTACCGCAGCTTGAAGGCAAATGCCCTGAGATGTCAGATAACAGTAAGGCTTCTTCATACAGGAAGAGGGTAGGCCGGGCGCCGGATGTTATCGCATCACGCAGGTAGGAAATCAATACCAGCAAAGCCCGACGCAAAGCTCGCACCTCATTTTCGCCAAGCACAGGCTGCGAGAATGTCCTCACAATGTCCCTGGTCAGAGTCATGGGTGCGACAAAACCTGCCACCCGCAACATATCAGATGAATAGGTCAGTCCAGTATGAAATAAGGGATCGCGCACACCGGCGTCGCTGGAGATGATTTTTTCCATATCCATGAGTGCCGCGATGGCACTTTCCGACGCCAGGGAAGAAACCATATCAAGCTCATGCCGCCACATTCACCTGCACCTATTCCTTAATAGAGAAAAACAAGCTGCCATAAAGTCCATGGAAATTACCCAAGACGACCCCGGCAATGTTCACAGGACGCCGCTACATGGCATTCGCCAGTCTTCATTTGCTTGCCTTCTGCCCTTATCACCGTAGCGAAGACAGATGACATGCATTGTGCAGATTACATGGATTGATGATTTGCCGCCAACAGAATACAATGATTATACAAATAAAAGTAAGAAAATCAATGGCGCAACAATAACAAAATGAAAATACATTTTCGATTGAATGAGCAGACAGGGGTAAATAGTACTGGCAACTGATCGCCACATGCATTGTGACCAGTAGATCAGAACAATATTAAGTAATGTGCAGATACTCATTTGAGAACGAGGCTGACAACAGCGTACTCATGCGTAATACCTGGAAACCCGCAAGTCAGAAGGAAGTGAAGGAATGAAAAGTACAAATCCACCAGTGGTAACTGCAGTGCCACCAGTCAATACGAACCTGTCACCCAACCTGAAAGACAGTAATATCACGCCGGGTAGCATACTGGACATGGATGGCGATGGCCGCCGTGATACCAAGGAGATGAGCTTGCACGAGCTCTGGCATTTACAGCATGGCGATGTGAATGCCAGAGGTGTTTGCATACAGGCTCAGCCCCCGTCACAGCTGGCCATATCCAATATATTGCCAAGTGGGAAAATTGCCCCTTTTTCCGACATTCGCCCACCCCAAATTGATACTTGCAAACCGCAACCCTTCGATGATGAGCAATAGTTATGCTCATGCAAGTCCAGCCATATACAATGCAGATCAGACTTGGCTGGCACTGATTCCACATTAGAATGAAGGGCTGGCGGCAATCCTGTCGGTCGGCCAGGCTAATCCACACTTCAGGAAACACAAGGAAATCCATGAGTGAAGCATCCATAGACCAGAGCATGCCCTGCCCCATCTGTCGCGAGACCATTAAAGTGGGGGCATTAAAATGCCGCTTCTGCAATTCCGACCTGAGAGCCGTAACGGATGCACAGGACGCGGAATCTGAACACATACTGTATTCCGGCCACCCTGCCGTCATCTACAGCGCCTGGCAATGGCTGGCTGTCTTCTGTACGCTAGGCATAGCCTATGTGTATTACTGGCTGGAGAGCATAGCCGTCACTTTTCATATCACCACACAGCGCATCAAGATAGAACGTGGTGTTCTTTCAAAATTATTGGAAAGTGTGGAGTTGTTTACTATAGAACATTTTGACGTCTACAAGCCATTGGGCATGCGTCTGGCAGGCTACAGCAGCGTCAGGCTGCGCTCTTCTGACGCCAGCTCACCTGTCATCAGTATCTATGGTATTGACGGACTGGAGAAGCTGGCCGACGAACTGCGCGAATGTTCGTTGCGTGAACGCGCACGGCGCAAGATTACTTCCATCATACAGCCCTGACAAACCCTGCGTGACCTGGCTGCAAGGGTTTTGCCTGATTACTCTGTCAGCTATTTTGCGCCGGCCTGTGTGTAATGCTGCTTCACTGTACTGAGCAAGGCAGCCTCCACCGCATTATTGTCCGCATAGTCTTGCGCCATGATGATGCTGCGGTTAAACAGTATAAATACAGGTACCGAGAAGACGCCGTATTGACGCGTCATTTGTTCTGCACGACCTACATCAGCTTTGACTTCTGCACTTTTCATTGTGCTGTTGAATTCTTGCGCCGGAATACCCTCTTTGGCCAGAAAGGCAGCAATGGATTGCGGATCACTGGCATCCAGGCTCTTGTCCTGGATGGCAGCAAAAACATGTGCTCTCAGCGATAATTCCAGTCCCATCCTGCGCAAGGTGTAATAGATGATGGCTTCTCTTTCACCATTCTTGCTTTCACTTCCCCAATTTGCAGAAAAGATCGCCGGGATTTGCTCGAAAGTATAGATCCCCTGCTGAAACAATATCGACTGTTTTGCCTGCCAACTATTGACTGTCGGTTCCATATTTTTGCAATGCGGGCAGGTGTACATGAAGAATTCGATGATTTTCTTTTCTTCAGGCTGCGCCGCGATCGCCCCTTCCATCATCTGCCTGGCCTTGCCCGTATCGCCACAAGCCGACAGCATTGAAAGCATCACTGCGATTCCAAAAATTCTAATTAAATTACTGTACATACCAATTTTCGCCATAACCCGTTCATGTTTTCAGACATTTTCAATATTTCATTGTATATCAATGATAATTTAATTTACCGTCAAAAATAAAGCCAAATTTACACATAATTATTCTTTTTTTAAACGATTTATTTTGTATTTATATTGAGTTAAACTATGCTCAATGAAATTAACGCTGACGCCTGATAATCAGGGTGCCAGCGTACTGGCGCAGCAAACATCAAGAAATGTACACTTAGGACAGCAAATGGAGTATTGGACACTCGCCCGATGGCCACATTGGGCTTCGGGCTTTTTTGCATTAATGGGCATTTTCTATGGCAGAAAATTATTTGACCTGAATTTTCTGACTGTTACGTTCTGGTTTTTCTTCCCATTTCTGCTTGCTGGAATTGCTTCTGAATTACTGATCACTGCGCTAAGTATCAAGAAAAATGTCCGCCTGTTGTCAGACGCCGAGAAAAAACTGGCAAAAATTTTTGACTGGCGCATGATTGCCTGCCTTGCCATCGTCCTGTTTACCACAGCTGCCGTGCTGGCCAATTTATATACACGTGGCATACATACCAGTTGGTATGTGCTATCCATGGCAGCACTGGCGTTGGTGTATGGCTTGATATTGCGACAGATCTGGATGGTGGATTTGCTGTGTTTTCCGCTGTTTTACCTGATTCCAGTGGTCGCCGGTACACTTGACACGATGTTGCCCCTGTATGCGACGCAAATTGTTCTGGTATACATGTTTGGCGTCCTGATTTATGCCGTGCGTCTGACATCCATGCTGGAAGTATCGACAGTCGCGACTGAAGATCATAGTTACGTGATGCTGGGTGGTAAATATGATCGCCATCACATGGCGTATCTGCTGAGCATGAGCGGTACCACGTTCGGACTGGCATTAGCCTACCACCTGGTGGAGCAGGCAAGCCGGCTGGGCCGGATTTCTCTCGTGATCATACCCCTGATGATTTACCTGATTGCCCATGTCACCCAGCATTACCGCGCTTACGTGAAAGGCGTGGGGCCCGAAAAAAGTTTTCGCGAAGTCGTCTGGAATCCACGCGTCAAGATCTGTGCCCTGATCGCCCTGATTTGCATGGCCATTGCAGTCAACTGGAGAATCTGAGTGTCTGCCGACAAGCGTGTCAGCCTGGTGTTACTGGCCTATTTTGCAGCTGCAGGCTTGTGCATCGCCATGCCGGTCTTGCTGCTGTTGAACACGACAGTACCGCACAGGTTTGAATTTTTGGCTGTTTCTTATGCACTGATTTTTTTGTTCTTTGTCATCAGAAATTTCTTGCTCGGTGGCAAACTCAACGTACGCCTGAGTACACAGATCAACCAGATTTACGGCACTGAGTTACGCGGCATGGGATCCCGATTCATCGACCTGCACTGCCTGAGCCTGTTGCGGGTCTACGGAGTCTGGCTGGCGTTTCCAGCCGCTTGGCTGGATAAGATAGTCGGACCGAATGACCTGTTTCACATCTATGAAGTTGCGCTGGATACCCACCTTGGCCCCCAAGCCCGGCCGCATCAAGATGAGCACGTTGCGCACTAATGAAAATGAAGGCTGCAAGTAAGACTTGCAGCGATACGATTGGAAGAAGGGATATATCGTGAGTTACACACTTTTTCTGAAAACGCTTGAAAGCAAGCGGGACGAGGACGGCCATAGCGGCTGCTACCGAGATGACGCTGTCAGGGCCCTGGCGCAAGATGATCTGGCTTCCATGCTGGCAAAGCAGCAGAGCACTACAGGCAAGGCAAAGAACTGCATAGAAGAATTGAATCAGATGCTGACGTCAGGCGCCAGGCCTGACTTTTCCAATACGGACCTTGCCCTCAGTACCCAGACATTTGATGCGAAATACACTCACGCTGTTGAGCGCTGCAATCTGTTCCTGATACAAAAGCAGCTAACCAGCCTCAATACTCAGGCCGTCCGTGTCGATATCGCCGCCAGACATGCCGGTATCGACTTGCAGGACAGCAGTGCAACACTGACCCACCCTACCCTGCTCAAAGAGCTTGATGTATTCAAGAAATTGAGCACCAACGTCGTCGGACTGCTGGCTTTTGACATCTCCAGACAGGAGGCATCAGACTCCCTGCAAAAAAGCATACAACAGATAGGTGACAAGACCAGGACTTTGCTGGCTTCGCTGTCCAACCACAATCACGACCTTGCAGCAGACCTGCAGGATACCGCAAGAGGCACGTCAGGAATACGTAATGGAAATTGAAAACGCATGCTTTTATCAGGTTGCCTACAAGGGCAGGGAACAAATTGTCTACGCACTCTCTGATGGTGTCATGGGACGCGTGCGCTTCATTGAGCATTTAAGTGCGGGCGTGGAAGAATCTTTTGATCCATCGACCAGCAAGATACTTAAACGATTTGGGAGCGCCGAAGAAATCTGGAAGGATGAATTTGCTTCAGAAGTCCTGGCAGTCCTGGTACAAGACGGACTGGAGCTTGATACGCTGGAAACCCTGCAACTGATAGAACAGATACAGCGCCAATCCTTGCCTCTGAGCGATTTGGCCAAGATCCGCCACCTGGTCACTGTCCTGCATGAAGAGCGCCGTCAACTAGAATCTTCGCGCAGCAGCCTGTGGCGCTCATTTGCACATCGGGCAGCCATCTGACATTATATTGAGATGAACGCGATTGCCACAATCAAGCTTGGCAATCAAACCGGGGAATCTGGTCTGCACCAGCAACTCCCCCATCATTCTCCCCCGCTCTTTCAGTCAGTCACCATGATCAGGCGACCCAGTAGCCTTGATTCGATCTGACGTATGCGCTTGCCAGTAGCCAGCTCGATCTCTCTCAGGGCTGCGTCAAACGTACCAAAGAAAGTCCCGCCCATTTTAATTTCCTGGTCTTTGGTCTGGTATGAAAGGGAATAACCATTTCGCGATGCCAGGCGCGTCAGGGCATTACGCAGGGTTTTGTCATTGAGTGTGATTTCCCACTTGGTTTGCGCAGGCTCAGTCACCTCCACGTTGGACTGAACCGGGAATGACAAGACATTGGCTGGCGCCGGGGTCACTGTTTCACTAGCCGCGGCATTGTCTGCAGCAACGGGATTTGTTACTGCCACTGCAGTATCCAGGCGAACATTTTTTTTCATGACCTGATCGTCAGACACCATTTTTTCATTAGTACTGGACCAGCCCAGCCTGGTCATCTGGTAACCACCCCGCATCGGGCCCGGATAACGATAGTCTGCGCGCATCATGCCGTTGCTGGAAAATGGTTTTTCTTTAAAGCCTATATTCTGCGCTGCCGGTTTGGGAAGTACGCTCCCTTCGTTGCTGGCAGGTTGCTCAGACTTGATCTGCTTGCTGCGTGCATTCAACTGCTCCAGCTTTTCGCGGTATTGCGCCTCGAGTGCTTCAAGCTGTGCCATTTTTTCCCGGGTCGCCTGTTCGACTCTCTGATTGATCAGTGTATCGATTGCTGCGTCCGGCATTTTGACGCCTATGTTGGCATTACCGCGATTGTCGCCGACTTCTTCCAGGGTGCGTACAGGTACGTCCACACTGGCAACCGGCAAGCTGCGACCTTCAGTAAGCGCACTCTGTGCTGGATGCAGGCGCAAGGCGATCAAAGGTTCTGGTGTTTCATATTGCTGCCTGACCGTCACCAGGCGCAATACACTACGCTGTTTGTCCTGCCTGGCCAGTTGCTGGGCATAGGTTTTATTTGACATTGGTGCCAGGGTGATTTCCCTGTTGTCCCAATTGATATCTGCGATCAGTTTATTCTTGAGCAATACACCATCAAGTGTCATCACCCAGCTTTCAGAACTGGCCCAGTCTATCTTGTGTTTGACGTTGACACCGCGCAGGGCAAATACGCGCCACTCCTGGCTTTCAGGGACGATGCCGCGCAAGCCGCCCAGCATGTCTATGCCGCGGTTGGCTGCCACAGGCACCATCGCCATGTCCATATTGATATAGCCGTGATGTATGGTATTGGCGGTTGCACCTATGACCCGTTCTTCACGTACATCAATAACTTTTCTGCTGGCGCCGGCAATCTGGTACACATAAGGTGTACTTTGATTACTGACGATTTCATAACCAGCCATAGCACCAGGAGCATAGACACATGCAGTACCGGCAAAAATGCCGGCGACCATCACACTCAATACACTACGTTGACATTCCATCACCAGGTTCTCCCTTAGCCTTGGGCTAAAAAATAAAAACTCTTCCTTTTGAGAAAAAGCTGACAGAAACCGCCAGTCTGCGCCGCCACCATACAGACGGAGGCAATTGCATGACAGATTCTGGTCAATATTTAAAAATCTTGTTCAACAAATGCAGGTAAACACAGTTTCAGCTGCGGTAGCGTTTCATCTCATTCCAGTTTTTTGCATACCTGACTTTGCCACCAATAAAACAGCGGACGATGCGGAACACCACGGCTGGCGAATACTTGAAACGCTCAAGGATGGTCAATGCAACGATGACTGTTACAGCCACAACAAAGGTGAACATGTTGGCATGCAAAAGCCAGAAAACCAGGGGAAAGACGGCGATATAGTTAATACCCAGAAAACGTAATTCCCTGGCAGAATCACGCCAGATTACCTTCGACGTACCATCATCTATTTCATTTGCCATGCGAACTCCTTATTGCGGACCATCGCTGCCAAGCATGCGCTCTGCCTGTGCTGCGCTCACTTCGTACTTTTTGTATTCAATCTCGGAAATCATGCCTTCACGATAATAGCGGCGTGCCTCGTCAACCAGCAGCTGCTTTCTTTCCCTGACGATGGAATGCGTCAGGAAAGGCAGCATGTTGACATCGGCGCCAACCTGCTCAATGAGCCTGGTTTTGACTTCATCATCAAATACCAGGAACTCACGTAGTGCTATGCGCTTGAAATTGCCATCTTCATTTTTTTCTGTCGACGCTACCAGACGCTGAGTCAGGATGACCTTGGTGGTGTCAATCAGATCGACCATTTTCGATACCCGCTCTTCGTGCGGGAAAACGTTGACCATGCGCTTCCAGGTCTGGCCGACGGAATTGGTATGCAAGGTCGAATATACGGCCTTACCGACTTGCGCAGCCTGTATGCCGGCATTGATGGTCTCATGGTCGCGCATCTCACCAACCATCAGGATATTCGGATCACGTCGTACAGCATTGCGGATGAATTCCGAGAAAGATTTCAAATGACGTCCGATTTCATGCTGCGCCACCATGGATGAATAACGCTTGCATTTATCAAAGACGAATTCAATCGGGTCTTCGCCAGTCAAAATACGCTTATTCGATTCAGGCTGCTCCAGTATGTAGCGGATGATGGCCGCCAGCAGGGTGGTCTTGCCTGAGCCGGTTTCACCGGTGACCAGTACCAGGCCGATCTCCGGAAACAATTGTTCCATCAAGTCAGCAGGTAATTTCATGGCAGAAATTTCTGGCGGATTTTCCTGCAGAGGCCGCATGACTATTTCCACACCAGGCCCGGATGGTGAAAGACAACCAGTTGCATTCATACGAAAGCGTACGGATACGCCACGCTGGTTATCGAGCTTTAACTCGTAGGCATAGTCAATCGCTTCACCGCCTCCCAGTTTTGATGGCCCATTGGTACCATATACCTCAGTCACGATGGTATTGAGTTCACTGGTTTCCAGGTTGCGCTTGGTCAGTTTGAAAATGGGTTTTCCCACCCTGACCTTGACCGGATCGCCTGTCTTCAGGTAAATATCGGAAACACCGATGTCCAGACAGTGCTGCAGTAGTCTGCGAAAGGAATTCTGCTCAAAAGTATTGGGCACATCCTTGAAGGCATAACGGGCTTCCACTGCTTCGCGGTCAAAGCTGGAATCCAGACTTTTTACCGGCTTCGGAGCAAGTGGAATAGGTGTTACAAGCGCTGACATGAACTTACCTCTATGCGATCAAAAACTGGGGAACAACATCCAGTCGCTGGATTTCAAATTGAATTCAGGGCGCTCGGTTATCGTCAGCGTAATATCATCAATGGAAATGCCGGTTTTCCCGTTGCCAGTAATGCCCAGGCGATTACGTGACACGAAAGGTTTGCTGACCAGGTTTTGCAACAAGAGATATTGGTAGCGCTGCATGCCAGAGAAATCCTCATGCAAGACTGCCAGATTCTGGCGATAGATGGCATTGGCCTGCTCCACTCCCTTGTCCCAGCCCTCAGCCAAAGCCTGATTCCAGACGCGCTTTTCTTCGTCATTCTTGGGGAAGAGTGAAGGGTGCACATCATTACCTGGTGAACCTGCGTCAAAAATCAGATAATTTTCCCAGACCGGGATGGTCGTGATCAGGCGCGCCTGCTTCTTGATGCGAAAACTGGCCTTGGAGTAGCGCAGAACTTCACCCTCGCCATCCTTATCATTCAACAGATTTTTTGCGCCAAGTATGACGGGCGGTTGCATAACGCAGTTTTCATTCGGGCGTTCACCTATCAGTTTCTGTGAATAGCGCGTCTTTTCTTCCTTGCCGCAGTCAAGCATCAGCGAAGCAAAATTAAAGATTCTGTCCATTTCCGAGCGATGGCGGTACAGGAATTCCTTGATCAGGATGGATCTGGCAACCAGCCCATTACGTATGCCCATCCCATAGGCAGCCTCACGTACTGCAGCAATACGCAAATCGCGGATATCACTGTCTTTAAAGGGATCGTCCTCACTGCGCTTTGCCTTGGAAATATTATCCGCACTAAAATCACTGAGCTGCGGGGCAGCAGTATTTGAACTGCTGCCTTCGACTTTGGCAGCTGGCACATAAGATTCACCGCTACCGAGTGCATAAACACTGGATGCCAGCAAAAGCCCCAGGGAAGTTGCCAGAATTCGACCTGCTTTGAACATACGCTTATCCACTGTGAAGATTATTCAAAGAAACGAACCAGGACTCTTCTTCTCGCTTCATCGACGACGATGTCCGCACGTGAACCAGCCTGCAAACCGGCATCACGCAGGATGGAAGCGATCGACTGTTCTTTCGCATTGATTTTGACCATCACTGGGATGCTGGGAACACTGCCTTCCGGTTGCATGTATTCATAACCTGAACGGATTGCCATCTGGCGCGCGACTTCCTGTATCGGCCCGGCTTCCCAGACAAAACTGATTTTCGCCGTCATCCCATAAGGCTCTTTGGTCGTTGCAGACTTATCCATTTTTGCCTGCTGTGCCGGGGATAACTGGGCTTTTTCTACAGCCGCACGTGTGTTCGTGGCTTCTGCCAGCAATTGCGAATTCCGTTCTATGGAGTCAGCAGTGGACAGCAATTGCTTTTGCAGGCTGACGGTCTCAGACAGACGGGATTTCTGATCCTCTGCGACCTTGACGTTACCAGTCTGGCAGCCAGCCAGGAGTCCAGAAACAACTAATGTGCTGACAGCAAATTTGATCTGATTCATGAATAAAGTCTCTGTTTGCAAACGTGCGTTTTTTAAAACCCCGGCCTGTTCTGAACATCCTGCATGTCAATCAGTGCACTGGGACAGCGTTCTGATCTATGCAGCAAGCCTGCTGCTGGTACTGTTTTACGATTAATTCGGCAAAAACTTACTATTTTTTAATTCCCTGAATGAAAATTTTGAATAGTTAAAATATTTTAAGACAATGATAGCATAAAACATTTGCTAAATTTCAGCCAAATTTTCATCAAAAAGTGACAATTTCCCAGCTCCATCTTTTTCGCTTTTTCATCACGATCATGGACGGACAGGGAACGAAAATACAGTCTTTCCAACAGGGGAAAGATGCTGCTCCAGGGAACTGTCCCTGGCATTGCCGCTGATATCTGCAGACATGTTGCCCCCACCTGTCAGCACAACATTACTTCACAATGCGCTGACAGGGGTGCTTTACCTGGCTAGATCACTGACAGTTGCTCGCCTTACATCAGCGCGGCAGCCCGTTTTTTATCTTCGTGATCTTTCTTCTGGGCATAGACAAGCAATTCTTCAGCCATAGCGTCAATAATATTGCTGTCATCGTCCTCACCTATCATGCCGGTAGCCGATTTCCTGGCGAGTTCACGACGTTCGATTTCTTCCATGGCTGAACCGTCAGGATAGTTCTCGGCCAAGACCCGACGTGCCTTGGAGGAACCTATGGCCCGATATAATTTATCGCGCAGGATGGTGTCTTTGCGTGTCGTTGAAAACGCCCACAATTCCATGGGGCCGACGGTATTGGTCAGCAATTGCTCATTTCGGTGTTTCTTGGTCGAGAAAATGGCCAGGAAAGTCGAACCACCTGAACGTGGGGGGTGAACACGACCTGACTCAAGTGCGTGACGTGCCGTCTTGGACAAACCAAAGCGGTCACCAATTTCTTTTACCTGTGCTGCGTCACCACCATCGAGCACGAACATCGACGTAGAAAATTCAACCATTTCCTTGTCAAAGTCGTTCATCGATTGCGATAAGAGGCAAACCTGCACACCCCATTTACGACCTTCACGCATATAGACCAGAACTTGGTCACGTACTACCGGCGAGTTTTCGGTTCTATGGAATTCATCGAATACCACGCGTTTTGGATCTTCCTTGATTTCATCGACGCGGGCACGGTGATAAGCCTTATACAAAGGGCGGCATTCCTGCAGGTTTTCTTCGTTGAAGAAGAAATTACGCGTGCCGATGAACTGGCCCAGCATATACATGATGCCGGTACGGCGGTCAGCAGCAGCGCCGCCAGATTTGGCTACTTCATCAAGGTCAATCGCAACAATGCGTGTGTCACCGATGTCGAATTTGGTTGTTGATGTCAGCACCGGATACTCACGCAATACTGACTGAATCATGCGTGAAAATGCGTCAACAATGGTTTCTGAAGTAGCCGTTTTGGGCTTGGTGTACACGTCCCGGAAAGATTGATCCTGTACGACCGAAGTCAGGTCGTTCATGTTGGGTACAGCAAAGCGTTGTGCCAGAATGGCTTCATGCACCATGCCATGTCTGAATAACTCGTCGGTGATATCCCACCATGTGGTGATCTCGTCCGTATGCAGACCCAGCGACCTGACGGCAGCATCTACTTTTTCATCCTGATGCTCAGAATAGCGTTTTGGGCTTTTTTCTGGGGAATACAGGCGGTATGCTTCATCAACCACCATGCCGCAAATGTCTGGCATACCGTCATAAGGTTCTGTCTTGCCCATAGGCATGGTCAGCAAGGTCAGCAGGTTCACCAGGAATGCACGTTCCTGCGGAATAGGATAGTGAAACCCCAGTTGAGTATCGAATGGATTCACTGCGTATTCCGGCGTCATGCGCAGACGGAAATAATTGGCCAGATGCTTGAGATTGGGCGGCAGCGCATCCTTCACCAGCGAAATCAAACCGCTTGATGAAGGGCCGATATCAATCACTGAGATACGTGGCAATCGTTTCAGGCCTGGCATCACGCAAATGGCCCAGTTCAACATGTTCGACAGTACCGACTTGCCTGAACCCGGCTTCGCAAAGATGATGTCAATCCAGGTGGTCTGTTTGCTGGAGCCAGGCTGATACGGCCAGAGTTTCCCATCAGGTGAACGGAACAGGACTGCCCCTTCCTTCCAGGATGAGGCGGGGCGTTGCAACGGCATCATGTAGACAATATCCGGCAAAGGAGCGATGGCCGGCGTACCCATGTTTTTTGTCGTGAAACCAATCAGGGTAGAGGCGACCCCCTCAAACGGATCACCACTCTTGTCAAACACTTCGATCCCGCCCCAACCTTCAACCGCACGAGCCAGTCGCTGTTCGCGGCTACGCAAGAGCTTTTCCTCACCAACTTTTGCCCAGGTTACAAAAGACATGGAAACCTTGACGACAGTCCCCCCTTCCATCTCCTGATAATTCTGCAGCGCTTGCACGGCATTATTGGCCAGCTTGTTATTGGCCGAGGCAAAGGAAATCAGGGCGGCGATCATAGACTTCATGCCAAAGCCGCGTACCCCTCCCCCCTCCATCATCATCGAATAACGCCACGGCAAATCGGCTTCTTTCAGACGGGCAAACAGACGCTGGAAGGTATTGATATCCTTGGGGAACAAATAAACATGGACAGGTGCGATGATACGATCACCGATGCGCAGCCATTTGCCATTGAATTCTTCGGCATCCCTGGGCATGATCTGATGTTCTATGCGCGGATACAGAATATCGGAGATATCGCGGGGATGCGGGTTTTCAAAAGCGCGCGGTGAGATCTTGTCGCCAAGCAGTCTTGGCTTCCACAATTCATCCGTATAGTCAGCATCATAGGACATCCTGGCAACGCGCAAAGCCGTATGCGCATCCAGTATCTCGCAATCAAGGCCAGCAGTTTCCAGCTCCAACCTGACTGATCGCTTGAATGAGCTATGCCTGTCACGCAATTCACGGATTGCCGCGAACAGGTACTGGCTATGCTTCATGACAGGCACACTATGTTCTTTGTTGAACTGTATTTTTTCTTTCGAGGCGGCGGATGCCTCTGCCTTGGTCATGGAAGAACCATGCGTCCACAAGACCAGATAACATTCCTCATGCGAGGTGTACTGCGACATGTGAGCCACCTTGGCATCAAACATGTCTTGCACATCCATCTGCAGGTTTCTTGCCGTATCCCTTGATCCCTCAAGTGCATAACTGATATCACGGACTACAAATTCCTTGTCGCAGCCAAAGACAATTTGCATGTGGTGCCCAGGGTTGCCAAAGAATGCTTCTATACCCTGCATCAGAGAACGATGTATGGTGGAAAATTCTTCGACACCAACCAGGAAGCGGGCGCCATCTATGCGTATGAAGCTGATCAGCGAGCCATCCTTGGCCACCAGCGTACTCTCGTCGTCGGTAGTTTCCAGTTCGCAATAAACTGAAGCGGCACTCCTGAACATGGAACCAGCCCAGTAGACGAATTCATCGACACCTTCAAGAACAGAATTTACAACAGACATATACACTCCGATCGATTATTTACACTCGGCCACATTACTGGGTCAGAAATTTACCCGGAAAAACCTGCCTGTTGCTGCCGGAAAAATTCCCACGCAGCAACTTACATTCATTACGAAAAAGCCCCGCAGACCGGGCCTGCGAGGCTTTTTGCGGGTTACTGAGCTTTTCGTCATCGGCAAACACCAATCGACCTGACCCGATATGACATGACGAGGGCCTGACAGATTCTTGACAAAGCTCACCACGTCATATTTTCTTCGGGTGTTCTGGCTGCTCAAGAAAGCCGATTGGCAATCATGTACCTGGACGACAATCCCCCCAATACAAGACTTGCAGCAAATTAAGAACCGTAGCTGCTGTATTCGTAGGAAACCTTGTCGCTGGTCTGCTTGCCACCCCACAAAGACTGACCTGCACTCGTCATCAACGATGGCAGGTACAGCAAGCCGGCTGCTACTGCCAGCATCACGATAGGGGTGGACAATGGAGTTTGCTGAGGATTGTCTTTATGCGCCTTGAATTTGAACATGGAACCGCCAGCCAGGGCCACACCGGCCATGTAGCAGGCGCCTTGTATCATGACCTGAACACCGTTGATACTCTTCGACGCGTTCATGGCGACATCGCCAATCGATTGCGCACTTGTTGCTTGAGCAAACGCCAATTCTGGAACAAATGCTACGGCCAAACCTGCAGTTACACCCAGCGCCATGCCAAGTTTGCGTTTGATATCTTTGTTAAGTTTTTTCATGGAAACACTCCTAAGCTTTAGAAATAGATGCAACAAAGTCCGGTAAGAACATTGGTAAGAATACCTTAGACAAAAAATGCTTTCAAGTTTTTATACAAACAAAAGTAAAAATATTTTCCTATTTTTGCCACACTGCCTCATCTACGCGCGAGGTTAATGAATAATGTTGCTGATACCCAATGATTTTTGCAAAATTTCAGAAAGTGCGACGATATTGAGACAAAAAGTCCCCCCCACAAGCAGAACAATCGCGCGCTTTGCCGTATCTTCTTTATGCCCTCCGCCAGACCCGAGCAACTTCAATGCATACCAGCCACGTGCGAAAGCGATCAGGCCTATCAGGTTGACAAATCCAATCACAACCCGGGCAGCCTTGATACCGTCTGCATCAAGTATTGTTGAGGTGGTATAGGTCATGATGGAACTGTTGCCGAAAGTCGACACCAGGAAACTGTCCAATGAGGATGAGAGGTAAAACATGCCGGTCGCAGCCAGTAGGGTCATCACCACCGACATGGCCCCGTCGTCAGATTTTCTTTCCCCAATGCGCTTGAGCTTGAACATGGAATAACCGAACAGAAACATGGCCACGACAAAACTCACGGCCTGCACAAAATTCCATAAGCCCGGTATGCTTTCGCCAAAAGTCAGCAACATGGTCAGGGCAGTCGGCCCCGCTGGCTGTGCCATTGCTGGCACCGCCACAAGGCTGACGATTGCACCAAGGGAGTAACGCAAGCGTGATGTAGACATACTGATCCCCCGTTCCATCATCAGTTATAAGTACGCCCGCCAGCCTGGAAGGATTTTCTTTCAAAATCAATTTTTTCCAGCCGGCCCATGCCATTCATCTCGCCGCCCAGTTCTACTTCATGAGTGAGCCCATCACGGTCACGATAAAGTATGCGGTCGCGCAAAACGGTCAGACCTTGTAACGTTGCCATGCTTGGCGTGCTTTCAGAAGAAGCCGCTGAACGCGGAGTCATTGTCGCTGCCTGTGTGGCGCCACTCCTGCCAGCAAGGCGCCCAGGCTCTTGAGCATCATACGGCGCGCTCTTACCAGAACTACCGGTATTAAATAGCATGACCCTGCCAGCCGCCTCATTCGCTGTCTGTGGCGCCCTGCTGGCTACGTGCGTCTGTATAGTCTCTGGCTGCACCATATTTTGCCCAGCACCTTTACCGGCCTGATTGCAGAATGTCCGCTTGGGTTCATGCTTGCACAGCTCCGCTTCCAGTCGCATTTTTGCCAATCCCAATTCATTGACACGACTCTCCAGCAAACTGACATACTGATCACGTTTCTGCATGTCTTGAGGATAGGTAACTGTGGCCTGCTGCCCTCCGTACTGGGCTGCCGATGGCACGGTCTGCCTTGCCGGTAAGGGTGGAGGTGTGACTGCCGCGGCCAACGCAGGTGCCGTTGTCTGTGCAGTCGCTGCTTGCGCTGGCAATACAGTGGACGCAGAAGCACTTGTTTTATTCTTCATCTGTGCCAATGCAGCCAGATCATCTCCCACTGCCTGGCCAGTCTGCGCCACTGGTGCCGATGCTCCTGCCGGTTCTTGTGGGGCGGCTACGGCAGCCTTGGCAGACGTTTCAGCATCGCGCTTCTTGCGCTCCGCCTCTTCCTTCTTTTTCTTGGCAGCCATCTGCTGTTGCATCTGCTCGTCTTGCTGTGCGGCCTGGATTTCCATGTACTTGGTGTAGCCGAATACACCCATTACAAACAGCATCAGCCCGCCCATGGCAAGATACATGGTTTTGTTATTTCCCTTGGCTGTCGCCGCCGGCAAGGAAACCACTTTCTTTTCATCTTCTATTCTGGCAGGTTGCGCAGAACCAGAATCTGCACCTTCTTCCTGATTGCCTGCAAGGCCATCCCAGTCGTTCATTGCCATCGCTACACCCTCATCTTCAATTCACTGTTGTTTACTGGTAACCATCAAAATCATACTGTCCCGCTATTTGACCATTCCAGACTTCCCGGCATGCATTAGCGCTGGCCTGTGGCAGGAGCCGGTGCATAAGCTGGCTGCTGGCTATACACGGGTTGTCCAATGCTGCCAGGTTGTGATGCATATATCTGCGGCTGTCCATAGACACCCGGTTGTGCGTAAACACCTGGTTGTTGATATGACTGTGACGGGGCGTAGATTTGTTGCTGTCCCGCATAGGCACCTCCAGCCGCACTGTAAGGGTTGGCAATTCCGGCAACTGGCTGACCTGCCGGACGTCTGGCAGGAGCCTGCTGCCCCCCCATGGCCGGTAACGGACCGTTGTTGTCTGCATTCACACCTTCGACATAGACAATGTCTGCAGCGACCAGCAGGCCAATCTCGGTTTGCGAGTACACCTCCAGGGTATTCGGGCGATTGATGTAAGGTGAAAGTGTATTGGCAACCCGCCCCATGGTTTTTGCAACGCCTCTGGCAGCCAATTGCCTGTTAGTCAGTTCTGGCTGTGTCACCACGGTAGGCGCACCGTTTTGACCGTAAGAGATAGTCGTCGCGACCTGTGCCTTGCCTTCGGCATATCCCTGAGCAAAATCAACCGCAGCAGCCAGACCAAATTTTGTCAGCAAATGGCGGTCAACATTATCAGCAACCGCAGCGCGCTTGGTGTCCCGGTCGACCGCAAAAATCTTGACTGGTATCGAGCGCTCGAATTTAGGATGGTTAAGTGAGGTGAACTGTATGACGGCCTTTTCTGAATACGGCGCAGTTTGGCCAGCCATTGCACCAAGCAATTTACCCCCCTTGAAAGGGCCGCTCAATATATAGGCAGTGACCATACTTGGCTCATCCGTGTTCATACCTATGTCTATGGTTCCATAGAAAAGATCACCAGCCCTGGCAAATACCTGCCCCTTCTTCTGGGCGTCCGCTCGCGGTCTGTCATGCTCTGCTGCGTCACCGGTTTTCTTTTCGTCCTTTGCGCCTTCGTCGCCTACATACGCAGTATAGAAAACCCGCGAACCTGGCTCCCAGGCTTCGTTGATCTTGTTCCTATCAGCGAGCAGCCGGCGCTTCCATTCTTCAACCTTTTTCTGGTGAGCTGCTTCGGCATCGCGGATATCCTGTTCACTGGGTTCGCGCGATACAGCAGCTCTATTACCAAAAGGATTACCGCCACTCTGTGCCGAATACATTGATGGGTCAGCATTCATGTTCGTGACCGGGGCCGAGGCAGCAACCGCATCAGGACGCATGGTGGCAATAAAGGTCTGCCCATTTGAGTCAGCCCGCTTGGCAGCATCCTCATTGGCGACCTTGCGCAATTCTGACTGTTGCGCATCAACTTTCTTTGGATCAATCGCTACTTTTTGAGCGGTGGCAGCTGGCAACGCCGCCGTATTTGTTGCCTCAGTCTGCTCTTTGACCAATGCATTCTTCTTGAGTATGCCATTAACTGCCAAAGCTATCCCTGCCAGCAGGACAGCGGCTACGCCAATGACCATCATGCGGGATTTGGGATTGGCCAGGAATGCCAGGCCACCTGTTTTCTTTTCTGCCATTTAAAACCCCGACACGCGTAATTCAACACTTTTACCTTCTTGCGCCGCGTAGATCACTGGCGTACGCGCAGGAAGCTCATAAACATTGGTTCCATCAATGGATGACATTGTTCCTGTCCATGACGGCGACCTGACAGAGGTGCGGTTGGTCAGACGCAAATACATTTTTCCATCAAGCATCCAGGCTCTGGCATCTGCTCCTTCGACCTTGAGCTCCTGCGCCTTGTCTGGCACCACGCCATTCAACATGGAAAACATGGAAGACGAAGCTTCTGGCGCCATCTGTTTTTCCACCAGGGCGGCGGCATTCGGGCCACGCACCGGCATCCTGGCGTCTAGACGCACATCAGTTTCTTTCTGTCCCGTAACCAGACGCACAAACACCGGTGTACTCAACCCTGCCAGAAAGACTTTCAGATTGCCGTAGGCGTAATCCTTGATCGGCTCCAGGGCAATTTCGTGAGGATTATTATTCGGATGAAATTCAACCGCAAACATCGATTTCGAAGGTGCTGCGATCTTCACTACCGGCCAGGGATTACCTGTGGAATCGGTAAACAGCAAGGAAGAATTCTCATTCACATTCAGGCGCATGACAGGGATAACAGAGCCCGGTTGCAAATTGACCACAACAGAAGAAATCACTGCGCGATGCAATTGACCATCAGGTGTGCGAACGCCACGCTTGAATTCGTCTATCCGGTCGTAATAGCGATTGATTTCTTCGCGAGTAAATGTCACTGTCTCGTCAAGCAAGTCATCAAATGCCTGCTCTTTTGGATCACGGAACTGGGGCATCTTGAGTCGTGCGCGCGGTTTCGCATAACCATCTGGTGAGGGCAACATGGCAGGATCACTGTAGCGCGCATTCAATTCCGCAGCGGTCATACGGGCAGTACTGGCCGTACTCATTGCGGTTGCTTCACCGGGACGTTTCTGGTCTTCCGGTACCGGTACGGCGCTGGGCAACGCCATTTCACCCGGTTTCACCTGGGTCTTGGCGGCGGCCGTATTGCCCGTGCTTTGCTGGGCGCTGACAGTCAGACTGGCCAGGCTCAGACAAAGTGCGCTGGCAAATCTGATATTTCTATTCTTGTTCATCATCACGGACCTCAAATTACCGCTCGAAGGTGCTAAAGCTGTCAATTACCACACCACGCGGATTCTCCAGCGGAGAAATCGCGCGCAGGTTCATTTTGATTACCAATTTTTGCTTGATGGGACTTTGCCCGAAGGGGGTATAGGTGACGTCAATAGGCATTTCCACCTTCCACATATACACACCGTTAAGCTGTCCTTCACCAGCAATCACCGGGCTGCCTATCACCACAGCAGATACCAGCATCGATTTATCCTTGACTGTCTGCAGCGTACCGGATTTGTCCAGCTGCTCCATATAAGCCTGCCAGCCGTCAGCACTGAAATAGTCAACATTGCCCTGGAACTGTTTGCGATAATTGACGTAGTCATAGGTGAAGATCGCCGTCACTGATTCTGCCGCCCAGGTCAGCAGTGCGTTCTTGGAAATTGTCGGTCGGCTGATAGGGCGCAATTCAATGATGCGGCCGTCATTTTCAGCAGCTATATATTGTGGCTTGGGGGGATTGCGATATACGTCATACAAGGCATAGGACAGCAAGATGGTCAGCACGAGCAAACCTGCCACCACTTTTTGAATAAAGCGATAACGGTCCAGATAAAATTCTGTACGCGCCATATTCAATTCGGGCTGCCCCAGCCCATCTTTTGCCATGGTCGCCACTTGCGGCGCGTCAGCCGCGTGCGCAGGTACTGCGCCATCCGGCTTGGTTTGCAATTGTTGTTGAGCTATAGATCCGGACATCTTGATCCTCTTACACGTTATGGATTCGCTGCTTCAGGCTTTGCAGTCGCAGCTTCCGCTGGGTTTTCTGCATTCGCCGCCGCGTCTGCTGCCTTGGCCGCCTCTGCCGCAGCGGCCGCCTCTTCCGCAGCTTTTGCTGCAGCCTTCTCTGCTTTCGCAAGTTTCTCTGCCTTTGCCGCCATCACCTGTTCCTTGCTGTCGAATTGCCTTAGCCGGACCAGCAAACCGTTACGTGTAGTCGCATACAGATCGCGTTGCGGAAAATTCACATAAACCAGGAACATGGCCAGTACCAGCAACACATCAAGAACAATCAAACCCATGGCAATGACAGTCATGCGGCGGAAGTTGTCCCGATAAAACTCATACCTATAGCGTCGCTTTTTTTTAGCTGGCGGCTTTAGTACAGGCTGTGTGGGTACTGTTGCAGTATTTTTCATGGAAAATTCTCGAATTCTGCTCGAATGTTATCATGCCATTTTACAAAAACAAAGGTTATACAAGGCTTTTTTGATATTTATTGGAAATTTTAGCAGTTTTATTCGATATTTATTAAGACAATAGTAGTAAAAAAAATTAAGCACCATTCAACGCTACGCAAAAGGATTTCCATGCAACAATGAATGGCATTTCAAGGAATGTCGGACGACCATTTCCCGCATCAGCACAAGGCGATGAATTGCCGTTAGAGACAGCATTGCACGCCCTCTCCCCCGGCGAGGACCAATCAAGCCTGTATTTAGTCCTGCAGCATTTCCCGTATCATCGCCAGACGATTGACATACACTGCCTCGGCATTATTGTCTTCTGGACTGAGTGGCGCAAAGAAGTCATCTTTCATCTTATCGAACAAGGTTTCCTGCGCCGCCCTTACCGCCTTGTCTTCAGCAACAAAGGGGAGCAAGGGCAAGACGCGGCCAAATGGAAAGTTCGTTGCGCAATGGTTCAAGAGCTGTATGACGGCATGCAAGGCGTCAAGTGCTTCTGCCAGTCTGGACTCGCCGTTTGCCGGCAGATCTTCTGCCAGAGCCGGGCTATTCTGGCGCAGATGCTGGATATAACTCTGTGCCAGGCCAGCCGGCGCCTGTATGGTCTGGTATAGCTGCAGAGCCCTGTCCACATGTGGTTTATGCAGGTTATGCAAAGCTTCAACAAGTTGGTCAATCAAAGGCATGTTTATTTTCCGTAACAAATGTCTGGAACTCATTTCGTCAACAACGGCGAAATGACATTGAATGCGAGTCTGGCTGAAATACCCTCTACTCAAACAGCGTTACATTGCAGGACTTCTTTTTGCCGTCAGTTGCTATTGCAGACTGATAGCGGCTGTTCGACGCCTGCCTGGAGGTTTCCATCAAGGACTCTTTCATCTTGTCAACGCCATCAAGGCCCTGGTTCTCGCTCACGATGCCATCCTTGCCGGACCTGATACCCTTGCCAGGCGCACCATTGGTGAGTGCCATCTTGTTGACCAGGGGTTGACCACTACATCCCATGATTTCCATCTTGACCGGCGCAGATTTACCGGCTCCGAGCAGATCAAGTTTCTTCAGTTTCTGGCCGCGCTCCGCAGCAAGCTCCTGGCTGAGCGATTCAGCGGCGACACAAGTTTGATTATTTCCGTACAAAGTCGCACATAAGATCATCAAGAGGATCAGATATTTCATAATCCCTTCTCCAGCATCTGCACTTCATAAGAAGGCACACGAATTTCATCACATTGCTTAATAACGGCCAGGTACACAGGCTCATTTTTTTTCGGGTCTGCTTCGGCAATCAGAAAAAAATTCCTTGATTCGCTGATTGTCGACTTGAACATGACAGTACGTCCCGACGGAAGCTTTTTTTGTCCAGAGCCCAGCATGTGGTATTTAAACAGGCCGAATACGTCGATATCCACTTTCCCTGCATTCAGCAACCTTGGTTTGACGATGAAGTTGATATCTTCAAACAGCACGCCCTCGCCCACGGGACCACTTTTCTTGAATGCAACAGAGAAATATTTCCCCTGTGTCAACTCATAAGTGGCAGACACAGCATACTGCTGCAAGCGTTCGACATTCATTTTGCTGAAGTCAGCATTCAAATCGTCAGCACTCGACGAAAAGGCATAGAAAGCATAACCATCCCGGCTTTTCTTTTCGCAGCGACGCGACTGGTCGCAAGCATTACGGGCCAGATCACTCCCTGCTGGCAGACGGTAAATCAACAGTTCATATTCATTGTCATGCAGACGCGACTGATCCATACCATTGGCTCTGGCAGTCACCGTCTGCGCCGCCTTGGGAGCAGATAAATTTCCCCCTGACACAGACGGGCAGACAGATACTGCAGCCAAAAGGAAAAGCAATGCCGGACGACGCATTGCAGACCACGGCGTTTTTTCTGTACTTGATAACATATCCGGCATTAGCGTTTGAGCAAGCGTCCGACCAGCGCACGAGCCGCCAGCAATCCCGTCCCCAGCGCCAGCAGCACAACGACGAGGCAGTAGGCATAGAAAACCAGGGCCAGATGGGTTTTCATGTCCGGAAAAAAAAGATTCGCCAGCATAGCCAATAAAAAATACAGTGCCACAGCCAGCAACTGTATGCGGGCCACCAGCATTCCTTGCAAGCGCAAGGCAATCAGCAAGGGAAGCAGTTGCAAAGATGAAAAAATAAGCAGGCTGAATACCCTCTGCTCAAAATGAGCACTGAGGAATGGCGTCAACCCTATACCAAGCAGCAGACAAGCCATAGCGCACAATGCAAACAGTATCTGCTTTGTCGATTCAGACGGGAGCGGGACTTTTATCAACTCAGGATTTGCGGCGGCAGTACTCATGTCTTATTCCCATTCAATTCTTGCTTCCATGCAGCGAAACGACTCAACTGCTGAAGAAAATAACTTCTGTAAAAAAAATAACGCACCACTTCACACAATACGACGCAGGCAAAAGCAAACGGCACTGCCATACCGCCCGCACCAGATGCGTTGAACGCCACGATATGCAGGGCAAACATGGCGATAGCAGTGATGATGCTCAAGACCAGTAGTGCCATGGTGACCGCCAGTCTGCGCAGTCTTTTTTCCAGAAAGGGCTGGTAAATCATGCCCGCATCAGACGAGCCCTGAATGGCAACATCGGCACCTGACTTCTTGCGCTTCATTTCTTTGGTACCGCATTGGGTGATACAAACTCGGTTTTCTCCTTGAGCTTGGGCGCCACGCCGTCATCAATACAGACACTGCGGAACGTGAAACCTTGCGGGCGACTCTCTTCATAGGCCTTCAGTTCCGCTGGCTGCATCAGGTCCTTGCGCTGGAAATCGTTAGTATTTTTCTTGGCGTAGGCATACACCGCCTTATAGTCGGACACCTCATATTTGGCCGCATTGAGCTGATCAAAGGCTGTAAAGAAGTTAGCCTGTATGGAACCGGCTTCCTTTACACATTCATCCATTTGTTTTTTCCGTATGGCGAAAAGCTCTTTTTGCTTTTCATTAAATGGTTGCAAACTGACATTGATTTCCAGTTCTTTCAGCTTGAATTGCCGGTCAGCAGCAAAATGTCTGACAAACATCAGGTCCGTCGCGAGTACAATCAGGAGTTGCGACCTCTTATCGTCCAGAGGCTCGCGAATCTCAGGAATTGGATTTTTTTTCTTTTCTTCCGCCTGTACCGGACCGTATAGGCCACCCAGTACAGAAATTGATAAAAAAAACAGGATTAATTTATTCATTTACTTAACCGAATTTAAAAAAACAAATATATATCAACATTTTTTAAAACATATCTACAATTTAGCCCTGACCTTCAAGAGGCTCTAAATTGACATGCTTTCATCAACTTGCTAGCATTCGAAGAGAAAATGTTTTTTACCTTCATTTATATAAAGGTATTTGTATGAGCTTAACAAATATTGTCGAAAAATACGAGATTGAAACCGAAAATTCTCAACTACCTGCATGGAAAAAAGAATTTTTCCATGCCCTGATGAAAAATACGGCAGTCAAAACGGTGTTTTTACGGCTGGAAACACAATACGTGCAAAAGAAACAAGTATCACATCGCCTGATTCCAACCATAGACTGGAAGACTGAGCTCAAACCCTATCAAAGCAGTTCTGCAACGCAACTGGCAGAGTTGCGTCGCGAGTTATCCGCGACATTGAAAGTCAATGGTGTGCAGGTTGTGCACAAAAGTGATGAGTGGATGCGCCACTTGAAGGCCCACCATGAAATCGGCATGTCTTATGCAAAACTCTGTGGCGTAGCCTGATGAAACGAATTGCCTGCGTCCTGTTGCTTGCCACCCTGTTATCTTCATGCGGCGAGGTGTCGTCGCCTGTTGCCAGCGAAGGGGTAGCCTCGCCCAACATGAAAGTCCCCTTGAGCCTGCTTCAACTGGAGATGGCATGTGAAGATGTGGCGTCCATCATCATGGTGTCCATGTCCAACCGATTGCGCAATGTAGACATTTACCAGACCAGGAGTTTCGCGCGTTCCGTGGCAGACTCTTTTGATACCCGCTTCCCTGAACTGCCAGCCGATATACGCCTGCAAACCCGGCGTATCTATATGCAAACCGTCAGCGATCAGTATCTGGCAGAACAGTCAGTGATACAAAAGCAGGTAGAAACCTTTCGCCTGTATGGTGAAAACAAGTTCAAGGATGGTGCAGTGAATCTATGCAAACATGGTCTGGCCAACATCCCACCAGGGGAAGCACTGCCCGTGCTCAGACTGACTAAATAAGCCAGCTTAAAAAAGTCTGGCAAAAACGGGAATGCCCCATCACCTGATCGCCATAGCGATGCCCGTGTCGTTAGCGACAGCATCTTTGCATCTGATGGAGCAAATGCTGACGACAGCATGTATGATCACAGAATTGTTTTCCAGACCCTGGTCCTGGCGCACCAGATAAAAAAAGATGAATACACCAAATACGGTCAAAACCAGAATTGATAGCATTTTGTTTGAATTACCGCGCTTCGGCAGTTACGCCATAGCCGATCCAGCGGCTGAACGCGAAAGAACCCGGGCCATATTGGCAAAAATCCTGGAGAAACGGGCAACAGAACCGGTATTGACTGCTTTTGAAGAAAAAATTCTGGCAAAGGCTCTCAATGTCTATGAATGCTATGTCGATGCAGCAATACAGCGCAAACAAACTGGCGAAATCATTATCCGCCCCCTGCACACGATTGCCTCAATACAGCCAGAGCAGATAGAAACAGAATCAGGCCAGCGCCTGTGGATTAAGTCTGTACTGAAAACCGTGTATGCACTGGACATGCCCGACGAGATGATACTCAAGCTGGAAAGCGTGCGTGACTGCAATTTCCGCATACGGATGGAGGAAGGTTACACCGATCCCGCTCTGCCTGACTTGCTCGGGCAGGCGCACTCGGAAAATTTCAGCCTGCTGCCAGAAGGTTACCTGAGTCGCGACCATGATGGCGTACCGCGCCTGTTCTCCACCGCCAGAAGCACGATACCATTGGCGCTGGACATGCGAAATGTGGTCAGGATAGAGTTCGCCAATCGCAACCATGGCGGTGAATTGTGGCGCCATCCGCATTACAAGGCCAATGACGGCTGCTACACCAGCCTTGATCAATGCGGATTTTTATTACGTTCACGCAGGCTTGCGGACAAACCTGCGCGAGTACGGCAGTACGAGGTAAAACTGTATGACCAGGGCACATTGGTTTTCGCCACAACAGACTTTGTTCCGGGCAAGTCTGCACATGCAGAACCAGAGAATGAGCACGTGCTGTGCGATGATGCACTGGGGGAAATCATCGCACAACTCGGCGCGAAGCCAGGTCAGATGCCAGCGTCCATACAGCAAGGCCTTAAATCCGTGCAAGCCTGGCATGCATCCGGCCGTGCACGGGATCTGCTTCAGGCAGGAAAAAACCTGGCCGCTTAAATTCAGTCCCCCGGCCTCAATGATGGATGGGCAGCCTCTTGAATACTGGCATGCAGCAAACCACAATGACTGCCTTTGCCGGTCGATGCATCCAGATCAAACTCGGTATTTTGCATGTCAGTCACCATTCTCTTCGCCCCGGGTTGGTGGCTGGCAAGCAGGCTTTTTTCGGAGGGAAAACCGGTATAACGGATGTCGGCAAGGTCCAGCATCGTGGCAAAATTAGCAGAAGTCATCACGGGCTTCTCCTGGTTATTCAACAGTTGCTGCCACTGCTGTGCATGCGCCTGGCGATACGCTTTATTGCTCCAGACAAAATAGGGTACATGCAAGGTCTCGATGTTCATTACACCATGACCGATGAATTTGCATTGAGGTGTCGGCAAGGTTTGCCCATGATCAGAACCATACACCATGACCGCATAGCCATCCAGACCAGCCAGAGCCTGCATGATCTGGCCCATGACATGGTCTGCATAGCGTATGCTGTTGTCATAGGCATTTGATATGCCTTGCATGCTGTCGAAGGGATCACCAAAGCCACCCTTTTTTGCATCACTGACAGGCTGGAATTTTTCATGTGCTTTCGGATAACGTGCTGTATATACGGCATGACTGCCCATGGTATGCAGGACAATCAGTTTCCTGGCTGCTTTTTCCTGCAGGATGTTCATGAACGGTAACAACAATTCTTCGTCATGGACCAGTCCCAGGGCTTCATCGGCTTCGAAATATTGCTGCACGTCTGCCTCGGCCGCAAACAGGGCAGTCACATTGTTCAGGAAACTTTTTTTGATCTGCGTCGACAGGAAATAAGTCTTGAAACCCGCCTCCTTGAAGGCTGATATCAATGACTTCTGCGTTGCCCCCTCACGCATGGTATCTCGTCCCGTGAGGTAAATGGGTACCGAACCCATGGTAAAGGCCCTGGCGGTCAGCATATCTTGCATGCTGGCCAGTTCACCATTCTGACGCGCTTTGAGCAAATTGGGGGAAGTATCACGCTCATAGCCATTCACTGACCAGCGATCAAATCTTGCCGACTCCCCCAGCACCAGGACATAGGTTTCCTGCACCGGACGCTGGCCCACGGAATACGCACCAAAACGAAACGCATGGGTCTGTTCTTCCATGCTGCGCATGAATTTTTCTTCCTGGTTGTACATCCATAACCTGACTGGCAGGCCATAAGGAAAGGTATCGCGGATGGTAGACAGCAGTGGTGGCAAATGGCCGACGCCAAACAGTTTATCCTTTGCATCCGTACTGGCCACCGGGAATCGGTTAGCATTTTTTTCCCGCTGGTAAAGACTGGCACTCATGGCCCCCAGATACCAGCCATAGGCGGCCAGGCACAGCAAACTCAGGCATAGAAAACCACCTGCCCTGAAGCGACTGCGCCTGGCAACATACCATGCCAGTGTAGTCGACGCTGCACACAACAGTAACCACAAAGAAATTAACTGCCAGCGCTCCATGGCGTAGCTCAGTGATTCGGCCATATCGCTGCTGGTCAGTATGGAGAATACGCTGGAGCCGGACACGCCCCCAAACTGATAGGCAATATATGCCTCTGCACCGGCCAGCAGGGCCAGCAAGAAAGTAATGATTTTGATGACGCGGCTTTTCTTCCACAACTGGAACAGCAGGAACGAGATTGGCAGCACAAACAAGACAATTTTCCCACCATACAGGGGCAGGTCTATCGACTTGACGACCACAATGCCATTGGTGATGGCAAATGGCAGCAACAACAGGAAAAAGGAAAGAAGTTCATAGGCAAGCCCGGTATTGGTACTACCGTTAGCGGATACCGGCTTGTCACCCTGTTTGTCTGCTCTGTCCATATCACCAGTACTTTATTGTCCGGCAGCGATTGCCGGTTTAGCTGCATCTACATATCTGCGCATCAGCATGACAGAATCTTCATTCTTGAATTCTATGCCATCCTGTGTCCATCCCCGGACAGCACTGCGCGCCTTATCTGACATCAGACCGGTATGCCCCTGCAGCTTGTCAAAATAAAGCACATGCGCCTTGACCCTGTAGCTGCCAGACAGTTTCTTGACTACCTCAGGCCTGTTCTGTTTAAATTCACCCCTGTCTGCGTAGGAAGCGACCGTGAAAATGAAACTCTGGTCTGCCCCCAGGTTCATCTTGTACTCCAGTACCCTGCCCCTGACTTCCATGAGACTTTGAAACGTGCCTGGCCAGACTTGCATGTCAGACTGCTTTTCTGCTTCTGCAATAATTCTTTCGTAGGCTGGGCTCTCTTTGGTCGGCGCATTCTGTACGGCATTCAGATCACTCCTGTTACTCAGGAAATGAAAAAGCAGGCCTACGATGGAGACAGACACAATGACCAGCAAAAATTTGGGTATAAGTCGCATGATTTTCTCTTTATCAAAGCCATGTATGATTTTTCAATATCAACTGTGGATTTTATCAGCGAACAAAAGTAAAATTTTCACAAATTGAGGGCTACCATCAATGTTATCATTGGCAGACTGAAAACTGCTCAAAAAACGGCTGTCGCCCTATTTTGAAGACTCAAACAGGATGCAGTCCATCCAGGGAAGAGCATGAATACCATACTGATCGCCATGCTGGCCAATATGATAGGCAACGAGATGCTGGCACCTAATCAGCCACGTCCGAGTGGCTTGCCCATGCTATATCGTTGCGAAGTTTATCCCCAGGCAGTCATCAATCCGGAAACTTTTGAAATGACGGTCAGTCAGGGCTTGAGGAACTGCGTGGCAATCCGTGAGATGACTTTCCCGGAATACCTGGACTGGCGTGATGAACAGGCAAGAAAACAGGGCAGATAAGCGTACCCACTATTGCCTTGCGTCAATCTGTGTCAATATTGTATCTGTCTAGATATCACGTCACCCCTACCAATCTCAAGTAAAGGTCATTTTTTGTGCTTTCCGAACTCCTGCATGCACCGTCTTTTTCCGACGCAGACATAAAAAGACATTGTGCCAGAATCATCATTGATGGTTATGCCATAGAAGGTAACGACGGTGTAGTCCCTACCGTTGCCGAATGCCTGCAGGCAGAAAATGGTTTGCGCATCGTCGAAACCTACCTGGCCAAGGGGTATCCTCGTCATCGTTTCCAGCGTTGCACCCTGCCCAGGGACAGCAATGATTTCCTGCGCGCCTTTGCAGTGTCAGACCGCTCCAAGGTAAAGCTGTATGGCAACATCCTCGGGTTTTCAGTTTTTTTTGGCAACCTGCCCATCACCACCAGGTTGTTGGACAGCATGGGTGAATCTGTCAGCAAAACGCACTTCGCCATGAGCGAAGACAGCGGCCTGATTTCTGATGAAGCACTGACTGCCGGCATCAGTTGCGACAACATCATCGATTACGCAAAAAGTGAGCACGAGCGCTGGACCATGCTGGAAGTAGCCCTGGCTGCACCCAACCCCGCTGTTCTGGAATTGATAGAAAACAGGTTGAATACCGATACGCAAAGAATCATCTTGCGTCAGCAACTGAGACTGGAAAAGAATTCGCCGCAATCTCCTCTGTCAAAGATGATGCGTTACTTCATCGACACCCAGAGGGTAGAAAAAATTGCCATCGTGGACCGTCTGCTGAGAGAAGCGGCCAGTCCGGTCAGTTTCGCCGAGCATTTCAGCGGCATCGTGTTTGATGCAATACGCAAACGTTCCCTGCCACCAGCCAAACTGGCCCTGATACCCGGCATGAACAAGAGCATGACGGACCATAACCAGAACTCCTGGAGCTTGTACCTGGATGCCTTTATCTCTGATCAGGACAGGCCTGAATATGAAAAGTTGTTCACCTGAATAAAAAAGGACAGTTCATCGGAACTGTCCTTTTAATCTGCGCCTGAAATCACCAGTCTTTCAACTTTAAATCGCTGCCGCCAGTCTGGTACCCTGATTGATGGCACGCTTCGCGTCAAGCTCTGCAGCCACGTCAGCACCACCAATCAGGTGTACTTTCTTGCCTGCGGCTTCCAGGGCTGACTGCAAATCACGCCTGGGCTCCTGCCCGGCACAGAGGATGACATTATCCACCGGGATCAGTTTTTGCTCGCCTCCCACAGTGACATGCAAACCCGCATCATCTATCTTGTCATAGGTAACACCGGCAATCATCTGCACTTCGCGGTTCTTCAAGCCGGTGCGATGTATCCAGCCAGTAGTCTTGCCCAGGCCGTCACCGACCTTGGATGTCTTGCGCTGTAACAGGAAGATCTGGCGTGCCGGTTTTTCCACCTCTGCAGTGCGCAAGCCACCAACGTTTTTGTAATCGGTATCAACCCCCCATTCAGCAAAGAATTTTTGCGGGTCCAGGCTGGGGCTGGTACCGTTGTGACTCAGGTATTCCGCCACGTCAAAACCTATACCACCAGCACCGATGATGGCAACCGATTTGCCAACCGGTTTCTTGTCACGCAAGACGTCGAGATAGCTGAGTACTTTAGGATGATCAACACCTTCTATGGCCGGCGTGCGCGGGCTGATGCCCGTCGCCAGTACGACTTCATCAAAGTCTTGCAAATCTGCGGCTTCCACCCCGGTATTCAATTTCAGATTCACGCCAGTCAGGTTGATCTGCTTGCTGAAATAACGCAGGGTTTCATAAAACTCTTCCTTGCCCGGAACCTGCTTGGCTATATTGAACTGCCCGCCTATCTCTGATGCCGCATCAAACAGGGTGACCGCATGGCCGCGATTGGCGGCGGTAGTGGCAAAGCTGAGACCGGCAGGCCCTGCGCCCACGACAGCAATCTTTTTGACTTTAACCAGCGGAGCATCAAGCAATTCCGTTTCATGACAGGCACGTGGATTGACAAGGCAGGATGTGACTTTGCCGCCAAAGGTATGGTCCAGACAAGCCTGGTTGCAGCCTATGCAGGTATTGATTTCATCTGCCCGGCCCTGTTCAGCCTTGCGCATGAACAACGGATCCGCCAGCAGCGGACGAGCCATCGATACCATGTCACAATAATCATCCGCCAGCAATTGCTCGGCCACTTCAGGTGTGTTGATGCGGTTGGTGGCGATCAATGGAATATTGACGTGACCCTTGAGTTTTTTGGTGACCCAGGCAAAGGCCGCACGCGGTACCTTGGTCGCAATGGTGGGGATGCGTGCTTCATGCCAGCCTATGCCGGTATTGATGATGGTGGCACCAGCTGCTTCTATGGCTTTGGCCAGTTGTATCACTTCATCGAGTGTGGAGCCACCTTCTACCAGGTCAAGCATGGACAGGCGATAAATGATGATGAAGTTGGCGCCGACTTTTTCACGTATGCGGCGGACGATCTCCACCGGGAAACGCATGCGGTTTTCATAGGCGCCGCCCCATTCATCATCACGCTGGTTGGTACAGGCAGCGATGAATTCATTGATCAGATAACCTTCCGACCCCATGACCTCAACACCATCATAACCGGCTGACTGCGCCAGGGCTGCGCAGCGGACAAAGTCAGATATCGTTTCTTCGACTTCTTCAGTTGTCAGCGCATGGGGCTTGAAAGGATTGATCGGCGCCTTGATGGCGCTTGGCGCCACCAGACTGGGCTGGTAGGAATAACGGCCGAAATGCAGAATCTGCATGGCAATCTTACCACCGGCTTCATGCACGGCCCTGGTCACTATCTTGTGATGTTCGGCTTCTGCCTCAGTCGTCAGCATGGCGCCGCCATGCATGGGACGCGCCCTTTCGTTCGGTGCTATACCGCCGGTGACGATCAGGGCCACGCCGCCACGGGCACGCTCTGCATAAAACGCCGCCATGCGTTCGAAGCCGTTGTCCACCTCTTCCAGGCCGACGTGCATGGAACCCATCAGAAGGCGGTTTGGCAAGGTGGTGAAACCCAGATCGAGTGGCTTTGTCAAATGCGGATAAAAAGACATGGCTTTTCCTTAGAAAGAGGGAGAGCAAACAAATATGCAACTGAGTGCATAAGAGGATAGCGAAACAGCTTTATTTATGCAACCAGTTGCATATAAAATGTCTGAAAACCGCACCGTATACTTACTCTAATCATGTCCCTGCCTCACGCCCTGCTGACTTCAATCGCTGAAAAACCGAGTTCCGGTTACGAACTGGCACGGCGCTTTGACAAATCCATCGGTTATTTCTGGCATGCCACCCACCAGCAGATTTACCGGGAACTGGCACGTATGGAAGTGCAGGGCTGGGTAGAGTCACGCGAAGTGGAAGGCGGGCGGGCAGGAAAAAAACAGTTCAGGATACTGCCAAGCGGCACGGAAGAATTACGTCGCTGGGCCAGGGAAAGCAGTGAACCGGGCAGACAGCGTGACGACATGATGGTCAAATTGCGTGCTGATGCCGCCATAGGGCCATTGGGGCTGGTGGAAGAGTTCGCTCGCCGCCTGCAACTACACGAGCAGGAATTGCAAACCTATCGCGACATAGAAAGACGCGACTTCAGTTCCCCCGTGCTATCGCGGGAAGACAAGCTACGCTACCTGATCCTGAAGGCTGGCATCACCTTTGAAGAAAGCAAGATACAATGGACCAGGGAAGCCCTGCAAATCTTGCGGGAATAAATGGTGCAGCACAGTTGCTCTCTCACAGCCCCATATTACTGCGCTCATTTATACAATCCGTCTCAGGGCGTGCTGGCTGCCGATCCTGTTTTTAGTTCCGGCGGCTGACTGCGCGCCAGCAAGCGGGACGACGGTGTATCGACTGCCGACAACAGTATAGGCTTATCCATCTTGTTGGCCGCCTTATCAAGATAGTGCCTGCCTTCTTCTATATTGGTCCTGGCCCTGGCATCAGGGATGGCCGCTATCGACAGATTCGCTTCACCTTTCTCCAGTACGCTGCCCAGGTAGGGAGATTTTTCAAACAGGCTTTTTGAACCAACCTTTTCCGCAACCTGCCTCTCCGTACCGTCCTTGTTGACCTGGGTGGAAGCCTTGACTTCCATATTGCGCATCAACTCGTAGGATGAGGCAGAAACTGCCTTGAATACTTCAGCCAGTGAACCGGTTTCTTCGTAGATATCCTGAAATACCTTGATGGGTTTGCCATTGATCTGTGTAACGTCCGGGTTCTTCAGTATCGTCGGCAGTTCTACCAGACCCAGGGTACGGTCAGCCCCGGCATAACTGCTGAGCGTCACCACCTCGCCTTTGGTAGCAGCAGCAAAGCGGGCAGAGGCATCAGCCCAGCGGCCATCAGTTGCCGCAAACATGAATTGATTGGCAGGGTGACTGCGATTGGCTAGCACTTCATCCACAGATTTACAGCCATGCGCATGGGCCACGGCTTCGAGATAATCTTCAGATTGCAGGAAGCTCGCCAGCGGTGTCTTGTTGATGGCACGGATGTCTTCGTGATTTTCAAGCATCAGTTCAACCAGGTCATTGCTGGAGATGTCCTTGTGCACCATGCCGCCATACAGCAAGGTAACCTGTCCGTCAGCGACTACTGACACCCGACTGGCAAGATCAGCCAGGGACGCAGGGCTGCGGTAATCATCCGGGTGATTTTGCAGCAAGTCCAAAGCTTGCTGGTAACTAAGACCTGACATAGGCTAGCCCCGTTTAAAAGTCAAACTGCGCAACATGTCCGACATAGGTCGGATTTAGAGAGCCGTCTCTGTAAGCACGCAAGGCGTCCTTCAGGTCAATCAGTATGGCATCACGATGCGTATCAAACACTTTGCTGGCATCCGGCCCCGGATCGCGCATGCTCAGCCAGGTCCAGCTGGTGCACCATTTATCACCATCCAGGCTGTGGCCCTCGCTGGCCAGACACAGGCGGAACAAATTGTTTTTCCAGAAAAAGCTGAAGTTCTTGTGTGAAGGTTGTTCACGTTCATAGGTCATGTAACGCAGGTAGATATCACGCTCACGGTCGATAGCCCATCTGGAAGCCACCGCCATAGGGAATTGCTGGTCAATTTCACGCAGTCCATAGCTGGTGATATCTTGCTCTGGAATTCTTTCATATATAAATGCCAATGTCATTACTCCTGAATATCAAGACTGTCAGTACTCACTGCCAGTATGCATTTAGTCATCAGATTTTTTTCACATAAGCTGATATCAAAGTATCTGCCTCAACACAAGCCTGCTTACATATTGTTGCGCATTCATATAAAACACACAATTACTTGATTGACATGGTTTGCCTCCTCATGCAAGATCGAATGACATTAATGCATCACATTTCATTGTTTCACTGGAATGAGATCAGATTTCCATTCCCCTACCGATTATCAACATAGCGTCATGCTTTTACTTCCCATGAAAAAATCAACTTCATCACTCACCTTCCCTGGTCTGCTGCCTGTGTGCCTGGCCCTGTCCAGCCTGGCGGTCAGCGCCCATGCTGCAGATTACAGTCCCTATCCCCTGCCTGGCGTTTATGAAGCCAGCGATAGTAAATTCGAGCGAATGCTGACAATCAAGCCAAATGGTAAATTCCTGCTTGAAGTGGAAGAAAAAGGTAAACCGGGCAATCTGCACACTGGTGCAGGCGAAGGCCAGTTGAGCGATGCTCCCGGCGGTTGGACATATACGGAGGGCCGCTGCACCGTGAACCTGAAGCGTGCCGCCGGCGGCATGAAATTACAGGCAGAATCCTGTGCCAGTGCCTGGGGTGATGTTCCCTTCGATGGTCTCTACAAGAAAGCCGCCGACGCGGCCAAGGCCGCAAGCGCCATGCCGGCCACCCAGGCAGTACCTGCTGTACCAGCAAAAACCGCCACCCCTGCCGCACCTGCAGCGCCAGCCATGCAAGCAGCACAAGCCGCCCCTCCTGCTGCCAATTCACCATCACGTCGGGACTTCCAGCGTGGCTGGGCCACGGTAGCGACAGGTGAGATCGCTGGAAAACCTATGGCAGTAATGAGTAAATTCACTGGCAGAGAGATGGAAACACCCGGTGTGAGCCGCCCCGCAGCAGCGGCCTTCGTCATCGACAGCAATATTGATTACAACTCTATGCCTGCCGCAGAACTGACCAAGCCGCCACTGAAGGTAGTAGACATACCTTTACCGCCACCTGTCGCCAACCAGGGGATTAACTTGTCGGGCGACTGCACGTTTGGCAAGCAACGCAATTTAACTGTTGTCAATACTGTCACTCTTGGCAAGGGTAACCGTCTGATAGAAAAACCAGTCAGTGCCTGGGGACTTGATGCCAATTTACAGGCAGTAGAGATTAAACCTGTCAGCAAGGTCAAATGCCCCAAGGAAGATACTGGTATCTGATAATCTGGGAGACAATAAAACATGGCACCCAAAAGGGTGTCATGTTTTTATGAGCGACTCAAAACTGCCTATTTTGCGGTTTTGCCTTGCTTGACGGCAGATTTGGCGGCGACAGATGACCTGGCGGCTGGCTTGCCAGTAGTTTTAGCAGCAGTTTTCGGTGCAGCTTTAGTAGTGTCGGCAGCTCCGGGTTTTGCACTCGGCTTACTCTTACTTGTGGTTGCTGCTGTTGCCTTTTTTTTCCCGCCAGCCTTTTTTAATGTTTCCTCTGTTGCCGCTGAACTGGCCGGTTTCTCGGTTTCCATGGCTTTACTGACGGCCTGCTTGAACTGTTCCTGCAACAATCCCCACCAGGCAGCGGGATTGGCAAACTGTGCATTGCTGTCGCTGGCTGCTTGCGCCGATTCATCAGCAGGTATGGTGCCGGATTCAGCCTGGGTTTTCACCTCGCCATCAGGCGGCATGTCCTCGTCTTCATCAATCTCGGCATCAGGGTCAGGTTCAGGTATCTTGTCGGCTGCCGGATGCATGGGCCAGTTGGCATTGCTATGCACTTCTTCTGCCTGCTTGGTAGAAAAAGGCGTGGCAGCCTGCTCAGCCATGGCGCTGGCCTGTTGTGCATGCTGGGCAAAGCTTTCCCCCAGGGATTGCAGGGCGGCGATCGTCGCGCGCTGCACTTCCAGCGCCTGTATGGTACCGCGCAGCATGTTCATGTTGACGCTCAGCCAGGACTCCACTGTCTTCAAGTCCTGGATTTTCTTGTCGAGTTCATCGACGGACATCGGTGGCGCGACCATGCCAGGGACCTGCATGCTGCCCCAGAGTTTTTTGACGAAAGACAGGGTGTCACCCATGGCGTTCATGCCGGGGATTTCAGAACCAGAAAACGGATTACTCATCAGATTTTTCCTTTATTTTTCCAGAACATCATAATCGGTGCGGACCAGCCGTTTAGCAGATGCATCAAGGTATCCTGTTCATCTTGCATGAGCTGGGCAGGGCCGTCAATCGCGCATCAAAATAGCGCTCGGTTTTGAAACCATAACCGCTGCCTTCATTGTCAAAGCGCACCCCATTATCGCCTTTCTTTTGCATGACGGATACATACAAAGGTTGTATCAGTTGATGGTCTTCTGCCCGCATCCTGGCGTCATGGAAGGCGTTCTTGTATTGCGCACCTTCCAGGGCACGGGCAACGGCAGCAGCTTCCGTAGTCCTGGCCTTCTCTATGGCACTGGCCAGCATTTCCACCATGACTTGCATGCGCAGATGTACATAGTCATCGCGCGGATCAGGAAAACGCTGACGGAATTGCTGGTAGAAGCCGTCGCTGTCAGTTCCCCCGGCATTCGGATGCCATTCAGCCACGGCACGCACCCGTCCCAGGCCGGCATCGCCCAGGGCAGCCGGCGCGCCCAGGCCATTACCATAGAAAGTATAGAACTTGGTCAGCATGCCGGCATCCCGGACAGCCTTGACCAGCAGGGTCAGGTCATTACCCCAGTTGCCGGTGATGACGGCATCGGCGCCACTGGCCTTGATCTTTGCTGCATATGGGGCAAAGTCCTTGATCTTGCCTATGGGATGCAGGTCTTCGCCAACGATGCTGATGTCGGGGCGTTTTTCTGCCAGCATGGTACGGGCAGATTTATTGACCTGACGGCCAAAACTGTAATCCTGGCCTATCAGATAGATTTTTTTTGCACGGCCGTCCTGTTTGATGACCTCAGTGAGGGCGTTCATACGCATATCGGCATGAGCATCAAAACGGAAATGCCAGTAACTGCATTTTTCATTGGTCAGCACCGGGTCGACTGCGGAATAATTCAGAAACAGCAGACGATTGTCCGGGGTACGCTGATTATGCTTGTTGATCGCTTCGACCAGGGCCAGCGCCACGGCAGAACTATTACCCTGGACAACGAAGGGAATGCGCTGGTCAGTCACATGCTTGAGTGCAGTCAGCGACTCTTCAACCCCTTGTTTATTGTCGAAACTGCTTAAAGCCAGCGGGTGCCCGCCATCTGGCAGGCGCACGCCACCACGGGCATTGACGCGTTCTATGGCAATTTGCAGATTTCTGTATACGGCCTCGCCAGCATTGCTGAAAGCGCCACTCATGCCATCGATCATACCTATGCGTATGGCGGGTAAAGGTGCTTGCGCTGCCTGCATGCTGACGGGCAGCCCCAACAACACGCAGAGACTGTATCGCCTCAAACGGGTCAATCGGGATTTGATTATTATTAACATCAGAGATACCTTGTGCATTGAGCAAAAACCGGTTTTGCTATAAAAATACCATTTTACCTCCATGCAAAACCAGGCTGGTCATCCAAAAATCAGCATCTGCGTTTACACTAGCAGGATGAATACAATTGCACCTACATTTGAGCACAGCGTCATCAAGCGTCAGAACCTGATTTTCCTGACCCTTGCGGTCTTGTTGCATCTGTTGGTTTTGCATAATCTGGACATGGATGCGCCCCCCGCCAAACCCAGGATGGAAGAAAATTCCATCGCTGTGCAATTCAGGGACGTACCTGAACAAAACGAGCAAAAAGCTGGCAACAGCATTGTAAAAACAGGCCCAATGGCTGCCCCTGAAGAAAAAAAACCTGTTCCTGAAAAAAAAATCGAACCAGCTATCAGCCCGGTCAACCCTTCCCTGCCAGCACCTGAGCCTGAACCAGCAATCGTCGTCGCTGCCGAGGTCAAGCCCCCGGTACCCGTCATCCCGGCAGAAAGCAAACCCGAAACAAAGGCAGAAGAAGTATCAGCGCCACTCGCCAATGATGCGGTCAGCAATGAAGGACCGCAGACCTACCCCATACGGCCACCGCAGACCGGCACCATCAGTATGCGTATAGTCCGCACTGAACCGAACAAAAATCCTACTTTTGGCGAAGGGGAACTGAACTGGGAGTTAAAGAACGCCCGTTACAAGATGAACATTGAAGCCAAGCTGGATTTGCTGTTCACCTCGCTCAACCTGTATCAACTGCACAGCGAAGGCAGCATAGACGTGTACGGCATTACACCGGCCAGCAGTACCGAGAAAAGACGCAATCGCAGTGAAACCGCCACACACTTTGACCACGCAAAAAAATCAGTCAGCTTTTCAGCCTCTAACAAGAGTACCGAGATACAAGATGGTGCTCAGGACAAGGCCAGTTTCATCATGCAGCTGGCAGGTATAGGTAATGCCGAACCCGATAAATTCCAGCCAGGTCGCGAAATACGCCTGCAGGTTGCTGAAGAACGCGACGTGGCGACCTTCGTGTTTGTCGTAACGGCACTCGAAGAGGTGGAGACCAAAATGGGCAAGATCATGGCCTGGCACGTGGTACGCCCGCCACGGCCTGGTACCTACAATTCCAAACTCGAAGTCTGGCTGGCGCCGGAACAATACTGGTACCCAATACAGATACGCAATACCGAAAGCAATGGTGCAGTGACTACCCAGACTGCGACCAAAATCGTCAGCATCCCCAATACGGAAAGATAAACATGCGCAAGCCTGACATCATCTTCATTTCACTGATACTGACTGGCAGCCTGTTCCATATGGCGGCAGCACAGGCCAGTGAAGCCAATCCCAGACATGCCACCAGGCTGCCACCACCGGCAGAGTTGCAATACAGTATCAAGGCCAAACAAAGCGGCATACCGCTGAGCGGTTCAGCCTCGGTCAAATGGCAGCATGCAGACCAGAAATACAGCATCATCACGGAAACCCGCGCCATGCTGCTTGGCAAGATCCTTGACGCCAGCAGCCAGGGCAGCATTGATGACTACGGGCTGGCACCTGATAAATTCATCGAAAAACGTTTTAACAAACCAGCTACCACCAGCAGTTTTGACCGTGACAGCAAGACCCTGCGTTTCACTGCATCCACAGAAACCTATCCACTGAAAGGTGGCGAACAGGACAGAACCAGCGCCACCTGGCAGCTGATCGCCCTTGCCCGTGCAGCCGGTGATAATTTCAAGGCCGGAACAGAATGGAAGATGCTGGTGGCCGGACGTCGCGATGCCGACCCCTGGACCTTCAAGGTATTGGGTGCGGAAAACGTCAAAACACCTTTAGGTGACATGCCCGCCGTCCACGTCAGCAAAGCACCGCCAGCTGACTCAAAAGACCAGCAACTGGACCTCTGGCTGGCTCCTGGCCTGGAATGGTATCCGGTGCGTTTGAAATTCGCTGATGCCGATGGTGATTTTGTGGATCAGGTGCTGGAAAGCATCAAGAAATAGGTTCAGCTTACTTTTCCTGCGCCTTCACTACAGTTACCGTACATTCCGCCTCGGCCACCACCTGGGCCGATACGCTGCCCAGATAACGGCGCAGTGCTGAACTGCCACGTGAGCCGATGATGATATGGTCCACCCGGTTGCTCTGCGCATACTCGATGATGGCAGTAGCCGGGTCAGGCGCTTCCAGTACATGAAAGGTGACTTTGTCAGGTGTCAGGCTGAACGGACGGGCCCAGTGTTTAAGATCGACCAGTTGCTTGACGTGGATATTCTCACCATGCTGTATCAGGCTTTCATCCATGCCTATACGGCTGACCTTGCGCACAGTCAGGCAAGCCAGTCTGGCGCCAGGCTGGGTTTGCAGCATGCGGCTGGTGATATTGCGCAGGTTTTCTGTCAGTGCATCACTACTGCTGCCCAGGTCCAGGGCCACAACGATGATGGGAGCACGCGCCAGCTGTTCTGATACGCTATGCATCAAACCAGGCTCCGCCCCTACCGCCTGGAGGCGACGCTTCAATACTGACCAGTAGGTATCCTGCTCCCGTTTTTCTGCTCTGGCAGTCAATTGCAACTGGTCCGGATTCTGCAATACAAAGGCCAGTTGCGCTGCAGTGTCAAAACGCGCTTTGGGGTCGACTTCAAGGCAACGCAAAATGATTTCCTGCAGCCAGGCAGGCAAGTCGGGCCGATGCCTGCATGGCGGAACCGGATCGCGGTAAAGGCGTTTTTTCAGACCCGCCACCGAGGTCGGATGACCAAAGGGACGTCGGCCAGTCGCCAGGTGATACAGGAGTACGCCCAGAGAAAATAAATCACTGCGCGGTTCATTGCGCACACCCAGTACCTGCTCAGGCGAGATATACGGTCCTGTACCCAGTGGCAGGCGGAATTCCTCATCAAGCAAATCCGGCAGCCTGTCATGGCGCGACAGCCCGAAATCGATCAGCACTGCCGCACCGTCTGCACGAAACATGATGTTGCTGGGCTTGATATCAAGATGGATGACATGCTGCCTGTGCAGGTCTTGCAAGGCATGGGCGACCTTGATGCCGATATCAACGACTTCAGCAACCTCCAGAGGCGCCTGTTCAAAACGGCCGCGCAGGGACGTACCGGCAATCAGCTCCATCACGATATATGGCTGTGCATCAAAATCGCCGGCACCCAGGTAGCGTGGCACATGCGCGCCCTTGAGCTTGGGCATGATCATCTGCTCGACCTCAAAGGCGACAATGGCGGTCGGATCATCGCTGGCATACAGCAACGGCACTTTCATTATCAACGGCAATTGCTGATCCGTATCTGTACCGACCTGATGGCGTCCGCGCAAATCCGTGACGCGCCAGAGCGCTGCCATGCCGCCAGTATGCAGTTTTTCTTCGAGGCGGTAGCCATCGAACTCCATGCCGGTCTGCAAGCGATGCTGGCTGTGTTCACTCATCAGGCGGCCCTAGTTACCGGTCAGCAGCCTGCGCCCCAGCATGGGCGGCAACCCGGCAGCGATGATCTTCTGGCAGGCAGTTTCGGTGTCGTAGGGGACGCGGTAATACGTGAGGTACTGGCTGTCGGTGTCAAAGCTGGCATAACAAGCGGCTGGGTTGCCGTCACGCGGCTGGCCCAGGGAGCCCGGTATCACCAGCCAGCGTCTTTGTTTGCTGAGCGGTATGCTTTCTTCAGGCATAGGTAAAAACTCACCGGTCTTGCCAGTCGCGCTAAGGTGGAACAGCGTAGGCATGTGGACATGACCGCAAAAAGTGATGGCGGCTCTGGTGGCATGCATGCTGCGTGTGGCTTCCATGACTCCGTCTATATATTCCCACTCTTCCGGCGCCCAGGCATTGGCATGTACAAACAACAAATCCTGCCACTCTATACGGTAAGGCAGGTTGGTGATGAAATCAAGCTGTGCGGCATTGAGCTGCGTCCTGGTCCAGTCCACCACCTTTCTGGCGGTCTGGTTCATACTCTGGCCATCCCTGTGCCGCAAGGCAGCATCATGGTTGCCCATCAATGCCCAGGCCCCCTCATTGACATGCTGCATGACGGTATCAAGTACCCAGGCCGGGTCCGCCCCATAACCGACCAGGTCTCCGAGAAAAGCATACTGCGTGACCTTGCGCTGCCTGGCATGCGTCAGGCAGGCTTCCAGCGCTTCACGATTGGCGTGCAGGTCAGTAAAAAAGGCGATCAGCATGGGGCCGGCATTCTGGTGATGAAGTTTTCAGTGTAGCAGAGCAAACTAACAGCATACTTACATGCTGAAATCACCTGCCACATATTGCTCATACCCGCGGGCCCGCAGGGTGCAGGCCGGGCAGGTGCCGCAGCCATGGCCCCAGGGGTGCATGCTGCCACGTTGTCCGAGGTAGCAGGTGTGGGTGTCTTCACGTATCAAGTCGACCAGCGCGGTACTGCCAAGCTGCTCTGCCAGTTGCCAGGTTTGCGCCTTGTTGATCCACATCAGCGGCGTTTCCAGCTTGAGGCGGGTATTCATGCCCAGGTTGAGTGCAACCTGCAAGGCTTTCATGGTGTCATCACGACAATCCGGATAACCGGAAAAATCGGTTTCGCACATACCGCCCACCAGCACATTCAGGCCGCGCCGGTAAGCCAGTGTGGCGGCCGTCATCATGAACATCAGGTTGCGCCCAGGGACAAAGGTGTTGGGTAAGCCGTTTTCCTGCATTTCTATGGCAATATCTTCAGTCATCGCAGTATGGGACAATTGCGAAATCAGGGACAGGTCTATCATATGATCTTCGCCAAGAGCGGCCTGCCATTTTGCAGAAAATTCACGCATTTTTTTCAGCAGGACAGGTCTGACGCTGAGTTCTATGGCATGACGCTGACCGTAATCAAACCCTATCGTCTCTACATGGGCATAACGCGACAATGCCCAGGCCAGGCAGGTGGCAGAATCCTGTCCGCCGCTAAAAAGCACCAGGGCGCTGTCTTTGGTGGTCAATTTGTTCATAATCGATTAAAAATTAAGATAAACCCGTTGAAAAAGTATGCAACACTTGATGCATCCGTGCATCTTGATGGTAAGGTTCTGTTCAAAAATAGAGTGGGATACTGTTGGTCTTTTGCACCTCAGCCTGCATGATATGCCAACACGCCCAGACCCGAGCAAATGAGTTTTTATAAAAAGTTTCTTTCCACATCCATATTATCGGTCATCGACCAGGGCCTGCTCAGCGCCCTGAATTTTGCCATTGGCATTTTGCTCATGAATCTGGTGGCAAAAGATGATTATGGCCTGTATGGACAATTGTACGCCGGCGGCATGCTGGTCGGCCTGGTAGTTGACTCCTGGATAGCCGGCCCGCTGACCACCGTTGCCAGTGCAGTACATGGCGATACCCGCAAATCGCTGTTAAGGCATTACTGGTACAAGCAGATTGCCTGGACGATGATGATGGCAGTCCTCGCATTTATCGTCGTCGAATTCATCCCGGCGGCAACGCATTACAGCAACAAGAGCTGGTTGCTGGCACTCGCTTTCAGCGCCTATGTGTTCGCCAATGGCGTACGTGAATATGGCCGCACAGTAGGCTTCATTCAGTCCGACATCGTATCCGTGCTGCGCCAGGATGGCGTCTACGTCAGTCTGGTGGTCTGTGGCCTGGCGACTTTATATTTCAGCAAGCATTTTGACCTGGTTGCGGTATTCCTGCTGCTGGCGGCTTCATCCACGCTATGTACACTGGCCAGCCGCCAGCATTTTCTTGCCCACACAACCGCTGATGTGGAAGCCCATGCAAAAGAAGAAATGGGGCAGGCCATTGCCGATCACCAGGAAACCATCAGCGGCCATGGCCGCTGGGCGGTGTCCGGTGTGATTGTCGGCTGGCTGTCAAATTACAGCTATGTGTACCTGTCCGGCGCCTGGCTCGGCGTTGCAGCGATTGCCGACCTCAATGCTTCACGATTGATGCTCATGCCGATACCGCTGGCTGTAGCGGCCTGGTCACGCGTGGCCAGGCCGGAGGCAAGCCGACTGATCGCAGAAAACGACTGGCGTGGCTTGAAGCGCCTGACCCTGTTTTCCATCGCCGGCATAGAGCTGGTGGTACTCTGTTATGTAGCCCTGCTGCTGTTCGCTCTGCCCTGGCTGGAAGGCCATGTCATCAGTGCCAAATACTCCGGCCTTGACCCCCTGGTGATGATGTGGGGTGCTTATTTTGCCGTCAATGCTGCGCGCTGGGTCGGCACTTCCTGGTTATCAAGCGGCGGCGCTTACAAGGAAATGTTTTACCTGGGCAGTGTGTCGCTGTGCATGGTCTGGGTCATCACGACCTTCAGCATCCCGCGCATGGGTGCACCCGGCGCGATACTGGCGTCTATCATCGTCGAAGTTTTTGAACTGATCGTAGTCTGGCGCTACATCTTGCCGCGCCTGCAGAAACAGGCCCGTACCCATCCTGACGAGTATTAACGGGGGCCGAAGCGCTTTTGCAGATGCTTGCTGATGAAATCTGTCAGCGCCTGCTGTGACCAGCGGGGCGTAAAAGTATGGTCCGCACCGTAAAAAAATTTCAGGCAGATACGCTCACTTTGTCCGAGCAGGCCGGCATGTCTGCCCAATTGCTCGGTCATGACATCGACTGCGGTATCACTGGCTTCGTAAATCAACAGGAGCTCGGTACCGCGCGCTTCCAGGTCACGTAAATTGCGCGCCACCGGCCCCAGGAAGAAGTTACTGTGCAGCAGCCGGGTATTGAGCAATTGCCATTTGGTACGTATGCGCCTGCCAATACGGCGCAACATATTACCGGCGATCTGGCGCATTTCAACCTGGCCTTTGAACACCCGTCGCCAGGTATCGGCCCTCACGACTGCATGCAGGTAGTAGTGTGAAGACTTGATGGTGGCCTTTTTACGCGCTTCTATACTGTCACCCTGACGCCAGCGATAAGTCAACTGATTGATCAATACCAGACCGCTGACCCGCTCATCCTTCAGAGCACTGAGGTAGGCCATATGGGCCCCGGAACACAAGCCAGTCAGCACAAAAGACGGGCTATGGTATTTGCCCTGCATGAAGTACATGGCGTTGCTGAGATCGTCAGTCCCGCCAGGGGCATGCACGTCATTTTCCTTGTCATCGGGTGTAAGCTTGCTATATCCGATTCCGGCTTTGTCAAAACGCAGCACATGGAATCCGTGAGCGGCCAGAGTACGAGCCATACTGACATACAGTCTGTGGTTACCGACATGGTGATTGGCGCCGATATTGCATAGCACGACGGCAGGCAGAGTTTTGGGATCAGCACCAGCCTGGTGGGTGACGACACCGAACATGCCATCAAACTCCACCAGTTCCTCTTCCACAACTATGCCGCCAAAGCGGATGCTGGCTATATCTGTGGTAGACGGAATGTCCCAGCGTACGGCACTATTCAGTGGAAAATACCGTAGCAACCAGGCTTGCATGGCCTGCCATATCGCTGTGGGAACGACCGTATCATGGGCATCCTCACGCATCATGGCGGCATAGCCAGGCAAGTCCGACAATTGCAGCGCATGATCATGATGATGCCAGGCAGTAGCGAGCTTGTTTTCCTGCCCTGTAATATCGTCCCTGGCCTGCAAAAACACCGGCATCGCGGGCGTGGGCATTTTCAACAGATCAAGCTTGCCGAGGCTGGCACGCGTGGTCGCACTGAATTCATAGCCGGTCAGTTCATCATCTGTCACTACCTGATTGGGGTCGATGGTGGAATTGCTGGCCAGGTCAGGACCGGCATTACTGTGCAGGACACTCATGCTGCGCAACACCAGCATTTCCCTGGCATAGGCACGACCTGATATGACAGGGGCCATCAATAACAGAGCCTTGGCATCGATGTCCCTGGCCACGCTGGCAGCCAGCAGGCCACCCAGGCGCAAACCAAACAGGGCAATATGCTCCAGTCCTGCCAGATGACGCAATTGCGCTGCGGCCTGACGTATGTTTTCCTGCCATAAAGCGATCCTGTCGCCTTCGGCATCGGCAGAATCTCCTGTATTGTTATAGTCAAAAAAGCAGACGTCAAAACCAGCCCTGGCCAGGTGATTGGCCAGATGCTTATATGACAGATAAGACACCATATATTCATGCCCGAAAGGCGGGCACAGCACGACACCGCAACGGCGGCTACCGCCGGCATCGCGCACCCTGGCCGGATGATACCAGCCCAGCATGGGGCTGGCAGCATCACCAAACCAGAAGGCCAGTGGTGAATACAGGATGTCTTTGCTTGGATACTGTTGTGTTGCCAAATGCGCCCCTGCTAGTTTTTAATCTCCACCCTGACGCCAGCCACGGCATTTTGCGCCTGTAGCTGCCCCTGCCGAACATTTTTGCCAGTGATGGCGCTCAGACGTATTTGCCTTGAACTGCCTGGTGCGAGGTGGAAGTAATTGTCTTCAGGGAGTAGCCCCGGTATCTGTACGGACACTGCCTGCGCAAATTTTTTTGTACTGACATGCAGTATCACTGCACCGTCAGGTTCAGGCGCGCAATACGCCTGCAAACCAAGATCCGTCTGCATGCTCAGGTCCTGGCCATCCGGGAACAGGCAGTCGGTCGCAATCGCAGCATCGCTACCGGCATGGTATAACTGCGCTACGGCGACATCATGACCCGGTGGACCAAAGCGATATGCATAAGCAGTATCGACAAAGTGCGGCAATAGCTGATAATCAGGTATTTTGATGCCGCCATGGGCAGGTACCTGCACTGCCATGCGGCCACGGGCGACACAGATTTCTGCCTGACGATACAGCGCCAGCTCCAGCTCACCGGTAAATGCGTGCTCACCATCATTAAGCACATGCAGGGCCAGGCCGTTCAGGCCTTCATCAGTGATCAGGACTGTCAACGCTGCCATGGCCCGCTTCAGATAGTAATAGGCTGCCTTGGGCCGCCCATGTGCATCAATCACCCCCCAGCCAGCGCCTGGTCGCAAGTCTTTCCAGAACCAGATCAGGGCGCCATGGCAGGCAGAACCGACACGCCGCCATTCTGCCAGTGTCCTGGCCATGACTTCGCCTGTCGTTGTCCTTGCCAGCGCCAGGTAACATTCGCGTTCGGCAAAACGCAGGCGTCCGACATCAACGTCATACAGTTTTGCCATGTAATGGTCACGCACATCTTCAAAATCCCAGGCTGTACCATTGTCACGGGGGACACCCTGCTTCCAGGCGGGATGTGGTCCCGGCGTCTCGCCATTGTTCAACATGCTGTCTATCAGTTCGTCGTCGGGCATGTTGGCAAAACCCAGGCATTCCGTCGTGAAACGTACGTTGCTGCGGCGTGCATCTTCCAGCGGTCGCAGATAAGCGCCAACGCCAAAATAATGCGCCACGCCCTGGTCCGTCTGAAAAGGCATGACACCGCCACTCGGGCTCGACGGCCAATATTGCACATCGGGCCTGTATTGCAGACACAGCTCTGGCAGGGTCTGCGAAAAAAATATATTGCTCCATAGTTCGGCTGGCTGCCCCAGCATGGCGGCCTGCTGTTCGACTTCACTGTTGCCACAGACAACAGCTATACACGGTGAATTCTGTATGCGGTTCAGGAATTGCTGCACTTCCTGCCGGATGCTGGCCGCGAATGCGGGATCAGCAACGGGATAATCCATATTGGCGAACATGCAGTCTTGCCAGACCAAAATGCCAAGCTCATCACAGGCCTGATAAAACTTTGTACTCTCGTACACCATGGTGCCAATGACACGCAGCATGTTCATGCCGGCATCACGCGCCAGCATCAGCGTCTTACGTAATTCAGTCTCTTCATTTTGCAGGGACATGACATCCAGCGGCGTCCAGCACGCGCCACGGCAAAATACTGACACCTGGTTCACATGCAGATGAAAACCACCATCATGCTGGTCTACATTGATCTGGCGAAAACCGGTTTTACCGAGACTTCTGATTAACGTCTGTCCAGCGCATTGTATTTCCAGAACCAGGTCATACAAACCGGGTTCGCCATGTGTATGCGGCCACCATTTATTAACCTGTTGGATGTAGCATTGTGCACTGAGCACATAATGAGATCCATCTACTGCCTGACATTGCAAGGAGTAAGCCAGCTCACCAATCCGTATGCTGGCGGCAGAAACAATCTGCTCAGTCCATACCGACAGTTCCAGTTCAAGCACGCCGTTGTCAGCGTCAAGCTTGCTCAGCACTCTCTTGCTGATGATACGCAGTGGGCTGTGCAACTCCAGCATGACGGCCCGGTAGGGACCGACCGGTGCGAGCGGCGGTGACCAGCCGGGCATGCGGCCCAGCAGACTGGTGCGCAACCAGCGCAACTGCTGCTGTGCAACGAGGCGAGTTTTCCAGCGTGGGCGGGCGCGGCGTTGAGCCAATATGCTGTTCAGCGCAATAAAGCGCAGGCTCAGGCGACCTTTGCCACATACCTTATGCTGGTGCAAATCAAGGCTGAGTGCGCAAAACATATTGTCGCTGCGCTCCAGCAACCGATCATTCCAGAAGATTTCTGCATGGGTGGCCAAACCTTCAAAATGCAGTCGGGCTGCACAATCAGTCAGATCAATGTCGCAGCAATACCAGACATCGACTTCATCAAAATCATCCTGGCCCAGGACAAATTGCCCCGCAGCATGCAAGGCGCTGGCGATTGTTCCAGGTACCGGGGCCGGCATGAAAAGCACATCCTGCAATTCGGAGGGCAAGGCATACTTGCCACTGGCGACCTGACAGGCTTGCCAATCTGCTTCCAGAGGAATGGACAGACTGCCTGTCATGAGTCAGCCCTGGCCTGCAAAGCCAGATCCAGTGCATCCATGCCCTGCTGCCAGTGCAGCGCCAACTGCGCTACCAGGGGCCTGAGGTCAACAGGTTTCTTGCCAATTACTGCTCTGGCTGTCTTCAGGAGCAGGGTCTTGGTGGTTTCAGAAATGGCGTCAAATTCCGATGCTGCCCGCTCCAGTTGCAGACCCTGATGTTGCTGCAGCCAGCGCAGGTAATGCGCCCCCAGGCTGAAACCTGCCCCCAGCTGGCGCAGATTGGCAAAAGCATAGGCGTGATAGGCCGCCATACCCTGCTCTTTCAATTGCTCGACTTCATGCAGGAACACCGGCTGGAAGAGGCTGACAGGGTTATGGTTCGGTCGTCTTGCCAGGTGCTTGCGCAGCAACGGCAGGGACAGCGCAGCAAGTTCTGCGTCGCTTCTTTGCTGTACATGATCAAGTCGTACAAACTCGGCAAACAGGGGCATGAAAGCCGGGTCACAGGGCTTATCCACGCGAAAGGTCTCGATGAAATCTTCACCCTGCAACTCATGATAGCTGCTGTTGTGGAAATAGCCGAGCCTGCGGGTATCAACATCAATTTCCTGTATCGCTATCGTGGTCTTGACATGATTGCTGCGGTAATCGGTACCGGCTGTATCAGGCAGATAAAATGCATCGGTTTCTGTCAACACCAGGCGACCGCGACGCAACTGCACACAGGCATTGTCGAGCAGGCCGCGCCAGACATTGAGTTCCTGCACGTCTATGCCATACAGGGTAAACAGGTCTTCATGCGGTGGTTTGTAAAAGGTCCACTGATCACCATCAAAATCATTGGCAAACACCATGGATAAACAGGCGGCAGGATTCAAGCCCTGCGCATGCAGGACTTCTATCCAGACGTCGATATAACAATTGGTTTCGGCCCAGGAGCGATCAGCCCCGTGCATGGCATGTGGCTGGTAACTGGCGACATCGATAGGCGGTAATGCGTACAGGCTCATGACCACAGTATGTCGCGGGCAGCTTGCGGCCATTTTTCAGGTTGCATGCCATGCGTCCTGAACAGGGCCATGACGATGCGCTCCAGGCCAAAACCCAGGCAGGCCGTATGCGCCGCTTCGCCATTGTGCTGTTTGATATCAAACAGCTTGCCGAAATGATCCTGGTGATAATTGAAGGAACAGACTGCCGTCGGTTTTTCCTGTGAAATCACTGGCACCAGCACCTCAAATTTCAGTTGCTGCTCGCGCTGGTTGGCTGCCAGCATGCGGCCACCACGGCCGAAGAAGGGGTCGGACGCCACGTCAGACCTGGCTGGCAAACCCAGGCTATGCAATATGTCCAGGCCGCGTTGCAGCCACAGGTCACGCCATGCCACCACCATCTCTGGCGTACCGACACGGACAAATTCACGCACGCGGAAAGACTGCATGCGGGTGGGTTCAGGTGAAGGCTCGTTCCGGAAAACCCAGTTCTGCATGTCGACCAGTCGCCCATCCGCAGGAACGGTGCCAGTGAAACTGGGGTAGACCGGATAACAGGCCGCCGGTGTCAGGCACACTGCCGTCATGGTTTGCAGGTGCGTCCAGGGACGGCCTTCATGCACGTCGGCGATCAGTTCCTTGTGCTGGGCGTCGGTACCGCTGAAACTGAAAATTGTCCCTGCCAGTTGCGGAAAAGAGTCCAGGTATTCACTGCGCTCAAGCACCTTTCTGTCCAGGCAGGGCGGGAAAGACATTCTGGTCGCGCCATCATTGACTGCCACACGGCTGACATAATCGTCGAAGCGACGCAAGACATCTTCAAATACTGGGCCACGGCCAAATATGCCTTGCACGCCAACCGGGATGATATGCCCCGCTGCAACGAGGTCTTCGGTCAGGCCTTCGGGAGAGAAATCGATGGACATGTATTAAGTCTCCTAGTCGTCTTTGAGCACCAGCAGCAAATTGGCATTGGTTGCCAGGATGCGGTCATTGCCAACCATGATGGCTGCTGAATGCGCATCACGCAGGTGCCTGCTCATGCTGAACTTGCTGTCATTCTTATAGCCCAGTATGCCGCAGATGGACAACGCCTTGCTGACGATCAAAGGCAGGGCCTGGGTGGCATCAACCTTGAGGTTGTTCATTTTCAGTGAATAACCCATCGATGTCAGCGTCCCAACGGCAGCATCATCAGCCGCTGACAATGCCTCATACTCTGTCAGGCAAGCCTGTACCGAAGTGCGCAGGCTTTGCATCATGGACACCAGTTCAGCCAGACGCAGAGCCGTCGGTGGCACAGTGCCCGGATTGGCGCGGGCCTGGCCGCGCACGAAGGCCCTGGCCTTGTTGACCGCACCCGCGGCACAACCCATCCAGCAGCCCCCCCATAAAAGATGCGAGACCGGCACTACGGTTTGCGCCGACATGTCGCCAAAAGGCATATCGATGATTTGAGCAGCATCACCACTGGAGGTCATCAGGAAAGGCGGGCTGCAGGTACCGCGCATGCCCATGGTATCCCAGCCACCTTTTTGTTCCAGCATATAGTCAGCTTTGCGCACCAGTACCAGGGATTGATCACTGTTGGCCGCATCAGGATTGCGCCTTGCCGTCACCAGCAGGTCATCGGCCTGAGCACCGTAAGAGATGGTGGTAGCATCTTTTACCAGTCGGAAACGCTGCCCGTCGACTTCCACTGCGCAATTGCTGCGACGCATTTCACCACCAACGCCGACTTCGGAAGTAACAGATGCAATCAGGTACTGATGCTCGACCAGTTCACGCAGGTAATTGACATACCAGGGGTTGCCTGCAGCATGGCGGACTAGGGTGATCACCTGTATCTGGTGCATGGCAAAAATCATCGCCGTAGACGCGCATTCACGCGCCAGGATCTCGACTATATCAACCAGTTCGGTCAGGCCGGCGCCGGCACCGCCTAGCGCTACCGGCACATAGGCGCTCAGGAGTTTTTCACGCTTGAGTGCATTGATGGCTTCAATGGGGAAACGCGCCTCCTGGTCCACCACATGCGCATGTGGTGCGGCAAACTCCCTGGCGACCAGCGCAGCAGCCTGTCTGAGCGGTGATGATGTGTCCATATCAGACCGTCAATTCTTCTATTGCCGCATGAATGGTGTTGATGCTTTCAAATACGCTGCGCTTCAACATACGATCGGGGAATTCCAGATCAAAGGCATCTTCCAATGCCAGCATCACATTCACGCTGGCATGTGAAGTCATACCCGCTTCATACAAGTCGGCATCATCAGTCAGGGCGTCAATACCGGCAGAGAATTTGCCATGCTCTTTCAAGACCTGGCGTATCTGTTCTTTACTCATATTTAACCTTCGTATTTTTCATGTTGGCACATGCTTTTTCAGAGCAGGCATTCGGGCAGGCATGTCAATCGGCGTCAGAAGAAGACCATGCGTCAATTGCGCCAGTCAAGCAAAATGAATCTGTCATCACAATTCAAAAAAGAAAAATAAGACAGATAATTTCTGCGTATTATTTTGCATGCCTTGGAATTAACAGCATAGCCGAATGCCAACAGAGTCGAAGTTAAATTTGGTTAAGTTTCATTGCCAATGGGCAATGTGAAAATACGGGCAAATCCCTCTAAAAAAACTCCCTCTCTATCGTGCGTGCCTGACCTGGAGAAGAGGGAATATCTGCATAAAATCTTATTGAAAAAATGCTTTGAAAGTCCTCTTATTTGGTGCGTACTATCAGGCTGCTATTGGCGTCTTCCTTGTACGCATAAGTCACCTTGCCACGGCGGATTTCTCCTATGAAAAGCATGTTCCTGGCAACGGCTTCATGATCATTTTTTGAGAACGGTTTTTTGTAGCGCGAAATGATGGTGGAAGTTGCATCATATTTCATGTCTTCCAGTGCTGCCTTGATCTTGTCGCCATCGGTCGTATTGGCCTGCATCAGGGCCAAAGTCAGGATGCGCAAGGCGTCATAAGTCTGCGCAGCGGCAACTGCCGACGGAATGGATTTAACATTATTTAAACGGAAGTAATTCAAGACGAATTCATTGCTACGATTATTGGCATCGTTTTCAATGAAAGTGACCGGCATGCGCGCGCCTTCGGCATTGTTGGCAGCCAGTTCAACAAAGCTGCGTTGCGACAGGGTCCAGGAACCCGCCAGCGGCACATTCAGCCTGATCTTGTTCATGCCATTGGCAACCATGGCCGCTTCCGAACTCAGGCAATACAGAATCACGATTTGTGCACCGGCCTGTTTGGCCTTGGTCAACTGCGCCGTCATGTCCTGGTCGCCGACCTTGAAGCTTTCCACGGCGACCGGTGTCACTTTGCGCTGCTTCAGTTCAGCCAGCAGGTTTTCCTTGCCGAACTGACCGTAAGGACTATCATCATGCAGGATGGCGATTTGTGTCAGCTTGCGCTTGTCGATGACATCATTAAGGATAACTGCAGGCTGCAGATTATCGCTGCCTGCAAGGCGGAACACATAGCTGTCAGGTACGGCCGGCGGCATGAACTGCTTGGTCACGGCCGCACCGGTGGCAGCGCTGATGATCAGTGGTCGCTTACTTTCCTGAAATACCTTGGCGGCCTGCAGAACCACACCGGTATTGGCAAAACCGACAACAGCCACGACCTTCTCTTTTTCCACCAGTTCTTTTGCCATCGCCAGTCCGGTTTCCGGTTTGGCCAGGTCATCACGTTCCACCAGTTCTATGTGCCGTCCCATGACGCCGCCTATCTGGTTGATGTCCTGCAAAAACACCTTGGCACCGCCACGTATGCTTTCGCCCATGTCGCTGGAAGATTTTCCTGTAAACGGCCCTATGATGCCTATGCGTATGGGGGCTTCTTCAGCCTGAAGCGGGCATGACAGGGGCAATGCCACGGACAAGGTCAGCAAAAGTCCGGCAGTGCGTAAAGAAATACGTGGCATGGGGTGGTCTCCGTTATAAAAGTTATCTAATGGCAATAGTTTGCACCAGCTTGCCCAGACTTATGTAAAAAATTCATGTTTGCTTACATTATTTGTAGCAAACTTGCCATGCAACATCAGAAGTGGCACATTTATGATGTTGCGCATATCCGTCCAGATAACATCATGCTCCCGGCACACCTCATCCATCAAGCAGCAGAAATGGTAGCGCAAGCCGATGCGCTGGTGATCGCTGCCGGGGCGGGCATGGGTGTCGATTCAGGCTTGCCGGATTTTCGCGGTACGGAAGGTTTCTGGAAAGCCTACCCGGCATTGGCTCAACGCGCCCTGCCTTTTCACGAAATTGCAAGCCCTTCTGCCTTCCGTCGCCACCCGCGACTGGCCTGGGGTTTTTATGGTCACAGACTGGCGCTGTATCGCAACATCAAGCCACATGCCGGCTTTGATATCCTCAAGCGCTGGGGGCAATCCAAATCCCATGGACTGAATGTGTTTACCAGCAATGTGGACGGCCATTTCCATCAGGCTGGCTATGATGCGGCCCACATACTGGAATGCCATGGTTCCATCCACTACCTGCAATGCCTGCTGCCTTGCAGTCATCATATATGGAAAGCGCAAGAATTCCTGCCCGAAGTTGATGATGTCAATTGCCAGTTGCTGAATGCAGCACCGACCTGCCCCCATTGCGGCGGCATGGCCAGGCCAAACGTGCTGATGTTCGGTGACTGGGACTGGAACCAGCAAAGACAGCAGCAACAGGCCGCCCGCCAGGAAATCTGGTTAAGCCGCGTCAAACGCCCGCTGGTGATCGAGCTTGGCGCAGGCACGGCCATCCCTACCGTGCGCCATTTCAGCCAATACATTGTGGCGCAACACGGTGGCCGCCTGTTGCGCATCAACCTGCGCGAAGCAGAAATCAGCTTTGCACAGGACCTTGGCCTGCCCATGGGAGCACTGGAAGCCCTGACAGCCATTGATACAGTGCTGAACAGCAAACCAGGCTGAAACCCTCGCTGGTAAACATCAGCTCAGGCAATTTGCCTGCCATTACGCCATACCCCAAGCACCACCGGCAATTTGTCGAGCATGCGCACCCGGATGAAGTCGGCATTCAATCCCAGGGCGATTTCCCCTCTGTCATGCAGACCCAGCGCACGGGCAGGTGCACGGCTGACCGTGGCGATTGCCTTGGGCAAGTCATAACCGTCGTCCTGGAGCATGAAGGCTGCCTGCAACAGACTGGCCGGAACGTAATCGGACGACAGGATATCGAGCAGGTCATGGCGCGCCAGTTCGCTGGCCGAGACATTGCCTGAATGCGAACCGCCACGCACACGGTTGGGTGCGCCCATCACGATAGCCAGCCCCTGCTGCCTGGCCGTTTGCGCAGCCAGCAGGCTGGTCGGGAATTCGGAGATACTGACACCTTCGGCCACACCTTCATGCACATGCTCTGCGGTCGTATCATCATGTGAAGCCAGTGGTATGGGATGAGTATGCTGCTGGCAGAGCGCAATCACCTGCTGGCGGTTATCAGCCACATGGCGTTGCTGACGGTCCAGCAGCAGGCCCAGCATCTGGTCCACCTTCTGTTCGCTCCAGCCACGCTTGCCGGTGACATAAGTCCGGTAATGCGCGAGGTCCGTCCACTGACGCTGGCCCGGCGTGTGGTCCATCAGCGATACCAGTTTCAAACCCGCATCCTGCAGGAAGGGGCCGAACATCTGCAACAAGTCAGGTTCGGCCAGTTCCAGCCGCATATGCAAAAAATGCTCGGCACGCAACAAACCGGCATCAGCCGCCGTGCGCAAGCCCTGCACACAGGGGTTAAGGGTTTGCATGCGCACGCTGTCAGGATCAATATCGCCAACAGCAATGGCGTCCAGTACGGTCGTGATGCCGGCCGCCGCAATCTGCGCATCATGGGCCAGTATCGCCGGCATGACCGGCCAGCTGACCTTGGGTCGCGGCATCAGGTGTTTTTCCAGATTGTCGGTATGCAATTCAACCAGGCCGGGCAAAAGAAAGTCCCCCTGCCAGTCCGCAGCACTTATGCCGCCACTCCCCTGACTGATATCGCTGATTTTGCCGCCAGTGACTGTCATGCTTCCGGTAAAAACTCTATCCGCAGTAACGATACGGGCATTCAGAATGTTGACGGAAGGATACACGGCTGAAGAATTCATCATAATTAACAATAGGCAGGCAAAAATTTTCAGATGTAACCTTAGCATGGTTTGGCAAAGCCGGAGCACAGGGATTTGTGCCGCAATAGCTAGGTAGCACATGAAAAACGCTCGCGGATTTCTAGCTTATAAATTTCCAATTTGCAATATTATTTTAATTTTATTACTAAATCTTGTTTTGCAGGGGAGCTTGAATTTCATACTTTGTCTTGTACCATGCCTGCTAGAGTCGACTCGCAATCGGTCATACCAGAGACTGTTGATATTGCCAAGCTGTTCACAAATGACAGGTGAAAATATGAAGTACAAAGTACGCAGTGTAGTCAATGTAGCGGCTGCCATGATGTGTCTGACCCTGCCCGTGCTGGCGCAGGCGGGTGATACACTGGCCAAAATCCGCAAGACCCAGACCCTGGTCATCGGCATACGTGAAACTCCGCCATTTTCCTATACCGATGAAAACAAACAGCCACTCGGCTATTCAGTTGAGCTTTGCCAGAAAGTGGCAGAAGCCATCAAGAAAGAACTGAAAATGCCAACGATGAAGGTACAGTACTTCCCTGTCGATTCCACTACCCGTTTCAGCGCCCTGCTGGAAGACAAGATAGATCTTGAATGTGGCAGCACCACCAATAATGCGGACAGGCGCAAGCGCGTTGCCTTTACCATACCGCATTTCTTTTCCAGTGTTCGCGCCCTGGTGAAGGCAGACAGTGGTATCAAGACCTGGTCACAGTTGCGCAACCATACCGTGGTCACGACCAAAAGTACCACAACGGTCAAACTGCTCAATGACAAGAACGATACCATTTCCCTGAACATCAAACTGGTTGAGGGTAACAGCGACCAGGAATCATTCAAGATGGTAGAAGAAGGCAAGGCCGATGCCTTCCCCATGGATGATGTATTGCTCTACAGCCTGCGTGCAGAATCCAAGTCACCTGCGAGTTTTGTCATCATGGGTGAACCCCTGTCGATAGAGCCTTACTCCATCATGATGCGCAAGGATGACCCGGCATTCAAGAAAGTCGTCGACACAGAAATGCTGAGGATGATACATGAGGGTGAAATCTATCGTATCTACGACAAGTGGTTTACCAAACCGATTCCTCCCAAGAATATCAACATGAACATGTCCATGGGCTTTTTGCTCAGGGACTCGTTGCGGTTCCCTACTGACCAGGTGGCAGATTGATAGCACAAATACAGGCATGACGCGTTACGCCCTGTATTTTGCCCCTGATCGCGAGAGCCCATGGTGGCAGGCTGGTTGTGAATGGCTGGGACGCGACCCTGAAACAGCAGAAATACTGCCCCAGACTGCCATCGATGGCCTTGCCCCCAGCGTACAGCACAGCCTGACCAGGGATGCACGTCGTTACGGCTTCCATGCAACACTGAAAGCACCGTTTCGTTTAGCTGATGGCAAAACCCTGGCCGGACTGGAACTGGAACTGACCGAATTCTGCGAACAGCAAAACCGCTTCAACATATGCGGCCCATCCATACAGTGGATGGGCGATTTCCTGGCGTTGCGACCGACAGGTGATCAGCCCGCACTCAATGATCTGGCTTTTTCATGCGTCAGGCATTTTGATCATTTTCGCGCCCCGATGAACCAGGCCGAGCTGACCCGTCGTCAGCAGCATGGTCTCAGCGCGCGTCAGCTCGCCTTGCTGCAGCGTTGGGGCTATCCCTATGTTGAAGAAGAATTCCGCTTCCACATGACACTGAGCGACAGGCTGGAAGCCGGGCCGGTGGCGAGTAGACTGTATGAGGCAGCCGTGTCACATTTCCAGCAGACAGAGCCATTGATCATTGATGGTATCGCCCTGTTCATGGAAGCCAGTGCCGGTGGAGATTTTGAGCTGCTGACACGTATTCCTTTCGCCTGACTAAAATCTGCCTGTCATTTCAGACGGCAAAATTGGCCACATATTCTGCCAGCAGGGCCAGGGCATGGCGCACCTTGGCAGGCTGTTCATCACGCCTGGGCGTTACCGCATGCAAGACCAGGTCTGGCAATTTCCAGTCGGGTAATACAGGTACCAGACTGCCATTTGTCAGCGCATTGTGGTCGTCTTTACTGACAGCGATGCTGAGTCCCCAGCCAGCCACGCAAAGCGCATGCAGGGCGGTCACCTGGGTGGCTTTGATCCTGACAGGCATCTTCATGTCAACATGGGACTGGCCTGGACCTGACAATTGCAGATGACGGACTGACGTAGTACCCAGCCAGACATGCTGGGCCAGATCCTGCGGTTGCTGCGGCCAGCCATGTTGATGCAGGTACGATGGTGCAGCACATAGCTGGGCCGGCAGACTGCCCAGCCTGCGCGCCACCAGGCTGGAGTCAGGCAAATTACCGACACGCAGCGCGATGTCTATGCGTTCATCGATCAAATCGACTACAGCATCATCCACCAGCAGGCACAAACTCAGTTTGGGATATTGTTGCAGCGGTGCCAGGGCTTGTGCCAGCATGCCACCAAAACCTATGGGCGCGGCGATGCGCAATTCACCCTGAGGTTCATCCCTGTGCCTTGCCAACGCCTGCTCGGCAGATCGTGCCGCCGCCACCATGGCGGCACAGCCCTCAAAATAGCGCGCACCTGCTTCTGTCAGCGTCAACTTGCGGGTTGAACGATGCAATAGTGACAAACCCAGGTCAGCTTCCAGCGCCCGCAGATGCTGGCTGACTGCTGATGGCGTCATGCCGAGCTTGCGGGCAGCACTGCTCAAGGACCCTGCGGTGACCACCTCGGCAAACAAGGCCATGCGTTTGTACTGTTCCATCGTCTTCCAGACTACCCATTTATTAGTACAGCTTCATAGTATTAGTTATTTTTGTCATCTATTCAAGGCTTCGTTAAGTATTCAAACTATGCATCACAGACTAAACATATTCACACAGGAGTTTCAAATGAAAATCGCATTAATTGGCGGCACTGGCTTTGTAGGCACACCCGTCCTGGGAGAATTGCTGAGCCGTGGGCATGCAGTCACCCTGCTGGCGCGTAATCCATCCAACATAGCAGCGCAAGCCGGGCTTACCGTGGTTCAGACAGACGTCTTGCACGCAGAACAAGTCGCGCATGCCGTGGCTGGACAAGATGCCGTGATCAGTGCCTACAACCCCGGCTGGGGCGAAGCACAAATCCATGACCTGTTCCTGCAAGGCACACAAGCCATCTTCCAAGGCATCAAACAGGCGGGTGTCAAGCGCTTGCTGGTGGTCGGTGGTGCTGGCAGCCTGTATGTCGCGCCTGGGGTGCAACTGGTGGATGTGCCTGAATTTCCAGCCGAATACAAACAGGGAGCACTGGCCGCAAGAGCAGCCCTGAACCTCATCAAGAAGGAAGAGACGCTGGAATGGACTTTCCTGTCCCCACCCATAGGTCTGGCACCTGGCGAGCGTAGCGGACAATACCGGGTAGGCACGGACAATCTGCTGCCTGGTGTTGCTGATGCACCAGCAGGTATTTCCGTGCAGGATCTGGCTGTCGCCATCGTCGATGAAATGGAAACGCCGAAACATATACAGAAGCGCTTCACTGTCGCACATTAATTTCACTACGCCTGCCCATCATGCCAAATACCATACTAACTACACCAGCATCAGTAGAGATCAATGCTGCCGCAAACACCCGGCGCAAATTTTTATATGCCGTCACTGCGCTGGGCCTGGGTGCATTTGCCATAGGTACAGGCGAATTTGCCATGATGGGTTTGCTTCCTGAAGTGGCACGAGGTCTGGCCGTATCCATACCGGAGGCAGGCCATGTCGTCAGTGCCTATGCCTTTGGTGTTGTCATCGGCGCACCGATGTTTGCCGTGCTGACAGCCAACTGGCCACGCAGAACTTTATTGATCGCCCTTGTCCTGCTATTTGCAGCAGCCAATTTTGCGGGGACGATGACCACAGACTACATGTCGTTGAATATCCTGCGCTTTATTGCTGGCTTGCCTCACGGTGCCTACTTTGGAGTCGCCACGCTGCTTGCCGCGAATATGGTCGCACCGCAAATGCGCGCCACTGCAGTAGGCCTGGTCATCCTGGGTTTGACCAGTTCCACCCTGCTTGGCGTACCTGCTGCAACCTGGCTGGGACAGGTTTGGGGCTGGCAAGCTGCTTATGTTTTTGTCGCTTCCCTGGCTGCACTCGGCAGCGTGGCAATCTACTTCACTGTGCCGGAGGTGGCTGCAGAAAAAGGGGCAAGCCCCAAAAGTGAACTGGCAGCGCTGGCCAGCAGGCAGGTCTGGTTCACACTGGGCATAGGCGCAGTCGGCTTTGGTGGCATGTTTGCGGTGTTCAGTTATATTAAACCCCTACTTACTGAAGTCACGAAATTACCTTCAGGCAGCATCCCCCTGGTCCTGTCACTGTTTGGTGTCGGCATGGTCGTGGGCAGCATGCTGGGCGCACGTCTGGCGGATAAAAATCTGCTGCATACCATCGCGGGACTGCTGCTATGGAGTGCGCTGGTACTGGGTGGCGTTTCTTTCGCGATGACCTATGCCATCTCAGCAATCATCTGGGTATTTTTGCTGGGTACCCTGGTCGCCATCGGCCCAGCCTTGCAGATACGCCTGATGGATGTGGCAGGCAAGGCACAAACCCTGGCTGCCGCCCTGAATCATTCTGCATTCAATGTAGCCAATGCACTTGGTGCCTGGCTGGGTGGCGTCGTCATCACCATGGGATATGGCTGGACCTCGACCGGCTGGCTGGGCGCATTGTTGGCACTGGGCGGGCTGGCTGTGTTTGCTGTATCGATCAAAAAATGAAGGCCGTATTCAGGCAACTCAAAAGCAGGCTAGAATGAGAATAGAGGAATGGCACAAAGCCAGGTCCATTATTTTCAAGGGCAGCTATGTCCATCACACCAGAACAACTGCAAGAACTGATGAAGGAAGTTGAACAGGAAGATCCCATTGATTTTGCTGACCTGCCCTTCGAAGAAGATGAACTGCGCGCCATCACCGCTCGCCATTTATGCGACATGGCCGACGCCATGGAAAACTTCAGCAATGAAGACAGACAAGTAACCTTGTTGGCAGTAGCGGCAAAGCTGGTGCTGGAAAACCTGGTCTTGCATGTGCAGTTATTGCGCCAGCATGGCATACCTCTGAGCGAACAAGTCAACAGCCTGTTGCAGAACCTGAAGAAAAAATAGGATACGCCTCTTTGTCTGAATCACCGTCCATGTCCTCGCGCCAATTCCTGCTGATCCCCGGTTTCATGTGTGATGCCAGCTTATGGAGCGAAGTCTTGCCTGATCTAGAAAAACTGGGGCAAATTCACTTCGCTGACCTGAGCCAGGGCGATAGTGTCGAAAGCATGGCGCAACGCATCCTGCCTGACCTGCCAGCCAATTGCATCGTCATCGGGTTTTCTTTGGGCGGCTATGTAGCTCGCCAGCTTGCCTGGCTGACACGCAATCGACAGGAAGGGGAGGGGCTGACTGGCCTGGTCTTGCTCAACACCTCGGCACGGGCTAGTACGGCAGATGAAATCGCCCGTAACCAGCAACAGATACGCATGCTGACTACCTACCCTTACAAGGGGCAAACCATGACGGCGTTACGACGCGCCCTGCACCCGCTGCGCCAGGACAATATGGCTTTGCTCAATCACTTGCAGGCCATGTCGCTGGCACTGGGCAAAGAAGTCTTCCTGCGGCAGTTGGGCATACAACGTCTTGATGGCCATGCACAGCTGGCCGACATTACCTGCCCGGCCATGGTGATCGCCAGCGGCAATGACCAGATGCGCAGCATGGATGAAGCAGAAAAACTGGCTACAGGCTTGCCAGATGCAGAACTTCATGTCGTCGAAGACTGTGGCCACATGTCCGTGCTGGAGCGTGCACCCGAAGTGAATCGTCTGCTGGCAAACTGGCTGGTACAGCGCCAGCTTTAAACCTAATCTTGAACAGCGGACAGTTGGCGATAGACAAACTCTGCCAATGCCACGTCTTCCAGGCCAACGCCTACGGCTTTGTACAGCAGAATGTCTGATTCATTGTGGCGTACTGCATGTCCCAGCCTGACCAGATCAGTCATTTCCAGCACCTGCGACCAGTCCACGCAACCTGGCTCGCAGAGCAGCAGATCACCGGCCTCGGATGCAGCCTGCTTCTTCCATTCAACCACGATGCGGGCAGCCCTTTGTATCAGTGCATCGTCAACTTCGCGGGTATCAGGCTTGCTCGATCCAATGGCGGCAACAAATGCACCAGCTTTGACAGCGTTGCCATCAAACAGCGGTGTGCCTGATCTGGTCGCCGTCACTATCACATCAGCCCTGGCTACAGCTTCCGTCGCGCTGACTGCCTGGCAAGCGACACCGTATCTTTGAGCCACTTCTCTGGCAAAAACCTGCTCGCCTTCTATGCCGACTATCAGAATTTCTGAAAAAGCACGTACCGCCAACAGTGCCGGCAGATGTGCCCTGGCCTGTACGCCCGTGCCAAATACTGCCAGGGTACTGGCATCCTTGCGCGCCATGCTATCCGCCGCCAGTGCTGTCACTGCGGCCGTGCGAAATTCAGTCATGGTGTCCCCCTCCATCACTGCGAGTAAAGAACCATCATCCGCAGAGAACAGGATAATTACAAAGCAGAATTTGCCATTGATGGTGGTGTACACCTTGACGCCAACCGCGTTGAGACCAGGGATAATCGCCCCCATTGCGCTGAGTTTGGTTTTGCCACAATCTATGCGCACTCGCTCCTGCATCGCACCTGCTTGCCCATAATGCGCAAAAGCCTGGCGCATGACCGTGATTGACTGCTCGACAGATAGCAACGATGCGACCTGCGCATTGGTGATGATTTGCATGTTCTTCCTTATTTCAAAAGATGCTGATAGCGATAGGCTTGTGAAGCAATCGGGCTATCCTGGCCTGTTATCTGCAATGCCAGCAACTCGGCACTGCCGCAAGCTAGAGTCCAGCCGAGAGCGCCGTGCCCGGTGTTCAGATAAAGATTGGTAACCGGGCTGCAACCGATGATGGGAACGCCGCCAGGTGTCGCCGGCCGCATGCCTGCCCAGGGGTGAATGTCATCCCTGTCACCTGCAAGTGCAGGGAACAATGCCTGCGCTTCTTTGAGCAAGCTATGTGTACGCCGTGCATCTATCTGCAGATCATTGCCGACGATATCAACACGGCCGGCAACACGCAGGCGTTCCCCTATCCGTGCATAGACGATCTTTCTGGCACTGTCAGTAATGCTGACCCTGGGTATGCCGGCAGTGGCGGATGGTGCATCCAGGGTGATGCTGTAACCCTTGAGAGGGTATACAGGTAGACGTATCCCAGCCAGCGCCGCCAGGGTTGCCGATCCGGCGCCATTGGCAAAGACGAAGACATCTGCATGAATGTCGTTTTTGTCATCACCGCTGATTGCCTGCAAGGCCGTGAGTCTGCCTTTCTCCCGTGTCATGCCGGTGACATGTGTGCCGTAGCAAAAAGTCACGCCTGGAAGATCGCGCCTGATCGCTTCATGCAATTGCGTACAAAACCGTGCGCAATCACCAACGGCTTCGGATGGGGTGTACACACCGCCAAGCCAGCGATGTGCAGAAGCACTAAGCGACGGCTCCACATCCAGACATTGACCTACCGACAATATCTGTTGCTCACATCCCAGTTGCTCCTGGTAATGTACCTGTCTGCCTGCAGCCTTGAAAGCAGCATCAGACGAATACATGACCAGCTTGCCGGCAGTGTGATAATCAAATTCCAACCTCAGCCTGCCCTGCCAGTCAGACAGGCAATCGCGGCTATAGAAAGCCAGTTGCAAGAGTTCCGCCGTTGACTGCCTTGACCTGGCGGGCCTGCAAGCCAGCAGGAAAGCACATATCCATTGCCATTGCGCTGCATCAAAACGCGGGCGCCAGCTAAGAGGCGATCGCGGATCCAGCAAATAGGCGGGCAAATTTTTCCAGACCGAAGCGTCAGCCAGCGGCGCCACATAGGAATAACTGAGTTGCGCCCCGTTGCCAAAACTCGCCCCCTGCCCCGGGCCTGTTGCAGCATCGACGACAATCACTTCATGTCCGCGCACTGCCAGCGCATAGGCACTGGTCAGCCCTATGACACCTGCCCCCACTATACAAATCTTCATCTTCACACTCTGTGCAGTTGACTGTCTTGTGCTGCCGTCACCAGGGCGCGGAAAATATTCTGTTCACTGTCATTGACCAGGTATTCCGGATGCCATTGCACGCCCAGACAGAATTTTCGATCAGGTATTTCTATGGATTCGACCACGCCATCTTCAGCGACTGCAGTAACGTCTATCCTGTCCGTTGCGCCCATGACTGACTGGTGATGCAGGCTGTTGACCTGACAACTGTCGACACCGAGAATGGCATGCAGGCGTGATTCCCTGGTGATATGAATGACATGGCTGGCTGTGTCGCAATCCATTACCTGTTTATGTTCCAGGTCAGTATCAACATCAGATGGAATATGCTGCAAGAGTTTGCCCCCCAGCTCCACGGCAATAAGCTGCATGCCGCCACAAATGCCGAGTACAGGCATATCGCGTTGCAGAGCCCCGCGCAACAAGGCTTGCTCAAAACCGGTTCTGTCTTCCTTGAGCAACATCTTGCCGGGATAAAGGGCGGGCATGCCGTAAATCGCAGGGTCCACATCAAACATGCCGCCGGTAATCATCAGGCCATCGATCTGGTCCAGATACAATTCCACCGCATCCATGTCATACGGCAGTATCAAGGCTGCGCCGCCCGAGGCAGTAATGGCTGCGCAATAATTGCGGCGGACAAAGAACTGCGACTCAATTTCTGACGGTGGTGCGTTGCGGTCAGGCGTGACGCCTATCATGGGTTTTCTGGAGCTAATCATGGAATTCTGCATTTGATCTGATGCTGCCTATCATCTGTTTTAAGTCTCATCCTGGCAAACCATGATTTCTATTATCTGGTATTAAAAATACTAATCCATACGATCATTTGATCAGCATGAGTATTTTTTCAAAAAATTCACCATAAAAAATCACTTTCATTAATCCCGTGCGTGCATTTCGAACTTATAATTCCTATTGCTACAAATGAACACGTGGACACGAATGTCATGATGCGCAGCCAAAAAATCGTTACCCCTTTGATACTCCATGCATTGAAATATTTTGATGCTGCGGCACGTCATCTCAGCTTTACCCGTGCAGCGGCCGAATTGCATGTAACACAGGGTGCCATCAGCCAACAGATCAAGGGACTGGAAGAACAGGTTGGTGTGCGCCTGTTCGTGCGCCTGACCAGGAGCCTGAAACTGACCAAGGAAGGCAATGAACTGCACAGAGTAGTCAACCGCCTGTTGCAGGAACTGGAATTGCAACTGCAATCAATACAGCCAAGCCTGGGCCTGAAGAGCGTGGCAATCCGCTCATCGCCGTCTTTTTCCATGATGTGGCTGATGCCCAGGCTCAGTCATTTTGGCCGTTTGTATCCAGAAATTGAAATACACCTGCGTGGCGAATTATTTGGCATGAGCGCGCTCAAGATGAGCGCTGAGTCAATCGATATCCTGGTCTTGTATGGACAGGGGCCGGATCACAGCAATCACTATGTTACCCGGCTGATGTCCGAATATCTGGTGCCAGTGACGAACAGTGAATACTTCAGTCAGTACCCGGCCATACAGCAGGCATCAGACCTCACACAGCACATGCTGTTGCATGACGATTCTCCATGGGAGAACGCACCGCCCTACGCTGAATGGGGCGAATGGGTACGTATCGCCACCCAGTGTGCGGATGACGACGTGCAGGATTTCATACGACATGGTCATCAATACAATTTGTCTCACCTGGCAATCAATGCCGCCACCTATGGCCAGGGTGTCGCCATGGCCAGAACATCCCTGATCCTTGACGACCTGGCTCAGCATCGGCTAAACCCTGCCGTCCCCATCTGCGTACAGACCAGTGCAGCCTATTTTCTGGTTCTCAACGAACATGCCAGCAACAAACGGTCTGTCAACATCTTCAAAGAATGGATGATTGAAGAGTGTCGCGAGTTCGAAAAGAAAAGAAACGACTTCCTGTCCGCCATCACCAGAATGGTCAGTCATTCTTCCTGATGAATTCTGTTTGATGAAAAACTTTGTTGCGTTACATCCTGCGCAACACAAAAGCAGATCAGACAAGTCGATTGCACATTGCCAATCGCTGGGATTTTTTTATCAAAAACCTCCTCGTCATATTATTTTAATTGCACATTTATTAATCACATATACATTAGAAAATCTAATAAATAGAGTCAATATTATTGCCTTGTGATTTCCCCCCTGACAGACAATGATGCACTACCGAAACGCGAAAGACAGGAAAAATCCCCTGGAAAACACCTGCCTCCCCGAGCGGAAAAACGTCAAGAAGATCAAGCATATCAACATTGTCAAAGAGAGGAAAATTCATGCCTGCCACAATCAAACTGATCACCGCCGCGTCGTCCATTGCCTTCATGCTGACCAGCCAGGCACATGCCCAGGACCTGCTGGTAAAAATCGGTCACGTCAGCCCCCTCTCCGGGCCATCCGCTCACATGGGCAAAGATACGGAAGAAGGGGCGCGCATGGCCATTGATGAACTCAATCAGAAGGCTATCTCCATAGGTGGCAAAAAAGCCCGGTTTGAGTTGCTGGCGGAAGATGATGCCGGTGAGCCCAGGCAGGCAACCACCGTTGCCCAGAAACTGGTAGATGCCAAAGTGAACGGTGTCATCGGCCACATGAATTCCGGCACGACCATCCCCTCGTCCAAGATTTATCACGATGCTGGCATACCGGAAATCTCTCCCTCTGCCACCAATCCTAAATATACCCAGCAAGGTTTCAAGACAGCTTTTCGGGTAGTTGCTAATGATGGTCAGCTTGGCGGCACGCTGGGGCGCTATGCGGTACAAATACAACATGCAAAGAATATTGCCGTGATTGATGACCGTACCGCCTATGGCCAGGGGGTCGCTGATGAATTCATCAAGGGGGCGACTGCCAAGTCAAGTTTCACGAAAATTGTTTCACGCCAATACACCACGGATAAGGCAACTGATTTCAGCGCCATCCTGACAACCATCAAGGCGGCAAATCCTGATCTGATATTTTTTGGCGGTATGGATGCAGTAGGTGGCCCTTTGTTGAAACAGATCAAGCAATTGGGTTTGAAGGCCCGTTTCATGGGTGGAGACGGTATCTGTTCGACAGAACTGGCACAACTGGCAGGCGATGCCATAGGTGAAGGCAACGTGGTCTGCGCCGAAGCCGGAGGGGTGGAAGAAGGCAAGAAAGAAGGGCTCGACAGATTTAAAGCCAGCTTCAGCAAGAAATTTGGCCATGAAGTCGTCCTCAATGCGCCTTATGCCTATGACGGTGTAATGACCCTGGTAGCTGCCATGCAAAAAGCCAATTCTGCTGAACCTGCCAGATACCTGCCCGAACTGGCAAAGATCAAATACAAGGGAGTGACCGGTGATATTTCCTTCGATGCGCGTGGCGATATCCGTGACGGCACGCTGACTTTGTACACCTACAAGAATGGTAAGCGTGAATTGATTGCAGTGACACGCTGATTTTCAGTCCAGCAGCAACTACCTGCATTGTCCTGCAAACAGGCATGTCATACCCCCATGCCTGTTCCTACCAATAACAAGAGAGAGTCAGCAATGTCCTTCGCAGCCGGACCTGTTCTGTCCACCACCAGATACAGCTTGTTCCGCAAGCTGGCCAGGGTACTCGAGCATTTTGTCGCGAGTGCACCAGAACAGGTGAAGATAGCGCAGTTGGCAAATCACTGCAGGTTGAGCAGGGCTGAAACCCGCAGGCTTTGCACATGCCTGCATGAAAATGGTTTGATACTTGGTGTTGAGAACCGTGGTCTATGGCAGCTTGCCAAACCATCAGGCGAGATCACCCTGGAAGATGCCTGGCGCATCAGCATGTCTGCTACGTCGCCTGCCATCAGCAGGCTGCCCACATCAACACAAAACCACCAGCTTATCCATGAAATGGACCTGCTGATCAGCCAGGCGCTGCTGAATATAGACCAGACCATCAGCTCTCAATTGCGTTGCGTACAGCTTGATCGCATCAGCCATTCACAAAGGCACGCGCGCAGACTGGGCAGACGTGGCGTCAGAAAAATCCAGCCATTTCTTTAACGTATCAACAACTCATAAAAACTACAACCATACAGGAGCATGCGCACCCAGGCCTGGAGCCGACAATTCAAAATAAGCCGGGGTGAGTTCCATTTGTTCAACTGGTGCGATGGCAGACATAGTGCCATACGGGCCCTGAGTGACCTCCAGGAATGCATTGGTTTCTGCCGCCGTTAGTTCGCCAGCCCTGTCGTGCAAGGCTCGCCGTCCCAGTCCCTGCAACCACTGTCCGGTTTGCGCCAGAGATAGTCTGACATGCCAGCTACCTCCTTCACGCGCACGCTTTTGCAGGGCAAGCATGGTGGCAAAGGCCATGAGGTAACCAGTCGCATGGTCGAGTGCCTGGAAAGGCAGCTTGCCTGGCCCGGACAAACCTGCCGCCCGCCCTTCTTCATCGGCTATGCCGCTGGCCGACTGTACCAGGCTGTCAAAGCCGCGGCGCCCGGACCAGGGGCCAACATGCCCATAGGCAGACATGCTGACATAGATCAGGCCAGGTCTCTGGCGGCACAGTTCCTCCACGGAAAAACCATGCTGTGCCAATGCTCCAGGGCGATAGGCTTGCAGAAAGACATCCGCGTCCGCCACCAGCCTGCCCAGTAGCTGCCGGCCTTCTGTCTGGCGCAAATCAAGCTGGGTCGAACGCTTGCCACGGCCCGTATCCATGACCAGTGGTGCGATATTTGGCAAATGGGCGGCGCTGACCGCCAGTACATCGGCCCCATGCTGGGCCAGGGTACGCGCTGCCACCGGTGCTGCAATCACTCTTGATAAATCAAGCACCCGCACGCCGCTTAGTGGACGTGCACCAGCATGATTATTCAGTTGCACAACGGGGCCATCAGCAACCCTGGTTATTTCAAACAAAGGCAGTGCAGCGAGTGCTTGCGCCTGCGCATGTGCCTGCCATTCCTGCTGCGTGCGGATCAGGGCGGCACACATGCCTGCATCGGCCAATGTCTGATCCAGCTCCGCCGCCGACCAGTTGCTGATCGCCCTGGCAACAGCAGCCCTGTCGTCAGCACACTGTAATACCGCCAGCACACCGTCACGATGATGTGGAAAATTCGTGTGCAACTGTATCCAGCGGCCATCACCCGCCTGATAGTACCCGGCAATCTTGCTCCATGGATCATCCATGGGCTGACCATTGATACTGAGATAACGGTCACTCTTGAACATCGCCAGAGCATGACGGTAGTGGATGCTGACGGCCTGCTGCTGACCGGCACGATCACGCCATAGCTGCGCCGCCATCAGGGCCTGCGCTGCTATCGTTGCACTGGCCACATCGCCAACCTCGAAACTCGACGGCAATTGCAGGTCGCCACCTGTAAATTGCAGATGCTCCAGCGCAATGGTCTCAGCCCCTGCCAACGTCCATAATGATTCAAGTAGTAATTTTGCCGACATCATTTGCTCCCATGCAGTATATTGACATGTAAAAGATTAATGAGCCCAGTCTAGAATCCCAGGTATGGTGGGGTCAATCTTGATTGAATCGATCAATATAAAAATACTTTTTAAAAATATTTTTAACGCGTGGATACTTCACATCTATCAGCCCGGCAGGCGGCAGAATTGCTCGGCGTCAGTCTGCCCACCCTGTACTCGTACGTCAGCCGGGGCTTGCTGCATTCGCAATCACTGGCCGGTCAGCGGACGAAGACCTATGCCAGGGAAGATGTCCTGCGTCTACAGGTACGTAATAGTGACAGCCGGCGTGCCGGTGCTGCGGCAGAGTCAGCCATCGCCTGGGGCGTGCCGGTGCTTGAGTCACGTATCAGCCTGGTCGCAGACGGGCAGCTTTACTACCGGGGCAAGAGTATCCGTGAATTGGCAAAAACGCTTAGCCTGGAAGAAACTGCCCTGACCTTGTGGGACAGAGACAGCAGCAATGTGTTTGCCAGCACCAGCCTGCCCGATACCGGCAAAACGTGGTGGCAACTATTGAACGGCAGTACAGACTTGTCGCCGCTGGCGCGAGCCATGAGCATCTTGCCAGTACTGGAAAATGTCGTAGAAAGCGATGTTGAACATGACGACTACAGCAAGGCAACGATCTGGATGCGCTATCTTGCTGCGGCATTGCTCGCCATTCCCCCAACCCATCAGAGCCTGCACCAGCAGCTGGCGTTATGCTGGCAAGTGGATCAGCACACGGCAGAGATATTACGTGCGGCCCTGGTGGTTTGCGCCGATCATGAATTGAATGTATCAACCTTCACGGTACGTTGCGTTGCGTCTACCGGCGCGCATCTTGGCATGGCCTTATGTGCGGGACTGGGTGCATTGTCCGGCCCCAAACACGGCGGTGAAAGCCTGCGCGTCAGCCGCTTTATTCGCCATGGCCTGCAAGAGCACAGCGCACATCTGCCACAGTATCTGCATCAATGTCTGCAGGCCCATCAGGTTCGTGATAATTTTTCACCGAAGTTGCCCGGCTTTGGCCATCCTCTGTATCCAGGGGGTGACCCGCGTGGTGAGATATTGATGCAGTTGCTGGACAAGGAAAAACATGCGGGATTGTTCAAATTCGCCAGTCTGGCTGAGGAAATGACGGGGGAAATCCTGAACATCGATTTCGGCCTGGTCGCGCTGGAAATTGCCTGCGGCCTGCCAGCCGGCGCAGCGCAAATCCTGTTTGCACTGGGCCGCAGTGCTGGCTGGATTGCGCATGCGCTGGAACAAATCAGTGACGGGGAACTGATACGGCCCAGGGCCAGGTATGTGGGCAAGTTCCCTTATTGAATCCTGCCCAGGAAGTCACCACGTATAGACAGCTTTCGCATAGTAATAGCGGCCATTGAAGCCATAAGGTGAGAAGGTGCTGTAAGGCAGGGTACCACCGGTATTGAGGTTACCTGCTGAAGTCACCTGATCAGGGTATTTATCAGTCAGATTATCGACACCGGCACTGAGAGTCCATTTGCCCAGCTTATAGCTGGCAGCGATATCGATTACCGTATTGGCGCTATAGGTCTGGTCCAGCGTTGCATTGTTTTGTGGTGAAACGAAACTGCCATAGCGTGTTGCCTGGCCATGAACAGACCAGCCACTGAAGCCATAGTCAGCAGCAATGCTGAATTTGTCTTTGGGTGTTGCGTCAATGGCGCGGCTGACGGTTTGCCTGTCTATCAGCAGCAGGTTATTTTGCGTCAATATTGCCGGATTCGCGCCAACACGCTTGACCGTTGTATCGTTGCGATTATAGGCCAGCGTGAAACCGAGTTTGTCAGTACCTGACAAGGGGATTTGATAAGAACCGACGACATCGACGCCGCGTGTCCGGGTATCGAGTGCATTGGTAAAGTAACGCGCAGCACCCACCAGTACACCCTGTTTTGCCAGCACGCTTTGCAAGGCAGCAGGCAGGACCAGGTTGCCGGAGTACAGGATACGGTTGTCAATATCGATCTGATAGGCATCAATACTGAGCGAAGCATTTTTTGCCGGCTGTATCACCGCACCCAGGCTGAAATTGCGTGATTTCTCTGCCTCCAGCGGTATCGCACCAAGCGCTTTGGCGGCCGCCGTGGCGACACCAAATGTACCGGTATCAACCAGTTGCGAAGTACCGTTAATGGTGATCAGATTGGTGGTGGAAATCGTATAGTTTTGCTGCGCCAGTGAAGGCGCGCGGAAACCATTTGATGCTGCTGCACGCAATGCGAACTCTTTGGTGAATTCAAACCGGCCAGATAATTTGCCGGAGGTGACGCTGCCAAAGTCGCTGTAATTCTCATGTCGCAGGGCGAATGATGCACTCAGCTGATTGCTCAGCTCTGCTTCGATATTGGCATAGATGGATGCACTATGACGGCTGAAACTGCCAGCATTCGATGGCTGGAAACCAGAGAAACCCTGGGCGCCACTACCGAAATACGAATTCGGCTCACCGGCGCCGATTTCATACTGGTCACGCCGGTATTCGGCGCCGACAGCGACAGTCAGGGGATTGCTCAGACCGGCAAATTCAAATTCCCTGGCTGCATCAAAATTTGCCAGGGTCTGGGTGTTTTTCAACTTACCGGCATAAAAACTGGTCGGACTGGTCGCTCCCAGACTCAGGTTGACGGTATTGTTGACATCGAGACTGAATTCACTGGAGCCATAATTGACGCTGGCATCCCAACGCCAGCCATTTGCCTTGCCCTTGATACCGGCAACTATGGATACATCGGTATTGGTGGCTGCCTCATTGGGCAAAAAGCCATTCGGGTACAGAGGGGTACGCAAGGTCGTACCCGTCGTGTAAGCCGTACGCCAGGTCGCGGCTGCATCGGTATTGCGGCGGCTGTAATTGGCAAAACCATACAGGTCCAGGTCAGCCGCCAGCGGCAGGCTGGCATTCACACCCAGATTGGTTTGTTGCAACTTGGGATCACCCTGCACCTGAGTGACCTTGCCATACAAAGGTTCAAGCGGATTACGGAAATCAGCACCGGCACGATTGGTTTCTTTCTGGTTGCGCTGCTCGGCAGTAAACCGTGCCCAGCCCCTGTCACCCAATACGGTACCAAAGTTGGCGCTCAAACTGCCCTGGGTACCATCACGTTGACTGTACTGACCTATGCCGGCCTGCACTTCACCACCGTCTGCGCCTTTTTTCAGGATGATATTGATGACACCGGCAATCGCGTCAGAACCATATTGTGCCGCCGCACCATCACGCAGGACTTCAATCTTGTCGATGGCGCTGATGGGGATGGTGTTCAGATCGGCTGGCGACGAACCACGCCCCGCCGTACCATTCACATTGACCACGGCTGAAGTATGCCAGCGCTTGCCATTCACCAGTACCAGGGTCTGGTCTGGCGACAGACCGCGCAATTGCGCCGGACGGCTGGCAGACGTGCCATCAGCTACGGCAGGGCGCGGAAAATTCAGCGAAGGCAGCAAACGGCTCAGTACGGCGGCCAGTTCACCTGAGCCGGTGGACTGCAGGTCCTTGGATGTCAGTATATCGATAGGTGCTTCTGAATCCGAAACGGTGCGTTTGATGCTGCGGGTGCCGGTCACGATGACGGTATCAGACTGTGAGGCAGCAAGCTCTTGCGCCTCGGCAGACATGGCAGAAAAGGCGGTAATCAGGGAGGCAACCAGCAATGCATTGCGACGCTTTGGCAAGGATAAAGGTAAAGGATAGTTTGAAGCATGGTCCATATGGTTTCTTTCTCGATTTGTATGAGCGTGGGACTCGCTCCACTCATAGTCCCTAAGAACAATGAGTAACAACGAACTCCGGTTGAACCTATGTTACGTACCAGTACATAACCGGTAAACGATTGTTTTCTGCTAAAAACATAAGAGAATCATATAAGACAATGCAAATTATTGCTAACAAAGCAATCGCACCGCCGTCAGCGATCAGCCAAACCGGTGCGCATTGCCATACTTCACCGGTATTCTTTCCAGCAGCCCGCTGCCGTACACCTGTTCTGACTTCATGTGATCGAGGTGGATATAGCCAATATGACAGTGGCAGGTGGCCTTGGTACAGACTTCTTTTTTGAGCATGCTGTCGAGCGGGTCTGTGAAAATATTGCCTTTGCGGGTTTTGATGAAGTGGCAGCGGAACAGGTCGCCATTCCCCTCTATGGACACAATCTCGTCACCGGCCTTGCAAGGCTTGCCCATGCTTTCATACCAGGGCAGGTTCAACCTGAACAGATGATCTATGCCTTCCAGGAAGCTGATGTCCTGGTCTGTATAGTAATTGGCTTCACGCTTATAGGCATTGACCCACATATAGGTGCTGTCAGGCAAACGTTGGCGCAGCGAGGCAATTTTTGCAAAATGCTGTTGCAGTCCGACCACACCAACGCTGTGACGTATCTGCATGGCTCTCAATTCTTCACATTTGCCTGCAAATTTGTCTTCACTGACAAAATCGGGGTGATATGTCGTCCACAGTGCTGTCGTCTGTACATTGCAGCGCGACAGCCATTGCGTGTTCCATGCCAGATTGGTTTGCGCCGCCACTTTGCTCACATGCGGCAAATGCGACAGGCGTATCATTGCTTCCTGATACCATTTGCGCACCAGGGCCTCACCATAAGGTGTAATAAAAATTTCCATGGGTCTGGCGGCACTGCTGTTTTGCTCTACCCAGGCAACAAACCTGTCCAGGTCTTTCCTGTCGAGCGCCTGCATTTCACGGCTGTTTTTTTCTTTGGCGAAGGGGCAGTATTCGCAACTGTAATTGCAGTCAGTCAGGTGCCCGCGATAGATGACTTTCAGGCTCATCGTGGTACATACTCCTGCATTTTCGCCCTGACTGTCGGCGAGATAAACCAGTGACCGATAAGATCGGAATAAGCAAGGCCTTCACCATGCAGTTGCATGCGGCCACTCTCTTCTTTGGCCAGTTGCATGTCGAGTAATGTCTGCAATTCCGGGAAATCATCATGCACCGCTGCACCGTACAAGGACTGGTAATGCGCACTATCCAGTCCCTGCGCCTTCAGCAGCGACTTGATCAGGTAACGGCGCTTTCTGTCATCTAGCGACAGGCGTATGCCATAGCTGACGGTCATGAAATCGGCACGGTCTTTTGCCACATAATCGTCGATGATGGACGCCACAGCGGGCTTGGCCACCGCATATTCCGTCGAGTAATGCACATCTGTTGTATAAGAACGGGCATTGGTGCCCAAGCCTATCATGCCATCTTCCTGGCATGAATATTCAGAGCTTTCACGCAAGCCAGCCACTGGTTTGCGGAACAGGCGCATGGAGTCCTGTACATAGCCATTCGCCTGTAAAAAATCGCGACCTATGCGATATAGCGTGGAACGTATATCTTCATCCTGTGCATTGCCACGTTTCTTGAACAGCGAAGTCAGCGGCCTCACATATAAGGGATAAAGGAATATTTCCGTTGGCTGGAACTGTATGGCTTTTTTCAGCGAAGCCAGCCAGGTTTCTGCGGTTTGCCCCGGTATGCCATAAATCAGGTCCAGGTTGAAAACAGGGAATTGATAACTGCCTATCTTTTCCAGCAGTGGTTCCATCACTGTCTCCGGTTGCACGCGGCCGACTGAGCGGGCTTCGGTTTCGATAAAACTCTGTATGCCTATACTGAGTCGCTGCACACCATGCTGCGAGAGGAAAGACAGTTTTTCATCATTGATGGTATCGGGGGAAATTTCAAACGAGCCTGGCGTATTGCGCAAATCGACGCCCAGGATATCGGTATACACAGCAAACAACTGCTCCAGCTGACCGACATCAAGATGGCTGGGAGTGCCACCACCGATCGCATAACCGGCAAAGCGAAAATCTCCCAGGGTATCGCGTACGACTTCTGCTTCCAGTTGAATTTTCTTCAGGTACAGGCTGACCAGGTCTTCCCTGGGATGCGACACGGTGAACAGGTTACAGAACGAGCACTTCATGCGGCAAAATGGAATATGCGTGTACAGGTATAGCGCATGTTTCTTCTCTGGCGCCCACAAGGTTTTCAAGTCCAGCTTTTCTTCAAATGGCCGGTATGCAGTTTTATGCGGATAAGAGTACAGGTAACTTTGAAAGCGGCTGGTCTCTTCAAGGTATTGGCGAAACGCATGGACTGCATCACTCATGACAACCCCCTTTGCGGCAACAGAAAATCAGCGTAGGGAATCGTCCAGACTTTTTCATGCCCCAGGCGGTGCCCGGTATAACCATCTTCGCCATAGGTCGTACCATGGTCGGAACTGAGAATGACAAAGGTATCACCACGCAGGCTCAGTGCCTCAAACAAGGGTGGTAACTGGCCGTCTATATAACGCAAGGCAGCAGCATGGCTGGCCAGGCTGTCACCTGTCGCACCTGGCAGGTAATGACAATTAGGTTGATGCAATGCAGATAAATTCATGAATAAAAAAACTTGTTGATCAGGTTGCTGTTGCAGCAGCTGAATGGCAAATTCGACCTGGTGCCTGGTCGATTCAATATCAGTCACACCAAATTCCGGTTGCCAGTAACTTTCCTGGAAAAGATTGGGCAAGACGCAGGACAAGGGATTTTGTTTTTTGAAAAACCCGACTCCACCTATGCAGATGGTACGGTACCCCAATCCGGCAAAACCGGACACGATGTCTGGCGTGTCAAAACAATAGCTTGTTGCCCCCGTGGTTTCGCTACCTGCAAATCTGAGGGAAAACAGTCTCTCATGCAGGCCAGGCCGTGCTGGTGTAGGCAGGAAACCGGCAAAGAAGGCGCAATGCGATGCATAGGTAAAAGAGCCTGGCGCATGGCGCTCTTGCCAGCCTTGTGGCAAAAGCTGGGCCAGAAAAGGTGTGCGCCCGGCGGCATGCTCCTGTTGCGCGACATCGTAGCGCAGGGTATCAAAAGTAATAAAGAGTATATTGCTCTTGCCAACGATCTGGTTCATATCATGCATGTCAATACCTCCTCCAGTGCATGGATACTGCGCAGTTGCGAATCAGGTTTGGCCGGCACATCGACATTTTCGGGATTGATGAAAAAAGTCTTCAACTGCATGGCCATGGCCGGTTGCATGTCGTTGACGTAGTCATCCCCTATCATGATGATTTTTTCGTGATCGCAATGACGCAATGCATGTGAGAACAGCCTTTGATCAGGTTTTGCATAACCGACTTCAGCAGAAATGAAGATGTGCTCAAAAATTTCTGTCAATCCGGCCTGCTGAAGTTTGCGCCGCTGCATATTAGCCGATCCGTTGGAGATGATCATCAACTGGTACTCCCTTGTCAGTCGCGCCAGCATCTCTTGCAATACATGGTCTGCCTGTACGAAGTCGGGCAATGACAGGTGATCTTGCCACAAGCTTTCTTCTGTATGTGGCAATTGTGGATAGGTTTCAAGCAATTGTCTGCAAAAAATCTGACGGTCTTTTCTGCCATGTGCATCCATGGCAAGCATGTCATCCCTTACCTGCCCCCTGTTTTCGTCACCGAAAGCATCTCGATGTCTGTCGATGAAATGCTGTATGTAGTCACGAAAAGCAGCATCCCTGTCGATCAGGGTATTGTCGATATCAAACAGCAGGCTGGCTCTTTTAGTGGCAGGCATATGCTTCTTTCTGCCGCTTGAGTACAGCATTGATTTCTGCCAGATAGGTGCTCTCTCCATGGTGCAATAGATTGGGCAGCAGGTCGCCAAAAGCATTCGCCTCCAGCAAAACAGGCAAGCCCCCATCCCTGGGTATCAGCACATCCAGGCCGGCGTACAAGGATCGCGGGAAAGCCTGCATGCATTGCCCCACCAGGGTGTCGATTTCTGCCCAGGTGGCTGATGACAGTTCCAGTTCATCGACGGCGCAGCGCTGATTGCCAAGGTGCAGATTGGTCATCGGTCCACGACTCAATCTGGCAATGGCGTGCCGCCGCTGGCCGCCTATACCCATTATTCGCAAATCATAGGAACTGTCTTCATGCCTGGCTTTGGGAATCCATCGTTCAACCAGGGCCCCTTGCTCAAACAGAAAATCGAGTACATTTCCTATCATGCCTGTCGAAGTATATTTTTTTACCTTCAGGGAATTGAAGTAACGATCGCCGTCCATGCCAGATACGACTTCTACCGTGGAGTAAGCCAGCTCCCTGCCGTTTGTTTTATTGTATTCATAAGCCACTACGCCAGATGCAGAAGAGCTGGAATTGAGTTTGATGAAAAAGCGGCAGTACTGCTGTTCTCTGACAAAAGAAAAGAATTCCTCGTAACATGAAAACACTGGAAAAACAGGCAAAGTATAAGGTTGCAAGATTTTCTTGCATGCAGGTTTATCAAACATGCTGACAATGTCAGCAGGATGATTGAACCAACTTAGTTGCCCACCTTGCCCACCTCGTCTTCCCTGCCAGTCTTGTTCAAACTGCTTTGCAACCGATGTCATCAAACAGGTAAACCCCTTGAACCATAATCGCGGATGATAAATCCTGCCACGCTGGTCTTCCAGATCCAGCGCATCTTCCAGACCACCGAGGGCGAGTATTCTTTTTTCCACCTCGAAATTTTCACCTGGTGACTCTATCCTGACGATGATGTCATCCGCAGGTAAATTGCCAGTCAGCTTGTTGAGCAAGTCCGCATTGTCAAGCATATCCAGATAAGAAATGACCAGGGCTGGTTCCTGACCAGCCTGTTGCAATGCCTGCTGGAAAAAACTTGCACGACGGTTTTCAGGATTACCTATCAGTACAAAACGAGGGCTCTTGTACATCTGTCTTTATTCTGTCACGGCCGGGTAACGCCATTCATCATCGATATCTTGCTGATCACTGACATCAACCAGAACAGGCAGTTTCTTGAACTCTTTCATCAGCTCATTCGACAAATAATGGTAATGCAGATCCAGTTTTTTCAGCCCGCCACTCTGCCCTTTGATAACTGGGCTTGCCAGTAAGGCGCGACCACCATCATCACTGAGTGTTCCCATGGACAGGTCCAGTGTTTCCAGTTGTTCCAGAATTGGCGCCTGGGCGATTTCAGTCGCGATTTCATTGGCAATTTCGCTGTCTGTCAGGCCCAGGTATTTCAGCTTGGGGAACAATCCTTTTTGCATGAAGGGGCGCAGATCAGCAAGTTTGGCGTCAAAACCATAATCATCGACACCGAGGTAGAGTTGCAGGTATTCGAGTTCAGGCAGGTGCGCCGTCGTTATGGTCTCTATTACTGCCTTGGGTAAACCGCCACATTCTATGGTCAGTGCTTTCAGGTTCGCATGCTTCAATACCTGCGAAGACAAGACCAGGTCAGATGAACCCTTGATATGCAGGCGCTCCAGCGCCGGAAAAGCTGTCAGCAAGTTCGTATAATCAGCCTGTTTGATCCACGATATTTCGCACTCTTCAGAATCCATGTCACCGACGAATAACTCTTTCAGGCTGGTCAGTTTGCCACTTTGCGCAATCATCAAATCCAGCGCTTCTTGCGGACCACCTTCATAGGGTTCTTCCCAGGCCGCGATCACCAGTGATTCCACTTCTGTCGCCTGGGTCGAATCCAGAAAGGCTGCCATTTTTTCTGCCAGGGTTTTACCTTCTTCTGCTTCGTCGTAACTGACACCTAGGCGTCGCGCTATTTTTTTGGCACTCGCGTCAGCTTTTTCTACATAGCCCTTTTTGTTTTTTTCGCTGATGAGCTTTGCCATTTCCTTCTGCGCTTTTTCTTCCGTATCAAAGCTGCTGATTTTTTCCTGTCCGGCTGTACCTATCTTGCCGTACTTCACCGTCAGCGCATTAGCTTCGATTTCAACTTGCCAGAATTTGTAAGATTTGGAATCTTGGTATTCAAAATAATGTTTCATTGATGAGCGCCTTGAGAGATGCAGTTAGCCATTGAAATTGGCAGTGTAAGTGTACAAAATTCTTGTCGTTAACCCTTATCTTTAAGGCTAGATAATTACTTTCACCTACCACCTTGTCAAGCAAGAACATCAATTGTTACAAGGGGAAATCTGAGCATTTGATTTCCCCGGAATCACCGGCTGCGGACCGGGCAATACGCGCTGTCACGCACCTGTCTTATTGAGTAGTTACTCCCATGTTAATTATTTCCCCATGTATTCCCATCACGCACGGTGTTGAAAATTTATTTGAAAAAAATTAGCCATTTCTGGTAAATACGTGTATATTCCGTTCCGTACTTGCATCAAGTCCTTAATTTGTTGGTCCCAATTCCGCATAGCTTTATCTCTCTGGCTGTTCTGTCTTTTTTCCACTGGTTTTATCACTTGCTTACAAGTCCATCTCGGGCAATTTTGCCTATGGTTTTATCAAAAAGGAAAAAAACATGAGTACTCAAACAGGTATAGTCAAATGGTTCAACGATTCCAAGGGCTTCGGCTTTATCGCTCCTGATGCAGGTGGCGCTGATTTGTTCGCCCACTTCCAGGACATACAGTCCAGCGGCTTCAAGAGTCTGAGCGAAAACCAGCGTGTGTCTTTCGAGCGCACAGCCAGTCCTAAGGGCGACAAGGCCAGCAATATCCAGATTCTGTCTTAATCAAGTCTCTTTACAGGGCAAATCAAATTTGCCCAGTCGCGGCGCTTTTGACTAATTCAGCATTACCGGCCAGTGGCACCACGCAGATAGCATGGGTTGCTGGGGATTAGTCCATCGCATGGCGACACACCTTCATCTGTCAGTGTTTTTGTCTTGTACGAAATGCTGATGCGCAGAATGATACTTACCGGCTTTTGGTACCACGCAGATAGCATGGATCAAGGGGAAATGGTATTGTCATCAGGGCTTATATAAATATGAGCCCTCTGGATGCATAGTGCATCCTGCCAACAAGACCGCAGAGTAAGCTCAGCCTACTCCAAAGCGCCTTTATTCTCACCGGCTGTGTTTGCATGTATTTGCAACCCGGGAAATGGTGTAATGAAGTGTTGAAGGATCTCATTCGTGGTAACCCTGTCGTGGACCGAACTATAGCGGACCTGCAGGAAGAGGCAAACAAACCCACATTGCACCGTGCAGATAGCACGGGTGATGCACCAGTCAGTGGCACCACGCAGATAGCATGGGCTGCCGACAGTTTGCCCGAATGAATGGAATGCCCACCTCTGGTGGGCTTTTTGCGTTTACATCTTCAGAAAATCTTTCACCACTGCCACCGTAGCTACCGGGTCCTCTTCATGTGGCACATGACCCAGCTTGTCGAATATTACCAGCTTGCTGCCGGCGATATCCTGATTGAATTTTTTCGCATATTCCTGCGGTATCAACCTGTCCTGCCCACCCCAGATAATCAGTGTGGGGACATGTATGTTCTTGATGTCGGCTGCGTGGGTGCCGGAACTGGTTTGCTGGAAACGCTGACCCAGGGCATGGCGATTACCTTCGCGCAAGGTCATGGCGGTATACCTGTCCACCAGGGCTGGCGTGACTTTATCCGGACTACCATAGACATTTTTCACACTGGTTTCCATCATGTGGCGCGGCAGGACGTGTTCACCTATCCATGCCAGTTGCGGCATGCGTGCTATGCGAAATCCCAATGGTATGGAGGCCGCTTTAAAAGCATAACCGCCTGCATCCACCAGTACCAGGCGCTCTACCCTTTGTGGTGCTGTCACCGTGACCATCCAGGCGACTTCGCCGCCAAGTGAATTACCTGCGATGATGCAGCGACTGACCTGCATGGTATCAAGCAAATCGAGTATGAATCTGGCATAGGTAGTACTGTGATAATCGGCATCAGGCCTGGGGCCGGTCAGACCAAAGGCGGGAATATCCATGCTGATGACGCGGTGCTGGTGCTTCAGTTCTGCGACCCAGCCTTCCCAGGTATGCAGACTGGCTGAGGTGCCATGTATCAGCACGATGGGAACAGGATCATCGCGCCTGCCTTCATCACGCACATGGACGGACATGCCGCGCACATTGATAAACTGTGATGGCGATGGAGCCCAACGGGCTTTCAATTCATCCACAGGTTGATCTGGCGCCCAGAACATGGCAAGGGCGATACCCGCAAGGCAAAGCATGACCAGACACAAACCGGTAATAAACAGGAAAAACCTCAAGAAAAATCGCTTGCCGGGATTCACGGTATTTTGCATGTTTATCTCTCAAAGATTCTTACTTCAAGGCTGCTTCCAGTGCATTGCCTGCAATCTGCATGAAGGCGCGCACTCTGGCGGTATTGCGCAAATCCACATGTGTCAGCATCCATAAAGGCGATTGCAAGGCTGCCACCGGTTCAGACAGGGCACGCAGACCGGGCACATCCTTAGCCACAAATTCGGGCAAGATAGTGATACCCATGCCGGTCCTGATCAGGGCTGTAGCACTGGGGAAATGATCAGCACGCGCAACCACGACCCGCGACGGCACATGGGCATCGACCCAGCGGTCATAACTTCTGTCCTGTCCATCGAAACCTATCCAGGGAAAGTCTTGCGTCAATACATCCAGTGGCAACAGTGTCTGTGGCTTGAGTCTGGCCAGACAGGGGGCATCATGCCAGCCATACACACGTATTTTTACCTGCCCGAGTTGCCGGCCGACCAGGGTGTCCGGCACATCGGCAGACATGCGTATGGCCACATCGGCTTCGCGCCTGGCCAGGTCAACTCTTTCACGGGCAGTGCGGACTTCAACTTCAATCTGATCATGTAACGCATGAAATTTTGCCAGCGCCGCAGGCAATAAGTACATGGCGACGACATGGGCAGTGGTGACACGCACATGGCCGGTCAGACGGGTATCGCCGCCGATGATTTCTCTTTCTGCCTGCGCTATCAGGGACTCGCATTGCTCTGCCGTGTGCCTGAGACTTTCACCGGCTTGCGTACAGACATAGCCTGTACGCAGGCGCTCAAACAGGCGTACTGCCATTTTCGCCTCTATGGCTTCTACGCGGCGCAATACGGTGGAATGGGTGACTTTCAATGCCCTGGCGGCCGCTGACAGCGAGTTGCCCCTGGCCACCGCGAGGATATAGCGCAGGTCATCCCAATCCAGGCGAGCCGTATCCGGCCCTTCCGGGGTGGGGATGTGAGATGTAGGAGGCTTGTGCATTTATGCGAAGTAAAAACGCAAATTTATCGATTTTCTGTGCGTAGCTTAGCACCTATACTGCCCCAGGTGAACAGCAATGCACGGGGAAACAACATGACCAGTAAAACCAAAAGTACCTCCTGCCATGGTGCAGCAGACAGCCCTGGCAGTTTGCTGGCGGTCTTACGTGCCTGGATCGACAGGCTTAACGTTTATATGGATGCACGGCCCATGCCAGAACATCACCGTCTGGGTGCATGGGAGCGCATTCTCAGGCAATCTGTCAAACGCCAATAAGCTGTTTGCGCATGCGGCTGAGCGGTGCTTTCACACCATCAGGCAGATCAAGCTCAAAACGCTCAGTTACGCTGAAACCGCAAGCCAGGTACAGCGGCACCCCTGGCATGGTGGCCGCCAGTTCCATCGCGGTAAAACCTGCCGCCCTTGCCTGAGCGCTGCAATGCTCAAGCAAAAGACGGCCCAGGCCACGGCGCGCCGCGGCCGGTTCAACAAAAAATGCCCGTATGCGTGCAGCATCAGTCGCCGGGTCCAGCAGATTATCCACGCCCTGCTTGGCCTGGTCGCCTCCAAACAGAGTCTTGCGCTTGCTCCAGCCACCGCAGGCCAGCATGCTGCCCTGCTCTTCGATGACAAAATAAGTCTGGTCGAAGATAAGCTGGGTATCGACACCAAACACATGCGTCAGTAGAGCCTGTGCCTGTTGTTCTGTGTAAAAGCCTGCGCTGAGCTGTATCGCCGAGCGCGCGATCAGTGCCTGCATGGCGCTGATATCCGCTTCCGTCGCACAGCGTATGATCAAATCCTTGTTCATCATTCATCCCTTCCCGTATCGTCGAGAGACTGTTACGAAATTAAGGTGGCTACGCCCCCCCGGCTAGGCGCCCCCGGCCAGGCACACCGATGCAGACAGTACTTTAGTAGGGCAAGAAGGTGCAACAACGCCAGGTTAATTTCATAACAGTCTCCAAGTCCGCAAGATTTGTCAAATCCCTTCATGCTAAGGTGTACACCTCGCTGACAAGAGTACATCTTTATCATGGAAAAGCTGGATTTGAAGAAACAACTGAAATCTGTCTATCACGCCTCAGCTACTGCCGTAACTGAAGTCGATGTCCCTGCATTGTACTTTCTCATGATAGACGGCCACGGCGATCCGAATTCCTCCAGCCATTATGCCGCAGCGGTGGAAGCTTTGTTCACCGTAGCTTACACCCTGAAGTTCATGGTCAAGAAGAGCAGCACAGCGATTGATTATGCTGTCATGCCGCTGGAAGGCCTGTGGTGGGCTGATGACATGGCGGCGTTTGTGGCAGACCGTAAAAACGAATGGCGCTGGACCATGATGATCATGCAGCCCGACTTTATCACTGCTGGCATGGTCGCAGACGCCATCGCGACGGCGGGCAGGAAAAAACCTTTGTCAGCTTTGGATCAGCTACGTTTTGAAAGTTTCCAGGAAGGGCCGTGCGCACAGATACTGCACAAGGGACCATTCAGTGAAGAAGGACCAACCATAGACCGCCTGCACCAGTATATCGATGCGCATGGTCAGCTTACCGGCAAGCATCATGAGATTTATCTCAGTGACATACGCAAGGCGGCCCCTGTGAACTGGAAAACCATCATACGTCAACCATTCACAAAATAATATTCACCAACAATGAACAGGAGAAACCATGCAGACAAAAATCATCAACATCAACAGCTTCCAGATCAGCGGCCTGCAAGTACGCACCCGCAATGCCGATGAAGCTGACAATGCCAAGGGAAAGATAGGCCCTTTGTGGGGGCAATTCTTTGCCAGAAATCTGCCCGAAACCTTGCCAACAAGAACCGGCGACGGAAAAATCTACGGCGTCTATTCCCATTATGAAAGTGATGCCAGTGGCTTGTTTGATGTGACTGCCGGTGTCGCCGTCATGGCAGCCTCGGCAGAATTGGCCAACATCACGATTGCTGCAGGGCGTTACATGGTGTTTGAATGCGTAGGCGACATGCCGGCCGCCATCATAGAAGGCTGGGGCAAGGTCTGGTCTTATTTTTCCAATAGCACAGAATATCAACGTTGCTACCTGACGGACTTTGAAGAATATCAGGGACCGCAGCAGGCTACCATTTACATAGGTATAAAATAAGCGCCAATTACATTCCCGCCAAGGCCAGTATGTCTACAAATCCAGCCCTGCAAGTCAGTTATGAACGCCGCCTGTCCCGCGTCACCAATTACCTGCATGCCCATCTTGATGAAGATCTGGATTTGAACAAGCTGGCCGAAATCGCCTGCATGTCACCTTGTCACTGGCACCGCATCTACCGCGCCATTCATGGTGAGAGTGTGGTGGCGACGGTCAAGCGCCTGCGCCTGCAAAGAGCCGCCACCCTGCTGGCGCGCAGCGACATGGCGATAGACAAGATTGCCGAGTTTTCCGGTTACCCGAATCTGCAATCCTTCACCCGTATCTTTGCATCTGTCTATGGGCAGCCACCGGCACGTTACCGCAAGGAAGGCAGCCATCAACAATTTCCTCTGCCCGACGAACTCAGTGCCGACCTGCACTTCCCGGTCAGTATCACCAGCGTCGCACCTGTGCAATTGCTGGGTATAGACAATCTCGGCAGCTACATGGGTATCAGCAAGACCTTCGACATCCTCACCGGTTGCGCGGCGTCACGGCAACTGTTCAGGGACAATACCCGCTGGATAGGGATTTACTATGATGATGCGATGACAGTGGAAGAAGACAAGCTGCGCTCCAGAGCATGCATCAGTGCGCCACAACCCTTGCCTGAACAGGCACTGCGAACACCCCTGTCACTGACTGAACTGCGCGGTGGCAAATATGCCGTGCTGACCTACAAGGGGCCTTACTCGGACATGCAGCCCGTCTATCGCTGGTTCTTTGGTGTCTGGCTACCGGCATCCGGTGAAGAAATCGATGATGCACCGCCATTTGAAGAATACCTGAATAATCCACGTGACACTGCGCCCGCAGATTTATTGACGAATATTTACATGCCGCTACGTTGACTTGACTGGTCGCGATTTTGGCGAGGTTCTGGCGGGAATCTGACAGCGCTTCGATCGAGAGAAGATAGACGTCAGTCCCCGGACTTCAGATCACTATTGCAGCAAACGACAGGCATTTCATACAGGTGAGGTGCCTTTGCGGACCACGCTGCCAGAACCGCCTATGGATTTTTTGACTGTAGGGTCACCGTAATAACTGATATCGCCGGAACCACCGATACTGACATCGAGGTTGTCCCTGACCCACAAGGTAGCCGTGCCTGAACCACCTATCTTGATCCTGGCATTTTTTGTTTCCAGCTTGCTGAGCTTGAGGTCGCCTGAACCCCCTATGGCGGCAGCAAATTCGGCGGCATTGCCAGCAGCAATGAAACTGCCGCTGCCACCAATGCTGACGTTAAGGCTGTCAGCCTGCAGATTCTTGAGTTGTATATCGCCGGAACCACCTATCTTGGCCTGCAGTTCTTTGGCCATGATCTTGTCTGACCATACCTTGCCACTACTGCTGACAGAAACATGATCCAGGCTTTTTACCATGACCACGATATTCATGGTTTTGCTGCGCGGGTAAGTATTTTTTTCAGCATTGCGGATTTTCAACTGGCCGCGTTCAACCACGGTTTCAACCAGCGCTTGCAGATTGTCGTCAGTTTCCACCTGCACGCCTTCCTTGTCACCCTGGCGCAACTCCAGCTTCGCCGGCAGGGCCAGGTCTACACCTGTAAAACCGCTGACATCACGGTCCTGCTTCTGGATATTACCCGATCCGTCAACGGCCTTGCCCTTGAACCAGCCATCAGACCAGCCTGCAGTTGCGGGCAGGGTGGCCAGAGCGAACATGGCGCCCAGTACATAACGACGTGTAATCATTTTTTTCAAGATCATCTCCTTAATTATTAGTGAGCTTATGACCATGTTCAGGAAGACAAGTTCCGGGATTAAATTTGCAGTTGCCCCCTGACAGACTGGCATTTGATCAAAACCGTCAATGTCCATCTTCGTTTTGAAGATTTCAAGGACGAACCTGGCAAAGTGCACAGTGATGATCAACAGCCTCTGGATTCATAATTTCTCCATCACTGACGCCGCAGGAGAAATGCAATGCAAACCACTAACCAGGTAATGATGATACGTCCGACCAGATTCATGTCCAATCCACAAACAGCTACCAGCAATACCTTCCAGAATGCAGTTGACGATGAACAGCTTGCGCAGGCCAAGGCCCTGCTGGAGTTTGACAGCTATGTGCTGGCATTGCGCCGGGCTGGCATCAGTGTCATGGTGATCGACGACCAGCCACTACCACATACACCGGATTCCATCTTTCCGAATAACTGGATCAGTTGTCATGCCGATGGCAGGATTTTTCTCTATCCGATGGAAGCGCCAAACCGACGACAGGAAAAGCGCGAAGCCATCCTGGCTAGACTGACGAAAGATTTCATGGTGCAGGACATCATCAACCTCGGCCATCTTGAAGCCCAGGCATGTTTTCTCGAAGGAACGGGTTCCATGGTATTCGATCATGAACAGCGCCTTGCCTATGTCTGTCATTCTTCACGCAGCCATCCGGCCGCCATGCAGGAATTTGTACGCCATACCGGTTACCGGCCGGTATGGTTTCATGCCTGCGATCGTTATGGACGGGCGATTTACCACACCAATGTCATGATGTGCGTGGGCAAAACCCTGGCCATCGTCTGTACTGAAGCAATCCAAGACAGACAGGAAAGAACCGCCTTATGTGCAACGCTGACCGCATCCGGCAAACAGCTCATCAGCATCAGCTGGCAACAAATGGAAGCCTTTGCCGGCAATATGCTGGAACTGAAGTCTGTTGTGGGTGCACCCGTGTTTGCCATGTCGCGCAGCGCCTGGGCTGCATTGACGCGCTTCCAGCAAGAGACGATTGCAGCCTATGCTGAAGTCGTGCTGGCGCCGATAGAGAATATAGAGTATTCCGGCGGGGGCAGTGCCCGTTGCATGCTGGCAGAAATCTTTCTACCTGAAAAAGCAGCCAGACAGCGCGTCCAGCCAACCTGAAAAAACAGAAAATGTTTCAAACCTTATGGGTAGACAGCAGGATACTGGTTTCAGTATTGGCGATACCATCTATCTTGCGTATGCGCCCCAGCACCTGGTCAAACAATTCCAGGTTATCGGCGCGCAATTCTGCTGCAATATCCCATCTGCCATTAGTAGTATGCAAAGCCGCGACACCGGGCTCACCACGCAGGGCCTTGATCACGGCAGCAGCCTTGTTGCCTTCCACGGCAATGCTGGTCCACGCACGTATTCTGTGCGCCTCGCTGGAGGGTTTGAGTTTGACAGTGTAACCTGTGATCACACCTGTTTCTTCGAGTTTGCTGATGCGGCTCTGTACCGTGGCACGTGACAGTCGCAATATGCGCGCCAACTCGGTCACCGATATGCGTGCATCATCCCTGAGCAGGGAAAGGAGTTGGCGATCAGTATCATTCATAATGGGCAGACAGGAACTCAGTACACATCAGAAAATGTAACCGAATCCACGATCCGCCTCAAAGCCATTTTGTACAAAATGTCAGTCAGACTGCACTATTTGCATAAAAAAACTGCTTTATGTACAAATTGCTGTAAGCCATCATGATTTGGGTTTTGCCGGTTCTGATTTGGGTGTGCTGGCAGAATCTGTGCTCAACTTCCGCACCTTGACCACCTTGCCCTTGGTTTTGCAGGGCTGATCAGACCAGACGACGCGGCCATCAACTTCGCAGCGAAAAACCGAGGTTTGTGCGTTACTGACAAGAGGGAGCATCAAGGCAAATGCCAGTATTGAGATTTTTTTCATGAAATGTCGGTGTGAGTCGGCTGAAGGACTGCCTGGTAGTAATGGTAATTTACCTAGGACTTACGCAAAACCGCCCCAGCTGCGTTGCGGCTCCTAGCCGTACTATATAGTACTGTCTTCGTCGCAGCGCCTTGCTGGGGCAATTTTGCGTAAGTCCTATTACCTTTAAGGAAAAATAACCCGAACGCAAGTTTTAAAACCTTACAAGATCAGGCACTCTGATCCCGACAAGTCTGAGGCTTTGGCCACTCAATTGCAAGCATACCGAGGTATGCTCTCCAGAGAAACAGGCGTTCATCCAGGCGAAACTTACCTTATTTCACACTCTTCACAAAAGCGCAGTAGGCATCCATGATGTCCGGACGTCGCAACAGGCCATTGTGGTCACCGCCACTACTGACAAACAGGTGCTTGCTGGCTGAAGGAATGGACTGATAGACTTTTTGCCCCAGCTCCATCGGCGTGACCTTGTCACGGTCACCAGCCAACACCAGGCCATGGCCACGGTAATCTGATACGGCTTTGGCATTATCGATATTCTGCAGTGCAGGGCTCAATTCTATGTCGATGAAAGGTTTGGCATACCAGGGGGTATTTGCTACTGCCCAGTCATAGGCATTGGTGGCGGTTGATTCCAGCACCAGGCCATCAAGCTTGCGTTGCTGCGCCACGTAGCCGGCAATGAAACTACCAAGCGATTGTCCATGCACAATCAGCTTGCCACTGACCTGTTCCCTGACGGCATCATAGATACGCAGGGCGTCTTCCTGCATATTGCTGACCGATGGCTTGCCGCTGCTGCGGCCATAGCCACGATAATCAAAGCTGATCAAATTGGCGCCGCAGGAAGTAATCGCTTTTACAAGGTAAGGGGCACCATCATCGAGATGATACATATTGCCACCAAAATACAATACCGTTATGGCAGCCCCGTTCTGCCGTACAGAAACACCATGCAATTCAAGATCCTTGTCTATGCTGATCAGTTGCTCCTGCAAGACCGCGCCGGGAGTGACACGCTGCAATGCCGCCTCATCAAAACGGTGTGCGACTTTATAGCCTGATTTGCTGTCAGGATGAATGAAATTGGCCTCATCCACCTGCATGCTGACACAGGCTGTCAGGCAGGTTGACATCAGAGCAATCAATAATAAATTCCATTTGCTACGCATACTTTCCCCCGTCCAGTATTCATAAAACTTCACACAAACTTCTCGCAAAGATCAATTACAATTCAACTATAACAGAAATAACTTACTGTAAAACGATAATTTATCATCCTTAAATAAACATTTATGAAGATAGTTGCCCTGTGCCGCCTGTTGCGGCTGCTGCTTTTGCCATGTGCTGTATTGCAAGTCCTGTATTTTGTCCTGGCCTGGAGTGATCTCACACCACAGTTTGGTCCTGTCGTCATGCATTTCAGCGCCAGGGGTATGGAAGGCCATCATTTGCAGGATTTGTCTGCGCAGCAATGGCTGGCAGGTGCGCTATTGAGCCTGCCAGCGGTATGTGCCATGCTGTATGGCCTGTGGCGGCTTGATCGCCTGCTGGCAGCCATGATCAGGGCAGAGACACCCAGGGCAATCTTTTCTTTTGAGAACATCAGCCGTCTGCAAGGTTTTGCCGGTGGCCTGGCGCTGTCCGGCTTGCTGGGCATCATCGAATTGCCGGTCCGTGGCCTGCTGTTTTCCATCCTGCCGGGCAGCCAGGGACAGAAAATCAGCTTTTCTGTCAATTCTGAAGAGTTCATCCTGCTGCTGGTCTGCCTGGTGTTTTACCTGCTGACAGGCATGATGCATGAAGGCCGCAAACTGGCAGAAGAGAATGAGGGCTTCATCTGATGTCCATCATGATCAATCTCGACGTCATGCTGGCCAGACGCAAAGTCAAATCCAAGGAACTGGCGCAGTTTGTCGGCATTACCGAACAAAACCTGTCCCTGCTCAAATCAGGCAAGGTCAAAGGCATACGTTTTTCCACACTGGAAAAAATCTGCGAATACCTGGCATGCCAGCCCGGCGACATCATGGAGTGGGTCAACGATGGCCAAAGCATCGACGATGAAGCCATGGAGTAGTCATACCCGTCACAGTCCAAAAACAGGAAAACACAAAAACCTTTATGATGCGCTGCATGATAAACAAATCCAGTCTGGCGGGAACGTTATCAAAACCAGCCAGTCAAATCGTTTTTTCCAAGGAGACTCGGTATGAAAAAAATATTGCTCGCCATGAGTTTGATCACCGGTATCGCTGCCAGCCAGGCTGCCCTGGCCGATGACGCCCTGAAGGCGGCACTGGCCGGTGCACAGCGCACCCCGGCCAATGTAGCCCGCGACGGCGCCCGCCACCCCTATGAAACCCTGAGTTTCTTTGGCATCAAACCAACGATGACCGTGGTTGAGCTGTCCCCCGGCGGCGGCTGGTACACGGAAGTGCTTGCCCCCTACCTGCGCGACAACGGCAAATTGATCGCGGCCCTGCCTGATCCGGCCACCAGCAAGGGAGCCGAGCGTTTCAAGCAAAAACTGGACGCTACGCCAGCGGTCTATGGCAAAGTGCAGATGGGTGTGTTTGAACCACCTGCCAAGCTCAGCTATGCGGCCAAAGGTAGTGCCGACATGGTGCTGACTTTCAGGAACATCCATAACTGGATGGGTAACGGCGAACCGGCCATGAAAGCCCTGTTCCAGAACGTGTATGACACCCTGAAACCAGGCGGCGTATTCGGTGTGGTTGAACATCGCCTGCCCGCATCGAAGACACAGGATGAAAAAGCCAGCACTGGCTATGTCCATGAAAGCTATGTCATCAAGCTGGCAGAAAGCGTGGGCTTCAAGCTGGCGGCAAAATCTGAAATCAATGCCAACCCCAAGGACACAGCCGATCATGAAAACGGCGTCTGGGCACTGCCGCCGACATACGCCAACAAGGATAAGGACAAGGCAAAGTATGAAGCCATAGGGGAAAGCGACAGGATGACACTGAAGTTCGTCAAATCCTGACCACTGAAGCCAGCAGTACTGGTACAAATGGCGGTAACAGCATAAGATGCTTTACCGCCATTTGCATTGTGAGCATTACCATGCCAAGAATTCTTATCTGCCTGCTGTTCCTGTTATCATCCCTGCCCTTCTCGGCACAGGCGGCAGACCGTTATATCGTTGACCAGGAACATACTTACAGCAATTTTGAATACAGGCACTGGGGTCTGTCCTTGCAACGCGGCCGCTTCGACAAGAATAGCGGCGTGATAGAGCTAGACATGGACAACAAGAGCGGCAGCCTGCAGATTTCTATTGAGGCTGAATCCATCAATACCGGTTCAGATACGTTTAACAACATCTTGCGCTCGGCAAATTTTTTCAATGTAGAGAAATACCCGAAGATTTCTTTTCAGTCGAACAGGATGGTTTTCAATGAAGATAAACTGGTACAGGTGGAAGGTGATTTGACCATCAAGGATGTCACGCGCAAGGTGACTGTCGATATCACCCAGTTTGAATGCCGCTTCATGATCCTGTACCTGAAACGTGCCTGCGGTGCGAACGGTTCAACAAAGATATTGCGCAGTGACTTTGGCGTGGGACGCTATGTACCCTTTGTCAGCGATGAAGTGACCCTGTCCTTCAGTGTCGAAGCGATCAAGGAATAAGCCAGAATCCAAATCAGGTATAGCGTATGACGACAGCACCTGCCACTGCAAGCAGAATCGCCAGCATGCGACGGGCAGATATTTTTTCATGCAAAAGCCAGGCAGCAATCGCTGTTGCAAACAGGATGGACGTTTCGCGCAATGCCGCCACCGTCGCCACGGGCGCCAGCGTCATCGCCCATAATGCCAGACCATAGGAAGCGACAGAAGCTGTGCCGCCAGCCACACCCAGCATATACTTGCCTTTGATATAGCGGAAAAACACCTGTCTGTCAGTGAAGAGGATGGCCAGTAACAAGACTATTGCCGTCAACAGGAATATCCACATGGTATAGGCAGCAGGCGCACCTGACTTGCGTACGCCTATGCCATCAACCACCGTATAGCCAGCAATAAAACAGGCATTGAGCAAGGCAAAGCCACGGCTGGACAAACCTCTGCCCTGTGCTTGCCGTGTCGTCTGATCAAACAGGCTGATACCGGCGATGCCGCCAACCAGCATCGCCAGCCCCACCCAGCGCAACAGGGGCAGGCTTTCGCCGATCAGGCTGCCGCTGGCAAGGGCAACCAGCAGGGGCGCCGTACCACGCATGAGCGGATAAGCCTGACTCATGTCACCATGCCGGTAAGCTGCAGCCAGCAGGTAGAAATAGACGACCTGTAAAGCCACCGAGCCCAGCAGATACACATAGCTGCTGCCATGAGGCTGTGGCACGAAGGGTAGTAACAGTGCACACACCAGACCGGCTCCACTGGTCACCAGCACCGTATTAAAAAACTTGTTCTCGCCAACCTTGACGACCGCATTCCATGCGGCATGCAAAAAGGCGGCAAACAGGACGACGGCAACGACCAGAGTGGACATGGATTCAGCAATACGGACAAGTGAAGTGCTTCATAATTGAAATTTCCGCGGTAATTTTACACGGAAAATGCCAGCACCACATGTCTGCACAAAAAACTACCGTCGCCTGGCTGACGATGAATCGCTGCAGATATTCGCTGTGGCTCATGCCATAATGATGCGTGTCATTTCACGAGGTTTTTATATGAACACGACACTGCGACTGGCAAGAGCCGGCGATTATGCGGTCATCGCTTCCTGGATCAGCGATGCCGCGTCCTGTGCCCGCTGGGCAGGGCCGCAACTGGCCTATCCTTTCGATATTCGGGCGCTGCCGCACCTGCTGGAAAAACCTGGTTCAAACGCAATGGTGCTGACAGATGCTACTGACGCAACGCTGGGTTTTGCACAATACTGGCAACGCGATGCACAACGTGTGCACCTTGGCCGCATCATTGTTTCCCCTTCATCACGCGGCATGGGTTATGGCAGGATTTTATGCGAAGGCCTGCTCAGCACAGCACTGAGTCATACTGGCCGGTCCATTGCCAGCCTGCGTGTCTATCGCGACAACCCGGCGGCACAGAATCTGTACCGCCAGATGGGCTTTGTTGAAGTAGCGTCTGACTCTGACCAGAACGTGCTGGCAATGGAATACACCGTCACCAGTAACAACAGGTAGTGTGTAGTAATAAGGCACCACACACTCAAACACATTATCCTGCGTAGCTGAAGGTATCCGTACTGGTGGTATAGCTGGAACTGGTCACGGTGCTGACGTACACATACTCGCCCTTGGCCTGCGCCGGCGTCACGGTGATCAGCATATAGCCACGGCGGTAAGTGTCAATATACATGATGTCATCGACCAGGGCCTTGATGGTGCCGGCCAGTGTTGCCGGTGGCACGACAGCAGGCGGGAAAACGCTTTCAAAACCGCCGGAGGTCACCGACATGCCGGCAAATTCTGCACCAACCTGCGTGCCATCTGGCAGTGTCAGTTTGTTGAACCAGGCATTATGGCTGTCGCCGGACAGGACCAGGAATTTCTTGCCCGCCGCTTTCAGTTTAGCCGCGGAATTGAACACGGCATCGCGGGCATTCGGATAGCCTTCCCAGTTATCGAAGTTGTACGATATTTTTGGATTTTTGGCTGGATCGAGCAAATCTTTTTGTGTCTGTGTTTGTGCAGCTGCCGGCGTGGCCTTGGCTGTCAGGTAGGCAGTCACCGATTCTGCACTCAGATTGGTGGACAGCACAGATACAGGTAATTGCACACGCCCCATCACGGTCTGGTTGCCCAGGACCTGCCAGGTCGCTTTTGATGTCGTCATCTGCGCATCCAGCCATGCCTGCTGGGTAGTACCGAGCAATTGCTTGTTCTTGTTGAAGGCATACGGCAGGAATTTGGGATCGGCAATGTCACGGCCCTGCGCATCAAGCGTGCGGTCCGGCGCCTGTTCACGACCGATGATGCGGGTGTCAAGCATGTGCAGTGACAGCAGATTGCCAAAGTCAAACGAACGGTAAATCTTCAGCAGGTTGCTGGTATCCGGTGTACGTATCGGCATCCATTCATGATAGACCTGGCTGGCTGCAGCCTTGCGCGCTGCCCATGTACCCTGGGTCGCCGGATTATGATTTTCAGCATTGTCCATCCAGGCATTATTGGCAAATTCATGATCATCCCAGATGGCGATCATGGGCATGCGGGCATGCAGGGCTTTCAGGTAAGGGTCGGCCTTGTGCAGGGCATGGCGCGCACGATAATCGGCGACGGTGACGATTTCGCTGGCAGGTGCAGACACCCGGCCCGCCACCTGTGCAGCCACCGGAGGGAAGACGCCATCTTTGTATTCATAGATATAGTCACCCAGATGCAGGGCAAACTGCGCGCCGGATGACACCGCACTGTCATAGGCATTGAAGTAACCGGCCGGATAATCACTACAAGAAAATACCGCCAGCTTGACCTGGTCCACGTTGCCAACGGGCAGGGTACGGGTGCGCCCCACAGGTGAAATGCTGTTATTGGGCGCGACAAAGCGATAATAATATTCGGTATTGGCGGCCAAGCCCGTAGCATCGACCTTGGCGGTAAAACCTGTCGCCGCGCTGGTCGTCACCTTGCCTGAGAACAGCACGCTGGCAAAACTCGCATCCGCCGCCATTTGCCAGGTCAGGTCGACACTGGCATCGGTCGAAATCTTGGCATGGGTCCACAAAATAATGCGATCAGATAAAGGATCACCGCTGGCGACACCATAATTGAAAGCTGCCATCTCACCATTCAAGACTGGGGATGATCCACCGCAAGCAGTCAGCACACCACCCGATGCCATGACGGCAGCAACGGAGGACATCTTGATGACAAAACCACGGCGACCTGTATTGGCAGGCGTGGGTGAGTCCATCAATTGCTCGCTTCTATCTTTCTTTTCCATATGCCATCTTCCCCAAAAATCGATGAGTCTATTGATTTGATGTGTCATTGGTGTGACGGCAAGAGAATTTGCATGCACCTAATTTAGTAGCACCACTCTAATTCATCCCTATATTGTTAAAGACTGAGACAAATCCGCACACCAGCCACTAGCACGTGGTCGACGACAAAAATATTGAGAACCCTTTGACTTCCGCGACTAACCAAGACTTTCATACGCCATTTTGCAGTCATGCAGGCATGTCTTTGTGGTTCATGACGCTCTTCATCTGTAGCATTGCCTATTTCATGGGCGCAATTTGGCAATGTGAAGAGCCGTGGTACACCAGCCATTGGCATCCAAAAGCGCTACAGTTAGCACCTGGCGACGTGGTGGATGCAATAGAAATAAGTTATTCCAATCCATTTTTTCCTTACGGAGAACGTACTGACACCCTGTTATCAATGGATGATGGTCATTTCTATCGTTTTCGTTTTGATCAAATGAACTCAGGAAAGCGCTTTGAAGTTATAGGCATTCTTGATACAGCTGACACTGACAAATTGAAGGAGTTAGTAGCGTCGCATGACATACGTGTCAAGACCAGGGCAAAACGTCGGTCTTTGGATCAAACCACTACCATACTGCGTTATCACTTCAAATCAGGCAGAACGATTTGCAGAAAACAATATGATACTTCGCATGACCGCGACTACCTTATCGTACGGGACGAACTCGATAATCTAAAATTTGCATCCAAGTCAATTGATTCCAATAGTATAAAAAGACAAATGGAACAAGCAGCCGAGCTTAAATATCCATTTAGTGCCACCGAGACAACGGCATGCATTCTTGACACCGCGCCGCAATAGTCTAGTCAACTGCGCAGAAAACTAAAATTACAGAACATGGGCATAATAGTCCGCTAACAATACCGGAGGTATTATCATGATAGAAGTCCACCACTTAAAAGAATCACGCTCACGTCGCATCACCTGGTTACTGGAAGAACTAGAGTTGGATTACACCGTCATCTCTTACGATCGCGACCCCAAAACCCGCCTGGCGCCGCCTGAACTGCAAAAAATCCACCCGCTGGGCAAGGCCCCGGTCGTCCGTGATGGTGAGCAGGTGCTGATAGAGTCGGGCGCAATTATTGACTACCTGTTGCGCACTTACGGCAAAGGCCGCTTTGCACCTGCCACTGACAGCACAGATTACAACCGCTACGTACAATTCCTGCACTATGCCGAAGGTTCGGCCATGCTGCCTTTGCTGTTGAAGCTGTATGTCAGCCGCCTTGGCGAAGCCGGTGCACCTTTGCACCCACGCATCAATGGCGAGATCGCCAATCATCTTGGTTACCTGAACAGGGAACTCGAAGGCCGTGATTATTTCGTCGGCAACAGCCTGACCGGTGCAGATATTCAACTGTCCTTCGTTGCCCAGGCTGGCGTACGCGGCGCCGGACCGGATGCATTTCCCAACCTGAGCCGTTTTGTCGCCATGGTCGAAGCGCGCCCGGCGTATCAAAAAGCGGTTGCAAAGAACGGCGAGTAGGTATTTGCTGCACTACTCTCTATATTGCTAATTGACAGCCGTTGCAGTCTGGCTTATTGTCGCAACGCGGCGTACCCTTCAAGCCTGGTGCACAGATGCAGTTCACCGCAAATCAAATGCACCTCTGCGGGGTTACCCCGCAGGACAGACAGACCTGGTATTTCATCGCGTGAGCCGCCTTGCACTGACGTGCAAACAGGCTCACACTTCACAAGACTGGTTGAAGGCTCTGCGCCGCCCCTTTTTTCCTGCACTATATTTCCATGGACAAACCCGAACAGGTCGCACTTGCCTTGGCTGATGCCTTGCTGGCGGGGCCATGTGATCCTGTGATCATGATGAAAAACATGCGTTGGGTAATGGGCAGGAAATGGCCCTGGATACCTGCTTTATGCAAGAAGATACATCGGCATACCGGGGATCATTTTTATCATTACAGCCGCCATGAGGTGGCAGACATGATTCTTGCAGACAATGGCTTTGACAATGCCTGGTTCCGTAGTGAATCCCCACCTGTGATCAGGCATTACTGCCTATTGCCTCCTGTCGCACCTGACAGGCCTGTGTGGCTGGAGATGCTGAACTTGCCATCACTGGCTAATTCCGATGAACTGGCAAACTACCTGAACCTGCCCCATGGTGAACTGGCCTGGTTCGCCGATCAATGGCGCGACAGCGCACCTGAATCAACAGGCTTGCGGCATTACCGTTATCGCTGGCTGGATAAACCAACAGGTGGCGTGCGTTTGCTGGAAATGCCCAAACAGCGCCTGCGTAATATACAAAGAAAAATACTGCGCCAGATACTGGATCGCGTGCCGCCCCATGCTGCGGCACAGGCTTTTCGGAAACGACATTCCTGCCTGTCGCATGCTTCACTACATACCGGAAAACAAGTCGTGCTACGCCTGGACTTGAAAGATTTTTTTTCCAGCATACCCGGTTCACGTATCCACAGCCTGTTTGCCAAACTTGGCTATCCTCAGTCTGTGGCTGCAATCCTGGCACGCCTGTGCACGCACCGCACACCCAACACTGTACTTGATGAAATCATGGCACGTCAGGGGGCGCCATGGCAAGTGCGACACATGTTGCGCAGCCGGCATTTGCCGCAAGGCGCACCGACTTCACCGGCCCTGGCCAATCTGTGTGCCTTCAGGCTCGATATGCGGCTGCATACCCTGGCGGCCAGCATGCAAGCCACGTATAGCCGTTATGCGGATGACCTGACGTTCTCAGGTGATGAAGAGCTTGCGCGGGCTTTGCAGCGCTTCATCATCCAGGCTGGCGCCATCGCGATTGAAGAAGGTTTCAGTCTGAACCATAAGAAAACACGCATCATGCGTGCCACTGGCAGGCAGCAAGTAACAGGTATTGTGATCAATCGTCATTGCAATATACGCCGCAGCGAATTTGACAGGATGAAAGCTATCCTGACCAACTGTGTCCGCAATGGTCCGGCTACGCAAAATCGTGATCATCACGCTGACTTCCGCGTCCACCTTGCAGGAAAACTTGCGCATTTGCACATGATCAATGCCGCACGTGCAACAAAACTGCAAACGATTTTTGAGCAGATCAACTGGCCCGCAAAGCCGGAATAATTCGCAGCCTTCAACGTGGTCGACGTATAGCGTCCCAGGCCAGCATGGCCCAGGCGACCAGGAATGCCACACCGCCAACAGGTGTGATCGCCCCCAGCATGCGCACACCGCTCAATGCCAGTGCATACAGGCTGCCGCTGAAAATCACGATGCCTGCCAGCATGGCCCAGCCGGCACGACGCAGCAGTGCGCTGTTCCATTGCTGCTGCAAGGCTCCCAGCATCAGCAAGCCCAGTGCATGCACCATCTGGTACAGCACCGCCGTTTGCCAGATCGCCAGCATCTCGGGACTCAGGACTTGCTTGAGGCCATGCGCACCAAAGGCGCCGGCGGCAACGGCAATGAACATATTGATGGCACCGGCAGCTGCCAGGGAACGTGCTTGCATAGGTCACCCATGAATTAGATATCCTGCCATTGTAAACCAGGACGTTTCATTCACGCTTCTGGTCGTGCGCGACCAGATAGTTGCACGCATTTTTTTGCCAGGATAGTGGTGGGATCAAGCACGGCCACCTCTTTGCCCTGCACGGCAAAATGTTCTGTCTGCTCCAGCAATAGCGGCAATTCTGTACAGCCCAGAATAATGACTTCTGCGCCTCGCGCTACCAGATGCTCGAGCGCACACAACAAATTCTGATAAGCCTGTTCTGTAACGCCACTGGATTTCACACCATGTTCACCATAGATCGCATCCATGACTTTTTGCTGACAGGCTGGTTCGGGGGTGATCATCTGAAACGCCGTACCCGCCACTGCTTCATGATAGACCCGGCTGCTGATCGTACCTGAGGTTGCCAGCAAGCCTATCGTCGTTCTGTCACTGTAATGGCGGACAATATAGTCTACCGTCTCATTGAGCATATTGACGATGGGAATCTGCAAATGCGACTGTATGCGTTCAACAAAGGCGTGGGCCGTATTGCAGGGAATGGCAATGATACTGGCATCGCTTTCTTCCAGTTTCTTGCAGGCCGAATACAGTGCAATGGTAGGGTCGGTGCCGTTACCTGTCAGGCTGGCAGTGCGGTCAGGAATATTCGGATTATGTTCGACAACGATCTTGATATGATCCTGATCGCGCTCGGCCGCGGTATGCCTGACTATCTTGTTCATGAAATCAACCGTCGCAGCCGGGCCGACACCGCCGACGATACCTATCTTGTAGGCTTTCTCGCTGGCTTGTCCCTGCGCTACCGTGGCGTATTGCGCATAGATGCGGTTGGCGTCAAGTATGGGTATGCCACGCTCACGCAAGACTTCCGTGACGATGGACACCTCAGTGGTGCCGGGGACGATGACTTCTGCGCCCTGGTTCAGCAGATCCAGACAGGCCTGGTGCATCAACTCAACCGCTTCACCGCGGATATGACCGGCCTTGATGCCGCGCTCACCATAAATGGCTTGCATGACGCAGTTTTCCTGCACTGCCTGACCGGGGTAGATCAATGCATATGCCGGTGGCTTGAAGTATCTTTCGAACAAGGCATTTTTCTTGACATAGTCAGATGTCAACACACCGAGTTTGCCCGCTGTTGGGTAATTGCGTTCCAGATGAAGACGCAGGGCTTGCATGATATCGAGTATGGGCAGACTGACTTCTGATTTCAACTCATCGATGAAGGTATGGCTGATGAAGCAGGGTAGCAAGACGCTTTCCACCTGTGATTTTTCAAAACGGCGGATCATGTCAAAGATGTAAAGCTTGCGGGCATTGCACAGGGCATTTTCTGCCCCGGGCGTCGGGCCCTCATTGAAGGGATGCTGCTCCAGCACGATATTGAACTGATCGCTCTTGCCCTCCTTTGATACTGATTCGGCAATCTTGAAAAAGATATCGGCGCCACCTATTGCTCCCAGGCCACCAACGATACCCAGATTCTTCTTACCAGCATTGCCAGTCATCCCGTCTTCTCCTTGCTGTCATGTTCAAACCGGATGCGTGAAAGCATGCCTTGTCCGTATAGAGCCAGATCATACAGAAATACAGGTCCAGGTTTATGCATATTTGGCCTGACTTCATGCAGCAGACGCATAACAGTTGATCTATGCGTTTTGGGAATACCTGCATACCGAACTTGCATCAAGCCGCCACCATCTTCACCTAGACTCCGCTCGGGCAATAGCAATTTGATGGAATCAGCTCATCTGATCTCAACCACCGATAAGGATTAATCATGTCATCCCTTTCTCCAAGAACAGAACACGACTTGCTCGGCGACCGTCATGTCCCGGGTGATGCATACTACGGCGTGCATACTTTGCGTGCGATAGAAAATTTTCCTATCTCGGGCGTGGCAATTTCTGCCTATACGGAACTGGTGAATGCGCTGGCGAGTGTGAAAGAAGCTGCCGCCATGGCCAATTTTGAACTGGGCCTGCTGAGTTCAGAACACATGCAAGCCATCGTCCATGCGTGCAAACAGATACGTAATGGCGAAAAGCATGATCAGTTCGTCGTTGACGTCATACAGGGAGGCGCCGGTACGTCAACCAATATGAACGCCAATGAAGTCATTGCCAACATGGCGCTCAGCTATCTGGGACACGCACCAGGCGAGTATGCTCACCTGCATCCGAACGAGCATGTCAACCTGAGCCAGAGCACCAATGACGTCTATCCGACGGCCCTGAAGATAGCTACCTATATGAGCATCTTCCCCTTGGTCGATGCCATGGCGTATCTGCAAAAATCTTTCGAAGCCAAGGCAGCGGAATTCAAGGCTGACCTGAAGATGGGGCGCACCCAGTTGCAGGATGCAGTACCAATGACCCTGGGACAGGAATTTGCTGTCTATGCAGTGATGCTGTCGGAAGACCAGGACAGACTGCGCGAAGCAGCGCAACTGATCTGCGAAATCAACCTGGGCGCCACCGCCATAGGAACGGGCATCAATGCCCACCCCGATTATGCGGCGCTGGTTTGCCGCCATCTGGCCCGGATTACCGGCATCCCCTTGCTGACAGCACCGAACCTGATAGAAGCAACCCAGGATGTCGGCTCTTTCGTGCAATTGTCTGGTGTACTGAAACGTGTCGCCGTCAAATTATCCAAGACCTGCAATGATTTGCGTCTGTTATCAAGTGGCCCGCGTGCGGGTTTTGGCGAAATCAATTTGCCGCCAGTGCAGGCTGGCTCCAGCATCATGCCGGGCAAAGTCAATCCTGTCATACCTGAAGTCGTCAACCAGGTCGCCTTTGAAGTCATCGGCAATGACATGACCATCACCATGGCGGCAGAGGCTGGCCAGTTGCAATTGAATGCCTTTGAACCCATCATCGCCCACAGCCTGTTCAAAAGTGTCAAACATCTGCGTGCAGCCTGCATCACCCTGGCTGACAAATGCGTCTCCGGCATCACGGCCAATCGTGAGCGGCTCAGGTTCATCATGGATAACTCCATAGGCATGGTCACCGCCCTCAATCCCTATATAGGCTACACCAACGCCACGGAGGTCGCGCAGGAGGCACTGGAAACCGGGCAAAGCGTGTACCAACTGGTGCTGAAAAAAAATCTGCTGAGCAAAGCTCAACTGGACAGCATTCTTGATCCCGAAGCACTGACTTCGCCACGCTCGCGCCAGGCCTGACCCCTTATCAATCAAAACCCTTATCTTGAACGAGGAGACAACAATGCAGAAAAACAAACTGACCATCTGGATCATCACCGGCATGTTACTAGGTGTCATCGTCGGCGCCATTTGTCATCAGCAATTCCCGAATGCAGCGGATGCAAAAAATGTAGCAGGCTATTTTTCCATCCTCAGCGACATCTTCCTGCGCCTGATCAAGATGATTATCGCTCCCCTGGTTTTCTGTACCCTGGTGTCTGGCATCGCCGGGATGAAAGACGGCAAAGTCATGGGGCGCATAGGTTTTCGCGCTTTCGCCTGGTTTGTCACGGCGTCTTTTCTGTCACTGTTCCTCGGCCTGCTGTTCTGCAACCTGCTGGCGCCGGGCCATGCCCTGAGCCTGCCTTTGCCGGAACTGGGCACAGCCACAAAGCTCAATACGGCAGCCTTTAACCTGAAAGATTTCACCACGCACCTGGTGCCGAAGAGCATCTTCGAAGCCATGGGACAGAACGAGATTTTGCAGATCCTGGTGTTCTCACTCTTCTTTGGCTTTGCTATCGCCTCCTTCAAAGGGGATACAGTCAGTACGCTGACAAAAACCATTGATGAAGTCGTTCACATCATGCTGAAACTGACCGGCTATGTCATGCGTTTTGCTCCTATAGGTGTGTTTGCCTCGATGGCCGCGGCGATTACGGTACAGGGTTTTGGCGTACTGGCTATCTACGGCAAATTCCTTGGCAGCTTCTTCCTGGGTCTGGGTGCTTTGTGGAGCATCCTGATAATGGTGGGTTTTGTCTTTCTTGGCAGCGCGGTATTTACACTGCTCAAACTGTTGCGCGAACCGCTCTTGCTGGCGTTTTCCACTGCCAGCAGTGAAGCTGCTTATCCCAAGATGATGGAACAACTCGGTAAATTTGGCATCAATGAAAAAATCACCAGCTTCGTACTGCCGCTCGGTTATTCTTTCAATCTTGATGGCTCCATGATGTTCCAGGCTTTTGCCGCCCTGTTCATCGCCCAGGCTTATAACATCGATATGTCGCTTACCCAGCAAATCACCATGCTGCTGGTGCTGATGGTCAGTAGCAAGGGCATGGCGGGTGTGCCGCGCGGCTCGCTGGTGGTGGTTGCTGCAGTACTGCCCATGTTTGGTTTGCCAGAGGCAGGTCTGCTGCTGATCATGGGCATAGACCAGTTCCTGGACATGGGTCGTACCGCCACCAATATCGTCGGCAACGGCATTGCCACCAGCGTCATCGCGAAATGGGAAGGTGAATTGAGCACAGTTCCAGAGCCAGAAGTTGAGACTGTACAAGTCAAGCGCATGGCAGCCTGACGACGACAAGACTGGTCTATGAGCTTAGCGCTGAGCATATCCTGTAACGGATGCTCAGCGCTTTTTTATTTGGTTGGTCAGGGTTTTCCAGATGTCGTTGAGCAGGGGATTCTGTCCTTCTATCGCGCGGAACAGGCGTATGTCTATGGTCAGCGACCAGCGCTCTGAGCCGGCCCAGATCAATTTCCCCTCTGCCAGCTCTTTGACGATGCAGCTTTCCGGCAACCAGGCAATACCCCTGCCAGCCAATGCCATTTTTTTCAATAGCTCAGCCATGTCGGATTCATACGTGTCGACAAAATAGCTTTTTTGCTCCGTCTTTAATTGTATGAGGTCAACAACACGGCCAAAAAAAGAGACAGAAGAATATTTCAGTCGCGGCACAGGCTTGCTTTTGCTGCCTGGCAGCGAAAACGCTGGCCCGCCATCGCGGCCGGGTATGGACACCGGTATCACATTTTCCGTCCCCAGGCTGATGTATTCATAACGGTCCGGGTCCAGGTCTATGGGCAGGGAATGATGGTGGTAGCACAGCAGTAAATCACAATTGCCTTCCACGAGCGACAGCACAGATTCGTGTACATTGGCCGGCACGATTTTAGTCTTGAACTCGCCATGCACCTTTTGTATGCTGTCTATCCACATGGGCAGGAAATTCAGCGACAACGTATGCCCTGCCGATATTCTGAGGATATTTTTTTCGTCATTCTGGCCACGCAACACGGCCCGCGTATCGTCGAGTATGCGCAGAGATTCCCGTGCGGATTCGCTGAACATCTTGCCGGCGGCTGTCAGCGTCAGCGGATAAGTGCTGCGGTCTATCAGGTCAGTGCCTACCCAGGCTTCCAGCGCACGTATGCGACGGCTCAATGCAGACTGCGTCACATTGCGATGATCAGCGGAGCGCGAAAAATTGCGCGTATGCGCGAGATTGAGAAAATCTTCTATCCATTTGATATCCATACCTGCCCCCTACATCCTGAAAAGCTGATTCATTAGCATCGACAGTATAGGCCCAAAGCCTGGCTTGCCGTGACGGCGTTGCTGCCATGCCTCACAGAAGCTTCTGCTCCCCCTCTTTGTTTGCTGTTTCCCACAGACAGGAAAATCAGGTATTCCGTTGCGGCATAGCTCCAGTGTGTATTTGCATAAACCTGCGCAGACAGCTTGCTATCTTGACTGACAGCAGGGATGTTCCAGTACCTGCGATGAAAACCCTGTCCATCAACAGCAGCACTACAACAGTGCAAAAGGAGTCTCACATGTACGCAACCAGGTTCTATACCATGATGATTCAATGTCTTTGCTGCCTTTGCTGTTACCTTGTATGCGGCATGCTGATCACATTCTCCCCCGCTTCAACTGCCGCTACGCTGGATAAAATCAGGGAGACGCAAACCCTGACGATCGCCTATCGCGCATCGTCCATCCCTTTCTCGTATACCGACGACAAGGGCAAACCCATGGGTTACGCCATCGATCTCTGCATGAAAGTCGCACAAGCAATCAAGCGTGAACTGCATCTGCCCCGGCTTGACATACAGTACCTGCCCATCACCCCGTTCACGCGGATACAGGCCATTGCTGAAGGGCGCGCAGACATCGAATGTGGCTCCACCACCAACACACAGGAAAGGCGCCTTCAGGTGGCTTTTTCCATTCCCTATTTTGTTGCTTACGCCAGGATGCTGGTACGTGATGATTCTGCAATCAAGAACTGGCCTGACCTGCAAGGCAAAACTATCGTCACGACCAGGGGAACCACCAATGCCCAGACACTGGCCAGTCGCGACAAGATACGTTCATTGCACATCACCATGCTGGAAAGCAAAGATCATGCTGAAGCCTTTGCCATGGTCAAGGACCGGCGGGCAGATGCTTTTGCCATGGATGACGTCCTGCTGTCAGGCTTGCGTGCCAAAGACAGCAATCCGGACGCATTTCGTATCGTTGGCGATCCGCTGTCGGCTGAACCCTATGCGCTGATATTACGCAAGGATGATCCTGCATTCAAATCCATGGTGGACCGTGAAATTGCCAGGGTCATGCTAGACCGCGAAATATACCCGCTCTACGACAAATGGTTCAGGCAGGCTATCACCCCCGGCAATATCAACATGAACATGCCCATGGGCCAGATGTTGCGCGCCATCGTGCAATTCCCCAGCGACCAGGTACCCAACTGATCTCCGTCATGACACCTGAAGAATTCATATCAAAGGAAATTGCTCATGTCAAAACTGCGGCCAATCCCAATGCCCTCTCTGCCCGTTTCGTGCAATTACATGAACTTGGACAGCGAAGCACGGCTGAGGCTGAGGAATACCAGACGCTGTACAAGCTGATGTACTCACGCTGGCGTTGGCATACCGGTTCACTTGAAGCAGGCAAGAGAAAAAGAAAAGCGGCATCAGATCCAGACCATACCTGACATGGGCAGGGTTTTTAAAGCAAAGTGCTTTCTTGCTGGACCTGCGGTACCACATAAGAATGCTTCATAAAACACGATTTACTTGTCCTGGCTAAGGCAAGAGAATCCCTTGCTTATTCCTTAGGCAAAAATAAATTGATGCGTTTATCGGATTTCACCGCAAGCCGGGATAATAACTTCAATCTGATACGGATCACTGCGGCCATGGCCGTCATGATCAATCATTGCTTCCCCTTGACCGGACAAACAGAACCGTTTCATCACAATCTGGGTATGACCATCGGTAGTATCGCCGTCGATGTCTTCTTTATTGCCAGTGGCTTTCTGGTTACCGGCAGCCTGATCAGGTGCGACAACGTTATGGAATATCTGGTCTGCCGTGGACTGCGCATTTTCCCCGGTCTGATCGTGATGACGTTTCTTTCTGTCTTTTTGCTCGGGCCATTCTTCACTGCATTATCGTGTCAGGCTTATCTGCTCGACAGTAGCACCTACACTTACCTGCTCAGGAACTCCAGCTTGCTGTTTGGCATAGACTATGTCTTGCCCGGTGTATTTGAAACCAACCCTTATAAGAAAGCCGTGAATGGTTCATTGTGGACTTTACTCTACGAATTAAAAATGTATTGGCTTTTGCTGTTTATCTGGTGGCTGTGCAAACCCCGGCCAAAAGCAGGTGACGAAAAATCCCCGGATAAACACCTGGGCATGCCCCAGCTGGTTATCTGCCTGGTAACAGGCGCTGCGATTTACCTTGCCATCGGCCAGGGCACAGCAAGGAGTCATTTGACACAATTTATTTTCATGTTTTTTAGCGGCACCTTCTTTTACCTGATGAAAGGACGTATCGTCTTCAGTCATGGCCTGTTTCTGGCTGGCACGACCGCGTTGATCATCGCCGGGCTGCTCAGTGCACGCTGGTTTGCGCTTGCCTATTACCTGTTTGTAGCTTATCTTTTGCTTTACCTGGCGTTTGTCCCCACTGGAAAAATCCGCGCAATCAATAAACTGGGCGACTATTCTTACGGCGTCTACATTTACGCCTTTCCCGTGCAGCAAGCACTCGTCGCCATGTATCCGGGCATATCCATACTGAATATGGCCTGCTGGTCCACACTCATCACCTTGCTGTTCGCAGCAGCATCCTGGCACATCATCGAACAACCTTCATTACAAAAGAAGACCGTGATACTGTCGGGTTTGAAGAAACTTTTCCGCGTGCGCCAAGCAAGCTAACAAGAAAAGACAAATTGCCTGAGCAGTTGAAAATAATCATGAAGTAGTTCGTTTTGACGAACCTGCATTCTGTTGCCTACACTATGCACCATGAATACATTTGACATCATTTACCGCATACAGTCCGCTTACCCGCGCATTTACCATGCATGTCATGCAGATCACCAGCCTTCACCTGACAAAGCAGTGGCTATCTCCCAGCGTGATGCAACGATCTTGGCTCACCTGAGCACGAGCAGGCCCATGACGCAGGCACAACTGGCCAGGCACCTGGGTATCACCAAATCCACCATGTCCGAGGCCATCAAATACCTGAGCGGACTGGAACTGATCGACGCACAGTTGTCCAGTGACAAACGGGTCCGCCTGCTACGGCTGACAGCTCAGGGCCAGGACATCATGAGCAGGAGTTCAGTACTGGAAGCAGACAAACTTGCCGCACTACTGGCAGAAATGAGTGCAGCAGAAATCAACAAGGCCCTGGCGGGTCTGGAAATATTGGCACAAGCCTGTTTCAGGCTAGTCGACAAAAGAAAGGATGCAGAATGAAGTTTGCCTTGCTGAGCCTTGCCATCATTGTCTTACTGGGTATCGTGATCGTCGTCATGGGCATGCTGGCGCCAAAAGATCATCAGCTCAGCCTGAGTCAGGACTACCCCGTCCCGGCCAGCACCCTGTATCAACTGGTGCGCAATTACGAGGCTTACCCTGGCTGGCGCACCGGTATTAAATCCATGCAAAGGGATGGTGAGCTGCGCTACATAGAAGAATCGGGCCATGGAAAAATCCCCTACAGAATCATAGAAGACCAGCCTGACAAACGCCTGGTGTCAAGAATCGATGACCCTGAGCTGCCGTTTTCCGGCACCTGGACCTTTGAGATCAGCGGCAATCACGGCAGCAGCCAGTTGCGCATCACGGAAACCGGCAGTGTACCCAATCCCCTGATGCGTTTCTTTGCCACTTATGTGTTTTCGCATGAAAAAACCATGCGGACCTATCTGGATGATGTAGAGAGAAAATTCAAGCAAAAAACCTGACTATTACGCGAAACAAAACAGGTCGCCGATGAGCGACCTGTTTTTTATACCAAAGTCTGGTTTACATGACTTTAAGCAGCTTTTTGCGCAGACTGTGCCGTATTGAATTCAGCAATCAGCGTTGCTTCCTTGGCTTTGGCTGCCTTGAAATGCCTTTCCTTGACATGACCATAACCGCGTATGTCTTCAGGAATGCTGGCAATTGCGACTGCCTTGGACAGATTGTCAGCATTAAGCAAAGGCAATAGCTTGTTCAGGGTTTGCTTGTACTCGACTGGCAGGGCACGTTCCATCCTGCGTTCTTCAGTATAACCGAAGATATCGAAAGTACCGCCACGCAGGGACTTGAACTTGGCCAGTACACCGAATGCCTTCATCATCCATGGACCAAACTGCTGCTTGATCAGATGGCCCTTGTCATCGCGCTTGGCCAGCAGCGGTGGTGCGAGATGGAAGTTGATGGCATAGTCACCTTCAAACATGTCGGCAATTTTCTTCTGGAATTTGCCATCGGTGTACAGGCGCGCGACTTCGTACTCATCTTTGTAAGCCATCAGTTTGAACAGGTATTTGGCAACTGCTTCTGTCAGGCGCAAGGGCTTGTTGCCATCGACGAGTTTGCTTTCTGCGGCTTTGACCTGGGCCACAAAGTCACTGTACTGGCTGGCGTAGGCGGCGTCCTGGTAATCTGTCAGGAAAGCCACGCGCTTGTTGATGGTGTCATCCAGCGTAGGTGCACGTTTGAGTTCTATGACTTGTGCCGGTGTCACCAGGCGTTGTACCGCTGCCAGGTCATGCGCAGCCAGACGGCCCCAGTTAAAGGCCTGCTTGTTGAAGTCGATAGAGACGCCATTGAGTTCAATCGCACGCATCAGGGCGACTTCTTCCAGCGGCACCCAGCCTTTTTGCCAGGAATAACCAAGGATGAACATGTTGGTGGCAATATTGTCGCCCATCAAGGCCGTGGCTATCGAAGCAGCGTCGATCAGGTCAACACGGTCCGCACCGCAGGCTTTGCGGATATCACCTTCGGCTGACTCAGCCGGGAATTGCCAGTTCGGGTTCTTGATGAAAGTGGATGTAGGTGAACCATTGGCATTGATGGCGGCGTGGGTACGGCCTTCGCCCATGCGTGACAGGGCATCCTTGCCTGCCGTCACAATGAGGTCACAGCCTATGACCAGGTCAGCCATGCCTGTGCCTACGCGTGTAGATTGTATGTCTTCCGCCTTGTCAGCCAGGCGTACATGTGACATCACAGCGCCGCCTTTTTGCGCCAGACCTGTCATGTCCAGCACAGAACAGGCTTTGCCCTGCAAATGTGCCGCCATCGCCATGATCTGGCCTATGGTGATGACGCCAGTACCACCAACACCAGTCACCAGTACACCGAAAGGTGTCTTGGTGTCAGGCAGGGCTGGATAAGGCAGGGCATTCACGTCGAGTGCATTGCCTGGCTCAATTTTTGTTTTTGCCGGTTTTTTGAGTTTGCCGCCTTCAACAGTAACAAAGCTGGGGCAGAAACCTGTAACGCAAGAAAAATCCTTGTTGCATGAAGACTGGTTGATCTGGCGCTTGCGACCGAATTCGGTTTCCAGCGGCTCGACAGACAGGCAGTTCGATTGCACCGAGCAATCGCCACAGCCTTCACACACAGCTTCATTGATGACTGCGCGTTTGGCCGGGTCAGGGAAGCCAGGTTTGCCATCCTTGTCTATTTTTTTCCTGCGGCGGCGTTTTTCAGAAGCACAGGTCTGGTCATAGATCATCGCAGACACACCCTTGGCCTGGCGCAGTTCGCGCTGCACGGCATCGAGTTCGCTACGGTGACGTACAGTGACGCCAGCAGCCCATGGATAGCCTGCTCCATATTTTTCTGGCTCGTCGGTAACGACGATGATTGGTGATACACCTTCGGCAGCAATCTGGCGCGAAATCATGCCGGGGTCCAGCGGGCCATCGAATTCCTGCCCACCTGTCATGGCAACAGCATCATTGAACAAAATCTTGTAGGTGATATTGACTTCACCCGATACTGCAGCGCGTATCGCCAGCAAACCCGAGTGATAGTAAGTACCATCGCCGAGATTACAGAACACATGGTTCTCAGTCGTGAACGGTGCCTGGCCTACCCAGGTCACGCCCTCTGCGCCCATGTGGGTAAAGGTGGAGGTTTCGCGGTCCATCCAGGTGACCATGTAGTGGCAACCGATACCGGCCAGGGCACGGCTGCCTTCTGGTACTTTGGTGGAGGTATTATGCGGGCAGCCGGAACAGAAATGCGGTACGCGGTCTTTGTTGGGATCAGGTTTGGAAACGGTGTTGAGCATCGCTTCCTTGGCTTCCAGATAAGCCACACGCTCTTTCACGCGCTGCTCTACCGGATGACCGGCGAAGTAACGGCTGATGCGGGAAGCAATCGCCCTGGCGATCTGTGCCGGGCTCAGTTCATAGGTCGCGGGCAGCAGCCATTCACCATGGCCTGAACCATGCAGATTGCTCCATTCGCCACTGTCGTCAAATTTGCCGACCACGCGTGGGCGAACTTTGTCTTCCCAGTTATACAGTTCTTCTTTTAAAGCGTATTCAAGGATCTGACGTTTTTCTTCGACGACCAGGATTTCTTCGAGACCAGTGGCGAATTCACGCACACCTTCAGATTCCAGCGGCCAGGTCAGACCTATCTTGTACAGCCGTATGCCTATGTCCCTTGCGACCTGTTCATCGATGCCGAGATCAGCCAAGGCCTGGCGGGTATCAAGGTAGGATTTACCGGCTGTGATGATACCGATCTTGGCGTGTGGGCTGTCCCAGATGATTTTATTGAGCTTGTTGGCACGTGCATATGCCAGGGCCGCATACCATTTGTAGTTATTCATGCGGATTTCTTGCGCCAGTACCGGGTCTGGTGTGCGGATGTTCACGCCATCGGCAGGCAAGACAAAATCGGCAGGAATAATTGGTTGGACACGCTCAGGGTCGATATCAACGACCGCACCGGATTCCACAATGTCAGTCACGCATTTCATCGATACCCACAGGCCGGTATAGCGCGACATGGCGATGCCATGCAGACCATAATCCAGATACTCTTGTACTGTGGATGGATACAAAACCGGGATGCCGCAAGCCTTGAGTATATGTTCACTCTGATGCGCAGCAGTAGACGATTTGGCAGCATGATCGTCACCTGCCACGACCAGCACACCGCCATGTTTTGAAGTGCCTGCCAGATTGGCATGCTTGAATACGTCGCCGCAACGATCTACACCCGGACCCTTGCCATACCACATGGCGAACACGCCATCGTACTTCGCACCAGGGAACATGTTGACCTGTTGCGTACCCCACACAGTGGTCGCCGCCAGGTCTTCATTCACACCGGGGTGGAATTTGACATGGTGTTTGGCCAGGTGTTTTTTTGCCTTGGCGGCGGTCAGATCGACATTCCCCAACGGTGAGCCACGATAGCCGCTGATGTAGCCACCGGTATTGAGGCCTGCTTTTTCATCTGCCTGGCGCTGCAACATCATCAGGCGTATCAGGGCCTGGGTGCCGGTCATGAAGGCGCGGCCGCGCTCCAGCGTGAATTTGTCGTCGAGGGAAATATTATTGTCGATCAGCGCCTGCTGCTCGGCTTTCAGGGGTGCATTCATGGGGTCTCCGTGCTTTTTATCGTGTGGCAATGGTGTGCGCAACAAAACAGAATCACCTTGTGAGTGAATCATATACTTATTAATCTAGCTTGGCATTGCAATGGGTATGCGATCTCAAGCCAGCAAGATACGGCTCGCACATTACCATGCTGTACTGGCCGACCCAATGGACAGTGTCTCAGAATAAGACCAGTACAGTATGACTGACACTTTGCAAAAGTGTACTGGTCCCATAAGAACGGGGGATTGCTCATACTTGTTTTTTATATATTTAATTTCTGTCGTATCAAGTTGCAGAATCTGCGAAAATAGCTTGTGAGCTTCAGGATCAGCTATTTATTAGCTATTTATTAGCAAGGATAACCATGTCTGGCAATAAATCGACTTTTGCAGAAAAGATCATGCTCCCCTGTACGGCCTTGATGAGTAAACTCAGTTTGCGCACCAAACTGCTGGGCATATTTATTATCCTGCTCGCCCCTATGTTGTTTTTAGCCAGCATAGTCATACAACAAATCCACGCAGATTCGGCACGTGCACATGCCGGTCTTGTTGGCATAGAACTCAACAATCTTGTCATGAAAGTGGTGATACAGACACAGAAGCACCGCGGCCAGGTCAATCTCAAGCTGTCCGGCCAGAACCTTGATGAAGAACTGGGCAAAACCAGGGGCGAACTCAAGAGCAGCCTTGAGCAATTGGCAAAATTCATGGCAGATCATCCTGAGTTGAGTTTGCAGACAGCATGGCAAGCCAGCGGAGACGAGTTACAGCAACTGGCATCGGGTCAGACCGCCGCCAGCGTCAAGGACAATGTTGCCCAGCACAGCCGCCTGATCAGACAGGCTTTGTTGTTTTCCAGCCTGTCCAGCGAAAAAACCGGCCTGCTGACCGATACCGACAATGCCAGCTTCTTGCTGCTTGATATCTCATTGCGCAAGATGCCAGGGTGGATAGAACACCTGGCCCTGTTGCGTGGCCTGGGCTCTACCTATATCAAGACCGGGAGTATGGAATTTCCGGAAAAAGCCGGCATCGTTTCTCGGCTTGATGCAATACAGGCGGCCAGTATTGCGCTCACTGACATGGATGAGGCCATCAAGCGCGCCAGCCTGAGCATGGGGGATGCAGAGCAGGCTACCCTGGATGCCACCAGGGCGTTTTCTGAGCTGGCCAGGAAAAACCTGCTCGGTGAAAGCATCACTGGTGATGCCAGTGCCTTCTTTGCCCAGGGCACGCAGGCAATAGAGAAAGCCCTGGCCCTGCAAGCACAGATGAATGGCAAACTAGGTCAATTGCTAACGGACAGAGCGAATCGGCTTGATCAATATCAGGCTGTGGTCAGCACAGCCATCTTGTTGATGGTGATACTTAGCTGTTACCTGGCGCTGGGCTTCAATCAGGGCTTCATGCTTGCCCTCAATGAGGTTGGCAACTCTGCCAAAGCCGTGGCAGCCGGCGACCTGACCAATAAAGTCCATATCAATGGTCGTGATGAACTCGCAGAAACCGGTCACTTGCTCGAAAGCATGAACAGCAATCTATCCAGACTGGTTGCCAATGTACGCAGCAATGCCAGCATGGTGGCGCAACTTGGCGAGGGACTGGCGACCAGCATCAGTGACCTAACCGTCAGGACAGAACAACAGGCATCAAGCCTGGAACAGACTTCGGCCAGTGTCGATGACCTCGCCGATACCGTGAAAAAGAACGCCGACAGCGCCAAAGCCGTTGATAACCTGGCGGCCAATCTGCGCATCATTACCGAATCCACCGGTGACGCCATGCGCTCAGCAGTGGACTCCATGAATGGCATACATCAGAGCGCACGCAAGGTACAGGAGATAGTCAGCCTGATCGATGGCATTTCTTTCCAGACCGACATCCTCGCCCTGAATGCCGCAGTGGAGGCTTCACGCGCAGGCGAGCATGGCCGCGGCTTTGCCGTCGTCGCCAGCGAAGTGCGCAGCCTGGCGCAACGCAGTGCCGATTCTGCACGCCAGATCAGGCACCTGATCGATGATGCCGTACACAGGGTGGATGATGGAGTGACCCAGATCAGTAACGTCAACCAGACACTGACAGAAATCGTCGATGGAATACGTGGCCTGGCCAATAACATTAATGCCATTTCCACCGCATCGGCTGAGCAAAGCAACGGCCTGTCACAGATATCTGAAGCCCTGCGCCATCTGGACAGTATCACCCAAAGCAATGGACAAATGGCAGAGCAGGCCAAACATGCCTCCATCAGTCTGGAAGAAAAAGCCCAGGCATTGTCACGGGCGGTATCGACTTTCCGCCTGTTGCAAGGTACGGCAGACGAAGCCTACGCCATGGTCAAAAAAGCCGTGGCAGTCTACCAGGCCAAGGGGCGTGGAGCACTGCAGATCATCACGGCCAATACAGACAAATTGTTTGCCGACCGCGACATGTATGTATTTGCCTTTGACAGAAACGGCGATTACCTTGCCTTTGCTGGCAATGCCGCCAAACTGAAAGTCAATCTCTTCCATGTCGATGGCCTCGATGGCCGCAAACTGGTCAGAGATGCTTTTGAATTACCGGCAAGCGGTGGCTGGATCAACTACAAAATTGTCAATCCTGTCTCCAAAAAGACCGAAGCCAAGACTTCCTACATAGAAGCGGTTGACGACAATCTGGTACTCGGTTGTGGGGTATACCAGGTTGGCTGAATGCAGCAGAAGCACGTGACAGCCCTCGACTGAGGCTATAATCGCAAGTATGAAACTCAAATTCACCAAAATGCATGGTGCAGGCAATGATTTTGTCGTCATTGATGCAATCAACCAGCACATCAATTTCACGCCTGCACAATGGCGTTTCATCGCTGACCGCCGTTTTGGCATCGGCGCCGACCAGATTCTGGTGGTAGAACGCCCGGTCCAGCCAGATGTCGATTTTCGTTACCGTATTTACAATGCCGATGGCGGCGAAGTCGAACAATGCGGCAATGGCTCACGTGCGTTTGTTCAATTTGTCATAGAAAAAGGCCTGACAGACAAGACCAGCATACGGGTAGAGACCATGTCCGGCATCATCGAGCCGCGCCTGGAAGCCGATGGCAAGATCACCGTCAATATGGGTGCACCCGTGCTGGAACCGTCCAGAGTCCCTTTCCTCAGCGAAAGCCTGACTGCCAGTCATCAGGGTGATGACAGCCTGTGGCCGCTCGAAATCAATGGCAAACAGGCCTGGATTTCGGCCGTATCCATGGGCAACCCGCATGCTGTGCAGGTCGTGGCCTCAGTCGATGACTATCCGGTGCAGGTTGATGGTCCCCTGATAGAAAACCATCCGCGCTTTCCCAAACGGGTCAATGCCGGGTTCATGCAGATTCTTGATCGCCGCCACATACGTTTGCGCGTCTTTGAACGCGGCGCAGGTGAAACCCTGGCTTGCGGCACCGGCGCCTGTGCCGCCGCCGTAACCGGCATACACCGTGGCTTGCTTGACAGCCCGGTGCGTGTCAGCATGCGTGGCGGAGAACTCTCCATCGCCTGGAAAGGTGAAGGCCATCCGGTTTTCCTCAGCGGCCCTGCCGTGACCGTCTTCGAAGGCGAAATTAATCTTTCAGAAATACAATGAATTCCAACGACATCGCGACCTACCTGATACAACATCCGCACTTTTTTGAAGAGCATGCTGAGTTACTGGGTAGCATCAAACTCACCAGCCCCGTCATGGGCCGTGCCATTTCCTTGCAAGAACGCCAGATGGAAGTGGTACGCGAAAAATACCGTGGCCTGGAACTGCGTATGGCCGACCTGCTCAGGATAGCCCAGGAAAACCATGACATCAGCCAGAAGTTCCAGAGCTGGACCCGCGCCCTCCTGCTGGCACGCAATGATGTTGACCTGCCGCATGCACTGACACAAGGCTTGCAGGACATTTTTGATTTGCCGCATGCCACCCTGCGTCTGTGGGATGTAGCCCCGGACTTTGCGCACACCTGGTTTGCCAGAACAACATCTGATGATGCCCGCCTGTTCGCCAAGGGGTTGAGTACACCATATTGTGGCAAAAACCATGATTTTGAAGCCGCTGGCTGGCTGGAGACCGCTGAACCAGTACAGTCCCTGGCCATGCTGCCCCTGCGCCTGTCTGTAACCGGGCCGACCTTTGGCCTGTTGGTATTGGGTTCACCTGACCCCAACCGCTACACCAAGGACATGGCGACCGACTTCCTGAGCAAGATCGCCGACACCAGCAGTGCAGCACTCAGTTGCCTGGTGGATATGTAAGCAGACGACGCGCTCATGGATACTCCAGGACAGCGACAGCAAAGCGATATCGGCGACTATCTGGAGATACTGCGTAGCCAGCGACAGTTGTCCCCACATACGCTGGACAGCTACCTGCTGGACTTGCAGGAACTGATCAGGCTGGCCGGTCCTACCGAATTGAAGTCACTGAACACCCACCAGATTCGGCGTTTTGCAGCACAGATGCACGGTGCCGGGCAAAGCGCCCGCACCATCGCACGCAAACTGTCCAGCTGGCGCAGTTTTTACCGCTGGCTAGTCGAAAACCATGATCTGCCAGCCAATCCTGTAGAAGGCGTGCGTGCGCCCAAGAAAGGCAAGCCACTTCCCAAGGCTCTGGGCGCAGATGATGCGGTAAGACTGGTCGCACACAAGGGCAGCGATCAACCCACTGCACGTGCCAACCGCGCCATGTTTGAACTCTTGTATTCCAGCGGTTTGCGGGTATCGGAACTGGCCGGACTGGATATCGCCCCGGTGACTGAAACCGGCTACAGTTCGGCTGGCTGGGTCGATATGCGGGAAGGCGAAGTGCATGTCACCGGCAAGGGTGGCAAAGAGCGCATCGTCCCGGTGGGTAATCCAGCTCTGGAAGCCTTGCAGGACTGGCTGGCTGTCCGTGGCAGCTTGCTGAAAAGCGATCCGCATCCCCTATTCCTCAGTGGACGCGGCAGCCGCATTTCTACCCGGCTGATACAGCTGCGCATAAAGGCACATGCGCAGAGTCTCGACATACCTGCCAATGTGCACCCGCACATGTTGCGGCATTCTTTTGCCTCCCATGTTCTGCAATCATCCGGCGATCTGCGTGCCGTGCAGGAGATGCTTGGTCACAGCTCGATTGCAGCGACCCAGGTTTACACTTCTCTGGATTTCCAGCATCTGGCCAAGGTGTATGACCAGGCACATCCGCGTGCCAAGAAATAAGCAGCAAAATATTTAGAACCTGATTACGATCTGTAGCGAGCGAGCATCAGCGGGCGAAGAGCAGCGCAAAAAGCGGAGTGTACTGAAGTACATGAGCATTTTGAGCAGCAAATGAGCCCCGATCACGTTCGCGCAGTAAGATCGTAAGCAGGTTCTTAGCGCAAGACCATTTCCACACGCCTGTTCTTGGAACGACCTGCCTCAGCCGCATTCGAAGCCCGCGGTGCCAGCGGGCCTACACCCTTGGCAATCAATCGCGCGTCGGCAATGCCATAGCCTTTGAGTGCATCGACCACAGCCTGGGCGCGCTTGCCTGACAAAGTCATGTTGTAGTCAAGCACACCCTGGGTGTCGGTATGGCCGACGATATAGACTGCAGCACTATTGGCTTTCAGGTATTTCGCCATTTCATCAAGCTGCGGTTTGGATTCCGGCTTGATGACGGCCTTGTCAGTGTCAAAGTACAGGCCATAAAAACTGACTGCGCCATTGGCCGCCAGTTCCTTGCTGATGGCGTCGGCATCAACGGTGACAATATTCTGTTCCATGGCCCTGGGTTCAAGCACTTCCACCAAGACGGTGACACGATCACTGAGGCTGTCGGTCAGGTCGCCCATGGTACCGCCGGAATTCAGTGCCGCATACACACCCACATAGGTCGTGGCGGCGCCGCTGCCCTTTTGCAGCAAGGCATAGCGCAAGTCCTTGGCGCCATCGAAGACGCCAGAGACAAAACGGTTACGGTTAACATCGTAACCTTCACCCTGGACATGGGTACGCTTTTCATTCCAGTTATATTTCAGGCTTTTGAAAGAAGGACCGCAACTTTCGTTGTCGCACTGGAATGCCGGCTTGAAACCTTTGCTGCCCAGACTGTCCGTGAAGTTACGAAACACTTCCAGCGAAGAGCGGCCTTTGGGCGCCACATAAACGGTACGTGTCAGCGTTCCCTCGGCTTTTTGCACTTTGGAAAATTTCTTGTTGCTGCTGTAATCGGGTTCAGTTGCCGGACCAGCCGGAAAACTGATTTCATCAAAGGCTTTTTGTGTCTGCAGCAATATGGTGGAACCCTGGTAACGGCCGGTCAGAGGATGGTCTTTGGCATTGGGCGCATCCGTGGTCAGGACTTTTTCATAAGCCGGGTTGACGGCAGCCTGCGCGAACTGGGCACTTGCCACGATCAGGCTCAACAGCAAAGGTTTCATTAATGTACGCATCACGACACCGGCCTCCCTGGAGAATATAGTTTTTTACAACAGCCAGTTAATGTAGCATAAGCACAAAGGAGTTCAGCAATTTCCATATTTGCTTACAAATACAAGTAATTGCTTTCCTTGATTTGCCCCATAAAAAAACAAAAAAAGCAGCGAATTCGCTGCTTTTTTGTACTGTATTTGATTTCTTTATGCTTTGACCAGTTTCAGGCTGGTGGCATCGGCAGTCAGATAGCCAACCGCAGCTGCGAAGCGGTTTTTGTAGTTGGCACGTACCAGAGGGTCCAGTGTGGACTGCACGTTGCTGTGCAGAGGTGACAACCAGTCACCCGCATGCTGGAAATTACTTGTGATGTAAGTCCAGCCATTGAGGTCATCGACAACGGACAGGCCTGTCGATTCTGCACCGGCAGGCATGGATGCCAGGCGTGACAGTTTTTTCGTATCGACGTTATAGGCCCACAAGAAATTATTCACGTGCTGGCTGCTGTCTTCACCGATGAACAAGGTGCGCAGTTTTTCCGAGAACTTCAGATTATCAGGATTGGCAACCTTATCAGGATTGGCGGTATTGCCCAGCGTATCCGGAGCAAGCTTGCCACTGGCATCCAGATAGTCCTCACCAATCAACAGTACCTTGGTTTGTGTTGGCACCCATTCACTATTGATGGCGCCGCCGCTGGTGTCTTTTTGCCCGCCAGTCAGGGTGTGGGCCAGCACGGCACCGGCTGTCACGACTTTTTCTAACGTCACACCATAGGCTTCGTTCCAGCCTGCATTGCCGCGTACCATGGATGCCTGCATGTTCTGCAAGGCAGAATAGGCAATCTTGTCCTTGGCATTAACCGTTGTACCTTCCAGTTTGGTCAAGGCCATGCTGCCTCCGACGTAAGATGCGTAACGATGTGTTTCCAGGAAGGCTGCTGCTTTTTCCATTCCTGGCTTGATCTTGATCCACTGCGGTTTGCCGCTGTAGAAAATCTTGGTGAAGCTGGCGTCTTTAGGATCGGTTGTCGCCACTTCCATGATGTCGGCAGGCTTGATGGTATTCGCCATGTTTTCGATTTCTGCACTGGTAGCGGAACCGAGCTTGATCCAGGTCAGCGAAGCACCTGCAGCGGCAGGATCAATGGAGAAGCCAGAACCGATCTTGGCGACATACAGGGAACCGGAAGACAGGTCTTTTTCTTTGTCAGCAACGAAAATGAAGATACCGCCATTGGTTGCATCATCACCCATCAGGGCGGTGCGGTTGTCGGGCATGACCTGTATCAGTTCATGCGAGATACGCCCCATGCAGTAGTGCTTCTTGATGGTACCTGTACCGTCAGGGTTGACTGTCACTTCAGGCAGATGGCCATAGTGGTAAGGATTGGCCTTGTTCTCATCGCCAAACAGATTGGTGCTATAAGCCTTGAACTGTGTGTTGCTGGAAATCGTGTAGGCGTCTGGCTCGTATTCTTCGCTGGACAGGTGCGTACCCCATGGCGACAGGCTGGCGCCGCAGGTAATCCACAGGCCATTGACCTTGGAGGTATCGACATTGTGGTATTTCACGAGGCTCAGCTTGCCGGTAGTCTGGTCCTGGTCCAGGGTCAGGACAGCGATAGGTGAAGGCAGTTTGCCATACATATCGGTCTTTTCATCCTGTGCCCAGGTCGTATATTCAAATTGCACAACGGCGAAAACTGCCTTGCCCTTGATGCCGGCAACAGTGGGATTGGCAACCGACAGCAGCGAAGTACCGTCAGGCGAATCAGAGAAGAATTGACGCTCTTTACCTGCAACAGTTTTATCAATAATCGGCTTGTTATTAATGTCGACATAACCACCGGCCAGGATAGTACCGCCATTGCCATTGGAAACCATATCGCCTGTCGTAAAGAAAGGCTGATAAGCAAGCTTGAACGCCTGCGAGCTATTGTCACTGAAATTCACACTCAGGCTGGAGCCGACCGAAGTGGTCGCCATTGCTGCAGCATTTGCCAGTGATGGCGCAGGCATTGCGGTAAATTCAGCACTGGTAAAATTGACGGCAACCGGCACTTGTGGTGTCACCGCGGTATTGCTGCTGCCGCCGCAGGCAGACAATAATGACGCTGTGGACATCGCGCCCAGCGGCAGCAAAGGAGCGCCAGCCAGGAATTTAAGTGCCTGACGGCGACCGAGTTGAGGTTGATCTGACATGATTCTAATTCCAATAGTTGATTGCAACAAAATGCGCCAGTTAGAGGAGCAATTACGCCGCTGGGGTAATGGGTTTACAGCCTGCCTGAGCGCTTGCCACGCAAGGCAAGTTCGGGCAGGAGTATAAAAAGCGAATATGACAGGCAAGTGAAACGCAGCAAACAATCCACAGACACGACGCATTTCTCTGTATTTGTCAGCGAATTGTGCACAGAGCCATTTTGCAACTGAATTGCATTTTTGAGGCATAATAATGTCTGTATCTGTGCGCTGCCCGTGCAAACCCGTGCCAGACCACCATAGAAGGATTCAGCAAGGATTTATGAAATCTCAGTCAGCTATCGCAAAATTGCCTGCCAGCCAGAGCCGCCATCAAGCATCTGTCATGCTGTCCGAAGCAGGCATTCGTGCAACCGATGCCCGTCTCAGCGTGTTGTCGGAGCTGTTGTTCAGCCAGCGTGCACTGTCCCACCTGGAAGTGCACGACGCCCTGCCCGATATGGACAGGGTGACACTGTACAGGGCACTTGACTGCCTGACCGATGCCGGTCTGGCACACAAGATTTCTGGTGATGACAGGGTATTTCGCTATAGCACAGGCAGTGATGCTGTCACCAGTAAAGAAAAGGCCGTGCAGCACCAGCATGGGCATTTCAAATGTACACGTTGCGCCCGGGTCTTTTGCCTCGATGATGCGCAGCAGCCAGCCACCCTCGGCGAACAATTGCAAGCCACCTTGCAGGCAACCCTGGGGCGCGGTTTTCAAAGTCACGACATAGAACTGACCATCAAGGGTTGGTGTGCAGACTGTAGCAAGTAAACGAAAGAGAAAGCATCATGGCATTGATCCCCACCACCATACTGACCGGTTTTTTGGGTGCCGGCAAAACTACCCTGCTCAACCGCATCCTGCAAGAAGATCACGGCCACAAGATCGCTGTCATCGAAAATGAATTCGGCCAGGAGAACATCGACAATGAAATCCTGGTACAGGACAGTAATGAGCAGATCGTGGAGATGAATAATGGCTGCGTCTGTTGCACGGTACGCGGCGATCTTATCGTTGCCCTCTCCAAACTGATAGAACAGAAAAATGCCGGCAAGCTCAGCTTTGACCGCGTCATCATAGAAACCACGGGCCTGGCCAATCCTGGCCCGGTAGCCCAGACTTTCTTTGTCGATGAAGAAATCGGCACCTACTATATGCTTGATGCCGTGGTCACCGTTGTCGATGCCCGCCATGGCATGCAGCAGCTTGACGAGCATGAAGAAGCCCAGCGCCAGGTTGGTTTTGCCGACAAGATATTGCTCTCCAAAACCGATCTGGTCGATGCCGAGCAAATAGCCATGCTGCGCACCCGCCTGGCCCGCATGAACCCGCGCGCGCCAATTTCGCCAGTGGACTTTGGCAAGATAGCCATCAGCGAAGTGCTGGATTTGAAAGGTTTCAACCTGAATGCTAAGCTGGATCTGGACCCGGATTTTTTACGTGCTGAGGAAGAAGAACATCACCACGAAGAAGGGCATTGCGATGAACATTGCACACATGAGCACCATCATCATGACGGCCATCATGGTGACAAGCATGCGCACAACCATCACCATGCCCATCATTCTGACGACATTGCTGCCTTCGTCTTCAAGAGTACCCGCCCCTTCAATACCGGCCAGCTTGATGAATTCCTTGGTGGCCTGGTACAAGTGTTTGGGCCGCGCATGTTGCGCTATAAGGGCGTCTTGCTGATGGAGGGTGCAGACCGTAAAGTGATCTTCCAGGGTGTCCACCAGATCATGGGAACAGACATCGGCGCCAAATGGGGGGAAAATGAATTGCGTGAAAGCAAGATGGTATTTATTGGTAAAAATCTACCTAAAGACATATTTATTCAAGGTTTGGAGCATTGTTTGGTATAAACTAGCGGGCTATTGAAGTCAGACCTTGTCTGTCGTGCAAGTGGCATTCATGCAAATGTCATTTACTTTATCAATAAGGGGAGGATAATTATCTGGGAGCAAATTGCTTCAGATTTGTTCTATGTATTAACCCGTCGTATCGAAAGTAAGCGAAGTGGCAACTAAATCACCTAAATCGACTGCTACAGTCAGCGCACCCGAAGCTCTGCTCACCGAGGAAGAAATCCTCAAGATGGGCGAGAAGGACTATATGAACGCTGCACAACTGGCATTTTTCAAGGCCCGTTTGCAGCAGCTTGAGAAGGATTTATTGAAGAACGCCGACGAAACCACCGAGCATCTTCGTGAAACCGTATTGGTACCAGACCCGGCAGACCGCGCCACGATAGAGGAAGAACATGCGCTTGAACTGCGCACCCGCGATCGTGAACGCAAGTTGCTGAAGAAAGTGCAGCAAGCCATCGTCAGTATTGACGAAGGTGATTACGGCTGGTGCGAAGAAACCGGTGAACCCATAGGCGTCCCACGTCTGCTGGCGCGTCCGACAGCAACCCTGTCGCTGGAAGCACAGCAAAGACGTGAAATGAAGCAAAAATTGTACGGTGACTGAGCAGCAACTCTCCCTGTAACGCTTCTGGAGGTCAAAAGCGTGCGGTTATCGACTGCGCGCTTTTTTGTTGCAACCGCATGCAACATAGTTGCAAAATCTTGAACTTTCATGCACCTACTGGCTCAAAGCGCGGGGGCGTATTTCATTTGGGTGTCATGCCGGCGTGTTACTGTCGGTTTTTTACGACATTTTTGAACAACCGCGTTTCACAATATTGAAACCAAACAAGCTAAACAATTTACCTTAAGCAAAATGCCTGGTCCTTTTTCATTCAACAGTCACAACGGCAAACGATGGTTGCTGTGTTTCCTGTTGCCTGCGCTGATATTTGCGCAATGGATGGGGCTGGCACATCGTCTTTCACATGGCGGCTGGACTGGCGTCACAGCCCCTGCCAGTCTGATACAGCATGGTAGCCCTGTCAGTTCCTTCCTGTTTGGCAGTCAGGATGACAGCAGTCTGCACTCTTGCGCCCTGTATGACGCTGCCACCGGCAGCGAATATCTGCACCACATTCCGGACATCATTCATCTTATCGACGGCAAAGCCATCATCGCCGACAGCCAGATCATACTGAGCTGGCTGGCATTGCTGCGCCTGCCCTTCTCTTCACGCGCCCCACCTTCCCTGTTTGCCTGATTTTCCGCTGACTCTGCCCGTTTTGCATCTGAAATAGCCGGGCAAGTCTGGCCCATTCATTTTCAGTCGCGCTGCAAAAAATGGCGGGGACTGAAACTGCACCATCTCGCAAACAGGAATAAACATGGTTTTTCAACGCACTCTGATCACCAGCGCTGTGCTGGTACTTTTGACGCCTGTCCATCAGGCAATGGCTGAAAGCGCCCCCATCAACACCGTCACTGTCACATCAAACCCGATCAGCAACGACGAGAGCATGCAAGTGCTCACCCCGGCCAAAGTGCTGGCGGGTCCTGAATTACGCGCCAAGATTGGCACTTCGCTTGGCGATACCCTGGGTAGTGAACTTGGCGTATCAGCATCCGGTTTTGGCGCCGGCGCATCGCGCCCCATCATCCGTGGACTGGAAGGACCGCGCGTCAAGATATTGCAAAATGGCATGGGCGTTGCCGACGTCTCCAGCCTGTCGAATGACCATGCAGTCGCCAGTGAAAGTGCAACTGCCCAGCAAATTGAGGTGCTGCGTGGCCCGGCTGCACTGCTATATGGCAGCGGCGCCATTGGCGGCCTGGTCAATGTGATCGACAACCGCATCCCCACTGTATTGAATAAAAAAGTCACCGGTGAAGCCGAAATCAGGCTGGGGACGGTCAATCAGGAAAAGAGCCTGTCTTTCTCGCTAGATGGCTCAAGCGGTGTGATAGGCCTGCATACCGATGGCAGCAGCCGCGATACCGGCAACTACAAGATTCCCGGCAATGCCGGGCTGGATAACCCGGCTTCAGCCAGTGGTCGTCTGCCATCAAGTTTTACCCGCGAATCGACGCTGGCTTTTGGTGCGTCGGTCATACAGCCCTGGGGCTACGTCGGCGCAGCAGTACAAACCCTGAATGACCATTACGGCATTCCCACGGCGGAACGCTCTTTTATTGACCTGCGCCAGAACCGTTTCGATCTCGATGGCTTGCTCAATCGCCCTTTCAGTGGATTTGACAGCCTCAAATACAAACTCAGTGCAACGGACTATCAGCATACCGAGAAATCGGAAAACGGCAGCCCCATCACCAATTTCAAGAACCGCATGCTGGAAAGCCGCATCCTGTTGTCCCATCCATCCTGGGCTGGCTGGCAAGGCAGCTGGGGTCTGCAAACCGAGCAGGTGAAATTTTCTGCCCTGTCGGCGACTACTGGTCGTGCCGATACAGTACCCAGCACCAAATCAACCTCACTGGCAGCCTTCTTTGTTGAACAGAAGCAGTTTGATGATGTCATGGCCAGTACCGGCATGCGTTTTGAAAACGTCAAACGGACACCCGACGCCAGTACCGGCCTGAAAGAGCGTGAATTCAACCTGTTTTCTGCCTCGCTCGGCGGCCTCTGGCAGTTTGATAAATCCTATGGCGCCGGACTCAGCCTGTCCTGGGCGCAGCGGGCGCCGGCGACGGAAGAGCTGTATTCAGCCGGACCGCATGAGTCGACTGCCACTTTCGACATAGGCGACGCCAATATGAAGAAAGAGTCTTCACGCAACCTGGAACTGAGCCTGCAAAAAAACCATGGCCTGGTGCGCTGGAAGGTCAATGCCTTCATCAACAAGGTCAATAACTATATCTATGGCCATACCAATGGCACCCGGGTAGATGAAGGGGGCTTGCCCGACGCCGATGCAGAATTCCTGCTGCGTAACTGGTCGCAGGCCGCCGCTACCATACGCGGCGGCGAAGCGGAGATCAGTTACAACCTGCTGGGCGAAGGCTGGTCCACTCGCGCCTTTGTTGATCACTCGCGCGGCAAGCTCGACAATCTTGGCAACCTGCCGCTGCAACCGGCCACCCGTACCGGTATTGATCTTGGCTACCGTAGCGGTGCCTGGCGTGGCAACCTCAATATCCTGCATGCCCTGCGTCAGGATAGTCTGGCCAGTTTCGAGAATTTTGTCACGCCGGCTTATACCAAGGTGGACGCCAGTCTGACATACACCCATCCCTACCAGAATGCCCAGTTGACCTGGTTCCTGATGGCGAAGAATCTACTGAATCAAGACATACGCCTGTCCACTTCTGTCCTGCGGGAAACCGTGCCCCAGCCGGGCAGAAATGTGATGGCCGGACTCAGAGTCAGCTTTTAATGTTAAAAAGTCAGCTAAGAATTGCAAGAAAAATGTAAGCAGATGTAATTGACGTTTAAGTTATTAATTCATAACCTGTTTGCATAGGAGGTGGTATCCACCTCCATTTTCTGCAAAAAAGCTGCTTATTTGAAAGGTTTTGCGCGATCTTCCCTAGCAATTAAAAGAACATTTCAAAAAAAACTGTTTCCCGAAGTTGAGCCCAGTCAACCATTCAGTCTGAATTCAGAATATACTAAGCACTCGTCTAATTCGCTGCCCGGCTGTCAGCGCTTCAATTCTAATTCGGGAACAAAGTGGGGATTTTTTCTCTTTTCGGTAAAAAAGGTGTCAAGCAAGAAGATCGCTCCACCGAGAAATCTTCTTCGAGAAAGACGCGCTCCAAGAATGGTAATACCGTCATTGGCGGTTTCCAGGATAGTGAGATCTTTAGCAATTCCATCATTGCTCAGCGTCATATTGCCCGCGCTACCGAAAGAAAAATCGACGCCATAGAATTCGAGATGTCGCGCGACATCGTCAAGACCCGCCCGCCGACTGTGACCAAGACCGATCTTGGCGCCCATACCGAGCCGATGGAAAGAAAAAATCCACCGGTAGAATTCCAGACCACCCTGCCGATGATGATGCCGACCGATTACCTGCTCGGGCAGAATTCGGAAATGTCGGGGTCGGCACTGGCCTATAGTGAAACGGTACCGGTACTGGAAGAAGCCGCGATCCTGTTCGCCAGCGGCCAGAACGAAGTCGCCGAGCAAATGCTCTCCGCTGCAGTACATAATCAGGAACTTGGCGGTGCGACTGAAATCGGCTGGCAGATGCTGTTTGACCTGTATCGCATCACCAATGATCAGCACAGGTTTGAAAGTCTGTCGCTGGACTATGCCAACAAGTTTGAAACCTCGCCGCCGTTGTGGCCAGAAAACCAGGCGAGCAATGACAATGATGCAGAATCTCAGGGCGATACCACTGTTGCCAATGTCAGCTTCCCGGCCAAGCTCGATAGCGGCACCATCAAGTCACTGGAAAAATTGCAGACAGCGGCAGGCAAGAGCAAGAGCCTGCGTCTGGATTTTTCTCGCGTCAAGGAAGTCGACCCCATAGGCTGCGGCCTGTTGCTGCGCGCCCTGAAAGGCTTGAAAAAATCCGGCCACGACCTGTTACTGGTTGGTGCCAAGGACCTCGCTGACAAAATCCGATCCATCTTGTTGGTTGGCCGTCGCGATGAAACCGAAGCCCCCTGGCTGCTGTTGCTGGAAATCCTGCAATTATTGCATTTTGAGCAAGCCTTCGAAGAAGTCAGTATGGATTACTGCATTACTTTCGAAGTCTCCCCCCCGTCTTTTGAAGCGCCAAAGAACAACGTGACCAGCGCCCTCCCTGAAGCTCAGGCACAGGAAGAGGTATCTGATCGCTATATGATGCCAAAAGTGGTTGAAGGTAAAACAGAATTCCTGATTTCCAATATTGCCACGCAGGCAGAGCAGCACAATCCACTGATCCTTGATTGCACACGTCTGGAACGTGTGGAATTCGGTGCATCGGCACAATTGCTCAATGGCCTGGCGCCCATCGCCAGCAAGCCGGGCATGAGCATACGCTTTGAAGGTGTCAACTACCTGATCCTGATGTTATTCAATGCCATGGGCTTGAAAAACATTGCCAGCATCGTCCCCCGCAAGCACTAGACTGATAAGACAGCTGTGCAAGCCCTTCAGGGCTTGTCGCATGACGCTTGCAATTCAGAAGAAACACCCCATTTTCTAAAAAACAGGCAATCTGGCCTGTCGTGGGCTGGTCACCTTCTTTGAAGGAAAGTGACAGCCATGGCCCCATTTTCAGAGGTATATATGGAACAATTTCACGGCACCACAATATTGACGGTGCGACGCGGCAACCAGGTTGCCCTGGGCGGCGATGGCCAGGTTACGCTGGGTAACATCGTCATGAAGGGAACTGCCCGCAAGGTGCGCAAGCTGTATCACAACAAGGTGCTGGCAGGTTTTGCCGGCGGTACGGCCGATGCGTTCACCCTGATCGAACGTTTTGAAGCCAAGCTGGAAAAACACCAGGGACACCTGATGCGTGCATCGGTTGAACTGGCCAAGGACTGGCGCACTGACCGCATGTTGCGCCGCCTGGAAGCGATGTTGCTGGTGGCGGATAAAGAAACTACCCTGGTCATTACCGGCAATGGTGACGTACTCGAACCCAACCAGGGCATAGGCGCGATAGGCTCTGGGGGTACTTATGCCCAGTCTGCCGCTATCGCCCTGTTTGAAAATACGGATCTCTCACCGGTTGATATTGTCAAAAAGTCGCTGACAATAGCTGGCGAGTTGTGTATTTATACCAACTTGTCGCACACCATAGAAACCCTGGAATGAATTGGAATAAGCAATGAACATGACCCCACAAGAAATCGTTTCGGAACTGGATAAACATGTGGTGGGCCAAGCCAGGGCCAAGCGTGCCGTCGCCATCGCCCTGCGCAACCGCTGGCGCCGTCAGCAGGTGCAGGAACCGCTGCGCCATGAAATCACACCCAAGAACATCCTGATGATAGGCCCGACCGGTGTAGGCAAGACCGAAATCGCCCGCCGCCTGGCCAAGCTGGCCGATGCCCCCTTCATCAAGATAGAGGCGACCAAGTTCACTGAAGTCGGCTATGTCGGCCGTGATGTCGACACCATCATCCGTGACCTGGTGGATATCGGAATCAAGCAAACCCGCGAAACCGCAACCCGCAAGGTGCGTGCCCGCGCCGAAGATGCGGCTGAAGACCGGGTACTCGATATCCTGCTGCCGCCGGCGCGTGATTTTGGTTTCCAACCGCACGAAACTGAAACAGCACCGAATGACAACACTACTCGTCAGACATTCCGCAAGCGTCTGCGCGAAGGTGCGCTCGATGACAAGGAAATAGAAATTGAAGTTGCCGAAGGCGTGACCCATATGGAAATCATGGCGCCACCCGGCATGGAGGAGATGACTGAACAGATCAAGACCATGTTCTCAGGCATGGGCAATGGTCGCAAGAAGGCACGCAAACTCAAGATCAAGGAAGCCATGAAGCTGTTGATCGAAGAAGAAGCAGGCAAACTGGTCAATGAAGAAGAACTGAAGCAGGATGCGATTCGCAACGTAGAACAGAATGGTATCGTCTTCCTTGACGAAATTGACAAGATTGCCTCGCGCTCAGAGACAGGTGGCGCCGAAGTCTCACGCGCCGGTGTACAACGTGATCTGCTGCCGCTGGTAGAAGGTACGACGGTCAATACCAAGTACGGCATGATCAAGACTGACCACATCCTGTTCATTGCTTCCGGCGCTTTCCACCTGGCCAAACCATCGGACCTGATACCAGAACTGCAAGGCCGCTTCCCCATACGGGTAGAGCTGGAGTCGCTGTCGATTGCCGATTTTGAACGCATACTGACCAGTACTGATGCCTGTCTGACACGGCAATATCAGGCCTTGCTGGCGACAGAAGATGTGCAGATAGAATTCACACCTGAAGGGGTTGAACGTCTGGCCGGCATTGCTTACTCCGTCAATGAAACCACGGAAAACATCGGTGCGCGTCGCCTGTACACGGTGATGGAAAAACTGCTGGAAGAAATTTCCTTTGACGCCCATCAAAAAACCGGCCAGACCATCGTCATTGATGCCGCCTATGTCAACGAGCGCCTGGAAGCCGTTTCCATCAATGAAGACCTGTCACGCTATGTCTTGTGATTGACTTAAGATCAGGCTTCCCCGGAATCTGACATGGCAAACAAGGCATTAGCAACACGACAACGCATGCAGTTCCGTGTTGAGCCCTCGCAAACCCCGTTGCATAAGCGGGGTGGCCACAACAAGTATGGCAGCAATACCAGAAACACCCTGCCCACCTACTTGGGTGGCAACCCGGCAAACAAGAAGACTGCGCTTGCCCAGGCTCACAAGCCTGGCAAGGCAGATACATCCACCATCCTGACCAGAGAGACAACGATGTTTACCAGCCCCGATGCCAGCGACAAACCCGACTACCCTGTGCTGGCCCGCCAGCTTGCCAGCATACTGGAAGGTGAGCGCAACCTGATCACCAATGCAGCGCAGTTTTCCGCTTTCATCTATAGCAGTATCAGCAACCTGAACTGGGCGGGCTTCTATTTTTGTGTGGATGCAAGCAAACCAACGGCAGAATTTGCCCATGACTTACTGCTTGGGCCCTTCCAGGGCAAGGTCGCCTGTACCCGCATCCCTTTCGGGCGTGGCGTATGCGGCACGGCAGCGGCAGAACGTCGCACGGTGCTGGTGGCTGATGTCCATGCCTTCCCTGGTCACATCGCCTGTGACTCTGCTTCAGAGTCCGAGATCGTCATCCCCCTGATCAAGGATGGTGAGTTATATGGTGTATTTGACATCGATAGCCCACGCCTGGAACGTTTCAGTGCAGAAGACCAGTCAGGGCTGGAAAACCTGCTGTCCATCTTTGCAGCTGTGACCGACTTCCGCTGAGTCTGATACCAGTTAGCACGGACTTGTCACACACAACAAACAGAGACCACGGTTCGCCTGGTCTTTTTTGTTAAGCTATGTCAAAAACAGACCCGTCTTTTTGTTGCCGTTCTACACTGCATTAAAGCAACATGAAGAAGGTGGTCATCATGGCAGGGTGCCGACGCCGCAAACTACAACGCAAGCACAAGCCGCCTCTGCGCAGGCGTGATGTGTTGACGCGTTTCATGGTAGACCTGGGCATCCATTACCTGGAAGTGCTGGGCCTGGACAAGGCCATGCATTTTCTGCGCAAACACCACGTGCCTGACATGGTTATACAAAGGGTGCTGAGTTTCCCGCAATACCGGCGTCGCTATCAGACCCTGGATGAATGAATCAGTGGTTTTCCTGTTTGGCGTCACGTGACAGCAGGCGGCCTACCATGTCCTGTAAAGAAATCCCGTCAAACAGGACACCGGCAACCGCATCGGTAATTGGCATATTGACACCAAGATGCCGGGCCAGATTGCGTACCGCCTGGGCACAGCGCACCCCTTCGGCTACATGACCCAGTTCCTGCACGATGACAGCCAGGCTCTTGCCCTGCGCCAGGGCCAGACCGACTTTGCGGTTACGCGACAGATCGCCGGTACAGGTGAGAATGAGGTCGCCGACACCGGTCAGCCCCATCAGGGTTTCAGCCCTGCCGCCCAAAGCAACACCAAGCCGGCTGATTTCTGCCAGGCCTCGGGTAATCAGGGCGGCACGTGCGTTGAGGCCCATGCCCAGGCCATCAGCCACACCCGTGGCAATGGCCATGATATTTTTGACTGCGCCGCCCACTTCGACCCCGACCACATCATCGCTCGAATACACACGCATGGCGTTACCATGCAGGGCTTGCACAACCTGGCGGCTGAGTTCACTCGATGTAGACGCAACAGTCAGGGCGCAAGGCAGGCCCTTGGCCACTTCCTGGGCAAAGGAAGGGCCGGACAAGGCGCCAAATGCGACTCCGTCCCCGAGAATTTCTTCAGCCACCTGATGCGGCAGCAATTGCGTGGATTCTTCAAAACCCTTGCACAGCCAGATGACATTGTTGGGCTGATAGGGCCGGCAGGCTTCCAGGGTTGGGCGCAAACCCGAGACCGAGGTGGCAATCACCAGCAAACTGTCTGGCAGGGCCATGGGTGCTATGGCAGCTGAAAAATCAGCCGTTACCTGCAAACCATCAGGAAAATCAAAACCAGGCAGGTATTCCTCATTTTGCCGGGCAGACTGCATCGCGGCCATGGCAGCCTGATTGCGTCCCCACATCAAGACAGGATTTTTTGCTGCAAAGGCTATCGCCATGGCCGTACCCCAAGCACCTGCACCCAATACACTGATATTCATGCTCTTTCCTGAATTTGCTGAATTTGCCAAGCTGACTGCACCAGGATATAAAAAAAGGACAGCAGACTGTCCTTTTTTAATCGGCACTGGCTAGCCAGTTTAATTGAATTACAAGCCCCAGACTTCATTGACCTTGACGTAACCCAGTTGTCCATCCCTGTGCTTGACCTTGACCCAACCGGCAACCGCAGGTTCGGCCATTTCCAGCAAGACATTTTTGTCAGCACTGAAGACCAGGGGAGCAGCGTCATCGGCCGATGCCCTGATTTTGGCATTGGCGGCCCGCACCACCAGGCTGCGCCGGGTGATCAGGTCCTTGGATTCTACCCAGCTCAAGTCACCGGACATGTCGCGCACCTTGCTCCATGCGCCAGAAGTGAACACCACTTCTACCGGCATGCCACGCGGCGCAACATACAACTTGCCACCCTTGGCAGACGGTGCATCGTACATGATAACAGGCGTCGCACCGACGGAACGAAATTCCAATGCCTGTGCCGCACCGCTAAACAGCAATGACAACAGGAGCAAAGACCAGGGTTTCATCAGACCTCGCATGGTTATCCTTCAAAAAACTGATCCTGCCTGAAAACCTGTTCCCGATCTTACAGCGCGTGCGTGATCGGGGTTCATGCGCTGCTCAAAATGCTCATGTACTTGATACTTGAATACATTCTGCTTTTTGCGCTGCGCTGTTTGTTGCCACTGAGCCCGCCGACACCCGCTCGCTACAGATCATCAACAGGTTTTGTGCCGGATCGAGCTTGCTTTGCTTATTGAATAGTTGCCGGTGCTTCAGCGTTGGCGCCGTCTTGCACTTTGGACTGTTCAGCTGCAATCGACAGGCGTTGCGCGTAGAAAGCTTCGAAATTGATTTCCGACAGATGAATAGGAGGGAAGCCAGCACGTGTGATCGCATCCGCCACGTTGGAACGCAGGTAGGGATAGATGATGTTAGGGCAGCCGATACCGAGCAGAGGATCAAGTTGATCTTCAGGGATATTGCGGGCTTCGAATATGCCGGCTTGCTTGCCTTCAACCAGGAAAGCCACTTTTTCGCCGACTTTTGCTGTAACTGTTACTGTAACCGTTGCCTCATAGATACTGTCGGCCAGTTTTTCTGCGCCAACGTCAACGGACACTTCAATACCAGGCGCTTCCTGTTCCAGGAAGATTGCTGGAGAGTTAGGCTGTTCAAGCGACAAATCTTTCAGATAAACGCGTTGAATTTGGAATACGGGCTGCAGATTTTCGTCAGACATGTGAGACTTTCTAAAATTCTAAAAGATTAATAATGAACAGCGAGACTGGCAGATAAGGCCGTTTTCAGCCATTTCAAGATCGCAGCGCGCTATTGTAGCAAGTAGTCTGCAAAAACAGCAATTTACCTGCAAAACCCGTAGAAAATCCGGTAAAAGCCCGTTTTTAGTCAAGTGGATTCAGCAAAGGATCGAGTTTTCCCGCCCTGTCGAGGGCAGACAGGTCATCAAAGCCGCCGACATGGGTGTCGTCTATATAAATTTGCGGCACGGTGCGGCGTCCGGTTTTTTGCATCATGGCTTCGCGTACACCGGGTTCAAGGTCTACGCGAATTTTTTCTATCTCTTCAACACCTTTGGACTTCAACAGGCGTTCTGCCATTGTGCAATACGGACAAACGGCAGTGCTATACATGACGACATGGGGTTTCATTGACTTCTCCTGCTTTACTTTACTGTCGGCAAGCCTTGCGACTTCCAGGCGTCAACGCCACCATCAAGACTGAAAACCTGGGCAAAACCAGCCTTGCTCAGAATACCGGCGGCACTTGACGAGCGCACACCTGATGCGCAAACAGTAATCACCACATTGCTTTTCGACTTTTCCAGCTCTTTTACCCTGTCGCCAAGCTCGGCCAGCGGGATATTTTTTGCATTGGGTAAATGACCCGTCGCAAATTCTTCTGCGCTGCGGACATCAAGTACCAGGGTTTTACCCTGATTCATATATTGTGTCGCTTGAAAATGCGATACTTTGGCACCACGTCTTTGCAATACAGGTAACAGCAGTGCGCCACCGGACAGGATGGCAATACCTATCCAGAATATATTATCAATAATGAATTTCACAGGATTCCAGTAGTAAAAATGGTTATCAGAAGCGCGTCATTATAAAATAGATGCCGCAATCGCATACTAATCCTCATTTCATTTCCTATCGCACACTATGTATAAAATCGTTTTAATGCGCCACGGCGAATCTACCTGGAACCTGGACAACCGTTTTACCGGCTGGACTGATGTCGATCTGACAGCAAAAGGCGTGGCTGAGGCAACCCAGGCTGGCAAGCTCCTGAAAGAGGCAGGCTTCACTTTTGACCTGGCCTATACCTCGGTATTGAAGCGCGCGATACGCACCTTGTGGGGCACGCTTGATGAAATGGATTTAATGTGGTTGCCAGTGATCCATGACTGGCGCCTCAATGAGCGCCACTATGGCGCCCTGCAAGGATTGAACAAGGCTGAAACCGCCGCCAAATACGGTGACGAGCAAGTACTGGTATGGCGTCGCAGCTATGATACGCCACCGATGCCGCTTGATGAAAACGATGACCGCACTTCATTCAATGACCCGCGCTATGCCGGCCTGGAACGCAGCCAGATCCCGCTGACCGAATGCCTGAAAGACACGGTCGCCCGCGTCATGCCAGCTTGGGATGACAGCATAGCCCCGGCCATCCGCGCCGGCAAACGCATCCTGATCTCAGCCCACGGCAACAGCTTGCGCGCCCTGATCAAGATGCTGGACGGTATCAGTGATAATGATATTGTTAATTTGAATATTCCGAATGGTCAGCCCCTGGTCTATGAGCTTGACGCCGACCTGAAACCGATCAGGCATTATTACCTGGGCGACCAGGATGCCATCAATGCAGCCTTGCAAGCTGTTGCCAGCCAGGGCAAAGCAAAATAAGCAAAAAGCATTTGATGCCATTTAAATTGAAGTCATTCAAGTTACTGAGCAGTTTGCTGCTGTGCCTGTCCATGGCGGGCACAGCTGGCAGTTCGCTGGCCGCCACGACAGCGCGCGCAGCACAAAAAAAGAAGGCTGAAGCCGACCGGGTTGAATTGCAAAACCAGCTCAAGCAGCTAAAAAACGATATCAACAAAACTGAAACAGCCAAGGACCAGGCCAGCGATGCCCTGGCAGAATCGGAGCAATCGATTTCTGAAGCCACCCGTTCCCTGCGGGATTTGCAGAAAGAACAGGAACAGACAGAAGCCAAAATCAAGAAATTGGCGGAGGAACAGCAAGCCCTGAGTGAAAGGGTGGAAAAACAGAAAAACCAGTTATCCAGCTTCATGCGCCGCCAGTATGTACGTGGTGACAGTGAGCGCATCAAGCTGCTGCTGTCCGGCGACAATCCCAACCGCATCAACCGCGAACTGCAATACATGAGTTATGTATCGCAAACCCAGGCCAAGATGATCGATGCCTTGCGTGTCAGCCTGCAGGCTGTTGAAAAAAATACCAATGATGCGAAAGAAGCCAAGGCTGATCTCGACGAAATTGCTGACGAAGAAAAAAGTCATAAGCAGGCACTGGAAAAAGAAAAGAAACGCCGTACCAATTTATTAAGTCAGTTGGCAGAAAAACTGCACGCACAAAAAAAACAGGCGGACAGTCTCGAAAAAGATGAACAAAGACTCTCCAATCTGGTCTCACAATTGACTAAACTGATTGAAGAGCAGGCCAAGGCAGATGCAGCCAAGGCAGCACTGGAAGAAAAACAACGCCAGGAAAGAATTGCAGCAGCACAGAAAGAGCGGGCGAAACAGCAGGCACAAGGCAAGAAGCCAGGCAAAATCACCAGGCCGGATGCCATAGACGATGACGAACCACCAAAACAGGCCAGGGCAGAAACACCGCCGGCAGGTGAGTTCGACAAACTCAAAGGCAGTTTGCGTTTGCCGGTAAAAGGTGAAGTTCTGGCCAGATTTGGCACCAACCGCGAAGGTGGGCCCAGCTGGAAAGGTATGTTCATCAAGGCCAGCGAGGGCGCTGAAGTCAAGGCCATCGCACCTGGCAAAGTCATCTTTGCCGAGTGGTGGAAGGGTTACGGTAATATGATTATCGTAGACCACGGTGGTGGCTACTGGAGCCTGTATGGTAACAATCAGGCAGTATTGAAACACAAGGATGATGTTGTAAAAGCTGGCGATGTCATCGCCAGCGCGGGAAACAGCGGCGGTAATGAGGAATCAGGTTTATACTTTGAAGTACGTTACCAGACGCGTCCAATTGATCCTTTGAAATGGATCGCAGTTAAATAGGCTTTAGGTGAATCATGAGCAGCAAATTCAAAAATTTTGGTTTAATTGGCCTGGGCATGGTTGCCGGCGTGGCTGTTTCCATGCAATTTTCTGCAGTGGCCCAGAAAACCCCGACAGGCAATTCGCTCCCGGTGGAAGAATTGCGCCAGCTGGCCGATGTCTTCGGCCTGATCAAGTCGGATTATGTAGAGCCGGTTGAAGACAATAAATTGCTGACCGAGGCAATTTCAGGCATGGTGTCTTCGCTGGACCCGCACTCGGCCTATCTGGACAAGAAATCATTTAAAGAATTAAAAGAAGGGACGCAAGGCAAGTTTGTCGGCCTGGGCATAGAAGTCGGCATGGAAGACGGCTATGTCAAGATCATTTCCCCGATTGAAGACTCGCCTGCCTACCGCGCCGGTCTCAAGCCCGGTGACTTGATCACCCGCCTCGATTCGCAACCGGTCAAGGGTCTGACGCTCGATGAAGCCGTCAAAAAAATGCGTGGCGAACCCAATACCAAGATCACCCTGACCATCGCCCGTAAAAACGAAGACAAACCCATCATCGTCACGATCACCCGCGAGCTGATCAAGCAGCAAAGTGTCAAGGCCAAGATCGTTGAACCTGGCTATGCCTGGGTGAGAATAGCCCAGTTCCAGGAACCGACCGTGGAAGACATGGCCAAGAAAATCCAGACCCTGTATGCGCAGGACCCGTCCATCAAAGGACTGGTGCTTGATCTGCGTAATGATCCGGGTGGTGTCTTGCCTGGGGCAATTGGTGTCTCTGCTGCCTTCCTGCCCAAAGATGTACCGGTTGTGTCCACCAACGGCCAGTTGCCTGACTCCAAGGCGACCTTCTATGCCCGCCGCGAGTATTATTCTGGCCGCACCCTGAGCGACCCGCTGGCAAAACTGCCGGAAGCCGTCAAGAACGTCCCCATGGTAGTCCTGATCAATACCGGTTCTGCCTCTGCTTCTGAAATCGTGGCAGGCGCCTTGCAGGATTACAAACGCGCCACCATCATCGGCACCCAGAGTTTTGGCAAGGGTTCGGTACAGACCATACGCCAGATTTCTGCCGATACCGCAGTCAAACTGACCACGGCACGTTATTACACGCCGAATGGCCGTTCCATCCAGGCCAAGGGTATCGTCCCCGACCTGAACGTTGAAGAAACAGCTGACGGCGATGGTTTCAATGGCTTGCGTCAGCGTGAAGCTGATCTGCAAAAACATCTGACCAATGACAAGGAAAAAGAAGTCACACGCCCTAAAGTCGATGAAGTCGAAGAAGAGCAGCGTCTGATCGCCCTGGCGAAAAAGAGCAAACCTCTGGAGTACGGTGGCAGCGAAGACTTCCAGCTGGCCCAGGCCCTGAATCACCTGAAGGGCCTGCCGGTCAAGGTCACTGAACCCAAAGTCGCAGACAAAGAAACCAAGGACGCGGACAAAACCGGTAAAACAGATAAAGCCGACAAAACCGATCACAAAACCGACAGCAAGAAAAAATAAACCTGACTAAAAGGCCGCATAAAGCGGCCTTTTTTACGACAATGAACGACCAGCAACTCTTACGCTATTCCCGTCATATCCTGCTTGAGCAGATAGGCATAGAAGGCCAGCAAAAAATCACCGAAGCCCGCGCCCTGATCATCGGCGCCGGTGGTCTGGGTTCACCGGCCGCACTCTACCTGGCCAGCGCAGGTGTCGGCCACATCACCCTGGTCGACAATGATGAGGTAGACCTGACCAATTTGCAGCGCCAGATCCTGCATACCACGGCGAGGATAGGCCAGCCCAAGGTCAGTTCAGGCAAGCAGACACTGGAACGTATCAACCCGGACATCCGGATCACTGCCCTGCAGGAAAGGGCGCAGGATGGCAGGTTGGAAGAACTGGTCAGCCAGGCCAGTATCGTGCTCGACTGCTGCGACAATTTCGCCACGCGCCAGGCCGTCAATGCCGCCTGCGTCAGGTATCGCGTGCCGCTGGTATCAGGGGCGGCGATCAGCTTTGACGGCCAGATCAGCGTGTTTGATACGCGCGATACCCAGTCACCATGCTATGCCTGCCTGTTCCCGCCCGACCAGCCATTTGAAGAAGTTCTGTGTTCGACCATGGGGGTATTTTCACCGCTGGTGGGTATTATAGGCAGCTGTCAGGCAGCCGAAGCCCTGAAAGTCATCATGGGTATAGGTGCTCCTCTGCAAGGCCGCCTGCTCCTGCTGGACGCACTGCAAATGGAATGGACCAGCATAGGTATCAGCAAGAATCTGCAATGTCTGGTGTGTGGTCAGCCACACTGAAAAAATCTGCCCGCATCTGTATAACACCCAAGGAGACCCATGTACACCCTCTATTACTGTCCCGGCACCGCCAGCATGGTCGTGCATCTGGCGCTGCTCGAAGCTGGCGCGGTCTATGAATTGAAACTGGTTGATGTAGAAAAAAACCAGCAGAAAGACCCGGCCTATCTGCAGCTCAATCCCCATGGCGTCGTCCCTACGCTGGTCATTGATGGCCGGCCCTATCTGGAATCCGCCGCCCTGCTGATGCTGATCGCCGAACGTCATCCGCAATCAGGCCTGATGCCGGCGGCCGGTGCAGAGCGTGACATGTGGCGTCAATGGATCATCTACCTGAGCCATGGCCTGCAATCCAATTTCCGCAACTGGTTTTACCCATCAGGGCTTGGCTATGTAAAGCACCCGGAAGAAGTCAGCAGAGCCTTGCAGGAGCGCATTGCGGCAATCTGGGATCAATTGGACCAGCACCTGGGCAAGAACGGCCCCTATTTGCTGGGGGCAGGCTGTTCCGGTGCGGACCTGTACCTGACCATGCTGATGCGCTGGTCGCGCAATATGCCACGCCCTGCCACCAACTGGCCGGCACTGGAAAATCTGGCACACCTGGTCACAGCCCGCGACAGCTGGAAGAAAATGGTGGAAATCGAAGGTGTAGAAGCATGGCCGAAGTCCAGGACAAATTGAACAAACCCGCCCTGAATCTATACAAGGCCAACCAGGCAGCAGGCATGCACAAGCCTGAACTGCCTGCTGTTACCATTGCCGAACACCAGGGCGTACGCACCCTGCACCTGTCGTCGGATGCCATACAGGGTGCGATGCGCAAGGCCATGCCATTCCAGATCGAGCTTGAATATGTACAGCAGATGATGATGTGGATGCTGTTCAACCCGGCGCCACGGCATATCGTGCAACTGGGGCTGGGGGCCGCATCACTGACCAAGTTCTGCTACAAGAACTTCCCTGATGCCATTGTCACGGCAATAGAACTCAATCCCCATGTGATTGCTGCCTGCCACGAACATTTCAAATTACCGGTCAATGATGAACGCCTGCAGGTATTGCAGATGGATGCCATGGATTTTGTTGGCAACCCTGCCAACCACGGCCAGTTTGATATCTTGCAGGTAGATCTCTATGATGCCGCTGCCGAAGCGCCGGCATTGGGCAGCATCGCCTTCTACCAGGCCTGTGCCAATTGTCTCAGTGAGGATGGCATGTTGACTGTCAACCTGTTCGGCAATCCCAAAAACTACAGGGCCAACTGCAATAGTAACCTGGCCGCCTTGCAGCAAGCCTTCGATGCTGTGGTCTGGCTACCGCTGGTACATGACGCCAATACGGTTGCCATTGCTTTCAAACAGGCGCCATCCGTCGATTTTGATGATCTGTATGAAAGGGCCACGAGCATCCGTCTGCAGACAAAGCTGCCGGCAGCAAAGTGGGTCAACGGGCTGAAGGCCTGGATGGCAGAACATCTATAGGCCCGGCACCAGGCTGGCGAAAATCAGGCCTGGCTTGCAACAGCCACATCGGACAAACGTCCGCGATACAGGGCAGCGATCAAATCCGATTGTGTCACCATACCCACCAGGCGGCGTTCATCATTGACAATGGGGATGTGGTGCAAGCTCTGGTCTGACAGTAGCGGGACCAGTTCGACAATGTGCACGTCGTGACCTGCCGTCTGCACAGGCTTGCTCATGATCTGGCCGACCACCTCGGGCTTGGCGGAATGGTCTGTCCGCGTACGCCTTATCAGTTGACGCAATTTTTCATCAAAGCTGGCATACACATCCAGATTGGCATTCTTCATGAAATCAACCAGGGTGACGATGCCAATCACGCGTCTGGCCCGGTCGATAACGGGCAGGGCCTTGATACGATGTTGCCGCAACAGCGTCCAGGCTTCTTCCAGGGTGGTGCCAAATTCAGCAGCAACGACGTCCCTGGACATGATGTCGGCACAGGTGATTTCACCAAAACGTCTGCGGTAGGCATGCATTTCTGTCTGCAGGAACAGTGATTCCAGATCATCACGACTGACATCAAGTACCTGGTTGTATTGTTGCAGCACTTCGTCAAGGTCTTCCGGCTTGAAGCCCAACCTGTCTATGGGGCGCAAGTCGGTGGTGTTATGCTTGCTGCCATGGTCAGGCTGAGCTGCATGGGGATAGCGCCGCCCGGTCAGGTTGTTATAGAGCAGGGCAAACAGCATCAGCAAGACAGAATTGATCGCCACCGGGAAGATCACATAACGATAACCAAGCGCGACGATCAGCGGCCCGCCGAGTACGGCACTCAAGGCCACGGCACCGCCAGGTGGATGCAGGCAACGCAGCAGGAACATGGCAGCAACCGCCACACTGGTGGCCAGTGCCGCCGTAGCCATGGACACACCCAAAAAATAGACACAGGTAACGCCGACCAGGGCAGAGACCATATTGCCGCCGACAATAGCCCAGGGTTGCGCCAGAGGACTGGCTGGCACGCCAAACAGCAGGACCGCCGAGGCGCCTATCGGCGCCAGCAACATCGGTAAGTCCATCGCCGTACCAAGCATCCAGCGCGTTGCCAGACCAGTAATCAACAAACCGGCCAGCATGCCCAGGCAGGCACGCATGCGTTCGGTGAAATCAATATTGACTTGCGCGGGTAAAAAAGTCTGCAACCAGGCGACGCCAGCATCCAGGAAAGACCATTTTCTACGCATAAAGACAGAATAAGTGGGCAAAGAACAAGTAGTATAAATGCTTTGCCCTGTTTTGGTGCAAACTTGGCCTGGATCAGCTTTGCATGTGCCTACCTTGCAAATATCCCGACTCTTTCTTGTGACTGGTCGTGCCAGTGTTTGATGAACCGGCACTACCGCAAGCGTCAATTCGAATTCAATATTTTTGCTTTTTGTACGTCGAACTCAGCCTGAGTGATAATGCCTTGCTTGCGCAGGCTATCGAGTTTCATCAATTCGTTGTAAACATCTTTTGATTGAACAGGCTCACTTTTGACCGGAGCACTGTTCTTGATTTCAACGACACTATTCGCTTCCTTTTTCAGTTTCGGCCGGTTCAATTCAGCATCATTTGCATTCAGGCACATAAACTGTATTTCCGCTTTTGGAAAATTGCCGAATATGTAGGGTGGACTCGTTTCATGCGTGTTTACTACCTGAAATGATTTCCCTATTTTTTCACAATATTGTGTTGCCTCTTGAAATGCTTCTGCTTTCAAGGTCCCGGAACCAGAAAATCCGGTAGCAGCCTGGCGAGACACCATGTAGGTATCTTTGCCTATCGACAGAACACTGGAATTCGAAGCACACCCAGCAACGAGCAGCACTGACGCACAAAGTAATACCTTCATATCCCCTCTTTCAGAAAAATTTAAGAATTGATTATACGCAGCTTTCGCCGGCAAACTGGAAGGGATTCAAGCTGCCACATTCACTGATCTGCTTGATGGCAGCAGACACATATCTTGTTGCCATCCGGGTCGCGAAAATAGGCGCCAAAGTAATTGGGGTGATAATGCGGGCGCAAACCTGGTTCACCCTCACTGCTGGCACCGTTCGCCATCGCCACATCAAAACAGCGCTGCACGCTGGCCCGGTTGTTCGCCAGCAAGGCTGTCATCTGTCCATTGCCTGGTGTGGCAAGCTCACCATTGTAGGGGAGGCCTATGACAAACAAGGGGCGTGGCTGGTCGGCAGCCATCCAGCCTGCCCAGCCCTTTTCTGCATCCTGGAATTTGATCACCAGGCCCAGCTCCTTCATTACTGCAGAATAAAAATTGAATGCAATAGTGAAATCGCGAACACCAACAAAAACATGTGAAATCATGGCTTCCCTTATTGGCAAGAACCTTACCATCAATCAGTCTATGAAATCAGCCTGTAAAACCAGACGATGAAACAGGCTGCCTTATTTGTTGCGTGGTATCGTTTGAATTATCGTGTGAAAATTCTGCTTGCAAGACCCTGCTCTTGCGCCAGGCCAAGCATATGCCCGGTTCCCCTGGCGCAACCGGGTTTGCCATAGTCGGCATGAAAAGCCAGCACCAGGTCTATCCCGGTCGCCAGCATCCTGACATTCAAGCCTTTCCAGCCTTCACCAGGGAAGCTGCGATAGTCGGCATTGTTCTTCTTCATCGCTTCGACGGCAAATCCAAATTCGACGGCAACCGTTTTGGCAAAGGCATCGATACCTGGCGTATCGCCGGTGATGATGACGCTGCCACTTGGCAATTGCGCAAACTCACGCCTGATGGCTTCCTCATTATTCCAGGTCGTCGCCCCTGTTACCAGTACGCGCAGCATCAATGATTTTTCCTGGCCAGGCCCAGGTAGGTGTCAATCACGCGCTGGTCATTGGCCAGTTCAGCCGCATCGCCTTCCAGGGCAATCTGGCCGGTTTCCAGCACATAGGCATAATCGGCCACCTGCAAGGCAGCGCGGGCATTTTGCTCAACCAGTAAAATGGCAACACCAGTCTGCTTTAGGCGCTGGATGATGTGGAAGATTTCCTTGACGATCAGGGGCGCCAGGCCCAGGCTGGGTTCATCGAGCATCAGCAATTGCGGCTTGGCCATCAGGGCGCGGCCCACGGCCAGCATCTGGCGCTCGCCACCGGACAGGGTACCGGCTTCCTGTGTACGCCTTTCTTTCAGGCGCGGGAACAGGTCGAAAACCACCTCCAGCTGGTCAGCATAATTTTTCTCGCCCGCCTGGTAACGGCGGTAACTCCCTAGTAAGAGATTGTCTTCCACCTTCATGCTGGCAAACAGCTCACGTTTTTCCGGCACCAGTGACATGCCCTGGGCAACACGGCTTTCTATGCTGACACTGGCCAGGTTTTTATCAGCCAACAGTATCTCGCCACGCATGCTGCCACTGGCGGGTAAGGCACCTGCTATCGCATTGAGCATGGTTGATTTGCCGGCCCCATTGGGGCCGATGACGGTAACGATCTGACCGGCGCCGACGCGGATATTGGCAGGCTGCAAGGCTTCGACCTTGCCGTAAAAAACTTGCAGGCCAGCGGTTTGCAGCAAGGGGGCTTCCGCCAGGGAGGTCACCGCTGCGGTTGCAGCAATTTCAGTCGTGTCGGTCATCATCAATCTATCCCACCCAGATAAGCTTCCAGTACGGCTGGATGCTGTTGGACTTCTTGCGGCAAACCTTCCGCAATCTTGGTGCCGAATTCCATCACCACCAGTTGATCAGTCAGGTTCATGACAAAGTCCATGTCATGTTCAACCAGCAGAATACTCATGCCCTCTGCGCGCAATTTGCGCAAGAGTTCGGCCAGTTCCTGCTTTTCTTTATAGCGCAAACCGGCAGCCGGCTCATCCAGCAAGAGCAGGCTGGGGTCGCAGCATAATGCCCTGGCGATTTCGAGTATGCGTTGCTGGCCCAGGGCCAGGCTGCCCGCTTCTTCATTGATCAGATGTGCCAGGCCGACACGTTCGAGCTGACGCTGAGCTTCGGCCAGCAGGGAATTCTCTATCTGGCTGTCACGGCGCAAGATACTGGCAATGACCTCCATCACATCCCCGCCTTTTGCCCGCAAGTGGGCACCGATGGCAACGTTTTCCAGTACCGTCATGCCAGCCAGCAGGCGCACATGCTGGAAGCTGCGGCCTATGCCCAGCCGAACGATTTCACGTGAGGGCAGACTGGCGATATCCTGCAATTGTCCATCGCGATAAAAACGGACAGCGCCGCTGGTCAGCGGCAGTACGCCGGTCACCAGATTGAACATGGTTGACTTGCCGGCGCCGTTCGGACCGATCAGGCCGACGATCTGGCCAGCGCTGACGGTAAACTGCATGTCATTGACAGCAACCAGACCACCGAACTGCTTGCGTGCCTTGTCGATTTCAAGGATGACAGTACCAGCTGGCGGCTTGTCACGCGTTGCCAGGGGGGCAGCATCCAGTTTGACCTGTATGCGTTTTTGTTCAGGCAGCCAGGCGGCAAACACGCGACGGCTCCAGCGTGCCAGATAAGGCCAGACGCCATCGCGGGCGCTTTGCAATAACAGGACCAGCAATATACCGAAGACAATAACTTCAAAATTGCCGTTCGCCCCCAGCAAGGCTGGCAAAATGCTTTGCAGCTTGTCTTTCAGCAGCGTCAGCATGGCGGAACCCAGCAGGGCGCCCCAGACATGACCGGCACCACCGACAACGGCCATGAACAGGTATTCAATACCGGCATTGAGGCCAAACGGTGTCGGGTTGACAGCGCGTTGCAGGTGCGCATACAACCAGCCGGAAACACTGGCCAGCATGGCGGCGATGACGAAGATGATGACCTTCATCCTGGCGGTGTTCACGCCCATGGCTTCAGCCATCAGGCCACCACCCTTGAGCGCACGGATGGCGCGACCCGGCCGTGACTGCAACAGGTTCTGGACAGCGACGATGGCCAGCAGCAGAATGATCCAGATCAGGCTGAACATGCTGCGGCCGCTATCGAGCTTGAAGCCGATGATTTCTATTGCTGGTATGCCATTGAGGCCATCATACTTGCCCAGGAATTCCAGATTACCGAACAGGAAGAATAGTGACAGCCCCCAGGCGATGGTGCCAAGCGGCAGGTAATGACCAGAAAGGCGCATGGTGATCAGGCCTATGGTGAAAGCCGCTGCCATCGTCAATAACAGACCAAGCAGCAGCCCCAGCCAGGGCGAATAACCAAAAGCCGTACTCAGGTAAGCCGTGGAATACGCGCCCAGGCCAACAAAGGCAGCCTGGCCAAATGAAGTCATGCCGCCTACACCAGTCAGCAGGACCAGGCCCAGCGCAACGATGGCATACAGACCAATGTAATTGGCCAGCGTGATCCAGAATTCAGGTACGGGTACCAAAGGAAACAGCAGCACCAGTACCAGCAGTACCCATTTGCCATGCTTGATACCATGTGTGATGAGTGTCTTCATTATTCTTCGTCCTCATCACTGTGTTTGCTGCTGAGTGAACGCCACAGCAGCACGGGAATAATCAGGGTAAATACGATGACCTCCTTGTAGGCACTGGCCCAGAAAGAAGAATAGGATTCCAGCAAACCCACCAGCAGGGCGCCTGCAGCAGCAACCGGGTATGACACCAGGCCACCGACAATGGCGCCGACAAAACCTTTGAGGCCAATCAAAAAACCGCCATCGTAATATACGGTCGTCATGGGTGCGATCAGCACACCGCACAAAGCGCCCATGGCAGCCGCCAGCGTAAACGCCAGGCGGCCAGCCTGGGTAGTACCTATGCCTACCAGCTGCGCGCCCAGACGATTGACCGCTGTGGCCCGCAGGGCCTTGCCGGACAGGCTGCGTTCAAAATAAAAATACAGCGTAGCGATAAGCAGGGCTGAAACGGCGATCACTACCAGGCTCTGGCCTGAAATCTGCATGGCACCCAGCTCAAAACGGGCATCACTGAAAGCCGTAGTACGCGAACCCTCTGCACCAAACATCACCAGGCCCAGTCCCGTCAGGGCAAAATGCACGCCAACGGAAACGATGAGCAGCACCAGCGTGCTCGCCTCGGCCAGTGGCTGATAGGCAAGGCGGTAAATCATCGGCCCCATGGGGATAACAATTGCCAGGGCCAGTAAGACCTGGGGAAACAACGCCCATTCCTGCGCACTGACGTTGCGTGCCAGCAACCAGACAGCCACAGGCAGCAGCACCAGTTTCAAGGCAGACATGGCCAGTACCCTGCTATCGACGGCTTGTTTGCTACGCAGGCTGAGGACGACCTCTTTCAACATGCAAAGCAGACCCAGGACCAGCAGCAGGGTGGCAGAATGTGGAAACTTGCCCGTCTGTATGGCAGCCAGGCTAAGCGCGCCAAAGGCAACGAATTCACCTTGCGGTATGAAGATGATACGCGTGACTGAAAATACCAGTACCAGCGCCAATGCCAGCAAGGCATAGATGGCGCCGCTGGTTATGCCATCCTGGGCCAGGATGGCGGCAATTGAAAAATCCATGTAGACCTGACTTTCTCACCCGGCTTGCTGACCGGAACTGCTGGTTTTTATTGAATAACTGAACTAATAGCCAAGTATTTATCCGTCCTGACGATTTGCGAAGAAAAAGGGAGCCGCAGCTCCCTTCTTTTCTTCACGACTGCATCAGTTGGCCTGACCAATCAATTTCCATTTGCCATTGACAATCTGCACCATCACGCGTGAACGCTGGTCCAGGCCCAGATGATCGGTATCGCTCATATTGACGATACCATGCGAGACTGGCAGGTTGACGATATTTTCCAGCGCCATACGCAGGGCGGCGCGAAATTCCTTGGTACCCGGCTGAGCTTTTTTCAGGGCAATGGGTGCTGCTGATTCCAGCAAGAGGCTGGCATCCCAGGCATGGCCGCCAAAGGTGGACACTGAGCCTGCGCCATACTCTTTTTCATAGGCTTTGACATAACGCATGGCCGACTTCTTGACCGGATTATCGGCTGGCAATTGTTCAGCCACCAGCAATGGGCCGGCCGGCAACCAGGTGCCTTCGCAGTCCTTGCCGCAAACGCGCAGGAAGTCGTTATTGGCAACACCATGGGTCTGGTAAATCTTGCCCTTGTAGCCGCGCTCTTTCAAGGTTTTCTGTGGCAGGGCGGCAGGTGTGCCGGCGCCGGCGATCAGCACCGCATCAGGATTGGTCGCCAGAATTTTCAGTATCTGACCAGTCACTGACGTGTCGTTGCGGGCAAAACGTTCATTGGCAACGACCTTGAGTTTGCGCAATTCTGCGATCTTGGAAAATTCCTTGAACCAGCCCTCACCATAGGCATCGGCAAAGCCGATAAAAGCCACCGTCTTGATGCCACTGTCGGTCATATGGCCGGTAATCGCCGTCGACATATGTGAATCATTTTGCGGTGTCTTGAAAACCCAGAAGCGCTTGGAATCGATAGGCGAAACAATGGCAGCAGACGCCGCCATGGAAATCATCGGTGTTTCGTTCTCGGCCGCAACGTCGACCATGGCCAGGGAATTGGGCGTAATGGTAGAACCGATCAGGAGATCGACCTTGTCTTCTGCAATCAGCTTGCGGGCGTTCTTGACAGCAGTGGTCGTGTCAGAGGCGTCATCAAGAACGATATATTCAATTTTTTTGCCGGCAATTTCTTTTGGCAATAAAGCAAAGGTGTTTTTTTCAGGAATACCCAGTGAAGCAGCAGGACCAGTGGCTGACACATTCACACCAACCTTGATCTGTGCATTAGCATTACTGGTCAGGGCCAGCGACAACATGGCTGGCAATACTGCCAGTAAAAACTTTTTCTTCATTGATAGTCTCCTGTTTTGCGGTATTTTCGCGAAAAAGCGGACGAAAATAAGATTTAGTTCTGGATGATGACTTGAGCGATTTCCCGACCGGTCAGTCGGTTAATTTTTTTAGTGTAACCCTTCCTCTGCATGGGCACAACATTTCAGCACGACCATGCCTGACGCACAATCCATCTTTATACTTCAGATAAGCAGGAATTGGCAGATTTTCTTGCCGACAGGGCAAGCGCCAGGGGTGCAGGCAAGCTAGCGTACCAGCTCCACCGGGAAGGCGCCACGCAGGGCATTGCACAACATGATCTGCTCTGCTGCCAGCAGGTCGTCCATGCCCAGGCTTTGCTCGGTCAGCTGATAACGTTTGTCTTCCAGCAGCGCGGCGCGCATGACGCCGGGTAATACACCATCTGCCAGCGGCGGTGTCAGCCATTTTCCATGCAATTTAAGCAATATCGTGCTGCGTCCGCCTTCGCTGATTTTTCCGTGTTCATTAAAAAACAACATATCAAAAGCACCTTGCTGCTCAGCGGCCTGCCAGGCGTCATCATATTGCTGGCGCAAACTGGTTTTGTGTCTCAGAAACAGGTTCTGGCTGGTACTGATCGCTTTTGCCAGCATCAGCTTGGGCATGGCCGGTAAAGGGCTCAGTGGCGCTGTGCGGATGTCCAGCTCCCCGTCAGGCTTCAGTGCCAGGCGCAGCCGGTGAGGCGTAAGTTCTGGCAGGCTGTCGCATATCTGCCCCAGTTTGCACAGTATCTGCTCTTTATTCCAGGTAAAACCAAAATAGCGGGCAGACTCTTGCAGACGATGCAAATGTCGCCCCAGGTAGCGGCAGCCCTCTTCCCGTGTTGCATGCATGGTTTCAAACAGTTCGAACTGGGGTAACAGGCCCGTCAGGAAGCGGGCTTTCAACTGGCATTCGGCAAATTCTTCCTGCGCCACACTGTCATGAACAATGCCAGCCCCCACGCCGAGAACAGCCTGGCGCAAACCGGCGATTTGCTGATCTGGGGCAAGCTGGGCTTCCGCTTTCAGCTGCAAGGTACGTATGGGGACAGACAGGCAAAAGTCTCCCAATACACCGGGCTGTGCAGGCGGATCAAACCAGCCTATGGCACCGGTGTACAGGCCACGCGGTTCAATTTCCAGCTCTCGAATGATTTCCATGGTGCGGCGTTTGGGCGCGCCAGTGATGGAGCCACATGGGAACAGGGCAGTCAGAATCTCGCCCAGCCCCAGGCCATCCTGCAATTGTGCCTCTATCGTCGAGGTCATCTGTAGCACACTGGAAAAACGTGTCACTTCAAACAGCTTGGGGACTTTGACCGTACCGGTTTTGGCGATACGTCCAAGGTCATTGCGCAGAAGGTCGACGATCATCAGGTTTTCTGCACGATTTTTTGTGTCGGCCTGCAATTCTGCTGCCAGACGTTGATCCTGATCCGCAACGCCGGTGGCAGCGGCTGTGCCTTTCATGGGCCTGGCCAACAGCTTGCCTTGTTGCTGGCGCACGAACAGTTCTGGTGACAGTGAAAGAATGGCTTCGCCATCCGGCAGGCAAATCAACGCACCATAGGGTACGGGCTGGCGCTGGCGCAGACGCCGGTACAGCGCCAGGGGCGTGCCATAGGTTTCAAAATGCAGGCGATAGGTGAAATTCACCTGATAGGTGTCGCCCGCCGCAATATATTCCCTGACGCGATTGATGCCGGTTTCAAAGTCAGTCACATCAACATTCGCACGCAGATTGGCAATACCGGCAATATCAGCCATGCCGTCTGTTGTCGTTTGAGCGTGCAAGTCTGTCAACGCTTCAAGAAAGGTCTGGACCTGCCCGCTATCGAGCAGGTGGCAGGAACGAAACAGCAGGATACGTGACAGCGGCGGTGTTTCTCGCGCCGCTATCCCTTGCAGTTGTGCACCACTTTCATAGTCAAGCAGGGACAAGGCATAACAACCTTGCTGCAAGGCATTTTCTGCATTCTTCCAGAATACCGGCCAGTCTTCAGCAGAGCGGCATTCCAGCATGGCTTGCAAATCACAGTACAGGCGTGATTGTGTCGCATCGGCATGAGCATCATCAAGCAGGGCAAAGCAGTCCCCGGGCTGGGGTAGAGGAAAATTCAACACCGGATTGTTGGAAAAATCTGACACGCGTATTCAGGCAAACAGGAAGATGTGCCGCAGTTTACCCGCAGATGCCGGAATCTGCATACCCGGGTAAAGAAAGTATGCATAAAAGCGCGGGCAATTGAATCACGGCATTTTTTCATGACATCATTCAGGCACAAAGGTATAGTCGCTGCATATTGGTCACCATTGATGACTTATTGATCCACTATTGATACACAATAGCTCATTACCGAAGCAGTTCCCACAAATCTTCATGCAAAATACATATTTCAGATTACCTATGGCAAGACGGATTTTCCGTCATAACTTGTTCGGCATGTCGGTGGCGATGCTGGCAGCCTTGCTGCTGGGGCTGGTATTGTCTTTTTGTCTGATGTACAAGAATCTGCATAATGAAGCCATGTACAAGGCCGAAACACTGGCCGGCAATATGGCTGATGCCATGATTGCCAGTGATGCCAGGCAATTGCAAAGCCTGCTGCTCAATGCTACCGGCACACCGGATATACAGGCCGCCACCATCTATGACAAGACCGGGCAGCCCATATTAGCCTGGAGTGCCCAGGGGCAATTGATCAAGACCAGTGGCATCGTATCAACCACCTTGCAGAGGCATGGCACGCTGGAACTGCATATCAGCCAGCTGCTGGCGATTGCCCCTATCCTGAGTGGCACCACCGTGATCGGACAAGTGCAACTGCAGATCAGTGCCTGGCCCATGTATCAGCATATCCTGCTGTATCTGCTGATTGCCGGTTTCATCTTTGCCTTTATCACCGCCGCAGCGACTTACTGGCTGACCAACCGGCAATTACGCTCCATGCATACCATCATGGATTTAAGTGTCGTCGCAGAAAAAGTCGCCACCCTGGGTGATTATAGTCTGCGTGCACCACAAGACCTTGAGCATGAGTTTGGCAGCCTCAACATGCATTTCAACCTGATGCTGGCGCGCATGGAAGCCTGGGAAAACGACATGCAAAGCGAAGCGCGTGAGAGACGCGAAGCCGACAGCCGCCTGGCCATACTCAATAATCATGACAGTCTGACCAAACTGCCAAACCGGCATTATTTCCACAGGCTGCTCAGCAACTGCCTGGAAGATGCGGTTGCCAACAATGAGCTGGCCGCCCTGATGTTCATCGATCTTGATCATTTCAAGGGCCTGAACGAAACCTTTGGCTATGATGCCGGTGACCTGATACTGTCCACCATGGCCAACCGCCTGTGTGGTGTATTGCGCAGCACCGATACCCTATGCCGCGTCGATGGTGATGAATTTGCTGCCATCATGCCCAGGGTAGGCAGTATAGAAGTCGTACAGAACCTGGCGGACCGCCTGGTGCAGGCTATCAACCAGCCGATGACCCTGCGCGGCCAGCAGATACTGCTCAGCGCCAGCATAGGCATAGCCTGCTGTCCGCTGCATGCCAAAGAACAGCGGTTGTTCCTGCATAATGCCGACATCGCCCTGAAAGCCGCCAAGGCTGGTGGACGCAATACCTGGCGGCTCTATAGCAAGGACTTGCCCAAGACTTCACAAGCTGTGCAACTGAGTATTTGAAACTTTACGAGTCAGGCAAAGTGATCAGACAAGTACAATCAAACAGTTTAGTAAGCAATATGCAGGCGGCGATACAAAAAGCTCAGCACAAACAAAGGGCCTATCAGCAAGAAGCGCAGGTCTTCAAAAAATGAAGGTTTCTTGCCTTCTATCTTGTGACCGATGAACTGGCCTATCCAGGCAACCACAAAAATCCCCAGGGAAATCTGCCACATCAGATGCTGTGGCAATTGCGACAATATCCATAGCATCGTACCCGACATCGCCAGCATGCCAAAAGCAAACGGCACCGACAGAGTGATGTAATACAGCAGGGAAATCACGGTCGTCGCCAGCGCCGCCAGCGGGTGCACTGCCCAGATCATGCCCAGAAATGACAGGACGATCACCGGCACGCAGACGAAGTGAATAAGCTCATTGGTGGGGTTGAGGTGGCTTTCGCTGTATTTCGCCAGAAGTTGCTCTATTGGTCTTTGCTTTGCCTGCTCCATGACATATCTCCTTGGGTGTTGTTATACCCTCAGATTAATTCATGCCGACTGGTCCTGCTTGAACGCAATCGCCATTCTTTGTAATTCTGACGGTGGTACCCCCATCATGTTGCGAAAGGTGCGGCTCATGTGCGCCAGGTCGGCAAAGCCGGAAGCATGGGCGGCTGCCGTCATATTATTGCCGGCTGCTACACTGGCTACCGCGTCCACCATGCGTGACCATAGCAGGTAACGTGACAGGGACATGCCGGTTTGCTGACGAAACAGATGAGTGAAGCGGCTTTCGGACAGGTGCACCAATCTGGCCAGGTTTTCGCCATTACAGTCCAGGCCGCGGCTTGCTGCAATTTGCTCAAGCACGGTTGTTATCCTGCCATCCAGTGCAGGTTTAAGCTGGCTTTCGGGCAATGCGCAAGACAGCCAGGTGTGCCGCAACTGCGTGGCCACCGCCATGTCCAGCATCTGATGCCGTCCATCCTGCAAGCTGTCTGCCATGCGCTGAAAAGCAGGCACCCCGGCAAAAGCCGCTGGCACTGCAGTACAGTCGGCATTAAGCATTTCCGGCATTTCCACGAACAGATGGGCAAGCAGGCCGCCGTCGCTGTCTATCTGGTGGGCCTGGTGCGGTGCAAAACAGGCGCTGCGTGTGACTTCCCATGGCTGGTCTGTCTGGAGACGGACTCGGAATGGCCGCTGCAAGCCATAAGTCAGTTGCAGGGCAAAATGTGTGTGCAGACTGGAATCGATGCCTGGCGAAATCACCAGTGCTGACCCGCGCCACAAGAATAAACGTCCAGGTTGTTGAGCTAGCTTCATTGATTGCTACAGCCCCAGTTTGCGCAAATGGCTATGATGCGCCAGGACCCGGATAAGCGCAAATCAAGGCAACTTTTACGACAGCGGAATGTAACAGTCCGCTAACGCAACAACAAAGCGATATGCATGGCAGCCTGTTCGGTAGGCAGCAGTTTGAAACCGGTCTTGGCAAAACGCAGCCAGCGCCCCATGACAAAACTGCACAGGAGGCTGGCCCTGGCCTGTGCTTCTTCTTCAGCAAAATGCCCCTGGCTTGCCGCCAGACGCAGGGACTGACGAAAGGCCATTTCCAGTCTTTCTGCGAGTTGATTCATGCGCAGTTGCAGGCGTTCATCTTCATTGACCAGGGCATCACCTATCAATACGCGCGTCATGCCAGGATTGCGCTCGGCAAAATTGAGCAGCATGTTGATGATGGACTGCGCCTGCACCAGGCCATCCTCCTGACTTTCATTGATCTGGTTGATCAGGCCGAAGATGGAAGCTTCGATGAACTCTATGAGCCCTTCAAACATCTGAGCCTTGCTGGCAAAATGACGGTACAGGGCAGCCTCGGACACGGCCACTTTGGCAGCCAGGGCTGCGGTCGTGACTTTCTCACCTTTGGGATGCTCAAGCATCGCCGCCAGCGTCTGGAGTATCTGTAATTTGCGTTCGCCGGGTTTGGTGCTGGCCATAGTCTCAAGAATAGGAAGAAAAAATAAGTGCGGGCATAAATTGATCGCGTACGCGGCGAGATTGTAAAGACCGTGCCGCTACTGCGCAATCCCTGTATCAGGCCATTTGCCGCTGCAGAAACCCGGATCTCAGGAGCACAGACGATGAAGCTGGCCGGCGAGCTGCAAGACCGACTGCACTTTTACATCGGCACAGGCCGCCGCCCTTTTGCGCTGATGGGCAGGAGTATACCCTGTGACCCAGACTGTGCGCAGCCCTTCTTGCTTGGCAGCAAGTAAATTATCTATGCTGTCTTCGACCAGTATGCAGTCACCCGCCTGCACGCCATAACTGGCCAGCAGTTTGCGCAGGTAGGGGCGCGACGGTTTGGGCTGCAATTGCCCGTGTACACGCATGGCCTCCACCGGGATGTGCGCATCAAAATGTTTGTGCAAACCCATGTGCCTGAGCACCTTGCCTGAGTATGCTCGTGGTGCATTCGTCAACAATATTTTCTTGCCCGGCAGTCGGTCCAGTAGTTTTTTCAAGCCGCGCTCGTAACGTATCATGCTGCTGAGGTCATGGAAATCATGGACCTCATGCAGGAATTCGTCGGCGCTGACACCATGATGCCTGACCATGCCCAGCATGGTGACGCCATAGCGCTGATAATATTCCTGTCGGATGGCGTTCACGGTATCGGCATCTGCCGGTGTCTCACCATCACCGAGCACACGTGCCAGGAAGGCGTTCATGTTGCGGTTGATGGCGGGAAAAATCGCATGTGAAGCATTGTGCAGCGTGTTGTCCAGATCAAACAGCCACAAGGGTGCGGAACGTCTTTGCATCAGGCAGCAGCTCCGCTATTCAAACCCTGCTCCATCAATGACTGCGTATCATGGTACCGAAAGCCTGCTCGGTCAGCACTTCCAGCAACAGCGAATGTTCGATACGGCCATCAATGATGTGTACGGTGTTCACGCCAGACTTGGCAGCATCAAGTGCCGATGAAATTTTTGGCAACATGCCGCCAGAGATCGTGCCATCGGCAAACATTTCATCAATCTCGCGCGCCGACAGGTCGGTCACCAGGTTGCCCTGTTTATCAAGTACGCCAGGAATATTGGTCATCATGATCAGCTTTTCAGCTTTCAGGATCTCAGCAATCTTGCCGGCGACCAGATCAGCATTGATGTTGTAAGCCTGACCATCTTCACCAAAACCAATAGGAGAGATGATCGGGATGAACGCATCGTCCTGCAAAGCCTTGACCACGGCAGGATTGATCGCATCGATTTCACCGACATAACCGATATCGAGCATTTCGCCCGGGTTTTCTCGGTCCGGCATCATCATCTTGCGGGCGCGGATCAGACCGCCGTCCTTGCCGGTAAGACCGACTGCCTGGCCGCCGTAGTGATTGATTAACATTACGATATCCTGCTGGACTTCGCCACCGAGCACCCATTCCACCACTTCCATGGTTTCTTCGTCGGTAATACGCATGCCCTGGATGAAGGTACCCTGTTTGCCCATTTTCTTGAGTGCATTGTCAATTTGCGGACCACCGCCATGAACTACCACAGGGTTCATGCCGACCAGCTTGAGCAAAATGACATCGCGGGCAAAACCGTGTTTCAGGCGCTCTTCTGTCATGGCATTGCCGCCGTATTTGACGACGATGGTCTTGCCATGGAATTTACGGATATAAGGCAGGGCTTCCGCCAGGATCTCGGCCTTGATTGCCGGCTCCACGCCTGCCAGTCTGTCCTGGTGTTCAGCAGTTTCTGCCGGGTTTGCGTTCAAATCACTCATAATGACGGTGTCCAGAAGGTATCATATAGGGGGTTACTTCAGCTAACCCGAATTTTACAGGATTTGCAGCGAAAGCTTTTTCAATTCAGCACGAGACTTATGACATCGATCACAGATTTGCACCTAGAACTGGAAAACCTGCGTCCCGGCCTGTTTCGCTTTGCACAATTGCAATTACGGAATGAATCTGCGGCCGAAGATGCTGTGCAGGAAGCCCTGCTCGCCGTGCTGGAAAAGCCTGACAGTTTTGCAGGCAACTCTTCCTTGCGCACCTATGTCACGGGCATCCTGAAGTTCAAGATCATCGACCATCTGCGTTCCCTGAAACGTGAAAAACCGCTGGAAATCAGCGATGACGAATCCGAAGATGACTTGATAGACAGTTTATTCAATGCCAACGGTCATGTGATCAATGTCCCGACAGCATGGGGTGCGCCGGAAGCCACTTTGCAGCAAAAGGATTTTTTTCGTGTCCTTGAGCTTTGTCTGGAAAATCTGCCAACAAAAACTGCCAGGGTGTTCATGATGCGCGAATGGCTGGAACTGGAAACCGAAGAAATCTGTAAGGAATTGGAACTGACTACGTCTAATCTTTGGGTAGTACTGTATCGTGCACGACTGCGGTTACGTGAATGCCTGGATCTGAACTGGTTTGGCAGGCAATGTAGCTAAAGGGGAAATATGAGTATCTTTATCGTTTGCAAACAGGCACATCAGCTTATCTCCGAAGGCCTGGATCGTCCACTCCGTGCGTCTGAACGCGCGCAATTAAAAATGCACCTGGCGATCTGTCGCGCCTGTACCGGCTTTAACGGTCAGATGTCATTTTTGCGCAAGGCTATGCAGCAAACGGCCCGTGAAGGCTTGCCGGCACAGAACAATCAGCAGCGCGGCAAGCACGAGGACAATCCATGAGCATCTGCCCGCGCTGTCAGACAGAATTTACCTGCGCCATGGCGGACAATACCGGCCAGGCCTGCTGGTGCACGGCCCTGCCACCGATATCTTTTGCCAATCTGCCAGGTGGTGAATTGAAATCAGAGGCGCTTTGCTTCTGCCCGCACTGTCTGCCTGTCTGGAAAGCCGAACGCGAAGCGTTGAACAATGCCGCCGACAACACCAGTCCGGTAATTCAGTTACCATAAGCTTTTTACATCCCGGTTTATAGCATGTCCAACGATACGCCCCTTGCTTATAAAGCTGTCAACATCCCCGTCTCGCAACGCATACGTGAACGCATCACTGCCAGCAACACGCGTTTTCATGCGAATGACAATATCGCCCGTTTCATCGAAGCTGGCGAACTTGATGAATTACAGGCCGAAGTTGAACAAAAAATGCGCGCCGTGCTGGAAAGTCTGGTCATCGATACCGACAGCGATCACAATACCCAGGACACGGGCCGTCGTGTCGCCAAGATGTTTTTGCATGAAGTCTTCAAGGGCCGTTATGTGCCCATGCCTTCTGTCACCGAATTCCCGAATGCTTCGCACCTCAATGAATTGATGATCATCGGCCCGATAACGGTGCGCAGCGCCTGTTCACATCACCTCTGCCCGATTATCGGCAAGGTCTGGATAGGTGTGATGCCCAATGAGCACTCCAACCTGATCGGCCTGTCCAAATATGCACGCATCGCCGAATGGGTGATGAGCCGCCCGCAGATTCAGGAAGAGGCAGTTGTGCAACTGGCCGATGCCCTGCAAGAAAAAATGCAGCCCGATGGACTGGCCGTGGTGATGGAAGCCGACCACTTCTGCATGCACTGGCGCGGTGTGAAAGACATGGATGCTGCCATGATTAACAGCGTGATGCACGGTTCCTTCCTCAAGGATGCGAATCTGCGTCGTGAATTTTTATCTCTGATCAAACGCTAACCGGGATAGACCATGCTAGTCCGCCTACTTTATGCCAGCCGTGCCGTCGACGATAAAATCTGTGATGTCGTGCAGGCCATCGTCAACCAGTCACGGTCCCACAATCCCGCCCATGGCATCACTGGTGTGCTGTGCCACAGTGATCAGGTATTCATGCAGGTTCTCGAAGGCGGGCGGGAAGCGGTCAATACCCTGTATGGCCAGATCCTGCGTGACACGCGGCACACTGATGTCATCCTGCTCGACTATGAAGAAATACTTGAGCGCCGCTATGCAGGCTGGACCATGGGGCAAGCCAATATGAGCAAGATCAATCCATCGATACTGCTCAAGTATTCGCCCTTGCCTGTGCTCGACCCGCATGGCATGCCAGGCAAGACCCTGCTGGCCCTGATTGATGAACTAATGGCGACGGCATCGATAGTCGGTCGCACCTGAGCACGCACCTGAACACTATAGGCGCAAGCACAGACAGGCTGACGGCAGCTCAACTTGTGTACGTTGCTGATACCTGATCTGGTACCGGAGCATCAATCGCGGCGCAGATACCGCGTAACAGGTCCGCTGATTCAGGCTGCATTTTTTCTGCCGGAGCGGCCATTAACGCCGCCAGCAAACCACGTATCAAAAAAGGCTTGGCCAGCGGCGCCAGTTGATTCAGCCTCAACAACGCCTGCCGTACGGCAGAGAAATCCAGACTGTCGGCAGCGTGCAAATCTGCTGTCGTCAACCCCAGTTCAGGCACACTCATCGCAGCCCTTTGAAAGGCAGACAGTATAGCCTCGCTGTCTGTTTGCGTATGTGCAGCAAGCGAAAACAGCAATACTGTTTCCGCCCGCAATGCAGACAAGCTGCCAAAGCTGATGGGAACAACCCGCCCCGCCCTGACGCCGAGGCGCCTTTCCAGCACGGTTTGCAACACAAATTCTGCTTGCGTCACGCGCTGGTCGGCCGCGATCAAACGACTGACCAGCCCCAGTAATTGCGCCTTCTGTGCAGCATCGAGCAGGCGCAGGGCTGGCATTGCCATATCCAGCATGGGCAGGCGCATGCTGCGCGGCATGGCCTCCACTTCTGACAACAGCGCTTCTGCGAGCACAGCCTGAGCCGGTGCCGCCTGCTGCAATAACTGTAATTGCAAGGCATAGGGGCCAGCCTGTTGGCGATCAAGCAGCAATGCATAGACCAGGGAACAGGCGCCAGAGGTGTCACGTGCAGCCTGTCTGATGGCCGCTCCCAATGCCGGGGCTATGGCTGGTATTTGCGGTACATCTACGCTCATCGGCAGACCCGTATCGGCAAATCTGTCGGTCGTCCCCATGACAGGCTGCACAGGTACTCCCTGCCCGGAGCTGGCCACACCAAACTGACCAGGCATCGCATTGCCGTAACCGAAACCACTGGCATCTGTGTCTGTCGGGTCTGGCACAGATTCACGTGCGGCAGAGACTTCGATGAAAGGCATGCTTTTTCCATAAACACGGCGCAACCTCTCTTGCAATGGGGGATGGGTGGCAAACAGGCCTGACATCAGACTGACTTTGGCCGCACCAAGGAACATATGGGAAAACTGCTCGGCCCTGGGATGTTCTATACGTGAACCACATTCATTCACCCGACTCAAGCCGCCTATCTTGCGCAAGGCGCCGCCTATACCGTCCGGGTTACGGGTAAACTGTACGGCACTGGCATCGGCCAGGAACTCACGCTGGCGTGATACTGCCGATTTGATCAGACGACCAAAGAATATGCCTACATAACCAATGACAAACAAGGCAACACCGAACACCAGCATGATCAATTGCACCGGTGGTCCCTTGTCATTACGGCTACGAGAACCGCCAAAACGCGACCCCCAGTACAGCAATTCCTGGCCCAAACTTGCCAGCATCTGTATGCCAAACAGGATTCCAATCAGCTTAATATTCATGCGCATGTCGCCATTCAGTATATGGCTGAACTCGTGCCCGATGACACCCTGCAGTTCATCACGACTGAGACGGTTCAGGGTGCCACGGGTGACGGCGACTACCGCTTCGTTCTGGTGATAACCGGCAGCGAACGCATTGATGGCCTCTTCATGATCAAGGATATACACATGAGGGCAGGCAATGCCGGCGGCCAGCGCCATTTCTTCGACAATATTAAGCAGGCGACGTTCTTGCAGGTCCTGTGATGCCGGCATCACCAGGCGACCACCGGCCATTTGTGCAACAGCATCACCACCGTCACGCAGGCGGTACATTTCATACAGTGTCCCGCTGCCGATGAACAACAGGGTGGCTGCCGTACAATAAAAAAAATAGATGGGCGGATAATCGCGCAGGGTAAAAAAACGTCCGCCAAATCCCCACAACCATAGACCAGCCGCAGCAGCATTGACTGCCAGGACGATCGCTATCACCGCCAGAAAAAACAGCAGCAATAATTTTTTGCTCTCGCGATGGGCCTGGTCCTGTTGTTCAAAAAAATTCATGGGGCAAATTAACTGTCTGGCCCGATCAGAACGTTACCTTGACTGCCTTGCGTTCTTCGGCCGATTCGGTTGCCTGCAATAGCTCGCCCATACGGAAGCCAAACATGTTGGCAATCAACGAACCGGGAAATTGCTCTATACCGGTGTTGTATTGCATGATGCTATCGTTATACGCCTGGCGGGCAAAGGCTATCTTGTTTTCGGTACCGGTCAGCTCTTCTGTCAGTTGCATCATGTTCTGATTGGCCTTCAGGTCCGGGTAAGCTTCTGACAAGGCAAACATTTTGCCCAGTGAAGCCGTCAGCGTACCTTCTGCTGCCGCCAGTTGCTGGACTGCGGCGGCATCTGCCGGATCTGAGCCAGCCTTGCTGCTGGCCAGTACGGCAGTGTTGCGGGCGGTAATCACGGCTTCAAGGGTTTCGCGCTCATGCTTCATGTAACCCTTGGCGACTTCGACCAGATTCGGGATCAGGTCGTAGCGCCGCTTGAGTTGCACGTCGATTTGCGAAAACGCATTCTTGAAGCGATTACGCAGGCTGACCAGACGATTATAAACACCGACGACCCAGAACCCGATGACAACGATGATAATTAAAAAAACGATCAATGCAATCATGATTTCTCCAGAAAAAACAAGACCGACAATTTGTCGGTCTTGCTGGTTTAATTTTTACTATTAATTATCACTATTGTTTGTCTGCTTGCTTGGCGTCCTCTGATATTCCTTTAATTCAGCCTCGCTGATATATTCAAATACTTTCACTACCTTGCGCACGCCGCTGATGCTGCTGGTCAGGTCGGCAGCACGGCTTCCTTCGCCTTGCGTGACACGGCCCATCAGGTAGACCACACCGGCTTCAGTGACAACCTTGAAAGCATTGGCGGAAACATCCTTGGCGTCGACAAAAGTGGCCTTGACCTTGGTGGTCAACAGGGCGTCGTTGGAGCGTGAGGACAGATCAGAAGCCTGAGCAATCATTAATTCATTGGTCACTGAAACCACGCCGTCTATCGCGCGCATTTCACGTTCTGCAGCCTGCTTGGCATTTTCATCGACCACTTCACCTGTCAACAGGACGCGACGGTTGAAAGAGTTCACGTCAACGTGACCATTTTTTCCCAGCAGGCGCGAAACACGGGTTTCACCTTTGATGACGATCGCCTTGTCATCGGTTTGCGCCCCAAAAGTACGACGGTCGGTTGCGGCAAAAGTACCTATCACCGCGCTCCCCACCACCATCTCCACACAGCCTTGCAGGCTCAGTGCCGTTGCGCAGCACAGGCCTATTATTGCCACAGGTCTGGTCAGCTTGCTCCAGGATTTCTTTATCATTCTGCATCACCTCCGAATAATGCGGCATCTATGCCGTCACACAAACAGTGTATGGTCAACAAATGAACCTCCTGTATGCGAGCAGTCCTGTCATGCGGTACGCATATGTGGACATCAACGTCGCTCAGCAGGTTCGCAATTTCCCCCCCTCCTTTGCCAGTCAGCGCGACGACACGCATGTCGCGCTCCAGGGCGGCATTGATGGCATTCACCACGCTGACTGAATTGCCGGATGTCGACAAAGCCAGCAGGATATCGCCAGACTGGCCAAATGCCTGCACCTGCTTGGCAAATACTTCCTGAAAACTATAGTCATTGGCGACAGCGGTCAGAATGGAGGTATCGGTCGTCAGCGCCATGGCAGGCAAGGGCAGGCGCTCACGTTCAAAACGTCCTACCAGCTCGGCGGCAAAATGCTGGCAATCGGCAGCCGATCCACCATTCCCGCAGGCAAGTATCTTGTTACCATTAGACAGTGCCGAGAACATCAGTTCCACGGCTTGCGAAATAGGCTCGGCCAGTTCGGTCGCAGCCCGCATTTTGAGTTCGGCACTTTCCTGGAAGTGCGCAAGTATGCGTTGATTTGTCATAATGCTTGCTTAGTGAAGATGCCACAGATTATACGGTAGCCCGGGCCTGACCTGACAAAATCAGGCAGATATGGCTCAGATATCAGGCTGTTCCCCCTCAGTTTCAATAGAGAATCACGTTTTTCAGCCAGTTGATGTGCCCCTGATCAATGGCAATCACATCAAAACGGCAAGCCGGCTGTATTTTCTTGCTCAATAAATAGACCTGGGCAGCATGTGACATGCGTTTTTGTTTGGCAGGTGTGATACTGGCAATGGCGCCGCCAAATTGCATGGAGCTGCGCTTTCTGACTTCAACAAACACCAAAACCTTGCCATCCTGCATGATGAGGTCAATTTCCCCGCCTTTACAGAGAAAATTCTGTTGAACCAGCTTTAAGCCGGCCTGTTGCAAATAGACCAAGGCCAGTTGCTCTGCATCATCACCACTGCGACGCTTTGCCGTGCGGGTATCATTGCGTGACGGACCGGTATTTGCTTCAGCGCTATCTGTGGTTCTCATTGGCGTACAATCTCGGCTAATTCATCTACAACATCAGGAAAAGGCATGAGTACAGCTGAAAACGCATTATTTACCAATGCCAGCATCATGGAAGCAGTCACCCGGCAAAATTATCCGGCCGGCACATTATATGTAGTCGCCACGCCAATTGGAAATATTGCGGATATTTCACTGCGTGCCTTGCATCTGCTGTCACTGGTCGATGCGATTGCCTGTGAAGATACCCGCAATACCGCTCAGTTGATGGCACGCTATGGTATCAGCAAGCCTTTGATCGCGGCTCATCAACATAATGAACGTGAGGTGGCAGAAAAAATCCTGGCCCGCCTGCAAGCCGGTGAGCGTATTGCCCTGGTGTCAGATGCCGGCACACCGGGCGTTTCCGATCCTGGTGCCAAAATCGTCGATGCAGTCAAACTTGCCCACATGCCGGTCACGCCCCTGCCCGGTGCTTCGGCGGCCATCAGCGCCCTGTCAGCCAGTGGTCTGATCCATGACCGCTTTTACTTTGTCGGTTTTCTGCCAGCCAAGGCAGGGCAACGTGAAACCGTATTGCGTGAAGTACAGTCCTTGCCCGCCAGCCTGATTTTCTACGAAGCGCCACACCGCATACAAGAGACTATCATTGCCATGTGCGAAGTGTTTGGCGGAGTCCGCCGCGTCGTGCTGGCGCGTGAAGTCAGCAAATTGTTTGAAGAAATTCATCGATGCAGCCTGGTGGAAGCACAATCCTGGCTGGCTGCCGACAATCACAGGGAAAAAGGCGAGTATGTAATCCTTGTCGAAGCCGCCGCAGCCGCTGAAGACGAGCAAAGCCTGGAAGCCAGGCGAGTATTGTCCATCCTGCTGGAAGAATGCTCAGTCAAACAGGCAGCGTCACTGGCAGCCCAATTGACCGGTCAAAAGAAAAACGCCCTGTATCAACTGGCGCTTGAAATGAAAGCCACAGACAGCCAGGACTGACAAAACCGGGACGACCTGGGTCAGATGCTAGCGCTGCACGACGAGCGGCTTGCCTATGCCCAGCTCCCCTGCCTGGGCAATCGCTGCGCTGGCTTCAGAACGATTGGCAAACGGACCACTGACCAGCCTGTACAAGCTGCCCTGCTGGACAATGTCAAAACCAGGCAGCTGGCTGGTAGCCCGGCCCTTGAGGTGATTCATGATGGCTTCTGCATTGGCCCTGATCGCATACGCGCCAAACTGTATGTAGTAGCCTGGGGTAGCTGGTGTAGCAGGGATACTGGTAGTGTTGGTCGTATTATTGGCAGCATTGTTACTGGCAACAGCATTCACCGGGCCGGCTGCAGGAGCAGTGAATTTCTCAACAGGTTTGCTGTCTTGTGCGGCAAGCAGTTCTTCCATGCTCATGCCTGCCTGCGGCTTGTCGCTGCTGCGCTCCAGACTACGCACTACGGGGGCAGATTTCGCTGCAACCGGCATGGTAGTCACTGCCGCCTCTTGCCTGCTTGCCTGCACCGGCTGATTTTTGCGGTTTTCCGCCATTCTTTCTATGTCGGATGGTAACAGGCGCTCCACTTCGAGCTGGCTGCTGCCCTTGCCGATCACATCAAGTTTCAGGGCGGCGGTGTAAGACAGGTCGATAATACGGCTGGAATGAAAAGGCCCCCTGTCGTTAATACGCACGATGATCTGTTTGCCGTTACTGGTATTGGTCACCCGCGCATACGAGGGAATCGGCAGAACAGGGTGGGCAGCCGTGATCTTGTACATGTCATACAGCTCGCCAGACGACGTCTTTTGCCCGTGGAATTTCTTACCATACCAGCTGCCGACACCGCGCTGTATGAATGGCGTGGTATTGTCTGCAATCGGTGTATAGGTTTTGCCAAATACAACATACGGTTTGTTGCCGGACCGGGAAAAATCTTCCACCATCGGTATAGGGTCTACGGTATTTTCCAGGCCTTCGGGCGGGTTATCGCCGGGGCCGTCGTCCTTGTAATAGGCGCCGCGCCCGGAACTGGCCTTAGGCAGTGCCGGAGTCTGGCCATTACCCGGCTTGCTGGTCGTCGATGGTTTCTGGGTATCGGCAATGATGACGGGCTGTTTGGGGGCACTGCCACAGGCAGCCAGCAGGCTGGCAATTGCTCCCAGCATCAGCAGTCGCGCGTTCTTCTGCGACGGGCTCATGTCTGCACCAGTTTTCGATTGCGCTGTACACTCATCATGAATCCCAATCCCATACCCAAGGTTACCAATGCGGTACCCCCATAGCTCATGAAAGGCAAGGGTACCCCAACTACCGGCACGATGCCGCTGACCATGCCCATATTCACGAAGGCATAGGTAAAGAATATCATAGTCACGGCACCAGCCATCAAACGCGCAAACAAGGTGGGGGCGTTGGAGGCGATCATCAGGCAGCGCAGGATCAGCAGGAAGTACAATACCACCAGGATGACGTTACCGACAAAACCAAACTCTTCTGAAAACACGGCAAAAATAAAATCTGTCGTATGCTCCGGGATAAATTCAAGATGCGCCTGCGTCCCTTTCAGGAATCCCTTGCCATGCAGGCCGCCAGAACCCAGGGCAATGGTTGACTGTATGATGTGGAAACCCTTGCCGAGCGGATCCCGATTCGGGTCCAGCATGGTCAGTACACGGTCACGCTGATAGTCGTGCAGCATGGGCCAGACCACGGTGGGAATGATGACCGCCGCCGCCGCACCCAGTGAAACCAGAAACTTCCAGGACAGCCCCGCCAGGAACACCACGGAAAAACCTGCCGCCACCACCAGCATGGCGGTACCCAGATCGGGCTGCTTGGCAATCAGAGCAGCCGGAATGCCAAGTATCACGGCAGCGACAACGAAATCCCGCCAGCGCAGAGCACCTTCACGTTTCTGGAAATACCAGGCCAGCATCAGGGGCGTGGCGATCTTCATCATCTCTGACGGCTGTATCTGCATGCCGACATACAGCCAGCGGCGCGAGCCTTTCTTGACCAGTCCGAACAGGGCCACGGCAATCAACAGCGCCACCCCAAAGGTGTAGATAGGGATGGCAAAGCGCATCAGGGTTTGCGGCGGTATGTTCGCGGCTACCCACATGATGAAGAAAGACACCAGGATATTCCTGACATGATCTTCGACCCGACCAGGGAAATCCATACCGGCAGAGTACATGGTCACAATGCCTATGGACATGATGAGGAAGATCAGGATCGCCAGGGTGGCATCAAACACCAGGATATGTGAGCGGATAAAATGCCAGTTGATGTGACGTTTTTGCATGATCAATCCTTGTTGCCTGTGGTTTCGCCGCCGGGTTTTGGACCTGGGTCAGGCTCGGCAGGTGCCTTGATTTCCGCGTCGGAGCGGAACAGGGCCATGTCGCTTTGCGGCTTGGGCTGCGGTGGTGCATGGTCCTTGTCTTTGTCTTGCGGACGCTTGCCCAGCAAATAATAATCCATGGCCTTGCGCACGATAGGTGCCGCTGCTTCAGCACCAAAGCCGCCATTTTCGACAATGATGGCAAGCGCTATCTTGGGCTTGTCAGCAGGTGCAAAAGCGATATACAGCGAGTGATCTATATGCCGTGCCGCGATGGTTTTGGCGTTGTATTTCTCCCCTTTTTTAATACCCACGACCTGGGCTGTACCGGTCTTGCCGCCAGAAACATATTCGGTATTGGCAAAAACCCGCGCCGAGGTACCTTCCTTGGTCACGCCCACCATGGCGTTCTTGATGAAGTCGACATTTTCCTGCTTCAGTGGAATGCGTCCGCTTTCTTTAGGTACGGTCAGCGTTCTCTGCCTGCTCTGCGGGTCTTCCGTCATCTTGACCAGATGCGGTTTCATGATCACGCCATTGTTTGCCAGCGTCGCCATGGCATGCGCCATTTGCAAGGGAGTAAAGGTGTTCTGCCCCTGACCAATACCAAGGGAAATCGTATCACCAAGCACCCAGCGTTTTTGTTCAGGCTTCTTGAAGGCAGTACGCTTCCATTCCGTCGAAGGCAACAGGCCGGTACGCTCATGTTCAAGATCTATACCTGTCTTTTGGCCAAACCCGAAGGGCGCCATGAAATCGTGCATGACATCAACGGTCAGGTCGTTTGCCAGGGAATAATAATACGTGTCACAGGAATGCACGATGGAACGGTACATGTCGACCATGCCGTGACCGCCTGCTTTATCATCCTTGAAGGTATGATTACCGAAAGTGAAGTAACCAGGGTCGGAAATTGCCTGTGTCGTGGTGCGTTTCCCCAGTTCCAGCGCAGCCAGCGCCATGAAAGGCTTGTAAGTAGAGCCTGGCGGGTAGGCCCCCGTCAGAGGGCGGTTCAGCAATGGCTTGTCTTCCGAAGTATTGAGTTCATTCCAGCTCTGCTGATCGATACCCTCAACAAACAGATTCGGGTCATACGTCGGCTTGGATACAAAGGCCAGCACATCACCGGTTGCCGGTTCAATGGCCACCAGGGCGCCACGTCTGTCGCCAAATGCTTCTTCTATGACTTTTTGCAATTCTATGTCAACTGACAGGATCAGGTTCTTGCCTGAAGTCGGCGCAGAACGTGACAGTACGCGCACGGCCCGCCCACCAGCAGACACTTCGACTTCTTCAAAGCCGGTGTTTCCGTGCAGGATTTTTTCGTAACTTTTTTCCAGGCCTTCCTTGCCGATGTAATCGGTACCGTTATAGTTGGCGGCATCTTCCATCTCATCGATGACTTCAGCATCCTTGGGACTAATGCGGCCTATGTAGCCAATGACGTGTGAAGCAGAATCCCCTTGCGGATACTGGCGAAACAGGCGCGCCTGGATGTCAACGCCAGGAAAGCGGAAGCGTTGCGCCGTGAAACGGGCAACCTCATCATCAGTCAGGCGCGTACGTATGGGCAGGCTTTCAAAATTCTTGGAATCCTCCAGCAGCTTGCGAAAACGCTTGCGATGCTTGGGCTGTATATCAACCAGCAAGGCCAGTTGATCGATCAGAATATCCATGTCCTGGCGTATCTTGGAAGGCGTGATTTCCAACGTGTAGGCAGAATAATTACGCGCCAGGATGACACCGTTCCTGTCCATGATCAAACCTCGGTTAGGAACCACCGGCACGATGTCTATGCGGTTTTCGTCTGCCAGCAGGGCATAGTCATCATGCTTGATGATCTGTAGCCAGACAAAACGGGTAATCAGGGCTGCAAAACAAAGGAAGACGAATGTGCCTATGAATAACAGGCGCATGCGGAAATGATGCAATTCGCGTTCCGTGTTCTTGAGTTCAGTCATAGCAAAAAAATTGAAGCAGGCAGCGATAGCGTAGCGGCAGCTTAGAACCTGTTTGGGATCTGTAGCGAGCGAGCGTCAGCAGGGTGAAGAGCAGCGCAAAAAGCGGAATGTACTGTAGTACATGAGCATTTTGAGCAGCACATGAGCCCCGCATAAGCCACAACCCGCGCTCGCGCAGTAAGATCCCGAACAGGCTCTTAGATAGGACGCGTGTCATCTTTATCTATCGCCCGCCGTTGGGGAGCCAGCAATAACAGTGTTGCGACCGGCCACAGCACTGTCGTTACCAGGCTGACCGTGAAATAGGTCCAGCCAGGGAAATGGGCATCTGGTGCCACCAGCAAACGAACAAGCAACTGGACCGCCTGGGCAAACAGAAACAGAGGGAACACATGCAGGGATTGAGTCAGTGGATGAAACCACAAAACACGCCTGTGTATCATGATGGCGAAATAAGACAACAGGGTATAGGCCAGGGCATTTTCACCGAGATTGATGGAATCGTGGACATCCATCAGCAAGCCCATTGCAAAAGCCACACCTATACCGACCTTGCGTGGCTGGTGTATGGTCCAGAACACCAGGACAAGCGCGACAAAGTCCGGTACCGCCATCCAGTTGCCCCAGGGAAGGAAATTGAGGAAGAAGGCAATTGCAAAGCTGACGGCAATAAATACCGGATTAACTGGCAACAGGATGTAATGGGGACTATTCACGGTTTTTTCTCCCTGGCCGTGGATGCAGGTACAGCCGTCACCGGCGCAACAGGTCTGGCTGGACTGTCAGTCACCGGCAAGTCTTTCATGGGCTGATCGACCGGTTTGATGTCCGATGTCGGTGCAGCTGCATCACGCGTCACCTTGCGATTGATTTTTTCTTTTTTGGCACGCACATCTTCGGTATCCGGACGCGACAGATTGTCGGTCGCGACCAGCAAGACCAGCAAATGCTTGTTGCGATCTATGCCGGCTGTCGGCACACACAAGATGCTTTCAAACGTCGTCGTTGCCTTGTTTTCTACCTGCACGACCTTGGCTACGGCCAAACCAGACGGGTACACGCCGTCTATGCCTGAGGTCACCAGTTGATCACCGTTTTGTATGTCGGCATTGGCGGTCAGGCGCATGTCCAGGTAACTCGACTGGCCACGTCCGTAAGCAACGCTACGCAAGCCGTTACGTAAAATCTGTACGGGTATGGCCTGGTTTTTGTCAGTCAGCAACGTCACTTCGGCAGTCAGTGGGAAAACCCTGGTGACCTGCCCGACCACACCCTTGTCATCAATGACCGGCTGACTGACAGTCAAGCCATGCTTGATGCCACGGTCAATAATTACCTTACGGGTCGCCGGGTCACGGGCATCGTAAATGATTTCTGCCATGACGGATTTCACCTGCAGACGTTCACGCGCCTCGAGTAAATTGCGCAGGTGAGTGTTTTCTGCCAGCAGTTGCCCTGATTGCTGCAGGGTGATGGCATTCTGGGTCTGCTGTCGCTTTAGTTGCAGGTTCTCTTTTTCCAGCGCATTCACTGAGACAAAATAATCTGCCATGCGCATGGTGGCGTCACGTGGCATGACGGCAACCATCTGTATCGGATACAGGATGCTGCCCAGCACCTGTCTGACCAGGGTCAATGACTTAAGGCGGGCATCAACGACTAATATAAAAATCGCCAGAACGGCAAAGAAAACCACCCTCGCACGCGCAGATGCGCCTTGCTTGAAGAGTGGTGGCGGGCTGTAGTCCATACTTTACCGGTGTTTCTCAATAAACGGCTCAATCAGCGAATCAATATACTCTTTTCCAGTCAGCATGACCGGATGAATGCGACATCAGCCAAGGGGGCCGGGCACAGATGCAGCACCAGGCGTCCCTGTAAACCTGCAGCTTTTTATTCGTAAGAGAAAATCGAACCCAGTTTATCCATGCGTTCCAATGCCATGCCTGAACCACGCACCACACAAGTCAGAGGGTCTTCAGCCACAATCACTGGCAAGCCGGTTTCTTCCATCAGCAAACGATCAAGGTCACGCAGGAGTGCACCGCCACCGGTCAGCATCATGCCTTTCTCGGCAATGTCAGCACCGAGTTCTGGAGGAGTCTGTTCCAGCGCATTCTTGACTGCTGAGACGATGTTGTTGAGAGGATCAGTTAATGCCTCCAGGATTTCATTGCTGGAGATGGTGAATGAACGTGGAATGCCTTCTGACAGGTTACGTCCCTTGACTTCCATTTCCTTGACTTCAGAACCGGGGAAGGCAGAGCCGATGGCTTTCTTGATCGCTTCGGCAGTCTGTTCGCCGATCAACATGCCGTAGTTGCGACGGATGTAGTTGACGATGGCTTCATCAAACTTGTCGCCACCAACACGGACAGAACCTTTGTAGACCATGCCGCCAAGCGAAATGATGCCGACTTCCGTGGTACCGCCACCAATATCAACCACCATAGAGCCGGTTGCTTCAGATACCGGCAAACCAGCGCCGATTGCTGCAGCCATCGGTTCTTCAATCAGGTATACCTGGGATGCACCTGCGCCCAGCGCTGATTCACGGATCGCACGGCGTTCTACCTGGGTAGAGCCGCAAGGTACGCAGATAATGATGCGCGGTGAAGGTTTGAAGAACTTGGTATCATGCACCATGCGGATGAATTGCTTGAGCATCTGCTCGGTGACGGTAAAGTCGGCAATCACACCGTCCTTCATAGGACGGATAGCTTCAATATTACCCGGCACCTTGCCCAGCATCTGCTTGGCTTCTTTACCAACGGCCTGGATAGTTTTCTTGCCGTTAGGGCCGCCTTCCTGGCGGATGGCCACAACGGATGGTTCATCAAGCACGATACCCTGGCTGCGGACGTAGATCAGTGTGTTGGCCGTCCCCAGATCGATCGCCAGATCATTTGAAAAATAACTACGTAAAAAACCAAACATGTATTGTCCTGTATTTAACTGATTGTGGGCACAACCCTGTCATAGGGCTGCGCGACCGAATTTTTACCCCTACCCGACTCCGCCGGAAACCAGCCAGCTAGCCAGACTCCGGGCAAGTTAGGGGATTTAGCAAGCCATTTAGGGCATTAACCCGCCATTCTACCTTATAATCTGTTTAAATTTATTCGATACCAACACCTAAAAACAAGCTTTTGGTGAGCCGTCGAATTTTGTATTTTTTGACACTATTTTTCGCGCCTTAACAGCGCCCTTGAACTATGTCACTGACACTTGAAGATGTGAAAAGAATTGCCAATCTGGCAAAGCTGGAGACTTCGGCAGAGGAACAAGTTTCCACGCTGGAAAAACTCAATGGTATTTTTTCCCTGGTTGAGCAGCTGAAGGCTGTCGACACCACTGGTGTAGCCCCCTTGAGCCACCCTATCGCCGCCCTGCTGCCAGAGATGGCCTTGCGTTTGCGTGAAGACGTGGTCAGCGAAAGCAATCGTCGTGAAGACTATCAAAAACCAGCGCCAGCAACCCAGGATGGCCTTTACCTCGTACCCCAGGTTATTGAGACTGAATAAGTCATATTCCACTTATGCATACCAAGACAATTTCGCAATTATCCGCCCTGTTGCAAAGCAAGCAGGTTTCCGCCACCGAACTTGCGCAGCATTATCTGAACCGTATTGCTGCCAGTGACCTCAATGCCTTCCTGCATGTGAATCCTGAATGGACCTTGCAACAGGCGGCAGCAGCAGATGCCCGTCTGGCCAGTGGCGATGCCGGTGTATTGACGGGCGTACCTATCGCCCATAAAGATATTTTCGTCACCCGTGACTGGCGTTCCACTGCCGGTTCGCGCATGCTTGAAAATTATGTCAGCCCTTTCGATGCAACCGTGGTTGAGTTATTCAATAAAGCCGGTACAGTCACTCTGGGCAAATTGAATTGTGATGAATTCGCCATGGGCTCTGCCAATGAAAATTCATATTTTGGCGCCGTCAAAAATCCCTGGGACAAAACTGCAGTGCCCGGCGGTTCTTCCGGTGGTTCGGCCGCAGCGATTGCGGCGCGCCTGGCGCCTGCAGTGACTGCTACCGATACCGGCGGCTCCATTCGCCAGCCAGCATCGTTTTGTGGCGTCACGGGCATTAAACCAACTTATGGCAGCGTGTCGCGTTATGGCATGATCGCTTTTGCCTCCTCACTCGATCAGGGTGGCCCGATCGCCCAGACAGCCGAAGATTGCGGTATTTTGCTCAATGCGATGACAGGCTTCGATGAGAAGGATTCAACTTCTCTCGAACGCAAAAAAGAAGATTTCAACCGTGACCTGAACAAATCCCTGCAAGGCCTGCGCATAGGCGTACCCAAGGAATTTTTCTCTGCTGGTTTGGCCGCAGATGTGGAACAGGCGGTACGCGCTGCATTGGCAGAGTACGAAAAACTGGGTGCAACGCTGGTAGAAATCTCCCTGCCAAAAACCGAGCTGTCCATCCCTGTATATTATGTGATTGCGCCGGCAGAAGCGTCTTCCAACCTGAGCCGTTTTGACGGCGTGCGTTATGGTCATCGTGCCGCCGACTACAAAGACCTCGAAGACATGTACAAGAAGTCACGCGCCGAAGGTTTTGGTGCCGAAGTCAAACGCCGTATCCTGGTCGGTGCTTATGTATTGTCGCACGGTTACTACGATGCTTATTATTTGCAGGCACAAAGAATACGCCGTCTGATCGCCCAGGATTTTGCCGCTGCCTTTGAAAAGTGTGATGTCATCATGGGACCGGTGGCGCCAACCGTTGCGTGGGATCTGGGTTCCAAAGCCGACGACCCGGTAGCCAACTACCTGGCTGACATCTTTACCCTGTCAACCAGCCTGGCTGGCTTGCCTGGCATGTCCATCCCTTGCGGTTTCGGCCAGGGTGACAAGAATGGCAAGCGTCCGGTAGGTTTGCAGTTGATCGGCAATTATTTTGATGAAGCGAAATTACTCAATGTCGCTCACCAATTCCAGCAAGCAACTGACTGGCATACGCGCAGCCCTGTATGAGCTTGAAAAACTTCCTGGGTGTAGCCATGTTGCTGATAGGCGGAACCTTGTCGGCACAGACACTGGACACGCATATCGCCTGCACACAAACGCTGCAGGAAGATGCGAGCGGCGAGCGCCTGATTTACAGCGATCAGGCACGCATGCAATTGCATGGTACTGAGATCACTGAGTTTCAATGGGAGTCTTCAGTATTTCGCAGTAATCGCGGACATGACTGCAGCATAGATACTGAAGATGGCCTGGAAGCAGAACTGACAGAAAAGGGCTGGCGCATACGACTCAAGAATGCGCAGTCAGCAAGACAAAAGCGCGGTTATGATGTGGACAGAGGCTCACAATGCAGCATACGCCTGGAACGTGAAGGTGATGCCCTGCGTATCAAGCCCACTTGCCCTGCGCTATGCGGCTCACGCAGGAATTTTTCAGAGCTGACGGTAAATACCAGGACCGGGCTCTGTACATACGAGTAATGAAATGATGTGCCGCCTGCTCTGTAAATATGTCAATCAGCAGGCACAATAAGATAAGACGAGGAAATATTATGCAATGGGAAGTCGTTATCGGTTTTGAGACGCATGCGCAACTCAAGACCAACTCAAAAATTTTCAGCGGCTCTTCAACACAGTTTGGTGCTGAACCCAATACCCAGGCCAGCCCGGTTGACCTGGCACTGCCTGGCGTATTGCCAGTCATGAACAAGGGCGCCGTCGAAAAAGCCATACAGTTTGGCCTGGCTATCGGTGCGGTAGTCGCGCCTGAGTCCATCTTTGCCCGCAAAAATTATTTCTACCCTGACCTGCCCAAAGGCTATCAGATCAGCCAGTTTGAAATCCCGGTAGTACAGGGTGGTTTCGTGCCTTGCGTGTTTGAAAAAGATGGCAAGACTGAATTCAGGAATATAGAACTGACACGTGCCCACCTGGAAGAAGATGCTGGCAAATCCACTCACGGTGCAGCCCAGGGTATGACAGGCATAGACCTGAACCGTGCAGGCACACCCTTGCTGGAAATCGTGACCGAACCAGTCATGCGCAGTGCTGCCGAAGCTGTTGCTTACGCCAAGGCCCTGCATTCGCTGGTCGTCTGGCTCGATATCTGTGACGGCAATATGCAGGAAGGCTCTTTCCGTTGCGATGCCAACGTTTCTGTACGCCCTGTCGGACAAAAGGAATTTGGCACGCGTTGCGAAATCAAAAACCTGAACTCTTTCCGCTTCCTCGAAGAAGCGATCAATTACGAAGTGCGCCGTCAGATAGAGCTAATAGAAGACGGTGGCAAGGTCGTGCAGCAAACACGCCTTTATGACCCGGATAAAAAGGTCACTGTAAAAATGCGCGACAAGGAAGATTCGATGGACTATCGCTACTTCCCTGACCCTGACCTGCCACCGCTGAAAATCAGCCGCGAATGGGTGGAGCAGGTACGCGCCACCATGCCTGAACTGCCATCCGCCATGCGCCAGCGCTTTATTGAACAATTGGGTTTGCCCGAATATGATGCAACCGTCCTGACCCAATCCAAGGGCATGGCAACCTATTTTGAAGCGGTAGTTGCCGCCGCAGGTGCGGCACAAGCCAAACCTGCCGCCAACTGGATGATGGGGGACGTATCAGCCACCCTGAACCGTGAAGGCCTCGATATCAGCGCCATCCCTGTGACGGCAGCACAACTGGCGTTATTGTTGCAGCGTATCGCTGATGGCACGATCTCCAACAAGATCGCCAAGGAAGTGTTTGCGGCAATGTGGGAAGCACCCTCTGCTGACGCGAATCTGGCTGATCAGGTCATCGATGCCAAGGGCCTGAAACAAATCTCTGACGTCGGCGCTCTGGAAAAAATCATTGACGAAGTCATGGCCGCCAACCAGCAATCCGTTGATGAATACCGTGCGGGTAAAGAGAAAGCATTCAACTCTCTGGTTGGCCAGGCGATGAAAGCGACCAAGGGCAAAGGCAACCCGGCTCAGGTCAATGAATTGCTGAAGAAGAAACTGGCAGGCTAAATGAAAAGAAGTCGCAGGACTTAAAACGGAAAAAGGCAGTCAAATGACTGCCTTTTTACTGAAAATTTTCCCCGGATTAATTCATTGGTGAAAAATAGTTCGCTACAGCCTGCATATCATCCATGTTTACCGTACCAGCAGCAACTCGTAACTTCAGGAAACTAATCAAATAATTGTACTTAGCCTGAGCCAAATCACGCTTGGCTGCTACTAGTTGCTGCTCTGCACTCAAGACATCCAGGTTAATACGCACTCCACCCTTGACACTTTGCTTTGTCGCCTCAACTAACAATGTCGAGGAATCAACGGATTTCTGCAAAGCGCCAATCTTGGTCACACTTGTCTGTACCGCATTATATTGTTTACGCAATTCTATCGATATGCGGTTACGTGTCGACTCAAGATCCGCCTTGGCCTTATCGCGATTTGCCACGGCCTGATTGCTGATTGCGTTGACATATCCTCCAGAGTAAATTGGGATAATCAAACTCACGCCTATACTTTTTATTGTCTGGTCCTGCGTGCGATTGGTCAGGCTATCAGCAATAGCGCGGTTGTAACTAGCATTGAGTTCCAGGCGCGGAGTGTGTCCGGCCTTGCTCTTGCTGATCTCTTGTTCCGCAGATTCAACCGTATATTGGGCAGCAGATATTTCAGGATTATTATCCATTGCCACTTGCATCCATTCATCAAAACCGGACAGTGAACCCGGCATAACCTTGAACTCCGGGCGCAAGCCATCCAACTGCGTCACGTCCTTACCAACAATTGCTGAAAAAGTATTTCTGGCATTCAGCAGATTGTCTTGCGCTTCAATGACTTGTGACTCCGCGATATCCAGTTTTGCCTGTGTTTCCAGCATATCGGTCTTGGTACCTTCACCCTTTTCAAACATGCGCTCATTGATACGCTTTTGTTCCGCATAGGCATCACGCTGTGCACGGAACAGATCAAGCTGATCTTCTGCATATTTTGCGTCAGCATAAGCACTGACCAAACGTATGATCAGGTCCTTGCTCCGAGCTGAAAAGATCGCATCACTGTAATTGGTCTGTGCAATACCTTGCCTGTAACGGGCTGTTGTATCCAGGCTAAACAAAGTCTGACGTAGCGACAACGTATTGGTCAGGCTGGTGTAATCATAATCCGAAGTAATCGTAGGCCTGTCAGGTTGAGCAACAACAAAGGGATTAGGTTGTGTTTGTTCCGCCCTGTTTTTTGATGTCCCATAGTTATATTGAATCGTTGGCAGCAATCCAGCCCGGCCTATGTTTCTATATTCCTTGCCAGCTATATTTTCAGATACTGCCGCACGATAGGCTGGATCATTCATCAGTGCTGCTTCATAAGCCTGTAACAGTCCCATGGCTTGTACCTGACCTGCGGTAGCCATCAAGAATCCGCAGGCAGCAGCAATCACATTAAGGCGTTTCCATGATTTTTTCATGATCAGTCCTCGGTCATGGCAGAATGGGCGCGGTCAATCACTGGTTTGAGCAAGTAGTTCATCATGGTGCGACCACCGGTGCTGACAAACATCTCAACCGGCATACCAGGGCGGATGTTCAGGTTGGCAATCATCTTCTTGCCTTCAGGGGCCACTTCGGCGCGCACTTTATAGAAAGCCTGACCTGTCCTTTCATCGACAGTACGGTCAGCTGATACCTGGGTAATGACGCCTGGGATATGCGGTGTAGTGTTGGTGTTGAATGCGGAGAAAATCAATTCAGTTTTCAGGCCGGCATGCACCTTGTCAACCAGGTTGACTGGCAGGCTGGCCTCAACGATCAGCGCGTCATCCTGCGGCACCAGTTCCATCAGTTTAAAACCACCCGGCACAACAGCGCCTTTGGTAAATACATTGAGTGCAACAACAGTACCGTCCACCGGCGCCTTCACGGCGATATTGTTAAGGTCAAAATCAAGCGCTGTCATGCGATTTTGCAAGGCTTCTGCTTCTTTCTGGATATCGGTCAGCTGGGTACGGATTTCTTTTTGGTAATCCTGCAGACGCTGTGACTTACGCAGGCTCAATTCCATGACCTGACGCGATACACGACCCATATTACCCAGGTCTTCAGAAATACTGCCATTCACCTGGGCATAGGTACGTTCCTGGTCAAGCAGGCGGTTTCTGGCGATATAGCCATCTTTGGCCAGGTCACGCAAACCATCGAGTTGCTCTTTCAGGAACTGTTGTTGCTGCTTTTTGCTGACCATGGAATCTTCCAGGCCTTTCAATTGCGACTTCAGGCCGGCAATATTTTCATCAATCGCGCCAATTTCGCTTTGGAAGGAAATCTGACGGCTGGAAAACAACTGCTGTTGCAGCAATACGCTATTGGCAACACGAACATCCGTTTTTGCGTCGTTCAGCTCTTTCGGAAAATTGATACTCTTGGCGCCATCACGCTCAGCCAGCAGCCTGGCTTCAACGGCCTTGGCGGTGAACAATTGCACACGGGTTACTTCTGCCGCTGCTTTTGCTGAAACACTATTCATTTTCAACAAGGTCTGACCTGCCTTGACGACATCACCGTCCTTGACCAGGATTTCGTCAACGGTACCACCTGTCTGATGCTGTATTACCTTGCGGCTGGATGCAACGGCGACATTGCCACTCATGGGCACGCCTTTGTCCAGCGGTGCTGTAAATGCCCATATCAGGAAACCAAGCACGCCGATAATGACGATGGCCCAGCCCATTCTGGAATACACGCGGGCATCTGTATTGACTTCCAGAATTTCTACGTTCTGCGTTGCCACGTCAGTGACATTGCTCTTTTTAACCAATGCGTTTTTCATGATTATTCCTGTTCTTCGGCTGTCGCACTTGCCTGCTCATCGACACTGGCGTTAATTCTTGCCTGGGTATCTGCCGGCGGTTCAGATGAAGCTGATTGCAGGCCGTTTTGCGCCTGTGCCTGCTGTGCCGCCTGGGCAGCTTGCTGAGCCGCTGCCGCTTGCTGTGCTTGTTGCATTTGCTGTTGATTTGCCTGGTTCAGGGCAGCCAGTACCTGGTCACGCGGGCCAAAGGCCTGGCCTATACCATCACGTAACAGCAAGAGCTTGGTGGTTGCGCCCAGTATGGTCGTACGGTGGGTGATCAGGACGATGGTCTTGCCACGTTGGCGCAGATCATTGATTGCCATGACCAGTGCCTGCTCACCAGCGTCATCCAGGTTGGAGTTCGGTTCATCCAGTACCAGCAGGGACGGATCGTCATACATGGCGCGAGCCAGGCCTATACGCTGTTTCTGTCCACCGGACAAACCGGCGCCGCCGTCACCCAGGCGAGTGTCGTAACCTTGCGGGAAGTGCAGGATCAGGTCATGCACACCAGCACGCTTGGATGCCAGAATGACTTTTTCCGAATCAACCTCACCAAAACGTGCAATATTTTCTGCTACGGTACCTGCAAACAATTCTATGTCCTGCGGCAGGTAACCGATACTGGGGCCAAGCTGGTCTTTATTCCACTGGTAGATATCAGCGCCGTCAAGACGGACTTTACCTACCTGTGAAGGCCATACGCCAACCAGCAAACGTGCCAGTGTGGACTTGCCGGAGCCTGAAGGTCCGATCACGCCGAGTACATCACCAGGCTGCAAGGCCATGGTCAAGCCTTTCAAGACAACAACGGTAGAACCCGGAGGCGCAGCAGTCACGCCTTCTACAGACAGGGCGCCCTGCGGCTTGGGCAAGTCCATGCCAGCCTGGCGTGGTGGGTTGGAGCCGAGCAATTCATTGAGGCGACCATAAGCACCCTTGACAGTACTCCATTGCTTCCACACACCAATCAGCTGATCGATAGGGCCAGTCGCTTTACCAAGTAAAATGGAACCGGCGATCATCATGCCCGGTGACATCTTGCCCTCGATAACCAGCAAGGCACCAAAGCCCAGCACCAGGGACTGTACGGAAACGCGTACAAATTTACTTAAAGCAGTAACAATACCGGATTTTTCGCTCGCTTCTGCCTGCAATTGCAGGAAGCGGCCATGCAATTTGAACCAGCGCGACATCAGGTTAGGCAGCATGCCCATGGCTTCAATCACTTCTGCATTGCGCAGGTTGTTGGTAGCCAGGTTACTGGAGATAATGGCCATGGTATTGGCTTCGGTCAGAGGCTTCTTGGAGACCACTTCATTGGCATACGCCAGGATCACCATGATGATCACGGCAGCCAGGGCAAACAAGCCCAGGTAGGCGTCGAACATGAAGATAACTGCCAGGTAGAACGGGAACCACGGCGCATCAAAGAAAGCGAACAAGCCAGCACCTGTAAGGAACTGACGTATCTGCGTCAGGTCTTGCAATGCTTGACCGGCATTACCGCCACCGCGCTTCAGGTTTTGCTCAAATGCGGCAGTGTAGATACGCTTATTCATCTGCATATCAAGCTTGGCGCCAAGACGTATCAAAACGAAGCTGCGTATGTATTCCAGCGCGCTCATCAAGCCATAAGCACCCAGCATCAGCATTGTCAACATCAACAAAGTGATTTCGTTGCGGCTTTGCAAAACACGATCATAAACCTGCAACATGTACAGGGAAGGTGCTAACATCAATAAATTGATGATGGCACTGAAAATGCCAACGGTCCTGAATGCACTTTTAAAAGTCAGCAAGACTTGGGCAATTTCAGATTGTGGAAGTTTTAGTTTCGAGATCATTTGTATTCTTTGCACATTAAAGTGCTAAAAACAACGCAATTTAAAAGGTAGCCGCCGAGTGATTCTGTCTTGCAGATAAAGACAAGGACAGTTTCAAATGCATTTTTAGAGCAAGGCGGCATTATCACCGTTCACAAATCAATTAAATGTGATCTACGTCACATTTTTCGAAAGCGTAACACAAGTTTTACGCTTTTAAAACGTGTTTTGTGTATCAATACGCGGATTTTTTATATACCCCCACCTGTATCCTCATATTGCCTGTTTTTTAGCTATGGCAACTATTGAAATCAACAAGGTACTCCCCATATTGTCAATTCATTCATGGCAGCGCACATGGACAGGAAATTGGGTAAGGTTTTGTTTTTACAGAACTTTTTCTAAAACAAGGGGGGGCAGATTCTTATGATCGGGTGCGACATCTGCTGCGACCATCACATCAGATACGGATGTCAGCTATTCTGCTGATGTTGGGCAAAGCGCCTTTCCTTGAGAAGCAACCGACTATGTCATAGCCAGTATGACTTCAGGCAAGAGCCAGGAACAAAAAAAACGCCCCACAATATCCGTTGCGGGGCGCCGAGTTCTTAATGGTCTTGCTGGCTACAGTGTTATTTTAACTCAATTACTACCGTGTTTACAAGTGATTGTGCAGATATATCACCAGATTTGTTAATTTGTGTATCTCTGGCCAAACTGTAAACCCATTCAAGTTGCGCAGGTAAGCACACTTTCTCCAGGTCATAAAATTCACAGGCAAATTTGCGAGCGTTCTCGCCTAGCCTCGCTCTTTCCTCGGGCTGTTCAAGCAAATCACAAACTTCTTTTGCCAGGCCCTGTGCATCAAAGAAGTCGACCAGCCTGCCAGTTTCATTGTGACGTATTGCCTCATGCAAAGGCTGGGTATCAGAGGCCACGATGGCACAACCTGCACTCATTGCTTCCAATAAACTCCAGGACAGGACAAAAGGATAAGTCAGGTAAACGTGGATGCGTGACAACTGCAACAAGGGAATGAAGTGTTGATACGGGATATTTCCGAGGAAATGTATGCGCTTCAAGGCACTTTCAGATAACTGGGGGCGTATTTCATTAAAGAAAATATCTTTCCATGATTGGCCATCTGGAGATTTCGCGCCATAGCTGACTTCGTCGCCACCAACCAGCAGGATCTGTGCATGCGGACGGGCAGTCAATATCTGCGGCAAAGCACGCATGAAAATATGATAGCCGCGATATGGTTCAAGATTGCGATTGACGAAGGTAATGACCTCATCGTCACGGGTCAGGGTCAGACCACTCCCCAGACTCAGCGCAACTGCCGGATTGGGGGCAACCAGGTTGGTATTGATGCCGTCATGAATGACACTGATGCGATCACGGAATGCAGAGGGGAATGTACTGGCTTGCCAGTGGGTAGGCGAGATCGCCGCATCGGCCAACTCCATGTTCAGCAAGTTATTGATGTTCTTGAGCTGCACTTTGGTCGCCTGCTCTATGCTGTTGCCCGAAAATTCAAGATCGAAACCAACATCTGCACCACGTACATGATAAAAAAATTCGGCATAAATACCGACTTTTGCCTTGGGCCAGACATGTTTGAGAAACAGGCTTTCACCCCAGCCCGGATGGGCAATAATCACATCCGGCTCAAAACCTTGCTCACGCAATTGCAAGGCCATACGCATTGCCGCTTCACCACGAATAACTTTAGGTTCAGCATCGGCCAGCCAGGGATGTATTTCCGCACATGATCCACGAGTAGCCTGGTAAGGAAAAATCTTGACGCCATTCCATAAGGAAGGCGCTCCTTTGTGCATGCTCAGGGCCACCACTTCATTGCCTCGATCAGCAGCCAACGCAGGTGCCAGATGAACAAACTGACCGGGAAAATTTTGATGGACGAACAGGATTTTCATAGAACTGATTTCAAATAATGGCGTGCAATTTTAATTGCAACAGTATAAACCTGAATCAAGGCTTATATTCTGCAAACACATCGTTGCGCACATGTGGACGATTGCATTTTCCAGCCGCTTGATAAAACCCGGTCAGTTGTGCGCTTCTCTGTTGTAATTTCTAGCTGGCAACAAGGTGGTTTGCGAAGGCCGCAGCCATGCCATCTGGCCTTAGGTGATGTTCATCGATATGCCATTGTTGATTAGATTTTGCTCCGCCAGCATCAGTCATGGAAAAAACGTCAAGAAAATCCATTCCTGCAGCCAGGGATAAATTCTTCAAGCGTTGATTGAAACTTGCCAGCATACCCAGAAATTCCTTACGCTCGCCTTCTGGCAACAGGTCGTACCTGATATTGGCAGCCGGCACACCAGCGATGATAAATTTGTGTTGCTTGCCCTGATTCATCTTGACCAGTGTCTGAAGATAAGCATTGATCGTTGCATCAATAATCTCCATCAGACTTTTATCCTGCGATTTTTTCCACGTGGGCAATATCCCAGTATCAAGCCGACAGTCTATTTCGCCTATGCTCAACAAGACCGTACTCGCATCAGGAAAAGATTGCAGATAAGCATACATCAGTTCTTTGTAGTGATTATGCACCGGGCTGCCGATATGCCATTGTTTGCAACCTTCTATCCAGTTGCCTTTGCAGCGCCACTGTTGCCTCTGGTAGGTCACTATGCTGTTATGGCTGGACAGCATATGGCTTTCACCGATGACGTACATGATGTTTTGCGGCTGCTGAGTGAAGCAGCTTATGCCAACAGTTGACCACCAGTCCGCCAGCTTCACCATGAAGCTGCAATATATCCTCGAACCATCGCTCAGTTGCGTGGGAGAAGCCAGCATGCCTTTTGCCAATTGCAGCAAGGGTGCAACCTGGTTGGCATCGCCATGCAAATAATGAAGTATGGCCAGTTGCAAGGCAGCATTCTGTGCGCCAAAACCGTCCTGCTTCAATTGCAAAGACCGGTAATACTGTGCAGCAGACTCATTTACCTTGCCCTGTTTACTATAAGCATTGGCGAGGCAGACATAGATTTCAGCCTGCTGTGGTGCACGAGTGAGTGCGCTCAGATAACAGGCTACCGATGCCTGTATATCGCCGCTTTCCTGCAAGGCATTACCCTTGTTGTTGAGCGCCTCTACATGCGCAGGCTGCAGCGACAGTACCGCATCGTAATCACGGATAGCCTCTGGATAGCGTTTGAGTGCCAGTAAAATATTGGCGCGATTGAACAAGGCATCAAGATAATCCGGCTTGGCGTGCATGGCCCGGTCATATGACTGCAAGGCATCATCCATGCGCCCGAGAGAGGCGAGTGCCAAGCCCTGATTATTGAGTGCTTCAACAAAACCTGCCTCTATTTCCAGGGCTTGCTGATAGCTTTGCAGGGCAGACATATGCTGTCCCAGGTCAAGCAGAACATTGCCGCGGTTGGAATAGGCGGCAGCATGTTTGGGATTAACGGCAATAGCCCTGCTAATCAAGTCCAGCGCCAAGGCAAATTGCCCCTGCCGTCGCTGCAGGATACCAAGCAAGTGAAGGGCATCGAAATTATTCGCCTGCAGACTCAGTACCTGCTCATAGAGCGTGGCCGCCTCGGCCAGTTTACTTTGTTGGTGCAGGCCTATGGCTTGCTGCAACAAACCGGCAATACGTATCGCCTGGGGATTTGTTGTCTTTTTTTGCTGCTTAGCAGGATAAGCTCTATGCCTGTTCATTGGCAGATATCATTCTTCTTCACTTAATTACACAGGCAACATGGCCCCAGCCTCAATATGTTACCTGCTACGGTATATGATCAGCAATTTCATGTTGACTCTGCTGCTCGGTGCTTGCTCGGATTCTAACCAGAACGCGTTTTATCCAGAATGAATTTGCAGGTACTCCCATGTTTTATATGTGAAATAGTGGATGTTACTTTAACTGCGCCAGTACCAGATTCTGGACTTCCTCCGCGGTTCGCGCATTTTTTGTCCCTACAGCCCATAAATCGAAAGCCGATGGCCGGGATGCCGCCACAACCGTCTTGAAACCGGATTCTGCCAGAGTATTCATCAGCACTTTCTGGGTAAAACCACAGCGATGCGCCATAAACAGATTTCCTCTTTCCATCGCGGCACGATGACCATACAGAATATCAAGTGGAGCAATCGGGCCGGCCGGTGACACATAGGCAGGTTCCAGCAATTTGTCTTCGACAACCAGTTTACAAACGGAAATCAAGTCGGGGCAGGTCACAACAAATATGCCGTCATCCTTCAGCACACGCAAAATTTCCTTCAGTGCAACCGGCACTTCGTGTGGATACAGATGCTCGATATTATGCGAAGAAAAGACAGCGTCAATAGAGCCCGTTGAAACAGCACTCATATCAGTCAGGGTGCCCTGAATGTCGGGATTGACGGTAGGGTCAATATCAAAGCGAATTTCTTCCCACTCATCTGACTGAAAGAAAGGCGTGGTACCGGACTTGTTTTGGGGGCCGCAGCCTACGTGGAGTAATTTCAAAGTATCACCTGTAATTTGATCCAAAAGAAAAATGAGGCATCTCAGCCTCATTTTCCATGCGCATTCTATGTCAAGTCAAATACAGATCACTGGACTTGATCCGGACGGGAAGAAGCCAGCGCCACTTTTGGTAAATGACGGAAAGATGCCCAGTGCAATTCCAGGATAGCCATCAGGCCATTGCGCACCCAGCGGGCCAATGTTGCATCATCAAGCGCCAATACCTTCTCACGATCAACTGTACGGAAACCACCGATCAAGTGTGTTGCATTGCCTTCCTGGAAGTGCAAATCTTTGGAGACCAGCACACCGGTTGTTTCCAGTTCGCTGAGTACCGCACGACCTTCGCGCAAGTTCTTTTCGTAGCTATTGAGCAATTCCAGAACTTTGGAGAAATGGGGATTGAACTCAGATTTCTCTGTGAATACCAACTCACCTTCAGTTTGATTGAATTGTGGGGCGTCCATGTCTGCAGCCAGCACATATTCATCCGTTTGGCCAAGGCGGCCCAGGATGAAAGGATAACGACGCACATGTACAGGTACATAGCTGTCTGTCCATTGATTTTTTTCATTCAAAAAGACATTACGCTCTCTCAAGCCCAGTACGGCGATCAGGTTCAGTACACCACTTTGTGTGAACAGGACAGGGTAATATTCTGCTGCTTCAGCGATTTCTACTGGTGCCAGAGGTGCGGTAGTCAAATCACGGGCAAAAGCAAAATCTGCAGCCGGTTTGAGGCGCAAAGAGCCATGCAGGTTCTTGTCCAGGGTTTGAGCATTTTGAAACATAGTAAAACTCCAATAACTAGAAAAAGCCCAGTCCGTTGACGACGTGGGTTGAACGCCAATGATGTCCCATGGCAAAGAATTCTTTCATGTCCGATTTAAAAACAATCGACATGACAGTGATTAGTACAATGTAAATAGAGGCATTCGATAAAAAATCAAGTTCAATATTGTATCAGCAGGCTGATACAGCAGCGTTTTTTTCCTACATTCATCTTAAATACAAAAGTGCCTGGCGTTATGCCTGCTTTTGCCATATCAGCAAATAACCTGGAATGGGCTGATGATTTTCCATCCTGATGGTTTGCGGCAAACATCTTGCCTCCGTAAAACCATTTGTCATGGCCAATTTTTGCAAATAAGCAAGTTGGTGCGCATAGCGCCCGCTCGCGCGCAAGCAATATCCTGCTGATGAGGGTGCGACGTCATTATCAGCCTCCACTGAAAAACAAAATATCCCGCCTGCAGGCAATAGACGGCTAATCTCTGCCATGATCTGGTCCAGTTGCCCCAGATACACAAAAACATCGGCGGCGGTCACCAAGTGATAGCTGGTAGAAGGTTCCTGGTGTGTCATGCTTATCAAGTCTGATTGCACCAGCCTGTGATAAATTTGCCTATCCTGTGCTTTAAGCAGCATCTTTTCCGATAAATCGACACCAACCAGATAGGAGATAAAGGGAGCAAGCTCTTGGCCAACCAAGCCCGTGCCACAACCCAGATCAAGTACACGCCAGGGTACAGGTGACGAGGCAAAAACCGGCTTCAATTCTTGCGCTATCAATGAGGGAATCTTGTATTCCAGCACTTGCTGCAGATGCTGATCAAAACGGTCGGCATAGTCGTCAAATACCTTGCTGACATAACTGACAGGTGCCTGTGCACTCAATTGACCAGACAAAACATGGAGGAAATGCTGGGCATTCCCCAGTTGTGGGTCCAGGGTCAGTGCCTGCTGATAACTGGCGATAGCCTGTGCTGTCCGCCCTGCATCTTTATAAATATTGCCCAAGCTGTTGTGGATGTCCGCCAGATTCGGTTGCAGAACTACCGCACGCTCTGCACACTGAGTCGCTGCATCCAGCTTCTTTTGCTTTTGATAAATCAGGGCCAGATTATTCCATGCTTCAGCCAGATTGGGCATCAAGGTAGTCGCTTGCCGATAGGCATGTACAGCCTCGTCCTGCCTACTCTGCTCTTTGTAAATATTGCCAAGGTTATTATGTGCTTCAGCATAGTCAGATTTGCGTTTTAACGCCTCTTGTACACAGATATGCGCTTCTTCCAGTCGACCGGAACCAAGTAGTACTGAAGCCAGGTTATTGAGAGCGTGCGCATTATCCGGATTGCTTTGCAAAGACCGGCGTATCAGCTCTTCAGCTTGGGGAAAATCTGCTCTTTGATAAGCGACCACGCCAGACATATTCAAGGCATCGGCATGTGATGGAATTTGCTGCAATACCAGCCGATAAAGCTGCCAGGCATCATCGAGTTTCCCCCGACGATGCAGAATCAAAGCTTCAGCAAAGTATTTGTTCACCTGAGCTTGCGATTGCTTTTTTTGCTGCTCAGCCTGTGCATGTGCCATTTCATCTTTAAGCATACAACACTGCTTATATTTCTTGCCGCTACCGCAAGGACAAGAATCATTGCGACTGATTTTTTTCATTTCATTATCAACCGGATAAAAATTTGATGGTGACTTTCACAAAATCATAACAAATACAGACCATGCAAGGCTAATACAGGACTTGACATGAGTCTTTACACAGGCAAAACAAAGACCCCGGCACTTTGCAGCACCGGGGTCTTTGTTTTGCCCTGCAGAGGGGATGTTTCCCTCTGCAGGGCATGGGTAGCGAACTACCCATGGTATTACCTACGC
>NZ_JAKZHX010000010.1 GCF_022568815.1 Undibacterium paludis | reverse complement strand
CCCGACAGCTACATTCTTTTCTTGTCTCGCCAAGAAAAGAACGCAAAAGAAGGCGACCGAGGCGTCTTGCCCCCTAAAGGGGGTTCCCTTTGCTGCAAGTCAAAAAATGGGAAGGCTCGAAAACTCGCCTTCGGCTTCGCTTTAGGAACATGCGCTTGCAAGCGCATGCTGTTACGCAGGCGGGCAGCATGCTCCCTACACGGGCCGGCCAAAACCCCTGCTACACCTCAAACATCGGCCCTTCTTTTTCCATTTTCTGCCTTGCAGCAAAGGCATCGACACATCGGAACGGCAAAAAGACAACAACAACTTCAAAATCAGCTGCAAAGCAAAGCAAAGCAAAGCAACTCCGTTACAACTGCGGTTTGTGTTTCTTCGTGTGCTGTTGATCGTGTGAACTAAACGCTGCTGGCTCTGACGATCAATTCTGTGGGCAGCAAATGTGCGCCGGTGTTGCCCTCTTCTATCAGGGTCAGCAGGGCGTCGACCAGGGCGAGGCCAGCCTGGGCCATGGGTTGGCGGATGGTGGTCAGGGGTGGATGGAAGTAGCGGGCCAGCTCTATGTCGTCGTAACCGACCACGGCGATGTCTTCAGGTACGCGATAATTGTTGTCGCGCAGGCTGTTGATGCTGGTCATGGCGAGCAGGTCGCTGCAGGCGAACAGGGCGTCGAAGGGGATGTTGCGGCGGCATAGTTCGGCCACGGCCAGTTTGCCGCCTTCTTCGACGAAGGATGCCGGCACGACCAGGGCCGGGTCCAGCGCGATATGGTGTTGCGCCAGCGCCTTGCAATAGCCTTCGTAACGCTGGGCGACTTCCGGCAACTGGGTGTCACCAAAAAAGGCGATGCGCTTGCGGCCGGCTTGCAGCAGGTGTTCGGTGGCTTTTTGTCCGCCGCTGACATTGTCACTGCCGACGGTGACATACAGTTGCTGCGGCAGTTGCGCACCCCAGACGACGATAGGCACATGGCGGGCGGCCAGCTGGTTCAACTGGTCGTGATGACGCCATTGACCGATCAGTATCACGCCAAGTACCCGGCCCGTATCAAAAATCTGTGCAGCATTGTCGAGATGCTCGGCATCGATGCGAGACAGCAGCATGTCAAAACCACGGTCAGTCAGGGCGTCGGCCAGGCTGCCCAGTATGCCAAGGAAGAAGGGGTCAGATAAATGCTGGCGGGTTTCACTGTCATACGGCACGACCACGGCGACAGTGCGGGTTTGCTTGAGCCGCAAATTGCGGGCATCGATATTGATGGAGTACTTGAGCGAGCGGGCCAGTTCAGCGATGCGCTGGCGGGTTTCATCATTGACCAGGGTGCTGCCGCTCAGTGCGCGTGATACCGTTGACGTGGATACGCCAGCAAGCCGTGCGATGTCGGCCATTTGCAGGCGGCGCTGTTCTTTGCTGGCGGACTTGGGTGTGTCGGTTGTGGTGTCCGTCTTGGCTTTCATCTTGTCAGAGCATGGGCGTGCTGGTATTGGATATGAGGCCATTATAGTGCTGAATGAGGGGTAGTTGTGTCATCAGCGTTCAGGCTTGATGCCCTGCTGCTCACGCCATTCTTTCAACAATGCCTGGCTGGAGCGCGGATAGGTAGCATCAGCCACTTGCAGGTTCTTGATGCGGTCAGTGCGGAAATGGCGGAAGTCCTGCCGCAGTTCGCACCAGGCGACGATGATGCGCAGGTTGTCAAAGAATGCCAGGGCGCAGGGCCAGACGGTGCGCTGGCTGCTGGCGCCAGTTTCATCCTGGTAGTCAAGCAGCAGCTTGTGCTGTTTGCGTATGGCTTGGCGTACCTGGCGCAACTGCTCATCATTGGCGACACTCTGACCGCTGGGGCCGACCAGCAGGCCGCTGGTTTCCAGTTCCAGCCTGGCTTCTGCCGGCAGCACGGCGGCAATTTTTGCCAGGGCGTCACGCGCCGCCAGGGCCAGTTTGTGGTCAGCCTGCTTGGCCACCCAGCGCGAACCCAGGGTGATGGCGGCAATCTCTTCTTCGGTGAACATCAGCGGCGGCAGGGTAAAGCCTGGTTGCAGCACATAGCCGACCCCGGCTTCACCAGCAATCCTGGCCCCCTGGTTTTGCAGGGTGGCGATATCGCGGTACAGGCTGCGCAGGCTGATGCCGAGTTCGCGTGACAGGTCTGCGCCACTGACAGGGTAGCGATGCCTGCGCAGGATTTGCATCAGTTGCAGCAGGCGTTCGGTGCGGGACATAGTATTAGGCGTGGATATGGGAACAGGACAGCAGTGTAGCGCCAAACCGACCCGGAATAAACAGTTGCGCGCTATGCCTGCCGGTTGGTCAGGCCGCTCACGGCTTTTCCATTTTGCGTGCTGCAACGACAAAACAGGGGATCGCCAGCAGCCAGGGCGTCATGCCGACCATTACCGCCGTCGTGATAGGTTCCTGCCAGGCTGCCGCCCTGAATACATCGGCCAGCCAGCCTGTCAGCAGATTACCGGCAGATGTGCCAAAGAGTGTCATGCAGAGGATCATGAAAGCCGTCATGGTGGAGCGCAATTGTTCCGGCACCAGCTCTTGCAGACAGGCGAACAGGGGGCCATAGCCTATAGTGATCATCATGCTGCCGATGAACATGCAGACATGAAAAGCCATGCCCGCAGGATCAAGTTGTCGGTAGATATAAGCCAGTGGCACGCCCAGCAGATAGATCAATGCCAGGAACCACAGACGGCCACCGGCCCGGCGCGCCTGCATCCGGTCAGCAGCATAGCCGCCGATGACAGAGCCAAGCACGCCACCGGCGATGAACATCATGCCTGCGAGTTTTTGCGCATGCTGGCGGTCAAATCCGCGTTCCTGCACCAGCCATAACTGGTCAAGCACAAACGCACCCTGGGCAAAGATCACCAGCACTCCGCCGGTGATGAGCAGGCACAGCGCCTGTGAAGCACGCAGGGCTTGCCAGATTTCTGCAAACACTGTCATCAGCGGGCGACTTGTCATCTTGTTTGCCGCAGTCTCACTGCGTGGTTCGCGCAGCATGAACAGAAAAACCGTCAGCACCACACCCAGCGCACCCAGGGTAAAAAAGCAGTTGCGCCAGCCGATGACAGCACCCAGGGTACCGGCGATGAGGAAGGCTGCGCCTATGCCTATCGGTGCGCCCAGGTAGTAAAAGCCCGCCGCAAAAGCCCGTTGTTGCGACTTGAAACGTTCACCCAGTATGCCCAGGGCTGCCGGTGTTAGCGTTGCCTCACCAACGCCGGTGAACATGCGCACCAGCGCCAGCTGGGCAAAACTGCCGGCAAAGCCGGTGGCGGCAGTCAGTGCACTCCAGCAAAAGATACCGGCGGCAATCAGGCGCGGTCTGTGCACCCGGTCTGCCAGCGCGCCCATGAACAGGCCAACCACCGTGTAAAAAGTGGTGAAGACAAAACCGGTCAGCAGGGTGAATTCAAGATTGCTCAAGCGCAGGTCCCTGATCATGTCGATGGCAAAACCCTGCATCAGAAAACGATCGGCAAAATTCAGGATATTGAGCAGGGTCAGAAACACCAGCACCGCAATGGCCCTGGTGCGGCTGTGGTCGGTCGTAGCAGATGGGGCTTTGTCTGCCGCTGTTCGGGGCTGCAGGGCGATTGGATTTGTCATGATGGGTACTTTAGTTATTTGGTTGATTGACCAATATTGTGAGATTAATCAATCCGGAGTCAAAATACAAGTACAATTTGGTTATTCAACCAAAATAATTAAAACATCATGTCCAGACGACCCAATACCGAACAGCGCCGTGCAGAAATCGTCCAGGCCCTGCTGGCCACCATGGCCGAGCATGGTTATGAAAAAGCTACCATACAACTGATCGCTCAACAGGCTGGCCTGGCGCCGGGTTTGTTGCATTACCACTTCAAGACCAAGGCAGACATGCTGCTGGAACTGGTCAAGACACTGGCAACCCTGTCACGCCAGCGTTACCTGGCGTTCGCTGAAAACGCCGTGACGCCGGAGCAGAAGCTACATGCCTATATCAATGCCCGCCTCGCCAAAGGGCAGGGCAGTGATCCCAAGGCCGTCGCCGCCTGGGTAGTGATAGGTGCAGAAGCCGTGCGCCAGCCCGAGGTGCGCGCGGTCTATCAACAGGCAGTCGAGGCAGAATTGCGGCTGGTGGAAGAATTGCTGACCGCCTGCCTGCAAGCCAAGGGCAGGCAACTACGCGGGGTCGCGCAACTGGCAGCGGGTTTGCTGGCGTATATGGAAGGCTCTTTCCAGCTCGCCAGCGCCGCGCCGGAAGCAATGCCGGTTGGCTATGCGGCAGAGACGGCGATTCAATTGCTGCAAAGCTATATGGATGCTGAAATGCATGTCTGAGCAAAAGCAGATACCTTGTCCCGAAAGAGACTATGTCACGGAACCAGATCAATTCTGCCCGTGCAGCTTTGCCAGCAGGTAATTGCTGTATTGGCAGCGGTCAAATAGACGGTCTGTAATACGATGGCATGCGGTCAGTATGGTAGTCTGTCTTTTCTATCACCAATGAATAATCATGAAAAAAATACAAGTGGACTGTAACAGCAAAAAAATGAGCGAAATACGCTTGCCCGGTGGTCAGCACAAGATGCAAAGCACAGCGATAGCGAGTTCTCGCGAGCATTTGCAATGCAGTCATGGGCGTCACACAAGCGGAAGGAACTCTGTTTTCTACTTTTGCAGTCTAATAGTCACCACAGTGATGTTGAATATCTCTGCATGGTGTCCAGCTTTGGCAGCTGACTTTCAGCAGGAAGGCATGCACCTCACTTTGCCTGGTGTCATGGAAGAGCAAAAGCAGAGGACAGGCGGGGAAGGGCATTTCCGTTACCGTATCACATTGAAAGATAGTGGCCAGGCTGCAAAAACTCAGGTCGATATTTTCATGCGTATCGATAAAAGTGACAGCCTTGCACGAAACAATGCGAACGAAACTGCGTTGAATTGCCTTGGTCTGATCATGCTGGAAATGCCGGATCCGAAGGAAAATGTCCGTGAACTGAGCCACCCCAGGGCATTACAGATAGATGGCAGGACAGCCATGTCTTTTTCCATGACACACGCGGGCAAATACGCAACGGACAGCTGGAATAATGAATTGGTCACAAGGACGACCTATTGCGTTATTGACGCTGACCGGAAAATACTGATACAGGCTATTACCCCGGTTGACGCCCCCCAGGAGTTGTTTGCCGCCAGCCTGAAGGGGATAGAGAACCTGAAGTTTGCAGGTAAGTGATTTGTGCCGGGCCGGCAAATGGAAGCTGGATTTCAGCGACTGCCCCAACATGCTCTAATGACGAACGAGCAGTTTAAGCCTGCAAGCTTTCAATCAACTCAATAATCTCCCTGCCATAACTTTCCAGCTTCTTGTCACCGACACCGGATATCGCCCGCAGGGCGGGCAGTGTGGACGGTTGCTGGCGGGCGATTTCGCGCAGGGTGGCATCGGGGAAGATGACGTAGGCGGGCACATTGTGGGTGCGGGCGGTTTCAACACGCCACCAGCGCAGTTTGTCGAAGACAGTCTGCGCTGTGCTATCGAGGTCGGTTTCGGCAAAGTCTTTGGCGGACTGGCGTTTGTGCTTGACGGCTTTTTCAGCCTTCTTGTACTGACGCAGTTGCACCTTGGCTTCACCGCGCAGCACAGCGCGTGAGTCTTCGGTCAGCTTGAGTGAGCTGTAGTTTTCATAGTCAACGGCGACCAGGCCCAGGGCGATTAACTGACGCAGCAGGGCGCGCCATTCGGCTTCGCTCTTGTCCGAGCCTATGCCAAAGGTCGACAGTTTGTCGTGCCGCCATTGCTGCACCCGTTCTGTATCGATACCGCGCAGGATATCGATGACGTGGCCGGCGGCAAAGCGCTGGTCAACACGGTAGATGGTGGACAGTATTTTTTGTGCGGCCACGCTGCCATCAAAAGAACTGGGCGGGCTGATGCAGGTGTCGCAATTGCCGCAGGGCTGGGCGGCCTGGCCGAAGTATTCCAGTATGTGGGTGCGGCGGCAATTCAGGGTTTCGCACAGGGCCAGCATGGCTTCGAGCTTGACGCTTTGCACGCGCTTGTAGGCCTCGTTGGCGTCAGACTCATCGATCATGCGGCGTTGTTGCACCACGTCCTGCAAGCCATAGGCCATCCAGGCATTGGCGCTGGCGCCGTCGCGGCCGGCGCGACCGGTTTCCTGGTAATAGCCTTCTATGCTTTTGGGCAAGTCAAGATGGGCGACAAAGCGTACGTCCGGTTTGTCTATGCCCATGCCAAAGGCGATGGTGGCGCACATGACGATACCGTCTTCGCGCAAAAAGCGCGCCTGATTGTGGCTGCGGTCCGCCAGTTCCATGCCCGCATGATAGGGCAGGGCAGTGATGCCGTTTTCGTTTAAAAACTCTGCTGTCTCTTCGACTTTTTTGCGTGACAGGCAATACACGATGCCGGCATCACCACTGTGCTGGGCGTTGATAAAGTCGAGCAACTGCTTGCGGCCATTGGCTTTTTCAACAATCTGATAGCGGATGTTGGGCCGGTCGAAAGACGACACGAACTGCATGGCGTTTTCCAGTTGCAGCCTGTGGATGATTTCATCGCGGGTTTGCTGGTCAGCCGTGGCTGTCAGGGCAATGCGCGGCACATGGGGAAAGCGCTCATGTAATGCCGACAGCTTGATGTATTCAGGGCGGAAATCATGGCCCCATTGCGATACGCAATGGGCTTCATCAATCGCAAACAGGGCGATATTGGTGACTTGCAGCAGTTCCAGGCAGCGCTGGGTCAAGAGGCGTTCAGGCGCGATATAGACCAGGTCCAGGTCACCTTCACGCATCTTTTTTTCCACCGCCAGGATTTCATCAAAACTTTGGGTGGAATTCAAAAAGGCTGCACGCACACCTACTTCGGCCAGGGCATCAACCTGATCCTGCATTAGCGCAATCAGGGGGGACACGACGATGCCGACACCGTGGCGCAGCAGGGCTGGTATCTGGTAACAGAGCGACTTGCCGCCACCTGTGGGCATCAGCACCAGGGCATCGCCGCCGTTGACCACATGCTCAACGATCTGGCCCTGTTGTGAGCGAAATGCGGGGTAGCCGAAAATGGTCTGCAATAAATGCAGAGCCTGATCGACTGTATTACTTGTTTCTGCCACTTCGTGTATCACCAAAAATCGCCAACATTATCCAGATTAATCAGCCCAGGTAATCACACCTGTGTAGGCCGTGATCAGGATCATGATACCAAAGGCAATACGGTACCAGGCAAACACATTGAAATTGTGCGAGCTGATATAACGCAACAGCCAGCGTACGCAAAAGAAGGCAGAGATAAAGGCTGCCACCGTACCCAGGCTGAACATGGGTAAATCTGCCATGGACAGGTCTTCACGCGCCTTGTAGAGCGAATATACGGTGGCGCCGAACAAAGTGGGAATAGCCAGGAAGAAAGAAAATTCAGTCGCCGCCTTGCGTGACAGGCCAAACAGCATGCCGCCTATGATGGTCGCGCCCGAGCGGCTGGTGCCGGGTATCAGGGCCAGCGACTGGGCCAGGCCTATCTTCAGGGCGTCGAGCAAAGTCATGTCGTCAACAGACTGTATGCGTGCATGGCTGCTGTCGTGGGTGTCAGCGCCAGCCTGTTTGCGTTCCACAAACAGGATGATGATACCGCCGATGATGAATGCCAGGGCCACGGGCACGGGGGCGAACAGTACCGCCTTGATCTTTTTGGAAAACAAGAGGCCCAGTACGGCAGCAGGCAAGAAGGCGACAAACAGGTTGATGGCAAACTTGCGTGCCCTGGCGTCACTGGTCAGGCCAGTAACGACGCTGGCAATCTTGGCTCGGTATTCCCAGCAGACGGCAAAGATGGCGCCGGCCTGTATCACGATTTCAAATACTTTCTGCTTTTCGCCGGTGAAATTCAACAGGCTGCCTGTCAGGATCAGGTGACCGGTAGACGAAATGGGCAAGAATTCCGTCAAGCCTTCGACGATACCCATGATGATGATTTTGACGGCGAGTACTAAGTCCATAAATCGAAGTCCATAAATCGCAAAAAAATGAAGAAAGCAGGAAATTTTGACCGGGACGAAGCTTACCACGCCGCAGCACAGGTCAGCGCAGGAGTTTTGATCTGTTTGTTATTAAAGATGTACTGAATTTATTGAAAGACCGGCAGTGACGGGTGTCGATTGATCGTCAGTTAATGTTTTCCGTTCTCTGTTTATCTTGCCAGATAGCAGGTCTTGACACCTGAAGTGCTGTATTTCAGTACTTTTTCAAATATCGTTGTCGCAAGCAGGGGCAATCGCGATACTTCAGCTTATTCATGACTTTGTGCTATTTGCTGCTGATTAAACATGCTCACCTTGCCAGGCCAGTTGGATTCATTCTGCAAGTATGGCGCGGCCACGACTTTGTTGCTGAGCCTGACTGCATGCAGTGGCAGCCTGCCGGTGCAACCGACCCAGGCCAACAGCAGCGAAACGGTGCTGGGGGAATACCGTAGCAACCAGGTTGAAGTGTACACATTGCGCCAGCAGTTCTTGTGGGCTTTCCCGGACGCGGACCAGCATCTGGCGCAGTTCAGCCGCCATGTACAGGTCGATGGCAGTACGCCTGTGCGCTTGCAGGAATTTGTCATCCAGTACCGCAAACCGGAACGCCGCAATGTCATCAGCCAGCAAGGCAATTCAGCCAGCGGCATGAGTATGGCAATCAGTGACGAAGTACAAATCAGCAGGAATGGGCAATTTCTTGTCAGCGAAGCGATAGAACCGGCGTTTACAGGGATGCAAAGCTATCGCCGTCTCGAAGTCGCCAAGCTGAAAGTAGGCAATCAGTCCTATGTATTGACTGTTGCGAATGGATTTTTACACAGGCCCATGTGGCTGGCCATATTCGGCCCGGATGGCAGCCCCGTCTATCGCATAGGCCTGCCGCATGGCACCTGGCAATTTACCGAACATGCCGATGGCATATCGATGGTTGATACCTCAGGTTCGGGCAGGCGTCTGGTGATACGGCCCGTAGTGCAATGAAACCGGCAAACCAGCTGCGCAGCCTGATCAGGATGATCGCGGCGGCCCTGCTTGCCAGTACCAGTTTATGTGCCTGCCTGAGCACCCATGCCACGTTCGTGCCCGTTACGGACAGAGGAATAGCCGGGGCAGGGCAGGATAGTGATGCAGTCAGGGATGAAGCCTGGGCTTATCCTGAATTTAAGGAGAAACACGTGCAAACCGAAATCAGCAAGCAAAGCGCCATCCAGCAGCGCACAGACCGCAATAATTATTTCGCCGACTTTGAAGACCATGTCCACGTCAGGCGCAACACGCCGACCCGGCTTGGTTCTTTTGAATTCAATTTCGTCCGCTCCGGTACTGACAATGGTCTGCTGGTACAAGTGCACCATGACGGCATGCGTATCATGCTAGAGCGCATTCCTTCTGCTTTTTACATGGGTGAATTGCAGGCAACCCAGGTGCAGATAGGCGGGCGTGATTACCTGCTGCTGGCCGCCAATTCCCGTACCAGCACGCAGCGCATGTGGTTTGGCATCTTCCGGCCCGATGGTTCCAAGTTGTATGCCGCCAGCCTGGAACAGTCGGTGGTGCGTGTTCATCAGAATGTGGATGGGATATCGCTGTTTTTCTTGAGCGGGGATTCGATGAGGATCAAGATTTGAGGGGAACTGTTTTCTGTTTATTACGTCCATTGTATTTTCGTTGCTCCAGCGCAGGCTGGAGCCCAGCGGCGTTTGTCGTATGCCGTATTGTTGATTTGAGGTGATATCGGTTTCATTTTTGATTTGTGCAATTGGCTATTGAGATTGCCGATCGGGGTGTAGCCTTGTAGGTTGGGCCGGGCCTCGCTAGGCTAGAGCTTCATCAGCCCAACACCAAGTCTCAGTGTCTCAGTATTACCTTGTCGACATTGTGCATGTTAATCCTTTTTTACTTGTACTCGTTGATGTGAGATTGCCGGTCGGGGGTAGCCCGACAGCTACATTCTTTTCTTGTCTCGCCAAGAAAAGAACGCAAAAGAAGGCGACCGAGGCGTCTTGCCCCCTAAAGGGGGTTCCCTTTGCTGCAAGGCAAAAAATGGGAAGGTCCGAAAACTCGCTTGCGCTCAAACATCGGCCCTTCTCTTTCCATTTTTTGCCTTGCAGCAAAGGCATCGACACATCGGAACGGCAAAAAGACAACAACAACTTCAAAATCAGCTGCAAAGCAAAGCAAAGCAAAGCAAAGCAAAGCAAAGCAAAGCAAACGCCAAACTACCGTTGCTTGCTTTGTTTTGTGCTTTGCTGATTTTCGGACTTGCCAATCAACGATTAAAACTCTTCCCAGTCATCTTCAGACGGGTTAGCTTTTCTGGCGGGCATGGGTGGTTTTTGCAATCTTGCCGGTTGCGGGGCGGGGCGTGTTGTTGCCGGTTTGCGGGCTGCGGGCAAGGGGCGGGCGGCGGGTTTGTTTGGTTTGGTGGCCTGAGTCGTTTGTGCCAGGGAGGCATGCTGGGGCTGGGCGATGATGCTGAACTGGGCGACCAGGTTGTTGAGCTTGCCGGATTGTTCACGCATGCTTTGGGCTGCTGCTGCGGCCTGCTCAACCAGGGCGGCATTCTGCTGGGTCATTTCGTCCATTTGCGTGACGGCCAGGTTGACCTGCTCGATACCTGCGCTTTGTTCCTGGCTGGCGGCGGTGATTTCGCTCATGATGTCAGCCACCTGCTGCACGCTGGTGACGATTTCCTGCATGGTGTTGCCAGCGACGTCGACCAGCTTGCTGCCATGCTCGACCTTGCCGACGGAATCATCGATGAGGTTCTTGATTTCTTTGGCGGCAGAGGCGCTGCGCTGCGCCAGGTTGCGCACTTCGGTGGCGACCACGGCAAAGCCGCGGCCCTGTTCACCCGCGCGGGCTGCTTCTACGGCGGCATTCAGGGCCAGGATATTGGTCTGGAAGGCGATGCCGTCAATGACGGAAATGATGTCGACAATCTTGCTCGAACTTTCCTTGATCGAACCCATGGTGCTGACCACCTGGCCGACGATTTCACCACCCTTGACGGCCACGCCTGATGCTGAAATCACCAGTTGATTGGCCTGGCGTGCATTGTCGGCATTCTGCCTGACTGTCGATGTCAGTTCTTCCATTGAAGCCGCAGTCTCCTGCAGCGAACTGGCCTGGGATTCTGTGCGGGCCGACAGGTCGGCATTGCCTGCGGCAATTTCAGACGCAGCTACATCAATGGTTTCGGTACCACGCCTGACTTCGCCGATGACGCTGCTCAGGCCGGTATTGATGCCGTTGATGGACTGCATCATCTTGCCGATTTCATCGTGGAGTTTGATCTCTATGGTGTCACTCAGATCACCTTGCGCCATCTTTTCGGTGACTGTCGTCGTCCTGGCCAGCGGCCTGGTAATCGAAATCGTCATCAGCCAGGCGCAGGTTACTGAGAACAGGGCGGCGATCACGGACAGCACAATCAGCAGAAGCCGGCTCGTCTGATAGGTTTGCTGTATCTGTGCAGCGGTGTCATCAATCTGCTTGCGTTGCAGGTTCAGCATCTCTTCAATCTTTTTGATGTAGAGCGCTGCGGCGGGGATGAATTCTTTTTCCAGTGCAGTATTGGCTTCATCGACCTTGCCCTCTTTTTTCAGTTCAACAATCTTGTTCCTGCCATTGAGATACAGCTGCCTTTGCGCGCCTATCTCTTTGAAGAGGGCTATCTCGTCAGCGGTTTGCATGTGCTCTTCGATGGATTTTTGCAGTATGGCTGAAGTCCTTGTTGACTCAGCCTGGTCTTCGGCAAAGAAAGTGGCCAGCGATGGGTCGCTGCTCTTGGCGATGGCCGTCGTGCGGCGTACGCCAGTGTGGATGTTGCGGTACCAGTCGCTGACCATGCGCTCGGTGGCCAGCGGGTCTTTCAGCAGGTCTTCGGTGGCGGCAGCAACGGCATTGAGTTTGAAAACGGCGATACTGGTGGTGATGAAGAACAGTGCAAGGATAAGGGCAAAGCCCAGGCCCAGACGTTTACCCACCGACAGGTGTTTAAGTTGAGAGATCATAGATTTTAATTGTGTGGTCGAAAGACACGATGATTGCGCTGTTCTTGCCACCAGGGGCGGGCCAGCACAAGAAAGGCAGGAAATTAATTTCCAAGTGGCAATTATAGTGGATATTCATCATCGCTGCCTGAAGTTTGGTCAGGCTCAATAACGTTATGTCAGGACTTGCGCAAAACTGCCCCAGCTGCGTTGCAGCTCCTCGTCGTACTAAAGTACTGCCGTCGTAGCTGGCGCCTTGCTGGAACAATTTTGCGCAAGTCCTGTAATCTGTCCCCATGTATCCCGGCCTGGAAAAGAAATGCTGACATGCGGCAGATTCTGCTGCCTTGACCGTAAATACTGTTTATTAATTTACTGTCAGATTAGCGCATTTATCCAGGCTTGTCGCCCGTCTGTTGTTTTGCGGTTTATGCTGGCGCCGTGGCACGCTCCAGGTCCGTCAGCCAGCGGATGGCGTGCTCGCGGTCTGTACCGCACATGTCTGCTGATGCCTGCAGGCCGCCGCAAAACGCCGGGCGCTCAGGCTTGCCAAAGATGCGGCAACGGTCATCTTCATCAAGCTGCACACATCTGACACCAGCGGGTTTGCCATCTGGCATGCCGGGGATGGGGCTGGTGATCGATGGCGCAATGCAGCAGGCGGCGCAGTGTGGGCGACAGCTGGTGGATGTATTGGTGGGGGTGCTTGTGGAGGTGCTCATGCGGGCATTGTAAAGGATAGAACGACACCAGTCATGCGATGTGTATTCAATGAAGATTGGCCGATTGCTGTATGACAAGCCTTGCTTTACCTGAGCTGTTTTACAACAAAAGCAGCGGTTTTTGCATGATTTGTATACAAATTAAAATGATAAATATATATTCAAAAATAACAATATGCGCAAGCGAAGTGCCATCTTGTGGACATCTATAAGACTTCGCCTCAAATCGGGAGATGTGAATGAAAACTGTTTCAAAAGCGATTGCGTCAGTTGTGATGCTGAGTCTGATTTTACCCGCTACCGTATCAGCGCAAAATCGGGGTGATGGAGTGACATTCTCTAAGGAGGCGCGCATGTTTTCCCCGAGTACCGAGGATGACTGGACGGAAAATGTGAAATTCCTGGAAAATTGCACGGTCAATTGCGGAATGCGTGCCGTGAGCTTTGCTGGAAGATTTTGTGCCAAAGCTGCTACCAAGTTCCAGAAGCAGCAAACGAACTGGTATAACTCGAATGTGCCTATCATCATCGTCGCGGCAGTTGGCACTGCGCTTGGCGCATCAGGCCTGGCCAGCGCCAAAGCCTGGGGTGTGCTGGGCGGCACCACCGGGATCAGCGCCAGCTGGAAATCAGAAGCTGACCAGATCACCGGTGCCGAACAGCATAAATTAAATTCTATCAATGCCATACTCGGGAAACTGGCGACGGATGTCGCTGGCGCCAAGGATGACAAAACCGTGGTGCTGCTTGCCCTGGCTGCCGCGGGGCAATGTGCAGCACCTACTGTGCCGCAGGATGAGCCGAAGAAGGACGAGCAGAAAAAAACCGACACCCAAACAAAGGACGACACGAAGAAACCTGAAACACAACCTGCCAATCCAACCAAGCCAGCGGAGGCCTCTTCTGCATCGAGTGCTGCATCGTCTGGCTGATACTCACACTCAGGAGGTGGCAATTCAACACCTCTTGCTTGTTTCTTTTATTTTTTCGCATTACGCACACTGCTGATCAGTTAAAATTGCCTGGGACTGTATGTCAGCTCCCTGTCTTTTTAGAGAAAACGCTCCGTGCAATTTGCTTCGCCCTGTTCCCGCCTGACTGCCGTACTGCTTTGCCTGTTTGCGCTGGTGGCCTGCTCACGCACTGAATCCGTGCAGACACTGGAACAGCGTGACCTCTTGCGTCTGGTCTTCAAGGGGTGGGATGGCAATAGTGAGAACGCCATCGTCACCGCTCCGCAACTCAAGGCAGAATTACCGGCGTCAGTCCAGGCATCGGCGCCGCTGGCCTTGCGCATGCAGGCATTGCATGTGCAACGCCTCAATGAAAACAGTGCTGTGCTGCTGGTCAAGGGGGAACCGACAGAGCCGGGTTTGCCCACCTTGCTTGCTGCCTACTGGTTCCAGCGCCGGGCCGAGGCATGGTCGTTGACCAGTCGTCAGGACGTGGTGGAATGGCTGGGCCACGCAGGCCGCATCAGCAAGACCAGCATCGTCGAATTATTCCCCGGCAATTTTGCGCTGGCCGTTGAGCATAGCACGGTCGACAATAATGAAGTGCTGATAGCCCTGCAACTGTTCCGCCTTGAGACTGACAAGCTCAGTCCCATGCTGGACAAGGGCAAACAGGTAGAATTACTACGGCATTACGAAAGTGGGCCGGAATGCGAAAACATGATGCACCCACCCAAAGGCAAGCACAGTCGCATGCGCCTGCACCTCAATGAAAATGAGGCAGGTCCGCCCAATTGTTATGACTACATGGCCAAATGGGAAGTCAGCCCGGGCGACGATGGCCCTGGCCTCTTGACTGTTGATTACTCTGGTAAAACTTACCGTTACCAGGAGGTTGCCCAAACCACAGATGGCAATGGCGAGCGTACCATCACCTACGACTTGCAGGTAGGGGGCCAAAAGGGCAGGAAGAAACTGGTGTTTGATACCGTTAGCCAGAAGTACCAGCCACGGGATGAGAAGCCGGCACCGGTCTCACGCAAAAAATAACAGGCGAAAATTCAGGGCATGCAAGAAAATTCAGGGCATGCAAGAAAGTTCAGGGCCTGCCTGCCGCCACCCAGTTGATCAGTTCATCCAGCGCCGCCTTGGCCTTGCCCGCTTCTTCATGATTGATCATGGCCACGACCACCCATGGCTGGTCGCTGGTATCCCTGACAAAACCGGCGATGGCGACCGCATCCTTCAGTGTACCGGTCTTGATGCGGGCGCGCAGTTCTGCCGGGCTGCCTTTGAGACGGCGACGCATGGTGCCGTCCATGGCGGCGACCGGCAGGCTGCTGGCAAATTCGGGATACCAGTTGCTGCGCGCCGCGACCTGCAGCAGGCTCGCCATCTGTTGTGGCGTGACACGCTCTGCGCGTGACAGGCCGGAACCATTTTCCAGCACCAGCCCGGCATCACTGATACCCTGCCTGCCCAGCCATTGCCGGATACGGGCTTCGGCGCTGGCCAGCGTACCGGCAGCCTGTTTGCTGGCGGACTCTGCACCCAGGGTCAGGTAGAGCATGCGCGCCATCACATTGTCAGACTGTTTGTTGATGGTGCGCAGTATGTCGGCCAGCGGGTCGGACAGGCGTTCTGTCAGCAGCATGGCGCTGGCAGGTACTTTGCCATCGCGTACTTCTCCCTGCCAGCTGCCGCCCATCTCTTGCCAAAGCGCACGTATCAGATGGGCGATGTACTGGTTGCGGTCCAGGATGTTGATGTTGTTGGTGATCTTGCAGCGCCGGGGGAAGCCGCCGCTCAGGGTGATGTCCAGCCCGGCTTTCGTGGCCTGCCTGGGCTGGCGCTTCGTTGCTGTTGCTGCCTGGTTTTCCTGCGCTGCCGTCTCTGGTTCATCAGCGACATTGCTGATGGTTTCAATGGCAGGCGGCTGCCATTCTGTCTCCCAGGCGGAGCAGGGCAGCTCATTAAAGTGCAGGTGATTGGTGAGCCTGACCTTGTCCAGCGGTGTGTTCAGGCGTGCGTCTATCTTGTCCGTGCCGGCATCGATACTGATGCTGGTCAGATTGCTGTGTACCAGCAACGCATCAGGTATCACGTTGTAGTAGGCGTCAGGGTACTCGTCGAATTGCGGCGCGCCGACATCAGGCCGCTCTGGCTGGAAGTAACTGCGATCCAGGATGATATCGCCGCGCAGTCTGCGCAAGCCCTGCTGGCGCAGGCTACGCAAGATGCTACCGAGTTTTTCCAGGCTCAGGTTGGGGTCGCCACCGCCGCGCAGGTAGAGGTTGCCGGTATAACTGTCCAGCTTTTTGCCACTCTTGTCGGCCAGCACCTGGGTCTTCCAGCGAAAGTTCGGCCCCAGCTCTTCCAGTGCCACCAGCGTGGTCACCAGCTTCATCGTAGATGCCGGGTTCATGGGCCGGTCCGCCGCCTGCACCAGCACAGCCTGGCCGCCATTGGCCGGCATGACAATCGCACTAAAGGCTTGCACAGGCACGCCGGATCTGTTGAAAACGGCTTCTACCGGCATAGGCAAATTGCTGGCCGTCGTCTGTGCAGCAGCGCCAGTCACCAGCAGTGGAAAGCATAAAGTCAGGCAAAAATTCAGGCAAACAGAAGCAGGGCGCATATGCTGATGATGAATAAAGACAAGTGGCATTGTAAGTCAGGCAAGACAGGCAGTGGCTGCCGTGTCCGTTTTTATGGATGAAATTTTGTCTGCAATGCATAACTCCTGTTTATTTGCCTGCGGTTTTCCGCGTTTGCACTACACTGCATCTGAACCGTAATCAGCTTAAAGTTGTTGCCAAAGCTTGATTGAATTTCAATTTGACATCCATTATGTCAAATTTTATTGCAAAAAACTTATTGATTCGCCAGGTCAGGTGCAGACAGATAAGACATAAGCCCTTGATTTCGTTATAATTTCGCCCTTTCCCATGTCACCGGTGTAGTCCATGACCCTGCTTGCCAACCAGACCGAACTCCTGTCCCCCGCCAAAACCGTAGAAATTGGCCGGGAAGCGATCTTGCACGGGGCTGATGCCGTGTACATCGGCGGTCCGTCTTTCGGTGCGCGCCACAATGCCAGCAATGAGGTCAGCGAGATTGCCAGCCTGGTTGAATTTGCCCACCGTTACCACGCGCGCATCTTCGTGACCATGAATACCATCCTGCATGATTCCGAACTGGAACCGGCAAGGAAGCAAATCCATCAGCTCTACGACGCCGGCGTCGACGCCCTTATCGTGCAGGACATGGGCATACTCGAACTTGATATTCCGCCCATACAGCTGCATGCCAGCACCCAGTGCGATATCCGCGGTGTGGAAAAAGCAAAATTTCTTGGCGATGTCGGCTTCTCGCAACTGGTGCTGGCGCGTGAACTGACGATCAAGCAGATACAGGCCATCAAGGCCCAGGTTGCGACACCGCTTGAATACTTTGTGCATGGCGCGCTGTGCGTGGCTTTTTCCGGCCAATGCTATATCTCACATGCCGACAATGGCCGCAGCGCCAACCGTGGCGATTGTTCGCAAGCCTGCCGCCTGCCTTATACGCTGAGCGATGGCGAGGGCAGGGTAGTCGCCTATGAAAAACACCTGCTGTCCATGAAAGACAATGACCAGAGCCGCAATCTCGAAGCCCTGCTCGATGCCGGTGTACAGTCCCTGAAGATAGAAGGCCGCTACAAAGACATGGGCTATGTCAAGAACATCACCGCCCATTACCGTTTGCTGCTGGATGAAATTTTAGAGCGCAGGCCAGAATTTACCCGTGCGTCCAGCGGCCGCAGCCAGGTGGCATTCACCCCGAATGTGGACAAGAACTTCCATCGCGGCCATACCGATTATTTTGCCAATGGCCGCCTCGACAATATAGGCGCATTTGATTCTCCCAAATATGTCGGCCTGCACCTGGGCTATGTGACGCGCATCGCCGCCAATTTCTTTGAGATCGAAGCCAATGAACCCATGGCCAATGGCGACGGCCTCAACTACATGCTCAAGCGCGAAGTGGCAGGCATACAGGCCAATACCGTCGAGCGTGTTGGTGCATCAGAAAACGGTGAAATCTGGCGCGTCTTCCCGAATGAAAAAATCACGGAACTGACGGGCCTCAAGGTCGGCACCCTGATCAACCGCAACCGCGATCATCGCTGGGAACATGCGCTGACCAAAAAATCGGCCGAGCGCCGCATCCCCGTTTATATGACGCTGAGTGAACAGGCCGACGGCCTGCTGCTGACAATGACCGATGAAGATGGCGTCAGCTCACAAGCCAGCGTACAACTGGCGCTGGAAGCCGCACAAAACCGCGACAAGGCAGAAGCCGGTCTGCGCGACAACCTCGCCAAGCTCGGCAACACCATGTTTGAAGCAGCCCAGGTCAACCTGGAATTGCAGCAACCCTGGTTCGTACCATCTTCCGTCATCAACGCCCTGCGCCGTGATGTAGTGGCCGCGCATGAGGCTGCCCGTGTCGCCGCATGGCTGCGCCCTGAACGTACACCGGCAGTTGAGCCGCCAGTCGCCTACCCGGAGACCACACTCAGCTACCTCGCCAACGTGTACAACCACAAGGCCCGCAGCTTTTATGAAAAACACGGTGTACAACTGATCGCCGCGGCCTACGAAGCCCACGAAGAGCCGGGCGAAGTATCGCTGATGATCACCAAGCACTGCCTGCGTTTCTCCTTCAATCTCTGCCCCAAACAAGCCAAGGGTGTGCAGGGCGTGCAAGGCCAGGTCAAGGCCGAACCCATGACCCTGGTCACCGGCGAAGAAAAGTACACGCTCAAGTTTGACTGCAAGCCCTGCGAAATGCACATCATCGGCGCGATGAAAAAACACATCCTGCAGGCGCCACCACCTTCATCTGTGCCATATAGCCCGCTGACCTTCCACAAGACCAGGCCGCAGACCGCATGATGATGTAGTCTATGCAAATGCAAAGCCCCAAAAAAAGATTTTTTTGGGGGAGCTTGGTATTCTGAATATCTGAATATGAATTTATTGCCAGTCTCATTTGTAAATGACAAATACTCGCACAGGCAAAGACCGTAACGGCCACATCGTCAAAGAAGATGACTATGTCCGCTTGTTCGCCATACGCCCATCCATCATCAAAAGGCTGGCCGGCTCCGAGCTGGCCGATGTGTCATCCCTGCTGAGGCAAACTGTCAAGGTGTTTGACGTTTACGAAGGTGGTCAGGTCTGGGTGAGCATGGAATGGAAAAGGCCAGACGGATTGACCGAGGTCCATGCCATCGCTGTTGATACAGAGGCGATAGAGTTTGTAAAGCATGCCTGAGTGGCGGTGCCGGGGCAGGGCAGGCATCAACTTTGCCAATGGATATGGTAATACAATCAAGACCTCAATTCACCCTGGAAGTTTTTTAGGCAGGCCCCCGAAAAACGGTGAGTTACTCATCCAGAGAAGCACATACTGATTGTAGTTTCTTGTATTTATTTGTGCGTTATCATACAACATGACTTGTCGTGAATAAGCCGGGCAATCATTCTCTGCCAGTTTTGAAGGGGATTTTTCCTCTGTACCAGAAAAGGAAAGCATAAGCGCAGTCGGCGACAAGCGCTGAATTTCTCAAAAAATGACCTCTATGATAATCTCATGTTGTATGACGTCATATAACATAGTATAGTTTTAGATATATTTGAAGCTTATCGCTATTGCTCCAATTGCAATAGCGTAAACGCTAGCGAAAAACTATATGAACCGGGGACAGGATGGACGCACAGGCATTGATAGCAGGCAGTCAAAACAGTCAGAAACGCACGGGGACCCGCTGGGGTATCTTGCTGATTTTATTTATCGTAACGACCATTAACTATGCTGACCGTGCATCCATCTCCATCGCCGGGCCAGAGTTAAGCAAGAGTCTGGGTTTGTCGTCGGTACAGATGGGGTTTATCTTTTCGGCATTTGCCTGGTCTTATGTGCTGGCGCAAATTCCAGGTGGATGGCTGCTGGACAGGTATGGTTCCAAGATCACTTACTTTTTCAGTATCTTCATGTGGTCACTGTTTACCATGCTCATGGGGCTGGTAGGGTTCTTGTCAGGAGCGTTGGCGATTGCGGTGCTGTTTGCGTTGCGCCTGCTGGTCGGTGCGGCAGAGGCCCCCTCGTTTCCTGGTAACAGCCGTATTGCGTCTGCCTGGTTCCCTGTCAGTGAGCGTGGGCTGGCAGCGGCGATCTTCAATTCTGCACAATATTTTGCGACCGTGATTTTTGCCCCCTTCATGGGCTGGATAGTCCATCAATGGGGATGGCCCAGCGTATTCTATGTCATGGGAGCGCTCGGTATCATGATGTCTGTGGTCTGGAAGTTCAGACTGCACGACCCGCAAACACACCCGCGCATCAATGCTGCAGAACTCCAGTATTTAAAAGATGGCGGGGCCTTGATCGATCTTGAAAACGCGCATCAGGTCAAAAAGGCGGAGCAGCTCGATACAGCGTCCATCATCAAACAATTGCTGTCCAACCGCATGTTGCTGGGTGTGTATATCGGCCAGTATTGCATCAATACCCTGACGTATTTTTTCCTGACCTGGTTCCCGGTATACCTGGTTTCTGAACGGCACATGACTATCCTCAAGGCGGGCTTCGTTGCTGCCATACCCGCCATCGCAGGTTTTATTGGCGGAGTACTCGGCGGTATCATTTCTGACCGCATGATCAAATCTGGCGTGTCTTTATCCAGGGCCAGAAAAACACCTATCGTCATCGGCCTGCTCATGGCGATGAGTATGATCTTTTGCAATTACATCAGCGCGGATGCAATCGTCATTGCGACCATGTCACTGGCCTTTTTTGGCAAGGGCATAGGCGCTCTCGGTTGGGCGGTGGTATCTGACACAGCACCAAAAGAAGCGGGAGGTTTGAGCGGCGCGTTGTTCAATACTTTCGGTAATGTCGCAGGCATCACCACGCCCATCGTCATAGGCTATATCCTGCAAGCCACAGGTTCATTTGCTGGCGCCCTGGTTTTTGTAGCTGGCAATGCTGCTATTGCTATCTTTTGCTATGTGTTTATTGTTGGTGATATCAAGCGTATGGAGTTTAAACCTGTCAAAGGCGAAGGAAAAGAAACAAACCTCGTGGTCAGCAAACAGTGAAATGCATAACCCAGACAAACCTGGACTGTATGCCGATGAAAAATGGGTGTTGATAGATAAGTCTGGCTAATTCGCCATTGCGCCTGACACAGGTGTTGCTGTCGAGCGCTTGCGCAACATCAGCATACCGGCAAGCCCAGCGACAATCAGGACGCCGGAGATGAATTCTGCCTGCGTCGCATGGATACCAAGGACATCGAATACAGGATTGATGCGGATTTTTTCTATCAGCAATCGTTCTATACCAGCCAGCAGCATATACATGGAAAATAACCATCCGGCCTGGAATCGATTTTTCCTGAAAACCCATAACAAGGCAAAGCAAACCAGGCTCATTAAAACTTCATACATGGGTGTGGGGTAGACACCCGGCGCTGCAATGACGGCGCCGACGATATTGTTATCATAGGTTTGAGCCCATGCCCACAGGGGTAACCAGTCTGGTTTGAGTGTCAGGTTTGCCACGCTGCCCCAGTCCCCATCACCAGATACCTGGCAACCGATGCGGCCTATCGCATAGCCCAGCATCATCGCTGGTGCTGCTGCATCCAGGGCTGGGCGCAAAGCAAGTCGCCACCGCCTGACACAGTACAGGCCGGTCAGCGTACCGGCGATCAGCCCACCAAAAATACTCAGGCCGGATGTGGTGAATATCATCGCCATTGGGTTGATCATAAACTCGTCGGTATGTTCAAGTATATGAAATAACCTGGCACCAGCGATACCCGCCAGCATGACCACAAAGCTGAGGTCGGCGACGATTTCTTGTGGCTGCACGTCCATAACAGTACTGGCGCCATTCTCATTTTTTCTCTTCATTCTGGCTGTGCCGATCTGCCCGTTACTGTGCTTGCGCTGTAATTCACGCTTGAGCGCGTAGGCAGCAACCAGCATGGCGATGCCAACGAAGAGGCCAAACATGGGTATAGGCAGCGGCAGCGAAATGCCAAACAGACTGCGTACTACATCTGTCAAATAAGGAAAGGCCATGTGCGTCTTTAGTCAAAAGATAATTTTTTATCTTAACATGGGGGAGCTCACCAGTTATTTCTGTATTGATTTTTAAGTGAGGCTTATGGATGGCAGCAGCTAATTTCCCTGCGATTTTCTCGGCATGAATTTATAGCTATTATCAAACCCGTACAAATCACCTTTGTACATCGCTTCCATCTTCTTTATCAGATTCTTTTGCACTGAGGCCGGCAGGGCAAAGAAATTTTCTGTCGCCGTGGTCTGCCGTTGGCCGTCAAGCTTGCCCGTCACGGCGCGGATGACGACCTTGCTGCCCTTGTAGAACATCACGATCTTGATGCGGCCAGAGAAGGCGTCACGATCGACGAGCCCGTCATCACCCTTGTTATAGAAGCGATAGACGATGACTGCCCCCACGTTGCCGTCCTTGTCGATGTCGCTGGTATCGGTCAGCCTGCTCCAGAATTCCATGCCTGCTTCTTCTGCGCTGGCCTTGTCGCGTATGCTGGCAATATTGCTCAGGGATTTGTCTGCCTCTATCTTCAGCAGATGGGCTTCTATGGCGCTTGACAGTGTTTCTGTTCCATATTTCAGGTCCTGCTTTTCGGTCAGGTAAAGCACATAGCTGCCGGATTGATCGCTGTAGCAGTAATGCTTGAATAGCGGCAGCGTTACCCTGGCTTTTTGCAGGGTATCGGGGGCGGACATCCAGGCCTCAGTCTCGCATGTGCCAGGTGGATTCTTGCCTTGTCCCCAGGCCAGGACGGGTAGTGCAAGGAGTAAAACGATCAAAGACTTCATATCGTTGCCTGTCTGATTACAAAATACAAAAGGGGGCTTAGCATAGCAAAAAGTATGAGGTGACGATTGAAATCTTGATGTTTGTTACAAGTCAAGGCTTGTTCAATGTGAGCGACATGGGAATGGCATTTAACAAAAGTACACACATGCTGATGGCAATCTGTCGGACACTGTTATAGTCCACCAAACATCACTGTTCAGAAATGTCAGTTGGAAAAATGAGCAAGAGACCATGATGTTGCGCATCAAATTACTGCTGTTGCTGAATTGCTGCCTGTTTGCGCAACAAGTACTGTCTCAGGATAAACCAGCCTGTCTGTCACACCCTATCCGTTACGGTGTATTTGATTCCGGTTATTACTACCATGACGGCAAGGGCATGGATGTCGACATTGCCAACGAGCTTTACACCAGGACAGGCTGCCGTTTTGAAGTCATTGTCCTGCCTATTGCCCGACAGTGGTTTGCCATGCGTAATGGTGAACTGGACATGATTGCAACAGCAGTGCGCACGCCGGAAAGAGAGGGCATGGCCTATTTTTTCAGCATGCACTATGCGACACCCTTTCTGATTTCGCTGGCGATGCTGCCGCCAGACATTCAGAGCATGGAAGGCCTGCTGAAAAGCCCGGACTTCACAGTTGGCGTGCAGAGAAAAGTTGATCATGGCCCTTATCTTGAATCCATCATTGCCCAGTTTCGCAAACAAAACCGTCTGATCGAAGCCACTGACACCAGGGCGCTGGTGCGTATGCTCAATGCCAACCGCTTCATGGTGGCCTTGTCCTACCCTATGTCTTATCGGGCGACGGCTGAGCAGATGGGGCTGGCGAACCGCCTGCAAACCTATGACCTGAGCCTGCCGCAGACGGGCGAATTCAGCAGTCTGGCGCTCTCAAAAAAAACCTTTGACCCTGTCGAGGCGGGCAAATGGCATGAGCTGATCAGGGACATGCACAGGGATGGTACGGTCAAATCCATCCTGGGCAAGTACCTGCCGCCTTCAGAGTCCCCCCGTGCCGTAATGGAATAACAAAAGGGAAATGCAGCCAGCCAGCCCGGAAGCTTCACTGAAGGCATTTACTGAATGCAACTGAGCGGCAGCAACAATTCAAAACGTGTTCCGACACCTGGTTTGCTGTTGACATGTATCGTACCCTGCAGGATAGAGTGCACAATATTGTAGACGATGTGCAGACCAAGGCCAGAACCGCCTCGGCCAAGCTTGGTCGTAAAGAAAGGATCAAATATCCGTGGCAGGTTTTCCGGTGTGATGCCGCAACCATCATCTTCCACGGCGAGCAGCACGGAACTGTTGCCCTCAACTCTGGCTGAGATGTGAATGTGGCCCTCGGTTCGCTCTTCAAAACCATGTACCAGCACATTATTGATCAGATTGCTGATGACCTGCCCCAATGGACCGGGATAACTGTCCATGGCAATCAAGGGGCTGATATCGATACTCAGTTCAAAACGCGTCTTTTTGAATATGGGCTGCATCATCAGCACGATTTCCTGCACGATATCAGACAGCAGGAAATGCCTGGCCTGTGAAGTCTCACGATCAACCGCCACCTGTTTGAAGCTAAGTACCAGCTCACTGCTGCGTCGCAAATTGCGCAACAGGATCTCGCTGCCCTGTTTGACTTCACTGATGTATTTATCCAGGTTTGAACGCTTCAGGGTGTTGGCCCGTGCATCTTCTGACAGGCTCTCTGTCATGTCAACCAGACTGCTTGCCATCATCACGCTATTGCCTATCGGTGTATTCAATTCATGCGCCACGCCGGCCACGAGCGAACCGAGCGCTGCCATTTTTTCGCTGGCGACCAGTTCATTCTGGGTGCGTTTAAGCGTGTCGACGGTCGCCTCCAGCTCCATATTGGTCATCTCCAGTGTTTCTGTGCGTTCTATCAGACTGTCGCGCATGGTGCGCATGACATAGAGGAGACTGGATTCGTCCCCTTTGTTGAGCCTGATTTCAGAGAGCAGGTCACCTTCGGCGATGCGCCTGGCAATGGCGGTGGCATAGTCTGGCTCGCCACCCAGTTGTCGCAACAGTGAACGGGTCAGCCAGACAGTCACAATGATGCTGAGCACAACTGCAGTAGCAGCCAGGGCCAGCATCCATTGCCTGGCAGACAGATAGGATGTGGCGATCTTCTCACTGGCCTCTGCCATCGATGCACTTTGCAGGCGATTGAGCTTGCGCAAGGCATTAAAGTATTGAATCTGGTAAGGATGCAAATCAACCAGCAGCAGGTTCTTGGCTTCCCCCATGTGCTGGTCGGTCACCAGCTCGACAAAGTCTTCCTGATTAACAATGTAAGCTGAATGAATCACGTCAATTTCATGCAGGATTTCCTTGCCTTCCGCGTCATGGATACTGTCTTTGAGATGAGCGAGCGACTGCGCCATACTGAACTTGGCGGTATTGATGTCCTGTAGTTGTTCGCGGATTTGTTGCGCATCGTTGAGGAACAGGGTATTGCGCATTGCCCGCGCAATACTCTCCAGATCATTGATGACCTCGTTGACCAGCTGAGTCTTGGCGTAACGGTCTTTCAGGGCGCTGCTTGTGTTTTTTTGCAGTTCTGACAGCATGGAAAGGCCGGACAGGCTGACCAGTATCAATAGCATGATCACCAGGCCATAACTGAGTGCAAGACGCTGGCCCAGTTTCAAACGGCGACTGCGCATGGTTGTCAGGTTTCAGTTGGACATGAGGTCATCAGGCTGACGGGGCCTATTTCGCCTCATTCCCGAACACAGTTTTATTTGCAGTCGGTAACAGTTCGATAATATTTTTATTGGTCGCGATCAGGATGGGGACGATGATCTGTTTGGGTGGCGTTTGCCCAGCCAGGCGCGAGAACAGGGCTTCTGCCGCCTTGGTGCCTATCAGGTAAGGCTGCTGCATGCCGACAGCGACGATGGTGCCGCTTTTCAGGTGATCGATAAATTCAGGGATGCCATCAAAAGACCCGACCAGGACCTCGCCGGTTTTATGCTTGTCCTTGAGCGCAGCCAGGGCGCCCAGCGTAGGTTTGTCGACCTCAATGAACAGGCCGCGCAGCTTGGGGTTTTCTTTCAGGATGTCGCTGACAAAGGCGTAGGTCTCTTCTATCGTATAGGTCTGCATTTGCCGCAAGGCGACTTCTTTGGTAAAGCCGGCCTCTTTCATCGCATCCCTGAAACCATTGGTCCGGTCCTGCCCGTTCTTGCGTGACAAAGAAATCGTGCACAAGGCAAATGCTTCATTGACCCAGCCCTTTTCTTTCATGGCAGCGGCCAGGGCGACGCCGACACCATAGGCGCCCTTATAATTATCGGCCTTGACGTAAGACACAAAGTCACCGCCATTCGTGCCGATGTCGGCAATCACCACCGGCACTTTGGCCTGGCTGGCCAGGGCCAGTACGGCCGTGGCCGACTTGCTGTCAGTGGGCGAAATGACAATGCCCGCTGCTCCTTTGGCAATTGCCGTCTTGACATGAGCCATCTGCTTGTCGTCATCATTGGTACTGTCCATGACTTCATAACGATAGGCATTCGATTCCACAACAGACTTGACGCCGCTGCCCAGGGTGCGCCAGAACGGCAGGTCAAGACCGGGGGTAATGTAGACGATCAGTTTTTCAGTTGCATGCGCCGGGCTGCTGAGAACAAGGGCCATCATCAGTTGCGGGAACAGGTAGCGCCAGAACCATATGAATTTGTTTCTCACGTCTTTTCCCCTTTACACAGGTTGGGACTGATGCACAACAAAAATGAAGGAAGCGATGCCTGCCTGCAGACCAGAATAGCAAAGAATGATCAAAAAACGAAGATAATCTATGTGATCTGTGCAAGCCTGAAGACAGGAGATGAGTCAAGAGAGTAGGCTGGGGAATGATTCCATCAACCAATGAGAATCATCTTGCAGCGCAATATCCCCGTTGCAGCTTGCGTCGCCCTGAAGGCCATGTTGGCGTCCATGTATCGAAGCAATCGCACCTGTCGCTTCAGGCAAAGCAGATACCTTACTATTGGCGGCACGGCGCATCTGTCGTAAGCTGGCGACAGATCACGACAGAAAGTGAATGACGCCAGCATGACTGAAAACCATATCACCATTCGCCGCCTGGGTGCGGCAGACTTTGAAGACTATCGCCACATCCGCCTTGAAGCCCTGAAAACAGCGCCTGAAGCATTCGGCTCCACCTATCTGGTTGAATCACAGCGCAGCGATGAAGAATTCTTCGCCAGACTGTCGTCCACCATCGTCCATCTTGCCTATGTCAATGGCAGCGTGGCCGGCATGGTTGGCCTCAAATGCGAGACTGGCCTGAAAGACAGCCACAAGGGTTTTATCTGGGGCATGTACGTACAGCCGGAACACCGCCACCTTGGACTGGGTGCTGCCCTGCTCACGCAGGCGCTGGAAGTCGCCGCAGGCCTGGTCGAACAGGTCACCCTGAGCGCCGTCAAGGACAACCTCGCCGCAGTACGCCTGTACCAGAAACTGGGTTTTGACATCTACGGGACCGAGCCACGCTCATTGAAAAGTGAGGGTGTGTATGTTGATGAAGTACTGATGGTGAAGTTTTTGCGTGAAACATGAACTTCAAAATCCAACATGAAAGCAGGGCAATGCGATACTGGTTCTATGTTTTTGTAGTGGCCGTCATAGCGGGAAAAATCTTTCTTGCGACACAGAGAATCGAAGGCGTCATTGTGAAACAGACGATTTCCGCGAACAAGGGCTACGTGATGAAAGCTGACGCATCGCCTGCCACAAGAAAGGGCAACCCGATTCATAGCATAACGACGCGTGCTGAGAATCCGGCAAAAACCCGGCTATCAGAGGAGCAGGTCAAATCGATTGCCAGGGCAGCATTGGAAAAAAAGCACATGGTGTTTAGCGATTTTCATGATCCGGTTGTGGAATTTGAACCAATTGATAAAGATCACAAATGGCAGATTTTTTTTCGTGATAAATCGATGACTGTCGATGGCGATGTCATGATCTTGATCGACGACCTGACTGGCGAGGTCCGGTTTGTTCCAGCTGGTGGGTGACAGGGAACATAGCAGCCATACGCGATAGCGGCGGTCAGCATGAGCGATGAAAGTCATGACATTTGTCACAAAATACTGCTTACAGTTGCTACTGATGCAGACGACCTGCCTTCCTTATACTGAAGTCTCAATCAACCAAGGAAAGACTGCCATGTCTGATATGCTCGCTTACTCACAAATCGTTCCCCTCGGTGCATTTTGTGTTGCCATCGCCTATTCTGTTTGCCATGCCTGGATCAAGACCAGCCAGCAGGAAACGGACCTGCAATACCGTACCATGGAACATCAGGAAAAGATGAAAGCCATGGAACTGGAAATCGCCAGGAACAATGCAACTGCCGCCGAGAGAAAAACACAGCAAGCCTGAGTCAGTCTACCGCAGCCCATGTCATGCAGTAGCGGCGTCAGCCGCAAAGCGCCACATACGCATCTGTCCAATGACACCAATAGCGTATGCGACGCTCTCATGATCGCGGCCCGAGTAAGTACGATTAGTGGAACATAATCGTACTTACCTGCGCTTGCTATCGATGGCCCCAGGCTCACGAAATTGAACCGCCACGACATAGCTACCAGCTATCCAGGAAAAGAGCCAAACTAAGCCGGGTATCAGCGCGATCATTAATTGATCCCGATGGTTAAACACACCGTTGTCTGAGTTTAATAAAGTGTAAGTTACCATTGCTATCCAGCCGGTCGAAGCAATGAACGCAGTCAGGTACCAGAGATACTGGCCCCAGAGTTTTCGTTTGAATAGACCTGCAGATCCGGCGAAGCACATTATTACAGCAATTGACCATATCCAGTTTGATGTGGATATAAGCCAGTAACTAATGCTCGTAGCTAAGACGAACAAGTATAGCGCGAGGATATTGATTATCATTTTACACACTGAATTTGAGCAATCAGATTTTAGCGTAGTTATCTACCGGTTCAGTGAAAGTTCCGAGCCATGTCGACAAAAGATGACGCTCGCCGCTTCAGAATGAATTCAGGACGGCGCCTGTTCGTGCTGTATCCATAAAGCCGCATCAGGCAATAAATTTTTTGCAATATTTACGAACCTGGCCTATATTGTAAAATATTTAATTGTAAATAATGCAATTAAATGTTTTTATTCGCTATACTGCGTCTGCGTTTTTTCAGTCTGCGGTTGGCCCAACTTCCATAGACGAATGAGGCAGGCAATGTTCATGAACAGGAAAAAACTGACAAACACCCGGCGTTTGATACTGATGCTGGCCTTGTTATCCGGCTTGGGCGGTTGCGCAGGCAATCAGCCAGAATCGTCCACACAGTCGACGTCAAAGCCTGCATCGGGTATAGAATCACAAAAAACAATGCCCGCCAGCACGGCCTCAGACAGTTCTGCAGGGCAGTGCCACGACTGGAAATATCCCGAACTGTCAGGCACCACCAACAACTGGGTCAAAGACGGCTGCGCCAAATGCGCCGCCAGCGTACCAAACCAGTCGCCTATCGTGCTGGACCCGACTACAGCCAATGGACGCAGCGCATTTGCCCTCCCCACCAACCTGAGCGACTACAGTTATACGGTTAGCCTGGTGCGCAGGGATGACCACAACAACTACGCCTTTGCAGTCAGCCGCAGCGGTGACAGACCACTGACGGTGATGTCTTCCAACTGGGGAAGACCGATGACATTGAAGCTGGAAGAGTTCCATTTCCACGTCCCGGCAGAACATGTCGTTGTCGGCCAGCCTGTTTCCATGCTGGAGATGCATGTCAAAGCACCTGTTATCGGCAGTGTCCCGCAGCTGACAGCTGTATTCGCCATCCAATTTGCCATAGGACCAGAAACAGGCGCCCCTTACAACGTACTTCAGCCAGTGGCAGAAAGCATGGCAGGGAAATCACTCGCACAGGTTAAGCCATTCGAACTGGGCAGCCTGATCGTACCGTTCCTGACGCAATCGCAATTCCAGTACTACGGCTCACTGACCACCCCTACCTGTGATGCACCGGTATTCTTTTTTGTACTCCGCGAACCCGTACGTATCAACTCCGCCGACTGGAAATCCATCGCCAATAGCCTGACAGCATTGAACGGTGTCTCCAACGCCCGCCCGATACAGGCGCGGCCTTTGACGATGCCGTCGAGTGTTGCGATTGTGGGGCGTTGAGCGGGGGATAGGGGATTGGGCGTTGGGACAGCAGGTTGGTACGATTAGTGAAACGTAATCTTATTAAGGAACCTCTGATTAAGTCCAACAGATCATTAGAAAGGCATTGATTTTTCGAGGATTAATTTCGCGATTTTGGACTCATTCAGAAGTTCCTTAATGTTGACTCTTTAGAGACGCATCGACGGAAGATGATGTTCGCGATAACAAAATGAATTCAGGCTGATAAAGCAGCAACCCGCAAAATACGCTTCACTAGATGTATTTAGTGTCATATTGGAGAGACCTATTGCTGCTTGAGCGCTTTACATGTGTACGATTACACTAAGCATACCTATACATGTTAATGGGCATGACAAAGCAGAGAGTTAAATATTATTAATTGTGCAATTGAACGGACTTTGATGCTGAAATCTCTTTATAGTTAGTGTTGATGTCGCATCATGCTTTTATAAAGTGATACTAGAGTTTATTTGATTCAAGGCAATTTATGAATAATATTAAATCGTTTGTCGATTGGTTATTTGTTTCCGTATTAGGTCGGCTCTTGGTAATAACAAGCGTACTAATTGGACTGTTTACTCTTTATACAAACTTCTATCCTGATAAAGCTCAAGTAAAGGCAATGTGCCAATCTTTCGATTATGTCGCCATTCCGAAAGATCTTTTTAATACTGAAATTCTTGCCCCTAATAGTGGTGCTACGGATTCTAAATCTGGCGCGAAGGAAGTTAAAAAAAATAATATCCAAAAAGTTGAGCCGGCTGAAGAACTGAAGAAGTTTCGTAAAACGGTTACAGATTTACTTATGGAAATTCCATCTGAACGTCCTAGTTCTGTTTTGCATTGTTTCGTTACTAATTCTGGTACACAAGAGGCAAAAGATGTTGTGTTAGACACTCCTGACGATATAGTTGCCGTTAAGTTAAACGAAGAGGTTCAACACAGTGATAAAAAAGCAAAAAAATCAATTAATTTAGGGGTTATACGTCCAAAAGGAAAAATTAATCTGATGGTGTGGACAGGGGCGTCATATTTAAGTAAAGATGACGAAGAATATACTTTGTCTTTTTCTGGGGGGGAAAGGGTATTTTGAAACCCCGTTTCTTGCATATGGTTGGGTTGCGACAGTAGCAAAGATAGCTAAGGCTATAGACCGAAATCCCATATTAATGATTGTTATTTTTGTAATTTTTATCCTAATGGGTAAATCTATACTTGATGGAATAAAGTTCGATAGACGAATTAAATCCCAAATTGAATCAAAATCTGAGTTGGCTAAGACTGAAATTTCGAATGCAGTTAATGACCCAATGAACAAACAAGATTGGCGTGACTGACATGTCCAGTAAGCTCAAGTCTCTTAAGCCAAAGTCAAAGAAAGTCATGACATTTGTCACAAAATACTGCTTACAATTGCTACTGATGTAGACAGCTTGCTTTCCCTATACTGAAGTCTCAATCAACCAAGGAAAGACTGCCATGTCTGATATGCTCGCTTACTCTCAAATCGTTCCCCTGGGTGCATTTTGTGTTGCCATTGCTTATGCTGTGTGTCATGCATGGATCAAGACCAGTCAGCAGGATGTCGACCTGCAACTGCGCACCATGGAACATCAGGAGAGGATGAAAGCCATGGAGTTGGATATTTCCAGGAACAATGCAGCTGCGTCTGCTCAGAAAAATCTGCTGACCTGAAGCAGCTTGCCCTGCGCTTGATCAGCTTGCCTGCGACGGGCGCATGTGATGTTTCGCTATCGCATGTCGCCCGACAACAGAATTTGCCTGCCCTTTGCACGCGGCACTGACCAGAGCAGTGCCCTGGCGACATCGGTGGCTTCGATGGGTTTGTAATTGGCAGGGAAGAGGAAACCCAGCACTTTGCCAAGTTTTGCCGCCCAGATTTCGCCTGGTCTGACTGCTTGTCCCAAAGCCTGTCTGTCACCGATCAGCATGGATGGACGGGCGAAGACCACTGCTTCAAATGGCATTTGCGCCAGTGCAGATTCGACTTCCCCTTTGACGCGGCTGTAGAACACGCTTGAGCGGGGATTGGCGCCCATGGCGCTGACAAGGCCGATTTTTTTGACGCCTGCAGCCAGCGCCGCAACGGCCACCGCCAGATTGGCGTCGTGGTCCACGGCCCTGAAGGCGGCCTGGCTGCCAGCCGTCTTGATGGTTGTTCCCAATGCCAGGTACAGTTCATCCGCTGCTGGCAAGGCGGGCAGGGCGGTGAAGTCGACCAGGTGCGCCATCAATTTGGAATGTTCGATTGCTGGCTTTTTGCGACCAAGAACATGTATCGCAGACACGGTGCTGTCAGCCAGCAGTCCCTCAAGAATCTGGCGGCCGACCAGGCCGGTGGCTCCTGCCAGAATGACGATTCGGTCAGGCATGAAAACGCTCCTTTCGTGTGGCAATACTGAAGTTGGCTTGCATGGGCTATCGACAGCAAGTCTCCTGTCCCTTGATTATTGGCAGCTTTTTTTCTATATTAAGCGAATATCTATTCGTTTTCAAGTGCAAAGGTTTGAGGCTGATGCGGGCGATGTGCTGCGCCTTCTGATGTTCTGTCTGGCAGGGGTAAGCAAACAGGCTGGCGCAACATTGCACCGGACGGTTTTTGCTTCGGCGATGCCTGTATATCAATGAGGACGATACACCTAAAACCGTCATTCCCGCGTGCTTTTAGCGGGAACCTATCGTTGATCAACCTGCGCAGACGTAAGAAGGACACGGCTGATCAAGCATAGATACCCGCCTGCGCGGGTAGGACGAGGGAATGACGGCAAGTTGCAGCCTTTGGGATGTTTTGCGTAAGTGCTGCTTAATTTCTGCAAGAGAAATCTCTTATGAAAAAGCACCTGTCGACAATCAATTAAGCGAATGTTTTGTCCCGGTTATTTGCCCTGAAAAGATCGATATTGCTTTTGTAACTAAAAAAAATAATGAAAATTTCTCTTTTAATCGAATATTTATTCGTTTAAAATTTGAGTCATGAAACCAAAAGATGAAAAAAAACTTGCCGCCATCATTGCCACAACCTGCCGTATGGCAGCGGAACGTGGTTTGCTGGGCCTGACGCTGATTGACATCGCCAAGGCTGCCGGCATCGCTACCAGTACGCTCTATGTTTATTTTGCTGACAAGGAAGCCTTGTTCAACGAAGTGTATCGCCATGCCAAACAGGAGGCGATGAATTTTTATATTGAAGAGATTGACCCGTCTGCTCCCCTCAAGCTGCGGGTGCGCAAAGTGTGGAATCGCATGCTTGACCATAGATTGCGCCGGTACGATGAAGTCAGCTTCATGGAGCAATTTATCGGTTCGGCCTACATGACGGATGAAATCCGGGCCTACACCGCGCAGCTTAGTGACGGTTTGCTGAAAATCGTTGCCGAAGGGCAGCGCGAAGAAATATTAAAGGATATTCCGGTTGCGTACCTGAATGCATGTTTCATTGGTTCGGTTCGCGAGACTGGCCGAATGATGCGTGCCGGTCTGGTTGCCGATAGCGAAGAGTCCCGGTCGCTTGCCTTTCGGCTTTGTTGGGACGCCATTCGCTGTTGATTTTTTTTGATGCTTAACCAAGCAAGGAATAATGCCATGTCTGCTGAAACTTCTCCTGTTGTATTGATTACCGGCGCTTCGACCGGGATAGGCAAAGCGGTTGCCAACCTGTTTGCCGACAAGGGCTGGCGTGTTGCCGCCACCATGCGCGACCCGGCAAAGGGCGGGGATCTGGCCGCGCGCCAGGGTGTGGCGGTGTTGCCGCTTGATGTCACGCAAGCGGCATCGGTGGCAGCAGCCGTTGCGGCCACGCTGGAGCGGTTCGGGCGGATTGATGCTGTTGTCAACAATGCCGGTTATGGCCTGTTTGGCCCGTTTGAGACGGCAAGCGAAGAGCTGATCGCCCGTCAGTTTGCCACTAATGTTGAAGGTGTCTTTGCCGTGACCAGGGCCGTGCTGCCGACGATGCGAAGCCAGGGCAGTGGTACGATCATCAATGTTGCCTCGCTTGGCGGCTTGATCAGCCTGCCATTTTTCTCGCTTTACGCAGCGACAAAATTTGCCATTGTCGGTTTTACCGAGTCCCTGTCTTTTGAGCTTGCTCCATTGGGAATCCGCGCCAAGTACATTGCTCCCGGTGGTGTCAGCACTGACTTTGCAGGCCGCTCACTCGCAACGACAGTCGGTCAGGGTGAAAACCCCTACGCAGCCAGCCTTGGTAAAGTCATGGCGGCGACGGGCGCCCGTCGCAGTAATTATTCTTCACCCGAACTCATTGCAGAGGTCATCTACACGGCAGCGACCGACAACACCGGGCGCGTGATGTACCTGGCAGGGCCAGATGCCGAACAGGCCTATTCGCTGCAAAGAACCCTGTCGGAAGCAGACAGGCTGGCGATGTTGCGCCAGCACGCCGGTTTATAAATATTTCCAGTAGATGTACATTGTGTCAGCGTACGATCGGCTTCACCTGATCGTACGCCTGTCGTGTTTTGAACCTGCAAAAGTTGCCAAATCACACCTGTGGAGCAATCGCCAGGTGGTATAAAAATTCACTTCGTCACAATCGCAAACGTCCCCGGCGCTTTATCGATCAGGCCAAAAAAACGTACCAGATCGATCTTGCTGCCGTCTACCTTCAGGTCATCGCTGAACAGCGTATCTTTTACACCTGCCGTGCCCGCCATCATCTTGATGAAGATGGTTTTGGTCAGCGTGAGTGTGGCGTTGGCGTCTTTGACTGGTGCTGCTTTTTTGTGGTGCAGGACGGCGTTTTCTATCCATAGCACGTAAGACTCCTTGGTGTCGGTCAGCACCAGGTTGAGCTTGTAGTCTTTGCCTTCGGCGTTGGGGCCGTTGAGGCCGGCGGCCATGGCTTCGAGGAAGCGTTCTATCGGGGTCTGGCCCAGCATGTCTATCATGGCGGCGCGGTTGACGCCTTTGGCGGGCGGGCCGTTGCGCAACTCGCTGGCGGCGGTCAGATAGCTGTTGCGCCAGGTTGATGCTTCTGCCATAAAGCCCATTTGTTCATAGGTGCGGGCCAGCAGTTCTTTGGCGTTTTTGTTGCTGCTGTCGGCAAAGACGACGTGGTTGAGCAGTTCTGCTGTCCAGCGGTAGTCACCTTTGTCGAAGGCGGTTTGTGCGGCGGCGATGGCCTTGTCGGCACCGCCTGCCAGTTCGACATAATGCTTTGCCGATTCTTGCGGGGGCAGGCGGTCGAGGTTGGCCGGGTTGCCGTCATACGCGCCGATGTAGAACTGGTAGACGGCTTTGACATTGTGGCGCAGATCGCCATAGTAGCCGCGTGCGCCAAAATAGCTTTCCAGCGATTTGGGCAGTTTGATCTTGTCGGCGATTTCATACGGGGTATAACCGGCATTGATCAGGCGTACGGTCTGGTCATGGGTGTATTTGTAGACATCGCGCTGTTTGGTGATGAATTCTGCAATGCGCGCTTTGCCCCAGACCGGCCAGTTGTGCTGGCCAAAATACACGTCGGCGTCGGCGCTTTGTTCCAGCGCCTGTTCCAGGTACAGGCCCCAGCGTTGCGCATCGCGTGCCTTGGCGCCGCGTACCGGCAGCAGGTTGTGCATGGTTTGCGCCAGTATCTCTGCACCGGCATAGGCTTTTTTGTCGGGGATGCTGAAGGTCAGTTCTGAGGGGGCCTCAGCACCGGGCACGTTGTGGAAGACAAAGTTCACGCCATCCACGGCCAGTTCTTGCGTTTGTCTGGTGATCAGCTGGTTTGGCTCCAGCACGCCGATGCTGCCATAGGCCACGGCCTTGCCCAGGCCGGTATCGACCATGCCTTTGGCTGAACGTTCAAGGTCTTTGCCAAACTGGTAGCCAGAGCGCCTGGCCATGGCAGTGCCGACCAGGATGTTTTCGCTGGTGGCTTCTTCCATGAAGCCATCGGGGGCAATGACGGGGATTTTTTTGCTTGCAACTTCTTCCGGTGTGATGACACCGAGCGCGCCGCCAAAATGGTCGGCGTGGCTATGGGTGAAGACGACGGCGGTTACCGGTTTGTCGCCCAGGTGTTTGCGGGCAAAGGCGATGGCGGCTGCGGCGCTTTCTTTTGAGGTCAGCGGGTCGACAATGATCCAGCCGGTCTTGCCTTCGATGATGCTCATGTTGGCGATATCAAAACCGCGCAACTGGTAAATGCCATCGGTGACCTTGAACAGGCCGATCTGGGCGTTGAGCCTGGCATGCCGCCACAGGCTGGGGTTGACAGTGGCCGGGGCTGGGCCTTCTACAAATTTCCAGGCATCAAAGTCGATCAGTACTTCACCTGTGGGGCCCAGTATCTTGCCTTCCGGCCTGGCGATCAGGCCACGTTTGGCGTCTTCAAAGTCTTGCTGGTCATCGAGCGCCAGGGTTTGGGCCATGTCGGCATTGGTCTTGAGGGTGGCGGCCGTGGCGTCACCGATGGCGGCTGCCGGAGCGCTGGATTTTTGGCCGCATGCCCCCAGCAGCAGGCTGCCGGCCAGCGTGGCGGCAAGCAGGCTCAGGGGCAACCGCTTTGGCGTGAAGAATGTTGATTGAGGCGCAGGGGCAGGGTGTGGCATGGCAGGTCTCCATTTTGGTCTTTAATGGAAGAGTGTAGGGCTGGCAATGTTATCCGTCCAATGCATTTATACGATAAAATCAATGCACTGCATGCATGGATAAATTAAATAAATAACATCATGCGATGATGCCCGCTGCCAGCTTGCCGGTGCTGCCTTTTGGAGGGGATGATGGAGCTGAAACGACTCAGGCATGTTGTTGCCCTGGCCGATGAAAAGAATTTTGCCCGTGCTGCCGAGCGGGTACATCTGTCACAGTCAGCTCTCAGCCGCAGCATACAGGCGGCGGAGGCAGAGTTGCGTGTGCAATTGTTTGATCGCGGTACGACCGAGGTCGTCCCCACCCCGGTGGGCAGCTTTTTTATCGCCAGGGCGCGCAAGCTGCTGTTCGACAGCAATTGCCTGCAAAGAGATATCGAGCTTTACCGCAGCAAGCAGATCGGTGAGCTGGCCATCGGTGTTGGCCCTTTCCCGGCGGCGACACTGCTGCCGTTGTTGATGCCAGAACTGCGTCAGGATTATGCCGGGGTCAGCCTGCGCGTTGAAGTCAATAACTGGCAATACCTGACCCAGCACTTGCGTAATGAAGAGCTGGACTTTTTTGTTGCCGATACCCGTGACCTGCCGCCCGACCAGGACCTGGACATTGATTTGCTGGCGCGACAGCAGGGCGGCTTCTTCGTGCGCGCCCGTCATCCTCTGCTGGGCAAGGTCAGCCCGCAGGCGGCTGACATCCTCGACTATGGCCTGGCATCAGTACGCTTGCCGCAGGCGATACGCAAGGTGCTGGCCCAGCTGTTGGGTTTGCCAGCCGGGGCCAGTCTGCCGGTGGCGCTGGAATGTGATGACGTACAGACATTGAAGCGCGCCACGCTGGAATCAGACACCATACTGGCCGCCATCAATGCCGCCGTTGCAGATGAAGTCAGGCGGGGTGACATGCTGCCGCTGGTGATACCGTCTTTCCCGGCCATGCATTCTGAAGTTGGCATTGTATCGCTGCGCGGGCGCAGTCATTCACCGGTGGCGCAATTCGTGATCAGACGGTTCCACGAACTGGCGGAACAGCATGCACGTGCCTGAACAAAGAGCTGACTCTCAAGACTGTTTCTCAAGATTGTAAGCACGGGGCGATACCCGGCAGGCAAGTCGCTTTCCTATCTCTCCTTGTGAAAATGCTTATGGATATATCCTGATAGGATGGCTGGTTTTAAAAATTATGTAGTGACTACAAAATTCTACTTGATAGTAAAATGTAGTTGCGTATAATTTGTGTTGAGATTGGATAAAGAAAGCATGCGCATGACAGGATTACGAGAAAGAAAGAAGGCCAAAACCCGCAAGCTCATTGCAGACATCGCCCGCGATCTGTTTATTGAACGAGGCTATGGCGACGTCACCGTTGCCGAGATTGCCGAGAAAGCAGAGGTGGCGGTAACGACGCTGTTCAATTATTTCCCGACAAAAGAATCCCTGATCTTTGATCTGGAAGATGAGATCGATGCCGATATCCTGACGGCGATCAGGGGCAGGGATGATGACGTATCGATCCTCGACGCGCTGCATCAGTATTTTTTGACCAGCAAGCTGTTCAATCCGCCGAGCAGGCAGACATTTGCAGGGTTTGGCAAACTGATCCGGTCCACGCCCGAGCTCAGCACGTATCTGCGCGGCTTGTGGGGCCGTTATGAAAAGACCCTGGCCAAAGAAATCCAGGGCGAGTCTGGCATCAATAAAACCGAGGCTGAATGCATGGCCAAGCTGATACTGGAAGGGGTTAGCTTTGCCTGTAATTCGCCCTCTCCCAAAGACGCCCTGAATTTTACGTTTACCGTCCTGAAGCAGGGCTGGAACAAGTGAAGCACAATCAAGTAAAGCAATAACACCAATGGATACACCATACAATAACAACAAAGAACAGCCGGTTTACGATGTCATCATCAGTGGTGCCGGCCCTGTCGGGCTTTTCCTGGCGTGTGAACTGGCGTTGGCCCAATGTTCAGTCCTGATACTGGAAAAGGCCGGGAGCCCGGATTCGCCGTTCAAGCAGCGCCCTTTCGGCATACGCGGGCTTTCTGCACCGACCATAGAAGCGCTCTACCGTCGCGATCTGCTGGCAGGGCTGGAACTGCATAAGCAACTGAAAAACCCGCACCAGAATGCCGGGCAGGGGGCACGCCGCCAGGTGGGGCACTTTGCCGGCATCCCCTTTCATGAAGGGGATGTTGATACGGCGCAGTGGGGGCACAGGCTGCCGGGTTCTACCGACCTCAGCCTGATTTCCGAGATGAAGGAGCTTGAAACGGTGCTGTCGCACCGCGCATTATCCCTGGGTGTGGAAATCAGGCGCGGGCTGGCGCTGGCTTCTTTTCAGCAGAGCGATGACGGTGTTACTGTCCGGGCTGGTGAGCAGGGCTTCACTGGCCTGTGGCTGGTCGGCTGCGATGGTGCACGCAGTGTCGTTCGCAAGTCGGGCGGTTTTGAGTTTGCCGGTACAGAACCGGAATTCACCGGTTACTCCACCCAGCTTGAGCTTGTCGACCCGGAAAAACTCCAGCCTGGCCGCAACCTGACGCCGCGAGGCATGTACCTGCAGTCCCAGCCCGGCTTTATCGCCATGCAGGACTTTGACGGCGGTGCTTTTCATCAGTCAGAGCAGCCCATTACGCTTGCGCATGTGCAGGCAGTGCTGCGCCGTATCTCTGGTACGGATGTAACGGTCAAGGCCCTGCATGTCGCCAGCACTTGGACAGACCGGGCGCGCCAGGCAATGGCTTACCGGGATGGGAGAGTGCTGCTGGCAGGCGACGCCGCGCACATCCATTCACCGCTCGGTGGCCAGGGGTTGAACCTGGGCTTGGGCGACGCCATGAACCTGGGCTGGAAGCTGGCGGCAACCATACAGCACTGGGCGGCGCCAGGTTTGCTAGACACTTATCAGACAGAGCGGCAGCCGATCGGTGCGCAAGTGCTGGACTGGTCGCGAGCCCAGGTCGCCATCATGCGGCCGGACCCGCATGCCCGTGCACTCAATGCGGTCATGCGCGACCTGATGACGACGCGCGACGGCGCTACCTATATGGCGGCCAGGGTCTGGGGCGTTTTCACCCATTATGATCTTGAAGGCAGTCACCCATTGACGGGCCGTAGCGTTCCCAATATTGAACTTGAGAGCGGCACCTTTGTCGGCGAACTGATGCGCGATGGCAAGGGCATGTTGCTCGATTTTGACATGAACGTCACATTGGCAAAATTGGTTGCGGAATATGGCGGACAGGTAAAGTATGTGGCGGCCAATGCAAAAGAGAGCCTGGGACTGAGCGCCTTGCTGATACGCCCTGATGGTATTGTCGCCTGGGCTTCAGATGGTGGGTTTGATGAGCAGGCAGTCAGACAGGCATTGGCTCTCTGGTTTGCAGCACAGGCTTGAATCAGGTGCCTGCTATTGATCTGCCCCGTCGGGGGTGGAACTGGTATTGATGTCTTCATTGGCAGCGATTACCGCCATGGCTTCATTGCACCAGTTCAGGTAAGCCTGCTCATACAAAATACCACAGCGCAGCACCAGGTATTCCAGCACTTCATTTGCCTTGCCCTGACCCGCATCGGGGTATTTGCTGGTGAGCACTTTTTCATAAAATTGCAGGGTGCCCTGGTGCGACTGGCCATGCCGTGCAATCTCTTCGAGTAAAACACCTGGTGCAACTGCAGTCCCTGCCTGCAACTTGACCATCAGGTCTTCACGCATGCCCGATACCGGAACCGGTTGGGCTACCCAGGCTGCCAGCACCTTGCGCCCCAATGCCGTGATGGAATACACCTTGCGGTCTGGCTTGTCTTTTTGCTTGCTGGTCTTTGACTTCACCCAGGCATCTTTTTCCATGATGGACAGTTCACGGTAGATCTGCTGGTGTGTGGCATGCCAGAAATGGCTGACCACCCGGTCGAATTCTTTCGCCAGGTCATAGCCTGTGGCGGGTTGCTTCATCAGGGAAGCGAGTATTGCATGTGCAAGCGCCATCGTCGGAATAAAAAAACAGTCAACAAGCGAACAATAGCATATCTATGCAAATCATTGCATATGCCTGAAAAATGCATTAGCATTCATATGCAACTTTTTGCATATGGTTAAAAAGGGCAAGAAAATATGATGAAACAAACGTCGGGCAAGACAGTCCGGGCGGCCTTGCTGAGTGGTTTACTTGGGCTTGGCGGACTATTTCTTTTATCAAATCCAGCAGCCAGTGCTGCTGCACAAGACGGGGTCAAGGCAATGGATACAAAGATGAAATCTGGACAGAAACCGGGCGCGGTACCGGACATGGCAGTCAGTGAAGCTGAAGCCATGGTGAGAAAGTATTATCAGACCATAGAAATGCAGCCTTTCAATGAAGGCCAGGCCAGTGAATTCTTTTCTGACGAGTACACCAACTATCCAAAAAGAGACATTGCGCCTGGCAGTTCGGTCAAAAGCAGTACGCTGGGTTTGCTGCGCAGTCTGTCCCATGCTTTCCCTGATGCAAAACGCAAGCTGCTCATCGTCGAGGCTTTGAGTGACAATCGGGTGCTGGTGTATTTTTCTTTTGAAGGTACGCACAGCGGCCAGTTCTTTGGCTTTCCAGCGACTGGTAACAAGGTGTCTTTTATTGGTGTCGACATCTTCAGGATCAAAGACCATCAATTCATCGAGAACTGGCATGTGGAAGACTTAAGCAAGCTGTTTGAGCAATTGAAGGCCAGGTAAATGGTTTCCCTGTCATGGTCCGGCAGTTTTGCTGTCGGCCACAGGTCGAATAGGAATCAAACACCAGTCAGACCAAACTGATCGTGGCATGGCAGACTCAGACTGGCATATAAATGCATCAGGGATGTACATCCTGATTGCCTAACTTATTGTAATTGCTATAATTTGCTCACCCATGCCCAGCCCAGAGGAGAGCGCCTTGTCTGACAATGATCATCAAAAACATCGCGGTTATATTTCCCTGCACAGGATGGACGGTTTCAGCGATGCCGTGTTTGCCTTTGCAGTGACACTGCTGGTGGTGTCACTGGAAGTGCCGAAGTCAGCGCATGAACTGTTTCACCTCATGCACGGATTCATTGCCTTTGGCGTGGCGTTTACCCTGCTGATGATATTGTGGTACCAGCACAGCAAATTCTTCAAGCGCTTCCCGATTACAGACCTATGGATGATTTCGCTGAACATGATGTTGCTGTTCGTCATCCTCATGTATGTTTATCCACTCAAGTTTTTATTCACCAATCTGTTCGATACCCTGATCTGGAAAAGTGGCGGGGACAGTTTTTCGTCCGTATCTGAAATCAGGCTGCTGATGATGATTTATGGTGCCGGGATGATCGCTGTCAATTTTGTTTTTTTTCTCATGCACAAGCATGCCTGGCGCTTGCGTGAACGCTTCGATCTTGATCAGTCGCAGATCAATGAACTGTATTCAGACATGGCGGGCAATATCGTCAACATGAGTGTGGCTGCCCTGTCGGTATTGATTGCGGCAGCAACCAGTGACCAGGGAGCCTGGGCCGGTTATATCTACTTCTTGCTGGGCCCTGTACATTGGGGCGTAGCCGAATGGAGCCGCAAGCGAATGGAAAAGAAAGCCTTGCAAGACAAGGCTACCGAAGAATCAGCCAAGGCTGATGTCTGACGCCGTCACGGCGTGCGGGGTAAAGTCTTTTCTGTTGCAAGTTTCAGGGAGGGCACTTCCCGCCGGTATTGCTCCACAGGCTGGCGTAGCTGATCAATTCTTCATGACTAAGCGGCGGTGTCGTCCTGGCTTCGCCTCTGGCATTCTTGCCTGGTGACCAGGCCCACAGCACCAGGGGTTCTGTGCGCAGATGTTCGACCAGCGCCGCCAGGTTGCGGTCGCCATTCTTTTTCGGGTCACGCAGGCTTTGGCAAAGCTGCCTGCCTTTCATGGCGATGCCGGGGCTGCTTTCCCATGTCATGCTGGCCGGCGCATGCTGCCAGTTGCTGGCCCCCGGTACGCCGCTGGTCTGGTTGCTGGTCTGGTGACAGCCTATGCAAAGTGCACCGGGTTTGCCTTTTCCTTCATGGCCATTGAACACACGGAACTGGTGCACATGCCTGTCGTCTGCCTGCCTGGGACTGTCACCGGCAGAATGGCAATTCAGGCAGCGCGGATGGAGCAGGACTTTTTCCACCTGCTGCCAGGCGGCAATGCTGTCATTGCTTTCGGCGGCGGACGCAGCAGCCAACGGCATTGACAAGAAAAATATCAGTATGGAAACCAGTTTCATCATATGGCTTGCCCCGTTGCTTTCTTGATGGCGATGCGTACCCGGTGGTAGGTGCCGCAACGGCAGATATTGGTCATCGCCTCATTGATCTGCTGGTCAGTCGGTTGCGGTACTTTTTTGATCAGTGCTGCGGCAGCCATCAGCATGCCTGACTGGCAGTAACCGCATTGCGGCACCTGGGCTGCGATCCAGGCCTGTTGCAGCGGATGCGAGCGGTCAGGCGACAAACCTTCTATGGTGGTGATACTGGCACCCTGCGCAGCACCGGCAGGGAAGGAGCAGGACCGGACCGCATTGCCGTCAATATGTACCGTGCAGGCGCCGCAGGCGGCAATGCCGCAGCCGAACTTGGTGCCGGTCAGGCCCAGGGATTCGCGTATTGTCCAAAGCAGGGGTGTTGTCTCTGCGACGTCGACCTGGTGCTTCTGGCCATTGACTATCAGTTCCATTTCATCATTCTTTCATTGTGGGTGATCAGGTCAACAATTCAGGCAAGCCTGAAACCATGATGCGAGAGCGGCAGCCTGCGTATTCTTTTGCCGGTGGCGGCAAACACGGCGTTCGACAGGGCAGGCGGCACGGTGATAGGGCTGACTTCACCCACACCGCCCAGGGCAGCGCCGCTGTTGATGAAGGCGACACTGATCTGCGGCGTCTGCGCCAGATAAGGCAATTCATAGTCGTTGAAATTATGCTGCTCGCAGCGGCCCTGCTTGAAGCTGATGGCGTTATTGGCATAGGCCATGCCAAATACCACGCCACCCTCTATGCCCGCTGTGGCGATACCAGGGTCCAGCACTTTGCCGCAATCGACAGCCAGCCAGGTGTGCAGCAGGTGGATGTCATTGCCCCTGACTTCCAGTTCCAGCACCTGGGCGATATAGCTGCCGAAGGCATAGGCAAAGGCCAGTCCCCTGGCGCGATTCTTTTTGCCCGGTTTTTTTGACCACTGGCTCATGACGGCGACTTTATCCAGTACCGCCAGCGCCCGCGGATTATCACGTAACAGATGCCGGCGATAGGTCAGGGGATCTATCCTGGCGGTGTGCGCCAGTTCGTCGATGAAGCATTCCAGTGCAAACAGGTTGGGGCCGTAACCGGTCGTACGCATGACAGATGTGGGGATGGGCGTCTCCAGCAAATGAAAGTCGACACGTTTTGCGGCGATTTCATACGGTATTTCTGTCAGCCCCTCGATGGCGCTGGGGTCGATGTGTTTTTCTTTCAGCATGCCAGCGATGGGCGGGAATACCGGCAGCAGTATTGTCGGTGATACCAGCTTGATGGCCAGCGCTGCCGGGTAGCCTTGCGCATCAATGGCGGCGTCGATGGCCAGCATGCTGGCCGGACGATAATAGTCGTGGGCAAAATCTTCTTCCCTGTCCCACAAAAGCTTGACCGGCTTGCCTGCGGCTTTTGAGACCAGGGCTGCCTGTATGACAAAATCAGGCAGGAGCCGTCGTCCAAAGCCGCCACCTATGGCGCTGGTGCGGTGGATGATGACTTGCTCGTCCTTTAACTGGAAGATGCTTTTCAGGGCGACGTGAGCAAATTCCTGTCCCTGGGTGGGCGCCCAGATTTCGCATTTGTCTGCACGCACATCAGCAGTGCAATTCATCGGCTCCATGGTGGCATGGGCGGCAAAGGGGTTTTCGTATTCTGCATGCAGTCGTTTTTTGCTTTGCGCCAGCATGCCGCTGGCATCACCTTCGCCGGCGGCCATGGCGTAGGGGCCTTCATGCAGGGCTTTGCCATACTGTTGCGCCAGCCTGGCAGAGTCCAGCCCCTGATTGGGACCGATATCAAATTCTGGCGGATGCGCCAGCAAGGCCGATCTTGCCTGCCAATAGGTGGCGGCAACCACGGCGATGCCATTTTGCAGGGGGACGACGGCAAGTATCCCAGCCTGAGACTTCAGCGCGGCTTCGTTGTAAGACTTCATGCTGCCACCGAGGTAAGGGCAGATGCGCACGGCTGCATGCAGCATGCCGGGCACTTGCATGTCTATGCCAAACCGGGCGCTGCCATCGACCTTGGCCGGGACATCCACCCTGGGCAGGGGGCGGCCCAGCAATGTCAATTGCTGCTCCTGTTTGAGGCGTGGACTGGCCGGGACCGGCAGTCTGGCGGCATCGGCCGCCAGCGCACCAAACGAGATGTGCCTGCCGCTGGCTGCATGCCATACCTGGCTGTTTTCGGTACGGCATTCTCCTGCCGCCACCTGCCAGTGTTGTGCTGCTGCCGTCACCAGCATTTCACGCGCTGTTGCACCGGTTTTGCGCATCAGATCATAGAAGGATTGCGTACTTTCGCTATTGCCGGTAAACATCCAGTTCAGCTTGGGGTTGCGAAAGGCCGGGGCAAAGTCCGAGGTTTCCAGCTTGACCCTGTTCCAGTCCGCACCCAGTTCATCGACCAGGATGGCGGGCAGCGTGGTGCTGATGCCCTGGCCGATTTCTGCCTGCGACACCATGACCGTGACCTGGTTGTCTGGTGTGATTTTTATCCAGCTGCCCAGCGCAGTTTCAGAAAGCGTGGAAGGAGGTGTATCCGTTGCCAGGGCAGGCAGCCTGAATCCCAGCGCCAGAGAGCCTGCAGCTGACGCCAGCAGCTTGATGGCATGGCGGCGTGACGGATCAGGCAGGTTTGTACGGTTGCTCAGTTGCACGTCTGGTTTCATCGTTGATTCCTGTATGGGGATACGTGTATTGGATACGCTTATTGGATAAGTGCTCAGGCCGGATTGATCTGTTCGCTGGCCATCTTCAACTGGTAATGGCGCATCTCCGGCATGGAGGGGATATACGGGCGCACCAGCGCCAGAAAAGGCATGAAATCAGCACTTTTGCGAAAGCCTTCGAGATGGCCGGCCACGCTATCCCAGGTGATGCGTACGATATAGTCGGTTGGCGCATCCAGGCATTGCGACAGCTCTGCACCCAGGCAATGTGGTGAGCGGCGCAGTATGGCCATGGCTTGCAGATAGGCCTGTTCAAATTCAGCGCAGGCGGACTGGTTTTGCAATTGATAGCGCAGGTATTCGGTAATCATAGTATGGATGTCCTGATCGTGTCTTTGTTAAGGGAAAAACTCAGTACGCCTTGTCGCCTGTCGCGGCGCCAGGTGGCAGCGAAATGGCCAGGCCGACGATCATGGACCAGCAATGCGATTTCAGCGACCTGGCAAGGCCTTTCAGACGCTGCTCCCAGACCGGTAACAGCCTGGTGTAGCAGGCGTTCACGCGCTCCTGTTCATAGTCGTCATGGGCAAACCAGCTTTCGCCGGCGGCGGCCAGCCCCGTGGTTTTCAGATAATCAGGGAAGGTCTTTTCTGCCAGCACCTGACGGGCAGTTACTTCCACTGCTGTCAGAAAGGCCAGTGAGGTTTCTATATCTGCCCTGTTGCCTGTATTGCCGACATGGCCGCCGACGAAAGTCTGAAAGTCATAATCGAGTGCCTGCCTGTTGATACGGATGGTGCCGCCTATGTCAGTGCTGACGCCAAGATTGGGATAGGGTGCATAACCGGGGTAGATCACATCGACCAGCATCAGAATTTTTTGCCGTGGCAGGTGGATGAAGATATTGCCGGGCGCATGATTGGGGCTAGTGTAGGCAAGTTCCAGCAACTGATTGCCGACTTCGAGGCGATAGGCATGTTCAAAGCTGATGTCGGGTGAAGGCCGCCGGGGGTCATGCAGGTGGTCCAGGCTGCGTTTTGTCTCTGCCTGGGCGATGATGTGTGCGCCGGCAGGGAACAGGCTGGCTGCACCGATATGATCAAGATGTTCGTGGCTGTAGATGATGTGGGTGACAGGCTGTGCAGTGACTTCGGCTATCGCCTGCAGGTATTTTTTGCCCAGCGTGGGCAGGGGATCAACGACAATGACACCCTGGTCGCTGACAACGAAGATGGTGTTATAGGCTGTGTCGGACAGAAAGTAGACACCATCGCCTATCTGCCTGAGTTGGTAGCCTTTGCCTGCAACATCATTTGCCAGCGCAGGCTGCATGAGGCCAATACCAGTCATGGCCAGCGCAACCGCACAGGTGATGCAGTAAATGGCGTGCAGGCAGCGTCGGTAACAAGCAGCAATGATGGTGTGGAGGCACATGGTCTTCTGTTGGATGGAGGATGTAATCAGTTCAAAAAAGTTGCGAGGATCATTCTAGGGGCCTTGTTTCAGCTTTACTATTAGGCACAATTTTGTAACCGGACGCTTTGCAACATTCTTCTTCGCGCAATAAAAAAACCGACATCGCACTGGCAGGACTGATTACAATCTGCTGAAATCTATTCATGGGGGATGTACATGCAAGAACCGGTTTTGGACAATATGCTGAAGCAGGAAATCAGGCAGAGCAGCAAGGTAGCCGCTGCTTTTTTGGGTGGTTTCATTTTTGCGATGGCGGGATTGACGTTCCTGATGGCGCGCCACATCATGCACAAGGCTGTGGGCGTCTGCCTCATCGCCTTGCTGGTATCTGGCTTTGCCATACTGTCCTATGTCATTGATGTGTTGCACTTGCGACACCTGCGCGATAGTGGCCTGCTGGGCACGATGAATGAATGGGAAAGCGTACGTTTCAATTTCAGGAACAGGGGAACGGACCTGGACACCAGTCAGGGCGCGGCAATACCGGCGACGGCAAAAAGAGTCTTTTTATCTGTGCAAAAACGCGATGGCCAGCATGTCGGCATGCGGTTGCCGGCAGCTTATGCCGGGAAGTTGCAGCAGGCAATCAGGCAGCACTTCCCGGATATCAGGGCGAAAGGAATTTAACGGGCTTCCGCCATGGCACGTTTGTAATTGTCCATCGTCAGCTCGCGCGGCTTGCCATCCAGTTCAACCTCTATCCTGCCATTGACGGGATATTTCCTGACGCTGAGGTTCTGGTAATACGGCTTCTTGTTCAATTGTGTCAGCAGTGTTGCCGTCGTGATCTGGTATTCAATCTGGCCGATGCCGTTGCGGTGATCGGACCAGCCGTCATCGGTGAAGTAGGTCGCTTCCGGCTTTCTGCCCAATAGCTGACTGGCCTGTCTGACTACTTCTTCGCTCAGGCGGGCATCGCGACGGTGGATATTGAGCGGCGCTTCATTCGATGCCGGGTCGCCGATCATGAAGCGGTTGCCATATTCCTTGATCATCGCCCGGTATTTGCTGATGCCATTGCTGACCTCTGCGGTCAATGGCGCGACAGCCAGCATGCTCCTGTTCTTGCCGAGCAGGCGGATTTCGTTTTCCCAATGGCCGGGGCTGCCACCACCGACGGTTTCCATCCAGGCCAGCATGGCTGACTTCCTGACTTCACCCGGCGCAAGATTCAGATGCAGTTCTGTCGCTTCCATTTCTGCATTGGTGAGTAACAGCGCCATGGCATTGTGCTGCTGGCCCGGCTGGCCGCGAGGTCCGACAGACAGGATCAGGCCGACCCTGTCATCGGAAAAAGTGGGGAAAACATAGTCCTTCAGTGACCGTGGCAGGCGGACGTGAAAATACACCGGGTCGCCATCCTGTACCGATGCCATGATTTTTTTGCTGGCCTCGTCAAAGCTGCTGCTGGGGGTAGCAGTTACGACGGCTTCGCCGGGCAGGCCCTGATAGTCTGCAGGGCTGGCAAGCTGGCCGAGTGTGCCGGGTTTCGCCGCAACCATGCCATTGGGCGCCTGCGCGGGTTTGCCGGTGGCGGCTTTCAATGCCTCGGCCGCCTTGCCCAGATCGCTGAGACCGCCGGCGCAGGCAGGGTAAGGCAATAACAATGCCATGCCAAGCGTACAGGCGAGTGCAGGCAGGTATCGCCAGCCAGAGGCGATAATACGGGTTTTATTTGTCAATGCCATGTTCGTATCCAATAGAAAAATGAAAGGAAAATGTGAACTGGCGCGCGCCTGCATGGATTCTAATGACATATGAACAGCTTCACCATCAGGCACTTTTTTGTACCTGCGCCTGACGACCTTGCCTTATTTGGAATCTGATGCCTGTGCGTGTGTCGCAGTATAATTCCCGGCAATTTCCGGCAATTTTTTGCCACTGCTTACAGGAGCATCCATCATGAAAATAGTCAGACTGCCGATGCGGCTGGAGGATTGCCCGGTAAAGACCACGACCGATGTCATTTCCGGGAAATGGAAGACCCTGGTCCTGTACTACCTCAAGGATGGGCCCATCCGTTTTGGGCAATTGAAGCGCCTGACCCAGGGGGCGACCCACAAGGTGCTGACCGAGCAATTGCGTGAACTGGAAGAGGATGGCATCGTTACCCGCATAGAAACGCCAGGCAAGACCCTCAAGGTGGAATACAGCCTGTCAGAATACGGGCAAACGCTGGCACCCATCCTGGGTCTGATGGCAAAATGGGGTGCCGGATTCAGGGAGAGGCAGGCCAGCCAGGTAAGCGAAGCAGAAATATCTGCCGCTGCCGTAACTGACAGTGCAGCCACACGCGGGGCTTCTTTTGTGCATGAATTGAAACGCAAAATCTGAAGCAGTGACGGACTGGCGTGGTGGTATGCCTGCCACCACGCTGCTGCTGACAGATATTATTCCCAGCTCAGATCCGTATGTGTCAGCGGTAATTGCCGCACCCGTTTGCCGGTCGCCGCAAAGATGGCGTTGCAGACTGCCGGCGCCAGTGGCGGGAAGGCTGGTTCACCGAGGCCGGTGACAGGGAAGTCGGTCTTCAAAAAGTGGACTTCTACTTTGGTCTTGCTGTCATTGATGCGCAGCAAGGGGTATTCGTGGAAATTGCTTTGCACGATACGGCCTTTTTGTATGTCCAGTTCCGGATGTTTCAGGGTGCTGATGCCGTCCAGCACCGAGCCTTGCACCTGGTGTTCTGCACCGCTGAGGTTGACAATCTGTGCACCGATGTCGGTGACTACCACGACCCGGTCAACGGTCACTTCGCCTTTTTTGCTGACAGTGACTTCGGCCACCTCGGCAATATAGCCGCGATGGCTGAAGTGGAAGGCGATGCCCTGGCCCTGGCCGCGCGGGAATTTCTTCTTGCCCCAGCCTGACTTGTCGGCCACTTCCTGCAATACACGTTTCATGCGGCCCACATGATAGGGCTGGCTGCGCTCGCCCGTGCCGGGCATGATTTCCTTGTCGCCCAGCATGGCCAGCCGGAAGGCCAGCGGGTCTTGTCCTGCTGCATGGGCCAGTTCATCAATGAAACTGTGGAAGACCCAGGCAAACACATTGCTGCCCGGCGCGCGCCAGGGGCCCATGGGGATGTGGCATTCCATCAGGGTCTGTTCCAGCAGGCAGTTGTCCAGCCAGCGGCCAGGGAATTCATCACCGGACAGGCTGCCACCGCTGCCCGCCTGCAATTGTGTTTTACCATCGCGCGTCACCTTGTTGCCAAAGCTGACGAAATGATTGTGCCAGGCAGTCAGTTTGCCACTGGCATCGACAGCACCACGCAAAAAGTGAAAACCGCCGGCACGGTAATGGTCATGGCGCAGGTCGTCTTCACGTGACCAGGTCAGCTTGACCGGCGCCTTGACAAGTTTGGCAATGGCGACGGCCTCGACAATAAAGTCCGAACTGAGACGACGGCCAAAACCACCGCCGCTGCGTATAATGTGCAGCCTGATTTTTTCCTTGGGGATGCCAAACAGGTCGGCCACCAGGGCCTGACCTGATTCCGGTAATTGTGTCGGCGCCCAGATTTCGACGCTGCCGGTGGCGGCATCAAAGGCAGCCGTGCAGTTTTGCGGCTCCATGCTGGCGTGCGAGATGAAGGGGTAGCTGTAAGCTGCTTCCACGGTTTTTGCTGCCTTGCTCATGGCGGCAGCGACATCGCCGTCCTTGCGCAAGGTCGTAGTCGCCGGTTTGTGTGACAGCTCTTTGGCCTGCTTGCTGAAACTGTCCCAGCTGGTGTCGGCCCACTGTCCTTCATCCCATTGCACGGTAAGCAGCTTGCGTGCACTGAAGGCGGCCCAGGTGGTGTCTGCCACGATGGCGACGCCGGGCATGAGGCCGCGCAGATTGTCGGTGCCCTCGATGATGAAGGCATCGCGCACGCCAGGCTGCTTTTTGATGACATCCAGGTTGGCGCTCAGCACCTTGCCGCCAAATACCGGGCATTTTTCATACACGGCATACAGCATGCCAGGCAGCTTGATGTCGATGCCAAACAGGGGCTTGCCGCTGACGATGGCGGGGTTGTCGACACCGCCTATGCGCGTGCCCAGCAATGTGAATTGTGCCGGGTCTTTGAGCTTGACTTCTTTTGCGTCGGGTACCGGCAGGGTGGCAGCAATGGCGGCCAGTTCGCCAAAACCCAGCCGGCGTTTACTGGCGGCATGGTGGACGGCGCTGTCGGCTGCATGGCATTCACTGGCGGCGACATGCCAGATCTGTGCCGCTGCCTGTATCAGCATGGTGCGCGCCGTGGCACCCAGGCGGTGGAATTCATTGTAGTTGGTCGGCGTCGAGGTCGAACCGCCGGCACCCTGGCTGCCATAGGCGGGGTTGAGGTCACCCTGGATAATGCGTACATCTTTCCAGTTCACTTCCAGCTCTTCGGCAATCACCATCGGTAACGAGGTTTTGATGCCCTGGCCGATTTCCGGCTGTTTTGATACCAGGGTCACCGTACCATCACTGCCTATGCGTATCAGGGCATGCGGCGTAAAGTCGGTAGCGGCTGTCGGTTTGTTGATGACGGTATCGGCGGCATTTGCGTGATTTGAACTCACACCCATGCAGGCCAGCACCAACCCGCCGCCTGTGAAGGCGGACATGCGCAGGAAATCGCGGCGTGTCGTGGATTGCAGGGGCGCGCTCATTTTGTACCTTTCTTGCCGGCTGTACTTCTGGTGCCGGCTGCGGCCAGCTCCGCCGCGCGGTGTATGCCTGCGCGTATGCGTATATAGGTAGCGCAGCGGCACAGGTTGCCACCCATGGCGGCGTCGATATCGGCATCACTGGGATGGGGCTTGTCCCTGAGCAGGGCGGCAGCACTCATGATTTGCCCGGCCTGGCAATAGCCACATTGCGGCACGTCAAGTTCTTGCCAGGCTGCTTGCAGAGGGTGGCTGGCTTGTGCATCCAGACCTTCTATGGTGGTGACTTTCTGCTTGCCCAGGCTGGACACGGGCAGCATGCAGGAACGTGTTGGCACGCCGTTGACATGGACAGTACAGGCGCCGCATTGCCCGGCGCCGCAACCATATTTGGTGCCGACCAGGTTGAGTGAATCGCGCAGGGCCCAGAGCAAGGGAGTATCTGGCATGACATCTATAGTCTGCATTTTGCCGTTAATGTCCAGCTTGTATCTACTCATGGTTTTCTCGGCAAGGATGTGTTTAAGATAAGCTGCTTATTGTAATAGTTATTCAGTTGCCTGTATTCAGCGCTGTCACGATATTGATAAAAACACAATATTTAGTTGATTCACGGTAGCGCAGGCATAGAGGAGAAATGTACGATCAAAGCAAGACATGTTGCGCAGCCGTTATATAGAGGGGAATGCCAAACAGGATATTCAAGGGGAAGGTGATGCCCAGTGACATGCCAAAATATAATGAGGGCGATGCCTCTGGAACGGCATGGCGCAATACAGCCGGGACAGCAATGTAAGAGGCGCTGGCGGCAAGCACCATCAGCAGACCTGCATCTCCGGCAGGAATATGGAGGACCATGGCCAAGCCCAGGGCAATACTTGCATGTGCCACAGGTGCGAGCAGTGAAAATATCATCAGCAGGGGAGACTTTCCGCGCAACTCAGGCATGCTGCGGGCAGCCATCAAGCCCATGTCCAGTAGAAAAAATGCCAGCATACCTTTGAACAAATCACCAGAAAACGGTTGCATGGCCGCTTTGCCTGTATCGCCAGAGAGTATGCCGACCAGCATGGCACCGAGTAACAAAAGTTGCGCGCCATCTGTCAGGGATTCATGCAACACTTTTCTGAGACCATGCTGATGTTTTTGAGCGAACGAAGCTGGGCCAGAGCGTTGTTGTTGCCGGATATAATTTGCAAGAACTACAGCAAACAGAATGGCCGGCGATTCCATTAAAGCCATGGCTGCCGCCATATGGCCGCCATAAGCAAGCCCGTGATTATCAAGATATTGGACTGCTGTGATATAGGTTACTGCACTGACAGAGCCATAAGTAGCGGCGACGGACGCTGCGTCAAATGCCGAAAGAAGGCGTCTCAGAACCAGGTAGGCAATGGCTGGAATGATGAGGGCTAGTACGATGGCGCAACCCAGACTGCTGGCTATCTGAAGGTTCATACCTGAGTGGGAGAGTGCGAATCCTCCTTTCAATCCTAACGCCATCAGCAGGTAAAGAGACAAAAAGCGTGAAATTTGTGGTGGAATTTCCAGGTTTGATTTGATGCCCCCAGCAATCAAACCGAAGATGAAAAATAGAATTGCAGGGTCGAGCAGATTTTGCATACAGGCTTTCAATGATTGGATTGACAGATGGTATGCATTTCCATGTATCAGGTAAAATCAATTTTTTGCACTGTTATAATAGATAATTCTCTATGCATGTAACATTCAGACAATTAAGGCTGTTTTTGGAGCTGTCAGAGTTGCGTAGTATCAGCGCTGTCGCGCGCGCTTGTCATGTGACGCAACCAACTGTTTCAATGCAATTGCGTGAATTGACGGAAACTGTTGGTATTCCACTGTATGAGGTGATAGGCAAGCAACTTTTTTTGACTTCCGCTGGCGAGGAATTCGCTGCTACGGCACGTGCCATGATGCAAGAATGGGATATGCTGGAGCAGCGTATTGCCGCCATAAAAGGCTTGACGAAAGGGCGTTTGCGGGTAGCCGTCGTCAGCACGGCAAAATATTTCATTCCGCGCATGCTGGGGGCTTTTTGCAGAGAGCATCCAGAAATTGATATCGCGCTGGAGGTGCAAAATCGTGACGGTGTGGTGCAAAGACTGCGTGAAAATCGCGACGATATTTACATCATGTCGATGCCGCCAAAAGATATCGACGTGATCCAGCAAGTTTTCTTGCCTAACCCCTTAGTCGTGGTTGCGCCGTTACGGCATGCCCTGGAGGGCAAAGCGGACATCCCTCTGGACGCACTCTTGCAGGAGCGTTTCATTTTGAGGGAGCGCGGTTCAGGCACCCGACTCGCTTGTGACCGCTTTTTTTCAGAGAGAAACGTTACGCCCGTGGTACGCCTGGAACTGGGGAGCAATGAAGCGATCAAACAAGCAGTGGCTGGGGAAATGGGGCTCGCGATCCTGTCTCGTCATGCCTTGGGTGAGCATTTGGTCGATCAGTCACTGACGGAGTTGGACGTGCAGGGTTTTCCTATCCTGTCGCACTGGTATATTGTGCATTTGCGGGAGAAGCGCCTGTCGCCTATCGCCAAAGCTTTCCTATCATATCTTGACATGCAGGCGCAGAAGCTGACACCAATCTGAAAACTCAGGAAAGTATCACCAACCCCGAATGCTGGAAAGAATTGCGGTCACCACGCCGGTAGCTGCGGAATACATATTTACCTTCCGGGGTCTTGCTGCACATGGTGCAGGGTGTTTCGTGATCAATCTCGCTGATCCCAATCTGCTGCAAGGCGCGACGGGCCAGGATGTTCAGGTTGATGTGGCGGTGGCGCGGGCGCAGGGCGCTGGCATCTACATCCGGGTAGCGGGTCACGAATTCGTCAGCCAGCTCTTCACTGACTTCAAAGCAGCAGGGGCCGATATGGGCGCCGATTGCTGCCACCCAGTCCTGCGGCTGTTCGCCCTGTGCTGCCAGCTCCTGCCACAGAGTTTCTATCACACCGCCGACCATGCCGCGCCAGCCTGCATGGGCGGCAGCGATGGCCTTGCCGTCACGGCGCGCCAGCAATACCGGTACGCAATCAGCGGTGATGACAGTCACCGGTATGCCGGGCAGGCGGGTAAAGAAGGCGTCGGCGTCACCGCAGTCTTGTCGCGGCGTGGTGACTTCTACCACGCGTATGCCATGTACCTGCAACTTGTCCGGCACGGTATCCCAATGACCGGCAAGAGGGGCTGGTACAAACTCGCGGGCATGACCGAAGCCGTATTGAATATTCGGGATAGCCGCGAGAAGCTGGCTGTGGTGAGGGCGGCGTTGCAAGAGTTGCTCCGGTAATTTCTGTGAAAGCAGGATTTTAGCGAATTTCTTTTTCCAGTGCCTGGTTCGTACAAAAGAAATGAACGGGAACCAGGGGCGGCAGGCCGTGGCCGGATTGCTGGTTTCGTTCTTTTTAAAAGGGGACATCGATGCGGTCAGTCGCAGGGGCAGTTTTTCTATCCGGCATACTGGTATTGGGTTGCAGCGTGCAGATGGCGCGCGCAGCTCAGCCGGTCATGCCGTAGCGTATCCTGAGCCTGAGCGAAATCCGCTTCATCAATAGCGTCAATGGGTAACAGAAACAGAAAAAGAACAGGCAGGCATACAGGTAAATGGGCAGCATCAACTGGGTATTGCCGGTGGCATTGATGACCGTATTGCAGCGACTCAGCAGTTCACTGACACCGATGATGGATGCCGTGCTGGACGCCATGACGATGATCAGGGCGTAGCTGGTCCAGCTGGGAATGAACAGAAAGGCGGCATGGTGGTCGCCTTTTTTCCAGTCCGCCATGGCGATGGTCAGGTTATCGCTGGTGAAACCGATGACGGCAATCGCCAGCGCCAGAGCCGCCTTGATCCAGACCGGGAAGGCGATGATATGCTTGAAGTAAGGCACCAGGATTTCTGACGGCAGCATGAAGGCCAGGTAAAACTGGAAGACGATGGTCGGTATGCTGCGCGAAAATTCCGTGGCGACCAGGCTGGCCCTGGCGCGGCGCGGATGGCTGGACAGGCGCAGCGTCGCCAGTATCCAGCCTATGCCTGTACCGATGACCATGGCGACGATGGATATCCATATGTTCATGGCAAAGCCACCCAGCAGGTAGGGCGTCCAGGTCAGCAGGTGCCGGAAGATTTCTGAAGTGTCCATCATGCCACCCTCGCCAGGATTTTTTGTTCCAGCCTGCGCATGATGCGCACCACGGCAAAGATGATCAGCAAAAAGGTCAGCAGCAGGGCATTCATCATCACGCCGACATTGCCGCGCTCATTGATGATGGAGGTGGTGGCCGACAACAGCTCAGGTACGGCGACGGCGGAAGCCATCATGGTAGCCTTGGATACATTGATCAGTGAAGCCGTAACGGAACCGCTGGCCAGCCTGGCTATGTCGGAAGTATTGGAAAAACGCAGGCGGAAGTCAGCATGTCCGGCATGTTTCAGACGGTAGGTGGTGGCGGCATCGAGCAAAGCAGTCATGACACCGGCACCAGTATAGACGCTGAGACAGACCACCACCACGCCAAAAGCAGGCAGGGCAATGCCAAAGGATTCGCCGAGCACCGCACCAAAGCCAAACAGTATCAGATACATGCACAGCAGCGGCGGTGTCATGCGCCCGATTGTGCCTAGCAGCAGGGCCGGGGCAGACAACAGCGGCAGGGGTGATTCTGCCAGTACCGCGCCGGTCCACCCCAGCAGCAGACTGCAGGTGATGCAGAGCACGGTCAGCAGCAACGTTGTCAGCAGGCCCTTGACGAATTGCATGCGGTCAAAACTGTCATAGATCAGGGTCAGGTTGATGCCCGTGGTTTCATTGAGCCACAGACCCAGTTGCGCCAGACCACCGACATCGGTCGACGTCAGGAATACCTGGTTGCGGCATTCTGCCCGCCAGTTGCCGTCAGTATTGCGCCTGCAATAGTCGCTGCCATCACTGTCTTTTTGCAGCCACAGTGCATGGGTGTCGGCCAGGAATTTTGAAGGGGTAATGCCCCAGGCTTTTTCCCTTTCCTGTAAAAAGCCGCTGCGGTGCCAGTCGGCAACAATGTCGCCGAGCAGGCGTTCAAACTCGCTGCCTTTCTCGTCCTTGCTGATGGCCATGGCCCAGGGGGTATTCAGGGTAGGTGGCAAGGGCGCCTTGTAGCCCTTCCATTCCGGATTGGCAAGGTCATTGATGACGGCGGTGTTGTCGAACAGGTAGCCTATACAGCGCCCATCCTTGACGGCCAGTTTGGCATCCCTGGCGTTGTTATACATTTGCAGGTCCATCAGGTAGCGCTGCTGCATGATGCGATTGTAATACGAGCCCTGGGTGGCGCAGACCAGGTGGCCGCGGGTGTCGGCCCAGTCCTTGATACTGGCTGCCGGCGGCATGAACAGGGTGACACCCGACGCATAGTAATTGGGCTCTATCATGGTGACGATCTGGCGACGTTCTGATGTGTCGCCCGTGGTGGCGATGACCAGATCAATCACGCCTTCCTGCAATTTTTGCAGGCGGTTGCTGCCGGTGACGCTCTGCTTGCGCAGACTGACACCCAGGCGTCTGGCAATGTCGGCCGCCAGGTCGTGCTCAAAACCTTCGGGATTGCCATTGGTGTCGAGCATGCCAAAGGGGGCATAGTCAGTCTTGACGCCGACGATGATGGCGCCGCGTTCGCGTATCAGGGCCAGCCTTTCGCTGGGGACTGGGCTGGAGGGGGCCGTTGCTGCTTTTGTACTGGCAGCAGATGCCTCTGTAGTATTTGCTGCACGGGCAACGGGGAAATGCAGGCAGATCAGCATGCAAAGCAATAGATAAAACAACAGGCAAAAAGTTGGGCGAAACTTTGTCATCATCATATTGGTCAGGATCAGACGGGAACGGCGACGGCGCGTATGCCATAGCCCAGGGCAGCGGGTAACAATGGCAGCAAGGCTTCATCGAGTTTGCCCAGCCAGCCGGACTGGGTAATCATCCATTCGGGCAGCAGGCTTTCCGGCGACAGGGCGGTGATGCGAAAGCCCGCTTCGAGCAATTCCGCACGCAAGCCGCCAACAGAATACAGGTGATAAAAGAACTGGTGCGCTTCTTTATCTATGTTGCGGGTGAACAGGATATTGCCCGGCTCTTTTTGCGTATCCTGTGCCCGGCCTGTCATGCGTGACAGCCGCGCCTCCAGCAATTCCAGGGGGCGACGCCGGAAGATGCTGGGCACGCTCAGTATCAGACGCCCTTCCGGTCGTATCAGGCTGCGCAATTGCCGTAGTGTCGCCAGGCGCGCTGTGTGGTCGCCCACATGACTCAAGACACCAAACAGCAGCATGATCAAATCATAGTCGCCCTGCGAATTGAGTTCGCCTGCATCGCCTTCAAACAATCGCATACGGTTTGCTGACGGATGATTTTGCAAAAAACGCGACAGCTCGGCAATCGCGGCGTGGGAAATATCAAAACCGGTCAGCCTGGCGCTGGTTGCCTGCAACAGGGGTAGCGCATAGCGGCCGTTGCCGCAACCGAAGTCGAGGATGTCCCTGGCTTCTCTGGCGCCGTGCTCAAACAGGAAGTGCAGGGTACTCTGGTTGGGCTTGGGGTAGCGCTTTTCATATGCATGACTGGTGTAATAATGGTCGTACAGGTCCGTCATCGCCTCGGTGATGTGATGATTGTCCCTGAGTGTCGCTGGCAGATCATCTTTCACAGGCATTCTTTCGGTGTGGTTACACTGATGCTGTCGCCGCAAAACCAGGCGTTGCCGGTTTTTTTGCTCCAGAGTTTGTGCATGTCGTCCAGGAAGCGCGACGGCGGTATCCCCCAGTTTTTTTCTACTTGCTGCAAGTAGCCGCTTCTGTGCCAGTTGATGATGGTTTTCGACAGGTATTTGTCGAATTCGCCGCCACGCTCCGCCGGGGCAATGGCGAAGGACCAGGGAATGGTGAAGATGGTTGTCATGGGCATGACAAAGTTATTACTCCATTCCGGCGACCGCAACATGGCGACGATGGAGGTGTCATCATAAAGAAAGGCGGCACAGCGGCCGTCACGCAGGGCTTGCTTGGACCAGTCATTGGAATACAGGGCGACGATGTCTGCGCCATAGGTGACCGTAACACGACGGTTGTAGAAGGCGCCACGGCGGCTGCAGATACGGCGATTCTTGAGGTCCGTCCATTCCTTGAAATTTTCTGTCTTGCGGGTCAGCAGGTTGACACCGGAACTATAGTAATGCGGTTCCACCAGGGTCAGCTGCTTTTGTCTTTCCGGTGTGTCGGACAGCGTGGCGATCAACAGGTCGACCTTGCCGCTGGTGACGACATCTATCCGTTCCGCAGTCAGTACACCGACCAGCTCCAGTTCCACGCCAAGGTCTTTGGCAATACTCTGGGCCAGGTCGGGCTCCATGCCGACGATCTTGCCGCTGGCTGCATCCTGGTAACCCCAGAGCAGCACATCTTTCTTGACGCCGACGATGAGCTTGCCGCGTTTCTTGATGTCTTCCAGGCTGCTGGCCTGGGCGGTATTGCCCAGTGTCAGGCACAGGAAGGGCAACAAGGTGAACAGGGTAAGGGACAGACTGGTGAATTTTTTCATGGTGCCACCTGCGCCAGGGGTTGATTGTCTGCCGGTGTTTCAGCATGGAAATGGAAATGCAGGGCCACGCAGGTAATATCGTCTGACTGCGGCGCGCCGTTGGCATGGGCGTCAACGGCGGCAACGATACGTTCCACGGCAATATTGACATCACTGACAAGGCGATGCTCAAACAGGGGAGGCAAACGCTCTTGCGTAAATTCTTCATTCTGCGGATTGAAGGCTTCCGTCACGCCATCGGTATACATGATCACGTAATCACCGGGGCGCAGCTGTATGGTTTTTTGCGCAAACGGTATGCCATCCATGATGCCCAGGGCGCTGCCGCCCGTCATGGGCAGGAACTCTGTGGTGCCGTCCCTGTGCACCAGCAAGGGCGGCGGGTGGCCGCCGTTGACATAGGTGAGGCTGCCGGTTGCCGGATCAAACACGGCGTAGAAGGTGGTCACGAAAATGCATTCATCATTGTCCTCGCACAGGATGTCGTTGGCGACGGCAATGGTTTGTCCGGCTTCACCGCCGGTAGTACGGGTGGCCGTGGCGCGTATCAGGGTCTTGGACACCATGCCGAACAGGGCGGCAGGCACGCCCTTGCCGCTGACATCAGCGACGACGATGCCGGTCTTGCCGCCGGGTAGTGAGAAGTGGTCATAAAAGTCGCCGCCCACTTCCTTGGCCGAACGCATCAGGCCCCAAAGTGAAAATTCCCTTTGATTGGGCCAGTGACGAGGCAGTATCGATAATTGCATGTTGGCGGCAATATCAAGTTCTTGCCGTATACTGACCAGTTGCAGGCTTTGCCTGAAGGCTTGCGAAATGGTTTCAAACCAGGGCTTCCAGCTGCCCGGCACGACTGGTATGGGCGCTGGCGTGAACTGGCTCTCTGTGGCGATGTGTGCAACCAGCTTGGAGGCAGGCGAGATAAATTCGCGCGTGGTGACATAATAAGTGACGACCATCAGCAGCGTCAGTCCCAGTATCACCAGCAGCATGATGGGGCCGCGTTCTGCCAGCAGGTTTTTCCAGAGCTGGTTTTTGGGGACGACAAATATCAGTTGCCAGGGGGCAGAGATGAAGGGGTGGCGTATCACCAGGTAGTCACCGGCTTCCGTCGCCTTGTTGGCTGGTATGTCGAGCAGCTTGCGGCCATCTGTCAGTATGCCGGGCGGCATGACCTTGCCCAGGGACTGGGTGGACTGTACCTCAAGTGCATTGGCATACACCTCGGGGTGGGCCACCACTTCACCATAGGCATCTACCAGGAATGCAGTGCCAGGCTTGTAGGCAAAGTCGGAGTTGATGCGGTTCAGGTAATCCAGGCTGGTGTCGATGGAGACCACGCCGCGGAACTGGTCGTTATGATAAATCGGCGCCGCAGTCGGCACCAGCAGGCCGGCAGCCGTGCCGCCGTAATAGACCGGCGCCCAGTATTTTTCACGGGTGGGGTTTTTTTCCGGCGTGCCCATCAGCCAGGCCTGGCTTTGATACACCTTGTCACTGTGCGGACGCTTGGCGGCATCCATCCACGGATAGGTATTTGAAAAATTATCGACAGAAATGAAACGGCTTTCGCTGGCATTGGGCAGGTTGAAGGCAACCGCCTGGAATATCTGGTTCAGGTTCAGCGCCATCTCAACATCGAGATAAAATTCCGGCTTGCGGCCTGACAGCCTGCCTATGCCATTCAGGTTGCCGGTGGCATCTTTTTCTATGGGCTGGTCGAGATTGAAACCCTGAGCATCCTGTTGCAGCTTCTTGAACAGCGGTGTATGGGCAGGGTGGTTTTCAGCCTCACTGAAAGTTGCTGGTACAGTGTCATAGAAATTGTCCGCTGACAGACGCATGGCTTCGAGGTTGTCGAGTGACGAACGCAAGATGAATTCGACGAATTGTGAATGCCTGTCCACATGACCCTGTATGACCCTGATTTCTTCCGTATGTTTCTGCTGTATCTGGAACAGGAAGAATCCTAGCGTCAGGACCACAATGGCGATATAGGTAAAGCCAACCAGGCGGTTGTAGTTGCGGAAGAAATTGATGTTGTTGACTGGCCTGGTGTCTGTGTTCATTTTTTGAGCCGATGTCAGCATGGCTTGTCCTGTCTTTGTATTGACCATGATCAGGCCGGGAAGTTTTTACTGAAACGCACTTCATTGATATCGCCATCGCGGCGGTATGAAAAGCTGTCTGCCATCTTTCTGACAAAATGCACGCCCAAGCCGCCGATGTCACGCTCATCGATATCGAGTGTGGTATCGGGCTCGGCTATGGAAAACGGGTCGAAGGCGGGGGCGCTGTCACGCAGGCATGCCTCGATGACATTGGCATTGAGTGTCAGGCTGACTTCCATCTCACCGCCATCGTCTTCAGCATAGCCGTGCATGACGACATTGGTCAGCAATTCATCGAGCATCAGGATCACGCTGTTGATGGTCCTGGCCGGGATGGCGCATTGGTCTGCCCAGGTGCGTATGTCTTCCGTGATGCCTTCGATTTCAGAAATCTGCGCGGGTGCCCGCTTTTGAAAGCGTGCCTGATCCGAAGCGGGACTTGCATGTGACATCTGGGCCTCCATTTGCAGACAGGATTGTTGAAACTGTTGCCGTCCCTGTTTTTATCATTGATACAGGATAGGTGGAGCTTGTTGCGTTGCTGCTGCCTTCAGGATTATGACATCTGCATGAATTGATCGACATGGCTTGACCGGCATGCAACCAGCATGTTGCACTGACTGCAAACATTATTCCCGTAGCGACAATTTTTGTCGATGATTTCTGACGGAATTTAGCAGTTTTGTCGCCTTTTTTTCAGTCCGCATTTCACTTCGCCTGATGATATCGGCGCTAATTTATTTTATCTGTCAACTAGTGTTGTTTGCCTGCATTCATCTTGCAGCGCTGAACGCAGATCGGTTAAACTTTTTGCATCGACTCAGCCGGACAATGATAATGAATTCACAGTGGTTGTTTCCTACCCCGTATTGTCTTTTCGTACGATTGTCCGTACGCCGCGAGCGCTATGTGCAATTCAAGGAGCTGGCTGGCAAGGTTGCTTTTGCTTATCAGCAACATAGTCGTCGCATGCGCTGGATGGCGTATGCCACCGTCGCTGGCCCGGCCAACTATGTCTATATCATGCTGCCCATGGCTGAGCTGGCTGATCTGGATGTCATGCCTTCGCTGGACAAGGTCATGAGCGATGTGTATGGCGCAGACAGCATGCCCCTGCTGGAAAAATTCCAGGAATGCGTCTTGCAGATGGAAACCTTCGTACTCAATCGCATCAACGATGGCATAGACCCGATAGAACGTGAAACGCCGCCGCCTTACCTGTATTACCTGAACCTGCAGACCGAACCTGGCCGCATGGGACAATTGATGCAGAACCTGCAGCAACTGGGCGCGGCAGCTGCCGGCAGCCCGCTGTTCTGTTTTGCCACCTTTGCCGGACCGGTCAGGCTGCATGCCTTCACCATGGGCAATACCATCGCCGAACTCGGTGAGGTTGCCACGCTGGAAACCAGGGTGGTCAAGCATTATGGCAAGGAAGAAGGTCATAAGGTCATTGCCCAGATACATGATACGCTGACCGATATCGATGCTTCGATACTGCGCTACATAGGCCACCTGGACTGAGGGCGCCATGCAGACCGGAAGCCTCATTTCTTTTCATGACTTGCCTGTTTCTGTTTGTTTTGCTGTTCCAGTTTCATCGTCTTTTACTTGTTCTTATTTTTGCCGGGATTGTCCATGAGTGCTGACATGCCCCTGCAAGAAAAACCTGATCAGGACAACGGCGCAAATACGCACGCAATTGCCATCACCGGCATGTCCTGTGTGTTCCCTGGCGCTCCCGGTATTGAGGTTTTCTGGGCCTTGCTTGAGCAGGAGGTCTGTGCAGTCGGACCGGTGCCGCCTGATCGCTGGGACGCTGCCAAACTGCCGATGTCAGCCGCACCGTTTGGCGGGTTCATTGATGATGCCGCCTGTTTTGATCCGGCTTTCTTTGGCATTTCTCCCAAAGAAGCAGCTGCACTGGACCCGCGCCAGCGCCTGACCTTGCAACTGGCCTGGTGGGCGCTCGAAGATGCAGGCATCGCCGCTGACAGCCTGAAAGAAAGCCGGCTGGGCGTTTTTATCGGCGCTGTCAATGGCGAATTCCTCGGCAGTTTTGCCCATGTCGATGATGTTGAGGCCCATATGGGCATAGGCAGTTCGAACGCTGTGCTGGCCAACCGTATTTCGCATGTACTGGGCTTGCGCGGCCCAAGCATGAGCATAGATACCGCCTGTTCTTCTTCACTGGTAGCCGTACACCAGGCTTGCCGCGCCTTGCAGGCCGGTGATGCCGACATGGCGCTGGCTGGCGGTGTCAGCCTGATGTTGCGGCCAGACAGCAGTGTTGCCCTGGGCGCAGGCAATATGCTGGCGCCTGACGGACTATGCAAAACCTTTGACGCTGCCGCCAACGGCTATGGCAGGGGCGAAGGGGCTGGCCTGGTATTGCTCAAGCGCCTTGACGATGCATTGCGGGACGGCGACCGCATTCATGCCATCATACGTGGTTCGGCCAGCAATCATGATGGCGTGTCGAATGGCATCACAGCCCCCAACGGGCTGTCGCAGGAAAGCCTGATCAATGCCGCCATCCGGGATGCCGGCCTGCCGCCATCCGCCATACAGTATGTCGAGGCGCATGGTACTGGCACCCTGCTCGGTGACCCGACAGAAACCCGTGCACTGGGCCGCACGCTGGGGCAACAGGCCAGGCAGACACCACTGCTGATCGGTTCGGTCAAAACCAATATCGGCCACCTTGAAGCGGCTGCCGGTATCGCTGGCCTGATTAAGCTGATATTAGCCCTCAAACATCAAAAACTGCCGGCGAGCCTGCATTACCGGCAAGCCAATCCGCACATTAATTTTGAGCAGTTAAATTTACAGGTAGTGGCGAAGACCCGTGACTGGCCTGCCAACCCGGTATTGAAGGGCAGGCTGGGTTCTGTCAGTGCCTTTGGCTTTGGCGGATCGAACTGCCATGTCGTGGTGCAGGAATACTCTGCGACAAAACCTCAGAAACAAACCGGGGATATTGCAGGCGATATCCTGCTTCTGTCTGCCTCAAGCAAGGATGCCTTGCAAAGACTGGCGGAACAGGCTGCCACGAAATTTGCACAAAACCCGCATGCAGACTTCAGCGCTGTGTGCGCTTTGTCGCGCCAGGGCAGGGCGCAATTGCGCTACAGGCTGGCCGTGGTAGCGGACAGCCTGCCTGAAGCACAGACGCGTTTGCGGTCCTATCTTGATCAGGGTTTTGATGGGCAGATAGCCACAGCCCTTGCCGCCAGAAGACCGCCCAAACTCGGTTTTGTCTGCCCTGGCCAGGGTTCGCAGCGCCCCGGCATGGCGCGCGGCTTGTTCAGCTTCGCCGGTTTTCGCGCTACTGTCGCAGTAGCGGACAGCATCCTGCCCTGGTCGCTTAGTGAACTCTTGCAGACGGCAGATGAACGCGTGGACCTGACGGCCTATACCCAGCCAGCCTTGCTGGCTTTGGGTGTAGGCCTGGCACGCACGCTGGCCGACCATGGCATCAAACCACAAGTCCTGGCCGGGCACAGCCTGGGCGAATATACGGCTGCCGTGATCGCCGGTGCGCTCAGTTTTGAACAGGCATTGCGCCTGGTTGAGCGGCGTGGCAGGCTGATGGGTGCCTTGCAGACGGACGGCGCAATGGCTGCCGTACGTATCGATGAAAAAACGATACAGGCTTACCTGCATCCGGCAGTCAGTATTGCTGCTGTCAATGGTCCGCAGTCACTGACGATATCGGGCGCCAGAGAGCAAGTCGAAGAAGTCAGCAAAAAACTGAAGGCTGATGGCATACGCGTGCGCCCCCTGCGGGTGCAGACAGCCTTCCATTCTGCGCTGCTGGAACCCATGCTGGCTGAATATGAGCAGGCTTTGAATGATGTGCAATGGCAGCCGCTGCACATCCCGATATGTTCCAATCTGACCGGCGAATTGCTGCCGGCTGGGCATGTCTACGATACAGCCTACTGGCTGCAACATACACGTCAGGCCGTGCGCTTTGCCGACAATGCTGCCGTACTGAAAACAGCGGGTGTGGATACTGTCCTTGAACTGGGGGCTGTGCCTGTCCTGTCCGGCATGCTGGAAGATAATGGCGTGGACATCCGCAGCCTGCCCTGCCTGTTGCCCGCCATGGCGGACAGCAGTGCCTTTTTGCATTGTCTTGGGTCTTTGTATGTCATTGGCGCCAGACCGCAATTCCCGCACAGTGATGCGGCTGCCGGTGACATGTTGCCACTGTATCCATTTGTTAAAGACGTTTTCCCGCTCAGGCTGGGCCTGAACAGTTTTGAACTGACTGCAAACCGTTCCATAAATCAATCCCTGCCTGCAAGAACCGCGACGGTGGCAACGCGTGTGGCGGTGCACGACCAGGCAGCAATACGTCAGCGTATCATCGCCATCGTCGCCAGCCTGCTGGCGACCGACGTGTCGAAGGTCGACGCCAGCGCACCTTTGCTGGAAATCGGTGCTGACTCCCTGATACTGATGCAGGCAGTCGGGCGTATAGAAAATGAATTTGCCGTCAAGATACCGGTGCGCGCTTTCTTTGAAAACCTGTCGACGATAGAAGCGGTAGCTGCATATCTGCATGAAAGACAGCCGGCGCTGACAGAAGTGATAGCGGATGGGCAGAAACCAACGGAGCAGACGACAAAGTCTGCCGTATTGCCTGCTACATCATCCGCCATTGTCCGACCCAAGAACAATGCTGCTCCTGGCGCTAACCTGACGGAGCAACAGCGTTTGCATCTGGAGCAGTTCAGCAGTATGTATTGCAGCAGGACGGCCAGATCGAAACAGCAGGCGCAGCAATACCGGCATGTGCTGGCCGATAGCCGGGCGTCTGCCGGTTTCCGTTTTTCCATCAAGGAAATGCTTTATCCCATCGTTGGTCAGCGTGCCGCAGGTTCCAGGATCTGGGATATTGATGGTAATGAATATATCGATATTTCCATGGGTTTTGGCGTGCAGCTGTTCGGTCATGAGCCGGAATTCCTGACGGCAGCCATGGCAGAAAGCCTGTCGCGCGGCATACGCATAGGCCCGCAATCGGACATGGCTGGCGAAGTGGCGGAACTGATCAGCGAATTGACCGGGGTGGAACGCGTGGCCTTTTGCAGTTCAGGCACCGAAGCCATCATGACGTCGCTGCGCCTGGCCAGGACGTTTACCGGCCGCAACAAGGTCGCGATTTTCCGTGACAGCTATCACGGCCACTTTGACGGTGTACTCGGTGAAGTCAATGACGACCCTTTTGCCGCCATACCGCGCGTCGCCGGTATCACGTCTGGCATGGTGGCTGATCTGGCTTTCTTTGAATACGGTTCAGTCACATCGCTGGAACAATTGCGTGGCCGCCTGCATGAATTTGCCGCTGTCCTGGTCGAGCCTGTGCAAAGCCGCAACCCTGGCCTGCAACCTCAGGATTTTTTACACAAGCTGCGAACCATGACGCGCGCGGCAGGCAGCCTGCTGATTTTTGATGAAGTGCTGGTTGGTTTTCGCATCCACCCTGGCGGGGCACAGGCGCATTTCGATGTGCAGGCTGATATCGTCACTTACGGCAAGATCGTCGGTGGCGGTTTGCCTATAGGTGTGATTGCCGGCCGTGCCGACATTATGGCAGGTATAGACGGCGGCCAATGGCAGTACGGGGACGCCTCCTTCCCGGCGGCAGATACAACTTTCTTTGCCGGTACCTTTAATAAACACCCGCTGGTGATGGCTGCTGCCCATGCGGTGCTGAGTGAGATCAAACGTGGCGGTCTGGCCGTCTACCAAAAGCTCAATGACAACACGGCAAGGCTGACCGCAGAACTGGACCAGGTATTCCGCGCTGCCGGTGCGCCTGTGCAGATGAAAAACTTTGGTTCGCTATTCCGCTTTGTGTTCAGCGAAAACCTTGATCCTTTCTTTTATCAGTTGCTGTATCGTGGTCTGTATGTCTGGGAAGGACGTAACCTCTTCCTGTCGACTGCACACACCGATGACGATATGGCGGCCATCGTGGAACGGGTCAGGGAGAGTGTCGACGCGCTGAAGCAGGCTGGCTTTATTACATCTGTCAGCAGGGCAAATGTGGAAAAACGGTTGCCGCTATCGAAGGCGCAACGGCAACTGGCCACCCTGGCAGCCTTGTCGGAACAAGGCTCTGCTGCCTATGTGCTAAGTGTGGCGCTGGATTTGCGGGGCAAGGTCAATCCGCAGGAGATCAGCACTGCTTTTAGCCAGCTGGTACAAAGACATGATGCCCTGCGTGCTTCGATAGACCTGGAAGCAGGTGTGCAAAAGATAGCCGTCCATGTACCGGTGCATCTGCGCAGACGTCAGGTGAAGGCCAGCGAACTGGATGCGGCCTTGCAGCGCAGTGTGGGTGAATCCTTTGACCTGACAATGCCTGGCGCATTCCGTTTGGACCTGTTTGAACTGGCGGAGGATCATGCCGTATTGCTGCTCGCTGTTCATCATGTCTTCCTGGACGGGCAATCGCTGCAGATGCTGTTTGAAGAATTTGCCGCTTTGCTGAGAGGCGAATCTTTATCTGCCATGCCAGACTATGATTTGCTGGCGCAACGTATGGCTGAGGCGGGTTCTACGCCGGCAGAGCAGACGCATAAGCACTACTGGCTGCAAAAACTCAAGGATGCACCAGCAGGCATAGAACTGCCATTTGCGCATGCCAGGCCAGGCATGCGCAGTTTTGCAGGGCAACGCCTGGTTCATGCGCTTGATGCAAAGTGCTTGCGCTTGCTTGAACAAAAAGCAAACCGTCTTGGCATGTCATCGACCATGGCCCTGATTGCCGCCTTCGCCGCCAGCCTGCGCCGTGCCGGAGCAGGGCAGGACATGGTGATAGGCGTGCCATACTCTGGCCGCGATGAAGCCCTCGCGCATACGCCAGGGTACTGTGCCCACCTGCTGCCTCTGCGCCTGTCCATTCCGGCGCGGGCGCATACCGGTGAGGTGCTGGCGCAAGTGAAGCAGGAGTTTCTTGATGCCATCAGCCATGCCAATTATCCACTGTCGCAACTGGTGGATGACCTGGGCATAGCTCGCGACCCGGCCAGGCCGCCGCTGGTCAATATCACTTTCAATGTCGACAGGCTGACGATGCTGCCGGATTTGCCGGGCCTGACAGTACAGACCTACAGCTTGCCAGTCAGCCATGCCCGTTTTGATATTGCCTGCAACATCATCGACTGGCATGACGGTGCGCGCATGGAGTTTGATTTTGATACGGCGTTGTTTGATGCGCAGTCCATGCAAGACCTGCTGGACAGCTTTGTCGCCATGCTGAGCCGTATGGCCGGTGCTGACCAGCCCTGTGATGAACGCCATGGCCTCATCGATCATTGGTTGCCGGTACAGACGCCTTTGAGCACGCCCGACCTGTTGAGCCGCTTCAGGCAGGCTGTTGCTGAGGATGCTCAGTCTGTCGCTGTCAGACTGGATGCAACAGACAGCCTGACGCGCCGTCAGCTAGACATATGGTCGGACCAGCTTGCACAGCATATCCTTGATAAAACAAGGGGCTGCCAGTCTGCAGGGCCAGTCTGCCTGTTGCTGGAATGCAGTCTTGCCATCCCCGCCGCCATGCTGGCCGCCTGGAAGAGCGGCAAAGCCTATCTGCCGCTGGACCACAGCTTGCCGCAGGGCCGCTTGCTGGAATTGATCAGGCAGGCGCAGCCTTGCTGTGTGCTGATGCGGGACGGGGCAGCAGGTGAGGAACTGCATCTGGAATTGCGCAAGGCAATTGAAGACATGGACATTGTCTGCCTGCAAATACCAATCAGGCCAGCTCCGGGTGATGGCAGTCCGGCCATGCCGCTGCCAGCTTTGCATCATGAAGATTGCGTCTACCAGTTGTTTACTTCCGGCTCGACCGGCAAGCCCAAGCGGGTGGCCGTACCGCACCGGGCTGTCCAGCATTATCTGGATGGCATCATCGCCGCCTTCGATTTGCAAAAGGGGCTGCGTTACGGTGTGGTATCGACCTTTGCCGCTGATCTGGGCCTGACAGTGGTGCTGCCAGCCTTGTTTCACGGCGGCTGCCTGACCATCGTCAGCCATGAACTGGCGCGTGATGCTGATGCCTATGCCGCACTGATGCAGCAGGCGCCGGTCGATGTATTGAAGATCGTTCCATCCCATCTTGAAGCCCTGCTCAGTGCACAGGCATACCAGCAGACATTGCCGCGCACGCATCTGATACTCGGTGGTGAAACTGCCAGCCCGCAGCTTTTGCAAAAACTGAAAGCCAGTCAGGCGCATTGCCGTATCTTTAACCATTTTGGCCCTACTGAAGCAACTATCGGTGTCATGGTGGGGGAATGGCAGGGCGATCTGTCCGGCATGCGCTTCAGCCAGCCCATCGGTAATAACCGCATACATATCCTCGATGCGGCAGGGCATGCCTGCGCGCCCGGTGAAACCGGAGAGATTTACCTGGGCGGCCCTGGTCTGGCACTGGGCTATGCGGGCATGACCAGCGAGGCCGCCAGCCCTTTCATCATCAAGGAAACGGGTGATGGAATAGAGCGCCTGTACCGTACCGGCGACCTGGCCGTCATGCATGCGGATGGCCGCATACAGATACTGGGGCGCAAGGACGAACAACTGAAAATACGTGGCTACCGCATAGAACCGGCAGAAATCATTGCCGCCCTGATGGCGCAGGATAATATCGCCGCAGCAACCGTGTTACTACATAAACCGGGCAGTTCTGCACGCCCCTGCCTGCTCGCTTATGTCGTTGCTGCGGACAAAAATAAAGCGCTTGATACAGACAGTCTGCTGAATAATTTGCGCCGGTATTTGCCCGACTACATGTTGCCCAGGGCCGTGCTGGACATTGCGGCTCTGCCATATACCGCCAACGGCAAACTGGACCGTGCAGCCCTGCCGGTATTGCCCGATGACGAAGCAAGCGACGATGCAGGTGAAGTCGCAAATGCCAACGAAGCACTGGTGCTGAGTATCTGGCGTGCACTGCTGCAAAACGACAGACTCGGTACGCAGGCTGACTTTTTCCAGGCGGGCGGTGACTCCATCCTGGCGATACAAATGATGGCTCGCCTGCGTCAGGCTGGCTGGGCAGCAAGGGCAGTGGATTTGTTCTCTTCACCTGTGCTGGCGGATTTTGCCAGAAAACTGACACCGGTCGGTTTGGTAAGTGGCTCAACAGTCAGGCCGCAAGGCGCATGCCCGCTGCTACCTGCGCAGATCAGGTTGCATGAAATGATGCAGGGTTTGCCCGCGCATTACAATCTGTCGGTACTGCTGGAAATGGCTGCTTGGGTCAATGCCGATATCCTGGAACAAGCATTGCAGGCTTTGCTGGCACAGCATGATGCCTTGCGTTTGCGCTTTACCAGTGCTGATGATGCTTGTTCCGCAGACTTCATTGATGCGTCGGGCAAGATCATATTGCAAACGGGACTGGATCACGCCAGCCTGCAGGCTTCGCTGGACCCTGCGCAAGGCAGGCTGCTGGCAGCGAACTGGACTGCTGCCCAGGCTGACCAGCCCGCTCACCTGCTGCTGGTCGTCCACCATCTGGTCTGTGACGGTATCAGTATGCACATTTTGCTGGAAGATTTACGTAACTGCCTGCTGGCATTGCAGGCAGGCCGTACACCAGGGTTGCCGGCAAAGACCGCATCAGTACAGGCCTGGGCTGATCACCTGCAACGTCAGGCCAGACAGGACGCCCTGCAGGGCGAGGCAGAATACTGGGAAGTCTGCACCTCCATCCCGCCGCCCGAATTACCGGTGTCTGCTTCAGTACAGACTGCTGCCACGATTGGGAATGAAGCACAAGTTATTGTCAGGCTTGATGCCGCCGCCAGCCAGCGTTTTGCGCAGACTAGTGAGACAGCCACTGCCGAAGACATGCTGATCGCTGCCCTGACGTTAACCCTGGCAGACTGGACTGGCGAGGCCGTCGTCTATGTCGAGCTGGAAGGGCATGGCAGGCAGCCTGAACAGGGTGAGCTCGATGCCAGCAGGACCGTAGGCTGGTTCACCAGCCGCTATCCGGCCTGGTTTGATCTGAGCGATATCGCGCACCCTGATGCAGCGCAGGCGATTGCCGCACAGCGTCGCGACATTCCCGCACATGGCATGGGCTATGGACTGTTGCGCTATCTGGGGCCAGAGCAGGTACGCGCCAGCCTGGCGCAGGGCCAGATGCCGGAGATCAGCCTCAATTACATGGGGCAGATCAGGCCACCGCCTGCTGATGCATTCAGCCTGTTGTCGTGGTCGCCAGAACGTGGTGACCGCGGGCCAGAACGTGCCCTGAGTCTGCCGCGCTTGCACAAGATCGCAGTAGAGGCCTTCATCATTGAAGGCCAGTTGAACCTGCTGTGGCAATACGACGGACGTCGTTATACCGAACAGGAAATGACAAGCCTGACGCAGAAAATGCGGACGCACATACTGACCATGCTGACAGACAGCAAGCTTGAAGAAGCCGAATACGGGAAGGAAGAAATGCTATGAGCACTGCCCCTAAATCAGCCATGCCCAGGCCAGCCGTACCAAGGCCCGGCCTGAACCTGCGCCCGGCCGTGCGCCTGTCAGACGCCAGCCTGGTCGATAAGCAGGTGTTTGACAGTGCATCAGGTTTGCCCCTGGTGATCAGGCCGCAGGCCAGGGGCGTGGACCTGCTGGGCTGGATCAGAGATAACAAGACACAGCTGCAACAAGACTTGCTGCAATATGGGGGCCTGCTATTCCGTGATTTTGAGTTGCGTACCGTACAGGATTTCCAGGCTGCATTGGCGGCTGTCGGTGTGCAGATGATGAACTACATAGAAAAAGCCACACCGCGCAAGCAGATAGACGGCCATGTGTATACCTCAACCGTCTTCCCGTCAGAGCATGTGATCGCCCTGCACAATGAATTGTCTTACGTCAGGCAATGGCCAGGCCGCATTGCCTTCTTTTGTGACGTGGCGGCAGAAACCGAGGGTGAAACACCGATTGCCGATGTGCGCCGTGTACTGGCCCGCATCGATCATGATGTCAAGGAAAAATTCCGCAAGCTGGGTTGGATGCTGGTGCGTAATTTTGGCTCTGGCATAGGCCCGTCCTGGCAACATTCATTGGCCGTTGACACGCGTGAAGAGGCCGAAGCCTACATGCAAAAATCAGATACGCAATGGACCTGGATGGAGGGCGACAGGCTGCGTACGACACAGGTCCGCTCAGCCATACGCTGTCATCCGCACACCAGGGAAGAGCTGTGGTTCAACCATATCGCCTTCTGGCACCCGTCCAGCATGACGGATGAAATACGCCGGTCCCTGACTGGCGACCTCGGTGTGGACAATCTGCCCTACAACACTTTCTATGGGGATGGCAGCCTGATACCTGATGAGGTCGCTGCCCACCTGCGTGTCGCCTATGATGCCGAGACAGTAAAATTTCGCTGGCAGCCTGGTGACCTCCTGCTGCTTGACAACATGCTGGTGGCTCATGGCCGTTCCCGCTTTACCGGTGAACGCAAGATACTGACGGCCATGGGGGATGAGGTACGCCCGGCCAGTGTCGCTCCCGGCTCACTTGATTAATGAGGACAGGTAAATTGAGCAGCACATTACAAAGTGGTTTTGCCTTGTCGCCAGGCCAGCAAAGACTGTGGCAACTGGCGCAAAGTGACGGTCTGCTGACTTACCTGGTCAGTGTCGACTTTCGTACGGCTGGTATAGCTGAAGACGCCCTGTGCCGGGCCTTAGCAAAGGTCATGGCCCGTCATGAAACACTGCGTATGGAATTTGGCATGTTACCTGGCATGCAATTGCCCGTTCAGGCTGCAAGAGATAGTGGCGTTGAGCTGGTGGCGACGGCACCGCAATTGACAGCCATTCGTGAAGACCTGCAACTTTGCCTGCAAAAACTCAATACCGATCATTACCGGCTGGGTCTGTCGGCGCTTTGTGGCGACGCGCAGACCCTGTTATTGCTGCTCGAAGAAGTTGCCGAATACCTGACCAAACCGTCGTCAGATACAGAAGTAATGGAAGAAGACCTGCCTTTCACCAGCCTGGCACAATGGCAGCACGATATGCTGGCAGAAACCCAGGAAGTGCAATTGCCCGTATGGGCAGAAGGCAACAGCCTGCAACAGACGGGCAAGATGCCGGACTGGCCTTTTTTGCGCAAGCATGCGCACAAACAGGGACAGGCGGGTGGCTATATGACCAGCTACATCAAACGCCAGCAATTGCATTTGCCCGATGCACTTGCCAACGGCCTGCATGCCCTGGCTGCAACACAGGACCTGTCGCTGCCGCATCTGCTTTATTTTGCCTGGTCCGTACTCTTGTACAGACTCAATGCCGAGACACCGACGGTAGCATGGCGGGCATCTGGCCGTGCCTATGACGAAATGTTGCATGCAATGGGGCCATTGGCACGCTTCATCCCTTTCAACGTCGTAATGCAGCCACAGGCAGGGTTCATGGATTTGCTGAAAACCCTCAGCGCACATATCGAAGAAGTCTCGGCCCTGCAAGACTATATTGCCCCACTGGATAGCAAACATGGCCTGGCTGCCGGATTCAGCTGGCTGGAAATGAAGCGCAACATGGACTGCCTGACAGTCGATGCGCCATTTGCCTGGACTGACCGTAAGCTGATCGTTCTCTCCGCTTTTTGTGATGAAGAGCAAAAGCTGGAGCTGTACTTTGATTACGATATGGCGGCTTGCGACCCGGCCGGCATGCAGAATTTGGAAGAGGAGTTACTGATCCTGCTGGCTGCGATCGTGCAAACACCTGGGCAGCAGATTGACCGGCTGTCCATACTCGGGCCGCATGAAAGGCAGCAGATATTACATGGGTTTGCCGGACAAGCCGTGGCAGAGCCTGAACACTGGCGGGCGCCGGTGCAGGACATACTGCTGCGCTTGCAACAACATCCTGATCAAGTCTGCATCACCGATGCGGACCGGCAGTGGGATGCCCAGGCATTCGCCATGCGCCTGCAGACACTGACTGCCCAGGTGCAGTCAGCACAAAAGACCAGCGGTGCGCCCGGCCGCATCGTCGCCGTCCTGCTTGACCGCAGCGTGGACATGATCGCCAGCCTGCTTGCGATACAGCTTGCCGGCTCGGCTTATCTGCCGCTTGACACGGCTTATCCGCAAGAGCGTATTGCCTTCATGCTGGCAGACAGTGGCGCCGGCCTGCTGATGACGACTTCAGCAATAGCTGGGCAATTGCGCGAACAGACGGCATTTGCCGGGCTGCTCGACAAAATCCGTCTGCTTGTTGTCGATGATGTACCCGCAACAGGTGATTGGGTCTTCACGCTGCAGCAGACCAGCCTGCCGGAATTGCAGCGTGATGACCTGGCCTACCTGATCTATACCTCAGGCTCGACCGGCCAGCCCAAGGCTGTAGCTGTCAGTCACGGCGCGCTGGCCAATCATATGCGCTGGATGCTCAGGGACCTGCCTTTGCATGAAGATGACGCCGTCCTGCAAAAGACCGCCATCAGTTTTGATGCTTCTGTCTGGGAGGTGTTTGCGCCGCTGATGGCTGGTGCAAGACTGGTGCTGGCTGCTCCCGGTGTGGAAAGAGATCCCGAAGCCATGGTGCAGACCCTGGCGGATTTTGATATCACGGTGCTGCAACTGGTGCCCAGCATGTTGCGCATGCTGGTGGCCCGGTCTGAGCTGGCCAACTGTACGCGCTTGCGCCGCTTGTGCTGCGGCGGTGAAGTGCTTGATGCTGACCTGGCGCGGCAGGCGCTGGCAGTCTTGCCGATGGGGGCAGAATGCATCAACCTGTATGGCCCGACCGAGGCCACGGTACAGGTGGTGTTTGAGCGTGTCTGTGCCGATGATGACGTGGTCGCCATAGGCAGACCGATAGACAATACACGCATTTATGTACTCGATGCCTGGCAGCAAATCCAGCCCATCGGTGTACGTGGGGAATTGTATGTGGCAGGTGCCAGTCTGGCACAGGGCTATTACCAGCGCGAGGCCCTGACGGCGGAACGCTTTGTCACTGATCCCTTTGCTGTGCATGATGATGGTTCGGCTGAACGCATGTACCGCAGTGGCGATCTGGCCGCCTGGCGTGCTGACGGCAGGCTTGATTGTTTTGGCCGTGTCGACAGACAGGTCAAGTTGCGTGGCTACCGCATAGAGCTGGGCGAGATTGAAAACCTGGTTAACACCCAGCCAGAAATTGCCGCAGCCGCCGTGGTGGTCGACAGGGACGCCGCCAATATCGACCAGTTGCTGTGCTTTTATACGCTCAAACCAGGGTTGGCGCTGGATGTTGCCGAACTCAGGCAGCGCCTGGCCGCAGCTCTGCCTGACTACATGTTGCCCAACTGGCTGATTGTCATCGACAGCTTCCCGTATATGCCTAACGGCAAGGTCGATAACCGGGCGCTGCTCAAGCTGAGGCCTGTCCATACGACTGTGTCGCAGGCGCCGCGCGACACATTGGAAATGCGGCTTGAACGTATCTGGGAAAGCGTGCTGCATGTGGCACAGGTCGGCGTCAATAGCAACTTCTTTGACCTGGGCGGGCACTCCCTGCTGGCGGTGCGCCTGATGGCAGAAATAGAAAAAGAGTTTGCCCACAGATTACCGCTGACCTCGCTTTTTTCTGCCCCCACCATAGCAGCACAGGCTGAATTGCTGCGTAACGAATCCCTGCTGCTTGACCCCGTGCTGATACCGATACGTACTGGCAATGCCGCGCATTCGCCTATCGTTCTGGTGCATCCTACCGGTGGCAGCGTTCTGTGTTATCGCGACCTGGCCAGCGGCCTGACGACAGAGCGTCCGGTGATTGCATTGCAAGACCCTGGCCTGGTGGGCGAGGCACATTATCAAAGCGTGGAAGAACTGGCGACGCTTTACCTGGACAAGATACAAGCGCTGGTGAAGGACCAGCGTTACCTGCTGGCAGGCTGGTCATCGGGTGGCATTATCGCGTATGAAATGGCCAGGCAGGCGCTGGCGCGCGGCTATGAAATCGCCTTTTTATGCCTGATAGACAGCCAGGTCGCACCGCTGGCAGAAAGCGCGCCGCCACGCGACCGCTTGCTGCGCTCGATCTCGCGCCTGATCGCCCACAAGGCTGACCTTGTCTGCCCGGACCTGTCCGGCCTGCCGTTTGAACAGGCCCTGCAAGGCTTGCTGGAACTGGCGAGGGAAGCGGACTTTGTACCACCGCATGCGGATGAAAAAGAAATCGCCAGATTGTTCAAAGTCTTTGAAAAAAATGTCACCGTCATCGGTCGTTACGCCGCAGGCCCCTTGCCACGCCGTACCTTGCTGATGAAGGCGACCCAGGCATTGCCTGATGCCATACGAGAGGCCGCAGTGCATTACAAATCGGAAGACAGCCACCTGGGCTGGGACAAGCTGTGCTTTGTCAGGCTCAGGGATATCCAGGGTGACCATATGTCCATCATGGAAACACCGAGAGTGTCTGCCGTGGTGGCGGCGCTTAACCAGGAACTGAAAGAAGTCGAAAGGCTGCATGGCCTGGGCAGGCAGATGCTCATGCCCATGCTGGGTTTGTAATCGGAGCATGTGGTTATTGCTGTAATGCGCCTGTTGTTTTCTGTTTGTATGATGAACAAGGAACTATGAAAACCGGACCAGATATGGAAATGTTTTACCCCCTGACAGCAATGCAGCAAGGCATGTTGTTTCACCATCTGCGTGAACCGGCCAGTGCAGCGTATTTCCAGCAATTGCAGGTCAGGCTTAGTGGCAGTCTGGATACCGGTAAATTGCAGCAGGCCTGGGAGCAGGTGCTGGCGCATTACAGCGCCCTGCGCATGCGTTTCTTCTGGACCGGTGACCAGCCGCGCCAGCAGTTGCAGACAGAAGTGGTTTTACCATTTGCTGTACATGATTACAGCCAGCAGCCGCAGGATACCCACGAAGCCTTGCGCAAAGAATTCTTGAGGCAAGACAGCCAGCAAGGTTTTTCCCCCGATACGGCTCCCCTGATGCGGGTCAGCGTCCTGCAATGGTCGGCTCATGAATGGCACATGGTCTGGAGCCATCATCACCTGATACTTGACGGCTGGGCATCGGGCCTGGTGCTGGCTGCGGTATCGCAAGTCTATGCCGCTTTGTTGCAGGGGCAGGATATTGTGTTGCCACCAGAACGCCCTTATGCAGATTTCCTGCAATGGCTGGGCAGGCGTGACAACCTGGCGGCGGAAGATTACTGGCGTCATGCCTTGCGTGGCCTGGAGCAGGCGACCAGCCTGCCAGTATTAAAGCGCAATGCCAGTCAGGGCGGGCCTGCCCAGGTCCTTGTCTTTGAAAGCGTACTGGCCGTTGAGGATGTGGCGGCACTGACCAGCCTGACGCAGCAGGCTGGTGTCACCGCCGTCATCCCGGTGCTGGCATGCTGGGGTTTGCTGTTGTCGCGGTATGCAGGCAGTCAGGATGTGCTATTTGGCGTTACCACCTCAGGCAAACCGGCAGAGCTGGAAGGGGCAGGGCAGATGGTAGGCCTGTTCATCAACACCATTGCCTTGCGCATGAAGAATGTGGAGGGCATGACCAGCATCGCAGACTGCCTGACAGAGCTGCATCGTTACCTGGCCGCTGCGCGCGAACATGAACACACCAGCCTGAGCCGTGTTGCCGAATGGTCAGAACTGCCTGGACTGTCAACAGCTTCGTCCATGTTCGACAGCATCGTCGTGTATGAAAATTATCCACTGGCAGCACAGGGCGATCATTTAGGCGCAGCACGCATTGTCGATTACCATCTGCAGGAGGAATCGAATTACCCGCTGACGCTGATTGCCGAACCTTCGGCTACAGGCTTGCACCTGCGCCTGCTGGCCGACAGTACACGCATCGCACCAGAGGCGGCGCAGGCCATGCTGGACCAGTATTGCTACCTGTTGCAGCAACTGGCCCACACCAGCCCGACACAGCCTTTGAAGGACCTGCATCTGCTGACACCGGCGCAGCGTGAACGGCAATTGCAGCAATGGAACGATACAGCTGCAGACTATGACACCAGTGCGACCCTGGCCAGTATCTTCATCGCCCAGGCCAGCCGCACACCGGAGGCGATTGCCCTGGTCGATGCGCAGGGCAGCATGAGCTATGCTGCATTGCAGGACCGTGTCAGCCAGTTGCTGGCGGCGATAGACAGACTCGAATTGCCTGCCGCATCCCCGATTGCTGTCAGACTGACGCGTGACCGTGAAATGCTGGTCGCCTTGCTGGCCGTGGTGGCTGCCGGTCACCACTATGTACCCATAGAGCCGCAATTGCCGGCAGCCAGGGTGATGGCCATCGCTGACAGCCTGTCCATACGTTGCATGCTTACCGTCAACAGCCTGGCAGAAAGCAGCCATGCGCTGTGCCGCCAGGCGCAATGGACCATGCTCTGCGTGGATGATACGGCGGCGCAGCCGGTCAGCAGCCTGCAAAGCCGTGCCCGGCCGCAAGACCCGGCTTATGTGATCTTCACTTCCGGTTCCACCGGCAAGCCCAAGGGTGTACTGGTCCTGCATCAAAAAGCCATCAACCTGATCAGCTGGGTGAACCGGAGCTTCCAGGTCGGTGCGCAGGACAAGCTGCTGTTTGTTACTTCACCAGCGTTTGATCTGTCGGTGTACGATATCTTTGGCATCCTGGCGGCCGGTGGCGTGGTCAGGATCGCCAGTGAAGCCGAACTGGCTGATCCGGAACGGCTGCTGCATATCATGGAACGTGAAGCAATCACGTTCTGGGATTCTGCCCCGGCAGCCCTGTGGCAGCTGGAGCCGCTATTACCCCAAATGCCCAGGCACATCGTCTCTGCCAGCCTGCGCCTGATCTTCCTCAGCGGCGACTGGCTGCCGCTGGCCCTGCCAGACCGGATGAAAGCAGTATTTCCCAACGTTTGCGTGGTGGCCCTGGGTGGCGCGACCGAGGCGACGATATGGTCCAACTACCACATCGTCGGCCAGTTACAGCCGGACTGGGTCAGCATACCCTATGGCCGCCCCATACAGAATGCCCGTTACTACATACTCGATGCCGATTTGCAGCCCTTGCCTGTCGGTGTGCCAGGCGACCTGTACATAGGCGGTGACTGTCTGGCAGAAGGTTATGTGGGCCAGCCTGAGCTGACGGCAGAACGCTTTTTGCCTGATCCACATGCTGGTAAAAACAAGCCCGAGGCTCGCATGTACAAGACCGGTGACAGGGCCAGGTTTTATCCTGATGGCGTGATGGAATTCCTTGGCCGTCTCGACAATCAGGTCAAGATACGCGGCTTTCGCATAGAGCTGGGTGAGATAGAAGTCGCCATGGGCAGGCATGCCGCCGTACGCGATGCGATCTGCATTGTCCATGATCATGACAATACCGGTCCCGCTTCCGGCAAATCGGACAAAGAATTGATTGCCTACTATGTTCTGCATCCTGGTCAGGATTTATCTGCAGAGGAGCTGAAACAGCATCTGCAGCAGCAACTGCCTGCCAGCATGTTGCCCGCACACTTCATCCGTCTCGACAGCATGCCGGTATCGGTGAATGGCAAGGTTGACAGAAAAAACCTGCCGTTGCCGGAGCGTCAGGGTAATGCTGTTCAGCATGCAGGCGCTTCAAACAACACCGTGCAGGACATGATCGCTGCCGCCTGGTGCGAAGTGCTGGCACTGTCCAGTGTGCAGCCTGGTGACGATTTCTTTGCCCTGGGCGGCCATTCGTTGCGTGCCACCGCAGTCATGGCGCGCATGCGCCTGGCCTTTGGCAAGGACCTGCCCTTGCGCCTGATTTTTGAATACCCGGTCTTGCAGGACCTGGCCCTCGCGGTGCGCGAAGCCATGACCGGTCAAGAACAGCAACAGGTCGCCAGCCTGTCTGCGCTCGACAGGGCCGGCGGCCTGCCCCTGTCGCGTGCACAATCGCGTTTGTGGTTCCTGCATCAGATGGAACCAGCCAGCGCCAATTACAACGTGGCGCTGGCCGCCAGGCTGGATGGCAATATCGATGAACATGCATTCGTACGTGCAGCACAACAGGTGATAGCGCGCCACGAAATACTCAATACCCGCATCAGCCGACAGGGTCAGACTGCCTGCATGGTCTCGCTGGACGATGGCGGACCGCAATGCATGCTTGAAGATATCAGCATGCAAAGACCTGATGAAGCGCAGATCAATGCACGTCTGAAAGAACTGGCCGGCCAGCCTTTTGATCTTGAACGGCAGCGCCCGGTACGTGTCAGTCTGTTGCGCACGGCGGCGGCGCAGGCTTATGCATTGATACTGATACACCATATCGCCACAGATGGCTGGGCTATTGCCCTGTTTGCCGAAGAATTATTGCTGGCTTATGCAGCTCAGGTCAGTACATTGAAGCAGACAGAGCAGCCCGCCCTGCAATATGCAGACTTCATGAGCTGGTGGGAACAGCAGTTGCAGGAGCACTATCTGGATCATGAAATGCGTTACTGGAAGCAGCAACTGGCCAGTCTGCCACGTCTGAACCTGGCGACAGATATGGCAAGACCCGCAGTCAGCACACATGCCGGTGCGCGTCTGGCTTTCACGCTCGATGCCAAGCTCTCAGAAGACTTGCGCCGCTTGGCGCGCCAGCATTCGGCGACCCTGTTCATGGTCTTGCTGACGGCATTTGAAGTCGTCCTGCGGCATCGCTCCGGCCAGGACGATATCGTCATCGGTACTGATATCGCCGGCAGGGATCATCCGCTGGCAGAAAAAATCCAGGGCTTCTTCGTCAATCAGCTGGTCCTGCGCTGTGATTTTGCCGGCACGCAGAGTTTTGCCGATATGCTGGGCAAGGTCAGGCAGAGTACGCTGCAAAGCTTCTTTCATCAGCATCTGCCCTTTGAGAAACTGGTCGAAGAACTGAACCCGCCACGTGATGTTGGCGGCATGCCTTTGTTCCAGCACAAGTTCGTTTTGCAAAATGCCCCGCTGGCGCAATTGGCCACGCCGCATTTCAGTATTACACCTGTCGACCTGCATACCGATACCGCCAAGTATGACTTGCTGCTGACCGTGATTGACGAAACGCAGTTAAGGGGCACGCTGGAATTCAGCACCGAGTTGTTCAACAGCACAACGGCAGACAGCCTGGTGAGGGAGTTCCTGGCCGTGCTGGGCCAGGCCGCAGCCGATGCCAGCATCAGCTATGCCAGCCTGGCCGCCATGCTGGCGCTGGATGGTAGCGAGCGGCAGGATGCAGCAAAACGCGACCTGCGAAAAAGTGGCCTGCAAAGACTGAAAGACTTGCGCAAACCAGGGCAGGTATCATGACTATGGAACAAAACAATATCCCGCAACAGCCACCAGCCTTTACCTGTCATGACGTCGACCAGGTATTGTGGGACATCGCCATCGATGCCCCTGATCTGCTGGCAGCACTGCAGCATGATCTGCCAGATTTGCCGGCCAGACTGGAGGGCTTGCGTCGGCAACTGCCTTGTGCGCGCAGCATCAACCCTTTTCACAGCGATGACCTGCAAAGACCTTACCGCCACCTGCGTGCGTTTTATCAAAACACTGGTGTGGGCTCGGCAGTGCTGGCGCACAAGGGAACAGAAGTCCATGCGCATGACCGTGACCAGCACCTGGCCGTGCTGGCCGAATTCCGTATCGATTATCCTGTGCGCGGCAAATCACTGTTTTCTGCTGCCGAACATTTTGCCCTGGTCGAGCAAAAAATCCCGCTGGCGATCAGCAGCGTGGAAGCAGTGGAAGACGCCAGGGCAGCCTGCCAGCTACAGCAGGCGCACTGGCAGCGCTTCGGGCAACTGGCATGCATACCGACCCCCTTGCTGGTGATACAGTGGCCTGCTGCGGTGCGTGACAGCCATTTGCAAGCCTTGCGCAACCTGCTGTCCGGGCGCGCCATGCATATTGTCGACACCATGACGGCACAGGGGCTGGCGGCCATCATCTATCATTACCCCAGCCTGCCTTTGCGGGTGGCGCACCTGCCGGTTGAACTGAAAAAGCAGGGGGGCGGTACCTGGCTGCAAAGACTGGCCAGCCTGACCGCCAGTTACGGGCTGACGCCAGAGCAGGTGGTCGAACGCTGGATAGACCTGGTGGCGCGCATGCTGGCCCTGGGCTTCTTACCAGGTCGTACCGAGCACATAGGCATAGGCCATTGCCTGGAAATGCAGAACGCCGTCGTCGATGGCGGCTTTGTTGATCTTGGCTCCGTCGTTGCCATGACAGAGGTCAAATCCGACAGCGCCTTCATGGAAATGCTGATGGCCGCCTTTGCCGACCTGGCCAAGACCGTGCGCCACTTCATGCTTGGTCCCGTGCCGGATGTCGAGGCTGAATACCGTAATCCATCGCTGCTGATGCTGGCCTGCCTGCAAAGAGTGGTGCCGGCGCTCCTGCAAAGACTACGCACTTACCCTGACCTGGAACCGCGCCTGCAAGCCTACCTGGACCGTAGCGAGTCCACCTGTTTTACGGCCCTGGCAGAGGAGTTGCAAAACCTCAGTCCCAGGATGCTGAACCCGGCGGAGCATGCATGATGACAGAGCGACTGCTGACGACCATGGTGCCAGGCCTTGACGCCATGTACAAGCCGGTGGACCTGGTGCAAAGACCGACACCACTGAGCCGCGAAAGCAGCCTGGCGGCATGCTGGCAACTGGCTGACTTGTGGATCAAGCGTGATGACCTCAGCTCACCCGTGTATGGCGGCAGCAAGGTCAGGAATCTTGAGTATTTCTTTGGTGACGCCATCAGCAAGGGCGCCAGCAGCGTCGCCACCATGGGGCCTCTGGGCAGCCATCAGGTGCTGGCGACAGCCACTTTTGGCCGCCTCAATGGCCTGCACACCCGCGCCTTGCTGACGCCGCAGCCGAATGTGCATGAGGCCGGCCTTAACCAGCGCCTGTTGCCTGCGCTGGGCATGGAATTTTTGCGTTGCGAGCGTTTCATCGATGTGCCGCTGGCCTTTCTGCGCATACGCTATCAACGGCACCAGGGACAACGTCCTTACTGGATACCGCCCGGTTCACATCATCCCATCGGTGTACTCGGGGTGATTGAAGGTGCGCTCGAAATTGCCGCCGCCATTCGCAATGGTGAACTGCCCATGGTCGATGATATCGTTGTCCCCACCGGCACCTGCGCCACTGCTGCTGGCGTCTGGCTGGGTATCGCCATGGCTGGTCTGCCCATACGTACCGTGCCGGTACGCATGGTGCCGATGATGATCACCGGCCCCGGCAAAATGAAAAAGCTGGCGATGAAAACCCTGGCCCTGTTGCGTCAGGCTGGTTACACGGCAGAGCCACAATTTGGTGAGATACTCTGGGTCGATGATTTTGCCGGGCCCGGTTACGGGCAAGGCAATGCCGATGCCGAGCAGGCCGCCAGGGATGTGGCCCAGGCTGAGAATTCCAGCAACTTCAGGACCGAGACCACCTACATCGCTAAGACCCTGGCCATGTTCCGCCACCAGACCCTGCGGGGGCGGCGTGTGCTGTTCTGGAATACCTATAGCGCGGTTGATCCCGATCCTTCCACTCTCACGGCAAAGGTGGCAGCATGAGTGAACTGACTTTATCCCTGCTTGACCTTGGCATCATCGCTCCTGGCCAGGATGGCAAAGAAGTGCTGGCGCAAACCTTTCGGATGGCGCAGCTTGCAGACCAGCTCGGTTATGAACGCCTGTGGCTGGCTGAACATCACGAATCCCATTTCTCATGGGCAGCACCGGAAATGATGCTGGCTGCCATCGCCCGGGCAACGCAACGCATAGGTCTGGGTTCAGCCGCCGTATTGCTGCCCCTGTACAGTCCTTTGGCCGTGGCAGAAAATTATCGTGGTCTGTCGGCCTTGTCCGGTGGGCGCGTAGTGCTGGGTGTTTGTGGCGGTGTGCCTGCTGATCCGGTTGCGCTGGCTGCACTGACTGGCAATGATGACGCGCCCGCCATCATCACCAGGCAGTTTGCCGACAAGCTGGCAGCGCTGGTGAAATACCTGCATGGTGATTTCCCCGATGACCACCGTTTCACTCATGCCGCCACACCCTGTTTTGCGGCAGCGCCGCCGCTGTGGGTTATGGGGTCTGGTTTTGGTACGGCGGAACTGGCCGCCAGGTCTGCGGCCAGTTATGCCTATTCCCTGTTCCATCGCGCCAGTACTCAGGATGCAGCGATTACCGCCGCCTATCGCCGCCAGTTTGCCCAATACCAGCAAGACAGCAATGCAGCCAGGATTGCCGTTGCCCTCAGCTGCGTCTGTGCAGACAGCGAAGAGGTTGCCCAGACGCAAAAGCAGCAGGTGGAAAGCTGGATAGGCAACACCATGCGCGTCAATATCTGCGGCACGCCGACTTCCTGCCGCGACCAGATACTGGCCATACAGGAAACCTATGATGCCGACAGCATCATCATTTACCACATGTGGCATCTGGAAGAACGCAAACGGGCCGCAATCACAACGTTGGCTGAGCTGTTCCAGCTAGCTGCCATGCCATCATAGGAGTACGCAGCCATCATGACGACTTCTGTGCTGACACTGCTGGATAAATTTTTCCTGGATATTGCCTGGGAAGCCGATGCCCCCGCCATGTCCTGGATGCCGGAACGTTCACAAGATGCCATTGAGCATCTGAGCCGCGCCGCCCTGCATGATGCCAGTGAAGACATCGCTCGCGGCCTGTTGCAACTGGACTGGTCCTGCGACAGACCACGCATGGCCATCCTGGCGTTTTCCCCCGGTCTTGATTTCATCAAAGCCTTTCTGGCCTGCCAGATGGCCGGCGTGATCGCCATACCGATTGCCATGCCCAGGATGGGGCGCGAAGCCCATATACTCGAAGCCATCGTCAGCAACTGCGGCGCCGGCGTGACCCTGACCAGTGCCAATGAAACGGCACGTCTGCAAGAGGTGTTTGCATCGTCAGCAGCCCTGGCAAACATGCAGGTCATCAGCACGGTGCATTTGCAGGAGCTTGGCGTTGGTGGCAGCCTGGACAAGCGTATACCGCAGGACCATGCCTTCATCCAGTACACCTCTGGCTCCAGCAGCCTGCCCAAAGGCGTACTGGTCAGCCACGCCAACCTGGCCGCCAACCTGGCGCTGATACAGAAAGACTTCAGGGTTGATGCTGAATTTGTGATGGTCAACTGGCTGCCGCATTATCACGACATGGGCCTGATCGGTGGTTTGCTCACGCCCCTCTATGGCGGCATCCCCTGTGTCAGCATGGCGCCTTCTGCCTTCATCAAGCGCCCGGTGCGCTGGTTGCAATTGATTTCTGCGCAGGAAGAAGGGCGCAAGATCATGTCCGGCGGCCCCAATTTTGCCTACCAGCTTTGTGCAGACCGGGTGGCAGCAGAGGATATCGCCAGCCTGCAACTGCAAGCCTGGAAAACCGCCTATAACGGCGCGGAACCGATACGCGCCCTGACCCTGCAAAAGTTCGAACAGCGTTTTGCCAGAGCAGGCTACCGCACCGCCAATATGCTGACCTGCTATGGCCTGGCAGAAACCACCCTGTTTGCCACCGGCAATCATGACCCCGCAATACTTACCGTATCCATACAGGGGCTGGAGCAAGGCCTGATCAGCCCACCCTCTGATGAGGCCGATAGCCGTCAACTGGTAGCCAGCGGTCATGCTGACCCGGAGCGCATTGTCATTGTCGATGCACTCACCAGGACAGCTCTGGAACCTGGCCGTATCGGTGAAATCTGGATCACCGGCCCCAGCGTGCCCGCACAGTATTTCAATAATGAAGAACAAAGCAGACAGACTTTCCACGCCCGTCTGGGAGATCAGGCAGAACCGCGTTTTCTGGTGACAGGCGACATTGGTTCCATTGTTGACGGGCAACTATATGTCACCGGGCGCAGCAAAGAGTTGTTGATTGTTAACGGAAGAAATATATATCCCCATGACATAGAAACTATGGTGCAAAATGCCGTCAGCGGGATTGAGGATGTGGCCGTTTTTTCCTATGATGATGCGCAGGCAAAGAGTGAAAGCATCATCGTCATTTGCGAACTGCCACGTTCAGCCAGGAGCTGGTTCAAAGAAGGGGATGACCAGTCTTTGAGTGCTGAACTGGACAAGCTGGCAAACCAGGTCAGGCTGGCCGTTGCACCTGCTGAAATAACGATACATCATCTGCGTTTTGTTGGCCCCATGGGGATCAGCAAGACCACCAGCGGCAAGACCAGCTACGGGCAGAATCGCCGCAGCTTTGCTGATTTGCCGGTCAGCATCAGGCAGCGTCCGGTATCGGCAGAATTCCGCAACAAGGACTAAAACGTATTCGGGGCAGATGATGACCATGCAAAATGCAGACAAACAATGGAATGCAGAACAGCTCGAAGACTGGCTGATACGGCGTGTCGCCGCCATCCTGGGGCAAGACGCCGATGATGTCGATCCCGACATGCCCTTCAACAGCCTGGGACTTGATTCCATCAATGTCATGGACCTGATCGTTGAACTCGATGACCTGCTGGGTATCGAAATTGAATCGACGATCGTCTGGGATTACCCGACCATACGTCTGTTATGTGAATATGTCGCCACCTTGACCAACGAGACACACGCACTGAAATGAGGCCATCATGTCAGTATCTTGCCAGGCAGCCAGCGTATCGCCGAAATACCTGTGTTCAAACGATGTGGCAGCACCTGCATGCAGGCTGCTGTCCGGCCTGCTGCTGACCTGTATTCTCACCGCCTGCGGTGACAAACCCAAGCCTGTCCAGACTGATATTACTCCACGGGTCAAGACCATTACTGCCCAGGCTGGCGGCGAGCAGCGTTATCGCTCCCTGGTCGGTGAATTGCAACCGGCTGAAGTCTGGAACCTGGCCTTCCCCATACAGGGGCGAGTCACTCAGTTGCTGGTCAATGAAGGCGACAAGGTGAAGAAAGGGCAATTGCTGGCCAGGCTGGACCCCATGGCTTACGAACTCAAACTGAAAAACGCCCAGTCAGGCTTGCAGAGCGCCATCAGCGAACGCAAGGAAAAGCGTGATGCCCTGGCTGCCCAGACCCTGCTCAAGGAACAGGGCTACATGACCGGCAATATGCTGGAAAAACTCAGGGTCGACCTGGCGGCATCAGAGACCCGCCTCGCCAACAGTGAGTCAGCCCTGGCCTTGGCCAAGCGTGATCTTGACTACACAATGCTGCAGGCTCCTGCAGACGGCACCATATCCGGCCGACTGATTGAACCGTTTGCCGATGTCAATGCCGGTCAGGCCATCATGCGGCTCGATGGCGCAGCCGGCCTGCGCGTCGCCATACGGGTGCCGGACAAACTCATGCAGGATTTTGCACTGGGTACGCCGGTCAGCATACAGCTGGCAGACCGCAAGCTCGAAGGCAAGGTCAGCCGTATCGATGCGCGCGCCAGCGCCGGTGATTCTTTCCCCAGCTATGTCAGTATCACTGGCGACACCACAGGTCTGCGCCCCGGTGTCACGGCCAGGGTGCAATTTGCCGTCAATGGTAATACCGGCAGTGACGCAGGCAAGGACGTGCAGGTGAAGAGAAATATCCTGGTGCCGCTGCAGGCCATCGTTCCCGGCAATGCACCTGGCCATGGATTTGCCTTTGTGTTTGATAACAAGAACAGCAAGGTCAGACGGGTGGAAGTCCGTATCAAGGCTGTCAATGACAGCGATGTTGAAATCGATGAAGGCCTGAAAGCCGGTGATGAAGTCGTGGTGGCCGGTGTTGCCTTTCTGTCCGATGGTCAGGTAGTCAAGCCCATGGCGAAAGAAGGCAAGGGCGGCAGCAAGACTTGAGGTCATCTGATTGATGGTGGCAGCGGCTGCCTGTCTTTTTGCCCCGCCGCCACGCAGTTATACGAACCTGAATTTCCCTGATGTGGTTTTATCATTCTTCGTGAATCCGCTTCTTCGGTGTAAAGAAACAGAGAGAGACAGATGATCAACCTTACCGCTTATGCATTCAAGAATCCGCGCCTGCTGATTGCCTGCATAGTCATCATTACCGGTCTGGGTATCAGCCTGTTCCTCAACTATCCGGCGCAGGAAGACCCACCCATCAAGGTCAGGGAAGCCATCGTCAGCGCATCTTTCCCCGGCATGTCACCCGAGCGGGTAGAGCAATTGCTGACCCGCCCGCTGGAAGAAAAAATCCGCGAAATCCCTGAAGTGCAAAGAATCACGTCGACGGCTTTTACCGGCGGCACCATCATCAGCGTCAAGCTGTACGACAAGTACTTCCAGCTTGAACCCCTGTGGCAGAAACTACGCAACAAGATGGCGGATGCGCGCTCGTCCTTGCCCGACGGTGTCAGCGGTCCCAGCGTCAACGACGATTTTGGCAACGTCGCCATTGCCACCCTGGCGATTACTGCTGAAGGTTTCACCATGGCGGAGATGCGTCAGGTAGCATTGAAAATGCGCGATAACCTGACGACCCTGCCCGGCGTGCGCCGGGTGGAAGTACATGGCCTGCCGGCTGAGCGCATCTATCTGGAGGGTTCGCCCGCACAACTGTCGCGCCTGGGCCTGTCGCTCGGCGATGTGCTGGCCAGCCTGCAAAAGCAGAATGTGATCCTGCCCGGCGGCCAGGTGATCGCCAACAAGGCTATCGTCACACTGGAACCGACCGGCAATTTCAGCGACATGGCCGATATAGAAAAAACACCGATACTGATACCGAAGAGCGGCCAGGCGATTGCCCTGTCCGACGTACTAAGCCTGCGCCGCGCCTATGTAGAGCCGCGCAGCAGCGGCGCCATGTTCAATGACAAGACCGCCATCGTGCTAGCCATTTCCATGGCCGAGGGTGGTAATGTCGTCGCCTTTGGCAAGAGCCTCAAGGCCCGTATTGCCGAGATCAAGCCCGGCCTGCCACTGGGTTTCATGCTCGATTTCGCCACCTTCCAGCCCGAGGTTGTCAGTCACCTGATTGCCGATGTCGAGCGCACCCTGTATGAAACCCTGGTGATCGTGCTGGTCGTGGTCATGGTGTTCCTGGGCATGCGCACCGGCCTCATCGTCGGCACTATCGTCCCACTGACCATGCTGATGTCATTGATCATCATGAGCATGATGAACATAGAATTGCAAAGGGTATCGATTGCTTCCATGATCATTGCCCTGGGTTTGCTGGTGGACAATGGTATCGTCATTGCCGAAGACATCATGCGCCGCTTTGTCGCAGGGGAAGACCGCAAGCAGGCATGCATTGCCGCCGGAGTCAGTCTGTCCACTCCCTTGCTGACATCGGCACTGACCATCGTGCTGGCTTTCATGCCCTTGTTGCTGGCGGATGACCAGACCGGCGAGTATGTGCGTTCGCTGGCGCAGGTGACCAGTATTGCCGTGCTCAGTTCCTGGGTGCTGGCGCTGACCTTCACGCCGCTGGTGTGCTACCACTTCATGAAAGTCTCTGCCGGTCATCAGCAGGAATCAGACGAGCATTACGACAGCCGTTTTTATCGCGGCTATCGCCGTCTGCTGGAAAGTGTACTCAGGCACAGACTGATTTTTCTTGGCGTGGTCGGTTTTGCCTTTGTGCTGTCACTATTGGGCTTTGGCAAGGTGCCGCAGCAATTCTTCCCGAATTCAGAACGCAATCAGTATATGGTGCTGATCAATCTGCCAGCCGGTTCACCGTATGTGGAAACCGAGCAAATGGTCAAAAAGCTCAATGCCTGGCTGCTCGATAACAAGACCAATCCCGAAGTAAGCAGTGTCGTGTCCTATGTCGGTTACGGCGGCCCGCGCTTTGTGCTGGCCATGGCCCCCGTTGCAGGTGCGCCGCATCGTGCCTATCTGGTCGTCAACCTGCCCCAGGGCGGCAATGTCGACATACCGCTGGAGCGCACACGTAACTACCTGTTCGCCAATTTCCCTGAACTGCGGGCCGAGGTCAAGAAGTTCTGGCTCGGCGGTTCAGAGACTGGTCTGGTCGAACTGCGTATCACTGGCACCGACGCCACCATACTCAAGAACCTGGCCGAACAACTCAAGCAGCAATTGCGCAGCCTGCCCGATACCATCGACGTCAAGGATGACTGGGAAAACCGTACCTGGAAACTGCTGGTCAAGGTCGACCAGGCCATGGCAAGGCGTGCAGGCATTACCTCGGCTGATGTGGCGCTGTCATTGAATGGTGCTCTGTCCGGCATACAGGTCAGCGTGTTCCGCGATACTGACCAGACCATCCCCATCGTCATCACCGGCAAGGACAAGGAACTGATCTCTTACGACAGACTGAAAACCCTGAATGTGTTTTCAGAAAACGGCCAGACTTCCGTCCCCCTGACCCAGATAGCCGAACTGATAGGTGTGCCGGAAGACGGTGCTATACGCCGACGCAATGGCGTCAGGACAGTGACCGTATCAGGCAAGAGCCTCAGCATGTCAGCCAATGCCCTGGTCAAGGCCATGCGCCCGCAGATAGACAGGATCAAGCTAGACGATGGGTACCGCATCGGTGTCGGCGGTGAGCTTGAGACTTCCGGTAATGCGCAGGGTGCTCTGGTCAAGTTTTTGCCGGTGGCGCTCGGGTCCATCCTGCTGCTGATGCTGTGGCAGTTTTCGTCTTATCGCAAGGTGGCGATTATCGCCATCACCATTCCGCTGTGCCTGGTGGGGGCAGTGGCGGGCCTGCTGGTCACGCGGGCCAATTTTGGTTTCATGGCCATCATGGGTATCCTGGCGCTGGCGGGCATCATCATCAACAATGCCGTTCTGCTGCTAGAGCGCATAGCCGAAGAACTGCATGAAGGCAAACCACATTATGAAGCAGTGGTGATGGCGGCGCTAAAGCGCCTGCGTCCCATCGTCATGACCAAGCTGACCTGCATACTGGGTCTGGTGCCGCTGATGATTTTTGGTGGTGAATTATGGTTTGGCATGGCTGTCGTCATTGTCGGCGGCCTGGCTTTGGGAACGGTATTGACGCTGGGCGTCATACCGGTGGTGTACACAATTTTGTTCAGGGTTAAAAAACAGACCTGAATGGCGATCCGTTCAGGCAGACATCGATTGCAGTGATATTGAATCCGTAAACTGGAGCCAACATGAGTGAACAAACAAGCGCAGCCAAACCTGAAGCAGGCAAGGCGCAAGACGGGGAGCACAAGGTCACATTCTGGGCCTTTATCGGCCAGGCGCTAAGGCTGGCGTTTACCTATCGCCTGCTGGCCAGTCTGGTGGCCCTGGCCCTGCTGGTGCAGATAGGCTTCAACCTGCTGATGCCGCTGAGTTACCGCTACATCTTCGACAAGGCCATCGTCAACAAGGACATGCCCTTGCTGGCTATCCTGCTCGGTGTGCTGGCAGTCGGTTTTTTACTCAATGCCGGCGCCGGCCTGATGCAGGACTTTGGCACGGCCACCATAGGTTCCAGGGTATCCAAAAGCCTGCAAGAGCAAATGTTCAGTAACCTGCAAAAGCAGTCGACCGATTTTTTCAGCAAGACACCGCAGGGTGACATCATCGCCTGCTTTGGTCCTGACGTGATGGCCATAGAAACGGCGCTGGTGCGCGGCCTGCCCAGTTTCTGCATGCGCCTGGTGACCATACTGACCAGCCTGACTCTGCTGTTTGTCATCGAATGGCGACTGGCCCTGGTCGCGCTGGCGCTGATGCCCATGATTGCCTTTGCCCCCAAACCATTTGGACCCAGGGCACGCAAGTTCGGCCGTTCACGCGACGACCTGCAATCAGGCAATGCTGGCATGGTGCAAGAGAATTTGCTCAACCACCTGACCATACGTACCTTCAATCTCAGCGACTACCGTGCAAAGCAATTTGGCGAACGCCTGAGCCGCTTGCAGGAAGATGATTTCAGGGCCAATTTCTTCACCTCCATGATAGGTCGTTCCACCAATGTCGCTGCCGGTTTCTTGCAGATTGGCGTGCTGGGTGTCGGTGCTATCCTGGCTGTGATGGGTTTCCTGACCACCGGTCTGTTGATTGCCTTCATCGGCTTGTTGCTCAATATTGGTGGTGCAACAGATAACCTGACCCAGGCTATTCCCTTGCTGGTGCAGGGCATGAACAGTTATTCGCGCATACAGAAACTGCTGAGCGCCAAACCCGACCTGTCAGATGGCAAAGACGCCAGAGCTTTGCCTGCGATCAATGAAAATCTCAAGCTGCAGGGTGTGGAATTTTCTTACCAGGCCGGTCACCCGATATTACGCGGTGTTGATATCGAAATACCCGCCGGTCAAACCGTAGCTATCGTCGGCGGTTCCGGTTCAGGCAAGTCCACCGTCCTGTCGCTGCTGATGCGACTGTACGATCCCGTTCGGGGAAAGGTCATGCTAGACAACATGGACCTGCGTGACGGTACTGAGGCATCGTTGCGTGCGCAAACCAGCGTGGTCCTGCAAAATACCGCCTTGTTTGACACGACTATCGCAGAAAACATACGCATGGGCAGGCTTGACGCAACAGATGAAGAAATCGTCGCCGCAGCCAAGGACGCAGGCATCCATGACCTGATTGAAAGTTTTCCTGACGGTTATCAAAGTGTGGTCGGTAGCCAGGGCGGCAGTCTGTCTGGCGGGCAACGCCAGCGTATCGCCATCGCTCGCGCTCTGTTGCGCCAGCCACGCATACTCTTCCTTGACGAAGCAACATCGGCGCTTGATGCCCATACCGAAGCCGAGATCGGTGCTACCCTCGATGCCATTTCTGCCGACTGGACCGTGGTGTCAGTCACACATCGCTTTACCCACATCACTGGCTATGATCTCATCATCGTCATGGAAAAAGGCCTGGTGGTGGAGTCAGGCACGCATGAAGAATTGCTGGCCAAAGACGGGCGCTACGCCATGCTGTGGCGCAAGCAGAGCGGCTTCACGATTACCGACGATGGCAAGGCCAGCGTGTCGGTGGAAAGATTGCGCGAGATTCCTTTCCTGTCAGAATGCAATGACGAGATTTTGCAGAAGCTGTCCAAGTCCCTGGTATCAGAATCTTTTGCAGCAGGCAAGACAGTATTTGAAGAAGGCGAACCTGGCAGCAAGTTCTATATTGTCGCCCGTGGCAAGCTGGAAAACTATGTGAAGCTTGAGGGAGACAAAGAAACACCGCTGGGCATGCTCGACGACGGTGATTACTTTGGTGAAATGGCGCTGATACGCCCGGTACCGCGCACCTGGTCAGTCCGTGCCGTGGTGGACAGCACCTGTATCAGCATAGACAGGCAGCAATTCATGGAATTGATGGACGCCGACCCCAAACTGAAAGAAGCGGTAACGACAACCGCTTATGAAAGAGCGGCAGAGTGGACCCAGGCTATCATGGAAGCTGCTGACGTATAAGTCTGGTGCAAAAACAACAAAGCCCCTGCATATACAGGGGCCTTACTATCAGAGTAGCTAGTCGAATTGCGGTGGATGGCGTTCAGAAGCGCGCCAGCGCCGCATCCTTGCTGGTCTGTATATCGAGTATGGCATTGAAGCCACTGACCAGGAACACTTCATTGATCGATTCATTCAGGTTGCACAAAACCAGTTTGCCGCTACTGGCCTTGGTTTTTTTTGCAGTCAGCAATACGACGCGCAAACCGGCGCTGCTGATGTAGGCCAGGTCGGTAAAATCGAGCAGGATATGGTTGTCACCTGCGTCAAGTGCTGCGAGAAGTTCTTTCTCAAATGCAGCAGAGTTGTTGCTGTCGAGGCGACCTGCTGGCGTAAAGGTTTTTATGTTTGGCATATTGATCCTGAGAGGAAAGTTTTTTAGAACCTGTCTACGATCTTACTGTACTGATTGTCACTCTGGTGACGTTCGCTACAGAGCGTAATCGGATTCTGGAACTTGATGTTGCATATTCTAGACGTAATTTCCAACTATTCCGAATTTTTTACAACGCAAAAATAATAATATTTTTTTTGGCTTTGTTAAACACTAGACATCATTTCTGGGGGCGTGTAGTATGGCTTCGCTGCCTAAAATTTGAGCTTGATTTCGATCTGAACTCAGAGCTGAAACAGGCGGCGTTAAGTTTCGTTTCATTCCGATGTTATCTTCGTTGAACCACGTAAACTAGGGGTAATAAAAATGGCACATTTATACGACCAACTCGCATCTGCAATCGCAAAATCCGCACAAGATCCTGCATACCGTACCAAGCTGCTGTCTGACGCAAATGGTACTCTGAAAGCTGACGGCGTTGACATCGGCGGCGCAAAAATCACCATGGAATGGACAGAAATCACCAACGTCCTGAGCATCCTGGTAGAAAATGGCGGCGCCAACTGGAACGGTTCCATCGTTCTCGCCATCAAGAAATAAATTCCCCGCTGTAGAAAAAAGAGCACATGGCTCATCCGGGCTATGTGCCTGATGCGATAATTCGTTCCTCTTCAGTTACTCTTCAATTGGTTCCGGCGAGTAACCACCGGCAAAGAAATCTTCAATCGCAATAGGCCCGTAATAGAGGTAGTGCATCATGTAATAACGGTGCTTGCCTTACTCTCGCGCTTCCCCGATTCCTGGCTGGTGTTCTTGTTGCCAGAGCCATCATATGCTGGTCGTCGTGTTGCCTCAGAGAGAATTCCCAGCCCGCATCTGCCTGATTCGCGAGGCCATGTATCAGGTTCACCTGATCATCTGCATCGATACTGAACAGTACTGAGCGTACATTCGCTGACAGGCCATCACCTGTTGCTTTCAGATACGCCTCTTTCAATACCCAGTAGGCATAGAATCTCTGTGTCACGGTTTTATCAGACGGGCGATAGATATCGGTAATTTCATCAGGGTGACAAACTACGTCCGCCAGCTCCCTGATATTGACGTCGTGGTGCAATAATTCGACATCGACCCCGATATCGGCAACGAGGCCAAGCGCCACCACCACCAGTTCACCGGCATGGGAAATACTGACGCCCGGTACTGGCAAGTGCTCATTGGCAAGCAAGACAAAAGGCTTGCCAGACTCTTGCACAGCGATGCTGACATCGGCCAGGGGAGTCCGGCAAAACTGGGCCACAGCCAGTTTGGTCAGCGCCCGCCCACCCATATAACGGTCCCTGTCGTCCTGCTGCCTGTAGCGCTGGCAGCGCGCCTGTTCTGCTGCGGTCAGCAGATTTTGCAGCTTGTCCCGGTATTCACGTAAATGTGCCAGGCTGCACGTCCAGATTTCTGTAGCCCGGTCGCCGGTCAGTGATGATGTAGTGTCAGACATGATGCGTTTTCAGTCAATTTGCGGCATGATGTTTTGTTTTGCAAACCGCAATTTTAATCCAGTCCTAGTCGGGAGCCTGGAGTTTATTGATCAACGCCACAGGAATATATCGCTTGAAAATCATCGCCTATCCTTTTGCCGGCGGCAGCTGCTACAGCTATGCCAGTCTTGCCCGTGGTCATGATCACGAATGGATCACGCTGGACCCGCCCGGCCATGGCAGCAATATGCGTCAGCCTTTGATGCACAGCATACCTGACATGGTGACCGCCCTGCTGGAGCCGACCCTGCGCGCCAGCGCCGGCCAGCCCTATGTCTTGTTCGGCCACAGCATGGGCGCCTACATCGCCCTGGTGATGCTGGACAGGCTGGCGGAACTGGGCGCGAGCCTGCCGCAAAGGCTGGTGTTGTCTGGTGCTGCCGCACCACATAGCCGTGCACTGGAACACCATGCAGACTTACCGCAAAAAGAATTCCTGGAATGGGTTGGCAACATGGGCGGCATCTCGCCAGAAGTGCTGGCAGAACCGCAATTGATGGAATTATTTGAACCCATACTGCGCGCCGACATAGAAGCAGCAGAAGCCTATGTCGACGGCAGCGAACGCGACCACGATGTACCGGTACGCATACTGCTGGGAAAGAATGACAGGATAGCCTATGCCGATGGCAAGCCCTGGGCAGAATGTTTCAGCAACCCACCAGAGGTACATATCTTTGATGGCGGGCATTTCTTTTTGTTTGATGAGGTGGGCAGGGTACGGGATTTGATAGTGTGAACTGGGCCGTTTTTGATTTTGGCTCCTTCCCCTTCAAGGGGAGATTTGTGGGAATTCGCAAAGCATAGCTTTGTGCCACAAATTTCTAAGCAGCTTGCAAGCTGCGCCGTGGAATGGCTGGGATGGGGTTTTTGCCGCAGTTTGAATGACGGACAATTGACCAGACCCCCACCCCCTCCCTGACTCTCCCCTTGAAGGGGAGGGAATACAATGTTGCAGTCTGCGAGGTTGTAGAATGCCAGCAAGCATTTGCTGAACGGACTTACCGGTATGGAATCATGTGATTACGTGCCAAGGTCATGATGCTGCGTAATTTTGATTCAATCATGAATAATTCAGATCAAGAATATTTATTGCAAAAAGCAAGAGAAAAAATCGAGGCTGGTGCTTGCCGGGCCGCTTATAAAATCCTCGCGCCACTCATAGTAGCGAAATGCCCGGAAGCCTTATATTTGTACTCCACGTTTAGACTTATTCGCAAAGAAACTGATGAAGACTTCGAGAAACGTTCACTCGGTATATTGACTGAGGCCGCCAATTTAGGGAGCCCTGAAGCTCAATACCGCCTTGGCGCTTATTACGACGTTGGGGATGTGGTAGATAAAGACCGGGAAAAAGCTGCCCAGTTATTTAAATTGGCAGCTGAAGGTGGACATTCAAAAGCTAAGGCATTCCATGGGCTTGACCTTTTTTATGGATTAAATGGCATCTCTCAAGACAAGGCATCAGGGATGGGATTTCTTCGCCAGGCCGTTGACGAACATGTTGATGGGGCTGAATATGAGCTGCAGCGAATGTATGATACTGAAAACCAGACAAACTAATATCAATTAATCGGAGGTCTCTCATGACTGCCACATCTTATGCAGAACAATCTTTGCTTCGTGCGCGACTGTCTATAGTTTTTATGTTTGTCACAATTTTTGTCGGTGTGTTTTCAGGCTAAAAGAATTCGCTTGGAGCGGTAGTTGGATTATGTGCTTATCTCCTTGCTTTTTTTGCTGCACATGTGTTCCTTGGCCAGGCAGCGTCACGATGCGGCAGAAGCTGGGTCTACTATGGTTTTCTTCCTGTCCTTGTGCCGATATTAGGTAGTTTATTGTCATTTGGCGTATTGCGTAGCAAGATACCTTACGCAAAGACTGAGGCTTAATATAACTTTTGACTGTATGGAATCGAAATGAAAAGCGGACTTACCTGACAGGTAAGTCCGCTTTTAAAGCAGTTTACGTTGCTTGATGAACTAACAGATACTAAAACCGATACAACACCGAAGCCTCAATCGCACGGCCAAAGATAGGGCGGGCAAAGACCACGCTGCTGCCGCTGCCGATGACGCGGGAATTGCCTTCTGTCAGGCCAAGTTGATTGGTCAGGTTGGTGCCGGCCAGGCGGAATTCCAGGTTGTCGCCAAGTCCGACCAGGATACCGGCATCAAGTGTGTAATACTTGGGCAGGGATTGCTGGTTTTCTGCGTCGGCAAAGCGGGCATCGACATGGGTGTAAGTGCCGTAGAGCTTGATATCGGCATTGTCCAGGGGGATGCGGTAGCTCGGCGACAGGCGGAACTGCAGCTTGGGCTGGCGCTTGACTTCATGGCCGGTGTTGCTGCCATAATTTTCATACTTTGATTGCTGGTAAGCACCGCTCAATGAAATCTGGAAGTTCTTGACCGGGCGTGCCGCCACTTCAAATTCCAGGCCAGAGCCGCTGGAGCCGCCGATGGCCGTGACATTGCTGCCATCCGCCAGGAACTGCTGGAAAGGCAGGCCGGTGAAGGTGTTGTGGAAGAAAGTCAGGTAGGCGCTGACGTACTCAGACACGCTCTTCAAGCCAATTTCATATTGTTTGACCTTGGTCACCGGTGCAGTGACGCCATTGTCGCGTATGGTGTCAAACTGCGGCAGGGCAAAACCGGAATTCATACGGGCAAAGACGCTGAAATTTTCTGACACCTTGTAGTTGCCGCCCAGGGTGTAAGAGACTTCACTGTCGGTACGGTTGACCGGTGTATTGCTGCCGCTCAGTACCGATGCGTTGTTGTTGTACAGGGTCAGGGGGTTATTATCCAGGTCCACTGACTTGGGGTTGGAGATGACTCCATTCAAGCGGCGGTTCTCGGTACGTACACCGGCATCGATGCGTATTGCATCATTGATCTTCCATTCATCAGCCAGGTAGAAAGCCGTATTCTGTGCCGAGAAATTTTCATTCAGGGTGTAGAAGGATGCTCCGTCATGGCCATTGCCGCTGACTACCACGCCATTATTCAATTGCAGGTTGATCGGACGGGCATTCGGTGTCGCCGTCATCAGCACACCATTGCCCAGGTACCACATGTCCTTGGATGAATAATCGGCATAGTACAGACCGGCTGTCATGGTGTGGTCTTTGATGATTTCTTTGCTGACACGCAGTTCATCGGTGAAGGAACTCAGTTTCTTTTCCACCGACCAGATACCGGCCGACATCACTTGCTGGTCAGCAGCGACTGCGCCGCCACCATTGAGGTAAGTTGCCGTGCCCGATGTCGCCTGCTTGCCGCCAGCAGCAGCGACCACGTTGGCCTGGCCATTGGCAGACTGGATGGCGCTATTGATGTAGGCGGACATGCTCATTGGGCTGTTGCCGGTAAAAATCGCCAGGGTAGGGGCATCGCCAGAGAAATGGTTGAGTTTGTTGCTGACGGTCCAGCCATTGATGTTCTGGCTGAAGTCGACACCAAACAGATTGGCCTGCAAGCCACGACCATTCGCCAGGTCCTTGTTGATAACCTGGCCGGGGCCGACTTCGAGTGCGACATTGCGCAATTCGTTGCCGTACAGGGAACCGGTCAAGGGATCAAAACCAGGGAAGGCTGTGGGCTTGCCACCAGCCGTAGCAGCAGAAATCAGTGGTACACCGGTATAGAAAGTATTCTTGTCATTAACTGTACGCGCATAGAAAGTCAGCTCACCCTGGTCCAGTCTTTTTGTGACACTGGCAGTGACCTGGCCGCCTTCATCCGCAGGGTATTGTCCGTCACGTACACCCTGGGCGACGCGATAAAAACCGCCTATGGTGCCATACCAGCCATCGGCGATCTTGCCGCCATAATAACCGTCAATACGGCGCAGATTGCCCGTGCCCACGGTAGCGCGCAGACTGCCTTCAGCAGTGTCGCGACCTTTTTTGAGCAGGAAGTTCATCGTCGCGCCAGGCTGACCATTCGAGAAAATGGGGCTGGGGCCGCCGCGCAAGACTTCCACTCTTTCTACTGTATCGTCAATGCGGAACAGGGATGACCCTTCCAGGAAGGACAGGGTGGGCGGCGGGAACAAAGGCGAGCCATTGAGCTGTATGGTCACAAAAGGCGCATCACCATCGATAGGGAAGCCGCGCACACCGATATTGGCGCCGGCATTGCCGCCGCTGGATTCGGCATAGATGCCGGGGACGATCTTCAGCAGGTCAGCCGTGCTGCTGGGGGCGGCTTGTTTCAACTGTTCTTCATTCGCTGTCGTGATGGAATAGGAAGCATCGATCTTGCGCTGGCCGCCATTGCGGGCATTACCAGTCACGACGATCAGCTGGACTTCTTCCGGTTTGCCAGGCTTGGCGTTGCCGGCGTCGGCCTGGGCTGCCGTGCTGCCTTCAGCCTGGGGTCCTGACGGAGGTGTCGGTTGAGGTGCTTGTGCGTGAGCCTGGCTCATCAATGTCATCATGGCGAGCGTGATCGCCGACAACCGGAAGTGGTTGTTACAATTCATGTTGTACTCCTGAATATTATTAAAGTTTTTGTTTCGCCATCCGCAGGCTGCAAGCTGGTACTGCTACAACTCCCCGGCTGCCTGACACCACTTCCTAAATGAGTCTGGTCATTGTAGTCCTGACCTGATTTTCCCTGGCACTCAAGTGATGAGATGTAAAAACAAGCTCATTGAAACAAGAAATGTTATCGATGTCAATTTAAATGTTATCGATGTCATTTATTCGACACAAATCCTATTTGTGGTTTCATTGCTCATTGTTCCGATGGAAATTTCGGTTTTGCAAGCTGGTCCTGCGCCAATCCTGACACAACATTTGCCGAATATCTGACGCAATTATTGCTCTTGCAGTCGCGCCTGTTTGCTCGTCCACTTCCTTGCTGCCTTGCCGACTACCAGCTTGATACGCCAGGTCGCAAAGCAAGGTCAGCGAGAGATGGGGGGGGCTTTGCTCTGGGGTGCGAAATATTCCTTAGCCCTGCAAGCTCTGTCATAATGCGCCTGAAAATCTGATGTTTGCGCTTTGCGTATATATAAACGCAATAGACAAGAACATCGATACAACGAACACTGGAACAACAAACAGGCAGGGTCTTTGCATGGCAGCAAAAAAGAAAGGCGCACCCAATCCCGAATCCGGGGTAACGATGGAACATCTGGCGGCAATTGCCGGTGTATCCACCATTACGGTGTCGCGTGCCCTGCGCAATAGCCCCCTGGTGACGGAAGAGACGCGCGAGAAAATACGCAAGATTGCCGGGCAGCAGGGCTATCGCTTTAACGTCAGCGCCCGCAATCTGCGCCTGGGGCGCAGCCATTCAGTTGCCGTCGTAGTGGAAATGACACCCGCCAGCGACAGACCCATGTCTGACCCTTATCCATTGGAGCTACTGGGCGGCATCACCCAGGAACTGACCACTGCCGGCTATAGCGTGGTGCTGACTTCCATGCAGCTCATTGATACGCCGCCTGTGCAGGGGGCAGATGGCATGATCCTGCTCGGCCAGGGCTCGCATGGTGAAGCAGTGCGGCATTTGCAACGGTCCGGCTTGCCATTGGTAATCTGGGGCGCGCCGGATGCCAACCAGTCCTGCATCGTGGTCGGCAGTGACAACCGCAAGGGCGGGGCCAGCGTGGCGCAGCGCTTTATCGAGCAGGGTCGTCGCAAGATGTTGTTCATTGGCGATATTGATCACGCTGAAATCCAGGAGCGCTGCACCGGTTTTATGGAAACGCTGGAGCAGCAAAGCGGGCAGCAGCATGCAGTCAGCATCCTGCGTCCCAAGGCATTTACCTTTGAGGCGGGATTTGACTGCATGTCAGCCTACCTGGAAAAAGCAGACCAGTCCTTTGATGCTGTTTTCGCCGCCAGTGACTTGCTGGCCATGGGGGCGATACGCGCCATCACTGAAAAAAATCTCAGCGTGCCGGGGCAGGTGTCTGTCATCGGTTATGACGATACGCCCGGTGCAGCCAGCTTTATCCCTGCGCTGACCAGTGTGCACCAGTACCTGCGTGATGGCGGCATCCTGCTTGCCAAGAAGATCCTGGGGCTGATCAATGAAGAAACAGTCGAGTCCGAGGTCTTGCAGACCAATCTGGTGGTGCGCCAGACTTGAGGGGCTGACCTGGTCCGAGCGTCAGGCAAAGTTCTCGTCTGCCTTGCCTGTTTCCACGAGTCTTCCGCTGACGCAAGACTACAGTGATTTGTGTTTTCAATGTTCTCTGACGGCCGTGTTATTGCTTGGACATCAAATAAATTAGCATTGCGGCAAGGCATATTTCGGCCTGTTGTTCACCCTGGCATTCCCCAATTAATCACATACCTTGCCATTCATCTGAAAATAGTTTATTGACTTTTAAAACCGGTTTGAATAGAATTAATTTTAAATCCAAACCGGTTTGAGTTTTTCAATAAACAAGAAATAACCGGATTTCACTACTAAATGGCCAAATGCAACAAGCAATTGCAACAGCCAGACACAATAAAAATGAAGGACGACACTGTGCAATTATCTGATGCCACGCATCTGTCTTTTCCGCCAGAAAGCTGGGGGCTTACCGAGCAAAGTCTTGCTGATGTGAATAATCAGCTCAATGAAACCCTGTTCGCTCTTGGCAATGGCTACATAGGTTTGCGTGCTTGCGCTGAAGAGGGTGAGCAGCGCGCCAATGTCCCTTCCTTGAATGGCAGCTACCTCAATGGCTTTTATGAATCTGAAGCCATACAGTACCCGGAAAATGCTTACGGCCTGGCGCGTACCAATCAGTTCATGCTCAATGTGCCCAATGCAAAATGCATAGAACTGCACATCGAAGATGAAGTCTTTGACTTGCAGCGGGGCAGTCTTGACCAGTACCAGCGTCATCTCGATTTCAAGACCGGTTTGCTGACACGCACTCTCCAATGGACATCTCCCAAAGGGCGCAGCATACGTCTGCACAGCCAGCGTCTGGTCAGTTTTGACAACAAGCATCTGTTCGCGATTTCTTATGAAGTCACGCCATTGAATTTTTCTGGCCGTATCAGCCTGACATCCAGTATAGACAGCGCCGTCAAGAATATTGAAGCAGGCGATGACCCGCGTGTGGGCTCCGCCATCAGCGGCCCCGTGCTGCACAAGCTTGAAGTGATGCAGGACGGTGACTTTACCGCCACCTTGCACCGCACCCATAATAGTGGTCTGTGTCTGGCGACGGCCCAGCAGAACTGCCTGCACACCACCGCGTCCTACACCAGCACGTTGCAGCAGTCAGGCGAAAAAATCGGCCAGCGTTTTGATGTGGATGCCGTACAGGGCCAGGTCATCTGCCTGGAAAAGTTTTGCAGTTATTATTCTTCCCGCGATTTTCCGGCGGCATCGCTGCTGACAACAAGCAAGCAGGCCCTGGTCATGGCGCAGGTACAAGGCTTTACGCAACTGGCAAAGGCGCAACGTGCTTATCTTGATGATTTCTGGGCGCAGGCGGATGTACGTGTCTCAGGCGATGCCGCCTTGCAGCAGGGCATACACTTCAATATGTTCCACCTGCTGCAATCTGTAGGCCGCGACGGTAAAACCAACATCGCTGCCAAGGGGCTGACCGGTGAAGGTTATGAAGGCCATTATTTCTGGGATACAGAAATCTATATCTTCCCCTTCTTCCTCTACAACAAACCCGAGATTGCCAAAAAACTGCTGGAATACCGTTATCAATACCTGCCGCAAGCCAGGGAACGGGCGCGTCAGTTGTCACATGCCAGCGGCGCACTTTACCCATGGCGCACCATCGATGGTGAAGAATGCTCTGCCTACTTCCCGGCCGGTACGGCGCAATACCATATCAATGCCGACATTGCCTATTCCATCAAGCTGTATATGGAAGCCACAGGTGATACCGATTTTCTCTTGAAGCAGGGTGCAGAAATCGTATTGGAAACAGCGCGCCTGTGGATGGGGCTCGGTCACTTCACCCGCATGCGTGGTCAGCAGCAAGAAGTGTTCTGCATCAATGAAGTCACTGGCCCTGATGAGTACACGGCGCAAGTCAACAACAATTATTACACCAATGCCATGGCGCAAATGCACCTGCGCTTCGCTGTTGATATCGTCACGCAATTGCAGACGCAGCATGCAGAGGACTATCACCAGCTGGCAAAAAAAATCAGCCTGGACAATGCAGAGCTTGATGCCTGGCAGCGTGCCGCTGCACTGATGTTCCTGCCCTATGATGCAGAGCGAGGTATTCATGAACAGGACGACAGCTTCCTCAATAAAAAGCCCTGGGACTTTGCCGCCACACCCAAAGACAACTACCCGCTGCTTTTGCACTACCACCCGCTGGTGATCTACCGCCACCAGGTCTGCAAGCAGGCTGACGTGCTGCTGGCCCTGCTCCTGCTCAGTGACCAGTTCGCGCTTGACGACAAGCGCCGCGATTTCGATTTTTACGAAGCTGTGACTACCCATGATTCGTCGCTGTCCACCTGCATCTTCAGCATCATCGCGGCAGAAGTCGGTTATCACGACAAGGCTTACGATTACTTCATGCAAACCGCCAGACTGGACCTCGACAATACCCACGGCAATACGCATTATGGTGTACACACTGCCGCCATGGGCGGCACCTGGCTTGGCATCGCCTACGGTTTTGGCGGCATGCGCATCAGGCATGTACACACTGAAGGAGGCAGTGGGGAGCAAACCAGGGCGCAACTGAGTTTTGCGCCGGTATTGCCAAGACAATGGCAGGACTATCAGTTCCGCGTCCACTTCCAGGGGCAATTGCTGGAACTTGAAGTCAACCAGTCGCATGCCACCTATCGCCTGCTGCGCGGTAATGGCGTCAAGCTGAACCATGGGGGGCAAGTGCTGGAATTGACAACGGAGCAGCCGGTATGGATGTTGTCCATGCCTGCACAGGAGCCAAACCATGCGTAAATATGCCTACCGCGCCGTGATCTTTGACCTGGATGGTGTATTGACCGACACTGCCCACTATCATTACCTGGCCTGGAAAAAACTGGCCGACAGCGTAGGCGCCAGCTTTGATGCCGCCTTCAACGAACAACTGAAAGGCGTGGACAGGATGGGCTCGCTGAACCTGATCCTGCAGGCATCGGGTAAAGAATTCAGCGAAGCAGATAAACTGGCCCTGGCGCATCGGAAAAACCTTGATTACCAGGACTTGATCTCCGCCCTCAGCCCGGCCGATCTGCTGCCCGGCGCGGCGGCTGCCTTGCAGTCCATACGTGCTGCGGGCCTGAAGACGGCGCTGGCATCCGTCAGCAAAAATGCCCAGGCAGTGATAGAGCGGCTTGGTATTGCTGACCAGTTTGAATTTGTGGTTGATGCTGCCAACATACGTAACAGCAAGCCAGACCCGGAAATTTTTCTGGCGGCAGCAGCGGGCCTGGGTTTGCAGGTGCAAGACTGCTTTGGTGTGGAGGATTCGATAGCCGGCATACGCGCCATCAAATCCGCTGGCATGTTTGCCCTTGGCGTAGGCAGCCCGGCGGTATTGACCGAGGCAGATGTGGTGATTGCCGGGCTGGATCAGTTCAGTTTGCCGGATTATCTGAAAGAATGATTGTATGTAGCTGATGTTGGTGAATGGGATGGGATCGGGTTGTCATTGAAATGATGAAAATTGACTGAAACCCCATCCCCACCCCGACCCTCCCCTTGAAGGAGGGGGAATAAAAAATAAGACGGAGACAATATGTATGACACTCAGGCGTCACCCGCAGAGGTGAGCGAGCAGATACAAAGCCAGCAGATGCGCAGCCAGCACTATAACCGGCGGCGCATCATCCTGGCGCTGTTCCTGCTGTACTTTGTATTCGCCATTTTGCTCAACAGCGTTGGTACGGTGATACTGCAAGTCATCAAGACTTATGGTGTCAGCAAGTCGGCGGCCAGTGTGCTTGAGGCTTTCAAGGACTTGCCGATCAGCATAGTCTCGTTCTGCGTGGCTTCTTTTCTGCCGCGACTGGGTTATAAACGCGCCATGCTGACTGGCCTGGGCATTGTCACGCTCAGCTCTGCCACCATGCCGCTGTTGCCCGGATTTTTGATGAGCAAGCTCCTGTTCTTGAGCGTAGGTGTGGCCTTTGCCCTGGTCAAGGTATCTGTGTATTCCACCATAGGCCTGGTCAGTGCAGACCGCAAGCAGCATGCCAGCCTGATGAATACCCTGGAAGGCTTTTTCATGGTCGGTGTGTTGAGCGGCTACTGGATATTCTCTTACTTCATCGATGCTGACAACCCTGCATCAGCATCATGGTTGCATGTCTACTGGCTGCTTGCTGCTCTGTGCGCCACAACCTTCATGCTGATTGCCACCACCCGCTTTGAAGAATTTGAAGCAAGGCTGGTCAGTGAAAGAAACAAGCAATACAGGCAGGGCCAATTGGGTCAACCCGGCTTGTTTGACGATTTTGCCGATATGCTTAAACTGATGGCGCGTCCCCTCGTCTGCGTTTATATCATCTCGGCGTTTTTATATGTGTTGCTGGAGCAGGGCATAGGCACCTGGCTGCCCACCTTCAACAATGAAATCCTGAAGATGCCGGTCGCCATGAGCGTACAGGCCACCAGCATCTTTGCCGCCTGCCTGGCGATAGGCCGGCTCAGTGCCGGTGCTGTCATGCGCAAGCTGAACTGGTACCTGGTATTGAACATCTGTCTGCTCAGCATGGCTGCCCTGGTTTTGCTGACCCTGCCCCTGACGCATGACATCGTTGCCAACCCTGACCTGCGCTGGAGCAATGCACCCCTGGCAGCCTTCATCTTTCCTCTGATCGGCCTGTTCATGGCGCCGGTCTACCCCGGCATCAATTCTGTCATGCTCAGTTCTTTGCCCACGCATCGGCATGCGGCGATGACGGGTTTGCTGGTGCTGTTTTCTGCATTGGGCGGCACCAGCGGGTCCATGATTACCGGTTATGTCTTTGGCGCGCTGAGCGGGCAGACGGCTTTTTACCTGTCGCTGTTGCCGCTCAGTGTTATCCTGTTAAGCCTGTTTTTCTTCAGGCGTGCCATTGCCAGGCTGGAGCAGCCGGACAGAGTGAGCGGCGGTATATAATCCAGCTTTCGATTGTCATTGCCGCCATTACCCTATGCCCATAACCCTCAAGGAGCTCGCCGCCAGCCTTGGCATGTCCAAGACCACAGTCAGTCGCGCCTTGAACGGCTACCCAGAAGTCGGTGAGCAGACACGCAAGAAGGTCATGGCGGCGGCAGAAAAGTTTGGCTACGAAGCCAACCCCATGGCGCGCAGCCTGGCGGTCGGGCGCACCAATGTATTTGGCCTGATCTATCCCTTGCAGCCGACGGACCTGGGCGACCCCATGTTCCTGGGCGTTGTCGGCGGCATGGCAGAAGCGCTGGAAGCACGCAAGATGAACCTGATGATTGCGCCTGTTTCACCCGGCAATGAACTGCCATCGTATGAGCAGATGGTCAAGGGCAGGCGCGTCGACGGCCTCATCGTTAGTCGTACCATGGTGCAAGACCCGCGTATTGCCTACCTGTCCAAGCAGGGCTTTCCCTTCATTGCCCATGGCCGCACCCAGACCGACAGGCCCTATGCCTGGTTCGACTATGACAACGCCAATGGCATACGGCTGGCTGTGCAGCACTTGCTGGCCCTGGGCCACCAGCGCATCAGCCTGGTCAGCGCACCGCTGGAACTGAACTTCGCCCGCCAGCGACGCAGCAGTTTCATCGAAGCCATGAGTGCAGCCCATCTTGATATCGATACCCGTTACCTGATCCAGGATGCGCTGGACAGGCGCAGTGGCTACCTGGCCGTGCAGACGCTGTTGAATTGCACACCCAGGCCCAGTGCCATCATTGTTGATAACCACCTGTCCGGCGTCGGCGCCATGCGTGCGCTGATGGATGCCGGTGTCGACATAGGCAAAGAAATATCCGTCATCGTCTGGGGCAATATGGAAGACACCCTGGTCGGCGACCAGGTCACCACCATCGATCAACCAGACGCCAGGGCCGCCGGTGCAAAGATGAGCGAAATGCTGCTGGCCCTGATCAATGGCACGCCGGCAGCAGACCTGCAAGTGCTGTGGCAGCCGGTGCTGTTGACTGGCAGCACGACCGGTCCTTGTGCCTAGCGATACTCATTCCTCCTCATCCTGCTCTGCATGCTGTGTTCTGGCTCGTCTGGGAAATAATGCCAATTCCATACTGAAAATTCTCGTTGATACACAACAGACGAATAATTTCCCGCAAAACCGCCAGGACTTGTCATAATGCTTGCCACTTTTCTTGAAGCGACTTGAGTCAGATCAAGTGAATCATTTTGAGCATGATTGAAGATCATGGCTCATCAGACGTAATATCACATTACTCACATTACTATTACACATTACTATTTTCAAAATTATCCATGTTAAATACAAAATATCTCGCCATTCCCTTGTTGCTGGTGTCTGCCGTCCTGACCGGCTGTGCCACCAGCCGCAGCGAAGTCAAACTTTCAACAACCGCTACAACCCCAGCGACCGCAACAGCTGTGTCTGCCCAAACCCAGAGCGCCAGCAATGGGAAGACAGTTTTTATCCGCTCGGTCAAAGATGAGCGTGTTTTTGAAGAAGCGCCCAAAGAACCAAGTACGCCTTCATTGGGATCCGAAGGCGCCAAGGGGTCACCAGAATTGATCAAGGCAAAAGCAATTGCCCGCAAGCGCAATACCTTTGGCAAAGCCCTTGGCGATGTATTGCTGGGAGAAGGTCAGACTGTGACCGGCGTAGTAAAAAATGACCTGAAAAACGCATTGAAAAAAGCCGGCTATCGTGTCGAAGAAATAGACGCTTCCCGTCCTGACATGATCGTGCTGGATGTTCACATCAAACAATTCTGGGCATGGTTTCAACCTGGCTTCTGGGCGATCAAGCTCAATGCCAATATAGAGACCGTGATTGATGTCTCCGGTTCCGGCTCACCGACAACGGTCAGCGTCCATACCGAAGATTCCAGGCAGGTTGCCACTGACAGTGCCTGGATTGAAGCCGTAGACAAAGGTCGTCAGGCTTATGAGGCAGAAGCCGCGATCAAACTTAAGGATTTGCAGAAGTAAGTAATTGGGTCTGGCAATTGAATAGCCAGACCCGGTAAAGCATGCCGGGAAATCATCATGAAGATGGTTTCCCGTATTCATAACACTTACTGATCCTTCAGATACTCCAGCAAATCCAGCCTCTCTTCCTTGCTCAGCATGGGCAGGTCTCCGGGGTTTTTGGGCGCCTTGGTACCATAGTCGTGACCGGTATTGAGGTTGCCGGGCAGACGGGTATCGAAAGTGAAGCCCTGGTAGCCGGTACTCTTCAGGCCGACTTTTTCTGCATCAAATTCACGTGAACCAACCTGGAATTTTTCTGGCCTGCACTCGCCATCTTTCTGCTCGGATGAACAGGCTGGCAACAGCAGGTCGTACAGGGTAGGCACTGAGCCATTGTGCAGATAAGGCCCGGTCGCCCAGATGCCATTCAACGAACGGCCCTTGTAAGCTTGCAGTGACGAATACGGGTTCATCGTCGTATCCGGGATATAGTTGCCATGCTTGTTGGAGTCCTTGATCTCATTACTGAAGAACGCCGTGATGATGTTGTACAGCCATTCAGACCAGCGGCGTATGAAGCCCTTGTCGGCATCCGGTGTTGTCACCACACCCAAAGTGGCCTTGGTCAGGAGAGCAGCAACCGGCGCTTTCTTATCGAGCAGCACATCGCCGACACCCGCACCCACGTACTGATTGCGCAGGATGCCTGAATAACCGGTGTAGTTGACACTGTTATTGGCCATGGTCGGGTCGGTGCCGACCTCTTCCAGTTTGGACATATGGGCGACCACGCGGCGCTCGGGCGAACTACGGTCAATCTCTGCATGGCAGCTCACGCAATATTTGTCGAACAGTCTGGCGCCGCGCTTGATGCGGGTCTGGTCCAACTTGCCCAATATGTCTTGCGGCCATTTGGGGGATTGCAGATCGACCAGCTGGCTTTCTATGCGGCGCAGGTTTTGTGTATTGATAGAGCTGTCATATTCGACGGTTTTCTTTTTCAGGCCCTGTCCGGCAATCAGCGAAGCCAGTGAAAACCGCGAACCCTCATGCCAGTCCAGTGAGCCGAAGACGCCGATCACTTCACCGGTATTGCGTCCCAGCGGCCCCAGACCGCCATTGCCGCCCAGGCCATTCCACTGCACATAGTCATGCTGGGCGATGTCCCACAAAAACGGATAGCTGACCGGCGCATCCGCCTTGATGAACAGTTCCTGCCTGAGCTTGACGATCTGTTTGGGGGAAGTGGCCACACGTTCGATGATCTTGTCCCTGTCACTGGAACTGATGTTTTCGCCAAAGCCTTCCAGTGCGGTCTTGACTTCAGCCTCACTCAACAAATTGCCCAGTACTTCTTCTATCTGCTTACGGTTGAGCAGGTGTTCCAGCGTACGGTTATAGATGCGGCCAAAGGCGTCCAGCCTTGCATAACCATAATCGACAGGGCTGTGGTTGATGATGTTGTAGCTGGTCAGGCGCAAGGTATAGGTCTTGATGTCGGCAATGACCTCAGCTTCAGAGCTGTAAGAGCCAAGCTGCATGACTGCCCGCACAAAACGTTTCTGCACTTCCGGCTTGTCGCGCACGGCGACCATGGCTTCGGTCAGTCCCTGCAAAAATCCGGACATGTCGGCTGTTGCCGGGCCGCCGTCAATACGCATGCCGGTGCCTTTGTAATTGATTTGCGCTGTATGGCAGGCTGCACAGGTAAAACCCATGTAGTCTTTTTTCAGGTAATTGTCTTTGACAAAGCCGACGGGCAGGGCGTCCGGGTTGCTTGAGGTTTTTTTCTGCGGCAGGTAGCGGTAGCGGTTGATGTTTTCATCACTGCGGAACAATTCTGGTTTGCCTGCCTGTTCCAGTACCAGGAAAAAATCATAAGGCAACAGGTTGGAACCCTGGGTGGTGGTGTAAAACCACAGGCTCTGCGCAGGTTTCCAGTTTTGTTCCAGGTAGACGATCTTGCTGGCACTATCGCCAAACACATCGTTTTTGACTGTTGTTGCACCACGGTCAGGGTCATCATCAGATACCTGCCAGCGTTGCGCCAGTGCAATCACCAGTGGCGGGATGAGGAACAGCAGAATCAGCACATACAGGCCATGTCTTTTTTTGAGTTTTACTTCAGGGATTTTCATGTGGACTCCGCTAATTGGCAAATAGTGGCAATGCAAGGACTATCGTCAGAATTGGAATATTAAATTGCAAATTTAATATCTATTTCAATTATAGGGATTTTTCCCGGTTGCTCATGAATTTGTGTAAAAATAACAACAATTTGACAGGCGCTACTTGACATGCCGAATGAAGGCTGCAGGAAGGGAGCTTTGATGCATCAGCCATGATCAGGGCTGTCAGTGCATTGAATAAAATCGCCGGGTACACAAAAAAATGATCACAGTCATTGGCATGAACTGTGATCATCAGAGCAGATTGGCAGGCAGTATTGCAGTGAGCTTGCCTGCTCAATAGTCTATTTCTTAATAGTCTATTTCTTAAGGATGGACACGACTTTCTTGTTAAAGTCCACTCCTTTGCTGCCTATCATGACGACGGCCTCATTGCCTCTCACGCTGACCTCAACCGGCGTTGCAGAGCAATCTTCACGTACTACGGTGACGGCGGTGATTTCCTTGCTTGGGGCTGTCGCCGTGGAACGCAGGTGATACTGCGGTGCCGAAGGCTTGTCCGGTGGGACGTCAACCTGATCAGTCGTTGTCATCACCGACGGGAAATTATGGTGTGTGATGCAAATCGACGACGGGTTATTGACAACCTTGGCCATGCCGACCGTATCAAGGCTAAACGGCTGCAGTGCATGGAAGTTCAGTTCCCAGCTGCGCGCTGTTGCACTGTTGGCCCAGTCATAGATGACGGTAATACGCTCATCCTTGAAGTAGGCCATGGAGCGCACGGCATTATCCAGCAGGGGTGCCCATGTCGATGGGGTACCGCTGGTGACCAGGCGGCGATAAGCCTTGCTGGCGTCACCTGTGACAATGGCAACGCCGTTGCTCTCCCCGCCGTTATAGAGCTGACCTGCGGCATCCGATGTATATACCGGGGCAGTTGGTTTGGGTGGCGACACCGCTGTCGGGGCTTCTGACTGACCTATGCCGCCGTCAAAGGTCAGTGCGTTCTGTGAGCGGGTTGAGCGGGTCTGACGGTGATGCTCTGAATCATAGGAGTAATAATAGCCGCTGCTGATGAGCATGTCGCGCCCCCTGGACACCAGGGTAAAGCTGTTCTGGTCAGCATGCGAATGATTATAGGCCCCCCACTCACTGGACCTGAAGGCGACGCTGGACCTGTTCGCATCGGTGAAGCTGCTCGTCAGCGAGGCGATGCCGGCATTCGGGAAGAACCAGTTGTCACGCGCCGGAGCAACGGGCGTGACGGGCTTGGCTCCCATGGCCACCAGGTTGAAATAATACAGCGGGCGGGTAGGCTGGGCGGTGAGATTAGCCGGGTTTGCGCGGTAATACCATTCATGCGTGGCGTTTTGCGTCAGCAAGGCAAATGGCTGCAAGGTGTCGAATGAATAGGCCTGGTAATCATAGTTGTAGATATGATCGTCACCAAACGGCGTCATCAACTGCCTGTACAGCGGTGCGGTGAAAGCCATCAGGTAGTCAATGTACTTCGCATAGTAAGGCTGGTTGCTGATGTCGTAGCCTGTGACAGACTTGATGTTGATCAGGGTTTCGAGCAGGGTGGCGACATACCAGCCATAACCCGTACCATTCTGGAATGCACCATCGTCACCACCCTGTGCAGTGCTGCTGACCAGGAAGGTCGTGTAGGTATCACGCAGATATTGTTCTGCTTCCGGGAAGTTCTGATCACCCGCCAGCAACAGCAATACGTTCAGCAGAAAACCGACATTGGTCACGCCATGTGAGTCTTTTTTGTGCAAATGCTGGGTGGCCACCAGCGGCAGCATCTGCTCGATTCGGGTCTTGATGACAGCGATAACCTTGTTTCTTTCCGTCGCGCTCAGGTCATCATAAAAATAGTCATAGCCCTTGGCCAGCCCCAACAAAACCTGGCGTGCCGCCTGGTCCTGGAAGGCATAGTTGCTGACACCATTGACCGGGTCCCAGTCCGCCAGGGCCAGCAGGCGCGCCTTGCCGGCCGCTGCCATGCCAGTGTCATTGGTCAGCTTGGATACATACCCGAGGTAATTCATGTCACTGGCGGCGGCTGAGGCTATGCCGTTCAGCGAGATCAGCCAGGTCGTATATTCAATCGGGGTCGGTGTGTTGACAGGCCGTTTCTGCGGTTCCGGATCAATAGGCTTGGTCTGTATGGCTTGGGCCTTGGTTTTCAGAATGGCAAACGGGGTGCTGGCAGTCAGGTTGATATTGGCCAGCATGGCTTCTTTGCTCAGACCCCTGGGGAACATGCGTGGCCTGGCAGCTGTTTTTGCTGTGCTGACGATCTGGGTCGGCGTGTAACTGGCGACATCAATGGCACTGGCATCGACATAGAAACGCCTTGTCTGGCTCTGCGGCGTCGTACCATTCCTGTTTTTGTAGCTGACCGTCCATTCGTAACTGCCAACAGGCAGGTTGCCTGGCAACTGGTACTGCGGGTACTTGCTGGTGGCCGACAGATAGGGCTGGCCATCCTTGATGATGCTGATACTCCAGGGCTCTGCAATGGAGGTATTCACCGGCAGATAACCCTCAGGCCATTGCAATACCGGGGACTTGGTTTTTGAGATACCGCAATCTTCAGGATAAACATTGCCATAAAGCTGGGACAGGCCGGAAATAAAATCCGCCACCTGATTCGGCGTACAGGTTTGATTGAATCTCGCCTTATAGATATTGCCGTCATACGTTGCCACGACTGTGACGCCTGCTGGTGGTGCCTGCAGGACCAGTTTTGCCGGCATCTTGCCCTTGGCACTGTCAGCAAATGCATCGCCGCTGCTGACTGTTAGCAGGAAGACCGGCAGGCATGAACAAAAAACCGGCATAATTTTAAAAAACTTCTTGATATGCGCTTGCAGATACATAGTTTTTACTCACTTTCTTGTCATGAAAATGACTGCGTATATTCATCTGGATTCATTTTTTTTAGGTTCATGGGCCAGCTCTGGCAACGATGCCTGGCTGATGTGGTCATTGCCCCGGTACTCAAACCATATCTTCATGCACCTCATTAACCGCCCAGCTTGTTATATAGCAAGTTGTTTCTCTATTATTTCAATTTTACAAGTTGTTGCAATTTTGCCATAATGCGCACGGGTAATTTTTTATTAATGAGTGACGTAAAATGAAACAAATCAAATTAGCGGGTTTTAGCGCAATCATGGCCATGTTGCTGGCTGCTTGTGGTGGTGGGTCTGGTGGCAGTACGCCTGCGACTGTGGCACCGGCAGATACAGGCACAGGTCCGTTGAGCAAATATGCTGGCGTCTGGAACCAGGGGTGTCAGGGACGCATCATGGAAACTACCACGATCACTTCCGGCAGTGGCGGATCTGCGTTGTCGGTTTCGCGAAAAATTGAGTACTATGAAAACCTCAATTGCGCAGGCGCCGTTGTTGCTATGGGCACTTACAATGCACCGATCCTGTCAGCGCAGCATGTCAGGACAGAAGCCAATGCCAGCGTCAAAATGCTGACCGGGGAAACCGTCGCTTCTTCGGTTGATGTCGTCAATGCCAGTGCCAATGGCGCCGTGATCAGTTTTGTTGGCAATGCCGTGTCATCTTCAGTCGTCAATGGCAAGAGTGTCTGGAAAATTACACTCAAGGACACGGTATTTACCTGGACTGAAGAGGTTGCTTCCGGCAGTAGTCAGGGCGCTTTCATGCTGCGCAACGGTGAGCTGTTTACCATACAGGCCGTCGGCAATTCCGCGACAACATTTGCTGTCGAGAGCCGTTATGTACGCGCCTGAACGCTGATGTCATTACAGCCAATAAGCTGCCTGGAGGGGGCTTATTGTTTTCCGATATATGGTTATAGAATAGTCGGACAAAACACTTGCGGCGCAAGCCAGGCCCTACATCTATAAGGTATCTGTCATGTCACTTACCCTCTATGGTCACCCATTCTCTTCCTATACACAGAAAGTGCTGATTGCGCTGCACGAGAACGGCACGCCGTTTGAATTCCGCTGCATAGGGCCGGATACGCCGGAACATGTGGCAGAGTGGTTGCAGCGCTGGCCGCTGGGCAAGTTCCCTTTGCTGGTCGATGATGGACAAGACATCGCAGAGACCAGCATCATCATCGAGTATTTGCAACTGACTCATCCCGGACCAGTACGCCTGCTACCGGTAGATGCAAAAGCGGCGCTGAATGTGCGCTTCATGGACCGTTTCTTTGACCTGCACGTCATGACCCCGGTGCAGCATGCAGTTGGCGGTGCCCTGACAGGTGATGTCGTCAAGCGGCAGGAAGCGCAGGAGCAGGCTGTTACCAAACTCGAACTTGCCTACGCCTGGCTGGAAAAACATCTGGCAGGCAGAACCTGGGCCAGCGGCGACAATTTCACCATGGCAGACTGCGCAGCGGCGCCTTCATTATTCTATGCCGACTGGACCCATCCTATAGCTGACAAATACCCGCTGTTGCGCGCCTACCGCAGCCGCCTGCTGGCTCGCCCATCCTTTGCCCGGGCAGTAGAAGACGCGCGGCAATATCGCCCGCTGTTCCCGCTTGGTGCGCCAGACCGGGATTGAACAATCAGGCCGCCCTGTCTTTGGGCTGACAGGCGGCCGATTGCTTAATCGGCTTGCGCAGGGTTTTTCTTGCGCAGCCCGTCAACATAAATCCCCAACCCAAGCAGGCTGCCGCCGACCAGCAGCAGATGGAAAAACCACAGCGACGGTGATTTGCTGACCAAAAACTGGAAATAGAAAGTGTACAGATTGATCATCAGAAAAGTGTAGGCATAGCCGCGCAACAGTTGCAGGTTGAAACGCGTGCCGGCCCATACTGATCCACCTGCCACTGCCGCCCACAAGACAGAAAATATGAACCGTTCACCTTCTGTATCGTCCCAGCGCACGTCATGGTTCTCGTAATAGCCAAACACGCTTAAAAACCAGAGCGACAGGTTGATCAGCAACAGACCATAGTGAAAATACACCCGCGCAAACGGTGCCAGACGGCCACGTAAAAATTCCACATGCACCCAAGCCAGACACAACACACCGGCACCAATAGCAAGGAAGCGGGCAGGGTAGGTCATGCCCAGGTAATATGCCCCCCAGCCAGAGACATAACCCGTCTCTGCGCCACAAAAGAAAAAGAACAGCGCCAGTGAATACCACAGCAGCAGGCGGTTAGCCAGCGCATATGCCATCACCAGCAACAGGGCAGCATCAACGCCCACCAGTGCAGGCCAATTCTTGCTGCCACTGGGGTGATGCAAAGCCAGCACGACGGTCAGACCCTGCAAAGCCATGCCGCTTGCCAGTTCCAGCGCTTCTGCCAGGATGGGCATGTTGCGGCTGGTTTTAAGCCAGTGCGCCAATGCCAGGCAACTCAAAGAAGTACCGGCCAGGGCAGCCTCGCCCACCAGCCACCAGTTCATGTGTTCACGCAGCAGAATGAGTATGCCTGCTACGCAGGTCAGTACACCCAGCACGGTGAATGAACGTACCAGGGCCAGCATATTCCACGCCTCGGCCGGATAACGCAGTTTGATCTGTTCAGCCTGTACGGCGTCGATGATCTTCTGTGCGACCAGGTCATCAAGTTCATTGTGTACGGCACGGTTGAGGCTGCGCTGGTTCATGCTGCACCTCCATCGATGTGTTGAACGCTGTGGTCAGCACGGCTCAGGCTGCGCGTGAGGACTTCCATCAGCGCACCGGTGACCAGCAACAATGCCCCGCCAGCAGCCAGGTAGGTGCCCAGATCAAGCTGGCTCCAGAAATGTTCATGAAAACGCGTGAACAGATTGATGCCAAAGAAAGTGATGCCAAAGCCGCGCAGCAAACCACTGTGCAATCGCGCACCCGCCACGATCTGGGCAACAGTGGCGGCGCTGAAAACGATGACCCAATACCCATTCTCACCCTGATAATGGTGCCAGATCGATAAAATCAGCAAAGACATATTCAGGTACACCAGCCCGACTGCCTGCCATGCCTGGTAAAAACGTCCCGTGGCAGGGTAGGCCTTGCGTTCATGCTCAAAACCTATCACCACGGCGATAAAGGCAAGCACACTCATCATCTTTGGGTCCTGGATCTCCAGTGCATAAGTGGAGCGGCCAAACATGGACGACCATGAACCGGCCCAGTGAAACAGCACCAGCAAGGCCAGGACCAGCAGGTAAGTATTATGACGCTGGTACGCCAGGTAAAAGGCCAGCGGTATCGTCAGCAAGCCGGTGGTCAGCAGCACCGCGCCTTCCTCAAGATGCAAAACTCCACCCAAAAAAGTTCCTGCTGAACCGGCCCACATGCCTATGCCCAGCGTGACAATGAACTTCGACGAAGTGGCATAGCGCTGCTGCACATCGTCCGCCAGCCGCAAACCACCCCAGGTCAGACCGATGCTGACGGCTGCCCCCACCAGCGCAGCGAACGCCACCGACTGCGACAAGGCGCTGATCAAACCCATCAATCCCAGAAAAGCACAAAAACCGCCAAAAATACCGCAATACTTCACCACACCGATCAGACCGAAACTGCTCACCTCATAGCGACGGGACAGAATTTCATAGGCAGGTTTCTCGATCAAGCCATCGGCATGCCAGAGCGCGATGTCTTGCTGTAGTTGTTCTTTGACTGATTTGCTCGTCATAATTTTTTTGGGAGAGTGTTAACGTCAAACGTTACAGCTTGGTTATTGAATATGTGATCAATGATTTTTGTCTGCTGCTGCCGGCTTTCACCACGTGTCAAAAGCCGTAGCCTCAATTGGATTTCCTGCTCAAGTAAGGTCTTCAATTGTCAGAATCAAAGTATCGCATAATAAATCATGATGAATCATGATAAGTCGATACATTTTCGCCACACATCAAAGTACCATGTTTCCATAGCGAATCGATTGAGAAATGACAGGGACAGCCTTGAGTCCGGTCCGGGCTTCTTCGTCGATTGTGGCAGATCATCGGGTAAAGCATTCATGTCCACCAGGGAAAAGTGATGCAGTCAGTGTCACTATGCCCAGGTCGACGTGAGCACAGCTTGCAGCGCATATTTTCTACAAATGCTGGCACAGTGTTAAAGTGCACTATTTTTTTGTACTTTAATTGCGCTTTTGTGCAGTAACCCTCGATTTCTATGTCAACCAAGCCAGTACCAGCGCCATCTGCATCTGTTTCTTCAATATTTGCCGGTGATGTACCATTCCGCCTGCAATTCCTTGATGGCTTGCGCGCCGTAGCTGCGCTTTGGGTATTGTGGGGCCATTGTCGGTTGTTTGCCTATGGCTGGGATTCTCACAAATCCTTGTGGATGAAGCCCCTCAATGTGCTGCTTTACCTGCACCTGGGCGTGGTCGTGTTTTTGGTACTGTCCGGTTTTTGCCTGGGCTTGCCCGTAGCCAGGAACAAGAACCACCTGACTGTGAGTACAAAAGCTTTTTTCAAGGCGCGGGCTTTCCGTATCTTGCCGCCTTATTATGCGGCGCTGGTCTTGATCTTACTGGTCAATTTTTTCGTACCAATAAGCGCCTGGGGGCGTCATCCCACTGGCCTGACACCCACGATATCCTGGCAGATACTGCTGACCAATTTTGCGCTGATACAGGATTTTTTTCCTTTGCTCAATACCATCAACACACCGTTCTGGAGCATTGCGCTCGAATGGCATCTGTATTTTCTTTTTCCGCTGCTTGTCTGGATATTGCGCCGCAGTGGCGGCACTGCCTTCCTGATCACAGGGGGCCTGCTGGCTTGGGGGTTGACCGCGACATCAAATAATCTGCCCCAGCCTTTGGCCGACTGGCAGATGACGGTACTCAGGCCACCGTATTTCTTGTTCGTCTTTGTGATCGGCATCGTTTCTGCATGGTTTGTCCACGGAGAAAACCATCAGCAGCGCATGCAAAAGAAATGGCGTGTGCTGGCGCCTGTCGGCCTGTTCTTCCTTGTACTGTTTGTCGTGCTGATGCAGCGCTACGCCATTGTCGACGCCCAGTCGGTCGGGCCTTTCTTTGCGCGCGAAAAAATAATCGACATCACCTTCGCCACCCTGGTCGCCATTTTCCTGATCTGGATGAGCAGTATTGCACCGGACCATACTGCAAGACGCTTCCTGGAAAATAAAATCCTGACCAGGACAGGCAGTTTTTCCTATTCACTCTACCTGGTACACATCCCCATCGTGGCCGCCACCCACCATGCGATAGAAAGCCTGCACTTGCCAACCAACTACCAGCACCTGCATTTTGCCCTGCTCGTGGTGATAGGCACAGGTGCTTCAGTTGCCTTTGCCTGGGTATTCAGCCGCGTGTTTGAAACAGGTCTGTGGTGGCGCCTGCTCAATCGAAAACCCGGTGCATTTCAACGGGACAATCCGGTGCTTGACTGAAAAGGCAATAGAACAAAATGTGATCATGTGCAGTGTTGTATTTTTTCAGAGGGCCGGTTTTTCAGACCAGGATTTTCAGACCAGGAAATAGACAATACTGCAAATCGCTACAAGCATGAAGGGCAAACCAAACAAGGCAATTTTCATGAAACCCGCATGCGCCGGCCTGGATGGGAATCCCGCTTCAAGAAATGAAAAAGTCACACCCCGCGCGGTTTTGTATTCCAGGTTCCATAACAAGCCTGCGCTGAAATACAAAACCGACGAAGCGTAGATATTCGCGTCCCAGGTGATCGGGTATTGCCCGTCACGCAGCAGCAAGTACAGGTCATAACACCAGCTGGCAGAAAACATCCACAAAGCCAGCGCCACCATTACTTGCCGGACGCCAGCCTTGCCACGCAAACCCAGGTAAATGCAAGCCACCGCCCACGGCGCAGTCAAAAACGTCAGCACCGACATCATGGCTGCGTCAACATAGTCCCAGGTAGGGTCAGCCGTATAAGGCGCAACCACGGTGATACCGGTTGCAGCGATGCCAAACGTCAGCAACTTCCACCGAACAAACAAGAAAGCCTTATAGCCTTTGACAGGGTATGATTTTCTGTCTGCATACAACAGGTAAGCGCACAGGGTGCAATAGGTGATCCAGGCGCACAGATAAATTTTCAGCTCGATTGTCATGGGTGGATCATGTCATGTCTGGAGAAGGGCGCATCCATGGTTGCCATCAAATTTCTGGCAGGTTGATATGATATCGTTGTCAGTATCCCATGTCCTGCGCTGATCATGGTGAAGACTGCTCGCGGATGATGGTATCTTCAATGAGCACGACAGACAGATGTTTATCGCGATCAGTGACTGTCGTAACAAGAAGAGCATTGATGCCAGCAGCGAATTGGGTTAAGGTCTGGCGCATGTTGACTTTAAAATCCTTGCGCTATCTGAAATGAAAACGAAGCAATTTGCCCTTTTGATCACTCTGGTGAGCGTATTTTCTGCTATGCCTGACGCTCAGGCTCAAAGTACTGCCAGCAAGAATAATCTGACACCGGTTGCAGTGAGTAATGCAAGTAAAACAGCCGCACTGACCATATCACTGACTGCAAAAGGGGATTATGTTCTTGCGTCAGAACAGGATAAAAACCTCCACAAGTCAGGCAAGTTGGGTAGCGCAACTGATATTGAGGCATTAAATAAAAAATTGCAGGAGATGAGAAATGGTACAAGCGATGTGAGCATCAACATCAAAGCCGGGCAGGGCGTCAAGTTCCGGTCACTGATCGATGTCGCCTCCACAGCGCTCATGCAAACCGTCGACAAATTTACCATCACCACAGAAACGAGCCAATGTACCGTGCGAGTACCGGCAGACAGCCCGGTCAGGAATGCTGCCTACCTCAGTGTCCAGATTGATGCCAATGGTGACTACGCCATGCAATTGAGCGACAAAGACGGAAAACTAAAAGACGGAAATATAAGCAACAAGCACGAAAAGATGACCAGGCTGGCTGACGCAATCGTGCAGGCAAAAAAATCAAATCCAGGTGTCTATGCGCTCATCAGTGCAGATAAAGAGTCGCCAATTCAAGCCTACGTAGATTTGATCAACATGTTGCATTCGGCATCCATCGATAAATACATGATCGTCGTCCAGAGCGCTGGAAATTCAACACGAAATACAACAGAAGACAAGCAGCTCAAGACACAGCAACTACGTGTAACCGAACTCGAGGCACAGCAGAAGCAGTTGCTGGAGCAACTGAAGAAGATGAAGTAATCGTTACTTGTCAGCACGCTAAAAAGTACTTCTCACTTTTCAGGTGTCGGGTTTCGGAAGGTACATACTCTTGATGCGCAGGAGTGCACAAATGCCCGCCCTGGCGCAGACAATCCGCGTCTTGCTCCACGTTTTGCGTCCGCATGGATAGTGATATTACCAATATTGCAACAAAATATTCAGATGTAAAAATTACATTGACAAAAAATAAAATTAATATCAATATTTAAATTCTCGAATGGAAACGTTTCCAATTAAATGTAAATGAAATGGCGATTAAGCAGGAATTTTAAGCAGGAATTAAATGGAAGCCAGTTCGGGAATTGATATCAATGGTCTTTGCACACGGTCCAGACAGACGTTTATTGACAGTGCTTTTCTATGTCAATCCGTCTCATTCATTCTTTAAATTGAACAATACGGAGGCACGATGAAACAGCGGGACAATCATCTCAACAGACTTAAACACAGCTTCACACTGACAGCCATCACCGCCAGTATCTTGCTGGCCTATGGCCCGCAAGCCAATGCCAGCGTCACCAATCCTGTGATAGGCAAACTGCTCTGGTCAGAAGAATTCAATGGCGCCAGCCTCAACAACAGTTTGTGGACAGCCTATGACGGCAATGGCTGCCAGATCAATCTGTGCGGCTATGGCAACCAGGAACTCGAATACTACAGCCCCAACAATGTCTCGATACAAAACGTTCCCTTTGAACCCGGCACGCGCGCATTGGCCATCCAGGCAAAAAACCAGGTCATAGGCAGCAACGTCTTCACCTCTGGCAAAATTTCGTCTGCGGGCAAAGTACAGGTCCAGTACGGCATGGTGGAAATGCGCATCAGCACACCGCAGGTCGGCACAGGGCTGTGGCCCGCTGCCTGGATGCTGGGCACCAGCCCGCAAACCTGGCCACGCAACGGCGAAATCGACATCATGGAAATGGGCCATAGCAATGCCGGCAGGGCACTGGCTGGCTATCCGGCCATCAACAATTATGTCGGCTCCAATGTCATCACCTATCAGGACGCCGCCTGCGTGCCGGGCAACCCCAGCTGCGCCGCTTCAACTGCATGGCAAACCAAGAACTGGTACATCGCCTCAACCCCTTTGATCAACCGCTTCGTCACCTACCGTCTGTACTGGACCGATACCCAGATGCGCTTCACCGTCACCGATAACGGGGTAGAACGCGATATGTATCAAAACCCCTTGCCCGTCAATTCCACTTCGCTGCAGGCACCGTACTACCTCTTGTTCAACCTCGCTGTCGGCGGCAATTTCACTGATGCGGCAACGCCTGCACAAGTCACCACACCCTTGCCTGGCACCATGTATGTCGATTATGTGCGCGTCTATGAACTCGATGGCAAAGGCTCGGTAAAAGTCGGTAACCCCAATGTGCCCGAGGTTGGCAAATTTGGCGTCTTCACCGACCTGACGGCCGTCAATAACAAACAGACGGTAGGCGTCAGCGCCGACGTGTGGAACTGGAACCAGGCATCGATGTCAGCAGGCACGACCGCACCGTATGAAGGCGGTAACGTCATCGCCTGGAACTACACTGCTGCCAACCAGTGGTTTGGCAGCAGCATACAATCACGCCAGGCGCATGACATGAGCAACTATAGAAACGGCACGCTCAAGTTCAAGATCAAAATCCCCGCCAACGTCTCCTTCAAGATCGGCATTGGGGACACCTATACCAACCAGGGCGCTGTCACTTTCCCTGCAAACGTGGCCACCTACGGCCTGGTACGCGACGGCAACTGGGGCACCGCCACCATCCCCATTTCTGCACTCGCAGGCAACCTGATCGCCCTGCAATCCATGTCTGACCTGTTCCAGATTTTCAGCGTTGACGGCAGCCTGCCCGGCAGTACTTTCCAGTGGGCGGTTGACGATATTATCTGGGATACTGGTGTACCGACTCCAACGCCGACACCAACCCCTACACCTACGCCTACGCCGACACCCACTCCAACCCCAACGCCGACTCCTACGCCCACACCGACCCCCACGCCTACGCCCACACCGACCCCCACGCCTACGCCCACGCCTACGCCGATTTCAAGCAGCGCCACACAGATCAACGCAAGCACGCTGCAATTTGGTATCAATACATCGTCGTGGGCAGACGTGCACTACACAGTCAATGGCGGCGGCCAGCAAAACTTTCGCATGACGCAATCCGGCGGTAACAACAGCTATACAGTCAGCGGGCTTAAGGCGGGGGATCTTGTGAAATACAGTTTTACTTATTGGGATGTTGCGAAGAACTATGCGGTTGATACGGGGCAGCAGAGTTTTACGATGAAGTGATTTTTTGGGAGGATGAAAGGAACAGTCGTGAAGGTTTTGCGGCTGTTCTTTTGATCGCAAGATGTGTGCGAATTATTCCCTGCAACACCTTGATGAATATTGACAGGCACAGGTGGATTCCCTGTCCAGTTGTCATGAGCAAACAATGGTCGGATTGTTTATTGTGCAGGAGGTTTGTAATTACGCACCCAAAATGCCAATGTACTCAAAGTCTTGTGTGCATACGATGAAGATGCATCGTCAATCAGTTCTTCAACCGCTTTCATGACAGTATCTTGCCCAAATTCACGACACAGATACCAGGGGACTTCTTCGACACTGAGATTCCAGTTATCTAATAGAGCGGACAAAACTTCTTTGGCTGGTAAATGACAAGAATGCTTGCCTGTCCATAGTAGATAACCGGCAAGTTCCTGTTCATCGAAATTGTCACCAGCATCCGTCGGTGTAGTAAATACAGCTAGTGCTGCTTCCACTGCTTCAACAGCAGGGAGTTTGTTGTAGAGGCGGGCGAGGTAATCCGTCTGCTGTACATTACAGCTGCCGAATTTGCGGGCGCGTTCTTTGATTTGTCTGGTCAAGTCCAAATTTTCACCTTATACGCTTTACAAATCTAACTCCGCTCCACGCATGCGCAGCCATTCTTTTCGGTCACGATAGTCAGGTAATACCTTGTCCACTTCGTTCCAAAATACTTCCGAGTGGTCACGATGGTGCAAATGGCATAACTCGTGAACGATGATGTAATCGATGATAGTCAATGGTGCCATAAGACACTTCCAATGAAAGTGTAAATCACCGTTTTTAAGGCATGATGCCCAGCGATAACCGATATCTTTGATGTGAATAGACCCAGGCGACTTGCCTACCTTACTTGCAAAAAAAGCGACGCGCTTTTTGATTCTGGCCAAGCCTTTTTCTAAATAAAAAGCTTCAAAAGCTTTATGTGCGGCCTCACTACCCCCCACTTCAATGATAGAGCGCAATAGGCAAAAACGACCATCTTTCAGTTTTAATGGTTCGTCTTGTTCTTTTACTAGTTCCAGGCGATAACTGCTGCCCAAATATAAAAATGATTCACCACTGACCCATTCGCGCGTTACTCTGGTGGCATTCAGATCGCGCCAATCTGCAAGGTTGCGGTAGATCCACATGCGCTTTGACAGTACTGTCTCATCTACCTGTTCCGGCGTCATCCGAAGTGGGGGGCGTACTGTGATCATACCGTTGCGTTCAATTACAATATCTGTCGTCTGCCTGTCAGCTCCCGGTAGTAATTGGTATTCGATATCACGTACTTGTCGTAGCTGCATTTAATTACCCCCAGCTTTTAGGTTACGTATCAACTCATTGTGGCGATTTTTTGCCAATTTCATGATTTCGACTGTGACGCGCTCACGGTTTTGCTTAAGCTCATCTATAGTAGTTTTAGCGATTTCAGTTTTCAGAAGACCACGCACGCGTTTTTGTTTATCCGGATTTTGCCAGAAATCAACGCTGGCTATAGTTTCTTGTAATATCTCAACAACGGTTTCCATCAATGCCTTAAAGCTCGGTTTATCACTAACTTCGACAGTTGCATTGGCAAACCCCACCTGAATGATATGCGCGTAGAAAGTGGTCGCCTCTTTTCCCATGCCATCTTCTCCCTTTTGTCGACCAGTGATGACTTCGGTGCGTAGTTCTGCCAGTTTTTCAGCAAGCAAATCCCACTCGTCCTGATGTTTCTCTATTAATGCGTCAATTTTTTCAGACAGGCTTTTGTAGAAGGCAGGGTCTTCGTCATGATGCACAGTGCAATGCTTGCGGATGGCATGTTCCATTTCACTGGCTTTGGCTTCATTGTTCTGGCCAGAATGCGCCGCCAATTTTTCCATGAAATCTTCTGACAATAACTCTACAGGGGGCACTTTGGGATTAATGCCCAGGCTGATCAGATGCTCATTGATCAGTGCCTTTACCTTCTCACCTGCATTGCCCAAATCCAGGCTGCTGTCCTTGTAGCGTTCTTTGCAAACTTGCAGAATGTAGCCAAACCGTTTAACTGGTACACGGAATGTTTGTGCTGCACTGTGTGGCAAAATGATATCCATGCTCATCAAGAGTTTCTTGAAATATACCTCAAAGTCAGCACGCTGTTTTTCATCTTTTAGCGCTTTCACTGCGTCATGAACTACTGCTGCGTCTGCATCAAGATCAGCCAGTTTTCCGTTAACGAAAGGTTCTATGTTCTTGACGCCCAGTGCAACAAAGTGCTGAATAAGTCGTTGATAGCGCTCATCCAGAATGGGCAATTCTGAGCTGATGTTTTGCATACTATCGTGTAATTCTTGCGATTCGTCGCTAGCCGCGTACAGTGTTAACGCTTCTGTCAGATGATTAGCCAGACCGATATAATCGACGACATAGCCGCGGTGTTTGCCTTTTTTAACCCGATTGGTGCGAGCTATCGCTTGCAATAGACTGTGTTCACGCAGTTTTTTGTCGATATACATGACCTGCTCTATAGGGGCATCAAACCCCGTCAACAACATATCACATACGATCAGAAATGCTATACCCGTATTTTCTTTGTCTGGCTCATCCAAATCAAAGCTGCGACAAAAGTTCTCGACGGCATTCAGGCGTAGCGCTTGTTTTCGCGCATTCGAAATATAGGCTGCTTCGTTCGTGCCATCTGATGACACAAGTACTGCTGTTTTTAAAAACTGCAATTTTTTGATGAGCTCAATATCTGGTATGGCCTTAAGTTTTTCTTGCTCTATTCGTTCCAGCAGCGCTGCTTTGATACCGACTTGGTAACGCACGCATGCCAGCTTGGAATGGCATACCACCTGTGCCTTGAAACCATTTGGCAGAATGTTGTCGATATAGTGCTGAACCAAGTCCTTGGCAATTGCATTGATGCGATTTTCAGCTTCCAGAATATCGCCAGTTGCACCATATTTTTTTTTGATGACTTGTAATTCTTCTTCACTGCGGTCGCGAAACAAATCCTCAAAAGCTTCATCGAAAGCGTGCTTTTCGTTTAACGCACTGTCAGCTGTTTTACCTTCATACAGAATCTGCAAGGTTGCGCCATCATTGACGGCATCCATTAGTCTGTAAGTATCAATATATTCACCAAAACGCTTATTGGTTTTTTTCTCTCCATGACGTTCATGCTTTAACGGCGTACCAGTGAAGGCAATGCGTGTCGCGTTGGGAAATGCTTCAAACAGATTGTCACCCAGGTCTGAGCTTTGCGTGCGATGCGCCTCGTCAATCAAGAGAATAATGCGATCTGAGGTATTCACTGTCCCAAAAGTCTTATTCGCTGGCATTGCAAGGTAAGTGCCCAAGGCTTCGGCCACTGTATTGCTCAGGGTTTGTTTGTGTTCCTGAAACTTATGCACCATCACCATATTGATGTCTGAACTGTCCGTGGCCAGATGGTTGCGCAGGCCCTGGCGGGTCTCGATCACATTTACCCGTCCACCGATCAAGGTTGCCGTGTCACCCAATTGTTCTTCCAGATCCTGTCGGTCATTCACCAGTACGATCTTGTAATCATTCAAGTCGCGGCTGGCACGCATCATCCGCGCCAAAAATACCATCGTCAATGATTTGCCCGACCCCTGGGTATGCCATACCACACCGCTGCGACCCATGGCAGTCTCGCCCGTGCGCAGGCGCTCCATGATTTTATTTGCAGCACGGAATTGCTGGTAGCGACAAACCACCTTTACGCGAGCGCCACCATCCGTATCCATGAAGACTGCACTGCTGCGCAAAATTTGCAACAGGTTGGCCTTGTTTAACATACCGGCAACTAGTTGCTGTTGAGCATTCAATCCCTTGAGTGCTGCATCATCCTGCGGGTACAAGGTCTTCCAGGCGTAGAAATGCTCTTCGCCTGAACTGATGGTGCCGTAATCAGCTTCTAATCCACAAGTGCGGATCAGCATCAGGTTACTCTGGAAAAGGCGGGGTTCACCTTCTTTCAAGCCCGCAGCTTCGGTTTCCACGCGTTTGCGCATATAGCGCTGCAATTGCACAAAAGCTTCCTGCATGGGGTTGGCACAGGTTTCAGAACCTTTTTTGCATTCCACCACCACCAAAGGGATACCATTTACAAACAACACAATGTCTGGAATGATAAACGCCTTCACGCAACCGGGCGTATCAATACGGAATTGGTTGATCGCATGAAATTGATTATTTTCCGGGCGCTGAAAATCGATTAACCTCACCACAGGATCAGCCTCGCCAGTCAGTTCATTGGCGTCCACTTGCGCCTTGAACAGTAGTGCCTGAATTGCTTCATTCACCTCCAGTAGCGTGCGATTGGACTGGCGTTGCAGTTGTTGTGCAAGCTCTTCCAGTTGGCTGTCTGTCAGCCAGGTACTTCCTTCATCTGTCCGGTTGATGGTGCGTATGGTTTGCTTGAATACCTCAGGCAGCAGGAATTGCTTAAAATTCATGCGCAGGCTGGGCGCAGCATCCTGTGGAATGCCAGAACTCTGGTCAATCACCGTCCAGCCCTGTGCGGCTAGTTGCTGCAAAAACGGTTGCTCAACCTCGCTGTATTCGCTCATTCTGCATCGCTCTCAGAGGTGTGGGTGTCCACCAGCTCCTGTTCCAGTTGTTCTATGCTGGGCAAGCTGGTTTGCAACTGAGCAGGCAGGGATTCTACCAATTGGTATTCGGCTATCCCCATAGGGCGGCTGCTGTCATGCAGTGCATATTCAGCCACCACCTTATTCTTGCTTTTGCATAACAGCAAGCCTATGGTGGCTGCGTCTTGCTCCTGTTTAATCTGCTTGTCCACTGCCGTCATGTAAAAGCTTAACTGGCCCAGGTGCTCAGGTTTAAACTTGCCAGCCTTGATCTCGATAACTACATAACAGCGCAGCTTGAGGTGATAGAACAACAGGTCAACAAAAAAGTCGTCACCACCCACTTCTACATGCACTTGCCGTCCCACATAGGCAAAGCCTGCACCCAGTTCCAGTAAGAACTGGGTGATGTGGCGAACCAGTGCCGCTTCTATGTCGCGTTCTTCAGCCTCTTTACCCAGGCCCAAAAAATCTAGCCGGTAGGGGTCTTTCAGTGATTCACGCGCCAGTTCAGATTGTGGTTGCGGCAGACGGGTCGCAAAATTACTCAGTGCAGCGCCTATCCTATCTTTTAACCTGGTTTCTATTTGTATTACCAGTATATTGCGCGACCAGCCATGCTCTATCGCCTGGGCCAGATACCAGTCACGTTCTTCACGGGTTTTGAGCTTGTCGATTAAGGTGCACAAATGAAACCAGGGCAATTGTGCAGCAGCCTGCTGCACAAATTCAGCTTCTGGCCACGCCTGTGCAAAAGCGCGCATATATTTCAGGTTGCGCGGAGAGAAGCCTTTCATGTCAGGAAAAGCATTGCGCAAGTCCTGTGCCAGACGATCTACTACCCTGGCACCCCAACCCTGTTGTTCCTGTCTTGCCAAAATATCGCTGCCGATTTGCCAGTACAACACAACCAGCTCGCGGTTGACAGCCAGTGTCGCACGTTGCTGTGCGCTATGGATACGGCTTTTCAGATCAAGCAACCACTCGGCATAGCCTGCCGGTGGTGGCGTCAGGGAAGCAGGGTGGTCGGTATTCATGTGCTTGTTTCCAGCTCAGGTTCGTCGACTTTTACTGGGACTTTGCCTGTGAGGAGGTCTTGCATCAGGCCTAGTTTCTTGAGTCGAAGTTTCATTGCTTTTTTCTGTTCGCTTTGCAATCTGCAATTTGCTTGATTCGATAATTCAATTATCCTATCTTGTTCCTTGATATTTGGCCAAGCAAAAAAAAGTTGACTTAATACTTCGCTATTTGCCACGTCGCGCCCACCACTATTAACGTGCGCCCGAATTTGAGCCTTTATGCGAGTATCATCAGCTAACATCATTTGAAGAAAGTCAGCGCGGGCGAGAGACTCGTCAATCGCAATACGCATCAGATTTGATGACATAATCCAACCAGCTTGATCCTCGCGAACAACAACCGATCTACCTACATCAGCAACGCGAGAAAACACGACATCTCCTGGTTTTAATTGGAAGTCAATCAAGCGTGCGGCATCTTTATCATCAACAAAGAACAATTCGTCGTAAGTGAAAACTCCGGCACCTAAAGCGCCGATTGTAATAACAGGATGGCCGTGGGTGCGCCAATGCTCTCCTTTCAGTGCTGAGCCAAACGGCCCCGTCCTTAACCAGCTTGTGCTAGATCTACCTTTTGAAGCAAGTCCCTTCACATCCCATTCGTTGGGAATCCACCCAATCGCAGTTTTTTGATATAGCTGCGGTGCTTCGCTGCGAGGAGGGCGCAGCTGCCCGTTAGGTAGCACGCCACGAGTGAATAGATCGTGCATCAGGCCGGTCTTGATCTGTTGATATTTGCTGATTAGAACTTCAGTTTTGTCGATCGCGGAATCAATGGCCGTGAGAATTGAGGCGATTTTTCTCTGAGCTGAAACTTTTGGAATATATGCAACCGCCTTGATCAGGTCTTTTGTTGAAAGATGTTTTACAGTTGTAGCAGAAGTAACATCATTGACTTTCTTTATGAAGGGGCCGAGCCAATGGAATAAATAATCCAATGTTAGGATCGATTCATTTGGGACTTCAACTTTTAGAACTCGTTGATTTAACAGAGCGTCAACACCAAGCCATTTTACAACGTGAAAGTCACCATCCATACCAACAAGGATATCCCCCTTCTTAATTAAATATCCAGACGGAATATACCCTTGAAAATATGTTTCTGTGCTTGATTCTAAGATATCTCTTATCCTAATGAGAGGAGTTCCCTCATTAGAAAATTGGGACGATGCAAAAGGGAATCCACTAGTGAGCTTTAGTTGTTTTCCAATGAAAACTTCCTTGAAATCACTCATACCCCAACTCCGCCAAATATTCCTGTAAAGCCTGTGCCGCTTCATCACGCGCAGCCTCAATTTGTTTGGCAGTTACTGCATATTTACTCCATAGATTTTCTATCGCGACAATGCAGGCGCGCTGATCGGCACGCAAATAGTGCTGATAACTATCAAACAATACCTTACCAAGACGCTTGACAATGATCACGCGGGCTTCGCTTTTGCTGATTTTGAGGCGGGCTGCTTCTACCAACGCATCACGGTTTTGTTCTGTGCTCTTTATCAATACCTTGAGGTTTTTTGCTTCGTCTTCCAGTTTTTTGTGGCGGGCCAGTTGTTTTTCTATGCATTCAGCTTCTTGCTGATGGTTTTGCCAGTCGCCAAAGGCGGTGTCGCGCTTGGCCAGTTTTATCATGCCCCTGGCTTCTTTGAGGCTGGTTTTGAGAGTCTTGACTTCATCCGCAGGCAAGACACCAGTGTCGTCGCTATCTTCGAAATCTTCTTCACTTGCGGCAGCAAACAGGGCTTGCAGTTCTGCCAGTCTGGTGTGTTGTTGTTCCAGCTCTGCCAGCACATCAGGGAACTGGCTTTGTAATATATCTTGATCAGGGATCAATTCTGCACCCCAGCCACTGGCGGCTATGGATTTAAAATCAGAGGCAAGCAATTTATAGTAATTGGCAAATGCACCGCGCACCTGATAACGCGTCAGCAGATGCTGGCTGGCAAAAGTACGCTCTATGCTGTCCAGCAGGGTAGCGCGCATTTGATAGACATTGGTGGTTTTACCATGTTGATTGTCAGCGTCTGGCGCCAGTGCCTCAACGATGGGTAAATGTTTTTGCCACCATTTTTCTAATACGGTCATGAATTTGGCTTGCCGCTGCAAAACGCCAGGGTGTTTTTTGACATGGTCTGCGATGGCGCGCTTGTCTTGTATGGCTGTACTAAAGTCAGCATACGCAGTGCCTGGAGCACAATTCGTGCGCGCTACAAAGCAGCTTTCACGCAAGCCTTCATAGTTTTGCCAGAAGTGGTTTAAGGCATCAATTTCGCTGACGGGCACACCACCTTTCAAATGAGCACGCACATCATGTGGTTCGGGTGGTGGGGCATTATCAACATAGCGGCGGATATTGCAGTTGTAATCTTCAGCCCTGATTTCACTGACAGGAACGCGGCGTGCATAGGACGGTATATCCTGACCGGCACGGTAAGCATGGACGATCTTGTCTATGTCTTCTGGGCGCAAGTGGTTTTGCGCTTTGCCATCACGGTATTCTCGGTCAGCATTGATAAAAAGCACATGGTCACGCTTTGCAGCACCCGCCTTGTTGAGTACCAGTATGCAGGCCGGGATACCGGTGCCATAAAACAGATTGCCTGGCAAGCCGATGACAGCTTCCAGCACGCCTTTGTCGATAAAGTGCTGGCGTGCCTCACGCTCTTCGCCACCACGGAACAGCACGCCATGCGGCATGACACATGCCATACGGCCATTGCCGTCAAGCACGGCTAACATATGCTGTACAAACATCAAATCTGCTTTTTTGCCTTTTTCTGGCATCCAGACATTGAATCGACCTGGGTAGGCAATGCTGACTTTTTTCTTGGTGCCGCTGCCATCATCCTTGGATTGGGTGCGTGCATAGTTTTGGCTAAAAGGGGGATTGGCCAGCACGCGGCTAAAGCGCTTGAGTTCGTTGTTTTGCTCTTTGTGTTGTGGGTCGGTCAATGTATCGGCATTGCGTATATCAGCATGTGAAATACCGTGCAGTAACATGTTCATTTTGCAGATGGACCAGGTGGTTCCCATCTTTTCTTGCCCATACAGAGAAAGCTCAGTTGGGTTTGCACCGCACTCACGCAAATAATCGCGCGCCTGTATGAGCATACCGCCCGACCCCACCGTTGGGTCATACACACTCATGCCTTCTTTGGGATCACAAATTTCTACGCAGATACGCACGACTTCTGCTGGCGTATAGAATTCACCGGCCTTTTTACCTGCAGAATCGGCAAAGTGCTTGATTAACCATTCATAAGCGGCACCTAGCAGATCTGGAAATTCAAAGTCTTCGTCCTTGAGCGGAATTTTTTCGAAATTCTGGATGAAATCAATCAAGGTGTCGTCATCAAGGGTATTCTGGCCTATCTTGCGGTTGAAATTGATGGTTCCTTTGAGGACATCTTGCAGTGCATCCGGGTTTTCTTCTTCCAAAGCTTCCAAAGCCTTGTTGAGCATGGAGCCAACATTTTCTTTGGTGTGTTTGAGAGCTGGTTGCTGATTACCTTTGTCATCCGTCCAGGTTTCATTCCAGCGCGCCCGCGGTGGCACAAAAAAATATTTACCTGAATACTGGTCCCTATCTTCCAGATTGATTGCGATATCTGCATCTGACAAGCCTGCTGCTTTGCCTTCGCGTTTGATTTCCGCCCTGCGTTGGTCAAACAGATCACTGGCTCGCTTCAGAAAGAGCATGCCAAAAATATATTCTTTATATTCACTTGCATCCATATTGCCGCGCAAATCATCGCAGGCGGTCAGTAATAGATTTTCGAGACGCGATAAAGTCAGTTTGTTATGAGACATTGATACTTGATTCCTCGGGGAATATGGAAAACATGCAGTAATTTAGCATTGCTAAAAATTTGATTACAAGAATTTTTCTTTGCTAATTACGGTTGATGTTTGTGCATCTTCCAAAATACTTGAAGGCAAATTGAAAAATAAAAAAACCACCCAAAAATTTGGATGGTTTTTCGTATTCTGGTGGAGACGGCGGGAATCGAACCCGCGTCCGAAAGCACTCTACAGACAGTTCTACATACTTAGTGCTGCCATTTGATTTAACCCTGACGACGCGGACGCACACGCTGCGGCAGGACGAGTTACCTATTATTTAATCAAGAGTCAAGTAACCCGGCTCAAGACGATTCCATATGAATGTCCTTACTGCTGTTGCCAGCCCACCCTATGGACGAGGTGGTGTAAGGTTAGCCGGTATTAAGCGGCTAATGCGTACGAGTTATCGTTTGCAGTTATATAGTTCAGATTGTATTTACGAGGTAGTCTGGCCTCGGTATGCCCTGCGCTGCTTTGCAACCCCCGTCGAAACCAGGTCGTCCCCAAAGCTTGATCAGTATACTCCATTTAGGGGCGGTCCTGCATTATTCAAGAGGCGATGGCCTGCAAATGTTTGGCGCGGACCAGTTCCAGCAGTTCCAGCGGGCTGTCGATGATGGCGTCGGCTTTCCATTGCTTGGGTTCGGTCGCGCCGCAATAACCCCAGGCGGCGGCGATGCTGGTCATGCCGGCGGCTTCGGCCGCCTGGATGTCGCGCAGGTCGTCGCCGACGTACCAGCAATGCTCTGACCGTATGCCCAGCTGCCTGGCTGCTTCCAGCAGGGGGGCAGGGTGGGGTTTGGAATGCGGTGTGGTGTCGCCAGAGATGACGCAGCGTGCCTCCTGCAGGTCCAGCAAGGGGATCAGCGGGCGGGTAAAGCGCATGGCCTTGTTGGTGACGATGCCCCAGCTGATGCCCAGAAAATCCAGTCCCTTGAGCAGGTCAGGTACTTGCCGGAAGAGCTTGCTATGGACGGCGATGGCGGATTCATACTGGTTCAAAAACTCTGCGCGCATGGCTTCAAAGTCGGGGTGTTCGGGTGTGATGCCAAAACCGGCGCCGAGCAGGCCGCGTGCACCGGCAGAGGCAAAGGGGCGCAGGCTGAGGTAGTTGGCCTGTGGTAGTTGACGGTTTTTACGCATGACGTTGACGGCGGCGGCCAGGTCGGGTGCGGTGTCTGCCAGGGTGCCGTCCAGGTCAAAAAGTATGGCTTGTGGAGTTTGCATGTTGCTGGGACTGGTCAAAAGTAGGTGCGGCATGATGCTGCCGCACATCTGGTTATTCTGGTTCGCTGGTGTGCAGTTTCAATATCGGTGTACGGATTGATGCAGTTCCTGTTCACAGCGGACGGGTGCAGGCCACCATGTAGTTGACGCTGGTATCTGCATTAATGGAATAGATTTGGGTCAAAGGGTTATAACTCAAGCCCTTCATGACCTGTAATTGCAGCCCTGCATTGCGTATGTCTTGCGACAGCTCGGCCGGGGTGATGAATTTGCTGTAGTCATGGGTGCCCTTGGGCAGCATTTGCAGCAGGTATTCAGCGCCGATGACGGCAAACAGGTAAGACTTGAGGTTGCGGTTAAGGGTGGAGAAGAAGACATGTCCGCCAGGTTTGACCAATTTTGTGCAGGCCCTGATGATGGAGGCCGGGTCGGGTACGTGTTCCAGCATTTCCATGCAGGTGACCACATCGTATGCGCCAGGTTCGGCTTCTGCCATGTCTTCGGCGGCGATTTTTTTATAACGCACGTTGATGCCGGATTCCAGGCCATGCAGGTCGGCGACTTTGAGTGCCTTGTCAGACAGGTCGATGCCGGTGACGTTTGCCCCTTTTTTTGCCATGGATTCTGCCAGTATGCCGCCGCCACAACCTACGTCGATGACTTGCTTGCCTGCCAGCGGCGCATGCTGGTTGATCCATTCCAGGCGCAGGGGATTAATTTCATGCAGGGGTTTGAATTCTGAGGTCGGGTCCCACCAGCGGTGGGCAAGTTCACTAAATTTCTGGATTTCTGCGGGATCAGCGTTCAGGGTGGACATGATGTGAAGTGAGTGGCCGGTAAGGGCGTAAGCAGCAAAGACGCTATTGTAGGTCATTTGCAGCAGAACCACATTGGCGAAAAATAAACTTATGTCGCTAAAAATGTATTGCAGGTGCACAACCCGGTGAGGCTTGTTGCCCGGCTCCGCACATTCTTACGGATTCTTGCAGATTTTATTTCGTGCCCATAAAAAAACCCCGCCTTGGCGGGGTTCTTCAGAAGCAGGGCTTCAATTATTTCAGGTTGCGTGTACCAACAACTTCGATCTCAACGCGACGGTTTTTGGCGCGGCCTTCAGCTGTCTTGTTGTCAGCTACTGGTTGTTTTTTGCCTTTGCCTTCAGTGTAGACGCGGTTGGCTTCGATGCCTTTGCTTACCAGGTAAGCTTTGACAGCTTCAGCGCGACGGATGGACAGTTTTTGGTTGTATTCGTCGGAACCTACGCCGTCAGTGTGACCAACAGCGATCACGACTTCCAGGTTGATGGATTTCAGTTTGGATGCCATGTCGTCGAGTTTGACTTTGGCTTCTGGTTTCAGAACAGCCTTGTCAAAGTCAAAGAATGCGTCAGCAGCGAAAGTGACTTTTTCGGATGTAGGTGCTGGTGGAGCAACTGGTTTCACGGGCGCAACCGGTGCTGGTGGTGGAGTAACAGCGGGTGCCACTGCTGGAGCTGGTTGTACCAGTGGTGCGTCGCAACCTGGAACTGCGTCAGCAGGAGTCCAGTAGCCAGTGCGCCAGCACAGGCCGAATGCATCACGTGCAATCACGCCACGGCCGTCCTGAACGTAGGCGCTGTGTGGCTTGTTTGCCATGATGTCTGTGATTTGTGCGGAAGCAGAAAAGGATGCAACTGCGGACGCTGCGATAACGAGCTTGACTAAATTTTTCATATTTCTCCTCTCGGGTGAGATTATTACCGCAGATGAACTGCGCGAATTAATACTGCATAAAACCGAATATTAACACGACGATGATGACATTACTATTTCGTCAAACAATAGCCCTGTTATTAATCAACCTTCGCTCTATTCTGCCATATCAATTCTGTTTAAGACGAAAATTGTTAAATAGACAAAGTTACACTTAGTTAAAAATGTCGCTTTTTGACAACGAAATGAACAGTTTGCCAAGCTAATACCAGTTTCCCCGAGGGAAACGTTTGGATTTGCTTGGCCTATGGGAAACAAAGATATTATTTTGCCAATCCACGAACTTCGATGACAATCCGGCGGTTCGGCGCCAGGCATTCTGCCAGTTTGGCTTTGGGCAGTTTTTCATCGCAAGCCTTGATTTGCTGGGTTTTGCCCATGCCCAGGGTGTCCATGGCGGCGCTGACACCTTTGCTGGACAGGTAGGCGGCGACGGCATCGGCACGTTTTTCTGACAGTTTCTGCAAGACTTGCGGCTTGCCGGTGATGTCGGTATGACCAGTGACGACGATCATGTCCACTTTGGCGCAGTCAGGCAGCTTGCCCAGTACCTGGGTGTCGATATTCTGTTTGGCGGCGTCTTTCAACTTGTCCTTGTTGGTGTCGAACGACTCGTCACCTGATAGCGTGACAGAAAAATCGCAACGCTTGGGTGGCGCAGGTGGTGCCGGTGGTGTAACTGGTGCCGGCGGGGCAGGCTGTACCAGCACTGGTTCTGCGGCCTTTACGGCTGAGGCAGGTTCGGCAGTCTGTGTTTGCGCTGTGGCCAGGGCGGGCAGGGAAAGTGCGGTCAGCAGGAGCAGCAGGTAAGAATTTTTTGTCATGATCATTGTCTCCAGTATGGGTTGGCTGTGGTTTTATTTTTATGATTTTGATTAGAGCATACAAATTTGTGTTCAGACTGTCATCCGGGCGACTTTGTGGTCGCTTGTGGCTCCTGGCTTTCCCTCAGTTTGCCCGCTGTTTGCTGTCGTTTGCTGCCGTTTGTTTGTGCTTGGGATGCGGGCCAGCTACTCCGCCGGGTACGGCAATTGAACACTGGCGGCTATTGCTGACTTTTGTTGCAACAGTTGCGGCCCATTAGTACGGTCTGAATTGCTATAAATGGAATTCAGCTATCGAGGCATGTTAGAATCAAGAGTTAAACGCCTGTCTTGTTGAAAGGCGTTATCAATTAACCAACGGAGTTCCTGACCAGATTTGGTATTGGCTTTTTCAGAGTGGGGACGCCTGTCGTACTGATTGCATGTGCGGCGGGTATCTACAGTTCTGAATGGCTGGTGCCTGGCATGGTCATGGGTTCCAAGTTCTAATTTTCCGGCTCGCCAATGGATCAATTCGCAAAAGAAACACTCCCGATTTCCCTTGAAGAAGAAATGCGCAAGAGCTATCTCGATTACGCGATGAGCGTTATCGTAGGTCGCGCTTTGCCGGATGTGCGTGATGGCTTAAAGCCTGTGCATCGTCGCGTCTTGTTCGCGATGCACGAAATGAACAATGTCTATAACCGACCTTTCGTCAAATGTGCGCGTGTGGTCGGTGAAGTCATGGGTAAGTACCATCCCCATGGCGATGCGTCCATTTACGACACCCTGGTGCGTATGGCGCAGGACTTTTCGCTGCGTTATACCCTGGTCGATGGTCAGGGTAACTTCGGTTCCGTCGACGGTGACAATGCTGCGGCGATGCGTTATACCGAGTGCCGTCTTGACAAGATCGCCAATGAACTGCTGGCAGATATCGAAAAAGAAACCGTCGATTTTGTTCCTAACTATGACGGTAAGGAGAAAGAACCTTCCGTCCTGCCTACCCGCATCCCCAACCTGCTGATCAATGGCTCGTCCGGTATTGCCGTGGGTATGGCGACGAATATCCCGCCACATAATATTACCGAGACCATCAACGGCGCCCTGCATGTCTTGCGCAATCCTGAATGCACGATTGATGAACTGATCGAGATCATCCCTGCGCCAGACTTCCCTACCGGCGGCATCATCTATGGTGTGTCCGGTGTGCGTGACGGTTATCGTACTGGCCGTGGCCGTGTGGTCATGCGTGCCAAGACTCACTTTGAAGAATTTGGCAAAGACAGTCGTACCGCATTGATCGTTGATGAATTGCCTTTCCAGGTCAACAAGAAGTCGCTGCTGGAACGTATTGCCGAACTGGTACGCGACAAGAAACTTGATGGCATTTCTGATATTCGTGATGAGTCCGACAAATCCGGCATGCGCGTTGTCATTGAGCTGAAACGCGGCGAAGTGCCTGATGTGGTGCTCAACAACCTGTACAAGCAAACGCAGTTGCAGGACACTTTTGGCATGAACATGGTAGCCCTGGTCAATGGCCAGCCCAAGCTGCTGAACCTGAAAGAAATGCTGTCCTGCTTCCTGTCGCATCGTCGCGAAGTGGTGACACGCCGTACCGTGTTTGAACTGCGCAAGGCGCGCGAACGTGGTCACGTGCTGGAAGGTCTGGCGGTTGCGCTGGCCAATATTGATGACTTTATTGCCATCATCAAGGCTGCACCGACACCACCGATAGCCAAACAGGAATTGATGACCCGTGCCTGGGACAGTTCCATGGTGCGCGAGATGCTGACCCGTACTGCGGCAGACAATCCTGGCGGCATTGACGCCTTCCGCCCTGAGAACCTGCCCAAGCATTACGGCATACAGTCTGATGGCCTGTACAAGCTGTCTGACGACCAGGCGCAAGAGATCCTGCAAATGCGTTTGCAACGCCTGACCGGTCTGGAGCAGGACAAGATCGTCAATGAATACAAAGACGTCATGGCAGAAATCGCTGACTTGCTTGATATTTTGTCCAAGCCAGAGCGCGTTACCGTCATCATCACTGATGAATTGACCCTGGCCCGCAATGAATACGGTGAAGGCAACAAAGACGTACGCCGTTCAGAAATCTCGCATAATGCGACTGACCTCGGTACTGAAGACCTGATCACGCCGCAAGACATGGTGGTGACCCTGTCGCACACCGGCTATATGAAGTCGCAACCGCTGTCTGAATACCGCGCGCAAAAACGCGGTGGCCGTGGCAAGCAGGCGACCGCAACCAAGGATGATGACTGGATCGAACAGCTGTTCGTGGCCAATACCCATGATTACATCCTGTGCTTCAGCAACCGTGGCCGCATGTACTGGCTGAAGGTCTGGGAAGTGCCGCAGGGTTCGCGCACATCTCGCGGCAAGCCTATCGTCAACATGTTCCCCTTGCAGGATGGTGAAAAAATCACGGTGATCCTGCCTTTGTCCGGCGACAACCGCACCTTCCCTGAAGACCATTATGTCTTCATGGCGACCAGCCTGGGCACAGTCAAGAAAACGCCTTTGACTGACTTCAGCAATCCACGTAAAGCTGGCATTATCGCGGTTGACCTGGATGAAGGCGACTTCCTCATCGGTGCAGCACTGACCGATGGCAAGCATGACGTCATGCTGTTCTCTGACTCTGGCAAGGCAGTACGCTTTGATGAAAACGATGTGCGCCCCATGGGCCGTACTGCTCGTGGCGTACGCGGCATGAACCTCGATGAAGGTCAGCAGGTGATTGCCTTGCTGGTGGCTGAAAATGAGCAGCAGTCTGTGTTGACCGCGACTGAAAACGGCTTTGGCAAACGCACACCTATCACTGAATACACCCGCCATGGCCGTGGTACCAAGGGCATGATCGCCATCCAGACATCCGAGCGTAATGGCAAGGTGGTGGCGGCAACCCTGGTTGATACTACGGATGAGATCATGCTGATCACGACCGGCGGTATTTTGATACGTACCCGTGTTTCAGAGATTCGTGAAATGGGCCGTGCGACCCAGGGCGTGACCCTGATTGCCGTTGAAGATGGCACCAAGCTGTCTGGCTTGCAGCGCATTGTTGAAACCGATGCGGATGAAAGCAGTGACAGTGCAGCCGATGCAGCAGGTACAACGGGCGGCCCAGCAGAAGACAATACAGCAGAGTAATGGATGATACGGCATGACAACGATTTATAATTTCGCACCAGGTCCGGCAGTTTTACCGAAAGAAGTCTTGCAGCAAGCCGCTGCAGAAATGCTGGACTGGCATGGCAGTGGCATGTCAGTCATGGAAATGAGCCATCGCGGGCCGGAGTTTACCTCCATCATCACGACGGCTTTGAGTGATTTCCGTGAACTGATGGCGGTGCCCGATAATTATAAAGTCTTGTTCCTGCAGGGCGGTGGCCTTGGTGAAAACGCCATCGTCCCCATGAACCTGATGGGGTTGAAGCCCCAGCCTGCCACGGCAGACTTTGTGCACACAGGTTCATGGACGGGCAAGTCACTCAAAGAAGCGCAAAAATACGGCAAGGTGAATATTGCTGCCTCTGGCGAGGCAGGCGGTTTCACTGCCGTGCCGCCGCGTGACAGCTGGAAGCTGACGCCTGATGCCGCCTACGTGCATCTGTGCACCAATGAAACCATAGACGGTATTGAATACCAGTTCACTCCAGATGTGGCGGCAGAAACCAATGGCGCGCCGATTGTGGCAGACATGTCTTCACACATCATGTCGCGTGTGATTGATGTCAGCAAATATGGCGCGATCTTCAGCGGCGCGCAAAAAAATCTGGGGCCGGCTGGCTTGACGATCGTCGTGGTGCGTGAAGACCTGCTCGGCCATGCCTTGCCTATCTGCCCGTCGGCCTTCAACTGGAAAATCATTGCAGACAATGATTCCATGTATAACACGCCACCAACTTATGCGATTTATATCGCTGGCCTGGTGTTCCAGTGGATCAAGCGCCAGGGCGGTGTCGCCGTTCTGGAGCAAAAGAATATCGCCAAGGCAAAGCTGTTGTATGACTATCTCGATTCCAGCGATTTTTATACGAACCGCGTAGCCAAAGACAGCCGTTCGCGCATGAACGTGCCGTTTTACCTGAAAGATGAGAGTCTCAATACGGAATTCCTGGCATCTGCCAAGGAGAACGGTCTGCTGCAACTGAAGGGGCACAAGTCCGTGGGCGGCATGCGCGCCTCGATTTATAACGCCATGCCGATAGAAGGCGTGCAGGCGCTGATCAATTTCATGCAGGAGTTTGCCAGCAAACACGCGTAATTTATTTCGATGTTAATATTGAAATAATTATTCGCTACTTCGTCAGCCCTTTCTGAGCATGGGACAACACCATCACCTGGAAACCGTGGCGCTGACGAGCCAGACCAAAAGCCTGGCGTGAGCGCATTGTATATAGGGCAGTTAATGGCGCGGCATGGCATTGCAAAACACATTTGCCCTGCCATCTTCAACACGATCAAAAACGGTTTTTAGGTATGGTATGAACGACAATAAATTACTTCCCCTGCGCATCAAGATTGATGCGATTGATGCCCAGATTCTTGATTTACTGAACCAGCGCGCCCGCGTTGCTGAAGAAGTTGGCCATGTCAAGGCAGAAACCAATGCGCCGGTATTTCGTCCTGAGCGTGAAGCCCAGGTGTTGCGTGGTGTGGCCGAGCGTAATCCTGGTCCCTTGCAGAATGACGACATACAGCTGATCTTCCGCGAAATCATGTCCGCTTGCCGTGCGCTGGAGCGTCGTGTGGTCGTGGCCTTTCTGGGGCCGGTCGGCACCTTCAGTGAACAGGCCGTGTACAAGCAGTTTGGCCATGCCATCCTGCCTTTGCCTTGCGTGTCGATAGATGAAGTGTTTCGCGCAACCGAAGCCGGTACGGCAGATTTTGGAGTCGTACCTATCGAGAACTCGTCCGAAGGGGCGATCAATCGTACCCTGGACCTGCTCTTGCAAACCAGCCTGGCCATCAGTGGTGAACTGGCGATACCGGTGCAGCATAGTCTGATGAGCAAATCCGGCAATATGGAAGGCATCAGCCGTATCTGCGCGCATTCGCAGGCACTGGCGCAATGCCAGGCCTGGCTGAACCAGCATTATCCCCATATAGAAAGACATGCCGTGGCATCCAATGCCGAAGCCGCGCGCATGGCCAGTGGCGATTACACCGTGGCAGCGATTGCCAGTGAAATCGCCGGCCATCAATATAATCTGGGTATCGTCTCTGCCCATATCCAGGATGACCCGCATAACCGTACCCGTTTTGCCGTGATTGGCCGCCTGCATACCACACCCAGCGGCAAGGACCAGACTTCCATCGTGCTGGCGACACCGAACAAGGCCGGTGCAGTCTATAACCTGCTGGCGCCGCTGGAAAAACACGGCGTTTCGATGACACGTTTTGAATCGCGCCCGGCCCGTACCGGCAACTGGGAATATTATTTCTATGTCGATGTCGAAGGTCATGTCATGGAGGCCAAAGTGGCGGCCGCCATGGGTGAACTGAACGACAAGGCAGCCTTCTTCAAGGTGCTGGGCTCTTACCCTTGTACTGTGTGAGTGCCTGATGCAAAAAGTTTTTGAACGCATTGCCGTATTTGGCGTAGGTTTGATTGGCGGCTCGTTTGCCCTGGCATTGAAAAAGGCTGGTGTCGTTGAGCAGGTGGTCGGGGTAGGGCGTAGCCGCGCTTCGCTTGAAAGGGCGCGGCAACTGGGTATCATTGATGAAATAGCCAGCGATACGGCGCATGCCTTGCGCAATACTGACCTGGTGCTGATTGCGGCGCCGGTAGCACAGACAGCCGCTATCCTGACGGCGATTTACCCGCATTTGCAGCCAGGCACCATTGTTACCGATGCCGGCAGCACCAAGGCTGATGTAGTGGCCGCAGCACGTGCCAGCCTGGCTGAAAAAATCGCCCAGTTTGTACCAGCCCATCCGATTGCCGGTCGTGAGCAGAACGGGCCTGAAGCAGCCCTGGTTGATCTGTATGCAGGCAAAAAAGCCGTTATTACCCGCCTGGCGGAAAACAGCGACGATGATGTAGGTCGTGTGGCCTGGGCCTGGCAGCAGTGCGGCGCCATCATCCATCACCTGGAGCCGGCGGCACATGATGCCGTATTTGCCGCCGTCAGCCATTTGCCGCATCTGCTGGCGTATGCATTGGTCGATGATATCGCGCGCAAGCCGCATGCCGACACCTTGTTCCAGTACGCAGCCAGCGGCTTTCGCGACTTTACCCGTATCGCCGGTTCCTCGCCTGAAATGTGGCGCGATATCAGCCTGGCCAACCGCATGGCCATGCTGGAAGAGCTGGATTCCTACACAGCGCGTTTATCGATTTTGCGGCAATATCTGCTGGATGCAGACGGTGCAGGCATAGAAGGTATCTACGCCAATGCACAGCGTGCCCGCCATAACTGGATCAGCGCGATAGAAGCGGCAGAGAAGCAGCAGCGTGGCGGCGGCGACTGATTTGCATTTCAGTCAATCAGGCTGCACTACTGTAAGCTACGTACCCACAGTACCCGAACCAGAATTCATCAAAGTACATCATGACTCAGACAAGCAAACCAGCAAGCAAACAATACCCGCACCACCTTGACCTGCAACCGGTGATGCAAGTGCAGGGCACGGTCAAGTTACCGGGTTCCAAAAGCATTTCCAACCGCACCCTGTTGCTGGCGGCGCTGGCGGAAGGCGAAACCAGAATCATGGATTTGCTGGCCTCGGACGATACCCTGGTCATGCTCAGCGCGTTGCAGAAACTGGGTGTACACTGGCAGCAAGAAGATGATACGCAAAATTACACGGTGCAGGGCGTGAATGGCCAGTTCCCCCAGCATCAGGCTGATTTATTCATGGGTAATGCCGGTACCGCGATACGCCCGCTGGTCGGCGCCCTGGCTGTGCTTGGCGGTGATTACACCGTACACGGCGTGGCGCGCATGCATGAGCGTCCCATTGGCGACCTGGTTGATGCACTGAACCAGGCTGGCGCGCAGATTGACTATACCGGTAACCCTGGCTACCCGCCTTTGCATATACATCGTGGCCATATCCATGCACAGCGCTTGCAGGTGAAGGGTAATGTGTCAAGTCAGTTCCTGACTGCCTTGCTGATGGCCGCGCCCCTGATGGCGCGCGAGCATGATGTGACGATTGAGGTGGTTGGTGAGCTGATTTCCAAACCCTATATAGAAATCACGCTGAATCTGATGGAAAAATTTGGTGTCAGGGTAGAACGTGATGGCTGGCAGGCGTTTACGGTGAAAAAAGGTCAGCGCTACGTATCGCCAGGCGTCATTCATGTGGAAGGTGATGCCTCGTCAGCATCTTACTTTCTGGCTGCTGGTGCGATTGCCGGTGGTCCAATTCGTGTGGAAGGTGTCGGCAAGGCCAGCATACAGGGCGACGTACGTTTTGCCGAAGCGCTGGAAAAAATGGGCGCAACGATCACCCGTGGAGATAATTGGATAGAAGCCAGCTCGAATGGTGTCTTGCAGGCAATTGATATGGACTTCAACCATATCCCTGACGCAGCAATGACGATAGCAGTAGCGGCCCTGTATGCCAATGGCACCACCACCTTGCGCAATATCGCCAGCTGGCGCGTCAAGGAAACTGATCGCCTGTCTGCGATGGCGACAGAGTTGCGCAAGCTGGGGGCGATTGTGGAAGAGGGTGCTGACTATATGACAGTGACGCCGCCAGCACAGATTTTGCCGGCGACGATAGATACTTATGATGATCACCGCATGGCCATGTGTTTTTCTTTGGCAAGTCTTGATGGTCGTGCGCGTCGTGGTGCTACCATGCGCATCAATGATCCTAAATGCGTGGCAAAGACTTTCCCTGACTATTTTGAAGTCTTTGCCGGGATCAATCACAAAGACTTGTTTTAAAGGTATTAGCGGTTTTTACTTTTTTAAGTTTCGAACACCTGGTAATTTTAGTAGCTTATGACTGTACGTAGTCCTGTAATCACAATTGATGGTCCCACCGCTTCGGGCAAGGGGACTGTTGCGCACCGGGTGGCCAAGCATCTTGGTTTTCATTACCTCGATTCCGGCGCCCTGTATCGCCTGACCGCCCTGATGGCGACACGCCACCATGTTGCCCTCGATGATGAGGCTGAAATTGCCATCATGGCAAGGACCCTGCCTTGCCGGTTTGTCCATGGCCATGTTTTTCTTGAAGATGAAGATGTGACCGATGCCGTCAGGGCTGAAGCCGTTGGTGTGGCTGCTTCGCGCATTGCGGTGTTGCCAGCCGTGCGGCAGGCCCTGGTCGATTTACAGGTGGCGTTTCGCTACACGCCCGGCCTGGTGGCCGATGGCCGTGACATGGGGACGGTGATCTTTCCCGATGCCTCTTTGAAAGTCTTCTTGACAGCAAGTGCCGAAGCGCGTGCAAGTCGCCGATATAAGCAATTGATTGAAAAGGGAATTTCTGCTAATATGGAAGACTTGGTAAAAGATTTGATGGAACGTGATGCAAGGGATAGCGCCCGTGCAACAGCGCCACTCAAGCCTGCACCAGATGCGATTATCCTGGATACCTCTGAATTAACTGCGGAAGAAGCGGTCAATAAAGTACTGATCTGGTATGCGCAAGCACAGAAAACAACAGAAAAGTAGCGTTTTTCAGGTCTTTTGACTTGAGCTGCCTGATGTTTGGCAACTGTGCGGCAAGTCCCCTTGATGACGCAAGGTTATTGAGGGAATGTTCAACCTAACCCGGTAAATGGTGCCTTTTGTACTATTCCGGCTAACTCGTAAATACTATGTCTACTGTTTTCATGTCCCAAGATTTCGCAACCGGTGCAGATAGCTTCGCAGCTTTGTTCGAAGAATCCCTGTCACGTCAGGATATGCGTTCCGGTGAAGTGATTTCTGCTGAAGTCGTTCGTATCGACCACAACTTCGTGATCGTGAACGCTGGCTTGAAGTCTGAAGCCTTTATCCCTGTTGAAGAATTCAAAAACGACCAGGGCGACCTGGAAGTGAATATCGGCGATTTCGTTTCCGTAGCGATTGATTCGCTGGAAAACGGTTTCGGCGACACAATTTTGTCCCGTGACAAAGCTAAACGTCTGGCCTCCTGGCTCGCGCTGGAAAAAGCGCTGGAGTCTGGCGAGATCGTTACTGGTACAGTTAATGGCAAAGTCAAAGGTGGCCTGACTGTTCTGACGAACGGCATCCGCGCTTTCTTGCCAGGTTCCCTGGTTGATACACGCCCAGTGAAGGATACAACTCCTTACGAAGGCAAAACCATGGAATTCAAGGTTATCAAGCTCGACCGCAAACGTAACAACGTTGTGCTGTCCCGCCGCGCTGTTGTTGAAGCGTCCATGGGCGAAGAGCGTCAGAAACTGATGGAAACCCTGAAAGAAGGCACAGTGGTTACTGGTGTTGTTAAAAACATCACTGACTACGGCGCGTTCGTTGATCTGGGCGGCATCGATGGCCTGTTGCACATCACCGACCTGGCATGGCGTCGTGTACGTCACCCTTCCGAGGTGTTGACAGTTGGTCAGGAAATCACTGCAAAAGTATTGAAATTCGACCAAGAGAAAAACCGTGTTTCCCTGGGCGTAAAACAACTGGGCGACGACCCATGGACAGGTTTGTCCCGTCGTTACCCTGCGAACACACGTCTGTTCGGTAAAGTAACCAACCTGACCGACTACGGTGCGTTCGTTGAAGTTGAACAAGGTATCGAAGGCCTGGTTCACGTTTCCGAAATGGACTGGACGAACAAAAACGTTGCTCCAAACAAAGTTGTTCAATTGGGCGACGAAGTTGAAGTCATGGTTCTGGAAATCGACGAAGAACGTCGTCGTATCAGCCTGGGCATGAAACAGTGCAAAGCCAATCCTTGGGATGATTTCGCGATCAACCACAAGAAAGGTGACAAAGTCAAAGGCGCGATCAAGTCCATCACTGACTTCGGCGTATTTATCGGTTTGTCTGGCAACATCGACGGCCTGGTACATCTGTCCGACCTGTCCTGGAATGAAACAGGCGAAGAAGCAGTTCGCCGCTTCAAGAAAGGTGACGAACTGGAAGCCATCGTTCTGGCAATCGACGTTGAGCGTGAGCGCGTTTCCCTGGGCGTTAAACAACTCGAAGGCGACCCATTCAATAACTACTGCGCAATGAACGACAAAGGCGCAATCGTTACTGGTACTGTCAAATCTGTTGAAGCCAAAGGCGCAGTCATCCAGCTGGCAGACGACGTTGAAGGCTACCTGCGTGCATCCGAAATCTCCCGCGACCGCGTGGAAGATGCCGGCAGCCACCTGAAAGTTGGTGACAGCGTTGAAGCAGTTGTGTTGAACGTTGACCGTAAGGCGCGCAGCATCCAGTTGTCCGTCAAGGCTAAAGATGCAGCTGAAACACAAGAAGCAATGCAAAAAATGTCTACTGATTCCAGCGCAGCATCCGGCACAACCAGCCTGGGCGCTTTGTTGAAAGCCAAGCTCGACAATAAAAACTAAGCTCAACAGTCATAAGGTTTTATTACTATGACCAAGTCGGAGCTGATAGCTCGTCTGGCAGAGCGGTATCCACAACTGGTAGCAAAAGATGTGGATATCGCTGTCAAAACCATACTGGACGCCATGTCGGACGCCCTGGCAACGGGGCAGCGCATAGAAATCCGTGGTTTTGGCAGCTTTGCGCTGAACAGTCGTCCGCCACGGATAGGCCGTAATCCCAAGTCCGGTGACAAGGTGATGGTTCCCGAAAAACGGGTACCGCACTTCAAGCCAGGCAAAGAATTGCGCGAACGTGTAGATGCCATGGTGGGGCAACCGATACACGATGACTAAGTCAGGCTGACTAGTCAACAATCGGGCTTCGACAGCGAGGTAAAAATAAAAACGGCATATCGGTTTTCCGATATGCCGTTTTTTTTCAGTACAATGCTCTTTTCGGGATCGCACGTCATAATTGCGTTATTCCCTGCTTATCCTTAAGGATGCATACATGAAATATATTTCAGGATTTTTCTACACGGTCCTATTTATCCTGTTGTTTGGCTTTGCCCTGAAAAATGATCAGATTGTTACTTTGCAATATTTTTTCGGTTATCAGCAATCGGCACCGCTGGTCATCATGTTGCTGGGTTTCTTTGTTGGTGGCTTTACCATCGGTATTCTTGCCATGGTGCCCATGGTGTTTCGCCACAGGCGTGACCTGCACAAGCATAAAAAGACCTTGGCAGAAATTGAAAAAGAACGTGAAGCTGCACAAAGGGCAAGTACTCAGGCGCCACAGCCTGATAGCATTCGCAATACCTGATTCTTTGCATACCATGCAAAGCAAAGCCCGGATGGCTTGAAACTCGTTGAATACGGTCGACCTGACCGCACACAATAAGAAGAAATACACATGGAATTTGAAATTTGGTGGCTACTGGGCATCCCCTTGTTCTTCACCCTGGGCTGGGCTGCTGCCCGCATCGACATACGCCAGCTGATCTCGGAATCACGCAGCCTGCCGCGTGGTTATTTCAAGGGCTTGAACTTCCTCTTGAATGACCAGCCAGACAAGGCTATTGATGTCTTCATCGATATCGTCAGACTGGACCCGGAAGCGGTTGACCTGCATTTTGCTCTCGGTAACCTGTTCCGCCGCCGTGGAGAGACCGAGCGCGCCATCCGTGTGCATCAGAACCTGCTGGCCAGGCCCGATCTGCCGACAGAACAAAAAACCCAGGCCATGTATGAACTGGGCCAGGATTACCTGAAAGCCGGCTTGCTTGATCGTGCCGAAGAAACCTATAACCTGCTGGCCAACAGCCCGTATGAAGCCCAGGCCAGGCGCGCCCTGCTGGAAATCTACCAGCGCGAAAAAGAATGGGCGCGCGCCATCGAAGCGGCCTATGCCTTGCAGGAATGCGGTGCTGGTGGCAGGCAAAAAGAAATCGCTCAGTTTTATTGCGAGATTGCGCAAGACGAACTGGTGCACACCAATACCGATGCCGCTCTTGCCACGCTGGAAAAAGCGTTGGCCATCGACAGGAACAATGTACGAGCGATCATACTCATGGGGGATGTGTATCAGAGCAAGGGTGACACAGAAAATGCCCTGGCGACCTGGCGCAGGGTAGAGCAGCAAAGTGTGCCGCATGTTGCCCTGGTGGCGCAGCGCCTGATGGATGCCTACAAGAAGCTCGACAAGGCGCAAGAGGGGTTGAATCTCATTAATAATTACCTGGCAGAGGCGCCATCGATTGATTTGCTGGAGGTCGCCTTCAAGGCCACGCTGGAGCTTGAAGGCATAGAGGCCGTCAACAACCTGGCCAGTGAAGAATTGCGCCGTACCCCGACCCTGCTGGGCCTGAACAAATTGCTTGATGGCAGGTTGATGGCAGCACCGCCAGAAATCCGGCCGGAACTGGCCGTGGTCAAGAACCTGGTGCATGGTTATGCACAAAAACTGGCGCGCTATCAATGTTCCAATTGCGGTTTCAAGGCCAGGCAGTTTTACTGGCATTGCCCTGGTTGCAGCAAGTGGGAAACCTATCCTCCGCGCAGGACGGAAGAGTTGAATGTCATGAATTAATGAATCCCGGTCCAAGCTACTGTGCGGAGCGATTTTTAGTTTGTTGAAGTGGGAAACTCATCGTCGTACTTCAGTACGAAACGCTTCTCAAAAAAGTGGCACCGCTCGCTACGCTTATATTGGAATTCATCGATACTCGTTAAATTAAAAGAATGTTGAATAAGGGCTGTGATCTGAAACTCTATGTGGATTACTGGATACTCAGATGTACAGAATGACTTATTTTTATTTGGTGATCAAAAAATGAAAATCACAATTATTGGTACAGGTTATGTCGGTCTGGTCACAGGTGCTTGCCTGGCTGAGCTGGGTAATGACGTGTTCTGCCTGGATGTCGATCCGCGCAAGATTGATATCCTCAACAATGGCGGCATCCCCATCCATGAACCTGGCCTCGAAGAGATTGTTGCGCGTAATCGCGCTGCCGGCCGCATACAGTTCTCTACCGACGTAGAAGCCAGTGTCAAACATGGGGATGTACAGTTCATCGCTGTCGGCACACCGCCTGACGAAGATGGTTCTGCTGATCTGCAATATGTGCTGGCAGCAGCCAGGAATATCGGCAAATACATGACGGGCTTCAAGGTCATCGTTGATAAATCTACCGTGCCTGTCGGTACGGCAGACCGCGTTAGTGCAGCGATTTCTGAAGAGCTGGCTGGTCGCGGTGCAACGGCAGAATTCTCTGTGGTCTCCAATCCTGAGTTTTTAAAGGAAGGCGCGGCGGTTGAAGACTTCATGCGCCCTGACCGCATCGTCATCGGTTGCGACCAGACGCCCCAGGGTGAAAAGGCGCGCAGCCAGATGAAGAAGCTGTACATGCCCTTCAACCGCAATCACGAGCGTACTTTCTGGATGGATGTACGCTCCGCCGAGTTCACCAAATATGCGGCCAATGCCATGCTGGCGACACGCATTTCTTTCATGAATGAGCTGGCCAACCTGGCTGACCATGTCGGTGCCGATATCGAGGCAGTTCGTCATGGCATAGGTTCTGATCCGCGCATAGGTCACAGCTTTTTGTATGCCGGTTGCGGCTACGGCGGTTCCTGTTTCCCCAAAGACGTGCAGGCACTGGAGCGCACAGCCCAGGATTATGGCCTGAACCTGCTGATCCTGCAGGCGGTGGAAGCCGTTAATGCAAGGCAAAAGCAGGTGCTGGGCAACAAGATACAGCAGCGTTTTGGGCAGAACCTGAGTGGCCGTCATTTCGCCGTCTGGGGTCTGGCATTCAAGCCCAATACGGACGACATGCGCGCAGCCTCTTCACGCGTACTGCTTGGTGAGTTGCTGCGTTCTGGTGCGACTGTCGCCGTGTATGACCCGGTGTCCATGCAGGAAGCCAGACGCGTGCTGGAGCTCGATTTTTATGATGCCCCTGAATTGCTGGAGTCCATACGCTATGCGGCTAATCCCATGGATGCACTGACTGATGCTGACGCCCTGGCCATCGTGACCGAATGGAAGGCCTTCCGTAGCCCGGACTTTGATCTGGTCAAGACCAAACTGAAGCAACCGGTCATCTTTGATGGGCGTAACCTGTTTGAGCCTGACGTCATGACTGAGCTCGGTATTGAATACCACGGCATAGGCCGCTCGGTACTCACGAATAAATAACTATGCAGCATATGGACGCAAAAACTAAACGTATTCTGGTTGCCGGCGATGTGATGCTGGACCGCTACTGGTTCGGCGAAGTCAATCGCATTTCGCCGGAAGCGCCTGTACCTGTCGTACGCGTGGAAAAGAGCGAAGAGCGCCTTGGTGGTGCGGCCAACGTTGCCCGCAATGCGGTGGCGCTCGGTGTGCAGGCTGCATTGATGGGAGTGATTGGTGATGATGATGCCGGCAACAGTGTGGAGCGCCTGCTCGAATCCTCCGGCATACAGACTTACCTGAGTCGTGACCAGCAGATTTCCACCATCATCAAATTGCGCGTGATAGGCCGCCAGCAGCAGTTGCTGCGCATCGATTTTGAAGAGCGCCCGACAGAGCATGTGTTGCGCGACAAGCTCAATCGTTTCAACTCTTTATTGACCGGCTTTGATGTTGTGGTGTTGTCTGACTATGCCAAGGGCAGTCTGGTGAATGTCAGTGCCATGATAACTGCCGCCAGGTCTGCCGGTAAAATCGTGCTGGTTGATCCCAAGGGCAGTGACTTCAGGCGTTATGCCGGCGCCAGCCTGCTGACGCCGAACAAGTCAGAGTTAAAGCAGATCATTGGTGACTGGGCCAGCGAAGAAGAACTGACGGCAAAGGCCCAGCAACTGCGCATGGATTTGCAACTCGACGGTCTGTTGCTGACCCGCTCGGAAGAAGGCATGACCCTGTTCACTGCCGATGGCGTGACCCATGTACCCGCCATGGCGCGCGAAGTGTTTGATGTCTCTGGCGCCGGGGATACCGTCATCGCCACCATGGCTGTCATGCTGGCGCAGGGCAAATCCATGCAAGAAGCGGTGGTCATCGCCAATCGTGCCGGTGGCATTGTGGTCGGCAAGCTGGGTACAGCGACCGTGACACGAGAAGAACTGTTCCCTGCATGATGATGTAATGATCAAGGGTAAGGAGCAGGCACTCAGGCTCGCCTGCTCCTTACCGCTGACAGGTCGTTAATTGTCTATTGCACCAAAGCGAAAGCTCGATGCGACCACGCCGCCAAAGATGTTTTCTTCATGATAAACGCAACTGGCGACTTCTCCTTCTGCAGCGCCCGCTGCCACCATCAACGGCAATAAATGCTCTTCCCTGGGGTGGGCGATGCGTGCTGACGGGGCGTCTTCCCAGTGGATCAGGCGGGCGACTCTTTCTGTCGTGCTGCTGGCGACCAGGCTGTCCTGCAGCCAGTCATCAAAGCTTGATGAAGGTTCTTTCGCCAGCGGGCCAAAACGACGCAGGTTGTGGTAACTGAGGCCGCTGCCGATGATCAGCACGCCTTCGTCACGCAAAGGCGCCAGCGCCCTGCCCAGTGCCAGGTGCTCTGCCGGGTCCAGGCCCGTGCGTAGTGACAATTGCACCACCGGCATATCGGCCTCGGGGTACATGACTGCCAGCGGTGCGAATGCGCCATGGTCAAACCCGCGCTGGCTGTCAAGCTGTGCTGGCAGAGCGGCTTGCCTGATCAGGCTGACAACCTGTTCGGCCAGCGCCGGCATGCCTGGGGCCGGGTAGCGTATTTTGTAGGTGTGCTCGGGAAAACCGGAATAGTCATACACCATGCCCGGCCATGGGTTGCTCATGACGCGGAATGAAGTCTCTTCCCAGTGGGCGGATATCATCAATATCGCCTTGGGTTTTTCGGGCAACTGGTGCGGTATGTCGACCAGCGATACTTCCAGCGCATGCATGGCGCGCCGTAAATCTTCCATATAGGGCCAGGGGCCGCCGCCGTGCGAGATGAAGTAGGTAGGCAATTTCATATTTGTCCTTTGCGATGACTGATCGAAAGGGATCAGCTACGTGAATGACTTGCGTGCAAGCTTTACATTATTTTTCATGATAATGTTTCTCAATCCGGAAATCGATAGTGTTAAAGTAATTGTATTGTTTCCATAAATGGAAACATTGAAAGACTTCTCTGACGACCCAAAGGCATGGCATGGACGAGCTCGATATCAACGGCATCAGGGTGTTTCGCGAAATCGTCGAGGCTGGCAGTTTCACGGCGGCGGCTGACCGGCTTGGCATGGCGGCACCCATGGTCAGCAAGCATATCGCCAGGCTGGAGCGCAAGCTTGGCGCGCGTCTGCTCAATCGCAGCAGTCGCAGCATGAGCCTGACCGAGGCGGGTAAAAATTTTTTCGAGCAGGGGCGGCAGGCGCTCGATATTCTTGATACTGCCGTCGCTAGCCTGGCACAGGCTGGCGGGCCACCACGCGGCGAATTGAAAATCAGTGCGCCAGTCTGGTGTGCCAATGCAGGTTTTGCTGACCTGTTGGCTGAATTTCACTCCAGCTATCCGGAAATACGCATTGACCTGCATCTCGATAATCATATGGCAGACCTGGTGGCGGACGGCTTTGACCTGGCCCTGCGCGTGACTGATGACCCTACACCATCGCTGATCGCCAGGCGGGTATGCAGCCTCAAATTTCACCTTGTTGCCACACCGGCTTTTCTGGACAGGCAAAAACTGGCTGGCGAAAGGAGGACCATTGCCATGATCATGCCGAATTATGTTCAACTGGAACGCCTGAACCTGCCATCGCTGGCGAATGACCCCGCACTGAAGTTCAATACCATCATGAAATCCAGTGACACGACCCTGAGCTACCATTGTGTGCTGGCCAGTATGGGGGCTGCGTTCTTGCCTGGATGGCTGGTTGATCATGACCTGGCTACCGGCAGGCTGAAAACAGTCGGTGCAGATGGTTCCGGCTTTGACGGCAATCTGTACGCTGTATATGCCAGCAGACGCCAGATGCCGGCCAAGCTGCGTTGCTTTATTGATTTTTTGCTGGAGAAACTTGGGGATCAGGTTTCGGTACCATAACCTGCCTTCAAACTGACACATTTCTGTGAAATACTTGTCAACGATTCCGTGCCGGATTCGTTGATGTCCATGTAGGGCAGGGAATCATACTGGACTATATATCTGAAAAATGGCTGTTCAAATTTCTAGGGAGTGTTCGCATGTTGAAGAAATTACTGTTTGCAATGATGGCCTTGTTGGCTGCTACAGGTTTTGCATTTGCTGATGTCGATGTCAATAAAGGGGATCAGGCTGCACTCGATGGTATCAAGGGCATAGGCCCGGCCAAATCCAAGGCCATCATCGAAGAGCGTACCAAGAATGGCGCCTTCAAGGACTGGGCTGATTTTGAAAGCCGCGTCAAAGGCATAGGCGAAAAGAATTCTACCAAGCTGTCTGAAGCAGGCTTGACTGTCAATGGCCAGGCCAAGCCGGGCGCCGCTGCAAAACCTGCTGCTTCTGCCAAGGCAGATAAAGCCGAGAAGGCCAGCAAGGCAGATAAAGCAGACAAGACTGACAAAGCCTCTGCCCCGTCAGCCTCCGCATCTGCTGCTGCCAAGGCTTCAGCGCCGACTGCTCCGGCAACGCCAGCAGCTGCTTCTGCTGCATCCGCCGCATCCAAGGCATCTGCCAGCGCCAAGAAGTGAAAACCAGGTAGCTTCAGCATCATTAGTGCGAATTACCAGGGCCCCCGGAACTGTTCCGGGGTTTTTTATTAGCTTATGCAAAATATGTATAAGCATGTGCGATGGCCTGGTTTGATGCGTGAAGGGCTTGATTTCTCTAGCTAAATGAACAAAAACAGCTGACGTCGCAGATAAAGACATAGGTCCGGCAGGTGCTTATGCGGCAAGCACCTATGGGTAACTGAGATTAGAATAAGACTTTGCATTTTTCAGCTGCTCACTATGTCCTATCTGACCATCGAAGACACCATTGGCAATACGCCGCTAGTCCGCTTGCAACGCATACCAGGTGAAAACAACCGATTGCGCAACAACGTCATACTGGGCAAGCTTGAAGGTAATAATCCTGCCGGATCCGTCAAGGACAGGCCAGCCTTGTCCATGATCAAGCGGGCAGAAGAACGTGGCCGCATCAAGCCGGGTGATACGCTGATAGAAGCAACCAGCGGCAACACCGGTATTGCGCTGGCGATGGCAGCGGCGATGCGTGGCTATAAAATGGTTTTACTGATGCCGGAAAACCTGAGCATAGAACGCCGTCAGAGCATGGCTGCTTATGGTGCGCAGATCATGCTGACTCCGAAGACTGGCGGCATGGAATATGCGCGTGACCTGGCCGAGCAAATGCAGGCGGAGGGGCGCGGTGTCATACTCGACCAGTTCGCCAATCCTGATAATCCGCTCGCTCATTACGAGACAACAGGTCCAGAAATCTGGCGCGATACCAAGGGAGAGATTACCCACTTCGTCAGCGCCATGGGAACGACGGGCACCATTATGGGTGTATCGGCTTACCTGAAAGAACAAAACCCGAAGATACAGATCGTCGGTGCGCAGCCCGAAGATGGTTCACAGATACCTGGCATACGCAAATGGCCCGAAGCTTATATGCCAAAGATTTATGACAAGGCCAGGGTCGACGTAGTGGAGTCAGTTTCGCAGGCAGATGCAGAGCACATGGCGCGCAGGCTTGCAGTGGAAGAGGGAATATTCTGTGGTATTTCTGCCGCCGGCGCCTGCGAAATTGCCTTGCGTATTGCCCAGACGGTAGAAAACGCCACCATTGTATTTGTTGTTTGTGATCGCGGTGACCGCTACCTGTCGACGGGTGTTTTTCCGGCTTGAGCCAAGAAATAACTGGTATTGAAATGACGGGCGCATGGAAAGTGTGTCCGTTTTTTTATGTTGGCGGACGGCAACAGTAAAGCAGCGGCTGGAACAAGCATAAAAAAATACCGAAACCACGCTTTCGGCGCACTTTCGGTATTTTTCAATTCTGCCGCGGTCTCCGACCATCAAGAAAGAAGATCGGGTGACCGTCAACCTCGGACGAATTACGCTGCGTCTTTTGGTTTGAATTGCTTGTCGCTGATGCGGAATTTTGCACGACGGTCGCCCATCAATTCACGCAATTCCTTGATGCTGACATCGCTGATTTCATGCATGCGGATCAGCAATGATGCGCCGACCGGCAGGCGACGATGCCTGATTTTACTGATGACTGGTGGTGCAACTTCCAGTGCTCTTGAGAGTGCTGCATCATTTTTCAGATGCAATTGCTTGATCAGAGTATCCAACAGATTGTTTGGATCATAGTCGATTTCATCGGATTCAAGCTGGGTCAAATTTGCCATAATTACCTCGCTGTTTTTGTCTATTGATGCTTTATTTAATTGCTTCAATAAAAATTAATCAAACGGTAATATTGTATCTTTAAAATAGAATTTGCTTGTCAGAAAATTAGCAAACCATTGTTAAATCTCTTGACACCTTGCTTTATTCATACGCAAATGTGACAACAAGATAACAACACTCTAGATTAAAAAATACCGAATGGCAATGTTGATTCCGGTAATCTATTACCAGAATAACATAAATTAACAATCGAGGCGACAGGTCTGTAAAGAGGTATTTTTCTTCATCTCTTCTTAAGACGTACCATTTGCATTCATTTTCCGCGAGCTGCTGCAATCGTCCGCCCCAGGTCATAAACTGACATCGCGTAAAAGTAGCTGCGGTTGTACAAGGTGATAGCAAAGAAGTTCTCTGTAGCAAGCCAATACTCCGTTGCTTCGTTGCCATTTTGCAGATCGACAAGCCCATACGGGATATTTGCTGGCGCTTCGCTACTGGCTGTTGTCGCGATGGCTTTTAAATCTTGCAATTGATAGCTGGCGGTCAAACCTTTCCCCAAGGCAGTGGTAAGAGCTTCGGACTTGTCACTGACGATCAGTGTTGCAGGAAAAGCGACAGGCAAGTTGCGTTTCCAGCCATGCTCGGCCAGGTAGTGGGCGACACTGCCTATGGCGTCCACGGGGGAGTCAGTCAGGTTGATTTTGCCGTCACCGTCAAAGTCCACTGCATACTTTCTGATGCTGCCAGGCATGAATTGCGGCCAGCCTATGGCGCCGGCGTATGAACCTTTGAAGACAAAGGGATCCAGCGAAGATTCGCGTGCCATCAGTAGCATGTTTTCAAGTTCTGCGCGGAAAAATTCCATACGCGCATCACGGTTGGGTGTGTCAGGGTAATCGAATGCCAGTGTGGTCAGGGCGTCCATGACACGAAAGCCACCGGTTTGTTTGCCGAAGATGGTTTCCACACCGATCAGGCCGACGATGATTTCTGCGGGCACGCCATATTGCTGTTCTGCTCTGGCCAACTCGTTTGCATATTTGTCCCAGAAGGCGATGCCATTTTCTATGCGATAGGGTTCGACAAAGCGGGCGCGATAGGCTTTCCAGTTTTTGGGTTTGCCAGCGGGTGCCGGACGCATCAGTTGTCTGGCGGTCTCTGTGTAGCGGACCTGCTTGAAGGTGGCTTTCAGTTCGGCTTCTGTAAAGCCATTTTTGTTCACCATCTCGGCGATGAAGTTGTTGACTTCCTTCCACTGCTCAAAATGGCCTTCTTCTTTTTTAAGGGTTTTGCCGCTGCTGGCAGTGCTTGCTGATGATGCAGCTGCATGCTTTTTCACATGTTTCTTTTCCGCAGCCATGGCGGTCTGATTACAGAGTAGGGACGTGGCGATCAGCAGCGGGCAAAGACAGGAAGTCAGTTGCCTGGTCAGTGTTACCGGTTTTCGAGCAGTGAGGGAAACAGGGAAATTGAGAGGATTCAAAATACGTCAATAAAAATTAGCGGCATTCAGCCAGCAAGGTTTTCAAACGCCGGACCAACAGATTTTCCGGCTCAGGGTTTTTGCCATAGCGGGCGGCTGCATACAGTGACAGGAAACGCCGGGCGTTTTCAAAATCTGTCGCCGGCAAGGCGAGGCGCAATCTTTCCAGATAGGCTTGTGGTCCTTCATGCAGAGCACGTGCTGCGGTCTTTTTTTCCATCTTGCGACAGAAAGAAAAGTATACCTTATCGAGTGGACTTGTACGTGGCTTATTGCGCATGATGGGCAAGGCAATCAAGCCCATGATCGTACTGGCGATGACAAAAAATACCAGGATGATCTGGGTCCAGTCAATTTTTTCAAATCCCAGTGAATGCAGCAAGCTGATCTGCGTGCCTTGATTGTAGTTGAGCACCCACTGATTCCATGAGTTGTTGACGGCGCTCCATTGCATGCGAATCTTGTTGAAGACAGAAATCCCGTCCGGGCTCAGATTGATCAGGCCGGCCAGGCCCTGGCGCGGTACGGCATAGTTCAATGAACGTTCAACACGTTCGGGTGCTACTGCTGCGGTTGGGTCAACCCGTATCCAGCCTTTGCCCGCCACCCAGATTTCTGCCCAGGCATGGGCATCAGATTGACGTACTTCGAGATAGCCATCCACCGAGTTCAGACTGCCGCCCTGGTAACCGGCAATCACACGGGCCGGTATGCCCGCTGCCCGCATCAGCAACACAAAGGCACTGGCATAGTGTTCGCAAAAACCTGCCCGGGTATCGAACAGGAATTCGTCGGCGCTGTTACGACCCAGGGGTGGCGGCTCCAGCGTATAGCTGTAGGCTTGTGTACGGAAGTGGTTAAGTACGGCCCAGGCCAGTTGCAGGTCGTCCTGGTATTGCTGGCGCAACTGTGCTGCGAAGGCCAGCGTCCTGGGGTTGTAGCCCTCAGGCAAAAGCAGGGAACGGGCCTGCATCTCCTTACTGCTATTGGCTTCCAGCCGGTATGCAGGATAGGAGATGGCAACATATTTGAGCCTGTCCGTCGTGATCTGTGAACGACGCGCTTCCATCAGGCGATTCAGGTTGCTACTGCCATCACTATTACCTTCCATTTCCGGTGGTGCGGCAGGCATGTCCAGTGCAAACAACCAATTCTGTTTGTTTGCTTCCAGCGTGATTTCCTGACGTACGGGCTGGCCGGTGTAGCTTATCCAGTCGACATCGGTTTTTGTATCCAGCAGAGGCTTACTGCTTTCCTGTGTCCAGTTTCGTCCGTCAAACTGGTTCATGACGACACCACGCCAATAGAGCTGTGGTTTGGCAGGAACTGCCTGGTCAAACTTGACACGAAAGGCGATTTCTTCTGATTGTGCCAGTTCGCTGATATTGCCTGGTGCCATGGAGTCCGACAAACCGCTGCGGCCAGACTGGGCATCCCCGGGCAGACCCCATAAGGGGCCCTGGATGCGCGGGAATAGCAGGAAGGCGACGATAGTGAGCGGGATTGCCAGGCCCAGTATGCTACCAGCCAGTTTCAGCCTTTGCCTGAATGGTGGCACGATGCCCGTGTAGTGGAAAGACAGTTGTGCCGTCAGCAGCAGGCAGATACCGGTCAGGGAAATCAGGGCGGCGAAGATAGTCTGCTGATAAAAGAAACTGGTCAGCAACAGAAAGAAACCAAGATAAATGACGACAAACAGATCACGTCTGGCATGCATTTCCAGCAGCTTGCAGGTCAGCAGCATCACCAGCATGGTGACACCGGCTTCGCGGCCGAAGAAGGTTCTGTGTGTGAGGAAAACACCAGCCATCATTATCACTGCGATGGGCAGCAGCAACCATGAAGGCGGCAGGCGACGGCCAGTGAGTGTCAGCCAACCGCGCCAGAACAGCAGCAAGGCACAAGCGGCACTGGCCCACCATTTGACATGGTCTGCGTGGGGGAGCAGGACAAAGGTGCAGGCGGCAATCAGCAGCAGGGTATCTGCCTTGTCGCGCGACAGTATGGTGCGGAAGAAAGGGGTTTTCATGCTCAGATTTCGTAAAGGGCCAGGGCGCGCAGACAGGCATGGCAATGCTCAGGCCCCTGGGCTGGTGCAAACTGTGTAGACCCCAGGCGAAAACCATAGACCAGGCCTTGCTGGTCTGCTTCCAGTACCCAGCTGGTCATGCGTGAAAGTTTTAATTCCGTATCCAGGTTGCGTGGCAGCGCGGCAAAATCGAGCATGACATCACTGCCCGAGCCGCCGGCAAATTGCTTGGTCACCAGGTTGCCGCCGAGCGAAGGATCAACTCTGGCAATCTGTTTCCAGGCCAGATGTTTGAGTGCGTCACCTGGCTGGTAGGCGCGCACGCCGGCAAAGTCTTCGTCACCGGCGTGACCGGGAACTTCTTTTTTATTCCCCGCGCCAGATACCGGCAAGGGTGGCGGATGCGCCTCCGGCTGGGGGTAGACCAGGGCCTGGGTGTCGGGCAGCCAGGTACTCCAGGCGCGCAACAAACCGAGCGGGAACCAGGTTTGCAGACGTATCCGGGTAATTGCCTGCAAGCCCCTGGTCTGGGTCGGGAAGCTCAGTTGCACCGTTACACGGCTGTCACCGGCGATATCGACGTATTTTTCAGGATGGCCTTTTGCGGCAAAGCCGACACTGATGGCAAAGCGCGCCTGTGGACGGCGGTTGATCAGGTAGACGGTATATTCGGTTTCTTCCCCGGCGAACACGGCCCTGGCAGGACCAGCCAGCAAATGCAGGTAAGCCAGATTGCGAAAGGCAAAAAATACATTGATCAAGGCGATGCCACCGAGCACATAGGTGAGCGCAAAGCCAAGATTGAGGCTGTAATTGGTGGAGGCCAGAAACATGATCAGCAATAGAACGAGATACACCATGCCGGGTTTGCTGGGCAGGGTGAAGACCCGCCTTTGATTGAGGAACACTTCGCCGTTTTCCGGCTTGTGTTCCAGAAAAATCATCCTGCGCAGTTTTTTTTGAATTGCAGTAAACATGCCAATGTCAGTCAGTGTCGGTCAATGTCAATACATACCAGGCGCCCGGGGTGACGTCAGACGCTGACACGCTTCATCAATTGCGCCAGTAACTCACTGCTGGCGCTGACCTTGCCGGTCTGGGATTTCAGGGGGCGCAAGCGATGCGCAATCACGGGTATCAGGACTGCCTGCACATCTTCTGGTAATACATGGTCACGTCCTTCCATGGCGGCCCAGGCGCGCGCCGCCTGCAGCAGGGCGATGGATGCGCGCGGGCTCATGCCTTCGGCAAACAGATCGCCCTGGCGGGTGGCATTGGCCAGTGACTGTACATAATCGATCAAGGGGGCCGAAGCATGTATTTGCCTGAGTTGCTGCTGTGCCTGCATCAGCTCATCTGACTGCATGACAGCAGGCAGTTGCGCCAAAAGACTGCGCCTGTCTTCCCCCATCAGCAGGGCTCTTTCTGCAGCTGCGTCAGGATAGCCCAGCGACAGACACATCAGGAAACGGTCGAGTTGTGATTCTGGCAGGGCAAAGGTGCCCACCTGGTGGGCAGGGTTCTGCGTGGCGATGACAAAAAAGGGTTGGGGCAGGTTGCGCGTCTGCCCTTCTACCGAGACCTGTCTTTCTTCCATCGCTTCCAGCAGCGATGACTGAGTCTTGGGTGTGGCGCGATTGATTTCGTCGGCCAGCAGGACCTGGCTGAAGATCGGGCCAGGATGGAAGATGAACTGTGATTTTTCGCGATCAAAGATAGAAATTCCGACCACATCTGCGGGCAGCAGGTCACTGGTAAATTGCAGTCGGTTGAACTTCAGGCCCAGCGATATTGCCAGGGCATGGGCCAGGGTGGTCTTGCCCACGCCAGGCAAGTCTTCGATTAGCAAGTGACCGCCGGCCAGCAGGCAGACCAGAGCCTGGCGTATCTGTTGTTCCTTGCCGATGATGATGCTGTTGACCTGTTTTGCGACTTTATGTACTTTGGAAAACATGTATTTCCTTATTGATAATGGTTTGCTCATTACCTGCTTGTTTTGCATATGACGTACGCTCGCCCTGCATCCGTTAGCCATGAAACGCTAGCCGCGAATAGGAGGGCAAATCCCTGGATACAGTGTAAACCGAAATATCAGAAACTGTTGCCTGTGGTGAAAAGTTTCAGACAGACGGATTTGCAAAATCGTTCAAATAGGGTGAAACTGTTGTCAAGACAGATAAAATGAAGAGGGCGTCGACTGACGTTGACTGAATATGGCGCGCTGGTACATCCTGGCGCGGCGTATGTTGACGCTGCTCTGGCAAAGAGACATGACTACTGCGTACTACACCCATGCTGACTGCAAACGCCATGAAATGGGATCATGGCACCCTGAATCGCCTGAACGCCTGCAAGCGATCGATGATCAGTTGATCGCCAGCCGCATCAGTGATTTCCTTGACCACCGTGAAGCGCCGCAAGCCAGCGAGGCTGACCTGGCCAGGGTACATACGGCAGATGCGATATACCGGATACGGGAAAACTGTCCTTCAGAACGCTCGGAATACGAGCATTTCCCGCTTGATGCCGATACATCGCTTAACGCCTATACCTGGCGCGCCTCTTTGCGGGCCGCCGGTGCCGCCGTAGCGGCGACAGATGCCGTCATTGACGGTGAAGTTGAAAATGCCTTTTGTGCAATTCGCCCGCCCGGTCACCATGCAACACCGACTGAAGCCATGGGTTTTTGCATGTTCAACAATGTTGCCGTCGCGGCCAAGCATGCGCTCGAATCGCGCGGCCTGCGCCGGGTTGCCATCGTTGACTTTGATGTGCATCACGGCAATGGTACCGAAGAAGCCTTCCGCAATGATGAACGGGTCCTGATGGTTAGTTTTTTCCAGCACCCTTATTATCCGTATACCGGCACTGAACATCCAGCTCCCAATATGGTGAATGTCCCCGTCCCGGCACACAGCTACGGCGATGTGGTGCGCCAGCTGGTCAGTGAGCGCTGGCTGCCAGCCTTGCGTGCCTTTGAACCGGAAATGATCTTTATTTCTGCCGGTTTTGATGCTCATCGTGAAGATGAAATGGGGCAGATGGGCCTGGTCGAAGCTGATTACACCTGGATCACCAGAGAAATCATGGCGATCGCCAAAGAATTTTCAAACAAGCGCATCGTCAGCTGTCTTGAGGGGGGCTACAACCTGTCGGCTCTGGGGCGCAGTGTGGTCGCTCATTTGAAAGTGCTGGCGGATCTCGACTGAGCGCCTACATGCAGATAAATTCAAGGCTTGATCAAGTCAGGACAGACCGGCTCGTGCTGCGCAGGCTGTCCATGGATGATCTGGACAGCGCCATCAGGATACATGGGGACCCAGCCGTCAACCTGCACAATCCCGGTGGGGTACGCACACCGGAGGCGACCCGTGCGTTGATCGAGGATTGGACCGATTTCTGGGACCGGCATGGTTTTGGCTATTGGACGGTGCGTCTGGCAGCACAACCAGAACAGGTTCTGGGTTTTGGCGGTATCATGCGCAAACAGATTGCCAGCTTCAGCGGCCTGAATCTGTACTTTCGCTTTGCCGCTCATACCTGGGGCAAAGGCTATGCCACGGAAATGGCCAGGGCGGCCTTGCACGCTGCTTTTGTCGTTTTGACTGAAGAAGCAGTGTTTGGTCTGACCAGACCTGCGAATATCCCCTCGCGTCGTACCCTCGAGAAAATCGGCATGCGACTATTTTCAGAGGTTGATGATGTATCCGGCGAAGCAGCCAGCCCGATTTACCGCATCACCCGCGATGATTACCTGCAGAGGATTTGATCCGGGTTTGCAAGATAACATTCCTATATTGACCAGGCGTCCAACATGCTTAAAAGACTTTTGCAGGTACTGATGATGACTTCCACTCTGGTTTTTGTCGCACAGGCGTCCGCCGATGAGATTGCCGTCACGACTGAAAAAGTCGCGCGCTTCATTGATGAATGGCACGATGATGCCGCCCATGCACGCTTGCAGTATTTCGACAAGATGGCAAAAGACGGCGTGTATATAGGAACAGACAAGACAGAACGCTGGACGCGTGATGAGTTCAAAGTTTGGGCCAAACGCTACTTTGAACGCCCATCAGCCTGGGCCTTTACATCCTTTAACCGCCACATCAGCATGTCGCCGGACCGCAACTGGATCTGGTTTGACGAGCAGTTGAAAACGCAGATGGGCATCTGTCAGGCGACAGGTGTCATACGGCAGACTGCACAGGGTTTTGAAATCATGCACTACCAGCTTTCACTGACCGTGCCGAATGAACTGACTGACTATCTTGCTGCCGGTGTGAAGCAACTGCTAGAGAAGCATGCCGCAAAGCAGACCGAACAGGAGCAGAAGAAATAAACCCTGCACTTTGCTCAACATGGTTGCGGCACGCTTGCATTCAATACTTGATGATATAAGTCAGGGCAAAATACGGCGGGCGATTTTCATGCGCCTGACCGCCGCCGGTATTGGTTGTGCCGTAATAATGGTTGTCATTGTCCATGCCGCCTTTGCTGCCTTTTTGGTTGCTACCCTGATAGCCAAGTGGCCAGTCATCATAAGCCTCGCCAAAGCCAAAATGCTGATGGCTGGGTATCTGGTTGACATTGAGTGTTACATTTTCAAGGCCCCCTGTATTCTTGAGCGGATAGTTGCTGAGGCCATTGCCTTGCCCGGCGCCGACGACAAAACGGCTACGCAGGTCTGGTACCGTGCCGCCTATGACGGCAAACAGATTGGGGTAGGTCGATTGACTGATGGTCTGGCCTACGCAAAGCAGCCAGCCATTGGGCGCGTCGCTGCCGCCAAAGGCAATGATGGCGCCGACTGGCAAGGGGTTGATGGCTACGGCGTCGGCAGATTGGGATGGGGCTGTGTTGGTTAATGTGCTCATGGTAGTTTTTATCTGAAAAAGAAAAGAGTGGGAATGGTGCAAATATGTATGTCTGTGTTTGCACCAGTGCGATAAAACGGGGCTTTATCTTTCGGACGCGGCAGTTTAGTGGACTGTAACAGTAAAAAGCGAAGTGCCTGCCATGTGCGCGGCAGCCAGGACGGCGTTGCAAATACTCGCGATAGCACCGCTATCGCTGTGCTTATTTGCTGACACCTTGTCTTGCCCTGGTTCTCCGCGTACATGTCCTTCACTTCCGCTTTCACTGTTACAGTCCATTAGTATTTGATGATGTAGGTCAGCGCATAAAAAGGCGGCATGTTATTGTGCGGCACATTGCCGCCAGTGCGGGCTGTCCAGGTTGTAAAGGACCAGTTAGTGGTTGACCAGCCTTCCGAATTACCTCCCCCGTTATTGCCGCCACCGTTACCACCGCCCACACCATATGCATGACTGTGGTTAGGCATTTCATTTTCGCTCAGATAATGAGTTTCTTCACCACCTGCGCTTTTCAGCGGTCGATTGGACAAACCTCCGCCCTGACCCGCACCGACAATGAAGCGGCTGCGAAGATCAGGGACGTTGGCACCTATCAAGCCATATAAATTGGGATAGGTTGCCTGTGTAATACCAGAACCATCGCACAATAACCAGCCGTTCGGAGCGACGGTTCCCGCAAAACTGACGACGGTGCCAACCGGCACGGAGATAGTGGCAGAAGTATTGGCTGTGACTACATTTGGATTTGGCATGAAATACTCCGGTCAGTCGTTAGTTGTATTGCCATACACATTGAGTGTATACGTGGTTTCTGGTGCGGTCGGGTTGACAATATAAGACGTCACGGTTTGTGGTACCGGTAACTTGACTGGGCTGCCAGAGCCAGTGTCTGCAATGATTTCAAAACTGTCCTGCCCCGCGATATCCCATTGCAACTGAAATGCGTAGCTGGCCGGCGGCACGATCGTTGTCGGCTGGATGGTGAAGCTGTTGATCACCGGTGGAAAGATCAGGGGCACCGTGCACTGTATCTTGTTCAACTGGTTTTGCCAGTTGCTATCCGAGTATGCCCAGCAATAAACTGTCAGCGTCTGGGTCTTGGTGACGCCGGTGATCTGGGGATATTCGGTGTCGTAGTTGAGCGCAGGATGTGCCGTACCATAGGTGTACTTGTGTTCGGGTATGGTCATGCCGGGTATGTAGAAACTCAGCTTGACGCTGCCGACACCGAACATGCTCCAGGTCAGCGGGATGGTGACTTGTTCAGTGGAGCTGTTGACGGTGATGGTTTCTGCCAGGCTGTAGATGCCAATCGCACCGGGATTGGGCGGATTCTGCTTGATGATGGAAACAACGAAAACGGTGTCGTTGTAATGCGTACCGTCATTGGCCATGAACCCGGAAAACTGCACATACATTTGCGTCGGGCCAGTCGGTGTCATTGAGATGATGTTACTGAAAGAGAAGGTTACATTGGACTGGTCGCCCGTACCGATGATCTGCTTGTTGGTGTTGTTGGGTGTCAATGTCCATGTTGGTGAATTGGCCTGGCCGGTAACGGACGGGTTTTGTATGCTCCAGCCATCAGTCTGGTCCACGTAGATGCCGCCACTGATCGCCCAGGCCGAGCCCAGTTGTGAAGACTGCTGCTTGTCATCCGGCGCCAGCGAACCGCTGGTGGTGCCATACACAAAACTGACTGATACCTTGGGCGAGCCTGTCCACATGTTATTGCCATTGAACAACGGCGTACTACCGGTATTCTTGAAATTCAGGTACAGGGTATTGGTCAGTGGATTGCTGATGGCCGATACATAGACGACCCCGCCAAATTCCGGCGCGACATTCAAGACCTGCTGCAGGTCCAGGTTGCCTGGCGCGGGAGGGGCAACCAGTGCCAGTGCGGCCGATACCTGAGTGGGCACACCAGCGCCGCCTATGTTGTTGAAGTTGACCTGCACCGCGTCAGCAGTGGGCGTATTCGACGTCAGCACATTATTGATCGTGAACGTGACGGCGCTGTTGCTATACCAGGGGGCGCTGCCACCCGTCCAGTTCAGTTGCAGGGACATGTCGGCGCTGTTGTAACTGAAGGTCCAGCCTGCCGGTGCGATATTGCTGATCGTCATCTGCTCCAGTTGTGCCGCCGTAAAATACAGCGGCATGAACACTTCCAGGTTGGAGGCACTATTGAGATTGATATCAGCCCCGGTATCATTGGTGAGCGCGATATTGAGGCTGGCTGTGACCCCTGTATAAATGGTAGCGGGTGTGCCCGGTACCGCAGGGTTATTCATGGTCATTATTACTGAGCTCATAATTTCTTCTGTCTGGTTTTAGGTTGATCAAAATAATCAATGTCCAGGATTGCTGGCGCGGTTTTTACTGCTTGCTTGCATTACTCTTGTATTGGTCTTTCGCATTGTTCTTCATTTACGCATCATTACTGTCGGGAGTGAGTTCCAGCCAGCCTTCCTGCAAGGTCTGCGGTGAATAACCATAAACCGGAGTTTCATTGGCGGCATTTGGCGTGAGTGGCGTATCGATGGTGTTACCTGGCGTGATCCATGACCAGCCATAGCCACTTTCTGCCGGCAAGGGGACGACCAGCCCCTGGCTCATCTTCAGCATGGGCCTGGTGACGAAATTGACTTGCAGGCTGCTCATTGCTGTTGTGTACTGGTCTGGCGGTATGCTCAGTTCATTGACTGGCAATACGCCCGTCGTCGCATGCACGGCTGCGCGTGGATCAACCAGCATGGTCAGGTTGCGCGATGGCGCATTCAGTGTCAGTTGCACCGTGGTTTCAGTCGGCGCGCGGACGCCTCCCTGCATGCCGGGATCGGCTGCCGGGGCATAGAAAATCTCACCTGTGTAGGGATTGTCACCCGTTCCATCCATCAGGTAGCCAACCAGGCCATCGTCAAGATTGGCAAGATCACCCAGTCTTAATGGGAAGTTGACGTTTTGCAGGTTGGCGCTGCTGTAGGCCATGCGGTCAGTGTAATTGACACGGTTATTGTTGACATCCTGCGGGAAAGGGCTGCCGGGACCATTGTCAGCTTGCGACAGCGGCAGCAGGTTGCCGGCTGTTTCCAGACCAACCGTGGCCCTGACCAGGGCCAGCGGATTACCCAACAGGACGGACAGATTGGCGTCACTCGCATAATGCGAGGGGTTGATGTAATCGGCAGAATCGAGTATCACCTTCATCAAGTCTTGCAGGTAGCTGGCATTCTGGCTATTGATGTACCACATGTAATTGGCCAGATTGGCGTTGACGGTAGGCGAGCCTGGTTCACCGATGTCATACGCCAGACTGTTGGTGGCATTGGCCAGATTGCCGGCACGTGTACGATAGACCAGGGCAGGATTGGTCGTCAGGTGTTCTATGCCGAATGTGCCTATAGGACTGCCGTCTGCATTGTAGAAGAACAGGTTATTGTCCAGATGATTGGGCACGACCCAGCCACAGACCGGCGAGGTGGCCGGGTGGTGGCTCATTTCTTCAAAATCTCCGGTGATACCGGCGATGCTGGTGTCATACGAAGCCGACAGCCACTGGAACCACAGGCGACTTGACGCCAGCAACCTGGGTGGCAGATAAATCTTGCCCTGGTTGGCGGTATCCTCTGCAGGCGGGGTCATGGAGTAAGCGGTAATCACTTCCAGTGATCCATCAGGGTTGCTGGCCGAGGTCGCCAGGTCCATGCGCTGACCAAAGGCATCGACGATTTCTATGCTCATGATCTCCAGGAAGCCCGAGCGCAGGGGACCAAAATTCCCCTGCGCCAGCAAGCCAGTCGATATGGGCTGCTGGCTGTTGAAACCAAAGTCATACCAGTTGTCCCAGGAATTCTGTTTTGCCGCATTGGCGACTGCCGTGGTGATGCTGTCGCGGCTGCCCTTGGTCAGGTCTTCCACGGCGACCTGGGCGACATCGGCAGTCAACACCTGCTGGATATTGAAACCGCTGATCGATTGCGCCAGGAAATTCTTGTCCGCATACAGGTCGGCAATTTGCTGCAAGGTAGGATTGTCAGGGTCACCAGGATGGCCGGCGATATAGGAGTTGATCTGGTAGACCAGCACCCCGGTGGAATTGGAACTCATGGTTGAAGAGTTACCATAGGTGACAGGATCAGGCGAAGTGAAATTCACAGCCTGGTTGCCGTTCATCTTGTAGACATAATCGACGGCGTCGGTGTCCAGGGTAAAGAAGTCGGTGAGGTTGGACGGTGAATAAATCGCATTGCCATTGCTGTCCTTGGCTTCCCACAACAAGGGATTGAGCCTGACATTCCAGACCATGAATACGGGCAGGAAGGGATTGACCTGGCTCGACGGGAAACCGGCTGGCGTTGCCTGGGTACTCCAGCCTATGGTATTGGGCGCCCAGCCATTGTTGGCAGCATTGCTGAAAGTGATATCCAGCGACTGTGGTGCGCTGATAGCAACGACTGGATTGGCTGAAGGCTGGTAATTGTCGCCTGCCACCGTCGTAAACAGACCGGTATCGGCAGGGGCCGGCACGCCACCAGCATTCGGTGCAATATCGAGCGGGCTCAGCCCACCTTGTGCATACATCAGGCTGGTGGTAAAAGCCGGGAGCGAACTGACGGCCGGATTATTGGCGCCGCCTGTCGCAGCGAGGCTGGATGCCACCGCTGTCGCCAGCATGGGAGTGATCAGACACGCTTCGCCTAACAAGGCGCTGACATCGGCGCCCATGGGGATACTGCTGTTGACGGCAGGAACGATGCCTGTACTGCTGGCAGTGACCTGCAACTGATTGCCGTTGTAGCAGATATTGAGCTGGCCCAGTATTTCCAGGCTCAGACGAACGAAGGTCAGCTGAGCTTTGCCATTCCTGCGCGCAGGTTCCATCATGTCGCCCTGCATCAGCACCAGCGGTTCGTTGGGCAGATAGAAGGGATCATTCCTCGTGCACTGCACTTGCCAGGCCGGGTAAGCGGCCAGGGCATTTTGTACGATCTGGTAATTGTCCCAGACCTTGTAAGCCAGGCTGGAGAGTGATACACCATTGACAGGCTGGTTGATGCCGGTTACAGCGCCAGACTCTTCATTCGTGATATACGACAATATGCCGACGGCATTACCCTTGGCGATGACGGCATTCAATTCACCGCCGCTGGCGGTGTTGATGAAATTCGTCATATTGCCGATGCTGATGTTGGGATCAGTGATTTCACCTGTGTACAGTTTCACATAATGGGTCCAGTCCATGAACAATTGCTTGCGCATGGTCGAGAGGGCGGCGCGTCCCATGTCATAGTTTTTCTGTGCCTGGTTCAGCAGGTAGAGCTGCTCTGCCAGGTCCAGTGGCAGCGTCACTTCATCATCCGGATTGACAGGGGTGTCACCACTGACTTCCTGGCTGCCTATGATCCACAGGTAGCCACTGGGGTCGGTAGAGAAGGCATTGCTGTGCAGTGCTTCTTCCAGCGCGATCAGTTTATTGGGGGTTTTTTCCAGATCAGCCAGCAGGCCCAGTTGCAGTGCATCGAGCAGGTATTCATAATTGGTCAGCACATTCGTGTCACTGGTCTGCTGGCCCATGTCAGTCTTGAGCATGGCCGCCACCGCTTCTTCGGTTGAATTGCCGACGGCAATTTCGACTTCGGTATCCCAGACAGAAACGTTTGATGCATTATTCGATTGCAAAAAGTAAGTCGTACCAGGGTTGCTGAGCATGTTCCAGACAACCTCCTGCGTAGTGCCTGCGGACAGGGTTTCTTCAGGATAATTGAGCGAGGCTATCGTGTGATCTTCATTGAGTTCATAACCGACGTCGGCCATATTGAAAGTCCATTTCATTTTTCCGGCAGTAATCTGCTGGAAAAAATCATTGGGTGTCAGTTCAGGCGCGACGTGGTTGTTATTGCAGTCGCTCAGGTACTGGTTATAGTCGTCGGTGATATGGGCATCGATATTGGCAAGTGGATCGGACATGCTTTCATTGAGCCAGCCTGTCACCTGGTAACTGGTGCGAAACTGTATCGTGGCGTTTGCCTTCAATGCCTCATACAAAGACTTGTAACCGGGATAAGGCACATCAGAAAAATTGTCCCAGAAACCAAAGACGCTGCAGCATTCAGGATAGTAAGAGCCAAAATAGGCACCGACAAAACCGATGGAAGTCAGGTAGAGCGGGCTGCCATCGGTACTCTTGTAATAGGGCAGGTAATTCGATGCCGGCGTATTGGCCGGGTTCCAGCTTGCGGCATCGACCACCCGTCCCATGTACATGAAAGGTTGTTGCTGAAAGCCGGGCTGGGCAGGGATGGGGACAGAAATGACAGGCCGTATAATGCCGGATGAGTCGGCTTGCAGCGATGATGCGAGATAGTCGCTTTCCACTACCCAGCTTTTGCTGCTGATGCTGCCATAAGCTTGTGTTGCCGGGTCATAAAAACTCAGGAAGCGTGTCACCAGCCAGCGGTTTGGTGCGGCCGGGAAGACCAGATTTCCACCTTCTGCAGGTTGAGTCCCCTTGCGGAAGTAGTCAGGCAATTCCCATTGCAGATGCACACCGACACCGAGCGGGTTGGCGGGGCTGTTCAGCGGTGCGCCGCTGGTAGTGCTGCCAAGCGGCTTGTAAATCTTGTCACCGGTACTGGCCGCTGCTGGCGGGGAGCCGCCGTTGGGATTGTACCAGGGCATGGAATTGAAGCTGGCTGTCTTGCCCTGGAAACCGCCCACGACATTGGTGGCGTCATTATTGTTGACGCGCAGTGCTGCGATATTGAGTGGAACAATTGCGTTCATCATGATTTTCTGTCGCTGGCTTAATGAATTCAGGTATTCGATTTATAAAAACTGACCATGCCCACACCCTCGGTCATTTCAAAGCCCATCTCGGCCGAATCTATGCTGCTTGGGGTCGTGGTGCCCGGAGGTGGCGCGACAGACTGGTTGGCTCGCAGGATCAGTTTGGACAAAGTATCCATGCCCAGCACGCGTGGCGATATGCTACGGAAACATGAGCTGATATCAGTCGGTGTCACCGTCTGGCTCATGGTGACGCTATTGGTTGTGGTGCCATTGATGGTCGACGTAACGTTGCCAAAGGTGTACAGATTCTTGACCGCCGTTGCGGCATGGCCCCTGACGGTGCAGCCATTCTGGAAACAATCTATGCCATAGTGCAGTGCCTGTGGTGCTTCGTGTATGTCGACACGGTAGGCATCGCCGGCAATCAGGCAGATCAGGGTGTCTGATTGCGGGCCAAGTTGCTCCAGTCGCAGTATCTGCAGCATGACAGGATTCGGGTCTTTTGGTGTGCCGCCAAGCGGATAGACGTTCACTCCCATGCTTGGGTAGTCAAGCACCAGCGAAGAGCGCATGATGAATCCGCTGATGACAGTGGCATTGTTCTGGTCGACAGCAGCGGTTGTGCCAAATGCCTTGGCCCTGACCTGTGATGCCGTGCTCTTGACCTGCATGGTCACCTCTGGCAAGACGGCGGATTGCAGATTCATTTCCGGCGTATCGACCTGCGTGGTCAGGTTACGGCCTATGCTCATGGCGCCATCCGTCAAGGCCGAAATCCAGTTACTGTCCAGGTAAAAAAAACGTAGTGATTCTGGTGGCAGCATGTTTTCATCCGGCACCAGATAATTGAAGGGCACGCCATGCAGCAGTGCCAGGTTGGCCAGCCAGTCCACCAGCACTTGCGGCATGGCGGGGTTTGGGAGGTTGGCCTGCACGTTGGCGGGGCTGGAATAGGCTGTCTGCAGGTTACTGATCAGCGATGAGCGCTTGTACACGGATTTCATATTAAATCTCAGGATTGAGTGACATGATGGTGCGTTTCAGCAGTGAACCAGAGCCATGCGGAGCCGGTGCGCCAGCCACAAGTTTCATTTGCCTGCTCTGCGGCGCCAGGTTCAGCGAAGCTCCCAGGCTCTGTTCCAGCATCTGGTCTTCCACCGATTGTTGTATCTGCATTTCCAGGTCGCGCTTCCAGGTGTAGTAGCTTGTCGAGAATGACGTATCCTGCAAGGCCACCATGCGGCCTATGGTCCAGGCTGCGGCATAGGAGGTGTCAAGCAATCCTGTGGTCGGGTCAAAGATGGTCGCGGCATCGGGTGAGGCAATCGGCACCTGCAGCCACGACTGCGTGACCTGGTAAGGTGTGAGCGGGCCACGGTACCAGGACACTGTCTGACCTGCTGTGCGCAGGGTTTCGTTGAGCGGTACATAACCCATATCCAGTGCCCCGCGCACGACTGCATTGTTCCCCTGGTACAGCAGGCGCAGGTTGGTGTTGACAGCAGCGGGCGGTGGCTGCTTGTTCGGGTCGTCAATCACACGGCCGTTGAGGCTCAGCAACTGGTGGACAAAGGTCGCTGGCTGGCCAGTGCTGAAAAAAGTCCAGTTGCTTAATACAGCCAGCCTCAATGAAAGGTTGCCATTGAAGGTGTTACCCGTTGGCGCGCCGCCGCTGCTGGTACTGGGCAGAAAGTTCTGCAATTCTTCCAGCGACACCAGAAAGGCTACTGTCTTTTTGCCGGTGGCAGGCAGGCGGTTGCCAAATACGACGGAGAATGAACCGGTAGGTTCACCTGGATCTGGTGTATTGGTGGTAGTCGGCTGGTTGATCAGACTGACCACGCGACCATGGGCCATCTGCTTCAAGTCATCGACACTGGGGGCGATCTTCCAGAACAGGCTCAGGGGCACATCAATGGTCTGAATGGCATCTGTCAATGTTTCGCCTGGTTCCAGCCCCAGTATGGTGGTGGCGCCATTAAAGTAGGAATAATTATTCCCCAGGCTGCTGGTTGTGCCAGATGGCAGAGCAGCCTGCGGAAACAGATCGGCCACGCTGCGGGTTGCTGGCGTCAGGTTCAGGCTCAAGCCTTCAGCGGCGCAGGCGCTGACATCGTCTTCATCAAGCAGCATGACCCATAACCAGGTCGGCACGTCGGCATCGGTGTCCGTGCCTGGCTCTGGTGGTGAATAGGGCAGTTGATTGGTCGGGTAGCGCACCCAGGGGAAGGTCTTTTGAGAAAACACCACATGTGGCAAGACATTGCTGAATTCACCCGAGGCATTGTCAGAAGGGAAGACCGAACTGATCACATTGCCAGGCTGTGAAATCGCAAAGCGGTCTGCCGTGACGGCAAAGGTATAGCTGTTGCTATAGTCTGCGCCGGCGACGGCGTTGCCAGCACTATCGAGTATGTTTTGCCTTACCTGCAACTGGTAACCACCGGCATCCAGGCCCGGTAGAAAATGCTGGATAAAGGATACCTGCTGGTTCAGCAAATAGGTTTCGTCGTCATTGACAGCCATGTTGATTCACACCTTCAAAAAATGTTCATTCATGCATTACTTGGCGCAGATCACCCTTGCTAGGCTGCGATCGCTTCGCCCAATACTCCCACCAGCGGCCAGTCTGTCAGGGCTTCTGTCGTTGCCATCGCGGTCAGATTCAATTGCGCAGGCGTATAGGTGCCAAAGCCATTGGCCGTCAGGTCGTCGAGCAAGATATTACGCTGGCCGCTGACCCAGCTATTGGTCAGTGAACTGAGTACATAATGTTGGTTCGTCATCGATTGCGTGCTGGCCCCGGTGACACTGATCTGTAAATCTTCGTCCGGTTTGGTAATGGTCGAGGTGACGGTGTAATTCTGGTCAGACTGTTGTGAGGTATAGCTGAAAGTAGTCTGGTTGCCAGCCGTAAATATCAGTTGTATCAGCGGTACATTGTTGACCGTCAAGGGGTTTCTTGGCAGTGCCGTGATATTGAAACCCATCAATGTGTGGGACAGCAGGGCCACTGTATTGGCGTCTTTGCTGACATTCGGGTCACCCCACAGAGCAGTATTCGAATTACCGAGTACGGGCTGTATCTGCACTTCATCAATGTAGTCATTGAAGCTGCCGTTATTGTCTGCTTTGGTCAGCGTGATGGTGTGAATGGTCTGCACACCCGACAGCTTCATGGGCTTGACGCTGATCGTTGGGTTCCATATTTGCGTGCTGGAGTAAGACTCACTGGCTGCCACGAGATGCGGCAAGGCCGTGGTGCTGGCGATCGGCAATACATTTGGTATCGTCGTTGTCGTGCTGCTGCCGGTACTCCAGCGTGCCACGTTTGATGGTATGGTTGATGCAGTCATCAACTGGAACTGATTCGGATCGATGATCCAGTCCCAGGTCCGGCCTTCGGCATCGACGATGTCCTGTTGCAGCAAGCCTATTGCTACCGATGCCGAAGCATTGTTATCAGTATTGCCTGCGTCATTGCTGCTTGCTGCGAGTTTCTGGGCCTGGGCCGATTTCTGCATGCTGAGCATGCCCATGCTGCGCGCAGACACAGTCTTGGCAGAGTTTGTTGATGTGGAACCGCTGCCAGGCAAGAAGTTGTCTGCCACATTCTGCCAGCTGACAGGGGCAGGATTGGGGGCAGAAGAACCGAAGCGAATGGTAAAGCTGACGATATCGAGATCAACTTCTGCACGGCCACCAAATGACGGTCCCCAGACCTGCAGATTGGCACCGACACTGACACGTATCGTAAACAGGCCCAGATCGACCGAGCAGCCGACATTGACATAGGCATCTGCCTGGTAGACAAAGGGCGCCCAGGCAATCAGGAAGTCCATGCCGCAATTGAACCAGGCCTTGATGGAGCCAAGTGAGAAGGTGGCAGAAAACTGCATGCCCGCCATGAACATTGCCGGTGTCAGCGCCAGGTAGGATGAGCCGGACGCCTGGAAAGGCCCAAGCGCAAAACCCATTTGCATACGTGGCACGGCCGGGTACCAGGCCGGTTTGGAATAGGCACTGTTATAGCCGCCAATCGTGACGACAAAATCCCCTTTGTGCTCACCGCTGAACCATATATTGAAGGCAAAGCCACCGCTGATCTTGACGAAGTCGCCATACAGGTAAGATGCAGGGGTGATGACGCCGGCGACTGCCAGCGCACCACTGTCTGGCGTGAACGAAGCGACGATATCGATTTCTATGTAGGCGAGCGGGCTGCTTGCTCCCTTCGGTAACGTGATGGAGCAGGAGCCGAGCAAACCTATCTGTGTACTGACACCAAACGAGACCGTGACCAGGGCAAAGGCCGAGACCATGTTGAAGGAGGTGAACTGTATGCCAGCAGCCACCCAGTATTGACCGGGCTGGTTGGTCACGACAGGGTTGGAGCCGCCCGCCAGTTGTGTGAGTACACTGCTGAAGGCTGCACCTGCATTCGATGGTTGTGCCGGGGCCTTGCCAGGCAACAGCAGGTAACCGGGCAGGGTCGCCATGGTGGGCAGGTTGAGTGCATAGTTGACGCCAAAACCAAAGGCAAGGCCCGATACATACAGGAAGGGCGGGCCACCCAAGGGCACTTGCAGGTTGGCATAGATGAAGAAGGATGCCGGATTGCCGTGCTGTGCCGGGGCATAGCCGCCTATGGCCTTGAAGCCATAGCTGGCCACCTGCACCACCACTTCACCATAGTAATTGGTGATGTCGTTCTGGATGACTTTCAGGAAAGCGCCGCCCAGTCTGAGGCTGCCACGCTGGAAGTCCATCGCCAGGCCATCAAGATCAAAACTGACTGTATCGCCAGCAGGCATGCCTGGCAAAGGCAGGGGGAAGGTGATGGACAGGCCTTGCAGGTCCAGCGAAAAGCCACCCATGGAAAAACCGGCAGACAGGCCAAAAGTCGCTTCACCGCTTTTATAGTTCAGGCCGATTTTTTGCAGGTCAACCGGGCCAAAGGTCTTGTTGATCTTGATCCAGTTGATCGGGCTGGCTGGCGGGCTGGCGTTGACGCTGCCACTACCCTGATAATAGGTGGCTGGCGCTGTCGAAGCCGGCGCGGCAGGCAGGGCCATGGGCAGGGAAAAATTGCTGACGGCACTGTTGCTGCCTTCTCGCATCAGGCCGGCGGTAAAGGCAAAGCCTTTTTTGTCGAGGCTGAAGGTGGTCTGGTCGCCTGAAGTATTTATCGCATAGCTATTGCTTTCGCGCGAAGGCGGTGAACCGGCAGGTTTCAAAGGATTGCTGCTCTGTGACACCTTGGGGATATTGAAGCTGACCGGCTTGCCATTGTTTTGCGCCGGGTCGGCATTGGTATAACTGAAGCCCAGGTGTTTGAGCGTGTATTCATTGAATACCGGTATGGTGCCGACCAGGGGCAAATCCTTAAAGGCCAGATTGGTGTCGATTGATGCTCCCACCACGTAGCTGCTGACACTGGAGCCGCTGGTCAGTATGGTATCGGCATAAAAACTGAAGCTGAAGGTCTCGGTGCTGCCACCGTTCCGGTACACGAGGTCAAACTTGGCGGCCATGCCCATTTCTGTCGTGGTCGCACCGCTGACAGGTTTGGCATACCTGATCTGTCCTGCCACATAGTCGATAATAGCTTCCAGATTCAGTTCAGGCGGGAACTGCACATCGACACCAAACTGCTGGCCGATATAGCTCATGAACTTGCCTATATCTATCGTGGCATCCTGTACCGAACCACTGAAGGTGTAGACAGAACCAGCCGAGTCGCTTTCCACTTCTGCGCTCAGGGAAACAGGAACAGACCCGATTTGCAGGTTCAGGCCGAGGGTGAGGTCGATAGCAGTATTGGACATGGCGCAAAGTCAGTATGGGTCAAAACGGATCAGGATTGACTGGTGGCAGAAAATGAAATGGCCAGACTTTCTATTTTCAGCCAGTTCGACAAGACGGGCGGCAGAGCAATCAGGCCAACGTCTGGATTGGAGTTCTCCACATCAAGATTGAAAGAAAACAGGAATTCCTTGGTCGTAGAATTGAGGCTGAATTCATAAATGTTCACCAGTGTCTGGTTGCTTGAGTTGAAATTGGCCGGACTCATGCCAGGGAATGCCTGGCTGATCAGGGCCATGCCGGGATTCGTCGACACATCGCCACCACCGAGTTTGGTGTTGATGAAATTGATCACGTCACCAAGATAAATCGTGACCGGCGGATCAAACGGTTCACGGTCAAGCTTGAACAGGAAACCCTTATCCACACCATCCTGTGAATTGCCGTCACCGAGCACGATTTCCGAGGCCAGCGGCACCTGCTCTTCACCTATCACCAGCGTGGTTTTAAAATTGATCGTTGTCGTACTCATGACCAGTGCGCTTTCGTTTTAAAAGAGTGAGTCATCTGCCAGCCCATCACTTGACATAAGCGACGGCAATACTGAAATCCTTGACGCCAAAACTGTCGCTGAACAGGCCAATGTAAGAGCCGCCATTGCCGCTGGCATCCATGGCAATTTCAACAGAAAATTCATTGATGGTGCCTGTTGATGTATCGGCCACGGTGGCAAAATCAAATTTTTCCAGTGTCAGCTGATTTGATATGCCAGTGTTGAAGCTGCCATCGTTCATCAGGTCGCAGAGTATCTGTGAGACCGGCAGGTTTTGCGGGTTATCCAGAGTACCGGTGACAGAAAAAGTGGGGTCGGATCTGGTCGGCATCTGCATCGCCAGATCATAACTAAAATCCGGCGGCACACTGGGCGGGCTGGTCTGCTTGCCGTAAGGGTAGAGCGCGATGGAGCCATTGAGTCCCCAGGTTGGTGTCGGTTGGCTGCTTAAGGGATTGCTGACGCTGATCCAGATCGCCAAGGGGTTCAGGTACAGGGCATTCGGATACAGCGGTATATTGACAATGCCTATTGATGTCGAAACGTTGTTGACGCTGATACTCAACGATGGCGAAGTCTTGACATACAACGACAATTCCAGCGACAACAGATTCAAGGTTGTGCTTGCCGGGTTGTAGTAATTCGTTGGCAGCGTGGTTGGGAACATGCTGGAAAACTGCGCTTGCGGCACCAGGAAATTCAGGTCGCTCAAGCCTATGCCAAAATTGCTGAACGTGGCGCTCATGGTGAAGAGGCCATTGCTCATCGGTATCTGCGTAGTCACATCACCGCTGCCATTGCCTATCTTGACCGTGGTATTGAGATTGAACTGGTCGGTAGTCGGATCATCATCCACTGTGGCCGATTGTGGCGTGGTGTTCTTGATGGCCAGGCTGGCCGCCTGCATGAGCTGGCCGCCTATCAACGGAATGCAGGCTGCCAGTGCGCTCAGTATTGCGGCGTTATTGCTCGACGCCAGGTCGATGTTGAGTATATTGTTGGTGGTCGTGACCGTGCCCGTCATGGGTACTGTCGTCATGCCCAGCATGGACGACAGGACACCCATGGCTTTGCCGGTTGCCTGCAAATCCAGGCTGGCGTTGAAATTCGTGCCGTTGATGGGCGTGCCTGAGGGCACATCAAATACCAGGATACTGAGTATGGAATTGGTCAGCGCCGGATAAGTGCTGCCATAGACATCGGTAAATTTCCAGTAAGCCATACGCTATGCCCCTGCTGTTCTTGTTTAAATGACGTTGAATTCCATGATGACAGGCAGGTGATCAGACACCGCATTGTAGGCATTCAGTACAGCCCGGCCCCTGGCCGGATACAAGTCTTCCGGCGGATCATAGATGGTGTTCTTGGCCTCACCGATGAGATCTACAACTTCTTCCTGGCCATTGCCAATGACAATATTTGGTGTAATCCAGAAAATATTATTGTCATAGGGCGCGCTCAGGTAAGCCGCTTGCCCCGCCTGATTATTGTCCAGCCGTTTCTTTACACTCGAGAGTGAATTGTTCGGCAGGTCAGTCCCGTAATTGGCCAGGTTGCTGAAAGGCCTGACCGTGACACCGTTGCCGTTCACATAGCTGTCAGTTGGCTGGCAATTGAAGTCGCCAAGGAAAAAGGTGTTCTGCACCGCCGCTGACGGGGTGTTCACCAGTTGCCTGCAAAAATCGATGGGCGGACGCATCCTGACAGCAGCACCGCCACTCGGTGGTGGATCATGTATGCCCGAGAAACGCATCGTGGTGCCCGGTTTTGACAAGACATCGAAGGTGGCAACCAGGGGTGTTCTGCCGGGCAGGAAGGCATCGGTGACGGTATTGCGTTCCAGTGTTAGTGCAGTTGGTGTCAATTCCCTGGTGTTATAAATAAAACCTACTGTTTCATGCCGCCCTGTGATGACAGGGACGATGTACTGGTAATTGTATTCCAGCGGATTATGGTTCATCGCAACAACGGCAGCATTCATCGCATCGCGCATGGCGACCAGTGTCGGCAGGCAATTACCTGAAACTGCCCCTCCTTTGCGGGAGCCGCCGGTCTTGAGTTCGATGACCACAAACAAATCGACAGGGAAGGCCGAAACGACGCCTTCCCATTGTTCTGCACCCATGACGACATTGGTCACGTAATCAAGAACGGTGTTGCCCATGCCATAGGTCTGGAACAAAGGCTGGAAGGTATTGGCCTTGGTCAGCTTGTTGAGACTGACATTTTTCAGATTCCAGGAAATTACCTTCATCGCTCATCTGCCTATGGTTATGAAACCTGTGAAACAATAAAAATTCCTACTGCTGCGCTCTTTGCCTCTGACCGGCTTGTTGCTGAAGTGCTGTTTGCCGGACTGTTTGTGCTAGTTTTTCCTGCACCCGGTTCAAGGGCTGGCAATCTGTTGGAGTTTTCCGCGGAGAAATGTTTCGGGTGCTAATAAAAATGCAACAAATCATGGATTGAAAAAATAACATCCACATACAAAATAATCAACAGAATTTACAATTCTGGAAGATATATTAAACATTTATGTCTTTTTGTACACAGCTTGTTCCGTCCTGGAAAGATTAATGCCGGGCTTTTCTGGTGTTGCCTGCAAAATCCGGCGCAAGCCGGGCAGACTTCCGTACAATGTCGCTTTGTTTTTGCCGAAAAAGAAGAATAAGCATGTCCATACAATGGTTCCCCGGTCACATGAACGCCGCCCGCAAGAAGGCGGCGGAAACCATGGAGAACACCGACCTGGTGATAGAGGTGCAGGACGCCCGTATTCCGCAGGCCTCTTGCAACCCCATGGTGGAGTCGCTGCGTACCTTTCGCCAGCGTCCCTGCCTGAAGATTTTGAACAAGGCCGACCTGGCCGACCCGAACGCAACCAAGGCCTGGCTGGATTTCTACAATGCCCAGAAAGACGTGTTCGCCGTTGCCATGAGCTGCAAAAAACCTTCCGATGTCGCCAAAGTGCCCGGCCTGGCCTTGAAGCTGGCCCCACATCGCGGTGTGCCGACCAAACCGCTGCGCATGATGATCATGGGCATACCGAATGTCGGCAAATCCACGCTGATGAATGCCTTGCTCAAAAAGCGTGTTGCCAATGTCGGCGATGAGCCGGCCGTGACCAAGACCCAGCAGCGTCTGTATCTTGGCAAGAACATGATACTGACCGATACACCCGGTATGCTGTGGCCCAAGATAGAACACCCTACCGATGGATTGATGCTGGCCGCCAGTCATGCTATTGGCGTCAATGCGCTGATTGAAGAAGAAATCGCGACCTTCCTGGCCGAGCAACTGCTGATTCATTACCCCAAATCACTGGTGACCCGCTATGGCTTCAATCTGGAAGGTATGGATGCCGTGGCCGTGATTGAAGGCGTCGCCAAAAAGCGTGCTTACAAGCTAAAAGGCGGTGACTGGGATTTTGAAAAGGCCTCGCATACCCTCTTACTTGATTACCGCAGTGGTGCTCTTGGCCGCATCAGCCTGGAGACCCCGACCAGCCGTGAACACTTGCTCGCGACCTATGTGCCACCTGTTTTGCTGGGGCAGGGCAAGAGCGTGCAGACCGGCATGGAGCCGGAACAAGAGGACGAAGAATGAGTCTGGATGCGCCCTATCTCCTGCGCACCGATGCAGATGCGGTTTGTACGTTGACGCTAAATCGCGGTGAACGCTTCAATCCCCTGTCAGAAGAAATGCTGACAGAACTGCTGGCCGCGTTCAAGGCAATTGCGGTAAATGAAAAGATACGCGTAGTCGTATTGGCCGCAGCAGGCAAGGCATTTTGTGCTGGCCATGACCTCAAGCAGATGCAGGCCAGCCCGAGTGACAAATACTACAAAGACCTGTTTGGCTTATGCAGCAAGTTGATGCTGTCCATACAAAAACTGCCGCAGCCGGTGATAGCCCGTGTGCATGGTCTGGCTACGGCAGCCGGTTGCCAGTTGGTCGCCATGTGTGACCTGGCTGTGGCGGCAGAACAGGCGCGCTTTGCCGTATCCGGTGTGAATGTCGGCCTGTTTTGCTCGACTCCCGCTGTTGCCCTGTCACGCAATGTGTCGCGCAAACAGGCGATGGAAATGCTGCTGACCGGTGATTTCATCGATGCGCAGACAGCCTTGCAGCGTGGGCTGGTCAACCGCGTTGTCAGCGCTGATCAGCTCGATACCTGCGTGGCAGAACTGGTTGCCAGCATCGTCGCCAAGCCGGCAGTGGCCATCAGCATGGGCAAGCAATTGTTTTACAAGCAACTGGAAATGGGTGTGGAAGCGGCCTATCAACTGGCCGGGCAGACCATGGCTTGCAATATGATGGATGAAGCAGCGCAAGAAGGTGTGCAGGCATTCCTGGAAAAGCGCCGGCCTGACTGGTCTTGATCTATTGCTCTTGTTTGCGGGTTCTGAAGTGGTCGGCAATCACGGCGCCAAGTGAGCACCACACGCCAGCGACAAAGCAGGTGTACAAGACTGTGTAGGAGGTGGGCAACTGGGCAGGGTTGTCGCCATAGGTGAAACTGGCGTAGGCATAGACCAGTGCAGTGGTCGCTATGCCTAGCAGGTAACCATGCATCATGGGCGATTTCTCGGCCAGATAGCCAACCAGTAAGCCAGGCAGCACGTACTGGGCAAGACCAAAAATGGTCATGAACAGCTGGTTCCCCCACAATCCGGTATCCGTGTTCACCAGTGTTGGAGGCGCTATTGACGCCTTCAGCATCGCAATAAATACGAAATACAGCAAGCCGTACACGACGGTCGACAGGGCGATCGCTTGCGTGTTTGGTTTGGAAATGAAAGGGTGGAATGCCATAGGGGCAAGATTATACCCTTTGATGTCGAAGAATTGGGCAGATTTGTCATCAAGTCGTTTGCCATGTAGCGCAAATCTGTTTGCTTGATTCGCAGCGCGGGCTTTGATGAGCCACACTCCATCTGACGTCATTCCTGCGCAGGCAGGAATCTAGTGGCGTTCGGCACAAACTATCAGATGGATTGAATCAGGGTATTGGTGTTTTGAATGTCTTGATTTTCAAATATCTGCATTCGTATTTTAAGATTGTCGCCCGGTGGTAGACCGGCAGCTACACACCTTTTTGCTTCGCCAAAAAGGTGTGCCAAAAAGGCGACCCAGGCGTCGCTGCCCCCGTTAAAGGGGGGGGCTTTGCTGCAAGTCAAAAAATGGGAAAGCCCGAAAACTCGCTACGCTCAAACATCGTCTTTCTTTTTCCATTTTCTGCCTTGCATCAAAGGCATCGACACATGGGAACTGCAAAAAAACAACCCAAACGTCATTGCGACCTTTGTATATATTCTTTTGGTTACGGTGTGCGCGCTTCTACCTCAGCCAAACACTCCACTTACCCAATCACCTTGCGCGCAAACGACTCCAGGTAATCCATCAGGCCATCTGCCGCCTTGGCGGCCTGTTCTTCATTGCCTTTGGCAATCGCCTTGGCCACCAGCATATGGCAGCGGGCGCCTTCTTCTATGTCGCCTTCATGCTGAAAGGCATACCAGAAGCGGCGGCATTTGATGATCAGCGGGATGACGGCAGCCACGGCAGAAGGGTTGCGGCAGGCTTCATGCACGACATGGTCCAGGGCCTGGTCGGCGGCCATGTAGTCATTGAGGTCATTGCGCTTGGCGGCGACCAGCATCTTGTCGGCACATTCCACGATGTCCTTGCGGTGTTGAGGTGTGGCGCGGCGGGCGGCGCTGGCGGCGATCAGTCTTTCGATGACACGGCGGGTTTCTATCAGTGTCATGTGCTCGGCTGCTTCAATATCGCTGATGATCAGGCCGCGCCTGGGCATCTGCTGTATCAGGCCATTTGATGACATGCGCATCAGGGCTTCGCGCAGGGGAGTGCGCCCCAGTCCTGTTCTTTCCACCAGTTCAGACTCAACCACCGGTGAACCGGGTTTCAATTGCAGTGTGACTATCATGCTCTCTATTGCATCATAGGCGACATCAGCAGCACGCAGTTTGGGGGCAAATGCGGGTGTTTTTTCAGGTGTGGCGAGCATCAGATATCCATGTTCTGTATTTTGTATGGATTTTACCTATTCGTGCGCAAATTTTACCTTGTAAAAGCTTGGTATTATCAAATTCTGCGCGTTTTTTTATACTTATAACTGTTTTTGATGCAAGGTCAATATATTCCTCATCACTATTTTGCCATGGACTATCCATATTTGCTGATACTTTGTGCAGAAATCAGCATAGTAATGGATTTTCTGGTGGTTTTTGCGTTAAGCTTTACAGTATAAATATAATTTAAATATATTTAAAGATGACTTGCTAATTCATCATTCGATTCTGGAGTAAATCAATTGACGCCGCACGCATCCTCGCTCAGCACTACGCCGGCATCGGCAAACCAGACCAATTTCCCGGCGCAGGAAAAGCGCCAGCAAATGGCTTCCCAACTGGCCAATGTGTTTTTTTCGGAAAGCCTGTTCGACGCCATGACAGACATGGTCTTTTTTGTCAAAGACAGTGAAGGGCGTTATCTTGTTGTTAATCAGACACTGGCAAGGCGCTGTGGCGTGCGTGACAAGGATGCCTTGCTTGGCAAAAAGGCCGAAGAGTTGTTTCCGGCTTCGCTGGCTGCCAGCTATGCTGCTCAGGATGCCATGGTACTGAGTGGCAAGAAAGAAATCCATGACCAGCTGGAATTGCATCTGTACCCGAACCGCTCACCGGGCTGGTGCCTGACCCAAAAAATCCCCTTGCGCGATACCCGCCATCAGATCATCGGCATGACTGGCATCTCACGCGACCTGGCCATGCCAGACCAGCGTCATCCTGTGTACGCCAAGATTGCCACGGCAGTTCGCCACCTGCACCAGAACTATACGCAGACCATCGCCATGGCAGACCTGGTCAAGTTGACTGGCCTGTCTGTTGCACAATTGGAACGGAATTTTCACAAAATATTTTCCCTGACGCCCAGGCAGATGATGGTCAAGATACGCCTGGACGCCGCCTCCTCCATGCTGGCCGAATCCCAGCTCAGCATTACCGATATCGCCGTTGCATGCGGTTACCAGGACCATAGCGCGTTTTCACGCATATTCAAGGCTACAGTAGGCATGACGCCCAGTGAGTACCGGGAAGTTGTGCTCAGGTCATGAGCATGTGGACAGAGTATGGAGACCGCTCAATGTGTTTCTGTAAGGAAATGTAACTGTCGTCCGGATGACAATCTTTGGTCAGGATGTGTTTTATTCTTTGCACAATGCTGCGTGGAAATGAACTGCCTGGCATACAACAAAAAAATACTGCCTGTCTGTACTTACGGTGCATGCAGGTGGAAAAATCTGGAGACAATATGTTTGTAAATTTCAATCGCTATACGGCGATGGGCCGTCTTTTGCTCATCAAGTTCATGATGTGCTGCTGTATTGCTGTCGCTCATGCCGAGGGCAACGACATCGTCATCGGTCAGTCGACCGCGCTGACCGGCATCCTGGCTGAATTGGGCGTCGCCCATTCCACTGGCGCCAAAGCCTATTTTGATTACATCAATTCCCAGGGCGGGGTGAATGGCCGGAAAATCCGTTTTATCACCCTGGATGACGCCTATGATGCCAAAAAATCGATTGCCAATGTCAGGCAGCTGATAGAAAAAGAAAAAGCCGTGGCCTTGTTTGGCATGCTGGGCACGCCAGCCAATACCGCCTTGCTGCCTGTGCTGGAAGAAGCCAATATCCTGAGTTTTGCCCCGGTGACCGGTGCCGATGTCGTGCGCAAACCTTTCAACCGCCGCATTTTCAATATCCGTGCCGGTTATACGGTAGAGACGGAAAAGATCATTGATCACCTGAATGTGCGCGGTATCAAGAAAATCGGTGTGGTGGTGCAAAACAACGCCTTTGGTAAAGAAGGCCTGGCCGGCATAGAACAGGCGGTTGCCAAACATCAGTTGAAACTGACCGCGACTGTTGGCATCAACAGCGATTCTTCTGATCTCGACAAGGCCGTCAGCGCCATGGAAGCGGCTGATGTGCAGACCATTATCCTGATCACGGCGGGCAAGCCATCAAGCGATTTTATCCAGGCATTCAATAAAAAGGTCAAGGGCATGCAGTATTTTGCCCTGTCAGTGCTGGCCTCTCAGGCGGGTATCACTGCGCTGGGCAAGGACGGTGTGGGTGTCATCATTTCTCAGGTGTTACCATTCCCTTACTCTGCCACGACGGCGTTGGTACGTGAATACCAGAAGGTGATGGGCAAGATGGGTGTCACCGAATATTCTTACCTGGGCATAGAAGGTTTTCTTGATGCCAAAGTTTTTGTCGAAGCCATCAAGCGTTCAGGCAAGGACGTCACCAGCGAACGCTTGATCACGGCCCTGGAGGGAATGGGGCGCTCAGACTTTGATGGTTTTATCGTTAACTTTGGCAAGAACAATCACCAGGGTTCTGATTATGCTGAATTGACTGTGGTGTCGAAAGACGGGCGCTTCCTGCGCTAAAAGCTGCCATAGGCTGTCATGCAAAGCCAGGTGATCAGGGGCTGGCTGATCAACTGGCAGCAGGTATCGCGTTTTGTCTAGCGTATGCCCCAGATAAAAGGATCGCGCTCATCGAGCAAAAGTTGGGCTTCTGCATTGACAAAGGCGCTACCGCGCAGGCTGGGCAAGATCCTGCCATTGCCCGCGTCGTGGTAGCTCGCTTCAAAGACACTGCCCAGTATGCTTTCCTGACGCCAGACCTGGCCCGCTGCCAGCTTGCCATCTGCTGCCAGGCAAGCCAGTTTGGCGCTGGTGCCGGTGCCACAAGGGGAACGATCATAAGCCTTGCCAGGGCAAAGCACAAAGTTCTGGCTGTGGTTGTCGGACGACATCGGTGCGCCAAACAATTCTATGTGATCGATCAGTGCACCGTCTTCACCGGTGATGCCTTGTTCTTCCAGTGCCTTGCGCACCCGCCAGCTGAAATCAGTCAACTGGTCAACATTGGACAGCTTCAAATCCTGGCCATGTTCATTGATCAGGAAGAACCAGTTGCCGCCCCAGGCAATGTCACCGCTGATGACACCATGCCCGGCCAGTTCCAGCTTCACCGCATGGCGGTAACGATAGGCCGGTACATTGTGTATGGTGACGGTATGGTCGGCATGCAGTTCGGCTTCGACGATGCCAACCGGGGTGTCGACCTTGTGCTTGCCCACACCGATTTTGCCCTGATGCGCCAGGGTGACGATAAAACCTATCATGCCGTGACCGCACATACCCAGGTAACCGACATTATTGAAGAAGATGATGCCAGCTACGCATGAAGCATCACTTGGCGTGCAGGCCAGCGCACCGACGATGACGTCCGAACCACGCGGTTCGCAGACGGTGGCTGAACGATAGTGGTCAAATTGCTCACGAAAGACTTCAAGGCGCTGTGCCAGGCTGCCGGTGCCGAGGTCAGGGCCGCCAGCCACGATAATGCGGGTAGGTTCACCACCGGTATGAGAGTCGATAACCGAGATTTTTTTCATATGATTGCCTGCATGCCAGGTGATATGTTGGGCGCAACAAGGGCAGCCCTGGCAATTGCCTGCCCCTGCTTCAGTGGACTGTATGCATTGAAACTGTTCACTGAGGGTGAATGACCGTCAGCTTAGGGGATGCCGACGGTAAAGTCTTGATGTGATTGGCTTTTTCGCATGACGAAATCGGCATAGTCATCATGCGCACAAGGGCGTGGAGCACCGGGGATTATCCGGCATTACTCAGGCTTGCCAGTGTTGACCAGGTTCTTGTAGCGTTTGATCTGTTCTTCCAGCATGGCATTTGCGCCTGGTGCCATTTTTTCAAACCCGCCCAGCATGTATCCCCCTACACTGTAGGTCAAAACCAGCTTGCTGCCGGTTTGCCCGGTTTCTGCCATGCCTGGCGCGATAAAGTCCCAGCTCATGCTGCCTGCCAGCCCCGATGATTGCATGGGGCCGAGTGCACCGCTCATGCGCAGGGCTTTGCCAGGGGCAGCATATACCACGCGCATATGTTCGACACCGCCGCCTTTGGGGAATTTTTCGCAAAAACAGCCACCAGGGCGTGCATCAATACTAAGGTTCCTGGTGTCATGGGTGTAAGTGTGCGAAGGATTCCACCAGTTGCCAACCTGGCCCACCAGCGCTTCATAGGCGACATCGGTGGTGACATTGAGCTGCACCTCATGCCTGATCTGGAAACCGTTAGGGCTGATATTGACGACTTCTGCATGGCTTGCAGCGATGCTGCCGGCAGCCAGGGTCATGCCCAGGCACGAGCGCAGGAATGAATTCATGGAAAACTCCTTTTCTGAATACCATCAAAGATTGAAACCGGATTTATCAAACTTTCGCACTTTTTTGACACCTACAGATGGTAAAGTACGTTTCGCGTTTTGACCATGCGATAATCGAACCAGAATCAGGAAATAATTAAACTTGTTGCATGAATCCGCCTGCTGCCAAAACTGAAAAAAAGATACCGAAAGAGATCAAAAGACGTCTTACCGGCGGCTTGATCATCTCTTTATTGGTACATGCTTTCATCCTTTCATTGCAGTTTGGCTTGCCAGGTTTGGGTATGCCTGCGTTGGAAGCTCCATGGAATAAGCGCCGTGCCGAAACCCCGGCGATTACTGTGCAAATTGCCAATTCAGCAGCACCGACTAATCCAGAGCACAGCACACCGGCCAGTAACGTTGCCAACCATGAGCTTGTGCCGCCGGTACCGGCGGTGGCAGACATCAAACCCAAACCGCTGACAGAAACGGTTACGGCAAGTGCAGCAGCACCTGTGACTACGGCCAGCAACAAGAGTGAGAGCAAGGCGGCCATTTCCGGCATACGACTGGTTGCACCGCGCAAGGCCGAGCCCGTACCCGCTCCGGTGCAGGCCAAAACCAGCAATAAGCCACGTGCCGCCAAAAAATTTAATGCTGACGCCACGCCACCAGTGGCGCAGAAACGCAAAGTCCAGTCGCCTGACCTGACCCGCGTCATCACCCAAGACATCCCTCGTGATGAAAGCTTTACCATGGCCGTGCCCAATCCAGATGACTTGCCCAAAAAAGCGGATGCTGAGCCTGACCCCAAAAAACAATATGATGACGTCACCCAGCCAGGTGTAGATGAAGAATCGGCAGAAGAAAAAGCAGCCAAGGCCCAGGAGAAAGAGCAAAGACGCAAAAAACGTGAAGAACTGATGCGCAAGAAGGCCGATGAGCTGGCACAGCAGGCGGCAGCTGACGGCAAAGAACAAATGAAGCAAGTCGCCAGACAGATTGAAGACGACAGCCGCAAACTGGCCGAAGATGCCAGCCGTGCGCAGGCCGCCGCACTGGCTTTGCAAAAACAGCAGGAAGCCGAAGAACAAAATCGCCGCGCCCAGCGTGAGGCGGCCGCAGCAGAAGAGCTGAAGCTGGCAGAACAAAAACGTCAGGACGACAACAAACGCCAGGAAGAAGAACGCCAGCTGCGTGCACAGCAATTGCAACTGGCACTGGCGCAAGCACAAAAAGACCAACAGCAAAAAGAACAGCAACTACGCGAGCAGCAGGCCAAAGAGCAACAAGCTGCCCTGGAAGCTGAAAAACGCAAGCAGGAAGAACAACGCCAGCAAGCCGCAGTACGCCAGAAACAGGCGGAAGACCTGCTGGCCAGGCAAAAAGCAGAAGAGCAGTCAGCCAGACAAAAGGCAGATGAACTCGCAGCGCGGCAACGTGCAGAACAAGTCGCCGCCGAACAGCGTGCACAAGCACAAGCACAAGCACAAGCACAAGCACAAGCACAAGCACAAGCACAAGCACAAGCACAAGCACAAGCACAAGCACAAGCACAAGCCGCTGCTGCCAAGGCCGCGGCAGCGCAGGCTGCTGCTAATGCTGCCAGTGCCGCCAATCAGGCAGCCGCCAATAATCACAGCGCCAATACCGGAAGCAGCACTGGTCCAAGCACCGGTCAGCAAAACAATGCTGGCGCGACCACTCCCGGCAATGGCAGTACCCAGGGCAACCAGGCTGATCCTTTTGTTCTGCCCAAAAACCTGCCTGGTAGCGACCTCGCCAGTCGCGCCAGGGAGCAGGCGCGTGGCCTGGACCTGTTGCGAGGCACACCGCCAGCACAAAGAACAGACATGGTGGAACGTCCGCAACGCCGCAGCCTGTTCGGCAGCCAGGCCAAGGACGTGCCTGTGCGTCTGTACATAGAAAGCTGGAAACAGAAAATAGAACGCAATGGCAACCTGAATTATTCGCAAATCTCCAAAGACCGTGCGCGTGGTGACCCGGTTGTCGTCGTGCTGGTGCGCAGTGACGGCAGCATAGAGGACATTACTCTGCTGCGCTCCAGTGGCCGTGCTGACATTGATGAAGCAGTACGCCGCATTGTGCGCCTGAATGCCAAATATTCTGCTTTCCCGCCGAATATCGCAGCCCAGTATGACGTCATCGAAATCCGGCATATCTGGAATTTTGATGACAAGTTGCGGCTGATTGAAGAATTGCGTTGACGGCAGGTCTTTGTAGTCGTTGTCAGTGTCGGCTACCGTTGACGTATTTGTGTTATCCCCTCCCAAAAAACTGATGCAGAAAATAAAAAACTATTCCTACGTCTCCTTTGCACTTGCTGGAGTTAGCGTGGCTGTCGCCATCATGTCCGGCTTTGGTGAAAATCTGCAATCACTGACCTTGCTGTTTTTCTCTGATCCGGGACATGCAGGCCTGACAGATATCATCTCAGGGCAGATATGGCGTCTGCTGACTCCGATGTTCATCCACTTCGGCGCCATGCATCTGCTGTTTAACATGTTGTGGTTATGGGACTTGGGCGCTGTCATTGAAAACAGGAAGGGTCCGACATTTCTGATGGGTTTTGTACTGGCTGTCTCTGCGACATCGAACCTGGTTCAGTATCTGTTTTCACAATCGCCCTATTTTGGCGGCATGTCAGGTGTCGTCTATGGCCTGTTTGCCTATGTCTGGATACGCGGGCGCTATGACGCCAGTTTCAGCAGCGGCATGCGCAAGGCGACGGTGCATATTTTATTGCCAGGCCAGGGAACCCGCACCTGGCAAGGGGTCAAGGCAAGGTCGTCGGTTTGGTCAGGTAGCTGGTTGAGTAAGTCTTGAATTGCCCGCCGTCGGTATTGATATTGGTCTGATTGACTTCACCGGGGCTGAAGACTGCGCCCAGGCCGCCGACGGCAACCATATCGGCAGTGTGGGTCAAAAAGTAACGGACCTTGTTGTCGCGCCATTTGCCTGCCGAACCAAATTGTGTGGATGGTACGCCCATCGGTGTCTGCCACCACAGCACGGGTAATTGCAGGCCCTGGTAATAGCTTTTTGCCAGTGCAAAATGATCGTTGAAGTTGGGGGAGGTCAGATTGCTTTCATCCCAGTACCAGCCGGTGCCGGCACGGGTGCAATACGACACTTGCGGCAGGCTTTCAAAACAGCCGGCGTCCCTGTCCAGGGTTTGCATGACGATGAAGTCAGCCTTGTCGGCATCAAGCTTGAGCATGTATTGCATGGCCGTGGCATACAGGTCGCCAAACAGGGCGGGGGGAAAGCCCACATAGGCATTTGGCGCCTGTGTCCTGGCCATTTGCAGCAGGCACTGGCTGATGCCTTTGACGCTGTTTGACAGGTTGGCGCAGTCGGGGTTGATCGTGACCTGTGCCGGCACCGTGACCGGGTCGGCGTTGTTTGATGCCCTTTGGGTATAGCCCCAGAAATCCGGCTCAAAATTGACCAGGGTGGGTTTGCCATAAGCCTTGATCTGCTGGAACATCAGGCGCACATTGTTCCAGTAATTTTGCATGAAGGTCGTGTTGGTCAGGCCGCTCAGGTTGCCATCACCATTGCTGGCCATCTGGTACAGCGTGAACATGGGGACTGCGCCAAGCTTTTCGGCATTCTGGGCGACGATCTGTACATAGGCGCCAGACGGGCTGTTCCAGGTCGGCCATGAGCCGGCGCCAACACCCACCAGGTACTGGTCATAGATATCAGGTTTGAGGCTTTGTCTTTGTACGTCTGCAATATCGACAGTACCCAGGCCCACCAGAAAACGTGTTGGCCTGCCGAGTTTGGCAGCCAGTGCTGCAGCTTTTTTTTCCAGTGTCACGACCGTGGTGCTGCCGGTCGTCGTGCCCGTTCCTGTGGTGGTTCCTGTCGTTGTTCCTGTAGAAGTCCCGGTACCGGTCGTCGTCCCCGTATTTGTTCCTGTGCCCGTTGTGGTACCTGTACCGGTATTGGTTCCGGTACCTGTAGTGGCGCCTGTTGTCGTGGCAGAAGTTGATCCACCACCGCCACCGCAGGCACTGGTGGCGAGCAGCAAGCTTGCCGCGAGGAAAAGAGGGAGCTTCATAATACAAAAAAGATGACGTCAAAGGATCTTCACATGATAGACCAAGGCGTTCACGCTGACCTGCATGAGGGGTAAAGCTTGCTGGTAAAATCACAATCCTTCACAATGTTGATATGTTGAATCCCCTTTCCAGGCGCAGTCTTTGCCTACAATGCCACCGTCCCGTCGCCAGTTGTATTTGCCGCTGGGTACAAACGGTCGCCAACTTGCCGGAAGTAGTTGTCTTGCAACATCCGCTTGAAGTGCGACAGGCCAAAGGCAGCGCCCGCCTGCTGATGCTTTGCCTGCAAAATGCAGGATTGCTGAAAGGCGAGGCATTTGATGAAGCACCATTGCAAACCGTCTTGCATGCCGGTGGACGTCAACCTGTCCTGCTTTACCCGGCAACCGATACGAGCGAAGCAGCTGACCTGCTGTTTGACCCAGCGGCTTTTGATATGAGCGGGCAAGTAACTGAAAACATACGCCTGATCATACTTGACGCCACCTGGCGCAAAAGTCGCAAGATGCTCTACCTGAATCCCATCCTGCAACAGTTGCCGCGTATGAGTCTGCAAGACATGCCCGCTTCACACTATCGCATACGCAAGGCGCATGCGCCTGATCAGTTGTCGACGCTGGAAGCAACCTGTTATGCGCTGATGCAACTAGAGCGGAATGAGACAAAATATCAGCCGCTGTTACAAGCCTTTGATGGGTTTGTAGGACAGCAGATGGCTTTATCCACACCTGCATGACGAAAAGCAGAAGTGTGCAAGCTTCTCATTGACCCGGGGTACGGGTCTTCGCAAATGCCGGTCATCCTGTTTCAAGGTTTCAGGCCCGCTCTTTTGTCCTTGAAAAATATCCAGGCTTCTTCAGCGATTTCCAGGTCTGTGTTTTGCGGGCCGACGATACTGCCATAGAAAGCACCCACCCGCTTGCTGATGCTGGGTTCAATATGGCCGCCGCCTGTGATCTCCAATAGCTCTACTTGCAGCTTGTTGGAATGTTCACCCCACAGCATGCGTCTGGCGCTGGTGGGATTTGCCGTATCATCGTGCGGGAAAGTATGGACTGCTGGTGTGTCTGGTAATCGTGCGAGTTTGCTCCAGTACTCCGCGCTGTCTTCTGCACTGAGCACGCTGCCGCGTGAACGTGACCGGGCAAAGCGTATCTCGCCACCTGCATAGGGCATGACGGGGTCTTTGGTGCCGGCTACGAGCATGACGGAGAGCGGGGTCTCTGGCAGGCTACATTTGCTTAGTGCCGCCATGGCCGCACCGACGGTGGCGACACCAGCCAGCCTGGGGGCGATTTCGCCGGCCAGGCGCAAAGCCATCAAGCCGCCATTTGACATGCCCATGACATAGACCCTGGCCGGGTCCACATCGTGCTCTGCTATCGCTTTGTCGATCATGCTGCTGATCAGGGCGCTGTCATCGCTATTGGGGTTGCTTGATGCATCGCGCCTGCAATCATTCCATCCCTGGATACTGTCGCTTCCCTTGCTGCCATCCGGAGCCATGATGACGATTTGTTCCCGGTCAGCGATAGGCAGCCATAAAGACAAGGGGGCGGCCAGTCTCCCCTGTCCCAGCAGTTGTGCGGCAGTACCGCCATGGCCATGCAACAGGATGAGCAAAGCGTGTTTGCCGGGTAAAGGAGGCTGCGGCAGCGCCAGCAGGTAATGCCGCTGACCCTCGGGCCGTTCCAGGTAAACTGAACTGACGGTGGCCGCCAGAGCTGGTGTCGCAGCAAAGCTGACGCAAGCAGTCAGCATGAACAAAATACGATTCAACATGGCGGAACCTATGGAGTGATCGGGACCTGCAAGAGCGTGTTTTGCCAGCTCCTGCGATTGTATTGCTGACATGATAGCGCAAGCAGATACCTGCAATCCCGAAAGCAAGCAATATAACCACTCTGGCGTCGTACGACATGGTGAAAGAAGCACATGGTCTGCTTTTACTGACACTGCACAGAACTTGCAGAAATCTGCCCGCATAAAAAAGCCCCGCTTTTTGCGGGGCTTGGGTTCTGGTTTGCTTCAAATCATTAGTGCATCAAATCAATACATTAATAATCGCATTACCTATCCCTATCAAAGCTGCACCAGAGATCAAGCCGGCACAGATAGGTTCGCAGCCTTCTACCCAGAAATCATGGCCTTTGCTGCCGGGCGTACTGTTCTTGCGGCCCATCCACCAGAAAATGGCAGCGCCTATCCACATGGCCAGACAGGACTCTGGCGGCAGGATGACGCCCAGGCCAATGGAGACTGCAGACAGCGGGAAACGGCCCTTGGTGAAAATTCGGGCAACTTCGATCATGATGGCTGCAATGGCTGCCACGATGATGGCGGTAATCGCGGATGATGGCAGACTGCTGAAGCCTTTGGCGATCAGTTCCGCCACGCCTTTCCACTGCATTGCGCCAGGGAAGGCAAATTTGTCAGACACGATGGTGGCGGTAGAGCGCACGCCATTGGCATCTGGCGGCAAAAACAGCAGAAAGTACAGCGGTACACAAGCCAGCGCGCCAGAGAAAATGCCGATCAGGTGGCCTATTGCCTGCTGTCTCGGTTTTGCACCTAGCATATAGCCGGGCTTGATGTCAGAAAGCAGGTTGGATGCATTCGACGCCACTTCTGCCGTCATGCCGGCAGGGATCAGATTATTGGCCGGGTTGGCATTGTCGATGGCGCCCATGCTGAACTGGGTGATCTTGGACAGGGTGCTCGTTGGTGTCCACGAGGTCAGCGCCATCGCATTGGCGCAGATGATGGTCAGGATGAACACCAGGGGCAGGGTAATGATGGACATCAGCCAGGGCACGCCAAAGAATTCGTGGGTAGTCCAGGCCGCCAGTACACTGAAAATGGGGATGCCGATGTAGGAAATGATCAGCGGTACTTCGATATGATCAAGGATATTGCTACCCTTGTCGGCGACTTTATTCTTGTCTGCTTTTTTGAAGATACTGGTAAACAGCTCCGGCTTGGCCGCCAGGCTGATAAAGGACGCCACCACCATCATCGAGACAGCCCACCACAGACCCCACTGGTTGACGATTTCAGTGCGTGAGATAGGTACGATCTTGCCGCTGGGGGCGATACGTTCAATGATGTCGCCACGCTGTATCATCCATGGCGCCAAAAAGACGAAATTGATAATGGTACCGAGCATGATGCTGCTGGCTACCCGTATGCCCATCAGGCCACCAACGCCGAGCATGGCGGCATCGAGGGTAAAGCGCAGGCCCAGGGCGCGGAAATCAACACCAAGGATTTTGGGGATCAGCAAATCATATTTAACGGCGGCTGTGTAATAGTAATGATCGATGCGTTCCTGTAGATGCCAGGCTTCAGTCATGCTGGTCCATTTATCCATGCGCAGGATCTTGAACTGGATCAGCTTCATCCAGCCGTCACTGGTGATCATCTGGTAAAACGCCGTCCACATGGCGGTAAAAGCCATCAGGCGAGCCTTGTACATACCGCTGGCCGCTTCACCGGTATAGACCGCATCAAGCACCACGCCGCAGGCGCGACCTTCGGGGAAGGGGAGCTGGTCTTCATTGATGAAACGGCGTTTCATCGGGAAGGCCACCAGTACACCCAATACGGAGCAGATACTCATCCACACCACCAGGTGCCACCAGGTCACTACTGTGCCGCTGATGAGCATATAGGCAGACAGCGCCGTATTGAGCGGCATGGTCATGTAACCGGCTGCGGTGGCGATGGACTGGGTACAGTTGTTTTCCAGTATCGTGAAGTCTTTGGCCAGGCCCAGGTTGGCCAGCATCTTGAAAATACCGAAAGCCAGGATAACTGCAGTCAGACCTACACCGATGGTGATGCCAGTCTTGGCGCCGATGTACAGCGCAGTTGCAGACAATATGCCGCCGAGTAAAAAGCCGGTGAAGGCAGAGCGCAGGGTCAATTGCGCCATGTCACCCCGGTAAATATTGGCGAACCACCACTCGTCCTTCTGGGCGCGGGTCCAGGTCCGTATTTGCTCGTCGCTTAATTGTTGCAGCGCCATATTTTCTCCAACGCGGGTTATTTTGCTTGATGGTGATGCCAGCCCGTTTCAAATTGGCAAGATCATTGCAAATATGAAACTTAACGCTGGAAATATGAAAATTTTCTTTCAAGTGCGGCAGTATCCAAGCGGCGGAGGTTTTCTGTCAAGCGGACTGAAGGAAAAAAACTGCCTGCTATCGCGCCACTTGACTTGCGTCGTCCTGATCGACATGATCAGGACGACGTTTCTGGCCTGTAAATGCAGGCTATCAGTGTTTGTTCAACGCTAATGCTGTCTTGCGAACAGCGGCAGCGATGTCGTTGCTGATGTCGGGGTTCTGCACTGCCCTGGCAAGCGTGACGCCGCCAACCAATAGCGCTAGCAGGGCAATTGCTTCTTCACGTTTGGCGTCAGGCTGTCCGTCCAGGCCTGCAGCCACTGTCTCTATAATGGCTTGTAATTCTCTTTCATACGCTATCCGGGTTTCTTCTGTGGCCCGTGCCACTTCGGTCGATAGACTTTGCAATGCGCAACTGTCTGCCAAATCGCAAGTGCGACGCTCCCCAAGGTAAAAATCGATGAATGCCGTGCGCCAACCGCTCCCAAGTTGCTCGCGGGCCTGGCTTACCCCCAGTTTCAGGTCTTCGAGGCCAGCAACTACCGCCTCACGAAAAGCAACTGCCTTTGATTTGAAATGGGCATAGAAAGCCCCCGAGGTCACCTCTGCATCCTTGGCCAGCCCGTCGACACCAGAGCCACCAAATCCCCGGCTACGGAAGCCCCGGCCTGCGCTTTTGAGTATCTTTGCCTTGCTTTCTTCTTTTTGTCCCACCCGATGTGCCATGTAAAAAAACCTCGAGAATAAAAATAATATTTAAGACTTTACAAAATAACGATCGTTATGTGATGATGTGCTACATCACGACCGTTATATAACGCCCGTGATGCGGGAGTCAAGAGCTGGTCTCCGACTCGGCCATTCATTTTTATCAGGGAGTTAAGTTATGCCTATCTCAGTTCAAGTCACCACCGGTCTTCTCACTCAGGATGGGGAGCGTGAAGTGCTCCCTCTCGTCGCAGACGCGCTGTTGCGCGTGCATGGGTTGACTGGCAACAAATTCATGACGCCGAATGTCGTCGGTCATCTGGTCGTGAGCCCGGAGGCGCGCAGCTATGCTGGTGGCAAACTGCAGTCTCTGGCTGTTATCGAAGTCAAGGTTCCCGCAGTCACTTTCCCGAATGCTGACGTCAAGCAGGCTTTTATCAGCGAGGTCACGGACATCATAGACAGGCTCAAGAAGGGCACACATCCGCAAGAGAGGACGTATGTCAACGTGACTTATGCAGTTGATGGTACCTGGGGTATCGCGGGCAAGGCTTATTCCAATTCAGAGATGGGTGAGGCTGTGCAGCAAGGGTTTTATTGATGCAAATTGTTCAGGAGTAGACACATGCAACAATCAAATTACCTGTTTTTTACAACGCAATGCGAGCAGGCCCTGGATTTTTACACGCAATGTGGTCTGGGAAGTGTGACCGACATGCTGCGTCATGGTGAGGGCGGGATGTCGTTGAGGAACGAGGCCATGCGCGGCAAGATCATGCATGCGAGATTCGAGGGACCGGGTGTGCTTTTTTATGCTTCAGACAACGATGACGCGGAACCTATGCGAGGTTCTGCCCATATCCTGATGATGGATAGCCGTGAGCAGACCGACCAACTGTTTGCACTGATGAGCGAGGGAGCAAACGTGACTACGTCGCTGGCTGTGCAAATCTGGGGAGACTATTTTGGCAAGCTGACCGACCAGTTTGGCGTTCAGTGGATGTTCAACTGTGCTGCCTGAGTGGGGTGTTGTCGAAGTGGATAAACCCTGAGGAGTAATAAAAAACCCCGCAACTTGCGTTGCGGGGTTTTGTGCAGTGCGACTCTGAATGAGTAGCGGTACGGCTATTACATCATGCCGCCCATGCCACCCATACCGCCCATGCCACCCATATCACCGCCGCCCATTGCTGGCTTGTCTTCAGCCAGTTCAGCAACCAGTGCGTCAGTAGTCAGGATCAGGCCAGCAACAGACGCTGCATTTTGCAATGCAGAGCGTGTTACTTTAGCTGGGTCCAGGATACCCATTTCTATCATGTCGCCATATGTGTCATTGGCAGCATTGAAGCCGTAGTTGCCTTTGCCATTCAGGATGGCGTTCACAACAACGCTAGGTTCGCCACCAGCGTTAGCAACGATTTCACGCAGAGGTGCTTCGATTGCTTTCAACACCAGCTTGATACCGGCTTCCTGATCAGCATTGTCGCCTTTGATTGCGCCAGCAGCTTCACGTGCGCGCAGCAGGGCAACGCCACCGCCAGGAACAACACCTTCTTCAACCGCAGCGCGGGTAGCGTGCAGGGCATCTTCAACGCGTGCTTTTTTCTCTTTCATTTCAACTTCAGTTGCAGCACCAACCTTGATGACAGCAACACCGCCTGCCAGTTTGGCAACGCGTTCTTGCAGTTTTTCGCGGTCGTAGTCAGAAGTTGCTTCTTCGATTTGCGCGCGGATTTGTTTAACGCGTGCTTCAATGCCAACAGCCTGGCCAGCGCCGTCGATAACGGTGGTGTTTTCTTTACCGATTTCGATGCGTTTAGCTTGGCCCAGATCAGCCAGAGTTGCTTTTTCCAGTGTCAGGCCAACTTCTTCAGCAATCACTTGACCACCGGTCAGGATGGCGATGTCTTCCAGCATGGCTTTGCGACGGTCGCCGAAGCCTGGAGCCTTGACAGCGGCAGTTTTCAGGATGCCACGGATGTTGTTGACAACCAGGGTTGCCAGCGCTTCGCCATCTACATCTTCAGCGATGATCAGCAGTGGGCGGCCGGATTTTGCAACTTGTTCCAGTACTGGCAGCAGGTCACGGATGTTCGAGATTTTTTTGTCGAACAACAGGATGAACGGGTTTTCCAGGATAACGGCTTGTTTGTCCGGATTGTTGATGAAGTATGGGGACAGATAGCCACGGTCAAACTGCATACCTTCAACGATGTCGAGTTCGTTGTTCAAGGACTTGCCGTCTTCAACAGTGATTACGCCTTCTTTGCCGACTTTGTCCATCGCGTTGGCGATGATTTCACCGATGTCAGCATCAGAGTTGGCAGAAATGGAGCCAACCTGGGCGATTTCTTTGGAAGTGGTTGTTGGCTTGGACAGGGTTTTGATTTCTGCAACCAGAGCAGTCACTGCCTTGTCGATACCGCGTTTCAGGTCAGTCGGGTTGAAACCGGCTGCAACGTATTTGAAGCCTTCGCGAACGATAGCCTGTGCCAGCACAGTTGCTGTCGTAGTACCGTCACCGGCGTTGTCAGAAGTTTTGGACGCCACTTCTTTCACGAGCTGCGCGCCCATGTTTTCCAGTTTGTCTTTCAGTTCGATTTCTTTAGCTACGGATACACCGTCTTTAGTGACTGTAGGTGCGCCGAAAGAGCGTTCCAGAACTACGTTACGGCCTTTAGGGCCCAGGGTTACTTTGACTGCGTTTGCCAGGACATTGACGCCATTGACGATCTTCGCACGTGCGTCATCGCCAAAAATTACTTGTTTAGCTGCCATATTAATTCTCCGAATTCTTTAATTGATATCGTGGATGCGATTACTTCTGTACGATCGCGAAGATGTCTTCTTCACGCATCACCAGAACTTCGTTGCCGTCAACCTTGACAGCTTGACCAGAATATTTACCGAACAAAACGCGGTCGCCAACTTTAACGTCCAGGGCGCGCACAGTGCCATTGTCCAGCAACTTGCCAGGACCAACTGCCAGTACTTCGCCTTGATCTGGCTTTTCAGCAGCAGCGTCAGGCAGAACGATACCGGATGCGGTTTTTGTTTCTTGATCCAGGCGTTTCACGATCAGGCGATCATGCAGAGGACGAAGGTTCATACTAGCTCCTTTAAATTTGCGAGTAATTACTATTGGAATTCAATCAAGCTGGGGAAAGACTTTGTTAGCACTCTCTCCCAACGAGTGCTAAGTATATGGGCGAGGGTAAGGCTTTTCAAGAGCTAAAAATTGGATAAACTAATATTTCTTTAATAATCAATGGCTTGTAAATTAATTTTGCCGATGATTGCAATGATTTTCGTGGCTGTAACCAGTCAGAGTGACAAAAATAAATACAAGTTACCGTCTTGATGAAATTATTTTGGTTGCTGATAGTGCAATTTTTTTGCGTCTTCTTGTATGGATATCCGATCGCTTCCATGGCGATGACAGCGTGTGTAGTGAATGCTCAGAATCAAATCATGGGGGGGCCAGTACCCGCGCAAGCTATGGTGAAGACAATCAGGCAATTGCGGTTGAACTGTGTTTGCCTGCATAAATCCTGGCAGTGCTTCATCTGTGAAGATCTGTTCGAAGAATAATTTGGTTAATTGACCAAATTATTCTTGCACCTTATCAGCTGTCGGGATAATATTGGTTGATCGACCAAATAATGGAAATTTGAATTGACAGTCCTGAATAAAAAGCCCCGACATGAACGCTTCCTCAATTGCTTTGCCTGACAATGTCAGGCGTCCACATGTCGTGCTGCTGACCGGCGCCATCGGTAGCGGCAAATCATGTGCTGCGGCCTGTTTTGCGGCAAAAGGTGTGCCGGTTATTGATGTCGACGTGGTTGCCAGGGCAATCCATCAAGACCCGCAACATCCCGCGATGGCACAGATTGCACAGGAGTTGCCCCAACTGCTTGCTGGTGATGGTCGCCTGCAACGTGGTATCTTGCGCACGGTACTGGTCAATGACGCACCTGCCAATCGCCGTTTGCAGTGTCTGCTGAAACCTCATGTGCTGGCAGCGATGCAGCGGTGGACGACTCAGCAAACCGCAGCCTATGTGATCTGGGAGTCAGCCCTGTTGCCTGATGAAGCTGGCGGCTTCATGTACGATAGCGCTTTGCTGGTGCATGCCGATGCTGAAATTCGCCTGCAACGTGTTCGACGGCGCAATCCCGGCTGGACGGAGACGGAAATCAGGCAGGTTTTCAAAATGCAAGCTACGGCAGATGAGTACAGGAGGCATGCCAATGCCCTGATCATCAACCATGCTGGCTCCACCGAACTGGAACAGGCGGTCTTGCAGCAACACCTTACTTATATGTCGCACTGGAGCACATTATGAAAAAAATCGCATTCTCTGGCACGCTGGACCCGATCACCAATGGTCATTTATGGGTGATACAAGAGGCCCGCGCCCTGGCGGATGAAGTAGTGGTTTTTATTTCTGAAAACCCGGTCAAGAAGCCACAGTTTGATGCGATCGAACGCAAGGATATTATTGAGCGCAGCGTGGCTGAATGCGGCTGGGACAATGTCAGCGTTGTCATCGTCAAGGGCGATTACACAGCCCGTGCGGCCAAGCGCCATGGCATAGAATATCTGGTGCGCGGCATACGCAATACTGCAGACTTCGATTATGAAAACCTGATACAACAAACCAATGTCGATGTGCTGGGTGGCGCCAAGACCATCTTTGTGATGCCGCCGCGTGACCTCGGTTCGGTCAGTTCCAGCTTTGTGCGTGCCTTGCAGGGGCCGGTGGGCTGGCACTGGACAGTCAAAAAATTCATGCCTGTGCCAGCTTATATTGCCTGGATCAAAAGCTGGTTGCGCACCGACTGGGAAAAACTGTGGGCAGGTGAGCCGGCAGTTGACAAGGCCAGGCTGCAGCACTGGTTTGATTACCTGACGGGCGAACAGTCTTACGGCGCCGCCCGCCGTCCCTATCACAATCTTGATCATCTGGTGCATGGCCTCAGTGAGATTGCTGCGTGGGCCAGCAATACCGGTGCTGCCAGCCAGGACGTGGCGACGCTCAAAAAGGCTTTCTGGTTTCATGATGCCGTGTACGGCACCAGCCAGGCTGATCATGCTGCGCTATCCAATGAAGAGCAAAGCGCCAGGCTGTGGCTGAGTGCGGGTCTGGGTACGCAGGATGTACAGGGTGCACAGGACGTTGCCGACCTGATTCGCGTGACCGATCATTTCCAGTGTGCCAGCTTGCATCATCCGTTGAAGGATGCCATGCTCAGCGTTGATCTGGCCATACTGGGTCAGGCTACTGATACCTATGACGCTTATGCCAGGGCTGTGCGCAGTGAATATGGCGAGGTGGATGATGTCGCCTACAGCAATGGCAGGGGCAGGGTGCTCAGTTATTTTGAAGCCCAGGCAGAGGCGGGCAAGCTGTATGCCGATAACTGGTTTTCTGATCTGTACACCAGCCAGGCACTGGAAAATATCAGGCGTGAAAAAGCAAAAATCTGAACATTGCTACGCAGTTTTCAGGCAGGGGGGCAGGCCCTGCCTGCAGGCTGAATAAATGTGATTTTTTGTGAATGAGCAACATTTCTTTTTCAAAACCGCCAAAATAGAGTCTGAAGATAAACGTTCTGCACATGCTGTCGAAATGGCAAGCGCAGGCGGACTTGTCCTATCTGCTGCCCTGGCCGGCGCAGGACAGGACGCGCGGAGGCAAAAGTGTGGATTTATCGTTTGGGCTTGCTGCTTGCGGGCTGGTTTTATCTGGCAGTTTCTTTTGCCGCTCCCGGCATGTCGGTCACGTTTCTCAATCCAGGTAAATCGGACGAGGTCTATTGGGTCACTGCTACCAATTGCATGACGGCTGCAGCACGCAGCCTGGGTGTGCAACTTGATGTCATGTATGCCGAACGTGACCACCTGAAAACCGTTGAATTTGCCAGGCAGATTGCCGCACGGCCCAAGGCTGGACGGCCCGACTATGTGATCCTGTCAAATGACTATGGTGTTGGCGCTGAGGTCTTGCGAATACTGGATGCAGCGCAAATCAAGACTTTCTTTGCCTATAGCGGCATCATCGACAAGGTCGAAAGGCAGATGCTGGGGCAACCACGACAGTCATACAAGGGCTGGCTTGGCGGCCTGGAGCCCAGGGCGGAGGATGCGGGTTACCTGACTGCACGCGCCTTGATACAGCGAGGCATGACAGAAAAACTAGTGGGCAGTGACGGTAAATTGCATATGCTGGCGGTAGCTGGCGACCGGTCTACCACGACGTCGTACAAACGCAATGAAGGTATGCGCCGCGCCGTGGCAGAGGCAAAAAATGTCGTTATAGACCAAGTGATATATGGTGACTGGAAGCGGAGCAAGGCACAGGAGCAAAGCACCTGGCTATACCAGCGTTATCCCGGCACAAGGTTGATCTGGGCTGGCAATGACCTGATGGCTTTTGGCGCCATGGAAAGCTGGCGCACCCGTGGCGGCAAACCTGGTCGCGATGCTTTCTTCAGTGGCATCAATACTTCAAACGAAGCTTTGACCTCGCTGGTGTCGGGCGAGCTGAGCGCTCTGGCTGGCGGTCATTTTGTGGCAGGAGCATTCAGCCTGGTAATGTTGTACGACTATCATCACGGCAAGGATTTTTCCGATGAGGGGCTGGAACTGGAAAGACCGATGTTTATACTCTTCAGTGTTGAAGAAGCACAGCGATTCCAGCAGCTTTTTGGTAATTTGAATTTCACGCAAATTGATTTTAAAAAATTCAGCAAGGCCATCAATCCGGCAATCAAAAAATATGATTTCAGTTTTCGTCAATTGCTGAAGTAAGCACACCGGAATCAGCGGATCGAGAGCTGTAAATAGAAACAAGCAGAGTTGCCTACATGAGCGATACACCTTTACAGCCCATTGCCAGTTTGTTGATACATCGAGTCTTCAAATGGGTGATCCTGTGTGTGGTACTGGTCAGCAGCCTGCAGGCCTGGTTCAATTACCGCGCCATCGAAGATAATTTCGATATGGCGATCAATGATGTGGCGCAGGCACATTTGCCGCTGTTGTCAGTCACGCTCTGGGACATAGAACTGCAAACCATACAAAAGCAGATACGCCTGATATTGAAAAATACGTCGATAGCCTACGTCAACATACGGGCCAGTACTGGTCAGCAATTCAATGGCGGCGATGTCAAGCGTGCAGTGGGTGGCCAGCGCATGGTGTTTGATATACCGGCCCCGGCTGACCCCGGCAGGTCGCTTGGTTCGGTCGAGTTTGTCATTGACAAAAGCGTATTGCGGCGTGAATTGCTGCGCAGTTTTATTGTCGTCCTGGCAGAAACCCTGGTGCTGTCGGTTTTCATTTATGTGGCCGTGGTGGCGATACTGCGGCATTATCTCGAAAAACCCATGCGTCAGCTGGCTGATTTTGTCAAGAATCTGCAAGCCGACCAGTTATCGACCAAGCTGGAACTCAAGCGTCGACCGGCAAATTCTTATAATGAAATTGACCTGGTCGTTGATGGTTTTCGCACCATGCAGGACAGCCTGCAAAAACACATTACCAATCAGGATGCACTGGTGGCAGAGCGCACCAGTCAGCTGGAAGAAGCAATGCGCGCCCTCAAGCAACTGGCGATCACCGATGGTCTGACCGGTTGCTACAACCGCCTGTTGTTCAATGAACGCATGCCAGGTGAAATGCAGAGGGCGATTCGTTATCAGCGACATTTATCGGTATTGTTTTGCGATATCGATAATTTCAAGTCTGTCAATGACCTATATGGACATGCTATAGGCGACAAGGTATTGATCGCCTTTGCCCAAAGCCTGAAAAATGCCTTGCGCAGCGAGGTTGACTGGGTAGTGCGTTATGGTGGAGAGGAGTTCATCCTGATCCTGCCGGAAACGGCCTTTACCGCTGCCGTTGAAGTGGCAGAGCGTATCCGGCAGCAGGTCGAGCAGCATTTGTCCGTCAGCCTGGCTGAGGGGCAGGTACTGCATGTCACGGCGAGCTTTGGGGTGGCAGAACTGAGGGCGGCAGACAGCATGGAAAGCCTGGTCCAGCGGGCAGATCAATGGTTGTATTTTGCCAAGTCGCATGGCCGTAACCAGGTGCAACCCAATGCGGCCTCAAGTGCTGCCCTTGATTTGCATCAGAGCGCTTCTGGCTTTGTTGACCAGGGTGGCTGACAAGCGCGCCAGGCGCGGCGTCTGCACCTTCCAGTGATGCCAGTACAGGGCTACGTCAACTGCATATGCCGGCATCAGCCTGACCAGCGGGTTTTGTTCTTCCAGTGTCGCCAGCATGAGCTCGGGTATTACGCCCCAGCCCAGTCCCAGCAGGATGGCGCGGTTATAGGGCGTGGTGGCCGGTACATAGTGGGTCGAATAGGCCTGCTCTGTCAGGCCGAAATGTTCCAGCAATATCTGTGACTGCAACTTGTCCTTGCGGTTGAAGGTCAGCACGGGGGCCAGTCTTGCCGCTTCGCGTGTCATGCCCTGCGGGAACCAGCGGTCGCAATAGGCCTGGCTGGCTACCAGTTGATACCGCATGACGCCCAGGGACACTGCCTGGCAGCCACGCATGGCTTGCGGTTCGGCAGAGATGCAGCCCAGCACCATGCCGCTTTCCAGCAGGTCATGGGTATGATCCTGATCATCAATCGCCACATCGAGCAGGATGTTTTCTGCGATCAGAAAGTCAGACAGGGCTGGCAGCAGCCAGCTGTCCAGGCTGTCGGCATTGACTGCCAGTGCGATGCGTATGGCGGCGCTTTGCTGACCAGAGAATTCACTCTGCAAATCCTGCTCAAGCTCGGCAACCCGACGCAGATGCTGCACCAGCTTTTGCCCGGCACTGGTAGCGCGGCAAGGGCGGCTGCGTACCAGGAGGGTGGTGCCAAGTTCCATTTCCAGTGCCTTGATGCGCTGTGAAACGGCAGAACTGGTCAGTGTCAATGCCTGCGCAGCCAGCTCCAGGCTGCCGCAGTCGATGACGCTGAGAAAGGCTTCACACTGGCGGCTGTCTAGTCGTGATTGCATTTTTCTATGGTTATATCTTGAATCCGTGGTGTTCTCAGTGCAGACCTCTAAACACGGCGCTGCAAAGGAATTCAGGTGCGTTTATTAAATTAAGAAATTTTAATGAATTCGGAAATATTTTAAATTCACTTCATATTAAACCTTTTCTTGCCCAAAATCCCTGCATCAACAAACAGGAGGCGGATGATGTTGGCTTTTATACTCAAGGGCATGGGCATGAGCGCGGGTTTGATCATGGCAATCGGTTCGCAGAATGCGCATGTCTTGCGCATGGGATTGCGCAGGCAACATGTGGCGCTGACGGTGATGATCTGTGTCGTCTGCGAAATGCTGCTGATACTGGCCGGGGTGGCAGGCGTGGGTGGCATCATTCAAAGCCAGCCCTTCTTGCTCTCCATGGCGCGTTGGGGTGGGGCGGCATTCCTGATCTGGTATGGCGTGCGGTCCTTGCGCGCTGCCGCCAGCCAGCAAAGCCTGGTGGCAGAAACCGGGGGCGCGGGCCTGACGGCGGGCAAGGCGGCTTTGGCTGTGCTGGGCGTGACCTTGCTTAACCCCCACGTCTATCTGGATACGGTGGTCCTGCTGGGGGCGATAGGCGGACAGCAGGCGGGTGATGGCAAGTACTGGTTTGCCATGGGTGCTGGCCTGAATGCGCTGATCTGGTTTGTGGCCCTGGGTTTTGGTGCGCGCCTGCTGGCTCCCTTGTTTGCCAGGCCAAAAGCCTGGCGCATACTTGATAGCCTGATTGGTGTGGTGATGCTGTTGCTTGCTGTGAACTTGCTGTTGGGTTAGTGTTTTGTTAAGTTTCGATGTGTTCATTTGTTGAAAAACCGGATTTGTGATAAGTTCGCTGCATGAAAAAGTCCTGGCGTCTGCTGATTGCTTGCTGCTTACTGGTACTGCTGCCCTTGCAGGGCTTTGCCGTGGCCAGCGGTTTTGGCTGCGCCATGGGCATGTCGGGCAAGCTGGCAGCCATGCAATCTGCCGTTGCTGACAACCCGCATTGCCAGAACATGGATGGCAAAGGCGCTACTGCGGACGCGCTGGTCAAGCAAGGTAAAGTCCACGATCACTGTAAGTCTGCTTCCCCTTGTTGCATGGGCATGGCACTGATGCCTGCAGCGCAATTACCCGTATTCACACCTGTGCACAATGATGTGCAGGTCCTGCCCGTACTGTTACCCGCCTCGGTATCAGCCAGCACGCTTGAACGCCCACCCAGGTATTCCCACACCTGAACAGGCGACGGCATGACGTTTCATGCCACTTGCCATCGTAAATACCAATGATCTTTTTGACCTCCCTATTGAGCGGGGTCACAGGTTTTCACGTGAGGACATCATGTTGCATCTTTCTTATCGATATCTGTTGCCGGCCATGCTGGTACTGACTGGCTGCGCTAGCGCAGATATTGAACAAAGTACACAAAATATCAACCGCGACTATGGCGGTTTTACCCAGGGCCAGCTCAAGCTGGCCGGCCAGGCCGGCCAGCGTGTCGATATGCAGGCCAGGGCCAATGGTTTATTGCATCAGGCTTTATCACAAGACGATGCGGTACAACTGGCCCTGCTCAACAGCCCGGCCCTGCAAGCCTTGCTGGCCAGCCATCAGGCGAACATGGCCAATGCAGCGCAGGGTGGACGCATCAGCAATCCCTTGTTTAACTTCGAGCGCAGCCGCCAGACCGGTGAGCTTGAAATAGGCCGCATGCTGAGCATGGGCTTGCTTGATATCCTGAGCCTGCCACAGCGGCAGAAAATGGCACAACATGATATTGCGCAGGCGCAGACGCAACTGAGCATGGATGTCATAGAACGCGTCAGTCAGGTGCGCATGGCCTGGGTCAAGGCCGTGGCGGCCCGGCAAAGCATGGTGTATGCACAGCAGGTGATGGAGGCTGCTGACGCCAGCGCAGAACTGGCAGGGCGCATGCGCAAGGCGGGCAATTTCAATACGCTGCAGGAAGCGCGCCAGCAGGCGTTTCATGCAGATGCCGTAGCCCAGTTCAATCTGGCCAGTCATACCAGCCTGGCTACACGTGAAGAGCTGGTGCGCCTGCTGGGGCTCAATGATGAACAGGAAAAAAAACTGACGCTGCCAGAACGCCTGCCGGATTTGCCAGCTGCGCCGCGCCCGGCGCAGGATGTGGCTACGCTGGCGACAAAAAACCGTCTCGACATACGTCTGGCGCAGCAAGAGTTTGATGCCGCTGCCGCTCGCCAGGGCCTGAACCTGGTCAGCAGCTTTACCGATATCGAGCTTGGCGTCAGGCGTAATACCATTTTTGATGATGCTGGCAAGGCTGAAATCAAACGCGGTGTGGAAGTCAGCATCAGATTGCCGGTATTCGATTGGGGCGATGCCAGGCGCACCGCCATGAATGCCAGCACCCTGGCAGCCAGCTACCGATTGCAGGAGACTGTCAACAATGCCGGCTCACACCTGCGTGTCAGCTACTCGGCCTACAGGACCATGTATGACATCGCCAGACAATACCGTGATGAGGTCGTGCCGTTGCGCAAGCGTATCTCGGCAGAGAATCAGCTACGTTACAACGGCATGTTCATCAGCGTGTTTGAACTGCTGGCGGACACGCGTGAACAAATCAACAGCGTAATGGCCGCCATCAATGCCGAACAACAATTCTGGCTGACTGATGCTGCCTTGCAGGCCGAACTGGTCGGCAAACCATCTGTGACCACTGTGACAGGCGTCAAATCATCTGCCACACCGGAAGCTGCGCATTGAATGCGGCTTGATGTCGCTACAAGACCAAGAGGATTACCATGAACAACAGAAGAAATTTTTTCAAGATGGCTGGCATCGCTGGCGGAGCACTTGCGGCTGCCAGTGTCAGTAAAGTCGCTTTGGCTGGTTTGCCGGAAGAAGTCACGCAAGTCAGCCCGGACACCATGCCACCATTACAACCAAAGAATGGCCGTCCGTATAACCCGGTTGTCACCCTCAACGGCTGGACCCTGCCATGGCGCATGAATAATGGCGTCAAGGAATTCCATCTGGTGGCCGAACCCGTTGTGCGTGAAATGGCTCCCGGCATGAAGGCTCACCTGTGGGGTTATAACGGCCAAAGCCCTGGCCCAACCATAGAAGTGGTGGAAGGCGACAGGGTGCGCATTTTTGTCACTAACCGCCTGCCAGAACATACCAGCATGCACTGGCATGGACAACGCCTGCCCAATGGCATGGATGGTGTGTCAGGTCTGACGCAGCCATCGATACAGCCGGGCAAGACCTTTGTCTATGAATTTGTGGCACGTCGCCCCGGCACTTTCATGTATCACCCGCATGCCGATGAAATGACGCAGATGGCCATGGGCATGATGGGATCATGGGTTACACATCCCAAAAATAAACATCCGCAGATAGATGAAGTGGACAGGGATTTTATTTTCCTGCTCAGTGCTTATGACATAGAGCCCGGTGCATTCAAGCCTAACATCATGACCATGACGGAATTTAATCTGTGGACATGGAACAGCCGTGTTTTCCCCGGCATTGATACCCTGAATGTACGCAAGAACGACAGGGTCAGGATACGTGTGGGCAATCTGACGATGACCAATCACCCCATCCATATTCATGGTCATGAATTCACCGTGACCGGCACGGATGGCGGCCCCATGCCGAGGACTGCTCGCTGGCCCGAGGTGACCACGGACATCGCCGTAGGCCAGATGCGTCAGGTGGAGTTTGTGGCGGATGAAGAGGGGGACTGGTCCTTCCATTGTCACAAGAGTCATCACACCATGAATGCCATGGGACACACTGTGCCAACGATGATAGGGGTGGACCACAAGGACGTGGCAGACAAGATCAGCAAGCTCGTTCCTTCCTACATGACCATGGGTGACAAGGGCATGGCTGATATGGGGGCGATGGAAATGCCCCTGCCTGACAACACCCTGCCCATGATGACGGGCGAGGGGCCGTTTGGCGGGCTGGAAATGGGCGGCATGTTCAGCGTCGTCAAAGTGCGCAAGGACCAAAAGCCGGGTGACTATAAAGACCCGGGCTGGTTCCGTCACCCCAAGGGAACTGTCGCGTATGAATATGATGGCCCCGTGGCTGATGCACCACGTCAGCCTGCTGATCCACACGCAGGGGTGAGACAGGGCACACATGCCGCACCAGAGGTAGAAGTGCAGGTACGCAAGCCACAAGGTCATGGCGGACATTAAAAGAGTATGGCCGCAGGCAATGGAAATCTCCAAAGTCAATGCACAAAAGGCGGAGCATTGTGCCTCGCCTTTTGTGTTTGCTTGATCGCTTGGTTGATAGTCTCAACAGAGATTTCAGTTGATCGTGATAGGTACGCTGGCAGTTGCCTTTCTTCCCAGATTGTCAGTCACGGTAATAAGCATGGTGTAGCTGCCTTTTACAGGGCTGGCCCAGCTGGTTGCAATGCTCAGCCCACTCATTGAAAACCCCAGGCCAAGAGGCGCACCCGTGATAGAGATGGAAATCGAGGTCGCACCTGGTGCGTTGATAGTGATGCTGCCCGTGAGCGCCTTGCCTGCAGTCCCTGTCATTGCGGGGGCGTTGATGCTCAAGCCTGATGCTACAACGCTGATGCTGATGACCGCCTGACCGCTCAAGCCCGTCTTGCTGTCTTTGGCAAGTACTGTGACAGCATAATTTCCTGCAACAGGACTAGCCCAGCTGATCATGCCAGAGCTGCTGATAGTCAGTCCGGCTGGCGCGCCAGTCAGTGTATAGGTGACGGGATTCGATGACTTGACAGCTACTGTGTATGACAGCGCAGTGCCAACCGTCCCATTGACCGTCGCCGCAGTCACGACAGGGGCCGGTTGCTGAGCAATTACAACGGTATATACGGCTTTGCCCGTCAAACCTGTCTTGCTGTCCGTTGCATTGACTGTGACTGAATATGTGCCAAGAACAGGGGAGGCCCAGCTTACAGTTCCTGTAGCGCTTATCGTCATTCCAGTTGGCGCACCTGTCAGGCTATATGTCATTGCGTTGGCAGATGTTGCTGTTACGTTGAAAGTCAATGCTGTTGCCGCCACGCCATTGATCGTTGCCGCAGTAACGACTGGAGGTGTTGCAGCAGCAATCACAACGGTAAAGACAGCTTTGCTGCTCAATCCGGTTTTTGTGTCGAGTGCAGTCGCCGTTACTGAGTAAGTTCCTGCAATTGGAGTTGGCCAGGATACAGCACCCGCAGAAGTAGCCGTCATGCCGCTTGGTGCGCCAGTGATGCTATAGGTCAGCGGATTGGTGGAAGTTGCCGTTATATTGAAGGTAAGTGCCGTACCTGCTTTTCCATTGATGGTGGTGGCAGAAATCGCTGGTGGCACAGGAGCCGAAATAACGATCGTATAAGTGCCTTTACCGCTCAGCCCCGTTTTTGCATCCAGCGCAGTAACGACCACCGTGTATGTACCTGCTACAGGCGTGGCCCAGCTGACAATGCCGCTGCTGTTGATGCTCATGCCAGCCGGGTTGCCACTCAAGGTATAGGTGAGTGGATTATCTGCGGTTGCCGATACGGTAAAACTCAATGCAGTCCCAACTTGCCCACTGATGCCTGCCGATGTCACGGTTGGTGCTGTCGCAATGACTGTGCCACCTAATGTGCTTAATAAACTGGTGACATTGGGTGTACCAAGACCGGTCAGTTGGTCATGTCCGGTTTTTGCAACGCAGCTTGCGCAAGTGCCATTGCTACCTTTGGCGATGTCGGCAAAACTGCTGGCATAACTGCCAGGCGTTGTCGCAATTTTGTTATACAGGACCGCATGCGGTGCACCCAAAACAGATTTTCCTGCCTGAGCCAAAGTCGCATTGGCGATGGCAATCACCCCGGCCCATTGTGGCGTGGACAAGCTGGTGCCACCTGCACTGACCCAGTTTACAACGCTACTTCCCGGCGTCATGACGGCGACATATTGCCCGGTGTTTGGGTCAGCATTCATTGATACGTCAGCCACGGTTCTGCGCACAGGCGTGCCCACACCCGGCACGGTATTGTTCTGATAGCTTGGTGTCGCCGTGTATGCGCTAACGCCACCTCCGGTATTTGACCAGGCTACCTCCGTGCGAGTTGTCCCCGAGTAGGTGAGACTGGTGCCACCAACTGCAACGACATTGGGAGAAACTGCCGGCCACTCGACAGCTGGACCGTTATCACCAGTTGCAGCCAGATAAGTCATTTTGGCGGTAGTGAATGTACTTTCCAATCCAGCTGTCCAGCTACCTTCGTTTGAACCAAAACTCATGGAGACTACGCCAGGTCCCATTGCATTGGCCAGCTTGATTCCTCCTACCATGTTATTCATGGAAGAGTCCGCAGCTTCAATCAAAATGATACGGGCCAATGGTGCGGTGGCATGCGCCCATTGCACGTCAAGCGCGATTTCCGTAGCCCAGCCAGAATCGAATGCTGGCGTGCTACTGGTCATGCCACCTGCACTGGTGCTGTAGACGACAGAAAACTCACACGTGCTGCCTGATGCAGCTGGTAAAGGTAAAGCTGTACTTGCAGGTATGCTCTTTACCGTGCATGCTGGCAGACCAAATTTTTGATTAAAAGCATTCAGCTCTGCAACAATATTGGGATCGTGATTTGCGTTAACAATATAAATCGTCTGACCTGCACCAAGCTGTGCAGTCTGGCTTGCTGTCAGGCCACTGGTACTTGCCGGAAGCGCAGGGAGACTGTATGCAGCACGGATTTGCGCAGGTGTGTAGGTTGAAACGACAGAGGTACCAGCCATAGGTTGAGCATTCTCACCGGCTGGTGGTGGTGCAAGCTGTGGTCGTGGCAAGGAACGTATTGCTCCTACTGTCAAACCACGTCCGCGCACGCCTTGCAGTTCTCTCGGTATGGCCAGAGCCGCCGCTGGCAGGCGAGCTGATCTGCTACTGTCGATGCTGTCTGTATCTGCTGGGGCATCAAGCAAGACAGGTGCCAGATGAAAGGTTGGAATGACAGCTTGCGCAGCGATATCAGGTGGTAATACAGGTAGTGTGGCCTCCAGGGTTGTGATGCCTGTTGCTGTCGGCGCCGGCGGCAAGGCTGTGCTTGACTGGCTGAGTTGGGTATTGTCACCACCACATGCCGCAAGCATTGTTGCAGTAGTGAAAGAAATCATCCAGGCAAAAAGCCGGTGTGATGTGGACTTGGTTTTTGTTTTGATGATCACGAAAGCACTCCAATGTATGTAGAGGGCTGTGATTCTGTAGTTCATATTTTTGCTGAAATCAAAAAGACAATTCAGCATGAACCAGCAACCCCGCTACCATGGCGCGTCAGCGCTACAGGCCGGTGGCTTTGCGTCCCCGTTTTTCAACGGGTTTGCCCTCAAAAATTTTTTTATCGAAAACTGCAATCACAGGTTAGTGGGAAATTTTTGTATTGAAAAGGGCTGAAATGTCAGGGATTGTGGAATCGATGGCACTTAAATATTGAATGATTTCAGAGTGATAATGGAATGAGATTTTCTGTCTGAAAATACTTTTCAAGGATGCATGTAAAAAGAAGAAGAGTTTAAATTTGTAAAACAATTTCACATAAATGCGTTGCTGTGTCAGCATCGCGGCTTCTTTTTTTAGCGCTTGATTTTGATATGTTTGAAAGCCATTAAAAAAGATCACGCACATTCAATTATCCGGGCTATTCATGAATAAATTATTTGCTTTCCGTTGCAGTGCCTTATTGTTTTTCCTGATGACTTCTGGCGTCAGTGCCCATGCTGAAAAAGTCAGTCTTGACGATTGTAATCTCTTGCTGGCCAAACCGGTTCGCGCAGATCTTCAGGCCTTGTTGAACAAAAACCGCAGACTGGCGGCAGAGGGTAATGCAGATGCAAAAAAACTGCTGGCGGCAGAAGCAAGTAATCGCCTGGCCTGCTTTGAAGAAAAGCTGACAGAAAATTCCGGCTGGGCAGTCACGATGACTTCGACAGATGGCAGCAGCGAAACATTATCGACACCAGGCATACCAAATATCAAGAAGAATCCTGAGGCATTTGCGGCATTGAAAGATGCGGTGAAATACACCCATGACGCCGGTGCTGGTGATCCCGCCTATCGCGACATGTCGGCGCAAATCGTGTTGCGTTACCTGAGTACACTTCCTGAATCGCTGGAGACTGCTTACGAAGATATCGCCGGCGCCAATCACCTTGAATGTGTACTCAAGCGCAAGTTTGGCAAGCGTGACACGAAATTTGTCTGCGCATCCCAGCGCAGCAGCCTGGCGCAACTGAGCGTGAAACTGCCTGCCGATCGCCGTGCAGCGCTGGATGCCAGGGCGCAGCAATGGGCTGAAAATCTTTCTGCCAAATAGTTGTTTCCTTGTGTTTTTGCTAAAGTAGTATTGAGGCTTACCGACCCAAAAAATGAAGTGTGTGTTGACGTACAGACAGTGGAATAAATCAGCGGCAGGCTTGTCAGATGTAAAAAAAGAGGGCTCAGTCAACAGATTGCAGGTTAAAACGTTAAGAGACAATGGACGCACCCATAGCGCTTAGCGAAAACTGCCAGAGTAGAAGTTATGCTTTATATATTTTTAACTTGACTTCAACTTAGCTTCAATTCAGACAGTTAAAAAAAGGAGTAAAAAATGAAAATCGCCACAGTTAAAACAATCCTGCTGACAGCTGGTAGTTGCCTGAGCTTGCTTTTGGCCGGGCAAACACAGGCGCAGAATGTTGGCGTATCCGTACAATTCGGGCAACCTGGTTTTTACGGGCAAGTCAATATAGGCGAGTTTCCGCAGCCGCAAGTGATTTACCGTGAACCTCGCATCGTTGAAAGGGTGCGCGTTGTCCAGGAGCCGCTTTATCTGGTTGTGCCGCCCGGCCACAGAAACAAGTGGGAAAAACACTGCTACCGCTACGATGCCTGCGGCCGTCCCGTCTATTTCGTGCAAGAGAACTGGTATAACACCCAGGTCGTCCCGCGCTATCGTGATGGACGTTATCGCGAAGATCATGATTATCGACGCGACGGCTATGAACGCTCAAATGGCGAACGTCATGGCCATGGTCACGGTCATGGCAAGGATGATTGATTTACATTAAGAGGTTGTTGCGAAATTACGATGGCTAGGCTAACGCGCTATGGAAGCACCCCTTGCAAGGGGTGCCCGTTACGTCGGCAGACAATATATTGTCTGAAACCCCGACTACACCGTCGCCGACGCAGGCAGTACTTTAGTACCGGGTTTTACGTTCGGGAGGCGCAACAACGCCAGGTTAATTTTGCAACAGCCTCTAAGAAATTCGTGTCATGCAAAGGGGGAGGCTCTGCGCGCCCTTTTGCTATAGGAATTTTTCTCGCCAGGCAGGTATGGCCTTGCTCCAGAAAGTAGCGATGTCGTCAACACTGTCATCCATCTTCAGACCAAGAAACCTGGCTGCCGGTAGCAGAGCTTCATGCAGGATGTCGACTCCATCGCGGTCAAAAGCCAGAGCCCCGGTTTGCTTGGACAGTTTTTCGCCATGGGCATTGGTGACGACAGGCACATGCAGATAGGTTGGTGTTGGCAATCCCAACAGCTTTTGCAGGTATATTTGCCGTGCAGTGGAGTCGATCAGATCGGCGCCGCGCACCACGTCGGTGATGCCCTGGGCGGCATCGTCGACGACGACAGCCAGTTGATAGGCCCAAAAACCATCAGCGCGCTTCAATACAAAATCCCCCACTTCCTGCGCCAGGTTCTGGCTTAGTTTTCCGCACAAGCGATCAGTGAATGCAATGACCTGATCCGGTACTTGCAAGCGCCAGGCGCGTGCGACCTTGCCGGGGGCGATGCCTTGACGGCAGGTACCGGGGTAAACCTGGCTGGCGGCTTCACCCATGCGCAGACGCGAATCAGCGATTTCCTTGCGCGAACAGGCGCAGGGATAGACATTATTCCCAAGTTTCTGCAAAGCGGTCTCATACAGGGCCTGGCGCTGGCTTTGCCAGGTGACTTCGCCGTCCCATTGCATGCCGCAGCGCTCCAAGGATTGCAGGATGTGCTGGTCGGCGCCTTTGACATTGCGGTCAAAATCAAGATCTTCCATGCGCAATAACCAGATGCCGTCATGTGCTTTGGCATCGAGGTAACTGGCCATGGCAGCGACCAGCGAACCCATGTGCAGCGGGCCGGTTGGAGAGGGCGCGAAACGTCCGGTATAAATTTGATGTTTTGTTTTATGCCTTGTCATGCCTGACATTCTTCAGTTATCACTCAGTTACCCAGCAGCATGCGCTGTACAACAGGATCATTCAGTTTTTGCAAAAACCAGTGCAGTGCCTTGCCCTTGTTGGCGCTGCGCCAGACCACGCGATTATCACCCGAAGGGCGGCTGGCGACAGTCTGTTTTTCTATCAGGGCGCCGCTGCGCAAATGTGGCAGGGCCATGCGGCGCGGCAAATGGCCGCAACCCAGGCCGGCCAGTTGTGCTGCCAGCTTGGCTTGCATGGTCGGGACGGTCAGGGTGTCCTGGCCTATCAACAGCCCGGCAGTCATCGATGGCAGGGTCAGGCCGGTGTCGCCAATGGCGATGGCCCTGTGTACCTGCAGGACTTCCGGGTTCAGGGGTTCGGTGACCTTGGCCAGAGGATGTTGTGGCGCTACGGCAAACACCCAGTCCACATTGCCAAGCAGGCGGGTCTGGAATTCACCGCGCATGCGTATGGCGTCTGGCCCGTCAAAGGCTGCCCCTATGGCCAGGTCGGCACGACCCTGGACCATGCTTTCCCACACGCCGGACAATATCTCCTGGGTGATGCGTATGCGGGTGCCACAGCCCTGTAACTCAAATTCCTTGATCAGGGGGATCAGGTCATCAAACTGTATGATGCCGTCGAGTACGATGCGCAGATCGGCTTCCCAACCGGTGGCAGCACGTTTCACCCGGTTTTCCAGCTCTTGGGCGGCATTGAGCAGGTTGCGGCCCTGTGCCAGCAATTCTTCACCGGCGATAGTCAGTTTGGCCCTGTGACCGCGCCTGTCGTAGAGCAGCACATCAAGGTCTTCTTCCAGCTTGCGTATGCTGTAGGTGATGGCTGACGGCACTTTGTCGAGCGCCGCTGCCGCTGCCGCAAAGCTGCCCTTGCGGTCTATGGCGTCAAGGATTTGCAGTGCTTCCAGAGTCAGGTTCACGATTGTTCAATTAATTTGAATGAGTTGTCGGAAATTTTACCCTTATCCCAATCTTTTTGCTCATATATAGTACGTACATCGACTGACCATGTAGGTCAGGAAATTTGAAGGAATAAAAATGATTGCTATCAGACCATCACAAGAACGCGGCTATGCCGAGCACGGCTGGCTGAAGTCTTATCACAGCTTTTCTTTTGCAGAATATTATGATCCAGAGCATATGGGCTTTGGTCCGCTGCGTGTCATCAATGATGACTGGATTGCGCCTGCCATGGGTTTTGGCACCCACCCTCACCAGAACATGGAAATCATCACCTATGTCCTGGAAGGGGCGATTGCGCACAAAGACAGCATGGGTAATGGCAGCACCATACGTCCGGGCAATGTGCAGTACATGAGTGCCGGCACTGGTGTGCGCCATTCCGAGTTCAATCCGGCCAATACCGAGCACACGCGTTTGCTGCAAATCTGGATACAGCCGGATCAATTGGGTGGCGAGCCCCTGTACGGTGAAAAAGAGTTCAGCCGTGAAGAAAAACAGGGGCGCCTGCGCCTGGTGGTATCGGGTGATGGCGCTGAATCATCGATACGGATACGTCAGGATGCACGTCTCTATGTCGGCCTGTTTGATGCAGGCCAGCGGGCAGAAATGACCCTGGATAAAAATCGCCTGAGCTATGTACATATAGCCCGTGGTGAGCTGACTGTAAATGGTCAGTCCCTGAAAGAGGGGGACGCCCTGATGCTGGCGGCAGAAGAAAAACTGGTGCTGGAGCAGGGCAATCAGGCAGAAGTGCTGGTATTTGATCTGCCACATTGATCTACTGTTTTGATTGAAGACTGGCATCAGCCAGTCTTCAGAATGAAATTTAATCTTCCAAACCTGGAGTAATGACATGACTAAAGTTGCTATCGTTTACCATTCCGGCTACGGCCACACGACCAAGGCTGCCGAAGCCGTACAGACCGGTGTTGGCATGGGCGGCGCAGAAGTTGAGATGATCAAGATTGATGCAGAAGGCAATATTACTGACGCACAATGGGCCAGCCTGGCAGCAGCCGATGCCATCGTCTTTGGTTCGCCAACCTATATGGGTACAGTATCCTGGCAGTTCAAGAAATTTGCCGATGCCTCATCCAAGCCCTGGTACAGCCAGGTCTGGAAAGACAAGATTGCCGCAGGCTTTACCAATTCTGCATCGATGAACGGCGATAAACTGTCGACCCTGCATTATCTGTTCACCCTGTCACAACAGCATTCCATGATCTGGGTAGGCACGGGCCTGATGCCTGCAAATAGCAAGGCAGCGCAACGCAATGATATTAACTATGTCGCCAGTTTCGCTGGTTTGATGACGCAATCACCTTCTGATTCCACTCCGGAAGAAGGTCCTTTGCCAGGCGACCTGGAAACAGCAAAGCTGTTTGGCAAGCGGATTGCAGAAGTTACTAAGAAGTTTAAGTGAACTGAAACTGAAATAATACAGCCCACCAGGTCACAGATTTGATGGGCTTTTTTTATGTGAGTATGCTTAAAAACATCGATATGCAATCACGATGAATCTGAATTAATTCTTGAAATAGCTCACCAGGAAAGCCTTTGGATTCCAGCTAAAAACACTCTGGAATGACGACTTTGAGTATGTGATTAATTGACCAATACCCTATTGCATAAGCAACTCAAAGAACACGAAAGAACCCGAATTTACTACAGCTTCTCCTTCAAAAACTGCAACAGGCGCGGTGCGAGATATCCAGAATCCGTCCCGGGAATTTTGATGGGCTCAGAAGCCCAATAGTGCCCCGCATTCTTCAATACCACAGAACTCACAGAATATCCCGCCTGCTTCAAGGCATGCATGAATGCAATCGACTGTCCTTGTGGATCAACAAACTTGTCCTTCGCGCCCCAGCTCAACAAAAACTGCGTTTGATTGTTGTCCCGCGTCACATAAGACAGTGGAGACGCTTCAAAATAGATTTTGCGGTTATCAATCAGGCTGCTGCCCAGAAAACCTTGTGCAATATTATTGTCAGGGAAGTAGCGATTTGAATGCTCCCATTTTGAAGTCAAATCATAGCTGCCATAAATACCTATGCAAACCTTGACCCTGGTAGTGGGACTCATGCCATCCGAGAATGGTGGCTGATCGCCAGCCAGTGCCACCAGTGTTGCGAGCTGGGCTCCGGCAGAATCGCCCATCAGGCCCATGTGTTCCGGATCAAGCTGGTAGGTCTCTGCCTGTTGCCGCAAGAATTGCACGGCTGCGCGCACATCATGTACTGCAGTTGGATAAAGATTGTTCTTGTCTTTGACCAGGCGGTAATTAACGGCAAAAACGGCATAACCGTTTTTTGCCAGATACGGCCCCCAATGCTTGTACAGACTGGCATCAGCAAAGCGCCAGTCGCCGCCATGGACAGCGATCACTACCGGATATTTGCCATTTCCCCTGGGTTTGTATAAGTCACCAGTCAGGGTTTCATCACCCACATGCTGATAAATGATGTCGCGCTGGACTTCATATTCTTGTGCTGGCATGGCCGCATGTGCCGAAGCTGTCATCAATAAAACCAGACTGACGCAGGACAAGGCAAGTCTGCTGACATCATTGATCAAGTGACACAATAGAGTGTGCACCTTGAACAGGGCGTGTGAGCGGCATAACCGGAAGAGAATTTCCATTTTGTATTCCATGCAAATTGAGGATATGTACTGGTATATGTGTTGTCTCACAGAACCAGACAGAACAGAACCAGTATGCCGCGTCAGCAAGAGCAGGTGACAGGAATTGTGACCAAGCATGCATCTGCCGTGACGAATTGCATGATGGGGAAATGGCGTACATTAAAAAACCGCCTGAGCAGGCAGGCGGTTTGATACATCAGGCAGGCTTGCGCTGATTTATTTGCATTCACCTTCTGCGACCATGTGTACCAATTCCCAGCCATGGCCATCGATATCGTGGAAGCCATGTCCATACATGAATCCATGGTCTATCGGCTCTTTAGGTACGGTGGCGCCCGCAGCCTTTGCCCTGGCGACGAGGTTGTCTACCTGTTCGCGGCTGTCGCAGGAAAGGCAGTTCAGCACTTCAGTACGTTCACGTGCATCGCTGATGGGTTTGTTGGTAAAGCCGGCGAAGAATTCTTCGACCAGCAGCATGACGAACAGGTTTTCACCGAGTATCATGCAGGCGCCCTTGTCATTGGTAAATTTAGGCTCAAAACTATAACCGAGACTGCTCCAGAATTCTTTGGAACGCGGCAGGTCTTTTACAGACAGGTTTACAAAAATTTGCTTGTGCATGTTGTCTTCCTTTAATTTGTTGTACTGGTAGGGGTGGGGGCAGCGCATTGTGCCGCCTTATTGGCATTGGGCTTAAGGTGTCATCGCACAGCAATTCCAGCCATGGCCATCAATGTCATAGAAACCCTGTGCGTACATGAAACCGTGGTCTTCTGCTTCATCAGGCACGGTGGCGCCTGCGGCCCTGGCTTTGGCGATCAGGCTGTCCACATGTTCACGGTTGTCACAAGAGACGGCATGCAGGACCTCGACACGCTCATGGGCGTCACAGACAGGTTTGTGGGCGAAACTGGCAAACAGCTCCTCAACCAGCAACATGACCAGGATGTTTTCACTGAAGATGATACAGGCGGCCTTGTCACTGGAAAATTTGGGGTCAAAGCTGTAACCAAGGCTGCTCCAGAATTGTTTGGAGCGGGCCAGGTCTTTCACGGGCAGGTTTACAAAGATTTGCTTGTGCATGTTGTCATCCTTTAATGTGCGCTTGGAATTGCCGCCGTCGCAGGCAGGTCCAGCGTGCGTACGGGGCGCACTTCTATGCTGCCATGCTGGGCGGGCGGGATTTTTGAAGCCAGGTGTATGGCTTCATTCAAATCTCGCGCATCGATCAGGTAAAAGCCGGCCAGCAATTCCTTGGTTTCGGCAAAGGGTCCGTCGGTGACCGACAATTGCCCGTTCCTGACCCTGACGGTGGTGGCCGTGTGCACCGGGTGCAGGGGTTCTGCTGCCAGCATGTGACCGCTGTCCATCAGACCCTGGGCATAGGCGGCGCACTTTTCATCGGGGCAGGCATTCCAGTGTTCATTGTCGAGATAAACCAGGCAAAGGTATTTCATGTTGGCTCCAGGCGGACTTGAATGTTGATGTCAATATTGGTCAATATTGGTCAATATTGGTCAATATTAAACCGGAAGAGGTTCACCATTGATGATCCAGGGTGTGCCATATTTGTCGACCAGCATGCCCCAGCTCTTGGCCCAGAATGCACCCTGCATGGGCATGGTGATCTGCCCGCCATCGGCCAGTGCATTGAATATCTTCTGGGCTTCTTCCACCGTGTCATAGTTGAGCGTGAAAGACACACCCTTGATGCCTTCATAGGCTTGCTGTTGTGGGCAGTCGCCAGCGAAAATCAGTCCGCCGCCAGGCAATTCCAGACGGGCATGCAGGATGCGGTGGGCAGATTCTGCCGGTATCATCGCCGCCATGGGCGATTCTGCGCCGCTCATCATGATGGTGATCTTGCCGCCCAGGGTTCTTTCATAAAAACGCATGGCTTCTTTGGTGTTACCGTCAAAAGCCAGGTAAGGGATAGGATGCAGCATGGTATTTCCTTTCGGTTGATTTTATGTAACAGGTTAGTGGCGTTTATCATCTCCACATCCCATAGTCGAATGGCCAGACAACAAATCGACATGACGTCAAAAATATTTTTAAAAAAATTCAAAAATCTTTTATTCGGTCTTTAATCCGGTCTTTAATTTGGTCTTTAATTCGGCATTCAACTCAGCCAGCTTACGTTCCATGAACCGCTGCTCCGGTTCTTGTTTACACAGGCCCAGGGCGCGTTCATAAGACAATTTTGCCTGTAGTAAATTATTGCTGCGTCTGCATAGATCAGCCCTGGCGGCATGGGCAAGATGGTAGCCCTGCATCTCTTCTTTTTCCAGCAAGACATCAATGAGTCGCAAGCCGTGCTGCAAACCGCCATCGCACATGGAGATGGCAATTGCCCGGTTCAATTCAATGACCGGGCTTGGTTCTATCCTCAACAGTGCGTCATACAGGCCGACAATTTGTGGCCAGTCAGTGGCGGCATAAGTTGCTGCTTCGGCATGGACGGCAGAGATGGCTGCCTGCAGGGTATAGGCGGCAAAGCGGCCCGAGCGCAGGGCGCTTTCCACCATGGCCGAGCCTTGTTGTATCAGTGCCTGGTCCCAAAGCTGACGGTCTTGCTGTTCCAGCGAAATCAGTTCACCTGCTGCACTGGTACGCGCCGGGCGGCGCGATTCATGCAGCAACATCAGCGCCAGCAAGCCTGTCACTTCAGGCTCCGGCAATAATTGTTGCAGCAATTGTGTCAGCCTGATTGCTTCAGCGGCGAGATCGTGCCGCAAAGCCGCCTGTCCTGCCGAGCTGGAATAGCCTTCGTTAAAGACCAGGTAAATCACCTTGAGCACGCTGTGCAGACGCGCTGGCAATTCTTCTTTAGCGGGGACCTGGTAGGGTATTCTTGCATCACGTATTTTTGCCTTGGCCCTGACGATGCGTTGCGCCAGGGTAGGGGCAGGTATCAGGAAGGCATGGGCAATCTCTTCGGTATTGAGCCCGCAGACTTCGCGCAAAGTCAGGGCGACCTGGGCATCGGCGGCCAGTGCCGGATGGCAGCAGGTGAAGATCAGACGCAACCTGTCGTCCTCCATGAGGATAGCGTCATCTGTTGTGACGTTCTCATCGACCAGTGATTCAAGCGTATCAATATGCTCGTCAAGCGGGTCAAAGCGCTTTTGCCTGCGTAGATGGTCTATGGCCTTGAAGCGCCCGGCGGACACCAGCCAGGTGTAGTGATTGTCAGGCAGTCCCTTGGATGGCCACTGTTCAAGCGCTGCCTTGAAGGCTTCATGCAGGGCTTCTTCCGCCTGGTCAAAATCCCCCAGCAGATGCACCAGTGTTGCGAACACCCGGCGCGACTCTTGCTGATAGACATGCCTGATGTGCTGATTTATTTCGTTGTTTGAATTCATCACTCTGCAAACTGGGTAAGCGGGTGTGCTTCGCGGCAGGCTTGTAAAAAAACAGATCAGTGATTCTAGCTCACCCCAGGCTGGTCCTGCTTAAAAACATTAATGTAAAGTAAATTTTTTGATGATGCCGGCAGGAAATACATCATTCCTGTATTGCGCATGGTGCATGATGTTTTTAGGACGAGTGTGCTTTTTTTACCACTATCAAGGCGTCATCCTGTTTGACTGCTCAGGTTTTTGCTTGTGCACATGAAACGGTCCCATGGCGATGGCCCTCGTTGCTGTCTGTGTCTGAGACAGATCATTTTTCCTGCTTTTTCAGCATACAGAAAGTTTCTGAAAATCAAATTTTGTGCCAGAAACTTAGATTAAAAATTCTACCAAATCTCATAGACGGTGTTGTCGGACTTTCATTAATGTAGTTAAAGCGACATTTCAAAATGACAAGACTGAATTTTAACGCATTGACTTGCATCAATGGAGACATCAAACGATGAGCATGGCCCCAAACATGTATACCGACCGCATCGCCAAACTGGTGCAGTTATCCCGTGAACGTCATGTATTCAGCTTCACCCGCTTTGACTGGGTGGACGACATCAGCGAAAGCGACTGGTGGGTCAGCCCTGAATTGCTGACGATTTATGGCACACCCTATTATGAACAGGCCAGTGAACAGCAGCGCAAGCTGCTGAGCAAATGGGAATGCATTAATCTTTTCAGCCTGAATGTGACCGGGGAGCAGGAACTGATTGCAGGCGTGGCTGAACTCTTGCATACACCCTTGCTGAAAGAGGCCAATGACTACCTGCATCACTTCATCGACGAAGAAAACCAGCACATGTGGTACTTCGCCAAATTCTGTGAAAACTATGCAGGCAAGATTTACGGCAACAAGAAGCTGCAGCTGACCGAGCTCAAGCTTGATCCCAGACTGGCCGTTCTGGTGCGCTTTGCGCAGATTTTCATCTTCGAAGAAGTCGGCCATTACTACAACCTGAAAATTGCTCTTGATGAGCGTGTCCACCCCTTCATACGCGAAATCAATGAAGCGCATCGTAATGACGAATCGCGTCATATCACGTTTGGCCGTGCATTGTTGGCCAGGCTCGCCGATGGCATCACGACCGACTATGCACCAGAAGTGCTGCAGCAGGTCTCGACCCATTTGCGCAAATACGTGCAGGTCACCATCGAATCCCTGTACAACCCGGCCATGTACCGCGACGCTGGCTTTGCCAGCGGCATGGCAGTCCGCAGCGCCTTGCTCAGTGACCGCAACCGGCAAGAATTTCATTCACGCGAGTTGCTGAAAAAAGTCCTGGCGCTGCTGGCAGATACCCATTTATTAAAAGAGGAGACAAGTTTTGAACCCGCTTATCAGTCTTGACAAGATCAATGAAATCAAACAGTGGCTGCTGTCGAAGAAAAAATACCTGAACGATATTCCACTTGATCTTGACCTGATCGAAAACGACGTCGTCGATTCCCTGAGTTTTGTGGAATACGTGCTCATTATCGAAGAAATCAGCGGCAGGGAAGTCGTGGTCGACGACACTGTGCTCGACAAGGTCAGGACGCTGGACAGGGTGCAACTGCATTACCTGCAATAAGTTGCAGTGGCACTGCCGGCATCACAAAAGACAATGCAAGATACAACATAAGATACAACACAAGAAAATTAAGGAAACCATGATGGAACACCAACTGAATGACTATCGCTATGGCGACTTGCTGGAACTGACCAAGCGTTACCGCAACGAGACAAAAAATATCGTCCTGACCGGCGCTACCGGTTTTCTCGGCAGTAATTTCCTGTTCTGGCGTTTGCGCCAGAGCGGCAAGATTTATGTATTGGTCAGGGGGGAATCGCAAGAGCATGCCAGGCAGCGCGTGCACGAGGCGCTGGCAGTATGTGCCTCGGCTTATAACCAGCCCATTCCCAAGGCTGACATCGACAGCAAGCTGGAATACATACTCGGTGACATGACCGAGACCATGTGCGCGATCAGTAAAAGCGATCTGGAAAAACTCATGGCTGCAGGCATCAGCGAATTCTGGCACTGTGCAGCCAGCCTGAAATTTGAAGATCGCCACAAGGAAGAAATCTACCACCACAACATCAATGGCACACAGAATGTAATGGACCTGGCACGCCGTGTCCATTGCAAACATTACCTGCACATTTCTACTGCCTACACGTCGGGTCGCATGGCCGGGGAAATACCTGAGAGCCTGCATGCCGTCGATATCGATTACAACAATTTCTACGAGAGTAGCAAGAACGAAGGCGAGCATGAGGTTGCCAGGTACTGCGATGCCAACGGGCTCGATTACCGCATCCTGCGTCCCGCCATCATCATGGGGCCGCTGGCTTCACGTCGCAGTGGTGGTACGCGCTTTGGCATCTACGGCCTGACACAGGAAATGTATCGTTTGCGTGATACTCTGAGCAAATTGCAGACACCTTTGCGCCTGATCGGCGATCTGTCTGCTGCCGGTAATCTGGTGCCGGTTGATCAATGCGTGTTCGACATGATCTACCTCAGCAATATTGGCTTTGGCGACCAGAAGGTCTACCACCTGACCAATTCCAGTGACCTCAATGTCAAGACCATGCTGGAAAAAATTGATACTGCACTTGGCATGAAAAGCATCAATTTCGTCCCTGAACGCGATACACCGGCTACCGCGATAGAAGAACTGTTTGACAGGCGCACGGTGTTTTATGGCGGCTACTACCGCACCATCAAGAACTTTGCCCGTAGCCTGCCCAGGCATGTGGGCTTGAGCTGGGCTGATTATGGCACTTACCTGACAGCCTTTATCAAAGAGCTTGATGAACAAAAGAACGGCACAACCTTCAACCGCACACAAGTTACAGCGAATGACGGCACGGAGTTGTGTGTGCTGACCCTGGGCAGCAGCGACAAGCCCGCGCTGGTGCTGGCCAATGCTTATGGCATGCCATCCGACTTTATGTTCCCGCTGGCACAACGTCTGTCTGACCAGTTTCACGTCATTACCTGGGAAAGCCGCTGGGTACCTGCCATTACCCACGACTTTGACCTGGAAAAATGCCACTCGCTGACCCATGCAACAGACATGGTGGCGATACTCGATCACTTTGGCATAGCCAAAGCGGCCATTGCCGGCTGGAGCAGCGGCGCCCAGGTTTGCCTGCGCAGCATGGCTGCTTTCCCCGAACGTATTTCGTCTGCGGTATTGCTCAATGGCGGGGTCTCCCTGCCAGCCTCTGACAAGATCATGATCACCGATTTTGAAAAGAACATACGCGCGCTCTTCCCCAAGATTGCGGCCAACTACCGCTTTGCCCAAAAGTATTGCGACCTGATTTATGGCGCCCATGCCACGTCGGAAGATGGTGAAGACCGCAAGATGATTTCGACCATCCTGACCAGTACCGATCCTTTCCTGCTGTATATGACCAGCGTGCCTTTCCGTACCCCGGAGTCGCTGTTCCGCTACGCCAATATGATGAATGGCCTGTTCAATGAAAGGGACGACGCCTGGACGGCGGATATCCCGCATCCGGTACTGGTGCATGTCGGCGGCAAAGACCTGGTCACCCATGCGGATGTCGGGCGCTTCCTGGTCGCTGGTCTGAAGCAGGGCGTATTGTCTTTTGATGAAAATGGTGACCACTTCTCGCATTTTTATGATGAAGACCTGGCGACCATGATCAGGCAATTCGTCGCGCAGCATCAGCACCAGTCTGCGGATGCATTGAGCGTGAACTGATTTCTCCCGGGTGATGATGGGGATGCCCTGTCCGGATTGGTGACAGGGTATTGCTGCAACGATGTCCATGCTAGAGAACTATGGCCTTGGCAATGGCCAGGGGGAGGGTTTTATATGAAGAAAGAACGGAAATTACTGGTCGCAGGCTTTCTTGACGCCGCCAGAAGTCAAGCTAACAGCAATGCCTTGTGGGTCGACGAGCAGGTATACACCTATGCGGAATTGCTGCTGCGGGTTGCCAGGATTACCCGTACACTGACACGTGAAAACAAGGATTGCAGTAAACAACGCTGCGCCCTGCTGGTTGACCGCAGTGTCACGGCCTATGCTTCTGTGCTCGGCAGTTTGCTGGCCGGTATGAGCTATGTGCCCTTGAATGCCAAATTTCCCGTGCAGCGGAATTTGCGCATGGTGGAATTGTCTTCATCCACATCCATCGTCGTTGACGAGCGTTCCATGGATGCAGCCAAAGACTTGTTGCAAGCCTACCCTGATCCGCTCACGGTGATCATGCCGGAGACCGAGATCTTGCCGGTATGGGCGGCCAGCGCCAGCCAGCACACTTATATTCTCAGGCGGCAGATGGCCGACGCAGACGTGGCCACGCTGGGATTGCCAGTGAAAGCCAATCCTGTTGCCTATATCCTGTTTACCTCAGGCAGTACAGGTTTGCCCAAAGGGGTGGCGGTAACGAACGACAATGCCAGTACCTATGTCGCCAGTATTATTGCCAGATACCAGCCGGGGCCGGGTGACCGTTTCACGCAGTTTTTTGACTTTACCTTTGATTTGTCCGTGCATGATGTTTTTGTCAGTCTGAGCGCAGGCGCCTGCTTGTACAGTGTGCCAGCCAAAGTGATGATGATGCCGCTCAAGTTTGTGCAGCAACATGAGTTAACGCACTGGTTTTCCGTGCCTTCCCTGGCTGCCTGTCTGAAACGCTATAACGCCTTGCGCCCGGATACGCTGCCCAGCCTGAGGTGCACGCTGTTTTGTGGTGAGGCACTGCCGACCAGCCTGGTGAAGGACTGGCGGCCGGCAGCCCCCAATTCCATCGTGGAAAATCTTTATGGACCGACCGAGGCAACCATCGCCTTTACCGTTTACCCCTACCCGGCAGATGACGCACGTATTGCAGCCTTGCCCGTCGTTCCCATAGGCCAGCCTTTGCCGGGGCAGGAAACCATCATCCTCAATGAGCAATTCCAGCCTGTTGCGGATGGTGAGATCGGCGAATTGTACCTGGGCGGGTCACAATTGGCCCAGTCGTATTGGGAAAATGCCGAGCTGACGCGTCAGCGCTTTCTCAATCTGCGTTTTGAAGGCAGGCTGGCACAGCGCTGGTATCGTACCGGTGACCTGGCTTGCATCGATGTGCATGCTGGTTTGCTGTATTGCGGTCGTATCGATAACCAGGTCAAGATTCGCGGTTACCGGGTAGAGGTCCAGGAAGTGGAAGCCGTGATACGCCGCCTGGGCGGCTCTGACCTGGTTGCCGTTGTTCCATGGCCCGTGGCGGACGATGGCAGTGTGCAGGGGCTGCTTGCCTATGGCTGTGGTTTTACCATATCATCAAGAGACATACTCAAGGCCTGTACTTTGCATCTGCCTGCCTATATGGTGCCGCAGGACGTGATTGAATTGCGCAAGATGCCATTCAATGCCAATGGCAAGATTGATTATCCTGCCCTGCAAAAACTGGCAAAAGACAGCAATGGACAGCAATTGGAAAAAGCCATACCGGGACCCTGATCTCTGAACCAGATAACAGGATACGAACCCGTCCTGCGTGGCGGGTTTTTTCATGGACAGGGCGTGACGTACAACAAGGAGGGAATGTGGCTGACAAACATGCATGCATATTTTGTGAAATACTGGACGGACGCAGCGCAGCAGCGGTGGTGTATCGCGACGAGCATTGTATTGCCATACTTGATGCCTTTCCATTGACGCGCGGACATTTGCTGGTCATTCCATCGCAACATCAGCAGCATATAGAAGAATTACCTGCAGAGACGGTGGCGCATCTGTTTGCCATGGGCAGCCGGTTCTCATCGGCGTTGCGCCTGGGTGGCGAGAGTGAAGCAACGGCTGTCTTGCTCAATAATGGCAAGGCAGCCAACCAGCATGTCGCCCATGTACACCTGCATGTCATCCCGCGTCGCAAGGGGGATACTGCCTTGATGGTGTGGCGCTATCTGACACGCTTCATCAATCCGTGGTCATATATAGGGCGTAACAAGCGACTGTCCCAGCAGGCAGCGCGCTGGCAGGCATTGATCAAGTCGGCTGCATAGCGAAAAAAAACGCCTGGCTATGCAGGCGTTTTTCATGAGTAATGCCGCGCCAATCTGGTGGCCTGGCAACTGGGCTATCAGGCTGCTTTTTTCTCGTCGCGCAATTCACGTCGCAAGATCTTGCCTACGTTGGACTTTGGCAGCTCGGTACGGAACTCGATGTACTTGGGTTTCTTGTACGAAGTCAGTTGTTCCTTGCAATAGCTCATCAGCATTTCATCAGTCAGTCGCTGGTCTTTCTTGACGACATACAGTTTGACGGCTTCACCTGAATTGGCATCTGGCACACCGATACAGGCGCACTCCAGCACACCGGGGTGGCCCGCCACCACACCTTCAATTTCATTTGGATATACATTGAAGCCGGATACCAGGATCATGTCCTTCTTGCGGTCAACAACGCGGATATAACCATTGGCTTCCATGATGCCGATATCGCCGGATTTGAAAAAACCATCTGGCGTCATGACCTTTTCGGTTTCATCGGGGCGGTTCCAGTAACCCGTCATGGTTTGTGGGCCGCGTATGGCGATTTCACCAGATTCACCGAGCGCCACCGGCTGGCCATGGTCGTCAAGAATGGCAATCTCTGTTGATGGCAGGGGCAGGCCTATGGTGCCGCTGAAATCACTGGTATCCGTAGGATTGCAGGTGGCAACAGGAGACGTCTCTGACATGCCATAGCCTTCGATGATGGGGCAACCTGTCACCTTTTTCCAGCGTTCGGCCACTGCGGGTTGTACAGCAGTGCCGCCGCCATTGCAGGCTTTCAGTAAAGAAAAATCGAGTTTGGCGAAATCAGTATTGTTGAGCAAACCGTTGTAGAGCGTATTGACGGCGGGCAGCATGCTGATCTTATGTGCCGAGAGTGTCTTGACCAGGCCGGGAATATCACGCGGATTGGGGATCAGGATATTCATGCCGCCCAGGCGTGCGCCCATCAGGTAGCAACTGGTCAGCGCAAAGATATGGTACAGGGGCAGGGCGCAGACGATGGTCATGGACTCTACCTTGGGCGCCCGGTTCAGCGCAGGTTGCGCCCATGCTTCGTTTTGCAGTACATTGGCCGTCACATTGCGATGTGTCAGTGTGGCGCCCTTGGATACACCTGTCGTACCGCCGGTATATTGCAGGAAGGCGACATCATCATGGGTAATCTTGACCGTCTGCAATTGCAGGCGTGCGCCTTCTGCTAATACCTGTTTGAAACTGATGGCTGTCGGGAGCGAGAATTCCGGCACCATTTTCTTGATATGGCGTACGGCGAAATTGACGACCAGGCCTTTGACGCCGCCCATCAGCTCGCCCATGCTGGTCACGATCACATGTTTGATCCTGGTTTTGCTCAATACCTGTTGCAGCGTGGTAGCGAAATTTTCCAGGATGATGATGGCTTCTGCCCCCGAATCATTGAGCTGATGTTCCAGTTCGCGCGGCGTATATAAGGGGTTGACATTGACTACCACATAGCCAGCTCGCAAGACTGCGGCGACTGCTACAGGGTATTGCAGGATGTTGGGCATCATGATGGCGACCCTCGCCCCTTTTTCCAGGCCCTTGCTTTGCAGCCAGGCTGCAAATTTTTTCGACAGGCCATCGACCTCGGCATAGCTCAGGTATTTGTCCATGCAGACATAGGCTTTACGGTCTGCATATTTCTGGAAAGATTCTTCCAGCAAGTGCACGAGTGAGCTGTATTGTTTGTAGTCGATTTCTGAGGGAACACCCTGGGGGTAGGATTGCAGCCAAAACTTTTCCATGCTTTACCTTTGTCTCTGGTTTTATAAAAATCGGGTCGCGCCAGGCATGATGTGCACACTGCATGCGCACACAATGCGCGCTGGCGGCATTCTGATATTTGCAAACTTATTATTATTTTCTGCCCATGCTAACGGGCAGGGGAATCGCAGGCAAGACTTAAAGCTGACATTTGAATAAGTCCACTAATCGATACATTTGTGGTTTCTCCTCCATCGTCCAGCTGTGAGAGAGATTGTTTTAAACAGCTGCCAGCAAGTCGCCGAGACAGGCTGGCGCTGTTGTTTTTTATGTGTTGATCCTGACGACCAGTTTGCCCCTGGCAACGGAGGCTTCCATCATTTCGTGCGCTGTGCGTATCTGTTCAAACTCAAACACGCCTGCTGGAGCGGCCTGGTAAGTGCCTTTTTCAGCAAGCTGTATGATCTCTTGAAAAGGGATGGCCGACAGCGGATATTCAGGTGTCCCCAGCATGAAGCTGGCAAAGAAACTCAGGTAGACATCGCAGGGCATGTCACGGATGGGATTGAAGTCGGCAATCGGCGCCGGACCTCCTAAGAAACCGGCCAGGCAGGCGCGGCCATATCGTTTAAGACTGCGCAGGCTATCAAGTATGCTGCTGTTGCCAATCAGGTCGAGCACAGCATCGAGGCCCTGTGGGTACAGGTCACGGATGTCCTGGGTAATCTGACCTCGCTCCAGTATGACTTGTCTTGCACCAAGGGATGTCAGCTGCTCTGCCTTCTCCGGTGAGCGGGTGGTGGCGATGATGCTGACACCGGCATTGGCTGCGATATTGATGGCGGCTTGCCCCAAGGCAGAACTGGCGCCACGTATCAACAATGTCTGCCCCGGCTGTATATCCAGGCTGCCATGCAGGCAGCTCCAGGCGGTGGCATAGGATTCGGGCAGGGCGGCCAGGCTTTCCCACGACATGCCGGTTTCCACGGCAACGACATTGCTGGCCGGGACACAAGTGTATTCGGCATAGCTGCCATTGATACTGCGCCCCATGCCGCCCATCAGGGCGAGCACTTTCTGGCCTTGCTGCCAGCGGCCGCTTGGGTCTTCGGCAACCACGCCAGTGCATTCTATGCCACTGACCCTGGCGACATCGCCCCAGCTCCCCTGGCGCATATAGAGTTCAGCACGGTTCAGGCCAAAGGCTTTTACCTGTATCAGCACCTGCCCGGGATTGGGGGCTGGTATTGGCAGCTCCTGTATATCCAGTTGCTCTGTACCGCCGTATTGCTTGATGATGATTGCTCGCATTAATTGACTCCTTCATGTGGTTGAAAAGTGAAGAGCAGTGTATTTTTTAAATATGTAGATTAAAATTACAAAATAATTACAATTAATGTAGATATTAATTACAAAGAAAATGAATGACCTGAGCCTGCAAGAACTGCTTTGTCTGAATGCGGTCGTGGAAGAAGGGAGTTTCCAGGCGGCGGCTGACAGATTGCATCGCACCCATCCCACGGTCTTCAATGCCATCAAGAACCTGGAAAGCCGCCTGGGCCTGCGCTTGCTTGATCGTAGTGGCTATCGCGTCAGCCTGACGACAGAAGGCAAGTCATTTCATCTCAAGGCCAGGCAGGTACTGGATAATGTCGCGGCCTTGCAAAAGCATGCGCAGTTCCTGGCGGCGGGGGAAGAGACGGAGCTACGTGTCGTCATCGGCGACCTGTGTCATCTGCCCGACATGCTGGCCAGGTTGAAACGATTCTTTGATGATTGCCCCGCCACACGCCTGCATTTACAGTTCGAGACACTGACCGGCCCGGTCGAGCGCCTGATGGATGGTGAGGCTGACCTGATCCTGCATCATATCGATGAGGCCGATGCGCGCATGGAATTCATCAGGCTGGGCAAGGTGAAACTGGTGCCGGTCGTGGCGCCAGGCTTTTTAAGATTTGCCATCCATGGTGCGATCACACCTGAACAGATGCGCGACTATGTGCAGTGCATCTTGCGTGACACCGCTACTCATACACAGCACCGCGAATATCATCTGATACCGGGCGCCCATAGCTGGACAGTCAGTGACCAGTTCATGAAAAAGGAACTGATCCTGCAAGGCATGGGCTGGGGCAACATGCCTTATCATCTGGTGCAGGATGAGCTTGCGGACGGCAGACTGCTGTCGATACGCGGCCGCTATTTCAAGGAGAGTCAATTGCGACTGGTGGCAGCCCGTCGCAGCGACGTCATGCACGGGCCGGTAGCGGGCCGCTTGTGGGAATACCTGCAATCCTGATTCTGGCGACGATGCCTGTTCAGGGCTATTGGCTGAGCACGATTTTCTGTGCCCTGGGGTCTCTGGCCGTCATGAAGCGGACGATGGATTCCACCGTCACCGTGTCTATCTGTCCGGCCATGCGCCGGTCAAAGGGATGGTCATCAAACGCCACATTGGCGCGGAACATGCGCGCACCCAGCCTGGTCAGTGCCGGAATGTTCAGGGTGTCTGGCTGATAGGATGCTGACTTCAGCCAGGCCTGTGCCTGGCTGCGGTTCTCTATCCTGAAATCATTTGCCTGGGCGGCAGCCAGCACTTCCAGCGCCCATTGATTGGAATTCTGATAGGTGGTGGAAAACGCATAGGACAGCATGTTATAGCGAGCTGCATGCAGGTTCTTTGCACGACCATCACCCATCACCTGCAGTATCCTGGCTTGCAGCTCAGGACTGGGGACAAGGATCAGGGTTTCAAAGGAGAACATGTCATCAAGGAAGAAGTTGCCCAGGCCTTCCCTGAACAGGTTGGAAGTGGCAGTGCCGCAATCATTGAGTTCATGCATGACCGACCAGCTGCCATCAGGCAGGTGCTCGACCAGCCCCAGATGGGAGTAGCGCAGCTTGTATTTCGACAGATCCTGCCCAACTCTGGCGATGATGGCGACATCAGGCTTGATATCGTCGAGCCTGAGTTTGGTCTTGTTGGCAAATTCCAGCGCCTGCATGACTTTGTTGGCGTCATGTGCAGTTTCATCGCATGGGCGCCCGGCAAATGCGGTACCGCTGAATGCCAGACCTGCGACCATGATGACCAGGAAAAGATGGTGGACTTTACCCTGTCTCATCAGGGCAGGTAGCAGGTTGGCTATCATGGATTTCCTGTTCAGACTTTATTGTGGTGCAACAGGGCAGAACCGATTTCATTTGGTATGAAGGCCAGGGCCTTGCCAGCGCTGACCAGCAGGTAACCGGTGGTCGTGGCGCTGACTTCAATGACCGCACCACTGACCAGGGCCAGTTTTTCCAGACCCTTACCCGATAATTTGATGGTGGTGCTGGCGGCTTCTGTCGAGCCTTTCAATACGATGGTGACGCCGTCTGCAGCGGTCTTGACCGTATCCACCACAACCTGGCCGGAGCCTGCCACCATGGACATGCTGCCCAGGACGACGATGCCTACACCCAGCGACAAGGCTTCCGAACCATTTGAGGTACCGCAGGACAGGCAGCCAGTGCCCGCCTGTGCAGCCAAAGGCAGGGTGCTTGCCGCAAAGAGTGCCGTGACCAGGGCGATTTTCTTGATTACCAACATGAAGTCTCCAGAGTTGAATAAAACTGAATCCACTTTACGATGAAATCACAAATCTGCAAGCAAGTTATAATTCGTCGCAGTTTTTTACAGGCAAAGTGGTAAAAGATAATACCATTTTACCCAAATGTTGGTTTTTAATTAAAAAACAAAAAGCCCGCATTCGGTTAGCAATACTTGTTGCCGAATGCGGGCTCTTGTCTGGCTAAGGCAGACTTACCAGATACTGACGCGTTTGTCCGGTGTCAGGTACATCTTGTCACCCGGTTTGACATCAAACGAAGAATAAAAATCAGGATGGTTGACCAGGCTGCCATTGACGCGGAATTCACCAGGCGAATGCGGGTCTACCTTGATCAGGGTCAGGGCGCGCTGTTCGCGTGATTTGCCACGTCTGGCCTGCGCCAGCCCCATGAACAGGCGTTGTTCGGCAGTCCAGCCATCAATCACCGGGGCTGGTTTGCCTTCCAGTGACAGTTTGTAGGCGCGCATGGCCATGACCAGTCCGGCATTGTCAGCAATGTTTTCACCCAGTGTCAGTTCGCCATTGAGGTAATTGCCGGGGACGGGGCTGTAACCATTGTATTGTTCGACCAGGATTTTGGTCTTGCTCTTGAATTTTTCTTTGTCCTCGGCAGTCCACCAGTTGCGCAGATTGCCGTCGCCATCATATTGTGAACCCTGATCATCAAAGGCATGGCTGATTTCATGGCCGATGGAAATGCCGAGTGCGCCGTAATTGAAGGCGTCTTCTGCATTCACGTCAAACAGCGGTGAGCGCAGGCGTGCAGCGGGGAAGACGATTTCGTTCATTTCGGGGCTGTAATAGGCATTCACGGTTTGTGGCGTCATATGCCATTCTTCACGGTCTATGGGTTTGCCCAGTTTGGCTACTTCCTTGGCATGGGCCAGGCTGCGTGCGCGCATGATATTGCCGACCAGGTCATCATTGCGTATGGTCAGGCTGGAGTAATCTTCCCACTTGCTGGGGTAGCCGATCTTGACACTGATCTTGGACAATTTGATCTGCGCCTGTTGCTTGGTCTCAGGGCTCATCCAGTCCAGGGTATCGATGCTTTGCTTGAAGGCCAGTAAGAAATATTTCACCATTTTCTCGGTGCGCTGTTTGACTTCCGGCGAAAAATATTTTTCCACATAAGACTTGCCGACAGCCTCACCAAGCACCTGGTCGACCAGTGCGATGCCGCGTTTGTCACGACTGCGGTTTTCCTTGGTGCCGGCGATGATATTGCCGTTGAAAGCAAAATCTTCATTGGCAAAATCGGTGGACAGCAGCGACGCATAGGAACGTATCAGGTGCCAGGTAAAATAAGACTTCCATATATCAAGCGAGAAATTATTGATATTGTCGTCAAAGCCCTTGATAAAGCTCGGCTGCTGCACGATCAGTTCTTTGACTTTACCGTACATTCCGGCGCCTTGCAGATAAACAGTCCAGTTGAAGGCGGGGGTAGTGCGGTTGAGTTCGTCAAGTGCAATCTTGTTATAGGTCTTGAGCGGGTTACGGTTTTCCACCGGCGCCCACTGTACTTTTGCCAGTTCTGTTTCCAGGGCGATGATGTTCTGTGCGTGCGTTTCAGCATTTTTCAGACCAGCCAGGGTCAGCATTTTTTCTATGTGCGCCTTGTATTTGGCGCGGATGTCGGCCATCTTGGCATCGTTCTGGTTCAGGTAATAATCACGGTTTGGCAAGCCCAGGCCACCTTGTGAGACGCCAACGGCATACTGGCTGGAGTCCTTGCTGTCCTGGTGAATGCTGACACGTACAGGCGTAGAAACACCAATCTTGTGAAAATGCGCAATCAGGCTGGGGATGGCGCGTTTGTTGGGCATTTCTGTTATCTGTCTCAACTCTGCTTTCAGTGCATTGACGCCGAGGGCATCGAGTTTTTTGACATCCATGAAGCTCAGGTAAAGATCGCCGATTTTCTGGGTGTCTGAACCGGTGACCTTCTTGTTGTCATTGGCGGCACTTTCAACCACGCTGCGCAATTGCTGTTGTACATCCTCGCGTGCCTTCATGAAGGTGCCCCAGTCAGATTTGTCTGCCGGTATCTCATTGGCTTTCAGCCAGCCACCCTGGGCATAACGATAGAAATCATCCTGGGCTCGCACGGTCTTGTCCATGTTTTCCGGCTGAATGCCAGAACCTGTGGCGCTGGCTGTGACGGCAGCCTGGGGGGCAGTGCTGTCGGCAGCATGGCTGACACTGGCCAGCAGGCTGAGGGTAAGAGTGCTGAGTAATAAACGTTTCATTGTAGTCCCTGAATTTTGATGTGTGGCATGCAAGGCAATGTGCCGTAGTGAATACGGCAATAGATGCCAGCATTTTGTCAGTATTGTAGAACTGAATAGACTGGAAACTGTGATTCAAGTTCCGGCAGGGCAGCTTAAAAACGGCAAAAGCGCATTTTGTACCAGACAAAATGCGCTTTCTGTAGCAAGAATGCAAGAGCGGGTAAATTAGCCAGCGGCTGCTTCGGTGACTACCGCGGTATCTGCTGTGCTTGATTCTTTCTTGCAGTGCGGACAGGATTTGCCGACGACATACCACGGCGACAGTTGCTCGCGTGGTGTGACGACGGCACGGCAGGCAAAGCACTGCTTGGTATCGGTGGCTTCCAGCTGCGGGTTCAATGCCGTGCGGTAATCAAACACAAAGCAGTCGCCATGGTAGTGATCACCGCCGACTTCTTCAAAGTATTTGAGGATGCCGCCTTCGAGCTGGTACACGCTGTCAAAGCCGACATTCTGCATGTGGATGGCGGCTTTTTCACAGCGTATGCCACCGGTGCAGAAGGTCACGACTGTCTTGTCATTCAAGGCATCGCGATTGGCTTCAATGACGGCCGGGAACTCGGTGAACTTGCTAATACGGTAATCGATAGTATTGTCAAAACTGCCTACATCGACTTCAAAATCATTGCGGGTATCGACCATGACCACGGGCTTGCCATTGTCATCATGACCCTGGTCCAGCCAGCGTTTCAGGGTATGGGCGTCAACAGCAGGAGCGCGGCCATCTTCAGGCTTGATCAGCGGCATGCGCATGGTGATGATTTCTGCCTTGAGCTTGACCAGCAGTTTGGTGAAAGGCTGGCGGTCAGAGAAACTTTCTTTGGCAACCACATCTGCAAAACGCGGGTCCTGATGCAGCCAGTCCATATAGGCGTCGATTTCATGACGCAACCCGGCCAGGAACATATTGATACCTTCCGGCGTCAGCAGGACCGTACCTTTCAGGTTCAGTTCTTTGCATTTGTCCAGAAACACCTGGCGTTTTTCAGCCGTGTCATTGAAAGTGATGAACTTGTAGGCAGAGATATTGACGTAAGGTTTATCGGGCGTTTGTAGTACAGCAGGCATGATGAAATTCAGTAAGTCATTGATTTGGCAGCATTATAAGCGATTTGCTCAGGTTTTTGCGACCAACAGCATCTCGATGTGGGGAATATCGTCTTCGAGGTAGATGTCAGAAACCCTCTCAAAACCGAAACTGCCATAGAATTTTTCAAGGTAGGCCTGAGCGCCAATGCGTATATTGGCAGCAGGGTAGAGCGCATGCAGAGCCTTGATGCCATTGGCAATTAAAGCTTTGCCAACACCGGTACCGCGCCAGTTCTTGCTGCTGATGACACGTCCAAGCGAGGCTTCATCAAAGCTGATACCGGCAGGGACGATGCGCAGGTAGGCCGCCACTTCGCCCTCTGCTGTCCAGGCAGTCAGGTGATGCGAAATGGGGTCTTTGCCATCCACGTCCTGATACACGCAATTTTGTTCAATCACAAATACGGCAGAACGCGCCTGGTAAATGGCATGCAGTTGCAAATTGCTTAATTCATCGAAGCTGGCGCATTGCCATTGTAAATTGTTTAAACCTTTGTCTGTACTCATGCCTGTTTCTGTCTGGTTGGTGTCAAACCAGATAGCTTACATCTGTCTGAACAAGTGTGCATAGACCCTGCTGACTTGCAGTTTGTCTTCACTGCCTTTGAGCTTCAGGGTGATCTTGCCGGTCTCATCCTTGTTGGCAATATGGATATGCAGGGTGTTGACCACTGTGCTTCGGTGGATTTGCCAGAAGATGCTGCTGTCGAGTTGCGGCAACAGCTCACGCAGGCTGCTGCGTATCAGGGATGAATGCTCTTTCGTGACGACGTTGATGTATTTGTCGGTTGCTTCAAAATACAGTACATCGTCAACATTGATCATGCGTATCTGGTTGCCGACGGCGGCGCGTATGATGCGCAGGCGTTCTGGTGACTGTGCGGCCTGGAAACTCGCAGGCTGGGAGGCCTGACCTGGCACCAGATGGCGCAGCTGTTCGAGTACACGTTCCAGTTCATTTGGTCTTTGCGGGCCGTCAGCCAGACGCGCCTGCAATCTTTGCACGGTTTTGCCCAGCCGCTCTTCGCTGATGGGTTTCAGCACATAGTCCGAGGCAGAGTGCTCGAATGCTTCGACGGCATATTCGTCGTAGGCAGTTACATACACGATCAGGGGAAAGGGCTTCTGGTCCGGCCATTCTTCCGCCAGTTCCTGTGCGACTTCCAGCCCGGTTTTGCCCGGCATCTTGATATCGAGGAAGAGAATGTCCGGTAATTGCACCAAGGCCTCCTGCACGGCCTGCACACCATTCTCGGCCAGGGCGCAGATGCCCAGGTCGGGCCAGAGTTTGCCCAGCATTTTTTGCAGGGTCAGGGCGAGTATGGGTTCATCTTCAGCGATCAGGGCGCGTTTGGTCGTCATGGCAATTATGGTAAAGGGATAATCAAATGGGCAATTGCGCCCTCAGGCTGGTTGGCGGTCAGGGTCAGGCTGGCGCCAGGGCCATACAGGGCCAGCAGGCGGTCACGGATATTGGCGTTGCCGACATGTTGACCGTCTGCACTGGCGACATGGGCATTATCGTAATTGAATGGCAGGCCCAGCCCGGTATCGATGATTTTTATATGCAGATGGCGCGTCTGTTTTTCTGTCAGGACTTCGGCGACGACATGAATACTGCCGCCTTCCATTTTCGGTTCCAGACCATGCTTGATGGCGTTCTCCACCAGGGGTTGCAAGAGCATGGGGGCGATGCTGGTCTGCTGCAATTCATCAGGCAGGTCCAGGGTATATTGCAGGCGTTTGCCCATGCGTATGGCCAGCAATTCCAGATAGGCCTGCATCAGGGCGAATTCCTGCTTCAGGCTGGTCTGTTCTGCGCGGGAAGAACTCAGGGTATTGCGCAGATAAACAATCAGTTGCGCCAGCATGTGCTGGGCACGGTCCGGGTCAATGGCGATCAGACCTTGCAGATTGGCCAGGGTATTGAACAGCATGTGTGGTTCAATCTGTGCCTGCAGCATTTGCAATTGTGCCTGCAGGGCCTGTTTCTCTATGGCGGCATTCTTGGCTTTTTCCGCCTCGGCCGCAGCCACCAGTTCAGACATCTTGATGCGATTCCAGAAAGACCAGGCAGCGACCAGGCTGACGATGCTGGTCATGATGACGAAATTGCTGATATGGTTCCAGCGGAAGTGAATAATGCTGCTGGTCGGGTAATTGAAGATGAAGGATGCCAGTATCAGGCCGCTGAAAAAGGCCAGCGGTGCAACCAGCACGCACATCAGGTAAAAGCCGATGAAGTGCGGCTCTTTGTCGCCCCAGATCAGGTATTTGACACCTTTGATCAGTGTGTAGGCAGAAAAGCCGATGAACATGGAAACCACCATGTTTTCCAGCAGGCCACCGCCGGTACGCAGTACATAGGTGACGGCAAAGCCGCAGGCAATATTGATGCCCATCAGGCGTGGCATGTCGGACAGTACCGTGCGGATACGGTTCTGCCATTTCTCCGATAGTTTTGAAAACAGGGTAGATTGCAGGTGCTGATAAGAATGTTTGATCATTTCCGGGGCCAGGTCACGGGAGGATATGCATAAGCTTAACGGGTTCAATGGGTCAGGTTACATGGTTTTAGGATAAAGCCCTGGTTTTATGTCGCCAGGGCTGCAAAACACGACGTCAACGGTTAAATGACACCTTTGCTTTTCAGTGAATTGATTTGCTCTTGCCCGTAGCCCAGCAGTTCGTTCAGCACGGTTTGTGTGTGCTGGCCCAGCAAGGGCGGTGCGCCGGGCGTGGTGGTGGGAGTCACTGACAGCTTCATCGGACTGGCCAGCAAGTCCACCTGGCCAGCGGCAGGATGGGGCACACTGATCTTCATGTTGCGCGCCACGACCTGCGGGTCGGCGAATACTTCATCGAGGCGGTTGATGGGGCCGCAGGGTACACCGGCTTCCTCCAGCAGGCTGATCCAGTCCTGTTTGCTTTTGCGCCTGACCATGTCTGCCAGGACAGGGACCAGGATGTCGCGATGTTCCACCCTGGCTGGGTTGGTGGCAAAACGGACATCATCGGCCAGCTCTGGCTGGCCGCCTATCTGCACAAACTTCCTGTACTGACCGTCATTGCCTGCCGCCACGATGATATGGCCGTCAGACGTGGCAAAGGTCTGGTAGGGCACGATATTCGGGTGGGCATTGCCCCAGCGTTTAGGCGCATTGCCGCTGGTCAGGTAGTTCATGTTCATGTTGGCCAGCATGGCCACCTGCACATCGAGCAGGGCCATGTCGATGTACTGGCCTTCTCCGGTCCTGTCCCTGTGCGTCAGGGCAGCCATGACGGCAATGGTGGAATACATGCCCGTCATCAGGTCGGCGATGGCGACACCGGCTTTTTGCGGACCGCCGCCAGGCAGGTCGTCACGCTCACCGGTCAGCGACATGAAGCCGCCCATGCCCTGCACGATAAAGTCATAACCGGCGCGGTGGGCATAGGGCCCATCCTGGCCAAAGCCGGTAATCGAGCAATACACCAGGTCAGGTTTGAGCAGTTTCAACGATGCGTAATCAAGGCCATATTTTTTCAACTGGCCTACCTTGTAGTTTTCCAGTACGACGTCAGACTTGGCAGCCAGTTCACGGATGATCTGCTGCCCTTCTGGTGTAGCAATATCGACGGTGATGGCCTGTTTGCCGCGATTGGCGGCCAGGTAATAGGCTGCTTCACTGGTGTTATTGCCGTCCTGGTCGCGCAGGTAAGGCGGCCCCCAGCTACGGGTATCATCGCCGCTGCCTGGCCGCTCCACCTTGATTACGTTTGCGCCAAGGTCAGCCAGGTTTTGTGCGCACCAGGGACCGGCCAGCACCCGCGTCAGGTCCAGTACGCGGATATGGCCCAGAGAGGTTTTTTGTTGCGGTGATATCGACATCTTCGATTATCCTTATTATTGTTTACTGTCTGGTTGTTATTTTTTTAAGGAGCGCAAGATGTGGCCCTATCCTAAAGTCATCGCCCATCGTGGCGCCGGTATCCTGGCGCCGGAAAATACCCTGGCTGCGATGCGTTGTGGACAAGAACACGGTTTTGCCGCCGTGGAATTTGATGTCATGTTATCAAAGGATGGCGTCCCTGTGCTGATGCATGACCCTGAATTTGGTCGCACCGTGACCGGCAGCGGCCGCGTCGCCGATACCCTGGCCGTGGATTTGCAGGCTATGGATGCTGGTGGATGGCTGGATGAGAAATTCAGGGGGGAACCTGTGCCGCTCTATGCTGACATCGTCAAATTTTGCCGCCAGCATGGCATCTGGATGAATGTGGAAATCAAACCCGTCCCCGGCGTGGAGGTGGAAACCGGTCGCGTCGTCGCTGAACTGACGCAGCAACTGTTTGCCGATGTGGCCGTGGTTGACACCTCGCATCTGCCGCTGTTTTCCTCATTTTCCAAGGCGGCGCTGATGGCCGCCAAACAGGCTGCACCGCATATAGCGCGTGGCTTTTTGATGGATAAAGTGACGTCTGACTGGAAGGTCAATTTGCAGGAACTGGCGGCAAAGGCTCTGCATACCAATCACAAGCACCTGACAGCTGGCACCGCCAGGGAAGTCAAGGACGCCGGCTATGGCTTGTTTTGTTATACCGTTAACACCCCGAAGCGGGCGACAGAAATACTGCATTGGGGTGTCGACGCCTTTTGTACAGACAGGCTGGACTTGATACCGGCTGATTTTTGATGCTAAAAAGATAATTTCAGCACCTGATGGAAATAATGCCAAAAAGTAACATTTAAAATTTCTTGACTCTGACGTTAGGTTAGACTTTAAGATAGGCCTTTCTAAAAGGGCAAGCAATGTTACTCAAGATTGGCGAACTGGCAAAGCGCATAGGTCTGACTGTCCGTGCGCTGCACCATTATGAAGAAATAGGTCTGGTGCAACCGTCTTCCCGGACAGCGGCCGGTTATCGTTTGTATAACAGGGATGATGTCGCCCGCCTGCATCGTGTGCAGGCACTGCGTGGCCTGGGGTTGTCGCTGGCAGAAACACGCGATATGCTCAATGGCGATGGGGCAGATTTGCGACAGTTGATACGCCAGCAGATGAGCGCCATCGACAGGCAGATTGCCGACGCTACGGATTTGCGTGAACGTCTGGCCGCGCTTGAAGTTAAACTGTCCGGTGAAAAAGAACCGGACATCGATGAATGGCTATCCACCCTGCGCCTGATGGCGACCCAGCGTCAGTATTTCAGTGCAGAAGAAATCGCCACCCTGCAGAAAAGTGTGACGCAAAGCGGCTTCAAGCAGCAATGGCCCAACCTGGTCGCTGCGGTCCGCAACCTGATGGAGAACCAGACACAGCCCGCAGATGCACAGGCCAAGAAGCTCGCGCGTGACTGGATAGACCTGTGCAAGAAAACCATGGGTGACGACCCGCGCTTTTTTGCCAAACTCAGCACCATGCACAGGACAGATTTTTCTGCCCAGGCCATCACCGGGGTTGATGGTGACTTGCTTGATTTTATTTTGCAGGCCCTGCATGAAATCCGTTGCGATATTTTTGCCCACTATCTTGATCAGGACGAATTGCTGCATTATCGCAAGCACGGCCAAAAGAACATGCAGGACTGGCTGAGCACCTTTGCCAATCTCCGGCAACTGATGGAGAACAAGACTGCTCCCGGCCATCCTGATACTCTCGCACTGATGCGTCACTGGCAGTGGCTTGTTACCGATACCTGGGGCGCGAACCCCGCCACGCACGAGAAGGTGCAGGCTGTCCACGACAAACATCCGGAGATGCTGGATGGCAGCGGCTTTACCGTCGACATGAGACATTTCGTCGAGCAGGGCATGCTGGCGCTGATGGTCAGCGATATGTCGGCAAATATTGTCCGCTAAGTGACTCCTGGCCCCGTTTCTGCAAATACTGCAAACTCTGCAAATCCCACGAATTCTCATTTTTTTTCATACTGGAGTAACTATGTATCCCGTAGTACTGAAGCAAGTCATGAAGACTTATCACCTCGATGCGGTCGATGTCCCCGCACTGGTTGATATCAACCTGCAATTGCGGGCCAATTGCTTTACTGTGATCTCTGGCCCTTCCGGCAGCGGCAAGACCACCTTGCTCAACCTCATCGGTTGCATAGACCGGGCTGACAGTGGTGAAGTCATTGTCGCTGAACAGGCCGTGCATACATTGTCTGATGATGCCTTGTCCGATTTCCGGGCACGTCACCTGGGCTTCATTTTCCAGAATTTTAATCTGCTGCCTGTCCTCAATACCTATGAAAACGTCGAATATCCGCTGATATTGGCCAAGGTGGCGGCAGGGGAGCGCAAGAAACGTGTGCTAGACCTGCTTGATGCTGTCGGTCTGGCAGACCGGGCGCAAAACCTGCCCGGTCAGTTGTCGGGCGGCCAGCGTCAGCGCGTGGCGATTGCCCGCGCGCTGGCAACAGAACCCAAGCTGGTACTGGCCGATGAACCAACCGCCAACCTTGACAGCCAGACGGGAGCCGCCATCATCAGCCTGATGCGCAAGATGCAGCGTGAGCGCCACGTCTCTTTCGTGTTCTCTTCGCATGACCCACAGGTACAGGCTGAGGCCGACGACACCGTGTTCATACGCGATGGCCGTATCATCAATGTGGAACGCAAGCTGGAACAAAAAGATGAACCCATGGAGTTAAGTGCATGAAAACTTTTTCGCTCGCCCTGCGCAATCTGCTCAGAAATCGCCGCCGTTCATTGACCACTTTGCTGGCCATGGTGGTGGGCCTGACAGCCATTCTGCTGTTTGGCGGTTACCGCTCGAATATCACCTATGGCATGGAAACCGGTTTTGTCGAAGCCAGTGGTCATTTGCAAATCCAGCGCCAGGGGTATTTTCTGGAAGGTGGTGACAACCCCACCGCCTATGGCATTGCCGACTACCAGCATATCATTGACCTCGTCAAGCAGGACAAGGAACTGGCCCCCATGCTGACTGTGGTGACACCGACGCTGCAACTCGGTGGCCTGGCCGGTAATTTTTCTGCCGGTGTGTCGCGTTCGGTACTGGCGACGGGTGTTGTCGTGCCTGAACGCAACCAGATGCTGAACTGGAATGACTACAGCATGCAAAGCTATGCCAAGCCCCTGCCTTTGAATGGCAGCAACCCCGATGCAGTCGTCATTGGTGAAGGCGTGGCGCGCAAGATCAAATTGTGCAAGGCCTTGCAGATACCTGACTGCAAACAGGATGACACGTCCGCTCCCCCCGCAGACAACAGTGCACAGGCTCCTGGTGATATTGCGGCATTGTCAGCGCTGGAGCAGGGTAATACCGTCAAGGAAGAGGGCACACGCATAGAAATGCTGGCGGCAACCTCACACGGTGCGCCCAATGTCGCCAGCCTCAGTGTCATCACCGCCAGGAACATGGGCATCAAGGCACTCGATGACGTGTACATGGCCATGCACCTGAGCCAGGCGCAAAAGCTGATCTATGGTAATGGTAAAGCGCAGGTAACGGCCATACAAATACAGTTGAAACATACCTGGCAGATACCGGCAGCGCGCGCCCGCCTGCAACAATTGCTTGATCAGAACGTCAAAGGGCAGGCCCTGGAACTGCTGGACTTCAAGGTGCTCAACCCCATGTACGGGCAGACAGTGCAATTCATGAACTCCATGTTCGGCTTTATCGCCATACTGATAGGCGTGATTGTCCTCTTCACCATTGGCAATACCATGAGCACTGCCGTGGTGGAACGTACAGTAGAAATTGGTACCTTGCGCGCCATGGGTTTGCGTCGTTCCGGTTTGCGCAGGCTGTTCCTGTGTGAAGGCGTCTTGCTGGGGGTAATCGGTGCAGTATGCGGCCTGCTTGGTTCACTGGTCATCGCCTACATGATCAATCACAGCGGCGCAGCGTGGACACCGCCCGGCTACTCCTATGCTTATCTGATACAGGTACGCGTATGGCAGGATATGCCTTTGCTGATAGGCAGCGTGATTGGTCTCATGCTGGTAGCGGTTATTTCTGCCTGGCTACCTGCCAACCGTGCATCAAGAATGATGATCGTCGACGCACTGCGCCATGTATAAGGAAATATCATGAAACATTTGAAAATATCTGTCATTTTCCTAGCCATGACCAGTTTGTTATTGGGAGCAGCTCAGGCAGCCCAGAGCCCGCAAGAGATACTGGCTGCCAGCGATGTGGTGCGCAACCCCGATTATCCGTTTGGCCTCACCAATACCCTGATCGAATACCGGGCTGGCAAGCAGACCGATACCAGCACCCTGTCCATTTACTCCAAGGCTGACTCCAACAGTGGCCAGTTCCGCAGCCTGATACGCTATGTCGCACCGGCCAGGGATGCCAACAAGCTGATACTCTTCAGCGGCAAGGACTTGTGGTTCTATGACCCCAGCAGCAAGGCCAGCATACGCATGTCGCCGCAGCAGCGCCTGCTGGGCCAGGCTTCGAATGGTGATGTGGTCACTGTCAATCTGGCCAAAGATTACCAGGCCGTGAGTGCGGTGGAAGAAGATACCCAGGACGGTGACCGCCAGACCAAACATTGCAACAAACTGAGCATGAATGCCAGCACGCCGGACGCCACCTATCATCACATCGACATGTGGATAGAAGCGGGCAATAATCATCCGGTCAAGGCGAAGTTTTATACAGAAAGTGGCAAACTGCTCAAGACGGCTTATTACCGCCGTTATGAAAAACAGTTAGGGATAGACAGACCGACAGAAACCGTCATCATTGATGGTCTGGACCCAAGCTGGGTAACAGTGATGCGTTATTCCAACCTGGTCAAGCGTGAAGTGCCTGATCAGTGGTTGCAGCGTGATTATTTGCCTCGCTTCAAGCCGGAACAACAATGAGTAACAAGCCATTTTCATTCAAGTCCGGTGTTTTTGCTTTCATGGGTTTGCTGACACTGAACGCCTATGCCCAGCAAGACCCTGATCTTGATGCATTGAAAGTCGCGGATCAGATGCCCAATACGGTTGAGCAGCCCAGCAACTGGCGTCTGTTTGTCGAAGCCGGGGCGGGCGCAAATCGCGCACGTCTTGGCGGCGCCAGCCAGCAATTCCAGCGCCTGTCGCTGGATCTGCAATATGATAATTCCTTTGCGCCAGGCTGGCGTGCCGTCCTGTCTGACCGCCTTGATGTGAACTGGCCGCCACAGGCAGCGGGCTTGCCACATGATATCAATACCATCAAGGAGGCTTACCTGAGCTGGCAGGTGCAGGCAGATCAGTTGCTGGACCTGGGCCGCATCAATGCGCGCAACGGCGTGGCGCTCGGTTATAACCCGACGGATTATTTTCGTACCTCCGCCTTGCGTTCTGTTGTGTCGGTGGACCCTGCCAGCCTCAAGGAAAACCGCCAGGGCAGCATCATGCTGCGCGGGCAAAAATTGTGGAACGGCGGCTCGCTGACGGCCTTGTACTCGCCCAAACTGGCTGATCAACGCAACTATTCCAGTTTTAATCCTGACGTAGCCGCCACCAATGCAGAAAACCGCTGGCTTCTGACCCTGAGCCAGCAAGTGAGGGATGGCATTACCCCACAAGTCTTGCTGTACAAGGCTGAGAATCAGCCTGTGCAAATCGGCCTGAACCTGACTGCCTTGCTCAATGATTCCACGGTCGTGTTTGCTGAATGGTCGGGCGGACGCAGCCAGTCCAGCTTTGTGCAAGCCATGCTGCAAGCCGGTGTCAATTATCCTGACGATGGCGCATTCCGCAATCACAGCGCGAGCGGCCTGACTTATACGACCAGTAACAAGATATCGGTAACAGCTGAATTCGAGTACAACGGTGGCGGCATGGACCAGGAAAAATGGAACAGCCTGGGGCAGACTTCACTACCAGCCTATGGCATCTATCGCCGTTATTTGCAAAATGTGCAAGAGACACCAGCCAAGCGCAGTATCTTTGTGTATGCAAGCTGGCAGGATGCGCTGATCAATCATCTGGACCTGGCTGCCATGAGCCGCTATGACATCGCAGATGCCAGCCGCATGTCGTGGCTGGAAGCCCGCTACCATCTGAAGCACACAGAGTTTGCCCTGCAATGGCAGCGCAATAGCGGCAAGAGCCTGAGCAATTACGGCGCAGCGCCACAGATGCAAAGCTGGCAACTGCTGGCGCGCTATTATTTCTAGCCTGTTACAAGACAGGGGTGGTGGTTACCAGCACTTACATCGATTACATCTTTTGCGGTCATCGGAAAAAGTGTCAGCTTCGTTATAGGTACATGGGCAGCGTGCTCATACCGACCCAAGAAGCCTACTTTTAACAAAGGAATACTCATGAAATCCATCAAGCTCGCCGCCGCCCTGGCTACTACCCTTGCCCTGACACTGATAGGTGGTTCTGCTTTCGCCCAGGACCCGGCGACACCGAATGTAGAGAAACGCCAGGACAGACAACAAAAACGTATCGCCAAGGGTGTTGAAAGTGGCGCTTTGACAGCCAAAGAAGCCAGCAATCTTGAAAAACGTGAAGCCAAGATAGAAAGTGATAAACAGGCCGCCAAGGCAGATGGCGTAGTAACACCGGCGGAGCGTGCCAAACTGGAGCACGAAGAAAACCGCGCCAGCAAGAAAATCCGTAATAAAAAACACAATGCAAGCGCAGCAACGACCACTAACTGAGTTAAAGAATCAGAGTGCAGCAGATAAATAAAACCGCCGATATAAATCGGCGGTTTTGTCTTGTGTGAAACATTGATCTGGACATCATTTTCGCACTTGCCACACTTGCCTGAATGGTATTTTTGCAACATTTTTAAACTGTTTTTCTCTCACAGCTTTTCTGACTTTCTCCTGCTGTTCTCTGTGTCTCTGTGGCTCTGTATTGAGAGGCCTTAAGGTTTTTCAGTCAAACTTGTCCGCTTACCATCACCCCACAAGCATATCTGGCTGAATTTATACCGTATAATCAGAAGTTAAACCCATTTTTCAGCTTAGAACCATCATTTATGAACTCGTCAGAAATCCGCGATAAATTCCTCAGCTTCTTTGAATCCAAGGGCCACACCCGCGTGCGCTCTTCCAGCCTGGTTCCTGGCAACGACCCTACCTTGCTGTTTACCAACTCCGGTATGGTGCAGTTTAAGGATGTATTCCTGGGCCAGGATAAACGTGCCTATACCCGTGCGACGACAGCGCAGCGTAGCGTACGCGCCGGCGGCAAGCATAATGACCTGGAAAACGTCGGTTACACGGCGCGTCACCACACCTTCTTTGAAATGCTGGGCAATTTCTCTTTCGGCGATTACTTCAAGAAAGATGCGATCCATTACGCCTGGGAATTGCTGACTACGGTCTATGGCTTGCCAAAAGACAAACTGACCGTCACCGTCTACCAGGAAGACGACGAAGCCTACGAAATCTGGAAAAACGAAATCGGCGTACCGGTAGAACGCATCATCCGCATCGGTGACAACAAGGGAGCACGTTACGCCTCTGACAATTTCTGGCAAATGGCAGATACGGGCCCATGCGGTCCTTGTACCGAGATTTTCTATGACCATGGCCCGGAAATCTGGGGTGGCCCTCCAGGTTCTCCAGATGAAGATGGCGACCGTTTCATTGAAATCTGGAACCTGGTGTTCATGCAGTTCAACAAGGATGAAGCAGGCGTCCTGCACCCGCTGCCCAAACCATGCGTCGATACCGGCATGGGTCTGGAGCGTCTGTCTGCGGTCTTGCAGCATGTGCATTCCAACTATGAGATCGATACCTTCCAAAACCTGATCAAGGCAGCAGCGCGTGAAACCGGCTGTACTGATCTGGAAAACAATTCCCTGCGCGTGATCGCCGACCATATCCGCTGCGCGGGCTTTTTGATCGTTGATGGTATCATCCCTGGCAACGAAGGCCGTGGCTATGTGCTGCGTCGCATTACCCGCCGTGCTCTGCGCCATGGTCACAAGCTGGGCCAAAGCCAGCCTTTCTTCTACAAACTGGTGGCTGACCTGGTCAAGGAAATGGGCGGTGCTTACCCTGAACTGGCAGAAGCCGCTGAGCGTGTCGCGCAAGTCATCAAACAGGAAGAAGAGCGCTTTGGCGAAACGCTGGAACACGGTATGAAGATTCTGGAAGCTGCCCTTGCCAAGGACAGCAAGAACCTGGATGGCAAAACCGCTTTCACCCTGTATGACACTTACGGCTTCCCGCTGGATCTGACAGCAGACATCTGCCGTGAGCGTGAAGTGGTGCTCGATGAAGCCGGTTTCAATGTGGCGATGGATGAGCAACGTACCAAAGCACGCGAAGGCGGCAAGTTCAAGATGGCTGCCGCCATTGAATACAGTGGCGACAAGACCAAATTTGTTGGCTATGACCAATTGCAAAACGAAGCCAAGATTGTTGCACTGTATGTGGATGGCAGTGCTGTCAATGAAATCAAGGCTGGTCAGAATGCCATTATCGTGCTTGACACTACGCCTTTCTATGCAGAATCCGGTGGCCAATGTGGCGATTCCGGCCTGCTGGTTGGTCTGGACGGTGCCGTGTTTGAAGTCACTGATACACAAAAAATCCAGGCAGATGTATTCGGTCATCATGGTGTGTTGAAGTCTGGCAGCCTCAGCATCGTGCAAAACGTCAAGGCACAGGTGAATGCCGAAGTGCGCGCGCAAACCATGCGCAACCACTCTGCCACGCACTTGATGCACAAGGCTTTGCGCGAAGTGCTGGGCGCACACGTATCGCAAAAAGGCTCGCTGGTTGATGTTGAAAAAACCCGTTTCGATTTCAGCCACAATGCACCGATGACTGCCGATGAAATCCGCCAGGTAGAAAACATCGTCAACCGTGAAATTCTGGCGAATGCGGCAACACAGGCGCAACTGATGGGCTACGATGACGCCGTCAAACATGGCGCCATGGCTCTGTTTGGCGAAAAATACGGTGATGAAGTACGCGTGCTCGACATCGGTTCTTCACGTGAATTGTGTGGTGGTACGCACGTGTCCCGTACTGGCGATATCGGCCTGTTCAAGATCGTTGCTGAAGGCGGCGTCGCAGCCGGTATCCGTCGTGTAGAAGCCGTGACCGGCGAAGTGGCCCTGACCCTGGTGCAAAACCTCAACAGTCGCATCAATGAAGCTGCTGCTGCCTTGAAGACACAGCCAGAAGAACTGACGACACGTATCGGCCAGGTACAGGATCACGTCAAGGCACTGGAAAAAGAACTGGCTATCCTGAAATCCAAAATGGCTTCCAGCCAGGGCGATGACCTGGTGAGCAAGGCAGTTGACGTCAAAGGTATCAAGGTACTGGCGGCAACGCTGGAAGGCGCTGATGTGACAGCCCTGCGCGAGACCATGGACAAGCTCAAAGACAAACTGAAGACTGCCGCCATCGTGCTGGCTGCTGTCAATGATGGCAAGGTCAGCCTGATTGCCGGTGTCACGGCAGACAGCACATCTAAAGTCAAAGCTGGTGACCTGGTCAATTTTGTCGCCCAGCAGGTGGGTGGCAAAGGTGGTGGTCGTCCAGATATGGCGCAAGCCGGTGGTACCGATGCCAGTGGTCTGCCAAAAGCCTTGGAGGGTGTCACTGAATGGGTAACTTCACGTCTATGATCCATATACGCCGTGCTGAAGTGTCAGATGCGGCCCAACTGCAAAGGGTGTTCGCCAGCAGCGGCACCTATGCAGGTACTTTGCAATTGCCACATCCGACAACGGAGATATGGCAAGAGCGGCTGGAAAAGGCTGACCCCAAAGATACCCGCCTGGTCGCTATCTATGATGGCGTCGTGGTGGGTATGGCCAGCCTGCATATGGAAAAAAAGCAGAGACGTAGTCATGTCGCCTCGCTCGGCATGGGCGTGGCGGACTCTTTTTCCGGACGTGGCATAGGGACCGCCTTGCTGACCGAGCTATTACATCTGTCTGACAACTGGCTCAATATCCTGCGCCTGGAACTGACGGTGTTTTGCGACAATACGGCTGCCATACGCCTGTACAAGAAATTCGGCTTTGACATAGAAGGCACCATGCGCGCTTATGCATTTCGCGATGGTCAATTTGCCGACAGTTATGCCATGGCACGCCTGCACCCCAGGCAAGCCATGGTGCCCCTGAGAGAAACCTGAATCCATGGAAATGAAATTTTGCCCGGTCTGCGCGACCTCGCTGATAGAACGTGCAGATGAGCAAGAAGCCGGCAAAATAAGGCTGGCCTGCCCAGACGGACACTGGACCCATTGGGACAACCCGCTGCCGGTACTGGCAGCCCTGGTTGAGCTCGATGGCAAGATCATGCTGGCGCGCAATGCTGCCTGGCCGGAGAAAACTTTCGCCCTCATCACCGGCTTCATGGAGCGTGGTGAAACGCCAGAGCAGGGTGTCGCCCGTGAACTGAAAGAAGAAACTGATCTTGACGCTGACCAGGTTACCCTGATCGGTGTTTATGAGTTCATCCGCAAGAATGAGCTCATCATCGCCTATCACGTCAAAGCTTCCGGCACGGTCAGACTGTCGCCAGAGCTGGTCGATTACCGCCTGATAGAGCCGGAAAAGCTCCGTCCATGGAATGCCGGCACCGGCCATGCCATGGCAGACTGGATGCGTTCACGCGGTCTGAACCCGGTTTACCAGGAATGGCAGAGCAGTTGAATCATCTGGCATGACGTCTGAAACAGGTTTTTGCACTTGCAAAAAATATGACTCTGCCACGTCAGTGTCTGCTCTGATTTCTGACAGTTATTTAGGGGAAGCAATCTAAAACCGCAACGCTTGTCAGGAATAATTGTCGCTGGTTGTGCAGGCGAGCAGTTTTCCTGTTGATTTGATGAAATACCTGTCCCAGTAAGCAAGCCGTAAGTTTTGTGATTAAGATGAAAGAACTTGCTCCGAGCGAAGATTATTTGGTTTTGCACCATTTTCGTGCGGAAACTTTTTAAAATATTTTGTCTTTTGTTGTTAGTCTGCTGCAATGCACCATCCAAATGAAAAATCCGGTAGAATTGGTGCATCGATTGTAGAGCTCATATGCTTGTTCAATTTGTATTACTGGGAAAATCATGCAATTCAATAAAGAACTGGATGCACGCGGACTGAATTGTCCTCTTCCAATTTTAAAAACGAAAAAGGCGCTTGCCGAAATGCTCACTGGTGAGGTGTTGCATGTACTGGCAACTGACCCTGGTTCGGTCAGGGACTTCAAGGCCTTTTCCAAGCAGACCGGCAATGAGTTGCTGGCACATCAAGAAAACAGCAAAGAGTTTGAGTACTACATCAAGCGCAAATAAGTAAGCGTGATATTGGCAGGCCCAGATCATTTGTGCAGAGACATAAAAAAAACCCGCGACGTTGTTGCGGGTTTTTTTGTATGTTTTATATGCCGCATCAGTTCCTGACCTGGCCATGATGCTTGGTTGGTCTATCTGGCGGTACAGTATCTTGCTCAACATGACACTTCAAGCTGACCAGGCCAGAGTGGATTAGGCATTCTGCTCTAGCCATAATGTGGATTGAAAAGAACGATCGTGCTAAATTGTGCAAAATCTTGATGTTTTCGTTTTATAATCAATAGAATTTACGTATACGTCAATTTGCGGAGGCGAAAGCGCAGTAATATGCAGGCAGTGTGCAAAACAGCGTGCGTACCAATGGCGAGTTTCGTGCATGGGTAGTACACGAGCGCAGACAGGCGTAAGCAACAAATGTATTCAGTATCAAGCTTTACAATTCGTAATTCGTATCAATCGGTATTTCCCCATTAGCTCATAAAGGCAGAACTATGAAAGTCCTGGTACCAGTCAAACGCGTCGTCGATTACAACGTCAAAGTACGTGTCAAATCGGATGGCTCCGGCGTTGATATCGCCAATGTCAAAATGTCCATGAACCCCTTCGATGAAATCGCTGTTGAAGAAGCGACACGTCTGAAAGAAGCGGGCGTCGTGACTGAAGTGATCGCTGTTTCCTGCGGCGTAGCACAATGCCAGGAAACCCTGCGTACTGCGATGGCGATTGGTGCTGACCGTGGCATCCTGGTTGAAAGCGATGCAGAACTGCAACCGCTGGCCGTTGCCAAATTGCTCAAGGCATTGGCTGACAAAGAACAACCGCAACTGATCATCCTCGGCAAGCAGGCGATTGATGATGACTGCAACCAGACTGGTCAGATGCTGGCAGCCTTGCTGGGTTGGCCACAAGCGACATTTGCTTCCAAAGTCACCGTCGCTGATGGCAAAGCCACAGTCACACGTGAAGTGGATGGCGGTCTCGAAACATTGTCTCTGACTCTGCCAGCCATCATCACTACCGATTTGCGCTTGAACGAGCCACGCTATGTGACTTTGCCTAACATCATGAAGGCCAAGAAAAAACAGCTGGACAATGTCAAACCAGCCGACCTGGGTGTAGATGTTGCTTCCCGCGTCAAGACCCTGAAGGTTGCTGAGCCTGCAAAACGCAGCGCCGGTATCAAGGTGCCTGATGTGGCAACCCTGGTGTCCAAACTGAAAAACGAAGCCAAGGTACTGGGCTGATTCTATTCAGGCTGACTTTTTAAAGCATAGATTTTAAGAATAATTTTGTTGCCAGACGCACGGGCGCTGGTGACACTACAAGTGGAAAACATCATGACTACACTCGTCATCGCTGAACACGACAACGCTGGCCTCAAGGGCAGCACATTGAATACCGTTACTGCTGCTGCACAATGCGGCGCAGATGTACATGTACTGGTTGCTGGTCACAATGCTGGCGCTGCTGCTCAGGCGGCTGCTCAAATCGCTGGTGTCAGCAAAGTATTGCATGCAGATGCAGCGCATTTTGCTGATGGTCTGGCTGAGAATGTGGCTGAACAAGTTTTGGCAATCGCATCCGGCTATAGCCACATCCTGGCACCGGCAACTGCCTACGGCAAAAACATTTTGCCACGCGTTGCCGCCAAGCTCGACGTGTCGCAAATTTCTGAAATCACCAAGGTTGATAGCCCTGACACGTTCGAGCGTCCTATCTACGCAGGTAACGCCATCGCTACTGTGCAATCGACAGACGCGATCAAGGTCATCACTGTACGTACAACAGGCTTTGATGCCGCCACCACTGGCGGTTCTGCTGCTGTTGAAACGATCGCTGCTGTTGCTGATTCCGGCAAATCTGCTTTCGTTTCCCGCGAAGTCGCCAAGTCTGACCGTCCTGAACTGACAGCGGCCAAAGTCATCGTTTCCGGTGGCCGTGGCATGGGTTCTGGCGACAACTTCAAGATTCTGGAGCCGCTGGCTGACAAGCTCGGCGCTGCCATGGGTGCATCTCGCGCCGCAGTTGACGCTGGCTTTGTACCGAATGACTGGCAAGTTGGCCAGACTGGCAAGATCGTTGCACCAACGCTGTATATTGCTGTCGGTATCTCCGGCGCGATCCAGCATCTGGCTGGTATGAAAGATTCCAAAACCATCGTCGCCATCAACAAAGACCCAGAAGCACCGATCTTCTCGGTCGCTGACTATGGCATCGTTGGTGATCTGTTTGATATCGTTCCGCAATTGGTTGCTGAACTGGGTTAATCTGAATTTGCTTTAATCGCCATCACGCTAACCGTGATGGCTCAGGCAGGATGAGTGGTTTGTCGCGCTACTGACAGCAGATTTTGTTGTGGTGACATATTGCTGATCTTGCCTTTTTTATTGGGATATCAAAAATGAGCTATGTTGCCCCTGTTAAAGACATGCTGTTCATCATCAATGAACTGGCTGGTCTGACTGAAGTAAATGCCTTGCCCGGTTGCGAAGATGCGACTGCAGAAACCGTAGAAGCCGTACTGGAAGAAAACGCCAAGTTTGCCGGCGAAGTGGTGGCCCCTTTGAACTTCCCTGGTGACCAGGCACCAAGCTACTGGAAAGACGGTGAAGTATTCACCAGCAAGGGCTTCAAGGAAGCCTTCAAGATGTTTGGTGAGGCTGGCTGGCAGGGTGTGCAGCATCCGCAAGAATTTGGCGGTCAGGGCTTGCCCAAGCTGGTGGCAACGCCGTGCATAGAAATGCTCAATGCCGCCAGCATTTCTTTTGCCCTATGCCCATTGTTGACGGATGGCGCGATTGAAGCCCTGCTGACAGCAGGCAGTGATGAGCAAAAAGCCATCTATCTGGAAAACCTGATCTCGGGTAAGTGGACAGGCACCATGAACCTGACCGAACCACAAGCCGGTTCTGATCTGGCGATGGTGCGCAGCCGCGCCGTGCCACAGGGTGATGGCACTTACAAGATATATGGCACGAAAATTTTCATCACCTATGGTGAGCATGATATGGCAGAAAATATCGTCCACCTGGTGCTGGCGCGTACACCTGATGCTCCAGAAGGCGTCAAAGGTATTTCCCTGTTCATCGTGCCAAAATTCCTGGTCAATGCTGACGGTAGCCTGGGTGCACGCAATGATGCACACTGCGTATCCATAGAGCACAAGCTGGGCATCAAGGCCAGCCCGACTGCAGTACTGCAATTTGGCGACAACGGCGGCGCGATAGGCACGCTGGTTGGCGAAGAAAACCGTGGCCTCGAATACATGTTCATCATGATGAATGCAGCCCGCTTTGGCGTTGGCATGCAAGGCATAGGTGTGGCAGAACGCGCTTACCAAAAGGCTGTGCAATATGCCAAAGACCGCGTGCAATCGCGTGATCTGGCAGGCTCTGCCGGCCCGGTTGCCATCATCAATCACCCGGATGTGCGCCGCATGCTGATGTCCATGCGCGCCCAGACTGAAGGTGCGCGTGCATTGGCCTATGTAGCTGCCGGTATCAGTGACTTTGCTCATCACCATGCGGATGCAGCAGTGCGCAAGGCCAGCCAGGCCAAGTATGAATACCTGGTGCCCATCGTCAAGGGCTGGTCCACAGAAATGTCGCTCGATGTCACATCGACTGGTGTGCAGGTGCATGGTGGCATGGGCTTCATTGAAGAGACCGGCGCGGCACAACACTACCGCGATGCCAAAATTCTGACGATCTATGAAGGTACGACAGCCATACAGGCAAATGATCTGGTAGGCCGCAAGACTTCACGTGATGGCGGCGCTACTGCCAAAGCCTTCATCGCCGACATGCGCGCAACAGAAGCACAATTGACAGCTATTGGTTCTGTAGATGCACTGGCGATACAGCGCCAACTGGCAGCAGGTACAGCAGCACTGGAAGATGTGGTTGATTATGTTGTTACCAACTTCAAACAGGACATCAAAGGCGTGTTTGCCGGCAGTGTCCTGTACCTGAAGCTGGCAGGCATCGTTTTCGGTGGTTGGCAAATGGCGCGTGCTGCCATCATCGCTCAGCAAAAACTGGAAGCGGGCGAGGGTGACGCCGCGTTCTACAAGGCCAAGATTGCTACTGCCCGTTATTTTGCTGACCACATCCTGTCTGCGGCCCAGGGCCTGCGTTCAGCGATTGTGGATGGCAGTGCCGGTGTCATGGCTTTGGCTGAAGATCAGTTCTGATTATCTGCAAGCCATGAGGTAGGCAAGAATAAAAAAATGGCTCATCTATAAAATGAGCCATTTTTATATGCCTGCAGTTTGGCGATCAACCGTAAGCGCCGCCGGTGTACAGCAAGTCAAAAGTGCGGGCAATGGCCGCGATCAGGGCCGTGGCGCCAAAACCTACTGTCAGCACCAGCAACAAGGCCAGTGGCCAGTTCGATGCGCTGGTCTTGCCTGAACCGGCGTTGTAGCGGGCATCCCATTTCTCGTCAGGTGTCAGGCCCAGCACGAGGGCTTCGATCACCGCCACCAGGAAAGAAATGAGCAACAGGCTGTATTGCACAATGTCTGGCTGGCCAAAATAGAAATAATGTACGACCATGCTGACCGGCAGGGTGACAAAGTGCAGCCAGCCCCATTTATCTTTTTTGCCGTTCAGGTAAAAGCGGTGCATGCCAATAGCGCCAAATACGGCGGCGAGAAAGGTTGCCAGGGTTTTGTTTTTGTGTGGTTTTTTGTCGATTGATGTCATTGCAGCAAGTCGTATAAGTCGAAGCTGTGATTGTAAGCCAAGCCGGGCCAGACTGTGTTGATCAATCCGGATGCGTGGATAATATTAATCAAGTGATATCTTTCTTGCATTGATCTACGCCGGAAAGTAGCACGCTGTGTCTCGCAATGATCACATTGAAAGATAAAAATGCAGTTGCAGAAAGGAAAAGTGGGATAGTTCTTGCGACTTGCTTAAGAAGCGGGCTATAATCTACAGCTTTTTCCGCGTTCAGACATTTTTTGGAAATATTATGGTCGTTATTCGTTTAGCTCGTGGTGGCGCAAAAAAGCGCCCTTTTTACAACATCGTTGCAACTGATTCCCGTAATCGTCGCGATGGTCGCTTTATCGAGCGCATCGGTTTCTACAATCCAGTAGCTACTGGCAATGCAGAAACAGTACGCGTTGCTGCAGATCGCCTGGCTTACTGGCAAGGTGTTGGTGCTCAATTGTCTCCAGCAGTTGCTCGCCTGGTAGCTCAGTCCGGTAAAGCAGCAGCTTAATTGCTGCCAAGCTGTATCATGACTGCTGCAGTCCATGCTCCTGATGATCTGGTCCTTGTTGGCTATGTCTCGGGAGCATTTGGTATTCACGGCTGGGTAAGGATACGTCCTTATTCTGCTGATGCTGATGCACTGATGTCAGCAAAAACCTGGTGGTTGGATAAGCCTGAGTTGCGTGATGTTGACCGGCTGGAAGTCAAAATCCAGGGTGAAGACGTCGTTGCGCGACTGGTGGGTGTGCCTGACAGAAATGCCGCAGAAGCACTGAAAGGTGCAACTGTACAAATTTCTCGCAAGCATTTTCCTGCTTTGGCGACCGGCGAATTCTATTGGCTCGATCTGATAGGTTTGCAGGTAGAAAATCTTCAGGGTGAAAATCTCGGTGTGGTCAGGGATTTGATGGACAACGGCGCGCATCCGATTTTACGGGTGGCAGCGGCCGATGTGCCCGAAAATGAGCTGGTCAAACACGAACGTCTGATTCCTTTTGTAGAAGCTTTCGTCAAGGAAGTCGATCAGAAGGCGGGCAAGATCCAGGTTGACTGGGGTAGTGATTATTAAGGTGATGAACTCAGAAGGCATGAACATGCAGTTTGATGTCATTACGCTGTTCCCCGAAATGTTCGCAGCCATTACACAATCGGGTGTGACGAGGCGCGCTTTCGAGCAACAGAAATGCGAATTAAAGCTGTGGAATCCGCGTGATTTTACAACTGACAGGCATCGTACCGTGGATGACCGGCCTTATGGCGGCGGCCCTGGTATGGTGATGCTGGCAAAACCCTTGCAGGCCGCAATCGAGTCCGCCAGGGCGCGTCAGGCTGGATTGTCTGCAGTGGCACCCAAAGTGATTTATCTGTCGCCCCAGGGTAAGCCGCTGACACATGAAAAGGTCATGCAACTGGCGGCAACGCCTGGCCTGGTCTTGTTATGTGGCAGATATGAGGCAGTGGACCAGCGCCTGCTGGATAATTACGTCGATGAAGAAATCAGCCTCGGCGATTTTGTCTTGTCTGGCGGTGAGTTACCAGCCATGGCCCTGATGGATGCTGTCATACGGCAAATCCCTGGCGTCTTGCATGATGACGCCTCGGCAGTGCAGGACAGTTTTGTCAATGGCTTGCTGGATTGCCCGCATTACACCAGGCCAGAAGTCTTTGAAGATCAGGCAGTGCCAGCCGTGTTAATGGGTGGTAATCATGCTGAAATCGAAAAGTGGCGGCGTCAGCGTGCACTTGAGGCCAGTCAGTTAAAGCGCCCGGATTTAATCATCGCAGCGCGTGCGGCAGGCTTGTTAAGCCGTGCCGACGAAAAGTTTTTAAGCAGTTTGTAGTATTTTTCAGCTCATGAGCTGAAATTTTTAAGCGTGAATCTTCATTGATTCACATGGTAAACCCCATCCTCTACCGGGCATCAGTCAGAACCAGATTCTGCAGCGTCGGCAAGATGGTCATAGGAGTAAAAAATGGATCTGATCCAAAAATTAGAGCAAGAAGAAATTGCTCGCCTCGGCAAAAACATCCCTGACTTTGCACCAGGTGACACAGTTGTTGTGAACGTCAACGTTGTTGAAGGTACACGCAAACGTGCGCAGGCTTACGAAGGTGTTGTTATTTCCCGTCGTAACCGTGGTTTGAATTCCAACTTCATCGTCCGCAAGATTTCTTCCGGCGAAGGCGTTGAGCGTACATTCCAGTTGTACTCCCCACTGATCGCTTCTATCGAAGTGAAACGTCGCGGTGACGTACGTCGCGCCAAGTTGTACTATCTGCGTGAACGTTCAGGCAAATCTGCTCGTATCAAAGAGAAATTGCCAGCACGTAAAGCTGTTGCTGCAAAAGCAGAGTAATATCTGGTCTTGCCGTAATACCGCTTTGAAAAAGGATGCTTCGGCATCCTTTTTTCATTGGCATTTTGTGGGCAGTTTTTTCCATGCAGATTGCCTGGCGATCAGGTGAATCGATATTTTAAGAAGACGTAAGCAAACGTGAGCAAACCGGTTTTTGATCCCCAGACTTTCCCCATTCATTCACTTGGTGAAGAGTTTGCCCTGCCTGCCGAGCACCTTACTCCCGCCTGGTTGCGTCAGCGTTTTCAGCAAGAGCATGCATGGTCGCCAGAAAGCGTGGATGAGAGTTTTTTCTCCAGGAACCTGCCTTTTCGTCCGGCATCGGTACTGATCCCCATTGTCATGCGTAACGAAGGCCTGACCTTGCTCCTGACGGAGCGTGCGGCACACCTCAACCATCACCCTGGGCAGATCAGTTTCCCTGGCGGCCGTTTTGAAGAAGAGGATATTGACCCGGTAACCACAGCCCTGCGCGAAGCAGAAGAAGAGATAGGGCTGACGCGCGAATTTGTTGAAATACTGGGGCGCTTGCCCGACTACAAGACCGGTACCGGCTACCAGGTCAGCCCTATCGTTTCCCTGGTGCGACCCGGCTTTCCTTTGCGTACAGATCCGGCTGAAGTGGCCTCCATTTTTGAAGTGCCACTGGGTTTTCTGATGGATGGCAAAAACCATCAGCGCAGAAGCTTTGATTTGCCCGACAATGCCGGCAAAAGGCATTTTTATGCTATGCCTTACGAGCAGCATTTCATCTGGGGGGCCACGGCTGGCATGCTGCGCAATCTGTTTCATTTTCTGCGTGCATAAGGACTTGAAGTCTTTCCTATAGTGCCCTGAGTTACTAATACATTCAACAAATCCGGCGAGAATCGCCACGATACTACCTCTCCAATGCGTCCCCAATGTGCGCAAGGCATCAGCCTTGCTGTGCTTTGCTCCTTGCCTCGTAACGATTTCTCCAGATTAGTTATTGAATGCATTAATAACTCAACGCGCCCCAGAACAAAGCTTCATAATCTGGGCAAATCGGTTTACACTTGCCGCATTTGCAAACTGATTGTTTGCGGTATTGCGCCGCAACATAGACTAGTCACATGACCTTTCTTTCCATTTTGTTAGCTCTGTTGATAGAGCAGCTCAAACCCTTGCGGGCGGATAACCCCATCTATACGCAAATCCAGACCCTGGCTGACAAAATCGAGGCATCCTTCAATGCAGGCAAGGTCAAGCATGGTCGTCTGGGCTGGTGGATAGTGATTGCCTTGCTGACCCTGCCAACGGCGCTGATTTACTGGTTGTGCCTGCGCCTCAATCCTATCGCTGCCTTGTTATGGAATGTGCTCATCGTTTATTTGACGCTGGGTTTTCGTCGTTACAGCCATTACTTCACCTCCATACAGCTGGCCCTAAGTTCCGGTGATGAAGATACTGCCAGACGCTTTCTTGGTGAGTGGACCCATCTCGATACCACAGGCATGGAAGTGTCGGAAATTTCCCGCCTGGCCGTAGAGCGTTCGCTGATCGCCACCCATCGCAATGTCTTTGGCGTATTCTTCTGGTTCCTGATGCCTGTGGGGCCGGCCTGCGCCGTGATGTACCGTGCTGCCGAGTACCTGGCGCGCGCCTGGAATGAGCCCGAACACATGAAGAATGAAGAGTTTGGTGTCTATGCCGCCAAAGTCTTTTACTGGATAGACTGGGTGCCAGCTCGTCTGACTGCCGTGGCTTTTGCCGTGGTCGGCAATTTTGAAGATGCCGTCTATTCCTGGCGCAATTACGCCGACCGCTGGTCGGATGAACTGGTTGGCATCATCCTCTCGGCTGGTGGTGGCGCACTCGGTGTACGCCTGGGCGAACCGGAAGAAAAAGCCATGGTCCTGCAGGCTGACGCCACTGCTGTCGACGTCGACAGCCTGGAACTGGAAAGCCAGCCCGGTGCAGAAGCTTCACCCCGCGCCTTGCAAAGTGCAGTCGGCCTGGTCTGGCGCGCCTTGCTGCTATGGATGCTCCTGCTTTTACTGCTGTCATTTGCCGTCTGGATTTAAGCGAGACCAAGCCCTGAATACTTCAGGGCTTTTTTTGACGTACATTTTGTGTCCGGTTTTGATCAGGCTATACTCACAGGTCTTGTTTTAATATAAATCATAACAATGAGTATAACAATGCGAAAAATTAATGCTCCCGGTTTTTGCCTGCGCGCTTATGAATCCAGAGATGCAGACATGTTTGCTGCCGTTGTGCGTGAATCAGTGCCAACAGTGGGGCGCTGGATGAGCTGGTGCCATGCAGAATTCAATACTGCTGATGCACAAGCCTGGTTTGAGGTATGCGACAAGGCCAGAGAAGAAGGTAGCGCCTATGAGTTCGGTATCTTCTCTGAAGATGGTCATGAATTACTTGGTGGAGCTGGTTTGAATCTGATCAGCAAAATGCATAATTATTGTAATCTTGGTTATTGGGTGCGACCGTCCCGCCAGGGGCAGGGGCTTGCCAGCAAGGCAGCTGGCGTGCTGGCAGGGATAGGCTTCAATGAATTGGGTTTGAGCCGCATTGAGGTTGTTGCTGCTGAAGGTAATCACGGCAGCATCAAGGTCGCCAGCAAGCTCGGCGCCCAGCTTGAATGCATGGCCCGTAATCGCCTGCTGGTTGGCGGCGTGCCGGTAAGAGCAGCGGTGCACTCGCTGTTGCCGCAGGATTTGCGCATAGCAATGGCGTATGTCATTGAAAAATAAGTTGTTTTCGCAGTAAGTGGTTGGGTGTGGCAAGCAATGTTGGCTTGCTGATATTGCGCTATCAACAGATGCATGATGATGGGATTACATGACAGAGCATGATGTCGGCGTGGATACGGCCAAAGGCATAGGCATCATCCTGATCGTCTTTGGTCACAACTGGATCATCGCCCATGATCACGGCGAAATATTCCGCATTGTGTTTTCTTTTCATGTGCCGCTGTTTTTCTTTTTGTCTGGTGTGTTCCTGCGTCCGCAGCAAGATTTTGCCGGGCTCTTGCGGTCCAGGGCTGATGCCTTGCTGAAACCCTTCTTTGTTGTACTGCTGGCCTGGGGACTGGCGCGCTTCCTCGTCTCCCATATTGATTTGCGCAGTTATTTGCTGGGCATGTTGTATGGGACGGGCAACACGATAGAGTGGGTGCCGCTGTGGTTCTTGCCACATCTTTTCCTGGGCATGCTGCTGGCCTGGGCTATGCTGCGCATTGGTATGCGCAGTGCACGGGCCGAGCGGATTACTGTTATCAATATGGTGTTGCTGCTGGCAGCGGGTATCAGTGTCATTCATCTATTCGCCAGCATGGATGCAAGTCAGTTTAACGGGCTGAACCAATTGCTTGGTAACAGGCAGGGCAATTTTCCCGGACTGCCCTGGAGCCTGGACTTGATCGGCGTCAGTAGCGCCTTCATCTTGCTGGGACAGGTTTTGCGTCAGCAGGTTGTGCAGTTCAAACCGAAAGGATATCTGTCTGCCCTGGCGCTTGCCGGATTCGTCGCACTGCATTACCTGTTTGATGAAGCCATAGACCTCAACATGCGTCTGTATGGTAGCTGGTGGATATCGACCTTGCAGGCATTGCTGGGTATTTACCTGGTGCTGGCAATATCTGTTTATTTACAACGGTACTCCGGGGTGGGCAAAGTACTTGCTTACTTTGGCAGCAGCAGCCTGTTCATCATGATTTTTCATTCGTGGATAGAGGTCAAGGCTTTCACCATGGCTGCCAAATGGATCAGTAACGATTACCTCAATGCCATACTGGCATTGCTGGCGGGCCTGCTGCTGCCTTTGCTGCTACTCGAAATGACGAAGAGGCTGAAATTTCTGGCCATGTTGCTGTTGCCAGTACAGCGGCAGGCAAGAAAAGGCTAGGGGGAATGCGGATCATCGTCTGCCATCTGTAGTATCTTGCATCAACGCCAAGTTTTAACCCCCATCTGGCCCAGTACCACATGCATTGGCCTTTAGTCTCTCAAATAAAAGTAGATGCATTTTTGATATGCTTCATCTTGTCTTGAGCTTGTCATTTACACAGCGCATCTTATGCCTGCTACTTTACTCCCTCTCAAAATGAACTATATTGGCTGAGTAGCATTGCTCTACAGACATCAAAATCAGATATATCAGCGCGGCAATTTTGATTCAAGTCTTCTATAAGATATAATATGGAAGTATTCTGAAAGCTTGATATCACATAATGATGTTTTGCTTAATTCACCCTTGCCTCACAGCGAGCCGAGCACATGGCCGATTCCGACAAAAAACAGACTCAGCAAGTACGCGAGTTTTTCATCCAGGGTATCACCAGCGATGGAAAGCAATTCCGCCCCAGCGATTGGGCAGAGCGCCTGTGCGGAGCCATGTCCTGTTTCAGTCCTGATGGTGGCCGCCATTCACATCTGCAATATTCACCCTATGTGCGCCCGATATTATTGAATGGCGTACGTTCCGTCGTGGTCAATGAGGCGATCCGCGAGATAGAACCTTTGGCCTATCATTTCGTCGTCAGCTTTGCCAAAGATAATGATTTGCAAATTATCGATGCCTGTCTGCTGCCAGATGAGCCCAAAGCAGCTAAATAGGCAGCTTTGATTGAAGTGTTAATCCAAGCCGCGTCAATTGCCTTTGTCTGCTGATCCCTGGTCCTGAAAAGCCTGTATCACCTGCTGTCTTAGCCAGCGGTTGGCCGGATCATTTTCCACATTCTGGTGCCAATATAAATACACGTCCCAGGACGGCATGGTCACCGGCAAGGGCAAGATCTGGTTATCAAATTGCTGATTGGCGATGCGGGCATAGGCTTCCGGCATGGTCAGCAATAAATCTGTCTGGCTGACCACGCGGCAGGCGGCAAAATAATGCTGGCAGCGCAGACGTATTTTTCTCTGCAAGCCCAGACGGCTCAATTCAAAATCTTCCAGACCCATACCCTTGCGGCGTGAACTGGCCAGTATGTGCTCGGCTTGCAGGTAGTCGTCAAAACTCAGCTTGCCGCGTATGACAGGGTGATTGCGTCTGGCCAGCACGACCGTGGTGTCCTGTTCTATCTTTTGTCGCCGTATCTCGTTCGGCAAGGGTAAAAGCATATCGATCGCCAGGTCCAGGCTGCCAGCCGCCAGTTCGCTGACCAGTTCCCGTCTTTCTACCTGTATGGCTGCCAGGTTGATCAGTGGCGCCTGGCGCGTGATGCTTTCCATTAATGGTGGCAGGACTGTTGATTCCAGCACATCGCGCAGGGCCAGGTTGAATTGCTTGCTGGCCTGTGCCGGGTCGAATTGTTCGTTCTCGGTCAGTGTCACTTCCAGGCCGCGCAGAGCCAGCCGGACAGGTTCTATGATGTTGCGCGCCAGAGGCGTCGATACCATGGCCTGGCCCTGGCGTACAAACAGCGGGTCATTGAACAACTGACGCAGGCGGTTCAGTGCATGGCTGATGGCTGGCTGGGTCAGGTTCAATTGCTGGCTGGCACGGGTCACGCTGCCTTCTGTGTAGATGGCGACAAAGACGGTGAACAGGTTAAGGTCTATACGAGATAAATGCATGAAATTAATAGATTAAGATAATAACTATTCATTTGATCAATTATAGGCTGGCAATTACACTTTGTTCATCAATTTCTCGCATTTGAGGTAGTCATGGCAGCTTTATATCTGGTCAGGCACGGGCAGGCGTCGTTCGGTAGCCAGAATTATGACCAGTTATCCGACCTTGGTCTGCAACAGGCGCAGCATCTGGGGCGCTGGTGGGCGGAGCGCGACATGCAGGTATCGCGCGTGGTTACCGGCAGTTTGCTACGCCATCAGCAAACTGCTGAGGCCTGCCTGGCAAGCATGTTGCAACAAAGTGCAGACGTGCTCGACAAGTCCGCCTGGCAGGTTGATGCCGGTTTCAATGAGTACAACCACCATGAAGTCCTGGCCAGACATGTGCCTGAATTTGATGACCCTGCTGCCGTCAAGCATTTCCTCATGCACACACCGAATGGCAAACAGGCCTTCCAGGAGATTTTTGCCCAGGCCGTACTGCGCTGGATATCGGGCCAGCATGATCATGACTATTCCGAAACCTGGCTGGCATTTCGCAGCCGCTGTGTTGCCGCACTGGAGCAGCAACTGCTGATCAAGGATGAGGCAAAGAACATCGTTATTTTCACGTCTGGCGGCACTATTTCTGCACTGTGCCAGCATGTGCTCGGTTTTCCTGATCTGCGTTTTGGTGAACTGAACTGGTCGCTGGTCAACAGCGCCGTGACGCGTTTCCATTTGCAGGCAAACAGCGAAGGCAGCAAGTATCGCCCGGCCCTGGCTTACCTGAATAATTTTTCGCATCTTGAAGTATTGAACAATCCCAAAGCAATTACCTACGTATAAACAAGATAAAACCCCGAGGAAGACATGACAGCAATGTTTGATTTGACAGGCAAGGTCGCCCTGGTCACTGGCGCTAGCCGTGGCATAGGTGAGGCAGTAGCCAAAACCCTGGCCGCCCATGGTGCTTATGTCATCGTGAGCAGCCGCAAGGCAGAAGCCTGCGAAGCTGTGGTCGCAGCGATTACTACCGCCGGTGGCAAGGCAGAAGCACGTGCCTGCCACATCGGTGAAATGGCCCAGATCGATGCACTGTTTGCCGACATCGTTGCAGCACATGGCAGGCTCGATATCCTGGTCAACAATGCCGCGACCAATCCGCACTTTGGCCATATTACCGAGACCGATGTCAGCGCATTCCAGAAGACTGTTGACGTCAACATACGTGGCTACTTTTTCATGTCGTCTGCCGGTGCAAGGCTGATGGCAAAAACCGGTGGCGGCAGCATCATTAATGTGGCCTCGGTCAATGGTGTGGTGCCGGGCGCCATGCAGGGCATCTATTCGATTACCAAGGCAGCCGTCATCGCCATGACCAAATCCTTTGCACAAGAATGCGCGCCCATGGGCGTGCGTGTAAATGCCTTGCTGCCAGGCGCGACTGATACCAAGTTTGCATCAGCCCTGTTCCACAACCCGGTGATACTGGAAAAAGCGCTGACCCGCATCCCCATGAAACGTATTGCCGAACCCGATGAGATGGCCGGTACCGTCCTGTACCTGGCGTCGAATGCCTCGAGCTACACCACGGGTGCTGCCATCAATGTAGATGGCGGTTACCTGGTCAGTTAAGGCAATGAATAAGGCAGAGCCATGAAAACTGCTCATGTGGCAAGTAATCCGGATTATGCGATACAGCTGAAGAGAGCGGTGCTGGCCATGCCCATGGCGAGATGGCTGGGCATAGAGTTTGTGAAGATCGTGCCAGGAGAGGTAGATCTGGACATTGCTTACCGCGAAGAACTCAGTTTCGTCCCCGGAAAAATGCAGGCCACGGCCATCTTTGCAGCGGCTGATTTTGTTGGTGTCTCTGCTGCGGGCACCTTGTTACCAGTGGGCTGGATCAATGCCAGTATCGATTGCAATTTGAAGATAGTCGCACCTGCCGATGGTGAAAAACTGCGGGCACGCGGGAGGGTCGTTTCACACAGCAAGTTGCTGACAGTCAGTGCAGCAGAAGTATTTTCTGTACGTAGTGGCGAAGAAATTTTATGCGCAACAGCATTGCTGACGGCGCGCAATATTGAGCTGCAAAGAAAGTAAACCGGACATAGTCATGTCCATCTGAACCAACAAGGAAAAAGGACGCATCATGGATTTTCAATACAGCCCCAAGGTCAAGGATTTGCAGGCACGCCTGATCGCTTTCATGGACGAGCATGTTTATCCGAACGAAAAAGTATTTTTTAGTGAAATCGCTGCCAACCGCAAGGCAGGCGATGCCTGGGTGCCGACCAAAATCGTTGAGCAGCTGAAGGCCAAGGCGCGCGATGCTGGTTTGTGGAATCTGTTTCTGCCTGAATCTGGTCACGGTGCGGGTCTGACCAATCTTGAATATGCACCCTTGTGCGAAATCATGGGCCGTGCTGTCTGGGCGCCGGAAGTATTCAATTGCTCGGCTCCCGATACCGGCAATATGGAAGTATTTGCTCGCTATGGTACACCAGAGCATCAGGAACAATGGCTGAAACCCTTGCTGCGTGGTGAAATCCGCTCCTGCTTTGCCATGACAGAACCAGCCGTGGCTTCATCAGACGCGACCAATATCGAATCGTCGATAGTGCGCGATGGTGACGAGTATGTCATCAATGGCCGCAAGTGGTGGTCATCCGGCGCAAATGACCCGCGCTGCAAGGTCTTCATCTTCATGGGCAAGAGTGACCCGGACAATGCTGATCGCCACAAGCAGCAATCGATGATCATCGTGCCACGAGACACGCCGGGCGTGACCATACTGCGCGCCTTGCCGGTATTCGGTTATGACGATGCGCCGCATGGTCATGGCGAAGTGCTGTTCGAGAATGTGCGTGTGCCTGCCTCCAACATGCTGCTTGGCGAAGGCCGTGGTTTTGAGATTGCCCAGGGCCGCCTTGGCCCTGGCCGCATCCATCACTGCATGCGTCTGATCGGTCTGGCAGAACGCGCGCTGGAAGACATGTGCAAGCGTTCACTGAGCCGCGTGGCTTTTGGCAAACGGGTGGCAGAGCAGGGTGTGACGCTGGAGCGCATCGCCAATGCCCGCATCCTCATCGATCAGGCCCGTTTTCTGGTGCTGAATGCGGCGCAGATGATGGATACGGTCGGCAATAAAGCCGCCGCCAAAGAAATCGCCATGATCAAGGTAGCTGCGCCGAACATGGCTTGCCAGGTCATCGACTGGGCCATACAGGCGCACGGCGGTGGAGGTGTGTCGGATGATTTCAACCTCGCCTATTCCTATGCACAGGCGCGCACCCTGCGCATTGCGGACGGCCCGGATGAAGTGCACAGGGCGCAGATAGGCAAGATGGAATTGAAAAAGCATATGGAGAAAAAATAAATTATTGATTGCTTCATGAGTTTGATTGATCGGTAGTGCAGGCCGGGCTCTTTCCTCTTTTGAGGACGGGGCTTTTCCTGCTTTAAGCCCCCCTGTTGGTTGACATTTTCAAATTATTCTTAAAAATAGAGAGACAAAAATGCGCGACATACAACCCTGGATCAAATCTTATCCCGCAGGCGTACATTGGGATGCCGACCTGCCTACGAGCAGTGTGCCGCAATTGCTGCATGATGCCGTTACCAAATGGCCAGATTTACCCGCCCTGGAGTTCATGGGCAAAAAGACCAGCTACGCCGAGCTGCAAAAACTCGTGAACCAGGCGACCAAAGGCTTACAGCAGTTGGGCGTCAAGCCTGGCGTGCATGTCGGCTTGTATTTACCAAATACGCCGCATTACGTCATCAGTTTCTTTGCGATTTTGCAGGCGGGCGGCACAGTGGTGAATTACTCCCCGCTGGATGCCGAGAAAGTACTCGAGCATAAAATTGCCGACAGCCATACCGATATACTGGTAACGCTGGACATGGTCATGCTGTATCCGCAGATGGCCAAGATGCTCACGCATACCCGACTGCAAAAACTCATCATAGGCAATATTGCCGAGATGTCGCCTTATCCTGACGCAGTCAAAACGAATCTGGAAAAGGCCGGGCAACTGAGCAGTATCCCGACGGATGCTCAGCATCTGCTGTTTGCAAAACTGCTGGACAATGACGGCGCTTATACCCCCATCCCAGACATAGACCCCAGAGAAACCATCGCCGCCCTGCAATACACAGGTGGTACTACCGGCCTGCCCAAGGGCGCCATGCTGACCCATGGCAACCTGACTGCCGCCTGCAGCCAGATCATGGAAACCACCCACATAGAACCGCGTGTACTGGAAGAGGGCAAGGAAAAACTGCTGGCGGTACTGCCGCTGTTCCATATCTATGCCCTGACGGTAGACATGCTGTTTGGCATACGTCTGGGGGCAGAGATCGTGCTGCATACCCGTTTTGATGTTGATGCTGTCGTCAAGGATCTGGCGAACAAGAAAATAACCGTATTTCCCGGTGTGCCGACCATGTACACGGCCATCATCAATCATCCGCAAATACGCGAGTTTGATCTGAGTGCACTGAAGTTCTGCAACTCTGGCGGTGCACCGCTGCCAACTGAAGTCTTGCAGCAATTCCAGACCCTCACTGGCTGTACCCTGCTGGAAGGCTGGGGTATGACCGAAACCTCACCTACAGGCACCTTTACGCCGCTGGGCGGTGTGCGCAAAGCTGGTTCCTGCGGTTTGCCAACGCCAGGCATACGCTTCAAGTTCGCCAGCATTGATGACCCGCGTCAGGAGGTGCCACTGGGAGAGCGCGGTGAAATCTGCGTGGCCGGGCCGAATATCATGAAAGGCTACTGGAACAAGCCTGATGCCAACCGCGATGCTTTTACACACGATGGTTATTTCCGTACCGGTGACGTCGGTTATATGGATGCCGATGGTTTCATCTACATCGTTGACCGCACCAAGGACATGATCTTGTCTGGCGGTTATAACGTCTACCCGCGCAATATAGAAGAAGCGATTTATGAACATCCGGCCGTGGCAGAGGTCAGCGTTATCGGCATCCCGGATCAATACCGCGGTCAGGCCGCCAAAGCGTTCATCAAACTAAAGGCAGGGCAGGCAGCATTTAGCTTTGATGAGTTGAAGGGCTTCCTCAAACAACGCCTGGGCAAGCATGAAATGCCTCAGGAGATGGACATCCGTGCCGAACTGCCAAAGACACCGGTAGGTAAATTATCGAAGAAAGAACTGTATGAGGAAGAAGCACGTAAGCGTGCTGCAAGCTGAGGATGTGAAGATGGGGTGAGTTTTAATTGTTAAGCGCTTTCGCGGCTTCCGGTGTGGAACCGGAAGCCGTTTTTTTATCTGTGCTTATCAGTATCGCGGTTACTTCTTTGCAAAACCATCTCTGGTTTTTAATTGCAATGCCAGTAGTTCTTCCTTGCTGTTTTCCACAATGATGGTCCTGGTATCGACCTGGACAAATTGCTGGCTGCTGACTTGCTGTTCTGGCACTGCTTTTCTGGGGCGTACCGGTTGGGGGTGGTGAAGAAAGAACATGAATGCCTCCTGATATCGTCACATTCAAGTAGGGATGTAAAACCCTTTTACAAGCGCTGTTGATCAATAAAAACCTTCAAATCAAATCAGTCAGGGCGCTACGCAAGTCAGCATATTCAAACGCAAAGCCTTCAGCCTGTAAGCGTTTTGGTACGACCCGCTGGCCTTCCAGCAGCAGGTCTGCCTGCTCACCCAGCATCAGGCGCATGGGCCCGCCAGGGGTAGGGAAGAAGGCAGGCCTGTGCAGGAGTTTTGCTGCGACCACGCTGAACTGTTTTTGCGACAAGGTTTCTGGCGCTGTGAAGTTATAGGCGTTCTGTGCTGATAACTGTCCCTCATGCTGCCAGATATGGGCAATGCCACGCAGGATATCATGCACATGTATCCATGACAGCCACTGACTGCCACGACCCAGCGCTCCACCCAGCCCCAGTTTGATCGGCAGCAGCATCATGCCCAATGCCCCTTGCTGGCCCAGTACCAGGCCAAAGCGCATGGTGGCGACCTTGACGCCTTCGCTGCTCGCGCTGTTACTGGCTTCTTCCCATTCGCGGCACAGGTCAGACATGAAGATGGCCTGTGGTGGCGCGGATTCTGTCAATGCGGTATTGTTGCCCGCTGCCTGCACACCGTAATAGCCGATGGCGGACGCCGATATCAGCAGCCTTGGTTTATGCTCAGCCTGTCTGATCCAGTTGACCAGGTTCTGTGTCAGGCCCGTGCGGCTACGGCGCAATTCTGCCTTGCGTTTTTCTGTCCAGCGCCAGCCCAGTATGCGTGCACCGGCCAGGTTGATGATGACATCAATGCGCTGTCTGACAGGTAGTTCATCCATGCTGCTGATGGCCCTGACCTTGCCATCAAATTTCCAGGCGGCCTGTCTGGGGTTGCGGCTGAGTACGGTGACCTGCTGGCCGTTGGCCAGCAAGGCTCTGACCAGCAACTGGCCGATGAAGCCGGTAGCGCCGGTAACCAATACCTGTTCTGAGCGATCACTGAAATGTATGGGAGATACAGCCTGGTCTTTTGCCTCGAGTTTTTTCAGGCGCAGTGCCGCCAGTCCATCACGTATGCCTGACAGGCCAACGCCGATACCGCACGCAGCAAGGAATACACTGAGCCAGCCCTGTGGCTGCCATAACATCTGTGTGGGCTCTGCCAGCCAGCCCGGTGTATTGAGCGCCAGCAAGGTAATGAAGGCGCCGCCGTTGATCGCCAGCACGGTGTGCGTGACTCGCTCTGTTGCAGGTAGTAGTCGGGTCTGGTCTTCAATAACGAAATCCCACAAGGTCAATACGATTTCCACGCCAAATACCAGCAGCAGGACGATGGCCCAGGCGCCGTGCCAGGCCCAGGCAGACAGGCCGACAAAAAGCAGGCTGTAGATCAGCGCGCGCGTGCAGTGTATGCCCAGTTCGGTACGGGCAGTGGCGCGCTGCGGCAGGGCTTCAGTCAGTTCATGGTGGTAGAGGGTGTCAAAGGCGCCCAGCAGGCCTTGTGCTGCCATCAGTTGCAGCGCGATCAGATGGGTATTCATGTTGCAGTCTCTGGATGAATTTCCCTGAAGACTCCGACCTGTTTAAAGGTCAGGCCAAACAGGGCGTGTTTGATTTCTATGCGTATATTGAATTGTTCAGGGTTGTCATTGCGGTGACAAAGAAAGGTTTTGCCCGGTGTGAAAATACCGGGTATGGGAATGCGCCAACCCAGTACGTCCCAGAAATAACCGTCGCTGGTGAAATAGAGATTACCTTCATGCACATGTAAGACCAGTTTCATGCCCAGACCCATGCCTACATATTCGAGCACTTCGCCTTTTTCACTCTCTTGCATGTAAGAAGTGAACTGTATCGGTTTTCTGTTATGCAAACGATAGATGCGTTGCTTGAAGATGGAGGGACAATCCGGTTTGGAATACACCATGATATCGACAGGGAAGTTATGGTCAGTGTAAGGGATCAGTGCACCGGCTATCATGGGTTTGGTGATATGGCCCAGCAGTTTTCCTATGCGCGAACAACTGAGTTCGCTGAGCTCACCGGTGTAATACAGGGGTTTGCCAGGCTCCGGGTTTTTGGCAAAACGGGCCTGTATGTCCGGGTGCAGCTTTTGCCATTCCCTGCCCAGTATTTTTCTGAAGAGCTCGCCTTCAGAGACGATCATGTTGTCGCCAGCGCTCATATTTTTCCCTTGATTGTTGTCGCGTCGATTCTCCATAGACAGAGCAAGGGCGGGACCAGGCTCAGCAAGGCTGCGCAATCTATCCACACATTGATACGCATGTTTGCCTGCATCGATATCCACATATCCTGCGGCGCCCAGGTCAGTATGCCAGCCAGCAGCCACAGCCAGGCTGCGCGGCTGCGGTGTTTGTCACCAAAATAGCTCAAGGCTGCCATCCATATGCCTACCGTTTGCACGGTGGGGCCAAACAGGCTTAGCCACCAGGCCTGTATTTGGCGGGCAGCTACTGGTGCGGTTTGTGGCCAGAAATGCTGTTCTATCTGCTGAAGATAGCTAATGCCCAAGTCCGTATGGACAATCCACGGCAGCGCGAGTCCGACGGCGACATGCGCCAGGGCAGCGGTATACAGCCAGCGTATCAGCCAGGGGCGCAGTTGTTCTTGTGACATATATTTCCTTTGTTTCTTTAATTTCTGTCGTTACAGAAATTAAAGATCAAATGCCAGGCTGTGTCAAGCGCTTTTGCGCAATATCTTTTCAAGCCTGGCTTGACGTACAATCCACGCTGCCGCATCCTGCGCAAAGAAAGCCACTTCATCTTTACTGCCATCCCATACCCATACACAACAAGACATGAAAGTCCTGCTCGTCGAAGACGACACCATGATAGGTGAGAACATACAGATCGCCCTGGAAAGTGAAGCCAATCTGGTTGACTGGATCAGCAATGGCGAAGCGGCTGAGGCTGCTCTGCAATTCCATAGCTATGATGTCTTGCTGCTGGATCTTAGCCTGCCGCAACGTGATGGCATGGACATCCTGAAAGCCTTGCGCAAGCGCGGCGACCAGTTGCCGGTGCTGGTGATGACGGCGCGCGACGCCGTGCCAGACCGGGTACGCGGCCTGCATGCCGGTGCGGACGATTACCTGGTCAAACCGTTTGATCTTGATGAACTGATCGCCCGCATGCATGCCCTGGTGCGCCGTGCGCATGGCCGCACCGATACCTCCTACGTCTGCGGTGAAATTGTCGTCAACACCACTACCAGGCAGGTATTCAATGGTGACGAGCAGGTCATCCTGTCTTCACGTGAATGGACCATACTTGATGCCCTGGTTGCACGCCCCGGCGCCATACTCTCGCGCAGCCGGCTCGAAGACCAGCTGTTCGGAGCGACTTCAGAGATAGAAAGCAATGCAGTGGAAGTCTACATCCACGGTCTGCGCAAAAAACTGGGACAGAAGTTCATCGTCAATGTGCGTGGTGTTGGTTACATGGTAGAGAAGACCGCATGAAGTCCTTGCGCCTGCAAATGATGCTGCTGGTCGGTATAGCGATTGTGGCGGCAGCTACCCTGCAATTCGCCAGTTCCCTGCATGCAGCCATCGGTGAAGCGAACAAGCTGTTTGACTACCACATGCAGCAAATGGCCCTGGCCTTGCAGGACGGCGACTTTGAGCAGGTCGACTGGCATAACCTGCCAGGTACAGAGCTTGATGATTTCGATTTTGTCGTGCAGGTCTGGTCAGAAGACGGCGCCAGGGTTTATCAGTCGCGCCAGCACCGCAGCCTGCCAAAGCAGGCCGCGCTGGGTTATTCCACGGTGACGCTGGAAAACGGTGATTGGCGCGTATATGCCGCAGAAGAAAACAAACGGGTAATCCAGGTAGCACAAAAAATCAATGCCCGCCGTGACCGGGCCATATCATTTGCACTCAGTACCTTGTGGCCGGTGATTCCGGTATCGCTACTGCTGTTTTTTGCTGTCTGGTGGGGTATCAATTCTGTACTGGCTCCTTTGAACCGTATAGGTAGTGAACTGGCCAACCGCAATGCCAATTCCACTGATCCGGTCTCTGCTGCAGGTGTGCCCAGGGAGGTGTCGCCGCTGGTGACGGAATTGAATTCCCTGCTCAATCGCATGGGTCTGGCGATACAGGCACAACAGCGCTTCGTTGCCGATGCCGCCCATGAACTGCGCTCGCCAATTACAGCTTTGCGACTGCAGGTGCAAAATCTGGGCAGGGCCAGGGATGAGCTGAGTCACGACCAGGCCATCAGCCGCCTGCTCGGTGGGGTAGACCGCGCTTCGCGCCTGGTCGAACAATTGCTGGCCCTGGCCAGGCAAGATCCGGCATCGCAGGCCAGCCTGAGCCTCACCCCGGTATCATTGAATGCCTGTATAGAACAAGCCATCAGCGATGTCACACCGTATGCGCTCTCCAGAAAAATCAGCATACACACAGAGATGGATCAGGTCGCAGAAGTGACGGGGGACGCAGAAAGCCTGCGTATCATGATACGTAACCTGATCGACAATGCAGTGCGTTATATGCCGAATGAAGGCCAGGTGCAGATCAGTCTGAAACGTCAGCCTGGTGCGACCCGGTTAAGTATAGAGGACAGTGGTGACGGCATACCGCTGACTGAACGTGAGCGTATTTTTGACCGTTTTTACCGGGTAGCTGGAAGCAACAAGGGTGGTAGCGGCCTGGGTCTGGCCATTGCCAAGGCCATTGCTGACCGCCATCATGCCAGTATCCGTCTTGGCGATGCCGCACTTGGTGGCCTTGAGGTAAGTCTGGAATTCCCTGCGCTTTCAGGAAATTCGGTTTGATTGCCAAATAAACAGGCAAATAAACACGATCAGGCCCTTATTCTTAAGTCGCCTTAAGATTCACCTAAGTTTCATCTGGCAATATCCCAGCACTAGTGGACTGTAACAGTGAAAAGCGAAGTGCCTGCCATGCGCGCGACGACCAGGGCGGCGTTGCAAATACGCGCGGTAGCCCGCTATCGCTGTGCTTATTTGTCAATACCTTGCCTTGCCTTGATTTACCGGGCGCATGTCCTTCACTTCCGCTTTCACCGTTACAGTCCACTAGAAAAGTTAGGACTTACGCAAAATTGTCCCGGCAACGCAGTCGGGGGCAGTTTTGCGAAAGTCCTGAAAATCTGGGCAGATGCCCGGCATCCAGTCTTGATTGCGACCTGAGTTGCGTAAGCTTTCGCTCCAGGTTTGAAATGACCATGTAAAACTTCGAGGAAAAACCATGTCTACAATGAATACCATCAAAACCACTGCCAGCCTGGTCGCTATCGCAGTCCTGGCCACTGCCTGCTCTACGCCTGTACCAAAGGCCGAGGTCAAGCAACAGGAAAATGTCGTCGCTAAAAAACAGGATGACGACAAGAACAAAGGTCAGGGCGTGACACAATTGGACGTGACCAAGAAAGGTTTCGATGAGTCTGCCGCCAAGAACAGTGTCTACTTCGACTTTGACCAATACGTCGTCAAAACTGAATACGCCAGTGTCGTTGATGGCAATGCCAAGAATCTTACCGCCAACAAGGGTAAAAAAATCCTGATCCAGGGTAATACCGACGAACGTGGTGGCCGTGAATACAATCTGGCGCTGGGTCAGAAGCGTGCTGAAGCCGTGCGCAAATCCATGGCGTTGCTCGGCGTACCAGAAGCACAGATGGAAGCAGTATCCCTGGGCAAGGAAAAACCAAGAGCAACAGGCAGTGATGAAGCTGCATGGGCGCAAAACCGTCGTGCAGACATCCTGTATTCTGCCAAATAAGTACTGCCTTGCTAAACCAGACTGGCTGCAATTGACGTAAGATAGCTTCTTGTCCAGATATGTGGCAGTCTGGTTTTTCTCGTGACAAAAAAATAGAAGTACCCCGATGTTGATACGTAAGCTTGTTCTGGTTCTGGCGTTTTACAGTGGCAGCCTGGCTGCCATGCAATTGAATTCTCAAAATGCCATCGTTGTCGATGACAGTAGCGGCAAGGTCTTGCTGGAAAAAAATGCAGCAAATGTCGTTCCTATTGCGTCACTGACCAAGCTGATGACGGCCATGGTGGTGCTCGACAGCAAAGCCAGTATGGATGAAAAAATCTCCATCGAAGAAGGCGACAAGGACCAGATCAAACATAGTACTTCGCACGTGCCGGTTGGCAGCACCCTGACACGCAGGGAAGCCTTGCAACTGGCGCTGATGTCGTCCGATAACCGCACTGCTGCTGCACTGGCGCGTACCTATCCTGGTGGTAACCAGGCTTTTCTTGCCGCAGTCAAGGCCAAGTTGCAGGCACTGGGCATGCAGAACACTTCCATCAAGGAGGCAACCGGCCTGTCGCCGGAAAACACGTCGACCGCCACTGACCTGGTCAAACTGGCCCAGGCTGCGTCACGCTATCCCGCCATTACCGATATCACGACAGACAGTGAAGACAGCGTAGAGCTGAAAAATGGTCGCACCCGCGAATTTCATAATACCAATCGCCTGGTCGGCAGAAAAGGCTGGGACATACTTCTGTCCAAGACCGGTTTCACCAATGAAGCGGGGCGCTGCCTGATCATGCGTGTCAAACTCGCCGGCAAGAAGGCTACCATGGTCCTGCTTAATGCCGGGGCAGGTTCTGCACGCTGGATGGATGCCTTGAATATAGGGAAATTACTGGGTTACAAAGAAGAAGCAAGGCCCAGGATTGCAGCGCGACACAGGCGGCGTCGTCATTGATTGTTGACCACGATGTGCTTCATCGTCGGGCAATATTCACACGATGCTAACATGTTGATTTCTTCCCGATATTGACAGGTCATGCCATGCCCCGTTTGCTCGAAATTCGTACTTACCGCCTCAAACCCGGTACTGCCGGGGATTTTCATCATGCTGTCCATACAATGGCTGTCCCCATGCTCAGGGACAGGAACATGGACGTGGTTGCCTACGGTCATTCTGACCATGAAGAAGCGGCTTATTACCTGATACGCTCCTATGCCAGCCGCGCAGCACTTGAGCAGGAACAAGATGCCTTTTACAGCTCCAGTGAATGGAAAAACGGCCCCAGGGCAGAATTGGTGGACCGCATTGTCAGCTACGTCAATACCCTGGTCTGGCTGTCGGAAGAGGGGATAGACAGCATGCGCGAATTGAACAAGGTTTGACTCTTGCTGAATGAATGAGCATGCCGGGATTTATCCAGCCTCAATATTACAGCCCGCCAGCATGATCGAAAGACTGTCTTGAGAGTCTGATCTTCTCGAAATTTGTTTTTGCCCAGTGGACCAGGGCATTCATGGGGGCCATGACAGAGGTGCCCATTTCGGTCAATTCATATTCAACACTGGGTGGTTTGGTCGGGAATACTTTGCGGCTCAACAAACCATCGCGTTCCAGGTCACGCAAAGATTGTGTCAGCATGCGTTTGGAAATATCGGGAATCTGTTTGTGCAATTGGGCAAAGCGCAGCGGCCCGGACTGCAAAGTCAGCAGGATCAGCGGCGTCCATTTGGTGCTGATATGGTCGAGCACATTCCGAACCGGGCACAGTTCGGGGTCAAAGTCAGACGCCAGACCTTCGCGCCTGACCTGGTTCACTTCAGGTAACCTTGTCACGAAAAACTGCCTCCTTACAATATATAGACTTAGTCTCTATTATAGACCTTATCGGTAACTACACTGAAAAAGGAGAGACTATCCCATGAAAAACAGTTTTCGCCATGCTTCAAGACCTGGTCGGCTCAGTGCCCTTGGTGTGCTGGCACTGAGCATGTTGAGCATCGCTGTCACTATGCAAAGCAGTTACGCACAAGAGCCCGTGCTTGCTGTCGACCGGCCAGAAGCCTTGTTTAGCAGCAGCGATCCAGTACTGCATGCCAACAAGCAGGTGGTATACCACATCGTCAAAGATTTGCTTGAAGCCGGGCATTGGGAGCTGGCAGACAAGTATCTGTCGCAACGTTATATACAGCATAACCCGAATGCGGCTTCCGGCAGGGATGGCGTAGTCAGGTATTTTGTCGAGGTAAGAAAGGTCAAGGCCAAACCCATACCGGAAAAAATGGCAACCCCCATTGCGGCCGTTATTGCCGAAGGTGACCTGGTGACAGTCATGTACCCCTTGCCAGTGAAGGACAAGGCGACCGGACAGCTTTTGTATACCACGACCTGGTTCGACACCTGGCGGATTGTTGATGGCAAGGCCGACGAGCATTGGGATTCCGCTCTTAAAAACTGAGCTGGAAATTGACTGAAGAAACAGATTAAAGAAATTGATGAAACAAGGGGATGAATCATGATTGCAGTGACAGGTGCAAACGGACAACTGGGTAGCCTGGTCATACAGGCTTTGATGAATACGGTACCGGCCGGAGAGATTGTGGCCATCGTCAGGGATACAGCCAAGGCGGAAAAACTGCGGGCCAGCGGCGTACAGGTCCGCCAGGGTGATTACGGGCAGGCAGACAGCCTGGGCAGTGCGCTTGAGGGCATTGATAAGCTGCTGCTGATTTCATCAAGCGAGGTAGGCCAAAGGCTGGAGCAGCATCGCAATGTCATCGAGGCAGCCAAGAAAGCCGGCGTCGCCTTGCTTGCCTATACCAGCATTTTGCATGCAGACACTTCACCACTGCTGCTGGCCAAAGAACATGTGGAGACCGAACGCCTGATACGTGACAGCGGCATACCATTTACGTTCTTGCGCAATGGCTGGTATATCGAGAATTATTTTCCTGCGATCAGTACGGCGCTGGAAACCGGCAAAGTGCTTGGCGCCGCAGGCGATGCAAAATTTTCGGCAGCTTCGAGGGCTGACTTTGCCGCTGCCGCCGCCGCAGTGCTGACTACTAAAGAACAAGAAGGACAGATCCATGAACTGGGCGGCGACCAGGCATTCACCCTGAGCGAACTGGCAGCAAGCGTGTCAGAACTGTCGGGTAAATCAGTCAGCTATGTCAATTTTTCAGAGCCTGATTATAAGAACATGCTGATATCTTTCGGTGTGCCGCCAGGTTTTGCACATATGCTGGCGCAGTCAGACAGTGGCGCTGCACAAGGTGGTCTGTACGAACCTGGCAGGCAATTGAGCAGACTGATACAGCGGCCCACGACAGCACTGCAAACTGTACTGAAAGCGTATCTGTCATCCCAGACTTGACAATCATCAGACACGGGTGTGTTGAAACGGCTTGTGAAGCTCAGACCCTGGTTATGGTATTGCTGCGCTTGATCTTGTTCTGCAACTGGATCAAGCCATAAATCAGGGCTTCGGCAGTGGGTGGGCAACCTGGTACATAGATGTCGACCGGTACGACACGGTCGCAGCCTCGCACTACGGAATAAGAATAATGATAATAACCGCCGCCGTTGGCGCAGGAGCCCATGGATATCACATAACGCGGCTCAGCCATCTGGTCATATACCTTGCGCAGGGCGGGGGCCATTTTGTTGGTCAGGGTGCCGGCAACGATCATCAGGTCGGCCTGACGCGGGCTGGCACGCGGGATGAAGCCGAAGCGGTCCATGTCATAACGGGCACTGGCCGCCTGCATCATCTCCACCGCACAGCAGGCAAGACCAAAAGACAGGTACCACAGGCTGTTGCTCTGTACCTTGTTCATCATATCGTTGACGGTAGTCAGAATGTATGAATCCTGCATGAAACCTGTTTGCTCTTCCATGAATGCGACTCCTCTTTGAGATGGAGCGATTATGGATTCAGGCAAGAACCTGGTCTTGAACCGAAACGACATCCATATCGTCGTTCGGAATAAACAGTTTCTTTATTTCCGTCCCGGCAAAGCAAAAAGCCCATAAAGCAGGGTCTCGTTCACTGATGCCGTGCATGAGTTTTGCTGGCGTATGCCCGCAAAACCGCAGAAAATCCCGTGTCATATGCGCCTGGTCTGCATAGCCAAAAATGAGGGCGCACTCTGCCCAGCTGGTGGTGGGCAGTTGACCCAGCATCAGATGCAGCAGCGATTTACCCAGGCGGATTTGTTGCTTGTAGCTGCGCAGGCTCTGGCCATAAGTGGCCAGGAAACGTCTTTCAAACTGACGCGTACCCACACCCAGGCGAGTGGCCAATTCTCCTGAAGATTCGTTTAACCAGTGAGGTGGCAGGACAAGCGGGGCCTGGTAACGCTTTTCTGACAGGCGCAGGCGTACCAGCATGTCTTGCAGGGCATGGACTTTGCCGTTGATATCTTTGGCTGCATGCAGTTTATCGCTTAGTTCATTGCAAACCGAAAGTGGCAAGATATCATTGAAATCAATAATCAGGTTAGTGAATTCTTCTATAGGAAAGCCAAGCAGGCTGCTGAGTTTGCCGGGCAAAATGGCCGTTGAGACAAAGCAGGAGCCAGGTTCTGCCTTGCCCCTGTAATGTTTACGGCTGGCGCCAAGAACCGTCATGCGTGGCAGGTTCTGCCCGTCGTGCATCTCGACGCTTCCACTGAGAATAAAGATCAACATGGGGAGCGGACTGGCAGGCACGGTATACCAGCAGGAGGGCACCTCCTTTGCCAGAAAATGCATGCATATGTCAGCCAGCAATGGCTGAGGTGCGAAGCTGAGGTGACTGGCCAGGTTGACTTCAGGGGGATTGGGGATCATCATCTCCAGGCCCGCATATTGGGCATTCATTGGACATTTGTCAGACATTTATTGAGTACTTGCCGGGTACATGGATATGACAACAATAACAGGGCAATGACGTTATAAAATGACACTTACTTTATGCACGCAAAATTGTATATGAAAATTCCTGCTCTTGTTTTTACCCTGACTTTTTTGACGGCAAGCTGTGCCCACGCCATGGATGTGGAAGCTGCGTATGCAGCAATCCCGCATCAGCGCACGGTATTCGACGCAGGCAAGTCTGCACTCACCACCACCCAGGCCGCCAGCCTGAAACAGTTGCTGACCTGGTCTGACAAGGCCATGGTCTTGCGCGTAGAAAGCTGGCAAGCATACAAGGCCGGTAACCTGGTTGAACTCAAGCGTTTGCTGTCAGGTTATAAGGCAGTGATCGATGCTGGTAACACCATGAGCACCTTGCCAGAACTTAAACCAGTACAGGGTCTGATATTGCAGGCCATACAGGGACAGCAAGCCTACTTGGAAAAGAAGCTGCTTGAAAAACAGGGTTCATCAAAGGCAGATAATGCTTTCACACCAGAAGTACAGCAGGCCAGCCAGAAATTACAACAGGCTTATGGCTTGCTGATGCAGCGCTACCCAAATGAGACCAGGCAAAACAAGCAGGCCTTTTATGATTACCTGTGCGCCCTGGATTTTCTGTAAGACCTGGCTCACCGGCCTGCGCTCTATTCATTCAAATTTTTCCTGCGCATCAAGGTTTGCGCCAGACGTTTGCCGATAACGAGGCTTGGTAATTCTGTCGTTCGATGTAAAAGAAAAGCAAGGGCACTGACTAACGCGAAACTCAGCAGGGCGGCAAAGTTGAAGCTCATTCCTGTTTGTAGCAACAGTTTTATGAGGACATAGCCAGTCAGGCCGTGGATGGCATACAAAGGAAAGCTGATATCGGCCAACCAGTCTATTGCACGGTTTGGATGGAATTTGTGCTGGAGCAGATAAGCCAGCGTAAATATCAGCAAGCCCCATCCGTAAATTTTGGGCACTACAGGGAATTGTCCATTGATGGGACTATATTTCCAGGTCAATGCAAACAGAAACAATTGTGTGAGTACACACACTGCAAGCCTGACAGTTGAGAGCCTTCCCCGGCTGGCATGATAAAAGAAGATACCAATCAGCATGAACTGTATATATACGGACGCTGTCGCCAAAGCTTGCAAGATGATGAGCAGGGCGGCTGGACTTGAACCGGGCGTCAGCCTATCCAGTAGGCAATTGAAGAGCAGGAAGAATGCAGAGAGCGCAAACAGGGCAAGAATCTTTCCCTCGCGTATGAATGCACTCAATAGGGCAATCACGATATAAAACTTTAATTCGATTGCCAGCGTCCAGTTCACCAGATCGGTGGTGGGAATGCCAAGCAGGTCATGACATAGGAAGGCATTGGCGACGACGGTTTTGACATCCCAATTGGGCCTGTTTCCCCAATATAGACCGGATAGCCAGACCGCACCAAGGCTGACCAGCATGCCAGTCCAGTAAGTAGGGAAGATTCTGAACACCCTGGCCAGCATGAAAGAGCTGCGAGAGTTTTTTTCCAAAGAAAAGGGGATGACAAAACCACTGATCAAAAAGAAAATGGAGACTCCCAGAGGACCAAGACCAAATTCCGGATTGATGGATACCAGTTGATATGCCATTGGATTGGGGCCGGTCTGGACCGGTGAGGCGGTGTATGCTGCGACCAGTTCACGCATGCCCCAGTAGACGCCTAGCCAATGGGACAGCAACACGAGCAATGCAGCGCATCCACGAAGTTGATTGGCGTAAAGGTAACGCTTGGAAGCTTGACTCATGCAGGTGTATCGACAATGCGTATTGAAAAATAATCGGCAATGGTATCACTATCCCCTGACCCACGGATGAAGCAGCCTCTCTGGTAGATCCAGGGCGTCCTGAGAATCGTGCGTTGCGCAGTGCCGTATTGATCTGTCGATAAAAGTGGTTGATAATGCAATGATATTGATGCGTCGCGCCTGTTTTTGTAAACAGGGTAAATGAACTTCGTCTCCACTTCAATTCATGGAATCAGATCAATGAATCCTCAGGTCGATGCTTATCTGGGCAAGATTAAAAACTGGCAGGAAGAATCAGCGAAATTAAGAGAAATACTGCTGGATTGCCAACTGACGGAAGAACTGAAATGGGGTGTTCCCTGCTACACCTTCCAGGATGGTAACGTGGTCTTGATCCATGGATTTAAAGAATACTGTGCGCTGCTGTTTTTCAAAGGCGTTTTGCTCAAGGATGCCAAGGGCATACTCGTTACGCAAACCGAGAATGTCCAGTCGGCACGCCAGATACGCTTTACCAGTACCGATGAAATCGTCAAGATGAAAGCCACTTTGAAGTCTTATGTCAAAGAAGCGATAGCGATAGAGAAATCTGGTGCGCAAGTGCCGTTCAAAACTACAGAGGAATTCGCGGTTGCTGAAGAATTCCAGAGCAAGCTCGATGAACTCCCTGCCCTGAAGGCTGCCTTTGACGCCTTGACCCCTGGGCGACAAAGGGCTTATCTTCTGCACTTTGCTGCGCCAAAACAGGCCAAGACCCGCATCGCCAGGGTCGAGAAGTGCATGCAGGGTATACTCGATGGTAAAGGCTTGAACGATCAGTAGATCTGACAGGTCGGCAAGATGACCAGATTTACCCGCATCTGTTTTCATTCCCGGCCCGTAACGGCCATTGCAGTGGGCTGTAACAGTGGAATCGAGAGTGAAGACATGCACCCGGCGTATCAGGGCAAGGCAAGGTTTTGACAACTAAGCAAAGCGATAGCAGGGTTGTCGCGCGTATTTGCAACGCAGCCATGATCGTCGCGCGCATGGCAGGCACTCCGATTTCACTGTTACAGTCCACTATGGTTCTGAAGAGCTGTTTCCCTGCTCGTTGGTTTCAGGTTCTTTGTCGGCCGAGCGGATGTAGCAACTATCAGGCAGTTGCTCCTTTCTCAGACGATACAGATACCGTGGCTGCTGGTTGCTGCCAGTGGGTTTCAATTTGATGGTGTTGAAGTAGCGACGCCTTAGATCAAAATTACTGCGCAGGTTCAGCGGCAGGTCCTGCAACAGCAGCAGCGGGTTGGCAGCTATGGCATCGAAGTCTTGTGCTGGCCGGTATTTGGCAAAGGCAAAGCCAAGGCGTTTTACATAGGTGGCAAACATGGCGCCGCTTTCTGGCATATTGCAGGCCAGCAGTACAGCAATTGCCTGGTGTTGCGCTGATAGTTTCCATTTGCGACTGTCATAGTAATACAGACCAGCATCATCATAATTCTCTATGGTGCGCCAGTTGGTTTCCGGCAGTTGACGTGCCAGCCTGATTGCCTGTCTGTTGAGCCGCAGGGCGTTGCGCCTGTCATGATGTTGTTCAAATCTATTCATGGCGGCGTTACGCAGACTGTCCACCCGTTCTTCCCTGGACCTGTCATCAGCGTGGCATATCAAGGGCAGGCAAAGGGAAAATACCAGGATGAGGTTTTTCATTGCGAACTCGTTTGTTGAGGGTATCAATCTTGGAAAGGATAAGCTGACCACGGACAGATGCATTTGGATCGCCGAAAATTTTCCTGCGCATCAGTCTGTCATAAGACTGATGTGCATTCATAACCAGCCCTGGTCGCGCGCCAGCCTGAACGCCTCGACCCGGTTCTTGGCATTGAGCTTGCTGATCGCTTCTGACAGGTAATTGCGTACGGTGCCTTCTGACAGGTGCATGATCTTGGCGATTTCTGTGCTGGTGGAACCGCTGCCGGCCAGACGCAGAACCTGGCGTTCACGCTCGCTGAGCGGGTCTTGTTCGCCACTCCAGCTTTCCATGGCCAGTTCGGGTGCAATTGCGCGCCCTCCGGTGTGGACGGTGCGTATAGCCGTTGCCAGTGCTTCAGCCGGTGCGTCTTTGAGCATATAGCCGCGCACACCGCTGGCCATGGCGCGACGCAGGTAACCGGTGCGGGCAAAGGTGGTCAGGACGATGACTTTGCTGTTGAGTTTTTTTTCTGCTATCGCGGCGGCCAGTTCCAGGCCCGTCATGATGGGCATTTCTATGTCGGTGATGACGACGTCAGGTGCTTCTTTTTCGCACAGGCTGAGCGCTTCCTGGCCATTCTTCGCCAGGCCTACGACTTCTATGTCGTCTTCAAGCCCCAATAATGCGGCCAGGGCGCCTGATACCAGGGCCTGATCTTCTGCAATGATGATGCGTATCATGGTTTTTCTTTCTTTTCATGGACAGGCAGCGATATATCTATCTGCAAGCCTGAAGTATCTGTTCTGCTGCTGATCTGTAAATTGCCGCCCAGGGCTTGCACACGCTCGTTCATGCCTTTGAGCCCGCTGCCTTTCAACAGCATTTTTGTCTGGTCTGCGATGCCATTGTCACTGATTTTCATGATGGCGTTCGTTTTTTCCATGCTGAGGCTTATCTGGCATTGGCTGGCCTGGGCATGGCGGATGATATTGGTGACAGCTTCACGCAGGGCAAGCGCCAGTACATTTTCAACGGCGTGCGGCATGGTGAATTGCTTTACATCGGTAATAAGGTTGACTTGTGCCGCATCCAGCGCATTTTTTGCCGATTCCAGCTCATGGCCCAGGCCTGTGGCGCGGTAACCAATGACTGCCGCACGTACTTCAGCCAATGCCTGTCTGGCGGTGTGTTCAATGTCATTGATCTCTTTTTTGCAGGCCGCCGGATTCCGTTCCTGCAGCTTGCCCGCCAGTTCAGCCTTGAGGGTGATCACGGACAGTGTATGGCCGAGCAGGTCATGCAGGTCCCTGGCAATGCGTTCACGTTCTGCCAGGGCGGCCAGGTATTCAACTTCTTCCTGTTTTTTCAACAGGCTTTCATTGCTGCGGGTCAGACGTTCGCCGATGATGGCGCCAGCACCACTGGCGATGCTGAAGATCAGGGCGGGTACCCAGAACATGGTGGTCAGATCCATGAGGTAGCTGGCGATGCCAATGACCAGGCCAATACTCAGCAGGCACATATATGCACGCTTTGAGTCCGGCAGGCGTGAACACATGGTAGCGGCAAAAATACAGAAGGTGGAGCTGCCGTAATTGTAGGGAGCCCAGACTATACCCATGGTGCAAATCAGTGTGATACTGGCATAAATGCGCCAGCTCGCGGTTTGCCAGAAGCTATAAAAGTAGATTGGTAGAAAGACCAGGATGCAGGCCAGTAAAAGGGGAAGTTCTGTAGATCCGGGTTTAACATACAGGTATTTCCAGCCCATGATGACAAAGGATAGCAGCCAGAAATAAGGCGCCTTGCCATAGCGTGACGGCACCCAGGGGAAAGATAAGATGGATTGTAGTTTTGCTGACACGGCTTCACCTTGGGTGCGATTTTTACAGAATGCTGCGCATTATTCCTTCAAAAGGCGTATGTCCGCAATCTGAAAACGATATTCCCCGGTTTGCGGCCCGGCATTGAAGCCGATGATGGTGATGATGCTGGGGTCCAGGTCCTTGAACTTGCTGAAAGGAATGCTGACTTCCCTCCATTCTTCGCTTGCCCTGAAAGGGACTGAAACAGGGATGTAATTACCTTTGACGCTGATGCCCACGCTATAGTCCTTGCCATCGCCCTTGACCCTGAATTTCAATACATTCGCCGCACTCAGGTCCGCCGCATCCATCGGCGCCTCGCCCGGGAAGAAGGTCAGTCCTGCCCAGGGGTAGGCAAAGCCGGGCCTGATGCTGGCGCTGACCGACAATACCGGTTGCCTGTTCGGGGCGTCCGGCACTTCTTCCGCCAGCTTGATTTCTATCTGTGACTTGCCGCCCATGCGGGAGTCATCTGCCGGATACCAGCCAAAACCGAACGGGCTGGCCAGTTTTTCCTTGCTGAACAGACCTATACGGCCATCCGCCGGCATTTGAATCTGAACGGTTTTTTGTACAATTTCTTTGGTGACCAGTTGACGCTGTTCTTCGCGTTGGGTTGTAACCTTGTCACCATCCTTCCATACTTCGACGATATTGCGCGCCTGGCTGACGTCCATGTCCGGCTCACCTTCCACCAGCACCAGGTCTGCCTTGTAGCCCTTGGCTATCCTGCCACGATCCTTGAGACCAAAGGCGGCAGCTGGTACGGAGGTGGCCGATGCCAGTGCTGCCAGTGGCTTCAGGCCCGCCTTGACCAGGGCGTTCAGTTCATGATGCAGGCTGACCCCATACTGGGTGCCGGAATTGCCTGCATCGGTACCAGCCAGTATCGGTATGCCCGCCGCATGCATGGCAGCTGTCACCTTGTTGGGGACGGACAACAAGTCCGGGCTGGCTTGCGCCCCATATGGCGTATTGAGTGGTTGCAATTGCGCTTTTTTTAGCAGGGCCATCATGCGCTTGTCTTGCAGCACATCGTTTTCTTTGACGCCGGCTATGCTTTCCAGCACGCTGAAAGTGGGGATAACGAAAGCACGTCTGGACTTGGTCAGGGCGACCAGGTCATGCAAATCCTTGTCAGCTATCTGCTTACCCACGAATAAATGCACCAGGCCATCTGCACCGGCGTTCAAGGCATCATTGGCTTCTTGCAGCGTACCCACGTGCACCACGGCCAGTTTATGGCGCAGATGGGCCGCCTTGACCAGGGCAGTGAGGGTGGCATTGTCGAGAGTATTGATAGCATGTTTGTCGCTGCCATGTTCGAGAACGATCTTGATGAAGTGCGAACCTTCGGCAATCCTGGCATCCACCCAGGCCTGCGCTTCTTCCGGCTTGGTCAGGGTAGGGATGGGGAAACCATACTCTGTACCATGGCCGCCGGGTGCAGTTGCCAGCACGCCTGCAGAAATCAGGTCGGCACGGTCATGATTCTCACCTTTTTGCATTTTGGCATTCATTTCCTGCATCAGGGGGACGGCAGTGAACATGTCTATCTGCGTAGTGACGCCATACATCAGGGGTAGTTCCTGGTGCTGGTAGGCATGCACATGGGCGTCAATCAGCCCTGGCAGCAGGGTGCGGCCCTGGCCATTGATGATGCTGACACCGGCAGCAGCCTTACCTTTAAAGTTGATGTCCTGGATTTTGCCGTCAGCGATCAGCACGTTTTTATCCTGCTGGATTTTCTCTCCATCGAACACACGTACGTGTTCAACCAGGAAACTGGCGGCGGTTGCCGGCAAATGAGTAATGCCTGTGATTGCTGCCAGGGCCAGTGTAATGCTTGTTTTGATCATGACGGAAGTCCTTGTGTTTGGATGCGTGCATTATGTCGCTTGCATGCATGTTGAAACAGAAGCAAATGCCATGACTTTCATATGACATTTGTCATGTGCTGATGTCAAGTGCCTGCCAATCTGCCAATTGTGCGGGCGGGGCGGCAAAAAAAATCCCGCATTGCTGCGGGATTTGTCTGTCGGCTCGCTAGAGATCGTCAACAGGCTCTAAGGTGCTGTACACAGGCAATGGGTGAGGGCGGTAAAGCCTTTGCCTTCCTTGTTGGCTTCCGCCAGCCAGGTCAGGTCAGACAGAACCTGGCTCGCTGCTGCCGGTGGCAGGCCGCTGGTGGCGCTGGCCAATTTGAACTGCTCATGTACGACACTGGCGATCTTGGCGTCGAAGATGCTCAACAGTCGGTCAAACTTGGATGGTTCGCGTTCTATATAACTGATGCGATAGTCATTGCCAAGCTTGCCGCGGGTGGCGGCTGATTTCAAGGCATCACCAAAGTTGCCTATGGTGTCAATCAAGCCTCGTTCCTTGGCCTGGGTGCCAGTCCAGACACGACCCTGGGCCACTTCATTGATTTTTTCCGGCGTGGTTTTGCGTGCCGCTGCTGCCTTGGCCGTGAAATCGCCGTAGGTATGGTCAATACTGCTTTGCAGGAGTTCGGCAAAACGGCTATTAAAGGGGCGCAGCGGGTTGAATGGATCTGCCAGCCAGGTGGTCGGCGAACCAGCCGTGTGCACACCCAGTTTGTCCGCGGCCTTGTCTGCCGTTGGCAGGATGGCGATGACGCCGATGGAACCGGTAATCGTCGCCTCATCTGCAATCACTTCGTCTGCCGCCATCGATATCCAGTAGCCACCCGACGCCGCCACGTCACCCATGGAGACGACCACGGGTTTGCCGGCCTTGCGGGTCAGCTCCAGTTCACGGCGTATCAGCTCGGAACCAAAGGCGCTGCCGCCAGGTGAATCAACCCGCAAGACGACGGCCTTGATGCTGTCGTCTTCACGTGCCTTGCGTATCAGTTGTGACGTGGACAAGCCGCCGATAGAGCCCGGTGGGGCCATGCCTTCACTGATTTCACCGGCTGCAATAACGACACCAACGGCATCACCAAAAACCTTGGGTTTGATGCGGGCCAGGTATTCTTCAAACGGCACCTGGCGGAAAGTCTTGAGCTGCGTATCCTTGACACCGCGCTTGATCATCAGTTCACGCAATTCGTCGCGGGTTTTCAGGCCGTCGACCAGTTTTGCATTAACGGCCAGCTTGGCAATGTCACCACCGGCATCCTTGAGCAGTTTGCCCAGGTCATTGATGCCCTGCATGATCGCGCCTTCAGGCAGCTTGCGTGCCTTTTCCACGTCGGTGGTATAGGTTTTCCACAAGCCATTGTACAGATAGGCATCCGCCTTGGCTGCTTCCGGCGATGGGGCGTTGGCGACATAAGGCTCGCCAAAGCTCTTGAAATTGCCGGCCTTGAGTACGGTGACCGTCACGCCGAACTTGTCGAGTGCATCGCGATAGTAATTCCGGTATTTGCCAAAACCAGTGATCATTACCGTACCCATGGGGTGCAGGTAGATTTCATTGGCATGCGATGCCAGGTAGTACTGGCGCTGGTCATAGCTGGAGCCCCAGGCAATCACGGCTTTGCCGCTGGCTTTGAAGCGGTCTACGGCAGCCGTGATCTCGCGCAGGCTGGCCAGCCCGGCGCCGCCGAGGTCGTCAAGCAGCAGGACCACGCTGTTGATCTGCGGGTCTTTGGATGCCTGGTCCAGTACGGCCAGTACATCACGCAACTGCGTGGTTTTCTTGGCGTCGCCCCTGGCCTCTGCGATCAGTGCCTCGCGCGGGCTGTTGGCATGTTGCTCAACCAGTGTGCCCTTGAGGTCCAGTATCAGGGCGGTCTTGTCTTCCAGTTTCCTGACCCCGCCGCTGAACAGATTGATGATGATAAAAATCAGGACAGCAAGTATCAGCAGGTTGAAAAACACCCTGCGGCTGAAATCCAGTGCTGACCACAGGTATTTGAAACCTTTTCCTATCCAGCTTATTGGGGTAAATGCCATGACGAAATTTTCCTAATGTAACAGTAAAGCCGGCTTATTCAGGCCAGATGGTTTTGAGCAACTGCGCCAGATGCGCGCCGGCACGGGCCAGTGCATCTTCTTTCAGGTTTTGCATGGTTTTTTCATATTCCAGCGGTAAGGCTATAGACCAGCTATTGCCTTTTTGGTTCGGGGTACTTTTGCTGAATTGTGTGCCGGCAAACAGCAATTTGGCATCGCGGATGGCATCATCTGCCCACAGGACTGGCAATTCTTCTATGGCCGCATTGCTGGCGACGACAGCCCTGGCTTTTTTGGTCAGTGCGTCATTCATGCGGCCACGCTTGAATTGCTGTGGCAGGTCATCCCACAGGGAGTGAAAATTACCGCAAGGGCATTGCAGGGCATTGCCGCCGACAGTATTGTTGCCATGATCATAGACCCCTTCATCGGGGTTGATGATCTTGCCGTCAGCATTCAAAAAGACCGAACCTACATGCAAAGGCTGGTGCAGGTCGCCGACATAGTGGGTCAGCAAGGCCAGTGCTTCTTGCTTGTCCTTGAAATTGAAAGGCTTGGGCTGAGGCCTGTCCTGTAACATCAGGACGGCTGCGCGGATGGCGTTGACGACATCGTGATCGCTGGTGCCGACGTAGCCGGTTTTGTAGTGATCATGTTGCAGGGCCACGTCAGCGTAGTGGTACTGCTTGTGGCAGTTTTCTTCGTTTGGACCGGGGTTGCAGTTGGTGTTGTTGCGTTTGACATAGTCTGCCATGGCAGCAATGCCTGCAGCCGTTTCAAATGGTGTGCACTCGGGGTAGCGGCCAGCGGAGGTATAGGCAAAATCTTTCTCTGGAGCTATGCCTTTGACGCAATCGCCCCAGACTGCCATTTTCTCCAGAGTATTGTCCCCGAGCAGGACTTTGACCTGGGCCCCGGCTTTGCTGCCCGCCAACAGGGAGTCGGCAATCGCGCCCACAGTCTGGTGACCATCCGCACCCCAGGCAAAGCTGAGTTGCGGCAAACTGGCCAATGCCAGCATGAAGGCTGAAATTATTAACTTTTTCATAGTCAAGTCTTTAAATGAATATTTAAATGAATAAACAAGTACAAGCGGGGGTAAGCGAAATGAGCGCCTTACCATTAATGGTAGCCAGCATGGTAACAAACAAAGATGACGAGGATATAGCAAACCGGGGGGATTGTGTACAGCTCAGAATGCGTATTGCATGCGCAGGCTCAATACCTGGGCATGTCGGGTGCTGAGCTTGCCCATCACATACGAGATTTCATAGCTGATGGACTGGCTGCCACCAAGCCGGTATTTGCCTGAGACGACAGGGCCGGCGCGATGAGACTGACGGCTGAGACCAGACCAGTGATCCCAGTCACCGAGTTCGCCAAAGCCTTGCAAGCCCAGCTCAAATTCTGGCTGCAGGCGGTATTTGCCCTGCCACTGGTACTTCATCTGCGTGCTGGTCGGGGGTGTAACCTGGTACGTGCGTTCAAAAAAGACATTGGCATTGACTTGCAGGCGGCCAAACTCGGTTTGCATGGCTGGACCAAACTCAAAGTCTGTGCCACGGCTGCGATCAGTATTTAAGGCTGGTATGCAGGGCCAGGTCGACCGGGTATTGTCCGTGGGTGAGCAAAAAATCGTTTTGCCAGGTCCATGCACTGGTCGCCAGTGTATCTGCCCCGCGTTTGAACCAGTTGGCTATCACCTCGGTATACCAGGTCTTGTTGGGCATGTAACTGATGCCAAGTTCAGGTGCTGTAGAGGTTGGGTGCTTGTCGGCAAATGAAGACCAGGATTTGAAGTCGACGGCCTTCTCTCCTTCGTTTTCATAGATACTGACAAGATAATAGCCAGAACCTGCCCATGCAGGCAGAGCAGGGCAAGTTAACAACAGGATGACTGCACTTGGCGCAATTTTCTTCATGGATGCTCATTTATTCTGAAGATGACCAGGGTATTTTGACATCATGGCACTGATACAGGAAAGTGCAAGGTCAAGGGTTATGGTCTGGTTTTTTTTTTGCCATTCATGCATAAAACCTGCCACTTCTTTACTGTGCTACAAGACTGAATTCGACTTCATCCTCAATACCAGCTAAACTTATACGTTTTTCTTCCATTTTTGCGGCATCTGCAATGAATACCATGAACACAACAGACGACAGCCAGGAACCGGTCAATGACGTAGCCGCAGATGTCGCCGATACGTCCAGTACCTCAAGTGTGTCCAGCGCACCATCAAAAGACCTGATCAGCCGCGAAGTAGCGCGCCGTCGCACCTTTGGCATTATTTCCCATCCGGATGCGGGTAAAACCACGTTAACGGAAAAACTGCTGATGTTCTCGGGCGCGATCCAGCTGGCCGGTACGGTCAAGGCGCGCAAGAGTGGTCGTCATGCGACATCTGACTGGATGGAAATCGAGAAGCAACGCGGCATTTCGGTGGCTTCTTCCGTCATGCAGTTTGAATATCGCGACCACGTGGTCAACCTGCTCGACACGCCGGGTCACCAGGACTTTTCTGAAGATACCTACCGCGTGCTGACGGCAGTCGACTCGGCCCTGATGGTGATTGATGCCGCCAAGGGTGTGGAAGAACAGACCATCAAGTTGCTCAACGTATGCCGTATGCGCAATACGCCCATCATCACCTTCGTCAACAAGATGGACCGTGAAACCCGCGACCCGCTGGAATTGCTGGATGAACTGGAATCGGTGCTGAAGATACAGTGCGCACCAGTGACCTGGCCCATAGGCATGGGCAAGACTTTCCGTGGTGTGTATCACATCCTGAAAGACGAGATTTTGCTGTTCACGCCAGGTAGTGAACGTGCTGACCAGGAATTTGAAGTCATCAAGGGCATTGATAATCCCCGTTTGGTAGAGATGTTCCCGCTGGAAATCGAACAATTGAAGATGGAAGTCGAGCTGGTGCATGGTGCTTCCCATCCATTCAGTCTGGAAGACTTTCTGGCCGGCGTGCAGACACCGGTGTTCTTTGGTTCTGCCATCAACAACTTTGGTGTGCGTGAAATTCTGAACGCTTTGCTGGACTGGGCGCCGGCGCCCCGTGAGCGTGATGCCACCGTACGGGCAGTCGAACCCAAAGAGACACCGTTCTCAGGCTTTATTTTCAAGATACAGGCCAACATGGACCCGGCTCACCGGGACCGCATCGCCTTCCTGCGCGTGTGCTCTGGCCGGTTTGAACGTGGCATGAAACTCAAGCATCTGCGTCTGAACCGTGACATCAAGGTGTCGTCCGTGGTCACCTTCATGGCGTCTTCGCGTGAACAGGTGGAAGAAGCTTATGCCGGTGACATCATCGGTCTGCCCAATCACGGCAATATGCAGATAGGCGACAGTTTCTCTGAAGGTGAATTGCTGCAATTCACTGGCATCCCTTATTTTGCGCCGGATTTTTTCCGCACGGCACGTATCCTGAACCCGCTGAAGATCAAGCAACTGCAAAAAGGCTTGCAGCAACTGGGTGAAGAGGGTGCGGTACAGGTATTCAAACCTGTTGTCAGCAGTGATCTGGTGCTGGGTGCGGTTGGTGTCCTGCAGTTTGAAGTCGTGGCCAGCCGTCTTAAAAACGAATACGGCGTGGATGCCGTGTTTGAAGGCACCAGCATCAGCAGTGCCCGCTGGATTACCTGTGACGACAAAAAAATGCTGGCTGACTTTGAGCGCTCCAGCGCCGGCGCCAACATTGCTTTTGATGCGGCAGGCAATATGGCCTACTTGGCGACATCGGGCGTGAACCTCAAGCTGACACAAGAACGCTGGCCTGGCGTCACTTTCCATGCCACACGTGAACATGCGGCGAAATTGAGCTGATCTATCAGTGCATGCAACGGAGCGGCTGACAGAGGTCAAACTCTGTCAGCCGTTTTTTATTGGCTTTTGGCAATTGTAAATCCGCTCTTGAAAACTCATGATTTTTTGCTACTATGCTGTTTTAAGCTACTTTTTTTAATCAAGATGATGACACACAGATGTCATATTGAAAGTGCAAGATAAGCCTTGAAACGGGCTGAAAAAGCAGCATATAGTCAATAAGTCAATAGGCAACAAGCGTCGCAAGAGGTCGTATCGGTAGTGCAGGCAAGATCAGCAGATCCAATTAATTCCACCAGGCAAGTTCAACACCCTTCCCTATTTTCTGTCACTGTAACTTAAGAGGAGTTTGATCATGGCATTATTTTTTATTGAAGCCGTTCGTTTTGACGATAGTGGAGAACGGATTGCCAAAGTGCGCTGGGGAAAAAGCAAAGGTGGTCAGGTCATGCCTCCTGCCATGGTCGATGATCCGCAAGAAGCTGATGTGGCTGCAGTCCTTGAAACGATCGCCAACGGTGATGAAGTCATTCCCAAGTTTCACAATGACAATGGCATTTTCCTGGGGCCCAAAGTTGTCGGCATCATGTACGCAGACGGCGCGCATGGCTTGAGCACAGTCGGCGCTGACCAGCCAGGGCATGATTTGAAAGACTTGCCTTCATTCTGAGTTTATACAGACCGGAACACGCTGCTGTAACCAGCAGCGTGTTTTTTTATCTGCGGCCCTTCCATGTTTTTTGCATATGAGCGTGCTTGTTATATGCAAATAAGAAATACTTCGTTGTAGTAGCCAGCCCTGACTCCATATCATTAACAGGTCGCCGGATGTGATTGCTTTCCGGCATGTTGCGTATCTGGCCCTGCATTGCTTTCCAACGGGCCGGCATTTATCCAGGAATAATAATGACTAACACGAATAAAAAAACGATCTCTGCATTGTTCGCCGGTATTGTGCTGGCTGGCGCCAGTCTGACGGCAACTGCTGCTGACCTGCTCGATACCGTCAAGGCACGCGGTACCCTGAAAATTGCCCTGGAAGGCACCTACCCGCCGTTTAACTTTAAAGATACCAAGACCAATGAGCTGGCTGGTTTTGACGTTGATGTCGCCAAGCTGCTGGCGGCCAAACTTGGTGTCAAACCTGAATTTGTCACCTCTGAGTGGAGCGGTATTCTGGCAGGTTTATCCGCTGGCAAGTTTGATGTCATCGTCAACCAGGTTGGCGTGACTGCCAAGCGCCAGGAAACCTTTGATTTTTCTGATCCTTACACCGTGTCCAGCGCACAGCTGATCGTCAAGAAGGACGACAAGCGCGAGTTCAAGAGCCTGGAAGACCTGAAAGGCAAAAAACTTGGCGTAGGCCAGGGCAGCAATTATGAAGAGCGCGCCAAGGCCGTGGCCGGTATCGAAGTCAAGAGCTATCCGGGCGCACCAGAGTATCTGCAAGACCTGGCAGCAGGCCGTGTTGATGCTGCATTAAACGACAGCCTGATGGTTGCCTATCTGCTCAAGGCCACCAATCTGCCGGTCAAGGCGGGTGCACCTATCGGCGAGCTGGCAAAGAACGGCATCCCTTTCCAGAAGGGTAATCCCAAGTTTGCTGCAGCCCTGAATACGGCACTGGCCGACATCATCAAGGATGGCAGCTTCGCCAAAGTATCAAACAAGTGGTTTGGCAAAGACGTCAGCAAAGCACCGTCTGCCAACTGAAGCGAACTCAGGATGAAATAAGACAGTCCTTTACAGAAATCATCCTCGCAGCTTGTACTCGCGGTATCATCAGACTTGATACCTGCACCATATCCCCGTACGTACGGGGATATTTCTTTTTGAAATCGCCATGGAAATTCTGGAATTGCTGCAGATGGCTGCCCCGGTCATGTTGAAAGGGGTTGGCTATACCTTATTGTTTGCGGTTGGCGCCATGTTTGGTGGCCTTGTGCTCGGCTTTGTACTGGCCGTTGCGCGCATATTGCCATTCAAGCTGGTCAGCGTGCCGGCAGCCGTATACGTCAGCCTGATACGCGGCACACCCTTGCTGGTGCAGATATTTGTCATCTATTACGGCCTGCCCAGCATAGGCATAGAGTTCTCGGCAATGTCTGCAGGCATACTGGCGCTGAGCCTGAACGCCGGTGCTTACCTGTCAGAAAGCATACGGGGCGCCATCGTCGGTATCAGTCGTGGTCAGTGGGCGGCCAGTTCCAGCCTTGGCCTCAATTATGGCCAGACCCTGCGCTATGTCGTGGTGCCGCAAGCCATGCGTACTGCCGTGCCATCGATGAGCAATACCCTGATCAGCCTCATCAAGGATACTTCGCTGGTGTCGGTCATCACTGTCACAGAACTGATGCTGGCTACCAAGGAAGTGATCGCCACCAGCTTCAGGCCTTTGCCGCTGTATGTCGCAGCAGCCGGTGTCTACTGGGCATTGAGCCTGTGTTTTGAAGTCGTTCAGCGGCGGCTGGAAAAACGCCTGCAACAGGCACATCAGGTGTGAGTCAGGCAGCCAATCTGGCTGGAATGCTCAAGCTGTTACTGCTGAAGTACCGGGGGATTGCTCCATGCGCTTCAAGTCATCAAGGTTCGAATGACCGAGCAAAGCTGTCTGCAATAATGTCGCCGGTTGCACGCTGCCGTCGGCACGGGTCATGACCAGAGCCTGGCCAGGTATCAGGCTGGCTCTATAGCCATACTGTGTCAGGCAAGCACTGATCCAGGCTTCCATGATTTCAAGCACATACTGCCGCTTACCCAGCCGGGATAAAAAGCTGACGCCTTCCGGCCTCAACCTGTCCCATAGCGAATCAGGGTCCAGTGCAAGGTTTTTCAGTTCGCTCAAGGGCAGTACCTTGGGGTCCATCCAGCTACCTTCAAAGCGTTTTTTGTTGATGGCCTGCATGACATCGGCCGCGTAGTTATCCCAGTCGCTGACAGTCAGTTGTTCGACTTCAAACAGGCTGTACCACGCGTCTTCAGTCTGTTGTTCGCCTCCAAGTAAATGCAGGCATTGCGCCAGCGGCGGCATGCCTGGTCTGGCGCCGGGCACGACAGCAGCGACACGCTCTTCCATGCTGGGATGAGTGTCATACTCGGAACTCTCGTGTGCCTCTGCATAATGGATGGCTTCCTGGATTTCTGCGCGGCGTATGCCCGGTTTGCAGAAACGGCGAAAACCCTCAAAAATAGGCATGCGGGCACCACGGTTCAGGGCAGGCCCCAATTCATAGTCCAGATAGCTGGACCACAAAGGTGAAATCAGATGTACCTTTTCCAGTGCGCTGCGGGTGGCGACCGGGCCAAATTTTTTGGCGGCCGTTGCATCGGCTGCATATTCCTGCTCCCGTGATACTGCCGCCGACAGGCGCAGAAACCATTTGCCATACCAGCGAAACAGGATGTCGAGAAAGAACATGGAGTCGTCAAGATCAGTGACTGTGCGGGCGATGGAAATGCGCGTGCGGTATACCCATGGGCCCAAAGACAAGTCACCGGCAACAAAGTGACCATATTCATGCGCGATGACTGATCCCAGTTCGGCCTCGGATAAGGTGCCGAGCAGAGGCAGACCCAGGCCAACCTCCAGGGACTTGATCCTGCCCAGCCAGTTCTTGTTGCCGCTGATGAAGGCTGTTGCCCCTCCTATCAAATGGATATTGACGGTGGCACTTACCCCAAGCTCTTTACCTATACGTTCCACCATGGCGTACAAAGGGGCGGCAGTGTCGCGCGACAGGGGTTTGACTGATTCCCCCGATTTTTTCTCTTTGCGCCTGGGGCGCAGGGTATAGGCCAGGGTAAGTGCCGCGATACCCGCCACAATGCCCGAAAATTCTATCGTCGAACGATGATTGATCTGTGCCAGCGGTATCCAGGCGAGGCCGGCAACCAGGCCCAGGGCCAGTATCCAGAAACCCAGCCACAAGGCCACGACCAGAAAAGCGCGCTGGGTCAGGTTGCCAGGCCTGGAGCCGGACTTGTTTTCTGTCTTCTTCGATGAACTCAGGTTTGCCATTGCTTGCTCGCGGTAGTAATGTTGCTTTGCCAGACATCGGTTTTGACTGCCAATTGTTTCAGGCCGCTTCTTTCTTGCGGTGAGAGATGCTGATTGCGTGAGCGTACCAAATGGGCGGAGGCTTGCACGTCAAGGTTAAGATCGATATTGTCGATACTGACATTGTCGCCGCGCAGGTATTGATCCAGCAAGGTGAAGTCATTTTTATTGACCTGCAACAGACTTCTTAAACGGCCCTGTGCAATCTTGTCGTTGACGCGGACAGCTTCGCCATAAAGCAGGGCCAGCTGATCCATGCTCAATGCCTGGGTCAAGGTCGCCGGACTGATATCCCGTAACAATGTCAATGCCTGTCCGGGGTCGCTGCGTAAGGTCATCGATAGCCTGACGACAGGCATACGGGCGTCTGCCGGTATCAGTATGGGCAGGCCAGCCCTTGCGCGATACACGTCCAGGGTTCTTTCCGTACCTTGTTCTGCAGGCAGTGTCTTCAGATATTTTTCTGCGTCGCCACCGGTTTGCCTGCTGATCAGGTAGTAGGCAATCGCGTTGCTGCCATAAGCGTGGCTCTGAAGTTCAGGCATGCTTGCTTCCAGTAGTTTCAGTGCTTCTTTGGCTCGCCCCTGCGCTACCAGCAGTCTGGCTTCAAGGTCCAGCAGATGGCTGGCGTCGGCCGGCGCAACCTTATGCAGTCTGGCCAGATCCTGCAGGGCGCCTGCCGCATCACCGTGCGCCGCCCTGCGCCAAGCCAGGCTGCGCAGGATATTGTTATTATCAGGGAAGCGTTGCGCCAGGGACTTGAGAACCGATATGCCCTCATTCCCGCTCAACAATGCGGCATACAGATATTGCTCATTGGCCGAATCAGGGTGCTGATCCTTGCGCGCTGCATATTCCGTCAGCATGCTCGCATGTTCGCCGGCATCCTCGCGCAGATCCTGTATCGTCCTTTCCAGGCTGATATTATCCGGATGGACTTTCAGCGCCTTCTGCGCCACCCGTAAGGCTTCTTTTGTCGACACATTGGTTGCAGCAAACATGGCGGCATTGGCATAACCTTCATTCCAGTCATTGAATGCAGCCAGGGCTTCGAGCGCCTTGAGCATCTCTTTTTCCTGACTGTGGTCAAAGGCATAGTTGATACAGCTTTGCACGCCTGGCGTATCGGGCTGGCTGACGACAGCCAATTGCCTGACACTGATCATGCTGTCATGTTTGCCCATGCTCATGGTTGGCGGTGGATCGGTGAACAGGAATTTGATGTCATCGAACTCCAGGAAAGTTTTTCCGCAATACACGGTCTGGCTTTCATTACCCTCGGGATTGACTGGCTTTACCTTGTAATAGGTGACCGTATTCTGTACCAGCGGGGAGGCGCCAGCTACATTCCAGATACTGGTGCGACCACTGCTTTCCAGTACGATGTCGAGCTTGTCGACGACACCAGCCTTGTCTGCACTGGCGACACCATGCAGTTGTCCGGTGGGCAGGGTCAGCTTGCTGCGTCCCTGTGCCGGCACCTGCACCATTTTGTCATCGAACCGGACTGTCAATGGCACTGCAAAACCATTCAATACGGTCAGGTCCTGATTGTTTGATGCATGATAACTGTGAGCAGCGCCTGTCAATACCATGATCACCAGGGCCAGCGCCAGCCCGCGCGTGTACAGCCATCCCATGATACCCAGGGGAGTGCGCGCATAGATCTGCCATTGACGTTCACCCGTACTCTTGACCAGGTAAGATCCCATCGGTATCAGGGGAATGGCAAACAGGACGACAAAGGCATGCAGGGCGATGTGACTGCCATCACTGTCCCGTTCGGATTCGCCAACAAAACCGAAACCCACCGAGTTGTAAGTTCCCAGCGAGGGCGTACCTTTCAGGGGCCTGGCAAACAAGCGCCGCTCCCTGGTCAATTCCCGTAATATGGGCATATGCTCAGGCAAGCGCCTGAATATACGTGCCAGCACCAGCGCACGATATACCTTGAAGGGGTCGCCAGATTCTATCGCGCGGCTGATTTTGGGATCATCGCTGAGAGCTCGCAATTCTGGTACGCGTTGAAACAGATTGGCTGGGTCAGAGATCGGCATACGTGATCGATTCAAATTGAAGGGCGTAATCTGGCAATGTACATTTTCATTGACATTATTGTCAAAAGAAAAGGATACCAGGGTGGTATTTCAATGCTGGGCCGCAGGCATGCCGTCGCGCAATCAGAGTTTCTTCAAACGTGGCGCCAGTGACAGCACAACCAGGGCAGTCGCAATCGGCAGTGTGGAAACAAAGCCGAAGTGCTTGAAACCGTAAGCGCCAAGTACGGCGCCCGTGAAAAAAGCCAGGACCAGCAGGCCATGCAGGTGCAATTTATGAACATTGGCGCTGACTTCACCCTGGGGATGGAATTCATCCCTGTTCCTGTTCCAGTAAATCATCTTGCCCAGCTCTATACCTATATCGGTGACCAGGCCGGTGACATGGGTGGTCCGGATTTCTGCATTGGATATCTTGGTGATCAGGGCATTTTGCAGGCCCATCACATAGCAGAGCAAGACTGTGGTGAACGACACGGTAATCACCGCATGTTCCTGCAATTCTGTGCCCACCAGGCCGAACAGCAGCAAGAGCACGGCTTCCAGCAACAGCACAGGTGTGTAGATATAGCGAAACTGGTTACGCTTGGCGTAATTGACGATCAACGCCGTACAGGCTGCACCCCAGGCAAAAGCCAGCAACATGAACAAGGCTGCAAAGGCGGGCAGGAATTTCCCCAGCACCAGATCATCGGCTGCAGATGACAGCATGCCCGTCATGTGCGAGGTATATTGGCCCACGGCCAGAAAACCGCCTGCATTGAGCGCACCGGCCACGCACGCCAGAGTAACGCCAAGATGGCGATTCGCCTGTGGCGTGCGCTTGGGAGAGGTCAGTGCGGACAGATAATGGAATGCCATGTCTGGAAAATATAATTCTTACCTATATTCCATAGTGTAATCGATATTACACGCGTAGCGCGATTTGCTCTATCCAGGGTAGTCGCAAGGGATGGTCTTATTGCTATCAATAAGACCCTCTACTACCTTATCCGTTTGTTTGACCCTTACATGGTTGTCGCCCGGCTTCAGGCGGCTTTTGCATAGGTCGCCAGCATGCTGCGATGGTCGCGGAAGTTGAGCGCACAACGCTGCATGAAGTCGCCGAGCGGGTGTTGCTGATCAGCCTCCCTGCCTGCGCTCCTGTTTTCTGCATCAGGGAATATCCCCATGCCCGCCAGCAAGGCATACCAGGAGGCGACAGGGTAATACTTCTCTATCTTCTGACGGCGGATTTCGTCACCGAGGTCGCGCCCTTCCAGCCATGCAGAAAAGATATGCTTGAGCGAATCCGGTATGGCATGCAGGTTGGCTGCATTGGCTTTCCAGTATTCCGTGTCTGTCCTGGTGTTGGTTTTGTAGTGGGCGATGATGTAGTTCCTGTGCCCATCAAAATAGTCATTGATCTCCTGGTTGTAGATTTTCTGTGCCTGCTCACTCAGGTCGCCTTTTTCCAGGAACAGACAGAATATGGCAGCCGTCATCTGCGTCAGGTACAAGGCCGTGGCTTCCAGCGGTTCCAGAAAGCCTTGTGACAGCCCGACTGCCAGGCAGTTCTTGTTCCAGTGTTTTTCCACCCGGCCCAGCTTCATCTTCAAATGGCGTGCTGGTGTATCAGAATCGAGCATGCCGATTTTCTCGCGTAATTCAGTTTCTGCCCGATCTGCGGTTGTGAAGGCAGAACTATACACATAACCATTGCCATAGCGGTTTTGCAAGGGGATTTTCCAGGCCCAGCCATGTTTCATGGCGGTGGATACGGTCAGTGTAGGAATCTTTTCGCCGATGTCAGTAGGCATGGCGATGGCAGCATCATTGAGCAGGTTATCTGCATAGCTGACAAATGGCGTTTTCAAGGCCTTGTCTATCAGCAGGGCAGAAAAGCCTGAGCAGTCAACAAAGAAATCTGCGGCCAGCTCATTGCCATCTGCCAGTGCGACGGCGGCAATATTGCCCTGCTCATCAAGGCGGGCGTGATTGATATGGGCCCTGATGTGCTCTATGCCAGCCTGCAAGGCCTTCTTGCGCAGGAATTTCCCCAGTAGCATGGCATCAAAGTGATAGCCATAAGTGGTGAAGAACGGAAAGTTATGGTCCGCTATCGGCGCCAGGCATGCTTCAGCCAGTTGCGCAGACAGAAAGAATTTGTTTGGCAGGGCGCAGACATCAGCGCCATGCATGCGTGCCTTGACATTGTCGATAAAGGGCGGCAAGGTCAGGTTGTCGACCATGGTCACAAAAGGGTGGAAATAACTTGCATGCCCGGGTTTGGTTGACCAGCCATCAAAGGCAATGCCGCTTTTATAGGTGGCATTGCACTCCGGCATCCATTCGTGTTCCTGTATGTCCAGGGTATCAAAGAATCGTTTCATGACCGGCGTCGAACCTTCTCCCACGCCGATGACACCGACGGTCTCTGATTCAATGACGGCAACCTGTATGCCCTTGTTCTTGACCGAATGAGCAATCAGCAGGGCTGCCATCCATCCGGCAGAGCCGCCGCCGACAACCAGGATTTTTTTGATGGATTCTTGTGTAGTCATATCGTTCGCCATAAAGATAGCAGTATCAGAAGCATATCTGACAACAGGGGTTCAGATGCAAAAAAAGTGATGGGGCAAGTTTGCACCATCACTTAAGAACCGGGGAAGCAGAACACCGAATTCACTTCCCCGTATTTACCGCTGTTAAATTACTCTACAGCTTAGATCTTGCCATGCAAAGTCAGGAAGATCTGGCGGCCGTTTTTATACAGGGATGCAGGTACGTCGGCTGCACCAGGTGTTTTCCAGGTGGAGCTGACCAGCGGATTGTTGAGATCCTTGCCATCCAGGGAAATCGAGAAGTTGTCGCTGAACTGGTAAGCCAGTGTGGCAGACAAGGTGCCGATATCGTTCTGGAAGGCAGCACTGTTACGGCTGGTACCATTGAGGAAGCCGGAACGGTAGCTGTATGTCAGACGTGCACTGAACTTGTTGTCTTCATAGAACACACCCAGGTTATAGGCATTTTTGGATGTGCCGATCAAAGTACAATCAGGTGCAATCAAATCACCGCACTTGGAACCAGGAGCCTGGCCTGTTTCTTTACCCAGCGTGTAAGTGTAGTTGGCGTTGATACCAAAGCCAGCTGGCAATGCCTGGATGTAAGACAGTTCCAGACCTTTCACTTCTGCCTGGGTATTGATCGGTGTGCTCATTGCATACACGGTGTTCTTGCCTTGAATCTGGTTAAAGAACGTACCTGTGCTTGCACCATAAGTGACATAGCCATCCAGTGCCGAGTAGAAGATGTCAGCGGAGACCATGGACTTCGGCGCGAAGTACCATTCCACACCCAGGTCAACCGTGTTGGCGCGGATAGGCTTCAGGTTGGGGTTACCACCATTACCAGTGCCCTGTACGTCACGCAGATCCAGGCCTGCCATCTGGCCCAGTTCAGGACGGGCCATTGTGCGGGACACACCAAAACGAGCAACCATATCCTTGTTCAGGTCCAGGCGGAAGTTGGCGCTTGGCAGGAAGTCGATATAGTTGTTGTTATAAGTGCGTGGCTGGAAAGTACCGGATGGGCCAATCTCGTTACGGGTGACCTGTTCGCCAGTACGGGCTACGCGCAGGCCGAAGTTACCGCTGAAGCCTTCGCCGCCGAAATCAGCCATCACATAAGCAGACTGGGTCGGTTCCTTGATGGTGAACTCGTTTTGCAGCAGGTGGCCGCTATAGTTGGTGTATTGAGACAACCAGCCATTGACCGCAGCTTGCGAGAACGTCCAGTAGCCAGCACCATTTGCACCCAGATCATTGAAGATGCTTGGGAAAGAGGTCAGGCCAGACATAGGCAGGTTTGCTGCATTGTTGAGGCCAGGCAAGGCATTGATGCCGATAGAGCTCAGATCACGCTTGTGTTCCGCTGCGCGGAAGCCAAAGCGCAGGGTAGGGATGCTGGCGATGTCGGTTTTATATACGCCATCGATCTGCGCATAATCTTCCTTGTCGTTGGCAGTGACATGTGAGCCATAGGTGTAAGGTGCGCCAGGTGTGCCTGGTGCGCCATTGTTGAAACCACCGATGGAGAACTTGTCTGCACCTGGCGTTACATAGATCACTGGCTTCTCAACGCCCTGGATGGTGTAGCTGCCACCTGTCCATGGCATCCAGATACCCATCGCGCCGCTGACGGTATTGCCCAGGCCTTTGGTCGTGCCAAGTTTGCCGCTCAAGGTCAGCGCATCGTTGACGCGGAAAGAGCCGTCAATATTGAAGAACTGCGACTGGCTCTCAGCGATAGGGCGGGAGAAGATTTCCTGCACTGCGCTGGACATGCCGCTGCAAGGTACGCAACCTGCCGGATTGGTTACTGTCAATTGGGTAATGACAGCCTGGCTCAAGGTACCTGTAATAGCGCTGCTTGGGAAACCTGTCGTTGCCCAGGATGGACCAACGAAACGGCCCAGTGACTGCATGAAGTTGTGGTTGACGTTAGGTGCATCGAGGTGAGACTGGAAAGCCGTTACGTCGATACTGACATCTTTCGATGGCTTGAACTGGAAGTCGATCAAACCGCCCTGACGGGTACGTTGCTGCTCAAACCAGGCAGTACCGCCGAGATAGCTGGTCAATGCGCCAGATGGTGAAGCGGTTGCCGTATTGGCCGTGCTTGCACCCTTGATGGCCATGTCGATCGGTGCACCTGGGTCAACCTTGTCCCACCAGATCTGGTTTTCCTGACCGGCACGGCTCAGAGTACGTTTCTGATGAAAGCCCTGTACCAAGATGCCCATGGTCGATGCATCATTTTTCCATGCGATCAGGCCACTGATCTGCGGATCAGACTTGCTGGAGTTGGCAGAGTTCACCATACCCAGGCTGACCTGACCATTGAACTGCTTTTTGAAATCCAGGGGTTTGCGTGTTTCGATATCGATCACACCTTCAGCACCGCCATCGAGCAGGTTAGCCTGTGAACCTTTGTGGACGGTGACACGGCCAATCAATTCAGATGGGAACAGGGAAAAACTCACGCTGCGGCCACCGCCAATAATATTGTCGGCAAACCAGTCGCCACTGGAAACGGAATGCCCATTCAAAGTAGTCAGGGTCAGGCCAAATGGTGTGCCACGCAAGGCAACGCGGTCATTTTCACCAAAGCTGCCTTCGCCACCGCCGGCTGCTGCAACGCTGACACCAGGTACGCGCTGCAAAGAGTCTGCGACGTTTTTATCAGGCATCTTGCCCACGTCTTCTGCAGTGATCACTTCAACGAAGGTATCCGCATTGCGCTTCTGATTCATGGACTGTTGCAGGGACGCGCGAATACCAGTTACGACCACCTCTTGTGGCGCTGCCGGCTTGGCTGCTTCCTGCGCCTGGGCCTGCATGGCAACACTCATGACCAGCAGTGCGGCTGCAGACGCCATCGGCGTCAGATTACTTCTTATAGGACTTGATTTATTTTGCATTTATTTCTCCTTCGGTTAAGACCTGTAAACAACTTATGACTGATGACAAAAATTGCTTCCTCCCCCCATACCCTACACACTTGACGTCGCAGACAGTGAGTATTTTTGGTACAACCCGCTGCAGAACAAAATACATTCTGAGTTAACTACCACTCGAAACAACCACACCGGATGTGAAGCACTTTAGTGGTGACTAAACAGGTTGTCAATCGGTATCTAAGTGGTATCTAAGCGATGTTTAATTGATTGCTATGTGAATAACTATGTGCATCATATGTATATGATTTTATTGGATAAATTATTTTTTTTAATTTGCCAATGACAAAAGTGGACTGATGTTTTAAACCCACAGCTGGTTTTAAAACAGGTTTTGAATGTTAAGAAAAGTGGCTTTAAAGTGGATTTAAATTAAAACTTTTTGATCGCTTTTTTCTGGATTTTACTGGTCGGAAATATTGGCTGCAGCGCGCATGCTGGGGGAGTTGGCGACATGCAGTCCGTTGGTTGGAATATCGTCAGAAACTGTCAGAATGTGGTGTTTGACAGGACTTGTCTACCTAAGACCAGTTGTAAGAAAACAGTCATGATTTGAAGTAAATCTTTTCCCTGGATATGGGCGAAATTTCAGCATAAAGCCTGCCGATGATTTTCTCTTTGCAGACTTTTATTAATACCACATAGATACCGCTTGACAGCCAGTTGTGAGGACACTAAAGTGAGTCCAATTCAAAATCAATGCCCATGTTCCTCAGGTGATTTTCAGGGTTTGCATCAACTTGTATGTGACTGGTATTGATTGTATATGACGTCATTCTGCGCAGATAGTCGCCAGTGAATGGGCAGCGTTAATTCAAGAAACAGAATCATTAATAATAGGACTTACGCAAAATTGTCCCAGCAAGGCGCTGCGACGAAGACAGTACTTTAGTACGGCTAGGAGCTGCAACGCAGCTGGGGCGATTTTGCGTAAGTCCTAAATAAAACAAAAGAGAACGAGGAATAGGA
>NZ_JAKZHX010000001.1 GCF_022568815.1 Undibacterium paludis | reverse complement strand
AACAATTCACAAACCAATCAAAGAAAACCGGAGAACAACATGGCAAAGATGACAGCTGCGCAGGCAGCCGCCTATGTATTGGAAAAAGAAGGTATCAGCCAGGCGTTTGGCGTACCTGGCGCCGCCATCAACCCGTTCTATGCGGCGTTGAAGAAGCAGGGCACGATCAGGCATATCCTGGCGCGCCATGTCGAAGGCGCTTCACACATGGCAGAAGGTTATACCCGCGCCAGGGCTGGCAATATCGGCGTCTGCATAGGTACGTCCGGCCCGGCGGGAACCGATATGATTACTGGTTTGTATTCTGCCCAGGCTGATTCCATACCCATACTTTGTATTACCGGCCAGGCGCCACGTGCGCGTCTGTACAAAGAAGACTTCCAGGCAGTCGATATTGAGTCGATTGCCAAACCGGTTACCAAATGGGCGGTCACCGTGCGCGAACCGGCGCTGGTGCCGCAGGTATTCCAGCAGGCCTTTCACCTGATGCGCTCTGGTCGTCCCGGCCCGGTCCTGATCGACCTGCCCTTTGATGTACAGATGGCAGAGATAGAATTTGATGCCGATACTTACCAGCCGCTGGAAGTCTACAAACCCAGGGCCAGCCGCGCCCAGATAGAAAAAGCCCTGGCCATGCTCAATGAGGCAGAACGCCCTTTGCTGACTGCCGGTGGCGGTGTCATCAATGCCGATGCTTCTGCCTTGCTGGTTGAATTTGCCGAGCTGACTGGTGTGCCTGTCATTCCCACGCTGATGGCCTGGGGTGCCATTGCCGATGACCATCCGCAAATGGCTGGCATGGTCGGTCTGCAAACCAGTCACCGTTATGGCAATGCGACCATGCTGGCATCTGATTTTGTACTTGGCATAGGTAACCGCTGGGCCAACCGTCATACCGGCTCTGTCGATGTATTTACCAAGGACAGAAAATTTGTTCACGTTGATATCGAACCGACCCAGATCGGTCGCGTCTTCGGCCCCGATTTTGGTATTGTCTCGGACGCAGGCGCGGCCCTGAAACTGTTCATCGATGTCGCCAGGGAATGGAAGAAAGCGGGCAGGCTCAAGGACCGTTCTGTCTGGCTGGCCGAGTGCCAGGAACGCAAGCGCACCATGCTGCGTCGTACGCATTTTGATAATGTGCCGGTCAAGCCGCAGCGTGTGTATGAAGAAATGAACAAGGCACTGGGGCGTGAAACCTGTTATGTCAGCACCATAGGTTTGTCGCAGATCGCGGCCGCGCAATTCCTGCATGTGTATTACCCGCGCCACTGGATCAACTGTGGCCAGGCGGGCCCGCTGGGCTGGACCATACCGGCTGCACTCGGTGTTTGCGCGGCCGACCCGCAACGCCAGGTCGTTGCCATCTCAGGCGATTATGATTTCCAGTTCATGATAGAAGAACTGGCCGTCGGTGCCCAGTTCAAGCTGCCTTACCTGCATGTGGTCGTCAATAACTCTTACCTGGGTCTGATACGCCAGGCGCAGCGCGGCTTTGACATGGATTACTGCGTGCAACTGGCCTTTGAAAACATCAATGCACCTGAACTCAATGGCTATGGTGTCGACCACATTGCCGTGGTCGAGGGCCTGGGTTGCAAGGCGATACGGGTGACTGAGCCCAGCGCCATTGCTGATGCCTTTGCCCAGGCCAAACGCTGGATGGGCGAATACCGCGTGCCTGTCGTCGTTGAAATCATTCTTGAGCGTGTCACCAATATCGCCATGGGTACCGAGATCAGCAATATCAATGAATTTGAAGAGCTGGCGACAGAAGCCGGGCATGCACCGACGGCGATTGCCCTGCTGGACTGAAGCATTTCCATTTTCCTGAGGCTGGCCTCCCCGCCAGTCTCTCCATAAGCTCCTGCGGCCAGCGAAGCAAATGCTGCGGGGCGCTTATGGTTCTAATCATTTCAAGGAGTCACCATGACAAAACTGGCCGCCAATCTGAGCATGCTGTTTACTGAACATGCTTTTCTTGAGCGCTTCAAGGCTGCAGCAGATGCAGGCTTTAAGGCTGTGGAATTTCTGTTCCCGTATGCCTTTGAAGTCAATCAGATCAAACAGCAATTGCAAGACAACAAGCTGCAACTGGTTTTGCATAACCTGCCCGCCGGTAACTGGGAAGCGGGCGAACGCGGCATCGCCTGCCTGCCAGAGCGTGTGGAAGAATTCCGCCAGGGCGTTGATCTGGCCATCGCCTATGCCAGGGCTCTGGATGTCAGGCAGGTCAATTGCCTGGTCGGCATACGTCCTGCTGATCTCAGCATCACTACAGCGCAGGCAACGCTGGTCAGCAACCTGCGTTATGCCGCTGACAAATTGCAGGCACAAGGTATAGCCCTGTTGATAGAACCCATCAATACCTTCGACATTCCTGGCTTCTTTCTATCTGGTATGCAACAGGCGCTGGAATTGATACAGGCGACAGGGTCGGACAATATCTTTGCGCAATATGACATCTATCACATGCAAAGAATGGAAGGTGAACTGATCAACACCATCAAGACCAATCTGGGCAAGATCAGGCATATACAATTGGCCGACAACCCTGGCCGTTTTGAACCAGGTACGGGTGAAATCAATTACCGCAACATTTTTGCAGCGCTGACCGACATGGGCTACCAGGGCTGGGTGGGCTGCGAATACAAACCACGTAGCGGCACTGCCGCGGGCCTGGGCTGGATCAAGTCGCATGGTCTTTAATTAATCAAGACCATTTACCACAGAGGTCTTAAGCAGACTACTAACATTATCAGGAACTATCATGGCTAAAATTGGATTTATAGGTTTGGGTATCATGGGCGCCCCTATGGCAGGGCATTTGCAGGCAGGTGGTCACAAGCTCTACCTGCACGACATCAAGAACCCGCCGTTTGAACTGATAGAACGCGGTGCAACGGTATGTACTTCCGGTGAAGAAGTCGCCAGACGTGCCGACATCATCATCATCATGGTGCCGGACACACCGCATGTGGAAGCGGCGCTGTTTGGCGAAAATGGTGTGGCAGGCGGTCTGGAAGCAGGCAAGATCGTGGTCGATATGAGCTCCATCTCGCCAATTGCCACCAAGGACTTCGCCAAAAAAATCAATGCATTGAAATGCGAATACCTGGATGCTCCGGTATCCGGTGGAGAGGTCGGCGCCAAAGCGGCCAGCCTGACCATCATGGTTGGTGGCTCGGAAGTCGCCTTTGACAAGGTCAAACCCCTGTTTGAACTGATGGGCAAGAACATTACCCTGGTGGGTGGCAATGGTGATGGTCAGACCACCAAGGTGGCCAACCAGATCATCGTTGCGCTGAACATCCAGGCTGTGGCCGAGGCCTTGCTGTTTGCCTCCAAGGCCGGTGCCGACCCGGCCAGGGTCCGCCAGGCGCTGATGGGCGGCTTTGCCGCATCCCGTATACTGGAAGTGCATGGTGAGCGCATGGTCAAACGCACGTTCAATCCCGGCTTCAGGATAGAGCTGCATCAAAAAGATTTGAATCTTGCCTTGCAAGGCGCAAAGGCTTTGGGTGTATCTTTGCCCAATACCGCAACGGCACAGGAATTGATGAATGCCTGCTCAGCCAACGGTATGCGCGGCCTTGATCACTCGGCCCTGTGCCGGGCGATAGAGATCATGTCGAATCACGAGATTGCCCAGGCTGGATAAGTTGTTAGCCTTCAAAAGTGGATGCACGAAAAAAATTCACCTGGAGGCAAGCTGTTTGCAGGCATACTTGATTTTGACTCCTTCCCCTTCAAGTGGAAGGAATACGCGATCAGTTTTTGTATAAGCATCACCCGTTTTAACGAAAGCCCCAAATGAGCACCCTAGCCCCACGCCAGTTCCTGCTTGATCTTTACAACAGCGCAGTCGCCGCCGTCAGTGCAGAGAAATGCCTGCCCGCTTTCCTGCCGGCACCTCCAGAAAAAGGCCGTACCCTGGTCATCGGCGCCGGTAAAGGTGCAGCTGCAATGGCCAAGGTGCTTGAAGATCACTGGCAGGGCGAACTTTCTGGCCTGGTGGTGACACGTTATGGTCATGGGGCAGACTGCCGCAAGATAGAAGTGGTGGAGGCGGCACACCCCGTGCCCGACGAAGCAGGTAAACAAGCCGCTGCACGCATACTAGACATGGTGCAAGGACTGAGCCAGGATGATCTGGTGCTGTGCCTGATTTCTGGTGGCGGCTCTGCCTTGCTGGCCCTGCCTGCCGAAGGCATCAGCCTGGAACAGAAACAGGCCATCAACAAGGCTTTGCTGAAAAGTGGCGCAGCAATTTCTGAAATGAATTGTGTGCGTAAGCACCTGTCTGCTATCAAGGGTGGTCGTCTTGCACTGGCCTGTGCACCGGCCCGTGTCGTGACCTTGCTGATATCCGATGTGCCCGGTGATGAACCCGGCATCATTGCCAGCGGCCCCACCTTGCCCGATGCAACAACTTGCGCAGAGGCCCTGGCGATCTTGCGCAAGTACGATATCACCATACCGGCAGAAATATTGCAGCACCTGGAAAGCGGCCAGGGGGAAACCCCTAAACCTGAGGACGCACGCTTCATTGGGCACACCCATCATGTGATCGCAACTGCGCAAGAAGCTTTGGAAGCCGCTGCCGCCACTGCGCGTGCTGCCGGTATCACGCCCTATATCCTGTCGGATGGCATAGAAGGGGAAGCACGCGATGTTGCCCTGGTCCATGCGGCACTGGCAAAGCAGGTGGCCAGACACGGCCAGCCGTTTCAAAAGCCCTGCGTGCTGATTTCTGGCGGTGAAACCACGGTGACTGTGCGCGGCAAGGGACGCGGTGGCCGCAATGCAGAATTTTTGCTGAGCCTGGCGGTGGCACTGGATGGTCACCCAGACATCCATGCCATCGCCTGTGATACCGACGGCATAGATGGTTCGGAAGACAATGCCGGTGCGTTGTATGCTCCGGATTCCATTGCGCGCGCAGCAGCAAGGCAATTGCGCGCACGCAGCCTGCTTGACAATAACGATGGCTATGGTTTCTTCAGTGCGCTGGATGACCTGGTTGTCAGCGGGCCGACGCGCACCAATGTCAATGACTTCAGGGCCATCCTGATCCTTTAAAAAATCTCCATACGACAGTAGTCCACTATCAGTGCATACAGCACAGGGCAGGCTGTCGCCCAAAATTATTGAAAGACTCTCATGCGTCGTAACCGCAAAGCAAAAATCCTGGCCACACTGGGGCCTGCCAGTAATGACAAAGCCAGCATACAGGCATTGTTTGAAGCTGGTGCTGATGTCTTCCGTTTCAATTTCAGTCATGGCTCGCATGCCGATCATCAACTGCGCTGCCATATCGTGCGCGAGATCGAGCGTGAGCTGGGACGGCCCATCGCTATCCTCGCAGACCTGCAGGGTCCCAAGCTGCGTGTCGGCCAGTTCAGCGATGGCAAGGTCACCCTGATTGCCGGGCAGGAATTTGTCCTCGATAACCGCGCAACGCCGGGAGATGCAAGGCGCGTGCATCTGCCGCACCCCGAGTTATTTGCCGTCATCACTGCCGGCCAGTCGCTATTGCTCGATGACGGCAAGCTGCGTCTGCAAGTGACAGACAGCGATGGCACCAGCATACGCACCCGCGTCATCAATGGCGGTGTGTTGTCTGACCGCAAGGGTGTCAATGTGCCCGATGCTGTTTTGCCGATACCGGCACTGACAGAAAAAGACAGACGTGACCTGGCATTTGCGCTTGACATGGGGGCAGACTGGATAGCCCTGTCCTTCGTGCAAAGACCTGAAGATGTGCTTGAAGCCAGGGCCCTGGTCGATGGCCGCGCCGGGGTACTGGCCAAGCTGGAAAAACCGGCGGCGCTCGACAGGCTGGAAGAAATCGTCAGCGTGTCAGACGCCATCATGGTGGCGCGTGGCGACCTCGGCGTAGAGTTGCCGCCGGAACGTGTACCTGGCGTACAAAAGCGCATACTGCGTGTTTGCCGCAGTCACGGCAAGCCCATCGTCATTGCCACGCAAATGCTGGAATCGATGATCACCGCACCGGTGCCGACACGGGCTGAAGCGTCTGATGTCGCCAGCGCGATTTACGACGGTGCTGATGCCGTCATGCTGTCGGCAGAGTCGGCCAGTGGTGCCTACCCGGTAGCGGCAGTGCAGATCATGGACCGCATCATCACCGAAGTTGAACGCGACCCGTTGTACAAAAACATGATCGCCGCCCAGCATGAGACGCCGCAGAACAATAAGGGTGATGCCATCTGTGCTGCCCTGCGCGAAGTCACGCAGATAGTCGGTGCAGTTACCACGGTGACTTACACCAGCTCCGGCCATACCAGCCTGCGCGCCGCCCGCGAAAGGCCGATGGCGCCGATACTGAGCATTACCCCCAGGCCGGCAACGGCACGTCGCCTGGCCCTGGTCTGGGGCGTGCATTCCACCTTCAGCGATGCCGTACCGAATGAAAATATGCTGGTCGCCACTGCCTGCAATACTGCCTGGCAGGAAGGCCTGGCGCAAGTCGGCGAACAGATAGCGATTACTGCCGGTGTCCCTTTTGGTCAGCCCGGTTCCACAAATCTGCTGCGGATAGCCGAAATCTGGCCACAGTCCTGACACAAACGGCGATCACTCCCAGATATTGACATCAGCGGCCTCGTGGAAATCGGGGCGCTGCGGGTTGACGACGCAAAACCGGTGTCCCGTCGGTGCTTCCATGACGATCCAGCGCTCCATGACTTTGACGACTTTTGCACCGAGTTTTTCCAGGCGTTGTACCTCTGCTTCCTTGTTATCGGTTTCTATATCGAGGTGGATGCGGCTGGGGTGCTCGACCTTCTGCAACAGCATTTTCGGACCGGTGGGTGTGGCGTCAAGAACGACGTATTTTTCATCGGCATCTCCGGCAGGGTAGCCCAGTGCTCCAGCCCAGAAATCGGCCCCCGGGGTAATATCATCCACCTGGCAATCAATTACAAAACATGCTAATCGGCTTTTATGCATCTTGATCTCCTGTGAGTTGTTGATTCTGTATGCCTGAGCAAGTTCAGGTATACAGACAGGATAGCAAAAAAGCAGCATATTGATTAAGCATGGTCCATGTACTTTCTGGTGCAGATAAAAAAAGGGCAGGCACCTTGCATGCCTGCCCCAACACTCGAATACTTTTTATAGGTGGCCTGCAGCTGTTTGCAAGCCTTCAGTCTGCTGCTATCAGTCGTAAGTCGCCGACACACTCACACCAGAGAAACTCTGTCTGGCATTGAGCATGATGTAGTACCAGCGATTGGCCGTTGGGTTGGCGATGGTGACACTTTCATCATTGCCGCTCTTCACCGATGCGTAGTCATAGATACCTGTGCTTGGGTATTTGTCCATGGATACATACAGGTCTACATCGCCAGTACCGCCGCTGGTGGTCAGCTTGAGGTTTTTCGCACCGGCTGGCACCATGATGTAGGTGTAGGCTTGTGTGCTGGAAGCAAAATTACGTTTCACACAGTTTTTACCGAGGTAACTACCGGCAGCACATTCAGGCAGGCTGTTATCAACTGGCAATGGTGGTTCACCAGCAGTCGTGGCGGCCGCTACCCAGGACGTAAACTCATTGTCATAACGTGTACCTATATTGTTCATATAGGTCTGGTAGCCGTCATAATCACCAACGCGGAACTTGGCGATGACCGCATCCACATCGCTACGATGTTTTTCCATCATGAAGCGGGTAGCCATATAGCCCCAGCTATACGCACGATTGACATAGTCAGCCATGGAATAGGTGTTGCCAAATATCTGGCTCAGCTTGTAGGTACCGGTTTTTGCTGCGTCTATGGCTTTCTGGTCATTGTTTTTCAATGACAGGTATTCAGCAATACCCTCTATCCACCAGACTGTGGGCTTGGCCGTGCCGGCGCTAAAGTCGCCCTTCATGTCGAACCGGCCATCAAGGTAATGGACAAATTCATGCTGCAGGTTCCAGACCTGGAAGGTAGGGCGCAGCCACGATGCTTCATGTGCGATGAAGCGGGCCTGGTTGGTGGTTGAACTTGGGTCACCTTCCAGATACATGCCGCCGTTATTGGTATCTATACCGTAGATCAGTGAGGCATATTTGCTGTAGTTGGTATAGTCATCAAACACCACCACTTCGAGTGAAGTGTTGTTGTCACCGGCGACAGGCTGGCGCTTGCTTTGCAGCATGGTGTGGAAGTAATTTTCTTCCGTTGCCAGCATCGCGCAAGAGTCCTGCATCTGTGCCGTTGTCATGTCCTGTGCACGGATCTTGATACTGGGGCTGCAGGTATAACTGTTTTTCAGCACGTTATTGGCCAGCGTGGTCTCAAAGTTGCAAGTGCCATATTCTGAGCAATTGGCGTTGTCATAGTATTTGACAGCGGATGCCGCATTGAGCCATAGCAGGCTGTCGCTGCCAGTCATGCTGGCATGGCTGAGCTGGTACTTGACCATGGGTTTGACTGCAGGCAGCAGGTTGGGATACTGCATGAAGCGGAAAGCCTCATTCTCGGTATCACCAAGCTGGTATTCCAGGCTGGTGCCCAGCAGGGCTGTGCGGTTGTTAACGATGAAGTTGTTCAGTGCCGTCGCATAGGAAATATCATTTCTCAATATGGGACCGGCATCCGCACGTGAATGGCCGTAGAACAGCACTGTCAGTGCCGATGTATAGCCGTCTGCTGCAGAGGAAGATTTCAGCGCGTCAGTCGCGTTGGGATTGGCTGCCGTATTGGTATAGCGGGTGATAATGTCTTTGACACTGGACAGGTAGTAAGCTTCATCATGCAGGTTGGTTACCAGTTTCAGTGTTTCTGAGGCAGTGCTTGGTCCCTGCGCATTTTGTTTGAACAACTGATTGCCATCCAGCAGTTGCTTGATAGGGCCGCGCATGGCCGTTATCAGGCTGGCTGCCGGTGCAGGCATAGTGCCGCCATCGGCCAGGTAATAACCGGCACGCAGGTAAATGATCAAATTCACCAGCGCCATATTGCTGGCGTTGTAGTTGGCAGCCTCTTGTGCAAAGCGGTTGACGACAGCGCTGAAATTAGCTGGTGAATAAATTTTTGCTGCGTCAGTGGCGTTCAGCGAGAACAGGCCATAGTGACATTCGTAGCTTGGCAGATTGACGATATAAGTCGCCAGTGCATCGCCGCTGTAACTGCCCAGTGTTGTCATATTGCTGCAATCAGCCGACGGTGGCGGCGCCATCATGGACTTTTGTGCCTTGTTGGCTATGCCCAGGTCCAGGCGCGGAGCATTGGTTGGCGGCAGGTTGAATTTCTTCTGCTCTGCTGATGGTGGCAGGCTCAGCCTTTGATGTGGCATGGGCGCCTGCTTGAGTCTGTTGCCGTGGTCTTCAGCATCCACGGCAAAGGCCAGGTTGGACAACAGCACGGCCAGCAAGCCGCCTGCGCTCACTACTTTTTTGGTTGGATATAACATGTAATACGTCTCCCTGATGGTTTTTAAGGCAAAACATCCCCCTTAGCTACTTTGGCAGGTGACTGACATGAGCAGTACCTGCAGCGGCATAGAGCCTGGCCGCGCTAAAGAAATTGTTTGCACTCCCTATATAGGCAAGAGTGGCGACATGGTTTACCATGCCGCCACTCTTGCGTTTCAGATGCTGCCAACCCAGAAATCTTGAGGATTTGGTGCATCTTATTTGCTGAATGCATAAGCACTCAACGGAAATATATTAGTAATATATTTTATAAATATCTATACCAAAAATAACAAAACCACAAAATTGGGTAATTAATAATTCTGACGAAATTTGCAGTTCTGTATTTTGAAGAATTAAATATAAAGTTCCGTTTAAATGTAATAAACCGTAACAGACAGAATTTTTGTTGGCTTCGATTAAAAATTCAGCAGGATAAGGAAATATCCATAATTGACAGAAATCACAGCAAAACTTAAGATCATAGCCATGATTTCTTTCTCCAATTACACTTTGCACGCTGTCCATCATCTGCCACATCTGCGGCTGGGAGAGCTATTGCCTGGGTGAATGAAGCCCGCCATCAGGAAAGCCCTCTCAGCCAGACTCAGAGGGCTTTTTCATTTGATGGAGTTTTTATGGAATTAAGAATAGAAGAACAAGCCAGGGGTGTACGCATCATCACTGGCGAAGAAACCAGGCAGCGCCGCCTGTTGTTGAATCAGCTTATCGCTATTGCCGAGGCAAATGGTTTTAATGAAATCATCCTGCCTTCGCTGGAGCCGGCCAGTGTCTATGTCAACAAGGCAGGGCCAGAGATACTGGGGCAAATGTATGTTTTCCCTGATAAAAAGGCCCGGCCCCTGTGCCTGCGCCCGGAAGGCACGGCCACCATACAATTGATCGCCGACAAACACTACAAACAAAGGAAGAATGTCAAACTCTGGTATTTCGAACGATGCTGGCGTTATGAAAAGCCACAAGAGGGGCGTTACAGGGAATTTTTCCAGTTCGGCCTGGAAGTCATCAATCCCGACAACCCTTCCTGTCGTGATGAATTACTCGCTCTGGCAGAGCAGATGGTTGCCCTGAAAACCAGTGCATTTGGAGTCGCCAGGTCCGTCAAGCGTGGCCTTGATTACTACACGGAAGACGGCTTTGAAATCGCTGTACCCGGTCTGGGTGCACAAAAACAGGTGGTCGGTGGCGGTAGCTACCGACAGGGCATGGGGTTTGCCATAGGCTTTGACCGTTTGATGCTGTGCAAATAGAGAAAGCCTGGGCAGCAAGGCATGCCCGGGCATCCATTCGTCGTTCCAAACAACCGTTAAACCTGCTCAATCCACTGTTAGTCTCAGGCAACTATGATCGGGCAGGCGGGCTTGCTATTGTGCAGACATGGGAGCACAAAACCGCTCCGCTAACATGGAAAGGGAGCAAAGAATGGATACCCAGCCAGAAAACAATGAGGCATCCGGTCAAACAGACCAGACCAATGGACAAACCAGTAAAACAACCAATAACGAGGGAGCAGATACCATGAAAACCATCAACAATAACCCAGTACTCGACTTTGCAAAAAACCTTGGCGAGACTCTGGTCTATCTCTGGCACACCAGCTTTGACTGGGTAGTCAGCGTGTCCTGGAAAAAATTCCTGCTGGTTTCTTTGCTGGGCCTGATCATCGGTGGCATCATTGAACTTTCCGGGTTGGCAAAATTTTTGGTATTCGGTGCACTGATCATCAAATTCTTTGGCGGGAAAGAGCATCAGCACGTCGTAGAAGTCACAGAAAACTGAAACCATTTTTTACTGCATAAGCTGGGAACATCATGCAACGCCGCGAAGATAATAATTTACTGAACCTGCTGTCCGACATTGCTGAAACAGTGCGGGTCGCCTGGTGGAAGTTTTTTGACTGGCTGGCCGTGGTGTCCTGGGGTTATCTGCTGATCGCATCACTGATCGCCATGATGATAGGCGGTGCCCTGGGGCTGGAAGGCTTTGTACCGGCCCTGGTGTTTTCTTCCATCCTGATCAAGATACTGGCAGGCGGCAAACGTCGCGCCGAGATTGCCGCCACTGCTGCCGCCACCCGTGCTGATGTCGAAGCCCTGGAGAGACGTCTGCTCGAAGCAGAAATGGCTGCCCTGCAGGCGCAGATAGAACCACACTTCCTGTTCAATACTCTGGCCCTGATAGGGCAATTGATAGAGACCAATCCGGCACAGGCCAGCATCGTACAGAATCACCTGATCAAATACCTGCGTTCTGCCCTGCCGCAGATACGCCAGCCAGGCGGCGGTAAGCTGGGCCAGCAAATGGACATGTCGCGGGCCTATCTCAACATCATGCAGGCGCGTATGGGGGACAGGCTCAGCTATGACATAGACTTGCCTTCAGCGCTGGAGCACGTATCTTTTCCATCAATGATGATACAGACCCTGGTCGAGAATTCCATCAAGCATGGTCTGGAACCCAAGACCACGGGTGGGCATATCCATATTGCCGCCCGTCAGGTTGGCAGCGATATACAGGTAGAAGTCAGCGATACCGGCGTCGGCTTCAACATGCATGCTGATGATGGCATAGGTCTTAGTAATATTCGTGAACGACTTAAAGTATTATATGGCGGCAAGGCGCAATTGATCATAGAAGCACCGCAAGACGGTGGTGCGACCTTGCGCATACAGATACCAGCAGATCATAACAATTGAAAACAGGGAAGAGACGTCGATGAAGGCTACAGCAATGGTAGTGGATGATGAAGCACCTTTACGCGAACAATTAAAATCACGCCTGAAGCAGGCCTGGCCAGAACTGGAAATCATCGCCGAAGCTGCCAATGGCATCGCCGCCATCGAAGAGGCTGAAAACCGCCAGCCCGACATCATCTTTCTCGACATACGCATGCCGGGCAAAAACGGCATAGAAGCTGCCAGCACGCTGGCAAAAAACGCCTTGCTGGTATTTGTCACAGCCTATGATGAATACGCGATACAGGCTTTCGAGCGTGGCGCCATGGATTACCTGCTCAAGCCCGTCGACCTCGAAAGACTGACAGCTACCTGCCAGCGCCTGCAACAAAGACTGAGCCTGCAACAGGCGGAAAAAAAGGCCAGCGCACCGCCACAAACCAGCCAGGCAAACCAGGTCGAACAATTGCTGACCCAGCTGATGCAACACCAGGGGCAGAACCGTGAATACCTGCGCTGGATACAGGCCAGCGTTGGCAGCAGCCTGCGCATGGTCAGTACCAAGGAAATCCTGTTTTTCCGTTCGGATGAAAAGTACACGCTGGTGCAGACTGAGCAGGCTGAATACCTGATACGCAAATCACTCAAGGAGCTCGAAGATGAACTCGACCCCAAAGAATTCTGGCGCATACACCGCTCTACCCTGGTGCGCGTATCCGCCATCGCCGAAGTCAGCCGCGATTTCCGTGGTCGCCAGCTGGTTGCACTGAAAGGCCATACCGAAAAACTCGAAGTCAGCCGTAACCATACACATCTGTTTCAGCAGATGTGAGCACGAACAGGTTGTATCCATTGCTGGTTCATATTCAGGATACAGCCTGTTTCTTTGCTTTGTTTATCCGCCGAGAAATTGCCCGTATGCGCTCCTCCGAGTCAAAAGCCATTTCTTTGAGGATTTCATCAGAAAGCACATCGTTTTCTTCCAGCATTTCCACCAGGTCCAGTCTGTGGATACTGCAATTCATGTGATGGTACAGCGCCTCCAGAGGAGCTTTGCAGTCAGGTCCGGGATTGGCACGGTAAATAGCGATGACGCCATAGGCCAGGTCATGCACATGATGGAAGTCATCTGAGCGCAAGATGAGTTCGGTCAGCATATCCGCATCGCCAGCCTGGTAATTGCTGATCAGCAGTTCCAGATACTCGCTGGGTGTTTTGACCGAGGAAAATTTCTTCAGGGCCAGCGCTCGGATATCGTCACCCTTGAAATAACCCAAAGCCTTGACGGCATTGGAGATAAGACGTGAGTCCCTGATCTTTCTTTTTCCGGCAAGTCTTAATATCGCTGAGTAATCAAAGGGGTATTTTGTCTGGCTGAAAAAGCGCAGGTACTTCGTTTGCCGGATGCTATCCTTTTCTTCAAGAAAACGATGTGCGACATGCGCAATATCTGCCTCGTTCATCAGTTCGACGCGGGAGCGCCAGAAATGACAGAAGCGAGTATCTTCACTGATGACATCTTCAATATCCTGAATGGAATATGGAGTTATTTTTGAGCGTCGATAGCGTTTCCGCTGCTCTTCCGCCAGTATCAGATCGAGGTAGTTATGTATGGCGATATTAGTGTTGCCTGCTTTCTTCAGTTCGCCATAGACATCGATGGCTGGGTGTGCTTTCTGAAAATCATCGACACGCCAGCGGTCTGCATAATCTGACCTGACATCCTCGGGTAGCTGACCGATTTTTTCGGCAATCCTGAGCAGGCCAGCGATACCTGTCATGCTCAATAATTCGTCTTTGCCGCATAACTCGTAGCCATCTGTGAAGGATTTGTCGAATCTTTCCAGCAAGGTGTCCTTGGCCGCCAGGATGCCATCGTGATAAAAACAAAGAGCAAGTTCACACAACTGGTCTGTGCCATAGTCATCAGGCTTTTTAAGTAAAAGTTTCTCCAGTATGGTTTTGATCAGCCAGTCTTTGTGCCGCGACTTTTTGATCAAGCGGTACAGATACGCTGCGCGGCTACCTTCACATTGCTTATCATAAGCTAGGTTTTTTAACGCAGCCGCGAGGATTTGTCTTGAAAAATCGGTTTGTGGATGTTCTCTCATCAGCAACATCGCTTTGCCTGTACCCAACGTCAGGCTATGAAAGAAATATTCTTGTAAGGATTTGTGTTGATCGGCGCTCAATGAAAGCTCTTTTTTCATGCAATAGGGAAATGTTTTTTAGCTTTTTCAGTAGTAAAGCTGCTTTGTACGGGATGAGTGCCAATACGTAATAAAGTTGGTAATTTGTAAAAAATTGAAATAATCTTGGCCTGACAATTTTGATTCCACGATACTTTCAGCCTGTCAAAAAAGTACAAGCTCAATTATTCACCCTATTGAGGGAACAAAATATGTCCTCGTTACCCCAGTACACCCATACACCGGCGGCTGACCAGTTTGCGGCGATTACACGTGCTTTCCCCAAGCGCCGTATGACTATCCTGGCTTCTGGCAAGCAAGGTGTACTGGTGGCTCTCGGGCTGGGCTTTGCCTGCCTGCTCATGCTGCTGGGTTTGCTGTATATGACAGTACCAGATCTGATCTACGATTATAAGGTATCAAAAGACCCGGTTCTTGACACACAGGCGGAAATCCATGGTTCCTGCAAGACGCGCAAAGTGATTTTTGTCGATTGTGACGTCAAGATCAAGTACCTGCCCACGCCGCAGGAGACTGTCGCGAAAGAGATCAAGCACAGTTTCTGGTTCGTCAGTTTTGAACCATCATTGTCCACTGATGCGATCAGGTCAAGAACAGACCCGGGCATGATCACGACCACGATTGCAGTTGAACATATGACCAACCGCTTTTTCATGATACTGTCATTCGCCGTCCTCTTTGGCGGCCTGTTCGTCGGCTCACTGTTCTCTGCCAGGCAGACTTATGCTTTCAACCGCATCGCGAAAGAAAAGCCTGAATTGCAGCCTGTGCTGGCCAAGGTCACGCATATACAGAATGAACGTGTCGTACGGTTTGAAACCACGATAGACGGCGTCACCAAAAAACGCAGTCATATCATGCGCAAAAAGGAAGGCCCGCTGTTTTTGCCAAACCGCGCAGACATGGTGCTCGCTGTTGCAGTCAAGGGTAGCAAGCATGTGATACTGATGAATGAAGACCTGACTTCGCTGGATTTCACCGAACAGGAAAAGACTGCGCTCAGGAATGCAATGACTGTCTGATGCCTGTTGGTTTCTGGCAGATCAAGAAGCACATGCTGTCCGACAGCATGTGCTTTTTTGTTTGTCAGGCTGCCGCTTCGGTCAACTGATATGCCAGATGATTATGTCTTTCCATCACACGTGGTAAATCTATGCTGGTGATCTGCCCTTCGCGCACGACCACGCGGCCATGGATGATGCTGTAAGCGACATTGACTGGCGTACAGAATACCAGGGCGGCGACCGGGTCGTGCAGGGCACCGGCAAAACCTATCTGCTGCACATTGAACATGACAATATCGGCAGACATACCAGGCTTGATGGCGCCTATATCATCACGGTTCAGCACTTTGGCGCCACCCAGGGTAGCTACTTCCAATGCCTGCCTGGCTGTCATGGCGTCCGGACCAAGCCCCACTCTTTGCAGGAGCATGGCCTGACGAACTTCACCCAGCATATGACCGGAATCATTCGAGGCACAGCCATCCACACCCAGGCCCACGCTGACGCCGGCATCAAGCATCTTGCGTATCGGTGCTATGCCGGAAGCCAGGCGCATATTGGAGCAGGGGCAGTGCGCAATGCCAGTACCGGTGCGGGCAAACATATAGATACCGTCGTCGTCAAGCTGTACACAGTGCGCATGCCAGACGTCGTGGCCCACCCAGCCGCAATCTTCGGCATACTGCGCCGGTGTCATATTGAATTTTTCGCGGCTATAGGCAATGTCATTGGCGTTTTCTGCCAGGTGGGTATGCAGTGACACGCCATAGCTGCGCGCCAATTTTGCGGACTCGCGCATGAGATCGCGTGAGACCGAGAATGGTGAGCACGGTGCAACGACAATGCGTTGCATGGCGTGACGGCTGGCATCATGGTAAGTCTCGATCAGGCGGCGGGTATCACGCAGGATATCTGCCTCCTCTTCCACCACACGGTCAGGCGGCAGGCCGCCCTTGCTTTGCCCGACACTCATGGAACCGCGCGCCGCGTGAAAGCGCATGCCTATCTCTTGCGCGGCTTCCAGACTGTGATCGAGCTTGCAGCCATTCGGGTAGATATACAAATGGTCGCTGCTGGTGGTGCAGCCTGACAGTATCAGTTCGGCCATCGCCACCTGGGTAGAAACCTGCACCATCTCTGGTGTCAGGTTGGCCCAAATGGGGTACAGATTGGTCAGCCAGTTGAACAGTTCACCGTTTTGTGCCGCCGGTATCACGCGCGTCAGGCTCTGGTACATATGGTGATGCGTATTGATGAGGCCAGGCAGGACCACATGATTGCTGGCATCAATCACTTCATCGGCAGTCTGTGGCAAGTCTGCGCTTGCACCGACCTGCTCTACGATGTGATCGCGGATAAACACGGCGCCATTGCTGATTTCACGGCGCTCGTCATCCATGGTGACGAGGACACGGGCATTCTTGATAAGTAAGGTAGTCATAAAAAATTAATGGTCTGAACTGTGTGCTGCGGCCATGGCATAAGTCTTGGCATCGGATTCTGCCCCCGGGCCATTGAAAAACAGGTTAAGCGTCACTGCCGTGATGGTCGCCAGCAAAATGCCGCTGTCAACCACGGTAGATAACCAGTGAGGCAGGTGAGAGAAAAACTGCGGTGCGACCAGCGGTATCATGCCTGCTCCTATGCTGACGGCAACCACAAACAGGTTGTGGCGGTTGTGATTGAGCCCGGCGTTACCGAGTATCTTGATACCGGTCGCCGCCACCATGCCAAACATGACGATGCCGGCGCCGCCAAGCACATACACGGGTATGGACGCTGCCACATGGGCCATCTTGGGGAACATGCCAAATGCCAGCAATATCAAACCGGCAGCCGCGCAGACATAACGGCTGCGCACGCCAGTCACGCCAACCAGGCCGATGTTTTGCGAGAATGAGGTATACGGAAAGGTATTGAAGACACCGCCTATTACCGTACCCAGGGCGTCGGCGCGCAGGCCATTGGCCAGCTCTTCATTGCTGATGCGCTTATTGGTCAGTTCAGACAGGGCCAGGAACATGCCGGTCGATTCCACCATGGTGACGATCATCACCAGGCACATACCGACGATGGCCCCCAGGTCAAAAGTCGGCATACCATATTGAAAGGGCGTAATGAAGGCAAACCAGCCCGCTTCACCAAGGCCATCGAAGCTGACTTTGCCCAGGGCCAGTGACACCAGAAAACCCAGCACCATGCCCAGCAAGACCGATATATTACCGAGAAAGCCGCGCAGGTAGCGCGCCATCACCATGATGGACGCCAGCACAAAAAAGGCGATCGCCAGATGCAGCGGTGCACCATAGTTGGGATTGGCTTGCATGCTTTTGCTGACCGCATCAAAGATCATCGGTTGTCCGCCAGCCGCCCAGTTGATGCCGACGCGCATCAGGGTGATGCCGATAACGGTGATGATGGTGCCGGTGACGACAGGCGGGAAAAACCGCACGGCACGACTCATGAAAGGCGTGATGACCAGGCCAAAAATACCTGATGCAATCACCGCCCCATAAATGCTGAGTATGCCCAGGCTGGGGTTGCCCGCCATCGCCACCATGGGGCCGACGGCGGCAAAGGTCACGCCCATCATGACGGGCATGCGTATGCCGAATTTCCCTATGCCGAGTGCCTGTATCAGGGTGACCAGGCCACAGCAGAACAGATCAGCATTGATCAGAAAGGCGATCTGGTCCTTGGGTAAATGCAGAGCACCGCCGATGATGAGAGGCACGGCTATCGCCCCGGCATACATCACCAGCACGTGCTGTATGCCCAGAGTAAATAATTTTGCTGCTGGTAGCTTTTCATCTACCGGGTGTATCGTCGTTTGCATCGTCTCTTCCTTGCTTGGATGGTTTGGTTTTTTGCCACATCACTGCCGGGTTCTCTGACGGAACTGTTGTTCAGTGATGGCGGGAAATGCACATACTGAATTACTGGAAATAAAAACGACTGGTAATCGGGATGACGGAAGAATGCATTGTGCGCAAGACTCCTGGTTTGCCTCCGCGACGATAGTGTCGTCAGGAAGGACGGCTGCAAATACAGCCGGGGTAATGAATCCGACTGCGCTTTTCACTGCTGCCTGACGCGATGTATCTCCCAGTAACTGGGAACACATCACGTCAGGATTGATCTGCGTCGTAAAAAAATGCCGGTGAAGGCATATTCTTGCGTCGCCTCATACCATGCTGTGGTAAGCATCGCACATGGCAGCAGGCTCAAGCTCAGTCCTGGTCCCGCATCAGGTCTTCATTGCAAAGCTGATGCAGGCAATACTGAAAGTGGCGCCAGAAATCCTGGTAAAGCTTGGAAAACCTCTCAACACAGAGGAAGGAAAGACTTCTTGCAAGAAGTCTTCGTTCCGCAGGCATGCGGCATGCCGCATGAATTCCCTGCTACACCACAGAGGTGCGCAGAGGTGCACAGAGAAAAAAAACAGAATAAGGTTTTCTCATGCTGTTCTCTGTGACTCTGTGGTGAGCCTTTCGGTCTTAAGGTTTCCTCTTAAAATTCCTTAAAAAATCGAGCAATATCTGTGCCGAGATTTCTGCGTCGTCGGCTGTCATGGTTTCCAGCGGGTTGTGGCTGATACCGCCGTTGCCACAACGGGTAAACAGCATGGCTACGTCGGTCATTTTTGCTATCGCCATGGCGTCATGCCCTGCACCTGATGGCAATTCAAACGCTGGCAGGCCCGCTCTTTGCGTTGCTGCGGCCAGTTGCTGCATCAGCCATGGTGCGCAGGGTGCAGCGGGGGCAGATACGGCCTTGATGACTTTGACTTCGATGTTGCGGCGCTGGCAGATGGTCTCTATCTTCGCCAGGATGTCGCTGACGGCGGCATCGCGCGTGGCATCATCAGCGGCGCGGATATCAAGCGACAGATTGCAGGAGCCAGGTATCACATTGACCGAACCATGCGGCACCTGCAACTGGCCCACTGTCCCTACCAGGGAGGTGCCATTGTCGCAACGTTGTTCTACATACAGGATGATTTCGGCTGCCGCCGCCGCTGCGTCCTTGCGCATGCTCATCGGTGTGGTGCCGGCATGGCTGGCGACGCCCCTGAGCTGTACCTGATAGCGGCAACTGCCAGCAATGGAGGTGACGATGCCGGCTGGCAGGTCACGGCCCAGCAAGACCGGGCCCTGCTCTATATGCACTTCTACATAACCCAGTATCTGTGCGGGGTCGCGTGCTATTGCCGGTATCTGGCTCACATCGTGGCCTGCTGCCTGCAGGGCGGCACGCATGCTGACGCCATCGGCATCAGTCTTGTCCAGCAAGCTCAGGTCAAACTGACCGGTAATGGCATTGCTGCCGAGGAAGGTACTCTTGAAGCGCACACCTTCTTCTTCCGAGAAGCCGATAATTTCGACATGGAAAGGCAGTTTTTCATTTCTTTCATGCAGATGTCTGACGATGGCTATCGGCAGCAGTATCCCTTCGCGGCCATCGTATTTGCCGCCATTGCAGACGGTGTCGTAATGCGAGCCGGTCAGCAGGGTTTTTGCATCAGCCTGGTCCGACAGATAGCGACCAACCACATTGCCAACGGCGTCAATATGCACTTGCATGCCCGCTTCACGCATCCAGCTGGCGAGTTGCGCTGCTGTTTTTTGGTGCGCATCGGTCATATAGGCGCAGGTCAGGCCATCTTCATCATCGCTCCAGGCGGCCAGGGTTTCTGACCAGGCCATGATGGTGTTGCCAAACTGCAGGCTGTGTTCGAGCAAGTCATTGAGGCGCAGTTCGGCGATACGGCCGATCTGGCGCAGGCATTCGGCCAGTTCGTCTGCGCGCTGGTTTTTAAAGCGACGCTGGAAGGTGGCAATGATGGCCTGGCGGGTAAAACCCTTGCCGTCAGGTCCTTTAACGGCGAGGATGAACGGGAAACCGAACTTGCTGTTGTAATCGGCATTCAACTGGTGCAGGGTGGCGAATTCTTCCGGGCTGCAATTGATCAGGCCGGCCTTGGCTTGTTCGCCGGTCGATTCCCTGGTCAGCTCACCGGCAATCGCGGCCTTGCCTGCCAGCTCGGGGTGGGCACGGATCAGGCCCAGTTGTTCTGCTTCCGTCGCGCTGCTGACCACGGTTTGCAGCGCCAGCTTCAGGGCGTGGATGCTGGCAAAAGGTCTTTGCGCAGCGGCTCTTTCTGGTATCCAGGGTGAATGTTCATAGATACCGTGCAGGATTTGTACAAATTCTGCCGCCGTACAGTGGTTCAGGTGGTCCAGGGTCGTTGTCATAAATGCGTCGGTCGTCGCCGCCGTTTTGTCATCTTCAGGTTTATATAGTGCCCAGGCAAAAGCTGGCATGTATTGCTGGCTGCAAGCTTAAGCCCATTCTCTGGCTGCAATGTGCTGCTGACTTCATGATCTGTATATGGCTGATAGTATATTGACAGACCGCTGGCGGTATAAGATTTGGCTGATAGCGCATTTCAAGACGTCAATATAGGAGATCAAGATGGGAAAGCTCAGCACACATGTGCTTGATATCAGCCTGGGTAAGCCTGGCGCGGGCGTGCAGGTAGAATTGTATGCAGTTGAAGAAGGGCAGAAGACCTTGCTGAAAACCGAGGTCACCAATCATGATGGCCGCTGTAATACTCCGCTACTGGAGGGTGACAGCCTGAAGACCGGGCAATATGAGCTGGTCTTTGCCGCCGGTGATTATTTCGACAGACAGGGCGTGGAGCTGCCCAGCCCGAAATTCATCGATCGTGTGACCCTGGCCTTTGGCGTAGCCGACGCCAGCCAGAATTACCATGTGCCGCTGGTGGTATCGCCCTGGGCCTACTCCACCTACCGGGGTAGCTAAGCAAAGACTCCCGTAAAATCGCCACAGCTGCGTTGTAGCTCCTGTATTTAGCAAGATTCGGTACTAAAGTACTGTCTTCGTCGCTGTGGTGTAGTCGGGGTTTCAGGCACCATGGGGTCTGCCAACGTAACGAGCAGCCCTTGTAAGGGCTGCTTCCTAAAGCGTTAGCCTTGCTGGGACAATTTTGCGGAAGTCTTGCAATTTATTTGGACATCAGGGATTTGGCTGCCTGGGCAATCTGCTCACGCAGCCATTTGTGCTCTGGTGAGTGATGAACACGCTCATGCCAGAGCTGGTAAAAGCGCAGCGGCGGGAATTTGATGGGGATGGAAAAAGTCTTCAGTTGCAGGCTTTTTTCATAAAAACTCAGGTATTGCCTGCCGGTGGTCAGCACTATGTCGGATTGCGTCAGCATATGCGGCATCAGGCCAAAATAAGCTGATTCCACCACCACGTTGCGACGCAGGTTGTGTCTTTCCAGATGAGCATCGATGACACCGTGGTAGCCGGACAACAATTGTGAAGGCGCGACATGGGGCAGGCTCAGGTAGTCTTCCAGCGTCATGGCTTCGCTGTCGGTGCGCTTGGCATAGGGGCTGTCGGCACGCATGGCGCAGACGATGGGGTCTTCAAACAGCTTGGACAGATGCAGGTGTTGCGGCGGCTCATCCCAGTTGGCGATGACCAGGTCCATGTCGCCATCAGACAGGTGGCGCACATAATCGACTTCCGCCCCCAGGCCATGGATGACAATGCGGCTTTTGGGGGATTCACGGCGCAGACGTTCGACGACGCTGGGCAGGAACTGTACATGCAGGGAATCCGGCGCGGCAATATGGAAAGTCTTGCTTTCTTGCTGGGCAACAAAGGGGACTTTGCGCTCAAACAATAATTCGGTTTCATCCAGTATGCGCTTGGCAGGCTTCAACAGGCTTTCACCATGCGGTGTCGGCACCATGCCGCGGCCGCCACGTACCAGCAACTGGTCACCGGTCAGTTCGCGCAGCTTGCGCAGCGAGGCAGAAATCGAAGGCTGGGGCTGGTTGAGTTTGAGGGCAACGCGCGATACATTTCTTTCACTGAGCAAAAGATAAAGTATGCGTATCAAATGCAGGTCCAGGTGATTGGGGAGTTGCGCCATGATGATGATCAGCTTTGCCTATATCGAAATCTGTATTTTTAATATACTTCGTTTTCAATGAAGTTTGTAAGGAAAAAGTTTATCGTTGCCAGACTTCACCAAGTTTTTTGCTATCAGCATTACCTGCCCTTGGTCTATTCGCGGTAACAGGAGACATTTGCCGCAAATAGATATAGCGTGTGGTTTTTCGGCACTAAAACCGTGAGTCATGGCGGCGCAAGCTGCCAGAAACACCTGGTCGCAGCGGAGCTATACGGTTCGCGACCACTTTGGGATGTTTATCCCTCTCGTCTGAAGAGCCCGCGGAGGCAGACGAGCTTCAAACATGAGAGAAAACATGGAAGCTTTTTTACTTGCCTATGGCACCGAGTGGCTCAACCTGATCGTACGCTGGCTGCACCTGATTACTGGTATTGCCTGGATCGGTGCGTCTTTTTACTTCGTCTGGCTCGACAATAATATACGCCCGCCCAAGCCGGGTTCTGAACTGGCCAACAAGGGTGTGTCCGGCGAGTTGTGGGCCGTGCATGGCGGTGGTTTTTATAACCCGCAAAAATACCTGGTCGCCCCCAAGGAATTGCCCGAAGAACTGCATTGGTTCAAATGGGAAGCCTACGCCACCTGGCTGTCGGGCTTCAGCCTCTTGTTCATCGTCTATTATTTCAATGCCTCGGCCATGATGATAGACAAGTCCGTGGCTGATCTATCGAGCTGGCAAGCCATAGGCATAGGCCTCGGTACGCTGCTGGTGGGCTGGACCGTGTATGACCTGCTGTGCCGTTCACCGCTGGGCAAACGCGACGGACTGCTCGGTATCATCATGTTTGTCTTCATCGTTGCTGCTGCCTATGTATTGTCGAAATTGCTCAGCGGCCGTGCCGCCTATATCCATGTCGGCGCCATGATAGGCACGATGATGGTCGGTAATGTGCTCATGCTGATCATCCCCGGCCAGCGCAAACTGGTTGATGCCATGTTGCAGGGCAAGTCGCCTGATCCCATCCACGGCCAGAAAGCCAAGCAGCGCAGCGTGCACAATAATTATTTTACCCTGCCTGTGCTGTTCATCATGATCAGCAATCACTATGGAATGACTTATAACCATGCCTATAACTGGCTGGTACTGGCCTTCATCATGGCGGCGGGTGTATTGATACGCCATTTCTTCAACCTGCGTCACAAAGGCATTACCAACTGGGCTTATCCTGCCGCCGGTGTCGCCTTGCTGCTGGCGGTGGCCGTCGCCATTGCACCCAAGCCGCCAGCCAAAGCAGCAGCTCCTGACCCGGCATTGTCAGCGGCAGAAGCAGAGGCTGCACAGTTCAGCAAGGTGCAGGGCATCATCAATCAGCGTTGTGTGTCCTGCCATGCCGCAGCGCCGACACAACCTGGTTTTGCCGCTGCACCTGCCGGTATCAAGCTCGATACGCCAGAACTGATCAGGCAAAACGCCGTCAAGGTGAATATGCAGGCCGTGCAACTCAAGGCCATGCCCATAGGGAATATGACGCAAATGACAGAAGAAGAACGTGCAGTCGTCGGCGCCTGGTTCCAGTCCGGTGCGAAATAAACCAGCCACATTCAAGAAAGAGAACAATGAATCACTACCAACAACTCGACGCCTGGATAGACGCCCACTTTGACGAGCAGGTCAAGTTCCTGCAAGAACTGGTGCGCGTGCCGACAGATACACCGCCCGGTAATAATGCCCCGCACGCAGAACGCACCGCTGACCTGCTGCAGGACATGGGGATTGTTGCAACAAAACATGCCGTCCCCGACAGTGAAGTCAAGGCCGCCGGCCTGCAAAGCATCACCAACCTGCTGGTGCGCCGGACTTATGGCCCCGGCAGGACCGTGCTGCTCAATGCCCATGGCGACGTGGTACCACCCGGTGAGGGCTGGACCAAAGACCCCTATGGCGGCGAGATCGTCGATGGCAAGATCTATGGCCGCGCCACCGCCGTCAGCAAATGCGATTTCTCGACCTATACCTTTGCCCTGCGTGCCCTGGAAGCGGTTGCCAGACCGACCGCCGGTACGCTGGAATTGTTATTTACCTATGATGAAGAATTCGGTGGTGAAGTCGGCCCGGGCTGGATGTTGAAACATAACTTGATCAAGCCTGACCTGATGATTGCTGCCGGTTTCTCTTACCAGGTCATCACCGCCCATAATGGCTGTTTGCAGATGGAAGTGACGGTCCATGGCAAGATGGCCCATGCAGCGATACCGGATTCCGGCATTGATGCCTTGCAGGCAACAGTCAAAATCCTGAATGTCCTGTATGCACAGAACACCCTGTACAAGCAGGTCACATCAAAAGTCGAAGGCATTACCCATCCTTATTTGAATGTGGGGGTGATAGAGGGTGGCACCAATACCAATGTCATCCCTGGCCGGGTCAGCTTCAAGCTGGACCGCCGCATGATACCGGAAGAAAACCCGGCAGAGGTTGAAGCGACGCTGCGCCAGTTGATCAGCGATACCGCGGCAGAGCTGCCCGGCATCCGTGTTGAGGTCAAACGCATCCTGCTGGCGAACTCCATGCGTCCGCTGCCGGGCAATACACCGCTGGTAGCCGCGATACAACAGCATGGTGAGACCGTGTTTGGGGAAGCGATTCCGGCCCTGGGTACGCCGCTCTACACCGATGTGCGGCTGTTCTCGGAAGCGGGCATCCCTGGGGTCATCTATGGTGCGGGGCCAAGGACGGTGCTGGAGTCCCATGCCAAGCGGGCTGACGAGCGTCTGGACCTGGAAGACTTGCGCAAGGCGACCAAGGTGATTGCACGCAGTCTGGCGGATTTACTGGTGTGAGCTTGATGTAATACTGGTATGAGAGAATGTACAGGTCACCACTTGTTGCTGGTGACCTGCTCATCGTCAGGCTGATTTCCTGCTCGCTTTCAGCTTACTGGTGACGCCATCAATCAACAATCCGCATCCTGAATTGCCTGCCCTTGATATTGGTACGGCTCAGTCTGTCTACGGTCTTTTCCGCGACGTGCCTGTCGATTGCCACGTAGGTGACGAATTCGGAGACATTGATTTTGCCTACCTGTTCTTTTTTCAGGCCGAGGTCGGCGGTCAGGGCGCCCAGCAGGTCACCGGGACGCAGTTTGTCTTTTTTGCCGCCCATGATGCAGATTGTCATCATCGGGGCCTGCAAGTCTTTTACCGGGCCAGCTTCAAGGGCGTGGATATCGCCCCAGTTGGCGGGCTCGCCCTGGTATTCTTCGATCAGTTTCACCCATTTCTTTTCACCCGGCGTGGACAGGCTCAGTGCCAGGCCTTTTTCACCGGCACGGCCGGTGCGGCCTATGCGGTGGATGTGGACTTCGGTGTCTTTTGATACATCGACATTGATGACGGCGCCAAGCGTTTGTATGTCCAGGCCACGGGCGGCGACGTCGGTGGCGACGAGGACTGAGCAACTCTGGTTGGCGAAGCGTATCAGCACTTCATCGCGATCGCGTTGTTCCAGGTCGCCATGCAGGGCCAGGGCGCTGATGCCCTGGGCGTGCAATTCTTCTGTCAGTTCACGGCAGTGTATCTTGGTATTGCAAAAGGCGATGGTGGATGTGGGTTGGTAATGATGCAGCAGGGTGGCGACAGCGGCATTGCGCTCTTCCGGTGTGACCAGGTAAAACAATTGTTCTATGTGGTTGGCGGCATGCTGGGATTCAACCTTGATCTCCACCGGGTCACGCAACAACTGTTCGCTGGCCTGGCGGATATCGTCCGGGTAGGTGGCAGAGAACAACAGGGTTTGCCTGCGGGCTGGTGTGGCGGCAACGATGTCATAGATATCGTCATAAAACCCCATGTCGACCATGCGGTCGGCTTCATCGAGTACCAGGGTTTGTACGGTTTTCAGGTTGATGGTGCCGCGGCTGATGTGATCAATCAGCCGCCCCGGTGTGCCGACGACGATATGGGCACCAAATTCGAGTGAGGCAATCTGGGGGCGCATGGCCGTGCCACCGCACAGAGTGACGATCTTGACATTCTGTATGGCCCTGGCCAGGCGACGCAGTTCATTGGCGACCTGGTCGGCCAGTTCGCGGGTGGGGCAGATCACCAGTCCCTGTACGGCAAAATATGTAGGATTGAGTTTGGCCAGTATGCCCAGGCCAAATGCCGCCGTCTTGCCGCTGCCGGTCTTGGCCTGGGCGATCAGGTCTTGCTGTTGCAGGATGACGGGCAGGCTGGCTGCCTGTATGGCGGTCATCTCCTTGTAGCCCAGACTGTCCAGATTGGCCAGCAGGGCGGGGGACAGGGGCAGGGTATTGAATGCGGTGGCTTCTGACATGGGGTGTTCTTAAAGTGAAAACGACAACATGCCGCCCGGGTAGCGGGCGGCAATGCAGGATATGTCGTCATTGTAGGGGAAGCCACCCCGGATGGGGAGGCTTTGCAGTGCAGGGTGCTGTTTATGCGCCCCAGACCAGGTATTCGATACCGTTTTGTATGCTGCCTATGACCAGGGCCTGGTTTTCTGTGCTCTCGCAGAAACTGGCGAGTGCCCCGGCAGCAGTGATTTTATTGGTGTTGAGCTGGTCAAGCCAATAGTCAAAGCCAGCCTTGTCCGGCGTCCTGTGCAAGACATTCTGGTAAAAATTGGTCACCAGCACGGTATTTGACGGCTTGTTGCCATACAGCGCCTGGAATTCTGCTGATTGCATGAAGCCTGCCGCCACCGTCGTCAGGCTGGAACCCTTGTCCATGTCGGCAATCCAGTAACCCAGACCCTTCAAGTCGGGTTTGCGGTCAAAGGCAGCCTGGTACAGGCGATAGGCCTGCCCGGCGACACCGCTGATATCAAGAGCAATGTTTTCATCACTGAAATGCAGGCGCTCGACATTGATCAGGCTGTCCGTACCTTCACTGCCGACTTTGGCCTTGACTGTGGTGGTGACACCGCTGGTAGTCACGGTGTAGTTATTGTGGATACCGTTGTACATGGCCGTGTCCAGCCCCTGGTCGCCATCTATCCTGTCGTTGCCACCGTTACCAGTGAAGGTATTATTGATTTTGTTGCCATACAGGAGATCATCGCCAGCACCGCCTATGGCGTTTTCTATATAGGTCCCGAAAGCGATACCCAGATTGTCCCTGCCGTCATATGTCGGCACGGTGCCACCGGTATAACCCGGCGGATTGGGGGCTGAAACCATACGTATGTCGGAATAATTGCCTGGTGTCAGGTCAATCACGCAGGCCATGGTGAAATTGGCGACCGAGATGGTGTCGTTGCCACCTGCATCCCAGATGGTTTTCAGGAAAGGTGTACTGGGGTCGAAGGTATAGACGTCATCCCCGGTGTGGTAACTGTTGTTGGCACCGTACAGATATTGCATGGCCGCGATATCAAATACCATCGGTGTTTCCGGCACGATGTGCTGGAAAGAGAATGTGGGTTTTCCACCACTGTCATACGTGATGGTCCTGAACAGGTCATTGGTGATCCCTGTATAGGACATGATGGAATACTGGTTATTGTCTAAGGCTGTGGGCAGGACCACGTTACCTTCAAAGGTATGCTTGAGCCCGAGCGCATGGCCGATCTCATGCATCAGTGATTCATAGTTGTATGAACCTACATTCCAGGCCGGGTTGCTTTTTTGCCCGGTACCGGAGATCCAGATATCACCACCAACAGGATAGCTGTCGCTGGGGCGATAAGCCCAGCCCCAGGCTGTGCTGCCTACACTGGTTTTATCCGTTGCCGAAGTCCAGGCAACACGGATATCGCCGGCACTGCTGCTATTGTCAGCCACCTGGATGAACTGGACATCGGCGACATTCGCCCAGGCTTGCAAGGCTGCCTTGGTGGCATTCTGCTGTTCAACACTGAGTGCGGTATGGGTACCTGCGGTGGGCTCTTTGGCGTCGGAGTAGTCGCTGGACCCAGCGTAGCCATAAAAAGAAGACTCACCCGTTGTCCATGGGAAACTGTAAGTGATCGTGGCCGTGCCATTCAACGCCCCCCATTTGATGCCGTGTATCAGGGCGTCTATAAAGGTGACACCGGGCAGACGCAGGGTGGTGGTGGGTGATGTGCCTTTAGGTGTGGACATAAAATCTGGATAAAAAGTGATTGAATTCTTGAGGCAATTTTATGGAGTTTCGTTTTGGCGGTGAAAATTGTCTTGTGGAATGACATGTGCTAATAGCATTGTATTGTAATAACAGCATTATTTTGGCATATTTACTTGCCTGACGTTCAGTTTATTCCCCAGACTGTGAAATGGATGGTAGCAGAGCATCCTAAGCCATTCTATTCGCCATACAAATTCTTACATGATGTAAAAAATGCCATGTATGCTTCACGGTAGCAGAGCGTACTGCTTGCTTATTGCTTGTTTATTCTTGATTGGCAGACATGAACAGGTACAGGCACGCAATATGTTTTCCACGATGTCTTTTTGAATGGAGTTACATCATGATGCTAACGGCAATAATCGTGTTTCTAGTACTGGCTTTCCTGCTGTTCATTGCTTCACGGCCCGGCGAGTTCCGCATAGAGCGTTCTTTAAGCATGCGCGCCACACCATTGCAGATTTTTTCCCTGCTGAATGACTTTCATGAATGGGAGGCCTGGTCGCCCTGGGAGAAAGCGGATCCGGCGGTCCAGCGTACCTACAGTGGTATGGCACAGGGAAAAGGGGCGATCTATGCCTGGAAAGGCAACCGGGATCTGGGCGAGGGCAGGATGGAAATTCTCGAAACACGGCCCTGTGACTACCTGCGTCTGCAAATCAACTTCATCAAACCCTTTGCAGCGCAAAATACCATAGAATTTCGCCTGGAAGAAAAGGGTGATACCACAGTTCTCAGCCATGCCATGTTTGGCCCCTGCAATTTCATGTCCAAATTGATGGGTGTGTTTTTCAGCATGGATAACATGGTAGGGACGAAGTTTGAAGAGGGTTTGCAAAGCATAAAAGAAATTGCCGAAAAGGCCAGTGCCGCGCAATGATGAGGTTTTATTCACAGGAGCATTCATGTCAAGGCAGCGCAAATGGTATACCTGGATGTGCGGGCATCCTGCCCCATGTTTTGTGCTGCTGACTTTCAGCTTTGTCGCTTTTGGCAAATTATCTTTCGACCTGGTGCACCTGTTCAGCGCGAATGCCGAATACATACTGGACAACGGCTGGATAGGTTTGGTCGAAGGCGGCTTGCAGCAATTCCTGGAATTGATACTGACGGCCTGCGCAGCCATGGTTTTTTATATGCTCTTCAAATTATGCGAACAGGCCCTGCTGGAACGTCTGCGCCATCGGCAGGAGTAAACAGGGTTGCCAGCAAATGAGCAAGAACTGTCATGCCTGCAAGGCAGGGTTTCACTACGCTGTGATCTGCCAGGAGGAAACCAGTGAGTGAGCGCGCAGTCAGTTATCAAGCCAGGATGTTGAAGGTCTTGCAGTACATCGATGCCCATCTCGATGAAGATCTGTCGATTGATCGTTTGAGTGAAGTTGCCGCTTTCTCCAGGTTTCATTTCCACAGGCAGTTTTCCGAATTCTTTGGTCTTGCCGTCATTCGCTATGTGCAATTGCTGAGGTTGAGAAAAGCCATGCATGAACTGGCTTTTCGCAATCACAAGCAGGTAATCAGCATTGCACTCGACAATGGCTATGACAGCAGCGAGGCATTTTCGCGTGCTTTCAAAAAAAGCCTGGGCCTGAGCCCTGCCCAATTCAGAAAACAGCCTCAGTGGGATGTCTGGCATAACACACAACTCGCCATCCATCATTTGAGAGAACAGCATATGTCGACCACTTACCAGTTATCCGATGTTCGTATCACACAATTTCCCGAAACCCGTATCGCCGTACTGGAACATCGCGGTGCCCCCGGTCTGCTTGGCAAAAGCATCCAGCAATTTATCGCCTGGCGCAAGCTCAACAGATTACCGCCTGCGGTCAGCGCAACCTTTAATCTTGTGTATGACGATATAGAAACGACAGCTCCAGATGAATATCGTTTCGATCTCTGTGCCGCCGTGTCGGCAGCCGTTGCTGCCAATGAATACGGCATCGTCAACAAAGTCATACCGGCCGGTGCGTGTGCTGTCATCCGGCACACCGGTTCAGATGCCCTGCTTGGCCAGACCGTGCGGTTTTTATATAACGAATGGCTGCCACAAAGTGCCGAGAGCCTGCGCGATTTTCCTCTATTCTTCCAGCGTATCAGCTTTTTCCCTGATGTGCCCGAGCACCTGATGGTCACTGACATCTTCCTGCCCTTGCAGAAATAGGTTTACAGATCAAGCACCAGTTCACCAGCTTGTGCGCGTGAGACACAGATGCAGATGCGGTTTTTTTGCTCTGCTTCTGTCAACACTGTATCCCTGTGCTCCGCTTGTCCGCCAAGCAGTGTTACGGCGCAAGTGCCGCAATTGCCGGTTTCACATTCCGCTTGCACTGCGACGCCATGGGCGCGTACGGCATGCAGAACAGTCTGATCAGCGCGGACATGGATGACTTTTTTACTGCGTGCCAGCTCTACCCGTATCTCTTCGTCATGGCTGGATTTTTGTACTGTAAATTTTTCGCAGCGTACTCGTTGCGGGTCTATCCCCAAAGCTTCAGCGGCATTCAACACGGCGGTGATCATGCCGGCCGGTCCGCAGACATAGAACAGGCTATCCTTACCCGCCTCTTCCATGATCTGTCGTATATCCAGGCGCTGCTGCCGATCTGCCGCATACAGGTGCAAAGGAGTACCCAGTTTTGTTTGCAACTCTGCGCTATAGGCCATGGCACTGAGCACACGACCTGCATAATGCAAAGTGTATGGTTTCCTCTGCGCTGCCAACTGCTTGGCCATGGGCCTGATGGCGGTGATGCCTATGCCTCCCGCGATCAGCACGGCGGGTGCGGCATGTGCATGCAAAGCAAAGTCATTGTGCGGCAGGTCGCAATGCAGGTGCATGCCCAGCGCATAATGATCATGGACTGCCATGGAGCCACCACGACCTTCTGGCTCGGCCAGCACGGCAATTTCGTAGCTGTCAGCTTGTTCACCTGCCGAACTGATAGAGTAGTGACGTGTGGCCACCTGTCCATCTGCAAGCAGGACAGGTACGCGTAAATGTGCGCCTGCGCTCACTGCAGGCAAATCTTTGCCAGCCGGGTCACGCAATTCATAAGCGCGTATGCGCGGACTGAGTTGACGCACTGCGGTGATGACCAGTTCCAGCGGGCCATTGCCAAGGCTGGCGGGTTTTACTGATGCAAGCTTTTGTTTTAGTTGTTCTCCCAATTGACTCTTCTCAGCCAGCAGTCTGGCCAGCATGTCCTGCACTTCTTTCTCCGTAAACCTGGGTGTGATATGTTGCGGGCAATTCCACTCAACTGCTTCTACCGTAATCACGACGGCTCGCTCGACACGGGCGCGATAACCGGGCATTTCCAATCTGGCGATAAGGCGCGCATCCTCCTCTTCATGAATGATGTTGGCATGACCCCATATCTTCATGCGGCGGCGGGTGGCGTAATCCATGAGTATCAAAGAGATCTTGTCACTGGCAAACAGATTGCCTACGCTCAGGTATTGGGCATTGCCGGAAAAATCTGCATAAGCGATGGTCTTGGCATCGAGTATTTTGAGGAAGCCGGCTGGCCCACCACGATGCTGTACATAGGGCCAGCCGTTTTGAGATATCGTTGCCTGGTAAAAGCTATCGCGGTCACCGATGAATTCCATATCCCGTTCCAGCAAGTGATCACGTTTTTCTTCCACCAGTTCAAAACCGCGATTGGCTTCGCGACTGCCATACAGGCTTTGCGCCGCTTTTACGCTGGGGGTAAAGCTGATATCGGCAAATGCACGTGACATGATGATTTCCTCGCTGTGACGGGATAGGGCTTTTTGCGGATTTACAGGCTGACTTTCGGGAAGTCGATATCCAGACGAGCAGCCTTGCCCAGGATATTCGTCAGGATGTTCATGCCCACGTGGGTGATGACTTCGATAATGTCAGCATCGCTATAACCGTGGTCGCGCATTTCAAGAACTTCCGTTGCCGTGACTTCACCGGCATGTTCGACCAGCGAGCGGGCGAATTTCACGGCGACGGCGGCTTTCGCATCCTGGCTGCTGCCTGCGCGATTGGCAACCATCTCTTCATTGTTCAAGCCAGTACCGCGGCCTATGGCGGTATGGGCGGAAACGCAGTATTCACACGAATTTTTTTGCGCGACTGCCAGGGCGATGCGCTCGCGGGTTTGCGGGTCCAGACTGCCCTCACCAGCGATACCGTGCAGGCCCAGGAATGCGCGCAGAGCGGCAGGGGAATTGGCAAAGGCTTTCAAAAAGTTCGGGACCATGCCCAGTTTGATTTGTATCGCTTCCAGCAAGGCCAGTTGTTCAGCATTGGCAGTTTCTTTGGTGACGAGATTGATACGGCTCATGATATTTCCATTCGATAGAGGTTGGAATGTTTGGAACGGGTATGCAATTGCATGGACCACAGTTTGTACGTTTCATTGAAATATAGGAATAGACTATATAATTAATTATTTATTTCATTAAATGGAATAATGATGAAGTTACAGCCTTCCTCAGGAGAAATGCAGGAACTATTTCAGCTAAGATATGTCTCTATTTGTGCCTAATTGCTTCTATTTCATGGCAATTAATCAATTTGTGTGCGCGAGTTAAAGTGAAAGAATCGGTCCCGTTGTTGAAACCGCCAGCCGCTAACAGGCGCAGCGAAACCGCAAGCCTTGATTCGTGTGCATGCCCTCAAAATTTATTTTGGAGTGTATTTTGTTGAAATCCCTTGCTCTTCCGCTGGCACTCGCTGGTGTTTTTTCATCTGCCCACGCTGACGAAGGCCAGTGGCAACCCTATCAGTTGCCGCAACTGAAGTCTGAGCTGAAACGCACCGGCATCAATATACCGGCAGAGAAATTGGCGGATTTGCAAAAACATCCTATGTCAGCCATGGTGTCCCTGGGGGGCTGTTCGGCGTCTTTTGTATCGAGTACCGGCCTGGTGGTGACCAACCACCACTGCGCCTACGGGGCTGTGCAAAGAAATTCGACGGCAGAAAAAAACTATATCGCCAACGGTTTTCTGGCGAAGACACTGGCGGATGAATTGCCAGCAGGCCCCGATGCGCGCATGTACATTACCGACAAGGTAGAAAACGTGACTGAGCAGGTCAACAAGGGTTTGACTGCCACCATGTCTGGCCGTGCCAGGGCTGAGCATGTACAAAACCGCATCAAGGCCCTGATCGCCGAATGTGAACAGGACAAGGCTTACCGTTGTTCAGTACCGAGCTTCCATCGTGGCCTGGAATACTACCGCATACGTCAGATCATGATACGGGATGTGCGCCTGGTGTACGCACCCTCAGACAAGATAGGCAATTTTGGCGGTGAGGTCGATAATTTTGAATGGCCGCGCCATACTGGTGACTATGCCTTTCTGCGCGCCTACGTGGGCAGGGATGGTCGCCCTGCTGATCTGTCTGCCGACAATGTTCCGTATCAGTCAAAAGACTTCCTTGTCGTATCTGCCCAGGGTTTGAAAAATGGCGATCCCATCTTGCTGGCGGGTTATCCTGGTCGCACCAGCCGTTACAAATTGCCATCGGAAATACGTTTTGCGCGTGATGTCAGCTATCCTGCCAAAGTGGCAGAAACCCAGGCCGATCTGTCTGTGATCGCTGCGGCAACGTCTGGCAACGCCGCCGCCGCTGTGCGCTATGCCAGCGTCGTCAAGGGTCTCCAAAATGGTCTCAAGAAGACCCAGGGTCTGCTCGACGGCTTTATGCGTAAAGACATCGCTGCCATCAAGGACAGTCAAGATGCAGAATTCCGCCGCTGGTATGCTCAGCATGGCAGTGATAAAAACCTGCTCAAGGAGCTTGATGCTGTCATCGCAGCCGATATGGCGATGTCAGAAGAAGAATTTGCCTGGTCGGTTGCCAGCACGAGCGAAATGTTGAAGAGCGCACGCACCCTGTATCGCCTCGCAATTGAAAGCACGAAACCGGACGAGCTGCGCGAACCGGGCTATCAGCAACGTGACATGAATATCATTGCAGGCAAGCTGAGCCGCCTGGAACAATCCTATCAGCAAAATGTAGACCAGGCCAGGTTCACGGCAGCACTGCAAAGATATGGTCAATTGCCGGCCAAATCCCATCCCCGGGGACTGGATGTTTTGTTGCCGGCACCGGAAAGTGTCGCCAGCCTGTACCAGCAAAGCAGCATGAGTGAAACCTCCAAACGTCTGGCCTGGATGGGCAAGGACCGCAAGGTTTTCGAGCAATCCGATGATGCCTTCATCCGCCTGGCGGTGAAGCTGCATGATGTCGCCATGTCGCTGGAGGACCGTCGCAAAGAGCTCGATGGCAATCTTGAACGTGTCATTCCACAGTATATGCAAGCCGTCATAGAATGGAAAAAATCCCAGGGCAAGCCAGTTTATCCGGATGCCAATTCTACCCTGCGCGTGACGTATGGCACGGTGGCGCCTTACTCGCCGCGTGATGGCGTCAGCAAGGGTCCGTTCACGACCGTTGAAGGTATAGTCGAAAAACACACTGGCAAATCACCTTTCAATATGCAGGAGAGCCTGCTTACGGCAGTGAAAGAAAAACGCTATGGCGTGTTCAAGGATAATGCCCTGCAAACCGTCCCCGTTAATTTTCTCTCCAGTGCGGATACAACCGGTGGCAACTCCGGTTCTGCCGTCCTGAATAAAAACGGTGAACTGGTAGGTTTGAATTTTGATTCAACCTATGAATCCATCACCAAGGACTGGTATTTTGACACGGCCATCACCCGCGCCATCCACGTCGATATCCGTTATATGCTATGGGTCATGAAAGAAGTCGATCATGCCGATAATCTGTTGAAAGAAATGACGATCAAATATCCAGCAAAATAAGCGAGGGAATTTGCAATAGATAATAGGGCTGACGACAGGCTATCGTCAGCCTTTTTCATTTGGCAGGACGTTCCGGCGCTTGCTGGAACTGCTGGCAGGATTCTGGCAACTGCAACCAGGGCAGGCGGCTTTCACAATACAAGGCCATCGCCGGTGACAACTGCTCGTGACCGGTTACCGTACCTAAATAAAGCATGGCCAGTCCCGCATATTTTTGTGCATTCTGGTTGAATATGGGTGTGCCGCAGTCAGCGCAAAAATGGCGTGTCGTATCGTTGGTGACGGCATAGGGTTTGAGTCTGTCCTGGCCCCTGGTAAAATTCAAGGCCCTGGCTTTCACCACGACATAGACCGACAAGGCGGCACCTGTCATGCGCCGACACAGGCCGCAATGGCAGGCAACCACCTGCAAGGCCGGGGCCGGGTAGTGATACTGTATGCTGCCACAGCTGCAGCGTCCGTCAATTGCCTGCATCTTTTGTCTCCATGTCATTTGCGTTCAGGCTCAGGCACCCTCCCATTCCAAACCCTTTCCTTGCTGCCAGCTGCCGGGGATGACATAGGCCTTGGCCCAGTCGTTGATCTGTGCTGCCGGCATGGGGCGGGCTACGCCATAGCCTTGTACCAGTTCGCAGCCAAGATGCAGCAGGGCGACGCCGTGTTCTGTACTTTCCACTCCTTCGGCGATGACTTCGCGATTGAAGGCCCTGGCCAGGCCGATGACGGCGCTGATGACAGCCAGATCGTCCTTGTCTGCCAGCATATCGCGTACAAAGCTCTGGTCAATTTTAAGGGTATTGGCGGGCAGGCGCTTGAGGTAGGATAGTGAGGAGTATCCGGTACCAAAATCATCGAGCGCAAAACTGACTCCCATTTTCTGGCAGGCCAGCATGACTTCGCGTACATGCTGTATGTCCTGTATGGCTGCGGATTCGAGTATTTCTATCTCCAGCCGTTCTGCCCGTACATCGGGATAGTCGGCCAGTATCCTGCTCAGTCGCTCAACAAAATCCATGCATTGAAAATGTCTTGCGGCGATGTTGACGCTGATCACCCAATCCGGGTGTGTCGATGTCCAGGAGCGCAATTGTTCCATGGCCTGCTGTAACACCCAGTCACCGACATCAATGATCAGGTCGGTATGTTCTATTAATGGTAAAAAATGCAGGGGACCGATGATGCCCTGGTCGGGATGTTGCCAGCGCAGCAGTGCTTCCAGGCCCACGATGCGGCCCAGGCGCATATTCACCTTGGGCTGGAAATACAGGCGCATTTCATCCTGTTGCAGGGCCAGCCTTATACGCGCACGCTGATTATGGTGGGTACGTAATTGCTGGTCATGCTCGGCATCGAATAAATGGAATTGATTGCGACCTTTCAATTTGGCCTGGTACATGGCCTGGTCCGCACAACGCAGCAAGGTATCAGCATTGATATCGTCACGCGGGTAAATGGCCACACCTATGCTGGCGGAGAGCTTGATGCTTTGTTGTTCTATTTCATAGGTCTGCGCCAGCTCTGCCAGCAACAGCGCCAGGTTCAGTTCCACACCAGCGACATCATGCTGGTTTTGCAGCAGTATGACGAATTCATCACCACCCAGGCGGGCAATGTGATGTTCGTTGCCGGCATTGCTTTCCAGCCGTCTGGCCACTTGCTGCAGCAATTTGTTGGCGAAGTCCTGGCCATGGCTCTCATTGATTTTCTGGAAATGATCGAGATCGATCAGGCAAACTGCCAGCCATGTCTGCTGCGCATGTGCAGTGGCGATGGCGGTATTGAAACGCTCTGCCAGGGCATTGCGGTTTTCCAGTCCGGTCAATACATCGTGACCGGCCCGCCATGAAATCTCCTGCATCAGGCGGCGTTTCTCACTAACGTCGCGAAACACCAGCACACAACCCATGACCTTGCCATTCTTTTGCCTGATCGGTGCTGCCGTATAGTCGATTTCAAACTGCTGGCCGCTGCGTGAAATCAAAACCTGGGTATCGGATTGCAAGATATCCTCACGCTGTGAAATTTGCCCCAGGAACTCAGCCAATCTGGCGCGGTGACCGCCATCACTGAGGGCGAATACTTCCTGCAGCGTGTGGTTGTGCGCTTCACTTCTTTTCCAGCCGCATAACTGTTGTGCAACACGGTTCAGTGTCAATATGCGGCCATCGACATCGGTACTGATGACGGCATCGCCGATAGAGGCCAGTGTGGTTTCTACGCGCTCATTTTCAGCCGCCAGCGTCGCTTGCGCCTGCTTGCGTTCGCTGATGTCGATCAGGGCTCCTATGCTGCCTATGGTAAGGCCATCGACATTGGTGAAACTAGCCTGGAAGTAAAGGACATCAAGTATTTTGCCGGCAGCCTGTACCCGTGTTTCCATGACCAGTTTCAACGGGTCGGCAGCGTCGTGCGCCAATACCATTGCCTGCCCTTGGGCATCGACTGCCAGCAGCGGCATGGTTCTGCCTGTGATATCTCTGGCGCTGACACCAAACATCTCTTCCCAGGCGTGGTTGATGCGTTGGCAGATACCATGCTGGTCCTGAAAAAAAATTGGTATCGGCAGGGCATTGAGCAATTGCCAGGTGAAGTGCAGTTGCTCACTGTTTTCGCGCTGGCTGCGTTGCAGGGTCAGCAGCAAAGCCTGTACTTCACTGGCCATGGCATTGAAGGTATTCGCCAGTGCCCGGGCCTCCGCCGTACCGGTGACAGACATGCGCACGGCGTGTTGCCCCTTTTTGAATTTGTCGGTTGCTTCTGCCAGCCTGTGCATGGTTCTGGTGTTCGAGCGCAATATCAGGCCCAGCAGAAAGAAGATGGTGACGACGATGAGCAACGAAATCTTTGCCTGGGTCATCACTTTCTGCCAGATATGTGCTTTTTCTCCTTCCACAGTGGTTTGTATACTGAGCAAGCCGGTGTCGCCATTCGGCAGCCGAACTTCTTGTCGCGAAGTTTCTTCGGTCAGATGCAGGATGGCGGAAAACCAGTCCGGCACACCCGGCCTTTCCTGATCTGTATCCTGCCCCGTGACGTGCTGGCGCTGGTAGTCCCAGCTGATACTCTGTATCAGCGGGCTTGATATCGCTTCCCGCAAGAGCAGGCTGTGCATGGCTTGCTGGTTGTCCTGCAAGGAAAGGTTGATCAGGGCGGGTGTCAGGTAGTGATTTGCATGGCGTAATTCGGTTTGCAGTCTGTGCCTGGCGTCCCGGGTTTCACTTTCTATCATCATGTAATAACGAAATCCGCTCACAACAAAAATCAGGACAAGTATTGGTATGAACAAGCGGGTATAAATATTCCGCTGCTGCCAACGCTGTAAAAATTTTTGCAATGTTTTCACAAATTTAATAAATTTCAGTGAAGTGAGGCGTTCGAGGGAAGTGAGAATGATTGGCTTTATGAAAACCTTTTCAATTTTAACCTGAAGATGCCTATTGCCAAGGGGAAAAATTAATTTGCTGCAAATATGCCGCACTTGTTGTTACCAGTTGCCTGAGTATTAGCCGGGCACGATGGCATATAATGTCCGCCAGTTTGTCGGTTTGATTTTTGGATATTAACTGGATGTGAATAAGTCAACATGAAACTATACCGTTACCTGACCGGACCCGATGACAAGGCGTTTTGCATGCGCGTATCGACAGCCCTGAACCAGGGCTGGACGCTGTATGGCGGGCCGACCTTGAGTTTTAATGGACAGCACATGGTGGCCGGTCAGGCCATTATCAAAGAAGTGGACGGCGAATTCTCGCAGGATATAGATCTGCCTAACTCGTAGTTGCTGCTGACTTGTCAGCAACGGGCCTTCAGTCGATACGTTCGCTCCTGCCTTTATGCAACAAGAAAATGAAAATTTCCCCAGTGCGCTGGAAGCCTGTTTTCTCATCATTCTCCTGATGGGGCTGGAGCTGTTATTCAGTTCGCTGATTGACAGCATGCAGTCAGTGACCGGCATGGAGGCGGCACAGCTCGATGGGGTCGTCACGGTACTGGCGAACGCGGTGTTGTTTACGGTACTGCTGCAGTACAAGCGCCTCAGCTATGGCAAGCTGTTCCACGCCTCAGGCAACCGGGTCAGCGTGACCATTTGTCTGCTGGCCCTGCCTTTATTGCTGGTCTTGCCTGCATTGGAATTATCGATGGGACTGATCACCAACTTCATTGAAAACTGGATACCGGTCTCCGCCACGCAACAGCGTGAATTTGACGAAATGATGGGCGGTAGCGGCGGCTCTGTCATCACCGCCTGCCTGATTGCACCCGTGCTCGAAGAAATGCTGTTCCGTGGAATTATCCTGCGCAGTTTCCTGAATCAGTATTCACGCTGGCGGGCAATCCTGGGTTCGTCCATGTTGTTTGGGTTGGCACATATGAATATCTATCAGTTTGTCAGTGCTGGCATTATTGGTGTGGTGTGTGCCTGGCTGTATGACCGGACGCGGTCTTTGTGGCCGGGCATCTTCCTGCATATGAGTTCAAACATGTTTGTCCTGTATCTTTACCAGAGCATGAGCAACAGGGAAGTGCAGACTGATTGGGAAGCGTCTGACTGGCTCCTGCTGTTACTGGTGCTGATGCTGGCCATGGCAGGGATATGGCTGCTGCGTCGTTTGCTGTTGCCCGGGCGGACATCAGCGAATCAATGAATAGTCTTGCCGGGATATCCTCTGAATTGAAAAATCCGGCCACCGGGCCGGATTTTTTTATCATTCATCAATACCGGATACGAGATATCAGGCCTGCAGCATTTCGCGTTTGAGGCGGCGCGGCACTTCCCAGTCGAGTTCAGTTTCACGCTTTTTTTCCAGTGCATCGATATGCTTGATTTTCTTGCCTTCGACGAACTGGCCGGACAATAACAGGCGTGGTTTGGTCGCTGCTGACACCATGCCGTGTGTGGCCCAGCGCGAGCGTGGCAGATTGGTCGCTGCCAGGATGCCGTAATCGCTGCCGCAACTGATACCTTTTTCACCAATGACAGATTCTCCAGCCTTGATGTATTTGGCGGCATAGATGCTAGCCTTGGTGGCAATCCAGCGTCCGCAATGGATTTCACCGCGCAGGCTGCTGATTTCACCGCTGGCGCGCAGATAACCCCAGGTACTGATGTCGCCCTGGCTGTGTATGCTGGCGACTTCAAGATTGCCCTGGCAAATCACGGTGGCGGCGAACAGATGACCTTCCACCTGTATATCGGTTTCACTGAACAGTTCACCCTGGCAATTGCAGTCTCCAGCGACATGGATGGCGGCAGCGGACAGATGGCCGCCGACAAACTGGATTTCACCAACTTCAAGCACGTCATCGAGCTGCACATTGCCATGACAGTCGAGGTCGGCACAGGCGACATATCCGAGTGCCTGGATATCGCCAAAGCCGCCAAAGGGATCATGGTGGGCATAGCGCGCCAGAATGGCAGGATGGACCAGCTTGTCCATGAAGCCGCTGCCATCGGCGGCCGGTTTGCCCTGATCCAGTTCCAGCATGCGCGCCATCCATTCGGCATTGCAGCCAGTCTTCAACAGGTATTCCACGTCAATATTGCCACCGGCGTCGAGCGCCTGGCCTACATACAGCGATTGCACGCGGATATCACCGGTCACGGTCAGCTTGCCCAGGCAAAATACCTCTTCAGCCTGCAGGTCACCATCGATCAGGCAATCGCCACCCACGATGAACTGGGTGGCGATCACGGCATCGCCCTGGATATGCACATCGCCATCGGTGGCAAACTGTTTGCGTTTCAGGCGGGTGGTCTGGACCGGTAACGGTGGAGCAACAGCGTTGACGGATTTGCCATTGGCAGTTGTGGTGCGCTTGGACATGGGTAACCTTGCAATTAGGATGGGGAATATGGGGATTAAGCGGATAACAGATGCGCATTATCCCCGAATTTGCCGGTGCTCAGCAATGCAACGGGCGATTTTCAGGATGGCAGGGCGTCCAGGCGCCCGCTTTCTGCCAGTTCACGGATGATGCGTATGGTATCGACGTCTGCTTCCTGATAGGCAGATTTGCGGTATTCGTCATACATTTCATTCTCGACATCTTCCTGGGCCGTTTGCCCGGCATCGTAGCTAAAGCGGACAAACAGTGCCTGGGGTTGAGGTTCCTCTATGCTCATGCGTAAAGAAGACCTGGGGATTTCATTTTGCGCCGGGACTTCGTAATCTATGTGCTCAAACTGGGTAAAGCGGACATGGTCCGTGACGAGCAGTTCACCATAACGCAGGGTGCGTGTCATGCCGGCTTCGCTATGATCGCTGATACTGACATCGTCGATGTAGGAGACAAACATCTTGGGCAATTCTGCTCGCAAGACCAGGCCGCGCCAGAGCTGTTCGCGATTGATGACAGCAATCATGGGATTGCTCAGGTCATTGATTTCAACTAAATGTTCAAATTTCATAAGGCACCTTTGTTCTGATGCCGCCAGTTTACTCTGCCTGGCGTTGCTTGTAAGCAGCCAGACAGGCAAATGGTCTGGCCAGACGCAGCATTCAGGCTTTCAACATGGCGTCCACCAGTGACAAAAACGCCTGGTAACGTATGGGTTTTGCCATATAGGCATCACATCCCGCAGCGCGAAAGCGCTCTTCGTCACCGCTCATGGCAAAGGCGGTCAGGGCAATGATCTTGATCTGGGCAGTGGCGGCATCTGTTTTCAATTGCCTGGTGGCGGTAATACCATCAATGCCCGGCAGTTGCATATCCATCAAGATCAAATCAGGCAGCATGTCGTGCGCGACCTGCATGCCCTGTTCGGCATCAACGGCCTGCAAGACTTCATGACCGGCGTTTTGCAATAAAAAGGCCGCCAGTTTCATATTAACTGGATTATCTTCTATGATCAGTATGCGTGCCATTTTACTTACCCCTGCCCATCATGGCGCGCTTGACTTCACCGAGGAAACGGCCATGATTGAATTCGGATTTTTCCATTACTTTTTTGACATCGTTACTCAAGCGTAACCTGTCTTCCACAGTGACTTGCTTGGCTGTCAACACGATAATTGGAATACTTGCTGTGACTGTATCACTTTTCAGGGCTTCCACCACATCGAAGCCATTGATTTCGGGCATCATCAAGTCCAATATGATGAGATCGGGCTCGTGCTGTCTGGCGCTGTCTATCCCTTCCTGGCCACCGAGTGCAGATAAGGTTTTATAGCCGAATGATTCCAGCTGGGTACAAACCAGTTTGACCGCCTTGGGGTCGTCGTCGACGACCAGTGCCGTTTTATGCTTTGCTTCAGTATCACGGCAAAAGCCGAGCACGGTCAGGGCGGTAGTCAATTCTTCCCTGGCGATAGGCTTTTGCATGACATGGGCAGCACCCAGTGACAGGCCACGACCAAGATCAGCGACGATGGAGATGATAACCACGGGCGTTGATGCGAACAGCGGTTGTTGTTTGAATCTTTCCAGGAACTCCCAGCCATCCATACCCGGCAGCAGGATATCAAGTGTGATCAGGTCGGGATGTTCCTGTTCCGCTATTTTCAGTGCAACTTCGGCTGATTTTGCGCGCATTGCGCGAAATCCCACGCTTTCCAGTTGTACCCGCAAAACTTCTGACGCCTGGTCGTCATCTTCCACAATCAGGGCGAGCAAATCCCTGATCGCTTTGTCATGGCCATGGGCAGCATGACTGGTGACCGGTGCACTGTCAAATTGCCGGCCTGGCAGGTTGGCTGTACGCCAAGGCAGCAAGACGGTAAATGTTGAGCCCTTGCCGGCGATGCTGCTGACGGCCACGCTGCCATCGTGCAGTTCGGCCATACGTTTGACCATGGCCAGACCAAGACCGGTGCCCTGGTAGCGGCGTGACAGGCTATTGTCTATCTGGGTGAACGGTTTGAATAGCTGGGACTGGGCATCTTCGGGTATGCCTATGCCGCTGTCGCTGACCATGATTTCCAGATAGTGCTCATAGCGCCCGCCAGGTACTGCGTGACCATCGACACGCCGTGCAGAAAGATGGATACGGCCACCCTCAGGCGTGAATTTCACTGCATTCGACAGCAGGTTATAGATAATTTGCTTGACCTTGACTTCATCAAGCCAGATTTCACCCAGCTCATCCTGCACTTTGGCGGACACTTGCAGGCTTTGCAGGGTGGCCTGCTCACGTATCACTTGCATGCTGGACTGTATCAGTGTGGCGATATCTGTCGATTCAAGATTGATTTGCATCTTGCCTGCCTCAATCTTGGACAGGTCGAGGATGTCGTTGATCAGGGCCAGCAAATGTTTACCGCTGCCGAAGATGTCGACGGCTGCGTCTTTTTGCTGAGCAGACAAGGGGCCCATCAGGCCATCCTTGAGTATTTCTGAAAAACCGACGATGGCATTCAATGGTGTGCGCAATTCATGAGACATATTCGCCAGGAACTCGGATTTCATGCGACTGGCCTGTTCAAGCTGCTGGTTCTTGGCAGCGATTTCTTCGCTGCTGGTGCGCAATTGATCTGCCAGCAGTTTCAGGTCACTGTACTGGCGCAAATTATGTAGCGTGACCGCCAGCTGACCAGCGAGTTTCTCAAGAAAAGCCTGTTCGCCGCTGATTTCGGCATTGGTGGTTGCCAGCACCATGATGGCCTGGCGACGTTCCTGATAATTCACCGGTATCATCAGCACATACTTGGGACTGAAACTGGCCAGGCCGGTCTGCAGGCTAAGACGGCTGGCATCGAGCAGATTGCTTTTCCCTGTCAATGCCGCCTGCCCCAGCAAGCCTTCACCCATTTCGAATTCGCGTGGAACATCGCGGCCCAGGCCATACGTGGCTTCGCAGCGAAAACGGGCGTACCATTCGTCATAACTGTACAGTGCTGACATCAGGTAGCCGTGGCGCTCGGCCAGCAGGGAAAGCAAACCATTAAACAGGGCGTGTCTTTCAAAGCTGGAGGCAAACAGGTTTTGTGCCTGTACCTGGGTGTCGTCATAGTGGGCCGCGGCCCTGAGCTTGCGCTCGGTGCGGGTGAATTCGGTGACATCAACATTGACCGACAAGCCGCCGATGAGGCGGCCGCTTTCATCGCGCAAAGGGGCAGTACTGTTGGAAATGGTTTTGCGACTGCCATCAAAGCAGCGTATGTCGGCCAGTTCATTGAGTATGGTTTCACCGGTTTTCATGGTGCGCGCCATGGCCCATTCTTCTGCGGCGATGCGCTTGCCGGTATCGGGCCACCAGCCGGCATATTCGCCATATTGATCCGGGCTTACATGGCGTGAACCACCCCAGATTTCCTTGCTGCACGGATTGATCTGGGTCAGTAAGCCATCGCGATCACAAATAACCACGCCTACCGGCAAGATATCAAGCACCTGCTTCAACATCGATTCGCTTTCGCGTACAGCAGTTTCTGCTTCCACCCTTTGCATGAGGTCGCGCCTGAATTGCTGCCACAGCAGAACACCGCCACCCAAAGTAATGATCAGAACCAGTATGCCTATGCCGCGGGCTTGCACGAAATTGCTTTCAATCTGGATCTTGCGTTGTTCCAGCAATACCCGTTCTTCCTGTTCCATGGAATTGATTTGTTCCAGCAGGGTTTCCATGATGATGCGTGGGGCGCCGTTGATCAGGTGTTTGCGTGTGGCATCAAAACCCTCGGTCTGGTAGACGTGCAGGGTTTTTTCGAGAGCGCCCAGTCTTTCTTCCAGTTTCTGTGTCAGTCCACGGTGCAGCAATTGCTGGCGTGGATTATCGGCGGTCAGCAATTCTACATTTTTGGCAGCCTGGCGTGCCTGCTTGAATCTGGTGTCACGCTGATTGGTAAATACATCGTCGCCGGTGATGAAATACAGGCGCTGTATGCTTTCGAGCTCAAGTACACCGGCTTTGACTTCATTTAACTGATCAAGCACCTGGTAGGTATGGGTAACCCATAAGGAATTGCTCCGGTACTCCTGCAAGACACGGTAAAGCTGCCAGCCGGCAGATAACAGTAAAATTAGCCCAAATAGAAGTCCTCCTGCCAGCCTGAATTCGGAACTGATTTTTTTCATGATGCGTCTTTCCTGATAGGGCTAGTTCATATCTGAAGCGTTTTTTCCATTGGCGTGATCAAGCCTGCTGCGGTCTGCCCAACCCCGGTTCGGGAGCAAATGCAATCAGGGTCCCGACATTGAGGTCAAGTACAAAGTAATCCAGTCTCTGCTGTTCGTTCAGGCGTATTTGTATGCGCTTGCTGCGATCAGCCTTGAGTGCATCGCGCAGTATGGCGGGTAGTTGTCCAATTGCGACACCACTGATGAGGGGTGATGGATCCATGTCTTTCAGCGTATGCTGGGCCTGCTGATTGCAAAACTTGACCATACCGTCAGCCAGCAGGCAGACTCCGACCGGCAATTTGTACAGGGATTCGATGGCTATGTCCCTGTGTATGGAATGCATGAGCGCACCAATGGCGCGAAAGGCATGGGCGGCTTCGGCATTTTGCAGCAGGCCCTTGTAATCCCTGAGCAAGGTTTCACGATCGCGGTTCTCTGCGTACTGTTCCATTGCCAGACGGACTGTTGCAGTCAACTCTTCGTTATGCCAGGGTTTGATCAACAGCTTGAAAGGATGGGCCCGGTTGACCGCTCTCAGTACACTGTCAAGATCCGGATAGCCGGTCAGGATCAGGCGCACGATGTCAGGGTGCCGATTTTTTGTATCGATCAAAAATGTGGCCAGCCTCTCGTCACGTGGTTCACAAATCATTATGCCAATTTGTTGGCGTGCCAATATATTGCTTGCGTCGCCGGCATCTTGTGCTGCAAACAGTTCACATTGCAGTGGTCGTAACAAACGCATCAGCGATTGCAGCAGGTCGACATCATCGTCGATCAGCAAAATACCGGGGTGTAGGGCATCAGGCATCGGCATGCAGATCGTAGATGGCGGCGAAGCGATCGGCCTGGGCAATGAAGCAGGACAGTACAGCCGGATCAAAATGTTCCGGTTCGGTACGGCCGTCGCCATCGGTGATGATCTGCAGGGAGGCATCATGGTCCATCGCCGGTTTATACGGGCGACGACTGCGCAGGGCATCATATACATCGCAGATTTGCATGACTCTTGCTGCAATTGGTATGGCTTCACCCTTGAGACCATTGGGATAACCACTGCCGTCCCAGTGCTCATGATGATTGAGGGCGATTTCTGCGCCCATTTCCGTGTAAGGCGAAGTTCCGCTGGCGAGGATGCTGGCGCCCAGCGCACAATGGGTCCGCATGATATTCCATTCATCCTGGTTGAAGCTGCCCGGTTTCAGGAGGACATGGTCAGGTATGCCTATCTTGCCTATGTCATGCATGGGGCTGGCCTGAAAGATCGCATCATGGAACTCCAGAGGCAAATTCAGGGCTTGCGCCAGGACCCGGCAATAGTAGCTGATACGTTTTACGTGATGGCCGGTTTCTTCATCCTTGTGTTCGGCCGCCCTCACCAGGGTGAATACGGTATCCCGGTAGGCACTTTCCAGTTGCCTGGTGCGTTGTTCCACCTGGTTTTCGAGTATGCGGTTATGGTCAGTCAGAAAATCGCCATATTCCTTGAGTCGCAATAAGTTGCGTACCCGTATGATCAGGTCAGCACGATCTATCGGTTTGCTCAGGAATTCTTCGGCGCCGGCTTCCAGCGCGCGCAATTTGGAGGCGCGGTCATCAAGCGCAGTCAGCATGATGACAGGAATCGGCTGGGTCAGAGGATTGGCTTTCAATTCAGCAACCGTCTGGTAGCCATCCATGTCCGGCATCATGATGTCCAGCAAAATCAGGTCTGGCTGTGCGATAGCGGTCATTTTCAAGGCATCGCGGCCATTCTTGGCGTAGAGAGTGGAATATCCTTCTGCCTGCAGCAGGACTTCCAGCAGCCTGATGTTTCTTTCTTCATCGTCAACCAGCAGGATACGAGCGGATTTTAAATCTTTCATAAAATGCATCCTCCTGACTTGAAGAATAGTCTTAGCTTATATAATTGTCTAGCCTTTAATTCCAGCATCGGGTGCGTAAAATTGTTGAATTTTCTTTCATATTTAATGTTTTCATGATAATTATTCTGGGTGTGCGACTAGTGATGACGTCAATATCTGGCCAGGTCTGAACCACTTGCAATCATGAACAGGCTTTTCAGGCGCGTTGGCCTTACAATGGCACCTGCAAGCTTTTCCGGATGCCGCCGTTTTTTCCCCTATGTTTCCCCTATGTTTCCCTTATGTCCCATGGTCTGAATGCCCCGCAACGCAATGCCGTTAACTATATGGAAGGCCCCTGCCTGGTGCTGGCTGGTGCCGGTTCCGGCAAAACACGGGTCATTACCCAGAAAATCGTCAACCTGATCGAATTGCATGGCTATGATCCCAGACATATTGCCGCACTGACCTTTACCAACAAGGCTGCACTGGAAATGCAGGAACGTATAGGCAAGCTGCTGGCTGAACCACGTCAAGCCAAGCAGTTAACAGTTTCCACCTTTCATTCCTTGGGGGTGAAGATACTGCGGCAAGAGGCGCAGGCCCTGGGTTTGAAAGACAGGTTTTCCATCATGGACAGCGATGACTGTTTTTCCCTGGTGCAGGACCTGGCCATTACCACCGACAAGCAACTGATACGGCGCATACAGACCGCCATGTCCTTATGGAAAAACGGCCTGGTTGACCCGGACCAGGCATTCAGGCAGGCCCAGGACGAAGAAGAGGCAACGGCCGCCCGCATCTATCGCAGTTATGTGGCCACCTTGTCGGCCTACCAGGCCGTCGATTTTGATGACCTGATACGCCTGCCGGTGGAGTTATTCCGCAACAATGAACAGGTGCGTGACAAATGGCAACGCCGTTTGCGTTATCTGCTGGTCGATGAATATCAGGACACCAATACCTGCCAGTATGAACTGGTCAAGTTGCTGGTCACCGGCATAGGCAAAAAACCCATGTTCACCGCCGTTGGCGATGATGACCAGGCCATCTATGCCTGGCGTGGTGCGACGATAGAAAACCTGAAGACCCTGCAGGTTGATTTTCCCAACCTGGAAATCATCAAGCTGGAACAGAATTATCGCTCCAGTACCCGCATCCTGCAGGCTGCGAATGCAGTCATTGGCAACAATCCCAAGCTGTTTGAAAAGTCACTGTGGTCCGAGCATGGTCTCGGTGACCCGGTCAAGGTCATGGGCATGCTCGATGATGAACAAGAGGCTGAGCAGGTCGCCATCATGATTTCTGCCCACCGCTTTGAGCGACAGGCCAACTATTCGGACTATGCGATTTTATACCGTGGCAACCACCAGGCCAGGGTGATAGAGCAGGCGCTCAGGCGTGAGCGCATACCGTATACGATATCCGGAGGACAGAGTTTTTTTGACCGGGCAGAAATCAAGGACATCATTTCTTACCTGCGCCTGATCGCCAATGAAGATGATGATCCGGCCTTCATCCGCGCCATCACCACACCCAAACGTGGTGTCGGTCAGGCGACGCTGGAAGTGCTTGGTGCATTTGCCGGACAATGGCAGTGCTCGCTGTTTGCTGCTGTCTTCAAAGGCGGCATAGAAGCGAAACTCAGTGAGAAGCAATTACGGCCTTTGCGGCATTTCTGCAACTTCATCAACCAGGTCGAAGCGCATGCCCACAGGGAAGGGCATGCAGCCGAGTTGCTCGACGACCTGATGAAGGAAATCAATTACGAAGGCTATCTTTATGACAATTTTGAAGACCGGGCTGCACAGAATAAATGGCAGAATGTCCTGGACTTCACCCAATGGCTGAAAACCAAGGGCAGTGGCGGCAAGGATGGTACTGATGACCACCGCAGCCTGCTTGACCTGACCCAGATGGTGGCCCTGATGACCATGATGGAAGGTAAGGATGAAGTCCCCGATGCAGTACGCATGTCCACTCTGCATGCTTCCAAGGGACTGGAATATCCGCATGTCTTCCTGGTAGGGGTGGAAGAAGGCATCTTGCCACACAAGGGCGACCCGGATGCGCCGGTGGAAACCATCGCAGCGCGCATAGAAGAAGAGCGCCGTCTGATGTATGTCGGCATTACCCGTGCACAGCGCAGCCTGCACATCACCTGGTGCAAGAAGCGCAAACGCGCCGGTGTCGCGGTGCATTGTGACCCTTCAAGGTTCCTGAAAGAAATGAAGCTCGATGAAGGCGACGCTGTACCTGCCGAAACCGAAGTCCTGACGCCCAAAGAGAGACTGGCGGGTTTGAAGGCCCTGCTGAATAAGCCGAGAGAATAATATGACGTTCATGTCCATTTTTTGGTGTTCAGACAGATCAGCAAGTTTGGCGAAAACGATGTTAGGATGATAAAAGAGTAAAATCGAATGCTGCTGATAAAGTGCTGGCTGATGGCTGGATGGAACCAGGGCTGTTGTGCCAGGATCAAACCTGCAAGAAGTAAGCTATAAGTGAACTATGTGTCGCTCTATTGTTTTGATCATCTTTGGTTTTCTTGTCACGCTTTCTCCTCCTGCACAGGCAGTCGGCAGCTGCGAGCGCATCGTCATTTCCGCAGACCCTGCCTACCCCCCTTTGCATTGGCATGACGGGCAGCAGTTTCACGGTGCCAGCATCCTGATCCTGACCCGCATACTGAATGACCTTGGTCTGCCTTATGAAGTGCGCTATCTGGGACCGTGGAAGCGAGTCCTCAGTGCTGCACAAAGTGGTGGTATCGATATGATTACCACCTTGAAATCGACGCCTGAGCGACGCAGCTTTCTGTTATTCAGTGAGCTGGTCCTGAATAATCCTGTGGCCGCCTTTGCCAGAAAAGACAAACCCATCAGCTTTTCAAAGTGGGAAGACTTGTCTGCCTTGAACGGGGGGATTGCACGCGGCAACCGTTTTGGCCTGCCATTTGATGATTTCATGGACAAGCACCTCAATATCAAGGAGACAGACAACCTGGAAACCGCGTTCAGGATGTTGCAGGCAAACCGTTTTGATTATGTGATAACAGGCTATCATTCCGGTCAGGCTTACCTGGCTTCTGCCAATCTGGAAGACAAACTGATGGCCGTGCGCCCGTTTTTGATCGATTCACAGAATCTGTTTGGCATGGTTGCACAAAGCCCCTGTGTCAGTTATCTGCCGCTGATTAACAGGCAGCTGGAAAAACTGCATAAAGAAGCCTATATAGAACAGGCTTTGATGCAGGCCAGGGCAGAATGGCGCGCATCCCCGGTGATTGGCAAGAATTGATGCGTCCGCAAAATACAGTCGCTTTGCCAGACCCAAGTTTTTGTATTTTTGAAAGATGAAGCACTATGGTTACACCAGTCCAAACCCAGACCCAACCCCAGATCCATCCCCATCTGATTACTACACCTGAACAGCTCAGCCATCTATTTGATGAAGTTGGTACTGCCTCGATCACGAAAGAGGTGACTTACCTGCATCCGCATTACCGTGCCATGATAGAAGCCTCACCATTTGCTGTACTGGCCAGCCATGGACCAGAGGGCATGGATGCCTCACCCCGTGGCGATGCCCCCGGTTTTATCGTGGTGGAAGATGAGCAGACCCTGCTCTTGCCCGAACGGCGTGGCAATAACCGTATTGACAGTTTGCGCAATATCTTGTCCGACCCGCATGTTGCTCTGCTGTTCCTGATACCTGGCGCAGGTGAAACCCTGCGCGTCAACGGTCGCGCCAGTATTTCCATTGAACCGGCACTGCTGGAAAGACTTGCCGTTGACGGTAAACCACCCAAATGCGTATTGCGCATACAGGTCGATGCTGTCTATTTCCAGTGTGCCCGCGCCATCCTGCGCTCGCGTTTGTGGCAACGTGCCCTTGATGGCAAGCCGGACTTGCCCAGTCCAGGCACTATTCTGGCTGCCTTGAGCAATGCTGAAGTCGATGGCGAAAAGTACGATAGCGAATTACCCGTCAGACAGCGTGCTACCTTGTATTAGTGGACAGTAACAGTGCGTTGTTTTACACATGACAGTCCGGGCTTTCTGGTATTCTGTGCCGCCAGGAAAAATTTACATGGAAAAACGATAATGAAATTGAAGAGTGCATTTTCTCAACTGATGTTCAAGTACGTGACGGTACTGGGGCTGGCCCTGACATTAGGTACGGCATACGCCCAGGCTGAAAAAGAAACGCCGGCCAAAGGTGTGATGTGGGAAGTCAAGTCGGAAAAAAATACCGCTTACCTGTTTGGGTCCTTTCACCTGGCCAAGGCCAGTTTTTACCCCATGCCCGAGGCGGTAGAGCAGGCCTACAAACAGGCTGACACCCTGGTAGTTGAAGTCGATACGACGGACGCCAAGGCCGCAGAAAAAACCATGCCCTTGTTTACCTATGCGGCTCCGGACAAACTGGAAAATCACATCAGTAAAAAAACCTGGGAAAACCTGCAAGCGATGGTAGGGTCTTCTGTTGTGCAATTCCAGAGCCTCAAGCCTACCATCGCTGCCACCGCGCTGACTCTCAGCCTGTTCAGGCAGCAGGGTTATGATGCATCGAAAGGGGTGGACTTACATTATCTCTTGCGCGCCAAACAAGACAAGAAAGACATCGTAGAACTGGAAAGCCTGGCGTTTCAGGCGAGTATGCTTGGCAGCCTCAATGATGAAGATGCCGACGCCATGCTGGCCCAGACCCTGGATGGCTTGAAAAACGGTGACATCCTGCGTGAAACTGCCGACATGATAGAAGCCTGGAAAAACGGCGATGCCGAAAACCTCGCAAAAATCCTGCTGCATGCAGCCAACAAGGATGCCGGTTCCAAGAAACTGATGAAAATCTTGCTCGATGACCGTAATCCAGGCATGACAGAAAAAATTGTCGACATGCTGAACAAGGAGAAGAAGTTGTTTATCGTAGTCGGCGCCGGACATTTTTCCGGCCCCAACAGCATTCTTGATATGCTCGAAAAGCAGGGTTTGCAGGTCAGGCAAATCAAGTAATTCAGATACATGATGATGACTGCCTGAGCGCGGCCGCTGCGCCCAGGCAATCATGCATAGACCATCTCACCGGGATGATCATCCCAGCCACATCGTATATTCAATACCGTCCTGTATGGCAGCCAGGACCTGTGCCTTGTTTTCCACACTTTCACAAAAACTTGCCAGTGCCGTTTGAGGTGTGCTGACACCACTGCTCAGTTCCTTGTTCCAGTAGTCGAAGCCAGCCTGGTCAGGCGCACGGTGCAAGACATTCTGGTAAAAGTTAGTGATTAAAGTGGTCGTCGAAGGATTGGCGCCGTAGAGTTTCTGGAATTCGGCAGATTGAAAAAAACCGGCTGCGACCGTACTCAGGCTGGAACCCTTATCCATGTCAGCAATCCAGTAACCCAGGCCGGCGGCATCAGGTTTGCGGTCAAATGCCGCCTGGTAAAGGCGGTAAGCCTGACCAGCGACTCCGTCAAAATCGAATGCCACTACTTTGTCGTTGAGTTGCACGCGCTCCACATTGATGACTGAGGTGACATCATTGGTTGAATTGTTGATGAATTTAACGTCGCTGCTCCCTTTTTTTATTGTGAATGCCGCACGGTTTTCCTTGATCAGCAATACATCAAAACCTGCGCCACCGTCCACCGTGTCGCCACCACCGTTGCTTTCAAAGCGGTTGTTGGCATTATTGCCTGTCATGACATCGCTAAAGCGTGTGCCGATCACGTTTTCGATCACTGTCCCGTAAGCGATGGAAACATTATTGATTGAGGCAGTATCACTCGCCAGCCTGCCGACAGAACTGTTCGCACCTGGGTTCAGGTTGATATTTGCTGCCATTGTCAATGCAGACATGTTGAGTGTGTCAACACCGCCTGTGTCATTGATGACCTTCAGTACACGTCCATCCGCATCGGTGAAATTGTAGGTGGTGTCGCCAGCATTGTAGGTTTTGCTTCCATACAGGTATTGCAGCGCAAGATAGTCATATTTGCCGAAGAAGTCTCTTTCCTGTCCCTGTGGGGCTGAAATATAAGACATGACGGTATTGATGGCGTTGTCTTCTGCCGCGGCCAGAAAATTATCGGGTGCGCTTGATGCCGGTTCCCCTGCATTGTAGTTACCAGGATGTTTCAGGCCCAGCGCATGGCCAATTTCGTGGACCAGGGTGGACCAGGCGCCACTACCGGGCACAATATTGCTCAGGTTGTCACTGGCTTCATTGTTAATGTAAACATCGCCGCTGGTTTTGGTGTCTGAGGTATCGGGATAAGTCGCATAACCGGCACTGGTGCTTCCCTGGGCATTATTGCCAAAACGGATATAGCCGTAGCTGTCGGCGGTGTCGGACACCTCTTTGAAACTGATACCGAATTGCTGAGAAATCTGGTCGAGTATCTTGCGCGTTGCTACTTTTTGCTCATCGGTAAAGACGCTGAATCCCTTCTTGTCAGAGTCTTGAGCATAGCCGGGTGCCGCATTCATGAAGCTGAAGCTCACCTCTACGGCGGTACCAACCGGGCTACCGTTGTTCCAGCGTGCCGTTGCAGATGGCAGCAGTACATCTATTCTGTAGTCACCACTATAAGGTGTGACGATGACAGTTTCTTTTTGTGTAGAGACAGTAGTCATGATATTAATTCCCAGTCTGGATAGAAGAAGGTTGGGTGTATTCTCGTGCGAGCCCCGGGCAATGAATGGAATAAACCACTGTCTGTGACAAACCGGCATTGCCAAGTCTCAGGATGTGCAAGCTAAAATAGAGATTGTAATAAAATAACGTAAGTGCTTCGTAAGAGAGAATGTTTTTGGCAATATCATGGTTCCCGGCTCTGGTCGCCAGGAAATATCCCTGTTCGTGTCACAATACTGAATATCAGCGTGAATTTTAGATTACCATGCGCTAAAAACCAGTCTGGCAAATATACAAGATGTTAAATGACATGCAGGATACAAGCACCACGGTTTTGACCGAACACCCCTGGATTTCGCTGGAAAGCGGCCCGGATGTAGAAGCCTGGATGGACTTGCAGCACCGGGAATTGCAACAGGCCCTGGGCAACAAACCCACGACAGGGCAGGGTATATGCCTGACTTTGCTGCATGGCGGCGAGCTGTACATGCACACCAACTCTGACGGTGACGTATTGATGGATCTGACGCCTGAAGCTGCCTGGGTTGCGCCGGTATTGATGGCAGTTACCGGCAATCCTGCACCGCGCGGACAAGTTTGGTGTCTGCCTGGTCATGTGCTGATACAACTGATTCTGGGTCTCAATACCCTCATCGCCAGCAGCAGGCTGGTATTGCAGCATCACTACAAGGGTGCGCGCTGAGCAAGGACTATTGCGTGGCGATACGTTCATATTGCAAGTTCATCTGGGATTGTAGATTCTGGCCAGCACGCCATCTTCGCGGCTGCGTACGATGGCGCGGTCCAGTTTTTCCATCAAACCCCTGTCAAGGTCTGGCCGTATCGCAATATGTATATCTACCGATGATACGGGTTTGGGCAGAATACAGAACAGGGCGGCATTTGTCTGCTTGCCGGTAAATTCGGCAGCATATTGCTGGTTGAGGCGGTTTTCCAGCTGTCTGATGTTGGTAGCCGAGCTGTAATAAAGAAAAGCGTCCATGCGTCCCATCACCAGCTTTTGGAAGCGGCCAGGTATGTTGCCGGTATCGTCTTCCACCTTGAACAGCACGTTGCTCAGGCGGTCAAATTCTTCGCCATAGCTGGTGCCGCGTACGATGCCTATGGTCTTGCCCTTGAGATCGTTGAGGGAGTTGAACTGGAATTTTGCATTGCACAGCGTCACCAGTAGTGACTGATCGGCAAAAATCGGGGTTGAGAATGTAAAGTTATGCAGGCGTTCCCTGGTTTTTGAAATCCCGAAGATCAGGCCTTCACCATTCGCTGCATTTTCCAGTGCCCGTTTCCAGGGATAACGGCGGATTTCAAACTTCAGTCCGGCACGTTGTTCAAGTGCATGCAGCACTTCCATGATCTCGGTCCGTATGGGGATGACCTGGCCTTTGCCGTCCAGTTCTTCACTCATCAACAAGACGACACTCTTACTGACTTGTGCCGCTATTGCGCTGCCCCAGCAACTGCCCGCCAGCAATAGGCAGCCTAGTAAGCGAGAAAGTCTTGGCATTGTGATCCCGGTCGCTGAATTGACTCAAATCATCTTAGCGTAATTTCCCTGCTTTGGCTGTACCGGGGTAGTGCTTGCATACATTACTAACAATTGCATCTGGCAAACGTGTGGGTGTACGAGTGCCCGGCAAGAGCTGCCGGAAATTGATTCGTCACCTATACAAAAAATCCAGCTGTTCTCCATGGAATAGCTGGATTTTGTGCTACCTGCTTTGCCAGTTGTCACTCATTGACAACGCCGTTACGGTCTATCTTGACTATCCTGGAACCCCCTGCCTGTTTCACATTGACTTCGGCCATGCCGGGACCGGTGACCTTGATGCTGGCGCTGTCGAGCAGCAAATCGCTTGCTTTCAGATCATCACTGCCGCTTAATTTTGCGTTCAGGCTTTTTGCCCTGCCTTTGAGACTGACATGGCCAGGGCCTTGCATATTGATTTCCAGGGCTGCATCGGATTGCAGTTCTGCCTCAAAGTCGCCAGAGCCTGACAGGTCGGCTTTCAGTGCGCCCTGGATGCGGCGGAAACTATGATTGGCCGACCCATTATTGCTAATCTGCAAATCCTTGACCTGTAAATCGTTGGCATTGACGTCGCCGGAGCCATTGCTGGCCAAGACCAGTTGCCCGACTTCACCTGACAGCTGCAGTTCACCGGGACCATTGCTCTTTATGTTTGCCTGTTCAGCCCTGAGCCCTTGCACGACGACATCACCAGAACCATACATCTCGACTTGTAATGCCTTGATACTGCCCGTTAATTTCACGTCAGAGGAACCATGTACTGCCAGCTTGACGGCGGCATTTTGCAGGTTGTCGACTTTCAGGTCCCCACTGCCGTGTACTGCAGCATCGAGGGATTGCACGATGTTACTGAGATGGGCATCACCGGAGCCACGCATTTCCAGTTCCAGCTGGCTAATCTGTAACTGTTGCAGGTCAAGGTCGCCGCTACCACTGCTCGTTAACTTCAGGTTCGCGGTTTTGCCGCTGACCCTGGCATCACCCGAGCCATTTTGTTCTACCGTCAATTTTTCTGTCTGTATGTCACGTACATCGACGTCACCACTGCCACCATTGCTGATCTTGTTCAGGCCGCTGGCGGTGATTCTGACGGTGCCCGGTTTGCTGCTCCAGCTAAAGCTGTAGGCTTTGCGTTTGCTGCGTATGATCAGGACCTGGTTTTCGACGACAGTTTCAATTTCCGGCACCAGATTATCGTCACCACTGACTTCGACGGCGGGTTTTGAGCCATTCGTGACAATGACATCGAAGAAGCTGGAATTTTGTATGGCGTTGAATTCCGTCACGCTACGTTGCTCGCTGACGAGCTTGCCACTACCCTTGATGGTGTTACCATTGACTCTGACCTCACAGCCAGTCAGCAAAACGCTCATGAGCGCCAGGCATCCGAATGATTTGAACATGATATTGAATGTAAAAAAGGGTTAACGATTCTAGTTTACTGGTGTTCTGATTGGAATACCTCATGGAAAAAGACAGAATGCGCAATCCTTGTCATCAAACGCAAAATTGCCGGATGAAATGTAAGTGGCTGTTACAGTCCACTAAGTATTTGCAATACGATAAGCGATCAGATGTACACTAAGCTGGTTTTTTGAGAAGCAAAATCAGAACATGATCATTACACGCCGACAGTTGTTGAAGAAGGGGCTCTTGCTCGGTACCGCTGGCCTTGCCGCCCAGCACGGGATGTTGCGGGCCGCACATGCCAGTGACGGCAGCAAATCTGCAGCACCGACCCCGCCGCCAGAGTTGTTTGATTCCCAAGCCCTGGATATAGAATTCTGGGTCAAACCCAGGACCCTGGATCTGATACGCCCGGCTACCGGTGAGCGTAGCAAGCTCCTGTACTGGAAAGACGGCGAAGTCCTGGAGCCGGCCTATCAGCAGTTATGCCATATGTTGCGTGACGTTAACGGCAAACAGACTGCTCCCATGGACCCCAAGCTGCTCGAAACCCTGTGGGCCACCCAGGCCTATGTGGCCAGGTTTGGCATGACTCGCCCGCTGGAGATCCTGTCCGGTTACCGCACCCAGGCATCGAACCAGCGCCTGATAGAAGAGGGCGTGCCGGCAGCCCGCAAATCCCTGCATATGGAGGGCAAGGCTGCTGACATACGCATCCCCCATCTGCATGAAGAAGTGCTTGGTGAACTGATACAAAGCTTCCGCCAGGGTGGTGTCGGTTTTTACTACCGTCAGTCCGCGCAGGGGGGATGGATACATACGGATACCGGCTTGCAGAGAAGCTGGAAAGGTTGAACACCTGGCCAGGCCGGCAACAACCCGGACATGTCATCACGGTAACAAATGAAAAAGCCGGAAATCCAGGATTTCCGGCCTTGTGCTATATGAAATTACCGTGTGCTCTTACTGCATGAAGCTATTTGCCTGCACCCGATTTTGCCTTGGCCTCATCCCCGGCAATGAAAGTGCTCATTTTTGCCGGATCGATATAACGCCGGAAGGCATCATTTACCTGCCCCAATGTCAGCGCCTGTATCTTGTCATCCATGGCTTGTGACCAGGCCCAGTTGCGTTTGAGGTACAGATTGTTGTTCCAGCCGCTGGCGACGGCGCCGTCACTGGTACGGCCTTGTGCTCGTTGCTGCAACAGGCCGGATTTGGCCTTGCTCAACTCATCTGCGGTAAAGCCGTCTTTCAGTGCGTGGGCCAGTTCTTCCCTGATGGCGATTTCAAGTTTCTCCATATTCTGTGGTGCAGCAGTTGCATTGATGCTGAAGCTGCCGACAGGATCAATTTCACCGGCGGTCAGGCTGGAACCGCCGCCATAGGACAGGCCGTCTTTTTGGCGTATGCGCTCCATCACACGTGAATTCATACCGGCACCACCGCCAAAAATATAGTTGGCTACCCGCAGGGCCGGGAAGTCGGCATCATCTTCACGCAGGCTCAGATTCATGCGACTGAGGAATACGGCATTTTCCTTGTCCGGCGTATTAAAGGTTTTGCGTACCACAGGCACCTCAGCGCGCTTGGCAACCAGGCGTGAATAAGGCTTTTTGCTGGTCCAGCCTTCAAAGACCCTGGCGACAGTTTTTTTGGCGGTATCCACATCAAAATCGCCGACGATGGACAGTTCCCCTTTGGAAACACCATAAAAATCCTTGTGGAAGGCCTTGACGTCTTCCAGTTTGACCGAGCGCATGGCATCCAGCATTTCATCAAGTGTCAATGCAGCACGGATATCATCCTTGGAGTAAGAGCTGAAGTGCAATGCCATGGCGCGGCTGGCGACGGCAGATGGTTCATTGCGGGTCGCTTCCAGACCGACCAGGGCTTTTTCCTGCATTTGCTTGAATTCGCTTTCAGGATAGTTGGCCTCCTTTAAAACGTGGGCCACCAGTTCCAGTGCTGCCGGCAGGTTTGCCCTCGTGGTCTGGAAGGAATACAGGCCGCCGCTCATCTTCAGCTTGGACATTTCATCGGCCAGCTGGGCACGCGTGTATTTGCTGGTTCCGGTTCCCAGCAAGCCGCTGGCAAAACCCATGGCGCTGGCTTTGCCAGCCAGGGTTTTTTCATCACCCCAGTGCAGGTTCAGTGACACATTGACGGTTTCTCCGCGGGTTTTTTTCGGCAGCAGGGCCAGTTGCAGATTGCCTATGGTGCTGACCTGCGTACGCTTGTCTATGTTTGCCGGGGAAGAATCAAACACTTCTGCACTGAGTGTGGCAGTTTTGGGTTTGAAATCCTTCATCGCCTCGGCAATGCCAGGTGCCACCGGGATGTCGGTGCGTTGTGGCTGGTCTTCCGGTATGAACATGCCTATGGTGCGGTTATCACGCACCAGGTAACGCCTGGTCGCTGCGTTGACGGCTTCAGCACTGACGTTTTTATTGTCATCCCTGTCCTTGAACAGGTAGCGCCAGTCCCCCATGGCGATGTATTCCGACATGCTGATGCCGATGGATTCATGGTTGTTGAGCAGTTTTTCATAGGAATTGTCATTGTCGCGTTTGATACGCTCCATTTCTTCTGCCGTCGGCGGCTTGCTCTTGAACTCTTCTATGCCAGCCAGCAGGGCTTCTTTAGCGGCTTCCACCGAATCACCCTTTTTCACGACGGCGCCGATAATGGTCAGGCCCGGCTCCACATAGCCTACGCTGCTGGAAAATACCTGTACGACCTTGCCTGTTTCTACCAGCTGCTTGTGCAGACGCCCATGCGGGGCGTTGGTCAGTACGCTGCCGACAAAGCCGAGAGCGTCACGGTCCGGGTGCAAACCGGCAGGTACCTTGTAGGCAACCATGACGATCTGTATATCACCTGTGCGGCGCACGGTGAAACTGCGCTCGCCGTCCTGGGTCGGCTCTGTGGTCCAGAATTGCGGTAGCGTGCGTTTTGGTTTGGCAATCTTGCCGAACGAAGCATTAATCCATTGCAAGACCTTGTCCTGTTCAAATTTGCCGGCAACCAGCAGCACGGCATTGTCGGGCTGGTAGTACTGGTGGTAAAAAGCTTGCAGGTTCTCAATCTTGACGTTTTCTATGTCGCTGCGGTTACCGATGGTGGAGTTGCCATAGTTATGCCAGTCAAAAGCCACGCTCTGCATGCGCTTGAGCAGGACGGCAAACGGTGAATTTTCACCACGCTCATACTCATTGCGGACCACGGTCATCTCGGTATCCAGATCACTCTTGGCAATATTAGAGTTGACCATACGGTCAGCTTCCATCTCCAGTGCCCATTTCAGGTTGTCGTCACTGGCCTGGAACAGCTCATAGTAATTGGTACGGTCCAGTGAAGTCGTGCCATTGAAGCGCATGCCGCGTTTGTTGAATTCTTCATCGACCTTGGCATGGGTGGGCGTACCCTTGAACAGCAGGTGCTCAAGCAGATGCGCCATCCCGGTTTCACCATAGTTTTCATGACGTGAGCCGACCAGATAGGTAATGTTGACAGTGACGGTAGGCTTGGAAGCATCGGGCATCAGCAAGACGCGCAGGCCATTCGGCAGCCGGTATTCGGTAATACCCTCAACACTGCTTACCTGGCTGATGCCTTTGGGCAAGGTATCAGCCAGCGCTGCCGGTGCGGTAAACAGGAAGACGCCACCCAGCACCAGGGCGCGCAATACCGGTGCCAGTGTCAGGCCAGAGCGTAGTTGTTGCATAAATTCTTTCAGTCTTGAAGAGTAAACAAGGTGCAATAAATAAGTACAGCAAGTGCAAAAAACCAAAGCCTGGAGAGTGAGACTGTCCAGGCAGGATTGTGACTATGTGTTAAATGTATAAAATTGTCAATTGCCTGTGGCAATGACTTCCAGACGCTGGCTGCCACCCCAGCTTTCACCTGGTATCAGACTGACGGGGCGCAGGATAGTTGCAGCTTCCACGCACAGCATGCGCTGTTCGCCGCCGCTTTCCAGGTCGCTGATTTTGGCGGCCCCGGCACCGGGGTTCCACACCACGGCATCGGCAAAGCCGGTGCTGTGTATGCGGGTAGTCTGGTGTGGCTGGTGCAGTTCCAGTGTTGCCGGTACTGCGCCATAGATACGGTCTGTTTCGCCATGGATGCGCAAAGCAGCATCGCTTTCCAGACAATGATCGGCGCCGCTGACGGTGTCGCGGTAATACAGCCCTTGCAGGCCGTGCAGGCTGGCATCGGCAATGTTGTTGACAGCCAGGTAGGTATGCAGCGCGGCCGAGAAACTGAAATTGGTGTCGCCGGTATTGTCGATATCGAGCTCCAGTTGCAATGAGTTACCAGCCACACTGATGCGCAATTGCGCGCGGAAGACATGGGGCCAGATGCTGAGGCGGGCAATGTTTTCTTTCAGTTCATACACTGCTTCTGCCGCACCATTAAGGGTTTGGCCAGAATGTAGCAGCTTCCATTCAGAAGTGCGGGCAAAACCATGCTTGGGCAGAGTGCCCTGGTTGGAAAATTGCGGGAACACCACGGGCACGCCGCCACGTATGGCCACGCCATCCTGAAATGCGCTGGCACTGCTCATGAATAACTGTTCTGTTCCACCGGCAGGTACCCATGAACACAAATGCGCCCCTTGACTGGCAATGCGGGCGCTGGCGCCGTCTTTGGATTGAATGCTGAGAAAATTCATGCAGGCTGACTTTCAAAAGATGTCGATACATGAAAGTGTAATGGATTTAAGTCAACGGCCTCTGAAACCCTCACAATAAATTGTCTGCACAGCATGCTTGGCTCTTTTACATGACTTTCGGGTAGTATTACAGACACAGAAAATTCTGCTACTCATGTCAATACCCCCTTTATTTAACACCATGTCCATCAATTATCTTGCCATCAAACACCTGCATATGACTTGCGCAGCCCTCAGCGGCAGTCTCTTTGTCTTGCGCGGTATCTGGAAGATGCGTGACTCAGCCCTGATGAACCAGCGTTGGGTAAAAGTCCTGCCGCATGTGATTGATACTGTCTTGCTGGCTTCTGCACTGAGTCTGGCTTTCATCAGCGGACAATATCCCTTCCAGCAAAACTGGCTGACGGCCAAACTGCTGGCCCTGCTGCTGTATATTGCCCTGGGTACGATTGCCATCAAGCGCGGTAAAACCCCGGCAATCAGGCAGCTGGCTTTTTTTGCGGCGCTGCTAACATTTGCCTACATCATCAGTGTCGCCCTGACGCGTCAGGTTGTCCCATTCTGATAGAAGAAAGAAACCACACCATGAAGTTACGCCTGCTTGGCCTGGCCCTGATCACAGCCTTTCCTTTGATATTGCCGCATTCTGCGTGTGCCAGTGACGAATTGCATGAACTGGAGCAGGACTTAAAGAACGGCAAACTGACAGCGCAGCAGATCGTTGAACTGTACGAAGCCCGCATACAGGCACAGAACCCGGCGATACAGGCGGTAATGCTGCAAAATCCGCAGGCAAAGGCAGACGCCATGGCAATCGACCAGCAACAGGTCAAGCAGGGCAGCCTGGCTGGCTTGCCCATCCTGCTGAAAGATAATATCGCTGCACGCGGCATGGTAACAACGGCCGGTTCGCTGGCGCTGGCAGATAACCGGGCGCAGGAAGATGCCCCCCTGGTCGCCCGCTTGCGGGCAGCAGGCGCCATCATCATGGGCAAGGCCAACCTCAGTGAGTGGGCGAACCTGCGCTCATCGCAGTCCACCAGTGGCTGGAGCAGCGTCGGCGGGCAGGTCCGTAACCCGTATGCGGCAGACCGTAGCCCCTGCGGTTCCAGTTCGGGTTCCGGTGCGGCGGTGGCGGCACGCCTCATACCCGCAGCAATAGGCACTGAGACCGATGGCTCCATCGTCTGCCCGGCATCCGTGAATGGCCTGGTCGGCTTAAAGCCCACCATAGGCTTGGTCAGCCGTACCGGCATTGTCCCACTCAGTCACAGCCAGGACACGGCCGGGCCGATGACGCTGACAGTGCGTGACGCTGCCATGCTGCTCAACGCCATTGCCGGTAGCGACAAGCAGGACCCGGCTACACGCCAGGCTGACAAGCGTCGTGCCAAAGATTACACCAGGGGTTTGCAGACGACGGCATTAAAAGGCATGCGTCTGGGTGTGGTACGCAAGCTCGTCGATGGCTATGACGCCGACACCAAAGCCTTGTTTGACAAGAGCCTGTCCATCCTGGTTGCCCAGGGTGCTACCGTAGTAGACCAGATAGAGTTGCCGCATCTCGAAGACCTCGACAAGGATGAGCTGACGGTCCTGCTGTATGAATTCAAGGCTGATCTCAATACCTATCTGGCGGCAACGCCGGCTGTGGTCAAGACCCGCAGCATGGCCGAGGTGATCGCCTTCAACAAACAGCATGCAGATACTGTCATGCCCTATTTTGGCCAGGACTTGATGGAACAGGCAGAAGCGACCGGCGGCCTGAAAGATGCTGCCTACAAACAGGCCAGTGCCCGTGTCAGACAGCGTGCAGGCAAACAGGGCATCGATGCGGTGCTGAAAAAATACCGGCTGGATGCGCTCATTGCGCCCACCACCGGTACAGCTTGGCCCATCGATTACAAGGCTGGCGACGTGGTGGAAGGCAGCGCCAGCAGTCCGGCAGCCGTTGCCGGTTACCCGCACCTGACTGTGCCCATGGGGCAGGTGCGCGGTTTGCCGGTGGGACTGTCCCTGTTTGCCGGCGCGTGGAGCGAGGCCAAACTGCTCAACATGGGCTATGCCTTTGAACAGGCAAGACCAGCCTTGCCTGCACCTTCTTTGTCAGTCATGGTCAGTAAATAAACTGCAAGATCAAGGGGGCTTACCGGGCCATTCTGATCATGTCGGCCGCCTTTTCACCTATCATCATGGTCGGCGCATTGGTATTGCCGCCGATCAGTGTCGGCATGACAGAGGCGTCGACAATGCGCAGCCCCTGCATGCCGTGCACCAGCAGGCTGGGGTCAACCACAGCCATATCATCGACACCCATCTTGCAGGTGCCGATGGGGTGGTAGACAGTATCGCAAGTCTGACGCAAGATTGCACGTATCTCGTCGTCAGTATGCACATTAGCAGTCTGGAAATCGCTGGTGCGTGCTGCCGCCAGGGCTGGTGCATCCATCAGCTTGCGGGTCAGCCTGAAGCCTTTGACCATGGCTTCGATGTCATCCGGGTGTTCCAGAAAACGCGGGTTGATCAGCGGCGCCGCCATGGGATCTTTGCTTGCCAGAGTCAGTTCACCAACACTCTTGGGGCGTAGCAGGCAGACATGGCAGGAATAGCCATGGCCCAGATGCAGTTTGCGCGCATGGTCATCGAGCATGGCCAGCACAAAATGCAGTTGTATGTCAGGTGCGGACAGGTTCGGGTCGGTTTTCAGAAAGCCGCCGCCTTCTGCGCCATTTGATGTCAAGAGTCCGCGCCGCTGTGTCTGGTAACGGCGGAACTCCCTTATCATGCGCAGGCTGCCACCGGCAGAAATGCCAAGCAGGTCCAGACTTTTGGCGCGGTACTTGAAAACAAAGTCCGGGTGATCCTGCAAATTCTGGCCTACACCAGGCAGCGCATGCACCACAGGTATGCCCATGGCCTGCAATGCCTTGCCGTCACCAACGCCAGACAACATCAGCAGTTGTGGTGTCTGGAAGGCGCCGGCTGCCAGCAGGACTTCACGTCTGGCTTTCAAGGTCTTGATCTGGTCGCCCTGGCGATATTCGACACCAACGGCGCGCTTGCCTTCAAACAATATACGTGTCACGTGGCAGCCGGTTTCCACCTGCAGATTCTGCCGTTTGCCCAAGTGCGGATGCAGGTAGGCGCGGGCTGCTGTCCAGCGTTCGCCGTTGTGCTGGGTGACCTGGTAAATGCCTACACCTTCCTGTTCTTCGCCATTGAAGTCAGTATTGATATTGAAACCGGCCTGGCGTGCCGCCTCCAGGTAAATTTGCTGGAAAGGGTTGTCACTGCGCAATTCACTGACATGCAGCGGACCATTCTGCCCATGATAATGCCCGCCATGGGTTTCATTGTTTTCAGAACGTTTGAAATACGGCAAGACCTCATCAAAGGACCAGCCCTGGTTGCCCAGGGCTGCCCACTGGTCATAGTCCTGCTTGTGGCCGCGTATGTACACCATGGCATTGATGCCGGACGAGCCGCCGAGCATCTTGCCGCGCGGCTGATAGCCGCGCCTGCCGTTCAGACCTGGTTGCGGTACCGTTTCAAAAGCCCAGTTATTGAGTTTTGTCGGCAACATGGCAACTACGCCGGCGGGGGTATTCACTACCCAACTGTCGCCCTTGCCGCCAGATTCCAGTATGGTGACGTTCAGATTCGGGTCTTCGCTAAGACGTCCGGCCACGGCACAGCCACCGGAGCCGCCGCCGACCACAATAAAGTCAGTTGTTGTCATGTTGTCTCAATGTTATGTCTGATTTTTATGATATTGCCGAAACACTGGCTACAGTGTACGGTTATGCAGATAATAATCCTCAGTTAAACCGAAAGTAAGGACATTTACTGCCATCTTGCAGGCTGAGACTTTGAGGCGATGAGCGATGAACAAGACTTTGCAAAAACAGGTTGCACCAGTATTGTCGGTGCAGGACGCCGTGTTCCCGGCGCACCCGTTTTCGGGTTTGCTGGCGATAGGTCGTGAGCGCGACTGGCATTTGCATAGCCTGTTCCCGGCGCTGGCGCTGAATGCGGATGGTTTTCCGGCGCAGAACCTGCGTTTGAGTTATATCCAGGCCAGGGAAGCTTTCTTGCAGGCCCGCCGTCAGGGTGGGGCAGACCTGGGTATCCTGTCAGGCGCACGTAAGTCGTTGCCACAACTTGGTGCCATGGCCAGCGGCATGCGGGCGCAGGAATCGCTGTCCCAGGCCATGCAGTTCGGGCTGGAATATCAGCTGATTGCCGGCGCCATGGTGGAACTGGTGCTGGAGCCGGGTGAAAAGACTTCCGTGCTGAGCGCACGTCCCCTGTTTGATGATGTGGAATTACAGGATTTTCTGGATGCTGATCATCTGGCCACTGCCATCAATGTCAGTCGCGCCCTGTGCGGCTCAGCCCTGCAACTGGAAAAAGTAGAGTTGCGCGGTAATCGCCAGGCGAGCCGCTCGGTGGGCGAAGATTTCTTTGGGTGCCCGGTCAGCTATGGGGCTGATGTCAGTCGCATCATCGTCAGTAACAGCGTGTTTGACACCATCTTGCCAGCGCCCGATCCGGCACTGGCGCAAACCAGCAAAGAAATTTGCGACGCCGAACTGGCTGCCATAGGCTTGAGCGGCAAGCAAAGCCTGCTGCGCAAGCTGGTCAGTCTGCAATGTGAAAACCAGAGCGTGCCTGAACTCGCCAGTGTACTGGGCATCAGCCCGCGCTCTTTGCATCGCCTGCTGGTACGCGAAGGCTGTTCGTATTTTCAGTTGGCCGAAAGCCTGCGCATGGAAAAAGCCCGTCATTATCTGCGCAACACCAGCCTGAGTCTTGATGACATTGCCGAACAACTGCACTACTCGGACAGCCGCAGTTTCCGCCGTGCCTTCAAACGGGCGGTGAACCTGACACCTTCTGAATTCAGGCAACAGGCAAACTGAGCCATGTCCCGGCTTGCCGGCTCAACGGTAAACGTCAAACTCAAACCAGAACGTCGTGCCTTCACCGAGTGCGCTGGCAAAGCCGATTTGTCCATGCATTTTTTCCAGCATGGCCTTGGTGATGGACAGACCCAGGCCAGTGCCGCCCTTCTGGCGGGTGTCAGTACCGTCGGCCTGGGTGAAAGGTTCAAACAGGTGTTCCTGGAATTCCGGTGCGATACCGGCTCCCTTGTCGCGCACCTCAACCCGGTAGCGTGGTCCCTTGCCCATCACGCGCAATAGCACGACCTGACCTTCGCGCGAAAATTTTGCTGCGTTCGAAATCAGGTTGGCCATGACTTGCATCAGCCTGTCATGGTCCGCCAGTATCCAGGCCTGCTGCGGATGATTGTCCAGCACCAGGCTGACCTTCAGCGAGGCAGCGTAAGACATGTTCGATTCTATGGCGGTCTGCACCAGGGCCACCAGGTCCAGGGGTTCTGATTTGAAGATCATCTTGCCACTGGCCAGCTTGTCCATGTCGAGGATGTCATTGACCAGGGTAATCAGGCGTTTGCTGTTGTTGTGGGCGATGCGTATCAGGTGTTCAGCCTGTTTGGGCAGGGTACCGCTGACACCGGATTCGAGCAGGCTCAGTGAACCGCGTATCGAAGTCAGTGGCGTACGCAGTTCATGGCTGACGACGGAAATGAATTCGGTCTTCAGACGATTCATGCGCAAGCGGTCGCTGATGTCCATGGCAAAAGCCACCCATTCACGCTCGGAATTTTCAAGGTGGCTGAGGCCAACCAGAATGGGCAGGCCGATGTTTTCACCCTGCTGCAGCATGATTTCAAACGGTGCCGTGGTGCCTGTGTTGATCAGTTCGCGGTAAGCCTGCTGGCATATCTTCAAATCCTGCTGTGACAGCAGAGTGTCCCAGGCGTTCTTTTCTTCCGTCAGCAGAAAATCACGGTCGTACCCGCTGAACTGGATGAAGACATCATTGACGTCAAGTATCTGGCCCGTGTCATTGCCCTGTATGATGCCGATCAGGCTGGAATTCATCAGTCGCTGCAGTCGCTGCTCGCTGGTGCGCAAGGCGTCAAGTGTCATCCTTTGTTCGGTGACATCTTCTATCATCCAGACGGCGCCGCGCACGTAGCTTTCGGTCGGCAAGGCGCGGCCGGCAACCCGGCCAATGAAACGCTCACCATTGAAACGGCGCAATTCCCATTCGAGTTCTACAGGTTCATCTGCCAGCAGACCAGGCGTTACTCGTTCACCAAAGGCCTGGTAATCCTCTTGTCCCTGATACAGGAATGTGGTTTCCACACCTATCATGGATTTCGGGTCGGGGAAGCGGCATAGTTCGGCCAGTGCCTTATTGGCCCTGACGATCACGCCGTTACTGACGAACATAATGCCGACCGGTGCATTGGTGATCAGGATTTCCAGTTCACGCGCCAGCTCTTTGTAACGGTTTTTGTTGGTTTCCAGCAGTTCCTGGTTCTGTCTGAGCATCTCCTCGGTCTGCTTGCGTTCGGTGATGTCGATGTGGGTGCCGACCATGCGCAGGGGTTTGCCCCTGCCATCCCATTCGACGATGCTGCCGATGGACATGATCCAGCGCCATTCACCAGCCCTGTTCTTTTGCCGGAATTCCGCATGGTAATCGCTGTTGCCCAGGCTTTTGGCGTGCGCCTTGTAAGCCTGCTTGAGATTCTGAACATCGTCGGGATGAACTGCACTACCCCAGAAATAATCCCAGAATTGTTGCGGGCTGGCGAAATCAGTCTGCAGATAACCTATCATGCGCGTATATTCAGGACTGAAATTACCTACCCCGGTTTGCAGATTGATGTCGTACAAACCCTGGTTCGAGGCTTTCAGGACCAGGCGGCGCTGGCGTTCGGCCGCCAGCAATCTTTGTTCGGTCAGTTTGCGTTCTGTATTGTCACTGAGAAAACCATGCCAGAGCACACTGCCATCGGGCAGCCGTTCCGGTGTGGCATCACCAACCACCCAGCGGTCAGCTTTATCGGGCGAGATGATGCGGTATTCCTGGTGCCAGGGGGTGAGGTCAGCGAAAGACAGGCGCACGCCGGCGATCATCTTTGGCAAGTCGTCCGGATGTATCCTGGAAAACAGGATGCTGGCGTCCTCACGCAAACTGTCTGCCTTGACGCCAAAAAATTCTTCAACGGCATCGCTGGCATACGGCAGGCAAAAACGTCCGTCAGGATAACGCCGGTATTGATAGAACATACCGTTGAGGCAACGTGAAAAATTGGATAGCAGGGTATGGCTACGCCGCAATAAGGTCAGCTCATCCTGGTTGACTGGATGGCTGTCTTGCATGACGGGAAGCTCGGACATGCCTGGAAATCCTGTTTATTTCGCTTGTCTTATTTGTAGAGGGCGGTGATCTCGTCAAAGAAATCGTATACGCCTTGCTCACTCATTTTGCGGGCATTCGACAGTTCACCGCCCTTGGAAGCAAACAGCACACTGTTGTCTGGTCTCAGCAAAACCGCAGCCGGGATACCCTTCTTGATAGGGTTACCATAAAAATCGGCGAGTTCCTTGTTCTTGTCGAACTGGCCCACATTCACTTTGACGGTGATGAATTTGCTGGCAAGCAGGGCTTCGTTTTTGCCATGCATGGACTTGTCCAGTTCCAGGCAGTCCTTGCACCAGTTCGCGCCAAAGATAACCAGTACTTTTTTATCAAGTTTTTTTGCTTCAGCCAGGGCCTTGTCTATTGCTGCCTTGGCATCGGCGTTTTCATCATAAGGTTGTGGTGGGACAGCGTTGACGAGGGTGACGCTGAAGGCCAGGGCAAGCGCAAGCAGCAAGGAGAGTATTTTTTTCATATTCAACACCAGAAAAAAGAAAGAAATCGGCAATAAGCTTATCTTAGCTTAAACAGGTAGGTGCTGTTATCCCTAGTTAACATGTGCTATATTTTTACTGTATGCATGTTCAGTTGTTGTGCTGAATGGATATACAATAACAATAGCGCAAATACTTATTCGGACCCTGGCTGTGAAAAAGATTATCCATTGCGACTGCGACTGTTTTTATGCCGCGATAGAAATGCGCGATAATCCTGCGCTGCGCGGCAAACCGCTGGCGGTGGGTGGCAAGCCTGACCAGCGCGGTGTAGTGGCAACCTGTAATTATGAGGCGCGTCGCTATGGCGTGCGCTCCGCCATGCCGATGTCGCAGGCAGTAAGGCGCTGCCCCGACCTCGTCATCATGCCGCCCAACATGGAAAAATACCGGGTGGCTTCGCGCCAGATCCTGGCCATCTATCGCGACTATACCGAGGCGGTAGAGCCTTTATCGCTCGACGAGGCTTATCTTGATGTCAGTCATGCCAGCCAGCATAAAGGCAGCGCCACCCTGATTGCGCAAGAAATTCGCGCAAGGATCGCAGCGACGGTGGGTATTACGGCTTCGGCAGGTGTCGCCCCCAACAAGTTTCTGGCCAAGATAGCCAGTGACTGGAACAAACCTGATGGCATGTTCGTGATCCTGCCTCATGAGGTAGAAGACTTTGTTGCTGCCTTGCCCGTAGCGCGCCTGCATGGTGTTGGCAAAGTGACCGCGGCCAAATTGCATTCCATGGGCATACAGGAATGTCGTGATTTGTTGAAATGGTCCTTGCCTGACCTGATGCAGCATTTCGGCAAGTTCGGCAACAACCTGTACTTGCTTTGCCGTGGTACAGACAGGCGAGAGGTAAGCGCCTACTCAGAACGCAAATCCGTCAGTGTTGAAGAAACCTATACCAATGACCTGCCTGACCTGACGGCTTGTCAGGCTGAATTACCCGCCTTGTATGCCTCTTTGCAGCAGCGCATGCAAAGGGTCGATGCAGAGGACTGCATACAAAAGCTTTATGTCAAAATCAGGTTCTCTGATTTTCGCATCACGACCGTTGAATGCGGCAGCAAAGTACTTGACCAGGACATCTATGCGCAATTACTGGCAACCGGTTACGCAAGAAAGCAACTGCCAGTACGCCTGCTCGGTCTGGGTACCAGGCTGGCGGATGAAAAAGTCGATCATCAGCTTGATTTGTTTGGTGCTTAGACTGGACGCAGTTTGTATCGGATAGACCTGTGTTAGGGTTGACTATTCTGCATCTGCTGAAAATACAGGTTTTCAATTTTCCTGAGATTGAGTTTTTCCAGGTAGGGGTCAAGCATTTGTTTGTACTTTAATCCTTGCCTGTTACGCTGGAAGCAGATGTGCATGGAAAAATTAGTGACTTCCCTGGGATGAAAAACGATGCTGTCACGGCCTGGTTTCAGACTGGGTTCGGTGATCAGTAACTGACGCAATACATCCTTGCCGACTATTGCCAGGTCGACCCGCCCGGCCATCAGTTTGCGCAAATTGCTGATGTCTGACGGTGCGACATCAAGTCTTAGCTGTTCTTTCCTGACTTCGGCATCAAATTCTTCGCCATTGGCATAGTCTTGTACGACACCGATCGTCAGGCCTTTCAGGTCCGTATAGTTTTTCCAGTCAAAATGCCTGTCTTTTAAATAGGCAAAGCCGACGATGCTGTTGCCCAGCGGCGCAGAAAAATAACAGGTCTTCTCGCGCTCTTTCAAATAGAAGGCCGGGAAGTAGCCAGCATAGCCAGGGTCGTTGAGTCCGAGCTGGACGGCACGGCTCCAGGGGGTATAGCTGATATGGGTATCGATCCCTGCCTGTATGGCCGCTGACTTGACGATGACGGATGTCAAGCCTTCATCTGGCAGGTGCGAGCCGACATAGGGCGACCATTCCAGTGAAGCCAGGTTCATGACTGGCTTGTCGGCGGCCAGCAGCGATACGCCTGGCAGGCATAACAGCATGATAAAAATATAGCGAAAAAACCGGACACTCATGGCGCAGGATTTGCGTTTGCAAAAGCTCAGTGTAGCCCAACTTGGTGAGGCTGAACTGAGCTTTGCTCAAATATCCCGCCCTGGTTTTAAGAGCTGCCCGGATACCTGCTGCGCTGTAACCTGTCACTGCCACCTGCAGCGATGCGCTCAAACAGGTCGTCCAGTCCGGTAAACAAATCCCATTGATCGACTTGCAATTTCTGCGCAATGGCATGGATGACCAGCATTTCCAGCTGTTCTTCACGCTTGCCTTTCCATAACTTGTCAGCCAGGGCAATCGACAATTCTTCGAGGCTCAAGCCGCTTTGCCGCCACTGCGCGTGGGTTACGCGACATCTGGCGATGGCGCTGTCGACGCCACGCGCCAGCAGCATTTTTTCGTCGGCAGGCTCGTGTAGGGAACCAGGCCCTTCCAGTTCTTGTGGGTGCAGGATTTTTCCTGCGTCATGCATGGCGACACCCAAGCGTATCAGGTTGGCATCGAATGGCAAGTGCATTTATTCGTACTTGTTTATCAATATCTCAGCGGCTTCGTCTTCCAGTTTGACATGCGTGAGTAATCGTTGCGGCGCGCCGAGTTCGCTTAATAAATCATAGGCATCTTCAGGTGTACTGAGCATGGCAGGTCCGTAAAAAAATTGCCCGGTTTCCCGGGCAAAATTGAAATATGAATTGAAAGATCAATGAAGAATTATTTGAAATCGCCGGCAAATACCCGCAAGGTTTTTTCATAGCCGAGATACTTGGCCATGACGTCCTTCACTTGTGTCAGCGTCAGTGCCTGGATTTTTTTCTCAAGTTCTGCCTGGAATTGCATGTTGCGGCCAAGGTAAAGATTGATCGCCAGATTGGATGCCAGCATGCCGTCCTGGCTGCGTTCCAACTGATATTGCTGGATCAGGCTCTTCTTGCCGTCTTCAAGCTCTGCTGTCGTAAAACCTTCCTTGATGACACGCGTCAATTCCTCACGCATGCCGGTTTCCAGCTTGACGCGATTTTGCGGTGCATAAATTGCCCCCATGGAAAAGCTGCTCACATCTTCAAAATTTGAAGCAACCAGACTGGAACCACCACCATAACTGACCCCATCTTTCTGACGAATGCGGTTCAGTATGCGCGAATTGGCGCTGCCACCGAACAGATAATTGGCGAGTACCAACGCCGGATAATCCGGGTGTTTGTTACCGACAGGAATTTGTTGGTTAGCCATGAAGAAAGCGTTGGCCTTGTCAGGGGTAATAATCTGTTTTTCATCGGCTTTAGTCTCATGAAATGGTCGAGGGAGGCGGGTGAATTTTTGGGTTGCGCTCCAGTCACCGAAGGCAGATTGCATATCAGTTTTTACCCTGGCTGCATCAAATTCACCAACGACGGCAAGCTGCACCTGATTGGTCTGGCTTGCACCATAGAACTCTTTCCAGAATGCGCGTACATCACTGAGCCTGGCCGCTTTTAGCTGAGCAATTTTTTCATCGATGCTGCGGTTGTAGCGCGGATCATCGCTGGCGTAGACGTTACCGGCTTTTCTGGCTGCGTCGATAGCAACTGCCTGCGGGTCCTTACGTGATTCTTCGAGTTGCGTCAGTTGTACATTGACCAGTTGTGTAAATTCAGCTTCGCTGAAAGCGGGCCGACGCAGGGCATCGCTGAGCAATTCGATGACACGCGGCAGGTTGTCACGTACTGTTTCCACGTCAATCGTGGCAGAACTGGCGTCGCCATTGATCTGCAGCTTGGTCTTGAGTTTATCAAGCTCTTCGGTGAATTGCTGGTGACTGAGTTTTTCTGTTCCCCGGCTCAGCATGCCAGGTACCAGTGCCGCAGCTCCAGACTTGCCCTTGAGATTATTTTCATCGCCAAAGTTCAGGCGCAAGGACATGACTACGGTATTACCTCTGGTGGTCTTGGGCAGGAAAGCGTATTTCATGCCATTGCCCAGTGTGCCAGTCTGTGTACGCTTGTCGATGTTGTCGGCAGAAGCTATAAAGTTTTCTGCCTGGGCCACGGCAGTGCCGGGTTTGAACTGTTTGATCTGTTCATCCACGGCGACTTTGGCCGGTGCGGGTACGCGATCAGGTTTTTCAGTCGGGATAAAGCTGCCGGAAGTACGGTTGCTGGCTTTCAGCCAGGTGGTGGCTACCCTTTGTACATCGTCAACCTTGAGCGCCCTGGCGCGGTCCCGGAACAGGAAGAACAGGCGCCAGTCACCCGATGCGATGCTTTCGGACAGGGCTACACCAAATTTCTCAGGGTCATTGAAAATCTGTGCGAGGTCAGAGTCGAGCTTGGCCTTGGCTCGTGTTAATTCGGCCTCTGTCACCGGGGACTTGTCAAAGCTTTCTATGACATCGAGCAGGATCTTCTTGGCTTCGGGCAGGTTTTGCTCAGCACGCAAATTGGCGCCCAGCAGCAAAAAGCCCGGCTCTTCCAGATTGGCTGCCCAGGGGAAGACATCGGATGTTTTCTTGGTTTCGACCAGCGCCTTGTACAGGCGGCCATTCGGCGTATCACCAAGGATCAGGGCCAGTGCTTCGGTCGCGGCATAGTCAGGGTGGGCGGCCGGTACCGTGTGGTAGAGCGCAGCTATGGCTTGCGATTCGCCGACGCGGCGTACCGTGACATCACGTTCGCCATCCTGCGCTGGGTCCAGGGTATAGGTGGTTTCCAGCGCACGTTTTGGTTTGGGTATCTTGCCAAACTGGGTGGCGATCCATTGCAAGGCCTGCTTTGCATCAAACGCGCCAGCGACGATCAGGGTGGCGTTGTCAGGTTGATAGTATCTGCGCCAGAACGCCTGCAAGTGAGGGATATTGACGTTTTCCACATCGGTACGCGCACCGATGGTGTCCTTGCCATAGTTGTGCCATTGGTGGGCGCTGGCAATGATACGTTGCATCAGCATGCCTACGCCAGAATTCTCATTCTTTTCCATTTCATTGCGCACCACCGAGAATTCGGTTTTCAGGTCCTCACCAGAAATACGCGAATTGACCATGCGGTCGGCTTCCATACTGAGTGCCCACGCCAGGGTCTCGGGCTTGGCGGCAAAGGTTTCATAGTAATTGGTGCGGTCCAGCCAGGTCGTGCCATTGAACTGCACGCCGCGTTGTGACATTTCTTCCCACAGGCGTGGATGCGACTTGCTGCCCTTGAACATCAGGTGCTCGAGCAGATGCGCCATACCGGTTTCACCATAGTTTTCATGGCGTGAACCGACCTTGTAAGTGATATTGACTGTCGTGGTCGGTTTGCTGGCATCCGGTACCAGCAAGATGCGCAAGCCATTGGCCAGTTGATATTCATCGATGCCCTCGACCTGGCGGACGAATTGTACGCCAGCGGGTAAAGCGGCTCTGGCCTGTGCCGTAGCCGTATCTGCCGCCAGGGCTGCCGGCAGGTGGACCAGGGTAGTGAAAGCCATCGCCAGTGACAGGCTGATATGGCTGAGGCGCAAACGTGAAGATTTCATGGGGCGACCTTTATCTGTAAAGCAGATGGAAACGATTGTTGATACAGGCCTGTACCCTGCATCCGGTTTAAGCATGGCGTAAGACCGCGGCAGGGAGGCTTCAGTTCAAATCAGGAAATACTTGTAAAGCGGGCAAGCATAGTACATGCATGGCAAGTTCGACAAGTGCTGTCTTGACTGTCCGGTTTATTTGATGATTGAGGAGCATGGGAGGAGGTTGGCGCGCCAGACACGAATCGAACGTGCGACCCCAGCCTTCGGAGGGCTGTACTCTATCCAACTGAGCTACTGGCGCGTGGGCATGCATCGTGAAGTACTCATAATGCAAGGACAACATTCTACCCTAATTTGTGCTTTGCCTTCAGCATAAAACCAGGGAAATTGTCGTTAATCCTGGTTGATTTTCCTGAATCTTCGTCTGAAGTAGCCGCTTTTCGTTCCAAACGTGGCGCTTTCGCACTATAATTCCAAGCTTTGGCACTTGCCAAGGTATTTGCCAGGCTGCATAAACTAAAGATTTTCTGTACCTAATTTATTTGCATTGAGGAAACCATGAGCGACGCGCACGACGAACACGAATCAGCGATCAAGACCCCTAAGCAACTTATCGTTGCTGTTCTCGCCGGATTCCTGGTCCCCATTATTGCCATTGTTTTGCTGGTACAGTTTGTATCGAATGACAAAAAAGTTGGTGCAGGTTCTTCCGCGCAGACACAGGAAGCAATCGCTGCCCGTATCAGTCCGGTTGCAGATCAGGGCTTTACCTTCAAAGATGCCAATGGACCTAAAGTATTGCAGTCTGGTGAATCTGTATACAAAACAATTTGCGCCGCCTGTCATGATAGCGGTGCTGCCGGTTCTCCTAAATTCGGCGATGCCAGCGCCTGGGGTCCACGTATTGCCCAAGGCTATGACAAGGTTGTTGCAAATGCAATCGGCGGTCTGCGCGCCATGCCAGCCAAAGGCGGCAATCCTGACCTGGATGATGTTGAAGTTGCGCGTGCTGTGGTCCATATGGCCAATGCCGGCGGTGCAAAATTCAAGGAGCCAGAAGTAAAAGCTGCTGCAGCAGCTTCTGCCGAGGCTTCAGCAAAATAAGCTGATTTTTCTCAGATATAAAAAAGCCAGTCTCAGACTGGCTTTTTTTTCGCCCTCATCGGGCAGTAATACGACCCAGTTCACAACAAGTGGCATCTGAAATGCAGATGATTCCAGGCTTTGAAGGGAGATGCGAATAGTTTGTCATGCTTTTGACCTGATTTGCAGGTAAAAATTATTTTTCAGAATTGAGCAAGGAAAAAATATTTTTTTTTACGGAACTTTTTTAATTTGCACTATACATGTGCAAGACACATAACTGTTTCCTCAGTTTTTGCTTGAATTTGCTTTAGAACAAATATATGGAAGTATCCATAAAAGCATACGATTTATGGTTTTCATTTGGGTATTTTTTGTATTTTCTGATTTTTATTCAGCTTTTTTGACGTGTGCTAGATGTATATGCGAAATCAGCGAAATCCAGTTATTTTCAGATATTTTTTGAGCTTTTCTATTTCAGTTAAGAGTAGTCAGCAAATCACAAACGAATGCTGCATTTTGGACGTTGTTTTTTAGCGAATCAGACAAAATGGGTAGATTGACATCGTTTCTTGAGAATGTTTCTATGCGTTACAAATTTTTTTATTGAATAGGCTTCAAGGTTTGTACAGGTATCTTCATCCCATATTTTGCGGTGATCGTCCCAGACTTCCTTGCAGGTGGACAGACAAAAACTGCACGATTCGATAAATCAATTTGTGGAGGAGTTGAATAAGGCAAGAGTGGCGTTGCCTGATGAACTACGGAGCACCGGGATCAGCCAGTCCGGCGTTCTGATCAGATAGGGATCAGGTTGCAAGCGTACCTTGTTTTATTTGAGTAAGTTGCACAGGGAGGGCCTTATCCAGGTGATTCTGTGTAATTTAATGTCAATGCAAACTTAGGAAATTACATGTCTAAAAATAGTCTTGTATTCAAAAAGACACTGGTTGCCCGCGCGTTAATGCTTGCGTTTGGGGCTGGTGTAATGACAGTGGGTATCAACCCTGTCGCCATGGCGCAATCGAATACCACGGGTACGATTTCTGGCAAGGTCGCGGTCAAAGCGAACACCAGCATTTCCATCGTTGGTGTGGATAATGGTGTGAAGCGTAGCATCACGCCAGATGCAAGCGGTACTTTCCGTGCAACGTCTGTACCAGTTGGTAACTATAAAGTTTCCCTGCTCGAAGGCGCGAATGTTGTCGGTACCCAGGACCTCGAAGTCCGTATCGGCCAGGACAGCGAAGCGACCTTCGGCACCCAGGTCGTGCAGATCACTCAGCGCGCCAAAACAATTGACGTTAAAACTTCGAATTCCGGGTCTTCTTTCACCGCCAAAGAATTGGCCGTATTGCCAGTGGCGCCACAAATCGCCAACATCGTTCAGCTGGCTGGCGGCACGACCCGCGGTGACTCACGCTTTGGTAACAATGCAGCCAGCTTTGGTGGCTCAAGCTCAGCAGAAAATGCGGCTTACATCAACGGTTTCCCTGTCACCAGTAGCCTGTACCAGATCGGTTATTCTTCCCTGCCTTTCGGCTCCATTGCTGAAGCCCAGGTGATCACTGGTGGTTACGGTGCAGAATTCGGTCGCTCCACTGGCGGTGTGGTAAACATCACAACCAAGAGCGGTACTAACAATTGGGAAGTCGGCGCTGGCTTTACCTACGCCCCTAATTCCCTGCGCGCAACGCCAAAAAATATCCTGTTCCCAAAAACAGGTGCGCCGGTCAATGCCGCTACTGATGGCACGATCTGGAACTACAAGGCAGGCGACGTACAGAATGAAAAAATCTATAACGCTTCTGTCAGCGGTCCTATCATCAAGGACAAGCTGTTTATTTATGTTGGTGCCGAGCTGAACCAGACTGACCGTCAGACTGCCCGTCTGGCGTCAAGCAGCACAGCCAATGCAAAAACTGGCTGGCTGGAAGAAAAATCTGAAGTGCCACGTTACATCGTCAAGCTGGACTGGAATATCAATGACGATCACCGCCTCGAGTACACCCGCATCGGCGATGAATCCAAGGTTGATGACAAATATTTCGGCTTTGATTATGCAACTAAACAGCGTGGCTATACTCAGTTTGGCGGCGCAACCTTCAAGAACTATGCATCCGGTATCCTGGGCCTGAACGCCAACGGCGCTGCGCTGTCGGCTGCACAAGGTTCCAACATCGATATTCTGAAGTACACAGGCTATCTGACCAATGATTTGACCGTGCTGGCTTTGATCGGCCAGGCCAAGACAGACCGCAAACAAGATCCTTTCGGCTATACACCGGGTCTGCGTCCTATTACTGCAGCTGATGCCAACCGTGCACCTGGCGTCAACTACACGCCAACTGATCCACAAAACTTCACCGGCGCGCTCCTGCGTGACGGTGCTGGCGATCAGAACAAAGGTTACCGCCTTGACCTTGAATACAAGTTGAATAAAGAGCACACAATCCGTGGTGGTCTCGATTACAACAAGATCACAGCAGTCATGGGTACCCAGGCAGCAGGTGGTGGACAATGGATTTACTTGCGTGCCACCGATCCTAACGCTGTTCTGTCAGGTCACAATATCTCCCCTGCAGCAGGTGGCGGTCTTGGTACCAACGGTTACTATGTACGTGAAAACATCACTTCCGGCGGTTTGACACCGTCTGTCAAGCAATCCGCGTTCTACATCGAAGACCGTTATCAGATAACTAAAGACGTACTGATCACAATGGGTCTGCGTAATGAATCCTTCTCCAACATGAACGGTATTGGCGAAGTTTTCGTTGAACAGAAAAACATGTGGGCGCCACGTCTGGCTGCTGCGTGGGATGTCAACGGCGACGGTTCGCTGAAAGTATTCGGTACTGCTGGCCGTTATCATCTGCAACTGCCAACCAATCTGGCTGTGCGTTTTGCCGGTGCTTCCCTCAATACCGACAAGTTCTATACCTATACTGGCGTAGATCCTAAAACTGGTGCTCCATTGGGCTTGAACGCGATCAGTGGCGTTTTGTCTGCCAATGCTGAATTTGGCCAGGACAAAGTTGCCAACGAATTGGCCGCGACCAATCTGAAGGCTCATCATCAGGATGAAATCAATTTCGGTTTCGAGAAAGCGCTGACACCAGAATTCAACGGCGGTGCGAAGTTTACTTACCGTAAGCTGAAAAACACCATCGATGATTATTCTGATCCTCGTGTAATCTGGAGGAAACTTGGAGCAGATGCCAAGTATCTGCAAGACAATGGCTGGAACGGTGCTCTGTTCAATCCAGGTCAGGACAATACTTTCATCGTGCCTATCGGTGGTGGCAAGCAACGTGCTGTCACAGTGACGGCGGCAGAAGCAGGTTTCCCGGAAGCAGCGAAACGTGAATACACAGCGCTGGAATTCATGCTGGAACACCCTATGCGTAACAGCTGGTATGGTAAATTTAACTATACCTGGTCACGTACAGAAGGTAACCAGGAAGGTCTGACCAAGTCTGACAATGGTCAATCCGACGTCGGTAACAGCTCTTTGTGGGATTTCCCGGAAGCGATGATCAACAGTAGCGGTTTGCTGCCAAATGATCGTACTCATCAGTTCAAGGCATACGGCATGTATGAATTCACACCAGAATTCGCTGTTGGCGCCAACTTGCTGGTCGCATCTGGCCGTCCAAAATCACTGACTTGCAACATTCCTTCCTCAATGGATCAGGAAGGTCTGGGCCTGTCACAATACGGTTCCGTGTTCTACCTGTGCCCGGCCGGTGTGCCTAATGGCCGTGGTGCTGCTGGTAGATTGCCATGGGACAAACGTCTGGATCTGAACTTCATGTACAAGCCAACTCAAGTCAAAGGCATGTTGTTGAAGGTAGATGTCCTGAATGTATTCAACTCTCAAGTTGCTGAACGTATCGACGAAGGTTACAACGTCGCTGCTGCTGGTAATGCGATCAGCCCGACTGCAGGTCAGGAAACAGCTTACACAGCACCACGCTCTGTCCGCTTGTCAGTACAATACAACCACAAGTTCTGATAGCTTAGTAGCAAGAAAAAACCCGCAAGCGTGCTTGCGGGTTTTTTTACGTCCAAAGCCAGGGCAATCATTGCCTGATTACCAATACATGAATTTTGTCTCATTAAAGATACAGAAAAAGACATGTATTTAAATATATCAACACCTGTCAACATCGCTTGCTGCTCATTATTACAGCAATAAAATGCACAATTTATCAGCAAGCAGAGTTGCTCTTTTGAAAATATTCTTGAGTTGGTTCAAATCTTTACAGAAAAAATATCAAAAACACCACGAATTTTTATTCATTCAATTCTCATAGCTGATAATAAAATTTTGTTCCAGCATCCCTAGGGTGAATTAAAGCGAATTATGTTGCCGTCGGTAATAACGATGAAAACAAATGGTGCGCAATGCACCAAAAAATCCTGAGGTAACCGAATGATTTTTGATACCTGCTTTTCTGGCAGGGTGGTTATTTTAATAATAAAAAATCAATCTTGACACTGAAACAGTCAAATGGTTCCATGCCATATAAGTATTTTTTGACAGAAAAATTTACATTTCCACTTTTCCTATTTAAAGAAAATTGAGCAAGTTTCTTGTGGATATGGAATGTGGACCATTTTTTAACTGTTAAGAATATTTGTTCTGAATTGCAATAAATTGCAGAAATACATGAAAGCTGCACAATGCCATGGAGGGGAAATTACATCCGGTTAAGGCGTGCATCTGGGGGTTTTTCTTGTTTTTGCAAGCAGGAGGGAGAAGTTACACGAATTTAGTGAGTTGAAGGTCATTTCGTGTTACGTGTTAATGATACAAATACTTAGGAAAAACACATGTCTAAAAATAGTCTAGTATTTAAAAAGACACTGGTTGCCCGCGCGTTAATGCTTGCGTTTGGAGCCGGTGTAATGACAGTGGGTATCAACCCTGTCGTCATGGCGCAATCGAATACCACCGGTACGATTTCTGGCAAGGTCGCGGTCAAAGCGAACACCAGCATTTCCATCGTTGGTGTGGATAATGGTGTGAAGCGCACCATCACACCAGACGCCAACGGTACTTTCCGCGCAACGTCTGTACCGGTTGGTAACTATAAAGTTTCCCTGCTCGAAGGCGCGAGTGTTGTCGGTACCCAGGACCTCGAAGTCCGTATCGGCCAGGACAGCGAAGCGACTTTCGGCACCCAGGTTGTGCAGATCACCCAGCGCGCCAAGGCAATTGATGTCAAGAGTTCCAATTCAGGCTCTTCTTTCACCGCCAAGGAATTGGCTGTATTGCCAGTAGCGCCACAAGTTGCCAACATCGTTCAGTTGGCCGGTGGTACGACTCGCGGCGATAGCCGTTATGGTAATAATGCCGCCAGCTTCGGTGGCTCCAGCTCCTCTGAAAATGCGGCTTACATCAATGGTTTCCCTGTCACCAGCAGCCTGTACCAGATCGGTTATTCTTCCCTGCCTTTCGGCTCCATTGCTGAAGCCCAGGTCATCACTGGCGGTTATGGTGCAGAGTTCGGCCGTTCTACCGGTGGCGTGATCAATATCACGACCAAGAGCGGTACCAATACCTGGGAAGTCGGCGCCGGTTTCACTTACGCACCGAATTCCCTGCGTGCCACGCCCAAGAACATCATGTACCCGAATACGGGAGCACCTGCCAACAAAGGCACTGACGGTACGATCTGGAACTACAAGGCTGGTGACGTACAGAATGAAAAAATCTATAACGCTTACATCAGCGGCCCTATCATCAAGGACAAACTGTTCTTGTACTTTGGTGGTGAACTGAACCAGACTGACCGTCAGACTGCCCGCCTGGCATCGAGCAATACAACCAATAACAAGCTGGGTTGGCTGGAACAGAAATCTGAAGTGCCACGCTACATCGCCAAGCTGGACTGGAATATCACTGATGATCACCGCCTTGAGTACACCCGCATTGGTGATGAATCCAAGGTCGATGACAAATACTTCGGCTTTGACTACGCAACCAAGCAGCGCGGTTATACCCAGTTTGGTGGCGCGACCTTCAAGAACTATGCATCTGGCATCTTGGGCCTGAACGCCAACGGTGCTGCGCTGGCTGCTGCACAAGGTTCCAATGTTGATATCCTGAAGTACACAGGCTATCTGACCAATGACCTGACTTTGCTGGCTTTGATCGGCCAGGCAAAGACTGAGCGCAAACAAGACCCGTTTGGTTACATACCAGGCGTACGCCCGATCACTGCGGCTGAAGCGAACCGCGTACCAGGCATCAACTACACGCCAACAGATCCGCAAGGCTTTACTGCTGCCTTGTTGCGTGATGGCGCCAACGATACCAACAAGGGTTATCGTCTCGACGTCGAATACAAGCTGAACAAAGAACACACAGTTCGCGCCGGTCTTGATTACAACAAAATCACAGCGGTAGCCGGTACTGTTGCAGCTGGTGGCGGTAACTGGATTTATCTGCGCGCAACCAATCCAAACGCGGTCCTGTCTGGTCATAACATTTCCCCGGCAGCTGGCGGCGGTTACGGTAAAGATGGTTACTACGTCCAGGAAAACATCACCTCTGTTGGTTCTACACCATCCGTCAAGCAATCCGCGCAGTACATAGAAGATCGCTACCAGGTGACGAAAGACATCCTGCTGACCTTCGGTCTGCGTAATGAATCCTTTTCCAACATGAATGGTAAAGGTGAAGTTTTCGTTGAGCAGAAGAGCATGCTCGCTCCACGTTTCGCCGCAGCCTGGGATGTCAATGGCGATGGCTCCCTGAAAGTATTCGGTACTGCCGGCCGTTACCACTTGCAATTGCCAGCCAACCTGGCTGTGCGTTTTGCCGGTGTTTCCGTGAATACTGACAAGTTCTATACCTATACCGGCGTTGATCCAAAAACCGGCGCACCGACAGGTTTGAATGCTATCAGTAATGTTGTTTCTGCCAATAATGAATTTGGTAATGAACAGACAGCCAATGAACTGGCAGCCGTCAACCTGAAGGCCCACTATCAGGATGAAATCAATATCGGTTTCGAAAAAGCACTGACGCCAGAATTCAATGGTGGCGTGAAGTTTACTTATCGTAAGCTGAAAAACACCATCGACGATTATTCTGATGTGCGTCCTATCCTGAAACAACTGTCAGGCGCTGAACGTGCTTATCTGGATAACCTGGGCTGGCATGGTGCCCTGTTCAATCCTGGCCAGGACAACACTTTCATTGTTCCGGTCAATGCCAATGGCGGTCAGCGCGCGATTACTGTGACAGCAGCCCAGGCAGGTTTCCCTGAAGCAGCGAAACGTACTTACACAGCGCTGGAATTCATGCTGGAACATCCGCTGCGCAACAGCTGGTATGGTAAGTTCAACTACACCTGGTCACGTAGCGAAGGTAACCAGGAAGGTCAGACCAAGTCTGATAATGGTCAGTCTGACGTAGGTTTCAGCTCTCTGTGGGACTTCCCGGAAACCATGATCAATGGTAGTGGTCTGTTGCCAAATGATCGTACCCATCAGTTCAAGGCATATGGTATGTATGAGTTCACACCAGAACTTGCTGTTGGTGCCAATGTCCTGGTCGCATCCGGCCGCCCAAAATCACTGACTTGCAACATCCCTTCCGCAATGGATCAGGAAGGCCTGGGTCTGTTCCAGTACGGCTCCATTTTCTACCTGTGCCCAGCCAGCACTGGTATTCCAAATGGTCGTGGCGCACTGGGCAAACTGCCTTGGGATAAACGCCTGGATCTCAACTTCATGTACAAGCCACGTCAGGTCAAGGGCTTGCTGTTGAAGGCAGATATCCTGAATGTGTTCAACTCTCAAGTTGCTGACCGTATTGATGAAGGCTACAACACCAGCCGTGCTGGCGATGCAGTCAGCCCGACTGCTGGCCAGGAAACATCTTACACAGCGCCGCGCTCCATCCGTTTGTCCGTGCAGTACAACCACAAGTTCTGATCTAGTCCAGTCAGGATAGCAATTGAAAAAGCCCGCAAGCATGCGCTTGCGGGTTTTTTTTGGTGCATGCACATGCCAGGAAATAACCAGATCATCTGACGTTACTACCATTCTCGCATAGGACGGAGCTCGTATTTTTGATGGCGCGCTCAGGAATGGTGCCTGGGTATGTCAAGGTTGAGGACGGAATCCGGTACCGGGATTGTGAATTATTGTTGATACGACATGCAGACGTAAAAAATTTTTTAAACAAAAACTGATCAACGGGAAAGGTCAGAACGGCTTCAGGAGTGCAAGCAAAATATATACAAATTTGATCAAGAAATGCCACGAGCGAATGGAAAAGCCGGAATTCATTGTAGAAAATTTAGTAAAAGCATCTATCAGGCAAGGATAGTTAACCTGCAAAAAAATTAGGCAAATTTGTAAACCTGCAGAAATGAAAATATTTTCTTTTCATATCGGTAAATAACATGTAATTTCGTGCTAACACCGAGAGTAAAAACTTCTTGCTACTGAGAAAAATTCGAGTATATTTCTAACTTTATCGGCTATTTTTCGGTATTTTGAGCGCTTTAGCTGACATATCAGCCTTCACTTTGTTGTGATGAAACTGGGATGAAAACCTGAAATTTTGCACCAATTCAGGGCGCTCTTTAATAGGTAGCATGGAAGTTTGATAAAAAATTTTCGCCAACAAGCGAATAGTATCTTCAACCTCTTTTCCAACCAGTCAAGCAAATGAATTTATCAAATATGACAGTAAGTAAACGTCTGGGGCTGGGTTTTGCTCTGGTTTTGGCCTTGTTAATTGCGGTAACTGCCGTCGGCATTTCAAGAATGTCGCAGATACAGGGGCGATTGGAAAAGATAGTCAATGTCAGCAACGCCGAGACCCGTCTGGCGCTGGACATGCGCGCCATTGTTTATGACCGCCTGGTTTCATTGCGTAACCTGACCTTGCTCAATGATGCTGCGGACATGGAACCGGAACTGGCGAAGATTGCTGAGCAAACGAAAAAGTACGCAGCGGCTGATGAAAAGCTCAACAAGATGGCGACTGAAGACGGCAGTGTGTCCGCCGAAAAGAAAGCCTTGCTGGGCAAGCTGAAAGAAGCAGAAAGCGCTGCGGCGGCCCTGCCGGCGAAAGCGCAGGAACTGGGGCTGGCCAACAATGCCGAAGCTGCCACCATCACCCTCATCAAGAAACTGCGTCCGGTCCAAAAAAAATGGCTTGATACGCTCGATGAGCTGGTAACACTCGAAGATAAACTCAATACCCAGACTGCTGATGAAGCAAGCGGGGCTTTCAAGGCGGCCACGACATTGATGCTGGTACTTGGCGGGCTGGCATTGCTGGCGGGCCTGGGCGCAGCCTGGTACATCAGCCGCAGTCTGTTGAAGCAACTCGGTGGTGAACCTGACTACGCTGCATCCATTGCCGGACAGATTGCCGCCGGTGACCTGACTTCACCTATTGATCTTAAGTCCGGGGATCGTGCCAGCCTGTTATTTGAAATGAAAAACATGCGCGACAGCCTGGTCAATATTGTTGCCCAAGTTCGTAACGGCACGGACACCATTGCTACTGCGTCAAGTGAAATTGCGACGGGCAACCTGGATTTGTCTTCCCGCACTGAACAACAAGCCAGTTCACTGGAAAAAACCACGTCTTCGATGAAGGAACTGACGACGACAGTGAAACAGAATGCCGACAATGCCCGTGAAGCCAACCAGCTTGCCGCATCGGCATCTGAAGTGGCCCGCCAGGGTGGTGTGGTGGTGGCCCAGGTGGTTGATACCATGGGCTCCATCAACGAGTCATCGAAGAAAATCGTCGACATCATCAGTGTGATTGACGGTATCGCTTTCCAGACCAATATTCTGGCTCTGAATGCTGCGGTTGAAGCTGCCCGTGCCGGTGAACAGGGACGTGGCTTTGCCGTGGTGGCGGCTGAAGTACGCAATCTGGCACAACGCAGTGCCGCTGCTGCAAAAGAAATCAAGACCCTGATCGGTACTTCTGTCGAGAAGGTCGAGATTGGCACCAAGCTGGTCGGTCAGGCTGGTGTCACCATTGACCAGGTGGTTTCCAGCGTCAAGCATGTGACCGACATCATTGCAGAAATCAGCGCTGCCAGCCAGGAACAAAGCGTAGGCATCGAACATGTCAACCACGCCATCATAGAAATGGACGGCGTCACCCAGCAGAATGCTGCGCTGGTCGAGCAGGCTGCCGCAGCCGCACAGAGTCTGCAGGACCAGGCATCTGAGCTGGCCAAAGTGGTCAGCGTTTTCAAGCTGCATGTTGGCGAACGTGCCCAGCAAATCGCTGCACCTGTTTCCGCGCCTGCAGCACCAGTGCGTCGTGTGGAGCCCGTCGTAGCCATCAAAACTAAAGGCAGGGCTACCCAGATCAAATCTCTGCCTGCTGCCAAAGCTGCCCCAAAAAAAGCTGCTGCCGCAAACAGCAGTGCTGATGAGTGGGAAGAGTTTTAAGCTCCACCTGTTCAGGCTTATGTAAAATAAAGTGCGGCATGTTGTCATGCCGCACAGACGAAACCGGTCGGCTTTACCAATGATGCTTCTGCCTTGAAATCTGTTGGAAGTTTTTTATACTGAATAGAAAATACATAAGAAGATCTCTATGAAACCTCAAATATCAATCCTCGTTTCATCCCTGTTGCTGGCCCTGAGTGCATCCGTCATGGCAGCAGAAACTGCACCAGTCATGGATAGCAAATCCTGCGACCCACCCAAGTATCCCAAAGCGGCCCTGATGAATGAAGAGACCGGTACGGTATCCATGGGTTTTCTGGTCGGCACCGATGGCAAGGTGGTTGAGTCCAAGGTTGAAAAATCAAGTGGTTCCAAGAGTCTGGATAAGGCAGCGTTGACGGCGCTTGCACAATGCAAGTTCAAGCCTGGTACCAAGGATGGTAAGCCTGACCAGGTGTGGGCAAAAGTGGAATTTGTCTGGAAGCTGGAATGAGCTGACGCGGGAAAATTAGGATAAATCGAGTAGCCACGCGTGGTTGCTCATCAAAAAATAGAAAGGGGACAATGTCCCCTTTCTATTTTTTTCTTACCCTGTTTTTCTGCTGTTTACTGAGCTTTCAAGCCCCGACGTATCAACAGCGGCTCTATCCTGGGCTCACGTCCCCGGAAGTTACGGAAAGACTCCAGCGGATCAATACTACCCCCCTTGGACAGGAGTTGTTGACGGAACCAGTCGCCATTCTTGCGATTGAGGCCACCGTTTTCCTTGAACCACTCCACGCTTTCGGCATCAAGGACTTCGCTCCACAGGTAGGCATAATAGCCAGCTGAATAACCGCCGCCGAAAATGTGGGAGAAATAGGTACTGCGATAACGTGGTGGCACAGGCGCAAAGTCGACACCGGCCTGTTTCAGTGCTTCTGCTTCAAAGGCCAGTGCATCCTTGGGGACTTGTGTCGGCGTCAACTGGTGCCAGCGCTGGTCAAGCAAGGATGCGGCAATGTACTCTGTTGTCGCAAAACCCTGGTTGAACTTGTTGGCGGCACTGATCTTGTCGACCAGGGTTTGCGGTATTGCTTCACCGCTCTGGTAATGTCTGGCGTAATTCTTCAGTACTTCTGGCCAGGTCGCCCACATTTCATTGACCTGGGAAGGGTATTCCACGAAGTCGCGCGGTACATTGGTGCCGGAGAAGCGCGGATATTTCACCTGGGAGAACAAACCATGCAAGGCATGACCAAACTCATGAAAAGCCGTACGTACTTCATCAAAAGTCAGCAGGGTAGGCTGGCCAGCAGGCGGTTGTGGAATGTTGAGATGGTTGGCAATCACAGGGTGGCTGCCAAACAGGCTGGCCTGCTCCACATAGGCATTCATCCAGGCGCCGCCGCGCTTGGTGTCACGTGCATACATGTCGGCAATAAACAGCGCCATGCTTTTGCCATCAGTATCAAAGATTTCATATACCTTGACGCTGGGGTGGTAGACCGGCAAGTCCTTGCGCTCTTTGAAAGTGATGCCGTATAACTGGGTCGCTGCAAAGAACACCCCATTTTCCAGCACATTCTTCAATTCAAAATACGGGCGTAACTGACTGTCATCAAAGCTGTATTTTGCCTTGCGCAACTGTTCGGTATAGTAAGCCCAGTCCCAGGCTGCCAGTTTGAAGCCGCCTTGCTGGGCATCGATGATTTTTTGTAATTCCGCGGCCTCAGCCCTGGCATTATTGACCGCTGCCGGTGCCAGGTCGGCCAGCATCTTATTGACTGCGGTGGTATTTTTTGCAGTCTCGTCTTCCAGGCCATAGGCTGCGTGGTTGGCATAACCAAGCAGGCTGGCGCGTTCTGCACGCAGGCGCGCCAGGTCGATTGCCACCTGGCGGTTGTCGAATGTACCGCCATGACTGCCGCGATTGACCGATGCTTCATGCAGGCGCTGGCGCAGGGCGCGGTTGGCCAGACTGGCTTCGAACGGCTGACCGGTGGTATTCATCAGGGGGATCACATACTTGTCCTTCAGGCCGCGTGCCTTGGCGGCTTCTGCTGCGCTGGCAATTTCTTCTGCTGACAGACCCTGCAATTCTTCTTTGCTGTCGACCACGATAGCGCTGGCATTGGTCTCTTTCAACACATTCTGGCTGAACGTCGTTGCCAGGCTGGCCAGCTGGGCATTCAGGCTCTTGAGTTTTTGCTTGTCCTTGTCGGACAATTTGGCGCCAGCCCGGACGAAGTCGGTGTAGTAACGCTCGAGCAGGCGCAGTGATTCGGCATCCAGGTTCAAAGTCTGGCGGGCTTCATATAGTTTGCTGATGCGCTGGAACAGTTTGGCGTTCAAAAACACCTGATCCTGATGGGCAGACTGTTTTGGCGCCAGCTCACGCGACAGGGCTTCCATCGTTGGGTTGGTATGGGCGCCAGTCAGACTGGAAAAGACGATGGATACGCGGTTGAGCATCTGGCCTGCCCGCTCCATGGCGATAATGGTATTGTCAAAAGTCGGTTCAGCGCGATTATTGGCAATGGCCATGATTTCTGCACTATGCTGACGCATGCCTTCGGCAAAGGCGGGGGCGTAATGGGCATTCTTGATCTTGTCGAAAGCCGGGTATTCATATTGCAGTGTGCTGGCCGCAAAAAACGGGTTGTCAGCGAGCTTGCCAGCCGGTTTTTTTGCAGCGACATGGCTGCCGGCATCAACTGTAACAGGTGTCAGCGGGGCCGCATGGGCAAATGGTGTCGCCAGTGCCGAACCCAACAGAATGAGCATGAGGTGTTTGTTCATATTGTTTTACCCAAAAGTGGATGACATTTTTTGATCAAAAGGGAGGACAGTGTAGCAGACAGTGACGTAGCCAATTCGTTCACTCTGCATACAAAAACAGCACCTGATGGTGCTGTATGCATGTTTGCTGGTTCATTTACAAGTGTGTTTGCGTTTGAGCCGGGTGACCAAGCTTTGTTGGCTCTTATTCTTTCAGCACAATACAAAGCGATTAGCCAGATCGAGGATGAAGGAAGGACGTAAATAGGCAAGAAATACCAGGGCCAGTACCGAGGCCATCAACAGCCACCATAGCAGTCGGGCCAGTTTTTTCTGTAGAGGTATAGACAGGCTTATCATCATTCACACTCGACTCGGCACTCAACTCAGGCAGCGATGGCTGCACCCCTGGCGATGGGCTTGTCATTGATGGGCAGATTGACTAGGGCGGCAAAAATGCCCAGGGCCAGGACGATGCCCCAGACCATATTATAGTTCCCCATCCTGGTATAGATGAACCCGCCCAGCCAGACACCAAGGAAGCTGCCAACCTGGTGTGAAAAAAACACGAAGCCTGACAGCATGGACAGGTATTTGACACCAAAAATATTGGCAATCACACCATTTGTCAGTGGCACTGTTGATAACCACAAAACCCCTAGCGCAGCCGAAAACAGGTAGACGGAATAAGCAGTCAGCGGCGCAAGCAGGAACAGGCCTATCGCTATGCTGCGGGCAAAGTAGATCGATGACAGTAAATAGGGTTTGGAAAAAATGCCGCCCAGTTTGCCTGCATAGTAAGAACCGAAGATATTGAACAGACCGATCAGCGCCAGGGCAAATACGGCAACACCAGGGTCGAGAATACCCTTGTCTTTCAGGTAGGCAGGCATGTGTACACCGATAAACACCAGCTGGAATCCGCACACAAAATAACCGGCAATCAATAGTAAAAATGGCTTGTAGGCAAAGGCTTCGCGTATTGCCTCGGAGATGCTTTGCTGTGGACCATCAGCCTGTTCCAGTGCCGGTTCGCGCAAGCGCCAGGCCATCGGCAGCATGACCAGTACAACCAGGGCGGCCAACAGGTAAAACGCAGTTTGCCAGCCAGCCTGGTCAATCAGGCGTTGTTCTATCGGCATCATGATGAACTGACCAAAGGAACTGGAGGCCGACGAAATGCCAAAGGCCCATGAGCGTTTTTCCATTGGTGCGGTACGGCCTATGATGCCGCTGACCGCGCCAAATGAAGTACAGGCCAGTGCCGCGCCAATCAGTATGCCGGTTCCCAGTATGAATACAGTGGGTTGATCAATGACCGCCATCCACAGCAAACCGGCGGCATACAGGAATGCACCAAGTACCACCATCCTGGTCGTGCCAAATTTGTCTATTGCCATTCCGGCAAATGGACCGAACACGCCCCACATCAGGTTTTGCATGGCCATGGCCATGGAAAAGGTTTCCCTGGTCCAGCCATGTTGCTGGGAAATGGGTTGCATCCAGAAACCAAAGCCATGCCTGACCCCCATGGACAGTGTCAGCACAAAGCCGCTGGCGATCAGTACGGTTTTCAGGTCGGGGGTGGTTTTGGCAGTCATGGCGGTTGGCTTGGCTTTAAGTTACGTATAAGTGTATGACAAACTTAAAATCCATGTGGACTGCTGCTTTGACCATGACGGTATGGCTGATTTTTACAGTCAATCGTCTTCGTTGTCTGGCTGGGCACTGACGATATTGAGAGGGATAGTGACGGTGAAACGCGTACCCATGCCTGGAGTGCTGTCAACATCGATCTTGCCGTGCATGATGGTGCTCACCAGATTGTGGACGATACTCAGGCCCAGTCCGCTGCCGCCGTGACCCAGCCTGGTCGTGTAGAACGGATCAAAAATACGGCGCAGGTCCTGTGCCGGTATACCTCTGCCATTGTCCGAGAAGATGATCTGCACCTGCTCATCAGGTGCCTTGAAGGCGCGTAGATGCATGTTGCCATTATCACGATGTTCAAATGCATGGATCAGGGCATTGTTGATTAAATTCGTCAGTACCTGGCCATACGGGCCAGGGAAGCTGTGCAAATCGATGTCGTCGGGGATATCCATGGTCAGGGTGTGACCATGTTTATGGATGAGGTTGTGCAAGGTGCGTATGACTTCGAGTGTCGTCTTGTGCAGATTGAAATGACGGCATTTCTGACTGGTCTGGTCGACCGATACCTGCTTGAAGCTGCTGATCAGGTCGCTGGCATTTTTCAGGTTGCGCAGCAACAGCTCATTCGCATTATTGATGATGGCGGTGAACTGGTTCAGGTCAGAACGTTTCAGGCTGTTCTCTGTCAGCTTGCGCAAAAATAATGCTGACTCTTCCTGCAAGGTGGTGGCAGTCAGCAGGCTATTGCCTATCGGAGTATTCAATTCATGGGCGATGCCGGCGACCAGTGAACCAAGAGCGGCCAGCTTCTCTTGCGAAATCAGGATTTGCTGGGCCTTCAGCAACTGTTGATAAGTCTCGGCATTTTCGACAGCAATGGCAGTGTAGGCGGCCAGCATCATGGCGATGTCCAGATGCATGCGTTTAAAGGCATTTTTTTGCGTACTCTGTATGGCGATCAAACCGATGGTACGACCCTTGATCATCAGTGGCACATAGATGTGAGATACCGGGATGATTTTTTCGAGTCCGGCAATATAGGCACTGTCCACCGTCAGCTTGTTGAGACCGGTTTTGCCGATATACGCCTGGTATTCGGCATGGATGTCGCTGATGAAGATAGCCTGCTGATGCTGTACGCACCAGACTGACAGCAAATCCCTGTCCCTGCTGTCGCGGATATATGGCAACATCCTTTTCCCACGTAGTATATTGCAGGGGAATTCTATGGTTTCCTGTTCTGGTCGGTACAGGCCTACGGCAAATACTTCGGCACCCATCAGCTCATGCACATGGCGGTAGACGATTTCCATGATGGCATCGCGGTCCAGGGTGGAAGTGATTTCCTTGCCGATTTCACTTAACTGGTAGATATGCCGGTGTGCCTGTTGCAACTGCTCGGTTTGTGCCTGCAAGGCAGCGGTGCGTTCACTGACCCTGGTTTCAAGCTGTTTCTGGGTCTTTGCATGTTCGGCATGGCTCAGTACCTGCTGTATCAGGTTGGCCAGATGGCGACCGAACAGCACATCTTCACCTGACCAGTTTTTGATGCAGCTGATTTGTGCAAAGCAGATGATCCCCATGCTTCTTCCATGCAGACGCAAGGGAATGCCGAGGACAGAAAGTGCATCTGTCCGTTGCAACAGGAGACCGAGATCTGCGCCATGTGCATGCGCCCGCAGATCATGTGCCAGCAAAGGCGGGGTGTCCTGTTGCAGTGCCTGCGTCAGCAAAGGGAGATGTGTGACAGGCACGTCTGGCGGCGCTGTCTGGTGTTGGCCGGAGTGGGCATGGCAATGCAAAACCGCTGTATCAGATTCAGGACCGTCAAACAAATGAATACTGGCGCATTCTGTCTTGAGGATACTTAAGCCCGTGTCGGCGATCAGTTGCAGGACTTCGGCCGGTTGCCCCTCTTCCAGCAAGCGATTGCAGGACAAGTCGAGCAGGATTTCTGCTGGTTTCAGAGGGGGAGGCACATCCTTATCCATGACCCGCTCTTTCTTGAACAGAAGAAAACTGACAAGTCAGTGAGTGCAAATACCCACACCCGGTAATAGGGATGCAATGCAAACTGCGGTTCAAATTCAGTACCTGGCACATGTTGCACGAGTCGTTTGTCCGAAAACGGCTAGAAGAGTTATTCGCAGAGGCGTATAAATACACTTATACACCTGAAGATAGTAAAGCAGTTTGCAGTTACTTAGTGCACATTTAACTATCTCTTACCAGAGAAGACAGCAATGAAACAGGATACACACACCGGACAAATCAATGAAGCGGGCAGGAGCCAGCATTCCCCGCTGGCGCCATCCCTGTTTGCTGCGACCGATGGCTTGACGCAAAAGCAATGTTATTACCGGGCTCTGGCAGCCAAGGACAGCCGTTTCGATGGCGTATTTTTTACCGGCGTCAAAACCACAGGCGTATATTGCCGGCCGGTTTGCGGCGTGAAGACGCCGCGTGAATCTTCTTGCGAATTTTTCAGCAGTGCCGCTGCGGCCGAGGCAGCCGGTTTTCGTCCTTGTCTGCGTTGCCGCCCCGAGCTGGCGCCGTATGCCCTGCAGCAAAACCTGGCACATGCCATCTGGCAAAGAATTGCCGATGGCGCTTTGAATGAGACGGACATAGAAAACTTTTCCCATCAGGTGGGTTTGTCGTCGCGCCAATTGCGTCGCGTCATGTTGCAGGAGTTTGGCGTCACGCCGGTAGAGCTGGCCCAGACCCAGCGCCTGCTGTTTGCAAAAAAGCTCTTGCAGGAAACCGGCCTGGGCATGGCTGAAGTCGCCTTTGCAGCCGGCTTTGGCAGTGTCAGGCGCTTTAATGCCCTGTTTTCAGAGCGTTACCAGATGGCGCCGGGATCAATCCGCCGCGCTGCTGATCATGGTGGTGAGGGTGTCAGCCTGAAGCTTGCCTATCGCCCGCCCTATGCCTGGGATGCCGTGATTGCCTATCTGGCAGGGCGTGCCATGCCAGGGCTGGAGGCGGTGATCGATGAGAAAGAGGGCAAAGCCTATGTGCGCAGTGTGCAGATGGACGGTCTGGAAGGCTGGTTGAAAGTGGCGCATCTGCCAGCGAAACAGCAGCTCAGCCTGCAAGTCTCACCTTCGCTGACACCAGTGCTCATGCCCCTGATGGCCAGGGTCCGGCAACAGTTCGACCTGGAAGCCAATCCTGCCGTGATACAAAGCCATCTTGAGGCTGATCCCCTGTTGGCAATGCAAATCCGGCACACGCCGGGCATGCGGGTACCCGGCGCCTTTGACAGCTTTGAACTGGCAATCCGTGCCGTGCTGGGCCAGCAGGTCAGTGTGGCCGGAGCGACTACCGTGGCAGGTCGGCTGGTGCAGCGTTTTGGTCTGGCTGTCAGCACTCCCTTTGCTGCCGTCAGCCACCATTTCCCCAGCCCGCAAACCATCGTTGGCCTGAGCATAGACCAACTGGCAGGCATAGGCATACCCGGCGCCCGCGCCGCCACGCTCCAGCATATCTCCCGGTTTGCCATGGATGGCGGGCTGAAAAGGGAGCTGGCAGCCAGCTCGGACGAGATGGTGGCCAAACTCAAAACCGTGCATGGCATAGGAGAGTGGACGGCTCAATATATAGCCATGCGCGCCCTGCGTTTTTCCGACGCTTTCCCGGCTGGAGACCTCGGCCTGCAAAAAGCCGCAGCACAACTGGCCATACCGCCAGCAGAGCGTCTGACAGAAAAACAGTTATTGCAATTGGCCCAGCCATGGGCTCCCTGGCGCGCCTATGCAGCCCTGCTGCTCTGGCAGTCGCTGAAGTAAAGAATCATTTGTATTGAAGGAGTCATCATGTACTACATGAATTATCAAAGTCCGATAGGCCCGTTGTTATTGGCCGCCAGTGATCAAGGCCTGTCCGGTGTCTATTTTGAGCACCATAAGCACTTCAAAGGCAGTGCCGGCTGGCAAGAGCATGAGCAACACCCGGTGTTGCAACTGGCACGCCAGCAATTGCAGGAGTATTTTGCCGGTCAGCGCCAGGATTTTGACCTGCCGCTGGATTTGTCTTCCGGCACCAGCTTCCAGCAAGAAGTCTGGACCGCCCTGCGCCAGATACCCTTTGCCAAAACCAGCAGTTATGCCGCACTGGCCCAGGAAATACAGAGACCAAAGGCAGTCAGGGCAGTCGGGGCCGCCAATGGCCGCAACCCTTTATCAATAATCGTCCCCTGCCACAGGGTCATTGCCAGTAATGGCGCGCTCACTGGTTATGCCGGTGGCCTGAAGAACAAGGAGAGCTTGCTGGCGCTGGAAAAGAAATTTGCTTGAGAGTAACTATGGTGGTGTCCCAGCCCGCGTAATTGCTGTTTTCAGGCAAGTGCATTTGCTTATATGAAAATATCATTTAGATAATTTTGGTGCGTCGCACAAAAAGTGCTTGACCTTTTGGATTCTCCGTGTAAAATCGTATTTGTTGCGGTGCACCATTCAAGAATTAATGGACGCTGCCAAAACCAGATCCACTTAATTTCAAGTATTTCCATTTACCGGAGAATGACATGACTACCAATACACCAGAACAATTCATCGCTTCCACCAAAGCCAGCCTGGAAGCCCAGTTTGCTTCACTGACATCGCTGAACAAAAAAGCATTTGACGGCCTGGAGCAATTGTTTGCCCTGAACATCAATGCTGCAAAAGCCAGCTTTGAAGAAAATACCGCTGCTGCCAAGCAATTGCTGGCTGCCAAAGACCCACAAGAATTTTTCACACTGACTGCAGCTCAAGCTCAGCCAAATGCAGAAAAGGCTTTGGCATATGGCCGCCACCTGGCAAGCATCACGACAGCAACCCAGCAAGAATTCACTAAAGCTGTTGAAGCGCATATCGCTGAAACAAATACTAAAGTGATTTCCCTGATCGATGAAGTGACAAAAAATGCTCCAGCCGGTTCCGAACAGGCAGTTACTGCATTGAAAACTGTTGTTGGCAACATCAACGCAGGTTACGAGCAACTGTCCAAAACAACCAAGCAGGCTGTGCAAACCCTGGAAGAAAACCTGAACAAGGCTACCCAGCAATTCACACAAGCTGCTGAAAAAGCAACTGCGAAGAAGAAGTAATAGAAGTAATCTGAATCAAGGTCTGCTTCTGATGGTTGAAGCGACTTGAATTGGACAGCGACAGAAACTGAAAATCCCCTTGCCTTGGCAAGGGGATTTCTTCATGGTGCACTGTTTTTACACTGATGGTCGTTTGCCCAGCAAATAGACCAGGTACAAAAGCACACAACTGCCATCAAAAAAGGCGGCAATATGCAAACCCTGCAAGGCCGGTTCTGCCCAGTTGAGGACCAACATGACCACTAGTCCCAGCTTTTCAGCAGCGGCAGCCAGCAAGATAGCGGATCGTGCCGCGACCTCCTTTACCGCATAGACGATCAGTGCCCCCACGACAAAGGCCATCAAACCCCAGTGACGGGCAAAGAACAAACCCGTGACGTCGCCAACCTGCATGCCGGACGCCTGCAGGAACAGGGTAGGCGCCACAAACTGCAAGCCAGCCAGCATGGTTACGATACCACTGACGTACAGGATGGTACGTATGGTTTTTTCCTGCATGTTCTCCTCCCTTTTTTAACTTGTTCAAACCGGGTTTCCGGGGCCCTGATGATAGACAAACGAGGGTCCTGGTAATTCTTTGCCCAGGTCCGCGCCAACTTCCGTATCGAGCAGTTTATTGAGCTTGCTGTTCAAGGCCAGCAGCAAGTCTTTATGCTGCCCGGCTTGCGCCGCCAGGTTGGTGATTTCGTTGGGGTCTTCTTGGGTATCATAAAGCTCAAGTTCGTTACGTGTGCTCAAATTCTGCCAGTCCTGTGGTTTATGGTGGTCGGATGGCTTGAAATAACGGGCAAACTTGTAACGCCCATCATAAATGCCTCGGAACAGCGCAGGATTGTCCAAACTGGGTAAAAACTGGCCGCTCTCAAAGCCGATGAACAGGGAGCTCAGCTTGCTGTATATCTTGCCGGTCAAAGCGCCCTTGCGTGTGAAATCCGGGTCCATATACAGGGGCACACCATAATTGAGCAAAATCCCGCTCTGGTCGCGCAGCGTAGTCGCAGTGGGCGAGGCGATGGCTACACTGACATCGATGCCTTTCAGGTAAGGGTAATGTTCAGTCCTTGCTTTGGGATCAACGCCAGCCATACCCAGTATGGTTGGCACCAGGTCTATATGGGATGCCAGGGCATGACTGGTCCTGCCACCCGTGACATCCGGGTGCCGCACGATGAATGGCACACGCATGTTTTCCTTGTACATGAAAGGGCCTTTCTGGCGCAGCCCGTGTGCTCCGGCCATTTCGCCATGATCGGCGGTGTAGATGACGATCGTGTCCCGGTCCATGTCCAGTCTTTTCAGTGCCTGCAAAACGGTCAGCGCATGGCTATCCACATCCCGCACGCAATTGAAGTAATAGCTTTGATAGGTACGCCAGGCTGTTTCATCCTTGGGGTCGATATGCCCATACAGCCAGTTGCAGGTGTCTACATAAGACCTGGTGGCCCAGGGCTTGTCGCGCAAATCGTCGCGATAATAACTATCGGGCAAGGGCAGGTCCCATACCTTGTCATAAACGCCGCCGGCAGGTGGCGATGACAAGGGCGACAGCATATTGGCTTGCAGGCGAGTCGCTTCCTGTCTGGCACCGGTACTGACATACATCACGTCGTGCGGATTGACAAAATTGACCGCCAGGAACCAGGGTTGCTTGCCACGCATGCCAGCTCCTTTGGTCGCCAGCCATTGCACCGCATTGCTGGCGATCTGTCCGTCGTAACGATAGCCGGTCCAGGTTGCCCCATGCGGGTCGCCATCGGCGTTATAGTCGGAAAATCCAAACGGCTCCAGCGCAGCTGCCGTGCTGGGGTAGGGGCCATAGACCAGGCCAGGGTCGGCACGCAGATGACTCAAATGCCATTTGCCCTTATAGGCAGTGTAGTAGCCCTGGGCCCGCAATAAATGCCCCAGGCTGGGCAAGCCATCGGCCAGTTCCGGGAAAGAGGGGGGTGCATCCACATTGGCTGTCATCAGCGTGTGCTGGGTATGCTGACCAAAATACATGTTCGAGCGCGAGGGGGAGCATGGTGTGGTGTTCGCGTAAAACCGGGTGAAGCCGGTGCCTTGCTCCAGTAGCAGTTCATGCGCCGACAAGCCCAGCCCGGTCGGCAAATCTTGCCAGTGACGCAGTTGGTCATTCACGATCAGCAAGATATTCGGGCGGCGCGCACGCATGGCGGCGGCTGTCATGGCTGGCGCGACCTTGGGTATTTTGCGTGGGCGTTGCTTTTTATCTGCCAGGTCACCTACCACGCCTGTCAGACCGACTGCCGCCATCGCGGTCAATATCTTCCTGCGGCTGACTCTGTCTTCGTAATCTTCCATTTTGTCCCCGCGGGTTGCTGCCCCTATGTTGTCAATAAGGGCAGTGTGGGGTGAATGGCGCAATGCGTCCAATGCATTATAATCATCAACATCATACTTTATGGGTATGTCTGATGATGAATCTCAACAAGCTTAAGCATGCAGTGGTGCTGGCCGAACAAGCTAATTTTGCCCGTGCTGCCGAGAAACTCCATATCAGCCAGCCGGCATTAAGCCGCAGTATTTCTGGCCTGGAAGAAGAACTCGGTGTGCGCCTGTTTGACCGTGACCAGGCCGGCGCTGCTGCTACGGCCGCAGGCAGGCAGCTGGTCAGCCGTGCGCGTGATCTCCTGTATGCGGCAGGTAATCTCAGGCAAGAAATGACGCAATTGCGCGATGGCGAAAGCGGTCAACTGGCCTTTGGCGCCGGCCCTTTCCCGGCAGCCAGTTTCTTGCCAGCAGTGCTGGCTGAACTGGCCAGGGCATACCCGCGCATGCATACCGAGGTGGAAGTCAGTCACAGCGATATCCTGATGGAGCACCTGATTGCCGAGCGCCTGGAGTTTTTTGTCGCCGACACCCGTACCATCAATCCCAATAAACATGTCAGCATCAGACACCTGGGGAGGCAGTATGGTGGCCTGTATTGCCGCCGTGAGCACCCACTACTGGCAAAGGCAATGCTGACTATTGCAGACCTGCAAACGGCAAAATTTGCCAGCGTGCATTTGTCCGACCGTTTCCTGCCCCCGCTGCGCAAGGCCCTGGGCCTGGCAGCCGGGCAAGACCTGCCCCTGATCACGACTTGTGACAATATCTATGTCCTGAAACATGTCGTCATGCATAGCGATGCCATCCTGCTCTGCACCAGACCGGCAGTGGTCAATGAACTCAGTTCTGGTGAGTTGCTTGAGCTCAAGATCGACGGCTGGCAGGCGATGTATGCTGAAATCGGTATCGTCAGCCTTGAGCGCCGCAGCCTGTCGCCCTTGGCAGAGCTGGTACTGTGCAAAATCGCCGGACATATCACGACGCTTCCCAACTCCGGGTGATACACATGAGGCAGATGACGTGCATGTTAAAAAAGTAATTTTTTTGAGCTCAGCCTCTGATTGCTGCCAGCAGTGGTAAGCTAGAGGCTGAACTCTGGCTTCATTCTTCATTCGACCATTTCACACCCATCCGGGTACCAACAGGAGAATTCACATGCAAGACGTGGTAATCGTAGCTGCAGGCCGTACTGCAGTAGGCAAATTTGGTGGCTCTTTGGCAAAAACGGCTGCTTCCGAACTTGGCGCGACCGTCATCAAAGCCCTGCTCGCGAAAACTGGTTTGAGTGGCGACCTGATCAATGAAGTGATCCTGGGCCAGGTGCTGACCGCAGGCGTGGGCCAGAACCCGGCCCGCCAGGCCGTCATCAAGGCTGGCTTGCCTGACATGGTGCCGGCTTTCACACTCAACAAGGTATGCGGCAGCGGCCTCAAGGCGACCCATCTGGCAGCGCAGGCCATCAAGGCCGGTGATGCAGACATCATCATCGCCGGTGGTCAGGAAAACATGAGTGCTTCGCCGCATGTATTGAATGGTTCACGCGATGGTTTCCGCATGGGCGACGCCAAGCTGGTCGATACCATGATCGTCGACGGCCTGTGGGATGTGTACAACCAGTACCACATGGGCATTACCGCAGAAAACGTCGCAAAAAAATACGGCGTGACACGTGAAGAGCAAGACCTGTTTGCCCTGGCCTCACAAAACAAGGCAGAGGCTGCGCAAAAAGCCGGCAAGTTCAAGGATGAAATCATCCCGGTCGAGCTGGTCAGCAAAAAAGGCACAGTCGTATTCGACAGCGATGAATTCATCAAGCATGGCACGACGCTGGAATCGCTGGCTGCACTGCGTCCGGCCTTTGACAAGAATGGCACCGTTACAGCTGGCAATGCATCCGGCCTCAATGACGGCGCTGCTGCCGTCATCATGATGACAGCGCAAAAAGCCGAAGCCCTGGGTTTGCCGGTGCTTGCGCGTATCAAGGCTTATTCTTCTGCCGGTGTCGACCCGACTATCATGGGCATGGGGCCAGTACCTGCTGCCCAGCTATGCCTGAAGAAAGCTGGCTGGTCACATCAAGACCTGGATTTGATGGAAATCAACGAAGCCTTTGCTGCGCAGGCCATCGGCGTCAATAAAGAAATGGGCTGGGACACCAGCAAGATCAACGTCAATGGCGGTGCGATTGCGATTGGTCACCCTATCGGTGCGTCAGGCGCTCGCATCCTGGTCAGCCTGATCCATGAAATGATACGTCGTGATGCCAAAAAAGGTTTGGCAAGCTTGTGTATCGGTGGCGGCATGGGCGTGGCGCTGGCGATAGAGCGTTGAACCAGTTTTAGCATTGCACGCCTGAAGAGATACAGGCTTAATTGTCAAAGCCCCTCTGGCATGTTGAAGAGGGGCTTTGATTTTATGGATTTACTTCTCCAGCATAAAGAAACATAGATGCAGACCGAACTTGATAAGGCAATAGATGTAGAGTAGCAGGGCCTGTATTATGACGGTTATGAACTGCTTGCCAGGGTAGTGGAGTTGATCAAGGGGCCGGGTGAGCATCTCATTGCGGGGAACAAACATTGGCGGTCTATTTTCTCGTCATGCAGCACATGCCCTGACAGGGGAATTTTCAGCCAGTCTGGCTGGATTGCTTGACGCATCAGGGCATGGAATGCTGAGACGTATAGAAGGCAAAGAATGACGCTATGCCCTTGGTCTGAATGAAAGTCAATTTGAAGCTTACGCCTTGATCAAGGTATATGAAATCCTGGTTGTATTTTGCCCTGAGCCTCCCCTTATTCGGGAAGTCTGTTGACTTTCCCTGCAACTTTGACAGGGTTTAGTTCGTCTGAAAAAAAACGGACAAGCCTGATTATCTGGTCTTGTTACCACTGGTAGCAACGGCGAAGCTCCACCCACAGAGATCAATTTCGGAACTCCTTGCAAAGCCAAGTAAAATGTAGCCTTTATAAAAAAGGTTGCAAGATGAAAAAACTAATTTGTTTGAGTGCTCTGGGAATGCTGCTGACGGCATGTGGCGGCGGTGGTGGCTCTGCACCGTCCAATCCTGTAGTCAATGATCCTGGTCTGAGCTTCAGCCCGGAGTCATTAAATGTCGTCGTCAACGAAGGGCAAAACAAATCAGCGGTCATCAGAGCGAGCGCCAACAAGGTTTTTTCAGGGACGGTGAATGTCGCCATCGTAGATAGCAAAGGAGTGACTACAGGCGCAGTCAATATGAGTTCGGTTTCATCTTCTGCCTACGATGTTACTTTGCAGGTTTCGGGGAAATTACCCGCAGGTGTCTATGACGGCACTCTGGAGGTGCGTTTATGCCAGGATACCCCTAGCGTCTGCAGTCAACCGCATCCAGGCTCACCCTGGAAATTGCCCTACCATATAGAAGTCAAAGCACTATCTAGCATTAGCAAAGTCAGTGTAGATCAACTGGTGTACCGTAAAATATCCAAGATTACTGTTACCGGTGAAAACCTGGGCTTTGCCGTCGTGAAGATGCCGCTTTGCCTGAATTTGACTGAGGTTGGCAATGGCACATCCACACAAAGGAATTTTTCCTGCAAAATCGTAGGTGTAGGCAATCCTGAATTGACGGTACTCTCTGACAAGGGAGGCAAGCTGTATTCCATGCCCACGGTGGTCAGCCTGGCGCGTCCACCGCAAGTGACGATGAAGACCAGTCTGGGTGATATGGTGATCGAATTAAATCCCGCCAAAGCACCCGTTACGGTGGATAACTTCCTCAGCTATACAGAGAATGGCTTCTATACGAACAAAATATTTCATCGTGTCATCAATAATTTTGTGATCCAGGGCGGTGGCTATGATGCTGATTTGAAGCAGGCTGCGACGCTTGCACCGATCAAGCTGGAAACAAATGATTTGAGCAATCTGCGCGGCACCATTGCCATGGCACGCGCCAGTGCTGCGGATAGTGCGACTTCGCAATTTTTCATCAATGTTGCCGACAATCTGACGCTCGATTCTTGCATTCAATCATTTTGCATGCCCCAGCAGGGTTACGCAGTATTTGGCAAGCTCGTCAGTGGCCTGGATGTCATGGACAAGATACGTCAGGTTCCAACCAAGCAAGTACTTCCCATGGAAGATGTGCCTGTAAATCCGGTCATTATTTACTCTGTGACACAGACACAGTAAACACCAGGGAGCGAAGGAGACAAAGGACTCAGGTCATGCCCGTCATTATGTCTCCATCGAACGTACTCATTTTCTGGAGCGGGGGGAGTCCCCTTGCTTCCTGCAGTATTCACGTGCTGTCTCCGTCGCTATATTTTCCCGAGACAATTCTGCGCTAGCCACGGCTAGCTGATCGTCGCAATAAACTTATTTGCGCTTGCAGCAAATTTGTTTATACTTGTAGTCCTCCTCTTGGCGCTGCTGCTAGAGGTACACATGCCCCCGAATCGCCGGAGGCTCACCTGTACTTCAAATTCTGGTAGCAGCTATGACTTCTATTTCACGCTTACAAACGGCTCTGCAAAGACAGGGTATACATGTGGAACATGCCAAAGGCATATTCCGGCTTCACCACGAACATGCGCAGGCGACGGTCTTGTTGCCTGACAGTCTTCCTCTGGAAGAAAAAGCAGTAAAACAATTGATGGCTTTTGCCGCAGTCAAATCTGCCGCCGGTCATCACGCAGTCTGCAAGGCTTGCGCCACGCCAGACTTTCATCCCGGCAGTATTGCGCCGGTCGGCTCCATTGTGGCTACCGATGCCGATTTCGTGATCCCCGCAGCCATCGGTACAGACATCAATTGCGGTATGCGCTTGCTGACTACCGGTGTCAAACTTTCGCAGGCAGCTTTGCATAAAGATGCCTTGATCAGTCATCTGCAAAAAGTTTTGCTGGAAAATGCCAGGGATGTACCGGCACATGCGAAAGCTTTTGCAGCACTCTGTGATGTCGGGCCTTCAGCATTTCTCGACAGTTTGCCGGACACTGGTATCTGGGCGACGGCAGACAAAGACCGCTTGCAGCGGGAACTGGCATCATGCGTAGGCCTGCATGAATTTGGTGGCGCCCGTGCTTATGCGCCTGATGCCTGGTTCAGCAGGGACGGTATGATACGCGATCCCAGCCTTGGTACTACGGGAGGTGGCAATCATTTCGTCGAACTGCAAATTGTTGACGCCGTCTTTGACAGACATCTGGCCTATCAGGCCGGATTGGCGAAAGACGACATCGTTGTGATGATACATAGCGGTTCACGCGATGTTGGTTTCTTTGTCGGGCAACGCTGGATGGACAGGGCACGTACAGAATGGCCAGCCGGGCAAAAGCATCCCGTCAGTGGTTTGTTTGGACTCAGCGGCGATCTGGCGCATGCATACCTGACCGCCATGGGTGTTGCAGCCCGCTATGCCTGGGCTAACCGCATGGTGCTGGCAGAACTGGTCAGGCAACAATTTCAGAACCTTCTTGGAACAAGTCATTCTGCCCTGATTGTCGATGTACCTCATAACGTCATTTTGCGCGAGCATGGCATGAACATACACAGGAAGGGGGCAACCCCTGCGCGTCATGGCGACCTGGCGCTGATACCGGGGTCCATGGGGGATGCCAGCTATCTGGTGCAGGGCCTTGGTCATCCCGACTGGCTCTGGTCCTGTAGCCACGGTGCAGGACGACGGATGCGGCGACAAGATGTCAGGCGCATGCGCCATCAACATGACAGGGGTGAGTGGCAATGTGTGACCTTGCGCGAAGAGCGACGCATAGAAGAAGCACCGCAGGCCTATAAGCCGATAGGGCCGGTGATAACGGCGCAGGAAGAGGCAGGCCTGATCAAGGCCGCAGTCAGATTACGACCGTGGGTGACGTTCAAGGCTTAGCAACAAGGTTCGCGCAAGTTCTTGCTGGTGTATTCCAGGCGGGATTGTTTTCATAATTCTTTAAACCGGTATCTGATCTCCCTGCTGAGCGCCTGGAATTCTGCCGTGTTTTCCATATTCCGGCGCCAGGCGAGACCGCGTTCTATCAGGTCATAGCGGTATTTGATACGGGCGCCAGAGACAGGATTGCCGGCCTTGTCGTAATCGCGGCCCAGCAGCCAGATGGTGTCGGCGATGCTGATGGATGCGTCAATATCGTGGCTGACAACGATGATGGTGTTGAGTTCATCCTGTGTCGAGATTTGCAGGATCATGTCGCAGACTGTTGCCTTGGCAATCGGGTCAAGACCGGAAAAAGGTTCGTCCATCAGCAGGAAGTGGTCGCTGCAAAGAGTTTGCTGGGCGATGGCGACGCGCTGGCGCTGCCCACCGGACAAGGCTGCCGGGTAGCAAAATGCCTTGTCGGCCAGCCCAAAATTGTTCAGCAGCTCAATGGCCCTGGCCTTGGCTTCTGCCTGGTTGGTGATTTTGCGGCTGGCCGCAACCAGCAGATTACCGAGTATGGTACGGTGTGCCAGCAAAGGATAGTCCTGTGCGACCACGCCGACTTCGCCCGGTGTCACCGGGGTTTTTTTACCGTTCAGGTAGACACCACCTGCACTGGGTTTCTGCAAGCCGGCAATGCAGCGGAACAATTGTGTCTTGCCTATGCCTGAGGGACCAAGCAGGCAGACGACCTGGCCTTGTTCGACGCCATCACGGGTGATGTTGTCGATATGGGCGGTGACATCGCCGAGAACGGGCTGGTCATAGCCGACACAGAGCTGCTCTATGCTGAGCAGGCGTTCGCCGAGCTGATAGGGCAAGGGTGTCGTTGATACGGGGCTTAAAACTGCGTTCATCATGGATTTCCGGTTTCATTGAATTTGACATAGGGGCAGACAGTTTCCCTGAGCCTGGCCAGCAGATAATCCTGTCCTACGCCATACAGCAGGATGGTGAGCTGTATGGCGAACACACCGCTGAGCTGGAAGTAACGGTTCTGATTTAGCAGCAAGGCACCGATACCGCCTTCGGAACGGGTCAGTCCCTCGACCATGGTCAGCAGGGTCCAGCCTATGGCAGCGTTTTGCCTGACCAGGTCAAGCAGGGTATCCGCCTTGCCCAGTATCACCAGTTCATAGGTGATGCGCCAGTTACGCATGCCCAGGGTCTTGCAATGGTCTATTGCCTGTTGCGGTATGGCCTGTACTTCAGCCATCAGGGCAGTCACCATCATGACGCTGGTGCCAAAGGTCAGCAAAGCCAGTTTCAGTTGATAGGCGTCAGCGGTCAGCAACATGAACAGGTAACTGAGCCCGGCAAAACCAAGAAAGCGCAATACCGATGCAAAACGGGCAATCGGCAGGAAGACCGGGGCCGTAGCAGCGGCCGCAATCACCAGGGCAATTGCGGTTGACAACAGCAGGGATAACAACAGCACTGTGATGCTGGACCACAGTTCTGTCAGCAGGCCCTGTTCATGGAACAGCATGATCCAGGACTGGCCTATTTCTTGGGGAGTGGGCAAGGCTTTGGCGCTGCTGCATGACCACAACACAAAGGCAGTCACCAGTTGAACCAGCAACAAGGCTCGCGTTGCCTGAAAAGGCGAGTACGGCAGGAAGGCATTTTTTAAGCCAGTGTGTATGCGCAGGGACATGATGTGTTTGTTTCGAAACTAAAAGTATCACTACAGCGGCACGGAAAGAGCACAGAGGGAGATTGGTGAAAATCATGAAGAGGGATTTATTTCCATTCTCTCTTTGTGCCCTGATGCCAGCCTGCCTTTCAATACAGTAAGGATGAGCTGGTACGCTGGCATATTTCAAGAGCCATCATTCATTGCTGGTCTTGATCAAGGCTACTTCCACCCGACGGTTATGAGCGCGTCCTTCGGCGCTGCTGTTGTCAGCTATTGGCTGGCTGTCACCAAAGGCGCGTACCCGCACGCGACCTTCGGGGAAGCCTGATGCAGCATTGGCTTGCAGCCAATTGCGTACAGCGTCGGCGCGTTTTCTGGACAAGAGCAAATTGGCGTCAGGGTTACCTATCTTGTCGGTGTGGCCGTTGATCTGTATCGGCAGCCCCGACACCGCCATCTGGTTCAGCAATTCTTCCAGTGTGGCTGTGGCTTCCGGTTTGAAGCTGGCTTTACCGGTTTCAAATTCTATGGCCCAGTTACGTTTGGCAAAGGTGGCCACTGCCGGTGCATTCTGATCAAAACGCGGTGCATCGGTACGTGCTGTACTGCTCTTTGCGCTGGCTGCCACCGCCTGCAAATACGTGGTATTGACCACTTTCTCGTAGCTGACAATTTCTGGCATTTCACCTGGATAATACTGTTTGGCGATGCCGCCAAAGACGTTATAGACACGCTGGTAAAGATTGTCGTTGCCATTCAGGCCGAACAGGAACAGGTTGTCCGCCAGGTTGCTCGAGGTTGAACCACCGAGACGTATATCCAGGCCCTTGCGGTCTTTTTCAATGACACCCTTGTAGTATTTCATCCACCATTGGGCATTCTCTTCCTTCGCCACTTTCGCGACGACGGCACTGGCCTTCAACAGCTCCGTGTCGCTGGCGCGGATGGCGTCTGTTGCTTCAAAAGCGGCAGCCAGCATGTTCTTCACATACTCAGGGTTTTGCGCCATCCATTGGCGGTTACCGATGATGGTGGCAGGCATTTGCCACATGTATTCACGGGTGGAGGCCACCGCAGCCAGGCCGCCGACTTCGCGCGCCACCTTGACGTCGCCGGGTGTCCAGGTGGCCGTGCCGTTCTGACAGACCTTGCGGCGTTCACCGGTGGATTTGCCATTGCGTACGACAGGCCTGGTTTCGCAGGCACCCTGGTTGTTTGCAGCGATCAGTTTTTCATCGGATTCGGCAAACGAACCCACGCCGACAAAGTTCATGGCATCGGGGTCATAAGTCTTGATGTCAGGATTGACCGGGATTTTATTGTCGGCTGCATATTTCATGCAGATATTCCAGTCACCGTCGCGTAATACTGCGCCGATCAGGGAGCCACGGGCTTTTTGCGGGTCAGCGGCTACTGCTGCTGGTAACATGCATTTATCTTCTCCGCGTGAATACCCTAGCGAGCCGACCACCTCAATCTGCTGGCCGAGTTTGCTCATGCTTTCCCGGGCAGCAGCAAAATAGCCGGGGCCGCCATCGCCCATGATGACGACAAAGGCTGCACCTTTGTCAGGGTAAGCGACACCCTTGGCGACTTCACCGGCAAAAATCGCTTGTTCGGCAATCATTTGTGCATAGTCATCCTGACGTTCCAGTTGCAGGTGTACGCCATGCTTGTCCATCAGGCTGCCAGGTGCTGTCGTCGTGTCGCCATTGGCATAGTGGATGGATGTTTCTGCATTCCATGGCAGCACCAGCATGCGGGCCTGGTAATTACCCGTGGCCGGCGCCAGGTTGAAGGCAGCGCTGCTGCTGGTCTCATTCGGCATGCTGGCCTGGGTGGGGATTTCTATCGCAGCAGGGACGGCAGTCTTTGCTGTCCAGAATTTCAGGCTGCCATTGTTTTTGACATAGGTATTCAGGCCATAGATGCCGGCACCGACAACGGTGGCAATCAGCAACAGGCGTGGTAAAGGTTTAAGCATGTTTTTCTCCTTGTGTATGCTTGTGTTCATGAAACTGCGTCTACATTGCGAGTGACGCGTACATCATCATTGATGGTCAAACCAGTTCCTGGGTGGCTTATTGCCATTGGTTTCGCTGGCACCTGTCCCTGGTCTGGCAGGTTTTTGTTCTGTCTCTGCAACCGGTTTTCCGGCATAACTGCCTTCTATGATCAGGCGTTTCTGGTCAGCGCCGAGCAGGATGGAGTCACCACGTTTTTCCCATTCTTCTATCATCTTCATGGCGCTGGCTTCATACATGCCGTTCTGCAAATCGATGGTGCTGACAAAAGTATCGGACATGCGGACAAAGTCTTCAATCTCGCCGATCTTCATTGCATAATCATTGGCCAGGTATTCATTGGCCATGTCAAACATGGCACGGGCATCCGGGTCGCCGTTGATGATGCTGCGGGCAGATTTGATGGCAGAATAGGCTGCATCCGTCATTTTTTTGCGGCGCTGCTTGACGTCAATTTCACGACGTATGTCCTTGATCAGGAATAATGAAATTTCCTGGTATTTCACCAGCACGGAATACAACAACTGCATCTTGGTCAGCAGGTCCTGGTAAGTGATATTGGCTTCCTGCATGCGGCCGGCCTGACGCGATTCTTCGGCAATCACGATGGTCTTGCCGGTCTTGCTGGCTTCTTTCACCATCAGCAAGGATTTGTTACGGATATTTTCATTGCTGCGTATTTCTTCCTGGCAGGCGCGTATCATGCCGCCCAGGCTGGCAATGCGGCTGTTCATGTTGCCCAGTTTCTTTTCCAGTTCGGACACATAGGTCTGCATGATGCCTATGGGATCTATCTCGACAAACAGACGGGTGATGGCGCGCATGGAATTCTGATACAGGTAAGAGCCAAGACGCCAGAAGCGGCGGTCCGTCGCCACATAGGCAAAGGCGATGGTTGCCACACCAAGTGCGCCTGCATATAAAGTGTTTTCCAGCAGGGTGATGATTTTTGGCAGAGCCTGGTACAGCAGGTAGCCTGCACCGCCTATCGCGCTGACGGCAACAATCTGACCGGTCACGCCTTCGGGTTTTTCCCAGAAGGATTTGGGTTTGAAACTGGCGGGAACGCCAGGGATATGTTCGCTCATGATCTTTCTCTATTGGTTCTTGTCAAAGACGATGTTTCATCGTCTGTTCAGGCTGTTGCAGTCACTGTGAGATGTCGCTTTACACGTTCTTGATCAGCATCCAGCCTCGCTTTGACACTGTTTGCCGCACTGCTGAAGTCCTGTATGGTTTTCTCTATGGCTTTTTTTCTCATGTCTGCCGCGAGTTCCAGCTCTGTGGCGCGGGCACGCTTGTGTTCCAGGTCTTCCTGTATCTTGCGTATGCGTTGCTCGGTCTCGCTGCGCAGGCTGTCCATCTGCTGCCTGCCCAGAGTGATGGCGTTATGCAGCGCCTTGACTTCCTCCAGGCGCGCATTGATTTCATCGTCTTCTGCAGCACGTGACTGATTGGCAAAGCGGCTTTGTTCTGCCGCCAGCACATCCAGGTGGGTAGTAATAGCCTGCACGATCTGTTCCACGGTGCGCTGCTGGGTTTTTTTCAACACGGCAAAGGCTGATCGATATCGGGTGGCTTCATCCATGGGCAGTTCTGCCAGGGCATCGATGGCTTCAGTCAGGGCAGAATAGGCAGTAGGTCTTTCCATCACGAGCTGGAATAAATCCCTGCCCATGCCTGTCTCAGGTATCTCCTGGGTACTTTCTGGATTGACCGGTGTCGCAGGAACATTTTCAGGCATTGGCATTGCCTCAGGCCTGCTCATGCGTACCGGTGTTTCATCCTGCCAGACCAGGTCTCTTGCACTATGCAAAAGGCGTGCTGTCAGGCTGGTCTTGTTATCGCTCATTGCTTGCTCCATCGATTTTTTGTGATGAAGACAGCTTAGCAATTTGGGCGTAAATGCTGCGTAACGAGTTTGTAAACAGACGTAAACATAAAGTAAACATGAGGCGGTAATCTCTATGTGCAATTACCGTTGTAGTGTGTGTTTCTCACACCTGGTGACAGCAGGTCATGACATCGGGCAAACTTGGTTTATACTGATTTCGATGAATGCACACATAAATTCGCCGGACGGCAAGACACAAGGCAAACTGCGTATCTATTTTGCCGCAGTGAATGGTGTCGGAAAAACCTACGCCATGCTCAATGCAGCACGCCAGCAATTGGCGACTGGCCGCAAACTGTTAATCCATCTGTCGGCGTCGCAACCGGCTGACGTGCTGGCATTGCTGGCTGAGTTGCAATCAAATGCAGAGCCAGGTTTATTGCATGTCAGCAGCGGCGAATTCGAGCTTGCTGCGGCACTGGGCATGCAGCCCGGATTATTGCTGATTGATGAACTCGCGCATGCGAATGCCATCCGTGGCCGGGGTGAAAATAGCGCACGCTGGCAAGACGTCAATGACATGCTGATGGCAGGGGTGGATGTTTATACAACCGCCAATCTGCAAGACCTGGAAGGTTTGCATAGCGCCGTCAGCGCCATCACTGGTGTTGCTGTGACGCAGACTCTGCCTGACAGTGTTTTTGACAATGCCGATGAAGTCATCCTGCTTGATATTCCTGTCGATGAACTGATTGCCCGTTTCCAGAATGGCCAGTTGCGCCGCAGTGGTGACGAAATGGCCGAACCGCTATACCGCAAGGGGCATTTGCTGGCCTTGCGCAATCTGGCAATACGTCGTAATGCCGATCGTATCAAGGGGGAAGGACAGGTCACCAGAGTGCAGGCTCGCAAGCGTGGGAACACAGATAAGACGGCAAGGCAAAAAGTGGAATATTTCATGCCGGTTGCCCGGGCCATGGCGCGCCAGCCGTATTGGCGGGCAGCTGGTATCAGCAGTCTGGCGGTGCTGGTGGTCTGGCCATGGCAGGCATATATAGAGCCAGCCAATATGGCGCTGATATTGCTGTTCTTTGTGATAGCTGTGGCTATGCGTCTGGGGCGCGGGCCAGCCCTGTTGTCGAGCGTGCTGATGGCACTGTGCTTTGATTATTTTTTTGTGGAACCACGTTATTCATTCTGGATCAGTGATGGTCAATATGTGCTGACCATGTTGCTGGTCCTGATCGTGGGCGCCATGGCCGCAAAACTGATCGCCGATGTCAATACGCAGACCAGGGTGGCTGAATACCGGGCCGTGCGCGCGAGTGCCATTAATGAATTTGCCCGGGCCCTGTCGGCTGCCTTGCAGACAGAACAGATCGCTGAAATTTGTCGCAATTTCATTGAAGATGCATTTCATGCCAGGACCAGTCTGTTGTTGCCTGATGACCAGGGGCATCTGCAGTATCCGGCCATGTTCGGGCCGGATTATGACAATGCCCTCAATATGAGTGCGCTTGACATGTTACAGGCGCAGACCGTGTTTGACCAGGCTGCTCCTGCTGATATCGGCATCAGCGAAGGCCATGCTGCCAGTGGCAACAGCCTTTTATATCTACCCCTGATTGCCCCCATGCGCACACGTGGCGTGTTGATTGTGCAGACGGATGACAGCAGCTGGACGCGTATTGCTGAACAGCGCAAGTATCTCGACACCTTTGCAACCCTGGTGGCAATTGCACTGGAACGTGTGCATTATGTAGAAGTGGCACAGGATGCCCTGGTCAGCATGGAGTCTGAGCGGTTGCGTAACTCTTTGCTGTCGGCGCTGTCACATGATTTGCGCACGCCCCTGACTTCACTGGTCGGCTTGTCTGAAACCCTGTCACTGACCAGACCGGCGCTGAGTGCGCAACAGCATGAACTGGCCGTGGCCTTGCGCGACGAGGCCATGCGCATGAACAAGCTGGTCAACAACCTGCTCGACATGGCAAGAATAGAAAGCGGCCAGGTCAGGCTGAATCTTCAGTGGCAGGCGATATCTGAACTGATAGGAAGCGCGGTGCGGGCCTGTCAGTTTTCCTTGAACAGACACCAGCTGGAAGTCTGCATTGATGATGCCATCCCGCTGGTGCGCTATGATGCCCTGCTGCTGGAGCGGGTGCTGTGCAATCTGCTCGAAAATGCCGGTAAATATACGCCCCCTGGTAGTCTTATCACGATCACGGCAGACAGCAGGGATGCCCTGTTGCTGGTCAGTGTATCGGATAATGGTCCGGGCTTGCCAGTCGGGAAAGAAGAGGCGATTTTTGAAAAATTTGCCCGCGGCGAGCGTGAGTCGTCCCAGCCCGGCATGGGTCTGGGCCTGTCTATCTGCCGTGCTGTCATTGAAGCACATGGTGGTAAGATATTAGCCCGCCAGGCCAGTGAAGGTGGTGCCTGCTTCGAGTTCCAGCTACCATTGGGTAGCCCGCAGGACATGGACGCGCTGGATGAGATGGAAGTGGAATGAAAGCTGCAAAAACAGGATGTGAATCATCATGAGTGAACCTTGCAATGTTGCCCTGCTGGTGGAAGACGAGCCACAGATACGCCGTTTCGTACGTATGTCGCTGGAAGCCGAGGGCTGGCAGGTTTTCACCGCTGAGACCATGATGCGTGGCCTGATCGATGCAGGTACCCGCAAGCCCACCCTGATCGTGCTTGACCTGGGTTTGCCTGACGGTGACGGGCTCGATTTCATTCGCGATGTGCGCAAATGGTCGCAGGTACCGATTATCGTGCTGTCTGCCCGTGAAGAAGAAAACATCAAGGTCAAGGCACTCGATGCTGGTGCCGATGATTACCTGACCAAACCTTTTGGCGTTGCCGAACTGATGGCCAGGGTGCGGGTGGCGTTGCGCCGCCAGCGTCCCAGCGAGGGGGATGGTTTGATCTATTTTGGCGATATCAAGATAGACCTGAAAGCCAAGCTGGTCAGCAAGGCCGGGCAAATCGTGCATCTGACACCGACTGAATACCGTCTGCTGGCCGTACTGGCTGCCAATGCGGGCCGCGTAGTCAGCAATCCGCAACTGTTGCGTGAAGTGTGGGGGCCATCGAATGCAGAAAACGGCCATTACCTGCGTATCTTCATGGGGCGCTTGCGGCAAAAACTCGAAGACGAGCCAAATTTGCCCGTGTATTTATTGACGGAGACGGCAGTAGGCTATCGTTTGCTGACCGCTGTATAAAATAAAAAATTCCATAAAAAACCCCCGCCAGTCATTAAACTGGGGGGGCTATAGTGCCTTAAAAAATACCTGGCAGCTTAGTGGATGCCGTGCATTTTCTTGGCCATCCACTTGTTCAACATCATCAGTATCAGACCTGCACCGATAGGGATAACGGTAAAGATCAGGAAGAAGATGGACAGCGAATATTCCTTAGAAATCTCATCAATGTAGCTGCCGCTGAAACCAGCCAGCTTATTGGCGATGGCCGTGTTGAGGAACCAGACACCGAACATCAGGCCCAGCAAACGTGGTGGCGCCAGTTTGCTGATGTAGGACAGGCCTACCGGTGACAGGCACAGTTCACCCATGGTATGGAAGAAGTAGGCGGCGATCAAAAAGACCATGCTGACACCGGCAGTTTTGGCACCGGCAGGGATGCTGGCAGAGCCATACGACAAGGCGGCAAAACCCAGACCCAGCAAGACCAGGCCAAGACCAAATTTGACGGGGCCGCTTGGATTCCAGTATTTTTCCCACATCTTGGAAAACATCGGCGCCAGGATAACCAGGAAGAAAGAGTTCAAAACACCAAACCAGGTGGCAGGAACATCAGACTGGTCGAGTGCAAATTCGCGTTTCAACATCCAGATCACCAGCAGCCAGATCGCGCCTATACAGGTGATCAGTAAGGCATTCGATAGCAGATAGCGCTTGGCTGTGCCGGCAAATAACTTGATCAGCAGCCAGGACAGGATCAGGGTGGGGATGACAGTCATCAGGCTATTGACGATCTTGAACAGCATGCCGCTGGTGCCGACCAGAGTACGGTCGGTATAGTCAGCCGCAAAAATCGTCATGGAACCACCAGCCTGTTCAAATGCGAACCAGAAGAAGATGGTGAAGAAAGAGAATACGCAAATTGCCTTGAGGCGGTCAGCGACGATATGTGGTTCTGCTTCTTCTACGACGGCAACTTCATTGTTTTGCTGGGACTTGGCCAGGCCGATGTCCCCAAAAATGCCCTGACCGAAATAGAACTGGATTGCACCCAGGATCATGAAGGCGCCAGCCAGGCCAAAGCCCATGGGCCAGGAGATTTTTTCACCGATATAGCCGCACAGCAGGATACCGAAGAAAGCACCGGAATTGACACCCATGTAGAACAGGGTATAGCCGCCGTCACGGCCGCCTTCATTTTCCTTGGTGTACAACTGACCAACGATGGCCGAGATATTTGGTTTGAACAAACCGGTACCGGCAACCACCAGACCCAGGCCGATGTAGAACATGGTCGGGGTATCAAACAGCAGGCAGGCATGACCGGCGGCGATGATGAAACCACCGAGCACGACGGAACGACGGCTGCCCAGGATCTTGTCAGCGATATAGCCGCCAAGGATAGGGGTCAGGTAAACCAGGCCGGTATACCAGCCATACAGCGAGGTCGCATCAGCGCGACTCCAACCCCAGCCGCCCTTGACCAGGCTGCTGGTCAGGAACAGCACAAGCAGGGCACGCATGCCGTAATAAGAAAACCGTTCCCACATTTCTGTAAAGAACAGGACAAACAGGCTATCCGGGTGCCCCAGGATAGTGTGTGCACCTGGTGTTTGAATTTTGTTCAAAGTGCTCTCCATTCAATATTTTTTGTATAAAAAGTCGCAGCGTGGTCGCAAAATTTTTTTCAATGCGTACCCTGGAATGACTCAAATTGAGTCATTTCGGCGCGTAGCTTACCACGACAAAAAAATCATATTGAAAGACATATGCTGCATCGCAACAAATTTTGTTGCCCAGTTTTTGGGCAAATCTGGCAGCTAATGGAAATTAGGTAGTTTGAAAATCGCTTACATTTGCTTACAAAATGAATGTAAAAAATGAAAATATTATTTCTTTATTATTGTTTAAAATGAGTAATAAATTATCTATACTTATTGGCATTTTTGCGACCCTAAATATATTCTTCTTATACTGAACGCATAGGTGAATTACCAGGTCAGGCCACGCTGGAGGTGTGGCGGTCTGGTCAGGATCAGGGATACCGTGCATTTGAAAGAGTGGCAAATGTGCGGTTTTTTCATGTCCACTCTCATAACAATCTGGAGACTCACTATGTTGACATCGACAAGCAAAAAGATCGCTGCATTGATACTGGCCATCACCTGCAGCGCGGCTTTTGCCTATCCGCCACCGTTTTATTTTTGCAACAAAGAATGCATAAAAGTGGCTCCGCGTGGTTCTGCAGCCTGGCAGGAATGCATGGCTGACTGCCTGGACGGGTATCCAGAGTAAGTTGGCGTCCGGCGGCAACTGAGGCAGGTTGCCTGCTGCATACCGTGACCGTCAGCATTGCTGTTGACGGTCATTTGCACGAAGCCAGACGAATTGTTCGTTCAAAGTTCGCTCTGGCCTGTCAACTCCGGCATCTCATTCATCCCGTTCATGAGGCAGTATGAAAGTTTCAAAAACCGTTGTGAGCTACATCCTCATCATTGCAGCAGGCTTGTTGATAGGCTATGTTCTGCCACGTCTGCCCATGCTACTGAAACCGGCTTACCAGGAAGGCGATTATTCAGCACACTTCCAGGACAGCAAAACCAGAGTGGTGCTGTATGGCACGGCCAGTTGCAGCTATTGCCAGAAAACCCGCGCCTGGCTGGCTGACAAGAAGATAGATTTTGCTGACCTTGACGTGCAGCACTCTGCACCTGCCGCCGCCATGCATGCGGCGCTTGGCAGTGAAGCCGTGCCGGTCATCATCATCGGCAACCGCATGATACGCGGTTACCAGCCTGAGGCATTTGAAAAAGCCCTGCTGGCCCTGGCCACGGCTAAACTGAAATAAGGTCCCGGGTCTGGCTTTGCCACCGGGACGTCCGTTTTGTCTGGGCTGTTCGCTGGTCTTTTTTATTTGACCTTGAATACCAGCAAGGCTTGCCAGAGCTTTTCTGCTTCTTCTTTCAACGAGGCGGCAGCAGCGGCAGATTCTTCGACCAGGGCGGCATTTTGCTGGGTGGTCTGGTCCATCAGGCCGATTTCAGTCGTGATCTGGGCGATGTCCTGGCTCTGCGCTGCGGATGCGCCCGATATCTCATTGAGTATGGTCGACAGGCCTTCTACCGCCGCCAGCACTTCCGTCATGGTCTTGCCGGCATGACCGACCACTTCCGACCCTGTGCCGACCTTGGCAATTGAGGTTTCTATCAGCGCCTTGATTTCTTTCGATGCCACAGCACTGCGTTGCGCCAGGTTGCGTACTTCTGAAGCTACTACGGCAAAACCACGGCCCTGCTCACCGGCGCGCGCTGCTTCGACGGCAGCGTTCAGGGCCAGGATATTGGTCTGGAAGGCGATACCCTCTATCGCTGCAATGATGTCAAACATCTTGTTGGACTCTGTCGAAATCTCGGCCATGGTGTGCACCACCTTGTCCACCTGGGTACTGCCACGCTGGGCGGTCTGGGCGGCTGACATGGCCAGTTGCCGCGCCTGCTCTGCATTGCCGGCATTTTGCCTGACGGTCTGGTTCAGTGTTTCTACGCTATTGGCGGTTTGCGCCAGCGAAGCGGCCTGGTCCTCTGTCCTTTGCGACAGGTCGATGTTGCCCATGGCGATTTCGCCCGAAGCATGCGAGACGAATTCACTGCTGTCACGAATATGACTGACCATGCTGGTCAGCTGCTCCTGCATGCCATGCAGGGCAAACAGCATGCTGCTGCGGTCACCAGGTTTGAGTGTCACGCTGGTGGTCAGGTTGCCTTCGGCTACGCTTCTGGCGATATGGACGGCGACATCAGGCTCGCCGCCCAGTGGGATGATCACCAGCCGGTTGATAACCAGGCTGAGTATGGCTGACACGACCAGCACGCTGAGTATGCCAACCAGGATGGCAATATTGCGCAACTGGTGCACGTCGGCCAGTATTTTGTCTTCCGGCACGCCAATGGCAAACGACCATGGCGTCGTTGTTGCGCCTATCTGTATGGGGACGAAGATACGTTTCACCGTGGTCTGCATGCCGGCATGCTCAAAGCTGTCACTATATGTCTGGCCTGCCTTGATGGCCGCTTTGGCTGCCCTGGCGGCGTCGGTATCACCTATGCCCTGGCCAACATTTCGGGCATCGGCATCACCGATGTAGATGCCGTTATTCGATATCAGGCTGGCATAACCGGTGTCATAGGGATGAATCTTGCTGACGTCGTCCTGGAAGCTTGATACCGGCAGATCGACGGTGACGGCGCCGGCAAATTTTCCGGCCAGTTTGATGGGAACAGTCACGGTCGTCATGAAGACGTCCTTGCCGGCAATCTTGTACATATACGGTTCCAGCAAGACTTCGCTGCCGCTCTTCCTGGCCAGCAGATAGTAGTCGCCGGCGCCTTCTTTTTCATAGTCGGTCAGGGCTTCGACCTGGGTCTTGCCACTGCCGCGATTCCAGTAAGGCAGGTAACGGCCGGTGGCGTCATGCCCTTCCTTGCCGGCATATTCGCTATCCTTGCCGTCAAAGGCATTGGCTTCCCATATAGTGCCGACACCGGTAAATTCGGGATGGCCTTCCAGCACACTTTTCAGCAGCAGGTCGGCATTGGCGCGATCGGCCTTGCCACCGGTCTGCATGGCTGTCAGCTCAAACGCCAGGCTGCGTGCCGCATGCAGGGCCAGGTTGATGCGTTCGGCCACCTTGCCGGCATTGTTTACCGCCAACTGCCTGGCGTATTGCTGGGCTGACTCCTGTTGCATGCTGCTGGCTTGCCGGGTCAACAGACTGATCGTGACGGTAAACCCGGTCAGTACCATGACGATCACGGCAAACAGGATCTTTGCGCGTAAACCGAAGCGCGAACTGGTAATAGAGCGGGCAATAGTGGTGTGTGTCATATCGATATGAGTCTTGCGTATTTTCTGGGCAGAAACTTCTGCACTGATGGACATCATATGATGAATTCCCGCTTTCTTTAAGGTCGCACCTGTTTTTCGCGACACTCGCTTGACATTTTGTAACTTTTTCAATGACAGTGCGCATTGTGAAGTGCCGTATTTGAAATGCGGGGCCGGGTCTTGAATAGGCTTGCCAAGAACTTAAAAGCATTTTACGAGTCGAAGCCAGGCAGTTGATTCTTAATATGAACTACAAAAAATAAATTTATCAGGGAGAAATCGTCGATGAAGTGGAAAACCCTGGCCGCTGCTTGCGGTCTGTTGTGCGGTCTGACAGGTGGCTTGAGCGGGACAGCCCATGCTGTCACCGCCGAGCAGGTGAAAACCTTCACCTTGCCCAATGGCATGAAGTTCCTGGTGCTGGAAAACAGTACTATCCCCAATGCCAACATGTACACCTACTGGAAAGTTGGCTCGCGTAATGAAGTATCGGGAATTACCGGGCTTTCGCATTTTTTTGAACACATGATGTTCAATGGTTCGAAAAAATTCGGCCCCAAGCAGTTTGACCGCACCATGGAAGCCAAAGGCGGCGCCAATAATGCGTATACCAATAACGACCTGACGGTGTACCAGGACTGGTTCCCGGCGACTGCCTTGCCGACCATCTTTGATCTTGAAAGCGACCGTATCGCCAATCTCAGCATCGACCCCAAGATGGTAGAAAGCGAGCGCGGCGTCGTCCTGTCCGAACGCAGCACAGGCCTGGAAAACTCCAACCTGCGCGCACTCTGGGGTGAAGTCTATGCCTCGGCCTTTCGCGCCCACACCTATGCCATCCCTACCATAGGTCATGAATCCGACATCAAGGCCTGGACCCAGGACGATCTGCAGCGCTACTTCAATATCTACTATTCACCCAATAATGCGGTCGCAGTGATCGTCGGTGACGTCAAGGCCGATGAAGTCAAGCGTCTGGCAGAACAGTATTTTGCCGCCATCCCGCAACGCGCCCTGCCACCGGTGGTGCGCACGGTCGAACCTGAGCAAAAAGGCGAGCGCCGGGTTTTTGTACGCAAGGAATCTGCTACAGCTGTCAATCTTATGGTCTCTTACAAGATGCCACCGACCAGCCACCCTGACTACTATGCGTTGAACGTGATTGCCAGCATCCTGACAGATGGCAAGACTTCACGCCTGTACCAGGCCCTGGTTGACCAGCGCCTGGCTACCCAGGTTGGTGCTGACCATGGCAAGGCTTTTGACCCGGGTCTGTTCAATTTCTTTGCCGTGGCAGCCAACAAGGTACCGGCTGCCAAACTGGAAGCAGCACTGCTGGCAGAAATTGACAAGCTGATCAAGGATGGTGTGACAGCAGATGAGCTGCAAAAAGTCAAAAATCAAAAACTGCTGAACTTTTATCGAACACAGGAAACCATCAATGGCAAGGCGGCCCAATTGGGTGAATATGAAGTCTATTTTGGTGACTATAAAAAACTGTTCGATGCGCCAGACGCCTATCGCAAACTGACGGCCGCAGATATCCAGGCCGTTGCCGCCAAATATTTTAGAAAATCACAGAGAACTGTAGGCGTACTTGCCGCTGCGGAGGAATAAAAAGATGATGCATTATACAAAGGGGAAAAAAATATTGGCCGCAGGTCTGGCCGGATTAAGCATGCTGACGACGCAAGTGCAAGCTGCTGAATTCCGTCTGCCTGCCTTTGAAACCAGCAAACTCTCCAATGGCCTGACGGTCTACCTGATGGAAAGACATGACGTTCCCCTGATTGCGGTGCGTGCAGTTGTCAAGGCCGGCGCGGTCAGTGATGGCGGTAATTCCGGCTTATCCAATCTGACTGGAGACGCCCTGCTGCTGGGCAGCAGCAAATTCGACAAAAAGACCCTGGACCAGAGTTTCGATTTTCGTGGTGGTCGTATAGCCAGCGCTACATCGGCCGAAGCAACTTCGCTCAATGCCGATTTTGCCAGTGCCGATGTCGGCACACTGCTGCCCATATTCGCTGATGCATTGCTGCACCCGAACTTCAATGCGGGAGAATTCGACAAGCTGCGTGCGCGTACTGTTGATGAACTCAAGCAAAGCAAGGAGAGTCCGCGCAATGTCGCCCAGGTTTATTACCGCAGCATGCTGTTTGGTCATGGCGCTTATGCCAATCCGGTAGAAGGTACTGTCGCCAGCGTGGCTGCCTTGCAGAGCAAGGATGCCCAGGCTTTTCATCATACCTACTACCGGCCTGACAATGCCGCCCTGGTCGTTGTTGGTGATTTCAAGCCCGGCACCATGCGGGCCCAGCTCGAATCGCTGTTCGGCAAATGGCATGCAACCGGCAGTCTGCCACCAGCGGCAGCCAAGGGCAAGGTACAGGCTGACAAGGCCAGGGTCTGGCTGGTGAACAAGTCGGACGCGGTGGAAACCACCTTCCTGTTCGGTGGTGCCGGCATTGCCCGTAATGATCCTGACTATGTGCCGCTGCAAGTCATCAACACCATCCTGGGCGGGCGTTTTACGTCGTGGCTCAATGATGAGTTGCGTGTCAATTCCGGTCTGACCTATGGCGCCAGCAGTACTTTTGCCACCTTGTCAGACACCGGCAGCTTTGCTGTCTCAAGCTTCACTGCCGCACCCAAGACCGAGGCTGCACTGGAACTGGCCAACAAGACATACCAGCGCCTGTGGGACAAGGGGATTGATGCGACGACGCTGGAATCTGCCAAAGCCTATGTCAAGGGTCAGTATCCACCGCGCTTTGAAACCAACCAGCAGTTGGCTGGACTGCTGGGGGATATGTTCGTCTCTAAAGTTGGCCGTGAACAAATTGATAATTTCATGCGTGATGTCGATGGCCTGACGCCGGAAAAGGCGAAACAATTAGTGGACAAACATTTCCCACGCGATAAACTACAAATGTTATTGATCGGTAAGGCCGAGGCAATACGCGGCATCGCTGCCAAGTATGGTGAGGTGACCGAACTGGACATTACAGCCAATGGTTTTGCGCCTGTGGCAAAATAAGCCTGAAGAAAAATAAGCAAGCTGGCAAATCCGGCAATAAGGGTCACGGCAATGCAGATGACCTGGCAGGACAAACTACCGCCCCCTTACCGGGGCGGTAGTTTTTTGGGGGTTGCAAAGAATTATCAAAATAGCCCTGAAAAACAAATAAAAGCTCTGGATGTTTTTACATGATACGTATCAAACCCAAGTTCTTGCTCGCCACCACGGCGACAACAGTATGGCTGGCATTCACCTCCGCGACGGCTCTGGCCGGCAATGTTCCTGAATCAGGTTATCAACTTCCACCGGCAGAACTGCAAGCTGTGGTTGACGCGCCCAGGGGACCCATATTTCGCCTGGGGCCGCAGCGCAAAACAGCCTTGCTGCTGACACTGCCTGGCTTGCCTGGTATTGCTGACGTGTCCCAGCCAGAAATCAGACTGGCTGGCTTGCGCATCAATCCGCGCACGCGTGCCACCAGTCATTTTGATTTTGGCAATGGTATGAGCCTGCTGGATATCGCTACGGGCAAGGCGCGCGAAATTACCGGCCTGCCTGCCAGGCTAAAGATTGCCGAAACTGCCTGGTCACCTGATGAACAATGGCTGGCCTTCAGCATGTGGGTGGATAATGGTGTGGAACTATGGTTGCTGGATGTCAAAAAAGCTAGCGCCAGACGCCTGATGGCAGACAAACTCAATGCGATTACTGGCCCAGGCTTCTCCTGGATAGAGGGGTCAGAAAAACTGCTGGTACGACTGGTGCCCCTGCGTCAAAAAGAATTGCCACCCGCCAGTGTGACCCCGACCGGGCCAAACATGCAGGAAAGCAAGGGCGGCAAAACCATGCAGGTTCGCACCTATCCCGACATGCTCAGAACCGCACGTGACAGTGATGTGCTGGACTGGCATTTGCAGACCCAGCTGGGCATTGTCAACCTGAGGGGCGAAGTGCGTCGCATAGGCCACCCCATGACCCTGACCAGATCACTGGCTTCACCTGACGGCAAACTGATATTGACAACCCAGATACGCCGTCCGTATTCGACCATACTGCCGGTCGACCGGTTTGCACAATTGATCGAACTCTGGGACAACCAGGGCAAGAAAGTGAAAACCGTTGCCGAGCGCCCCATGCGTGAACGCCTGCCCACAGGCAGTGATGCCGTACAGGCCGGGCCACGTGACTTTGGCTGGCGTGCGGACAAACCGGCCACCCTGTACTGGCTCGAAGCACAGGCAGGGGGCGATCCGGAAGTCAACAGCAAAGTCCATGATGCCCTGTTCCAGCAGGCTGCGCCTTTTGACGCACCGGCCCAGAAACTGATGGAAATGGGCTGGCGCTTTGGCAACGTCCAATGGGGCAGCGACAACCTGGCGCTGGTGACGGAAAACTGGGTCAAGACCAAGGATACCCGCACCTGGCGCATACAGCCCGGTGTGGCTGACAGCAAGCCCGAGCTCTTGTTCAGTCGCAAGTCGGAGGACCAGTACAATAACCCTGGCCAGCCTGTCACCATGTACAATGCTCAGGGCCGTCTGGTCTTGCGTACCAGTCCTGATGGCAAGGCCATCTTCCTGACTGGCAATGGCGCCAGCCCTGAGGGTGACAGGCCTTTTCTGGACAAGTTTGACCTGGTCAGCAAACAGGCAAACCGCCTGTGGCGCTCGCAGGCACCGTATTATGAAGAAGTGGTAGCGGTGCTGAACGACAAGGCCAGTTGCTTTGTCACCAGTCGCGAATCCAATGAAGAAAGACCGAATTTTTACCTGCATGATATCAGTGCCAGTGCACCATCGCGTGCCCTGACGCAGTTCCCGCATCCCATGCCGCAATTCAAGGGAGTCAAAAAGCAGCAACTGCGCTACGAGCGCGAAGACGGTGTTGATCTGACCGCCACCCTTTACCTGCCACCGGGCTATGATCCCAAGCGCGATGGCCCGCGTCCCATGCTGATGTGGGCTTATCCGCGTGAATTCAAGTCGGCAGAAGCGGCCGGCCAGACCGTAGGCTCACCTTACAAGTTCAACCGTATCTCATATAATGGCCCGCACGCCATGCTGGCCCGTGGCTATGCCGTACTCGATGCGCCCACCATGCCCATCATAGGCGAAGGCAAGAAAGAACCGAACGACACCTATCTCGAGCAGTTGAAGATGGATGCCGAGGCAGCGGTGGAAGAAGTCGTGCGCCTGGGTGTGGCCGACCGCAACCGCATCGCTATAGGCGGACACAGCTATGGCGCTTTCATGACCGCCAATCTGCTGGCCCATACCCGCCTGTTCCGCGCCGGCATTGCCAGGTCCGGGGCCTATAACCGCAGCCTGACACCCTTCGGTTTCCAGTCCGAGGACAGGAATTACTGGAAAGCCAACAAGGTCTATCAGGACATGTCACCTTTTAATTTTGCCAACCAGTTCAAGGATCCTATCCTGTTCATTCATGGTGAGCAGGACAGCAATCCTGGCACTTTCCCTATGCAGAGCGAGCGTATGTACCAGGCCATACAGGGCCTGGGCGGGGTGGCCCGCCTGGCCATGCTGCCCAATGAAAGCCATAGTTACCGGGCACGCGAATCCATCCTGCACATGTTGTGGGAGCAGGACCGTTGGCTGGAAACACATGTCAAGAACGCCAAACCGGACCCTTCCAGAGAATAGGAGTGATCTGAAGGGAGTTCAAATCAGTTGGAAATCGGTTGGAAATCGGTTGATATAAAGGCGGCAGATACGACAGTCTGCCGCCTTTTTTACATGAACTTAACGTTTTGCATTAATATGCAGTGATACTTCTTACATGATATCCCATGCTAAAAGCCGTCATCCTGGATGCCAATGCCGTTGCCCGCAATTTGCTGACCTCTGTTCTGGTGAACGGCGGCCATCAAGTAGTGGGGGATGCCAACCTGAGCCCTGCCAGCCTGGCCCGTGTCATCAAGCTCAAGCCCCAGGTGGTCTGTGTTGATATCGGTGAAACCAATGAAGAAGGGCTGGCCCTGCTGGACAAGATCAAGACTGAATTGCCAAAAGCCCTGCTGTTTTTGGTGTCAGCCAAGATAGATGCAAGCACCTTGCAGGCTGCCCAGCAGCGTGGTGTCCATGGCTTTATCGTCAAGCCTTTCAACTCTGTTGCGGTCCTGATGTCCATACGCAACACCATCCTGCGTATTGCCAAACAGCAAAGGTCTGCCGGCCCTGCTGTCGAAGATAATGGCGATGTCGGTACAGGTGATGCCGAAGCTGTATAGGCGCATGCCAGGTTCGTCACGGTAAATTCCTGTTTCATCCCTGCCCCGGCAGTTTTATCGCATTTTCCCCATTTCATTGATTTACGCCCCAGACTAGGTAAAAATTCACAAGGAATTGCCATGTCTGCCACTGCCCCTATGCATACACCTTTGCACACTTCTGAACAACTGTTGCCATCTGAAGTAACGGCAAAAAGCGAAACCTGGCTGACCCGCGCCCGTAATTACCCGGTGTTTTCTCGCACCTGGTTTCGCTACCGTGCACAGGCATGGATAGGTCTGTTCATCATTCTTGATGTGTTGATCATGCTGTTCAACTGGGTCGTGGATGCGGACATGCGCAATGCGGTTTCAGTACTAGTCCCCCTGACGCTGGGTAGTACGGCCCTGCACCTGCTGGGCCCGGGAATTGCGGTCTGGGTCAGGAACCGTGCATACCCTCAAAGAAAAGAAGCGATTGCCCTGATTGCTGCATTGTTGCTCGGGGCATTGTGCAGCTATATCGTGCTGACAGGCAGCAAGTATGTCACCAAGTACCTGATGTTCGGCACAGACAAGGTGGAATTTGCCGTAACGGGTTCTTTTGGTGCAACGAAAACCGACAGCAGCAAGGACAAAGCAATTGCTGCGACTACTAAGGATGCGAAACCCGTATCAGTCGGTCCGGCCAGCAGTGTTGAGACGCAGACGGAAAAGAACAGGACCGAGCCCAATCCCGCCCTGAAACTGGTGATGCAAACCCTGTCTTTTCTGATCTTGTCCGGATTGATTACCTATACCGGTGGCGCTATAGATCTCTGGTATTTTTTCCGTCAGAAGAAACGCTTGCTGGAAGTCTTGCAGCAACAGGAATTAAAACTGGCACAGGATGCCCGGCGTGAAGCCGAATTGCGCCTGTCGGTATTGGCTGCCCAGGTGGAGCCGCATTTTTTGTTCAATACCCTGGCTGGTGTGCGTTCGGCCATCCTGACCGAACCACAAAGAGCGACCGCCATCGTTGACCACCTCGTCGATTACCTGCGCGCCACCATACCGCAGATGCGTAACGATGGCAGCACGGCGCAGGGCCGGCTGAAGCAGCAGCTCGACGCTGCAACAGCCTATCTGGCATTGATGCAGGCACGCATACCGCGCCTCAGTTATAGCGTGGACAGTGAAGTTGCCGATGCAGCACTACCGCCGCTGATGCTGATTTCGCTGGTGGAAAATGCCGTCAAACATGGGGTTGAACCCAAGATAGGTCCGGTACATATCGCCGTGTTTGCCAAACAAGTACAGCAGGCAGATGGGGTCATGCTGGAATTGACCGTGGCTGACAATGGTGTCGGTTTTTCCGGCAGCAGTTCAGGTTCAGGTATAGGTCTGTCCAATATCCATGAAAGGCTGGCTTCCATGTATGGCAAGCGCGCCAGCCTGGTCTTGAAAGCAAGGGCAGAGGGCGGTGTCGCCGCCACGATATTATTGCCTCTGGAAGCATGATAAAAATAAGGATTACGTAAAATGACGACAGCGATCATTGCCGATGATGAAGACTTGCCCCGTAAGGAATTGCGCCGCATGCTCAATAAAATCTGGCCGGAACTGGAGATACTGGCCGAATGTGAGCACGGCGCCCAAGCGCTGGAGGCAATACACCAGGAAGAACCTGATATCGCCTTCCTTGACATACGCATGCCAGGCATGACGGGCCTTGATGTCGCTCATGCTGTCAAGGGACGCTGCCATGCAGTGTTTACCACGGCGTATGACAGTTATGCGATTGATGCTTTTTCTGCCGGCGCCATTGATTACCTGCTCAAGCCGGTTTCGGAAATCCGTTTGCAGGAAGCCGTGACGCGTCTGAAAGAAAGATTGAGCAGCAAGCAACCAGTGGCGGACGTCAGCCAGTTGATGCAGGAGCTCGACAAGCGACTCAAGAGCGCAGCGACTGAGCGCATACGCTGGATCAGCGCCAGTGTCGGCGACACCATCAAGATGTTCTCCATAGAGAAAATACTGTTCTTCAGTTCAGATGAAAAATACACCAGGGTAGTATGCACTGATGACGAGGCCCACGTACGCAAGCCCCTGAAAGAAATCATGGATGGACTCGACCCTGAGCAGTTCTGGCAAGTCCACCGTGGCACCGTCGTGCGGGCAGATGCAATTGCCAAAGCACATCGTGATGAAATGGGTAAATACACCGTGGAATTACGTGGCACTTCAGAAAAACTCAAGGTCAGTCAGGCCTATGCCTGGCGTTTTAAACCCATGTGAGCCATGGTGTAAAACACACAGATAAGAATAAAGGCTTGATACTTTTCCATAAAGCGCATTATGATGACGCGGACGACTGAGATAAAATATCGCAAGCAGCGTCATCATTTTAAAACAAGATTTGGATTAATCCAGACGATTTTCTCTCGCAGTCCCTGCCTCTGAATACCCTCAGTTCCATTGCAACTGAGCGCGCCTGTAAGTCCAGATAATAACAATAACAGGATTATCTTATGTTGAAAAAACCTGCACTGATCGATATCGGTGCGAACCTGACCAACCACCGTTTTCATACTGACCTTGATGCCGTGATTTCACGTGCAAAACAGGCGGGTGTGGAACATATCATCGTTACCGGCACCTCTGAGCGTGCCAGCCATGAAGCCCATGCACTGACACAAACCTATCCGGGCTATCTGAGCTGTACCGCAGGAGTACATCCGCATGAGGCGAAGAACTGGAATGTGCAGTGCGCCAGGGCGATAGAAAAGCTGGCGGCCAGTGATACCGTGCTTGCCGTCGGTGAATGCGGCCTTGACTATAACCGCATGTTCTCAAGCGAAGCACAGCAACGTGCCTGTTTTGAAGCACAATTGCAATTGGCAGTACGCTTGCAAAAAACGGTGTTCCTGCATGAACGCGATGCACATGAAGACTTCTTTGCCTTGCTCAGGCAATACCGCCCGCAACTGAAAGGCGCGGTGGTGCACTGCTTTACCGGCAATACGGAAGAATTGCGCGCCTATCTCGACCTTGACTGCCACATCGGCATCACCGGCTGGATATGTGATGAAAGACGCGGTGACGATTTGCGCAAGGCAGTTAGGTACCTGTCCAGAGATAAATTGATGATAGAAACCGACGCACCGTTTTTATTGCCGCGCAATCTGCCTGTACGTCCGCAGGATGGTCGCAATGAACCCATGCATCTGCCCGTCGTGCTGGAGGCAATCGCCAGCATTTTACGGATATCACCTGTGACACTGGCACAGCAGGTACGGCAAAATACAGAGCAGTTTTTTGGTGTGACCACAGCAAGCTAATTTGAAATCCTGTTCACACTTCCTGATTTGGATTTTCAATCACATCTGCTGCAATTGACGGCGTAACTTTTGCCGGTTTTTGCAAGCTGCGAGACCAGCGCAGCAGACCAATTGCATAACTGATGTAATAGGCCGCCAGCATGCCAAACAGGAACAGGGTAAGCGGGCTGCTGGAAAAATCCCCAGGCGGGGCGGCAAAGGATTGCGTTGTGAAATACAGCGTACCCATGCGCCAGGCTATCCGGCCTATCATCAACAATGACAAGGCAATGCCGAGATGGGCGTTGGGCGTATAGAATTTCCCGGCATGGCTTTCAAATTTGGTCAGTCGCAGACCATACACGCCCAGGCCGCAACCAATGATCAACCCACCCAGCATGAATAGCACATTGCCTTCATGGTTCAGTGCGCCAAATGCTACCAGTGCAATCAATATGGGGAAGATACAGATAGTGATCATGGCACGCACGCCGGAATATTTCTGCCTGCCCACCATGCGCCGTATGCGAGAGACGATACGCCAGACGACGAATGCACCAACGGCAGCGCCAATCAACAGGGAACCAGGGTTTGCAGTCGCCATGAAGAACTTCCTGTATCGCATGTAGAAAAGATGCCAGAGTCTATCATGTGGAAAAAAAAGCCTGTACCGGAATGTAACAGGAACACGCCATTGACGTCTGGAGAAATCATTTGCAATCGCTCCTCGATTCCTGTCATGATCATCGATTTTTTGGAGTGTGCTCCCCTTTACAGGTGACGGGTCAATCAATCCTGTTCCTGAAGCATCACAGCCTGTTATCCATTTTTCGCTACCCATCCCTTCCATGTCCGAAAGCTGCCAGCAGTTTTTCCCTTAGTTTGTTAAGCTGATGTCCTGATTTTGACGGAGTGCTTATGCGCAGTGCTGATTTGTTACGTTTGATTTCCCTGGCCGCCATCTGGGGGGCTTCTTTTCTGTTCATGCGGGTGCTGGCGCCGGTGGTCGGGGTATTGTGGAGTGCCGAAGTCAGGGTGGGGCTGGCTGGCGTGGCCTTACTGGCAATGATGTATGCCACAGGCCGGGCCATGAATTTTCGTGACAACTGGAAATCTTTTTTGATACTGGGCACAATTAATTCAGCTCTGCCGTTTGCCCTGTATTCGTATGCAGCGCTCAGCATACCGGCCGGTTATTCGGCGATCGTGAATGCCACCAGCCCCTTGTGGGGTGCGGTGATGGGGGCGGCATTTCTGGGTGAGCGCCTGACCCTGCGCAAGATGGCGGGCATGGCGACAGGTGTGCTCGGCGTCGCCTTCCTGGTGCGCCTGGGCCCGGTGGAATTCAATAGCAAGCTGGTGTTGGCAGTGTTGGCCTGCGTAGGGGCGACTCTGTGTTATGCCATCGTCGGTATCTATACCAAGAAAAAACTGACAGGTATCACACCCATGCAAATGGCGACAGGGTCGCAGGTGGGTGCGGCATTTGTATTGTTACCCTTCCTGCCGCTGGCGCCGGTGCAGGGCGAGATTACGGCAACCATAGCGATGGTAGGCGTGGCGCTGGCTTTGCTTTGTAGCGCGGTTGCTTACCTGATTTACTTCCGCCTGATGGCTGACCTGGGGCCGACCAAGGCGCTGACAGTGACTTTTCTGATCCCCCTGTTTGCCCTGTTGTGGGGTTATCTGTTCCTGCATGAACATATTACCGTGAACACGGCCATAGGCTGCGCAGGTGTGGTGCTGGCGACCTGGCTGGTGGTGTTCCAGCCAGCGCCCAAAACGACCTGAAGATTGCTGACGAAAAAAATGCCGGTCACCTGATTGGGGTGACCGGCATTTTTTATTCATCCAATGAAGGTAAAACTTTCACATGCAAGGCACTGGGCTGTCTTGCGCCGTAATACACCTTGTGCGTAGCCTTGATGAAGTCGCTCTCTTTGGCTTCGTAAATATTTGGTACAAAGCTTTGCGGATTGCGGTCAATGAAAGGGAACCAGCTTGACTGCACCTGCACCATGATGCGGTGACCACGCTGGAAGGTGTGGAAAACATCATTGATGGCAAACTTGACCTTGGTGACTTCATTGGCCACCAGCGGCTTCGGTGTTTCAAAGCCATCGCGGAAACGGGCGCGGAAGGGTTCACCGCGCACCAGGGTTTGCTGGTTGCCACGGTTGGGTTGGCCTTCTGCTTCCAGGTTGGGTGGATTGACATCAATGAGCTTGACGACAAAATCGGCATCGGTGCCGGTGACGCTGACGAACAGGTCAGCGGCCAGGGGGCCGGCCAGGGTCACATCTTTTTCCAGCACCTCGGTCTGCCAGGTCAGCACATCGGGGCGGCTGGTGGCAAAGCGCTGGTCGGCAGCCACGTATTGATTGCTCCAGCGTGTCAGGACTTCCGTGGTGTAAGGGACTGGCTTGGCCGGGTCGCTGATGTATTCGGCAAACTGGGCATCCTGGTTGGCAGGTGGTTTGAAGCTGAGCTTGCCGTTGGCCTGGAAGTACAGTGCCTGGTCTTTGCTTTCTTTTGGGGGCCAGGCATCAAAGCCACGCCAGCGGTTGGCCCCGGTTTCAAACATCCAGGCGTCAGCCAGCACAGGTTTCTCGCCTGATTTGAGGTGATGTTTGAAGAAAGCCAACTCTACCGGCTGATAGGTCTGCACGGTCTTGTAGCCGAAGCTGGCATCGCCTACCTTGTCGCCATCGGTACGGAACCAGCCACCATGCGTCCAGGGACCGATCACCACCGTATTCTGTATGCCGGGATTCTGTTTTTCTATGGCCTTATAGGTATTGAGCGGGCCATACAGGTCTTCAGTGTCATACCAGCCACCCACAGTCAGCACGGCTGCCTTGATGTTTTTCAGGTGGGGCAGGATATTGCGGCTTTGCCAGAATTCGTCGTAATTGGGGTGTGCCACGATGTCGTTCCAGAACGGTACGCCATTCTTGAAATGCCTGGTATTCACATTTGCCACAGAACCAAGATCGAGGAAGAACTGGTAGCCGTCAGGTGTGCCGAAATTGAACGTCTTCCAGCCATTGCCTGTAGTCGGTTGCGGGCGGGGCTGACCAAAGCTGTGGAAAAAACCAAAAGCCATCTGCAGGTTCAGTGCGCCATTCCTGTGCATGTCGTCACCACGGAACCAGTCGGCTATCGGTGCCTGTGGTGAGACTGCCTTGAGGGCAGGGTGACTGTCTATGGCGCCGGCGGAAGTATAAAAGCCAGGGTAAGAATTACCCCATTGCCCGACTTTGCCATTGTTGTACGGCAGATGCTTGGTCATCCACTCTATGCTGTCATAGGTGTCCGAGCTTTCATCAATGTCTGTCGTGCTTTTTTTATGGTCGATATGCGGACGCATGTTGACGAATTCACCCTCGGACATATAGGTACCACGTACGTCCTGGAAGGCAAAGATGAAGCCTTCTTTTTCATACTCGGCGGTCGGTCCCAGCATGCCTTTATATTGATCGCTGCCATAGGGAGCTACGGAGTAGGGCGTGCGGACCAGCAGGATGGGGTAGCGCTTGCTGGCGCTGGCATCGTTGGGTACATAGACAGAGGTGAACAGCAGCTTGCCGTCACGCATGGGGATGCGGTATTCAAACTTGGCGTAATTCTTTCGGATGTATTCAGCACGCTGTTTTTGCTGATCTATTTTTTCTTCAGTGACTGCGTTGCCGGATGTGGCGGTAGTGGCGGTATTGTTGCTGGCAAGGACTGGCGCCGCCGTGATGCTGGCCAGGGCGGCCAGCACGACAGGCAGCAATCTCCGTACAGGAAGTGCTTTCATGTTTCCCTCTTGATATTTTTTATGAGACAGCTGGAATGGCTTGGTGTGCAGAAAGCCAGACAAGTTCCCTCATTCTTCTGCATTGGGGTCGTAGTCGGGCAGGGGCGGCTCGATTTCGGCGATTCTGTCTGCCCCCTGACTGCGAGCGGTTTGCAGAGCCGCGCTGGCACGTTTCAGCATGCTGTCGGCACTGTCCTTGTGGGCATTGGTGGTCAGACCAGTAGAGAAAGTCACCTTCAGGCCGGGGGAAATGCTGTTCCAGTCGGCTTCTTCCATACGCAGCTTGAGACGGGCAATGGCCTTGCGACTGGCTTCCAGCCAGGTGGTCGGCATGACAATGGCAAATTCATTGGCGGCAACCCGGCCAAAAGAATCGAGGGTGCGCAACATGGTCAGGGCTTCTTTCGCCACCTTTTGCAAGACCAGGCGGGCGGCAGCCTGGCCGTGCTGTTCGAGTATCTGTTCCAGGCCGTCAACCGCGATTGCCGCCAGGGTGAAGGTATGGCCGGTACGGAAAGAACGCGCCAGTTCGCCGTCCAGCATGGCAACCAGTGAGCGGCGGTTGAGCGCGCCGGTCAGGTGATCATGCCTGGCCATGCTGTCGAGTTGCGTCAATACGGTTTCCAGGGTTGGCAGCAGGTTTTCCTGGTGGCCTTCGGTTTTGATCTGCTTGATCAGCTGGTCGAGCTGTTGTCTTGCATTTGAAAGGGGCTGACTAAAATCTGTGGGCATGTATACTCCGGCAATTGGTGCTGTGTCAGACGCGGATAAGGCCACAGGCACTACAATGTTACCATTGTCCTCCGCACTTTTGCCAAGCATGTTACTTACCAGCCAAGCCTCGCCTTGTCAGCCTGTCCATAGCAAACTGTTCGCCGGCCTCGACATGTGGATCAAACGTGATGACCTGCTGCATCCCCAGGTATCGGGCAACAAGTTCCGCAAATTGAAATATCCCCTGCTGGCTTTGCCTGACAAGGCAGCGCATCTGGTATCAATGGGTGGCATCTGGTCCAATCATATCCACGCCCTGGCCCATGCGGCCCATACGCTGGGTTTGCGGTCAACGGCGTTGATACGCGGGGCCGAAGGCATGCATAGCGCCATGCTTGACGATGTATCGGCCCTGGGCATGGGGGTGCGCTTTGTTGACCGTGAGGCCTACCGTCAGCTGCGCGCAGATGAACTGGCATGGCGCAATCATTGCAGTATTGATCACGGCGTCTGGCTGCCGGAAGGTGGCAGTGCACCGCTGGCCTTGCGCGGCGTGGCAGAGCTGATTGCTGAATTGCCATTTGTTCCCGATCAGCTGGTCGTGGCTTGCGGCACCGGTGCAACAATGGCAGGCTTGCTGGCTGGCCTGCAAGGACAGGCCAGAGTGACGGGAATTGCCGCAATCAGCAAGGGTGATTATTTGCGCGAAGAAATCCGGCGGCTGTTGCAGGCGGCAGGCTATCCAGACTATCGTAATTATGAGTTGTTAACAGATTTTCATCATGGTGGTTATGGCAAGGTCAGTGCTGAGCTGGTTGATTTCTGTTGCCAGTTTCAGCTTGAGACGGGTATTCCACTGGAGCCGGTTTACACTGGCAAAATGCTGTTTGCCTTGCGCCAGTTGTGGCATGATGGCTATCTGGCGAAAAACGTCAGGGTAGTCGCCGTGCATACCGGTGGTCTGCAAGGTGCACGTGGATTTACCCAGATGCAGCGATAGCTGGCGGCCAGGTATGACCAAGGGTATCTGTGATCAAAATGCGACATCTACATGCTAACAAATGGACCAGCCTGCAGGGTCTGTTGCTGTGCTGCTGTTTGTTGTGGACTGGTCCCTCCGCGGCAACGGAGCCGCTTTTACGTTTCGCCATCTACGAAAATCTTGATTATCCCATCAATATTTTCGATAAGAACCATGTCCTGACCGGTGGTTTGCTCAAGGACTTTGGCGACCAGATTGCCAAAAAACTGGCAGTCCCTGCCGTTTATGCCCTGTATTCACGCCGCCGCATAGAATTGGTCGTCCTGCAGGGGGAAGCCGACATCCTGTGCTATTCCAGCCCGGCCTGGTCGGATCAGCCCAAAGACCTGCATTGGACCATCCCCACCTTTCCCCAGGTGGAAAGGGTGGTCGTCATGAACGACAAGCCTGGTGTTGAAAATTTTACGACCCAGCTTGAAGGCAAGAGACTGGTATTGCAGCTTGGTTACCATTACCCGCAAATTGCCAATCAATTAAATGAAGGCAAGATCAGGCGCATAGACCTCACGGATGTGCCCAGCATGTTCCGTCTGCTTGCCTTGGGCGGTGCCGATGCCATGGTCAGTTCAGAAAGCGAGATTGAAGGCTATTTCAAGAATTTCCCTGAAAAGCGCTCGTTGTACAAAGTGTCAAAAATTGCATTCTCAGTGGTGCAGACCCAATGTGCCCTGTCACAGAAATCCGTTTGGAAACTGGACCAGATCAATGCAGCCATACAGTCTTTGCAAGACAGTGGCGAGATAGAGAAAATGATGCGCAAGTATGGTTTATCCATGCGTTAGGCAGTATTTGGCGCTACCATCGAGGCTTTATTTATTCCTCCTCCGCAAACATGATTTTCAGGATGAAGTCTACATTGGCTGTCGTGCTGGTGATGCTGGCCTGTGGCTCGAGCCTGCCCCTGCCCGTAATAGCAGCGGCGAAAGCAGACCCCAATAAAGTCCTGCACTTGTCCTTTGAGGCTGCCGACGATGGTTTTGACGCCATGCGTACCAACAGCACTTATTCAAACTGGGTGACAGACGCCATTTTTGAAGGACTGGTCACGTATGACTACCTGGCCCGCCCGGCAAGGCTGGTACCAAACACCATCGTCGCCATGCCGGAAATCAGCGATGGCGGCAAGACCATGACATTCCGTTTGAAGAAAGGGATTTATTTTGCACCAGACCCCGCCTTCAAGGGACAGCGCAGGGAATTGCTGGCCAGCGACTATGCCTATACGTTCAAGCGTTTGCTGGACCCGAATAACCGCTCGGTGCAGTCGCGTGTTCTGGAGGGCAAGGTCATCGGTCTGGATGAACTGGTAGCCGAGGCAAAAAAGTCCGGCAAGTTTGATTATGATAAACCAATAGCCGGGCTGGAGACCCCCGATCCCTATACCCTGATACTGCGCATGAAGGTGGTCGATCCCAGCCTGATTTACTACCTGGCCAAACCCCTGGGCGGTGCAGTCGCGCGTGAAGTGGTTGAGCACTATGGCGAAGCCGTCAACCAGCATCCTGTGGGCACCGGCGCCTATATGCTCAGGCAATATGTACCGCGCAGCAAGATCATCCTGGAGGCCAATCCTGAGTACCGTGGTTTCGTCTGGGACTTCAAGGGCACGGGCAGCGACTGGGACAAGCAGATCGTCAAGGACATGCAGGGCAAGCAGATGCCGCAAATCGGCAGGGTGGAAATTGCCATCATAGAAGAAGAGCAGTCACGCTGGCTGGCCTTTGATTCTGGTCAGCTTGATTTTGAAATGCTGGTACCTGCCGCTTCGGTGAAACTGCTGGAGAAAGGCAAGTTGAAACCTGAATTCGCCAACAAGGGTTTGCGTCTTTACCGCTTTGTCGACCCTGGCGTGACCCGCACTTATTTTAATTTTGAAGACCCGACCGTGGGCGGCTACGGCAAGGAAAAAATCGCCTTGCGGCGCGCCATCGCCCTGTCCTTCAACCATCAGGAAGAAATTGACCAGGTCTGGTTTGGCCAGGCTATCAAGGCGCAAGGCATGGTGCCACCCGATGTGATCGGGCATGATGCCGCCTACCGTAACAGCAATGCCTATGACCCGGTACTGGCAAACAAGCTGCTCGACAAATTCGGCTACAAGCGTGGCGCAGATGGTTTTCGCAGCATGCCTGATGGCTCGCCGCTGAAACTGCGCATCCATTCGGCGCCGAAGTCACGCGATTATGCACGCATGGAAATCTGGAAGCGTTCGCTCGACAAGATAGGTGTACGTGCAGAATTTCCGGTGGCTGGTTTTGCGGATAACCTGAAATCAGCTTACCAGTGCAAGCTCATGATGTTTGGCATGGGCTATACGGCAGATATCCCGGATGGCATGGATTTTCTGGAAGCCTATTACAGCAGCAATGCTTATCGGGGCAATAATGGTTGCTATAAATCAGCCGCCTTCGACGCTGCCTTTGACAAGGCGCGCCTGATGGAAAACGGACCTGAAAGGCAAAAGCTGTTCAATACCATGGAAAGAATCATGGAAGCCGATACCGTTCACAGCCTGGAACTGTGGCGCATACGCAATTGGCTGATACAGCCCTGGGTCAAGGGTTACAAGACCCATCCCATCATGCGCGGCGACTGGCGTTTTCTTGATGTGGAAAAGGGCAAGTAAGTGCTGGCACCGGTGTGCGTTGCGCATGCCGGTGTCAGACTGTCAGTTGAAACAGGGCTGCATTTCAACTGACTTCAACGGATTTCAACTGAATACCGGCCTGAAAAAACTTCGTTCATAACTGATGATGCATTTGGTGTCTTCGGCAAACTTGAAGGCCGCCTGGCAATCGGCATCGTCCATCATCTGGATACGGTATTGCTCATACGCTGCCAGGCTGGGGAAGCTGAACATGGCCAGCGCTACATTGTTGGCGCCTTCCGATGGCAGAAAATAACCATGATGCTGACCACCGAATTTGTTGACCAAGGGTATCCAGAGTTTGCCGTAATGCTCAAACTCTTTGAGCTTGCTGGCGTCGATGATGTAGCGCAGGTAGCAGGTAACCATATTGTTTCTATGCCTCAGAGTGTAAGATGATCAGGAGTGCTCATCTTACACGCCCGGTGAACTACCTGCAGGATTGGGATTACACCTGGGTCAGGCCACCATCGACACTGAGTTCAACGCCATTGATGTAGCTGGCTGCTTTTGACGCGAGAAAGAGCACCGGTGCGGCAATTTCATCGGGATGCGCCATGCGGCCAATAGGTGCAGCACCTGCCAGGTAGGCTGAAAAATTGGCGATATCCTGCTCGCTCATGCCCAGACCGTTTTCCATGATGGGGGTACGGGTGACGCCGGGACTGACGGCATTCACGCGGATCTTGCGGTCTTTCAAATCGGTTGCCCAGCTACGTGCAAAAGAGCGCACTGCTGCCTTGGAAGCATTGTACAGACTGAGATTGGCCATCCCCAGGCTGGCAGCGATGGAGGCATTCAGCACCACGCTTGCACCATCGTTCAACAGGGGCAGCAGGGTTTGCACAGTGAAGAACAGGCCTTTGACATTGGTGTCGAAAATATTGCCATATTCATTGTCGGCGGTGTGGCCAAACTGGTTGCGAATGGCAATACCGGCATTGGCGAACAGGACATCGAGCTTGTCGCCACGGACCTGTATGTCATTGTGCAGTCTGTTCAGGTCTGCCTGGTTTGCCACGTCGGCGACGATGGCGACAGCTTTATTGCCGAGTTCTTCGCGTGCCTGATCGAGTTTGGCCGCAGAGCGTCCGGTGATGTAGACGCGCTTTGCACCGGCGGCAATAAAGGCACGGGCGCTGGCCAGGCCTATGCCGGATGATCCGCCGGTAATCAGGATGATCTGGTCATTGAATTGATGTGCAGGTACTGACATGGTCTTTCCTTGGTAGTGTTGGAAAGGTCAGTATGGCGAAATCGGATTGCTGCAACAATCCGGTTAATGCTCATGATATTGCTGAATAGATTTCAGTAATGAGGCGAGACCGCCACCTGGCTTCCATACGCCGGTGGCGGCTGCGCAGGTGTCGCTATTCCTTGGCCGGACGATATTGTCTTGCCCAACCAGCAAATGCGCCAACGCTGCGGGTTTGTATCCACAGCTTGCCTTCGCCCTTGAAGCGGCAGACAAAACCTTCGCCGGAGAAGAATAATGATTTGTAGCCGCCTACCTTGCTGATGCTGTATTCCAACCCTTCGGTAAAGGCAACGATATTGCCGGTATCGACGACATAACCATCCTTGACGTCAATTTCTATGATGGCGCCGTAACTGTTGAGCCACAGGTCGCCTTCGCCGGATGCACGGATCAGGAACAGGCTTTCACCTGAGAAGAAACCCTTGGTAAAGCCTTGCCATTTGGTTTCTATGGTGATGTCAGGTGTGCTGGCCACAAAAGCACCGCTTTGCAGGTACAGGACTTCGCCACGCAGGTGACGATGGATCAGGTCGCCAGGTGTGGCCGGGGCGATGCCGATTTCGCCTGGGCCGCCTTCTGCCGTAAATTCGTTGAGGAAGAGGTTTTCACCTGACAGCATGCGCGAGATGCCGCCCTTCATCTTGGTTTTCATGACCAGGTTGGTATCCATGGTTGCCATGGCGCTGGCTTCCACTTTCAGCATTTGTCCGGCTGGCAGTTTGACGGTCAGAAAGGCAAAGTCCGGGCGGCCGTCGACCTTGAATTCCAGGCCGTCAAACTTGTCCGGTGCAGTCGTGACAGCCAGGATTTTACTGCTTGATGTCTTGGGCATATCGGTATCTGCTACGACCGGGGTTGTCGCTTTGACAGTGACTGGCGCGGTTGCAACAGCAGGGGCTGCAGTTGCCGGCACCGGTGGCGGCGCGACCGTATTTTCAAGTGGCTGGGCGGCGGCTTCGTTGTTTTTCAACTGCACTTTCAGGCCGGCTTTTTCTATGGTTTGCTGGTATTTCTCTGCAGTTGCTGCGTCCAGGCCGCGCTTGATGATACGCGGTGCCGTGTTCAGCAATTGCTGTGCCTGTTCATTCGACAGCTTGAACATTTTTTCTATCGCTGCACAGGCCTGTTCGAAATTGATGCTGTCGCTGAGCTCGCCAGTGAGAACGACGTCTATTGTAGGATTATTCATGTCTGTCCTTATTATTTGCTGCCGGCCTTGAGATTCGGCCCCAGCAGGCTGCCGAAACTGCTTTCATTGTGCGACTGGCACCAGACAGTTCCCTTGCCAGAGAATTTGCACACCAGGCCTTCGCCGCCCAGTATCGATTGCAACCAGCTCTTGCCTGCCTTGGTAATCGAGAAGTTCAGGGTTTCGCTGAAGGCGACGATATGGCCGGTATCGACGATGTAGTCGCCATCAATCTCTATGGGATATATGGCGCCAAAAGAGGACAGCACAGCCGTACCCCGGCCTTTGAGTTTGAGCCAGAATATGCTTTCGCCGGATAGGATGGATTTGAAACCCTGCCAGCCCAGATCGACTTCTATACCTTCGTCGCAAGCCAGGAAAGAACCGCCCTGGACGATCAGGTTATCGTTGTTGAGTGGCAGCACCACCATGTCACCGGCCAGGTCGGTACCGAGCCAGACTTCACCGGGTGTATCCTGCGGCTCAAAGTGATTAAGGAACAGGGACTCACCACCGAGCAGGCGTTTGGCAGCCTTGAACAGGGAGCCGCTCTGTTTTTTATGGGTGGTGGTCGTGATTTGCATATTGCTGCTCATGGCCAGCATGGCGCCGGATTCGGCTGTGCATACTTCGCCGGGACGCAGGCTGACCTTGGCAGCGGTATTGCCGGGCTGATTGACTAATTCTACGTGCATGATTGCGTCCTGTTACAGTTTGGGATTGAGCCAGTCGGCCAGGCTGGAGATGCTGCGCGTCTGTATGACGATCTTGCCCTTGCCACTGATGCGCGTCACCAGTCCCTCACCACCAAAAAAGCTGGAAAACAGGCCGCCGGCCAGTTGCAGGTTCAGACGCAGGGAAGGATCATAAGCAACCAGGTGGCTGGTGTCGACGATGTATTCACCATTCACTTCTTTTTCCAGCAAGGCGCCGTAGGCACCAAACCAGACCTTGCCGTTACCGCTGACCTTGATGCGGAACAGGCCTTCCCGCGCTATCCATGAGGCAAAACCGGCAAAGCCCAGGCCGATCTTGACGCCTTCTTCACAGGCCAGGAAGGCGCCGGGCTGCATGTAATAGACTTCATCACGCAATTCCTTGCAGAGGATTTCACCTGGCGTAGGTTGCACGATGGTGATGCGGCGTGGTGCCGATGTGGCGTTCTTGAAGCGGCTGATGAACAGCGATTCGCCACCGAGATATTTGCGCAAGAGACCGCTGATCAGGCCGCCATTGAAGTGGGCTGTCAAATCCAGGTTGGCGTCCATGCTGGACATGGCGTCAGGTTCGGTCAATAAGCTTTCGCCCGGTTCGAGCTCAAGCTCGACATAGGAAAAAGCATGTCCACCTTTAATGTTTGCTTTCACTACGATTCTCCTTTTTATTGTTGCGACGATGTGACTGCTGATGCAGGTGGTACTTCAGATGAGGTTTCAGATTTTGGGGACGATTTTGGCACAGTGGCGACAAATTTCTTCACGGCTTCCTGCAAAGTCTTGAAAGCCGCGTCCTGATCGATGTATGGTCCCTGGGATCTGGCTATCAGATGGCGTAAATTCGCCATGCGTTTTTCACTGGCCGGATGCGTACTGAGCAAGCCCATGGCGTTCTTGTAGGCTTCTCGTGCCTGTTTGTTCTCTATCTTTTCCAGCACGGCTTTTTCTTCGGCAATCATGCGCTCAAAGAAATGTGGCAAGCCTTCAGGATTGATTTTTGCACGCTGTAGCAGCACCACCGCCTTTTCATCGGCGTCGCTTTCGAAATGTCTTGAATATTGCTGGCTCAGGAGCATGGGGCCGGCGCTGCCTATCGTTGCCAGCAAGCCGCTGACGTCACCGAATACCGCGCTGGCCACCAGGTAAATACCGGTGTTGCTGATGATGCTGCGCACACCATGTCTTTGTTCCACATGGCTGCATTCATGCGCGAGTACACCGAGCAATTCTTCGGCGCTGCCCGCCTTCAGGATGAGGCCGGAATTGATGGTGACATAGCCGCCCGGCAGGGCAAAGGCATTCGTCGTGCTGTCATTGACGATGCTGATGGTGTAGCGATAAGGTGAATCGGGGATCGCCTGCAGCAGTGGGGTGGTCAGAGGCTTGAGCAAGGCTTCTGCTTCAGCCTGGGGCATTTTTTTGTCAGTCAGGTCCTGTTGTGCCGCCACGCTGGCGCCGAGTTTGGTTTCCCATGATACCGGCACCTGGCGCGCTGCATAGACGGACAGATGATCCATGTTCCAGATCATTCCCAGAGGCAGGGCGACCAGCAACAATGTCATGCCTGTCAGTACTGCCCACCCCATCCTGCGCTTGCCATGCGCTTTGGAAATTTGTTGCGCACATTCCGGGTGAGCCCGCAAGACCGGGTTTTTCAGTATGCTCAGGTCGCTGGTATACAAGGCCAGATCAGGATGATGCGGATGCCGGATGAAGACCAGTTTGTTTGCCGCGCCACCAAGACTCAGTTCCAGGCGGGCAAATGGCAGGGTGCCGACAAGGGGGCCAACGCGATAGCTGAGACCGGATTGTGCCAGGCTCAGTTCACCGGCGTCCCTGCCGCCCGGCAAGGACGCATGGAAGGCATGACATGAATAATTGCTTGTTGCAAACGCGCTGGAGTCCATCGCTTCCTTGTTGATATTGGCACTGAAATTGGTACTGAAATAATAATTGCCAGTTCCGGCATACCGCGAAGTCGCTCGAAAACAAGCTGGCATTGCCATGATCAGCTAGGCACCTTGATTTTGCGATAATTTTTTAGTGTGCAGAAACATGGAATGCGTACTGGCGGCGACAGGATTATAAATCATGGTTCAGGACTTTCTGATCATGTTTACCGGGCATGTTTGCCTGTGGCAAGTTTCTGCTGATTGACTCGATACAGGTATGTGGCAATATAGTGTTTCTGATTTATTGAGAATTTTTCATTAATGGCTACAGACCTCAATGACTTGCTGGCTTTTTCCAAGGTTGCCCATTACCGCAGTTTTCGCCGTGCTGCGCAGGAATTGCAGGTAACTGCATCTGCGCTCAGCCATACGATCAGCAAGATGGAGCAGGCTCTGGGCATGCGCCTGCTGCAACGTACGACACGCAGCGTCAGTCCCAGCCCTGCCGGAGAAAAATTGCTGCAAAGCCTGCAACCGGCCCTGCATGAAATCGAGTCTGCGCTGGAAAGCCTGAACGAACTCAGGGATAAACCCGTTGGACGCCTGCGTCTGAATGTGCCGCGTCCGGCAGCACAACTGCTGCTGGCCCCGATGATGGCAGCCTGGCAGGCTACCTACCCGGAGGTGGAACTTGAAATTGTCAGCAGCGATGCCTTGATCGATATCGTCGAGCAAGGTTTTGATGCCGGCCTGCGTTTTGGCGAAAGCCTGCAACAGGATATGGTTGCCGTGCCGGTGGGACCGGAAGTGCGTTTCGTGACCTGCGCCAGCCCCGCTTACCTGGCTGCGCATGGCCTGCCGCAGACGCCGCATGATTTATTGCAGCATCAATGCATACAGTTCCGTTTCCCCAGTGGTCTCAGGTATCGCTGGGAATATCAACGTGGTCAGGAAAAATTGCAGGTTGCCACGACGGGCACACTGGTTTTTGATGATTTTTATGTCGCCACCAGGGCTGCAGCTGATGGTGCCGGTATCTGTTATACCTACTGTGGTTATGCCGAAGAGCTGGTGCGACAGGGGCGTCTGCAATATGTGCTGGATGACTGGTGGCCTGCACCAGAACGCTCTTACCTGTATTACTCCAGCAGGCGACATCAGTCGGCTGCCTTGCGGGCCCTGATTGATTTTTTAAAATAAGAGCCTGTTTTATTGTTACGGTGGCTGCTTGCATTAATGGAAATTATTTATAAATATACTGACAACGGCAAAGCAAAACAACGCAAAACAACGCAATACAACGCAATAGTTGACGGGTTTATACGGGCAATATGATGCCTGATGGCAGGAATTTCCCCTGACTTACCCTCAGAAGAGTAAACTAGAGGGATAACCATCCTGTCGCATCCTGCGATACGAGCGAACGAGCGAGCATCGCCATGTCAGAAAACAAACCCCCGATTTCCTTTGAAGACCTGCAATTGAGTGCACCTATCATGCGTGCCTTGCAGGATGTCGGCTATGAAACCCCGTCACCGATACAGGCGGCAACCATCCCTATTTTGCAGTCTGGCCGTGACGTGCTGGGCCAGGCCCAGACCGGTACCGGCAAGACAGCCTCCTTTGCCTTGCCGATACTGTCGCGCCTGGACATACGCCAGACCACGCCGCAAGCCCTGGTGCTGGCGCCAACGCGTGAACTGGCGATACAGGTCGCTGAAGCTTTCCAGACTTATGCCCGGCATATTCCTGGTTTTCATGTGCTACCTATTTATGGTGGCCAAAGCTACGGGCCACAGCTCTCGGCCTTGCGCCGGGGAGTGCATGTGGTTGTAGGCACGCCTGGCCGTGTCATTGATCACCTGGACAAGGGTTCACTCGACTTGTCCGAACTCAAGACCCTGGTGCTTGATGAGGCCGATGAAATGCTGCGCATGGGTTTTATCGACGACGTAGAACGGATATTGCAGGAGACACCAGAGAGTCGCCAGACGGCCCTGTTCTCGGCCACCATGCCATCGGCCATCAAGCGCATCGCCCAGACTTACCTGAACAAACCGGCTGAAGTCACGATTGCCGCCAAGACCGGTACTGCTGACAATATCCGCCAGCGTTACTGGCTGGTCAGCGGCATGCACAAGCTTGACGCTCTGACCCGCATACTGGAGGCGGAAGCGTTTGACGGCATGATCATCTTTGCCCGCACCAAGCTCGGTACCGAAGAGCTGGCTGCCAAGCTTGACGCCAGAGGCTTTTCGGTGGCCGCCATCAATGGCGACATCAACCAGCAGCAGCGTGAGCGCACTATCCAGCAATTAAAGGATGGCAAGATCGATATCCTGGTCGCGACCGATGTGGCTGCCCGTGGCCTGGACGTGGAGCGCATCAGCCACGTCATCAATTACGACGTGCCTTATGATCCGGAGAGTTATACTCATCGCATAGGCCGTACCGGCCGTGCTGGCCGCAGCGGTGAAGCGATCCTGTTCATCACGCCACGCGAAAAGAATTTGCTCAAGGCGATAGAAAGAGCCACACGTCAGCCGGTGTCACCGCTGGAATTGCCCAGCATACAGACAGTCAACAATGTCCGTATTGCCCGCTTCAAGGACCAGATATCAGCGACGCTGGCGCAAGGCGGCCTGGAAGAATTTACCTCTCTCATCGAAGATTTTGAACGCGAGCAAAATATCCCCGCCGTCGAGATTGCTGCCGCACTGGCCAAGATGGCGCGCGGTGATGAGCCCTTGCTGCTCGACAAGAACCGCAAGGAAAGCCGTACCGATGACAGCTGGCGCGATGAACGGCCTGCGCGCGCTGATCGTGGTGAGCGCTTTGAGCGCGGTGACCGCGGTGAGAGGTCAGAGCGCGGTCCGCGTCGTGAGCATAGTCCGCGTACAGCTGAACCTGGCATGCAGACCTTCCGTATTGCCGTTGGTCACGACCATGGTGTCAAGCCTGGCAATATCGTCGGCGCGATAGCCAATGAAGCCAACATAGAATCGAAATACATAGGCCGTATCGACATCTATGATGACTACACCATACTTGACCTGCCTGACGATTTGCCGGGTGATATGCTCGATCACCTGAAGTCTGTCAGGGTGGCTGGCCAGGCATTGCGCATCACTGCAGAAAAAGGCCAGGGTGGTAGCGTCGCCCTAGCCAAACCGGCTGCTCGTGCGGTACGTGAAGAAACGCCGCGCGAGCGCGCGCCACGGATTGCGGATGTTGCCCCGGCCAGCAAGCTGAACCAGGTGGTTGACCGCGCTGCACGTGCCCCGCTGGAAGATGAACGTCCGGCTAAACCCAAAAAAGACAAGGCAGACGGCAAGGGCAAGGTCAGCATCCCCATGCAGACTTACCGCATAGAGGTTGGCAAGGAACATGCAGTTACGCCCAGCCAGATTGTCGGTGCGATTGCCAATGAAGCCGGTCTGGAAGCCAGATATATAGGCCGTATTGATATCTTCGACAGCTACAGTACCCTGGACCTGCCCGATGGCATGCCCAAGGAGTTGCTCAAGCAATTGAAGAATGTCTGGGTCGCCAACAGGCAGATACAGATCAGTCCGGTGGAAGAGGGCCATGTACGCAAACCGGCACCAGCCACGCCCCCGCCTTTCGGCCCCAAAAAAGCCGGTGGCGACAGGCGTGTGCAGGAAAAGGCCGCAGGCAAACGCCCCGGCAAGGACGACAAGGCCAAGCCGCATCGTAAAGGCCCCAGGGCTTGACAATCTTGTCAGTCATCAGTGAATAGCTGATCAGAAGAAACAACAAAAAGCCCCGTACTGGAAACGGGGCTTTTTGTTGTCCAGGAGAGTAAAGAAATGCCTGTAAACTACATTGCTTACCGGCGACAAGAAGACCATCAAGGCTGCTCAGCAAATCGCATTGCGACCTTGGGAATACAAATTATTATTCAAATAGCCGAGCTGGAATTTTTTCACAAGTCTTGCAAAAAAAGCGCCATGTCACTGGCGCTTCATGCGTACCAGTTGCTTGCCTGAGTGCTTCAATAGTCGAGATTTTCTATCTTGACCTGTAGTGCATCTGCATTGGCATGCCCTAGTATTCTTGCCAGTGTGTCTGACACCACCTTGACGTCATTGTCAAAGGAACCATGGGCTGTCGGTATCATGCGCGGGCCGGTGCTGACATGGCTGTCGTTGATGATGTGCAGCGTGGTCTTTTGCTGATCGCTCAGCCCTTCGCCTGTTGCAGCAAAATCCCTGGGCTGTTTGCTGCCCCAGTAAAACTTGTTCCAGCTTTGCAGGCGGGCGATGCAGGCCTGATTCCAGGCATCGTCCTGGCTGCCTTCTGCACTAAAGCTGGCTGCATCAAGGCTTTTTGCCATGCCCAGCAAAGGAGTTTTGTGGCGAGTCTCAAAGGCACGGGCAACCAGATAGAGCAGGGACTTGTGATAAATGCCGGCGACATTGTCATCACGTTCGCGCGCATCCGACATCAGGTGGATGTGGAAGTTTTCTCGTTTCAGTATGTTTTGCTCCATGGCCGGGCGGTAACTGCTTTCAGCAAACTCAATGGTGCAGGCCGGGGCATACAGGCTGCAACTGGCGACGGCCAGGCTTCGTTCGCGCAGGAGGTTCAGCAAATGCCCATGTACGATGGAACCGGCAGAATGCCCTATCAGGTGAATTTCCAGTCTGTTGCCAAGTGCCTGCTGCAAATCCTGCAGGCGGTCTGCTATTGTCAACAAGCCACGCGCAGGATCCCCCTCTTCTGTCGCCATGGCGGCGTTCTGCTTCATCTGCACCCACTGCGCCTTGCCGCCTAAGGCTTCAGCTAGATTCTCTACCGTGCGGTCCAGTGCGTCCATCGTCTGGTTCTTGAGCTTGTCCAGCCAGTCGCCAGACAAGCCGGCGCCAGGCAGGTAGGTGCTGAGCTTGTCTTTCAGGATATCGCCCAGAGTTTCAGCAAGGCCGGTCTTCCAGGTGATAAATACAGGGTAAATGCCATTTGCCAGGAAATATGGCGCTAAAGCGGCAATACGCTTGAGTGAGGCATCTTCGCTGTTCAAGCCACCATGCGCGTACAGGGCCAGTTTCAGCACGCCGTTTTTGTCATGCTGCTTCAGCCAGGCTTGTGGCGCCTGCAGCAAGACTTTTTCCACTGTTGCTTCGGCATCGGCAACCTCCACCAGTCTCTGTATCAGGCCGCCGTCATTGCCCATGACGACCGTCAGGCCATACGCCTGATTCATGTTCAGGCTGGGTTGTCCTGTCTTCACCCGGGTCTGGGTAGCGTCTGGTGTCAAGGCGGAGCCACTGACCTTGACTGCGCCTGCTCCGGGTATGTCTGCCTGGGGGGCTAGCTGGTTCTGGTTGCGCGTATGCCTGAGTGCATCGTCATAACGAACTGGTGCACCCAGTGACACGGTCCAGGCATCACTGCCGTTGATCAGCCAGTCGTCGTAGGTCAGCACGGCAAAGCCTTGCAGTCCCCACTCCTTGCCCCAGGAGTTTTGCACGATAAAGCCCTGGTCCGTATAGCCGACCAGGGCAAAGGCATGTCCGCCGGTGATATCGGTCGTCCAGGGGATTACAGGCAATTGTTCGAGATTGCTCAGGTTTGCAGTTTTTTTCGTTTTATCATTGACACTGAGCGCCCAGCCCTGATGTATCTTGCAAGATACATAGATGCCGCCAATTTCCAGTATGGCAGCCTGCATGTCGGTGACCGAGTCTTTGTCTATGCGGTAGTAAGTGCCGAGAATACGGCTCAGCGCGTCGGTTTGCCAACCTGGCTTGGGCGCCTCAAATGGCAGGGCCTGGTCATTTTTATCGACGGTATAGGGCCATAACGCGCGGCTGCACACGCCGTGTTTGTGCCAGCCTTTCAGGGCGCCGCGACAACTGGAACCCAGATAGTCTTCACCCGGCCACTCATCATAAATTTGCGCCAGGTGGTAAATCATGCGTGGACTGCTTTCCTTGTCGCTGCCATCACGCAACCAGAACAGGTAATTGATCAGTGCTGCCAGGCCAAACCCGGTACAGGCACCGTCCGAACCTTGATTCAGGACCATGCCAGCCTTGAAATATTTGCTGAAATATTTGTCGATGAATGCGGCATCGGGGAAACTGGGCAAGATATTGCACACCCTGGGGTTGTATGGGCGATCGCGAATATCAAGCCGGTCCGGCCTGGCATCGAGCGCCAGTTCACTGCCATTGAAGGGAAAGGTCTGAGTGGGCATGCTTGCCTCCAGTAAAAAAATTTCCTGGCAGAATCGCCTGAATGTCGGTGGTCTTTGGTTAACTTATTTGCAATAGTAGTGTCCCAGAAAATGTATCATTTGGCAATGATTTTCGGGGATATTTGTGGCAGGAGAGGTCAGGTATGGTCCATGCCAGATGGCATGGACCAGGGAAGATAGTCAGGTCAGGCATGACTATCTGAGGGGGAGTGATTACTTCTTGGCAGCGTCAGCAGAAGCAGATGCAGATGCGGAAGCAGATGCAGGATTAATAGGCGTGAGAGTCAATGGCGTGCCGTTGGCTGCAGGGGCAGATGCCGGGGCAGGTGCAGCCTTGATTTCTATCTTGGCTTTGGCTTTCATGTCATCGAGCATCTTCTTCAGGTTTTTCTGTTGCAGTTGCTGAGTCAGGCCGGCCTTGATTTCTTCCAGTGGCGGGATGACCATAGGGCGGGAATCTTCGAGCAGGATGACATGATAACCGTAGTTGGATTTCACCGGTTCTTCAGTGAACTTGCCTTTTTCCAGCTTGGCAACGGCGTCACCAAATTCTGCCACCATGCCTTTGGGATTGAACCAGCCCAGGTCGCCGCCATTGGCTTTGGAGCCTGGGTCCATGGATTTGGCTTTAGCCAGGCCTTCAAAGGATTTGATATCTTTCTTGATCTTGGCGATGATGTCCTTGGCGTCGCTTTCTTTTTCCACCAGGATATGGCGTGCCTTGTATTCTGTGCCGCCGTTTTTGGACTTGAAGTCTTCGTATTCTGCCTTCAGTGCCTCGTCAGTGACGGTTGCTGTCTTGATGTAATCCTTGACGTAAGCATTGGCCAATATGGATTGACGCGACATTTCCAACTGGTCTACTACGTCTGGTTTTTTATCCAGACCCTTGGTTTCGGCTTCTTTGGCAACCATGATTTGCATGGCCAGATTGTCGATCACCATCTTGCGTGTTTCTGGCGTGTCAGGCATGCCCTGGCCGGCCTGCTGCTGCATGATCTGGTCCAGTTGCTTCTTGCTGATTGCCGTACCATTCACGGTTGCTGCGACTTCGCTGCTGCTGGCCGTGGCGGAAGCAGATGCGGATGCGCTTGCCGAAGCAGCTTTGTCAGCATTTTTATCATTACAGGCGCTAAGTACCAACAGGGCAAGCGCACTACCCAAAACTGCACGGGATTTCATTGACATACAAGTTCCTTCAATATTGAGCTGACTGTGCAGCAAGTACCATTAAAAGTGCATGCAGAGCATACAAGGATTTAAAAAATGACGCTGAATTCTACTCGCGAATCCACCTGCTTAGCTAGTTATTCACTTTTACTTACCAATTTCCCTACAGCTTGATGGGTATATTGCTGACAAAAATCTGTCCCGACACCTGTTGCAACGCGTGGCTGGACTCTTTTTGGTGAGTCAGCCTGCCTGCATTTCTGACAGATAAATGTCCAGTTTATCAATGGTGCCAGCCCAGCCCTGATTCATGTCAGCATGTGCTGCATTGAAGGTGGCAATTTCTTTTTCTGTCGCATTGTCCAGCAAAGCCCAGCGTATGGTCAGCAAACAACCTTCGGCATGGTCTTCGAAGCTGAAAGTCGATGAAAGTTCCAGTGGCCAGTCCGGGTCCATGGGATTGCGAGCCAGGTTACCTGCTTCATCGGCAAAGCTGTGCAGGAAAATCAGTTTCTCTGCGGGAACGATATGCTGGTAAGCGAATTTACCCCACATGGTGAAACCGCCAGGCATGCGCATGCCAAAGTGGTAGCTGCCGCCCGGGCGCAATTCCATGCTGGTGCCAAACAGCTGGCAGCCCGCCGGACCCCACCACCTGGCCATGTGCTCCTGCTCGGTAAAGGCGGCATAGACCAGGCTGCGCGGTGCTTTCAGTACGCGTGAAATGACAAAATCCTTGCTGCCTGTCGCTTCCATTGGTGTATTTGAGTCTGCCAGATGGGCGCCCAGGCGCGCCAGGGTCTGGTGCCCCCCCTGTATTGCCCCATACTGCCTGACCACCATGTTTCTGGCATCTGCCGTAGGGAAAAGCATGCGTATGGTCACGCGGGTTTGCCCGTTTTCTTCGGTAAAGGTCCAGGTAGCCGTGAACTGGTCGACATTGTCGGCATGATCGCCATGCCGGAAGACGATGCGCTCGGGACGGGTGACTTCGGTAAACACACTGTAATTCGGGTAATCCGTGCCATCTGGCCCGTGCATGACATGTTTCCAGATACCGCCAGGGCGTACATCCATGACCTCAGTGGTTGTGGTGAAACCATCCGGCCCCCACCATTGACCGATGTGTTCAGGATTGGTGAACGTATTCCATACCAGTTCGCGCGGGGCATTGAGCAAACGGCTGATCAGTATTTCACGGTCAGCATGATTATTTGGACTCATGTTTGTTCTCCTGTTGTAAGTCTTGAAGGTAAATTTCCAGCCTGTCCAGGCTTTGTTCCCAGAATTGGCGATACTGCTCTACCCAGTTCGATGCTTCTTTCAGCGGGCTTGCCTGCAACTGGCAGGGGCGCCACTGGGCATTGCGGCTGCGGCTGATCAGGCCGGCTTTTTCCAACACTTTCAGATGCTTGGTGACGGCTGGCAGACTGATATCAAATGGCGCAGCCAGTTCCAAGACTGAGCTTTCACCCGTTGCCAGTCTGGCCAGTATGGCGCGACGGGTAGGGTCGGCCAGTGCTGCAAAAGTCATGCTGAGGGGGTCTTGAGACATATGCGCTCTTTTTTATTTAACCAATGGGTAAAATAAGACAGATGCTTGTTGAAGTCAAATGTAATTACTGCATTTTTTTCGATGTATTTCCTTTTACTTTCAGGAAAAATTTGTAACTTGGGGCAAAGCTGTGGAACAAAATATAAATGCTTAACTCAAAGCAATGCTGCCAAACTGGCAAAAACAGCAATAAAAACCGTATCCACCATCGTTGACGACCCCACAGGAGACACCTAATGCGTTTGCTTCACGTTTTACTGGGTACTGCCTTTATCACAGGCAGCTTTACCGGCCCCCTTGCTTACTCAGCAACGACGGGCGAAGAAAAAGTCGACCTCGACATCATCACCAAACTCCGTGATGAAGCCATGAACCGTTCCAAGGCGCAGGAAATTTTTGCTGTTCTGACCGATGAAATTGGTCCGCGCCTGACCGGCTCGCCTGCACTACGCAAAGCCGGCGAGTGGAGTCGAAGCAAATTTAGTGAGTGGGGCATGCAAAATATCCACAGCGAAAGCTTTGCCCCGTTTGGCCGTGGCTGGACGCTGGAAAAAACGACTTTGCGCATGATTACACCTGCCCAGGTTGACCTGTACGCGATCCCCAAAGCCTGGACACCGGGCACGGACGGGCTGCAACGCGGCAAACTGGTGATTGCCAGGATGACGGCAGATGAAGACCTGGTCAAATGGAAGGGCAAGCTGGCCGGTACAATCGTCCTGCTTGATGAACCATTGCCCATCAAGCCGCACATGAAAGCCGACGCGCATCGTTACTCGCATGAAGAACTTGATGAATTGAGCAAGATCGATTTTGAAGCAGCACCGAATCGTCGCGGCGACTTGCAGACTTACCTGAAAAAACTGGCTTTCGGCAAGAAGCTGCGTGCTTTTCTGGCGGAAGAAAAAGTGCTGGCAGCCCTCAATGTGACGCGTGGCGAAGACGGCACGATTTTCGTGCAGGAAGGTGGGTCTTACAAGAAAGATGAAGTGACAGGGCCGCCCAATCTGGTCGTTGCCAGCGAAACCTATAACCGCCTGTACCGTCTGGTGGAAAAGAAAAAACCGGTGGAACTGGAAATTGATGTGAAAGCCCGCTTCAATGACGAAGACCCGGAAGCGGCCGTCAACGTCCTGGCAGAAATCCCCGGCACGGACAAGAAAGACGAAATCGTCATGCTCGGCGCCCATCTCGATTCATGGCATGGCGGCACAGGTGCAACCGACAATGCAGCCGGTGTCGCCATGGTGATGGAAGCGGTACGCCTGCTGAAGGTAACCGGCTTCAAGCCGCGCCGCACCATACGTATTGCCCTGTGGGGTGGGGAAGAGCAGGGGCTGCTCGGCTCCCGAGCCTATGTCAACAAATGGATAGCGTCGCGGCCCGAACCGACTGACCCCAAGGAACTGGAATTGCCGGTCTTTGCCCGCAAACAGACCGGTCCTATGAGCATCAAGCCCATGCACGGCAAAATCTCTGCCTACTTCAATCTTGACAATGGCGGCGGCAAAATCCGTGGCGTCTATGCAGAGAACAATGCCACCGTGAAACCGATTTTTGACGCCTGGCTGGCGCCTTTCCAGGATGTAGGTGCGACTACGACCACCTTGCGCAAGACGGACAGTACCGACCATGTCAGCTTTGACCGTGTCGGTGTGCCCGGTTTCCAGTTCATTCAGGATGACATGGACTACTTTACCCGCACGCACCATTCCAGTATGGACGTGTATGACAAAGTACAAAAAAACGACTTGATGCAGGCGTCTATGATTCTGGCCAGCTTTGTTGCCCATACAGCCAATCGCAACGACATGCTGCCACGCAAACCTTTGCCCAAAGACCCGACCCCGGAAGAGAAGAAGGAAGAAGAGAAGAAAGAGGCTGAAGCGACAGCCAAGTAAAGCAAGCGGGCGGAATGTCTTTTGCCTGGTGGGGCCGGTTTTGCAGAATATTCCCGAACAGGAATACAATGCAGGACTGGCCCTTTTACCTAGAGATGGTGTATGACCGAAGCAAACCTGAGTGGCCCTGAAAACCTGCCGGACAGCCTGGCTGAAATGTTGCCCGTGGGGATGATTTCTGCCGGTGGCCTGGCTGCGGCTGCCATGGCCACGGTGGCACAACGCCAATTTGGCCAGGATGGCTGGCAAGCCTTCCACTATGAAAGAATCTCGGCCACGGAGTTTGAAATCACCGGTGGCATCGCCGTACAAACTTCGTCCGGTAGCGCCAGAAAGTTCCAGGGCGCCCACGATACCGTCATCATTCGCGAAGCCGATATCCTGGCTGAAATGCGCAGGCAGATCCCGGCGGACGTGGCAACACCACTGCCGGACGACATAGTGACAATACCGGTCTCACATGGCAAAACCGCAACACCCTTGCTTAAAGTGGTGTTTTCCCTGCCTGAAGATGAAGTTGGCCGACAAAGAATCTTGCGTGCCTTTCAATTGCAGGCCGACTTCTTTGGCGCCAAAGTGCAAGCCTGTTCCCTGCATGACGCCAGTCTGCTCAAGCTGGATTGATGCGCACTTTCATCAAACTGCTCATGCTGTCCAGTCTTTGCCTGTTGTTGCTGGCATTCTGGCGGCGTGATGCCTTACCACAGCCCGGTGAACTTGCCAGCGAACTATTGAATGAACCTGTACAGACCCAGATCAGCCAGTCAGCATTTGCAACCATTGTTGGTGGCGTCAATTACAAAGTCCAGCCCTTGTATGACTATGACCTGGTGGGACTGGTCGTCAGCAAACACAATGCCGATAGCTGGCTTGATTACCTGCATCGTGAAGCTAATGACCACCTCAACGTTGTCGATCTTTGTGTGGTCTGGGGGAGCAATGTGCGCAATTCCGCTTATCTCGACCTGACTTATTCCAGCGGTCAGTTTACCTGCTATGTGCAGGCAAATTCGGCCCAAGCCTATGCGGCATTTGACCCGACGGCGCTGTCGAACAACCATTTGCTGACAGACAAGGCAGAGCTGGCAAAAATCATGAAAAAGGTGGAAATCGGTGACCAGATTCATTTCCGTGGTCGCTTGTCCGAATATTCACATAATCACGGTTTTGCCTTCAAGCGGGGCACCAGCATAACACGTACCGATACCGGTAACGGCGCTTGCGAAACCGTGTTCATTGACAGCTTTGAGATTATAAAAAAAACCAGCCATTTGTGGCGCAACCTGGCCTGGCTGGCGGCGCTCCTGTTGCTGGCATCAATAGTCGCCTGGTTCATGCAGCCGGTGCGTTTTGATCGCATGCACCGATAGATTGTTGCGGCGCAGCGATAAAAAACTGTTGCTGCCTGTTCCTATGAGTTGTGTGGTTTTGTTTGTGGAAAAGCAAAAAACCGTTATTGAGGGGGGACGCAATGATTCCTGCATTTTGCCAGCATGTTTGCGCAAGTTTGTGCAAATACGCCTTACTTGGGGTTGCCCGGCAGCTGTTTGCCATATCCGGCATGATCGCCAGCAAATATTCTCTTCCTTTGTCACAGAAAAGCCATTTGTTTCCTCTTGCATAATAGAGGATACTTACTAAATCAGTGCGTTTCTACTGCACCTTTATCTCTCGTTATCTTCACATCAGAAGGAGAACGTATGACCATTTCCCACTTCGCTGAGCTGATTGCTTACGCGCAAGCGCATACCGGCCCGGCAAGCGAGCGCCAGGGTTCATTCATCACTGCCTATTTTGAAAATACTGACCCGGACGAAATCAGCGCCCGTGGTCCGGCAACCCTGTTCGCCCAGGCTAATGCGCACTGGCGTTTGCTGGATGCTCCACGCGCTGCGAATACACCCAAGATCAGGGTTTTCAACCCTACCCTGTCAGAAGACGGCTTCGTGAGCGACCATACCGTCGTGCAGATCGTCAATGACAATATGCCTTTCCTGGTGGATTCGGTAACGATGGCGATCAACCGCAGTGGCCGTACCGCACACTGGATAGTCCATCCGCTGATGAGCGTGGCGCGTGACGCCGACGGCGGTGTCACCTCGGTCAGTACGGTCGCCGCTGCGAAGGCTGCTGGTCGCGGCGACCCGGTCGAGTCATTAATCCTGGTGGAATGTGACCGCATCGTTGACCAGGCGGCGCAGCAGGCACTGGTTGAAGATTTAAAGAGTGTCTTGTCCGATGTGCGTGGTGCAGTCGTTGACTGGCAACCCATGCTGACCAGGGTCAGGGAAGTACGCAACGCCTGTGAAAAATATGCACGGGCACCGGAAAAACGTGACGAAGCCGGTGCTTTTCTGCAATGGCTGGAAGACCGGCATTTCACCTTCCTTGGTGCGCGTGACTATGACCTCAAGCGTGATGGCGACAATGTCAGCCTGGTTGCCCTGCCCGAGTCAGGTCTGGGGATCTTGCGCGGCCCGGTCAAGACTGCAGAGACCCATCTGCCACCGGAAGTCGTTGCCCTGATGGACTCGACCGAGATGGTGATGGTCACCAAGGCCATGACGCGTGCTACCGTGCACAGACCGGCCTGGCTCGACTATATCGCTGTCAAGCGTTTTGATGATGCTGGCAATGTGATCGGTGAATCGCGCTTTTTGGGTCTCTACACTTCGACAGCCTATTCCGAGCCTGTCGGCAATATCCCGCAGGTGCGCCAGCGTGTCGCGGATGTCATGAACAATTCCGGCGTGGTGCCAGAGAGTCATGCAGCCAAGTCCCTGCAAGCCATCCTTGATGATTACCCGCGTGACGAATTATTCCAGATTGATACCGCCACCCTGATGGATCATGCCATCGGCATCCTGCGTCTGCAGGAGCGTCAGCGCACCCGTGTGTTCCTGCGTCGCGATCCTTTTGGCCGCTTTACTTCGGCGCAGATATTCGTACCGCGTGACCGCTACAACACCGAGTTGCGCATCAAGATCGGCAATGAATTGATGATAGCCCTGAATGGGCAGTCGATAGAATTTACGCCCATGCTGACTGACAGTCCGCTGGCGCGCATTCACTACCTGGTCAGGGCAAAAGACCTGACGCCACAAAATGTTAACCTGACTTTGCTGGAAGCGCGTATCGCCAAGCTGTCGCAACGCTGGGAAGATGACTGCACCACAGAATTGCTGCGCTCTCACGGCGAAGGTATTGGCCTGAGCCTGGCCAACCGTTTTGCCTCTGCCTTCCCAACTGCATATCGCGAAGATTTTTCTGCCCTGGTTGGCGCTGAAGATGCCGAGATGCTGTCGGGTCTCAATGCGGCAGCGCCGATGATGGTCAAGCTGTATCGTCCGCTTGATGCCGGCCCCGGCATGTTGCGCTTCAAGATTTACAATACTGCCAAGGTGGCACTGTCAGACTCCTTGCCGGTCCTGGAACACATGGGTGCCAGGGTGCTGGACGAGCATCCTTACCAGATCGTCAGTGGTGCAGACACCTTGTGGATACATGATCTTGGTTTGCAATTGCCGGTCGCGACCGATCTGTCTGCCGTCAAATTGCGCTTTGAAGCACTGTTCTCGCAAGCCTGGGGTGGTGAAGTCGAAAGCGATGACCTGAATCGCCTGGTCCTGAGTACAACCCTCGATGCACGTTCCATTGCCGTGTTGCGTGCCTGTTCGCGTTACTTCAAGCAACTTGGGTTTGCCTATAGCCAGAACTACATAGAAGCGGCCCTGAACAAGAATGCTGCCATCACCCAGCTGATTGCGGAACTGTTCGGCGCCCGCTTCAAGCCCGACTATGTCGGTGATCGCGATGCTGCCCAAAAGCATATACGCGAACAGCTGGAAACGCAGATGAGTCAGGTGGCCAGCCTGGATGAAGACCGCATCCTGCGCCAGTTCATCGCCACCATCGTCGCAACGCTGCGCACGAATCTGTGGCAAACCACGGCCAGTGGTGCGTTCAAGCCTTACATGAGCTTCAAGCTCAATCCGCGTGAAGTACCGGGCGTGCCAGAACCCAAGCCTTTGTTCGAAATCTGGGTGTATTCACCGAGGGTAGAGGGCGTGCATCTGCGCGGTGGCAAGGTGGCCCGTGGCGGCTTGCGCTGGTCAGACAGGCGCGAAGACTTCCGTACGGAAATCCTTGGCCTGGTGAAAGCCCAGCAGGTCAAGAATACCGTCATCGTACCGGTCGGCTCCAAAGGTGGTTTTGTGTTGAAAAATGCACCGCCAGCCACCGAACGCGAAGCCTATCAGGCCGAAGGTGTGGCCTGCTACAAGATATTCCTGTCCGGCTTGCTTGATATCACCGATAACATCGTCAAAGGTGTTGTGGTGCCACCGCAAAAAGTGATACGTCATGATGCCGACGATCCTTATCTGGTGGTGGCAGCGGACAAGGGCACTGCGACTTTTTCTGATATTGCCAATGGCGTTTCTGCAGACTATGGCTTCTGGCTTGGTGATGCCTTTGCTTCTGGCGGCTCGGTCGGTTACGACCACAAGAAAATGGGCATTACTGCCCGTGGTGCGTGGGAGTCTGTCAAACGTAACTTCCGTTCGCTGGGAGTGAATACGCAAAATACCGCATTCACGGTAGCCGGCATTGGCGACATGTCGGGTGACGTATTTGGCAATGGCATGCTGCTGTCGCAGCATATCAAACTGGTCGCCGCATTTGACCACAGGCATATCTTCATTGATCCGTCCCCCGATGTCGCCACTTCATTTGCCGAACGCCAGCGCCTGTTCAATCTGCCGCGCTCAAGCTGGGATGATTATGACAAGAGCCTGATTTCTGCCGGCGGCGGTGTCTACCCGCGCAGTGCAAAATCCATCAGCCTGAGCCCTGAAGCACGCGCTGTACTCGGCATAGAAACCGCCGAACTGACACCGGTGGAATTATTGCGCGCCGTATTGCAGGCACCGGTTGATCTGCTCTATAACGGTGGCATAGGCACCTACGTCAAGGCTACCTTTGAAACCCATGCCCAGGTCGGTGACAAGGCTGGTGACGCCTTCCGCGTCAATGGCAATGAATTGCGTTGCAAGGTGCTGGCTGAAGGCGGTAATCTTGGCTGTACCCAGAATGGCCGCATAGAGTTTGCGCAAAAAGGCGGCCGCATCTATACCGACGCGATTGATAATTCTGCCGGTGTTGATTGTTCTGACCATGAAGTCAATATCAAAATCCTGCTTGGCGGCATCGTTGAAGCTGGTGACCTGACACTTAAACAGCGCAATGACCTGCTGGCGTCGATGACCGATGAGGTTGGTCACCTGGTGCTAACCGATAATTACTACCAGAGTCAGGCGCTAGATATTGCCGCCCACAGACCCTTGTACGTACTTGATGGCCAGCAGCGCCTGATGCAGTCACTGGAAAAGCAGGGCCGGTTGAACCGCGCCATTGAATATCTGCCCAGCGATGATGAAATTTTCCACCGCAAAGCCTTGAAGCAGGGTCTGACTGCACCAGAAGGTGCGGTGGTGCTGGCTTATGCCAAGATGTCGGTGTTCGATGAACTGGTTGCCAGCAATCTGCCTGATGATCCTTTCTTCAGCCGTGCACTCAAGGCGTATTTCCCGCAGGTACTGTCCGAGCGTTTTGCTGAAGCAATTGCCCATCACCCTCTTAAGCGTGAAATTATCGCCACCTTCATCACCAATACGGTGGTCAATCGTGCCGGTGCAACCTTCGTCAATTTCATTGCATCCGAAGCGGGCGCCACGGCGGCTGACGTCATACGTGCCTTCACCCTGGCGCGCGAGATTTTTGACCTGGAAGCCTTGTGGGATCAGATCGATGCGCTTGATTATGTGGTCGATTCCAAATTACAGCTCGATCTCCTGTCCAAGCTGATCGCGATTGCCCAACGGGCGTCACGCTGGATGTTGCGCATACGCTCGCAAAGCACTGACTTGCCTACACTGATACAACGCTATCAACCGGCTGCTCGCGAGCTGCGCTGGCAACTCGATGACTGGTTGCCAGCCAACGCCCGTGCCAGCTGGCAAAAAGAAGCAGAGGCATTGTCACAGGCCGGCGTAGAGGCGACCCTGGCACAAAACCTGACGGCACTGGAATACATCTTCCCGGCGCTTGATCTGGTGGATCTGGCGCAAAGCACCAATAGTGCGCTGGAACAGGTGGCCCGCGCTTACTTTGGCATTGATGACGAGCTCGGTCTGACCGGCTGGCGCAACCAGATCAATCGCCTGCCGACAGATACCCTGTGGCAGACCCAGGCGCGTGGCAGTGCACGTGATGACGTGTATTCCATCGCCAGCCAGATCACCCGTGGCCTCCTGTCACGCCAGGAAGAAATCGGCAACTGGCGCGCCCAGCATGGCGCAGCCATAGACAGGTTGACCAGCTTGCTCAGCACGATCAGCGCGCAGGGGCCGGACCTGGCGCCAGTGTCGGTAGCTTTGCGCGAGTTAAGGCATCTGGCCTGAGGTTTTTGAAGCCGCTGTTGCAAGCGCAATCCGATAAGAGCTCGCCTGTTCATGCAGGCGGGCTCTTCTATTCATCTCGGATGAATTCTTCGCTGTATTCCCTGAGCATATCGAGAGAGGCGCTCAGAAATGCATCGAACGAAGGCGCTACGTAATCAATGCAGTCAGGGTCATGTGTGAACGTAATGATCTGTCCTGCCTGGCCCTGCGCTGTTGGTGAAAAATCGAGTATCAGCAATAGTGTTGCGCCACCATAATTGGCAAATGGCAGCCAGCCTGGCTCATACCAGCCGGGGCTGATGCGCGCATCGCGAGGGCTGCTTTGCTCATACCGGTAGTTGGCGTATTGCGGACTGCTCCTTAGCATGCCTGCGCGTTCTTTCAATGCCTCATCAAGTGATAAAAAATCAAAACCGGTCAGGTAACCAGGTCTGGCAAACAGGCTTTGATAAGTGGCGCCGCCATTGCCGTGCAGCCAGGCGTTTTTCAATTCTACGGGCAGGCGGTAGCCATAGCTGCTTTCCAGTGCCGCAATTTCTTCAGGACTGGCAGGCGCCTGCAATTGCAGATTCACCTCAGCTTGCACATACAAGGCTGTGAGTTGCGCCAGGTAGTCTTTGAATTGCATTATTCTTTACCAGCAGGCACTGCCTTGCAGAAGGCGTCAAGTGTATAGTTTTGCATCGCCTTTTTCTTGCCATTGCTTTTTACCGGCTGCACGTGCAGGGCCTGCTTGTGGATTTTCCAGTGTGCGTAAGAGACATCTATCTCCTGCACCTTGCTGCAATCAGCGGTCCTGTAGAACACCAGGTAGTCATTTGAACCACTGTATTCGTGGGTCACCAGCATTTGCTCACCCTGGCTGACAAAGATGTCCTTTCTGACCCAGATGCCGCCATTGATATCGCATTGCGTCTTGGTGTCGGTATGGAAAACCTGCAGCGGCGGTTCGGGAAAAGCGTCAACGTCACCGGTATTCGCATCGTTGGAAAAACGCAGGTCAAGATGAGCAGTCTTGCCCTGGAAGGCGTCATATTTACCCTGTACCAGTGGTTTGATCGGAAGATTTTCCAGTATGCAATTGCCTGCATATACCGGACTTAAAAACAGGAAGGATAGCAGGGCCGATAAAGATGTCTTGAGGAGCATGGGGTTTGTTGATGTCATGGTTATACTTTCTACCGGGCTCAACTATATCTGATGTCATTGGCAAATCAGTCGCCATTCTTAGATTTTGACCGATTTTTTAGATATTTTTTGAACATATTCCTGTATCTGTACTCTAATCACCTTAAATTCACTCATTAATCCTGACTCCTCACCATGATAAAAATGATAGTCAAGCCCCTTGCTGCCCGTCTGGCAATCTGTGCGGGCCTGTGCCTGGCGGTTGCCGGTCATGCCTGTGCACAAACTGCCAAGGTAGACGAGAATGCCTTGCGCGCTCATCTGGCACTGATCTCATCTGACCTGTTTGAAGGTCGTGGCACAGGGCAGCGTGGCGGTGACCTGACAGTAGCCTATCTGGAGACGCAGGCACAGGTGCTGGGTTTGCAGCCAGCCAATGGTAAAAGTTTTCGCCAGGCTGTCAGCATACGCGGCGTGAAATCCCTGCCCGATGCCAGTACTGTGCATGTTGAGGCGGGTGGCAAAAAACTGGACTGGAACTTTGGCAATGACTGGATATGGGGCAGTGGTGACGCGTCTGTCAGTCAGCATTTTGATCATGAATTGCTGTTTGTCGGCTATGGTATCAAGGCTCCTGAAGAACAATGGGACGACTTCAAGGGTGTGGACTGCAAGGGCAAAATCCTGGTTGTCATGGTCAATGATCCGCAACCGACGGCAGAACAGCCGGAACGTTTTGGTGGCAAGGCCCTGACTTATTATGGCCGTCGCTCGTACAAGGCAGAAGAGGCCTTGCGTCGCGGAGCTGCAGGCGTTCTGCTGATTCATACCGATGTTTCGGCCAATATCAGTTGGGAAGTGCTCAAGAATGGCGCCGGTGAACAATTCCAGCTGGCCGGCGACAGCAAGGGCCTGCCCATGCAGGCATGGATCAGTGATGCTGCAGCACAGGCCCTGTTCAAGAATGCCGGGCTGGACCTGGATACCTTGCGTGCAGCAGCAGAAAAACAGGATTTCAAACCGGTAGCACTGGCGGCAAAAATCAAGGGCGAAGCAAGGTCTGCCGTGCGTCAGCTTGAACAATATAATATTGCCGGCCTGGTGCCTGGCACCGACCCTGATCTGAAGAATGAACTGGTGATATACAGTGCCCACTGGGACCATCTGGGCAAGCATGAAGGCAGCGCCGGTGACCTTATTTACAACGGTGCAATTGACAATGGCTCGGGTACGGCTGCCCTGCTGGCCATGGCAAAGGTGGCAGTAGTACAGCCAGCCAGACGAAGCCAGTTGTTTTTGTGGGTGGCGGCAGAAGAGCAGGGCCTGCTGGGCAGCGCCTGGTATGCCAGCCACCCTTTATGGCCACTGAACAGGACAGCCGCAGCCTTGAACCTCGATACCCTGAATTTTGTTGGCCGCACCAAAGACATCAGTGCCTTTGGCGCAGAACGCAGTGACCTTATCCTGGCTGCCGGCAAGGTGGCCAGGGACATGAATATGGTGGTGGCGCCACCGCGCATAGATGTCGCTGGCGGCTACTTCCGCAGCGACCATTTCAGCTTTGCCAAGGCTGGCGTACCGGCGTTTTCCATAGGCAGCGGACGTGATTACATCAAGGACCCGGAGGTGTCGCAAGAGAAAGCACGGGGCTATGGCAAACGTTATCACCAGGTGACAGATGAATATGATCCCGCCTGGGATTTGTCCGGCATGGCAGAACAGGCCCAGTTCACCCTGAATCTTGGTCGCGAAGTTGCCAATGCATCGCACATGCCAAGATGGAAGGAAAATGATCCATTTGGCAAAGTGAAGCGCTAGATCAGCCAGCATCATCAGTGCAAAAAATTGACGAAACCGGATGGCCATGACAGAAAAATTATCCGGGACCAATTGTTTTATAAAAATCAACATCACAAGAGAGAAAAATGCGTACAACATCATTCCGTTTGAAACCCCTGGTGCGCGTGTGCCTGCAAGTCATGCTGAGTGTCCCTGCGATATACGGCATACATGGCAGTGCGCAAGCTGCCGATGCCCCGGCGGCGACAAGCACGGCAGTGGCTGGCAATGGCATGGACAAGAGCGTCGCGCCAGGTGACGACTTCAACCGTTATGCCAACGGTGGTTGGGAAAAAACGGCGGTTATTCCCGACAGCAAGATCGCCGTCGGCATATTTGATGTCCTGACGGAAGAATCTGACGCCAAAGTCCTCAAGATCATAGAACAATCGACGAAGGCTGAAGCTGGCAGCGCAGCGCGCAAGGTCGGTGATTTTTACCAGTCCTACCTGAATATTGAACAAATCAACCAGCGCGGACTGGCGCCTTTGCAAGCCGAATTCGAGAGCATCGCGGCACTCAAAGACAAATCTGCCTTGTCAGCATATCTGGGCAAGCACCTGCGGGCTGATGTTGACCCTATCAACGCCACCAATGTCTTCACAGAAAACCTGTTCGGCTTATGGGTATCGCAAGGCTTGCATGACCATAGCAAATACATGCCTTACCTGTTGCAAGGTGGCCTGGGCCTGCCTGACCGTGAATACTATTTGTCCAGCAATCCCAAGATGGCTGAAATCCGCAAAAACTATCTTGAACATATCGCAGCCATGCTGAAGCTGGCCAATGTTGCAGATGCTGAACAGGCTGCAAAGCGCATCTTTGACCTGGAATTGAAGATCGCCAAGGGCCACGCCAATCGTGAAGCCACTTCAGATGTCATGAAGGCGGACAATACCTGGAGCAAGACTGATTTCAATAAAAAAGCCAAAGGCATGGACTGGGATGCCTATTTCAGTGCAGCTCAACTGGATGGGCAAGCCAGTTTCATCATCTGGCATCCGACTGCCTTGAAGGCCTCATCTGCACTGGTCGCGGCGACTCCGCTGGCGACCTGGCAAGACTATCTGCGTTTCCATACCGTGAACCAGCGTGTCCTGGTATTGCCGCAAGCTTTCTTTGAGCAGAAATTCAAGCTTAACAGCCTGATGAGCGGCGCTAAAACACCGGAACCACGCTGGAAATATGCCGTTGGTGCAACCAATAATGCCATCGGTGAAGAAATCGGCAAACTCTATGTGGCAGAAAATTTCTCACCAGAAGCCAAGGCACGCATCAATGGGATGGTCAGCAATATCCTGGCTGCTTTTGGCGAACGTGTCCAGGCCTTGAAATGGATGTCACCTGCTACCAAGCAGGAGGCTCTGGCCAAGATCAAATCAACTTATGTCGGTGTCGGCTATCCTGACAAATGGCGTGATTATTCCGGCTTGACGATTGATGTCAATGATGCTTACGGCAATCGTCAGCGCTCGGAAGATTTTGACTATAGCCGCGCCCTGGCAAAATTTGGTCAGCCGGTGGATGTAACAGAATGGTGCATGAATGCGCAACTGGTCAATGCGGTCAACATGCCGCTGCAAAACGCCATCAACTTCCCGGCAGCATATTTGCAGGCACCGAATTTTGATTTGAATGCCAGCGACGCGACCAATTATGGCGCATTGGGTGCAACCATAGGCCATGAGATCAGTCATAGTTTCGATAACTCCGGCGCCATGTTTGATGCAAAAGGCGAGTTGCGCAACTGGTGGACGAAGTCCGACCTGGCACATTTCAAGGCTTCATCCAAGGCCCTGATCGCCCAGTTCAATACTTACAAGCCTTTCCCTGATCTGGCCGTCAATGGCGCGCAAACACTTGGTGAAAACATCGCCGACCTGGCCGGTCTGATGGCAGCGTTTGATGCCTATCGCAGCTCCATGAAACAGAAAGGCCAGCCGGTGAGCAAGGAAACGGATCAGGAATTCTTTCTCGCCTATGCCAACAGCTGGCGTGGCAAGATGCGTGACGAGTATTTGCGCTCGGTGATCGTCACTAATGAACATGCGCCCGGACAATACCGTGTCCTGACTGTGCGTAACCTGGATGCCTGGTATGACGCATTTGATGTGCGGGCTGGTCAGAAGCTCTACCTGGCGCCCAAGGACAGGGTAAAGGTCTGGTAATCTGGCTTTAAAGAGAAATCAGGTGCGCTAGCCATCGCGCATGCGCCGCCTGATTTCTGCCACATAGCGTTCACTGACGGCCACCTTGTCTTTTTGGTTGATCAACAGCTGGTACACGCCGTCACCTATCACTTCCAGTTGCTGCAACTGATCCTGGCGCACGATGGCGCTGCGGTGTACACGAATGAAGCGCGTCGGGTCCAGGTGTTTTTCCAGCTGGCTCAACGACACCCTGTGCATGACGGTGCGGCTTGCCAGGTGCAATTGCATGTAGTTGCCCGCTGCTTCTATCCACAAAACATCGTCGAGCTGTATGCATTCCAGGCGACCCACCGAGCGCACGCTGACCTGCTGCCAATAGGCGGGAGTGTCATCGGAATCTGCCTTGGCATACTGACGCAGTGCCAACGCGTAGGCGGCTTGCTGACGCTGCTTCAACATGGCTGCTGCCCGTTCCAGCGCCGCAGCCAGACGTTGATCGTCAAAAGGCTTCAATAAGTAATCAAGCGCATGGAGCTCAAAAGCTTCTATCGCATGAGCATTGTAAGCCGTGACAAAAATCACCAAAGGTGGCTCGGCCAGTGTGCTGAGGTCGCGGGCCATTGTCAGTCCGGTTTCTCTTGGCATCTGTATATCAAGAAAAATGACATCGATGACTGATTGCCCCATTGCGGCACGTGCAGCAGCCACGCTCGCGCATTCAGCGACGACAGTCCAGTCTGCGTGGTCTTGCAGGGCATAACGCAGATTAGCCCGACCTGGTTCTTCATCATCGACGATCAGGGCGTGTATCTTGTTGTTCATGTAGAGGCACTTTCCGGCATGTGCAGGGGCATGCGTATCTCAACTTCAAAGCGCTGTACTGATCTTGATGTCTCATCTGTTGCGACAGGGCCGCTACGCATGCTGGCAGCCTCGCCATAAACCAGTTCCAGCCTGGCCCGGGTTTGCGGCAAGCCCAGGCCCAGGCCAGGATTGCTGGCGACGCCATCGACAACAGGATTGCTGACAATAACGGTAACAACTTCGTCTGCAAGTTTGAAATCCATGCGTATATCGCTGCTGCCTTCATGGCAGTCCAGATCATGACGCAGGGCATTTTCCAGCAACGGCTGCAAGAGCAGGGGTGGGCAATCACCAGTCAGTATTTTGTCGTCAACACCGCTGATACTGACTTTCAGCCTGCTGCCGTAACGCAGTCTTTGCAGCTCCAGGTAGTCGCGGATGAAGCTGATTTCATCCGCAAAGCTTACCCAGTCACGGCTGCTGGCAGTCAGGGCATAACGCAATAGATCACTCAGACGGTTAAGGCCGGTGAGGGCAACACGCTTGTCGTCAGCGCGCACCAGTGCACTGATGGCGTTAAGACAATTGAAGATGAAATGTGGTTCCAGTTGGCCGCGCAGGGCATCAAGTCTTTGCTCTTCCAGGTCAAGCTTCAAGCGCAGTACATCATTCATCGATTGCTGCAAGGCTTGTTCGCGCTGGCGCGCCTGTTGCCAGGCACAGATGGCAATGACAGCGATGAAGGTGCCGGTGGACCAGGCAAATTCCAGGAAGACAGTGAAACCACCAAGATGGCGCATGCCCTGCCAGATTGACGATGGATCAATGGAGATATTTTTCTTGCTCAGGTTGAGCAGGTTAACGTACAGCAGTTCCAGTGGCAGGAATAAAACCAGCATCAGCAGATAAGACCGAGCGATGCCCAGTGCCTTGCTGAGCAGGTGCCCCCATTGTTTGAAAGCCAGGTATAGCAGGCTGCTGTACACCATCATCAATCCGTGACTACTCAACCAGGCCCAGAAAACGTCCTGATAACTGCGCGTCGTTCCCTGTTGCAGCATGTCGCCATAATTGCCCAGTGACCCTACGCCGCACAGGCTGGTCCAGACCACCATATTGATCAGCAATATCCTGCCTAATTCTCTCGCTCGACTGGGCGGGGAATGTGCTAAGGGTGCAGCGGTGGCGGGTGTTATTTCCATGCGGTCAGTATATCAGCCTGCGTCAGCGTATAACCGGCAGCCAGTCTTTGCGGTAACGGCATTTCGGGGTTTCATCACAAACCGGGTGTGGAGGGAAAACTCAGGCGGAATAATGGAGTTGTTAATGGAGTTGTCAATGGATAAGGAGATATTGCATGGACGTCAATCTAAAAGTGAATGGCCAGGTACGCCATATCAAGACCGATGCAGATACCCCCTTATTGTGGGTCTTGCGTGAAGACCTGGGCCTGACCGGTACCAAGTTTGGCTGCGGCGCGGGATTGTGCGGCGCCTGTACCGTTCACCTGGATGGCCAGGCCCTGCGCAGTTGCGTCATGCCGGTCGAAGCTTTGACGGGGCGCAGCATCACGACCATAGAAGGGCTGTCTGCTGATCGCAGCCACGTCTTGCAACAAGCCTGGATAGCGCACCAGGTACCGCAATGTGGCTATTGCCAGTCCGGCATGCTGATGGCTGCTGCGGCATTGCTGAAGACCACACCACAACCGAGCGACCAGCAAATTGACGCTGCCATCACCAATCTGTGCCGCTGCGGCACCTATCCGCGTGTCAGGACGGCCATCCATGCTGCGGCAAATATGCTTAAAAATAATAAGGCAGGCAAGAAAGCAGGCAAGGCATGAAGGCCGCACATGCCCCTGCGCGCAGGATATTTTTAAAATCAACACTGCTGGCTGGCGCCTGGGTATTAGGTAGTTCCATGTCGCCGCCCGTCAGTTTGGCGGCGGATGTCAAATTACCGTCACCGTTTGATTTCTGGCTGCGTATAGGCAGTGATGGCAAGTTGACGGCGTATACCACGGTGACCAATCTCGGTCAGGGCACGCATATGGCGATAGCGCAGATTGTGGCGGAAGAACTGGATATGCCGCTGGACAGGATAAGCATAGAACACGCTCCGGTGGTAAAACAATTCTTTCGTGAATGGCCACCCGGCATCACCACGTTTGCCAGTGCCGGTTTCGCTTCTGCACAAGCGAGCATTGCACCAGCCTGTGCCGCCGCCAGGGATATGCTGCTGCGTGCTGCGGCAACAGCATGGCAGGTTGATGTGACAAGCTGCAAAACGGAGCATGCCAGCGTAGTGCATACAGCCAGTCGCCGCAGCCTGGCTTATGTCGACTTGCTGGAGATGGCTGCTTTCCTGACGCCACCGGAAAAACCTGCCATCAAATCGCCAAAGGACTGGAAGATACTGGGGCAATCCGTACCGCGCGCCGATATCCCGGCGCGGGTCGACGGCAGTACCGTGTTTGGCATCGATGTGCAAATCCCCGGCATGCTGGTGGCTGCAGTCATGCATGCACCGAGGTTTGGCAGCAGCTTGCAGGCCGTTGATGATAGTGCAGCCAGGGCCGTCAAGGGGGTGCGTCAGGTGGTCAGGCTGGCCAATGCCGTTGCCGTCGTGGCAGATCGTTACTGGATAGCACAAAAGGCGCTGAAGTTATTGCAAGCTCAATGGCGTGACGGTGTACATGCAGCAATAAACAGCGATGACATGCGCAAGACCCTGCTCGACGCAGTGACGGCTGGCCAGGGCATGTCGTTTCCCCGTCCACGTGTGCAGGACGCGGTGGCAACACAACAGGCGCTGGACACAGCCCACCTCGTCATTGATACGACGTTTGATGTACCGTTTCTGGCCCACGCAGCGATGGAGCCATTGAATGCCACAGTAGAGGTGCATGGACAGGGCGTGCAAGTCTGGCTGTCCACACAAAGCCAGAGCGATACCCAGAAAGGTGTAGCCAAGGCACTGGGCTTGCTGCCCGAGCAGGTGCAGATACATACGCAACATGTCGGTGGTGGCTTTGGCCGCAGGCTTGAACATGACTTTGTCCTGGAAGCAGCCCTGATCGCCAAAGCGGCCGGTGTGCCGGTGAAAACGATCTGGTCACGCGAAAATGATATGCGCGCCGGCTATTACCGGCCTGTCACTGCATCGCGGGTGCAACTGGCGCTGGATCAGAATTTTTTACCCATGGCCTTACGACATGACACAGCAGGCCCCTCACTGCTTGACTATTCCATGGTCACCAATAGCCCGGCCATTGATGGCTTTGACTGGAGCTTCACCATGGGCTGGCTGAGCAGCAGCTACAACTTGCCGAAATTTGACACGCGCTGGACCAGGGTGGATTTTGGCGTTCCCTGTGGTTATTGGCGTTCAGTCGGTAATTCACAAAATTGTTTTTTTCTTGAACATACCCTGGAGCAGGCGGCGCGAGCGGCCGGCATGGACAGCCTGGCGTATCGGCGACGCCTGCTGGCAAAAAATCCCAAAGCCCTGGCCTTTGTCGATGCCTTGGCTGAACGCGCCGGCTGGAATACCCCTCTGGCAAAAGACCATTATCGCGGTTTTGCCATGAATGGCAGCAGGGACAAGCTGTTCAGCGCCCACATCGTTGAGATTGCAGTGCCCAGGCCGGGTCAGTTCCGTCTGGTTAAAATTACCGCAGGTATCAATCCTGGTGCAGTAGCCAATCCCAGGACTGTCGAAGCGCAGATGATGGGTGGCACCTTGTTTGGTTTGACGGCAGCCTTGTTTGGAGAGATCAGTTTCAAGGATGGCCAGGTTGAGCAGGGTAATTTTGATACTTATCCATTACTTAAACTGGCCCAGACACCACCGGTTGACGTGATGGTCATGAGCAGCGCGGACGAGCCGGAAGGCGTCGGTGAAGAAGGGCCGCCATCGATAGCGCCAGCGCTGGCGAATGCCTTGCTGGCGGCCAGTGGAAAGGTGGTCAGGAGGCTGCCTTTGAACACGGCTGGATGGGAGCTGGTTTCAGCTTAATTCAGTCTGATTCAGCTTGCTGCTCATGCAGATGGAGTGAAAATTTCATGATCCCGGTGCATTTTGCTGTTATCGTTCCATTGGATGTGATTCTGAACTGTTAACAATTCAAGGAGCGTTTGATGAGTATAGCAAACTGGTGCGTCCTGGCAGCATGTCTGCTGCCCATTGTTACTGTTGGTCTGGCCAAGGGGGGCTCAGCCCGGTTGAAGCGTGACGCCGGGCGATATGACAATGAGAACCCCAGGGAATGGGCCCAGGCCCTGTCAGGGTGGCGGCAGCGGGCGCACGCGGCACAGCAAAACGGGTTTGAGGCTCTGCCACTGTTTATCGCAGCAGTATTGCTGGCGCAACAGGCGCATGCAGACCAGGCACGTATCGATCAACTGGCCCTGTTGTTTATTGCTTTTCGTATTATCTACATCATTACCTATGTGATGGGGCAGGGGACCTTGCGTACGCTGGTCTGGGCCTGTGGTTTGGCTACTTCCATCGCCATTTTCATGCTGGGTTGATGTTACCCTGCCGCGCTTGCTGTCAGCCTCGTATCAGCACCAGAATATGGATAAGGATATCTTCGCCTTTGTCCTGGCGTGCAGCTTGCTGACTGGTCTCGGCTATGTCAAAGCCATGTTGTTGCGCAAGTTTTTGCAAATATGGCAGGCTGTGGGTATAGCGTTGTGATGGCGCCAGTGTGTAGCTGGCTTGCCCATCGTGACCGGCTTCGACTGAAAATACAAACAGACCGTTGCGGTTGAGGATACGGCTCACTTCGGCGAAGATTTCATTCAGATCACCGATGTAGACAAATACATCCGCCGCGACGACCAGGTCGACGCCTGCTGGCTGCTGTCTCAGGTAAGTGCTCAATTCCTGATGATGTAATGCATCGTACAGACCGGTCAGGCGGGCTTTGTCCAGCATTTTTTCTGACAGGTCGATCCCTGTCAGCTGGGCAGAGTAGGGGCGCAGCAAGGGGGCGCACAAACCTGTGCCGCAACCCAGGTCGAGGGTAATGGCAGATTCTTTTTGCCGGTGTCGGTTGATGGCTTCGGCAATCAGTCGTGGCACCTGATAGCCCAGCACTTCCAGCAGATGCTGGTCAAAACGACTGGCATACTGGTCAAACAGGTCTTCCACATAGGCGGCCGGTGACGCTGCCGGCATTGCTGCAGCACCCAGGGAGGCCAGGGCATAGGCAATATGGTCTTGCTCTTGCTGGCTACGGCTATGTTTTGCGGCCTGCTGGTAAGCATGTATGGCTTCCTGATGACGCCCTAGCAAGTGCAAGACATGACCACACTGCTGGTGGGCGCGGACAAAATCCCCCCTGCAGCTGATGGCCTGGGTAAAGCTGTCCAGTGCGGCTTCTGGTTGCCCGTTTTTTTGCAGGCAGATGCCGAGATTGAGCCAGGCATCTGCTTGCTGTGACCTTTGTCCTGGCAGTCGCAAGCTCAGTTCATAGGCAGCTATTGCAGCTTCAAATCGCTGCAGGAATTGCAGGCTGACGGCACGGGCAAAATGAATGGCGGCATCATTACTCCGGAGGCTTAGCGCATCAGCAAAGTCGTCAAGCGCCTGTTCATGTTCACCTGTGTCTTGCAGGGCGATGCCGCGATTGAGCATGGCTTCGGTATAGTCGGGCTGGATTTGCAGGGCCTGGTCATAACTGTGCAGGGCGGCGGTCATCCTGCCGAGGCTGCGCAGGGCATTGCCGCGGTTGTTCCAGGCCATGGCATAGGTCGGCCGCAACTGTAGCGCGCGGTCATAGCTGTCGAGTGCTTGCTGCGACAATCCCTTGTCCTGCAAGGCCGCACCAAGATTGCTGTGGGCGATGGCTTGCAGCGGGTCGACAGCAATAGCCTGACGCAACCAGGTGATGGCCATGTCAGCATCTCCTCTTTGCCGGGCGGCGACACCGAGCAGGTGCAGAGCGTCAAAATGTTGTGGCTGCAACAGCAATACACGCTGATACAAATCTTCTGCTGTTGCATATTGCCCTTGCTTGTGCAGGGCCAGAGCCTGTTCCAGCATGGTGTTTATTTTTGTGATGGACATTTTGCTGTAGTATCAAACGTGGCGAAACAAGACTCAATAAGGTGCGGCAAAGGTGCAAGACATTTTACAAAGCATACTCGTCATGGATGAGAGGGAACTGATGCAGCTATTGTTGAGCTTGCTGCCATCCCCAGCCTATATCATAGGCACCATAATTTTCGGCATATTCGGCATGCTGGCGTTTTATTATGGCAGGAAAAAGAAACAGCCACGCGTCAAATGGCTGGGTATTGCCCTGATGTTTTATCCTTACCTGATAGGGACTGACACCTGGCTGCTGTATGGGGCAGGTATTGCACTATGCATTGCCACAGTGGTGAGCATGCGTCTTCCACGCAACCAGGGTTGACAGGCAGCGATCTGCTCAGGCAGGGGGTAAGGTCTTTTCCATTTCTTCATACTGCAGATTTTCTACCAGGACCTTTTCTTTGCCATTGTCGGCGGGAAAAGGTTTGAAGCGTCCAGTGCGTACATAACCACGACGTTCGTAGTAAGCAATCAGTTCATGCCTGACTGTGATGACCGTCATCCAGATTTTGGATATTCCCCACATTTTTTGCGCATGCTGCTCTGCTGTTTGCATGAAGTACTTGCCTATGCCATTTCCCTGCAATACGGGGCGCACGACGAACATACCCAGGTAAGCGGCACGTTCAGTTTTTTCCAGGTGGACACAACCGATGATGTCCTGGTCTTGCAGGCAGAGCAGGATGACAGAATCTTTGGCCGCAAGCATATCACTGACTTCCTGTGCATGGATGCGCGGGCCCTGAAGCAGGTCATCTTCTGTGGTCCAGCCCTGGCGGCTGCTGTCGCCACGGTAGGCGCTGTTGACCAGTGCGGCGATGGTTTCGGCATCGGCGTCGACAGCCAGGCGAAATTGAATATGGGTGTTTTGATATTGTTTGGTCTCTGACATAATTTTTATTGATGCGGCAGCGATGAGGGGGGACTGAATTCTGGCAGAAATAATAGCATGCTGTCCTGAAGCAGGGCTTTGCGGCTCTGGCTGTGGCACCACATCACATGTTAGCATTTTGCTTCAATGTCCATTGCGGGCCATAGATGTTTTCTTTTAATTAAGTTTTAAGTTTTACCATGAAAAAAAAGGCCAAAACAGCCATTCTTTTTGTCTGCATGGGCAATATTTGCCGTTCACCGACTGCAGAGGGGGTATTTCGTTCCCAGGCAGAGGCGGCGGGTCTGGCGGCCAGCCTGCATATAGACTCTGCCGGTACCCATGCCTATCATATCGGCGAAGCTCCTGATCCCCGCTCGCAGGAATTTGCCGCCAGGCGCGGCATAGATCTGTCGCAGCAAAGGGCGCGCAAGCTATGTGTCGAAGATTTTACAGAATTTGATTTGCTGCTGGCCATGGACAAGGATAATCTGGCAAGAATGCAGGCAGCCTGCCCTAAGGTGCACCAGCACAAGCTGAAACTGATGATGGACTATGCCAGCCACAGTGACAGCGATATCGTGCCTGACCCTTATTACGGTGGCCCCGATGGTTTTGACAGGGTGCTTGACTATCTCACTGATGCTTCTGAAGGCCTGCTCGCTGCTTTGCGGCGCGATATGATGTCAAGGCCCTGAGCACAGGTTTCTTTGAATTTACTTTGTCATCCTCTGGGGTCTCACATGCATGATCACGAAAAGCAGTTTGCCATTGAGGCCATCCGGGCTTATCTGCAACTACGACCGCACAGCGCCGATACGCTGGAAGGCATTCATCAGTTCTGGATACGCTGGCCTGGTTTTCCACCATCTCCTCAGGTGACGCTGGCAGCTCTGGAATTCATGCAGCAGATCGGTGAATTGCAGAGCCTGCACATTCACCAGCGTGTCATCTGGCGCTCGGCGTCATCTGCAACATGAAAAAATATGCGGTCATTGCCACTTGCTGGGTATGCCTGCTATTGCCAGGTCCGTTTGCTCGTGCCGGCAGTGAAATGGTCAAGGTGGAAACTGTTGAAAAAGACGGATCACGCGTTATCGTCGCCAGCAATACCAGCCGTATGCCGGTTGTCGTCACCCTGAAATTGAGCAGCTTCAGCAATCTGAGCAGCAACCGCAACTGGCCCATACAGGTACGACTGGCAGGGGGACAAAGCATGGAGGTGGCAGAAGTAGCTGCCGCCAATAAGCAGTTCGGTTACACCATCAACTACACCAGTCAATTCATCCAGGGTGATCCCAAGGCCAGGCATGATGCCAATGTCAGCTATCGCATCCCCTTTGTGGCGGCGCAAGGGTATCAGATATTGCAGGCGGCAGACGGGCCGATATTCTCGCATCAGTCAGTGGCCAGCCGCTATGCGGTCGATATCAGGATGCCTATGGGCACTACCGTGGTCGCTGCACGTGCCGGTTATGTGGTCGAGGTCGTCAGTCATTTCGCTGATGATGGCAAGGCCAGCCCTGAATTCATGGACAAGGCCAATTACGTGCGGGTTTTGCATAACGATGGCAGCTGGGCAGACTACTTCCATCTCATGCAAAACTCTGTCAGGGTAGAAGTTGGCCAGCAGGTCAGTGCCGGCGAAGTCCTGGGCCTGTCTGGCAATAGCGGTTACTCGACGACACCGCACCTGCATTTTCATGTGCAGATCAACCAGAACGACACCATCGTGTCACTGCCCTTCCAATTCCATAATACCCACGATGGCGTGTTCGTACCCCGCTATCAAAGCTGGCTGATACCGGACACGGCAGTCGATGTGGCCGGCAAGCTCAAGACCAGAAAAGACATGCGTGAATGCCTGCCGGCCAGCAAGGTCATTGATGCGGCTGTGATACGTTGTCTGTCCGCCTCATGACTGGCCCATAATCGGCCCATAATCTGCCTATAACTCGCCTATAACTGGAACAGGTAATTGAATTTTACAAAGACCTGTCTGCCTGTGTGCAAATCCAGTTTATCCGTTGCTTGCAGGTACAGCGGGTTGCCGAGCAAACGCAGGTTTTCCTGGCGATCAGCAAAGCCGGCATAAAAGCTGGTGCCCGGGCTCAATACATAGCTGACCTGTATGTCAGAATTGAGGCGCTTGCCGCCCGCCAGGCTGGTCAGACCGGGATTGACCTTGAGGAAATCATAATCGAGTACCAGGCGCAAGCCCCAGTAGCGGTCATGCTGGTAACTGAAGCGTGTGCGTGACAGCAGGTCACGATAAATCATGCTGCCGCTACGCTGGTCCGCTACGGCTTTTTGCAGGCGCAAGTCATTCCATAACAGGGTTTGTTCCACCCTGAAATGCGCATTGAGCTTGGCTGTCAGTATGGCCGCCAGGCTCCTGGAATCGCCCAGCTGCGAGGCTTGCCCGGTCGCAGGCAGGTAATTAATGACTTCGTTTTTCCCCGCCTTAAGGTCAAAGCTCAGCCAGTTGATGCGATCAGAACTGGCCGCCAGCAAATAGCCATTTTTATGATAACGTCCGGGGCCAAATTGATCATAACGTTCATAGGCATTGAGCAGATGTGCTTCCAGCACAGTGCTGCCTGTGCCGTTGACGATGTAGGCACTGTCTGCAGACCAGTCCTGCAAGGTGTTCTGATGATCTTTGCTGGCAATCGCGGTGATTTGCGGGCCATGATTCTGTATCCAGGGATGCTCATCCACATCCCACAGATAAGTCAGGGTCTGTGTCGTTTGCCGCAAGTCGGCTCTCGGGATGAATCCCAGTCTGGTATCAAACTCGGGGGAGATGCTCAACCACTTGCCGGAGTAATTGAGGTTCTTGTCCGTACGCTTGAATTCTGCATACGCAAGCCTGCCTTGCGATTGCCGGTTGTCGGCATCAACGGTTTTGCTGGCAGAAACCTGGGTTGTGATCAGCCAGTTCTGGTCCCATTGATACTGTAAATCCAGCCCTGCAACCTGGGATGACATATTGCCGAGCTTGCGCTGGGTCAGGATGGCGCCAAGATTGGAACCGTCGGCAATATCATTCTGCACCCGTAATACACTGATATTGGCAGTTTTGCCAAATGCAGCATGTCCGGCCGGTAGCTGTTGGCCAGGTGCATCATCATTGATGAGCAGGCTGCCAAACGCCCAGCTGCCTTCGCGTCCGGTCAGGCGTGCACCGTATTTGGGATCAGCGATACGGCGTGAAAAGAACAGCGGTTGCGCAGTCTGGAAAAAACCCGAGTTTTCCAGGAAGAAGGGGCGCTTTTCAGGGAACAGGACTTCATACCGCTTGTCTATGATGACCTGTGGTTCATCCGACTCAACTTCACTGAAATCGGGGTTGATCGTCATATCGATTGCCATCGCTTCCGAGAACACCCATTTTGCGTCCAGCCCGCCCCGGATTTTGCTTTGTTTTTCCCAATACGGGGCGGGATTGCCATCCTTGTTCAGGATGCGGCTCTTGCCCATATAGGTATATGGCATCAGTTGCAGGTTACGGCCGGGTGTGATCTGTTCAGGGATTTCTGCTGTCGCAAACTGCGGGATAAACGCCGCCTCTCTCTGAGTGATGGCCGGCCAGTAAGAGGCTTCATTCAATCTGGCAATCAGGCGACCGACGGCGATTCCCCAGGTCTGTACAGGCTGATTGCGAAATCGCAGACTCTTGAATGGAATAGCCAGCATGGCGACATAGCCATCGCTGGTCAACTGACCATCAGACTGCCATTGGGTCTCAAAGTCATAATCGGTTTCCTGGCCTTCGGTACGTTTGGCGTCGAGCTGCACGCCGTAAGGATTGACGAAGAATTCAAAAGCCCTCTGCTTGTCGTTGAAGGTATCAAGTTCCAGTATGACATAATCATCACCGAGAAAATCCTGGCGCTTGCCTACCCTGGCCTTGACCAGGGCGGGGTCATCCCTGGCCACAAACACGGCATAAAAATGGGTGTCGTCATAGGACAGGTAAGCTCTTGTTGCCTGTGATGCAGGAATGCCGTCGCCAGGCTTTCTTTGACGAAAGTCAGTGATTTCCACACCGGCATTTGCTGGTACTCCCGTGACATAATCGGCCAGTACCGGTGGTTTAACTGCACGCGGAATGTGCAAAGTGTCTGCTGCTCTGGTGATGCCGGAAAAGGCCAGAAGCAAAACCATGAAGACATACCTGCCGGTTAAAACCCGGCAAGTGAACCCTGTTTCTGATGTCATTGCTGATGTCATTGAATCCTCCGCTACCGCTCGTTCATAAGCTTGATGAGGGCGGATTTTGTGCTGGCTGTAAGCAGTCTGGTTGCGCTGAGTGATGAAAATGATTGATGCCGTGATGAAAACGGCCGCACGGGGATGCTGGCCGTGCTGGCGCTGATATACTGGATGCCATGGATACCACCAGCAATCTTCCGGGCAAACAGCAACCGACACGCCAGTCCTGGCAGGCGGTGGCGCAGATATTGTTGCTCAACCTGGTTATCTGGACCAGCTTGAGTCTGGTTGGCGCACTGACTTCACTCAACGATGATTTGCGCGAAGGTGTGCAGGGTGATTTCTGGCTGATCTTCCTTAGCTGGGGCCGCAGCTCGATTGCACTTGCCATATTGGGCTTTGTCCTGATGCTTTGCTTTGCGCGCTGGCCCTGGTTCATCAATAGCAAGAAACATATCGCTCTTGGCTATGCCTTGCTGTTGCTGATCGTCTTGCCGCTGCAGTTATTGTATGTGGGCAGCCTGGTCAGCCTTGATGGCCCGTATGACCTGAACTGGGGGGCCGTCACTGCACAATTGCAGGTCTTCGACAAGCTGGCGGCCCTGTTGCGCCTGTCATCCATCAGCGCCGTGTATTTTGCCGTGGTGACTGTCAAGGTCTGGCAACAAAGCCAGGAAAGAAACCGCGCCTGGGCGCAGGAAAGGGCAGATGCGCTGGCCCTGCGTCTTGAACTGGAACAGCAGAAGAGCCTGGCCCTGCGTGCACAACTTGAGCCGCATTTCATGTTCAATGCCCTCAATGCCATCAGCGCCCTGGTTATTTCTGACAACAAGGATGTCGCCCTCAATGGCATACACGGGCTCAGCGATCTGTTGCGCTACGCCCTGGCAGCCGGTGACAAGCAATGGGTGAGGCTGGGGGAAGAACTGGCTTTTGTGCAAGACTACCTGGCCCTGCAAAGACTGCGCTATGGTGAGCGCCTGCACATCAGCCTGGAAGGTGTCGATGATGGACTGGGACAATGTGAGTGTCCGCCACTGCTGCTGCAACCCCTGATAGAAAATGCCTTGCGCCATGATCTTGATTGCCATGAAGAAGCCAGCGATATCCTGTGCCGTTTTACCCGGGAGGGCGGGCAATTGCTGATCTGTATCAGCAACCCAGTCCATGCCGAAGCCGCAGCCAACCCTGGTGCAGGCCTGGGTTTGCGCAATACGGCGGCGCGTCTGCAACTGGCTTACGGGGATGCGGCATCCTTGCAGACAGGGCTTGATGCCGGTCGCTTCCAGGTTTGCATACGTTTGCCCACGGGGCATCCCATGAATCAGACAGGCGGCCAATAGCATGGATATGGCCAAACTGGATAAACCAAGTTGCATCATCGTCGATGATGAAGAGCATGCCCGCGTTACCTTGCGCTATGCGCTCGGCAAACATAGCGACTGGCAGGTGCTGGCCGAATTCAGGAACGCCGCCAGCGCCCGCGAATTCCTGGCAGCGCATGCCGTTGATGTCGTGTTCCTTGATATACAGATGCCCAAAGAAAGTGGTCTGGAGCTGGCGCGTACACTGGCGGCACAAGCCAGGCCGCCACTGGTCATTTTTGTGACAGCCTTCAATGCCCATGCTGTTGATGCCTTTGAACTGCATGCCCTCGATTACCTGCTCAAGCCCTTCAAGGCGGACAGGTTTGCACAGACCCTGGAGCGCGCCAGGGAAATGCTGGCCTATACCCGCCAGGCTGGCTATGGCCAGGTGCTGAATCAGTTTATCGACGCCAGAAAACCGGAGGGGCAGGCGCCGGTCTATGTGCGGCAGGTCGTGGTGCGCTCCATCGGTGAAATGGAAAGCATCCTGCTTGACCAGGTGTACTGGATGGCGGCAGCGGGCAATTATGTGGAGCTGCATCTGGACAAGCGCGTGGTATTGCATCGCGTGCCCCTGAGCAAGCTGGAAGAATACCTGGACCCGCAACAGTTCCTGCGGGTGCATCGCAGCGTCATTGTCAGGACCGAACAATGCGCCCACCTTCTGGCCCTGGGTAATGGCAGTTATCAACTGCGTCTGCGCTGCGGTGATGAAGTGCAGGTCAGCAAGAGCTATGTCGATGCTGTCAGGCAAGCTTTGTCAGGAGGCGTCTGATATCCGATACCCAGTATTGAATGCCTGGCCAGCACTGTAACAAGTTCGTAACACTTGAAAATCTGCACTCGGTTATTATCTGTATGGTTCTTATGGCAATCCGCCAACAGGCTCGGGCCTGGTGTGACGTGCCCAAGGTTTTACGGCTTGCCAATACAGGGAAGAAACGACCATGACAGAAGATGAGATTCGCCGGCATGCATTCGCCATGCCGTATAGCAATTCAGCGTTCCCGCCCGGCCCCTACCGTTTCACTGACCGTGAATACCTGATCATTAGCTATCGTACTGATCCGGACCTGCTGGCGAAAGTCATCCCAGCTCCTTTGCAGATGACGGAGCCTGTCGTCAAGTTTGAATTCATCAACATGCCCGACTCGACCGGCTTTGGTCATTATTGCGAATCAGGTCAGGTGATACCGGTGACGCTTGATGGTGTTGCCGGTGGTTACGTACACAGCATGTACCTGAATGATCACCCGCCAATTGCGGCCGGTCGTGAATTATGGGGTTTCCCGAAAAAACTCGGTGAACCCGAACTGAGGGTGCATAAGGACACCCTGGTCGGTACGCTGGACTATAGCGATACACGGGTGGCGACCGGCACCATGGGCTTCAAGCACAGCACGCTTGAGGCCGAAGCAATCAAGGCTGCGATGGCAACGCCAAGCTTTCTGCTGAAGATCATTCCCCATGTTGATGGCAGCCCGCGCATTTGCGAGCTGGTGCAATACAGCCTGACTGACATCCATATCAAGGGCGCCTGGAGTGGCCCTGGCGCACTGGCCCTGCATGCCCATGCGCTGGCGCCGGTGGCAGCCTTGCCCGTGCTGGAAGTTTTATCCGCCGTCCACATACTCGCAGACCTGACCTTGCCCTATGGCACGGTTGCCTACGACTACCTCACTCACAAAAAGTAAAGGATATCCCATGTTACTGAAAGACAAAGTCGCCATCATTACCGGCGCAGCCAGCGGCATAGGCAAGGAAATCGCCATAGAATATGCCAGACAGGGCGCAAAAATAGTCATCGCCGACATGGCCCTGGAAGCCGCGACGGCGACAGCAAAAGAAATTGAGGCCACAGGTGGTACAGCCATGGCGGTTGCCATGAATGTGACTGATGAAGCCCAGGTGGATAAAGGCGTGGCCGATGCCGTGGCAGCGTATGGCGGCGTCGATATACTGATCAGCAATGCCGGTATCCAGATCATCAGTCCCATCGTTGATCTCAGCCTCGACAACTGGAAGAAACTGACCGCGATTCATCTCGATGGCGCTTTCCTGACTACACGGGCAGCCATGCGCGCCATGATAGCCGGTGGCAAGGGGGGCACCGTGATTTACATGGGATCAGTCCATTCGCATGAGGCTTCGCCGCTGAAAGCGCCCTATGTGACCGCCAAGCATGGCCTGATCGGCCTGGCCAAGGTGGTTGCCAAAGAAGGCGCCAAAGACGGCATACGCGCCAATGTGATTTGCCCCGGTTTTGTGCGCACGCCGTTGGTGGACAAGCAAATCCCTGAACAGGCCAAGGAACTCGGCATTTCAGAAGCAGATGTCATCAAGAACGTCATGCTTAAGGAAACCGTCGATGGTGAATTCACCACGGTGCAGGACGTGGCGCAGACGGCGCTGTTCCTGGCAGCTTTTGGCTCGAATGCCCTGACCGGACAGTCGATTACCGTCAGCCATGGCTGGCATATGCAGTAAGCGTCAAGGTTGTTGCATGCCATTGCGTTGGCGTACTGGCATGCAACAGCGGCTTCACGTCTTGAACTGGTCTTGAAAGTCTCTGCCAGTGATTTCAGCCTGCCGCCAGATCAGCACCATGAATCGCAGGTAGAGTTGAACCTGTTCTTGCAGCGTCAGCCCAGCTTATTGCCGCGTTTGCCTGAGAAATATCCAGGGCAGTGACCGTCACTGAAACATGCGCCAGGAATCGGCGATGCGCTTGCTGAAAAACAGCTATTTCTGAACTTATCTCCAATGCAAGAGTCCTAGTCTGCAGTTTTCAGGCCAGCCCGATTGCATTTCAGGCAGCAAAATCGGCATTTCATCCCCGGAAAAATGCACTTCAAAACCTTGGCCATTGAAATGGACAGGCAGGCAGGGAATACTTTCTCATCCGAATTTCCCCCAAACCAATAGCGACAGGGCCCATCATGTTACGTAAAACTCTACTTGTTCTTGCCATTGCTTCTGCCCTGGCGGCATGCAGCAAAGACAAAGCCACGGAAAAAGCCAGTGCCAGTTCCGAGGCCAGTGCTAGTGCCAGCGCAACTGCGGACAAGAGTGATGCCAAGGACAAGAAGGACAAACCGCCTGTCAAGCTGGTTATCGCACCGGAAGACGTCATGACCGTACAAAGCAATGCACTGGCATCCGGTCCGGTCGTCACCGGTTCCATACAGCCAGAGCGCAAGGCTGATTTGCGGGCTGAAGTGTCCGCGATAGTCTTACAGGTATTGAAGGAAAACGGTGACGTCGTCAAACGTGGCGATATCCTGGTCAAACTGGATGAAACCTCCATCCGTGACAACCTCAATTCTGCCGAAGACGCGTCCCGTAATGCTGCACTGGCACTGGACCAGGCTGACCGCGCCCTGCAAAGGCTGAAAACCCTGCGTGCTTCCGGCATGACCTCCTTGCAGGCACTCGATGATGCCGAAGTGCGTCGCAACAGTGCACAGAGTGAGTTGTCGGCAGCCAAAGCCAGGGCCGTGACGGCACGTCAGCAATTGCAGCGCACTGTTGTACGCGCGCCATTTGACGGTGTGGTCAGCGAACGCAAGGTATCGGCCGGTGATACTGCCGCCATAGGCAAGGAATTAGTGAAAGTCATCGACCCGACCAGCATGCGTTTTGCCGGCCGTGTTTCCACCGACAAGATCGCCATGGTGAAGGTCGGTCAGCCTGTAAGTTTCCGTATCAATGGCTATGCCGGTCAAGAGTTCCGTGGCAAGGTCACTCGTGTTGATCCTTCCGCCAATGATGTTACTCGCCAGGTTGAAGTGCTGGTCGCTTTTGCCGACAGCAAGCAACCCAGCGTATCTGGCCTGTATGCAGAAGGCAATATTGAGGCTGCCACCATCAGCGCCCTGATGCTGCCCGAGGCTGCCGTTGTCAAGAGTGGTGACAAGGCCTATGCCTGGAAAGTCGCCGGAAAAACCCTGGCCAAGGTTGACCTGCAGGTTGGCAAGCGTGACCAGCGTACTGGCAATTATGAAATCCGCAGCGGCCTGACAGCAGGTGATGTTGTGATGCGCAGCCCCAGTTCCAGCTTCAAGGATGGTCAGAACATAGAAATGGCAACGGCCAAGGTCGCAGTTGCTGACGCTACTCCAGCGCAAGGAAAATAATCATGTTCCTATCCGATTTCAGTATCAAAAAGCCGACAGCGACCATCGTCCTGATTGTGGCGCTGATGGCCCTGGGTTTGCTGGCACTCAGCAAACTGCGGGTAAACCAGAATCCTGACGTGGAAGTGCCGGGTTTGTCCGTCGTGATCACTTACCCCGGTGCTTCGCCAGATACGGTAGAACGCGAAATCATCAACCGGCTGGAGAAGTCCCTGCAAGCCGTGGCCGGCGTAGAAGAAGTATGGGCCACGGCATCAGAAAACAGCGGCCGCTTCGACATGCGCTTTAGCTTCAAGAAAAACATGATCGAAGCTTCGGATGAGGTTCGCAATGTCATTTCCGGCCTGCGCTACAAGATGCCGACAGAAATGCGTGAACCCATGATACGCCGCTGGGATCCGGGCGCGCAGCCCATCATCAACATGGCGCTGTCATCCAACAAGCAGACCCATGCCGAAATATCGCGTCTGGCTGAAGACACCCTGGCTGACAAATTACGTAGTATTAGTGGCGTGGCCACGGTGGAAGTCAGTGGTTCCCTGAAACGTGAGCTCTCCGTGCTTTTGCGTGCAGAAAAGCTGCGTGAATTCAATGTGTCGGTGGGCGAAGTCGTGACTGCCCTGCGCAACCAGAACACCAATGCCCCGGTTGGCAAGATACGCGGCAGCCTTGATGAAGAAAGCATACGCCTGGTCGGCCGTATAGAATCGCCGGAAGAATTCCAGGCCATCGTTATCAAACGTACTGGCGACCAGATCGTTCGTCTGTCACAGGTGGCAACCATAGAAGACAGTTTTGCCGATAAAGACGGCCTCAGCATACGTAGTGGTAAGCCGAATGTCGGTATTTTTGTGACCCGCGCCCGTGATGCCAGTACAGTTAGTGTGGCCAAGGCTGTGCGTGACAAGGTCGATGAAATCAACAAGGAGTTTGAAAAAACACAGCCAGGCACCAAGCTGGAAATTACTCGCGATGGTGGCAAGGACGCCCAGCGCAGCCTCAACAACGTCATTGAATCACTGATACTTGGCGCTGGTCTGACCATCTTTGTTGTGTACGCCTTTTTGAACTCCTGGCGTTCCACCCTGATCACGGCCCTGAGCCTGCCGACGTCGGTCATTGCGGCCTTCATCGCCGTCTGGTTGTGCGGCTTCACGCTCAACTTCATGACCCTGCTGGGCTTGTCGCTGGCGATAGGTGTGCTCATTGATGACGCGATCGTGGTGCGTGAAAATATCGTGCGTCACATGCAGAACGGCTCAGACCGCCGTACTGCGGCGCTCGAAGGCACGGCAGAAATCGGTTTGGCTGTTGCTGCCACGACCTTTTCCATCATTGCTGTGTTCATTCCGGTGGCTTTCATGCCGGGCATGCCCGGCGAATGGTTCCGCCCGTTTGCCCTGACCGTGGCCTGTTCGGTGCTGGTCAGTCTGGGTATTTCGTTCACGCTGGACCCGATGCTGTCGGCTTACTGGGGCGATCCGCCCGATCACCATACGGCGCCAAAGAAAGGTATCAGCAAAGTACTGGCACGTTTCAATGACTGGTTTGATCATCAGTCTGACCGTTACGGCAAAGTGATTGCCTGGGCTTTGCATCACCGTCGCTGGATGAGTGCGATTGCGCTGGTCAGCCTGGTGGCCGCCCTGGGCTTGCAGATCAAATGGGGGGGCACCAGTTTCCTGCCCGCTTCCGATTCCGGCAACCTGATGATTACCGTGCGTACGCCGGCTTCTTCTTCGCTCGAATATGCCCGTCTGAAAATGGAAAGGGCGGCGGAAATTGCCCGCACCATACCAGAGACCAAGGACACCAATAGCAATATCACACCGGCTGGTGGCCGTATTTATGTGGACATAGGCAAACGCACGGAACGCAAGCGTGGCGCCAAGGAGATCGCTGCTGAATTGCGTGAAAAAGTACGCGTTCTGGTTGGTGCTGAATACGTGGTGCTGGACGACCTGAACAATGGTGCGCAAAAACCGGTGCAGATAGAATTTACCGGCCCTGATTCACGCAAGCTGCTTGAAATCACCAGTGCCTACATGGATAAACTGCGTCAGGTACCAGGTGCAGTTGATGTCGGTTTGTCTGAGCAGGACCCGAAAAAAGAACTGAAAATAGAACTCAATCGCGGCCTTGCCAATTCCATGGGCATCTCTTCCAATGATGCAGCCCAGGCTTTGCGTGTTGCCTTTGCCGGTATCGAAGTCGGTGACTGGGTAGACCCCACCGGTGAAACCCGCGACGTGGCAGTACGCCTGCACCCCGATGATCGCGTCAGCAAGGAAAACATAGAACGCCTGCCTATCGCTGTATCAGGTACAAACCAGATGGTGCCGCTCGACCAGATCGCCACAATCACCATGGGCAAAGGCCCTTCCGGTATCGAGCACTCCAATGGCAAGCGCACCATCACCGTGTCTGCCAATGCCCAGGGCCGCTCGAATGGTGAGGTGATTGACGACGCCATGAAACTGGCCAAGTCCTTTGATTACCCGCCTGGTTATGGCCTGTCGCTTGGCGGTTCCGGCCAGGACCAGCAGGAAGTATTTGGCGCGATGCTGATCGCTTTGTTGTCAGGCATAGGTTTGATGTATCTGATACTTGTGATACAGTTCGGCTCCTTCACGGCGCCGCTGGGTGTGATGCTGTCACTGCCCTTGTCACTGATCGGTGTGGTCCTGGCTTTGCTGGTGACGGGCAGCACCCTGAACCTGATGAGCTTTATCGGCATCATCATGCTCATGGGGCTGGTTGCCAAGAATGCGATTCTCCTCCTGGATGCAGCACGCAAACAGGAGGCAGAAGGCTCAGACCGTGAAGAGGCCTTGATGCATGCTGGTCGTGTACGCTTGCGTCCTATCCTGATGACGACCTTTGCCCTGATCGCCGGCATGCTGCCGGTAGCGCTGGGCCTGGGTGAAGGTGGTGAGTTTTACCGCCCCCTGGCGATTGCCATCATAGGGGGAACCATCACGTCGACAATACTGACCTTGCTGGTTGTGCCAACTTTCTATGACAGTATAGAAATTGCCCGTGACCGCATGATGGCCAAGATGCACAGGCGCATGACAGAAGGTAATGCATTGCTGGGTTTTTGCACGACCATGCTGGAAGCCTTGTTCACCTTATTGTTTGTCCGCTTTATTTATCGCATGCTGGTGAAACTTTTTAATGTAGTGACTGGTCGAAATCGTCAAGCAGCAAAGACCACGGCGGCATTGAAAATGAATCCGGAAAATGCCTGAAGAGTAGTGTAAAGAATTGAAGTAGTAACGCTTCCCTCTTGCTGATAGATCATTGTTCTCTGGTCAGCAATTTTGACAGCCTGCGCAACGAGGTGTGCGCAGGCTTTTTTTTATTCAGGCATATTGATTCTGGGATGCAAAGTCCCGGCTACACTCGCCGCGATTTCATATGAATGCAGGCGCGCAGCATGATCATGAATTTGTGCCGTGATCATCAACTCATCCGCACCGGTACGTTCTATGAATGCCTGCATCTTTTCTGTAATGGTATCCGGCGCACCGATAGCCGAGCAGGACAGTACCTGTTCCAGCAAGGTATGTTCCTGCGGGCCGATTTTCTGCAAAAAACCGTGTACAGGCAAAGGCAGTTTTGCCGGACGGCCACTGCGCAAATTAATGAAAGCCTGCTGGGCAGAACTGGCCCGGTAATAGGCTTCATCATCGCTATCCGCTGCAAAGACATTGAAGCCCAGCATCACATAAGGTTTGTCCAGCTGCGCAGAGGGACGGAAGGTGGCACGGTAGATTTCTATCGCCTGCATCATTTGCTGCGGGGCGAAATGTGATGCAAAGGCATACGGCAAGCCCATTGCGGCAGCCAGTTGCGCACCAAACAGGCTGGAGCCCAGAATCCAGACAGGGACAGACAAACCTGCGCCTGGAACGGCGCGCACAAAGCGAGTATCACCGGCAAAGTAAGCCATCAGTTCTTCCACATCCTGCGGGAACTCATCGGCATCACTGGCCAGGTTGCGGCGCAGGGCGCGTGCAGTGCGCTGGTCCGAACCCGGTGCACGACCCAGACCCAGGTCTATGCGGCCAGGGTAGAGTGATTCCAGTGTGCCAAATTGTTCAGCGATGACGAGAGGTGCGTGATTCGGCAGCATGATGCCACCGGCGCCGACTCGAATCTTGTTGGTACCGCCCGCAATGTGTCCGATCAGGACTGCAGTGGCTGCGCTGGCAATGCCGGGCATGCCATGATGTTCTGCCAGCCAGTAGCGCCGGTAGCCCCAGCTTTCGCCGTGCTGCGCCAGACTGAGTGAGTTACGGAAGGATTGCGCAGCATCGCTGCCTTCGGCAATCGGGGAAAGATCAAGTATGGAAAGCGGGTACATGATTCTGCCATGAGTATAACGAGAAAGTCATTATGGTCGAAATTGCAGAATCATGTTTTGCAGGCATTCAAAACCTGTGCATTCCCCGATCAGCTAACCGGTTTCCCCATTATCGTGTCACGCAACAAGCGATCCAATACTGAAAAATCATGGTCTTTGGTCGAATGTTGCGGCAATTTTTCCAGCCTGGCCAATTCAGTCTCGATGAAATGATTGATGACTGGCATGCTCTTTGCCATTTCAGCTTCGCCTGCGCGTCGTTTGATGACCAGCAGTTCGGCTATGGCTGTTTTTAGAGTTGCATCACTTATCGTTGCCTCAACCAGGTCCTGGAAGCGCATGGGCACCGTGCCCAACTGTTTTTCTATCCACAGACTGGCCAGCAGGGGGCGCAGGACATACAGGTATTTCTTCAGTTTGACGATTTCGCCCTGCAGATGCGCCCTGTAATTCTTTGTCGCCATATGCAGGTAGTGATAATACGACCGTTCCGGCCTGTGCACTTCACTGGCAGCTTCCAGCATGGCCTGGTGAAACACAGGGTCACACATATACACAACCGGTGAAGACAGCCATTCTATCAGGGTAGCATTACCCTGGCGCAGCAAGCCCAGGGCCTTGCGCACATCCCAGCCGCTGACATCATAGATGGCATTGACAGGTAATTCTATGACGTCGCGTTCAGGATAGACAGTCAGGTACCAGTCCAGTTTGTTGACATAGATGAAGCGTACATCATAGTCGCTGTCCGGCGAGGCAAAACCCCAGCCACGGCTGCCGGATTCACAGGCAAACAAGACCTTGACATCATGCTGCTGTTCCACCGTTTGCAGGGTCGTGAGTATCTGTGCCCGTATGTCCGGGTCTATGGGGTGTTCCTGCTGGTGGAACAGGATGGATTCTGGTGTCATGTTGTTGCTTTCAAATAAAAAACGCTGGCAGCATCAGTGCTGCCAGCGTTCCCCAGTGTTTGTTATGGATGACGTTTGTCTTCCAGCAAAGTACCGGCTGCTTTCGATTCTTCTTCGTGGCTGGCATCGCGCTCGGTTTCTTTCAGGGCGGCAGCTTGCCATTCCTGCATGCCTGCCAATCCCAGTATATGTTTGACATAGGTTTGCGCTATCTCATTCACCGGTACGTGATAACTCTGGATGCGAAATACTACTGGTGCAAAAAACGCATCAACGGCAGTGAATTTGTCACCAGCCAGAAACGGACCGCCAAAACGGTTCAGACCCTCTGTCCAGAGTTCATTGAGTCGATTGATGTCCTTTTGCAATTCGGGAGTGATTTCATTCAAGCGTATTCTGAGGGCGACATGCATGGGACAGGTATTGCGCAAGGCGGTAAAGCCGGAATGCATTTCAGCAGCTGCGCAGCGCGCCCAGGCACGTGCATATTTATCTGCTGGCCACACATAAGGATGACTGTCGGCCACAAATTCTGTAATACCCATGGAATCCCAGACGATGGCGTCGCCATCATGCAGGCAGGGGACTTTGCCCGCAGGTGAAAAGGTGCGGAAGGTTTCCCAATTATTCGGGCCGGAAAAGCGCACCAGTTTTTCTTCAAAGGGTATGCCCAGTTCACGCATCAATATCCAGGGACGCAGTGACCAGGATGAATAGACTTTGTTGGCGATGTAAAGTGTGTACATGATAAAGATCTTGCTTGTGGTTGAAAAAACGAAATGAAACTGCAGTTACGGCTACCTCACATGGCGATGCCGTGGTAAACAAATATGTTGCTGCCGATGTCGTTTCGTGAAAGATCAACCCCAGGCATCACACCAGCCGGTTTCCTTGACCAGTTTGCCGGGGAAAATGGCGCAACCGCCCCAGCCCTTGCCCTTGTCTTCATAGATCTGGCAGCTACCGCATTTCTGGGTATCCTGGAATTCCGGGAAGCGCTTGACATCAACCTTCTTGAAATCTTCGGTATAGGCATGCTGTTTTGCCTGCGGTTCATCCTCTTTCAAGGGCACATCGGCGGCTTCAGCGGCTTTGCCCATATGCATGGCCAGGCTCGCGCCTAGCAGTTGCATGAAGAATATGCGGCGGCTCTCTTTCATGATGTTTTCCTGTTGATTGGCAGAACCTGGATTTTACCTTAATGAGTTTTTCTGACAGTACAGCAAAGATCAGTATCGGACCCTGATTTCACGGCGCACCAGATGTAAGAGTTTGCAATTCGCGTTGCCCTTGCAAAAAAGCGGGTTTAGTCTGACCAGTCGGGCATGAATGTCTTATGTAATAAGCAATATTTCAGGAGTACACACCATGTTGCATCGCACTACTTTTGTCCCCGGCCTGATGCTGCTGCTTTGCCTGAGCGCCTGTGGCGGTGGCGGTTCCACCTCGGGGGCTGTTACGACAGGCACAGGGACAACGACGGGGACTGGTACAAATACAGGTACAAGTTCGGGCACAACTTCGGGTTCCGGGACAACGGGCAGCAGCACGACAGCGACTGCACCGGTGATCAGTGCATTTTCTGCCACTGCCACCAGTATTACCCTGGGGCAGAGCAGTCTGCTCACCTGGCAAGCCAGCGGCGCTACCAGCCTGAGCCTGAATGGCAGTGCGGTTACCGGTAGCAGCCTTAGCGTCAGCCCGTCATCAACGACGATCTACACCCTGGTTGCCAGTAACTCTGCCTGTAATCCGGCTTGTAATACGACGGCCACGCTGACGGTCACCGTCAACAGCGGTGGCTCAGGCACGGCAAGCAATGCCATTTATGGTGACCTGCGCAAGGCCGACCTGGGTGCCGGCGCCAACCTGAATGGCGCTATTCCTTTCCCTGCCAATAATGCCTGGAACACGGATGTTTCCAAAGCCGCAGTTGACCCTGCATCCGATGCACTGATTGCCAGCATAGGTTTGAACACAGGTCTGCATCCCGACTTTGGATCAGGCCTGTATGATGGCGCACCCATAGGCATCCCCTACGTGGTTGTGGCGGGTAGCCAGGCCAGGGTGCCGGTCGTGTTTACGGATTATGGTGACGAGAGTGAACCCGGCCCTTACCCCATACCTGCCAATGCACCGATAGAAGGTCAGCAGGCCAATGGCAGTGCTTTTGGTGGCGATCGTCACGTGCTGGTAATAGACCGCGATGCCGGCCGTCTGTATGAAGTTGGTAATGCCTATCCACAGGCTGGCGGCAGCTGGAAAGTCAGTGGCGGCGCTATCTTTGACCTGACATCGAATAATGTACGTCCAGGTGGCAGGCCTGGCTGGACCAGTGCCGATGCGGCTGGTCTGCCCATCTTCCCTGGCCTGGTACGTTACGAAGAAGCGGCCAGCGGCGTGATACGCCATGCTTTTCGCTTCACTGTCAGTCGCACCCGCCGCGCCTATGTGCCGCCAGCCACGCACTGGGCTTCGTCGAACACTGGTGCCACGGTTCCTCCCATGGGCATGCGTGTGCGCCTGAAAGCCAGTTATCAGATACCGGCGAATTTTTCCAATGAAGGCAAGGCCATACTGCAAGCCATGAAAACCTACGGCATGCTGGTTGCTGACAATGGTTCCAACTGGTATGTCAGCGGCGCGCCCGATGCACGCTGGAATAATGACAAACTACTGTCAGAGCTGGGCAGCGTCAAGGGCAGCAGCTTTGAGGTGGTCAGGATGGATGGCCTGGTGACACCATAAAACTGTTACCGGTTTAATTCGCCAGGGCCAGGTTTTCTGCGACAGCCTGTTGCAGCAGTCTGGCCCTGATGTCATCCGGGTTTGCTTCCAGAAAGAAGTTCATGAATGCCTCTTCATCGGTAAATGAATGACGTACCGCTGCCATTAACTCCCCTAGTGCCTTGCCAGTCAACCCGGTCAATTCAGTGACCAGTATGCCGTTGAACTTGCGTTTGACCTGCACTGTCCTTTCATGTCTCTGCATGGCCTGCTCATAGGCCAGTTTGAAAGAAGGGAAACGTGTGAAACAGTTTTCTAAAAAAGCCTGTTTTTGCCGATCTCGTTCATTGCTACCCGCTTCTGCCCAGGGGTAAGCCGGTATCACGCCTTCAGCCTGTTCATCGAGCCAGGCCAGAAAAGCATTATAGGTCGCCCGTTTGGCGTCGCGTATCCTAGCCTTGTGATTGCGGTTGTCAAGCAGGTAGATTTCGCGATTGGCAAACGGTGACGATACGACGTAATGAAAAATATCTTCCAGCGACTTGAACTGCGCCGTGGTGCGCAACTGTTCATAACGATTGGCGTCATAACCGAGCAAATCCAGTGCTTCAGAAAAATCACTGGTGATGCAGAGTTCAGCGATCAGGTGACTGCCGGTTTCGGTATCACGCAGTGGATACAGCAGACCAAGATGACCAAATTTTGCCCCGAATTTATGTGCAATTCGACCTACCAGGTTGCCAAAGTCATTGAGGCCAAAATAGCGTACGGCAAAGTCAAATGAGGTAGCGGGTGTCCTGATCAGGTCGAGCTGGAACACGCCTTCTTCAATGGCCAGTCCCATGCTGCTGACGTCGCCATTGTGCACCACTTCGGTGGCTTGCAGTACATGGGCAAATTGCGCCGGGTCATAGCCATCGCCACCCTCCACCAGGATATCCATATCACCAAAATCCGGTTTATTTGCATAGGCCAGTACAGCTTCCATACGCCTTTGCGGGAACGCCGCCTGCAAGCGTTGCATCACCGATAGTTCCAGCGCATGATAGCGCGCAGCTGGCAGGCGTACTGATTCTGCCTGTAATGCATTACCACCCATGATTCGTCCTTATCTGTCGCCGTGTTTCAACAGGTAACTGTTGGAAATAACCTTGAATGATACGCCACCGTCGAGCCGTTTGAAAACCAGGCCTTCGCGTGAAGTAATGGGGTTCAAAGAAGGGCCTTCAGCAAAATCAAGTATTTTCGCTACGTCCTGTTCAAACAGTGCCAGTGTCATGGTGCCCAGGCAAGGCACACCAGACAGTTCGGCACCCAGTGTGCGCAGGTCTTCAATGACCTGCGCACGCGCCTGTTGACCAAGATACTGGCCCTGTTCTATATCGTAGACGTCGAACAGATAAAATTCCTGTCCGCGTAGTTTTTCAGGGTTACCCTGTATGCCTTCGCCTATGATTTCACCTTGCAACGCCAGATTGCGGCCATAAGCCTCCAGCGTCGTCAGCAGTTTGTTTTTGGCGGCAACGCGCCACAGGCTGTTGCTGGCGGTTTCCTTGATCCACCAGTTCCTGGTGCAAATGCCGCAGACGCCGTCATTGTGGAAAATGGTCATGCTGGAGCCATCGAGCTTGACGGTTACTTCAAATTCTTCATTGACGTTGCTGGTCAGCAGCTCCGGCATGTTTTGTATACGCTCCTGATCCGTCTTCCTGATGAAGGAGGGGAATGCAGCTTCTATTTCACCGGACAATGAGGCCGGGATGGGTGCTTCCCACTTTTCTATGCCAAGCAATTGTGCCAGATCCGCATCGCTATCCTTGTTTTGATGGGCAGCAAGCTCAGGGAAACTGCTGAGCGGCAGTATCAAACTTGGGAAATCTGTCCACGCAGTTTGACCGTGCGCAACCTGGTTCCTTCCCTGTCGTTACAGCTGGTTTTATTCTTGGCCAGGAAGGCAAAACGCTCGTCCTGCAGCGGCAGGAAAGAATCGATCTCGATATACACACAGGCATCGCCCGGCTTGAATTCATTTTTCTTGACGACGACGGACCAGCCATCGACGCTGGCGCATTCTATGGCATCAGCCCCGACAATCGGTTTGATGGAACTGACTTGCCTGATGGTGACTAATTCTCTCATGTGGATCTCCTTATTGTTTTTATGTGTTGGGGACTTGAATTGAACATGACCGCGGCAACAAGATGTATCAAGGCTGCCGGATCGAGGGCACTAGCGGACTATAACAGTCCAATATGTCCTGGAAAGGGTGATCGCCACGAATCTGCGAGGCAGGGCCAGACAGAAACGGGTCTGTGTGTGGCGATCAAAAAGATGGTGCGCGCAGAGGGACTTGAACCCTCACTGCCTGTAAGGCTCTGGTTTCTAAGACCAGCGTGTCTGCCAATTCCACCACACGCGCAAAATACTGAAGAATGAAATGAGTCTGGAGGAAGTAGTGAGATTCGAACTCACGGGGCCTCTGAAAGGCCCCTTGCTTTCCAAGCAAGTGCAATAGACCGCTCTGCCATACTTCCGTGAATGATAAGGGCTGCAGGACTCGAACCTGCGACCTGCTGACTAGGGACCAGCCGCTCTGCTTTCTGAGCTAAGCCTTAAAAAAATGGAGCCGGTTGCAGGGCTTGAACCCGCGACCTACTGATTACAAATCAGTTGCTCTACCAACTGAGCTAAACCGGCAAAGGGATGAAACTGGCGCCCCATAGCGGAATCGAACCGCTGGCAATCCGCTAGACAGGCGGACACTCTACCATTGAGTTAATGAGGCAAAAAACTGGCGGAAGATGTGCGACTCGAACGCACATAAGCTTTTTTCAAGCTCGCCGGATTAGCAATCCGGTGCAATACCATTATGCGAATCTTCCTTTGATAAAAATACCGCGCACGCCCGGGCGGGCATGCCGTCCGTGAGGGAACAGCGATCACTTGACCACGCGGTCAACCTGGACCCGCCTGCAGGGATCGAACCTGCGACATCAACATTCGTATCGTTGCGCTCTTCCAGCTGAGCTAAGGCGAGTTAAAACATGGCATCCCGGACAGGACTTGAACCTGTAACCTTCGGTTTTGGAGACCGTTGCTCTGCCAATTGAGCCACCGAGATATAAAATTGGTACTTGCAGATGGATTTGAACCACCAGCCTCTGCCTTATCAAGGCAGCGTTCTTGCCAGTTGAACTATGCAAGTAAAGAGTATTTTGGGGTGACCACTCGGAATCGAACCGAGATAAGCGGAATCACAATCCACGACTTTGACCGTTAAGTTATGGCCACACTAAAATATTCTTGGTGCCCCTTGCCGGGTTTGAGCCGTATGCTCGACTCCGGAGACAAAGGGACAAAAAGGTAAAAAGCTGGAAGGGGATCAAGGATTCGAACCTTGGAAATGCCTGGATCAAAACCAGGTGCCTTGGGCCTCTTGGCTAATCCCCTGTAAAAACTGGCTCCCCAACCTGGATTCGAACCAGGGACAGATGCAGTAACAGTGCATCACTCTACCAACTGAGTTATCGGGGAATACATCAAGAAAACATCGATTAAAATGACCGGTGATTTCGCTTTAATCGCTATTCTCTTCTGGTCGGGATAGAGAGAATCGAACTCTCGCCGTCCGGTTAAAAGCCGGATGCTCTACCTTTGAGCTACATCCCGTCAGGTTTCTTTATCTGGCATCTTGCGATGCCTGCTCTTTCGTTTCATGTGCTGCTCCTGTGATTGTTCCTGCGTATAAAAATGGTGGAGGCGGACGGAATCGAACCGTCGACATTCTGCATGCAAAGCAGGTGCTCTACCAAAGAGCTACACCCCCATGTATTGCGGTGTTATGTCGAGATAACACTTTGTTGCTGGTCGGAGTACGAGGATTTGAACCTCGGACCTTCTGCTCCCAAAGCAGTTGCGCTCCCGGACTGCGCCATACTCCGATAAAATGGTGTATCCCCGTGGTAACGATCCACGCTCCCCGGTTTTTCGGACCGGTGCTTTCACCTGTTTAGCTTGAGATACAAAATCTGGTGGATGGTGATGGAATTGAACCACCTATGTCTAGCATGCTCGCGGGTTACAGCCGCGCCCCTTACCGTTCGGGCAACCATCCTGTGGAGTCTCTGAGCGGAATCGAACCGCCATTCGCTGATAGAAAGTCAGCTGTCCTGACCTTTAGACGACAAAGACATCATGAAAGCGAACTGGGTTCGGTGCTGGCGTTCGTAGCACTGCAATTCGCTTTCATGATGGAGCGGGTGAAGGGAATTGAACCCTTATCCTAAGCTTGGAAGGCTTGCGCTCTGCCGTTGAGCTACGCCCGCATCCTGTATTCATCCCCATCCTCAGTATTCGACTATCCCTGAGGAACAGGGCTTGAATGAAATTTCCCAAATTGTTAAAGAACCTGCGTGTTCCGGTGTTGCCCGGTCACGACCGCGTTGGCGGATTTCATTACTGTGGCCTGTCGTTCAGGCGGGCCAAAAAAATCAAAAAGCCCGGAGCTTGTTAAGGGCATCCGGGCTTTTCAGCGCTAGGGCAGGGGAGCGTTGTCAGCTTGCTCCTGCTACCTTCAGGGTTTCCCCTCGTATGCTTTTGTGTGTATGCCAGTCCCCGTAATAATTGAGGGGGCTAATATCATTGAGCATTTCACGGTCATTCTGTGTAGACGTGCCATGAATGCTGGTCTGTGCAAAGAATGGCGTGTGCTTGACGCTGGCTGCTTTGCGGGCCGATGCCAAAGCTTGCGCTGTGGTGCGCAGGTTTTGTATCAGTTGTTTGAGCAAAGTAGTTTTCACGATCATTCCTAAAAATTTATCTGTTTGTTGAAGCGATGGATGTATCTTGCCACAGCTTTTTGAATAAAACAAGCATATGATGACGAATTTATGCATTTATTTTCATTATTTTTGCAACAGACGCTAAATTCTAAAGATTTCCACGGGGCGGCGAGATGGTTTTCCTCAGCGATTCGAGGCGACTGCGTGGCTTATGTCGTCGGCAGTATATAGGTGGCTGTGTTCTGGCTTGCGCATGAAAGTGACGGCTGAGCCAGTTGGGTTACATGGAATTATGTAGTTAAAATACTCAATTACTTGTTGTAATGGCACAACTGCAAAAGTGATCGCAACTGCGAACCTATTTTTGTTATTTTCTCTATTGATTACTGAAAAATTCCAAGCTTTAGCCTTACATTCCATGCTGCATGACAGCATCAATATTTTTGTTATTTGTAGATTTATGTATTAAAACTACTAAAAAATTATCGCCAAGCTATGGTTTGCAAACTTATTTGCCACTTCTGCCTTGGCTTGCCAGATTTGCTGTGCATCGTGACGGCAAAGAAGGGCATGGCGAAAGCCATGAAGCGTAGCTTCAAGAGCTGTTGGGGGCTCAAGAGGCTGCACCCTATGCAGTAGTGACGGGCTGCGCTGCAGCCCTGCCACATATCAACAGTTATCAACAATGATCAATAAATTTAGGGGACAACATGATAGAGACCACCGTACCGGGGCTGATGAAAAAAGCCCTGGTCAGCAGCCTGATACTTTGCAGTGCAGGCGTATTTTCCACACCGGCGCAAGCTTTCAATCCACGAGACACCTCAGTGCAGATGTTCCACTGGAAATGGAATGACATCGCCAAGGAATGTACTAACTTTCTGGGGCCGCAAGGTTATGGCGCAGTGCAGATATCGCCACCCAGTTCCGCCAATCGTGGCAGCAACTGGTGGGACATCTACCAGCCTGTCGATTACACCAACCTGAACAGTAAAATGGGTACAGGCGCAGAGTTGCAGGCCATGATTAACACCTGTCATGCCGCCGGTGTGCGCGTCTACGCCGACATCGTGGCCAATCATCTGGCGGCAGGCAGCGGTACTTCAACAGGTGGTGCGACCTGGGTTGCAGGCACCTCCTATCCGCGTTTCAGTGCCAATGACTTTCATCCGGCCTGTGACATCCAGGGCAGTGACTACAATAATAATCGTGATGCAGTCACACAATGCCGTCTGGTTGGTCTGCCTGATCTTGATACAGGTTCTGCCTATGTGCAGGGACAGATCAGGAATTACCTGAATGCGCTGATCGCCATGGGTGTCGATGGTTTCCGTTTTGATGCGGCCAAGCACATACGCCAAAGTGATCTGCAAACCATCGCAGGCAGCATCAATCACACCACCACAGCGGGTGAACCTTTGTGGATTACGCAAGAAATCATTACTGATGGCACGGTGGACAGAAATTCTTACCTCAGCATAGGCACCATCAATGAATTCAAATACGTGACGGCGATGAAAGAGACCTTCCGCAATCTCAATGGTGCCAGTATTTCACAAGTGCGTAATATCATGGGTACGCCGGGTAACTGGGGTGGCACCTGGGGATTTATCAGTGACAGCAGCAAGGCCACGGTCTTCGTCAATAACTGGGATACAGAACGCAATGGCGATTCCCTCAACGCCAGCAATCGCACCGGTGCGGTTAATGATACCCAGGGAAGCAAGCGCTATGACCTGGCCAATGTCTTCATGCTGGCCTGGCCCTATGGTGAAGCGCAAGTGCACTCAGGCTTCATCTTCACGAATAACGATGCCGATGCACCAGCGGCCAACCCGTTTGATGCGAATGGCAATCCACTGATCAACCAGCAATGGGACTTCATCCATCGCTGGGGTGATATTGCGGGCATGGTGGCCTTCCGCTCTACCACGTCTGGCCAGGGGGTCGACAATTTCACGACAGGCAATGCCAACCAGATTGCCTTTAACCGTGGCAATAAAGGTTTCGTCGCCATCAATAATGATTTCAGCGTATGGAATCAGAGTTTCCAGACCTTGCTGCCTGCCGGCACCTATTGCAACGTCGTGCACGGTCTCGCCAATGCCGCCAGAACGGCGTGTAGCGGCGACGCCGTGGTGGTGGCAGCAAACGGCATGGTGACATTGAGTATTGCCGCCAATGGCGGCGGCAGTGTGCCGGCTGTGGCATTGCATATCAATCAAAAACTGGGTGACAGCACGTCATGCCAGGTGCAGGTCAACTTCCAGGTGACAAATAACACTACCGTTGTCGGGCAGGATGTTTACCTGACCGGCAGCGGTGCAGAACTCGGTAACTGGAATACGGCAGTCGCCAGCAAGATGTCAGGCAGTCTCTGGCCGCTATGGACAGTGTCACGCAACCTCAACGCCAATACGACTTATGAGTACAAGTACATCGTCAATGGTGTCAAACCGCTGGCGTGGGAAGTGGGGGCTAATCGCACGATCAGTGTGCCCGCTTGCGGCAGTGCACCGGTGACTGTTCCTGCCAGTACTTTTCGTCAGTAAATTGTTCCAGGTCGCCATGTAGCAAGTAGCAGGAAGGGGCGTTGATTAATCAACATATCATCGCCCCTTTTTTTAATACCTGTACCTGACATGTGTTTATGCAGTTCGATGAAAGTCATCGGGTTCCGGTTTGATGGCGTCGCCGAAGATGCATTTGCTTTCAGCACATGGCTGACTTGCCTGCATTCAAGGGGACTGCGGCAGGGCCAGCCCACTCACTTTGGTAAGCTATTTTGCAATTCTTCCATTTTTGTCTGAATCTGTTTGCTGACGGCAAAGCCAGGGTAGGACAGGCGGAATTTTTTCCATTCATCAAGCGCCAGCCTGTCCTGGCCGGCTTTGAGCAGGCGTTCTATCTTTTGCAGCCATTCGTCAGGACTCAGCGGTGTCTCTGGTGCGATGCTGGCAGACGGAGCGGGTGGTGCTGCTGACACCCTGGCGGGCGCGATCTGACCAATCGCGGCGGCATCGGATTTGTTGTCAGCCCTTGCCATGACAGGAGCTGGTCTTGTGGCAACTTCAACCGGGGGGGGCGCACTTTTACTCATGGCCGTTAATGGTCGAGTCTCCGCTTCTGCTTTTTTTGCCAGTTGCTGCAGTGCTTCTTCCTTGCTGTTGCTGGCGTCTGCAACACGTGTCCTGGATGCGCCTGGAACTGGTGCTGCCATACCTGAACTTTCTCGCGCAGTTGCATCAAATACCGGTTTTGCAGCGGGCGCAGCATTGGCATAGGCTTTACGTTCTGCTAACTGCATCCCGGTGGTAGCGGCCGGTGCGGCTTCAGCAATGACCTGTGCAGGCATTGGGGCAGCGGGAGCAGGTGCTGGCGATGGTGCAGGGGGGGCAGACATGGCAACAGGTGGCACGACGGCAGCCGGCGCGACATGGGCTGCGCGTCTGGCATCTGCGACCTGATTGTCTGCCAGCCTGGATTTTTCCAATTCAGGCGCAGCCCGGTCATTTTTTTTATCAGATTTCTCTGCAAACTTGTCATTAGCTGCGTCAACGGCTGGCTCAGGCGCCACGGCTTTGCGTTTCACTTCGGCGCGGGCTGTTTCTGGTACAGCCTGTATGTCAGGTGCTGCTGCAGGTGCAATTTTATCGGCATCCGTCATGACTGGTTGCGGCTGAATATCTTTTGCCGGGCTGGTTGCGGCAACCATTACGTCCTGCTCAGTCTGCTGGCGGTATTCCATGACGACCGGTATCGCAAACAGGACGCTGGCTGCCAGGCCAAGTGGCAATTTCCAGCGCCACAAGAAGCCTGGCATAGCGCCGGAACCAGACGGTCCCTTGGCGTCATTCGCTGCGTTGGCAGGTTGCGCCGCCGGCGCAATCGCAGTAACAGGATTGATGGCCGGGTTGTTCAATACCCTCGCTGCATCAGAAAGGATGGCAGCATCAAGTTCTGCTGATGGTTGCTCCTGCTCCAGATTCTGCAACAGACTGGCGAGTTCGCCCTGGCCTTGCAGGAAATCCTCGAATTCTGCATCGTATTCGCTGTTATGCATGTTGTCGTCCCTGGAAGTCATGCAAACTCCCCTTGCGTCTGGTTTTGTAGCTGGGCACGCAGTTTTTGCATGGCGTAGCGCAAACGGCTCTTGACGGTCTCCGCTGGTACGGCCGTGATGACAGCGATTTCTTCCAGGCTCAAGCCATTGAACTGTTGCAGGACCAGGGCTTCTTTCTGCTCGCTTGGCAAACTTTTGATGGCGTCATGCAGGCGATCTGCCTGCTGCTTTTTTTCCATGTTTCTTTCTGGGGAGCGTGTCAGCGGTGTCGATTCCTGTGTGCTTTCCAGGGTCAGGTCATCGGCCTCCACGCCCTGTCCGATATCGCTTTCGTACAAGGACTCTTTCTGGCGTAACAGATCAATCAGGCGATTGCGGGCAATCTGGTACAGATAGGTGCGAAAACCGGCAATTGGCTGGTACTGGGCACGTGCTGCATGCAGGGCCGCCCAGCTGTCCTGTACGATTTCATCTACCCATTCCTGGCGTGGTGAACGCCAGCTGATGAAGCGGTACAGACCCAGACGATGGCGCTGGTACAGCTCCGTGAAAGCGAGCAGGTCGCCATCGCAATAGAGCAGCATCAATGCCTCGTCAGTTTGGGGTCCGGTAGTCATGCCGGTTAGTTTACCGGAAAATCCGGCTCCGGCAGCATCATTTCTGCCTGCCAGCAGGTATAACCAGACTCTCACGATCATGCCTTTCCGCGTTTTTCCACCAATTACGACTTGCCCGGAAAAACGCGGAATCTGCTGCCTGCGCCTTGCTAAGGCGTGATGCGTATCGCCAATGGGCTTGTCCACGTTTTGTCCGTGTCGTTGTAGTACAGATAGGCTGATGATGCCGGTCCGGTGTACGTGCCAGGTACACTGGCAACCAGGTCTATAGCCAGTTTCTTCACTTCCCCCGGTTTCATGTCGCGGAAATACAAGATCACTTCACGGGCACGGGTTTCAAAGAAAGCTATCTGGCCTTTTTCACGCATTTCCTTCAATTGCCAGTTCTGGAAAGTCAAGCCGCCAGGCAAGCCCAGACGTACCAGGCTCATGGGCTGGCCAGTTTGCGTTTTGTTGCTGATGGTGGCATCAAGCCTGACTGTTTCACCCATCTTCAATTCGGATTTTGCCAGTCTGGTCTGCAAGTCCACGACAGCGGCGCCGGACGAGGCTGGCTCACTGCTGCGGTATTCAATCGCAATAGAGTAGGGCAGGGCACTGCCATTCTTGCTCTTCAGGGTGATGTTGTGCTTGCCTGGTTTGAGCAAGTCATCAAAATCCTGGAACTGCAAGGGTTCACGCCTGCCTGCTTCATAGCTGAGCTCACGCACGACCACGCCGTCGACCAGCAGGCTGACGGTACCGGCAGCAGGCGCAACCTTGGTCGCCTCATCAAAGGCGATCATCGCTTTCAGGGCCAGCACGGTCGCCTGGGTAGCGCCCCATTGGCCAAAGCCGCTACGGTTGGCTTGCAACCAGTTGATGCCTTTGCGTGCCTGCTCCAGGTGACCATCTGCCTTGAGCATGGCCATGATGGCCAGTGCCGTGGTCTCTATGTGCAGATTGCTGCCACCGCTGCGGGTGATGGAATGGTCTGCATTGGTCCAGGCGCCAGATGCTGTCTGCATGGCCGCCAGTTTTTCTACGGCTGCACGGCGGCTCTTTTCGCTGACGATGGCTTTGGATGAAGGTTCCAGCATGCTTGCCGTTGCCAGGGCCAGTTGATAGGCGTCCTGCGTGGTTTCTGCCAGTTTGACTGATTTTGCGACTTCCTTGTCCAGGCCGGTTTCGCCAGCCATCACCAGCGCCCAGGTGATGTAGGCATCGGTGACTTCCGGCGTGGCGCGGCCAAAAGTATCAAGCGCCTTGCCGTCACGCTGGTAACCACCACTGCCGTCGCGTCTGGCTTTGAGCCAGGCGGCAGTGCGCGCCAGCATGGCTTTGTCGACCGCGCCATAGATGCCTTTCATGTCGGCGAATTCCAGCAGGCCATAGGCAGTCAGGGCTTCATGGCCGGGATCACCGCCAAACCATTCATAGCCTTTTTTCGGCGATTCAAAACCGGCCAGCTTCTTGTAGCCATTGTCCAGCAGTTTATTGGTGCGTTCCAGCAAGGCGCTGTCGGCGACATCATGCTGTTTCATGTATTGCATGATCATTACATTCGGGTAGTTGGTCGATGAGGTTTGTTCAAAGCAACCGGAGGGCTCACGCAGCATGCCTTCCAGGCCAGACACCATGGTCGACAGTGGCGAGGTATACACCTTGATACTGGCCTGCACACTGCCCTTGCTGGCTTTGCCCAGGTCGATATCATGGCTGGCCTGGCCCTTGATCTGTCCGGATTTTTCAAACAATTGCGGAAAGCCCGGCGCAACCACCGGTATGCTGCGCAAAACTTCGTCCTTCAGACCTGATGCCGAAGCGGACAACTGCACCTGTGACAGACCGCGTGTGCCATTCACTTCCACCGGGATGAACAGGCTCTTGCGCTGACCGGCAGGCAACTGGCCTCCATTCTCCTGCTGATCCTGATTGCCTGTTACTTTGAGAAGGCTGCCAAAATTGCTGTTCAGCCTGACTTGCAGGGCTTGTTCGCTTTCATTCGTCAAAGTCACAGGGATCAGGGGTTTGTCGCCGGCCGAAATTTCCAGCGGTAATTTGGCTGACAGTGAAAAAGGTAAAGACGATTTGATGACACGCTCATGATGACCAAGCTGACCATTGCCTGCACCTTCGGCGGTGACACGGAAAGAAGTCACGGCGTCAGACAGGACAAACTTTACTGTTGCCTTGCCTTGTCTATCGGTTTTGACGGATGGAACCCACAGCACAGTCTCGCGATAATCATCGCGTGGTCCGGCATAATCAGGTGTGTAGGCCGGGACAGGGAATACCCTGACCGGAGCCAGCTGCTGCAAGGAGGCATCTTTTCTGGCTATTTGGGTTTTGCTCATGGCGTACTCAAAGTCTTTATCCGCCACGACTTTCTCCATGACTGCAACATCCTGTGCAACAGGCGGGATGGCGGCAATAGCGGCAGGCCTGGCTTCCATCCCGGCCATGACAGGCTGTTCGTTCTTATCAATTCGGCGTCTGTCTGCCATCGGTTTGGCTACCGGCATGGGTGGCAGCGGCGCCGCATCGGCCACGGCCATTTCTTTTTTCTTGAGATCGGCAGCAGGCATCGGTGGCGCCATGGGTGCAGCAGGGGCAACTGGTGCAGCAAGTGCCCTCACCGGCACAGGCGCCGGTGCTGGCATTGCTGCTGCAGCCATGACGGGCATGGGATGCACCAGCCCCTTGACGCCAGCCTGGTAGGTCTCTTGCCGTATCTGCACCCAGTCAAAGCGCCGGTAACCGCGCGTACCCATCAACATGTCGAGCGCCAGTGCGCTCTTGTCTTCGCTCAGGTCAGTATAAAAGTTCGGTTCTTCTATCTTGCCCGGCAATTCAGATTCCAGCAGCAGGCGTGACAGCATGGTGGCGGTCTTGTCATCGGCAAAAGACAGGACCGTATCGTCCACTACGGCCAGCGCTATATCCGCCGGTACGGGCTTGCCGCTGGCATCTCTGGTGGTGATAGCCAGCGCTACCTGCCCTCTCGGGGTATAGTTTTTCTTGTCAGTTTCTACCTTGATATCGAGACGGTTGCGGCGATTGCGAAACACCAGTCTTTCTGCCAGCGGGTTCAATGATTGATCAAGCACAGTCACCCTGGCAATGCCGGCGGCGTTTTGTACAGCTGCATCTTTGGCCGACAGGTAGATCACAGATGGCTTGCCCGGCCCTGCTTCTATGGTTCCCGTATCAAACACATTTTCGCGTACCGTGGCAGCTACCACGACTTTCTGTTTTTCTGTGCATTGCACAGCAATGCGCAAAGCTTTTTCTTGTCCATCCAGGTCGTCATAACTGCGCATGACACAACCTTTTTCTTCTGCCAGCGGCAGTGCATATTGTTCTGTCACGGCGCTTGGTTTGCTGATTTCTGCATGATAGCTGCGCCCTGTCGCCGGAGTAAAGGCGATGCGCCCCAAGCCATTTTTATAGGTGCTGAATGTCGCAACAGCATGGCCCAGGTCATCGACCAGACGGCCTTCAACATCAGCCGGTTTGCCGAGTCTGGTCTTGGCTTCAAAATACAGACGGGTAGGCAAGCCTGCTACCATCTTGCCCCCTTCCGGGAAAAAAGACAGCGCCATCCTGTTTTGCAGAATAGGGATGGATTTGGATATCGATTCAGTAATCCCGCCGTCTTCTACCAGTATGCTCAGCAAGCCTTCACCGGTTTCTATCTGTTTGGGTAAATCAAATTTAACCAGTGCCTCACCTTCTGCATTGGTGGTCACAGACACGCGCGGTAATTCCCTGCCATCGATCGTGATGACAGCGCTTAAACGCTTGTTGCCCAGTACTTCACCGGTTGGCCGCTTGACGGCGATGGTGGCGCTGACCAGTTCACCAGCGCCATAAGATTTTTTGACGAATTCCAGCGTTTTTTTCAGGCGTGGTGCTTCATAGGCAGAAACGATAATGCTGCGTTCCACCGGCTGACCATAAGCTGCACTGGTGCGCAGTTTGTATTCACCACCCTGGGCTTCGGCCGGGATCTCAAAATCATTTTCTGCACTGCCCGCTTTCACTCGCAGGCGCTTTTTGATCACGCTGGCGCCCTTGGGTGAAATCAGTTCTACCGTTGTTTCATAGTCGTCCACACCCGTCATCGTGCGTGAACGCAGGTCCCAGGTCTTGAACCAGATTGTTTCACCAGGCTTGTACAAAGGCTTGTCCACCTGTATGTACTGGTTGTGACCAACATTGCCGTCAAAATAGCTTGCAAGCAGCCCGGGCAAGTCCTTGTTATTCACAGTATTTTCACGCGCACTCGCAGGCGGCGCCGCTTCTGCCATCACGGCCGCAACGGCTTTCTTGGCCCCATCATCAATACCGCCACCACCACTACTGCCACTATGGGTTTTCATACTGATGTCGCTGGCCTGGGCATGTTGTCCGGCAGAATCGTCAGCCTGCAAGTCCGCAACACTGCTTAGCTGACAAGCGCTCAGCATCATGGTCAGGAGCGGGGGCAAGGCCAGTGACGATGGCAGGCGTGTGTATTTTTTCATTATTGATAATCTCCGGTAGGTGGAATTGTTTTTGTTCAAGGCCGTGCTCAATTTGGATCAGGCACGAAACTGCCAGGGAAGGGATTCGGTTCTGGATTGCGGCCACGCGGGATGATGCCGCGCGCCACCAGGCGGGCATAGCTGTCATACTGTATGCTGATGATTTCATCTGGCAGCGTGCTGGCACGGCGGAAATCGGTATTACGCACACTGCTGCTGATGCGCTCACCATGGCCTGTGCCTATCTTGCTTTCGGCCATGCTGCTGTCGGCAGACCGTTTCGCCATGCTGCCCATGGGGGGCGGGGCCTCTGCCGGAGCGGCCGAAGCTTTGGGGGCGGCCGCATAACGTTCTTCTTCAGAACGGTTGATGACGACAGGTTCAACATATTCTCGGAACAGTGCTACGCCAATCACGCCTACATTATCAGGACGACCCGTGCGTGCTGCATATGAATCCGGCAACTGGGTGAAATAGAAAGCCGCCACTTCATCCATATTCTTGCGCCAGCCCTTGACTTCGACGGGTTGCCAGGCACCCAGCACATAGCCAGCCTGTGATGGTGACGCTGTTGCGCCATTCAATACATTGACGCCATCGACTGACAAGACCGACAAAATGCGCCCGCCTGTCTTGTTGGTGATTTCTATGGCATAACGGTCACCAGGTCTTCCCGCGACGTAATTGCTGCCATGATGACGCCAGATGGGCAGACGTTCACCGGTGCTTTGATTGATGATGCTGACACCGGCGAGTTGCCCGGCATGTACGGCAGTACCGGTAAAGACAGTTGCTGCAAGTAGCAGGATGGAAAGATATTTTTTCATGATGGCTCCAAAAAATGAGGGTCTTACTCATTAAACGGAGCGATGAATAAAGCGGGGTTAAATTTTTAAAAAAATTAATTGATCCCGGACTCGCGGGGCTTCTTGCGCAAATGCAGCATCCCTGTATGATATAAAACCGATATGTTTTACCAGCCAGACTCTGGCAAGGTTCTAACAGTGCTGCAATCAAAAAGGTAGAGTGATGAGTACAGAAAATCCCGCAGATGGTGTTGCGCAGGATGCAACAAACGATCAGTTTCTTGATGCAAACGAAGTCCGCGTATTGGCTGCGCTGGCAGAGAAAGAGGCTGCCACCCCCGACAATTACCCCATGTCCCTGAATGCCCTGGTCAATGCCTGTAACCAACTGACCAGCCGTGACCCGGTGATGAGCCTGACAGAAAGCGAAGTGCTCGAAGCCATAGACAGGCTGGCCGCAAAAAAACTGGCCAACGCCATTCACCAGGCCGGCGCCCGCGTCGCCAAGTATGAGCATCGAATGCGCATCAAGTGGATGCTGGATCAGCCCAAGGTCGCTGTGCTGGCGATACTGATGCTGCGCGGCTTCCAGACTGCCGGCGAAATCCGCAGCCGCGCCGGTCGCCTGCATGAGTTTGCCACGGTCGCTGAGGTGGAAAAATGCCTGGAATACCTGATGGACAAATACCCGCCACTGGTGGCAAAACTCGCACTCACACCGGGCACCAAGGAGCCACGTTATGCACACCTGCTGTCCTGCGACGAAGCTGACCTGGAGCAGGCGGAAACCAGTCACCCTGGCAGTGCTGGTGGCTCAAGGGGGGACAGGGTAGGCTTGCTGGAAGCAGAAGTAGCGCAACTCAAACAGCAGGTCAGTGATTTGAGTGCGCAGTTTGCAGATTTCCGGAAGCAGTTTGAATAGCAGTGCGCAATCAGGAACTTACATTGCTTAAACGCCATGATTTCTAAGCAATATGTTAGCCGCGTCAGTCTGCGCAGGGATATCGTCGAATCTTTTGAACGCTATCCCTTCTCTTTACCTTCGATAAAAAATTTCGACTATGTCGATCTGCATCCCAAGATCACTTACTTTGTTGGTGAAAATGGCTCGGGTAAATCTACCTTGCTGGAAGCGATCGCAGTCGCCATGGGCTTCAATGCGGAAGGTGGCACCAAGAACTTCAGTTTTGGTACGCGGCGTTCACACTCGGTGCTGGATGAATACCTGCGTATTGCCAAAGGCATACGCAGGCCGCGTGACGGCTTCTTCTTGCGTGCCGAGAGTTTTTTCAATGTGGCTACTGAAATTGAAAGGCTTGACGAAGACAGGTCTTATCCAGCTCCACCCATTATCAAATCCTATGGTGGAATTTCTCTGCATGAACAATCACATGGCGAATCCTTCCTGAAACTGATGACAGAACGCTTCAGCGGCCAGGGTTTGTATATACTCGATGAGCCCGAGGCAGCTCTATCGCCACAAAGGCAACTCGCGGTGTTGTCGCGCATCCATGATTTGATTGAAGACAATTCGCAATTCATTATCGCCACTCATTCACCGATACTCATGGCTTATCCTGATGCCTGCATTTATCAATGCGGCAAAGACGGTATTGCGGAAATTGCCTATGAAGACACCGAGCACTTTAAAGTGACGCGAGATTTTCTGGCGAACCCCAAACGCATGATGGAGGTGTTAATGGGGCGTTGAGCTTTGAATACAGTTACCAATAGATTTTAATTTTACATAGATTATCGATGGGTCAACTCAGTATCCAGGATTTTCTATTTTAATACTTGGTTGCGCCATTCATCCTGTGAGTAGATACCTTCTGGCGTAGGGCTTCGGTTAGAAAATCTATGTGATCCACTCAGAAATGATTTTCAGAGAGCCCTTGCAATTTGGACATTTGCATTCGGGAGACCATGATCTAGCTAAAGAATGATCTTTATGGCAGTGAGCGCATTTTATTTCTGAATTGATATCTCCATTTTTTTGAAAAATATCACCATTAGTCTCAATTAGTTGCTCTGGTTTCTGGCTGCCTTCTTCATTGAAGCAAGGAAACCCAGGTGACATTAATCTATCTGCCATCAGGGGCCCGTAGCCTGGATTTTTGCGGCGTTCATAAATACGTATTGTCGTTCCAATACCAAGCAAACCCAATTTCTTGGATATGTCTTTTGCAGTGCTTTCTGTTAACTCCTGTTTAAATGTGAAGGGCAGATCATCTATTGTTCTTCTTGCCTCTTCTACATTCATCTTTTTGACTTGGCGTAGTCGGATCATCATAGGAACACGACCATGCTCGGCAATCGTATCAACAATGATTTCATAAATTTCCCAGAACTCATCTCCTCTCTCATGCAATGCAGTCTCAATTGAGTGAGGGGTACCACAATGACGGCATACCGATAAAACCCGACCGCCATATCCATGCGAAAAATTGTGATAGTGAAATGCTCCAACGGAAAATTGCAGCTCGCAATCCAGACACTTGAAATCTGAAACCATGACCAGTTTTTATTTATGCCCAAGCATAATAACTACACCTATCACTACCACTGCCAGCAACACCGCCCCCGCAATCTTCCACGCTGAATACGGGCGCTCGCCCTGCACCTGGCCAGTCTGACCATTGACCAGGAAGCGGTAAGTCTTGTCGCCATACTTATAAGACGACAGCCAGATAGGTAACAAGATGTGCTTGAAGCTGATATTCGAATAACGCGGCTGCATCGCAATGATGCGCTGGTGGTCGCCGCCGATGTCGCGGCAGATGGCATTGCGGATTTCACTTTCCATCTTGCCCTGGGCATCGACAAAGCCGGGCTCCAGGCCCACTTGGTAAGCCTCTACCGTGAAACCGGATACATAGTCGTCGCGGTAGCCCTGCAGTTTTTCCAGACGCCATGGTGCAAGGTTTTCTGCATACGACGTTGGCAGGGTTTTTGAGCCGACGACCAGCACATCATCAAAAGATACCTGCACTGCACCGACAGCCGGGTACCAGTTGGTTTTTGTGACCTGCCGGCTCTTGGTCTCACCGTTTTCGGTGTAGTTTTCTGTTACCGTGTAATCGACGCCGCGCTGGCCCTGGTAGGTGGTGTCGCTGTCGGCATCGTACGTCCAGTAAGGGGTGTAGATACCCTTCAAGCCACGCTCGGCCCGGTAAGCCTGCTTTAGCGCATTCGGTGCGAACCACAGGCCGGTGATCCAGTTGGCGAACTTGCTGCGCGCTTCTGATTCCTTGATATCAAATGGCGCTATCGCCTTGGGTTTGATCTTGCGTGCAGAATAGGCATTGGCGGCGATCAACGGTACCGCGCAAAACGGGCAACGGTCAGACACCAGATTGGCTGCCAGTTGCGACTCTGCCCCGCAGCCCGTGCACTTCACATGCTGGCTGGCGAGCATGGGTTCATTGCCAGCCTGTTCTGCCAGGTAAGCCTGGTAATCGAGCTCTTCTACTGCGGCGACCGTGGCTTCCTTGTCTTCAGGGATTTCATTTTTGTCGCCACAATACGGGCATTGCAGGGCATGCTGACCGGGTGCGTATTCGAGCTTGGCGCCGCAGGATTTGCAGGGGTAGGTTTTTGTCGTCACGTTGATGATTCCAGAACAAAATAGAAAGCGTCGCAACCACTAGGGAACTGTAACGCGAAATCGGAGTGCCTGTCATGTGCACGACGATCATGGCTGCGTTTTGCGTTTTGCGCCTTGCCCTGATGCGTCGGGCACATGCCCTTCACTCTCGATTCCACTGTTACAGTCCACTAGTTGTGACGCCGTATCAGTGTAGGAGTTTATTGCGGTGGCAGTGGTGGTGGCATGGCTGCAAACAAGCCGGACAAATCAGCCTGTTCACCCGCCTTGCCCCAGGCTGCCATGCCCTGACGCCATACCAGGCTGTCACGCGTCAAACTGCCATTGCCCACGTGTGATTGCAACACAACCAGATCAAATGGTCCGGTCTGCGCGCCATTTTGCGCGACAAAATAAGATACTGCAGTCGGCAAAGGTGGCGGCATGCCGCCGCCTGCTGCAGGTGCCGGGCTGGCAGCAGGCGCTGCCGCTGGTTGTGGATTATTACCAAACATGGTGCCCATGCTCTGGCTTAACATACCACCTACACCCACGCCCATCATTGCCCCTGCCATGCCAGGGTTTTGCGCCGCATCACGCAAAGCCTGTGCGCCCTGGTATTGGGCAAACTGGTTCATATTGCCGATGACGCGCATCGCACCCTGCTGGTCTATGGCTTTTTCGACTTCTTCCGGCAAGCCTATGTCTTGCACCTGCACTTCGCACAGTTCCAGACCATACTGGGTAAAGTCAGAAGCAATTTTCTCCTGTATGCGCCTGCCCACTTCAGTGACCTTGGCTTCCAGGTCGATGACAGGCACGCCAATTTCAGGCATCACTTCCTTGATGCGCATGCCTATCTTGCCGCGCAGGTTCTCTTCTATATCCGCCGTCGTAAAGTCGGCTTTGGTGCCCACCAGTTCAGTCAGCATGGCCTTGGCATCAACGATGCGTATGCCATAAATACCAAAGGCCGTCACACGCACTACGCCAAATTCCGGGTCGCGCATGGTGGCAGGCCCGGCCGTGCCCCATTTCATGTTGGTAAAGCGCGTGGTCTTGAAGAAATACACTTCTGCCTTGAAGGGGCTGTTAAAGCCATACTTCCAGCCCTTGAGCGTACTCAGCAAAGGCATGTTCTCGGTTGACAGCTCATACATGCCAGGCATGAACACATCCGCCACCTGCCCCTTGCCCATCTGGCCTTCATTGACCATGACAGCAATTTGGCCCTCACGCACCGTCAGCTTGGCACCCATCTTGATTTCATTCTGATAGCGCTCAAAGCGATGCACCATCACATCGGGACTGTCATCTAGCCACTCGACGATGTCGATAAATTCATTACTGAGCTTGTTCCACAGACCCATAGTGTTCTCCAAAAACAAAATTCTTGCAGGATGCTGTCAGGCAATTGTAGTGATAGCAGCCAACAGCTATTCGGCGGATACCAGTATATCCGGCGTAGGCGAAGTATTGCTGAATTGGTACATTATCACAAGGGGCTGGCGGTATTTATTGGTGCTTGTTTCCAGATGTAAATCCGGGAAATTTGATGGTGTTATATTGTTAATCTATGAGCAATAAAATCTGTGGTTTCATTGGCAATGATATGTCGATGAAACCTATTCTTGCTGATCGGAACACACTTTTAACTTTCCTTTCCCGTATTGGTTCAAACACGTTTGGCAAACCACGCATGAATCAAGCCCGATTGAAAGAATTGTACCGGTGCCGCAAAACCGCCGGATTGAATAATGGACTTCACTTCAGCCGACGGTAAAACAGCGACATCTTTTGCATAGGCCGCCTTCATGCGCTTAAGTCCTTCAGGGGAAAGATTGGATGTCGCCATCACTTTCCACCATACTTTGAGCAGGGCATCACCGTTATCTGAATCTGTACCTGAGGATAAATCCGAATTGGCGAGCAGGCCACCCGGCTGAAGTTGACTGGCGATTTGCCGGAAGAAACCGGAGCGTGTCTCTTTATCGAGCATGAATTGGGAAACCAGGAAGCATGTTGCCGCATCATGGAGTTCCATTGCAGGCAACGAGTCAAGATAGCCTTCATGAAAATAGCATCGGGAGCCGAGCCCTTCTTCAGTTGCACGCTGGCGACAGACATCCAGCATGGCGCCCGAAGGCTCAACTGCAGTAAAACGCCAGCCCGGATTTTCTTTTGCCAGGTGAATCAACTCTTTTCCTGTGCCTACTCCGACGCAAAGAATCCTGGCCTCTGGCGGTAACTCGGAAAAAACAGATTCCAGCAGAAAGTAGAGGCCGTTGTTGATTGCAGCCATCCTTGCCCACTGCTGATCGTAACTGGAAGCTTGTTGATCAAACACACTTTTAAGTTCTTCTTTGTTCACGCTATTCCTTTTCAAGCATCAAAAATACTTATAGTAGCAGCTCGTGATTTTGGGAGGATCTGGCTGGTCAATCAGGCAGCGGGTCGCCATGAACAGATGGATCTGATCAGAAATCTGGAGGGCAATCTTGGAGAAATGTATTGTCTTCGGCGGGGTAAAAGCAGAGTCGGTGATTTACCCACATCCTCTATGCGGCGGGGATGTGAGTATGAAGAAAATGATAACTGCAAATAACTAATGGGTAGCTCACCCTGTCTGATCCACTCGCTCCAGGCTGCCGGTATCCGCACCCCAGCTCCTTAATTTGTACCCCTTCACTGCATAGAAAAAAATCATCAGATAGCAGGGCAGCATCACCCAGTAGGCAGTCTGCGAATTGCCTGCGTCAGACAGGCGGCCGTACAGCATGGGCAGCAGGGCGCCGCCGGCTATGCCCATGATCAGCAGGGCGGAACCGGCTGCCGTGTATTTGCCCAGGCCTTGCAGGGCCAGCGGCCAGATGGCTGGCCAGACCAGGGCATTGGCCAGGCCCAGCATGGCCAGGAACATGACGGTATTGGGCACGGCAGGTACGCCTGCCCAGCCAAGCAGGGTTTGCGAGATGCCGGTTTCTATGGGGGAGCTCAGTGCCACACCTGCGGTAAAGAACACACCGCTGACGGCGGACAGCAGCAGGGCGGTTTTTTGTGACATCAGTTTCGGTATCATGGTCGCACCGATCAGGTAGCCCAGCACCATGAAGCCCATGGTGTATGACGTCAGCACGGCATAGGTTTTCACACCGAGGTGACGGCCATACAGGCCTATGGTGTCGCCGGCGATGACTTCCACGCCGACATAGGCAAACAGGGACAGGGCGCCTAGCACCAGTTGCGGGAATTGCAGCACGCCAAGTTTCTTGACGGCTGGCTGATTTTCTTCTTTTTCCAGCGGCAGGTCAGGCAGTGAAGAAAAATGGATGATGAGCATGAAGACCAGCAAACCTCCCGCCATGATGGCATAGGGGAAGATCAGGCGTGACGACAGTTCCGAGCGCATGGCTTCCCTGCCGGCCTGGTCGAGTACGGCCAGCGCTGCGTCAGAATACTTGTCTATGCCCGACAGGATGAGTGCGGAAAACACCAAGGGCACTACAATGCCCGCCCCCTTGTTGAACAGGCCCATGATGCTGATGCGCATGGCGGCGCTGTCACGGGAACCTATGCAGACGATATAGGGGTTGATGGCGGTTTGCATCAGTGTCATGCCGGTGGCCAGTGTGAACAGGGCCAGCAGGAAAAAGCCGTAATAACTGGACCTGGCCGCCGGGATGAACAGCAGTGCGCCTATCGCCATGATGCCCAGCCCCAGTGTCATGCCGTTCTTATAGCCGGTACGGCTCAGTATGGCGGCGGAGGGCAGGGCCATGACGGTATAGGCAATGTAAAAGGCAAAGGTGACCCACAGTGCCTGGAAGTTGTTGAGGTCGCAGACTATCTTCAGGAAGGGAATCAGCGAACCATTGAGCCAGGTGGCAAAACCCAGGATGAAAAACAGAAGACTGATGAATAGCATGGCTATCACCACATCTCTTGTCGATCCTGTTGCTTGATCATTGTTATTCATGAGGGGTTCCAGAAATAAGGTAAGTTGACTGCCAGTAAACGGTTTGTGCTTCAGGCTGCGTCATGCGTCGGAAAAAAGCCTCCCCCACAGATGCGTCAGGGGAGGCTTTTCCGGCAAGCTGATCTGGATAACCCAGATCATGGTTCACATCAGAACTTGGCTCTGACACCTACGCTGTAACGTGCGCCGTTTTCATACACGCCAACTGGCAGGCCGTCTGTGGTGTTGGTGCGTATCACAGAGTTGGTCAGGTTGACAGCAGTGGCGAACAGGCTGATCTTTGGTGTGATATCCCAGTTGGCTGTTGCATCCCACTGGCCATAGGCGCTGGTGACATCCTGACCACCTTCATCCAGGCCACCGTAGGATTTGGAACGGTAGTTATACGACAGGCGGAAGCTGATGCCGTTCTTTTCATAGTAGCCACTGGCGTTCAACTGATTGCGTGAATTGCCGATGACGTTCAGTTTTTGTCCGCCAGCGATGGAGCCTGCCTTCGCATCGGTAAAGGTGTAGTTGACGATGGCGCCAAAGCCATTACCAAAAGCCTGTTGCCATTGCAGTTCCAGACCGTTGATGACCGCGCCATTGTCAGCATTGTGCGGACGTGTTACCGGGCGCATCACACCACCGACATTCTCTTGCGCAGTCGAGGTATAGATGAAGGTATCGAGGCGTTTGGTGAACAGGGTGGCAGACAGCATCGATGCATCGGCGAAATACCATTCGGCACCGATCTCTGCCTGGTCAGCATGGTAAGGTTTGAGCAAAGGGTTACCGGCGGTGGCTGCATTGGTGGTGCCGCTGACTTCGGTACTGGCGCTCAGGTCGCTATAGGTATTGCGTGCCATCACGCGGGCCACTGCGCCGCGTATGATCAGGTCTTTGCGGAAGTCGTAGACGACATTAAGGCTCGGCAAGACATCGTTATACGTACGTGTCGTGCTGCCGATCACGTAATTACCTTTGCCGGTCAGGTCTTGATAAGCTTCTGAGGTCTGCTCGGTCTTGACCAGGCGCACACCAAAATCACCACGCCATTTATCAACGGCGAAATCGGCCTTGGCATAAGCTGCAGTGATTTTTTCCTGTATCTTGTAATACTCGCCCTTGGCTTCGTTATAGACCATGCCCTTGTCATACATGGCAAAGCCCTTGCTGGCGGCCAGGCCGTCATCAACCCAGGCATATTGGGTCAGTGAACCGGATGTGGCTGCAGCCTGGCTCAGCAGTGGCGAGGCGCCGGTGGACAGGTCCGCCAGGCTGAAGGATTGCCAGCCTGTGCTGCCCGGGCCTACCGTACCGATGGTGCGGTGATTCTGTACGGTATTGTCGCGATATTTCAAACCAACCTTGATATCCTTGATGGCGGAGCCCGTCAGGTCCCAGGTCAGGTCGCCCTGCACATAGTTCTCTTTGCTTTCCATCTTGCGTACCCAGTCGCGCGCATTTTGCAAGGTCAGCTTGGTCGGGTCCAGCGGACTCATGTCCAGGTAAGAGACTTCATAAGTGTCCGGCGCGATATTGACGGTGGCGCGGGTATTGCCAGTGAACCAGAAATTGCGGTCATGCTTGCTGCCGCCTTCGGCAGCGGTACTGCCGGCCTGGCCGTGCAGTTTCCAGCCATCGCCTTCATAATTGCCTTCGATATCGAGTACCTTGGATTTGATATAGGCTTCACGGTAGATAGGTTCAAACGAGACACCGGTAGTCGGGCCCACGGTGCCGCCGACTACTGCCTTGGTGCCGTCTGAAGTCGTGATGAAACGCGGATTGGTGATACGGATAACATTATTGCCATCTGCCAGACCGCCTATCTGCCACAGGTAGTTCTGGTTATTGTTATCCATGTTCATATCTGAATTAATGTAATTCACAGATATGTCGCTGTCGCGATTAGGTTTGATCTGCAGGGTCACGTTGCCGGTAGTACGTTCACGATCCTGTCGGAATATTGCCGAGCCGCCACCCCATGATGCATAGGCATTGGGTGTTGCGACATTGTTCTGGTCGATGATGGTGTATTTGGTCGAATCGGTAAAGTTTTCCAGACCGTCACGGCGCATGGTGCGTTTCTGCTTGCTCAAAGACAGCAGGATGCCCATGGTGTTTTCATCATTCTTCCAGTTAACCAGGCCGGAAATTTGCGGGTCTGTCTTCTTGGGCAATTCGCTGTACGTGGCTTCGAGCGAGAATTGTGCTGTCAGCGGTGTCTTGAACTGCAGCGGTTTGCGGGTCTTGACATTGACCAGGCCACCTATACTGCCTTCATCAAGATCAGCAGACGGACTCTTGTAGACATCCAGACTGCCGACCAGCTCGGATGGCAGGATGTCGTAGTTAAAACCACGGCTTTGTGAATCATTTTTCCACCAGTATGCCGATGCGACCGATTGACCATTTAACTGTGTCATGTTGAGACTCTTGTCTGTGCCGCGTACAAATATGTCGCGGCCTTCACCCCAGGTACGGTCTACCGAAATGCCGGGTACACGTTGCAGGGAGTCAGCCACGTTCTTGTCAGGGAATTTACCCAGGTCTTCAGAGTTGACGGTATCGACGATGTTTTGTGAGTCACGCTTGCCGGCCAGGTTCTTTTTCAGGGTGTCACGTATGCCGCGCACTTCAATCACTTGCGAGCCATCCTTGCTGGTGGCATTTGCCGGCGGTGCTTCATCGGCAGCATAGACCACTTGGCATGCTGTAGTGCTCAGCACCAGGGCTATCAATTGCGGCAGAATCTTTTTCTTGAATACAGGCTTGCTCATCTCACATCTCCTCAGGTTTTCCATGCTATTGGGTATTAAAATAATTCGCGCAGCACTTTGTTTTCTTCTCTCTTCGCTTCTTTTTTTGTCTTACCAGTTTTTTCAATACAGCTTGATTTGAAAATCTTTCTTGACGATGTGTCAGGACAAGTTTAAAAAAACCGACGCCACGCTGGGCGTCGGTAAAAAATCACACTTCTTGGGGGAGGTATGATCTTAACGCTTGGACCGGTACACACTTGCAAAACTATTTTGTATTCTCGCCGCCGCTTCTTTGGCGGCGATCGTGCCATTCAAGACTTCGGCATTGACATTCCATAACTCCTGTTCCATGCTCGGCTGGCCACGGTTCAGTATCTGTGCATTAAAGCGTATGCTTGATTCGCAGGCAGTACGCCATTCCATCATTTGCTTGCCTATGGGGTCACGCACGGCGATCAAATGGTTCGACAGGGAAAAAAATCCGGTGACGCGATTGGTATACAGATCGGCAAATTCCTGCGAACCCAGCCACTCCAGAAACTTGTAGGCTTCATCCTTGTTTCTGGATTTCTTGTTGATACCTATGCCTATGTCCATATGGTCAAGGATGTAGCATTTGTCACCCGCCGTACGCACAGGTGGTGCAAACACGCCAAACTCAAGACCTGCCACCTGGTTGAAATAAGAAATATCCCATGACCCAACCGGGTACACCGCGGCCCGGCCAGATGCAAACTGATGCTGACTGTCGCTATAGGTTTGTGTGCTGGCATTGTTGGGCAGATACGCCGCCAGCGTGGCTTCGTATTCAAAGGCAGCTACATATTGCGGGTCAGTGAACCTGGCCTTACCGGCGATCAGTGCCTTGCGACCGGCTTCACCGCGCCAGTAATTGGGTCCTATGCTGGTGAACAGGGTTTGCGCTGCTTCCCATTTTTCTGCCGTGCCCAGCGCCAGTGGCACATAGCTACCGTTTCTCTTGACTGTATCAAGTGCGTTCAAAAACTCAGCCTGGGTTTTGGGTGCTTGCAGACCCAGCTTCTTGAAAATCTTCTTGTTATACAGAAAGCCGTGGATGACCGATGCCACCGGCATACAAAACGTCGTTCTGGCATCGTCGGTTTGCCATGCCAGCAAGGCAGTGGCTTCAAAATTCTCCATACCGGGTTTGCCATCGAGCCTTTCCAGGTAACCCTTGTTATACAAGGACTGCGACACGTCAAAAGGCCGGCAGGCGACCAGGTCACCCGCTGTGCCGTTGCTGAAGTGTGTCAGCAGTGCACTGTCATATTCAGTTGGCGTGGTTGGCGCAAACCTGACTTCTATGCCGGGGTGACGTTTGTTGAAGGCGGGTATCAAAGCCGTTTCCCACAAAGCCTTGTCGTCGACACGCCAGCTTTCCATGACGAGTGTGCCGGCATGTGCGGCGCTCATCACTGTCGTGGCGTACAACATCGCTATGTTGAAAAAACGTTTCAAGGAAAATCCTTTACCTGATTCGCAACCTGATGAATGGATATAAATCATTCATTTCCTGAAACCGATACTAGCAACGCACCCAATGTAATGCCACTTGCGTATTTGCTGATGCGTGGTTTTCTTATCTCTTTGATTTTATTGAGTTTTCTTTAGTGTACTGATGAGACTTGCTTACAATTCCTTACCCACTTTGCCAACTGGTATTGCTGTTCACTGGGCTGGTTCCGATAGCAGGGTTTTCAGGTTCATGAAGTATCAAAACCTTACTTAAGAATTCCTTACAAAACTTTACAAAAGTCAGGATGCCAGTGTTGTGAATTGCACAGATGGAGGATTTTGTACGGATGTCTGTCGGTTTGGCTGCGTCCTCAGAGTCATCCCGCCTGAACGGTGAGTGGCCATTTGTGGATTCCCGATCAGAACCATTTCGGGAATGACGCTAACAAGTCGGATGTGCATCAACAGTACCTGTTGCCGATGTTGACTGTGGTTGCTGATCGCGACTATTGATGATGACTGCTTATTGTGGTCACTTATTGCGGCAGGGTGATAATGGCATTCAAGCCGCCTTCGGGGTGATTTTCCAGCATCAGGCTGCCGCCATGTGCTTCTATGACACTGCGGGCAATGCCCAGGCCCAGGCCCAGGCCGGTTTCATTCTGGCTGCGTCCGTGTACCAGGCGCACATAGGGGTCGAACAGGCTGGGCAGGGCGTCTTCGGGTACGCCGGGGCCGTGGTCGCGCACGGTGATTACTACTTTGCCATCCAGCGTCTGTACGCTGATCTCTGCCTTTTCTCCATAGTAGAGTGCGTTGTCGAGCAGATTACCGATGGCGCGTTTCAGGGCCAGTGGCTTGCCAACTACGCTGATACCTGATTCTTCAAACCTGACGTCATGTTTGGCCAGATGGGCGCTGCGTACCAGGCGGCGTATCAGCAAATCGAGCCGGACTTCGGTCGGGTTTTCATGGATGTCGGTATCTTTTACGCATTGCAATGCGCCCTTGACCATCATGTCGAGATCATCAAGGTCCTCTTCAAATTCACCACGCAAGACATCATCATCGAGCAATTCTGAACGCAGTTTCAGGCGCGTGATAGGCGTGCGCAGATCATGCGAGATAGAGATGAACAGGCGCTCGCGATCTTCCAGGTAACTTTGTATGCGCTGGCGCATGGCGGCAAAGGCGCGCGCAGTATTGATGAATTCCCTGCTGCCATCTTCCGGCAGGTCGGGCACCGGCTCACCCTTGCCAAAGGCCGCTGCCGCATCGGACAGGGCTGCAAGCGGGCGGGTGATCCAGCGCACCACCATGATAGATAACAGCAGTACCGCGGCCAGCGACAAGCCTTGCAAGACCAGCCGGTCAAATGACAGGGGGTCACTGCCTTTGAGGAAGTAGGGGTTGGGCATCAGGGCTGCCAGGTATAGCCAGTTACCTGGTTCCAGTTCGGTCTGTATGACCAGTACCGGGGCAGGTTCAGGCTTGATCAGCAAGATATGCTGCACCCAGCTTTCCGGTAAATCGCTGATGCGGGTACCATCAACCGAGGTCATCAGCTGATCGGGCCAGGCAAAGGCGACCTTGAATTCAGGGTATTGCGGCAAGTCAGTCTTCAGGGTATTGCTGACCTTGGCGGCCACGGCTTGCGCCAGTGCCTGCGGCTCGATTTCCGTGATGGGTACCGGGGCTGTATTGGTCTGTACAAAAAAACGTGTGCCACCCATTTCGCGAAACTGCTGTATCAGCACGGTACGGTAACTTGGCGGCAGGCTGCGGAAGAAACGTATCGCACTTGATGCGCTATGCGCCAGGTATTGCGCCGCTGTGGTTGCCTCTATCTCTGCCTTGGCTCTTTGCTGCGTGGTCCAGATGGCGCTACCGACCAGTTGTGTCAGCAAGACGCCAAACACCATCACCAGTGACAGACGCCCCAGCAGCGACTGTGGCAACCAGTGCCAGCGCATGTCGTAGCCAACGGCCTTGTCGGGCTGGGCATCGTTGACAGCTTCAGACACTGGCGACACTCACATCGGCAGAAAACACATAGCCGGCACCGCGCACCGTCTTGATCAGGGTTGGCTGCTTGCTGTCGTCCTTCAACAACAGGCGCAGACGGCTGATCTGTACATCAAGCGATCTGTCCAGGGGACCGGCGTCGCGGCCCCGGGTTTCTTCTGACAGAACGTTGCGATCGAGTACGTCGCCAGGGTGTTCGACAAAATATTTGAGCAACTGGTAATCCATGCCAGTCAATGCCACCAGTTCACCGGCGGCATCGGTGACCTTGCGTTCTACCAGATCCAGGGTAAACCCCAGGAAACGGTAAAAACGCGGCGCAGCTGCCACGTCGGCAGTGCCTGATCCCGAGCGACGCAGGATGGCCTTGATACGTGCCAGCAGTTCGCGCGGGTTATAAGGCTTGGCGATGTAATCATCTGCGCCTAGCTCCAGTCCGACGATGCGGTCAGTATCGTCAGAGCTGGCGGTCAGCATGATGATGGGAATATTGGAGCGCTGACGCACGATCTTGCATAGGGCAAAGCCGTCAGTATCAGGCAGCATTACATCGAGTATCACCAGTGACAACTGTGTCATCTGGCTGTTGAATTCGGTTACGAAGCTCTCGCCATTATGGGACAGGATGACTTCATACTGGTTTTTTTCCAGATAGGTTTTCAACAGCACCCGGGTTTTCTGGTCGTCATCGACGATGAGTATTTTGCGTGTCATCTTTGTCTGCCTGATATGTTCTTATTGGTTAGTCTTGCGGTTACTGCTGAATGCCCGGTACATCGCTGCCAGTTTTGCCTGTGTTTCTGCGATACTGACATTGCCATCTATAAAGTAGCGATGTATGACGGCGATGATGGCATCCTTGCTGGTTTCATCTGTCGCCATCCGGTGTACCAGACTGGGTGCCTGTACTGCTGCACCTTGTGCAAAAGTCGTCCAGGACGCGCGGGCGCAACTGTCCATTTTGGCGGGATCAGCGTCGCGCCGTACCGATACAGAACCTTTGACCGCATTGTATTCAGCCTGTACGGCCGGGGTGGCGACCAGCCTGGCCAGTTTTTCCTGCGCCGCTACCCTTGAATAGTCATTGGTAAACATCGAGAAGGTGTCGACGCTGTACAGATGGTACCTGGCCGTACCCGGCATGGCTGTGCAAGAGAAGGCTTCGTCCGTGGCAAAACCGCCTTCATTGAGCTCACCTTTGACCCAGTCACCGGTGATCATCATCGCGGCTTCGTTCCTGGCAAATTGCCGTACCACTTCGGGCCAGACCCGTTCATCAACAGGATTATTCATCCAGCCCTTCATCTGGCGCAAACGCTCCAGCGCCTGGACAAAGCGTTTGTCAGACACGGCCTGGGCATTCTGCTTGACGAACAGTTCGCGATGATAGTCTGGTCCGCTCTCTGCCAGGATGAGATTTTCAAACAGGGTGGCAACCTGCCAGGGTTCGCTGCTCTGCGCCAGTGGAATCACGCCTGCTGCTTTCAGCCTGGCGGCGACAACAACCAGTTCATCCCAGCTTTCGGGGGGCGACAGTTTCAGGCTGGTGAAAATCTTGCGGTTGTAAAACAGGGTATTGGTGCGATGTATGCCCAGCGGCGCAGCCACCACATGTTTGCGGTGCTGTATCAGGTTCTGTATGGTCGGGAAGAAAACGGTATTCCATTTGTTGGTGCTGGCGACCTTGTCGAGCTCCAGCAAAAAACCAAGATCAGCCCACTCTTTGATTGATACCCCGATGATTTGTGTTACTTCGGGCGCATCATTGGCCAGCACCCGGCTTTTCAGGACCTTGCCGGCGCCTATACCAGCCCCGCCGGGTATGCCGGCATCGCGCCAGACCACGCCCTCATCCGCCAGCCGGGCCGCCAGCAGCGTTGCTGCCTTGCGCTCACTGGCAGAAGTCCACCAATGCAGTACCTGCAAGGTGGTATCTGGCTGGGTAGTACCGCCATAAGCGACGGGAGCGGCGAGGGCGCCAGTGAGTGCCGCCATTGAAATCACCAGGCCGCACTGCCGTGCCAGCCTGGATAGAGCCAGATTTTCAATGTATGCCATCACTTCGCTATATATGCCTGTTGTCGTGTTGCTAATAATGGGGGAGGAATGGGGTAAGTACCGCTGTTGCCGTTGCGAGAAATCACGAAAGGCAGTAAGTCCGGATGCATATTACCAAACCGTTGTAAATTCCGGTAGGCATGTGGGGTAAGGGTGTCGCCTAGTATTTCTTTACAATCAGCCGTTCAAGCAGGTCAAAACTCCATTGCGTCAGCAAAGCCAGGGCGGCTGCGGGCAGGGCGCCGGCCAGCAGCATCTGGTTGTCGTTGAGGGCCAGGCCTATGGTGATGCGCTCGCCGTAGCCACCGGCTCCGATGAAGGCGGCGATCGTTGCTGTGCCCACGCTCATGACGGCAGCGGTCTTGATGCCCGCCAGTATCATGGGCAAGGCCAGTGGCAAATCGACATGCCGCAATCTTTGCCCGTGTGACAAACCCAGGGCCAGCGCTGCCATGCGCAAACCATCAGGCACTTGCAGTATGCCGACACAGGTATTGCGCACTACCGGCAGCAGTGCATACAGCGACAGGGCAATCAGGGCCGGCACAAAACCTATCATGCCCAGCAGGGGGATCAGCATGGCCAGCAAGGCCAGTGAGGGCACGGTCTGCAAAATGCCAACACCTGCCATTACTGCCTGACGCAGGCGTGGTGCAAAGGCGGCGATGATACCCAGCGGTATGCCCAGCAGGCAGGCCAGGCTGATGGCTGCCAGTACCAGTAGCAGGTGTTGCCATGTCAGTCGCATGAAGTCAGGGCCAAACAGTTTCTGTAGCAGACCTTCGCGTCTTGTTGCGGCAGCGGGGGGAGATGAGGTGGATAAAAACTGCTGCGCGACCTGTGCAAAGCTTTTGCCATCCAGTTCCACCGCAGCATTCATCGCAATCATTCGCGCATTGTCTATCTTGCCTTCCAGCTTTTGTATGGCTGCCCAGGCCTGGGGGAAACGTGCCGGCATATCAAGACGGTATAGCAATACGGCGTCATAGCGCGGGAAATAATGACGGTCGTCAAGCAGCACATGCAAGTTCATCTGCTTGATCCTGGCATCGGTGGAATAGATATCGATGACATCGACCTGGCCAGAAGCCAGTGCATCATAGGCGATACCGTGATCCAGTCCGGCAGGCCGTTGTGGCAACTGGTAGAGCCTGGCCAGACCCGGCCAGCCATCGGTGCGGCCCAAAAATTCATGCGAGAGGCCGAAGCGCAAAGCTGGTTTTTTTGCCAGGTCGCTCAGTGATTCCGGCATGTCAGCAGCATCTGGCCGCATCGCCAGTGCATAGGTATTGTTGAAGCCCAGTGGCACTGCCAGGCCCAGCCCCTGCAAAGCCAGTTCTGCCTGTAACTGTGGCAGGCTGGCCGGTCCTTCATGTTTCAGTATCTCGGTCTGGATGGTGCCCAGGTATTCAGGGTAGATGTCAATACTGCCGGTCTTGAGAGCATTGAGTACGATAGCCGTATTACCAAGGCCCTGGAGGTGATGTGCCGGGCCATGAGGTGCAGCTATCTGCGTCAGGATTTCGCCGAGGATATAGGATTCAGTAAAACGTTTGGAACCAACGTTCAGACTGGTGTCGGCATGGGCTTTTCCTGACGTGAGACAGACTGCCAGAAAAACCAGCCAGAAAGTTGACAGGGGTTGAATCCGTATCCTGAAATGCATGAATGATTGCTCCTGAGCTGACTGCATCAAGCGGAGTAAGGAACTTCCATGAAGGCATTCTACATGCATGTCCAATTCAACCCTGATTATGTCCAAAGCGCCGCTACCAGACCTGTCGCGGCGAACCTACACTAAAAGCCCCTGGAATAAACGGAGCAACCATGTCCATCGCCATCAAAGATATCAGCAAACCAGATATGCATGCAGATGATCCGATCAGCGATTTCACACAGCGCCAGATCAGTCTCAATGATGTGGACAAAGTTGTCCATGTCAGCGGCAGCGGTCCGGCTGTCATTGTTATGACAGAGATGCCCGGCATCAGCCCGCATGTGGCGCGCTTTGCACGCTGGGTACGTGATGCTGGTTTTACAGTGTACATGCCCTCGTTGTTCGGGCGTGACGGTATCGTGGTCAGTGCAGAAGAGGGAGCCGCCGTTTTCCAGAAAGCCTGTGTCAGCGCAGAATTCCGCGCCTTTGCCGGGCACAAGGGTAGTAGCCCGGTCACATTGTGGTTGCGAGCGCTTGCCAGGCTCGCGCATGAAGAATGCGGCGGCCCTGGTGTTGGCGCCATAGGCATGTGCTTCACCGGTAATTTTGCTCTCTCCATGATGCTGGACAAAACCGTACTTGCCCCGGTCGTTGCCCACCCTTCGTTGCCGCTGGACGACCCTGCTGGCACCGGAATGGATGCTGCTGATCTGCAGGCTGTTCGCAGCCGGCTGGAAAGTGAAGATCTGACTGTCATGGCTTACCGGTTTGACGGCGACAGTTTCTGCCGCGCCCAGCGCTTTGCCGCATTTTCAGAAGCATTGGGTGAGCGCTTCGTCACCAGGGTGTTGCCAGACAACGCCGCCAACCAGGACACGGCTCCTTTTTTCCAGCGCTATGTCAAAACCCCGCATAGCGTTGTGACGGCGCATCTGATTGATGAAGCGGGACAGCCGACCATGGCGGCGCGGGATGAAATATTGCGATTTTTCAGAGCCAGGCTGATACAGGGCTAGACAGACAGTCCTCTGCTCGCGAAATAGTGTGCCGGTGAATCACCAAAATTGCGCCGGAACATGGCAATGAAATTGCTGGGGGTTGCATATCCCAGGGACTCGGCCACATTGGCAACCGGCTCGCCTTGTGCCAGACGCTCCAGTGCCTGAGTGAGTCTGGCCTGCTGACGCCATTGCGCGAAACTGGTTCCGGTTTCTGCGCGAAACAACCTGGTGAGAGTGCGCGCTGACAAACCGGCCCAGGCTGCCCATTCTTCCAGCGTACGATCTATATCCGGCTGCTCAAAAATTGCGGTAGTGACTCTTAGCAAACGACGGTCTTGCGGCATGGGCAAATGCAAAGACTCATGCGGTGCCTGACGTATTTCGTCAAGCAATACGGCGATCAGGCGTTCCTGTTCCGGTGTCAGATCCAGTTGCCCTGACCACGACACGGCGCGGCGCACCAGCGAGCGCATCAACTCGGTCACACCCATCACACAGGGCTGGTCGGGCAGGTATTTAGCCGCCTCAGGCGTGATCATGACACTCCACCCGCTCATTGCACTGTTGATGGTGACCTGATGTGCTTCGCCAGGCGGTATCCAGCCTGCACGGTTTGGCGGTGACAACCAGGACCCTCGCGGTGTGCGCATGTGTACCAGACCGCTTTCCACGCAAAAAATTTGTCCACGCAAGTGGCTGTGCCAGTCATATTCACGGGTCCCCAGGCGGAAGCCGCTTTCTGCACTGTCGTCACCCCAGACGGCGACAACGGCAGGTCCATCACTGCGTTCACTGAAATCAAAAGTGGGATTTTCTATTTTTTTTTCAGACATGGCCTGTTCTCACTATTTTTTGTCTAAACAACGTTATCAGTTTTTACATGAACTGTCCAATACTGTGTCATGTGATAAAGCAAATATTACATCTCAAATTTCGTCAACCAAATATATTCAGGAGCTCATCATGAGTGCTTCTTCTGCTGCGCCGGCCATGCCGGCTCCTTCGCTGATCCATCCGCATATTCCTTTGTGGATAGCGGTGGTCATCGCCTGTGTTTCTTCTTTTATGGTAGTAATGGATGGCGCCATCGTCAACGTTGCCTTGCCTGCCATGCAGACCGATTTGCATCTGTCCAAACTGGAATTGCAATGGGTGGTTGATGCCTATCTGTTGAGTCTGGGTGGCTTCATGCTGCTGGCTGCGCGCGCCAGTGATTTGTTTGGTCGTAAAATCGTACTGCAATCGGGCCTGCTGATATTTACTCTGGCAAGCCTGGCAGGCGGCTTTGCTGAAAGCGGTACCATGCTGCTGGTTTCGCGTGCTATCCAGGGGTTTGGTGCCTCAGCTCTGGCAACGTCTACCCTGGCCGTGATTGTCGCCGTTTATCCCACCGGTTCGGCGAAGGCAACGGCCATATCCATGTGGGCAGCATCTAGCTCGATAGCCTCCGCACTCGGTGTCGTGATCGGCGGCTGGCTGACTACCTCGGCGGGTTGGCGCTGGGTGATGTTTGTCAATGTTCCCATAGGCTTTGCGCTGATTCTTGGGGTCGCTGCCTGCATGGCGCCAGTCAAGCCAGGCACGGTACGTCCAAAACTTGATGTCTGGGGGGCGATAACGATCACCCTTGGCATGGGAGCATTGATACTCGGTATTTCGCAAAGCGTGAGCATGGGCTGGAATTCAAGCATCGTGTTGGCAGCATTGTGTGCAGCAGCGCTGTTGCTGGTCAGTTTTTTTACCATTCAGGCCAAGACGGAACAACCATTGATACCACTCAGTATTTTCTCCCTGCATAGCGTGCGCATGGGGAATATTGTCGTGCTGGGCCTTGGTGCTTCACTGACGGCTTCCACTTTTTTCCTTTCCATCGTGCTCCAGCAGGTCGCCGGTTATAGCGCACTGGAAACCGGTCTGTCGTTGCTGCCCATGGGTATCACACTGGCCATTGCAGCGATAGTCTCACGTCCGCTAATGGACAGCGGTGTGCGTCGCTTGCCATTCTTTGGCGGTTTGGTCAGTGCGGCCGGTCTGATCTGGCTGACCAGGGTGCCTGCAACGCCAGATTATGTTATTGACGTACTTGGTCCAACCTTGCTGGTCGGCCTGGGCCTGGGCCTGATGCTGATGACTTCTGCCCACACTGCGCTGGCAGGTATACCGCCTAAACAGGCAGGCCTCGCATCCGGCCTGTTCAATACCTCTCGTCAGTTGGGCGCAGCACTTGGTATTGCCTGCCTGTCGACTTTGGCGCACACGATTACCCGTGACTCCGCTCATCTGGACATGCCGTTGCTGGCGCAGTTGCAGGGGTATCACGCTGCCTTCCTGGCGACCGCCATATTGAGTGCGATCGCCGGTTTGACCTCACTGACCTTGCGTCCTTTGGAAAAGAATTAAGCAGGTCCATAAAAATAATAAATAAAAATAAGCAGCCTGATCAGATGCCGGCGTCTGCCGGCGAGATGAGGGCTGCTCAGCCCGACAGGGATGGATGTCTCTTGTCCACACCATCCTTGCCTGGAGGCTGTCGCACGTCTTTCTGATTTGCTTATCTTCGCTGCAAATCAAGAACCGTGGAAAAAGCAAGGGAGGACGACATGTACCCTCGAGCCATCAGCTAAAAAAATTTCCATTCCAGAGCACTCTGCGTCTGTCATGACCAGTGCTGACGAACTGTTTTTGTTAGAAAGAAAATGCATCATGGAATCCATACAATTACGCCCTGTCGTCAGGGCATATCACATATCGCACACTGAGCATGCGCAGTTGTTCCCGCAATTATCCCGTATAGTGCGTACCCTACTGGTGTTGAGCCTGCCCGTACTGGGCATGTCCGCATGCAGCAAGCATCAGGGGACTGCTGTAGCAGCAGAACATGAGCCAGCGCCCGAGGTAAGCAGCATGACCATACATGCAAAGACCCTGCCGGCTGAATTTGAATATGTGGGCCAGACAGCCGGCTCACGTGAGACTGAGGTACGGGCACGCATTTCCGGCATTCTGCAGAACCGCCTGTATGAAGAAGGTGTGAACGTCAAGGCAGGGCAGGCATTGTTTCAGATTGACCCCGGTGCTTACCAGACACAACTGGCTTCGGTCGAAGCGAATGCCGCAGTCGCTGAAGCGAAATTGCATCAGGCCAGACGTGAGCTGGAACGGCTGACTCCTCTGGCGGCGGAAAAAGCCATCAGTCAAAAAGAGTTTGATGATGCCAGATCCACACTGGAAACGGCCGAGGCTGGCGTCAAGCAGTCACGTGCACAGGTGAATGAGGCAAGATTGAACCTGGGTTACACCAAGGTACTGGCCCCTATCGGCGGTGTCACCGGTGTGGCCGCAAAATCAAATGGGAGCCTGGTCACCCAGACAGACAGTCTGTTGACGACGATAGTACAGACCGACCCCATGTATATCAGGTTCAGCGTCCCGGAATCTGATTTCCTGAAACTGAACAAGGACTTGCACAGTGGCGCACTCAGTCTTGAGGGAAAACGGGCCGCCAATGGCAGCCTGGGCTTTAACGTCAGCATCAAACTTGCGGACGGCAGCATTTATCCGGTCAGCGGAAAAATGAATTTTTCCAGCGAACGCATCAATCCGGCTACCGGTGGTTTTGATGCGCGTGCACAAATCCCCAATCCAGACGGTAATCTGCGCCCTGGACAATTTGTCAGGGTCCTGCTCAGTGGCGCCAGCCTCAATAATGCGATAGCCATTCCGCAGCGCGCCGTGCTCGATGCGCCTAAAGGCAAGATGGTGCTGGCGGTCGGCCCGGAGAACAAGCTGGTGCCGCGTCCGGTGGAACTGGATGGCCTGAAAAATGGTACATGGATAGTCACCAAGGGTCTGCAGGAAGGTGATCGTATCGTCGTCGACGGCCTGTTCAAGGCAAAGCCGGGCATGGTGGTCAATCCGGTAGAGGCGACAGCAACAGCAAAGACATCTTCATCAGCGCCGTCATTGGCAGCGCCCGCAGCCGGGGCAGCTCGCTAATGATCCGTCCTTGCCAGATTCATGCCAATCCTTCCATAACGGGATAATCCAATGTTCTCCAAATTTTTTATCGACCGTCCCATCTTCGTGACGGTACTGTCGCTGGCGATCGTGCTGGCAGGGCTGCTCGCGCTCAAGGCCCTGCCGATATCGCGCTATCCGGATGTTTCTCCACCGGTGGTCAACGTCGTCGCCAATTATCCTGGCGCCTCCGCAGAGGTGCTTGAGCGCACAGTTGCCGCGCCCATTGAAGACCAGATCAATGGTGTGGAAAAAATGCTGTATATGGATTCGACTTCGTCCTCAGACGGGCGAGTTTCCATCAACGTTACCTTTGAAGTCGGCACACCGCTTGATATTGCCGCCGTCAATGTGAACAACCGGGTGCGTCAGGCAGAAGCCAAACTGCCGCCCGAGGTGCGGCGTCAGGGTGTGGTGGTCAGTAAAAGCTCGTCGAACTTCCTGGTGGTTGCTGCCGTGTATTCACCCGATGATCGCTATGACGCGCTATATCTGTCTAACTACGTGACCCGTAATATGCTGGACGCCCTGAAGCGTACGCCGGGAACCAACAACGTGCATGTACTCGGTGCGCGGGATTATGCGATGCGCATCTGGCTGCGACCGGACCGCATGGCACAGCTGGGTGTGACGGTGGCCGACATTTCCAACGCCATCAATGAACAGAGTTCGCTGTATGCAGCGGGCAAAGTGGGAGCGCCGCCCAACAATACCGAAGAATTGACGATGACAGTCACGGCCAAGGGCCGCATGCTGGAACCGGAACAGTTTTCCAATATCATCGTCAAAAGTTCGGAAGAAGGAGCCAGTATCAGGATCAAGGACATTGCACGCGTAGAGCTGGGATCGCAAGATTACAATGTCTATGGTCGTGTGAACGGACACCCTTCTGCCAACATACGCATGTTCCTGGAAAGTGGCGCCAATGCACTGGAAACCCGCAAAGCCATAGAAAAAACATTACAGGAGCTGAAGGCTAAATTTCCTGAGGGTATGACCTACAGCACACCTTACGACACCACCCCGTTTGTCACTGAATCGATTAAAGAAGTGATCAAGACCCTGGGTGAGGCGATGGTGCTGGTCTTTATAGTCGTCTACCTGTTTTTACAGAGCTGGCGTGCAACCATCATCCCGACACTGGCGGTGCCGGTTTCTCTGATAGGTACACTGGCTGCGCTGCATTTGCTCGGGTATGGCATCAATACCCTGACCCTGTTCGGTATGGTGCTGGCAATCGGCATTGTTGTTGATGACGCCATCGTTGTCCTTGAAAATGTCGAAAGGCTGATCAATGAACATGGTATGTCACCTAAAGATGCGGCGCTGGAAGCCATGCATGAGGTGACCGGGCCAGTGGTGGCCATCGTGCTGGTGCTGGTTGCGGCGTTTGCACCGGTGGCCTTTCTTGGTGGCCTGGCCGGGGAACTGTATCGCCAGTTCTCGGTGACGATTTCTATCGCGGTGATACTGTCCGGCTTTGTTGCACTGACACTGACACCGGCGCTGTGCGCCATCCTGCTCAAACCTTCCGCCCAGCAGCCGCATCGTTTCTTTATCTGGTTCAACGCAGCATTTGCGCGATTCACGACACGTTATACCAGAGGTGTCAATTTTCTGATCAAGCGTTCGGCACTGGGACTGGTATTGTTTGCCAGCATGGTTGGCGTGACTGTTTATCTGTGGAATGCCGTACCCAGAGGACTGGTTCCTGATGAAGACCAGGGTTTCTTCATCAGTGCTGCGATGTTGCCGGAAGGTGCTTCGCTTGAACGCACCAACGCGATGATGAAACAGGTTGAGGGCATAGTCACCGCCAATAAAAATGTAGACACGACACTGACCATGGTTGGCCTGGATTTTCTTGGCGGTGGTGCCATCAAGTCTTCGGCAGCTACCATGTTCGTACCGCTCAAACCCTGGGACAAGCGTGACCAGTCCGCACAGCAGCTGGTATTGGAAAACCTGAAGAAGACCAAGCCTGTCAAGGAAGGCATGCCGCTGTTCTTCAACCCGCCGGCAATTCAGGGACTGGGCCAGATCGGTGGTTTTGAATTTTATATGCAAAACCGTGGCGAGGGCGGGGTCAGGCGTCTGGCAGAAGTATTGCCGGCTTTTCTGGCAGAGGCCAATAAGCAGCCTGAACTGGCTGGTGTCAAAAGCCTGTTCCAGGCCAGGTCGCCACAGATATTTGTCGATGTCGATAACGACAAGGCCAGGGCGATGGGCATCACGCTGTCGGAAGTCTACAACACGCTGGCGGCCACGCTGGGTAGCTATTACGTCAACGACTTCAATAAAAATGGCCGTACCTACAATGTCTTGCTGCAGGCAGAAGGGCAATATCGCGCCAGGCCGGAAGATATAGGCAGCATGTATGTGCGCTCAGTGAAGGGGATGATGATACCGGTGCGTGCCTTTACGCGCATCAGCTATGAAGCTGGTCCTGATTCTGTCCTGCATTTCAATGCACTGCCGGCGATCAAGATATTGGGAGCCGCCAAGCCAGGTTACAGCTCAGGTCAGGCTCTCGCTGCCATGGAACGTGTAGCCGCAAAAATCCTGCCGGCGGATACCAGCTATGACTGGGGTGGGGCATCCTTCCAGGAAAAGCGTAGCGCCAATGCCGGCAGCCTGGCTCTGGGGGCTGGCGTGCTGATGATTTTCATGATCCTTGCTGCCCAGTATGAGAAATGGTCGTTACCTTTGTCGGTGCTGCTGGTCATGCCGTTCGGGATATTTGGCGCCTTGCTGGCAGTGTATTTCCGCAGTTTCAATAATGACGTCTACTTCCAGATCGGTCTGGTCACCTTGCTGGGACTTTCTGCAAAGAACGCCATCCTGATTGTGGAATTTGCCGTGATCAAGGTTCATGAAGGGTATACCCCTGTTGCTGCAGCACTGGAGGCCGCGCGCCTGCGTTTCCGCCCTATCCTGATGACATCCATGGCGTTCATTCTTGGTGTGACACCACTTGCTTTTTCACATGGAGCCGGTGCGGCAGCACGTCAGTCCCTTGGTACTGGTGTGCTCGGGGGCATGCTGGCGGCCACTTTCCTGGCGATCTTCTTCGTACCTTTGTTCTTCAAACTGATTCAGGAGTGGCGTTTGAAAGCAGGCTCGCGATCCGTGGCGACAGCGAGCGATGCAGGCCCTGTGCTGCCCTATCCCCAATCTTTGACCGTAAAGGAATAGCCCATGCCTGCCATGAAGAATAACAGCGTATTGTGTACCCTGGTCGCCAGCCTCATGCTGTCTGCCTGTGCTTCAGTTGGTACACCTTATCAGGCTCCTGCTCTGGATACGCCAAAGGGATTTTCGACACAAGGAAAGGTCGGTCCGGTGGACTGGCAGCACTGGTGGCTGTCTTATGATGAACCTGTGCTTGAGTCACTGCTCAGAGAAGCCTATGCCAACAATCAGGACCTGGCGGTTGCAGCGGGGCGTGTTGAAGAAGCCCGGGCCAATGAGGTGGCCGCGCGTGCTGCAAGCTTTCCGGCGGTTGATGCCGTTGCCGGGACAACCAGATCACGCGCCAGCCGCAATAACGGCAAAAGCAGTTCCGGTGCAAACCAGTTTGGTACAGATATACAGTTTGGATTGAGCGCTTCCTATGAAATCGATTTTTGGGGAAAGCTGGCCTATGCAAACCAGGCGGCAAGAGCCAGACTGCTGGCACAGGAAGCTGGCAAGAATATCGTAATGAACACCTTATACGCCAGTGTTGTACAGGCGTATTTCACCATGCTGGCCAATGATGATCAGGTTGAACTGGCCAAAGCGGCGCTGGCAACCAGACAGGAAAATCTGCGTTTGCAGCGCAAGCGTTTTTCAGCTGGCTCCATCGGTGAACTGGATTTGCATGTGGCTGATTCCGAGGTGTCCGCTGCCGAAGCCATACTCAGCCAGGCCCGGCAAGCACAGGCAATTTCAGAGTCAGCGTTGGCCATTTTATTGGGCCGTTCTCCAGAGGCAATAGCCAGACCGGTTATCTTGCGTGGCAAGAAAATTGACGAAATTTATCAGCGTACGGTGTTGCCAGGTGACTTGCCATCTGACCTGCTGAATCGCCGCCCTGACATCATCGCCTCCGAGCAAGCCCTGATTGCCGCGCATGCTGACCTGAACCAGGCAAGGAGCCTGTACTTCCCTCAGGTAAAACTGACCAGCGGCCTTGGCTATGAATCCAGTGTATTGCAGGATTTATTCAAGCCTGCTTCCCTGTTCTGGAGCCTGGCCGGGAATCTGACGCAACCCATTTTTCGCGGCGGTGCCATCGATGCCGTGGTCGCCGGTGCGAAGGCAAAAGAAAGACAGGCTGTCGCGCTTTATGTGCAAAGTGTGCAAGGAGCATTTCGGGATGTACACGATGTGCTCGTCAATCTGTCGGCAGAGCAGGACGTAGCTGCTTCAAGCGAACGTCGTCTGCTGGCATTGAAAGACAGTCTGCGCCTGGCAGAGGTTCGTTATTCGAATGGATATAGCAGCTACCTGGAAGTATTGAATGCACAGCGTGACTTGTTGCAGACCCAGGCCAGCCTGATAGCAACCAAACGTGCTTACCTGGCTGCATCAATCAACCTGTACAAGGCAGTTGGCGGTACCTGGGAGCAAGCAAATGTAGTCGCAGTGCGGTAGCAATCATGTAGTAGCAATCTTGAAGAAGTAGCCATGTAGTAAACCAATAATAGCGTCAATATAGACATAGCCAAACTTGATAGAGGGAATAATGAATTTGACAGACATCCATGTGGTAATCATCGGGGCCGGGCTGGGGGGACTCAGTCTGGCACAGGGCTTGAAAAAAAGAGGTGTGCGTTTTGATGTGTATGAAAAAGATGCGACATCGTACACAAAAAGCCAGAGTTTCCGCTTGAGGATAGACCATACCGGGCAAGAAGCGCTGGCGCAATGTCTGTCCGAAAACCATTACAAACTGTTTGAAAGTACCTGCGGTGAACAGTTTCAGGGCATGCATCGCCTGAATTCAAAACTGGAAAGCACGGTCGACGAATGGATAGCATCCTGGACACCTCCCGCAGAAGAAAGAGATCAGCAGATAAAAGAAGATCTGGCCGCGAACCGCCTCACCATGAGGGAAGTTTTGCTGTGCGGTCTCAAGCGTCACGTCCATTTCGATAAAGTTTTTGTTCAGTATGAAGAAAGGGATGATGGCAAGGTAATTGCCCATTTCTCTGACGGCAGCACTGTGGTTTCGGACGTCTTGATTGCAGCTGATGGCGCAAATTCCGCTGTTCGCAAACAGAAATTCCCACAATTGCAGACTTATGATACAGGGATCGTTTGTATATATGGGAAAACCTATCCTGTTGGTCGAGTCAAAGAGTCTATTGCGAAAATACTGCAAAGCGGTACATCAGTGATCATGGATGATGATCTGGTTGCAGTAGCTGAAAATGTCCATTTCAAGGAGTCGCCTGCGGTATTGGCGGCAGCGCTTGATCTGGACTATGTGGTCAATCCTGTTGACGACTACATTTACTGGGCTGTATTGGGCAAGCGCAAGACTTTTGGTCTGGGTGATAGCGAAAATATCACGATGAGTGTCGAAGACATTAGCCGTCATGTTGCCAATGTGGTAGAGAACTGGAATCCTGCTCTCAAGGCTCTCTTCTCAAACGTTGACATGAATGCCCTCGCGATTGCGCCAATGCGCAGCGCCAGACCGCAAGAACCCTGGGCCAGCAGCAGGGTTACCGCGCTTGGTGATGCGGTCCACCTGATGAGCCTGATTGGCGGTCTGGGTGGAAATACAACCTTGTATGACGCAGCGGTTCTGGCGGACAAGCTGGCAGATGTACAGTCTGGAAAATTGTCCATGCTGGAAGCAATTGCAGGCTATGAAGAAAAGATGCGTGCGCAAAGTACGGCATCCATTCAATCCTCCCTGGCAGGCTCTGAAAAATTGTTCCCGGCTTGATCCGCCGGTTTGGTCCCGGATAGCAGTGTCTCAGGACTGGTGGACGGTAATATTGAAGCAGGCGCAGGCACACTGTTTTGAATATTGCGGTTCGCTAGTCCTGCTCTTCCCGGCCGTGGCGGAAAATCGCAAATAACCGCAGCTTGAAGTCTTGAAGTGCAGACAGGTGCGACAAGAAAAAAAATGCCCGGCCTTGTGAGCCGGGCATTTCATTTCATGGTCAGGCTGGTTCACAGCCATGTCAGGCTATCTTATGGCCACAAAATGTTCTGTTGCCATGTGACGCCAATTTTCTGATAGCGCAAACGTGTGAAGCGGCGTTGCTCACTGGATTGCCAGAATTCGACAACATCCGGCGACAATGTATAGATAGACCAGCTCGGCGAAACAAGATCAGGCTCGTTTGCCATGCGAGCAAGCTGATGGGCGATAGCTGCATCGAGATCGCCCGGATTTTCCATGACCTGGCTTTGTTTTGCAGCCAGTATGGAAGCCCTGGACTTTTCAGGGCGTGTCATGAAGTCACTGGCGCCAGCAGCATGATCAAGTTTGCCTATCTTGCCACGCAAGCGGATTTGTTGCCCTGTTGCAGGCCAATAACAGGTCATCGCTGCATGAGGGAGTCTGGCCATTTGACGGCCTTTGGGGCTGTCTGAATTCGCAGCAAAATGCCAGCCTTGCTCGTTGACGTTCAACACGACGACAGAACGGGCATCAGGCAGGCCATCACTGTCAACGGTCGACAGTGTCATGACATTCGGCTCAGCAACCTGTTCATTGATGGCTGCTTGCATCCAGTCCAAAAATAGGGAATGTGGCGTGGCAGGTGCATTTTCTGTATTGAAATTGCTCAGTTTTCCTGTCAGTGTCTTGATTGATTTCAGGGTTTGATGCACATTTTCCATGGTAATTACCTTGCATTAAATTTGTATCATGAAATACCGAACTGGCTTGCCCTGGCAAGCAGGCGTCGAGCCGCCAGGTAATCTGGGACTTCAACCAGGAAGCCATCAACGATGGCGCCAGGGATCCTTCTTTCACCGGCCGCCACACGGGCTTCATCAAAGGTCTTGACGATCTTGTTTGCCAGCACGACTTCTGCGTGGGTAGGCGTCAGCGTGCGGTTAACTACATCAACGAACTGTGCATTGACAATGGCCTTGGCTTTGTAGCCCAGATTGCGGGTGATCTGCATATCGAGTTCCGCACCTTCATTGTCAACATAGCTATAGGGACAGTCAATTGCCGACACACCTACGGCTGCACATTCGACGATGAAACGCGAACGTACATAATCAAGCTCCCTGCCGGCGCGAGTACGCTGAGAGCCTATATCAGCCACCATATCTTCGGTGGCAACCAGCACGGCTGTTACACGTGGACTGGCTTTGGCAATTGCCATGGTATTGATCAATCCCAGTGTCGTTTCTATATTCGGCACCAGTTCAGTAGAACCTGGCTCTATGCCATATTCTTTTTCCAGGCGAGTGACAACTTCATCCAGGGCTATTACCTGTTGCGGTGTTGCGACCAGGGACATCTGGATAATTTCCGGCCTGGCTTTCATCACGGCCTGCAGGTCATCCACGCCGCCCTTCTCCAATGGATTGACGCGTATGGACGTGGTAATTCCGGCTGCGCGCCATTCTGCCATGACACCGTTACAGATGCGGTAAGCTTGTGGACGCCTCTCAGGCGGAGTAAAAGTTTCCAGTTCCTGAACCAGTACGTCTGCGCCGCTGCGGCAACCGTCCGACAGTGCCTGTTGATCTGCACCTGCAAGAAACAACCAGGAACGACGAAGTTGTGGAGGAAGCCTGTCTGCTGATTTCATTTGTCTGCTCGCTATTGATAAATTGAACGTGTCTGCTGTAAAACCTGCAGGCGCGGGATCACCCGGATACCCTCACCTGTTTCTGTACTCAAAGGGTGTGCTGGTATGCTTCTACACTGGACTTAAAATACTCAGGAACAGTGGTGGTTCTTCCGGAACCATGGTCGAAAGAAACATGGGTGGATGCGCCTTTTGCCATCAAGGTCTTTGCGCTGTCGTCACGGTAGATCTCATATTCGATCTCAAAGCTCTTGCCACCGAATTTTGTTACGCTGGTTTCTACGATCAGTTGCTCGCCCAGTTTGGCAGGAACCAGGTATTCACAAGAACTTTTCACCATGATCTGCGGCACTTTTTCAGTGTAGGGGAGTTCCAGCAAAGTATGCATGTACTTCACATAGGCATGCTGCATGTATTCATAATAAACAGGGCTGCTGACATGACCCATGGAATCTGTGTCGCGATATTTGATCTCGATATTGAGAGGGAAAGGCCTTTTCGACATGCGTATCTCCGGTTGGTTAAGACATATTCCTTCAAATCCCCGGCATTGGCCGGACGGCATTATCAGGAATCATATCCACTGCTGCGCAGCGGGTTTTGATCACCCCAGTTAAGTTCACTAGGCAGACTGGCGTGACATTTGATTGAAAATATTTTTTCTATGCATCTCTTCTGTGCCACCTACGCTGGAAAAACCCAGTGCGTCGCGTGCCAGGGCAGTGATACCACCTTCGTGGTAGCCGACACTGCCATGCAACCTGATCAGGCTGAGTGCGCTATTGATCAAGTCTTCTGAACCGACCAGCTTGGCGATAGAACAGGTCATCAGTGCATCGGGGTGACCATTGAGCAACTGGCTCAGCGCTGCATATGCCAGCCATTTGCTGCGCTCCATACCTATCTTGATATCTATCAGTCGTTTCTGAACATATTGATTGGTATCGATGGACAGCTTGAAACTGCGTCGGCTGCGGCTATAGGCAAGAGCATCGGTCAGAAAAGGGGTAATCACGTTGGCGGCAACCAGTCCGTAATACAGACGGCCAAGTGAGATGATATCGATCAGATCGTGCAGGCCTTCGCCTGGTACGCCGAGTACTTGACTGGGTTTTATTTTCACCGAGTCAAAGCCCAGGCTGCCCGTCGGCAGATCTCTCATTCCCAGTTTGTTGTCTGGCTGGCCGTAAGTTACGCCTTGCTGGCCGCGATCCAATAAAACAAGCGTCGTATTCTTTTTCTCAAGATCGGCAATACGCGTCACCACCAGAATGAAATCTGCAATGGGTGCATGGGCGATATTGAATTTCTGGCCGTTGAGTTCATAGCCGTCACCATGACTCCTGATGGTGGTTTCTATGCTTCTGACATCCGTACCGGTGGTTGGTTCGGCGATTGCCGTGGCGCTCAGATCACCACGCAGGATGGCGGCAAAGTAGCGGTCTTTCTGCGCTTCACTACCATACAGGTTAAGTGCACGCACCATCCCAGCCTGGGCAATGATGGACAGCAGCAAGGCTGGGGCGCGTATTGTGGTTGACAATCCTTCCAGCGCAGCAGTAAACGACCACCAGTCAGCACCCGATCCACCATAAGATTCCGGAATCACTAATTTCCACAGGCCTTCACTGCAAAGTGTTTTCCATCCGGCTTCATCAAATTGATCCAGCGAATTCCCACGGCGAGCATTGAATTGCTCCCCCAAATGTTGATAGCGTGCACGCAATGCTTTCTGTTCTTCTGTCCAATCTAGTTGCATCTTCCTGTTCCCCGTTGTGATGACGATCGCTGCAATCCATGCACGGCACAGTACGGATGGACCGTCCTCTTGCCATGATCAGCGCAGATGATAAGGTTAGCCGCCATCAAATTAGAACTATCATTCGTGTTAGTTCTACAGCGCTGAAACCAGCGCAATTTCCCTTTGCTATCAACTCTATTAGTTCTCAAGCAGTCAACTCGATAGTAGCCTTGTCGCGCTGCAAGACGGCAGATAATTTTCATTTATCAATAGCTTTATCCACGCTTTTTTGGGGGGTAAAGAAAAATGTCTGCACCATATAGTTTCCCTTCAATAATCACAAACACCCTATCCGGAATGAAGCATGATGAGCAAGTTCGAGGCACAGGCACTGCACCCCGTCGAAGGTTTCGGCATCGATACGCAACTTGTAACGCTGGGGCGCAGTCCGGAATTATTTAATGGCTTTGTCAATACGCCTGTCTATCACGGGTCTACTGTTCTTAGCTCAACGGTAAAAGAACTGCTGGGTCGTACCCAGCCATATATCTATGGCAGACGGGGCACGCCAACCAGTGCCGCGCTGGAACAAGCTATTTGTGGCCTGGAAGGTGGTGCCGGCGCAGTGCTTTGTCCATCCGGGCTTTCTGCCTGTACCACAGCCCTGCTTTCGTGCCTCAAGAGCGGCGATCATCTACTGGTGAGCGACGGTGTCTTCGGACCGGTTCGCCATGCCTGTGACACTGTGCTGGGTGGCCGTTTTGGTGTGGAAGTCACTTATTACGACCCCATGGCAGGTGCAGATATTGCCTTGCTGATCAAGAGCAATACCAGGGCTGTGTATGTCGAGGCGCCAAGTTCACATACCTTTGAAGTGCAGGATGTCAGGGCGATCGCGGATGTGGCGCACCAGCATGGAATGATGGTGCTGGCAGACAATACCTGGGCAAGCCCCTTGTTTTTTCAGCCGCATGCACATGGTGTCGACCTGTCCATACAGGCCGGGACCAAATACCTGGTGGGGCATTCTGATGCAATGCTCGGTACGGTATCAGCTTCAGCTGCTGCCTGGCCTGCGCTCAAGGCTCTGCACGGTGATCTCGGTCTGTGTGTCGGCCCGGATGACATTTACCTGGCGCTACGCGGCCTGCGTACTTTGGGTATGCGTATGCGGACGCATCAGGACAACGCACTCGCCGTCGCCGGCTGGCTGAAATCCCGTCCTGAAGTGCGCCGTGTATTGCATCCTGCATTTGACGACTGTCCTGGCCATGTCAATTGGCAGCGCTATTTCAAGGGTTCTTCCGGACTATTTTCAATTGAATTACATGATTTTTCACAAGAGGCAGTGGAGGCTTTTCTTGACGGGCTCAGCCTGTTCGGGCTCGGCTATTCCTGGGGCGGCTTCGAAAGCCTGGCCCTGCCATTTGATGTCAGCGCAATTCGCACAGCGACGCGATGGCAGGCAACTGGTCCATGCATACGTTTCCACATAGGGCTGGAGAGCGTAGCGGACTTGATTGTCGATCTTGAAGCCGGTCTGAACCGCCTGATGGCGACAGATGTACGGAGGCGCGCATGAAGCGGGACGCCATCATGCCGCAACTTGAAAAGCAAGTTGATATAGCACCGGAGATGCTGACTATATGGGGGCGGCGTGATTCCTTCAATGTGCAAAAAGTCATGTGGCTGATTGGCGAACTGGCCATAGAACACAAACGCATTCCTACTGGCGGTGAGTTTGGCGGACGTGATACGCCTGAGTTCCTGGCCATGAATCCGCATGGTCGCATACCCACAATTGCGATCGGCAGCAACATTGTCTGGGAGTCGCACGCTATCTTGCGTTTCCTGGCGGCGCATACCAGGCTTGCACCATTCTGGATTGATGATGCCTATCAGCGTTCACTGTCTGATCGCTGGATGGATTGGTCGCAAACCGTGCTGGAGCAGGACCTGATGATAGGCGTGTTCTGGGGCATGGTGCGAGTCCCGGAAGTGCAGAGAAACTGGAATACGATCAATGAAAAACTGGCGCGCTGCACAGCCCATTTCGAGCTGTTGAACCGCATCCTCGAAAATCGCGATTTCCTGCTTGGTGATGCGATCAGCCTGGCCGACATTTCCATCGGCGCTACCTTGTATCGTTATTTCACGCTGGATATAGAAAGACCGGTCATACCCAATGTGGAAGCCTGGTATGCCCGCCTGAAGGACCGACCTGCCTATCGCGAGCATGTCATGGTCTCGTATGAAAACCTGCGTGGTCGCCCGGATGGTTGAAGTGTGATCTTGAAACAGAGTAGCGGCAGCCAGATATCTGGCTACCGCTTTGCAGCTCTGATGCAATAGCACCAGCTGGCAGAACGATGAGACTATACAAGCTCTATCAGTGATTTGTTGCTGACGCCCTCATGTATATGAGGTGCAGAGATCAGACGCTGGTCGTTTGCCAGCCAGTGATCAAGAAAGCAGTTCAGCCATACCAGGCCGTTGCGGTCGTGCGTCTTGCCGTCCTGCAGCTGGTTCTCGCGACTCTGCGCACCAGGCCAATGGAGTTTGTGTGCGCCCATGGTGGACCAGCGTCGCATCATCTGATAACTGATTTCAGGATGGAACTGCACACCATAGGCGGATGTTCCGTAACGTACTGCCTGATTTTCAAAGCAGGTTCCCACCGCCAATTGTTCCATGCCACTGACACATTCAAATCCTTCGCTATGCCAGTGATAAACACTGCCCGGCCAGTTGAACAGCGCACGACCAGCGGCTGTTGGTTTGATGGGCCAATAGCCGATTTCCACGTAACCGTCTTTGTTGGCTGTTACCTTGCCGCCGAGATGGCGCACCAGCAATTGCGCGCCCAGGCAGATGCCGAGGAATGGCGCCTGCTCGCGCAAGGCCACACCTATCCATTCTGTTTCCTGACGCATCCACTCATCATTGTCGTTGGCACTCATGGGGCCTCCAAACACGATAGCGCCGGCATACGATGCCAGGGTGGGTGGCAGCGTATCTCCAAGAGGTGTCCTTCGTATATCAAGCTCGTAACCACGCTGCGACAACAGCCTGCCGACACGGCCAGGTGTTGAAATATCGCGATGGAGAACAATGAGTATTTTCTTTGGAACGGGTAAATTTTTTGTCGTCATGATGATGAGTTATTCAGGACATGTATGTGGAAATAAAAATGGACAACAGGATGGTGGTCAAGGTGATCGCCAAGAGAAATATCCAGGCAATTCAATTCTTGAAGAGGCGATGAGACGTCTATTTTCACCATCAAGGATACGGCTTGAAGGGTTCGATAGGAACTGATAGAACTGTTAGAAAAAACCAGTTTCATCCCGTCTTTTTGCAGTGAGAATCCATCATCGTTTCAGTTTTTTATTTCCGTTCTTGAGACTTGATTTCTAATAGCTTTGTTAGTATCCACTGCAAAGAAATGCGGGTATCTTTCAGCCAAGTTTGCATTTGTTTTTGCAGACCAATTGATCTTGAACAAGATGAAGATTCTTGTTTGTGACACGCAAATATTATTGGCTGGCATTGATATCACTTGGAGAATTGAGAAATGGAAAAGAACTACTACGACACATCCATAGAGGTTAAATACCGCGACACGGATTCCGTCGGCAACCTGAGCAGTACTGTGTATTACGATTACCTCCAGCATGCCTATCTGCGCTACATGTTCGACTTGCTCGAATTGCCGCGTGAAGAAAAACTGCCGCATATCATGGTGAAGACTGAATGCGAATATGTGATGCCCGCCAAATTTGGCGATGTGCTGACCATCAAGAGCGGTGTTACGAAGTTCGGTACCAAAAGCTTCGAGATCGAACACCTGATGTACAAGAATGCTGTAGGTGAGGGCGAAGCAAAACTGGTTGCCAAAGGCACTTCAAAACACGTCATGTTTGACTACGAAAAGAACCAGTCTGTCGTAGTGCCTGAAGAGTTTAAAAAACGTGTACTGGATTTCCAGGAAAGAGCCTGATCTGATTTTGATTTTTTTTCAAAGGAAAACTGAAGCGCACAGGTTTTCCTTTGTCGGTCAGCACGCAGAAACTGAGTCTGGCTTATACGTTGAAGCCGTACACGTACATGAAAAATATTACGGTTTTTTAGGTGCACCCTCCATTACCGGTGCGAGTTGCGCACTGTTCCCCTATTGAGCTAGGAAAGAAATCATGGACGATTTACAAACAGACGCAGGAGCGTTGGCCTTAACACCTGCCCGCCATATCAACAACTATCGTCTTGCCGACAATTTTGAGGCAAGCGATGGACAAATTTTTATAACCGGCACACAAGCCCTGGTACGTTTGCATTTGATGCAGCGTTCCCTGGACAAGGCACGTGGTTATAACACTGCCGGTTTTATCAGCGGCTATCGCGGATCGCCATTGGGCGCCGTTGATCAGCAAGTCTGGAAAGCCAAAAAACTGTTTGATGAAAATGACATACATTTTTTGCCAGCGGTCAATGAAGAGCTGGCGAGTACTGCCGTATTGGGTACGCAAAGGCTGGAATCAGATTCCGAACGCAGGGTCGATGGTGTGTTCGCCATGTGGTATGGCAAGGGACCTGGCGTTGACCGCGCGGCTGATTCCCTGAAGCATGGCAATGCCTATGGTTCATCAAAACTTGGCGGTGTACTGGTGGTCGCCGGCGATGATCACGGTTGTGCATCCTCATCAATGTCACATCAAAGTGATTATTCCATGATGGCATGGCATATGCCCATAGTCAGTCCCGCCAATGTGACAGAAATCATTGAGTTCGGCTTGTATGGCTGGGCGCTGTCACGCTTTTCCGGCGCCTGGGTAGGATTGAAGGCAGTCTCGGAAAATGTGGAAACCGGCGGTACAGTCAATCTGGATGACATACGTAGTGACTGGAAAGACGTCGACAATTTTGTCCCCCCGGAAGGTGGCCTGCATAACCGCTGGCCCGATTTCCCCAGTATGGCCATAGAACGCCGTCATGCTGCCAAATTTGATGCGGTGCGCCAGTTCGCCCGCGTCAACAGCATAGACAAATGGATTGCACATGGCAGACAGGCAACGATAGGCATCGTCACCAGCGGCAAGGCGCATTTCGATTTTATGGAGTCTTTGCGCAGGTTGAAACTCTCAGTCGATGATCTGGAAAAAGCCGGCGTGCGCATCTATAAAATTGGCTTGATCTACCCGCTGGAAACCACGCGCATTGATACCCTGATAAAGGGTTTGACAGAAATCCTGGTCATTGAAGAAAAAGGCCCTGTCGTCGAAGGGCAATTGAAAGACTATCTGTATAACCGGCCAACCGCTGACCGGCCTGCGGTGCTTGGTAAAACCTGCCAGCATGGACGCCCCTTGTTGTCTGATGTGGAAGAGATGCGCAGTTCCCGTCTCTTGCCCGTGCTGGCTGCCTGGCTGGCTCAGCACAAGCCACAGCTGGACAGATGTGAGCTGGTCCCAAGCCTGATTGCGATGCCGGTTCTGTCGAACAAAAGTGACGCGGTACGTCGTGTGCCTTACTTCTGTTCGGGCTGTCCGCACAATACCTCTACCAAACTGCCGGAAGGTTCGATTGCTTATGCCGGTATTGGCTGCCATTTCATGGCATCCTGGATGGACAGGAAAACATCAGGGCTGATACAAATGGGTGGCGAAGGTGTTGACTGGGTGGCGCAGGCACCCTTCACAAAGCGCCCACACATTTTCCAGAATCTCGGTGACGGTACTTATTTCCACTCCGGTTTGCTGGCCATACGTCAGGCCATTGCTGCCAAGACCAATATAACCTACAAAATATTGCATAACCATGCGGTAGCTATGACTGGCGGGCAGCCTGTGGATGGTCATCTGACCGTACCAAAACTTGCGCGGCAACTGAGGGCAGAGGGTATCAATCGTATCGCGGTCATCAGCGATGACATCGACAGGTTGCTGGAGATTGAGAAAGAATTCCCAGCAGGCGCCAGCTTTCATGATCGTGATGAACTCAATCAGGTACAAACCGAATTGCGTGACCTGCCTGGTGTGACAGCACTCATTTACGACCAGGGCTGTGCTGCTGAAAAGCGCCGCTTGAGAAAAAAAGGACAATTGCCTGCTGCGGCCAAACGTGTTTTCATCAATGAGGCTGTTTGTGAGGGTTGTGGTGACTGTGGCGTGCAATCCAATTGCCTGTCGGTTACCACGACTGAAACAGCGCTGGGCCGCAAGCGCAAGATAGATCAGTCTTCATGCAATATGGATTTATCCTGCGTGGCGGGAACATGCCCCAGTTTTGTGACCGTGGACGGTGCCATCCCCCGCAAGTCAAGAGCAAATGCGGTTGACCTGGATTTCCTGCGGGCGCGCGCTGCCATGTTGCCGTTGCCATCACCACAGCTTGCCGATACGGTGTTCAATGTCCTGGTGACCGGTGTTGGTGGTAGCGGCGTCGTGACTGTCGGGGCGTTGATCTGCATGGCCGCTCACCTGGAAGGCCATGCTGCGTCTGTGCTTGACTTCATGGGCTTTTCGCAAAAGGGTGGGGCTGTGCTGTCACATGTCCGTCTGGCGCGTCATGCCGGCATGCTCAATCAGGTGCGTATTGATACACAGCAGGCCGACGTCTTGCTGGCTTGTGATGCTGTCGTGGCTGCGACCGCAGAAGCACTGCAGGCGATACGACATGGCTGGACACAGGTCGCCGTGAACTTGCACGCAATAGAGAATTCAGACTTTGTGCGCAACCCGGACGCTGACCTGAAATTCAATGCGCTGCTCGATAAATTGCATTATGCCGCAGGACACTCGGATTTCTCGCGTTGCGACGCTCAGGCACTGGCAGAGTATTTTGTCGGCGATACCATCGCATCGAACATCATCATGCTGGGATTGACCTGGCAGCAAGGCTGGATTCCCGTGTCGTTTGAAGCATTGATGCGAGCCATTGAACTCAACGGGGTCGCCGTGGAAATGAACAAACTGGCGTTTTCGATAGGACGTCTGGCCGCAGCCGACCCCGCTGGCCTCGACGGCATGTCACGTAAATCCGGTGAATCACTTGCAGAGCTCGATGACAGCGCCCAGGAGCTGGATGCACTGATAGGGGGGCGCGCACAGTTATTGCAGGCATATGGTGGCGAATCTTATGTCCAGCGTTACCTGAAACTCCTTGACGCAGTACGTCTGGCTGAAGGCACTGCGGACATATCGGGAGAATCACGCCTGACACGTGCAGTTGCCGTTAATTTTGCAAAACTGCTGATGGTCAAAGATGAATACGAAGTGGCGCGTTTGTATTCGGACGGCAGTTTTCACCAGGCGCTGGAAAAACAATTTGAAGGTGTTCCTGGCAAGGATTACCAGATCAACTTCCATTTTGCCCCTCCGGTTATCAACAGCATGGGTGGCGGAACAAAGAAGTTCACGTTTCGTCAGTGGATGTGGCCGGTGCTTAAAGTGCTCTCCATGGCGAGACCCTTGCGCGAAAGCCTGCTTGATCCTTTCCGCCATACTGCCGAGCGCAAGCTGGACCGGGAACTGGCAAATGATTATGAAGCCACCATGAAGCTTGTCCTGGGGCAGTTGTCGGCAGAGAAGCTGCCCCATGCCGTCAACCTGGCTGAACTGCCTGCCAGCATCCGTGGTTACGGCCATGTCAAACTGAAGAACATGGTGTTGGCGAAAGCACGGGAACGCGAACTTTCTGCAAAACTGGGCATTGAATCCGTGCGCAGCAGTATCGTCGTAAAGCACATGCGGGAAGCAGCAAGCAATGGCCGCCTCCTGCGCGGTATACCGGTCGTGAATGGCTGATGTATCTCTGCATCCGTCCGCTACGGGCGGATGCAGGTACTGTAGGACAGCATGATGACGCAGGCGCTGGGTGTTGCGGCAACTCGCACCAGTTGCCCAAGGCGCCAGCAGGCGTCGAAGTAGTTTGGAGGTTTTTCCAGGCTAAGGAAAAAACAAGATGAATCAGGCGGAGATCAAACCTAACATGATCGCCTTGATGACTGCCTGGTGCCTTTGGGTGACATTGAACTTGGTACGTATTTTGTTGAAGTGATAGTTAACACAAGCTTCAGAAATGCTCAGGATACTGCCAATTTCCCAGGACGTTTTTCCTTGTGCATGCCATTGCAGGCATTCTTTTTCCCGACGGCTCAGTTTGGGTACTTCGCTGGTGGCGTCCGGAAAAATGAAGCGGGACAGGGAATCGAATGCCACATCGCGCAATAAGGTGAGCTGCGGCAAGGCGGCGACACCGTCGTTGAGTATAGTTTTTCCTGACGCTGAATCGGTCACGCATGTCAGCATACCAGCAGCGCCCATAGAACCAAGTGGCAGGGTAATACCGGCGTATATTCCATAGATGTTTGCTTCTTCGTATAAGTGGCGTTGCCGTCGCGTCTCAAAGGTGTCGGCATTCCACACCAAAGGTGATTTGCGTTGCAGTGAATGGTTGAAGATGGGATCTATTTCCCAATAGGACTGGGATTCGTAACGGTGCATCCACTCTTTGGCATGATTGCTGTACACATAGGCGTTTTCGTAAGACTTGCTCATGCCACGCAAGAGCGTGAAGTTGATCTGGTCGAAACCCAGCTTGGCCACTTCCGTGGTCAGCTGTGCAAGTGTTTCTGTTTCATCCTTGCTCTCCATGATATGCGCGTAACGCGAGAGACAATCCCCGTGGTTTCGTAAGTTGAATGCTGTACTTTGGTTATCCATGATGAGCCTTGATTAAATGTTTAGTAGAAATTTAACTGGGCGTGACCCCGGCGCCCCCAAAAAAAGTCCCCCCGACTTTTTACAACTGACAAAACGACTGGTTTTTCCGCGTAATGACGAAGCCTGGCATCTGTGGAAATTTCCACTTAAAGCGGAAATGTGCCAGCCGATGTCATCCGTTAGTGCGCGGGAAAAACCAAATCGCTGAGTCTGACTAGGGTGTGGGCGGCCCTGTAACATTCACTAATCATCGCTGCTCAATACTGGAGCTACATTGTGCTGAGCCAGCGACTTTGGCTAGATGTATAAAGGTAGTGCTGGTTATCAGCCTGCCTGCATGCAATTAGTTTCCCTATGGAAATGCATGACTGAATTTAAATAAGAACCAAGCATGTCTTACTCCAAGAACGACTTTGTTTATGCGACGAATGCTATAGTGAAGCCTAAATGTTAAAAAATGATAACTATATTTGGTCTAATTATAATGAAATACGGCCATATCAAAAAGGCAATTGAAGATATTGTTGTTTAACAAAGCAATTGACTTTTTCATGGGCGGATTCTCAGGCGAAAAGAAATTTGCAGCGACTTGTGGGTGCCGTCACTCTTGCACAGGCGGATCAATGCATGGGAAAAGCTCAGATGCACCAAGTTCGTGCCATATAAGCATTTTTTTTCCAGATCAGACGAGGTTACAAATGCTTGCAAAATAAGAACGGCCCGTCAGTATAAAAACCGCGGGGTGATTGATCTGATGGATTTGGAGAAAAACAAAAGGCCAGCCATATCTGGCTGACCTTCTGTTTTTCGTGAATTGAGCTGGCTTATATTCTTGCCGACGCTTTTCGTTCTGTACGGAATATCTTATGCAGCTTCCAGGCTGGGGTAATCCGTATAGCCTTTTGCACCGGGTGTATAGAAAGTCGATGCATCAGGTGCATTCAGGGCTGCGCCCTGTTTGATACGGGCAGGCAGGTCAGGGTTGGCAAGGAAGCTGGTGCCAAAAGCCACGGCGTCGAGCTTGGCATTGCTGATGGCCTGGCTTGCTTCATCGGCGTTGTAGCCCATGTTGCCGACCAGTACACCCTTGTAGTTTGCCCGGGCAATCGACAAGACATCACCAGTCTGCGCCTGGAAAAAGTCAGAACGCATGACATGCAGATAAGCCAGTTTGAAATCATTCAGGCGTGTAGTCAGGTAAGAAATCAAAGCCAGCGGATCACTGTCCTTCATGCTGTTATAGCTATTGATAGGCGACAGGCGCAGGCCAACCTTGTCCGCACCAATTGCAGCGGATACGGCAGTCAGCACTTCAAACAGGAAGCGTGCACGGTTTTCAATTGATCCCCCGTAGCTGTCAGTGCGCTGGTTGGCGCTATCGCGCAGGAACTGATCAATCAGGTAGCCATTGGCGCCATGTACTTCAACACCGTCAAAGCCGGCAGCAATCGCATTTTTTGCACCTTGTGCATAAGCGGCAACAAGGCCCGGGATTTCATCAAGACGCAATTCGCGCGGTACGGCATTCGGGATATTGCCGTTAGGTGTGTGTACTTCAGAGTCGATAGCGATGGCGCTGGGGCCGACGTTTTCCACGCCATTATTGAAGGCTGGTACGGCAGCGCGACCAGCGTGCCATATCTGCATGAAAATCTTGCCGCCCTTGGCGTGCACGGCATCTGTCACGACTTTCCATGCGGCGATCTGGGCATCATTGTAAATGCCAGGCTCAGCATAAAAGGCCGATGTGTTTTCAGCCACCATCGTGCATTCTGTCACGATCAGGCCGGCACTGGCGCGCTGGCTATAGTATTCCGCCATCAGGGCGTTAGGCATGTGGCCGGCGTCAGCGCGTGCGCGTGTCAAAGGGGCCATCAGGATACGATTGGCCAGGGATACAGAACCGGTTTGCAGAGGGTTGAATAGCATTTCTTTTCCTTTATCGGGGCGTGTGGGTAGCAAAAAACAGCAAAATCAAGGTACAAATCACATTACAGCTAAGCCTGGATAAGCAAGGCCTGAGAATTCAGGTATGGCCAACTCAGGATACTTCAAGTAAAAATTAGACTGGTCGTCTATAAAAATTTAACATCCTGCATCATCATTAAAGTGTTCAGTAATACAGAGGTATGTCAGTACTTGCTATCTGGTAGGGGCTGTAAAACCAATCGGGTATGGTCGCAGTACTTCGCCAGACTTACAACTTCAACATCTTGCGGGTCGCCAGCATGGCGCTCTCAAGTGCACTCATGTCACGCCGCATCTTGGTCAGCAAGGCAGCACCCAGCCACATCTGGTACAGAGTTTGGGCGCAATGGTCAGCATCCAGGTCTGCCGGTAGCGAACCATCGGCAACACCTTCACGCATGCAATCTGCCAGCCTGGCAATAATACTGTCCGTACCATGTTGCAAGGCCAGGCGCATGGCTTCAGATAAATCTGACACTTCACCACCCAGCTTCGTCGCCAGGCACTGGCATTGCACGCTTTCGCCCGGGCGCTCAGGTAACCAGCCCTGCCAATAACGCATCAGACGTCTGGCTGCCGGGACAGTGCTGTCCTTCAGTACAAGATCAACAGCGGCCAGGTAGCCGGAAAAATAATCATCAAGCAAGGCTTCGCCGAATAATTCCTTGGACTTGAAGTAGTGATAAAACGAGCCCTTGGGTACCGCAGCTGCCTTCAATACCTCATTGAGACCGACTACAGAAAAACCTTTGCCCAGGATAATGGGCTTGGCTGTATCGAGGATATGTTGCCTGACATCGGTGCGCGGAGTGTTCATGATTTGAATCATAGATTAAATTAGACCAGTCGTCTAGTGTTTTATCTGGAAGGGCCAGCCGTTTTGCATTTTGCCCTGGTGATCAATGTGGGGTGAATCCTGATATTCCTGACCATCTCAACATCGTCGCAGCGCAGGCTGGAGCCCAGCAGCGTTCGTCGATCAACATAACAAGCAAACCGGGTACGGGCGCTGGACATCTTGAATTTTATATACGATAAAACCATGCAAGCTCATTGTTACCGAACCCTCACGCCCCAAAAAACTCCGCATGTATTGCCTGCAAAGCCAGTTTCCTGTCCTCCTGCTGCACCAGCATGTAGGCCGCCACTTCACTGGCGCCGGCAGCCGCGAGGCAGACATGCACGCCAGCAGCAATCGCTGCGGATAAGGCCCGGCTGGCGATCGCCCCGCCGACGTCGGATGCCTCCAGCACACCATCTCCGACGACGGCGACAATGGCCACCGCATCGTTGCGCGATACTTCCACTACACCGGCCAGGTGGTGTTCTACCAGTGCTGCATAGGCTGCATCCAGGTGGTCGCGGGATACCAGGATGTTGATTGCTGTCTGTGCCGTCAGCACACTCTTGATATTGATGCCATTGGTATCAAGGGTATTGGTTACCTGCGCCAGGATGCCGGACTTGAAACCGACACCGGGGCCGTGCAATTTCAAGATTGCCACATCCTCGGTAGAGGTAACGCTCTTCACCACGTCCGCCGTCACCTTGCGCTGGGCATTGATGACGGTGTAAGGTTGCAAGCCGTGTTCAGGCCGGGTGATGTTCAGAATGCGGATAGGGATATTCTGGTCAAACAAAGGCTCGACCGTGCGTGGATGCAAAATCTTCGCGCCAAAGTAAGACAGCTCGGCTGCTTCCAGGTAATTCAACTGGCTGATGGTATGCGGGCTGGCAACTGTGCCAGGGTCGGCGCTGAGAAAGCCGTCAACATCCTTCCAGACGTCAAGCGACTCTGCCCCTATGCAGCAGGCTATCGAAGCGGCTGAATAATCGGAACCGCCACGCCCGAACAAGGTTGCCTTGCCATCACGGTCAACGCCATAAAAACCAGGCACGACGATGACTTCATCCCCTTCCAGAGCCTTGGAAACAGAGGGAGCGCTGAGATCAAAATTACAGGCCGCATTGCCAAATACACCATCGGTGACCAGGCCCATATCTTCCGGCAAGGCTTCGCGCGCCCTGATGCCGCGACACAGCAAGACCTCGGTCAGCAACAGGCTGGACAGGCGTTCACCATAACTGAGGATGGCGTCATTTACAAAAGTAGGCACATCGCCTATGCAATGTATGCCTGTCAGGTAGCGGTCCAGCTGATCCAGGCGAGTCGCCAGTGCCTGCTCTATGCGCAAGCGGTCAGCAGCATCGCTGATATTGGCCTCAAGTATCTGTTTTTTCAGTGCGCGCAAATGCTGTGTGTAATCCTGGCTTTCAGCCAGTGCTGCTGCCGTCCCCGCACCTTCCCTGGCGGCCTGCACGCAGGCAATCAGGGCATTGGTGATGCCATAAAAGGCTGACACCACCAGCACCAGCGGGCGCTGGTAAGCTTGTACGACCTGGACGACCCGATTGATATCTTCAGGCTGGCGCAGGTTGGAACCACCAAATTTGACAACGATTTTTTTCATTACGGTATCCGGAAATAATGCATATGATATCCGCCAACTGTAATGCAGCACCAGATTAAGGTCAACGCGACTGCACCGGTATTCATCTGAGCAGATGGTAAAAACCGGCCATATTCCATCGTTTGAACTGGTCTTGTCAGGTCTATATTAGTGAACTGTAACAATGACCTCAGTTCGCCATGAAAAAATGCCAAGCTCCCGATCACCCCCACTGCACGCATTGGGTGGCCGAGGGCGAAGCTGCATGCGCTGCCGGTCACCTGCAGGCAGCAGGCCAGCACAGGCAGGCATTGCTGAACGCCTCTGCTGATGGCCTGAGGCAAGCTATCCCCCATGCAGCGGACAAGGCACATCTGCATTTCAGCGGTTACGACCCGCGTGCAGCAGGTGGCCGGCAAACCATCAAGCTGGAACTGCCCGTCAGGTTTGCACCGGGTATCAATATGCTGGAAGTACAACTGACTTGTGAACTGCTCGCCGCTGGCATGACAAAGCAAAGATTGTTGCGCACCATGTCTGGCCAATGGCAACCCTTGCTGCTGAGTTTTTCTTCGAGAAACAAAGAACACGGACAATACCCGCTCCAGGTCACTATCCTGCATCAGCAGGACGGCATGGTAAAACGCAAATGGCTATGCACCAGCGTCATCTTTGTCCCGCGCGCCAATGCCACGCTGACAGAAATCCATAGCGTATTCCTGGCCACGCAAAAGAATGTCAGGGTAATGGCAGAAGATGGCGCCATTGCCAGCCTGAGTGGCCTGGGGCAGGCTGGCGGCTATGCACAAGGCAATATGCATATAGAAATCAGCGCCAAAGACGCCGCCATCGCGAAACTCGACATGCGTCCACCTACAGGCAAATATGAAATCGCCCTTGGCGCCGTCGCCTGGGATGAAGAGTTGATTGAAGTAGCGGCCACCAACGCCGCATCTGCGCCACCTGCTACGACTTTGCAAACCAGGCAAATTTCCGGCACGGCCAAAACCGCCGCCATGGCAACAAAATGGGCCAGTCTTATAGTTGACCAGCCGGGGTCACCGTCATATAACAGAATACGGTTATTTGCTCTTGATGAATGGGTACTGGGCCGTTGGGAAGAACAGCAGCCACAGGCCGATATCCTGCTCAGTCACCGCGGCAGCAACGCTGCAGAAAACGCACGCTTAAGCCGCCGCATCAGTGCCCGCCATGCCATCATACGCAGAAATGCAGCAAGTGCAGAACTCATTGACGTATCCCGCTACGGTGTCTTGCTGGATGGCGTCAGCCTTGAGAAAGATAGAGCTTATCCTTTGCGGACGGGGATGCGAATCGAGTTTTGCGCCACCGTCAGAGGCATCGCCATATTGGAAGTGGTGGACATACAAGCACATGTCATCCTGCTTGCAGAAATTGATCAAACGATTGACAGCCATGCTGTTAATAAAACACCCAAAGGCATTAGTAAAGAGTTGCTGTTCTTGCTAACACCTGAAACCCAGCCAATGTCAACAAGTGCAAATTTGCCAGGGCCATCATCCCCGGCATTGCCAGTATTATTTCATTTCCAGGGCGGTTTTTGGCACAGGAACAAGGCGACGCAGCAAGAAACCAGGCTCGATGAAAATGCAGATTTAAGAGTGATACCTGAATTTTCACCGACCTGCCGCTATAGCAGTTTGCCATATGCCGAGATCAAGACATATGGGCTTGGCAGAATGTCCATATAAAAATCTGGACCTGAATCCCCCTTCTATTCATCCTTTTCAAATCGCTCCCCGGTGCTACCATTTTTTCTCGGGTGCAAATTTTATTGACTGCACCCCGCACCTTGCGCAGCGACAGAAGGAGTCTCGCATGTTTAGCATCTTCGGTAATTCCAAACTCACATGCCCCCGTTGCGAGCACAATAATGTCCATGATGCCGTGTATTGCACGCATTGTGGACTGATGCTGAGCAGCCCCAGGCACGATACTATCCTGCGCCAGAATAAATGGCTGCCTAAAGAAAACGAACTTGCCATGTTCTTTGGCGTGCGCCCGCTTGCCAGTATCGTTAAGCAGGGTTTGCATATTCCCGTCAGTGCTCGCGCCTATGTGCTGCAAGATGGCCGGGTGACTGAATTACATGCAGGCGACTATGCCAGAGATGATATGGCCGGCCAGCTAAGCGGGTTACAGACAGAGCAGCCGGCAGAAATCCTGCTGACTCGCCTCAACCCCTTTGCCCTGTTATTCAGTTTTGATGATTTGCATACGTCTGAATTTCTGGCCCTGGCTGCAAAGTTCGTGATCAGTGTCAAAATTACCGATGTGCCAGCCTTCGCCAGACACTTCATGACAGCACCCGGCATCATCACCTGTCAGCAATTGCAACAATTGCTGGAACCCATGGTGCGTAATATTGCCGTTGAATTTTTAGGTGCACAAGCCCTGCGCGAGTTGCAGGACAACCAGCAATTGCGTCCGCAACTCGATGAACGCCTGCTATCCACCCTGAATCTTTCTATTGCCGAATATGGTTTTGCCGCAACCCAGGCAGTCACCCGTGAACTCTGTCATGACAAACTCACCGCTGACAGGGAAAAACTCAGTGAAAAGATAGGCAGCCTGCATCTGGTGATAGATGGTCAGCGCGCCCAGCTTGAACACAGCAAACTGGTCGATGCGCTATACACCAATAGTGAATGGCAAAAAATCGCCAGACAGGAAGAACAGATCCGCCTGCGCTACCGGCGTGAAGAAATGCGCCAGCAATTCGGCAAGGACCTGGGCTGGCTATATCTGCAAGGTCAGCTTGAGAATGCAAAAAAACGCCTGAGCCGCGCCAAGCTGCGCCAGGATGAAAACGAACGCCTGCAAGCCGTCCGCGCCCGCGAGCTGGAACTGTACGCCCGCGTCGTTGACGCGACTACCCGCAAGCAGGCGCTGGAACGCGGCGCAGCAGAAACCGTCAGGGAACTCGAACACAGTTTACAAGGCAAGGCAGAGCAGCGCCAGAACGAAGCCGACCAGTGGCTGCACATACGCACCCTGGCGCGCATCAAGATGCGTTCAGAATCAGAAATAACCCAGTTGCAAGCCAAAGAAGCGGCGCAATTGATGCAGCAAAAAATCCAGCATCAGTTACAAAAGTTCCAGCTTGAACATGAAGTCGCACAGACTGCCCTGATCGCCGACCAGGAACAGCAAAAAGCACAGACAGAAATACTGCGACACAAGAAAAACCAGCTGGCGCGTCGCGAACAGGAGCTCGAAGACGAAGAGCAAAAAGGCCGTCTGATACTGATCAGCATAGAGGCCGAAACCAGAGCGCGCGAATTCCGCCGCATCCAGGCCTGGGAAGAAGAACTGTACCAGCAGCGCCAGCGCGCACTACAACGTGAAGACAGCATCAGCGATGTTGAAACCGAGTTCAAGCTGAGCCAGGTACAGGAAAAAATCAACGCCATCAAACGCGGTGACAGCCAGGCCGACGCCATGGCTCAGCATGAAAAATTGCTGGGCACGCTCAAAGCCCATGCCTTGTTTGAACAACAGACACAACAGCAAAACCATGCGGCGACACTGGCGCAGGTAGAGGTGGAAACCCTGAGACAACAACTCCGGCACCAGGACGATGAGCGCCGCTGGCAAAGAGAATTGCAGCAGGCAGAAGCAGAGCGCGCCGACAAATTTGCACGATTGAATCTGGAACGCGAACAACGCCAGGCAGAACTGGCCCAAGACGCCCTGCTGGCCCGTATCGCCATAGAACGCATGAATGCCATCGCCAACTTCAGTGAAACCGGCAAAATCGCTACCGCCGATGCAGCCAATGCCATCGCGCTGGCCGAGATCGTCAAAGTCCAGGCGCAGGCGAGCCTGACTGCTGAACAAGTCCTGGCCATGCAGGCCGGCAGTTCACAGCATGCAGCCCAGGCCATGGCCGCCATCGCCTCCACGCAGCAAGGCCTGAGCTGGGAACAGACCGTCAAGATGCTGCAAGAACGTATCAGTGATGAGCGGGAACAAAGAGAAGCCGACCAGCAAAGACGGCATGAACTGGACCTGAGTATGGCGCAAAATACGTCCAGACACACAACACAGCATGGTCACGCAGGCAGAAAATGACAATGTAACCGCAGATGCAGAAGCGTCAGAGCAGGACAAAAATTGACATCGCATCTTACCCTCAAGACCAACAGTAGCCTTCACCACAATGCAAACGCCATTACAAAAAATCCGTGAATTGCGCGCGTTGCTTGATGAAGGGCTGCTGACAGAAGACGAATTCAAACAACGCAAGAACGCCATACTTGACCGGGAGCTGGCTCCTGCTGACAGCAAGCCGCCAAAAAAAGACGGCAACACCGCAACCGGTACCGACCTCGGTTTTCTCGCCGGGCAGGAAGTCGGTGGTGTCTCCAAACGCTATCGCCTGGAAAAACTGCTGGGGCAGGGCGGCATGGGCCAGGTGTGGCAAGCCAGTGACCTGGTAACCCAGGCAGAACTGGGCTATAGCGAAACACTCGCGCTCAAGATACTGCCGCCACAGCTGACACAAAGTGGCATCCACGCCCGCCTGCTGGTGGAAGAGGCATCACTGGTACGCCGGCTGGCGCATGAACATATCGTCCGTGTCTATGACTGGGCACGCGACCCGGCCACCGGCAGTTATTTCATCATCATGGAATATCTGGATGGGCAGGACCTGGAAAGCTACCTGTTCACCCACCAACGCTGCACCTGGCAACAAGTGCTGGACATGCTCAGCCCTGTGGCCGACGCACTGCATTACGCCTGGAACAAACACAAACTTGTTCATCGCGATTTAAAACCGAGCAATCTGCTGCTGACCAGGGCGGGTGATATCAAGCTGCTTGATTTTGGCATCTCTGCCCGCCTGCGCAGCCATACCCAGGCCGGGCTCAATACAAGCACCGCGCCGGGCGGCATGACGCCTTCACGATCCCCGTTTGCCGGTACGGCAGGTTATCGCGCGCCGGAGGCAGGCAGCCAGCAGCACAACCCTGGCCTTGATGTGTATGCCGTCGCCATCATGATTTACCAGATGCTGGAAGCCGCCATGCCCTTTGGTGAATACCGCCATCCGCAGCACCACCCTCTGCCACCTGCTGCACTCAATGCAGCGCAATGGCAGGTATTGCAAAGCGGGTTTGCCATGCAGCCAGAACAACGGCCAGCCAGCGTACGTGCCTTGCTGGATGCCATGCAGGCAGCAGCGGGATCACTCGGCGTTGGTGCAACAAACAACATGGCTGCTGACATCAAGATACCAGAGATCAAAGAATCCCCACTGGAAGCCGCCGCCCGCCAGCGCGCAGAACAAAGACGGCAACGCAAGGAACTGGAAAAACAAAGACGCCAGCAAGCCAGCGCCGCCCTGCACGCACTCATCGCCAGGCAAAACTACTTGCGCGACATGGAAGATGCCCAGCGCCGCCAGAAAGAAGAACAGTTACGTCTGCAAAAAGAACGCCGTGAAGAAGCGCAGGAACAGCGACGCCGGCAAGAAGAAGCCGTGGCTGCTGCGATGGACGTAAGCGGTGCCACGGACACCACCATCACCTGGGAAGAAGCACAGCGTTACCTCGCTGCTGTCAGCCGTACCAGCGGCTCGGACCATGGGCAGATGCCCGGTATTTAGGCAGGGGTTTATGCTGACGGGTGTCCTGGTGCTAAAGCCAGCAGGCGTTGGTGCAATTCATCCTCCGGATCAAGCTTCTGCTGTTGCTTTGCCCGCAGGTAATGATCAATGAACACATCCAGATAAGCTTCCAGGTTTTGCGCCGCCAGCGTTTCACCGGCCAGTTCCAGGCACATGACCGCTACTTCTGCAGTGCAAAACGTGGTGTCGCGCATGGCGCGGCGCAGGCGATAGCGCGATAACTGATCAGATTGCAGGCTCAGTACCGGCAAGTCTGCCAGATAGGGACTTTTCTTGAAAATCTTGCGTGCTTCTGACCAGGTGGCGTCAAGCAGGATGAACAGGGGGCGTCTGGCTGCCAGAGCTTGGTCAGTACCTGCCCCTGTCGCAGGCAGCAAGTCGTTGACCACTCGCTCAGGCGCTACAAATTCACCAGGGAATACCACATACGGCTGCCATTGCGGATCAGCCAGCAGGGCCAGCAAGGCCGGGTCCACCTCGGTACGGGCCCAGGCAAAGGCTGTCGTGTCCGGCACGACATCGGCGATCAGCCAGCCGGTGTTGCTGGGCTTCAAAGGCTCGATATCTGACATCAGCAAACACATGCCGGCACGGGTGGGCACAATCGGGCGTAAGGCACAGATGCAATGGCTGAGGACCAGGCGGCAGCCGCTGCAACGCTCGCCCTTGGGGCCGCCACGCGCCATGAACTGCGTGGTACTGCGCAACAGACGGGCAGAACGCAGGCGGGATACAGCATGGGGCAGGGGAGAAGGCTTCATCAGTGAGGCATCAATACAGCCATGCAACATGCCTCAAGCATGCCGTTGGTCAATCAAAGAGAATACTGCAGACAGTATGGTGAACAGTAGCAGAGGGTACAGCAAAGGGCGCAGCAGGCAGCTGCACCCAGGCAAATCGATCAGCGGTAAAACGCCTCAACCACACCCTTGACCTTGATCATCAGCGGATTGCCCTTGCGGTCACGCGCCTTGCCGGCAGCAACGCTGACCCAGCCCTCGCTGATGCAATATTCTTCTACGTCATTGCGCTCTTTGCCATTGAGCCTGATACCGACATCGTGCTGAAACACGGCGGCGTCATGATAAGGGCTGCGCGGATCGACCGACAGGCGGTCAGGTAATGGGGGGAGTTGTGTCGTATCGTTCATGCCCGCAATTATCCATGAGAAGCGCAGGGCTTTCAACTTTCATTGGGGGCAGTTCAATAGGAACTCGCATTAAACACTTGCCAAATAAGCAGCGGGCTACATATTAAAAGCAGGGTTTCTTGAAGATTGATAGTTAAAACAAATTGATTCAATAAATTAAATCAAGTTTACCTATCGTATTTCCATCTCTACAATGGATTCAGCAGTCAGCTCATACGGCCATATCACGCAGTCGTATCACGCAGATCATGTCGTCAGTGCACGTAGCCACTCAATCAAAGGAGATCGCAATGTCAAACGAAGCAAAATGTCCGTTTTCAGGTAGCGCCCGCACCACCGCCGTGGCTGGCGCCACCACCAACGCAGACTGGTGGCCCAATCAGTTAAACCTCAGCATCCTGCACCAGCATTCCCCTGCATCCAATCCACTGGGTGAAGATTTCAATTATGCAGAAGCATTCAAGAGCCTCGACCTGGATGCCGTCATCAAAGACCTGCACACCCTCATGACAGACTCGCAAGACTGGTGGCCGGCCGACTATGGTCACTACGGCCCCTTCTTCATCCGCATGGCATGGCATAGTGCGGGCACCTACCGCACCCATGATGGCCGTGGCGGCGCCGGTGCGGGTGCGCAACGCTTTGCCCCACTGAACAGCTGGCCCGACAATGGCAACCTCGACAAGGCACGCCGCCTGCTCTGGCCGGTCAAGCAAAAATACGGCAACAAACTGTCCTGGGCAGACTTGATGATACTGGCCGGTAATGTCGCGCTCGATTCCATGGGCTTCAAGACCTTTGGTTTTGCCGGTGGCCGTGCCGATACCTGGGAACCAGGCGAAGACATCTACTGGGGGCCAGAAGGCAAATGGCTGGGCGACCAGCGCTACAGTGGCGACCGCGAACTGCAAAAACCACTGGCAGCGGTACAAATGGGCCTGATCTATGTCAACCCCGAAGGCCCCAACGGCAAACCCGACCCGCTTGCATCGGCACGCGACATCCGCGAAACCTTTGCCCGCATGGCCATGAATGACGAAGAAACCGTCGCCCTGGTCGCAGGCGGCCACACCTTTGGCAAGGCCCATGGCGCAGGCGACGCCGCACAAGTCGGTGCAGAACCAGAAGGCGCAGGCATAGAAGAACAGGGCCTGGGCTGGAAAAACAGCTTCGGCAGCGGCAAAGGCGTGCATACCATCACCAGCGGCATAGAAGGCGCATGGACGCCAACGCCCACGACCTGGGACAACTCCTACTTTGAAACCCTGTTCGGCTACGAATGGGAACTCACCAAGAGCCCGGCCGGCGCCCATCAATGGACACCCAAAGACCCCGCCGCCAAAACCACCGTGCCCGACGCGCATGATCCGGCATTGCGCCATGCACCCATGATGACCACCGCAGACCTGGCCCTGCGCATGGACCCTGCTTACGAAAAAATCTCGCGCCGCTTTTGGCAAAACCCGCAGGAACTGGCTGATGCCTTTGCCCGCGCCTGGTTCAAACTGACCCACCGCGACATGGGGCCCATCACCCGTTACCTCGGCCCGCTGGTGCCAAAAGAAGAACTGATCTGGCAAGACCCCATCCCTGCCGTTAACCACACCCTGGTTGATGACAAGGATATCGCCAGCCTCAAGGCAACATTGCTGGCATCGGGCCTCACCATCGCGCAACTGGTCAATACGGCCTGGGCGTCTGCATCCACCTTCCGTGGCAGCGACAAACGCGGCGGCGCCAACGGCGCGCGCATACGCCTTGCCCCGCAAAAAGACTGGGAAGCCAACCAGCCAGCCGAACTGGCGCAAGTGCTGGCGAAGCTGGAAGCGATACAGGCAGATTTCAATGCAGCACAAACCGGCGGTAAAAAAATCTCACTGGCTGACTTGATCGTCCTGGGAGGCAGCGCAGCCATCGAAGCCGCCGCCAAAAAAGCAGGGCAAGACATCAGCGTGCCATTCACACCAGGCCGCATGGACGCTACACAAGAGCAGACCGACGTGGAATCCTTCGCTGTGCTTGAACCCGTCGCAGACGGCTTCCGTAACTACCTGCGCAAAGGGCTGGAAGGCTCAGCCGCTGCCCTGTTTATCGACAAGGCACAACTGCTGAACCTGAGCGCTCCGGAAATGACCGTACTGGCAGGCGGCCTGCGTGCTCTCGACAACAAAGGCACACTGACCAAGACCCCGCAGACGTTGAACAACGACTTCTTCGTCAACCTGCTCGACATGCGCACCAAATGGCAAAAGTCTGCCACCGAAGGCACACTCGAAGGCCGTGACCGCAACAGCGGTGAACTCAAATGGACAGCCAGCGTAGTCGACCTTGTCTTTGGCTCCAATTCACAGCTGCGCGCCATCGCGGAGATTTATGCCAGCAGCGATTCGCAGGGTAAGTTCGTGAACGACTTCGTTGCAGCCTGGGGCAAGGTCATGAATGCAGACAGGTTTGATTTGTTGTAAGCGTTTATTGTAAGCGTTCATTGTAAGCGCTTAATATCCTGAATGCATCGCATGGTGCTTAGCGTCTTCCTCATCAAGAGGAAGACGCTGTTCATGCTTTCATCTCAAGCAGTTTTCCCTGTTACCCGCAAGGCATCCTTATCAAACCCCGCCAGCCGCTTGTACCGCAAAGAAATCGCCTCAAGCTCTGCCTGTGCAATGACCTCATTCACATCTGCAAAACCCTGCGGTGCACGTTCTTCCGCCATCTGCATCACCTGCTCAGGCCCGTTCATGCGGTTGCGCAACACAATGCCCGTGGTGCGCGGTAAACGTTCCGCCTCATACTCACGCAAGGCATACAGGGTAGTCGCTTCATTCGTCAGGCAATCTGTCAGGTAGCGCGCATCAAGTATCGCCTGCGCACTGCCGTTTGAACCTATCGGGTACATGGGGTGGGCGGCATCCCCCAGCAGCGTTACACGCTCAAAGGTCCAGCGCGGCAGCGGGTCGCGGTCCACCAGGGGGAACTCATACACCACCTCCGCTGCTTCTATCAGGTCAGGGATATCAATCCAGCCCCAGTCCCAGCTGTCAAATGGCTTGCTGAAGGTGGATTTATCGACCTTGCGGTTCCAGTCCGACGCTGGCAGTTCACCACCCGGCACTCGCAGCTCCGCAATCCAGTTGATCAGCGAGCGCCCCTGCTGGCGCAAAGGTTCAGAAATCGGGTAGCAGACAAACTTCTGGTCCTGATGCCCCGCCATGAACATGCTGCGCCCATCCATGTAAGGGGCAGCCTCTGTCACCCCGCGCCACAGCATGCGGCCAGAGAAGCGTGGCTGATCGCCCTGCGGGTACAAAAAGCGCCGCACCGCCGAATGTATGCCATCCGCACCAATCAGCAAATCAGACTCCACCAGAACTGCTGACTTGTCTGACTGCCGGGTGAAGCTAGAAATCACCTTGTCTGCTACCTGTTCAAAAGACGTGAATGCATGCCCTTGATGGATGCGCCCTGCGCCCAGCCGCTCTATCGCATTTTGCAACAAGGTCATCTGCAATTCACCACGGTGTATGGAATATTGCGGCCAGTCATAACCGGCAGCACGGCCACGCGGCTCTTGCCAGATTTTTTGCCCGAACTTGTTGAAATAAGACAGTGATGAAGTCTCGATGCCACGCTCGGCCAGACAACTCTCCAGCCCCAACTGACACAATTGCTGGCTGGCATGTGGCAATAAATTAATGCCCACACCCAGCGGCTTGATCTCATTGACAGCTTCATAGACTTCAACATCTATCCCGCGCTCATGCAGCATCAGCGCAAGAGTCAGGCCGCCTATGCCGGCGCCGGCGATTACTACTTTCATGTCTTCCTCCTGCAAATGATGATGTTGCGCGTTGTTAATAAACGTCTTAATTGTTATGTAGTATAACAATTATCTCGTATAGCACAAGGCTTGTTGCAATATTTGAGTGGTAGATTCTTGCGGTCCGGTAATGCGGTTTTGATAAAAATAAATAACCCAGCATGTACAATACTTCAAAGAACAAACCCATCGCCTGATCATGCCCAAACAAAAAACAGCCGCCACCAAAGTGCAAGCCAAGTCAGCAGCCCCAAAGAGCCAGGTCAGGCAGGCACAAACACCCACCTTCAATGCCCGCATAGAAGGCATCAACTACGACGTGCTCGAAGAACTCACCGGCTATGCCGTGCGCCGTGCCCAGTTGTCCATCTATGCCGATTTCACCGCCAGCCTTGGTGTTTACGACATCACACCTCAACGTTTTTCTTCACTTGTGATTGTCAGCAACAATCCCGGCATTTCACAAACCCGCCTGGCAGAAGTCATGGGCATCGCCCGCTCCAACGTCGTCGCCATCATCGACAATTTTGAACAGACAGGCCTGATGGAACGCCAGGACTCCGGCGACCGCAGGTCTTACATGCTGCACCTGACCAAAGAAGGCCAGCGCCAGCTCGAAAAATATAAACAGGCAGTCAAAGAACATGATGACCGCGTCAGCCAGCACTTGACGACAAAAGAAAGGCAACAGTTACGCGCCTTGCTGGGAAAGCTGTGTATGGGGCTTGAATAAAGCAGTGACTGTTTGGACCAGGTTGGGCCGAACATCGCATGAGTACGCGACAAAGTGCGAGTGACGCCCTCTCTTGCCAACACAAAATCCAAAAAACATCAGCCTGCGCTTGCATTCGGCTAAAAAGATTATTATATTAAATAACTGTTATGCATCATAACAATAAGGTGTTGCAAAAAAATCGTTAGCAACTTCAGGCCCAGCCAGCAAACAAGGATAAATAACTATAAGTTAGAACCATAAGTTAGGACTTACGCAAAATCACCCCAAAAGCTCGCCGTTTAGCGTACTCCTCAACTCGTCATACCCGCGCAGGCGGGTATCCATCGTTGATCAGCCTTGCCCAATTTACTGTCTGCACGGTTGATCAACGATGGATTCCCGCTCAAAGCACGCGGGAATGACGGCTTGGGAGGCATTGTGCAAATTGCGCTCATTGTGTCCGTGCATGGCCGGTGCAAAAACCATCTGTGCCAATTTCGCGTAAGTCCTATAAGCAACAAAACGCAGCACCTCGCATTTGCAACACCACAATAATTCAGGAGACCGCAATGCAAATCAAACTCAAACCAACCCTGCTGGCCCTGCTGATCAGCGCAGCCGCAGGCACAGCCCAGGCCGACATCACCATAGGTGTCAGCCTGCCGCTGACAGGCCCGGCATCCGGCCTGGGCATCCCCACCAAAAACGGCATAGGCCTGTGGCCAGACACCATAGGTGGTGAAAAGGTCAAACTGATCATCCTCGACGACGCCTCCGACACCACCCAGTCCAGCAAGAACGCCCGCAGGCTCATCACTGACGACAAGGTAGACGTCATTGTCGGCTCCACCGCTACACCCGCATCCGTTGCCCTGGCAGAAGTCGCGTCAGAGCTCAAGACGCCGCAAATCTCCACCTCGCCGGTTGAAGTTGCACCCGGCAAGGGGGTGTGGACCTTTCGCGTGGCGCAGTCCACCCCACTCATGGCCCATGCCGTGGCAGACCATATGAAAAAAACAGGCGTCAAAACCTATGCCTACCTTGGCTATTCAGATGCCTATGGTGAAACCTGGCTCAAAGCCATGACCGCTGCAGCCAGCAAAGATGGCCTGCAATCCGTCGCCACAGAACGCTTCAACCGCCCTGACACCAGCGTCACTGCACAAACCTTGAAGCTGCTCGCCGCCAGGCCAGACGCCATCCTCATCGGCGCATCCGGCAGTGGCGCAGCCATGCCGCACAAAGCCCTGATAGAACGCGGCTACAAAGGCAAAATCTACCAGACCCACGGCGCAGCCTCGCGCGACCTGGTGCGCCTGGGCGGCAAAGACGTAGAAGGCGCTTTCGTCGTCGCCGGCCTGGCCATCCTGCCAGAACTATTGCCAGAGAGCCACCCTTCAAAACAACTGGCCACCGACTTCACCAACCGCTATGAAAAACAATACGGCGAAGGCACCCGCAACCAGTTCGCCGCCCATGGCTACGACGCCTACCTGCTGCTGAACCGCGTCATCCCCCTGGCGCTCAAAAAAGCCAAGCCCGGCACACCAGAATTCCGCACGGCATTAAAAGACGCCATGGAATCAGAGATCGACATCCCCATCACCCAGGGCGTGCTGCACTACACAGCCAATGACCACTTCGGCCTCGAAGAAAAAGCGCGGGTGATGCTGACCATACAGGGCGGCAACTGGAAACCAGTCAGCCCCTGAGCGATTCAAGCCAAAGGCACTGCACGGCACCAGCCCATGCTGCATGCAAATTATGCAGCATGGGCCATCAAAAAAATGGCAGAAATTTGACCCAGACGGTTTTTGCGTTGGTTATCCATAGATCGCAATGAGCGCGAGCTTTTAGCGGGAACCCATCGTTGATCAACCGCACAAACAGAAAAACAGGCGAAGCTGATCAAACATGGATACCCGCCCGAGCGGCAATGACGAACTGGCCAGTACAGCAAGCTGCAAGCTGTGGGCGCTTTTGCTTATTCCTGCTTTGTGAGCACCAACTTGGCTACATCGAGCCCCTGCGCCGCAAGACGTGCTATCAGGGCATTGTACTTCTCTTGATCAACTTTCTTCGTGCGCGATAATATCCACAAGAACTCCCGCTTGGCCTCGCTAACGGCAGCCAATTGGTAATCCTTGTCCAGATCAATAACCCAATAGTCCCCCCACACCATAGGTAAGAAAGACAGAAACGCCGGGGCAAAGCGCACTTTCAACTTTGGCGAACTTGTATTACCCACCTGCCTTGCTTCCCCAATCGCCTCAATGACTTCACCGGCACCACCCTGACAACGGTTTGCGACCTGCACCTTACCGTCTGGCAGGGCAGAATACGTTGCCGAGGTGAAGCCCGCGCAACTCTTTTGGAATCGATTTTCAAACTTCGCGAGTTCATACCAGGTCCCCATGTAACGCGGCACATCCAGGGTAGGTATCGTCACAAGCGGCGCAACAGCGGTCTGCTGTGCGTCGACAGCATTAGCGTTCAGACTTAATGCGTACAAAATTGCAGTGATGACTCTGTTCTTCATAAAATGCTCCAAATGGCTGCATGGCAGTCGCCACAACGACAGCGGTGTACAGCCCGTAGAGGGTAACATGCTCAAAAATGCTGCTTGGCATGACAATATACAGCTATTTGAGCGAAGCAGTCTGTACCCATCAAGGTCTCACCATTGGTCAAAAAAGTAGTGACGGGCTAGTGGCACATCTGAAGCCTGAACCGCGATTGCTCTGCTACATCCAACGGCAAGTTGAGGCTGGCGCAGGTCAAGCGGTCATCAAAGACCTAAGACAAGGCACATGCTGGCCGCCAGGCTAAAATTCATAGGCAAGGGTGGTGATACTGCCACGCCAGTAAGGCCTGCGCCCGTCAGCATGCAGCCATGCCGCTTCACCACTCAAAGGCACCAACATATCGTTGTGCCGCTGATAGTTAAACCAGCGCCCTTCCCAGGGCATAAACACAACCGTCTTACCCACCACCGCAGCACGCGCCTCAATACGCACAGATTCAATCAGCCCGGCCTGGTTAAAACTGACCAGCATGCTTGCACTGACAGCCCCATCAACAAGCGTGGCAATGGCTGACTGCGCATCAACCGCCTGCCAGCACACCCCCTGGCTGGGCAGCAGCGCAGTAGGGTACCAGGCCGCCTCGGCAAAAAAACGCATGAACTCAGCCCGCGCCAGATCATGCGCACCAACCCCGCCCGCCAGCGGCAACAAACCCAAGATGGCCGGGGCCAGTATGCCCTCACCACCCACATAAGCATCATGCACATACACCCCCACACCAGGGGCCATGGCAATGCGCGCATCCCAGACAAACCCCGGCCTGCGGGTGATGACCCGCTGCACCGACCTAAACGGTTTCCACTGCTCACCAGTGGCACTCAGGTTAAAGCTGCCAGTGTGCTCAACACTGACAGCAGAAATGATGGGCTGGCCGTCTTTCAACACAGTACGAAAATACCGCGCCACCGGGGCAGGCAGGTGGGCAACTTCCTGTGCACTATAGTGTGATGCAGTGGACGGCAGGCGCGTACTTTCCAGCCGCGCCAACAAGCCCCGCGTCTTACCCGCCCAGCGTGCTGCACCATAGGCGGCAAGGCCAGCCAGGATGGCGGTGACGGCAAGCAGGGCAAGTAGTGCCCATACAATCCAGGTCATAGTGATATGGTGAGCGAGAAGGTAAGAGATGGCTTAGATTATGCGCAAAACCCATTGCGCTGTTTGTGGGGTATCAAACATCAGTGAGCGGGGTTTGCCTGGATGTCTTCCATCGAATTTTTCAGTTATCTTTATTTGCAGAAAAGTAATAAACTCTGACACCTTGCAATTGAATCTTTTCTTGCAAAGCATGAATGATGAATACCGCATACAGAACGCCCACTGTTGAAAACAGCGGGCCGTCAATCACGGATATCTACGGGAACTTTGATGATCAACGTCACACAACTGCAATGTGAGTATGGACGTAGCCGCGTCGATGACGATTTTTCGCTGACGCATGCTCAGCCAGGCGTATATGACTGGTTTGGACACAATGACAGTGATGGCCTTTCGCACGCCCCAATCACAGAAGGTGCGTGATGAAACGAGTGCTTCGCTGGTTTGCCTGGAGCCTGCTGGGTTTGCTTGGCCTCATCGCACTGTGCGGTGCATTGTTCGCCTACTTTATTTACTCTCCAGCACCCGTTCGCCCCGCCTTGTCCGGCGCTCTGCAAAAAGGCAGCATACAAGCAGGCGGCATCAAGCGCACCTACATCAGCTATGTGCCACGTGACCTGCCCAAAGGCGCACCCCTGGTGTTGGTCATGCACGGCTCAGGCCAAAGCGCAGAAGACATACGCGTAGAAACCGGCTATGGCTTCGAACGCCTTGCCGACCAGCACGGCTTCGCCATCGCCTACCCCGAATCCTACAGCTTTGACTGGAACGACTGCGGCAAGGTCGGCGACTATCAGGTCAATGGCAAAGATATCGACGACGTCGGCTTCCTCAATGTCCTGACAGACAAACTCATTAACGACCTGGGCACAGACAAAACTCGCGTATTCGCCACCGGCGTATCCGCAGGCGGCTTCATGTCACTACGCCTCGCCCTGGAATCACCAACCCGCTTCCGCGCAGTAGCAGCAGTATCTGCCAGCGTACAAGTCCCCCAAAACTTCCGCTGCAAACCCGCGGGCCCAGGCACAGCATCCGTCATGATCATGAACGGCACCAAAGACCCGCTGGTGCCCTACAACGGTGGCGAAGTGAACCTGCTAGGCCTGTTCTACAAATGCGGCGACGTACTCAACACACACGCATCAGCACAATATTTCGCAGACCTGAACAAGATCACAGCCATACCCACAGCACAAACAAGCACCATATCAGGTGTCGATGTGGAACGCATAAGCTGGGAGAAAGATACCAGAACCGAAGTTGAACTTGTCGCCATCCACGGCGGTGGACATGGCTTGCCGCAACCTTTCTACCGCCGCGCCCGTTTGTTAGGCCCATCGCCGATGGCACCGAATGGGGCGGAAATGATTTGGGAATTCTTTGCAAGGCAACAGCCTTGAGCGTCTCGCTGCTGGCTTGGGAGAATTGTGGAATTTTTACTTTGCATCGCGCAGAGATGGTGCCGCTGGTATTTGCGTGCTATACGTTGACAAACACCGTACCGGACTTGGTCCGGCATTCAGATGTCGAAAAAATACTGTGTAGAGTGAAGATGAAAATAGTAAATTCTTACTATAGGCTATGAAATAAATCTAAAATCAGTTAGCCCAACCATGAGGAGCGCAGCATTAGCGCAACTGGTTGTTCAAATGTCTATTTCATAAGTCTAAAAATTTATGCCAATTTACGATCCATTACGTACATACCCACAAAGGTGATCCTGTGACAGCTTCTTTCGAAGTTGGTGAGAAATGAGTTGGCTTTGGCGGCCAGTCAAAATTTAATTTAAGGTCATTTCTCACACCTATGATAAAAACGCGTTTTCTATTTTGTGGAACACCAAAGTCTTGTGCATTTAAAACGGTTGGTCCATAAACTGTGTATTTTGATTTACGTGCTTCAATCAGAAATTTATTGAGATACTTCTCATGTCGCTTCCACAAGAGACCCGGTACATTTTCTACGACAAAAAACTTTGGTTTTAAATGGCGAACAAACTCAAAGTATCTTAGAAGAAGGGAATTGCGTGGATCATCTACCCCCTCGTCATTTATCCTATGTGTTGAGAAGCCCTGGCACGGCGGCCCACCCATAAGTACATCGCACTCTTCTTTTTTTAAATCGGCAGCTTTTAAGAAATCTTTTAATTTTATTTCGTTAATGTCGCATGGAAATAATTTAGCAGGGTTATGTTTTTTTTTAATTAAATTACGCGTGTAAGTACTACAAGCTTGCTGATTCATTTCGACAGCAGCTTTTATTTTGATTCCAACATTTGCAGCGGCTAGGGAAAATCCGCCTGCACCAGCAAATAAATCTATCCCCACCAATTGCCTGTTTTTTTTTGCATTTTTCATTTTCAAATTCTTATTTTCAAAAAAAATAGGTCCCAACAAGAGACCCATTTTTTTCAAGCTATCCGGAGGCATTCATAATTAATGCAATCACAGAACTCGATAAATAAAGGCTCAGCGCTGATTGCAAAATTTTGAAAGGGTGCTAATTGTAGTCGAAGTTATTGCAATCCGCCTCTTTTCGAGTCAGAGTTAGTGCAATCAGTATTTTGCCTTAAATTAATTGCAATTAAGCAATATTTGATCTTTGATGATCTGACCCCTGCAGGGCCAAGATCCAGTGATGCCGTTCAGCCGCTTAGATTGGTAAACTCTCAACCAGGGCGTAATTGGTTGGGAGGGTATTATGGAAAATCGAGCCTGCCTCGCATGCGGCCAACTTTTCAGCCCCCGCCCGCAGAACCCCGCCCAAACCTACTGTACTAAAAAGGCCTGCCAGCAAGAACGCCGCAGGCTGTGGCAGCAGATCAAGCGCGACACCGATCCTGACTATGTCGACAATCAGGCGCGTGCCCATCAGGCCTGGCTGGAGCGTAATCCAGACTACTGGAAGCAGTATCGTAGTGCTCATCCCCAATATGCAGAAGACAATCGCGCCAAACAACTGGTCCGCAATTATAAAAACCGCTCCTGCCTGATTGCAAAGATGGACGCGTCAAATTCAGCCAATTCAGAGCTAAACGGCTTCTACCAGCTGATCCTGTTACCCAATCAGATGATTGCAAAGAAGAACGCGTGGACTGTCTACCTCTCCCTCCTATCTGCCGAGAAATCAAGATCCTCCTTCATGATTGCAAAGAGAGGACGCGTGGCTAAGGCGCAATACGTCTGCTAACTTGGTTGTTGCATCACAGCCAGTTGTAAATGTCGCAAAGCCTTGAAATTCAGATGGAATTGGGTGAAAAAGCAAATGAAACTAGATCAAGAAAGCTTCGGATCATTTGTACAGCCAGTCCTCTTCCAAGCTGCAGAATACGTCCGCATGTCTACCGAGCACCAACAGTATTCAACAGACAATCAACGCGAAAAAATTCGCGAATACGCCGCCCACCGCAGGATCAATATCGTTAAAACCTATGCCGATGAAGGCAAAAGCGGTCTGCGCATCGATGGCAGACTCGCCCTGCAGCAGCTGATACAAGATGTAGAAAGTGGCAATGCCGCCTTCACCATCATCCTTGTCTATGACGTCAGCCGCTGGGGACGCTTCCAGGACGCAGACGAGAGTGCCTATTATGAATACATCTGCCGTCGCGCCGGAATACAGGTCGCCTATTGTGCAGAACAATTTGAAAATGATGGCTCTCCTGTTTCCACCATCGTCAAAGGCGTGAAGCGGGCAATGGCAGGCGAATATAGCCGCGAACTTTCTGCCAAGGTATTTGCTGGACAATGTCGACTGATAGAACTGGGATACAGGCAAGGTGGGCCCGCAGGATATGGACTGCGGCGTATCCTGATCGATCAACATGGAACCACAAAAGGAGAACTCAAACGCGGAGAACAGAAAAGCCTGCAGACCGATCGCGTCATCTTGATGCCAGGTCCTGACGACGAAATACGCATCGTCAATCAGATCTATCGCTGGTTTATTGATGAAGGCGTAAATGAGTTAGAAATCGCCAGCCGCCTCAACGCCATGCAAACCTATTCTGAAATCAACCGGCCCTGGACCAGAGCCACCATCCACGAGGTACTCACCAATGAAAAATACATAGGCAATAACGTCTACAACCGCATTTCCTACAAACTCAAAAAAACACGTGTCATCAATACACCTGATATGTGGATCAGGAAAGAACATGCCTTTGCCCCTATCGTGCCTACGGAAATTTTCTATACCGCCCAGGGCATCATGCGTGCGAGAGCACGCCGCTATTCCGATGAAGAATTAATAGAGAGGCTGCGATCACTCTACAAAACACGCGGCATGCTGTCAGGCGTGATCATTGATGAAATGGAAGGCATGCCAGCCTCTTCCGTGTACATGTATCGCTTTGGCAGTTTGCTGCGCGCCTACCAGATGGTCGGCTTTACACCGGACCGCGACTACCAGTATCTGGAAGTCAATCGCTTCATTCGCCGCATGCATCCCCAAGTTGTGATGGAAACGGAAGCCAAGATACTGCAGCTCGGTGGTCAGGTATTAAGAGATCCTGCCACAGACCTGCTCATGGTCAACCGGGAATTCACGGTGTCCATCGTCCTGGCACGCTGCCACAATTTGGGTTCTGGCCGGACTCGCTGGAAAGTCAGGTTTGATGCCTCATTATTACCTGATGTCACCGTCGCCGTTCGTCTTGACCGCAGCAATCAAGAGTCTCTGGATTATTTTCTGTTGCCGCGCATTGATTTCAGTTCCCAGCATTTGAGCCTTGCAGAACAAAATGCCATGGAATTTGAGACCTATCGCTTTGATACCCTTGATTATCTCTATGGCATGGCAGAGCGAACTCGGCTAAGGAGGTACGCATGAGTAAAAGCCTGCCTGTAGGCGATCTGAGGATGATCCCCATCAATAAAATCGATATCCTCAATACCCGAGAACGCAATACTAAGATATTTGAAGACATTATCCAGAATATCCGTGCCTTGGGCTTAAAGAAACCTATCACCGTGACACCTCGCGCTGGCAAGGACGGTGAAGAACGTTTTCTGCTGGTCTGCGGCGAGGGGCGCATGAAAGCCTTCATTTCCCTGGGCGAAGCCAATATCCCGGCATTGGTCGTGTCTGTCAGTGATGAAGACGCTTTCATCATGAGTCTGGCTGAAAATATCGCCAGGCGGCAGTACCGCCCGCTAGAATTGCTCTCTAATATAGAGGCACTGCGCAATCAAGGCTATGATAAGAAAGCCATCGCTGCCAAAACCGGCCTCACGCCAGAATGGGTCAACGGCATCCTTGTTCTATTAGAGCGTGGGGAAGAGCGATTATTGGTGGCAGTTGAGCGAGGCAAGATACCACTCACGGCGGCACTGGCCATTGTCGGTGGCGGAGATGATGACAAAGCAGTGCAAAAGGCGCTGCAGGATGCCTATGAATCGGGCAAGCTCAGAGGAAAACAGCTATTTGAAGCCAAGAAAGTCATTGAGTGTCGTCATTCGTTGGGCCGAACCCTGGAGCGTGGCATGTCGCGCAAGCGCAGTGATGTGACTACCTCCAGCCTGGTGCGCACCTACCAAAAAGAAGTAGAGCGCCAGCGCATGATGGTCAAGAAAGCTGAAATGACGCAGCACAGGCTCATGTTCGTAGTCGGCGCATTACGCCAATTGCTCTCAAATGAAAATTTCACGAACCTGCTGCGGGCCGAAGGGCTGGACACCTTACCTACCTATCTGGCTGAGCGTGTCTGGAGTGCGGGGAGCTGAACATGCCAGACGGTGTCGCATTAGGATTTTCTATGGAGCCATTGTCTGTGGGGTTGGTCAACATCCTGCCGTCACGCAATATCCCAAAAGAACTCGATGGTTCCAGAAAATTTAAGCAAATACTATCATCCATCAAAGAGATCGGCCTGATAGAACCGCTGTCTGTCACGCCTGTCATCAAAAAATCGGAACACCACATGCTGTTGGATGGGCATGTCCGCCTGGTCGCACTGCGCGATCTCGGTTATGAGGTAGCGCCATGCCTGGTGGCCAATGACGATGAAGGCTATACCTACAACAGCAGGATCAACCGCCTGTCCACAATACAAGAGCATTTCATGATACGACGGGCAATTGAGCGAGGCGTTTCTACTCAGCGCCTGGCAGAAGTCCTGAATGTGGACATCAGCCAAATCCTCAAGAAGATGAGCCTGCTGAAAGGGATCTGCCCGGAGGCAGCAGAACTATTAAAGGACAGGCAGTTTTCTGCTGACATCTCCAGGATACTGCGCAAGATGAAACCCACACGACAAATTGAATGCGTGGAGTTAATGATATCGGCGAACGTTGTGACAACCTCATATGCAGAAGCAATGCTGGTTGCCACACCAGTTGATCTCCTGGTCGATGGCAAGAAACCTCAAAAACTCACAGGCGTGACCAAAGAACAGGTCGCAAAAATGGAGAGAGAAATGGGAAGCCTGCAGACGCAGTACAAACTGGTTGAACAGTCTTATGGCCGCGACGTATTGAATCTTGTTTTGGCGAGAGGTTACTTGGTCAAGATGCTTGAAAACAAGTCTGTGGCGCGCTGCTTGTCGCAGCAATATCCTGATGTACTCTCTGAATTTGAATCGATTGTGAAAAGTGTGACGTTAGAGCAGTAGGTGATCTCACTCAGACTTTGCAGGACAGCGTACATTTGAATTACTTGCTGACTTGCCTCACTGCTGGGTAGTCGTGTGCAAACTTGACATATTTAGTGGTAACGAATAAAGTCATTGATTAGAGCCACCCACGTTGGCTTGCGCGCCCACAACGCAAAGCTGCATCAGCAACGTTCTTAAAATTAAATTCCGAATAATTACCGATTGAGGTACATGTGTGTGGGCGCAAAGTACCTCAGGTAAATTTTGATGGAGTTTAATCATGCCTACAATTTTTTCCCTCGAACAAATTAAATTTTTTAAACGTCAGGCCAGAAAAGCGTGTAAAGAAAAAAAAATTAAAAATGCTTGCGCTCTTGATGACATAGCTGAGCAGAAGGGATTCAAGAACTGGTCTTTGCTCATGCAGAATGCAGAAAAACCTGCGACCGCCATGGTCAGCTTTTCTCATTTACTTAAAGTAATGACGAGTTTTATTAAGAACTTTGACGACGATGAAATATTTCGATTGATCCGCCACAGTGGATCAATCTGGATTTATATTGAAGATGCGCAAACTAACAAGGTTAATAAAAATAGTTTGATAGTATTGGGCAATAGCTACGATGGAATTGCTACGCAGTATGCATCCCAAATTAACGCAACCATTCTGTATGACGCCTCAGGGTTGTCGGATTTATTTGTTTTTGAGGATGACTATGATGAAGACGATGATGATGGGATGATCGAAGTCGGGTACGGTTTCATGCGATACACCCCTCAGGTTGGGCGAAAAATTCTCTTTGATTCGATTTTAAATGCGCTTGGTGGTGAATACGATGGATTGTGCACAAGGCTTGATGATCTTGCAAATCAACAAGATGTCCTGGATTGGCAGAATCAGTAACAAGAACGAAAATTTGTAGATTTTCTTGGAAGGGTATATGTGTGATTTATAGTCATCGTTTCAATTAAAATGATGTCTGTGAATCACACAATCAATGAGCGTTCGTTACATTGCCAGCAATTGCCGTGGCTTTAAACGCTTCAAATCCATTGATAAGCTGGCGTGTCACAGTGCGACCTTCTTTTACTGCATTTTCAATAGCCGCCACACTTGCGTCTAGCTGAAAAAAATAACGTGGATCGCCGCGATCTCGTTGAGTGGCTGGGAGGCAGCTTCGATCCTCAATATTTCGTTTTGGCGAAGGCCAATCACCGCCTGGCGGAACTCTATTCTGCATAACCCTTTATTGAAAAATTGGTGAGCTGATAAATTGGGATAGGCCAGACAGGCGCAACTAAAGCATCTCGAATCAAGGTATCTGCTCCGGATACTTGGAAACAAGTTGATAGAAGCTCTCAAGTAGGTCCAATCATTCGATCTGCGACCAGAACATTCATATTGCACATGTAATGCTCAATTGGAGCTGAAATGGGGCATCAATTTCCTGAGATAGGAGGATGCTCTTGCCCCATTACATCTTCTCGATAATTGTCTATTTCCTTCCCCACTCCCTCCACTGTTTTATAAACGCCAGGTGTTCTTTCACACCAGAGACGAAATACCAGCGTGCGAATAAAAGATACAAAAAGCCTACAAGCACAGCTTGCGTTCGCTTTATAGCGCCTATGTCGTCGACAGATGCGATGCAAATGAAAACTGCAAACCAAGCAAAAATTAAAAAGGCAAAAATGTAGTGAATAGACATTCTCGAAAATACGGATAGTAATTCGAGACTTGGATGACTGACTGGTGGTTCCATCGACCGGTTGAAAATTTTTGAGATAGTGATAAAGAATTTCTTTAGCAAGGTAAGGACTCTTTTAAAGCCGGGTTTGGCAATGGCTGTACCAATTGCAGTGACCAATTCGATGATCACATATATAGCTAGCAGATTGCCCACAACAAATTTAGCCCAGGATGGTAGCCGAGGAAAAGTCTGCTTGATTAATTTAATGACTGACATTGAATATCTCCAAATGAAAAAGAAAAACACCCCAAGACTTTGGAAAGTCTTGGGGGATGCTAGCGCAAATTTTTGTGCTGTCAAATTTTCTGGATGGAGCATTTCATTTATTGAACACTGCCAACAACTGCACGACGCATAGGTAAATTGAACTCGTGCAGGAGAAAGAATTTGGTCGTTGAATAATCTTGAGAAATTTTTTTGAAGGTGTTGTTTTTTAGAACAAACGCAAAAAAGAAGAATTATTTATCAAAAAATCTTTTTTTGTTGCGCTGCTTTTGAGTGAATTTCAAAAATTTTTGAAGGTTGCAGATCGAATAACAGACATTCATATGCAAACGAATTAAAAAAAAAATTTAATTTTTCATCATTACGTGAATTTTTCCCCAATTTTGCTTGTGAAAGATTTGTCAAATTTGATCAACTAGAAATTAACGAATGGTCATAGTAAAGTAGTGAAAAATATTTCTACGCAAGACCAAAATCATGACGCCGATCGTTGAATTCGTTGTACTTAAAAGAGAGCAGCTCGGGCTAAATCAATGCCAGCTCGCTCACAGGCTTGGGGTAGACCCAAGCTATGTCAACCGTATGGAGTCAGGAAAAAAAACACCAGGAAATATTAAGTTCCTTGAGGAATTGGTCAAGGCACTCGAACTGTCACATGTGGAAGCGGAAAAATTTTTCAGACTTGCAAGGATGTCGCGGCATACGATAAAGATGCCAATAGGTGCACCACCGCGTGCATATCAGCTCATGTCAAACTTGGCCGACGAAATATCTGAGTTCAGTGAGACACAATATAAAGTGCTGGAAACATTGCTGGAACATTTTAAATTTGAAGCTCAACAATTAAAAAGACAGAACTGCCAAGGAGAGAGTATGTAAAAAAAAAAGCCGCACACCTCGTGGGAGGCGTACAGCAATTTTCTTGGAACAAGATTTCCTCTTGCCGGAGGAAACAGATTACATGGGTCTGATATGTAGTCTCTTCTTTTCTTCCTCGAACGTCAAGCCCCCACGCTGTATTCATCGCTGTTAAGCGCGCGCAGATTTGACCTCTTTTGGTCAAATTATGGATTTCGCACATCTTTTTTTAGCTAAAAAATGACTTAATCAGGTCATTTCCTGGCTGGGGATAGACACGTCTGAATGTTCATGGTGCTGCCATCTACATCCTATTTTTGGAAATTATTTTCAAAACGGGGAGTGGTCGTCTGCACGCAAAAAAACAAACTATTCCGTCTTTTTCGATGGAAGGAGTATTTATGTCAAATTATTCTAAGCCGCGTCGCATTGTGACACGGTCGGGTGGGATATTGCGCGGAATTTTTGCGTCAACCAAGTATTGCAAACAAATTGCATGGGAAGGAAACATTGAAAAAGATGCTGTGGTGCTGTTTGAATTTTCTCATCACATTTTGGATGTCAGCAGCCAGCCATTTAAGTCGACATTCGTGCATGGAGGAAAGAAAACATCGCGTACCCCAGATTTCTTGGTCACAACAAACAACGAAAAAATCATCGTTGAATGCAAACCAAAAGACCGGCTTGATGACCCCAAGGTTCAAGCGCACATGGAAATTGGCAAGCAGCATTTCGAAAGCGATGGATACCGATACTTTATTGCGACCAACGACTTGTTGCGCCACGGATATGCCTTGGTGAATGCCAGGCATTTATTGCCATATAGGATTCGCCCCTTGCAACGAAAAGAAGAAGTAGCGCGCATTCTTCATCAACTAGATTCGTTGAAAAATAAATTTTCTGAGCCGAGTTTTTCGAGCGCAATCAACTTCCTTAACTCTGGAACTGATGTTTTGGTGATGATGGCCTCCGGCCTCCTTTTCTTTGACTTTCAAACTGAAATTCAAGAAGAAACACAGCTTTTTTACAAACCGACACTGGAGAATCATGATGCAGCAAGCTTCCTTTTCAGTTAACAAATCACTTCTGTGGAACGATAGAAAGTATGTGATTTGCATGATGAACGACGATGGAGAAGTAGTACTGGAATCAACACCAAACAACTTTACCAGTACAAACATGGATTCTCTGCTCGCGGCATACTGCAGCGGAAACCTGACATTCAATCTGAATGCAGATCCTATTGTTTTAGAAAAGAATACAAAAGGAAAATTCGTTGCTCGCCGCACCTTAAGTGATTTTTCCCCAGCGACGAAAAAGCACTCAATTCGAGCTAGCCAGTATCTGAATATACTACTTGACGCAGCGCCAATCTATATTGATAGAGCTGGCATCATCGACGAAAGAATTGCAGCTGCGGCAGAGGAAATTGGTGACGAGAATCCACCACATAGAACAACAGTCTTCAGATGGTATAAAAAATTCGTTGCTTCTGGTAACGACAAACATTCTTTGATCTATCAATTTGAAAATCGAGGTGGCAAAGGACAGCGCCGCTGCTCTAAAAAAGAAGCTGCCATGGAAGATCAGTTGATTGAAGACATGTATCTTAAGGAGCGTGGTTCCTCATTACGTGAATTGAACCAACAAATGGAGCTAGATTGCAGAAGAAATAATCAATTCCTAATGCCAAAGAATTATTTGCATCCTCGATCTGAGTCCAGCTTTAGAAGGCGAATTAAGCAGTATGACCCCTTTGAAGTTGCTGCTGCGCGTGAAGGCATTGAACTTGCAACTAGAAAGTTTAGGTCAAATGGATCGGTACCAATCCCTCGCAGACGGCTCGAAATCGTTGAAATTGATCACACTCCTCTTGACCTCTTCGTAATTGACGAGGATCGCGGCATTGCTCTCGGGCGACCGACACTTACTCTAGCGATTTGTCGTAAAACAAAAATGCCTTGGGGTTTTTATATCGGCTTTGACGGCTGTAGTGCCGATGCTGTACTTGCATGTATTGAACATGGGATCAAGCCAAAAATTTATGTAAAAGACGACTTTCCCGAGATCCAAGGAGTATGGTTGGTATACGGTATTCCTGTGGAATTGCGTTGCGACAATGGCCTGGAATTCCACGGTGAAGGTCTTCAGAACGCAGCCTCAGATCTTGCTTTTGAATTGGCTTTTTGTCCCCGAAGAGAACCAAACTGGAAAGGCTCAATAGAGTCTCATTTAAAGACCCTCAATTATCAACTTATGCATAAATTACCTGGTACTACATTCGCAAAATTCTACAAAAGAAAGGGTTATGATCCAGAAAAATGCGCAGTCATTGATCTAAACAAATTGAACAGAATCATTCATACATGGTTGATAGATATCTATATGAGTGACCTGCATCGAGGTCTAGGATGCTCGCCGAGGCAGGCTTGGGATAGAGGTGACAAATGAGTGCAGGCTATCTTCCTTTCACCGTGCAGGAAATCGAGATTATTTGTAACGAAACCGTCTTTCGACCGGTTTGGGAATATGGGGTCGAACTGAATGGCGGGCAGAAATACAATTCTCCTGACCTTGCTGATTTGCGGCGACGCATTGGAGTTCATGAAAATGGAAAATCAAATGCCGATGTGAAAATCAAGTCAATTAAATTTGATATTGGCTATATCTGGGTACTAGACACGTTCAAAAAAATTTGGTTAAAAGTACCAAATACTCGTCCTGAGTATGCGAGTGGGCTCACGTTGTACCAGCATAAAATAATCCAAAAATTTGCTAAGAAAATGTACAAAGAATCTGAAGACTATCAAATCCTGATTGAGGCCAAGGAGAGAATGCGCGAGTATGTCGCTTCCTTAGCTGCCAGTATGAAAATGGCCGATAGAACAAAAGCGGCAAAAACTAACGGAAAAACATCTAGGCAGTCGACAAGCAAAAAAGACCACAGAGATGATGCTGGGGAAGACTATAAATTTGGTGAGATATTCCAAACGTCAGCTCCTGAAAAATCGAAAGAAAATTTCTTTCAAAATGAGAATGAAGACACCCAAGATGATCAAGATGAAGACTACGACAGCGTACCCAATGTCAAATATGCAGGAGGTAGATAATGAGTGTTGATGCGTATATCGTCCAGCATGCTAATTACAAAGTAGCTTTTGATCTGATTAAAAGCTGTCACGATGCGTTTAAGGCCGGGCGCAAGCCAAAGAATTTGCGCCTTGTTGGCGTGAGTGGGGTCGGCAAGACGACTCTGCTTAAAGCATACAGAGATTTGTATCTGCCGCACGCAGGCGAAGACAGAACGGTTATTCCTGTTCTGTATGTGCCACTACCAAGCAGGCCAAGTGAATCTGCGATGTACGGCGAATTTTTATTTGCCTTAGGTGATCCTTTCCCCTATTCCGGCACAGTCACTGAACGAAGGCACAGAATCATTGAATTCTTTAAGAAATGCCATGTGGAATTGCTCATCCTGGATGAGATACAACATTTTTTAGACCGCGGAAAGTTGAAAACCCATATTGCGCACGCAGACTCGCTCAAGTCTTTGATTGATGCAATAGATTGTTCTGTGATTTTGGCGGGTGCTCCACGGTCGGGCGAACTCTTCAAAATTAATACACAGCTGCGCAGTCGATTTAAATCGATTACTGCATTTCTACCGTTTTCAACTTTTACTCAAGAATCTACTCATTCATTCAAAAAACTAATGAAGGCTATGCTCAAGAATTCAGTATTTGAAAATATCAATTTTTTTGATGAGAACGAATCACTGCAGCGCTTCTTTTATGCCACCGATGGCATCCTGCGAAATATCTCAGATCTGCTTTCAATAGCAGAAGACATCGCCAAGAAAGAAAATTCTAATGTCTTATCTATGTGGATACTCAATGCGTCTTTTAAATCTTGGATTGGAGTGGCGTCGCGATTTGCCAAAGGGGTTAATCCAAGCCCATTTTTAGAAAGCTTTGAAAAAAGACGCCTAACTCTTCCTGGCGAATTGTATGAACCATCTGATTTGGACGGCGACAATCATGGTTGGAAGGATGGTTTGAATGAATAGTCATTCTCTTAATGGTACTTCACCAGAGCTTGCCTCGGTTCGATTTTCTGAACTGCTTGTAAGGCCGCGTCGGCGGCCTAGTGAGGGCAAGATGGGATATATGAAGCGAGTTCTTTCTGAGAACAATCTTACGCGGTCAATGGCCGACCAGGTTATTTTTAATAACCAAGATGTTCAAGACTTTAGCTCATGCTCAAAAAAGCCAAATCAAAATTTGGGCAAAAGAAATTGGAATGTGAAGCATGCAAGGTTTTGTCCACTGTGCCTATCGCTGGATCCAATCTGGAAGATCGAGTGGGAACTGAGACATTTTGATGCTTGCCCTATACACCAATGTTGGCTAGTCGATGAATGCAGTAAATGTGGGAAAAATATTTCATGGGGGCGACAGCAACTTCTCTCATGTGATTGCAGTAAGCCATTGACAGAAATAAAGAGTACAGTTTGCCCACCTAGCGTTGTAGCCATTTCTGCTGAATTATTGCGAAGCTTGAATGAAAGTCGTGGAGTACCTCACTTGCCCGTAATCACTCATCTTCAGATTGATGAGATACAACGTGTCGTCAAACTTTTCGGTTATAACAAACATTTAGAAAAGGGACTAAGTCCAACAAAGACGTTTATTATCAGCCCAGATGATATGAAAAAATCAAAGGTGCTGGCAGAAATTTGCGGCGAGGTGTTAGGCGCATGGCCTGAGAGCTTTTACTCATCTTTGGCATTTATCGAACAGGAATATCGTAGCGATGCAAACGAGAATCGGCTAACAAAATGCTTCGGCAGTTTTTATACGAGGTTGTATCGTGACCTAGAAGGTACAGACTACGACTTCATTAGAAAGGCATTTGAAAACTACCTTGTGTCAAGTTGGCGCGGTGCGATTGCAGAGAGAAATACGCGCTTGGCATCTGGGAAGCGGGCTGGAAATTGGCTCCCAGGAAGTCTGGCCTGTAAAGAGTTGTCTATTTCACCTAAACGCTTGGATAAAATGATCAGCGATGGTGAAATTGACGGCTATACTTACACTTCAAAGAAGAGTCAGCGGAATAGAACCTATGTCAATAAAGCTGATTTCGATAAAAAGAAAATTGACCTTGCCAGCACGATAGATTTGCATGAAGCTACTCAATTGCTTGGCTTGAGTAAAAAAAGGATGGCCGAATTGCGCGCCACGCTTTTTCCATTGGCTGAGAAATTATTTTCTTCAAAAAAATCTCAGTGGTCAATTCATCGTAGTTATGTTGACCGTATACTGGCTGTGTCAGATTCACTTTTGCCGTGCAAATACGTTGAGCGTGGTTTGATTACCTTCGGACACGTAATGCGATATTGGAAGCTGGGTAGTGAAAATATCGCGAAGCTAATTGAAGCTGTGGCTTCTGGCAGAATCAAGCCAGTTTCAGTGTCTTCGCAGAAGCAAGGGATTTGCAGTTGGGTGCTCCCTGTAGATGAGCTCAGTTCATACATAGGGACACTGGAGAGATCCGACGAAGCAAGCATAACTGTGCAAGAATTTGCGTCTCGTCTCCAGATGAAACAAGAGGTAGCATACTTTTTAGTGCGTCACCATTTCGTGGAATCTTTTATTGCAGATGAAGATCGTGTTAAGCAGAGTCGAATCACCATGGAGGCGCTGGCAAAATTTTCGAACACCTATGTATTTCTGTCAGGTATTGCAAAGAAAATGAATTGTTCATCAAGAGGATTAATATCGCGGTTGCAAAAATTTGGCATTTGCCCGGTTGCTGGCCCGACTATTGATGGCTGTCGACAGGTAATCATGCGTCGAACGAGGGACTTTGAGTTGGCAATTGAAGCGATTGCGCATGAGCAAAGAAAGGATGCTTAAATTTTCTCTACGGTCTAGATAGTTGTTTTTTTAAAAGTGACTACGTGTGCCGAAACGACTTCAACGGTTAATTTCGGCACACTCTTTCAGAATGTGCATTCTTAAGTCGAGCCCTGATAATTTTAGGCAAACAATGATGTTGCGTATTTGCCAAAAAATTGTGCATAGTTCTGTTTTTTTAGCGTTATTAATTTGCAACTTTAGAAGAAAAGAGCCATTGCTCAATTGGCTTGGTGCGAACCAAGGCTAGTTGAAATGCCGGTGGCAATTCAGATTCGATGTTAACGGCAAGGCGCAGGTCCTGTATTACGTATTGCACCATAGACGCACGACAGCGGATAAATCGATTATCGGCACCTGCCATGTACTCGTCTCGAATCACCTTAGCCTGAGCTGCACTTAGTTGTGGATGAGGTATTACTTCAAACGAGACTTCCGTATCCCATGCAATGTCAGAAGGCGCATCAGCTGGTCGATTACTGCTGCCTGACTTGGCTGATTTGATCCGACCGAGCGCAAAGTCGCGATATTCCATGGACTTTAAGTCCAGGCCACGGACATGCCACCGCCGCCCCGCCTGAATCATTTTATGGGGAAACAATTCTCTGGGATGTGGTTCGGGTGTCGTCATAGACGCATATACAATTTCTACTGAAGTGCCTCGACTGCAAGCTCGATGTAGAGCTGAGAAAATATGCGCGCTGACACAAGTTAGATCAATTCGGCCATCAAAAATTACGCCGCTTCCCTGTTGACGTGCTCGCTGTAGAAGCTCCGCATAATCCGCAACGTTGCCCGTGCTCAATATTGGGCGCACAGTATTCGGGATGGCCTCAAATAGACGTTCAGTCGTATTCCATCGGCAACAGTCAGGAAACGATTCACGATATGCTTTGATCAGTATGCTGGCAGCACCTAGCCCAATTTCATAGAGCTCGCGTAAGCGAGCGTTTCCGACTTGGCCTTCCCACAGCAGAAGGATTTCGATGTCCCGCAACCGCTGATCAGCCTGGGTTGACGTTCGCGGCATGGGCTCCTCCTTTTGAAACTTTAAAATAACGCATTCTAAATCATGTTGCAAATAATTGCATCTTGCAATAATATGCAACTTAAATGAATTGCAAGTTGTGGGCTGAAGGTAAATTTACCAAGACTGATTCACGAATCTCGCTATGCCGCTTCCAGATCTTTCACATTTATTAAAGACGTCCGCCAGGCTGATCGATTTGCACGATTCATGGCGCGCTTATGCTGAATCGCCTGTTTACCAAAAGGACACGCGTACCGGTCACGGCGACGGTCGATATGTCGGACTTGCAATAGCATGTCTTGCAGGGTTGCATGAGCTTGGCCGCCGTAGCGGCGACGAGTATTCACCGCTTGCTCTCATCTCGCAGCAGGTACGTACTGAGCTACCTTGGGCGGAGGAGGTGGACATCGAATATGTGCTGAACGTGCTATCGCGACCAACTGAACTCAAACTCTTGCTGCAAGGTGTGGAAGGTAGTGGGCATGTTATCTCGGAGAAGGACACCAATCTGGCCGACAAAGCATCCAATGTTGCAGAATTCCGACTTTCGCGTATGGGTCGTATGGCTATTGGAATGGCGGCCAGTTCTGACGATGATCATCAAGATATTCTCTACATTGAAGGCGATGTTACCAAGTTGATCGTCGCGCTGGAGCGTGGACGGCTAAAGGCGGCTTTGGGATTCCTCGACCAAATGAACGAGCAATTGCGTGTGGCGCATAGTTCGCTCGTTTCTTTGATGGAGCGAGGAGGACGTGCCTTGCGTGCTGTGCAAGATGAGCTAAAAGAACACACTTCAATAATGACACGTACCAATGAATTGGTACGCTCCGCCGACAACAAAATCAACGAGATCATTCGATCCGACATCGAGTTGGATGATGACGAAGTCCCGATCGGTTTGGTGCGCGAACGTGTGCGTGAGTTATCGCGCGGAATTGTACGCTATTCCCGACAACTATCCCAATTATCTGCCGAAACGTCGCGTGGCATCTCCTCGTCCGTCGAGGCTCCATCGTTTGCAGCGTACGCGCAGAAATGGGTCACCAACCCGCCGACAGATGCCAGATTGAATCAAGTTTTCGACGCACTTGGCCCAACTCGTCTCTCAGGTATAGCGCCCGTCGGTACAGATTTTGTGGGTGCGATAAAACAGCGTGTTCAGATTGAGCAAGAAGAACAGCAGGTTGACATGAACGACTACGTCCCACCGTTGGAGCACGAATACATTAGGTGGCTTCAGGAGAATCGTGTGGCGATCGAAGCGAGGATCTTAAACGGGGGGCTCGCGCTTGATGAAGCAATTGCGGACGGGTTGGCGGGACGTGGCGATGACGAAGCTTTTGCCTGTCTTGTCACGGCAATGAATGCAATAGAATCCTGGACGGATTTACCTGACCTGGCGCTCTCCATGCGTGAGCAACTGACGAAATTCTCCTTACCAGAGATGGACTTAATGTTTAGCGGCCTGTCGATTTCGGCAGACCAATCTGCTGCTCTTGCCACAGCGAAGGAGAAATAATGACACCATATGAGATGGGCAAGATCAGCGCCTTCCTCCTGGTGCATCGCCGGATTGAAGAGCGCTCGCAGCGACGGCCAATTCACAAAGAGGAACGCGATTTTGCCGAAATTCTTAGGGATGCTGGAGTAGACGAAATGCGTCTGCTCGAAGAGATGATGACAGGATATGGCTTTGAGCTTGTCATGTTGACAGCCTTCGACGTCAAGGGCATTTCCCCGGGTGCCCGAGCCTATATGCTTGTGCGGCTGACAAATGCAGTTTGCCCGCTTCTGGAGACCTCAAAAGTTATTGATGCAATGGGTACCGGCTCGACCAGAAATTCAGTTGCCAAAATCTGGTTTACTCAGATCTGGCTTCTACATTTGGATTTAATCTATTCCGCCAGAGGACGCGGCCCGCAGGAACGTAATGAATGGCTTGAATCTAATTTCACCAAGGAGCAATTGTTAGAGGCTGTACGCTCTCATATCAACGGCTTTGTGCGTAAGCTAAACCCCGAATTTGCCAGCACCAGCGAAGTCTATAGCGTTTTAAGTGCAGAGAAAGGATCGGAGTTGCCGCGCTATGTGCAGCGTTTTTTGAACTTGATGGTCGACGCGGGTATGCTGGAAGAAATTGCGCAACATAGCTACCGGCAATCATTACTAGCGGCTGTCGAAATGAAGACTAACTACGATCGAGTGTTGGCACCGTTGATGGTCGACCTTGGACCTCAAATGCCAGTATTTGGGCAAATCGCCCAACCATTGTTGACTACCTCCACTGATAATCCAAACGAACGGAAAGAGTAATGAGCCTAATCGCGCGCATCGAGATTTGCAACTACTTGACCGAAGGGTTGAATGCCAACCGGCGCATAGCCGACTGGCACCCTTTGATTAATGCCGTGACACTACGCTTGGACTCGAAGTCGGCATTGCTCAATCTCACCAACGGCGGTGGGAAGACGTCCATGGCCGATTTGAGCCTGTATTTGCTCAGTCGTGACCAACGTCTGCTCGGGAAGATCCGTGATAAATGCTCACCGAAAGATCGTGGTTACACTCACGCTAGAATCGAATTTAGAGACACTAGTGATGATGCGTATGTGGAACCGGACTTGCTTGAGACAGATCCATTGAACGTTCCCGGACAGACTTACGTTGTTGGGGTAGTTTTGTACGACAAGGCAGACGAAATTCCCATTTTCTATTGCTACAGCGGTGCGCTTGAAGACTCGCCGTGCTATGAAGTGAAAGATGGTATTGTTAAGCTAGTGCCAGATGCGCGATTTATTGAAAAAACCAGATCGCTACGTGGCTGCCAATGGAACAAGCATACGAACAAGGCGCATTGGGAGGATGTTATTTCACTCCACATTTCTACAGATGTATTGCGACGAAACGTGAAATACCAATGTGAGGGGTCTGACGATAAAAATGCGCAATTCTTTGCGTTTAAGACGCGGGGCGGTGAAACGTACGCTGAAGCATTCTTCCGCGCAGTGGTGGCCCCTGACTTGTTGACCAATATTCTGAGCACCTGGGCAGAGGAAGGGGAACAGTCAATCGAAGATACTCTATACCTTAGTTTGAGCCAAATCGTTAAGACTGACAGTGAAATTTTAAAGAAGGACAATATTCTTAAAAAGCGAGAAGCACAGCTCAATGACTTAAAGCCGTTGCTCGTGCTTGGTCAAAAAGCCAGTGAGGCCCAAGAGACTGCAAGACAGACCCTGGAAAGTATTCGTAAGGATGTAGCACTGGCAGAACGATATGGCAGGCAAGCAAGTAAAGGAGTACTGCCCGGTGTGCCCAAGTCGCCTGATTGTCTTGTACGTGATCCAGACCAAGATCCACGCGTGATGCAGGTGATACGTGGCATGTTCCTGGGGGCAGACGGAAGAGTCTTACTTTTTGCGGATGTGCTGGCAGAAATTGCCAACGTTGATACCGGGAAGATGAATCAGGCTGCGGAAAGAAAGCGCATTTCCCCAATAATTGCTAGTTCGCAAGTCATTGATTTTAAATGTGATAGTGTAAATCTCAGAGCTGGCGGGAGGGGTGGTGGCGTTAGCAGAAAAGGCTATCCTCGTGACGAGGCGTTGCAGGTTTTGGAATTGGTAAAAAATCATGATTCTGCAGTAACCGATGGACTTGCGGGTGCCTTGGAATTGGCCTTTGATATTGCTGAAGATCAATTAAATACTAATCCGGCATCCATTGAGCTACGGGGCCTTGACCGCGCAAGCTATAAACTCAAACAACGCATCAGTGTGATCAAGAGTGAAGCAGAGAATTTGGAGCGTGAAGAAAAATTTCTGCGCCAACAGGTGACTTCGCGCACGGAGAATCAAGCGTCTTGGAAGGAATTTCAGAAGCAAGCCAGTTTACTGCCAGAGTCGTTGCGTAATGAACCGAACGCTGCGAAGAATTGGTTATGCGATAGACAGGAAGCACTGCGTCAGGAAAACAACTCCAACCTAGTGCGCCATACCAAGCTAGCTGGCAAATGGACTGTGTATATAGAGCTGCTCGAACAGGCTGGTCTGGAAGGGAGCGCCGGTATCCATAGGGAACACTTCGAACGGCAAAAGCATAAAAGCGATCTGCTGCAACAAGAAAAAAACCTTGGAACCAAAAGAAAGACGCTTGCTCAAGAAATGCAATTGGCGACGAAGGAACGTGAGTCGCTTCAAATGAAAAAATTTGAAATCGAACAAAAACAGAGCAACTTCGATCGCCTGCACGTGGGTTATGTGCACTTTCGGCAGGTATTTGGTGCCATAAATCCAAGTGATGTTGACCCAGAAAAGGAATTGCGCACAGCACGCGCAGCATGCGAGAAGCTCAGAGCAGACTTAGACAGAGTGCTCAACGAGATTGCTGAAAAAACTGCACTGCAAAGTGCTGCTGCTAGGTTTGGTGACCTGTTCGGCACGGTCGATCCGATGACCTACAACCCAATTGAGAAAGAGCGCGCATGGCGTGATATCCAAGTTGGTGCAGAGCAAAGTGCCGCTCGATTATTAGAAAAAGTTGAAGCGCTCGACAACTTTGAGAGTCTGTATGTCGACCAGACGCCGAATCATTGGTTGTCAAATGCAGATACGCGGCGTAGCGAATTGTTCAAGGCGATACAGGCGCTGGATGGCGAAATAGTGCAGATACAGCGAGAAATTGATGCGATCAACAAACTCAGTGTAGTCGACGATGGTCACTATGGCATGGCTTGGGAAGCACTGATTCGTGCTGACATACCTTGTAAGCGGGTCGTCGATGTGCTCTTGCACGAGGAATATGAGCCAGCGGTGAAGCAAGCTGCTATCAGCGCCATGTCTGGATTATTGCCTGCACCTGTCTTTTCCACCCATGATGCGATGGTGCGAGCTGCACAGTATTTGGCGAGCTTGGACATCACGATTCCACTGATTGCCGCTGATGAACTGAAAGCAGCTTTGATGGAGCGCATTACGCTCGGTCACGATGTCTATATGGCGGGCTATGTTGCAGGCCCGTATTCGCGCCAAGCCCGTATTCTGCTGGAACCGGCCTATGCGCAGTCGGAGAAACAGCGACTGGCAGGTGCATTGAATGATTGCGAGCGACAAGTCATTAGCCACAAGGCGGAAAGTTCAAGTATCCATCCGGACAGTGACACGTATCGGCTCGCGCAGACAGCACGCGATGCGGTTAATCAAAACGCACGAGTACGGTTCAAAAATTACAGTGACGAAGCCTCTGAAGCGATGCGTCATATAGAAACAATTAAGCCTCAAACAACAACAGGTGCATTAGAAATCCTAAAAGCGGCCAAAGAGTACCTTATGTTCGGCGCAGATACGGCACTAGTGGCATTAAAAGAGCAATCTGTTGAGTTAACTGCCTGCTTGCAAGGAGAGCTTGAGCCTAGGCTAAACAATGCAGAGCGCCGGGCTATGCCAGAAAATATACTGGCGCGCGCTAATGCTATTGATTACCTCAAGCTGGGAGGCGAGGCTAGTCACAACCACCTGCGAGCAATGTTTATAGAAATCTGTGGAAAACTTGCCACAGCCCTGGCGCAATGGGAAGACCTGTTGGAGCAAGAACAGGAGCTAGAATTCGCCTTAGAAGAAATGTCCAATCAGCGCCGCCGCTTCGACGAAGAACATGGAGACGAAAAAATCAGGTTACTATCTTTAGCTGTCGAGATGGATGGCGACGAGGAAAGTAAGGCGTTCATGCGCGGCTTTGATGAAGCCGTCAAAAGGTGTACTCTAGATGAGAACCAGGTGCGTGATGCACTTCAGGTCAACTTTGACCGTGCCCAGATCTATCGCGATAATATGGGAGTTTCAGACGCCGAGATTGAAGTTCGTTGCACACAGATTGCGGCAAAGCTTTCACAATTGGTTACGGAAGCGCAGAATGCGAATGGCAGGCTGGAAGCGATCGACAAGGACGAGAGACCAGCGCTGGCAAGAGCCGCACGTGCAATTCATGAGCTTGCCGTAGAGCTGGTCTTGCTAGCGTCTTCAATGCGCCTGGCCAACGAAGCGACGCATACCGATTTTCCTGAGATTAATTTTCCTGTTGAAGCCCATCCGCTATATCAGCCTTTAGAACAAGTGAGCCATAAGCTGCGTTCGCGTGATTTCGACTACGCCTTGCTCGAAACGGTCACTGAACTGAAAACAGTGCTTCAGGGAATCAATGCCGACAATACGGCGCGCGAGTATCACCAAGCTCGAAAAAATCTGACGGAAGCACTAAAATTATTCGAAGCAGCAAAGGAGACCTATTGTGCAAAGGCCCAGGATCAGTCGGCAGGAGATGCAACGGCGATGAACTCTCTAGAAATAGCCGAAATTGCGCAAGCAGACGTGACACGTCTACAAGCATTGGCAACGTTGTTTACGAATCTTCAGCATTCTATAGAGCGTGATAAAGAAGATGCGGAGAAAACCAAAGCAACTGCGATTGCCGCCCATGACACTGGTATCGAAGCGCTGTCGCGACTCATTGGCAATGCCCAGAACAATCTGACAACGCTAGAAAAAGTGATGTCCCGTTACCCAAAGGGGCGTTTCTTTGTACGAGCTGATATTGTGCCAGATGATCGGATCATGGAGATTTTGGCAGACCTAAAAGACCATGTAGCTCGCCAATTTGGTTCGTCGGCAAGTGGAATTGTGAGCCGCTCGGACGAGGGAAATATAAAAACCAGCCTGAAAAGTGCGCTTATAGAGCGTGTGTTTTTGAATCCATCAGTTGAATTCGTCAACGCGGCGATTTGGAGTGGTAGGCGAGAAGCGTTGACTGAGCGTCTATCAACCGGTCAAAAAGTTGCACTGCAATTCATGTGGATCGTACGTCAGGCCGAGTTTGAAATCGAGCGTCGGCTGCTTGACATGGGACACACAAAAGCGAAGAAGGAGCGCAATGCAGCCAATCGCATGATCATCATCGATGGTATCTTCAGTAGCTTATCTAATCGTGAACTCATCAAAGAAGCTATGAGTGGCCTACGCGATCTGGGTGGCAACTTTCAGATCATCGGTTTGCTGCATTCGGACACTTGGGTCAACGATTATCAAGTATTCCCCGTATATCTCGTAGGCCGCAAACTACATAACCGCAGCGGCCATAGACTGATATCTTTTTCAGAAGAGCATGCTGACGGGACAATGGCCATATTTTCTTCCTATGCAAGTAAACCCGCTAGCCAACTTGCAAGTTAATGGACGTGCAGCCCATGGATATACAGTTCGATTCTGACTTTGCGCAGCGAGTACTTGATGCAGTGCGCAGCCTTGGCAGAGGAAAAAAACTTCGTTCTGACACACTCAAGACTCGCTTATGTCATAAGACTGGTTTACTGCCAATAGAGGTGGATGAGGGTATTCGGGAATTGCATCGTCACGGCCTGCTCATGTTCCAAGCCAATGCAAGGGGACAACCTATTTCCGGCTATGTCGAGTTTGTGCCAAAAGAGAAAGTTATTTCGGACGAAGAGACCTGCTGGAGTGATGCGCTCAAAATGCAAGGATTTAATGAGGTTATGGTGGCTTTACTCATGCCGCTTGCATCTCGTTTGACGGGTATGACGACGGGTGATGTTCAAATATTGGCGAAATGCCTGGCGACACTGAAGGGCTCTGACAAGTTTCATGAATTAAGCGATGTTGGGCCAAATGTAAGTGCTCGAATGGTGATGGGTAGTGCCAAGGTCATCTCAAGAATTCCACCTAAGGCAATGGCGTTGTTGGGTCTGCATTCTCACCTTCATAGCCCTTCGCCAAGGTATCTCTTACATGCGGGGCCGGCGGCGAATGTGGAGTCCACCTCGACCTTACTCATTGAGAACCCACAGGCTTTTGAAAATGCTGTCGCCTCAGGGTTGGCTGATCGAATGTCGTTGGTATGTACATTTGGCTTCGCCCTATCGTATGTAGGTCAGGTGTGGCCTGGCAGCTTAGAAGATAAACAGCAAGGTGAACTTCATGTGTTGCAGCGATGTGGTAGCAAGCGCAGCATCGCTGAACTATTTGGTGCCCCGCAGGTGTATTTCTGGGGCGATCTTGATATCGGGGCATTGAAGATCTTCTTGGCTTGTCGATCAGCGATACCCACACTCCAACTTAGCGCGATCTACAAAGCGATGGAAGGACATTTACTTGATCCGATGCAGTCACACCCGTATGCGGAGATTTACGACAAAGAAGGGCAGGCGCGGATGTTTGCATTTCTGGACCAAACAATTGAGGTCGAGCCCGCAGTCCACGCACTATTCAAACAATGTGCCCGTCGCGGGGTTGATCAGGAGATCGTCAGCGTTGCAGATATAGCGCTCCTTGGTGGCATGCGATATTAAACTCCAGGCTATAAGGTATGAAGGCCTGACAGACTCTTTGTGCAGAGCCAGCTTGATTTTCCTGGTGTCTGAAAGGCATACGGGGTTGGGGATTCGGGTGAAACTTGATTACAGCATTGGTGTTAGCCGAATTCGAGCGATGAAGTTTTACGTGATTGCCACGCGACTGATACGTTTGTTGTATGTGTTGATAAGGCTGGAGATTTTCGGAAAGGCGTTGTTTAAATAAGCTGTTACTTATATTTCAATAAGAATATAAGCAAAATAGGCTGAAAATCGTGCGCGAAATGAGCTGTAAATTATTTCTTTTCATATATGAATTTTATGCCCAAATTGAGATCATTCTCTCAGATTCACTAGACTTTATAGCTAAGTAAAAAGAGTTGAATAGAGAACTAATGGATCTAATGAGGTAGTTCTTGTAAAAATCTAAAATGGAAGGAAATTAAAGATGAAAAAGCCAATTGGCACTACAGCCAAAACTGGAGAAAAATGCCCTGAAAGTGGTGTATGGCAGTCTCAGGATTCGCCCTCTACAACCGCTCCTATCGCAATTCACAACACAATGCCACCTCATAACCAAAAGGCGGTAGTGTGGAAATTAATTCGATATGCGTAAATTCAGAGTAAGGAAAACTCAGTAATATTATGGAGTTTTCCTTTGGCCCAATGTAAAGGAAGACTTATATCTTTACATGGGCCTTTCTATATACTTCAGCGTATTGAATGCAGAGGTATACCATGTACAAAATTGCCGTCATTGAGGACAATTGCGCTACAAATGACAAATTTAAGTCGTTCTTGCTCAGTATTTGGCAAGATTGTGATGTCAAGCAATATTTGACTGTTGATACAGCTTTAGAAGGCCTCCGCACAATAAATTTCGACTTGATAGTGTCAGACATAGATCTTGGCGATGGAACGGACAGATATGGAGGCTTAAAAATTATCAAAGCCCTAGACTCTCAACGAACTCCCTTTTTGGTGGTGTCTGGTCTACCGCAACCAGAAATTCATCGTGGAATATTTGCCGCACTTGATGCCTGGGACTATTTGCAAAAACCCGTAACTTTTACCGATTTTGCGAAACAAGTCAAAAGAGCTATTGCCTTTAGGAATGAGCAAAAAGAAGAATCTTTGCACGGGGATCTACTGACTCAGGGCGTTCCAGATCTAGAGATTGATCTCTCGTCTAGAGAGATGGTTAAATGGAAAAAAAAGCGTGTGACTCTATCAATGACTCAGATTCGCATTTTACAAAAAATGATCGAGAATCTTAATCAACAAGTCAAATACGAGCATTTCTTCTTAGATATCGAAACTGGTCGCAATAAAGAAAATCTACGGGTGCATGTTGCGACAATACGTGAAGCATTTAAGGCAGTTGATCCTACGTTTAATAAAATTCGCACGATTACGATGATTGGATACAGTTGGCGTGAAGATGAATAATCTAACTAGGCTTCGTTCATTGGCAATACGATGCAATACTTGGGTTCATACATATCGTCTGACTATACAAACAGCGTTTTTTCTCCTGGCGCTGGTAGGGCTTTCATCCTGGGGCTTATACGTATTCATAAAATATTCAGCTACAAAAGCAAGAAATGTACAAAGTGAATTATTTGAGCGCGATTTGCGTGACTTAGTAAATCACTTTGATACTGATGAGCGATTTGTGCTTGATCGGAACTTGGCGAATTTCCTATTGCTTGATAGAGCCATGGGCCCCTTGTTACTTCCTCGTCTTTACTATATATCTCTTCCTTCAAGCAATTCTCGCACACTGCCGCGCCAACCTCCCAGAAATTGCTTTGTCAACCTTAAAGTAAAAGCACCATCAGAAAAATATTTTTCGGACCCAGATCGTTTCTGTTCTTATTTTGTTGAAAATCAAGGTCTTGGTAATTATGTTTTTTTAAACATTGAACTAAGCGATGATTCGATTACACCATTGAAGCAGGGAGATATTTCACTTTCAGCCGATTCATTAGAGATCGAGTTCAGTTTTAATAAGCTGTCAGCAAAATGGCGGCTTTTGGTCCAATCTATTGGACAAGAAAAACTTGGGCGTTATGAACTGACTGCTTTTCGAAAGAAAATTAATGGAGTGGTCGAACGTGATCGAAGGCTAGAGGCTTGGGGATACGTCAAGCACCAAAATGACGGTCATCAGAAAATGTATGTATTAGCACGCCTCGATATTAAAGAATTTCTTGATCAAAAAACATCTGCTCAGGCAGACGCTATTTGGCCTCCAACTGGATGGGAGAGCGCGAAATTTTCACTGTCTCGATATGATTATTCACATTCTAATCAGATATCAAAAACAATAGAATACGAAAAAAATGGAGAAACGGTTCTTTCTATCCCATCTCTTGCCACCCCTTTTTTTTCAGCGCGGGCATCAATAGACATCATCGCGTCTGAAAACGGTATATTGAAGGCGCAACATCGGATATTTCCTCCTCAAATGAACCAAATCGACAGTGGTGATTCATATTTGAGTTTTATTGATGGAGATATCTTGATTCGGAAAAATCCACTTGTCCGCAAGCAGCCAATACCAGATACCAATTTATCTCTTGAGGTTAGACATCCAGGATTAGTGGTGGAAAAAAGCGCCTTGCGTGTTTTTAATTGGCTACTATTTTTAGCGATAAGCGCAATTATTACGGTAGCCTACTTTAGCGTAAAGTTATTGTTACCAGTTTTTAACTTATCACGATTTGCTCGCCGTCTCGCTCGCTCAAACGCCCGCAACACGTTTCTTCCATACGACAACAGAAAAGATGAAATTGGTATTCTCGCGAAAGCGTTTAACGAACTAATTTCTCGAGTCAAAGAACAAGTTGAACGGGAAATTCGAGATGCATCTGCTCGCGAAGCAGATGAAAATTTGCGCAGAGAAATAGCTGTAAGGAATAAGGAAGAAAATCTAAATATTATTGGGCACGAAATTCGCTCGCCATTACAGGCGTTAATTAGTCTTCATGCTCCCGCGACAGAAAGTCGCCGACATCTTGATAGGATACTTGCTGCTTTACCTCATCTGCAACAAGGGCTGTCGCCAGAAGATGCCATTAATTCGCGTAAACTGAATTTGGAGGCGATTGACATGGTAGTTTACATGGCAGAAATTGCAGCGAATGTGGCGCTTATCAATATACCGAATGTCATTTTTGTCAGCGACGCTGATAGCGCAACATGTCTGATTGATTCAGAGGCCTTTGAAGATGTAATTGACAAAGTAATTCAAAATGCAGATCGTCATAGAGAAAAAGAAACTCCAATAATTATTTCAGTGAAACGCAGAGGGAACGATATTTCAATAGAAATAAAAAATACTGGCCCGCAAATTCCAATGGAGATCATTGAAAAAATATTTGATTTTGGTGTTTCGACCTCAATGAAAGTGGATGGACAAACGAACGGTGTTGGATTATGGATAGCAAGAAGTTACTTAGCAAAAATGCGAGGGCGAATATCTGCAAAAAATGTAGATGACTGTAAGGTTGTATTTGAAATCATACTTCCAGAGATAAAAAGTGTTGCTTATCCAGATGAGATAGATGTGGCATTGCTACGAAAAAGATCCAACTAAGTTGTAGATATACCTGTAGATGTTGCTGCTTGCATTAAATACAGTTGAATTTGCTCTATAGCTTTGATACCAGCCTCCATCTTTTGCCTGGCAGAAGAATTGGCCGAGTGCACGGTCATCTTGGGCGGCTTGAAGCCATGCAGTGCGACAGCTTCCTCTATCCACAGCACCACATCATAGCCTGTGCCACGCTGATCGTCGCCTAGGTCATGGTCCAAGCTGATTTCTGCCACGGCATTGGTTTTCAGCAGACTAATGGCTTCGTCTGGCCAGTACACGCGTACCCAGCCTTCTGGTGTGGTGCGCTCGTCGTCCAGAAACACACGCAGAGCCAGAGAAGCTGGATCGGGTGAAGCCATGGCTGTGCGCACTAAATTATCGAGCTCCATTAAGCGCTCATAATCCTTGCTGCCAAATTCACGCCCGACAGGTACCACATTGGCCCAGAAAGAATCAATTTCCCCTAAAGAATTGCTGGATGGGCCTTTGAGGTAATCATCAATTAGCTGTTTCTGCGTTTTATTAGTCATGGCAAAACTCCCTATGCTCACTATTAATTGTCGTCATTGTGTTTACTTGGAAAACTATCCCGGAAGCTCAATAATCAGGTTTGGGTCGAAGTGAGCATTCTCCGGTGCACCTGCCCTGGTCTTATACCCACAGGGATTGCAGACCACACGGCAATCACCGATCTGATAGTCAAACGATTCATGCATGTGGCCATGAATCCAGAGATCGGACAGAGAGGCGATTTCATCCAAATTGGAAGCATAGGCAGCCGATACCATGTCATTGGCGTAGCGCTCCGAGATGGATTTCATTGAGGGAGCCATGTGGGTCACAACCACGGTCGGTCCTGCGAAGGGCTCGGTCAATTTTTGCTTGAGCCATGATTTGTGCTGTGAATGAAATTTGGCAGTGTCAGCAGATCGCAATTTGCGGTACCCAGCATTTGCTAGCCGAATGCGCTTGTAATCGTTCATGACTGCTTCTGCCTCGCGCATGGCAAATTGCCTTTCACTATCACCAAATAGGCGGAAATCTGTCCACATCGTTGCACCGAGAAACCGCACGTTTCCTAGGAAGTATTCACCACAGCTCAAGAAATGCACGTTGCCGGAAGCTGCGCAGGCAGTCTGAATATCTTCCTGCATATGCTCTAGATGTTTTCCATAGGATTCATGATTGCCATGCACATAGATCACAGGAATACCTGCAAATGCCTGTGCAGCCCATTCGACCGCCTTCGCACCTGTATCAATATCGCCCGCCAGGATCACCACATCCGGGCGACTGATGGTAGCATCAATGATGGGAGCTGCTTCACGCCACAGCTCATGATGAAGGTCCGATAAAGGCAAGATACGCATGATCACTTTCAATAAATAAAATCCTCTTTGTATAACGGATGGAAATAAATCTACCTTTAAGTGCTGAACTCGGATGTTTGAAAATAAATTTCGCTGCTGGTCATTAACTGCTCATGAAAAAAATATTCATCGACACAGAATTCACTGATTTCCTCGACCTGCACCTCATCAGCATAGGCTTGGTGAGTGCTACAGACGAGGAATTCTACGCAGAGATTCCATACCCAGATGCAAGCTGCAGCGCCTTTGTGCGTGAAGCAGTCATTCCGCTGCTAGGCAGGATACCTGGCGCAGCGATGACAAGAGATAGTTTATGCCAGCAGCTTCTTGCCTGGCTATCCGCCGTTCGCCCTGAGAACACGGATATAGAGATTTGCTACGACTACCAGACCGATTGGGACTTATTTATTGATGCTATCGATTATCAAGTTCCAGCTTGGTGCCGCCCGCTTCTGGTTGCCAGCAATATCGATGAAGTTCTGAAGTATGAGTTTTATAAGAAGCATGGCCTGCCTCCGCATCATGCTCTCTATGATGCCAGGGCGAACTTAGCCGCTTTTCAAGAAGCGCACGAGGATCATCAGTAAGGTAATGTCGTAGAGCGATTTACGTATTATTTTTTTCCGGCAGTTTCTTGCCCGCCAGCAGTAAATTGATGCGATGACTCCACTCCTTGGCCGCTGTACCGCTACCTATCTTCATGGTCACTGAAGGAGATTCCAGATCATTCAGATAAAATCTGAACCGATAGTTATTGTCTTTGACCTTAAATGTATCACCCTGCAACTTGACCTGCTCATTCCACAATATATCCCAGTTGCTGATCTCTGCAAAATCTACTACCCATACACAATGCCCGTTGTATTTCATGAACAGGATCTTCCTGGCATCAGGATCAAACAGGGTGTAGTCTTCCTCACGTGCAAATCCTATCGACTTACCGGACTCGAACTTCGTGCCGTATTCCTGATTGACCGATGCCAGCACAGAGAGCGCACGAGTCTTTCCTTGTTTGCTGATATACCTGATCCAGACGATGAAGCCACCAATGATCAGAATGGCGACTAGTTTTTCTGTCCATTTCTCCATTCCGCCTACCAGGAGGACGAAGGCAGTCACAACGCATACCAAGAAGTAGACCGTACCAAATAGAGAGGCGAGCGTATGTGAAGCAGCAGACGTTGATATGTCGTAAGGAGTGGGTCGTTTCATAAAAAGTGACATGTGTGGGAAGTGCCAAGGCCAGAAATTCAGTCTTAAACGCAATAATGATTGATCACCGACTATTGCCTGGCCACTTCTGCCTGGGTTGGCACATTCACGAGCCAGAAGCGGGAATCCTGGGCTTCATTCCAGTTATATCCCACTGTCATCATGATGCTGCCGATGTAGTAGTTGCCATTGGGATTGAAAAACAGGTCGTAACCAGGTTTATTGGGAAACAGATACTGTGGCGGTAATGGGCCACGCGTGCGCTGTGTGCCGGTGTGCTGCATCCCACTGACAACACCAAAGCTCTTCCACATCAGGCCGACATCCTTGAATGGTGTGTTCCGCACGATGTCGTCACCGCACACATTGAGATTGTCGTAATTGACTGAATGCTTTGCATCGTTCCATACCGTGAGCGACACGTTGATACAGTCATTGGCTGAATAGCGGCCAGGCAAGCCACCTGGTGGCATGCCGTAAAACCACTTGGGCAGCTTATTGATGTTGACAGCAACCCTGGGCCAGTCAGGAGAGCTACTCGATCCAATAATGTCTTTGGCAGGCAAATTGCTGAGACGCAGACTGCCATCTTGAGCAGCAGCTCCGGTTTTGTTATTTCCGCTCTGGACAGGGGCGATGATGGCATTACCAACCGTATTAATGGACGCGTTCAGTCGCTCGCCAAATGCCTGGCCAGTTGCTTGGACAGGCTGCCCATCTTTGCTCTCTTGCTGTGACGTTGGCGCTGTAACACATCCAGTAAGCGCGAAAATACCCAAAGGAAAAGCGGCGAACAGACGCCTTAGCCCTTGATGAGCACTCATTCTCATTACTATGCCCTTTCGGTTGAAGTGGGGTTAATACTTGGACCAAAGAAAAATAATTGCCGGTAAAAAAGCGTCAGCACGAAATATAGCCTTTCTTTGACTAATTGTCACTCATAGTTGCATATAAGTTCCTGATAGTTGGTGGACTGAAAAGTGTGTGGATTAGATGCTTGCAGCTATGAAGAAATCTAAAACACAACTCTCAATGCGGGAAATATTTGGCCAGAATCTGCGGCGTGCGCGCAGACTAAAAGACATCTCGCAGGAAGAATTAGCTCTACGCTCCGAGTTGAGTCGGACTTATGTGAGTGAGGTTGAGAGGGGCATACGGAATGTGTCGATAGATAATATGGACATTCTCGCCCAGGCCTTAGGCATATCACTAAGCGAACTTGTCAATCCTGAGATGTTCGCCGCTATCAAAGAACATTTGGATTGATAACAGATATGCGGAGTCTAGAGAGTTTATCGAATTTCCATAAAATGCCTAAAATCTGTAAAAATAGTGATGTTGATTAAATAGGTACGATCAAAACTATAAACTATGGCAACTCTCCCCTGTTTTGCTTCAGCTGAGCTTGAAGCTGTTTGTAAAGTGTTAGCTGACTCGACGAACGGTCTCACAGGAACCGAGATCGCATATCTGCTCTTGGAAATAGGTGTGGCTGACACAGACCCAACACTTACCAAGTGGAAACGTCTGTACAACGCCATGGTTCACAAACAAAATGAAGTCCAAGCAGGTAATTTCTTGATTCAGTTCATCAACAAAGCAATGGCCCCGGCCAAATATGTTTCGATGCCGGATCTGTTTCGCTGGCGTCAAGATGGTCTCAACGTAGCCCTTGCATTCTCGGGTTATCGAGTACGGAATGATGGCCTTGTCGTACATGCTACACGGGAGTCAACCGTTGATGGTGCTCGTGCTCGCGCTGGCCGTTTACACTCTCTGCTTGAAAGCCGAGGCACACATATCGAAGTGCTCAAGTATTGCAAAGCAGAGCTACTCGAAGAGAACTACTTTCATGCAGTGCTTGAAGCTGTGAAGGGTGTCGCGGAACGGCTACGAATCATGTCAGGACTGGGATCAGATGGTGCAGATCTCGTAAACTCTGTGTTTTCGGTGAAGTCTCCAATTTTAGCCATAAACTCGCTCAAGACAGACACCGAGCTGAGCGAACAAAAGGGAATTTCTAACATGCTTGTCGGCATTTTTGGCGCGATACGGAATCCTGTGGCACATGCACCAAAAACCACCTGGGCAATGCCGGAGCAAGATGCAATCGACGTATTTGGAATCCTGTCATACGTCCATCGAAAACTAGATGGCGCTACGAAGATATGATCCGACAGCCGTTATTACCGTTACCTGACTACCAAAGAATCTATCAAGTTATCTATAGCGCACTTGAATCGTCCAAAATCGCAGTTACGCACCGCTCCTGCATTTTCTTTGCAGTCGCCGGAGCAAGCATACTACGTGAACACTATCATCTTTCTGCGACGATCAGTGTTGGCAGTATGGCGCTTATGGTGGACGAACAACAGTCAAACGTTGTTGTGTATGGCCGAAGCGAAAACGGCTACTTTGTAAGCGATGAAAAGGCATTTCACGCATGGGTGGAATGTGATGGTTGGCTTATCGACTTTATGGCTCCAATCATGGGCGTTGCATTACGCAAAGATGGTATTGATTGGTCTATCTCCCCTCGAATGCTACAAAAGCACTTAGATGACAGCAAAAGCAGCCTTGGCGAGATTCGGCACCTTGGTGAATTCATCGTAGGTCATAACGAGACTTTAGCGGAGTCACTCATCGATAACCAGTCCAGTCGTTTTTTTCAACTTTTAAATACCTGTGTAACTTTGTATAGTAAACCACAGGAACAATCCGAGGCACTGGCACACAGCTATAGTCCAGTGACCAAGCTAATGCGAGATGCACCTTCAATTGACGGTATTTGGTGAATCCTTGCGCGGAATGCAGAACCAATTTTGACGTAAAGATTCAATTGAGCGTCGGTGTTTCCTACTGTCGGAAAGGCTCGCCGATTGGCAAAATTATTTCAAGGCTATGCAACAGCGAAGCAATTTTCTGCATGAATCGATCATGGCCTTAGGCGATGTGCTTCCCAAGGTTGCTGAAAAAGGATGTCGTTCACATTCAGGCATGTCGGTCAAGATGTGTAATATACATAACCTGAATACGAATATCTTCGTCACCACGAAACAAGTCGATTAAAGCATGATGACATCATCATAACGATTGTTTCTGAATTAGGACAAACAATTCCCGCCATCCAAAAATTGACAATATATGCCAACAAGTTGGTCTTAATGTTGGCAATTGGTTGCTGACGATTCAATTTTGAAAACAATTGTCAATATTGAACTTCGTAAGTTGATGAAATATTCACTTTTGGTTAGAGTAAATTCATTTGTATAAATGGCAAAGTGGGATCAAAACGCTAATTTCTGAATGAGGGTTATCTGACTTTCTCGCAAATCAACAAGCAATTGTTTGTCAAATAGCAACACTCACTGCCAACGGAGATGCTCCAGAAGCTGTTGACAAAGATTTTAACTAAAGTGAAAGCTAATAATCATGCACGAAATCATATGCCCTCACTGTGGTAATGCTTTCAAAATTGACGTGGCCGGATACTCAGATATCTTGAAACAGGTTAGATTGCTTACTTGATTTAATTTAAATGTTTCAAGTCAGCGCCGGCCTTACCCATTCGTAAATTTCAGATGCAAGTCTCGCTGGCTCTGGCATGCTAACTACTCGAAACCCATCCTGCTGAAGTTTCCATTCATGGTCGCCTATGACCTCCTCGATTCGCTTGTATTCTTTTTGCTCCATTGCTTGCGGATCAGGCAGCAATAGAAACAAGCCCATGGAATCAAGGCGGCGCTTACGGCAGCAGGTTTTCAAATCCAGGCTTGCCTTGAGGAGATTTATCTCCACAGTAGTCGATGTTTTGTACACAGCTGAGGTAACGCTGCCGCATGAGGTCGACGTCAGCAAGTTCAAGTCCAAGAAATGCCTGGAACCATCATCGCCGTCTATAAGAATTCCTGTTTGCGCCTCTTGAACAAAGCGCTCGAAATCGATGCCTGCGATTTCTTTTAAGTAACGGTTTACCAAACGCCGAGCGTTTGGTGTGTCGATCGTTTCGAAGTCGCCTCCTCGCTTCTTGGGAGAGGGGGCCATGGTGACGACTTCGGCAAATAGGCGCTCGACCTTGTCCTCCCTGTCTTCTCCCGATGTGAACAAGGGCGGCGAGATTGACAGGCAATGCGATTCAAAGCGGACAGCGTCAAGAGGCAGCTTGGCTTTGACGGCTTGTTGCAGAGCCTCTGCGGCATATGCCATTAATTCGCGCGCCGACTTTTGCGGGAACACGTCCGGGTACACGCATTCGAACTTCTTGAAATCGTCCAGCAACTTGAAATGCAGACGCTCGTCAGCGGATTGCACAGCCACACCCACAGTGAAGCGTTGCGGGGCAAATAGGTCAGGCTGCAGTTCGATTGTTGCCCATGCGCCCACAAAGGCTGGTTTGGGCGTGGCTTTGGCTGCTTGGCTCAGGCTCCCATGGTCTATCTTGATACTGATTGGTTTAGATTCGCTCATGCGATGACTCCCAATTGGTTAGCGAGCCAGCCTGGCTGCGATCGCGCATTCAACGTAGCGACGATGCCTGTTTTTGCGGCTGTTTGGTTTGGAAGTAGCAGGTCGATCAAGGCGTCGAGATCGGATTGCGCGTTCAAGAATGCACCCGCATGCCCAGTCGCAGCCTTGGCCATGTCTACCTGGAAGCGCTTGAACTGCTTGCTGTCGAGGGCGCGTTGAGCCTGCTCCATGAGACACTGCTTGTTAAAGCCCTTGGTCTTGCCGACCCATAGCGTATCGTAAAGCAAGGTCTCGTGATCGATCGTGGTGTAGCCCTTGTCTGAGCGGATGACATTGCCGAAGTTGCGGTCCCTGAGGTCGCTCCAATGGTCGAATGCGGCGAATTTCCGAGAGTCTTTCGAGCGCAGGAAAGCTTTGCGAGAGGCTATGAAATCCATTCGTTTGGCGTGGTCGCGCACTGCCGACCCAGGCACGGCCTGGCTACACCAAGCCGGGCAGAACGGAGCGGCAAAGTGATTGAACTCAAGTGGAAGGGGCTGGCTTTTACGTAGGGTTGCCACATCCACCAAGACGATGGCGACAAACTCAGCTCGGCTTAGTCCCGCATACCCGGCGAGCACCCATCCTAACGCTTCGCAAAGGAGGGCTGGGATGTCCGGGTCGGGCGCAAGCTTCACATAACAAATCCGCTCCTTGCCTGATTCGTCTGCGATCTTCGCGAGGTGGGTCGAATTGACGCCCGGATTGCCGGGTTGCCCTCTGAATTCGCGCCAGGCGGAGGCATCGAGGATTGGCACGCTCATCTCCCACCTCCCTCTGGCATTTTTAGCGTCGTCGAGCTCATTTTTGGCTGCGCGTTATCGTTAATAGCACATAGCATACCCTATCAAAATGATTCGCATGTTATTCTTTGCGTTTTTGGCGCGTTCGTTCCGTATACGCGAGAGGGGCAGGAGTCCGGGAGCATGCATTGAAAGTTAGGGAAGAATTGTTGTCGCAAACGCTACGGGAGAGGTTGGCCTTTCTAGAGTTGCGCGCTTTTTTCACAGGCAAGCTCAGTCGCGGCGACATCGAGACTCGGTTTGGGATTAAACCGGCGGCAGCGTCGCGCGACTTGCGCATTTACCGCGAGATGGCGCCGGGAAATCTCGATTACGACCTTGCGGGCAGGCGCTACCGGCCCACGGCGTCATTCGACCCTATCTTCAAGTTCCATTGCGAGCGCGTGCTCGCATGGCTGTTGCTGGGGTTCGGCGATGGGTTGGAGCTCGGCCTCAAGCTGGCCACGCCATGCGAGGGGCCTGGCCAATTGGTGCAGCCGGACATGGCGACCCTAGGCGTCATCACCAGGGCTATGTGTGCCAAGCGCCCGGTCAAGATCAGCTATCTGTCGATGTCGTCAGGGCAGAAGCGGCGCGAGATCGTGCCGGTTGCGTTGGCCGACAACGGTTTGCGTTGGCACGTTCGGGCGTTCGACCGGGAGCGGCAGCGGTTCGGCGACTTCGTCCTGACCAGAATCGTCAAGGCGCAAGAGATCGATGGCGAGGCCGAGGAGCGGGAGCTTCTCGGGGCGGACGAGCAATGGTCGCGGATCGTGGATATGGAGCTGGTCCCGCATCCCGGCGTCAAGTGGCCCAAGGCGGTGGAGGCGGACTATGCCATGAGCGATGGCGTGCTGCGGATGAAGACGAGAGCGGCTTTGGCGGGCTACGTCCTGCGGCGTTGGTCGATCGACGCGACCCCAAACCACTGCCTTGATCCGGCATCGCATCACCTTTGGCTTCGGAACACTCCCACCCTCTACGGGGTGGAGAGCGCCGTGTTGGCGCTTGGGGCTGCGGCCGAGAACTGAATACAGAACATAGACACAAAGAAGAATACCGAAGGGAATAACATGCTTGGATTGCAATTGCGCGACGAGTTTCGCGGAACGAGGCTCCGTGGAACAACCATCGACTTCAATAACGATGCGAAGACGGGGGCCTTGGACATGGAAGCCAAGGACTTCTTGGCGATCACGTATCCATCGATCGACCTGATTAAATCGATCAAAGCGGTGGCGCCAGGATCGAACAAAGCGGTGGTCATGGTCGGCAACCGTGGGCAAGGTAAATCCCACTTGATGGCGGCGGTTTGCCACATGCTTAGCGATCCTGATGCCGGCGAGACTTGGCTCAAGGCATGGTCGGACAGGGTTGGTCAACCTGAATTGGCTGGCATGTCCTTGCGATCGAAATTGCATGTGATCGCGGAGCCTTTGCACGAACATCGATTCGCCTACCTCTGGGACATCCTCTTCGCGCGTCATCCCAGGGGCGAATTCGCTAGGGGGAAGTGGGAGGGACGAAAAACGGAGGTTCCAGGAAAAGACATCTTGATGGAGATGTTCAAAGAACAGCCTACGGCGCTTTTGCTCGATGAGTTTCAGACCTGGTTCGATGGCCTGAGCGATGCCAACGGGGAGCCTCGACAAGTCTGGGCCTTCAATTTCATTCAGCTATTGTCTGAAATCGCTGAGAACAATCCTGAGCTTTTGTCGCTGGTCGTATCCGTCCGAGAGGGTAACTCCAATGCGGCCCAGCAGCTTTTCCGCGTCAATCCTGTTCGAGTCGACTTTAAAGGCGAGCAGGCGCAGCACGATCGCCGCAAGCTTTTGCTCTACCGTATTTTCGAGAATCGGATCAACATTCCTGCGGGGCAGATCGAGCCGTTGATCGCGGCCCACGTTTCGGAGTTCATGAGGTTGTCCAGCAAGCCAGGGTCGGAACTTGAACGCCACAAAGCCAGATTTTCCGAATCATGGCCATACTCGCCTGAGCTTTTGCAGCTTCTTGACGATGAGGTCATTTTCGCTGTGCAGGCGCAGGGCACTCGGGACCTGGTTCGCATCTTGGTCGAACTTTTCAAGGCATCGGGCGACAAGGTTCCTGTCATTACATCCGCTGATTTCGAGCTGTCAGGCGATGACCGTGGCAGCGCCGCCTCGCTCATCGACACCGTCGGCATTGAGCATCACAAGCAGCTTCGCGACAAAGCCCTGCGCAATTTGACCGCTGTGCAGGAGGCCTTGGGTGGCGATCTCTCTCAGGTTCCCCACCTTCGCGAAATCGTCAGCGCGCTTTGGTTGCGCTCGCTCTCGCTTGACAATCATCGGGTTGGAGCCGAGCCGGAAACTCTGCAAATTGATGTCACTCGCGGCTCAAAGGTCGACGACAACGCTTTCCAAGCGGAATTGGGAACGATCGAGAACAACAGCTACAACATCCACAAGCTTGGTTCGCGGTTGGTATTCAAGCTTGAAGAGAATGCTCGCACCCGTTTGTTGGCGCACGCCCGCAACGACAAACTTTTCCAAAACGGCGAGGACGTGGACTATCTCGCTACGGAGATTCGCCATGTCATCGGCGGCGACGCTCAGTTGTCGGGCATGTATCGGACCATTGTGCTCAAACGCGAATGGAGCAATTCGCCATGGGAAGAATTGGATGAGCGCGATCGGCCGCAATCATGGGACACGCGCATGATCCCGATCATCGTGTTGCCCATTAGCCCTGACACTTTAGATGCGACATTGGGCCAATGGGTGAAGAAATTCTTGGTCTCGGGTCGAAATACGCCAAGGTTCCTTCTTCCACGAAAAGGCGAGGAAGGCACCATTTACCAAGACCGAGAGTTGATGATCCTGGCTCGCGCTGCGTTTTTGGCCAAGGACTGGGCGAAAACGGAAGCGGCATATCGTGCCTTGGCGACCGAGTTCAACAATCAGATCAAGACCAAAGTTGCGGATCGCTTTGATCGTTTTGCAATCTTGCGGACGTGGAATAGCGAGGATGCCCCGAAGTGCGTCTTTGATGCCGAACCGCACGGCTCCAAAGCAGAAAAGATTCCCGTCGCGATCCAGGACAAGATCAGGCAAAACCTCTTTGTCGCGGAGGAGTTCGACGACATGGTAGTTTCGTTCGCCCAGCGCAGCTTGTCGCTTGCGAAACTGCTGGCGGAATTGCGCGAGCCTCGCGGAGGCAAGGAATGCATACCGTGGCTAGGCGAAGCGGCGGCCAAGGATGCCGTTCTCGCGGTATGCGCCGATGGGCGGGTTGCCATCAATGTGCGTGGCTTGCGGTCGCTGCAACGAGCGCCCGGCGAAGATGCCGATGTCGCCTTGAGGCGCATGAAGCGCGACTTTGACGTTGCTGGAAAACAGTTGGAGGACACGCTGTTGACATTGCCTGGCACGCCACCGCAGAGTTCTGGGCAGCCTGGTGCTGGTGAACAAGCTCCAAGCGGGACGCAACCGCTTCCGGGCATTCCAGGCCTGCCAGGCCAAACGGGGCAACCGCCAATAAATCCGTTCGGTCAGCCACCCGCGCCAGGAGACGGTGGTGGAGCGTGGCCGGCGCCGGCAATCATGACCACAAAGTTGAGCGCCGATCCGACATCGGGCTTGAATCTCCTGAGCCGTGTCGCGGATTCATGGCGAATCCAACCAGGCACGACCATAAGGAATGTGTCCCTGCGCATCGAAAAGCTCACTGGCGCGCAACTTCAACAGATCATCAGGACATTGCCTGATGGCCTTTCATACGGGCTCGATGCCGAGAAGGAGGAATCCTAATGAGTGTCGATTCCACATTGCTTGATCGGCTTTTGATCGAGCCGTCGCAAATAGCATGGCGACTGATATTCGATGAGCTATGGCAACGATTGTCTGTCCCCATCGTCGGCGATCCAGCTTCCGAATTGGTTCGGCGCGACAAGTTGGTCGAAGGTCTCGACCTGGTCCTTTCCAGCTCTGCGTGGGAGCTATGGCGCGACTTCGAGTCTGCTGCTCCAAGCAATGCCAAAGCGATTGAAGAATTTTGGAATCAGGTACAGGGCGGCAAAGCCGTGTTGGTCCTTGATGCGCTATCGCTGCGGGAGGTGCCGTGGCTATTGGCGGGGGCTGAAAGTCGTGGCTACAAGATCAAACAAGCGAAAGCTTGTGCCTCGGCCCTGCCTAGCGACACAACAAGTTTTGCAAAGTTATTGGGGCTGCCTCAACGCTCAGCTTTGACGGCTGGCGCGGTGAATTCTTTAAAACTCGCAGGCGCTGCGACAGCTCTCTTTGATCAGCCTTGGCAGGAGTGTGCTAACACGTTACCCAACAGCCCGTCTCTTTTCGTTTGGCACGAGTGGCCAGATTCGTTGCTGCACGACTACGCGGCACCAGGCAAAGGGTTGGCGCCGTTGGCCCAGGCAGTAGGCGCAGTGCTGTGCGGCGATGAGTTCTGGTCTTTCATCGACCGTCTAGCAACAGGACGAACGCTGGTGATCACTTCCGATCACGGCTATGCCGCTTCGGGTCAATTCGGTGATGTCCATGACTTGGTTCAGAAGGATTATTTGGCCTCGACATACGGAGCGGAACGGTTCGCTTCATCGCAGGATCAGGTAGGCTCGGCTTGGGCTCCACCGTTGGATATTGCGATGACGACGACGCGTGGTGCTTATCGTTTTGTCTTGGGGCGACGTTCATGGAGCGTCGCGGGAGGCAGGAAAAATTTGGCTCATGGAGGGATTTCGTTGCTTGAAGTGGCGTCCCCCTTCATTGAGATAGTCAAGCAGAATTGAGGACTCGCATGGCGACTCAAAAAAAATCAAGCAAGCCCAAGGCAGAGCAAGTCCTCGACGCGGTATCGGCGTTGTTGGAAGCGGGCAAGCTGCAGATGCTGGAGGGGCTCGACTTCTCCAATCCAAATCGGCCGAAGTCGTGCCTCGAGGTCGACTTCCCGATTTTGCCGATCAATGAGGTTGCGGTCATTGAGGGCAACGCAGACAAGCCGATCTACCAGGTCAGCAAATATTGGGCGCGCAGATCTTCCAGCGTGTTCCGGGCGATGCTCATCGCGGCCGCATCAAAGGCTCCGACATCGGAGCGACAGGTCGGCGCGGCGGTATGGAAATCTTTTTATGGTAATCACCAGGGCAATCCTAATTTCTCGAAATTGAAGGTGGCGGACATTTTCATGGGCGGAGGCACCACGTTGGTAGAGGCCGCGAGACTTGGAATGCAAGTGGTTGGCAACGATCTCAATCCGATGTCGTGGTTCGTAGTCAAGAGCGAGCTTGCGCAGACAACCAAGGAGGAGGTCCAAGCTCTTCTGGCCGATATCGACCACAAGGTTGGATCTTCTTTGCGACCGTATTACGCGCATTCCTGCCCCAAAGGACACAAAGGTCGCTGGTTCTCGAAACTCACGGGACTGGATCAGCCAGAGGGCTTTGATCCGACCGCCATTCCATTGGCGGATAGGGCGCAGTATGGCTATGAGGGGCCGGAGCTGATTTACACCTTTTGGGCAAAACATGGGCCGTGCCAGGCCGATGGCTGTGGGCATCGAACGCCGTTGATGGGCAATCCCGTATTCGCGAAGAAGACGCTCACGGTTAAGGCGTGGAAGGATAGACCTTGCGGGTCGTGCGGCACCATCTTTGATGTCGAGCAACGGCCCGCGCGTATGGCTCCAAGTGAGCCGTATGTGGTGGCGGGAGGTGAGAAGCCATATGCAGTCATGGACGAGACCGGGCAATATTTGTGTCCGAAATGCGGAAGCGCATGCGTAGATCAAATGGCCGTTCTTACGGGCGAATCCGCAGTGCTTGGCAAGAGCGAAAATAAAAAGATTTTGCTGAGCCTCATGGTTGACCCGCTTTGGCTTAAGGGTTCTGGGCCAGTTGATGCAAGCGGAGCCCCATTGGGCGGGAGTGCGACAGATTCGGCTGAGGCCAATGTTCGTTGGTATCGCGAACGAGCCAAGACTATAGGTTTCATTGAAATTCGTGGCGAGGTTCTTCCAGCGAACGTGATTCACCCTGTCACCGGAAGGTCGATCTCGACTGTGGTTGGCACGGCTGAGATGAAACAGACGGCGTTAGGTATGCAACCGCGCAAATCTTCGTTCTCATGTCAAGCCCCGACATGTGGCCGGGGATCGGATGTCCTTGATGCTGTGCGTGCAAGCCATAAGACCGGGCCAATGTCGCCCTTTGCATATCACGTGCATTGCCCACAGTGCGATGCCGCTGGCGAACCATATTCCGGCCGCTCATTTGTGCCGGCAAACGATGTGTCCGCCATAGTCGCGAGTGAATTGGAGTGGGCTGGTCGCAAGGACGCTGACCTCGCTGGCTACTGGCCCACCGATGAATTGTCGGTCGGATGGAAAACCCATAAATGGGGCATTCCAGATCACGGCTACACACATTACTGGAAAATGTTCAATACGCGGCAATTGCTCGTATTGGCGCAACTTTTGAAGGCGATAGTCGAGAGCCCGGTGGGTAGATGGGAAGCAAAGGAAGCTCTGCTCGGTGCATTCCAGCAATACATACGCAATCAGAATTTATTGTGTTTTTGGGATGAAGGTTACGACAAGCTCGTGCCACATTTTTCAGGAAACAACTACTCGTTGAAATCAAAGCCGGTCGAGAACAATTTTGACGCCAGGCTCGGACGTGGAAATTGGCAGTCGTGTGTCGAAGGCCTTATCGAATCGCTAGAATGGCGCGCTAATCCATGGGAACGCGTGACTAAAACGGAGCTTCAACGCAAATCGAAAGACCTTGCCAAAGAGCTCAAGCAAGGGAAAAGCATCAAGATCAAGGTTGGCGATCCAGTGCTGGATAACGTCGTGCTCACATGTGGCTCATCAACTGACCTTCATCACATTGGTGCGGAAAGTATCGACATGGTAATTACGGACCCGCCATTCAGCGAGCTGGTCCAATATTCAGAGCTGTCTGATTTTTTCTATGTCTGGCTTGCGCCTGTCCTAAGATCTCGCTACCCGGAAATATTTGGGAATCCGTTTACGCCTAAGACTTTGGAAGCGGTGGAGAATCCATATCGCCAAGGAAAAGACGCCAAGGCTTTCTACCAGCGAATCTTGACCGAGTGCTGGCGAGAGGCGCATCGAATCATCAAGCCGGGCGGGCTGCTTGCATTCACTTTCCACCATAGTGAAGACGGCCCATGGGTTCAGGTTCTGGAGAGCCTGTTCTCAGCGGGTTTCTACTTGGAGGCCACCTATCCAATCCGTGGGGATGAGTCCAAGGGAGATTCGCAGTTTGGCTCGATGAAGGTAGAATACGACATCATCCATGTCTGCCGCAAGCGCGTTGATGAGCCTGAAATGATTAGTTGGGCGAAGCTGCGTCGCAAGATTTCCGACGATATCCAGCAGCTCAAGGATTTGCTCGAACAGCATCAGCATGACGGATTGCCGAAGGCTGATTTGGAAGTGATCAAGCGCGGCAAGGCGTTGGAATATTTTTCCAAGCACTACGGCAAAGTCTATGTCGAGCGTGGTCGCGAATTTACTTTGCCTGAGGCTTTGTCTGGCATTCGCCAGCTCATCGACGATAGCGAAGGTGGCATCGTGCCGCCAGTGTTGGCGGAGCCCTATACGCGCCAGTTCTTGCGCATCTTCGATCAGATTGCCGTCGTTCCTCGCGACCAGATGATGAAGTTCCTACGAGGCACTGGCACCGAGCTTGATGTTTTTGAAAAGCTTGGATGGTGCGTCGAGGAGAAGAAATCGTTCCACCTCGTCTCCCCCTTGGAGTTTGCGCAGGCATGGCGGGGCAAGCCGCGAAAGGGGATGTCGGGCGACCTTGATCAGGCCCTTTTCTTGATTGGCGCGTGCTATCCCGACAGCGGAATCCGCGTCGACGAAACCCTGAGCAACCCAAACTTCATTCCGCACCCGGCAGTGGCGGATTTGTTGGAATGGCTTGGATCTCGCGGTGGCTTGGCAGAGATGCGCAGGGCGTCGCATCTTGCCAAGCAGTTGTTTTCTAGGTGGCTTGCCGATCACAAGGGCAAAGAGGAAGACGGCAAGCGGCAATTTGATATGTTTGGGGAGGCGTAATGAGCAGTCCGATAGAAATCGATGTTTGGTGGCGCCAGGGGCACTCGATCCTTTGGGACGCAGCGAAGCTCGCGGCCTTGTGTGGCCCCAAGAATCCCATCAGCCTTCGACAGCTCCTGAGATTCAAGGCGGCCGGGTGGGTCGGCGTTGACGATGTGTTGATTCGGGATCGGGCGCTGGTTGTGGCTGGTCTCGATGGAGCCTTGGATGCATTGCACCCCGACAAAGCCACAGATTGGCTTGAGCAGTCGATCTATCCGGTGATCTTGTCGTTCCAGAAATCGGTGGCGTCGGGCGGTCGCGAGGCGGCTCTGATTTTTTGGTTTGCCGATTCGCGCCGGTTCACATATCGACAGGCCGAGCAGGCAGCCTATTGGCATTGCAGAAGCGCGCAAGGCTCAAAGGAAATTCCGCTTGGACGTTGCCTGTGGAATGGCTCCGAGCCCAATAGCCAGGAAATCAGGATGAAGGACAATATGCCGCCGCGTTTATCGGGTTATTACCTTCAACGGATTTCCTGATGGCGTTGGCCGTCGAGGGCGCTCCAGCGCAGATCATCCATCCCGGCCAACGGGTAAGGCACGTTCAGTTCGGCGAGGGCGTCGTCGTATCGGCGGTGTCCGATGGCTATGTCCGCGTGTTCTTTCAGGGGGGCGAGCGCCAGGTCGCGGTTGATGCGTTGCTGCCTGCTTTTGGCAGGACTCAGCGCGTGGTCGTCAACGTCGGCCAAGGCCGCGAAAGGGCTCGCAAGGCGTGGCTCGCATGGCAGGCCCATGTCCTGCCGTTGATGGAGAGTGCCGCCTCCCTCACATCGGCCAAGATCGATCTGCTTCCCCATCAAGTCGTTTTGACCCATCGCGTGACGACCACGGCGCCGCGCCGCTTCTTGGTGGCCGACGAGGTGGGCCTAGGCAAAACCATCGAGACCGCGCTGATCCTGCGCGAGCTGGCCAGCCGTGGCGAGCTGAAACGCGCCTTGATGGTGGTTCCGGCCGGCCTGGTCAACAACTGGCACCGCGAGCTCAATGAGGTGTTTAACCTCAACTTCGAGGTGTTCGGCTCCGAGGGCGACGTGACGGACCGGAAATCCAATGCATTCGCCAAGCATGATCGCCTCATCGCCAGCATCGACACTCTGAAGCGCAAAGCGCGGGTGAGGAAACTTGAAGAAGCGCCGAAATGGGACTTGGTAGTATTCGACGAGGCTCACCATCTGACCGCCTTCAAGTCGGGGGGTAAGGTCAAGAAGACCGAGAATTACAAGCTGGCCGAATCTCTTCGTGACCACAGCCGAGATTTGCTTTTGCTGTCCGCGACTCCCCACCAGGGTGATCATTTCCGTTTTTGGATGCTGATCCAGTTACTGGATTCGACCTTGTTCAATTCTCCCGAAGAGATGGTGCAGGAGCGCCACCGGCTCAACTCGGTCGTGGTGCGCCGAACTAAGGCAGATGCGTGCAAGCCGGATGGAACCGCTTTGTTTGCCAGGCGCTGGGTCCACACCGAGTCGTTTTTGATGAATGACCGAGAGCGGCTGTTCTACTCTGGGCTCAACGAATACCTGCAAGACGGCTTCGCGCTGGCCAAACGTCAGGGAAACAAGGGGATGGCTCTGGGCTTTGTGATGACGATCTTCCAGAAGATCGCCGCGTCCAGCTTCGCTGCGGTCGCGCGCACGCTGCGCCGCCGCCTCATAGCGTTGACGGTCCACGAATCCCTGATGCATGACGAAAACCGCGACATCGACCGCCGCGACGAATCCTTGCGTGAGGCCAAAGACCTGATCCGCTCGGAGCTCGGGCTTGGGGATGATCGCCTGGCCGACATCGAGGTCGATCGCGCCCTTGGTGACATCCAGCGCAAGATATTGAAGAAGCTCGACGAGGAGGCCATGGACATGGCTTCCAACGTGTCCGATGAGGTCGCGCTGGCCACCGCCGAGGATTCGGCGGTGGCGTCTGTTGCTCTCGCCTTGCCTGAGGAGCGCCTGCGCATCAAGGATTTGCTGCGCAGATTCCCCGGGGAGACCGAGACCAAAGTCCAAAAACTGCTGATGGCGTTGGGAGCCCTCTGGCGTCAGGACGCGGGCGAGCGCGTGGTGATCTTCGCGACTTACCTGGGCAGCGTCGAGATGCTAGGCCAGATGATCGAGCGCGAGTATCCAGGGCAAGGTGTGGTTGTCCTCAAAGGCGGCGACCATGGCAGCAAGGCCGCTGCAGAGAAGCGGTTCAAGCAGGCAGATGGCCCGCGCGTGATGATTTGCACTGCGGCGGGGCGCGAGGGGCTCAACATGCAGCATGCTCGCGTGCTGTTCAACTTCGATCTGCCGTGGAATCCGATGGATATGGAGCAGCGGATCGGACGCATCCACCGCTATGGCCAGAAGCACACGGCCCAGGTCTACAACCTGGTGTTGTCCGACACGATCGAAGGCAAGATTTTCTTGCTGCTCGACGAGAAGCTCACTGAGATCGCCAAGACGCTTGGCAAAGTCGACGAACACGGCGAGGTCGCAGAAGACCTGCGTTCTCAAATTTTAGGCCAACTCTCCGAGCGGCTGAGCTACGAGAAACTCTACGCCGAGGCGTTGGGAGACCCTGAGCTAAAACGCACGCGCGTCGAGTTGGAGGCGGCGATGACCAATGCGAGTCAAGCGCAAGCTGTGGTCTTCGAATTATTCCAAGACCTCGGCGGCTTCAACATCGACGACTATAAGCCTTTATCTGACACTTCGGCGGGGATGGGTGCATTGGAAAGCTTTGTCAAGGCGGCGGTGGAATCTGAGGGTAAGAAGTTTGCCTCTGCCGGTCATGGCGTGTGGCAAGTTATCGGCGTTGATGGCACCACGGTTGAGGCCAATTTCGTGTCAGACCGAGATCGAGCGTTGGCCGACGAAAACCTATCCTTGCTTGGCCTCGATCACCCATTGATTGCTGGATATCTCGATGTTCTAAGGTCCACAGAAGCCGAGAATCTTGGTTTGTCTGTAAAAAGTGCGGATGGCCGTGAAGGTATACTGTCTTTGTGGCATGTAGTCGCTACAGACGAAAAACATCGACAGCGATCTATAGTCGTTGCTCTAGCGGTGGATGAGAAAGGAAGGCGATCGCCGACAATGGAGAAGTTCGTTGATAATTTGTTCGATTCGGAACCGTCCGTACCTAAATTAGGTCGCAAACAGGCTTCCGAGAGGCTTACATTGATTCTCGAGCCCATGCTGCATCGAGATATTGTTCACAAAGGAATTGTCAAACAAGGACAGGCGTATGAGACTTATTTGATTGGATGGATTGAGCTCACTTAGCAACTAAACACGTTGAAAAATATGAAAAATATGAAAAAGAGGAGAGCATATGGTTCATATGACTCCCCATTAGTTGACTTTTCGTATCATGATTTGGCTTATCTTCGGTTCTTTACAGTTATTAACTTTAATAATAATGGGTGGCCGATTTCTTTTAGCACTTTCAACATTGACCCGTTGCCGCGACAGTACCACTACCGCATCTACGCTACTTAAACTCCATTGAGCACAGCATCAATTCAGATCGGTAGAGTTTGATTGTCGATCGCGAATGAAATTCAGAATGAGGTACGACATGACAAGTTTTATCTATTCTGTCAAGATACCTAACAAGAATGCTTATCTTGGATAACAGTGCCCTAATTGTCTCCCTCGTAATCGACAAATTGTTTCATCGAATAAGGATCTAAGACCGTGGATTCACGTACCTTTAACGTTCAGCAAATATTTCAAGACCGTCGTCAATACCGCGTACCATTTTATCAACGTCCCTATGTCTGGAACAAAGAAGATCAATGGGGTCGACTTTGGGAGGATATTCGTGAAAAGGCAGACATCCGCATCACTGGCGACAAGGCAGTTCCACACTTCATGGGTGCCGTCGTATTAGAACCGCAAAAAAAAGCGGGGCTGCTTGGTGTTGAGCGCCATCACATCATTGATGGCCAGCAACGGCTCACTACATTGCAATACGTGCTCAGAGCTCTAATGCACACATTGCGGGAATGCGAGCAGGTAACTTTCCTGCCCATTATAGAATCGTGTCTTGTTAATACGAATCCAGAAACGATGGACGACAAGACTGTAGAGCCATTTAAGCTCTGGCCGACTTTCCGTGATCGCGATCAATATGTTCAAGCTATGACCGCCAACTCTATGGATGTCCTTCGGGATCGCTTCCCCTCTAGTTTCACACAGACTGGAAATGTTCGTAAGATTGGCGTTGAACACCCGCCAGCGCTGGAGGCGATCGCATACTTTCGTGCAGCAATGACGGAATGGATGCTGGAGCAGTCTGATATTCCACCTGCTACTTCCACGATGGCACTTGCCACCGCAGTGTTAACCGATATTTCCGTTGTTTGTATATCACTTGGTGAGGACGATGATGCTCAAGTGATTTTTGAGACGCTCAACGGACACGGGGCAGCGTTACATTCTACTGATTTGATTCGGAATTTTATATTCATGCGGGCAGGGAGTAATGCTGACGAACTTTATGCAACACTTTGGTCGCAGTTCGAGTCGCCATTGTGGTCTGAGGCACAGTCACGCGGTCGCTTGAATCGGCCAAGACTTGAATGGTTTGTCCAGACAACAGTTCAAGCAGAAACTGGTGAGGAAATTGATATTGGTCGGCTGTATGCCGAATATCGCCGCTTCATTGACCATTCTGCGCAGTTGCATACAGCAGACGCGCAGCTTGAAATGCTTAATAGTTATGCTGAGCAATATCGCGCATTGGTTACAGGTACTGGCGAAACTCCAGTGGGTGTATTTGGACGCCGTATCAGTGTTTGGGACGCTTCTCCAGCACATGCCCTCGCTTTGAGAGTGGCGGTATCGTCTTTGTCGCACATCGAACAGAACGAGATTTTTCGATGTATAGAATCTTACCTTGTGCGTCGCGCAATTTGTGGACTTACGCGAAAGAGTTACAACAAGGTATTTGCGCAGCAACTGAAAAAACTACAGGCCGGAAAATTGACCTCAGCTGCTTTTCGAGCGACTCTGGCAGAATCAAGTGGTGCTGCCGCACGATGGCCGCGCGACGAAGAGTTTCGACGGCATTGGATGGAAGGTGAAGTTTATCCAGGACGTTTGGATCCAGCAAAATTGCGTGCAATTTTTCATAGGCTGGAGACTGCGATGCGATCTGAGAAAAGTGAGGAGCGTGTACCACTGGCTTTCGACACATTGGATATCGATCATATTCTCCCACAGACTTGGCATGCGTATTGGCCATTGCCAGATCAAACCAGTGCAACTGCTACCGATATAAGTCAAGCTCGTATCCTGCAATATGCCTCCGACAGCTTAGATGTGCGGTCTAAACTCATCATTGAGCGCGAGCGCGCGGTTTCACGAATTGGCAATTTGACGCTCGTGCACTATGGGGTCAACCGGTCTTTGCAAAATCATGCATATGGACGGAAGCGTCAAGCCTTATTTGAGCATTCAAATCTTCAGCTTAATCGCGATCTGATGACTCGTCAGCAGTGGAACGAAGATGCAATAGCTGAACGAGGAGAAAAACTGTTTGACATAGCGCGTGTAATTTGGGCGGGTCCAGACTCATAGTAAAGTACTCAATATTTTTAGTGTCGGTTCCGCTCTCTTCGCAAGAGTCTTATTAATTTCTTGGTTCCCTAAGTGAGGTTATACGAGTTCTGGGTAGCAGCGCTGATGCTCGTAGGTTCGGTGTTAGTGCTTCATGTATGTGTAAGTTCACACCGTCTGACGGCGATTTTCTCGATGCTATTACCACGAGATGAAAATTCGGAAATAGACCGGACTCATTGATTTTTCGTTGCAGAAACAAAAAGGCCAACTTATTTAGGTTGGCCTTTTTTTGCGCTATTATTGGTCGCTTCAGACGTCCTCTAATCACTGTTACAAAAAGTTTTCAAGCATTGTATCGATGGGAATACACGTTTGACGAATTTCTATATAAAGAAGGGCAGATTGCAATAACTTCGACTTTTTGATTGCAAAAATCTACTCTTGATTGCACTAACTTTGAATGCCTCCGCTATCGCAGCACATCAAACATCAATATTCCCCGCCCGCAACGCATTCCCTTCAATAAACGCCCGGCGCGGTTCTACGTCGTCGCCCATCAGTGTCGTGAAGATCTGATCTGCGGCAATCGCGTCTTCGATCTGCACTTTGAGCAGGCGGCGGACTGTGGGGTCCATGGTGGTTTCCCAGAGTTGTTCGGGGTTCATTTCGCCCAGACCTTTGTAGCGTTGTTTGCTGACGCCGCGTTCGGCTTCGTCGCGCAGCCATAGCATGGCGCTGTGGAAGTCTTGTACGGCGATTTCCTTGGCTTTTTCGCCTTCGCCGCGGCGGATGAAGGCGCCTTCGGTCAAGAGGCCCTTGAAGGTGGCTGCGGCGTTTTCGAGTACCTTGTAATCGGCACCGTCAACAAAGTCTGCGTCGATGCTGCTGACCTTGATGTTGCCGTGGTACAGGCGTTCTATACGCAGGCTGAATGCGCCTGAGAGTTCGTCGCTGCGTACCACTGCCTTGACGGCATTGTCGGCAATGGCGGCAGTCAGGGCGGTGGCAGATGCTTCTGCGTTTTCTGCAGTGTCCAGTTTCAGCGTCACGCCGGTCATGATGGCGGTGAGGGCGGCGCGGTCGATGACGCGGGTCAGGCGGGTCATGACGGCGTTGGCCAGGTTGTACTGGCGCACCAGTTCGCCCAGGGCTTCGCCATTGATGGGCGCGCGGTCTGTGCCAGGCACGAGGGATGCGCCGGTCAGGGCCACGGTCATCATGTAGCTGGCTTCTTCGGCATCATCCTTGAGGTAGCGTTCATCGCGGCCAGCCTTGACCTTGTACAGTGGCGGCTGGGCGATGTAGATGTGGCCGCGTTCTACCAGTTGCGGCATCTGGCGATAGAACAGGGTCAGCAGCAGGGTGCGGATGTGGGCGCCGTCAACGTCTGCATCGGTCATGATGATGATGCGGTGGTAGCGCAGTTTGTCGGCATTGAATTCGTCCGGGCCTATGCTGGTGCCCAGGGTGGCGATCAGGGTGGTGATCTGTTCGCTGGACAGCATTTTTTCAAAGCGGGCTTTTTCTACGTTCAAGACTTTACCGCGCAGTGGCAAGATGGCCTGGAACTTGCGGTCGCGGCCCTGCTTGGCAGAACCGCCCGCAGAGTCACCTTCGACGATATACAGTTCGCACAGGGCGGGGTCTTTTTCCTGGCAGTCTGCCAGTTTGGATGAGAGGCCCAGGCCGTCCATGACGCCTTTGCGGCGTGTCAGTTCGCGGGCTTTGCGGGCTGCTTCACGGGCGCGTGCTGCTTCAACGATCTTGCCGCAGATGATCTTGGCGTCGTTGGGTTTTTCCATCAAGAAGTCGGTCAGGGTCTTGGCGACGATTTCTTCTACCGGGCCGCGCACTTCGCTGGAAACGAGTTTGTCCTTGGTCTGGGAGCTGAACTTTGGCTCTGGCACTTTGACGGACAAGACGCAGGTCAGACCTTCGCGCATGTCGTCGCCGCTGACTTCTACCTTGGCTTTTTTGGCGAATTCGTGCTCTTCAATGTACTTGTTGATGACGCGCGTCATCGCGGCGCGCAGGCCGGTCAGGTGGGTGCCACCGTCACGCTGCGGGATGTTATTGGTGAAGCACAATACCTGTTCATTGTAGGCGTCGTTCCATTGCATGGAGACGTCAACGCTGATGGTGGTGTTCTGGTCAGACTGGCGCTCGCCCGTCGCCTGGAAAATGGTGGGGTGCAGGACGCTCTTGTTTTTGTTGATGTATTCCACAAAGCCACGTGTGCCGCCTTCAAAGGCAAACAGTTCTTCTTTGCCGGTGCGGTGGTCGTTGAGCTTGATGCGTACGCCATTATTCAAGAAGGACAGTTCGCGTATGCGCTTGGCCAAAATTTCGTAATGGAATTCTACGTGCGTGAAGATTTCTTCATCTGCCCAGAAATGTACTTCAGTGCCGCGCTTGTCAGTGTCACCAATGACCTTGATGGGGGAGGTGACGACGCCATCAACAGTTTCCAGCTCGCGGTTTTGCGCCACGCCCTTGGCAAATTCCATGGCGTGGACCTTGCCGTCGCGGCGTATGGTCAGCTTGAGCAGTTTGGACAGGGCATTCACGCAGGATACACCCACGCCGTGCAAGCCGCCGGATACCTTGTAGGAGTTTTGGTCAAACTTGCCACCTGCGTGCAGCTCGGTCATGACGATTTCTGCGGCGCTGCGTTTGGGGTCGTGCTTGTCATCCCATTTGATGCCGGTGGGGATACCACGGCCATTGTCGGTGATGGAGATGGAGTTGTCGCTGTGGATGGTGACGTTGATCTCGGTGCAGTGTCCTGCCAGGGATTCGTCAATGGAGTTGTCCAGCACTTCAAATACCAGGTGGTGCAGGCCGGTGCCGTCCGAGGTGTCACCGATGTACATGCCGGGGCGTTTACGCACGGCTTCCAGGCCTTCCAGAATCTGGATTGATGATGCGCCGTATTGACTTGGCTGCGCTGGCGTGTTGTCTTGGGTGTTATCGGACATGGCTACCTTCTAAAAAAACGAACTGTTTTGGACAATTGTGTCAATCGCCCAATGTGAAACACATTCAAAAACTGTTTTGTCATTTCTGTGCAGGTGAGATTCAGTGTTGACGCTGTTGATGAGCTACGGCATAACAAAAGACACTGGATTCCCGCCTGCGCGGGAATGACGGTATGACGATCGCCGTGAACAATCAGGCCCACGGCATCTGTCAATATCTACAACTTATATCCGCATCGGCATGACGACATATTTGAAGTCGGTGTTGTCAGGGATGGTGATCAGGGCTGATGAGTTGGAGTCGCCCAGCGACACAGATACCTGGTCGCACTTGAGGTTGTTCAAGACATCGAGCAGGTAGCTGACGTTGAAGCCGATGTCGACGCTGTCGCCGCCGTAGTCGATTTCGATTTCTTCCATCGCTTCTTCCTGGTCGGCATTGGTCGACAATATCTGCATGCTGCCAGGGGTGATCACGCAACGTACGCCCTTGAACTTGTCAGACGTCATGATCGCGGCACGCTGCAAGGAACGCAGCAATTGTTCGCGGCCCAGGGTGAAGCTGTTTTTGTAACCCTTGGGGATGACGCGGTTAAAGTCAGGGAACTTGCCTTCGACGAGTTTGGAGATCAGTTCAATATCGGCAAAAGTCAGTTTGACCTGGTTGTTGGCGATATCGATCTGTACCGGGTCTTCTTTGTCTTCGAGCAGGCGCTGCAATTCCAGGATGGTCTTGCGCGGGATGATGACTTCATGGCGCGGGAACTCTTGCTCGACTTCGACCTGGCAGAAAGCCAGGCGGTGGCCGTCGGTTGCCACGGCAATGACGTTCTTGCCATCAACGACCAGCAACAGGCCATTGAGGTAATAGCGGATGTCTTGCTGCGCCATCGAGAAATGCACCATGTTGAACAGGTGCTTCAGGGTTTTTTGTGGCAGGTTGACGCTGGCATTGAAATGCTCGGCCTGGGCCACGGTAGGGAATTCTTCCGCCGCCAGGGTTTGCAGAGAGAAGCGCGACTTGCCTGATTGCACGCTCATTTTTTTGTTGTCGAGCTTCAGGACAACATCATTGTCATCCGGCAGGGCGCGCAGGATATCGAGCAATTTGCGGGCAGCCACGGTAGTGGCCGTGACGTCGCCGCCCGAGCCTATGGCTGCCTTGGTCGTGATCTGCACTTCGATGTCCGTGGACAGGAACGACACCTGTTCACCGTCTTTGCGAATGAGGATATTGGCCAGAATCGGCAATGTGTGCCGACGCTCGACAATACCACTCACAATTTGCAAAGGCCGGAGCAGGGTGTCCCGGTGGGTTTTAACCAATTGCATTTGAATATCCTCACTAAATGATGGTGATAAGGAACTTAAATTATCTCTTACTGTTTTTTTATAAACTGCTTCACATATTTACTGCTGTCATGCTTGTTACTTTGGTGCATATTGCGCACCTCACAAATTTTTCATTCCCTACCTTCCCCTTGAAGGGGAGGGAGTCACTGCATATTGCCAAATTTCTTTATCGTTCTGCGCAAACGGCTCTTGCGCAGATGGATCCCAGCCTGCGCTGGGATGACGTTAATACTTTTCTTGTTGCTTTAAACATCTGATACCTCAATACGGTCCGTACCCTCAAAACCGTCATTCCAGCGCAGGCTGGAATCCCGCGGCGTTTGTTGCTTACGCGTACCGCTGATTCCAGAGCAAAACTCTTGCCAACCGTAGGGTGCGCCGTGCGCACCGTTTTTGCTGGCTTTACTGCCTTGGTGCGCATGGCGCACCCTACGAAACTGCTAATTACAAATCCAATTGCACATCCTACAACATCCCTGCCATCACCCCTTGAGCGTTTGCTCTAATACGTGCAGCTCATGGTTGCATTCAGGGTTTTTGGTGCGGTCCGCGGCGATCTTACGTACTGCATGCAAGACCGTGGTGTGATCGCGGCCGCCGAAGAGTTCGCCGATCTCTGGCAGGCTCTTTTGCGTGAGTTCCTTGGCCAGGTACATCGCAATCTGGCGTGGTCTGGCGATATTGGCCGGACGTTTTTTCGAGTACATGTCGGCGACCTTGATGTTGAAAAAGTCGGCAACGGTCTTCTGTATGTTTTCTACCGATATCTGGCGGTTCTGCACCGATAGCAAGTCCTTCAGCGCTTCTTTCACCACATCAATGGTGATTTCTTTGCCGTGGAAGCGGGAATAAGCGAGGATCTTGCGCAGCGCGCCTTCGAGCTCACGGACGTTGGAGCGCAAATGCTTGGCGACGAAGAAGGCGACATCATCAGAGATACTGACGCCTTCTGAGTGCGCTTTTTTCAGCAAAATGGCGACGCGCATTTCGAGTTCTGGCGGTTCAATCGCAACGGTCAGGCCAGAGTCAAAGCGTGAGATCAGGCGGTCATCCATGCCGGTGATTTCTTTGGGGTAAGTATCACTGGTGATGATGATCTGCTTTTTGGCGGCGATCAGGGCTTCAAAGGCATAGAAGAACTCTTCCTGTGTGCGGCTCTTGCCGCCAAAGAATTGAATATCATCGATCAGCAGCAGGTCCAGCGAATGGTAATAGCGCTTGAACTCATCAAAACCTTTGCGCTGGTAAGCGGTCACTACGTCGCGCACATATTGTTCAGCGTGGATGTAACGTATCTTGGCATTCGGGTTATCAACCAGTATCTGGTTGCCGATGGCGTGGATCAAGTGCGTCTTGCCGAGGCCAACGCCGCCATACAGGAACAGCGGGTTGTACGATACGCCAGGGTTGTTGGCGACCTGTATGGCCGCAGCGCGTGCCAGCTGGTTGGCCTTACCGGTGACGAAGCTGTCAAAGGTCAGGTCGGAATTGATGCGGCTTTGTTCCCGGCGTGGCGATACTTCTGGTGCGGCCGGTTCAGACATCATTTCTGGCATGCTGCCCTGGGCATCGAGGTCGGCGTTAGCGCCTTGCGGGCGTGGTGCGGCCGCTGCCGGCGCAGGCTTTTTATTACTGCGCGGGTCTAGCACGAACTGCACTTCAACCTCGTCATCCCAGAACTGTTTGGCCAGGTCCGTGATGCGGCCGGCAAACTGGGCCTTGACCCAGTCGAGCTTGAAGCGGTTAGGCGCAGCAATGCGCAGCTTGCCGTCTTCAAAATCGAGCGGTACCAGCGGTTTGATCCAGGCGCTATATTGTTGCGGTGGAAGCTCTTGCTCAAGTTGGGACGAACAGGCCTGCCAGAAATTTTCCATGTATGACTTTATTTATTAAATGCAAATGCGCGGTGCCGAATTAAATTCTACCGGTGCGATATATAGGATATAAAGGACTTACTACAGGACTTACGCAAAACCGCCCCAGCTGCGTTGCAGCTCCTGCATTTGGCAAGATTTAGCAAGATTCGGTACTAAAGTACTGTCTTCGTCGCTACGTCTTGCTGGGACATTTTACGTAAGCCCTGTTTAATTACCCTGAGGATTGCGCCTCTATCGCTGGGTGAGTTGTCTTAAAGACATAAAACGGTGCCGCGCTAATCCGCTATTTTAACCCCGCTTGACCGAGTTATCCACAGGTTTGACCTTAAATTTATTCTTTGCATTGCACCAATAAATGTGCGTGCATTGATTAAAATTTGCGCTAAGTGATTGACAGTCAAAGCAAAAATGGTGTCTAATTCAGGGTTCCCTACCCTCTTTTATTGGTGCGGCTCTGATTATCAGTTAATGATAGGTCCTGGCTTCACACCATGAGCAGCGGTTTTGGGGCAGTAAAGGCGAAAGGCCTGACGAAAATGTGCAAGCCGGAGTCGCACCCAAGACAGCCTTTATCCGTAATTCCGATTTTTTTTATTGCTCAAATAGCGAGACCAACATGAAACGTACTTACCAACCTTCCGTCGTTCGCCGCAAGCGCACTCACGGTTTCCGCGCACGCATGGCAACCCGTGGTGGCCGCGCTGTTCTGAACGCACGCCGCGCCAAAGGCCGTAAACGCCTGGCAGCTTAATGATCAGTTTTTGGTCTGCGGCAGCTTTGCTGAATTCGCATGATCAATCCTATAACTGAATCAGTTCAGGCAGGCGCAGGCGGTGCAGATTTTGCACGCGTCAGGCGCATCGTTAAAACGGATGAGTTTTCATCCGTTTTTCGTTTGCGCCCCGTGCAAAAGACTGCGCACTTTGTGCTGTATGCCAGGACCAATGATTTGCCGCATGCCCGCCTGGGTGTGGTGGCGGCCAAGCGCTTTGCGCCCCGTGCCGTGACGCGCAATACCATCAAGCGTGTCACCCGCGAGATTTTCCGGCAGTCAGCCTTGCTGAATGTCGATTGCATTGTGCGTTTGTCCCGTCCTGTCAACAGCAAGGACGGGCCGGCCAGGACTGCCCAGCTCAAGCGCGAGCTGAGGGCAGAAATCGTACGCCTGTTTGCCGGACCGGCAAGTTCAGCAAAGGCAAACTGAGATGAAAAAACTGCTGCTCCTGCTGCTCAGGTTTTATCAACTGGCAATCAGTCCGATGCTGGGGCAGAACTGTCGTTTTTATCCCAGTTGTTCTAACTATGCGGCCGAGGCCATCAAGATACATGGTGCTGCCAGGGGGAGCTTGCTGGCAGGCAAACGCTTGTGCAAATGTCATCCCTGGCACCCAGGCGGCGTCGATCATGTGCCGCCCGCTAGTGAAAAATCGCAAATCGCCCCCACATCTGCCCGGTGCTGCCATGATGGCAAGCATACTGGTCATTCTTCACCCCTTTCCTGATACACGCAAATGGATATCAAACGTACCGTCCTGTGGGTAATTTTCTCAATGTCGCTGATCATGCTTTGGAATGGTTGGGGACAATATAACGGCAAGCCATCTATTTTTGCCGCGCCACCACCAAAAGTTGCCAGCGCCAGTGCGTCTGCATCCGCTTCAGCATCTGCCGCGGCCAGCGCCGCTGCAAGCACTGTAGCGGCTGCCCCCGGTGCCGATGTAGCGGCCGCGCCGGTGATCAAGAGTGAAACCATCACGATCACTACCGACGTGATCAAGGCCGATATTGATACCATCGGTGGCGAACTCAAGCGTCTGGAACTGCTCAAGCATAAAGACAGCAACGACCACACAAAAAACATCGTCCTGTTTGACCATTCTGCAAAACGCACTTACCTGGCGCAGACCGGTTTGCTCGGTGGCCCTTTCCCCAATCACAAATCCGGCTTCGTCGCCAAGCCAGGCGCGCGCGACCTGGGTGATGGCAACCAGGTGCAACTGGTGCTGGAATCAGAGCAGAGTGGCGTCAAGCTGACCAAGACTTTCACCTTCAAGAAAGGTGAATACCTGATTGATGTACGCCATGACGTGACCAATACCGGTACTGCGGCGATTACCCCTTCCCTGTACCTGCAACTCCTGCATGATGGCACCAAGCCCGAAAGTGGCGGCATGTTCTCTGGCAGCGGCGAATTCTATGCGCCGGCTGTCTATACAGAAGCAGACAAATTCCAGAAACTGGATTTTGAAAAAATCGCCAAAGGCACGGACAGCCATGCCAAAGAGTCTGACAATGGCTGGGTAGCCATGCTGCAACACTTCTTTGTGTCTTCCTTCATCCCGCAAGACAAGGCCAAGCGTGAAATTTTCACTAAGAAGGTCGATACCAATCTGTATGCAGTAGGCAATGTCCTGCCTATGGGCAGCGTCGCCCCAGGCGCAACCGTGAGCATGAATGCACGCCTGTATTCCGGCCCGCAAGAATCGGCCAAACTGGAAGCAATTGCGCCAGGCTTTGAACTGGTCAAGGACTACGGTGTGTTGACCATCATCGCCAAGCCGCTGTTCTGGGTCATGGAACTGATACACAAGATGCTGGGCAACTGGGGCTGGACTATCGTGGTCTTCACCATCGCCATCAAACTGGCCTTGTTCCCGTTGTCTGCCGCCGGTTATCGCAGCATGGCAAAAATGAAAGTCGTGACGCCAAAAATGCAGGCTGTGCGTGAACGTTACAAAAACGATCCGCAAAAAATGAACCAGGCCATGATGGAGTTGTACAAGACCGAGAAGATCAACCCCCTCGGCGGCTGCTTCCCTATCCTGATCCAGATGCCGGTCTTTTTGGCGCTGTACTGGGTTTTGCAAGCCAGCGTGGAAATGCGCGGCGCGCCATGGGTGGGCTGGATCACCGACCTGACTTCGCCTGATCCATGGTATATCCTGCCTGTGGTGTATGCGATTTCCATGTACATCACTACCAAGCTGAACCCGGCTCCGGCTGACCCTATGCAGGCGAAGATGATGATGTTCATGCCGCTGGCGTTCTCGGTCATGTTCTTCTTCTTCCCGTCTGGTCTGGTGCTGTACTGGGTAGTTAACAACATCTTGTCGATTGCACAGCAGTGGGTGATCAATAACAAATTGATTCCGCCTGAGCATAAGGCTTGAAGTAGAGCTTGAAAATTGAGCAAATGAGAAAGCCCGCAAGTTTGCTTGCGGGCTTTTTTTATGGGGTATTTTGTTGGGCAAAACCTTGCTGTATTTGCGTCCCAATATGTAGGTTGGGCTACGGTTTACCAGCCCAACACTGGACGTTTTAAAAACGTTTAGGTTATTTCGAAGTTGAGTGTTGGGCTGATACCCCGTAGCCCAACTTACAAGAGCAGATAATCCTGGCATGCTCCCTGTCGCATTTCGGTCACAAACTAACAGACTAATTTGCACCCATAGTGTGCAAGCACAGATAGAATTTACCCATGATTTACGATCCCATCCCGATTGCAGCCATCGCCACCGCCCCCGGGCGTGGTGGCATAGGCGTAGTGCGCATTTCTGGCAAGAATCTTGCCCCCATTATCAGCTCCCTGTTTGGCGATATCCAGTTCAAGCCTCGCCATGCCAGTTACCTGCCATTCACCCAGGCAGATGGCACGGTCATTGACCAGGGCATCGCCATTTACTTCAAGGGGCCGCATTCCTATACCGGTGAAGACGTGCTGGAGTTGCAAGGCCATGGCGGCCCTGTGGTCATGCAGATGCTGTTGAGCCGTTGTCTGGAAGCGGGCAAGGATGCCGGACTGCGCCTGGCCGAGCCCGGTGAGTTTACCCAACGCGCCTTTCTGAACGACAAGCTTGATCTGGCACAGGCAGAAGCCGTCTCTGACCTGATCGAGGCATCGACCGAGGCAGCGGCCAAGTCGGCGTCGCAATCACTGTCGGGCGCTTTTTCCAAGGTCATCCATGCACTGGTGGAAAAAGTCGTGCATTTGCGCATGCTGGTCGAGGCGACGCTGGATTTCCCCGAAGAGGAAATCGACTTCCTGGAAAAATCGAATGCACGTGGTCAGTTGCAGGCGATACAGACAGCCCTGCAAAAAGTGTTCGAGCAGGCGGCGCAAGGCGCCTTGCTGCGCGCCGGCCTGAATGTGGTGCTGGCAGGCCAGCCGAATGTCGGCAAATCATCGTTGTTGAATGTGCTGGCGGGCGACGATGTCGCCATCGTCACGCCGATTGCCGGTACCACCCGCGACAAGGTGACAGAGACCATACACATAGAAGGCATACCGCTCAACATCATCGACACGGCCGGCATACGTCACGAGCATGATGAAGTCGAAGACGGCCAGAGCAATACCATTGATACGGTGGAACGCATAGGCATAGAGCGCACCTGGGCAGAAGTCGACAAGGCTGATGTTATACTGCATCTGTTGGACGCCAGCCGTGGCCCTACCCGTGCCGATGAAGCCATTGTTGCGCGCTTCCCCGAAGGCGTGCCGGTGATACGCATCTGGAACAAGATAGACCTGTCTGGCCACCATGCCAGCGTCGACGAAATGTCGGATGCCACGCACATTTATCTGTCGGCGCATGAACACATCGGCATCGATTTATTGCGCAAGGAGTTGCTGCGCATCGCCGGCTGGGAGCAGACGGGCGAGTCACTCTATCTGGCCCGCGAGCGTCACCTGATCGCCCTCAAGCATGCACATGAGCATTTGCAGAATGCCGCAGAATACGCCGCGCAAAATGATCAGTCGCTGGACCTGTTTGCCGAAGAACTGCGCCTGACGCAGGACCGCTTGAACAGCATCACCGGCGAATTCACATCGGATGATTTGCTCGGTGTGATCTTCTCGCGCTTCTGTATCGGCAAATAAGTTTTACTGATCACATGGCGCAACTCAAGAAACTGGCAGATTTTGTCCCGCGCTTCTGGCGTGACGACAGGTTGCCATTCATTGAGGCGCGTTATCTGGCCGACGGCCGCAGCGCCTGTTATGACAGGCATGCTCACCAGACTTTCAGCATAGGTGCAATCATCACCGGTGAAAGCAGCTTTGTCATCGACAGTGCGGAACATCGTGTGCAGGCGGGCAGCGTTGTCATCATCAATCCCGGGCGGGTGCATGCCTGTAATCCGGTTGATGAGTTGCCCTGGTCTTATTGCATGCTGTATGTGGATGCTGCATGGTTAGGCGCGCTTCAACAAGAACTGGGACAGCAGGGTGAGACCGGTTTCCATGCCTATGCAACGGTGGTCTCTGAGGAACCAGCCTTGTTTGAAGGCATGCTTGCGCTTTACGAAACGCTGGTTGATCCTGACCAGGATTTGATGGCCAGGCAAGGGGCCGTGATCGATTATTTTTCTGAAATGCACAGGCATTTGCAGCCTGCACCTGTGGAGTTACGGACAGAAAATAACAAGTTGCAACTGGCTGCTGATTTTATCCATGCGCATTGTACGCAAGAACTCAATCTTGACGACATCGCTGCCCATGCGGGTTTGTCAGCCTCTTATCTGTTCCGTGCCTTTAAAAAGCAGTATGGCATGACGCCGCATGCTTACCTGGTCAACCGCCGCGTGCAGTATGCACAAGAGCAATTGAAGCGTGGTGTCAGCATTGCCGATGCGGCAGTCGAAGCTGGCTTTGCCGACCAGGCGCATTTGCAGCGCGTATTCAAGCGCCTGCTGTCGGCAACGCCGGGGCAATACCAGGCCTGAGTTTTTTCAAACCAGCAGCAGATATATGGCACTGGCAAACAGCAGCAATGCCAGGCTGCGATTAAAGCCGCGCATCAGCGCCGGTTTCTTGAACAACTGGCGCAAGGCGGTGCCTGCATAGGCCCATGCGGCGATAGACAGATAACAAATCACAAAATAGATCACGGTGAAATGCCAGATCATGGTGGTGTCGCCATTGGCTGCGTAAGCACCCATGCCCGCGATGGAGGCCAGCCAGGCCTTGGGATTAAGCCATTGCATCATCGCTCCATACCATGCAGACGGCCCTTTGCTGCCTTCTGCTGCATCAATGACACCATTGTCGATCGCCAGCTTGTAGGCGAGAAACAGCAAGAATGCCACACCAGCCCATTGTATGATGCGCGTGAACCCAGGCAGAACGGCCAGTAATTCATGCAGGCCCAGGCCAGTCAACAGCAGCAAAACCGTAAAGCCTATGGTCGCACCTGTGACATGCGCCAGGCTGGCGCGAAAGCCAAACTGCGTGCCTGAACGCAAAGCCATGATATTGACCGGACCGGGAGAAACAGAGGCAGCCAGTGCGAAGGCTGCCATCGACAGATAGAGATTATTCATAATGCCTGTGCAGAGTTGATGGATCAATGCGGCATTAAACCCTGCACGGGCATTTGTGTATTGAAGAAAACTACCCTGCAGCAGATGTCATGATGGCTTGTAACCTGGGGCGGAAATCATCGACCAGGCGTTTGCGGCTGCACAGGTGATATTCTGCCGGTGAGAACCACATTGCAGCGGCGGCAAAGGCATCAACCAGGGGTAGGAGTTCCGCCGCTTCTGCCTGACTGAAACTGGCTTTGGCGCCATTTTCACTGAGGGCGCTGAGTTTTTCCTGCAGGATTTCCTTGTTGGCGATGGCCGCTTCCGACACCGGATTGGCAACGCACAGGCCAAACGTGCCGAGCAAAAAGTGTTTCCATGAAAACTCCACGCGCTCCGTCAGACCCGTGGTTTTGATCGTGCCATCGGGCTCAAAACTGTCGGCGATATTCCACAAAGAGATGTTCAGTGCAGATAACGCGGCACTGAAGTTGACAATGAACTCCTGTTTGAGTGCCGCAGGGGCTGCGTCTATGCCATGGGCTGCAATCATCTGTTTTGCTCTGTCAAACCAGACAGTATTGGCCGGGTGAAAATAATCACCGGAGCTGGTATCTGTCGCCTCCATTTCACCAAATACAGCCGAGCATATTTTGGCATTTTCTGTCACGACGTAAGAAGGTGCAGGCAGCATCTGCGCCTGCATTAGCGTGTCAATTTCTGCTTCACTGCTCTGACAGGCAGCGGCAAATTGCGCCTTGTTCAGATAGTGTTTTTTGAGATAGAGATCAAGTTCTGACATGCTGGATTTTCCTTGAAAAATTAGACGTGTATTTTACGGCTATCAACCGGAGCCTGCTCACGCTCGGACAAACCGTAGTCACGTACCACGTGAGCGATGCGCAAACGATAGTCTGCGAAGATGTGTTTGCGCCCCTGTGACTGGGCAGCGCGATGTTCTTCAGTATTGCGCCAGTTCGCAACGGCTGCTTCATCACGCCAGAAAGACAGGGACAGAATCTTCGATGGATCGGTCAGGCTCTGGAAGCGTTCTATCGAAATGAAACCATCCATCTCTTTGAGCAGAGGGGCCAACTGTGCGGCGATGCCCAGGTATTCCTGCTTGTTTTCTGCGTGTGGTATGACTTCAAAAATGACGGCGATCATGATGACTGCTCCTTGTTGGTGGTCTGACTGGATTGTGTAAATTGTGGCAGGCGGCCATTGAGGGAAGGGCGGTAAGTCCATGTCAGGTGTTGCCAATTGAAATCGGGTGAGTCGAGCAAATACATGATGACCTTGGCAGCGATCTGTTCGGCAATAGCCTGGCCAGGGCAGGCGTGGCGCCCATGGCCGAAGGTGAAAACTTTTCTGTCTGTACGCTGCAGTTGCAAAAGATCAGGGTCTGGATTAGCAGCCGGGTCGCGATTGGCGGCGGCCAGCAGAACGACGATCGTATCGCCTGCCTGCAGGCTTAGTCCGCTGATCTCGCAAGCCTGGGTCACGAAGCGGCGCGTGTTTTGCACCGGTGCATCGAAGCGTGCTACTTCTGCGACCAGGTTTTTTATGTGCGTTTGCAAATCTGTTTTCTCTCCTTGCAAACCTTGCAGTAGTTCCGAATGCTGATGCAGGGCAGCGATGCTGTTGCCGGTGAGGCCCGCTGTTGCCTCATAGGTTTGCGATAACAGGCCAATGATGTTTGCCAGCAGTGCGTCAGTGTTGGTCCAGTGGGTTTGTTGCGCTTCTTTTTGCAGGTGTGCCAGAAAACTGTCTGCCGGTGATGTGCTGTCTTTCAGTAGTTGCCTGAAGCTGGTTTGCAGGGATTGTGCAGCACGATGCGCGGCATCGATTTGCGCAGGTGTACTCAGCGGTGACAGACAACGCACGAAATCAGCCATCCAGTTTGCCAGTTCTGGCAATGCTTCTGGCCTCAGGCCAAGGATGCTACCCATGACATGAACAGGCAGGTCGAACAGGTATTGGGTTAGCACCTGTCCCTGGTTCAATGCCAGACCTGTAGCATGTTGTGCTGCATGCCTGCTAGCCAGTTCAGCGACGGCGGACATATCCAGTGATCGTAATGAAGTTTGCATGAGCTGTTTTGGCTGGATGTGAGCCAGACCTTCATTCATGCGCATCAGGTAAGAGAAGACTTCACCAGCGCTGCCGCCTGCGATATTTGCAGGTACAGGTTCTGTCGCAGGCCTGACCGCACAGGCAGAAGATTCCAGCACTTTTTGCACGACATCAGCACGACTGGCCAGCCAGCATTTGTGCTCAGCATCATAGGTCAGGGCAGGGCCTTGACGCAGCTTGGCATAGTAAGGGTAGGGATTGGCATGACTGGCTGCGGTCAGTACATTAAGGGTAATTTCGGTTTGCATGATGTCCTTGGCAACGAGAGAATGCGGCCAGTATAGGACTTGCCCGCATTGAACAATTCGTCTACCATCAAAGTATGGATGCAGATCATATCAACTACGCCGATACCGGACTGGCCAGGCTGGCAGGCGCCATCGCCGAACCGGCGCGGGCCCGCATGCTGTGCTGCCTGATGGATGGTCGGGCACGCACCAGTACCGAACTGGCTGTCGTGGCTGAGGTCAGCCCCTCAACCGCCAGTGTGCACTTAAGCAAATTGCTGGAACAGCATCTGGTCATTGTGATGGCGCAGGGCAAGCACAGGTATTACCAGCTGGCCAGTGGCGAAGTGGCCAATGCGCTTGAAGCCCTGCTGCTGGTGGCAGGTTTGCCACGTCCGCAGTTTGTGCCGAATACCCCGGATCGCCTGCGCAAGGCGCGTACCTGCTATGACCATATGGCGGGGGAAGTGGCAGTCGGCATGCATGATTATTTATTGCAGCAAGCCTGGATCGCACCGGTTGGCACGGATGCCAGCGACTATGAACTGACAGAAAAAGGTGAGTCAGCCTTGCAGGACATGGGTCTGGATGTAGCCGCTACGCGCAAGGCCAGGCGGCGCTTTGCCTGCTCTTGCCTGGACTGGAGTGAACGCACACCACACCTGGGAGGCGCACTGGGGGCAGCCTTGCTCAAACTGTTTTTAAGCCGCGCCTGGCTGGAACGTGATCTGGACAGCCGCGCCCTGGCGCTGACGGCCAGGGGCAGGCGCGAATTTCAAAAAGTGTTTGCCCTGAAAACCTGAATTGCGATCAGGCCTGTACCAGGGCCAGGCGTGCGATGATGGCTTTTTTCAACCTGCGGAAATACAGCAAGTCAACCAGCAGTGCCGATGCAAACAGGCTGATGACAGTGAACACACCACTTATCCACAGAGAGTCTGGCGCAACGATCTTGCCGAAAATGTAAATACTCATGAATGCGGTCAAGACAATCAGGACCTCGCGCCAGTAGGGTTTGCTGGTCTTGAAGGTGGCCTGCTCGGCTTGTTGCACCAGTGTCGCATAGTGCTTGGGGGCGACTTCTTTCAACTCTGGTACGGCCATCAATAAGATATCTGTACTGAAGTTTTGCATGATGATCTGTCCTTTACATGTCCGGGTTAGGGCTACGGCTTGACTATGGTTTGATTATCGGCTCCAGATTGCCCAATATCCAGTGGCAAATTGTAAGACATTGATAAGGGGCAAGGGCTCAAGCCCACGCCAGACAAGGGAATGACCTGCTTCAGTGGCTAATTGCATAAGAAATTTCAAAATCTTGTGCACATGGAAAGAATGAGCGGGTTTGCCTATGGTAAGGTATGGGCAAACTGTTTTCACTATTTGCATCATGTGTCAATTACTAGGAATGAACTGCAATACCCCGACTGACATCGTGTTCAGTTTTACCGGGTTTGCAACACGCGGCGGTTTGACGGACGAGCACAAGGACGGCTGGGGCATTGCTTTTTTTGAAGGACGAGGGGTGCGTACCTTTGTGGACCACCAGTCCGCGGTCGAATCGCCGGTGGCTGAGCTGATCAAACGCTATCCCATCAAATCCAAATATGTCATTGCGCACATACGCAAGGCGACACAGGGCCAGGTTAGCCTGGAAAACTGTCATCCCTTCATACGTGAATGCTGGGGACGCTACTGGGTGTTTGCCCATAATGGTGACTTGAAAGAGTTTTTCCCTGTACTCGATGGCAGCTTCCAGCCGGTAGGCAATACAGATAGCGAACGGGCCTTCTGTTATATTTTGCAGCAGATGCGCAAGCGTTTTGGTGACAATTTGCCCTCGCTGACCGAGCAGGCCGCCTTCATGCGCGAGATCACGACCGAGATCGCCGCCTATGGCACCTTCAACATGATGCTGTCGCATGGCGAAGTCTTGTTCACCCATTGTTCGACCAATCTTTACTACATCGTGCGCAAGCACCCGTTTGCGACCGCTGCGCTGACCGATGAAGATGTCGCTGTTGATTTTTCCCAGGTGACCACACCCGATGACAAGGTTGCAGTGATTGTCACCGCACCTCTGACGGCCAACGAAACATGGACGCAATATGCCGCCGGTGAAATGCTGGTGTTTGCCGATGGCGATGTGCTGGATCTGACGCAGGAGCAGGTATGAACCAGCGCCTGGTCGATCAGCTTGACACCAATTTATTGCGCGTCTTGCACACCCTGCTGACCGAGCGCAGCGTCACCCGCACCGCGATGAAACTGGGGCAATCGCAACCTGCCATCAGCAATATGCTCAAGCGCCTGCGCGAGATTACCGGGGACGCCATCCTGGTACGCGGCAAGAACGGCATGACGGCAACCGAGCGTGGTGAAGAACTCTTGCTGCTGGCCCGTCAGGGACTGAATGTCCTTGAGAGCATCGCCAGCCCGGCGCCGGCCTTCATGCCAGCTTCGACCCAGAGAGTTTTCCAGCTGGGCGCACCCGATTACCTGAGCGCCTTGCTGATTCCCCTCATCATAGAAAAGCTGCGCGAACAGGCGCCCAATGCCGGCCTGACAGTACATGCCCTGAATGCCGGTTTTGACTATGCAGCGGGCCTGGAGAGTGGCGAGCTTGATTGCGTCATCGGCAACTGGCCCGACCTGCCACCACATCTGCACCTGGCGCAATTATTCGAAGATGAAGTCGTCTGCATGGTCAACCGCAAGCACCCGGTGGTCAGCAAGGGCCTGTCGGTCAAATACTATCTGGAAATGGCCCACCTGGCCCCCACGCCTTACATGATGGGACATCGCAGTATCATCGACTCAGCCCTGGCCGAGCAAGGACTGAAGCGCAAGGTGCAGATGACCATCCCCTATTTTGGCATGGTGCCTTATGTCCTCTCGCGCACTGACCTGATCTTCACCACCAGCCGCAGTTTTGCCGTGCAATGCGCCAAAGACTGGCCGATAGAAGTCCTGCCCATGCCGATCACCGTACCCAGGATGAAGTTCTTCATGCTCTGGCATGAGCGCGCTCATGCGGCGGCAGAAGTACAGTGGTTGAGAAGGATAGTGGCGGAGGCGTCGGCCAAGGTGATGGTGTAAGAACCGGCGAACCTATTCGGCATTCGTCAAATTGTCCAGCAACAGGACGAGCTGGGGCCGCACGCGCATCGGGTCACCTTCTATGGGAGCAGTAAGTTCGCCCACTCTGACAGCTCCCATGGACAGGTAGAATTTTTCTGCGTAGGGATCAGCATCTATGGTCATTTTTTCCTGACCCAGGTAACGCGCACTATCCATAGCGTGTTGCAACAGACTACGGCCTATTCCTTGTCCCATTGCCTCTGGTAATACAAATAGATCAGCCAGGTCGCACTGAGTCCCGGCAAAGCTGAGATGATAAAAACCTAGAATTGCGTGCTCATGTTCTGCAAGCCAGACCGATTCTTTCTCAATGTGCTCTGAGGTGACAGTTAATTGCGCTTCCCATGCCTGCAGCGCGGAAGCAGGATATTTCCAATGGGCTTTGGATTGACGCGCTATCAGCGTTAATGCCCGAGCTTCTTGCGGTTGGGCGCGGCGGATAATCAACAACGGCGATGTCATAAAAATGTGCACCCTCTACTGACCCGAAAATACGACCCGGTTCAAATGGGCCGCATTCTCTGAAGAGACAAAATCTCCTGCTTTCTTCTGCGGTGTAGCAGGGAATTCGAGCGGCATGCCGCTCGCCTGCGTAACGGAGGGAGGTTTTCCTTGAATTAACCCGGTACTTTCCCCTCTACACCCTCCACATAAAACTTGATGTCATGCAGGAACTTGTCATCAGCCACGGCATCCTTGCCGAGCACTTCCTTGCCGGTATTGTCCTTGATCGGGCCTTTCCAGATGGGGGCGGTGCCGTCGATGACGCCCTGGCGTTTGTCGGCGATGAGTTTCTTGACTTCATCTGACAGGCTGGCGTTGAAGGCTTTCAGGTCTATCATGTTTTCTTTCAGGCCCCACCAGGTGGTGTCGGATTTCCATGTTTTGTTGAGTGCTTCATCGACGCGCTTGGTGTAGTACACACCCCAGTCGATGACGGATGCAGCCAGGTGGGCCTTGGCGCCGAATTTGCTCATGTCGCTGTCCCAGCCAAAGGCGTAGACGCCTTTTTCTTCCGCAGTTTGCACGACAGCGGCAGAGTCGGTATTCTGCATCAGCACATCCACGCCCTGGCCTATCAGGGTGGTAGCAGCTTCACGTTCCTTGCCCGGGTCAAACCATTTGTTAACCCAGACGACCTTGGTCGTGGCCTTGGGGTTGATTGAGCGTGCGCCCAGGGTGAAGGAGTTGATATTGCGCAGCACTTCAGGGATAGGGATGGACGCCACTACGCCCAGCTTGCCGGATTTGCTCATCTTGCCTGCGGCCACACCGGCCAGGTAGGCGCCTTCATAGGTGCGCACATCGTACTGCGCCAGGTTCTCGGCAGTTTTGTAACCGGTTGCATGCTCGAACTTGACGTCCGGGAAGTCCTTGGCGACCTTGAGCATGGCTTCCATATAGCCAAAGGTGGTGCCGAAGATGACCTTGTTGCCCTGTGTGGCCAGGTCGCGGATTACGCGTTCTGCATCGGCAGCGCTTTCGGGTACGTTTTCAACAAAGCTGGTCTTGACCTTGTCGCCGAATTTGGCTTCGACTGCCTTGCGGCCGGCGTCATGAGCGAATGTCCAGCCTGCATCACCGACCGGGCCTACATAGATGAAGCCGACCTTCAGCGGTTCTGCGGCGGCTGGTGCTGCTGCGCTGCTGGCCGGGGCCGGTGCAGACGCAGATGCCGCGCTGGCAGATTTGCTTTCTTCTTTCTGGCCGCAGCCAGCCAGGCCGACGACAGCCAGGGACAAGGCGGCTGCAAGGGTTTTTCTGCGAGACATTTTCATGGTGGGCTTCCCTCCGGTGATTAAGTTTATTTTCTTGAAAAACAGGTACAGCAAAAAACGACATCTTTATGCAGGCTCATGCAGAACCCGGGCGGAAAGGCTTGCCCAGCGAGGCCGGCATGTTCAGGCGTATCCAGTCCGGGTTCCGTGAAATCAGTACCAGGACGACGATGGTTGCCAGGTAAGGCAGCATGGACAGTATCTGTGAAGGTATCGCTATGCCTATCGCCTGGAAATGGAACTGCAAAATCGTCACGCTGCCAAATAGCAGGGAACCCAGCAAGACCCGTGCCGGACGCCAGGTGGCAAAGGTGGTCAGCGCCAGGGCAATCCAGCCACGTCCTGCCACCAGGCCTTCCACCCACATCGGCGTATAGACGACGGATAGATAAGCACCGGCGATGCCGCAGCAGGCACCGCTGAACAACAGTGACAGATAACGTATCCTGCGTACCGGATACCCGAGCGCATGGGCTGATTCCGGCGATTCGCCGATGGCGCGCAGGACCAGACCGGCGCGGCTGCGGTACAAAAACCAGATGATGCCGCCACACAGCAGCAGGCTGAAATACACAGCCAGGTGCTGGTCAAACAAGGCTTTGCCGAGAAAAGGGATATCTTCCAGCAACGGTATGCCATGGCCACCGGCAGGCAGCGACTGTCCGACAAAAGACTGGCCGATGAAGGCGGAAAGACCACCGCCAAAGATAGACAAGGCCAGGCCGGTAGCTACCTGGTTGGTGGCCAGCACCAGCGCCAGCCAGGCAAACAGACTTGCCATCAGCATGCCGGCAACGGCGCCGGCGGCAAAACCCAGCCACGGTGAATGGGTTTGATGGGCAACGGCAAAACCGACGATGGCGGCCACCAGCATCATGCCTTCGGCACCAAGATTGAGCACACCTGCACGTTCATTGATCAACAGGCCCAACGCGGCAATCAGCAGTGGCGTGCCGGAGTTGATGGAAGCGGCGATCAGCGCAGCAAAATTTTCCATAGTCGCTTATTTCTGCCAACGAAGGCGGTAATTGATCAGGGTATCGCAAGCCAGCAGCAAGAACAGCAGCATGCCCTGGAACAGGCCGGTGATGGCAGACGGCAGGCCCAGCCGTGATTGCGCCATTTCACCGCCAAGATAAAACAGCGACAGCACCAGACCGCCAAAGATGGTGCCTATGGGATTCAAGCGACCAATGAAGGCGACAATGATGGCGGCAAAACCATAACCGGGTGAAATGGAAGGCAGCACCTGGCCTATGGGGCCTGCGACTTCAAACGCGCCAGCCATACCGGCAAAGCCGCCGGAGATCAGCAACGAAGTCCACAAGGCGCGGCGGCTGGAAAAACCGGCATAGCGCGCCGCCAGCGGCGCCAGCCCGCCTACTGTCAAGCGGTAACCGGCAAAGCTGCGGTACACAAACACCGCCATCAGGGCGCTGGCGACCAGCATGACGATAAAACCGGCATGAATGCGGCTGCCCTGGAACAGGTGCGGCAACAGGTAGTCACTGGAAAACACCTTGGACTGCGGGAAGTTCATGCCATTCGGGTCTTTCAACGGGCCATTCACCGCATACATCAGCAGCAATTGTGCGATATAAGTCAGCATCAGCGACACCAGGATTTCATTGGCATTGAAGCGATCGCGCAGCAGGGCAGTAATCGATGCCCACAGTGCACCGCCGATGACACCGGCGCAAGTCGCCAGTATCAGCACCATCCCGCCCGACAAGCCGGGTGTGCCATTATCAAAATACAGGATGGTGCTGCCTGCCGCCAGGCCACCGGCTATCAGCTGCCCCTCGGCGCCTATGTTCCAGACATTGGCGCGGTAACAGACGGACAAACCCAGGGCGCATAAAACCAGCGGTGTCGTCTTGAGCAACAGTTCTGCAATGGCGGCCTTGCTGCGTACCGGTTCGATCAGGAAGACCTGCAAGCCGGTCAAAGGGTTTTTACCCAGCGCCGTGAACAGCAGGGCGCCGAAGAATATGGTCAGCAACAGTGCCAGCACAGGTGAAAAATACGCCATGCTGCGCGAACTGGCTGCGCGCAATTCCAGCTTAAGCATGGTTACCCCTTTCACGACGGCGGGGTGTCCTGCCCAGCGATACGGTTTCTGCTGTTGTCCATTCTTCCCACAGGCCGCTCATCCACATTCCTATTTTTTCCCTGGTGGCGCTGGCCGTTGCAATGGAGGGTGACAGACGGCCCTTGGCAATGACATGCATGCGATCACACAATTCAAATAATTCATCAAGTTCTTCTGAAATAACCAGTACCGCGCAACCGGCCTGTTTCAATGCACGTATTTCTTCATGGATTTGCGCTGCCGCCCCGACATCCACGCCCCAGGTAGGCTGGGCGACGATGAAGACGTCAGGTCTGCGTGTGATTTCGCGGCCGACGATAAACTTTTGCAGATTGCCGCCTGACAGGCTGCGCGCCAGTGCTGCCGGCCCGCCAGCCTTGACCTTGAAGCGGCTGATGATGTCTGCTGCTGCCTGTATGGTATGGCGGAAATTGATCATGCCTGTGCGCACAAAGGGCTGGTGCTGGTGCGACAGCAGCATGTTGTCAGTCAGGCTTAGTTCCGGTACGGCGCCGCGCCCCAGCCGTTCTTCCGGTACCAGGCTCTGGCCCAGGCTGCGCCTGGTTTCAGGACCGCGATTGCCGACAGGTTTACCTTTGAGCTGTATCATCTGCGGAGCAGCGCGCCTGTCTTCACCGGACAGGGCCGCCAGCAGTTCTTGCTGGCCATTGCCCGATACCCCGGCAATGCCGACGATTTCGCCGCCAAACAATTCCAGTTGTATGTCTTCCAGTGCAGTGGCAAAGGCATGCGCTTTTGGCAGGCTTAATTGCCTGATCTGCAGGCGTGATTCACCGAGTGTGACGGGTTCGGTATAGCTTGAAGGCGGCAAGTCCTCGCCTATCATCAGGCGTGACAGGCTGGCGGCGGATTCCTGCGCCGGATCGCAATGACCGGTGACCTTGCCTGCCCGCATCACGGTAGCGCTATGGCAGAGTTCGCGGATTTCATCAAGCTTGTGGCTGATATACAGTATGCTGCAGCCTTCATCGGCAATCTTGCGCAGGGTGACAAACAGTTTTTGTACAGCCTGCGGCGTCAGCACGGAAGTCGGCTCATCAAGGATCAGCAATTGCGGCCTGGTCAGCAGGGCACGGACGATTTCCACACGCTGTCGCTCACCCACAGACAGGGTGTGCACATGGCGGTGCGGTTCCAGTTCCAGCCCATAGTTGTCACCGGTGCGGGCGATTTGCTCTGCCAGTTCCAGCATGTTGACGTCTTGCCCCAGGCCCAGGGCGATGTTCTCGGTGACGGTCAGGGTATCAAACAGGGAGAAATGCTGGAATACCATGGCAATGCCGAGCTTGCGCGCATCTTGTGGATTGGCCACTTTGACTTCCTGGCCATTCCAGCGCACCGTACCCGAGTCAGGTTTGACGGCACCAAAAATGATTTTCATCAGGGTGGATTTGCCGGCGCCATTTTCACCAAGCACTGCGTGGATTTCACCAGGGGCCACTTGCAGATTGACACCGTCGTTGGCTATCACGGAAGGATAGCGTTTGCTGATATTGCTCAATTCCAGGCGGGGCAATACAGGTGAAGCGGCAGAATTCACGTTGAGCTTTCCATCTGACGAAGAGATTCAAGAGTAGGGAGTTAGCCAGCATGCGCACATCACGCCAGCGACATGTTGGACATTTGCCTGACATTATAAGTGGCTCAGTGTGCTTGAACAGCACAAATTCAACATCCCCGCCGCATTTGTGAATCAGGTGTTTTGCCCATGCGTGGGAAAATTTAAACGAAATCATTTAAATTTTTCATGCATAGTCATTGACGTTGTTTTCCAGCATCAGGGTTTTCTGTGAAGACAACAGCTTGTTACCAGGCAACAGGCTTGGCAGTCCAGGCAGTACGGGCAGCAGCATGCCGGAACAGCATATACAATAGACTGAACCTGACAGCACTCTTGCCACCATGCCCGGACCTGCCAATTTTCGTGATGATGCCCGTTTCTGGCGCAGCCCTCTGCTGCCAGATGCCGAGCTGTTGACGGCAGAGTATTTTGCCCAGGAATTTGCGCCGCACTGGCATGAGGGGTTTTCCATTCCCGTCATCCAGTCCGGTGCGCAGACTTATCGCTATCGCGGAACACGTTGCCTGGCCTCAGTCGGTTGCATCGCCGCCATCAACCCTGGCGAGGTGCATACCGGTGAGCGTGCGACAGATCACGGCTGGGCTTACCGGGCCTTTTATCCCTCTGTTGACTGGATGCAGCAACTGGCGTCTGACATGGCTGGGACACCTGTCGGCGTGCCCTGGTTACCTGATGGTGTGATAGAAGATGCCGAGGTCGCCGCGCAACTGGCACTGGCGCACCGCATGCTCGAAGTCGGCAATGACCCGCTGGCGGCAGAAAATGCCCTGACGGCTGGTTTTGCCCTGTTATTGTCGCGCTATGCCCGTAACCGTCCCGTGACACAGACGGTGTTGCCAGATGCCGCCAGAGTGGAGCTGATGAAAGCCAGACTCAGTGAAAACCTGAGCGAGGCCCTGAGTCTGTCCGAACTGGCGCAACAGGTAGGTTTATCCCCTTTTTATGCGGCACGCCTGTTTTCGCGTACCACGGGCATGCCGCCGCATGCCTGGCGCAATCAGTTGAGACTGAATCGGGCGCAAAGCCTGTTACGACAAAACCTGTCGGTAACCGAGATTGCCACAATGACAGGTTTTGCCGATCAAAGCCATTTCAATCGCCACTTCAAGCGGGCTTTTGGTGTTGCCCCGGGTCGCTGGCGGCTGTAAATCCTGACATTGTTCGATTTAGCGCAACATTCGGGCAATATTCAGGGCCACAAGCAGTTGATTTAACGCGGTGTTTGCCGAGTTGATACCCGTATTAGCGCAAGATTGTACAAGCGCAATCCGGTTTTGCCGTGCAAGATTCCAGTTCAAGCATATTGATACCTGGATACAGCCATGCCCACCACTTCCCGATTGACAAGTTTTACTGCCGGTATCCGTGATACCGTCCCCATGCTGGTCGGTGCTGCACCCTTTGGCATGATCTTTGGCGCGCTAGTTGCCACGGCACAAATGCAACTCTGGCAGGGGCAGTTAATGTCACTGGCAGTGTTTGCCGGCTCCAGTCAGTTCATTGCCACCGGTCTTATCGCCAGCCACACCGGCATGCTGGTGATCTGGCTGGCGACTTTCATCGTCAACCTGCGCCACATGCTGTATGCCGCCGCCCTGATGCCGCATGTGCGTCATTTACCACGTCGCTGGCGCTGGGGTTTGGGGTTTTTACTGACTGACGAGACCTTTGCCGTGGTCGACCGCTATTACCGTGACCATCCGCAGGCTGCACAGGGGCACTGGTATTTCCTTGGTTCCGGCCTGTCCATGTATATCAACTGGCAAGCCTGGACCCTGGTGGGCCTGCTGTTTGGTGCGATCTTCCCCAAGTTGCAGACGCTGGGCCTGGACTTTGCGATGGTGGCGACCTTTATCGCCATTGTGGTGCCGCAGTTGTTCAAGCGGCCACATTTGTTTGCCGCGATTGTGGCGGGTGGTGCGGCGTACCTGTTGCAGGACCTGCCCTATAAACTGGGTTTGCTGATCGCCATTGCCAGTGGTGTCACTGTCGGCATGCTGGCCTCGCCATTTCTTGGCGACAAACAAGTCAGGCTGGAGCAGGCATGAATACGACCATGGATATAACAATGACCATTCTTGGCATGGCTGTTATCACCTTTCTGGTGAAGGCCCTGATCTTTATCCTGGGTGACCGCGTGGCGTTCTCTGTCAATGTGAAGAAGGCACTCGACTTTGTACCGGTCACGGTGCTGACCGCAATCATCGTGCCGATGATACTGTCACCGCATGGTAAAGGGCTGGAACTGAGCTGGCATAACCCTCAGCTGGTGGCGGCCAGCGTGGCTGCCTTGCTTTGTGCAGTGACCCGGCATCAGTTGCTGACCATTATCACTGGCCTGGTTGTCTTTTTTTTCTGGCAATTTGTATTGAGTTGACGACATCTTGTGTTACAAGAACTTGCTCTGACTGCGGTGGTGACGTGCTGTCTGCGTAGTAATATGTGGGTTTTGATTTTTCCAGACTGCAGGACATGACTTACGATTTCAGCGCCGTCAACGCCGCCATGCAAAAATATGTGGACAGGGAAATCCTGTCCGGTGTGTCCACCGCCGTCCTGGTCGGGCGCGAACTGGTGCACAGCCATTGCACAGGTTGGGCAGACCGTGAAAGCCGGACGCCGATGCGCGATGATCATCTGTTTCGCGTGTTTTCCAATACCAAGCTGATTACATCCATGGCAGTACTGCTGCTGATGGAAGATGGCAAGCTGGAACTGGATCAGCCAGCTGAAGAGTTTTTGCCACAACTGGCAAACCGCAGGGTGCTCAGGCCAGGTGCTGCCAGCATAGACGATACCGAAGCAGCCCGTTCCCCTATCACGATACGGCAATTGCTCAATCACAGCTCCGGCCTCAGTTATGGTCTGCTTGACCACGGTACGCTGATGTACAAGGCCTATAATGAAAGACGGGTGATGAATGCCTTCAGCAGCCTGGCAGACATGATGGATGTCCTGGCCGGGCTGCCGCTGAGTTTTCATCCTGGTACAGCCTGGGAATATTCGATTGCCACCGATGTGCTGGCCAGACTGGTCGAAGTGGTCAGCGGCATGAGCTTTGACCGTTTCCTGCAAATGCGCATACTCAATCCTCTGGCCATGCATGACACCGGGTTTGTCGTGCCTGAACACAAGCGTGAACTGCTCGCATCGTATTATTCCGGCGCTGATCCGCAAAACATCTTGCAGCGTGGTTTGCGCAAGCTTGACAAATCACCGTACCCCGGCGCCTTTGTGACGCCGGTCGCCCGTCTGTCCGGTGGTGGTGGCCTGGTGTCGAGCATGCAGGACATGCTGGCTCTGATGCGCAGCCTCATGCCGGATGGCGACACCTTGTTGAGGCCGGACACGATCAGGTTGATGATGCAAAACCATTTGCCGTCAGGTACCGGTATCGCATTTCCCGGTGTGGGCGCCGTACCGGGCAAGGGTTTTGGACTGGGTGGCGCTGTCACTTTGCAGCCTTCTTCCATCGACCCGCCGGCGGCGGCTGGTGAATTTGAATGGGGTGGCATTGCCGGTACCCACTGGTGGATATCACCGCGCCATCATATTGCCGGTGTTCTGATGACGCAAAGGCTGATGAGCTTCTGGCACCCGTTTTCTTTCGACTTCAAGCGGTTGGCCTATGAGGCGGTAGGCCATCGCGCCGCAGTGTGATAAGCAGATAATTGTGATGAATATGAGGAGAGCAGCATGAGTTTCAAGACAGCGCAAATACGGCGTACCCTACTTGGTGCTTCTTGCATCAGTGTATTGGCGGCATTGACAGCCTGTACCAGTGTACAGGTGAAGAATGAAGAAGCCGACAAGCTGCAGGCCGCCTGGGTTGTGCTCGGTGAGCAGGGGCAGGCGATTGCCCGCGCTGTTACGACGGATACCGTTTGCCCGACACTGGTGCAGGATGGCATGCTGCAAACCATGGCTACACGTGCACCGATGGAAACCCTGGCCTTGCGCAAGACAGCCAGCAAGTCCGAAGACAGCAAGCCTTCGGCTTTTCCTGTACTGACCTGTGAAGCACCACTGCCAGCGACAGTCAAGACTGCCCGCATAGCCGGGCGCGATTTGCCCTTGCCAAAACCGGTGGCGCAAAAAATCATCGTGATCGGTGATACCGGCTGCCGCCTGAAATCGAATGATGATTATTTCCAGTCCTGCAATGACAGTGAAAAATGGGCTTTCCGTGAAATGGTGCAGACTGCAGCGCGCTTCAAGCCTGACCTGGTTGTGCATGTCGGTGATTATCATTACCGCGAAAATGCCTGCCCCGCAGGTAACAAGGAATGTGCAGGCAGTCCCTGGGGTTATGGCTGGGATACCTGGCAAGCCGATTTTTTTTCACCGGCAAGTGCTTTGCTGCAAGCTGCGCCATGGGTGGTGGTGCGTGGCAATCATGAAACCTGTGTGCGAGCCGGTCAGGGCTGGTGGCGTCTGATGGACCCCAGGCCTTTGCAAAAAGGGCGTGACTGTGCGCAAGAGCAGAATGATATGACTGGCGATTATAGTGATCCCTATGCTGTGCCGCTGGGCCGCATCGGTGGCGAGCATGCACAATTGATCATATTTGATTCCGCAAAAATGCCTATCAAGGCATTTGCCAAAACAGATACCGCCTACCAGGTTTATACAGAACAATTCAAGACAGTCAACAAACTGGCAGATGCAGCCGACTTCAACCTCTTCATCAGCCATCATCCGGTACTGGGCTTTGCGGTGGAACGCAAGAAGGATGGCGACCTGAAAATCTACCAGGGCAGCCTGCCCATGCAGGACATCATGCAGGGCCTGAACGGTACGCGGTTATTTCCCGCCAAAGTGCAGGCCACCCTGGCCGGTCATGTGCACTTGTTTGAAGCGCTGACTTTCAGCACCGACCAGCCAGTGCAATTTGTTTCGGGCAACGGCGGCTCTTCGCTGGACGCCCCTTTGCCAGTACCGCTGGCAGCCAATTCCACACCTTACAACGAGGCCAGGCTGGATCACTTCAGCAATTCAAATGATGTTGGCTTCATGACCATAGAGCGCGAACAACCGGGCTGGAAATTCCAGGCATGGAACAAGCACGGCAAGATGATTGAAGAATGCCGTACAGATGGCAAGAAGACGGAATGCAAGCCCGCTGCAAAATAAACCAGTGGTGAGTCAGGAGTGGGTAGCCAGATGGCTGCCGACCTGGCTCGCTTCTGTCTCTGGAGCTGTCAGCGGCAGCACCATGGTGAAGCAACTACCCTGCCCACCATCACTGGATAAATGAATTTTGCCGCCGAGTACCGTGGTCACCAGGTTGTAGGCGATATTCATACCAAGGCCAGATCCTCCCTGGCCAAATTTGGTGGTGAAAAAAGGGTCAAACACTTTACCCAGATGTTCGGCAGCGATGCCACGGCCATCATCACTGAATTGTATTTCCACATGTTGCGCATCAATCAGGTGACAGCTTAAACACATGATACCTGTTTGCCGGTCTTCAAAACCATGCCTGATCGCATTCGTCACGAAGTTGCCTATGATCTGACCCAGTGCGCCGGGAAAGCTGTTCATGCTGATACCTTCCTGCAAATCAGTCTTCATTTCATACGGTGTCTTGGTATACAGGGAAGAATTGGTCAGCAAAATCTCTTCCAGGGCCTGGCGCAAGTCAAAATCCCTGCGCATGTCGCTGGACTGATCGACGGCAACATGCTTGAAACTGCGTATCAATTCTGATGCGCGTATCAGGGAGCGCATCAATACATCCGAACCGAAGACGATATTATCGAGGAAGGTATTGAAGGAGCTGCGCTTGATCATGCCCTGCCGGGTTTCGTCCTGCAGGCGCAGGGCTTCATCCTGCAAGGTACTGGCCACGGTGACGCTGTTGCCGATGGGCGTATTGAGTTCATGCGCGACACCTGCCACCAGCGAACCCAGCGAAGCCAGTTTCTCTTGTCTTATCAGTTCTCCCTGCATCATTTGCAGGGAGTCAAGCGCTGCCGCCAGGTCGGCGTTGGAGCGTTCCAGGTTCTCTGTACGTCTGGCGACCCTTTCTTCCAGAGAGGCATTGAGCAACAGCAAATCCTGTTCGGCGGCGAGCTGACGGGTAACGTCCTGCGGCGTAATGATATAGCGCTCTTCACCGTCTGCCAGGTAAGTGCGCGAAGATAACAGGCAAATTCTGTGCGAACCGTCGGCATGTATCAGCGTGGCCTGGAAAAGATCTACCTGCGATTCTGAACGCAGCATGTTGGTGAATCGCTTTAACTGTTCTTTATCTGCCCAGAATTTTTTTTGATAATTGATAGTGTCTGTCAGTATTTCTTCACGCCGGTAACCGAACAGTTTGATCCAGGCATCATTGACCGCATCGATCTTGCGGGTGTTTAAATTCACCAGAGACAGTGGCAATGGCGAACGCTCAAAGATTTCAGAGAACTTGTATTCGGCATTTCTCAGTGTTGCTTCTGAAACCCGTAACTTGTGTACCTGTATCGCCAGCAAGCCCATGACGGACAATAAAAATATGATGACTGCCAGGGTGAACACCAGCCTGGTTTGCAGACGCTGCTGCCATGGTTCCAGCATGCTTTCATAGTCACGACCATATACCACGGTCAGTGGGAAACCGTTCACCTTGCGATAGACATACAGTCGTTCGACTTCATCATCGAGCCAGGACGGGTCAGAAAAACTGCCTTCATTGTCGAGTTTTTCCAGATTGCGGGTAGCTGCTTCCTTGCTGATGTCGCGGTTCACATAGCGTGCTTCGAAAGGAGAGCGGACGATGATGAAGCCTGCATTGGCGATCAGGGCCAGCATGGCATTGTTTTCTTTCGCCACGTTGGCATACAGGTCAGCAAAATAGGCGATCCGTATGTCGGTACTGATCATGGCCAGCTGCTTGCCATTCTTGTCGAAAATATTGCGGGCAATGGGCAGTACCAACTGACTGTCGTAGCGACTTTCATAAGGGTTGCCGATGACGACTTCCCTGTGTTCCGGGTGCTTGAGCAAAAAGCGTATGTCTTCACGATCTGCGACACGCATCTGGTGCGCCGGAAAGTCCGGTGAGCTGACCCAGCTATTGCCTTGCAGGTCTACATAGCGTAAGGATTTGATATAGCGGTTGTCCTGGATATCATACGATGCCAGCAGGCTGTGGATAGCCGCAGTGTCATGGGTGAAGGATGCCACGGCTGCAGCGATGGCATCGAGTTTCTGTACACCGTCCTGCATGGTCTGGGTAACATGCTCTTCGAGCAGGCGCACGGCGACATGGGCATTATTGCTTTCTGCCTGCAGGGTCAGTGCCTTGTCTTGCTGCACGCTCCAGTAGGATTGCGCCAGTATCGCCAATACGATTAGCAAAGTGACTGCCAGCAGACTCATATTTCTGCGAAAAAACATGCTCTTTTTATCTTTGTCGGCTGCCATGGCTGTCTTTATTTCACCCTGCCTTCGCGCCAGGCCTGCAATAGTTTTTCATAGTCTATGGTTTCGCCGCGCGGTTTTTCCTGAGCCAGTTTTTTCCAGGGAGCCCCTTTGTCACTCAGGTATTTCGACGGATCTTGCAGCGCATTGAGTTTTGGCGCACAGTTTTTCATTCCCTTGCTTTGCAATTCGGCCATCACGCTATCCATCTGGTCAGCCAGCTTGTCCAGGGCAGCCTGCGGGCTGAGTTCGCCCTGTATGGCTGGCGCGATGTTGCTCCACCATAAATTCGCCAGTCTGGGATAGTCAGGTACATTGTTGCCGGTTGGTGTCCAGGCGATGCGGGCCGGGCTGCGGTAAAACTCGATCAGGCCACCGTAGCGCGGCGCATTTTTTGTAAAGTATTCATGTCGTATGTCTGATTCACGTATGAAGGTCAGACCAACAATGGATTTTTTCAGTGAAACGGTTTTTGCCGTGACAAATTGTGCGTATAACCAGGCTGCTGCCTTGCGTGCAGGCGGTGTGGATTTGAAGAAAGTCCATGACCCTACATCCTGGTAACCATTCTGCATGCCGGTTTTCCAGTAGGCGCCATGAGGGGAGGGCGCCATGCGCCACTTCGGTGTGCCATCGGGGTTCATGACCTTGAGTTCTGGTTTGATCATCGATGACGTGAATGCCGTATACCAGAAAATCTGCTGGGCAATCTGCCCTTGCGCCGGTACCGGACCGGCTTCGCTGAAGTTCAGTTGCCTGGCCTGTGGCGGTGCGTATTTGTTCAGCCATTCCAGGTATTTGGTCAGCGCATACACGGCGGCAGGCGAATTGGTTGCGCCACCCCTGGCAACGCTGGCGCCAACGGCCGTGCATTTGTCGCTGGATACCCGTATACCCCATTCATCCACTGGCAGGCCATTTGGTATGCCACGGTCTGCCGCACCGGCCATTGACAGCCAGGCGTCAGTAAAACGCCAGCCGAGTGAAGGATCGCGCTTGCCGTAATCCATATGCCCGTAGATGGGTTTGCCATCGATGGACTTGACATCAAGGCTAAAGAATTCGGCTATGTCCTCATAGGCAGACCAGTTTTGCGGTACGCCAAGTTCATAGCCATATTTTTGCCTGAAACGCTCCTGCAAGTCCTTGCGGGCAAACAGGTCAGCGCGGAACCAGTACAGGTTGGCAAACTGCTGGTCAGGCAACTGGTAGAGCTTGCCGTCCGGCGCGGTGGTGAAACTGGTGCCGATGAAGTCCTTGATATCCAGGCCTGGATTGGTGTACTCCTTGCCGGCGCCCTTCATGTAATCTGACAAGGGCTCTATCACACCATAGCGGTAATGTGTGCCTATCAGGTCAGAATCGGATATCCACCCATCGTAGTTGCTGTTGTCAGTGTAGATGGCTTTTTGCAGGCGGTCGACGAGCTCGCCTTCTGGCATGGTTTCATGGATCACCTTGATGCCTGTGATGTCCTCGAAGGCCTTGCTCAGCACCGTTGATTCATAGACATGCGTATCGATGATTTCAGATACCACCCGGATTTCCCTGACGCCCTTGCGCTTGAGTTGTTCGGCAGCAGCAATGAACCATGCCATTTCTTCCAGTTGCCGGGGGCGCGACAGACTGGAAATGGCAAACTCCTGATCCAGCCATTTTTCTGCTGCTTTCTGATCCGCCATGGCCTGACTCATGCTCAGCATGCAGCACAGCGTCAAGCCTGAAATCCGTATTGCAATCCGTATGCTGCTCATCAATGTGCTCCAAAACCATGAACAGACATGGTCAACAACCAGGGACGATAGCGAACACCAGTTTGTGCCACCACACTGGGCAGTCAGGCTCACAGTGTCATGGGCCTTAGTAGCAGACAGGGGCTTTACTTATTATAGATGTGGAAAATTCCCCATGGCAATTTTCGATTGCCAACCTGCTCAGCGCAGACAATACCTTGAAAGCCTGGAAAATGTTTGGCGTCGGGAGCGAATTCAAGATTTTTTACCTTTATGCGTTCATTTCCGGAACGGGTGATTGCAGGTGAAGGAGGAAAGCCCATGATTTCATCATGCGGACATGAATCTTCGCTAGCCTGAGCGACTTTGGCAAATACTTGCACCCAGATTAACGCTGATATTTCGAGGGAAAGATGCGACTCAACATCCTGTCATCAATTGCAAGACAATTGGTTTTACCTTGCCTGGCCATGCTTACTGCCTGCAGCACCGCACCCTTGCTGCAAGAGCAGAAACTACAGACTGCCTGGCTGGTTAAAACAGAACAGGGGCAAACTGTTGCGAGGGTGATCACAGAGGACACCGTATGCCCGTCACTGTTGCAGGATGGCGTGGCAAGCATCATGCAACAGAGGGCTGTTGCCGGAACCATGCCACAACGTAAGACTGCCAGTCCGGCAGACAAGTCAAAAGCTTCGGTATTCCCTGTGCTGACCTGCGACGCCACCTTGCATGCAACTACACAACGGGCATCAATAGACGGTCATGACCTGCCTGTGCCCAAGCCGGTCATCAGGAAAATCGTGGTCATTGGTGACACCGGTTGTCGCCTGAAATCGAACGATGATTATTTTCAGTCTTGCAACGACAGTGAGAAGTGGGCTTTTCGTACCATGGCAAACACTGCTGCCAGCTTCAACCCTGACCTGGTGGTGCACGTAGGCGATTATCACTACAGGGAAAATGCCTGCCCAGAGGGTAACAAGGAATGCGCAGGCAGCCCCTGGGGTTATGGCTGGGACACCTGGCAGGCTGACTTTTTTGCACCGGCTGCAGCATTGCTGAAAGCCGCCCCCTGGGTGGTCGTGCGCGGCAATCATGAATCCTGTGCCCGTGCCGGCCAGGGCTGGTGGCGTTTCATGGACCCGCGCCCTCTGCAAAAGGGCAGGGATTGCAATCTTGAGCAATACGACCTGACTGGTGATTACAGCCCTCCCTATGCGGTTCCCCTGGGCAAGCTTGGGGATGGGCAGGCGCAACTGCTGGTCTTCGATTCATCCAAAGCGCCAGGCAAGGCCCTGGCAAAAGACGAGCAGGCTTATCAGATCTATAAGAAGCAATTCGGGCTGGTGAATCAGTTGAGTGAGGGGGCTGATTTTAATATCTTCCTGAGCCATCATCCGGTTCTGGGGCTGGCGGCAGAGAAGAAAAAAAGTGGCGGCCTCGATGTGCGGCCCGGCAACCCAGCCATGCAGGGAGTGATGCAGGACCTCAATGCCAGTCGCCTGTTCCCCGCAGGTATACAGGTGGCCCTTGCCGGCCATGTACATCTGTTTGAAGCGCTGACTTTCAGCAGTAATCATCCTGTACAGTTTGTGTCTGGTAACGGCGGGTCTTCTCTGGACATGGCGATACCGACACCGCTGGCGGCAGGTGCGACACCCTATCCGGGCGCCCATACTGATTTCTTCAGTAATTCAAATGAAGTGGGTTTCACTCTCCTGGAACGTGATGAGCAGGGCTGGAAAATTCAGGCCTGGAACAAGCAGGGCAAATTGATGACGCAATGTCAGGTGCAGGACAAGAAAAATATATGCAAGGATTTTGCGCATTGATGGGTTGTCTTGTTCATGAGATTTGTGCAGGGACGCCAGCTGAAAAATTAAATTTTGTTAAAACCATGCAACGGGGCAATCATTGCCCCGTTTTTTGTTGTCGTGTCACTCAGCGGTCATCTTCCCTACATCTGGACGTCATATCTGCTTCATAAACTTGCGGGCTTTATACCCACCAAGCTCACTGGAAGGCAGATGATGAACCGCAAGCAAGCACAATTTTCCGTACAGGTAATGACAGCCCAGGTCTTATTGGCCATGGCATGCATGGCGCAACAGCAGGCTCGTGCACAGACTGCTCCTGTATCCGAAGCACCGGCAGAGTCGCCATCTGCGCTGGATGCAGAAGCGATCAAATCGCGCGTCGTCATTACCGGCTCGGCAGTTGGCAACCGTGCACCTGTGCAGGCTTCATTGAAGGCGACACAGCCGCAGTCCATCATTACGGCCACCTTTATCGAACAGTCTGTGACGCCGCTGGCAGACTTCAATGCCGTGGCCAGGATTGCTCCCGGCGTGGGCGGTGGTGTCTCGCCAAATGGCCCCGGGTTGGCTGAAACCAAGGTGACACTGCGTGGTTTCCAGGACGGGGAATACAATATTACCTATGACGGTATTCCTTTTGGCGATACCAATAATCCTACTCATCACTCGACGTCGTATTTCCCGGCTCGCATCATCGGCGGCATGGTGATAGAACGTGGTCCTGGCAATGCCAGCAACCTGGGTCAGGCGACCTTTGGCGGTTCCGTCAATCTGTTTTCCAAGGAATTGTCACAGGACTTTCATTTCACGCCCTACGCGACATTTGGTTCCTGGAATACCAGGATGACCGGTGTGCAGATAGACAGCGGCACGGCGGCGCATTTTGGCGATACCCGTTTCATGTTCAATGGCTCACGCCTGACCACGGATGGCTACCTGACATACAGCGCGGTGACTGAAGACAATTACCAGTTCAAATTGCAGCGCAGCCTGGGTAAAGACACCACCTTGACGGTGTTCTCCACTTTTAACAAGATCACCAGCTATACACCGGACAAAGGTGGCGTAACTTTGAGCCAGGTGGCACAGTTCGGCAAAAACTATGCGCTCAATAATGACCGTTCCAGCCAGAACTATTTTGGCTACAACTACAATAACAAGAACACGGATTTTGACTATATACGCCTGCAATCGAGGCTGGCAGGCTGGGATATCGACAATACCCTGTACACCTATTCCTATACCAATGATACTTACTCAGGTCAGGACGCCAGCGGCGCGACAGCAAACGGCACCAAGGCCGGTGTCGCCGGCAACCTGAATGTGCCCGGTTATAACAAGCTCAATGCCTACCGTGTCAATGGCGATATACTGAAGGCCAGCAATCGTCTTGATGCAGGCTTGCTGCGCCTGGGTATCTGGATGGAAAACGCCAATACCAATCGCCACACCTATGACCTGGACTGGACCCTGGGTTTGCCCAATCCCAAAGAATCGACTGCGCCAAAGAATGTGTCTTACGACCAGGGCTCAAACTGGAAGCAGTATCAGCCATTTGCAGAATTTGAATGGGCTGCTTCGCCTGAGCTGACCATTACACCCGGCTTGAAATACGTGAGCTTCCAGCGCTCGCTCGATGCCAAGGTCAATCAGACCACGCGTATCCCGACCACGACCGAGCAGACCTATACAACGACCCTGCCTTTCCTGACGGCGAATTACAGCATCAACAAGGAATGGTCTGCCTATGCACAAATTGCCAGGGGTTTCCTGGCGCCGGACCTGTCGCTGTTTTATGTGAATAATCCAGGCCAAAGCTCGGCAAAACCACAGACTTCCACCAACTATCAACTGGGTGTGGTTCACCAGTCGAATCAGTTGACATTTGATGCTGATTTTTACTACATCGATTTCAACAACAAGATTGCTTCGACCGGTAACGGTAATGATCTCGTGTACTACAACCAGGGTGGTGTTGTGTACAAGGGGTTGGAAGGCGCCATTACCTACTATCTTGGCAGTGGTTTCTCGCTGCATGCGAATGCTTCGCTGAACAGCGCCAAGGCGAAAGATACTGGTTTGCAGGTAGCCAAGGCGCCAGAGTCGACTTCTGCATTCGGCGTCTTGTACAAGGCCAATGGTTTGTATGGCTCGCTGATCGCAAAAACCACCGGTAGCCAGTATGCCAAGGACGGTGAACCGGCTGCCTACAAGATCGCTGCCTACACGACGACCGATTTCACCATCGGCTATCGCCTCAAGACAGATGCCTGGCTGCTGAAGAACCTGAAAATCCAGGGAGGTATCAATAATGTGTTCGACAAACAGGATGTCACCTCGATTTCCACCAATAGTAAGGGCGTGCAGTTTGATCAATATACCTTTGTGCCGGCACGTAGCTGGAACCTGTCTGTCAGCGCAGATTTCTAGGTATGGGTCTGCAGATGTGAATTAATAAAAGACTTGCACTGATTTGGTGATGGCAGGCTGTAAAGGCTTGCCATTTTTTGTTTTTAGGCGAACAAGATTGTGGGGATTTCGCCACGGAAAGTGCAAGAAATGGTGAACTGGCCTGCTTGTCAGCCTGACCATGACCTAACTTGAAAAGGCTGGTCAAAGATTTTGTTTCTGATAAGCATCTCCTAGGAGAGCTTAAGTCACCCGTGCAAAATTACCAATAGGAAATATTCATTGAGGCAACATATTAAATAATTTCCTCGAAGAAACAGTCTAAATTCCTGCCATTCGTTAAAAGTTACAATGAAGAAACTTTCAAGGAGATAGCATGAAATTAACGCCTTTTATCGCTTTATTGGCGATGACATCCGCAGTATCTGCTGCCTGGGCTGATGACACGTCCAATGTCACTATCAGCGGATTTGGTACCGCTGCCCTCACTCGCAGCAATTCTTCCGACGCAGAATTTGCCCGCCCCAATCAGTTGGCTGGTGTAACCAGTTCTGCCAAAACCGGGGTCGATTCCAATTTCGGCATACAGGTGACGGCAAAAATGAATGACTGGCTGTCTTTCACAGGCCAGGGTCTGGTGCGAAAAAATGTGACGGACAATTTTGGTGCAGAACTGGCCTGGGCGTTTGCCAAAGCCAAGGTCAATGACAACCTGAACCTGCGCCTGGGTCGCGTCGGTTTGCCGGTCTATATGATTTCTGACTACCGCAATGTTGGTTATGCCAACACCATGATACGTCCGCCGGTAGAAATGTACACGCAGGTGACACTGGAAAGCCTGGACGGCATCGATGCCCTGTACCAGACCAATTTTGGCGATACGGCCGTGACTGCGCAGGTAACCTATGGCGTTACCGATGCCGATAATCGCGGCGGTTTTACAGCCAAATTCAAGAACGTATCAAGCGTCAATATTGTTGCGGAAAACGGCCCCTTCACTTTCCGTTTCGGACGTGTCGACGCCAAGGTGACAGTCGATAATTCTACCAATCTGAATACCCTGGTAAGCGGCCTGAACAAGTTTGGTTTTGCTTCGGCAGCGAACGCCATTGCCGTCAATGACACCAAGGCTTCGTTCACTTCGGTCGGTCTGGGCGTGGACTGGAAGAACTTTGTCGTTCAGGCAGAATACGGCAAGCGTTCTTCAGCCAGCCTGTCGATCGCTGACACGACTTCCTGGTACACCATGTTTGGTTACCGTACCGGCAGTTTCCTGCCGTATTTTGTCCATGCATCAGCAACGCAGGACAGCCCGCGCACTGTCGCCGGCCTGCCGACATCTGGCCCCTTGCTGCCCTATACTCTGGGCGCAAACGGACTGGCATCAGCTTCACCGATACAAACCAGTAACAGCGTAGGTGTGCGCTGGGATTTCCATAAATCGGCTGCCCTGAAACTGCAGCTCGACAGAATGTCGCCAGAGAACGGACCCGGTGTTTTCATCAACGCCAAACCTGGTTTCAAAGGCCCGGTTACCGTATTTGCAGCAGCAGTTGATTTTGTATTCTGATGGGAGGCGCGATGAATAAGCATTTAACACAGTTATTGATTGCGATAGCCGTCATGTCAGCGACATCCGTGGCATGTGCCGCCGAACTGGTGGTGGTGGTCAATCCTTCCAATCCTGCCACCGCCATGACGGCAGCACAGGCGTCGCAATTTTTTCTTGGCAAATCTGCCATGTTTACCCCCGTCGATTTGCCAGAGAATTCACCCATCCGTGCCGAGTTCTATAAAAAGGTAGCAGACAAGGACATGTCTGAAGTAAAGACCATCTGGTCCAAGCTGGTTTTCACCGGTAAAGGTACGGCGCCAAAAGAAATGCATAACAATGCCGAGGTGAAAAAGGCGGTGGCCGCCAACCCTACTGGCATAGGTTACATAGAGCGTTCAGCTGTGGACTCAACAGTAAAAGTCGTGACTGTTCTGCCTTGATGAGCGCAACTTTATTGTTGCCCTGAAAAAAGCCGCAATGCGGCTTTTTTCTTTTGCAACTATCTTTGATAGTTTGCCCTTGTTACTTTTTGAAGACAAACTGCAAATTACCTTCGTGAAATTTGCAGTTTGCAACAATGCCGTCTAAAACGAAGTATATATTCATATCATCCCTCCGCTGTTTCCTGAGCTTTGCAATTGTGTCGTTCTTTTACCAAAAGGACTTGCCATGAAATTGTTTTATGACTTGAGGATATCTGCCAAACTATATGTTGGCTTTGTTTTGCTGCTGATTCTGACCATATTTCTCGGTGGCTTTTCTGTGTTCCAGTTGTCTCGCGTTAACCAGACTGCACTGGAATTGGGCACCAACTGGATGCCCAGCGTGAATGCTGCCATGGGTATCAAGGAAAGAATTTCACGCCTGCGCACCCAGGAAATGCAGATCGTGCTTTCCGCCGGTGACGAGGCCAGTATCAAAAAGTACACTCAGCGCTGGAAAGACTATGCCGCCGAGCTGAAAAAATATGAAGAAGATTATGTAAAGCTCATCAGTACACCTGAAGAAAAAACCTATTTTGCGGAGTACAGCAAAGTCTGGGAAAAATATGCTGTAGAGAGCAAGAAACTGACTGAACAGGCAGTTGCAGGCAATGTCGAAGAAGCCAAGGCCACCCTGCGCGGGGACTCGTCCAAATTGAATGCAGACATGCTGGCACTGGCTGACAAGATGGTGCAGGTGAACGCAGATGGTGGCGTCGCCGAATATCATACGGGCGAGAAAATCTATGCAAATTCAAGGACGCTGATACTGGGCCTGATTGTTGTCACCACCGCGCTTGGCTTGCTGTTGGCCTACTGGATAGCAAAAGTCGTCGCCAGACCCATACAGGAGGCCGTCAAAGTCGCAAAAACTGTTGCATCGGGCGACCTGACCAGCAATATAGAAGTTAAAACCAGGGATGAGACAGGCGAGTTGCTGCAGGCGTTGAAGGAAATGAATGCCAGTCTTTTATCCGTGGTCAGTGAAGTGCGTACCGGTACTGACTTGATTGCTACTGCTTCAACAGAAATCGCCAATGGCAATATGGATTTGTCGGCGCGCACCGAGAGCCAGGCCGGTTCACTGGAAGAAACAGCTTCTTCCATGGAAGAACTGACCTCTACCGTCAAACAGAATAGTGACAATGCCCGTCAGGCGAACCAGCTCTCGCATTCTGCTTCTACGGTGGCGCAAAAAGGGGGCAGTGTCGTATCGCAAGTCGTGGATACCATGGGCTCCATCAATGAATCTTCGAAAAAGATTGTCGACATCATTGCCGTGATTGATGGCATCGCTTTCCAGACCAATATCCTGGCATTGAATGCCGCTGTCGAGGCGGCTCGCGCAGGTGAGCAGGGCAGGGGATTTGCCGTGGTGGCTTCAGAGGTGCGTAACCTGGCTCAACGCTCTGCCAGTGCCGCAAAGGAAATCAAGGCACTCATCAACGACTCTGTGGAAAAAGTGGATCTGGGAACCCGACTGGTCGATCAGGCTGGAGTCACCATGCAAGAAGTGGTGGAGAGTGTCAAACGGGTCAGTGACATCATCAGTGAAATTACCGCAGCAGGTGCAGAACAAAGTTCAGGCATAGACCAGATCAATAATGCCATCATACAGATGGACCAGGTAACACAGCAAAATGCCGCGCTCGTCGAAGAAGCCGCAGCCGCGGCTGGCGCCTTGCAGGAGCAGGCGGCCAACCTGAGCCGCGTGGTTGGCGTATTCAAACTGGAGCAGGGGCAGGCAGCACAGAGCAAGCCGGTTGTTGCCAGTAGATCAGACAATAAAGCAGTTACCAGACCGGCCCGCCTTGCTGGTAATGCAAACAAGGCTGCTACAGTCAAAGCCTTGCCGAAGCAAAGAGAAACAGTGAAAGCTGGCGACGACTGGGAAGAGTTTTAGTCAGGGACAGGGACTTGCTCACCTGCATTCCATCTGTCCTTGAATTTTGTTCATCTATTCCAAAGGAAGCATGATGAAGATGTTCTATAACCTGAAGATTTCAGCCAAGCTGTTTGTCGGTTTTGGCTTCCTGCTGGCATTGACGATATTTCTTGGCGTGTTTTCCATCGTGATGCTGGCCAAGGTCAACCAGAATGCCTATGAACTGGGCACCAACTGGATGCCCAGCGTCAATGCAGCCATGGGTATCAAGGAGCGCGTGTCAAGAATACGCTCGCAAGAGGCGCAAATGGTGTCGGCTGAAAACAAGGAGGAAGTGGAAAAATATATCGGCCGCACCAAGGAAGCCGTCACCGGACTGAAGGAAAATGAAGCTGAATATGCGCGCCTCGTGGCAGACCCGGAAGAGAAAAAGCAGTTCGATGACTACATGAAATCGATGACGGAGTATTTGCAGATATCCGACAAAATGGCAGCCCTGGCCCGTGAAGGCAACAACAAGGAAGCCATGGAGTTGATGCGTACGGATTCTTCCAAACTCAACACCAAGGTGCGCGGCCTGGTCGACAAGATGGTGAAAACCAATGTCGATGGTGGTGTGGATGCATACAAGAAAGGCACAGAGTCATACGAGGCTTCACGTAGCCTGATCATTGTTGTACTGGTCACCAGTATCCTGCTCGGCTTGGCACTGGCCTATGCGATTGCCCGTATCGTTTCCCGTCCCTTGCAGGATGCCGTCAAGCTGGCGCAGACGGTGGCTTCGGGCGACCTGACCAGCAATATTGATGTGCAAACCCGTGATGAGACAGGCCTGCTGCTACAGGCATTGAAAGAGATGAATCAGAGCCTGTTGCAAGTTGTCAGCCAGGTGCGCCAGGGTACCGATGAAATCACCACTGCCGCCACCGAGATTGCCAAAGGCAATCTGGATTTGTCCAACCGCACTGAAAACCAGGCCAGTTCACTGGAAGAGACAGCCTCGTCAATGGAAGAAATCACTTCTACCATCAAGCATAATAGTGATAATGCCCGCCAGGCCAACCAGCTCTCGCATTCAGCTTCAGCGGTGGCGCAGAAAGGTGGCGACGTGGTGTCGCAGGTGGTCGATACCATGGGGTCCATCAATGAGTCATCCAAGAAGATTGTCGATATCATTGCCGTGATTGATGGCATCGCTTTCCAGACCAACATCCTGGCCTTGAATGCTGCCGTCGAGGCCGCCCGTGCCGGCGAACAGGGCAGGGGGTTTGCCGTGGTGGCATCAGAAGTACGTAATCTGGCCCAGCGTTCTGCCAGCGCAGCCAAGGAAATCAAGGAACTGATTAACGATTCTGTCGACAAGGTAGGGCAGGGTACGCGCCTGGTTGACCAGGCTGGCGCCACCATGAAAGAAGTCGTGGACAGCGTCAAGCGGGTCAGCGATATCATCAGCGAAATTACCGCTGCCGGTACAGAGCAAAGCAGTGGGATTGAACAGATCAATACAGCTGTGACACAGATGGACCAGATGACGCAGCAAAATGCCGCCCTTGTGGAAGAAGCCGCTGCCGCCGCTGGCGCCCTGCAAAACCAGGCGCAAAACCTGAGCCGCATAGTCAGCGTATTCAAACTGGATCAGGGCCAGCAGGTTGCCGGCGCAAAACCTTCAGGCCCGGTGAAACCGACAACGACAGTGGCCGGCAACAAGTCTAAAACCAAAGCTTTGCCCAGGCCGGCTGTGGCCAGAACGAGTCAGGTAAAAACTGCCCCGGTCAGGAAAGAGCCGGTCAACGCCGGTGCTGCTGATGACTGGGAAGAGTTTTAAGTTTGCTTCAACAAAACTGGCCTGCTGCTCGTCAAAAACAGCAGGCTAGCTTCATGTGATCCAAACGGTATGATTTACGACAGTTCGCCCTGTTTGACGATGATGCGTGATATCAGCCCATATTCCTTGGCTTCGGTAGCACTCATCCAATAGTCGCGGTCGATATCTGCCGCAATTTTTTCCAGAGGTTGACCGGATTCGTGTGCGATCAGGGCGGCAATACGTTCACGGATCTTGACGATTTCGCGTGCCTGAATGGCGATATCACTGGCTTGGCCACCAAAACCGCCGCTGGGCTGATGGATCAGGAAGCGGGTATTGGGCAGGCAGACACGGCGCTCTTTCGGCACAGCCAGGAAAACGGTGACGGCAGCACTGCCTACCCAGCCTGTCCCCACCATATTGACCGGTGCATCAATGAACTTGATGACATCATGGATGACATCGCCCGATTCCACATGGCCACCGGGGGATGACACCATCACGGTAATCGGGTCTTTTGACTCGGCCGACAAGGCGATCAGGCGTTTGCTGATATCGGCAGCCAGCTTGTCATTGATGGTGCCAAATACCATTACGGTGCGGGATTTGAAGGCCTTTTCTTCAAGGAAAGGGCTGCGTTGCGTTTCGTTATTGTCTTTTTCGTCGGCCATGGAAGTCTTCTGTCTGAGCGGGTTTACAAACTAGGGGTTGAGGCAGCCAAGATGGCTGCTCAAGTCGATTTTTTCAAGTAGGCTTCTGCCAGTCTGACCCAATAAGTTGCACCTATTGGCAGCAAATCATCATTGAAGTCGTAACTGGGGTTGTGTAAATTGCAAGGGCCCAGGCCATGACCGAAGTCACGATGGGCACCATCACCATTACCGATGAAGACGTAGCAGCCTGGCCTGGCCTGCAGCATGAAAGAAAAATCTTCTGCGCCCATGGTAGGTTCAACCTGGGCATCAACGTTTTCATCGCCAACCACGCTGCGCATGACTTCAGTGGCAAATGCTGTTTCTTTGGCATGATTGATCAGTGGCGGATAATTGCGCTTGAAGCGAAAATCAACCTGGGCGTCAAACGCCGCTGCCGTATGTTCAGCGATGGTTTGCATGCGTCTTTCTATCAGGTCTATCATTTCCGTACTGAAGGCGCGCACCGTTCCTATCAGCGTTGCCTCGTCAGGAATTACGTTGGTGGCGCTGCCAGAATGGATTTGTGTCACGGACAGCACGGCAGACTCCAGCGGGCTGGCGTTACGGCTGACGATGGTTTGCCAGCTCTGAGCCATCTGTATGGCCACGATAATCGGGTCTATGCCCTTGTGTGGCTGTGCGGCATGGGCGCCTTTGCCCCTGACAACGACTTCAAATTCATTCGATGAAGCCATCATCGGGCCGGGGGTGACGCCAAAAGTCCCGACCGCCACACCGGGCCAGTTATGCATGCCGAATACTGCCTCCATGGGGTATTGTTCGAACATGCCGTCTTCTATCATGCGTCTGGCGCCGCCACCGCCTTCTTCTGCCGGCTGGAAGATCAGGTAGACTGTGCCATCGAATTCCTTGTATTGCGACAGGTAATGCGCCGCACCGAGCAACATTGCCGTATGGCCGTCATGGCCGCAGGCATGCATCTTGCCATCATGTTTTGAGGTATGGGCAAAGGTATTGATCTCCTGCATGGGCAGGGCATCCATGTCGGCACGCAGGCCTATGGCGCGCTCGCTCGTGCCGTTTTTCAGTACGCCGATGATGCCGGTGCCGCCAAAGCCGCGGATGATGGGGATGCCCCAGGCTTCCAGTTTTTTAGCGACGACTTCAGAGGTGCGGTGTTCTTCAAAGCATAATTCAGGATGCGCATGGATGTCGCGCCGGATTTGCTGGATTTCAGCCTGGAACTGCACGATGGGATCTATCAGTTTCATTATGTTCTCCGTTTGCATGCTGGCTGCTGCTTGCATGTCTGCATTATTATTGATGGGAGGTTTTCCGGCGCTGCCAGAAAACCTCCTTCATAGAGAGAAAGATACCAGATTCTATCAAAGACGGTAGCCCGTCCTGGTGCGACTCCCGGGAGATGCCCGTCTTGCCTACCCAGGATAGGCAGATGGTGTTACCTCATCAATGTAGATAACTGCATCATACGCCCTGGCCGGGATGATTTGTTCGTTGCTGCTTCCCCAGTAACGGGCATTGATGGGCTTGAACATCCAGTCATGCGCCGGCCCGGGTTTTGCCTGTGAAAAATCAATGAAACTCCACTTTTTGCCGGCGTTGGCCAGAATGGCTTCCAGGCTGTCTGTTTCGGGAGCAGCTATCGCACTGTAGCTATCCCTGCCATAGATACCGGTGACGCCGCGCCCCATGTACATGCCTATGGTATAGATGTCCTGGCGACGTTTTTCTGCCATCCAGACACCTGTAGTCCTGGCAGCGTCCTGCTGGTTCCAGTGATGGGCGATATGGGTATTGTGTGCCCAGACAATGATTTTTTTGTCGGGGTAGATGCGGTCAAGCAAGATATTCAGGTTATCCGCCATTGCCTTGTCGCGGATTTCTGTTCCCTGTTTCTGTGGATAGGGATAGGGCTGCATTTCGCAGTAGGCAACACGTGACCAGGCTTCCTGCAGGCTCATATCCACTTCTGCCTGCCCGGTTTTGCCCAGGGTCAGCAGTTTTTCCCTGTTACTGGCGAGGGTTTCTGCTACCAGACGATAGCGTGCGGCCAGACGTCCGGACAGTGTAGCGTCCTGTTTGGGAGTGAATAATAGCTGTAACTCCTGCTCCATGCCGTCTATTTCTGTCACCAGGGGACTGTCAATCTGGCTCAGCAGGGATTTGAAGCGTGCCGTGATGACAGCAGTTGATATGGCGCTGGAGCTCTGGTTGTCAAAACCTGCCAGTATCAGGGGGTGTCTTGCCCCGCTGTTTCCCTTGCTTTGTTTTATGTAAGAGAACAGGTCTGCAGTTTCATCGGTGCCTATGGTGGCAAATAGGCAATTACGCATGGCCTCGGCTGCACTGGATTTAACTATTTCCTTGTCCACGGCATCACAGGTGGACATGGATGATTCCATGGCAATGACATCAAAGCCCATTTCCTGATGCAAAAACTTGATCAGACGCACTTTCATCCAGTTGAATTCTGCATAACCGTGACCGCTTTCACCGAGTTGTACCAGCCGTTTTCCTTTTAGCAGTGGTTTGAGGAATTGCAGGTCGCTAAAGTCTTCGCTGAATAAAGAACGCAGGTGACGGGCATCTTGCCGTACACCGGTTTTCCATTCAGGTTTGATATCCGGTATCAGGCCCGGTGGCAAAGCCAGTGTGTTATCGTCCGCCAGCACGCTGGATTTCTGTGGCCTGGGCGCAGGGCGCACTTCGGCAATATCAGCGATTTTGACGCTTTCATCAATATCGAGTTTCACATCATCAAACCAGGCCGTACCGTTGCCTATCAGACCCAGGCCTATATGCACAGACCTGGCATTTGCGGCAACCGGCACCTGGATGTCAAAACGCCGCCAATCCTTGCTGCCATCAGGCGCATCCTTGCCCAGTATGGCTTCGGCGACGGCGGTTTTGACCTTGCTGTCCACCTGCATTAGCAGGACTGCTTTGCCGACAACATCACGTGTCTTGATCCAGCCGGACAAATGTAAGGGGTGGCCGCCGACAGTGCTGGCGACCAGGGTTTGCGCCAGGGTCGTCATGCCTCCCACCGGGGTTTGCGGATTACTGGCCAGTCTGAGAGAGCACTTGCCCTCTCTGGCAACCTGGCAATCAGCGTCCAGAGTGTGGACTGCCGTCATGAGATTCCAGGATTCGGGTACATTTTTACCCGCACGCCATTCTTCAAAGCCTGGATTGCCTATAGGCAGATCTTTGGCGCATGCAGCACCTGTCAGCAAGCAAGCGAGGGTGAGCAAACCACCAGGCAAGAAACGCCTTGTTGCTGAACCCATTGAAAAAGAGGGATGGTTGATATTGCTAACGGTACACGCGACAAGTGACATCATGGCTATAAATGGTTGTGGGGACAGACTTGGGAGTACTCAGGTCCATGGTTGGATGGGTAGCGTGGTAATAGACAGTTGATTGTATTGCAAGTTCCTGTGCTTATGGGGTAAAGAGAAGTGAAACGCTGATGACCACAGCTTGACCTCAATAAAGCTATTCACAAGAGTGATGACTGGTATACCAAAAATAAAGAAGACTTATTTGTTGCGGTGCGATAAAGTAACACCTGTCTCCTCCAACACCTCCTAAGGTTTGGATTTAACCCGCAACCGCAAGGTCGCGGGTTTTTTTTTGATTATTTACTATCCCCTGTAGCAATCGTATGCTCCACACATTTTCTATTCCGTAGGGAAATAATCCTGATGCCTTGATATCTGATTTATGAATGATTGATATGCAAAAATAGATCTTGGTGAATTTGTTGCGCTGCGATATAGTTATACCTGTCTCCTCCAACACCTCCTAAGGTTTGGATTTAAGCCCGCGAATTCAGCGGGCTATTTTTTTGCCCGTCTTTTGCCTGTTTCCCTGGCAAATCCCCGGTTTTACCAGGCAAGACTGGACCCATCATCTTGATATAATGCTCATCCTGCGCTGACCATAGCGAAAACCTGCCACGACTCAGGATAAATATACTTAATGTACAGACTGGCTATCCCTGATGATTTGCATGCCGTGTTCACCATTTATATGGATGAGGCAGTGCTGCGCTTTCTTGGTTACGACGCCATGTCACTGGAGCAGTTTTCAGTGATTTTTGAGGATTTGCTGGCCAGTTGTTCTTTCTTCGTCTATCTGCAGGAGGACGAGGTCGCGGGATTTTACAAGGTGACACGCTTCACAGGCCGTGCTGCCCATGTTGCCCAGCTCGGTACACTGGCTGTCGCGCCCCGCTATCAGGGAAAAGGCGTAGCCCAGGCCATGCTGGCCGTGGTCATTGCAGAATTACGGCAGACCGGCGTGCGCCGTGTGGAGTTGATTGTGGAATCCGATAATCCACGCGGTCTGGCGTTTTACCAGCGCCTGGGTTTTGAGATAGAAGGTCGCTTGCGCCAGTTTTATAAACGCAGTGGTGAAGCTGAGTACATCGACGACTTTATTATGGCGAAGCTGCTGGACTGATTTTGTATTCAGGCGGAGGCGGGCGCAGGTGTGACCAGGCCTGTGCCTGTTCCAGTTCAAACGCCAGTTCGAACAGGGTCTGTTCATCGCCAGCACGGGCAGCAAACTGGCTGCCTATGGGAAGTCCTTCATGGCTCATGCCCAGTGGTACGGACATGGCTGGCGTGCCGGCAATATTATGCATGGGCGTGTAGGCAGCGTAGTGCTGCAATCTTTCCCACAATACTTCACCGGGCAGGCCGGTATCAAAGTAGCCGAGTCTGGGAGCAGGCATGCTGGTCACCGGACTCAGCAAGACATCGTAGTCTTCAAAAAAACCGGCAAAGTCCTGTGCCACCCTGGAAAAATAGGCAGTAGCCAGACCGGCTGCTTCAGGTGCAGCCGCTCGCGCATGGGCGGCCAGGTAATTGGTCCAGGCTTCCAGTTCCTGTTCAGGGTCTTTGCCCATCTCTCTTGCCATATCAAATGCCCGCTGTGCGCTATGACTCCAGGCCCATTTGAAATGCCGGAAGAAAAGCTCGCCATTGACCGGTAACTGCACTGTTTCCACATGATGGCCCAGCGCTGCACATAAGCGCGCAGTTGCTGTCACTGCCGTGCCGACGACCTCCGTTGGCGCGGTACCTGCCATGCCATTGAGAGCAAATGCAATTTTCAGACGATGCTGACTTGCTGAAACGGGCAGTCTGATTGCTGGCCATGGCGCATCTGCATCATGCCGTTGATTCCAGGCAAACAGGCGGGCGCTGTCGCGCACACTGCGGCTCAGGCAATGTTCAACACCACTGTCTCCCATGCCGGAACCTTGCATACGGCCACGGCTGGGCTTAAGACCAAACAGGCCGCAGCAAGACGCTGGTATGCGTATCGATCCGCCGCCGTCGCAGGCATGGGCAAAAGCCAGCATGCCTGAGGCTACCGCTACTGCTGCACCACCGGATGAGCCACCGGCAGAATGCGCCCTATTCCAGGGATTGCGCGCCGGTCCTGACAAGACTGCTTCGGTGGTCGCATTCAGTGCAAATTCTGGCGTATTGGTCTTCCCCAGCAAGATCAGGCCGGCTGCCCTGGTTTGACTGACGATGGCGGCATCGCTGTCGCTGACATGACTGCTCAGCAGCCGTGAGCCGGAACTGCGGCGTACGCCCTGCACATCAACCAGGTCCTTGATGGCATATGGCACACCGGAAAACGGGCCAGGTATCAGCTTGCCTCTGGCCTGTTGGCGCGCCTGCTCAAACATGGGAGTGACGATGGCGTTGAGCTGCGCATTGCTTGCCTCTATCTGCGCTATGCTGGCTTCCAGCAATTCTGTGGCGCTGATTTGTCCGCTTTGTATCAGTGCCGCCTGTGCGCTTGCGTCGACGTCATGCAGGGGCAGGCATGTTTCTGGTTGCATCTGAGCTGTCCTGGAAAAAATAGGGACTTGCATTGTGACTGCTGCCTGCATCGTCTGGCTTGTAAAAAACCGCCCTGGCAAAATTTATGCTAAAGATGCAATATTGCCAGTTCGCTGGTCATCATAGTCAAAAAAGCAGAAAGAGTTCATTCATGCAGCACAGGCAACATACCCGCCTCAGTTACCATTTGCTGGCCAGCGCGCTCAGCTATCCAGGCGATGATGCCAGGGCCCTGTTCGCCTGGTCGGTCAGGGCGACTGTACATGGCATGCTCAGTCATGAATCTTATCTGCGACAGGCAGCGCAACCGCAAGCATACAGGCTCGGCGATGACCGCATGCAAAGGCAAATGAGCATATTGGGTGATCTTGATGCCAACGCCGTGGCTGATCTGATGCAGACTGCCACCGGGCCGGCACAATTCACACTGCGCTGGAACGGTTATAATCAATTGGCGCCGTTGGGTGTGAGTACCCGGCTGTGCAGCAATGATACCAACGACAATACCCGCGACGATGCTGCGCAGCAAACCAACCCCTCGCGACAGGGGCTGGATATCAGCGGCCATGCCACGGAAGGCCTGCGAGAGCAAGTCATGGCTGCCTGCCTTGACTATCTACAGACAAAGAATGCGCTGGCAGCGGAACGCTCTGATCGTCATTTACTGGAAAATCTTGACCGGCTTGGCTTACAAGAGCAGGCTTTGCGCGATGTATGCCTGTACCTGTATGAAGAACCCTGGGCAGACTTGCCAGCAAGCGCCAAAAAACTTGCCTGCAGCAGCCGCAGCCTGCAGCGCGCCCTGCACCAGGCTGGTCTGGGTTTCGCCGGTTTACGCATGGCCATACGCCTGAACCTGGTTAGCGCGGCAATCAGGCGAGGCGAGAATTCATTGACAGGTATTGCCCATGCGGCCGGGTTTTATGATGCGGCGCATCTGGATCATAGCTGGAAGCAGGCGACTGGTATTAACCCCAGCCAGTATCGGCAGTTACTGGCGTGAATCACATGGGATAGAACATGGGTTAGATATTCATATTCTGTATACCTGATATTTGAAGAATAAAGCATACAAATATGTTGCGCTGCATTAAAGTTGCATCTGTCTCCTCCAACACCTCCTAAGGTTTGGATTTAAGCCCGCGAATTCAGCGGGCTATTTTTTTGCCCTGATAGTTGTTAATTTACTCAGCTATATGGATATGCCGCTTGATATGCTTGAGGTGGGCGACAATGGTAAAGGTCATGATGACCAGCAAAGACCATGAACTCCATTTGCCCAGATGCACGGTAGACCAGGCGCCGAGCTGATTCGGATAGCGCCAGATGCCAAAGAAGGTTCCCATGTTTTCTGCCAGCCAGATAAAAAATCCTATTAGCACGAACGACAGCAACAGGGGCATGCTACGGTCACGGTCCAGTGGGCGAAACACCACGCTGGAACGGGCATACAGGCCAAGCGCGCAAGCCGCCAGGTACCAGCGGTAGTCACCGATGTAATGGTGGGTGAAAAAATTCAGGTAGATCAGTACACCTATCAGACCTGCCATCCAGTAAGGCGGATGGTGGCGTATGCGCAAGTCAAACAGGCGCCAGGCCTGGATGATGTAGCTGCCTATACTGGCATACATGAAGCCGCTAAACAGGGGAACACCCCACAGTTTGGTATAGCCAAATTCAGGATAAGCCCAGGACTGTATGTTGCCTGACACCTTGAACACTTCCAGTGCAAAACCTACCATGTGGAACAGGGTGACCGCCTTGAGTTCATCCATGGTTTCGAGCTTGCTCCACGCCATGCCGCCCTGGATCAGGACGGCGATCAGGAACAGTACATCATAGCGTGGCAGGCCGAGCAGGCCGCTTTTGGGCACCGCCAGTATCGATGCAAAGAACAGACCGACGAACAGGCAGGAACGCGCTTCCTTGATGCCGAAATACCAGAACTCCAGCAAGAAACGTTGAAAACCCTCCAGCCTGGCTGGTCGGGGCGGTTGCAGCAGAAACTGGTCTATGGATTGTAGAGGCATGGCCGCATTGTAGCAAAGCCAGCCCGGCTCATGTCCACAGACCAAGGTAGGTGGGCACAAAGACGGATGGTTGCATTGTTACAGAGAAAAAGCGCATTGAGGTCTATTTTGTGCTTGATAGAACATATACTGAAAACAGTATATGTATTGCCAGAAAATTGCCGACAATCGTGGCTAATCGTTTAAAACAATATGCTTGTGCAATGACTGGCATATCAATTGCATGAGCAGGCAAACACAAAACATCAAGACTGGATGGCAGTGAAGTCCCTTCAGTCATGACCCGGAGAATCCCGTAATGAGTCAGCAGCGACCCGAATACAACAATTACCCGCGCGACCTGATCGGCTATGGCCGCCATGTCCCGCATGCACAATGGCCGCAACAGGCCAGGATAGCCGTACAGTTTGTCCTGAATTATGAAGAGGGCGGTGAAAACTGTGTCTTGCATGGTGACCGCGCATCCGAGCAGTTTTTGTCTGAGATCGTGGGTGCTGCCGCCTATGAAGCGCGCCATATGTCGATGGAATCGATTTATGAATATGGCTCGCGTGCCGGGGTCTGGCGCATTTTGCGCGAATTTGAAAAACGTCAGTTGCCGCTGACGGTCTTTGGCGTTGCCATGGCCTTGCAAAGACATCCCGAACTGACCCAGGCCTTTGGCGAACTCGGTCATGAAATCGCCTGCCACGGCCTGCGCTGGATACATTACCAGGGTATGGACGAAGCGACCGAACGTGCGCACATGCAAGAAGCCGTGCAAATCCTGCGCGAGATGACAGGCAAGGCGCCACTGGGCTGGTATACCGGCCGCGATTCACCAAACACCCGCAAGCTGGTGGTCGAACATGGCGGCTTTGCCTATGATGCCGATTATTATGGCGACGACCTGCCGTTCTGGACCAGAGTGACTACCGGTGACGGCCAGCAAAAACCGCACCTGGTCGTGCCTTATACGCTGGACAGCAATGACATGCGTTTTGCTACGCCGCAGGGCTTCAATACCGGTGAGCACTTCTTTGACTACCTGAAAGACAGTTTCGATGTCCTGTATGCCGAGGGCGATCCCGCCGGTGACAATGCACCAAAAATGCTGTCCATCGGCATGCATTGCCGCTTGCTGGGGCGTCCTGGGCGTTTTCGTGCCTTGCAACGCTTTCTTGACTATGTGCAGTCACATGACAAGGTCTGGGTGTGCCGCCGTATCGACATTGCGCAACACTGGATGCAGGTACATCCCGCAGACAAATCCGTTTAAAAAAGCTGGCGACTGAATTGAACAGGGCCGGGCTTACCGATGTCCCGCCTGATACTGGATTGAGCTGACAAAGTTTGATGAGCAATCACGCTGCATGAATTGTTGTTAACCCTGGAGAAGGAAAAAAATGAAAATGCAAATGAAGACCCTGGTTTTCGCAGTCACTTCCTGCTTGCTGGCCGGCAGCGCGATGGCACAATCAAGTGTGACCGTGCAAGGCCTGGTTGATCTGTCTGTCGGTTCAGTCAAAATGAGTGGTGACAAGGCCAGTACGGCGGCCATCACGCCTGGTGGCATGACGACATCGTGGTTTGGTTTTAAAGGCGTGGAAGACCTGGGGGGCGGCCTGAAAGCCGAATTCGCCCTGACGGCTTTCTTGCGTCCTGATACCGGTGAGTCCGGTCGTTTTGGTGGTGATACGCTGTTTTCACGCGATGCCAACCTGGCCCTGTCCGGCAGTTTTGGCCGCGTCTCACTAGGTCGTGATCTGGCCCCCAGCTTTTTGCCGGTTGTGATTTTCAATCCTTTTGGTGATTCCTTTGATGTGTCGCCGCTGGTGCTGCACTGGTATGTGCCATCCGGTGGTTTTGCTTCACGTACCTGGGCCAATTCGGCCGCCGGTGATTCTGGCTGGAGTAATGAAGTCATCTACAGCACACCGAATTTTGATGGCCTGAGTGCCAATATTCATTACCAGTTTGGGGAAAAAGCCGGCGATACCGGTACGCGCAATATCGGCCTGAATGCCCTGTATTTTAATGGTCCGCTGGCCCTGAGCGCCTTTTACCAAAAAGTGCAGGTATCCAATCCGCTTGGTGGCTCAGCCATCGTGGATGCGACGGCAGCACCGGTCAATTTTGCTTCCATCAATAGCCAGACTGCTTATTTTGTCGGCGCCAGCTATGACCTGACGTCCGCCAAACTGTATGCCACCTATACCTCAAGCAAGAATGACACGGCGTCTGCCAAACAGCTGGACGACAAGATTTACAGCCTTGGGGCAAAAATCCCGGCTGGCGGCGGCAATGTCCTGCTTGCTTATGCCAATACCAAACGCAGCGGGACGCTGTCAGCAAATAATGATTTGAAGCGCGACACCCTGTCTGCTGGTTACGACTACAATTTGTCCAAGCGCACGGATGTATATGCCGTAATGATGAGCGACAAGATCAATACGGCAGACCGGGCAACCAGCGTGATTGCCGGCATACGCCATCGATTCTGACCGGGTTTCCATGATGAAAAACCGCATGTTATTACGACATGCGGTTTTTTTTCGCCTGGTCTGTCACAAACAGCGGTGCTGTTTCGTCTTATCATCATGATTCCATCAGGACGCTGTCATGACCAAGCACCTAAAAATATTTACCGATAATCGCCCACGCCTGTTTGGCATTGCCTATCGCATGCTGTCTTCGCGTGCCGAGGCCGAAGATATCGTCCAGAACACCTATTTGCGCTGGCACGCGCTCAGCGATACAGAAATACGGGATATACGCGAACCCCAGGCCTGGCTGGTGACAGTCTGCAGTCGTCTGTGCGTGGACAGGCTGCGCCTGCTCAAGCGTGAGCGTGAGAACTATGAAGGACCATGGTTGCCGGAACCGATGATAGAAGTCGATGAGCAAACCCCGGAATTGCTGGCCGAATTGAGCAGCGATGTATCGATGGCCTTTTTGACCCTGCTTGAGCGCCTGGGTGCAGAAGAACGCGCCGCCTTTCTCTTGCATCAGGTGTTTGAAGTCGATTATCCGGACGTGGCAGCAATGCTTGACAAGACCGCAGCCGCCTGTCGCCAGCTGGTGCACCGGGCAAAAGAGCGGGTACAGCAGGACAGGCCACGCTTTACAGTCAGTCGTGAGCACCATCACTGGCTCTTGCAACGCTTCACCCTGGCGGCACAAAGTGGTGACCTGAAAGAATTGCATGCCCTGTTTGCCGACGATGCACAAATGATAGGTGACGGCGGCGGCAAGATTGCCTCGGTCAACCGCATCTTGCGTGGTGCAGACCGCATCGCCCGCCTGTACCACGTCATCGCCAGGAATTTTGCACAGCGCATGCAGTTTGTCGAAGCACAGATCAATGGCGAGCCTGGCCTCCTGCGTTTCATTGACGGCAAGCTCGATGCGACTTTTTCCATCGTCAGTGATGGTGAAAAAATTCTTGACCTCTACACCATACGCAACCCGGAAAAACTGCAGGCTTACCAGGGCATTGTTGCCCCATCTTCAAATTCTTTTTGAAAACCTGTCACAAAGCATCCTGCTCCAGCGTCTTGTTAATGAATGTAGCCACAGACTGTTGAAACCATCTTGCCCGGCCCTGTTACCTGAGCCATCAGCAAGTCTTCAACAGGCGCTGTCGCTACTTCTCATTCTTTCACCCCACTTTGGAGCATTAACATGACACTCAAATTGAATTTCCCTGGCCTGGCGCCAGAAGCTTATCAGGCACTTGCCAGCGTCAACACGGTATTGCAGAGCAGCAGCCTGGGCGTAACGCTGATTGACCTGGTGTTCTTGCGGATTTCTCAAGTGAACGGCTGCGCATTTTGTGTCGACAAGCATGCCCATGATTTGCTGGAACAGGGCATCGCCTTCCAGCGTATCAATGGCCTGGTTTGCTGGCGAGAAGCCCCTTGTTATAGTGAATCAGAGAGGGCAGCGCTGGCCTGGAGTGAAGCGCTGACCCAGGTTGCCACGCAGCATGTGTCCGATGATTTGCAGCAGGAACTGCGCAGGCATTTCAGCGAAAAAGAACTGGTTGAGCTGGCTTTTGTCATTGGCGTCATGAATGCCTGGAATCGCGTCGCCATCGCCTGCGGTAAAAGCTTTGCCATGCGCAATTAAGAAATGTTGACATTTGCATAAAACTGCTTATGCTGGGCGGGCTATTTTCAAAAAGTTAAGCTGATACAGGATTACCCGTCCATGACTAATTTGCCCGCGATATCCACATTATCGCCTTACCTGCTGTTGTTTGCGGCCATTGCCATGGTCTGGTTGCCAGTACCTGTGCAAACCGGGGCATTGAGCAAACTGACACCTGCCGTTGGTATGGCACTGATTGCCATGGCAGCAGCCCTGGCGCTGGGGCTGATCACCCCTGTCGCTGCCCTGGTCTTATTGGTGCTGGGGGCATTGCTGTTCGCCAGTGCAAAAAGCAGTCTCAAATTTTATCTGCGGCTCGCTTGCGGTGTCATTGCCCTGATCCTGGCGCTGGCCCTGGCCATGCACAAGGTAGCGGGTTTCCATAATCCGCTTTTGCTTGATCAAGTCCGCTTCAGTAATGATGCCCAGGCCTTTAGCCTGTATGCCAATTTTGACAAGGGCATGGTGGGATTTTTACTGCTGACCCTGTTTTGCCAGCGTGCTGCCAATCTCAGGGAATTCCTGGCTGACGGCAAGCGCATTGCCTTTGCCGCGGCGCTTACCATCGTTGTGCTGATTACCCTTGGTTTGGGCCTGCAATTTTTCCGGCTGGACCCCAAACTGCCGGAAGCGACGCTGTTGTTTTTATCTGTCAACCTGTTCCTGACCTGTGTGGCTGAAGAAGCCTTCTTCCGTGGCTTCATTCAAGAAGCCTTGTACCGGTCCAGCAGCAAACCGCTGGCGGCTTACCTAGCCTTGCTGATATCGGCCCTGCTGTTTGGTATGGCACACCTGGGTGGTGGCCCTCTGTATGCGGGCCTGGCAACGGTTGCCGGACTGGGCTATGGCTATGTGTATCATCTGACCAGACGCATAGAGTGGGCAATCCTGACGCATTTTGGTTTTAATCTTTGCCACTTCGTTTTCTTCACCTATCCAAAACTGGTCTGACATTTATTTTTTTTATGGGTGACGTGTCGGTACAAATTTGTCGTACCGGTACAAGCAGGCACGGGCCTGTATCACTAGACTGCCCCTGTTATTGACACAAGCAGGGAGCCATGATGGATGAACTTGAAGTCATCAAAGAAGACAACGTCATACTGACGCGACTGGAGGATGTCACCAGGCTGATACAGACCAATAGCCTGTGGTATCTGACCTTTGGCCTGGCCTGCTGTGCAGTGGAGATGATACAGGCCGCCGCTTCGCGCTATGACATGGAAAGATTCGGCATGATACCGCGCGCCAGCCCCAGGCAGTCTGACCTGATGATCGTTGCTGGTACCCTGACCAACAAGATGGCACCAGCCCTGCGCCGCATTTATGACCAGATGGCAGAGCCACGCTATGTGATTTCCATGGGCTCTTGCGCCAATGGCGGCGGCTACTATCATTACTCGTACTCGGTGGTACGTGGTTGTGACCGCATCGTGCCAGTGGATGTGTATATACCCGGATGCCCGCCGACTGCTGAAGCACTGATCTACGGCATCATCCAGTTGCAGAGAAAAATCCGTTCCAATAAATTGATAGAACGTTAGGGGCGCGTACCGGCGTCCAGTGCGAAGCGGCTGACGAGGGGCAGGATCAACCCCGGCTCTGATAAATGACTTTATCCAGGCTGGCTTCGCCAAAGACATCGGCATTGCTCATGAAATCATCAAAAGGCCCCAGCTTGCTGATTTCTGCCCCATGACGGAAGACGATCTGCAAACCCTGTTCTTCTTCCCAATCGCATTCACATTCGAGGGAAACGTAGACAGTCTGCTCATCATTCTGACGCCGGCATACCAGGGCTTCGTCACCGAACTGTATGTGTTGCCAGACATCGGCAGCGCTACCAATGCTGACCACATCGGCTTTTTCAGAACGGCGATAATTGGCGGTGTCCTGGTAATAGGCAAAAATGGCTTCTTGTGCCGCTTGCAGCGCGCTGGTTTGCAGCCTGATGAAATTGTCTATGGCCTGGTGATAGGCGGCCCTGGTTGTTTCACTGGCTTCGTCATAGCCTTCAACCAGGAATTCACATGCCTGTTGATTCAGTGCATTAATGGTAATGGGCTGACTGATGTACCAGCCGCTTTCTTCATCTTTTTCTACTGGTCCAAGTCCGGGAATATTCATGGTGTTCTCTATGGTGGGCGCACAAGTCGCTATTGTCCCATAGTCAGCCGGCATAAGGCAGGATTCAGGTCGTTTATCCCGTCTTAACTTCGGGGGGATGCTGTTGCACACCGCTGGTGTCGTAGAGCTGGATTTCATTGAGCAGGTCAAAGCAGCTGGCTTCATCCTGGTTCAAACCCACTTTGAGTTTTTTATCGGTGCCGTTCAGTTGTCCGTGATTGACCAGCAGGCGCATTTTGCTGATCAGGTCTGCCGTGTGCAGCAGATGCCCCAGCGGACTCCAGTCTATGGCCTTGCGACCACCGGCCTGCTGTTGCAGTGCGATGATGACATGCTCGGGGAATTCCCAGCGCTGGGCAATGCGGTAAGACAGTGTCGATGCTACGGAAGAAAAAATGGGCTGGAAGGCAGCTGAGTATTTGAACTTGCCCTGCTCACAAGTCTGGTCCAGCAGGCGGAAGGCGATGATCAGCCCCACATTCTTCATCAACCCGGTCAGGAAGGCATGGAAAGGGTCCATGCCACGCGCCAGGGTATGGCAGGCGACCGCGCATTTTTCTGACTGGTTCCAGATATGCGGTGCGGCACGGCGGGTGAACTGACCTGCATTGAGATTGATGATGGGGCGAAATGCCACCTTGGCGATTACCAGGCGCAAGCCTTCTTCACCGAGGACCATCACGGCTTTTTCCAGGCTGTTGATACGGTCCGCAGGATTGTATAAGGCGCTGTTGACGGTATTGATGACTTCACCGACCAGTACGACATCCCTGACGATCTGGCGTGACAATTCCCCGGCAGAAATGGTCTTGCTGCGCAGGCTGTTCAGTAATTGCGGGATGACGCTGGGTACCCGCGGCACGATGACAGCATCATTGAGGTCGGACGCCAGCAGCTTGTACAAGGCTTGCAGTACGGTTTGTTCGGTATCAAAATTACCTCCTTCACCGGGGTAACCCATGATCCAGTCAAAATACAGGTTCTCTACCGGCAGGGCAGGTTTCCAGGCTTGCAATTTCAGGGCTACGGCTACTGTGTCAGTTTCTAGCGGCGTATCGGGGGCTGAAGGGGCGGGAGGTGCTTCAGTGGCAATAGCATGCGTCGTCTCAACATCAGCCAGCGCTGGTTTGCTCGCAGCTACCTGCTCTTTCGAAACTGTTGCCTGCGCAACGGCGTGGCTGGATGCAGACGTAGCTCGCTCGTCAGCACCAAACAGACGGGTGAAGAATTTGCTCAGGGTATTCGCCACGATTTCCCTTTCGATTCAAGCTGCATCTGGTCACGCCTGGTTTGCATGGAAATCAAACGCCTGCTTCAAGTGTGGATATTTGTGGCGGGCGTGTCAATCCCAAGTCTGGCTCGGGACGACAAACCTGGCAGCTTTTAACTTAAATTGTCATTCTTCGCCCGCCAGTTGGGCATTCAGCCTGGCAATTTCCGCCATCACTTCTGCCGGAAATTCTGCTCTGGCCCATTCCCGGTATTCTCCGTTGGCATAGGCCAAGCCATTCCTGTAATACATATAGGCATTGAGACGGTTGCGTACAAAATTGTTTTGCGTCCGTATTACTTTGCCCGGTGTACCCATGACGATGGAATTGTCGGGGATGACCGTACCTTCTTTCAGGAAAGTATGTCCGGCGATGATGCAGTTATTGCCTATCACGCAAGCATCCATGATGGTCGAGTTGATACCGATCAGGCAGTTGTCACCTATGGTGCAGCCATGGATGGTGCAATGATGGGTAATCGAGCAGTGGCTGCCTATGATGGTCGGAGTTTGCTCACCGACATGCAGCATCACGAAGTCCTGGATGTTGGTATAGGGGCCGATGATGATCTCCTTATGCTCGGCCCGGGCGACCACGTTGATCCAGACTGAGGCATGCCTGGCGATACTGATCTTGCCATACAGCTGCGCCGTATCATGAATATAGGCAGGTTCATCAAGTGTGACATCCGGACCGATAAAAGCCATACGTCTTTCCCCCGTACAGGATTAAGAAAATATCAGCATACCGCTTTACAAGCGAATCTGGTGCAAGATACCCAAAACGATCATCCAGCACACCAGCATGCCTGCAATATAAAGCATGGCGCGCCAGGGTTGCAGGCCGCGCAGGTACACAGCGGTATGCAGATAACGTATCAGCACATAGCTGCCAAACAGCCAGTTGGCACTGGACGGCTCTCCACCAAGCAAGACATAGCTCAGGGCCAGCGCCAGGAACAGGGGCAGGTTTTCCACATCATTGCGCCAGACCCTGGCGCAGCGCTGTACCAGCTCCGCTTCGGCTTCAACCGGACGCAGCCCCGCCATGCCTGCATCTTCAGGCAACAGATAGCGGCGGCTACGTACTCGGGTGACAATCTGCAAGCCACTGACCAGAGTGGTTTTCAGGAACAGGGCCAGCAAGGCCATGACAAAACTTGGCAGGGCGGGGAGGTGTATCATTTGCTCGCTCCCTGTTCTGCCTGTTGCGGTTTGGCGGCCTGGGCATTCCTGACAGCGAGAAATTGTTCAATCTGCTTGGTACTTGGACGCATGCCCGCCATGGACCAGCATTCTGCTTCGCTTTCATGGATGTTGATCCAGACAGATTTCTTGAAGTCGGGGTCCCCCGCACCTTCAATTTCCACCATGACAGCAGCGATTTTTTCCAGCATCAGTTGCTTCTGGTCGGGGTTCAGCATTCCTTTGATGGTGTGTATCTGGACGAAGGGCATACAGGCTCCTGTGTTTGATCGCAGTGCGATCTGGTTGAAAGAGACTTGATTGTGCCGCCCTCGGAAAGCGAGTACCATTGGCTGAATCGACAAATAAAAGGTTAATTCGGCCAAATGACGATCAGTGACAATAAAACACCTGCGCCTGCTGAAGAGCAGACTGCATATGCACGGACAGTACGCATAGGCATCCTGGTTTATCCGGGTTGCCTGCGTAGCGGGGCGGTGATGCCGCTGGATGTGTTTGCAATTGCCAATACCCTGGCGCGCATACGTCCGGCAGCGACTGCTTCCGTGCGCTTCGAGACACTTTGGGTCAGCGCGCGCGGCAAGCTCAGGCAGGAAGTCGGGGGCTTGCACTTTGATGCCAGCGATGCGTTGGCAGAGTCGCTGGATGCTCTGATGGTGCCCGGCATAGACCATGGTGATACGCGTCAGCTCGACAGCCTGATGGATGCATTGGCACCTGAACAGGCACTGGTCCGTGACTATCTGCTGTCTGAGCGCTTGCTGATTTCCAGTTGTTCGAGTACCAGCCTGCTGGCCAGGACCGGCGAATTGAAAGGGCGGCGTGCGACTACGAGTTGGTGGCTCAGTGCATATTTTCGTAAAAAATTCCCGGATGTGGTACTGGAGGCGGAAGAACTGATCGTCCAGGATGGTCAGTTGGTTTCATCAGGCGGCGTGACCTCTTATATTGACCTGGCGCTCTGGCTGGTCGGACATTTTGGTGGCGAAGAACTGCGCCAGTTGACTGCCAAGATACTGGTTGTCGACGCCAACCGTAACAGCCAGGCCCCCTATGTCGCCAAGGCCATGGTACAGGACCAGGGGCATGCCGTTATCGAGCGTGCACGCCGCTGGTTGAACCAGCGTCTGGACCAGCAATGGAACATGGCGGAGTTGGCCAGCTATTGCCATGTCAGCCAGCGTACCCTGCTCAGGCGTTTTCAGGAGGCAATGAACCTGAGCCCGATTCATTATGTACAGCAACTGCGGGTAGAGCGGGCCAAGGCGCTGCTGGAAACTACCCGTCTGTCCATGGAAGACATCACTGCGCGTTGCGGCTATGAAGATGTGTCGAGCTTTAGTAAAATCTTCAAGCAATGGGCGCAGGTCACGCCCAAGGATTACCGGCGCAGATTTGGCTTGCGCTTCTGAACAGGGATTGCGGTTTCATGGCTCAACAACATATTGTCATCGTCGGTGGTGGTGTCATTGGCAGCGCCATCGCTTATTTTCTGGCAGCACATCCCCATTTTGACGGCCGGGTCACCGTGCTTGAGCGCGACCCCACTTATACCCATGCTTCCTCGGCCTTGTCGGCCAGCTCGATACGTCAGCAATTCAGTACGCCGGTGAACATCCATATGTCGCAATTCGGTTTTGAATTCATGCGCGATATCCACCAGCACCTGGCGGTCGATGATGACGTACCTGAACTTGGTCTGACCGAACATGGCTACCTGTACCTGGCGACCGAGGCCGGCGCTGCGGTCTTGCGCGACAATCACCTGCTGCAAAAGGCTGAGCAGGTTAATGTTGCCTTGCTGGAGCCGCAGGCGCTGGCGCAAAAATTTCCCTGGCTGAATGTGGATGATCTGGCGCTGGCTTCACTTGGCCTCTCTGGTGAAGGCTGGTTTGACGGCTATGGTTTATTGATGGCATTCAGACGCAAGGCGCGCAGCCTTGGTGTCAGTTATGTGCAGGCTGACGTGCAGGGATTTGCGCATGCAGCAGGGCAGGTGCGTGGGGTAAGCTTGCAAGATGGCGCCATGATCGCTTGCGATTATGCCGTCAATGCTGCCGGCGCCTGGGCGCGGCCTTTGCTGACAGATACCGGTTTTGATTTGCCGGTAGTAGGCCGCAAGCGCAGCGTCTTCGTTGTGTCTAGCCCGGCACAGACACCGGCTTGTCCCCTGATCATTGATCCTTCGGGATTGTGGTTGCGGCCAGAAGGCCAGTACTGGATCTGCGGCCTGCCGCCCGAAGATGATAGTGACGATGCACCACTGGAAGTCGACTACGAACAGTTCGATACCGTCTGGGAAATCATGGCAGGCAGGGTACCAGGCTTTGAGGCCCTGCGCATGCAAAGAGCATGGGCGGGTTACTATGAATACAATTTGTTTGACCAGAATGCCGTCATCGGCGCCCATCCGCAATTGGCCAACCTGATACTGGCGAATGGCTTCAGTGGTCACGGGATGCAGCATGCGCCGGCAGTCGGTCGGGGGATCGCGGAATTGCTGGTCGAGGGGGCTTACAGCAGTATTGATCTGTCGCCTTTGTCAGCGCAGCGGCTGCTCAGGAAGCGGCCGCTGCTGGAAAAGAATGTGATTTGATCTCTGCCTGGCGTCATTCTGCCAACGGCTGTGCCTGCAGGGATGCTCTGGCAAAATGGGCAGGCGGTATTCCGACATGACGGGTGAAGGCCACACTGAACGCACTGGCAGAACCATAGCCCACCCGCTCGGCCACTTCAGCAACGTTGCCTGTCTTGTGCATCAGCAGTTGCTTTGCCAAAGCCATGCGCCAGGTCAGCAGGTATTGCATGGGGGAGACGCCGACGGCACAATGGAAACGTTCGAAAAAACTGGAACGGGACAGAGCCGCCTCTTTGGCCAACTGTGCAACAGTCCAGGGCTGATTGATATTGGCGTGTATACAGCGCAGTGCGATGGCCAGTCGTTCATCCATCAGTCCGCGCAAGAGGCCGGGTGACGCACTACTCCCTGCCATTGAGCGCAGGGCTTCAATGAACAACACTTCCAGCAGGTGCGCCAGGATGACATCGCGCGCCGGTCGTTGCGCACGCGACTCTTCACTGACCAGTTGTACCAGCGTGGTCAGCCTGCTTTCTCCACGAACATGCAGTAGTTGCGGCAGCAACGATACCAGCAGTGCTGCATCCGGTGAAGCAAAAGTGCAGTGACCGACCAGCAAGATGACTTCCGGCGGTCCGCTTTGTGTGCCGAGCCTGAATTCACCGTGCAGTAGCGCTACCGGTTCGGTGTCGGCATCCCCTGTGCTCATTGGTGTCAGGCTGGACATGGTGAAACCATGGGTGGCGGGGATCAGCACAAAGTCACCCTGGCTGAGTTCAATGGTATCGAGACCGTCTGCCATCAACAGGCTGGAACCTTCCAGGATGGCGCAGTAGAAAGTCTGCCCTGATTCAGAACGGCGAACCCGCCATGATCCTGCACCATTGACAACTTTCGAGAAGCGGGCTTGCGGCTGCAGTAGTGTGACAACCTCGGCAAGTGGATCTGTCATGATGGGATTGTTCTGGACTATTGCAAATGAAAAATGGATTATAAATTATAGAAAGTCTGAACCTGACTGATTATAGTCTGGTTTCCGCAAATTACTTTCTGGAGTCATCATGAAGACGATACTCATCACCGGATGCTCATCCGGTTTTGGCCTGGTAACGGCCCAATATTTTCTCGAGCGTGGCTGGCAAGTCATTGCGACCATGCGCGCACCACGTGCAGATATCCTGCCGCTTTCCAAACATCTGCGCGTGCTGGCGCTTGATGTCACCAGGCCGGACAGCATACGCCAGCTTGTCGAGACAGCAGGGGAGATTGATGTGCTGGTCAATAATGCTGGCATAGGCATGCTGGGTGCACTCGAGGGCACGACCATGGCGACCGCTCGCGATATTTTCGAAACCAATACCCTGGGTACGATAGCGATGACGCAGGCGGTACTGCCACAGTTCCGGCAGCGCAGGGACGGTGTCATCATCAATATCACATCAAGCGTGACCTTGAAATCTCTTCCCCTGCTTGCCGTCTATACCGCAAGCAAGGCTGCCATCAATGCATTCAGTGAATCATTGGCATTGGAGCTTGAGCAATTCAATGTACGGGTCAAACTGGTGCTGCCAGGGCGCGCTCCGGCGACACGTTTCGGCGAAAATGCAGCCCCTAGAATGCAGACCGGCATACCACTGGCTTATGCTGAACTGGCGCAGCGCATTTTTGCTGGCTGGGCAGAATCGACTGAAGTGACGCAGGCGCTGGATGTGGCAGAGGCGGTGTGGCGCGCAGCAAATGACATCTCTTGTCCAATACGTATTGCTGCCGGTGCCGACGCTGTGGCTTTGGCCGGCGCTTCTCAGTTTGCCCTTGCGTAATCTGTCAGCTCATCAAACCAGATCTGCTTTTGTTCAGGTGTGACGAATGCAGCTTCAAAAGCATTGTGTGCCAGTTCCAGCAGTTCTGACTTGCCCAGTTCCAGCGCATCCGCGGTGGCGATGTAATTGGCATTCATATAGCCACCAAAATACGCCGGGTCATCAGAATTGATGGTGACGCACAAACCGGCGCGCAACATGCGGGCGAGGTTGTGATTACGCAGGTCTTTGACCACGCATAGTTTGAGATTGGATAGTGGGCAGACTGTCAAAGGCATGCGGCTCTGCGCCAGTCTGGCCATCAGGGCCGGGTCTTCTTCTGCGCGTACACCATGGTCTATACGTTCTACCTGCAGGACATCCAGTGCGCTGTGAATATAGGCTGGTGGCCCTTCTTCACCGGCATGCGCCACCAAGTGAAAACCCATGGCCTGGGCCAGGGCAAAAACATGCGTGAATTTTTCTGGCGGGTTGCCGACTTCGGCAGAATCCAGGCCTACACCCGTCCATAGATCGGCGTAGGCGTCACGCAAGGGGAGGGCGGCTTCCAGTGTGGCGATAGCATCTTCTTCACTGAGATGACGCAGGAAACACAATATCATGGCACCAGAAAACCCGTGGCTTGCACGTGCTTCACGCAGGGCACGGGCGATGCCGGCGAATACCGTGCTGATGGCGATGCCGCGTGCAGTGTGGGTTTGCGGATCAAAGAATAATTCGACGTGGCGCACATTATCAGCCAGGGCACGCTGTATATAGGCGTGCGTCAGGTCAAAGAAATCCTGCTCGGTCTGCAATACCGCTGCACCGGCGTAGTAGAGGTTCAGGAAGGACTGCAAGTCTTCAAAATCATAGGCGGCGCGGACTTCATCGACGGTCGCATACGGCAGTTGCACGCCATTCTTTTGTGCCAGGGCAAACATCAGTTCAGGCTCTAGCGAACCTTCTATATGCAGGTGCAATTCTGCCTTTGGCAGGCCACGGATAAAGTCGTGCAAGTCAGTACTCATTTGTCAAACCTGTCTGGGTGTTTATATTGATCTTGCTCCATGAAAACTTGAGCATGTATCAGAAAATGTCCGGGAAAAGAGCGTCAGGCTATCATTCATGCCATCACTCAAGCGATAAGCCAAGATATCACTGCATTTTTATCAGCATATCAAAACCTGGTGATGTTATGTATAGACCGCCGTATATTGAGCAGTACTGCTGTGATCTGTACCGCAGCGAACTGCGCGGCAGTATGGTTTGTCAGGGCGACGGTGCGGATTTTATCAGGCCTGCAAGGTGTTAGCGTGCCGATATTCTGTCATTGTTTGGCGCACTGGATACTCACCTGCCATCTTCCATGGTAAAAACAAAGCGCAGATGAGTATCCATCAGTATCAGTACCTTGTGGCACAAGTGTGCTGCCAGTCGTAAAAACGCTTGCTCTTAGTGCAGCAGTACACTCTGACCCATATAACCATCGAACTGACCAAGGAAATCGTCGATTTCTTCTATGCTGGGTTCGGAGGCGATCAGTTCAGTAACGTCTTTGCGGAAATTGATGGCCAGCGGGCCGCCGATGAACCATTCGCGGCGTACTGCCTTGTCAGTGATTTCGTAACCGCCAAAGCGCAGGGCTTCGTGGTCAGTATCTGCGCCATATTCGATGACGCTGTATTGATCGCTGTTATAGATGAGATTCATTTTATGCATCCTTTCTGGCAAGAGGATTATTTCCTCTGGTTAACCGTTCATGGTGCGTACATGATGCTGGTGACAGCGAAATTCAAGTGAATTCAAATGATGTGCTGCTGTGAATTATTACGGCAAGGCAACCCCCTGACTTTAGTGCGCTTAACATTGGTTCACAAGCTGGTGACGATTTCCAGTAATTCAGTATAGGGCGCTTCCAGCAAACTTGCTTTGAACTTGTCAAGATGTTCATCTGTGGCGATGGACAGGAAGATATGAGCAGGTTTTTGGCGCAGGGTGCGGTTCAGGGTGACACGCAGACTGATGTTGCCTATGCAACAAAAGCATCCGGGGGCAATGCGGTGTATATGTAAATGTGGGCCAGGCTGTAGCAAATCCTGGCCGGCAGGCAAGCCTTCAAGTATAACGACACTCGTTTGATTTTCTGGCAGGTTGGAGAGGGCGGCAGCTATGGCCGCCTCCCGGGATGAATAACTGCCGCCATGATGCAGATGCAGTTGCGCCCTGGCCTGGGGCAAACTTGCGACGACCAAACTTACTCGCCGCGTTTGGCGTATTTCATGGATTCGACGCCCAACTGCTTGAGTTTGCGATACAGATGGGTACGTTCGAGACCGGTTTTTTCTGCCACCCTGGTCATGCTGCCGCCTTCGCGGTTCAGGTGGTATTCAAAATAAATACGTTCAAAGGCATCCCTGGCTTCGCGCAGGGGCAGGTCGAAAGACAGGCTGGCGAACTGGTTGTTCGGTGCAGCTGCTACCGGTTGCGCTGCCGAAAAATGCCTGGCTTCATACGCTGGGGCAGTATTGCCGAAACTGCCTGACATGCCGGCGCCACCAGTATTTTCATTGCTGATCACACGCAGGGCCGGTGCAGCCGGTTTTGGTGCTTCCGTGCTGCGTGTCAAACCTTGCTGTACGGCTTTCAACAATTTTTGCAAGGCAATTGGTTTTTCCAAAAAGTTCAAGGCGCCTATCCGGGTCGCTTCGACCGCTGTATCTATGGTGGCATGACCTGACATCATGATCACTGGCATGGTCAGCAAGCCGTCGCGCTGCCATTCTTTTAATAAAGTGACGCCATCCGTATCCGGCATCCAGATGTCAAGCAAAACCAGGTCTGGCCTGGCTTCCTGCCTGGCCAAACGTGCCTGCTGCGCATTTTCAGCAAGTTGAACTACATGACCTTCGTCGCCGAGAATTTCAGACAACAATTCCCGGATACCCATTTCATCATCTACGACCAATATGTTTGCCATAAATCTACCCTATTACCGCCTCTATGTTTTCTGGGATGCTTCTTGCCGTTCAACGCTCAGCTTTTGATGGTCGTGACGCCAGGTGTTAATGGCCATGACGACAGTCTCTGGCTGACTCATCAATTTCAAAACAACCCTTCTGCTTTTATCTGTATTCCTCTAATGGGAACATCAGGTGATTCACCATCTGCAAACAGGTATAACTTATACCGTATTTGAATCCGGTGCTAACTTTAACAGCAAAATCGCTACTTTTGCACCGTTTGTATCGCTGCGATTTTGAATATCGATTCTACCGCCATGCTCATCGATAATCTTTTTCACCATCGCCAGTCCCAGGCCGGTGCCGCGCGGCTTGGAAGTGGCGTAGGGTTCAAAGGCACGTGCCATGATTTTGCTGGAAAATCCGGGGCCGTTATCGATAATTGACAGGCGTACCGCAGAGTGAGCGACCTGGTCAGTTCCAGTATAGCGCACCACATCGGTGATGACGTCTATGCGCGGCACAAAACCCGGTTTGACATTGTCGGCGACGGCATCTTGGGCATTTTGTAAAAGATTGTGAATTACCTGGCGCAGCTGGGTGGCATCCCCCATGATTTTTGGCAAATCGGGTGCCAGTGTGAGCTTGATGGCATCACGGCCATCGCCTGCCAGGTAAAGATGCAGCACCTCATCGATCAGCTCTGCCAGGTCCAGGGTCATCAATACGGCTGGCGGAGTGCGCGCATAATCGCGGAAATCATCAACCATGCGTTTCATGGAAGTGACCTGGTTGACGATGGTCGTGGTGCTTTTGTTGAGTATCAAGGCATCGGTTTCGCTGAGTTTGTCCTGCAGTTTCATTTGCAGGCGTTCAGCCGATAATTGTATGGGGGTCAGCGGATTCTTAATTTCATGTGCCAGACGTCGTGCCACTTCACCCCAGGCAATCGAGCGCTGGGCAGAAATGATATTACTGATGTCATCAAATACCACCACATAGCCACTGCCTGAAGCGACAGGCAGGTGGGAGCCGCGGGCCAGCAGGGTGATTCTTTGTTCATCTTCTGTCGCCTGCGAGTTTGCATCATTTACGGTGACTTGCTTGCCGGCGTTTGGACGCGGTACTTCTATCTGCTGTTGCCAATGCTGTTCCCTCTCGTTTTCACCGCCGGCGGCTGACTGTGCATGCTGCTCGGAAAACGCCTTGGAAATGGCGGATGCAAATGCCTGCATGCCGTCGATGTCGGCAAGCGGCCGGTTGATTTCATTTTCCAGCTTGCGTTGCAGTATGCGTTCCACCGATTCATTACAGGTTACCAGATGGCCACTTTGATCCAGCACCATTACCCCGGCCGACATGTTGGCAAGCACCGATTCCAGGTAGGCTTTGGCATTTTCCAGTTCATTGCGGTTTTTTTCAACGGCGGCGCGGGCGTCAAATAACTGCCTGGTCATGGTATTGAAAGACTTGGTCAGGCTGCCCAGTTCATCCGTACTGGTTACGATGGGGCGCGGTGAGAAATTACCTTCAGTGACTGCCTTGGTACCTTCTGCCAGCAGCAGCAAGGGTCTGGCCAGTTCACCCGAAATCAGGAAAGCACTGGTGATAGCGGCGACAATGGCCAGCATCAGCGTCAACGTCAAGGTGATGATGTACATCTTTTTCAGGTTGACGCGCCCAATGGAGCGCACCTGGTATTCGCGCGAGGCATTGCTCAGGGCTTCGGCATGCATGGCCAGGTTGGTCGGTACGGGTTGTATCAACTGTAGGTACAAGGCTTCATTTTGCAGGGAAATCCAGCCATTTTTCACCGTCAGCGGTACCACCACACGTGAACGCAGCAGGCGCACAGGCTCTGTCGCCGGTGCCGATGTGCTGACACCACTGGATGCAACGGCCATGTCCTGATTCCCGCCAATGATTTTTTCATCCCTGGCGGCATAGAAACGCGAGAGTCTGACCTGTCTGATCATTTCCTGGGTAGGCAGTTCCGGCAGCAGGCTGTCGACGTTTTCATTGGCTGATGCAATCAGACGTCCCTTGCTGTTGACGATGGTGGCCTCCTGTACCTGCATGCGTTCACGCAGGCGTGACAAGTGGATGGACATGGAGCTTTCTGAAGGATCAGACAGCTCGGATGCCATGTCATTGGCCTTGGATTGCAGGTCAGCCAGCAAAAAGTCAAGCGCCGTCAGGCCCATGTTCTTGCCTGAATCGAGTGCTGATTCCACCTTGACGTCGAACCAGGATTCAATGGAACGCGATACGAATTGCACCGATACCAGGTAGATCACGCTGCCCGGCAAAATACCGACCAGGGCAAACAGGACTACCAGCCTGGTCATCAGGCGTGATCCAAATTCCTTGGCGCGGAAACGTCGGAACAGTCGCAATACCAGGGTCAGGACCAGAATCAGCAGCGCCAGTGCAACGATGGCATTGGCATCAAGCAGCCATTCATAATTGTGTTCAAAGCGGGCTGAATTCTCTGATACCGTGGTCAGGAAGAACAGCAGGATGCTCATCAGAGCACCGCCGATAATCAGGGCATACCGCAAAAATCTTGTCACTTGTCGTCAGCCTTGAAGGAAAAACGCTTCCACTCGGTCTTTTGACTCCAGTGACTGTCATTGAAGCTCGGTATCTGCAAATGCATGGGGATCTTGCTCAAACCCATGCGCAATTGCACAGCCGCATTGTAGTTGGCGCCAGCAGCCAGGATGGATTTGTCGGCAATCAGCCAGCGGTTGGGCCGCGTGACCAGATTGAGTGCCGCATCAAGAGAGGGGAAAGTCTGCTGCAGGCCATTGTTGATGGTCGCCGTATATTGCTGGGTCCATTCATTATAGGCAATCCTGACGGTATATTCACTGCGCACGACTTTTTCATCCACCCAGTACCAGCGTGAACGTGTCAGCTCGACTTCGGTGGTAAATGATACCGGGATGCCATCCCTGATGGCCTTGCGCAGGCCGTCGCTGAGCTCCAGGGCAAAGCTCGCAGCCAGACGGTAACCTTCATCACTGGCCTCGACCCTGGCTGACTTTACTTCCACATCCGCAGCCTGGACGGCAGGGACGAACGCCAATGCCAATATCGCCAACATCAAAGTCAGGCTAAATTGGCGCAGCAGGGAAGCGAAACGTCGGATCATGCAATCAATGCGAAAACAAAAGTCTGCTAATGATAGCTTGAACTTGTTGGCATTCGTTAATTTTGCAGTGGTTTTTGAAACAATGCATAGAACAAACCGTCATGTTCGTTGTTGCTTTCGGACGTCGTGGCTATTGTCGGGAGCAGTTGCCCAGGTGCATCAAGGCGTATTGCAGCGTTGCGGCTGGCAAAGGCGGTCGCCTGGTTTTCTGATTCCATGGGCCAGATGGAGCAGGTGACCATCAGCATCTTTCCACCAGGTTTCAGCGTGCGCCACAAATTGTCGAGTATGCGGGCTGACAGGGCAGTCAGCTGGGCGGCATCGGTCTTGCGCCGCAGCCAGCGACTGTCGGGATGACGGCGTACTACACCAGAAGCGGTACAGGGCACGTCGGCCAGTATGCGGTCGTACGGCTGGGTGTCCCACCAGTTGAGGCGGCTGGCGTCCCCTTCCTTGATGCTGGCATACAGTTTCAGGCGCGCCAGGTTTTCATGGATGCGGGCGATACGGGCAGGATCGGTGTCCAGCGCCGTCAATTCAACGTCGGCCATTTCCAGCAGATGACAGGTTTTGCCACCGGGCGCGGCGCAGGCATCCAGCACACGCATACCGTCCTGTACATCGAGCAGGGGAGCTGCCAGCTGGGCTGCAGCATCCTGTACCGAGACCCGGCCTTCGTTAAAACCTGGTATCTGTTGCACAGGTATGGGCCTGGCCAGACGTACGGCAAACGGGCCAATCTGGCTGGCAGCAATCTGCTGATTGGCTAATAGCTGCAGGTAGGCGGCGGTGGTGCCCATGCGCTGATTCACACGCAAAGTCAGTGGCGGGGCATGATTGCCACATCGTAAAATGGCTTGCCAGTCTTGCGGATAGGCCGCCTTGCACTGGTCTACCCACCATTGCGGGTAATTCCAGGCTGCTGCCGGTTGCTTCATGACCAGCTTCAATAATTCGTCTTTTTCACGCAGGTAACGACGCAAGACCGCATTCACCATACCCTTGGCAAATACCATGTGCGGACTGGACGTCGCAGCAGTGACCGCCTGGTCAACCACGACAAATTCTTCATAGGCCGGACTTTCATCGCCGTCATTACCAACCAGCAAAGTCAGTGCGCAACACAGCAAACCATAGAGCAGCGCCGGCTCTGGCGTCTTGTTGGTCATGACCTTGAGCAGGGCATCGACCCGGCCTACCTGGCGCATGGTGCGGTAAGAAATATCCTGGATGGCGCCGCGGGCCTGTGGCTGGGTGTTGGTTTGTGCGAATACGCGCGACAGGGCCTGGGGCAGGGCCGTGCCTTCCAATACATAGGCAACTGCCTGTGCTGCACCGGTCAGGCTGAAAGCCAGGGAGTCAAGCTTGACATCAACGGACTGGAATTCTGCCGCCACGGGCGCGGTGTTTGCCCTGGTTGCCGTGGTACGGCCCGGTTTGGCAGGTTTGCCCAGGATTTTTCTTGGTTGTTCTTGCATATTCTTGTTCAATCAATTCGATTACTGTGCATAAATGCATTTATAGCAATTTTATGCGGATACGCCAACCAGGTGCGCAACACAAAACGACAGCGCGATCCCAGCTTTGGGCACGTAGTGTAACAGCCTTGCCGCTTACCCCAGGCTTTTTACTGGACGCGCACCACTTTGCAATCTGCTTCAGGCCGCTTGCTGGATAACTTCTACAGGGGTAAATTTTTGTAATTCCAGCCAGGTACGCAAATCATCAAAAACCCTGGTGGCATCGAGTTCATTAAATATTTCGTGATAAAACTCTGGATAGTAATGAGCGCTATATAAACTGGCTGCAGAACTGACTGCACTGCCAGTCAGTTTTTCATGGAAACGGCGACTGCCTGCGGGATCGACCAGGTGATCATCGCCGGCCACCATCAGTAGTAATGGAATATTCAGTTCAGCGGCATGTGCATGACAAAAATCCATGGCTTGCAACATGCTCGTCAGCAGGCGGGCGCTCAGGCGTGTATGCACCAGGGCGTCATTCTGGTAGGCGATGACGACTTCGCCATCATGGGACAGGTAACGGGTTTGCAAGCCATTCGGCAGGCCCACCCCGGGTATCAGGCTCGATGCCACCTTCAGCAAACCATGCTGGAAGGCCGACATGCGTATTGCCAGCGCCGGTGAAGACAATATCAGCGCACGCAAAGGGGATAATTGTTCGAGAGCATAACGGGCAGCGAACAGGCCGCCCATGCTATGGCCCAGCAAGATCGGCGGCCCTGACAACTGCTGGCTGAAATCATTGATGACCACTTGCGCATCACGCAACAGGCAGGTCGAGTCGGGCACGTCACCGCTCGCGCCGTCAGACTGACCATGACCGCGATGATCATAGCTGCGCACCACAAAACCGAGGGCATTGAAAAATCTGGCAACATGGGCATAGCGGCCACAGTGTTCGCCCAGGCCATGCATGATGACCACACCCTGTTGTAATTGCTGATGATTACTGCCGGCGAGTGGCCAGTCACGTATAAACAATGCCTGGCCGTCGTCGGTCTTGAGTTCGAATTCCCTGGTATTGTCTACGTGGGAAGTCATGGTTTTATACGCCCCACATCACTTCACGCTGCATTTTATTGGCTGCGTGCAGCATTTCCAGTACGGGGAACACCCGTGTCGCAAAGCTCACAGGCTCTGGTTGTTCGTGCTCGTTGTCATCACCATTTTCATTATGGTGGGCGTTAATATCACGGCTGACTTCGTCAGAGATAGGGTGGGCCTTGCTTTCTGCAACAGCAGCTTCGATTTTTTGTATCGCCTGAGGTAATTCAGGAGGCGTGATAATGCCGCGCTCCACGTCTTTGTGCAGCAGATCCAGGATGCGGCGCGCGTGTTCCTTGTACATGGTGATTTCGGTAGCAGCTTTGGATTTAAACGTGATCAGCATGAACTTTTCCCCTTTTGTAAAAGGATTGTGAAAGCGCAGAGATCAGGCAATACCAGGCAACATCAGGCACCAGATGCCAATATGGTATTTGCTGCATACGCCATGCCTGTCCCGCTGTTTATATAATAATCCCAAATTGCGTATTTGTCGTTTCAGATTATTGTGTCAGATTGTTGATTCAATTTGCCTTGAAAGATGTCATGAAGGTGTCGATGACTTCAGGCTTGATGTTTTTTTCTTGGCCCAGTAGTATCACCTGATAGACCCAGGGGCCGTGTGTCAGAAAACGTCCTACCATCAGTACCGGTGTGCCATTTCCCAGTTTGCCGCGTACTTCCACCATGTCTGGCGCTATGGTTTTGGTGCTGTCGCTTGTGCCCTGTATATTTTTGATCATGCCATTTTTCATGGCTGCCATGATCTGCCCGGCCTTGGCTGCATCATCCACTTTGGTGCTGCCAACCGCAAAACTGATACCTTCGACTTCTGCAGCCAGCATGTGCATCTTCAGGCTTACACCCTCCAGTTGCAAGTCCTTGCTATCGCTCAAGGGCTTGCCGGGCATTAATATGGTGTATGGGGCGTCGCTGCCGCGGGCGTCACGCCAGTCAAATTTGGGGCTGCAGGCGGCGGCAAAAAAAACGCCTGCAAGCAGGAACAGACGGCCAAGGGAAGGGAGTTTGGAAGCGGACATCATTAAATTTGCTCGATAGTATTCATGTTTGCGGCATTTCTTGCCGTAAAGGTCATGCAGTTCAATAATGGGCAGACATGCATGGACTCTTTTGCCTGTGCATATTCGCACGTTGGCTGCCAGAGAGGTTTGACGTCAACACTCCCTGGCAGCCGACATGATAATGGCTTTATGCGTTTTTATCTCCGTATGTCTCGCAATAAGCTGCCAAGCTGCTGAACTGGCAGGTATTTTGCCATCTGCCCGTGCATTCAAGCTGCTCTGCCAGGATGTACACTGGGTTATCATATAAGGGTTGCGCGGTGCGGTTTATTTCAATTTTTCTGGTGCTTTGATGTCATTCCCTACTATTGTTGGCATTTCCCTGCTCATGTTGACATCGCTGACTGCTTGCGACCGCCTGGGCTTGCCTGATCCAGCCAGAGAGGCCGCGGCACGCGAGTCAGATGCGCGTGCGACCGGTAGTGCCTGCCGTCATGCTGGCCGGGCGATCGAAGATTGCTATGCCCTCAATCCGGACGCGTCACGCTCGGCAGTTTATGCAGGCTGGAAAGAAATGAATGACTATATGCGTGAAAACAAGATAGAAGTGGTCAAACCCGAGCTGGCAAAATCAGAAATACCGGTAAAAGCGGAAGAGGCAAGTTCCTCCGCCAGCGCCAAGTCAGAAAAATAAGAGCGAAGCAGATCAGGCATGACAGTGTTGGTGCGCCCCATGCAGGCAGCAGATCTGGCTGCAGTTTTCCGGATACAGACATTCGCCTATGTCCCCGCCATGGTAGAAGCCGAGGATGTACTTGCAGCACGCCTGGCTGCAGCACCCGCAACCGCCTGGGTGGCGGAAGAAGGCCGCCAGGTGATTGCCTATCTGGCGGCTTACCCGTCCCTGGCTGGCAGGATTTCTGCTCTGGGGCATGAATTCGCGGTCGCTGATCCGGCCAATGCACTTTACCTGCATGACATGGCCGTGGAGCCCCGGCATGGTGGGCGTGGTGTGGCAAGCTTGCTGCTTGATGTTGCGCTTGACTATGCGCGCCGGCAAGGATGGCGGTATGCTTGCCTGGTTTCAGTGCAGAGCACGCAGACCTATTGGCAGCGCCTGGGTTTCGCTGAATTCGAAGACCCTGACGAGGACCAACGGGCAAAGCTGGGCAGCTATACCGGGCTGGCAACATATATGTACAGGGAGTTGACGGGCGCAATCCAGAGCGACCAGACCTGAAACAGGTCCGATCAGGATACGTAGGCGCGGCCAGAGGGATTATTCTTCGGCTTTGCCCTTGGTTTTTTTGTAGATGATTTTTTTCTTGCCGCCTTCACAAGAGCCAACGACGCGTAATTTGGTTTCCGTATCCTTTGATACAACTTCCAGGGTGTAATTGTTGACACCTTTACGCTCAAGCTTGGCAGCTACCTTGTCTTTAATGGTTTCACAAGAAGTGATTTCTGCCCACGCCGGTGTGGTGCAGAGCAACACGCTGATTGCCAGGCCTTTGATCAAAACGCTTATTCTCATTGATGTGCTCCCTTTCTGTGCTTGGCATCTGACGAAAAAGGAGACAGGGCATTGATTTGGCATCTGCCTTTCCGATTTCGCCGTTTACGAAAAGCTATTGTTGTGCGTTTGTTTGATAGCAATAAAACCGTAACATTTCCGCGATGTTTTTGACAGAAATATATGATTTCTTCAGTGAAACCGTGGTAAATCGTCTGCAAAGATTCTGTCTGCTGGGCAATTTCACATGTTTTCTTTATATTGTTTTATAGTCGGGCAAACCTGAGACTGGCAATATGGGCAACATAGACGCGGCGCGTTCTCACTAAATGGGGGAAAACCTGGTATTGCTGCTTTTGCACGCCCGTGCTGGGATAGAATATGTCTTCCATGCAGCTTTGCTTTATGATGATGGGAGCGGGAAGTGCTTGCACTTCTGAATACATAATTCAATTCAGGCAAGATGCGGGTGCCATCACACTTCCTATTCTGTGTAAGGCCTGAGCACAAGGACAAGATCAGCTTTTTTGCATGACCGGACCACATGAAATGAAGCCAGCGGGATTGCCCACCAGTCGTTTAGCCATTGCGCTGGCAGCTTGCCTGGTGCTGGCCATTATCGTCGGTACGGCAACGGCGGTCTGGATGCTGCGTGTGCAGGAAACCGGCAAATGGGAAAAGCAGACCGAGACTTTCAGTATCGTGCTGGCAGAAACCGTCAGCCAGCAAATGGATTTTGCCTATACAGCCCTAGACAGTATCTCTGAGCGCATACAGGACCGCTGGAGCGTCAGTGCCGAATACCTGACAGGCAAATTATCTACCCATGATTTTCACCAGTTCCTGCGTGAAAAAGCGGCACTGTCACCAGCGGTCGAAGTGATTTCTGTACTCGATGTGAACGGCAATGTCATCAATACCTCACGCAGTTTTCCTGCGCCGACCTATAGCCTGGCAGATCGCGATTATTTTATTGTCCAGCGCGACAATCCTGTACAGGGTATTTACCTCAGTTCGTCAGTACGCAGCAAGACTACCGGTAAATGGATGTTTTTTCTCAGTCACAGGCTGACCGGCAGCGATGGTGAATTCATCGGTGTCGTGATACTCGGTATGTCACCTTCCTTTTATTCACAGTTTTACGAAAAACTCAGCGCTGACGGCCATGCTTCCATCGGTTTGCTGAGGAATGACTTTACCTACCTGGCGCGCTGGCCCGAAAGCAGTGCTGTCATGGGCATGAAGAACCTGACCGGCAGTACCTATCAACTAGTGCATGAGCAAAAAAAGAAGGCTGGTATCATCATTACCAATAATTCGCGTATGGCTGACGGCGGCAAGCAGGTCACCCGCATGGCAGCCGTGCAGTCACTGGAAAAATATCCGCTGATCATCAATTTCTCGGTCGACGAAGATTTATACCTGGCCGACTGGCGCAAGATCAGCACTGGCCTGGTGGTGATTGCCATGGGTGGTGTACTGGCGATCGTGGCGGCGTTCAGTGTGCTGGTCACGCTGCTTGAGCGGCGCGAACAGGACCTGGTCATGACGACGGAATTAAAGCAGCAGGCCGAGGTCATCAACCGTAACCAGGCGCATCTGCTGAAGAACCTGACCGAACAGCAACTGGCCCTGAAAGATTCGTCGGATCGCCTGCAGGCGATCTTCCAGAATGCTGCGGACGGCATCATCATGATTGATGACACTGGCAAGATAGAAGCACTGAACCCGGCGGCGGTGGCGATTTACGGCCATCCGGCCAATGAGGTGGTGGGCAAGAATGGCAAATTCTTCTCGCCACCTGGCCAGCCGGATTTGCTGGGCCTGGCCATGAGCCGTAAGGAATTTCTTGAAACCGGCTGCCTGCGTACAGAAACCGAACGCATGCGCAAAGATGGTAGCCTGTTCCCGGCAGAACTGGCCATCAGTGAGTACTATCATGCGGGCCGGCGCAAACTGATCGTGATCGTCAGGGATATTTCAGAGCGTCGCAAGATGGAGAGGATGAAGAGCGAGTTCATCTCCACCGTCAGTCATGAATTGCGTACGCCATTGACCGCCATACGCGGGGCTCTCGGCCTGGTGGTCGGTGGCGCCATGGGCGGCATCCCTGAAAAAATTTCCGCCTTGCTGGGCATGGCCCACAAGAACAGTGAGAGCCTCACCAGATTGATCAATGATCTGCTAGATATCCAGAAGATAGAAGCCGGAAAGATGGATTTTGCGTTTGAGCTGCTGAATTTGCAGACACTCTTGCAAACAGCGGTTGCCAATACCCAGAGTTTTGCGCACAGCATGGAAACGGAAATCCGTATAGAAAACAATGCCGGGTCCGCCCTGGTCATGGTAGACGCTGGCCGCTTCCAGCAAGTGATGGCCAACCTCTTGTCAAATGCCTGCAAATACTCGCCGCCTGGCGTGGCGGTGCAGGTGCTGACCTTGCAAACGCATGACAACCTGATCCGTATTGAAGTGATTGATCACGGTTCGGGTATTCCGGAAAGCTTCCGTGAGCGTCTGTTCCAGAAGTTTTCGCAAGCCGATTCTTCTGATACCCGCGCCAAGGGCGGCACCGGCCTGGGTCTGGCCATATCCCAGGCCATCATGCGGCAAATGCATGGTGATATCGGTTACTACATGAATGAGGACCCGGCACAGCCGGGGACACATTTCTATGTAGACCTGCCACTGCACAAAGATGAGCTGGCAGGATTTGAAGCGATTACGCTAAAGCAAGATCACGCGGCTTGACACCGGCAAAGACCTGATCAAGCTGATTGGCATTCAAGCCATAGATACGGCTAAACAGGCCACCAAGGACAGTGCGGTACTCATTGAGCACAGGGTAATCACGGTTCTGGAACAGCTTGCCTGCTTCCAGCGCAATCTGCTCACCGGCAACCTGTCCGCCCTTGATGCCACCGCCCAATACCCAGTACACGCTGCCATGACCATGGTCAGTACCATGCTTGCCATTTTCGCGGAAGGTGCGGCCAAATTCGCTGATGACGACCACCGTTGTATTGCGCCAGTTGTCTCCCATCTCCTTGCGGTAGGCCGCCAGGCCGCGACCCAGTTCTTCGAACTTGACCGCCAGGGTACCGCTGGAGCCGCCCTGGTTGACATGGGTGTCCCAGCCGCCGACGTCAATGAAGCCCAGCGCATATTTTTCGCGCATCAATCTGGCTATTCTTTGCGCTTCCAGTTCAAAGCCCTTGGTGGAAATCGCATTGCGGTTGGCACTGTTCATTTCTTCCTGCATTTCGCGCGCGACTTCATCGCGCATGGCAAAGCCGTCCCTGACGGATTGTGACAGACTGGTGTTGGCATACATCTGCAGGATCAGGTCACGCTGGCGCTGGTCGACGTTGTTCTTGCTGACATTGCGTAATGCCGTATTGGCGATGTGAGCGCTGCCCTGCATGGCCAGCGGCAACTGGTCGGTGAAGGACATCGCAGTCACCCGGCCATTGTTGCCCAGCACCTTGGCCAGACGGTTCATGAAGCCGGAATGGAAGTTGCGGCTGCCATTTAAGGGCTGGCCCATTTCTATGCTGTCTTGGGTTTCAAAATGGCTGCGCGTCAGGTCATCGGTGCCCGCAAAAGGGATAAAGGCTGCTTCACCCTGCTGGAACATCGGGTAGATCGTGTCACGCAAGGCAGGGTGCAGGCCCCAGTCTGCATTCAGGGCGAGTGCAGCATCCGGAGTTGATCCCGGCCTGGCAATCGCAATGTTCGGGCGCGATTCATAATAAAAATTGCTTGATGTCGGCACCAGCAGGTTACTGGCATCATAGCCGCCACGCAAAAAGACCAGCAACAGCCGGTTTTGTGTGGCAGGGGCGGCCATCACCTGACTGCTGATACCCAGCATGGCAGTAGACGACATCAAGGATAGTGCTTTTAACAGGTCGCGGCGGTTCATGTCGGGTTCTCCGTGAGAATTAGCGGCGCATCATTTCAGGCGAGGCGAGGAAAAGGGCATTCCACTCCTGCGGTGTACTTGCCTGACTCAATGCAGTCTGCGTGGCCGGGCTGAATTGCTTGCTCCAGTTTTTTACATAGTTCGATGTTGCCAATGCCGGTTGCGGCGGTTTTGGTGCAGGTGGCTGTGTCACCGATGATTGCGCCGCCGGTGGGGAAGCAGGCGCCGGCATTGCCTGCATCATTGATGGCTGCATGCCCGTCTGCATGGCAGGTTGTGCTGACTTATCCTGGGCAGGTACTGCCGGTGTATCGACTTTGAACAGGCCAGGGTTGCCATTCGCCAGTGACCTGGCAATATCAAAGCGCACTGTCATCTGGCCGGAACTGGCCCAGGCGCTTTCATCAAGGGCATAACCGTCAGGTGTCTGCCTGCCGTTCAGTTGCTGGCCCATCATATTGAGCCAGTTCAGCATGGGGCCGGTATTGACGATGGTATTGCCGTCATACGCCAGGCGTACCGAGGCCAGCATGTAGTGCATGGGATCCTTGAATTTCTTGCCCAGCGAGGCGATGAATTCCTGACTGTCAAACATGGTGCGCAGGGTCGCCGGGATATCGCCATCGGTTTGCAGGAAACGTTGCGCCATCTTCTCTACCAGGTCTTTTGAGGGATTATCCGCTACAAAAAACTGTGCAAGCTTCTGACTCACATAACGCGCCGTGGCCGGTTGCCTGGACAGCATCAGCAAGACATCGTCCAGCTCGGCAATACCACGGCCCTTGATGGTTTGCCCGAGTATCTGCTTGTCACCAAAATCATGGCGCTGCGGCTGAAATTCAAACATTCCCTTCCTGACATACAGTTTTTCCTGCTCAGGCTTCATGCGTGGTGCATCCTTGTTTAGGCTGACACCGACACCAGTGAGCACCCTGGCCAGTTCCTGCACATCTTTCTGGCTGTAGCCACCATTGACGCCCATGGTGTGCAACTCCATCAGTTCACGCGCATAGTTTTCATTGATGCGGTTGACGGCATTGTATTCATTGTCGAGGTAACGCAGCATGGCCGGATGCATGACCGTGGCGCGCAGCAAGTCACGGAAATTGCCAAGGGCATTTGGCCGTATCGCCTGCTCTTCAAAATCACCGAGCATGGCGCGGATATTGTGCTTGCCGCTATGGATATTGAAATGATTCATCCAGAACCAGCTCATCTGCTCCTGCAACTGGTTGGACGAATAAATATCGCGTAACAGGGCACGGTTGGCTGCTTCCCTGGCCAGGCGTGTCAGTTCCTGCTGGTATTCCTTGCGCAGGGTATCGTCTGTGCCTTTTTGCTGTTCCGACGCTACCCGGCGTGCCTCCAGATCACGCATGGTATCCATGAAGGGCTGGCGCGAAATAGTCATCGCATCGATCTGTGCCTGTATCGCAGCTGGCAGGATGGCATTGCGCCCGCGCAACTGCTGATCAAGGTAACGGTCCGGGCCTAGGGTCTGCATGGCCTGCAATGTCGAGGGATTGCTGCCCCAGCTCAGGCGGTTCAATAATTGCTCTGGTGGTACTGCCGCCTGCGTCAGCGTTTTGCCTACAGGGGGTTTGCCGGTGTCGCCAGCCTGCTGCTGGTATGTGGTGCTACAGGCGGTCAGTAAAACCAGCAAACTGGCAGCCAGAGCATGTTGCAAGTTCAATCGGGTCATCATTTCGCTCAGCCTTTTCCGTTGACATCTGCACTTAACGTGCGAACCGGTAAATCGTGATACGAAGTATATGTATATTTACCCAAAAATTCGTAACGCGCTGTAACAGACCGGAAAAAGGCAAGCATGCCTGTGCTGGAGGCATTTTTGACAGTGGCAAGCCTGCTATTCTGCAAAGCAAGCTCGCACAGGGGGACGTGGTTTCAGTCCGACAACATATCAGTTTTCATTCATGGAAGATGCTCAGGCCAGGTCCATGTCATCGCCATCGTAAACACTGTCATCATCGGTAAACGATGTATCCAGAGCTGCGGTATCTACGGTATTTGTGGTATCAATGGGCACAGGTATATTTGCCGCAGCGGTGTTGCCCTGGTCAAAGTAACCAGGCAATAAATCACCGCCACCCTGGTTTAATTGCGCAGCAGAGTTGTCTGCAATTTGCGTATGAGATTGCTGCCCCAGCAAATGCCCTATGCCCTGGAACAAAAACGCCCCGGCAGCAACACCGGCTGCTGTCGCCGCGACCGTGCCCAGCACGCTGCCGGCGCCACCACCAAAAAAGCCGGAGGCAGGGGCAGCGATTGGTGCCGCCATGCTGGCATAGTTATTCGTGGCATTCACAGGGATAGGTGGCGGCATGGCCGTATTGACTGCGCTTGCCGTCAACGGGCGGCTGCTGGCACTGTTGCCCCAGCCACCATGGGCCGGATCAAGAAAGCCGGACCCGGCAGTATTTACCTTGCTTGCCTGCAAGTTGCGCACATCCGCCTGCAAGCTGGCAATCTGATTATTGGCATTCGCCAGAGCCTGTTCCAGCAACAAGGCTCTCTGCACTAGCAGGTAGCTGGCATCAGGCTGCTTGCTCACAGCCTCATTGATCAACTGTTGCGCCTGGACATCCTTGCTGATGCCTTGCACCTTGCACAACTGATCAAGAAAGTTTTGTAATACCTGGACTTCTTGTGGCGACATGATCAACTCCTGATGGACAGTATTAAGCCTAATCTGGTCATGATGATGGGGATTTCAATGCCAGCGATGATCAACTTACTGATCCCTGAACGTAGAGCGGCTAGTCAGTATTTTGCGGGAATGCAATGTTGAAGCGTTGCTATTGGCTCATAGCATCAATCGCTTCATTTTTTCTTTGCTCATTAACATATAGCGAATTAAGCATCAATAGAATTTCAGAAGCATAAAAAAATCTTGTCATTTTTTACTTAAATGCTATATTAATAAAAATACAAAATTAACTTATTTATATCAATGCCTTCTCTCATCTTCACAACTTTCAGTTGAAGAGGAGAACGATAAATGCCCTTTGCTTATCAGGAGTTACCATGCGGTTAATTACCCAACTCTACCTGGTCATGGCTATGCTAGTGACTTTGCTTGCTCCAGTGTATGCTGAGACCCCAGCGCCTCCTCCACAAAATGCAGCGGCATCAGTGCTAAAACCAGATGGGTCTGCGAGTGTGCCGCAGTCTCCGCCCCCGAAAGAAAAAACACCGGAAGCGGCGTCTAATGTTGATTCGCAGAAGGAGTGTCAACCAAACAGTTGTAGGCCAAATGATTTTTTTCTCTACTTTATTCCAACAGTTGTGTTAATCGGGTCTTTTATGGCTATCCTGGCTGTTCGAGGAGCTTTGAAATCGACAAGCTGGTCTTTAGCGGACGCGCTTTCTGAAGAGGTTGATCTTCCAGTTTTTAAGGAAATTACTGATACTCAAGGTGTAAAAACACGTGAACCAGTTTACGGCAAAGATGAAAAACCGGTTCTAGTGCCAGAAATGCGGGCGAGTAGCAGTCGCGTAGTCGCATTGATGGGCATGATCGCAATTTTGTTCCTGTTTATAGGCTTTGGTGTATTTATATTGTTTTCGTTTGGCAACACGGGGAAAGTGCCTCCCAGTTCTGATCAAGTGGTTCATTTTCTGTTTGGAGGCCTTACGCTATTTGCACCCTATGTCGTGAACAAGTTTGCATCAGTGTTCCAAGGACTGTCAGGTAGCAAATAGGGATTCCGATTGATCCGAAAAAAACTACACCACATCTTGATTACCAACTGTGTGTCAACGCATTAGAAATCGCCAACAGTTGAATACTTGTTGGAGCAATTTACTGGTCCCTGAGCGCCCGCCTGTACTGAATTGCCTCTGCCACATGGGCCGTTGCAATCTGCTGTGCACCGGCCAGGTCGGCAATGGTGCGGGCGACTTTCAATACACGGTGGTAGGCGCGGGCCGACCAGTTGAGTTTGTTCATGGCATTGCGCAAGAGCTGACCCGCAGCGTCATCAGGTTTGCAATGGACGTCAATCTCTGTCGTTGACAACAGGTTGTTTGCCTTGCCCTGGCGTTGCTGCTGCAAGGCAAAGGCATCCTCTACTCGCGCATGGATATACGCACTGGCTTCGCCATCTGCCTGCCTGAGCAAATCAGCATGCGGCAGGGCGCCGACTTGTATCTGCATATCGATGCGGTCAAGCAAGGGGCCGGATATCCTGTCCTGATAGCGGGCAATAAGATCAGGTGTGCAGCGGCATTTACCGTTGCTGTGGCCGTAGTAGCCACACGGACAGGGATTCATTGCCGCGACCAGCTGGAAACGTGCCGGGAAATCTGCTTGTCGGGCGGCGCGAGAAATCGTAATATGACCCGATTCCAGTGGTTCACGCAAAACCTCCAGAACCTTCCTGTCAAACTCAGGAAGTTCGTCGAGGAACAGCACACCACGATGCGCCAGCGATATCTCGCCTGGCCTTGGTGTTCCTCCACCTCCTACCAATGCGACTGCCGAAGCAGTGTGATGAGGGCTTCTGTATGGACGCGCTTTCCATCTCTCAATTGAAAAACCCGAAGTCAGCGACTGTACTGCGGCCGATTCCAGCGCTTCCTGGTCTGTCATGGTGGGCAGGATGCCGGGGAAACGGGCGGCCAGCATGGATTTTCCTGTGCCGGGCGGGCCCATCATCAGGATGGAATGTGATCCTGCTGCGGCAACTTCCAGTGCACGCTTGGCCTGTAGCTGTCCCTTGACTTCGGCAAAATCCGGATAAGCCGGACGCTGCCGGTTTGAGCTGGGGCGGTGGCGTGGCAGCTTCTGGTCTTTGTCAAATCCGGCGAAGTGGGCGCATACCTGCAGCAAGGAATCAGCAGGGTAGATCGCTGCATCACTGACCAGGGCGGCTTCATCGGCATTGGCGCGCGGCAGGATGAAGGCAGGTTCTTGCCGGGTATGCTGCTGGCTCTTGCAGATGGCAAATGTCATGGCCAGCGCACCGCGTATGGGGCGCAATTCACCTGACAGGGACAGTTCACCGGCAAATTCATATTGTTCCAGCGCGTCGCCGGGTATCTGGCCAGAGGCGGCCAGTATGCCAAGGGCAATGGGCAAATCAAAACGGCCTGATTCCTTGTGTGACGAACATTGCTATTTGCGAATAGAACATTGATAAATGCAAATGATTGTTTTTGACACAAGAATAGCTGTCAACTGACCCAATCTCGATCTATTGCGCATTTGAACGAAAATTTAGCTACGGAATTGTCCTTGAATCGGATCCGGTATTCCTAGACGAACAGCGCGATGTGATGTGTCAGCGGTTATTTATAGGCAATGGTGCGCCGACCACAGTGGCTTGAGCCTTGTTTGATGCCCGCATCCTTGTAGAGTTTAGTAATGTGTGCCTGGAGGCTGTCACAGGCAAGATAATCTATCTGCTCTCCAGCGTAGTTTATCCGCCGCTTGGTGTTCAAATAAAAGCGGCTTCCCTTACGCTTCAATCGCATCCTCTGGATGCCCGCCGATGGCCTTTTGCGAGTTAAAAGCATGAACCCCAATGCGGCAGGAGTAGGCAGCAGCCTTTGCCGCCTCCAATTCTTGCTGGGTGCGAGAATTGACTGTAAAGTAATCGTGTCGAGCTCCATGCAAAGTCACTGAGCGGCAAGCCCCCTCTGCAACAGCCTATTGAACGGATTACAAAGCATGATAGAACGAATTGACTCTTATAAAACTGACGATGGCCAAAAATTGGAATTAACATTTGATGAGGTGGAAGATAACTTAAATGGAGTTGTTGTCAAAACGAAGGGGATGCCATTTTTACGTGATAACCGCAACAATAAACTGTACAGAACTCCATTTACTGATGTCGCGCTACAAAAGCTTGTTGAAATAGCCAAAAAGAAGAGACTATCTTCTATTGAGGGCGTTACGCCGCCATCTCATATACAAAAAGCGCGATTTGATAGCCTTTGCCCTTCCGTACAATTTGAATACTCCAACATTGAATATCTTTCTATACCCGGGCTGGGCAGCGAATTCAGTCATGATGGGTTTCTCGCTCCCGTATATTTCAACAATGAAGTTTTAAACAAGTACACTCAAAATCCAAAATACACAATCGATATATTTTCGGGAACCTATGGCAGCATCTCACAAGGCGACGAATGGCAGATATCATTTGGCGTCAACGCTAAAAAGCAAGTAATTATGTGGCTTGGAGATATTGATAAACTCCCAGTTAAGGAGCAACAGTATTTGCTTTCGGAAAACATCACTTCTGCATTTGATATTCATTCTGACTTTTTCGATGCGCAAATTGAAAATCAATGGTCAGAGGGCGCCATCGAAAATAAATGCTTAAATCTAAGGGGGGAAATTTCCGACAAAGTAAAGGACCTTTATGGAGTCAGTCTTTATAAGTTGCCCAATGAAATTGGATTAACTATTGCAGGATTGCAGAAGCCGATTTTTTGGGAGGATCGACATGTCGCGCCAGTGGTCGAATCACTCAATCGAATTTTTATTGAATCACTAAATGAAAATTTTCTAAAAGATTTTCTGATTTCCCGTGAAATCAACATTATTCAGAACGCGCGCGGACTGAAGTTGCTGGAAAAAGTCATTGAAAATTTATCAGACACATCTGCGGCGCGAACGATAATGTCGCCGTTCTTTGTGCTTTATGACTACAGAATAAATGTTTGTCACTTGCAGTCTCAAGAAACAGTAATGACAAAAACTAAGTCAATAAACGAAAGGCTTTCCGTTGACGTATCGAATACGTCTCACGAAGTAATTTACGATAGTCTTTTCGAAAAAATTTATGACTCGCTCAGAACGATAAATACGCTTTTTGAAATGGACTCCAAATAATGGGGGAACTTATCCTCGTACACGATTGTTGCGGCACGTTTTCCACAGCATAAACAGCCGACTTTCGTTATTGTTTCGAGACTGCAACTCATTCAGTTTCTCCCGAGAAGAGGAGCATCCCCCTGCGGGAAGTGCGTGCCCCTTACCAGTCCTATCTTTATAGCTCCCTTGCGCCTTTGATTTTTTTGGTTTAGCATTCCTCTCGGGTTGTCCGATACCTTCCGTGCGCGAATGTTCAGGCATTACGGTAAATCAGGACCATATCACTCCCTACCACATCGATAATCCAGGACACGATGTCGGCAATGCGCACACCGATGCATGCTGTCCATTTTGGAGATATTGATGACTGCTTCTTTGATACATTACCTTGCTTCAACTGACTCGCATTCGACGTTTGCGCAGCGACTAACCGATCATCTCAACGCTTTTGGGTACGAACTGAACTTCGATGACGTGCTTGATTATGTTGTGACAGACTTTGAGCAATGCGATTTCGACTATGCTCAGCAGCTTTTGGGATGTGAACCGCATTCGTGGCACCTTATTTGGCTTGGCCCGGCTGCTGGTTCTATTATCGAGCGGAACGATCTGGTGTCGGTGGCGAGGTCACAGCGGGATGCACTATCTAGTGCGCTGAGCGAGATGGATACTGCTCGTATTTTCCCTGACGAAGTGTTGGTTCAGAATATGGAAATTGAGTTTCGGTGCAAAGGCTCCTTGGTGCTAAGGATCCAACCAGTTCCGTTCGAGCCATACTCTGCTCACAACAGACACCGAGTGGAAAAAGCGCTCAAGGGTATCCTAGCGTTTGGGCCGGACGATCGCGCATGCAAGCGGTTGGCAAGCTTGCCAGGGCTGTCATCGATTTCAGGCCGTGCCAGAGATCGCGATAGTGATAATAATGGTATTACGCTCATCAAAACAGCCGCAAACCTTGCCAGCGGCTTACGAAATAGGCTGAAGGAACTATTCGACGTTAATCTGAAGCAACACCAGGTTCAAGAGCTCTTAGCCTCAAGCCTTGGAGCGAAGAATTGGGCACATCTGGTATCCGGGGAAGACGAGGGAATATGCCGGACTTTGCCTGTTATGCTAAGTACGGTGGAGAGCAGGTCTGATACAGACAAGCTAAAGTATCGATTCTATCGCACGGCTGGAGAAGGGATTTGGAGCTTTGCGGCTACACTTGATTCTTGGTCTGGCGAAGCAATCGGTGCAGTACAGTACAGCGGCAAGACCTTGGACGGTGGCTGTCCATACATCCACGCTCACTTTCATTCCGACCAACAGATTGACCGACATGACTGGCTGGAGGATGCATGTTCAGTTGCACCGGCAATGGAAGTTTATCCTGATCCTGGCTACGACAGTGTTGCAAGTTTCGTGTTGGCTAACCCGGTCGAAACAGCTGCTAGGCTATCGCAAGTATTGCAACTTGATGCCAGTGACCAAACCAAACTTTCTGGCTCGAATAGTCGTTTAGGAATATCCACTGACGAGAATATGGAACTTGGGGATTGGGTATTTTCAATTCGGCGGAGAGGCTATTCCCATCCCATGCTATTCGCAGAACAATTCAATGGCGCCGGAGTATTGATACGCAGCCACTATACTCAGCTCAACAAGGCAGAGATCCAGTTTGATGCACAGCAGGCACTTTGTATCGTTGTCGGAGACAACGGACGCACTGATGATATCGTCCTGCCCAATTTTGCGGTTTCTCATGTGGAACGGCTAGTAGACTTCTGCAGCGACTATTGTACCGGATCCATAGAAAGGCCGGCGCACCCGCGATTCAGTCAACAGGTGCACTAATTTTCTACCGATTAAAAAAGCTACCTGCTAGGTGGCTTTTTCTATTGTGTCCTTACTTAAGTTGCAGGCGTCCTGGCTAAAATCTTGGGTAGGTGGGGGAAAGTTTTGATGCTGATTACACTTGACGGTAAGACCATTCGACGTGCTTGAATGCCGCAACCATCGATGATCAGCTCATGTTTAACCCAATCATTCAAGAAATCAACAATTTGATCCTTTGAATTGACCACATTAGGCATGAAGAATCCAAACTCGGAGCTTTCCAAACGCCAATCACCTCTGAGATCTAGGATCTGGCCATATTTAGCGAACAATAAGGGCTTTTTAGTACCTCTGTCCAAATGCACCTCGCCCCGGTAACATTTTACGTTGGTCCACAGACGATTTTGGTACCAGCGGTACTCTAAGTGATAAGGCGATTCGTCAGGCGCTAGTTTGTAGCTAGCTCGAATCGCTATTGGGCCTCATCAGTCCTGACGTCAGTGACCTTCAGCTCTATTTCACCATCGTGGAAGCTAACAGGCCGTGAGTTTCTGCAACGCAGGCTTTGATTCGTTTCTTGTAGCTTGATGGCTCAGCTAGCTCGATCCTTGCATACTGCGCGATGTAGTGACCAACAATGCTGTAGGCCCACCCTTCGCAAGTCCATGAATCGTCAGCATGGCGCATCAATCTCACATGATCGTCTATTCTGACAAATGCTGGCGGCTCAAATACGCCGATTTTAGTTGCGACTGGTACATACCCCCATAGGGCCCCTCTGCAGCAATTTGGTATTCCGTCCCTAAAATTCCGACAATGGCAGACCAAAACAAGGGATCCGCTCCTGGATAGGTCTCTTGGTCCAATAACTCAACTCGGAGCCAGCCGTGTTTAGCCACGAAGCGCTTCCACGAAAAGGTTTTGAGCTTCGATGGTCTCCAGGGCATTTAGAACGTCCTCTTCTGCAACTTCCCCCAAATACGAAAATGAGCTGAGAAAGCCGGTTTCATCTTCTTTCTCTGCTGATTGGCGAAACTGTGATAATCATTGCAAAGTGGCGCGCAAATGAATTCGCGCCACTTTGCGCGCCAAATCTGATGCTAGAGATACCAAATTCACCTAGGTAAGTAATAGTATGGAACACTGGACTTACCTAACTATGCATGGGGTGAGCGTGCTGGTGTTAGAGAAGCGTAGTAGCTGTTTCTGCAAACGCCTGTTGCTTTTCCTCGATTACTTACAATCAGACGAAATGGGCGCTAAGAATTCGACTAATATCCTGCCCGCTCATTTTTTTGGCAAAAAATTGAGTGCGAAGATTTTTTAGAAACGTAATCAATGTACTGAACTTGGCATTTGACAAGATTAATTGATTCATTTCTGTAAAATTGTCGCCAACCAAATGATTGTTTGTGTCTGCAGTTACAATGCCTAAAATCGCTTGAAGAAAGTAATCCTTCGGCGTAGTAAGATGATTATCAATTAATCGTTCCTTTACTCCGCCAATTCCAACTGCTTTTGTATCGCAATTGAAAGCCGGTCGCAAATTCGTATCCAGAAATATAGTGAACACGGGATCGAATGCTAAGTCCTCAAACTGATTTAATTTTCTATCTGAGATCATTTTTTCTTCAATCGATAAATAATCTGTATGCATGCGATCTAATCTCAACGCTCCAATTTGGAGTTCGATTTGACTATTACTGCATAAAGCATTCACATATTCATAGGCCGGTATATTTTTGATGAAGCGCCGTTTTTCACTGTTAGGATCGAACACATGAAAAGGTTTGAAGTGGATAACATCACTACCACTATTAGCGCTATTTTCTATGAACCGATCTATTTCATCTTGAGTAGTATCTGCATGGAGCAAAAATGTTGATCGCAGTCTTAGGTTCAAATCTAATTCTCGTTTAATCTGGTTCATTCGCTTAATTGCCGTATAAGCACCTTGTTCATGAACAGAAAAACTCATTGTCGAGACTTTTCTTTGACGTGAATATATTTTTTGTAATAGGCTGGCACCCAGGGCATCATTTCGGACTAACTTTTCATATACGATCGATACTAGTCCATTTGTGTTCACATCTAAGCTTAGATCTCTCTTGGCAACTTCTTGAAGTAAGTCCTTCCAGCTAGCATACATGCCAGGTTCTCCTCCACCAGTAATCAATACCGATTGGCCTTGGAAAGATGCGAATTGAGAAATGTTCTTTATTAACCCATCAATTGGCACTGAGATGTCATTTTTGATTGGGAACGAACAACCTACACAGTCTTTGGGCCCATTTGGGTAAAAGAGATTGCAACGATCAGTTAGATTTACCTGTAATTGATACGGGTAAATTGTTGGGAGTCTACCGTCAGCAAGTTCGGACATACTTCCAATTGTTCTCTCCATGTCTTCACTATGTATGGAGTAGTTATTGGTTTCGAGGGTTTTCATATATCGTGTTCCCCAAGCTGTGACAATTTCTTAAACATATTGCTGAGGTTAACTATGCCTTGGTCATCTCGCACGCTTACAAAATTACCTTTGTACTCTGCAAACGCGCCGGCTTGATTAGTAATAACTTTCGCAAACATGCCACTACTATGACTTTTCCTATTATTTAGCCACGTTCTGATGTCGTAAGCATGTTGATGCTCTCCAGCACAGTCTTGTCTAGGACATGAGTACCCGTAACGAGAACCGAATTCTTCTAACTCACTTTCAACTTTTTTTAAAGAGTTCGGATCCAACTTAAGTAATATATCGTTCTTGTTTGCATAGCCGTCGAAATGCAAACCTTTGATCATATGTTGCATACCATGTTCAAATGCAAATTTCCTTACTTCGAGTATTCCTGGTGCGTTCAGGTTTGTTAAGGTCGTACTCAACCCGAGTTTACTTAGGTCATCTTCATATACTTGCAACAACATACTTAGTTGTTCTGGAATATCCACTCCACTAAAATTTACATAATTGTAAAAGTGGTTAATGGTCTTTCCTGGAATTAATTGATCATTAATTTGAGGGTTTAAGCTCTCCAACTTGCAGCTTAAGTTAACTCCGAGATTATGAAGTTCCGTCGCATATTCTTCGTCTAGCACTTTCATATTCGTATAAATAATCAGTCCTAAATTTAGCTCCTTAGCTTTCAATGCCAGTTGCCTACACGATTTTTTTCTAATCAAGACTTCACCCTCGCTGCACAAGAAAATCACCGATCCACCCATACTCGAAAACTGCGCCATCGCATCGCAGATTTCGGAAACTGATAATGGTGTTATTTTTTTCTCTCTAAGAGCGAACAGATCTACGTCTCTCAGTTTGAATTTCCTCCGATCTAAGAGAGTTGCAGACTCAGTAAAGCAATACTGACATGCCATTTGGCATGGAGCCGCGAGATTGAGTTCTAAAAACAGGGGGACGGGACTTTCCTGGTCATCAAACTTCTGTATTTGCTCAAAACTGAAATTTAACGCTTGTATTACAGGGAATCTGTAGACCCCGTTGACATCATCGATTTCAAATATAAGTGGTGAATTCTTATGATCAGATTTAGTAGCCATACAGATTTTCCCTATCTTATTTAACCAGATCAATCGAATCGCGTTTTGCAACATTCAACCCGGTGCTCAATTGCGAGAGCAGAAATTCTTCGTGCTGCATCAGTTCGGTCGCGATTTCACTACAGTCACCCAGGTTGCGTCAATCCTTGAATCACGATCGGTCAGTCCATAAAAATTCGTTCTACAGTTCAGTCTACGACAATGCAATACTGCCTTGACCCCACGCTGATTTCCTCGAATTAGTTTGCCGCAGTTCGCAGGCACTCTAACGCATTAATGAAACTCGGGTCATATCCGACCCTTAAAGAGCTTGGTAGATAGTCAGTTTGAGAAACATCAATTCAAGATAGGTTTGATGGTAACTTGTAATTTTTGCATTTAAATCATAAATGCGAATAAATTATTAAACAATTGTCAAATTGTTGTTGAATTAACTTAATTAAGTGTTGAGCAGAAAAATTATCTTTATCTTTTGTGTTGGAGGTATTACGTCAAACAAGGGTACACAATTTCCATGCATGTAGGGTGAATCGAACAAACGGGTCATGATTTTTAATACGCTTCTAGGTTGAGGCTAAGATACGAAGAGGCATGCTTGATCAATGTGATCGTTTTTTCGATACTGGCTAGATAGTTGTCAATCGACTTTCTTTAGCTATTTTCGCTAGTTTAGCTGTACAGATAAAGTAAATCGATTATTGTTGGTTAAGCAGTGGCGTGCTTGCAAATTCAAGCAATGTTGACGATTTTGACGCCAGCATTTATGAGTAGTTGATAAAGGACGGCGATATTTGTTCGCGCGCCGCGCTGCGCACAATATGTGAAAACAACGCGCTGTTTTGCGCGCGTGAAAGCCACAAAAAACCCCGCAGTTGCCTCGATCTGATCGTTGGAAAAACTCCACCATGCGCCATCGTCTAGTCCGACAAATATGACGCTATGGTATTCGAGACCCTTGCTTTTGTGAATCGTCATCAGTGGAACTGCGTGAATACCTTCGTAAATATCGAGAGCTGGAACCCATTTAGTGCCAGCAACTGCCGACATCCACAAATGCTCGGCTATTGAATCAAGGACTTTTTCGAGCCACTCCCCTTGTCCGTAAGCAGGATGTGTCGAGATCAATCTGTCACAACCGATAAATCCTATAATGTCGTCTATTATCTGCCGTGATTCCGCTTTTGAATTTGGTGGATTGTTATGATTCGCTTTGAACTTGAGTACGTAAGCATCTAATTCTCTGGCGAGATTGGCCTGTGCAACCTCATCGTCATATGCTATTCCCCATAAAGTGACTAGCGCCACTTGGCACTTGCTCCAATGTCGTCCTGCTCTAGTGGTTATGGCAAGACGTAGAATTGCTACGATCAATTCTGACGCGGCTTCTACAAGCAAGTCTTGGAGCATGATTGATCCAACCATGCCCGCTTCATTGCGCAAATGAATTCCCACAGTCGCAAAGGCTGGGCCAAGAATCGCGGCATATTCGTTGGCCTTCTGCCGCACCAGTAAGACAAAATCGCGCGGAGCGAGCGTATGTGCTTTCATCTCGCTTGCGATAAAAGCGGCGAGACGCTTTGCCTCAATCTCTGGCGTCGAAAAATCCCATATGGCGCAACTATCCCCTGTAATTGTACCAACGGTTTTTGACACAGGGGCAACGGCTCGGGCGTCCAAAGCCTGCGCCAAGATGTGCTGGATACGCACCAGTTCCGGTGATGAGCGGTAATTATTGGAAAGCGGCGTTCGCGTTGCTCCAAAGGTTTCGTCAAAGGCGGTGAATGGATCGTCCATTGCCATTGCCCAGCGCATAATCTGCTGTTTGTTGTCCCCAACCGCGGTAATAACAGTGTCGGTGCCAAGGAAGATAGTGCGAACGAGATCATACTGGATTTGTGTCGTGTCCTGGAATTCATCCATGAACACATGTGAGTAGGTCAACCGAAGTGCATCACGCACGATTGGATTAACTCGCAACAGAATTTCGGCGAGTCGCCCGATCATAGGAAATGACAAGACGCTTTTATTGCCTGTATGGAGTGACATTTGCCAAAATCTATCTGCAGCCCACTGGACAGGTGTCGAATTCGGCAAACCGTCGACCGGAAGTGGCGATCCGACTAAATACCGGCGTTCGAAGGTTTTTACCGATATCGCCTGGATATCGGCATAGGTTCCGACTGTAGCTGGTGGCGTTCCAACTAACTGAGATAGGAATTCCCGATAATCCCTTTCAACCGGGAACATAATATCGTAATTAGGTCGGGGTCTCCAGCGCTGGGGTAGCGCCTGACCGAAACGGTCAATCAACCCCTTCGCAAAGGCATCGAACGTCATTGAGTCAAAGCGATCGGCGTGGTTGCGATGGCAGCGTTGGCGAACGCGTGCAGTGAGGTTTGTAGCAGCGTCGCGCTTGAAGCTGATTGCAAGTATGCGCCGCGGTGCTGGAGCTTTACCAGTTTGAAGGAGGTAAGCGGCGCGTTGGGCAAGTAATTCCGTCTTCCCAGCGCCAGGACCAGCAATGACTGATCGGTTTTTTGCCGACTGGACGACTATAAGTGCATTCTTTTCTAGCTCATCTACTCCAATGGGCTTCCAATCTTCTGAGCGGATCCTTCTCGACGACACTGGCATATCTAATCTCTCCGCAAGGTCTTAGCAATATGCTTGAGAACCTCCGCTAGTAAGGCAGGCATACCTTCCTTTAAGTCTTTTTTGTTGATGTGTGCCAGGGCCGCCAGATGTGTTGCAGGCTTGCTGTTGGTGAGAAAATGATAGCGGTAGGCTGGCAGAAGTGTGGGATAGTCTTTGAGCGTATCCGTGTACAGTGTGAGCCCTGGTCCCGCAGTGCCGAGCACTACCTCCGCTGCCTTATCCACAGCCATTCTTGGACCACCTCCCTTAGGGATTATGGCTGCGTACGCGCTTGGGAAGGCGCGTAACATAGCTAGATCAAGATCGAGTGGTGCCGAAAAATAGACGCCGTGTGGCTTAAGGCTATTAACCCAGCCTTCTAAATGTGTGTGATCTTTCCAGGTGTGCATTGCTGCAAAATCTGGGTCGGATAGTATGCCATTTGTGATTTCCAATAGCTGATTTTTGGGAGCTCCAAATTCGATGAGCTTTTCTATCGCCGTTTTAACTCTACCGAAGCCACCACCTTCACGTCCCAGATCAAGGTCTAACAGGGTTGCATGTGGGATTCCTAACTGTTTCAACAATCGCCAAAAATGCTGTACATGCCGTCCGCCAAGAGGGACGATTGCAACGAAAGCAGGGTCTATCAGCAGACCAAGCGCCTCTGCCAAAGCAGGTAAGACGATCCGTTCTGAATCGCCTTCTACAAGCAAGACGAACCGGGCGAAGTAGAGTTCCGGGTAGGCGAGCATAGCACCGCGAACGAACTTGGCAGCCTCATCAGCCTTAGGTGGAATCTTGATCTTCTTGACGGAGGATACACGTGTTTTTGAATCACATCTGCAGTAGCGAACTTCCTCTGGATCGACGCGACTCAGCACTGCGGGCGAATGGCTGGTGATGATGGCTTGAGCACTACCTTCGTCGGTCAGTGAGCGAACTTGATGGATGATGCGGGCAAGGAAATAAGGCGAAAGATGGTTTTCCGGCTCTTCCAAAGCGAAAAGTGTGAGTGCGGGGATATGTAGGGTGTCGTCACGAAATCCTTTAACTGTGCCCTCTACTACCTCGCGTTCGAGATCGAAAACGGCTGCGGCCAAAGCGAAGTAAAAAAGCGATTGTTGTCCATCACTTAAAGCATCAATATTGCGCTCCTGTCCGTCTGGTCCTTGCTCGAAGATGACAGCAATCTTGTTGACGACTTCCTCGAACCGACGACTGACCAGGCTAAGCCTAGGTTTCGTATCGACCATGTCGTCGTGGAGGGCCGACCAGCGTGTTTGCAAGGCGCTACCGATCGAGGCAATTGCTGATTCTCCCTCGAATGCGGTGGTGAGATTTTCGCTGGCCTCTTGAACAGCGTCTTCTGTCTCAGAGGACCATTCGATCGCACGGAGTAGCCGCGCAGCAAGTGCGCCGCTGGTTGCTCGAACCTGAGCTGCCGCGTCGCGACTGGCTGGTGTGTAGTACAGCTGGATCAGGCCACGATCTGCCGCAGAAACAGGTTGACAGTTATCTTTCGCCGGATTGTCATCAAGCGTGTCAACCCAGAAGAGTTCTTGTGAAACATCGCCCTCAATCGTACCGTCGTCTTCCCATCGGGCTTCGAGACGCACACGACAGACTGGATCTTCCCCTTCTCGTTCTATTAGCATATGCCGGAAACTAGGGGCAATCGTCTCAGGTGTTGCTGTATCATCGGTAAGTTCGGGTAACCCTATCAGCACTTCGATGAACAGATCTTTGGTTTTACCATCGTCAGGAGAGTCTTTTGCTCCCAAATGAAAATCCGAACGCAGGATGGTACGGTGCGCACGTGAAACGCCGAATACTTTCGATAGTGCGTGCAGGAGTGCTGTTTTACCTGCTGCATTTGGACCAACAATCGCAGTGACTTCCGGCGAAATCGGCACTGTTATTGGGATCGGACCAAAACATCGGAAGCCTGAAATCTTGATAGACTCAATATGCACTAGCTAGTCCCCTGACAATTTTTCTAATTGATTATATTGTTTAAATTGCAACTCTCTGATTACTGTAAAAACTTGATCTAGAGATTAAATATTTTAAGGCGCAGAACCTTGTGCTCTTCAAATTTGCCCGAATTTAAGCAGTACCTCCTTCGGATAATTTGACTCGACCAAAGTTAATAAAAATCATCCAATCGCGGAAAATTCTACACCCTTCTATTTTCCAAATACCTTGATAGCGTCAGCACGAATTTCATGCCTGACTTTTTTTAGCCAAGCAAACAGCCTTGGCATTTGAGGCATTCGCCAGGTCTTAAAGGTTAGTTTGTCCAGCCCGACATTTCTGCTTGGCATTCGGCGCAAATGTAAAGGTGACGACCTTCAAAACTTCAAACTAGGAATACTATCTGCAACCCGGGCTCAAGGGGATCTTTGAGCACTGCTATCGCGTTGAGCTGTACTAACCTCATGCTCTATGTGATCGCACCATTGAAAACAACAGTGCTGTGATGGCAAACATGAGTTCTGCCTGATTTCAAAACCAAGTAACTAAAGTTTGCGAGTAATCTGACATCTCAAATTTAATCTTAACGACAAGTGACATTGCCGTAATAGTCTTTCGTGCAGACCTTGTTTTGGTTGTACAGATTGCTGGGTTGGTTATACGTATTGTTACGGTAAGTTGAGTTACCGTATGCATCCGTACTTGACCTAGTGGTGTTTCCATAGTTGTCACGGTAAGTTGTATTGCCATACGCGTCAGTAGTGCTTCGCGTCACATTTCCGTAATTGTCTCGATAGGTGGAGTTTCCGTAGGCATCTGTAGTGCCGCGAACAGTATTTCCGTAATTATCGCGGTATGTGGAATTACCGTAAGTGTCTGTGGTACCACGGACGGTGTTGCCGTAGTTGTCCCGATAAGTTGAATTGCCATATGCATCGGTAGTGCCCCTTACGGTGTTGCCATAAGAGTCCCTACATGTTGTGTTGCCGTAAGCGTCTCTAGTACACCGAGTGTCCGCGAGAACCATTCCGGAAGAAGCAAAAAATAGTGCAGCACTAATCAGAATAGCTTTTGTTATCATTTGGATGCTCCATCATATTTGACCGAGAATGCGGCTTCATTAAAGTAGCATATTGCCAAGAATGCCTCAAGCAGAATATCGAAGTAAAATCGAATTCTACGCAAGCACTATGTTGATCGAGAAAAATACCTAGTGCATACCCTTTAGCTCAGCTTGCCTAATCACTTCCTGTTTGAATGCGAGCATGCCGCTTTTCTTTGGAATTTTGTGATTTTTACCAATTCCGGTTTTAAATTGACTTTAAAGTCGCAACTTATGTTTATCGGCACAGCTATACGGCGATCAGTATAGGCTCGCTCCGTGAGTCCAAAGTACAGATAACATTGCAAGGAAATACAACTAGTCCTTAAAGTCAAAAGCCACCTTAAGGTGGCTTTTGACTCTATTGCCAAGATGGCATCGCCGGCTTAGGTTCCTCATTGAAGGAGCGGGAGTGGGATCGCTTTCGGCTACATAGTTAGGAACGCCCTTTGATCAAAAATGATCAATTATTTTTTGTGGCAACCTGAACCTGTCGTCGGTTTCAAAGTGCCAGTTTAGGCCAGGAAAGTATGGCAGAAACTCTATGGATGACCCAAACACCCTCGGCATCGGATACCCAGCCGGTTTTTAAAAGCCGTGCATAGTATTGCTGAAGAATCTCGGTTTCAGACATGTGCGCTCGCTTGCCGGCCTTGGACTCCAGAGATTTTTCGCTAAACTGCCTGGCTAAATCTTCACATATATCCCATCGCTGGAAGCGTTCCGGAGGCGAAGTACCTGGCGAATAGAATTTACCTTCGTATTCTGTCAATAACTGCTTGGCTTGGGCTCCAGAAATTGCTCCTAGTAGTGCTGTCATCGGAAAATCAGCAGGTACCTCACCGAATTTACTGATTTCCGACTCGGTAGTCTTTGGTTCTTGATTATTCATTTTCACAACCTAAATAAAAATGAGACAAGCTGTTGACATATTCTCTCAGGTTCCGCAGTTTATGTTCAAAGATACTTTTAAAGAATTATCGTAGAGATCACCTTTGATTCAGCTTTCTTTAGCTATTTTCGCTAGTTTAGCTGCGCAGATAAATTAAATCGATGTCTACAAAATATTGATATGATTTCGTTACTCTTTTTTCTGGCTTCCAGCTAGGTTTTGATGCTGGCGCCGATTTTCTCAATCAGAGTCTGACGCTTCGATAACTTCGACAATGCCATCACGCACATCATTGAGAAAATTCAATGCATCACCGCCGTATAGGCTGTTAGGAACTGCCAATTCGATCACGCATTGGAACGTATTCTCAAACCAAGACATCTCGGTTCCCATTGGTGGAATTCCATGTGCGTCGCAAAGGTAAGTGACAGCTCTGGTTAAGATATTCGGATCCCTACCTTGCATAACGATGTAATCAAGATACTGAATGGCGATGGTTTCGTACTTATACGCCAGCGTTTCTATTACATCGGGAGAAAGTTCCATCGAGCCTGGGTAAACACTTTTCGCAAGTGCAACACAAGCATCGTTCAAGGCTCCGCGTCGAAAGTCAGACATTTTTTCCCTATTATGTTGCTTAAATTTTGTCTTTAAACTATTTTCCTTGATAAACGGGAGTCAATTTCAGCTCCTCGTAGTGTCGGGTAAAATTAGGGCAGTTGAAAGCCCTCCGGCCACAGAAAATACGGGCCAAATCGAGACTTGGCTACAAATTCTATACCGGCATCTGTTCCCTTTTGGGTAAGAACATGTTTGTCATCAGTAAGTACAAGATGACCAGAAACAATTGCACGCTCCAGGAGCACATGCACTTTGATTCCAAGCTTCTGTCCGAATTTTGATGAAGTGAGCTTCCCAAGACTGTCTGGAGTATCTGCCTTGCCTGGAGATGAGTTACTGGTGTCTTCGGGTTCAATTGAAACCTGCTCTTGCGCGCAACTGACTTCGTCGCTGATACGAATGATTCGCTGGGCTTCTTCGTAGGCATCTTTGTAGAGCTGGGTATCTTCTGACCGGCTGAATAAAACTCCCATTTCGTTGTTGTTGACTTGACTGAACTCATAGAGGTTCATACTTGTGACGATGCAGAGTTCTTCGTTCATGTAACACTTGGCATGAAGATTTTTGCAGAAACTGGTGCGGATATAAGTGAGGCTATTTAGCCATTCCAGCTCTTTGCGCGGCAGCTCGCTCTTACCGTAAATAATGCGGACATCAATTTTTAGACGATTCTTATCTTCGAGCAGTTCTCTCATGCGATCATTCAGCTTCAAAAATGGACTAATAAGAATCAGGCGTTCTTGCGCCTCTTTGATCATTTCTTCCAGAAAATAGTTGGTCGCACTCGTATTGAGAAACTTTGCCATTAGCAATTCCTTTAATTATCCTTGCTGAGTTTATTCAGTCGCCATAGATAGATCTGCTCAATGATGTTTTGAGCCTGCCTCGGCGTAAAGCCAGTGATATGTAACGTCTAGCGGTTTGCCAAGAAAAGAAAACCTGCCAAGAGAGCCGTTACAACCCAAAACTGCGCTTGTGGGCTGGAAGGCTCGAAACCAGCAACCCGGTTGGCAAGTGTCTCGCAATTATTTTCCAGTGGATGGTATGGTTTTCGGCTGGCCAATTCTTCCAGCATACGTCTTTGCACATTGGGTTGTTCAGCAAGCGGAATCGGGCGAACTTGCCGCACAGGTTTCCCCGCTGCAAATTTCTCATATGTGACCAACTGAACACCAGATGTTGACGTGGTATGCAGAACATGCCCATCAGACAGCTGTACGCCACAGTGCTCGCCCAACCCAGTCAGTTTTTGTCTGGCAATAATTGCCAGGTCCGCGAATTGGTTGGTGAAATTCATCAAATTAATTCTCCTTCATTTTTTTGTTTGAGACAGCAGCCAAATTAATGCAGCAATGACCCCTGCATTAATGAGCAACTGCTTTACTTCAGTTCTAGCCCGTGCTTGTTCTGCGCTCACTTTTTGTCTGAAATGCTCCATCAATCCAATTTGGTATGGTGACGGTGTGACTACACCACGCTCCCACTTACTGATAGTCATCACATGAGCGTCAAATAGACGTGCGAAGTCTGCCTGGGTGAGACCGATCGATTTTCGAATGGCAATAATATCTTCTGGGGCCATGACAACTATGCTTGAGAGTAAGTTATATGATTATGCTTTCGCTTAGTTTCTCTTGGAATTGTCGCTTCTTCAAGTAGAATTTCCAAAATACCGCTCTGGAACATAATTTAGTATCTTTTTTGCCACATTGCGTACCTAGATTATTGCCGATGTATGCCCATCAGAACTTCATTTAGCGTCTTTTGAGGTGGATTTAATACATGATTTGACATAACTGTTTCTGGTGATCCATAAAAACTACTGCGCCCCTTGTGATTTCTGCAGAGATCACAAGGGGCGCAGCATATGAGGCTTCAAATTACGTCATTTATAAATAGGTGGAATTCCGACACTTGAATTATGGTCACTTACTTCATTGTATCGACGTCGCTTATCTGGGAATTTGCATATATTTCACTGAGGTTGGTCTGCGCCGAAATGATTTCCAGGAAAATTTGCTTCCATCCGTGTCCGATCGCCAGATTCACGGAACGGTAGCTCGGATCGGCCATCAGTACCTCATGTGCTTTGACAGCATGCCATGCCGGCAGGCCAGGGAACAAGTGATGCACCAGGTGTAAGCCCTCAGCCTTTCGCAAGCCCAGAATGAAGTTTGTGATGTTCCCGCAGTGCCTGTTTCGTGTCGTGATGATGTCAATGCGGTCTTCGCAGTCGATCATCGGGAAGTGTTCTGACAATTCAGCACTGGCGCCAATCCAGGCCTGCGTAGTGATCAAGGGTATGATCCAGTAGAAAAAGAAGATGAACATCAGGTCGTAGTAGATCAAGGCAACGGTGATGGAAGTGTAGAACAGCAAACGGCCGGTGCGTTCCGCACGACTTTCTTCCATCGGGAAAATGCGATTTTTTGTAAGGTAGACCAGGTATTTATAAATAGAACTGATCGAGAACAGACCTATGACGAATTTAATGACTGCCACGGGTGTACGATTTACGCCGCACAATCCGACCTCGGTGAGATGCTTAAAGTCAGGATCGTTTTCAGGGTCACCAAAGTGCCCGTGATGACCTTTGCCGTGAGTTGCACGATAGCCTGTGAGGCTTTGGAAAACGAAATAGCCAGAGAAGATGGTTCCCAGCACATTATTGAGCATCCTATTTTTTGCCAGCGTCAAATGTGAGGCTTGGTGCAAAACATCGGCCAGGCTCCTCTGGCGGCCGCCGATATGGACCAACACCAGGAGATAGGTCAGCGCAGCACCGGGAGTAGAAAAATACTTCCAGGCCATCGAAGACAAGAAGATCGCGCTGGTGATGAAGAACCAGTGATTGAGCAATTCAAGGAAGCCGTGATAATTATCAGTTACATGCAACTGACGAATATACGCTACGAGGTGGGACGCGAAAGGGTGTTTTTTGCACTTGTGAGACTTGCTTGAATCCTTCTTCATGATTACCTCCAGGCGGTGATGGAAAGTTGGTGAGGAAAGATTAGGCTTGACATAAATTGAATTCAAATGCAGATTGGGGTATCGACATAGCGTCATGAAAGCAACGCATAGAAGGTGTGGTAGTAAGGTATCAGCCAGGAGGTAGAAGTCTGGTAGAAGTCTGGTAGAAGTGGATAAATGCCAAATCAGAAAAGGGGACTAAATTGCATCGAAACAGATCGCCATGGACCATTGATGCGTGTAGCGTAGATGGGGTCGAAGATCTCAATCACGTCGACCTCATTCTCAACGACGTGCTGGAACGCTTTCTGGAGATCAGTCTTCACAGTCATCGGTCAGTGCTTGTCGCAGGCAAAGGACAAGGAAAAACGCTGGCATTGCTCTATAAATCCTTCAATTACCATCAGAAGGGTATCAAGTGCTTACCGACGGGGAACAATTTAATTGAACGAATTCCAAATTTTCACTTAAAGCCTACCGAACGCCGACTGATTCAATCACTGACCCAAAAAGAGGCCTGGGGATTAATTTGGGAGGTGTCAATTGCCGCTGCACTGATGTGCCTCTTCAAAGACGATGGAACTCAGGATAGTGTTTTCGGGGCCTTATTTCGGACTGCAACAAATCAACGCATTAGCTCTGGGAGCGTGGCGAACTATGCGCTGTGGTTGATTCAAAGCCACAATAACGTTGAGGCTGCCAGGGAAGCACTTCCGCTCGTACGGGAGTATGTACAAAAACTGAACGAAGTAATTGGCGTCTTCATTGACAATATTGACGAGGCTCTGGAGGAGGTTTGTGATCCCCTTCACTTCAGGGACATTGCAGCTGGAATTGATCCAACAGAGATATGGGTTAGCTCACAGCTCGGACTAGTAGATGCGATAGACCAGTATCGGAAGTTGAACAAGAAAATCAAAATCTCTGCCACAATTAGAATTGAAGCGTACAAAAAATATCCAACTAACCGCGCGTCAAACCTGGATGAGTTTTGCGAAATTCTTCAATATGACACTCATGACCTAAGAAAAATCTTTGACCTGAATGTCGAGATGGAAGATGACAAATCGGTAGCTTGCCCTTCAGAAACCGATATGATCACCAGGTTTTTTGGACGGAAAAGTTTTTTTCATGACCGAGTTGTGTCCAACGAAAACGTCCCGGTTGAAGAAGACATCTTTGAATGCATACTGCGGCACACCTTGGGCCGCCCACGAGATCTGATGCGAATTGGGGGATATATAGCCCGACATTGCCCTCGTAGCGAGCGTTCTAACGACAAGAAGCTGAGGGACGCGATTCGTGCCGGCGCTGCGGAGATATTTGAGAAATACAAAGGAGAGAGTTTTCCGAGATGGGATGATTCTTATGACCTTTTCCTCGAATTTTTCCCGTCCAATGTGGTGACCAGGGCTCAAATGAACAGGATGGCAAACGCGTTTGAGTTCAAGTTTTCTGATAAGACGCACCCTGGGTGCTATTATTATCAACGTGGTTTACTTGGTACCAACAGAGAGCAGCGCCAATTTTTTCTTCCACCAAATACGTTCCTAGCTTCTGATAAGCGCTTTCCAACCGAAGATTGCTTCTACCTGCATCCATGCATGACAGTCGCATTGCATGATGCCAGAGTGAAATCAGAAGTTTGCAAATCTCAGTTCTCAGATCAAATCCTATGTGGTCAAGGTTTACCGACGAGTCAGGCCGTAGCAGAGTTTCCTCAACTTAAAAGATTTCGTTTTGGTATTCGGGATAATTGTTTTTGGTTTGAACTTGACGGAATAGATCTTGCACTCTCAGGAGGTCATTCTCAGCCCAGGTTGCTCTTGGCGATAATTCTGCAATCTGTAATGGAGCATGGGAGACAGCTAAACGTGAATGAACATTTAAATCCTATGGCACGAAAGCTGGCCAAAGACCTTTCATGTGATGTTTTGTCTATCCGTTCGAACTCCGAAGCTGCCGCTACGCTCATGGATTTATTTAACCAAAGCAAAGCAAAGTTACCTCTAAAAAAAATTAACGAGATTTTGAACAAATACCCTCTATGTTGTAATGAGGGTAGCTATAAGGCAAGTGAAAGTAGTGTGGGGTTGGGTAAAGGCCCCATCACATGGCAAACATCTGATAAGCGAACGAATGCTGTCGTCTACTTTGACATTTGCCTCCCCTCTGAAATTGAAGAAGTTAGAGACATTAGGAGTGGGTTGTGAAATTCAAACAGTGCGCGTCAAAGTAGTTGTTGCATTAATTGATTAGCTGTGTGGTTAATTTTTTGAAGCTTAAAGATTATACTGTCTTGGTTTGATCGAGAAAGATAATACGTTTTTAAGTCTCCTTGGGGTAATGACATAGCGTGACCAAAGCAGCGTGTATTATGTGTGGTAGTAAGGTACCAGTCTGGATGTAGAAGTCTGGTAGGTGTGGATAAATGCCAAATCAGAAAAGGGGACTAAATTGCATCGAAACAGATCGCCATGGACCATTGATGCGAGCAGTGTAGGTGGGGTCGAAGATCTCAATCACATCGACCTCATTCTCAACGATGCGTTGAAACGTTTTCTGGAGATCAGTCCAGACAAGCATCGGTCAGTGCTTGTCGCAGGCAAAGGACAAGGAAAAACATTGGCACTGCTCTATAAATCCTCCAAATACCGCAAGGAGGATATCAAGTGCTTACCGACGGGGGACAATTTAATTGAGCGAATTCCAAGTTTTCATCTGAAGCCGACCGAGCACGAACTAATTAAATCACTGAGTGAAAAAGAAGACTGGGGATTAATCTGGGAGGTATCAATTGCTGCCGCACTGATGTGCCTCTTCAAAGACGACGGAAATCAGGATAGTGTTTTCGGAACCTTATTTCGGACTGCGACAAATCAACGCATTAACTCCGAGAACGTGGCGAACTATGCGCTGTGGTTAATCCAGAGCCATAATAATGTTGAGGCTGCCAGGAAAGCACTTCCGCTCGTACGGGAGTATGTACAAAAACTGAACGAAGAAATTGGCGTCTTTATTGATAATATTGATGAGGCACTGGAGGAGTTTTGTGATCCCCTTCATTTCAGCGATATTGCTGCCGGAATTGACACAACTAACATATGGGTGAGCTCACAACTAGGTCTCGTAGACGCCATAGCTCAATATAAGAAACATAGCCCTAAAATCAAAGTCTCTGCCACAATTAGGATTGAAGCATACAATAAAAGAACGTCAAACCTGGATGAGTTTTGCGAAATTCTTCAATATAACACTCATGACCTGAGAAAAATCTTTGATCTGAATGTCGAGATGGAAGATGAAAAATCGGTAGCTTGCCCTTCAGAAACCGATATGATCACCAGGTTTTTTGGACGGAAAAGTTTTTCTCATGACCGAGTTGTGTCAAACGAAAACGTCCCGGTTGAAGAAGGCATCTTTGAATGCATACTGCGGCACACCTTGGGCCGCCCACGAGATCTGATGCGGATTGGCGGTTATATAGCCCGACATTGCCTCCCTAGCGAACGTTCTAACGACAAGAAACTCAGGGATGCGATTCGTGCCGGTGCTGCGGAGGTATTTGAAAAATACAAAGGGGAGAGTTTTCCGAGATGGGATGATTCTTATGACCTTTTCCTCGAATTTTTCCCGTCCAATGTGGTGACCAGGGCTCAAATGAACAGGATGGCAAACGCATTTGAGCTCAAATATTCTGATAAGACGCACCCTGGGTGCTATTATTATCAACGCGGTTTACTTGGTACCAACAGAGAGCAGCGTCAATTTTTTCTTCCACCAAATACTTTCCCAGCTTCTGATATTCGCATTCCAACCAAAGATTGCTTCTACCTGCATCCATGCATGACAGTCGCTTTGCATGATGCCAGAATGAAATCAGAAGTTTGCAAATCTCAGTTCTCAGATCAAATCCTATGTGGTCAGGGTTTACCGAAGAGTCAGGGAGCAGCGGAGTTTCCTCAACTTAAAAGATTTCGTTTTGGTATTCGGGAGAACTGTTTTTGGTTTGAACTTGATGGGATAGATCTTCCTCTCCCTAGAGGGAATTCGCATCCCAGGTTACTCTTGGCGATAATTCTACGGTCAGCAATGGAGCATGGAAAAGACTTAATGATGAACGAACATTTGAATCCTGTGGCACAAAAGCTGGCCCAGGATCTTCCACCTGATGATTCGTTGAATAGTTGGAATTCCGCGACCACTCCAACGCTCATGCATATGTTTAACCAAAGCAAGGTAAAGTCGGGTGTACCAGCTCTCAAGAAAATTAACGAGGTTTTGAACGAATATCCTTTTTGCTGTAACAATGGCAGCTATAACGCAACTAAAGATGAAGGTAATGGCAGAGGTCCCATCACCTGGAAAAAATCTGATCAGCGAGGTACGAATGCTTACCTGTACTTGGGTGTTTGTCGCTCCTCTGAAATTGAAGAAGTGAAAGACACTACTGCAACTAATGGACTGTGATATTTACGAGATTTCTAGTCAGCCACACTGTCTTCCAAGGTTTCGACTTCGGGGTCGTCGCTGATCGCGAAGTAGTCGACCTCTTCAACTGTGAACACCGCTTTATTTTCTTTGACGGTACATTGGGTCTCTGTATAGAAAAAGCACCAGGCAACTCTTTCGTTGCTTGCGAAGTCACGCAGCCTTTCCATGACAGCCCGGTCATTTTGCTCCAGCCATTGCTTCGAAAGCTTAACGGCTGCTGTGCTTGTTCTATCCGCCTTAATTCCGGTCGGACTGACTTTTTTGAAGAATTTTATAAAAAAGACGTTTGTCAGCTCATGTACCTGGACGCGGCCATAATAGATGCGGCTCGGTTGATAAAACGGATGATATCCATGAATTGACATGCAGATGCTATCGAATGTACCTTTCTCCTTCCCTTCAATGGCTAAAGGAATGGCCTGGCGTTCTTCTTTTGTGAACATCAGGAAATTGGCAGCGACTGTTGCCATGAATTTTGATGTTGTTGGCTGAATCCTAGATCTAACTGGCTTTTGTCCCTGCGGATTCTCGCCCCCGTCGTCTCCGCCAGAATCGCTGGCACTTATTGGCGTTGACGAGTTTGTGCTGCGTTTTTTTCTTGACTTGAGTTTGAATAACAGACCAGCTGCCGTCAGCGTGGAGCCAGACATATCACCATCGACAGTATCGGTTGGTGTTTTGTCTCCCTTTTTACCAGCAACACCTATCCAGGTGCAATTGGGAATGTGGGCATGCAATTTATGTTCGCGGTAATAAGGTGAGACACGTTTCTGACCGGGCCTATCGGGCCTGTCGTACAGTGCGGCGACGATCAGAGGGTTCTTTTCTTCCCGGCATTTCGGATCTCCGCAGCGAAAAATAAACCGCTCCCGCTTTTCTTCGGGTTGTTTGAAATACAAAGAATGCGCATCTTGGATGCTGATATTCTTCTCCGCCTTCTCACAGTATGCCAATGCTTGCGACATTTATGCCTCCAAATAAGGGCTATATTCAATATTGCCAATATTGAAATTATTTTTAACCAAATCAAGTAAGGATCATCCAGTTTGCTGACCGGATTTGCTTAAATCTCTCCTCTTATTGTAGCTAAATTAGTTAACTAGCAACACATCTGACGAAGGAGGAGTAAGTTGCAAAGCAGGAGCGTGGAACCACTGGCCGATGACAACCCACATACCGGATTGGCGAATACTTTTACACGGCGCAAGCTTCTCTATGTAGCCGTTCATTCTAAATGGTTGGGAAAACTGATATCGATTCAAAGGCGACGGTTTATTGGCATTCCTCACAATGCTCATATTCAAGGCCTTTATGAGATAAAGATATGAACATTTTTAAAATAGTTGCCTCGCGGAATTTAAATCATTTTGAAAATACCTTAATATCGTTTAGTGATGGAGACGCACGGTACAAACGATATGAACAGACAGAAGCGCTGGCAGCCCTCGGACGGTATTGAGGAGCTACTTATGCCAAAGCGTGTTATTGGACCAAGCCACTACAGTGTTACTGGGCGAGTTCCTTCAGCGAAAAATGGATCCGGACGTGATGCGGAATCTGGGTTAGAGCAGGATTTTTTGTTACTGCTGGAGTTTGACAGAGCAGTTGCACGATATGGCGTCCAGCCAATGACGGTGCATTGGCAAACTGATGCTGGCCAGAAAAGGCAGTACACCCCGGATGTCCTAGTCATTTACCATTACGCCCATCTTCAAATGGTGCCTTTGCATCCACCTACTATTTTCGAGGTCAAACCTGCTGCGGTCTTGAAGCGTGATTGGGAAAAATTGCGTCCCAAATTCAAAAGCGCCATGAAATGGGCCAGGGAATATGGGTTCCGCTTCAAAATTATTACTGATACTCAGATCAGGACACCTTACTTGAACAACGTTCGGTTTCTCACTCGCTTCAGTGAACGTTCTCTGACGAGAGATGAGTCCAGGGATCCAGTTAAACATGTAGCGTTACGGGAAGCACTCAAGAAGGTTTCCGTTTCTACGCCCAAAGAATTGTTGAGACTGGTGACCTCAAATGAACAACAGCAACTGGAGTTGATTCCCATGATGTGGCAGATGATGCACATTGGAGTTATTGATGCCGACCTGACAAAGCCGCTGAACATGAATACGCCAATATGGTATTGCAGTGGGTACATCAATGACTAATCCTGCCAAAGAACTTTACCCAGGGCTTGTCTTTGAGAAAGACGGCATAACTTACTGCATCCGTCGTGTAAGCAAACGCAGAAAAATGGTTACGGTTGTCAGCATCGACCAGCCAGGAGGCGAAGAGGTTGATTTTTCATTTGAAGAAATGACCGGGCATCAGCACCCGAATAATATGGAGCCCTCCTTGGATCTGGATCATATTGATCCTCATGACTGGAACATAGCGCTCGAACGGTGCCGCTTAGTGAGAGCCTTGCTTGCCTTGCCGGAGCGCACAGAAGATGACGTGAAAGCCGTTGCAACTGCAGCATTGGTTCATACCTCTACCGTCTATAGATGGATTGAAAAATTCCAGGCGACACCCCGGGTATCAGTGTTCCTGAGAGCACCACGGAACGATAAAGGCACAACCAAATTGTCTGCGGAAGTTGAGCAGATCATCGCTCATGTTATTGGAAGTAAATTACTCACAGACCAGAAGCTCAAGCCGAGTAAAGCCTTCAGAGAAGTTGAAATGCAATGCAAGGATCTTGGATATGAAGTTCCTCATGAAAATACTTTTTTAGCGAGAGTCCGCCAGATCAGTCCTGTCTTAATGGCGAAGAAACGCCATGGAAAGAACGCAGCGCTTGCCTTGCGGCCGATTCTTGGAACAATTCCATGGCAGGATACGCCGTATAGTTTGATTCAGATTGACCATACTCCCGTCGATATTATCTTGGTCGACAGCGTTCATCGTCTTCCACTTAAGCGACCATGGCTTACCCTGGCCATCGACGTTAATTCCAGAATGGTAGCGGGCTATTACATTGCATTTGATTCCCCAGGTACTCTCGGAACAGGCATTTGTGTTTCTAACCTGATTTTGCCGAAAGAGCCTCTACTCGCAAAATTTGGTATCCAGACAAACTGGCCGTGCCAGGGCATACCAGGGATTATTCATCTTGATAATGCGAGAGAGTTTCGCGGTAATACGTTGAAGATGGCGTGCAACGAGTACAACATAGAACTCAAGTTCAGGCAAGTTAAGAGGCCTCAATATGGTGCGCACATAGAACGCATGATGGGTACGTTCATGTCGGAAGTACACGCTTTGCCAGGGACAACTTTTTCGAATTCAGGTGATTTGGAAGATTACGAGCCTGAGAAAGAAGCGGCAATGACATTGTTTGAATTCGAGAAATGGCTGCTCAATGTGATTCGTGCGTATCACAACAGAAACCACAGCGAATTGAATATGTCGCCCTTGCAGAAGTTTTTACAGGGTTTAAGTGGCGATGATGAACATCCTGGTGTTGGGGTCCTTCCTTCTGTACAAGATGCAGATAAATTGAGAATCGATTTTCTTCCTATGGAGCGCCGTAGCGTACAGCCATATGGAATCCAGCTTGATAACATTTTCTATTTCGCAGATGTACTTACACGCTGGATTGGTTCGAGGGAGCCTGGAAAATCGAAAGAGGCCAGGAAATTTCTCATCCGCCGTGATCCGCGTGATGTCAGTTATATCTTATTTTACGATCCTGATTTACGTCGCTATTTTAGAATTCCCTATGCCAATGTGAGCCATCCATCAATCAGTTTATGGGAATTACGAGTTGTGCATAAATACCTCAATGACCAGGGAAAAAATGCCAACGACGAAGATGAATTATTCAAGGCTTACAGAGAAATGCAGAAGATAGCTGAAGGAGCCAAGGCATCAACAAAGCAGGTCCAGAATACCAGACTAGCGGCAGAGCGCAAGTCTACTGTACTGCGACATCCAACGCCCCTGTCAATACCGCAGAAAGTAAAGCCAGTTGAGGGGCCACAATCATCCATTTTCTCGGAGACTATCTTGCCCTTCGACGAAGTTGACAAGGCCTAGGATATACCATGATTGACAAGTCAGACAAAGAGTTGAGAATAAAGGCCTTGGAAAAAGTAGTGTGGATAGGTTATCCACGGGCAATTCATATTCGTGGACGTCTCGATTCACTTCTATCGTATGAACGCATGCACCGTATGCCTAATCTAGCCATCGTGGGTGAGTCTAATAACGGTAAGACAATGCTGTTGAATAACTTTTGCAAACGAGCCAATCCAGAAACGAGTCCATTGGACAAGAAAACAGTGCTGCCGGTTCTGATGATTCAGACGCCACCTGAACCGGATGAAAACAGGCTATATGATGAGCTCTTGACAGAACTTTTCGCAAATGGGTCACCACGAGAGCCAATTACGACCAAGAAAGCACGGTTTGCAAAATTGGTTGAAGTACTGGAAACGCGTTTACTCATCTTTGATGAATTTCAGCATATGCTGGCGGGAAGTCTCTTGAAGCAAAGAAAATTTCTAAACGCCATAAAGTACCTTGGTAACCTTTTGCAAATATCATGTGTTGTGTCCGGCACTCCGGAGACTCTCAATGCGTTACAGGCTGACCCACAGATCGCCAACCGGTTTGAACCGGTATTTTTACCAAAATGGAAATTAGATGCGGATTTCTTAAGGTTGCTCGTTACTCTTGAGAGTTTACTTGGGCTGAAAGAAACCTCCAATTTAGCCCAGGAAAAATTAGCTACCTTGTTGCTTGCAACGTGCGAGGGCAACATCGGAGAGTTGTGTTTTCTGCTCAGGAAGCTGGCGACATACGCGATCAATTCCGGTGAGGAAAGAATTACAGAAAATATGTTTAAAGCAGAGATATTGAAAGCTGCCGAGTGGACATCACCATCAAACCGGAATAGAAGCTCTGACTAATTAAGTGTAAGTATGACTACCAACCTGTGGTTGATTCGTCCCAAGCCCTTTGATGACGAGTTATTGTCCTCATGGATGGTAAGAATTGCCTGGCACAACGTAGAGAAACTTGAATCCCTATGTTCTAAATTGTGGGGAACTCGAAGCCAGATTTTGAATGCAGATATTGATCGCACTGCACTATTAGGCCGATATGAGATCATTGCTGATAAATGTGGCGTGTCTCATGATCGCGCCTGGCAGACGACGCTGGCAGCCTACAAAGGCATATTGTTCGACGACATTCCTACTCTTGGTGCAGCACATTGGGTTATGCCGTTAGGCGGCAGGAAACGGCACCGGTTTCTGTATGGTCTGCAATGCTGCCCAGCGTGTTTGAGGGAAGACGCCGAACCATATTATCGGCGTCAATGGAGACTGGCTTTTATTACCGTCTGCTTAAAGCATCATCAAGTACTGATTGACCGCTGTGACTGTTGCGGCTCACCACTTTCATTTCATGAATCTGACTTCGGGAGCTATCGTATACCGGATACGCTCAATATGACGATTTGTCATCGATGTGGAAGAGACTATCGAGATATCCCCACGGCGCCATATGAAAAATGCCAATGGGGACATTTTGTTGAGGCATTTCAGAAAATTGCCGAGTCTGCAATGGAGGATAACTGGGCTCGTGTGTCAGCGCGAGAGGAAATATACGCAATTCTATTCTTTAACGGCATCCGTCATTTGTTGCGTGCGATAGCCACTAATTCGCACTGCAGGGGACTTAAGAAAGTTATTGTCGCCAAGAACAAATTTTTGTACCAACCAACCAGGTTTGAGAACGGAAAATTTTGTGAGCGGCTTGATTTGCATTGGCGATTCGAATTCTGCGGAATTCTTGGGTGGATATTGCAGTCCTGGCCATCCAATTTTGTTGAGTCTGCCAAGCAGGCGAAGCTATCAAGTTCGTATCTCAGGATCTATCGAGGCCCTCTTCCTTATTGGATTGATATGCCGATCAAATGGCATCTCGATAGAGCCTGGTATGTACCAAATTTAGAAGAAAGCGAAACCGTCAGACTGTATCTTGAGAGGCAAGGACTGCCGGCTAAAAGAAACAATGTGAGAAAACTATTAGGCCGTTGGTACGTGTCAAAGCATCGTAAGGAGCAGTTATTGTCATTAGACTCCTCGTTTCCCATATCAGTAAAGTAGCAAAAATACGAACTGATAGCCTAACTCGCCCAAATTTTTAAGCCTTACTTTTTGAGTATCTACGTGAGATTTTAGGATTTCCTGCCACAAACTAGCCATTCAATTGATTTGACGACCTGCATTACTTCCGTATGGGAGGTCGCCACAATATTCGCTGAGGTTAACAGCGGAACGACTATAAATCCAAAAACTATAGTTTTAACCTCACCATAGTACATTCCGTGGAGCCTTGCGCCGCTGCGAAGATAGGGGCGGACAGAGGCGTATGAAATAACCGCCCCAAGCAAACACCGGTATGCTCAAAGACCACCAGTAGCTGTCTGTCAACCAAAACGCTAGTGCACATAGGAGCACACCAATTAGAATGCCAATAAGCAACCCGGCTATACCAGCTCGTGGCCCAACATCGAGAGGTCCTTTTTCCCTATTTGGAGGAATGAATTGCGCCATGACTTTGCCGTCTTCCTGATATAAAGCTACTCTATGGAACTCCACAAATGCTTAGCGACCCGCCTCCGGTAATTGTACTCCACAACGTGCCTCCAATTGTATTGGCAAACAGAAACGAATATGGCTCGGCAATGGCAGCCAATTCCCAAATAGCGGCAAACGCGATCGACATAGATGCTGCGCAAATTGCAGTATAGCCAGTTAAAAGAGCAACACCGGCCGCGATTAACGCTGAGCCCAGTTGTAAAAAAACGGTGAACAGAGCTAGTCCCGGAGGCCCCATTTCCATGAGCACAGTAAGTGCCAATGCCGCAATAGCTAAAATCGTTACACCAGTTGCAATTAAAATGCCGCCATTTGAACCACCCGCGATTTTATATGCACCCGCTCCTGTATCCTGATCGAGAATGATATAGCCGTTTCCAACCCAACCATTTGCAGCGATATCTTTTTCGTGGACAGTCACTTCCTTACCGGCTGAAAGAGCATTAGCAACCTCTAATTTCACATCCGTACTAATTTGCAAGCTTTGGAGAACTGCACTGTGTATTCCTTGATTACTCTGATTTAAGGTATAGATTTTTTGCCCTTGGGCAGCAGCTATTGCCAAAGCCTTGACTGCTGAAACACCTTGCGGTTGTGAGGGATCATTCGCCGCAAGACTTGTATTTTGGAGCATTGCTTCTGGCACTGCATGTTCCGCTGCAGATCCAATTGATCCAGCCTGGCGTATGTACGCTGCATGTTTCGATTGATCTCCGTCCTTTGTCTCAGCATGGCCACGTACATAATCCACATCCATCATGACACCAGGAAAGCTCACTGTTCTCACGATACCAAAGAAGAAATGTGGTTGTGCGGCAGTCAGAAATCGTCCATAACTCGGAAGTCGATAATTGACTACATTACCCGCAGTCAGCGCAATCCAATTATCGCTGCTATCCACCTGCACAAAGTAACTAAGAATCCCTGTCAGCATTAAATCGCCCGTGATGTCTTCTTTAGTCAGGTCACCAGGATTCAGTTGAAACTGCGCCAGTTTAGCCTTGGTTGTCGTCATCCTGTCTTGCAAGGCCTTCAATTGCTGCGTCCCCATCCCCTGTAAATCCAAGCCTATCGCATCATACTCCCCCACTGTGATGTCATTGTCATCGCCGCCTTCCCATGCGCCAGTGCCTGGGTTGAAGTATTGATTCTGCTGCTTGATGGAGCTACCCATTGTGAAGCTGCCTGCAGAGGTAGCTATTACTTGGCCATCGACCCTGAATTCCGCTTTCATGTTGAGCAGGTAGCCGGGCAAGGACGGGGGGAGCTCATTTGCTTGTAGGGGTGTGCCGTCCGCATGTGCCTTGGGCATATAACTATTGATCAATTCTTGATCCGCTTGTGTCGCAGGAGCAAAGCTCAATGTAATTTTTTTACTCGCCAGTTGTGGTGTGCCTCGATTGAGCTCAAGAATGGGATTGTCTGCAGTGTTGATGCCATCTGCTAAATAGAGATTAGTCCTAAACTTCCAGCGCAGGTTATCAGGCAATGTCTGAAATTCGCTTCCTGTGGCAACAACCCTATACGGCAAACTTCCCAACAGGATGCCATACGCTTCTACCTTTATCTTTTGTATGCCCAGTACGTCGCCAACGGTAGCATTGGCTTTTTGGCTCTTCACGTAGTTCTGTACCTGAGTCTGGTAGTTGTTGATCTGCGTTGGCAAATTAACCTGACTCAGGTTTTGTACGTAACCGCCTGCTTCATTAACAGTTGCACCTTGCAGCATCTGCGCAAGAAAGTCCTGGCTATTGGCCGGGACTTTGTTTTTGATGTCCATGCCAGCAGTAAATTCGTACTGCTTAAAACTCGCATCCATCGGCACCCAGGTATTTGGATTTTTATTGATCGCGCCCCGGCTAGGTGTGTAATCCACAAAGGCTTCCACCCAGACATGTTCCATTCGGATAGTGCTGATCTGTCCACCATTGATCAGCCCAGTGTTAGGAATCCCGCCCTGTCCTAACAGGCTTTGTGCTGCTTCTATCTTGGTGACACCACCGACCCAGTTCATGACTTTATCCGCTGGCACGTCAATGGTACCGTACACGTAGCGTGCTGGTATGCCTGCTGACCTGTACAGGGCGATCAGCAGACTGGCCGTATCAAAGGCATTGCCGCGTTTGTTTTGCAGGGTCAGTTCACTGCCTTGAATGCTGCCGTAGCTGGGAATGAAGCTGATGTTGTTCCTGACCCAGTTGTAAATCTGAACTGGGTTGTTGTTCAAGGCTGCTGCCTGGGCTTTGATGGCCGGAGTCAGTTGTACCTCTTCTGTCTCTGCGGTGTCTTGTGCAGTGGGGAGGGCTGGTAAAGTTGCCTGGGCCAGTTGCAGGCCATCTGGCATCTTGCCTGCGAGCATGACCTTGTCGTACTTGGGGGGAAACAGGCTGGCCTGGTACTGGGCCTTGCTTTCATTGGGTTTTCTGACTTTGTTGCTGGGGCTGCCAAATGGCAGTTTATTGGGGTCAGTATATTGATGCGGTTTGGCATTGGGGTATTTGTCCATGAAACCGCTCAGATCAGTCAAGGCTGTCTGGCGGTCACCGGTCTGCCCCTTGTCGTCAGCCAGGACTACCCGGTCCATGATTTTGTTGAATTCAGTTTGGCGGCTTTGATAGTCACTAACAGCCTTGCGATGGCGCGCCAGGATCTCTGACGGCAACTTAGCATCTTTGAGGTGCTGCTCTGTGTCTTTGAAGCTTTGGTCAATGTCGTTGTAGATTGCTTTGATCTGGCTATTGGCGTTGCGTATGCTGCTGACACGCTGGTTGAGCAATGCAGTATTACTGTTGGCTGTTGCCATCAACGCGAGCACGCCGGGCTTGGCGCTAGTGTTGGTGACTGGTGTCGTGGCCTTGACGTCATCCTGAATTTGCTTAAGCAGTTGGCTCAGACGCTCTTCTGGACTGCCAGACTTGGTGACGGCCATCGTGCTAGCAGCCAATATGGGCAGTTTTCCTAAGCCTCCAGCATACCCTGTATTGCCTTGGTTATTTACCTGTTCTGTGATGGCATGCAGTTGAGCGGAGACCGAACAGGGATAGAGTGTCAAGCTACTGAAGGTTGTCAATACGATACAGGCAGTGAGTTGCTGGACGTGGCGATGACGAAACATGGGCTTATAAGGAGAATTGTTTACTTACTCATGGGTACGGAAAACAATGGAAGCTGTTTCCATTTAATGGCTGCATAACTGGTATAGGATTCGACTGATGAAGCCTGAATTGCGCAAGGAAATGTCATCCAGAGTTGCCAACAGGCAGAGTCAGATTAGAAAGCGGTTGTTCTAAGTGACAATTATGCAAGCTATGGATGATATCAATGGCTTGAATTTATTGCAAGTAAATGCAAAATTGTAGCTATGTAATAAAAAGAATTAATTTTACAGTTGGTGAACGGCTATAAGCAGTATGGATGTTGATGGCGTAGTCCGCGCTACCAAGCAATCTCGTCGCAGCAACCAGACTGGGCGAGAAATAATGGGGGACTGTAAGCTTGTCGAGTTATGTAAAAGCGCTGTTTTGCATAAACATCATCTCATCTGCTACCATCAATAATGTTCTCTTCCAATATTGATGCTATGAAAAAAACCATACAGCTCTGCCTGATTGCAGCCCTGACACTAGCCAGTTTCCCTGGGATTTCGCAAACGATAGAAGAGGCAGAAATTGCTGACAAACGCGGTGACCGAAAAGAGGCATACGAGATTTACAAAAAATTGGCGGCCCAGGGAAATGCCGTGGCGCAATTCAATGCAGGCGTTTACATCATGAGTGGATCGAGAACAGCAACAGACTTCGAAGAGGCTGAGGCATGGTTTTTTAAATCGGCTCAGCAAGGTTATGTCAAGGCGCAGGAGCATCTGGCCTGGCTCTATGTCTACCATAAAAAAGATATCGTCCGGGGTGCCTTCTGGTACGAAAAAGCAGCAGCACAACAAGACAGCGATTCGATTGCTGCTTTATCCAATCTCTACAAGGCCAATCCAGGTTTGCAAGAAAAAATCAAACAATATTTGGAAGCAGAAGTCGAATACAATCGCCAGCAAGCCCTTACCCAGCAGCAGGAAAAAGAACGACAAGCGCAAGATGAACGCACGAGAACGGAATCTTTGGCTTGTCTCGACAGATTATATGGAGATCCACGAACAAAATCACTCTCTGGCAAGGTGATCATTGATACCAATAAAACAGCCACATTAGAAATTCTGGGCAATACGTCTAAACCCAATGCCAAGGAAAAAGCGGCACTCTCCTATGTATTTACAGAGTGGGAAAGATGCACCGACATACAGGAAGAGCCGAGAAAGAAAATGCTTATGCCTGAAGTGACACAAGTCATCAATGCTTACAGACTGGATTTGAAGTCAGCCGTTGCTGACCTGTATGGCGGCAAGACCACCTATGGCGACCTGGCGAAAACACGTGCCAGACTTGACCTAGATTTCAAACAAAAAATCAGCGCTATCATCAGCAGCGTGCAAGAGAAAGAACTTGCAGAAGCGAGAAGAAAACAGGAAGCAGAAGCACAAAGGCGTTATGCTGAAGCAAAAAACCAGCAGCAGCGCGAAGCTGAACTGCAAAGGCAGCAAGAAGCCCGCCGCCAGCTAGAAATCGAAGAAGCACGTATGCGGCTTGCACAGCAACAGGCGCAACAACAAGCACAGCAACAGCAGCAAGAAAATAATTTCCAGCAAAGCTTGCAGTTGCTGCAAATGTTGAACCAGAAACCCCAGGTACAGCCAAGACCTAATACTTCTGTCAACTGTACCTCAACACGATTTGGTAGTACGGTGACGACGAATTGTTTCTAGAGCTTAATTACTAATAAATTCAGGGATGCCTTATCTCACGAGGGGGCTTAGTGTGCTACAGGGTGTCCTACGGGTTGAGTCGTTTTGCCAGCACCTCGCCATATCTATCTGCGATCTTTAACAGTTCCGGCGTAGTACGATTATAGAAAAAATCTAGGCATTCAGCATTGACTTTCGCACCGATTGCGTTTTGCTTAAGTCCAATTGCCGAGCTGGCGAATTCAAGTTTTTGCTTGGTTTCCTGTGGTGTGAATTTGCTGTCATAGCGACGCCAGAGTACTCTCTTACTTTCACCAGTGATGGCACTTTCTGTGGCAATTTCACGACCAAATATTGCAGTTTTTCTGAAAGCCATGCTGCCATAGAACATGGTCAAATCGCGTATCTCCTGTACATTGTAATATTTGGGGTAAATCGCTTCAATCATCTCAGTGACCATGGTTTTTACATCTAAATTTTTATGAAAGGCAGTCACCTCATTCGCGATTTTTGGTGTCATTTCCAAGATGACGTTTTTAATCCTGGTGCGCTCAACTTCAGATAAAGAACTACTACTCTCTAATTTTCGCATTGCCCCCTTGACCACTTCTTCAGAGCCATTTTTTGCAGCATTCTCAATAATAATTATCCAGGCTTGTTCCAAATTTTGAACTTCAATAAATTCCTTTAAAGCTTGTTTCATCTCTGGTGTCGGTGCTGCTGCCTGTGCTAAGGATGCAGTAAGCAGTATTCCAATGATCATCAGATGTTTAAGAATAGTCTTCAAAATTGGCTCCATTGTGTGCAAGATGGCATTGTAATTGACCCTGAATAGTTTGACGCGATAGATCTTTCTAGAGACTATTAATGCATGCTGCATGCATGGTAAGCGCCTCATCAGTACCATTTTTACGGATCGCAATAGTAACCACAGGTACAATACAGGCATTTGAAGTAGGTTGGCTACTATGGATGAATACCGTCATTACAAACTCAACCGTGCAGCGATAGTGTCGCTGCCGGAGCGAGTCAAGATAGTTGTCGCATAAACCGATTTACCTGGCAGTAACCAAGGTTCATGTCTTTAAACTCACCCTGTCTGATCAGGCGACTAGGTGTCCACTTTGAAATGCGGCAGGGTGTCCAGTTTGAGACGCGAATGGGTGACTGATTGACTTGGCGATTTGTTGTCTGATTAAATAAAAATATTCATTAATAGCATAATAGGCTGATTATTGAATTGAATCTTGTTAGCCCGAGCATGGGCGGTTTTAATTTTCTCAATTTTTACTTGGCCTAGTACATGGATATACGATCACTGGTTGAAAGTATGGCGGATTTCTTTCGAGGAACTTATGCCTGGGTACTGAGAAATGCACCGCCGTTGGTAGCAAAGACCATCCCCAGTCATATCAGGAAAATTCATGAGGACGGATACAAGTCTGGGCATCAAAAAGGTTACAAAGTGGGTAAGGAGGCCGGTCATAAAGTTGGATATGCATTGGGCGAAAAGACTGGGTACGAAAACGGGTCTCTTGCCGGCGAGGAGAGTGGATATCAAAGAGGGCTTGAAGAAGGGAAAAATATCTGGGTCATTACGGACGAGCGCGCAATCGGTTCGACATCAATAGATCAATCCGTTTACGGGCCACAGAAATTTGAAATCACCGATGAGATGCGTCGCAACATGCAAAAAGAAGTTGCTGATGCTGTCGCAAAAAGAATAATTCCGCCACCAACTGATGATCAATGGAAGATGATTTTTGCGGATGGCCCTGCGACTTGTATTACTGCCGGAGCCGGCTCAGGGAAATCCACGACTTTGATACTGCGTGTTATTTTCATGTTGAAGCATCTTAAGATTCAAAAGAACGAGATAACTGTCGTTTCTTTTACCACAGCAGCATGCGAAGATTTGAGGTACACCTTAGTTAAAGTCATCAAACATTGGGGGGACTCTTCCTTTGAATATGAAGATGCAAAAAAGCTTGTGCGGACATTTCATTCGATGCTACTTCAGATGTCGAAGCGAATACTTGGAAAAATCGATTTCTTCGAAAATTTGAAAGTAAAAAATGAACAGGGTCCTGTGGAAGTGGTGACCAGCACTGACGATAAAGATATATTGGATGACGAATTTGGTTTAGAAGACGTTGAAAACCCATTTTCCTCAATGAAGCTGAGCGATCTCCAAGTCACTGCGTTAAAGGAATCATATATTGCTCTCTACAATTCTGACGAGACTTTCAGGCTGCATATTGACGCAATGCGGCAAATGGAATTAAAGCGATCGGTCAATAACGATATACCGGAAAATATTTATGATTCTATTGTGACGAAAATTGCTAGCGCCAGGGATAAGAGCATTGTTGAAAAAATCAACGAGAAAATCAGAATCTCTTGTGGATTTCCAGAATCCAATTTCGAAATTGGACCCCTATTCGCATTTGAGGCATTTGGTTACCAATTTTTTGCGAATGGTTTTGTTCCATCCGAAGGAAAGTTTGTATTCATAGGAGGATTTTTCTATGAAGATAGACTATTTGACTCAGAAGAAACTATTTTAGACCCGAGTGATAATAGCAAGCGGCGAATTTATCATGTGATCAAGGTGAAAAAAAACATCATTTCGCGATATCTTGGAAGTAAACATTATTACATCAATAGCCCAGATAGCATGAAGAATTTTAAGGGCATGACGGCCCGGTTTGACATGGACGGATATGCTAAAAAAGTACTTGAGCCAATCAGTGCGCCCATTTTTAATATTCAACTTGATGGGGAAATTATACCTAGTCCTATTTTTGAGGCCTTCTATAGTCAGGCAAGTTTTATAGAAAGCATGGGATTGGAAGTTTCCAAAGCGATTAAAAAGATGAGGCCATATCGGTCTCAATGCCTCGAATATCACTTTAGTAATGCGTTGCCTAGATTTTGGCGGCAGTTTGAAAATGACTTACGCACTCGAAAAATGGCAACTTTCAATTTTGCGTTCCTGGAGCTCGCAAGCGAAAATATGCAGGAGAAACGCATACACGATAGGATGTTGATGCCGTTTTCACATCTTCTTATCGATGAATTTCAGGATATTTCACCACAAATTGTTGCGTGGCTACTTAAAAATCAGAGACGCATTGTGGAAAGAAGAGATCTTGCTATGGGCAGCGAAGATGTTGATCCTTCTGTCAGCCTTATGGCAATTGGTGATGATCGGCAATCAATTTATGGCTGGCGAGGGAGTGTACCAAGTTTTTTCAAGGAATTTGACAGACATTTTCCGTCACATCCATGGCTTGGTAAAGCTAGCAGGCTTCCTATGGTAGAGAATTTCAGGTCAATTGAGCCAATCGTACGTGGATCTGAAATCCTACTTTCATCAAATGGCTATGGTCGTGAAAAGGAATGCACTACGAGACGATTGTCTGAGCCAGGAGATCATGGGATAAAGTTTGAGCCCTATAAAGACCTTGATGAAGAAACCAAGGCGAGGATTGTAGAAAAAATCACAGAGCAACATGCATATGTGTCCGGTTTAAAAAAAACATATAAAAATAAAGTCATCGTCATGAGCCGACGAAACGAGACTTTGAATGCTATCAGACCTTTAATTAAGGATTTACCTGGCGTGGTTTTCTACACATATCATCGTGCAAAAGGCTTACAGGGAGAAGTCGCAGTATTGATAGAAGACTGTGTATACGAAAATACTCACAAATTGAGAAACCGCGTGTATGAATGCGTTGACTGGCTCCCGGAGGGTTTTACGTACGACAAGGCACAGTCAGACGAAGCAGTACAGCTTGCTTATGTTGCTACTACAAGAGGAATGCGTAGGGTAATTTGGTTCATCGAAGGAAAAAAAGAAAAATCAAAAGGTATCGGAGCTGCTGCACGCTTTCAAATTGAGAAAATGCAAGAGCACTAGTTCTCCTTTTGAATTCTTTTAGACGAAGCAGTGCTGGCGTGATTCCTAAATCGGTACCAATAATCATCGCAATTCGGACGGAAAATACGTCATTCAGCAGAGGTAACTTATGTTGCTGAAATTCATCTAAAAGAATGCTAAGAGGGAAGAAATGACTGATGGTTTGAATACCCCAAATCTAGTTAGAATCTTCATTGGGGCGCCGATTCAGTATAAATCTGAAGATGACTGTCTCCATGCTATCTGTGATTTGTTGATCAAAAATGGCAAATGGGCTTATGTATTTGCCAATTTCAATGCGAATGGCCGACAAATAGACTTTGCCGTTTTCACTGAAACTACGACAGTGGTGATTGAAGTAAAAGGTTACTCACTGCCGGTACGAGGGACTGTGAACGGTCTATGGGAGCAAATCGGCCCCGGAACCCGGAAGATCCGCAATGCGTACAATCAGACACTGGATGCCAAAAACGCATTCCGTGATGAGATGCAGGGCGTATGCCAGGTCAACGGATATCTCAACGGGCTTTTAGTGATTGTGCCCGTTATTCCGAAAGGTTCGTCTTTGCCACCGGGCGACTTCAAGGTTGCAGTTGCTGGGCTTGCTCAACTTGAGAGTCTGCTACTGCAACCGTCAGATGCTTTGCTCACGCAGGACAAATGTGAGAATTTAGCCAAGCGACTGGGTCTTGATCAGGTGGGAAGCATTGATGCCGCGATAAGTCCCCAGGTTTTCGCAATGGAAAGGTCATACGAGGCATATATCAAAGCCTTTAGCGAATTTTATGGACCTGTGGCTGCAGAACTTGTTGACGATCAATATAAATGTTCTGATCTTGAAATTACTCCTGCCCAAGTACGATCAATGGTCGAGGAAGGCGAGACTGGTCTATTGATCCATGGACCAGCGGGCTGTGGTAAAACGCTGCTTGCGACATCTTGTGCGGCTGCATGTACAGCAGCTGAGTACCTACCCATTTTCGTTTCAGCCAAGAACTTTGATGGTGAAGTTAAACGTCTTTTAGATAGAGAAGCGGCTTTATTAGGAATGCCTTCAGCAAGCAACCTTATCACCGCTGGTAAATTTCTTGGCAAACGTATCGTTCTGTTTCTGGACGGCTATAACGAATGTCCTGATGGCCTCAAGGCTCACTTGACAAGAAGTCTCAAGGTATTCGCGCAACGCTATCGCGCTGGCATTGTTGTCACCACCCAGCAAAACCTTGTAAGACATGATCTGCTCAGAATGAAATCTGTCGTTATAGATAGGCCGACAGAGAAACTCAAAGCTTTGCTTGCCGGGCTTGAAAGACAAGAAGGCCAGGCTGAAAATTTCCGCAGTCTACTTGAGGTGGTGAGTTCTGGTCTAGAAGCTGGTCTGGTAGGGCAGGTCGGAGCATTGTTGCCGGCGGGCGCAAGTCGATTCGTGCTGTTTGATACCTATGCCAGGAAAAAACTGGGTAGTACAGCCTCAAAAAATATTCGCTTCTTAAGCGCATTTGCTGGAACCCTCGTTCAACGGGCCTGTTTTAGTATTTCCATTCGAGAGTTTGATCGACTGTGTGATATCGATAATTTGGATGATGAAACTCGCCAGGTTTTGCTGCGGTCCAAGCTGCTGCAGATTCGTGGCGACAGGATAAGTTTCGTGCACGAGTTGTTTTTCACAGCATTTGCCGCTGAGTTTGTAATCAGAGCAGCGAACAGAGATATAAATCATATCCTTACTGCCTTAGCCTCACCACGATATTTCATATCAAGGACGTTTATTCTTGGTGCAATTGAGGATGAGCAAATACTGCAGGCCGTACTTGAAAACACAAATGATTCCGACCTGATTGTTGCGTGCGTTCGGGGTGAATGTGGTGTTACCGCGCAAATTGAAGTAAAACATAAAATTGATGACCTGCTGGCGGGTATGCTTGTTGAGTCAAAACGTATAGATTTTCAGATTGTTGGAGAAGAATGGACCGGTGTTGCGGTTAACAAAGAATCTTGCTTATCTGAATTGGAGAAGTTCAGTCCTTATCTTGCAGCAATTGGACAAGGCTTGATGGGCGGCCACTATGTGGATGTAATAATGGCCGCATGCAAGAATATGGATGAGGCGATAGCAGTTTTTTCGGAGCAATTTAAGGCTGAAGCCAAGGCGAAGAAGATACCTCTTCGAGATGCGATGTTCTGGACCGTCTACATCACGTCTCATGAAGCTGCTATATCGCAGTTGATCAGGTTTGCACACAGTGGAGGTTTATCATTCCGCGGTCAGGTAGGTATCGGTTGCAACCAAGTGCTTGAAACGGCATGGTCTAGTGCAGCAACACCAGGTCAATATTACTTTCTCATCGGACTGACAAGGCATGTTGAAAGTTATGATATTGCGGCACCACATATTGTTCGGCTCTTACAAAACATTAAGGATTACCCTTACAACCTTCAACTGGACTTGATCGATTTTTCTCAGTACCTTCACAATGTCGGGGAGCCATATCGTAAGGAGATTGTCACCATACTTAATATGCTGATTGACAAGCTAGGTATCATGTTGAATTCCGGTATTTTTGAAGCGCTCAATGCATTTGGTGCATTGGAAGAAGAGGCGCAAAATCATGTTCTAGTAATTCGCCTCGAGATCGAGCAAGCATTGAATACGGATGGGAGCAAAGCAGATGCGTTAGCCTGGAGTCTCTATTCTCGACAATTTGATCACCCTTTCGATACTGCCTATTGGGAAGAAATTCATGAACTAGATGAGTCTCGGCAGAAGTTACTCTTTTACAAGGCATGCCGCGGTGCTAATTCAGGCTTTCTTTTGTTTTTAGGAACACTTATCCGAAGGCTGTCCCAATTTAATGACCCTGCGATGGCACAGGTACTTTTTAGATGGACGGCATTACCTGATCGGCACAGCCCCATGCCTCAAGAGGCCATCGAAATTTTCATCAACGCCCATGAAGCGCTCGGCGTGATTAAGGTGGCATTGCCCCAATACAGAGGTGAATCATCGTCTGCCGCGGAAAACGCTATGTTAGCTTGCGGTGAACTCATATATTGGTCGAGTAGGAAGGACTTGGATGAAGCCCTGATTTCAACGTACACAGCCGCCGCCAGAGACGTTCTTCTTGATCATTCGCTGTGCGCAAGTGCTGGTACGTTGCAGCTAGTTACTTCCTGTGTGTTCCGTTCGGACCGAGATCAAATTTTGCTGACTAGTCAATTTCCAGAGTTATGTTTAGTGATCTGCAGGGAAGCACTCATGCGCCGGGATAAGCAGGTATCGTATTTTCAGCACAAAATCCGGGACGATACGCACGACATTATCTGCTTCGCTATAGGGGTATTGGGCGATATGGGAGATATCAGCGACTTAAGCATACTTAGGACCCTCTGTGACCACGGAAGTTATGGTACCAGTTCATTGAAAGCGATCGAAAGAATTGAGGAGCGCACGCGTTTTCGTTAGCAAAAAATGCTGAGCTTGACAAGCAGCTTCTCAAGCTAGGAAATACTTGAGCTGTTCAGTGAGTGGTGATAATCAATCGTGTATTTTTAAAAACTCAAGTTGGAGAGAAATGTCTCTTGAGTGCCCAAAGAATCTGGTTATCGGGGCTTAGACGATACTTATTGGGACTGACATGCCAGAAATTGCCGGATAAACTAGAGTTCAAGCTGAGTACATCACTCGTACTTGGTATATTCAATAATTGGATATAGCCAGCCAGCGAACAAATATTACTAATAGAGACTTGTATGCGCCGCCCAGAACTCATTTTTGATGATGCACTCAGAGCATTCTTGAAACGAGAAGGCAGCTCGCTACTCACTAATGTGAGTGAGCGTAACACATGCGGCCGCCTGGCCCTCTTCATTGAACGACAATTAGAGCAGGAGGGAGTGTCCGGTTACTATGCAGATGTTGAATACAATCGGAAGCAGCGTGATAAAGTTAAGACGATTATCAATGATCAGTTCCAGGTTGTCTCAATAACTGCAGACTTAATTGTTCATTCCCGTGGCGAGATACTTGCTCCCAATGATAATCTCATTGCAGTAGAAGTTAAGAAGTCATCACGTCCGGCTCACGAAAAAGATGATGACGTGGCTCGGCTAATCGCAATGACCCGTGTACCCCATGACGGGGTTTGGGCCTGGGAGGGCGGTCATCCAGAGCACGTTTGCGGTTATTCGGTCGGAGTATTTATGGAAATTCGTCGCGAACGGCATGAGATATTGGTGGAATACTTCAAACTCGGTAAGAAAACAAAAGAGCAATTGTTCGTAATTCCCATACGCTAAGTTAAAGAAAGCGGGTTTTAGTAAGCATGAGTGATTGAGAGGTGCCCACTCTTTAACTGCAATTTTCGCTTCTGTGTAGAGCTGGGCCTCTGACCGGGTGTGTCGGTTCCGGCCTGGATTAGAAGCATTAAAATTAGGGTAAGCGGATAATTGGCCGACCTATTTTTGAATAATAATCACTGTAGGTTATGTCTCTCCCCAAGATATGGCGCCATTCTGCGATATCTTGAATATGATAAAAATATTTTTCGGCAGACCGTAATGAGCAGCCAGTTTCATAGTGAAATTGCGCGGCAGCTTGTTTGTATCCCCAATGCTCCAAGCTTCTGTCAACAAATTTTCTTTCCAAGGTCCTCACTAGATCGCGTAACAGCAATTTGGTGATCCGTTTAAATGCTTTTCCCTCTTTATGTTTTGAGTGACGTGATTTATTGAATTCTGTACCTGTTGCTGCAATTGAACATTTGGCAAGATTGCCGAGATTATGACTGCTGCTCGTTTTCATTTAAGCACCCCAGATGAATATGAAGACTTATTTTGATCTGAGGGGGAGACGAGCTAGTACTGAAACGTGCGTGATTTGTCTGTCAATTCCAATTGCAGATCGAATGCGTGAGATTTATTGCGTGCTTCGATTGATCTGAGCACTGGTACCAGCTATCGCAGATTTACAGGGAAAAGCGACCTATAGAACGTCTAAATGTTGCCATATTAAATTTCAATTATTTAAATATTGTAAATAAGTCTATATTTTGGCGATGGTGTTTTATAATCAACAACTTAGGCAAATAATAAGATTGCAGTTTTTGATATATTATTAAATTAATAATTTCAAGGTCTAATTCTCATGGCGTTTAAAAAACCAACTACCCATACTGCCGTGCCAGATAGTCCAGACAGATTATTTCGAGACCTGCCACGCCGTAAGCATGCGAGCTTATTCGATCATCAAGGACAGGTGCTACGTAACTACGTTGCGCAAGCCGTAGATGTGCCTGATGTGGCACTCCAACTACCTACGGGTAGTGGTAAGACTTTGGTCGGCTTGTTGTTGGCAGAATGGCGCCGACGGAAATTTCATGAGCGTGTCGTCTATCTGTGTCCTACTCGACAGCTTGTCAATCAGGTTGCGGAGGAAGCTTCATCGAAATATGGACTGACCATCGAACCATTTACTGGCCCAATAAAAAGTTATACACCTGAAGCCAAAACATCCTATCAAGATGGCGAGAGAGTGGCGGTGACAACTTATAATAGCTTGTTCAATACCAATCCATTCTTTGAAAATCCAGACATCATTATTATCGATGACGCCCACGCCGCCGAAAACTATATGGCGAGCCAGTGGACCCTACGCATCAACCGTTTTGAGCCTGAAGACGAAACGCTATTTAAGGCAGTTGCTACTGTGCTGAAACCGGTCCTTAGCGCACAAAACTACACTCGGCTGACAGGCAATTGGCATGGTATTGACGATGTGAGTTGGGTAGATAAAATTCCAAGCCATATACTGGCCGAGATATCAAGCGAATTGCATGCAACAATCAGTGCGAATGTAAGAGGGTCAAAACACCGCTACCCTTGGAGTATGCTTGTCAATCATCTTCACGCTTGTCAGCTTTACGTCTCATCAAGTGAGATTATGTTGCGTCCACTGATTCCTCCAACATGGGCACATGATCCTTTCATTGGGGCAAGACAGCGCATATTTATGTCTGCTACACTCGGCGCCGGTGGTGACTTGGAGCGTTTGACAGGGCGTCCAGGTATTAAGCGATTGCCGATTCCCGAAGGTTGGGACAAACAAGGCATTGGCCGACGATTCTTCTTATTTCCTGAGAAGTCATTAACTGAAGACAAGACTTTACAGCTACGCAGGGAGCTGATTCGTAAAGCTGGACGCAGCTTAATATTGACTCCGAATACGCCTGACGCTGATGCGGTGATCGAAGATCTTGAGCAGAATTTAAAGCACGCGATCTTTACCGCGGATGAACTTGAGATCAGTAAAGCGGGGTTCACTAAAACCGAGAATGCTGTTGCAGTAATAGCGAACAGGTACGATGGTATAGATTTCCCTAATGATGATTGCCGGTTGCTATTTGTTGAGGGTTTGTCTAGTACAACAAACCTGCAGGAGCGGTTTCTCATAAACCGTATGGGGGCAAATTTATTGTTCAACGAACGCATTCAAACACGGGTGTTGCAGGCCATTGGTCGTTGTACTCGTGGGTTGAATGACTATTCTGCAGTCGTAGTTACAGGTGACGAACTTCCTGCATATTTGACGGATCGCAAGCGACGTAAATATTTTCATCCTGAACTTCAAGCTGAACTAGAATTCGGTGTAGATCAATCGACCAAGGTAGGCAGCCAGGATTTCCTGGACAACTTTGATAGTTTCCTGGAGCATGAGGAAGATTGGGAGGAGGCTAATCAAAGTATTCTGGACATGCGTGAGGCAGCTACTCAAGAAAGATTCCCTGCGATGGATCAGCTCGAAAGTATCGTTAGCCATGAAATTGTCTGGCAGACAGCAATATGGAATGAGGACTACGTAAAAGCCTACGATGCAGCACGAGAAGTACTGGGTGGACTTACTGACCCAGGTTTGCGTGGGTATAGAGCTCTATGGCATTACCTTGCTGGTTCTGCAGCAGAAGCAGCCGCACGTGCAGGAGTCACTGGTTTCGATGCACATGCTCGAAGCCAGTATCGTAAGGCCAAAGATGCGGCTAACAGAATACCTTGGCTCATCGGATTGGCACGTGGCAGCATAGCCGAGGAGCCTAGTCCAGATGAAGTTTCCAATCGCACTTTACTCATGCAGGTAGAGCAATTGGAAGCGCAGTTGGTAAGACTGGGCACATTGCATAATCGTGATTTCTCTGCGCGTGAGAAGCAAATCCGTGATGGACTTAAAGAAGGTACTAGCTTTGAACAAGCGCAGGTACTGTTAGGGGAACATCTAGGTTTTAATGCGGGAAAAATGGAAACTGACGCATCTCCTGACCCATGGTGGATTGTTGGGGACATAACTATTGTTTTCGAAGATCATGCAGACGCCAAAGACACGTCTATTATTGATGCAAAAAAAGCACGCCAGGCTGCTTCACACCCAGATTGGATGCGTGTGCACGTGCCTGCTTCCGCAGGAACTCAGATTCAGTCTGTGCTGGTTACACCAGTCAAGAAAGCAAAGGAAGGGGCTATACCATCTCTGGTGCGCGTAGCACACTGGGATATTGAGGATTTTCGTCAATGGTCCGAGATAGCCCTCGGTATAATTCGAGAATTGCACAGAGAGTTCCAAGAGCCTGGGGACTTAGTTTGGCGTGATAGAGCTGTTCAGGCGCTTACTGAGAACCGTCTTGATGCTCCAGGGTTGTTTGCTTGGCTGGTGGCACGTCCGGCAAAGAACTATCTTGGCAGCGTTCCGTAATTTGTGCTTTTCATGTGTACTAGCTCAGACTTGATCTGACACGAACCGTCAGATGAGTTGGAGTCTTTGGTAGACCACCACGAAGAGCAGCCAGCCGTCGCGAGCTCCAGATGTTAGCTATCCGTGCAAGGCGGCATGCCCCCTGTCTACAGCTACGTTTTGTATGAGTCGGATAAACCCAGTATGTGCAGCCGCCGCTTCCCTGTCTTGTTATTTACCGTCCGCAAAGTTGCTGCTTCTAAACAGCAACTTGCACGACATGTAATTCGACGTTCGCATGTTATACGGCAGAAATTTCGACAGAAAACAAAGTTATTTTTTATCATGTCTAGCTATCGCTAGCAAAACCTTTGAGGCTCCGATGGAACTTAAAAACTATATTGATCAAATAAAGCGTAGCCCGAAGTACAAAAGCAAGGATTTCAAAGGGAATTTCCCCAACCCCTCATCAATAAAAATTAAACCTCAACAGCATTTAAATATTATCGTAGAACAGGCCGAACTTATTATTGCGGCGATTGATGATCCTAACCTGTATGTAGATCACATAGGGATTCTTCCATCGCCGGTAGACTTAGGTTCAATTGCTAGATTATTTGTTGGTGATATTAGGCAGTTTGCGAGTGAGAATCCCGATCTGGAATTGATAAAAAATAATTCTTATGTTGCGCAAAACCAGTTGCCTAGTTACACATTATTTAGACTTTCTCTTTCAAAGCTGCTACCGGATACTTATCACAAAAACATTGATTTTCTTGATCAAGAAAATGTATTCTCTCTTTACTCTGTGCCATTTATTGTTCGGCTCGCAATTGAAAGCAAGCTAAAAGGGATGGTCGGTTTCAAGTCATCAGAAATTAAACTAAGCGATGGGCAAAAAAGGACTTCTAACGAATTTCCTGCATTAAAAATTATAAATTTTCTTATCTCATCTAACTTGATCGAATCACCCTTACCGTTTGAGGAGCTTAAAAAAATCTATAATTGGTCTTGTGGGTTTGTGCATACAGGAAAAAAGGAATATCTATGGCTGTCGCTTAAGGCTGTAAGCAGCCTAAATGTTTTATTTTCAAAAGATCATAATGGGTATTATGGTCATCAAATTTGTTATCTGAAATCAAACGTGACATTAGCACAGCTACAGTCGGAAATGAATTCCTCACCCTCCTTCTCAAAACCAAGCGAAAATAGAGTCACAGAAGAAGCGATAGTTCTTAATCTTAGCGAGAATGAATTTGATATGACAAGTGGTTTTTGGGATAAGCGAAAGTCTCATACGTTATAACTAACCGGCTAACACTCCCCTGGCGGGCTCTAAAATATAGGTATCAGTCATTAAACGCTTCCTCCGACAGGAAATAAGCATTAAGACACTCCTCCCCGGCCTGAACATATTCATGCCAAGAACGCCGTGTTTTGGACGCACCGTAGGCTAAGGCGGAACAACGTTCAATAAACTCCCATCCAATGCAAGAGTAAGCTAATTTAACTGCATTGTTATATCCTATCTCTTAATTAGGTCGGACTGTAAACCAATGAGCGTCCAGAATGCTTTGCAACGTAGTGGAGCATTTCGTGTGTGGCCTCATAGTTCAGTACGGTTAATTTATCAGTCCACTTATGTGCAAACTCGATGATTTTTTGATTTTTTCGGTGGAAATAAAATTGCAAATATACCCGTTTATATAAATCAGTTTGCCACCCAAGCGGTAACTTCTGGTCGGTTACTGCCGGTAAGCGGTCGGGCATCGTCTACGGTCGAGTATGGTTTGTACGTCTGACAAGCTATGACAGCAAGCTGCTCGATTCAATGAAGTTTTCAAGGTCCTCCATGCTGAAGCTGCATGGTCGACCGATAAGAAAAATTCCGGTAAAACGGTCAAGCAGACCCTGATCAGGCCGCAAGCCTTCTTTAAGTTTTTTTCTAATCAGCTTGAGATTATCGGGCGTTTTTTCCATACCCTGGGAAAATATCTCCGTGATCAGCCGCTCCCTTCTTTCTGCCCCGCCTTTCCCCTTACACTGTTCTTTTAGGTAACGTGCTATAACGATGAACAACATTTTTTCGCAATGGAAGTATTTAAACTTCTTAGAAAGGTGTCGGAATTGTGCCTCGTCAATGTCGCCAAGTTCAAACAACGTTCGATAAAAATTCGGAACATTATCTTCAAGAAATCCGACCGTAACATCGTCTTCTGGCGCAAGAAGCAAAAAGAAGGGCACTTCTGTTTGGATCGAAATCGGTTTTATGGCTTGCAAGCCGAAGCAAGTTGCTCCGACAACGGCAAGGTTATTCTTGGTATTGATATTGATCGCTCGAAGCTTTTCAGCCAAGGTGTTCCAATCAGCGTAAGCTCCTTCGCCATCAACATAAATACCAGCATCCTTGTGTCCGTGCGTGTCGAAATGAACGATAGGTTTCAAACTGTAATCCCTCGCATGGATAGAAATCTCATCGAGAAGATCCCAGAGCTTTGCTATTCTTGAGACAGAAAAGTGTTGAAATAAAAACCCCAATTCCCTAGAGTGAGCTGCCATAGTTTCTACCATGCGATTGGTCGGAGACATTTCTGCATTGGGAAGGCTGCTAATCCAAATTACAGAGTTGCAGGAAAATCGGCTGTTTAATAGTATTGACATCGTCTCACTCAGGCTTCTTAGCAAGATAATTGAAAACAGGGGTTCATTTTTGGCCAGTAGCGAGCTCTCAGAACTCTAACTCATCTGACAGTTCGTGTCAGGTCAAGTCTGAGCCAGTGCATTTCATGTGTCAATCTCAGTAATTCCAGATTTAGTTAGTCTAAGTATCTCGTTTTTCCACACAAGAACACAAGTCATGTTTGATACTTGCCATCTACCTGTAGAACTTGTGCATGGCTACTATGCTATTGATTACAACAGTTAATTTTCTAAAGCTGCCAAAATTAAACGGGTTTGGGCTGTGCACCGAAGACTTCCTCAATGATCCAGGTATCGCTTACTTCATCTTGCTTATGTTTGAACGAGCCCCATAGAAGGCCTTGAATGTTGATGTAGGTTTTTCCACCGGCAGTTTTTGTCGCTGCGTAGCAGTACAGGGCTTCTTTCAGCAGTGGGGCTATATCTTCTGGTTCCTTTTCGTCTTTAAACCAAAAAACTTGGTAGCTAACCTCGTTTTCTTGCTTTTGCTGAAAATCTATCAAGAACCTTGTTTTTGTTCCAGATACAAGTTTGACGACCAGAACCATCCTGGCCTTCCCCTCGGATTTATCAATCAAGTGGAATTTTTGCTGAGCTCGGTAATCATTTGATTTGACGGCATAGACATTGAAGTAAGTGTTATCGACGATGGCAAAGTGAGGAAGTATATTTTCCAGAAAATATACCTCCGACTTTTTCTTTTCTTTAGCAAGACGTAATAGCTTGATTGTTTTTTTATAGGTATTGGCTCCGATGTCGATAGATATGTCTCGGGAATTAGTTGGTCCGACCTCAAAATTGGCAGGCGATTGGATTTCAATTTTGCGACACCGCTTGTCGTCACCTTTACCATGCGCTGAAGAGAGATTTTTGGCGGAGTGGTCGATTTTTTCAAGTACTCGACGCTTATTCTTTTGGGAAGGCTGTGATGGTGGAACTTTGGTGACGGGGATTCGCGCAATTTCGGGAAATCGGTTGCCTAGCTCAATTTTTCTGAAGTCGAACGCCAGTCGGGGATCACTATAAGTTTCATTTTCTAATGCGTACGGCTCTTCTTTGTTCTTGGACTCTTCGTCATGCGTTGGTATCTTTTGCTCGTCTGGACTGTCTTCGACACCGCCATTGCCTTCATTGAGTTCGCGATCAAATTTTAGGTGTTGGAAATTGCTTTTGTGGTAACTTTTTGTGATGCGAGTTACAAAAATACGTTCTGATTCTTTAGACTGAATGGGGATGTAGAGGAATTCTAGATCAACAGCACCATCGAAAGGAGGGTAGGCTAAAAAGTTACGGAATTGCCCTTCATCTTTAGCAGCTTCTCTCCTGATTGATTGGGCACATTGTAAAACTTCAGGATCTGAAAACATTGATGCTATTAAGTGAGCATCACTGTCTAGCATCCCTCGACGTAATGTAATAAAAACATGACCATTTATCGGACCGAATGATTTATTGTCAGAGTCGTCATATAAATACTTACTCGGTTGATCAATACGGCCGTCAAAAATGACACTGGCCATCTTTGTCGATGTGCAGTAAAAGAAACGCAGTAACTCCGCGCACGAAAATATTATTGCATATGGATCATCACCAACCCTTACACCTAGGCACTTGGTGTTTGATTCCGGATAATCTTTTAATCGATCCGTTTTGATTTTTAATATTGGCTCGTTGAACTGATCTGTGTCTCTTCTATTGAAAAGAGTTAAGTTGCTTCTTGAGAAATCGACTCGGCGAAGACCACAAGTAGATTTTTCGAAGGGTAGTTTGGCACCTGGCCAAGGGTCTACAATTTTGCCTTTGTGCAAGATAGCATTGACATGAAGCAAAGTGAGATAGCCTATCGGTAAGTTGGTGCATCGGACTCTTGTATTTGAAATCGGTGCACAATGATTGAAGTCGGGATGGGTTACGTCGCTCTGAATTTCCACCCAGTACACTTGAATAAAAGTTGGTTGATTCGTCTCGGGAAGTTTTGAAACTTTCCCGATCCACAAGACGCGAGCCAATCCCATTACGTAAAGGTGTGGGAAATATAGCGAGCGGTCCGTATTCTTTATTTGCATTTATCGATGTGTCATTCGCATCTATCAATGTGCATTCGCATTTACCGATGTTAGTCACACCTTGGGCAGGTCGGCCGGGGCCAGGTTTACCGTGATGCGTTTTGCCGGGAATTCAAAGCGGGCATTTTGCAGGGCGGCCCTGACCCTGTCCTTGGATTCTTTTACCTCGGTTTCCGGGAGGCCGACAATAGTGAAAGCGGGAAGGCCATTGGCCAGATGCACCTCGACTGTAACTTGCGGTGCGTCCATGCCATTCAGGGCACGGCTTTTCAGGACTGCGAGCGACATCTGGTCGCTTATTGGTCTTGTTGCTGTGCTTCTAGCGCGGCGACGCGGGCTTCCAGGGCTTCCAGTTTGGCGCGGGTCCTGGCCAGTACCTGTGCTTGTATGTCGAATTCTTCACGGGTGACCAGGTCGAGCTTGGAAAACCCCTGGGACATCATGGCCTTGACATTCTTTTCTATGTCTTTGGCAGGTGAATTTTCCAGTACCTGGTTGATTTTTGCCTGCATGTCATTAAAGAAATTTTGCTTATCCATATTTATCCTCTATTTTGTAATTGCACAGTATTGGTGCATTTTAGATTTTGCAGCTTTTTTGTGCAGCCCTCATTTTGCTCTGTATTGGTGCGCCGCCGGTTCTTTGCAACTTGCGATTTTACTTATATGGGAATGATAGCGCATCTGGCAAGCCTTGCTGAAGCAATTACCACGCTTGCTGTAGATGTGAAGTACAGGGGATTTGCGCTTGCCAGTATATAAGTGTTCAAGTTGGCACGACTCCTGCTAACAGTGAATGGAAAGAAGAATTCAAGAGGGCTGGTCACTATAGGTCTTTGTACAGGTTTAGTACTGATCAAATCTTAATCACTAGGGGGAAGCGCAATGAAAAAATTAGTAATCGCCGCTGCTGTAGCCACAACATTCCTGGGGGGCTTTGCCCAGGCAGAAGATGCCAAACCAGAAGCCAAGCCTGACAATGAAGTGAGCTTCAACATTGGTTTGGCCAGCGAGTACCGCTATCGTGCGATTGCTCAGTCGCGCATGGACCCGGCCTTGCAAGGCGGGGCAGACTACACACATAACCCCAGCGGTTTTTACGCAGGGACCTGGTTGTCCACCATCAAATGGACCAAGGATGCCGGTGGTGGCGGTGACATCGAATGGGATCTGTATGCCGGTAAAAAAGGGGAAATCGTCAAGGATGTGTCCTATGACGTCGGTGTGCTCTCTTACGTCTATCCATCCAATGGCTTGAACAAGGTTCCCGGTTTTGTGGATGCCAATACGACCGAAATCTATGGCCAGATCGGCACCGGCCCGGTTTATGCCAAGTATTCGCATTCTGTCACCAACCTGTTCGGTTTCGTGAATAGCAAAAACAGCGGTTATCTGGATCTGGGAGCGAATATCGAATTGCCTGAAGGCTACACACTGGGTCTGCATGTTGGCCGTCAGACCATCAAGAACAATGGTGCCTATTCTTATTCGGACTGGAAAGTCGGCGTCAACAAGGAATTTTTTGGTGTCAACTTTGGTCTGGCTGCACTTGGTACCAATGCAGACAGCAAGTTGTACGTGACGCCTGCCGGCAAATTTACTGGCAAGACCACATTGGTCTTGACGGCAGTTAAAACATTTTAATCACCCGAGGTCAGCATGAAACTGATTACTGCAATCATCAAACCCTTCAAGCTCGATGAAGTTCGCGAAGCTTTGTCCACCATCGGTGTACAAGGGATTACTGTTACCGAAGTCAAGGGTTTCGGCCGTCAAAAAGGTCATACCGAGTTGTATCGTGGCGCTGAATACGTGGTCGACTTTTTGCCAAAAACAAAAATCGAAGCGGCGGTTGATGATGCCATCGTTGACCGTGCCATTGAAGCGATAGAAACTGCGGCCCGTACCGGCAAGATTGGTGACGGCAAGATTTTTGTTTATGACTTGCAACAAGTTGTGCGTATCCGTACCGGCGAAACCGGCAACGACGCACTCTGATGGCCAAACAGGGAGTTCACATGAAAAAACTGCTTAAGAATATGCTGGCGGGGACGGCCTTGCTGGTGACTGTTGGTTTCACGTCTGTTGCCTGCGCGCAGGATGCATCCGCCAAGGCAGATGCTGCTCCGGCTTCTGCCGCCGTGGCGACCAGTGCTGCAGCCAGCGCTGCGGCATCGTCACCTGCTTCGGCACCGGCAGCAGCGGTAGTCGCAGCGCCAGCCTCCGCTCCGGCGGCTGACTCTGCCGCAGCCAGTGCACCGGCTGCACCTGCGCCGGTTCCAAATAAAGGCGATACGGCCTGGATGATGGTTGCTACCCTGCTGGTCATCCTGATGACCATACCTGGCCTGGCCTTGTTCTATGGTGGCCTGGTCCGTTCCAAGAACATGCTGTCCATCCTGATGCAGGTGTTCATGATCTTTGCCGTGATCATCGTGCTGTGGTGCATCTATGGCTATTCACTGGCATTCACTGAAGGCGGCAAGTTCATCGGTTCCTTCGATCGTCTTTTCCTGAAGGGGATATGGGATCCGGCCAAGGCGACATTTGCTACGGCAGCGACTTTCAGCAAGGGTGTGGTTATTCCTGAGTTTGCCTATGTGGCCTTCCAGGCGACGTTTGCAGCTATCACTTGCGGCCTGATCATCGGTGCATTTGCCGAGCGTGCCAAGTTCACTGCTGTATTGTTATTCGTCGTATTGTGGTTCACTTTCAGCTACCTGCCAGTTGCACACATGGTCTGGTTCTGGACGGGTCCTGATGCGATCAAGGATGCAGCGACACTGGCGACTGAAACTGCCAAAGGCGGCTTCCTGTTCCAGAAAGGCGCACTCGACTTTGCTGGCGGTACTGTTGTCCATATCAATGCAGCGGTGGCCGGCCTGGTTGGTGCTTTCCTGATTGGCAAACGTGTAGGCTATGGCAAAGAATCGATGGCTCCACATTCGCTGACCATGACAATGATCGGTGCTTCTCTGTTGTGGGTGGGCTGGTTTGGGTTCAATGCCGGTTCCGCACTGGAAGCCGGTGACGTAGCCGCCCTGGCTTTCGTCAATACCTTGCTGGCGACAGCTGCTGCGACCGTGTCCTGGGTATTCGGTGAATGGATGTCCAAAGGCAAACCTTCGATGCTCGGTGGTGCATCCGGTGCGGTTGCCGGTCTGGTGGCGATTACACCAGCCTGCGGTTTCGTTGGTCCTATGGGTGCACTGGTGATTGGTCTGCTGGCAGGTATTGTCTGTCTGTGGGGTGTCAACGGCCTCAAGCGCATGCTGGGTGCGGATGATTCCCTCGACGTGTTCGGCGTGCATGGCGTTGGCGGTATCCTCGGTGCCTTGCTGACCGGTGTATTCGCTGCGCCTTCCCTTGGCGGTCAGGGCATCATGGACTATGTGACCAACAAGATGTCGGCTGATCCTTATGACATCTTTGGTCAGGTCATCACCCAGGCAACGGCAGTTGGTGTGACCATACTCTGGTCTGCCATCGTCTCTTTCGTGGCTTATAAACTGGTTGATCTGGTTGTTGGTTTGCGTGTACCTGAAGATGAAGAGCGCGAAGGCCTGGACATCACCAGCCATGGCGAGTCTGCTTACCATTCTTGATGTAATTTGAAAGTTTTGCTCAGCTCCCTGGTGGAGCTGAGCCTGAGAAAGTTTCCAGAGGAGTACCGTCAGTACCGTAATCAGAGCTTGCGGTCCTGAATTTGACAGGCTGTTTTGCATCACGCAAAACAGCCTTTTTTTATCTGTCGGAGTGTGACAAAGGAGATTAAACAGATATAAAAACGCCACCTAAAGGTGGCGTTGTGATGCTCATGCAGGCAGATTTTTCTGGATTGTTACATCATCACCTGCCCAGGCTTATTTGGCGCCAGGCACGGCATTGAGGTTTTCTGTCGGCACCAGCAGCCACAGACGGGCGATGTCGGAGGCGCCGTCTGTGCTTTGTACGGATTTCAGGGTTTCGACTGCCTTGTCGCGTTTACCGGCTTTCAGGTAAGCGATACCCAGATGCAGCTTGGCCTCATCGACCGATTTCAAACCGCCTTTAGCCAGACCTTGCTCCATCAATGCCACGCCTTTGTCGAACTGGCCATTGATCACATAGTTATAGCCGTAGTTGAGCATACCTACACCGGTTTTGGCATTTTTTGCGGCGGCTTCACCGGCATCGAGATTCTTGATATCGTCGGCAGCCTGTTTGTAGACCTTGTCACGCAATTGCTTGTGCTTGGCCGCGTCCTTGCCAGTACCCAGCAGGTTGATTGCATAACCTGCGTCGATGGCGGTTTTTGCTTCAACCGGCAAGCCTGCCAGCAAAGCCAGTTCAGCCATGTCCATGTACTGGGCGCCGTCGTCAAACTTGTCGGTTGCCAGCAGCAGACGGTACAGGTCCAGGCGCAGACGCTCGGAGAAACCAGGCTTGCGTTCTATGCGATAGATCAGGTCGCCCCAGTACTCTTTTTGCGGATACAGTTCCAGCATGCGTTCCAGCACGGACGCATAGCCGCTATTGTCCTTGGTTTGCTGATAGCTGCCTGCCAGCAGGCGCAGGTTTTCTTCTGTTGGCGTGCGTTTTGCCTTGGCGTCTTCAGCCAGTTGTGCGTTCAATACCTTGATGGCATTCGCATAATCGTTTTCCAGATAGTAGGAACGTGCCACCAGGTTATTCATGCCAGTGTTGCCCGGGTCTTTGGCCAGCATGCGGTTGGCCCATTCACGTGATTGCGGATATTTCTTTTCATTGAACAAAGTACCTGCTGTTGCTTCCATGAAATGCAGTTTTTCAGACTCTTTCAAAAACTCGGTACCTATCATTGCATCGATTGCCTTGGCCATCATGTCAGAATCTTTGAGGCCGGAACCGATGACGGCATAGATGCGATTGATGGCAAAAACTTCAAATGGCGTCTTTTTTTCCATTGCTTCCAGGACGGCTACTTTTTCCTTGGCTTGGGCGTAGTCTTTTTTGTTCAGCAACTCCTGGATTTCATTCATGGGCTTGCCCATTTCAGCGCGGACGACCTGCTGCTTGGCGGGATCAGCTGCTTCTTGTGTCTGAGCGGCAAAGACGGTCACAGGGGAAAAGCCAGATCCAAGTGCTGCCAGCATCATGGCGGCGAACAGATAAGAAGTTTTTTTCATGAATGATCCAGATAAAAAAATGAAAATCGCCAGATGATAAAAAATCAACGGCACAAATGGCACACCCAGGCGAGACAAGAGCCCGGCGGCATCGGCTGCGACAACCGCGGCAAACTGTGACCGCAGCAAATTGTGGCATATATTACATTACCTCAGGGAGATGTAATATAAGAGGCTGTTGCGAAATTAACCTGGCGTTGTGGCGCCTCCCGAACGTAAAACCCGGTACTAAAGTACTGCCTGCGTCGGCGACGGTGTAGTCGGGGTTTCAGACAATATATTGTCTGCCGACGTAACGGGCACCCCTTGCAAGGGGTGCTTCCATAGCGCGTTAGCCTAGCCATCTTAATTTCGCAACAGCCTCTAAGTATGCCTCCTGCATCTCATACCCTGCCAGAGCTCAAGCCCTTCAGCCCTTTTCCGTTCAAATCTTGTTCACAGTTTCGGTGCGCAATCCGGCATTATAGCTGAGCCGGGCCTGGCGTCACCATTTGCAGCCAGTGTCTACAACGGTGCTGACGGCCAGGGGGATGACAGCCAGCAAGCCTATGCCCGAATAGGCTCTCAGGCAGTCTGTTTTTTCGGCTTTCTTTACCCCTTCTCCCAGGCGTTTTTCCATGTTGTCTGCGCGCCTGTGGCTGGCTTGCATTTGCTCTATTTCTGAAGGTTTGCGCTGACGTTCCATGACCAGCGCTGATCCGCGCAAGGCATCGAGATTCAGGCCGGGCTGGCTGATGGCTTCATCAAAAGTTTGTCTGGCCGGTGTATTGACGGCCTCAGGCAAGTTGTCATTGTTGCTTGCGCGCGGCGGTGAAGCCGCAGGGCGCTTGCGCGGATTGGGTACACTGCTGGTGATCTGGCTGACCTGTGCAGGCCGGGTTTCTATCTCAGTCCGGGCTATGGTGTGTGGTTTTGGACGGATAGTTGACAATTGCAAATATTGCACCGCGGAATTGCCTTCATGCCGGCCTGCACGCAACACATCCGTGTTTTGCCAGCGCAATAGCTGCCAGAAGATGAGGTGGGCAAACAGTACCAGTACAAGTACCGGGCCGGCACTTCTCAGCTTGCCCGTGGTCTGGTCTGCCCATGTCGGCGCAATTTGCATAGTGGTTCCCGTCAAACGAATTCCACGTTCAGACCGGCTCTGCTTGATAAAAGTTCATCATTGCCGGTTTGGTGCCCTCTCTTTGTCTGTGCTGGTCAGTTACGTTCCTGTACCAGCACCCAGGGTTTTACCACCACCGTCCATAGCTGGCTATTCGCAGCCAGCCAGGACTGGGCTTGCTCATCGCTGACTTTGGCCAGGTGGCCTGCTGCAAGCAAGGCTGCGATTTCGCTGGTCTGATCTTGCGCCATATGCAAGGCGACTTCCACCAGGTCCTGGCCCTTGGCGACGACCAGCACGGTGCCGCCGGCAAAGTGGCGCAATAGCTCACTCCACGGATAGGCGGCAGTTTCCAGGTTGATCTTGTTGCGTAAAATATCGGTATTGGAAGACATGGATTACGAAGTAAAAATACAATAAAAATCATCAAATTGCATGAAACAGGTGTCACGCATACAATTTTACGTAAAACTGCAAATAAAACAGAAAAAACAGAAGAATTATGCTGGAAATGCTATTTTCTTGTTAAAGTCGCCATTGGACTGCACGTCGCATACAATCTCAGGAAGAAAATCGCGAATGACAACACAAAAAGAGACCATATGACGCTGAGACGCCAATTACTGCTCGCTATATCCATTATCTTTTTCGCAGTTTTCATTGGTTTGCAGATGCTGTCGGTGCTGACCACCAGGGACTATCTGCAACAGCAGCTGGCTTCGCATGCGCAGGACGCCGCGACTGCCTTGTCCCGCCCGCTGGAAGAGGCCCTGGTAAAAAACGACCAGACTCTGGCCAACATCCAGATATCCACCCTGTTTGACCGCGGCTATTACAAGAAGATAGTCGTACTTGATCCGGCCGGCAAGGTTGTCATCAGCAAAGAGTTAAGCAATAACAGGGAAAAAGTACCGTCCTGGTTACCCGTCATGATTGATTTACAGACGCCGCCAGGTGAAGCCTTTATCTCTTCAGGCTGGCGTCAGCTCGGCAAGGTCATCGTTATCAGTCATCCTGCCTATGCCTATGAATACCTGTGGCGTTCCATGAAAGACATGGCCATGTGGATGCTGGTCATCTACCTGGTGATTTGGGGGTTGACAGTTTTCCTGCTCAGAATCGTCCTGAGCCCGCTGGAAAAGATAGAAGAGGTTGCCATCGCGATACAGGGCAAGCGCTTCCAGCGTATAGACGTGCTGCCGCAAACGCGTGAACTCAAGCGTGTGGTGGTGGCCATGAACCATATGTCAGACCGTATATCCAGCCTGCTGGACGAAGAGATAGGCAGGGCTGAAAACTTCAGGCGCGAAGCTTTCAGCGACAAAGTCAGCGGCCTGGAAAATCGTCATGGCTTTGATCTGCGTTTCAATCACCTGCTGGCAGAAGACGGTTTGTTTGACACTGCCGTTATCTTCGTTCTGGAATTTGACGGACTCAAGGATTACAACAATCAGTATGGCTATCAGCAGGGCGATGCATTACTGGCCGATGTGGCGACGGTGGTGCGTGAAGTTGCCAGCAAATACACCAACATACTTGGCCGTATAGGTGGTAGTTCGATTGCGGCAGTCTGCATAGACATTGATGAAAAAGCCATGGGGCTGTTGATCGACTCCCTGCAATACCGCCTGAACCAGGTCTTGCTGCGCGCCTCGCGACAGGTACGTGTCGCAGTCGGCGCCGTGGTGTTCGGACCAGCGCATACGCGCGCAGATATTCTTGCCTGTGCCGATCTGGCCATAGAAACCATGCGGCAATCAGGTACAGGGCAAATCAGCCTGACGCATATGGAAGAAAGCGAAATCAATATTGCCGGCTCACATGGCTGGCGTACCCTGATACGCAATGCTCTGGCAGAGAATCGCTGGGTTCTGTTTGCTCAGCCTGTGATGCGCCTGCAATTGCGCCAGCTAGTGCATCACGAAGTGTTTTCCCGACTGCTTGATATCCAGGGCAACCTGGTGCCTGCCAATAAATTCCTGCCCATGGCGCTGCGTCATCAATTGATGCCAGAGATTGATCAGGCGGTAATTACCCTGATCATGGACGGCATCCTGAAAACGCAGCCCGTTTATAAAAATATTGCTGTGAATATCTCTTTGCAATCGATGGAAAGCCAGGATTTCTGTGACTGGTTGCTGGCGCGCCTGAAGTTTTCGCCAGAACTGGCGGCTCGCCTTTCGGTCGAGATCAGTGAATTCGGCTGCGCCAAAGATCACGCTGTTACCAGGAAGTTTGTGACTGCCTTGCGTGAGGCCGGCGTGCGTTTTGGTGTTGACCATTTTGGACTGGACCCGCATGCCCTGAACTTCATACGCGAAGTACCGCCCGATTACATCAAGCTCGATGGTGGCCTGATACAGGAAATAGCAACCAATGACAGCAGTCATGCGCACTTGCGCGCCATCGTCAAATTTGCTCAATCGCTGGGTATTCCATTGATTGCACAAAATGTGGAAAGCGAAACCACTCTGCAATTATTGCTGGCTGACCAGATTGATTGCGGGCAGGGGTTTTATTTCGGGGCGCCGGAAAAAATACTCACGTCGGGAGAATAAGGTAGCTCAGGCGCTGGCAACCAGACTGCCTTACATGCGCCGTTCTTTTTCCATCTTTTCGATCATTTCTTTCCACAGGCGTACGGTAGAGGCCCCGCCTTTGCGGGTGCTGCCGCTGGCCAGCCACAAATCTTCGTCATTGAAGCTGTACACCGGTACAAGGTCACTGCGGGCTGAGCCTGGCTGTATTTCATCGACCAGGTTATCAAGTATCCAGGGTTCTGCAGTTGGTGTTGGATAGTAGGCCAGCACCATGTGGGTTTCGCCCATGCGGGTTGCCCTGACATAGGTGATACGCAAGCGCTCAGCGGGTATGCCCAGGTCTTTCAGGGTCATGTATTTGGCGATCGCATAGTCTTCGCAATCACCACCCCAGGATGCAACAAATTCCACCGGTGTCGCCCAGTAGTCATTGACGCCCCAGTGTTCCTGGTCGGTGAAATAGGGTACGCGATTATAATAGTCATTCACTTGTCGCAAGATGGGCATCTCAAACTGGCCATCGGTAGAGCGCAAGACATTTTTGCCAAAGTCCTTGCCAGCCGTCGCTTTTATCCTGTTGACTGCAAGCTGCATCTGGGCCAGGCGACGAGGCCCTTCCACCCCAAAACGTTTGTGCACATGCTCGATCAGACCCGGTGAAAAATCGACCAGACCAGACAACACCACCGGGCTGAACAGGCCTAGCAGCAAAAACAGACTGGCAGCGATTTTTGCATCGGTACCGCGCATGGATGTTTGATCTGGTGAATATGGGTAAGAGCAACAGTGTAGCTGTTTCTGGCGTCATTATGGCGCCGCTATCGCGGCATTTGTCATGGGAAGAAGTGTTATAAAAATTTTAGTGGATGTCTGGACTGCCAGATAACACCTATGCACTGCTGCATGCTGGCGCAGATACATCATGTGAACCAAAAAACAATTTTGCTGTCCATGTAGCAGACAAGGCAGCCAGTCTTATTCTACTTATTCGTGTTGATGATAAAGGGACCTGGAATTGAAAATCTTCATTTACCTTGGTTTTTTTGCAATGTCATTGATTGCACATGGCATGGCAAATCTGGCGTGCGCGGACGATAAAGTACAATTGCTGCGCGACCGTAAACCTGAGCAGCGCACGCAAATGCTGATACTGGGGGTGCCGCATTTTGCCCATCGCGGAGCCGATGTCATCAACACGGAGGTGCCTGATGTACTGGAACCGCAGCGTCAGCGACAGGTGGAAGCACTGGTGCTGGCACTGGCAAAATTCCGGCCAACCAGGATAGCGCTGGAGTGGTCGATTGCCAAGCAGGACGAGCTTGATGAACGCTATCGCCAGTACCGTGCCGGTACATATCAGTTGCAGCGCGATGAAATTGATCAACTGGGCTTGCGTCTGGCTGCCATGCTGAATCTGCCTGCTGTCACCGCCATCAATTGGAATGACATGCCGCCCGGTGTCATCGCAGACTTTGACTATGCACAATGGGCACAACAGCATGGGGCTGCTGCGCAACTGGCAGAAATACGCAAGCCCGATGCCAGCCTGCGCGATACCGACTACATGCGTGGCACGACTGTCACACAATGGTTGCAGCGACTGAATACGCCAGAGCGGCTGGCTCTGTCCAATCGTCGTTATTTTGATTTCGCCATGCTTGGTGATGCTGCCAACAGCCCCGGCGCCAACTGGGTCGCCAACTGGTATGGCCGCAACCTGAAGATATTCGCCAACCTGGTCAGGCTGGCGAATTCGCCGGATGAACGTGTTCTGGTCATCTATGGTCACGGCCACGCCTTTTCGCTGCGTCAGTTTGCAACACAATCAGGTGCTTTCGCCGTGGAAGACGCAGAAGTTTATTTGTCAGCTATTAAAGATCAGCACTGAAAAAATGCATGCTAAAAGTTTGGTACAAGAGCGTGTACAGACTTCTGTTACGCTTGGTTCTCGCGGATTTTGTTACCATGCCTGTCGGCGCAGCTCAGGCAGGATTATGGTATAAATTGTAGCCCGTTAATTGCTGCATGAAGACCGGTATCTCATCAGTTATTTCGGCAAGCATCTGACAACTTCAGACCATAAGGAAACAGCATGACGCAAAACCAGACAAGCTGGATAGATTTACGCAGCGACACCGTAACACGGCCCAGTACCGCCATGCGTATGGCCATGCATGAAGCCGAAGTCGGTGACGATGTGTATGGTGACGACCCTACTGTCAATCATTTACAGGCCTATGCAGCAGACATGTTTGGCTTTGAAGCGGCACTGTTTGCACCATCCGGCACCCAGACCAATTTGCTGGCCCTGCTGGCGCATTGCGGGCGTGGTGATGAATACATCGTCGGTCAGGAGGCGCACACCTATAAATATGAAGGTGGTGGTGCAGCAGTACTTGGCAGCATACAGCCGCAACCGCTGAACAACCAGGCTGACGGCAGTATCAGTCTGGCGGACATTGAAGCGGCGATCAAACCGCGTGATTTTCATTTTGCGCGCAGCCGCCTGCTGGCGCTGGAAAACACCATAGGCGGCCGTGTGCTCAGTACCAGTTATACCCAGGCAGCAACCAGTCTGGCGCATCAGAAAGGCCTTGCTACGCATCTTGACGGTGCCCGCATCTGCAATGCCATGATCAAGCTTGGTGTTACACCAGCACAGGCTGTACAGGGTTTTGACAGTGTTTCAGTCTGTCTGTCCAAAGGGCTTGGAGCGCCAGTAGGTTCTGTACTCTGTGGTGACAAGACGTTGATCAGTGAGGCGCTGCGCTGGCGCAAGATGCTTGGTGGCGGCATGCGGCAGGCCGGCAGTCTGGCGGCCGCCGGCCTGTATGCCTTGCAGCACAATGTTGCCCGCCTGGCGCAAGATCATGAGCATGCCGAGCGGCTGGCGAACGGTTTGCGGCAGATCGCAGCCCTGCAGGTGCAGACACCGCAAACCAATATCGTTTATGTAGACATGCCCGCTACAGCCTGTGCAGATTTGGCTGACTACCTGAAGCAGCACGGCATACTGGCCAGGGTCACGCCACATATGCGCATGGTCACGCATCTGGATATTTCCGCGGCCGACATCGACAAGGTCATTGCTGTATTTACGACCTTTTTTGCGACCAGATAATCCAATCCAGTCAGCCAGCGTTCAGGGATGGACTGTACAGGATGATGCGACCTATACTCAGTGTAGTCTGGTCTTCACTGAGGCTGACTGAGTCAACATGTGGCAAGCCCAGCAAATCCTGACCAAGATTGCTTTGCGGCTGCGCCACTTTGGCGACCACATTGAACAGGCTCAGGCATTGCCCCAGGTGTGCCCCGGCATGTTGGGCCAGGTTTTTCAGGAAGAAATGCAGGGTATTTTTTTCCAGGTTTTGCCCCACCTGCTGCTTGAGTGACATGGGGTAGCTGACACTGCGTTTGTTGGCCATATTATGGATGGTTTGTATCCAGGTCTTGGTGGATGCATCGTAGACGATGCTGCTGGTGAGAACATCACCAGGGCTAACTTCCATGCGTGGCCCGCCGTAACAGGTGTAGGTGGCTTGCTGACGATGCTCGGCATGCAGGTATTGTCCGCTGATCCACCAGCCTGATTCTGGTGTGACGGGCAGATCAGATATGCCCGCTTCCTGTGGTACGCAAAAACTCAGTACCGGTTGCAAACCGCCGTGCACAGCGGGACTGTGCCTGCCACCAGGCTGCAAGCCTGGCCACAGATAAGATAAAGATTTGTCACCTGCATGGTCAGGTACTTTCAGTTTTGCCTGTATCGATACCCAGCTATTGTCCGGCGCTGCCGAAATACTGAATATGCTTTGATTGGCCGCCGGTTTTTCATACGTATCAGCACCCGGTTCTGTCCCCAGTATGGGAACACCGGTAAAAAACACCACATCACCAGCATGCAAGATTTGATGGCGTGACATGACTGCATAGTGCTTCACATAAAAGAAAAAAGTGATACGGTCATCGGCAGCAGCAAATGCCTTGGCTTCTTTCAGGGTCATGCAGGACACGCGGCAGACTTCCTGGTTCCAGTCAGCATCCTCATGTACGGCCATACCCCCCATTTTTTGCCATTGCAAACCCTCTGCGTCCTTCGCAAGATCAAGAGTTCTACCGGTTAACGGAACTGGGATATTTTTTTCTTGTGAAATCATGTTTTTGTCCAGTGATAAGCTTGGTGGGTTGTTACAGTCGGTCAGTCTGCTCAAAAGCGTGCATCAGGGAGGTTTTCACTGTCCGTCTCGTTGCTTCTTCTTTCAAAGCCGGTATCGGTATGGTCCTGCATTGGTCTGGGCAGGTTGTGGTCACGATCGGTTTTCCGTCTGTCAAAACCTGAGCGGACGGTACCGTACAAGGCCCTGAAGTTGTTCGCTGCGACAACTTCTTCCGCTTCGCTGGCAGTACGGTCACCAAATAAATTCGCCTGCAGACGCAGCAAGGGTGGCAGGCAATCCTGGAAGCGGGCAAAGTCGGTGACCGGGTCGAGTTTGATCAACATGTCCGCAGTTGTGATCTTCTGTATGCTTTTCATACCTGCCCCCACTTTGCCGTCAAAGAAATAAGCCTGCTTCGATACACAAATCTGGTTCAACATGAGCTTTCCCTTCTTTATCTACATGGCACGTGACATGAAACCCAGTTCCAGCATGTCTCTACCGGTTTTCAACGGATGTGGGCTGGTATTGCGTTTTGTTGTGTCGGACCTGGCGTGACTGCCAATATCCTTGTCGTCGCTGGTTTTTACTGTTGCCGACCAGGGGCTGTCTCCGGAGGCAAAAGTGCTGACCCACAGTGAATGTGGTACATCCAGCGTGGCTGGAGCAGGTTCCCGCACGGTGCGTGCACGTTTGGGAAGGCGGGTCGAGGTGTGCAGGGCGGCATTCCAGGCAGCCTTGGGGTTTTGTGGTATGGTCACCGGGATCTGCGCGACTGCACTGACCCTGACGCGACCCCAGACCAGGCGGGCGCTTTCCACGTTCTTTTGTATCAGTTCACCACGGGCTTCATAGTAAAACAAATCGTCTGTCAGCAGACGCATGGCAATATCGCGCGCTGCCCTGATTTTCCAGACCATGCGGCTCATACCGATCAGTAAGAGGAAATTGGCCGCAGCAAGCAAGATTTCTGTCGTTGGCATTTTTTATCTCCACATATTCACAGACATTGATACATCTGTCTCATGTGAGCTTTATTGCAAACGGCGTGCCATGTGTTTTTATCAGCGAAAATAGCAAAAAGTAGTATCCTGTCATGCTTGTTGACATGTAAAGCATGTAAATTTACATTGAGACTTTACAACTGCCTTACACGCTACAGATCTTTACACACGATGACTGACCTTGATTACACGCTGACTTCCCCTTTGTCCAAACTGGCAGAGAATGATGCTGCCCTGCTCGGGCTGACCATCATCTGGCACCCGGATACCCAGCGTGTAGGTGAACAGTTTATTGTCAGCAACCCTGATGGGCAGGTTGAAGTCAGCCGCTTTTTGCCGCTGTTTCGTCATCCGGCCAAAGAGGGTTTGCCGCTGGGCTATGGCGGCATATCGCGTGAACCGGTACGTATCAGTCTGGATCATGACCAGGGCATCATCATTTCACCGCCGGCCAGCCGCATGGTGGTTGAAGTGAATGGCACAGAAATCAGCTCAACCATTGCCCTGGGCCGTGAACAGATAGAAGCTGGTGTTATTCTGGGATTGGGCCGTGCCGTGATTCTTTGCCTGCACTGGATGCGTTGCTTGCCCAAGCACAATCCCGCCCCAGGCTTTATCGGGGTCGGCAGCGCCGCCATTGTCGCCCGTGACCAGATACGCCAGGTGGCCGGTACCGACATGCCGGTCCTGTTGCTGGGAGAAACCGGCACCGGCAAAGAAATCGCCGCCCGTGCCATCCATGGTTTCAGCAAGCGTGCAGATGCCAGCCTGGTGACAGTCAACATGGCCGCCCTGAATGAATCATTGGCTGCTGCCGACCTGTTTGGCGCTGTCAAGGGAGCGTATACCGGCGCGCAGACTGCCCGCAAAGGCCTGTTTGCCGAAGCCGAAGGGGCCAGCCTTTTCCTTGATGAAATCGGCAATACTCCGGCCAGCATACAGCCCATGTTGCTGCGTGTGTTGGAAACCGGCGATTACCGTCCACTTGGTGCCCAGCAAGACCACAAGTCCAGCGCCCGCCTGATCGCCGCCACGGACCAGGACCTGTATAGCGAAGGCTTCAACCAGGCTCTGCTGCGCCGGCTTGAAAGCTTCGTCATTCATTTGCCACCGTTGCGCAAGCGCCGTGAAGATATTGGTGTACTGTTACTGCATCTGCTCAATACCAGCAGTATTCCCAGCCCCATCGGTGAACAGCTGCCTGCTGCACTGGTCAGCGAGATGGCCAATTACGATTGGCCCGGCAACATCCGCCAGCTGGCCCATGTCTTGAAGCGTGCACTGCTGTCGCTGCAACTTGGCGAAGTACCGCCCCTGTCCAGCCTGGTCAAGACCAGCCACAAGCCATCGAGTGTCATACCGGAACCAGCCAACCTGATCACGGACAGCAAACAGCCGGTACCGGCCCAGCCACGCAAAAAGCTGGCCGAACTCAGTGACGACGATGTAGTGCGTGCGATGGAAAACAATGACTGGTATATACAGGGGGCAGCGCAGGAACTGGGCATATCAAGACCATCCATGTACAAGCTGCTGGACAGCCACAAACAGATACGTCGTGCCGAACAGATTCCGGCGGAAGAAATTCGCCAGACACTGGAAGCCAGCGCTGGCGATGTAGAAGCATGTGCCGCCACCTTGAAAACGCCCAGCGAGGCGCTCAGGCGGTATTTGAAGGTGGTGGGCGTTTAGACAGTGTTACTAACCAATTGTTTTCATTGGTTAACCGCCGGTTTGCACATCAACCTCCGGGTCTGGAAGGTAAAAGAACTCTGAACTGACAACGTTGCCAGATGGATCTGTAAAATCTGCTGTGAATGAGATTGTAAAACCCCAGAAACCAAGGCTATCTTCTGTCATTGTCATCGTCACACCGTCTACTGGACACGCAGTTTTTGTTGTTCCAATTGTAGCGCTCTGGCCATTGCTCAAGATGCCTTTGCAAATAGCGATGAATGCGCTTGCCGTTACGGTAAAGGTATTGCTGGGATAAGTCGGCGTACCTTGAAAATTAAAAAGCACAGTATCGCCGACATTCAGTACATGTTTATGGCTTACTGGGTCTCTTGGAGGTTCAGGATTGAATTTCCCGGTTGCTGAGATCGTCCCCCGACTTTGTGGGTCACCTTGGTTAAAAAAAGTCGTAAAAGTGTAATTTACTGATTCACTCATATTCAAGTCCTAAATTTGTTGAACGAAATAAATAAGCATGAAGAGACTTGGTATTCATGCTTTGCGATTCAATAATCATTGACCACTGATTAAAGAGATTTTTGAAACTATCAAGATATGTTGCAAAAACCGTTCCATGTCTTGCAATAAAATGGATTATTTCTGAACAAACCGTGGATCGCGCCTTAAATTGATCAGGTCGGGTTCTGATTCAATCGATTTGATGGAATAACCATATTCTATTGATTTGGTTATTTCATGTAAGGCACTATCTCGCTGACCAAGTAGTTCGTAAGCTAGACCAGCGCGAAAATGAACACTACTGTTTTTAGGCTCCAAATTCAGTGCCCGTGTTAAATATTCCTCAGCTTTTACTTTATCGCCGATGCGTGCTGAATACAGGCCGTATCTTGAAATGAGAGTAGCGTCTTTGGGAGTGAGGGCGACACGTGGAGCAAGTAAATCAAGTGCTTTTTGATAAGCTTTTTTTGCGTCCTCTGCGCGCCCAGGTATCCACAGCAAACTGTCGCCTAAATTTGCCCAGCCAAGATAGAAAGAAGGATTTCCTTTGTTTGGCGTTACGGCAAGCTCAAATGCATCGGCAGCTCCAATATAGTCCCCTTTTTTGAATAGAGAGTTACCAAGGTTTGAATAAAGCAGGGCGCTAGGTCTGATTAATAAACCTTGCTGAAGAATTTGCAAACCTTCTTCATCCCGATTTTGTTTGACTAGGGCATTATTCACATTTGCGTAGGCAAATACTGAGTCCGGCTGAATTTTTATGCTTAATCTGAAGTATTTTTCTGCTTCTACGTACTTACCTTGCTCAAAAAAAATAACCCCTAATTCTTCAGCAAAAATTCGTTCGTTTGGAAATTTTTCTAACCCGGTTGTTGCGAATTTCACAGCCTCATCATAGTGTTTTAATTGACGCAACACGGTGATACGTCCATAAGACGCGAAGACATTGTCAGGGTCCAAATTTAGTGCTTTTTCATATTCGCTAAGAGCAACGTCATTTTTACCTAAGTGTGTTTTCACTCGGGCAATGGCAATATGACTGAGGGCTAATTTGTCATTTAATTTAAGTGCCTGCTGAGCACTGGCATCGGCTTTTTGCAACAGGATTTCGTCTTGCTTGTCGCTACTGTAGCGGAAGGTATAGACAATAGACAGGCCTGCAACAGCACCCGCCTGTTCAGGGTTATGTTTCAGCACTGTTTGAAAATTCGCTTCGGCTATATCCAGGCTCCCTGGCCTGTCAAATTGCTTCAAGGCTTCCAGGCCCTGTTTCATCGTTAGGGATTCTGAGTAGGGCTTCAGCGACATCTTGTCAATTTCAAGATAAGGCGCTGCCTGCCATGCGCCATATCCCAGGGCCATAACTAATAAAACCGCCAGGCCCAGACGCTGTGGTTTGCTCAACTTCTGCCAGCGACTGCTTGCTGAGGTGGGGAGGGGCGCAGCTTTTGTATTTGTCATGGATGGCAAAGACGTACCTGTCAGCGTCTGCAACTGCTCCAGCACTTGCTGCATGCTGGCCAGCCGTTTTTCCGGCTGGCGGGCGGTCATGGCCAGTATCAGTTTGACCAGGGCCTGGCTGGTATTGGCCGGGTATTCCCAGCTGTCCGAATTCGATTGCATCAGTGAGGCGGCCAGGGCCAGGCCGCTGGCGCTGGCGAAGGGGCGGCTGCCGCTGATCATTTCGTACAGGACTACGCCCAGCGCATAGATATCGCTCTGGGCATTGGCTGCTGCGCCCATCATGCGTTCTGGCGCCATGTAGGCGATGGTGCCCTGCGGGTCAAGCTGGCTCATGGATGTCGTGGCCTGGGTGTCTGCCTGTGTCGCCAGGCCGAAATCCAGTATGCGCACCTTGCCATCGGGTTCGAGCATCAGGTTCGACGGTTTCAGGTCACCATGGGTAAGGCCGGATGCATGGGCTTCCTGCATGGCTTCCGCTACCTGGCTGATGATCTTTATCGCCTGCTGCTCGGGCAGCGGTTGTTGCGGCTGGGCTTGCAGTATCTGCTTGAGGGTTTGCCCGGGCACCAGTTCCATGACGATGGACTGGTTGTCACCTTCTTCTTCAATCGCAAAGATTTTGACAAAAGCAGGGTGCTTGAGCGAGGCTGCCAGACGTGCTTCCTTGATCAGGCTGATGGACTCTGCTATACCTTCCAGGTGTTTTAACTGTTTGATGGCGACGGCGCGATGCAGCTTGCTGTCCCAGGCTTCATAGACATGCCCAAAACCACCTTCGCCAAGGCGGTGCTTGAATTCATAATGTTTCAGTCTAACAGCGTCATGTTGTAAATCATTTATTCCAATTTCAGTTCCGCTGTTGAGTGTAATGTTTTGCATTGGCTTCTTGCTTATTGTTGATTCTTTTACCGCATGAGCCTGGTCCGACTATGTAATGAATTGACAGGATAAGGCAAATCGTAACCAGTTGTAACGGCAAGACAAGGACAAACTTTATTACAAAACTATGTACTCAGAGTGACAAGTGAGCTTATTTTATATGTAAATGACATGACAATTGACAACAATTTACATGTAAATTCACTTGGGAAACTATTACTTGCCTGATGATGGAAAGAAAACGCTTTGCAGAACCCCGCTTCTTCAGAGTTGATGCAAGCAGGGTAGATTGTATTGTATATTCGTCTATCTATATTGCACGGCTTCTGGTTTGCCGATCCTGACTTGCCCTTTCAGCAGGCTGACCAGCTCAGACTCAAAACTGTTACTCAGGTTTTCCTTGATGCTGACTTCCATACTACAGGAGTCGGTGTAGCTGACTTCTTTGACTGTGACCTGGAATTTGTTGCACAGGTGCCTGACCTGGGATTCTTCGCTATAGGCGCAGGTGACGGTCCAGGCAACAAAATACTCGATTTCGACCAGTGTCGCCTGTTTGAAGGCGTCTGATATGGCTTGTCCGTAGGCGCGTGTCAGCCCGCCTGCCCCCAGCTTGGTGCCACCCCAATAGCGTACGACGACGGCCAGCACATTGCTGACACCTTTATGTACCAGTACGTTGTACATGGGTTTGGCGGCGGTACCGGATGGCTCGCCATCATCATCAAGGCCGGAGTCGCCGGTGCAGATCAGGGCCCAGCAGACATGTACGGCGTCGGGGTGGCGGGCGCGGATTTCGTTTAGTTTCTGGATGGCTTCGGCGCGGCTATTGAGAGGATAGAGTTGCCCGAGGAACCGGCTTTTCTTGATTTCAATTTCAGCAAAGGCGGGGGCTGCGAGTTGATGCATGGACAAGGGCGACTTGAAGAACAGGGTAATCCGCTATTGTGCGTATTTATTGGCTTCAGGTACAGGGGAAATCGCTGAAATCTGCTTAAAGCGATAGTTTGCTGAAAATCCAGACAAACTCCCATAGTTCAGTGGTGAAGCTGTCTGTTGGTCGCTCGATAGCTGATATACATCAAGCGCTAAAAACGAATTGCGTTTTATCTTAGGGCCACAGTAACCGGGGGCATGGCGCTCCCGGCAAGCTCTTTTTATTAAGGGAAGTAGTTCATGCCATCTGCCACCGATGTAGATTTGAAGCAGGCTGCCAGCCGCGCCCTGGGTTTGATGGACCTGACCAGCCTCAATGACAGTGATACACGTGAAGTGATCTCTGATTTGTGCAGGGCCGCTCATGGCCCGGCCGGAACGGTCGCCGCAATCTGCATATATCCGCGCTTTATTCCACATGCCAGGAAAGTTTTATCCGGACAGGGGGCTGCTGCGGTCAGGATTGCGACGGTGGTCAATTTCCCGCATGGTGATGCTGACGTTGATATTGCCGTGGCAGAAACCCTTGCCGCCGTTGCCTATGGGGCGGACGAAGTAGACCTGGTTTTCCCTTATCGCGCCTTGATGGTGGGTGATGCCGATATAGGAGCGGAGATGGTCAGCAGCTGCAAGGCGGCCTGCGGCGACAAGTTACTCAAAGTCATCATAGAGAGTGGCGAGTTGCGTAGTGCTGAGTTGATACGCAGTGCCAGCCTGATTGCAATAAAAGCGGGGGCAGACTTCATCAAGACATCCACCGGTAAAGTGACGGTCAATGCCACGCTGGCAGCGGCAGAAACCATGCTGACCGTCATCAAGGAAACCGGAGGGCATTGTGGCTTCAAGGCGGCTGGCGGAGTGAAAACAGTAGTAGACGCGGCTGTTTATCTGGCGCTGGCAGACAGACTACTGGGAGCAGACTGGGTGCAACCTGCACACTTTCGATTTGGTGCATCTGGCCTCCTGAGTAGTCTTCTGGCCTGCCTGCAGGATACGCAAACGATTACCTCAACAGCTTATTGACATGTTGCTGGCGCAAGAACTGATACAAAAAAAGCGTGCCGGCCTGCCGTTGGCGGGTGATGAAATTGCTTCACTGGTTACTGGAATGGTCAATGGTTCTGTGTCCGATGCACAATTGGCGGCGTTCTGCATGGCGACCTGCTTCCAGGGCATGTCTGCCAATGAGAGTTCTGCCCTGACGCTGGCCATGCGTGACTCGGGAACGGTGCTGGCCTGGGGCGAGATGGATTTGCCAGGTCCGGTAATGGATAAGCATTCTACCGGCGGTGTGGGCGACCTGGTGTCACTGGTACTTGCCCCCATGGTGGTCGCCTGCGGCGGTGTGGTGCCGATGATCACGGGTCGTGGCCTTGGTCATACTGGCGGTACGCAAGACAAGCTGGAGTCCATTCCTGGTTACTGCAGTACACCTGATCTGGCGCGTTTCAAACGCGTGGTCCGTGAGTGTGGCATGGCTATCATCGGCCAGACTGTCGACCTGGCGCCAGCGGACCGGCGTCTGTACGCGATACGCGATGTGACGGGTACTGTTGACTGTCTGCCCTTGATCACGGCTTCCATACTGTCAAAAAAGTTTGCAGCGGGTTTGCAGATGCTGGTGATGGATATCAAATGCGGCAACGGTGCACAGACACCGGAGCTGGCGCAAGCCCAGGCACTGGCGCACAGCATCATAGCCACTGCCAATGCGGCGGGCATGGCATGTTCGGCTTTGATCACCGACATGAATCAGCCACTGGCACCCAGTGTTGGCAATGCCATCGAAATGCGTGAGGCATTACGGTATCTGCGGTCAGATAACTGTCCTGCCAGATTGCATCAGACAGTCTTGGCTCTAGGTAGTGAAATGCTGTTACTGGGCGGACTGGCAGATGATGAGCGGGATGCACAGGTACGCCTGCTTCAGGCTCTGCGTTCTGGCAGGGCTGCAGAGGTGTTTGCACGCAGTTGCACTGCCCTGGGTGGGCCGTCTGACCTGCTGGACAAATTTGATCGCTATCTGCCGCAGGCGCCTTTGCAATTACCTTTGTATGCCCCGGTGCCAGAGGGACAGACAGCCTGGCTCAGGCAGATCGATACACGCGCCGTTGGCATGGCGGTGCTGACACTGGGGGCAGGCAGGGGAGGTCCGGGTCAGCAAGCCGATCTCGGTGTGGGCTTGACGCAATTGGCCGAACTGGGACAGGAAGTGGATGCACACACGCCCCTGGCCATTATCCATGCCCGCGACGAAGCCAGTCTGCTCATTGCCCGCACCAGATTGCTGGCGGCATTTGACATCGGCAGGCAGGTGGCAGACCACCCGCAACAGGTATACCAGACCCTGCGTGGAAAAAGGCAGGATTCAGAGCTGGGAGAAGACGGCGACCAGCCCACCAAGGAAAACGCATGCCCACTCCCCACATAAATGCCGTTCCCGGTGATTTTGCCGATATCGTGCTGATGCCTGGCGACCCATTGCGGGCGAAGATGATTGCTGACCAGTACCTGCAGGAAGCCAGGCTGGTGACCAATGTGCGTAATATGTTTGGCTATACCGGCTCTTATCGTGGCAAGCCCGTATCAGTGATGGCGCATGGCATGGGGATACCATCCATCAGTATCTATGCCACCGAGCTGATACGCGAATACGGTGCCAGAATCTTGATACGCCTGGGCTCTTGCGGTGCCTTGAAGCCAGACATTGCCCTGGGGGATGTCCTGATTGCCATGGGAGCCTGCACGGACAGCAAGGTCAATCGCATGCGTTTCTTGGACCACGATTTTGCCGCCATTGCTGATTATGGCTTGCTGGCGCGTACTGTTGACACGGCACAGCGCTTGCAGATACCGGTCAGTGTGGGCAATGTGTTTTCTGCCGACCTGTTTTATTCGGTCCAGCCACAGTTATTTGATGTGATGGAAAAAATGCAGGTGCTGGCAGTGGAAATGGAGCTGGCCGGTTTGTATGCCGTGGCGGCGGAACATGCTGTACAGGCACTGGGCATATTGACGGTGGCTGACAATCTGCGTACCCATGCCAGCCTTTCAGCAGATGACAGGCAAAACAGTTTTGGGGCGATGACAGAGCTCGCCCTGGAAACGGCCTGGGCACTGAGCTGACTACCTGATTATCCGACAGGGTGTAATTGCTTACTGGATAACAAAATTCTCAAAAAATACGTCAGTCACACCGTCATGTTCTTTCATGTCCAGTGTCTTGTTGACACCATCCTTGATTTCTTCCATGAGTTTGTGCTTGCCTTCCAGGCTTTGTAATTGTTCACCTTCCTTGCTGCTTAGGATGACGATCAGTACATGTCTGACCTTCGGCATGAACATCTTGATCCTGTCGGTGACCTCTGCCGTGGCAATCTGTAAAGTCAGGCTCAGTTGCAGATAACGGTCAGTCGTGGACAGGTTCACGACAAAGGGTTCCAGCTTGGCTGTTGCTGCACCGCCGGTGGCACTGGCACTACCGCCGGAGTTGGCTGAGGCTGTTGCCGTTATCATGCTCAGGGCGAGGCAGAACAGGGCAGCGTACAGGTGTTTTTTTTGCATAGCGTTCGATCCTTTGCTGTCACAGACATCAAACCGATACGTACCGATACTTGCTGCCAGCATAAAGCCGACAGCTTAGCGTATCTGGAAAAAACAGACTGTTAAAGAAACTTACTACCGGGGAACTAACGATTTTTTCCTGACGTAATCCTTGCCTGCTTGTTTGAACAGATTTTAAACAGGCAACAGCAAGAAATACGCCAGGATTTACTTCTACTTACACAGTCAGTGGCTTGTAACGGATGCGTTTGGGTTTGGCACCTTCTTCACCCAGACGTTTTTTCTTGTCGGCTTCATATTCCTGATAATTGCCGTCAAAGAAAGTCACTTGCGAATTGCCTTCAAACGCCAGGATGTGCGTGGCGATACGGTCAAGGAACCAGCGGTCATGCGAGATGACCATGACGCTGCCGGCAAACTCCAGCAAGGCATCTTCGAGAGCACGCAGGGTTTCCACGTCCAGGTCATTTGACGGTTCATCGAGCAGCAGGACATTGCCGCCTTGCAGCAGGGTTTTTGCAAGGTGCAAACGGCCACGTTCACCACCAGACAGGTTGCCTACGATCTTTTGCTGGTCACCACCCTTGAAGTTGAAACGGCCAAGGTAGGCGCGTGAAGGCATTTCAAAACGGCCGACGGTCAAAATGTCGGCACCGTTGGCCACGTCTTCAAACACGGTCTTGGTATTGCCGAGGTCTTCACGCGATTGATCTACCAAAGAGATTTTTGCTGTCTGGCCCAGCACAACTTCACCGCTGTCTGGTGTTTCCAGGCCCTTGATCATCTTGAACAGGGTAGATTTACCAGCACCGTTAGGGCCGATAATACCGACGATAGCACCAGGAGGAATCTTGAAGCTCAGGTTATCGATGAGCAGTCGGTCGCCAAAGGCTTTGCTGACGTTCTTGAATTCGATGACTTCATTACCCAGGCGCTCTGCCACAGGGATGAAAATCTCCTGGGTTTCGTTGCGCTTCTGGTATTCATGCTCGCTCATTTCATTGAAGCGGGCCAGACGGGCCTTGCTCTTGGCCTGACGCGCTTTCGGGTTCTGACGTGACCATTCCAGTTCTTTTTGCAGAGCTTTCTGGCGGGCAGATTCGGTTGCTTCTTCCTGTTTCAGACGGGCTTGCTTCTGGTCCAGCCAGGAAGAGTAATTGCCTTTCCAGGGAATACCATGGCCGCGGTCAAGTTCCAAAATCCATTCGGCAGCATTGTCCAGGAAGTAGCGGTCATGGGTAATCGCCACCACGGTGCCAGGGAAGCGTAACAGAAATTGTTCCAGCCAGTCGACCGATTCTGCATCCAGATGGTTGGTAGGTTCGTCCAGCAAGAGCATGTCAGGTTTGGATAGCAGCAAACGGCACAGTGCAACGCGGCGCTTCTCACCACCGGACAATACGCCGATTTTTGCATCCCATGCAGGCAGGCGCAGGGCGTCAGCTGCCATTTCGAGTTGCAGTTCCACATTGTCACCGGCAGAGGCGGAGATGATGGCTTCCAGGCGCGCCTGCTCATTGGCCAGCGCATCAAAGTCAGCATCTTCTTCTGCATAGGCGGCATACACTTCTTCGAGTTTGGCCTTGGCTTCAAACACTTCACCGAGGGCAGACTCAACTGCCTGACGCACGGTTTGTTCAGGATCAAGTTGCGGTTCTTGCGGCAGGTAACCAATGTTCAGGTTAGGCATGGGCACGGCTTCGCCCTGTATGTCCTTGTCTATGCCTGCCATGATTTTGAGCAGCGAGGATTTGCCGGAACCATTCAGACCCAGCACGCCTATCTTGGCGCCAGGGAAAAAGGAGAGGGAGATATCTTTGAGGATTTGACGCTTGGGCGGCACGATTTTGCCGACGCGATTCATGGTGTAGACGTAATTAGCCATTTTTGTTGATTTTTCAGAGGTGATGACAATGCCTGCAAGGATACCTCAAGCAGGCAGGGACAGGCGTATTTTGCCAAATTTATGCAAATTTTGTGCTGCGCACCATCGTTGATGTAGCTCAATCCCATGCAGTTAGCAGGGATTTACACTTTCTCCATCACTGTTGATAACGAAACCAAAGGAAATCAAAATGAAAAAAATAGTAATGGCAATTGCTCTGGCTAGCATCGGTTTTACTGCAACACAAGCGATGGCGCAAGAGCAAAGTCCCTGGCAAGTACGTGCCCGCCTGGTCAATATTGCCCCGGCCAATGGCTCTGATCCTGTCGCCGGTGTTGGCGCAGCAGACCGCATCAGTGTGGACAGCAAAGAAATCCCTGAAGTCGATTTCACTTATTACTTCACACCAAACTGGTCGGCAGAGTTGATACTGACTTATCCGCAGAAACATGACGTTAAGCTCGATGGCGTCATCATCGGTTCCTTCAAGCACCTGCCGCCAACGCTGACTGCACAATACCATTTTGCGCCAGACGCGAAAATCAATCCATATATTGGCGCTGGTATTAATTACACACGCATTTCTGACGTCAACCTGCTCAAGGGCACCGGCGATCTGGAAAACAGCAGTGTCGGTCTGGCTGTACAGGCAGGTATCGACTTCAAGCTCGACAAGAACTGGTCACTGAATCTGGATGTGAAAAAAGTACAGATACGCAGTGACGTGATGATCAATGGCAGCAAAGTCAGTGCGGTCAAAGTCGATCCATGGCTGGTCGGCATTGGTGTTGGTTATCGTTTCTGATCGAGCGACGATTTCCTGAATTTATAAACGACAAAAAATGCTTTCATGTTTCCCCGGTTGTCTTCAATGGCGCCGGGGTTTTTCTTTTTACTGTTACGTCCGGTGTGCTAATTCGCACATCCGCGTTCGCCTGCGAACAAAATCCGCATGCAATGTATCTGTCATGAATCTGAAATGTTGAATTAAGTTATTGATTTTAAATAATTTAATTTAATGTTTGCGTGCAGGCACAGCGCTTGCAAACCTGATGCAGGAATTTACTTATATCAGGTTGCAGACATGGATCAGCTCATCAGCAAGAACACGCTCAATAAGCGCCGGCGCAAAACTTTCTTGCTGCTGGCTATGGCCGCTATTGGCTTGACGGGGGCGGCCTGGGGACTCAATCGTGTCATCAGTCCGGGCGTCAGTCTGGGGGAAATCCGTATTGCCGAGGTGCGTATGGGCGCGGTCGACAATACCATCAATGCTGCCGGTGTGGTCATCCCGGTGCATGAAGAGCAATTATCCAGTCCGCATCAGTCACGCATCAGCAAAGTCGTTGCCAAGGCTGGCCAGACAGTAAAAGCAGGTGAATTGCTGATGGTGCTGGACGACCATACCATACGCCTGGCCATAGACAATTTGCGTGAACAGATTTCCCAGCAGGATATCAAGAGTCAGGTACTGGCGCTGGAAATGGACGCCAGCCTGAAAAAAGTCGCCAGCGAGATTGAATTGCTGGAGCTTGATCTTGCCAGCAATAAAGTCAAACTCGCGCGTTACCAGAAACTCGGCCCGGTAGGTATCACCTCAGCTGTGGATTTGCAGGCGGCAGAGCTGGCAGTCAAGCGCAATGAAGTACAGATACGCCAGCACAAGGAAACCCTGATTGATACCCGGCGCACCACGCAAAGCAATATAGAAGCAGGACGCCTGCAAAAATCGATCTTCCAGAAACAGATGGAGCAGCAACAGCGATTGCTGGAACAAACCCAGGTCAAAGCGCCTTTTGACGGTCTGCTGACCTGGATGCTGGCCGATGAAGGAGCCAGCGTCAATACCGGGCAACTGATTGCGAAAGTGTCGGAGCTGAGCAACTTCAAGGTGGAGGCTACCGTTTCTGATTTTTATGCTCGCTACCTCAACCCTGGCCAGAAAGTCAGGGTGGAATACAGTGGACAAATTCTGGGTGGTGAAGTGCAAACCATCCTGCCCGAGATACAGAATGGCACCGTGAAGCTGATCGTCAGCCTGGTGCAACCCAGTCACCCTGCCTTGCGTCATAAATTGCGGGTGGAAGTCAATATCATTACCGAACAGAAATCCCGCAGCATGATAGTCGACAGCGGGCCTGCCATCAATGGCCGGGGCAGACAGGATTTGTATGTGCTGGAAGCGGGGCGGGCAGTAAAGCGCAGTGTGGAAATCGGTCTCGGTGACAGTAAAGTGGTAGAGGTATTACAGGGGGCGAAAGTTGGTGACAGGCTGGTGATTTCAGATGTCAGTCATCTCAAGCATCTTGAAAATTTCCGTGTTTCACAATGAATCATAAACGCTGCCGCCATAGGCTGCGGTGGCTGGCATGAATGACCAAAGACAAGAAAACAAAGACAAGAAAACAAGGACAAGGCAATGATCAGACTGGAAAACATCAGCAAGACCTATCAGACCGACAAAGTGGAAACCATGGCTTTGCGCGATATCAACCTGCATGTGAAGAAAGGGGAATTTGTTTCCATCATGGGCCCCAGCGGTTGCGGTAAAAGCACCTTGCTGAACCTGATCGGCTTGCTCGACAGGCCGGGTCAGGGAAAGATTGCCGTGGATGGTAAAGAAATGAAAGTCTGGCGTGACAAGGAACTGGCCAGTTTTCGCAACCGTACTTTTGGCTTCATCTTCCAAAGCTTCCACCTGATCAATGATTTGCGGGTTATCGATAATGTGGAACTGCCTCTGCTGTACCGTTCCAGCAGCGCAAAAGAGCGCCGCAGGCTGGCAGAAGAGGCACTGGCAAAAGTGGGGCTTTCTGCGCGCATCGATCATTACCCGAATCAATTGTCGGGCGGGCAGCAGCAGAGGGTAGCCATTGCCAGGGCCATGGTCGGGCGTCCCGGTGTTTTGCTGGCGGACGAACCTACCGGCAACCTGGATAGCCATATGGGGGCAGAGGTCATGGATATCATGCTCAAGCTCAATCATGAAGGGACGACCGTGGTCATGGTCACACATGATGAACAGCAGGCCAAGCAGGGTGGGCGCATAGTCCGGGTATTCGACGGCCAGCTGGTTGCTTAGGAGTTAGCCATGCTGAAGAATTATTTCCAGATCGCCTGCAAGGTGTATATGCGGCGCAAACTGTTCACCGCCATCAACCTGCTGTGCATAGTCTTGACTATGGTAGTCCTGCTGGTGGTGACAGCGATTTTACAAACGACATTTTATCCCACAGGTGTTGAAGGCAAGAGTGTACGTTTCCTGCAAACAGATGCGATTACACAGAGCAGCAAGAACAATACGATGAGAAGCCCATTAGGTTACAAAGTGATTGATCAATATCTGCGCAAAATGAAGACAGTGGAAAAAGTGGCAGGAGTAACCGGCCCTGAACCTGTCTCTGTTTATCAGCGAGATAGCGTCAACGAGGTCATGATGCGTCGCGCGGATGCAGAATACTGGCAGATACTCGACTTCAAGGTTTTGTCCGGAAGAGTTCCTGATGAGGGGGATGTCAAGCAGGGGCGCTTTGTTGCCGTTATCAATGAGAGCACGGCAAAAAAACTGTTCGGGCATGAAGCTGCAGTGGGCAAGAAAATCAATGTCGGCAGCCAGCATTTTGAAATCATCGGGGTCGTCGAAGACGTCATGCATCTCAATGCCTATGCTGACATCTGGGTGCCCGTGACTACTTTCCCTTCCTCACAATACCGTGATCAATATACCGGGGACTTCACAGCGATGCTGATGGGTAAAAGTGCAGCAGATTTACCCATGATCAAGGATGAGCTTCTCCAGGTCGTCAAGCAAATCAATGCCGACGAACCCAATCACTGGGAGCACACCTATCTCTGGGCAGATGGCAAACTCGATTTTTTTGCCAGGGGCATCATGAATCGCAGTGAAGTTGCTGATTCAGGCGCCGCAGAATTGCTGGCAGGAGTAGTGCTTGCCATGCTGCTGTTCATGCTCTTGCCGGCCCTGAACCTGGTCAACCTGAATTCTGGCCGCATCATGGAGAGGGCAGCCGAGATAGGTGTACGCAAGGCCTTTGGCGCCAGCAGCCGTGAACTGGTCAAGCAGTTTGTCATGGAAAACATCCTGCTGTGCCTGTTTGGTGGTGCGCTGGGATTGGTATTCACCAAGCTGACACTGATCTGGCTCAGCAACGCCAATCTGGTCCCATACATGAAAGTCGACTTGAGTTTCATGGTGTTTGTATACGGTTTTGCGATTGCCGTTGTGTTTGGCGTTTTTTCCGGCGTAATCCCGGCGTGGAAAATGTCACGCCTTGATCCCGTGCTTGCCCTGAAAGGAACAGCATAATGTTTTTTCATATACTCAAACCTATCTGGAAGCGCAAGTTCAAGAATCTTTTGCTGAGCCTGGAAATAATGCTGGCTTTTTGTGTCGTCTTCGGACTGGCGCTGATGACTACCCGGTATCTCCAGCTCTATCATTTGCCCACCGGATTTGAATACCAGGATGTGTGGTCAGTCAGGATGTTGAGTCCCGGCGAGATGAATCCAAAAAATGATCCCGTCGTGACAGAAAACTTCCAGCGCAGCCTGGCTGCTTTGCCTGAAGTGGAACAGGTTGGTTTTATCAATTATTCTCCTTACAGCAATTCTACCTGGCGTTCTGACCTGTACCTGCCTGACAGTAAAACCGAATACCATGTGAATGTGACGGAAATGGCAGATGAAACCCCGACACTCCTGAAAATGAAATTGCTCGATGGACGCTGGTTCTCGTCGGAGGACGAAGGCAGGCCAGAAAGGGCCATCATCATCAACAAGCGCCTGGCTGACAGCATGTTTCCAGGCAAGCGCGCAGTCGGGCAATTGGTCTCTGACACTGAACCAGGTTCAAAAAAGGCCCAGTTATTGCGCATCACAGGCGTGTTTGAAGATTTTCGCAATAAAGGCGAATTCATGGTGCCGACAAATTTTTCCATCATGCGCTTCTCCAGGGCAACTGAAGGACGGCGCATGGAGACTGTCCTGATCAAGGTCAAGCCAGGAACCTCTCGCGCTTTTGAAGAAAAACTGAGTCAGCAACTGAAGCTGATACGCAACGACTGGGGTTACCGGATTTCACCACTGAAAGATATGCGCCAATCCAGGATAACAGAAGACACCGTACCCCTGGTGATCCTGGCTGTGATTGCAGCCTTCTTGCTTATCATGGTCAGTTTCGGCCTGTTCGGCGTACTGTGGCAGAACACCACGCAACGCATTCCTGAAATTGGCTTGCGCCGTGCTATCGGTGCACATAGCGGGCATATCTATCAGCAAATCGTCACAGAACAATTATTGCTGAGTTCCATCGCCATGCTGACGGGGATGGTATTACTGATACAACTGCCATTGACCGGGGTTTTGGGCGAAGCCATCAACTGGACGGTATTCACTGTTGCTATCGTGATCTCCATGGCGGTGATCTATGCAATTTCCATTTTATGCTCCCTGTATCCGGCCTGGCGCGCCAGCTGCCTTAGCCCAACCCAGGCCTTGCATTATGAATAATATGTTTTGGTCGGGCGCTAAACCGTTTAAGATAGGCAGCCTGTTTTTACTCATTTGCAATTGAAGGCCATGTCAGCAGCATTAGCGAACCCACGTATCCTGATCATAGATGACGACAGCTCGGTGCTGGTGTCTTTGGCATTGTTGCTGAAACAATCAGGCTATGCCAGTATCAGTTGTGATGATCCGCAGCAAGCCATGCGGATACTGGCGACCCAGGAGATAGACCTGGTTTTGCAGGACATGAATTTTTCTCTGCAGACTACGGGCGAAGAGGGTTTGGCCCTGCTGGCAAATATCAAGCGCCTTTATCCCGCCTTGCCAGTGTTATTGATGACAGCCTGGGGTTCGATTGCCCTGGCTGTGCGCGGAGTCAAACTGGGGGCAGCAGACTTTTTTACCAAGCCCTGGAGTAACACCCAGCTGCAGGAATTGATCAGATCCACCCTGGATCTGGCACAAGGCGCCCTACCTGGCAGTGTTGATCGCCAGATGCTGGACCAGCAATACAATTTCAGCGACATCATCGGTGAGCACCCTGAATTGCTGAAAGTGCTGGCGACAGTAGGACGGGTCGCCAGGACCAATGCCTCGGTCCTGATACTTGGTGAAAGCGGTACCGGCAAGGAATTGATTGCAGACGCCATACATCGCAACAGCCCACGTGCTGCCAAACCCATCATCAAGGTGAACATGGGGGCGGTCGCCAGCAGTCTGTTTGAAAGTGAAATGTTCGGTCATGTCAGAGGCGCATTCACTGATGCCAAAAGTGACCGCAAAGGGTATTTTGCCACGGCGCATCAGGGGACTTTATTTCTTGATGAAATCGGCGAACTCAATCGTAATGACCAGGTGAAATTGCTGCGGGTTTTGCAAAACCAGAGTTACCAGGCCGTGGGCGCCAGTAAAATTGAACAGGCTGATGTACGCATTATCTCAGCCACTAATCGTGAACTGGCAGAACTGGTGGCCGGCAATGAGTTTCGCGAAGACCTGTATTACCGGCTGAACCTGATTACCTTGCGTCTGCCGCCATTGCGCGAAAGACGCAGCGATATTCCCCTGCTGGCTAACCAGCTCCTGAACCGTCTGGTGGTCAGTTACGGCATGGGCAGCGTCAGACTTGCTCCTTCTGCCCTGAACTGGCTCAGTGCACGTGCCTGGCCAGGCAATATACGCCAGCTCAGACAATGCCTGGAGCGCACGCTCTTGCTGGTTGATAAACCAGTATTGGAACAAGCGGACTTTCTTTTTGCCGAACAACATGAAGACGAGCAGGGGACTGCACTGACTATCGATGGCATGACCCTGGACCAGGTAGAAAAACTGATGATAGAAAAAGCCATGGAACAACACCAGGGCAATATCACGCGTGTTGCCAAAGCCCTGGGACTGAGTCGTTTTTCTCTATACCGGCGGCTGGAAAAACATCAGATCAGCAGCAATGACGGTATGGACGAGCATGATGGAGATGGCAGGGAACAGCCATGAGCCTGCGCTGGCGCCTGCTGACTTACCTGCTGGTCATTCATGCTGTTTTCCTGATACTGGGGTTCAGCTATTATATGAACCAGCCATTATTGCTCGTTGCGATAGAGGCCGGCTTGCTGATCAGCCTGAGTCTCGGCATATGGCTGCTCAACAAGGTTTTGCAGCCCATGGACTTTGCCCGCCAGTTCCACGACCTGTTGCAGGACGAGCATTACGCGACGCGCATCAAACCAGACAGCAATGCCGAAATCAACAGCCTGGTTGCCCTGTTCAACCGCATGCTGGAAGCCCTGTACCAGGAAAGGCTGCAATTGGGTGAGCAACGCGGATTTCTCGATCGCCTGCTCGAGGCGACACCGACTGCTGTTATGGTATTCGATTTCGATGACAAGATCAGCCTGATGAATGCCAGTGCCCAGGATTTACTGGGTATATGCGATGCCCAAGCGCATAGCCTGCAGCAGTTATTGGAGACTGAAGAAGGTAAGGGGCATGCCCTGATAGCCAGGTTAAATGAACTGGCGTCAGGTGACAGTACGGTTTTTGCTGACAGCAGCGGCAGGCGTTATCGTTGCCAGCGCAGTCAATTTCTTGACCGTGGTTTCAGGCGTGATTTTGTCCTTGTCGACGAAATAACGACAGAACTGGCCAATTCAGAAAAAGCCACGTATGAAAAACTGATACGCGTGCTTGCGCATGAAGTCAATAATACGGTGGCGGCTACGGGCTCGGTACTGGAGTCATTGCTGTATTACAGTGGACAATTGCGACGTGAAGACAGTGAAGACTTTTGTACAGCCATCATGGCTGTGAAAAAGCGCAACGGCAATCTTGGTGAGTTCATAGAAAGATTCACCCGTGTTGTCAAAATGCCTGAGCCGGAATTGAAACCGCATGACCTGGCAGCCATGCTGGATGGCATTGTTCATCTGTACAGGCAGCAATGTCATGAGCTGGGGATAGAGTTTTCCTGGACTGAACGTGCTGCCATACCGGCATTGATGTTCGATGCCCACTTGCTGGAACAGGCCCTGTTGAATATCGTCAAGAATGCGATCGAGGCGGTGGAGACTGTTGTAAGAAGCGGACATCGCGGACCAGCCTATGTACATCTGGCCTTGCAGTGTGATGCTGATTCCCGCTCCATCAAATTGTCAATTCTTGATTCTGCCGGTTTGCTGGCAGACGTGCCGCAGGGCCAGTTGTTTTCACCATTTTTTACGACAAAAAGGGGCGGGCAGGGCATAGGCCTGATGTTTGTGCGTGAGGTATTGAACCGGCACGGCTACAGCCACAAGCTGATGCTCAATGATAGTGGTGAGACCAGCTTTGAAATAATGATTGGCTATTAATGGACGGCAGTTTTCATGCGAACCGTCCCTGATCACCTGTTCCAAACGCAAAAAGTGCAGACGGCCTATAATCTAGCTCCGTTTATCCACCTGACTGGAGAGTCCCATGTCCATTTCCATGTACGCCGCATCTGTTCCCGTGATCAACCAGATGCTTGACAGCCTGAGTGAAGTACTGAAAAAGGCTGAAGCACATGCCGTTGCCAAGAATATTCCTGCAGAGAATCTTTTGCAGGCACGTTTGTTTCCTGACATGTTTGCACTGACTCGCCAGGTACAGATTGCTGCGGATTTTGCCAAAGGTATAACAGGACGTCTGGCGCAGGCAGAATTGCCGGCTTATGAAGACAATGAGCAGAGTTTTGCTGACTTGCAGGCACGCATCGCCAAGACCAAGGCATTTATTGCTACCCTCGATGCGGCAAAGTTTGAAGGAAGCGAAAGCCGTGACGTAGTATTGCGCCCTGGTACTCCAAAGGAACAGACTTTTTCAGGACAAGCTTACCTGTTCAATTATGGTTTGCCGCAATTCTTTTTCCATGTGACGACTGCGTATGGGATTTTGCGTCACAACGGGATAGAAATTGGCAAGAAAGATTTCATGGGCCTGCGCTGATTTGCCAGCGTCAATCATATAAAAATTCCCGGCATGCCGGGAATTTTTATATCAAACCGTTACTGCATAGGTCTGGCTGGACCGTATGCGCAGATTGAATGCCAGCAAGGCTATCGAGGTGACGATACCTATGCCGCCAAACAGACTCCACATCAGCATGGGTTGCTGCATCTGCCTGGCCAGCACAGTGTAGGCCCAGCCCGACAGCAGGCCGGCAAACAGATTACCCAGGGCCATCGATACAAAGTAATAGCCCATGAACATCGCGGTTTTTCTTTTTGGAGCGATGGCGGCGACATATTCCTGGCTTTTTGGTGAAGCGATCATTTCACCAACGGCAAATACAAAAACCGCCATGGTGACGCTGACACCACCGAGCAGGACCGCATGTGAAAAGCCCGCCATCCATAAACCTGCACTCAACACCAGGGTGCCAAAAACCAGTATGGGTAGGGCCTTGAAGCGCTGCAAATAAGTACTGATGGCGATCTGCAAGAGTACCACTGCGCCAAAATCGAGATTGACGATATATTCAGGGTTGACCTGGCGATAGGACTGGGCCCATTGTGTTGCCAGCTGATGTGCACTGGTCCCGCCCGTCTGCAGGGCATGCAGACCTGTCTGCATGACATCAGGCGGCGGCATCACCTTGTAGTTGACCAGTTCCAGTCGTAATTGTGTCAGTAATTGGGTATCCGCATAAGGGCCAAGCTTGGCCGCCATGGCAGGTAATACTGCTGCCAGTTGTTCGGCATTGACGGCGGCCAGAAAATCCAGGGCGGAAGGACTAATATGAGCGATCATGCTGACCAGGTCACCGGTGTCGACAAAGTCGCGTATATACAGAGGCAGGGTGAGGAAGAGCTGGTTATAGATAGTCCAGAAACCCGTCATGATCAGCAGGTAAATGACAAATTGCAGATTGCCCACGCGTATGTTTTGCTGATACCAATGCTGTTGTCGCCCGCCCTTGTTGATGCTGCTCCAGACCAGGTTGATGCCCAGCCAGATAGCCATCACCAGCAGGTAATGCGTATAAGTCATGCCGCCTTTGGCCGCGATCATGATGCCTATGATGGCTGGCACCACCAGCAGGGCCAGGCGGCCATTGCCCAGCACTTCCTGGGTTTCCAGCAAGACCTGGCGCAGTCCGCGCTGGTCGCTGGCAGCGTCTGTTTGATCCGCATCCTTGTAAAGGAAGAGTGCGGGAATGAAGTTCAGCAATATCCACAGCGATGACATCAGAAATACCGTGTCCCAGCTGATTGCCCGTACATAGCCGGCCACCAGGGGGCCAAGAAAGCCGCCGACGTTGACCATGGTGTAAAACACACCAAACCCCAGACCGCGATTGCTGTCATCGGTCGTGCGCCCTATGGTGCCGACGACCACTGGCTTGAAGCAGGCAGCGCCGATGGCAACAGCAAGGAACACGGCGCAAAAACTCCAGAAGCCGTGTACCTGGCCCAGCAGGAAATAAGAGGGACACATGATGGTGAAGGCAATCAGGAACATGCGCCGGTAACCATAGCGGTCCGCCAGTGCACCGGTGATGACTGGTAGCAGATATAGCAGGAAGGGGATCATGCCCTGCAAGAAGCCACGTTCCTGGTCATTCAGGCCCAGACCGCCTTGTGATCGCGGGCTGGTCATATACAGTGAAGACAGGGTAAAGAAACCGTACCAGGCCAGGCGTTCGAAAATTTCCATGCTGTTGGCGACATAGAAATTTCTATGAAAAGGGCTGCGGCCGGGTGTAGAAGTGGATATTGACATAGTGTTTTGCAGTGAGGTATTCAGACGGCCAGTTCAAAATCCTTGGGGGCATGGGTCAGGAAGCAGTAGCCGTCGCCGGTGATGACGACATCGTCTTCGATGCGTATGCCGCCATAGCCAGGGATGTAAATGCCGGGTTCGATGGTGACGACATAATTGCGCTGCAGGATGTCCTGGCAGACAGGGCTGATAAAAGGTGGTTCATGCAATTGCAGGCCAACACCGTGGCCCAATCCTGTGCTGGTGAAGGCCGCAAATTCCGAATCTCGTATGATTGCTGCCGCCGCACTGCTGACGTCGACTGCTGCCTGGCCCGCACGCAGTTGCTCAAACGCAGCCTGTTGAGCTCTTTGCACGGTACGGTATATGGCAGTCTGTTTGGCGTTGGGCTTGCCGGCGACAAAGCTGCGCGTCATGTCCGAACGATAGCCATTGATGACAGCACCAAAGTCGATGACAACCAGATCGCCATGGCGCAATGACAGGTTTGACGGTATGCAATGTGGCAATGCCGAACGCGCACCGAAACCGACTATGCTGGGAAAAGACAGGGCTTCTGCCCCCAGTTTTTGCATCCGGTATTCCAGCTCTACGGCAAAATCGCGCTCAGTAACGCCTATGGTCAGCAGCGGCAGGCTGTCGCGTAAGGCCTGGTCGGCGATGGCGGCTGCCATGCTGATCTGGGAGATTTCCCAGTCGTCCTTGATCTTGCGTAATTCTTCCACCAGCCCCACACAGGCAGGGCAGTTGATTGCAGGCAGGTCAAGCTGTATGGCCGCCCACGCCTGCACGCTGATATGTGCTGTTTCAAATGCGCATGTGGTGATGTGTTCCTGTTCCAACAATTGCCGGATGGCCTGGCCCAGGCTTTGTCTGTCGCGGTTACGGCAAATGACCTGGCTATTGATACATTCTTCCAGCGCCTGTTCGACAAAACGGTAGTCAGTGATCAGGTAAACATGCTCTGCGGTGATCAGGCCACAGGCGGCCTCACCTGAATAATTGGCGAGATAGCGCAGGTTGTCGAGTGAAAATACCAGCAGGCAATCATGTCCGTCAGTGATCATTTGCTGACGCAGTTTGGCCAGTCTTTGTTCGTACTGTGCTTTCATCTGAAGATAAAACCTTCTTTTAACGGGTCTTCCGGATCGATGAAGAAACTGTTGCGACCGGTGACGTGGGCGCTGCCTTCCACTCGCGGGATGATAGCCTGGTGAAAGCCGAAACTTTGCGGGTGATAGACACTGACCTTGAACTGGCTGCCGATGATGCTTTCTATGGTGATGCTCTGGCCCAGGCGTAATTGCCCATTTGCATACAGGATGGCAGCCTGACCGGAGACGCCGCTGCCGGTCGGGCTGCGGTCGAGTTCGCCATCGGCAAAGACGCAGACATTCCTGCTGTGTACGCCCGGCGTACTGGATGGGGCAGAAAAAATGGTGCCGTATAAAAAACCCAGGTCCGGGTCGTATGGATGCTGTATGGGCAGGCTGGCCTGTACTGCAGCCTTGATGCGGCGACCGGTGGCGATGATGTGTTTGTAGTTGCTGGCATCAAGTGACAGGCCTATGTCAGTTGCATCAACATAGGCATAGTAGGCTCCACCGTAGGCCAGATTCAGCCTGACCATGCCCAGACCATCCACATGCACACTGGCATTGCGGGTTGCTACAAAGGAAGGGACATTATCGAAATAGGTGCGTGTGACTTTGCCGTTGTCGGTTTCAGCATAGGCGGTGATTTGCCCGGCTGGCACATCTATCTTCAGCATGGTCAGTGGCCCTGTACATTCCACGGCACCGGATTCGATGGCGACACGTGTAAGGGCAATGATGGCGTGACCGCACATGGTGCTGTAACCCTCGTTGTGCATGAACACCGCACCGAAGTCGCTATCTTCCCTTTCTGCTGCCACGATCAGGCAGCCATACATATCGGCATGGCCGCGTGGTTCAAACATCAGGCTGGTGCGCAGGTGATCATAGTATTGCTTGCAGTAGGCGCGTTTGTCCATGATGCGTTTGCCCGGTAATACCGGAAAACCTGAAGTGATGATGCGCAAGGGCTCGCCACCGGTATGACAGTCCAGGCTATTGATCTGCAATACCTGTTGCGACGGCTTCCAGTTGGCAAAGGCATTGATTCTGACGGCCTGCTTTACCGCATGTTTTTTTTCATCTGCATTGACATCCTGGTGTGGTTTTTTTGCTGCGCTGTACATGCATGCTCCTGCCATAAAAGCGCCAGCTTAGTGAGCATGCCAGGTACTGTCTTGACGGTTTACAAGCCCTCTTTCATCGAAATTGGCACAGCCTGAGCGGCCAGTGTTTTTGCTGAAAATTTCAGCAAAAAGTATACGTATATTTAAAATATATTTATGATATATTTAAAAATGACACTGCATTTCTGGGTGTCATGCATAAAAAAAATAGCGCGGAAAGTGTTTGCGTTTCTGTTTGTACGGTGAAGTTTTCCGTTACTCAAGCAACGCAATTTGCCGGGTAATCTGGACGGCCCTGTCCCAGGTACTTCAATCGGCCTGGCCCGGGTCATGTATAGATTTTTTCCCCATATTAATCAAGGCACGATGACTGGCGGTAATCAATTCGCCTTTAAAAAAACAAATGATGAAATCCATTCCGGAGCAGACAAAATGAAAGAAAAAGTGTTATCTCATTCGCTAAGAATGATGTCTATCAGTGGCATGAGCCTCGCCCTGATCAGTGGCGTTCAGGCGCAGGACAACAGGACCGACAATGCTGCCATGCAGCGTGTGGAAGTGACCGGCTCTTCAATCAAGAGGATCAATCAGGAAACCGCTTTACCGGTGCAAACCCTGACACGTGCAGATATAGAAAAAAGTGGTGCGACCAATGTCGAAAGCCTGATCGCAGCCTTGCCCAGCATGCAGGGTTTTGCCACCGCCAACCAGACCATCAATGGCGGTGGTGGTGGTTTGCAGACCGCATCCATCCATAACATCGGTGCTGCCTATACCCTGGTGCTGCTGAACGGCCACAGGCTGGCTTCGTATGGTGCAGGCAGTACGGTCAACCTGGCCAGTATTCCCTTGTCAGCTGTGGAACGGGTAGAAATTCTTACTGACGGGGCGTCTACCTTGTATGGCTCGGATGCGATTGCCGGTGTGGTCAACTTCATCCTGCGCAAGAACCAGACGGATGCCGCCATTGACGTCAGCTATGCCAGGCCACAGGAGTCTGGCGGCAAGTCCTACAGGATAGGTTTGTCCAAGGGTTTTGGCGAGCTTGAAAAAGATGGCTATAACGTTTTACTGTCATATAGCCATGACGAACAGAGCATGCTTAACGCGGGTCAACGTTCGTTTGCTGATACGGGCGTCAGACGGTTTTCAGCGAATGGAAAAAATTATGCGACCTGGTTCCTGTCAGATAATTCCAGCCCCGCCATTGCGCAACTGAACTTCAAGAACGGTGCTGATCCCATCCTGTTTTCACCGAGCTACCTGAAAGACAAGACTTGCGCGCCGAATACCTTCCAAGTGGAAAATCGCTGCCGTTTTGACTATGCGTCGACTGTCCAACTTATACCTGAGTCCAAACGCGACAGCCTGTTTTCTTCGCTGAATTACAGGCTCAATAGCGATACTAATTTATTTGCAGAAGCAGTGGTTTCCAACTTCAAACAGACTGGTCGCTATGCGCCAGCAGCCCAGCCTTTGAGCCTGGGCCTGGACAGCGCTCTGTTTGCCAAATACGTGACACCTTATTTGGGCACGCTGGGTGTCAATCCGGCCGATCTTGATTCAGCACGCATGCGCTTGCGGATATCAGATGCAGGTGGGCGCAACACCGCATACACGACCGAAGCACAGCATCTGGTGCTGGGTGCTGACGGCAATGCATTTGGTTTTGATTACAACCTGTCGTATACGCATTCCATTTCCAAACGTAGCCGTGACTTCGCTGGCGGCTTTCTGAGCAAGGATAAATTCTATGCCATCGTTGACAGTGGCAAGTATGATCCATTCGCCCCCGCCGGTTCTTCGAGTGCGATTCTGGCGCCGGCAGTCCTGCATGAAAACTGGTCCAGTTCAAAAAGCACACTTGATGTACTGAGTCTGCGTGGTTCACGTGAACTATTCCAGCTGGGTGGCGGCAAGTCGCAACTGGGCCTGGGTGCGGACTTCAGCAAGCAGCGCTATGACTATTTTGCCACACCGATAGGAATGGGTACCAACGCCCTGCAACCAAATTACACGGATGCACCGCTGGGCGATTCTCCAGGTGATTTGCCGATTGCCGCCAGCCGCAAAAACTGGGGCAGCTTTGCTGAGCTTTTGCTGCCAGTCAGCAAGCAATTCGACGTCACGGCCGCCCTGCGCTACGATGATTATAGTGCTGTCACCAATAGTGCGAATTTTGATGAGCAGGGCAAACCGATTGCCTCGGCCACCCAGGGTAACAAGGCAGACAAGCTGACTTACAAACTGTCAGCAGCCTACCGTGCATTCGATAATCTCCTCTTGCGCGGCTCGTATGGCACCGGCTTCAAGATGGCCAGCATGAGTGACATCACTTCGCCGCTGACACATAGCGGCAATACCGGTGGCACCTATCCCTGCCCGGTCAAGGCGCCTGATCCGCGTGCTGTCAACTGCATGGGAGCCACGCAATATGATGTGCTGACCGGTGGCAATCGTTTGACAGGTGAAAACGGCTTGAAGCCAGAAGAATCGAAGCAGGCTACCTTGGGCATGCGTCTGGAACCGCTGAGCAATCTGTCGCTGGGTTTCGATTTGTGGGACGTGAAGATGGAGAATCAGATCGCCCAGTTGCCAGAAGCACTGGTGTTCGGACATCCGGAACGTTATCAGAACCTGTTTTCGACTTTTTACGAACAAGGGCAGGGCGGCAATATTCTGGTTGGTACCCTGCCCTCCTACAATATCGCCAGCGCGCACTACCGTGGCATAGACTGGGACCATAATTTCAAGACCAGCACCCCCCTAGGCAAGCTCAACGTCAACTGGACTGGCACCTATCTGCTGATGTCCGATCTTGATATCCCTGGCAGCCCCACTGTACATAGTGTAGGTCGCTATGACGAAAACAATGCTGTGGCTTTCCGTATCATCAGCAAATTGGTGGCGACCCTGAAGACTTCCGACATGTTCAGTCACACCCTGAGCATGAATTACCGCTCTGGCTATCACGATGCCTCCGCTTCAGTGCGTGAAGTGAATGCCAATGGCAGCTTTGGCGATTTTGTTACGGTCAAGCGTGATGTGGCGTCTTACACGACTTTCAACTGGCAAACCCGGGTGCAATTGCAAAAGAAAATGGCATTGAGCTTTGGTATACACAACCTGTTCAACGTCAATCCACCGTTGTCATTGAAAGAAGGCAACGGTGATCAGGTCGGTTATGACGGTCGTTATACCGATGCGCTGGGCCGTACTTTTTACATGACAGGTTCGTACAGTTTTTAATCAGTGTACTGGCCTTTAATGTGGCAGGTTGAAATAGGCATAAGCCAGGGCAGCTACTACACAAAAAAATAATATCCAGCCCAGTGGAAAAGGTTTGTTATTGCTGCCGGGCTGGCCTGTTTTACCTTGGACACTGCGCCTGCCTTCAGCAGGCCTGGTGGCCGACTTGAGCCCCGCTCCCTCCATTTGCGCTGTCATCAGGGCGAGAATGGGGGCGGGGTCCAGTTTCAGCAATTTCGCATAGGCGCGTGCGAAACCTTTGACTATCGCTGCCTCTGGCAGGGCAGGATAGTCGTCTTTTTCCAGCGCCGTGATCTGGCGCGTTGACATCTTCAACTGCGCAGCGACCTGCTCAACCGTCCAGCCCATCGCGCTACGACCTGCCGCCAGCTTGGCGCCAGGTGAGGCAGCCAGCCTTTCCACCTCGGCATCTAGCAAGTCACTGGCAATGGGTTGTCCCAGACGGGATTCAATTAATTGCTGATAATGAAATGTTCCCGTCACTTCTGGCGGGGGCAATTCTCGTCGTTCAGAATCACTCATTTCCTCAGGCCTCTATATAAATGCTAGTTTCATAAAATAAAGCGGAATGCAAATAGTTGCATATATCTTCATGCTTTGCAGCAACTGATTGTCATCTGGCCTGGCATGGAGTTTGCGTTCAGCCAAAATGTTGGTACTAATGGACTGTAATAGTGAAGATTGAAGTGCCTGCCATGTGCGTGAATATCATGGCAGCGTTACAAGTGCTCGCAACAGCTGCGCTTATTTGTTGGCACCTTGTTTTGCCCTGATTCACTGGGTGTCCTTCACTCTCGATTTCATTGCTACAGTCCGCTACTAACAAAATTTGTCTGCTTTTTGTCGATAATTGTCAGCTTATTACCTGATTGGCATTTTTGTCGCAGGCTTGCACGATTCTGCCCGGCAAAGCCGGAAACTTGCACTCCTCAGGTCGCCGATTCGATGATAATCGGGTAAGCTGCTAGCCCATGGCAAGATTTCAACTTGTTCCCGGTTCAGGAGAAACTGCGGATGCTGTTCGGCAGTTTGTGCCGTCATCATGCCGTAGCAATTTTGCCTAAACCTTGTTGATAATAACCTCACACTTATTTCAAAATAGGCCAAGAGAAAAAGCACTGTCGTAAGATTATCTCAAACTGCTTGTGCAGGATACATTTTTTACAGTCGAAACAAAATGGTTTGGAGTGCCACTAATGATAAAGATTGTCGTCGTTTCTTATAATAATGAAGCACCTGCCGAACAAAGCGCCGCTGTATTTGGCCCGGAGCCGGCAAGCATAGGGAGAAACGTAGAAAATTTCCTGGTTCTGCCTGACCCCAAACATCTGGTTTCACGTACCCAGGCCAAGGCATGGAGTACTGGCGGCCAGCATTTTGTCAGCAATTTGAGTGCTGCCAACCCTATCCTGGTGAATGGCAAAGAAATCGAAGCGGAAGTGGCAACAGAAATTCATCCGGGTGATCAGTTGCAGATAGGTTTGTATTTGTTGAGAGCAGAAGCGATAGATGGCGAGACAGGAGATGTCTTGCAAGTCCCCATGGAGTCGACGCTGAATTCGACTGCTGATCCAGACACCGACGCCATGAAAGAAAACACTCAACCTCCGGCAAGGTTGATTCCTGGCCGTATCAATCCCAGGCCGCAACCGCCGCAATTCTTGTTGCGCCCTGAGGTTGTCAGTCAAAAGACCACCGATGCAGCTGCCGACAAGACCAACAATGAAGCCGTGCCTGTCACTACGGTCGCCGATGAGCCGTCTGTGCAGCCGGGAGCAGGTGCAGCAGCCAAGCCGCTCAGCAATGCCAATGAACTGGTACAGGCCTTTTTGCAAGGGGCTGGCTTACAACAGGTTAACCTGGCATCTGGCCTGACCGTGGAATTGATGGAAACACTCGGTAAATTCATGGCCAGTTCGGTCAAGGGAGCAATGGATGAGCTGTCTCAGCGGGCCTTGCTCAAGCGCGAAGTGAAAGCAGAAGTAACGATGGTTGTGTTAAGAGAAAACAATCCCTTAAAATTTTTCCCTGACAGCAAAACCGTCCTTACCCAGATGCTGCGTAAAAAGATGCCAGGTTTTATGGCACCCGCAGAAGCAATCGAAGATGCATTTTTTGACATACGCACCCACCAGATGGGGGTGGCTGCCGGTACGCGTGCGGTAACAGAATCCATCCTGAAAACCTTGCAGCCTGCCAGTGTCGAAGCACATCTGGGTGCGCCCGGATTGCTGGACCAGATTAATCCCGCGCGGCGCAAAGCTGCCATGTGGGATCAATTTAGTGAATTATTTGATACTATTTCTGCTGGCAAGAAAGATGAGTTCCAGTCGCTGTTTGGAAAGGAATTCCTCCTTGCTTATGAGAAAGAAGTTGAAAAAGCAGAATTAAACCGCTAGTTTTTTGTGCAAACTTATATCACCCATTACAAATGCATCTGGATACTGCGCAGTTTACTGCCATAGGCACAAGAGAAACCAACGAAGATGCACTGGCGTGGGCGTATGAGGATGAGCTCGCCTGTTTTGTGCTGGCTGACGGTACCGGTGGCCATGCCGGTGGTGAACTGGCAGCCCAGGTGGCGATTGATGCCATCATGGAGAAATTTGTGCAGGATGCTTCTTTCAGTGCCCGTGCACTGCGTTCTTACCTTGAATGGGCGATCGTCAAAGTCGCTGAAAGCAAACGCATCAGCGGCGCCCAAAAACTGATGAGTACCACCATCGCTACGGTACTGATAGACCAGAGCAATCGCTCAGCCCTGTGGGCGCACATGGGTGACACCCGGATTTACCAGTTTCGCCAGGGGCGTATCAAGGCGGTTTCCAAGGATCACAGCCAGGCTCAGCGCCTGGTTGACGCCGGTTGCGCCGACTATGCTTATATACGCCGCCATCCCCAGCGCAATATGCTGTTTGCCGCCATCGGTGCAGAAGGTGAAAGCAGCCCCGAAGTGACGGCAGAAGCCATAGAATTACGTGACGGCGATGCTTTTCTCATGTGTACCGATGGGTTTTGGGAATGGGTACACGAGCATGAAATGGAATTTTGCCTGGCGACGGCTGGCAGCAGTGAGGCCTGGTTGAGTAAAATGAACGCCATCGCAGAAAAAAATATTAGTACGTCAAAAGCAATTAACAGGGATAATTTCTCAGCTTTTGCCATTTGCGTGCATGAAGACGCGGTAAAAAACTGAAATCATGGAAGATCGCGGCTGCAAATGACGCCGGGTTTTCCCGTCCCGAATAGAATTTGAGCAAATACTGTTGTACCAGAACACTTATCCGAGTAAGCCTTGAACACTGAACCTATACTCGCCACTGAAGCACCAGCCACGTTCCTGACAGCTACCGAGAACAGTCTCGCTATCGGTACGCGGCTCAATGACTTTGAAATTACCGGCGTCCTCGGTGAGGGAGGCTTTGGCATTGTGTATCTGGCTTTTGATCATTCCCTGCAACGCACAGTCGCCATCAAGGAATACATGCCCGGTGCACTGGCTGGTCGCTCGGCAGATACCAGTGTGATCCTGAGGTCAGAGCGCCATAAGGCTACATTTGAAGCTGGCCTGAAGAGCTTCATCAATGAAGCGCGCCTGCTGGCCCAGTTTGATCATCCCTCACTGGTCAAGGTTTACCGTTTCTGGGAAGAAAACCGGACTGCCTACATGGTGATGCGCCATTACGATGGTCATACCCTGAAAGAAATCGTCAACAAACGCCCCAAACTGGTCACTGAAGCCTGGCTGAAGTTTATCTTCAAGCAGATACTCGAAGCACTTGATACCCTGTACAAATCCAAGATACTGCACAGGGATATATCGCCGGACAATATCATTGTGCAGAAAAACGGCGTGGCGGTTTTGCTCGATTTTGGTTCTGCCCGCCAGATCATCGGTGACATGACCCAGGGACTGACGGTGATATTGAAACCCGGTTATGCGCCCGTAGAGCAATATTCCGACGATACTGAACAGCAACAGGGTTCATGGACGGATATTTATTCGTTGGCAGCGGTCATGTATTTTTCCATCATGAAGACGCCGCCGCCGATTTCGGTCGGCCGTGTCGTCAGGGACACCATGCTACCCTTGCAGGACGGTGACCATCCTGGTTTCAGCGCAAAATTTCTCAAGGGTATAGACCAGGCGCTGGCGATACAGCCACAGGACAGGCCGCAAAGCATAGAAGAATTCCGCATCCTGCTGGGCATCAGCGCCTTTACTTCGACCCGCAAGTCGCGTAAAGGCAAGGATGAACATAGCGCGAACATGCAGGCTGAGAATGGTGACGCCGCAAAAGTGGTCACGGTCAGAAATCCTGACGGTAGCAAGAGCAGGACAATGGTGCAGGGTGAGGAAAAAGAGGTCGATGCAAGTGGTGAAAGCAGGGATAAATCACGGTTCTCGCCCTTGCTGGTCATAGGCAGCATAGCTGCTACGGTGATGGTAGCCGCGGCGCTGTATTTTTCTACGCATCAGTTCAGCAAGAACCCTGCCTTGACTGAACCGGTCGCCACCGGGCTGGCGGCAAGCCGACCTGCCGGGCCAGCGGCCAGTCCTGCCAGCAGTCAGGTGGATATATCTGCCTCCAAGGCAGCTGACGCCGTGCCGCTAGCGGCTGCCACTGCGTCGACCGTGGCGGCAACCGAGCCTGAAAATAAGTCTGACAGCAAGTCTGAGCAGGAAAAACTGGCCTGGGACAAATTGAAAGATGATGCCAATGTTACGCCTGAAGCGCTGAATGCTTATCTTAAACAATATCCCGCTGGCAAATTTGCCGAGGCGGCGCAGGCGCGATTGAAGGAGGCCAACCAGGCCAAGGCCGCAGCCGCAGCTGAAAAAGCGCAGAACAAGTTGAGCCTGAAACTGGCCATCAAACCCTGGGGAACTGTGTTTGTGGATGGCATACAGCATGGTGCCAGCCCGCCACTGAAACAGATCAGTCTGGCGACAGGAAAGCATAAGATCAGGGTCACGAATCCCGGCTTTCCTGATTTCGTCACCGAAGTGGATGCAGGGAAAAGTAATTCTGCGACCATAGAATATGATTTCACGAATAAAGCGCAAGAAAAATGAAGAAGCTATTTAAACCTGCATCGGTCACCAGTCTGGTGATGGTATGCGCCGTATTGCTCGGCTGCGAAACACCGCCCAAGCAGGCACCCGCACCCAAGCCCGTCGTCAAAGCCAAGGAAGCGCCGCCACCAGCGCCACCGCCAGCACCTGTCGAGCCTGCCGTTCCTGTGGTCAGTCCTGATGTACAGGCCCTGAAAGATGGTACCGCCCTGTATGACGGTGGTGATTACAATGGCGCGATCAAGAAGCTGTCAGGTGCCGGTGACATCTGGAATGGCCATAACAAGGACGTGCAGATCAGTGCGCTGAAGATCATGGCTTTCAGTTATTGCGTCACTTCCAGGACACAGTTATGCCGTCAGCAATTCGACAAAGCCCTGAAGCTGGACCCGAGTTTCAGCCTTTCGGCCGCTGAAATTGGCCACCCTGTCTGGGGTCCGGTATTCCTGAAATCCAAGAATGCTGTCAAGGCACCAGCACCCGTCAAGAAAAAAGACAGCACTGCGGTAAGCAAATAAGCAGTAAGTGAGCACCTGCTACCGACATTCTGTATGCCGGTAGCAGGTGTCAATGCTGACCGAATGGCGCATCGACCGCATGGCTCTGCCCGGTGAACCAGCGCGGACCTTGTTCTGTCATATAGAAATGATCTTCCAGGCGTATGCCAAATTCGCCTTCGATGCAGATCATCGGTTCATTGCTGAAGCACATACCGGCCGCCAGCGGACGCTGGTTACCCTTGACCAGGTAAGTCCATTCATGAATGTCCAGTCCTATGCCATGACCGGTACGGTGTGGCAGACCAGGCAACTGGTAGTCGGGGCCAAAGCCGGCTGCTGCCAGGACTTTTCTGGCGGCTGCATCCACCTGTTCGCAGGGCACCCCGATTTGGGCGGCATCAAAGGCAGCAGCCTGGGCGGCTTTTTCCAGTTCCCAGACATCTCTTTGCCTTTGCGTGGGTTGGCCAAAGACATAGCTGCGGGTAATGTCAGAGTTGTAGCCATGCAGTTTGCAGCCGGTATCGATCAGGACCATATCGCCTTCACGCAGGAACTGTTCACCATCCGGGCCATGTGGTATGGCGGTTGGCATACCAAAACTGACGATGCAAAAAGTCGAGGCGCTGCCACCATAGGCGCGATGGGCCTGGTCGATGAATTGCGTTACTTCAAATGAAGAGATACCTTCGTGCAGGATCTTTGCTGCTTTCTTTTGCACTTCCAGCGTGATGTTTTTGACTTTTTGCATCAGTGCCAGTTCGGTGGCTGATTTGTGCATGCGGCATTCGGCCGTGATGCGGCTACCATTGATGATCTGTGCCAACGGCAGCGCCTGACGCAAGCCGTCGAAAATGAAGAAAGCCGCACTCTCATCAAGTGCGATGGTCTTTGCCGGATTTCTGTCGCCCAGCAGGCAGCGCCTGATCAACAGGCAGGGATCATCTTCTTCCTGCCACAGACGGATATCAGCACTGTCGCCCAGGGTCTCGCGCAGTTTGGATTCTTCGAAGCCGGGGCAGACATAGATCAGTCGGGCGTCAGGTGTCAGTATTGCTGCGGTCAGGCGTTCACTTGGGTACCAGCGCAGTCCAGTGAAATAATACAGGCTGCTGCCGGCAGTCAGTATCATCGCGTCAACGGCGTTTTCCTGCATCAGCCTGGCGGCTTTTTCCACACGACTGCGGCGTTCATCATTACTGATCGGTTGCACATCTGTCATGTCGGCCTGTATGCCTGCCAGTTCCACGGCTGCACTGGAGCCACCTATACCTGAACTCATAAACCATTCCTTTATTAACTTTACTCTGTCAGCTTAGTATAAATAAACTGCTCAGTCTGGATGATTTCTGCCTGGTGGCATGACGAAATTGGCATAGCCTTTTGATGAAAGAGGGGCAGGAAATAAAAAATCCCTGCCAGCGGTGCACTGGCAGGGATGGTCTATCAGGGTTTGTTGATCAGTTTTTTATTGTAGTACTGCCTGCATGGATCAAAATCCTGGTCAAAGTTCCGATCAGAACTTGTGTTCCAGTGACACTTTCAACACCCGGCCACGCAAAGGCAGTGGACCGCCGGGGCGCATCTGCATGACGGTATCGCGACCAAAGGCATTGAACAGATTCATCGATACTGAGGTGTTTTTCCAACCCTTGTAATTGAGCGAGAAATCCACTGTCGTATCAGCCGCGATCTTGCACTGGTCTGCCGAGACGCCACGATCATTACAGCCTTCCGTTGTATTGGCGCTGTCGAGGTCACCCCAGCTCAGTGTTGTGCCGCTGGTGTAATAGATGCGTGTACCAGCGGTCCAGTCACCGGTATCCCAGCTGACTTTGCCGACTGCATGTATTTTAGGCACGCCGCGACGACCGACATAGTTTTCACTGTAGTCATTGGTGAAAGAACTCCAGCTGCGGTAGTCAAGCTGGTAATTCATTTCCAGACCAGTATTGAGTTTCCCCCAGCTGCCGAGATTCCATTTGCTGTTGACATCCACATCCACGCCGGCGACCTTGGTCTTGGTCAGGTTGGCATATTGCGCACCGATGGTGGCGATAGGCCCAACCGTAAAGCCAAGCGGCTTTCCAGCCAGTTCACTGGCTCTTTGGGCCAGTTCTATATCTTGCGAAGTAATGACACCGCGTTCGACCAGACCGGCTTTTTTGTCTTCATTGGCGAGGGTTTCATCAACACCGAGTACCGAGATTTCGTCACGGCGTTTGATGTTGTAATAGTCTACGGTGACACTGGTGTCCTTGGTCACCTGCAAGACCAGGCCCAGGGTGTAGCTATTGGATTTTTCCGGTTTCAGGTCTTTGTTCGGCAATACCCGTGCCGGGAAACTGACTGAGCAGCCAAGGTTGTATGCCAGGCTGGCGTTAGACTGGTCAATGGCATTTCCCTTTTTCAAGGCATCAGACATCTGGGTGCCCATGGCGCAGCGTTTGGGATCAAGATAACCGTTATTAAACCAGGAGGCGCCGCCATTGCCGGTTTCTGGCAAGCTCGGTGCGCGGAAGCCTTCTGCCGCAGTACCACGCAGCATGAGGAAGTCAGTTGCCTTGTAGGACAGGCCCAGCTTGGGCACGACCGCAGCCTCGGTCTTGCCGGATTTATCTGCACGCAGGGCAAAACTGCCTTCAAGCTGTTTGGTGAATGGTGCATTCAGCTCGGCAAAGGCAGCGGCTACATTGCGCGATCCCTGGATGGACACACCGCTGAATTGCACAATCTGCGCATTCAATACATTGTCGCTGCTGGCTTGTTCAAAGCTTTCGTGACGTATGTCAAAGCCAGTCGCCAGTTGCAGTGGGCCGCCGCCAAGCGCCATCAGTTCACGCGACGCCTTGAAATCGAAAAAGGTCTGGGTGGAGGTACCGTGCGAACCCATTTCCGGGAACATCTTGTCGAGCACCGATTGCGGATTGACCTGACCAAATTTGTACTCACCGTTGACGATGGCGTTGTAGTAGCCATAGCGATCACGATAAAGATGCTGTTTCTGGGTCGCGGTTGAACTCATGGTGCCGAGTGCACTGTCCCATTCCCAGCCCAGGTGGTTGCCTTCCAGGCCAACCATGACACGGTACTGCCGGGATTCACCGACGTTTTTGAACATGTCAGGATTGTCAGAGAAACGGTAGTTCAGTCCCACCGGGAATGAGTAGGGGTTGAAAGGATGACCAACCGGCAATTGCGGATCGGTGAAGTACTGCATCTCGCCCTTGATGGAGTCATACCAGGTCAGGGGCACGCCAGTGATATTGCTGCGCGGCACGGAAGTATAGTAAGTGCTTTTGGTATTCGAGAAATTGACTTCGGCAAAACCAGTCAGGTTGTCGGCGAATTTTTTCCGTCCCATGCTGAAAAAGGCGACGCGGTCAGCTGCGGGATTGGCGTCACTGTCTTTCCAGTAGTCATAGCGACACAGGCCGCCTATCAACAGCTCCGGTGCGCAACCGGGGGCTGCTGTTGTGAACGATTTGCCTGCCAGGGTCTTGTCGGCATAATTGGCCGGATAGCGTCCGGTGTAGTTGCCTGGGAAAGAACCAGTCGACAGTGCGGCACGGTCAGGATTCATTTTCAGGTACCAGTCCGGCAGCAGGGGGAAGATATCACGATCCTTGTAAGCGCCGCGATGATAGGCTTCCAGATGGGCGAAGACATTGTAGCCGTCTTTGTCGAGGTCGCCCGCACCGGCGGTGATCGATGCGGTTTGTGACTTGTTCAGGAAACTGTTGCGCAGGGACTGCTGGGCGCTGGCGTTGAGCGTGACGCCTTTATAGTCTTTGCGGGTGATGATGTTGATGACGCCTGCGACGGCATCGGATCCATAAATCGCCGAAGCACCATCTTTGAGGATTTCGACACGGTCAATGACATGGGCAGGTATAGCGTCGATATTGACGAAAGTTGCCTGCAAGCCGTCAGCGAAACCATAGCTGGACAGGCGGCGGCCATTGAGCAGGGTCAGGGTGGCTGTCAGCCCCAGGTTACGCAGCGATACGCCAGAGGCACCGCTGGCCCAGGAGTTTGCGCCGCCAAGGTCGCTGATTGCGCCATGGTCGTTATTGGTCAGGTTATCAAGGACATCCTTGACGGTATTGGCGCCGCTTTGCATGATCTCTTCGCGGGTGACGATCTGCACCGGCGAAGCAGTTTCGCTGTCGAGGCGCTTGATGTTCGAACCGGTGACCACGACTTTTTGTACCGGTGCCGGGTCTTGTGCGCAGGCGTTCTGGAATCCGCCTTGCAGGCCCATGATCGCCAGGGATACTGCCAGTGCGGATTTTTTCATTGTGGGTAATTTTTTCAAAATATGCTCCATAGTTTTTGAGGTTGCCCCCAGTCTCGCTATCCAATCCCTCGAATGAACAGCCCCCCCCATTTCGGCGTGTATTGATGACAGAAATGGATATTTGCCGGGCCTGACTCCGGTATTGGCATACCGGGTGGCCTTCTCTTTATATGATCAGAGGGCTTGGCAGCTTGATATTGGTCACCGTGCTGGCGCAGGTGTGATACCTGGTCCCTTGCCTTGATCCCCTGGCTGATTTGCAAGAAAAGTGCAGATGCAAAAAGCAGCGGGACTCAAATGTACCAATTTAAATATATTTACGGTATATTTATAAAATATATTCGGCATATTTACAACGAACTTGGCATTAAGCCTGACAAGCATTGATGTCAGCTAATTAATAAAAGGAGAAAATGAGATGCGTTTGACAATAAGGGGGGCGGTCGTCGCCGCTTCGGCGCTTTACCTGGTTGGATGTGCGAGTAATCCGCCGTCTGTACAAACTGAACAGGACAAGAAAATCCAGCAGGTACTCAGCCATGTACACCAGTGCAGCAACAGTCTGAGTCTGCGCTCACAGGCACTGAGCCATGAGCAGGAAAATCAGACTTGCCAGATGCTGGGTGTGCTTGAGAAAAAATTCCACGATATGTTTGCCACTGGCGGCAAGCCGGTCAAAGACGATTTCAACACCAGCCTGCGCGCCAATATCTATCAATCGAAAGAAGATTTCGAAAAATATGCGGGCCAGCATTTTGATATGCCAACCAATAATGGCGGCATGTACCTGGAGGGTTTGCCGGACAGGCCAGGCAACCAGGCAGAATTTGTCGCCAACCAGAGAAAAGATGGCAGCATTCACAACCTGGGTCATGAATATATCCACTATCTTGATGGTCGTTTCAATCTCTATGGTGATTTTTGCGCGAACTTGCAAGACTCGCATTCACCGCCGGAAAACTGCGCCAGGCCTGCGCCACTGACACCTTACCTGGTCTGGTGGACGGAAGGGATAGCCGAGTATGTGGCCAAAGGTACTGATAATCCTGCCGCCATCAAGGCTGCCGCCGAAAAAAGCTTTGCCCTGAGCCAGTTGTTCGATACCGGTTATGAAAGCAATAATGGTGTCACCCGGATTTATAGCTGGGGCTATCTGGCCGTGCGCTTCATGATGGAAAAGCACAGGCCGGAAGTTGAGCGTATGCTGGTGTTGACGCGTAGCGGTGATTATCCGCGTTATCAGTCTCTGGTGCGTTCATGGGGCACCAGCATGGATCAGGAATTTGCGCAATGGCTGGAAGGTCTGGTCAAACCAGCCTGACTTGTTTCATGAGGACAATCGCCAGGCAGCAGCTAGTAAATATTCGCAACTGGCGATTCTGTCATTGTCTGACTTTGTGTTCCTGAACAGGGGTACGCTTATTTGGTCACGATGTTGCGCTGCATGGGGGCAAGCCTGGCGATCAGTTTGTTTTGAACGGATGACGGTACCTGATGCTTTTCCATGGCGATTTGCAGGTCTTCCGCCAGGGCATTGAAATGCATGTTCGTTATTGCCAGGTCTTTATGTACATCGTCCATGCTGCGGCCGCTATATTTGCAGGGGCCGCCGCTGAGCTGACAAAACTGCTCCGTCAGCATGACAGACAGCCTTTCCATGTCTGTTTCGTCAAACGCCTTGTTGATGCGAGGGTCCGCAAGAATGATGGTCACAAAAGAATTGACGAAATTGCTGATACCCTGTTTTGCACCGAGGCTTTGGTACAGCGCGTCGTCGCTGCCCTGGGCATGGGCGGACAGACTGATAAACAAGGCAAGGCCGGCCAGCACTTTGCCGGTAAAAGAAAATATCTTCATGATCTGTGATTCCTGTATGGGATTGTTGAACTGAATGAATGAGAACGACTGATTCAGAAAAATTTAGAAACCTGCCTGCAAGGACAGATACCAGCCGCGTTGATTCTTGGGATTGAAGATGGTGATGTCACCGAGCCTGGCGTAGGCTGCCGTCAGTGACAGATTCTTGCTAGGGAACCAGGCGACAAAGGCATCGTAGTAATCCTTTTCATTGTCGACACCAAGATTGTGTGGCTTCATGCGGTATTCGACACCGACGGCGAGCTTGCGATTGACCAGGTAGGCGGCAGACGCCTCCAGCATGGCTTGGTAACCGTCATTCTTGTCACCACCAAAACCGAGTATTCCCATTTGATTTGCCTTAGTCAGCCTGAGCGTGCCGTTCAATAACAGGCTTTGCTCAAGCAATATCTTGGTGGCGGACAGGTAGTAGTCAACACCGCTGTCATCCTTGGCGCCGAGCTGTTTGACATTCGTGACACCAAGCGCACCCAGGCCGCCTATGCCCTTGTTACGCTTGTACATGACACCGGCGGCGATCTGTGGCATCCAGCTGTCCTGATCATAAACTGCATCGCCAGCCAGCTTGACTTTGACACCCAGAATATCCTGCTTGATGTTGAGTGCGTTCAGTGGCGCCAGGCTGCCGCTGAATTCCTGGCTGGCCAGCGACAACTCGACGCGATCGGCGACGCTAACGGCGACACCATAGGTTTTCAGGCTGTAATCCTGGGTATTGACCTGGGTGTAGTGGGCATTCGCACCATAACTGTCACGCGAGCCATAGCTGGTAATCAGTGCCCAGGGGGTGAGACCGCCGCCACCGGCGCCCTCCAGCTGACTGACGCCGCCGGTGGCGGCTAACTTGCCCATGTCGGGCGTTAATATGCTCTGTGCCTGGGCGGCTTGCATGGTCGCGCTGCCGAGCAGGGCCAGGCTAATGATTTTCTTGCTGATTTGCATTGTATCTCCTCTTCGTTGTGCAGCAGTGACGATGGAACTGTTCGCTTGACTGTTACTTGTACGCAGGGATTTGAAAACCGGATTCAGTATGGATGCAAAATTTGGAGATTTTAATGACTGACGGTCTTGGGCAGAACGATGTCACGCTTCATGGGAGCAAGTCTGGCCATCAGGCGGTTTTGCACGGATGAAGCAATACCCAGTTTGTCCATGGCAATCTGTACATCTTCTGCCAGGGCATAGAATTGTGCGGCATTGATCCCCATGCCCTGATGCACGGTCTTCATATCGTCACCAGTGTATTTGCAGGGGCCATCACTGATGACACAAAATTGTTCTTTGAGCAAAATCGCCAGCCGTTGCATATTGGTTTCCTTGAACGATGCCCTGATGCGCGCATCCTGCAGGAAAATCAACACACTTTCGTCGATGATGTTGCTGATACCGGTGTCACCGCCGAGGTCGGCATACAGGCTTGACCTGGCAGGTTGCGCCTGAGCAGTCAGTGCCAGTACCAGCATCAAGGTCGAAGCTGAAATGCAGCTTGTTTTCAGGTGTTTCATCGGCTTTTCCTCAGTCACCGTTTCGTACAATCAATTGCCGACTTGCAGCGACAGATACCAGCCGCGTTGATTCCTGGGATTGAATACCGTGATATCACCAAGGCGGGCATAGGCCAGGGTTACAGAAACATTTTTGCTGGGGAACCAGGCCAGGAAGGCGTCGTAATAAGCTTTTTCATTATCGATAGCGAGGTTCTGCGGCTTGTGGCGGTATTCAAGTCCGGCCACCAGCTTGCGATTGATCAGGTAAGCGGCTGATACTTCCGGCAGGGCCTGATATTGATTGCGCATGTCGCCGCCAAAACCCAGCAGGCCCATCTGATTGGCTTTGCTCAGCCGCAGCGTACCGTTGAGCAGCAGACTGTGGTCAAGGATGAGCTTGGTGGCGGACAGGTAGTAATCGATGCCGCTGTCATCCTTGGCCCCCAGCTGTCTGACATGGGTGATACCCAGGACTTCCAGTCCCTTTACTGCCTGACTGTGTTTGTACATGGCACCGATCGCCACCTGCGGCTGCCAGTTGTCCTGGTCTGTCACCAGGTCACCGGAAATTTTCAGTTTGATACCGGCGATATCCTGCTGCAATACCAGTTTGTCAAGAGGGGCCAGGTTGCCACTGAACTTTTGCGTCGTCAATGAAAGTTCGATCCTGTCAGCGATACCGACGGCGACACCATAAGTCTGCAAGCGATAATCCTGGGTAGTCACCTGGGTGATATGGGCATTCATGCCATAGCTGTCTTCGCTGCCGTAGCTGGTAATGGTTGCCCATGGTGTCAGTCCGCCACCGCCGGCTCCTTCGACCTGACTCACACCGCTGGTGGCCAGCAGCTTGCCCTGATCAGGTGTGGACAGGTTCTGGGCCGTGGAGGTAGTTGTCAGCATCAGACTGCTCAGAGCAAAGCTGGCAAAGAGGCTGCATTGTTTGATCAGCATGGGGTGTATTTGATCAGGTAATTTCTGCGACGGGATACAAAGAGGTCGTCGCTATTCAATTTATACAAGCAAAATTGCCGCAATACAAGCCAATACCGGGTAATAACAACGGGAGTTTAACGCTTTGCAACAAGCGGGGATGCAGACCTGCTGATAGGCTCGCGTGCAGGGGACTTTAATTTAGCCAGGGCTTTGGCCTGGCCAGCCTGAGATATTTCTTGCAGATCAGCCTGTTCTTGCGCGCCAGGCAGCATGGCCAACTGGGTGAACAGATTGAGCGCTAGCTGATAGTCGCGCCTGTCCAGAGCCACGTCTGCCAGCACGCTGATGGTCAGGGCATAATTGCGGGAATTGGTCAGCTTGGACAATTGTTCCAAGGCTTCATGCAACATATGTTCAGCTGCATCGAGTGAACCCATCTTGCGCAGGGTATCACCTATCTGCGTCAGGCAATTACCTATGCTGGGCGCCCACCCTGTCGGCTTGGCCAGTTTCAGGGCTTTATGCAGCCATTCCAGCGAAGCTTCAAAATCATTCGTGTTATTGTAGGTGTAACCTATATTGGCAGCGGTCAATATGGCCCGGCGTATCTGTCCTGATTCGAGGCAATGTGTGTAAGCCCTGGCGAGAAATTCCACGGATTCGTCATAATTCCCGTTGAGACCTGCATGTACACCAAGAAAATCGTTAAGCAGTGCTGCCAGCCCAGGATGGACGTCACGCGGGGCATTCCTGCCTTCAAAATGGCGGTCGAAATATGATTTGGCCAGACGGTCATCACGCAACACGGCAATTCTGGCCAAGGCGGCGGCAGTACATTGCTTGCGCAAGATGTCATCGGCCTTGCTGGCTTCATCGATGGAAATCGCCATCTCTATATCGCATTCGACATGCTTGCCCTGGTCCGAGAGGATAAAACCCAGCATGCGATGGGCGTCACTGAGGCAGGCCGGGTCAAGATGAATGTCGGGATGGCGCAGCATGGCTTGCACGATGGCGGCGGCGGCATCAAGATCGGCATGTAACCATTTTTCTTCCGCACGTATCGATTGCAAGCGCAGATAGACCAGGGCTTTATCGGTGTCCGAAATGGTCGAAGTATTGAGCAGTTTGCTGATATGCTCGCACAGGTTCAATGCACGCCCAGTGTCACGCTGACGCAGATGCCAGGCGAGTGTGAGCAGTTCGTTCAGTTGTTCCTGCGCCACCATTTCGGTTAAACGCTGCTCTAACTGCAAAACTTCGCTATCGGTGGCGTATAAGTCCATAGTATGCTGGTTGCCAAAAAGAAACATTTCAAAGCAACCGATTCAAAAAAGAAAGGATGAAAAACCAAGCAATATTGGGTATCTTGTTCTGTTTGCTTATTCCACTTACCACAATACGCAAGATTTAATTTCTATGTTGTTACATAAGTTTGTTTTAACAATTTTTAACGGTATATACTAAAGCCCCCCGGTTTTTCCTTGCCACACTATATGAATGGTATTTGCTGACAGCAAGTTGAAGTGAGGCTGAGATAGTGGAACCGATAGACACTAGGAATTTTCTAAAAATAGTATGAGTCGTTCGTCTTTGCGTCGTGAGTTGGTGATACCTATTACCGTCCTGGTGATAGGCGTGTCAGCCGCCATAGGATGGGTCTCGATGAAGGCCGGGACGGATGCCGTGTACACCCTGACGCAGCGTATTCTGGTTGATATGGTGATGCGCATCAACCATGCGACAGAAAAACACCTGGACGGCGCCATCATTGCGTTGGAGTCCGTTGCGCCGAGTACGACCAATCTTCCCAAGGCGCAGGCTTTCTCGCCGGATCTGAAATCACTGGAAGAAAAATTCTGGGCTGCCAGCGGCTTGTTCATGGATGTGAACAATTATGTGTATTTTGGCGGCAGGGACGGCCGTTTTGTCGGCGTCTACCGCATATCAAAGGAAATGGTGCAACTGTTCTGGCGCGAACCTGACTGGAACAAACGCATGGTTTTTCGCGTCAACCATGTCGGTGACCGTTCGAATGTATTGCGTACAGACGATTTTGATCCACGCTTGCGCCCCTGGTACAAGGCTGCACAGGATTCGGAAAAACCGGTCTGGTCCAAGATATACAACAATTTCTCTTTCCATTACCCGACTATTACCCTGGCCAAAGCGGTCTACCAGGAAAATCATGAATTTGCCGGCGTCATGGCGACCGATCTGACGTTGAAAGAGCTGTCGAACTTTTTGCGCAAGCTCGAAATCAGTAAAAACAGCGTAGCCTACATCGTTGACGCCGATGGTTATATTATTGCGACATCAGGGCAGGAACTGCCTGAAAGAACAGTCAATGGTGTGCCTGAGCGCATGCGTGCCGTTGATATGAAGACACCGCTGATCAGCGAAACATTCCAGAAACTGGCCAACCTGAAATTGTCCGCAACCCAGACACAAGCCATGGAGTTGAGCAGTGGCACGACAGACGTGGCAATATCACCGCTGGGTAATCGCCAGGGGCTGAACTGGATGACGGTCGTGGCGGTGCCACGTGCCGACTTCATGAGTTCAATCAACCAGGGTTTTTTGCAAAGTATGGTGATTGCGCTGGCCTGCATCATCTTTGCACTGACCATAGGATTGACCATCGTTGAGCGCGTCATTCGTGATATTCGCAAACTGACGGCAGCGGCAGAAAAATTTGGCAATGGTGAACCCATGCCCAGTCTGCAGATCCGCCGTACCGATGAGATAGGCACTCTGGCGCAAACCTTTGTCGAGATGGAAAATAAACTGCGTTACGACAAGTTGACCCAGGTCGCCAATCGTGAATCGCTGTTCACGCAGATTAATTACCTGCAAAAACAGGCACTGGAAAACCCGGGAGGCAGTGAAGGATTTACCTTGCTGTTCATCGATCTTGACCGTTTCAAGTTCATCAACGATAACCATGGACATGATGCTGGCGACAAGGTCCTGGTAATCATTGCTGCCCGCCTGCGTTCAGCCATACGCGATACGGATGAAGTGGCGCGTTATGGTGGTGACGAATTTGTCCTGCTGCTGAAGGACACAAGGAATTCCATCGATATCAATAACATGGTCGAAAAAATCTGCAGCATCGTGGAGCAGCCAATTTCAATTGAAGACGCTGTTGTCAGTGTTGGCGTTTCTATAGGCTGGGCCTGTTTTCCGGAAGACGGCAAGGATTATGTGCGCCTGCTCAAGATTGCTGACAGCCGCATGTATAACCGCAAGCGTGATCGCAAAGCCGGGATCGTGCACCTGGCCTGACATGGTCTTGCATCCCGGATTTCAGGTGCAGATATAAAATTCCTGTAACCCTTCAAACATGGACGCTTTGCTGCCAGGTCGTAATCCAGGCGGGTAAGTCTGTCGAGGGCATGGGTTTGCTGATGTAATAACCCTGCGCCTGGTCGCAACCGAGTTCTTTCAGCAAGTTCATGACTTCAATGTTTTCCACACCTTCAGCCACTACCCGTAAACCCATATTGTGACCAAGATCGATTGTCGATTTGACGATTTTGGTGTCATCGATATCTTTCTCCATTTTCAGGACAAAGGACTTGTCAATTTTCAGTTCATGTACCGGCAGGCGTTTCAGGTAGGCCAGTGAGGAATAGCCGGTGCCAAAGTCGTCAATCGACAAATCAAAGCGCATGGCATGTAATTTGTCCAGGGTCTGGAAGGCACGGATAGGATCGTCCATGATCGCGCTTTCGGTAATTTCAAGGCAAAATGAAGCAGGCCCGACTTCATGCTTCTGCAGGATATGCTCGAATTTGGCTGGCAAGTCCTGGTCAAGCAAATCACGGGTGGAAATATTCACCGAGATTTTCAGGTGTATGCCTTGTTCCTTCCAGAGATGGCAGACCCGCGCGGCTTCATTCACGACCCAGTAGGTCAACTGCCGGATGAAACCGGTTTGCTCGGCAAAGGGGATAAACTGGTCAGGGAAAATAAAGCCGCGCTCAGGATGAGCCCAGCGTACCAGTGCTTCCACGGCAATCACCTGGCCATTATCGAGCCCGACCTTGGGCTGCACATACAGACGGAAATCCTGTCGCTCCAGGGCGGCGCGCAATTCACTGAGCAGTGACAGGCTTTGCTGGCTGGATTTATCAATGTCAGGTGAATACAGGATGGCGCCGCTATTGCCGAGTTTGGCAGCATACATGGCGACTTCGACCCGGCTCAGCAAGGTCTGGGCATCTGTTGCGTGAGCAGGGAAACCGGCCACGCCGATGCCGGCGCCAAGATCAACGGTCTGGTCTTCGATGGAAATCGGTTTTTCCAGTGAGCGCAGGATGCGGTTGGCCAGATCCAGCGCATCTTCCTTGCTGCTATCAGGCAAAAGTATGGCAAATTCGTCGCCACCCAGGCGGGCTGGTTTGGTGCCACCGGCACCCAATTCGGCAGACAGGCGTATGGCAACCTGATTGAGCAGGATGTCGCCAAAGCGATGGCCCATGACATCGTTGACATGCTTGAAGCGGTCCAGGTCCATCATCAGGACAAAACAGGATTTTTCATGTGCCCGTGCACTGGTGATTGCTTCTTCCAGCATGTCGGTGAACAGGGCGCGGTTCGGCAGGCTGGTCAGGGTGTCCCAGTAGGCCAGTCGACTGATTTCTTTTTCACGCTGCGCGATGCCATCACGCATGGTCATGAAGGTACGGGCCAGATCGCCGATTTCATCTTTTTGTTTGACATCAATGGTGGCGGTGTAATCACCGGCACCAAGGCTGCGCGCGGTTTCCGCCAGTTGCCTGACCGGGCCGGTGATGCGACGTGCAGTAATGGCGCTGATGATGCTGGCGACCACGGCACCTAGTACGGTCAGGATCAACAGATTGCGTTGCAATTCCTTGTAGGGGGCGACGGCCTGGCTGATTGATAACTGCAGTACGGCGATGGTATTGAATTGTGCATTTTGCGCCAGCTTCAGTATGCGGGCACTATACTGGTCGTCATCGATTTGCAGTGAAGGCAGATAATTGATCTGTTTGTCCGTACCAGGCAGCAGTTGCGCCAGTTTCGCCGCTTTTTCATCCTCCAGACTCGATACATTGGCAGTCCAGTGTCCCGATTTTTCCGAGGTCAGCAAACTGATCTGCATGCGTGACAGCTCATGCATGTCCGTGACGAGATCCTTGCCAATGGGGATGGCCATGACGACCCAGCTGATGGTAACCGGCGCTTCTATCGGTACCACAACCATCTGGTAGGGCCTGCCATCCACGATGGCGGTACTGGCTGCGCTGCCTGATTTTTCTGCAGTCTGTATCAACGTAGAGACCGATTGCTGCAGACTGTCACTGAGGTTGACGTCCGATACCGTATTGCTGGCATTATTCACCTTGGCAAAAGCACTGATCTTTCTGTCCAGGCCGACCAGCATGGTCAGGTCTGAACCGATGCGCTTGCCATGATTGGACAGGGTAGAGACGATGGTTTCGGTGTCATGCGTACCGATGGCTTCGCGAAATGCATATTCCTTGGCCAGTACGATGGCGCCCTGTATCAATTTTTGTGCGTTTTGATCAAGCAGGCGCAACAGGATTTTTTCATTGATCTTCAGGCTGTCTTCCACCGAATTGCGCGCATTTTGGTCGATGGCGTTGCCAATGGCAAAATAGCTGGCGAGTTGTACAGTTAAAAGCAAACCAATGAACAAGGTGACTACGCGGCTTTCCAAACTATGCAAACGCATGAGCTTTCCTTGAAGTGTGTTGAGAAAATGAGTGCGGGTCTATCCTGCCTTGTAATTGAGCTTCACATTGACTGTTGCCGGATTACCGTCAATTTGCAGGCTTTGCTCCTGAATTGTGGTGTTCGGTGGCAGTTTCGGGTGCCAGGTTTTCAGTATATATTTGCCAGTCGGTACGGTTGGCAGTTTTGCCATGCCTCTGCCATCGGTCTTGGCAAAATAGGGGGTATCGACGATATGAATATAGGCAACCATCTGGTCGTGGATATTGCAGCCAACAATAACTGTACCCGCCTTGTCAAATATCACAGGGGCAGCCGGTTTGCCAGAATACAGTTTCAATTCAAAAGGCTTGGCCGGCGAAAACGAATAGGCATGATGCCTGACCGTGTCATTATTGGGGAAGGAAATGGATGTGCCGGTTTGGACGACCGTGACAAAGGGGATGAATTTCTTGTCTTTTTGCTGGATCTCGGCATTTGCTGATTTGGCGGTTTGTGGTCCGGCAGGTAATTCCAGGTAGACCACGGCGTCCTGTACGGCTTGCCCGCCATTGTCGCTGACGTTTATTTGGGTATCGGCAAACGCCAGGCCCGGGGCCAGCAAGATGGCAGCGAAACCTGCCAGAGCACGGGCATAAAAATGCAAAACCTGGTTGCGCATGATTTATCCTGTCTCAAAAAGATACATGAATTGCGTTCTATATTACTTTAGTTCGGTAAGAGACAGAACGCCTTACTTATTTCCTGCTAAATTTGTTGCGATATTTAAATCCCCTGGTCTTTTTTCCAATTTATTTCGTTTCAGAATTGTTTGCAGATTATCAGGTAAAGCCAGCCGCGACTTGATATACTATTGTAGAAGGGCAATTCCGTACTGGATTTTTTCACCATTACGCAGATTTGTGACTTGAGCGTTCGTACTGGGTAATTTGTGCAGGGATCGGCTGGAATCGGCAGGAAGATGCAGGAATACAGGGCATGGAATCAATCATAAAACACCTGGTAGAAATTACCGGGCACCGCGACCACGACTTACTGAATATTTCAGTAATTACTGCACTGCGTCAATTGACCAACGCAGAGTCGGCTCGGGTGCTTGATGTGGTTTCCGTTGCCCAGCAAGTGTTTATCAAGCCCCATATCAGTATAGAAAGCGGCGGTGTGGTCATCGCTGATGAAACGCACACTGCACCTGCTCCGGGCGACTCGATAGACCTGTACCCGCGCCTGACGGAAGGCATTGCGCAACAGAAGCAGGTGATAGAAGAGCAGATAGAGGGCGGCATGATAGTCTGGCTGCCTATCTGGGTCAATGACAAGCTCCATACCTGTCTGGAAATATACAAACCTGCCAATTACACGGCCACCACCATGGAAGTGGTCAATGGCATGTTGATTGTCTACCGCAATTTTCAGAACCTGCTTGATTACAGTGAGCGTGATTCATTGACTGGTTTGCTTAACCGCAAGACCTTTGACGATAATTTTTCCAAAGTTTTGCGTAGCAGCGCCTTGCAGCAGCAAGCCAGTACCGAGGCCGAACGTGAGGAAGAAGAACGCCGCAGTCGCGAGCCCGAGCGTCAGCATTGGCTGGCTGTGCTTGATATCGATCATTTCAAGCGTGTCAATGACCAGTTCGGTCATCTGTATGGCGATGAAGTGCTCATTCTGATTGCCAATCTGTTACGTAGTTCGTTCCGCCCCTCTGATCGCCTGTTCCGCTTTGGTGGTGAAGAATTCGTTATCTTGCTGCGTTCCACTTCACAGCAAGACGCGCATACCATCTTTGAACGCTTCAGGCAAAATGTCGAACAGCATCACTTCCCGCAGGTGGGCACGGTGACCATCAGCATAGGCTATGCCCGTATCGACCCGTTCGAGCCAGCCGTTGCCATTGTTGGCCGTGCTGACCAGGCTTTGTACTTTGCCAAAACCAATGGTCGCAACCGTACCTGCTATTACGAATCTCTGGTATCGAGTGGTGACCTGCAGACCGAAGTATCCAACGATACGGCCGAATTCTTTTAATGAACACTTGAAAGACATCGCTTCGGCAGCATGCTGACCGGAGCGATATTTTTTCAGTCTGTGCAAGCTTTGTTGCGTGCGCTTCTTAATCGGCAGCTTGCAAGGCTTGATTGTTTTCCTGGCTGGCGGTTTTTTCCTGGTTTTTCTTGTGCGCGTTGGTCATCATGATAACGCTGCCCAGGATGATGACCATGGCCAGCATTTCCCTGCCTGACAAGTGCTCACCACCAAACACTACTCCGAGTGCGACGGCAATCACAGGATTGACGTAGGCATAACTGGCAGCCAGTCCGGCTGGCACCTTGGACAACAGGTACATATACGCAGTAAAGGCCAGCAGGGAACCGGCAACCACCAGGTAAGCCCAGGCGGCAACGGCGTTGACGGTGACTTCACCGGTCAATTGCTCTCCCTTGCACAGGCTGATGATGAACAGGAACAGGCCGCCGACCAGCATTTCACTGGCAAAGCCCATGCCACCGGCCGCCATCTTGAGTTTCTTTTGTGACAAAATTGAACCGACATCCCAGCTCAGGATGGCGCCCAGCAAAAACAGTATGCCCAGTGGCTGCGCAGAGAACTGTCCGTCAGAGGCGAGCAGCATGGCGCCGACAAAGCCGCACAGTATGCCTGTCCATTCACGTCGCTTGGGCCAGTCACCGAACAGGCCGGACAAGCCGGACAGGATCATCGGTGAGCAGGCGATGAAAACCGCAGTCAGTCCCGAAGAGACATATTGCTGCGCTACCGCCGTCAGGCCGGTACCACCACCGAGCATCAGGATGCCGATGAGGCCGCCGTCGCGCCATTCACGCAAAGTCGGGTTGGCAGCACCACGCCATTTTTGCCAGGCAAACAGGATGGCGCCGGCTACCAGGAAGCGCGTACCTATCATCATGAAAGGCGGGAAAGCCTTCAAGGCCAGTTGAATCGCAAAATAAGTGGAGCCCCAGACGATGTACACGGTCAGTAAGGCGAGCAGGACTTGGCGGGGCAGGTGGCGCATGTTCATTCCATGGATGCATTGATGTCTGGCAATAGTGTATGTTAGTCAGTTTCGCTTTTGAATGGATAATCAAAGGTAAATCAGGTACATTTCTTTTAATCTCACAGAAAATAGAGGTTTTTCCCATGAAGATAGATCTGGACCTGATGGATGGCAAAATCCTCGACATTTTGCAGGCGGACGCCAGGGTGACCCTGGCAGAGATAGGACGGCGTATTCATTTAAGCCAGCCAGCCGTAGCGGAACGGGTCAGGCGGATGGAGGCGGCGCATGTCATCACCGGCTACCATGCCCGTGTCAACCCGGAGGCGCTCGGTTACGGTATTACCGCTTTTGTGCGTATTGCCAGCCGCGCCACCGATACCCCGGTACTGAAAATTGCCGAGCAGGTGCCTGAAGTGGTGGAGTGTCATGCGATCACTGGTGAAGACTGTGTCATCGTCAAGGTCGTGGCGCCATCCGTACGCGAACTGGAACGGGTGATTACCAGTCTGGCCCGTTGTGGCGTCACCTCGACTTCACTGATATTGTCTTCGTCCATAGAAAGACGGGCCATCAAACCGGTGGAATAAAGACATGGAATTGCGCCAGCTACGTTATTTTGTTGCGATAGTCGATCATGGCTCGCTGTCGCGTGCCGCCCGTGTACTGCATATCGTACAGCCTGCCCTGACCCAGCAATTGCAACAACTGGAAGAAGAGCTGGGTGCCATGCTTTTGCACAGGTCAGCACAAGGCATGCAGGCTACCGATGCCGGCAAGCTGTTTTACGAACATGCCCAGGCAATACTGAAACAGGTCAACGACGCCAGGTCAGCAGTGGCCCAGTCGACCGACAAGCCGACAGGCACCGTGGCGCTGGGCATACCGCAAAGTGCATCTGGGGCATTGGCCTTTCCCTTGCTCAAGGCAGTGCGGGCGGCTTACCCTGACATCGCGTTCCAGCTGACAGAAGAATTGACCGGCAACCTGACCGAACAATTACGCTCTGGTCGCCTGAACCTGGCCATACTGTTTGATGATGGCCAGCTTGGCAGCTTTGCCACCAGGCCCCTGGTGGAAGAGCAGATGATGTACATTACCCGTAGCGATTCACAGTTTGCCTGCAAGCGCAAATCCATCAGCCTGGAACAGGCCTTGCAGGCTACCCTGATACTGCCCAGCATCCAGCATGGCGTTCGGCCCCGGATAGAGCAGGTGGTCAGGCAGCAGGGTTTGCGTATTGAGAAAGTCATCGATATCACGTCCATCGCCATCCTCAAATCTGCTCTGCTGGCCGATATGGGAGCCACCATCCTGCCGGTTTCTCCCATGCTGGCAGAAATCGAACGCGGTGAAATGCGTGCCTGCCCCATCAGCGATGTGCAGCTTTCGCGTACCGTGACCCTGTGTGCATCAAAGAATATACCGTTGACCAATGCTGCCATGGCAGTCGAAAAACTGGTGCTGGAACTGACCCGGGAATTGAGCATTAGTGGCAAATGGCTGGGCACCCGCAACCTGGTCGCACCATGATCGAAGAACTGGCGTATTGGGACAAAATCAAAAAGCCGGTACTGGCAGGCTGGTTCCTGTTCTGGATATTGATGGTGGCCGTTGCTATGCAGGATCACCTCAAAGGTGGAGGCAAACATCTATGGGAGCCGGTATTCTGGGAAAGTTCATCTGCGCTCGTTGGCACAGCCCTGCTCTTGCTGCAAAGGCGTAAACTGACTGACCGGCATTTGCTGCAGACGCCGGCCAAGTGGTTCTGGCGACAAATCCTGCCACTGCCTTTGCTCAGTACCGTATTCGTGGTGCTCGTATATGGCCTGCGCCATGCAGTGTATGCGATGCTGGGCTTGAGCTATCAGCATGATGGCTGGATCAGGGTGTACTTTTATGAGTGCAGCAAGATATTCCTGTTCTTCGGCATGTTCTATGTCGTGATCTTTGGCCTGCAAGCCTATGCATCTTTGCTGGAAGAAAAAGAGAAAGCAGAAAAGTCCCAGGCCCTGTTGCGTGAAGCACAGCTGCACAGGCTGACGCAACAGATGCAGCCGCATTTTTTGTTCAATGTACTCAATACCATTTCATCGCTGATGTATACCGATGTCAAGGTTGCGGATACGGCTTTGAGCCAGGTTGCTGTGCTTTTGCGTGCCAGCATGGACCTGGGGCAACATAGTGAAACCACGCTGGCAGAGGAATTGAAACTGCTGCAAGCTTATGCGAAGTTGATGAGCTTGCGTTTTGTCGACCGGGTAGAAATCAGTTGGGATATTGCTGATGAGGTACTGAACAATAAAGTGCCAGTCATGAGCCTGCAAACCATACTGGAAAACAGTTTCAAGCATACCGTGGAAAAACGCAGCCAGCTTACCCGCGTACAGATCAACGCCCGCATCGAGTCGGGGCAGGTAGTCATACGGATACAGGATGACGCAGGATATCTCGACGAGGGACGGCATAGCTCAGGCGTAGGTATCAGCAATCTGCGTCAGCGTTTGCAAGTTTTGTATGCGGATAAGGCCAGCTTGCGGCTCAGTGATCTTGCACCCGCCGGTGTCATGACCGAGTTGCGCCTGCCATTCGAAATGAGGCACGCATGAGCATGAAAATCCTCATTGTCGATGATGAAGCCTATGCCAGGGATAAACTCCGGCGTCTGGTGGCCGAGCACGTGGTTGGCGCAACTGTAACTGAAGCCAGGGATGGCAGGGAGGCGCTGGACTGCATACGGGTGCAGCAGCCCGACCTGGTTTTCCTTGACATACAAATGCCGGAAATGGATGGTGTTACGGTTGCCAGCCAATTGAGCGCGCCCCTGCCATTGATCATCTTTGTCACCGCCTATGATCAGTTCGCCTTGCAGGCTTTTGATGCGAATGCGATAGATTATCTGCTCAAGCCCTATGATGAAGCCAGGTTCCTGCGTGCCCTGCAAAGAGTGGCTGAGCGCAGGGCAAGTAAAGTCCAGACAGAACAGCATTTGCTGCTGAATGAAAAAGGCCGCGTCACCGTCATCAGGCTGGCCGATATCATACGGTTCGAAGCAGCGGACAATTATGTCATGATCCATACCAGCCAGCAGCAGCACATGGTGCGACAGACCTTGTCGGGTTTGCAGGAAAAGCTGGGACAGGGCTTTGTTCGTTGCCACCGCAGCCATATCGTCAGACTGGATCAGATCACACAGGTTTTGCCAGCGCAAAAGGGCGATGCAGAACTGGTGCTGCAAGATGGTTTGCGCCTGCCATGCAGTCGTCAGCACAGGGATGAGGTCGTGCAAGCTCTTGCCAGTTAAGGAAGCGGCCTGTTTTTCCATTTCACCCCTGTTCACATCCAGTCCGCCACATTTTTCTGGCGTGAATTTGATCATGCTCCTAGTATTGCGCCTGTGTTCATCAATGACAGAAAAAAGAACCATGTCAAATTCAAGCATTGCAATGCCAGGTTTGCCATCCCAGCGTCTGTATTTCCTGGACTGGGTCAGGATCATCGCTTTCTTCCTGCTGATCCTGTATCACGTGGGCATGTACTATGTGGAATGGGGCTGGCACGTCAAAAGCCCGCATGCCAGCAGTGCGATACAGCCACTGATGATGCTGACCAACCCCTGGCGTCTGAGCCTGCTGTTTTTTATCTCTGGTGTGGCATCTGCCTTCATGCTGGAAAAGATCTCTACCGGCAAATTCCTGCGCAGCCGCAGCCTGCGTCTTTTGTTGCCGCTGATCTTCGGCATGTTCTTCGTGGTGCCGCCCCAGGCTTATCTCGAAGTCGTGGAGAAACTGGCTTACGCCGGCAGCTACAGCGAATTCATGCAGCTCTACCTGCACCACTACCGTGGCTTCAAGATCGAAGGCAAGGTGCTGGACCTGCCAACCTGGAATCATCTTTGGTTTGTCGCTTACCTGTGGGTATACAGTGTTTTGCTGTGGTTCTGGCTGGCTTTTAAACCGGCATGGTTCCTGGCTGCGCGCAACTGGCTGCAAAAGCAGATGAAGGGTTGGCGCATTCTGGTCTTGCCTGTCGCGTATCTGGCGCTGCTGCGCATGGGCCTGTTCAGTTCCTACCCGCCCAATAATGGCCTTGTGGCTGACTGGTATAACCACGCCTGCTATTTGTTCATCTTTACATTCGGTGCCTTGATTGCCAATTCCCAGGCGTTCTGGCAAGAGCTTGCCAGCATGCGCTGGCTGGCACTCAGAATCGCCGCATGTGGCTGGCTTTTTCTGATCATTTATTTCAGCTTTGAGTATGATGCGACGCCCAAATGGCTGATCATGTTTCAGCGCGGCGTATGGGTTTGCATGGCCTGGTCGGCAATTGTTGCAGCCTGTGGTTACGCAAAGCAGCACCTGAACTTCGATAGCCCGGCAAGACGCTATCTGACGCAGGCAGTGTTTCCTGTGTATATCCTGCATCAGACTTATATCGTCATCATGGCGCACAGCATGAAACCGCTGGCCTTGCCCGCTCTGCCGGAAGGTATCTTGTTGATTACCTTGACGGCCGCAGGCTGCTTCCTCAGTTACGAGATCATACGCCGCGTGTTTCTGCTGCGCCCCTTGTTTGGACTTGATGCCGGTTTCGCCTACAAACCAAGGGCGCTGAGCCCGGGGTGATCATCCGGCCTGCGGCCCTGGGGCCAGTGAAACAGGCGCTGATCCGTGCTGATGCGCAGGTCATTGATGCTGGCAAAGCGCTTATGCATCAGGCCATTGTCTGCAAATTCCCAGTTCTCGTTGCCATAGGAACGCGTCCAGATGCCTTCATGGTCGCAGCTTTCATAAGCAAAGCGCACGGCAATACGGTTGTCGCAGAAGGCCCATAATTCCTTGATCAGCCGGTATTCACGTTCAGCAGCCCATTTGCGTTGTAAAAATTCCCTGACCTGCTCACGTCCCATCGGGAATTCATTGCGGTTGCGCCAGATGGTATCAACGGTGTAGGCCAGCACCACCTTATCAGCATCGCGGGTGTTCCAGCCATCTTCTGCCATGCGGACCTTTTGCATCGCTGTTTCCAGCGAGAACGGCGGCAAAGGCGGCCGGGCAACTTCTTCAGATTTATCCAGTGTGTTCATTATGCTTCCTTTTCAGATGATCCGTAGTGAACTGTACAGAATTCCCCTGGTCACCAGAATAGCCGTCATTTACAATTGATTATTATGAATGGCGGAATAATCAACGAAAGAGCACATGGATAGACTGCATCTGATGACAGTTTTTGTCGCCGTAGCTGAAGAAGAGGGCTTTGCAGCGGCTGCCAGGCGTCTGGCCATGTCGCCGCCGGCAGTCACGCGGGCAATTGCAGCGCTGGAAGCGCGACTCAAGGTCAAGCTCTTGAACCGCAGCACCCGCTTTGTCCGGGTGACTGAGGCAGGCCAGCGCTATCTTGACGATGCGCGCCGCATCATCGCTGATGTCGAGGCGGCTGACGAAGCAACTGCCGGCATCAATGCTGAGCCAAGCGGCCATCTGGCGGTGACTGCCCCCGTGCTGTTTGGCAAGATGTATGTGATGCCTACGATTGTCGACTACCTGCAGCGTTATCCCGACATGGACGTGTCAGCCCTGTTTCTCGATCGTGTAGTCAATCTACTGGAAGAAGGCGTTGACGTCGGCGTGCGTATAGGCGAGTTGCCAGACTCCAGCATGAAAGCGATACGGGTAGGTCAGATACACAGGGTACTCTGTGCTTCGCCGGCATATCTGACACAGAATGGAACGCCACAGACGCCGGACCAGTTAAGCGCTCATCGTATCATCGCTGCCACCAGTGTCACGCCCATGGTGGAATGGCGCTTCACTCATGCCGGCCAGAATAGTGCTGTCAAGGTCAGACCCAGGTTGACAGTCAGCAGTAATGACGCTGCCATCGCTGCCAGCCTGGCCGGTTTGGGCATCAGTCGTCTGTTGTCTTACCAGGTCAACGCGCACTTTCAAAGCGGGGAATTGACAAGATTGCTGCAGGACCATGAAGCCGCCGCTCTGCCAGTCCATGTCGTCCACAGGGAAAGCCGTTATGCCTCTGCCAAGGTGCGCAGCTTCGTTGATCTTATCGTCACGCAGTTGCGGGAAAAAATGGCTGCGCTCTGAAATCCATCCATATCTTTGATATGCCATCGACAGTTTGTGTATCATTTATTGAATGTGCATGTTGACACTCAAAAACACAGGGTGGTATATTGGCCGGCATATTTGGTAACGTTTCCAATTGTAGTCAAATTTCAAAATGCAAGAAACCGGAACAGGGAACTGCCGTTCAATCAATTAGCTCCACTCTGGCCGCACTCATTGAGTGTCTGTCGAGTGCGGTAGCAATGCAGTAGCAGTTGTATTGCATGTCTGCGGTGGGACAAGTCCGGCATGAATTGGCAGTAACCAGCGGTGAGGCAGGGCTGGCATTGATAGAATGACGCTGGACCGGGGTCAGGTTTCCAGCGCAACGAAGCAAACAGAGAAAACAAGTGCGCAACAAAAAATAGCCAGGCAAAGCAGGCCAAGAACTGCATGTGGCGCACCCATACTGGAGACAAGATGTATTCTTTACGCAAGCCGGTCAAAAAACCGGTGCTGAGGTCTTTGCTGGCCACGCTGTTGATTGCCCCTGCATTTTTTGCACACGCGGCAGGTGAGAAGGCTGAAGTCTTGCATTGGTGGACTTCGGGTGGTGAATCAGCAGCTGTGGCAAAATTTGCCGGCGCTTATCGTGCTGCCGGTGGCATATGGACAGATACGGCGATTGCCGGTGGTGATCAGGCCAGGTCGGTGGCCATCAACCGCATGGTCGGCGGCAATCCGCCGACGGCAGCGCAATTCAATGTCTCAAGACAGTTCCAGGATATCGTTGATCAGGGCATGCTCAGCAATGTCGATGAGGTTGCCAGCAAAGAAAACTGGGACAAGATATTGCCGGAACCGATACGTGATTCCATACGCATCAAGGGGCATTATTACGCCGTGCCGGTCAATATCCACATGCCTGCATGGATCTGGTATTCGAAATCGGCTTTCAAGAAAGCCGGTATAGACAAGGAGCCGGCCACGCCTGATGAGATGTTCGCCGCCCTCGACAAACTCAAGGCAGCAGGCCTGATACCGCTGGCACATGGCGGCCAGCCCTGGCAGGAAACCATCGTCTTCCTGGCCATGCTGGCCAATGTCGGCGGCAAGGACTTGTACCTGCGTGTGATACGCGACAGGGATGCGGCAGCGATGAACACCGAAGCTTTTCGCAAGGTCCTGCTCAGCTTCAAACGACTGAAGTCCTATGTCGATACCGGTTCGCCGGGGCGCAACTGGAATGACAGCACTGCCTTGCTGATCAGTGGCAAGGCTGGCATGCAGATCATGGGCGACTGGGTCATGGGAGAATTTGTCGCCGCCAGGCAGGTTGCCGGACGCGAATTCGGTTGCATACCTGGCCTGGGGCAGAATGCTCCTTACCTGATACAGGGCGATGTCTTTGTCTTCCCGAAAACGGCGAATGCTGACCAGCTCAGGTCGCAGAAATTGCTGGCCGGTGTACTTGTCAACCCTGTTGTACAGGTGGAGTTCAATAAACTCAAGGGCTCGATTCCGGTGCGCAGTGATCTGGATGCCTCGCAAATGAACCTCTGCGCACGGACAGGGATGGAGATCATGAAAGACAAGTCCCGTCATGTCGGCATTGGCGAAGTCTATCTGACGCCGGACCAGAATGGCGCCCTGACTGATGCATTGACGGCCTACTGGAATACCAATATACCGGTAGAGAAAGTACAGAAGAGCATTGCTTCAGCATTGCGCAATTAGACGGGCGTGCAGATGATCAGCAAAGCTGGCAAGTTGGGCAGCAGGCTAGTGCCACACCTGGCGCTGCTGCCCATGACCCTGACAGTGGTCGTTGCCTATCTGGCGACGATAGCCTGGACGGTCAAGGTATCGCTGAGCAGTTCTCGTACGCTGCCAGTCGATAATTTTATCGGACTCAGTCAGTATGCCCGTCTGTTTGATAATGAACGCTGGATCATGTCGCTCAATAACCTGGCGATCTATGGCGTGCTGTTCATTGTTGCCTGTCTGCTCATTGGTTTTTTGCTGGCTGTTTTTATCGACCAGAATGTCAAGGGTGAAGGTATTTTGCGCACGGTTTTCTTGTACCCGTATGCGATGTCTTTCGTAGCTACCGGTCTGGTCTGGCAATGGATACTGACGCCCGGTATTGGCGTGGAAAACAGCATACGGCAGCTGGGTTTCAGCAATTTCCAGTTTGACTGGATCATTGATCAGGACATGGTCATCTACACCATCGTGATCGCCACGGTATGGCAGGCGTCCGGCCTGGTGATGGCGATGCTGCTGGCCGGTTTGCGCGGTATAGATGAAGATATCTGGAAAGCTGCCCGCATGGACGGGATACCTGTCTGGCGCGTCTACCTGTCCATCATCATTCCCATGCTGATGCCGCAGTTTGCGACCGTGCTCCTGTTGCTGACTACGGCGGTCGTCAAGCTGTTTGATGCGGTTGAGGCGATGACGCAGGGTGGTCCGGGTACAGCCAGTGAGGTACCTGCCAAATTCATCATGGACCATTTGTTTGGCCGTGCAAACCTGGCGCTGGCCTCAGCCGGTGCGGTCATGATGCTGATGCCGGTACTGGCCTTGTTGATACCGTATCTCTATGCCAGGGCAAGAAAGGCGGGCAGATGAAAGCCGCTGCTATCGACAAATCCAGGCGCAGGTCATGGCGGCCGGCACGCTGGGGGATTTACCTGTTTCTGATCACGTCTGCAATGTTCTTTTTGCTGCCGCTGTATATCATGCTGGTGACCTCCTTTAAATCCATGGAAGAAATCAGGGTGGGCAATATCTTTGCCCTGCCGTTCCACTTTACACTGGAACCATGGCGCCAGGCGTGGAGTACGGCTTGTACCGGTGTCGCCTGCGAGGGCGTCAGTGGTGGTTTCTGGAATTCTGTCGCAATCACGCTGCCAAGCACGGTGATTGCTATCTTGCTGGGGGCGATCAATGGTTATGCCTTGTCGTTCTGGCGGCCACGCGGTGCACAGTTGCTGTTTGCCATTTTGCTGGCTGGCGCCTTTATCCCCGTTCAGGTGATGATGTTCCCCCTGGTGCGCTTGCTGGCCAACCTGCAACTGTTCAGTACCTTGCCTGGTATTGTACTGGTGCATGTGATATTTGGCATGCCCGTCATGACGCTGCTGTTCCGCAACTACTACCTGGGCATACCGCAGGAATTGTTTCATGCCGCACGTATTGATGGTGGTGGATTTTTCCGCATCTTTTTTCAACTGATGCTGCCCATGTCCCTGCCTATGGTAGTCGTGGCCACCATCATGCAGGTTACCGGCGTATGGAATGACTACATCCTTGGCCTGGTTTTTGCCGGGCGCGAGCATTTACCAATGACGGTGCAGCTGAATAATGTCATCAATACGACGACCGGCACGCGCATGTACAACGTGAACATGGCGGCGACCATATTGACGGCGCTGTTGCCGCTTTGTATCTATTTCATTTCTGGCCGCTGGTTTGTACGTGGTATTGCGGCTGGCGCAGTCAAAGGTTAATTCATGACGAATGTAAGTATCAAGCAACTGGCGGTGCAACTCGGTGGCCAGCAGATCATCAGTGAACTGGATCTGGATATTGCTGCCGGTGAATTCCTGGTCTTGCTGGGGCCGTCTGGTTGCGGCAAATCAACCCTGTTGCATAGCATAGCCGGTTTGATTGATATCCACGCCGGTAAAATAGAAATTGCCGGTCATGACGTCAGCCATGCCGAGCCCAGTGAGCGGCAGATTGGCATGGTGTTCCAGTCGTATGCCCTGTATCCCAATATGACGGTGGAAAAGAATATGTCGTTTGGCTTGCGCATCAGTGGCTTGCCCAAGGCTGAGATCAGTCGACGTATTGAAAAAGTGGCCGGCATGTTGCAGCTCGATGCGCTGCTCGACAGAAAACCCGCGCAATTGTCTGGCGGACAGCGACAGCGTGTTGCCATAGGCCGGGCTCTGGTCAGGGAGGCAAGTGTATTTCTGTTTGATGAGCCCCTGTCCAACCTGGATGCCAAGTTGCGCACGGAATTGCGGCGGGAACTGAAGCTCCTGCATCAGAACCTGGCTGCTACCATGATTTACGTGACCCATGACCAGGTCGAGGCAATGACACTGGCAACACGTATAGTCGTGATGCGGGCTGGCAAGATACAGCAGATAGGCAGACCGGCCGAGGTCTATGCGCGCCCGGCCAATCTGTTTGTCGCTGGTTTTCTAGGGGCGCCGGCAATGAACTTCATAGAAGGTCAGTTGCATGCCGGCAGCCAGTTCACCTCAGCGGCACTGAATGTAACATGCACAGGCTATCAGTTTGATGATGCGTCGATGCCGCAGTCGCCAGTTGCGCGCAGGGTGGTGCTGGGGATGCGACCGGAGCATCTGAGTATTGCAGAGAATGGCGCATATGAAGGAGTGGTCAACCTGGTTGAGCCCATGGGCAATCACCAGGTACTGTGGTTGAAAATTGCCGGTCAGCTATTGTCGTGTATTGCGCATGGTGAGCGGCAGTTCCGGATTGACGAAACTGTTCGCTTTGATATTGCGATGCAGCAATCGCTATTGTTCGATGCTGATAGCGGAAACCGGCTGTGATACCCTGGCCGGAGCAAGGGGCGATAACAGGCATGGGCCTTCAACAGGTTTGCAAGTTTGATTGTAAATTGATTTTAAAGCGTCACATGCAAGATGAAATTTTTATATACTGACCATATCAATTAATTACGGAAAAGAATCAAGTGGCGACAATCAAGGATGTAGCCCGTCTGGCGGGTGTGGGTTTGGGAACTGCTTCGCGCGTGGTCAGCGGCAAGGGTTCGGTTTCGCAAAAGACGCAGGAGCGCGTCAGGAAAGCGATAGAAGAACTTGATTTCCGTCCTTCGCATGCGGCGCGTTCCCTGTTGTCGGGTAATTCGCAGATGATAGGCGTGTATATCCCTGTACTCAAGGGTACGTTCTACATGCCCATATTGCAGTCCATTGATACGGAATTGCGCGCTGCTGGCATGCATATGGTGGTGGCCTTTGGCGTTGGCATCGGTGACGAGAGACGCCAGGGGGTCGAAGGCATAGAATTCTTGATGGAAAGAGGTTGTGACGGCCTCATTGTCATGAGCAATGTATTGACTGACGATGATTACTCCATCCTGGGGCAAAAACGGGCTCGCCTGGTGGTCTTGAACCATGCCTCCGACAATATAAAAGAACAGTGTTTTACCGCTGACCATGTACAGGGAGGCGTCATGGCCGCACGCGCCTTGCTTGCGCATCAGCACAAAAAAATTGCCGTGATTGCCGGGCCGTCTACAGCGCCCGATAACGTCGAGCGTATCAACGGCTTTCTCGATGAACTGACCAGGGGCGGTATTGATACCACCGACATGTGGATAGCCGAAAGTGATTTTTCACCGGAAGGTGGCTGGAACTGTGCCAGGGAACTGCTGGAATCTGGCCGGGAATTTACCGCACTGTTCTGCGCCAATGATGAAATGGCGCTCGGGGCTTTATCATATTTTCAGCAGGCCGGAATTTCTGTCCCGCAAGATGTCTCTGTCATCGGCTATGACGATACCATGAGCGCTGCTTATGCCGCACCACCACTGACTTCGGTGAATATACCCTGGCGTGACGTGACCCTGAGTGCACTCAATGAATTACTGAATCGCTGTTATGGCAGCAATCGGCCGGTCAAGCGTGACTACCCGGTTACAGTAACCATGCGTGCATCGCTGACAAAACCCGGTGGCAAGCGTCGGAAGAAGCCTTGATTTATTCTGGATATGCGTTAATGTGGCCAGGACTCATGTGGCTTGTTTTTAGCAGCCTGCGCAAGTATTCACACGAATGTGGTGCTGTGTTTGCAACAGCCTGGCTGTGCCTTGACCTGATATCTCATGGGCGCGACATGGCTGAATCGGCAGTGTTATGTAATGCCAGGTAAGCATGCGGAAAACGAAGCATAACCCTGTTGTATTTGCGTGCAAAAAAATATGCATTGAATGAAAGGAATCTCTTGACGGTTCATTTTTTTTGTGAAAATATGGAAACCTTTCCAATTGAATTGAACGACTGAAAATTAACCGACGTGGAATGGATAGTCGTGAATTTGTAGTGCGGATGAAGAAAGGCAGTCTGGTTTCCCCGTTTTCCGCTCGCTGGCATTCTCGCTGTCAGTACACAACTTTGAGCCGTAGTGAAGAAGATGTGCCGGGCAAATCAGGGAGGAAGGTCTTTATGTTTGCATGGCAGCAGTGGGTTATCGCTAGGACAGGCAATACACCTGTGACCGGTGTGCCTATGACATAAGTCTGATCTGTAGTTTCCGATCATAGTTGCTCATGCCGGCAATTTGGATCACTGCTGACAGGGCTTACGAACGGGGATAGCCAGTTAAAAAGAAACGCAAAAAGACCAGGTGAGCGGGAGGCTGCTCATGAAAAAAAGAATTGGAAGGCGGGAGACAAAAGCCCAAAATTTTTTAACTTTGATTGGAAACGTTTCCAATTGAGTCAGATAAACTTAATAACAGATACAGCGAACTATGACCACAAGTCTACAACATGCATTGCCATCAGTTGCACGCAGTGATTTCAATAACGATTTCTTGTGGGGTACTGCAACCTCCGCATACCAGATTGAAGGTGCGGCCAGCCTGGACGGCAGGGTGGAGTCAATCTGGGATCGCTTCTGCTCCATGCCTGGTGTGATACGTGATGGCAGTAACGGTGCTGTCTCTTGCGACCATTACCATCACTGGCCGGAAGATCTTGATATCGCCAGCAGCCTCGGCAGCAATGCTTACCGCTTTTCCATTTCCTGGCCGCGCATCTTTTCTGGCCCGGATGCAGAGCCAAATGCCGAGGGGCTGGCCTTCTACTCGCGACTGGTCGACGGCATGCTGGCTCGTGGCCTGCAACCGTGGGCGACCTTGTACCACTGGGATTTGCCGCAATACCTGCAAGATCAGGGGGGGTGGAATAGCCGCGACACAGTGCACGCCTTTGTCCGGTTTGCCGATGTCGTGAGCAGGCATCTCGGTGACCGTGTCAAGCACTGGATCACACACAATGAACCATGGTGCACGGCCATGCTCGGCCATGCAGATGGTATCCATGCGCCCGGGATCAAGGATTTTAAAATGGCCATCCAGGTTTGCCATCATGTCCTGCTGTCACACGGCCTGGCAACACCGGTGATACGTGCCAATGTTCCGGACTCCCGTATAGGTCTGGCGCTGAATCTGCACCCTATCAGTGCCGCAACGGACAAGGCCGAAGACCAGACGGCAGCAGATTTATACGACGGCTTGCGCAACCGCTGGTACCTCGATCCCCTGTATGGCAGGGGGTACCCAACCGATGTCTGGAATGCGCTCGCAGATCTTGCCCCGGCGGTGAAAGCAGGTGATATGGCAGCCATTGCCGTGAGTACGGACTTCCTCGGTGTGAACTTTTATTTTCCTGAGCGCATAGAACATGCGCCTGGCGTATCTGCGTTGAATTTGCGTCTGGTCGACGCTGGTGATGTGGAGCGCACTGCCTTTGGCTGGGAAGTGGCGCCAGCAGGCATGACGACATTGCTCAAGCGCATACAGGACGATTATGCTCCTGCTGCCATCTACATCACCGAAAACGGTGCAACTTATGACGATGTGCTTGATGCCCAGGGAGAGATACAGGATGTGCAGAGGCGCGATTACCTGATACGCCACCTGGCAGCCATCAAGGAAGCCATACGCCTGGGGTGTCAGGTCAGGGGATACTTCCTCTGGAGTTTGCTCGACAACTTTGAATGGGCCGAGGGCTGTTCACGCCGTTTTGGCATTATCCATGTCGATTTCGTCACGCAGCGGCGGACCCTGAAGTTGAGCGGAAAATGGTATCGCGACTTCCTGGCGGGTCGTGTCTTGCCTGCTGCACCTGATGTAAATACAGCGGGTGCAGCAGGTGTAGTAAAGGGAGAGTATTTGTCTGCATGAGTATCTTGTCCTGCCACGGTATCAACAGGCTGGCGCCGTTTTGCAGCGGTACGTTTACATTGACAAATAAAATCGGGGGTTGCACTATGAATTTCTTTTAAAATTGGAAACCTTCCCAAAATAGGGTATGAAGATTTCAGTAGTAATGCTTAGGGTAAAACGGCACGACCAAGATGCCCTGCCTTAAGAGAAGAAGCAAAAAAACACACACAAGCGCGTCTGCAAACTCTCAGTGTGTGTCCGGTATATCGGCGATAAGATCGCCCCTTGCCGATCACTGAAAATAAAAAAGGAGACAATATGTTTCACGAAAAAACCAAGAGGACTTTGATCAGTCTGGCAGTAGCCAGCGCATGCGCGCATTTCGCGCCGCAGGCCTACGCTCAGGAGCAGGAAAGCAATAAAGCAGCAGAAGTTGAAACAGGCACAAAAGCAAAAAAAGCCGACACAGCAAAAAATGAAGTGCAGGAAGTCACTGTCACAGCCACCCGTCGTACTACTTCGTTGCTAAAAACGCCGCTGGCCGTCACCGCATTCAGCCAGGAAAAGCTGAACAAACAGGGCATCACCAATCTGGCAGGTATTTCCGGTGAACTGCCGAATGTGCAAATGGATGGCCAGGCCAATGACTCTGCCGTCAAAATCACCATACGCGGTATCACTGCGACCAATTTCACCGAAATTGGTGACCCGTCGGCAGGCCTGCATATCGATGGTCTGTATTCGCCGCGCCCGCAGGGTGCGCAAGCGCTGATGTTCGATCTGGATCAGGTAGAAGTATTACGTGGCCCGCAAGGCACCCTGTTCGGTCGCAATTCTACCGCTGGCAGTATCAATATCATCCCCGCCAAGCCGGAATTTGGTTCTACCTACGGTAGTGCATCTTTTGAAACCGGTAGCCTGAATCTGCGCAATATCAATGTCATACAGAATATTGCAGTCAATGACAAACTGGCGTTGCGTGCGACCCTGATGAAAGTTACCAGGGATAGCCCGTTCAACCAGATGCAGGATTTTTCTGAAGCGAATATCCCCGCGCTCGGCTGGAAGCCCGATGGCATACCCGATGTGACCCAGCGTTTCAATACCAAGGTATCAAAGGCTGACGGCTACAATAACCAGAACCAGTGGGCAGGACGTCTGGCAGCCAGACTGAAGGTCAACGACGATCTGGAATGGCAACTCGCTTATGAACACTTCCAGGATTCCGGCGCCGGTTATATAGGTATGCGTGATTGCGACCAGGCTGCGGGCACGCGCTGGGCCTGTACACGTGGCCAATATGACGTACTCATCAATGTGCCGGGCAAAGTGGATATGTCTATCGATACAGTCCGCTCGAAAGCGCTCTGGAACGTGAACAAGAATACTTCGCTGGAATACGGCTTTGTGTATGCGAACCAGCAACGCAGCCAGGTGCACGATGATGATGGCGGCATATCGCCATATCCATTTGAAGTGACAGGGAAAAATCCTGTCGATGGTAATTGGGCGGTGTGGCCTATCTCGGATAACCTGACACGTACCCTCAACTCCAAATACCTGTCGACGGTACACGAGTTGCAGTTAAAGCAGAGTTTTGACAACTGGCAGTATGTGGCCGGTGCATTCTGGATGCATGAAAAGAATGCCATCAACTTTGGTCAGGAACAGATGCACTATGGTCCCAACAATATTCCCATCAGCCAGTTCTATGCGCAGCCTGACCGTCAGATAGATTCCAAGGCCTTGTTCGCCCAGGCTGACTGGAAATTCACTCCACTCTGGACAGCCACTGTGGGCGCACGCTACACACGTGACTCCAAGACCGACAAGGGCGGTATGAACTACGGCGGCAATAGCTGGGGCGGGCAAAGCTATGGTTATTACAATGGCTTGTTTGATTATGGCATTCCTGGTACCGACAGTTATCGCACCCCGAATGGCAACCAGATCACGCCGCAAATGGGTTCCCTCGGCGGAGCGGCCGCTTACGCAGGCTATGGACCAGGCACCAATAATGACCATAGCGACAGCTGGAGCAAGGGAACCTATCGCCTTGGCCTGCAGGCGCAACTGACGCCGAGTGACATGGTGTATGCGGCTGTGGCAACGGGCTATAAATCCGGCGGCTTTGGTGACCGTACCAACAAATGCGGCCAGACTACCTGCGTCTATGGTGACAACAAGAAAGAGCAGATTACCTACCTGACTTACAAGCCAGAGACCGTTACCAATTTTGAACTGGGCTACAAAGGCAAACTGCTGGATAACCGTCTGGCCCTGTCTGTGGTGCTGTTCGCCATGCAGTACAAAGACATGCAGCAGACCGGCAGCAATTTCCTGGCCAAGGTCACCACACCGGACAACCTGCCTTGTCCTTCATGGGCGCCGACCTGTGATGTGGCAACCGCGTGGCAAACCGTCAACGTTGCCAAAGTCAATCTGTCGGGCCTGGAAACCGAGTGGGATTATCGCCCATGGCCGGGCGCCAAACTTGGCGGCTTCTTCAGTTACCTGAAAAGTGTGATTCATGATTATGATTCTTACGATGATGGCTATGCCTGTGACCAGCGCGCAGAATTTGGTGCGGTCCCTTGCCCCGCAGTTTACATGGGTACTGATGACAGGTTGCGTGGCCGTCGTGCCTACAATCTCGAAGGTAATCAGATGCCGAATGCACCCAAGTTCACTTTCGGCCTGAACTTCTCGCAAGAGTTTGCCCTCGACCACGGTTATACACTGACACCATGGATAGGCATGCGCTGGCAAGACAAGGTGTATTTTGATTTGCGCAATTTCGACAACCCCCATATCGGCCTGACACAGAAAGCCTATGCCAAGGGCGATGCGTCACTGAAACTGGTGGCGCCGAATGACAAATGGTTCATCGAAGCCTATGTGCGCAACTTCACCGATGTCAAAGCCAAGACCAATGGCTGGAACGCCGGCGGTGGCAAGATGGCTGCGAGCTATGTAGACCAGCGCTCCTTCGGCATTAAGGTCGGCGCCAGTTATTAAGTAAGAGCAGGCCTGATGGATGCTTGCACGTCCATCAGGCCCTGGATTCGCAAAAGGCTGATAGCATGAAAAAACAGTTTTCCTTACCAGTATGTCTGACTTGCCTGAGTCTGTTGCTGCTCACCGCTTGCGGTGGCGGCAGCAGTCTGGTGCAAACACAGGTTACGCCCAGCTTGCAGCAAGGCTGGGAACTGGTCTGGGCTGATGAATTTGCCGCTGATAAACTGGACATGCAAAGCTGGCAGATAGAAACCGGCGGCCACGGCTGGGGCAATCACGAGCTGGAAAACTACACGGCACGCAAAGAAAACCTCAGGCTGGAAAACGGCATGCTGGTCATCGAAGCGAGGAATGAGAAGTATGAAGGTAGCGACTATACCTCGGCCCGTATAAAAACGGCTGGTTTGCGTGAGTTTACTTATGGACGTTTTGAGGCGCGCATCAAGATACCGGCAGGCCAGGGTGTCTGGCCCGCTTTCTGGCTACTTGGGACTGACGTCAGTGCCACTGGTTGGCCAGAACGCGGCGAGATCGACATCATGGAAAACATAGGCAAGGAAGCTGCCACCAGTTATGGCACCCTGCACGGGCCAGGCTATTACGGGGCGACCGGTTTTGGTGGATCAAAAAAACTGGCGCAGGGTCAACTGGCCGATGACTTCCATATCTATGCTGTTGAATGGGATGCCGGGCAGATACGCTGGTATCTGGATGGTAATCTGTTTCACCAGGCCAGTCCCGCGACAGTGCCGGGCAAGTGGGTATTCGATCACGGATTTTTCATCATCCTGAATCTGGCCATAGGCGGTGACTGGCCCGGTTCACCGGATGTCACAACAAAATTCCCGCAACAGATGCTGGTGGATTTTGTGCGCGTTTACAGGCGCAGAAATTAAATTTCGATTCTTGAAAAACAGGTAGTCATCATCAACAAAGAGACAAAAGTGAATCAACAGATTCCTTCAATAATACAGAGCACATCATGATGAAATTGAAGCACAAGGCAATTGGAATCAGTTCTGCACTCTTGCTGGCATATGGGACTGGCAATGTCGATGCAGCAGATGGCGTTACACAGTATGGGCCAGGCAGGATGCCAGCCAGCGACTTGGCAGCGTGGCCGACTGTACAGAGTATGATCAGCAAGGATCCCGTAATAGAAGCCAGGGTTGCCACTATCGTCGCCGGGATGACACTGGAACAAAAAATAGGCCAGATGACCCAGCCGGAAATCAAGGCCATCACCCCCGATGATGTGCGCCGCTATTACCTTGGCTCTGTCTTGAATGGCGGTGGCAGCTGGCCGGACCGCAATAACAAGCACGGTACGGCGGCTGACTGGGTGGCGCTGGCAGATAAATATCATGAAGCCTCCATGAACACCGACATGGCAGTCAAAGTGCCGGTGATCTGGGGTATTGACGCCATCCACGGGAACAGCAATGTCTATCGCGCCACGCTGTTCCCGCACAATATTGGTCTTGGTGCTGCCCACAATCCGCAACTGGCCGGGCAGATAGGCCGGTCCATGGGCAAGTCCGTGCGTGCTACCGGTATCGCCTGGGTGTTCGGGCCCACCATTGCTGTTGTGCGTGATGACAGGTGGGGCCGTACTTACGAAAGCTTTTCTGAAGATGCGGCACTGGTAAAACAGTATGCCGGTGAATATGTCAAAGGTTTGCAGGGTGACTTCAAGGACGATGGTAATGTCGTTGCTACGGCCAAGCACTTCATGGGCGATGGCGGCACAGACCAGGGCAAGGACAGGGGTGTCAATCTGTCCACCAATGCGCAGATGATCAATATCCATGCGCAGGGCTATATGACAGCCCTGGCCGCCGGCGCACAAACCGTGATGGCGTCCTACAATAGCTGGAACGACAAGGCAGCCGGCGCCAACTACGGAAAAATGCATGGCAGCAAGGCCTTGCTTACCGACGTACTCAAGGGCAAGATGGGTTTCGATGGTTTCATCATTACCGACTGGGATGCCATTGGTGAAGTGCCAGGCTGCAAGACCGACAGCTGCCCGCAGGCTATCAATGCCGGTGTGGACATGATCATGGTGCCCAATGACTGGAAGGCCTTCATCAGCAATACCATCGCACAGGTCAGGTCTGGTGAAATCCCCATGGCCAGGATAGATGATGCCGTGAGCAGGATCATCCGTGTCAAGCTGCGCGCGGGCCTGTTTGGCAAGAAACCGTCGGAGAACGCCTATGCAGGCAAGCAGGACGCGCTGGAAGACCGCGACCTGGCCCGTCAGGCTGTGCGCGAATCCCTGGTTTTGCTGAAGAATGATGGCGGCACACTGCCATTGGCGCGCAACAAGAAGATACTGGTCGTTGGCAAGAGCGCGGACGACATCCCTAACCAGACTGGTGGCTGGTCACTGACCTGGCAGGGCACTGATAACAGCAATGCGGATTTCCCGAATGCCGATTCCATACTGACCGGCATCAAAGATGCTGTCGGTGCTGATCATGTGGACTTCAGTATCGATGGCAAGGGCATTGACGTCAGTCGTTATGATGCAGTGATTGCCGTTATCGGAGAGACGCCCTATGCGGAAATGTATGGCGACATCGGCCCTGCCGGTACTCTGCGCCACAGCAGCCGCTATCCGGAAGACCTGGCAGCCTTGCAGGCTGTGGCAGGCAAGGGCAAACCGGTCGTGACGGTATTCCTGTCTGGCCGGTCTCTGTACACCAATGACCTGATGAACCTGTCCGACAGTTTTGTCGCTGCCTGGCTGCCGGGCACGGAAGGCAAGGGCATCGCCGATGTGCTGTTCCGCACTGCCCACGGCAAGGTGGCGCATGATTTCAAGGGAACATTGTCTTTCTCATGGCCCAAATCTGTCTGCCAGACTCCGCTGAATGTTGACGATAAAAATTATGCACCCTTGTTCAAGCTTGGTTATGGTCTCAGTTATAGCAGCAAGGACAAGGTCGGCAAGCTTGACAGCAGATATCCCGCCGGTGGTTGTGGTGTCACCAGTGCTTACCCGGTATTCAACCAGGCAGACCGTGCCACTTATCCCCTGTATGTTATCAGCGGTAATGAACAGCAGGCAGTCGGTGCTGACCTGAACCGTACTTTGAGCCTGCCTGGCATTACCGTGCAGACTTCACAGATCAATACCCAGCAAGACGCCAAACTGGTCAGCTGGAGCGGCCCGGCACGTGTAGAGGCGCGTGCGGACAAACCAAAAGCTGTTCCTGCCTTTGCGACGAAAGACGGTGCCTTAAGTTTCGACACCATCATCGCTACTGCCCCCGCAGGAACTGTCAGTATCAGCATGCATTGCGGCAGCCACTGCGCTGCCAGCCTGGATATGACAGAAGTTTTCAAGCGGCTGTCCATGAAGAAAGACAAGCAGAGTATCAAGATACCCTTGTCCTGCTTTGTCGCCAAGGGTGTCAAGCTGACGAATGTGGATATTCCGTTCAGTATCAGCAGTAATGCAGCATTCAGCGCAGCCTTCACGAATATAGAGATTGTCGGCGGTGCGTCAAAAGACAAGGATGCGCTGGCTTGCGCAGACCTGAAATGAAGCAGACCATGTTATACCCACGCTTGCTGGCCGACATAGGCGGCACCAATGCGCGCTTTGCCCTGGAGACGGGCGTCAGGCAATTTGCCGCAGTCAGTGTGCTGGCCTGTGCCGACTACCCGCACCTGCTTGATGCCATTCAATATTACCTGGCAAGTGACGCTGCACAGAAAGTTATCAAGGCAGGCGGCAATCGTGTAAATGCTGCGGCGATTGCCATTGCCAATCCCATTGATGGGGATGACGTACGGATGACCAATCATCACTGGAGTTTTTCCATCTCTGCTGTGCGTCAGCAACTTGATATGGCTACCCTGCTGGTGATCAATGACTTCACCGCGCTGGCAATGTCCTTGCCCTATCTCGACAATAGCCAGAGACGGCAGATAGGGCAGGGCGTGGAAATACCGGGTCGCACCATGGGCCTGATCGGCCCGGGCACGGGTCTGGGGGTATCGGGCATCATCCCAACGGGTAAAACCTGGGCTGCGCTGGCCAGCGAAGGCGGCCATGTCAGCTTTGCACCCTGTAGCCATGACGAGGTGAAGCTGTTGCAAGCCCTTTGGCAAAAGTTTGATCATGTTTCGGCTGAGCGACTGTTGTCAGGCAAAGGACTGGAAATGATCTGTCAGGCGATTTCGGGCCTGACACTCGACGCGGCAGAGATTACCCGGCGCGCCTTGCATGGCAATTGCGCTGCCAGCCGCCAGACGGTAGCGCATTTCTGCGCCATCCTCGGCAGTGTGGCTGGCAATGTCGCGCTGACCCTGGGGGCGACCGGCGGTATGTATATAGGTGGCGGCATTGTGCCGCGACTGGGCAGGCTGTTTGCAGAGTCGGCATTCCGTTCCCGCTTTGAGGGCAAGGGCAGGCTCAGCGCCATGCTGGCACAGATACCGACTTACCTGATTACCGAAGAATACCCCGCCTTTATCGGTGTGTCGGCCATGCTGGCGGCCCATCTGGAACAGACTTGACCAGCACAATATCGGAGATAAATTCATGGAAACCACCGTCAATATTACTTCAGCTGCCGCAGACGGCCCGGCCAGGAGTCACACCAGTTCCCTGGTGATCGTCACCATTCTGTTCTTCATGTGGGGCCTGCTCACTTCACTTAATGATGTGCTGATACCGCATCTGAAGTCTATCTACACACTCAGTTATGTGCAGGCGACCCTGGTGCAATTCTGTTTCTTTGGTGCGTACTTTGTGGTGTCCGTACCCGCCGGCATGCTGATCAAAAAAATAGGTTACCAGCGCGGTGCGGTCACAGGTCTGGTGATTGCAGCCAGTGGCTGCGCCCTGTTTTACCCGGCGTCGCTGGGCAGCTACGCATTGTTCCTGTTCGCCTTTTTTGTACTGGCGTCCGGCATCACTATCTTGCAGGTGGCGGCCAATCCTTATGTGACGGTTCTGGGTGAAGCCAAGACAGCATCAAGCCGCCTGACCCTGACCCAGGCTTTCAACTCCCTGGGGACGACCATAGGCCCCATCTTTGGCGGCATACTGATCTTGTCCGGAGCCGCCCTGAGCGCGGCAGACATCAATCTTTTGCCTGCCGCAGAACAAGTCGCTTACCGCCAGAGTGCCGGCGCTGCAGTGCAAATGCCTTACCTGATGCTGGCTGGTGCGTTATTGCTGCTGGCCATACTGTTTGCCTTTGCCCGCCTGCCCAGGATCAGCCATGCCGATGACAAGACCACAGCGCAAGCATCTGGTGGTAAAGACTCGGTGTTTGCGCATGTCCACCTGGTGTTCGGCGCCATCTGCATTTTTGTGTATGTCGGCGGTGAAGTCAGTATAGGTAGTTTCCTGATCAACTTCCTCAGCGACCCTGATATCGGTGGTTTTACGCCTGCAGCAGCGGCGCACTATGTGAGCTTTTACTGGGGCGGCGCCATGGTCGGACGGTTCATTGGCTTTGCCGTCATGCGTGTAGTCAGTCCAGGCAAGACCCTGGCCTTCAATGCCGCTGCGGCGATTGTGCTGATACTGACGGCCATCTACAGTCATGGCAGCCTGGCGATGTGGGCTATCCTGGCGGTGGGCTTGTGCAATTCCATCATGTTTCCGACCATTTTCAGCATGGCCTTGCACAAGCTGGGCAAACTCACTGGTCAGGGTTCCGGCATCTTGTGCATGGCTATTGTCGGTGGTGCACTGATACCCTTTCTGCAAGGTTACCTGGCTGACAGCATAGGATTGCATGTTTCTTTTTATGTGCCAGCCGCGTGTTATATTTTTATTATGTTTTTTGGTATTCGCTATGCTGGCATGTATGCCGCCAGGCAAGACCAGGCAAGCTGATCAGGGTTCATACATTTGTTTCACTCCGCGTGGGTTATTGCGGGAGCAGGCTGCTCCCGTTTTTTTATGGATGGGTATCATTTTTTATGATACCCCTATTTTAATTCTGTATTTTCCTTAACTCTGCTATCCACCTACACTGTGAACACAGCAGATTTCAAAGGAAGTCGAAGAAGCGCTGCAGCGAAATTTCGAAAGCTTCTTTTGATGTCTCTTTGATCCGGATAACAGGAAATGCAGACGCTGTCAGCCGTATTTGATGTGGTTTTGACGTTGGCAAATACGACAGGCGTAGTGTCTTGACATCGAATTTTGTCCAGGATTCGAATAAAATGGTAGTTATCACTACCAACGCAACGAGAGCCTATCTCTGATACCTCGCTATAGGCTCCGAGCAAACTTGTGTCTTACCGGATGCAACGCATGCTCTTTGCGATCTAAATCACAAATTTTGGAGCCACCCTATGTCATCCGACACCACCATGGAGTCTGCTGGACTCTCGTCCCTGCCGTCCGCCAAAGAAGTCAACATCGAGCCCGTCCAGGATGCGCTCGAAGCCAGCCAGATCACCAGCCCCCCGCAATTGAATGATGTGCAGCTTGACGATAAATATACGTCGAATAGCGGCACGATATTTTTATCAGGTATACAAGCCCTGGTAAGACTGCCCATGATGCAGCGCCAGCGTGACCTGGCCGCGGGTTTGAATACAGCGGGCTTTATCTCTGGCTACCGTGGTTCCCCCCTGGGTGGTCTCGACGAGACATTGTGGAAAACCAAAAAACTGCTGGAACAAAACCATGTGCAGTTCGTACCAGGCGTCAATGAAGACCTGGCCGCAACCGCAGTCTGGGGTTCACAGACGGTAGACCTGATAGGCCCGGCCAAATACGATGGTGTGTTTGGCATGTGGTATGGCAAAGGCCCAGGTGTGGACCGTAGTGCTGACGTGTTCAAGCACATGAACCATGCAGGCACATCCAAGCACGGCGGTGTGTTGCTGGTGGCTGGTGATGACCATGGCGCCTACTCCTCGACGCTGCCACACCAGTCTGACCATATTTTCTCTGCCTGCATGATACCCATGCTGTACCCCAGCAATGTGCAGGAATACCTGGACCTGGGCCTGCATGCCTGGGCCATGTCGCGTTTTTCTGGCTGCGCGGTCGGCTTCAAGGCACTGGCGGATACGGTGGAATCGACTTCATCGGTCGATGCCGACCCTTTTCGCCTGCAAATAACCCTGCCTGAAGATTTCGTCATGCCGGAGGGAGGGCTCAATACCCGTCTGTCACTGGATACGCTCGGCATACAGGCGCGCAAGCAGGAGGCCCTGATGCAGGATTACAAAATCTATGCAGCATTGGCCTATGCGCGCGCCAACAAACTCAACCACGTCACCATAGACAGCCCGACTGCACGTCTGGGCATCGTTGCTTCAGGCAAGTCTTACCTTGACGTGCTGGAAGCACTGGAAGAACTGGGCATCGATGAAAAATTCGCAGCCGAGATAGGCATACGTCTGTTCAAGGTATCCATGCCCTGGCCGCTGGAACCGGACGGCGTGCGTGAGTTTGCCCAGGGTCTCGACGAGATACTGGTGGTTGAAGAAAAACGCCAGATGGTCGAGTACCAGCTCAAGGAACAACTGTATAACTGGCGCGACGATGTGCGCCCGCGCGTCATCGGCAAGTTCGATGAAAAAGGCGAATGGGTACATCCACGCGGTGAATGGCTGCTGACTTCCAAGGCTGACTTTTCGGTGGCGCAGATTGCCCGCGTGATTTCTTCGCGCATTGCCCGCTTCCATACCAGCGACCTGATCAAGGCACGTCTGGCATTTTTGGAAGCCAAGGATGTGGTCCTCAGCAAACAAGTCAATACACCTGCACGCCCGGCATACTATTGTTCTGGCTGCCCACACAATACCTCAACCAAGGTGCCGGAAGGCAGCCTTGCATTAGCTGGTATTGGTTGCCATGTCATGGCGACGGCGATTTACCCTGAATTCAATAAACTGACTACCCACATGGGTGGCGAAGGTGCGCCATGGATAGGGCAGGCGGCTTTCTCTACCTTGTCGCATGTGTTCCAGAACCTTGGTGATGGCACTTACTTCCATTCCGGTTACCTGGCAATACGCGCTGCCGTTGCTGCCAAGGTCAATATCACCTACAAGATTTTGTATAACGATGCGGTGGCGATGACGGGCGGCCAACCTGTTGATGGCACGATCACAGTACCGATGATGGCGCAACAGATGGCGGCAGAAGGCGTCAAGCGCATTGCCCTGGTGACTGAAGATTTGTCACGCTATACCGACAGATCAAGCCTGCCAACCTTGGTGACCCTGCATGACCGCAAGGACATGGATGCCGTGCAGCGTGAATTGCGTGAGCTGCCCGGCGCAACGGTACTCATTTACGATCAGACCTGTGCCGCAGAAAAACGTCGCCGCCGCAAAAAAGGCGAATTCCCTGACCCTAACCAGCGCATGTTTATCAACGAGGCCGTCTGCGAAGGCTGTGGTGATTGCGGCGTTCAATCCAACTGTACATCCATCATGCCGGTGGAAACAGAATTTGGCCGCAAGCGTGGCATAGATCAGTCGTCGTGCAACAAGGATTATTCCTGCGTCAAGGGTTTCTGTCCGAGTTTTGTCACGGTAGAAGGCGGCAAGCTGGTCAAGTCCAAGACAGGTACGGCAAAGACCGATGACTTTGGTGCACTGCCAGAACCGCAATTACCAGCCTGTGAAAGCTCTTACAACATCTTGCTGAACGGTATAGGTGGCACTGGTGTGATCACGGTTGGTGCCCTGCTGGGCATGGCAGCACATCTCGAAGGCAAGGGCGCATCGGTGCTCGATATGACAGGCATGTCGCAAAAAAATGGCTCGGTGACTTCGCATATACGCATCGTCAACCAGGCTGGAAAATTACGTGCACAGCGTATAGCAACGGGTGAAGCAGACCTGATCCTGGGCTGCGATATCCTGACCGCTGGCGCACATGATGCGATTTCCAAAATGCGCGCAGGCCGTACCCGTGCCGTCATCAACACCCATGAACAACCGACAGGCCCGTTCGCCAAGAACCCTGACTGGCAATTCCCGCTGGAGTCAGTTGAGCACCTGATTTCTGAATCAGTCGGTGGCAAGGTTGATTTCATCAATGCCACCAAACTGGCAACCGCCCTGATGGGCGACTCCATCGCCACCAATCTGTTCATGCTGGGTTTTGCTTACCAGAAGGGCGCGATACCCGTATCTGAAACCGCCTTGCTACGCGCCATAGAGCTCAATGGTGTGGCGATTGAGGCCAACAAGAAAGCCTTTCTGTGGGGCCGTCGTGCTGCGGTGGACTTTGCACGCGTAGAAAAAATCGCCATCCCTGGCCAGCCTGTCGTCATTCAGATGCCGCAAAGCCTGGATGCGCTCGTCAAGCGCCGCATTGCGGTATTGACGGATTACCAGAACGCCGCCTACGCCCAGCAATATGCTGATCTGGTCGACAAAGTGCGCAAGGCGGAATCTGCATTGAATGCCGGCAACAAGTTCAGTATGGCAGTCGCCAAGTATGCCTTCAAACTCATGGCCTACAAGGATGAATACGAAGTCGCGCGCCTGTACACCAATGGCGATTTCACCGCAAAACTCAAGCAACAGTTTGAAGGCGACTTCAGCCTGAAGTTTAACCTGGCGCCACCTATCTTCTCGAAAAAAGACGGACAGGGTCATCTGGTCAAGGCGCAATATGGTTCCTGGGTATGGCAGGCATTCAAGCTGCTGGCCAAACTCAAGGGTTTGCGTGGTACAGCACTGGATATCTTTGGTCGCACAGAAGAACGCAAGGCTGAGCGCGCCCTCATTGTTGAATACACGGCACTGATGGAAAAACTGGCGGCGGGTTTGAATGCAGATAATCTCGAACAAGCCATTGCCCTTGCCAGTCTGCCTGAAAAAATCCGCGGTTATGGTCACGTCAAGGAAAAGGCCATGCAGGCGTATCATCTGGAAAAGGCAGCTTTGCTCAATCCTGTGAAGACGACCACGGTAATCAAGGAAGTGACACGCGCAGCATGATGTCGGTTTGGCAAGTCTGGGTTGATGCTTAGGCTTGCCAGCAACACCATGCTAAAAAGCAATCCATCTCGACTGAGAATCTGATGACTAGTAACTGCGGGCTTTCCAGCTATTTTGCCGTATCAAATGCAGAATGGACTGGTCCGGGTCGCGATGATCGCATCACATTTTTAGATTGACGTTTACGTTAACGTCATATAACTTAGCTTAACCCTATTTATGCCAGATATTTCATGAATTGCAATATTGGCATGAACAAAACAAGACCGATGAGGAAGACATGACTGACCTGTCCGTTGCCCAGAACCTGACTGAATACAAACCTGCCAACAAAGTGCGCTTTGTGACCGCCGCTTCCCTGTTCGATGGCCATGATGCCTCGATTAACATCATGCGCCGCATTTTGATGGCGAATGGTGCAGAGGTGATCCATCTGGGCCATAACCGTTCGGTAGAAGAAATCGTCACTGCTGCTTTGCAGGAAGATGCCCAGGGCATTGCCATTTCCAGTTACCAGGGTGGCCATGTTGAATACTTCAAATACATGATAGACCTGTTGAAGCAACGTGGCGGTGCGCATATCAAGGTATTTGGTGGCGGTGGTGGTGTCATCGTGCCGGAAGAAATAGCCGACCTGCATACCTATGGCGTGACCCGTATTTTCAGCCCTGAAGATGGCCAGCGCATGGGCCTGGTGGGCATGATTTTGTCGATGATACAGGCTTGCGACAGCGACCTGTCGGGCTATGCACCGAAGTCGCTGTCCGTATTGCAGCAGGGCGATATCGGCGACAAACACCGGCCGCTGGCACAATTGATTACTGCGCTGGAAAACGACAAGGTCGCGCCGGAGCTGCGTGCCCAGTTGCTGGAAGCGGCAAAAGCCAGCAAGGCACCTACCCTGGGTATCACAGGTACTGGCGGTGCCGGTAAATCTTCGCTGACAGATGAGTTGATACGCCGCGTACGTCTGGACCAGGATGATCACCTGAACATTGCCCTGATTTCCATCGACCCGTCACGCCGCAAATCTGGCGGCGCCTTGCTCGGTGACCGCATACGCATGAATGCGATCAACCCTTGGAAGGGCAAACTCAAGGTCTTTATGCGTTCGCTGGCAACCCGTGAAGCCGGTTCTGAAATTTCACAGGCTTTGCCAGACGTGATTGCAGCCTGCAAGGTCGCCGGTTTTGACCTGGTTATCGTCGAGACTTCAGGCATAGGCCAGGGTGATGCCGCCATCGTGCCGCATGTCGATGTCTCCATGTATGTCATGACGCCGGAATTTGGCGCTGCATCTCAACTCGAAAAAATCGACATGCTCGATTTTGCCGATTTTGTCGCCATCAATAAATTTGACCGCAAAGGCGCACAGGATGCCTTGCGCGATGTCGCCAAACAGTACCAGCGCAATCGTGAACTGTGGAGTAAGAAACCGGATGAAATGCCTGTCTATGGTACCCAGGCTTCGCGCTTTAATGATGATGGCGTGACCGCCCTGTATCAAGGTATTCTGCCTGCCCTCGTGCAACGTGGCTTGCCAGCGAAAGCTGGCAAGCTGGCTGCGGTCAACGTCAAGGCATCGAGTGGCAAGAACGTCATCGTGCCGCCTGCTCGTAGCCGCTATCTGGCTGAGATTGCAGACACCGTGCGCGCCTACCACAAGCATACCGGCAGGCAAGTGGTGATTGCGCGTGAGCACCAGCAATTGCAAGAGAGCAAGCGTATGCTGGCGGCAGCGGGTAAATCAGCAGATTTTGATGACCTTATCGTTGAGCGTGAAAACCGCCTTGACGCTGAATCCAAGAAACTGATCAGCATGTGGCCAGACATGCAGGCTGCCTACGCAGGTGATGAATACGTCGTTAAAATTCGCGACAAGGAAATCCGCACCCGCCTGGTACAGCATTCCCTTTCCGGGACCAAGATCCGCAAGGTGGCGCTGCCGCGTTTTGTTGATCATGGTGAAGTCCTGCGCTGGCTGATGCTGGAAAATGTTCCAGGCTCCTTCCCTTACACGGCTGGTGTGTTTGCCTTTAAGCGCGAAGGGGAAGACCCAACCCGCATGTTTGCCGGTGAAGGTGACCCTTTCCGCACTAATCGCCGTTTCAAGCTGGTATCGCAAGGTATGGACGCCAAACGCCTGTCTACTGCATTTGACTCTGTGACGCTCTATGGCGCAGACCCGGCGATACGTCCCGATATCTACGGCAAGGTAGGCAATTCCGGGGTCTCCGTCGCGACGCTGGAAGACATGAAGGTCTTGTATGACGGTTTTGACCTTTGCGACCCGGCTACCTCTGTTTCCATGACCATCAACGGCCCTGCACCGACTATATTGGCCTTCTTCATGAACACCGCGATTGATCAGCAGATGGACAAGTTCCGTGCTGATAACAAGCGCGAACCGACCAGTGACGAAGTAGCGAAGATACGTGCCTGGGTATTGCAGAACGTGCGCGGCACGGTACAGGCAGATATTCTGAAAGAAGACCAGGGACAGAACACCTGTATCTTCTCGACAGAATTCTCGCTGAAGGTCATGGGCGATATCCAGGAATATTTCGTCCATCATCAGGTGCGCAATTTCTATTCTGTGTCCATCAGCGGTTATCACATTGCCGAAGCAGGTGCGAACCCGATTTCACAACTGGCGTTCACACTGTCGAATGGCTTTACCTTTGTTGAAGCCTATCTGGCGCGTGGCATGCACATTGATGATTTTGCGGCTAACCTGTCTTTCTTCTTCAGCAATGGCATGGACCCTGAATACACGGTGCTGGGCCGCGTCGCCCGCCGTATATGGGCAGTAGCGATGCGCGACAAATATGGTGCAAATGACCGCAGCCAGAAACTCAAATACCATATCCAGACCAGTGGCCGTTCCCTGCATGCGCAAGAGATAGACTTCAATGATATCCGCACCACGCTGCAAGCCCTGATCGCGATTTACGATAACTGCAACAGCCTGCATACCAATGCCTATGATGAGGCCATCACCACGCCGACTGACGAATCTGTGCGCCGTGCTCTGGCTATTCAGCTCATCATCAATCGCGAGTGGGGTCTGGCGAAAAACGAAAATCCTATCCAGGGCAGCTTCATCATTGAAGAACTGACCGACCTGGTGGAAGAAGCCGTCATGCAGGAGTTTGAACGCATCGCTGAACGTGGCGGTGTACTCGGTGCGATGGAAACCGGCTATCAGCGCGGCAAGATACAGGAAGAATCCATGCATTATGAACACCTGAAGCATGATGGCACTTTGCCCATCATCGGTGTGAATACCTTCCGCAATCCCAAAGCGAATGACACGCCGCAAAAGATAGAACTGGCGCGTTCTACCGATGAAGAAAAGCAGTCGCAATTGCAGCGTCTGGCTGATTTCCACAGCCGTCATGCGGATGTGGCGCCTAAGGCCCTGGCAGCCTTGCAGCAGGCGGCGATCAATAATGAGAATGTGTTTGCCAAACTCATGGACGCAGCCAGGGTTTGTTCACTGGGGCAGATTACGACGGCACTGTTTGAAGTAGGTGGACAATACCGGCGCAACATGTGATGTCACGCCGATAAATCCATTAAGCGGGCGCATTACTGCGTTGCAAATGCTCGCAATACCGACGTATTGCTGTGCTTTGCGCCTTGTACTGCATCCCGCTGAATGAATTTCTCGGCGTGCCACGGACACGGCTGATTGGAGAAGGGCGACGCTGCGCGCGCCTTTGTAGAGCATGCAAAGCCCGAAAACTCTTCGGGCTTTTTGTTTTTTGCGATGTGCTATTTATTGCTAGAATACCTATCTACAATTAATCAGGTCATGGCTGCGATGTAGCAGCTTTCAGGAGTATTCCATGCGTACCATTCTTGTTTTAGCTTGTGTCTCTATTCTCGCTGCTTGTAACAAACCGCCTGAGCCCAAGGTGGAAGCCAGTGCTTCTGCCAATTTTCTTTCCGAGCAGAAAAAGCAGCTGGATCAGGCCAAGCAGGCGGGGCAGGAGTTACAAAAGGCGGCTGATGCGCAGCGTGAAGTCATCGAAGTCGATACCGGTGGTGGCGCCAAGAAACCTGCGAAAAAAACAGGGGAGTAAGATGGAGTAACATTGTTAGATGGGTTTGCGGTATTGCGTCACTGCAATACCGTCGGTTTGATGGAGTAACCTGGATCAGATATTGATGTCGCATAAAAATTTAATTTCCACAGCGCAGTCCTTGCCTATGGCCTGGCGCTCGACTATTTTGGGTAAGGCAGGTGGGGCGCAGGTCAAGGTCTTGCGTATGGATGACGCGGCTTACCCGGATGAAACCCATGACTTCGATGAAGCTTTGATTGTACTCGATGGTCAGATGAATCTTGATATTGGCGGCGAAACGATAGTCGTCAAAGCTGGTGAGCTATACCTGGTGCCGGCCAACATACCCCATGCAGTAGCGGCTGGTAGTCACGGTACGCTGGTGATTGTCGATCAGTAAGGAAAGAAAATAGCTGTACTGCAGCCGGGGCGGTTTTGCGTAAGTTCAACATGTAAAGGAGTTCTTGCCATGCAAAAGATCACCCCCTTCCTCTGGTTTGATCATCAGGCGGAGGAAGCTGTAGAGTTCTATACCTCCATCTTCAAGGATACCAAGGTGCACAGTGTGTCCCGTTACGGTGAGGGAGCACCCCTGCCCAAGGGAACAGTGCTGACCATCAAGTTTACCCTGGCAGGACAAGAATTCGTAGCCCTCAATGGCGGTCCGCACTATAGCTTCACACCAGCGATTTCTTTTGTTGTCGACTGCGAATCACAAGAAGAAGTCGATTATTACTGGGAAAAACTGCTGGCTGGCGGTGGGGAAGAAAATCAGTGTGCCTGGCTCAGGGATAAGTACGGCGTTTCCTGGCAGGTGGTGCCAAGAGCGTTGATCAATTACCTCAATGATACCGATGCAGCCAAGGCGCAGAGAGTCATGATGGCCATGTTCCAGATGAAAAAAATCATCATCGCTGATCTCGACAAGGCCTATGCCGGAGCATGAATTTGTAACTTGTGTAATTGTTTTTACCGGCTTTTATCAGCCAGCTTTATTTATGTAAAAGTGTCAGCTGAGCTGGGCCAGGAATTGCTTTTCCTGGCATTGTATCCACAAGATTTTATATAAACATCATCCATATAAGGGCGCATAAAATTGAAATCGTTAAAATCACTGTTCGTGGCGTGTTTCCTGTACGCTATAGCCGGGTTTGCCTTGGCTGAAACTGTCGTCATGAATCCTTATGGTAAATACCTTGAGGGCGAAGATGTGGAAGTGGAGGTGGCTCAATTCGCTGCCAAAAATGCCGATGGCTTATATGATGTCTTGCTGAAGATGCGCGGTGCAGCAGCCTTTAATGCCGGCATAGATGGCAAGACCATCAAATACCGCGCTGTGCCAGGTGGCTCAGGTGTCGATTACCAGCTAAATGGCAAGACCCGCATGACCATGCGCCTTAATAATGGTGTCTCTTACTTTCAGGTGTTCCTCGATGGGCGGGGCATTGCGGTTACTGAAGTCCGGGCGCGCTCCCAGGAAGTGCGGCCTTTGCATCTGTTGACTGCATCGACAGAAACTGCAAAGTAAGTTGCCTGATCTATGATGAAGATGCCTGTTTTGATGGCAGGCATTTTTTTTGCCCGTTAATATCCTGATACATAATCTTATTAATCGCTAGAATACGCCGGAGCGACGCAATTTTTTGCTGATTACATTAGCAACCATTGCTGATGCCGGAATTTATTGTTTGTTTTAGTGGGATCGTATGCATACCAAAAAACTTTTATCGACTTTGTTTGAATACAAGGCCTGGGCCAATGCCGACTTGTACCAATTGGCTGCCAGCGTTGCGCCAGACCAGCATGCACGTGAGTTACATGATGCGATACGCATACTCAATCATATTTACGTCGTCGACCAGATTTTCGTCGCCAATCTGCAGGGCCAGCAACATGGCTTCACCGCGCTAAATACCAAAGAAACACCCGCACTGGTCGATTTGCAGCAAGGCGTGCAAAAAGTGGATCAGTGGTACATGGACTATGTCGCTGCCCAGCAGGAAACCAGGTTTGCAGATGACATACGTTTCACTTTTGTGGATGGCACACTGGGCTGCATGTCACGTGGCGAGATGTTATTGCATGTGGCTACCCACGGGAATTATCACCGGGGTGCGGTTGGCCGTATCTTGTTCCAGATAGGCAAGCAGCCGCCGAAAGATACGTTGACGGTGTTCTTGAGCCGACAAACGGATACGCAGTCTTGACTGGCATACGCAGAGCCAGTGATTCGGATGCCAGTGCCCTGCAAGTAATTTACCAGAAATGCCTGGTCGAAGCTGCATGGCAGCAGCGCACTGCAGATTCCATTCCCGGTTTTGCTGATGCGACGCACGGCGAAACAGTGTGGGTTGCCGTGGATGTACGGGATCATGTATTAGCTGTGCTGGCAGTGCAGGAAGGCGATGCCTATATCCATCACTTGTATGTAGATCCCCGGGCGCAAGCACAGGGTCTGGGCAGGGCTCTCTTGGAGCATCTGCAAACTTATTTAGCTTTCCCGTGGCGATTGAAGTGCGTGGCGCAGAATCATGCTGCCTTGGAATTTTATCGACATCTGGGATGGTATGAAATTGAGCAGGGGCGGGCTGAGGATGGGATTTATTACCTGCTGGAGCATGCCGGACCGCTGTGATTTCCTCAATTCATTGATGGGGCAATTTCTCTGATAACTGGAAAATGACTTGCAGCCAGCTCTTTAGCTGCGTCTGGCAAGGCAAATACAGGTTGATGTCAATATTATCAAGTACCTGCATTTGCAAGTACTGGAAGTGAGTTATCAATGACCTCCTGTATGTCCGTGCCTGACTTTCATAAAACGGGGCAATGATGCTGCAAAAATACGCAGTACCCGGCAGTCTCTTGATGTCTGTGGCAAGGCTGGGCTATTTGAACGTTTTGACGGCTTTTATGAGCGGCTCAGGCGGGTATCAGCGCAGGTGTCAAGGCCAGATTTGACCCGGTTGATATGAAGAAATTATTAGGCAGGCTGGACCGCTGACTGTATAAATTTGTACCTGACCAGATTTGCCGCTTGTAGTCTAAGCGTGTTTGAGGAATACTGAAAATGTAAGCTGTATTTACTTTCGACACGACCTCTTAGCTCACTCAGGACTGCCCATGCCAGGCAAAGTTGAAGTATCCAGAGTTGCCCTATACCGCGCCATGGTAGAACAGGCTCAGGATGCCTTGCTGGTATTGGAAGATGAGCATTTCATCGATTGCAATCCCAGTGCAGAAAAAATGTTCGGCTTGCCAAGGGAGAAACTGTTACTAAGTACGCCACTGCACCTGTCTGCCAGGACACAGCCTGACGGGCGCGATTCCCTGACTGCCGCAACAACCTACATAGCGCTGACCAAATCTGGCCAGCCTCAGCGTTTCGACTGGGTCTCACGCAAGGCTGATGGCAGCCTGTTCACGACCGAGGTGGCGCTGAGCCTCCTGTCCGAAGAGGGCAGGCAGTTCATTATCGCCGTGATAAGTGATGTGACTGAGCGCAGACATGCCGAGCAGGAGGCGCGCAAGAAAAATGAAAAATTGCGGATTTTGCTGGAAAACTTCCCGGGTGGTGTTTCCCTGATCGATGAGAATCTCCGGGTGGTTGCCTGGAATGCAGAGTTGCTGCGCATGCTCGATTTGCCACCAGCCTTGTTTCAGGGCCAACCGCCGCTTGCGCGTGATGTGTTTGAAGCAAACATAAAACGTGGTGAATATGGTGAGTTCAGCAGCGCCAGCGATGATGAAAAACTGGCCAAACTCATGGCCATCATCCAAAGCGATACTCCTTACTCTTACGAACGTCTGCGCTCGGACGGCAGCATCATAGAAGTACGTGGCATGCCTGTAGACGGCGGTGGTTTTGTCACTACCTGCATGGACGTGACGGCCAAGCGACGCATGGAAATTGAATTCCACAAGCAATCGCTGTTCCTGCGGGCAGTGCTGGCACATATGCCGCAAGGCCTCAGTGTGTTTGACGACGAACTCAAGCTCTATCTGTGGAACCAGGGTTTTCTGGATGTGCTCAACTATCATCCCGACTCCATCTACCAGGGGGTGCCATTTGAAGACCTGTTGCGCATCATGGCGGAGCGCGGTGAATATGGCGGAGGCGATGTTGAAGAGCTGATCCAGTCACGCCTGCATCTGGCCAGACAGTTTCAGGCTCATCAATTTGAACGTACCAGGCCCAATGGTCATACCCATCTGGTACAGGGCAAGCCGATTTATGAAGGCGATGCCCTGCGCGGTTTCGTCACCACTTATACCGATGTGACCGAACTCAAGAAAGTGCAGACCGCCCTGTCGAAAGCCAATGCCAGCCTGGAACAGAATGTCGCCGAGCGTACCCTGGAATTGCGCCATACTCAGGACGACCTGATACGCAGCGAAAAGCTGGCAGCCCTGGGTTCACTGGTGGCCGGTGTTGCACATGAACTCAATACGCCGATTGGCAATAGTCTGCTGACCTCCAGCACCTTGCAAGCCAAGACCCAGGAATTTTCGCAAAAGGTACTGGAAGGCAGCATACGTCGGTCAGACCTGCTCGGTTATCTTGAAGCAGCCCGCCATGCAAGTGAATTGATAGAGCATGGTCTGAAAAGTGCTGCAGACCTGGTTGCCAGTTTCAAGCAGGTCGCGGTCGATCAGGCCAGTTCCAAACGGCGACGCTTTCATGTCAACAAGGTCTGTCATGATGTGATTGCCACCATGATGGCAAAAATTCGCCAGGCCGGTTTGCAGATACAGATGGATATCCCACTGCACATAGAAATGGACAGTTTTCCCGGTCCGCTGGACCAGGTGATTGGCAATCTGGTTGATAATGCCATCCTGCATGCCTTTGACGGCAGGACGGATGGGCAGATATGCATCGTGGCATGTAAGCGTGAGCAGGACAAGGTGGAGATACGCTTTGAAGATAATGGCGCAGGGATACCGGCAGAAAATCTCAGTCGTATCTTTGATCCTTTTTTTACCACCAAGCTGGGACAGGGCGGTAGCGGCCTGGGGATGAGTATCGTCTACAACATCGTCACTGACTTGCTCGGCGGGCATATCAGGATAGAGAGCACAGTCAACACCGGCACCAGTTTTATCATGCTCTTGCCACTGGTTGCACCCGGTGCGGATATGGAGTGAAGCTGCATATATTGGCGGGCAGTTGCCCATGCTCGGGTATACTGTAGCGTTGATCAAGCTTAATCCGCATTAAGAAAGCCTGCCGTGTCGAACTTCCCCGCCTGTGGTCGTGAGTTGCCCATGCGGGCCGCTGCCAGTACAGATGACGATGATGAGCGCATTGTCAGGGATGGCAATGTCCTGGTCGACGGCGATGGCGTGGTGCTGATTAAGGATTCGAAAGTCAAACGTTCTTCCATCGCCCTGGAAATGGGGAGCAAGGTGAAGAGCATACGTCTGGTGGGTGGTGATCATGAAGTGGACTGCAAGATGGATGCGGGCAATTTCATGCTGAAGGCCTGCTATTTGAAAAAAGTGTAAGCGAAAAAATATAAGAAAAAATCTAGGCGACATTTCGCTCGATACTTCATAGGATATTCACAGGATATTTATGCGACAGATATTGGTATATGGTGATTCCCTGTCTTGGGGCTTGATACCCACGACACGCAAGAGATTGGTTTTTGAAGAACGTTGGCCTGGTGTGCTGGAAATTGGTCTCAACAGTGCTGAGTACCATGTACGTGTGGTAGAGGATTGCCTCAACGGCAGACGCACGGTCTGGGACGACCCCTTCAAGCCTGGACGTAACGGTAGTCAGGGCCTGGCGCAAAGAATAGAAAGCCTGTCACCGCTATCACTGGTGATTATCATGCTGGGTACAAATGACTTCCAGTCCATGCACCAGAACACAGCCTGGCTGTCGTCCCAGGGACTGGCTGTCATCATCAACACCATACGCCAGGCGCCGATAGAGCCGGGCATGCAGATACCACCGATACTGGTCGTCTCCCCACCAGAGCCATGTGCAGCCAAAGGCATGATGGCGCCGAAATTTATTGGCTGTGAAGAACGCTGTGCCGGCCTGGCCGATGCGTATAAAGAAGTTGCCGCTGCCAATGGCTGTCATTTTTTTGATGCGGACAGCGTTGTCACTGCCAGTGAATATGACGGCGTACACCTTGATGCCGACCAGCACCTGATACTGGGTTGGGAGCTGGTGGGGGCAGTTTCGTCCATCTTGAAATAAGGACTATTGTTCACATGAGGCACACAGACTTGCATGCCATACAGAACCTGCTGGCCAGATTTGCCAATAGCTTTGATTTGAAAGACTGGGATGCCTTACGTGACTGCCTGACCGTCTCTGTCTATACGGATTATTCGGAACTGCGCGGTACGCCACCAGAGCAAATCAGTAACCAGCAATATGCAGATCTGCGCCGTATCGCCCTGCAGGACCTGCTGACCCACCATGTCAGCGGGAATACGGAAATCGACCTGGATGATGATACCGGCGATACGGGTAAAGCCAGGGTGTCAAGCGTCATCTACCGCAAGAATAGCCAGGGTGAGACCCTGCATACGCATTGCCTGTATCAGTTCGGTCTGCAGAAACAGGATGGCCAATGGCTGATCAACGCCATTATTCAGAAAGTCTTCTGGAGTGACGGGCAGGCTGGTATACATCGCGGTATCGTCAAATAAAAGAAAAGTCCCTGACCGTATTTCTGCTGCAACACGATCTGGGACTTGTTATTTTTGTTTATTGGTTTCAGGTAAATTGTATCTGTCCGTCGGCGAGGCCTATGAGCGTAATTGCCGCACTGGTGTCGGTCGCAGTGACAGCAGATGCGATGGCAATGCCATTGGTGATGGATGATTCCGGTGTCAGGAAGTTCAGGCCCCACTCAACCGAGAACTGGTTGGCAACCTTGATTTTATTGTTGAGCAGATCGACCACCCAGCCCCAGGTAGCATCGCCCGTAAAGGCACGCGCACCGGCCAGCACGGCGCTGACCATGGATCCCCGGCTTTGTATGCCGGTATTGAGTTCATTGAGCCAGTATTTCAGGCCGGCTTCATCTGCACCGGCAGACCTGCCCATGGCGTTTTTGTAAATGATATTGATGAAATCGGTATTGCTGAGGTTGAGGGTGTATCCCGTTTGCGCGGGGTATTGTGCCGCCGCCAGGAAGAAGGCGTCACCTATCTGCTTGAATGTCATGCCTGACTTGAACTGGGTGACCCAGTAATCCATGCCATCGGCATCGGGTACGCGGTTGAAATAGGCTACGTACAATTCTTCCAGCGATTGCAGGTCTGCCGTCTTGATGCTGTGGGCATTGTCATACACCGTTGTGTTGACGATGTAATCATTGAACTGGATTTTTTCTACGTTATGAACACCCCAGTAAGCCGCATTCTGGTTGCCCAGCAATAAAGTGTTGTTGCCGATTTCACTGACGAAATAACTGCCCCCGCCTTTGCCCAGGGTTGCGTTGATCACCAGGGTGTCGGTACCGCTGCCACCGTCGATATAGTCATAGCGCGTGCTGCCAGGGGCGCTCAAGCCTATCACATTATTGCTGCCGTCAAACTGGAAAATGCTATTGCTGGCATTCAGGTTGCCACTGGCGCCGCTGATATTAACGATGGACTTGTCCAGCGTCGTCGTTTCGGTCTGTTGTGTTGTGCTGAGGTTTTTGCGTATGTAGCCGGTATTATCGATGGTTGTCAGGCTGAGGCTGGCACCCTGCTTGTAAGCGCCTGACGAGTAGGCATCAAAATACAGCTTGTCCGTGGTGTTGACGGTGGCTCCACCGATTTTCCAGGTATAGGCCAGCAGGCTGCTGTCCGGCACTACTGGCTGATAAATACCGGGTATGCTGGAATACAGGTCAAGATAATCACCGATGGCGGCATAGTATTTCAGGGCGAAGGCTTCTTTTTCTGGTGCACTGAACGCTACGCCCAGGTGATTCATTTTTGAATCCTGGGTAGCACGCCAGATACCTGTATCGCGGTAGTAGCCACCCTGATAAGTGCCGACTACACCAAGATCGCCGTCTTTGTAACCGAGCCAGGCAGACCATGGTATGCGGCTCAGCGAATCGGTGACATGTGGGCTGGCCAGGAAGCCGGGATCAGTAGTCGGATAATTGCTGGCGATCGACGTGTCAACATATTCATCCTGCAAGCCTGCGAAGCTGTGGCCGATTTCATGCAGCACCACTTCGGCCGAAGAAATGTTTCCGGCGGATGCCCAGGCAATGGAGCCACCGGCGCCGCCATACAGGGCGGTATTGACCAGCACCACAACCAGTTCATGCGCATCGCTGGCGACAGCACTATTGACGACTGTATTGACCTTGGAAAAATCACCATACAACAAACGCCCATCGCTACCGTGCTGGGTGGCGTCGAAGTAGGTATTGACGCTGATATTCTTGTTTGGCTGGTCCGTACCTGATTGTGCAGAGGCGACAAAAATAGCGCTGGCATTGAACAGGTTTTTGTATGATGAGAATGGCGCGTTCAGCTTGGCATTCGCATCACCCAGCATATTGTCGAGAAATTTTTGCGCGTCGGCCAGGAACTGGGCACGTTCAGCGGAAGTATAACCTTCCGCGACAAAGACGATATCAACGCGGTTTTTGCTGTTGCCATTATTGAGTATGGTGGTGACGTCTGCCATGATGGGTGAGCCTTGTAGGTAGTAGCGAATTCTTCAGCAACCATCATAAGAGTGTTGCCATGTCAAAAACAAGCCCCATAAATATATTAGCAAGAAATGGGCAAACGCTATCGTACAACAATGTCTATGAAAAAAGACATGTATTTAATGTTGGGTACTGCAACCAGTGTTGCAAAATTGAACGGCGATACATAACGATACATTACGCATGACTCTGCTCGATTCCCGCCAGTGTCAGCCTGAAAAAGAGCATGTAAAAAATACCATGCTTTCAATAGATTGAACTGACACAACACTGTCCCGACAAGGTATCAGCGACTACAGTACTAGAGTACGGCCGGGAGCTGCAACGCAGCCGGCGCGATTTTGCGTAAGTCCTAATAGACATCCCGTCTGTACAGGCCCAACTCTGCCATATGTTCAAGTTTATCGAGACCCAGCAGATTACTCAAGGTGCGATCTACCTCTTCTGCCATGCCCTGCAGGCTGCCGCAGACGAGTATGGCTGCACCCTGTTCCACCCATTCCCGGATATCTGCCTGTTGTTCTTGCAGGGCATGCTGTACATAGTGGCGTACAGCCTGGTCGCGGGAAAAGCACAGACTCACCCTGCTGAGTACGCCATTCGCTTGCCATGCCTGGATTTCTTCCCGGTGGAAAAAATCATATGCCTCGTTCCTTTCGCCAAAAAACAACCAGTTGCGTAAATGACCATGGATGGCACGAGCCTTGATGTGGGCGCGCAAACCTGCCAGCCCGGTACCGTTGCCAATCAGGATCAAGGGACAGTCTTGTGGCGGGGTGTGGAACTGACGGTTCTCTCGAATGCGCAGTTTGATACTTTGTCCGATTTCTGCATGAGCAGTCAGCCAGCCAGAACCTATACCCAGGCTGCCATCGGGACGGCGCATCTGCCGCACCAGCAATTCCAGCTTGCCGTCAGTGGGCAGGGATGAGATGGAATATTCGCGATGCGGCAGGGCCGGGCGTTCCGGCACATTACTGGCCGGGTTGATGTCAGGCGGGTAATCCGGGCCGATTTCTGCAATATCGCCGGCTTGCCAGGCAAGCGCACTGCTGCCTGCATGCTGTGCCGGGCGACAGGCAATGCGATAAGCGGCCCCCCCCGCGCTGCCGGGGTTGAGTAATTCTCTTTCAGTCAATATCCAGTCCTGATAACCGGGCTTGCTCCAGTCCGCCATCTCTGTGTGACCACTGATCAGCCCCAGATAATGCTGCCAGTGGCGCAATGCGCCTTCATCGCCATTATCGACTTCCACCATGTCAAACAGGCAGTGTGCCTGCTGGTGTCTCAGCCAGTGATCGAGCCTGTGGGCAAAGGCACAGAACTGCTGGTAATGCCTGTCGCCTAAAGCCAGCACGGCAAAATGCAAATGGGATAAATCGATTTGCTGGCTCATCAGCAAACGGGTGAAGGCCACTGCATTATCGGGGGCATCACCTTCTCCAGTGGTGCTGACGATGAACAGTATGCGCTTACTCTTGTTCAGTGTCGCCGCCTTGATGGCAGCCAGGCTGTTGATGGCCACAGCCATGCCAGCTTCTTGCAAATGCTGGGCGGTTTTAAGGGCGATTTGTTCCGCAAAGCCGGTCTGGCTGGCATAGGCGACCAGGATACTTTGCGGATCACCCTGATCCAGTTCTGCACTAAAGCCATGCTGTTGAGTGACTTGCCCATCCCTGTACTTGCGTACTGTTTGCAGGCAAAAGCTCAGGTAGCTGAGCCCCACCAGCATTGCGCTGATGTGTTTTTGCGCTGGCAAGGAGAGAAAAAAACTGGCGATACACAGGACAGTCAGCGTCAGGCAGATACGGCTCATCCAGGCGAAGGATGGTAGTGGAGGTCGGTGCATACTTGGTCAATCCAGCATGGCTATCAATGCCTTGCTCATTTTTTCTTCGAAACCGTTTGTGGTTCTTTGCAAGAACAGGGCGGCGACCTGATGCTGATTGGCATATTCCAGCCCTGCGGAACAACCCAGCACAGTCAGTGCAGTTGCCATGGCGTCTGCCACCATGCATTCTTGATGCAATACCGTGACTGATGCCAGTTCATTGGTTACGGGGTAGCCGGTGCGCGGGTCCAGGGTATGGGCATAGCGGTGTCCATCCTGTTCAAAATACTGGCGGTAATCCCCCGATGTCGCTACCGATAAGCCATGCAGTGCGACCAGGTATTCCTGGTGCTGCGTACCAATATTGCCGTTGCTTCCAGACGGGCTTTCTATCTTCACCCACCACGGGGATTGATCTTTTTTCATGCCCAGCCCGCGCAATTCCCCGCCCAGTTCTATCAGATAACTGCTGATTTCCTGGCTGTCCAGGTAGCGCGCAATCTGGTCCAGGGCAAAACCCTTGGCGATGGCGGACAAATCCAGCGCGATGCTACCAGTCTGGCGCAAGCGCCGGTGCAGATGGTCAAGTTCCAGTGATTTCCAGTTGCCAGCCCGCAAGGCAGCCTGGATGTCCTTTTCCGTCGGTGCTGTGCTGCGCTTACCCGCCGGGCCAAAGCCCCACAGGTCAACCAGCTTGCCTGCAGTGATATCGTAAGCACCACCTGTCTGTTGTGACAGATAGAGACTATAGTCAATCAGCTTGAAGAATTCAGGCGGCAAAGCCTGCCATTCAAGGGCAGGCAGACGGTTGAATCTGCATAGTTGCGACGACTGTTCCCAGGTGCTCATCTGCGTGACGACCAGGTCCAGTTCTGCCTGTATGCCCGCCTGCAATGTCTGTGCATCATGGGCTGGCAGGCAGAACAGTTGCACAGTCCAGCTGGTACCCATACTGTTGCCGCAGAACGTGCGGCTGACGGCCTGGAGTGGCGGAATCTGTGGTTCTGTCACATCCAGCGGTATGAAAACACGATGCATATTGCTCTTGGTAATGGGGCCGAATGATGGAAGCCAGATTATTGCGGCAAGACTTCCAGTGTCGCCACATAGCTGGCAACCCTGGATTTGGCCGGAGCCTTGACTTGCCTGTCATCCTTGATCTCTGCTTCGAGCCAGTACAGGCCTGCGTTCGTCCAAGTTACACTGAATTTGCCTTCACTGTCCGTGACGAAAGTTTTTTCATCAAGTTTCTGCCGATAACGCAAGCCGCCAGCGATCAGGGTGACACTGACTTTGGCTGCCGGTTTGCCATCAAGGGTCAGGCGGAACTGGGCTGTTTCTCCGGCGACCAGGTCATTCGGGTGAGTGGCGCCGCTCAATTCCAGGCCGTTGCCGGTGATCGCCAGTGCCTTGCCGCCGGGTTTGCCATTGGTGACAAAGGTTTCGATGCGACCTGAACGCTGAGTGACTTGCAATTCTTCTGCATTGGCAGGAACTTCCTTGACGAAAGTGTCTGCCGTGCCGCGCCAGCGCTTGACCTTGCCGTCTTCTTTATAGCTGGCGAACAAGCCTTCATTCAGGATGCCGATTTTATAGCTGCCAGCCTGACTCAGTTTGACATCAAAGCTGCTGCGGAATTTGCCTGTGCTGGTATTTTCCGGCTTCAGTGCAGTGCCGTCAGGCGCAGTGATAAACAGGTTGTCGAGCTTTAAGGCATTGTGGTCAAAAACAAAGACGTCAGTAGCAGCGGCTGCATCAACGGTTACCCACGGCGTATTGCCGGAAACGACGGTAGATGAAGGTACCAGAAAAGGGCGATGCGCCTGTGCCGAGATTGCTGCACAAGCCAGTGCCGAGAAAATGGCTATTTTACGAATGGAGATCATATTGTTCCTCATTGTCGCTCATTGTTATTTAATAGTCACGGTCACTGCGCCAAGTTCATGGCTGCCTTGCGCTTTCAGATTCTGTTCGCCCTTGGCTTGCCACTGAAAAGGTACTTTCACCACTTCACGGCCGCCACCTTCACGCGCAGCTTCCACGATCAACTGATATTCACCGGCTGGCAGTTGTGCCAATACACCCTTGTCACCGGCAAAGCTCAGCGTCTGTTCACCAGTCGTGCGGGTGGCGCCGCTGAGACCATCTACCGGCATCTGCAATTCACGACCGCTGCGACGCCACCACTGACGCAAATCCTTGAGCCACTTCGTGCCCTCGTTGTCGCGTTTTTTCAAGTCATACCAGACACTGAGATTACCGGCAAAACTCTGGTCCGGCTTTTCTAGCCAGATCGCAACATAGGGTTTGTGATATTCAGCCACGTTCAGGCGTGGTACTTCGACTTTTAACGTCATGTCTGCCGCAACGGCATTCATGGTCTGGGCACCAAGCAGGCTGGTAATGGCAAACGGGAGCAAATTACGCATGGGAACAAGACTTTCTATGAACGGTAAATCGGTAGTGAGTAAGTGATCAATGGATAAACACCAGGGCCAGCACCAAAGGCAAGACCAGGCCGAACATCACGACAGGCCAGGTGCTGGGGCGATTCCTGGCGTGCATCTTCAGCAGGAACAAACCGGTAATACAAAAAATCAGGCAGCTTGCAGCAAAGATGTCGATAAACCAGGTCCAGGCTGTACCCGTGTTGCGGCCTTTGTGCAAGTCATTGAAGTAGGCTATCCAGCCACGGCTGGTCAGTTCATATTCGACATCACCATTATCCAGCGCTATGCGCAGCCAGGCATCGCCACCTGGCCGTGGCAGGGCGATATATGCTTCTTCTGGCGACCATTCCGGGCTTTGTTCATTGATCTTGATACCCAAGTCCTGCGCCAGCCAGTCCACTACCTCTGCAGGCAAGACGGCTTCTTCCTTGTCCCTCGCGGTCTGCAGTTGCTTGAGCAAGGCAAAGGGCAGGTGTCCGTTTTTTGTGCTGACGGCCGGGTGCGCCTCAATCTGCGCCGAGTGATTGAGGGTAATGCCGGTAGCCGCAAACAGGAGCATGGCAATCAGGCACACTGCTGAACTGATCCAGTGCCACTGATGCAGGTGACGCAGCCAGAATGCTCTTTTTTGTTGTTGTGGCAAAGTGTCTGAGCCGGATTGCATGAATTCTTACTTATTCTAAATGATAATTATTCTCAATTGTACATGGGCTTTAACCCAAATAGCGCACTGAGCCGGATTTTTTTTGTACATTTTTGTTTCAGACAGGCAGGTCAATTTTGTTGAACTGCTTGTCCGCGAGGTCGGGTAAGCCGATTGCGCATGATAAACTTTTAAGTGTATTCACTTTTCATTACTTCACCATGAATGTTGTTATCCTCGCTGCCGGTATGGGCAAGCGCATGCAGTCTTCCCTTCCCAAGGTCCTGCACCATCTCGCGGGCAAGCCCTTGCTATCGCATGTGATTGACACGGCGCGTCAGCTTCAGGCGAGTAATATTTGCGTGATCTATGGTCATGGCGGCGAACAGGTACCTGGCGCCGTTGCGGCTGACGACCTGCGCTTTGCCTTGCAGGAGCCTCAACTGGGTACAGGCCACGCGGTTGCCCAGGCCTTGCCTGTTCTTGATGCAGGTAAGCCTACCCTGGTCCTGTATGGTGATGTGCCATTGACCACACCAGCCAGCCTGGTTCGCCTGATTGCTGCGGCGGGCAAAGACAAGCTCGGCATACTGACCGTCGATATGACTGACCCTACGGGTCTTGGTCGCATTGTCAGGGAAGACGGCGTCATCAAGCGCATCGTCGAACAGAAAGATGCGACGGAGGCTGAGCGCCAGATTACTGAGACCAATACCGGCATCATGTCGATACCGACTGCTCACCTGCAAAAGTGGCTGGGCAATCTGTCCAATAAAAATGCCCAGGGTGAATACTACCTGACCGACATCGTTGCCCAGGCTGTCATTGATGGTGTGGAAGTTGTTTCTGCCCAGCCCGATGCGGTATGGGAGACCCTGGGTGTCAACAGCAAGGTCCAACTGGCAGAACTGGAACGCATACATCAAAAAAATATTGCTAACAAATTACTGGAGCAAGGCGTGGGCCTGTATGACCCGGCGCGTATTGATGTGCGCGGCAAGCTGCAATGCGGGCGTGATGTATCTATCGATGTAGGCTGTGTCTTTATCGGTGACGTGCAACTCGAAGACGGTGTGACGATAGGCCCTAACTGTGTCATCAAGGATGCACGCATTGCGGCAGGCGCCAGCATCAAGGCTTTTTGCCATATAGAAGATGCAGTAGTCGGCGCCAAATCACAGATAGGCCCATATGCACGCCTGCGCCCCGGTGCTGAACTGGCAGAGGATGTTCACATCGGCAATTTTGTCGAAGTCAAAAACAGTCAGATCGCCGCGCACAGCAAAGCCAATCACCTGGCTTACATTGGTGACGCCACCATAGGCAGTCGCGTCAATATCGGTGCAGGTACGATTACCTGTAACTATGATGGCGTCAACAAATCGCGCACCATCATTGAGGACGACGCCTTCATCGGCAGCGATACGCAACTGGTGGCGCCAGTCAGAGTGGGCAAGGGAGCGACACTGGGGGCGGGTACGACACTGACCAAGGATGCGCCGGAAGGTAAGCTGACCGTATCGCGTGCGCGCCAGATGACCATTGATGGCTGGCAAAGGCCGGTCAAAATCAAGAAATAAACTGCATCATGCTATTGTCGTGCGCAGTGGATGAAAGTCGATGAAAGCTGATGACACCGATTCAAGGTGTCATCGCTTTGCCAGGCATCATAAGCCCAATCACAAGCCTTCATCAGCTCAAGGACTGCAAGAGTTGTGCAGCAGTAGCTGATTGCGGCGCATTGCTTTTCAACACCTCATTCAGGTATTTTCTTGCTTCTTCATTGCGGTGCTGCTCTGCTGCCAGGCTGGCGGCACGCATCCACACCGCACCGCGAAAATTGACACTGGCTTGGGCAAACTGCTGGTCATTCAATACGTCCTTCAGCAATTGCTGACCCTGCTGATTGCGGTTCATCACCGTGGGTACGGCCAGAAAAGTGTTGGCAGCGACAAAGCGTACTTCCAGCGCAACCGGTACAGAACCATGCATGTCCTTGTTGCTGCCCGCCAGTTGCAAAGCCTGTTCCAACATGGCTGTACCGTCTTCCAGTGCAGTGGTTTTTTCACCTTTGGCTATTTTTGCCAGTGATGATTTGGCAGTTGCTGCACCGGCGTAGGACAGCAGCAAGGGATTGCCAGGTTCCTGTTTGAGCAATTGATTGAAGCTGGTTGCAGCTGCTTCGCTGGCATTCCTGGCGGCATCAATCTCGGCCTGGCCAAGAGAATTGATGTAATCCTGGTTCAGCCATGCTGACACGGCATTGGCTGCATATTGCTCCTGGCTGACATAAGGTGTTGCGACCAGTTGCTTGAAAGCAGTTTTGAATTCAGTTTCTGAAAATGCCAGGGCGTTACCGGTGCTTGCAACAGCAATGCTGATGGCAACCAGGACTTGTTTGGCTTTGATGCCAGAGAGAATGTTTTTCATGATGGGCTCCATTGAGTAAGTTAAGTGAACAGTGTTGGTCTATCAATTAGGTGAATCAGGATGTTGTTTTGTGGCGACAGCAAGGACAGATTAAATCGCGCGTGTCCATCTCTCCAGCGCTATGAGATCAGGGGCAGGAAATTGGTGTGAAGCGCTCAAAAACCGTCGCAAAGGGTAAAAATAGATTTGGCGTATCAGGCAAAGCTGACTATGTTGTAAAGAGGCTTTTACACAACAGTATGATGTCACCAAGGCAACTAAACAGTCTTAGAAAGGGAACTGAAAGCTTCTGCTCCTTAGCATGTGCCCTGACTACATGACACGCATGTTGTCTGCAAAACAAAAATTTCTATAGGAGAACACCGATGAAGAAGTTACTCGGCGCTGCCACACTGGCATGCATGGCAACTGCAGTACATGCGCAATCCAATGTCACGATCTACGGCCTGATGGATGTCAACATTACTTACAACAATAATGCTGACGCCAATAAAAACAGCCAGTTCAAACTCAACAGCGGCGGCATGAATACATCGCGCTTCGGTCTGCGCGGCAGCGAAGACCTCGGCAATGGCCTCAAAGCCATCATGCAACTCGAAGGCGGCGTATTGCTCGACACCGGTGCTTCTGACGGCGATATGTTCGGCCGTCAGGCCAATGTCGGCCTGCAAGGTGATTTTGGCCGCATCATCGGCGGCCGTTCTTACAGCACTACTTATGATTTCATTCTGCCGTATGACCCCATGGGTTATGCGCCGCAATATTCCTGGGCCACCTCTGCCGGCGCCACAGGCGGCCGCAAGGATGGCATGCTGACCGGTGTCTCCAACCTGGTCAAATACCAGTACGACGGCAAGGGCTATAAACTCGGTGCGACCTATGGTTTTGGTGAAGTGGCCGGCAATACGTCCGGCAATGCCAAATACATCGTCGCCGCCAGCGTGTTTGACGGTCCCTGGTCTGCCGTGGTGACCTATGAACAAAACAATAGCGCACCGATCGCCAATGGTTCTTACGACCAGGCCAAGGTCTGGCACCTGGCCGGGACGTATGACCTGGGCGAAGCCAAGCTGTTCCTGGGTTACCGCAACTTCAAGAAAACCATGGCAAGCGGCGCCGCAGATCAACGCAGCGACATGCTGTGGCTGGGTGCCAACTATGCCCTGACACCTGCATGGACACTGACAGGCGTGTACTACTACCAGGATATCAAGAACATGGCCCCAGGTGCTGACGCAGACCCGGGCCTGCTGGCCCTGCGCGCCAAATATGCCTTGTCCAAACGTACCGACATCTATATCGCCGGTGGCTATGCCAAGGCCAGCAATAACAAGCTGACTGGTGTATCACGTGATGATGCAGGTTTCTCTACCAGCCAGACTTCAGCGACTGTAGGCATACAGCACCGTTTCTGACAGAATGAATTGATGCAGCAAAAAGCCCTGAACTGCGCAACAGTTCGGGGTTTTTTGCTTGAATTTGCCGTGTAACGGTGTCATAAAATGCCCCCGCATGAGCGACTTCAGCAAAACATGCTCCCATAAAGCGACAGGCTCAATGCGGCCTGACCTCTTTCTTCAAGGCAGCCATCGCCATTTTTTCGACCAGTCCAGGCAGCATCAGCTTCATCCAGCGGCCAAGCTTGCCCTTGAAGGTCATGACCACATCGCGGTCACCGCGCTCAAAACCCTTGATGATGAGGGCTGCGCATTCTTCAACTGACATGGCATCATCTTCTTTCAGGCCACTCTTGCCGGCTGCACCACCGGCAGCGTTATAGCCGTGGTAGCGTATCTGGGTGGCCACCACGCCGGGATAAGCCAGGGTCACGCTGACACCGGCGTCCCTGACTTCTGAACGCAGGCTTTCAAAAAAACCGCCCATGGCAAATTTGCTGGCGCTGTAGGCAGTGCGCCCCGGCACACCGATCAGACCGGCCAGCGAAGAAATGGCAACGATCTTGCCGCGTGATTTTTTCAGGTAGGGCAGGGCGGCATGCGTACACCAGACACTGCCCCAGAAATTGATACGCATCAGTTCCTGGTACCAGCCCAGATTGTCGACCTCTTCCAGCAGCGCCTGAGCCGATTTGCCAGCATTGTTGATCAGCACATCGATACTGCCGAACTGTTCGACAGCGGCTTCTATGAGCTGGCGGCAGTTGGCCTCCATGCCTACATCGGTTTTCACGACCAGCGCTGCTGCGCCAAAAGTTTTGCATTCGGCTGCCACTTTCTTCAAGGCATCTTCATTGCGCGCCGCCAGCACCAGTGCCAGTTTGGCGCCGTAAGTGCGCGCCAGCTGACGCGCCATTTCTGCTCCTATTCCATCTGAGCTGCCAGTGATGATGATGACCTTGTGTTTTGCAATCATGTTTTATAACTTTCATCCATGCGATCAAGTTTTCGTATCAGCGACGGCCAGACAAAGGCGCCACCGAGTCCACCAGTCTGCACACGCATGGCTTCAGATACACCTTTGACAATCAGGGGATTGACGTGGACCAGCTCGCCGCCCGCCTGTGCTGCCAGCTGTATCTGGCAAGTGGATTCAAAGGTGTACATGGACAGGAAAGCGTCGGCAATCGATTTGCCTGCTGTCAATAAACCATGATTGCGCAACATCAGAAAGTTAGCCTGTCCCAAGTCGGCTTGCAAGCGTGGTTTTTCATCTTCCCTGAAGGCAACACCTTCATAATCATGATAAGCCAGCGATGCCAGCACAAAAGTCGACTGCTGCGAGATGGGCAGCACGCCACATTTCTGTGCACTGACGGCAACACCGGCGCGGGTATGCGTGTGCAAGACACATTGCACATCTTCACGTGCGGCATGCACGGCACTATGGATCACAAAGCCGGCCGGGTTCACCGGAAAAGGCGAATCAATCACCTTGTTACAGAGCTGATCAACCTTGACCAGAGAGGAAGCCGTGATCTCATCAAACATCAAACCATAAGGATTGATCAGGAAATGATGTTCAGGTCCGGGGATGCGGGCACTGATGTGCGTGAATACCAGGTCACTCCAGCCGTAGGCGGCGACCAGACGGTAACAGGCCGCCAGGTCAACGCGTAATTGCCACTCTTCTGCGCTGACCTGATCCTTGATTGAGTTTGTCTGCATGATGTCTCCAGTGTTGTTTTTTTGTGACGACTTGGTGGTTTGCAAGAAAATTGCGTGGATGAACTATTCGTTGTTCATCGCGCTGACGGCCGCTTTATAAATCGTATTGCGCGGCCGGCTGAACAGTTTCTTCAGCATGGGTTCAAATTCCACCAGCGGAAAAGTCTCCGCATGCGCATCAAACGAGGGATTGTCGTACAGGGCGCAGAATTCCGCCGTGCGCTCAAAGTGCGGGCTATCGCGGAATTGCTCGCGCATGTTCCTGTCCATGCCGATATGGTGGAAGAAGTAATACCCTTGAAAGATGCCATGATGCTGCACCATCCACAGGTTTTCTTCGCTTACAAAGGGTTTCAGTATCGCCGCTGCGATATCGGGATGATTGAATGAACCCAGCGTGTCGCCTATGTCATGCAGCAGGGCGCAGCAGACGTATTCATCATCGCGACCATCGCGCAGGGCGCGGGTAGCTGTTTGCAGCGAATGGGTGAAACGGTCGACCGGGAACCCGCCATAATCACCTTCGAGCAAGCGCAAGTGCTGTAAAACGCGTTCAGGCAGGGCCTGGGCAAAGTGCTGGAACTCTGCGCCTATCAACTGCCAGTCTTCCTGGGTGCTGTCCTCCATGCGGAGAAAATGGGCTCGGTGTTGCATGTGACACCTCCTTAATAGTTGACTCAATAGTGGACTGTTGCCATACCTTACAACGTTGCTTGCCTGGCAAACTGTCAAATATTTTACAATCTGTTTTTCGGACTGATTTTCGGACGGATTCTATCGTCTGCGTTTTCAGTCAGGCTCCCTGGTCCTTTTAACCCTTATCTGCGCAGGCAATGACATCCGGAATCAATCACATGAACACACTGATGGCTGACCCCTGGTTTGCCGGTTTGCCACTCAAGGACCGTAAAACCATGTTAGCCGCAACCGAGCATTTGCGCTTGCGACCAGGTGAAATGTTGTTCCGGCAGGGCGATCAGCCGTCGGGTTTTTATGCCTTGTTGCGCGGGACAGTCAAAATGTCGACCTTAAACGAAAATGGTCGCGAAGCCATATTGATTATTCTTGACGTCGCCGCCTGGTTTGGAGAAATTTCGCTGATTGACGGTTTGCCGCGCACCCATGACGCCACCGCGCTTGACGAGGTTGAACTGCTGGTACTACCCCCTGTCATGTTTGCGCAGCTGATGAGCAGGAACTCCTTTGCTGTTGCAATAGCAGGCATGCTGGCAACCCGCATACGGCGTCTGTATGGCATTGTTGAAGACGCCAGCCTGCGTTCTGTCCGTGCACGGGTGGCACGGCGCTTGCAGTTACTGGCTGAAGTGGCAAGTCAGCGTAGCGGCAATGCCATCGTCCCTGTCACCCAGGAAGCATTGGCAATGATGCTGGGTATAAGCCGGCAGACCCTTTCCAGGGAACTACAATTTTTTAGCCAAAGTGGCTTCATCAGCCTGGCTTATGGCAAGATAGAAATTGTCTCGCAAAACGGGCTTTTCACTTTTTGTGACAAAGAATAAGTTGTCGAAAATAATGTTTCTTTGCGAGAATCAACTTTCTGGTCTATTGTGGACAGATTCATAGTCAAGGCGGCTCTTGATGCGCATTTTGATAAAGCAATATGTTTTTGTCCTGCTTTTTCTGGGGTTGACGAGTCTGTTTCCGGATGCACAGGCAGCCTGTTCGCGCACGGTCAATGCACCGGTTGCTTCTCTTGGATTTAGTGTCATCGTTAACGGCGATAACATCACCGGTATCTACCCTGAAATTTTCCGCAGTATCTCCTCCAAAGACACCTGCCAGTTTTATTTCACCCCAGTCCCGCGTGCAAGACTGGAGCTGATGTTTGAAAATGGTCAGGCTGATATGCTGTTTCCCGCCATACGTACTGCCAAACGTGATGAACACGGCGCATTTGTTCCACTGATCTATACTCGTGCTACCTTGATATCGATACAATCGGCACGCCCAGACATACACAACCAGCAAGAATTATTCGAACAGAGGAACCTCAAGCTTGCCGTAGTGCGGGGGTATGACTACGGAGAGGCGTATCAAGCCATTTTGGCTGAGTTTAACAAGCAGGGACGTCTGATTCAGGAGGCTGATGCCGTTTCTGTTGCCCGTGTCCTCAAATCAGGCTTTGCGGACCTGACTATCATGGCGCCCTATATCTTTTCAGGTGCGGTACAGGGCGATGCCCGGGTTGTCGACCTGAACGACAAGCTCAGGTTCGAAGCACTGGCCGAAATACCCTGGAGCGACAGCGGCGTTTACCTGTCCAAGAAGTCCCTGAGCCAGGAAGACCGCAACACCTTGCAAGAAATGATAGAGCGCGCCGCCCGCTCCGGTGCAGTATGGAAAGGGTTTTTACGCTATTACAAACCTGAAGTGTTGAAAGAGGGTAGTCGCCCGCGCGAGGTCAAATAAGACAAAATAAGGAAAAGTACCGCAAACTGCTGTAAATGGGCAGCAAGTATATGCGTGAACCTGATTCTGGGGATAATTAAAAATTATGAATGGTCTGGCTGGATATATCGTGCTTTTACTGGTCTTCCAGACCCTGACTTCGCACGCGCTGGCTGCCTGTTCGCGCATGATACAGGTGCCGGTGTCAGCCACCGGGCGCAGCGTCATGATCAGCGGCGACAATATTGACGGCATCTACCCCGATATCCTGCTCAACCTCAATGACAAGGACGGTTGCCAGTTTGCGCTGACAGCCGTGCCGCGTGCCCGGCTGGAAATGCTGTTTGAAACCGGCAAGGCAGACCTGCTGATCCCCGCCAGCAAAACGCCCAGGCGTGACAAGCATGGCCTGTTCATCCCCCTGGTTTTCAACCGGGCTACCCTGATTTCGCTGGAAAGCAATCGCCCAGTACTCAGGTCCGCGCAAGAATTGCTCGATAAAAAAGACTTGAAAGTCGTTTTGGTACGTGGCTATGACTATGGCCCCGCCTATCAGGACATCGTCAAAGAACTGGGCAGGCAGGGGCGGCTTTACTATGATGCAGACCCGGTGTCGGTGGCGCGCCTGATCAAGGCTGGCATCGCCGACATCACCATCATGGCCCCCTCGATACTTGCCGGCGCCATCATGGATGATGCACGTGTACAGGACATGCTCGATAAGCTGCGCTATGAACCCATACCCGAACTGCCCTGGGGCGACAGTGGCGTCTACCTGTCAAAAAATGCCTTGAATAACGAAGACAGGCAGACCTTGAAAGACCTGCTGGAAAAAGTCGCCAAATCCGGCGCAGTCTGGAAAAGCTTCCAGCGTTATTACCCCGCCCATGTGCTCAAAGAAAGCATACGCCCGCGTTGAAACCACCAGGCAAGCTACAAGGCAATACTGGTTTCAAACTTGCTGCGCAAGATGGAAAAAAAGCTGCGCACATTGCGCACATTGGCCTGTGTGGCAAACAGCCTGTGTGCCAGTGCGTGATAGGCTGCCATGTCCGCCACCTGTATCACCAGCACAAAGTCCGGCCCCGGCGAGACACGATAACATTGCTGTACCGCCACTTCCCGCGCCACCAGTTGCTCAAACTCCAGCAGCTTTTCTGTCGCCTGATGATCAAGCGTGATTTCCACTATCGCCGTCAGGGCGGGCCCGGTTTTGCTGGCATCCAGTATCGCCACCTGGCGGGCAATCACACCCTCATCCATCAGCCGCTTGACCCGGCGCAGGCAGGTCGGCGCAGACGCATGGACACGCTGGGCCAGCTCATGGTTGGTCAACGAAGAATCATTTTGCAATTGTTGCAAGATACGTTTGTCGAGCTCGTCAAGTTGCATAGTTTTATGAATAATTATTTCATTAAATGTATACATAAGAGATAATAATTCATTTGTAAAAATGATGTGTAATAAATTTCATAAATAAATAAATTTTGAAAGAAATAATCACATCAACTGCTTTAGCATGAAGCCATCTCAACATTCTTATCAGAGGTTCTTATGTGCGGTATCGTCGGCGCAGTTGCACAACGCAATATCACCCCCGTCCTGCTCGAAGGCTTGAAGCGGCTTGAATACCGTGGCTATGACTCTTGCGGCGTCGCCCTGCATGTCGATGGCCACCTGCAACGCTCGCGCAGCACATCGCGCGTGGCAGATTTACAGGCGCAGATAGACCAGTCCGGCCTTGCCGGCTTCACCGGCATCGCCCACACCCGCTGGGCCACGCATGGCGCACCTTCATCATCCAATGCCCACCCGCATTTCTCGCGCGAGCGCATCGCCCTCGTCCACAACGGCATCATCGAAAACCATGAAGAACTGCGCGCAGAACTCACGCAAGCCGGCTATGTATTCGAGAGCCAGACCGACACCGAAGTCATCGCCCATCTTATAGATCACCTTTACAGCGGCGACCTGTTCGAGACCGTACAAACCGCTATCAAACGCCTGACAGGCGCATTTGCCATTGCCGTATTCTGCCGTGATGAACCCCACCGCGTCGTCGGCGCACGCCAGGGTTCCCCCCTCATTGTCGGCGTTGGCCAGGGTGAAAACTTTCTCGCGTCAGACGCCATGGCACTCGCAGGAACCACAGACCAGATCATCTATCTTGAAGAAGGTGATGTCGTCGATCTGCAATTGCAAAAAGTATGGATAGTCGACAGCGAAGGCAAATCAGCACAGCGCGAAGTAAAAACCGTATACGCCCACAGCGGCGCAGCAGAGCTTGGCCCTTACCGCCATTACATGCAAAAAGAAATCTTTGAGCAGCCACGTGCTATTGCCGACACGCTTGAAGGCGTCATCAACATCATGCCCGAACTGTTTGGTGACGGCGCCTACAAAGTCTTCAAACAGATAGATTCGGTACTGATACTCGCCTGCGGCACCAGCTATTACGCTGGCCTGACCGCCAAATACTGGATAGAAGCGATCGCCAGAATCCCCGTCAATGTAGAAATCGCCAGCGAATACCGCTACCGTGAAAGCGTGCCCAACCCCAATTCACTGGTCGTCACCATTTCGCAAAGTGGCGAAACCGCAGACACCCTGGCCGCATTAAAACACGCACGCAGCCTGGGCATGCTGCACACCCTCACCGTTTGCAACGTCGCCACCAGCGCCATGGTGCGCGAATGCGCCCTGTCTTACATCACCCATGCCGGGGTAGAAGTCGGCGTCGCATCGACCAAGGCTTTCACGACACAACTGGCAGCACTCTTCCTGCTGGCGCTGTCCCTCGCACAAAGCAAGGGCCGCCTCAGCGACGCAGAAGAAGCCGAACACATACGCGCCCTGCGCCACCTGCCCGTCGCCATTAGCGCCGTGCTGGCACTGGAACCACAAATCATCTCCTGGGCGGAAGAATTCGCCCGCAAGGAAAACGCACTCTTCCTCGGCCGCGGCCTGCATTACCCCATCGCCCTCGAAGGCGCATTAAAACTCAAAGAGATTTCCTACATCCACGCCGAAGCTTATCCTGCAGGTGAACTCAAACACGGCCCCCTGGCCCTGGTCACCAAAGAGATGCCGGTAGTGACAGTCGCCCCCAACGACACCCTGATAGAAAAACTCAAATCCAACATGCAAGAAGTCCGCGCCCGCGGCGGCGAACTCTACGTCTTCGCCGACGCCGACTCCCGCATCACCTCCAGCGAAGGCGTACACGTGATCCGCCTGCCAGAACACTACGGCCAGCTATCACCCATACTGCACGTCGTGCCGCTGCAATTGCTGGCCTACCACACCGCACTGGCAAGAGGTACGGATGTTGACAAGCCACGCAACCTGGCAAAAAGCGTGACGGTTGAATAGGGCAGGGCATTGATGTTTGACTAGCGCAAATAAAGTTGGTCGGGCTATGACATGAAACAAAGGGGCGAATGCCCCTTTGTAATTTTGAGGGACGTCGCAGCTCACCATCCACGTCGTTAGTAGATAAATTTCATCCTTAGCCGAGAAATATGGCTAGGTTTCGATCAGCAAATCTACGATATTCCCAAGGTGTTCATTGGCAGGGTATTCGTGTGCGCTTCAAGCATCCATTCAAGTAAATCATCACCAAGCCTACCCGGTTTGATAGAGGTGCGAATCTTTATCAAACCAGCGCGCAAGCGCCAAGAGGTAACCTCATGAGTAGTATTTTCAGAACGTCATTCAACACAAGGTCGACTTGCTCAACAGACTCTGAATAGCGCCGGCACGGCGACCAGCGCACTCTGAACCAGCGAAGAGCCATGACACCCCATCAAAAGAAAATTTGCCAACTCGAAAAAAATATCATATGATGATCATCATGCGAAAAGAAAAGACCAGAACCCGATCCGATGCAAAAGAAGCATCTCATGAACGAATCGTTCAGGCGGCTTCGCGTGCAATCCGCAGAAGTGGCTACGACGGCACGGGCGTTGCCGACATTATGAAAGAAGCCGGGCTGACGCATGGTGCTTTCTATGCCCACTTCGCATCCCGCGAAGCCATGTTGGCTGAGGCCGCAGACCGTGCGGGTGCGGAGTCCAACGCTTTGGCTGAGCGTATTATTGGCTCGGTTCCGCCCGATCAGGCGTTGCAGGCGCTCATGCAGGTTTACCTTTCCAAAGAGCATTTGGAGGGCATTGAAACAGGCTGCCCCAACTCAGCACTTGGCTCTGAAATGCCGCGCCAATCGCCCGAAGTACGCGCTGCAGCCACGCGCCGCATAAAAGAGATGGTTGATCTCGTCGCTCGCCAACTCCCTGACTGGGGGCAACCCAGTGCCCATGAACGCGCGCTGGTGACGGTAGCCACCATGGTTGGCACATTGGTGATGGCACGCGCTGTTGATGACGCGGCATTGTCAAATGTGTGGTGCAACGCTACATTGAAGAGCCTGGCTCCTGCCAAAGCAAAGACCAGGGATTGAAGAAATTTTTTTACCTAAAAATATTATGATCATCATACGAAACTGTCGAGTCGACCACATTACTCATTTCATCCCCGCCACTTTTTGAGAAAAGGAAAAGCCATGCAAGCATTCATTGTTGAGCATTATGGGAAAAAAAACGCATTGAAGCAGGCAGATATGCCAATCCCTGAACTGCGTGACGACGAGGTCCTGATCCAGGTGCATGCTGCGGGGGTGAATCTGCTGGACTCCAAGGTCCGGGATGGTGAATTCAAGCTTATCTTGCCTTACCGCACGCCTTTCATCCTTGGTCACGATGTCGCCGGGGTAGTGGCTAAGATTGGGCCACGTGTAAGGCAATTCAAAGTGGGCGATGAGGTGTACTCCAGGCCTGACGACTTTCGGATAGGCACCTTCGCAGAGTTCGTCCCCGTCAAGGAAAGCTCTGTCGCGCTCAAGCCCAAGAACATCACCATGGAAGAAGCCGCCTCCATTCCCCTCGTGGCTTTGACAGTTTGGCAGGCACTGGTTGCGAAAGGCAATCTGCAGAAGGGGCAGAAGGTCTTCATCCAGGCGGGCTCTGGTGGTGTGGGCACATTTGCCATTCAGCTGGCAAAACATCTGGGCGCAACCGTGGCCACCACGACCAGCACAAGCAATGTGGCCTGGGTGAAAAGCCTGGGAGCCGACATCGTCATTGACTATAAAAAAGACGATTTTGAAAAAGTCTTGAGTGGCTACGACCTCGTCCTGAACAGTCAGGATGGCGAGACACTGGAGAAGTCGCTGAATGTGCTAAAGCCTGGTGGAAAACTCATCTCTATCTCTGGACCAGCCGATCTCGCGTTTGCTGAAGAAATCAAGGCTCCGTGGTTTGTAAAACAGGTGATACGTGCTCTGAGCTTTGGCACCCGAAGAAAAGCGAAGCGTCTTCATGTTGATTTTTCATTCCTTTTCATGAGAGCCAATGGAAGCCAACTGCAGCAAATCACGTCGCTCATCGAATCGGGCGTGATACGTCCGGTGGTTGACAAGGTATTTCCGTTTGAATCCACCAACGAGGCTTTGGCTTACGTCAAAAATGGACGAGCCAAAGGCAAGGTTGTGATCAAGGTTCGCTAGAACGTCGCCGTTGCTATGGCGATGGCAAAGGCACGTCCATTTTTATGATAATCGTCATATTAAGTATTCATTTAACCCAAGGAGTCTCCCCATGAAAATCGAAAATTCTGTTGTTCTTATCACTGGCGCTAACCGCGGAATCGGTCTTGCCTTTGCACAAGCCTTGCTTGCCCGAGGTGCGCGCAAAGTTTACGCCGCCGCACGCAATCCCGAATCCGTGACCTTACCGGGAGTTAAGGCCCTGCAACTCGACGTTACCAAACCTGAAGAGATTGCTGCGGCCGTCAAAGACGCTTCGGATGTGACCTTGGTCATCAATAACGCAGGTATTGCGCAACCAGGCGGTTTTTTGGCAGAGGACAGTGAAGCAGTCGCGCGGCGCATTTTTGAGACCAATGTCTTTGGCGTGCTGAATGTGAGTAAGGCCTTTGCACCTGTACTCAAAGCCAATGGCGGTGGTGCATTGCTCAACGTGCTGTCGGTGGCAACGTGGGTCAACGGTGGCGAGCTGGCAGCCTACTCGGCAAGCAAATCGGCCGCATGGTCGCTGACCAACGCACTGCGCAACGAGCTGGCGGCGCAAAAGACCCAGGTATTGGGCTTGCACATGGCCTATGTAGACACAGACCTCACACGTGGTTTCGACGTGCAGAAGAGCAGCGCAGAGGAGATTGTCCAGCGCGCACTTGACGGGCTGGAGGCTGGCGAGGATGAGGTGTTGGCCGATGCGCTAACCCAGCAGATACGGCAAGGGCTGGGGGCACCTCGTCCCGTCTACCTGCCCCAAACTAACTAAGCAACTAAGCAACTAAGCAACTATCGGAGCCGGACCATGAAGACGGATGCAATACAACTTATTTTGAAGGCCGCTCTGGTGGCGCTTGCAATGGCTATAGCCCCCCTTACGGCGTCTGCTGATGCAGCTGACGCAACTGACCCAAAGCCCGCCGGGGTGAAGCAGGCAATACAGACGTCATGGAAGAATGTCGCGACACAAACCATCAAGGCCGGTGACGTCAGCTTTGCGTATCGGGAGATGGGAGAACAACATGGCGGAACACCCGTCGTGTTCCTTGTCCATTTAGCTGCCGTGCTGGACAACTGGGACCCCCGCATCATGGACGGCATTGCTGCGAAGCACCATGTCATCGCCTTCGACAACCGTGGTGTCGGCGCCTCAAGCGGGTCACCATCAAATTCCATCGAAAAAATGGCCGACGACGCCATCACTTTCATCAAAGCGAAAGGGTTCACACAGGTTGACCTTCTGGGGTTTTCCATGGGTGGCATGATCGCTCAGGAAGTAGTGCTGAAGGAGCCGCAGCTTATTCGTAAGATAATTCTTGCGGGCACGGGCCCAGCCGGTGGAGAAGGCATCAGCACGGTCGCTGGCGTCGCCAACTACGATATTCTCCGTGGTCTGCTGACGGGACAGGACCCGAAGCAATACCTGTTCTTCACTCGCACGCAGAACGGCATCGAAGCAGGCAAAGCGTTTTTGGCGCGATTGAATGAGCGTTCTAATGACCGCGATAAAGAAATCAGCGTGGGCGCCTACGTCGCACAGTTGCAAGCACTGAACGCGTGGGGCCAGAAGCAGCCTGCTGACCTGTCTGTGGTCAAACAGCCTGTACTTGTTGTGAATGGAGACCATGACCGGATGGTGCCAACAGTCAATACCCATGACTTGGCCAGGCGGCTTCCACACAGTCGCTTGATCATTTATCCCGATGCGGGTCATGGCGGCATATTCCAGTTTCATGCAGATTTCGTGCAAAGCACGCTTGCGTTCCTGGCCCAGTAAGTCAGATACGCCCCCCCAATTTAATAGGACTTACGCAAAATTGTCCTAGCAAGGCGCGGCGACGAAGACAGTACTTTAGTACGCGGCTCCTAGGAGAGGAGCTGCAACGCAGCTAGGGCGGTTTTGCGTAAGTCCTGATCGCTCAATGTAGCTAGAAAGCGAACAATGACAAACTCAGACTCCCCCCAAAAATTGCCCTGATTACCGGGGCATCCTCGGACATCGGCGCTGTCCATGTGGATCACTTTGAGCGCTGACCAGTAAAGCTCGGGATCAATGTCGATGAGCATAGCGAGAATGCCCTCGGTGAGTGTCGCAATCCCGGGCAAGGAGCCCAGCGTCTTTTCAGGTTGCAACGCTTTCATGAGCCATTGAATTTGTTTGTTTGACATAAAACTCCTTTGTGGAGTTTTTACCTTAAAGTGCGATGAAGGGTGCCGTCAGCTCGCATTGCGGATGCATCAATTCATTGAAGTTACTGGGGGATTTGGAATGCTCCCGGCGCTTACTCGCTTTTGCACCGTATTTGCGCGATGGAAATTTTCTGGGCTCTGGCTTACAACTTGAGTTGGATCATGCCGACCAACTTTGCCGGGAGCACAGATGTCTGTAGAATCAAGAACCGGATATCTAGGGTAACGACCAACTGTATTGTTTCAAATCAATTTCTCATTCACCGCAAAATTCCTAGAGAAACAGATCATGGCAAAGTATCTCATTTCATTCCCCAGCGCTGCAATGAAGGTGCCCGACAATGAGATGGAGGCAGTGGGGCGCGACGCCCATGCCGTGATACGCGAGGCAAAGGCAGCAGGCGTCTATGTGTTCGCCGGTGGCATTGATGAAACAGTAGCTCCAGTCCTGGTGTCAGCCAATGGTGCAGTCATTGAGGGCGGCTACCCGTGGGCGCCTCCACTCAATGGCGGCTTTACGGTACTTGAGCTTCCTACCAGAGAGGACGCCATCGCCTGGGCTGCACGTATTGCCAAGGCGTGTCGCTGTGAGCAGGAGCTTAGGGTGTTTGGGTTTGATCCAGAGTCTTGAGGCAGGAGTGTGCCGTGGATTTCGCTAACGCATGAAATGTTGGCTTTGGAACAGTGAACTCAAACACGGCCCCTGGCTCTAGTCACCAAGGAAATGCCTATCGCCACCGTCACCCCCAAAGGCACTCTGATAGAGAAACTCGAATCCAACATGCAGAAAATCCGCGTCCGCGTTGGCGAACTCTACGTCTTCGCCGACGCCGACTCTCGCGTCACCTCCAGCGAAGGCGTACACGTCATCCGCCTGCCAGAACACTACGGCCAACTATCACGCATACTGCACGTAGTGCCACTGCAATTGCTGGCCTACCACACAGCATTGGCGCGCGGGACGGATGTTGACAAGCCACGTAACCAGGCAAAAAGCCTAACGTTTGAATAATGCCAGCGTGAGTCGGTGACTAGAGTGAAAAAAGTTGCCCGGAAGTTTGCTCTAGTGAGCTGCAAGCGGTCGGCTGGTCGCATCTGGAAAACTCATGTAGTGTGAGCACTTACAATCAGCATTTCGGTCAGGAGCAAACGCTCAGAATATGCTCTGAACCGGGCACCCGGACATTTTGCAGTGCTGGTGGGATTGTCTTGCCGGACAGCATATTTGCAAAATGTTAAAATCTTAATGCGCTGAACGCTTGTTCAGACCAGACTGAAAGCAGAATTGGAATTCCTCAATGATCAATAATAGCCAGCCGATGGCCGAAAGCCAGAGAAGCGATGAAGTCGTGATTGTCGCTCCCACCTTTTACGTAGTCTCCCGAAAAAAGCTGGCGATACTGTATATAGCGACGCTTGGTATGTATTCAGTCTATTGGTTCTATAAGAATTGGAGCAACTACAAGAACCGTATGTCGGACAAATTCGATGACGACCGCTCGATCTGGCCGGTGCCACGTGGGATATTCGCAATCTTTTTCACCCATGCCTTGTTCCGCGAAGTCAAGGCCTATGGCGACGATAATGCGACAGTGTCAGAATGGAATAACGAATCGCAAGCAACAAAACTGGTGTTGACTATGATCGTGTCGAATGTGCTTGATCGTTTGAGCTATCGTTCTATCGGCTCGCCCTACACAGACATCGCGTCAATCCTGATTCTTGCGCCATTGCTTGCCCAATTGCTTAGTGCACAGCAAATGATCAATGCTAGCTGTGGAGATCCCAATGGCGAAAGCAATAGCCGCTTCACAGTCGCGAATTACGCATGGATCGTCCTGGGTCTGCTAATTTGGATACTCGTCATTTTTGGTATATTCTCGCCTGGCTAGTCGTATGTCACTCCTGTCGTACAGATGAGCAATACCTTAGCCAACTCGCTCGACATACTGCGGTAACCAACTTTATTCACTGTAGTCAGTTATCTGAATACAGTGAATAATTTTGCAGTAAAAGTAGTCAGTCTGCATACCCCAAACGTGGTCTTTATCGCTAACCGCAAAATTCTTGGAGAAAGCAAATCATGGCAAAGTACCTCATTTCATTCCCCAGTGCTGCAATGAAAGTCCGCGACAGTGAGATGGAGGCGGTAGGGCACGACGCGCATGCCGTGATACGCGAGGCTAAGGAAGCAGGCGTCTATGTGTTCGCCGGTGGCATTGATGAAACAGTAGCACCCGCCCTGGTGTCAGCCAATGGCGCAGTCGCCGAGGGCGGCTACCCATGGGCACCGCCACTCAATGGTGGATTTACTGTGCTTGAGCTTCCTTCCAGAGAGGACGCCATCGCCTGGGCTGCACGTCTCGCTAAAGCCTGTCGCTGTGAGCAGGAGCTTCGGGTGTTTGGGTTTGATTCGGAGTCGTGAGCCTAGGGGGAGGCAGCAATTCAGAACGCCAGATAATTTAGGAGTTTCAATGAAGAAGCTCAAATTGTCCATGAAAACGAGGCAAGTGCAAACTGACATGAGCTGTCAATAGCGGACACTCATGTTCTAAGCTGCCTGGGATTGCCGATAAAAATTGTCAGCAAACAAGATCGGCGACATATTTCTGAGACGTGAGTGACGTCGCTGGCGGTTATAAAAGCTTTCAATGTATTCTTGGATGACGGCCTGTGCGTCAGCACGTGTTGCATAGCGCTGAATTTCCATGAGGAAATTGTAATTTAAATATTCCACTATGCTTTGATCGACAGTACTCTCTATCGACCAAAGCATAGTAGAGATACAAAAATATGCGCTTCAATCGGTAATGTCCTTGCATTTATTTTTACTAGCTTTGATTTATTGGACAAATTTAATGGAAAAATTAATTGCATTTTTCTTTAGAATGTGAATTCAAGGTTCATACATTGCTCCTTTCTGTTATTGAAAAATTGCCGATTGGCAATGCTCTCTTACTTAGTCTAGGTAATATTCTATCCTAATGCAAATTATTTAGCTGGCCACGATATTAACGCCATACTTGCCATTTACATTTTCCCCAATCCATCCTGTTGATATCCATTGGTTTCCGAGCATCTCACTTTCTGGGATTTCTTGATCAGTGGTAAATCTACCAATGTTATCTTGTCTCTGTTCTAGCCGAAGTCTATGAGCGACATTTTTGGGAATATCAAGAATGAATTTTACTTCGCCAATGCTTCCTTCGGCACGGCTCGGATTCACTAACATTTCATCGATACCTGATTGGGGAATTCCATTTTTGTCTATAATTTTTGGGAAAAAAGAATTTGCCATTTCTTTGTAGCGCAATTTATAAACGCCACTTCCAATTGCTATTGGGTTTTTCAAAAAAATGAGAAGCAACCGATTTTTACTTCCTTCTTCATCCATAGCTGGAAGTATTTCTATTGGAACAATTTTATTTTTTGGACAAAATACTTTGACGGTGCTGTTAACTCTATCCATCCCCAATTTTGACGAATCTATCAAACTTAAACCCAGGCAACTTATTTGACCCATTTGAGCCGAGAATGTTGTCTCAAAATGAAACTCGTCAGGCGAAGGAGTGAGTTCATTTAAGCTGTGAGCCCTCACTCTAAAAATTATTGAATGGCATCTATATTTAATCTTTTCTTCATGCTCTTTATACGCGCGATATAGTCCACTCATTAAATTTATAGCAGTACCATTTTTCTCTTCCCAAGGGGAGATGTCCCATGACGTCAATTTATTTCGCTTTCGGGTAACGAAATCTTGAATCCAAGCCATGGCTTGCACTTTGATTGCATCGTATTCAACGCCAAACACGCCATTCTCACCCACAAGCCGATGAAATTCAAATGTTCTAACTTTCGAATTTAATACAAAAATATCCTCCTCGGGAATAGCGTGCATCGAATTCTTCGTCGATGCTCTCATTGCTGCGTCAAGGAGGGACATTGTAAAACCTGTTGCAGATGTTGGTGTTTCATAACTAGTGTCAGAAAAAGCAATTCCCATGCGATATGAGTCGTGATTTGAAAAGCCATGCCCAAATGGAAAGTTTTCTGTAATTCCTCCATCAACTAGCAATAAACTTTGTTTATCTTTTTTTGAGAACCAAGTACGAAAAATGAAAGGGATAGCTGCTGAGTGGAGTAGGGCCGGAACTACTTGATCATCATCAAGAAAAAAATGTGGTTTTCGATATGTCAGATCCGTAGCTACTACATATACTTTCGGTTTATTTCCTGAGAAGTCAGAGAACTTTATTATGCCCTGTGCCCTTAAATGATTATCTAGATATTGACGTAGTGGCTCTTGCGAGAAGAGCGGGGCTCGTCTACCCACTAGCGATAGCAATTTGCTTAATTTCCTCAACTTTCCCATTGGCATTGCAAAATTTTCTACTAACGCTTGACCATCACCGTTTATAAAAGATGATCTAAGTGTTTTGAAGTCCACTCCAGCCGCAAATAATGCGCCTGCTATAGCTCCTGCCGAAGTTCCCGCAACAGAAGTAACATGTATGTACCTTGAGTTTTTTGGGTTTTTTTCAAGTTCTTGAATAGCATCTAAGACAGCCATTATTGCAAAAATCTTTGCGCCACCTCCTTGAAGCACAAGTTGTATTTTTATTTTTGTCATAAGGCAAAGTCCTTGTGAGTAAAAAAAGGTTCAACAATAATTTTTCAATTCTTCCCAGACTTTATTAGCAACTAAGCTGACGAAACGTGAATTTGGTCTTGATGTGCGTTAGCAATGGTGATGATTAATTGTGCATTACATATAATTAATTAACAAGAAAATTTTACAACAATCCTTATAAACATGAGTGGCCGTAACATGCGGCGACAAGTTGTTCTTATGATATTTTTGCTCGGATGCTACACATATCCAGAATGTGATTGTGAAATTTGATTTCATCGGAAATTTTGCGCCGCATTATTGCGCTAGCTTCGGATTAAAAATTGATCACACTTGCTGTGCCATTAAATCCTGTACGAATCGCATTTTTAAATCCGAGTGCATGTTAATAGTGGCTTGCAGATCAAATCTTCCTGTCACCAAAAAAAGACAAATATTAGGGCCTACATGACTTTGAACACTATTTTGGAAGTCACCATGGAAATTAAGCTCTACTTTCTCGATAAGCTTTATCCAGAAGCTAAGTTCGGTGACTTTACGGTGGCTGACTAGCCTATCTGGTATAAGGGTGATGGTACTACGCCTAGTTCTTTTGATTACTTCATCAATGGTACTGGGGGACGTAGATAAACCGAGATCCCTGGCAAAAAACGTCACGGTTGAATAAAGAGTGACATGACCTGATGAGCACCAGTAATGAATATGGGGGAGCAAAGCTATGACGATTAAACGCATGGACAACATCCTCATCGTGGTTGATGATCTCGAAGTTGTCAAAATCTTCTTCATCGAACTTGGTCTCAGATTGGAAGGCGAGACCACAGTTGAAGGTCCGCTGGTTGGCAAGCTGATCGACCTCAAGGATGTGCGGGCCACGCTCGTGATGCTGCGGACACCTGATGGGCAAGGCATTGAGCTTGACAAGTTTCATACGCCGGATGTAATCAGGTTCGGGCCCGTGAGTTCTCCAGTCAACACCCTGGGGCTGCGCCGTGTCATGTTCGCTGTCGAGAGTATCGATGCTGTTGTTTCACACATGCGTGTGCACGGTGCAGAGATCATTGGTGAAATGCAGTATGAGGATACGTATAAGTTGGCTTACATCCGTGGGTCGGAGGGTATCATTGTTGCGCTTGCTGAACAGTGTGGCTGGTCGCAAGTGAGACTCGATAATAAGTGCATCAACAAGCCCTCCTCGCCATCCCAGAAAAGACGGATAATACCGCCTACACGATTTTGAACATTATTTTGGAACTCCCCCATGGAAATTAAGGTTAACTTTCTCGACAAGCTTCGTCTTGAGGCCAAGTTCGATGATTTTACGGTGATAGCGGATCAGCCTATCCGTTATAAGGGGGATGGTTCTGCGCCTGGTCCTTTTGATTACTTTTTGGCTTCGTCGGCCTTGTGCGCGGCCTATTTTGTGAAGCTGTATTGCAATACGCGCAATATCCCTACTGAGAATATCCGGCTGTCGCAGAATAATATTGTTGATCCTGAAAACCGTTACGCGCAGATTTTCAAGATACAGGTGGAGTTGCCTGCGGATATTTCTGCCCGGGACCGTGAAGGTATCTTGCGCTCGATTGACCGTTGCACGGTCAAAAAAGTGGTGCAGGCGGGGCCGGAGTTTGTGATTGAAGAGGTTGAAAACCTCGATGCCGATGCGCAGGCTTTGCTGACATTGAATCCTTCTGCCGATGCGGCAACCTACATCCTGGGCAAGGATTTGCCGCTGGAGCAGACCATTGCCAATATGTCTGGCTTGCTGGCGGGGCTGGGTATCAAGATAGAGATTGCTTCGTGGCGCAACATCATCCCTAATGTGTGGTCGCTGCATATACGCGACGCGCATTCGCCCATGTGTTTTACCAATGGCAAGGGCGCGACTAAAGAGAGCGCGCTGGCTTCTGCCCTGGGGGAGTATATCGAACGTCTGAGTTGTAACCATTTTTATGCGGGTTCGTTCTGGGGCGAGGATATTGCCAATGCAGCCTTTGTGCATTACCCGGAAGAGCGCTGGTTCAAGCCTGGCAAGAAAGATGCGCTGCCTAAGGAGATACTCGATGAATATTGCCTGGAAGTTTATGACCCTGATGGTGAGCTGCGCGGCTCGCACCTGATCGATACCAATTCCGGCAATGCAGAGCGTGGTATCTGTTCGCTGCCTTATGTGCGGCAGTCAGACGGCAAGGTCGTTTACTTCCCCTCCAACCTGATAGAAAACCTGTTCGCCAGCAATGGCATGAGTGCCGGTAATACCCTGGCGGAAGCGCAGGTGCAGTGTCTGTCTGAAATCTTTGAGCGTGCCGTCAAACGTCAAATTCTGGAAGGGGAGACGGCCTTGCCGGATGTGCCGCAAGAGGTATTGGCGAAATATCCTGGCATTGTGGCTGGCATACAGGGGCTGGAAGAGCAGGGCTTCCCCGTGCTGGTGAAGGATGCTTCGCTCGGTGGTATGTACCCGGTCATGTGCGTGACGCTGATGAACCCGCGCACAGGTGGTGTGTTTGCCTCCTTCGGTGCGCACCCTAGCTTTGAGGTGGCGCTGGAGCGCAGCCTGACAGAATTGCTGCAAGGCCGCAGTTTTGAAGGCCTCAATGATCTGCCTCAGCCTACCTTTGTCAGCAATGCGGTGACTGAGCCAAATAATTTTGTTGAGCATTTCATCGATTCCAGCGGTGTAGTGTCATGGCGCTTTTTCAGTGCCAAATCGGATTTTGAATTTGTGGAATGGGATTTTTCTGGTCAGGGTGAAAACTCTAACGCTGATGAAGCCGCGACCCTGTTTGGCATACTCAGGGAAATGGGTAGCGAAGTCTATATGGCCGTGTATGATCACCTGGGGGCAACTGCCTGCCGTATTCTGGTGCCCGGTTATTCTGAAGTGTATCCCGTTGAGGATTTGATCTGGGACAACACCAACAAGGCCTTGCTGTTCCGCGAAGATATCCTGAATCTGCATAAGCTCAATGATGAGCAACTGGAAGACTTGCTTGATCGCCTTGAGAACAATGAGCTGGACGAATACAGCGACATCGCTACCCTGATCGGCATAGAGTTTGATGAGAATACGGTTTGGGGCCAGCTCACGGTTGTGGAGTTGAAGCTGCTCATCAATCTCGCCTTGCAGCAGTTTGAAGAAGCCAAAGAGCTGGTCGAAACCTTCTTGCAGTACAACGACAATACGGTTGACCGCGGCCTGTTTTATCAGGCCCTGAATGTGGTGCTGGAAGTGACGCTGGATGATGAGCTGGAGCTTGATGATTATGTCGTCAACTTCCGCCGCATGTTTGGCAATGAGCGTATGGATGCGGTGCTGGGCTCAGTTGATGGCAGCGTGCGTTTCTATGGCCTGACGCCGACGAGCATGAAACTGGAAGGGCTGGACAGGCATGCACGTCTGATTGACAGTTACAGGAAATTGCATGTGGCGCGGAGTAAGGCTGTGGCCAGTTAAGTTGATGTTTAAATTCCTTCCCCTTCAAGGGGAAGGAATTCCCCTCAACACTTATAATTTATAGCTAGCCCGCAGATAGAACGAACGGCCTATTGGGTCTGCAAATCGTGGGTCATAGCCGGTTTGCGCATTCGGCGCCTGGTTCGAGAACGGCGGGTTGGTGTTGAGCAGGTTCTTGATGCCTGCCGACAGTGTCAGGTTCTTGAAGCCAGTATAACTGCCTGCCAGGGTCCAGATGGAATTGGCTGACACATTGCGCTTGAACTTGTCTTCCACCAGGTTTTGATCGGTATAACCGCCAGAGTAACGCTGTGACAAGGTCGCAGACCATGGACCCTGCGACCAGCGTATGGCGGCATTGTGGCGCCAGCGCACCACCCCGTTATAGACACCGATGTTGTCAGGCGTGTCGCCATCTATGGTCGTATACGTATCCTTCAACACATAAGAGCCATTGAACCAGCCATCGATAGTGCCGAAGGAAAAGGCCGGCAGACGCCATTGCGCTGTCATATCGATGACCTGCGTCGTGACTTCGCCCGAATTGCCCAGCGATGACACATTGATATAGTCCAGCGCCGTGCCGGCAGCATTGTAGTGAAAGCGATCACGGTACTTGTCGAAGTCGTTCATGATGATCTGCTCGTACAGCACTTCGCCGATTTGATCACGTATCGAGATATTGGCATAGTCCAGTGATACCGTCAGTATTGAATTGGGTTCAACTACCATGCCCAGCGAGTAGGACTTGGCACGCTCTGGCTTGAGATCGCGGTTGCCGCCCACATGGGTTGGCAAATTCATGTTGCAGGAGATATTGGGGTTCACACCAGCTTTAGGTACGCCGCCGGGACACAGCAAGGGGTCGTTATATTGTGTCGAAGTCAGGCTGCTGACGATGGGGCCGTTCAGCTCATACAGCGTGGGTGCACGGAAGCCGGTATTGAAGGAGCCGCGCAACAGCCACCGCTTGACGGGTTGATAGCGAAAGCCGATTTTGGGATTGAAGCTGTTGCCGGCATCGCTGTAACGGTCATAACGTGCAGCTACCTGCGTTTCAAGTTCACGGGTGACGGGAATATTGACTTCTGCAAAGACCGCAGAAAGATTGCGTGACCCGCTGTTGTCCTTGGCTGATACCAGGCCGCTGGCACGCGATATCATCATCTGGTCCAGCGGGCCGCGCTTGATGATGAATTCTGAAGTTTCGCGCCGACCCTCTGCCCCTATGGAAAAGCCCAGTGGCCCGGCGGGTAATTGCATCAGGTCACGTGTTGCACGCATGTCAAAACCGGTATTGCGGGCAGTCGCCGCAACGACCTGGCCGCGCACCTGTGAGCTGGCCAGCAGGCTGGCGCCGGTCGCATCCTGCGGGCCAAACGGATTCAGTACGCCGCTGTTGATACCGTTCTGTATCGCCACGTCGTTCAGGTAGCCTGCTGTCAAATCCTCGGTTACCCTGGTGCGTGCGGTGGTGATGCTGCCGTTGAGTTCCCATCCAGCCACCGTGCCTGACAAGGACGCCACCAGGCGGTCAGAGATACCGAGATTGGTCGCTTCACGGCGGCCACCTTCGACCGTACGCCAGCTGATCGTCAGGTCTTCACCGGTCAGGCCAGCCACGGCCGGTGTGCCACCTGTGCCGCCCGGGTACCATTTGCTGCTGGAGTGCATGATCAGGCCCGTCATCGGTGGCGGTGCAATACGGTTGATATTGGTGCTTTCGCTATGCAGCAGCTCCAGTCCGGCAAGGCCATCTGCACCGATTTTCAGAGAGGCCTTGCCGAGAAAACTGCTCTGTCTGGTTTCTGGAATATCGTCGACAAAGCGTGCATAGTCTTCGCGGCAGGTCTGGTTGCTTGTACTCTTGATGGCGTCGGGCAGCAGGCAGCCGGATGCAAAGCTGGGGTTGCCGGTGATGCCTGCGGAGGAAAAGAAATTGGCCGGGAAGGTCGTGCCGCTGGTCTTGCTGATGCCCTTGTCGGGCAGGATACCGGTCGCCGAAAACGCGCGTTCTGTCGCCATCAGCCTGGATTGTTCATGATGATCGATGGCGCCAAAAATATTGTAGCCATCTTTATCGAGATCACCAAAGCCAGTGGTGAGGCTGAAACGTTTTTCCCTGGCGCCGCTCTGCTGCGGCGTGACCGCTTCCAGCGTGACGGTGGTGTCCTTGACCGAGCGTTTGGTGATGAAGTTGATGACACCGGCAATGGCGTCGGTGCCATAGATATGTGAGGCGCCGTCGCGCAGGACTTCTATCCTGTCGATGGCGGCAAAAGGGATGCTGTACAGATCAGCACTGCTGCCGTCATAGGGGTGGTTGGGCAGGCGGTGGCCATCCAGCAGTATCAGGGTGCGCCCGTCGCCCAGGCCGCGCAGGTTGGCAGAGGATTTGCCGCCGGTTTCCGCGCCGACATTGCCTGCCGCCACGGTGGTTTGCTGGTTCATGGATAGTGAGGTCATCGCCTCTTCTATCGTTGTCATTCCCTTTTTAATCAATTCATCGGCCTTGATGACCGTCACGGGGAGTGCGGTCTCGGCGTCAATGCGCTTGATGGACGATCCCGTGATCGTAACGCGTTCCACTTTTTCCACTTCTTTTGTCTTGTCGGCTTCCTGGGCTGATGCGCCTATGGTCATGCCGCCCAACAGCAGAATTGCACTGCCATAACTCATGCTTTTGTTAATCACCACGTCTCCAATCTTCTTGCTATTTGAGTGAATCACCGGCACTGATGGGTGTGCCGGGATATCGCTGCGCTGATGAAGACGATGCTTGTGCTAATGAGGTTTGCGGGGGCAGATTGGGGTGCGTCTGAACGCTCCTTTCTGCTCGCGCCTGTTCTGTTTGCCTATTGGAGGCAAGGCTCAAACATCCATCAGACATCGATCACGCAGATACGATGGAGTCGAGTATTACCCTGGGAAAAGCTCGCTGCTTCACATTTCTTGCTGAAGTTGGCGAAACCTGCTCAGAAAAGTGATGGTTGATTTATTGACTGGCTCATTTCATTGATTGCTCATTGACTGCTGTACCGCAGCCGTAACAGCTTGTGCCCGTTGCATGAAATATTCTGGCCCCATTACGCCGCCGCTCTGCTCCTGGAAAAAGCGGATCATGAAGCCACGTTTGGCAGCCAGGGCCATGTCATCTGCCGACCATTGCAGTACGCGGCGGGCGTAGCCCGGCGTCATCATCCAGCCGAACATTTCTGCCTTATCTTCTTCCGGGCCATAGAATGCATAGCGGCTCACCATGGCGGCAGCAGGATGCCCCAGGTTGACAAAGCCTGTGCCATAGGCCGCTGCACCGCCACTGCCATAGGACACAGCCGCCGGGTTCAGTGACAACCAGAGCGGATCGCGATAATAAAAGTCGCCGAATGTGCGGTGTTCGATAAAGTGGTAGAACTCGTGATGTGTGCGCAACTCCATACCTGCCAGGCAGATGTTTTCATCGTTGTCGGCATAGACAAGGCTGGCTGTGTCTGGCGCCGGCATGGCTTTTCGCCGCTGGCCGGCCACAGTGAGGTTCTTGACCAGGGCGATATGGCTCAAGCGCATGCGCTCGAACAGGACCACCGGATAACGTTCCAGCGCCGGCAGCACGACACTGAGCAGGCGTTGCAGGCGCAGGCGGTCGGCTTCACTGTCGACGAAGGCTTCGCCTTCGGGAACGCTCCATGTTGCTGTCAAATGCAGGGCTGCCAGACGGGTTTCACTCACGCTTTTCAGCTCAGCCAGTGTCGCACCCGGCGAGGCTATTGCGGCATAGCGGACTTCGGCAGGGCATTCGGCGCGTAAGCTGTCGGTTTCGGGCTGGCTGGATTTGTCTGCGGTAGCTGTTAAGGACGCGCAGCCGGAAAGGGAAATCAGGGCTGCCGCAGCATGGAGGCACAAGACGGCGCGTAATGCTTGCGCAGCAATATACTGAATTGGCAAACGACGGTGCATGGGGATCATCCTTTTTTCAGGCTGGATTGGCAGGGCGGGCCACGCCGCGAGTGTGGCAGGGAAATGGCTGGCGCGATCATACAAGAACACCTGTCCGAGTGTACAGCATGCCGTATTTTGCGGGATCGATGCCGCCATGGCACTGCAAATCCTGCCAAAATTGCAAAATCCTGTTGTGATCAATGCCAGTGAATGCCACTCAGGCACAGTTGTGGCGATTGCGCCTGAAGATGGCCGGTGGCAAGCCGTAGCGCATGGCAAATGCGCGCGAAAAGTGGCTGACATTATTGAAGCCCAGGGAAACAGCGATATCGATGATGCGGGCATCACCTTCCAGCAGGGCCAGGCTGGCGCGCTCAAGGCGCAATTTCATCACATACTGATGAGGCGGCAAGCCTACCGCTTTGCGGAACTCGCGGGAGAAATGTGATTCGCTCATTGCGCAGGAGTCGGCCAGGGCGGCAATCGATACGTCTTCGGCCACACATTCTGAAATATGGGCAAGCACTTTTTGCAGCCGTGTGCCGCAAAGGCTGCTTGGCTTTTGTCCGGGGACGGATTGCGAATAATTCTCCAGCAGGTAGCTTGCCAGGGCGGTGATCATGCTGTCGCAGAACTGCTGTGCGAGGGACCCGGCAAGTAGCTGGGCATTGAGCAGCTTCCCGACCAGGTCCAGCACCACGCGGTCTGGCGTGTACGAGGTGTCGGCCAGCAAGGACGGGGTTTCGGCATCGCGCAAGCGCCCCAGTGTGTTGATGGTGGCCGTGGGAATGAAGATATTGACGATGTCGCAGCTGCTCATGCGCCGCCAGCGCCCTTGTGAACCAGGCGGGCAGATACGAAAACGGTTTGCCCCTATCATGCCGCCGCAGACCGGGCTTTCGCCATTCCAGATCTGTGACTCCAGGGGCTCCAGCAAGACGGCAATACGATAATTGTCTGCATGTGTACCGATGGTCTGTATCGTCGTATCCGGCTTGTCGGAAGACCAGCGTACGATGGATGCCCTGGACAGGGGCAGAGGCCCTGTGCAGTGACGCAAGGGGCCAGTGACGCCGCCACGCCGAAACCAGTCGACCAGACCTTCGGGACTATCAAGAGTTGGTTCGGACATGTTGAAATCCTCCCAGGTATCAATGGCGGCAAGGCTGATCATTTCGACAGCACTCGATGAAGAAATTGGCATGCTGCGGGCTGCCTTGGCCTTCATTGGCTCTTTGCCATTTCCCCATGAGCTGGACCAGTATTGCAGAAGTATTGTCGCGCGGTCTTGATGATTCCCGATAGTTGGCATGCCGAAATCAGCACAATGGCATGCCAGGTGGCAATGATCAGGTGATTGTGCCGATTTCAAACAAACAGGCAGGCACAAACATCAAGCCATTTTTTATGTCCGGTGGTTAACTTTGCCGCATTTGGCTGCGGGCAAGTGATCTGCTCTTGCCATCACGTAACTACATTACGCAACTTTCAGGAAAATAATTCAATGACTATAGAAGCTGCTCTCGGTGCACTTGCCAGTTTGCGCTTTGCTTCCGACCTCTGTTTCAACCGTGATGGCGATGCCGTGTTCGCCGCCATTCGAAACGCAACGAGTGAAGCAGGGTCGCCAAACCCAAGCCGTATCTGGCGCTTCGATGCGGCTGGCGCGCGGCAACTCAGCGATGGCCCGCAGGCAGACATACTTGTCCGGCCATCACCTTGCGACGACAGGCTTGTCTTTGCTTCGGATCGTGACTGTCCGGGGAAGTTTGCACTTTTCCTGCTGGATGCTTTCGGTCAAGCACATGGTGTGGGCCAGATCCCCGGTACGATTGAGGATATACGCTGGTCTGCAGATGGCGAATCCATCGTTGTGCTTGCTGCTGACCGTGGCCTGAGCGGAGGTGCAACACATGCCGCCACCAGGATCTGGTGGGGTGATGCACAAGAACCAGAAATGACACCAGACCTTACGATACGTCGCCGGCTGTTCCGGATTTGGCTTGCCTCTGGTATGACTGAAGAAGTCGGGCCGCGCGAACATAGCGTATGGGAATTTGACCTGCTACCCGATGGCGCAGTCGCCATCGCATCGCACGATGCCAGCGAGCGGGGCTGGCATCGTGCGCAACTGATCCGTGTCGACTTCGATAGTCGCGTAGTGACGGTGTTGCATACACCAGCCTGGCAATTGCAGGGCCTGGCCGTCAGCCCTGACGGCGGCAAGCTCGCTTTTGTGGAGGCATGGGCCAGCGACCATGGCCTCGTCGCCGGTGATTTGAGCATGCTTGATCTTGTGACCGGGGCAGTGTCAGTCCCTGGCCGTGACCGGCAATCCAACCTGACCTGTATTCAATGGCTGAGCAGCAGCCGGCTGTGGTTTAGCGGCTGGGATAGGCTGGGCACCGTGTTTGGTGTGATGTCGCTCGATGGCCAGATAGAGTGGCAACAACGGGAAGATGCCGCTCTTGGCGAAAGCGGGTATACGGCCAGGGTTGCCGTATCGGCCGACGGCAAGATGATGGCGACCGTGCGTGAGTCAACAGGCACACCGCCGGAAATCTGCTGGAAGCGATTGCATGATCTGGAGTGGACGCGCATCAGTGAGCTGAATCAGCATGTCGTTTCCTTGCTCTCCGGTTATCCGGAAGTGCGTCATTTAACATGGCATGGCAAGGACGGCCTCGTACTTGAGGGTTTGCTTTTGTTGCCGCACCATCGCAGCCCGTCGCCATTGCCGATGATCGTCGATATCCATGGCGGCCCCAGCTATGCAAGCAAATACAGTTTTAACCCCGGTAATGCCTTACCGTATGCATTGGCTGGTTTTGCTGTTTTCCTGCCCAATTATCGCGGTAATACCGGTTGGGGGCAGGATTTTGCCCGCATGAATCTTGGTGATCCCGCAGGTGCTGAATTTGATGACATCCTGGCTGGCATCGATCACTGTGTCGCCCTCGGGTTTGCCGACGGCGAACGGCTGGGCGTCACCGGCAGCAGTTATGGCGGCTATCTGACCAATTGGGCGGTAGCGACTACCAAACGCTTCAAGGCAGCCGTGTCTGTATCGTCTATTTCCAGCCATGTCAGCTGTCATTATGCCTGCGACCATGATTTTCATGCCTTCATCAATGGCGGACCATTGACGGAGCTTGCCAATATGCGTATCGCTGTTGAACGCTCGCCACTGCTGCAGTTGCATGATCCGGTGACCCCTACCTTATTCATCCACGGCCGTGATGATCGCTGCACGCCGGTCATTGAGGCGCAGCAATTTTACGCAGCCTTGCGCGAACGTGGTGTTACTTCGGAGTTGGCGATTTATCCGCGTGAAGGCCATGGCAGTTTTCGCGAACGGGCGCACCGGATAGACAGCTGGTTGCGTCGTATTGCGTGGTTTGAAAAGTATATGAAATCAGATGAGGTCGTGGTATGAGCAGGATTTTTCAAACAGTGAAACACATACTGGTGTTGTGGCTGTGTTTGTCGTCGGTAGCATTTGCACAATCGGGTTTGCATGTGAAACTGGATCACGCCATATTCCAGGGATTGACCGGCATCAGTTTGCGCAGCAGTGTGCCACTGACCGGCATAGCCGCTGCTGATATTCTGGTCACGCGCCCTGACGGTCTGGTCGTTGCTGCAAACGATATTCTTGACGTCAAGAGCAAAGGCGATGAACTGTTGATCTTGCTCAGTACCTCAGTTTTTGCCCGCACCGGTTCTGAGGGAACTACTGTGGCAACCCGCGCATTTGGACAATTCAAGGCAAGCCAACCTGTCTTGGTACACAGAAAAGGTGAGCCTGCGGAGAACGGTCACCTGATCGGTACCAGCGGCTGGACGGATGAAGGCTGGAATACCATCGTCAGCGATCCATCCTATGTTGATACGCTGACCGGGCAACGTGGCCTGTACCGTTTCAGCGATACGACGCCGGATCGTGATCTTGCCGGTCGCCCGCTTGCAAAAAGAGGCAGTATCACAAGCCAGCCATCCTCGCGTACCAAAACAATGCTGGTGCTGTTCGTGGAATTCCCTGACCGCAAAGCGGCCGACGCAGAAGCACAGTATCGCCAGTTCAGTCAGTTTGCACCCTACCTCAATTATTTGCAGCCCGCAGCCGCCTGGTTCAATACTTCGTCATACGGGCAGTTGCAGCTTAAACTGGTCGCGCCGCAGCATCATCGCAAACTGGACTGGCTGATGTTGGGCAAGAAGGCAAAGGATTACAAATGGGGAGGCAGTGCAGAAGACACCGGCGACATGTTCCACTACTGCCACGAGGTTGCACAGCTTGCCTATGATCGTTACGGCATACGTGTTGATGCCTACGACCTGCTGCTGATCATACCCGCGCAAGGCAAGTCAGGACTGCCGAATGGTCCGGCAACGATCAATGATCAGTATATGGGCCAGGCAGAAGTACCTTCGCGTGTAGTGCTGGTCGACAGCGATGGCAAAGCACACACTCTGGACACCTTCGTCACTGCCGGGAATGACCTGTTCCGGTGGGGATATCGCTGGCTGATCCATGAGACTGGTCACACCTTCGGCCTGCCAGACTTATACATGTACCAGCCCAAAATCAAAGACGAGGAGGTCGACAGATTCTTCTATGTTGGAGGCTGGGACATGATGGGCAATATCGGTGGGCAATCCAATGACTTTCTTGCCTGGCATAAATGGAAAATGCACTGGATACGCGATGACCAGGTTGATGTCGTCAGCCAGTCCAGCGAACAGCCCAGCCATCATGTCATCAGCCCGGTTGAAACACCGGGTGGCAGCAAGATGGTGGTGATACGCACTGGCTTGTCCAGCGCTTATGTTGCTGAATTCCGTACCGGGCAAGGCGTTAACAGTGACGACCAGCGGGTAAAACATGCAGGCGTGTTGTTGTATCGTGTTGATACCACCTTGCCGGAAAGCGGCGATAAACCTGTACTGCAGATCATTTCCAGGCAGTATTACCATCGCCCCGACGTGGGTGGGGAAAGAAACCTGACGGGTGTCTGGCGCCCTGTCGACAAAAGCCTGGATGGTTACGGACCAGGCGCCACCTGGCAGGCCGGTGATGTCTTTTCTGACCCGGCAACGGGAGTAACAATCCGGATAGCTCGTGTCGGGAACAACACTGAGGCATCGAAAGCAGGCGACAGCTACACGGAAGATGACACGGCATCCATTAGCATCATCAAGCGTGGCAGTGCACCGCTGGCCCGGAGAATCACACTGGCAAATGCGCGTTTGTACAAGCTGAGTCATTTGCATTTTACGACTGACATAGAGTCAATGACGGGTGAAGAAAACTGGTTCATCCGCCAGCGTAGCCGCTTGAGCAAGGGAGATGTGTTGCTCAAACGGGCCGATGGGAAAGTCATCCCTGCCGATCATATCAAGTCATTGCAGATCAAGGGGCCGGATGTGGACATTGAACTTAAACCAGGGACTTTTGCCAATGGGCAGGCAGCTCGTGGATTACAACTGGCGACCCGGGCCTATTTCAACATCGGTGCTTCTGGCAGCATACCTGTGCGCCTGGGGTTGAGATGACGCAATGCCCTGCATCGAATTTATGCTGCTCGCTGACGCCTGGGTTTTGACTTCTTCGCAGCGCTACTGCCGGAAGAACCAAGACTGCTGATGTAAGCACAAAACATGTCTGCCAGCGCCGTGGAATAGGCTTTGATCTCTGCCGCTGATCGCGGACTCGCCGAAAAATCATGACCGACCACGCCCAGCGTAGTGAGCACCAGATCGCCGGCCAGCGCCCTTGCTGCGTCGGATGCATCAGGGGCTGCTTCACGCATGAAGCCTTCCATGGTCAGGGTCACTGAGGCCTTGGCTTCCCGCGCTTCTGGTGCGTCGCGGTACAGCGGTGCCGCATCATTGAGTGCCACACGCATGTCAGCTTCTTCACACTCTGATTTGATGAAGGTATGCACCAGCACACGCAAGCGCTCCAGCGGCGGCTTCTTGTGGTCTTCGAGTATGCGGCTGAGTGTTTCGGCCGTCCTGCGCCATTCTTCTGTCTGCAGCCTGAACAGGATTGCAGCCTTGTTCGGGAAGTATTGATAAACCGAACCCACGCTGACACCTGCCCTCTCTGCAACGCGCGCCGTGGTGAAGCGGGCAGCGCCTTCTTTTGCCAAAACCTGAATAGCTGCTTCGAGTATGGCGGCGACGAGCCCGCTGGAACGTGCCTGCTGAGGTAGCTTTCTAGAGGAGATTTGGGGTGGTTTGCGTGCGCTCATGATGGTCTGAAAGCCTGTCCAGGAATGCGAATAGAAAATGCGACTAATCAGTCGTATTATAGCAGCGCGTCTTGTAAAAACGCGACGAATTATTCGCATTACCTTTTGAGCATCAGGCTCTTACCACACTTTATCAATGATCATGAATACATTAAATACACCCCCTCTGGCGCCATTGTTGGCCCGTCTTTTTGAACAGGCTGCTGCGACGACAAGTCCGCTACTGGCGACGATTCCCCGCGACGAGCAGGAACGTCTCATGCGCAGCAAGACTGAATATCTGGATTTGTACGGGCGCCTCAAAGACCTCTGGCTGCCTGTGTCCCCGGAAACAGGGAAACTGCTCTACATGCTGGCCAGGAACGCCAATGTCCGCACCGCTGTTGAGTTTGGCACCTCCTTTGGTATTTCGACGCTATACATCGCCGCTGCCTTGCGTGATAACGGCGGTGGTTATCTGATTACCAGCGAGTTCGAACCCTCCAAGGTCGCCCGTGCAAAGGCGCACCTGGCCGAAGGTGGCTTGATCGACCTGGTGGAGTTCCGGGAAGGCGATGCCCTCAAGACGCTGGCCGTCGATCTTCCTGAATCGATTGACCTGTTACTGCTGGACGGCGCGAAGGCACTGTATGGTGACGTACTTGATCTGATCGAACCCTATTTGCGGCCAGGGGCGCTGATAGTTGCCGACAACGTCGACTATTGCCCTCAATACCTGGAGCGTATCCGTTCTTCCAGTGGTGGTTATATGTCCATGCCATACGGTGACGACGTCGAACTCTCCATTCGTTTATCCTGAAGAAAGGGAAAATCATGCATGTATTTGTTACCGGAGCTACCGGCTGGGTCGGTTCTGCCGTAGTCCATGAACTTGTCAGTGCTGGCCACGAAGTGACCGGTCTTGCGCGCTCAGAGAGCAAAGCAGCACAACTGAGCGCTGCCGGCGCCCGCGTCCTGCACGCCACGCTGGAAGACATCAGTACACTCACTGCAGCAGCCAAGTCGGCTGATGCGGTGATACATACCGCATTCAATCACGACTTCACCAACTTCCAGGCCAGTTGCGCTCAGGACAAGCACGTCATCGAAGCGCTGGGGGAGGCACTCGCCGGTTCAACACGTCCGCTACTCGTTACTTCCGGCCTGCTTGGCATGCAGCGCGGTGCGACGGAGGATGATCTGCCCCATCCCGGCTCACCGCGTCTGTCCGAGGCGGCTGCAAGGTCGGTCGCCCGACGAGGGGTAAAGGCCGCCACCGTGCGTCTGGCCCCGTCGGTTCATGGTATCGGTGACTATGGCTTTATCCCCATGCTGGTCAGGCTGGCGTGCGAGAAGGGTGTATCAGCTTACCTGGATGGTGTTGAGAACTGCTGGTCAGGCGTGCACAGGCTGGACGCAGCGCGCGTGTACCGGCTGGCGCTGGAGGAGGGCGTGACGCAGCCGGTTTATCATGCCGTGGCAGACGAGGCTGTTCCATTCAAGGCGATCGCCGAAGTCATTGGCCGTCAACTGGGGCTGCCTGTTGAATCTCGTGGACGTGAGCATTTTGGCTGGTTCGCCCACTTCGCCGGTGCGGACATGACTGTCTCCAGCCAGAAGACCCGCGACATCCTGGGCTGGGCACCGACCAGCCCGAGTCTGCTTGCTGATCTTGATCGGCGCGAGTATTACACTGCTTAATGTATTACACAGCCCAATGGCTTGATTGCCCTTAATGCCTGAACCAGTGCTCGGGCCAGGCACGTCAGATATAAAGCCGGACAACGCGGAAACGTGAGCTTGCAACATGATCATATTGCTTGCTTATCAGACTTTTCTTGTAACTGAGAGTGATATCGCAAACCTGATCCTTCAAGGAAAAACGCGAGTAGTCAAGCTGTTAGCTGTGGAGCAGAATGTTGTCCAGACTTTCCGGCTGAGTCAACTTCTTGCAAACAGTATTTTTTATCCGAAAGTGTAACCATGTCATTGTTAAGATCGATGTTTGAATACAAAGCCTGGGCTAACGAAGGGCTTTATCAGGGATTGATGGCTCAGTGTGGCAAGATCGCGAAGGAGGATGAGCATGCTGCCATGCTTATTCTTCATCACAATTATGTCGTCGATGATATCTTTGCTGCCAATCTTCAAGGGCAGGCACATGGCATATTGACGACTGCGCCAGAGCTTACGCCGCCGCTGGAAGAATTGTTCAGCGCTGTTCGCTCCATCGACCGCTGGTATATCGACTATGTGACTGACCTGGATGTCGCTGCCTTGCGCGAGATGATGGATTTCACGTTTACCGATGGCAAACCTGGCCGCATGTCGCGCGAAGAAATGCTGGGTCATGTGCTGGGGCATGGCGCCTATCATCGCGGTGAGGTGGGGCAGTTGCTGACGCGATTGACCGGGTCTTCGCCCAGGGATACTTTTACCGGGTATTTGCATGAGATCAGACCCGTGCATGCCTGAAATCATGATGAGGAAATAATCGCCAGCCGCATCAATGATGGGGAGATTGTCAGGACATATAAATTTCCCCCCTGACAGAAAAATCCAGATTCATCGGTGGTGATATAATCCGGGCCATGACTCGCCGAATTCTTTTCATGTTGATTGCACTGCTTGCACTCCAGTTCAGCTGGGGGCCGGTGGCTGCTTATTGCCTGCATGAGACCGGCAAGGCAGCACAGCATCTGGGACATCACTCAGACAGCGATACGCAGAACGATGGCGCATCTGTATTGAAAGAAAAATCAGGCGATATAAAAAAAGCCTCGGCACATTCACACTGCTCGTCTTGTGCACATGATACCTTGTCGATCAGCTGCCTGGACTGTATTTCGCCTTTGCAGGTCGCTGAAGCAGCGCCTGTGTCCGCCAAAGTCATCCTCTCTTCTTATTACGTTGTTCCTCCGGAACGTCCCAAGTGGACATTCGCCGCCTAACTCCGGCGCTTGTATCCTGCATTTTTATAAAAGTGTAACCGACACCTGCTGACAGCTTGCGGTTGCTGCATGCCGCCGGATTTCTTCGTCCTTTAATTTTATCGGAGTTATCCATGCAATCCAGACATTTTGTCATGGGGGCGGCTGTGCTATTGGCGCAGTTATTCCCCTTGCATACCCTGGCAAGCGAGCCACAAGGCGCGCCGTTTGCCGTTGACAGGCAGATGCGTTCAAGCGATACCAGTACTGCCCCTTTAACACTGGAACAGGCGATCAGCATGACCCTGCTGACCAGTCCTGAGCTACGTTCAGCAGTTCAGGGGCTGCTCATTGCAGAGGCGACGCGCGAGCAGGCTGGCCTTGCCCCCAATCCCGAGTTGTCCATGCTGCGCGAAGGCATGTCGGCAGCAAATCGTACTGACACTGTCCAGATCAGCCAGGCGCTGGAAACAGGTGGCAAGCGTGGCGCACGCATACGGCTGGCCGATCGGGACCATGCGCTGGCGCAAGCTGAGGTCGCTGTCACACGCGCCGAATTGCGTGCCGGTGTGACAGCGGCTTACCTGGATGCACTGACGGCACAGGAGCACGTCACGCTCGCCCAGGAATCCCTGAGTCTTGCCGGCAAGGCTGCCAATGCGGCCGGACGCCGGGTGGCGGCCGGCAAGATATCACCGCTGGAGCATACCCGTTCCAGCGTTGCTGAAGCCGGTGCAAGGCTGGAGTTGTCGCAGGCATTGTCTGATGCGGCGTTGGCAAGACGCCGTCTGGCAGCCTTCTGGGGCAGCACACAACTGGATGAGCGCTCTCTGGTCACGCCCGATATCAATCTGGCTGCCATTCCTGCGCTGTCTGCATTACAGGCGCGTCTTGACATCTCGCCGCAAATGCAGCGCGCACGGATGCAGATTGCCCGCGAAGAGGCGCAAGTCAGGCTGGCCAGGGCAGATGGTATACCGGACCTTACCCTCACGGTGGGCAACAAGAAAGAGAGTCAGAGTAATACCTCGCAGACTATCGTCGGGCTCTCCATTCCTTTGCCCCTGTTCAATCGCAACCAGGGCAACCTGCTTGCTGCATTACGCCGTGTTGACAAGGCTAAAACCGATGCGGAAGTTGAGTATCTGAAGGCGACGCAGGCTCTGGCAGAGACCCATCAGCGCACCCTGGTTTTGCAGGAACAGCTTGAGAGCATGCGCAAGGAAATCCTGCCGGCTGCCCAGCGTGCCTTTGATGCGGCAGTCACCGGCTTTGAGCTGGGCAAGTTCGGTTTTATTGATGTGCTTGATGCCCAGCGTACGCTGTTCCAGAGCCGGGCCCAGTATCTTTCCACGCTCTCTGCCCGCTATCGCGCGCTGGCAGAACTTGAACGTTATGTGGTCGTTGAAGACAAGGCTGGTAATTTGCCGGCAGACAGGAATACAAAATGAAATTCAATATCGATAAAAAATCTCACATGTCCACGGTCGTGATTGTGCTGACAGGCATTGTGCTGGGAGTAATCATCCTGCTCTGGAAAAAAGACAGCGGTACAGCGACAGCAAAAGCCCATGATGCCAGCGAAGAGATCAAGGAAGGCGGCCATCATGCCGGTGAAGAAGGGGTCATCGTCATGAATGCCCGGCAGATAGAAACTGCCGGCATCACTATCGCCAAAGCGGAGTCCGCCACCATGGGAAATATCGTGCAATTGCCCGGCGAAGTACGTTTTAACGAAGACCTGACAGCCCACATCGTTCCGCGTACACCAGGTGTGGCGGAGTCTGTATCGGCTGACCTGGGGCAGAGCGTCAAGAAGGGGCAGGTCATGGCGGTGATTTCAAGCGCCTCTCTGGCCGACCTGCGCAGCGCGTCGCTGGCTGCGCAAAAGCGACTGGGCCTGGCGCAAACAAGCTATCAGCGTGAAAAAAAATTATGGGAAAACAAGATATCTGCCGAGCAGGATTATCTACAGGCGCAGACTGCCTTGCGTGAAGCTGAGATAGAAGCGCAGTCTGCCAGGTCCAAATTGCAGGCGCTGGGTGCTGATGGTGTGAATGATGCCGATGGTGCACTCAACCGCTATGTGCTGCGTGCGCCGTTCAATGGTGTCGTTGTTGAAAAACACATTGCTCAAGGCGAGGCCGTGAAGGAAGACGCCAATGTGTTCCTGCTGTCTGATTTGTCCAGTGTCTGGGTGGAAATGGTGGTCACACCCAGGGACCTTGAAAGTCTGCGTATCGGCAAAACAGTAAAAATCACATCCACCGCTACTGGTTCCACCGCCACTGGCAAGCTCAGCTATGTCGGCAGCCTGCTGGGGGAACAGACCCGTACCGCCAAGGCGCGCGTCGTGATTGCCAATCCCGACCTGGCATGGCGACCGGGTCTGTTCGTCAATGCGGCCATGGTGCGCGGGGAAAAAAATGTTCCTGTGGCAGTGGCATCGGATGCCGTGCAGACGGTGGATGGCAAAACCGTGGTCTTCGTCAAAGTCGATAAGGGATTTAGAGCACAGACAGTCAGGACCGGTATCAGCAGCGACAAACTGGTGGAAATAGTCGACGGCCTGCAGGCAGGTACACCGTATGCTGCCAGTGGCAGTTTTGTGGTGAAAGCCGAGCAGGGCAAAGGCAGTGCTGGTCATGAAGACTGACAGGGGAATAAATCATGTTTGAACGAATCATTCAATTCGCTATCACCCATCGATGGCTGGTCATGCTGGCTGTAATTGCCATGGCAGGTATTGGTATCTACAGCTACCAGAGACTGCCGATTGATGCGGTACCGGATATCACCAATGTGCAGGTGCAGATCAATACCAGTGCGCCTGGCTATTCGCCGCTGGAGACGGAGCAAAGGGTGACCTTTCCTGTCGAAACGGTGATGGCCGGTTTGCCAAACCTGGAACAGACGCGGTCGCTGTCGCGCTATGGCCTGTCACAGGTAACGGTGATATTCAGGGATGGTACTGACATCTACTTCGCACGCCAGCTGGTCAACCAGCGCCTGCAAGAGGCGAGGGAAAACCTGCCTTCAGGTGTGGTGCCGGTAATGGGGCCAATCTCGACCGGCCTCGGTGAAATCTACCTGTGGACTGTAGAGAGTGAGCCCAGTGCGAGAAAGCCGGATGGCACTGCCTACACCCCGACTGACCTGCGCGAAATCCAGGACTGGATCATCAAGCCGCAATTGCGTCAGGTGCAAGGTGTCACCGAGATCAACTCGATTGGCGGCTATGCCAAGGAGTATCACGTCACGCCTGACCCTGTGAAGCTCAGTTCCTACGGTTTGACGCTCAGGGATGTGGTGACGGCGATTGACCGCAATAACAGCAATGTCGGCGCTGGCTATATAGAACGCAATGGTGAACAATTTCTGATCCGTGCGCCGGGCCAGGTGAGCACGCTGGAGGATATCCGCAACACCATCCTCAATAATGTACAGGGTGTGCCAATTCGCATACGCGATGTGGCTGATGTGGCGATAGGGCGGGAATTGCGCACCGGCGCTGCGACAGAAAACGGCCGCGAAGTGGTGCTGGGTACGGTCTTCATGCTGATCGGTGAAAACAGCCGTGTGGTATCACAGGCGGTAGCGAAGCGCATGGTGGAAATCAACCGCTCATTGCCGGCCGGCGTGAAAGCTGTGACCGTCTATGACCGGACAGTGCTGGTTGATAAAGCCATCAACACCGTCAGGAAAAATCTGCTCGAAGGTGCAATCCTGGTCATCGCTGTCCTTTTCCTCTTTCTCGGTAATATCCGGGCGGCGATCATTACCGCCATGGTCATTCCATTGGCGATGCTGTTCACTTTTACCGGCATGGTGACTTACAAGGTCAGCGCTAATCTCATGAGTCTTGGTGCACTGGACTTTGGCATCATCATCGACGGCGCTGTCGTGATTGTAGAAAATTGCGTGCGCCGCCTTGCTCATGCCCAGGAACGTGTCAAGCGCGAGTTGAGTCTGAGTGAACGCTTTCATGAAGTGTTCGCCGCAGCGCGGGAAGCCCGTCGTCCGCTGTTATTTGGCCAGTTGATCATCATGGTGGTCTACCTGCCTATCTTTGCATTGTCTGGTGTTGAAGGCAAGATGTTCCATCCCATGGCATTTGCCGTTGTCATCGCTTTGCTGGGGGCAATGATACTGTCGATGACTTTCATCCCGGCTGCCGTGGCGCTGTTCATCGGCAAACGTGTCGCCGAGAAAGAAAATCGCCTGATGCTGATGGCCCGCAGCGCCTACCAGCCGCTGCTGGAAAAAGTCATGAACAACACAGCACCGGTGCTGACTGCTGCTGTTGTGCTGATCGTATTGTGCGGCTTGCTGGCAAGCCGCATGGGTAGCGAATTTGTTCCCAATCTCAACGAAGGGGATATTTCTATCCAGGCCTTGCGCGTACCCGGCACCAGTCTGAGCCAGTCGCTGGATATGCAAAAGAAACTGGAAGCCGGCCTGAAGGCAAGATTTCCAGAAATTGATCGCGTGTTTGCACGTACCGGTACGGCGGAGATCGCATCAGACCCGATGCCACCGAATATCTCGGACGGCTACATCATGTTCAGGCCGGAGGCAGACTGGCCTGCGCCGAAGAAGAGCCGCGACGAACTGATCGCAGCAATCAAGGAAGAAGCAAGTCAATATGCCGGTAACGGTTATGAGTTTTCGCAACCGATACAGTTACGCTTCAACGAATTGATTTCTGGCGTGCGCAGCGACGTTGCCGTCAAGTTGTATGGCGATGACATGGATGTCCTGGCTGGAATCGGCAAGAAGATCGCCGATGTACTGCAAGGAATTCCTGGCGCAGTGGAAGTCAAGGTGGAGCAGACTGGCGGCCTGCCCGTGTTGACCGTGCGGATTGACCGTGAGAAGACCGCACGTTACGGGCTCAACATTGGTGATGTGCAGGAGGCCCTGGCCATCGCCACCGGTGGTCGTGAAGCCGGCACCATGTTCGAAGGCGATCGCCGTTTTGATATCGTGGTGCGCCTGCCAGAAAACCTGCGCAGCGACCTGAATGCCTTGCGACGCCTGCCAATCCCGTTGCCGTTGCAAGCCGGCGCGGTGACTTCGTTCATTCCGCTGGGTGAGGTGGCGACGCTGGACTTTGCACCGGGGCCCAACCAGATCAGTCGCGAAAACGGCAAACGTCGCATCGTGGTCAGTACCAACGTGACAGGGAGGGACATTGGCAGCTTCGTCATGGAGGCTGAGCAGGCTCTTGCAAAGAGTGTCAAGATTCCGCCTGGTTACTGGACCAGTTGGGGTGGCACCTTCGAGCAGCTCCAGTCGGCTACCGGCCGTTTGCAGGTCGTTGTACCCTTGGCGCTGTTGCTGGTCTTCACCTTGTTGTTCGTCATGTTTAACAATGTGAAAGATGGCTTGCTGGTGTTCACCGGTATTCCATTTGCATTGACGGGTGGCGTCATGGCGCTGTCCATGCGTGGTATCCCCATGTCGATCTCGGCGGCGGTGGGTTTTATCGCCTTGTCCGGGGTGGCCGTGCTCAACGGCCTGGTGATGATTTCGTATATCCGCTCCCTGCGTGAAGAGGGCATGCGTCTGGACGAGGCGGTGACCACCGGAGCGCTCACCCGGTTGCGTCCGGTGTTGATGACTGCGCTGGTGGCTTCGCTGGGTTTCGTGCCGATGGCGCTGGCGACCGGCACCGGGGCTGAAGTACAGCGTCCTCTGGCTACCGTGGTCATCGGCGGCATTTTGTCGTCGACGGTTCTGACCCTGCTGGTGCTGCCGTTGTTATACCGACTGGTACATCGCAATGATGAGAAGGCCGTTATTGATCAGGTGCAAGCCCTGCACCATCCTGGCTGATCCATAGTAGGAATCGGAAGACGGGACTGCTGATCAGCAGTCCCGTCTGGAAATTGTAGCCCTGTGCTGCCTGGTCAGGAAATATTCCTGCAGACAGCAGTCATTCTTTTTGTATACTCTTCACATCAAATTGGGGAATACAAAATGAATACTGAACGGCCCGCTATTCTGGAAGTCGACAATCTCAGCTTTGGTTATGGGGACGCCCCCTTGTTCCAGGACTGGTCAGCCCGCATACAGCCTGGCATCACACTGGTACGTGGTGGTGATGGTCGCGGCAAGAGCAGCCTGCTGCAATTATTCGCCGGGATGTTGCCAGCGCAGGCAGGGCAGTTGAGATTGCAGGGCGTAACACTGCATGAGCAGCCGGAACGCTATGCAAGAGAGGTATTCTGGATAGATCCGCGTACTGAAAATTTTGATCAGATGAGCGTGCCTGAATATTTTGCGTCGCTGCCAGCCAGTTATCCGGATTTTGATGCCAGCCTCTTGCCAGCCCTGACGGAAGGTCTGGGCCTGACGCCACATTTGCACAAGCAATTGTTCATGCTGTCGACAGGCAGCAAGCGCAAAGTCTGGCTGGCGGCAGCTTTTGCCGCCAACGCCAGGCTCACCTTGCTTGACGACCCATTTTCTGCGCTGGACAAGACATCCATACAGTTTGTCGTGCAAACACTCGGGCAATATGCCGGTGACCCCGCCAGGGCCTGGGTGCTGGCCATGTATGAAGAGCCGGCGGGCATACCGCTGTCTGCCCTGTTCGACCTTGGCGACTGAGCTTTGCCTGAATGTCTGCTTGCTCGCGACGACGGAACTAATTCAGGTTCCTGTGTTCAGATGCCATGAAAGAGCTGGTCCTGTTCACTTTTGCTGATGGGAATAAAACATGTTTTTAACCAGGCATCTCAATAATATCTTGCGCACCCTGTGTCTGGGTATTGCCTTGATGTCAGTTGGCAGCAGTGTCCAGGCAACTGATGCCGCCAGGCCGGACACGACCTTGCACCAGTTGCGCATCTACGAAATCTTCGATGGCAACAAGAAGCTCTTTCATGACCGTTTTCGTGACCATGCCATGCGTATCATGGCGCGCTATGACTTCAAGATCGTCAGCATGTGGGAAACCAGGCGTGGCGAGCGTACGGAATTTGTCTACCTGCTGGAATGGCCGGACAAGCAGACCATGAATGATCGCTGGGGCAAGTTCAAGGCGGACCAGGAATGGGCAGACATCAAGCGTGCCACCAACCAGGCAGGCTCACCTTTGCTGGGTGAGATGGAAGACCGTACCCTGGAACTGACCGATTACTCGCCGCAGCGCAAGCTCATACGCTGAATTCCTGCACCAGCAAATCGATAAACAAGCGTGTGCGCAAGGGCAGGTAGCGGCGGGTTGGGTAGATGGCCTGTATGGGGGCACTGTTGCTGCTCCACTCTGGCAAGACTTCAATTAATTGCCCCTGTGCCAGTGCAGATCTGACATCCCAGATGGAGCGCCTGACCAGGCCCAGTCCGGCAATGGCCCAGTCGTGCGCCTGTTCACCGTTATCGGTGAGCCAGTTGCCGCGTACCCGTATGCTCTGTTCCTCACCGGAATCGGCGGCAGTAAAATGCCAGTCTGCATGCATGGCGCCTGTGCCTTGCATCAGTATGCAGCTGTGCTGCAATAAATCTGCCGGGGTCTGAGGTGCACCGTTCCCACCGAGGTAGGCGGGTGAGGCGCAGACCACCCGGCGGTTGTCTGCCAGCTTGCGGGCGACCAGGCGTGAATCTGTATTGGCTCCTATCCTGATGGCGCAATCAAAACCGGACGCGATCAGGTCAACGACATGGTCATTGAGGGAAAGCTGTACTTGCAGACCTGGGTGGCGGCGGGCAAATTTCTCCAGCGCTGGCCCTATGTAATGCCTGCCCAGGGCAACCGGAGAAGACACGCGCAGCAGGCCACGCGGCTCCGCCAGTCCTTGGCCCAGTTCGGCTTCGGCATTGGCGATGTCACCCAGTATGCTTTGGCAACGTTCAAAATACAGCGCTCCTTCTTCTGTCAGGCTCAGTTGTCGTGAGCTACGTTGCAACAGGCGTATGCCGAGTTGAGCTTCCAGCCTGCTCAGGCGCTTGCTGCCTACTGCCGGTGAAAAACCAAGCTCGCGACCGGCAGCAGACAGGCTGCCGCTGAGCACAGCTTGGACAAACAGTTTCATGTCGGCCAGTTCTATCATCTTGCACTTTCCTGTTTATCTATTCCAATTTGGAACAGATACTTGTATCTGTAAGCATATTTTCAAATTATTGGAATGGTAGCACAGTAACGGTGAGCGCAAATCCCGCGCAATTTCAGTTCAGACAAACTAATAAGGAAAACTCATGATCACCAAAATCTTGCCCGGTCTCGTCATTTTGGCGGCCTGTGGCCAGGCTCTGGCGGCAACGCCTGAAGAGCAGTTACCGCTACCGAAGAACATCGTCGCAGACATGTCCATTCCGGAAGCGCAGCGTCAGGAAATGGCCCTGGCCGCTCGTCGCTATTACGCCTTTTGGCATACCGGTGAAAGTCGCTACATGCAGGCAGCCCTGGCAAATGATTTCATGGACAGGAACTTGCCGGCAGGCCGACCACAAGGCCCGGAAGGTCCCTTGTTCGCCTCTAAAAACTTTCGCGCCGCCGTCCCTGACCTGCAACTGGAGGTGGAAGAAATGCTGCTGGTTGGCGACCGTGTCATCGGCCGCTTGCACTTTAGCGGGCATTACAGTGGCAGTTTTCATGGCAGGCAGGGCGATGGACGCAAGGTCGATTTTATTGCCACTGACATCTACCGCATAGCACAAGGCAAGATCACGGACAACTGGCACCTCGAAGATAACCTGACCCTGTTGCAGCAACTGGGTGTGGTCAAGTAAAAGTAAAGTAAGTATTTACTGTAGATTCGCAAGCCCAATTCTGATGTCAATCAGACCTGATGAAGGACGCAATATGCATGACAAAATCAATCTGCCCCAGGGGCAGTACTGGCCCGATGGCATACGCCTGGTGATCTCAATTTCGATGCAGTTTGAAGCCGGGGCACAAAGCGAGCATGGCAATGGCTCGCCTTTTCCAGCCATGACTGATACCGATTTGCCGGATTTACCGGCGCGCACCTGGTTTGAATATGGTGCGCGTGAAGGCATACCGCGCTTGCTTGATCTGTGGGACAGGTTCCGGATACCGGTCACTTCTCACATGGTGGGTGAAGCGGTATTGCAAAGGCCTGCACTGGCAAAAGAAATAGTTGAACGTGGTCATGAAGCCGCAGCACATGGCCACACCTGGACGCCGCACTGGACCATGGATGAAGCGCGGGAGCGCGCCTCCTACCAGGCAAACATCGACGCCATATTGGGGGCGACAGCTACACGGCCTGCAGGTTTCAACGCCTTCTGGTTGCGTGGCACGCCACGCACTCTCGGTATCTTGCAGTCCCTGGGATTTTTTTATCATATTGATGATCTCAGTGCCGATGAGCCGCTGACGACGACAGTCAATGGGCAGCCGTTTGCGATTGTGCCTTATACCTTGCGCAACAATGATATTGCCCGTTTCGGTGCAGAAGGGCCGATGACGGCACAGGCGTTCGGGCAGGAATTACGCGATGAGTTTGATCAGCTCTATCTGGAAGCGGGCTATCGGCGCCGTATGATGTCATTGTCCACACATGACCGCATCGCCGGCACACCGGCACGTGTGAAGGTGCTGGGAGAATTTTTACAGTACGCCTTGCAGCATCCCGGCGTAATAGTGATGCGCAAGGATGAGATCGCCAGACTGGCATTAAGCCTGCCTGACGTACCGCATAAATAAACAGGGTGTCAGTGCCCTCTTCAGGAGTAAGGCACTGAAGAAGCTGTCTGTCTTCAGTAAGGCAGAACCTGGGCGATATTCTGGTTATAGACGATCCTCACTGGTTGGCCTATGTAAAATGAATCACGGCCCTGTTCCTGGGTGACGGTGACCAGGCTGCCGGTGTTGCGCAGGCGTACCACGATTTCCAGTCCGGCGACATTCACCATGGAATTCTGTTCGGCGACAGCGTTGCCCACCACGCCGCCCACCACGCCACCAAGTACCGTACTGACCTTTTTACCATTGCCTTTGCCGATCTGGTTACCCAGTGCGGCACCGGTCACGGCGCCCACCACTGCGCCGGTTGCACCGACCCTGCCTGGTTTTTGTACTGTGATCCTGCGCATGTCGTGGATCTCGCCCAGATCGCCGGTTTGCTGATCCTGGAAGCCGCCTGCCCTGATATTGCGGGGCTCGCCATTTGTCTGGGCTGTGGTGCAGGCAGAGCTTGCAACTAATATTAGTGCCAGTGCTAGGTATTTTTTCATTGATAAACGCAGCCTCATAGTTGATTCATCGTTGACTCATTGGTTCATGGAAACGTATTAATTGCATTTTTATGATTATAAATATCAAACTGGAAAGATACCCCGATTTTTATTGTAAGTTTGTATTTCAAAATTGGAATAGAGGGGTATGGCAGGGCAAAGGTTATTGTAAAATAGTCTACATGTTGTTTTGGCCACGCCTGCATTCCCAGATCATTTCCGGGTTTTTTGCCGGACACAAGTGGACCGTAACAGTAGAAAACAGAGTGCTTTTTGCTTGTGCGACGATCATGGCTGCGTTGCAAATGCTCGCGATAGCTCACTATCGCTATGCTTATTTGTCAAAACCCTGCCTTGCCCTGATGCGCCGGGCAAGCGTTTTTCACTCCTGTTCCTACTGTTACAGTCCACTAGTCGATTTTCAGATAAGCACAGACGAATTGCTTCCTTGTGATTTGGCTGCTGCATTTTTATGATCAGATGCACTAACCAAAGAAAGGAAGATTTGATGAAGCTGGAAACCATAGCCGTACACGGCGGCTACAATCCCGACCCGACTACGCGCGCCGTCGCCGTACCGATCTACCAGACCGTCGCCTATGCCTTTGACGATACCCAGCATGGCGCGGACCTGTTTGACCTGAAGGTGCAGGGCAATATTTATTCGCGCATCATGAACCCGACCAATGATGTGCTGGAAAAACGCGTGGCCGAACTCGAAGGCGGTATTGCCGGGCTGGCTTTGGCATCTGGCCAGTCCGCCATCACTTATGCCATACAGACCATTGCCGAGGCCGGTGACAATATCGTTTCTGCTTCCACCCTGTATGGCGGTACCTACAACCTGTTTGCCCATACCTTCCCGCAATTTGGCATAGAAACCCGCTTTGCCGATTATCGCGAACCAGAGTCTTTTGGTCGTCTTATCGACGCCAGGACCAAGGCTGTGTATGTGGAATCGATAGGCAACCCGCTCGGTAATATCACCGACATAGAAGCAATCGCCGCGATTGCCCACAGGCACGGGGTGCCGCTGATTGTTGATAACACCGTACCTTCACCGTATCTGCTGCGCCCCATAGAATTCGGTGCCGATATCGTTGTCCATTCGCTGACCAAATATCTTGGGGGCCATGGCAATTCCATCGGTGGCCTGATTGTCGATTCCGGCAAGTTTCCCTGGGCTGAACACAAGGAGCGTTTCAAGCGCTTGAATGAGCCTGACGTGTCCTATCATGGGGTCGTCTATACCGAGGCGCTGGGACCGGCGGCTTTCATTGGCCGCGCCCGTGTCGTACCTTTGCGCAATACCGGTGCTGCCTTGTCGCCCTTCAATGCCTTCCTGATACTGCAGGGTATAGAAACCCTGGCCTTGCGCATGGACAGGATTACTGACAACACCAGCAAGATTGCCACTTACCTGAGCAGGCATGCGAAAGTGAAATGGGTCAATTACGCGGGTCTGCCAGAGCATCGTGATCATGTACTGGCGCAGAAATACCTGGGTGGCAAACCGTCAGGCATACTCACATTCGGTCTTGCTGGCGGCCTGGCAGCCGGCGCCCGTTTCCAGGATGCCATGCAGCTATTCACCCGTCTGGTCAATATAGGCGATGCCAAGTCACTGGCCTGTCACCCGGCCACGACTACCCACAGACAGCTTAATCCGCAAGAGCTGGCCAAGGCTGGCGTGACGGAAGATACGGTACGCCTGTCCATAGGCATAGAGCATATCGACGACCTGATCGCTGATCTGGAACAGGCCTTGGCAAAAGCCTAGTTTTATTTATTGTTTATGTCCCCCGCCCTTCGGCGGGCTGGACATGCCATTGCGTCGCCCAATGGCAGTTCACACTCATCCCAGCAGACCCAGCTTCTGTCACTTAATCAGTCCTCAAAAAGGCCCTTGTATGCATACTTGTCGGCGAGTATGCACCCAAGTGCTACTGTTTTTAGTCTATGAAACTGAAATGAGAACAGGAGTGAGAAGTGAGCAGATTTACCCGGCGCGGTCTGGATAATTATTTTTACCTTGGTATGGCCATACTGATTGCCTTGATCGTGGCTTATGGTTTTGGCCGTAACATAGAACACAGGTTACTGCATCCTGAATTGATTCCTCCTGCCATCTTATATCTGCATGCCGTGGTGTTCACGGCCTGGCCACTGTTGTTCATTATTCAGTCTGGTCTGGTCAGTTCGGCCAATATTAACTGGCATAGGCGGCTGGGTGTGAGCGCTGCGGTCATCGGTGCATCTTTGCCCGTCATTGGCATTGCGACCGCAATCGTCATGCATAACTGGCATAGTGAACGTGCAACAGGCAGCCCCGCTTTTTTCAGTGTGTCGCTCAATGACATGCTGACATTTGCTGTGGCGTTTGGCCTGGCAATCTACTGGCGGCGCAAGCCGGAATATCATCGCCGGCTGATGCTGATTGCCTCCGCCAGCCTGACCGTGGCTGCCTTCGCACGCTTCCCCCGCAGTCTGGTCCCCAGTCTATGGTGGTACGCTTACGTCGACGCACTGGTATTGCTGGGCATATTGCGCGACCTGCTCGTCATTCGCCAGTTTCACCTGGTATATCGCTACGGTTTGCCTTTGCTGATGATTTCCCAGGCCGTGGCCATGTATCTGTTCTTGACTAAGCCAGTCTGGTGGGTGAATTTCCTGCACCTGTTCTTACGCTAGAAGAAAATCCGACAGGTTACCATTCAGTCCGCAAGCAAAATCAGCAGGTCAGGCATGAAGCTCATACCTGGCCAGCCCTGCAATACGCGAGCGCATCGTCCAGCCTGTCATTTCCCCAGAACATCTGTTCACCGACAAAAAAAGTCGGTGCGCCAAAAATACCTTTGCTGATGGCCAGCTCAGTCTGTCGGCGTAATTTCAGTTTGTTTTCATCTGTCGTGGCCTGTGCAAGAATGTGGGCAGCTGGCAAACCCATGCCGGTCAGGACTTCTTCGACCAGTTCCTGCTTGTCGATTTCGCGGTCATGGACAAAATTCATTTGCATCATCCGCCGACAATAGTCGGCCATCCATGCCTGGTCCGCTGCCAGCACAGCTACGCGCAATGGCAAGATGGCAGAGCGCGGGAAATTGGCTGGTTTTTTCCATGGAAGACGGTATTTGCTGCATTCCCTTTCCATATCCTGCCAGACATAGCGTCCCTTCTGTTCCTGTAATACAAACGGCGAAGTTGACCAGCCATATGATTTAAAGATGGGGCCAAGCAAAAATGGCTGCCAGCGCACGCGGACGCCGTGCCTTGCCGCTTCCTGCTCTATACGCATGACGCTGAGATAGCTGTAGTTGCTACCGAATTCAAACCAGAAATCGATCACTGGCAGAGGGGCGATAGGTGTATCCATGTTCATCCTTCAGTAAGTGACCAGGCAACGCAGTTCTATGCTGGTGCGTGCAGGCGTGTTGGCAGGGATATATGGCAGATCAAATGCGGCATGCAGGGTAAAACGGCTGGTGCCGCTGAACTGTGAATCATATTGCTTGAAGATCAGGGCTTCATGTTTTTCCATCTGCGAGAAATACGACCAGCGATGACTGTCAGCGTGGCTGGCCAGGTAAATTTCACCGGTGCGGTGCGGGTATTTGACATCGCAGGCGATCAACTCATGCGCGCTTACCGTCCTGGCATCGCACAATGCCAGCGGGGTATCCAGTACAGTACCGTGGACTGGCCGCCAGATATTGATGATGCTGTAACGTCTTACTTCAATCAGTTCATCGAGGGCTGGAATGACCATGGCCAGCCGTTTTTGACCTGATATGTCGGTATAGTCATTGTGTATGCGACCATTGGCTGCAGCCATGCTACCCTTGACGCGCTTGCCAAAGGACAGGGCGATATGACTGGGTTCACGCTGCCTGAGCAAGTGATCAAACACATAGGCTCTGCGGGCGCCGGTCACGGCCAGGGCCAATTCGCGTGCTTCCTGGTAGTACACTGACCTGACTTCATCGACGTCCCTGAAATCCCGCATTACAGTCGGTACATCCCATAGCTCAAAACCTTCGCGTTCAAGTGCGGGCTCGGTCGAAGCGAGCCGTGCGTCATGGATACAGATTTCCCTGTCATCGTAGATGGCGTTTTCCCAGGGCTCACCAGGCGGCGGTTCAAAAGTATAACTACAGGGGCGTATCGCTGATGGCTGCACATAGCTCATGTGAGCCATTACGCTGCTGTCGTTGAAAAGCGCTGGCTGGGGCAGGGCTGAAATGCTCGTTGCTTCAGGCATGGTTGACATGTTGACTCCATTAGTAGAAACGAAACGGACAGTGTTGACACATGTCAGCAGTTTGTTTCGCTCATGGATATTGAAACGTCTTATCGGCCTGTCTGCAAACGACATTTATGCAAGTCTTGCATGCGTGCCGGGAATGTGAAGATCAGCAACTGCGATAGACCATTTCTGTTGGAAGCAGCAAGTTATCCTGCATCTGTTCGGTGGATGCAGGATGCCGATACTGTTCCCGGACAAATGCAGTCATGTTGCTGATTTCCAGTATCGCTTCCTTGCCGTAGCGGCGCAGCGTTTCGCCACGCAGGCCCAGTTGCACTGCCCTGCGTTCGGCGCAGTTGCCGGCAGGGTCATGGTCAGGGTCCTATTGCAGGCGCACGTCTGAGGTTTCTATCGCCTGTTTCCACGCTGGCTGGTCTGGATATGCAGTAGCGTCATAGCTGGAAACCACAGCATAACTCAGGATTTCATCGAAAAAACTGCGCCATGATATGACGCCCCTCTAGCGGCCAACTTTTCAATTGTTCAGAATAGCGTTGAAAATGCATGTTCTATTGCTCTCTCAATCTTTGCCTGACTTGCATCAGGGCAAAGCCCAGCAGGTTCAGGCCCTGCCATTGTCTGGGGTCCTGGCAGGCAGGATCATCCTTTGCCATGCCTATGCCCCAGATACGGTCGACAGGGCTGGCTTCGACGATGACACTGTCAGTAGTCTTGAGTAAGAAAGCAGCCATATCAGGGTGTTGAGAAAATTTCGCAAAATTACCATCGACCACGACCTGGAAGCGACTTTCCACCCAGGTCTGTTCGTCATAATTTCTGACCTTCCTGCCCAGGCGCTTGACGGCATCAGGGTGATCTGCCTTCAATATCTGTGCCAGTACCTGTTCGTCATTGAACACCCTGGCCTTACCTGCCATCATGTAATGTTCGGCCGTTGGATAGCTGATGCCATCGACGACAAATGGCGCAGGGAACCATTGACTGAAGCAGGACTTGCTGATCTGATGGCCGGTCTGCCTGTGCCCCCAGAAACAGAGGTAGCTGAATGCCTGGCCCTGTTCGACCTGCCTGATCAATTCTTCGAGGTGATTTGTTTTCATTTTATTTTTCTATTTTTGTTATTGATGATTGCGGCCACGCTTTTATCCAGTCCAATTGCTCACTGGTTTCTGGTGTTGCCGGCCAGCGTGTTTTCTTTTCCATCTGTTGCCAGAGTAACGCCAGCTCCTTCAATGCTGCTTCAGTACTACCCAGTTCTTCCTGCAGGTAACAACCTGTGACGGTGCCGGTACGACCTATGCCACCGTAACAATGCACATACACGACATGACCTTCAGTCAGCGCCTGCCGCAGGCAATGCAGTATGTCATGCATCTGTGCAGCAGATGCCGGTATGCTTTCATCCGGTATGGAAAAACGCCTGTGAACTACTTTCTTCCTACGCTGTTCTGCGATAGCCTGCAACTGATTTGCATAAGGATGGAGCTCACCTTCCTCTGTCAGGTCTATGAAGTAATCAATGCCGGAATCAAGGAATTGTTCCAGTTTGATTGCAGCTTGCGCTTCATTCGCTGCACCAGGATATTCCCCAGCCAGCAAGCGTCCCTCCTGAACCCAGTAGGTATTGTTATTTGGTCTGCTTGTCATCATGATTCCTGATCAGGTAGCGGGGCGGCACCTGGTCACATAACCAGACACCGTTGGCAGACAAAAAGAACTTGTGACCAGCTTCATGCATTTCCCTGGCCATCACTCTCAGTACTATTGGTACGCCATGGCGAGCCCCTACGGTGATGGCGGTTTGCAGCGTTGCCGACAGATGCACATGATGCCTGGAACCAGGACGCAAACCTTCTTTCATGATGGATTGCATGAAACGGCTGGCCGTGCCATGGAACAAAATGTCAGGCGGCGTCACCACAGGCAAGGCCAGGTCCACCTTGACCGAATGTCCCTGGTTGGCACGTATGCGCAGGCCATCTTCACTGATGGCAAAACGCTGTTTGTCGGATATACGTACTGCTTCCTGTATGGCTTCCAGTGTCATATGCTTGCCGCGTGCGCGGGCATTCTTGATCAATATCTGTATATCAGTCCAGCCATGTTCATCAAGCTTGATGCCTATCGTTTCTGGCTGGTGTCTCAGTACAAAACTGAGGAATTTGCTGAAGTCTTTTTTATTCGTATTCATTTTTATTGTTTTCTTAATTCTTTAAAGGCAGCCTCAAAAGCTGCAAAACTGCCTGTGTTATTTTTGTCCAACACAGCAAAGTCAATTCTTTCAAATGCTCCGTGGAACTGCGACCCGGGTTTAACAGCATTGAAGAAATACTTTGCGACATCAGACGGATCATTCGCGAACACACCGCAGCCCCAGGCACCCAAAACCAGGTTTTTATGGCCGTGTTTGTAGGCGACGGCTAGCACAAGATTGATCCTGTTCTGCATGATTTCCGCTATCCGGTCTATGTGCTTTTCCTTATTTTTCTTCATTGCCCCAAGATTAACTGCCGGGCAGGTAATGAAAGAGACCAGATAATTCTGCTCTAGCAATGCATAATCGTCGTCCCTGAAGACTGGTACGTCAGGTGAGTAAATCATGTCATCAAGATAGCTACATGACGGGAAAGCGCGATTTTTTTCATACATCTCCGTTTTTTGGACAATGCAAGCATACAATCCCGACGACTTGGCCAGATTTTCTTCCTGCGCTTCTGATCCGCCTAGAAAGCCGCCGCCGGGATTTTTTGCAGAAGCAAAATTCAGACAAAGAGGGCTGCAAGCTAATTGTTCTGTCAAGCGTCTTGCTGCTGAAAGACAGCTTTCATTGCGGACATTTACTACCGTATCGTAGTGAGGTTCGATTTTTACTGATGAGCGCAATTCATCGAGACTGTCGGCAGCATAGTGGATGCTGTTTGACACTGCCTGCCTTAACTCATCCTTGATAGTCACGCAGCGATTTTGAGCGCTGTTGTAGGTGCCATTTTCCAGGATGGTCAGAGTTTCTTGTGCAATAAGTGCTCTTTGGCTTCTGTTTGCTTGTGTAGTTTTCATTTTCATCTTTTTTATCTTCAACGCAGCGTCAGTGTGTCAACTATAAAACAGTTAAATTCAAAATGCAACTAAGATAGTTGTCAATTTTAACTAATTGTGGCCTAGCCTCAATAATCTGAAAGCAGGCGGAAAATCAGGAGCCGGAAGTTCAATTGAAAGTATTTGGTTTCTTTGTCCCTGAAATATTGACTTGCTTGATTCGACTCTACGTCAGGATTTTTTTGCGCGTGTGGTAAAGGGAACAGAATGAAGTTGTTTCAGTTAAAGTACAGACTAAAGTGAGTACGGGCAACTTACTTGTCAAAAAGGTTATTCGAACGGCTTTAGGCCTGGCAAGATGATATTCAACTTTCTTTTTGCGCAGACCTTGTCAGCGCTGCCTTGCATCATCACCAATACTCCTCAGCCTTGTAGTGGACATGCTTCGCAAGTTATGGACCTGTTATGGATAGGCATGAAGAGGCGCGTCAGCAGTGTGGCTGGAATTTGCAACCAAATGTAATCAGCGCTTGCACGACATGACCTTTCATCAGTTATTCTGGCATGTTTAGGTAGTCGGGTCATATGCGAAGCCATTAATTGATGGCGACGGGATACGCCGTCGGTTGTTTTGGATGACAAGCACTAATACTTAGTTGAAAAATAAAACTAAGTGCCCTACAATGCAATCAGCCTCACAAGAAAAAGGAAAATATCATGAAACGCGATTTGCAACTTCTCATCATTGATCCGCAAAATGATTTCTGTGATTTGCCACCAGATTATCTGATGGCCGATGCGCGCAGCGGCGAAAAGCTTGCACCGGCTTTGCCGGTGCCGGGTGCCCATGCCGACATGCAACGTGTTGCTCAGTTGATCAGGCAGGGTGCAAATGGTTTGAGCGGCATCAGCATTACCCTGGATGCCCATCATCGTTATGATATTGCCCATCCTACATTCTGGATCAACGGCAAAGGTGGTGACGTTGCGCCATTCACCAGCATTTCGGCTGCTGCAGTGCGCGCCGGTGAATACCTGCCACGCCAGGCGGCAGCCCTGCCGCGTACTCTCGCCTATCTGGATACACTGGAAGCTGAAGGTCGCTATCAATTGATGATCTGGCCGGTACACTGCGAAATCGGCTCATGGGGGCAAAATGTCCATGCTGATGTACGTGCCGCCTATAATGCCTGGGAAGAAAGCAAACTGGGTATCGTCAACAAGATCAGCAAGGGTTCTAATCCCTGGACTGAACACTATTCAGCGATACGCGCAGAAGTGCCAGATGCAGAAGACCCCGGCACCCAGTTGAACCAGGAATTGATCGCCAGCCTGCGCAAAGCCGACAAGGTCTACATTACCGGTGAAGCAGGCAGCCACTGCGTCAAGGCAACGACAGAACACCTGGTCGAAAATTTCGCCGCCGCAGAGCTGCACAAACTGGTACTGGTGATTGACTGCATGAGTCCGGTCACTGGTTTTGATGCACAGTTCCAGGGTTTTGTCAGCGCCATGGCAGCCAAAGGTGTGCAGATAGCCAAAGCGGCCGATCTCTTGCCTGAACTGATGGAAAATGCCTGAACAGGCAAACACAGATAATGCAAAACAAATAGAGAAGAATAATATGAAACCCGTAGTGCAAAGCCTGCTTGAGACTGACCTGTATAAATTCACGATGTGGCAGGCATTGCTGCATAGTCACCCGAATGCACAGACTGAATATGCTTTTGTCTGCCGCAACACGCCTGCTTACCCGCTGTCAGATCTGAAGAACGATGTCGAGCGTGAACTTGATCAACTGTGTGCGCTCAATTTTACTGAGGATGAACTTGATTATCTGCGCTCGCTGCGCTTTATCAAAAGTGATTTTACCGACTTTTTGACCGTATTCCACTTCCAACGCAAATTCATCAAGGTCAGTACGGATGGTGACACGCTCAACATCGTGGCAACCGGCCCGCAAGTGCATGTCATGGGTTTTGAAATCTTTGTCCTGCATATCGTCAATGAGCTGTATTTCCGTCGTTTGCAGACAGCTAGCAGTTTGGCAGAAGCACGTAGCAGGCTGGCTGCAAAAATAGAACAGTTACGAGTTTTCGGACAAGACCCGGGCAAGGCTCACCCCTTTGAATTTTTTGATTTTGGCCTGCGCCGTCGTTTCTCTGGAGCATGGCATGATGAAGTGGTGGCAACGCTGGCCCGCGAAATACCTCAATTCTTCAAAGGCACATCAAATGTCTACCTGGCAAAAAAATACAAGCTGGTGCCGATAGGTACCATGGCACATGAATATCTGCAAAGCTACCAGTCTTTTGGTGTGCGTCTGCGTGATTTCCAGAAAGCGGCATTGGAAGACTGGGTGCAGGAATACCGTGGCGACCTTGGTACTGCGCTGACTGATGTGGTTGGCATGGATGCGTTTTTGTCCGACTTTGATCTCTACTTTGCCAAGCTGTTTGATGGCTTGCGCCATGATTCAGGCGACCCGGTAGTCTGGGGTGAAAAGGCGCTGGCGCACTATGCAAAATTGCGTATCGATGCGCATACCAAACGCCTGGTATTTTCTGATGGACTTGACCTGGATACAGCATTCAGCCTGTACCGCCATTTTGCTGACCGCACAATGACAGGTTTCGGCATAGGGACCAACCTGACAAACGATACTGGCATCAAGGCGCTGAATATTGTCATGAAGCTCAAGTCATGCAATGGTCAGCCTGTGGCAAAACTGTCTGATTCGGCAGGCAAGACCCTGTGTACTGATGAAACCTTTCTCGCCTATCTGCGTCAGGTTTTCAATCACCCCATCATGTAATCGCGTAACGTAACGAGCAGGAATATCTTCATGTTGAATGTAGCGGTAGTACAGTTGAATTATACGGTGGGCGATTTTGCAGGCAATACGGCTGCCATCATCAATCACATGCAAAAAGCTGTGGTCGGCAAGGCTGATATCGCCGTCTTCAGTGAGTTGTGCATTTGTGGTTATTATCCTGGCGACTTGCTTGAAGATACGGTTTTTTTGCAAAAGGCTGACGTAGCATTGGCAGCGATCCTGCAGGCTTCAAAGGATTACCCGACGCTGGTCAGCGTGATTGGCACCGTGCGCAGAAATCCGGGTCAGGGCAAAGCCTTGCATAATGCCCTGCTGGCTGTCAGGGATGGCGCCATCATCGCAGAATATTACAAGCAATTGCTGCCCACATACGGTATATTCGATGAGCGTCGGCACTTTGAGCCCGGCCGCGAAGTCGCCAGTACGATAGATGTCAAAGGTCAAAAAATTGGCTTCATGGTTTGTGAAGATGGCTGGAATGATGACGAACAGGATTACCAGGTCAATCCCTTCAATGCCCTGACCAAAGCCAAGGTCGACCTGGTCATCAGTATCAATGCCAGCCCTTCCGACATAGGCAAGCGCAAGCAAAGGCATGCGATGTTTAGCAACGCATCTGCCCATCATCAACTGCCATTGCTATACGTGAACCAGGTCGGGGGGCAGGATCAACTGGTGTTTGACGGCGCTTCATTTGCGGTAACACCAGCAGAAGGTGTCGTGTTTGAAGCAGGGCGCTTCCGTGAAGATTTTCAGTTGATTGCTTTCGATGACAAGAAGTTTTCTCAAGCAAATGGCAGGCCCCTGGTCAGGCCGGACTTGACTGGACTGGCAGTGCCCGACTTTACCCGCCGCCAGATTGTGCTGGGTTTGCAAGACTATGCCCGCCGCTGCGGTTTCAGGCAAGTTGTTGTCGGTTCATCTGGCGGCATAGATTCTGCCCTGACGATCGCATTGGCGGTTGAAGCATTGGGCGCGGAAAACGTCATCGCCATTACCATGCCGTCAGCTTATTCCAGTTCCGGTTCTGTCAGTGATTCTGTCAAGCTTTGTGATAATCTTAAGGTCAAACTGCATACCCATCCCATCCTGAGCCTGGTGGAACAATACGCCCAAGGCTTTGCCGACGCCTTCTCCAGTAAATTGCAGGGCCTGACACAGGAAAACCTGCAAGCCCGCATACGCGGCACGATACTGATGGAATACTCGAACGCCTTTGGCGCACTGCTGCTGACCACAGGCAATAAGAGTGAAATCTCGGTCGGTTACTGCACGCTGTATGGTGATACAAATGGCGGCCTGGGTTTGATCGGCGATTTGTACAAAACCGAGGTGTATGCACTGGCGCACCATATCAACGAGCGGGCTGGTTGTGAAATCATTCCTCATGATGTGCTGACCAAGCCACCCTCAGCAGAGCTGGCGCCTGACCAGCTGGATACAGACAGCCTGCCGCCCTATGAAGAACTCGATGAAATATTGAAATGGCACATAGAAGGCAGGCGCCTGCCGTCAGAAGAATTCGCCAGGGCCCAGGCTTTTGTAGAGCAATTGCAGGCAACCGAGGTTGGTATGAAAACCCTGAGCCGCATTCTGGGCATGGTGGCGCGCAATGAATACAAACGTCGCCAGGCGCCCCCTATCATACGGGTCAGGGCGCGGGCTTTCGGTAGTGGCCGGCAGATGCCAATTGCGGCAAAATATACCCATTGAAAAGCCTGACCTTATAGTGATGAATGATTTATGAACTCTTCCACGCAAATTGATGTTGCAGTACTGATAGGACGTTTCCAGCCTTTTCATAATGGTCATGCCACGCTCTTGCAACTGGCACTGGAAACGGCAGAAGAAGTCGTGATTGTGCTTGGTTCTTCTTTCCATGCGCGCAGTACCAAGAACCCGTTTACCTGGCAGGAGCGGGCAGACATGATACGTGCCACCCTGTCCCAGTCCGAGCGCGACAGGATCAGTTTTGTTGCCGTACGCGATTATTATGACGATGCACGCTGGGCAAGGGCAGTACGCGCCAAGGTTGAGCATCTCTGCCCTTATGCAAAACGCGTGGCGCTGATCGGGCATTTCAAGGATGCATCAAGCTATTATCTGAACCGCTTTCCGCAATGGCAACTGGTGGCAGCCGAACAATTACTGGCTATCGACGCCACCATCATACGCAAGGTTCTGTTCGAGGCGGAAGACATGCGCGTCTCACTGGATGTGATCACACATTACCTGCCAGCCAGCATACGTCAGTACCTGAAGGCCTGGAGCATATTGCCCCAGTATGCCGATCTGGTGAGAGAGCATGCGCAACTGCAGGCTTATCAGGCAGCGTGGAAGCCTGCTCCTTATCCCCCCATTTTTTCCACTGTTGATGCGGTCGTCAAGGCGGCCGATCATGTCTTGCTGGTGCAGCGTGGTGGCTTCCCCGGCAAGGGGCTGTGGGCAATACCTGGGGGCTTTCTGGATCAGAATGAACGCCTGTTTCAGGGGGCAATACGGGAATTGTTTGAAGAAACCAACCTGGCCGTACTCAGCACCACGCTGGAAAATGCCTTACAGGACGTGAAGGTGTTCGATCACCCTGGCCGCAGCTTGCGCGGCCGCACGATTACCCACGCGCATTTCTTTGATTTGCAGACAGACCACCTGCCAGACATCCGCGCTGCTGACGACGCAGCACAGGCGGCCTGGGTATCGATTGACAAAATCACAGCCATGGAAGAGGCCTTCTTTGATGACCACTTCCACATCCTCGATCAATTCCTGATGTTGACTGCAGACGAGTAAAACCATCTTGTCATCTGGTTTTCAATACGCTGGATGACAGGTTGGACATGCGCTCCGGGGTGATTTATTTGTATTGAGGCGTTGTCAGCAAAAAGCCGCCACCCTGGTAAATTGTCGTCACGTCATCTGCCGGCGGGTATTCGACGGTGTCAGGGAAGAGGTGAGCAAATACGCTGGAACTGTCCTTGGCTTTGTAGCCAAGATGGGCTGCTTTTTTATTGTCCCACCACTTGCCCGGATTGTCCGATACCCCGAAACTGATGGTGTGACCTACCCGTGGCGCAAACAAAGAGCAGCGCAGCATTTCCACCAGGTCATCGTAACTGAAATACGTAGTCAGCATACGCCGTGTGGTCGGCACCGGGAAGGATGATCCTATGCGTATGCAGACGGTTTCTATGCCAAAGCGGTCGTAGTAGTAACGTGACAGCGATTCACCAAAGCATTTGCTGATGCCATACATGCCGTCCGGGCGGGTGGGCATATCGGCATCGACATAATCAGTGGTACGGTAATAGCCGAGAGTGTGGTTTGAACTGGCAAAGATGACGCGCTTGACGCCGCATCTGTGTACCGCCTCATAGATATTGTAAGTGCCCTGGATATTCGCATGCATGATGGATTCAAAATCAGCTTCGGTAGAGATGCCGCCAAAATGCAGTACCGCATCCACACCTTCCATCATGGCCAGCACCGCACTCTTGTCGGCCAGGTCGCATTGCACAATCTCTTCACCTTCCCCGGCCTCACCCATGTTACTGATGTCGCTGAGCCTGACGATATTGGCCCAGGCTTTGATACGTTCGCGCAAAACCTTGCCCAGACCACCTGCAGCGCCCGTCAGCAGAATGCGGTTAAACGGCTTTTCAGATAAATTTGCATTCATGAATATTCCTTCTCGATCTCGATAGTTTGTTGTTTTGTGTGGCAACTTGCCTTGGGTTCAGGTAATCGGGGCGGGATTGAACAGCACCAGGGCATTATGCAGTTTCCAGTGTTCGGCCCAGGTTTTCTTGCCGCTGGCGACATCGAGCAGCATCTGGAACAGCTCCCATCCTATATCTTCTATGGTGGCCTCGCCGCTGGCGATCTTGCCGGCGTTGATATCCATCAGGTCATGCCAGCGCCTTGCCAGGTCATCCCTGGTGGCGACCTTGATGACGGGTACCGCAGCCAGGCCATAGGGAGTGCCACGGCCAGTGGTGAAAACATGCAGGTTCATGCCGGCTGCCAGTTGCAAGGTGCCGCAGACGAAGTCGCTGGCGGGTGTCGCTGCATAGATCAGGCCTTTCTGGCTGAGCTTTTCACCGGGTGATAATACGCCGGAAATGGTTGACGTACCTGATTTGACGATGGAGCCCATGGCTTTCTCAACGATATTCGACAGTCCGCCTTTTTTATTGCCAGGCGTGGTGTTGGCGCTGCGGTCGACGCCGCCACGCTTCAGATATTCGTCATACCAGGCCATTTCCCTGATCATGGCGGCAGCCACATCGGCATTGGCTGCGCGCGAGGTCAACTGGTCTATGCCATCACGCACTTCAGTTACTTCAGAAAACATGACGGTGGCGCCGGCCCTGACCAGCAGGTCAGTGGCAAAGCCAACTGCCGGATTGGCTGTCACGCCAGAGAAAGCATCACTGCCGCCACATTGCACGCCGACTACCAGCTCGGATGCCGGACAGGGTTCGCGGCGGCGCTTGTTCAGTTCCGTCAACTGTTTTTCAGCACTGGCCATGATGGAGCTGATCATGCTGTCAAAGCCGACATGCGCCTGGTCTTGCAGACAGATGTGGGGCGGTTCGCCACCATGCTGTATCGGTATGCTGCCTTTGGGAAAAAGCCTGGTCGGTTGCAGTTTTTCACAACCCAGGCTGACGACCATGGCCTGGCCGCCAAAATTGGGATTCAGGCTGATATTGCGTACGGTGCGTATGGGGATATTGGCATTGGGCGCATCAATGGCGACGCCGCAACCATAGGTGTGTTCCAGTCCAATGACATCATCGACATGCGGGAACCGGGGAAGCAATTCAGCCTTGATGCGGGCAACGGCAAATTCAACCACACCGGACACGCATTGCACAGTCGTGGTAATGGCCAGTATATTGCGGGTGCCAACGCTGCCGTCGGCATTTCTATAGCCAAGAAAACTATAGCCTTCCAGCGGTTCTGTTTTGGGGGCGGCGCGAGTGGCAATGGGGAGATCCAGCAATTGCCTGGCGTCAGGCATGCGTATCAGCGACTCTTCTACCCAACTGCCTTTGGGTATGTCCCTGACCGCATAGCCTATGGTGACGTTGTAACGGGTGATGGGCTGGGCCTGGGCAATATCATGCAAGGCTACTTTATGACCCTGCGGGATATTGTCGAGTAAAGTCAGGCCACAGGAAAAGACCGTGTCTGCCAGCAGGCCGCCATCATTGGCAACGATGGCAACGTTGTCGTTGTCATGCATGCGTATATAAAGTGGCAGCTTGGGGCTGGAAGTATTCATCATTTTTCCTTCTTGCTTTTGCTCATTGTCTTGTTTATGCAAATTCCATGAGGAAAGACCAGTCACCCATGCATGTGGTCTTACCAAAATCTACTGACTGCATCCAGCCCCTGTCCTGCTTGCTTACCGTGCTGTCAGGGCATGATCAACCTGTTCAATCTGTCAATACGCCTTGTTTACTATGAGAATGCGAGCCAGTTTCACGCGCTCCTCAACGCGCAGTGAGCAGGGTGATGTATCAATCACTGTGGCGAGTATGCCACCGTTCAAATTATTTGGCTAGTCCACATTGCATATTTGGTCCAGCCACATTAAAATGGTCTGACCGAAATGTGAGAAACTTGCTTTTCCCGATCTGCTGATGCGGCCTTGATAAAAAAGCTGATTTGCATAGTGAATCAGTGCCATGGAGCTGGTGGCTGCACTGCTTGTATCGTGTGATTGCAATCAGTGGTTTCGCAAGACAGGCAGTCAAAGCAAAGAACAACATTTGCGACAAATGAATTGACGATTTTTGACCGGCTGCGACCTCGTTGGGGCAATAGCACCCATCCTCGTTGCAGTGGCACAGGGTACGCGAGGTACTCCATCATTGCCCCATGCCCTGCGCTGGAGTAAGAAATTCATGTAAAAAAATCAGACGGAGACATAGTAATGAAACACGAAAAGAAAACCCCCAGGCAGGTATTCGTCTTGTCATCGATCGCGGTGGCAGTGCTGACGATGCTTGGTCAGGCGCAGGCGGACGAAGTGCAAAAAGTGGAAGTGACAGGTTCTTCCATCAAGCGCCTGGCGACCGAGGCGTCACTGCCAGTCACCATGGTGAGCGGTGAAGAGCTGGAAAAACGCGGCATGACCACCCTGGCCGATCTGATGATGGCCCTGCCTGAATCTGCTTCGCTGGCGCCATCCAATGCCGGGTCCGGCACCAATATCAATTTGCGTGGTCTGGGTGTCAACCGTACTCTGGTATTGCTCAATGGTCGCCGTCTGGCGAATGAAGCGATTGCTGACGGTTACGCCAATCTTGATGTGATACCCATGAGCGCGATTGCCAGGGTGGAGATTTTGCGTGATGGTGCATCTTCCATCTATGGTTCTGATGCAATCGGTGGTGTGGTCAACTTCATTACCAAACGTACATTCAACGGCACCAGTGTTTCTGCACAACTGGTCAAACCACAGAAATCCGGCGGCGGCGATGAACAGCGTCTGAGCGCCACTTTCGGTACCGGTGATCTGCAAAAAGATGGCTGGAATTTCTACGGCACCATTGACGCACATCGCCGCAGCAGGTTGCTGGCATCGGATCGTGCCGAACTGAGCACCCCCGAATTATTGACCAGCATAGGTCGTGCGCCTACTCTTGGCAGTGGCGGTTATGCCATGCCGGCCAACTTCACGACGGCGACCAACAAGAATGCCGCCAATCCCTATTACAACAGTGGATGCGTAGGTCCTTATTCCATACAGGGGGCAAAGAATACCTGCATTCTCAATGCCACCTACTACGGTACGGCCCTGTATGGCAATGAGCAGGTCACTTTCTATGCCAAAGGTACCAAGAAATTCAGTGATGACCACATCCTGACTGTCGATTACATGCGTGGCCAGGAATACATACTGGGCACCAAGAACCCGACCACCAGCCTGGCAGCCAACGGCGTCAGCGCCTTGCTGCCATCGACCAGCAAATGGTATCCGGGCGGCAGCGGCGGCGTGCCTGCAGTGGCCGGTCTGAAAGGTGAACCGCTGACGGTAACCTGGAGTGTTGCTGACCTGGCGGAAGCCACCACCAAGGACGTGCAGGTCAACCAGCGCATCACTGTCAATGACGAAGGCCGTTTTGGCAACTGGGATTACAAACTCGGTTTTGTCTATGGACACAGCCAGCGCGACAATTATTATGAGTCCGGTTATGTGAATGGCCCGGCACTGCTGACCGGCATAGCCAATGGCACACTGAACCCGTTTGGCTTGCAGGATACTGCCGGTCAGGCTTACCTGAAAAGCATAGGTGTTGATGGCGCATTGAACCGACACTCCATCAGTACCTACACTGGCGTTGACCTGACTGCGTCGACTGAACTGACAACTTTGGCCGGCGGCCCGCTGACCCTGGCCCTGGGGACTGATTTCCATCGCGATACGACAGAAGACACCAAGACCGATATCACATCGCTGGTGACTTATGCAGCATCTGGTCCGGCACATGGTCAGGGGGCGCGTAATGTCGCTGCAGCGTATGCTGAAATGGAAATCCCGGTCACCAAAGAATTGAATTTCAACGTGGCAGTGCGTGATGATCATTTCAGTGACTTTGGCAATACCATCAATCCCAAGGCCAGCTTCCGCTATCAGCCGATGAAATCATTGATGTTCCGAGGTTCTGCCAATACCGGTTTCCGTGCTCCGACTCTGTTTGATCGCTATGGTTACCGTGTTCCGGGCGCGAATACCACGACAGCCTCGAAATGGGATGACCCCCTGCAATGCCCGGGCGGCACACCTGGTGTGGCAGGTACAGGCAAAGCCTTGCCTGGCCTGGTGGCGTCAACAGTCTGTAATGTGGCGCTGCCACGCCAGACCGGCAGCAATCCTGACCTGACACCAGAAACTTCACGTGGCTTTACCCTGGGTGTGGTGACTGAACCAGTGCAGAATCTGACAGTATCTGCCGATTACTGGCATATAGAGATGAAGGATATGCTGGCTAATCTGCCGGAGCAAGTGTACTTCCTCAACCCGGCCAAATATGCAGACCTGTTCGTACGTAACCCTGATGGTTCACTCGCTTATATCAAGAACATCACGATGAATCTGGGTGGCCAGAAGGCATCAGGCATAGACGTTGGCCTGGCTTATTCCATTCCCAAGACTTCACTCGGGAATTTCAAGTTTGAACTCAATGGCACTTATCTGACGCAGTTTGACAACCAGCTGGAAAAAGATAGTGCCTATGCGTCCAATATCGGTCGTTTTGGCCTGGCCAGCAACGGTACGACCAGTAGCTTCCCCATCATCACCTTCCGCTGGAAACATACACTGACCATGTCCTGGAACCAGGGTAACTGGAGTTCGCAACTGACGCAAAACTACAATACCGGCTATCACGACCAGAACCTGGTGGCAGCAGAGTATTTCAGGGATATTGAGCCCTACACTCTGTGGAACTGGACCGCAACTTATCGCGGCTTCAAAAATACCACGATTGCTGCCGGTATCACCAACCTGCTCAATGCCAGGCCGCCAGTGACCAATCACAATGCTTATACCTATGGTTACCTGAGCAGTGCAGCCAGCCCTATCGGTCGCGCGTTCAATGTACGCCTGACATACAACTTCTGATGGAACATATCCTGCCCCGGTATTTTACCGGGGCAGGATATGCATTATTTTGACAGGGGCTTTTATAGCCTCTTTTTTGATTTTAGCGAGGATGGCATGCGACTGTTACACTACCCGGCGGTACTCGGCCTGCTGGCTGCCGGTTTATTATCATCTTGCACCAGTGTCAGTCATAATCAGGTTGCACAACCTGACAATACCAGGCCGGTACGTCTGATACTGGTTGGCGATTCGACCATGGCCAGCCGCAGTGGATATGGCGATGCCTTTTGCCAGAATTTTCAGCCTGATGTGGTTTGCCTGAACCTGGCCAAGGGTGGCCGTAGCTCAGGCAGCTACCGCGCAGAGGGATCATGGGATGTGGTGCAGACGCTGCTGAAAGACAATGCCAGATACAGCAGGACCCTGGTATTGATACAGTTTGGTCATAATGACCAGCCCGGCAAACCGGGCCGCTCCACTGACCTGGTGACAGAATTCCCGGTCAATATGACACGCTATGTCGAAGAATTGAAAGCGGCCGGTGCCCAGGCCGTGCTGGTGACACCATTGACCAGGCGTACATTCAAGGCCGGACAATTGCAGAATGATTTGCGTCCCTGGGCAGAAGCCAGCCTGGCAGTCGCTGCCACCCAACATGTCCCGGCCATAGACCTCAATGCCATCAGTTATCGCGCTGTGCAAGCCATGGGCGAAGCCCAGGCCGATACCATGGCGATGGCGCCACCACCCACGTCTGCAGAGATTGTCACCAGCACGATGCCAGTTGCCGATACGATCAAGACCGAGCGGGCTGGTGCTGCCAGGCCAGCATTTGACCGCACCCACCTCGGTAGCAAGGGGGCCATGTTTTTTTCCGGCATGGTCATAGCAGAATTGCGCAAGGCTGTTCCCGAAATCAATGACAAGCTGAAGAAAGAGGGCGGGCAATGAAGCACTTGCAAACACCGTCAACTCGCCAGTTTCTTGCAGTTATGCTGAGTGTTACGACGCTGTATGCCGGCACAGCCATGGCACAGGACACACGTCAGGTGAAAGAACCACAGGCGCCGCCGGTTTGTACCGTACTCAGTGCACAGGAAGACGTGCCAGGCAATGAGCAAGCCTATGCAAGAGCCCCCGATACCGGGCGTTTGCAGGCAGCACTGGGCTTATGCAAGCCTGGCCAGGCATTGCGACTCATCAGCAAGAATGGTAAAACGGCCTTTATTGCTGGAGCACTGAATTTGCCAGATGGCGTATCCCTGCTGATCGATGCTGGCGTGACGGTCTTTGCATCGACCAATCCGCAAGACTATGACAAGGGCAGCGGGGCCTGTGGCAGCAATGATGACAAAGGCAGGGCTTGCAAACCTTTCATGACGGCTGATCATACTCAATCCAGCGGCATTTATGGTGAGGGTGTCATTGATGGTCAGGGTGGTCAGCGCATACAGGGCAAACCGGAAAGCTGGTGGCAAATCGCACGTCGCGCGCAAAAAGAAAACAGTCGCCAGAATGTGCCACGTTTGCTCGAAGTTACGCAGTCCCGCAATTTCACCCTGCACCGCGTCACATTGAAGAATTCACCCAACTTCCATGTCACCCTGAACCAGGTGGACGGTTTTACCGCATGGGGTGTACGCATAGATACACCGGCAGATGCCCGTAATACCGATGGCATAGACCCCATCTCCTCTCGCAATGTCACGATAGCCCATAGCTATATACGTACCGGTGATGACAATGTGGCGATCAAGGCGGGCAACAATGGACCGACAGAAAATATCACCGTGCGTGACAGCCATTTCTATTCTGGCCATGGCATGTCCATAGGTAGCGAAACCAACGGGGGGCTAAAAAATATTTTGGTGGAAAACCTCAGTATGGATGGCACCACATCGGGCCTGCGTATCAAGAGCGATATTTCACGTGGTGGTCTGGTGCAGAATGTCAGCTATCGCCATGTCTGCATACGCAATGTCAGGGCGCCTATTGATATTGATACCAGGTATACAAAAAATGCCACAGGTGACCTGATACCGGTATATCGCGATATACGGCTGGAACATGTACAGTCACTGACGCCAGGCCGGATTACTCTGAGAGCCTATGATGCTGCGCACCCCCTCAGTCTGCGTTTGCAGGATGTGGTGGTCAGTGCCGGTGGCGCTCGCGAAATAGCACATGTGCAGCTGCTTTCAACTAAAGCAGATGATGGCATAGACGGCAATCCGGATGTAATGACAGGTTTTGCCAGGGAGCCGCTCAATGCCAGTCAATGTGACCAGGCCTTCCCGGTATTTCCTTCAGTTGCTCAACTGGCTGACAAGAGGCCGCAACTTGATGCTGCGATGGCGCAAATGTTTTCTTATGCCGAAGTCCTGAAGTATGCCGGTTTGCCCGGCGAAGAAAAACCTGATCCCTGGGACCCTTTGTCAGAACCGATCGCGATGCAAGCAGGTTTGCAAGCCGACTATGTGGTCGATGCCAGTGCGCCTGAAGACGGTCAGCGGACTTTCAAAAAAGTGCAGACCGCAGTCAGCAAGGCAGTTTCTGATCTGGCAAAAACACAGACAAAAAAAGCGCGCATCTACATTCAGGTCAAACCAGGCATATACAGGGAACTGGTCTACATACCGGCGACCGATACAGCCATCACGGTATACGGCAGCGATGCCGCCAATACCCGTATCACAGCCAATCTTGATGCGGCAGTAACGGGAAACAGCTATATCAGGCAGTTTTCGACACAGTTTGAAAAAGTCCACCCTGCCATCAGCGCCATGTATGACAGCCTGAAAGACAGGCCGGTACTGGGGACCTTTGGCACTGCCGTGCTATGGGTAAAAAGCCCGGGTTTCCAGCTCAGGAATATCAGCGTGGAAAATGCCTTTAACAAAGACACAGGCAATGCACGCGAGCCTGCTGAACCGAGTATTGCACCTGTTGTCCACCATCAGGCGCTGGCCGTAATGCTGGATGGTGCAGATAAAACCCATTTTGATGGTGTGCGTTTGCTGGGGTTCCAGGATACTTTGTTTTTGAAGAATGGCCGGAATGCTGAGACAGCAAGGTATTTCTTCAATCGCTCCTACATAGAAGGCGATGTGGATTTCATCTTTGGCGATGCGACAGCCTTTTTCTATCAGTCAGAAATCAAATCGCTGGGCGACAGGACGACATCCTATGCCGCCGCACCCAATACCAATATCAGGTCACGATATGGCTTTGTTTTTGATCATAGCCGCTTCACTCACGATGGCAGCCAGAACGCGAAGGCAGGCAAGTTTTACCTGCTCAGACAATGGTTCCATAATTCACGTTGTACACCTTACGGTAGCATGGCTGTTCCCGGTTATAGCTGCCAGGTCGGTGATACGGATCAATATACGGCGCCGAACGGCACGATTACCCGCAAGGCCCTGGAAACCGTGGGCAAGATGGTAGTGATGAATTCAATGATAGGCAGTCATATCAATAAATCCCAACCCTGGTCAGACTGGAATAGAAGTGGTACCTTGTCTTATCGTCCGGCGCAATTCAATGCGGATGAGTATTGGGCCAATTTGCTGGCGGCAAAAATTGATCCTGTAAGACAATTGGGCTACAGCGGCCCTTTCGACAAAAACCGGATACCAGACAACATATTTCTTGCAGAGTTCAATAACACAGATGAATGATGTTCACGCAAGAACATACGTGCGGCAAAAAGATGCGCACCGGGACAAACAAATCCCGAGTGCGCATTGCAAAGCGCTGCTGCAAACGGATGAGGCAGAACTGCTCTTTTACTTTTGACTGTCACTGAGAAAATCTTGTTTCGGGTACGCCGGCAATTCCTGGTCTGACCAGCACCAGACTGCCTGCCCATTGATCACCCTCTGCCTTGCCCGCACCGATCGAGCTGATCAGCAGGGTACTCATGTCAGGTCCGCCAAATGTGCACATGGCCGGCTTGATCATGGGCAGGGCAATGCTGCGGTCAAGTTTGCCCTGTGGTGTGAAACGCAGGACGCAACTGCCGTCATTGCCGCATATCCAGTAACAGCCATCGATATCCATGGCGGCGCCGTCAGGCCGGCCAGCCAGCGGTTTCATGTCGACAAATACCCGGCGTGTATGCGGCATGCCTTCGTCGGTGTCATAATCATACGCCCAGATAGTCTGGCTGGCCGGATGGGAGTCAGACAGATACATGGTCTTGCCATCCGGCGACCAGGCCAGGCCGTTTTGCGTCAGCAATTCGCTGACGACCGGGCCTGACAGACCTTGCTTTTTGGTATAACGATAAAGGCGGCCCAGGGCTTTGGCTGCTGCCATGTCCATGAACATGGTGCCACTCCAGAAACGCCCCTGACGATCGCAGCGACCATCATTAAAACGCATGCCGTTGCCGAGCTCAGGCGGGGCTGCCAGACGGGTTTGCAGGGCGCGCAGACCGTCGCCGAGATGCAGATTGAAGATACCTGTTTCCATGCCGGCGATAAAATCGCCATCGTCTTTCAGGGCAATACAGGCGACCATTTCCGTGGTTTGCCAGGACTGCAACTTTCCAGAGCGTGCATCGAGTTTCCAGATGGTTTTTGCCGGTATGTCTACCCAGTACCAGGCCGTCTGCTCCGCATGCCAGAGGGGGCTTTCACCGACAGTGCAATTGACTGCCGGTATGGCTTCTATATGTGAATGTGCTGTCATGTGGCCAGATTGTCTTACAGGTCAGTAATATCTTTATGGGTCGGTACCAGCAGTTTCATCAGGCTCCAGGCGATCAGGTAAGCCATCGCACAGAATGCAAACATGATGGAGTAGCCAGTCTGTATATGGCCAAGAGCTCCATAATAATCAAACAGCCAGCCCCCCGTCTTTGATATCAGCACGCCGCCAAGTCCGCCTGCCATGCCGCCTATACCAACCACGGATGCCACTGATTTTTTCGGGAACATGTCTGACACGGTCGTGAAGATGTTTGCTGACCAGGCCTGGTGGGCAGAAGCACCTATGCCGATGAAGACCACCGGTATCCAGGGGCCCAGGTAACCGAGCGGCTGGGCCAGCAGGACCGCCAGCGGGAACAGGGCAATCACCAGCATGGCTTTCATGCGGCCATTGTATGGACTATGACCCTGCTTCATGAAATAGCTGGGGAACCAGCCGCCACCTATGCTGCCGACCATGGTCATGCTGTACAGGACAGCCAGCGGGATGACGATATCGGTTTTTTGCATCTGGTACTGCGCCTGCAGGTATTTGGGCAGCCAGAACAGGAAAAACCACCAGACACCGTCTGTCATGAACTTGCCGATGACAAAGGCCCAGGTTTGCTTGTAGGTCAGCAACTTGAACCACGAGACTTTCTTTTCTGTCACAGTCTCCGTTTCAGCCTGGGCGACTTCGGCGGTGCCACTATTGATGTAAGCGAGTTCGGCAGCGGACAGGCGCTTTTGCTGTTCAGGTTTGTCATAAAGCATGATCCAGAACAGCATCCAGACAAAGCCGACTGCACCGATAGAAATGAAAGCCGTTTGCCAGCCCCAGGTCGCCGCTATCCAGGGAACGGTCAGCGGTGCCAGGATGGCGCCTATATTGGCACCAGAATTGAAAATGCCGGTGGCAAATGAACGTTCGTTTTTGGGGAAGTATTCTGCCGTTGCCTTGATCGCCGCCGGGAAGTTGCCAGCTTCACCTATTGCCAGCACAGCGCGAGAAATCATGAAGCCCGCTATCGATACCGGTACCGCCGCAAAGCCCAGCGTCGTCATGATGCCGGAAAAACCTTCACCCATGGGCACGGAAAACGCATGCATGATGGCGCCCAGAGACCAGATGGAAATAGCCCAGATAAAGGCTTTTTTAGTGCCTATCCTGTCGATCAGGCGACCGACAAACAGCATTGAAATCGCATACACGAACTGAAACACGGCCGTAATATTGGCGTAGTCGGTATTACTCCATCCAAATTCCCTGGACAGGTCTGGCGCCAGCAGGCTCAGTACCTGCCTGTCGAGGTAGTTGACGGTTGTGGCAAAAAATAGCAGGCCGCATATCGTCCACCGGTATTTTCCTATGGTTTGCTGGCTCATTCGAGCGTCTCCTTGTTTTTTGTTTGCAACGGCCTTTTTTGCACATCTTGGCTGTGTGCTTGACTGGACCTGTTTTCTTGCTGCTGCTCTCTTGTTCTGGTCAGGAAATGCCTCCCTGATCAGAACGGTTTCATGCCGGCGTCAGTTTGCCATCTATCATACGTGTCACTTGCCATGGATTGTCATCTTGCAGTGCAGTTGGCAACAAAGCTGCCGGTATGCCCTGGTAGCAGACCGGGCGCAAGAAACGCTCTATGGCCGTCGCGCCTACCGATGTGGTACGACTGTCTGAAGTGGCCGGAAAAGGTCCGCCATGTACCATGGCGTGAGCGACTTCGACCCCGGTAGGGAAACCATTGAACAGAATGCGGCCCGCTTTTCTTTCGAGTACAGGCAGGAGCTTGCGTGCCTGTGCATGATCTTCTGACGTTGCATGTACGGTCGCAGTCAGTTGTCCTTCAAGGGAAGCCGCTACTTGCAGAACCTCAGTGAAGTCTTTGCACAGGATGGCGATGGAAGAAGGGCCAAAGATTTCTTCCTGCAAAGCCGGTGTATTCAGGAAGGTACTGCCCGAACATACTGACAGCATGGCCTGCGCCGCACAGGGCGAACCTGCCGCCTGCCCCTTGCCTGCCAGTCGCAGGCCGGCGATATCAGCCAGGCGTGAACTCCCTTTGACATAGGCCTGGTGTATGCCTGGCGTCAGCATGGTCGAGGCATGCTTGTCTTCCAGCGCCTGGGCTGCCTGATGCAGGAAAGCCTGACTGGCTTCGCTCTCGATCGCAATCACCAGGCCGGGATTGGTGCAGAACTGACCTGCACCCAGGGTCAGGGAATCAATGAAGTTCCTGGCCAGTTGTTCACCTTGTGTAACCAGGGCATGTTCCAGCAGGAATACCGGATTGATGCTGCTCATCTCTGCATAGACAGGGATGGGTTCTTTTCTCTGGCTGGCAGTATGGACGAGAGCCAGGCCACCCGTGCGGGACCCGGTGAAGCCTACTGCTTTGATGGCTGGATGGCTGACCAGTTGCTGGCCGACCTGACTGCCGGCGCCGATCAGCATGGAGAACACGCCTTCCGGCAGGTTGTAATCGGCGACTGCCCGCTGTATCACCCGACCAACCAGTTCTGAAGTGCCAAGGTGAGCATTGTGCGCCTTGACAACAACCGGGCAGCCAGCCGCCAGGGCAGAAGCCGTGTCACCACCGGCAACAGAAAACGCCAGCGGGAAATTGCTGGCGCCAAATACAGCCACCGGGCCCAGAGCAATTTTTTGCAGGCGCAGGTCGGGGCGTGAGGGGGCCCGATCTGGTAAGGCGGCATCAATGGTGGCGGCCAGCCAGTGACCATCACGCACAACTTTGGCAAACAGTCGTAATTGATTGACGGTGCGGCCGCGTTCGCCTTCCAGTCTGGCGACCGGCAGGCCGGTTTCCTGTGCTGCGCGTTCGATCAGGGCAGGGCCAAGATCGAGTATGCCGGCGGCAATGGCTTCCAGAAAACGTGCACGCTGTTCCAGCGTGGTGTTACGGTAGGTATCAAATGCCTGCTCAGCCAGTCCGCAGGCCTGCTCTACTTCAGTCGATGTGGCATAGCCAAATACAGGTTCAATTTCCTGATTGGTGGACGGGTCTGTGGCCTTGATATTGCCAGCCAGACCAAAGACTGCTTTTTTACCGATCAGCATTTGCCCGGTGATGTGCATTTCCAGCTCCTTCTTGCGATATTTTTGTGGCGTTCAGGCGCAGCTTATTGCGGACCCTGTGCCAGGATCAGCTTGCCCAGCATGTCATCTTCAGCAGCAGTCAGGTCGGTCAGCGGTGCGCGTACCGGACCGGCGCTGTGACCGACCAGGCGTGCGCCTGCTTTCACGATACTGACTGCGTAACCGGCCTTGCGATTACGGATTTCCAGGTAAGGCAGGAAGAACTGGTCGATCAGGCGATTTGTAGTCGCATGGTCATCAGCCGCGACGGCATGGTAAAAATCCATCGCCAGTCTGGGCATGAAATTGAATACGGCGGATGAATATACCGGCACGCCGAGTGCCTTGTAGGCTGCAGCGTAGACTTCTGCAGTCGGCAAGCCGCCGAGATAACTGAAGCGGTCGCCGAGGCGGCGCCAGATCGACACCATCAGTTCTATATCACCGATACCGTCCTTGAAGCCGATCAGGTTGGGGCAGGTGGCGGCCAGTATTTCCAGTGAATCGGCTGTCAGGCGGCAGATACCACGGTTGTACACCACTACGCCAAACTTGACTGAACGGCAGACTTCCTGGACGTGGGCGATCAGGCCGTCCTGGCTGGCTTCTGTCAGGTAATGTGGCAACAGCAGGATGCCGTGGGCGCCCAGGCGTTCTGCTTCGCGGGCATAGGCGATTGCCGTGCGGGTTGGGCCACCGGCGCCAGCCAGGATGGGCACCTTGCCACGGCAGGTGTCAACAGCCACGCGGATCACGTCCGAATACTCATTGGGCGTCAGGGAAAAGAATTCACCCGTGCCGCCAGCGGCAAACAGGGCGCTGGCGCCATACGGCGCGAGCCACTCAAGACGTGCCGCGTAAGTCCTGGCATTGAAGTCGCCGGCTGCATCAAAATCCGTCAAAGGGAAGGACAGCAGACCGGACGACAGGATTTGTTTGAGTTCTTGTGGATGCATGTTTGTCTCCAAAATGGGAAGCCTGGTTTGATTGCTGTCTGGCAAAGTCGGAAAGTCAGGCAAGGGTTTGTGAAAATTGGGCTCAAATAACTAAGTCATACGTCATCGTACAACTTAAAATATAAGTCTGCAAGCACACTTTCATCTTTTCATGGTTTTCCGGTTTCAGGCTGGCGATGCTTCCATGCGCTGTTGTGCCTGCCGCAATCTTTCCCTGCTGTTGCTGAGGTGGGTGCGCATGGCGGCCCTGGCCGCTTCCTGGTCCTGGCGCAGGATGGCGGTGTAGATATCTTCGTGCTCGCGATTGACGCGCTCCAGATAGCTATGGGTTGCATCCAGGCTCAGCATGGCGGAATTAAGCCTGGCGCGCGGGATGATGGTATTGCCAAGATTGCTGAGAATGTCAACAAAATAACGATTGCCGGTAGCCTGGGCAATCAGCAGGTGGAAGCGTACGTCTGCATTGACTGAAGCATTGCTGGTTTCTTTGCTGGCAAGTATGTCTTCCAGTGCCTTGCCCAGTTCGGTCGCCTGCTCTTCGGTGCGGCGTGCGGCTGCCAGCCAGGCTGCTTCGGTTTCCAGGCTGATCCGCAGTTCGAGTATGTCGAGCACATCCCTGACAGTGACGATGGCTTCACGCAAGACGCCAAGGTTATTCTGGCCGGGCTCCAGGATAAACGTACCTATGCCATGCCGGGTCTGCACCAGGCCGGCTGCCTGTAAATGCGAAATTGCTTCACGCACGACGGTGCGGCTGACATCATATAAGGCCATGATGGCCGATTCGGTGGGCAGTTTTTCACCAGGCTTGAGGATACCGTTCTTGATGTTATTGCTGATACTTTCCACCAGTCCCTGGGACAGGCTCTTATGCCGTCTTTTGGACGGCAGGGTGGTGGCAAAGTCTTGAGTTTCCATAAGTCAGCGTAAGGTGTTGGGTGTTAAACAAGTAAAAAGTATATACAAAATTGATTTTAACTCAAAAACCCGTCAATTGATGTATGATGACTGATGAATATGGGAGCTGTTCTCAAGCTTATTGCACAATCACGTCAGCCACCAGGTCACTCTTGATGATCAGGCTGGACTGCCCGGGACCACCCAGCAAGAATATGCCCCGGCCATTGGAGTAAATGATGCTGCCATCTGCGCGCATATCATAGGACACTACATTGGCTGCCAGCACGGTTTCCTTGCCCTGGCGGTCACGACTGATCAATTGCCATGAAGCAGGCACCAGCGAAGGCACTCCGTTGACCTTGTTTTCTGTTTGCAGAGCCTTTTCTGCATCAATCCGTTTGCCCTTTAATATGATTTCTTTCAGGTCGGCACTTACCGTAGGGCCGGATGCACTGGTCAGTGGCTTGCGGCTATACATCAGGGAGAAAAAATTCAGGTAATGAAATATTGCCCGCAACAGGCGGAAAGGGAAAAACAGGGTATCAAGCAAGGCGTTTTTGGTTTCATATTTCGGTATTTCATAGGGCCTGCGTATGAAGTGCAGATTCCCCCTGGGGCAAACACGGGGATGCAGGTAATCATACTGCGGGTCGTCAAGTACGGCTGAAATGGAACCATTCTTCGTGTCCAGCATCTGTATGCTGGCATTGCCATAAGCCACCAGCATGCCACTCTGGTCACGCGCGATACCGGTGGACTGGAACAGGATCTGTGTATCTGCGCCAGGGATGCGGCAGGGCGCCGTATCGAGCGTATCGCCACCGGTCAGTGCACGCATCTGTTCGCCTTCGCGATTGAGCATGACCAGGTTGCTGGCGCCGGACTTGTCAGTGGAAGTGGCCAGGACCTTGCCGCTGGCGGCGTCCAGGTTCAAATCAGCCAGTGACAGATTTTGCCTGTGTATGATGCGTCTTTCTTCACCGCTGTCGAGATGGTAAGAAAACAGGCCGCCTATGCCCTGGTCCTGCAAAAAATACAGTATCCGGCCCTGCTCATCAAATTGCATGGAACTGGTATTGATCTGGACATTTTTTTTATCAAACTGGCGCAAGCCGCCAGAGGCAGATACACCGAAGCTGGTATTTTGTTTCCAGGCATTGCGTTCCTGGTGTTTTTCCAGCTTGTCCAGCATTTCCTGCACATAGGGGCTGTGTATCTGACGTATCTCGCCATGGGCAGGGCGGTAAAACAATTTGCCTTCCGCGATAAAGGCAAGCGCCGTGGCAGCGGCTTCCCTGTCAAGATTGGCCTGGTGTACGGGATGGTTTCCATTGCCTGCCTGACCTGACTGTGAGGCGCTATCCTGAGCTGAATTCTTTTGTTGCATGACCTGGTTGACTATATAAGCCAGGGCCAGCAAGACGACGATGATGATGAGTATATGCACCTGATGTTTCCCCTGAATTTAATGGCACAGGCAAATCGTACCCATCAATAGCACAAATGGCAAAGCGATATTATGCATTCAAGCATATCAGTGAGCGCCCGCCGCACAAACGACGGCGATTGTTTTTTCCATGAGAGAGTGTTGACCGCAGGTGACATTTGTCACCTGCAAGTCCTGACACTTTGCTCTGTTTCTGGTACGGCGAATCGGTGACACTGGCCGCACTTCAACCACAAACGGGATTGCCTGCCATGACTCACTTCTCCAATACTGAATTGTCAACATTTGCCAGCCGCGCCAAGGGCGCCATGTTTTTCTCAATATTTGGCGCTGCCTGGTTGGTATTGTGGAATCAGCGCGCCCTGCATGGCAATTATCTGGTTTTATTGCTGATTGCGGTTATCGGTCACCGCATATTCAGCTTGGCGCTCAGTCGTTACCGCCAGTTCAAGATCTATGCAGAGGATGAGGCCAATACACCGGAGCAACGCAGGGTGACAAGGCTGTTTCATCTTGTCAACGTAGCGCAATGGATCACTATTTTTGTAGGCAGTAATGTGCTCATCAATCTGGGGCTGTCAGACTGGGTTATCCCCATGGCTATCCTGGTGGTTGGTTTGCATTTCCTGCCTTTGGCCAGGCTGTTCCGGATCAGGGCGCATTTCTACCTGGGCCTGACGATCAGCGTGTTTGCGATTACCTATCCTTTCATTCTCTCTGGACCGACTGATCCTTACGGCTGTTTTGGTGTTGGCGTGATGTTGTGGTCTTATGCCTTGCTGAGGTTGGTAACAAGTCAGAAACGCATGGAAATGAATACAGTCGCCAATGACTGTAACTGAAGTCGAAGAACAGAAGACGCCTACTTTGAAATAGACGCTCTAGACAAGATGCGGCAGAATCAGTTTCCCCCATACTTTCGTCAGCATCATGAACCTGCTCCCGGCCCCGGCTCACGTACTGAATCCAGACGCGCAGGTGCAATTCGGCAAATTTGCCGGTGCACCTGAGATCATAGACTGGTCTGCCCTGGGGGCACCACACCGGCGCGGTGCGCTCTGGCAAAAATTCCATCACAAGCATTGGCATTATGTGGCGCTGGCGACAGATGAATTATTCTGCGGTATCGCCATCGTTGATGTGGGCTGGACCAATACTGCATTTGCCTATGTATTCGACAGGACTGAAAGAAAACTGATTGCCAGTTACTCCCGGGACGGCATACCAGGCATCAGCGCCAGATTGAATGCGCATCCGGCCAGCGGTGCGGCTTCCCGTTTTCAGTTTTTTGGCAAGCAAATCAGCTTCAGGCACCTGGCCGGTACCCAACAGTTTCAACTGCTGCTTAATTGCGGGGATTTTCATATCAATGCCGTACTTGATGGCCATGAATCAGCGCCACCCCTGCTGGCGATAGGTGAAGTGCAAGGCGGTACCGTACATGCGACCGTCAAATCTGCAGGCATGGCTGTGAGCGGGGAAGTCCGTATCGGGCAACAGAGTTTCAAACTGCAACACGGTGTTGCCAGCTATGACCATAGCAATGGCTTCCTGGCGCGAGAGACAGGCTGGCGCTGGGCTTCAGCACATGGACGGGATATGGGTTTCAATTTGCAGGCAGGTTACTTTGGCAATCATGAAAATGTCTTGTGGCTGGATGGCAAACTGATCAGCCTGGCCGAGGCCAGATTTGATTTCAATCCTGACGATCCCATGCAAGCCTGGCATATCAGTACTGTTGATGGTTTGCTTGATCTGCATTTCCATCCCGAAGGTTTGCGGGCAGAGAACAAAAACCTGTTGATTGCTGTCAGCCGTTATGTACAGCCCATAGGCACATTTAAAGGCTGGGTACGCGCCAATCCGGATGCTCCCAAACGTGAAGTCGATAAGCTCGTGGGCGTGACTGAGGACCACTTCTCCAGATGGTGAAACATTGTGCATGGACTTGGTTGTCACGGCGCAGAAGAGACGAATCTCTTTACTCAACATTTATTCCGTTTATTGGAATAATTAATTGCTATTTAAGAGGATTCTGTAATTTCATGGAATTAATTAAAGTGAAGGCCTTCGCTCTGCACCGTGCAAAGTGAAATCTGGACTTCATCATTCCCTGAAAGGAAAACTCTCATGACACGCGCATCCAACAGCCTGACTGCCAATCTGGTCAGCAAAATCAAATTTATCCTGTTATCGGCAATCGCCGCCCTGTCGCTGGCGGCAGTGCCTGGCATCAGTGCTGCCGACACCGTCGCCAATAGCGTCATTGGCGCACGTGGCTATGACCTGACCACCTTCTTCACGAGTGAAAAACCTGCACATGGCACTGGTCATCATGTGGCAACGATAGACGGCGTGGATTACCTGTTTACCAGCGAAGAAAACAAAAAGACTTTTCTGGCAAATCCTGAAAAATACCTGCCAGCCTTCGGTGGCTATTGCGCCTATGGTGCTTCGATAGGCAAAAAGTTCGTTGCAGACCCGGACGTGTACGACATCATCGATAACAAGCTCTACTTCAATCTCGATACCAAGATCCGTGCTATCTGGGCCAAAGACATCCCGGGCAATATCGACCTGGCGAAAACCAACTGGAAAAAAATCGCCAGCAAAAAACCGTCGGAACTGTGATCAGTTTTTGTTTGAAAAAAACCGCAGCGTTTGAAGCGTTGCGGTTTTTTCCATATTGAGACCTGTTTCTCAGACAGGCAAGGCGATCTGGTGGTCGACGCTGAACTGATAGTCGCGGAACACATGCTCTGCACTCAGCAATTCATACGTACCGTCAGGCAGTTTGCGGGTAGTGTCTTTAAGGCGGTAGGTCATATGCCCGCAAGTCCAGCAATTGAAATTGCGCATATGGGTGCACAGACAGGTCTTGTCCATGACAACGATTTTTTTTGCATCCGGGTTGGCCGCCACTTCACGGTTATAGGACGTGATGTAGGCGCAGTTACCGCTGCCGTCAAGCAGGTAACCATAAGATTCGCAACCTGGGCGTATGCCGTCGCCGATAGCAGGCGTGTTTTTCAGCATGCGCATGGGGTAGCCGGTAGGCGAGATATTATTGACTTCGATATCGTCCTCACTGGCTTTGAAGTATTCCTGCTTGACCTTGTCTGGCAAGCCGCATTCTTTGGTTACCGTGAAGCGGGTCGCCACTTGCACACCGGATGCACCGTTTTCCAGGAAGGATACAGCGTCACTACCGGTGAAAATGCCACCGGCTGCGATCAGCGGGATATCGAGGTTTTCAGCCTTGAGGAACTGTACGATTTCGGTGATGATGGTTTGCAGGTCATATTCAGCCCAATCCATGCCAAAGCCGAGATGGCCACCCGCCAGCGGGCCTTCAACGATGACATAGTCAGGCAGACGGTTCAGGCGCGAGTTTTTGCGCAGGAATAATTGCAGCGCACGTACCGAGGACACGATGATGCCGAGTTTGGCATCGCGGAAGCGCGGATGATCGGCAATCAGGCCAAATGAGCCGAGATGCAAGCCTGCACTCATGGTGATACCGTCAATGCCGGCGTCAAGTGAAGACTCCAGGCGCACCTTCAGTGTTTCGCGGGGGCCATTCATGGTCAGCTTTTCCATGCAATTGACAAAGATCATGCCCTTGCCCTGCTTGGCTTCCATTGTTTTGCCTATATGCAGGCGGGTTGCTTCTGCCAGTTGATCGAGGTTGAACTTGACGTCGGTCTTGTCAGAATTGTTGATATTGTATTTGTAGAGTTTGGTTTTATCCTTGACGAAGCTGGTGTCAAAACGGCGGTCAGAGACATCCTGCACCATCGCGTCAGAAATATGACCTATGCCACCGAGACGTGCAGCGACCAGAGCCAGCTCAGCAGTGGAAATATCGACACCCATGCCACCGATCATGATAGGAACCAGTTCATCTTTGCCCAGCTTCAGGCGGAAATCATCTACACGTTTCATTGTTATCCTTGACACATTTTGCTCAAAAGTAAATCACTTAAGGGTAATGCTGCACTGGACTTGCCCTGTTTTTGCATTGCAATCCAGAAGACGAACGAGATTGTAAGCCAGGCCATGCCTGCATGGCTAAGATTATATTCCCGTCAGCCTGTAAATAGGCAGGAGAGGCGTCTCATCTCTTGTTATTTGACCAACGTAATTTGGCCCAGGCCGTATGTTGTGCGGGATTCAGGAAGGTCCAGGCAATCAGGCGGCTCTCTTTATTGCCCTGGCTCATGATAATGGTTTTATGTGAGCAGACCTTGACCTGCTTCAAGGTGTCGAGTATTCCAGGCATATTGGACGACTTTGATACCAGGCTGGAAAACCATAAAATTTTTGTGGGTATGCCCGCACTTTCCCTGATCATGTTCTGGATAAATGCCAGTTCACCGCCCTTACACCAGAGTTCGGCATCGCGGCCGCTGAAATTCAGCACGGGCTGACCTTGCTGGTCACGGGTGGTTTTCCCGAGGTTTTCCCATTTGCGCAGGCTGCCAGCCCTGGCTTCTGCCGCCGAGCGGTGGAAAGGTGGATTGCACAGGCTGACATCAAACCAGTCGTCCGATGCAATAATATGATTGAATATGCTATCAGCCTGCTCCTGCAGGCGTAAGTCGATACGTTTTTCCAGCTCAGGGTTGTGCGCCAGTATCTGGCGTGCGTTGCCCAGCGAATCCGTATTGATGTCGGTTGCGGTGAACCGCCAGCCATATTCACTGCTGCCTATCAGTGGGTAAATGCAACTGGCGCCGGTGCCGATGTCGAGGGCATGCACATTCTCGCCTGTTGGTATCCGGCCCATATTGCCGGTTGCCAGCAAATCAGCCAGATAGTGCAGGTAATCCGCCCTGCCTGGTACGGGTGGGCAAAGATTGTGCGCAGGCAAGTCCCAGCCGTGGATGCCATAACAGCTATGCAGCAAAGCTTTGTTGAGCAATTTGACAGACAATGGGTTCGAGAAATCCATGCTTGTTTGTCCCATGGGATTATCAGTGAGCAATTTGCCCAGTGCGGGCTCTATTTTGATCAGCGCGGCAAAATCATAATGACCCTGGTGGCGATTACGTGGATGCATTGCGGAAGTCGGGGCAGCTTTCTTTTGCCTGCTTTTGCTTTGATTGCTCATGAAGCTGTATTTCCCACTATATTTTCCACTTTATATTCCAGACCCGTGTCTGATGCGAAGACAGTTATTGTCCCACGAGTTGATGCCTGTTATCCGGCGGGCGTGCAAAAGACAGGAGGTATCCAGGCAAATGTATTGCTGGCTGACTAAAGCAGGGCCAGGTATTTTTAGGCATACCTAAGTATATGGCTATATAAAACCACATTTGCAGGTTGTAAAATTCGGTAAGTGTTTTATTAATCTTCAAGCGCCATTGCTAAAATTTGCCCACTTAATCTAGCCTGGATGTATGGGGCAAAGCTGAATGGTGTTTGAAGCACCGCTCAGGCAAAAAAGAGAACGATGGTACTGCAAATCCTGGCAAATCCGCCTCTGACCCTATGCTCGTTATAAAAAGGTAATACAAATGAAGAATCAATTCTTGCTTATCGCGCTTGCTGCTGGCTTGCTGGCTGCATGCTCTACGGCTCCTACTGTGACCAGTACCCCGACGCCCAAATTTCCGCCTTTGCTGCCTGCGCCGACCACCTTCTCTGCAGACAATTTGAAGGCGCCGGCTGGTCAGGTACTGGCTTTTGAAATGGCGGCAAATGGTGTGCAAATCTATGATTGCAAAGCCAGCAAGGATGAGGCCAAAAAGTTTGAATGGGTATTCCGTGCACCAGAGGCTGATTTACTGGACAGCAGCGGCGCCAAGATCGGCAAACATTACGCCGGCCCGACCTGGGAAGCCAGGGACGGGAGCAAAGTAGTTGGTGAAGTCGTTGCCAAAAATGACGGCCCGGATGCAAACGCCATCCCCTGGTTGTTATTGAAAGCCAAGTCAACCACTGGTTCGGGTAAATTTGCAGGTGTGACCAGCATACAGCGCGTGGCTACCGTGGGCGGCAAGGCGCCAGTCAAAGGCTGCTCTGATTTCCAGATTGGTGCAGAGTCACGTGTGCAATACAAGGCAACTTACAATTTCTATAAAGCTAATTGATGCCGGACTTCTCATGACGATAGACTCTCAGCACAGTTTATCGTCGTAGAAGTGGCAACTCAGGTGTTCCTGGTCAGGGGCGGTCTGTTTCCAACTGTTACAGTTTTCAGTGCCTGAAAGCAACATAGAGTTCATCATTGCGGTCCATAATAAGCACCCGACTATGAACTCTTCCATCAGAAGCAATGATACTAGACGGTTTTGACCTCGCCATCTTGCGCTACCTGCAACAGAATTGCCGTCATTCGGCCGAGTTGATCGGTGCAGACATAGGTTTGTCTGCCACGGCCGTGCAAAGACGCATACGCAAATTGCGCGAAGAGAACGTGATCAAGGCTGAGGTTGCCATTGTTGCCCCCCAGGCCGTCGGATATCCCCTCAGCATCGTGGTTGAAATTGCCTTTAAACAGGGCCTGGCAGACGTTATCGACACCTTCAAACAAGACATGCAGTCCCTGGCCGAGGTGCAGCAATGCTTTTACCTGGCCGGTGATTTTGATTTCATGCTCATCGTGCAGGCCAGTGATATGGCTGCCTATGAGCGGTTCACCCGTGCCGTATTTTTCGTCAATGAAAATATCGTCAAGTTCCGCACCACGGTGGTGATGGATACCGTCAAGCAGAGTTATTGCCTGCCTATCTGATTCAATTTTCAGGCTGGCTGTTGATATTCAGCGAAGACCTCCTTAGCTGCAAACAAACCATTGAGCGCCGCCGGAAAGCCGGCGTACAGCGACATCTGCATGATGACTTCGGTGATTTCTTCCCTGCTGCAACCAACATTCAATGCCGCATGCAAATGTACTTTCAATTGCGGTGTGGCATTGCCCAGCGCCGTCAGGGCTGCCACGACAGCAATTTCACGTGACTTCAGATCCAGTTGTGGCCGTGAATAAATATCACCAAAGCACCCTACCAGGTGGCGGGCAAAATCGGGCGCAATATCGGCCATGGCTGACACAACCTTTTCGCCTGCTGTGCCATCGACTTCCTTCAGTTTTTCCCAGCCGCGTTCAAAGCGCAGTGTGTCGTCCAGAATTTTCGTATTGTGATTCATGATCAGACTTTCTGTTTTTTGCCAGCCTTCCTTATCCTTTGCTGATAAATCCGGATCTTGTCATCGAGGGCGCTGGCGTTTTCTGCAAGCTCAGACATTTTGATGGCCAGGCGCTGACGATGGAGCTTCAGCATCGTCAGGCGCTCTTCCAAACTCATATCACCATCCGCCATTAGCTGCACATAATCGCGAATTTCAGTCAGTGGCATACCGGTCTGCTTGAGCCTTAATACAAACTGCAGCAAGACCATGTCCTGACTGTTATAACGTCTATGTCCACTGTCGGCACGTTTGGCCGCTTGCAATACTCCGGCTTTTTCATAAAACCGCAGGGTATGTGCAGACAGGCCAGTCAGTGTGGCAAGTTCGCCTATGGTGATGAGTTTATTGGTCACGTTGAAATGGTAGAACTTAGAGTCAACTCTAAGTCAAGTGTACATGAAATGTTTTTGGAGAGTCATGTATGCATGTCTTTAAAGGTCAAAAGGGTCGCGACATCCTGTTTGCAGCCTGAGGTTCTCTCGATGGAATATCCTGTGATGATCGCGGCTAATCGTGATGTACAAATATTGCGCGTTCAATTGATCGGTCGCCGTGGCGTAGGCCGATAATCTTTGCTGTGGATCGGGTAAAAATCTGGCTGCGGCGATGGCGGCGTAAAATTCCAGATAGGCTGAGCGTGCCTGTGCCTGCGGGGCCTGTTTTTCATACATACCGACATACTGATCTGCATCGTCATAATCCTGTATCCAGCCACGGGCGACCAGATCAAAATTACCGGTCGCCACGACTTCATAAACCTGCGCCGGATTTTCGGTCATGATCAGTTCATAAGCTATGCCGCATGCCTGCAATACCGTGATGGCGCAATCGAGGCCTGCGCTGAGCGGGCCGCGGCCGGCAGCATAAATGATGCGCACCGGGCCGGACAGGAAATGTCGCGCCCAGCGTATCTGAAAATCTCCGGGACTGATGTCATGTACCGGTAATACTGTCGGCCTGAGTATATCTACCGGAATGAAGTCGGCGTGGTAAGCCGCTCCCAGGTCCTGGTGAGCCTGCTTTTGTACCAGCGCATGAAAATCCCTGCGCAGTTCACGCTGATCAAAAATGCCGGCAGCATTCATGATCAGCATGCCAGCCCAGCGATCGCGCAAATGACTGGAATGGGCACCAGGCATGGCATCCAGCCTGAGCTGGTGTTTGCGCTCAAGCAGGACGGCGTCAAGCTGTCCGCCTTGGTAAGCCAGTGCCAGTTCATCAAAATGTGCATAACGTAAAATGCTGATCTGTTCAGGCAGGTGACGCTGGCCCGCATAGGCCGTGTGCCTGCTTAGTTGCCAGTGTCCGGCATCATCGTCGGTTTGATGGACTTCTGAAGACAGACACATGGGGCCTGATCCCAGTATCTGTCCTGTATTCAACTGCAGACTGATACCCATGGCCGGATGCGCCAGCACCTCCAGAAAAGGGCAGTAAGACTGTTTCAAGTGGATCAGCAGATGGTTTTTTTCGTCGTCGGCATACAGGCCAGCTGGTATCTCACCCGTGACGCATTCATTGGCACCGACGATCAGCTCACGCAATAATTCAGCAAAGATGGATGGCGAATCAGGCCAGACATGGCGGGCAAGGCTATGGGCGACATGGGATGCCAATACCGGGCGCCCGTCATGGAAAAAATTCTCTGCCAGCGTGAAAGAAAACCGGCGGTAATCAGCACTGATTATCCAGTCTGCAGCCAGTTCGGCAGTGGCGGCATCACCAGAGCGGTTGATGCGTATCAGTGTCTGGTAAAGCAGGGAACTGAGCGGATGGCAAACGGCGTCAGTGCTGACTGGGTCGATATGGAATAGTCTTTTCAGTGTGGCGATGTGCAAGATCATGGACAGTCGAGACAAAGAAGAAAATACCATTATCAGCGCAGCAGTCTGTCGTCAGGCAGCTTATTTTCTTGAAAAAAGCCGTCAGGCGCAAAAAACAACCCTGCCGCAGAGGGCGATATTAATGCGGTAATTCAAAACGATAACCAACACCATACACGGAGTGCAGGCACTCATGATCCGGCAGACGGGACTGGATTTTCTTGCGTATGTTCTTGATATGCGAATCCACCGTCCTGTCATTGATGTCGCGCTGGTCTTCATGGGCAAAGTCGAGCAGTTGCTGGCGTGAAAATACCCGTTCCGGATGGCTGATCAATTCGGCCAGCAAACGAAATTCCACTGGCGTCAGACTCAGGGCAATACCATCAACGAGTATGCGCAATTGTTCCCTGTCGATGAAAAAGCGCGCTTGCCCGCCAGGCTGCTGTGTCGTCATGGTGCGACGCAAGTGCACCCTGGCACGTGCCACAACCTCACGCGGACTGAAGGGCTTGCAGACATAATCATCGGCGCCGCTTTCCAGGCCGACCAGCCTGTCAACTTCTTCTACCTTGGCGGTCAGCATGATGATGGGGACCTGGCTGAACCTGCGTACTTCAGTGCAGATGCTGAGACCGTCCAGTCCTGGCAACATCAGGTCAAGCAAGATCAAGTCGGGTTGTTCCTGCCTCAATTTGTCCAGGGCCAGTTTGCCATTGGCTTCATGCTCCACCCGGTAACCGGCGGCCAGCAGGTAATCCCTGAGCAGGGCAGCGATCTTCAGGTCGTCTTCAACAATCAAAATGCGGGCATTGGTGGTTTCCATGATCTTGCTCATTCTCCTGAACCGGGCAGACAGGGTAATTGTAGCAAGATACTGATCCCACCCAGTCGTGATGGTGATGCGCTGATGCGCCCGCCATGTGCTTCCATGATGACCTTGCAGATAGACAGCCCCAGACCGCTGCCGCCGCTGGCGCGGCTGCGCGCGCTGTCGGCCCGGTACAGCCGGTCGAACAGGAGTTCGTGGCTGCCTGCAGGTACGCCAGGTGCGCTGTCTTCTATGCTCAGTTCCAGCAGGGCGCCGTTGCGTTTCAGGGTACAGAGTATCTTCCCGCCCTTGTCGGTATAGCGTATGCTGTTTTCCAGCAAATTGCTGAGCACCTGGGTCAGACGCAGGCTATCCCCTTGCAGCCAGATGTGCGAATCGTGAAACACACTTTCCAGGCGCAGGCCGGCATGTTCTATGCGCAGACTGAAGCGCTGTAATATCTCGTCAAGAAAAGGCGGGAAATCCATACGTTGATACTGGTAGTGCAGGTCCCCCGCATCTGCCAGCGTCAACTGGCGTATGTCATCCACCAGCTTGTTCAGGTGACGGACTTCCGCATGCAGGGATTCCAGCGACGCCGGGGTTGTCGGGCGCACTCCATCTATCAGCGCCTCAATCTCGCCCTGTATCACGGTCAGCGGTGTGCGCAATTCATGTGATACATCGGCCAGCATCTTGCTGCGCTGCCGCTCATTGCGTTCCAGGTTTTGCGCCATCACATTGATGTCTTTGGCCAGGTCACCGAGCTCGTCCCGGCTGATGATGACAGCGCGTGCATCAAGCTTACCCTTGGATATTTGCGCCGCCACCTGATGCAGGGACTTCAAGGGGCGCAGCAAGTGTCGCGAAAGCCAGATGGAAAATATCAGGGCGACCAGTATCAGGGCAGCCGCCACCCACAAGGTATGCCGTATCTGTACGCTGACAAAGTCGATGGCGCTGGCATTGGACAATTGCCTCAGTGGCGCCAGTCTGACGCTGCCCACTTTTTCCTGGCCCAGCATGATGGGGTAGACCGTGCCGCCGGGTGCGTCGGCGGGGCCTATCAGGGCATTGCCATCCTTGTCTATCAATGACAGGCGTTGACCAAAGCCCATCGGGTCTATGGGGGGGCGCTGCTCTGGCGGGGCATCGCGTGGCGGCCTGTCGTGGGCGCGCGACGGCGGAGGTGGCGGGCGGTCATCACCATCCTGTCGCGGTCCCCTCCTGGGCGGTGGTGGAGCAGCATCTTCATTGGCCGGACGTGGCTGCGTGCGTATCTGGTCCAGCAGGTCGCGCATGGGGCGACGGTTTTCGCGGAAGCGGTCAAAATTGCCATTCTGGCGATAGTCTTCCGCCAGCATTTTGCTGAGCCTGACCAGGTCCTGTTTTTCCAGGTCGCCAAGATAAGCGATAAATCCGCTCTTCAGGTTCTGGCTGGTAACCCAGGCCAGCGTGCCTATGCTGAGTATGACGACGGCAGTCGTCGCCACGGCAAGCTTGCGGGCAATGGTGAGGCGCATACGTCAGGGCTCCTGCAGATAGTATTGATTTGCCATGATGCCAGCCAATGATGGAGGAATCATGGAGTATCAAGGCAATAAATATTCAGACATCTTTTGTGTGATTTTGCCACAGTCAAAATATTCTTATTCTCCATTTTTTCTCCACATTCAGAGTTCATCCTTCACCCAGTCTCAAAACTTTGAGCGGTGCACGCCGGGTTTGACGAGTAGCCAAAAATGAACAATCTCGAGGGAGACTTTCAATGAAAACAGGACAGGATACGAAAAAAATGATCACGCATCGGGTGCAAGCGGGTTGGCAAACAGGCATGCATATGAGTTTGCTGACAATGACTTTGGTTGGCCTTAGCGCCTGTGGCGGTGACTCTGCCAGCCTGGGCCAGGCCAGCACGGCGACGGTGCCGGCAGCAGTACCGGCGGCCGCACCAGTGGCAAACCTGGCGCCACCACCGGCCGACCCGCCCTCACTGGTGCCTATCGCCAATGAAGAGGGCAGTGCACTGACAGTCAGCACTACAGGTAGCCTGGACAAGAACAATCCCTTCTTCAAGGCATTTGGCAATGGCCGCAGTTGCGCTACCTGCCATCAGGAGAGCCAGGGCTGGAGCGTGCGACCACCACTGATACAGGACAGGTTTGCCCAGTCAAATGGCAGTGACCCGATTTTCCGCTTGAATGACGGGGCCAATTCGCCCAACGCCCTGATCGGCACCATCGACCAGAAACGCCTGGCCTACAGCATGCTGCTGACCAAGGGGGTGATACGGGTGGGTTTGCCGGTGCCGGCAGATGCCGAGTTCACTCTGGTAAAGGTTGATGATCCCTATGGTTATGCCAGTGCCAAAGAATTGTCCCTTTTCCGCAGACCATTGCCAACGACGAATTTGAAATTTGCCAGCACCGTTATGTGGGATGCACGCGAAACATTCACTGATGCGAAGTCGAATCTGTGCATACGCAATACCCGGCCATTGCAATGTTTTGCCGCGGTTGATTTTGATTTGCTGCACCAGTCCAATAGTGCAGTGACCGGCCATGCCCAGGCGGCGCAAGGGCTGACCGCAGCAGAGCAGCGCAGCATCGTCGATTTTGAAAAAACCCTTTTCACAGCGCAGGCCAGCAGCAATGCTGCTGGCAGCCTGACCGATGCCGGCGCGAAAGGCGGGCCGCTTGAACTGATGCGTAATAATTTTTATTTCGGCATCAATGACCTTGAAGCCGGTGATTACCAGACTGGTGCTGCATTTGATCGCAATGTCATGAACATGTTCGGCAGCTGGCGTGGGCTCGACAGACCTGCACCACCTAATCCGCCAGTGCAGGGCAGACCACCGCAACCACCCCAGCCGCCGACTGCACAAAACCTGGCCAGGGCATCCATCGCCAGGGGGGAGCAGATATTCAATAACAAGCCATTCAATATCACGCGGGTGGCTGGTTTCAATGATGAATTGCGCCTGCCTTTGCAACGTGCTACCTGCACCAGCTGCCATAGCGTACCAAACGCAGGATCGCATTCTGTACCGCGTCTGTTCAACACAGGGATTGCTGATGCCAGCCTGCGTACACCTGACATGCCCTTGTACACACTGAAGAATAAAGCGACGGGTGAGATTATCGAAACCACCGATCCCGGTGCCGCCATGAACACCGGTAAATGGAAAGACATAGGCCGCTTCAAGGTACCCAGCCTGCGTGCCATAGAATCACGCTCACCGTATTTCCATAATGGTGGAACGGCGGAGCTGACCGATGTCGTGAAATTCTATGACAAACGTTTCAATATCGGCCTGACACCGCAGGAGATTGCCGACCTGACAGAGTTCCTGAAAGTGCTTTGAGGAAATCTGGATAGATAGTCAAACGAAGTCTGCAGAATAGTGCAAGCTGTTCTGCAGATTTTTTTATTCAGCGTAAAAACAGCGGCCGCAGACATGCTGGTAGCGTTCATTGCCGCCGATATCAATCTGCTCGCCACTTTTCATGCGCCTGCCATTCTCATCAACGCGGATATTCATCGTCGCCTTCTTTCCACAGGTACAGATATTCTTGAGTTCTTCTATATCATCTGCCAGTGCCAGCAAATAGGTTGACCCTGGAAATGGTTCACCCAGGAAATCGCTGCGCAAGCCATAGCAGATGACAGGTACGCCACGTACTTGTGCCAGCTGATGCAATTGCCTGACCTGGCTGGCAGAGAGGAATTGTGCTTCATCAACCAGTACGCAACTGACTTTGGGCGTTTCTTCCAGGAAATTAAAATGACTGTCAAAGACTTCCGCCTGTCTTTGTGGTCCCAGACGCGAGGTGACCTTGCCTGCGCCATAACGGTTGTCTATCGCTGCCGTGTACAGTCGAACCTTTTGCCCCTGCTCTTCATAGTTGTGCGCCACTTGCAAAAGTGCGGTGGATTTTCCTGCGTTCATTGCTGAATATCTGAAGTAAAGCTTGGCCATGCCTGTTTCCTGTTTGTTCTGATAGCTGTTGTTTATGTATGGTTGTTAACAACAGCTCGTCCATGATAAAAAATAATTGAAGAAATTTTTTTTCAGGGTCTTGAAACCTCTTGAACCAGTACCATTTTCTACTCAGCAGATGCTCGCAGTTGAGGTCTGCAAGAGTTGCCGGGAACCACATGGTGGACATGGCAATTTCGCAATGAGTAGTAATAGTCAGTTTTAAAAAATTTAATTCATATCGCTTCAATTTATAAGGATATTATCATGCGCAATTTTGACTTCGCTCCCCTGTACCGTTCTGCTATCGGTTTTGACCGCCTTGCCCAGTTATTTGATGATGCCCAGCGTGCGGAAAATGCACCGAGCTATCCCCCATACAATATCGAACTGATCGCAGAGGACAAGTACGCCATTACCATGGCTGTAGCAGGCTTTGACCGCAGCGAACTTGATATTGAGACCGAGCGCGATACGCTCAAGATTGTAGGTCGCCGCCAAAAAGCCGAAGGCACACGCAACTTCCTGCACCGTGGCATAGCATCACGCGATTTTGAACATCGTTTCCGTCTGGCTGACCATGTGAAGGTTGTCAGTGCCCGTCTTGACAACGGTTTGCTCAATATCGAACTGGTGCGTGAAATTCCGGAAGCGCACAAACCACGCCGCATCCTGATCGATGCCGAGAATCTGCAACTGGTGGAACAGCAAAATCAGATGCAAAACCAATTGCAACGTCAGGTTGCCTGATGACTGAATCCACCTCATGATGACTTGGAGTTCCCTGGTTATCTGGATGTAAAAAAAGCATGGGCTTGCCCATGCTTTTTTTATTACCTCCGCGTTTATAAAAATTTTACTTGCAAGCATAGTGGTTTTGGTTAAAATAGCGCCCAAAATCAATACCTTAGCTTACATTTCACATGGTCAGGCAAGCACAGATTTGTGACATGCTGATGACCCATTAATTCTACCGAGCTTCCTATGAGAAAGACCCCGAAGTCTGGCATTTTCTCGATGGGTTTGCTGCTTTGTCTGAGCTGTACTATTTATTCTCCTGCGTTTGCAGCTGATGATGGTCCGGACCTGAATCTGAATACACTGACGGGTGACTGGAATGGTCAGCGCCAGACCTGGCTGGACCAGGGTGTCAGTCTGGATTTCACACATCGTAGCGACATCGTGCGCAATCAAACTGGTGGCATGGCCACGGGTACCAGATGGCTGTCGTATACCGATGCCAGGGCAAGGCTTGACCTCAACAAATTATGGGGATGGGAAGGCTGGACCGCTTATACCCAGTACCATAGCGAACTGGGTGGCAAACCGAACATCCAAAAAATTGGCAGTTTCATTGGCGTCGATAATATCGAAGTCAAAACCAATACAGCCCAGTTCTCTGAACTGTGGCTGGAAAAAAGCATGTTCGATGACAGACTGGCTGTGCTGGTCGGCCTGTATGCAATTGATTCCGAGTTCTATGTGACGGACAGTTCAGGTGTATTTCTGCAGCCAGCCATGGGCATGAATATCTCTGTCGGACAGACTGGCAAGAATGGCCCTCCTATCTATCCCATGGCTTCTTTTGGTACGCGCCTGCGCTACAGATCTGCTGACAAGAATACGTATGCTCAACTGGCCCTGCTTGATGGTGTCCCGGGTGACCCTGCCAATCCTCGCGGCAGCCATATTAAATTTGACAAGGGCGATGGCGTTCTGCTGATGGCAGAGCTGGGTATTTTTGGCGACAAACCGGGTGGCGACGAGAAAGCGCTCAACAAGACAGCCATCGGTTTTTGGCGTTACAGCGCCAGCTTTGATGATCTCATCAGTCGGTACGCCAATGGCAGACATGTGCAGCGCAAGAATTTTGGCTGGTATGTCCTGACCGAGCGTACCCTGTTGCCCAAAGCAGGACATCCCGGGCAGGGTCTGCAGGGGTTTTTCCGCTTTGGTACAGCGCAAAAAGATATCAATCAATCTGACTGGTCAGTTAACCTTGGACTCAATTATGTAGGGCCATTTGCCGGGCGTAGCGATGATCAGCTGGCACTGGGCATGACCTATGCCCGTGCCAGTGAAAAATACCGTTTGCAGAACAGGTCAGACAATTTTGAATCCATTGTCGAGGCGACCTACAAAATGCAGGTCCGCCCCTGGCTCAGCGTGCAACCTGTGGTGCAATGCGTCTTCAATCCCAATATGGATGCCAATCTCAAAAAAGCCTGGGTCGTGAGCTTGCGGACAGAAGTCGCTTTCTGAAATCAGGGCAGGATGACATTGGCAGGACCAACTTCGCGTATGTCTTTGGTGCCGGTCAGCGCCATGCTGACATCGAGTTCTTTTTGCAGTATCTCCAGCATCTTGGTGACGCCAGCCTCACCCATCGCACCCAGGCTGTACAAAAAGGCGCGGCCTATCATGCTGCCCTTGGCGCCTAGTGCTGTGGCTTTCAGGATATCCTGCCCGGTACGTATGCCACCGTCAAACCAGACTTCAGTCTGGTGACCGACCGCGTCAACGATCGCAGGCAGTGCCTGTATCGATGACATTGCACCGTCAAGCTGGCGGCCACCATGATTGCTGACGACTATCGCATCGGCCCCGGCGGCTACGGCCAGTCTGGCATCCTCAACATCGAGGATGCCTTTCAGTATCAGTTTGCCACCCCATTCCTTCTTGATCCAGGCAACATCATCCCAGCACAGGGTGGGATCAAACTGGCTGGCAGTCCATTGGCTCAGCGTAACGATGCCGTCCCCCCCTTTGACGTGACCGGCCAGGTTGCCAAAGGTTTTACGGCCTGTCAGTGCGCGTAGCGCCCACGCTGGCTTTGTTGCAAGGTCGATGACGTTGGCCAGGGTTAGCTTGGGCGGTACCGACATGCCATTCTTCAAGTCCTTGTGGCGTTGTCCCAGTATCTGCAAATCCAGTGTCAGTACCAATGCAGAGCATTTGGCTTGCTTTGCCCTTTGTATGAGCTCTCTGACAAAGCCGCGGTCACGCATCACATACAGCTGGAACCAGAAGGGTTTGCTGGTCACGCTGGCCACGTCTTCTATTGAACAGATACTCATGGTTGACAGTGTGAAGGGAATACCAAATTTTTCTGCCGCTATCGCACCCAGCATTTCACCGTTCGCCCATTGCATGCCGGTCAGACCGGTCGGCGCTATTGCCACCGGCATGGTGACATCCTGGCCTATCATGGTGGTGCGGGTGGAGCGCTGCTCTACATTGATGGCGACACGCTGCCGTAGCCGGATGGCTGCCAGGTCGCTGGTGTTGGACCGGTAAGTCGATTCTGTGTAAGAGCCACTGTCGGCATAATCATAAAATGCCTTGGGTACGCGTCTTTTGGCCAGCAGGCGCAGATCTTCTACACAGGTGATGACAGGCATTTTTTACTCCGGCAAGATAGTGAAAATATAGATATTGAATACTTCTAGTGTAGAGGATAAGCACCGGCCCATGGCGGAAAAGCTTTCAGACTTCAGGTGAAGGAATTTCAGCTGAGCATGCAAAAAACCTATTCTTCAAGGAAGCGTTCGCAGATAAAACTGCGCATCCACTGATTGGCCGCATCCTGGTTATAGCGCCTGTGCCAGAACATATTGGTTTGCAGGGCTGGCAGGCGTAGCGGTGGTTTGACGTAGCGCAAACCAAAAGGCTGGGCAGCACGCTCCGCCAGTTTTTGTGGCACGGTCACCAGCAAATCATTATTGCTGACGATATAAGGCACTGCAACGAAGTGCGGCACGCGCAGATGGGCAGCAGCGATAATGCCGGCTTTTTCCAGACTCTGATTGACCTTGGCATAAGGGTTTTCTTTTGAAGCAACAATCAGGTGACGCGCCGTCAGGAAGTCTTTCAGTTCCAGTTTGCCCGCAGCCAGAGGGTGGCTTTGACGGAACAGGCAGACATAGTTTTGGCGGAACAGGCGGCGCTGATACCAGGCGTCCGACAGATGATCAAAGGCACCGATTGCCAGATCGACACGGCCGGATTCCATTTCTGTTTTTAAATCGATATCACTGGCACGTACGGTCGCCAGTTGTATATTTGGCGCAAGTTTGTGCAGATGTTCCGCCAGCAAGGGCATGAAATACACTTCACCGACGTCGGTCATGGCGATGGTGAAATGGCGTTTGCTGCTGGCCGGGTCAAAGCTTTCTTGCCGGTTCAGTGCCTGAGTGATGTGGTTCAGCGCCAGGGCCACCGGCTCAGCCAGTTGCTCAGCCAGGGCGGTAGGTTGCATGCCTGTGGTCGTACGTACAAATAATTCATCATCGAAACTGCGCCTCAACCTGGCCAGGGCGTTGCTGATCGCAGGTTGCGACAAGGCAAGCTTGCGTGCGACGGCAGATATCTGCCGCTCCTGGTATACCTCCTGGAAAACTACCAGCAGGTTCAGGTCTATGTCTTTGGGTTCGAGCATCTTGTTTTGTATTATTGATTTTGTGAATGTAGTACATTTTTGTATTTATATCGTAAAACGGCAAGCTTTGCATTAAAGTTGCCCTGTTAAAACCACAGTGCAGGATTGACCATGAGCAAGCTAGACGCCAGAGAAGTGCAATTGCAGTACCAGACCGGCTTTGCCAACGAGTTCGTAACCGAGGCATTGCCAGATGCGTTGCCAAAAAACCAGAATTCCCCGCAAAAATGCGCCTATGGCCTGTATGCAGAGCAAATTTCGGGAACAGCTTTTACCGCTCCGCGCCATGCCAATCGCCGTTCCTGGTTTTACCGCATACGCCCGGCCGCCATGCACCAGCCGTTCAAGCAAATTGGCAATGGCCGCATGACGAATGATTTTGCAGCAACACCAAGTACACCAAATCAATTGCGCTGGGACCCCATGCCCATGCCGGATGTTGCAACGGATTTTATCGATGGCTGGATGACCATGGCTGGCAATGGCTCGGCGGATGCCCAGACAGGTTGCGCCATCCATATCTATACCGCGAATGTCGATATGACGACGCGTTTCTTTTATGATGCAGATGCCGAACTGCTGATCATCCCCCAGCAAGGCCGCCTGCATATCCGTACTGAAATGGGCTTGCTCGATATAGAGCCGCAAGAAATCGCCGTGATACCGCGTGGTGTGCGCTTCCAGGTGCAATTGCCAGATGGTGAGGCACGTGGTTACGTCTGTGAAAACTTCGGTTCCATGCTGAAACTGCCCGACCTGGGCGTCATCGGTTCCAATGGCCTGGCCAATCCGCGCGATTTCCAGACGCCGGTGGCCTGGTATGAAGACCGGGAAGGTGATTTTGAATTGCTGGCCAAGTTCAGCGGTAATCTGTGGTCAGCAAAGATAGGCCATTCACCGCTGGACGTGGTGGCCTGGCACGGCAATTTTGCACCGTACAAATATGATCTGCGCCACTTCAACACCATAGGTTCGATCAGCTATGATCATCCCGATCCTTCGATCTTCCTGGTTTTGCAGGCGGCCAGTGATACGCCGGGTGTCGATACCATAGACTTCGTGATCTTTCCGCCGCGCTGGCTGGCCGCAGAAAATACTTTCCGCCCGCCCTGGTTCCACCGCAATATTGCCAGTGAGTTCATGGGACTTATCCATGGTCAATATGATGCCAAGTCCACCGGCTTCCGCCCCGGTGGTGCCAGCCTGCATAATTGCATGAGTGGTCATGGCCCTGATGCACCGACATTTGACAAGGCATCAACGATAGATACAACGACGCCACATAAAGTTGATGATACGATGGCCTTCATGATAGAGACGCGTAACATCATCAAGCCAACCAGGGTTGCGATGGAAGCACCGCAATTGCAGGCCGATTACTATCAATGCTGGCAAGGTATCAAGAAAAATTTCAATCCGGAGCAAAAATAAAATGACGGTACAACTCAACGAAACCCATGATGTCAACTTGCGCAGCTGGGTTGCTTCGGCCAACCAGTCTGGTACAGACTTTCCGCTGCAGAATTTGCCGTATGGTGTATTTCGTCGCCAGGGCAGCAGTCAGGCGTTTCGCATCGGTGTTGCCATCGGTGACCAGATACTGGACCTGGCGGCCGCTCATGCAGCCCATGCCTTTGCCGGTTACACCGAATTGCAGGGTGGGCATTTCACCAATGCCGTCAATGCCAATAACCTCAATGCGCTGATGGCGCTTGGTGCACCGGTATGGTCGGCACTGCGCCTGGCCCTGTCGCGTGTCCTGCGCGAAGGGGCAAGCCTGCAAGCCGCCTTGCAAGCCTGTCTGCTGGCACAAAGCGCGGCAGAATTTGCCTTGCCTGCGCATATCGGTGATTACACTGATTTTTATACTTCTGTCCATCATGCGACAGCGGTGGGCAAATTATTCCGTCCTGATGCGCCTTTGTTACCCAATTACAAATGGGTGCCTATTGGTTACCATGGCCGCGCCTCATCGGTAGGCGTATCTGGTCAGCAATTCCGCCGCCCTGTAGGACAGACCAAACCACCTACATCCGAGACACCGGTATTTGGTCCGGCCAGGCGCATGGATTATGAGGCGGAAGTCGGTATCTTTGTCGGACCAGGCAATGCTCTTGGTGACGTTATCACTATGGACAAGGCAGAATCACATATCTTTGGTCTCTGCCTCTTGAATGACTGGTCGGCACGTGATGTACAGGCCTGGGAATATCAGCCTTTAGGTCCTTTTCTTGCCAAGAATTTTGCCACCACCATTTCACCATGGGTAGTGACGCTGGAAGCGCTGGCACCATATCGCCGTGCCTGGACCCGCGATGCAGCAGACCCGCAACCCATGGCTTATCTCGATGCACCGGATTTGCGTGAAAGCGGCGCTTTCGATATCGAACTCGAAGTCCTGTTGCAGACAGAAAAAATGCGTGCAGCAGGTCTGCCAGCGGAACGTCTGTCGCTGTCGAACTTCCGCCATTCTTACTGGACGATCGCGCAGCTGATCACCCATCATACCGTGAATGGTTGCAACCTGAATCCCGGTGATTTGCTTGGTTCTGGTACGCAGTCTGGACCAGCGCCGGAAGAGGCCGGGTCCTTGCTGGAGTTGACTGAGGGTGGCAAGAAAGCCCTGAGCCTGAGCAATGGCGAGCAGCGTATTTTCATGGAAGATGGTGATACCATCATCATGCGCGGCTGGGCGCATAAGGAAGGATGTGCGCGGGTTGGGTTTGGTGAAGTTGCAGGAACCTTGTTGCCAGCCAGGAGCTAAGCCTGCTGCCTGTTACATCTGCAGGAAACGCCGCTGTATCAGAAAAAACGGGACTATTGGTCCCGTTTTTTACGCTTGCCCAGGCTATTTCGAATACAGTATTACCCTATAAAATCAGTAACATTAATAGACCCATTGGCAATCAATTTGACGATGAAATCTCCAGCATCGACGGCATTGAGTTTGCTGCCTATGTTTTCAAAAGCATAGGTGCCGGCGGCCGTTCCTGATTGAACGGTGATATAAAGAGCCTGGCTGGCAGCATTCAAGGGAATACCGGCACTGGCGGCAGCATCGCTGATGAGGCTGGCTAACTGTGCGGTATCAGCTGCAGAGATGGTGATCTTGTTCAGGCTGGTGGCCTGTATACCTGTCAAGAACACATCTGCCCCGGCAGCCTTGAAGTTGAAGATGGTGTCCGGGGTGCCATCGCCAAACAAGGAACCGCTGGCCTTGATTCTGTCTACACCTGCCCCAACGGCAGACAGTTTGATGGTATCCGCAGACGTGCTGCCGACGATGTTGACATAGCCGCTACCTGTGCCAAGCAGATTCAGAGTTTGTCCGCCACTACCAAGTTGAAGAACTCTGAGGTTGACATCTTTGGTGAAATTGAGTGTGATTCCGGCACCATCCGCATTGACAAAAAAGTCGGCGCTGCCGCCGCTGACCACAATGGTTTCAATATTGCTGACCCTGTTGAGATTTCTGCTGCCAGTCAATACGCCCAGATCCAGTGTATCGACACCAGCACGGCCATCAATCGTAGTGCCCATCGCATACTGTGCGTCGCTTATGTGAAAGACATCATCTCCCGCTCCACCAATCAGGTTCACATCGCCTTTGGCAAAATGTGAACCTTGGGCAAAGTCCAGGTTAAGGGCATTAATCAGGTCACGTCCGTAACCCCCAGGGACATTGGCTATATCAGTGACGACGGAGTGCGTATATCCGCTCAATAAGCTGGCTGTCTCAGGGGTGCTCACCAGGCTCAGCCATTCTTTGCCAACATTGTAGCCACTTGCTGTGGTGATATAGTAAGCAAGCTGTAGGTCAACTCCCGTCAGCTCAGCGGTAAATGATGCTGCCATACTGGCTTTGCTAGCCAGCGTGACGGCATCAGTACCGATAGCGCCATTGGCAATCGCCAGGGCAGCCTGACCTATGCTGAATAAGCCTTTATTAATCTGCCCGCTCCAATATGCCAGGCCTGCATCATCGGCATCATGTGAGAACAGGTTTTTATAGATAAGATTGAGTGTGCTTTCTGTATTTTGACCGTCAAAATTTCTTTTGTATTCAATTTGTTGTGCAAAGGTGTCAGCGATCTGCGTCAGTGAAAGATGCTGCTTCATCCAGTAGTCGAGGCCTACAGGGTCTGCCGGCCGGCCGAAGTAAGCGATGTATATTTTTTGTATATCTGAGGCTGTATTGGTCATGAATTTTTCCACTAAAAAGCGTGAAATGAGAAGATTTGTAACGGAAGCACTGCCATCTTGCTTCCAAACTCTGGCCGGATACTAACAGTTGGCGTCATTAAATTTTGTGATATTCGTCACAAAATTTAATGATAATAAAAAAGAAACTAAATAGAGTGAAATTTAATCTTGATATTTAGTGTCAATAGCAAAACGGAAAGAATTTTGTATTGATGTGCAAAGGTATTTTAAATACACCGATGTATTTCGGCAGCCCATCACAAAGTGGTGGGAAGCCGGATAAGTATCCTGATCTGTGAGCACAGCGGACGCTACATCTTGTTTAAAAAATGTGGATGAGGATATTCACGGGCTCAATGGCCAGTCTGCAGCAATGACCGAGAGGCTATTGCGAAATTAACCTGGTGTTGTTGTACATCCCGAACGTAAAACCCGATACTAAAGTACTGCCTGCGCCGGCGTCGCCTGGTCAGGGGCTCCGAGCCGTCTAAATTTCGCAACTGCCTTTAAAACCGGGACATAGTGAGTGAATTATGGCAATGAAGAGTGACATGCCTGTCGGGGCATGTCATTCATTTCTGTTGCAACGGGGGATCAGGTGAAGGGGATATTAAATCTGCACCCAATTACCCTTGAATACAATCGGGCCAGAAGGTTTTTCCGGATTGCCCGAACCACCTTTGGGTTCCAGCGTCACTGCCAGCAAAGGCACGCTGTCTGCAGTCATGTCCTTAGGCATGGGCAGGGTGATGATGCCCTTGTCGGCCACCAGACCCAGGGATTTGACTTTGCCATCCTTGCCCACTGCCCACAGTTCCAGACTCTTGTCGGCGGCGATGTTTTGCGCTGTCACCATGCGTATCTGTAACTGGCCGCGTTTGCTGTCGCCGGTAATGACTGCGATAGCCTGTGCTTTGTCATCCGATAAAGTGGCGACAAAATTGGTTTGTGGAGTCGCCTGCTGTTGCTCTGCCTGCTTGCTGAGCAGGACAGAAATCAGCAACACGGCTACCGTAGTCGAAAACATGCCCAGGCCACGCCAGAAGGCCAGGTCTTCACGCAGTTTGCCCCAGTTGCGCCAGTAGGCCCATGGATCTTTGGCAATATGCAGGTTCAGGCGTTTTTCCAGTGCTGGCCAGACAGAGGCTGGTGCTGTCACCGCCGGTGTCAATTCGGCCATGGGCAGCAGATGCCCTTCCCATTTGCCGACGACCATGCGCAAGGCGGCGTCCTGCTTCAGCCATTGTTCAAAGCGGCGGCGTGCGCCGCCACGCAGGGTGCCGAGTACGTATTCAGATGCCAGTTTTTCCTGGAGGGCGGGGTTGTTTTTTATCTGGTGTAAATTCATCATGCCTCCAGCCGTGTGAGGCAGGTACGCAGTTTGTCCAGCCCGCGCCTGATCCAGGTCTTGACGGTGCCGATAGGTAATTTCATCTGTTCAGCCACTTCACTATGTGACAGGTCATGGAAAAAAGCCATTGCCATCGCCTGCCTGTGCAAACCTTCCAGACGTGACATGCAGGATGCCAGCGCCCTGGCATCCTGTGTCAGCTCCAGTGATTGTGCTGGTGTTGGTTCGCTGCTTTCCATGGCTTGCATGATTCCCATATCAAAATTGTCTGCATCGATTTCCACATCATGATCAAGGCGACGCAAGAGATCGAAAGCGCGATTGCGTACTATTGTTGTCATCCATGTCATGGGTGCAGCAAGGCCACTCTGGTAACTGGCGGCATTGTTCCAGATGTTGACAAAACTTTCCTGCAAGACTTCTTCAGCCAGTTCGTGCTTGATTAATATACGCAGCGCAAAGCCAAACAGTTTCGCTGATGTGGCGTCATACAGGCATTTGAATGCCTGTGCATCTTTGCGGGCGACGGCGGCCAGCCATTGCTGTAGCTGGCTATTATCTGGGGCGATAGGCAATGGTGTATCCAGTCTGATAAGAAAGATGGGCTGATGCGCAGATTTTAGTCGATTTTCAAATCAGCCAGCATGGTTATCTGTATGGACAAACAGGGCCGGGTTCTGTTCTGCATATTCACGCAACAGATTCCATACCACGCGCACCCTTTGCAGACGGTACAAATCACTGGGCGCTGCCAGCCAGTAAGAGCGTTCAGTAAAGAAACTGTCTTTCAAGACAGGAACCAGAGTGCCGCTGGCGGGGATGGCATAGGGCGGTGCCATGATCAGGCCCATACCTGCTGCCGCAGCTTCGCATTGCGCCATCATGCCGGTACAGCACAGGCGACGGCGCGGGGCAAAGCCCAGGCGGTCAAGAAAATTCAATTCACTGCTGGCCAGGCGGTCTTGTACATAGTCGACAAAATCATGTTGGGCCAGGTCGGCTTCACTGCGTATCGGGGGATGGCTGTCCAGATAAGACGGCGAAGCGTACAGATTCAGGCGGAAGGTCGCCAACCTGGTAAATACATAGCGCCCGGTATTGGGCGGGTCCAGTGTGACGCCAAGGTCGGCTTCGCGGTTGGCCAGGTTGGCAAAGCGTGGCTGTACCAGCAAGTCGACGCTGAGGTCGGGATGATCTTTCAACAGACTGACCAGCAAGGGGGCAATCACCAGGGTGCCAAACATTTCCGGCACACCCAGACGTACGACGCCATGGGCTGATACACCGGCTGCGCCCAATTGTTCAGTGGCTGTCAGGGCGGCGCTTTCCATGGACTCGGCATGTGGTAGCAGGGCGTGACCCATCTCGGTCAGCTCATAACCTTCGCGGCTGCGGTCGAACAGGGTGGACCCCAACTGGGTTTCCAGCCTGTCTATGCGGCGCGCGACGGTGGTGTGTTCCACGCCCAGACGACGCGAAGCACCGGATAGCGTACCAAGGCGGGCAAGCTCCAGAAAGTAACGCAGGTCAGTCCATTCGGGCATGTTATTCATACGACCAATTGTGCACCAAAGCACATAGGGCGGCAATCTTCTGGCTTGCTTGCGCACTAAATTCGAGCATTTTTCGGGTTTTGTTGTATTTCTGTGCAGTAATTTATGCCGCTAAATCCAGGTTTTTCATTCACATGTGCATTAATGCACAAAGGGTTGGCAGCAATGAACTTTCTCAGGATTTTTTTTAAAGGCACACTTCCTGTCATGCGACATACACCACGTATCAGGCGCAGATAAAAAAATACAGGAGACAGTGATGAACCAGAGCAAGAGAAAGCAGAGATTCTTACGTCGGTCGGCTGCGGCATTGATTGCCTTGTCCGGTAGTGGCATCAGTCATGCACAAACCGCCAGTACGACAAATAATGCAGAAGCGGCCAAGGCAGCAGAGCCTGCCACCGTAGTCGTGACGGCGCGTCGCCGTGAAGAATCCCTGCAGGACGTGCCGGTATCGGTAACAGCTTTCTCTGCGGATCAACTCTCCAAAACCGCGGTTCCTGACATTGTGGGCCTGGTGCAGACCCTGCCCAATACCACGATGAAGGCATCGCGCGCGACCAATTCCACACTGACTGCGTTTATACGCGGCGTTGGTCAGCAAGACCCGCTGGCCGGTTTTGAGGCGGGTGTCGGTATTTATCTCGACGACGTGTATATTGCTCGCCCGCAGGGGGCGGTGGCCGACATCTATGATGTCGAGCGCATAGAAGTCCTGCGTGGCCCGCAAGGTACCCTGTATGGCCGCAACACCATAGGCGGTGCCGTCAAATATGTGACACGCAAACTGGCCCCGGAGACCGATGTACGCCTCAAAGCCACAGTGGGTACTTATGGCCAGACAGATGCAGTGCTGACTGCCAGCACACCGGTATCCGATACCTTCAGGATAGGCGCCACCCTGGCCAAGTTCAAACGTAACGGCTTCGGCAAGAACCTGGTGACAGGTGGCGACAACTATGACAAGGATGTTGCTGCCGCCCGCCTCAGTGCAGAATTTACACCGAATTCCAATCTGTTCATCCGTCTCTCAGCTGATACCACCCAGGATGACTCCAGCCCCAAAAACGGCTATCGCCTGACCGTAGGTAATGCCAGCAAGGCGCCGATACTCGACAATGTCTTTGATACCCGCGCCAACCTGACTACGGCCCTGGGACATCTGCAGCAGGTCAAACAAAGCGGCGGCTCTGCCCTGGTGGAATGGCAGATCAATAATGAACTGACCCTGAAATCGATTACTGCCAGCCGCCGTGACACATCATATGCGCCTATCGATTTTGACTCGCTGCCGGTGGTTGACCTGGAAGCACCTGCCGTCTATAAAAACCGTCAGTTCAGTCAGGAACTGCAACTCAGCTATAACGGCAAGACCATACAGGGTGTAGCCGGCGTCTACTATATCGATGCCAACGCCTATAACAAATTCGACACCCTGCTCAACGGTGCATTGCCACTGTCCGTGTATACCATGGGTGACGTTGACACCAAGGCCTGGGCCATATTTGCCGATGGCAGCATGAACCTGTCTGATACGGTCAGTGTGTCTGCCGGTGGTCGTTATACTTCCGATACCCGCCAGGCGGCCGTGCTGCGCCAGTTGTATCTTGGTACCAAGGGTTCACCTGAACTGGGCAACCCTGGCGCTGTGCTGTTCCGTACTGATACGAACCTGAGTAAGGCAGACCTTGATCGCACCGATACCAAATTCACACCGCGCCTGTCACTTAACTGGAAAGCCAATGCTGACAACAATGTCTATGCATCCTGGTCGCAGGGTTTCAAAGGCGGTGGCTTTGATCCGCGCCTGAATGTCGTCGGCACCAAGATCAGCCTGGCCAAGGCCAAGTCTGGGTATGAGCCGGAAGAAATCGAGACGCTGGAACTGGGTCTGAAGTCACAGTTTGACAAAGGTCGCATCATGACCAATGCCGCACTGTTCTTCAGTAACTATAAAAATGTACAGATACCTGGTTCGGTCGCAGTCGACACCGATGGTGACGGCAAGGACGATAACTTCGCCGGTGTGACGACAAATGCAGGCAAGGCCCGCATACGCGGTTTTGAACTCGAAGCGACCGCACGTATCACCGATGCTTTCCGCCTGTCAGGCATGTTCAGCTATATCGACGCCAAGTACACCCAGTTCATCGTTGCCGGTGTGGATGTGGCCAGCCAGAAAGTGTTCCAGAATACTCCCAAACAATCTGCCAACCTGACAGCGACTTACGACTGGCCCATGGCTTTCGCCAGCAAGAATGGCACGCTGTCGCTGATAGGCAGCTATTCTTACCGTGGCGCCACTAACCAGTTTGAAACACCGAATGCACTGCTGGACCAGGATGCTTATTCCCTGTGGGATGCCAGCCTGGTCTGGACCAGCACGGACAAGCGCCTGCGCGCCGGTCTGCATGGCAAAAACCTCGGCAATACCAAGTACAAGGTCGCTGGTTATTTGTTCCCCACGCTGGGTTTGGAAGGCAGCACGACCGCTTTCTATGGCAATCCAAGGACCGTTTCAGCAACGGTGGAATACCGTTTCTGAACTGTGCTGAAGATACCTGGCGAGAGGAGCATTTAGTGACTAGCTATTCAGACATCAGTTTCACCAGCACCGATGGCTTGCGCCTGTATGCACGTGATTATGCGTCATGGGGTGGCCGCGCAAAATGTGCGGTTATCTGCATCCACGGCCTGACCCGCAATTCTTCTGACTTTGAAGAGCTGGCGCCGTGGATAGCGGCGCAGGGCAGGCGCGTGATTGCTGTTGATGTCAGGGGGCGTGGCCGTTCCCAGCATGATACGGACCCTGAACATTACAACCCGGCGGTATATGCCAATGATGTCATCAAGCTGGCGCAAGACCTGGGCATCGCCAGGGCGGTGTTCATCGGTACGTCCATGGGCGGCATCATCACCATGACACTGGCTTTGCGCAAGCCCGGGCTGATTGCAGCAGCCATACTCAATGACGTCGGCCCGGTGATTTCAGCCAAAGGCCTGGCGCGTATTGCCAGCTATGCCGGCAAGGGGGCAGATGTGGCCAACTGGGATGGGGCAACGCAATATATACGCAGCATCAACCTGACCGCCTTCCCCGATAACAGTATGGAAGAATGGACCAAATGGGCCAGGCGCGCTTTTGTTGAAGATGCCGATGGCAAGCTGGAGCTGCAATACGATCCGCATATTGCCTTGCCCCTGCAAAACGGCAAGCTGAAGTCGAAATCATGGACTGCCAATTTCGCCTTCAGACGGCTTGCCCGCCAGCGTCCCACTCTGCTGATACGTGGCGATCTGTCTGACCTGATAGAACCCGAACAGGTCGCTTATATGCGCTCCGTCGCACCGGAGATGCAATATGCTGAAGTGCCAGGGGTGGGACATGCGCCCATGCTGATGGAAGCGCAGGCGCAATCAGCCATTCGCGAATTTTTAGCCACCGTTGATTGAGAAGTGCAGTATGCTTACGCAGAGTCGTGAAGAACAAGAAGCCGCCGACCGCCGATCTGTTCAATGAAGCCAGTGAACACCAAACAATATGCAGGAGACACAATGCAAAGCAAGATACAAAGCAGCATATGCCATCAACTCAGCTTGATCACCCTGGCGCTCGGCACTGTTTTTGCGTCGGCCAGCAGCCTGGCGCAAGACCTGAAAATTGCCCTGATCGCCGGCAAGACCGGTGCGCTGGAAGCCTATGCCAAAGAGACAGAAACCGGCTTCATGATGGGTCTGGAATACCTGACAGGCGGCAAAATGGAAATCAATGGTCGCAAGATCAAGGTCATCGTCAAGGACGACCAGAGCAAGCCAGACCTGGGCCGCACCATGCTGGCCGAGGCCTATGGCGACGATAAGGTGGATATCGCGGTTGGCACCAGTTCTTCCGGTTCTGCCATCGCCATGTTGCCGGTGGCAGAAGAATACAAGAAGGTACTGGTCGTCGAACCTGCCGTGGCCGACGCCATCACCGGCGAGAAATGGAACCGCTATATTTTTCGTACCAGCCGCAATTCCATGCAGGATGGCCTGGCCGCTGCCAGCACCATCAAGGCGGGCGGCAGTATCGCCTTCCTGGCGCAGGATTATGCCTTTGGCCGCGACGGTGTAAAAGCCGCCAAGGAAGCCCTGGCGACTGTAGGCGCCAAGGCCAAGATCGTTCATGAAGAATATGCGGCGCAAAACACGACAGACTTTACTGCGGCGGCCCAGCGCATTTTTGATGTGCTCAAAGACAAGCCCGAGCCGCGCGTACTGCAAATCATCTGGGCTGGTCCCAATCCCATGAACAAGCTGGCAGACATGAAGCCGGAGCGTTTTGGCATCACCCTGGCACCGGGCGGCAATATCCTGCCGGTGATGAAGAACTGGAAAACCTATGTCGGTACCCAGGGCACGATTTACTACTATTACGACTTTCCGAAAAACAAGATGAATGAATGGCTGGTGGCTGAGCACACCAAGCGTTTCAAGGCGCCGCCTGATTTCTTTACGGCTGGTGGTTTTTCCGCAGCCAGCGCGGTTTTCACTGCACTCAACAAGGCCAAGTCCAGCGATACGGAAAAGCTGATCGCTACCATGGAAGGCATGGAATTTGACACACCAAAAGGCAAGATGAGCTTCCGCAAGGAAGACCACCAGGCTATGCAGGCCATGTACCATTTCCGTATCAAGAAAGACCAGAAGAATGAGTGGGATTTGCTGGAACTGGTCAGGGAAATTCCTGCTGCCGAGTTGCCATTGCCGGTCAAGAACAAGCGCTGATGATGGCGGACCGGCAAATGGGTAGTGTCCCGTCCTTATCTACGTGTGAACTCAGCATACGCTTTGGCGGCCATGTGGCCGTCAACCAGGTGACGGCTGATTTTTATCCGGGCACGCTGACTGTCATTGTTGGGCCAAACGGTGCGGGAAAAACGACTTACTTCAACCTGATGTCAGGGCAACTGCCCGCGACATCAGGCAGCGTACACCTGTTTGGCAAGGACGTGACTTCCCTGGGGGCGGCGGCCCGTACCCGCAAGGGTATAGGCCGGGCTTTTCAGTTGACCAATCTTTTCCCGCATTTAAGTGTGATGGAAAATGTGCGCCTGGCGGTGCAGAGCAAGGCCGGACTTGGCCTGAATATCTTCTCACTCTGGTCTTCACATGCAGAACTGCTGGATAGGGCAGGGCATTACCTGGAAAAAGTCGCACTGATTGATAGAAAAATGGACAAGGTCGCTTCGCTGTCACATGGTGACAAGCGCAAGCTCGAAGTTGCCATACTGCTGGCGCTTGAACCTGACATCCTGATGTTTGACGAACCGACCGCAGGCATGAGTGTCGATGAAGTGCCTGTCGTGCTGGACCTGATCCACCAGGTCAAGGCAGAAGGCAAGAAAACCATCCTGCTGGTTGAACACAAGATGGACGTGGTGCGTTCACTGGCGGACCGTATCATTGTCCTGCATAACGGCACCCTGGTGGCTGATGGTGACCCGGTTGAAGTCATGGCTTCTGCCATTGTGCAGGAAGCCTATCTGGGTGTGCCACAGGATACGACCGCAGACAAGAATGCAGAAAAAAATGCAGGAGCGCGATATGCCTGATACAGCTTCCAGAACTGCGTCAGCCCTGCTGAGCCTGTCCGGCGTGCACACCCATATAGGGGAATACCACATCCTGCAAGGCGTTGATCTGGTCGTTCCGCGTGGCGGCCTGTCTGTGCTGCTGGGACGTAACGGTGCCGGTAAGACGACGACCCTGCGTACCATCATGGGCTTGTGGAAAGCCAGCCAGGGACAGATACAGTTTGACGGCCACGACATCACCAAAATGGCGACACCCGATATCGCGCAACTCGGCATTGCCTATGTGCCTGAGAGCATGGCCATATTTTCTGACCTGACGGTGAAAGAAAACCTTTTGCTGGCGGCCCGCAGCGGCCCGCTTGATATGAACAGGGTGGAATGGATATGCAGTTTTTTTCCTGCCCTGAAAAAATTCTGGAATTACCCCGCTGGTAATTTATCAGGCGGCCAGAAGCAGATGGTGGCAATCGCCCGTGCGATAGTTGAACCGCGCAAACTGATACTGGTTGATGAACCCACCAAAGGGCTGGCGCCTGCCATCATCGTCAGCCTGATGGCGGCCTTCAATGAACTCAAGGCCAGTGATACCACTATCCTGCTGGTGGAGCAGAATTTCAATTTCGTACGTAATCTGGGTGACAGCGTTGCCGTGATGGATGATGGCCGTGTCGTCCACGGCGGCAGCATGCGCGCCTTGGCTGATGATCAGGACCTGCAACAGCAATTGCTGGGCCTGTCGCTGGCAGCGCATCAATGATGCAGGGATGAGTGCAAGAGGATATCCATGACTGAAATCACACTAGTAAAAACTGCCGACACGGCCTTGCCAGCATTGCCACGCGACATCCTGCCCTTGCTGCTGGTGCCTGTGCTGGCCTTGCTCATGCTGCCCCTTGTCGGCAGCTTCCCAACCTGGATTACCCTGACGGTGGCTGGCCTGGCCATGGGCATGATGATTTTTATCATGGCCAGCGGTCTGACCCTGATCTTTGGCTTGATGGATGTACTCAATTTCGGTCATGGTGCTTTTGTCTCTGTCGGTGCTTTCGTCGCTACCCTGGTGTTGCTGCCCATGCATGGCTGGCTGGAAGCTGACTCTCTACTGATGAACCTGGCGGTACTTGGCTTGGCCGTTGCCCTGGCCATGCTGGCAACCGGCCTGCTGGGCTGGGCTTTTGAGCGCCTTATTATCATGCCGGTATATGGTCAGCACCTGAAGCAAATCCTGATCACCATGGGCGGCATGATCGTCGCAGAACAAATGATCAACGTGATCTGGGGGGCAGAACAGATACCGCTGCCGCTGCCGACCAGTCTGCGTGGCTCTATCCTGCTGGGCGACGCTGCCATAGAAAAATACCGCCTGATTGCAGTTGTCGTCGGGATGCTGGTATTCGTCGCCATGTTCCTTATCCTGAACCGTACAAAAATTGGTTTGCTGATACGCGCCGGTGTGGAAAACGGTGAAATGGTGGAAGCCCTGGGCTATCGCATACGCCGCCTGTTCATCATGGTATTTGCTGCCGGTTCCGCCCTGGCTGGACTGGGTGGTGTCATGTGGGGTTTGTACAAGGAAAGCCTGACTGCCGCCATGGGTGGCGACATCATGGTGATGGTGTTTATCGTCATCATCATTGGCGGTCTTGGCTCTGTCGGCGGCTGCTTTATCGGCGCCCTGCTGATGGCCCTGGTGGCCAACTATGCCGGTTTCCTGGCGCCCAAGCTGGCCCTGGTGTCAAATATCCTGCTGATGATAGCCGTATTGCTGTGGCGGCCGACAGGTTTGTACACCGTAGTCAGACGCTGATAGGACAAGTCAATCATGAGCTTACTGAAACAGATATTATCAGACGACCTGCCACGCAACCGCTGGCTGGCGCTGATGCTGATGGTGATTCTTCTTGGACTGGCGGGTGCACCCTTCATCACCAGTGGCGCACGCCCCCTGAATACGGCGGCGACCATCTGCGTCTATGTGGTGCTGGTCGCCTCCTATGATTTATTGCTTGGCTATACCGGCATCGTTTCATTTGCCCATACCATGTTCTTCGGCATAGGCGCCTATGGCATAGGTTTGTCACTGGCCAGCGCCTCGCCATCCTGGTGGGTGGCGATCACCGGCTTGTTGCTCGCGCTGTTACTGACGTTGGTGCTGGCCCTGGTTGTCGGCCTGTTTGCCCTGCGTGTCCGCGCCATCTTTTACGCCATGATCACTCTGGCCGTGGCATCTTCTTTTGCCGTACTGGCTTCGCAGATGTCTGACCTGACCGGCGGTGAAGATGGCAAGACTTTCAGTGTGCCGGCTCTGCTTTCACCAGCTTACCGCCTGTTTGAATCAGAGATTTTTGGTCGTGTAGTTGATGGCAAGATCATCACTTACTACCTGGTTTTTGCAGGAAGTGTGCTGTTATTCCTGTTCATGCTGCGTGTAGTCAATTCTCCATTTGGCCGGGTCTTGCAGGCCATCCGTGAAAATGATTTTCGTGCAGAAGCGCTGGGTTACCGCACTGTGCATTACCGCATATTGGCAAACTGTATCGCTGCCCTGGTGGCTGCTTTGGCTGGCGCCCTGATGGCCCTGTGGTTGCGCTATGTCGGGCCCAAGACCATGTTGAGTTTTGAAGTCATGACCGATATTTTGCTGATCGTCGTGATAGGCGGCATGGGAACCATGTATGGCGCTGTTGTTGGCGCAACCCTGTTTGTGCTGGCGCAGAATTACCTGAAGACCCTGATGGCGGCAACGTCATCTTCATTGTCTGGCATCCCCCTGCTGGCCAATGCTTTTCACGAAGACAGATGGATGCTGTGGCTGGGGGTATTATTTGTGGTGTCGATTTATTTTTTCCCGACGGGGATAGTCGGGCGCTTGAGAGGGAAGTCTTAGCGGCTTCACATCCTGGTGGACTGTCACAGTGAAAATCGGAGCGCCTGCCATGTGCGCGACGATCATGGCTGCGTTGCAAATACTCGCGATAGTCCCGCTATCGCTGTGTTTATTTGTCAACACCTTGCCTTGCCCTGATGCGCCGTGCACATGTTTTTCACTCTCGATTCCACTGTGATAGTCCACTGATCGTTTTTGCAAACCGGCGGGCCATCAATGTTCACTCCCCGTGCCTTGGTGGCCTGCCGTTCTTGCAAAGTCAAAATTCTGTCGCCAGCATGGAATAACACTTAAGGTCGACATAACGGCCATGCTTGTATTCGCATTCGCGTAATACGCCTTCGAGCCGGAAGCCCATTTTTTCCAGCAGACGCCAACTGGGAATATTTTCTGGCTCTACCATGGCTTGCAGCCGGTGCAGGCCCAGGTGACCGAAGCAATGGGCAAACATGACAGCCAGGCATTCGCGCATGACGGCTTTGCCCCAATATTCTGGGGAAATCCAGAAACCGGTTTCGGCGCAATGATGTTCCTGTTCCCATTCATGCAGGCCGCAACTACCTATCAGCTGGTCCGGATTCTCTTTGCTGCATATGCCCCACCATATGCCTATGCCGGTTTGCCAGACCAGTTCGTAATAATCCATTTGTGCCTGGGTCGATTCCAGCGTGTCATAACTGATGCCGTAGTACTCAGTGACACGCGGGTCGGACAGACCGGAAAAAATGGCGGGCATATCGGCAGCGACGATGCGGCGCAGTCGATAGCTTGCAGTTTCGAGTGAAGGGAAAGGTACAGGTTCGGACATAAAAAATTAACTATAGCCAGCAGACAGACATTTTAATGCCACACCTTACCTGGTGTCTTCATTCGCCTGCTGACCGGGAAATCTGGGATAATCCATCTGCTCGACAGGAAAGAGCAGTCTCGCGTAGTTTGATTAACAAGATTGAATAGAATAATGAGCCCAGAGCAGCGCAAGGAAGCATCGGAATTGATATTGCACAAGCGTGGCATACGCATCAATGTGCAATTGCATGTGATTGAATCAGATGACGAAGTGGTGTTACGAACACCTGAACAATTATTGCAGCGCCTACTGGCCCTGTGGACTGTCAGCACTGTGGCCGCCGGTGGCGATGCAGCACATTATCGTGCCTATCTCGATGCGCATGGGCTGACAGCCTGTCTGTCTGCACAGGAGCATCTGTTTTTGTATGCGGATGAAGTCAGCGATGAGATGCGCCAGCCATTTACAGACCGCACCGAGTCCCTGTATTTCCTGTGCTGGGCTGCAGGCTTGCTGGACAAGCTGGCGGTGCCCACCCAGGCGGCCAATCTGAAGCAGGGCCTGAAACTCTTCCCGCAGGGTATGGAGCCACCGCAACGCCTGCAGGCGGCCCTGAAAATGCGCCGCAAGTCAGAACTGCTGGACTGGTCTGACCTCCTGTATCGCCTGCACTGGGCGGTGCGCCATGCTCACCTGACCGCACGTGAAGCACCTGGCAACCTGTATGCAGTGGCTGTGCGTGAATGGCATCAGGCGGTCAATTGGATCTGCCAGTATGAAGAGGAAGATGACTGGGACAAGGTCAGTACAGAGACCGGGTCGTAAGAACCTGTTTTATTTCTTCAGCATTCCCGCTTTGGTCGCATTGATCCGGTCCTTGATCGTTTCACAGCGTGATTGATTGAATTCAGCCTGCAAGGCGTCGAGGAAGGCCCGGGTGCGCGCCGGCATCAGGCGACGGCCGGGGAACACTGCCCAGACATCAATGTCTGGTATTTTCCAGTCTTCCAGTATCGGCAGCAATTCGCCGCTGGCGACATGGTGGTCGGCAAAATGATCTGACAGCATGATGATGCCACGCCCGTGCACGGCCAGCCTGGTCAGCATTTCCGGTGAATTGGCACTGGCCCTGCCCGGCGGTATGCCTTCCCACACCGCCTCGTCTTTTTGCAGGCGCCACAGTGAGGCTTCACCGTTGCGCGCCAGCAGGCGCAGGCAGTCATGGTCCATCAGTGCTTCTGGTTCAGCAGGCAGGCCGTGGCTTTGCAGATAGGCAGGTGAGGCATACAGACCTATGGTGAAGCGTACCAGCCGGCGGGCAGCCAGCGAGGCATCGTCGGGCAAATCACCGACGCGGATGGCGACATCAAAATTTTCCCCTATCAAGTCCACCCGTCTCGGCGACAGGTCGAGCTCCAGGTTGACCGCCGGGTAGCGGGCGATGAAGTTGGCCAGCAACTCTGCCATTTCATGATTGGCAAAGTCAGCCGGCATCGATACCTTGAGACGGCCATTCGGCTCTGCCTGTCGGTGCTGGGTCAGGGCCAGGGCGGCATTGACTTCTTCCTGCACATGCTGGGCATGCAGCAAGACATTCTGGCCCAGGTCAGTCACGCTCAGCTTGCGCGTCGTACGCAAGATCAGACGCTCACCGAGCTCGGCCTCCAGGGCAGAGATGCGGCGCGACAGCGTGGACTTGGGTACGCCCAGGCGTTCAGCCGCCTTGCTGAAGCTGCCTTCTTCCACCACACGGGCAAATAGCAACAAGTCATTGGCTTCCATGCTCATGATAACTTTCTTGGTTTTATTTTTCCAAATTTGGAACAATGATATCCATTTTATGGGCTTCTGTATCGATTGTGGAATGATTAAAGTACGTCCATCAACACTTTTTTGAAAAGGACTCAAAATGAACATCCTGCAAATCAACTCCAGCGCCCGTGCCGAAGGTTCCCATTCCACTCAACTGGCCAACACCCTGGTGCAACGCCTGCTCGAAACCACCTCTGGCGCTGAAGTCAAGGTACGCGACCTGGGCCGCAATCCACATCCCATACTTGATGAAACAGCATTGCAGGCACTGTTTACCCCGGCCGACCAGCGCAATGCCGAACAGCAAGCCCGTGTCGCTCTTGACGATGCCCTGATTGCCGAGATCCAGGCTGCCAATGTCGTGGTACTCGGTGCTCCGATGTACAACTTTGGTATTTCTGCACAGCTCAAAAACTGGATAGATGCGATTTCGCGCGCCCAGGTGACTTTCCGTTATACCGCCAATGGTCCTGAAGGTTTGCTGACCGGCAAGAAGGTCTATGTGGTGCTGACACGCGGAGGCCTGTATCGCAATACGCCAAATGACACGCAAATGCCTTACCTGAAAACTTTCTTTGGCTTTCTGGGTATGACTGACGTTGAGTTTGTCTATGCTGAAGGCCTGGCCATGGGCCCTGATGCTGAAAAAGCATCGCTGGCTTCAGCATATCAGCAAATGAATGACTTATTGCCAGCCTGATATTGGAGTAGTTTGAAAATCACCAGGAATGAGGATCATGGAAACCACAGACACAGTTTTGCTTCAAGTCCAGACGCAGGCAACTGACAGCGTCACACAATCACGAGTCGTCGAGCAATTGGTGGCAGGGCAGCCAACTTCAGACGGTGCCGGTGTCAAGCTGACGCGGGTATTGACGCAGCCACTGCAATACCGGCTGGACCCTTTTCTCATGCTTGATGCTTTTGGCAGTGATGAGGCCAGTGATTATATTGCCGGCTTCCCCAGCCATCCGCATCGTGGCTTTGAAACCATCACTTATATGCTGGCAGGCCGCATGCGTCATCGTGACAGTGCCGGTAACGAAGGTTTGCTGCAAAACGGTGGTGTGCAATGGATGACAGCCGGACGTGGTGTGATCCATTCCGAAATGCCCGAGCAACAGGAAGGCCGTATGGCAGGTTTCCAGCTGTGGCTGAACCTGCCGGCCAAAGACAAGATGACAGAACCCTGGTACCGCGATATACAAAGCGAGTCCATACCCGAGTTTGTGACTGATGCCGGCGTCAAGGTTCGTGTGATTGCTGGCCACAGTCATGGCGTGGACGGTGCGGTGCAGCGCCAGGTGACTGAACCGCTGTATCTGGACGTACATATGCCGGCGGGCAGCAGTTTCTCGCAGCAACTGGCATCCAGCATGAATGCTTTCACCTATGTCTATGAGGGTGAGGTGCAGATTGCAGAACGTGCCGTGCCGGAGCAGAGAATGGCGATCTTGAAAAAAGCCTCAGATGCCGATGGTGTGTTCATCAATGCAGTAAAAGACAGCAGGTTGCTGCTGATTGCCGGTCAACCCCTGAATGAAACCATCGTCCAGTACGGGCCCTTTGTCATGAATAGCCAGGCAGAGATATTCAAGGCCATCAGCGATTTTCGTGAAGGCAAGCTGGTGAGTGCTGATTGAGTTGCTGCGCGGCGCGGTTTTGAGCCTGCGATGTTCGTCGTACTTACAGTACGACTGCGTGTCCTGTCTCAAACTGGCGTCGCTCGCCACACGCATTCAGCGATCACAAGAGCATGTCGATTAAGCAGAATCAAAATTTACATTTGAGGGACAAAATGAAACAAGCAGAAACCATAGGGCCCGTCTTCGGCTCCTTCATCGCCCGTGTACTGATCGCCCTGATCTTCGTGGCATCCGGTGCCGGCAAAATTGCCGGTTTTGAACAGACGGTAGGCTATATCGCCAGCAAGGGTTTGCCATTGCCGGCGCTGGCAGCCATTGCCGCCATCGCGGTTGAACTAGGCGGTGGCATCATGGTGATTATTGGCTGGCGGGCACGCTGGGCCGCTGCAGCCATGATCCTGTTCACCCTGGCTGCGGCTCTTATCTTTCATCATTTCTGGGGCGTACCTGCCGAGCAGGCGCAAAACCAGATGATACATTTCATGAAAAATATCTCCATGGCCGGTGGTCTTTTGTATGTATTGATACATGGCAGCGGTGGCTGGAGCCTCGATGGCAGAAAAGCCTGAGTTGATTTTTATCATCAAGTTTTGAAAAGAAATGGCGGACCGGTCAGACGATTGCCCGCCATTTCAACTTTACATGCTGTTTCATCATCCTGTAATCTGGCTTTCATACGCCTGACATATTCCTGCCTAATACTCCCGTGGATGAGTTCAATCCTGGACAAATGGGGCGCAGGCAATGAAGATAGAAATCAATGGCATTTCCAAAACCTTCAAAGGCGGCTATCAGGCGCTCGACAATATTGAGTTGCAGTTTGCACCCGGTGAAATGGTGGCCCTTATCGGTGCTTCCGGTTCTGGCAAATCTACCCTGTTGCGCCATATCTCTGCCCTGATCACGGCAGACAACAATAAGAATGACATCAGGGTGGGTGAACAGATCGTGCAGGCAAACGGTGTTGCCGGCAAGCATATACGTCGCTTGCGTTCGCAAATTGGTTTTGTTTTCCAGCAATTCAACCTGGTCGGACGCCTGCCTGTCCTGACCAATGTGTTGACAGGCGGCATCGCCCGCATCCCCCTGTGGCGCAGTTGCCTGCGCATTTTTACCCGTGAAGAAAAAGCCCTGGGCATGGCGGCACTGGCACGGGTAGGTATTGCCGAGCATGCCTACAAACGTGCATCTGCCTTGTCTGGCGGCCAGCAGCAAAGGGCGGCGATTGCCCGCACCATCGTCCAGCAAGCCAGGGTGATACTGGCGGATGAGCCGATCGCTTCGCTGGATCCTGAATCTGCACGTCGTGTCATGCAGACCCTGGCTGATTTGAACCGACAGGATGGTACGACAGTACTGGTGTCATTGCACCAGGTTGATATCGCCCTGCGTTTTTGCCCGCGTACCGTGGCCTTGTCGCGTGGGCGCGTCGTGTATGACGGTCCGTCCAGCGAACTGAGCATACCCATGCTGCGCGACTTGTATGGTGCTGAAGCAGAAGAACTACTGAGCCCGGCACCTGTAAAAACCGGTCACGACAGCATTGCCGCCGAGACCATTTCCCTCCCCACTCTTGCGGCTGCCGCCTGAGTTTTCTTTTCGCATCAGGAGTATTCCCATGTTTCGACAATTCATGCTCAATTTCTCACTGGGTCTGGCGATGGCGGCATCTGCTGCAAGCGTGACGGCAGATGAGGCAGTCAAGACGCTGAACTTTGGCATTATCTCCACGGAATCATCACAAAACCTGAAACAGGACTGGCAGCCCGTGCTCGACGACATGAGCAAAAAGCTCGGCATCAAGATCAATGCCTTCTTTGCCCCTGACTATGCCGGCGTGATCGAAGGCATGCGCTTCAACAAAGTGCAATTCGCCTGGGTAGGTAACAAATCAGCCATTGAAGCTGTTGACCGTTCCAGTGCAGAAGTATTTGCACAAACCGTTAATGCGGATGGCACGCTTGGTTACTACAGCATGATCTCTGTGCATAAAGATAGTCCTTATCAGACACTGGACGACGTTTTGAAAAATGCCAGGAATCTCAATTTTGGCATAGGCGATCCTAACTCCACATCTGGCTTCCTGGTGCCCAGTTATTATGTGTTTGCACAAAACAATATCAATCCCAAGACTGCTTTCAAGACAGTTCGTGGCGCCAACCATGAGGCAAATATACTGGCCGTTGCCAACAAACAAGTCGACGCCGCGGTGCACAGTTCTGACGTGCTTGACCGCATCAAGGCACGCCAGCCGGAAATGGCGAGCCAATTGCGTCAGGTCTGGAAATCTCCCCTGATCGCGGCTGACCCACTGGTGTGGCGCAAGGACTTGCCTGCCGACGTGAAAAACAAGATCAAGGATTTCTTTGTCAGCTATGGCAAGAATGGCACCGATGCCGCACGTGAAAAAACGCAGTTGGCAAAACTGACCTTGGGTGGTTTCCAGGAATCTTCCAATGCACAGTTAAAACCGATACGCCAGCTCGAATTGTTCAAGGAAAAAATCAAGATCGAGGCAGATGTGGCTTTGAACGCTGACGAAAAGAAAGCCAGGCTTGACGACATCAATCGCAAGCTGAACGATATTGGCAAGTCCTGACAGCATGAACAGTACACCAGCAACTCGTCCGCAAACCGTCATGAACTTGCCTGCAGCACCCGGGCGTGATACCGGCAAATTACTGGTCTGGGGCATCGTCCTGGCTATACTCGCCATGTCATGGACGGGAGCAGATATGCGCCCTCTTGAATTGTTACGTGACAGCGGCAATATGGTGACTTATGTGGCCAGCTTTTTTCCGCCAGACTTCCACGAATGGCGTATTTACCTGCAAGAGCTGCTGGTGACCTTGCAGATCGCCGCCTGGGGTACTGCCCTGGCGGTGGTTTGCGCGATCCCCCTGGGTTTGCTCAGTTCTTCCAATATCGCACCAGCCTGGGTCAGTCAGCCTGTGCGTCGCCTGATGGATGCTGCTCGTGCCATCAATGAAATGGTGTTTGCCATGCTGTTCGTGGTGGCGGTGGGCCTGGGGCCATTTGCCGGTGTGCTCGCCCTGTTCGTGCATACTACAGGCATTTTGTCGAAATTGTTTTCCGAAGCGGTAGAGGCCATAGACCCGCAGCCTGTGGAAGGCATACGCGCCACCGGCGCCCATGCGCTGGAAGAAATTGTCTATGGAGTATTGCCACAAGTGATGCCTTTGTGGATATCTTTCACCCTGTATCGTTTCGAATCAAATGTGCGCTCGGCTACCGTGGTTGGCATGGTCGGTGCGGGCGGCATAGGTGTCATCCTGTGGGAAGTCATACGCGCTTTCCAATATGCGCAAACCTGCGCCGTCTTGTTGATGATAGTCGTGACCGTCAGTATCATCGACGTCTTGTCTTCCCGACTCAGGAAAATCTTCATTTGAGTTCATCATTATCTTTATTGAATACATCGCCATGCATACTCGCCATCCTGTCCAGCGCCTTGATCTGCCTACCGTCATCGACTGGTTGCAAACCCGGGCTGGCGGTTGTTATGGCGGTGAAACGATCACCCAGCTTGAACATGCCCTGCAATGCGCCGGTCTGGCCATGGCAGAGCAGGCATCCGATGCCATGATCATTGCAGCCCTGCTGCACGATATAGCGCATCTGGCGGATGGCGAGACCGATGAGACTTTCCCGCATGGTGAATTCGCTGCAGAATTGCTGGCAGACCTGTTTGATCATGATGTGACCGGCCCAATACGCCTGCATGTGGACGCCAAGCGTTATCTGTGTGCGGCAGATCCCCTGTACTGGTCAGGTCTGTCACCGGCATCGCAGCGCAGCCTGATCTGGCAGGGTGGCCCTTACTCTGTCGCACAGGCAACAGAATTCATGGAGCAGCATTATGCAGAAGACGCCGTACGCCTGCGTCTGTGGGATGATGCTGCAAAACTGGTCGATGCAGAGATGCCAGCACTTGATACACTGATTGCCTTGATGGAAAAATATAGCCGGCATGTGCGCTCGGAACAGTCCGCAGCTGCGTGACATTTAATTCAAATTCAGATTGCCCAGAGCCAGGCTATTTGAGAGAAGTCATTCCCACACGTCGGAAAACGGCTTAATCCTGAGTCAGTATCTTCAGCAGTTTCTGGCCGGCTATATGGATTGCCCCGCTATTGTCTATGCAGATGATGTTCTGGTCTTCAGGAACAGAGAATTTCAAACCCCTGTCTATGCGATTCAGTAAGGCGGCGCCCGATTCGCGCTGGCGTTTTTCCATCCTTTGCCTGATCTGTTCCGGGTCTGCCATGATCCAGATGATTTTCGCGTCAGGGAATAATTGTTTCAACTGGGGCAGGTATTCGCGTGAACCATTGACGATGACATCATGGCCGCATTTCAGCTTGACCTCGATATGCCGGCGTATGCCGTAACACAGCCCATTGGCCTGCCATTGCATGCAAAAATGACCGGCGGCTGCGGCCTGCCAGTAGGCTTCCTGGCTCAGTGCTTCATGTCCCTCGCTGTCATGGGCAGGGCGGGTAATTGTCCTTTGCGCAAAGTCCAGTTCGGCATTGGCAGGCAGATTATCCCTGACCCATTGCAAGAGCGTATCCTTGCCGGCGCCGGAAGGGCCAACCACGAAGAACAGGCGGCCGCTGGCAGGCAAGGTCTTTTGCTGGAATTTTGCCTGGAAAGGGAAGCGCATCCAGAAATTGAATGGCAGGCCTGGACGCTCTTCCCTGAATATCGTCAATGCATCGATCGCCAATGGTGCGACTTCCATCAATTTGCCAAATTGATGTTCGGCAGCCTTGCGCAAGGCATAGTGCAGATCGGCATCGGTGTCGCTCAGGTCGTCGCTCAGCGTCAGGTGGAAGCGGTATTCTTCTTCAGTGTAAGGGTAACCCCATTGTTGCAACAGGCTTTCCTGTCTGGCGCTAAGGCCTGCATGGCGGCGCTTTGCCAGATAGGCAGCATCAGGGGCGCTGCGCAGCATGTCAAAAAAGCTGACGCAGCGCATGGCCAGGGCATTGATTTCAGCTTCATTGCCATGTGGCCGCAAGGCCAGGAAATCACCCATCATGCGTATCTGCAATTCAGAGATGCTGATGACAGGCTGGAGTCTGGCAAAGGCATTCGCCATGCTGATCAGATCTGCTTCGTGAAAACCTTCGAGCAAATTGAATGGTGCTTTCAGGGTGGCATGGAAGCCATAACGACGCGCTTCAGCCGTCAGCCCGGATAACAGGATATCAGGCACACCGGGGATATGGCCCTGCTGGATTTTGCCGGCATGCATGGGGTCGCGGCCCAGCCAGCTGGCGCCAGCTTGCCACCATGGACTATCGGGCGCGGGGGAGAAATACAGGGCATAACGCATTATGCAGCCATTTCCAGGTGTGGCATGTAGCGCAAACGCTCAGGTTCAGCGCAAAATACCAGTTTACCGGCAGCGATGGTGGCAATCAGGCGTGGGCTGCCATCGGTTTGTCTTTCCACCATGATCAGATCGGCACGCAGGTTGCTGGCAAGCTGCCCGCGATCATGCAGACCCAATACCTGTGCCGGGTTATAAGACACCAGCTGCCAGGCGCGCTCCAGGCTGCAGACAGCGTCCTGTTCCAGGCGAAACGGCGCATGCAACATTGCCGGGTAGTAGTAATCTGAAGCCAGTATGTCGCACAGGCCGCGGCGCACGGCATCGCTGGCTGACAAGCCACCGCAATGGCTGCCACCAAGCAGGATATTTGGCGCGCCCATGATCACATGATTACCCAGGGCTTCGGCGGCTTGCAATGCTTCCTCTGTCTTGGGAAATTCACTGACATCGACCCCCAGGGACTGGAAGCGTTCACGGTCAGTACGGCTTTCATCATCATGCGAAGCCATGGCGATGCCATGCGTACGGCAGGCAGCTGCCAGTTGTGTGATTGCCTGCGCAACTTTGGTGGAGCGCGCCTGTGCCCTGTGCAGACGCTCGAGAAAACTGGCAACATCGCAACGGGCGCGTTCAGCATAGCTGGCCAGTTTCTCAGGCACAGTGCTTTTTTTCAATATCGATGGCAAGTGCTCATTGAAGGCGAAAAAATCAACGATGCCAGACTCTATCCAGGAAAGGGCATCATGCAAACCATCGATATGATGATTTTCAAAACGCAGATGGATACGGTGATCAGCATGTACACTGGCTTTTTGCCTTGCCACCTGTTCTATGGTGGACAGTGCTGCTTCACGGCCACGCAAACCGCCTTCCCAGGAAAATGTCAGACCATGGCAAGCGGTGGTAATGCCATTGGTTATCAATTGCCTGTCTGTATCGGCAAACGCAATATCATAGGCAAAGCTGGTGGCTGGACGCGGCTGTAACTGACGCTCAAAGGCATCGCCATGGATATCAACCAGGCCAGGCAACACCAGCAAACCTTCGGCATCGAATACCGGGTTCTTGCCAGCGTGCAAGAAACCAGCCTTGCCGGTATGGGTGATGCCATCAGCGTGCAGATGCATGCTGTCTTCAGCCCAGTATGGAAGCGCATGACTGTCTTGCCGCAAGTGTTTGCCACCCTGAATTGAAATATGCGTTTCCATTGTCGGCTTTCCTGATGATGTCAGTTCATCTTAAACAGTAAATATGACTGGAAATTGACATGTTGAAAACTTCACCTGATGTCAACAAGGATGTCATCAAGACTTCATTTAATGCTGCTGTAATGTTGCACCATGAACGCAGATCAAAGTCCGAAGTCAAGTGCCACTCAAGACACCAATCCCGCTCAGCAGGAAAGGGCTGGCTGGATGTCTGTCCTGGCTAAAATCCCTTCCGCAAACCTGGCAGCCAGTGTGCAGGAGTTTGGTGATTTGCCAGGTTACCTGTGGTTGAGAAAACCAGAAACCGGCTTGGCCATGGTCAGGGCGAGAGCTGGTGGCAGCGGCGCCCAGTTCAATCTTGGAGAAATGTCGCTGACACGTTGTGCATTACGGCTTGATACCGGTGAAACCGGTGTTGCCTATGTAGCGGGCCGTGACGCCCGTCATGCTGAATGGGCAGCCATTTTTGATGCCTTGATGCAGGGCGACGCCAGGGCAAGAGTGGAAGAAAAAATCATCAAGCCGCTGAAAGAATTTCTGGACAGGCAAGAAGCTTATTCAAGAGCACAGGCACAAGCGACCAGGGTCGAATTCATGACCATGGTAAGAGGAGAAGATACATGAGTTTCCCCCATGATCAGGGATTGAAAAATATGTTACCCGCCTGGAACGACACTGTGCAGGATGCGCAACTGGTGTTTCGCAGTTTGCTCAAGGCCTTGTCTGAACCGGGTAGCATACAACGCCTTATGGTTGAGCTGAAAGCGCCTCCCCCTCTGCATATGGCAACGGCTGCCAGTTGTCTTGCCCTGATGGACTTTGAAACCACGGCATGGCTGGCGCCCGAACTCGACAATGATGCGGTACGTTCCTATCTGCGCTTCCATTGTGGCTTGCCTCTGGTGGGAGATAAGTCACAGGCGAATTTTGCTGTCTTGCGCGGCATGCCTGAACACCTTGACCTGGATGTCTACGCCCAGGGCAGCATGACTTACCCCGACAAGTCAGCGACTTTGCTGATACAGGTCGATGACCTGGATAATGGCCCGCAATGCTGGCTCAGTGGTCCCGGTATCAAGGATAAAACCAGTTTTCGTGTGAGCGGCCTGCCGGCAGACTTTGTCAGCAAATGGCGCCAGAATCACCAGTCTTTCCCTCAAGGCGTTGATGTGATTTTCTGCTGTGGTGACAGGGTACTCGGCTTGCCTCGTACCAGCCGCCTGCAGGAAGAACTGCGGGCTGGAAAAGTGCAGGAGCCTCTATGTATGTAGCTGTAAAAGGTGGTGAAAAAGCGATCGCCGCATCCTATCTGGCGCTGGCAAAAATGCGTCGTGGTGATACCGGTATACCAGAATTGAGCATAGCCCAGATCCGTGAACAGATGTCGCTGGCCGTTGCCCGCGTGATGAGTGAGGCATCGCTGTATGACAAGGACCTGGCTGCCCTCGCCATCAAGCAGGCCAGTGGTGACTTGATAGAAGCGATTTTCTTGCTGCGTGCTTACCGCACTACTTTGCCGCGCCTGCTGGCGACCGTACCTGTCGATACGTCGAAAATGCTGATACAAAGACGTATTTCAGCCACTTTCAAGGACGTGCCAGGTGGTCAGGTGCTTGGCGCCACGTATGACTATACCCAGCGCCTGCTCGATTTCTCCCTGGCGGCGCAGGCGATGACGAATGTGGCCGAATCCATGCCAGCGTCGGTCGTCGATGGTAAAGAGGCAGAAACCTGCCCGCGTGTGCTGGATTTTCTTAACCAGGAAGGTTTGATCGAACATGAGCTGATACCGGAAGGCGATCCTGAGCCTTTCGACCTGACCCGCGAACCTCTGCAATTCCCTGCCAGTCGCGCCCTGCGGCTGCAAAGCCTGGCCCGTGGCGATGAAGGCTTCCTGCTGGCGCTGGCGTATTCGACCCAGCGCGGCTATGCCCGCAACCATCCTTTTGCAGGCGAAATCCGTTATGGCAAGGTGGCTGTCGAAGTCGTGCCGGAAGAGCTTGGTTTTGCCATCGACATAGGCGAGATAGAACTGACTGAATGCCAGATGGTTAACCAGTTTATCGGTTCGCAAACCGAAGCGCCGAAATTTACCCGCGGCTATGGACTGAGCTTTGGTCATGGTGAACGCAAGGCCATGGCCATGGGCATCGTTGATCGCGCGCTGCGTGCGCCGGAGCTGAAGGAGGAAATTACCGCACCGGCGCAAATGGAAGAATTCGTTCTCTACCATGCCGACAATGTCGAGGCATCAGGTTTTGTGCAACATCTGAAATTACCGCACTATGTTGACTTCCAGTCAGAATTGAATGTCTTGCGCAGCCTGCGCACAGCCATCAATGCCAGGCTGGAAGAGCAGGGCAACGAAACCGGAGCGGAAGAAAAGGCCGCAGAACCAACCAGTCAAAAGGCAGCGTGATGATGGAAGCGAACTCCGATCTTGCCAGGCCGGCAGAATTGCAACAGGCAACACAGAAGCATACTGCACAACCTGAAGCAGGTTATAACTTTGCCTATCTTGATGAGCAGACCAAGCGCATGATACGCCGCTCTATCCTGAAGGCTGTTGCCATACCCGGTTATCAGGTGCCGTTTGGCGGGCGTGAAATGCCTCTGCCGTATGGCTGGGGTACGGGCGGCATACAGGTGACTGCTGCCATCATCGGGCAGGATGATGTATTGAAAGTCATTGACCAGGGCTCAGACGATACCACCAATGCGGTCAACATACGCCGCTTCTTCCGCCGCACCACCGGTGTGGCGACGACAGAAAGAACCACGCAGGCAACGGTGATACAGACACGTCATCGCATTCCTGAAACTCCCTTGTCTGCCGGACAGATCATGGTGTATCAGGTACCCATCCCGGAGCCATTGCGCTGGCTGGAACCCAGCGAGACGGAGACTCGCAAATACCATGCGATGGCAGATTATGGCCTGATGAGCGTCAAGCTCTATGAAGACATCGCGCGCCTGGGCAAGATAGAAACATCCTACGATTATCCGGTGATTGTCAATGAGCGCTACCTGATGCGTCCTTCACCTATTCCCAAATTCGATAATCCCAAGATGAACATGAACCCGGCCTTGCAATTATTCGGTGCCGGGCGTGAAAAGCGCATTTATGCCGTGCCACCTTATACGCGGGTCAAAAGCCTGGATTTTGAAGATCACCCCTTCGAGATAGAACAATGGGACCACCGTTGCGCAATGTGTGATGCCGCCCACAGTTTCCTTGATGAAGTGATCGTTGATGACCAGGGATCACGGATGTATGTATGCAGTGATACGGACTATTGCCGTACCCGGAGGGACGAACAGGAACAGAAGGCGGATGCATGAGTGCTCAAGATCAGCAAGTTTCGCAGCCTTTGCTGGAAGCGCGCAATGTCAGCAAGATATATGGCGGCAAAGTCGCCTGCGGCAATGTTAATCTCAGCCTGTATCCGGGTGAAGTGCTGGGCATCGTCGGCGAATCGGGGTCCGGCAAATCGACCCTGCTCAATTGCCTGGCCGGGCAACTGGTGCCAGAGCAGGGCGAGGTCTTGTTCCACACCCGCAATGAAGGCGTGGTAAATCTGTTCAGTATCAGTGAGGCGCGCCGCCGCCTGCTGTCACGTACAGACTGGGGTTTTGTCCATCAAAGCGCCAGGGATGGTCTGCGCAGTGACGTATCGGCTGGCGCTAACGTTGGTGAACGCCTGATGGCTGTCGGCGCCCGTCATTATGGGCAGATACGTGCAGAAGCATCTGACTGGCTGCAAAGAGTGGAAATTGACATTGCCCGTATCGACGACCTGCCGCGTGATTTTTCCGGCGGCATGCAGCAGCGCTTGCAGATAGCACGTAACCTGGTCACCAGGCCACGCCTGATTTTTATGGATGAACCGACTGCCAGTCTTGATGTGTCGGTACAGGCGCGTCTGCTCGACCTGTTGCGTCAACTGGTGTCTCAATTGCAGGTGGCGGCGATCATCGTCACCCATGACCTGGCAGTGGCGCGTCTGCTGGCTCACCGTCTGATGGTGATGCGCCAGGGACAGGTGGTGGAAGAGGGCTTGACGGACCAGGTGCTTGATGATCCTCAGCATCCTTACACACAGTTGCTGGTCTCATCAGTATTGCAGGCTTGAGGAAAGATTATGTTGCGACGTATAGAAGTACAGGGCCTGTCCAAGGACTTTACCCTGCACCTGCAAGGCGGGCAGGAAATGTCCATCTTGCAGAACATAGACATGCAGGTGGATGCCGGCGAATGCGTGGTTATCCATGCGCCGTCCGGTGCAGGCAAATCGACATTGCTGCGCTGTCTGTACGCCAACTACCGTGCCAGCAGCGGCAGCGTCAATATCTGGCATGACAACGCCTGGGTGGACGTGCAATCGGCAGCAGCACAACAGGTGCTGGCAGTACGCCATGATACACTCGGTTTTGTCACACAGTTCCTGCGTGTGATACCGCGCATTTCCACTGTGGACCTGGTGGCAGAACCCTTGGTGATGCGTGGTGTAGAAAAACAGCAGGCAGATGAAAGAGCAGAAGAATTGCTGGTGCACCTGCGCATCCCAAAACGTCTGTGGCACATCCCGCCGGCGACTTTTTCCGGCGGGGAGCAGCAGCGTGTCAATATCGCCCGTACCATGATCTATGACTATCCCATACTTTTGCTTGATGAACCCACTGCTTCGCTTGATGAAGCCAACCGCGCCACAGTCATCAACATGATCAATGCTGCGCGAGAGCGTGGCGCAGCCATTGTCGGCATCTTTCATGATGAAGCAGTACGCCAGGCTCTGGCGACCCGGATTTTTTCCATACCCGCAGCGCAATCCGTTAACCTGGTGGCAGCATGATGAACAGAATAAAGAATGCACAACTGGTGCTGGCCGATCAGGTCCTGCAAGGTGAGATGACTGTAGAGAACGGTGCAATAGCTACACTTGGTGCGCCTGCCAGCCTGCCTGGCGGCGATGACTGGAATGGTGATTACCTCTTGCCCGGCATGGTGGAACTGCATACTGACAATCTTGAAAAACATCTGATGCCCAGGCCCAAGGTCAACTGGCCCACCTTGCCGGCCATCATGGCGCATGACGCCCAGGTCGCTGCATCCGGCATCACGACCGTGCTTGATGCGATTTCTGTCGGTGATATTGATTCAGACAGCATGCGCAATGACACGCTGGAGGCCTGCACGCAAGGCTTGCGGCTGGCAGCAGAATCTGGCATCTTGCGCGCTGACCATTTTTTGCACATGCGACTTGAACTGGCAGAAGAAAACCTGCTCGACATGTTTGCCCCATACCTCAATGACGACAGACTGAAACTGGTCTCGCTGATGGACCATACGCCGGGGCAAAGGCAGTGGACAGACCTGACCCATTACCGTACTTATGTGTCGGGCAAGCGTGGCTGGAGTGAAGACAAGGTTGAATCCATGCTGGAGCGTTTGCTGGTGCGCCAGCAAACCTATGCTGCAGCCAACCGCCGCAGCATCGTTGCCAGTTGTCGCAATCTTGATAGACCGGTACCGCTAGCAACTCATGATGACACAACCATAGAACATGTGAGTGAAGGTGTCGGTGATGGCGTAACGATCTCCGAATTCCCGACCACGGTTGCTGCCGCTCGCGCTGCACGCGAACAGCAGTTGGGCATCATCATGGGGGCGCCGAATATGGTGCGTGGCGGTTCGCATTCCGGCAATGTCTCGGCAGCTGAACTGGCCAGGGCAGACTTGCTTGACGTCTTGTCATCCGATTATGTGCCGGCCAGTCTTTTGCATGCTGCTTTCCTGCTGCAGGATCAGGGTTTCGACCTGCCCAAGGCCATGGCAACCGTTAGCCGTAATCCGGCCCGCATGATAGGCTTGCATGACAGGGGCGAACTGGCTGTTGGTTTGCGTGCGGACTTCTTGCGGGTACGTGTGGTGCAGGGAATACCGGTGGTGCTTGGTGTCTGGAAGGCGGGCGTGCAGATTGCCTGACTGCTTCGGGTAAAATGTGAATAAGGCAAAGGCTGCTCGTTGGCAGCCTTTGCTTTGCAGTATATGGTTTAATCCTGATCCAGATGCAGGGAAATGACACCTGCCGCAGGTGTCGCACAAGGTTCATCATCAAAGGCGATATCACCATTGGGATTGGCCTCGCCGCTGATCTGTAAATCAGTGAAATTGAACAAATTCCTGTCCATCAGATGTGATGGTGCAACGGTGGACAATGATGCAAAAATATTGTCCACACGCCCGGGGAATTTCTTCTCCCATTCACGCATCAGCCCCTTGATTTGCTTGCGCTGCAAATTCTCTTGTGAGCCGCAAAGATCACAGGGGATGATGGGGAATTGCTTGACCTCGGCATAGCGCCCCGTATCGCTTTCTTTCACATAGGCCAAAGGGCGGATGACGATGTGCCTGCCATCGTCTGATTGCAATTTGGCGGGCATGCCCTTGAGCTTGCCACCAAAGAACATGTTCAAGAAGAAAGTTTCCAGAATGTCGTCACGATGATGGCCAAGGGCAATCTTGGTGGCGCCAAGTTCATCGGCAACCCGGTACAGGATGCCGCGACGCAGGCGCGAACACAGTGAGCAGGTGGTTTTCCCTTCCGGGATCAGGCGCTTGACGATGCTATAGGTATCCTGGTTCTCGATGTGATAGGGAATCCCCAGTTTTTCCAGGTAAGCTGGCAGTACATGGTCCGGGAAGTTGGGCTGCTTCTGGTCAAGGTTGACGGCAATGATGTCAAAATTGATCGGCGCCCGTTCACGCAAGGTCATCAATATGTCGAGCAGGGCATAGCTGTCTTTGCCGCCTGACAGGCAGACCATCACCTTGTCGCCTTCTTCTATCATATTGAAATCACCTATGGCCTGGCCGACCAGGCGACACAGGCGCTTGTGCAGCTTATTGTTTTCATAAGTGATTTTTTCTTGCGACTTGCCTGGGCTGTCCTGCTTTGAGGTCGCGATGGCCGGTGTTGCCTCCATCAGTGTTTCATTCAGTGCTTGCATGATATGCTTTTAATTCGTGCTCAGGATTTAGATTTCGTTTTTGATCTGGAATACTTCTACACCCACGCCTTCGCAATCGGGATAGACATCCGGTTTCATGGTGGATACGCGTACAGCACGCACACGGGGGTGCGCCAGCATGATGCGGGCGACATCGTCGCACAGGGTTTCCTGCAAGTGCACATGGCCCTGGGCGATGCGGTCGGCAATCGTGCAGCGCATGAAGTCATAATCAACGACTTCATTGAGATGATCCTCTTTTGGCGTGGACAACGCCAGCGGTATATACAGGTCGACATTGATCAATACCCGCTGTTCGCCTTTTTTCTCGAATTCATGCACGCCAATATTGATGGAGATTTCGTAGTTGCGCAAAAACAGGCGGCGGCAGTCAGCGAGCTGGGGATGGTGCAGGATGGATAACATAGTGGACCTGATTCATTAAAAAGAAGTGGATACGTTTGCAGTCGCCAGAAACATGATGTCGCGCTGCGTTGGAACTAGATGCTGGCCACCGTCAACCAATACCGTCGTGCCTGTCACGGCGCGGCTGTCAGCCAGAAAACAGATGGTGCGTGCGATGTCTTCAGGTGTGCTGGAACGGCCCAGCGGTGTCACCTGATGCGCCTGCGCAAAATCGGCCGTGCTTTGATGGCCAGAGACCATGGTAATGCCGGGGGCCACACCGACTACCCGGACCTTGGGCGCCAGTGCTTGCGCCAGGGTAGTGGTGGCGCATTGCAAGGCCGCCTTGGACAGGGTGTAAGACAAAAAATCGGGGTTGAGGTTGTACAGCTTCTGGTCAAGCAGGTTAATGACGCAGGCTTGTCGGCCCTCTGGTGTTGCTTCATGCAGGGCTTGCGCCAGGATGACAGGCGCGGCCAGGTTGGCATGCATGTGGGCGTCCAGGCTATGCTGACTGAAGCTCTTGACATCATCTTCGGCGAACAGCGATGCATTGTTGACGATGCAATCAACCCTGCCCAAAGCAGCAAGCGCGGCCGGCAATAACTGACGCGTGGCTCGTTCGTCAGCGAGGTTGCATTGCAAGGCCGTGGCCCGGCGTCCCAGTTTGATGATGTCAGCAACGACCTGGTCTGCTTCCAGGGCTGAAGTGCCATAATGGACAACTATATCCCAGCCCTGCTGCGCCATGTACAGGGCGATATGCCGCCCTATGCGCCTGGCGGCACCGGTGACCAGCGCAATCCGCGCTGGTGGTGATGAACTGTGATTGTTGTCAATAAGATCGGTCATGGAAATTCTTAACAGAAGTTAGTGCGTTTTTAATACAATGCAGCTATGCATAAATTATCTCTACCTGTGCCGGGCGATGATGCGCTGGCCGCTTCCACGACGCTACAGCAACTGATCATCGACGATATCCGCAGGCAACAGGGCTGGATACCGTTTTCACGCTACATGGAACTGGCTCTGTATGCACCTGATCTTGGTTACTACAGCGGCGGTGCCACAAAATTAGGCAAAGACGGTGATTTTACAACCGCACCCGAAATGTCGCCCTTATTTGGCGCCACCCTGGCGAGGACGGCAAGTCAGTTGTTGCGTCAAACTGTACCCCAGGTCATGGAGTTCGGTGCGGGAACAGGCCGGCTTGCCTATGACTTTTTGTCGGAATGTACATTTTCCGGAATCACTCTGGACCGCTATTTTATCGTGGAATTGTCCGGAGAATTGCGTGCACGTCAGGAAGAATTGCTGAAAGACTTCCCGCAGGTGAGCTGGCTGGATGCCATGCCGGCATCTTTTTCCGGTCTGGTGCTGGGAAATGAAGTACTTGACGCCATGCCCGTGGACCTGGTGATCAAGACCACCGAGGGCTGGCGTGAGATCGGTGTGGCAGTTGTGGAAGATGAGGCTGGACCGAGGCTGCTTTATCGCGAACAGACCGGTGTTGATTGTAATCCTGATAAGATTGCGCAAATCCCGCAGCATGAGGATTTGCCGGTCGGTTATATGACAGAAGTGCATGCGGTAGCCAGTGCCTTCATGCACAGCCTGGCGAGCATGCTGCAGGCCGGGCCACAGGCGGGGGCCGCTATCCTGATCGATTATGGCTTTCCGGCTGCCGAATATTATCACCCGCAACGCCTGCAAGGCAGCCTGATGTGCCATTATCGCCATCATGCCCATCCTGATCCTTTTTACCTGCCCGGCTTGCAGGATATTACGGCTCATGTTGATTTTACGGCAATGGCAAGGGCTGCCCTGCTTGGGGGGCTGGAATTGCTGGCCTATACCAGCCAGGCCAGCTTTCTGATGTCGGCTGGCATAGCTGACCTGCTGGCGCGGACTTCTGCCGAGCAGGTCATGCATTACCTGCCGCAGGCAAATGCCCTGCAAAAACTGGTGTCGCCGGCAGAGATGGGGGAGTTATTCAAAGTGTTGATAGTTGGCAAGCAGTTGGACCTGCCGGAAGATTTATTGCGACTGGATCGCAGCCATCGCTTATGATGGCCAGGTATCCGGGTGACCATCATAGGAAATTGCATCCGGGCAATTTAATGGCGCAAGAACCTGTTTAATTTGTAGCGAGCGTGCGTCAACTTTGTCAGGACCGCATAAAATGCAGCCTGAAAGCTGGAATTGAGTACATGAGCATGTTGAGCAGCGCATGAGCGCCGTGTAAACCCGGCTACGCAACTACAGTAAGATCGCAAACAGGTTCTAAGAATCCGGGAGTAAACTTTGTTTCGTTGGGTATTAACGATTTTTCTGGTTGTAGTGGTTTTTTCCAGTGCGCTGCCCTGGCTGGAAAAGCTTGGCATAGGCCGGTTACCCGGGGATTTACGCTTCAAATTGTTTGGTCGCAGCTTTTCTTTTCCCTTCGCTTCTACGATATTGATCTCTTTATTCGTTCTCGTCCTGTCCAGAATATTCAAATAAAGCGTTAAATTTGTTAAAGCCTTGCAACATTGATGCTGCTTGGGGGTAAAGTTTTCACATCATCACGCCGTCACTTTATATAATGAAATTGTCTGTCTGGGCAGATAAGGCCATGCCGACCCTGGAGAAAAGTCAGCCTGGCTGGTAGCGAGATCAACAATAATTAGGCTAAAGGTCAACATGAGCGAACTCAGCGACATCCGGGCATTGCTCGTTGAACCGCATGCAGGCATGCGGGTCAGTTTGCACAATATGCTTAATCTATGTGGCATCAACAAAATTGAACACGGGCTGTCCGCAGGTACGGCAGTTCGCACCATCCAGTCAAAGGTCTTTGATCTGATCCTGTGTGAATATGATCTTGGTGTCGGCCAGGATGGTCAGCAATTGCTGGAAGACATACGTCACCACAAACTGGCGCCACTATCAACCATCTTTATCATGGTGACGGCAGAGCGCTCTTATGCCAAGGTTGTCAGTGCTGCCGAACTTGCACCTTCTGATTACCTGCTCAAACCGTTTACTGCCGACATGCTGCTTGAGCGTGTCATTCGTGCCCTGGAAAAACGCAAGGCCTTCGTGGAGGTCTACAATCTGATGGAACAGGGCGCCATCCCGGAAGCTATCATGGCCTGCCATCATGGTGAACGCGATTATCCCAAGTATGCGATCGACTTCATGCGCCTGCGCGCAGAACTGCATGTAATACAGGGTGAGGCTGCCGAGGCGGAAGAACTGTATAAATATTTATTCGAATTAAAGGCAGTTGCCTGGGCACGTCTGGGCCTGGCCAAGACCCTGTTCATGCAGGGCAAGTACCAGGAAGCAGAAGACATACTGAAAAACCTGGTTGCAGAAAATAGCAAGTACATGGATGCCTATGACTGGCTTGCCAAGACACATGAAGTCGTTGGTGAATTGCCCGAAGCAAAAGAAGTGCTTGATGTCGCTGTCAGCGTATCCCCGCACGCGGTTCGCCGCCTGCGGAAACTTGGTAAAATTTCATTGGAAACCGGTGATATCGAGACTGCAGAGAATGTGTTTAAAAAAGTTGTCAGTAAAGCCAAATTTTCTGAATTCCGCGACCCTGAAGATCACATGAACCTGGTGGATGCCCTGGTCAAAAAAGGTGACACCGAACAGGCGAAGTCGGTGATACGGGATCTCGAAAAGAATATGTCTGGCCTGAAGAAGACAGAAGCGGTCAGGGCGATTTCTGCTGCCATGGTGCATGCCAAGACCGGTGATACCAGGTTAAGCACGGAACTGGAAAATGCCGTTGCCGCATCGCGTGAAGATATAGGCTTGTCTACCGACGCCAAGCTGGGCCTGGCAAAAAGCTGCCTAGAGAATGACCAGGAAGGCAGTGCCTCCGAGATCATTCTTGACGTCATGAAGAACGCCAGCAACCAGCAGGTCATGACCAAAGCCATGGGGGTGTTTGAAAGTGCGGGCAAAGGGCATATCGCCAAAGAACTGGCGCAACGCAGCCAGAAAGAGGTCATGGACCTGGTCGCGCTTGGCGTGCAAAAAGCCAAGGCTGGCGATTTCCGTGGTTCAGTTGAGTTGATGTCCGCAGCGGCACGCAAGTCACCGGATAATCCCCAGGTTGTCCTGAATGCCGCCCTGGCAGCGCTGAAATGCCTGGAAAACATGGGCTGGGATCATGCTACCGGCGAACTGGCGCGCCAGTTGATCGATTCAGCCCGTCGCCTTGATCCCATGAATCCGCGCTTGAAAGCGATCCGTGGCCTGTATGATGAACTGCAGAAAAAGTACGGTATCAATACAATGCGTGTCGCAAAATAAATCAGTCTTAGCCTGTTTCCCGGTGGGCGAATGGCAGCAAAATAATCAGTCGCGGAGATCATGGCAACCCAACCTTCTGTCCATTTAGATGAACATGCACCTGAATTGCCACGCGACCGGCTGCTGAAACAGATTACTGAAGAAAGCAGCTTGCCAACGCTGGGGGTGTCGATTACCAAGGTGGTGGAGATTACGTCATCGAGTGAAGACCCGGTTGCCAAGCTGGCCCATTTTGTACTGGCGGATGTGGCGCTGACGCAAAAAATATTACGTCTCTCGAATACCATTCATTACCGTACCAGTTCTGGTGCGCCGGTGACGACAATTTCCAGGGCGATTTTCCTGCTTGGCTTCAACAGTATCAAAACCAGCGCCATGGCGATGCTCCTGGTTGATTGTTTCAAGGATAAAAGTCATGCCAACAGTGTCAGGCGCGAACTTGTACAGGCATTGAGCGCCAGTATAGTCGGACGAGAAATGGCGCAGCGGGGACGTTTCCAGGATGGTGAAGAGGCGGCTGTAGCTGCGTTATTCAAAAATGTAGGCAAGGTACTGGTCGCTTCTTTTGATCACTCCTTGTACTCGCGCATACAAAGCATGCTGCAGACCGGCCAGACCACCATCCAGGATGCCAGCTCCACTCTGCTAGGCTGTAGCTATGAGCGTTTTGGGGAAATGGCCTTGACGGAGTGGAAGATCCCGGACACCATCATACAGTCCCTGGCTCCGTTGCCAGCGGGTGAGTTAAAGAAAGTCAATACCCGTGCAGAATGGTTGCGACAAGTGGCCAGTTTCAGTGATGCGATGGCGTCCATGATCATGAATTCAGGGGGCGGTAATTTAAGCGAAAAATCCAAGTCACTATTGCAACGCTACGGCAAGGCGCTCGACCTTGATCAGCCAGTACTTGACGCCATGCTGCTCAGGGTCGAGACCGAGACCAGGCAATTGGCCAAGAGCATGGATATCGCCATGTCGGACATCCATATCGGTGAGACAGACCCCAATAGTACAGATGGCGTGTTAAACGAGCTTTTGCTGAAGAATTATGAGGCTGGCGAAATTCAGGGTGATGAACGGCATCCCAGCGGCAAGCCCAAGCATGCCCGTGACTTGCTGTTGGCAGGTGTGCAGGATGTCACCCAAATGCTGGCTTCCGACAACTTAAAGCTCAATGACCTGATCCTGCTGGTGCTCGAAACCCTGTACAGCAGCATGGGCTTTCGCTTTGCGACGGTCTGTTTGCGTGATTTGCAAACCGTGCGCTATGTCGCCAGACTGGCAATCGGTGAAAACTATGCTGAAAGGCAAAAGGGCTTTGCTTTTAGCGGTAAGCCTGACCAAACGCTGTTTCATCTGGCGATGACGAATAATGTTGACCTGATGATTTCTGACGCCACTGTGCCCAAGATAAAAAATCTGTTGCCAGAGTGGCATAAAACCATCTTGCCGGATGCCCGCAGCTTCATCATCCTGCCTCTGGTGATACAAAAGAAATCACTGGGCCTGTTTTATGCGGATCGCGTTGTTAATGCCGATGAAGGTGTGCCGCCTGATGAAACTGCCCTCATCAAGACCCTCAAGAGCCAGTTGCTGGCTGCCATGATGCGCAGCTGAATGTTTATTGTTTGCCCTCTGTTGATGGCAGGTCATTGCGGATTCTACTGACGGCAGGTTTTAAACTGACGGGTTACAATGCCTCATTCTCTTTTTACGGAGGCGTGACGTATGCACTTTACTACCTGGCTTACCTTCTTCTTTGCGGCCTGTGTGATTGCCGTTTCACCCGGTTCGGGTGCTGTCCTGTCGATGTCCCATGGCCTGAACTATGGCTTGAAAAAAACGACTGGCACCATCTTGGGCTTGCAGGCTGGTTTATTGCTGATACTGGCTGTCGCCGGTGCGGGTGTGGGGTCGATATTGATGGCATCAGAATTTGCATTTGGCGTCGTCAAGACGATAGGCGCTCTGTACCTGATTTATCTTGGCATCAATCAGTGGCGTGCCAGGGTCGAGGTAGTGAGCTCTGCGGAAACCTCAACTGCTGCAGCGACCCAGGCGCCGGCGATGTCACGACGTTTTCTGACCGGTTTCATGACGAACGCCACCAATCCAAAGGGAATCATCTTCATGGTTGCCGTGTTACCCCAGTTTATTTCCCATGATGCCCCCTTGTTGCCGCAGTTATTGATACTCGGCGTCACCATGTGCGCTGTTGACCTGGTGGTCATGCATGGTTATGCCTTTGCAGCTTCCAGCATGCAGCGCTACTTTCGCGACCCAAAATGGCTGAAGAGCCAGAACCGCTTTTTTGGGGGCATTCTGATGGCGATAGGTACAGCCCTGTTCTTTGTCAAGCGTAGCCCGGCGAATTAATTTACCGAAATGTACTGAAAGCAGCATCACATAGAAAAAACACCGCCTGCCTGGCGGTGTTTTCAATTGCGCTCCTGACATAAACAACCAATAACCTGTTCATGACCTGTCGCCAACTTGCGTCAGTGGTGGCAAGGTAACATTCGGGGTAACATAAATGTTGAGCTGTGCATGAACCACGATCACTCCAACGCAGTAAGAGCGTCAACAGGTTCTAAGTCAGTGGTATCTGCTGCTTCTTGGCCAGGGCGTCAATATCTTGCCATATCGTCATTTGATTGAGCAGGCGAGTGGCCGGATCCAGCATGGGATTCAGATTGAAGAAACGTTCAAGCGCAGTTTCATCAAAACTGCTGTGCTGGGAGAAATTGATTCTGCCATATTGCTTGCGGAAGGCATGCAGCAGGTCGGCAGGTGTGTCCTTGTGCCAGGATTGCATGAGGCCACCGACCATCAGTGCCGTATCAGTGGTTTGCTCCAGTGAGCGCTGGCTTCTGGAATTGCTGACATCTCGATAATCAAGCAAGCGCGGGAAATAGAATTTCTTGATCCAGGATGCCGGTATACCACCTTCGCGTAGCAGAGCGCCGCTACGCCACAGCTTCCAGCTTTTTTCGGCCTCGCTGTCAGTGACAAAGTGGCTGTCAGCAAGCAGTGTGCAATCTTCTGCCAGTTCAATCTCGAGTATCACTGGCAAACCGGCCGCTACGGCAATGCTTTCCAGTTCCGGCATTTGCGGTTTTTCGCCCAACTGGGTTTGCAGGGCGTTGACGAATTCTGCCAGCACTTGCTGGTGTTCCTGGTGCAGGCTGCTGGTTGCTTTGCAAAAGGCGGCACAGGCAGAAAAATACGCCATCAGCTCGCCGACCATGATGCCTTTTGCGGGTAACTTGCTTTCTTCTTCAAAGCCCTGGCGCGGTATGTCTTGTGCCAAACCCTGGCGCAGGATGGGGTAAAGCTGGCTGGAGATACAGCCGAATTTGATATGGCTGCCAGCGGCAAGTTTAAATTCTGACATGGCGGCTCAGTCTTTCTTGAACAGGGTAAGGACGTGTTCTGGCGGACGTCCGATTGCCGCTTTGTTCTGATAAGTGACTATTGGTCTTTGCAGCAAACGCGGGTGAGAAACGATGGCGGCCAGGGCAGTTGCCATGTCTGCATCCTGTAACTGCAGGCTGCTGTATTCGTCTTCATTGCTACGCAGGATGCTTTGTACATCCCTTGTGCCCAGCGCCGCCATGATTGCCCGTAAATCGGCAATGCCAGGCACGGTTTTTTGATAGTCAATGATGTGCAGGGGCAGGCTCTGTTCATCGGCAATTGTCTGCACCAGTGCCAGGGTGTCGCGCGACTTCGAGCAGCGCGGGTTGTGATAGATCGTAATCATGCTTGTATCATCATTCTATGGTTTTGATATGTCAACACGGGAGAAGGGAAAGTATTAAATAAACTTTAATTCCACACCCGATAAAACCAGCAGGCCAAGGACGGCAAATAGTGCCGCCGCACACCAGCGCACGTACTTGAAAGGGAAGCTGGGTGCCGCAATTTTGCCCAGGAATACTGCCGGTACATCAGCAATCAGCATGCCCAGCGTGGTGCCAGCGACCACCATGGCAAGATCGTTATATTTTGCAGCCAGGGCGACTGTTGCCAACTGGGTTTTATCGCCGATTTCTGCCAGAAAAAAAGTGAAACAGGTGAGCAAAAAAACGCCGTAGCGACTTTCGTTGATGCCATCACCTTCCATTTCATCGGGCTTCAGTGTCCAGGCCGCAATTGCCAGAAAAGAAGCCGCCAGCAAATAGCGTAACAACTGGCCGTCAAGGTGTGCGGCGACCAATTGCCCCAGCCAGGCAGCCAGAGCGTGATTGAGCAATGTTGCTATCAGAATACCAAGTATGATGGGCGCCGGTTTTTTATAACGAGCAGCCAGCAGCAAGGCGAGCAGTTGAGTTTTGTCACCAATTTCACCGACGGTGATAGCGACAGCAGAGACGAAGAAAGCTTCCATGTGAGTATGCGGGATGAGGCTGATTAACCAATGACAGTCATATCCCGCCCCATCCCTGGTCAGCAGAAACATAACTATCAAAGGTCTTGCCCGATCGAATATTGGCTCTGCCAATCCTGAACCAAACGCACCATGACCGCATGGCCAAGTATGTTGATGCGTTTTCTTCGTCTGTAGACGAAGCGGGCTACTCCCCAATGAATGTGAGTGCGAATTATAACGCATATGGGAGGGAAGCGGCATTCTGTGTTATTTGACTATGTTTTACTGGTTGATAAAAGGTGAGCTTGCTACACTGAATTAGGTAAATTGATGCAAGTAAATTATTTATCTTATTTCTGGCTGATTTATAGCGTGGGCGATGATGCAATCTTTTTATTCCTATTTCATGACCTTCTGGTCGCCAGCTGAATTACATGCCAACTTAATTATCTTCATGAATCTGGCCGGCGCGATGCTGCTGGGCTTTGTTGTCGGTTATGAACGTTCTTATCATGGACGCGCAGCCGGTATGCGCACCTATGGCCTGGTCTGCATGGCGTCAGCAGCACTGGTGGTGATTGCCGGCTATCCTGATTTCTGGTTTGGTGCCCGCGCATTGATGCCGGTTAACCTTGACCCCTCCCGCACCATACAGGGCGTGGTGACGGGCATAGGTTTTCTCGGGGCTGGTGTGATCATGCGCGAAGGTTTTACCATCAGCGGCTTGACGACGGCAGCCTCACTGTGGGCGTCGTCGGCCATAGGAGTACTGGTAGGCGTGGGATTTTACGCTGCCGCGATACTGCTGGCTTTCTTATCGGCCGCATGCATGATCTGGGTATCCAGACTGGAATCCTGGCTGCCATCCAGACCTGCTATTGCCATTACCATGCAATTCCGCCAGGGTTATATTCCCAGGGAAGAGTCGCTGCGCCAAATGGCCTTGGAGCGCGGCTATGAAATTGCCGCCGGCACCTTGAACATCAACTGTAAAGACGGGCGCGCAGAATGGCGTTTCGTGGCTGTTGCGGTAAATCGCAAACAAGCCATGCGCCTCAGTGAGTTGTCGCTGGAGTTGGGGGCCTTTGACGGTGTTGAATTTTACAATCTCGCCCACGCCAGGAACTGAGCTCAGATAGCTGGTCCAGGCAGGTCATGGCCTGCCGAAGCCGGAAATTCCGGCAAGCTCTGCATGCCATTCATAAAGATTTCTGTCACCAGCACGGCAAAATCTGCATACGACATCCTGTTGTTATCCTGATTATCTTGATGTGGTTTTAACCAGGTAAATGTCCAGTTGATCATGCCGAACAGCAGCATGGTAATGGCGCTGCGGTTTTGCGCATGCGTACGTTCGGGGAAGCTGCGCTGTATGGCTGCCGCAAACAAATCCACGATTTTTCTTTGTGCGTCAAGAATCTGGGTGCTTTGCGGCCTGGCCAGAAATTTGACATCGTTCAGCAGGGCGATGTGCCGGGTTTGCGAATGCTCATATTCGGCCAGAAAGGCGGCAATCAACGCCGGCAATTCCCGGTGTGTTTCAGCCAGGCCGATCAATACACGGGTGTAACGGTCCAGCAAATCAAAAAGTATCGCTTCCTTGCTTGGGTAGTAGTGGTATAGCCGGGCTTTTGAAGTGCCGCAAGCTTGTGCCAGGGCACTCATCGATGTGCCAGGGTAGCTGTGGCAGGCAAAAGCAGTGGCCGCCCTTTCCAGGATTTCGTCGCGTTGCAAATGATGATCGGAGGCTTGTGTGCGGGCCATTGTCGAGTCTGTGTGTGCTGCTCAATCAGTTATCTGCATCTTACCTTGCGACGCATCTCGTTGGTAAGCGTGTGGAAAAAACAACCAGCATCCTTGACGCATGGTCTGGCTCATGGTCTGGCTAATGCCAGCTGTTGAAATTGATACGATCAATATTTGTCATTGTCAAATTAGTAAATTTCAATGAAATCAAAAACTTACTATGATTTTTTGCTGACTTTACTTTTGCTGTGGCAAGAAATTCGCAAATAGGTCTTGACAGTTGAGGTCGACATCTCCATAATTCGGGGTTCCCTGCGGAGAGGTGGCCGAGTGGTTAATGGCAGCAGACTGTAAATCTGCCCTCTTGCGAGTACGCTGGTTCGAATCCAGCCCTCTCCACCAGGTAAAGAATTGAATTAAGAAATTAGCGGCTGAAGTGGTGGCCTTTGCGGGTGTAGCTCAATGGTAGAGCTGAAGCCTTCCAAGCTTATGACGAGGGTTCGATTCCCTTCACCCGCTCCAGTTTTACTTGCGCGGTTTTTTGCGCAACATGCTGCCCTTGTAGCTCAGTGGTAGAGCACTCCCTTGGTAAGGGAGAGGCCACGTGTTCAATCCACGTCAAGGGCACCAAATATTTTAGTCTGGTGTTTTCAAGTCTGATTTGTCGGGCGCGTGCCTGAGCATTCTCATCAAAATCGTTAGGAGTCCAAAATGGCAAAAGGTAAGTTCGAGCGCACCAAGCCGCACGTAAACGTTGGAACAATTGGTCACGTTGATCACGGCAAAACCACACTGACAGCAGCGATCGCGACAGTCCTGTCGAAGAAATTTGGCGGCGAAGCCAAAGCCTACGACCAGATCGACGCGGCACCAGAAGAAAAAGCACGTGGTATCACGATCAACACAGCGCACGTTGAGTACGAAACAGCAGGTCGCCACTACGCCCACGTTGACTGCCCAGGCCATGCTGACTATGTTAAAAACATGATCACAGGCGCGGCTCAAATGGACGGCGCGATCCTGGTTTGCTCCGCAGCAGACGGCCCAATGCCACAAACTCGCGAACACATCCTGCTGGCACGCCAAGTTGGTGTTCCTTACATCATCGTGTTCCTGAACAAATGCGACATGGTTGACGACGCAGAACTGCTGGAACTGGTCGAAATGGAAGTGCGCGAATTGCTCTCCAAATACGAATTCCCAGGCGACGACCTGCCAATCATCCAGGGTTCTGCAAAACTGGCCCTCGAAGGCGACAAAGGTCCATTGGGCGAAGAAGCCATCATGAAACTGGCTGACGCACTCGACACCTACATCCCTACACCAGAACGTGCTGTTGACGGCACCTTCCTGCTGCCAGTAGAAGACGTCTTCTCCATCTCCGGTCGCGGTACAGTGGTGACAGGTCGTGTAGAACGCGGCATCATCAAAGTCGGCGAAGAGATCGAAATCGTTGGTATCAAAGACACAGTCAAGACCACATGTACTGGCGTTGAAATGTTCCGCAAACTGCTGGACCAAGGTCAAGCTGGTGATAACGTTGGCGTCTTGCTGCGTGGTACCAAACGTGAAGACATCCAGCGTGGTCAAGTGTTGGCAAAACCAGGCTCCATCAAGCCGCACGCCCACTTCACAGGCGAAATCTACGTTCTGTCCAAAGATGAAGGTGGCCGTCATACACCATTCTTCAACAACTATCGTCCACAGTTCTACTTCCGTACAACGGACGTAACTGGCTCGATCGAGTTGCCGAAAGACAAAGAAATGGTGATGCCAGGTGACAACGTCTCTATCACAGTTAAACTGATCAACCCGATCGCGATGGAAGAAGGCTTGCGCTTCGCTATCCGTGAAGGTGGTCGTACTGTCGGTGCCGGCGTCGTTGCTAAAATCATCGAGTAATAAATAAGTAGTAAAATGTATGCATTGCACATCTGATTCGGGTTGTCGCAATGCATACAGCTAGTGTCAAGATGTAGGGGTGTAGCTCAATTGGCAGAGCGTCGGTCTCCAAAACCGAAGGTCGCGGGTTCGATTCCCTCCGCCCCTGCCACCATCAAGGCCGCAGGCCACCGAAAGTAAATAAAGTATGTCTAATAATCCCGTTCAAACAGTTAGTACATCCAATGACAAGTACAAAGTCATTTTGGCGGTAGTGGCTGCAGTTGCCGGTGTTGCTGCTTTTTATATTCTCGCTGGACAGGCAACGTGGATACGTGCCATTGCCTTGGTAGTTGGTTTGTTGGTTGCTGTTGGTTTTGTTGCGACTTCAGAAATGGGTCGTGACTTTGTTGCATTTGCAAAAGAAGCTGTCCGCGAAACCAAGAAAGTAGTGTGGCCGACCCGGAAAGAAGCTGGTCAGATCACTGCTGTTGTATTTGGCTTTGTTCTGGTTATGGCGATTTTCTTGTGGTGCACCGATCAGGCGATCGGATATTTGTTGTATGACGTAATCCTCGGATGGAAAAAATAATGAGCGAGAACATTCAGGAAAACGAAGAAGGTACAGCGCCAACGGTGTCTGTGCCTAAAAGTGCTAAAAGATGGTACGCCGTGCATGCTTACTCCGGTATGGAAAAGAGTGTGCAACGTGCGTTGGTAGAGCGCATAGAGCGCGCAGAGATGCAAGACAAGTTTGGTCAGATCCTGGTGCCGACCGAAGAAGTCATTGAGCCAAGAAATGGCAAGAAAGTAGTTACCGAACGTCGCTTGTTCCCCAGCTATGTATTCGTCGAAATGGAAATGACTGACGATACCTGGCATTTGGTAAAAAATACCAGCAAGGTGACCGGTTTTATTGGTGGTAAGTCTAACAAGCCGTCGCCAATACCGCAGCACGAAGTTGACAAGATCTTGCAGCAGATGCAGGACGGTGTTGAAAAACCAAGGCCAAAAGTCTTGTACGAAGTTGGCGAGATCGTGCGTATCAAGGAAGGCCCGTTCACAGACTTCAACGGCAATGTCGAAGAGGTCAATTACGAGAAATCCAAAGTGCGTGTCACGGTTACCATTTTTGGTCGCGCCACTCCAGTGGAACTTGAATTCTCCCAACTCGAAAAAGTATAAAGAATTAACGTTGTCCAGTGCGTAGCAAAGTAATTTGCTGAAACTGGAAAAGCAGGCGGAGGAGCCTGTTGTTGGGGGTGTAAGTCCCCACTGACAGGCGCTACTACTCATTTATTGAAGGAGCCAACATGGCAAAGAAAATTATTGGTTTTATCAAGCTGCAAGTGCCAGCTGGTAAAGCAAACCCATCCCCACCTATCGGTCCAGCTCTGGGTCAACGTGGTCTGAATATCATGGAATTCTGCAAAGCGTTCAACGCACAGACCCAAGGTATGGAACCAGGCATGCCTATCCCTGTCGTGATTACTGCATTTGCTGACAAGTCTTTCACTTTTGTGATGAAGACTCCTCCAGCAACTTACATGATCAAAAAGGCAGCTGGCATTACTAAAGGTTCTTCCAAGCCACATACCGACAAAGTTGGCAAAATCACTCGCCAGCAAGCTGAAGAGATCGCGACTGTCAAGCGCGCTGATCTGACAGCAGCCGATATGGACGCAGCAGTGCGTACTATCGCTGGTTCCGCTCGTTCCATGGGCATCACGGTGGAGGGTCTGTAATGGCTAAGTTAACTAAAAAAGCAAAATTGCTGGCAACGAAAGTTGATCGCCTGAAAGTGTATCCTTTTGACAGCGCTATTGCCCTGATCAAAGAATGCGCAACAGCAAAATTCAATGAATCCATCGACGTGTCCGTACAACTGGGCGTTGATCCTAAGAAATCTGACCAGGTAGTTCGTGGCGCAGTGGTATTGCCAGCTGGTACAGGCAAGACAGTACGCGTTGCTGTATTTGCACAAGGTGCAAAAGCAGAAGAAGCGAAAGCTGCCGGTGCTGATGTTGTTGGTATGGAAGATTTGGCTGAACGCGTTAAAGCTGGCGACATGCCATTTGACGTTGTGATCGCCTCTCCAGACACCATGCGTATCGTCGGTACCCTGGGTCAAATCCTGGGCCCACGTGGTTTGATGCCTAATCCTAAAGTCGGTACAGTGACTCCAGACGTAGCTACTGCAGTTAAAAACGCAAAAGCAGGTCAGGTTCAATACCGTACGGACAAAGCAGGTATCATCCACTCAACAATCGGCCGTAAGTCGTTTGCTGATGGTGACCTGAAGTCCAACCTGGTTGCGCTGATCGATGCTTTGAACAAAGCAAAACCAGCATCCAGCAAAGGTGTATATCTGCGTAAAGTATCGATCTCATCCACTATGGGTGCAGGCGTACGCGTAGATCACGCCAACCTGGGCTAAGCAAGAATTAAGTCCCTGTCTCAATGGCAGGGCGCATCTTTGGGCTGGATGTTTGAATAAACATCCAGAGTGTCAAAGACCGTTGGGCTGAGTGTATGAAAGTTTTATCCATACACGAGGTTAATATCTGGAGAGCAATCGACAGGTCCCAACGCAGATGGTGTACCCGAACAAGTTTTGTAGTGATTACTGGTCCCCCAGTGAAACTCCTAACTTCGGACGCCGTGTTCGAAACGATATGAGGGAAGTACATCATCCCGATGTATGGACTGACTATCATTAATGGAGGTTGACCGTGAGTCTCAATCTGAATGACAAAAAGGCCGTCGTCGCTGAAGTCTCTGCAAAAGTAGCAACTGCACAGACTATCGTCGTGGCTGAATATCGTGGCATCCAGGTCGGTCATTTGACGCAATTGCGTGCTAGCGCACGTGCTCAAGGCGTATACATGCGTGTGTTGAAAAACACATTGGCACGTCGCGCTGTTGAGGGAACTGCATTCGCCAGCCTGGCTTCTGAAATGACTGGTCCGTTGATTTATGCAATCTCGGAAGATGCTGTTGCTGCTGCTAAAGTCGTTCAAGACTTTGCAAAAGGCAATGACAAACTGGTTGTTAAAGCTGGTAACTATGCAGGCAAATCGCTGGATAAAGCTGGCGTTGTCGCATTGGCAAGCATTCCTAGCCGCGAAGTTCTGTTGGCACAAGTCGTTGGCATGATGCAGGCACCTGTATCTGCTTTCGCCCGTGCTCTGGCAGCCGTCGCAGCACAGAAAGAATCCGGTTCTCCTGCAGCACCAGTAGCTGAGGCTGCTGAAGCTGTCGCAGAATAAGATTGTTTCCGTCAAATACCGTATCAATGTAATTAATTAATTGGAGTTTCAAATGGCAATTAGCAAAGACGATATCCTGGAAGCCGTAGGCGCGATGTCCGTAATGGACCTGAACGACCTGGTAAAAGCTTTCGAAGAAAAATTTGGTGTTTCCGCTGCAGCAGTTGCAGCTGGCCCAGCAGCTGGCGGCGGTGCAGCTGCTGCTGTTGAAGAGCAAACAGAATTCAACGTAATTCTGTCTGAAGTTGGCGCAAACAAAGTTGGCGTCATTAAAGCAGTTCGCGAAATCACTGGTCTGGGCTTGAAAGAAGCTAAAGACCTGGTTGACGGCGCACCAAAAGCAGTTAAAGAAGGCGTAGCTAAAGCTGATGCTGAAGCAGCTAAGAAAAAACTGGAAGAAGCAGGCGCGAAAGCAGACCTCAAGTAATTCAGGTATTATGGCAGATCTCCGGATTTGCCCAAGTCAAAGACAGGAATCCTCTTGGAAGAGAGGGTTCCTCTTTGGCTTCTTTGTCGTTCAGGGTTGTTTAGTTGTTTATTAAGACCGAGGGTTGAGACTTGAGGTTTTTTGTCACAAAAATTGCATCCGTGACAAAAGTCCTGAATTCTCTATCCTTCCTTGCCACTCACGGAGTGTCCATGCACTACTCATTTACTGAGAAGAAGCGTATTCGTAAATCTTTTGCGAAACGCGCCAACGTCCACAACGTTCCGTTCTTGCTGGCGACTCAAATCGAGTCGTACCAGAGCTTTTTACAAGAAGACAGAACACCGCCTACACGTAAAAATGAAGGCCTGCAATCTGCCTTCACCTCGATTTTCCCTATTGTTTCGCACAATGGTTTTGCACGTCTGGAGTTCCTGTCCTACGTTTTAGGCGATCCTGCATTTGACGTCAAGGAATGTCAACTGCGCGGCCTGACTTATGCGTCGCCTTTGCGTGCAAAGGTCCGCCTGGTTATCCTGGACAAAGAATCTCCGACCAAGCCGGTTGTCAAAGAAATGAAAGAACAAGAAGTCTACATGGGCGAATTGCCTTTGATGACAACGACTGGTTCTTTTGTTATCAATGGTACTGAGCGGGTCATTGTTTCCCAGTTGCATCGTTCCCCTGGCGTATTCTTTGAACATGACCGTGGCAAGACGCATTCTTCCGGTAAATTGCTGTTCTCGGCAAGGATCATTCCTTACCGTGGCTCCTGGCTGGACTTTGAATTTGATCCAAAGGATATCCTGTTCTTCCGTATCGACCGTCGTCGCAAGATGCCGGTAACGATCTTGCTGCGCGCCATAGGCATGAGCAATGAACAGATCCTGGCCAACTTCTTTGTTTTCGATAATTTCAACCTGCACAGTGAAGGTGCAGAGATGGAATTCGTCGCAGAACGCCTGCGTGGCGAAGTTGCGCGTTTCGACATTACTGACAAGTCCGGCAAGGTCATCGTTGCCAAAGACAAGCGTGTCAATGCCAAGCATGTACGTGAAATCGAAGCTGGCGGCATCAAGCATATTTCCGTGCCTGAAGACTACCTGCTGGGCCGCGTCCTGGCCAAGAACATCGTTGATGCAGACACTGGCGAGATCATTGCCAATGCCAATGATGAACTGACTGAAGAGTTGCTCGGCCGTCTGCGTGACGCCAAGGTCACGGATATCCAGACCCTGTATACCAATGACCTGGACCAGGGTGCTTACATTTCTCAGACTTTGCGCACGGACGATACCGCCGATCAGATGGCCGCCCGCGTTGCCATCTACCGCATGATGCGTCCTGGCGAACCGCCAACAGAAGATTCTGTTGAAGCCCTGTTCAATGGCTTGTTCTACAGTGAAGAGCGTTACGACCTGTCCGCAGTGGGCCGCATGAAGTTCAACCGCCGCATTGGTCGTGATGAACTGACTGGCGCCATGACTTTGTCGAACGAAGACGTGCTGGCTGTGATCAAGATTCTGGTTGAGTTGCGCAATGGTCGTGGCGAAGTTGATGATATCGATCACTTGGGTAACCGTCGTGTACGTTGCGTTGGTGAACTGGCTGAGAACCAGTTCCGTGCTGGTCTGGTCCGTGTTGAACGTGCAGTCAAAGAGCGTCTGGGTCAGGCTGAAGCCGACAACCTGATGCCGCATGACCTGATTAACTCCAAGCCTATCTCTGCTGCGATTCGTGAGTTCTTCGGTTCTTCACAATTGTCCCAGTTTATGGATCAGACCAACCCATTGTCAGAAATCACGCACAAGCGTCGTATTTCCGCCCTGGGACCTGGTGGTTTGACACGTGAGCGCGCAGGCTTTGAAGTCCGCGACGTTCATCCTACCCACTATGGTCGCGTCTGCCCGATTGAGACTCCAGAAGGCCCGAACATTGGTCTGATCAACTCTCTGGCGCTGTATGCACGCCTGAACGAATACGGTTTCCTGGAAACACCCTACCGTAAAGTGGTCGATAGCAAGATCACCAACCAGATCGATTACCTGTCTGCGATTGAAGAAGGTCGTTACATCATCGCCCAGGCGAATGCGACCATCGACGGCGAAGGCAAACTGATCGATGAACTGGTCTCTGCCCGTGAAGCTGGCGAAACGATTCTGGTTTCTCCAGAACGTATCCAGTACATGGACGTGGCGACTGGGCAGGTGGTTTCTGTTGCGGCATCCTTGATTCCCTTCCTCGAACACGATGATGCGAACCGTGCGTTGATGGGTGCCAACATGCAACGTCAGGCTGTTCCTTGCTTGCGTCCAGAAAAAGCCTTCGTTGGTACAGGTATTGAACGCACCGTAGCAGTTGACTCCGGTACAACAGTACAGGCATTGCGTGGCGGTAAGGTTGACTATATTGATGCGGGCCGTATCGTTATTCGTGTGAATGATGCTGAAGCACAGGCTGGTGAAGTCGGTGTGGATATCTACAACCTCATCAAGTACACCCGTTCCAACCAAAACACCAACATCAACCAGCGTCCTATCGTCAAAGTTGGTGATCTGGTTGCCAAAGGTGACGTATTGGCTGACGGCGCATCCACAGATCTGGGTGAATTGGCCCTGGGTCAGAACATGCTTGTCGCGTTCATGCCTTGGAATGGTTATAACTTCGAAGATTCGATCCTGATCTCTGAAAAAGTGGTGGCGGATGACCGCTATACTTCGATCCATATCGAAGAGTTGTCGGTTGTTGCCCGTGACACCAAGTTGGGCGCGGAAGAAATTACCCGCGATATCTCCAACCTGGCAGAAAACCAGCTGGCGCGTCTCGATGAGTCCGGTATCGTCTACATCGGCGCTGAAGTTACAGCCGGTGATACCCTGGTTGGTAAAGTGACACCAAAAGGTGAAACCCAACTGACACCAGAAGAAAAACTGCTGCGCGCCATCTTCGGTGAAAAAGCTTCTGACGTGAAAGATACATCCCTGCGTGTGCCATCCGGCATGGTAGGTACTGTTATTGACGTACAAGTGTTCACCCGCGAAGGCATACAACGCGACAAACGTGCGCAACAGATTATCGATGATGAATTGAAGCGTTATCGCCTCGATCTGAACGATCAGTTGCGTATCGTTGAAGGCGATGCATTTGAGCGTCTGGAACGTATGCTCGATGGCAAGATCGCTGACGGCGGCCCGGCCAAACTGGCTAAAGGCAGCAAGATCACCAAGGAATACCTGGCCAGCGTGGATAAATACCACTGGTTCGACATTCGCCTGGCATCGGACGAAGCAGCCAATGCACTGGTCGCGATGAAAGATTCCATCGCTGAAAAACGTCATCAGTTCGATCTGGCTTTTGAGGAAAAACGTACCAAGCTGACGCAAGGCGATGAATTGCCGCCAGGCGTACAAAAAATGGTCAAGGTTTACCTGGCTGTCAAACGTCGCCTGCAACCTGGTGACAAGATGGCGGGTCGTCACGGTAACAAGGGTGTGGTTTCCCGTATCGTGCCTATCGAAGACATGCCTTACATGGCTGACGGTACACCGGCAGACATCGTGTTGAACCCATTGGGCGTTCCATCACGTATGAACGTCGGTCAGGTTCTGGAAGTGCATCTGGGCTGGGCAGCAAAAGGTCTGGGCTTGCGCATAGGCGAAATGCTGAAAGCCAAGGCCAAGGTAGAAGAACTGCGTGAATTCCTGAAGAAGATTTATAACGAATCCGGCAAGAAGGAAGACATCGACAACTTCACAGATGCTGAAATCCTGGAGTTGACGAACAACCTGAAAAACGGTGTGCCATTTGCAACCCCCGTGTTTGACGGTGCGCATGAGAGCGAAATCCGTCGCATGCTGGATCTGGCCTTCCCTGACCATATCGCAGAACAACTGGGCATGACACCATCGAAAAACCAGGTCACCCTGTTTGATGGCCGTACCGGTGAGGCGTTCGAGCGTAAAGTCACCCTGGGTTACATGCACGTGCTGAAATTGCATCATCTGGTTGACGACAAGATGCATGCACGTTCGACCGGTCCTTACTCTCTGGTGACGCAACAACCTCTGGGCGGTAAAGCACAGTTCGGTGGTCAGCGTTTCGGTGAGATGGAGGTTTGGGCACTGGAAGCTTATGGCGCGTCTTACGTCTTGCAAGAGATGTTGACAGTCAAGTCCGATGACGTGAATGGCCGTACCAAAGTGTATGAAAACCTGGTCAAGGGCGATCACGTGATCGACGCCGGCATGCCAGAGTCTTTCAACGTTCTGGTAAAAGAAATCCGCTCTTTGGGTATCGATATCGATCTCGAACGCAGCTAAGAACCTGTTGGCGATCTGTAGCGAGCAGGCGTCAGCGGGGTGAAGAGCAGCGCAAAAAGCGGAATGTACTTAAGTACATGAGCATTTTGAGCAGCGCATGAGCCCCGATCACGCTTGCGCAGTAAGATCGGAAACTGGTTCTGAGAAGTTTAGTTCTATGTAATTGCAGTAAAGTCGTCGCCCGGATAGCATCCGGGCGATGGCCGTTAAACCTGGCAAGCAGTTTGGAAGTAATGTCGTTCCCGGTATCAGCGGAACCTGCGTCAAAAAGACCTGGCTCTCCCGCTCATGCGAACAGGGTAAAGCGGCGAAGCTTCTGTTGCAGCACCATTGAGCCACCAAGCGTTTGCGCGCTTCACTGGAGTGATACACATGAAAGCTCTGCTCGATCTATTCAAGCAAGTCCAACCCAACGAACAATTCGACGCGATCAAGATCGGTCTGGCGTCCCCAGAAAAAATTCGTTCCTGGTCCTACGGCGAAGTTAAAAAACCGGAAACCATCAACTATCGTACCTTCAAGCCAGAGCGTGACGGCCTGTTCTGCGCAAAGATTTTTGGTCCTATCAAGGATTATGAATGCCTGTGCGGCAAATACAAACGCCTGAAACACCGTGGCGTGATCTGCGAAAAATGCGGCGTTGAAGTGACCCTGGCCAAAGTGCGTCGTGAACGCATGGGCCATATCGAGCTGGCTTCCCCAACTGCCCATATCTGGTTCCTGAAATCCTTGCCATCCCGTCTGGGCATGGTATTGGACATGACATTGCGTGATATCGAGCGCGTTCTGTATTTTGAAGCATATGTTGTGACCGATCCGGGCATGACCCCGCTGAAAAAATGCCAGATCATGTCCGAAGATGATTTCGCTGCCAAGTATGAAGAATACGGTGACGAATTCACTGCATTCATGGGTGCTGAAGGTATCCGTGAATTGCTGCGCTCCATCGATATCGACCGTGATGCAGAAACCCTGCGTACCGAGTTGAAAGAATCCAAATCTGAAGCCAAGATCAAGAAATACGCCAAACGCCTGAAAGTGCTGGAAGCATTCCAGCGCTCCGGCATCAAGCCAGACTGGATGATCATGGAAGTTCTGCCGGTCCTGCCGCCAGAACTGCGTCCATTGGTCCCGCTGGATGGTGGCCGTTTCGCGACATCCGACCTGAATGACCTGTATCGCCGCGTCATCAACCGTAATAACCGTCTGAAGCGTCTGATGGAATTGCGCGCTCCTGAGATCATCACACGCAATGAAAAGCGTATGTTGCAGGAAGCGGTTGATTCCCTGCTGGATAACGGCCGTCGCGGCAAGGCAATGACAGGCGCCAACAAGCGTCCTCTGAAATCCCTGGCAGAAATGATCAAGGGTAAGGGCGGTCGTTTCCGTCAGAACTTGCTCGGTAAGCGCGTCGATTACTCTGGCCGTTCCGTTATCGTGGTGGGTCCACAACTGAAATTGCATCAGTGCGGTTTGCCTAAACTGATGGCGCTGGAACTGTTCAAGCCTTTCATTTTCAACAAACTGGAATTGATGGGTCTGGCAACAACCATCAAGGCAGCAAAAAAACTGGTGGAGATACAAGAACCAGTCGTCTGGGATATCCTGGAAGAAGTCATCCGCGAACATCCGGTCATGCTCAATCGTGCGCCTACGCTGCACCGTCTGGGTATCCAGGCGTTTGAGCCAGTCCTGATTGAAGGTAAAGCGATCCAGTTGCACCCACTCGTCTGCGCGGCTTTCAATGCCGACTTCGACGGTGACCAGATGGCGGTTCACGTTCCTCTGTCTATCGAAGCACAGATGGAAGCACGCACATTGATGCTGGCATCCAACAATATTCTGTTCCCATCGAATGGTGAACCGTCTATCGTACCTTCCCAGGATATCGTGTTGGGTCTGTACTACGCTTCCCGTGAAAAAATCAACGGCAAGGGTGAAGGCATGATGTTCCCTGACGTCTCAGAAGCGATCCGCGCCTGGGACAACAAGGAAGTCGAACTGGCTACCCGTATTACTGTCCGTATTACCGAATACCCGAAAGATCCGGCAACCGGCGAATTCGTCAAAACCATCAAGCGTTATGAAACGACAGTTGGTCGTGCGATTCTGTCCGAAATTCTGCCTAAAGGTCTGCCATTTACCGTATTGAACCGTCCGCTGAAGAAAAAAGAAATTTCCAAGCTGATCGATACTTCTTTCCGTAAGTGCGGTCTGCGTGCGACTGTCGTATTCGCTGATCAGCTGATGCAGTCCGGTTTCCGCCTGGCGACACGTGCCGGTATCTCCATCTGTATCGATGACATGCTGGTACCGCCACAAAAAGTCACGCTGGTGGCGAATGCAGAACATGAAGTCAAACAGATCGAACAGCAATATGCTTCCGGTCTGGTGACCGCTGGCGAACGTTACAACAAAGTGGTTGATATCTGGGGCAAGACCGGTGACGAAGTCGGCAAGGCCATGATGGAGCAACTGAAAGTTGAACCAGTCACACGTCGCGACGGTACCGTCGGTACACAAGAATCCTTCAACGCCATTTACATGATGGCCGACTCCGGTGCGCGTGGTTCTGCAGCCCAGATTCGTCAGTTGGCAGGTATGCGTGGTCTGATGGCGAAACCGGACGGCTCGATTATCGAAACGCCGATCACTGCGAATTTCCGCGAAGGTCTGAACGTTTTGCAGTACTTCATTTCCACACACGGCGCGCGTAAAGGTCTGGCCGATACGGCCTTGAAGACAGCGAACTCCGGTTACCTGACACGTCGTCTGGTTGACGTGACGCAAGATCTGGTCGTGGTTGAAGATGACTGCGGCACATCCAACGGTTCGTCGATGAAGGCTATCGTTGAAGGTGGTGAAGTTAACGTGCCTTTGCGTGACCTGATACTGGGCCGTGTTTCTGCCAATGACATCGTCAATCCTGAAACACAAGAGACTCTGTACGAAGCCGGTACCTTGCTCGACGAAGCTTCCGTTGAACGTATCGAAGCCCTGGGCATCGATGAAGTCAAGGTACGTACACCACTGACATGTGACACACGCTACGGTCTGTGCGCCATGTGTTATGGCCGTGACCTCGGTCGTGGCAACCTGGTGAATGCCGGTGAAGCTGTCGGTGTTATCGCCGCGCAGTCCATCGGTGAACCTGGTACACAGTTGACGATGCGTACCTTCCACATCGGTGGTGCGGCGTCCCGTGCAGCGATTGCATCCTCTGTTGAAGCCAAGTCCAACGGTACCATCCGTTTCACTGCGACCATGCGTTATGTCACCAACGGCAAAGGCGACCAGATCGTCATTTCCCGTTCTGGTGAAGTGCTGATCACTGATGATCATGGCCGTGAACGCGAACGTCATAAAGTACCTTACGGCGCCACCCTGATCGTCAAGGACGGCATGGTCATCAAAGCAGGTACTGCACTGGCGACATGGGATCCGCTGACCCGCCCTATCATTACCGAATACACCGGTACAGTGAAATTCGAAAACGTCGAAGAAGGCGTGACTGTTGCCAAACAGGTTGATGAAGTAACAGGTCTGTCCACCCTGGTGGCGATCGATGCGAAACGCCGTGGTAGCGCAGCTGGTAAAACATTGCGTCCGCAAGTCAAGCTGTTGAATGAACAAGGCGAAGAAGTCAAGATCGCCGGTACGGAACACGCCGTAACGATCGGCTTCCAGGTGGGCGCGCTGATTACCGTTAAAGACGGCCAGCAAGTACACGTAGGTGAAGTTCTGGCGCGTATCCCGACAGAATCACAAAAAACCCGTGATATTACCGGCGGTTTGCCACGCGTTGCCGAGTTGTTCGAAGCCCGTTCGCCAAAAGATGCCGGTATGCTGGCAGAGGTGACAGGTACGGTTGCGTTTGGTAAAGAAACCAAAGGTAAGCAACGTCTGGAAATTACCGACATGGACGGCGAGAAACACGAGTTCCTGATCACCAAAGACAAGCAAGTCCTGGTGCATGACGGCCAGGTCGTGAACAAGGGTGAGATGATTGTTGACGGCCCGGCTGATCCACAAGACATCCTGCGTTTGCTGGGTATCGAAGCGCTGGCACGTTACATCGTTGATGAGGTTCAGGACGTGTATCGTTTGCAAGGAGTTAAGATCAATGACAAGCACATTGAAGTGATCGTGCGTCAGATGCTGCGCCGCGTTGTTGTTGTGAACCCAGGCGATGCCAACTACATTGTCGGTGAACAGGTAGAGCGTTCCGAATTGCTCGATGAAAACGATCGCGTCATTGCTGCCAACGGTATTCCAGCAACTTATGAAAATATCTTGCTGGGTATTACCAAGGCATCCTTGTCCACAGATTCCTTCATCTCTGCGGCGTCCTTCCAGGAAACCACACGTGTTCTGACCGAAGCTGCGATCATGGGCAAAAAAGACGGTCTGCGTGGCTTGAAAGAAAACGTCATCGTTGGTCGCCTGATACCTGCCGGTACTGGTCTGGCCTTCCACCGTGCCCGCAAGTTGAAAGAAACCTGGGAAGCCGATGAGCGTTCAGCCTTGCTGGAAGCAGAAAAAGCGCAGTTTGCGCCAGCACCTGAAGTGGCAGCAACTGATATAGCTGACGGCGAAATGTAATCACTAGCCTGATGAATGAAAAAACGGCACCTGCAAGGGTGCCTTTTTTTTTGGCCAGGACAAAATGGCTGAACCTTGCATTGCTGTCCCACAGTACAATAGGCAAGTAACCATAAACAGACTATGCAATTGAACAAAAACCTGGAATTGAATGCATCGGCAATAGAGAGACTTTGTGATGCAGCCGCACGCGATGTTGATATTGAAGTCGTCGCAGAAACCGGCTCCACCAATGCTGATCTGATGACGAGGCTGCTCCATCTGTCGTGTCCCGTAATGCGTGTCGCCGTTAATCAGACGGCCGGCCGTGGCCGTGCCGGTCGCCCCTGGTTGACTGTACCTGGTGGCATGCTGACCTTTTCATTGGCCTGGCATCTGCCGCAAGCGCCACATAACCTGCTGGGCTTGCCATTGGCTGTTGGTGTCGCACTGGCAGAATGCCTGAATGTGCTGAACCAGAACGTCACATTGAAATGGCCCAATGATGTCTTGCGTGAAGGCAAGAAATTGGCGGGCATCCTGGTTGAATCGGCAGCAGCCGGTAACGGCGGCACCTGGGTCGTCGTCGGCATAGGTTTGAACCTGCAAGTTTCAGATGAACTGGAAGTCCAGGTAGGCCGTTCACTGGCTGATGCACCCTGGCTGGCGCAAATGGATAGAAATGTCTTGCTGGCGCAGATATTGAATGCCCTGGTGCAGGCGCTGACACAATTTGGCGAGCAGGGTTTTGCGCCCTTGCTGCCACGCTGGAATGCCTTGCATGCCTATGCTGGTCAGACAGTCAATATTCTTGACCGTGACCAGATTGTACACACCGGTATTGCACTCGGCGTGGACCTGCATGGTTGCCTGGTTTTGCAGACCGAGCAAGGGCAAGTCAGCGTGCTGGCCGGCGATGTTTCTTTACGACCAGCTTGAATAGAACGGAACCAACAAAACACGATGGAAACAACCAGGATGCAGTTATTGATTGATGCCGGTAATACTCGCATAAAATGGGCACTACCCGGACCAGCAGTGGCAGCGGGGGCTGCACCGGTCTGGCAGCATATCGGTTCGGTCAGTCATGCAGACATGGATAGCCTAGCGCTGGCCTGGCAGGGCTTGCCCTTCGACTCTGCCCTGATCTCCAATGTGGCCGGTGCATCCGTGCGTGAAAAACTGACCGGCCTCTTGCAAAGCCTGCAGCCTGCCATCAGACTAGACTGGTTCACTTCGCAGGCCCAGATAGCGGGCATCCATAATACCTACCGCAATCCGGCTCAATTAGGTTGCGACAGACTGGCATCGACTATCGCGGCCCACTACCTGTTCCCACAACAAGACCTGATCGTCGCTACCTGTGGAACGGCTACCACAGTCGACGCCGTGACTGCCGACGGCAAGTTCAAGGGCGGCATGATCTTGCCGGGCCTGAAGCTGATGGCGCAATCGCTGGCCCGCAATACTGCCCAGCTGCCACAGGTGGCAGAGTCAACTGACATCAGTAAAATCTTCGCCGACAATACCGACCAGGCCATTGTCAGTGGCTGTATCAGTGCCCAGGTAGGCGCCATCCAGCATGCAGTACACAGCCTGGCGCAGCAAGAAAACCGGGCTATCCATTGCGTGATTTCTGGTGGTGCGGCTCCATACCTGACGGGGCATTTAGGTATTCCTTACCACTATGTCGATAATCTGGTCTTGACGGGGCTGTTTGTCGTGGCACAATCAAGCCCGGGCTGATTACACTTACTTACCATGCTGCGATTCTTATTCTGGAGCTTGCTGTTATTGAATGGCTTTTTGCTGGCCTTCAATCTTGGTTACCTGGGACATTGGTCCCTCGATACCCATGAGCCCGAGCGACTGAAGAAGCAGCACCATGCTGACCAGCTCAAACTTATCACTGCCAGCGAAGCGGCAACACCCACTGAACCCGGGCACGACAAAAAACCGGAAGTCATTGCCTGCCTTGAAGTCGGCAATTTTTTGCAGACTGATCTGCCCAGGATAGAAGACAAGCTCAAGACCCTGGCTCTTGGTGACAGGCAATCACGCATCAATGTCGTGGATGTGGCGACTCACATGGTATTCATCCCCTCCCAGGGATCCAAAGAAGGGGCGGATAAAAAAGCCGGGGAGCTGCGTCGCCTGGGCATCACCGATTTTTATGTGATTCAGGATCAGAGCAGTATGCGTTTCGGTATCTCTTTGGGGGTATTCAAGACTGAAGAGGCAGCAAAATTACACTTGAACAATCTCAATAATAAAGGCGTACGCTCTGCCCGCGTTGGCCCGCGTACCGTCAGCACCAATAAATTTGCCTACCAGTTGCGTACTTTGAGCAGCGACGAAAAAGCAAAGTATGACGCTATCAAGGCAGAATTCCCGGCGCAGGAAAACCGCAATTGCCAGGCAACGGCCTATAGCAGGAGTTAAGCGCTCTCACGGCCAGTCCCTTTGCCCTGTCATTCTGTAAATATGAATACCCTCGTCGTTGTCGCCATATTCATTGTCAGCGTTTTGCTGGCAATGAATTTATATGTAACGTATTTGCTGGCGAAGAGTGACTTCTATGAGCCTGTCCAAAAATATGCACAATGTGGGCTGATCTGGTTGTTGCCAGTCATTGATGCGTTGGCTTGTTATGTTTTTGTACAACCCAGCCTCGGGCCGCCAAGCGGAAAATATGTAGACAGCGATACTATTCCTGACGAGGACCTCATCGAATTTTCTCTGTCAAATAAAGGTCATGCCGGTAGTCATGACAATCATGACTGAAATCTGTTGAATCTGTTTTTCTAGAAACATTAACCTTTTTGTAAAAAATAAGGGGAAAATACTGGGGATTGATTCTCATCAGACGAGAATCAATTCTTGATGTTTCCCATTTGATTGCTAAAATAAGCCTGACAATGCTTTTCTGGCTCAGGCATCATGACTGTATTTCACAAAGATAGTATTCCTCAAAGCGAACGCGTGCTGCAGGTACTGGCCTGTATCGCTCGCCATGGTGAAGCGCTGTCCGCACGTGAACTGGTGGAACAAACCGGTTTGCCACTGAGCACACTGTATCGCCAGCTTGCTCCTTTAAAGAAGTGGGGGCTGGTGCAGGAACACGCGCAAACCGGCTTATACGAACCCGGCCCGTTGGCAGTACAACTGGCACGCGGTTTTGACCAGCACTCCTGGCTGATGAGCGCTGCCCGTGACGAACTGGCTGAACTGGTGCAGAAGTCAGCCGAAAGCGTAGGTTTGCTCGCTTATGTGAACGGGCAGGTCGTTTGCCTGGATATGCAGGAAAGCCAGCAAGCCTTGCGCTGCTCATTTGCCAAAGGGCGAGCCAGCTCCAGCGTGCGCGGTGCTTCTGCCAAAGCCTTGCTCGCATTCTTGCCACCAGCTACACAAGAAGCACTGATTGCCGAAAATTTTCTTGAGGATGTGCCGGGTTCAGAGGGGCAGCGCGACTCTTTGCTCTATCAACTGCAAACAATACGCGAGCAACGCTACGCGACCAGTGAAAATGAAATTGACCTCGGCATCTGGGGTGTCAGCGCCCCGGTATTTTCTGGTCGCAACAAACTCGAAGCCACCCTGTCCCTGATGGCACCGGCACAACGCATACAAGACCGCAAGCAAGAATTGATTAACATGACTTTAAAAGCAGCTGACAGGCTCAGCCGCAAATTACAACATCCATAAAACGGAAGACATCATGACTGCTTATCACTTTCAACAGGGCAGCGTGCCCCTACTGATTTCCATGCCCCATGTCGGCACTTGCATACCGGATGATATTGCCAGCCAGATGCTGCCAGTCGCGCAAGAAAAAGCCGATACTGACTGGCATTTGTGCAGCCTCTACAATATGGCGGCAGAGCTGGGGGCATCCACCATCGCAGCAGAATATTCACGCTATGTGATCGACCTCAACCGCTCATCTGATAATGCCAATCTGTATCCTGGTCAGGATACAACCGGCTTGTGCCCGGTCGACACCTTTGCCAAACAGCCGCTGTACGCACTTGATAGCCTGCCGACAGAGGCGGAAGTCCAGCGTCGCATTACTGCTTACTGGCAGCCTTATCACCAGCAATTACAACAAGAGCTGGAACGCTTGTTGAGCCTGCATGGCAGCGTCATCCTGTGGGATGCGCATTCCATCGCCTCACTGGTGCCACGTTTTTTTGCAGGCAAATTGCCAGACCTTAATTTTGGTACCGCTGACCAGAAATCCTGTGCTACCGGCATGCAGAATGCACTGCAAGCATGTTTGCAAGACTCTAACCATGCGCAAGCCTATACGCACGTTTTCAATGGCCGTTTCAAGGGCGGTTTTATCACCCGCAATTATGGCCAGCCGCACAGGCACATCCATGCCGTGCAGCTGGAAATGAGCCAATGCATCTACATGGATGAAGCAGCTCCCTATGCGTACAGACCCGACCTGGCAACACGGGTGCAGCCTTTGCTCAGACAATTGCTGCAATCCTGCCTGGACTGGAACAAGACACAAGGGAGCGCTGCATGAGCAGTTTATTTGCACACAATGCTTTGCTGCCGCAAGGTTGGGTCAGCAATGTCCGCCTGCACTGGAATGATGATGGCGACTTCAATCAGATAGAACAAAATACAGAATTGCAGGCATACGAGAATCAGGTGCAGTTTGCCTTGCCTGGCATGACCAATCTGCATTCGCACGCCTTCCAGCGCGCCATGGCTGGCATGACAGAAATGGCGGGCGAGGGCAAGGACAGCTTCTGGACCTGGCGTGATCTGATGTACCGTTATGCTCTGCATATCACCCCCGAGCAAATCCAGGCCATCGCCGCGCAGCTGTATGCGGAATGCCTGCGCCACGGCTATACCGCCGTCTGCGAATTCCATTATTTGCACCGTGATCAGGACGGTAGTTTTTATGCCCGCCCAGCCGAGATGGCAGAACGCGTGATCGCTGCGGCAGAGCAGGCTGGTATGGGTATCAGCATGCTGCCCGTGTTGTACAGCTATGCTGATTTTGGCGAACAGATGCTGCGTCATGATCAACGTCGCTTCTCTACCAATGTGACCGAGATCATGCAATTGATCACAGCGCTGGAAGGTAAACGCAGTGCCCAGGTTGAAATCGGCGTTGCACCGCATTCACTGCGTGCCGCCAGCATCAGCCAGATACGTGAACTGGTGGCGGCACTCCCTGGCGCTCGTCCCATCCATGTCCACATCGCTGAGCAACAAAAAGAAGTCGATGCCTGTATTGCCTATTCAGGCAGGCGTCCGGTAGAACTCTTGCTCGATACCGGCCTGGTCGATGAACGCTGGTGCCTGGTGCATGCCACCCATCTGAACAAGGCAGAGGTACAGGGTATCGCCAGCAGTGGTGCAGTAGCCGGCATCTGTACGACCACAGAAGGTAATCTCGGTGATGGATTTTTTGATTTGCCAGATTACATCGCCGCCGGTGGCCGCTTTGGTGTAGGCAGTGACAGCCATGTGTCGCAAAGCCCGGTGGAAGAATTGCGCTGGTTGGAATATGGACAGCGCCTGCGCCTGCAAGGTCGCAATATTGCAAGTATTCCGGCACAGCGCAAGGTAGGTGATTTTCTGTATCAGGCTGCCCTGCAAGGTGGTGCGCAAGCCAGCGGGCGTCAACTTGGGCAGCTAAGTATTGGTTACCGCGCTGAAATCGTGGTACTTGATGATGAGCATCCGAATCTCGCAGGTATCAGTAGTGCAGATGTACTCAATACCTGGATATTTGCGGGCAATGATAATCTGGTGCGGGATGTTTATGTCGGGGGAAAGCTGGTCGTTCAAAATGGCAAGCACCTGCAGCAAGCAGAGATACAGTCAGCCTATGGTGCTTGCATTCGCAGCCTGCGCGCACTATAAAATTTTCTGAATGCCCATCTAAAGAATGAACAGGCGCATACGAAATGCTGCGCCTGTTTCAATAGTCACTTTGCCAGATTATTGTTGACGCAATCTCGCCGCCGCATCCCGCAACATCTTCTCTGTCGTTTCCCAATCCACACAGGCATCAGTGACCGAGCAGCCGTATTTGAGTTGCGATAAATCTGCGGGGATAGGCTGGTTACCGGCAACGATGTTGGATTCGATCATGACGCCGACGATGTCCTTGTTGCCATTGGCAATCTGGTTGACGACATCGGCCATGACCAGCGGTTGCAGTTCCGGTTTCTTGTAGCTGTTGGCGTGCGAGCAGTCGACCACGATATTCGGTGGCAGCTTGGCTTTGACAAGCGCCTGCTGGGCCATGGCGACGGATACGGTATCGTAATTCGGGCGGTCACCACCACCACGCAAGACCACATGACCATACTGATTGCCACTGGTGCGTACGATAGAGACACGGCCCTGACCATTCAGACCGAGGAAAGAATGCGGATGTGATGCCGACAAAATGGCATTGATGGCGATGCTGATGTCACCATCTGTACCGTTCTTGAAACCCACAGGGGTAGACAGGCCGGACGACATTTCGCGGTGGGTCTGTGATTCTGTGGTGCGCGCACCGATTGCAGTCCAGGCGATCAGGTCGCCGAGGTATTGCGGCGAGATCGGGTCGAGCGCTTCCGTTCCGGTCGGCAGGCCAAGTTCGCAGACATCGAGCAGGAACTTGCGGGCTTTTTCCATGCCCTCATCGACGCGGAAAGAATCATCCATATATGGATCATTGATATAACCCTTCCAGCCCGTCGTGGTACGTGGTTTTTCAAAATACACGCGCATGACCAGCAGCATCACGTCCTTGACTTCTTCCTGCAGGGCTTTGAGGCGGCGTGCATAATCCAGACCGGCCACCGGGTCATGGATGGAGCAGGGACCAACCACGACGAACAGGCGCTTGTCCTTGCGTTCCAGTATGTTGCGCAGGCTTTCACGGCTTTGTTCGACGACATCACCGGCCAGGTCGCTCAGAGGCAGGCGGGTGTGCAATTCTTCAGGGGTAGGCATGTTCTCGAAAGAACTGACGTTGATGTTTTCTAATATGGTATGTGTCATGGTTGGTAAAAAAAGCAAAAAGATGACCTACATTATGACCCAAACCAGGATATTTATCGCAATTTGCCTGTCATACACAAAACGCAGTACAAGCTTGCCCTATTTGCTGAAGGCACACCTGCACCATTCTGGAGCAGTATTGTTCGGATGCTGGCAGAATAGAGACTTGCTCACCGAGAATTGTGATGACCATGTTAAGTACCCAACAGTTACAAGAATTTGCGGAACAAGGGTTTTTGGTTTTAAGACAACAAGCCAGCCCTGCTTTTTGCCAGGAAGTGTTGCAGTTTACTGAACAGCAATTGGCCGCCCATGCCCAGCCCATAGAATACGAAGCCGATACCCGCTACCCAGGCGCCCCGGCTTCGCGAGAAGCAGAAGGTGGTCTGACGGCCAGGCGTCTGTTGCAAGCTTATGCCCGCGATGCCAGATTGGCACAGTGGGCCACCGGCAAGGTCCTGGCGGAACCATTATTACAATTGCTGGGGCAGGGGGCTTGCCTGTCCCAGGCGCATCATAATTGCATCATGACCAAGCAGCCGCAGTATTCAACCGCGACTGGCTGGCACAGGGACAGCCGTTACTGGAATTTTCAAAAAGCAGAACTGGTGTCAGCCTGGCTGGCGCTGCGCAACGAGACCCTGGAAAATGGTTGCCTGCTGGTGATACCGGCGTCCCACAAGCTCGATATTGATGCAGGGCAACTGGATCAGGCGCAGTTTCTGCGCAGCGACCTGCCACAGAACCAGGGCTTGCTGGCACAGGCCGTGCCGGTACCGTTGCAACAGGGAGATGTGCTGCTTTTTCATAGCAACCTGTTTCATGCCGCTGGCAAGAACCAGACGGCGGCGACCAAGTTTTCCATGGTATTTACTTATCGCGCGGCAGACAATCCGGCGAGACCTGGTACACGGTCGGCGGCATATCCCGAGATAGCGCTGTAGTAAAAACCAGCTTTGCCTGAACTGGGCTATCATGAATAAATCAATTGTAAGATTTATCGGAGTCTTACGACCAAGCTGTAACAGCTTGTTTTCGTCAGTCCCGCATACGATATAGAATGGAGTAAGACCATGTTCCGAATGAAACAGTTTTTTGTTGCTGCCAGTATTCTGGCTGCTGCCTTGTCAGTGCAATTGAGCCACGCCGCCGGCAAGGAAGAGTTTCCAGCCAAGCCTGCTTTGTCTGGCACCATGTTGAATGGTAAAGCCTATAAACTCAATCCTGCCAAGGGGGATGTGGTGCTGGTGACTTTCTGGGCAACCTGGTGTCCGACTTGCCGCGCAGAAATGCCAACCTTCCGCAAATTTTACGAAGCCAATAAAAAATCCGGCTTTGAAATGGTAACGGTCAGCATAGATGATGCCATGTCTGACATTGACGAATACTCCAGGCTGTCCAACTGGATGACCAAGACCAACCAGAATTTCCCTTCCCTGTGGCGTAATGACCCCAGCTACAAGGACAATTTTGGCAAGGTCTTTGCCACACCAACGGCCTTTTTGATCGGTCGCGACGGCAAGGTCATCGAATCTTTCAAGGGAGCCATCAAACCGGCGCAATGGACGCATATCAAGGCGGTAATTGATGCACCTGCCCCCGCTGCCAAAGGTTAAGTGCCTTAAAAAAACTTACTGGAATAAAATTCGCAGCACGGCTGATGTCAGGCTGCGGTTTTTATTTTTGTCATCAGTCATCGTACTTGCTGTAGCAGTATATTGACGTTATTATTCTTTATCGATTTCATCATTTCGATTTTGCAATTCTCCGACAAGCTGGAGTTTGCTTGTTGCCTGTTTTACCCCCTCAAGATAAAGGCTGTCCCTCATGTGATAGAACAGGGGACGGGATATAGGCGTGCTCAGTGCAGGTAAAGGTGTACGCCAGGTTTACTGTGGATGATACGGATCGTGCCAATGAAGCGAGAAACCAGCCAGTCTTACCAAAGTCGACCGTGGCGCTATCGACGTCCTGACCTGCTTTTCCGCTTGTCGCGATATGGCATCTGGCCTTGTTTACTGACTTGTCTGTTTTGTCTGTTATTTGCCTTCCCGCCTGCCTTCGCAAAAGAAATTGTCATCCTGACCTCCGACCCCATCGATCATCGCGGACAACAAATCCCTATGGAAAAGCTGGACAAGCTTTTCGACTTCATCTCCAGAACAGAAAATATACAGATACAACAACAGCGTAACCCTTGGCCAAGAGCGTTGCGGGCGATGGAAAACGGTGAAGGTATCTTGTATGGCGTCAGCAAAACCAGAGAGCGGGAAAAAAACTTCCATTTTTCATTGCCAGTGCAATCCCGGTACATTTTTCTGGTCACCAGAAGTGACGCCACATTCCCTTTCAACTCCTATGCCGATCTCAAGGGCAAGACCATAGGCATACCAAGGGGCCATAGTTATGGCGATGAATTTGATGCCATGAAAGACAATTTGTTCAAGGTTGAGGCAGACAACCCCTTGCCGATATCCAGGATCTATAAACTCCTGTTCCGCCGCATGGATGCAGCTACCTTTGGCGCCATGCGCAAAGACCCCAGGGTCGTGGAACACAGATTGCAGGCCATCAGAGATGAATATGATGGTGGCCTGCCGTCGATGGACGATGTCAGGCTGGTGGCTTTACCCAAACCCCTGTTGATCGACACCACTCATTTCGCAGTCAGGGCAGACAAGGATGACGGCATTATTGCCAAACTCAATAATGCCATCATCAAGGCCAGAAAGGCAGGCCTGATTGAAGAACTGCATTAAACGAGCCGGATTGATCTGGCAGCTTCCTCACGCTTCAGATATTTTCCAGCGCGATCAGTTCCTGCACTGTCTGGCGGCGGCGGATTTGCCTGATCTGGTCACCGTCAACCAGGACCTCCGGTATCAGCGGGCGTGAGTTATAGTTGGACGACATGCTGGCCCCATAGGCGCCGGCGTCATGGAAGACAAACAGGTCGCCAATTTCACAGGCCGGCAAAGCCTGGGTCGTGACGACGCCACCATCTTCTTGCGTGAATACATCACCTGATTCGCACAGGGGGCCGGCCACCACAGTTGGGCGGGTGGCAGTAGTGCGCAAACTGCCATCTGGCGCATGGCAACTGATGCGGTGATAACTGCCATACATGGAAGGGCGCACCAGGTCATTGAAACCGGCATCAACCAGGGCGAAGAAATTATTGCCTACCTGTTTTTGTGCGCGCAGCTCAGAAATCAGCAGGCCTGATTGCGCCACCAGAAAACGGCCAGGCTCAATCTCCATGCTGATCTTGTGACCAAGCAGGGTCTCGATTTCTTTCCTGGCCTTGTCCCAGATCTCGAAATAATGCGCTGTATCGACCACTGCTTCTTCGCCGCGATAAGGGATGGACAAGCCGCCACCGATAGAGATTGCCTGCAAATCGCGATTGCAGATTTTCACCTGCGCTATCATGGCATCGCAGACGCTTTGCAAATGGCCATAGTCCACGCCTGAGCCTATATGCATGTGCAGCCCCACCAGCGTCAGTCCGTATTGATCAATGATCGCCAGCGCATGCTGCAATTCTTCATGCCAGATGCCATGCTTGCTTTGCTCACCGCCGGTATTGGTCTTGCGGCTATGGCCATGGCCAAAACCAGGATTGATGCGCAGCCAGACAGCGTGGCCAGGGTGGGCCTGGCCCAGTTGTTCCAGCATCTGTGGCGAGCCGCAATTGACCGGGATATTCAATTCCACCACACGCTTCAAGGTGGCGCGATCAAGCAGGTCTGCAGTAAAGACGATAGGGGCGTGACCACCATGCTCAGCCTGGCTGGCATAGCCGGCGGCCAGGGCACGCTCCACCTCACCCAGAGAGACAGAATCGACCATGACGCCTTCTTCGCGCATCAGACGCAAAAGATGGATATTACTTGATGCCTTTTGGGCAAAGCGGATGACATCAAATTGACGCAGGCGGGCAATCTGTGATCTTATAATTGTGGCATCATATGCCCAGCAAGGGGTTTGAAAATCCTGGGCGATGGTGGCAAGCTGGGCAGCGGTAATGCCTGTCGTTGTCGTGTTTGTCATGGCGGTTTTCCAGAGTGGTTCAAAGTTTGGTATAAGCTCTACTTTAACAAGTGCAAGCGCCAGTTTGAATGGGAACTCATAAGGAATCACCGGCACAGCCAAGGATTTGATTGGAAATCAGGACAATATGCTTATGAATTATAGACTCGACCAGTTTGACCAAAAAATCCTGCAACTATTGCAACAGGATGCTCGTATGTCACATGCAGAGATCGGGCGTCAGGTTCACCTCAGCCAGCCAGCCGTGTCAGAGCGCATCAAGCGCCTGGAAGCTGGTCAGGTCATCCGTGCTTACAGAGCCGACATCAATCCCAAGGCCCTGGGTTATCAAATCACAGCCATGATCAGGTTGTCCACCCAGCAGGGGCGACCATATGTCCAGTATGTGGCAAGCTGCCCTGAAATCATAGACTGTTATACTGTCACCGGTGAAGACGGTGCGGTCATGCGCGTGCTGGCCACCGATGTAGAGCATTTGCAGCGTATTATCAATGAACTCAATGCCTTTGGTTCAACTTCCACGGCCATTGTCTTGACTACCCATGTGGCTGGTAAAGCCATCAGCGCCCCCCTGCCGGAATGAAAGGAAGATGATGTCCAGAATACGCCTGTCCTGCCTTGGTTTGCTGGCAATGTTGACATGCCAGGTCAGTCTGCTTGCGCAAGCGGCTGATGATGTTGAAAACCCGATTACACCCTACCGGCCTTCGGTATCTAATTCTGCCCAGCTGCCAGTAACCGGGCAACTGGAACTGGAAATGGGTGTCAACGTCAGCAAGGACGATGGTTCCCGTCGCCAGAGCCTGCCTTATCTGTTCAAACTGGCTTTCTCCAAAGAATGGGGTGTGTTGCTCGGTGGTGAAGCCAGGGTCATCAATGATGAAGCCGGGCAGCGCAACCAGGGTTTTGGTGATACTTCACTGACTATCAAACGCGCTTTTATCGTGGATGACGATACCGCCTTTGGTCTGGAGTTTGGCAATAAATTCCCGACAGCCAAAGAACCTCTGGGCAGCGGCAAGCCCGACTGGACACTGAACAGCATCTATAGTCAGGATTTTGGCAAGCTGCATGCCGACATCAACCTGAACCTGACTCACCAGGGCTTTGCTGAGGATAATACTTCGCACTGGCAAACCGGCCTGTCGGGCTCGTTTTCAGCAGCACTCAATGAGCAATGCGGGGTAACGGCAGAATGGGCGGGCTGGCATCGTGCCGGCACCAGGAACCAGGGCCAGGCGTTGCTGGCATTTACCTATAGTCCGAACAAACGCCTGACCTTTGATGCAGGGTTGATCAAGGGGTTGACTTCAAGTTCGTCGGATCGCTCATGGTTTGCCGGTGTTGTGATACCAGTGGCCAAACTATGGTGACTTTCTATGGTGACGTTTGGGGCGGATCAAGCCTTGGGGAAAACTGCATGACTGTAACGTCGTATAATGTGAACATTCGATTTGTCCCTTGATTCTGGAAACGCTATGTTGGCCCCTTCTTCACCGCGCAAATTTGCCATTTTCTCTGTCATCGCCGCTACTGCCCTGATTGCCCTGGCAGTGACGTTCTTCATGACGTACAAGGCAAAGACGCCCATGCCTGAGGTGAGTTTTACCAATATAAAGGGCGAAAAAATTTCCACACAAAGCCTGCGTGGCAAAGTCGTCATGGTGAATTTTTGGGCAACATCCTGCACGACCTGTGTCGGCGAAATGCCCAAGATGATAGAGACTTATAATAAGTACAACAAACAGGGGCTGGAATTTGTTGCCGTCGCCATGAGCTATGATCCGCCCAATTACGTGCTCAACTACACAGAAACCCGCAAACTGCCTTTCCATGTCGCGCTTGATGTGCAAGGCAAGCTGGCCAAGTCATTTGGCGACGTCAAACTGACGCCGACCACCTATGTCATTGACAGGCAGGGCAACATTCTCAAGCGTTACGTCGGCGAACCCTCATTCACCGAATTGCATCACTTGCTGGAGCAAGCTCTAGTGTCCTGAGTCCAGTCTGTTTTGATACAGTTTCCATTCTGCCCTGGCCGCTATTAGCGCTATTCTCAGGCTGGTTGCTATTATCTGATCACTCACTATGCCGTCCTCGTCCAGGCCAGCACCGACGACAGGTACCTTGATTGAGGCTCCTTCCATGATATGTGCGGACATGACGCTCAGGATTTCCCTTAGCGCAGCATCTGCATGCGTGGCCCTGGGTGAAGTGTTCAAGACAATGACGGGCTTGTTGACAAACACATCGCTGCTGACGGTCCAATCCAGGGCATTTTTCATGACACCGGTAATACCATGCGCATATTCAGGGCTGGCGATCAGCACGACATCTGACGCTCGTATCTGCGTTTTCAATTCAACGACAGATGCGGGTGGTGTTAGATCCAGATCCGGATTGAACAGGGGCAGTGCCGCCATTCCGGCATAAGTGTTGATCCTGATATCGTCAGATGCCAGCTTGCACAAGGCGCGTATCAGCATGGCATTGAGGGACGCAGCACGCAGGCTGCCGCAAATGGCAAGTATGTTCATCGCAATCAAACCGCAGCCTGTATTTTGCAAAGCTGCCATTATGCAACAAATCGGGACTTTATACAGGCGTAGGGGGAATCAGGCTTGATGAGCCAAAAAAGCAACTGATGAACTTCGTCAGGCGGTGTGCAAGCATTCTTTGATTGACCAAAGGCAATAAGGAGATTATTTTAAAAAAAACATATAAGAAGGATGATGGATGTCGGCTTCATTCAGTAACGAAGAAATTGAAGATAAATTTTTCTTGCTGGGTCAGCGAGAGATTCTTGGTATCCTGAACGAACTTGCGCACAGGCGCGAGCCGGTTACCGTCTACTTCAATGAAGGACGCGAATTTATCGTTACCCAGATACTGTCAGCCAGGGAAGATGGCCTCGTTTTTGATATTGGCGGTGATGCACGCGCCAATAAATTGCTGGAAAAAGCCAGTTCATGTGTTTTGCTGGCTTATCCCGACGGCATACGTGTGCAGTTTACCGGTCTCAATCCTCAACGGTTTTTGTGGGGAGGGCAGGATGCCTTCTGGGTATCGATACCCCAGCGCGTGGTACGCATGCAGCGCCGTGAATTTTTCCGTAACCAGTTACCCATTGTTGATCCGCTCAAGGCCAGGCTGTATGACGAGCACGGAGAGACCCTGGCGTATTTACCCATCCATGATATTTGCGTGGGTGGCTTCAGCGTACAGGTCTCTGGTCCTCCGCAACTGAAAGTGCAGGATCGTATTGCTATTGCCCATATTGTCCTGGGTATACGCAATGTAGTGCGCTGTGCCGGAGTGATACGCCATGTAACACAGATAGAAAAAAACAAGCAGGGCCGTTATCGCATAGGGATCAGTTTTGTTAAATTGCCGCATGAAATGGATGTGGCAATCCAGCGCCACATCAACCAGCTTGAGTATGAGCGGCGCAAACTGTTGCCAAAATAATGACCGTCAGCCTGAATACGGCACCTGGCAATGCTGCTTGTTCAAGTTGTCGTCTTGCTGCTTGTAAATACTCTGAGTGCAGCCATCAGGCTGATGCACAGCAACGCGGCGAGCAGGCTGATAGCCAATTGCGTGGATGCTATGCTGGCAAAGTAAAACAGCCTGGACAATCCAGGTAAAAACAGTGCCAGAGACAACACTGCCATGGCGCCGGTCACCACCCACCACAGCACGGGATTGGGCAGGCGCAAACTATGGAGGATATTGGCAGACAAACTGCGGTTAATAAAGATTAAACCTATATTGCCAGTCACCATGGCCGTGAATGCCATGGTCCTGGCCTGATTCACTTCCATTTGTTGTAATGCGAGGTGGTAAATCATCAAGATGGTCAGTAATAATGCCGAGCCTTGCAGCAAACCCTTGAACAAGGTTTTGCGATTAAAAATCGTCGCTCGGGTGGCCCGGGGTGGTCTCTGCATGACATCTCTTTCTTCCACTTCGGCCTCAAATACCAGCGAACAGGTGGGATCGATAATGAGTTGTAGAAACAAGATATGCACAGGCATCAACATGACGGGCCAGCCCAGCACGACGGGGATAACTGACATGCCAATCACGGGGATATGAACGGCAACGATAAAGCAAATGGTTTTCCTGAGGTTGTCAAATATCCGTCGACCTGATTTGACGGCTGCCACGATAGAGGAGAACTCATCGTCCAGCAACACCAGGGCTGCAGATTCACGCGCCACATCCGTGCCCCGCTTGCCCATCGCTATTCCTATATTTGCAGCTTTCAGCGCCGGTGCATCGTTCACACCGTCGCCGGTCATCGCAACGACTTCTCCGGCAGCTTTGTAGGCATTGACCAGGCGCAGTTTTTGTTCCGGTGCGACCCGGCAAAATATGGCGACGTCAGCAATGCGTTGCTGCAATTGCGCTTCATCCATCTCATTGAGTTCTGCACCGGTGATAACGCCGCCGGTTACTGGCAAGCCACACTGCGCCGCTATATTTTTTGCGGTTGCAGAATAGTCACCGGTAATCATCACCACCCGTATCCCAGCCGTCTGGCATTCATGGATGGCCGCCGGCACACCGGCGCGTACCGGGTCTGCCATGGCAATCAGGCCGACAAGTTCAAAATCAAAATCATGCTGGATGTCGGGTAGTTCATCTTCCGTCGTGTTCTCGATGGCAATAGGCACATGGGAAGCCTTGAATTTTGCTTTGGCGACACCGAGTACACGCAGTCCTTTTTCAGCCATCAGGTTGACTTGTTCCAGCAATGTCTTTGCGTCATTGGGCAGCAAATGACAAAGATCGGCAACTGCCTCGGGCGCGCCTTTGGTGGCAATGACATACTGTTCCCTGTCCTCTGAAGCCCAGACTCTGGACATGGCCAGCAATTCCTTTGACAGGGGATATTCTTCAACCAGCCCCCAGCCGGCGTGCAAATGCTCAGTCTTGCTGAGCATGTTTATTCCTGCTCCTTGAATGGCTACCTCCATGGGATCAAAAGGCTCACGGTGACTGGCTAAAATGGCATACTCGAGGACTTCATGAAATTCTTCAGGCAAATCAGCTCTTGGCTGCTGGCAGTCAATGACTTTATTTCCTGCGAACAATTGCACGACCTCCATTTTATTTTGCGTCAGCGTGCCGGTTTTGTCCGTACAGAGTACCGTCGTTGCTCCAAGCGTTTCGATGGCAGGCACTCTTCGCGTCAATACCTGCTGTCTGGCCATGCGCCATGCGCCTATACCCAGGAACAGGGTTAAAACGACAGGCAATTCTTCTGGTATCAAGGCCATTGCAAAAGTAAGACCGATCAGCACCCCGTCCAGCCAAAGCTGGCGGCTGAACCCATACCAGGTCGCCAATAGCACAGCCACGCCCAGGCTGGAGAGGGCGACATATTTGACTACCTTGCGGGTTTCCACTTGTACACGCGTGGGCTCGGTATCGACCGATGACAAGGCTGTACCTATCCTGCCGATAGCAGTCTGGCTGCCCGTTGCCATAACCTGGGCCAGCCCTTTACCTTGCACCACCAGACTGCCAGAAAAGACAAAAGGTGTATCTTCGCCACCAGCTTGTCCCATCGCTGCTGGCAAATTGTCCTGAGCAGCTTTGTTGACAGGAACGGATTCACCAGTCAGCAGGGATTCATCGACTGTCATATTCAGGCAAGACAACAACACAGCATCTGCAGCTACCCTGTCGCCTTCTGCCAGTACCATCACATCGCCAGGAACCACTTCCCGGCCTGCAATACGTATTTGTTGACCATCCCTGATGACCAGCGCACGCGGGCTCGATAAATCACGCAAGGCCTCAAGCGCACGCTCAGTCTTGTGTTCCTGATAAAAAGTGATAGTGATGATGACAAACACAAAAGCCAGCAGCACCAGCGCTTCATGTATGTCGCCCAGCACCAGATAAATGCTGCCGCAGGCGATCAGCAGCAAGAGCATAGGTTCGCTTAATACCGTCCAGGCAATTGCCCAGATATTGCGGGGCCTGGCTGAGGGCAGCTCATTGGGACCAACAGCCTGTAGCCGCTCTTTTGAGACGGCAGAACTCAGTCCGGTCGTTGTTGCGAGTTCAGGTGTAGCCATGTGAGCACTGCCCAGTGATAGTTCGTGACTATAGCTTTACAGAGATAAGCAGGCTGGTATATTGATCAATCTCAAAGCTGCTGCATTGAAGCATACAATAGCAGTTATCTCAATTCCCGCAGTGTGACCAATAGCTTGTTCAGTAAATACGTTTAAATCAAAATCATCATTCACGAAAGTCAGGATAAGCTGAAAATTGTGCTTGTAGAACTGTTTCAGGGATTTTATAACATTGATTTTACCGGTTTCCAAAAATGTCTTTAGTGCTGCGTACTCTTTTTCAAAGCGAACTCCTGTCCATACGGCACGGTATGGCAAAGCCCGCGCCTGATGATACAGATGAGCTTGAGTGCGAGACTGCCGACCTGGTATTGTTGCCCATTGCCGGCGTGCTGGCCAAGCATGATGGTCCGAAACAGCATGTCATTGCGAATGCCAATCATGCGATTTTTCTGGGGGAGGGCAAACCTTACCGCATCACCTTCCCTGGCGATATAGGGGACGAGGCCCTGGTGCTGGATTTTTCAAAGGAGGCACTTACGCAAATGCTGATCGATGCCGCAGGAGTACAGCAATTGTATGCTCCCGCATTGAGGCCGCATAGCCTGCTACCCCCAGCCAGCGTGCTGAGCCGCGAACTTTTATGGCGACATCTGCATGAACCAGTCATCGATACTCTGGCGGTACAGGAAATCAGTGTCACAGTGCTGACTGCCTCTGTACAGGCGGCCTGTTTTGAGCGCCGGCAACTGGACCGTGTCAGGCACACCGAGACACAGCGTCGCAGACGCCAGCAAGTTGAGGCCGTCAAAGAACTGATCTCGCTGTATCCCCAGCAGGAATGGGCACTTGATGAACTGGCCCGTCAGGTACATACATCGCCGTTTCACCTGGCACGGGTATTCAGAGAAGAAGTCGGTTTGCCTGTCCATCGTTACCTGATACGTACCCGACTGGCGAAAGCCCTGCGCGCCATGCAGGCAACACGCCATGACCTGACGCAGATAGCCCATGCATGCGGCTTTGTCAGCCACAGCCATTTCACCTCCAGCTTCCGTTCCGTTTTCGGCATGACTCCCAGCCAGTCGCGGCTGCGCAGCATGATTTAAGCAGGATATTGCCCTGCTCATAGAAGCAGCGGGCAACGTATGTCTGAAGCGCTGTATCAGCCTGCTTAGCGATGGCAGTCTATTGCTGACTTCGGATGCCCGCAGCAGCACGTATTACCTCAGCGGCCCCATGTGCACAGTTTTGCGCTGTTCAAATCTACACCTGTGACCGACATGCTGGCCTTGCATGAGGCCAGGTTACATGCCCACCTGGCCCGAGAACCAGGTGTTGAAGTCAGGCCTGTCAGCAGGCTGGCCGACATAGAAGAATTTGAAAATCGGTTGCGTACCCATGCCCGCGAATTCCGTCTCGCCAATGGCATCACCGATCCCGAAATCCGTGGCATGAATATACAGTTCAATGATGTATTCGCACATGAATTAAAACGGGAAGTGGCAGAAAGACTTGCTGCACTGCAGGCAGGATAGTCAGGCAAGAGTATCCGGATTGATTGTCTAGAAAAAAAGTTCTAGACAAAAGTTTCTAGAACATTTATTCTGCATCCATTCTTGAAACTGGATGCAGAATATGTCTTCCTCTATTGCAAAATCATCTATCCCCAAGCCCACGGCATCCGAGCTGAACTTGCTCAAGGTTTTGTGGCAGCACGGCCCCATGAGCGCCAAGCAACTGCATGAAACCATACAGGAAGAGCGCCCCGATCTGGCCTATGCCACAGTCTTGCGCCATCTGCAGATCATGCACGGCAAAGGTATCCTGATGCGCGATGAAAGCCAGCGTTCACACGTGTATGCACCTTCGCAGGAGCAGGACTCCCTGCAAACCAATTTGCTCAAGGACTTGATACAGAAAGTCTTTGCCGGTTCCGGCAAAGCCCTGGTCCTGGCTGCCTTGCGTGGTCATGTCAGCGCCGCAGAGCGCGAAGAGATAGAACAAATCCTGCAGGAAGAGAAAAAATCATGATGCCAACATACGGTATTGCCGGCAACATCAGCGGATTATTAGGCTGGCCCCTGCTCAACTTCATCTGGCAGGGTGCCTTGATTGCCAGCGTCAGCGCTATCCTGTTTGCGGTATGCCGCAATGCCCGCCCGCAATTACGTTACCTGATCGCCTGCATAGCCATGCTGTTATGCCTGTTATGGCCGGCACTGGGCATTATCCAGCAATGGCAGACACCACAATCCATCAGCCTCGAAACCGCTTTGCAGATGGCGACCAATACTGCCATCCAGCCAGACCTGGTCTGGATCAGGGAAAGCGCCTTTGCCGCAAGGATAGAGGCTTATCTACCCCTGATCGTCAGTGCCTGGGGCCTGGGTTTCATCATGATGATGGCGCGCCTTGGCCTGGGTTTGCTGTGGGTGCACAGACTGGGCAAACATGATGTCAAGGGCGAACTGGCGGGCATGTCATCTACATGGCAAGCGCGCGCCAATCAACTGGCACACAAATTTGGTATCAGCCGCGAGATAGAACTGCAATTCCAGCAGCAATTATTAAGCCCCATCACTTATGGTTGCTTCAAGCCGGTAATACTGATGCCAGCCTCGCTGTTGAGCGGCATGTCATATGACATGATAGAAGCACTATTGGCTCACGAGCTGGGGCATATCAAACGCTGGGACTATGCCGTCAATCTTTTGCAGAACCTGGTCCTTTCCCTGCTGTTTTATCATCCAGCGGTCTGGTGGTTGTCCAAGCGCATTGATGCTGAAAGAGAACTGATTGCCGATGACCTTGCCATCACCATGGTCGGTCAGACACGTCCTTTGGCCCGTGCCTTGCAAATCCTCGATAAACTCCATGCCTCGGCCCTGCCTGACGCTGTGCTGGCAGCCAGCGGTGGTGACCTGTTGTCACGGATTAAACGCCTGATACGCCCGGACGCCCAGCCCTGGCGCTGGAAGATGGCTAGCCCCGTACTGGGCATAGGCATGGCCCTGTTGCTCTTGCTGCAAACCCAGGTCATGGCGACCGGGAATAACGCAGCATCAGCACAAACAACCACGTCAGCACCAGCCAAAGGCATAACCGGCAACAATGCTGCACCACGCATGACAGCCTATGTCCGTACCCAGTCCGAACATGTGCTGGTCATGGATGAACAAAGCGGCCAGATACTGATGGCCAAGGATGCCGACAGCAGCGTGCCCATCGCTTCCATATCCAAGCTGATGACAGCCATGCTCACTGTTGATGCAGGTCTTGATATGAGCGAAAAAATCACCATCAGTAAAGAAGACGCATCAGTCTGGAATACCCGCCAGATCATGCTCAAACCAGGTAGTGTGCTGACGCGGCAGGATTTGCTTGAACTGGCGCTGATCCCTTCCAGCAATATAGCCGCCAAAGCACTGGCCAGGACTTATCCAGGTGGCGAAGCTGCTTTTGTCGCCGCCATGCAAAAGAAGATCAGCAGCCTCAAACTGCAACAGACGCAACTGGTAGAACCGACAGGTATTTCAACCAGGAACCGCTCCAGCGCAAAGGATGTTGCCGCCCTGGTCAAGGCCGCAACTGCCTACCCGGAGTTGAGCCGCCTGAGCAGCCGTAGCGAAGGTGCAGTCTTGCTCGACGGTGCCTTGCAGCAATACCAGAGCAGCAATACTCTGACGGCCAACAAGGACTGGAACATCAGCCTGTCCAAAACCGGTTATTCAAAAGCGGCAGGCCGTTGCCTGGCCATGCGTGCCACCATAGGCGGCAAGCCCGTCATCATGGTCTTGCTCAACGCCAGAAACCTTGATGCGCGCAATGACGATGTCATCAACATACGAGCGGCCATGCTACCGGCCGTTGCCAGCTAGCCAGATACATTAAAAGCTAGCCCCTCATCCCGCAGACCTGAAGTGTTGTGCCCCAACAGGCGCAAGGACACTTCACGTCTATACCAAACGAAAGAAAGCCATTACATGCCATTTTCACTTGAATTTTTCAGTAACAAACTGCCACGTCTGAAAGTGCTGGCCCTAGCCGCCGTCAGCCTGTTTGCCGGTAAAGCTGCCATTGCACAAAACACCCCCCAGCAAGTTGAAATCACTGGCAAAACAGTCGCAACGCGTGAACGCCAGGACGACGTAGGCATGCGTGCCATCTATGGCCGTGATGAGATAGAAAAATACGGCGACACCAATCTCAGTGAAGTGCTGAAGCGCCTGCCTGGCATCAGCGTCAGCGAAGGCAAGGGCAAAGGGGCAGAAATACGCATGCGTGGCCTGGGCAATGGCTATACCCAGATACTGCTCAACGGCCAGGCTACGCCGGTTGGCTTTGCCATCGACAGTATTGCCCCCGACCTGATAGAAAAAATCGAAGTCATGCGCGTCGCCAGCGCCGATACTGGCGCACAGGGCATAGCCGGTACTATCAATATCATCCTCAAGAAAAAAAGTGCCAACCAGGCCAGCGAATTCAAGACCAATGTCAGCGTGCAAGCAGGCAGGTTGTCAGGCAATGCCACGTGGAGCATCGCCGACCAGGCGCCGGCCCAATGGGGTGATATCTCTTACGTGCTGGCTGGTAATGCAGAGAGCAATACCACTGACGTCAACATCAAGCTCAATGAAGACTATGTCGCCTACCAGCCAGCAAGCGGGCAGTGGCAGACACTGACCAGCAGACAATTACAGCAGACCCAGCAAAACCGCAAAGACGCCATCAGCCTGTCGCCACGCATCAACTGGAAAATCGATACGCAAAACAGCCTGAGCTGGCAAGGTAACATCAACGCCAGCAGACTGGAGCAGGCCAAGAACGAGCAAGAAAACAGCTACCTTGGCAGCACGACAGATTTTCCCATCAATCACAGCATCTGGAGTGCCCACATACTGACATCGCGCAATGACCTGGGCTGGGAGCGTCGCCTTGATGACAGTGCCAAACTCAGCGTTACCTTGGGCTGGAACCGCCTGGAGCGCGATGCGCGGTTCAAATTCTGGGGTAAAGACGCCCAGGCCAATTTGAATGAAATGCGCTACGTTGATGGTGCTGCGCTGGAAAATGAATACCGCCTGCTTGGCAAATACCTGGCGCCCTATTCAGCCAACCATGTCATCAGCCTGGGTTGGGAAGCCAGCCATGCCTTGCGTCATGAAAACCGCATCGAGCGCGATGTACAGATAAATACCGGCGACGTTGCCAATGACGTTAACACCTACCAGGCCAGCCTCAATAAATTCGCTGCCTACATCCAGGATGAATGGAGCATCAATAAAGACTGGTCTGCCTACCTGGGTTTGCGCTGGGAGCGCATAGCCAGTGGCAGCAGGGAGCTGGGCGTGGTAGATGGATTTGATTTTTACAATGTCGCCACCATGGCCAGCCCCATACTGCAAACGGTCTGGAAGCAAAGCGAACAGACTCAATGGCGCTTTGCCCTCAATCGCAGCTTCAAATTGCCCAGCGTCGCCAACCTGGTGCCGCGCCGCTTTCGCATCGATAACAACAATACGCCACTCAATGCAGATTTCCAGGGTAATCCGCAACTGCGGCCAGAACGCGCCTGGGGCCTGGAATTCGCCTACGAACATTACCTCAGTGCCGCCAGCCTGGTCAGCGCCAACCTGTACTGGCGACAGATTGATGACGTCATCATGGAGCAGTTGAGCCAGAACAACAGTAGCTGGCTCAATGTGTTGAGCAATAATGGCAGCGCCAAAGTCATCGGCCTGGAAATCGAAGCCAAAGCCAAACTCAAAGAATTGTCCAGCAATATGCCTGATATGGAATTGCGCGCCACCATCAACCGCAACTGGTCAAAGCTGACCAATGTACCTGGCCCTGACAACCACCTGTCACAGCAAGTCCCCTTGCTGGTCAGCGTTGGGGCGGATTATCAGTTGCAGCCCACCTTGCGCCTGGGTGGTGATTACAACTTCCAGGCTGGTAATACAGCACGTGAATCAATTTATTTGAGTGGCCACAGCAGTCCAAGACGCCACCTCGATATCTACCTCGCCTGGAAGCAAAACCAGAAGAGCCAGCTACGGTTTTCAGTCAGCAATGTGCTGCAGCAAGACAAGCTTGATAGCGACATCTACGCGACCCATACAACGCGCTGGACAGACAAAAGCATTCAGCAATCAGCACGCACCTGGCGACTGGTGTGGGAAGTAAAACTGTAAGCCCGGCCAACAAGTATCAACAAAGATAAATAAAGATAAACAAAAATTTTTTATGCGGTAGTCACATCAAATCTTCAAAAGGGAAATCAAATGAAAACACCACACCTGGCTTTCTTAAGAGCAGGCTTCTTCGCCATCGCGAGCTTGGCTGGCCTTGACGCCAGCAGTGCAGACATGGACGGACTCAAGAGCACCGTCGATGCAGAAATACTTCCCGTCAAGCAGACCTACGCCATCCCCGGTATGGCTGTAGCGGTCGTTGTCGATGGCAAACACTACATATTCAATTACGGAGTGGCATCAAAAACAGACAACAAGCCGGTCAGCAATACGACCATGTTTGAAGTAGGTTCAATCAGCAAGACCTTTACGGCGACCCTGGCATCACTGGCCCAGGTGCGCGGCAAACTTTCGTTCAATGACAAGGTCAGTGATCATCTTGATGCGCTCAAAGGCAGCAAGTTTGGCGACACCTCATTGCTCAGTCTGGGCACCCACACCACAGGCGGCTTGCCGCAGCAGGTGCCAGACACTGTCAAGACAAATCCGCAATTGATGGCTTATTTAAAAAGCTGGCAGCCCGAACATGAACAGGCCAGCTACCGCACATACAGCAACATCAGCATAGGCTTGCTGGGCGTCATCACCGCCCAAAGCATGCAGACAGATTTCACGACCCTGATGCAACAGCAAATATTTCCCTTGCTTGGCATGACGAACAGCTACCTCATCGTGCCAAAAGAGAAGATGGCAGACTATGCCCAGGGTTACACAAAAACAGATGCTCCCGTACGCATGAGCAAGGATGTACTGGCGATGGAAGCCTACGGTGTCAAAACCACAGCCAGCGATCTTGCACAGTTTTTAAAGGCAAACATGGACGACATGCAATTACAGCCAGACATGGCGCAAGCCATCGTCAATACCCACACGGGCTATTTCCAGGCCGGCCCCATGACCCAAAGCCTGATCTGGGAATCCTATCCCCATCCGGCAAAACTTGAAGCCCTGCTGGACGGTTCATCGAGCCGCATGGCGTTCGAAGCCACACCCGTCAAAGAAATTACCCCACCAATACCACCACGAACAGACGTATTGATACACAAGACCGGCTCAACCAACGGCTTCGGCGCCTACGTCGTTTTTGTGCCGCAAAAGAAAATCGGTGTCGTGATACTGGCCAACAAGTACTACCCCGGTGAAGCACGAATCCGCGCTGCTTACCAGATACTGACAAAGCTGGGCATGTGATCAGATGAATGCGTTGCGTGGTGACAGGTCATGGATCATCACGCAGCGAAAAACACTACCCAGCACATACACACATATAAGTTGAAAAGGGCATACCTGCCAGGCTGGTCCACAGCCTGTAGACCCTAACGGCGCGTAAGCATTTTTACGAAGCTATTTGATTTCGCTCGACAAGACACACGCCTGCTTCAACTTGACTTGCATGGTTTTGGCGTTCTCACACAACTCATCGATCCGTGCCCGGTACATCTTTTCAAGGCAAGCCTTATCCTTGCACTTGTTACGCTCACTCAACCATAAACCCGCATCAATACTGGTATTTTCAGCCTGTACATCCGACAGCTTGCTGTTGAGGATGTTTTTATAATTCTTGCCCAAAGCGTCGTCGAGCTGACTCAAGACAGGTGTCTTGCAGATTTCTTTCTCTACGAAAGTGCGCGCTTTATTGCAATCAAATGAGGCGGCGTTGGCAGTGGCTGACAATACAAAAAGCAAAATGAAGGGGTAAAATTTCATGGAGAATTGATTGAAAAAAAATTGACGACGACAACATGAAGCAGCATACACCCTTGACTGATCATTTGCTGTATCCCTCGAAATCAAGCATGCTTCGGGGGTAGGTAATCGTATAAATTGACAGGGTAGGGAAAAGATTCCCTGCGCTTGCCAAATACCAAAAAATGTTTGCACGAAAGATAGCAATTGGATGAAAGAACGGATAAAAAATGGGCACAGTCAGCAATGATGCTGCGGCGCTATGATTCCGATCAGAGCGCATACCAAAAAGACTACAACACTGTCTGAGTACTATGTATTTGAAAGACTTATTCCTAAATCTACTGCGAAGGTAACGGTCCATTTTTCATTTAAATCTGAAGCAAACGGATTGCATTTATTTTTTTCATAGAATGCTGCTGTTTTGTAGAGCTTGGACCCAGGGGTAAGCAAAACTTCTTCAACAAATTTCAAAGAAATCTCTTTAGTTTTCTTATTAATTTCTTTTTCATATGCACTATGAATTTCTGCTTTTATTATGCCTAGAAATTTCTTTGATGGATAACCTTGTGTTCCAGTGAATACTACGACTATGCCTCCTGGTATAGATTTCTTTTGCTGAGCATCAGTAAGTTTTTTTGCGATGTCAAAAGACGATGACGCGAATGTATCGTTATCATGGTCAATAATTTGATCGATTAGCTTGGGTAGGTCATTTTTTTCTTGACTTACAATTTCCATTTCAACTGCTTTGGACCCTTCACCAAGTGCATCAGTAACACGAGTTTTAAAAGCATCCATAGCATTTACGTCAAAGTTTGTAAATTCATGACTTTGTGTAGGAGCTACTTTATTTCCATCCTGATCCCGTCTATATATCTGATGGATAATAATGCGGTCAATGGAAAGATTGAGTAATTGCATGTATGTTCCAATATTGTTTCACAGCAGCGAAATAAAGACGTTCTACGTGTTCTTGGTGCCATTAGCGATTGTTTGAAAATTTCTTAGACACTATTAGCGGTTAGGCTTTGTTTCAGCCGAAATGAATGATTGCATATTTTTAATTATATTAATAATAACTATTCAAGATTAATGAAGGTGATCAACATTGGAAATTTATAAAAATTTAACTAAATTTATTGTAATTTAGCTTCTTTTTTATTCAATCGAAATGATTAAGGCATAAAAATTTTTGTAAATTTAATACCATATGTTATGTACCTTGCTGGCAAGTTATCCTGGCTTCTAAAGTGACAAGATACGTGAATGTTGGAAAGAGGATGCCTTCGAATCAAAAAGCAAAAGGCCGCTATATGCGGCCTTTTGCTTTTTCTGTTTTTCCTTGCTTACCGGAAAGTGAAGGTGTTCACCCCAACTTCTTCACCACCACACACCCTATCGAATACCCGGCCCCAAATGAGCAGATCACGCCAATGGCGCCTGTTGGCAGGTCGTCCTGGTATTTGTGGAAGGCGATGATGGAGCCTGCGGATGAGGTGTTGGCGTAGGTGTCGAGGATGGTGGGGGATTCTTCTGCTGTGGCGTCGCGGCCGAGTATGGTGCGGGCGATCAACAGGTTCATGTTGAGGTTGGCCTGGTGCAGCCAGAAGCGTTTGACGTCGGCGATGGCGACGCCGGATGCTTCTGTCGTGGCGGTGATGGTGGCGGCGGCCATGGGGCAGACTTCCTTGAAGACTTTGCGGCCCTGCTGGCGGAACAGTTTGTCTGGTTTGCCTATGCCGCTTTCATCGGCGCGGTTCAAAAAGCCGAAGTTGTTGCGGATGTTGTTGGAGAACTGGGTCTTCAGCTTCATGCCGACAATTTCAAACTGGTGCTTCGATGTGGCGAGGTCAGCGCGTTCTATGATGATGGCGGTGCAGGCGTCGCCAAAGATGAAGTGGCTGTCGCGGTCGCGCCAGTTGAGGTGGCCGCTGGTGATTTCCGGGTTGACGACCAGCACGGCGCGGGCCTGGCCGCTTTGTATTGCGGTGACGGCAGCCTGTATGCCGAAGGTGGCAGATGAGCAGGCGACGTTGATGTCATAGCCGTAGCCGTCTATGCCCAGGGCGTTTTGTATTTCCACTGCCATGGCAGGGTAGCCGCGCTGCATGTTGCTGGCTGCACAGATGACGGCATCGATGTCGGCGGCGCTGCGGCCTGCGCGTTCCAGCGCCTGCTTTGCTGCTGCCACGGCCATGTCGCACATGATGGATGGTTCGTCGTCACTGCGTTCAGGGATGTTTGGCACCATGCGGTTGATGTCAAGAACACCTTCTTTGTTCATGACAAAGCGGGATTTGATGCCTGAGGCTTTTTCGATGAAGCCTACGCTGGACTCTTCCAGTGCGACCAGTTCACCGGCGGCGATGGCGGCGGCGTTCTGGTCATTATATTTTTGCACATAAGCGTTGAAGCTGGCGATCAGTTCTTCGTTGGAAATCGACTGGGTGGGAGTGTACAGGCCGGTGCCGCTGATGACTACTTTGTTCATCTCTTGCTTTCTCGTTATGTGGTTCTGGATGGCGCGCAACAGCTGCAAAAAAACAGTCAATACGCGACTACGTCGCTCAATTTTACACAAGAATAATGACTATATAACGGGAATGGTGCAGAAATAGAGTGCTTGTTCCAGATTGGTGCATGATTTTTTTGATGATATTAGGTATCTACCATCGCAGGGTGCCAGATTGTGGCAGGCACTTCGCTTTTCACTGTTACAGTCCACTAGCATCAAACTGATTTTCAAATGAGTTCTAGACTCAGCAGCCTGGAGAATCTGGAGGGGAAAAGTAGAAGTTGCCTGCATTGCCCACTAGTTGACCATTTTTTGCCAATGATGAAAGGTACATGCTTGTATTCCAAAAATAGGCCGTTGGATTAATAAGTAGATCAACTTTGCCATCCCCATCAATATCACCTATCCACATCAGGAAAGACCTGGGATTGATACGCTCTGTAATGCCCATATGAAATACAAACTCACCCAGGGATTGACGGGTACCATCAATTTGAAGCTCTATGATCAGTTGCTTTTGCGCTTCACTTTCGTCAGGCTTTTTGGGAAGCGTGACAAGTCGCTGCAATAAATGCGCTTGTTTTCCTTGACCAATTTCTATGGTCGTGTCTGAAAAATCCTTGTTTGACTTTGGACCTTTTTCCATGCCCTGATGCCACCAGGTAGTTACAGGCCCGGGTGAAAAATGTAGGTTATCTGCCAAGCTGCCGATGGGTTTAAGCATGGCCAGAAGAAAGGGATCGGAAGGCTCGCGAGTACGTTCGATGTGATAACGCTTTTCATCATCTATTTGAAATGGCATTGGAGACCATTTCATTAACTGACTAGGTATAGGCGGACCATCATAATCCGGATGTTTACTTTGTTTGACACTCATTGTTGCCGGACTGAGCTGACAGATATCTTTGCAGGCAAGAACCCACCATCCGTCACCAGACTTAAAGTGTTTACCGGGGATGTTCCAGCCTGTAAATGCACTGATATTGCCAGTGCCGCCATAATTTGTGCTCGGTAGTTGCCCAGGGAATAGCACTAATTTCCCTGAGCTGGGATCACTGGGGGCACCGGCATATGTCATAGACATGCAAACCATTGTTAGGCTTGCTAAAAATATTTGTTTGAAAATTCTCAGTGTCATGGCCTGGTTCTGCGTTACTGGGTTCTATCCTTGTGAGGTTACCGCAAATTTTCGATTACTTAGACAATCCTCTCTTAAGATGCATCAAATGATCTTCAATGAAGGTATTGATGAAGTAATAACCATGGTCATAGCCTTCATGGTAGCGCAGTGTCAGCGGCTGTTGAACACTGGCGCAGGCTGTCTTGAAGGCTTCGGGATGGAGCTGTTCAACCAGGAATTTGTCGGCCAGTCCCTGATCGATCAAGATGCCATTGGGGAAAGGTGGCTGGCTCTGGTTTTGCATCAGCGTTGTTGCGTCATACTCAGCCCAGTTGTTTTGGTCTGTGCCCAGGTAGCCGGTGAAGGCTTTCTGGCCCCATGGGCACTGGCTGGGTGCGGCAATCGGGGCGAAGGCGGAGACGCTGCTGAACAGCTCTGGATGACGCAAGGCCAGCACCAACGCACCATGACCACCCATGGAGTGCCCCATGATGCCGACGCGGGACTTGTCCATGGGCAGGTTGGCCAGCAACATGGGCAGCAGTTCTGCGACGATGTAGCTGTGCATGCGGTAGTGCTTGCTCCAGGGTGCTTGCGTAGCATCCAGGTAAAAACCGGCAGCCACACCAAAATCCCAGTTATCGCTGTCGCCGGGTATATTCGCATTGCGTGGGCTGGTATCTGGTGCGATGAGGATGATGCCTTCGCGTGCAGCAATAGCTTGCGCACCCGCCTTGATCATGAAGGTTTCTTCAGTGCAGGTCAGGCCAGCCAGGTAAACAATGGCTGGGCATGTTTCTCCAGCCAGCGCCTGTGGTGGCAGGTAGACTGAAAACCGCATGGGCAGGCCGATCTCGGCAGATTCATGCTGATAAAAGCGCTGCACGCCGCCATGGCAGGCGTGCTGGCTCAGCAGGGTAATGTCCTGAGGCAAAATGCAAGAAGAAGACATCAGTACAGCACCACAGAGCGTATTGATTCGCCGCTCTTCATCAGATCAAAACCTTCGTTGATGCGTTCAAGTGGCAGTCGATGGGTGATGAGGTCATCGATGTTGATCTTGCCTTCCATATACCAGTCAACAATCTTGGGCACGTCGGTACGGCCACGGGCGCCGCCAAAGGCTGAGCCTTTCCATTCGCGGCCAGTGACCAGCTGGAAGGGGCGGGTGGAGATTTCTGCGCCGGCTTCTGCAACGCCGATGATGATGGATTTGCCCCAGCCCTTGTGGCAGCATTCCAGTGCCTGGCGCATGACCTTGGTATTGCCTATGCATTCAAACGAATAATCTGCACCGCCGTCAGTCAGCTGGATGATGTGGTCGACGACGTTTTCTACCTGCGTCGGGTTGATGAAATGGGTCATGCCAAATTGGCGCGCCATGCTTTCGCGGGCAGGGTTGAGGTCGACACCGATGATTTTGTCAGCTCCGACCATTTTGGCGGCCTGTATGACGTTGAGACCTATGCCACCCAGACCAAACACGACGACATTGGCGCCGGCTTCTACCTTGGCGGTGAAAACGACGGCGCCGACGCCGGTGGTGACGCCGCAACCGATGTAGCAGATCTTGTCGAAGGGCGCATCTTCACGTACTTTCGCGACAGCAATCTCGGGCACCACAATGTAATTGGAAAAAGTCGATGTGCCCATGTAATGGAACAGCGGCTTACCATCCAGCGAGAAGCGTGATGTCGCATCCGGCATCAAGCCGCGCCCCTGCGTGGAGCGTATCGCCTGGCACAGGTTGGTCTTGCGCGACAGGCAGAATTTGCACTGGCGGCATTCTGGCGTGTACAGCGGTATCACATGATCACCCTTGCGCAGGCTGTTGACGCCAGGGCCGGTATCGACGATGACGCCCGCACCTTCATGGCCGAGAATGGCCGGGAACAGGCCTTCAGGGTCAGCGCCGGAGAGGGTGTAATAATCGGTATGACAGATGCCGGTCGCCTTGACTTCGATCAGCACTTCACCGGCTTGCGGGCCTTGCAGGTCAACTTCTTCTATCGTCAGTGGTGCGCCGGCTTTCCAGGCGATTGCGGCTTTGGTTTTCATGGATGTCCTTTACAAAGTGAATAGATGCATTGTAAAGGATGATACCAATTTGTGGCGATCCTCACATCGCCCTCACATTGTCCTCACATCGCCATATAGCGGCCCGGTCTGTGATTCAGGCTGATCGCCAGGTTCAAGGCAAAAGCGCCAATGACTGAAGCCAGCAGGGCCACCGGTGTAACCACGGCCAGGGATGCAAGTACGATGGCAAAGTCCACGCCCATTTGCAGCTTGCCAGCACGTATGCCGCGCTGGTCTTGCAGGTAAAGGGCCAGGATGTTGATGCCGCCAAGGCTGGCCTGATGACGAAATAATACGATGAAGCCGACACCCATCATCAGGCCACCTGTCAGTGCAACGTAGAAGGGTGTCAGCGCTGTCATGTCGGTCAGGTGTATCAGTCTGGGGTGCAGGCTGGAAAATACCGATACCAGGCCGACAGCGCAAAATGTCTTGAGTGTAAAACGCCAGCCCATGCGTTTCCAGGCCAGCCAGTAAAACGGCAAATTGATCAGGAAGAAAATCAGGCCGAATGACCAGCCCGTACTGTAATGCAGCAGGAAAGCCAGTCCGGCTGTACCACCAGTCAGCAAGCCAGCCTGATTGAACAGGGCGACACCAAGCGATACCAGCAGGCTGCCGGTAATAATCGCCAGCACATCTTCCAGCAGCGTGTGCGGGACAAAACGTTTTGATGTGGAGCTGGCGGTTTTCATAGCGGCGTGGCGGAATGGGTATCAATTGCCATTGTACGCCGCAGTGAATGGTGGGAAAGGCCCGCTGGCCCACCATTCCTGCTTTCGTTGACTTGCGTCAAATGTGCTTGCCCGATGCCGTTGTTTGGTGATGCAGCCGGGTTGCAGATAAGTACATGACTATATCGTTAATGATGTCAGTATCTGACTTGATCAGGCCTTGAGTGCTTTCAACTGGTCTTCTGCATCGTCGCGCAATTTTTTGCTGAGACCGGGCTTGTAGCTCAAGGCCTTTTCAAAATTGCTGATAGCCTTGTTCTTGTCATTGACGGCTTGCTGGCACTGGGCCAGGCGATAAAAGACACCGGCACTGCTGTCCAGGGTCTGGGCTTTTTCATACCAGGCAATGGCTTCTTTATGCTTGCCCTGTTCCTGCAAGGAACGTCCCATGCCGAAAGCACCAAGGTTTTTGTCAGGGAAGCGTTGTTGTAGTTCTCCAAAGACCCGCTCTGCATCGCTGAATTTCTTCTGTTGTACATATTTTGCACCGATACCGTACAGCGTGTTGCGCTGCATCTTGCCCAGGGTTTCGTTGCTGCCCGGTATGGCGCTCAGGGCGGCAGTCTCTGCGCTGGAAAATTTGTCATCAGACAAATCCAGGCTGGCCTGCAATAAACTGCCGGCGGCAGCATTGATCTTGGCCGTTTCTATGACCAGGTTTTGGGCCTTGCTTTTGCCGCCACCGGCAATCGCGGGTGCCATCAGGTAATACTGCAATAAAGAGCTGCGTGCGCTGTAATTTTTGGGGTCAAGTTCCACCGCCTTGAGAAAGGCATCGCGAATTTTCCCAGCATAGGACATGGCTGCCAGCATACCGCCTGAAGTTGCTTTGCTACCCAGCACATTGCCCAGCATTTCATGGCATTCGGAGCTTTGTGGGTGAGCCGCAATACATTGCTCTGCATATTTGGCGGCGTCGTCAAGTTTATCGGTCTTGCCCTCTGCCAGTATCAGTTCTGCCTTGACCAGCAATGCATCCATATTGTTGGCGTCACTGCTTAATTTGGCCGTGGCAGCCTTTTCTGCTTCGGCATACTTTTTTGCCTTCATCAAGGCATCATACTCATGGGCGCCGGCAGTCTGGGTAAGTAACAGAGCGAAGGAACTGGCTATCAGTGCTGGTGAAAGTTTCATGGCTGCCTTGGTCTGGTTGTTACGATTACCTATAACGACCTGTCAGTCAATTTGGTTGACTGACAGGCACTGCATGTTGCTGTCTGATGATTTATTGCGGCTTGTCGTCGATCACTGGTTCATTTTTTGCCCCGTCACTGCCTGGCAGGAAGAAATCGCGTGGTTTTTCCCAGAAACGGTGCCACAACAACACTGTCAGCAAACCACCCTGACCAAAACTGACGCGGCGCGAACGCAAGGCAACCAGCATGGCCAGGCTGAAACTGACACCAAGATTGACCATGCCTATGCTGAGGACGCCAAAGATGAAATACGCGGCCATTTGCCAGCTCATCTGATGATCCAGCCCGACCAGGGCAAACGCAAAATTAGCACTGGAAAAAGTAATGTGACGTATATCGATAGGTAATCCAAAGAAACTGCCCAGCTGACCTATGGTGCCAAGCATGATGCCAAAGAAGAAATTACCAGCCAAAGCCCCAAGATTGTTACCTATGTAAGTGGTGACACGTTGCAGACGCATTTCGCCCAGTATGGTTTTCAGCCAGCGCAATTGGCGCAGACGTTCCGGGATGTTGCTGTAACTGGCCTTGTTGTCGTAGTAGCCTGAAATCAGGCCGGACAGGAACAGGCAGACGCCGGCAATGGCTGCGTGTGGCAGCGCCAGGCTGGTCAACGGGTCGATGTCATGCAGGAGATGCCGGGCTTTTTCGGGGGAAACCAGATGGTGACCTGTGCTCAACACCCAGACCCAGGCGATGGCATAGGCAGTTGGCATTGCCAGTGCAATATTGCCGACGATGGCGATGAATTGCGAACGCAATACACGGATGATCAATTCGACCAGTTCATCGAGTTTTTGCTTGCCACCGTCGATGGCGTGCGCCAACAAAGCAGCAGTCATGGCTGGCTGCTTGGTGGCTACGGTAAAGTGCAGCACATGGATGAGCATGAAGCCTGATGAATAGTTCAGGCTGTATAACAAGGCGTAGCCGAATGGCGCCAATGCCAGGCTGCCAAACAATATCTTGATCATCGCCATGAAGCCGACGATGAAACCTGCTCCCAGGGCAGAGCGCAGCATCTCGAACCATTCGGTACGGTTATTGGTGACGTAATGTTCGCCACTTTTACTGGCGCGCTCGGTCACTTGCAGGGACAGGAGTTCTGTATTACTACGTATCAAATGGCGCAGGCTGCGACGCTGCTGGTCTTCTATGCTCAGTTCCTTGAACAGGCGTATCCCCATGTCCGCCGCTGTTTGTGCACTGCGACTGTCAAGCAAATCAAGCAACTGACGCAGCCGTGTGATGCTTTGCGTCAGTTGCAGCAAAAGCCGTGTCAGACTGACTGATACACCTTGCAGCGAAGCGGTCTTGCGTATGCGGTTGCCAATTTCTTCGCATTGCGTCAACAATACCTCTATGTGCTTGCCGTCTTCACGCGTATGCTTTCTATTGATCAGCCAGGTGCTGTAGCACACTACATAGTCATTGATGGCATCATTTTGCCGCAGGAAGGGGGATTCGAATTTTTCTATGTCAGGATAATTGCGTACCAGTTCGGCTTCCAGACCTATGGTGGTGACGCGGTAGGACAAGACTTGCACTGCGCTCAGTATTTCACTTGTCAGGCCGGCATAGACAATGCGTGCTGAAGGAGTACGGAAACCAATGGCATTGAGCAGATCTGACCAGGCCTGATCATTGACGCCGTCAATCCAGATGTGGTCAGTCGGCCGGTCAAAAATTTGGCCGAACACGTCCTTGATATAGGCATCATTGACTAGTGGTGGCAGCAATTTGTTCATCAGCCGTTCGCTGGCGGCGGCCCAGAAGCCGCTATTCTGGGTAATGCCTGTGTCGGTGAACAAATGGACCAGCTTGCGCGTGCTGATGACCTGTATCAGGTACTGGCGCAATGCACGGCGTCTGGCGGGCTGATTTTGCAGGATGAAGCATAAAGCACGCAGATTGTCGGTGGCCCGCTCGCTGTCTTGTGGGCGGGACGGACGTATTTCTGCGACCAGTTTGCGCAGGTGCACGATATCGCTGAGTGCAGGGAATTCGCCAAGGCGGATTTCAATTTCCGCTAAAACACTGTCCAAGCTCAAACCTCTCTCCTCGAAATGCCATGAACATCAGCTTTTAACGTAATCGTAATACAAGCATTTGTTATTTGGCTAATTTGTCATGATCAGGTATAGATAGGGCGAAGTCGCGGAATTTAAAGGGCGAAACAACGGTATTCCATGGTATTGCCATGCAAAAAGAGGCAATTTAGTCTAAAGTGTCAGCTTGTCCATAAAAAGGTTGAACGTTGGAAAATCTATTGTTGGTGCTTGCTGCCCTGTTATTGGTCTTGTTAAACGGCTTTTTCGTTGCAGCAGAATTTGGTCTGGTCAAGTTGCGTCAGACCAGGGTGCGCAGTATTGCGAAGACGTCAGGTTTGCGAGGCCGCCTGCTATTCACGGTGCATCAACACCTGGACACGTATCTGTCCGCTTGCCAGCTTGGCATTACCCTGGCGTCGCTGGGCCTGGGCTGGATAGGTGAGCCCGCCTTTGCACGCCTGTTGCACCCGCTGTTTGTGCTCGTTGGTGTGCATTCAGAGGAGTTGATACACGGCATTTCTTTCTTCTTCGCCTTTTTTGTTATTTCCTTCCTGCACATCGTGGTGGGTGAACTGGCGCCAAAATCGATGGCAATACGCATGCCTGAGCGTGTGTCACTGTGGACAGCACCAGCCCTGTATGCGTTTTACTGGTCCATGTATCCTGCTATCTGGACACTGAATTTCAGTTCCAACAAGGTCTTGAAATGGGTGGGCCTGAGTGCTGAACATGGCGGTGATGCCCACTATTCGCCGGAAGAGCTCAAGCTGATTTTGCGTGGCAGCCACGGCGGCAAGAAAGAAACCCGTGATGAATGGAGCATCATGGCCCAGGTGCTCGATTTTGGGGGGCTGGAAATTTCTGACCTGATGCGCCCTATTAACGAGGTCGTCGCCATGTACAAGAATGCCAGCCTGGAAGAAAACATGGAAACGGCAAGCCGCAACCGTTTCAGCCGCTATCCTTACTTTGATGATGACGACGAAACAGTACTGGGCATGTTGCACCTGAAAGACCTGTTCCTGGCGCAACAGGCGGGCAAGCCGCTCGATGACCTGAGCAAGCATCTGCGCCAGGTTGAATTTGTACCGCCCACCATGCCGGCGCTGGAATTGTTCCGTCGCTTCCGCAAGGGCGCGCCACATTTTGCCATCGTTGGCCATCGTGGCAGCAAGCCGGTCGGCTTTTTGACACTGGACAATCTGCTCAGTGCACTGGTGGGCCAGATACGTGATGAATTCCGTCAGAATGAAAATGACTGGACCCTGCTGGACGACGGCACCCTGATAGGCAAGGGCAGTCTGCCACTGTTCACACTGGGCAGTGCGCTGGGTTTTGACCTGGACAGCGATGAAGTCGAGTCCATCGGTGGCCTGATCATGCATAAACTTGGTGATTTGCCAGTGGAGGGGCAAAAAGTCGAATTCGAGCGATTTGATGCTGTTGTCAAGAAAATGAATGGCCCCCGCATCATTCTGGTCAGGATACATCCCAAATCTGAAATGTAAACAACACAATAAGTCTGGTTGACGCTTGTATCAAGGTGAACATGTTTTAGAATAATTGCTTACATCAAGCCAGCATTGCAAGAGGCTGGTTCATGTTGCACGGTTCTTGAAAGCACTGACGCAATGACCACTCATGAAAGTCTATCCATTTATTCACGTAATTTCTGGCTGACGCTGGTGGTATTTGCAGTGTTTACACTGGTTTTTGGCTGGTACGTTCATGCAGAAAAATCCATAGACCGACTCAATGAGTTGCGTTTGAAAACCCATGCACTGTCGATGGAGCTACAGCAAAGTTCAGATGACCTGACGCGCATGGTGCGCAGTTACGTGGTCACCGGCAACCCTGACTATAAACGTTATTACCAGGACATCCTGGATGTACGCAACGGCAAGACACCACGACCTGCTCCGGGCAAGAATCTGTTCTGGGACCTGGTGCCCGCCAGTCAGCCTCATTCTGCCGATTCGAGTGCAGGGGCAGGCTTACGTGTCCCGCTGATGGATCTCATCCGCGAGACTGGTATCAGTGACGAAGAAATCAATCTATTGGAGCAAGCCAAGGCGAACTCTGATGCCCTTACCGCGATAGAGTACAGGGCTATGGCATTGATAGAGCAGGCAGGCACGGATATTAAGGCAACCCGAGAGCAGGCGAACCGCCTGCTGTATGACGAGCAATACCGCTTAGCCAAGCTGGCCATCCTGCGCCCCATTGCCCAAGCCAGTGATCTGATGGAAAGGCGCGGGCTCGCCCTGGTTGAGGATGCTGCACGATTTGCTGTACGTTTGCGCATACTGTTTATTCTTGTCGGAATCCTGCTGGTTGGCTTGCTCTGGCGTGCCTATCGTTCATTGGGCATGATTCTTGGCGGCTCAATACATGAAGTATCAGCTACGCTGATTAACCTGAGTAAAGGTAATTTTACGACGCCTGTAGTTGTCGATCATGGTATGGAAGAAAGCATCATGGGCTGGTTGGCGGTTACCCAGACCAAGCTGGCAGAAATCGATGAGGCACGTAGTCAGGCGGCAAAAAAAAGCGAGCGCCTGAGCAAGTTATACAATGCGCTTGGTCAGTGCAATCAATCAATCTTGCGATTGGAAAACAAGGACGATTTGCTGCCACGTATCTGCGAAGATGCCGTGAAGATAGGAGGCCTTAAAATGGCCTGGATAGGATTGGTCGCTGAGGGTTCGGAATTGCTCCAGCCAGTCGCTTCTTTCGGCGCCGGTTCCAGCTATCTTGATGGTCTGAATATCTCTGTGCATCCAGGCGATGTCACCGCACTCGGCCCCAGTGCGCAGGCATATCTGCACAACCAGCCATACTGGTGCCAGGACTTTTTACACGATGAGCGGACTGCACCCTGGCATGAGCGCGGCAAAGCGCTGGGCTGGCGCGCTTCTGCCGCCTTACCCTTGCTCAAGAACGGCAAGGTCGTGGGAACCTTCAACTTATATGCCGATAATGAAAACGCCTTTGATGAGGCTATCCAGGATTTGCTGATGGAGTTTTCCGTTGACGTCAGCCATGTCCTGAATCGTTTTGAGCTTGAAGATGAACGTCTGCACGCTTTGCAGATGGAAGAGTTGCGCAGTTACATGCTGGAGCGAATTACTGCCAATACGACAGAAAAGGAATTGTTTCATGATGTCGTCCTCAAAGTAGAATCCTTGTTGCCTGAGTGTTTGTGCTCCATCATGTTACTTGGCAAGGATGGCATACATCTCTGCACTGGCGCTGCACCTAGTTTGCCCCAGTTTTTTTCTTCTGCGATAGAAGGGGTGATTATTGGTGCCGGTGTAGGCTCTTGCGGCAATGCCTTGTTCACAGGTGAACGTACCATCGCCCCCGATCTCGCCACACATGCTTACTGGCGTGACTACAGGCAGCTGGCAGAGCAGGCTGGCTTGCGGTCGTGCTGGTCAGAGCCCATCCGTACCGCTGAGCGCAAGATCATAGGTGCATTTGCTATTTATCACCGCCAACCGTCGACCCCAGATGTGTTTTCTTTGAATTTGCTGGAAATGGCTGCCAACCTGATTGCCATAGGCATGGAACGAAAACAGTCTGAAGAGAGTTTGCGCAAGCTTTCACAGGCTGTAGAGCAAAGTTCAAACGCCATTGTAATTACTGATACAGCAGTGAATATAGAATATGCGAATGAGGCTTACCTGAAAAATACGGGCAAACAGCTGGCTGACGTACTGGGCCGAAAACCCAGCATCATGCGATCCGGGAGAACAACACCTGAAGTTTATGCAGAAATGTGGCAACAACTGGAGCGCGGTGAAAGCTGGAAAGGTGAAATGATCAATCGCTATGCGGATGGCCTGGACCATACTGATCTCGCCCATATATCTCCGATCAGAAATACCGAGGGAGTAGTGACGCATTACCTGTCGATACAGGAGGATATCACTGATAAAAAGCGTACGGAAGAACGTATCAAATATCTGGCGCATTACGATGCATTGACAGGCCTGCCCAATCGTACTCTGCTCGATGAACTGGCCCGTTATGCACTGAGCCTGGCTGAGCGCAATCAGCATGCGCTGGCAGTCATCTTTTTTGATCTTGATCATTTCAAGGATATTAATGACAGTTTGGGACATAGCCTTGGTGACGTCATGCTGGTTGAGTTGTCCAGACGTTTGGTTGCTGCCATGCGTGAGAACGATACGATTTCGCGCCTTGGAGGCGATGAATTCATTTTGTTATTAACCGGTGTTGATGAGCACACGGTTGAGCAAGTCTTACAAAAACTGATGCAAGTGGTGAATGCGCCATTTCACCTGGGTGATTATGACTTGAACGTTACGGCCTCTATGGGTATTGCGATTTATCCCAACGATGGTCGGGACCTCGAGACTCTGTCACGCAACGCTGATGCCGCCATGTACAGAGCAAAGCGCGAAGGCAGAAATACCTATCGCTTCTTTACGCAGGAAATGCAGGACCGTTCTACCCGTCATCTGGAATTGGTGAATGCCTTGCGTCAAGCTTTGGAAAAACAGCAATTCCAGTTGCATTTCCAGCCGCAACTATCGATGAAAACCGGTCATGTGCTGGGTGCGGAGGCGCTGTTGCGCTGGTACCATCCTGTGCTTGGAAACGTATCGCCGGCCGAGTTTATCCCGGTGGCAGAGGAAAGTGGCTTGATTTTACCTATAGGTGAATGGGTTTTGCGCACGGTGGCGAAACAATGGAAGCAATGGCAGGCCGATGGTTTGCCTGATTTGTTGATTGCCGTGAATCTGTCTGCGGTCCAGTTTCGTCACCATGATTTACCCGCACTGGTGACACGTATACTGCAAGAAGCAGACATGCCTGCTTCATGCCTGGAACTGGAACTGACAGAAGGTGTGGCGATGCATGACCCTCACGGGGCGATTGCGGTCATGAATAATCTGCATGAACGTGGCGTACGTATGTCCATTGATGATTTTGGGACAGGCTACTCTTCGCTCAGTTACCTGAAAAAATTCAAGGTTTATAAGTTAAAAATAGACCAGAGTTTTGTGCGGGACATTACCAGCGACCCTGAAGACCGTGCTATTGTCAGCGCCGTTATCAGCATGGCCAAGAGTCTGGGTTTGATGACGATTGCAGAAGGTGTGGAAACGGTGGAGCAACTGGAATTTTTACGTCAACAAGCCTGTGACGACGTACAGGGCTATTTTTATTCCCGCCCTTTACCAGCCGCTCAGTTTGCTGAATTTGTGAAAAATAGTTTGCAGCCTTCCTGATTCACCACCGGTAGTTTCAATCTCCAAAACAAATCCCTATGTCCCGACCTGTTTGCAAGGTATCACTGTCCATAGGCACAGCTTTCATGCGGCCTGCCACTTCTTCCAAAGCCACATAATTGACATTCGGAAAAGCCAGCGCCACCATGATGCCAGAATGCCCCTCGTCAAGCGCACGGACGGCCGCTGCGCCAAAACGCATAGCAGACAGGCGGTCAAAAGCAGTTGGGCTGCCGCCACGCAATAAATGACCGAGCACGACTGCACGTGCCTCCTTGCCGGTCAGTTTTTGCAGATCATGGGCTAGTTGCTCTCCCACTCCCCCGAGTCTTTCAACATATCCACTACCAGCGGTTTCTTGTACCAGATGCTGGCCACCGACAGGCAGTGCCCCTTCAGCGGCCAGTACGATGGAATAATGGCGACCATTGGTATCACGATTGCGTATCATTGCGGCGATTTTTTCTATGTCATAGGCGATCTCGGGGATGACTATTGCATGCGCATTTGCTGCTATGCCTGCATGCAAGGCTATCCAGCCGGCATAACGCCCCATGACTTCAACCACCATGATGCGCTGATGGCTTTCTGCTGTGCTGTGCAATCTGTCCACGCATTCAGTGGCAAACGACACCGCAGTGTCGAAACCAAAGGTAGTGAAAGTCTTGTCAAGGTCATTGTCTATGGTCTTGGGTACACCGACCACGCGCAAGCCTTGCTGGTGCAAGGCATGGGCTATTGTCAGTGTGCCGTCGCCACCTATGCAGACCAGGGCATCAATATCCATTTGCCGGAGGTAGCTATGGATATCGGCGCTGCGGTCCAGTTCTTGTACGCTGCCGTCGGGCATGGTGGTGGCAAAACGCAAGGGATTGCCGTGATTGGTGGTGCCCAGTATGGTGCCGCCCAGATGGCCTATGCCACGCACCTGGTCCACCGTCAGGCGCACCACGCCGTTACCAGGGTAGCGTTCGGGCAAAAGAATGCCGTTGAAGCCTTCACGTATGCCGTAACATTCCCAGCCGCGTCGTTCGGCAGACAGAACGACAGAACGGATGACGGCATTCAATCCAGGGGCGTCACCGCCACCGGTGCTGATGGCGATACGCCTGATTGTTGAGGACATGCTCAGCCTGTCAAAGAATGAATGAGTTAATTGTAGGGGATGTATTCGATGCCGTGTGAAATTTGTCCTATGACCTGGGCAATGTTTTCTGCGCTTTCGCTGAAACTGGCCAGGATATCAGGGCGGGTCATGCCGGCGCTGATGCGGCCATTCCAGTAATCAAAACCTGCCTGGTCCGGGTTGCGGTGCAGCACATTGTTGTACATCGCTGTCAGGAAGGCATTGTCAGAAATATTGGCGCCATACATTTGCTTGAATTCGGCTGAATTGACGAAGCCCGCAGCAACATGGTTGAGGTTTTCTGCGCCCTTGTCGAGCTGGCCTATCCAGTAGCCAAGGCCGGCCTTGTCTGGCGTGCGGTTGAAGGCTGCCTGGTACAGGCGGTAAGCCTGGCCGGCATTGCCATCCAGGTCAAGGGCGAGCATCTTGTCGGGAAACTGCAATCTCTCGATATTGACCAGATTGCTGACCTGGCCCGAAATATTCGTGCCTGCCTTGGTCGCCGTCATGGTGAAGCCACTGCTTGTCTTGTCGATGGAAAAAGAACTGGCCGGGACCGAAACAGAGAGCGTATCAAAACCGGCGCCGCCATCGAAATTGTCATTCCCAAAGCCATAGAAGAAAGTCTCATTGCCTGCTGTGCCCGTCCAGTTGTCATTACCCTGCAATAATTTAGCCAGGCGCTGGTCAAGCGGCAGGCTGAGGTCGGCAGCCTGAATCTGGTAGTTCAGGTTGGTCAGACTCATCTGGTCTATGCCATTTGCCCCTGTCGTCGTGAATGAAGTGATGGTGCCGCCGGTGGGCATGACAGTGTTCGGGTCCTGGTAAACAAGATTGATGCCTGTCCATTCTATGGTCGTTGTTTGTCCTTTGTAATAACCACCGTTTGGGCCGGTAGAGACAGTTCCGGAAGCTTCAGTCGTGTAAGTGATAAGCATGCCACGTTGGGATACTTTGATGTTCGCCATGTGAATCCTGTCAGGTGTCGTGAAGGGGAAGATAGTGCAATATCAACATTGCATAAGGCAAAATATTCTACTTCAAAACAATTGACATTCATGCATCGAAACAATTTGATACAGAATCAAGTCGAAGCATACTTCAAAGGCCAATTTCACAGACCATTCACCGGGATTTTCAGGTAGTGGACACCATTCGTTTCTGCTGCCGGCAGGCTGCCTGCACGGATGTTGACCTGGATGGCAGGGATCAGTAGATAGGGCATCTCCAGCCCGGCATCGCGTGTGTCACGCATGACGATAAAATCTGCTTCTGCAATGCCATCGCGCACATGGATATTGCTGGCCCTCTGATGGGCTACGGTAGTATGTGTGCAGACTCCTCGTTCGGCAGGTGGATAGTCGTGACAAAGGAACAGGCGTGTCTCGGACGGGAAGGCCAGCAGCTTTTGTATGGAATGGTATAACTGGGCGGCATCGCCACCTGGAAAGTCACAGCGAGCCGTACCGACATCTGGCATGAACAGGGTGTCGCCAACAAATAGGCTGTCACCTATATGGTAGGCCATGTCGGCTGGCGTATGGCCTGGGACTGATAAGGCCCTGGCCTGGAGCTTGCCAATACTGAATTCTTCTCCATCACCGAACAGGACATCAAACTGCGAGCCATCAACGGGAAAGTCGCTCTCCAGGTTGAACAGGGTTTTGAATGCCTTCTGTACTTCGCTGATGTGCACGCCGATGGCGATTTTGCCGCCTGCTTTCTGTTTCAGGTATTGCGCGCCGGACAGGTGGTCTGCATGGGCATGGGTTTCCAGTATCCATTCCAGCGTCAGCCGGTTTGCAGTGAGAAATTCCAGTACCTGGTCGGCAGATTTTGTTGCAGTGCGGCCGGATTTGGGTTCGTAATTGAGGACAGGGTCTATGACTGCTGCATGCCCACCAGCTGCATCGTAGACGATATGTGTCGCAGTACAGGTCTGGGTATCGAAGAAGCTTTCTACAGCCGGATTGGTCGCCGTAGCGGTGACAGTGATCGAAGTCATGATGAACTCTGGTTGACATGATCCTGAGCATCATAGCAAAAAAGTTGCAGAATTTGACAGCTTTAGTGGGGGATTTGATGCGGCAAAATCAATTCTTTTATTTCAACTCGACGCGCCTGATAGCTAGGAATACACTAGCGCATCTTTTCCCACCTGCAAAATGTCATGCTTGTTTCTACTGCAGAAATCATCGTCGTGATGATAGGCGCTATCGTTGGTCTTGTCATGGGTCTGACCGGTGCCGGTGGCGGCATACTCGCCGTGCCCGCGCTTGTGTATACTCAGGGCTGGAGCATGCAGCAAGCCATGCCCGTGGCCCTGCTGGCTGTCAGTTGTGCTGCTGCCATAGGCGCCGTAGAAGGTCTTTTCCGCAAGCTGGTCCGGTATCGTGCGGCGATGCTGATGGCAGTTGCCGGCAGCTTGCCTACCATGCTCGGTGTGCAGGTGGCGCATCGCCTGTCACAGCAATGGCTGATGCTGGTGTTTGCCGGTATTCTGTGTATCGTGGCCGTACGACTGATCCTGCAATTACGCTCGCCTGATTGTGATGACAACAGCCGGGCGGCAGTGGCGCGTATCAACAGCAACACCGGTCGTTTTGACTGGTCATTTAAAACCGGGGCGGTGATTGCAGGCATAGGTGCGGTCTCTGGCTTCATGACTGGCTTGCTTGGCGTAGGTGGGGGTTTTATCATCGTACCCATGCTCAGGCATTACACCAATGCCAGCATGCATATGGCGGTGGCAACGTCCCTGCTGGTGGTTAGCATGGTCGGGAGCATGGGAGTGGGCTCTGCATTGATCAGCGGCGCGCATTTGCCACTGGCGCTAAGTGCCCTGTTTGTCACTACAACAGTGGGTGGCATGCTGGCAGCGCGACGTATTGCCGCCCGTTTGCCGGCACGCCAGGTGCAGATGATTTTTGTTGTTGCCTTGTTTTGCGTGGCGGCAAGCCTGTTGTTTCGGGCAGCGGCCTGATTTTTGCGGCTACTTTTTTACAACGGGGGCGGACGGCTGCCATTGAGCAGGGCGGCCTGGCTTTCAAACTGACGGGCGACATTGCCACAGACCAGGTCGCATAGCTGATAAATGGATTGATCGGCAATGTGGTAATACACGGATGTACCGCGACCTTCACGCGCCACCAGGCCGTGCTTGGCCAGTGTGGACAGGTGGCGTGAAACATTGGCCTGCGAGCAGGCGCAACGGTCGGCCAGTTCGCCGACATTGTGTTCTTTTTCACGCAGGCAATTCAATATCCTCAGGCGTGTGGGCTCAGCCAGTGCCGAAAAATAATTGGCAACCTGTATCAGCGCCTGATCGGACAATCCATCCATATCGATCTATTAATGATTGGGAATATCCCTATCATACCCCGAGTGTGAAAATTTGCGTATCCTATATTTACTATTTGCGTAATTGCGCAAATAAGAATATTATGTTGTCATGTGGCGTGCAAAAGCCGATGAAAATCATAGGCATGTCATGGCTTGCATAAATTCCATTAGCTGATCACCTTCAACAGGAGTAGTTACCTTGGCACATTTTCTGGTTTGCATGATATTGATGCAATTCCTGGCCATAACGGGCCCGGTTTCATCTGCACAGGCGGCAGGGCTGGATGTGGTGATGGTCAGATCAAGTGGCAGTGCCGGCAGTGTCACCGCAGATGGCGTGGTGGAAGCCGTGCGCCAGACCGTCATTGCTGCTCAGGTATCGGGTGCAATTACGGAACTACCGGTAAAAGCTGGCGACAGCATCAAGGCCGGGCAAATGCTGTTGCGGCTTGATGGCCGCGCAGCCAGTCAGCAGGCGCGCGCCAGTCAGGCCCAGGCAGAAGCGGCACGCGCCGCTTTGCAGGTGGCGACCAAAGATTTTGAACGACAGAAGCAATTATTCGCTCGCCAATACATCAGCCAGGCGCAACTGGACAGGGCTGAATCCCTGTTCAGGTCAGCCACGGCAGATGCCAATGCCCAGCTTGCCCAGGCTGCCGCGACACTGACCCAGTCCGGCTTTTTTACCTTGACGGCACCCTATGCCGGTCGTGTCGCCGAGGTGAGTGTCAGTCAGGGGGATATGGTCACCCCAGGCCGCGCCTTGATGACGGTGTTTGATCCCGCTGTCCTGCGCGTGACGGCAACTTTGCCACAGGCGCAAGTCGCTGCCCTGGGCAATGCGACGGTCAATGTGGAAATCCCGGGTTTGCCATCTGCCCAGCGACAGATCCGGGTCGACAAATTCATCGTCCTGCCCGTCAGTGACGCACATACCCATACCGTACAGGTACGCATTGATATCCCTGCCAACGGACATGTCACTGGCTTGGTGCCAGGGATGTTCGCCCGTGTGCAGTTGCCGCTGCAAACCGGCAGCAGTGGAGAAAATGCCCGCTTGTTCGTGCCTGTCAGTGCAGTGCTGAAACGTGCAGAACTGCATGCCGTGTATGTGGTGAATGTTCAGGGGAAGGTCATGCTCAGGCAAGTCAGGCCGGGAGGGCGCACTGGCAGTGAGCTGGAAATCCTCGCTGGCCTGTCAGCCGGCGAGAAGGTGGTTGCGAACCCATTGACGGCGGCATTGCCGCTCAGGGATTGAACATGCGCAGGCAATTCGGTCTATCTGGTCGCATAGCGCAATATTTCCAGTTGGCGCAGATCACGCCCTTGCTGGCGCTGTTAGCTTTCCTGCTTGGCGTATTTGCCCTAATCGTCACGCCGCGTGAAGAAGAGCCGCAAATCAATGTGACGATGGCGAATGTGCTCATCCCTTTTCCCGGTGCGTCGGTGAAGCAGGTGGAGCAGCAGCTTGCCATTCCGGCAGAACAGGTGCTTGGACAAATCGCCAATGTGGAACAGGTGACATCAGTATCGCATCCAGGCCTGGCCGTGATGACAATACAGTTCGAAGTCGGGGTGTCACGCACCGAGGCACTGGTGCGTTTATATGATGTCGTGCACAGTAACCGCGACTGGTTGCCTGCCAGACTTGGTGTGCAGGAAGCCATCGTCAAGCCCAAGGGTATCGATGATGTACCCATCTTATCGCTGACACTGTGGAGCAAGCAAGAGCAGGTCGCAGGCTTTGATCTTGAACGCATTGCGCATAGTCTTGAAGCAGAACTTAAACGGGTAAAGGGCACGCGCGAAGTAGTCAGCATAGGCGGGCCAGGCCGCGCCATCAATGTGGAACTTGATGCAACCAGGTTGGCTGCCCATGGCCTGACGGTTGCTGATCTGCAGAGCAGTTTGCAGGCAGTGAACTTGGCTATGCCCGTCGGTGAAATGATCAGCGCCAACCAAAGTACGGCCATTGATGCAGGCCCATTTTTGCATGACGCCCGGGCAGTGGCCGAAGTGGTCGTGGGTGTCAGGTCAGGCAAGCCCGTATTTCTTGGAGATGTTGCAAACGTGGAAGATGGCCCACTGCCAGCCAGTGCCTATGTCTGGCATGGCCTGACTGGCAAGGGGGCAGCAGAGTATCCGGCAGTGACCATCGCCATCAGCAAAAAGCCCGGACAGAATGCTGTAGAAGTGGCCGATGCAGTCAAACAGCGTGTGGATGAATTGCACAACACTGTCATACCCGCTGGCGTGGAAGTCAGCATGACACGCAACTATGGACAGACCGCCGATGACAAGGCAAAAAAGCTGATACAGAAATTGCTGTTTGCCACCATCTCGGTGGTTGCCCTGGTTTATTTTGCACTCGGACGGCGCGAGGCCGCTATCGTCGGTACGGCCGTGGTGCTGACATTGACGGCAACCCTGTTTGCTTCCTGGGCCTGGGGCTTTACACTGAACCGTGTTTCACTGTTTGCCCTGATATTTTCCATCGGCATACTGGTTGATGATGCCATCGTGGTGGTAGAGAACATACACAGGCATCAAGCACTGTTCCCGCAAAAGACCCTGGCGGAAATCATTCCTGCTGCGGTTGATGAGGTTGGTGGTCCCACCATACTGGCAACCTTGACTGTCATCGCTGCTTTGTTACCGATGGCTTTTGTCAGTGGTCTGATGGGACCTTACATGAGTCCCATTCCCATCAATGCCAGTATGGGCATGTTGCTGTCGCTGGCGATTGCCTTCGTGGTCACGCCCTGGCTGGCGCGTATCTGGATGAAGCATGACAGCCATGCAGCTGTTGCCGGCAGTAAGTCAGCGAAACTCAATGCCATGTTCCAGCGCGTGTTTCGTCCTTTCCTGGACGAGCGCCAGGGCAGGGCCAGTCGCTGGAAACTGGCCGCGGCAATATTGGTATTCATCGCCATGTCAGTACTGTTGCCAGTAATTGGCTGGGTGCAGTTGAAGATGCTGCCCTTTGATAACAAATCAGAATTCCAGGTCGTGGTTGACATGCCGGCAGGTACCCCGCTGGAAAAAACCGCCGCCGTACTGCGTGAGCTTGGCGCCTACCTGGCGACGCTGCCTGAAGTCGCAGATTACCAGGCCTACGCCGGTACTGCCGCGCCCATCAATTTCAATGGCCTGGTACGTCAGTATTATTTGCGCAAGGGTGGCGCAGTTGGTGACTTGCAGGTGAACCTGGTTGACAGGCATCACCGCAGTGAACAAAGTCATGTCATCGCCAGTCGTGTACGTCCGGCTTTGCAAGAGATAGGAAAGCGTTTTTCTGCCAATGTCAAAGTAGTGGAGGTGCCGCCCGGGCCGCCGGTGATGGCACCCATTGTTGCCGAGATTTATGGTCCGACAGATGAAGGCCGGCGTGCAGTCGCCAGGGCCGTGCGCGCCGTGTTTGCCAAGACTGCCGGTATGGTTGATATTGATGACAGCAGTATCGTCGATGCACCGCGCAAAGTGCTCCTGACAGACCAGCGCAAGGCAGCAGCCTTGGGTATCAGCCAGAGCAGCATCGTCACTACCCTGCGTGCAGGCCTGGCTGGTGATGCCGTCAGCTACCTGCATGATGAGAGCAAATATGCCACCGGTATCAATTTGCATTTGCCAGTGGCAGAACAGGGTAGTCTTGATAGCCTGCTGAACCTGTCGGTCAGGTCCGCACAGGGAGGTCTGGTACCGCTACGTGAACTGGTGACTATTTCTGACAGCCTGCGTGAACAGCCGCTGTATCGCAAAGATGGCCTGGCCGTCAATTATGTCATGGCCGACATGGCTGGCGCGATTGATAGCCCGCTCTATGGCATGTTTGCCATGCGCAAGGGCATCCAGGCCATTACCACACCGGACGGTGGCAAGCTCAGTGAATTCTTTATCCATGCACCGTCCGATCCTTATCGTGGCTTCAGCCTGAAATGGGACGGTGAATGGAAGGTGACTTACGAAACCTTTCGCGACATGGGCGCCGCCTATGCGGTCGGCCTGATCCTGATTTACCTGCTGGTGGTGGCGCAGTTCGGCTCTTACCTGACGCCATTGATCATCATGGCTCCGATACCGCTGACTATCATAGGTGTCATGCCTGGCCATGCTCTGCTCGGTGCGCAATATACGGCGACCAGCATGATAGGCATGATCGCCTTGGCCGGTATCATCGTCAGGAATTCCATCTTGCTGGTTGATTTCATCCATGTACAGGTCGCGGCTGGCATGGCGTTCAGGGATGCGATTGTCAGTTCTGCCGTGACACGTGCCCAGCCCATCATGCTGACCGGGTTTGCCGCCATGCTGGGAGCATTCTTCATCCTTGATGACCCGATTTTCAATGGCCTGGCGATATCACTGATCTTTGGCATTCTGGTATCGACCTTGCTGACCTTGGTCGTGATACCGCTGCTGTATTACGCCGCTTATAAAAACCATCCTCAATTTCTACAAGGAGCTTCATCATGAGCAGCTGGCAGATCGTACGTGTTGTCGCCGGATTTTTTATTCTCTTGAGCCTGCTGCTCGGTGTGCCTGGCAGCCCGTTATTTATCAATCAATGGTGGCTGGCTTTCACGGCCTTTGTCGGCATCAATCTGTTGCAGAGTGGTTTTAGCAAATGGTGCTTGATGGAAAGCATACTGCGCAAATTTGGAGTGCGTGCGGGTTGCTAACCCTTGATGGAAATATTGATGCGCGAGTTTTGTGACGCCATCTGGTCTTCCAGACGGCGCCCTGAGTTCTGGCGGCGACCTTGCAATTTGCGGGTATTGAGCAGGATGGCCTGTTGTTTTGCGCGACGGTCAGTATGCCGTCTGTCCTGATCCTGACGGCGCTCTACCTCAGGCCAGCTCAGGTCCTCGCCACCATTGCCTGTCTGTGTCTGATTGGATGTCGGGCGACGGTGCTGAATACTTGCATGCGGGATTTCTTTAGCCTGCTCAAATAAGCGAAATACTTTTAAAGGAAACATGACATAAGTGCCAAAAATAGGATACTTGGCACTTAGAACGGTAAAATAGTTTAAAACTTTAGTAAATGCTTACATCTGCTTGCAATTGCATTTTAAGTAATCTTCCCTGGTCGCAATATTGCTGTCGTATCCGGACTCACACCTTGAGCTGGAAAGGCGTGAAATTCGTGTCCTTGTCGTAATAGTCTTCATTCTCTTTGCGCTTCAGAAACGCCACGACCTTGTAGGTGACCGGTGTCATGACGACTTCCCAACTTGTCTTCAACACATACTGGGCTACCATGACGGTCAGCAACTGGCTGTCTGACCAGATGCCGTAAAAGGCAATCACGTAAAACAGACTGGAATCGACAAATTCACCACAAATCGTCGAGCCTATGGTACGCATCCACAAATGCCGCCCGGCCATCGCCACCTTCATCTTTGCCAGTACATAACTGTTCACAAAGCTGCCGCACCAGAAGGCCGTGACAGAGCCGAGGATGATCCTGGGGGTATTGCCAAATACGGCGCTCAGATGTGTCTGGTACTCGGTGTTGAAGGGGTCAGCTGCCGGTGTCAGCGCCAGCACCACGACAGACATGATGGCGGCAAACAGCACGGCGCCAAAGCCGGCCCAGATCACGCGGCGGTCACGGCCATAGCCATAGACTTCCGTCAGGACGTCGCCAAAAATATACGAAATGGGGAAAAACAGTACACCGGCGCCAAAGGTCACCGCACCGATGATGGGTAAAGTCACTTGCGCCGCCTTGGCTGCACCAATCAGGTTGGAGCAGAGCAGGACGGTGACAAAAGCCGCCATCACAAAGTCATAGTATTTATAGCTGGCAAGTGGGCGTGTCATGTGATTGATCCTGGATGGGCGATTGAAGTTTGGCTAATGATGGTTAATGATGCTTGGTTTTGCATATTCCTGCACGGCGATGAAACTTGTCAACCTGACTTCAGGATTTTGTTGGAAAATGGGCTAAAACAGCGGTTTGCTAAAATGCCTGTATTACAGTTTAAAAATCAGCTTTCAAAGTCCCCATGTGCGCAGCCCCGATCACCGTTAACGTTCCAGTCGAGCAATTATGCATAGGCCTGTATGTCCATCTGGATATGTCTTGGCTGGAACATTCATTTGCGCTCAACAGCTTTAAAATCAAAAGCCAGGAAGAAATCAATGCGATCAGGCAACTTGGCTTGAAAACTGTCAGGGTCAATCCTGCCAAGTCAGACAATCGCCCCTTACCTCCGCAGCCCAAAACTGCGGATGCACCGGCGCCGGTGATCGTAGAGCAGACACCGGAAGAACTGGCGCTGATACAGGAAAAAAAAGCACGCATAGAAAGACTGATCAAAGAGCGAAATGCGATTGCCCAATGTGAAAAGCAATTGCTGAAAGCTGCGACGACCTTGAAGAGCATTACCCGCAATCTGTTTTCACGGCCACAGGAAGCCGTGCGTGAAGCGGATCAACTGGTGCAGCAGATGCTTGATTCCCTGCTGGTCGACAAAGACATCGCCATCCATTTAATGAATGACAAGATCGTCGGTGAAGAAGCTTATTATCACTCACTGAATGTGGCCGTGCTGACCATGATGCTGGCCAAGGAATTGAAATTCCCTGCTGACGACATCAAGCAACTGGGCATGGGCTGCATGTTCCATGACATAGGCAAGGTGGAAATCCCTGATCGGATTGTCAATAAGACCTTTGCTCTGACCAAGGCCGAGCAAAACCTTTTGCAAATGCACAGTCATTACGGCCAGCAGATTGCCGAAAAAATCAATTTGTCCAAGGGGGCGATCGACATCATCTCGCAACATCATGAATATGTCGATGGCAGCGGTTACCCGCAACAACTGAAGGCCGACCGCATTTCGCCGTTGGCGCGCATCGTCGCTATTACCAACACTTACGATAATCTGTGCAACAAACCCAATCCTGCTGATTCGCTGAGCCCGTATGAGGCCATGTCATACATGTTTGCCCACATGAGCAAGCAATTTGACGCACCGGCCCTGAACCTGTTCATACGCTGCATGGGTGTCTACCCGCCCGGCACCATCGTCAAACTCAGTGATGGCACTCTGGGCATGGTGGTGGCAGTGAATTCCGGCAAGCCATTGCGTCCCAGCGTACTGATTTACGATCCCTCCGTACCCAAGAACGAGGCGATCATCATTGACCTGCTACATGAACCCATACTCGATATTGCCGCCAGCCTCAAACCGGGCCAGCTGTCACCTGAAGTGTATGAATACCTGAGTCCGCGCAAGCGCATGACGTATTTCTTTGATACGCAAAAAGCAGAAAACCAGAAGCGTCAGTGATGCCTGACTTGTCCTGATCAGGACTCACGCGGCTGCCCTGGGCAAGGAGGCAATCAGGTCGGCAAAGCGCTGCCCCTGTATCATGATGTGGCCGCGCAACAGGTTAGCGGTCAGCTCCGCATCGCCCTGTATGATGGCTTCCACTACCTGGTCATGCTCATTGAAGGAATTGGCGATACGGTCCCGCACCCGTAATTGCAGGCGGCGATAAGGTCGCAGTCGACGGTGCAGATTCATCGCCTGTGATTCGAGAAAATCGTTGTGGCTACCACGATAGATCAGGGCATGAAATACTTCATTCTTGTAGAAATAGGCATCCGGCTCGACTGCATCGCGGGCCTCCTTGCAGGCCTGGTGGGCTGCCTGTAAATCCAGTTGTTCCTGTTTTGACATCCGGCGTGCAGCCATGCGACCGCACATGGCTTCAAATTCAGCCATGACTTCAAACATTTCCACCAATTGTTGCGGGCTGATGGTGGCGACATGGGCTCCGCGGCGTGGCCGCATTTCTATGATGCCCATAGACGCCAGTTGTATCAGTGCCTCGCGTATAGGTGTGCGCGATACGCCAAAACGCTCGGCCAGTTCAGTTTCATCCAGATGATGTCCTGGCTGCAATTGTCCTATTGCTATCAGTTCTTCAATTTCTTCACGCAGGCTGGCGGATCGATTTTTCATTTTATCGGTAAGCTTAAAAAATTCATTCCTAAGTATATATTCAAGTTGACTTTGAATGCAAAATAGTCGATCTTGTATACAAGAAAATTAAAATAGCATACAAGATAAGCATGATTGTCTTGATATGCAAGGTACAGACAGCTAAGAGTTTGCTAAAAAAGCATGCTAATTACCCATATACCTCAGGAGACATCATGTTGCAGAAAAGAAGAAATGTATTGCAGGGTTTAACTCTCGTCCCTTTGGCTGCTGCGCTCTCACCCCTGACTGCCAGGGCGCAGACCGTGTTGAAGATTTCGCACCAGTTCCCTGGCGGCACGCTGGAAGAGGGGGATTTTCGTGACCGTCTCTGTCGCATGTTTGCGGCAGAAGTGCAAAAGCGCAGCAACGGCAGCCTGAAGTTTGAGATTTACCCTGGTTCCTCTCTGATGAAGACCAATGCGCAATTCTCCTCCATGCGCAAGGGCGCGCTGGATCTGTCACTGGTGCCCTTGTCCTATGCCGGTGGTGAGGTGCCTGAAGTGAATATCGGCCTCATGCCCGGCCTGGTGCCCTCTTATGAAGTCGGTGCCGCCTGGAAGAGCGCTGAAGTTGGCAAGGAGCTTAATAAACTCTTGCTCGACAAAGGCATCGTCGTGATCAGCTGGATTTGGCAAGCAGGTGGCGTGGCATCGCGCACCAAGGCCGTGGTTGACCCTGATGATGTCAAAGGCATGAAAATACGCGGTGGCTCGCGCGAAGTCGATCTGGTGCTGAAAGCCGCAGGTGCCGCCGTGGTATCTCTGCCATCAAATGAAATCTATGCAGCGATGCAGACAGGGGCGATGGAAGCGGCAATGACTTCATCGACTTCGCTGATCTCTTTCCGCCTCGAAGAAGTCTCCAAATTTCTGACCAGTGGCCGCGGCCAGAGTTACTGGTATATGTTTGAACCGCTGATGATGTCCAAAGCAATTTTTGACAAGCTGACGAAAGATCAGCAAAACACCATCATGACCGTGGGCGCCGAGCTGGAAGCCTTTGCCATCAAGGCAGCCAAGCAGGACGATATTGCTGTTGCCACGGTGTATGAAAAGAAGGGCGCCAAGGTGGTTGACCTGAGTGCCGCTACGGTCAAGAAATGGCAGGCAATCGCCCGTACCACGGCCTGGAAGGACTATGCCGACAAAAATGAAAACTGTGCCAAATTGCTCAAGCTGGCGGAGAAATTACTATGAGTCATGGTTTTGAGGTAACTGCGCCGAAAGGGCCGCCAGCACCCGATAATCCCATGATCGCCAGGCTGGCGAAAGTACTGGAATGGCTCAATAAAGCGATTGTCCGTCTATCTATGGTCGCCATGCTGCTGACGGCATTCATCCTCACGTATTCTGTCGTCACACGTTACCTGTTCAAGGTGCCGACAGACTGGCAGGATGAAGCCTCGGTCTTCATGCTGATAGGTGTGACTTTCTTTTCTGCCGCCTATGTACAATCTTTTCGCGGTCATATAGGCATAGAGGTCCTGTCATCGATACTGCCACCTGCCATCAACCGTTTTCGCCTGTTGATGGTGGATATCATCAGTGCGATGTTTTGCCTGTTTTTTTCATGGAAGTCCTGGACGCTGTTCCATGAAGCCTGGGTTGATGGGCAAACGACTTCATCGACATTTGCGCCGCCCTTGTGGATACCCTATGCCATGATGGCCGCAGGCATGACGCTGCTGTCTTTGCAGATCGTGATCCAGGTATTTGCAGCCATCACCAATAAGCGGGAGGCAGCATGAGCCCGCTTACCCTTGGCGTTTTATATGGCATCGTCACGCTGGTGGTGATGTTTTCCGGCATGCCCATCGCTTTTGCTTTGGGTGTAGTGGCGACCGGCTTCATGTATTTTTTCATGCCTTCTGCGTCACTCGATACCATCACCCAGAACGTCTATGAAGAAATGGCGTCGATCACCTTGCTGTCGATACCTTTATTCATCCTCAAAGGTGCGGCCATAGGCAAATCACCAGCCGGACGCGACTTGTATTCCGCCATCCATGCCTGGTTGCATAAGGTGCCGGGCGGTCTGGGGATCGCCAATGTCTTTGCCTGCGCCATGTTTGCAGCCATGGCTGGCTCTTCACCGGCGACCTGCTCTGCCATCGGTTCTGCCGGTATACCTGAAATGCGCAGGCGCGGCTATTCACCTGGTTTTGCGGCAGGCATCATCGCTGCCGGCGGCACGCTGGGTATCTTGTTGCCACCATCGATTACCATGATCCTGTATGCGGTCGCTGCTGAGCAGTCGCTGGGGCGCCTGTTTCTGGCTGGCATAGGCCCCGGTATCTTGCTGGTGACTTTGTTCTCCGGCTATGCGGTATATCGTGCGCGCCGTGAGTATACAGTGGCCTACCAAGCTTACCAGCAAAGTGGTACGGCATCTGCCTATCTGGAAAAAGAGCATTTCACACTGGCGCAAAAAGTCGAGATGCTGCCGCGTGTGCTACCTTTTGTCATCCTGCTTATCGGTGTCATGGTGGCCTTGTATGGCGGCTACGCCACACCTTCGGAAACAGCCGGTCTGGGCGCCTTGCTGGCGATGGTGCTGATCGCGATCGTATATGGCGTCTGGCGACCAAAAGATATTTCCCCTTTCATTACCTCGACGATCAAGGAATCGACGATGCTGCTGTTCATCATCGGCATGTCACTGCTGTATTCTTACGTCATGAGTTATCTGCACATCAGCCAGTCGGCCGCGCAGTGGGTGGTGGATCTGCATTTGAGCAAATGGATGTTGCTGACAGTGATCTTGCTGATGGTGGTGGTGTTTGGTTTTTTCCTGCCACCGGTCTCGATTATCCTGATGATGTGTCCTATCATACTGCCACCGCTGAAAGTGGCAGGATTTGACCTGATCTGGTTTGGTGTGGTCATGACCATCGTCATGGAAATGGGCCTGATTCATCCGCCCGTGGGCTTGAATATTTTTGTCATCAAGAATATTGCGCCTGATATACCCTTGAAGGATATCGTCTGGGGTGTCATGCCTTTTCTGTTATTGATGCTGCTGGCTGTGATTTTGCTGTGTGTATTCCCGCACATTGCGACAGCTTTTCCGGATGCCTTGATGGGAGTCAAATAATGACCGAGAACGGTCGCTGGAATACCCTGCAAACCAATCGCCGGCAGCGCCTGCAACGCGCAGCCGCTGTGCTGGGCAATGATTTGCAGGGCAAGATACTGCCACAGCAGCGTGTCGGTGATTGTCTGCATGCGGTGCTGGAAGCAGGTGACAGGGTTTGCCTGGAAGGCAATAACCAGAAGCAGGCAGATTTCCTGGCAAAAGCCCTGACGCAACTTGACCCGGCCCATGTTCATGACCTGCACATGTTGCTGTCGGTGCTGGCCTTGCCTGAGCATCTTGATGTCTTCGATAAAGGGATAGCCAGCAAACTCGATTTTTCATTTTCTGGCCCGCAGGCTGCGCGTCTGGCCAAGCTGGCCTCGGCAGGCAAGTTGAATATCGGCGCTATCCACACTTACCTGGAATTGTATGCACGCTATTTCGTTGACCTGACGCCGCGCGTTGCCCTGGTCGCAGCGCAGTCGGCTGACCGTGCAGGCAATTTGTATACTGGCCCCAATACTGAAGACACACCGACCATCGTCGAAGCCACCGCCTTTAAATCCGGCATCGTGATTGCCCAGGTCAATGAAATAGTTGATGTCTTGCCGCGTGTTGATATACCTGCAGGCTGGGTAGACTTTGTCGTGCAGGCGCCGACGCCGCATTACATAGAACCTTTGTTCACCCGTGACCCTGCTTTGATCTCCGAGATACAGGTCTTGATGGCGATGATGGCCATCAAGGGTATCTATGCCGAATATGAAGTCAAACGTCTCAACCACGGCATAGGTTTTGATACCGCCGCCATAGAATTGCTCTTGCCCACCTATGCAGCATCGCTGGGTTTGAAAGGAAAGATTGCCAGTCATTGGGCGCTGAACCCGCACCCGGCATTGATACCGGCAATAGAAGCAGGTTTTGTTGAATCCGTGCATTCCTTTGGTTCTGAACTGGGTATGGAAGACTATATCCGCGCCCGGCCCGATATCTTTTTTGTCGGCACTGACGGCAGCATGCGCAGCAACCGCGCACTGTCACAAGCAGCAGGGCATTACGCCTGCGACATGTTCATCGGTTCCACATTGCAGATTGATTTGCAGGGCAATTCATCGACAGCCACCCTGGGCCGTATCGCCGGTTTTGGTGGCGCGCCAAATATGGGCGCAGATGCACGTGGCCGACGCCATGCCAGTCCGGCATGGCTCAAAGCTGGTCGCGAGGCACGCGCAGGCAGCAATCAGATACCACGCGGACAAAAACTGGTGGTACAGATGGTCGAGACCTTCCGCGAACATATGCAACCTGCCTTTGTGGAAAGACTCGATGCCTGGCAACTGGCAGAGCAGGCCAATATGGCGATACCGCCCGTGATGATTTATGGTGACGATGTGACCCATATCCTGACAGAAGAAGGTATCGTCAATCTTCTCCTGTGCCGCAGTGAAGAAGAACGTGAGCAGGCCATACGCGGTGTCGCAGGTTATACGCCAGTCGGGCTGGCACGTGATAAACGCATGGTAGAAAACCTGCGTGATCGTGGCATCATCAAACGCGCAGAAGACCTGGGCATAGACAAACGCCTGGCCACACGTGACCTGCTGGCCGCAAAGAACATGAAAGACCTGGTACGCGCATCGGGCGGTTTATATCAACCGCCCAAGCGCTTCAGGAACTGGTAAGGATAGTCATGGAAAAACTGGTGTTCCGCTTTGAAAATGGACAACGCAAACTGGCTGGTGCAACACAACTGGTCGGTGTCGTCAGTTCCGGTAACCTCGAAGTGCTGGTACAGGTAGCGGATTTGCAAAACGCCTGCGAGATAGAAATCAATACCGCTGCCATGGGTTTTGGCGCCATCTGGCAGGCGGTCATGCATGACTTCAACCAGCGCTGGCAACTGGCAGATGCCAGCATTGCCATCAATGACATGGGGGCGACGCCAGCCGTGGTCAGCCTGCGCCTTGACCAGGCCATCGAAGCCTGTCTGGAGCAAGCACCATGAGCAGCTATCTGGAGAGCACGGCAAGACAGCGCATCGCTGCCATGGTCAGCGATTTCAAAGAATTTTTGCCGCCTTCGAGCCAGTGGACCAGCCCGCATCTGCCGCAACTCAATGCACCCGTGTCATTTGATGATGGTGTCGTTGTTGGTCGTGGCAGTATCGAGGGTAAGCAGGTCTATGTGGCTGCGCAGGAAGGTGGGTTCATGGGCGGGGCAGTTGGTGAAGTGCATGGCGCCAAACTGGTCGGGCTGATGCGGGCGGCTATCGTGAACCAACCTGATGCCCTGGTCTTGCTGGCCGAGTCGGGCGGTGTGCGTCTGCATGAAGCGAATGCGGGTTTGATTGCCGTTTCTGAAGTCATGCGCGCCTTGCTGGCCGTACGCGCCGCTGGCATTCCTGTGATCGTGGTGATCGGCGGCAGTAATGGTTGCTTTGGCGGCATGGGCATAGTCTCGCGCTGCGCCAACGTCATTATCATGTCAGAAGAAGCGCGTCTGGCCATGTCCGGTCCGGAAGTCATAGAAACTGCCAACGGCGTAGAAGAATTTGATTCACGTGACCGCGCCCTGGTATGGCGCACCACGGGTGGCAAGCACCGATACCTGCTTGGTGATTGCCAGATACTGGTGGCCGATGAGACGTACCAATTCAAGACAGCAGTTGTCCAGGCCATGCAGCACTTTGCCCAGGCTGACGTTGCCTTGAGCCTGCAAGACCTTGAAGACGAACAGACAATGTTGAATAACAGATTGCAGAGTTTTGGGGACATGACTGAACCCATGGATATCTGGGCCGCCATGGGCGTCAGACATCTGGAAGAAGTGGCCATGCTTGATGCAGAGGCTTTCTTGCAACTGACAGCCGGCATCAAGACAGGGGAGCGCCAGCATGGATAGCCTGCAATTACTGGCACAATTATTCCCGCAGGGGCATCAGGTCAATATCATTGATGATTTTATTTCGGGTTCGGCGCAGATTGGTGAGCAAACTATCAGTGTCATCGGCACCAGTGGGCATACTTCCATCGGTGTAGAGATCGCCCTGGCACAGGCAAAAGCCGTATTGGCGACGGTGCGTGAATTTCCGCAAAGGCCGATACTCTTGCTGGTTGATACCCAGGGCCAGCGCCTGCGCCACCGGGATGAAATGCTGGGCATCAATAGTTATATGGCACATCTGGGAAAATGCCTGGAACTGGCCAGGCAATCCGGCCACAAGATTGTCGCCCTGGTTTATGACCAGGCCTTGTCTGGCGGTTTCATTACCAGCGGCATGATGGCCGATGCCTGCTATGCCTTGCCAGAAGCAACGATAAGAGTGATGGGGTTGCCTGCCATGGCGCGCATCACCAAAGTGGCAGAAGAAAGACTGACAGAACTGGCACAGGATAATCCCGTGTTCGCGCCAGGGCCAAAGAACTATGAACGCATGGGTGGCGTGCAGGCGATCTGGCAAGGTGACCTGGCGCAATGTCTGCAACAGGCTTTTGCCTGCGCTGATGCAGCAGACAGACGCAGTGAACTGGGCAGGCAACGCGGTGGCCGTCGCATGGCGCAGCAAGTCATCGATACCATCATGGCGCAAGCACTGGCACAAGAAAAGTAAGACATGGATAGTTTTGCGCATTACCAAAGACATGATCTGGTCTGGCTGTCTGATACTGCCTGGCAGGGCCTGGTGTTGCCAACGGATCTGCAGGCCAGGCTTGGTCTCTGGCAGCAGGAAGAATGGCCTGCCGTGGTCACGCGCCGCCAGCCGGATGCCGCAGATGATGAAGTCTGCATAGGTTTTCCGTTGCCACCGCTTGATGGCAACAAGCCACGCTTTGCTGCCCGCATCAAACTTGACGACATCGCCATCCATCAACCGTCTCTGTCTTTGCATAGCGTGATCATGACTGCACCTGCCGTCTGGCAAGCTGATTTGCAAAAGCTGCATCACGAGGCATTGCTGGCAGGTATCAAGCTGCGCGTGTATGGTTCATTGTCCATGCAATTCCTGACGGGGCAGGCTTACCTGAATGCGGCATCTGACATTGATATCCTGTTCCGCCCTTATCACCAGGCGCAGTTGCGTGTCGGTCTGGCTTTGCTACAGCAGTACAGCCAGCTGTTACCACTGGATGGTGAAATTATCTTCCCTGATGAAATGGCCGTGGCCTGGAAAGAGTGGGCACAATGTCCCAGCGAAGCAACTGATTATTTGCAGCAGCGCGTCATGGTAAAAAGCTTGCAAGGCGTCAGTCTGCGCACGCGCCAGGAATTGCTGCAGCAATTGCCGGAAGGTGAATTGCCATGTTAAGCCAGTCAGCTTTTCAAACCTGTGTGTCAACATTGCCGTGGCAGGCAAACATGCAGGCCAGGCAACAGCTGCACTTGATCGCCAGGCTGGCTGTGCGCAGCCTGTATGCTGAACTGGTTCTCTACCCCAAACCCGGTCTGGTCTCTTTGCGCGACCAGGGCAGCCACAGCGATATGGATGCTGCCTGCTTCATGCGCAGCCTGTTTGCTCTGCGACATTACTTCAAGGCGATCACCATTGCCGGTGCGCGTGGCGCGGGATTTGAAGAACTCAGGCAGTTAGGCATCAGGGCTGAACAGCGCATGCTGCTGGCGACCGGAGGTGTCAATACCCATAGAGGGGCGATTTTTGCGCTTGGTATCCTGTGTGCCGCCGCTGCCTGTTGTTTGCAGCAAGGGCAGGGGATGTCACCGGCGAGTTTGCAGTTAGCCATCGCATCACACTGGGGCCAGGCATTACGCGAGCACAGCGCAGCCCAGTCATCCGATGATGTTCTCAGCCATGGACAGCAAGTCGCACATCATTATGCAGTCAGTGGTGCGCGTGAAGAGGCGGCAGCAGGATTTCCGTCAATCTTCGATGTGGCATTACCACGCATGCAAAAAAGCCTTCGCAAAAGGAGTGACATCCATTTGGCCCAGGTCGATACTTTCTTTGCATTGATGGCGCATATCAGTGATACCAATTTATATCATCGCGGTGGCACGAGCGGCGTTGATTTTGCCAGGACCGCAGCACAGGGATTTTTAAACCAGGGGGCGACTGAAAACCCTGTCTGGTTGCAACAGGCCGAGCAATATCACCAGCAATTCATCCAGCGAAAACTATCGCCGGGTGGTGCTGCCGACCTGCTGGCGGCGACCTGTTTTGTACATGATCTCTGCATGAATTTCCCGGTTGCAGAAAAGCCCTGAGCGATGAACAGATTTGCCCTGCTTTGTCCCGGCCAGGGAGCGCAAACTGCGCAGATGTTCGACATGGCGAACACCAATGCAACAGCCGCAGAATGGCTGCAACTGTCACTGGATAAAAGCATAGACGGTAAACGACTGGCGGATGTATTGGCAACACCGGGACTGCTGTTTGAAAACCTGTACGCCCAAACCCTGATCGTCACGGCGACACTGGCAAACTGGTTGGCGCTGCGTGAGCATTTACCGCAAGCAGATCTGGTTGCCGGATACAGCATAGGCGAATTTGCTGCCCATGCAGTCAGTGGCAGTCTTGATGTGGATGTCGTATTGGCTCTGGCGACCAGCCGCGCCGCCATGATGCAGGCCTGCATCACAAAGCCGCAAGGCATGCTTGCTGTATCCGGTATTCCTCTGGATAAAATAGCTGAGGTCGCGCAGCAACATCAACTGCATATCGCCATCGTCACTGCCGCCAACAAGGTCATTGTCGCCGGCCTGTCAGACGATATTGCAGAGGCAGCCTCGCTGTTCCTGCGATTACCGGGGCAGGATGTCAATCTGACAGAGATTGCTGTGCATGTTGCTTCACATACGCCTTTGATGCAGCCTGCACAGCAGGTATTGTCGACTGCGCTGGACGTAACAGCTTTTCGTGATAATGCCGTGCCGGTGCTGGCTGGCGTCAATGCGGAAAAAGTCTGTACAGGTGCGCAAATACGCAGCAGCCTGCTGGCGCAGTTAAGCAATACCATACACTGGGATGCCTGCATGGATGCCATTGCAGAAAACAACATCAGTTTTGCTTTGGAACTGGGGCCAGGCTCGGCCCTGTCGGCAATGTTGCGGGCAAGGCACCCGCACATAGTCTGTCGTTCAGTTGCCGATTTCCGTAGCCTGGACGGTGTCATCAAATGGGTGCAGCGTCAGTATGAAAGCTGACATGGTTTGTTGACGGATGCTTGTTAGCGACGACGGTACTGACCACCACCACCCGCTGGCCCGCGTGTTTCTATATGACGGAAAGTAATCCTGCCCTTGGTCAGGTCATATGGCGACAATTCCAGTGTCACCTTGTCACCGGCCAAAATGCGTATGTGATGCTGACGCATTTTGCCTGAGGTGTAGGCAATCAATTTGTGACCATTGTCCAGGTTCACGCGAAAACGTGAATCGGGCAGCACTTCTTCAACCTGGCCACTCATTTCCAACAATTCTTCTTTTGCCATGTGTTTTCTTTTTTCAATTAAGGTGAGGCGACATCAAAAACTGCTGCCGCGAACGCGCAGACGAAGCAGTATCGTCTGCAGGGGAGTACGGTGAACTTACTTGCGACCGGTCTGCCAGGCAGCGTTGTCAGGGCAAGTCAGATGTTGAAGTAGGCTGTGCTTCGATGGTTTTGCCATCAATTTACACAGTGCGCAGGTACAAGCGGTCTCAACAGACGGCAGATAAAACGGTTTTGATCAAGTCATGGGCAGCTTGCTGCCTGGGATTGCCTGTACAGAAGCACAACAATACGGTAAGCACGAATTTGATTCGTCACTGGATTATACTCCTTTACCCGGCTTTCCCCGAATTTGCTTGCAGATAGTTGATAAAAACACGGAATTCGCGCCGGTTTGTTGCTAAATTTGTCAAAAAAATCATCAGCAGGCAAGCGGTTTTTTGTCAGGTGATCTGACATGTCCTCGCTATCTTGTGTCAGCGTATGCTCTCATTCATGTGCCGAACCAGAAAATCGATGAAAACACGCAGCTTGGCAGGCAGTATGCGGGCCTTGGGGAATACCGCATGTAGTTCCGGACAGCGCCCTGTCCACGCTGGCAATACCGGGCGAACCAGACCCTCGCTGACATGCCGAGCCATGATCAGGTCGGTTGCCAGCATGAGGCCAGTTCCGCCGAATAAAGGAGCTTTCAGGACTTCGGGGTCGTCTGCCACGATCACGGGTTTGATTGGATAATTGAGCCGTGCACTGTTTGCCCCGCCCGGCCCATCTTGTCCGAGTGACCAGGCGTAGGTGTCACCATGCAAAGCCACTCTGGTTGTCAGCGTGCGGTGATGGATCAGTTCGTCCGGGTGTGATGGTTCGCCGTGGCGTTCAAGATAAGCCGGGCTGGCAAAAATGCGGTTGCTCAGTATTCCCAGGCGCCGCGCTGCCAGGCTTGAATCGGGTAATGGCCCCAGGCGCAGCGCCACGTCAACCTCTTTGGAGACCAGGTCCTGTACCTGATGACTCAGGGCCACGTCTATGGTCACTTCCGGGTAAAGTGTATTGAATTCAGCCAGTAACGGGCCTATCAGATTCACCATGACGGAGAATGGTGCTGTCATCTTCAACAGACCACGTGGCTTGCCCTGCAATTGCTGTACGGCGGTTTCTGCCTGCCTGATCATGTCAAGCATGGGCTCGCAATGCTGGAAGTAAACGGTTCCGGCTTCAGTCAGGCCCAGGCGCCTGGTTGTCCTGTGTAATAACTGTACCCCCAGTCTTTGCTCCAGCTGACGTACCCTGCGGCTTACCGTTGTCGTAGGCAAGGCCAGGGAAGCAGAGCCTGCCGTAAAGCTGCCATGCTGTACAACTTTTACAAAAATCAACCAGTCAGGTATGTTTTCCAGCATGCTTTCCTTTAGTGTGAGTTTTGCTGATTGTGCCGTAAATGGCATAATTAATGCCAGTTTACCCGCTATTTAAGGTGATTAACTACATTTATGATGCCGAGTATCCCATGTGGGCAATAAACCGGAGCATATCAATGTCAGTTTCTTTTCAATCTGTTGTGACCCGTCGCTTGCTGCGTATAGCCGTGAGCCTGGTTTTTTCTGTCAATTTCCTGTCTTCAGGTCTGGCGAATGCGGCAGCTCCCATGGTTACCAGCCAGGCGCCTGGGTATTACCGCACTCATCTTGGCGCTTTTGAAGTGACGGTTTTGTCCGATGGTACGGCAAGCCGCGACGTGGACAAAATCATGCATCCGGGTGAACTGGTGCGTCAGGCCATCGTTGACAGTCACGAGCATTTGCCCATAGAACTGTCGATCAACAATTACCTGATCAACACCGGCAAACAACTGGTATTGGTTGACACTGGCGCCGGGGAATTGTTTGGTCCGCATGCAGGCGGTCTGCTGATACGTCACCTCAAGGCGGCAGGCTATCAACCTGAGCAGGTTGATGCTGTTCTGCTCACGCATATCCATGGCGACCATTCCGGTGGCCTGGCGATAGGCGGGCAACGTCTGTTCCCAAATGCCACCGTGTATGTGGACAGGCGCGACAGTGAATTCTGGCTCGGTGAATCAGCGCGTCTGGCCCATCCTGAAAAGAGTACGACTTTCAGGCAATCGCATCAAACCATGGACCCTTATGTGGTTGCAGGCAAGCTCAAGAGTTTTGATGGTGCGACCCAGTTATTCCCAGGTATCAGGTCTGTGCCAGCCTATGGACACACACCGGGCCATTCTGCCTACCTGATAGAAAGCCAGGGGCAGCGTCTGATGCTGTGGGGGGATACCGTTCATGTGGCAGAGATACAATTCTCTGAACCCACGGTCAGCATAGAATATGATGTTGACCATGATGCTGCGGTGATCAGTCGTCAGCGTCTGTTTGCGGATGCCGCCAGGGATGGATACCTGCTGGGCAGCGCACATATTTCTTTTCCTGGCCTGGGACATATTCGCAAACAGAAAGATAAGGACGATAGCTACGTCTGGGCGCCTGCACCGTACCAGTCTTTGCGATCTGCACAATGATGGCAGAGGGAAGGGGGAAGGCCGGTCTGGCAGTGCAAATGCCAGACCCTGTGCTCAGCATGTCCTGCTCTTGAAGATACAAGGCTGAGCCTTAAGTCTGGTCATCCAAGGTTTGCCGATGACGGCAATCAGGCTGAAGGCCACCGGACCTAAGCCGCCTGGCGTACGCAAGGCGTCGAGCACACCAAGGTTTTGCATGACGCCTGTTATCTTCAGCAGGCGGTCTTCGGTTTTCAGTTGCCAGGTTTGCGTGGACAGACGTAATGCGCGCAGCACGAGGGCAGGGGCAGTTTTCTTGAGTAGCATGATTTTTTCCTCTCAGTCTATATGTTTGCCCAGGCAGAGCCCGGCAGGAATTAAATGCACTTCAAACCTTGCAAAGTCACACGTATGGCCTGGTCAAGCGGCGTGTGCGGCTCTTCACCCAATATCTTGAGCAACTTGGCGTTATGCATGCGCAGCGGGGTCTTCCACAGATAACGCAGCTCAAATAATTCTTTCAGTGTTGGCTTGAAGGGGGCGAGCAGACGCAGCACGAACCAGGGAAAGCCACTTGCCTTCATTTCGGGCTTGCCGGCAGCACGGGCGATGGCAGCGGCGATTTGCGTACCGTCTGCATCCCAATGACCTTGCATGTGGAAGGTTTCAAAGGCACCCAGTTTGTCAGCGTTCTCAACCAGCCGGACCATGGTTTCTGCCACGTCCGGCAAGTAGGCCCATTGATGACCTATACCAGGCTGCCCAGGATACTGTATGCGTGATACCGGTTTGCCTGGCGCTACCAGCCCTTGTGAAAACCAGCTATTGGCAACACGCGGACCAAAGAAATCACCGGCACGCACGATCAGCGCAGGTGCACCATCATGTGAGGCTTTTTCCAGGCGACGTTCCAGTTCTGCCCGTATCTTGCCTTTTTTGCTGATAGGGAATTGTGCCGAAGTCTCATCAATATCCGGGAAGACATCAGGGCCATAGTTGTATACCGTGCCAGGCAACAAGATGCGCGCACCAGCCTGTTTGGCAGCGGCAATGGTGTTGTCTATCATGGGCAGCACCAGTTTTTCCCAGTCCAGGTAACCAGGCGGGTTGACCGCATGGACGATCAATGAAGCACCGGTAGCGGCATCAATCACCTGCTGCTGGTTCATGGCGTCACCTGCCACCCAGTTGATGCCATCAGGCTGCTCACGCAGGGCCTGTTCATTCCTGGTCAGACCGGTGACTTGCCAGCCACGTTGTATCAGCAGCCTGGCGACTTCGCCACCTACACCACCAGTTGCACCCAGTACCAGCGCTTTTTGAGTCGTTTTCATCTTGTTTCCTTTTCAGAGGGTTTGTCATTTGTAGACCGCAAGAGAAGTTTGCTCCTTGGCAGTATTAAACACAATTAGCGAAAAAGTCATAGATGGTATACATTTATGTATGGCTAAAAAAACTACTCACCAATCTGCCAGCAGTGCTGTCAGCTGGGATCATTACCGTGCTGCCCTTGCGGTGCTGGAAGAAGGTTCTTTGTCGGCGGCCGCCAGGGCGCTGGGCCTGACCCAGCCAACCATAGGGCGGCAGATAGAAGCGCTGGAACAGTCACTGGGCGTGACCCTGTTCGTGCGCTCCCAGCATGGTTTGTCTGCCACGGAAAGTGCGCTGGCCCTGCGTCCCTTTGCCGAAAGCCTGAAAAACACTGCTGCAGCGCTGGAACGTGTCATTGCCGCAGAAGCGCATGAGGTGAGGGGGACCGTCCGCGTCACCGCTTCGGATGTGATAGGCGTAGAAGTGCTGCCTGGCATCATCACCAGGCTCAAGGAGGCCCATCCTGATCTGCGTATAGAACTGGTACTGTCGAGCAAGAGCCAGGATCTGCTGAGCCGTGATGCAGATATCGCCGTCAGGATGGCAGCACCCAGGCAAGATGTCCTGCTGGCCAAACGCGTTGGTGACGTCACTCTGGGTCTTTATGCACACCGTCACTATCTGGAAAAACATGGCATGCCCAAAGACACTGCCGACCTGGCCAACCACAGCCTGATAGGCTTCGATACCGTGCTGCCCTACATGCGCGCCTTGCAGGAAAAATTCCCTTTCATACAGCGAGACAAATTCAGCCTGCGGGTAGACAACGACATCGCCCAACTGGCCGTCATCCGTGCCGGTTTTGGCATAGGCATCTGCCAGAACCTGCTGGCCAGACGCAACCCTGATCTGGTGCATATCTTGCCGTCAGCACTACAGATCAACTTCCCGACCTGGATAGTCATGCATGAAGACCTGAAGCAGAACCAACGCTACAGAACGACCTTCGATTTTCTGGCGGAGGGATTGAAAGAATACATAGGGCAGGTCTATATACGCAACTGAGTGCAGTGACGATAGCCTGCTGGGCTGGGGGGCAAGCTGCGTTGCTGGCAGCTTGCCGTTCCGGGATTACAGAATGATTTGTTGTATGTAATCGCAATACGCTTTTTGTACATCTTCACGTTTGAGCATGCCGGTGTGGCCCGCTTCTTTGAGCAGCAGAAGGCGCTTGTTTTTTGCAGGGATGGCGTCATACACTTTTTGCCCCAGAGCTGCCGGCATCTGCTGGTCTTTTTCACCGAGAATCACCAGGCTGGGGCCCTGGTATCTGGCCATTGCGCTGACGTTGTTCACACTGAGCAGGTTTTTTTCTATGTCGATGCTCGATATCAGTTTGCCATACCATGGCACGGCGTTGTCTACCATGTCCTTGAAGTTGTTGGCTGTGGCTTCGAGGATGACGCCGTCCGGCTGGCGCTGGCTGGCAATGGTGCCGGTGGCGAAACTGCCCATGGAATGTCCATGGACTACCAGCTTGCCCTGGGTCTGGGCACGCACGCTATCGTAGATACGCAGGGCGTCTTCATGCAGGGTGTTTGTATCCGGTACACCGCTGGTACGACCATAGCCACGGTAATCAAACGTCACCAGATTGACTTTGCATGCTCCCAGGTTTTTTTGCAGGTAGGGGACTGTTTCATCGACGTGAGACAGGTTGCCGCCAAAGTAGAGCACGGTCACCTTGCTGCCGTTCTGCCGTAAGGAAAGGCCTTCCAGCTTGCTCTGGTCTGCCGCGATGACAGTTTCATCCCTGATCTGCGCATCAGGGTTTATCTTCTGTATTGCTTCCTGTGTCAATTTGGGGCCAGCCTTATAAGCGGTCGCACTGTCGGGACGTATCATCTGCTTGTCGCTGATTTCCACGTGCACGCAAGCTGTCAATTGCGTCGCTGTCATTGCGAACAGCAGTGCTGCCATAGGATGTTTAGTTTTTATCATATGCATTTTGTCTCCATTTTTAAAAATTGGCGACAAAATTCTAGCACGTGATTTTTGCAAAAAAACAGCCAATTTTCACGCAATTCCAGCCATTCTTATCAGGAAGGATTATTGTCATGCAGGGGCGGCATGTTGGATTTTGAGTTGAACAGAATTGCTCTCAGGAGATACTTTCGAGTATCCCGCGCTGCCACAACCAGGCTGTAATCCTTTGTGATTTTTGCAGTGGCATTTGTTGCCCAAGCCGATTCAGTACCTCGTTCAATGTCTGCGCCTGCCATAGAAAATCGAGTCGAGGGAACAGGGCTTCGTTTTCCAGAAAAGACAGGGGCCGGTCCAGGTTGGGGTGGGTAAGCGCTACCTGTTTTTGCACCTTGTCATCCACAACACAGTAAGCTTCGGTCATGCTGGCGGCTGGATGCAGCCGCAAAGTTTTGTACTGATTAAAATCGGTCAGTGGTTTTAATTCTGCCGGGCGGTAATTGCGTAGCTGCCTCATCTGCTCGTGCAAAGATGTGACGAGCGGATGGGTTGCTGTCTCATGATCATGATTATGCGCGTGTTGCTGCCAGAATGATTTTTCACTGCACCAGGCCTGGGCATAATACGATTTCGTCCAGTGCTGGTGACGTGCGCAGGTTTCAGTCAGGCGTTGTTCATAAAATTGACGCGCCAACTCGTCGTGATCGGCATCTGCTCCGCTCAGCATGGTATGCACGGCAACCACAGCCTGCAAAGAAAAGCGCATGGCTTTTTCCACGCCGGATGAAGAGATGGGGTCCAGTGCAAAGGCTGCGTCACCAAGTTTGAGGCGGCCATCCTGCCAGCTGTCGAGCGACATGTACGGCGTTGCCGCACACATTTGCAGGCGGCTGGCCCACGGTGCCTGTGCCAGCTCTACAAATAACTGACTGTATGCGCAATTTTTCTTCAGCCATTGTTCTGCTTTTCCAGGCATGTGCGCATGGGCTGTGTGTGGGTCACCGACCCACATGATGCGGTAGCGCCTGTCCGGCAATTGTGTGCCCCACAGCCAGCCATGTTCCAGTGCCTCCACCTGCGTGCATTGAAGCTGGCTGGCGGGGATATGATCCGGCTCCAGCTCTGCCCACATGGCAGACAGTCGTGGTGCGCAGGCAAACTGCTGCGGGCTGTTGTTGCGTCCGCTGGCATCAAGTATGAGGCGGGCCTGTATCTGTTGCACATCTCCCGCCAGATTCAGTTGCACTTGCCAGTCATGGGCCTTGCCCGTGATGTCCCTGATCTGTGCTGGTTGACTGATGGTGATGCCACGCTGGCTTGCCACCTGCATCAGCGTTGCATCAAAAAGACCGCGATTGACTACCGCCGCATCACCATGCTGTACGGTTTCTGGCATGCTGCTGCGCCAGCGCAGATGGGTCGGCAAACCGGTCAGGTAGGGCAGGGTTTCCAGTGCATCATTGACGTCAAGCATGTCGACGATGTTCCTGATGCCGGGGGTCAATACTTCACCTATCTGTGGCCTGGGCCAGGTGGGGCTGCGCTCGACGATGTGCACGCTATAACCGAGTTGCTGCAATCGCAGGGCGGCCGTCAGGCCAGCCGGCCCGGCACCGATGATCAGGGCATCGACAATCGCTTTCATTTCAGGCATGTGCTTCGTCAGCCGGTCCGGCAAACCAGTCTGGCGTCAGATGGCTCAGGCGCTGGTGCGCACCGATGGTGTAATGCAGCCAGCCGCGTATATAGTCACAGGCATGGCGGCCGCGCGCCAGCACTTCATGATGGCAGCCACCGCCACACAGGTAACGCGCCCAGCAGTCATTGCAAGGCTGTTGCTGGTGCACATGGCGCTGGCTGAGCCAGATGGCCTGCTTGCTGCGGTCCACACCTTTATCCAGGCTGCCCATGCCGCCCTGTTCATCACCGACAAAGCGATGGCAGGCGGATAAATCGCCATCAGCAGACACACCAAAATAACCGGCGCCTGCACCACAGGGGTAGGGGCGATGCGTACCACGCTGTAATTCACGCAGGGCGTTTTGCATGTTCATGAAAGGATAACGCTTGCCCTGCATGACATGCTGTTCAAAAGCCAGGCCGCAGGCAATCATACCTTGCAGCATTTCTGCCATATCCTCGGCCCCCATTTCTGCCTGGCCATTCGAGGCCCGTAACAGGGGGGAGAATCCTACGCTGTGAAAACCCATGTCGATGAACATGTCCAGGGTTTGCGGCAGGTTAAGATTGAAGGGTGTCACCGTCACCCTTGCCGACACCTGCATCTGGCGCTGGCGTTCCAGCAGGGGAGCGATGCGTTCTACTATCTGGTCGAAAGAACCTTTGCCGCCTTTGAAAGCGCGCAGGCGGTTATGCTGCGCCGCCGGACCATCCAGACTGACCGTCACGGCAAAGCCATGCTGCTCAAAAAAATCAGCGTCTTCCGGCTGCACCAACGTGCCATTGGTCGTGATGGAAAAGTGGCAGCGCACATTGCGCTGTGCCGCCTGTTCGCTCGCATACTCCGTCACGCTGCGTAGTACGGCGCGATTGGACAAGGGTTCGCCTCCCATGAAAGCCAGGTTGACCTTGGCTCCCGGCGCAGCCTGTGCCAGCAAGACATCAACTGCCTGCATGGCTGTTTGCAATTCCATGCTTTTGGCCTTGCCGCCAAACTCCCCTTGCTGGGCATAGCAATAGGTACAGCCTAGATTACATTTTTGCGCGATAGCCAGCGACAGCGCGTGCATGGGCGGTGAGTTCAGTGGTGCATCATCAATATAAGGCGCGGCCTGCAAGCCATAGCTGTCGATCAGTTCATCCAGTAATTGACTGTCATCACTGTCGATGGCGATACGGAATTCATTGAGCAGTTCAGGTGGCAAATGAAACAGGCGGCTGCCATTGACCAGCAAGAGTTGCGCACCTTGCGCATCTTCCACCAAGTGGGCGTCACGATGGCCGGGGCGCGATGCGGCGACGATGCGTTGTGCCAGCGTCGCTGTCAGTGCAGACGCGAGTGCCGGAGCTGCGGGCAGCTGGTCCTGCGGCTTTTCGACAGCCTTATCTTCTGTGACCAGATCAGGACTCATCGACATCTTTACCGCGTATAATGAATTGCAAATACCTTTGCCAGGATTTGAACAGATCATCGTAAGAATACAGGCGGCTGTCGGTACGGTTGTCGGGGATATAAGTGCCCGTACGTTTCTTGGCAAACCACATGTCGCCGCGTGACAGGCCGTTGACGCCAGGCTCCACATTCACATAATCTGGCCGTGATGCCGCCCAGTAGTAACAGGCACATTCGCGGTAATCATTTTGCCAGGGCGCGCACAAACCTTGCGTCAATTCGCCCGGTTGCAGCAGGTCCGGGTTGAAGGTCGCCGTGCCGCTGACAAAAAAGTGACGCAGCCTCAAATGCACCTTATGGGTGGGCGTGTCGGCGTCATACAAGACTTCGGTGTCGGCATTCTTGTCGGTAGTGAATTCACATTCCACCATCTGCCCCTGCAAATGCAGAATGCGGGCAAATGAATTGGACCATTCCATGAAAGACACGGCATTCGGGTTGGCGGCTGAAGCCAGAGTGATGGGGCCTTCCTCCGGCACGGTTGGCCCGGTGGTGAGCACGCCCATGTCCAGCCCGGCAAAGCGTAGCAGGCGGCGGGTCTTCAGGTTTTCATGGGCGGGTTCAGCGTCAATCACATAGTTGTTGTTCTCAACCAGGGTGATGCCTTCAAAGGCGCGTCGCCACAGGTTCCTGAAATCAAATTCCAGGCCAGGGAAGCAGTTCGATATCGCACTACGCGGCAGTACCGACGCCGGGTTACCCGTACCGCGATGATGGATTTGCGCCGTCAGGTTGCTGGCACTGATGCTGGCTTTTTTGTTTGCGCTGTTACCGGACATTTTTTTTCTCCTGCTGGCTGGGGCTGGCAAACATGGCGTTTTTGGCTGCCTTGATCACCATGTCGATATGACGGCGTGTCAGGGTCAGGCTGCGACCATCTGCACCGCGCATCAGTGCCGGCATCTTGCGCAGTGCGGCTGCCGACAGGTCACCGATTTCATCCGGCTGACGCAGTGCCTGGGCAAACCAGGGGGCGCCGCCGGCAGTCAGGGTGCTGAAGACGCGCTCATGCAGGGCGCGCAGGGCCAGGTTGTCCACCAGCGAGGCGGCGGCTATCGGTTCGTAATAACGCTCAAAGTCACCTGTGTTTTGCCGCACCATGGTACTGGCTACGTTCAGACGGCCATTGACCGGGTTGCCATTCATCACCGCGGTATTCATCAGCCTGACGGTTTCCAGCGCACGCAAGACCAGTTCGGTCGCATCATCGAGCGACACTTCTTCGTCTTTTACCTCGGCGCCGTACAGTAATTGCTCCATCTCGTCAGAGATGACGCGCACAGGCAAAGTGTCAGGCGCAAAAGCTGGCGGACCGGCACCGATATAGGCTTGCGCATGCAAAACCTTGTCGTCATGCAGTTTCAGACTGACCCTGACATGGCCGTCGCATTCATCATCGAGATAACCCCAGCTGACCTGATTGCCGTCAGCATCGGCGTAACCTGCATAGATGCTGGCGGGTGCAGTCAGGGTGGCATTACTGACGCCAGGGACGGTGCCATCGGCATAGCCGAGCCAGCCTTTCTTTTCGTTATACAGCACCAGCTCATCGTTATCTATAATGGGATCATCAACCAGTACGGGCACACCGTTCTGGTCAGGCTCCAGTCTCTGCTTGCGTGAACCGTACACCACACCGCCAGCCGGTGTGTAGCGCAAACGTATCTCTGGAAAGTCCTTGGTCGGCTTGATGTACTGTATATGCCCCAGGGGCAGCGTCTTGCCCGGCAAAAAATTCTTGCAATGACCAATGACAGGGTGGCGCACATGATCCTTGATCGATGTCAGTTTGGCGTGGACCTGGTCATCCACATCGCCGGTGCGGCGAAACAGTTTGATATTGCTCAGCGCCACATCCCAGTGCAGGCTGGCCAGGCTCAGCTTTTCATGCTGCAACAGGTCCAGGGTCAGCGGCTGCAATTCATTGGGCTGATCACTGGTGCGCACAAACACTTCCAGGAATGGCGCAACCGGCCTGATTTTTTTATCCGCATCCTTGAAGCGTATCTGTGCAGGCACGTAAGAGCGCACGATCTCACCGCTTGTCTTGTCCACTTCCAGGCTGGGGCGCGGCACAATGCTGCGATAATCAAAAGGCCTGGTCGGGTCTGCTTCCAGGTCAAAGGCTTCCAGCGGTTCATCGGCAGCACCAAGACGGCCAATCGCCAAGGGTGGCAAAATTCTGATTTCCAAGATAGACATATAAGCTGCTCCTAGAAGAGTGCAGTATCAATGCTGCCGGACAAAATACGCTGGGCCAGTGCCTGCATGTTTTTGTCCGCCTCGCGCATGGCTTGCAGATACGTATGGCGTGCTGGCGGAGCGATCAGCAAAAGTGCTTCCGTCAGGTTGTCTGCTGCAATCAGCAGATCAAGATGACCAAGCCAGCGATTGGTTTCGCCAAACGGGCTGCTCAGGGTATACGGCATCTGGAAGGGTGGCCCGGCAAAACCGGCTTCAGGGTCCGTGGCCGACACCGGCAACTGCATCAGAATTTCAGAGACGGCGCGCAGGTTATACATCTCGCCAAAAGTGCCATTGACGATAGCACCGCGCGGTGTGATGGCGCCAGCCGCATTCAAGCCCCCAAACAGGGTAAAGCTGTGTATCAGATAAGCAAGCAACATGCGATAACGCACGTTGTGTAGTTGCGCCCACAATATTGATTCAGGGTGGGTGATGCGGGTCGCTTTGCCACCGGCATCTTCTGGTTCCTGACTTGGGTCCAGTGACACATAAGGGTTGATCGCCACCTTGCGCGATGGTGACCAGGGGGCAAATGCAGCACCGGCTTTCAGCAAGCCTGCCTTGCTGGCAGGCTGCAGTTTCTTCCAGCCATCAACAGAAAAATCCTTGGGCCGGGCTTTGCTCCAGATGGTATCAGTCAGCGTTTCTTTCGCCAGCAATTCACGCATCTCTACATAGATATTCAAGAAACGCACGAAATGTGACTTCGTATCACCCGTGGTTGCCTCACCCTGTGAAGCTATCTGCTGCAAGGCCGACACCATGTCATCACGGCAGGTCTGCGGTACCACCAGCACATCCGGCGTCTGCCTGGGCTGGCCGGAACTGTTGCCGCGATTGCCGCCCTGGTAACCACGCCCCCATTCAGCCCAGTTGGCCTGGGCGGGGTAGGTGTTGGCCTGGAAGACGGCGTCAGGTAGATAATCCGGGTCCTGCACCAGCGGTATCAGTTTGTTGAACAGTTCCGCCACCTGATGCGGGTCATCGGTCACCGCATGTACGCGGGCACGTATCTCGTCACCCAGTTCACCGCCATCCCAATCCACAGGTGATTCCGCATACACATACTTGGCCAGCGAATCGAGCGTCAGCGGTTCCAGCGCAAACGGGAACGGGTAAAACGGCACATCCCAGGGATAATCCTCACGCTCCATATGCAGGGGCGCACCAATCAGCCGCAACGAATTCTGTACCGAGATCAGATGCCCCATTTCTTCCTTGGCGATACCGAGTATCACCTCCTGCCAGTTGCGCACCACATCGCGATACACCTCAGGCACCTGCGGCCCGCCCAGCGAATACGCCGCATACAGGTATTGCACCATCAGGCAATGCTCAATCTCGGCATCAATGGACAGCAGATAAGTGACATAGTCACGCGGAGAAAATTCCAGGTTCAGCGAAGCAGCCTTGCTACGTGGGGCAGGCCCCAGAGCCTCTGCCGAGAGCATCTTCGCCCCCGCCATCAACCCCTGAAAAGTCCCGGTCCTGGGCAAGGGAGCATGCAATGCCCCAAGATGACGTCGAATTTGTGCAGCACGCATTTCCTGGTCCTTTTAACTTTTAAGGGTTGGGTATGGAGGCAGCAGGCAAACGTCCTCTGGATGTGCAGAGATGAGTTTGCGGAGTAATTAATGATTAAACAAATTGCAATTAATAATAATTTAATGTCGAAATGGCATCAAGAAGAAGATGAACTTTTAAGGACAGGATGAATATTTATGGCACAAGGTGTTGTTATTCAGGCACTTCATTTTCCTAACGTCAGGCCAAGTGCCGGGACTTTCTTTCGACCACATGAATATTGCTGTCAAAGAACTTGATGCCTTGATGCCTTGATGGCGCTGACAGCAAAAGAATATGGTGCCAAGTCAAGAATAGTGGTTTGGATTGTGTACTTTGTATCTGAAGTCTGAGAGAATCGGTCGGTTTTTGGGCAAGCTTTTCACCATTATTTCAAAGGCGTTTTACATGGCAACAGCTAGCGATATCCAAAACCTTTACATCGCTTATTTCAACCGGCCCGCAGATGTGGCGGGTCTGGCTTACTGGCAGACGGTGCCATCTTCTCTTTTGCAGATTGCACAAAGCTTCTCCCAGCAACTGGAATATGCCAGTGCTTTTGCCGGCTATACGACAAAGCAGACTGTCAACACACTTTATGGCAACCTGTTTAACCACGTTGCTGATTCTGCCGGTCTGGATTACTGGACTGGCCAGATTGATAGTGGTGCAGTCAGTATAGGTGCGGCAGCGATTGCGATATTGGGTGGCGCAACAGGAGCGGATCAAGTGACAGTGCAGGCAAAAAATACTGCTGCGACAGCGTTCACGGCTTCTTTGGCGAGCAATGCACAAGCCCAGATGCTGTATAACCCTGTCAATGGTTCATTTGCTTATGCCAAGACGTGGCTTGGTGCTGTTCTCGACGCTTCGACTGGTGCAGCGGCGGCTGGCGGATTGGCTACAGCCATCAACAACTATAAAGCGACAGGCGGGGACACGGTCACTCTCGGCAGTGGCGCGCAGACAGTCAATTTCTACAATACCAGTGGCAATGAAGTTGTCGTGACTGGTGGAATCAATCAATCGGTGAACCAGGTGACACAGACTACCGGTAGTCTGACAGTCAATACTTCCCATGCCAATACATTGGGATTAACTGTGAATGCAGCCAATGCTACAGGAGGTGCAAACATCACGTTCAGCGATGCAGGCAAGGCCAGCTTAACTGCTGCAACTCTAAGTGGGGTAAGTGCCATCAATCTGTTTGCAGCCCAGGGCGAGGTGTTGACTTTAAGTCCGACCGCCACTCTGGCGATCAATCAGGCTGCTGCAGCTGCAACAATCAATGCAATGACTGCACAAACCGTAACCGTGAACCAGGCTTCAACCTCGGATATTACGCTGGGCGGCACTGGCAACTACATCGTTTCTGGCGGTACGACTGGATCAATTACAGCCAATGGCAACGCTGGTTCCTTGAAAGTGATTGATACAGGCAATAGTCATGTCATTACCAGCTCTGTTTCAACCACGATTGATGCCAAGAGTGGTACCGTGGCTGGCGGTTATCACAGTGATACCCTGATCGGTACGGGCAACTTCACTGTGACAGGTGTCGGGTTTCAGAATATGAATGTGTTTGATGGCGGAGTGAAAGGCTCAGTCAATATCGTGACGACAGGTTCCAATCTGTCTTCTTACGTAGAGGGAAGTAAAGGCACTGGGGCGGTGACAGTTACATTGGGTGGGACTGGCATGTGCAACATTCACACGGAATCGAGTCATCTTACGACGATCAATGCGGTCAAGGATGTTAACAATTTTGTGAGTGCGGGCGGGAGTGGTGCGGTTACCTATAATGCGGCGGCAAGCGGCAATACTCTGTTTTTGAGCGGATCAACAGGTGCCATCAATATTAATTTGTCTGCCACAGGTAACGGGGCCGATAGTCTCAACTTGAATATCGGCGGTGATGCGAGACTGGGAGCTATCGCCACCTCTCTGACAACGATCGCCAACTTCAAGACTTCTGGTGCTGACAAGATCTATTGGGGGATTGCGGCCACATCGTTGGGGGCGATCAATATAGGTTCATCGGATTTCGCCGCCCTGGCGACCAATATCCAGTCTGGCGCCGGTACTTTGACAAATGGTGATGGCAAAGCCTTCATTGTGAATGTAGGCAGTGGAACAGCAGCGGGTACCTATTTGTATGAACATGTCAATCAGTCAGCTGCAGTGACTGGCATAGACCTGATCGTCAAGCTGGTTGGTGCTGGTGCGATCAACGCAAGTGATATCCTGGGACGTCTTGGTTGATTTTGTTTTATTATCGGCATTTTGAATTTTGGCAGTTGGCATCACAAGAGCCAACTGCCTGTTCCGGGCGATGTAAATACGATCGTGACCACATTTATTAATGACTATGGTGTGCTCATTGTAAATACAGATTGTCACACACCCCACAAACGCCGCGCCTCTTCCGCAATCACATCTGGAAACTCCTCCTGAAAAAACAGCTTGCCTTCCGGCACGCGGCGTATGCCGCGTGACTGAGGGAATAGCCGGTCAAGGTAGTCTGCGTCGGCCTGTGCAAATATCGTGTCACTGCCACCCCATACTATCCTGACGGGGATGTTGCTGTGCTTGAGTTGCGCTTCCATGCCTGCCAGCGGGTTGGGTTCCAGGGCCAGGTGGAAGGCGTGGTATTGCTGGCGGCGCAATGGTGAACTGACCAGCGGGGTGACGTAGTACTCTATGGTTTCATCAGCGAAGCCTGCCGGGTTGTGGAACACTGCCTTGCCAAAGGTGGCGCGGGCCATGGCTTTGTCGGTCAGCCACTTGGCGGTTTCATCGGCCAGGGTGCCGGCGCGCGCCATGTCGAGGACGGGCTGGATAGTTGCCGGCGGGCTGTCTGGTTCGACATCGCAGTTACTGAGCAACATGCTGCGTACGCGTGATGGGTGGCGCACGGCAAACAGTTGCGCCACTGCGCCGCCGCTGTCGCTGGCGATGATGTTCACTTTTCCAACTTTCAGATGGTCAAGCAGGCTGACCAGCATCGTCAACTGGGCATCGGCTGTCAGTGATTGCTGCTCTGGCACTTGCGTATAACCGAGGCCCATGAAGTCAGGTGCGATGCAGCGGCGGTAGGGCGACAGCCTGTCTATTGCGCCGCGCCATTGAAAGCTGTTGAGTGGTGCGCCATGCAAGAACAGGGCAGCATCACCATGGCCACGGTCTACGTATGCGATCTTGCCAATGGACAGGTCGGCAAAGCGGCGCATGGCGCGAAATGCTGCGGCATCTGTTGCCTGCATGGCCAGTGCTGGCGTTGCCCACATCGTAGCGACACTGCTGGCTATGGCAGCAGGGGTGATTTGCAAAAAAAGCCGTCTTTTCATTTCAGTCTCCAGTTGTGATTGGCAAGTGGTTTAATGTTAAGGACTTCTTTTTGCCACGGCGCGCACAAACAGCCGATCCTGAGCACAGACGGATGATTTACGCTACATTAATGTTTCTCCTGGTATGCATACTTAGAGGGCGCGATGACCAGACCTGCATGCTATCCCCATCCATCGGTGGCGCTGCTCAACAGTGCTGGCAGCCATGATCTGCCGCTGCTTGATGTGCTGACTTCCCCTGTCCCTCTGGGTCTGTTCGACTCCCCTGTTGATGCACGCCATGTGCTTTGCCTGCATCTGGGCGACCCTGTGCCCGTGTCTTATCGCGCTGGCTCTTATGAACGCCAGGGCGTGCGCCTGCATGGCCAGTTCTGTGTGGTGCCTGGTGGGTCCAGCACACGCTGGACGCTGACCCAGCCTGCCACCTCCCTGCTGCTGCGACTGTCGCCGCAAATCCTCAGTGAAACTGCTGAATCCATGAACCTGGGCAGGCACAATGCCCAACTGGCACCCGCCATCCATATACGTGATCCGCAGATAGAGCGCATAGGCTGGATGATGCAGGCCGAGGATCACGATGCTTATCCCGGCGGCCGGATTTTTGCCGACAGCCTGGCAGTCGCCCTGGCCGCCCGCCTGTTTGCCTTGCAGTCACGCAAACCGGTCGCAGACTCTGTGCCCAGCCGCAGCCTGCCAACCTGGCGGCTACGCCACGTCATTGATTATGTAGAGGCGCATCTGGACAGTGACCTGACCCTGGCCGAACTTGCCGCCGTGGCAGGCTTTAGCCTGTCGCATTTCAAATCACTGTTCAGGCAGGCGATGGGCATGCCGGTACATCGCTATGTACTGGAGCGACGTCTGGAGCGCGCCCGTCTGCTCTTGCTGGAAGGGCGGCAGAGCATGACAGACATCGCGCTGGAAACCGGCTTCGCCCACCCCAGCCATCTGGCCCGCAGCATGCGCCGTGTGCTGGGTGTGAGTCCGGCGCAAATTCGCGGAATGGCGAATCATGAATAGTTTAAGACGATTGCTGTTCTTGAGTGACAAATCTTGAACCAGCTTGTCCCGGTATTTGCGAAAGGAATTTTCGATGAAGTATCTTTTTGTTGTCTTGGCCTTCCTGATTTCACTAAACGGGTTTGCCGGAGAATCACTCCCTATCGTTAAAAAATTGGTGGACGGGTCTCCTTGGGTGTTCACCACCAAGTACGAAAATACGGTGATGCAATTCCGCTTGACTGCGGAGGGCGAATTCCAGAGACAGAGCCAGGACGGAGAGTGGAAAAAAGTGACTCTGACGGAGGACGGACGCATTGTCTGGCAAACAGTCAAGGGGCACCAGATTGACATCAGGCTCAATGAAACGGGTGAGCCGGTCGCAACACATTCAAAACATGCCTCGACTTTTAAATCTCAACATAAAGATCCGTAGCAACCATTTCTGATTACCTTTGTACATAAGTAGCAAGATGCTGACAGGCGATCAGGTATTCTTTTGAAACTCAGAGGTGATTTGCCTGAACTGAAGGCTGACTGGCTGGACGTTGATAAAACGCCAGCTTGAATTGGAAGAAGGTGGGTGAAGAGTAGCAGTCGCGGATTGGCTGGTTTGGAAAAATTATTTTACCAAGCCAGCCAATGCAATTCGTCAGGTTTATTCATCCTTTGCAAAGGATGAATTTTCACATATCAACCTATGCCATGTGCCTGCTGATCGGCATGGTAGCTGGAACGCACCATTGCGCCAACGGCGGCATGAGCGAAGCCCATTTTGTAGGCTTCTTCTTCATACATCTTGAAGACATCAGGGTGGACATAGCGGCGTACCGGCAGGTGGTGGCCACTTGGTGCAAGATATTGGCCTATGGTCAGCATGTCGACATTGTGGGCGCGCATGTCGCGCATGACTTGCAGGACTTCTTCATCGGTTTCACCCAGGCCGACCATGATGCCGGATTTGGTCGGGGTGTCGGGGTGCTGTTCCTTGAAGCGTTTCAACAGGCTCAGCGAATATTCATAGTCGGAACCGGGGCGTGCCTCTTTGTACAGGCGCGGTGCGGTTTCAAGATTGTGGTTCATCACATCTGGCGGGGCCATGTTCAAGATTTCCAGCGCACGGTCCATGCGGCCACGGAAATCCGGTGTCAGGATTTCTATGCGTGTCATCGGTGACAGTTCGCGGATTTTGCTGATGCATTCGGCAAAGTGGGCAGCGCCGCCGTCACGCAGGTCATCACGGTCTACCGAGGTGATGACGACATAGCTTAATCTGAGGGCGGCGATGGTCTTGGCCAGGTTCAGCGGTTCATCAACATCAAGCGGGTCAGGGCGGCCATGGCCGACGTCGCAGAACGGGCAGCGGCGGGTGCATTTGTCACCCATGATCATGAAGGTGGCAGTACCCTTGCCAAAGCATTCACCGATATTGGGGCAGGATGCTTCTTCGCAGACGGTCACCAGTTTGTTGGCACGCAGTATGTCCTTGATTTCATAGAAGCGCGTGGTGGGAGAGCCTGCCTTGACACGTATCCAGTCGGGCTTGGGCAATCTTTCCATCGGTACGATCTTGATCGGGATGCGTGCGGTCTTGCTGGCGCCCTTTTGTTTTTCAGTGGGATCGTAGTTGGCGTTGGCGACGGGTGTGTTTTCGGTAGTCATGGTATGAAGCGATGTCGAAAAATCAGGAAGCAGTCAAAAGTTCTTGTAAATGCTGTGCGAGTGCGTTCTGGACTTGGGCCAGCGGCACGGTCACGCCCAGGGTTTTCATGTCCACCGTGGCAAGCCCGGCATAGCCGCAGGGGTTAATCCATGAAAATGGTGTCAAATCCATATCTACATTCAGTGATACGCCGTGATAGGTGCAGCCGTTGCCGCGTACTTTCAGGCCCAGGGCGGCGATCTTGGCGCCTTGCCACTGGCCTTCGCTGACATAAATGCCGGGCGCACCTTCTTTGCGTTCACCAGCCAGATTATACGCTGCCAGGGTGTTGATGACCGCCTGTTCTATCTTGTTGACAAATTCGCGTGCAAACAAACGTGCTTTGGGGTGGCTGCGGCGCAAGTCCATCAGCAGGTAAATCACGACCTGGCCAGGCCCATGGTAGGTGACTTCGCCGCCACGGTCAGTTTGTACCACAGGGATGTCATGGGCGGCCAGCACATGGGACTGGTCGGCGCCCAAGCCCAGGGTATACACAGGCGGGTGTTCGACTATCCAGAATTCATTCTCGGTATGCTCTGTGCGGGCGTCGGTAAACGCGCGCATGGCATCGAAAGTGTGCTGGTAAGGCTCGATGCCGCGATGGATGATACGGGCTGTCACAGGTGGCGAGATGGCTGCTTGCATAGACCGCTAGTGTAACATTTTGCGGCCGCAAGGTCTGTGCCTGTGCTGTTTTCTTATGAAAAGAGCATGATCTGGCACAGGCTGAAGCTCGACACGTCCCTGAGCTTAAATTTTTAGCAGCAAAGTTTTTTCCACTCTGGCTTTGCCACCGACCATCAGACTGGGTATGTTGCCATTGTGTATCGACAGTTCCACCTTGATCAGGCTGGGCGAGGCTGGTTCCATCAAGTCCCCCTGTTCGATTTGCAGTACAGGGCCAGCCATATTGAATTCTTTGTGCAAGAGACAAGCCAGCGGACCAGCGGCTGTGCCGGTGGCGGATTCTTCGCCTATGCCATAGCGCGGGGCGAACATGCGTGTGCTGGCGGCGCTGGCAGCGTCCTGTACATCGAGGGTGAAGGGGTAGAAGCCCACCAGGTCGAGCTCTTCGCTGATGTTGCCGATTTCTTCATGATCGGGCCGGATATTGGCCAGACAATCTCGACCCTTGACGGGGATGGCCAGAAAGGCATTACCGGTGTTGACGATGGTTGGCAGCTTGTCGCGTATCAGGTCATGCTCGGTCAGGCCCATACTGTACAAAATACGGGCATGCAGGACGGCCTGTTCGCTGTCTTCACCAGAAATGACCTGGTAGCGTGGGGCGTTTTGCTGCATGAAGGCCATGTCATCCTTGATCAGTATGTCGCGGTTGCCGTCTATGGTCTGCTTGCTGCACAGGCCCTGACTGACCTTGCCCAGTTCGCGCAGCAATGAAAATGTGGCGACCGTGGCATGACCGCAGTGGGCGATCTGGCGATTGGGGGTGAAAAATTCCAGTTTATAGGTGGCGCAGTCAGAGTTGGATACAAAGGCTGTTTCTGACAGGCCGACAGCGCGGGCAATGTGTAGTTTTTGCTGGGTACTGTAGAGATCGGCATTCAAGACGACGCCTGCCGGGTTGCCACCATCGTTTTTGTGTGTGAAAGCGTGAACGATGTGGACTTCTATAGACGGCTCCATGTCCATTCCATGATGTTGAGGGAAGGGACATTATAGGACGACAGCCTGTCAGCTTGCCAGTCGGATTTTAGAGGTGGTGCATGGCTGTGGCAGCAGATGTTGCCGCAGGTAAAAATAGTTGAGATGATTTCAAAACGACTGCTTCTGTTCGCCAATTACCATGGGCCGTTGCCCCCGCTGACCGGGTCTTAGAACCTGTTTACGATCTTACTGCGCGTGCGTGATCGAGGCTCATGTGCTGCTCAACATGCTCATGTACTACAGTACATTCCGCTTTTTGCGCTGCTCTTTTGTTACCCTTACTCCGCTGACGCTCGCTCGCTACAGATCGTAAACAGGTTCTTACAGCGCCAATATCTGCTCTGTCGTCCTGACTTCACAAAACTCATGATTCAGGCTGGCCAGGTGGACACGGTGTATGTCTTCCGCCAGCATCCATTCGCCGTGGACATCGGCACGGTCAAAAGTAGCGCAGGCGTCTGAGGCAACGATAACATTGAATCCAAGGTTGCCAGCCATGCGGGTAGTGGTGGAAACACAATGATCGGTCGTCAGGCCGGCAATGACCACGTCCTTGATGCCCTTGACGTGCAGGTAGGCTTCCAGCTCGGTACCGATGAAGGCGCTGTTGACCTTTTTGGTAAAGATGGTTTCACCGGAGACCGGGCGTGTCAGCGGTTTGAATTCATAGCCTGGCTGGCCCAATCGCAGAGGCGATGCCGACTCCTGCGACTGGTGGCGCACATGGATGACAGGTCTTTCATGCTCACGCCAGTGCTGCAACAGGCTCGCCATGTATTGCTCGGCCGCCGGGTTATTCCTGTGGCCCCACTTGGGGTGGTCAAAACCCAGTTGTACGTCGATCAATATCAGGGCGGTTTGTGCCATTTGCGAAGCCTGTGTCGTGGAGCTGTTCATCTGTATCCCTGTTCCTGATAGTCTGGCTGATGCGTCAGGCGAGCGCCTGGCCCAGTTTGTTTGCCAGTTTTTGCAAAAGACCTGTATGTACCGGCACCTGGTTTTTCAGGCTGATGATGCTCGATACAGCGGACAATTCGATCAGGCTGGCCTGGTTTTCGGTCTCAATCACGACGGAACGGTTTGCCGGGATGACAACAGATTCACCGGCAGCCAGCCAGTGATCATCGATCTGGCCTTCAATGGTCAGCCAGATACGGCCACAGGCCACGGCCACTTTACGGGCCTGTTCGGCTGTGCCAGAAAGAGTTTCTCCAGCTGCAATCATGTATGATGAGTTTGCGAAATTATTTGTCATTTCTATGCTCCTGGGTTTGCTGCTTACTTTACCTGCCTGATTACTCATTTTTCAAAGACTTGCCAAGGCAGGCTTTGATTTTGCAGGTAAAATAAACTTTGTTGCACTGCGATGTAAGGATTGTAGTCGCATGTTTTCAGTAAGTGAAACGAGTAATATTTGAATGCTTTGCTAAAATAATTCACATGCCATGGATTTTCGACGACTCCCCAATCTGGCGGCGCTGAGGGCTTTTGAGGCAGCAGCACGTCATCAAAATTTCTCTCGGGCAGCAGAAGAAATTCATCTGACCCATGGCGCCATCAGCCATCAGGTAAGGGCTCTGGAAGAAGAGCTGGGGGTAGCCTTGTTCATCCGGCATGGCAAGCGGATTACGATTACGGCTGATGGCGAACAGTTTGCCGCCAAGATACGGCAGGCTTTGCAGGAACTGAGCGACGCCGCAGACATGTTGAAGAGTCGTAACCAGCAAAAACGCCTGGGTATTACTGCCTTGCCATCATTTGCGGCACGCTGGCTGTCGCCTCGTCTGGGGCGCTTTATCGAGCATTACCCGGATCTGGAAGTCAGTTTGCAGTCGAGCAGTCACCTGACCGATTACAACCGGGAATCCATCGACATAGGCATACGCTTTGGTCTGGGTAATTACCCGGGCATGGTCAGCGAATTATTGATGGGTGATTATTATTATCCTGTGGCCAGTCCCAATTTCCACGACGGTCATTTACCGCAGACACCGGCAGAGCTGGCCAGCATGCAGTTGCTGCGCTGTGATGGTGAACCCTGGGAACCCTGGTTCCGAGCTGCCGGTCTTGATAATGAAGAACCGGGCAGTGGCCTGATATTCCAGGATTCATCGATGCTGGCGCGTGCTGCTGTCGACGGGCAGGGAATTGCACTGGGCCGTCATATCATCGTGCAGCCGGACATCAAGGCAGGTCTGCTGAAAAGACTGTTTGATATAGACATACCCTGCGAAGTGGCCTATTACCTGGTATATCCGCCAGAAGCCCTGCTCAGACCGCAGGTCAAGGCTTTCAGGGAATGGCTACTGGAAGAAATCGCGGAAGAAAGAAAGCAGATGCTCTAAAGCACGAAGATGGTGTGCCTGCATGTCTGGTCATGTAACAAGCAGACAGGCAGGCCAGAAAATCAAAGAACCACTTTCACCATCGGGTGGGACGACAGTGCACGATACAGGTTATCCAGTTGTTCACGACTGGTGGCGCGCACGGTCACGGTAACAGACAGGTAAGTGCCTTTGCTGGACGGGCGCATCTCTGCCTTGCCGGCATGAAAAGTCGGGTCATGTTCAATCACCAGTTCCACCATGGTCTGGGCAAATTCATCATGCATGGCACCCATGATCTTGATGGGGAAGTCGCTCGGATATTCAATCAGGCTTTCTTCCGGGGGGATGGGTCTCATTTCCATAGTGATTCCAAATCTCGGTTAATTTCAATACCAGTATATGGGGCCTGGCCCCGACTTTCCAATATTAAAGTAGATGCACATTCCACTGATGACAGAATGGCAGGCATCAGGCATGGAAAGCATGCAATGCCGACAAGGGAATATGCAGGGATTCTGTTTTTGCCATTTCTTCCAGTAAAAAATCGACCGTAGCCTTGATGCGTGGTGCGACCAGGGCACGATGTGGATATTGCAATACCATCTGTCGGTTGCCTGCAGCATGTTCCGAACCCAGCACGATCTTGAGTCGCTTTTCGTGCAGATAACGCGAGGCATGGTGGACGCCAACCTGGGCGATGCCCATGCCCAGCAACGCCGCTTCCACTGCAGCTTCCGGTGCCGATACGATCAGGGCCGGGTCGCGTGGTTGCGGGCTGTTGACCGCGCCTTGCGCATGTTTAAGACTCCAGCTTGTCATCTTGCCATTCAGGAAGCGTACGGCGATCAGCCTGTGTTTGTCGAGATCATCGATGGTTTTTGGTATGCCATGGCGCTCCAGGTAGGCAGGCGCCGCCACCAGCGCCATATGCAGAGTGCATATGGTGCGCGATACCACGCTGGAATCTTCTATCATGCCGCCGCGCAGGGCCAGGTCATAACCGTCCCGCACCAGGTCGATGCGGTGATCATCAAAATCTATCGCCAGTTGCAGACCGGGATGACGCTCCTGCAACTTCGGCAGTAATGGCAGCAGGTAATGCATGCCAAAGGCATTGCCGGTCGATATCCTGACCGGGCCAACGACTTCACCATGCTGCCTGGTGACGCTTTCGACTGCGTGATCCAGTGCGTCTATGGCAATTCGTGCTTTTTCCAGAAAGGACTGACCTTCAGGTGTCAGTTGCAGCGAGCGGGTGCTGCGGTTCATCAGGCGCACGCCCAGGGCTTTTTCCAGGCTGGCGACATTCTTGCTGACGGCTGCTGCTGATATTTGCAGGGAACGTGCCGCCGCGGCAAAGCTGCCATGATCGGCAGCTTGTATAAAAGACAGCATGGCGGGTACACGTTGGGAGACGTCAAGTTTCATATTCGTAACCTGAAGTTGTGATTGAAAATAAGAATAGCTGGCTTATCAGCATTAATCAATGCGGTCACAATCACTCCCATCAACACACACATAGGAGAAATCAAATGCAGACAACTTCAAAAACAGTAGCAGTTCTGGGTAACGGCATGGTTGGCGTGACGATTGCAAAGGGTTTTGCCAGCCTGGGTTATCAAGTGATCTTTGGCACCCGCAACCCCGACAGTGACAAAAGCAGGGAAGCACTGGCGGCTGTGCCCGCCGCACGTGCCAGCAGTTATGACTATGCTGCCAGGGCAGCAGACCTGGTTTTTGTGGCATTGCCTTGGGCAGGTTTGCAAGAAGGACTGGAGCTGGCAGGCCCTGCCAATCTTGCAGGAAAAACTGTCATTGATGCTGTCAATCCACTGCTGGATTTTGAAACAGGTTCACCCAGGCTGGCAGTAGGCTTCAGTGATTCTGCGGGCGAGCTGGTGCAAAGGTTGTTGCCACAAGCGCGGGTGGTCAAGGCTTTGAACAGCATCACTGTCGGTCACATGATCCAGCCCAAATTGCCAGATGGTCAGCCTGACATGTTTATCGCCGGTAATGACAAGGAGGCCAAGCAAGAGGTTGCCGCCATCCTGAAGGGGTTTGGCTGGCGTTCAGCGATAGATATGGGCGATATTACCGCCAGCCGCCTGCTTGAGCCTCTGGCGATGTTGTGGATCAGTTATGCCATCCAGCGTCAGCACTGGACCCACGGTTTCAGTCTGCTGGGGCAGGCAACCGCACAGCCTGCATAAAACCGGCATGGTTGCTGTAGTGAATTCTGTTTGTCAGGAATGCCTTCATGCAGTAATTGCATGAAGGCATTTTTTTATGCTGCCTTGGCTTGTTGATAGGCAGCGTACAGCTTGTGGTAAACCGCACCGGGTTTGCCATCGCCTATGCTCTTACCGTCAAGCTTGACGACAGCCAGCACTTCCTTGGTGGCAGAGGACAACATGACTTCATCGGCGGCAAAAACTTCTTCGCGTGTGATGCGACGGGCTTGCAGAGGTATATTGTTGGCGGCACACAGCTCTTCTATCAGGCCGTAGCGTATGCCTTCGAGGATGAGATTGTCCTTGGGTGGCCCCATCAGTACGCCGTCCTTGACTATCCACACATTCGATGCTGATGCCTCGGTCAGGTAACCATCACGGAACTGTATGCTCTCAGTCGCATCATGTTCGGCGGCATTTTGCGCCGCCAGGATATTGCCCAGCAGGGAGATCGACTTGATCTCACAGCGCAGCCAGCGCTTGTCTTCCATGGTTACGCAGGCCACGCCGTTTTCACGTGCTGCAGCGCTGGGCAGGACAATGGGGTTGGTCATGATGAAAACAGTTGGTGTCACATCCTTGGGAAAGGCATGGGCGCGTCTGGCAACACCACGCGTGACTTGCAGGTAGACCATCTGGTCATCGGCTTCATGGGCTGCCATGACCTTGTCGATCAGGCCCAGCCATTCTTCTTTGCTATGCGGATTGGTAATACTTATCGATGCCAGGCTACGGAACAGGCGGGCCAGATGCTGGTCGGCGCGGAACATCTTGCGTCCGTAAATAGGGATGACTTCGTAAATGCCGTCACCAAAAATGAAACCACGGTCGAGAACCGGGATTTTGGCTTCGGACAGGGGCGTCATTTCGCCATTCAGGTAAACCAGGGGATCATTCATGATGTGTGTACATGCCGAGTCGAAAAAGGCATTTTCACACAGAAAGACAGGCTGGTTGATGCAAATAACGCATACCAGCATAACCTCTATTAATGGACAATGAACGGATGCGCTGCCCGCAGGCGGCAGCGCATCATCAGGAAGGGGCTTGCTTATTTGAACATCAGGCGTATCGAATCCCAGGCGCGACCAAAGATGCTGGCCTGGTTGACCTGCTCCAGCGCGATGACCGGGAATTCAGCTACCGCTTTGCCATCGAGCATCATCTTGACTGTACCGACCTTGCTGTTCAAGGCAACCGGCGCCACCAGCGGGTCTTTGCGTTCCAGCGCCGGTTTCAGCTTGGCCGCAGCGCCTTTGGGCAGGGTCACATACAGTTCACGGTCAAAACCGATCTTGACCTGTGCCTGTGTGCCTTTCCAGACTTCCGGCGTGGCGATTGCCTGGCCCTTGTCATACAGCTTCAGGGTGTCAAAGTTCAGGTAGCCCCAGTTGAGCAATTTCAGGCTTTCCTGCGCACGGACCTGATCACTTTCGGCGCCGATCACGACTGAGATCAGGCGACGCTGTCCTGTGCCATTAGGGCGATTCGCTGTCGAGATCAGGCTATAGCCGGCGCTTGAAGTGTGGCCGGTTTTCATGCCGTCCACACTGGGGTCCAGCCACAGCAGGCGGTTGCGGTTGGGCTGGGTGATCTTGTTATAGGTGTAACTCTTGGTGGAGTAATAGGTTTTGAAAAAGTCAGGATGATCAGCAATCAACCGTGCAGCCAGTGTCGCCAGGTCCTGGGCGGTGGAATAATTGTCCTTGCTGGGCAGGCCATGTGCATTGGCAAAACGGGTGTTTTTCAAACCCATACGTTCGGCTTCACGATTCATCTGCACGACAAAGGCGTCTTCACTGCCGGCCACAGCTTCGGCCAGGGCGACGGCGGCATCATTGCCGGACTGAACGATCAGGCCGTAAAGCAGCTCATTGATGGTGACCGGCTTGTTCGGCTCGATGAACATCTTGGAACTGCTGCCGTCCACCTTCCAGGCGCGGGTCGATACATTGATGCTCTGGTTGAGATCGAGTTTCTTGTCCCTGAGGGCAGAGAACACCATATAGGCAGTCAGGATCTTGGTCAGCGAGGCCGGTTCTATGCTCATCGTTGGTTCCTGAGCAGCGATCACCTGGTTACTGGTGGCATCGAGCAAGAGCCAGGATTTGGAGGCAATCGTAGGCGCAGGCAGACTTTGTGCAACCGCAGCTGACATGGTCAGCAGCGAGACTGCAAGGGTAGCGAGGAATTTTTTCATTGGGGGCGAGTAAAACAAAGTGTGACAAAAAAGCTAAGGAATTGGAAGCGACAGCATCAGGCCTTATCCCACATGCTGATGATTATTTGCTTGATATGATGCAGGCGACGGTGGAAGAAATGATCTGCGCCAGGGATAACAGTGACGGGTATGTCCTGTGGGCGCAACCATTCGAACACGGCGCTCAATGGTATGGTGTCATCAAGCTCACCATGGATCAGGATGGTATTGGCCGGTATCGCCGGCATGTCCCATTTGCCGGCAGCGGCACCGACCAGCACCAGGCGTTCCACTGCCACAGCCTGTTCCTTCAGGCGTTGTTGCAGCCGGGCCTGGACAAAGCTGCCAAAGGAAAAACCGCTCAATGCCAGAGGCAGATCGGGGTAACGTTGACGCATGGCCTTGAGCAGGACTTCCATGTCATCCGTTTCGCCGATACCGGTGTCGTAACTGCCTTCAGATTGGCCGACACCGCGAAAATTCATGCGTACTGCAACATAACCAAGTGCGGTAAACGTACGCGCCAGGGTTTGCGCGACCTTGTTATCCATGGTGCCGCCATACAGCGGATGAGGATGAGCCACCAGGGCCAGCCCGCGTGGGCTGGGGATACTGTCGGGATCGGGCAGATCCAGCGCGCATTGCAGGTTTCCTGCTGTGCCCTGAATCAGAAAATGTTCGGTCTGCGCATTCATGCCGTTACACCTTCAGGCGTTCGACGATGCCACCGCCTATCAGGTCCACGTCAATTATTTCATCAATATCGGACTGGTCGACAAAGGTATACCAGGTGCCTTGCGGGTAGACCACCAGTACAGGCCCTTCTTCACAACGATCCAGGCAACCGGCTTTGTTGATGCGTATCTTGCCATGGCCATTCATGTCCAGCTGTTTGATGCGACGCTTGGCGTGTTCCTGGGCGGCTTGCGCACCACGGTCCGCGCAACAGGGGCGACCATCTTCACGGTGATTCAGGCAAAAAAAGACATGCTTTTGATAATAGAGTGCTTCAGACATAAGGTTTCCAGCTGGCGATTATTTAACCACATTGCGTTGCCACGTGCGAGGTAGCTACATTAAGCAGCCATAGAATGAGGACTGCTGAAGCTCGCTATGATACTGCAATTCTTCAGGGGGCTGTCGCTTGTTGATGGGCGGGCCGGGTTTTGCGCAGCAGGGCCCAGATGGCCAGATAGGGCCAGAAGATGGACAGGAACTGGGCAGCGCCATTGAAGTTCAGGAATTTGCCTTGCACCCAGGTCTGCATGGTGGCTGCAAAATACGGATTGTCAGACACCAGGTTGATAACCACCAGTGAAATGCCAAGCAGTAACAGGGCCAGGCGTCTTTGCGCGACAGAGGGCGCAAATGAAAAACCATACACCATGATCAGGCTGATCAGCAGGCCGCCACGCGCACCTGGCGTTAGCCAGGCAAATGCATATTCAGGCTTGAACAACAGCGCGCTGGCCAGGGCCTTGACTGTCAGGGCGGCAATGAGCAGCAGGCCCGTTAGCGCCGTTTTGGGGGCGTGGCGGTTCAGCAGGCTCAGACATAGCAGCAGAGCGCCGGTGCAGCTACAGGCAGTGATGATGGTCTCTGACAATAAATATTCCTCTGCGCTGGGTTCAAAACCTTGCAGTATCAGGGTGACCAGGTCAATGTCCAAGCCCATCAGCTCACTCAGGGTTTGCGAAATCAGTGGCAATAGCTGCCCCAGGCCAAACAGATAGGCTTGCGGGTAAATCTGCGCCATGATCCACAAGCCCAGCACCAGGATTTCGCGGCTCGATTCCTTATGTGTCCATTGCTTGCGTAACAGTTGCAGACGGCCTTTTTCAAGTATCAGCGGAGTGAGCAAGGCCCCGAGTATGGCACCGGTGATGGCGCCCGACGTATTGGTGAGAAAATCAAGTAAAGAGGTCACCCGGCTGGGCAGCAATATCTGGACGATCTCTGCCGTGGCCGAGATAAATGCTCCGCTGATGCTGGCCAGCAATGCAGCACGCCAGCGGGTAATATGGGGATAAAGCGCAAACACCACCAGGATGCCGTAAGGGATGTAACCGATCACGTTGACGGCGGCATCAAAGCCCGACCAGTAGCGCGGCCATTGCCGTATCACATCGGGCAAGGTTGCCCAGCTGTTAAATTGCCAGCCGGTGAAAGGAAACCAGCTGGCGTAAAAGATCAGGAACACATAGGCAACCAGGCTCGCCCTGGCAAAGGGCGAGCTGCGCATGGTGCTGACAGCGTCAGCGTTGGTGGCTGCTTGCATGATGTGTCTGTCAGTACATCTCTTACTTCAATGGCAATGTTGCCAGCCAGGTTTGCATGTCGGCGATGATTGCGTCTGCGGCTTCTCGCATGGCTCTTGCGCCGCCAGGCGCATCGGGGCTGGTTGCAACAATTTTTTGCTCAAAGTTTTTCTGGGCAATCAGTTTGTTGGCCTTGATCAGGTTGGCGCGCAGATTGAGCTGGGCATGGCTTTGGCTGGCCGAACTGAAAATCTGGGAAAACTCATCTAACTCTATATGCAGGCTGGGTAAATTGCCGGCACCATCACCGCGCGTCAGGATATTGTGGCCCCTGGCAGCCAGGCTGGCTTTCAATCTTTGCGTCAGCATCTGCGCCGGTGACATGCTCCATTTATGGATGGAATAGGCTTTCAGCGCCTGTACATTGTCATATTGCAGGCGGTAGAGCATGGCATTGCTGTCGAGTGAAACTGGGGCAGTGATCTCTGTCAGGTTCAGTTGCAGCTTGCTTTGACTGTTTGTCTCTATGGCGTTTGCCGGTAACGGGCCGAAATCATAGTGTTGTTGCTGTACTACCGGGGTGCTGTTGCATGCCGACAGGGCGGCAAGGAAAAACAGCATCATGCCTGTCTTTATCAGTCCGCGAAAAAATGCAGGATATGTCATGGAGTTTCCTTTATCTGGGAGCGACAAAACCTGGTTCGCCCGGTCCTGGCGTACCAGCAGCAGGGCCGAACAACAGGCTCTGCGGCCTTTCTTTTAATGAATCAGACAGGCGGTTGAATGAGCGCAGGCTGGTTTTTGCTTCACCGGTGACGCTTTGGACTTGAGGCAGCGTATCCAGTATCAGGCTGTTGCTCACATTGTCCATGGCCAGATTGAAGCGCGCCAACGGGCCGTCAGGTGCCTGGAGGCTGGTGGTTAGCTGATTCAGGTTATTGCTCAACTTGCTGGCATCAGCAGACAGATGACGCACTTCAGCCAGGGTGGACTTTGCCTGATCTGCCAGTCCCGGCAAACGGGCGATGGTGGGTTCAAGTTTCTTTGGCAGGGCTTCCCATGCGGCAGACGCCTTGCCAAAATTTTCTATGGTGGTCATCAGTTTTTTCTGGTTTGCCGGGTCCAGCATGGTGTTGAGGCGTTTGGTCAATTCCTCGGTTTGCACCAGGATGGCCTGACCACGCTGTTCCAGGTTTTGCAACATGCCCGGACGCAGGGGTATTCTTGGAATTGCACCTGAATCGCCAGTGCTTGCTGTCAGCAACTGCTTTGACGAACCATCGTCATCAAGCTGTACAAAGGCAATGCCCGTGACGCCCTGATAGCCAAGTGTTGCGTAGGTTGAGCTGGTCACCGGTGTATCGGGAATGATTTCCAGGCGTAAAATGATCTGGCCCGGTACATTGTCATCGAAATCAATATCCGTGACATTGCCGACTTTGATACCCTTGTAACGCACCGCTGCTTGTAGGTTGAGTCCGGAAACCGCCATTTTCGTGACGACTTCATAAGGGACGCGTTTGATCTTGTCACGCCCCAGCCAGATGGCCAGGACGGTTGCCAGTATCAGCAATGCGATGGTAAAGAAACCAGCCATCAGTGCATGAGATCTGTTTTCCATAGCTTATATTTCCTGCGGCGGTTGAGGTGACAGTACTTCCATGGCCCGCAGACCGCGACCTCCAAGAAAGAAACTGTCGATAAATGGATGATGGTAGGCCACGACCTCGTGCGGCGTACCGATCTTGACCACACGTTTTTCTGCCAGCACGGCAATCCGCGTGGACAGGGCAAACAGGCTGTCAAGATCATGCGTCACCATGATGACGGTCAGCTTCAACTGTTGATGCAAGGATAAGATCAGTTCAACGAAGCTGTCAGAGCGGTCCGGGTCCAGGCCGGCTGTCGGTTCATCAAGGAACAATAATTCAGGATCGAGTGCGAGTGCACGTGCGAGCGCAATGCGTTTGATCATGCCGCCCGACAAATCAGATGGCATCTTGCGCGCATGTTCAAAGGCGATGTCGACCATGTGCAGCTTCAGGTAAACCAGATCATTGATCAGGTCTTCTGACAGCGTGCCCAGTTCGCGCATGGGTTGGGCAACATTATCAAATACGCTCAGTGCCGAATACAGTGCACCATGCTGGAACAGCATGCCCGAGCGCTTGCGCAGGTAATCAAGATGTCGTGCCTGCGGGTCATGCAAGTCTTCGCCAAACACCTTGATGCGGCCGCGTGATGGTGTTTCCAGTCCCAGCATCTGCCGCATCAGTACAGTCTTGCCTGAGCCCGAACCGCCAACAATCGAGAGTATCTCGCCCCGTCTGACATCAAGCTGCAACTGGTCATGCACCACGGCCCGCCCGAACTGGGTGCGCAAGTCGCGGATTTCTATGATGTTTTCGCTGGTCATCAATAACCTGCCTTGCTGAAGATGATGGCAAATATGGCATCAGCGATGATGACTACCGTAATGGCAACGACGACGGAGCTGGTTGTGCCGCGACCCAGGCTCTCGGTATTGGGCTCTATGCGCAAGCCATAATGGCAGGCTATCAGGGCGATCAGTATGCCAAAGGTGACACCCTTGCCCAGGCCTATCCAGTAATTGATCAGTGGCACGGCATCAGGCAGTTTGTAGACAAAGAATTCCGGCGTCATGCCCAGCAGGGCCTGTGCAGAAATCATGCCACCGATTAGTGCCATGATATCGGTCCAGATAACCAGCAAGGGCATGGCCAGCGCCAGCGCCAGCACCTTGGGCATGATCAGGCGAAAACCATGTGGTATGCCCATCACGCGCATGGCATCAAGCTCTTCAGTTACGCGCATGACACCAAGCTGCGCCGTGATGGCCGACCCTGAACGGCCAGCCACCAGTATGGCTGCCAGCATCGGACCCAGTTCGCGAATGATACTCATGCCCAGGATATTGACAATATACAAATCGCCACCAAAAGTGCGTAATTGCTGGGCTGACAGATAAGACAGCACGATACCTATCAGGATGCCAACCAGGGCTGTGATGCCCAGTGCCTGTGCACCGGTGTGATACACATTGGCTGACAATTCTTTCCACGGTGCTTTGAGCGGATGACGGGCAAAGCGCCCCAGGTCCAGCACCAGTTGACCAAGCAGGGCACTGAAACTGTAAAGATGATTAAACAGTCCCAGCATTTGCGCACCGAGTTGCATGGTACGTGTCAACCGGGGCTTGGCCGGACGGGGTATGACGATGTGACTGACTTCTTCCAGGCGGTTAAACAATCCTTCATGAGCTGACTGGATTACCACGTTTTTAGGCCTTTGCTTGCCCCAGGCCCGCCACAGCATTTGTGCGCCTATGTGATCCATTGTAGTGACCTGCGTCAAATCCCAGTGCAGTTCTGCCTGCCCGGCAGCTTGTGTCAGCAAATTGCTGATTTCATGCATGGTGGCAGTTCGGGACAATGCATGCACCAGCCAGGCACCGGCGACGATGGCGGTGGGCTGTTGCTGGTGGGTGAACGTCAGGGTGGGCGCAATCTCGTGAGGCATGCTGCAAGTGTAAGTGAGAAAGTGCCTTTACTGCAATGAATGGCGCCTGGTACTGTGACTTAATCCTTGTCGGCTATTTTTCCTGTACCAAAGGTGTTTTCTTGTCCATGATTTCACGGCAATCTCCTTTGATCGTGGAATTGTCATAATTGGTCCAGCCGTAGCTGTCCACATAACGGGTATGCGGCTTCAATTGCTTGCTCAGTATGCTCCATTCCAGTTTTTCGTCAGGGTAGCGGATATTGGCCATATCAAGCAAACTGTGGAACACATTCTCCGTTGACAACTTGGCGTTCTTGTGCAGACGCATTTGCACCACCTTGTCGGGGAACTGTTCCTGATAGGCGTCGGAATACCACATGAAGGCCGGGATATGGAATTCAAACTGGGTATTGTGACCATGGAAGGCCAGGTTGCAACTGCCGTCATACAGCGTCTGCCCATGGTCGGAGATATAGAACAGGGAGGTGATTTGCGGGCTGGCTTTTAATTTCTGTATGACTTCAGACAGCATCCAGTCCGTGTATAAAATGGAATTGTCATAACTGTTGTTCAGTGCCTGCTTGTTCTTCAGGTCGGTATAGGCAGGATTGACGATGCCATATAAAGATGGCTTCCACTGATCGAAGGATTGCGGGTGACGGTGACTGTAGTTCCAGTGATTGCCCAGGGTGTGCAAAACGATCAGCTTCTTCGGCGCAGCATCGCGCATGGCATTGGTCATGGGCTCCAGCAAAACCTGATCCAGGTTGGAACTATTGGTAAAACCACCAAGATTGAGGAACTGGGTGACGTCAGCCTCTTTGGCAAAAACCGAAGTAGGTGTGTCGAATTGCCCAAAGCTCATTTGGTTCGATAGCCAGTAAGTCTTGAAACCGGCTTCCTTATAGGCAGTCAGGAAGGACTTTTCTGAAAAACCGGCTTTCAGGCTTTGTGCCGCCGGTTTGCGCGAAACGATGATGGGTACCGACAGGCGGGTGGCAGATACTGCTGTCACGACATCGCTGAAACTGATCAGGTTGCTCTCTTGCTTGAGCAGGGGATTGGTGTCTCGCTCGTAACCGTTGAGGCTCCAGCGGTCAAAGCGCGAAGATTCACCGATGACCATGACGATGGTTTGCGGTAATTCGGGGTTGCCGTCCAGATGAGCCTGGAAGCGGAAGGCGCGGCTTTTTTCTGACAATTTTGCCAGATAGTCGCGCTCCTTCCAGAAATCGTTTGCTCGCAAAGCCAGGCCAAAGGGCCAGCTGCGCATATAAGTTTCTTCGTCATACGGGATTTCGGCCCAGTAGGGTAACTCTGGTAACTGCGCACGCAAGCTCTTGCCCCAGCGTGCCAGGGTTCCTTCGGTCGCACTGACAGACGCTGAAGTGGCCGTCGATGCACTGGATTCGTTATCGTCTTCATCCTCTTCTTCGGACGCAGCAGCGCTGGTCGAGCCGCTGCCGGAATTGCTGCTGGTTTTGGTCGAGGCTGAGGCCGGTTTTTTTGCTATACCTACTTCCTGACCATACGCCCAGGTGGCGATGCCAACGGCAAACAGAGCCAGCACCAGCCAGCGTGATTTATGGCTCCAGTGCCAGTAACCATGTTCGCGGGCGATACGCAACAGGCTCCACCACCAGGCTGTTACGGTAATCACCAGCAATAGTAGCAACCATACTTTGTTGCCAAGAAACTCGATTGCCTCCTTGGGGCTGGTTTCCAGCATGATGCCCAGGTGGTGGGTTGAAATGCCCTGGCCAAAATACAGGCGCAGGTAAACCTCGACAGGGACGGCAAAAAAAGCCGGCAGCAAGAGATAGTGAAACCAGCGTGGCCTTTGCAGCAAAGCCCAGAAGCCCAGCCACGAAAGCACTTCCATGGCCAGCACATGCCAGGGCTTTTCCACAGGCTGGCCTTGCAGCAACGGAAAAAACGGCAAACTGGAAATCAGCAGGTAGCTGACCAGAAAATACAATGAGGCGGGGCGAAACAGAACGGGCATTATGGTGTCAAGTCTTGCAACTGGATTGGCGGCTGTCGCTTGCCCATTATCATTTTAGATAGACCATAGGCAGCTTGCGACTGTATCAAGGGCGTAAATAGTAAATGATTTAGTTTGAGAGGGGCAGGCTAATTTGGGATTTAAGGAAATTTTGCCTTTTCGGCATGCTCTGTGTTTGAAGAGGCAAGAAGCGGTAAACCTTGCATTTCTGCTGAAATTTTCTACTCTGAAATGCTCTGACAGCGGCCCTGGAATGAGGTAAGCGCTTGAATTTAAGAAATAAAAAGCGTTGACAGGCTTGTGAGAAGCGGCATAAAATTGCGAGTTCTCGATTTTGGGTTTGTATTTTCTATTGTTGTTTTGCCCGGTTTTGCCAGGCAGATAATGCTTAAAAAGCAGGCAACTTGGTCGGGTTGGTCTGAAGATTCGGGCTAAAAATGATTTTAAGTTCCCGGGCAACCGTTTCCGGGTTTGTGTTTAACGTTGTATTTTGTTGGATTAAAAACGATGCCAACCATCAATCAACTGATTCGCCAACCACGTGTTTCTGCACGTGTGAAAAGCAAATCGCCGGCGCTGGAAAACAGCCCGCAAAAACGTGGCGTTTGCACCCGCGTTTATACGACAACTCCAAAAAAGCCTAACTCGGCTTTGCGTAAAGTTGCCAAAGTACGTCTGACCAACGGTTTCGAAGTAATTTCGTATATCGGCGGTGAAGGCCATAACCTGCAAGAGCATAGTGTAGTGTTGCTGCGCGGTGGTCGTGTAAAGGATTTGCCTGGTGTTCGTTACCATATGGTTCGCGGTGCTTTGGATACTCAAGGCGTTAAAGACCGTAAGCAAGCTCGCTCCAAATATGGTGCTAAGCGCGCTAAGGCAGTTAAGAAGTAATTATCTCGTAATTTAATCTCCGTAATCTATTGCGGATCAGTGTCGGTTCGGAATGAGCCGAGTAAGTGACTGGCTATGATGGCCTGTCGCGAGCCTGGAGCAAAATGTTGCTTTGTGCTCAACTGAAGATTGAAAGGAATTGAAATGCCACGTCGTCGTGAGGTCCCGAAACGGGACGTACTGCCGGATCCAAAGTTCGGTAATGTAGAAGTAGCAAAATTTGTAAACGTGTTGATGTTGTCCGGCAAGAAATCTGTTGCTGAAGGCATCATTTACGGCGCATTTGATCACATCCAGCAAAAATCTGGCAAAGATCCACTGGAAGTGTTTGCGCTGGCAATCAACAATGCCAAGCCACTGGTTGAGGTTAAGTCCCGCCGTGTTGGCGGTGCGAACTACCAGGTTCCTGTTGAAGTTCGTCCAGTCCGTCGTCTGGCTTTGTCCATGCGTTGGTTGCGTGAAGCTGCTAACAAGCGTAGCGAAAAGTCCATGCCACAACGTTTGGGTGGTGAATTGATGGAAGCCGCAGAAGGTCGCGGCGGTGCAATGAAGAAACGTGACGAAGTCCACCGTATGGCTGAGGCCAACAAGGCCTTCTCTCACTTCCGCTTCTAAGAGTAAGAGCAGGGAGCTGTTGTGTGCAATTCATGCAATGGCTCTGGCAAGTATTTTGAATCAGGCCGGGCGCGATTTTTGCAAAAAAATGCGCTCGGTTTTGTCCATTAAAAGATTTAGGATTAGCTATGGCCCGTAAGACCCCCATTGAGCGCTACCGCAATATCGGTATCTCTGCTCACATTGATGCCGGTAAAACAACAACGACAGAACGCGTTCTGTTTTACACAGGTGTAAACCACAAAATTGGTGAAGTGCATGATGGCGCGGCTACCATGGACTGGATGGAACAAGAGCAGGAACGTGGTATCACCATTACTTCCGCGGCAACGACTTGCCACTGGAAGGGTATGGCGAACAACTTCCCTGAGCACCGCATCAACATCATCGATACACCAGGCCACGTTGACTTCACCATCGAAGTTGAGCGTTCCATGCGTGTTCTCGACGGCGCCTGCATGGTTTACTGTGCAGTAGGTGGCGTTCAGCCTCAGTCTGAAACCGTATGGCGTCAGGCTAATAAGTACAAAGTCCCACGTCTGGCATTCGTCAACAAGATGGATCGTACTGGCGCGAACTTCTTCAAAGTGTACGATCAAATGCGTGCACGTCTGAAGGCTAACCCTATCGCCATCCAGATCCCTATCGGTGCTGAAGAAAACTTCCAGGGCGTAGTTGACCTGGTCAAGATGAAAGCAATTTTCTGGGACGAAGCTTCCCAGGGCATGAAATTTGACTATCGCGATATCCCTGCTGAGCTGGTTGATCAAGCTAATGAATGGCGCGAAAAAATGGTTGAAGCTGCTGCTGAAGCCAATGAAGAACTGATGAACAAATACCTCGAAGAAGGTGATTTGTCTGAAGAAGAAATCAAGACAGCGTTGCGCGCACGTACTATCGCTTCCGAAATCGTTCCTATGATGTGCGGTACAGCATTCAAGAACAAGGGCGTACAGGCGATGCTGGATGCGGTCATCGAATACCTGCCATCTCCAGTGGATATCCCACCTGTGGCCGGTACGGATGAAGATGATCAGCCAACAACACGTAAAGCTGCTGACGATGAAAAATTCGCAGCGCTGGCGTTCAAGATCATGACTGACCCGTTCGTCGGTCAGCTGATTTTCTTCCGCGTGTATTCCGGTACCATCAATTCTGGTGATACAGTCTACAACCCGATCAAAGGCAAGAAAGAACGCCTGGGTCGTATTCTGCAGATGCATGCTAACCAGCGTGAAGAGATCAAAGAAGTGCGCGCGGGCGACATCGCTGCTGCCGTTGGTCTGAAAGATGCTACAACTGGTGAAACTCTGTGCGATCCAGCCTCCATCATCACTTTGGAAAAAATGGTGTTCCCAGAGCCAGTTATTCAACAGGCTGTAGAACCAAAAACCAAAGCTGACCAGGAAAAAATGGGTCTGGCACTGAATCGTCTGGCACAGGAAGATCCATCTTTCCGCGTCAAGACTGACGAAGAATCCGGTCAGACCATCATCGGCGGTATGGGTGAGCTGCACTTGGAAATTATCGTTGATCGTATGAAGCGTGAATTCAACGTTGAAGCGACAGTTGGTAAGCCACAAGTTGCCTACCGTGAAACTATCCGCAAAACTTGCGAAGAAATCGAAGGTAAATTCGTCAAGCAATCCGGTGGTCGTGGTCAGTACGGTCACGTTGTTCTGAAAATTGAACCGCAAGAACCAGGTAAAGGTTTTGAATTCGTTGACGCGATCAAGGGCGGTACAGTTCCACGCGAATACATCCCTGCAGTTGAAAAAGGTGTTATCGAAACACTGACTTCCGGTGTGTTGGCTGGCTACCCTGTTGTTGACGTTAAAGTCACACTGTTCTTCGGTTCCTACCATGACGTTGACTCCAACGAAAACGCCTTCCGTATGGCTGCTTCGATGGCGTTCAAAGATGGTTGCCGTAAAGCCAGCCCAGTTATCCTGGAGCCAATGATGGCTGTTGAAGTTGAAACACCAGAAGACTACGCTGGTACAGTCATGGGCGACCTGTCTTCCCGTCGCGGTATGGTTCAGGGTATGGATGAAATCCCTGGTGGCGGTGGCAAGATCATCAAGGCGGAAGTGCCTTTGTCCGAAATGTTCGGTTACTCGACTTCCCTGCGTTCCGCAACGCAAGGTCGTGCAACTTACACGATGGAATTCAAGCACTACTCCGAAGCACCGAAAAACGTCATTGACGCTATCGTCAGCGCCAAAGCGAAGTAATTTAAGAATCAAAGGCCCGCCCCATGCCGGGGTGGGTTTTCTATTGTTGATAAATCGTTCTTTTTGAAGGAAGAATAAAATGGCAAAAGGTAAGTTCGAGCGCACCAAGCCGCACGTAAACGTTGGAACAATTGGTCACGTTGATCACGGCAAAACCACACTGACAGCAGCGATCGCGACAGTCCTGTCGAAGAAATTTGGCGGCGAAGCCAAAGCCTACGACCAGATCGACGCGGCACCAGAAGAAAAAGCACGTGGTATCACGATCAACACAGCGCACGTTGAGTACGAAACAGCAGGTCGCCACTACGCCCACGTTGACTGCCCAGGCCATGCTGACTATGTTAAAAACATGATCACAGGCGCGGCTCAAATGGACGGCGCGATCCTGGTTTGCTCCGCAGCAGACGGCCCAATGCCACAAACCCGCGAACACATCCTGCTGGCACGCCAAGTTGGTGTTCCTTACATCATCGTGTTCCTGAACAAATGCGACATGGTTGACGACGCAGAACTGCTGGAACTGGTCGAAATGGAAGTGCGCGAATTGCTCTCCAAATACGAATTCCCAGGCGACGACCTGCCAATCATCCAGGGTTCTGCAAAACTGGCCCTCGAAGGCGACAAAGGTCCATTGGGCGAAGAAGCCATCATGAAACTGGCTGACGCACTCGACACCTACATCCCTACACCAGAACGTGCTGTTGACGGCACCTTCCTGCTGCCAGTAGAAGACGTCTTCTCCATCTCCGGTCGCGGTACAGTGGTGACAGGTCGTGTAGAACGCGGCATCATCAAAGTCGGCGAAGAGATCGAAATCGTTGGTATCAAAGACACAGTCAAGACCACATGTACTGGCGTTGAAATGTTCCGCAAACTGCTGGACCAAGGTCAAGCTGGTGATAACGTTGGCGTCTTGCTGCGTGGTACCAAACGTGAAGACATCCAGCGTGGTCAAGTGTTGGCAAAACCAGGCTCCATCAAGCCGCACGCCCACTTCACAGGCGAAATCTACGTTCTGTCCAAAGATGAAGGTGGCCGTCATACACCATTCTTCAACAACTATCGTCCACAGTTCTACTTCCGTACAACGGACGTAACTGGCTCGATCGAGTTGCCGAAAGACAAAGAAATGGTGATGCCAGGTGACAACGTCTCTATCACAGTTAAACTGATCAACCCGATCGCGATGGAAGAAGGCTTGCGCTTCGCTATCCGTGAAGGTGGCCGTACTGTCGGTGCCGGCGTCGTTGCTAAAATCATCGAGTAATATTTGCCGTAATCTGTAGTATACTAATTGGCTGTCGTATTGAATTTGATGCGACAGCCTTTTCAGTTTTTTCGCTCTTTGTTAAAAATGCCGCCGGTCTTGCCGAGCTGGCTCGCTCTTTATAGGAATGAACATGTCCACACAAAATCAAAAAATCCGCATTCGTCTGAAAGCTTTCGATTACAAACTGATCGACCAATCCGCTCTGGAAATCGTAGAAACAGCCAAGCGCACTGGCGCAGTTGTTAAAGGCCCAGTCCCACTGCCTACACGTATCCAGCGTTTCGACGTACTGCGTTCCCCACACGTGAACAAAACTTCCCGTGATCAATTCGAAATCCGCACTCACCAGCGTTTGATGGACATCGTTGACCCAACTGACAAAACAGTTGATGCGTTGATGAAGCTCGATCTGCCAGCTGGCGTTGACGTAGAAATCAAATTGCAATAATCCTTATTGATTTGAAAATACTGATGCAAATGAGTATTTTTAGAAAAATACTGAAAATTCGACATACCACAATTTTTCGAAAATTCAAATAAATTAGTCTTGTAAATAAAAAATTTGCGGGCTATAATCGAAGGCTTAAATGTAGGTCAGCTCCGGCTGGCCTATTCGTTTAAGTTTTTTAAACATCAGCCTCACCCAATCGTAGGTGAGAATGGAGAAAACAATGAGCTTGGGCCTAGTTGGTCGCAAGGTTGGCATGATGCGCATCTTTACAGATGACGGGGATTCAATTCCGGTTACTGTTTTGGACGTATCCAACAACCGCGTGACGCAAGTCAAAACTCCTGAAACAGACGGTTACTCCGCTGTTCAGGTAACTTTCGGTCAGCGCCGTGCATCCCGCGTAACAAAAGCGGCTGCCGGTCACCTCGCAAAAGCAGGTGTTGAAGCTGGTACTGTATTAAAAGAATTCCGTGTTGATGCTGCTAAAGCCTCTGAAATGAAGGCAGGCGACGTTGTGCCTGTTGGCATGTTCGAAGCTGGTCAAAAAGTGGATGTGCAAGGCGTGACAATTGGTAAGGGTTATGCCGGTACCATCAAGCGTTACCACTTCTCTTCTGGTCGTGCTACTCACGGTAACTCCCGTTCGCATAACGTACCTGGTTCTATCGGTATGGCGCAGGATCCAGGTCGCGTTTTCCCTGGTAAGCGCATGACTGGTCACCTGGGTGATGTTACCCGTACTGTGCAAAACCTGGAAATCGCTCGCGTAGATGCAGAGCGCCAGTTGTTGCTGGTCAAGGGTGCTGTGCCGGGTGCGAAAAATGGTCAGGTGATTGTATCTCCTGCTATTAAAGTTAAAGCAAAGAAGGGAGCCTAATCCATGGAACTGAAGCTCCTAAATGAACAAGGTCAAGCAGCATCCAATGTTGCAGCTCCTGATACTATCTTCGGTCGTGATTACAACGAAGCCTTGATCCATCAAGTCGTTGTTGCATTCCAGGCCAATGCCCGTAGCGGTAACCGCAAGCAGAAAGATCGTGAAGAAGTCCATCACACAACCAAGAAGCCTTGGCGTCAAAAAGGTACTGGTCGTGCACGTGCTGGTATGTCTTCTTCTCCTCTGTGGCGTGGTGGTGGTCGTATATTCCCGAACACACCTGATGAGAACTTCTCTCAAAAAGTTAACAAAAAGATGTATCGCGCAGGTATCTGCTCGATCCTGTCCCAGTTGGCTCGTGAAGGTCGTTTGAATGTGGTTGACAGTGTTGCTGTTGATGCACCCAAGACTAAACTGTTGTCTGAAAAACTGAAGGCAATGGGTTGCCTGGATTCTGTCCTGATCATCACTGACGAATTCAATGAAAACCTGATGTTGGCAGCACGCAACCTGGCAAATGTCCTGGTTGTAGAGCCACGTTATGCTGATCCGGTTTCCTTGGTGTTCTACAAGAAAGTGTTGATCACTAAGCCAGCACTGGCAAAGATTGAGGAGATGCTGGCATGAGCGCACAAGTCAAAATGAGCGAAGAACGCCTGATGAAGGTGTTGCTGGCTCCTGTGATTTCTGAAAAAGCAACAATGGTTGCTGAAAAGAATGAACAAGTGGTTTTCCTGGTGATGCCAGATGCAACCAAGCCAGAAATCAAAGCTGCCGTCGAATTGCTGTTTAAAGTACAAGTTGAATCCGTACAAGTAGCAAATCGCCAAGGTAAACAAAAACGTACCGGTAAATTTAATGGCCGCCGCAATCATACAAGACGCGCTTTTGTATGCTTGAAGCCAGGTCAGGAAATTAACTTTACTGAGGGGGCATAAGCATGGCACTCGTTAAGATGAAGCCAACCTCACCAGGTCGTCGTGGTATGGTGAAAGTGGTAACAGAAGGCCTGTATAAAGGTCGTCCGTTTGCTGCTTTGTTGGAAAAGAAATCCAAGACTGCTGGCCGTAACAATAACGGTCATATCACTACCCGTCATATTGGTGGTGGCCACAAGCAGCATTATCGTCTGGTTGACTTCAAACGCAACAAGGATGGTATTCCTGCAACAGTAGAGCGTATTGAATACGATCCTAACCGTACAGCACACATTGCCTTGTTGTGCTATGCGGACGGTGAACGTGCATACATCATCGCTCCTAAAGGTCTGGCAGCCGGTGACCAGGTAATGAACGGTTCGCATGCGCCGATCAAGGCTGGTAACTGCTTGCCTATCCGCAATATCCCTGTCGGTACAACTATGCATTGCGTAGAAATGCTGCCAGGTAAGGGTGCTCAGATCGCACGTACAGCCGGTGCTGGCGTTGTGCTGATGGCACGCGAAGGCACTTACGCTCAGGTTCGTCTGCGTTCCGGTGAAGTTCGCCGCATTCATATCGAATGCCGTGCGACTATCGGTGAAGTAGGCAACGGTGAGCATAACCTGCGCAAGATTGGTAAAGCTGGTGCAATGCGCTGGCGTGGTGTTCGTCCTACCGTTCGCGGTGTGGTCATGAACCCGATCGACCATCCTCACGGTGGTGGTGAAGGTAGAACAGCAGCCGGTCGTCATCCAGTATCGCCATGGGGTCAACAGACCAAGGGTAAGAAGACACGTCGCAACAAGCGTACTACTTCGATGATCGTCTCACGCCGTGGTAAGAAATAAGGGATAACACATGACACGTTCATTGAAAAAAGGGCCGTTTTGCGACGCCCATCTGGTGAAGAAAGTCGAAGCTGCGCAAGCAACTAAAGACAAAAAGCCAATCAAGACCTGGTCCCGTCGTTCGACAATTATGCCGGACTTCATCGGTTTGACCATTGCGGTACATAACGGCAAGCAGCACGTGCCAGTTTATGTTTCCGAAAACATGGTTGGTCACAAGCTCGGCGAATTTGCGCTGACCCGTACATTCAAGGGTCACGCTGCCGATAAAAAGGCTAAGAGATAAGGACCGATGATGGAAACTAAAGCAAGTTTGCGCGGTGTGCGTCTGTCTGAGCAAAAAGGTCGCCTGGTGGCAGATCTGATCCGTGGTAAAAAAGTAGATCAGGCATTGAATATCCTGGCATTCAGCCCTAAAAAAGGTGCTGCAATCATCAAGAAAGTGTTGGAGTCTGCAATTGCAAACGCCGAGCACAATGATGGCGCAGATATCGATGAGTTGAAAGTGAAGACTATCTATGTCGAAAAGGGTGCGATTCTGAAGCGCTTCACAGCACGCGCTAAGGGTCGTGGTGATCGTATCTCTAAACAATCCTGTCACATTTATGTGACTGTTGGTAACTAAGGAGTCACGATGGGACAGAAGATACATCCAACCGGTTTTCGTTTGGCAGTAACACGTAACTGGTCTTCCCGCTGGTATGCAGGCAATGGTAACTTTGCCTCCATGCTCGGTGAAGATCTGAAAGTACGTGAGTACCTGAAGAAGAAACTGAAAAACGCGTCTGTAGGCCGCATCGTTATTGAGCGTCCTGCTAAAAATGCACGCATCACGATATACAGCTCCCGTCCAGGCGTTGTGATCGGTAAAAAAGGCGAAGACATTGAAGTATTGAAAGCTGACTTGTCGAAATTGATGGGCGTGCCAGTGCATGTCAACATCGAAGAGATCCGCAAGCCAGAAATCGATGCACAATTGATCGCTGATTCTATCGCTCAACAGCTGGAAAAACGCATCATGTTCCGCCGCGCGATGAAACGTGCGATGCAGAACGCCATGCGTCTGGGCGCTCAAGGTATCAAGATCATGTCTGGTGGTCGTTTGAACGGTATCGAGATCGCACGTAAAGAATGGTATCGCGAAGGCCGTGTGCCTCTGCATACTCTGCGTGCCGACATCGATTACGGCTTTGGCGAAGCATCCACAACTTACGGCATCATTGGTGTCAAAGTTTGGGTGTACAAAGGCGATCGTTTGGCAAATGGCGATGCGCCTGTTATCGAATCGGCTCCGGAAGACGACAAAAAACGTCGTGGCCCACGTCGTGATGATGGCAAGCCAAACAGCCGCCCACGCGCCAAGCGTCCTGAAGGACAAAACACGACCGGCGCAGCAGCCCCGGCAGCCAAGCGCGTACGCGCCAAAGCTGACGCTGCAGCACCGGCTGAGAAAGCAGGAGAATAATCATGCTGCAACCAGCACGCAGAAAATATCGCAAGGAACAGAAAGGCCGTAACAAGGGTATCTCGCATACTCGTGGTACAGCAGTTTCCTTCGGTGAGTTTGGCTTGAAGGCAGTTGGTCGTGGTCGTATCACAGCGCGTCAGATCGAAGCAGCGCGTCGTGCAATGACACGTCACATCAAACGTGGTGGCCGTATCTGGATCCGCGTTTTCCCGGACAAGCCGATTTCCCAGAAGCCCGCTGAAGTTCGTATGGGTAATGGTAAGGGTAATCCAGAGTACTATGTTGCCGAGATTCAACCAGGCAAAATGTTGTACGAAATGGATGGTGTCGATGAGGCGCTGGCACGCGAAGCGTTCCGCTTGGCTGCAGCAAAACTGCCGTTGATGACTACGTTCGTCGTCCGTCAAGTCGGCCAATAATAGGAGTTGAAAATGAAAGTATCTGAACTCCAAGGTAAGGATCAAGCGGCTTTGACCAAAGAACTCAATGATCTGTTGAAGGCACAGTTCAGCCTGCGTATGCAAATCGCTACCCAGCAACTGACTAACACTTCCCAGTTGAAAAAAGTTCGTCGTGACATCGCTCGCGTGAAAACCGTCATGAATCAGAAGGATGCCAAATAATGAACGATCAAGTTAAAGTGGCATTGAAGCGCACATTGATTGGCAAGGTTGTCTCTGACAAGATGGACAAAACCGTAACAGTGGTTGTTGAACGTCACGTCAAGCATCCTTTGTATGGCAAGATCATCGTTCGTACTGCAAAGTACCATGCACACGATGAAGCGAACCAGGCAAAGGCAGGCGACACCGTTGAAATTCAAGAAGGTCGTCCTATCTCCAAGACCAAAGCTTGGACAGTGACACGTGTGGTTCAAGTCGCGCAAGTAGTATAAAAATTTGTTGCACTAAAATTTTTTTGGTGTAATAATGATGGGCTGTCATTTGCAATATAAGCGAATGGCAGCCTAAATGTCTTTCGCAGCGCCTCTTGTTGTGAAAGTGGTTAAAAAATCGTCCACCTAATCAGTTGGCTCGTGCATTGTAGGTTATGTAGGGGTTGGCTGGCAGGACCAAGACTGACTACAAATTTGCATAGTGCAAGTTGTGTGGATTAAGTTGGGAAAGAGAACATTATGATTCAAACAGAAAGCCGGCTGGAAGTGGCTGACAACACTGGTGCGCGCGAAGTTTTGTGCATCAAGGTGTTGGGCGGTTCCAAGCGTCGTTATGCGGGTATTGGTGACGTAATCAAAGTCACCGTTAAGTCTGCTGCTCCGCGCGGTCGTGTAAAAAAAGGTGAAATTTACAACGCCGTTGTCGTGAGGACAGCTAAAGGTGTTCGTCGTCAAGATGGCTCACTGGTCAAATTTGATGGCAATGCCGCAGTATTGTTGAATGCAAAACTTGAGCCTATCGGTACTCGTATTTTCGGCCCAGTAACACGCGAACTGCGTACTGAGCGCTTTATGAAAATCGTGTCCTTGGCTCCAGAAGTGCTGTAAGGGGTCGTGATGAACAAAATTCGTAAAAACGACGAAGTCATCGTCTTGACGGGTAAAGACAAAGGTAAACGTGGTCAGGTGCAAGCATGCATCGATAGCGATTACGTTGTTGTTGCTGGTGTTAATGTTGCCAAAAAGGCTGTTAAACCTAACCCAATGACTGGCGCAGTAGGTGGCATCGTGGATAAATTGATGCCGATTCATGTGTCGAACGTTGCATTGTTCAATGCAGCTTCCGGCAAAGCAGACCGTGTAGGCTTCAAGGTAGTGGATGGCAAGAAAGTCCGTATCTATAAGTCGACTGGCGAAGTTGTGAAGGCATAACATCATGGCCCGTCTACAAGCATTATATAAAGATAAAATCGTTGGTGAACTGACTGAGAAGTACGCATACAAGTCAGTCATGGAAGTTCCGCGCATCTTGAAGATCACCCTGAACATGGGTTTGTCCGAAGCAGTTGCAGACAAGAAGATCATCGAGCACGCAGTTGGCGACCTGACCAAGATTGCTGGTCAAAAGCCAGTAGTTACCAAAGCTCGCAAAGCGATCGCTGGTTTCAAAATCCGTGAAGGCTACCCAATTGGTTGTATGGTAACTTTGCGTGGCGCTCAGATGTATGAATTCCTGGATCGTTTCATCACTGTGGCATTGCCACGTGTACGTGACTTCCGTGGTGTTTCTGGTCGTGCGTTTGATGGTCGTGGTAACTACAATATCGGTGTCAAGGAACAGATCATTTTCCCTGAAATCGAATACGACAAGATCGACGCATTGCGTGGTATGAACATCTCTATCACGACAACAGCAAAGACCGACGACGAAGCGAAAGCGCTCCTCGCCGCATTTAAATTTCCGTTCAGAAACTGAGGTCGCCATGGCAAAACTGGCACTGATTAATCGTGAGCAAAAGCGTGCAGATCTGGTGAAGAAATTCGCTGGCAAGCGCGCCGAATTGAAGGCCATCATTGATGACCAATCAAAGACAGAAGAAGAGCGTTATGTTGCTCGTCTGAAGTTGCAGGCCTTGCCACGTAACTCCAACCCGACCCGTCAGCGTAACCGCTGCACTTTGACAGGTCGTCCACGTGGCACATTCCGCAAGTTCGGTTTGGGCCGTATTAAACTCCGTGAAGTCGCCATGCGTGGTGAAATCCCGGGTATGACTAAAGCCAGCTGGTAATAGGAGAATAAGCAATGAGTATGAGCGATCCTATCGCCGATATGCTGACCCGCATCCGTAACGCACAAGTTGTTCAAAAAACTGTCGTCGCGATGCCGTCTTCCAAAGTAAAGGTCGCAATTGCGAACGTACTGAAAGACGAAGGTTACATTGAAGATTTCGCAGTTTCTGAAACTGCAGGTAAGTCCGAATTGAAAATCGGCTTGAAATATTACGCAGGACGTCCTGTTATCGAGCGCTTGGAACGTGTTTCACGTCCTGGTCTCCGTATTTACAAAGGTAAAGACGAGATCCCAAGTGTGATGAACGGTTTGGGAGTGGCTATCGTTTCCACACCACAAGGCGTTATGACTGACCGCAAAGCGCGCGCAACCGGTGTCGGTGGCGAAGTGATTTGCTACGTCGCCTAAGGAGTGAAAGATGTCTCGAGTAGGTAAGATGCCAATCGCTTTGCCGGCAGGTGCTGAAGTCACCATTTCGACAGAGCAGATTACAGTTAAGGGCCCACAGGGCGTATTGTCCCAAGCCTTGAATGGCCTGGTGACAGTAAAGAACGAAAACGGTTCTTTGAGTTTTTCCCCGGCTAATGATGGTCGTGAAGCCAATGCGATGAGCGGTACCCTGCGTGCCCTGGTCAACAACATGGTCAACGGCGTTACCAAAGGTTTCGAAAAGAAACTGAGCCTGGTCGGCGTTGGTTACAAAGCGCAAGCTCAAGGCGACAAATTGAATTTGTCTCTTGGTTTCTCGCACCCAGTCGTTCATGCAATGCCAGCTGGCGTTACATGCGCAACACCAACTCCAACTGAAATCCTGATCAAAGGGATTGACAAGCAAAAAGTTGGTCAGGTTGCTGCTGAAGTCCGTGCATACCGCAGTCCAGAGCCTTATAAAGGCAAAGGCGTCCGCTATGTGGACGAAGTGGTTGTGATTAAAGAAACCAAGAAGAAGTAATAGGGGTTGACGATGGACAAGAAACAATCACGTCTGCGCCGCGCACGTCAAACCCGTGCCAAGATCGCAGAACTCAAAGTGAACCGCCTGGCCGTGCATCGCACAAACCTGCACATCTATGCAAACATCATTGGCCCAGACGCCAAAGTGTTGGCATCTGCTTCTACCGTAGAAGCAGAAGTACGTGCAGAGTTGGCTGGCAAGTCTGGTGCAGGCGGCAACGCTGCTGCAGCAAGCTTGATCGGCAAACGTGTTGCAGAGAAGGCAATCAAAGCAGGGGTTACCGAAGTTGCGTTTGACCGCTCCGGTTTCCGTTACCACGGTCGCATCAAGGCGCTTGCAGAAGCAGCCCGTGAAGCTGGCTTGAAGTTCTAAGGAAAATTTGTCATGGCAAAAATGCAAGCAAAAACAGCAGCCGACAAGCCGGATGATGGCATGCGCGAAAAAATGATCGCGATCAACCGTGTAACCAAAGTGGTTAAGGGTGGTCGTATCATGGGTTTCGCAGCGCTGACAGTCGTTGGTGACGGCGATGGCCGTATCGGTATGGGCAAAGGAAAATCGAAAGAAGTTCCAGTTGCTGTACAAAAAGCGATGGAAGAAGCACGTCGCAAGATGATCAAGGTGACTTTGAAGAACGGTACTCTGCAACACACCGTTACTGGCAAGCACGGCGCATCTTCCGTCATGATTTCTCCAGCAAAAGAAGGTACTGGCGTTATCGCTGGTGGTCCAATGCGCGCGATTTTTGAAGTAATGGGTATTGTGAACGTTGTGGCTAAGTCCAACGGCTCCACCAATCCTTACAACATGGTTCGTGCAACTTTGAACGGTTTGGCCAAGATGAGTACTCCATCTGAAATCGCTGCAAAGCGTGGCAAAACTGTTGAAGAAATTCTCGGTTAAGGAGCACCTCATGTCTAAGACAGTAAAAGTGCAATTGGTTAAAGGTTTGATCGGCACACGCCAGGATCACCGCGCAACTGTACGTGGCCTGGGCTTGCGTCGTGTTAATTCAGTTTCTGAATTGCAAGACACACCAGCCGTACGTGGCATGATCAATAAAGTCTCGTATCTTGTGAAGGTTGTATCGTAAGCCGTCTGGTTTGCGATCGGAGCAAATTATGGAATTGAATACAATCCAGCCAGCTGATGGCGCAAAACACTACAAACGTCGTGTTGGTCGCGGTATCGGTTCAGGCTTAGGTAAGACAGCGGGTCGCGGCCATAAAGGTCAAAAATCCCGTTCCGGCGGCTTTCATAAAGTCGGTTTCGAAGGCGGTCAGATGCCTCTGCAACGTCGTTTGCCAAAGCGTGGTTTCAAATCGCTGGCAACACCGTACAAAGCAGAAGTTCGCCTGACAGATCTGGAAAACCTGCCAGTGACTGAAATTGATATCCTGGCTTTGAAACAAGCTGGTGTCGTTTCTGATCTCGCACGTGTAGTCCGCGTGATCTTGTCTGGTGCTATTACCAAGAAAGTTTCTTTGAACGGCTTGATCGTCACTAAAGGCGCTAAAGCTGCAATCGAAGCTGCTGGTGGCACTATCGCTTAATGTAAGCAGACAACCGGAGCATTAATTGGCAACATCTCCACAACAAACTAAAAGTGCTGCAAGCGGGTTTCCCTGGGGGCGACTCTGGTTCTTGCTGGCGGCACTGGTTGTCTACAGGATTGGTGCACATGTTCCTGTACCGGGTATAGACGCTAAAGTACTGGAAGACATGTTCAAACAGAACCAGGGTGGTTTGCTGGGTATGTTCAATATGTTTTCTGGTGGTGCAATGCAAAGATTTACCGTCTTTGCACTCGGGATCATGCCATACATCTCTGCATCGATCATCATGCAGTTGATGTCGATCGTTTCGCCGCAACTGGAAGCTCTCAAGAAAGAGGGCGAAGCCGGTCGCAGAAAGATCACGCAATTTACGCGTTATGGCACCGTGGTTCTGGCGTTGATTGAAGCTTACTTTATCGCATTTGGTCTGGAAGGTCAGGCCGGGCTGGTGATCGATCCTGGTATGGCGTTCCGTTTGACGACGGTATTGTCGCTGGTGACCGGTACGATGTTCCTGATGTGGTTGGGTGAGCAGATCACTGAACGTGGTTTGGGAAATGGTATTTCCATCATCATTTTCGCCGGTATTGCAGCAGGTTTGCCTGGTGGTTTGAGTAATTTGTTTGAACTGGTTCGTACCGGTCAGATGGGTAACTTTGCCGCACTGGTTATTTGTATTGTTGTTCCTGCAGTAACGTTTGCAGTGGTGTATGTCGAGCGTGGTCAGCGCAAGATTCTGGTGAACTATGCCAAGCGTCAGGTTGGCAACAAGATTTACGGTGGTCAAAGCAGTCATTTGCCGCTGAAGTTGAATATGGCTGGTGTCATTCCACCTATCTTCGCTTCTTCCATCATCTTGTTCCCGGCAACGATTGCCAGCTGGTTTACCAAGGGTGCAGAGTCTTCAACAAGTGGTTTTATCACTTTCCTGAAGGATCTGGCTGCGTCGATGGCGCCTGGCGAACCGATACACGCTTTGTTGTATGCAATAGCGATCATTTTCTTCTGCTTCTTCTATACCGCCTTGGTATTTAACAGCAAAGAAACAGCAGACAACTTGAAGAAGAGCGGTGCTTTTGTTCCCGGGATACGTCCTGGTGACCAGACCGCACGCTATATCGACAAGATTTTGATGCGTTTGACGCTGGCAGGTGCGATTTACATTACGCTGGTTTGCTTGTTGCCAGAGTTCCTGGTTGCAAAATGGAAAGTACCATTTTATTTCGGCGGAACGTCCCTGCTGATTATCGTGGTAGTCACCATGGACTTTATGGCGCAGGTACAGAACTATGTGATGTCCCAGCAATATGAATCGCTTCTTCGTAAAGCAAATTTCAAGGGCGGGATTCCTTCAAGGTAATCACCCAGGGGACAGCAGATCGAATGGCAAAAGACGACGTTATACAGATGCAGGGCGAGATTCTTGAGAATCTTCCGAATGCAACATTTCGAGTTAAGTTGGAAAACGGGCATGTTGTACTTGGCCATATTTCCGGAAAAATGCGGATGAACTATATCCGTATTCTTCCAGGTGATAAGGTGACAGTGGAATTGACGCCTTATGATTTGAGCCGGGCGCGAATAGTGTTCCGTACCAAGTAAATTAAAAGTGAACTAGAAGGGAAGAGGGCAAAAATGAAAGTTCTCGCATCAGTTAAGCGGATCTGCCGCAACTGCAAAATCATCAAGCGCAAGGGTGTTGTTCGTGTTATTTGCACAGAACCACGCCATAAGCAGCGCCAAGGTTAATTAACGTTATTGAACGAGGAATAACGAATGGCACGTATCGCAGGGGTTAATATCCCAAATCATCAGCATACCGTAATCGGCCTCACAGCCATCTATGGTATTGGCCGTCCACGCGCACAGAAAATCTGTGACGCAACAGGTGTTTTGACCAATAAAAAGGTTAAAGATCTGGATGACAACGAACTCGAGAAGCTTCGCGACGAAATCGGTAAATTTATCGTCGAAGGCGACTTGCGTCGTGAACTGTCCATGAACATCAAGCGTTTGATGGACCTGGGTTGCTACCGTGGCCTGCGTCATCGTAAAGGTTTGCCTGTCCGTGGCCAACGTACACGTACAAATGCGCGTACTCGCAAGGGTCCACGTAAGGCAGCGCAATCTTTGAAGAAATAATCCAGGCTAGCCCGGATCCAAGGAAAACATTATGGCAAAAGCTCAAAATAACGCTGCAGCAGCACGTGCGCGTAAGAAAGTTAAAAAGAACGTTGCAGAAGGTATTGCTCACGTTCACGCTTCTTTCAACAACACCATCATCACGATCACTGATCGTCAAGGCAATGCGTTGTCTTGGGCAACTGCCGGTGGTGCTGGCTTCAAAGGCTCTCGTAAGTCTACTCCGTTTGCGGCGCAGGTTGCAGCAGAGGCAGCTGGTAAAGTGGCCGTTGAATGCGGTATCAAAAATCTGGAAGTTCGTATCAAAGGCCCAGGCCCAGGTCGCGAATCTTCAGTACGCGCCTTGAACAATCTGGGTATCAAGATTTCCCTGATTCAAGACGTTACTCCAGTTCCACATAACGGCTGCCGCCCTCCAAAGCGTCGTCGTATCTAAGTTGTACTAACAGGTTGCCCGGTAAGAAATCAGGTAGCCTGGAAGCAGATACAATTTCTGCTGGCATTCTTGCGGTTTTACCGTTAGAATGCAGACCCGCCATTTTGTTGGCGGGTTTTGTGTTGTGGAAATTTTAGAATTGATAAAGGTAATGCCTTTATTTTAAGACCACCGTCTGATTGCAGGCAGGTCAGACTAGCGTAGTGCAAAAGCATTACGTCATTTACAAGGAAAACATCGTGGCACGTTATATCGGACCAAAAGCAAAACTTTCCCGTCGCGAAGGCACGGACCTGTTCTTGAAGAGCGCACGCCGCTCCCTGGACTCCAAATGCAAACTCGACGCTAAACCAGGTCAACATGGTCGCACTTCTGGTGCTCGTACCTCTGACTTCGGTAACCAATTGCGCGAAAAGCAAAAAGTTAAACGTATGTACGGCGTATTGGAACGTCAGTTCCGCCGCTACTTCGCTGAAGCTGACCGTCAAAAAGGCAACACAGGCGAAACACTGTTGAAATTGCTGGAATCCCGTCTGGACAACGTTGCTTACCGTATGGGCTTCGGTTCCACACGCGCTGAAGCACGTCAGCTGGTGAGCCACAAAGCATTCACAGTCAACGGTATCGTTGTTAACATCGCTTCTTACCAGGTTAAAGCCGGTGACGTCGTTGCCGTTCGCGAAAAAGCGAAAAAACAAGTTCGTATCGCTGAAGCCCTGTCCCTGGCAGAACAATCCGGCATGCCTTCATGGGTATCCGTCGATGCGAAGAAACTGGAAGGTACTTTCAAGTCCATGCCAGATCGTAGCGATATCGCTCACGACGTCAACGAATCCCTGATCGTTGAATTGTATTCTCGTTAATATTCAAGTTTCACCGCCTGCCTGTTTAGCGACAGGCAGGCTTTTTTCTTTAATGCCATCAGCCTTATCGGTGTAACGAGCCGAGGGTATTGAAAAGGACATTCATGCAAAACAATCTGTTAAAACCACGTATTATCGATGTGGAAATGTTGGGTGCCGGTCACGCTAAAGTCGTGATGGAACCGTTTGAACGTGGCTATGGCCACACACTGGGCAACGCATTGCGTCGCGTATTGTTGTCCACTATGGTTGGTTATGCACCGACTGAAGTGGTGATCGCTGGTGTTGTTCATGAATATTCTTCTCTCGATGGCGTGCAAGAAGACGTCGTCGACATCCTGTTGAACTTGAAAGGCGTTGTCTTCAAGTTGCATAACCGTGATGAAGTCACACTGACATTGAAAAAAGATGGCGAAGGCGCTGTACTGGCTTCCGACATCGATCTGCCGCATGACGTAGAACTGATCAACCCGGATCACGTTATTGCCAATCTGACAGCCGGCGGCAAGCTGGACATGCAGATCAAGGTAGAAAAAGGCCGTGGCTATGTGCCAGGTAACGTTCGTCGTCTGTCTGAAGATGCGAACAAAACCATCGGTCGTATGATTTTGGATGCGTCTTTCTCTCCAGTACGCCGCGTTTCTTACGCTGTGGAATCTGCCCGCGTTGAACAACGTACTGATCTGGATAAACTGGTTATCAATATTGAGACCAATGGCGTTATCTCCCCTGAAGAAGCAATCCGTCAATCCGCCCGCGTGCTGGTTGATCAATTGAATGTCTTCGCTGCTCTGGAAGGTACTGAAGCCGCTGCTGAAGCGCCATCCCGCGCACCTGCAGTTGATCCTGTCTTGTTGCGTCCGGTTGATGATCTGGAACTGACAGTACGTTCAGCCAACTGCCTGAAAGCAGAAAACATTTACTACATTGGTGATTTGATCCAGCGTAGCGAAAATGAACTGTTGAAGACACCAAACCTGGGTCGCAAGTCCTTGAACGAAATCAAGGAAGTCCTGGCTTCCCGTGGTCTGTCTTTGGGCATGAAGCTGGAAAACTGGCCACCAGCTGGCCTGGAAAAATAATTTTGTCTGACGGGTGGGCTGAGACAGCCTGCCCGTTTTTTAACCGTAGTAAAAATAATTACCGGCCCGCGACAAGTTTTTGTCGATAGAAGAGCTGGCATTTAAATCTGAAAGGAAATACCATGCGTCACCGTCACGGCTTACGTAAGCTGAATCGTACTTCTTCCCACCGTTTGGCAATGCTGCGCAACATGACAGTATCCCTGCTGCGCCACGAAGCCATCAAAACAACTTTGCCAAAAGCCAAGGAACTGCGCCGCGTTATCGAGCCGATCCTGACTTTGGGTAAAACAGACACACTGGCGAACAAGCGTCTGGCTTTCAACCGTTTGCGCGACCGCGAAATGGTCGTCAAGCTGTTTGCTGAACTGGGTCCACGTTACGCAAATCGTAACGGCGGCTACCTGCGCATCCTGAAAATGGGTTTCCGCGTTGGCGACAATGCTCCTATGGCATACGTTGAACTGCTGGACCGTCCAGAAGGTGTAGATGTAGCTGATGCTCCAACTGCAGAGTAATTTGATTCGAACCTGATGTTCAAATCTTAAAAAAGCCGTTCAGTGTAGACTGAACGGCTTTTTGCTTTTATGTTCCCGGATTGATATTTTCGTTGTGATACTCTTTCCTGGTTCATGCACATATTTCTTTTCCCAGGTGTAATGTTATTGTGCATAATCGCGACCAAACAATAAGCCTGTGCTTTTAATTGATATCCATGACAGTGAGCTGCAATACCGAACTGGAGTACGTCCATGAATGATGACAGCCTGCTACTGGTTTTCAGCAATGTGCCAGATCGTGGACTGGCGAAGCAATTGGCGGCCCAAATCATCGCCGCAAAATTGGCTGGCTGTGTGAACATTTCTGCTGATATATTGTCTGTATACAACTGGGATGGGCAACTGCAGACAGAAAACGAAGTGCAATTGATGATCAAGACGACGCAAGCATGCTACACCAGGCTGGAAGCCATGATACGCAGCCAGCATCCTTATGAACTGCCTGAAATAATCGCCATCCCTGTAGTGACCGGTTTGCCGGCTTATCTTGACTGGGTCAGAAAAGAAACTGAAACGCCATGAACATCTCAACTTCATCCATCCTGTCGCCTGCTCCGTTGTCGTCCAAGCGGATAATGCACCTGTTTGTCCTGGTCTTTGCCCTGTTGATGATGCCCTTTGCCATGGCAGACGACTTTCTTGATCCTGAAGAGGCTTTCAAAGTCAGTGCAAAAATGGCAGAGCCCGGCGTGGCTGAAGTGACTTTCACCATCGCAGAAGGTTATTACCTTTACCGTGAACGCCTTAAATTCAGTTCCGACGATGCCAAGCTTGGGACGATAGATATGCCTAAAGGCAAGGTCAAGTTCGATGAGACTTTCCAGAAAGAAGTGGAAACTTACCGGCATACACTTGTAGTCCGCATTCCTGTGCAGGCCGCCGGCGACTTTACGTTGAAGATAGGACGTCAGGGCTGTGCAGATCAGGGCCTGTGTTATCCCCCCATGGAAACACCGGTCAAATTGCAGGTGGCAGATGTCTCTGCCGCCGCCGGTGCTTCACCTGTTGCTGCGCCGACAGAAACCAGTACCGGCAAAGCCGCAGATGTTGCCAAGGATGACGAAACCAGCAGTATCAGTGCAGCACTCAAGAGTGGACGGCTGGTCCTGATCCTGCCTTTGTTTTTGCTGCTGGGTCTGGGCCTGTCTTTTACGCCCTGCGTTTTGCCGATGGTGCCGATTCTGTCTTTCATCATCGTTGGTGAAGGCACAGGTATCAAGCGTAGCCGTGGTTTCTTCCTTTCCTTATGTTATGCACTGGGTATGGCCCTGGTGTATACCGCTTTGGGTGTGGCCGCGGGCCTGGTTGGTGAGGGCTTGTCTGCCACCCTGCAAAACCCCTGGGTACTTGGCGCTTTTGCCTTGTTGATGGTCATCTTGTCGCTATCGATGTTTAATGTCTACCAGTTGCAGGTGCCCGCAGCACTGCAAACCAAATTGACGGTTGCTTCGGAAGGGCAGCGTAATGGCAAGTTGATAGGTGTCTTTTTCATGGGAGCCATTTCTGCCCTGATCGTCGGGCCTTGTGTGGCAGCGCCTCTGGCCGGCGCCCTGGTATATATCAGTCAGACCCGCGATGTGGTCGTTGGTGGCTCGGCCCTGTTTGCCATGGCCATGGGCATGAGTGTGCCCTTGTTGCTGGTCGGTATCTCGGCTGGCAGCCTGTTGCCGCGCGCCGGTGTCTGGATGGAAAGCATCAAACGTTTCTTCGGTGTTCTGATGCTGGCCATGGCTTTGTGGATGGTCAGCCCGGTTATTCCGGTCTGGGTACAGATGCTGGGTTGGGGTATCCTGTTGGGCGCTTATGCGGTATATCAATTGGTTTTCCAGCGCAGCGGCATGTTTTCCAAAGTCGTCTCAATCATCTTCTTGCTGCTCGGGGCTGTGCAACTGGTCGGTGTCAGTACCGGTGGGCGTGACGTGTTTTCCCCGCTTGCACATCTCTACGGTGCACCGGCAGAGCATGTGAAATTCACCCGTGTACGTAGCATTGCCGAGCTCGATGCTGCGCTGGCGCAGTCCAAGGGCAAGACCGCCATGCTCGACTTCTACGCTGACTGGTGTGTCTCTTGCAAAGAGATGGAAAAACTGACCTTCCCTGAAAGCAAGGTTAAAGCCAAACTCGACAATATGCTCTTGTTGCAAGTCGATGTGACGGCTAATAACGCCGATGACAAAGCCCTGCTGAAACGCTTTGGCCTGTTTGGCCCGCCGGGAATCATTTTCTTTGATGCGCAGGGCAAAGAGATTGCCGGCCAGCGTGTTATTGGTTACCAGAATGCTGATAAGTTCCTGGCATCAATATTGAGGGCAGAGACCAAATAAAACCCGGCTAGTTTATATTCACCGGTTTTATAAGCTAGCAACAAAACTGTCCTTGAGTCCGGGCTGTACTGAGGCTATAGTCAAATACTTATTTCTTTTTGGAGAAAAATATGACATTGCGTTTAGGCGATATTGCTCCTGATTTCGAACAGGATTCGTCCATCGGGACATTGAAATTTCATGAATGGGCTGGCAATTCATGGGTAGTCCTGTTTTCTCACCCAGCTGATTTCACACCAGTGTGCACGACAGAGTTGGGCCTGACTGCAAAGCTCAAACCTGAATTCGACAAACGTAACGTCAAGGCGATTGCACTGTCTGTTGATGGTGCAGAATCACACCTGCAATGGATCAAGGATATTGAAGACACGCAAAAAACCGTGGTCGGTTTCCCTATCGTTGCTGATGCCGACAAGAAAGTTGCAGCCCTGTATGACATGATCCACCCCAACCAGTCCGAGACTGTGACGGTGCGTTCCCTGTTCATCATTGATCCGAACAAAAAAGTACGCCTGATCATCACCTATCCATTGACCACCGGCCGTAACTTTGACGAAGTCTTGCGTGTTATTGACGCCCTGCAATTGACCGATGGCTATACCGTGGCAACACCCGGTAACTGGCGTGACGGCGATGACGTGATCATCCCGCTGTCTATCAAGGATGAAGACGTTATCAAACAAAAATATCCCAAAGGCTATACTGCAGCACGCCCTTATCTGCGTGTTACTCCGCAGCCTAACAAATAAGCTGCTTGCGTTGAGCAGCATGAAGAACAAAGCCCTGCCTGTGCAGGGCTTTGTCTTTGGTGGAACCTTAGCGTGACGGGACAATCATTTCGGCGTAGTCATACAGTGCGCCGAGAATTTCTTCGTCTTCTTCGCTTGCCGTTTCTGATAAGGCATCGATCTGGTTGAAGTAGTCGTCAACAGTACGGGCATTGCCGGCGCCGTCAAGCAGGCGCGCAGCTCTGTGCTCTTCCCAGGTCTCCTGCTCATCGGGGCTCAGCGTTTCATGGAAATTGCGGGCACGGTAGCGGAACAGGATTTCACTCAAACGGCTGTCCTGAAAGTCGGTGCTGGCCTGCGCCAGTTGTGCAGGCTTCATGCGTCGCAGATCATTGAGCAGGCGACGATCGCCACTACCGACAAAGCCGCCATACAAATCTTCATCAACATCGGCTGCTGCTGCCTCGGGACGGGCATAGACTTGTTCCCAGATGGCGGCTGTGGCTGGCGCCAAAGCGGCGGCTTTCTCCATGTGCTGCTGTACCTGCTCCATATCCATTTTCCAGCGCGTTGCCATGGGGGCTGACAAGGTTTTCAGGTTACCGATGACGATGGGGGATTTGTTGATATGTATGCTCTTTACGGGCAGGCGTTGCACGCCCTCTGGAAGGGCATCGCTCTTGCTGAACAGGCGCAACTGTATTGTTTCTGCATCCAGACCGGTCAGTTCGGTAGGATCATGGGCCAGGTCCCAGGCAATCACTTCATTTTTGTTCTTGGGATGCATGGCCAGCGGCCACATCACTGCCAGGCAGCCGCGCTCAACCGGAAACATGCCGGACACATGCAGGAAGGGTTTGTTCAGCAAGGGCATGCCTATCTCGGCTGCAGCCTTGTCTTTTTTGTGCAGGGCAAAGCAAAAGTCAAACAGCTTGGGCTGACGCTCACGTATCAGGCGTGCCAGGGCGATGGTAGCGCGTACGTCGGACAAGGCGTCATGGGCTGCTTCATGCATGATGCCATTAGCTGCGGTCAAATGTTCCAGACGGAAGCTGGGCTTGCCTTCTTCATTGACTGGCCAGTTGATGCCTTCCGGGCGCAATGCGTAGGTGGTGCGCACCATGTCCATGATGTCCCAGCGTCCGCAACTGTTTTGCCATTCACGCGCATAGGGATCGATCAGATTGCGCCAGAACATGAAGCGGGTGATTTCATCATCAAAGCGTATGGTATTGTAGCCCACGCCTATCGTGCCAGTCCTGCCCAACTCCTGTTCTATTCTTGCGGCAAAGGCGTGTTCCGGTATGCCGCGCTCCAGGCAGGTTTGCGGTGTGATATGGGTGATCAGGCAAGACTGCGGGTCAGGTAAAAAATCGTTGGCCGGCTGGCAGTACAGCATGATGGGTTCGCCAATTTCATTGAGCTCTGCATCCGTGCGTATGGCGGCAAATTGAGCAGGCCGGTCACGGCGGGCGACTGCGCCAAAGGTTTCGTAGTCGTGCCAGAGAAAAGTATGTTCTTGCATCTGTTATATATTCAAATAATGATGATGTGATCGCGAGTGTTTGGCATGGATTATTCCAGGCGACGGCTGGCCTGGTCTTGCAAATAACGCTGGCTGCGGAAGTAGATCAGCAAGAGGATCACGATCACACCCATCGCTGCCATGGTGTACCAGAAACCAGACGCGTGCTTCAATAAAGGCATGACTTCAAAGTTCATGCCAAAGATGCCGGTGATTAGCGTCAGTGGCATGAACAGGGCGGTAATCACTGTCAGCGTACGCATGATTTCACTGGTCCTGTGCGCCATGGCGGCAAAGTGTATCTGTACTGCAGATTCCAGTGAGGCTTCCAGGCGGCGGGCGTGATTCAGAACACGATTAATGTGTTCCATCACATCATTGGTGCGCACCAGTAGCAAGTCCTTGGCGCGGCTGCTGCCATCGTGTGTGTCAACTATATGATCGCGCAATTCTTGCATGGCGTCGCGCTGCTCTTCGCAGAGATTGTCAAGCTTGCGCAATTCCACGCGTGAATCAAGCAGGGCGAGCCAGTTATTGAATGGGCGGCGCGGATCAAGCAGGGCATGCTGCCAGCGGTCAAGCTGCTGTGTCAGTGGCTGACGTAATTCAAGGTATTGATCGACCATGGCATTCAACAGGCGCAGCATCAGCTCTTCCGGCGATGCTGGCAGCCGACTACCGTGAGTGCTGTTATCGGCTTTGCATTTGTAGTCGAGCAGACGCTGACGCGCTTGTTCGACGGTACGACTGACGGTAGGGCGCACGGTAATCAGTACATTCTCCATGAGCAAAAAAGTGACGGGTGTAGTCGCCAATTTGTTCAGTGCTGCCGGTATCTTGCGCTTGCCGCCATTCTTGATATCGCCATTTGCTTCGCTCAGTGTCAGTTTGCGAAATACCACCATTTCGTAGTCCTGGGTGGCGTCAAAATACGAAGGGTGGCTGAGATTGCAGGCATCCTTGATGTGCAACTCATAAATCTGCGTACCGGTGATGGCTTCGACACGATTGCGCCATGCATCGGTATCTGCAGCGACTTCTTCATGTGTTGCATCCAGCCAAAGAAATCCACCTGCCTGCAAAAGTTGCTCATGTCCGGCCGGATTCAATACCGCTTGCGTATCGCTAATGTGAAAAATATCCATGCGTTTTTTGTTGTGAAAAAATGGGCCAGGCAACGGCCAGGGAAACCAGGCAAGTGACGGTAAGCAGGGCCTGTTCCGTCACTGATAAGGGATAAACATAAAACCAGCTGTTCGTGAACCAGCCCATGAACAGGACGAACAACAGGCGCAGGCTTTCTGGCAATAAATAAATACGGCGCCCCTGCATCAGGCCACCCAGGCACCAGAGACCGGTTACCAGCCAACTGACATAGGCAGTCGCGTTCAAGGCGCTGATCGATTTATATACCAGCAGAAAATGCGTAGCCGGTTGCAGTATCATCACAAATTGCATCAGGCAATAGACGGTCATGGCTTTGCTCAAAGGTGGGTCATACAAGGGCCTGTACAGATCAAACGGCTGGTGTTCGGATTCCAGGCGCAAATCAGCAGGACGCCAGCCTGGCGGGCGCAACCATATCTGCACTTTGTCGTACCAGCGTCTGGTATGCCAGGCATCATGCCAGACGCTGTCGTAGACTTCCAGGTTCGCCCATAAAGGATTCCAGCTGCGCAAGGGCCTGCGTGTGCCATACACGATGGTTTCGCCGTCCTGCTCTTCGACAAAACTGCCGAACAGCCTGTCCCAGATGATCAGGATGCCGCCAAAATTCTTGTCCAGGTACTGGTCATTGACAGCATGATGGACACGATGGTTCGACGGTGATACAAAGACACGGTCAAACCAGCCTAATTTGCCTATCTGTTCGGTATGCACCCAGAACTGATAGAGCAAATCAATCAGGGCAACGGCGACAAACACCTGCACCGGAAAACCGATGATGGCCATGGGCAGATAAAAAATCCAGCCAAACAAAGGACCGGTGCTGGTTTGCCGTAGCGCCGTTGTCAGATTATATTGCTCGCTCTGATGGTGTACGACATGGGCCGCCCATAACAGATTGGTTCTGTGCCCCATTCTGTGCAGCCAGTAATACAGAAAATCGTACATCAGCAAGGCTATCACCCAGACCAGGATACTGTCAGCAGGTAATGAGAATAAAGAAAAATGTGTCAATACCCAGGCATAGACGCCGACGGAAAACAGTTTGGAGAACGCACCGATAATCTGGCTCATCACTCCCAGGCTCAGACTGTTGAGGGAGTCGTTGAGGTGATACAGATGGTGCTGACGCCTGCGCGCGACTATATATTCAAGCGCGATCAGGATGAAAAAAATCGGGCTGGCAAAGGTGATGATTTTTTCATGCATGATCCTGGCCTTCTATAAAGTATCAGCAATCGATGATTTGACTGAACTCGCAATCAACCACAGCGCCAGGTAATAACTGGACAGCACCAGTAACGGCGAATGCGCAATTGGTGAATGAAATCGGTTATAAGCAAGCAGGCAATCGGACAACATGAAAAACACGCCGCCCAGCAGGGCAAGACGACTATCTGCGGTACGTAATTCCATGCCACGGCTGATAGCCTGGGCTGTCATGCACAGCAGCAGGCATACATAGGCGACGACCGGTACTTGCATGGCAGCCAGCAAGTCAGGCCAGAGCACAATCAGATTCACAATACCAAGCAGGGCGACGACTACAAATGCCAGTATATGCCTGGCAAAGCGGGCGTCACTGACAAGACCGCGCAAGAAGCAGATATGTGCGCAGAGAAAGCTCAACAGCCCCAGCAAGAATCCTTGTCTGAGCAAAGTGACAGGTAACATCAGCAAGACGTCACCGAGCAGGGAAAAAACGATACCCGCCAGGATAGCCTGGCGATACTTTGTATTGACAGGTGGGGTGCTGCACAACGCCAGGAAAAAAATGCCTAGCGTGGTCAGTGGTTTGAACAGGTAGTGCAGGTAGAGAGGATTGAGGGGATACTGCACTCTGTCATTTGTCTTTGCCAGTTCAGCACCTGCAATCGCGAGTGCTGCACAGAACAGGATAAAAACAGAGCGCAACGTTGCAGACATGGCGCAGGATCAGCCAGCGTGTTTCAGCAGGCGTGCGACATCGCGGGCAAAATAAGTCAGTATGCCGTCAGCACCAGCACGCTTGAACGCCAGCATGGATTCCATCATGGTTTTGTTATGATCAAGCCAGCCGTTTTGCGCCGCTGCCTTGATCATTGCATATTCACCACTGACCTGATAGGCGAAGGTCGGCACCTTGAATTCATCCTTCACGCGACGCACGATGTCCAGGTAAGGCATGCCAGGTTTTACCATTACCATGTCGGCGCCTTCTGCCAGGTCCAGCGCTACTTCACGCAAGGCTTCATCGCTATTGGCTGGGTCCATCTGGTAACTGGCTTTATCGCTCTTGCCGAGATTGGTCGCTGAGCCTACCGCTTCGCGGAAAGGGCCATAGAATGCGGATGCATATTTGGCCGAATAAGCCATGATGCGGGTGTGAATAAAGTGATTGCTTTCCAGTGCATGGCGGATGGCGCCAATACGGCCATCCATCATGTCGCTGGGAGCAACCACGTCGACACCAGCTTCAGCCTGTACTAGCGCCTGACGTACCAGCATGTCTGTGGTTTCATCATTCAAGACATAGCCATCGGCATTGATCAAACCATCCTGGCCATGACTGGTGTAAGGATCGAGCGCCACGTCAGTCAAAATACCAAGTTCAGGAAAGCGGCTTTTCAGTTCGCGCACTGCACGCGGTATCAAACCTTTTGGATTGGTGGCTTCCACACCATCCGGTGTTTTCAGATGCGGGTTGATGGCCGGGAACAGGGCCAGCACTGGTATGCCCAAGGCGACGCAGTCTTCGGCAACACCGAGCAGCAGGTCGACAGAGACACGTTCAACACCAGGCATGGATGAAACTTTTTCACGCTGGTTGACGCCATCGATGACGAACACCGGGTAAATCAGGTCAGATGCCGTGACGATATTTTCACGCATCAGCGCTCTGGAAAAAGCGTCTTTGCGCATGCGACGCATGCGTATTGCGGGGAAGTGTGCAGAGGAGTGAGCTGGTTTGATAAGTGACATGATGAAATGAAAAGAATTTTATGCAGGTTAATGAAACTTTTTTCGAGTTGCAACATCTTAATGAACAGGTTGGAGCCCATCTCCATGCCTACCGCTTCTCCTCCCTGAGCGGGCACCGTTCGTCCCTATTCGTAACGGTGTTATTTCCCCGGCAAAAATATTATTTTGTCGGGGTTTTTTTATTGCGCACTTATTCCACATATCTTCCGCATTCATTTTGTTTCAGGATGCTGATCTGTGGTCGTGTCCTCCGGTGCTGCATCAGACGATGCAGCAACATCATTCATATCAGCGACAGGGTCAATATCGAGACCAAGCAGGTGCTGGACTGTTGCATCTGCCTCTTCTATACCTATACGTTTCAATGCCGAAAACAGTTGTATGCTGAAAGGGAAAAGCGGACCTTCATCATCGACGTAAGTTGCCAGTACGGTTTTGGCTTTGCGCAAGGCTTCTGCACATTCGCTGCGATTGAGTTTGTCCGCCTTGGTCAAGATACAGTGTATCGGGCGACCGGTCGGCGCAAACCATTCCAGCATCTGTATGTCGAGGTCGGTAAAAGGTCTGCGTGCATCCATGATCAGTACCAGTGCTGCTAATTGTGGACGACGCTGTACATAAGCGCCGAGCAACTGGTTCCAGTGGTTTTTGGCTGCGCCCGGCACTTCGGCATAGCCATAACCTGGCAAGTCAACCAGCAGGGCGCGAATTTCATCGACCCGGGTTTCATCCTTGCGGTGCTGGCCCACATGCGCACCACCAATTGAAAAATAATTAATGTGCTGAGTACGGCCTGGTGTTTTTGACGCAAAGCAGAGTTTTTTCTGATTGCACAGCGTATTGATCGCGGTCGATTTGCCAGCGTTGGAGCGGCCGGCGAAAGCAATTTCCGGCACATGGGTACGCGGGAGATCGCGTAAATGATTCACCGTAGTGAAGAAGCGGGCTTGCCAGAGGATAGACATAGAGGAAAGGAATAATGGAAAAATGCAACATAAGGCAGTAAAAACGCCCGAAAGCTATTGTACAATAAGGGGTTAGGTATTGGGCAGCGTTAAAAACCATGCGCCCGTGCCTGTTTTGAGCGCATTTTGTGTGTATTTGCATAATAAAAAGCAGCAATGCGCAGCAGAGATGCGTCGCCAACAGGGCAGATTTCCATTATTTAGTCTCAGGGTGTTTGAATGAACCGTGCTTTCTTATCGTTGTCCAAATCCATCAGTGTCGCAGTTCTGGCGGTATCATCTTTCGCCGCCATGGCCAATACCCATGAAGAAGCAAAACCTGCCAAGGCTGATCCAGCCAAAGGTGAAGCACTGTATACAAACGGCGACGCTGCACGTGGTATCGCTGCCTGTGCATCCTGCCATGGTGCAGCTGGCAATTCGACCATTACAGCCAATCCAAAACTGGCCGGTCAGCATGATGCCTACCTGGTCAAACAATTGACAGACTTTACGGGTGACACGCGCAAGAATGCCATCATGACTGCTTTTGCCAAGGCAATGACGGCTGACGATATGAAGAATGTCGCTGCCTATCTGTCTGTACAGAAATCCAAACCAGGTGCTGCCAAGAATAAGGATATCGTCGAACTGGGCAAACAGATTTACCGTGGCGGTATTGCCGAAAAGAACGTTCCAGCCTGTGCTGGCTGCCATAGCCCGAATGGTGCCGGTATCCCCGCCCAGTTCCCACGTATTGCTGGTCAGCACCAGGACTACACGTTCACCCAGTTGACTGGCTTTCAGAATGGTTCACGCAAAGATGCTGCCAAGATAACCGGTGCTCGTACCAACAGTGCGCAGATGGTGACGATAGCCAAGAAAATGTCTGAAGATGAAATGAGAGCCGTCGCAGATTATGTCGCCGGCTTAAAATAATAAAAATAGACGGAATCATAGGAGGGGGTGGCAAAATGCCATCCCCTTTTTTTTAGTTTAGTACTGGTCTGAATGCGTTGTGAACGTGATGCTCACATTGGTAAAATGGCAAATCAGACCTGTTGGTGAATCACTGGATAGTATGGATAACAAGTTAGACGGCGATCAGCCGGCAGATACTGGTGGTATACGGCTTAAAACCCGGCAAGCTTGGTTGGCGGATGCAATTGAATTGCTATCGTCCATGCGTTTTGCAATCACCTTATTGGCATTTATTGCGATTTCTGCCGTCATTGGTACAGTGCTCAAGCAAAATGAGCCTATGCCAAACTATGTCAATCAGTTTGGTCCATTCTGGTTTGAGGTTTTCCAGAAGCTGGATTTATATGCTGTCTATACAGCCTGGTGGTTTTTGCTGATCATGACTGTGCTGGTGCTTTCTACCTCCCTTTGCTTGATACGCAATACACCGAAGATGCTGAAAGATATGCGTAGCTGGCGTGACAATGTGCGCGAACAGTCATTGCGGAACTTCCATCATCGTTCTGAGTGGCAGACTGGTAATGGTCGTCATTATGTGGTTGAGCAAGTTCTCAGTCACCTGGGCCGGATAGGTTACCGTTATAAGGTTGTTGAAAAAGACGGCGCTACCCTGGTGGCAGCTAAACAGGGGGCAGCAAATAAATGGGGTTATATTTTTGCGCATAGCGCAATTATCATTATCTTGATAGGTGGCGCACTGGATTCAGAATTATCGGTGCGCTTCCAGCAATGGTTCATGGGCAAGGTGCCGTTTGACGGCAGTGGCATCATTGCCAATATCCCGCAGCAACACCGCCTGTCTTTGTCTAATCCGACTTTCCGTGGTAATACCATGATACCGGAAGGGGCCAGCAGCAGTACCGCCATCCTGCCACAGGCAACAGGTGTTCTGGTGCAGGATCTGCCTTTTACCATCAAGCTGAAGAAATTCACCATCGATTTTTATTCGACAGGCATGCCCAAGCTGTTTGCCAGTGATGTGGAGGTCCGTGACCATGAAACAGGCAAGTCCTTTTCATCCACCATCAAGGTGAATGAGCCGCTGATCTATAAAGGTATTGCGGTATATCAATCCAGTTTTGAAGATGGTGGCAGCCGCTTGCAACTGAAGGCTTATCCTATGCTGGGGCCGGATGTCAGCACGCTGGACATGAAGGGGGAAGTGGGTAACGGCACGAAACTCAAATCGGCATCCGGGAATGACTACACGATAGAGTGGTCAGGTTTTCGGCCATTCAATGTCGAGAACATGGGGCGCAATGGTGCTGATGTCAGGGCGGTCAATAGCAAACAGGGTTTTAATGAGCAATTGTCTGCCGACATCGACAAGCATCTCGGTTCTGCTGCAAAAAATGCCAACAGCAAGGATTTGAAGAATGTTGGCCCCAGCATACAGTACAAGTTACGTGACAAGACCGGCCAGGCCAGGGAGTTCCATAACTACATGCAGCCGGTGCTGATTGATGGCAACTACATGATACTGGCAGGCACCCGTGATACGCCGTCAGAAGCTTTCCGTTACCTGCGAATACCAGCAGATGACGAAGATACAGTCAAAGAATGGATGCGCTTGCGCGCTGCTGTGCAAAATCCCGCGTTGCGGGAAATCGCGGCACAGCGCTATGCCAAACGCGCCCTGCCGGCGAATATCCCCAATGCAGTGCAGATGCAGGCTCAATTGACCGAGTCTGCCAGAAAGAGTCTTAGCATTTTTGCCGGTGATGGTGAGCAGGGCGGCTTTGTGTCCATCTCCAAATTCCTTGAACAAATACCGGAGGCTGAGCAAAGCAAGGCTGCTGATGTTTTCATGAAAATATTGAATGGCAGCATGTGGGACCTGTGGTCAGCAGCCAGGGAAAAGGAAGGTTTGCCTGCATTGGCGCTGGATGAAAAGCATGCACACTTCCTGCAACTGGCAACGGGCGCTATTTCTGATGCCTTCTTTTACGGTGCTCCCGTGTTTTTGCAATTAACCGGTTTCGAAGAGGTCAAGGCATCGGTATTGCAGGTAACACGCTCGCCTGGAAAAAAAGTAGTGTACCTGGGGTGTCTGCTCCTGGTGCTTGGCGTGTTTTCCATGTTTTACATACGCGAACGCCGCCTCTGGATATGGGTCAGGGATGATGGCACTGCCAGTCATGCACTGATGGCCTTGAGTTCGCAGAGGAAAACACTGGATTTTGAAAAAGAATTTGAGCAATTGAAAATGCATTTGCGACAACTGAGTAGCGAGCCTGGTCAAATCAAAAAACAGTAAGCCGGGTAATCGACTACACTATGCTGCATGGATGGTTTAAGCCTGTTTTTAAGCCTGTTTAATACCGGCGCCGGGGAAATAAGATGGAAATGACACAGAATTACGCCCCCTATCAGGGGTTTTTCAAGCGACTGAGCATTGTTGACTGGGTGTATGCACTTGCTTTGTGCGCAGCCTCAATTTTTGCCTTCAGTCGTTTTGCCGACTACATGGATATCTATGAAAAGGCCATCCTGCTGCTGGCAGCGCCGGTTTTTGCGGTGCTGGGCTGGTATTGGAAACCGGTAAGGAAGTTGATACCGGTACTTGCCATTTTGAGCCTGTTTGCCATTCAGTCCTACAGTGGTTCGCTTGATATGGCGAACAAGAAATTTTTCCTCAAGTATCTGCTGTCCAGTCAGTCGGCGATTCTGTGGATGAGCGTTTTCTTTTGTCTTTCCACCCTGTTTTACTGGGGGGGGATGATTTTCCGCTCCAATTTTGGCGCATCAGTCGGCTCTGTCTTATGTTGGTCGGCTGTGGTGATGGGATTTACCGGTATGCTGGTACGCTGGTACGAGTCTTACCTGATTGGTGCTGATGTAGGCCACATCCCTGTATCGAACCTGTATGAAGTCTTCATCCTGTTTTCCATGATCACGGCTCTGTTCTATTTGTACTATGAACAACAATACAGGACACGTCAACTCGGACCTTTTGTCCTGCTGATCATTACTGCGGCGGTAGGCTTCCTGTTTTGGTACACGGTCAGCCGCGATGCGGCGGAGATCCAGCCATTGGTGCCGGCACTGCAAAGTTGGTGGATGAAGATTCACGTACCGGCCAACTTTATTGGTTATGGGACATTTTCCCTAGCTGCCATGGTGTCCGTGGCTTACCTGCTGAAATCCAAAGGTTACCTGACCGATCGTCTGCCTTCACTGGAAGTGCTGGATGACGTGATGTACAAGGCCATTGCGGTTGGTTTTGCCTTCTTCACGATTGCGACCATACTCGGTGCATTGTGGGCGGCAGAGGCTTGGGGTGGTTACTGGTCCTGGGACCCGAAAGAAACCTGGGCGCTGATCGTCTGGCTCAACTACGCGGCCTGGTTGCACATGCGTTTGATGAAGGGGCTGCGCGGGCAGGTAGCTGCCTGGTGGGCGCTGGTTGGTTTGTTAGTGACTACTTTTGCCTTCCTTGGCGTGAATATGTTCCTTTCTGGCCTTCATTCTTACGGCACTCTGTAAAATTTGCGGTAATACTTGTAAGTATCTGCAGACTTTTGCGACTCATGAGAAACTAAGGACGAAACAGTCATGTCCAATGACTGTTTCGCTGTAATAGTGCCCGAGTTTCAACCACGGAGTCCACCATGCTGATTAAACGCAGTCCCAATGGCATAGATTTGCCTTTCCCTTCCGAAATTACACCACAGGCCGTGTTTGAGTCACGTCGTGATTTCATCCGCAAAATGGCCCTGGGTTCCATCGCTGGTGGCAGCCTGTTTGAAATGGCAAGCCGCCAGGCCTTTGCACAAAATCCGGCATCACAAAAATTGGCAGCTGCGACCAATCCCGCTTATGCGCTGATAGAAAAGAAGACAGCCTATAAGGATGCGACGACTTACAATAATTTCTATGAATTCGGCACCGACAAGGCTGATCCCGCAGTTACTGCTCACTCTCTGAAGCCGCGCCCGTGGACGGTCAGCATAGAAGGCGAGGTCAAAAAGCCGATGACGCTGGATCTTGACAGCCTGATGAAGCTGGCAGCGCTGGAAGAGCGCATATACCGCCTGCGTTGTGTAGAGGGCTGGTCCATGGTGATACCGTGGGTAGGTTATTCCCTGTCCAACCTGATCAAGAAGGTTGAGCCTACCGGTAATGCCCGTTATATCGAGTTCATCACGCTCGATGACAAAAAGCAAATGCCGGGCTTGCGCAGCCCCGTGCTGGAATGGCCTTATGTTGAAGGCCTGCGTCTGGATGAAGCGAACCATCCACTGGCCTTGTTGACATTTGGCATGTATGGCGAAGTGTTGCCTAACCAGAATGGCGCGCCGGTGCGTATGGTCTTGCCCTGGAAATATGGCTTCAAGTCTGCAAAATCCATCGTCAAAATCCGTTTTGTCAAAGACCAGCCACGCACAGCATGGAATATTGCTGCACCTAGTGAGTATGGCTTTTACTCTAACGTCAACCCTGAAGTGGATCATCCACGCTGGTCGCAAGCGTCTGAGCGCCGCATAGGGGAAGATGGTTTCCTGGCGCGCAAGCGCAAGACCCTGATGTTCAACGGTTACAGCGAAGTCGCGTCACTATATGCAGGCATGGACTTGAAAAAATTTTACTAGGATTGGCAAGCCATGTTACTCAATAACCAGCAAGTCTCTCGCTTGAAGGCTGTCTTGTTTGTCCTGGCATTGCTGCCTTTTATACGGCTGGTCAGCTTCGTTTTCCTGGACAAACTTGGCGCCAATCCGGTTGAATTCATCACCCGCAATACGGGAGACTGGACGCTGTATTTCTTATGCATCACTTTGGCGATTACACCGGCACGCAAGCTGTTTCACTTGCCATGGATGCTGCGCATGCGCCGTATGCTGGGGTTGTATGCCTTTTTTTATGCATTCCTGCATTTCATGACTTTCTTATGGTTTGACCATTTCTTTGATCTGGATGAAATGTGGAAAGATGTCATCAAGCGTCCTTTTATCACCGTTGGCTTTATTGCGTTTATCTTGTTGATACCTTTGGCGCTCACCAGTACCAACGGCATGATCAAGCGCCTTGGTGGGAAGCGTTGGCAGTTGTTGCATAAGCTGGTGTATCTGATTGCTTCTCTGGGAGTGTTGCACTATTTCTGGATGAAGTCAGGCAAGCATGATTTTTCTCAGCCAGTGTTATTTGGACTGATTGTTGCTGCCTTGTTGATGATGCGTCTGTGGTGGCGCTGGTTTGGGCGCGATCCTGTTGTCGTGGCCTGATTCATTCCGACGCCCGCATATTGCAGGCGCACATTGATCCTGTTTTACATCGCGTATTTCTTCGCGGCATAATCGCGTCATGTCCGGATTAAATGGGCCCAGACCCATTATCAGTGTATGAAACATGAACGATTATTTGCTTGAGAAGAATCGGGTAAGTACTTTTACCCAGCGCACTGCGCTCAGTATCCTTGGTTTGATCGGTTGGCGGGTGCACTATCGCCCTTTACCCGGACCACGTGGTGTGATTATTGTTTATCCCCATACGTCCAATTGGGATTTTGTTATTGGAGTGCTGGCCAAGCTGGCGATAGGACTGCCGTTTCACTTCATTGCCAAATCCAGTCTGTTTGAAGGTCTGACAGGCGCCACTATTGGTCGCGTCATTCGTTATCTCGGCGGTGAACCAGTGGAGCGGGCTGTGTCTACCGGTACCATTGCCCGACTGGCAGAAAAAATCAATCGTTCCGACTGGTACTGGATGGCGATTACTCCTGAGGGAACGCGCAGCCTGAAACCGTATTGGCGTAGCGGTTTTTATCACATCGCCACAACGGCCAAAGTGCCGCTGGCCTGTGTTTATTTTGATTTTTCCAAACGTGTCGTATCGCTGGTCGATTATCTGGACCTTAGTGGCGACAGGGATACGGATATGGCTAGCATACAAACAGTTTATGCCGGTGTGCAGGGATGTCGCCCGGCATGTGCCGGACCCATTGCTCTACGGCCAGAGGAGGAGAAAGCTCAATGACCCTGTGTGCTTGCCGGTGCCGGTTTGGCAGGCAAGGTCAGTGGGCCTTTTTGGCCACAGGCTGTCAATAAAGACATCATGAAAAATAGGCTAATCAGTTTGCGCATCTTGTGATCCCTTAACACCGTATAGAATGGCGTTTTACTTATAAAGACGCTGGAGTGTAGCATGACTGAATCCGAATTCCTGGTACTGGCAGAGACTTGTCTTCGACAAGTCGAGGAATTATTTGAGCGGGCTTTTGAAAACGATGAATACGATGTTGAGTGCAGCCGTAGTGGTAATGTTCTGACCGTGGAATTTGTCGACAATGGTTCCAAAATCATTGTGAACAGTCAGGCACCGATGCAGGAAATGTGGCTGGCGGCACGCAGTGGTGGTTTCCACTATAAATATGATGGTCAGCACTGGCTCAACACCCGCGATGGTTCGGAGTTGTTTGCGACCTTGTCCAGAGTGGCGCAGGAACAAGGCCGCTAAGTTGAATCTGGCGTTTATTCCTCTATGATTTCCACGGGCGGCGGCGAAGACAGGCTGCCAACCCCAACGCCAGGTGGATTTTCGGCGTAATAGTAATCGCCATCAATCGCAAGTATGCCTTTGGGAACAGCCCTTTCCTCTATGGGGATGTCTTTCAGGATTTTTTGCATATATCCTATCCAGATAGGCAGGGCCAGACCACCACCAGTTTCTTTATTGCCAAGATTGCGCGGCTGGTCGAAGCCTATCCAGGCGATACCGACTACCTTGGATTGATAACCAGCAAACCAGGCATCAAAAGAGTCATTGGTGGTGCCAGTCTTGCCCGCAATGTCAGGGCGTTTCAGAACCAGCGCCTTGGTGGCCGTGCCCATCTTGACTACGTCACGCATCATGCTATCCATCATGAAAGCGTTGCGTTCATCGATCACGCGGTTTTCTTCTTCACCTGCCAGGTCAGGTTTGGTCTGTACCAGTAATTGGCCGTTGCTGTCAGTGATCTTGGAAATCAGGTAAGGATTGACCTTGTAGCCGCCATTCGCAAACACGGCATAGGCGCCTGCCATTTGCAGTGGCGTGACTGCACCTGCTCCCAATGCCAGCGTCAGGTAGGGCGGATTTTTTTCTGGCAGGAAACCAAAGCGACTCGTATATTCCTGTCCGTATTTTGCCCCTATCTTGTTGAGAATACGGATGGATATCATGTTCTTAGACTTGGTCAGGCCTCGACGCATGGTCATGGGCCCTTCATATTTACCATCGTAGTTTTTGGGCTCCCATGTCTGGCCACCAGTCTGGCCGGCACCGAAACTGATGGGTTCATCATTGATAATGGTTGATGGTGACAAGCCTTTTTCCAGTGAGGCTGAATAGATGAAAGGTTTGAAGCTGGAACCCGGCTGACGCCACGCCTGGGTCACATGATTGAATTTGTTGAGGTTGTAATCAAAACCACCAACCAGGGCGCGAATTGCTCCATCGGTGGTATTGGCTGCGACAAAAGCCGACTGTACTTCGGGCATCTGGGCGATGCTCCAGGTTTTGCCCTCCAGCATCACACGGATGACGGCACCGCGCTGTATACGTTTATTAGCCGGGGTCTTGGCGGACAGGCCACTAGCTGCAAAGACCAGGCCGGCTTCTTCGATGCGCACCTCTTCACCGGTTGCCAGGACAGCGCGCACAAGTTTTGGGGTTGCCTCCAATACCATGGCGACTTGCAAGTCGTCGCTGTCCGAGTGTTCTGCCAACTCTTTTTCTATCGCATCTTCGGCTGCATCCTTGCCATCCGGTATGGTAATGATGGCTTCTGGTCCACGATAGCCATGGCGTTTTTCATAGTCCATCACACCACGGCGCAGGGCCAGGTAAGCGCTGTCCTGGTCAACCTTGGTGATGGTTGTATAGACGTTCAGGCCGCGAGTATAGGTTTCTTCCTTGAATTGTTCGTACACCAGTTGCCGCGCCATTTCCGCGACATACTCTGCGTGAATACCAAATTCGCTGCTGTCGGTCTTGGTGCGCAGCTCTTCGTTTTTTGCCTGCTCGAATTGCGCTTCAGTGATATAGCCAAGCTTACGCATGCGTTCCAGAATATATTGTTGTCTGACTGTTGCCCGTTTTGGATTGGCGACAGGATTGTAGGCAGACGGTGCTTTTGGCAAACCGGCCAGCATGGCGGCTTCGGCAATGGTCAGGTCTTTCAGGTCTTTGCCAAAATAGATTTGTGCGGCGGAAGAAAAACCGTAAGCCCGTTGCCCCAGATAAATCTGGTTCATATAGACTTCAAGTATCTGGTCTTTGCTCAGGTTCTGTTCGATTTTCCAGGCCAGCAGGATTTCATAAATCTTGCGCTTCAGGGTCTGTTCACTGGACAGGAAGAAATTCCTCGCGACCTGCTGGGTGATGGTCGATGCCCCCTGCTTGGCGCCGCCGGTCAGGTTGTGCAGTCCTGCCCTGGCGATACCGAGGTAATCAACACCGCCATGTTCATAGAAACGGTCATCTTCAATCGCCAAAACGGCTTTTTTCATGATTTCCGGAATGTCTTTGAAGCGTACGACATTGCGACGCTCTTCGCCAAACTCGCCGATCAGCATATTGTCTGCTGAAAAAACCCGCAGTGGCATTTTGGGCTTGTAGCTGGTAATGGAGTCCAGTTCTGGTAGATTTGGCAAGGCCATGATGATGGCAAAACCAACAATTAGTATCCCCGATGCAACTAATCCGAGTAAAACGACCGTAGTTCCGAGTACAATGCGGGCAAAAAGCTTACCAGCGGAACGTTTTTGGGGTTCTGCTTGATTGTCAGGTTCTTTTTTTTGATCAGACATGGCGTCAAATTGTAAATAAGGCAGCGAACATTATAGCCGCCTTCGGTGAAGCTTAGACTGTCAACTGAAAGGTGGATTTGTAAGCAAATTTTCAGAAATTTTGGCGACTACGTGGATATTTGGCAACGCATAGGGGTAGTGCTGCGCGGAAATTGCTTTACCAATGGCAGTCTTATTGCTAGGATTTCATGTAAGCTTGGATAATTGTCTCGTAAATAGCGGTTTTTAAAGAGAATTTACTCCAGGAAAGATAGATTAATTCGCACATGTAAGTTTGTGTAAATTGAAATGATGATGTAATCGTGAGGGGATATTCTTGGCTTTAGATCTGGCTTCATTGCTCGGCAGAAAAAATCCGCCACTATTTGGTCTGGATATCAGCTCTCTTGATATCAAGCTTGTTGAACTCTCGGAGGGAGCCAATAAGTCATATCGGCTTGAGCGCTATGCCTCTGAACCATTGCCCAAAGGGGCAGTGCTGGATGGCAATATTGAAAATATTGAACAAGTTACCGAGACGGTACGCAAACTCGTTAAGAAGAGTGGAACGTCAGCAAAAAACGTCGCGATGGCCATGCCGGCATCAGCCGTTATTACTAAAAAAATTATTCTTGCCGGAACTTTGACCGAACAGGCACTTGAAGTGCAGGTGGAATCCGAAGCCAGTCAATACATCCCCTTCTCCATGGATGAGGTGAGTCTGGACTTCTGTGTGTTAGGACCGGCAGCAAATGCTGAAGAAGATATAGAAGTCATGCTTGCTGCATCGAGAAAAGAAAAAATTGAAGATCGTGTGGCAATCATACAGGCAGCAGGATTGCAGGCGAAAGTCATGGATATCGAATCCTATGCCGCACGTGCGTCCATTTCACGTTTGATTGCGCAGCAATCGAATGGCGGTAAAGACCAGATTTATGCGATTTTCCAGATTGGTGCCAAGCGTACGTATATTTTCATCATGCTTAATGATGAGGTGATTTATGAACGTGAACAGCAATTCGGCGGTGCGCAACTGACCCAGGACATTGTCCGGAATTATGGCATGTCTGTCGAAGAAGCGGAGATCAAGAAGAAAAATGGTGATCTGCCGGATACTTATGAAATGGAATTGCTCGAACCTTTCCTTGAAAGCGCCGCGCTGGAAGTGACCAGGGCAATACAGTTCTTTTTCACTTCCACCCCTTTTACCCGGGTAGACCAGATTTATCTGACAGGTGGCTGTGCGGTCATTCCCGGTCTGGTCGAGATCATTGCAGAGCGCACCAAGATATCGACAGCAGTTGTCAGCCCGTTCAAAGGCATGGAGCTGGGATCAGGTGTCAATGAAAAAGCATTGCGCCACGATGCGCCTGCCTACATGGTTGCTTGTGGTCTGGCTTTACGGAGATTCGGCTGATGATCAAGATTAATCTCCTGCCGCACAGGGAAGAGAAGCGCAAGCAGCTAAAAAGCGATTTTTATGCAATGTTGTTGCTTTCGGCGATTTTCGGTGCCTTGATCGTTGTCGTCGTCAGTTTGTATTTTGGTCGTGAATTGACGATACAAACTGATAAAAACACGTTTATCAAAAAAGAAAACACCAAACTTGACGAACGCATCAAAGAAATTGCCACCCTGAAGCAGGAAATTGATGGCCTGAAAGCACGTCAGCAAGCGGTAGAGGATTTGCAGGGGGACCGTAATCAACCCGTCTACCTGCTGGATGAACTGGTCAAGTTGACACCGGAAGGCGTGTACTTGAAAACACTCAAGCAGGATGGTCAGAAGGTCGTGTTGAATGGCTATGCGCAATCCCAGGACAGGGTGGCTGAATTTATCAGAAACCTGGGCAGCAAGTCGGACTGGATGTATAAGCCTGACCTTGACGATATTCATTCCACTGGTTTGGGTACCGGCAAGGATGCCAAAAAAGTGTTTGATTTCCAGGTGAATGTCAGTATCAAGCGTCCGCGTGAACGTGAAGAGGCAGCTGCTTCGCAAGCCGAAGACGGTAGTAAAAAATTGGCGGCCCCTGCATCGGCAGCATCTGTCACTAGTGCGTCCAAATAAGTTTTTTTTGCAATACAACGGAAGATTGTAAATGGCGATAAATCTGAATGAAGTTGGCCAGTCTATAAGCGCCCAATTTCAAGGCTTGAATGGACTGCATCCCGGTCTTTGGCCTATTGCGCCCCGTGCTGCTGTGGCAACGGCTGTGTTGATTACAGTTGTCGCCCTTGGCTGGCTCCTGCAATGGGATGGGCAAATGCAGGCAATTGAAGCAGGGCAGGCAGAAGAGGTCAAACTCAGGGCAGAATACAAAGCCAAGTTGCAGCAGGCAGTCAATCTTGAAGCTTTGAAAGAGCAAAGAAAACTGGTTCAGCAATACGTAGCAACGATGGAGAAGCAATTGCCTAGCCAGGCAGAAATGGCTGCATTGCTGGCTGACATTAACCAGGCTGGCCTGGGCCGTGGCTTGCAATTTGACTCGTTCAAACCGGGGTTGCCTGCAGTCAAGGATTATTATGCCGAGTTGCCTATCACGATCAAAATTCAGGGTAGTTACCATGATCTCGGCCAGTTTGTCAGCGACATTGCGAAATTGCCAAGGATTGTGACTTTAAACAATTTGGGCATCACTGCTTTAAAAGATGGTGGACTGTCTCTGGATGTAACGGCCAAGACTTTCCGTTATCTGAACAAGGATGAAGTTCAGGATCAGGCTGATAAAAAGAAAAAGGAGCCTAAGAAATGAAAAGAATCCTCGTCAGGCCCCTGACTTACATGATGCTGGTCATATCGCTGACAGCATGTGGAGAAGGGGAAGAGACCGAATTGCGCGCCTGGATGGATGCAGAACAAAAGCAGGCTAGACCTGGTGTTCCTAAAATCAGCCCGCCTAAAGTATATGTGCCATTTGCTTATGCGGGTAAGGGCGAGGTTGATCCATTCGATCCCGCCAAATTGCTGGTGGTACTCGCGAGGATCAAGGCTGAATCCGGAAATGGCATCAAAGCGCCGAATCTGGACAGGCCCAGAGAAGCATTGGAGGCATTTCCGCTGGATAGCCTGAAGATGGTAGGTACTATTGAAAAAAACAAGATGGTCTATGGCCTTGTGCAAGTTGATAAGACGGTCTATCAAGTGAAACTGGGAGCGTATCTGGGACAAAATCTGGGATTGATTACCAGCATTTCGGAGAATGCAATAGATATCAAGGAAACTGTTCAGGACGCGGCCGGTGACTGGACCGAGCGTCAGACCAAGTTAGAGTTGCAGGAGGCAAAAAAATGAATGCGTTGATAAATACAAGTAAAAGGGGCGCCAAATTGGTTAAGTTTATTTTGTTTGCGTTGCTTGGTTTGTGCAGTACTGCATTTGCTCAGACGAATTCGATTGAGTCGCTTACTGCCAACCAGCAAGGAGCGAATATTGTTGTCAAAGTCACCATGAAGAAGCCTTTGCAAAAACTGCCTGTCGGTTTTGCGATTGCCAGCCCTTCCAGGGTCGTGCTTGATTTTGCTGATATCACCAATAACACCGGCAAATCCAACTACGAAATGAATATGGGCGATTTGCGGGCAATCAACCTGATTGAGGCCGCTGGCCGCTCGCGTCTGATTTTCAATCTGAACAAATCCCTCAATTATGCTACCGCACTGGACGGTAATTCCCTGATTGTCACTATTGATGCTTCGGGCGGCGTTGCAACACCTGTCAATGCCCAGGGACTTCCCGTTAATGTACAGACTGCCGCAGTTGCCGGTAAGCGGGCTTTGCGTGACATCGACTTCCGTCGTGGTGCTGGAGGTGAGGGGCGTATAGTCATTGATTTGCCACTTGACCAGGTCGCGGTCGACATTCGCCAGCAAGGGCAAAAAATCGTTGTTGATTTCCTCAAAGTTTCCTTGCCCGAATCGCTGCGCCGCCGTCTTGATGTGGCTGACTATGGTTCACCTGTGCAAATCATCACAACTACGCCTCAGGGCGATAATGTGCACATGGTTATCGAGCCAACTGGTTTGTGGGAGCATAGTGCCTACCAGAGCGACACGCAATTTGTGATCGAAGTCAAACCGATCAAGGAAGATCCGAATAAATTGACGCAAGGAACGCAGGGTTACCGTGGTGAGCGCCTTTCCTTCAACTTCCAGAATATCGAGATCCGTGCGATATTGCAAATCATTGCCGAAGTCAGCAGCCTCAACATCATTGCCAGCGACACGGTCAATGGCACCATTACCCTACGGTTGAAAGATGTGCCATGGGATCAGGCTCTTGATATCATCATGCAGTCCAAAGGACTGGATATGCGAAAAAATGGTTCTGTCATCTGGATCGCACCAAAAGAGGAATTGCTTACCAAAGAGAAGTTGGAACTGGAACAGAAAGCACAAATTGCTGAGCTTGAACCGCTGAAAACAGAGTCCTTCCAGCTCAACTATCAAAAGGTTGAGTCATTCAAACAAGTCTTTGGTATTGAAGGAGCTGGTACAAGTAATCGCATTCTGTCCAAGCGCGGCAGTGCCGTGATTGAGCCACGAACCAATCAGTTATTCGTGACAGATATTTCCTCCAAGCTGGAAGAGGTGCGCAAGCTGATTAACAAAACTGATATCGCTTCAAGACAGGTATTGATTGAGGCGCGGATTGTCGAAGCTGATGATAAATTCAGCAAGAACCTTGGTGCAAAACTGGGTTTCATCGATATGCGTGGTCTGCGTGGCGGTGATGCAGGTTATCAATTGCAAGGGAATCAGCGTGTGGCTTTAACTGGTAATTATCTTGGTGTCGGTGAGCAGACCGGCCAGGCAAAAATTACTGATCAAAGTTATATCCCGAATACTCAGTTTGTCAGTTTGCCTGCTTCAGGTATTAACGGCCTCAACCCAGGCAGTCTGGCAGTCAGTCTGTTTTCTTCTGCGGCAAATCGTTTCCTGAATCTGGAATTGTCCGCATTAGAGGCTGATGGTAAAGGTAAAATCGTCTCCAGTCCGCGAGTGGTTACGGCCGACCAGTTGAAGGCTTCGATCGAGCAGGGTACCGAATTGCCCTACCAGGTGGCTACATCAAGTGGCGCGACGTCGATTTTCTTCCGTAAAGCTTCTTTGAGACTTGAAGTGACGCCGCAGATTACCCCGGATGGTAATGTTATCCTTGACGTCGATGTACACAAGGATAGTGTTGGGGTTGAAACAAGGGCTGGTTTTGCGATTGACACCAAGGAAGTGAAAACTATCGTTTTAGTTGAAAATGGCGGGACAGTTGTACTTGGTGGTATCTTCCAGCAGACAGAACGTGATAGTGTGACAAAAGTGCCATTCTTTGGAGATTTGCCGCTGTTTGGTAATTTGTTCAAGTCTACAGGTCGTACCAATGACAAGACTGAATTGCTGATTTTCATTACTCCCAAAATTATTGCTGAGAAATTCAGTAACAAACAGTAAGAGTCATTTGTACTTAATATATGTCATATAGATTTATGGCAGACCGATTTCCTGAATTCGTAAAAAATATAGGTGTTTCATGATGAAGTATATTCGCGGTTTATTCGCACTGATCTTATTGATTAGCCTTAGTGCCTGCGGCGGCGGCGGCGGCTCTGCCGGGTCTACCAGCACAGCCAAATTGTTTACCACGGCTGCAGACAAGATAACGATAGCGCCTGGTGCAACCCAGGTCTATACCATAGGTGGTGGTGTTCCTGGCTATACCGCCAGCAGTAATAGCGCCGCAGCAATTGTTACGATTTCGGATAAGACTTTGACTATTAAAGGCGGTGGCGGTGGTGCTGCTACTATTTCTGTCAAAGATGCTGCCGGGGCCGAGGTTAAAATTGACGTTACTGTTGGCTCTGGCATTGATTTGTTCACGACAGCGCCAAGTGATGTGACTGTTGGAGTCGGCGCACAAAGTCCAGAATATACAATTGGTGGCGGTAGTCTTGTTTATGACGTTACCACCAGCAATAGCGCTGTTGCCGATGTCAGGTTTAGTGGCAATCGCTTTATCATCATCGGTGTTTCAGGTGGTAAGGCTGTAGTGACTGTCAGAGATGGTATTGGCGGGGTTAAATCGGTCAATGTTGTTGTCGGTTCCACAGATCCTTTATTCACGAATGCCGCAGGCGATATCAATATAGGAGTTGGCGCTGCTGCTTCTTATACTGTTGGCGGTGGTAATGGCCCTTATACAGTCGGTAGCAGTAACGTTGCTGTAGCAACGGCAACTATCACTGACAATAAGTTGACAGTTACTGGTGTCAGTGTTGGTCAATCTAAAATTGTTCTTCGTGATGCAAGTACTGGCAATGTACAAATTACGGTTACTGTGGGGTCGAGTGCAGCCTTGTTTACTTCTGCGCCCGCAATATTGACAGTCGGTGTTGGTACTTCCAGCCCAACCTTTACGATCGGTGGGGGTAGCCAGATTTATACAGTCACTAGCGGTAATCCTCAAATCGCCAGTGTAGGTATTAATGGTAATAAATTTACAATTAATGGTGTTGCAGCAGGTAGAACAACGGTCACTGTTAAAGATAGTTTGGGCACGCCTGTAAACATAGACGTAACAATTGGTTCTGGCGCACCTTTCTATACGACCGCTCCTGGTGATATTACGCTGACTGTTGCAGGTAGCGGAACTTATGTTCTTGGCGGCGGTACTGCTCCTTATACTGCTACCAGCAGCAATACTTCAGTCGTTACCTCAGCTGTGTCTGGCAATAGTTTGACTTTGACTGGCGTGGGATCTGGGAAAGCAGTCGTCGTTTTACGTGACGCTGCTGGCGCAACTCTCAGTATCAACGTTACCTTGGGTTCTGGAGGTGTCAATAATCTGTTCACAACAGCGCCATCTGCTGTAACTATTGCCGTTGGTGCAAGTCCGGCATTTCAGATTGGTGGTGGTACGGCACCTTATTCCGTTGCCAGCAGCAATACATCCATAGTTACGGTGGTTTTGAGTGGGAATAATTTCACGGTTACAGGTGTTGCGACGGGAACTGCCAATGTGGTTGTAAAAGATGCTGCAGGTGGTAATGTAACTATCGCAGTGAGCGTGGGTTCTGGTGCGACAGTAGCTTTGTTTACTTCAGCACCTGCCACGATTACTGTTGCTCCAGGCGCTGCTCCAACTTATACCGTCGGCGGTGGTACTGCTCCTTATTTTGCAACTAGTAGCGACACGAGGGTTGCGACTGCTGTTGTCACAGGTGGTACATTGACTATTACAGGTGTTGTAGCCGGTACATCAACTGTTCGCCTTGTTGATAGTGTGGGAACTCCCATTACGCTGACTGTTAATGTTTTATCTGCACCAGCAGCAACATTGAACATTGCTCCAACTACAATTAATGGCTTTGTCGGCGATACAGTTTTCATCCGGGTAGATGGCGGTAGTGCTCCGTATAGTGTTGTTTCGAGCGTGCCTGCAAATGCAACAGTGACCAGTGGTGCTGTGCTCAATAGTGCCGGAACGATTTCTGTCCTTTTGGCAAGGGTTGGTGCAGCTTCAGTTGTTGTTACTGATGCGACAGGAAAAGTAGTATCTAGTGACATTACTGTTGCTGCGCAGACGTCGAACATGCAGTTGAGTCCGATAGTCTGGAATATCAATGAAACAAATAATGCCACTATTTCTTTGACTATCTCCGGTGGTAACGGCCCATTCCAGGTATTTACCAATAACACCGTGTTGTCCACTGTTGCCGGTACCAGCCCTGATCCTTTGAATCCGCTGAGCTTTACTGGTCGTACTGTCAATGTCAGCTTGGGTACTCAGGGTACACGCTGTGTGGCTGCGGACACTGCAGTGACCATTACTGTCAAGGATAGTTTGAATATCTCCACCACAAGTACCATGACGATCAAAGATCTCAATGGTGGTGCTGGCTGTTAATGGATCGTAGAGGTCCCGGATAAATTCCTGGACTTTTAAAGGTTGCTTTAATAGGAAAATTTCTACAAAATAGGTTTTATTTGCTTCAAACCAGAAATATCCCCCTTTACTTCTGTAAAGCGGGATTGCTCAGAAAGCGTAGACCTAGGTATTGTTTTGAAGAATATTTTTCTCGTAGGCCTGATGGGCTCCGGCAAAACCACGGTTGGCCGGGCCCTGGCAAAAAAACTCAATAAGCGATTTATTGATTCTGATCACGAAATTGAGGCACGAACGGGTGTCTCAATTCCCGTGATTTTTGAAATTGAAGGTGAAGCCAGTTTCCGGCAAAGAGAAGCAGATGTCATACGTGATCTGACTTCCCAGGAAAACATTGTTTTGGCAACAGGTGGCGGTGCAGTGTTGAATGCAGAGAGCAGAAAGCTTTTGCATGAACGCGGCACCGTTATTTATTTGCGCGCCGGTATACACAGCATTTTGCAACGTACCCGTCACGACAAGAATCGTCCCTTGCTGCGCACCGCAGACCCACGCAAAAAACTCGAAGAGCTGGAAGCCCAGCGCGCACCTCTCTACCAGGAGGTAGCCCATGTCACCATAGAGACCGGGCGCCCGAACGTGCAGTTTTTGGTGCAATCCGTACTCGACAAACTGGCACAGGAAAACCTGTACCATGTTCCCGATGCTTTACTTACCGCAAACAAAACCGCCATGTCAGCTACAAGTCCCCCTTCCACCATCGGTACTATCCTCAATGTTGACCTTGGTGAACGCAGTTATCCTATCGCCATTGGGACTGCGCTACTGTCTGATAGTGACTTCCTGTCGTCTAGGATAAAAGGAAAAAAAACTGTTGTCGTGACCAACACCGTGGTTGCACCGCTTTACCTGGGCGCGCTTGAAGCAGCGTTGCGCTCTGCTGGCAAGGAAGTCGTATCAGTGGTCCTGCCTGACGGTGAAGAGCAAAAAAACTGGACCAGCCTGATGCTGATCTTTGATGCTTTGCTTGCGCATAAATGTGATCGTCAGACCACCCTGCTTGCCCTGGGTGGCGGCGTTATCGGCGATATGACCGGCTTTGCCGCTTCTGCCTATATGCGTGGTGTGCCTTTTGTGCAGATTCCCACGACGCTTTTGTCGCAGGTTGATTCTTCTGTTGGTGGCAAGACCGGCATCAACCATCCTTTGGGCAAAAACATGATAGGCGCTTTTTACCAGCCTCAGGCGGTGATTGCTGACATAAGCAGCCTGCAAACCCTGCCTGATGCTGAATTGTCGGCTGGTCTGGCTGAAGTTATCAAGCATGGCGCCATCATTGACGCAGCGTTTTTTGACTGGATAGAAGCCAATATGTCTGCCCTGCGGGCCAAAGACCCCAAGGCACTGACCCATGCCATCCTGCGCTCCTGTGAAATCAAGGCGGATGTCGTCCGGCAGGATGAGCGTGAAGGCGGCCTGCGGGCAATACTGAATTTCGGCCATACGTTTGGTCATGCCATTGAATCCGGTCTCGGTTATGGCAAATGGCTGCACGGCGAAGCTGTTGGTTGTGGCATGGTCATGGCGGCTGACCTGTCATGCCGCCTGGGTTACATTGATTACGTCAGCAAGACGCGTATCAAGCAAGTAGTTGAGGCTGCCGGGTTGCCTACGGTTGCTCCTGACCTGGGTGAGGAACGATGGCTTGAATTGATGGAAGTCGACAAGAAAAATGAAGGTGGCAAGATCAAGTTCATTCTGTTGAGACCACTGGGGCAGGCTGTCATTACAACGGTACCGCAAGAGATGCTGCTGGCAACCCTGCGTAGCTGTATCGCAAATTAAAATTCATGTTTACCGACGCCCACCTCGCCCCTTATGCTGCCAAGTCCGCCAGCTCGCGAGGCCGGCGTCACGCTGAGGATCCATCTTCATCACGCAGTGAGTTCCAGCGCGACCGCGACCGCATCATCCATTGCACTGCTTTCCGGCGGCTGGAGTACAAGACCCAGGTCTTCGTCAATCACGAAGGCGACTTGTTTCGCAACCGGCTGACACACAGTCTTGAGGTGGCTCAAATCGGCCGCTCGATCGCTCGCAATCTTGGCTTGAATGAAGACCTGGTCGAAGCCATTTCGCTGGCGCATGACCTGGGGCACACCCCCTTTGGCCATGCCGGCCAGGATGCCTTGAATGCCTGCATGAAGCCCTTTGGCGGTTTTGAACATAATCTGCAAAGCCTGCGCGTAGTTGATGTGCTGGAAGAGCGCTACGGCGCTTTTGACGGTCTCAATCTCACTTTTGAAACGCGTGAAGGCATACTCAAGCATTGTTCGCTCAATAATGCCAGACTGCTTGGTGATGTCGGTCAGCGTTTCATCGAAAAAAAACGACCGGGACTGGAGGCACAGGTCACCAACCTGGCTGATGCCATCGCCTACAGTAATCACGATATAGATGATGGTTTGCGCTCCGGGCTCTTGCAGGAGTCGCAGTTGATGCATGTTGATATCTATGCCCGCCATCGTGTCATCGTCGATGCGGCCTATCCCGGCATCAGCGGCCGTCGTGCCATAGCAGAAACCATACGGCGCATGATCAATACCCTGATCGTTGACCTGATACAAACTTCGGCAGAAAAAATACGTGCCTGCGGTCCGGCTTCCATTGATGAAGTACGCAATATGGAAAGAATGATCGCCTTTTCAGACACCATGTTCCAGCAGGCACAGGACCTCAAGCAGTTTTTATTCGAAAACCTGTATCGCCATTACCAGGTCAATCGTATGACCTTCAAGGCCAGGCGTACTATCAGCGAACTATTTTCGGCACTGCATGAAGAGCCGAATCTGCTGCCGCATGACTACCAGGTACACGACGCAAAAAGCGATGAGCAAAGACAGGAACAGCAGGTGAGGAAAATTGCCGACTACATTGCTGGCATGACTGACCGCTACGCCATGCGTGAGCACAGGCGTCTGTACATGGTTGATGATATTTGATTGTTGCATCTGGCTGGTTGCAATGGCTCATCCCTGAGTGACAGGGTGTTTTGGTTTTGGCACATTTGTTGACGAACTAATGCCCGCACAAGGGGTTTTCCTTGGATAGAATAGCAATATTTAACCAGGAAAAACCATGACTTCCATCTCTGCCTTATTCTTCCGTCTGGCCGTCGTCGCCGGCCTTGCACTCAGTGTGACAGTAGCACATGCCATGTCGTTCGCCGACCTCAGCAACCAGGAGGCCAGCACGGGCTTGAAAGCAGCATTGGACAAAGGTTCGGCCGCAGCCATAGGCAAACTCGGTGTGGAAAATGGTTTCTTGAATAATGAGAAGGTCAAGATACAACTGCCTTCCATTCTGGAAAAAGCGCGTCCGATTTTGCAGATGACAGGCAAGGGGCAGCAACTCGATGAACTCGTGGTATCAATGAATCGTGCTGCAGAAGCTGCTGTGCCCATGGCCAAGCCACTGCTGGTCAATGCGGTCAAATCGATGACACTGACCGATGCAAAGAATATTCTGACAGGAGGAGAAACTTCGGTGACTGATTTTTTCCGGGAGAAAACCTCTGCGCCTTTAAGCGCCAAATTCTTGCCTCTTGTCAAAGGTGTGACAGACAAGGCTGGCCTGTCAGCCAAATACAATGGCATCATGGGGCAGGCTCAAAAATTTGGAGCAGTATCCCAACAAGAAGCGACTGTTGAAGGCTATGTTACCCAAAAAGCCATGGATGCTCTTTTTCTGATGATAGCGGAAGAAGAAAAGTCCATACGTCAGGATCCGCTTGGCGCCGGAAGCAAAGCCATCAGCAAGGTTTTCAGTCTGCTGAAGTAAGCGAAGCTACCTGCAGGCAAGCTGGCTCGATAGTTGCACATTTCAATCCGCAGCTCCAGACGATCGTCTTTTTGTCGCGGTTTTGGTACTTATCTTTTCGGTTTCTGGCTTTGGGTATGAAAATCTTTCATCGTTAGCGTGAAAGTGTTTCCACCAGTTACAACTCATTTTTTGCATTTTTTAGTCTTTAAAAAACTTTCCCCATGCGCAAACCCTTGTCATTCAAGGCTTTGCGCTCCAGAGTGGCGAGTAACAGATGACTTTTTTTATCGGACTTGCGTAGTTTTACTTAAGTAGAATGAAGTCTGAGAAATTTCTAATTTCCTGATAATTTATGGCGGTAATTCATGAATTTATTTTTTTGAAGTACTCACATAAAAAATCAGGAGACCAGTATGTCCTTTCAAATCAAAACCCTCGTCGCGTCCATTGTCATCGGTCTGGCTGCTGCCAGCAATGCAGCAGAACCCATCAAGATCGGTGTAGCGGGCCCGTTTACCGGTGGTTCGGCACCTATGGGGGTATCCATGCGTGACGGTGTCAAGCTGGCCGTTGCAGAAATCAATGCCAAAGGCGGAGTGCTCGGGCGTCAGTTGCAATTGGTGGAGCGTGATGATGAAGCAAAAAATGAACGTGGCGTACAGGTAGCGCAGGAACTTATCAACAAGGAAAAAGTTGTTGCAACGGTTGGCTACATCAATACCGGTGTGGCACTCGCTTCCCAGCGTTTTTACCAGGATGCAAAAATCCCGGTGCTGAACAATGTGGCGACCGGCAGTGTGGTGACCAAGCAGTTTGTGGCGCCTGAACACAAGGATAACTACATTTTCCGTACCGCCGCCAACGACACCATTCAGTCATCGATGATCGTTGATACGGCACTCGTCAAGCACAAGTTCACCAAGGTCGCGATTCTGGCGGACTCCACCAACTATGGTCAATTGGGGCGTGAAGACCTGGAAAAAACCCTGAACGCCAAAGGCGTCAAACCTGTTGTGGTAGAAAAATTCAACATCAAGGATGTTGACATGACACCGCAGCTTTTGAAAGCCAAGCAGGCCGGTGCACAAGCCATACTGACTTATGGCATAGGGCCAGAGCTGGCGCAAATTGCCAACGGCATGGAAAAATTGAGCTGGAAAGTCCCGATGATAGGCAGCTGGACACTCTCCATGGGTAACTTCCTCGACAATGCCGGGAAGAACGGGGATGGCGCCATGATGCCGCAAACCTTCATCCAGGACCCCAGCACACCAAAACGCAAGGCCTTCATCGAAGCCTATCAGAAAGCCTACAAGACTGAACGCATGCCTTCCGCAGTATCGGCGGCACAGGGTTACGATTCCATTTACCTGCTGGCAGCCGCCATCAAGCAGGCAGGCTCAACGGACGGCGTGAAAATACGTGAAGCGCTGGAAAACCTGAATGAAAAAGTGGAAGGCGTTGTCACCACCTACGATAAACCCTTCACGCATGATGACCATGAGGCGATCAAACCGGGCATCCCTGTCATGGGCGAAGCCAAGGGCGGGCGGGTTGTTCTTGCCAAATAAGGCCGGAACACTCTCAAGCTAGCCATCTGGTCAGTCGCCAATATCGGGACTGACCTTTTCTTTAGACAGGCAATCACCAGCTCCCTGCAAGGTCGCGAACCAGGCAGGCTGGTGGACTGCACTCCATTGGGTGGAAAAAATGGAAATCTTACTTCAGCTTGTTTTCAGCGGTATCGCTTTGGGGATGATCTATGCCGTCATCGCCTTTGGCTACCAGCTGACTTTTGCCACGTCAGGCACACTTAATTTCGGTCAAGGTGAAGCTCTGATGCTCGGAGCTCTGGTTGGCCTCAGCGTCGTTGGCAATGTCCATGGCGGTCCGTATTTGAATTATTGGTTGATGATACCGCTGGTGCTGCTGTTTGGCGCCTTGCAGGGCATGGTGGTGGAATGGATAGGTGTGCGCCCCGCCATCAAGATCAAATCGGAATTTGGCTGGATCATGTCCACCATCGCACTGGCTATCATCTTTAAAAATGTCGCAGAAAATATCTGGGGCAAAGATGATCTGACCTTCCCCTCGCCATTGTCGGCGGCGCCGTTCCAGATATTGGGCGCGAATGTACAGGCCATGCAGGTAGTGGTGGTTCTGGGTGCCCTGGCCATGATGCTGGCGGTTGAATTCTTCAATCGTAAATCGATTTATGGCAAGGCCGTGGTCGCCACATCGAATGACAGGGATGCCGCTGGCCTGATGGGCATCAATACCAGCATGGTGATTACTTTCTCTTATGCGTTGTCATCTGCTACTGCTGCTTTTGCTGGCGTACTCGTAGCGCCATTGACACTGACCGGCGCTACCATGGGTTCTGCACTGGGCCTCAAGGCTTTTGCGGTTGCCATCATCGGCGGGCTGACTTCAGGTGTCGGTGCCATCGTCGGTGGCCTGATACTCGGTATTGCAGAAACCCTGACCGGTTTTTATGTCTCTACCGGCTATAAGGAAGTACCGGGCCTGGTATTGCTCTTGCTCGTACTGGCTGTCAAGCCAGCCGGGTTGTTTGGCAAAGCTGCCATCAAGAAAGTCTGAGGCGTGATCATGAACAAGAAAACTCTCATAGCTTCACTGCTGGGCATCGTTGTACTGGCAGTGTTGCCGATGGTATTGAACAATCCTTATTATCTGCACCTGGCTGAAACCATATTGATCTATGCCATCCTGCTGTTTGGTCTCGATATCGTGGTGGGGTATACCGGCCAGGTTTCGCTTGGTCATGCGGGTCTGTTTGGCATAGGTTCTTATACTACCGGCGTCCTGGTGTTCAAGCTTGGCTTGCCCATCCTGGTTGCGCTTCCCTGCAGTATCGTCGTGACAGCCGTGTTTGGCGCCTTGCTGGCTTTACCAGCCTTGCGCGTGACCGGCCCTTATCTGGCCATGGTGACGCTGGCTTTTGGCACCATCATCCAGATACTGATCAATGAAATGAGCTTCCTGACGGAAGGGCCCATGGGTATCAAGTTGAGCAAGCCCGTCTTGTTCGGGCAAAAACTCAGCGAAGCCGGTTACTTCTACCTGGTTGCAGCGATGATGGTACTGGCCCTGATCTTTGTTCACCGCATCCTGCGTTCACATTATGGCCGCGCCTTCCAGGCCTTGCGTGATAGCCCTATCGCCTCGGATTGCATGGGCGTATCGGTCTACCGTTACAAGGTCATTGCCTTCGTCATTAGTGCCGCACTGGCGGGACTGGCCGGCAGTCTGTATGCCTATTCGGAAGAATACATTTCACCGAACAGCTATAACTTTGAACTGACCATCATGTTTTTGCTGGCAGTGATCATGGGGGGACGCAAATCACGCATAGGTTCACTGATAGGTGCATTGATTGTGGTGATGCTGCCTTCATTGCTGGCGGATATAGAACTGTTCCGCAAGATCGCCAGTGTGGCGGCTGTGATTGCCGTATTGGCTGGCGTTGCAACGTTTGCAAAAAAACGCAGGACTGCACGCGAATTGCTGGTGCCGGTTGGCGCTACGGTGGCGATGGCCTTGTTCTCTTACAGACTGGAAAATATTACAGACTGGCGCCTGACCATTTTTGGCCTGATGACCCTGTTTGTCGTGTATTACCTGCAGGATGGCATCGTTGGTTTTGTCAACAGTATGCTTGGTAAGGGACAGGTTCACGTTACTCTTGATGCAAAAGATACTGCAAATACGGATAGTGCCGCCATCGTCAAAGCCAATGACGCACGAGTCGGTGTTTTGCTGAGCGGCAGAAAACTGTTGATGCAATTTGGCGGTTTGAAGGCGCTCAACCAGGTTGACCTGCAAATCAACAAGGGCACAGTGCATGGACTGATCGGCCCCAATGGCTCCGGTAAAAGCACCATGATGAATGTCTTGACCGGCATCTATCAGCCTACTGATGGCGTGGTCGAATTTGCCGGCAAGGTGATATCGGGCAGCACGCCATCAGAAATTGCCCTGGGTGGCGTTGCCAGGACTTTCCAGAATGTGCAGCTGTTTGGTGAAATGACGGCAACGGAGAATGTTCTGGTTGGTCTGCACAACACTTTCCGCAGTAATGTACTCGATGTCATGCTCCACACGCCACGTTACTTGCGTGAAGAACGCCTGGCCCGTGAGCGCGCTGCCAGTCTGTTGCAATTTGTCGGCCTGGCAAATCTGGCCAATGAAGAGGCGCGCAACCTGCCGTATGGCAAACAGCGCTTGCTGGAAATCGGGCGTGCACTGGGACTCAACCCACAACTGCTGCTGCTCGATGAGCCAGCGGCCGGTTTGACCGCACCAGACATCAAGGAACTGGTCGCCATCATACGCAAGATACGTGAGCATAGCATCACCATTATCCTGATTGAACATCATATGGATGTGGTCATGTCGATTTGCGATACCGTCACGGTACTTGATTTTGGTCAGAAGATTGCCGAAGGCAAGCCGGCCGCAGTGCAGGCAGATCCCAAAGTGATCGAAGCCTATCTCGGTGGCAGTGTGTCAGAAGGCGGCGCAGCCGCAGCAGCCTGAGGAGAAGACGATGTTAACTATTTCAAATTTGCACGCGGCTTATGGCAAGGTCGAAGTCTTGCACGGCATTTCTCTTGATGTACCCAAGGGCAAGGTCGTGACTTTGATTGGCTCCAACGGTGCCGGAAAAACCACAACCATGCGCGCCATATCCGGCATGCTCAAACCAAAGGGTGGCACCGTCACTTTGGCCGGCAAAGACGTGACAGGCATGGATTCGCACAAGATAGCGCGAGCCGGTCTGGCGCACTCGCCAGAAGGCAGACGGGTATTTGCCACCATGTCGGTCACTGATAATCTTTTGCTGGGTGCTTTCCCGCGCTTTACCCGCAGCCGTCCGCGTGGTGATATCGATATTGACCTGCAAAAGGCCATGGAATTATTCCCGCGCCTGAAAGAACGACGCAATCAACTGGCCGGTACGCTGTCTGGCGGTGAACAGCAGATGCTGGCCATGGCGCGTGCTGTCATGCTCAATCCCGAAGTGGTTTTGCTTGATGAGCCATCAATGGGTCTGGCGCCGATACTGGTTGATGAAGTGTTTCGCATCATTGTCCGCTTGAAAGAGCAGGGTACCACCATGCTGCTGGTGGAGCAGTTTGCCGCTGCGGCACTGGCGGTGGCTGACTATGGTTATGTGCTGGAAAATGGCAAGATATCGGTACATGGTCCGGCGGCCAGTTTGCAGAATGATCCTGCCGTGAAAGCGGCTTATCTGGGAGGTGGTGCGCAGCACTGATTAATGCCACACATGAAGTGAAGAGAAATGGGGAGCTTGCTTCCCATTTTCTTTTTTGGCTTCATCAATTCTTGCCTGAACTATGATATTTTTCCATGCTTGCTTGCGCTTACCTGTGTTTTACATCGATCACCATTGAGCATGCATATGAAATTCATCTCTTCACAAATTAGTTGCGCAGTTCTGGTGTTGACCACACTTTTCAGCACCTCCTGTCTGGCAGCTCCCTTTTTGCAGGAGCACACAATAAAAATCGATGGCAAGCAAAGACGCTACTATCATTTATCTGACGTTGCTACAGCAAAACCTGGCCCGCCCATACTCCTGGTCAGTGGTTCAGGATGCGATGATTTTTCCGTGCGCCTGCCTATGTTTTTTGAACGCTATCCTACAGCTGTCAATGTCTATTATCTGGAAAAACCAGGCGTCAAAAAAAATGCTGATGGCAGCAAATGCAGCAATGAATTCAAAGCAGCAGACAAATTTGACCAGCGTTTGTCTGATCATTTGAAATTCGTCGAACAAGAACCTGAACTGAAGAAGATGCCAGTGCACTCCATTGCTGTACTGGGTTTTTCTGAAGGCGGCGCTGTTGCTCCTTACCTTGCCAGAGATAGCAAGAAAATAGGCTGGCTGGCGACGGCAGGTAGCGGTGGTTTGAAGCAGAGTGAAGAATTCCTGATCTTTGCAGACCGTGGAGTAGAGCCCTACGCAAAACCGTTCTCACGCGACTATTTTTTGCATGTCTATGCTGAGATCAGGAAGGATGGCAAGAGCCTCAGGAAAGAATTCTTTGGTCATCCCTATGCCTATTGGTCTGGTCGTTTATTCACCGATCCATTGAGCGTATATGCGAAGCTGGATATCCCCATGGTGGCGGCGATGGGAGAGAAAGATGAGAGTGTGCCGATAGAATCAGGCCATGCCTTGCGAGACTATTTCTTGAAGCATCCGGAGAAAGATTTCCAGTTTGTAGAATACCCTGGGGCCAGTCATGGTTTGCGTACTGCCGAAAGGAATGGAGCGCAGGAGTTTATTGCGGGATTGGCGGGATGGTTTAAGGGAGATAAAAAGGTGTTTGAGTTGAAGTGATGGACGTTTATTTCAAGCCATCAGTTTTTACATTTACGGCACGCATAATAACGTCATTCCTGAGAGGGTTCGTAGGTTGGGCTACGGTTTATCAGCCCAACACCCGGCGGTCGATCAAGGCACTCTGAAAAGCAAGGAGATATTTCGCGGTTCGGCTGTTAATTGTCTGCACACGTTATTTAAGCTTGCAGGCCGGGGTAGCCTGGCAGCTACTCCCTTTTCTCGTCGTTGCCAAGAAAAGGGAGCAAAAGAAGGCGATGCAGTTGTAGCACTCCACAGCGCCGCTTACAAGCGACTTAGATGTTGGCGGATTCCCTTTTGTGCAGTACAAAAATGGGAAATGCGGAAAGTCAAAAGCAACTGCAAAAATCAAAACAAGGTCACCATGACCTGAACCCAAATGTATTGACCAACGATTGATCAAAATTCTGATCAGCCAGTGGTTTAACTTATCCTTCCAAATGGCGCAAAGGATGTGCATGAACAGGCCAGGCTTCTGCAAAGAAGCCGGTCACTTGCTCTGTTGTCACTTCAGCCAATGTCGCAGGTGACCAGCGTGGGTTATTGTCTTTGTCCACGACCAGGGCGCGTACACCTTCCAGCACTTCACCATGCTTGAAGCAATGGCGTACCATGTTTCTTTCCATGCGCAGGCATTCTGATACGTTCATATCTTTACTGCGGCGCAGTTGTTCCAGTGTGACCGACATGAGCAGGGGCGAACGTTTTTGCATAGTTGCCAGGGTTTGCCGGGCAAACTCGCTGTTGTCCTGTTGCAGCCTTTCACTGATGCCAGTAACACTATTGCCAGCGAAGATGTCGTTGATGGTGGCATGTTGTGATGCCAGTTTGCTGGTATCCGGTTTTGCCTGATCAGCAAAAGCAGCAGCGAAATTGCGTATTGTCTGACGCAGGTCCGTCGCCTGGCTTTCACTGAGCAAAGTCATCAGTGCCGGTATTTCTGTGGTGGGAATGTAGACATCCGCCAGCCCTGCGTAGATAGCATCGGCTGCAGCGATGATTTCACCTGTCAGTCCCAGATAAGTACCAATCTCGCCTTCAGTGCGTGACAGAAAATAACCGCCGCCTACGTCAGGGAAAAGACCAATATTCACTTCCGGCATGGCCATCTTGGTACGCTCTGTAACGATGCGCAAACGGCAATCTTCGCCAGCCTGGGCGATACCCATGCCGCCACCCATGACCACGCCATTCATCAGTGCGATATAGGGTTTGGGGTAGAAATGGATTAAATGATTTAAGGCATATTCTTCAGTGAAGAAATCTTCCAGCAGGGCAGAATCGCCTTTGGGCGTGGCTGTGCCAACATCATAGAAAAAACGAATGTCACCACCGGCACAAAATGCTTTTTCGCTGCTGCTGGAGATGAATACCGCATGCACATTCTGATCAGCCTGCCAGGACAGCAGAGTTGCCGTCAGTGCTCTTACCATGTCCAGCGAAAGCGAATTGAGCGCTTTGGGTCTGTCGAGGGTGATGTAACCGATGTTGTTCTTGACGGAGGTAAGTACAAATTCGCTCATGGTGGTTGATTATGCAAGGTAGGGGATGAAGCTGTTATTTTAACTTTGGCGGACGTAGTCGTCACGGAGTGTATAAGTTTATGATGAAATGGCGTAAGGGCGGGTTGTTGGGGTTTCATGATTCCGTCGTGTAGTCGCGGGTCTGCCAACAAATCAGGCACGCAAAATTTACTTTGCAGATGCAAGAACGGCACTAGATTACTGCCTGCGCAGGAATGGCTGTAACACGCATACGGATTGTTATGGGGGCAATCATTTTAAAAGATTGATAGGCATCAATTATTTTCATTCGATCACCCAACAAAAAAGGACGCTGTTGCGTCCTTGTTTTGGATGCCCTCAACCCTTTATGTTAATAAGGGCAGGGGTTTTGGATCATGAAGCCGATGCCGGATCAGGTATATGTTTGATGGCGTCGTGCTGGTGGTTTTGTATCTTGTCTTTATGCTTGATGACCTGGCGATCCAGTTTGTCTACCAGTGCATCAATTGCTGCATACAGATCATGGGCCAGGCTTTCAACATGGATATCTTTACCACTGATATGCAAATTGATGTCGGCTTTGTGTCGTTTTTCCTTTTCCCGGAGCTTGTCCACCGTCAGGATGACGGCGATATCAATGACTTGGTCGAAATGTCGCCTGATACGTTCAAGTTTAGTATGTACATATTCACGAATTGCAGGAGTTACTTCGACGTGATGTCCACTGATGGTGAGATTCATACTGTGCTCCTATAGTGATGTTGCTTGCTGTAACGATACGCTCTCAACAAGGAATTTGTCTTGAGCTAAATCATATATAGCAATTCAAACCGTGATTACAAGGACTACTTACAAAGATTTACGCAGGCTCACTGGGGGGATTTTCAAGGCTTCACGGTATTTGGCAACTGTCCGTCGGGCAATTACCATGCCCTGTTCGCCCAGCATGTCTGCAATTTTGCTATCAGAGAGTGGGCTTTTCTGGTCTTCTGCTCCTATCAACTGCTTGATGAGTGCTCGTATCGCGGTGGAAGATGCTTCCCCCCCTGTTTCCGTCGCGACATGGCTACCGAAAAAGTATTTCAACTCAAACATGCCATGCGGGGTCAGCATGTACTTTTGAGTCGTTACACGGGAAATAGTGCTCTCGTGTAATCCTAGTGTATCAGCTATTTCGCGCAAAACAAGGGGGCGCATGGCAACAGCACCATGTGTGAAAAAGTTGCGCTGCCTTTCGACGATGGCTTGTGCAACGCGCAAAATCGTATCAAAACGCTGCCGCATGTTCTTGATCAGCCAGCGTGCTTCCTGCAATTGCGCTCCGAGTCCGGCTTCACCCTTGCTTTGTTTCATGATATTGGCATACATGCTGCTTACCCGCAGTCGGGGCATGACATCCTGGTTCAGCAGGACTTGCCAGCCATTGCCAGATTTCCTGACAATGACATCAGGCACGACATAGTCAGATTCATCGGCAGAAAATGCCAGGCCGGGGCGCGGCTTGCATTGCCGTATCACGGTTTGTGCATCGCGCAAATCCTCGTCATCGCAATCAAGAATTTTCTTGAGTTTGGTGAAATCTTTCTGTGCGAACAAAGTCAGTTGTGTTTCCACAATCTGCAAAGCCAGTCTGCGTGTCACAAACGCGACCTTGGGCATGCGCTTGATTTGCAGTGCCAGGCACTCGGAGGGGGTGCGCGCACCGACACCGGCCGGATCAAAGCTCTGCAGCATGCTCAGGGCAAACTCCAGGTCGTCAAGCTCTACGCATAATTCCAGTGGCAAACTGGCATGTATTTCATCAAGGGTTTCGGTCAGGTAACCATTGTTATCCACAGCATCGATCATCAACTCGACCAGGGCGCGGTCACGCGGTTCACGCAGATTCAGGCGCATCTGCTCCTGCAGGTACTCGCGCAGGGTAATGTGCGCTGCCCCTAGCTGGGGGCGGCCATCTTCGTCATCACCGGATTTGCTGCCGTGCTGGACATCATCAAAACCCCAATCTTCCTCTGTGGAGCTGGTGGTGTCGTTACTGATGATGGTTTCTCCGTCACCTGTTTCAGCGGGTTTCTCGATGTCGTCACGGGCAGCCGGTGCTTCCATGCCGGCATCAACCGCACTATTGTTGGTTGTGATGGCGCCGTCTGCCAGCAGGCGTACGGCATTGTCGAGCGGGTCATCGACCCTTTCCAGCATGGGGTTTTCCACCAGCAGGGTTTCGAGTTCCTGATGCAATTCCAGTGTGGACAGTTGCAGTAATCGTATCGATTGCTGCAATTGCGGCGTCAATGCCAGATGTTGTGAAGTACGTAGTTGCAGGCTTTGTTTCATGATGATTCCCGTCACATCCGGAAGTGTTCCCCCAGATAGACGCGTCGTACAGATTCATTCTGTATGATGTCGTCCGGCTTGCCGCTGGCAAGTACTGCGCCCTGGTTGATGATGTAGGCATGATCGCAGATGCCCAGGGTTTCACGCACGTTATGATCTGTAATCAAGACACCTATGCCACGCTCTTTGAGGAAGCGCACTATACGCTGTATTTCTATGACGGCAATCGGGTCAACGCCGGCAAAAGGTTCATCGAGCAGGACAAAACGAGGATTGGTGGCCAGCGCACGGGCAATCTCGACGCGACGGCGTTCACCGCCGGACAGGGACAGTGCCTGGCTTTCGCGTATTTTTTCTATCTGCAAATCAGCGAGCAAGGCATCCAGTCTTTGCTCTATCTTTTTGCTGCCAAGGAATTTACCGTCGCTGTCCCTTTGTAATTCCAGTACCGCGCGGATATTGTCTTCGACCGTCAGCTTGCGAAAGACTGAGGCTTCCTGCGGCAGATAAGACAGGCCAAGTACCGCACGTTCATGGATGGGCAACTGCGAGATATTCACATCGTCGATTGTGATATCGCCGGCATCGGACGGTACCAGGCCGACTATCATGTAGAACGAGGTGGTCTTGCCGGCACCATTCGGGCCCAGCAGACCGACGACTTCACCGCTTTTCAATAGCAGCGATACGTCACGGACCACCTGGCGTGCGCCATAGCGTTTTTGCAAGCCCTTGACAAGCAAGGTACTGGACTTTGCTGTCATCTTAGTTAGCCTGTTTTTCTGGTTTTGGTTGCAGGATGATTTTCAAGGTGCCTGAGCCTTCTACATGTTGGCCAGTGGTTGAATTGGTACCGATAAAGACATCATTTTTGCTGTCATAAGACAGGTATTCGCCTTCCTGCTCCTGGGTAACTCGCTTGCCTTCCAGATAGCGAACCTTGGCCTTGGAAATGAATTTGACGATCTCTGTACTCTGGTTGTATTCGGCACGGTCAGCTTCGCCATCGACCCACAGATCGGGACCGCCATCGCGCTTTTGACGGAAGGTGACTTTACGATTGCTGCCCGCCGTCAGCACGACAAACTGGTCACCATTGGGTGCTTCTGTGACCACGGCATTTTCAGCTTTGACATTCAACGTACCACGTACCAGAGAGACGCCTTTGGAAAGGCGGCGCACACTGGTCTTGCCGTCGCTCTCGCCGTAGCCGGCCTCGATGATGGTTTCCTTGGTGCTGTCAGCTTTTTCTGCATGAATGGGGGCACATGCCAGCCCCAGGCAGGCGAGGCTGATCAAACGAAAAACGGAAAGAGTCAATGTAGAATGTTTCATACGCACAATCACTTTCTATAACTTGGACGGAGCTGCCGGGGCGGCCTCACGCTTCTTGAGTTCTATGCGCACCTTGCTCAGCAGGGACAGGTGCTGGGTTGCATTATTGGCGAGCATGCCCACTGCCGTGGATTTCAGCTTGCCAGTCTGGATGGAAATAGGCTTGTCAGTCTTGACTACATCGTCGTCAGGCAATAGCAGCAGGTATTCTGATTCGACACGTACGAATTGCGAACTCAGACCTTCGGGTCTTTCCATGCTGACATTGTCGTACAAATGTACTTCATCATGCTCTCGCTTGGGCGTAGCCGTCGGCGACTTCTGGGATACGATTGCCAGGTTGGCGCGCATGTGCAAGGGTTGCCTGTCCGCATCAAAGCTGCTGATCTGCGGATTGCGGATTTCTATATTATCAGTACGTGGCAGATGGACCAGGCTGTCGCCGGTAATGTGATAATTTGCCTTGCCATTGTTGGACAAGCGGATGAAGTTGAATTTTTCCACATAATAATCAGGCGCAGAGCGGGCCGAGGAGCGGCTTTGCTCATCCTGGGCATAATGGCGTATGACTTCCATGACCCAGATGGTCCCCAGTGTGACGACGCCCAGCAGCACAACGGCCAGCCAGATGCGGAAGCGGTCTATGGTCATTTGCCCTCTCATGACAGATAATTTTGCAAGGCTTGCTCATACTTGCCCTGTGCCCGCAGAATGAAGTCACAGATTTCCCTGGCGGCACCCTGGCCGCCGCGGGCTGTGGTGACATAATGCACACGCTGCTGTACTTCACGATGGCCGTTTGGTACGCTGGCAGCAAATCTGACACGCGTCAGTATCGGCAGATCGATCACATCGTCACCTATAAAGCCGCAATCCTGTTCCGTCATGTTCAATTCGGCCAGCAATTGCAAAAATGCGAGCTTCTTGTCATGGATGCCTTGGCGGACGTGGCTGATGCCCAGGTCGGTAGCACGTTTGGTCACAATGGCGGATTGCCTGGCGCTGATGATGGCCGTGATGATACCTGCCTGTTGCAACAGCTTGATGCCCTGGCCATCGAGTACATTAAAGCACTTCATCATCTCGCCCTCAGGGCCGAAATGCAGGCCGCCGTCGGTCAGTATGCCGTCGACATCAAAGATCATGAGCCGGATTTTGCTGGCTCTTTCAACTGGACTATTCATCAAATTACCTTGGCACGGGTCAGGTCATGGATATGCAGGGCACCCAGCAGCTTGCCCTGATCGTCAGCAACCAGCAACTGGTTGATACGATAGGTTTCCATGACTTCGACGGCTTCAACCGCCAGTTGTTCCGGACGTATGCGTCTGGGAGTGGTGTTCATGACATCGGCGATGCGCAGCTGGGTGAAGTCACGCGTGCCATCCATCAGGCGGCGCAAGTCGCCATCGGTGAAAATGCCGAGCACCTTGTTATCCTGGTCGACAACAGCAGTCATCGCCATGCCTTTTTTGGTAATTTCCAGCAAGGCGGTTTTCAGGCTGGTCTCAGGTCCGACTTGCGGTACGGCCTCACCGGTACGCATGACATCGCGTACATGGGTCAACAGACGACGACCCAGCGAGCCGCCTGGGTGGGAACGGGCAAAGTCTTCTTCGCGGAATCCGCGCGCATCCAGCACGGCAACCGCCAGTGCATCGCCTAGCGCCAGGGTAACGGTAGTGCTGGCGGTCGGCGCCAGGTTTAGCGGGCAGGCTTCTTTATCCACATGCAGGTTAAGGTGTATGTCTGCCAGCTTGCCCAGACTGGATTCAGGATTGCCTGTCATGGCGATCAGCTTGACTCCCAGTCGCTTGATGATGGGCAGGATGGACATCAGTTCTGACGCCTCGCCAGAATAGGAAATGGCAATAAACACATCTTGCTGGGTCACCATGCCGAGGTCGCCATGGGCGGCCTCAGCAGGGTGGACAAAGAATGAAGGCGTACCGGTTGAGGCAAAGGTCGCGGCTATCTTGCGTGCAATATGACCAGACTTGCCGATACCGGAAACCACGACGCGACCGTGGCATGCCAGCAACATGCTGACCGCCAGGGAAAAACCGGCGGCATCGCCGTTACCAAGGCGTTTTTGTAAAGCCAGCAAGGCATCTGCCTCGATTTGCAAGGTTTCGCGAGCCAGTCTCAGGGCGCGCGTCGCTGCTTCGGCGGTGTCCGTATTGCCGAGCTGTCGATGGGGGTGAGGTGCATTCAGTTCGTTCATGCCGGAAGTATAAACGAAATCGGCAAAGCAAAAACTTTGCCAGTTGTAACGTAGTGAATATTGTTTGCTTCAAAGCAGGATAAAAACACGATAAATCGGCAATAATAGGAGTCATGACAGGACTTGACATTACATTATCGTTATTGGCCGCTGCCGTATTGGGCGTGGTTGCCTTCCGCATGCTGCAGTTGCCGCCCATGCTCGGTTATCTGGTCGTTGGCATACTTATTGGTCCGTATGGCATGGGTGTGGCCGAAGAAAGTGCTGTTACGCATGAACTGGCTGAGTTTGGCGTCGTTTTTTTGATGTTTTCGATAGGGCTGGAGTTTTCGCTGTCAAAACTGATGGCCATGCGCAAGGCCGTGTTTGGAATGGGGATGGCCCAGGTGCTGGTCACTATCCTGACTGCCATGCTGTTTGGCTGGGGTGCCAGCAAGTTGTTGCCACAATATTTCCAGATCAGTCTGGCTGCATCGTTTGCCCTGGGTGGCGCGCTGGCGATGTCGTCGACCGCCATCGTTTCAAAAATGTTGACAGAGCGATTGGAACTGGAAAGCCTGCATGGCCGGCAGATCATCAGTGTGCTGCTGTTCCAGGACCTGGCGGTGGTGCCGCTGCTGATCCTGGTACCGGCGCTGGCGTCCAATTCTGGTGATATCGTACAGACCCTGGCCTGGGCCAGTGGCAAGGCAGTGCTGGTACTGGTTCTGTTGCTGGTGGTCGGGCAAAAGATCATGCGCGCCTGGTTCCACATCGTGGTCAGGCGCCGTTCGCAAGAATTGTTCATGTTGAACCTCCTGCTGGTGACCCTGGGGGCCGCCTGGCTGACCGAGAAAGCCGGGCTGTCCATGGCGCTGGGGGCATTTGTCGCTGGCATGCTCATTTCAGAAACCGAATATCGCCACCAGGTGGAAGAAGATATCAAACCGTTCCGTGATGTCTTGCTTGGCCTGTTCTTCATCACCATCGGCATGTTGCTCAACGTGCGTCTGGTGCTTGATCATTTCTGGATGGTCTTGCTGCTGCTGACGGGGCCGGTCCTGCTGAAGCTGGTCCTGATTGCTGCTCTGGCCAAGGCTTTCGGCAATTCCACCAGCGTGGCCTTGCGGACCGGCCTGGGGCTGGCGCAAGCCGGTGAATTCGGCTTTGTTTTGCTGAACCAGGCAGGCGGGCTGCAAATGCTGGACCCTTTGCTGGTGCAATTGATCCTGGCATCGATGGTGATTTCCATGCTGATTTCGCCTTTTATCCTGGCAAAGTCGGATGTCATCGTCATGAAGTTCTCTGCCAATGAATGGATGATGCAGTCGCTGGCACTGACGCAGATTGCTGCCCGCACCATGTCCACCAAAAAGCATGTGATCATTGCAGGCTTTGGCCGTAGCGGCCAGAGCCTGGCGCGCATCCTGGCTGAAGAAAACATTGACTATCATGCACTGGACCTGGACCCGGACCGCGTCAGGGAAGCGCAGACTGCCGGCGCCAATGTGTCGTATGGCGATGCCGCCCGGCGCGAAAGCTTGCTGGCTGCCGGTATCAACCGTGCCGCTGCTCTGGTGGTGACCTATACCAGCACCGCCTCTGCCCTGAAAGTCTTGCATTTCGTTAATGAGATGAATCCCAGCCTGCCGGTGATTGTACGCAGCCATGATGATGTCGACCTGGAAAAACTGCGGGCCGCTGGCGCCACCGAAGTCGTGCCTGAACTGATGGAAGGCAGCCTGATGCTGGCTTCGCATGCCCTGGTGATGCTGGGAATACCATTACGTCGAGTGGTGCACCGGGTGCAAATGGCCAGGGATGCACGCTATGAATCACTGCGTGGTTTCTTTCACGGCGCCAGCGATGCTGCTGACAGTCCCGAGAATATGCAGATACGGCTGCATACTATCGTCCTGACTGAACGTGCCAAGGGCCTCGGGCAGCATCTGGCAGACTTGAAATTTGCCGAAATTGAAGTTGATGTCCATGCCGTCAGGCGTGGCAAGCAGAGGCTGGACCATCAGGATGACATCATTTTGCAGGATGGTGATGTGGTTGTGGTCAGAGGAACTTCCGAAGCAGTCGCAAGAGCAGAGCAGCGGCTGTTAAAATAGCGGGTTATTTTAAAATTTGAGGGACATGCCAGATGATTAATCCGGCCGAATACATTAAGCAACATATCCGTACTGTGGAAAACTGGCCGCAAGCCGGTGTCATGTTTCGTGACATCACCCCCTTGTTGCAAAATCCTAAAGTATTCCGTGTATTGATCGATATGTTTGTGCACCGTTACATGGATGAAAAGATCGATGTGGTGGCTGGCCTGGACGCACGCGGCTTCATCATCGGCTCTGTACTGGCCTATGAACTGAATCTCGGTTTCGTGCCGATCCGCAAGAAAGGCAAGCTGCCCTTCCATACCGTATCGGAGCAATACGAGCTTGAATACGGCAGCGCGACCGTGGAATTGCACTCGGACGCCTGCAAAACAGGTGACCGCGTCGTCCTCATCGACGACCTGATTGCAACCGGCGGCACCATGATGGCAGGCAAGAAATTGCTGGAACGCCTGGGCGCGACAGTCGTCGAAGGTGCTGTCATTGTTGACCTGCCGGAACTTGGCGGTTCAAAAATTATTCGCGACAGCGGCATGCCCTTGTTTACTGTATGCAATTTTGAAGGGCATTAGTATTCGTTACAAACGGAGTGTTGCCGGATGTTATAGATGGGGCCTGCTGGCCCCGTTTTTATTTCTTTAAGGTTATTAGCCAGTCGCTGATATCCTTTGCAAAAACAAGAAATCAGCAAAAAAATCCCGAGCTGCGCTATACTTCAAGTCTTCCAAGGAGCGTTGCGACGAAAACTACAAGTTTTTGCCAGGCTTGGGATATCCATAACCGCGCTCACGTTACTTTTTTCATCAGAAAGGAGGGCGTGATGAACGCCGTCGTAGAAAACACTTCAAATACTCAAGATTTCTTTGTTGCTGACCTGAGTCTGGCTGACTGGGGCCGCAAGGAAATCCGCATTGCAGAAACAGAAATGCCCGGCCTGATGGCTATACGTGAAGAATTCGCTGCATCCCAGCCTTTGAAGGGCGCACGTATCACCGGTTCCCTGCACATGACTATCCAGACTGCCGTGCTGATCGAAACTTTGCTGGCCCTCGGTGCTGAAGTACGCTGGGCATCTTGCAATATTTACTCTACACAGGATCACGCAGCCGCAGCGATTGCGGCTGGCGGCACACCGGTATTTGCCTTCAAGGGTGAAAACCTGGACGAATACTGGGACTTCACTCACCGTATTTTCGAATGGAAAGACGGAGGTTATTCCAACATGATTCTCGATGACGGCGGCGATGCAACCTTGCTGCTGCATCTGGGTACACGCGCAGAGTCAGATATTTCCGTGCTGGCCAACCCTGGTTCAGAAGAAGAAGTCTGTCTGTTCAATGCAATCAAGAAACATCTGGCTGTTGATGGCACCTGGTATTCCAAACGTCTGGCGCAAATCAAGGGTGTGACAGAAGAAACGACGACCGGTGTACATCGCCTGTACCAGATGCACAAAGACGGCAAGCTGGCATTCCCGGCCATCAACGTCAATGATTCCGTCACCAAATCCAAGTTCGACAACCTGTATGGCTGCCGCGAATCCCTGGTCGATGGCATCAAACGTGCTACTGACGTCATGATCGCTGGCAAGGTTGCCGTTATCGCTGGTTACGGTGATGTAGGCAAGGGCTCTGCGCAAGCCATGCGTGCTTTGTCTGCTCAGGTATGGGTCACGGAAATCGATCCTATTTGCGCGTTGCAGGCTGCGATGGAAGGCTACCGCGTCGTGACCATGGAATATGCTGCTGAACATGGCGACATTTTCGTGACAACCACAGGTAACTACCACGTCATCAGTCATGCTCACATGCTGAAGATGAAAGACCAGGCCATCGTTTGCAACATCGGTCACTTTGATAATGAAATCGACGTCGCTGCATTGAAGCAATACACCTGGGAAAACATCAAACCACAAGTTGACCACGTGATTTTCCCTGACGGCAAACGCATCATCCTGCTGGCAGAAGGCCGCCTGGTGAACCTGGGGTGCGGTACTGGCCACCCATCCTATGTCATGAGTTCTTCTTTCGCCAACCAGACGATTGCGCAAATCGAATTGTTTGCCAACACGGCGCAATATCCAGTAGGTGTATATACCCTGCCTAAACACCTGGATGAAAAAGTCGCCCGTCTGCAATTGAAAAAACTCAATGCACAACTGAGCGTACTGACAGATGAACAGGCCAGCTATATCGGCGTGAAAAAAGAAGGCCCTTACAAGCCTGATCACTATCGTTATTAATCACCTTTGCTGCTTGTCCGGGTTTGCCAAAGGCAGGCCCGGATAAGCAGGCAATGAGGTTGCATCCGGCTTGATGCAGCTCACCATCTACAGACAGGAGCATGTATGCGTTTACTGGCAACCTGGTTGATCAATGCGCTGGCTTTGCTGGCGATCCCTTATCTGATTTCATCGGTACAAATCGACAGCTTTGGTACTGCGCTGGTGGTGGCCGTTGTGCTGGGCCTGGTCAATACCATTATCCGCCCCATCGTATTGATACTCACATTGCCAGCAACGGTACTGAGCCTGGGCCTGTTCATTTTTATTGTCAATGGGCTGATGTTTTGGGGTGTGGCAAACATGGTGGACGGTTTTCATGTCACCGGCTTTTGGGCGGCTGTTGGCGGAGCTTTGTTATACAGCGTGATTTCCTGGGCACTTTCAACGTTATTGTTGCAGCAGAAAAAAGATGAAGACGCATAATTTCAGTATAGAATTTTTCCCGCCCAAGACGGCGGAAGGTATAGAGAAGTTGCGCGCCACGCGCGCCAAACTGGCTGAGCTCAAGCCCAAGTATTTTTCTGTCACCTTCGGTGCCGGCGGCACCACCCAGCAGGGTACGCTTGATACCGTGATGGAAATACGTCGCGAAGGCCATGACGCTGCACCACACCTGTCCTGCGTGGGCGGTACGCGTGAATCCATCCGCGCAATCCTGAACGAATTCAAGGTTAATGACATTCACCGCCTGGTCGCATTGCGCGGTGACTTGCCCAGCGGTTACGGTATGGGTGGCGAGTTCCGTTATGCCAATGAACTGATCGAATTCATCCGTGCAGAAACCGGTGACTGGTTCCATATCGAAGTGGCTGCCTATCCCGAAATGCATCCCCAGGCGCGTTCGCCACAAGATGATTTGAACAGTTTTGTACGCAAAATGAATGCAGGCGCCAATGCTGCCATCACCCAGTATTTTTATAATGCCGATGCCTACTTCCGCTTTGTTGAAGAAGCGCGTAAGGCTGGTGTGACAGCACCTATCGTGGCGGGCATTATGCCCATCACCAACAGCACGCAATTGCAGCGGTTCTCCGAGATGTGCGGTGCCGAGATACCACGCTGGATACGTCTCAAGCTGGCCAGTTATGGTGATGATACCGCATCCATCAAGGCCTTTGGTCTGGACGTGGTGACCGCCATGTGCGAACGCCTGCTGGCTGGTGGCGCGCCCGGCCTGCATTTCTATTCGCTGAACCAGGCGGCAGCAACAACAGCAATCTGGCAAAGACTGGTTTAATATAGATCGTTGTTCATCTCTCAATAATCCCCGTCAGAGATGATCTGGCGGGGATTTTTTTAAGCCAGAATGATGATTTCAGCCGGAATTATTTTCACTCTTGTGTTCTTGCTCCTGGCCGGGGCGGTCACGGTCTGGTCAGTCCTTGAATTATTCAGGGCGCGTCAAAGCCTGCACTGGCCTGCCGTGCAGGCAAAGGTTCGTCTATGCAAATTGCAAAGATACTGGCGTCCGGGGACGGGGTATAAAGATACAGCTGGACAAGAATGGAGTTTCCAGATGCTGTATGACTACAGCGTCCATGGCCAGGCTTATCAGGGTTATCGTCCATTTTTTGGCATTGGACCGAACAAGCGGGTCGCCAGGAATATTGTTGCCAGATATCCTCAGGGCAGTATGGTTGTCATTGCCTATCACCCAGACAAACCTGGTCTGAGTGTGCTGATACCCGGCGTGAACCGTTATGCCTGGCTTGCCCTGCTGACAGGACCAATAATGCTGATACCGGCTTATATTGCCTGGCGTTTTTTCTAGCGCAAACCCAGCCACAAACCCAGCGGTACAAACAGCACTGCTGCTGCATTACCGAGCAAAACGATAGATGCCACCTTGTCAGGCTCCTGCTTGTATTGCTCTGCCACCATGAAGCAAAACACGGCAGGTGGCAGCGCAGCAAACAGATACATCTGGCCGCGCTGGGTTGGCGTTAGCGGCAAGACAAATTCCAGTATTCCAGCCATCAGCAAACCTGCCAGCGGGCAGACGATGGCGCCCGCCATGCCTATGCGCCAGCTGGCGAAATTGATATCGAGCATGCGCACGCCCAGCGCAAACAGCATGATCGGTATGCAGGCATCACCAGTCATCTTCAGTGCCAGGAACAGGGTACTCTGCAGGGGGATATGAAAGATTGCAAAGATCATGCCGGCCGCCATGGCCAACATCATGGGGCTGAGCAAAAAACGCCACGGCGAATCACGATGGTCAGGATGACCATGCTGGATGATACGTATGCCTACCGTGAAATACACCAGGTTGCAGGCCATAAACAGCGCAACGGCGGCAGACAGACCGCTGGTGCCAAAGGCCAGTGCTGCCAGCGGTAAACCCATATTGCCGCAATTGTTGTACATCATCGGCGGCACAAAGCTGCGTACGTCGTAACCAAGCAGACGCGCCACCGGCCAGGCCAGCAGGCCTGAACCCAGTGCGATCAATAATCCGGCCAGTATCAGCCACAGATTGCGGGCGACATCAAAATCCTTGCCGGCCAGGGCGGTAAAGATCAGCAGGGGGCACAGCACATCCATGCTGATGCGGTTGACGGCTACCATGTCGCTGGCTGCCGCCGCGCCCTTGCGCCTGGCATAGGCATAGCCCAGGCCGATAATGATGAAGACCGGGAGGATAATGGAAAGTATGCGTTCAATCATGCGTATAAGTTGCTGTACGGCCTGTCACCAGGTGAGAGTCTTCACGGAGCCCTGCAACGGATATCTGACCATATCAGGTCGCTGACAGGTGCGGGGCAGACCAAGTGCCCCAGTGTAATGGTTTTACCCTTTGCCTGCAGCGTTCAGTCCTTCAGGTGACAAGATTTCATCGGTCCTGTTTTTTTAACCCTGCTCCTGACTTATTTGATCCAGGTCAAGAAGTCTATTGCCAGCCTGACTAGAATGAGCTCTTAAACTCATGGGCATGCGGGGATTACGTGGCAATAGAACTTTATAATGATGGTACGCACATCTGCGTGATGTTCAACGATTTACTGGATGACACGGCCGACCATGCCGTTCAGGCCAACCAGTTTCTCATCGTGTCTGAAGGTGAGGGAGCGCTGATTGACCCTTCAGGTAACCTGACCTATAACTCCTTGCTCCTGGCCTTGCACAAGTATCTGCCCAAAAAAGAATTGAAATACCTGTTTGCCTCGCACCAGGATCCGGACATCATCGGTGCGCTCGACAAATGGCTGATGGGGACAGACTGCAATCTGTATGTGTCCAAACTGTGGTCACGCTTTGTCCCGCATTTTTGCAACCTGAACCGCGCAGAAGGGCGTATTACCGGTATACCCGATGAAGGCATGCCAGTGCGTTTGCGCGATACCATCATCCATGCCGTGCCTGCGCATTTCCTGCATGCAGAAGGTAATTTCCAGTTCTACGACAGCAAATCAAAAATCCTGTTCTCCGGCGACGTCGGCGCGTCCATGGTGGATGCGCATGACATAGAAGCGCCGATCACGACAAAACAAGAATTTTTTGACCACATCCATACCATGAGCGGCTTTCACAAACGCTATATGGTATCCAACAAGGTCTGCCGTCTGTGGGCGAATATGGTCAGGGAGATGGATGTCGATATGCTGGTACCCCAGCATGGGCGCTACTTTCAGGGAAGGGAGGCGATTATGGCATTTCTGGACTGGATTGCGAATCTGCAGTGTGGAATAGATTTGTTTACGCAGGAGCATTACCGTTTCCGAGGGTAAGCAGAAAACCCATCCTGTCATCCTTTACAGGAGCGGCTTTAGCCGCGAATGCGCGTACGGCAGGATGCTCTTAGTCGCTACAGTCTATTAGGTTTTGCCGCTTTTCAGCACTGCATAATTCAGTGGCAGGGCAGTAGTGTTCTTGATAACTTCCATGACGAAGCTGGAGCTGACGTCCTGCAAGTCTGCCACTTTGACCAGTTTTTTATATACCTGATCAAAGCCTGCCATGTCCGGTACATAAACCTTCAACAGGTAGTCGATGTCTCCGCTCATGCGCAGGATTTCGACGATCTCTGGTATTGCGCCGACACCTGCAATAAAGCGTTGCATCCACTTCTCATTATGCTGGGCTGCCTTCAAGGTCACCATCACGGTCAGGCCCAGGTTGAGCTTGACCGGGTCGCACAGGGTGACCTGCTGTTTGATGACGCCATCTTCTTGCAGTTTCTGTATGCGCCGCCAGCACGGGGTCACGGACAGGTGTACTGCCTGGGCCAGGTCAGCCAGCGGGATGGATGAATCTTTCTGCAATAAATTCAGTATTTCTAGATCAATTTTATCCATTATCTTTAATTAGTAGTAAATTTTTCTAAAAATAGCACAATTAGTTGAATAAATTGGTAAAAATTTCTTACGAGCCATTGTTAGCATGTGTTCTGTAGTATCCCCGTCGTAAAAATGGTCTGCCTGACTATGCCAGGATGGGGATAAAGATCAGCACATTCAGCAGAAACGGAAACAGCCATGAACCTCGTCGAACCACAATTGCAAACCGCCACCCGCCTGACTCATGCCGGCCGCAAGAGCAAGGAACAGGCCGCCGTGGTGAATCCACCCATCGTACGGGCCTCGACCATGCTGTTTCCTGATGTCGCCGCATTAAAAAATGCCTGCGGCACCCGCCGTGCCTATGGCCGTCATGGCAATGAAACGACGCTGGCGCTGGAGCAGGCCTTGTGCGCCGCTGAAGGTGCAGCCGCCTGCATGCTGACGCCATCAGGCTTGTCGGCAGTGACCACGACCCTGCTGGCCCTGTTGCAGCCAGGCGATCATCTGCTGATGGTTGATACCGTGTATGACCCTACACGTCTGTTTTGCGAGGGTTTTCTCAGACAGATCGGCGTCACTACGACATATTACGATCCATTAATAGGTCGGGGTATCGCCGACATCATGCAAACCAATACCAAGGTGGTGTTTGTTGAATCCCCTGGCTCACTGACGTTTGAAGTGCAGGACATTCCCGAGATTGCCGCTGCTGCACATGCGCGTGGTGCTGTGGTGGTATCTGATTCCACCTGGGCTACACCGATAGGCTGGGATTCTTTTGATCTGGGTATTGATGTGTCCATTCATGCAGCAACCAAATACATCGTTGGTCATTCAGATGCCTTGATGGGGGCGATCCTGACCACAGAAGCCTTACACCAGCGCGTGCGCAAGACCTATGCTCAACTTGGCCTGACCATAGGTTCTGATGATGCAGCGCTGGCACTGCGCGGCTTGCGTACCCTGGCGTCTCGCCTGGCGACCCACCGTGACAGTGCTTATGCTGTTGCCCGCTGGTTGCAGGACCAGCCTGAAGTGGCCGAGGTTTTATATCCCCCGCTGCCTGGCAGCGCCGGCCATGCATTATGGAGGCGTGACTTCAAGCCCGAATATGCCTGCGGTCTGATGGGAGCCGTGTTCCGTGCAGATATCACCGAGCAGCAAGTGGCAGCACTGATAGACAGAACACGCCTGTTTGGCATCGGTTTTAGCTGGGGTGGCTTTGAAAGCCTGATATTGCCGACTTGTCCCGCATCGTACCGTAGCGTCAATGCGGACAAATGGACTGCACCGATGTTGCGCCTGCATGTTGGCCTCGAAGCGGTCGAGGATTTGCTGGACGATCTTGAGCAGGGCTTTATGGCCATGCGCAAGAATCAGGACCTTGCACGCGATCGTAATTATCTGAAGGCAGTAATCTGATCAAGTAAATAAGTCAGTAAATAAGCAAGCAAGGTAAGCAAGAACCTAGCTTGCTACCCAGTTCAAGGCTTTACGAAATAGGCCTGGTGGTGGCGGACTGAATGTTTCAGCATGGCTGACTTCTGGTTCGTCAGGTATCAGGTGGCGCATCATGCTCAGGGTCTGCTGTTGCTGGATGATGCCCTGGCGGTTGATGAGGGCGATGATGTTGGCGATTTTCTCTGCTGCATTGTCGAGATCCAGGTTATAGAAATCCTGGTTACGTTTGCCGCAGCGATGTTGTTGAAACAGTTTAAGGATTTCGTCCAGGGCACGGCCGCAATCCTTGGTATGCAGTTCGAATACGCATTCGTAGCTGCCCGGTATGGTTTGTTGCTGGTCACGGTTGAGTTCCATGGCCTTGGAGACGCCAGAACGGCGGGTTGCACCGATCTTGTATAAACCCTGGCGCAAGCCATCGTTTTGCAGGATGTAGATAGTGCCGGGTGTCCCGTGCATGAATTGCGGTTCGCGTGGCAGGCTTCTTTGCGTACTGTAGGAAGTAGTCATCTCTTGACCCGACATGTTTGTAAAGGGATGCAAAGCAGTCTACAAAATGTGGGTCAGGTTTCAGACGCGGAATAAACAGGTGCTTTGCACTCTGTTCACCGGATTAAATGTTGCATCAGGATATTTTTGTCCGGCAAAGCAGTAACTGAAAGAATTACCACCATCCTGCCCCTTCACCGGTAAAGGATTTTGGCCCGCATCACGCGGGCTTTTTTTTGCCCTGACACTTTGCAGGTTTTACAGTTAGCCGTATGGGCAAGGGCAGGCGCTTTGTTGTCATCATGATGTCATTTGCAAGCACTACCATGCGGCAATCCTGAAGTGTTTTACCTCCAAAGGTCGGGATATTCGCCCGCAGAGAGATTTGCGGGCTTTTTTATTCGCCTTCCTAGACAGGTTGCTATTGCGCCGGTGGCGCAGTCGCAGGTCCCGTCGCAGCAGCTGGCGTTGCTTCGCCCATGTCCAGCGTTCTGACACCGGCGCCGTTGAGGAATTCATTGAACATCCAGTCGCCTTCGGCATTGCTGATGCCTTCGGGCACGGCACGTACCACTTCCGGCTTGCCGGCCAGCGCGACGCGCATGGTATCTATCCAGATAGGCAGGGCCAGGGTAGAGCCAAATTCGCGGCCGCCCAGCGATTTGGGATCGTCATACCCCATCCAGGAGACAGCGACAATGTTACCGGCATAACCGGCAAACCAGCCGTCAACGGCATCACTCGTGGTGCCGGTCTTGCCTGCCAGGTCACGCCTGCCCAGCTTTGCGGTGGCGCTGGCGCCGGTGCCGGTGCGTACCACTTCACGCAGCATGCTGTCGGTGATATAGGCATTGCGGGCGTCGAGTACACGCGTATCTTCCTGGGCGCTGGCCGGCGGTTTGTTTTCAAACAGCAGGTTACCTTTGCCATCCGTTACCTTGCTGATCAGCCACGGGTTGATCGAATAACCGCCATTGGCGAAGACGGCATAGGCCGATACCAGTTGCAAGGGAGTGACCGAGCCGGTGCCCAGCGCCATGGTCAGGTTGGCCTGGTGTTTGTCCTTGTCAAAGCCAAAGCGCGGCAACCAGGCTCTGGCCTGTTCCACACCGATTGCTTTCAAGACCCTGACTGCCACCACGTTCTTGGATTGCGCCAGGGCGGTGCGCAGGCTGACCGGGCCGTCATATTTACCGTCATCATTGCGCGGGTCCCAGCGCAGGTTACTGTCTGTGGTTTCCGACAGTTGCACATCATTGATCAGCGTACCGGGATAAAAGCCTTTTTCCAGCGCCGCAGAATAAATGAAGGGCTTGATGGAAGAACCAGGCTGACGCCAGCCGCTGGTGACATGATTGAATTTTTTGCGGTTGAAATCAAAACCACCCACCATGGCGCGGAAGGAACCGTCATCTGCATTGAGGGCGACAAAGGCGCCTTCAACCTCTGGCATCTGGCTGATGGCCCAGTTCTTTTTGTTGTCCTGTATCACGCGTATCACGGCACCGGCCCGTATTTTTACTCCTGCCTTGGCTTTGTCGCCGAGGGCAGCAGCGGCAAAACGCAGACCTTCACCGCTGATTTCTATGTCTTCACCGGAGCGTAATTCTGCCTTGACCATTTTTGTACTGGTTTGGATGACGACGGCTGATTGCAACCTGTCATTGTCCGGATGTTTGCGCAGGATGTCGTCAATGACTTCATCACGCTCATCTTCATCCTTGGGCAACTCGACAAAGCCTTCCGGGCCGCGGTAGCCGTGGCGCTGGTCATAGGCCATGACATTGCGACGTACCGCTTCATAGGCGGCATCCTGTTCGGCCTTGTTGATGGTGGTGTAGACCTTGATACCCTTGGTGTAGCTATCTTCCTTGTATTGGGCGTAGATGCTCTGGCGCACCATCTCGGCAATGTAGTCGGCATGGGCATCAAACTGCTGGCCCTTGATGACCTTGATTTCTTCTTTCGCGGCAGCCTGCATCTGTGCTTCCGTGATGAAGCCGTTCCTGACCATGTTCTTGAGGACCAGCAACTGTCTTTGCTTGGTTTTTTCAAAATTGACAGCGGGGTTATGCCTGACCGGGTTTTGTGGCACACCGGCCAGCATGGCGGCTTCTGCCAGCGTCAGCTGGTCGAGCGATTTGCCAAAGTAGGTTTTGGCTGCACTGGAAAAACCGTGGCTGCGTTGGCCCAGGAAAATCTGGTTCATGTACAGTTCCAGAATCTGGTCCTTGGTCAGGGCATCTTCTATGCGATAGGTCAGCAGGATTTCTTTCAGTTTGCGCGGCAACGACTTTTCATTGGTCAGGAAAAAATTGCGCGCCACCTGCATGGTGATGGTTGACGCACCCTGATGAAAGCCACCGCGCAAATCTGCCAGGACGGCGCGGGCTGCACTGCGGAAAGAGATGCCGCCATGTTCATAAAAACGTTCATCTTCAATCGAAAGAAGAGCGTTTTTCATGACCGCCGGGATTTGCTTGATCGGGACGAAATCACGATGCTCTTCACCAAACTCGCCGATCAGGGCATTGTCTGCCGTGTAGATGCGCAGCGGGATTTTGGGACGATAGTCGGTAACGGCTTCCAGTGATGGCAGGCCGGGAGCGACCACCAGATACACAAAGGCCAGGCCTGCCAGAAACAGGGTGACGCAGATACTGATGGCGAATGCTATCCACTTCTTCATGGTATTCCTTACTCTTCCAGGGTTTGCAGCAGGTACAGGCGTTGGTAGATGCCTTGTTCCATCTGCATTAATTCTTGATGACTACCTTGCTCAGCCAGTTTGCCGTGATTGAGTACGATGATGCGATCAGCATCACGGATGGTCGACAGCCTGTGGGCAATTGCAATGATGCTGACCTGGCCACGTAATTCTGTCAGCGCCAGTTGCACCACCTGTTCGGTTTCGCTGTCGATATGTGAGGTGGCCTCGTCCAGGAACAGGATGCGCGGCTTGCCGGCCAGGGCGCGGGCAATCGCCAGTAATTGCTTTTGCCCGGTTGACAGGCGGGCGCCGCCTTCACCCAGCGGTGTGTCGTAACCGTGCTCCAGTTGCAGGATGAAATCATGGACATGAGCGGCTTTGGCTGCAGCGATGATGTCCGCTTCGGCAATATCGCGTCCCATGGCAATGTTTTCACGTGCATTGGCCGCCAGCAAAAAAGGTTCCTGCGGCACCAGGCCCACCTTGGCGCGGAAGTGCTCATCCGAAAAACTGTTGAGCGGCTGGTCATCAATGCTGATGCGGCCGGATTGGGCAATATAAAAACGCAGCAAGAGGCTGAGCAGGGTAGACTTGCCGCTGCCAGTGTGGCCGACAATGCCATAGAAGCTGCCGGCCGGTATCTCCAGGTTGAAATCTTGCAAGACCGGTCTGGCCGGGTCATAACCGAAACTGACCTGCTCCAGTTTCAGCGCACCTTCAGCTATCCGGGCATCACTGCTGGCCACCGGCGCCTGATGTTCATTGAGCAGGGTATTGACCCTGGCTGCCGAGACGATGGCCTGTTGTATCTGACCAAATTGCAGGGTGATCTGTATCAGCGGCTCGACCACGCGGGCGATGTAGCTGACGAAGGCATACAATATGCCTATCTCAAGGCCGGAAAAATTGCGCTGGCCAAAGCAGAAAATCACGACCACCAGCAAGAGCGAATTCATCAGGTCCAGCGCTGGCCGCAACAGCCAGGAATTGGCGCGCAACTCATCGAGTCTGGCGGCATAATGCTGCTGGTTGGTGCTGGCAAAGCGCTCGCCAAATCTTTGCGTGGCGTTACTGGCCTGCAGGGCGCTCATGCCATTGATGCTTTCTGCCACCTGGGCATTGATCTCGCTGCGCAATTGCCGCGCGCGGGTGACCGCAGGTGCGCTCCAGCGCTGGTAAAACCAGACGATGACGATCACTGCCGGTATCAGCACGGCTACCACCAGCATCAACCGCCACTCCAGCCAGGCCATGGCGGCCAGGGCGCCGATCACGACAATGCTGCTGTCAAGCATGACGAACAGGACTTGCACATACAGGCTCTTGACGGCTTCAGTGTCGTTCGTCACCCGGCTGACCAGTTGTCCGGTGATGGCCTTGTCAAAGAAAGCCATGGGCAAACGCAACACATGTTCATACACTTGTTCACGCAGCCTGCGTACCGAACGCATGGCGACGCCGGCCAGGCGCGTCAGTTGCAGGTAGCGCAGCCAGGTGGCGCCCCAGCCCGTCAGGATGTAGGCAGCCAGCAGGCCGGCCACCATATTCATATCCAATTTGTGCGGCAACAGATAATGGTCGATGAAAGCCTTGCCCAGCAAAGGGCCGGCAGCTTCCAGTCCGGCAGCGATAAACAGAAACAGGACACCGAGCCAGAGGTGACGGTGTTCCGTGCTGGCTGCATGCATGAGCAGACGTATCGCCTGCTTCTTTTCCGATACGGCTGCAGGTTTTTTTGTATTGATATCAGGCTGCATCCAGGCTTGCTTCCAATTGTTGATAACGCCATTGCGTTGCATACCAGCCATTCAGGTCAAGCAGGGCCTGATGACGACCTTGCTCTACGATTCTCCCTTCGCGCAAGACCACGATATGGTCTGCATCGACGACGGCGCTCAGGCGGTGACTGACGATGACGGCACTGCGTTCAGGGTATTCCTGGCGCAGTTCTGCCAGGTGCGCGAGTATGCTGGTTTCGGTCTGGGTATCGACGGCAGACAAGGCATCGTCGAGCAGCAATAAGGGGCTGGCAGTCAACAGTGCACGGGCAATGGCGACGCGCTGCTTTTGTCCACCTGACAGTGTGACGCCACGTTCACCAACCAGGGTGTCATAAGCATGCGGGAAACGTCGTATGTCTTCATCCACCGAGGCCAGTTTTGCCGCGCGCTCTATATCGGCACGGCTGGCGTCCGGATTGCCCAGGCTGATATTGTCAGCTATCGACGCTGAAAATAAAAACGGTTCCTGCGCTACCCAGTTGATTGCCTGTCGCAAGGCATGCAGGCGGTATTCTGTCAGCGCATGGCCACCCCAGCTGATACTGCCCTGTGCGGTTTCTATCTGCCTTAACAGCAGGCGGATGATGCTTGACTTGCCTGACCCGGTCGGCCCGACTATGCCCAGGGTTTGCCCTGGAGCGATACGGATATGAATATCTGATAAGGCCGCCCTGGCCTGAGCAGGGTAATGAAAACTGATACCTGTCATGCGCAACTCGCCCTGTGGCATGCTGTGCAGTTCACCATCGTCATTGACGCTGAGCTCCTGTGTCAGTACCGGCTCCAGCCTGGCCCAGGCCGCCTTGCCACGTTCCAGCAGCGACAGTACCCAGCCGGCAGCGAACATCGGCCAGATAAGCTGACCCAGGTACATGGAAAAGCTGGTCAGTGTTCCGATGCTCATCTCACCCTGCCAGACCAGGTAGCCACCTACACTCAAAGTCAGCAAGCCTGCTGCTGTCAATGTCAGGCCGACGGCGGGCTCATATGCCGCTTCCCAGCGTTGCGAGCTGAGGCTGGCGGCGGAAGCCTGTTCAGCCAGTTCGGCAAACTGGGCAGCACTGCGCTGTTCCAGGCCCAGGGCACGCAGGGTACGCACGCCGGCCAGGCTCTCTTGCACGTGTTCATTGAGCTTGCTGAAACGCTCCAATGAGTCGCGTGAAGCATCATGAATCTTGTTGGTGATGTGTTTGAATGCCAGCGCCATGAAAGGGAAAGGCAGCAGCGCCGCCAATGCCAGGCGCCAGTCCACGCCAAGCAACATCATGCCTATGACCAGGGCAAAGGTCGTGCTGCCATCAAAACCGGCCAGCGCCGCTTCGCCAGCGGCCAGTTCTATGGTGTCGGCATCATTGGTGCCCAGCGCCATCAGGTCGCCGGTCCTTTGCTGCTGGAAAAAATCTGCACCCTGCACGCTCAGTCTTTGATACAGGCGGGTGCGCAATTGCATGCCCAGCTTGTAAGAAGCAGCAAATAACTGGGTACGCCAGCCCACCCGTAAAAAATAGATTGCCAGGCCCATGACAGCCAGCCACGACAATTCCTGCAACAAGCCGGTCTGGTCCAGGCGGCCAGCCACCAAGCCATCGATGACACTGCCCACGCGGCGTGGTATCAATACGGTCAGCAGGGCAATGGTAGACAGCATCAGGCCGGCACCGACATACTGGCGCCAGTGCAGGCGGATAAATTGGGCAATCAGCTGGTACAAACTCATATCAGTTTGTGACCATGTGGACGAAAATTGGTTTCATGTGAAAAAAGCAAGTGCCTCAGATGATGGCAAAGGCAGAAATGATACAGTATCCTCAAGTCTCGCTCCTCATTGTATGAATGGCCAATTGTGATAAAGATAAGGTACCTTCAATTTACCAGTATCACCTACCGCCTGGTTTTTGCCTGTGTGATGGCTGCCCTGCTGATATATGGGTTATCTTTTTATCAGATGCGCTCCCTGCTTGAGCAAGTGGTGACAGGCTGGGTCAGGCAGGTTGCCCAGTCAAGGCTGGATGCACAAGCCATGCAGATACGCTTCGCCCTCGGCCAGGTCAGTCACGATGCGCTGGCCCTGGCGCAGTTAGATGGCACGCATATCAATGATCCCGAAGAAATATGGAATGCATTGAGCAGCAGACAATTCATTCGTGAAATTGCGCTACACAGCAAATCACCTGCAGCAGAGCAATGGACAGGTTTGACTGTTTCCATGGACAACGGACAAACCTTGAGCTCCGGAAAGAAAGACGCCGCCCAGGCTTTATTGTCCTTATGTAATAAGAAAGATGAAAGTGCTTATTGGTTAAGTCCGGCCGGACAACACAATCTGGTTTTTTGCAAGCGGCGCCAGGTGGATAAGCTGATCCAGCAGGATGTAGCACTGCTTATCGATTTGCAGACAGTCTTGCTGGACCTGCAAAAAAAACTGTATGTCGTCGATGCCCTGGACCAGGGCTTCATGGGGCGGGCAAGGGTCAGTAATAAACTCAACGGCGATATCCTGCCTGAGGCCACATCAGCCACGGCAGGCAGTCCGCACAACAGAGATATCGTGCTCAGCAGTGATTTGCCCGATCTGCCCCTGGTTCTTGGTTTTGAACTGCCTGCGCAAGAGATGACACATCACCTGCAAAAATATTTCCTGATCATCATCCTGTCCATGGGCAAGGACATGTTGCTCATGTGTATTGCCATTGCCCTGGTGTCAAGGCATACCACAAAAGCCTTGCGCGACCTGAGCAGAAGCACGGAAGAAATTACCCAGGGCAACCTGGATACTGAGCTCGTCAAGATACCGCGCAGCGACGAAGTCGGCCGTCTGTCGCGCTCTTTCCGGCGCATGCGTGACTCATTGAAGCTGCATATCCTGGAACTGCAGGAAGTTACCGCAGCCCGGCAGCGCATGGAAAGTGAACTGGCCATAGCCGCCCAGATACAGCAAGCCATGCTACCCAGTGCCGAAGCAGCGGCGGACCCGCGTTACAGCATGAGTTCTCTGCTGCAACCGGCCAGGGTAGTTGGCGGTGACCTGTATGACTACTTTCATGTGGCAGAGGACCGCATATGCATGGCGATAGGGGATGTGGCGAACAAGGGCATGCCGGCGGCCCTGCTCATGGCGCGTACGCTCAGTCTGATACGTACCCTGGCGCATCAGAGCGGTTCTGCTGGCGCATTGCTGCTGGCCGTCAATCGCGAGCTGGTTGCCAATAACCCTGAGTGCCGTTTTGTCACCATGTTTTTTGCCATCCTCGACTTAAGCACGTGCAAGATGCAATATGCCAGTGCCGGTCACGATGCTCCCCTGTTATTGCGTGATGGTCAGGTCAGCAAACTGACGCTGGAGACCGGGCCTGCACTCGGGCTGGAAGAAGATGCCAGTTTCCCGCAGTTTGAAATAAGCCTGCTTGGCCAGGATATTGTCGTCATGTACACCGATGGCATCACTGAAGCCAGGAACCAGGATAATGAAGAATTCTCAGAAAGCCGATTACAGACTACAATTAGCCAACAGGCACCGGCATTTGCAGCAGACGTTATCCGTATAGTGACACTGGCGCATCAGCAGTTTATTGCGCAAGCCCCGCAGTTTGACGATTTGACACTACTAAGCATGCAATTTCATCCTCAGGCCAAACGAAGAAAACCGGCTTTTGCCGACTGGAAAATCAGTCTCAATGGTCAGCTGCTTGCCTATGATCAGGTCAAGCCCAGCCTGGCGGGCTTGTTGCATGCCCAGCAAGTCAGTGATGAAGTGGTCGATGATCTGCAACTGATTACAGAAGAAGTGCTGGTGAATGTACTCAGGCATGGTGCGACAGACCAGGACCCGGCGTCCATACGGCTGGATGTGCATTTGCAAGAGAAAGAAGTAGTGCTCGACGTGGTCGATAATTCCCATGCCTACAATCCCCTGCAAGGTATCAGCCAGCCCGACCTGGAAACGGATTTTGCCGATCGCCCGGAAGGTGGCCTGGGCCTGTATCTGGTGAATGCCCTGGCTGATCATATCGACTACAACTATGTACAAGGCCATAATAGTCTGCACATACGTAAATTTCTCGTCAAACCCTGAACCTGAACAACAGAGGACAGACAGTGTTAGAAATCTCCATAGATGAAACGCAGTTACCAACGGCAAAACTGGATTTGTCGGGCAGCCTCGATACCAGCACAGCGGCCGACCTCGAACAGTTTTTTGCCAATAGCGTCAGTGAAGAAGTAAAAACCCTGGTTGTGAGCATGGAAGCATTAACCTTTATCTCCAGCGAGGGTTTGCGGGTCCTGGCCAAAATACGCAAGACCATGCGCAATCATGGTGGTGCAACTTATTTTGTTAATCTTAGCCGCCAGGTACAGAAAGTGTTTGAAATCGTCCGCGCAGCACCCCTGAATGAAATTTTTACCAGTACCGCTGAACTCGATGCTTACCTGGCTGATATGCAACGCAAGGTTGTAGAAGACTGACCGCTGACGGCATTTTTGTTTTTTAAGCATATCATTGCGACAGTCTTTTGCCAACTTACTGACTCATGCTTATTAGCTGGATTGAAACCTAGAGGTTTACCTCTCCCGCAATATGGCCAGACCACGATATAATCTGGTACCTCACTGTTAAAACCCCCGCGCTTTTGCAAATAACCGGACCAGATTACCTGGCCCTCTCGTATCACTTATATTCAGGCAAGTTCAGCTCAGGCTGCACCTGAACATCTTTTGCAGCAGCACCCAGCAAAATGCTCAGACAGTTAATGTTGTCATATAGGGCATAAGGAAATCATATGAAATTGCGCATTATTTTTCAGGTTGGCGTATTTGCGTCTGCCGCCGTTCTTGCTCAACTGGCATCAGCTGACACTTTGGAACATATCAAGAAAAACCAGACCATCAATATCGCCTATCGTGAATCAGCTTTGCCATTTTCTTACTTGTCGGATACCAAAGCACCAGTTGGCTACACCATCGATATCTGCAAAAAAATAGTCGACTCCCTCAAGAAGGAGTTGAAGTTGCCACAACTGAAAATCAATTTTATACCAGTGACGGCAGATAACCGCATACAGGCCATGACATCGGGCCAGGCTGACATGGAATGTGGTTCAACCAGTAATACTGCCGACCGCAGAAAGGTCGTTGACTTCACGATACCGCATTTCTTTTCTACTTTGCGCATGATGGTCAATAGCAGTTCAAGTATCAAGAACTGGACAGACTTGAAGGGTAAGAAAGTCGTCTTTACCAAAGGCACCTCCACGGATAAATTCATACTGGAGCGTGACAAGGTGCGCGCCCTGAATATGAAGCTGGTCGAAGGCAGGGATCACGGCGATTCTTTCAGCATGCTGGAAACAAATAAGGTAGACGCTTTTGCCCAGGATGAGGCGATCTTGTTTGGTCTGAAAGCCAAGGCCAAAGACCCATCCAGATTCATGATCACTGGTGATCCGCTGGCATCTGAAGCCTATGCCATCATGCTGCCCAAAGGCGATGCCGCATTCAAGAAAATCATTGATGTAGAGATGGCCCGCATGATGGCCGAAGGCGAAATCACCAGGCTGTATGAAAAATGGTTTACCAAACCTATACAACCAAACAACATGAACCTGGCCTGGCCCATGGGGGCCTTGTTGAAGGAAACCATACGCTTTCCTTCTGATAAAGTGAATTGAAGCGCAGAATAAATCGATGAAAAAAAGCCCGGGGGCAGACATATCCCGGGCTTTTTTGCTTTTAAAACACGACCAGCAAATTTGATTCACTGGCCTGTTTGCCTACTTAGTGAACTTGAACAGCGTCATTGTCACGCTTGAGCATATTCCACAGGAAGGTATAAGTGATCGCACTCATGTCGGCACGCTGGGCATTGTTGGCAGCACCACCGTGACCACCTTCGATGTTTTCGTAGTACCAGACATTCTGGTGACCCTGATCCAGCATCTTGGCCGCCATCTTGCGCGCATGTCCGGGGTGCACACGGTCATCACGGGTTGAGGTGATGAACAGGACATTCGGATACTTCACGCCAGCTTTGACGTTCTGGTAAGGCGAATATTTGGAGATGTAGTCCCATTCCGCAGGCACGTCCGGGTTGCCATATTCGCCCATCCACGATGCACCGGCAAGCAACTGGTTGAAACGGCGCATGTCCAGCAATGGCACCTGGCTGACGATGGCATTGAACAGGTCAGGACGCTGGGTCAGGGCAACACCTGCCAGCAAACCTCCGTTACTACCGCCCATGGCGCCCAGATGCTTGTTGCTGGTGACTTTGCTGCTGATCAGGTCTTCTGCTACGGCAGCGAAATCGTCATAGGCGCGCTGACGGTTTTCTTTCAGGGCCAGTTGATGCCAGCGCGGACCAAATTCACCACCACCACGGATGTTGGCAACGACATAGACACCGCCTTTTTCCAGCCAGGATTTGCCCAGGCCGCCAGAGTAGGACGGTGTCATGGAAATCTGGAAACCACCATAGCCATACAGCAGCGTAGGGTTATTGCTGTCGCGCTTCATGTCCTTGCGGCTGATCATGAAATACGGCACCTTGGTGCCATCTTTGGAGGTGGCGAATTTCTGCACGGTCTCATAGGCGGATGCATCGAAGAATGCCGGTGCTGACTTCAGCAATTCGCGCTGATCATTACCGGCATGGGCTAGCATGTAGACACTTGGTGTCAGGTAGTCGGAATAGCTGAGCAGGTAGTCGTCAGAATTTTCGGGATCCATACCGCTGACGCCAACCGCACCCAGGGTAGGCAATTTGACTTCGCGTGATGTCCACTTGCCGCTGTCGAATTTCCATTCTTTCAGATTGCTCTTCACATTGTCCAGCGTTTGCAACAGAAGAAAATTTTTCGTCACGGTGGCGCCAGTATAAGACGTAGTATCGCTGGGTTCAAACAAGGCGGTGAACTGACGGTCACCCTTCATGAAAGCGTCAAAATCGATCGCCAGTACACTGCCGGATGCATAGGTCTTTTCACCGACCTTCCATGCTTCGCGCGGGGTGATAATGGCTTGCTTGTCGAAGAAATACAGATTGCTCTTGGCCGGGATATCAAGCTTGGTCAGCTTGTCGCCTTCACGCAGGAATTGCTCGGAAGTATAAAACGTGACCTGGCGGCTGACCAGTTCACGATGTATGCCCTTGTGGTCGCTCGATTGTGCACCGACGCCCATGTCCGTCTTCTGTCCTTCGAGCAGGGTTTTTGCGTCGGACAGTTTGGTACCGCGCTTCCATTCCTTGACGATGCGGGCATAACCGGAATCGGTCAGGCTGCCGGGACCAAAATCTGTGGCGACAAACAGGCTGTCCTTGTCACGCCAGTCCAGACTCATTTTTGCTTCTGGCAGATTGAAGCCATCTTTGATGAAAGACTTGCTGGCCAGGTCAAATTCACGGGTGACGACCGCGTCTGCGCCGCCGTGTGACAATTCAATCAGGCAACGGTCATAGACGGGTTCACGGCATTGGCTGCCTTTGTAGACCCAGTTCTCGTTTTCTGCCTTTGCCAGCGCGTCGATGTCGAGCACGACTTCCCATTTGGGCTGGGCTTTCTTGTATTCTTCCATGCTGGTTTTACGCCAGACACCGCGCGGGTGCTCTGCATCCATCCAGAAGTTGTAAACAGCGTCGCCCATCTTGCGTATGCCGGGGATGCGGTCCTTGGAGTCAAGAACGACTTGCAGGTCGGCTTTCAGTTTGCCGAAACTCGCATCACTGTCGAGCTTGCCGCGAGTCAGCTTGTTTTGCGCCCTGACCCAGTCCAGGGCTTTTTCACCGGTGACGTCTTCCAGCCACTGGTGCTTGTCTTCAGCCTGCGCCAATGCCAGGCCTGTTGCACTCAGCAGGCATAGTGCGGCGATCAGTTTCAATTGTGGTTTCATCGTTTTCCTTGTTGTCGTACAGGCGGTCTCAGCCTGATTATTTTTGTCGCTGGTCTGGCCACGACCAAAGAGTTGCAGCCAGGTTGATAGACTCAGCGAGTTGGCAAATAGTTCACCATGCCAGCCAAGCATTCTAAATCCAGGCTTTCCGATGGTGCGACGTGTTTTGCCAGCAGCTTCAAAACGAAGTTTTGCGTTTTACAAAAAAACTGCTGCGTACATCAGATTGATGTAATTTCGACTATTTTTCTATGCGCTTATCAGTTGCCAGACTTCATTGTCCGGAAGAGAACTGGCAGGCACCGCAACGCTGACCTCCCTGATGAAGGTGCGCCGCTTTTTGCATTATTTTGCGGCCAGTTGCCAGAGACTGACAAACTGCTTCAGCTCATCACCATTCATGTCCGATACGGCAATGTGGCGCATGCCTGCCTGGTTCCATTGTGCAAGCTGATAGCCGCGTCTGGTGTCAAGCCTGATATCGTTGGGTTTGCCGGTCGCGTCAGGAAATAAATACAGATTCACGATGTGCTTGTGACGCTGATAAGCCATGGCTGCGACAGGGCGCCCGGCCAGATAATCGATCCGTCCACCCAGCAAGGGGTAGCCCTGCACCGACAGGTCGACGACGGCTGGAGAAAAATCGAGCTTGCCGGCATACCAGGGTTTGACCGTATGCTGGTCTGACGAGACCACATCAAGCAGATGTCCGGGAGCCAGTGAGCGAAAATGACTGCTCAACACCTCATCATCAAAGGTCTGTGAAGGAGAAGGCTGCCCCAGGTAGAGTACCAGGGTTGCAGCAAATGCCGCCGCACTTAAGCCTGCCAGTCCCAGATTGATCCATGCCCACGGCCAGTTGCGCAATTTTGACGGGCGTTTTTGTGCCACATTGGCCAGTATCCGCGAGCGCAGACCGGTTGGTGCGGCATAATGGCTGGCATGTGTACGTACATTTACCTGCAAAGCTTCCATTTGCTCCAATGCGGCCATGCAGGCGGTACAGCCGGCGATATGTTCACCAGCTTGCAGGGCCTGCTCTGTATTGAGTTCCTGATCAAGATAGGAAGACATCAATTGCTGAATTTCATGACATTCCATGCTCATCCCCTTGCTGTTCATTTTTTAAGAATCCCAGCAACAACTTTCTTGCCCTTGCCAGCCGTGACATCACCGTGCCTATCGGTATGTTTGTAACTTCGGCGATTTCCTTGTAAGAGAAATCATCCATTTCTTTGAGTATCAATACTTCCCTGAAAACCTGGGGCAATTTCTCCAGCGCGCGATTGATGTTTTTTTTCAGATCACCATCTTCTGCCGCCCTGGCGGGATCTTTGCTGTAGGTATAGTGTGATTCGGCGTTTTCCGTTTCAAGCGCGCCATGTATTTCTTCATCAAAGCCGACATCGGCTGCCATGGCCTTGTCGTCCCGCAGACTGGTGTAATAGGTATTGCGGATGATGGTCATGAGCCACACGCGTGCATCGCCACCGCGATAACTGTCACGAAACCTGAACGCCTTCAGGTAGGCATTTTGCACCAGGTCTTGCGCATCGTGATCATTGCGCGTAAGCCATCGCGCCAGATTATATGCCGAGTCCAGATGTGCCAGTACGAGGTGTTCAAATTCCTTGGCAGTCAGCGCATCTTTCAAAAAAACACCCATTTGTATTGGTCCTTGCTATCAAGACTCAAGATCTGGTGGATTTATTCCCGGGAAAGTATAAAAAAAATGAAAAATATTTCACAGGTTTGCGGAATAAACCAGCCCTGTGACGAGTATTGGCATCTGTGAAGGCATTGTTGCCTGTTGCTGCCTTCATTGCTGACAGAACAGGTTCCCAGCTTAAGGCGTATTACATGAATAGTCGAATACATTTACTGATACTGACAGTTTGCCTGGTAGTGCAGCAGGCGGCACAGGCTGCCGGCGACCCCCAGCTTGGCAGGATACTTTACCAGGCCAGGTGTGCTTCTTGTCATTCTGCACAATTCAATGGTGTGGGCCCTGCCCATGCCGGAGTATTTGGACGCAAAGCAGCCAGTGTCGATGGTTATGTCTATTCCACTGCACTGACTAAAGCGGGCTTTGTCTGGAATGAGAAGTTGCTCGATGCCTGGCTACGCAATCCCGAAAAACTGGTGCCGGGTCAAAAAATGGGTGTCTCGGTTCCGACTGCCCAGGAGCGTGCTGATCTGATTGCCTATTTAAAGACAATCACAAGTACATCTCACTAGCCCAATTCGCGGCTGAATTGTTCCTGGGTACAAGGAAGGGGCAAAACCATTTATTCACGTTAAAGGAAATATCATGATGGACCGCAGAAATTTTTTCAAACTTGCTGCCGTTGGTGGTGGCGTCGTGTTCATGTCTGGCCTGTACAATTCAGTGCAGGCATATACCGGATCTGACTTTTATTTCGTTCAGCTTTCTGACGTGCATTGGGGCTATGCTGGCGACGCCAATCCTGAAGCGAAGAATACCTTGCGCAAGGCGGTCGAGAGTGTCAATGCCCTGCCACTACAGCCTGACTTTATCGTTTTTACCGGTGACTTGACGCACACGACCGATGACCCGGTCGAACGCCGCCGGCGCATGGCAGAATTTAAAGAAATCATAGGTGGCCTGAAAGTCAGAAATATACATTTCTTGCCGGGCGAACATGATGCATCCCTCGATGCCGGTGCCGCATTTAAAGAATATTTTGGCGTGACCAGCTATGCCTTTGACCATAAAGGTGTGCATTTCATTGCTCTTGATAATGTATCCGACTCAGGCGCTCGTCTGGGTGAAAAGCAACTGGCCTGGCTGGAAGCCGATCTGGCAAAACAGGCGAAAGACGCACCCATTGTCGTGCTGACGCACAGGCCCCTGTTTGATCTGGCACCCAAATGGGACTGGGCTACACGTGACGGCGCGCAGGCAATTGCCTTGCTGATGCCCTATACCAATGTCACCGTGTTTTATGGTCACATCCATCAGGAGCATCATCATATGAGTGGCCATATTCCCCATCATGCGGCAAAATCCCTGATTTTCCCCCTGCCTGCGCCCGGTTCGCAAGACAAGCGTACACCTTTGCCATGGAATGCTGATAAACCCTTCCAGGGACTGGGCTTCAGGGAAATTGATGTCGATGGCAAGACATCGAGCATGGTGGAATTTCCCGTAGCAAAGGCATGACAGACATGAAAACGAACCAATCAAGACGTCTCTTCTGTACGGACCTGTCCTTGTCATTACTGGGGGCCGGCGCAAGCCTGGTATTTGCCGAACTTGCCATGGCAGAAGGGGCGGCAAAAAAGACGTTGGCCTCACGCACAAAGCCACGGGTGATACCAATAACGGCGAAAAAGTTTTCCTATGAACCCAGTCGCATAGAAGCCCGGGTCGGTGAAAGTATCGTGCTGGCTTTCAGCGCCCTGGATTTTACGCATGGTTTCAACCTGCCAGAGTTTAATTTGCGTATGGACCTGGTGCCGGGCAAGGTGATCAATATTCAATTGAATCTCGACAAGGCGGGCGAGTATGACTTTCTATGTGATAACTTCTGCGGTGATGGACATGAGGGAATGAGCGGCAAGCTGATCGTCAATGCATGAGGGTTTCTAAATCCCTCTTTGCAGGCTGAGTATGAAGTTGACACCATCGCTGACATTTTGCACGCTGATGGTGCCGCCCATTTTGGCCATATAGGTCTTGGCGACAAACAGGCCCTGTCCGCGATTACCATTGGCGGCGGAATCATGCTGGTCAGACACGCCGTATTCAAATATCTTGTCTATCAGGTCGTCAGGGATGTGTGGGCCGCTATTGTGTATGCTGATCGTGGCTGTTGTTTCGCTGCTGTGCAAGGTGATGCTGATGGCTGTACCTGGCAGGCGATAGCGCTCGGCATTGCGCAAGACATGTGTGACCACATCTTCGAGCGAATATTCATCGGCCTTCACCATGACGACTTCATCTGCGCCCTGGTAGAAGACATCCGGTATGCCTACCATGGGTGCATTGCTGGCCACGTTTTTCAGGAACAGGGCGATATCGATTTCTGATACCTGCAATACCGTGGACTGGAAGGCTTCGCTTGGTGACGCACTTCCATACAGGACTCGTATCGCCTGTTGCATGCGGCTGATATAGCGATTGCTCTGATCGTCAGGCTTGCCATGCAGGGCCATCAGAGACTGCAGCGGCGACATGATTTCATGGCCTACCGCATGCCACATTTCTTTCTCTTGCTCGGTACGTATGGCTTCTCTTTCTACATCTTCGCGGACTCGCCTGAGCAGGTCATGCAGACAGCTGGCCAGCACACCAAGTTCGTCCGGGCTGCGCAAATCGCTGACATCGAAGCGGTCGAGATCACCGGCAGATTTAACCGTCTTCGAGACCGATACGGCACGTTTTGTCAGCAGGGTGATGCGGCGTATGATGCTGACCTCGATCAGCAGCCAGGCTAGGGTCAGCGCCAGCAGCATGGCGCCGACAAACCAGGCGACCCGGCTGGCGACCACGCTCAGGCTCTTGCTGACGCTGCGTACATCACCGGTGAGCAAGACGTCATAATTGGCCAGCGGTGTGCTGATGATCTCCCGGCTTTCCAGCGGGATATCGTATTCATCAACCGGCAGGCGGCGTATCAGGCGGGTGATGATATTCCAGGATTCTTCTGCCTGTTCTACTACGCCTGTCAGGTTGATCAGGTCGCCTGGCGGTTTGCCTTGTTCGCCCTGTTTGTCCGCTCTGTCCTGCCCGTCGCGTTTGCGTATGCGCAGGGTTTCACCAGGCATGAGGTTCGCTTGCAAGTCTTTCAGTGAAAACGGCGTGGCAGTCGGCAGGTTCTTGCTATCCAGTAAGGGTTGTTCAGAATCTGGCGGCAGTACGGTCAGGCTGACTTCCATCTGGTCCAGGTCTTGCGGCGGCCAGACCGGGCGTTTTTTTTCAAACAGGGCTTCCTGCAAAACTGGTATGGGCAGGCGCAGGGAAAAGAAGGTGTTTTTCTGGCAGCCCTCATCCTTGTCGTCGAGGTCGGCCTGGTTGCAGATCGCCTGCTGCCAGGCCCAACCGCGAAAATCACGTACGGGCCTGGCATTGGGCCTGTTTGCTTCACTTTCATTGAAACCAGTCCAGCGTCCGCGGCTGCCCTGGTTTTGCCGGGCCGGCGCCGTTTCTTCTTCAAACGGTGCTATCCACCGGTAGGTCTGGCCGCGCAGGCTGACACTGACTTTCAGTCTGTGGGCCTGCGTCAGGCTCTCATTGCCACGCTTGTGCGACACCAGTTGGCTGCTATTGAAATTGCCGGCGATATAGATAAAGCCGCCAGCCCAGGGATTATTGCCTATGCCGCTACAGAGGGCGCCGGCATTCCCGTATTGCACCAGGCAGCCCGACATGGCAATGGCCTGCTGCACCTTGTTCTGGTCATCAAAATCGATGGCAGAGTAGGGCAACAGCAGTGGACGCAAAGACGCCCGGCTGTTTTCGGCTGGCGGGTTCAACAGTGCCAGCTGACCAGCAGGGTGGCGCAGGGTGGCAGATATCTGCTGGCGGGTCTTGTTGAAACTGGCCTGGTAATTGTTGTAGCTCAGTTGCTTTTCTTGCTGCAATACCGACAGTGCCAGGCCGACTGTGGCGACAGCCAGTAACAGGAACACCCCGCGAAACAGGATGCGCAGACGGTAAGAAGCAAGCAGGAACTTGCCCATCTCATGTCCTGCCGTTACCGTCATCGACCCATCTGAAGCCGCGCATGGGGACGTTTTCTATGCATTCAAAATCCGGGTCTATTTCACGGAAAGCATCGCGTATGGTGCTGACATGTTTGCGTATATTGTCGCGGTTGCGGCCGCTCTTGACGACTTCATACAGGTCTTCATAAGACACGACCTGGCCACGCTGGGCAAACAGGGCTGCCAGTATTCTCTGTGCCGTCAGCGGCAGATTGATGCGCTGGCCGCGCCAGATCGGCGTGCGCTGGCGCAAGGGGTCCATGCTGAGCTGGTCTGCTGTGACGCTGGTTTTGGCGGCATCTTTGCCGTTCTCTTTCAGGCTTTCTTTATGCTGCTTGCGCTCTCTGACCGAGCGCAGGATTTCCAGAAAGGTTTCGATGAAATCGGCTTCTTCAAAGGTGGCTTTTTGCAGATAATCCCAGGCATCAAGCGCCTTCATGATGCTGCGGTAGATTGTCGCCGGCATGGCCGACACCACCAGCACCGGCGTCGCATGCTGCTTGTTGATGGCATTGATAATGGCGACACCGGCATGGCGTTCACGGCCCAGTTCTATGTCCAGCACCACCAGGTCATAGTTTTCACGGCTTATCGCTGCCTCCGCATCGTCACGGCTGAACCACTGGTCGACCTGTATGCCCGGTTTGGCTGCCTCTATCCAGGTTTTCAACTGATTGCTGGTGGGCATATCGTCTTCGATGACTGCTACTTTGACCACTTTTTACTCCGGCGACTTGTCAATAACAGCAGTATCCACGCTTTCCGGGCAAAAGTCATAAGGCAGGTGTGAGTTTTTCTTCACAGGCAATAAGACTTCTTCCTGTCCCGGAAAAATCTGCCCCTGCTCCAGCATTGTATGCTCCGCAGCCTGCGGCGCATGATGTGTTTCAGGGCAGCAGGGCAAAGGCCGCTGCAGATAACCCTGAGAAAACCATCATTATTGGAGAGCTATCATGTCTGACCGTATCAAATCCCTGGTACAAGCTGTAAGGTCCACCCTGTCTTCCGTGTTCAGCAAAAGTGCTTCTGGATTCAAGGCCGGGGCCAAGGCGACGTCGGAATCTGGCATGTTCAGTAAAACCACCTTTAATCGCCTGGTTGTCCTGAGCCTGATTGGTGGCGCAGTGTATGCCATCAGCACGCATCCGCCGATCAAGCGCATACCGCGTGGTGAAGTGGCTGTTCGCATCAATCAGTTGACTGGCGGTACGGATCAGGTGCGCGACGGTTCCCTCATTGTCGTACCTGGCCTGCATGAATTGCGCCTGTTCAAGCTGCAGGATCAGTTATATAAACCCACACGTAGCAGCCGCGCTGATGGCGAGGCCCCTTTCCAGTCGGTAGAGGGCCTGTCTTTGGGGGTAGACCTGAGCATACGCTATGCACTGGACCCGGACAAGGTAAGCAACCTGTCCAGGAGCCTGCCGGAAAATATCAATGCGGAAATTGTCGAGCCAGCCGTCCAGGGCGTGATCTATAAGGCATTCACCGTCTACACGGTACGCGAGATATTTTCCAGCAAGCGGGCAGATATCCAGAAGCAGATCGAAGCAGAACTGAAGCCAAGGCTGGCCGCCGACGGCATCATCCTGCGTGGCGTCACCATGGGCAAGGTGGATCTGCCAGCCGACTATAAGCGCGGCATGGAAAAACTGCTGGCTGAAGAACTGGAAAGCGAAAAAATGCGCTATACCCTGGAATTGAAAGACAAGCAGGTCAAGCAAACGGCACTGGAAGCTGAGGCCGCCAAGATACAGCGTGAAAAAGCGGCAGAAGCTGCCGGAGCAGAACAGATCATCGCCGCCAAGGCACAGGAGGAAGCGATGAAGCATGTACTGCCTTTCAAGGAAAAACAGATAGAGCAACGCAGGTTTGAGGCTGAAGCAGAAAAAATGGCACGCATCAAGACGTCAGAAGGCGCAGCCCAGGCCCGTGTCATCGAAGCCCAGGGCGAAGCTGATTCCCGTCGCAAGCTTGCCGATGCCGACGCATACCGCCAGGACCTGGTAGGCAAGGTCGCCAGCGTGCAGATGGAGAGGGAGGGCGCCTTGCTCAGCAAGCATCCCCTGCTCATACAAAAAACCATGGCTGACAAATTGTCGGACAAGGTTTCGGTCATCATCGCCCCGCCGCCAACGGATGGCAGCTTCATCGGTGCCACCTTGCTGGGTAGTGGCAGGAACAACAGGCAGGGCATGCAAAAAGTATCGACCGAAGCAGAGACAGAAACCGCTAACGAAAATAAAGAGAGTCAATAATCATGTCTGCCATTGCAATTGCTGTCGCCGTATTGGCTGTTGTGACCCAGGACCAGGCGCAGTTGCGCGCCGCCCCCAAGGATGGGGCGCAGCAACAGGCCGTTCTGTGGCAGGGCGACAGCCTGGAAATCCGCGGTGAAAAACTCGACTATCTGCAAGTCTATGACCACAGGCGCGAACGTGCCGGTTACATCAAGGCATCTCAGGTGCGCCTGGTTTCCATGCAGCCAGACGATGCTCCTGACAGTCTGGCTGTCATCCGCTTCCTGCGTGACACACCGGGTGCAGAGTCCCTGGGCATCAGCTACACTGCGGCCTACCTCAAAGCTGCCCCGGCCAATGCCATTGGTGCAGAAGCTTTTGATGCGCTTGGCAGCATGGCAGAGCGTCTGGCGAAACGCGCATCAAGCAAACAGCCCAAGCAGAATGAAGCCACCATTGCCGCGCATCTGGAAGTGGTCGCCAATTATGGTATCAATATCAAAGGCTATGAACGTGAAGGCCGCATGCAGCTTTGTTACGACGGTGAAGCCTTTCGCCGCGTATTGGCCATGAACGCCACACCTGACCAGAAGGCCCGTGCGGCGCTGGCGCTGACACGGCAGGACTGCATAGACCCGGCCATGCGTCCTGCTGAGCGTTATGCCCTGGACCAGTGGCGTGCTGACGTGCTCGACAAGGTCAATATGCTGAATTTGCCTGAGTATCAGAAAAACCGCATACGCATGCGCAAAGCTGGCGTCTGGTCCAGTATCGCCTTCCAGCGCGCCCGCAAAGGTGAAAAATTTGAAGAAGCCGCCAACCGCGCCCTGACTGAACTGGCCGCTGTCAATAAAGACGAATTCACCGATGAAGACGGCTATGCCTATGCCGATGCCGGTGTGCGCGCAGGTGCGACACGCTGGGCTGCCGAACCTGTGGTTCAGCCCAGGCCTGGCCTTAATGTTGTCACTGCACCAGGACAGCCAGGTGAAACCTGTGTCATGCTGACGGACGCCAAGCATGACCTCAAAGCCCCGCTGGCAAAACGTTGCACCTATAGCGTGGTCTGGGCAGCTTCTGCCCGTGCCAATGCGCAAAACACCGCCCTGACACTGGCCGTACAACCGATGGAAAACTGGCGCGAGCTCTGGCTGTTCCACCAGACCAGCCAGGGCTGGATCATCGATGTCCTGCCGCCAGCCAATAGCGACCCCGACCTGGGTTATGCTGAATTTGCCGGCTGGGTGCCAGGCGCCAACAAGATGCTGGTGGCACGTGAGGCCAAGATCGAAGGCAGATTCAAGAAGAGCTTTGAAGTCGTCAGCATGGATAGCCTGCAAGTTGAAAATGGCGCAGACAAGCCGGGTTCGCTGAGCATTTTCTACAAATGGCAAGACCCTGCCTGGAAGAGGCAGACCATCAGTCTGAGGTGAAATATTTGTAGTGACCGCAGTTGGCCGTATTCAGTACCAACATTCAGTAGCAGTAATGACTTGAAGCACAGCAGGCTTTTATCCAATCGATACTTACACGTTTATATCATGACCAGGAGTTTTGCCATGAATTTCAAATTTGCGTCTGTCGCTCTGTTATTTGTCAACAGCATCGCTTTTGCACAGGAAGTGACACCCAGGATGCAATTGCCTGATTGGGCAGGCAAGCAGCTTGATGGCTTATCCCGGCAAGAGTCCATAGAGGTGAACAGCCGTCTCAATCCCTTTGTCTGGCGCGGCAATTTTTTGGGTACTGGCAAAGGAGACCTGGCGGTCCTGGTCAAGGACAGCAAGAGTAAAAAAGAGGGCTTCGTCTTTTTGTCACCAGCCAAAACCAAGCCTGTCATCGTGGGAGCGGGACATGCGATTGGCAATGGAGGTGATGATTTTTCATGGCTGGAGATGTGGTATGTCGAAGACAAGGGATCGCAGCCGCACAGTTATCATGACAAGTCCGTCAAATTGCGGAGTGATGGCATCGTTGTGGCGAAAGAAGGCTCAGCCAGTGCCCTGATTTATTTGAAGGCAGGCAAGACGATCTGGCAGCAGCAGGGGGACTGATTTTTAATCACGCCCATGGCGGAGTCGGATGAAAGTTTTCTCATGATCTCCGCACTAGATCACTGAGTGTCCAGGGTAGTCATTGCGCCTTGTCCTGAGCGCCGGACAAGCGTCTTCACTTCTGTTTCTACTGTTAAAGTCCGTTAGTTGCTGCTTGTCTTCAACGGAGCCGCCACATTCTGTCTTATCCAGTTTTGCATGTCTTGCCAGATGCGCTGTACTTCGACATCAGGGGGCATCTGGGTGGCGTTGGGCAGTTCTATGGTGACGACCGGGATGTCCTTGTGCAGGCCGCTATAGTTGCCCAGTGAACCAGGGTAGACACCGACACGGTTGTAGATCAGGCGGCCGAAACGGTTGGGGGGCGTGGCCGGGCCGTCAAAGTCGAGTACGCCAAACGGGGCATGTACCGAGATGATGACGTCAGGTTTGTATTTTTCTATGGTGTCGTAGACCCAGCGGCTCTCTGGCTCGGAAATGGGTGCCTTGCCAGGGTAGCGACGCGGGTCGCTGCGGGTGACACGCGCCCAGTAGGCTGGTGCTTCTTTTTGCCAGTTGGGGGTGGGGAAGTTGCGGTTCAGGTCTATGCCGCGCGCATTCACCCGTTTTGGTTGTGCTGCCAGCAGGCCATCGGGATTGACTACCGGTGCTACGCGCCAGTTGAATTCTAGCGGGGCTTTTTGCATGCTTTCCATCCATTTGAAGACGATGGAGGAAGCGGTCTGTTCATCGCCGTGTATGCCGCCCAGCAGCAATACCCGTATCGCTTGCGGATGCCTGCTATCAGAGTGCAGATCACGATATAAAACCGGGAAACCATTGAGCGAATTGGCGCCTGTCGGGGTCAGTTTGCTGTTCTTGCAGTCGTTGAGGCTGACCTTGGGCAGGCGGGTAACCAGTGGCGTGCACCAGTCGGTAACGGTTTTGAATTTGGCTGGTGCGCTGGCTGACCATGCCGAAGGTATGGCCATCAGGCCTGCCATTGCACCGATAGTGCTCATGGCACCAAGTTGTTTACAGCAAAATGCAGTGAACCTCCTATTCAACGATTTCCCTTGCATTCTTGCTTCAACTCCCAGTGCCACTTACTACTTATTTCAACATCGGCTACGACAGATTACAGACCTGCGGCGGCGCGCAATATTGCCGCCTTGTCAGTACGTTCCCAGGTAAATTCTGGCTCTTCACGACCGAAGTGACCATAGGCGGCTGTCTTGGAGTAGATAGGGCGCAGCAAGTCCAGCATCTGTATGATGCCTTTCGGACGCAGGTCAAAATGCTCGTTGACCAGTGCGGCAATCTGCTCATCAGGGATAACGCCCGTGCCTTCAGTGTAGACAGTCACGTTCATCGGGCGGGCAACGCCAATCGCATAGGCGACCTGAATCTGGCACTGACGGGCGATACCGGCAGCAACGATATTCTTGGCGACATAACGGGCAGCATACGCAGCAGAACGATCTACCTTGGTAGGATCTTTACCAGAGAAGGCACCGCCGCCATGCGGGCAGGCACCGCCGTAGGTATCAACAATGATCTTGCGGCCAGTCAGGCCACAATCACCTTGAGGGCCACCAATCACGAAACGGCCGGTCGGGTTGATCAGGAATTTGGTGTCCAGCAACCATTCTTTAGGTAAGACTGGTTTGATGATTTCTTCAATAACAGCGTCAATGAAAGACTGCTTCATCTTCGTCGGAGTTTCACTCTGGTCAGGATGGTGCTGGGTGGACAGCACGACAGTATCGATACTGTGCGGTTTGCCATCGACATAGCGCATGGTGACCTGGCTCTTGGCATCAGGGCGCAGGAAAGGCAGACGACCATCCTTGCGCAATTGTGCCTGGCGTTCTACCAGGCGGTGCGCATAGTAAATCGGTGCAGGCATCAGTTCCGGTGTTTCGTCACAGGCATAACCAAACATCAGGCCCTGGTCACCCGCGCCGGTGTTCAGATGATCATCAGATGCCTGGTCAACGCCCTGGGCGATATCATTCGATTGTTTGTCGTAGGCTACCAGCACCGCGCAACCTTTGTGATCAATACCATATTCGGTATTGTCATAGCCTATGCGCTTGATGGTATCGCGTGCAACCTGGATATAATCGACATGGGCATTGGTGGTGATTTCACCAGCCAGAACAACCAGACCGGTATTGGTCAGGGTCTCTGCCGCTACGCGTGAACGCGGGTCCTGTTCAAAGATCGCATCGAGGATTGCATCGGAAATCTGGTCGGCGACTTTGTCCGGGTGTCCCTCGGATACCGATTCAGAAGTAAAAAGAAAATCATTAGCCATCGCAGGCTCCTAAAAAAAATGACCGTAAAAATTATGCCGCAGTCGGAAGAGTCCTGCGACGCTTTAGCGAGTTTTATTAACCGCCTCGCAAGTTGTCTGTTAACTCGGCGGTGGCTTGTCATGAGCCTGGATACCTTCCTCAAGGAGGTCAATAAGCAGGTCAAAGCTTACCAATGTGTGATATTTTACGCTCGTTCTGCATTTTCTGTCGAATATCCCCTACTTTTTACACTGATACTTGAGCGGCATCATGCTTGTTACCTTGTTTCGTTTTCTTTCCATTTTTCCATTGTCAGTCCTGCATTTTATTGGCGCCGTACTGGGTTGGGCTGTTTATTTGCTGTCTGGCTCTTATCGTCGGCGCATGAAGGAAAACATGGGCCGGGCCGGATTCAGTGCACATCTGCATGAGGCTGTACGTGAGGCGGGCAAGAATATCCTCGAATTACCCTTTATATGGTGCGCCAGACCCGAACGCGTCCTGAAGACGGCCAGCATAGAAAACTGGGAACTGGTACAAGCCGCACTGGATGCCAAAAAAGGTATTATATTTTTAACACCACATCTTGGTTGCTTTGAAATTGTGGCGCAAAGCATCGCTGTTCGCACCCGTTTGACCGTGCTGTACCGGCCGCCACGCAAGGCCGCCCTGAAACCGCTGATAGAGGGAGCAAGGGCGCGCGACAATCTTTTGCTGGCGGCGGCCAATCTCTCAGGTGTCCGCATCATGGCCAAAGCGCTCAAGAAGGGCGAGGCCATAGGACTGCTGCCCGACCAGGTACCGCAAGAAGGGGAGGGCGTCTGGGCCAAATTCTTTGGCAAGCGCGCCTATACCATGACCCTGTCAGCCAAATTGCATGGCATGACTGGCGCACCCATTATCCTGACCTATGCCGAACGCTTGCCTGGTGGTAAAGGTTATGTGATACGTTTTGTGCCGTTTGAGGAGGAATTGGGCATGGACCCGGTCGCGCAGGCCACCGCCATCAATCGTGGCATGGAAAAACTGATCGCACACTCACCGGCACAATATTTCTGGAGCTACAATCGCTACAAGAAACCCGAGGGTGTCGACGGCCCTGATGCGGCTATTGACGAGGTGCAGGCATGAGGGCAGTGCTGGTCTTGATGTGGTTGCTGCACTGGTTGCCCCTGCCTGTGCTGGGACGCCTGGGCGAGGGCGTGGGCAGCATATTGTTTATATTGATACGCAAGCGCCGCCTGATCACCTTGAAAAATCTGTCGCTGTGCCTGCCACAACTGAATGAGCAGGAAAGGTCGTCCATCGCCAAACGCCACTTCCAGGTGTATGCGCGCAGCGTGCTTGAGCGTGGCATACTCTGGTGGGCATCGGAAGCACGCCTGAGAAAACTGATACAGATAGTCCCCGCCATACCGATGGCGGCAATTCAGTCTGGCCCGACGATACTGATGTGCCCGCATTTTGTCAGTCTTGATGTGGCAGGGGTGGCAGTGATGTTTGAATCCTCGTTATGTTCGATTTATACCCAGCAGCGCAGCAAGGTGTTTGATGCCGCCTTGCGCAAGGGGCGTTCACGCTTCCGTCCGGTCAAACTTTTTTCCCGTGCCGAAGGGGTCAAGCCCATTATCCGTGCCATGCGTGAGGGCCTGCCTTTCTTCATGCTGCCGGATATGGATTTTGGCGCCAAGGATGCGGAATTCATCCCTTTCTTTGGCGTACCTGCAGCGACCTTGACAGCAGTGCCGCGCATTGCTGCAACGACCGGCGCCAAGGTGATACCGGTCATTGCCACCATACTCCCCGGCTATCGTGGCTGGAAGGTCAGCTTCCATGAGGCATGGACTGATTATCCCGGTGAAGACATGGTGGCTGCCACGCGCGCCATGAATGCCTTCATCGAGCAAGAGATCATGAAGGCGCCAGCAGAATATTTCTGGGCGCACAAGCGCTTCAAGACCCGTCCACCGGGGGAACCTGGCTTTTATTGATCTTGCGCGTTGATTTTCTGGCTGCTCACCAGCATTTCCTGCTGCAACCACGCCAGGAACGCCTGACGACGCTGGTCTTGCGCAAAGGGGACAGCCGACAGCAAGACATAGTCAGAGCCGTCAGGGACAAACGGGTAAGGCGCCAGCAACTGGCCGCTGCCGATTTCGTCTTCCACCATATACGCCGACGCCATCGCCACACCCAGGCCGGCGCAGGCGGCTTGCAGGCTCAGGTAAAAATGTTCATAACTGGCCCTGCTCGCTGCCTTCAATGTCTTTTGGCTGACGTGTTGCCAGCGTTGCCAGGCATCGGGCCGGGACGCGGTATGCAGCAAGCGTTGCTGCTCAAATATCAACTCGCCGTTTTGCAGCAAAGTCGGCGCGCAGACCGGGGCGATCAGTTCGCGGGCAACGACGACTGAGTGATAACTCCTGTCCCAGGCAAAATCATTGCGTCGCAGGGCCAGGTCGATATGGCCTTGCTGTAAATTGACTGGGCCACCGGCTGCAAACAGATGGATTTCCAGGTCGGGATAGTGCAGCCTGAATTTGCCCAGGCGCGGTATTAGCCAGCGCATGGCGATGGTAGGTTCGCATGAGACGACCAGGGGTAGGGCAATGGTGGCCTGACGGACCTGCCTTATGCCGGCTTCAAGCTGGCGCATGATGTCCGTGCAAGTAGCTTGCAACTGGGTGCCGGCGCGTGTCAGGAAGATGGCGCGGTTACGTCTTTCAAACAAAGCTATGCCGAGGTTTTCTTCGAGCTGCCTGATCTGGCGGCTGACCGCCCCATGGGTGACATGAAGCTCTTCCGCAGCTCTGACCAGGCTCAGGTGGCGCGCCGCCGCTTCAAACACACGTATCGCATTCAGGGATGGCAGGTGTTGGCTCATCTGTGATTTTTTCTCAATGATATATCTGAGTATAAATCGATTTTCAATGCAGCGCCAAGGCGGGAGAATAGACTCATTCATGTGAATAAAAATCACATTATCCGTTTAACCAGGACCGCCTGTTGGGGAGCAAGAAATGACAGAATTAATCGCCGTTGCCATCATCACCATCCTGGCTGTCATCAGTCCGGGTGCAGACTTTGCCATGGTGACCAGGAATAGCTACCTGTATGGCCGCCGCACCGGCCTGCTGGCTGCTGCCGGCATCGCACTGGGCGTGCAGGTGCATGTGATGTACACCATGCTGGGAGTGGGCTTGCTGATCGCCAGTTCAGCGCAACTGTACTTTGTCATCAAGATTATCGGTGCAATGTATCTGATTTATGTCGGTTACCAGACTTTTGCGACACGGCCAGTGAGCAATGCAGGCACTGCTGGCGGGCGGCAGTTGAGCACGTGGGCAGCCTTGCGCACCGGTTTCATGACTAATGCCTTCAATCCCAAGACAACCCTGTTTGTGGTCAGCACTTATACGCAGGTGGTACAGGTCGATACCAGTCTGCCCGTGCAATTTGCCTACGGCCTGTTCATGTCGTTTGCGCACTGGTTGTGGTTCAGCCTGGTGGCCCTGTTTTTTTCTGATCAAGGTCTGCGGGCAGCCATGTTGAACAGGCAAGTCATGTTGAACCGCTTTATCGGCAGCATCCTGGTCTTGCTCGGTGTGTCGCTGGCGGCCATGCCGGCAATGCATTGAGGGCATCGTTAATCAGGGTGTTGACCATATCGGCGTACCGGCCTACAATCGCGCTTCAGGTGCCCAGGGGCGCCTGCCCGCAAAAGAGGCTCTCACCCTGCAAATACACATCTTCCATAATGTGATGAACCAAGTTTCGTTTGACGTCAGCGGGTCGTCGATAAGCGAACTGGAGTCTATCATGTTGTCTTTTACGTATTTCACCCTGTCTTTACTAACATCAGTCTGTTGTTCAGGAGCGCACGTATGAACGCCCTGACCACAGAAATCAAGACCCGCGCCCGCCTGCTGCAAAAACTGCTGGAAAGCGGCAATGCTGGCGCCACACGCCAGGCGACTATTTTAAGCCGTCAGCGCAACTGGGAATTACCAACTGCCTGGCAACTCAAGCATTGCATGAATCTGGCTGCTGCCGATGCCGGTTTCCAGAACTGGGAACATGCGCGCATCATCTTTGGTGGTGAAGCCAAAGCCGGCGATGATATGGGGGACTTCTGGCACGGCCAGGGTGTTGGTGCTTTTTTCAATCACTGGTTTGCCAGCTATGCCGAAGCGCAAGTGCAATTGCAGCTTGATGAACACAATTACCTGTTGCCTTATCGCCGCCAGTTTTTTGTTGTCACTGCCGATTACATACAGGCGATGGACCTGGCTGGCGAGCCGGCATTATGGCAGGCAATAGGGCGTGACCTGGTGGCCGGCTATGGCAGTGCGTCCTGGCAGGCGCTGGCGCAGCAAAGACTGAAGAGCAGCCGCACCGAGCGTTTCAACACCACCTGGAACTCTGCCCGGACCATGCTGGACCTGGAATCAAGCGAGGCAGAAACACAACGGGTGATGAAGTCCTTCGTCAAAGAAGGGCGGTTGGTCGCCATACCGGAGCAGCGCAAGAAACGCCTGGTGATTTTACGCTGGCTGGTCGGGCAACTGCAGCTGGAAAAGCGTTATCCGGAAGCAGAGATCAACAGCTTTCTGCTGCAATTCCATCAAGACTTTGCGACATTGCGGAGAGAGTTCATTGTGAATGCCCTGATGCAGCGGGAAGACGGTCTGTACTGGCGGCTTTAATCTGGCGTTTCTGATACTTAGGCTTGTCAGGTCACGCTTTGCAGCGGCAGTATCACGCTGACTGCAAAGCCGCCGCCTTCAAGATTGGCGAACCGCAATTGGGCATGCAGGGACAGGGCCAGTTGCCCCACGATGGCGAGACCCAGGCCTGCGCCTCCGGTTTCGCTATTGCGCGAGCTTTCCAGTCGGACAAAAGGTTGCATGACGGCTGCCCATTGATCCTGCGGTATGCCTGGTCCGCGGTCTTGCACGATGATGCTGACGTATTGCCCGTCATTCTTTTGCATCATTACGCCGACTTCGCCACCAAACTTGAGCCCGTTATCAATCAGGTTGCCAAGCAGGCGGGTAAGAGCCTGTGGCTGGGTGTCCATATTGAGATTGAACACTTCTGTCAGACGGACTGGCTGACCGGTGTCACAGTAGTCTTGTACCAGGCTGGCTACCAGTGCGTCCAGCGCCACTTTGCTGAGCGCTTCCTGGCTGGCCTGTAACTGGTTTTGTACCTTTGCATAAGCCAGGCCCTGTTCCACCAGTTTTTGCATGGCTTGCAGGTCTGCCTGCATCTTGTGGCGCTGGGCATCATCATCCATGAATTCCGTGCGCAGGCGCATGCGGGTAATCGGGGTTTGCAGGTCGTGGGCGATGGCGGCCAGTATCTGCATGCGTTCTGCCAGGTAGACGTCGATGCGCTGTTGCATGTTCTGGAAGGCCGTGCAGGCGCGATACACTTCTTGCGGGGCGTGGCTTGGCAACTCTGGTGTGGAACCTGGTTTGACGATGGCATCGGCAGCGTCAGCCAGCATGGACAGGGGCCGCGTTGCCACACGTACAGCCAGCCAGCTTGCCGTCATCAGTATAACCAGTTGCAGGCACAGTAATAAAACCATGCTCCACTGTATGGTATACGGAGTGGCGCTGAGCCTGACGGTCAGCGGCTCACCGTCGCGCAGGGCAAGGTGCAGCTGCAGGATTTTTTTATCACCTTCCATGCGTGTGCTGATGACGATTTTTTCCGGACGTTCAAGATTATCCCTGATGGCGCTGATGGCTTCATTGGCAATATCTATGTCTATGCTGTCCTTCGCGTCCGGCGGTGCAGCTTCCAGGCTGTATTGATAGTTGTTACGCGCCAGCCTGTCCAGCCAGATACCTCTTTCATTGACCGGCAGGCGATCGAGAAAGGCGATGGCATTACCGACGTCTTTGCCGACTGAATACACCATGTGGTTTTTCCTGACCTGCATCTTGTCCCACTGTGACAAGGCAAACGACAGGGCACAGGCCATCAGCAGTGCACCAAGCAAGATCAGGTTGATGCGGCCAAACAGGGTGCGCGGCCAGCGCAGGCTTTCCAGGGTTTGCATCATGCCTCCGCCTGTGCACTCACTTCTGTCACCTGAGCGCAAAATACATAACCTTCGCTGCGCACAGTCTTGATGTAACGCGGCTCGCGTGCATCGTCGCGCAAATGCTGGCGCAAACGGCTGACCAGCAAGTCTATGGAACGTTCAAACAACTCTGCATCGCGCCCCTGGGTCAGGTTCAGCAACTGGTCACGGTTGAGTACCCGCTGCGGATGTTCAACAAAAACTTGCAGCAACCGATATTCGGCGCCGCTCAACGTGACCATGACATTGCCCCGGTCAAGCAGATGGCGTGCCAGGGTATCGAGTTGCCACTCCCCGAACTGCAACATGGCTGGCGGCTTTTGCTCACGCAGATGCGGCGGCAGCATGCGGGTGCGGCGCAATACCGCCTTGATGCGGGCCAGCAGTTCACGGGCTGCAAAGGGTTTGGTCAGGTAGTCGTCTGCACCCATTTCCAGCCCTACCACGCGGTCCGTTTCATCTGCGCGTGCAGTCAGCATGAGGATGGGAATGATCTTGTCCGGACCTGAACGTAATTCGCGGCACAGACTCAGGCCATCTTCACCGGGCATCATGACATCGAGTACGATCAGGTCGACGGCAGCACCGTCAAGTGCTGCGCGCATTTGCTTGCCGTTGGCAGCGGTACTGACCTTGTTGCCAGTCTTGCGCAGGTAAAGCGCAGTCAGCTCACGTATCTCGGCGTCGTCATCGACGATAAGGATATGATCCGGGGATTCTGTGGTTTCCATATGCAGGGCCTGGTGCTCGTTCTCTGTGACTCGTTCATTGAGCTTTATAGCCTAAATCGAGACGGAGACAAAATCTTTTGTATCTCAGTGTATCTGGATGGCGCTGACACATGTAAAGATGCAAACAGGGCAGTTTCTGACATCTGCCAGATACCTTGCTCCTGTCTAATGGCGTGGCCGTGATGATCATCATCACCTCTACTATCCAAGGAGAATAGACATGAAAAAGCAAATGATCGTAGTTGCCAGCTTATTGATGAGCGTCTGGTCCGCCCAGGCACAACAGGCAGGACTGTCTGATTATTATCTGGCACCCGTCGAGGCACAGATACAGGAGGCGGCAAAACAAGAGCCAGTTACCGGTACCTGGCTCACGCAGAGCGGTATACTCGAGGTTGACATTGGTCATTGCGGCGGCGCCCTGTGCGGCAAAGTCAGCAAGACGCTGGATGCTTCCGCAGCCGCTGCGCTGGGCAGGACTATCATGGAAGGATTTACTCCAGGCAAATCCGGCACCTGGTCAGGCAAGATATTCAATCGTGCCGATGGCCAGATGTATACCTGCCAGATGCGCATGCTGAGCCCGACAGAACTGGAGGTCACACCCTACAAGGACAAGCCTGAAGATGGCCGCAGCCAGGTCTGGACACGTGTCTCAAATACCGTTACGGCGCACAAATGAAAAAACGGGACATCAGATGATGTCCCGTTTTTTCATGGCAGTGTCGCGGTTTTTCTATCGATCTATGGCAGCAATTCGACTTCACCCGGCAGCAAGGTATTGGCTGGCAAGGCATCAAGTTGTTTCAGACGCTCGTAATAAGGCGTGAAATCAGGTGCAGTGCCATCGAATAATTGCTTGAAGTCGTCGATGACGAAATAGGTTTCCTGGAAACTGTCTATCTTGTACAGGGTTTGCAGGCAGCGTTCTATGTCAAGACGGATGTGGCGTGAAGTTGTGCCGGGTTTCAGACAATACTCGACCTCACCACCGGACGACAGGATGCCTGCGCCGTAAATACGCAAACCCTGATTGGTCTTGATCAGGCCAAATTCCACCGTGTACCAGTACAGGCGCGCCAGGTAGTCGAGGCCGCCAAGTTTCATCGCCTTCAAACCGCCTTTGCCGTACAACTGCATGTAGTCAGCAAAAACAGGATTGAACAGCATCGGCACATGACCGAAATAGTCATGGAAGACATCGGGTTCGACGATGTAATTGAACTCTTCCGGTGTCCGTAACCAGACCGTGACCGGGAAGCGGCGATTGGCCAGGTGTTCAAAAAAAGTCAACTCGGGGATCAGGCCCGGTACGGCAACGATGCGCCAACCGGTAGCGGCGAACAAGTCTTGTGAAGTGCGTTCAAAGCTTGGTATGCCACCAGAGGCATCCATCTTGTGCAGGGCATCGAGAAATTCATCACAGGCACGGCCAGGCAGGAGTTCCATCTGACGCTGATAGAGTTTGCGCCACAGTTCATGTTCTGCTTCGGTGTAGCTGTCCCAGTCTTGTTCGACGACATAGTGTTCGTCAGCTTTTTCATAATTACCGCGCAGGGCGGCGCCATCGGATTTCTCGGCCACGGTGGCCAGGAAATCTTCATTGCTTACGGTAGTGGCTATAGTATCCATTTTGTTTCAGTGAAAAAAGGCCGGCATCAGAATGATGGCCAGCCTTTTTCAATCTCCATATTCAGTTTGCAGGAATCAGGCGACGGTTTCGTCCTTGACGACACCACGACGTATCTGATCAAGTTCTATCGATTCAAACAGGGCGCGGAAATTGCCCTCGCCAAAACCCTGGTCGCCTTTACGCTGGATGATTTCAAAGAAGATAGGGCCAATGACTGTGGTCGTGAAAATCTGCAGCAACAGTTCACGTGAAGTCTCTGTGCTCTTGCCATCGATCAGAATGCGCAGCTTGCGCAATTCTTCCAGGTTTTCACCGTGGCCTGGCAGGCGACGGTCAACCAGGTCATAGTAAGTATCGATGGTGTCCTGGAATGCCACGCCATTGTTTTTCATGCCACTGACGGTTTCATAGACATTGTCCGTACCCATGGCGATATGCTGCACGCCTTCACCGTGGTAGAGGTCGAGGTATTCAGCGATCTGGGATTTGTCATCCGAAGATTCATTGATAGGGATGCGGATTTTTCCACAAGGCGAAGTCATGGCCTTGGATTTCAAGCCGGTATGCTTGCCGGTGATGTCGAAGTAACGGATTTCACGGAAGTTGAACAGGGTTTCGTAGAAATCGGCCCATTCCTTCATGCGGCCACGGTGCACATTGTGGGTCAGGTGGTCAATATAGGTCAGGCCCATGCCGACCGGGTTGGAGGCAACACCAGGGATGGCGACGAAGTCGGCATCATAAATGCTGATATTGCCGATGGCGCCAGCTTGCGCGCCATCTTTGCCATGCCAGCGGTCGACGAAATAAATCAGGGAGTCGCCTATGCCCTTGATGGCAGGAATATTGAGTTCCATCGGGCCGGTCTTGTTGTCAAAACCCCAGGCGCCGAGTTCCAGCGCGCGTTTGTAGGCGGCATTGGCATCCTTGACGCGGAAAGCAAAAGCGCAGACCGAGGGACCATGCTTGCGGGCAAATTTTTGTGCGAAAGAATCAGGTTCTGCATTGATGATGAAATTGACATCACCTTGACGGAACAGGGTCACATCCTTGGTGCGATGCTTGGCAATCGCAGTGAAACCCATGGTGACGAATAATTCGCCAAGTGCTTTTGGATCGGGTGCCGCATATTCGATAAATTCAAAGCCATCGGTACCCATAGGGTTTTCCCAAGTTTGGAAAGTCATGCCTGTCTCCTCAGTGTGGTCATCGGTTCCTGCCTCATGCAGCCACTTCGGGTGCTGCGTTTGATGCAGATCAAGCATTCAGTATAGTCTGCAAAACGCGCCATATAATTGCAAAATAACCCAATGAACTATTGATTTGAGCAATAATATTGCTCAAATCAATAATGGAGTGGCAGATTATGTTTGAGGTGGAACTGGATAAGATAGATCGCAAGATTCTGGCCATCTTGCAGGCCGACGGCAGGCTGACCAACCAGGAGGTGGCGGAACGCGTCAATCTCTCACCTTCGCCTTGTCTGCGCCGCATCAAGCGCCTGGAAGACAGTGGTGTGATCCGCAAATACGTGGCCCTGCTGGAACCGACCAAGATAGGCCTGGGCTTGCTGGCATATGTTAATGTGCGGCTGGAAAAGCATAGCGACGCCCCTGGCAAGGGGGCATCACGCTCACCACGCGATGATTTTTCTGCATCAGTCGGGCAGTGGCCCGAAGTGGTAGCCTGTTATGCCATGACCGGTGAGATGGATTATCTCTTGCGTGTCCATGTCGAAGACATGAACCATTTTTCGCGTTTCATGATGGAAACCTTACTGCGTCACCCAGCCGTACTGGACGTGAAGTCCAGCTTTGCCTTGCAGCAGATCAAGGATACGACAGCTTTGCCGGTTGTGGCAGGCGTGTAACGGTGAAGGGTTTCGGGATTGCCCGTCGGTAGCGTTCTGTCAATGCAATCCAGCTACTTGGAACTGTCCTTCATCCCCGGCAGATGCCTGAGCCATTTTGCCGCTGCCCGTGCGTTGGCCTTGATGGTGTAGTCGATGGCGGCAACCTGTTCCTGCATGGCTTCTTTCAGGACGCTGACGGCGTCGGCGGGCAGGATTTTCAGGTAAGCGTCAGCTTCGCCATAGGCGCGGTGGATTTCCATCCCGGCCTTCTTGGCGATATGTATCATGGTCTGGTTCGAGGACAGGCAATGCATGTAGAGTGTGTCTATATCATCATTGCGGCAGTGGATGGCACCGCGTTCAAACAGTTTGGAACCTATGCCCTTGCCGCGTGCATTGCCTGAAACGGAGACACCAAATTCGGCGACCTTGTCCTTGTCGCTATGTTCATCATCCTTACTGCGCGGCGCATAGGCAAGATGACCGACACCAACCACATTGAAGTGATGGCTGATGACGCCAAATACCTTGTCGCGCGAGAAGTCGATACCCTCGACATATTTTTCTACCATGGCATCCGGCAAATAGGTGCCAAAGCGTAGCAGCCGGTCGCTTTCTTCCAGACCCAGGAAATGACGCAGGATGCGTTGCCGGTCTTTTTCTGACAATTCCTTGACAAAAATGGTGGGCTTGGAGGGTTGTTTGCTGGAATCTAACAAGTGTTTGGGATCTTCAGGGAAAATATCAGACGCATTCATGGCAGCTCCTTAAGGGTAGCTTTTGTGCACTGCACAATGCATTGTAGATGATCGCGATTGATTATTCCAGAAAACCATGAATTTTGAGAGTAAAACTTCTATTCCATCATGCTTGTCATTGTTGTCATGTCTTATATTGAGCAGCCTCCAGCATGGCAATGCGAGCCGCTCTGATCGCCAGCGGGATTTGTTGAGGCTGGCTGGCATACTGGCTGGCAATATCGCCGCCTTTGACCTGTTGTACCAGGCTTAAGGCTCTTTGCAGTATTTGCACTGGCTGATAAGTATCTGCCATGCCTGGCCGTGCATACAGGCTGGCTGTTGCCGTCAATGCCTCAAGAAAACGCTCAGGCTTGCGATAGGCATCACAGCGGCCGAATAAATCGACAATATCAGCGGGGGTCATGCTGCCAGCCTGATTGATGGTCAAATGCTCACGCGCCAGCAGGATGGCCAGGTCACGGCATTCTGCCGGTACTTTCAGACGCTGACTGACGGCATCGGCCAGTTTTACCCTGTCCTTGTCTGAGGTGTCAGACAAGTGGTGCAACAATACAGCGTAGCGTGCACTCAGGGGCAGGTCAGCCTTTGCGCTGGCGTCAAGCAATTGCATCAGGTGTTGTATCTGCGCTTCCGGCAAGGCATCGATCTCTGGCAACAGCCGTTGCAAGGCACCACAACTGCGCAAAACATCGAACATGCGTGACGGACGTACCTCCATCAGGCCGCGCGAAATTTCCTGCCAGACGCGCTCAGCCACCAGGGCATCGACTTCACCTGCCGCTACCATCTTTTGCATCAGTGTTGTGGTTTCTTCGGCCACGCTAAAGTCTTGTGGCGGTACGGCAAAGCGGGCGGCAAAGCGGGCCAGCCGCAGTATGCGTACCGGGTCTTCGCAAAAGGCCAGTGATACATGGCGGAATACCCGGTTTTTTAAGTCCTGCAAGCCGCCATAAGGGTCGATGATATGACCATCGTCGTCCTGGGCCATGGCATTGATACTGAGGTCGCGGCGTATCAGGTCCTGTTCCAGCGTGACATCGGCATCGGTATGAAATACAAAACCCTTGTAACCGGCAGCAGTCTTGCGCTCGGTGCGTGCCAGCGCATATTCATCATGGGTCCGGGGATGCAAAAATACCGGAAAGTCCTTGCCTACTGGCAGAAAGCCTTGTGCCAGCATGTCGTCTGGTGTTGCGCCGACGACGACATAGTCGCGGTCCTGGACGGGGTAGCCAAGCAGGGCGTCACGCACCGCACCACCAACGATGTAAGTCTTCATGCTTTTTCTTTATACTTCTTGCATCATGTTTTTTTAGTCGCCATGCCGGTTTTCATGACCGGGCATGATTTCTGTTTCCATCAGGGCTTCCCTGATCCACAGGGCGACGGCGGGGTGGGCGATGACGCGGTCTGCATAGGCTTGCAGGGCAGGCGCCAGTGATACGCCATATGTGCGGAAGCGCATGACTACCGGTGCATAAAATGCGTCAGCGACAGAGAATGCACCGAACAGGAACTCATGCGCACCGTAGGATGCCAGGCAATCTTCCCAGATTTCGCAAATGCGGCCTATGTCGGCTTGTGAACCTATGGTACGGCCCTTGCCAAACAGGTCGGCACGGATATTCATGGGCATGTCATACCGCAACGCAGAAAATCCAGAATGCATTTCGGCGCAGACGCTGCGTGCCGTGGCCCTGGCGGAAACATCTTCCGGCCACAGGTTGAGTATGGAATACTGTTCGGCCAGGTATTCACAAATCGCCATCGAATCCCAGATCGTGATGTCACCGGCCAGCAGCACCGGTACGCGGCCTGCTGCGGAATATTCGGCGATACGATTGGTCGTATCGGGCTGGTTCAGTATGATGCGCACTTCTTCAAACGGTATGCCGAACGCCTTCATCAGCACCCAGGGGCGCATGGACCAGGAGGAGTAATTTTTGTTGCCTATGACCAGCCGTAAACCGGAACGATGTTGGCCCAGCATGGCGGCCAGTGCTGGTTGCATTTCTGTTTCTTGCATGTGTCGCTACTCATCAAATTAGGGAAGATCGGGGTCGCCGGCAGTCATGCCCTTGGGGACTACCGTACCCAGCCGCGTTTTCAGCGATTGTGGTTTTTTCTCGAACAGGGCTGCGTAATAAGTCGCATTCGACAAAACGTTTTTGACATAGCCACGGGTTTCATTGAAGGGGATGGTTTCTGCAAAAATGGCCCCTTCCACTGGTCGGCTCAATTTTGAACGCCAGGCGCGCGGGCGGCCAGGTCCGGCATTGTAGGCGGCTGACGCCAGCGCTTGCGAACCGCCAAGATCGGTCAGCACCATGTTGAGGTAATTGGTGCCAAGCGCGATATTGGTTTCCACATCATTGACCTGGGCTGGCACAAAATTACCAAGGCCGATTTTTTTGGCAACATAGCGTGCTGTTGCCGGCATCAACTGCATCAGGCCCGATGCACCCACATGCGATTTGGCATTCATGACAAAGCGTGATTCCTGGCGTATCAGGCCATATACCCAGGCCATGTCCAGACCCAGCGACTGGGTTGTCTTGTACATGCTGTCATTGAAGGGGGTCGGGTAGCGCTGGCTGAAATCGAGCTCACCCTTGGTGCGGTCCGAGGTGTTGACCATACGGTCCAGCAGATTGTTCTGGCGCGCCAGTTCGGCGGCTGCCAGGTGCTGGCGCTCAGTCATCTTGCGCAATTCCCAATTCCATTCGCGTGTACCTTCAAAGCGCAAATTCATCGCATAGAATTTCAAGGCCCTTTGCAGGTTGGCGTTTTTTTCCATCGGTGCGATTTCTTCTGGCGTTAGCGGCTTGACTGTCGCCGGTACGCCGATTTTCTGGCCTTGCTCTTCCAGCGCCAGTTGGCCGTAGAAATGCAATTGATCGGCAATGCTGGCAAACTGCTGGCGTGCTTCTTCATTCTTGCCTTCTGCCTTCAGCGCGCGGCCATACCAATACACCCAGGTCGGGTCGGATTTCAGGCTGGCGGGCATGCCGGCAATACTCGATTTGACCAGCTTCCAGTCTCCTTCGCGCAGGGCAGTGCGGGTGCGCCATTGATAGGCTTCCAGTGACAGCGGGGCAGCATCGGTTTTTTGCCAGTAACCCAGCGCTTCCGGTTCCAGCTTCAAGGCTGCCTGCAGGGCAATCTGCGCCCAGCCAATCGCTTTTTCATTGTCACTGAACTGACTTGCCTGCTTGCCCAATATGCCGGCTGCCTGCTCATGATCGGTCTTGGCCAGACGACCAAGGGCGATCAGGTAAAGTTCATGACCTGCATGGCCGGCTTCCGGCGACTTTTTCAGGTAGGCCGCCGGCTTGTCCATGGCTTCGGCCAGTTGCCTGTCCGGCACATTGAGCAATTTGCCCAGCCTTTGTGCCAGAGGCATGGCGCCATTTTCGGCGGCCATGCGCATTTGCGCCCACAGATCATACTGGTTGAACAGACCATTGCTGCTCAAATAAGTCACCATGGCATAGCAACCTTCGCCATAGTCACGCGGACTATTGAGCAGGGTGCGTGCTTCGCTGGCGATTTTTTGATCCTTGGGTTGTTTGATGGCCCTGGACAAAATGGAATAGCAACGCAGTTGATTGTCATCGGCCACGACAAAGAGAGGGTATTGCTGATCAAACAAGTCCCACTCGCCACGTCTGCCCAGCATCAATAGCCAGTCATTGCGCAGGCGATCAGCGATGGCGCTGCCTTCATACTTGCTGATAAAGTCACGAAATTCGGCATTCGTCGTCTTGCTCAGTCGTGCACGCAGGCGATAATAATCAACATAAGACGGGATTTCATAATTCTTGAGGGCAGCTGCATGCTGCTCTGCGCTGGCAGCATCTTCATGGAAGGCGGCATCACGCAGTGCCATGAAGCGGTCGTCGTCATTGATGACCAGGCTTCTTTTCGCTACAGCGGCGCTGGCAAAGGAAGTGGCAGAGAAACCTGCTAAGATCATCAGGCCCAGGCTAGCTAAACTTTTTTTCACAGACATCTTTAGACAGTTTTAGATTACATTTCTGACAGTATGACACAGCCCAAGAACAGCGAACAAAAAGTCGTCGATGAAACAGCAAACATGGCGCAAACAGTGCCAGGCCGGCCTGAGTTACGTCAGTTATTGCGTCAAAAGCGCCGGGAGATTGCAACAGATCAAAAGCTGGCGCTTGATATCTTGTTAGGAAATAAATTACTGTCATGGTGTCAACAAAACCACCCGGCCAGCCTGGCCGTATACTGGCCCATACAGTCAGAGCCGGACTTGCGGTCTTGTTACCGTCAATTGCAGCAAGCCGGCTTCCGGCTGGCCTTGCCACTGGTGATTGGCAAAGGCCGGCCTTTAAGTTTCCTGGACTGGCAGGCGGGTGATGCCATGGTGGAGGACGCTTACGGTATCGCCATCCCCGGGCATGGCCGCCAGGTGGCGCAACCACCGGTGCTGGTGATACCCTGCCTGGGCTGGAATGCTGATGGCTATCGCCTGGGCTATGGTGGTGGTTTCTACGACCGTACCCTGGCCAGTACGCCGCGCCCGCTCGCCATTGGCATTGCCTATGCCTGCACCCAGGCCGAATTTATTGTAGAGGACCATGATATCCCCATGGATTTCATTATCAGTGCCTGACGCTGGTAACGGGAGCTAAGGCTTTGCGCACCAGTTTTGCCACATGGCCCGGTAAGCGGCTTCCAGCTTGTGAGTAAAACCGGTTTCATCCATCAGTTTGCTGCCTTGCATCTGCGCACGCTGGCTCAGGCGTATGGTGTTGAGGTAATCGGGATTGGACGCCAGCTGCACGACTTTATCGACATATTCGTCTTCGCTGTACGCTATCCATTCCGGACGACCCAGGCCTTCCAGGATGCAACTGCCCAGCCTGCCAACACCAGGGCGGCCCGCCAGGGTGACGAAGGGAACACCCATGTACAGGGTTTCAAACAAGGTCGTGCCAGAATTGTGCGGGAAGCAGTCCAGGCCTATATCCATGCCTCTGAGCACATCCCAGGGCGGGCTGTGCATGCCTATCTGCAGGCGGCTTTTGTCTATGCCAAGGGCAGCAAACCTGTCTTCAAATGACTTACGCATGGCCTCGTCCTTGAAGTTGGCGCTGTCGATGACCAGTCTTGCCTTGTCCAGGCGTTGCAGGATTTTGGCCCAGGTCCGTATCACTTTATGGTTGATGCGCACGGCGCGGCTCAGCGTACCCAGGGTGATGTAGCCATTGCCCAGGGCTGGCAGGCTGCTGACTGCCCCCATTCCCTCTGTCGGCCGGTAGACCAGGGCAGGATTGGCGATGCGCCAGACCTGTTCGGCAAACAGGGCTTCTGTCCCTGAGGGTGCCGTAGCATGGTCAGCCAGGAAATAATCAATGGCCTCCAGCCCCGTCGTATAGCCATAACCTAGCCATGACAGCGATACTGGTGCAGGTTTGCGGGCAAATACGCGCAAGCGGTTATTGCCGGTATGGCCGGCCAGGTCGACCAGGATATCAATACCATCCGCGCGGATCTTTTCTGCCATGGCGTCGTCGCTCAGCCCGGCGGTCGGTACCCAGTGATCTGTATAGTCGCGGTAACGTGCTGATACGGCGTCTTCCGTCACCAGTTCCGAATAGGCATGGATTTCAAACTGACTCTTGTCATGATGGGCCAGCAGAGGTTCCAGGAAATACTGTACAGGGTGGCGGCGCAGGTCTGGTGAAACATAGCCTATCTTCAGACGACGATCTGGTTGCTTTTGATTTGTATGCGGGCGTTGTAGCTGGTACAGCGGTGCTGCATAGCGTTGTTCATATTCGCGGTAGGCGGCAAAAATTTCTTCTGCACTGAGGTCTGCATGATAATTAAGGGCAAACAGGAGATTGCCGTAAGCTTCGGAAAAGTCCGGGCGGAATTCCAGCGCATGGCGGTAAGCATCAACTGCTTCAGCCACCATGCCCTGGTCATCAAACAGGGCGCCAAGGCTGTTGTAGGCGTCGGCGAAGTCGGGTTTGAGTCGTATGGCCTGTTCAAAACATTGTTGCGCTGCCGTCAGTCGACTGAACAGCATGTGCAGCCTGCCGTAATCATGCAAGGCAGTCCATGAATCCGGATTCAGTTTGAGTGCCTGCTGGTAGCAGGCTTCCGCTTCCTGATAACGGGCCTGTTGAGAAAGCAGACGACCCAGGCCATTTTGGTGTTCGGAATTCTGTGGCTCCAGTGCTATCGCTTTGCGGTAATTGGCTTCAGCTTTGCTGGCGCGACCTGAAGTGCTGAGTATGTGGCTGAGATTGGCCAGCGCGATGGTGAAACAGGGATTGCAGTCAAGGCTACGTTGCAGGCTGGCTTCAGCCTGTTGTAATTTACCTTGCTGCTGGAACAGCAGACCAAGATTGCAATGGGCTTCGGTAAAGTCAGGCTTCAATTGCAGGGCTTGTTGGTAATAACGCATCGCCTCATCCATCTTGCCCTGCTCTGCCAGCACTACGGCAATATTGTAATGAATAGCTGCTTCATTGGGCATCTGCTCCAGCATCTGTCTGTATATGTCGGCAGCCTCTGCAAAGCGACGCTGCTGTGTGTAGAGATTGAGCAAGGCTTCACGTGCATTGCCATTTTCTGGCTGGCGTTGCAGTAGTCTTTTCAGTTGTGTCTCCGCGTCTGCATGACGACCCAATTGCTGGTACAACTGTACTAGGAAAAAATCGGCATTCGCCATGGATGGCTGTGCGGCAATTGCTTGCAGAAAGCAAGGCTCGGCTTCTTCCAGCCTGTTCTGCCTCGCATGGATCATACCCAGGTTGCAATAGCCAAAATAATGTGTGGGGTCGATTTTCAACAACTCTTGATAGTGATGTATGGCTCCATCGAAGTGGTCACGTTGCTGGAACAGGATACCAAGATTGAAATGCGCGTGCACCATGTTGGGATCAATTTCCAGGGTGCGCATATACATTTTTTCAGCTTCCTGGGGCTTGCCCAGAAAAGAAAGGCTGACGGCCAGATTAAAGCAAGCGATCGTAAAGTCGGGCTTTTGATTGAGGACATACTGATAACAGCTAATCGACTCTGCAAAGCGTGACTGACCATCGAGTGACAGCCCCAGGTTGATCCAGTTCTCCAGCGAGTCTGGCTGCTGCTTCAATATCAAACGGTACAGAGCCTCGGCTTCTGGCAACAGGTTTTTGTCATACAGCCGGTCGGCCAGTATGTTGACAGCCAGGTTTTCAGAAGGATCGATACCCAGCTTTTGATAGGCAATGGCGATGACATCTGGGGTATTGTCCATCTGGTTTTCCACCACCTTTGCGGGCTGTGCTGCCAGCTGGGTGGCTGGCGCTGGTTCGCGTCCCTCAGTGCTGATGGATTCCTGAAGCTGGGCTTGGGATGTTTCAGCAGGTTCCCGGGGTTTGGAAAAGGTGTTTTTAAGCCATTTCAACATAGGTGCGAGTCATTTGAGTTGGTATTTGCGCTGATATTCAGGGCGCCGGAGAGTTACCCCCGGCAAGCATCAGTCATTTTAACCATTAATCAATGATCTTTGTATGTCGTCCGGCAACTCAAATGTCCGCCATAGTTCAGCGGATAATGTCAGGGTTGAGCAAGTTCTCATCGACTCTCGGTGTTTGCCCGCGCAAAACCGAGTTGCCGCTATACAGGTTGCGCTGGTCTATCCTGGCCGGTTGGCACCAGTGGACTTCCTGCATTTCCTGGTTCAGGCCGTACACGGCCAGGGCGTTTGCATATACGACCTGGTGTATCACGTCGGCACTGATGCCGCGTGCAGCCATCAGGCGAGCAGACTTGGGTACGGCCAGCGGATCTGATACACCCCAGTCGCAGGCAGAATTGACGATGATGCGTTCAGGACCGTAATGGCTGACGATGTCGGCCAGTCTTTCGTTGCCCATCTTGGTGGACGGGTAGATGGTGAACGCACACCAGTAGCCACGGTCTAGTACCTCTTGCACGGTTTCTTCATTGTTATGATCAATGACGCAACGGGCCGGGTCAAAACCGCATTCTTCCAGCACATCCATGGTGCGGGTAGTACCACGCTTTTTGTCACGATGTGGCGTGTGGATCATGATGGGCAGGTCGAATTCCAGCGCCATGGCGATTTGCGCACGCATGGCCTTGTCTTCGAGTTCTGTCTGTTCATCGTAGCCAATTTCACCGAGCGCCACCACACCTTCCTTGCCCAGGTAACGCGGCAGGATGTCGAGTACCGCTTCTGCCAGCGCCGGGTTATTGGCTTCTTTGGGGTTGAGACCGATCGCGCAGTAATGGCGTATACCGAACTGGCCGGCACGAAACCGCTCAAAACCGGTGATGGTAGAAAAATAGTCGATGAAGCTGCCGACATTGGTACGCAACTGCCCCAGCCAGAACGCCGGCTCGATGACGGCGACGATACCGGCCCTGGCCATCGCTTCATAGTCGTCGGTAGTGCGGGCAATCATGTGGGCATGTGGGTCTATCATCATGCCATTGCCGCCACTGGGTAACTGACGGAAGGCGGCCTGGCCCAGTTGCAACTGCCCGGCCTGAGCGAGCAGGTTTTGCAGCATCTGTGGAGTCAGCGTACCATTGCAGCAGGGACAGGTGACGGCACGGTCAGAAAACATTTCGTCGACGATGGTGCTGTCAGCGACGAAGTTATCGGGGTATTTTCCATTCTGATTCATTTGCCCACTCCTTCATTAAAAATGATGTTCAGTGCTATATCCTTGACGGCAGTGGCCCTGGCCTGGTCTGGAGGGCAGGTGGCGGCGCGGTCAAACAACAGCAGAGGGCCATCCTGTGCATCGTCGACAGGGCGACCATGTGAACCCTTGACCAGGCTGGCATCGAGGCCAATGACGTTCATCAGGCTGCGAAAACCGAGCAGGCGCTTGCCCAGGCGCCAGGCAACTGCCAGCTTGGGAAGGCGTATGCCAGCATCGACAAACAACTCTGCCGGATCATAGCCGGGTTTGCGGTGTATCTCTACCGTGCGGGCGAAGTCCGGTGCGCGGGCGTCGTCCTGCCAGTAGTAATAGGTGAACCACGCATGCCTGTCAGCCATCACCACCAGTTCGCCAGAGCGCGGGTGATCCAGACCAAGCTCTGCCCTTTCTGCGCCCGCCCATATGCCGTCCACGCCGGGTATGGCGCTCAGCAGCCGGCGTACCGGCGCCACCAGTTCAGGCCGTGAAATATAGATGTGGGCAATCTGGTGATCGGCGACGGCATAAGCGCTGGAAGCAATCGGGTCCAGCAATTCTCCGCCATCTTCTTCACGCACGACCAGGTAACCGGCTTCGCGCAATATGCGGTTCAAGTGCACAGGACGGTCGACAGTCGTGATCCCGTATTCGGACAAGATCATGACTCGGCGGCCAGCCTGTTGCGCATGCGCTATCAGGTCACCAGCAACGGCATCAATGTCGCGCAATGATTGCTGCACTGCCGGATTGCTGAGGTCAGGACCATGGCGTTGCAGGTCATAGTCCAGGTGCGGCAGGTAGACCATGGTCAGGGTCGGGTCTTTCTCAGTGATGGCAATCTTGGCGGCATCGGCGATCCAGCGGCTTGATCTGATGGTCGTGGCCGGCCCCCAGAACTGGAATAGCGGGAAGGCGCCAAGCTTCTGGCTCAGTTGCTCACGCCAGTCTGGTGGCGTGGTATAGCAATCAGGCAGTTTGCGTCCGTCGGCCTTGTAGATGGGGCGCGGGGTAATCCCATAGTCATGGCTTGATGCCATGTTGTACCACCAGAACAGATTGGCGCAAGTGAACTTGGGATTGCGCGCCTTGCCGGCTTCCCAGATCTTTTCACCATTGACCAGCTTGTTGGATTGCCGCCAGAACCAGATTTCTGACAGGTCGCGAAACAGCCATCCATTGCCGACAATACCGTGCTCTTGCGGAGTCAAGCCAGTCATCATGCTGGCCTGCACACTGCAGGTGACTGCCGGCGTCACGGTTTGCATTGGCAAGAGCTGACCATGATCGGCAAATGCTTTCAGCCTGGGTGTCAATTCCCCCAAAAGGCGCGGTGTCAGACCGACGATGTTCAAAATCAATAAAGCTTGCATGTGGCGGAAATTGGTCCTGTGACTGATGGTGGAGATAGGTCCTGTTGCCTAATTATTATCTTGATCCATCCTTTATTGCAACTATAGATTGGTAAATTATTATTTCTCGAATGATAACAAGCCAAGCTTGGTTATTTAAACATTTGTTACCAAGTTTGCATTGATTATTTCGCATTAATGTTTCAATATTTGTAATTATGAATTGTGCAATTAATTGAACGTACTTTTGTACGCAATAGCATACCCAGGCATATGTTTAATCCATGTCATGCCAGTGACAGATTTTTATCCCAGGAGACCCAATGAGTTACCTTAACCTGCCCCGTCTGGTTTTTGCCGGCCAGTTCCAGGCTGACGTATCGACTGTCAATAATGATCCCGAGCATTTCAATACTTCGCGTTTTCGCTCGAACTATCAGTTGCCTGGTTCCGGTGCCAGCAATGGCTGGTGGAATCCGAATGGCACAGGTTCATGGCGTTTCCGTAATTGTCTTGTCACCAGTGTGGTGTATCGCGACGGCAGCAGCTGCTCTGATCCGCATCTGGACCCGGTCATCGGTTTGTCAGTCAACGGTTCCGACCACAGGGTAGAAGGCAAGCTGGTTGACCTCGATAGTGAACAGCAGATGGTGTCGGAAATCTGGGGCTTCTCGATCAATCTGGGCAGCGCGGAGTCTGGCCTGGGTTTCCACAGCCGTTTTGCCGTTGCCCCGTTTGCTGATATCTGGGTTTGCTATCCGGCCGGTCAACCTGATTCTTTCTTCAGTGCCTATTATCAGTCCGTGTTGGAGCAGGTCAAGCTGATCGGTGCGGGCAAGTCGCGCTTTCTCAATGAATTGCTCGGTGGTGCGCAACCGCCGGACCAGTTCAGCATCAAGTTCAATGTTGATGGTTTCGACGATACCATGAGCTCGCCCAATTTTACTTTTGGACGTGTGGTCGGCAGCATAGGTTTGCGCCAGGCTGGTGAACCCAGGCATGTAGTGCCGGGCCGTCGCCTGTTTGCCGTACCAGGGCAGACCGCGAATGATGCCATAGGCCAGATTGTCGGCAATGTACTGACACTGGACTTGGGCAATAGCTTGCCAACGGCATCAGTCGGCGGGCCACGTGCCGATTCTGGCAGCCTGACCGTAGCCCTGTTGCCCAATGATGGTCCACCGCAATTGCTCGGTGAAGTCAATTACCAGACGCCGGCCTGGTATGAAAGTACTGCTGGCATCGTCACCATCAACCTCAGCGACAGCCAGCTCAGTGCGGCAGCGAATACGCCGCTGGGGCTGATACAGAATGGCAGCCAGCCCTTGCTGGCTGAGAACCCGAACGGGCAATGGGTGCGGGCTGACCAGTTTGTCTTCCGCTTCAATCCGCCAGAAAGCACCACCGTCAAACTGTATGCCAGCAGCTTTGGGCAACCATTGGCCAATGCGCAGATCAGTTTGAATTTTGATTCCAGCGCCATGGCTGGGCAGACCACGCAAGGCCCGGCACCAGGGCCACAAGTGGTTGGTGTACCGCAAAGCGCGCTAAGTTTTTCCACTAGCATCACGACTGGCAGTGATGGTGTCGCCGAATTGAACCTGAAGTCGGCAGATCCAGGTAATCCGCGTGGCTATATCGATGGTCAGGTGTATGGTGTCACTTATCAGCTTGGCAGTACGCCACCACCACAGGGTAGTGTGCAGAACGGTGCATTCAGCCTCAATGCTCTGGTGTTCAGTGGCTATACCATACCTGATACGCCGGACTGGATGAGCGATGTGCGTCCCATCTTCCAGCAATATGCGGATCTGTACCCTATCATGCACAAGATCGTTGACCTGTCCAACTACGCCAGTCTGAGCAACAAGATCTTTGCGTTGAAAAATGTCTTCAAGGCCCCGGTGTCAGACCCCAACTACATGCCGGTGACCCGTGACCTGTCCACCAAGAAACGTGAGATGTTGCTCAAATGGCTGGATAACCCGCTGTATATGGAACTCGACTCGGTCGGTGACCTGCACCTGGCTCTGCAGCAGGCAATCGAGCTCGAGCATTCCACCATACCGCCATACCTGACAGCGTTGTACAGCATCAAGCCTGGCGCCAACATCGAAGTGGCCCAGCTGATACGCAGTGTGGTGATGGAAGAAATGCTGCACATGGCCCTGGTATCAAATCTGATGATATCCATAGGCGGCAAGCCATCTTTCAACCGGCCCAAGTTTGTACCGGTTTATCCCGGCTCTTTACCCGGCGGTTTGCGTGCAGACCTGAATGTACGTCTGCGCAAATGCTCTATAGACCAATTGCGTGCCTTCATGTCCATAGAGCAACCGGAAAAGACCATAGAAACCGTGCATTACCGTGCCAGGCGCGGCGACCCTGTTGATACCTCCAGGTTCACCATAGGCTGGTTCTATGATGAAATCAAAGTCGCACTGACCAATTTGAGCAATGCCGGGCAGATCAGCTTTGGCAATGCCGACAAGCAGGTCACTCAATGGCATGGCAAGGGCAAGCTGTTTGCCATCACTTCGCTGGAAGATGCCTGCCGTGCCATTGATGAAATCAAGCGCCAGGGGGAGGGGGCCAATCCGCGTCATCCTGGTGACGGTGACCATGAATTATCTCACTATTACAAATATGCCGAGATCGTCAACGGACGGCGCCTTGTCAAAAAAGGTGAGGGCTTTGCCTACGATGGCGAGGTCATCCCGTTTGACCCTAGCGGCGTCTGGCCAATGATGGATGACCCTAACCTGGCGGTGTACCCCAAAGGTTCGCGCGCACGTATTCTGCAGGAACAGTTTGCCCGCACTTACCAGGCCCTGCTCAATGGACTGCATATCGCCTTCAATGATGAACCGGACAAACTGGGGCAGGCCGTGGGTCTGATGTTCTCGCTGCAACTGGCTGCACAGCAATTGATGGAAACACCGTCGGGCCTCAATGATGGCACGACAGCGGGGCCGGCTTTCCAAATGCCATTCCCATATTGAATCATGCAATACAGCACCCGGTAGTAAATCCGGGTGCTTGTAAATTTTACACATTAATGAATATCAGATTTATAATGTTTTTCAACGTAGAGGTTGTTTCGGCTCCAACACATTTTAAGAGTGAGTGCGCATCGTGAAACTGGCAGAGCTCAACCGCATCCCCGACCTTGATGTCAGCCCGCTGGGTGCGCTGTCCGGCAACTGGCAGCAACAGCACGTACGTGTCGACTATTCCTTCCCGGTGGTGTTTACCCGTCATGCCTTTGATATTGCCAATCCTGACTTTCGTGCTGTCCTTACTGTGCGTGAACCGCAAAGGCGTCATCGTATTGCCATCTTCCTCGATGCCGGTGTGGCGCAAGCCATGCCGGGGCTGCTTGAACAGATTCTTGCCTATATACGTTTTCACGCACAGGCGATAGAACTGGTCGGTGATATCGTCGTCATGCCCGGCGGCGAAGCCTGCAAGAATGATGCGCATGTTGTGGCAAACCTGCTTGAGGCGCTGTCTGAAAGAGCCATAGACCGGCATTCGTATTCGGTCGCCATCGGTGGCGGCGCCTTGCTCGACGCGGTTGGTTATGCCTCGGCCATCTTCCATCGTGGGGTCAGGCATATACGCTTCCCGACCACAGTGCTGGCTCAGGATGACAGTGGTGTAGGCGTCAAGAATGCCGTTAACTGGCAGGGACAGAAAAACCTGATTGGCACCTTTGCTCCACCATGGGCAGTCATCAATGATGCCTGCTTTGTCGAAATACTGCCCAACCGTGAAAAACGTGCCGGCCTGGCGGAAGCCGTCAAGGTTGCACTGATACGTGACCATGCCTTCTTTCTGATGATGGAAAAACAGGTCCATGCACTGGCTGCTTTTGATAGTGATGTCATGCATGCCGTGATTGCCCGTTCCGCCAGTCTGCACATGCACCAGATTGCCCATGGTGGTGATCCGTTTGAAAGTGGTTCGGCGCGTCCGCTCGATTATGGCCACTGGGTGGCGCACAAGCTTGAACGTTTGACTGCGCATGCACTGTCGCACGGCGAAGCCGTAGCCATAGGTCTGGCGCTTGATGCCCGTTATTCCTGCCTGGCCGGCCTGCTTCCGGCTGGTGAAGACGTACGCATACATCGCCTGTTGTCACAACTCGGTTTTGACCTCTGGCATAACCAGCTGCTTGCCAGCAATGAGCAAGGTGAATTGCTGGTCTTGCAGGGGCTGCGTGAATTTCGCGAACATCTTGGTGGTGAACTCACCATCACCCTGCTTGCCGCCATAGGCAGCGGTGTTGAAGTGCATGAGATGGATGCTGCAATGATAAATGCTGCGATATGCTGGCTGCAACAGCAACGCGATCAGGTACAGGAAAATCCGCATGGTGGACAACAGCAGGAGGTTGCATGCAGATAGCGCTGCCACCGCAAACCGTACATCTCAGTTACTGTACCAATATTCACGCTGGTGAAAGCTGGGAAGAAGTCGCGGCCAGTCTGGAAGAAACCGTACCCTTGATACGAACCAGGCTGGAACTGGCTGATGAGCAGGCTTTCGGCATAGGTCTGCGCCTGTCCGGGCAGGCAGCCCTCAGCCTGTCTGAACCGGCGACCCTGCAGGCTTTCCAGGCGCAGTTGCAACGCCTGAATGCCTATGTATTCACTATCAATGCTTTTCCCTACGGGCCGTTCCACGCAGTCGGGGTGAAGGAACAGGTATACCAGCCAGACTGGCGTCATGAGGCACGCCTGGCTTACACCGCTCAATGTGCACGTATATTGACTCAGCTCTTGCCGGATGGCGTGGAGGGCAGCATTTCTACCGTACCTGGTGGTTTCAGGGCTGAAGTACAGGGTGTGGATGCACAGCAGCAAGTCGTCGAGCAACTCTTGCGTGCAGTCGCCATGCTGGCAAAACTGGAAGAACAAAGCGGCAAATCCATCGCCCTGGCGCTGGAACCGGAACCTTGCTGTTTTCTCGAAACTGCTGCTGAAGTCAGGGCATTTTTTACCGAGCAGTTATGGGCAACTGCGAGTATAGCCAAGTTGGCTGATCTGTGCGAAACCACCGAGGCGCATGCTGCCAGACTGATGCGTCACCATCTCGGTATTTGCTATGACGTTTGCCATGCGGCGGTTGAATTCGAGGACCCGGTTGCTTCCATGCAGGCACTGACAGAAATCGGCATACGCATACCCAAGATACAGCTGTCTTGCGCCTTGCGCATCAAGAATATGCAAGATGATCTGCTGCCGGCTTTGCAGCGTTATGACGATGGCGTGTATCTGCACCAGGTCGTGGCGCGGCAAGCCGATGGCTTGCAACGTTATGTCGATTTGCCGCCTGCACTTGCTGCCTATGCAGCTGGTAAAGCCAACGGTGAATGGCGCGTTCATTGCCATGTGCCGATCTTCTGGGATGGTGACGAACAGCTTGAAGGAGTTGGGCTGGGTTCTACCAGGGATGATTTGCTGGCAACCCTGCGCGCCCTGCAAATCCAGGGATTTTCCAGCCACCTGGAGGTGGAAACCTACACCTGGGATGTCTTGCCTGCACATCTGAAAACGGAAGCCAAGGCGACGGCCATTGCCCGTGAATTGTCTTTTGTCATGAAAGAGCTGCAGCAGCCGGTCAGACGGTCTCAGCAAAATCAACTGACTCAGTTAAAACTGTGAAGCGACAGGAAAACACCATGAATAGCGTCAGCCTCAGCAATAGCCGCATGAACACATACCTGCGTCTGGGGCGGGTATCCAATTTGCCCACGGTATGGAGCAATGTCCTGGCTGGTACGATCGTGGCCAGCAGTATTACCGGTCGCCCGCTGTCTGCCATACATACCCTGCTGGTCATGCTGGCGATATCTGCCTTCTATTGTGCAGGCATGTATCTGAATGATGCCTTCGACCGCGAAATCGATGCCCGTGAAAGGCCGGGCCGCCCCATACCTTCCGGACAGATTGCAGCAAGGACGGTGTTCGTTATGGGTTTTGTCATGCAGGCTTTTGGTCTGCTGGTGCTGAGTCAGTATGGCATTTGGGCATTTGTTTGCGGCCTGGCGCTGGCGGCCACGATTTTGCTCTATAACGTCTGGCACAAGGGTAATTCTTTCAGCCCCCTGATCATGGGACTATGCCGTGCCCTGGTGTATTTTTCTGCTGCTGCCTGCGCCATGGCTATTACCGGCAATATCGCTGAACAGACTTTGTCTGCCGAAGCTGTCACGATGTCGGGAAATCATGGCGTACTTGTACACACTGCGGTGGTGCTGGCGGCGCTGGCGATCTGGGCGCATGTGGTCGGTCTTACCTACGCTGCAAAACAAGAGAGCCTGAACCGCCTGGGCAGCTTATGGCCCTTGATGATACTGGCGCTGCCGGTGGTTTTGTATGGCAGCCGTTTTGTCCACACCTGGTCAGACGGCGCCTTGCCATTGTTGATGCTGCTTGCCCTGACCGTGGCTGATATCATCGCGGTGCGCCTGTTGATCACCCGCCATATTGCTGGGGCAGTACCCAAGGCTGTGGCGCAACTGATTGCCGCAACATCACTGCTGGATGCGCTGGTTATTGCCGTGGCTGGCGGTACACCCGAAGCCGTGGTGTTTTGCGTGTTGGCCTTTGCATTGACACGCTTTTTGCAGCGTATCATTCCAGGGACTTGAGCCAGAATCTTAACAGTGCCGGATTTATCATGATACATACATCAGCTATGCCAGCCAGCTCTTTGCCCAGGGTAACAGCAGCTATCACCTTGCTTGATGGCTGGATAACCGCGCGTAGCAGCGACGCGGCGTGCCAGTGGTTCAGACAGCAATGCCAGTTGATTGCCGATGATGGGCAAGACAGCAAGCTGTTCAAGGCTATGGGTATGGCGGCGCGCAAACTCGGCAAGGCAGACCTGTGTCTGGATGCAGGAGAATTGCAACGGGCTGGGTTGCTGCGTACCGGCTTTGACCCCGGAAACTGGAGCATCGACATTGCCGCCAGAGTCGTTTTCATCCTGATCGCGTATGCCGGCATGCATGATGATGAGCAGGCATTTGCGGCTTTACTGGACAGGCTGGCCGATAGTGCCGAGATCAATGAATTGATTGCCCTGTATTGCGGCTTTGCTCTTTACCCTGCTACTCAGTCCATAGAGCACAGGGCGCGTGAAGCGATACGTTCCAGCATGCGCCCTGTCTTTGAGGCGATGGCGCATCGCAATCCCTATCCGGTGGAGGCATTTGATGAGGCAGCCTGGAACCAGATGGTGGTCAAGACCTTCTTTCTTGACAGCCCCTTGTGGCCGGTACAGGCTGTCGATGCAAGAGCTAATCCCGCGCTGGCGGTCATTCTGGTTGACCTGGCTTATGAGCGCTGGGCAGCTGGCCGCTCCATCAGCCCGGAACTCTGGCGATGCGTCACACCACATGCTGACGAATACGGTGTTGCCGCCTTAATGCAGGCACTGGACAAGTCGACCAGGATAGAAAAGCTGGCCATCGCCAAGAGCTTGCCTGCGAGCTGTAACCCGATCAGTCTGGCCGTATACCGGCGCTGCGAAGAGATGGGCCTGATCGCCGCCGCAACAGATTTCAGCTGGCAGCAACTATACGAAAAATTTGTGCAAAGGGACGTTTAAACCGATAAGGAGAAAATATGTACGAACAAAACAGTGAACACCAGCAATGGCTGGAAGCCAGCATCGCCAGTCTGGGCGCTGCGGCTGGCACGGTACACATACAACGTGGTGAAGACCTGTACCTGAGTGCCGCACTACGCATACCACCGCCGGTCATTGCTACCGTTGCTCATGTCGTCCATGGCAAGGGCATGGCGGGTGCCGCACAATTGCGCAAAGCGCCGGTGCAGACCTGCAACCTGCAAGACGATAATAGTGGCAATATACGCCCTGGCGCCAAGGCAGTCGGCGCTCAGGCGGCGATAGCCATCCCTTTGCTGAGCCAGGCCGGTGAGGTGATGGCCGTGGTCGGCTTTGCCTGGCAAAAAGAAGGGGACCCGGCTGACTGGATAGCGCAAGAACCTTTCCCTGCCAGGCTGGCCGAGTTGACAGCGCATTTGCAGAATCTGCAGTAAACAGGTATAAGTATAGCGGGACGTGTGACTCTAACTGGCAGGCAAAAACAGCCTGCGCACATAGCCTTGCAAAGGCCGGGCCTGCCCGTCCTGATCCGGGATGAGGCGGCCGGGCAGACCCATGCCTTCGCTGATCAGAACGGTATTGCCGTCTACACATAAATTCGATGGCGTATCAAGATGGTCAGCGAGGCAGTTCACCGTTCCTGTCTGCAAATCCAGGCACAACAGGCGACCTGAATATCGTTCAAAGCCACCATGCCAGGCCTGGTCCGGTACATGTCCTGCTGGCATAGGCTGGCAAAAATCTGCGCACAACTCCAGTACCAGTAACTGGCGCTGGGCTGTAAAAGCCAGACCAGTGGGCAAGGTCAGGCCTTCCACTACCGCTGTCAGTTCACGGCTGTCAGGATCAAGACGTAAAATCTTGCTGACTGCTTTTTGAAAATGGATACCGGTCTTGTCTGCATCGCCTTGCAACTCACCAGAGAATAGTGAAATCAGTACCGGCTGGGTAGTCGTGTCGGACATGTATTGATCGAGTATGACAGTGACAGGCACGGCATGCTGTCCACCCGGCAAGTCAGGCAAGTCAGCAAGCACTTTTTCTGGCTGTCCTTCCATCAGCTCCACCACCTGGTTGGTGTCGGGTTTGACTGTCAGCCAGCTTTTTCTTTGCGGGTGATAACAGAGGGCATTCAGATTGCCATGGCTCTGGAACAGGGTAGTCGGCGGCAGGTTGCTCACATCCATGACGCGTGAACCGGCCACATAATCAGTCTGACTCAACAGCCAGCGCTTCTCACTATGGCCATAGTCACCACAGGCGATATCGGCCAGGCCAAAAATTTCATCGCGACACATGCGGGCCTGCATATTCATGGAACGAAAGCCGCAAGCCAGTACCTCAGCCGGCAAGAAGTTGCTCGCAGCACCAGGCTTGAATTGCAAGAGCCTTCCAGAGAAAGGATTGTCGGCGTCACCAGTACCAGCCTCAACCAGCAACAGGCTGCCATCTGCCTTGATACGCAAACCGCGCGGGTTGTTCAGTCCACGCAGGATGATTTCAGATGTGCATGGGCGGGGTAGCGGTTTGTTTGGGATGACTATCGTTGGCATGGGGGAGATGTTGTGAGCTTCATGGAAGTGTGTTACCAAGTGTTTCATAAAATGCAATTGTGGTCAATATGTCATTTAGTGTGACCCTTGCTGTTGCTCCTGTTATCTGTGACCGGTCAGCAAGACGTCTTTGCGATCAGGATGGTTTTCTCCGGAAAGCCAGCCTGGTCCAGGTGACGCCATTTTGTTGATTGGTTTTTTGCAGGGATGCAGTGTGCTTATTCAGTTCCAGGTTAAGGCCATGCTTGTGTGCCAGGTTGATTGTTTCATCTGCACTGACGTCAAACATGCGTCGCCCGGCTGGAATCGCGCCATGGCGCAGGGACATGATGAGCAAGCCTGTATCAGCCAGTAGCTCCGTCAGCACATGCATGGCCTGTTCACGTTCCTGACTGTCCAGATGCATCCAGACAGCTGTCAGCATGATGAGATCGAACTGTTCTTTACGTGAGCGAAGCAGCGTCAGGTCCGGCAGGCTGTCGTCAAGCCAGTCGATGCTTGTCGATGCGTGCAAGGTCATGCCGGCCTGACGCAGCTCTCTGGTCGGTTCAACTGCCACCACCTGGTGCCCCATGGTGGCAAATGCCGCAGCATCCCTACCTATGCCAGCGCCAAGATCAAGGATACGTGCAGGTGCTGTCGGTAACAGATGCATGACGATCTGATGTTGCCGGGAAAACGAAATTTCTTTCCATTGCGGGATAAGAAATTCAGCAGCCTCTGCATAACCTTCGGTGCCGCTGACCTGCACATTTTTCATTTTTATTCCTTGGTGTTCTTGCGCAAAAGCAGATACTAAACGCATTCAACATTTCTTGAATGAATGTACTGGACATGCCGGAATTCAGCGGTGACTTTGGAAAAGATGCAGGATTTGCCACAATATTTTGCAAATATTTTATTAATCAAAAAATAATAACATTGACTTTCCAATAATTGAAAATATACTAACTAAGCTTGCATTATTGATAGCGAGCAGGTTTGCCAAACTCAAGTACGCACGAATCAGACGCATCATTTAAAGGAGTAATTCATGACTACCAATAAAGATTCTTATGGCCCTGTTATACCTATGTATGCTGCAGCGATGAGCGATGCCATTGCTAGTGGTGATACGGCTCAACTGAGTGCTGCACGCGAAGCCGCATTCACCCACCTGGCAGCAGCGGCTGATGTTGCCCGCCTGTTGCCTGAGCTGGAAAATGCCATCAAGACCAAGGGCGGTGTAATACGTCCGCTGTATGCCGTCACCATACAAGACGCACTGGCCCGTGGTGACAGTGTTGAAATTGCCCGCATCAAAACTGAACTGAATACCTATAACAACCTGCTGGGTGGCGCCAGCGCCTTTCATCCAGTCACACCTTACGGCGTTGCCATACAGGATGCACAGGCCCGTGGCGACCACGCAGAAGTGGATCGTCTCAAAGCTTATGCCCAAAGCCTGCTGGCGCAACTCAACGCAGGGAAGTAAGCAGGCATCACTTAATCCCAGATGCCAGTTCGCTGGCATTTCCCACCGGAGCCAAGCATGGAACAAACTCTCGTATCCGAACCCGCCAGGGCGCGCACACTGTCCGACCTGAATGGCCATACCCCTGTGCATGTTGTGTGGGAAATTACACTCGCCTGTAACCTCAAGTGCAGTCATTGTGGTTCGCGTGCAGGCAAACGCAGGGTGGGCGAACTGTCTACCGATGAAGCATTGTCGGTGATCGATCAGCTGGCTGCCCTGGGCACACGTGAAATCACCCTGATAGGTGGCGAAGCATTCTTGCGCAAGGACTGGCTGCAACTGGTGTCGCGCATTGCCGGCCATGGCATCCGGGTAGGTATACAGACCGGGGCGCGCAACCTCAATACGGCCAGGTTGCAGGCAGGTAAAGAGGCAGGTTTGTTTGGCATCGGTGTTTCCATCGATGGCATGAAGGACTATCACGACAGGGTACGCGGTGTAGTTGGTTCCTGGAATGATGCCCTGCGCGCCATGGAAACCGCGAAGTCCCTGGGTATGGGTGTCAGCTGTAATACCCAGATCGGTGCAGAAACCATAGAGCAGCTGGAACCACTGTTCAATCGCATCATCGAAGCCGGCGCCACCCACTGGCAGTTGCAAATCACGGTGGCCATGGGCAATGCGGTAGAGAATGATCACCTGCTGTTGCAACCGCATCGTGTCCTGGAACTCATGCCTTTATTGAACCGTCTTTACCATGAGGGTCAGCAACGCGGCCTGTTGCTGACCTTTGGCAATAACCTTGGTTACTTCGGTCCATTCGAGCATCACTGGCGTGGTCTGGGCGATGAAACCCTGCACTGGACAGGTTGTGCCGCCGGTCAGAATGTTATCGGCCTGGAAGCCGATGGCACCATCAAGGGATGTCCTTCGCTGGCGACAGAAACCTATGGCGGCGGCAATGTCCGCGATACTGCCGTAGCAGAATTGTGGAACACCTCTGAAGCCCTGCACTTTGGCCGCATGCGCAATATTGATTCCTTGTGGGGCCATTGTCGTACCTGTTACTACGCCGATGTCTGTCGTGGTGGCTGCACCTGGACTTCCGATTCCCTGTTTGGCAAACCTGGCAATAACCCTTATTGCCACTACCGCGCACTGAAACTGGAAAAACGCGGCATACATGAAAAAATCCGCAAGGTGGCGCCTGCGCCTGACAAGCCTTTTGCCATAGGCAGATTTGAATTGTATGAAGAAGCCATTCCGGGGCGTGAAGTGCTGCCTGAAGAGCCGGCCCCGCCACCAAGGGTGGCAGAACGTACGCCCAGTGCTCCCCTGCCGGAACTGACGCTTTGTCGCAACTGCAATGAGTACATCTGGCCAGATGAAACAACATGTCCGCATTGCCGGGCGGATGTTGCCGCAGCAGCACAAAAGTATGCAATTGAAGAAGCCAGGCGGCAAGCCGTCATGGCCGAACTCAGGCGTGTACTTGATCGCCTGAATGCGTTGACCAGCACCGTATGAAGAGCAAGAACCGGCAAGCACAGTTCCTGCCTGCCGGGGTAGTTCACCCGCATTTGATTTGATGAAAATGTCCTCTTTGCAATCGCATGCCAGCAATATCGCTGCATGCACTACTGAAAGGAATAGATATGGCCTCTACCAATGCTGCACCTCTCGCTGCTTTATATGCAGTCCCCATGCATGACGCCATCGCCAGTGGCGATGTCAGCAAAATGCTTGCCATCCGCGACCAGGTACTCGATTACCTGACCTCTGCTGCCGCCATTGAACGCTTGCTGCCTTCACTGGACCGGGCATTGAAAGCCAAAGGCATGCCACCGCAAGCCCTGTATGGCGTGTCCATACAGGACGCCGTGGCACGCGGCGACCAGGCGGAACTGGCACGCCTGAAAGCAGAAGTTGCTTACTATAGCCGTTTGTTGTAATCAGGCTGAATCAGAAAAACCAGGAGAAAAAAGTCAGGAAGAAAAAACGGCATCGTCACTCGCGACGATGCCGTTTTTTTCAGATGACAGAACCTTAATGCGGCAGTTTTTGCGGCGGTGTCACGATCAGTACTGAGGGTACTGCCACGGGGTCATGCAGACGCAGATAGAAATGGCCTATGCCTGCCGTGCCCAGCATCAGGTTGGGTGTCTCCCCCGCGCCTGCGACACCGCAGGGCCAGGCCATCTCAGTCTGGCCATAGTGCTGCCAGCCTTCTTGCGCGACCTTGTGTGCGACCTGTAGCAGGTCAGGGCGATTCAGGTCATGGCCTGCCATGATCATCAATTCCGCATTGCCGCAGGAGCCATGACAGAGCGAATAATTACCCATGCCATGCACCCACGGTGTCAGCAGGGCATGTGCAGTTGTTTGCAGTGCTGCATTGAGTTCTTGTATCAGCTCAGGGTCTGAGTCCAGCAGGGCGACATTGCGCAGGCGTGACAAGCCTATGCCAGGTGCGCCATGACACCAGGCCAGGTTATAGATGGGTGCGGCTTCGGGCTGGCTGGTATCCATCATGCGCAGATCGGGCCAGTTGCTATGTTGTGCGCTGAACAGATGACGTTCATAGCGCAGACCTTGTTTCGCACCTTCCAGATAACGCTCTTCACCACATGCACGGTACAGTTCCAGCAGCGCCGTGACAATACCGGCAACACCATGTGAATGACCGGTCAGGTTTTTCTGGCCGGGTACATGCATGGTGTCCCAGGACCAGCCTTGATCACTCTTGACAGCATGTTTGAGCAGTTCGTCACCATGTCGTTGCGCCATCTCGACGAAGTCCGCCCGCTGGTGTTCCAGCCCCAGTTTCAGCATGGCAGGTATGGCACCTGCACTGCCGCCGATGACGTCGACGTAGTGCGCGTCGGGCGCCAGTGGCAACAGCGTCGCCATTTCACTCAGGCCACGTTGTATCAAGGCTTCGTTTTGCTGCAATTGTCCTATCCGTACCAGGACATAGGCGAGGCCGCTGGCGCCGGCATAAAAACCATTGCGCGCCGCGCCCTGCATTTGCGCCGACAGGGACAGGGCCTGGTTCAGTGCTGCTTCCATCACCCGTTTTTGCTGTCTGTCGCTACTAAACTGGTGCAACTCAGCCAGGAACAGGGCGATACCGCTGGTCCCCGAGTACAGGTCCCCGGCAAATGAGCGATACGCAGGCACCCAGGTCTGGTTGACCGACTCCATGGACCAGCCCAGCCAGTTACAGCGTGCACCATCCCACACGGCATCACGACAAAGATTGCGGCCTATGCGGTCAGCCACGTCCAGGTACATGTCTTTGCCTGTATTCATAAATTCAATCCCCCGGTAAGAGTGACAGTGTCGAGCAAGTCAACAGAGCGTTTGTTCAGATAAGGTGCGGCCAGATCAAGACCATTGTTGCTGAAACGTTTTTTCACCGCTTCGCTGCGTGCGCTGATTGCCTGTGTGCCCGCCAGCCAGGCGTCGATGATACCTTCTGCCACCAGGCGGCATCGATGCATGCCAAAGCTTTCGCCCGTGCCTGGCTCTTCTGCCATGCCTATACCGTCGGCAAAACGTTTGCTGAACATCGGTACGGCAGGACGCAATTTGTCACCTAACGATTCGCGCAGATCCAGCAAGAGCGAACTGACGATGGCATGATAACGTTTGGCTACATACAAGACCGCAGCGTCAGCGCGCCGGTAGGCACTGGCATCCACAAGGGTCTTGAAACGAAACGGGATGGCATAGCGATTGAGCTTGCCGGTCAGGCCATGCAGTAATTCCGTCGCTGCATGTGCCGGTACATTGAAGTAAAAGCGCAACAACGCATAATCGTCAAACTGGTCAGACAGGCTGCTGCCAAAGGCGTAATAAAAACCTTGCTGGGCGTCACCTGTGCCAGGGTAGACGCGCAGGTTGACCTGCTCCCCTTGTACGGGCGGTACACCCGGCCATTTGTTGGTTGCATATTCACCGACCACGGCAGGGCGACTGCGTTCACCTTTTTGCACCAGAATGCGGCCGTCCGGACTTTGCTGGTAAATACTCCAGCCCGGGTCCCAGCGGTCCTGTGTCTGGTTGACCTGAGTCAGGACAGGGATCAGGTTTTGCGCGGGAGTCGCTACTTCATCACCACAGTCACGCACATAGCATTTGCCATACAGGGTAGTGCGTATGGCTTCCATCAAGACCATGGCCGGATCATTCACACCAGGGTAGGCAGGCACCGGCAGGACAGTCGCATCGCCGAAGGAATAGCCGGCATAGCTGTGGATATGCAGGCGTTCGAAAATGCCAGTCAATTCATCAGTGAGAGTGGGTTCGTTCATGATGACAACTCCTGGGGAAAACCATACAAGGCCGTTGCTGCCTGGCGCGGATTAAGCAAAATATTCTGGCTGACCTGCAACAGGGTTGCTGCATGTGCCGTCATGGTGTTTGAGTAATAAAGGATTTCAAAAGCGGTCTGCACCATGCGTGCAGCGCCGTATTCTATACAACGCAACAAGTAAGCATTTGCCTGTGCCTTGCCTATGCCCGCAGTTTCTGTATAGCTGCGCCAGAATGCATGGATGGCGGGCTGCATGGTCTCAAGCTGATAAGCAGCCTTGCTGACATATTTTTCAGGGGAGTTTTCCTGCACCAGAGGCATGGAAAATATCCAGGCAGTCAGGTAGGCCTGTAATATTGCACCGATGTCCCAGCTGGCGTCGCCATAATCGACCAGTTCCCAGTCGATGATGCGCAAATTGAGCTTGCCTTCCGCATCAGGGTAGACCACGCAATTATCCCACTTCATGTCACCGTGGATGATGCTGTCGTACTGCCATTGCCGGGCCAGTCGCATCAGGTTGTTTTGCAGGTCAGGGTATTGCCGGATGATGGCGCCAAGTTGCTGCACACCGCCACTGAGGGTATTGCCGCCCATCAGGCTGGTCTGGTGGAAGGATAATATCCACGGGGCGGTACGTGGGAAATTTGCCAGGTCTTCTGCACGCAAGGGTTTGCCGCGCAGGGTCTGGTGGTAAGTGCCAAGCGAGACGCCGAGCATCTTGCCAATTTCCACAGGGAAGCTGTGTCTGCGTTGATGGAATTCAGTCAGGTTTTCACCCGATGGCAACAAGTCTATGGTCAGGCAATGGCGATCTGCATCATGGTCTATCATGCGCGGCATCAGTTGCGCCAGACCATGATAGCCCTCTTGCAAAGCCATGCGGTAACAGGCAGCTTCACGCTGCATGGTGGAGATGGACATCGCCTCCATATCCTTGATCTGCTTGATGAAGAGACCGCTGCCATTGCGATGGATGATTTTAAAATTGCGATTGCGGCGGCCAGCTTCGACGACCATGAAGTCACCGTTGACTACCGTGGCCGGCGTCAGCGTGCCTCTCGCCAGCAGATAATGGGCCATGTTGGAAGGCGTCAAAAACATCAGGGCTACTCCTTGTTTTTTGCGAAAAGACTGATTGGAGACCAAAGCCCGAAGCGTGCCAGTGCGCGCTTCGGGCTTGAAAAACAAAAACAGGACGACAAGATCCCCGCGGCCAGACATTGCCTGTCTGGCCGTTGTTGCCTGATCTTGCCGGGCTTTGCAGATGACTGGCAGGCTGATGTCAGGTGATCAGCCTGCCGGCAGAGCCGCTTAGCAAACTCCCGGTACTGTGATTGCCGGACCGACTGTCATCGGCAGGCAAGTGTTGCCACAAATCGGCATGTTATGTGTAGGCACGACAGGACCTATCGTCATAGGCAGGCAACCATGGCCACAAATTGGCATATTGTGTGTAGGGACTACCGGGCCAACCGTCATCGGCAGGCAAGTGCAACCGAGCAGATGTGTCGGTGCAACTGTCTGTGTGGCAGTCTGGTGGCAAACAGCGACACCAGTCGGGCAATGCTGTGGCGCAGTCAATGGTGGCAGGCACAAGGCAGCGACCACGGTAGGGCAATGCGGTGGAGCGGAAAACGGTGGCTGGCAACCATGCCATGCCGTGTGGCCGCAAACTTGCGGGGCAATCGTGCAATGCTGGACACCAGTTGGGCCAACAGCGGCATTGGCGGCAGCTGCATCAACCGTCATTGGCGGGCAAATGAAGCAATGTGTCGATGCCGTTGGATTGGTGGTCTGATGCGGCATCATTTGTGCTGCCTGTTGCGGTGCGGCGGCGGGTGGTGGGCAACCCCAGGCGGTATTGCCGCAATATTGTGGTGCGGCTGTGCAATATTGCACGCCAGTTGGGCCAAAAGGACCTGCGCCTGCCGGTGCTGCCGCAGCGAATTGCTGTGCCTGTGCCGGTGCTGCGAACGCGTTTTGTGCCTGGTGTTGAACCGGTGTCTGTTGCACGGGTGTGTTGAAGACCGGTGTCGTTGTTGTGAATGTTGGTGGAATGTGTGTACCAGCTATACACAGTGTTGGCACAGTTTGTGTCAGGCAATGTGGTTGCAAGGTTTGAGGCGGGCATGGCGGATGCACAGTATGCAGGCATGGTGTCTGCAGCGTTTGCGGCTGGCACTGCTGAATGATGATCGTATGGGGAAGGCACGGTGGTTGCAAAGTCTGCGGCTGGCATTGCTGGATGATGACAGTATGAGGTAAACACTGTGGCAACAGTGTCTGAACGCCGCAGGGGGGTAGATGAGTAATTGGGGGGCATATCGGGAATTGCGTAGTCATGACTAACTCTCCTAAGAGTGGAACTACAATTCAAGGTCAATATAAAAACAAAGGGCACAACTGGATGACGGCAAATACAGCCACGCTGTGGTGAAAATGGTCATCACTTCACACATTCGCATGAGAAAAAGGACTGGCCTTCCACTTCACGAATATTTCAATTGGGATTTGCCGGACAGCCTGGCCAGGCGGTGTTGCCGCATGTGGCAGGCGCTTGCGTACAGTTCTGGACACCTGTCGGACCGCTCTGGACGGCGGCCGCCGCATTGGTCTGGGCTGTCTGTGCGCTCTGTATCGGGCCGGTAAAGAAACAGGTCTTGGTATCGGCAACGCTCTTGCCTTTGCGTATCAGTTCGGCGTCTGCCTTGATCCACAAATAGCTGGTTTCCAGTGGATTGTCAGCCGCAGTAGTAGCACTTGCCGTATGCAGGATTGCGTCACTGGGTATTTCGTAAAATTCATTCAGTACTGCGTTCAGGTAGAGGCGGGTATAACCCTCCATGGCGGATTTCCCCGTAAAGCCATTGAGTAAAATCACGTCAGGAACAGCATTGGGATCGTCAGCCAGCACCTCTACAAAACTCTTACTTTTTGCCATTACAGTTCTCCGGTTGATTAAAACACCTGATCAGCATCGGGCTTGTCTGGATAGCTGGATCAGGTACAAAAACCTTGCAATATCTGGGCATGCAAAACCTTGACGCGTATTCCACAAAGGGTAATTTGCCATCTGCTCATCAAGCCTGTTCCAGCCTTATTCACCAAGGCATCGCTTTGAAAACGGCGACGATGACCCCTTGGGGCTCGCACGGGCGAGTCCTGGAGGAAAGGGATTTGCAGGTGAGTTGAAAACAGAAACGGTATGGAAGATCAGCGCATATACTTATTACTTAATTTGCATGTTAATTGTTCAATATTAGTATGTTGTTAACTAAAGTCAAGGAAAAAGACGCGATTAATTCGTTTCAAATTGCTACAGTTCGGAATTGAATTAGTGCTTTGTTTTTAAAGGGATTTTTTAAAGATGCAAACGTACCTGAATGTACGTAAGCTAATCAGGGAGAGAGCGGTGTTTAAGGAAGCTGATTTTCCGGGCTGGCGCGGATAAGGGCAGGAGCTGGCCTGCTCTTTCCAGAAGGGTGATGTCTGCATGCTGCCAAAGTATGGCAGCATGCAGAAAAATTTTACTGAACCTGTAACAGCAAATGTGCCGACGAAAATGCCGTAGCATCAACGCCTGTTATCGTAACCACTGGCGCTGGTGAGAACAAATTGCTGGCCTTTAACAGATAGGCGTGCGACTGATAGGTGAGGGTGTTCAAAGCGGTGCCGACGATGTCGCCCTGCTCATTGATGTCTCTGGCGTCTGTCAACACCCAGCCGGCTTCACGCATTGCCGGGTCAATGAAATCGTTGAGATCAATGGCTGTGCTGCTTTTGTTCAGCCACAGACTGGCATGTTGAAGTTCTTCATTCGCATAGCGCACATAGCCAACGATCTGTTCCATGTTATTGACGGCGTTGGCGCGTGACCACAGACTGTCGCCTGTTGATAAGACGGTTTCCCGCTGGTCGACCCAGACACTGGCCATGGGATTGACATGCTCGCCGGACACGGCGCCAACAACGACGCCATTGTCGTTGATATCTTTTGCCAGCGAGTGGCTGTAATTCGAATGCATGATGATGATCTGGTCGCCATTCCAGATGGTGGCATGCATGGAGCCCTGGTTCGCATCCTCTGACCAGCCGGCGATAACGCCATACTTGTTGATGGAATTGGCCTGGCTGAAGCGTCCACCCAGCGTACCCAGGTCGCTGATATTCCCGTCCTGCCATTTGACGGCGTGGTAACTGCCCTGCTTGCTGTCAAGATAAGAGATGCCGGTGATCTGGCCAGCATCATTGACAGATGTTGCTTCACTTCGGTAGCTGTTATCGTTGAGCGAACCCAGATTGATGGCCTGGGTCTCGGTCCAGACAGTGGCTTGCAGGACTTTGCCGTTCCCGGTGCTGGACCACACTGAAGAGCCCGTCATCAGGCCCTTGTTGTTGAGACAGGTAATCTTGCTGCCGGCGTCGGCGATGATTTCTGTCCTGGTCGGCGTAGCCGGTGAAAAACTCCATTTGGCTGCATAGCTCTTTTCTATGTATGAGGGAGCAAACAGGGAATGCTCATTCTTGGTGTCATAGCCGACGATGGTTCCGTTGTCGCTGATTTTGCGTACCTCGCTGGTACGGCCACCAAATGTACCAAGATCAGTAAAAGAGTAACTGACTATCGTGTCGTTGATTTTTTCCTGTATGGGCATTTATGATCCGCTGTTGAATTGGTTGATCTTCTCTTGATGCACAATTGTCTTGTCGCCACAGACGGGTTCGTCCTCGGGGCGGGATTGTCCAGCCATTACTCTCATTATTGCTGCCGTATTGACATCTTTTTGCCGGCGGGGTTCATTTTCCGTTTGTTGTTTCGACCGATGCCATAGCACACCACATGCATTTGAAAAGGAAAGAAATTGCTTTTAAACAGAAAAGCTGATTGCACATCAGCTGCATTTTTTCCATGCGGAATTGTTATTGAAATTTTATTTAAATAATGTGATGTGCATCACAAAATACAATTTTATTGTAAAAAGTTAAATGACAAGACCTGGTCTGTGCAGAACCTGAAGTTCAGTCATTGTGCATAATCACCTGGACCTGGCAAGTTGCCATTCAAAAAGCCCGAATAATGCTCAAAACGGTAGCGGCCTGAAAAGCCGTTGCATATGGGTTAGCTGTTTTCTGATTGCCGCATTGCACGGTTCTGCCCAGTCTAAGGGTCCACTCTGCCTGATGCAAGTTCAAGCCCAGCATGGCGTCGCAACGGGTGGCCCTGCTGTCGTAGATCGTGGCGGGCAGCAATCTCGAAAAGCCGATGTGGACAAAGGCATCAAGCATATCGGTGACAGGATAGGTTGCACCAAGATCAAGATAGATATTCTTGTTGTTGGCTCTCAGGTAATTGGGTGAATAATGGATTTTTGCGCTGAGACGCTCAAAACCCAAGCCTGCATACACTTCTGAGTAATTGGTGCTGCTGTCCTGGGGCATCAGGAATTGATTGGCACCCAGCTCCCAGTTCAGGCCGGAGGGCAGGGTTTGCGAGTAGCCGCCGTAGGCTATGTAACGTATCCTGGTCTGGTTATCCGACGCGGCCATCTGGGTTGCGAACAATCCACCATACCAGCCTTGCGGCGCGTCGTAGACCAGGTTGAACTGCAAGGCCGGTTTATCATTCGTCAGCGAAATGCCGCGATACACGTAATCAGAAACGATAGCGACGCTGCCGCTGGTCTGCGCCTGCGCCATGCCGGCAGGCAGGCACAGCAGCGATACCAGTGAGGCAGTTGCCAGGGTGAATAACCAGGGACGGGGTATCAATAGCTGTCGGCGCAATTCGCTACCTGTTCCTGTTGATATGCCGTGATGTCGTTCAGGTCGGACATTTAATCTTTCTTGCAGACGCATGCACATCGTCCGGACAGTTGTTTCATGCTGGCGCAAAAATCGATATTGCCACTCAGCCTGACGTCATCATCCTGCCTGTTGCGCATGATGATGCCATCGCGTATTTTCACCGGCTTGATCGTCGGTTGCAGCTCACTTAAGAGCGCCATCATGCCAGAAATATGGGCAGTCGAATAGGATGCGCCACTGACAAAATTCCAGCGTGAATGCAAGGCTGTCGTAGGGATGTCAATACCGGGCGCAATCAGTATTTTCTTGTCCGGCATACCACTTTCAGGCTGGTTGGACACGGCAAATACGGCAGGATGTGAAGCAGGGAAGCCGCCATCGCTTTTTCTTGAATCGACAGCACCTGTCACCTTGATACCGCGTGCATTGGCGAGATCTATCAACTTGCGCAACAAGGGATCGTCAGGACCGGACAGACTGAGATTGATGACCTGGGCATGGTTCAGGATTGCATAGTTGATGGCTTTGCCCAGGGTAAAGCTGTTACAACTGGTGCTGCCATTTTTTTCTTGCCAGCAGGCGCGTAAAGCCATCAGGCGGGCGCCGGGAGCGACGCCCGTGATGCCCTTGCTATCCGGATGGGCGGCAATGATGCCGGCTACGCCTGTGCCATGTATTTCTGGCAGATAAGGATTGCCATCAACAAAATTCTCCCTGACTGGCACCTGGCCTTGCAGGTCTGGGTGGCCGGTATCAATGCCGCTATCAATCACGGCCACCAGTACATTACGTCCGGTAGCCAGTTTATGGACATCATTGAGTTGCCAGTATTTTTGAACCAGTTGCATGCCTTGCAGACCGGCATCGGCAGGTGACAGGGCAGGCTGTGTGGTTGATTGCGCGGTGAAGGTATTGAGTGGCTGGGCCCATTCTATTTGCGGGTCCTGGTTCAATTGCCTGATGGCCTGTTCCAGCGAAATATGTTCGCCGGCCTGCATCACATAGCAATTGATGTTGAGTGCGGGCATGGGCCAGTTATCAATGACTTTCAAGCCATATTTGCCAGCCAGTTCTTCCGCCAGGCGGCGTCTGGCGATTTCGGTAATATCATTCTTATAGCTGCCACCATAAGATACATCAGGGCGATAATGGGGGGCAGGCATGCGCAGCATGACCAGTAACTGGCGTTCTGCAACGGCGGCCTGCTGCACCTGCTGTGGGGCGGTCGTGTCATCATTGGGTATGGCTGCAATCGCCGACGTAGCGGCGAGCAGGCAAGCCATGAGAAAACCTGGCAGTATGTTGAAAGAGATAGATAAGCGCAGCTTCATTTTGTTGCACCGGTTTTCAGTGAGGCGACCGAGGCGACATGTGCTTCGGCGCTCAGGGTCTGCAATGCCTGCTGGTACTGCTCTGTCGGTACGCTGAGTATATAGACATCTGCGATGGTTGGTCCGTCGATTATCCTGGCTCCGCTGGCATGCAGGCTCTTTTGTATTTCGCGTATTGTCGCGGAAGGTTTGAAGCTGACTGCAATATCACCATCAGCATGCCTGACGCTTTCCATGCCCGATGCAGCACTGAGGGCGCGGTACTCATGGTTTCTGCCATCTTGCTCACTATACTGGAATACCAGCCCCAAGCCCAGTCCCGCAATCAGTACAAACTGGCAGGCTATGGTTGCCATGGCCCAGTCCCGGCCCGGTTGTTGCAGGTATTCTTTTAATCTTGACTTCAGGCTTGCCAGCCAGCCTGGAGCCGGTTGGTCAACTACTGTTTTTGTTTTTAATACAGACCCCGCCTGCGATCCTGCCTGCAACTCTACTGGTAATTCCGTTTGTCTGGCAGACTGTACTTCCGGCGGCAGGCGCGGCAACAATTTTGCAAAGGCTGCATCGACATCAGGCATGATCGCCGCTTGCGGTTCATGTTCACGCAAGGCCTGATGCCACGCCAGTTCTGACTGACACTGGGTGCAGGATGCCAGGTGCTGCTGCAACATGTCTTTTTCCTGTCTGGTCAGGCTGTTGGCGGCAAACCAGGGTAACAACTCTTGTATCGCACGATGCGTGTCTTCACTGGCTGGGTGTTTATTCATTGCTGGCTGGTTCATTCTGTAACTCCCATATGAAGGGAAAGCATGTTCTTCAATTTCAGGCGCGCATGGAACATGCGGGTTTTGACCGTATTGACCGGGCAGTTGATCATTTCAGCAATTTCCTGATAACCCATGTCATGAAAATAAGTCAGGCTGACAACGATGCGTTGCTCAAACGGTAAAGACTTGAGCGCGCCTTGTATCAACTGGCCCAGTTGCAGCCGGGACAGTTGTTGCTCAGGCTCATTTTCTTCATTGTCCAGTTCCTGTCCCACCTCGTTGTCGACCGGCTCGTCTGACTGGTTGATGGCCTTCAATGCCTGTCTGTAGGCAATCGCAAATATCCAGGTCGAAACCTTGGACGCATGGTTATAGGTATCCGCTTTTTGCCAGACGACAAACATGGTTTCGTTGATCACTTCTTCTATCAGACGCGAATTATGAAAGGCACTGGAGAGAAAGCGGCTCAGACGCTGGAAGTAGGCGCGATACAAGACCTCAAAGGCGCTACGGTCCGCCCTTGATATCAATTGTATAAGTTCCACCTCAGACGCCTCACCATTCGTGGTGCCCTTGTCATATTGTTTGATACGCCACTCCTGCTTTCTCAGCTTTTATCCGACGTGCAATTGTCTGGTTTGCTGTACTTCTTTGTTGACATCCTGGCTGTGAATACCGGATGTCATACAGAAGGTTCAAAGAAAATTGAAATTTTCCGGATTTATTTTTTTATCGATTTTTTTTCAACAATCTGCATTTTCTTTTGAACCTGTTCGGGCCGGTTCAGTATTGACCTGTGAATTTTACCGCCATGTCACGACAGGGATATGGCGATGATGGTGCACGGTTTTTTGTCCATCTGCAATCTGTCGATGTTTGACCACATGATTTTTTGATACATGCAATTTGGCCCGGACAGTTTTTACAGCAATTTTTGCAGCAATGCCGTTTTTCCACTGACCTGGCTGACGGTATTGCGTTTGCTGCTGTTGGGGCCGGTACTGGAAGAATGGATTATCCGTGCCGGCCTGCAACATCAGTTGATGCGATGGTCCGGGCGGGGCAGGTGGCGGCAGGCAGCGGTGGTTTTGCTGGCTGCCCTGGCTTTCAGCCTCTTGCATCTGCGCTCAGGTTACCTGTCCGCCAGCCTGGTTTTTGTTCCAGGTTTGCTGCTGGGACTGCTGTATCTGTGGAAAAAGGACTGGCGTATCTGCGCCCTGGTTCACAGTTTTTTTAATTCCGTATTTCTGAACCTTTGCTTTTTTATTTAACAAGAAACTTGACAGGAAACTCTATGAACAGCTTGCAATCGCGACTCTTCCAGTCACTGGGCCGGGCCAGTTGTATTGCCCTCTATGCCAGCGCAGTCTTTTTATCCGGCACTGCCTCTGCTGCTGATGCCCTCAATGGCAAGACCCTGTATCTGAACGGCCCGACCGGTGGCGGGACCAGTTGTACAGCCTGTCACGGTGCCAGCCCGGCTCTGAATGTGAACGGCATTTTGCGCGGCGCGAACAGTCCGACAGTGATCAGCAGTTCCTGGGCTGCCAACAAGGGCGGCATGGGTTCACTTTATAATGGCAAATTCAGCACAGCCGAAATAGCCGACCTGGCAGCCTATATCGGTAATCCCGGTGTGACCGCCGGGCCCGTCGCCACCTTGTCTCCAGCCAGTCTGAGTTTTGGCGGCACCAGTGTGGGGCAGAATTCTGATGCCCTGGCTGCCACCCTGAGCAATACAGGTACAGCCAGTCTGAATATCAGCAATATCAGTATCACCGGCGCCAATGTCGGCGACTTCAGCATCAGTGGTGGCAGCTGTGCCAGCGGCGGCAGCGTCAATGCGGGCGCCAGTTGCACCGTCCAGGTCGGCTTCAAGCCAGCGACCTCCGGTGCACGTGCTGCTTCTTTGGTGATCAGCCACAATGGAACGGGTGGCAGCAGTACGGCCAGCCTCAGCGGTACCGGCAATGCCTTGCCCTTGCCCAGTATTGCCTTGTCTGCCAGCAGTATCAATTTTGCTGCCGTGCTGGTCAATACGCAATCTGCGGTACAGACTGTCACGGTCAGCAATAGCGGTCAGGCAGCCCTGAACTTCAGCGGCATCAGTCTGGCTGGCAGCAATGCTGCCATTTTCAAGCTCGGCGGCACTTGCAGTACCGGCACACCACTTGCTGCGGGCGGCAGTTGTACCGTCACTGCACAGGCACAGTCAGGCACGGCTGGCAGTTTTGCTGCGACGATCAATATCGCTTCAAATGCATCCAACGCCAGTAATGGCAGCACGGTCATCAACCTGACCGCCAGCGCCACGGCAGCGACCCCGGTGCTGACTGCTGCACCGACCGTATTGGCTTTCGGGTCGCAAACCCTGGCAAGCAGTACAGGCAAGACTATTACACTGACAAACACAGGTAACGTCATACTGAACATCAGCTCCATCACTATCAGTGGCAATGCTGCTTTCTCAGTGGCTTCAGTAGCGGCAGGAAGCACTTGCGCCAATACTCTGGCGGTGGCGGCAAGTTGCAATGTGGTCGTCAATTTTAGCCCTGTTGCCGAGGGGGATGTGACCGCCAACCTGCTGGTGGCGAGCAATGCCGGTAACACGCAGCTTGCTGTCAGTGGCACGGGTACGGCAAAAGCCTCGGCCAGGCCCGTATTGTCAGAAGCTGGCCCCATCAGCTTTGCCGACACGCAGGTGGGTAAAACGTCGGCAGTCCATTCCACCAGTTTGAGCAATACCGGTACCGCAGCTCTGAAAATCACGTCCCTGGTATTGAGTGGCAGTCAGTTGAATGATTTCGTATTGGGTGGCACATGTGCCGGTAATGTCAGCGTCAGCCCCGCCGGCAGTTGCACGATAGAGACCAGCTTCAAACCTGGAGCAGCCGGCAAGCGCAGTGCCGATGTCTTGCTGGTGACGGATAGCGGTGCACAACTCAGTCTGAACCTGCTCGGTAATGGCGTCGCAGTGGCGAGCAATACCGCATCGCTCAGTGTCAGTCCACAGTCTTTTGATTTTGGTTCTGTCACATTGGGCTCAAGCGCAGTCAGCAAACGCTTTGTCATCAGCAATACAGGTTCAAGCGCCGTCAGCCTGAACAGTCTGGGTTTCAGCGGCGCATTCTCTATTGCAGCCAGCGCGGATACCGCTGCCTGCCCGGCGCTGCCTTTTGTCTTGCAGGCAGGTGCATCTTGCGGTTTGACGATTCAATTCAATCCGGCTGTCACCGGCACTGCGAATGGCAGCGCCAGCATACAGACCAATGATGCGGCCACTAACCTGACACTGGCGCTGACAGGTGCGGCAACAGCAGCCATACCGGTAGTGCAAAGCGCCAACGTTGTCAGCAACAGCGGTGGCGGCGGTTGCACATCCATACAGGATGGCAATGATCCCATGCTGGCCGTACTGGTCTTGCTGGCGGCAGCCGTGCTGATCTGGCGTCGTCGTCAGGTGCGACAAATTGCAAACAAGGCGCAAGTCTGATCTTTCGTCGAATGCAACTGGCAAGGGAGGCATCTGCCATTCCCTTGCAGGCTGCGAGGAAGAGCAACCAGTTACGACATACACATCGGATGAACCATGAATACATTTTTTAAACCTAAAAAGATCAAGACGCTTGCCAGTACCTTGGTGGTCGGCTTGCTTGTGGTTGTTCAGGCCCATGCCCTGGACAAGGGCAAGCCGGCGCCGGCTTTTGAACTCAATGGCAGTGAAGCTACTGTCAAGCTGTCGAAGTACCAGGGCAAGCTGGTTTACCTGGATTTCTGGGCATCCTGGTGCGGCCCTTGCCGCCAGTCTTTTCCATGGATGAATGAATTGCAAAGCAAGTACGGTGCGCGTGGTTTGCAGATCATCGCGGTGAATCTGGACAGTAAGAATGAAGACGCCAAAAACTTTCTCAACACCACACCGGCACGTTTTGTGGTTGCTTTTGACCCCGCTGGCGCTACCCCGCGCAGCTATGGCGTGAAGGGCATGCCCAGCAGCTTCCTGATAGACCAGGACGGCAAGCTGGTTCATGAGCATAGCGGTTTCAGGGAAAGCGATAAAGAAGAGCTGGAAAACAAAATCAAATCTTTACTGGGGTCTGCAAAATGAGCAAGAAACACCTGTCCCTGATACGCCTGGCAGGCCTGAGTTTGCTAGGTATGGCAATGAGCAGTCTGAGCGCCTGCAGCCAGTTGACTCCCTTCAAACAGGTGCAAGCCTGGGAAAAAGGCATGCTGGCAAAACCTGCGATGACTTTTGAAGAAGACAGGCTGGCTGCCCGCTTCTCCGAACACATGTACACCAGCAAGGAAGCAGCAAGCGGCGGCGCCGGTGTTGGCGGCGGCGGCTGTGGTTGCAACTGACAGAGAACGGAAACCACATGACGAATATGAAGCAAACACAGGAACAGAAAGCCGTGACCCATCCCATTGGTAATATGCTGGCGCATGCAGCACTGATGCTGCCCGGTGTCATCGTTGGCAGCAGTGTCGCCATGACAGTCATGTTGCCTGCAGACGCCCATGCAGAAACGCCGCCCGAACAGGCGACTATCGCCTTCAAATACCTGAACTATGAAGAAAGCCAGGCCAGCCTGAAACGTATCAACGTCAATTCTCCATCAATGTCTTTGAGTTTGCCCATTGCGGGTGAATGGCTATTGCAAACCAGCCTGACTTCGGATTCGGTATCGGGGGCATCACCACGTTATCACACGGCAGTATCCGGTGCGTCAGGCATGAATGATCACAGGAAAGCCGGTGATGCTTCCATCACGCGCTATTTCCCTACCGGCAGCCTGACGGTAGGTACGGCCTATTCTACCGAGCATGACTATGTATCCCAGGCTTTATCGGTCCAGGGAAGTCTGTCCAGTGACGATAAGAATACGACCTGGCTGGCCGGTCTTGGCTATGCCAAAGACAAGATCAATCCTGTCAATAATATCGTCGTCAATGAACGCAGAAAGACCCTCGATATCATGCTGGGCATGACCCGCATACTGACACCGCAAGACATCGCCCAGGTCACGCTTACTCATGCGCGCGGCGATGGTTATTATTCCGACCCCTACAAGGCTTTGGACAATCGCCCGCGTGAGCGCCGACAGACTGCACTGATGCTGCGCTGGAATCATCACTTCGCAGCCAGCGAAGGCAGCAGCCGTATCAGTTACCGTTATTACAGTGATAGCTATGACGTAAAAGCACACACCCTGCTGGGAGAATATGTGCAACCGCTGGCCGGTGGCTGGACTGTCACGCCGTCACTGCGCCTGTATTCGCAAAGTGCAGCCAGTTTTTATTTTGATCCTGTTTATGACAGCAAACTCGGTGCACCTTTTCCACCCGGGTATGTCTTTGGCTCAAATCAGTTGCTGACTGCTGATCAGCGTCTGTCCGGCTTTGGAGCGGTCGCACTTGGTTTTAAAGTGGGGAAACAACTGGGCAAGGACTGGCGTATGGATGTCCGGCTGGAGCAATATGAACAAAGAGGCAACTGGCGTCTGTTCCATCGGGGTAGCCCAGGGTTGGAGCCACTGACGGCGCGCTCTGTGCAAGTCGGTTTTGAACATCAATGGTAGCAAGCGTCTGTTGACTGGTCGTCAGAGGGAGCACCTCCGGTCAGGAACATGAAAATATTCAGGAGTAATGAATGAAGCGGCCTTATCTCAATAATCTGATCGCCGGAATCATCGGCATGCTGTTTGTCTGGTGCAGCATGGGAGTGGCCATGGCCGGGGATTTTCTGGACCCTGAACAGGCATTCAAGGTGCAGGTGCAATTGCAGGACAAAAAGACAGTCCAGGTAAGCTGGGTCATTGCGCCCGGCTACCACCTGTACCGTGACAGACTTTCATTCAACAGCAGTACACCCGCAACGCTCGTTGCAGGTGCGCCGATACTACCGGCTGGCAAGCGTGAATTTGATAGTAATTTCAATAAAGAAATGGAAATCTATCAGGACAAGCTGGTGGTGGATGTGCCTTTGCAGGCAGGTGCTGATGCAACAGGCAAAGCCGTATTCATTCTTGGTTACCAGGGTTGCGCAGATGCAGGTCTGTGTTATCCGCCCATAGAAAAAAAATATGCGCTGAACCTGGACAAGCCAGGCATACTGACAGAAGCCGACGCGCCGGTAGTTGCCACTGCTGATACAGGTACTGCGGCCAAGGCAGCAAGCACGGCGTCATCAGGCAGTGTGAGCACTACCAGCGGTGCAGATGATGACAGTTCGCTGGTGCAGCGTACGCTGGCCAGCGGCAGTTTGTGGCGTATCGCCATTGCTTTTCTGGTGTTTGGTTTGCTGCTGTCGTTTACACCCTGCGTCTTGCCCATGGTGCCTATACTGTCGTCGATTATTGTGGGTGAAGGTGTCGTCTCCAAGGGCCGGGGATTTGCATTGGCTCTGGCGTACAGTCTGGGCATGGCGCTGGTGTATACCAGTCTTGGCGTGGCAGCCGGCCTGGCTGGTGAAGGACTGGCCGCTGCCCTGCAAAAACCGTGGGTCTTGCTCGGCTTTGGTTTTTTGCTGGTCTTGCTGTCCCTGTCCATGTTTGATGTCTATCAACTGCAAATGCCCGGTGCACTGCAAAGCCGCCTGAGTGCAAGCAGTGGCAAATTGCAGGGTGGCAAATTGACCGGTGTGTTTATCATGGGCGCCTTGTCAGCCCTGATTGTCGGCCCTTGTGTTGCAGGCCCTCTGGCAGGTGCGCTGTTGTACATCAGCCAGACCAGGAATGTCATGACAGGTGCATGGGCCCTGTTCTCGATGGCAGTTGGCATGAGTGCACCTTTATTGCTGACCGGTGTATCAGCAGGCAGCTTGCTGCCGCGTGCTGGTAACTGGATGAATGGTGTCAAAAAACTATTCGGCTTGTTGCTGATCGCGGTTGCCATCTGGATGGTCAGCCCGGTTTTTCCGGTGACGGTGATGATGGCTGCCTGGGGGGCTTTTCTCATACTCTGCGCCATGATGTTGCATGTCTTCAATCCCCTGACTAACGGCGCAGGCATAGGCAGTTATTCTGGCAAGGCACTGGGGCTGGTATGCCTGATCCTGGGCTTGCTGGAACTGGTCGGTGCCGCCAGCAAGGGGAGTGATGTCTTGCAGCCGCTGGCACACTGGCATGCTGCCGCTGTAACGACAACGGCCAGAGCTGGCGAACAGCACGGCACAGAAAAACAGTTTACCCGTGTGCGTAATCTGGCTGAACTGGAACAGGCACTGGCAAAAACAAGCAGTCCGGTCATGCTGGATTTTTATGCAGACTGGTGCGTGGCCTGCAAGGAGATGGAACGTTTCACCTTCTCTGACAGCAAGATCAGCCAGCAGATGCAGGGCATGCAATTACTGCAAATCGATGTCACGGCAAACAATGATGATGACCGTGCCATGATGAAAAAATTCCAGCTGTTCGGACCGCCGGGCATTATTTTCTTCGACAAGTCGGGTAAGGAAATACCGCAAAGCCGCGTCATCGGTTTTCTGGAAGCCAGACTGTTTAACCAGCATCTGGACCGTTACCTCGGGTTATGAAATTCTCTATACACTTCCAGCATACAACACCATGTCCACACCCAAACACGCTAAAGTCTTAATCCTCGGTTCTGGTCCCGCAGGTTATTCGGCTGCCATCTATGCCGCCCGCGCCAACCTCAGCCCCGTACTGATCACTGGCGTGGAACAGGGTGGCCAGCTGATGACCACTACCGATGTCGAAAACTGGCCTGCCGACCCCATGGGTGTACAGGGTCCAGAACTGATGCAGCGTTTTTTGCAACATGCAGAACGTTTCAATACTGACATCATCTTTGATTATATCCACACTGCCAAGCTTGATGAAAAACCCATACGCCTGATCGGCGACCAGGCGCAATACACCTGTGATTCCCTGATCATTGCGACCGGCGCCTCAGCGCAGTACCTGGGGCTGCCATCTGAACAGGCCTTCATGGGCAAGGGCGTATCTGCCTGCGCCACCTGTGATGGTTTCTTTTATCGCGGCAAGGAAGTCGCCGTGGTCGGCGGCGGCAATACCGCTGTCGAAGAAGCGCTCTACCTGTCGAATATTGCCAGCAAGGTCACCGTCATCCACAGGCGTGACAAATTCCGTGCAGAAGCGATCCTGATCGACAGGCTGATGGCCAAGGTGGCCGAGGGCAAGATCGACGTCAAATGGAACCACACCCTTGATGAAGTTGTAGGCGATGACAGCGGTGTGACCGGCATCCGGATCAAGGCTACCGATGGCGCCATCACCGCCGTACCTTTGCATGGCGTCTTCATCGCCATTGGCCACAAGCCCAATACCAGCATCTTTGAAGGCCAGCTGGACATGCATAACGGTTATATCAAGACACGTACCGGCACCGAAGGCATGGCGACCGCCACCAATGTACCGGGTGTGTTTGCTGCCGGTGATGTGCAGGATCATGTGTATCGTCAGGCCATCACCAGTGCCGGCACAGGCTGCATGGCGGCTCTCGATGCCCAGCGCTTTCTGGAGAGCTGATTACACTGGCATCAGTGCATTGATATTGCCATACGGAGCGGCCTGCTCAACCAGAGGCTCTGACATGCCATGCTCAAGAAAATCACGCACCAGAGTGGCCGTCTGCGCCCACAATGTTTGTGGCAGCCATGAACCGGCACTGACCCGGCGCACACCGAGCGCCGCTAGTTCGGACACTGGCGGCAGCCCCGGCCAGGCAATCACATTCAATAATAATTCTGTACCGCTGGCAATACGGCGAATCTCATCCACAGTAACTGCACCCAATACGAAGATGCCGTCCGCACCGGCATTGCGATACGCTTGTGCCCGCTTCAGCGTTTCTTCCACCCGTTGCTCTGTTGCGACCAGCTGGCGTGCAAAGACATCAGTGCGGATATTGATGTAGAGATCAATACCAGCTCGTGCCGCAGCAGTACGGGCTGAAATGATTTTTTCGCACAATAATTCCGGTGGGGCAGAAGCGTCCTGCAGGTTGATGCCGACTGCACCGGCATCCATGAAACGCGCTACCGTGTCGCCGACCGTAGCCGGGTTGGCGGAGTAGCCGCCTTCCATGTCCACACTGAGCGGCACATCAATCACCCTATGTATGCGCCTGATGCAGGCGAGATGTTCATCCAGCGGCAATACGTCGCCGTCGCGGTAACCCAGGGACCATGCCACGCCGGCGCTGGTGGTGGCGATCGCCTGTGCCCCCAGGTCAGCAATCAGACAGGCGCTGCCGGCATCCCAGGCATTGGGCAGGCAGAGCGGGGCGGCTTGGTGATGCAAGTGGCGAAACAGGTTGTCCATCAGTTTTTCTCCCAAAAAACTTATTTTAACCATGCCTGTTTGTGATGATAATAGCTGCAAATAGCCTGGTTTCATTCCTTGGAGGACGTAATGCAAAAATTGCCATGGCACTTGGTTGAGGCCTTTAATCGCGTGGTTGAGCAGCATGGTTTTGCCAAGGCAGCAAAGACCTTGAACATGACACCGTCTTCTGTCAGCCGTCTGGTCAAGAGCCTGGAGCAGGAGTTGGGTGTGCAATTGCTGAACCGTACCACACGCGCCATGTCGCTGACTGAGGCCGGCCAGCGTTTTTACCATGACAGCGCCAGCGCTTTTGAACAATTGCGCTCGGCCTGTGAGCGGGTTCGTGAACAGAGTGCTGTACTGCATGGCAATTTGCGTCTGAGTGCCTCCGTCGCTTTTGGCCGCACGCACGTGGTGCCGCATCTCGCTGATTTCTTGCAGATGCATCCGCAACTGCAGCTTGACCTGCTGATCACCGACGAATTGCTTGATGTTGTGGCAGAAGGCATAGGCCTTGCGATCCGTATCGGACGACTGATGGATTCCAATCTGATCAGTCGCAAACTGCTGGATAACCGTCGCATACTGGCAGCCTCGCCATCCTATCTGTCCAGACGTGGCACGCCTGGCACGGTTGCTGATCTCAGAGAGCATGATTGCCTGGTTTCCACCGTCAACCATGATGGTGAAACATGGCGTTTGTTTGGCGTGGATGGCGAGCGTGTATTCCGCCCAGGTGGTCGCCTGCGTGCGAATAATGGCGATGCCGTGCAGCACCTGGCTGTCGATGGCATGGGCATCTGTTTTCGCTCTGCTGTCAGCCTGGCCGAAGACATCAGCAAAGGGCAACTGGTACAGGTACTGCCAGACTGGACAGGCAAAGAAAGCGGTGTCTATGCCATTGCACCATCACGACCCATGAGCCCCGCCGCCAGGGCTCTGGCTGATTTCCTGGTGCAGCGCTGGCACAGTCCTGTCAGCATCTGACAGTGACAGCCTCTGTCGTTCAGGTTGTCAGAAAACGTTCTCGGCGAGGTTTTTTCTTTCTATGACGTTACGTATGGAGTTTTGTGCGCTGACGGGGACTGCTGCTGAAATTTCAGCGAAATGACATTCCTGAAGTCCTTCCAGGAATTCCTTGTCACGTCCACTAAATAGCGGGCAAGCGCTGAAGATTTCCACTGTCCAGTCAACAAAGGCCCTTACTTTGGGGGACAGATGCCGGTTTGCCAGGTACATGACAGAGATAGGCATGGGGGGCGGTGTCCATTCCGGCAGGACTTCGCGCAAAGCACCTGATTTCAGGTGGGGCATCAGCATGAAACGTGGCGCCTGTATCAGGCCAAATCCTTTCAATGCGCAATCCAGGTAGGCGTCGGAATCATTGACAGCGATCTTGCCCTTGACCGGGACCACGATGCTCTTGCCATCGACGACGAAATCCCAGTCCAGGTTGCGACCATTGCGGCTGGAGAAATAATGGACGGCTTTGTGCTGCTCCAGGTCTGAGATCTGTTCTGGCTCACCATATTGGTCCAGATAGGAGGGGGCTGCACAGGTGATGCTCTGGAAAGTGCCTATGCGACGGGCCACCATGCTGGAGTCCTGCAATTCGCCCACACGGATGACGCAATCCACGGCTTCCTGTACCAGGTCGACCATACGGTCACCCAGGCCCATGACGATCTCCACATCCGGATTGCGTTGATAGAATTCACAGATATTCGGCAGCAGCACCAGTTTGCCTATGGAGGGAGGGACGTCAATACGCAAGCGTCCTTTGGGGCCACGGGCCACGTTCTGGAACAGGGTTTCGGTCTCGTCGACATCGGCCAGGATGCGCAGGCAGCGTTCATAGTAGGCCGCACCATCCGGCGTCAGGCTGATGCGACGTGTGGTGCGGTTCAACAGCCTGACCTGCAGCAGGCTTTCCAGGTTTTGTATGGTCGTCGTGACATTGGTACGTGGTATGCCCAGGCTGTCCGCCGCACGCGAAAAACTGTTTGAATCCACCACGCGGATGAATACCTGCATTGCCTGGAAACGGTCCATGAAAAAACTCCTGAAAAAAGCCCTTTGGAAAAACTCCTGCTTTGGAAAAATTCCTGATACAGCACCGGCAATACCGGTGGAATAGCACAAGTTTGTTCGACAGGTTAAAGCATACATCATTTGAAATAAAAGATTGTTCCGTCCAGCCGAATAGTCTTGTCAATATTTGCTAGTTTATCTAGATGGTTTAGCGTCCTACTATTCGCTCCATCGTTAATTCCATGAGCGGATATCGCGCCATACCATGCTTCACTCCAAGAAAAAGATTGCCAGAACAATCACAGGTCAGTCTGAAACAGTATCGAAATCATCGATCAAAATCGATAATTTCCTGATACCCGGCGTCCTGGGTGCGATACCGGTCAGGCTGTACCGGCCGGTCGGTGGTTTGATTTTGCCCCTGGTGCTGTACTTCCACGGTGGTGGCTTTATCGGCGGTACGCTCGATGACGCTGATATCCCGGCCCAGGTGATTGCAGCAGAAAGCCAGGCTGCGGTGCTCTCGGTAGGGTATTCCCTGGCGCCGGCACGACCATTTCCGGCAGCACCGGAGGATGCTTTTAGCGCCATAAGCTGGGTGCAGAAAAATGCGGCGGCGATAGCGGTCGACGCCGGCCGTATTGCCGTCGCCGGTGACGATGCCGGTGGTAACCTGGCGACCAGTCTGACCATGATCGCACGTGACCGCCATGCCAGCCCCATCCTGGCGCAAGGCCTGATCGGGCCCATGCTGGACCCCAGTATGACGCGCCTGGGTGACGTGAAAAAAAACGACTCAGACCAGACCGTGCAGCAATGCGCCGCCTGCTATCGCCAATACCTGCCGCAGACACTGCAGCGCTTCCACCCCTATGCCGCACCGCTGGAATCACGTCGTCTGCAGGGTTTGCCACCAGCGTTCATTGCCACTGCGGAGCATGACGTGCTGCATGTGGAGGCAGAAAAATATGCAGCCGAACTCATTGCCGCCGGGGTTGCTACGCAGGTTGCCAGGTATGCCGGCGTAAGACATGGCTCATTGCTGCATCATGCGCCGGCCCTGAGCGACCTGGCTGCCTTTCTGCATCGCCGCCTGCATACGGCTATTACTTAATGAACCAGAATCCGACATCAGCGAAGGAGAATATCCATGACCAGACACCTGCCAGCAGTAATGCTTTCGTACTAACTCCACATGCAGATTGATTGTGGAAGACCACATCATCTCTTAATTGAAACCGCTCACGAGGATCATCATGTCTACATCATCATTCAAAAGAAAAAATATTTCCATCGCTGTTTCATCGGCTATCGTCGTACTGATCAGCATCGTCGGCGTCATCGGCGCTATCCATGTCCAGGCCAGTACACCGGACGCCAAGGGCGCACCACCACCTACTTCAGTTGATGTGGCGGAAGTCGTCAGTCGTTCCATCATCGACTGGCAAAACTATTCCGGCAAGCTGGAAGCTGTCGACAGGGTGGAGATTCGTCCGCAGGTTGGCGGCACCATCAAGGAAGTGCATTTCAAGGATGGCAGTCTGGTCAAAAAAGGTGACATCCTGTTCACCATAGATCCGCGCCCTTACGCCGCAGAAGTTGCCAAGGCCGTGGCGCAACTGGCTGCAACAGAAGCCCGCGCCGCCTATACCGTATCTGACGTGTCGCGTGCTGAACGTCTGCTGACAGACAATGCAATTGCCCGTCGCGATTTTGAGGAAAAACAGAATGCCTCCAAAGAAGCGGCAGCCAATGTACTGGCAGCCCAGGCCGCGCTGAAAGCGGCCAGACTGAATCTGGAATTCACCCAGATTACTGCACCGGTGGCTGGCCGCATCTCACGCGCCGAAGTGACGGTGGGTAATGTGGTGTCTGCCGGGCCAACCTCGCCGCCATTGAGCACCCTGGTATCTGTGTCGCAAATCTATGCGTCTTTTGATGTCGATGAGCAGAGCTTTTTGAAATACGTCAGTCCGGCCCAGGCAAAGAATGCTCAGGTGCCGGTCTTCCTTGGTCTGGCGAATGAAGATGGTTTTTCGCGTGAAGGAAAAATCAGTTCCATTGACAACCGCATGGACAGTGCATCAGGCACCATCCGTGTGCGCGCCGTGTTCGACAACAAGGATGGCCTGCTGTTACCCGGCCTGTATGCCCGCATACGCCTGGGTGGTGGCTCACCGCGTGAAGCCTTGCTGATAGACCAGAAGGCCGTCGGTACCGATCAGAGCAAACGCTTTGTCCTCAGTGTTGATAAAGACAATCATACGAACTATCGCGAAGTACGCATAGGGGCAAGACAGGATGATCTGCTGGTGGTTGAGGCCGGTCTGAAAGCCGGCGAGCGCATTGTCGTCAATGGCCTGCAACGTACCCGTCCCGGTGACAGTATCGCACCGAATATTGTACCGATGAGCAAAGCGAATAGTGATAAAGAGACGGTCAGGTCCTCCGCCAATACTGCGGAAGCGAACAAGTCCTGATCTGCACATCCTACAGGTAAAAAAATCCCATGAATATCTCAAAATTCTTTATTGACCGCCCTATTTTTGCAGGGGTGCTGTCAATAATCATCTTGCTGGCCGGCGCCCTGGCAGTGTTCCAGTTGCCGATCTCGGAATACCCCGAGGTGGTGCCGCCTTCCGTGGTGGTGCGTGCACAATACCCTGGCGCCAATCCCAAGGTGATCGCAGAAACCGTGGCCTCGCCGCTGGAAGAATCGATCAACGGTGTGGAAAACATGCTCTATATGCAGTCGCAGGCCAATAGTGACGGCAACCTGGCCATCACCATCAACTTCAAGCTTGGTGTTGACCCGGACAAGGCGCAGCAACTGGTGCAAAACCGGGTGTCGCAAGCCTTGCCTCGTCTGCCGCCTGACGTACAGCGTCTGGGCGTGACCACGATCAAGAGTTCGCCGACGCTGACCATGGTGGTACATCTGACCTCACCGGATGACCGCTATGACATGACCTACCTGCGCAATTATGCCGTGCTGAACGTCAAGGACAGGCTGGCGCGCATCAATGGTGTCGGTGAGGTCGGCCTGTTCGGCTCGGGTAACTATGCCATGCGTGTCTGGCTGGACCCGCAAAAAGTAGCGCAACGCGGCCTGACCGCAGCCAATGTCGTCAATGCCATCCGCGAGCAGAACATACAGGTGGCAGCCGGTGTGATCGGTGCATCGCCGACGACATCGAATACCGATCTGCAATTCAATGTCAACGCACAAGGCCGCCTGCAAAGCGAGGCAGAATTTGCCGGTATCATCCTGAAGACATCGGACGATGGTGCTGTCACCCGCCTTGGTGATGTCGCCAAGATAGAACTGGCTGCATCAGAATATGGCTTGCGCTCGCTGCTTAACAACAAGTCAGCGGTCGCCATCCCCATCTTCCAGTCACCAGGTGCGAATGCCCTGAATGTCTCTGACCAGGTGCGCGCTGCGATGAAGGAGCTGTCGGCAGACTTCCCCAGCTCAGTGAAGTATGAGATCGTGTATGACCCGACCCAGTTTGTGCGTTCCAGTATCCACGCCGTTGTGGAAACCTTGCTGGAAGCCATCGCCCTGGTGGTGCTGGTGGTCATTGTATTCCTGCAGACCTGGCGGGCTTCGCTGATTCCCCTGCTGGCAGTGCCGGTATCCATCGTCGGTACGTTTTCACTGATGCTGGGCTTTGGTTATTCCATCAATGCCTTGTCGTTGTTCGGCATGGTGCTGGCGATTGGTATCGTGGTCGATGACGCCATCGTGGTGGTGGAAAATGTCGAGCGCAATATTGCTGCCGGCCTGACACCGAAAGAAGCCACCTATCGCGCCATGCGTGAAGTCAGCGGCCCCATCATTGCGATTGCCCTGACCCTGGTTGCGGTTTTTGTACCACTGGCTTTCATGACGGGCCTGACCGGCCAGTTCTACAAGCAGTTTGCGATGACGATCGCAATTTCTACCGTGATCTCGGCTTTCAATTCGCTGACTCTGTCACCAGCGCTGGCAGCGATACTGCTCAAGGGGCATGATGAGAAGAAAGACTGGCTGACGCGCGTCATGGACAAATTGTTCGGCCGTTTCTTTGCTGCATTCAACCGTTTCTTCAACCGTGGTTCTGAGCAATATTCCAGTGGTGTCGCCAGGGTGATTTCACGCAAATCGATGATGATGGGTATTTATGCAGTATTGCTGGGCCTGACTGTTGGTGTCTCTTATATCGTGCCTGGCGGTTTTGTACCTTCGCAAGACAAGCAATACCTGGTCAGTTTTACCCAGTTACCCAACGGTGCCAGCCTCGACCGTACCGAGTCGGTTATCCGTCGCATGACCGAGATCGCCCTGAAAGAACCTGGTGTGGAAAGCGCTGTTGCTTTCCCTGGTCTGTCCATCAACGGCTTTACCAATAGTTCCAGCGCCGGTATCGTGTTCGTCACACTCAAACCATTTGAAGAGCGTCGCAGCAAGGCTCTGTCAGCAAACAGTATTGCCGGCAGCCTGAACCAGAAATATTTTGGCATCAAGGACGCTTTCATTGCCGTATTCCCGCCACCACCGGTGATGGGTCTGGGGACTGTCGGCGGTTTCAAGATGCAAATTGAAGACAAGGCTGCACTGGGTTACAAGGAGCTTGACAATGCCACCCAGGCTTTCATTGCTGCGGCACAAAAGGCGCCGGAACTGGGACCGATGTTTTCCAGCTACCAGACCAATGTGCCGCAACTCAATGTCGATCTTGACCGCGTCAAGGCCAAACAGCTTGGCGTACCGATTACCGATGTGTTCGACACCATGCAGATTTACCTCGGTTCCTTATACGTCAATGATTTCAACCGTTTTGGCCGGGTATACCAGGTGAGGGCGCAGGCGGATGCACAGTTCCGCGAAAAGCCGGAAGACATCCTGCAACTGAAAACCCGCAGCAGCAACGGCGAAATGGTGCCCCTGTCATCGATGGTGAAGGTCACACCTGGCTTTGGCCCTGAAATGGTGGTGCGCTACAACGGTTATACAGCTGCTGACATCAATGGCGGTCCTGCGCCCGGCTATTCATCGAGCCAGGCACAGGCGGCGGCAGAACGTATTGCAGCTCAGACCCTGCCAGCCGGTATCAAGTTTGAATGGACAGACCTGACCTATCAGCAAATCATTGCCGGCAATGCAGGCATATGGGTATTCCCCATCAGTGTACTGCTGGTATTCCTGGTACTGGCTGCCCAGTATGAAAGCCTGACTCTGCCACTGGCTGTCATCCTGATTGTACCCATGAGTTTGCTGGCTGCACTGACCGGTGTGTGGCTGACCGGTGGTGACAACAATATCTTTACCCAGATAGGTCTGATGGTGCTGGTTGGTCTGGCGTCGAAGAATGCCATCCTGATCGTTGAGTTTGCCCGTGAGCTGGAACTACAGGGCAGCACGCCCATGCAGGCGGCGATTGATGCCAGCCGCCTGCGTCTGCGTCCTATCTTGATGACTTCCATTGCCTTCATCATGGGCGTCATCCCGCTGGTGACTTCAACAGGCGCAGGTTCAGAAATGCGGCATGCCATGGGTGTGGCGGTATTCTTTGGCATGCTGGGTGTGACCTTGTTTGGCCTGTTCCTGACGCCGGTTTTCTATGTCCTGCTGCGCTCCATGAAAGGCAGCCGCAAGCTGCATTCAGCCGTCCATCATGAAGCGCCTGCCATTGCTCATGGCGAAGCCAGGCCAGGTCATGCTGTGACACCGTTGCAGTCTCAATAAAAATGGAGTCATCTATCATGTTGAATAAATTTAATCGCCCAGGAACCTTGTCTGCATTGCTGGCAACGTTGCTGATACTGGCCGGTTGCGCCAGTGCGCCGCGCTATGAACGGGCTGAAGTCACGACGCCTGCTGCATTCAAAGAAGCAGTAGCGGCCGCCCCTGCTGGCAATGTTACCAATGCTGCCAGCGCTGGCTGGAAAGAAGTACAACCGTCTGAACATATCCAGCGCGGCGCATGGTGGCAGGTATTTGGTGATGAGCAGCTGAACGACCTGGAAGCGCAGGCCATGACAGCCAACCAGAACCTGAAGGCAGCCACCGCCCGTCTGAAGCAATCGCGAGCTCTGCGCGAAGACGCCCGCTCAAGCCTGTTCCCGCAGGTTGATGCCGCGCTGGGGGCCAGCAGGGCAAGACCATCACCGGTATCACAGGGCTTACCGGATAAAAGCAATGTGCCGACAAGCACCTCCTACAATGCCAGGCTCGGTATTTCGTATGAGCTTGATGTATTTGGCCGTGTATCTGCCACAGTCGATGCCGCCAGTGCTGACCTGCAAAAAGGGGATGCCTTGCTTTTTTCCGTGCAACTGGCTTTGCAGGCGGACGTGGCGCAGACCTACTTCCTGATACGTGAGCTTGATGCTGAACAGGCGCATTACACAGGCACGGTCACCTTGCGTTCGCAAACGCTGAAGCTGGTGCAAAGGCGTTATGACGAAGGTGATATCAGTGAGCTTGATCTCGCCAGGGCCAGGTCTGAACTGGCTACTGCACAGTCGGAATCGTTTGGCATAGCCCGTGCCCGCAGCAATGCCGAGCACGCACTGGCCTTGCTGATCGGGCAGGCACCGGCAGAATTCGACCTGAAACCAGCGCCATTGACGCGCACGGCAGTCAATGTACCGGCAGGCATGCCATCGGCTTTGCTGGAAAGGCGGCCAGATATTTCTGCCGCTGAGCGTGCCATGGCAGCAGCCAATGCACGCATAGGCGTGGCAAGGTCGGCATTCTTCCCGCGTTTTGACCTGACCGGCACGCTGGGGCATGAGTCGGCCAGTCTTGGCGACCTGTTCAGTTGGAGTACCCGTACCTTCCTGATCGGGCCGCTGCTGTCCATGCCCGTGTTTGATGGCGGTCGTCGCCAGGCCGGTGTCAGCAAGGCTGAAGCTGAGTATGAAGAAGAAGTCGCCAACTATCGCCAGACTGTGCTGAATGCTTTCCGCGAAGTGGAAGACAGTCTGGCCGAGCTTCGCCTGCTGGCAGAACAGGTACGCTCGCAGGATGCTGCACTCCAGGCATCAGAGCGGGCGGCGGCGCTGTCTCATATCCAGTACCGTGAAGGTTCTGTCAGTTTTTTGAATGTGATTGATGCAGACCGCAATGTCTTGCAACAACGCCGCGTAGCTGCGCAACTTGATGGTGCACGTGCCAAGGCAACAGTCAGTCTGATACGTTCTCTCGGTGGCGGCTGGCAGGCTGATGGCTATCAGCTTGCGCAGAAAACCAGTGGACTGTAGCCGCGCCGGACTGCACTTGCTTTCCCTTTGCCTGGGGGTGTTTTCCCCCAGGTTTTTCAGGCATGTATCTTCAACAGCAGATGCATGCTTTTTTTTCTCTTCAGGCGCGCATGCCTTCTTTTACCCATTGATCGTATAAGTCTATGCTGGCCTGCTTCAGGCGCTTTTCTTTGCCGCCGGGCGGCATGGGATGTGGGGCGGCAGCCGGCTTGCCTTTGTCCGGGCCATCTTTCACCAGCAGGGGCGGTGCGCCAACAGCGACGTCATAGCCATGGATCGCCACTTGCACTTCGTAGTAAAAACGTTTTACGCACTCATAGTTGTCGAGTTCAAGATTGGCCGTACCCTGCTGATCGCCAAGCACCACCCTTTTCATGCAGGGAACATAGCTTGCAAAAATCGGCTTGATGTCAGTTTTAAAAGAAACCATTGCATACTCCTGATTTTATTTACTGTAGTTGACGACGGGGGCATTGAAAGAAAACTTGCCACTGTGATTGTCACGGGAGCTGATACCCAATGTGATCGTCCATTCCTGGCCATCCTTGCCGCCCAGACGGAGGTTACTGATATCCTTGCTGATGTCCTGGGTCAGCGTCAAGGCAGTGCCGGGTGTATCGTCGTGATGATGGTGACCAGACAGTGCCCAATAGTTGGCACTGAGGACCAGATAGCGTGCGCGGAATTTCTTGTTGCCGATATCTGCCGCGATATTCTGCGGATGAAAGTAGACATCCACCTGGTAACTGTAATCATCGCTACCGGCTTCGCGTACGATGTCGATCAGGGCTTTTTTGCCATCCAGAGGCTGTATCCTGACCTTGCCCTGGACTACCGCATCGGGTTTGGCGGCTGGACCGTGTGCGCCAAAGGACATCAACTCGCTAAACAGGCTTTGCGGACCGTCACCCAGTGTTGCGCCGGGCAGGTTATGTTTCGCGATGATGGCGTCAATCTGGCTTCTGGGGACGAATTCACCAAAAGCGCCTGCCTGATACGCAAAGCCTTGTTTTCTTGTATCGTAATACAGCTCGGCGCGCCCCATGTTCTTTGTGTAATTGCTGAAAGGCTCGCGTTTCTGGCCGCTGCCAGGTTCAAAGCCTGATGGCAGGAGCAGCCGCTCATCCTGCTCGCCGCGCATGAACCAGGTGCCACCCGTGATGGTCTCTGTACCGTGTTCTTCTATCCATTTTTCGAGTGCATAGTCAACAAAGGCATGGAAGGAATAGAACAGGGGATCAAGACCGGCTGTGGAAGGTGTACGCATATAGCCATTCACATATTCGTCATGCATGGCGTCGTGGATTTGTGACTCAAATGAGCCTGAATTGCCAGGATTACCAGCGATGGCGGCACTGCCGGTCGGATAACCTCCAAAGCTCGGCCAGTCCTGCCTGTAGATCAGGTAAGCCAGCAGATAGGGTGAAGTATAGCTGGGCATGTCAGGTTTGCTGCCTGGTGGATTTTGCAGCCTGTGCTTGAACCACAGCGGTGATGCAGTGTCTTCAAAGGCTTTGGGGTAGCGGCTTCCGGTGGGCGGTTTGGTGAAGTTCCAGTACGGTACTGTCACGTTCTTTGTGCTCGGGCCATACAGCCCTTCCGGGTCGGCGTCCTGCAGGGCTTTTTCGTAGAAATAAAACTCGGCCCGGTGCCACTGGAAGAAAGTGTCTTTCCTGTGCTCACACATGCCCGGGTTTTCATACGTGATGTTGCCAGTGCCTTTCACCTGGTTGTCGAAGCGGCAGGTATTGAAAGGGTTGTTGGCAGTTTCGTCGATATTTTCACCGGTATTTAATTGCTGGTTGATGATCTCGTAGAGCTGTTTGTTGTCACCACTCCCCAGTGCATATTGACGTTTTTCATTGACTGCAACCGAGGTGCAATTGTGGACCCAGGCCTGCCATAAAAAACCGGTCCTGTCATAAATGTTCCTGGCGCTTTTCACCTTCATCATTTTCACCGCGTGCTCGAACGCAGCCAGTTCTTCGGCGCTTAATTCATCAATGTTCTTGCGATACAAGACTTCCCTGGGCGTCGCCGTCTGCGCATCCACGTGGGCGGTGAACAGGCTGAGCAGCAGTGCACACGCAAGTATTCGGTATGTTGAAATATTCATCTTTTACTCCTTCATTTCCAGCATTTTGGTCAGGCATGCATGCTGATGCGGCTGCCGTCAGGGCAGCCACATCATTGTTCAGTCAAGGCAGAGAGGTGTTTCTGTCAGTGCGAACCATGCGCCCCATGTGCGCCAGTGGAGGCACCGCCATTGCCGTCCGGCAGTACAACCTTGACGTTTTGCATCATGCCCTGGTCTTCATGGTCGAGGATATGGCAGTGCAGGACGTACTCACCGATATAACGCTGATAGCGGGTACGGGTTTTGATGGTGTAGCCAGGCGTTGCCATGATGGTGTCTTTCCAGGTGCCTTGCAGACCAGCGTATTGCCCGATTGTTGGAGCTTTCGTGTCCGTCAATGCACTGACATCGACGCCGTTTTTATCGGTAATGCTGATGATCTGGTAAGGATTGACGTGGATATGGAAAGGATGCTGCACACTCCTTTCACCATCCTTGGTCGGGTTATAAGACCTGATATGCCACTCCTGGACCTGTCCCAAAATCAGGGTTTGATTAACATCGCCTGGTTTATAGGGGGCGCCATTGACATCAAAGCTTAATTTTTCACCACGGAAGTCGATGCCCAGTGTCAGCTCGACCGGTTTTTTCGGATCAGTAAGCTCGGATTCCGGGATCGCTTTGTGCGGCACAAATTTTGTCAGCTTCAGGCCGTCCTTCAAATCCCTGATGATGGTGTCGCGTACGCTTCTCGACAATAGACCGGCTGCACGTACCAGTTCTTTGGTGACGAACTGGGTTTGATCGCCGCTGGTCTTATTGCCGACAGCATGGATCACCGTCATCACTTTGGCGTTGTCCGGCAAGGACGAGACAGAACCGGTCGCGCCGGAATCGCTATAAACGCAGTAATCGCCTTTTTCCGGCAGGCTGAACAGAATGTCACTGCGATAGCCAGGTTGCAAGGTATTGGTGATTTTGGCGAAAGCATTGGGGCGGGTCAAACCGTCGGTTGCTACTTCAAACTGCAATACGTCAATACCGTCACAGGCGTTTTTGACTTCGGCTTCCAGTGCTTCCGGCGTAGCGGCGCTTGGTGTCAGTTTGCGGACATCACTGATTTTACGGATGCGCAAGGCGATAGGTTCGCGTACGCCTGCGTCAATCAGGCGCCAGCGATATAACTTGCCTGCTTCCATGACGAGTGGGCGATCCGGGTTACGTGCGAAGCCGTTGATCAAGGTGTGGCGACCAGACTTGCCCCAGCTGCCAGGTTCAAACTGTTTGGAAAAATCCTTCACGACGCCAATATCTCCCTTTTTGCACAGCCAGGTGCCGTCAGGGTTGGTCTGTATCACTTCTTTGCCCTCCGCATCCTTGATGAAGCAGGCATAAGGAATCTGCTGCATCAGCATTACTTCGCCATAGTTGCCGGCGGCAGGCTTGAAAGGATTGAGCAAGGTATCAAGATCACCGTTGCTGAGTATCGTCGGTTGTCTGTCGCCCTTGACGATCAGGGCGCCAGCCATGCCGCTGCCAACCTGTATGGCGGTTGAACCATGTACGTGAGGGTGGTACCAGAAAGTACCAGCCGGGTGATCTGCCGGTACATTGTATTCATATTCAAAATTGACTGTGGGCTTGATCGCCAGCAGCACATTATCGCTATTACCTGACGGCGAAATCCACAGCCCATGCGAATGCAGATTGGTGGTGTTGAAGCAATGTGGCGTATTGACATTGTCTGCCGCCACTTTTTCACAGTCCGGCTCCTTGTCCAGGCGGTTGCTCAGGTCAAAGCGCACGGTCTGTCCTGGCTTCATGACCACGGTAGGGGCGACAAAGTCCGGGCGCAGCACATTTGGTATGCCAGAAAGATTGCGCCCGTAGGAGCGCAGCGAAACCTTGTCGTATTCCTTGCTGGAAGGGTTGTAGATAAATCCCTCCGTCATCTGTATCGGCAGGAAGTAGCGGATTTCCCGGCCTGATTTTTCCACCATCTTGCGTTGCTCGGTACTCAACAGATTGGCCGCAGGCTTGATCAGGTCTGCGGTTACATCGTGCTCTGCAATCTGGCTTGCCAGCGGCGGTGCCTGCGGTGCCTCTTTGGCATTTGTCCCTTGCGCCTGTACTCCATGGCAGAACAGGCTGGCTCCGGTCACGGCGGCAGTACCGGCGATGCGGCGTATTTGCTTCAGTTGTACTTGCATAAGATGCTCTCTGAAATGAGTAAGTCGGTGGATGGGCGGATGTTATCGGGGTGTGCTATTGCAAGTGGATAAAACGATGAAGTTGATTGTTATCCTTTTTGAGACCATATTGCCTGACTCAAACGGCTCTTACCTGGAAAGCAGGGTTGTCAGAAAAATACTGATTGCTCAGGGCAGCAAATTGATGTCGTTCAGTGGATTTAATATTTTATTAACATAGTTTATGAAATTGACATGTGTCTTGCAACATCGTTGAGCGGTGGTAGATAAATAGTTGTTGTTTTTTGAAATCAATTTTGCAATTATTTTCAATTCATGTTTTTTATGCATGTCACCAAGACATTTTTTGCAGAGCGTGTGAAGGTGTAAGGGAGCGCTGTCGGTGTGACATCACCCAGATAATGGTAAAAGCTTAAAGATTTAATTGTCTTTTTTTCTACTCGATGATTTAATCCTGTTCATTCCTTCGACAAGGACCGGGCATGCATGATTTATCAGAGAAAATCCGCCGTACAGCCAGCGGGACAGCGCACTTAATCACTCCCTGGACTTATGTCCTGTATCAGTCCTTGCTCCCGGTGCTGGTGGCAACAGTGATTACTGCTATCCTCCTCAGGCTTGGGCAAGTACAGGAAGTGCTGTATGGCACGATTGATCTGCAATCCAGCAGTATCCAGATGCTCTGGTTCGCGTTCAGTGTCTTCATTTTTGCCGCCACGATCTGGTATACCTCAAGGCTGCTCGTTACCATTGATGCCGGGCTTCAAATGCCTCTCAATCTGCGTTCAGGATTATTGCTGTCCGATGTGCAGAGAGCTATCGTGCATTTACCAAGGATACTGGGTGCACTTAGCGCGGCCCTGTTGGGTTCGGTGTTTATTCACGCCCAGCAATCCTGGGGCATGCGAAACCTGCTCACTACACTCATGCCCTGGGCATCAACGCTGTTACCCTTGTTTATCGTGATGCTGACAAAACCTTGGAGCCTGCGCTCAGCCGGTGCATGCATGGTATGGTTGCTGGTCTTGTTTTTGCCTATGTTTCTGGTCATGTCCTGCCTGCCTGACCGGTTTAACATCCCAGTCCTGAGCAGTTTGCTGGCGATGACATACCTACCCATCCTGCTGTACAAGGCGACGGTAAATCGCCGTTCCTTGCTGCGCAAGCTCAACATCATCGTGCCAGAAGCCAATGAAACACTTCTGTTCGAGCATGCTGTCAGGCGTCTGGCGGGCCTGTTCATTGCCGCTGTCATGTTGTTCCTGTTCCTGGTTTTCGGTGCAGAAAGCCTGACAAGCAGTATAGGATCTGCTGCAATCGTCATGCTGTTTTGCAGCAGCAGTCTCTTGTTGTTGTGCGCATTGACTTTATGCTTCAGGCGACTGGGGTACCATGTACCCGGCTTCGCGTTGACAGGTAGCCTGGTACTCCTGGCCGTGTACTTCGTACTCCACGCCCAGTTCGGCTGGTCACCTTTCAAGGAAGTACCAGGCGAAGAGGTACTGATGGCGAAATCCGAGGCACTCATGCTTCCGCAAATTCAGCCAGCCAAAGAACAGGACATTATTGTCAACGCTTATGGCGGTGGCATCAGAGCCGCCCTGTTCACCGCAACGCTGCTGGCAAGGGTCGATGATATGTCCTGCGGTGAATTCGGACAAAAGCTTGATCGCCTCAGTGGCGTATCCGGTGGCAGCGTTGGCATCGCTGTCTATGCGACGTTAAGGCAGGAGTATGTGGCCAGCGGTGGCTGGCCTGCTGATTGCCGCCGGCACCTGCCAAGACTTGCGCATCTTGAACTGTTGATTGACGATGTACTGATACAAGACCATCTTTCTCCTGTATTGGCACGTATGTTGTCTATCGACTTGCTGCCTGGTATCGTTCCTCAACGCGGACAGGCGTTGCTCAATAGCTGGCAAGATGCCACCCAAAAAGCACTGGGCAATCTGAAGGCGCAACAAGGGCCAGAGGGCAGTAATGCCATTTCTTTATTCGCCCTGGCCAGGCCCATCACCAGCCTTACGGCTGGCGTCGCACCTGCCCCAAAAATTTATTTCAACAGTACTGAATCAGCAAGCGGCCAAAGACTCTGGCTCTCCAATACTGGTAACTGGGGCGACGGTGCAGGCCGACAAGGCAAACTGGCTAGCCAGTTCCAGGTCGGGATGGCGGCACTGCACAGCGCACGCTTCCCATTGGTATCTCCGTCAGGATCTTTCCCGCAGTCTGATGGTACTTATAAACTGGTCGATGGCGGTTATGCCGACAATAGCGGCGCCGAAACATTGCGTACTACCGGCAGTCAGGCAGGTGATGCCGGTAAACACTGGATCAATATTGACGGCAACCCGCCAGCGGTTGATTGCCCGACACTGGAAAAAGCAAAGACGCAAGAAGCTTGGTCAGGCCTGAGCGCTTTGTTCGCCGTACGTGAAGCCCAGGCAGGACTGGCTGTCCGCAGGCTCGAAACCACTCTGGAAGACGTTTATGTCAATATCGACCTCGATAAGGCATTCAGCCATTCCATCAGCGATGCGAACCACCGCTGTGAATTCATTCACCGCTTGCGGAGTGCACCGCTAGGCTGGTATCTTACAAAGAAAAGTGCTGGCGATATGCATATCGCCATTTCTGAGCAGGCAAACCGGATCTGTGAAAAACTCAAACCACTATGCACAGCAAGGCAGAACCTGCTGTATTAGGAGAGATATTTGATTTTTATGTACCTGTTTCAGCCAACTAAAAAAATCTGCAACTGATATTTAACCTGTGGTACCCACCCGAACTAACCGGGTGGGTACTGCCTGCTCACTTAACCGCAAGCCCCTACATAACCGCAAGAAACGCAACGACTGCAGCCGTCTATCTTTTGCAGGGCGTGTGCGCCGCAATCGGGGCATTTTTTCCCGGTCGGGATATAGCTGATCGGTGCGGCTGTTTCGCCTTCGTAGGCAAGATCATCCATGCCATAGTGGTGGGTTCTTTGCTTGAACTTTTCTGCCAGTACGGTGATGGGTATCTGGTTGCCAGCAGCATCAAGGAAACCGCGCTTCATCAGTATGCGTTGCAGTGAGTAGCCGATGGCGGCTACTTCAGACTCATGGAACAGCGGCGCCTGCGATCCGTCGTCCTTGGTGATCATGCCGCAGCGTACCGTGCCCTTGTCCCAGACCACTTCACGCATATCGGCCAGTGCCTTGGCGATTGAACCGCCGGAGCGTGCCGCCATCGACAGCAAGCGCATGCTGGCCGATATCCATTGCTGGCCATCGTTCTTCTGGCCGGCGGGCATGAAGAATTCAAACGGCCGCTCGATCGTCACGCGTTCGCCACCGACCATACCCTGGATATGGATGAAGCTGACGGTCAGGTAGACAGTCTTCTTGCCTTCATACGTCATGTACTGCACTTTGGAGGTGACCGATTCCAGGTCGCCAAACGGGCGACCATCGAATTGCTTGCGAAGCAGGTCGTCGTCTGGTATCTGTTTGACTTCCGGGGCTGCTTCGGTAGTGACGGACAGGACACTGCCGAGGATATTATTCGGGCGGTAAGTCGCCAGGCCTTTCAGGCCGGCGCGCCAGGCATTCATGTAGAGATTCTGGAAATCTTCATACGGGTAGTCAGCCGGTACATTAACCGTTTTGGAAATGGCCGAATCAATGAAGGGTTGCACAACCTGCAACATCTTCATATGGTCGCTGGCGGACATGTTGAGGGCAGTGACGAACTGTTCCGGCAGCTTGCTGTCGTCTGATACGTCGTTACCCATATGGCGGAACAGACGCCAGGCATGGTCGGCTACTTCATAGGTCTTGTTGTCGCCCGCCGCCATGCGTTTCTTGCGGTTATAAACCCAGGAGAAAGCGGGTTCGATGCCGTTTGAAGCATTGTCAGCAAATGCCAGTGTAATGGTGCCGGTTGGCGCAATCGATAGCAGATGAGAATTGCGCAGGCCGTGTTTGGTAATCGCTGTGCGTACATTCTTAGGCAAGCGTTTGGCGAAAGTGCCGGCCAGGTATTTGCTGCTGTCAAACAGGGGGAACTGGCCCTTTTCCTTGGCCAGTTCTGCAGACGCAAGATAGGCGGCGTCGCGCATGACTTCAGACACTTTCTGTGCAAAGGCGCGGCCTGCATCAGAGTCATAGCGTATGCCCAGCATTACCAGGCTGCTGCCCAGGCCCAGGAAGCCCAGGCCCACGCGGCGCTTGGACATGGCCTCTGCTTTTTGCTGTGGCAGTGGCCAGGCGGTGGCATCCAGCACATTGTCGAGCATGCGGCTGGCAATGGTGACGACGGACTGGAATGCGTCATAGTCAAACTCTGCCGCATTGGTAAACGCGCCTTTGATGAAACGGGTCAGGTTGATCGAACCCAGGCAGCAGCAGCCATAGTCTGGTAAGGGTTGTTCAGCGCAGGGATTGGTTGCCTCGATTTTTTCGCAATAGTACAGGTTGTTTTCTGCATTCATGCGTGAAAGGAACAGGATGCCCGGTTCTGCATGGTCATAAGTCGACTTCATGACCACATCCCACAATTCACGCGCACGGACAGTTTCATAAACCCACAGGCCATCTTCGCGCTGATAGGCACCAGCGGCTTTTTTGTCTTCCCCTGGTTCTGCTTTATGCACGAGGCAGAAATCGGTATCTTTGGCAACGGCTTCCATGAATTCATCGGTGACACCGATGGAAATATTGAAATTGGTCAGCCCGCCTTTGTCCTTGGATCGGATGAATTCCAGTATGTCCGGATGGTCGCCACGCAAGACACCCATCTGCGCGCCGCGACGGGCGCCGGCCGACTCGACGGTGGAGCATGACGCATTGAAAACCTGCATGAAAGACACCGGGCCGGATGCGCGCGAACGTGTGCCGCGCACCAGGGCATCCTTGGGACGTATGGTGGAAAAATCATAACCGACACCGCCGCCGCGACGCATGGTTTCTGCCGCGTCAGCCAGGGCCGTATAGATGCCCGGCTTGCCATCGGTGGCGCTGGAGACAGAATCCCCTACCGGCTGTACGAAGCAGTTGATCAGGGTGGCGTGCAAGTCCATACCCGCGGCAGAATTGATGCGACCTGCCGGTACGAAACCATTTTTTTGCGCCCACAGAAACTTTTCTTCGTAATATGCCTGGAAGTCTGGCTGCTCCACACTGGCCAGTGCCCTGGCAACACGTGACTGTACGTCATGGATGGTGACTTCATCACCCTTAGCGTATTTTTCCAGCAAGACATCGAGAGAGATTTCCTGGGGGGGCATTTCTGTCAGTCCTAGTATTTTTTCGTTTGCATTCATATGAGGGTGTTTTTCTTTGTTACTTGTTGCATAGATAATATTGTCGACCTGTTGCCACTGCTTGATTGCCGATGGTTGCGATAGTTATCGATTCATTGCCAATACTTGTCTGTGTACTTCAATACTTTAACAAGAGCGACTTCTATGCTGATGTCGTCAGTTGAAAGTCCGGGGAGGCAGGGTGGATATGTGCCAATGGAGATAAACATTGCCTAATTGAAAATCAGGTAAAAAAACTGTCTATCCATGTGTTGACCATCCTGAGGTCTTGAAGTGTGCATTATAAACCCTGGGGCGGGCTTTTGCCTTGATATGCCTCTAGATAGTAGGTCTTTATCCAGATGTTCGAGAGACAAAATAATAAACGGGAAAACAGTGTGCAGCCGACGGTGTCATGGGATGCAGAAATTGAATGCTGTTGCAGTAATGTCGTCTGCCTGTTGTCATGTTGTCCTGCAACGTAAATTTCTCAATGGAAGATGGGACAGCTTCCTGTATAGCCAGTATAGTTTGCTAAAGTCATTTACTCGCAAACACGGAAAAACGCCATGCCGGGAGAGTTCAAATCGCTTTCTTGTGGGCTGGATAACTTATACTTCCAGCTTGTATGGCAATTTCCGAGACAAATTATTCAGAGACCATTTGCGCACATAGAGGGCCGGCAATGAGGCAGGAGCGATGGGCTACCCCATACCAATATCGTCAGTTTTTATTTTCCTGCACCAGTTTATTGTTTTTGCTCGTCTTGCTCCTGTCGTTTTTACCCACAGTGCAGGCTGGCAATGTGCAGAGCCTGCGTTTTGAGCAGGTAGGACGTGACCAGGGCTTGCAGCATGAGTCGGTGCAGTCCATGCTGCAAGACCGCCAGGGTTATATGTGGTTTGGCACCCAGGGCGGCCTGCACCGCTATGATGGCACCAAGGTAGTTTTTTTCCGCCATGACCCCAACCGCAACGACAGCCTGGCCGATAACTGGGTTTGGTCGCTGCATCAGGATGAACTGGGGCGTATCTGGGTAGGTACCCGTAATGGCGGCTTGCATCGCTATGACATGGCGACAGAAACCATGGTCAGGTACAGGCGCAACCTGGCCGATATACGCAGTGCCGGCAGTAACCAGATTTCTGCCATCATCAGCGACAGTGCCGGCGGCATGTGGCTGGCCACCGGTGACGGTCTTGCCCACTTCGACCCGGACAGCGGACGATTCCAGATATTGCGTCATGATGACAAGGATGCCGGCAGTGTTGCCAGTGACCAGGTGAATGCGCTCAACCTTGATAAAGACGGCAATCTGTGGGTAGGCAGCAATGCCGGTCTCAGCATGCTGCCCCGTGGCAAGATTGTCTTCGAAAATTTTCGTCTCGACAGCGATGCCAGGCCTGATCCGCGCCATAACACTGTGCAAAGTATCTTGCGTGACAGACAGGGGAACCTGTGGATAGCCACGGTGGCCGGCCTGGAGGTCTGGAACAAGGCAGGCACCGAGAAGCGCAGGCTGGGTGCAAAGGAGGGACTTGACCCCGGCCCTGTCAGTTCGCTGCTGGAAGATCGCGAAGGCATCATCTGGATCGGGACGGATGATGGTTTGAAGCGCTGGAATGGTGCCGAGCAGCGTTTTTCCTCCTACCGCCATCATGCCAGCGACAGGCACAGCCTGGCCGATAACCGTGTCACCCGCCTGTTGCAGGACAGGTCAGGCACCTTATGGGTAGGAACCTGGCTGGGTGGCGCCAGCCGTACCAACCTGGTCAGCGGCGGTTTCGAGCGCCTGTTGCATTTACCGGGTGAGGCCAATACCCTGAGCAATAACACGGTGTCGGCAATCACCGGCAAGGATGAGGTGTTGTGGATAGGTACCGGTAATGGCCTCAACCGCCTTGACAGGACCAGTGAGCAGATAAAGGTCTACTACCACAAGCAGGATCAGGCTGACAGTATCAGCAACAGCAAGATCAGAGCCCTGAAATTGGCTGCGGATGGGAAACTCTGGGTAGGCACCCAGGATGGTCTGAACCTGTTTGATCCGCTCACAGAAAAAGCCAGGCTGTTCTTGAATGACCCCAAACAGCCGGACAGTATCAGCTCCAGCATCGTGCATTCCCTGGCCTTTGATAAAAGTCAGGATGCCAGCCGCGCCGGCAAACTGTGGGTGGCGACTGATGACGGCCTCAATGTTCTCGATGCTGACAGTGGCAAGTTCCGGCGCTACATGCATGACCCCAAAGACCAGTATGGCATCAGTCATGGCCGGGTGGTTTCGCTGCTGTTCGACAGGCACGACCAGTTGTGGGTGGGAACCTTTGGCGGCCTCGATAAACTGGATATGCGCACCGGCCGCTTTGAACACTATCGCAATGAACCCGACAATCCCAACAGTCTTAGCCACAGCCGTGTGTATGCGGTATATGAAGACAGGTCAGGTGTGCTCTGGGTAGGTACGGCCAGCGGTCTCAACCAGATGGTGCTGGGTGCCAATGGCAAGATCAGTTTTATCCGTTATGGTGGGGCCCTGGGCAATGACGCCACTGCTGCCTTTGCCGAAGACAAGGCCGGCAATCTATGGATCAGCACTGACAGTGGCTTGTACAAGCTGGGACCGGACCGTAAAACCGTCAAGAAATACTCCGCCGATGATGGTCTGATTGATGGTACCTATACTGTCGGCGCAGGCTACCAGGACAACGATGGCGCGCTGTATTTTGGTGGCTTCCAGGGGCTGGCATGGTTTCATCCTGAAACCATACGCGACAATGCCAGTTCACCTATGACGACGATTACCGACTTCCTGATTTTCAATCAGTCGGTGCGTGGCAGCAAGTTACCTCCGGGCGTGAAAATGGATGGCAATATTTCTGATGCCAAATCGATCACCCTGTCTTACCGGCACAGTGTGATATCGATAGAATTTGCCGCCCTCAATTTTACCGATCCTGCCCACTACCGCTATGCCTACAAGCTGGATGGCTTTGATGAAGACTGGGTCAGGATAGATGGTGCACACAGGGCGGCCAACTATACCAATCTTGAACCTGGTGAATACATCTTCAGGACCAGGGCGGCAACCAAGGATGGTGAATGGACTGAGGGCGGTGCCAGCCTGCTGATTACCATCACGCCGCCATTCTGGATGGAGTGGTGGTTCAGGCTCAGTGTCAGCCTGGTGCTGCTGCTGGCTATCTACCTGGTGTATCGCTGGCGTGTACAGCGTTATTCTGATCAGCAAGCTCTGCTGGAAGAATTGGTCAGGCAAAGGACTGCCGAGGCGGACCGTGAACGCAAGCGCCTGACTGATCTGACGGATGTACTGCCGCTATCGGTCTACCAGTACCGTGAAAGACCGGACGGGCAAAGGGAATATGCCTATGTCAGTGAAAACGTCAAAAACGTCATCGGTGTGCCGGCGGCAGAATTGTTGGCTGATAAAGAAGCTCGCTGGCGCACCACACTGGAAGAAGACAAGGCTGGTGCGGAAGCCAGTCTCAACCGTGCGGTGGATAACCGTCTGTCCAGCAATTTCCATCAGCGTGTGCTGGTCGATGGACGAGTGCGCTGGCTGCGTTCGCAAACTGTGGCACCCAAGCGTGTCAATGGTGACTGGGTCTGGAACGGCTTCTGGATAGATGAAACAGAAACCTACCTGCAAAAAGACGAGCTGCGCGAAGCCAAGGAGCAGGCGGAGCAGGCCACGGTGGCCAAATCTTATTTCCTGGCCAATATGAGCCATGAGATACGCACGCCGATGAACGCCATCATTGGTCTGTCCCACCTGGCCAAGAAGACTCGCCTGACTTTAAAGCAGCGTGACTACATCGATAAAATCCATAGTGCCGGCACTTCTCTGCTGGGCGTGGTCAACGACATCCTGGATTTCTCCAAGATCGAGGCCGGCAAACTGGATATAGAATCGGCAGAATTCGTGCTGGCGGAAGTCATTGATGATGTTGCGACCATCGTCAGTCACAAGGTCGCTGAAAAAGACATAGAACTGGTATTCGACATTGACGCTCACGTACCGCGCAGCATGCGTGGCGACCCTTTGCGTCTTGGGCAGATCATCACCAATCTGGTCAACAATGCCATCAAATTCACTGAACAGGGTTCTGTCATCATTTTTGTCAAGCAGATACAGGCGGAAATCGACAAGGTACAACTGCAGTTTACTGTGCAGGATACGGGTGTGGGCATGACGGCAGAGCAGCAGGAACATCTGTTCGAAGCTTTTACGCAGGCTGACAGTTCCACCACCCGCAAATATGGTGGCACTGGCCTGGGGTTGACCATATCGCGCCACTTGGTGGAATTGATGGGAGGTGAAATCTGGGTGGAAAGTCAGGTTGGCGTTGGCAGCACCTTCCATTTCAATTGCTGGTTTGCCTTTGCCAGTTCTGCGGACCAGATGATATTGCCGGCACAGATACAGAATCTCAAGGTCTTGATTGTCGATGATCATGATATCGCCCGTCAGCACCTGCAAAAACTTTGTCAGCAACTGGGCATGACAGCCAATGCTGCCAATAGCGGCAAGCTGGCCTTGCATATGATCAGTGAAGCCAGGGTGCACAATACACCGTATGACCTCTTACTGTTAGATGCACAGATGCCCGACATGAACGGCGCGGCAACGATGGACGTCATCGCTACCAGCATGGGCAAGGAGGCACCCGACGTCATGATGCTGACTACCATGAATTTTGATGAAGCCACCATGTTAGGACGGGCCTATGCACCGATAGCCTATTTGCCCAAGCCCATCAGCATGGCCGGCCTGATGGAAAACCTGATACGCATCACTGCACAGACACGGGAAGCCACCATCCATGCAAGCGATGAACAACAAACGGATAAACGCTTTGAGGGTTTGCGTGTCTTGCTGGTGGAAGACAATCACATCAATCAGCAAATCGCCGCTGAACTGATGAGCGAAGCCGGAATTATTGTTGATGTGGCTGACAATGGTCGTATTGCCATCGATAAACTGAATCGCGATAATCCTTATGACATTGTCCTGATGGATTTACAGATGCCGGAAATGGATGGTTATGCCGCCACGACCGTCATCCGCTCCTATCCGGAATGGCTGGACCTGCCCATCATTGCCATGACGGCGCATGCCATGAATGAAGAAAAGCAGCGCTGCCTCGACACTGGTATGAATGACCATATCGCCAAACCCATAGACCCCACCAGCTTTTTTGAGGCACTGGGTCGCTGGAGTGCCCGCCGCATGCCCGGATACCAGCTTGACATGCCAACCGGCAGCATACCAGTAACAGAAAAACCAAAGGCCAGCAGGCCACTAGCGCCAGAAGTCATGGAGACGCCAATAGATTTGCGCATTCCTGGCGTTGATACCGCACCTGCCTTGCGCCGTTGCAGTCAGAACCTCGACCTGTACCTTCGCCTGTTGCAGATATTTGTAGAAAGCACGGCCAGCACGCCTGCCAAGATACGCCGTCACCTGGATGAGGCTGACCGTGCTTCGGCAGAGAGAGAGGCGCATACCATGCGCGGTGCAGCCGGCAATATCGGCGCAGTGAATCTGGCCGCAGTGGCGACCGAACTGGAGCTGGCGATAGAAAATGGCACTGAAGACCTGAGCTTGCTGCAGAAATTTGAAGATGCCACCAGCGAACTGATCTCAGTCCTGCAACATGCCTTGCAAGAGCAGGCAAGCAAGGCACAGGCTGAGCAGGTAGAAGCTGTCAACACCACTGACTCGTTGCCAGTGGCAGAAGTGCTCGTACAGTTACGGCAATACCTGGAGGATTCTGACAGCGAGGCGCTCGATTACTACCAGATGCACAAATTCGGTTTGCAGCATCTGCTTGGTGCTCAGGCAGGGCAGTTCAGGCAGCTATTGCAGGCTTTTGACTTTGAAGCCGCCTTACAGATACTTGACAGCGTCAGCCCAAAAGACAGCAGCACCCGCTTATAAAGAAACGGCAACAAGAATTACAGATAGGCTTCCAGCATCTGCATGGTGCGCGCCGTTGCTCCCTGGTGCTGGAGGAAGAAGGCATGTGCCGCTTCGCCCATGCGCTGGCATTGTCTTTGATCTGCCAGCAAGGCGTGCGCCTGCTGAAACAGACTCAAGGCGCCATCAACACGGAAAGCTGCACCGCTGGCGATGGCCTGGTCAGTGATTTCAGAAAAATTGAAGGTATGGGTACCCGTCAATACCGGTTTGGCCATGGCACAGGCTTCAATCAGATTATGTCCGCCCAGTGCAACCAGGCTGCCACCGACAAAGGCGATGTCACAGGCAGCATAATACATATACATTTCACCCATGCTGTCGCCCAGTATGACCTGCACCTCGCTGGCAATAGGGGCGATTTCTTCATGGTTAAGCGCGGTGCGGCGCAAGTATTTGATCCCATGTGACTCCAGCAGGCCCGCAACATGATCAAAACGTTGGGGATGGCGTGGCGTGATGATCAGCAAGGGATTGGTCTGCAGCAAAGGCACCTGCTCGACAAAGGCTTGCAGTATCAGTTCTTCTTCACCATCGCGGGTACTGGCGCACAAGATCACCTGGCGCTCACCAAAACTGCGGCGCAGGGCGGCACCGCGCTCGCCCATCAGGAGCGGTGGTGTTACATCAAATTTCATATTGCCGGTGACACCGGGTTTTTCTATGCCCAATTCATGCAGGCGCATTGCATCAGGGGTTGACTGTGCCGCTACACAGGATATTGCCCTGGCCGCAGGCAGGATCAGTGACGCCAGACGTTGCGCCTTGCGCAGGGACTTTTCTGACAGGCGGGCATTCACCAGGGTCACGGGGATGGCATGCACTTCACACTGGGCAATCAGGTTGGGCCAGACTTCAGTTTCTATCAATACACACAATTGTGGTGAAAAATGACGCAGGAAGCGTATGATCATCCAGTTGATGTCATATGGCAAAAAAGCCTGTTGCAGACGCGGGCCGACATCGGCAAACAGTTTGCCGCCCGTTTCACGCCCTGTTGCTGTCATGTGTGTCAGCAAAATTGTGTGTTCGGGGCAGCGTGCCAGCAGCGCACGTACCAGTGGTTCGGCCGCACGGGTTTCACCGGCTGATACGGCATGCACCCATATGGTTGGTGTTTTGGCGTAGGCAGGGTAAAACCCCAGGCGCTCAGCGATATGCTCGCGATAGCCAGGTTCTTTGCGGCCACGCCACCAAAGACGAAACAGGGCAAAAGGCAGGGACAGACCCCATACCAGGGAATAAACAAGACGCATGCTTTATGTCCGACGGAAATTCACCAATACAATACCACCACAGACCAGTATCGCACCCAGCGCAAAACGCGGGCTGATGGGATCGTGCATAAGGATGACACCAGCGGCCACGCCGAACAAGGGTGTCAGGAAAGAAAATACAGACAGACGCGACACCAGGTAGCGCCGCATCAGCCAGAACCAGGTCAGAAAACTGGCAAAAGCCACGATCACAGCCTGGAAAAACAGGCTGATGATACTGGTCCTGTCCCACTGCGTGGGCAGGTTTTCGCCGCGTAAAAAAACAAAAGCCAGCAATATCAATGCACCTACCGCCAACTGATAAAACAGGGTGGTTGTCGGTTCTGCTTCAGACAGGCTGGATTTGCGCACGGTAATCGTCGTGGCCGCCCACAGTATTGCTCCGAGCACACCCAGGCCATCACCAATGAGCATCTCGCCCAGCTCGTGTGGGCTTTGGACAAACGCCCCGGAAAAAGCGATGGCGACGCCAGCAAAGGCTGACAATATCCCCAGCCATTGAGCGGCCTGCAAACGCTCTGCCGGGATCAGCCAGTGCAGGCCCAGAACGGTAAAAATCGGGGCGGTATACAAAAATACTGACATATGTGAGGCCGTTGTGTATTTCAGCCCCAGTGATACACACAAAAACTCCAGGGCAAACAGGATGCCGGCTGCAATGCCCGGCAAGACATGCCGGTCACGCAAAGAAATTGGAATTTTTTTAATAAATATCAACAGCAAAACCAGCGCTGCCGCCAGGCCAGATCGCAACCCCAATTGCATGCTGGCCCCAATGACAGGTATCGCCAGTTTCACCGCCACCTGCTGCAAACCCCAGCACAGGCAGAGTAAAAGCATGAGCGAAATGGCAAAACCATCAAGATTTTTACGATGAGGAATCATCCTGGCAGGGCAGTGTTAGCGAAGACGAAGGAATATACCCGAAAATGGGGCTCAGGAGTGAATCGATTGCCAGCACCTGGCGCACTACCGGCAAATTCGCGAAAAACTTATCATTTGTGCACTGAAGTCAATTGCGACAGATGAATTACCTCACTTCAGCTTACAGTCAATCCATGCTGACAAGCTGCGCCTGATCCGTGATTTGAATATAGGACTTGTCAGTCAGGCTGCATTGCACTTGGGACGAGGCAGAGATGCAAAGTAGTCAGTCGACCACTGGCGACAGGATATTTTCATCCTGCCTTTTTCTCTCGCACCCATGCGCGCATAACGCACAGATCCCGCATATGGTTGACATCTTTGCTGCCGTTTAGAACCGCAATACTAACAGCGAGAATCTGTCTTTTTTCAGTCAACCCTATCTTCGCTGACGGCGTTTTTGGCTTACGTAGGCTGACTACGAAACGCAAAACAAGCAAACAATCAACTCAGACAGGAATAGGAAAACATCATGAAAAAAATCATCACCGCTCTCGTTGCTGCCACCGTTGTGATGGGTAGCGCTTTTGCACAGACACCAGCCAGCACCCCAGCCAAACCAGCCAGTGCTGCCGCTGCAGCCAGCGTCGCCAAATCTGCACCAGCCGCTGAAGTGAAGGCTCCGGTAGCAGACACAAAAACGACCGCGGCGACAACAACAGCCCCTGTAACAGACAAGGCAGCAGAGAAAAAAGTCAAAGGCAAACATCATAAACATGCGAAGAAAGAGGGCAATTCTTCAGCAACTGCATCTGCACCGGCAGCATCGAAATAAACAGATATAGGTGAAAACGGCAGCTGAGGCTGCCGTGCAGGAAATACTGTAGCAAATACACGCTCCAATTTTTAAATAAAGAACAGGACTCATATCATGAACAAAATCATTTCTGCATTCATCGCGACCACCGTTTTGGCTGGCAGTGCTTTCGCCCAAACTCCAGGCGCATCAACACCAGCCAAACCAGCCACTGCTGCCGCAGCAGCCAGTGTCGCCAAGTCTGCCCCGGTTGCAGAAGTCAAGGCGCCGGTTGCCAAGGTCGCATCTGCAACTGCTTCTGCCGTATCTGCACCGGCAGATGCAAAAACCGAAAAAGCAGCAAAGCATGAAAAACACGCCAAGCCGGCATCTGCATCCGCTTCAGCAGCATCGAAATAAGTTGCAACAGATTACAGTCATTCAGCAACGATAAAGTGGCAGTTAAGGCTGCCACAAAAAACAATACATAACACCGCTCACATTTTATAAAGAATAGGATCAACATCATGAACAAAATCATCACTGCCCTGATTGCAACAACAGTTCTGGCTGGCGGCGCTTTTGCGCAGCAAACACCGACAACGCCTGGAGTTACTCAAAAGACTGAGGCAAAAGTAGAAGCGAAAGTTGAGGCAGCTACCACAACTGCTGCCACCAAAGCTGCAGCGGTGACAACTTCGGCCGTGACCAGCCCCGCAACTGCCGCAAATACTGCTACAACTACTGCAATGGCTGCTACGGCAAATCCGACTGCCAAGCCGGTAGCTGCTGCACCAACAATCAAACCTGCTGCAACAACCGTCACAACGGAAACCAAACCGGTCATGGCAACGGCAGAAAAACATGAGAAGCATGCAAGGCATGTCAAGCATGCAAAAAAAGAAGTAAAAGTTGATGGAGAAAAAACCGCGACAGCAGGCGCAACAGGTGCAGTGACGAAAACAGCGACACCATCTGCGAAATAATCACCAGGTAAGTGAACCGGGTTTGCCCTGACAGTCAGGTTTTTCGTCAGGATTGTGTGGAAAAGAAAAGCGCAGAATTGCTCGTAATTCTGCGCTTTTCTGCTTATGAGTGTTTTTGATTCATTACCATGATCGCATTCTTCGCGCCATACTTTCCCAGCTTCAGTTTTCGCCGCAAATAAATAAACAACATCGACAGTTTGCTCCATACCGGATCGGCAAGTATCAACGAATACCTGTTTTTTTGTTGGCCCGGAGCGGGTGTGTAGCATGTGCCCGCGTATTGCGGTATCGTTATGCTCAACAAAACACTATTTTCATGTTCATGCGAATCCGTTTCTCCAAATACCAGGCGCTGGGTAATGCCTATATCGTTGTACCAGCAGGGCAGGGACAACCGACAACGGATGAAATTCGCCGACTGTGCGATTTTCGTATGGGCATAGGCAGCGATGGTGTATTGCTCGGCCCGTATCCAGCAGACGATGCTGACTTTGGTTTGCGGATTATCAATCCCGATGGCAGCGAGGCAGAAAAGAGTGGCAATGGTTTGCGCATATTTTGCCAGTACCTGTATGATCACGGCCTGGTGTCCACCGCCGCCTTCACCATCAAGACCAGAGGCGGCATCGTACAGGCACAGGTTTTTCCCGAACGTCAACTGGTCAGGGTGGCGATGGGCAAGGTCAGCTTTCATTCCAGCGACATCCCCGTCAATGGCCCGCCGCGTGAAGTACTGCTGGAAGAGATTGTTCTTGCCGGTGAAAAACTGGCAATTTCCTGCGCTACCATAGGTAATCCGCATTGCGTAGTGCTGAGTGATGTTGCAGATGAAGCGCCGACAGAGGCTCTGGCAAGACGACTGGGGCCATTGCTGGAGAATTATGCACTTTTCCCCAATCGCAGCAACGTACAATTCGCCAGGGTGATAGACAGGCAAAACCTGCAACTGGAAATCTGGGAACGTGGTGCGGGCTACACCTATGCATCCGGCAGCAGCAGTTGCGCCGCTGCCGCAGTCGTTTACAAACTGGGTTTGGTCGATGCTGCATTGACTGTGCATATGCGTGGCGGCCAGATTGATATCAGCATCTCGCCGGATTTTGAGGTGGTGATGACCGGGCCGGTAGTGTCTATTTGTAGCGGGCTCGCAGAAGCAAGTACTACCGAAGCAGGCAGGTAAGTTTATTAAAAAAATATGCTCATTCAAATTCCTTTCAAAATCACCTCGATACTGATTCTCGTGGTGTTATCCGCTTTTGTGACGAGTACAGGTGCTGCAGGTCACGGATCGGTACCCGCAGCTATCCAGGAGGTTGCAAATATTGTTTTAAAAAAGGATGACTGGCTGGCAGAAGCAAAAGTCTGTCCGGATAAACTCATCCCCTCCAGTCAAAGGCAGAATTACTTTGAACTTGAATCCTGCACCTTGAATCCGCAACAATGCCTGACCCAGTGCGGATCTGACCGGGGGGACATGTGTTATGTCCTGGCTTACAGCATGCAGAAAAATGGCGCGCCTGATCAGGCATATGAAGCCTTGTATCAACGCTCTTGCAAGCTTGGCGTCATCTCTGGCTGCACCAATCATGCAGCAGGATTGACGACAGAAAAACCGCATGACAAGACCGTTCTGCAATGTGCCTCCAGGACTTATGACCGTGCCTGCGAGCTGGATGATCCGTGGGCTTGTACCATGTCGGCATTACACCTGACCAGGGGGCTGGGTGTATCAAAGAACTTGCCTCTGGCATTGAAAAAATTGAGTAAATCCTGCAAATTCGGGATAGATGACCCGGCTTGCAGCTATGCAAAATCCCTGCAGAAAGAAATAGAGCCGGCCTTGGCAAGATCAAGAAAATAATCTTCGTGCTGGTGCTCGCCTGCTGAGTTCGTTTCTGCTACAGCATGAATACTCTATAGCAAGCGCTGCAATACATATCAGGTATTTGGACAATCTTGTACAAAGGGTGCGTGAGACGCATTGCTGGGCGATGTCATCTGATGTCATCTGATGTCACTGGTCACGTCGGTGACACATCGGCTCATGGCTGCACCGTCATATTGCGCCCTGATGGCAATCTGTTGGCACAGGTGCCGGAACTGCAGGAAGGGATGTTGATGGCTGACATATACCTGAATGAACCGGAACAAGCTTGATACATGCCTGATACATGGGTGATACATAAAGTCACAATAAGCTACCCATAAAGCCCAGCCCCGGGCTTGCATAGTGCAGTGTTGCAACTACAATCATTAATGCATGTCAAATTTTGCAAACTTCAGGCTGACAGGCAGACTGGCGGGTTTACTTACAGTAATTCTGCTGTAAATTGAAGTGTCATTGCACTACTGATATGTCATCACTATATGCGCCACGTCTGGTTGACGCGCAGGCACCGGGTTTATCAGGACAGGCGCAGCTTTTCACCAAAAAATTAATAATTGAAGATGGATTGTGGCTGGCTGTAGTCCATCGCCAGAAAACCATTGCAGGGGACAACATGAGCATTGCCAAAAGACTGTATATCCTGATTGCCTTTGTTACCGGCGTACTGATTTTCCTGATTGGTCTTGGCCTGACACAGATCAGCAAAGTATTTGATGCCGCCAATTTTACCAACGTCAATGTTATCCCCAGCCTGCTGGCAATAGATGACAGCATCACCGCGATGAGCACCATGCGGGTAGCCACACTCACCTACCTGTCAGACAATGATGAAACACGTCGTGCCACGTATCCTGCACGTATTGATGCTGCGCGAACCAAGTTTTTACAGGCTCTCGACAAGTACGAAAAAGAATACATAGCAGACCAAAAAGACCGTGAGCTGCTGGCCGCTGATCGCAGTACCTTTGCCACCTATGATGCGGTACGCACCAAGGTGATGGCCCTGGGGGCCGAAGGCAAGTTGGATGAAGCAAAAGACCTGCTGATTACCCAGGCAGCGGTAGTGCAGAAAGCACTGGAAGCCTTGCATGAGCATCAGCAATACAACGTAAAAATAGGGAATTCCGGTGCAGAAGAAGCCAGCGCCGTACTCAAGAAAGCCAACTGGACTTCGTCAATTGTCGGTGTGCTGGCCATACTGGCTGTTACCGCGATGGCCATGCTGCTGGCGCGAAAAATTGTCAACGGACTCAATATGGCTATCGAAGTTGCCAGTACAGTAGCATCCGGTGACCTGACATTGAATATTGATGACAGTGGCAAGGATGAGATTGCCAGACTCATGCATGCTTTAAAAGAGATGTCAGCCAACCTGGAAAAAATCTGCTCGGAAATCCGTCACAGTACTGATGCGATCGCTACGGCATCGTCAGAAATTGCTACCGGCAATATGGACTTGTCATCGCGTACCGAACAACAGGCCGGTGCACTGGAAGAGACCGCCTCATCGATGGAAGAACTGACCAGCACCGTCAAACAGAATTCCGACAACGCACGTCAGGCCAATGTGCTGGCGCAGACTGCGTCGAAGGTGGCGGTAGACGGTGGTGCGGTGGTGTCGCAGGTGGTCAATACCATGGCTGATATCAATGCTTCTGCCAAACAGATAGAAGCCATTATCAGTGTGATTGATGGCATTGCTTTCCAGACCAATATTCTGGCGCTTAATGCAGCGGTGGAGGCAGCGCGTGCCGGTGAGCAGGGCAGGGGCTTTGCCGTGGTTGCTTCCGAAGTGCGCAACCTGGCACAACGTTCGGCGTCGGCTGCCAAAGAAATCAAGACCCTGATTGACAACTCGGTGGAAAAGGTTGCTTCTGGCAGCAGGCTGGTGGACCAGGCAGGTCTGGCCATGAACAATGTGGTCGAGAGCATCACCCGTGTCACTGACGTCGTCAGTGAAATCAGCTCGGCCAGCCATGAACAGTCGTCTGGCATAGACCAGATCAACCAGGCTGTCATCCACATGGACGAAGCCACCCAGCAAAATGCTGCATTGGTCGAGCAGGCTGCTGCAGCCGCCTCGTCCTTGCAGGACCAGGCGCAAAAACTGACGCAAGTGGTCAGCGTGTTCAAGATCAATGGCATGCTGGCTGCAGCTCCTGCACCTGGCATAGCCAAGGTGCAGCCACACAGACCTGCGACGAGCAGGCCGACTGCTGCCGGCCCGAAACAGATCAGGCATGCGCCGACACCGGTAAAACGTGCCGCAACACCTGCACCCGCGGCGAAAACACCAGCGGATACTGGACAGGACTGGGAAGAGTTTTAATTCGTGTGGGTCACGGCAGCACCGGTACACAGGTGTTGTCACAAGGGATTAGGTCTGTTGCTGCCCGCAAAATTTGTTCTTCAGAATCGCTGTAATTGAACTGATATCTTGCTGACGATGCGCATCAAGTTACAAATGCACACCAAATATCATTTTGGTCCGTGGCTGTCCTCTCTTATCATCTGGGCTTACCTACCTTTGCCTGCCCAGTTCCATGACACCACGTTTTCTTGCAGCCCTCTCTGTCATCAGTTTCTTCCTGCTCCCCAGCCATGGTCTGGCGGCTGATCTTGTCTATAAAAAACTGGCTGGTCATGACTATGAACTGGTGTTGAGTAATGATGTCAGCCTGACGGTGGAACAGGCGCAAGCCATGATGCAGGACCCGGCAGCAACCCTGTGCGGCAATCGCAAACCAAAATTTGGCCGCTATGCCTTTCAGGATACGGATGCTTTTTCTGGTCAAAAATCCTATGGCAAGGCAGCTCCTTTCAATATGCTGCAAATGATCAATTGCGTCGGCGATGTAGCAGATACACCGGTGCGCCCCAAAGCAGAGCCAGTCTCCAGGCTTAGTGACGACGATGAAGTCAGGCTCAGGATAGAAGCCAGAAAGCTGACTACCATGTACCTGACAGCGCTGGAAAATGCCCATTATGAAACCGCCTACAGCATGCTCGGCGATGGTTTGAAAGAGGAGGGCAACTATGCCGCCTGGCAAGCCAGGGTCAGCGCTTACCAGGCCCAGGTCGGCAAAGCTGTAGAGCGTGACCTGTGGCGCGTCACTGTCACGGAAAGACTGCCAGCGTCGGCCCTGCGTGGCGTGCATATGACCGTCGAATATGAAAGCAAGTATGGCGAAGGCCTGGTCACCTGCGGCTTTGTCACTTGGTTTTTACCTGCAGGCAGCAAGTCCAATTTCACTATTGTGCGTGAAGGCTATGGCAACACTCCAGGCGATGTGCCGACCAATATCCCTGCTGCCGAGCAGGCCAAATTGCGCAAGATGCTCGGGTGTAAGGGCTAAGCTGGTCTGACAGCAAAACAAAATAAAACACGATCATGATCGAATCAAATCCATAGGCGTCGCTGGAGTGAAGCTTGAAGCTGAAATCAAATCACTATACGGATATTGATTTATCCTTTATTGTTGCGCGATCAAAAACAAATTGCGCATTTGCCATGAAACAAATCAGCATAGCCATCAGTGCCAGCCTGTGTCTGTTCTCCAGTTATAGTCAGGCCGTTGAACTTGCTTACAAAAAAATCTCAGCAAGTGAATATGAACTGGTTTTGAGCAACAATGCCAGTATGACGATAGCGCAGGCACAAGCTGCGATGCAAGGACCGGCGACTACTCTATGCGGTGACAAGAAAGCGCAATTTGGCAAATACACCTTCAAGACTGATGAATCCAAGGCTGGCAGCATTAACGATGCTCGCTCTGCTTCATTCAAGATGATGCAAACCTTGAATTGTGTGGACGCTTTACCTACTACGGCAAAGCCATTCAGTGTTGCCAAACTCAGCAGTGATGACGAAGCCAGGTTCAGGAACGAAGTCAAAAAACTGACCGTCATCTATTTTTCTGCATTGGAAAAAGGTGATTACCAGGCTGCCTACAATATGTTGGGCAGCAGCACAAAGAGCCTCAGTGCTTACCCAGAATGGAAAGCCAGAGCTTCTGCTTACCAGGCGACGATAGGCAAGCTCATCAATCGCGATTTGTGGCGCATTACTGTCTATGACAATCCAGCCAATTCACAGCAACCGGGTGTTTACATCGCGGTTGACTATGAAACCCGGCACAGTGCAGCACCCATCACCTGTGGTTATGTCGTCTGGTTTGTGCCGCCGGGTAGCAAGTCAGGTTTTAGTTTGATGCGCGAAGAATATGGCCATGTCACCGCCGATATCCTCAAGAATATATCAGCCAGTGATCTGGGGCAATTACGTAAGCAGATGGGGTGTCGGGCCTAAGAGGCTTATCTCAGTTTCGCAACAGCCTCCAAGTCATTCAGGTGACTACGTTACAAACGATATCACTTACGCTGCAACACCTTCAGCATAGGCACACAGGCCAGTTCTATCCCGCGTGGTGAGTGGTAGATGGATACGGTGTCGCCGCTAAAACCGCAGGAGCGGTAAAAATCGGCAGCATTGAGGGTGGCGTCGAGCTTGAGCTGTGTCAGGCCATGATCGAGGGCGCGTTGTTCCAGAAAACCCATGATGCGTTTGCCCAGCCCCTGTCTGAAGTGTGCCGGGTGGACGAAAATGGCGTCAACCTGCCCGCTGACCAGATCAACGGCCCCGCTTGCAACGATCTTGTCGTTGCTGGTGATGACGTAAAAGCTGTCTTGCACAGCCTGGCTGAAGCGTTCGCTCAATTCACCGTCTGTCCACAATCTCAGCAATTCTGCATCATAAGCGCAGGCACATTGGCTGAGAATGGCCAGTTTGCGCAAGGCATGGACCTCGGTGGCGTCAGTGGCAAGTGCTTTGCGTATGTCTGTCATGGTGTCGTGCAAACGAGGGGGCAGATATTCAGAATTCAGCGCGCCGATGCCACCAGCTTGATGCCAAGTGCCATCATGACGCCACCTGCCACACGGTCCAGCCAGTGCTTGTAGCGCAGGTAGGTGGTACGCGGGCGTGCAGAAGACAGGGCGACGGCGACAATGGCATACCAGCTGCTTTCTATGACAAAAACGGTGCAGATCAGCAAGACATCAAAACTGATGGATTGGCTGCCGGGCATGAAGGCGGCAAACACGCTGGCGTAAACGATGGATGTCTTGGGATTGCTGACCTGGGTGGTGAATCCCAGTATCAACGATTTGGACAGGCTGTTTCTGCCGGTCAGGTTGCCGGTAGCGGCGGCAATCTGCAAGGGCAGGCTGGCACCACGCCAGATTTTGAAGCCGAGAAAGGCAAGATAGATGCCCCCCGCCACTTTTAGCACGGTGTACAGCAGTGGCACGGCCAGCAGCAGGCCTTGCAGGCCCAGCAGGGCGGCAATGGCAAACAGTACGCCGCCACAGCCCATGCCTATGGCTGCGGCGACACCTTCATTGCGGCTGGCGGCAACGGCGGTGCGGGCAATCATGACAAAACTGGGACCGGGGCTGATGACGCCAACGGTCAGGGCGGCACAGATGCCGAGCAGCGAAGCGTAGTGTTCCATCTGGTTCTCCTGTTGTGCAGGCTGGATGTGGTGAGCCTGAATGCGCCATTTTACATGTGAGTTGGGATGAACGAAAAACAGCAGTACAGGGCCAGTATGGGGCCCGTACAGAATCAGTTTATCGGTGCGGTGCAAAAACGGATGGTTTAACAGCTTGCGACACATGGCAGACGCAGGCAGGCGACTAAGATATTTCCGTGAATATTTCCGTGCAGGAATTAATTGTACTTGTCCCGCTATGCTTTCAGGAATAAAAGCAAGTACCTGTTGCCCTCACGCCATACAAGTTTGACGGCCTCAATATTGAGTGCTAGTTTGTTCATAGGCAATATGAATAGTCCCTCGCAACAGGTATCATCCGCAGCCCGGTGCGGGTGCTGGCACTCTTTAAAGAACCGATCATGTTCCACATTCCTTTGCGTACTCCCTGCTTGTTGTTGTGTCTGTGCGTTGCTGGCACCACGGTACATGCCGCCAGCCTGGCTGATGATGATCTGACGGATTTGTCGATAGAGCAACTACTGGCTATGCAGATATCGACTGCATCCAAATTCCCGCAGGCGCTGGCGGATGCGCCCTCGTCGGTCAGTGTGATCACGGCTGCCGATATCAAATTGTACGGCTGGCGCAGCCTGGCAGAATTACTGTCGAGCATACGGGGGCTGTACGCAAGCAATGATCGCAACTACAGTTATCTGGGCGGGCGTGGTTTTTTGCGGCCGGGTGATTACGATACACGGTTTCTATTGCTGGTCGATGGCAATCGCAACAATGATTCTGTGTATGACCAGGCATCTCTGGGGCGTGAATTCATCCTTGACCTCGATGTGATCGACAGGGTGGAATACGTGCCCGGGCCAGGTTCATCGGTGTATGGTTCCAATGCCTTCTTTGGCGTCATTAATGTCATCACCAAACGTGGACGCGACATGGCTGGCCCGGTTGCCAGTGTCAGCGTCGGCAGTGTTGGTGAACGTAGTCTGCGTGGCAGTTATGGCTGGAGCGGCACGACGTCTGATGGCAAGGCCGGTGATGCGGAGTTCCTGTTGTCAGCCAGCAGTTACCGGCGTGATGGCCGTGACCTGTATTTTGCGGAGTACGATACACCCGATAATAATCATGGTATTGCCCACCGACTTGATCATGAGCAGCTTGATCAATTATTCTTTCGCGCGGATCTCGGTGCATTCACTCTGTCGGCAGCACATATCGAGCGTAGCAAGGGCATACCGACCGCCTCGTATAGTCAGGTATTTAACGATCCGCGTTCTGCTACCCTGGACCGGCAGAGTAATATTGCCCTTGCCTATAATACAGCCCTGTCAGGACAGACGCGTCTGAGCACCAGGCTGTTCTGGGGCAGTCATGACTTTGCCGGTACCTATATCTATAGTGCGCCTGATATGGTCAATGAGGATGGCAGCAGTTCGACCTGGTGGGGCGGTGAACTGAATCTGGTGACGACCCGCTTCAAACAGCATAAATTGCTGGCTGGCATGGAGTATCAGCGTGATGCACAGTTGAAACAGTTCAGCCAGAATACATACTTGCAGTCCGCAGGTGCTCAGCCAGGGCAACCGCAGGTTTTGCTCAATGATGCGCGCAGCGCCAATCGCCTCGGCCTCTACCTGCAGGACGAATGGAGTCTGCGTGATGACCTCCTGTTCAATGCCGGTTTGCGCTATGACCGTAACAGCCTTAGCTCTGGGGCCGTCAGTCCACGTGTAGCGTTGATCTATAAACCCTGGCTCAATACCACTGTCAAGGGTATTGTCGGCAAGGCCTTTCGTTCGCCAAATGCTTTCGAGCTATATTACAGTTTGCCTGGAGAAGGCGGGCAAAAGATCAATCCCATGCTGAGGCCAGAACACATACTGACCCGTGAACTATCGTGGGAGCAGCAATTGTCTGCCAGCAGCCGCCTGCTCCTGTCGGCTTACCGCAATACCGTGTCTGACCTGATATCGCAAGAGCTCGATGAGCGTGATGGTTTGCTGGTGTTCAGGAATGTCTCACGCGTCAGCGCCAGTGGCGTCGAGCTGGAATATCAGCGTCTGTGGAATGAGGGCGCACACCTGCGCAGCAGCTATAGCTGGCAACGTGTCACTGACGAAATGACAGGCCAGGAAGTGGTGAATTCACCTGCGCACCTGGCCAAGCTCAACCTGTCTTCTCCCCTCGCTCTGTTGCGTGCCAGACTGGCTGTCGAGGGACAGTATGTTGCCAGACGCAAGACCTTGCGTGGTGACACCGGTGGTTATGCGCTGTGCAATCTCAGCCTGGTTTCTGCACAATGGCTCGATCATACTGAAATCTCGCTCGGAGTGTATAACCTGTTTGACCGTCATTACAGTGTGCCAGGAGGACCAGAACATCTGCAAGACAGCTTGCAGCAGGACGGGCGCAGTTATCGCCTCAAACTCACGTACAAGTTTTGAGCGGGCATATGACTACGTCAGCGCTGCTCCGACCAGTCCGGGCAAAGGTATTCGTGCCCTTGCTATTTGGTGTGCTGAGCCTGTTCGTCACGATGGCGAACCATGCACGGGCGCAGCAAGCACCGGAAAACCAGTTGAAAGCAGCACTGATCTACAATTTCATGTTGTTTACTGAATGGCCGGTGGCTGGTCTGGCCAGCAATGAAGTATTGACCCTGTGCGCATTGAAGTCTGGCCCGGTCAGCGATGCCTTGATACAGTTACAGAAAAAGACTGTGGGTAATCATGAATTGCGTTTCAAATTGCTGGCCGAGCAAGACAGCCTGCAAAGCTGTAAGGTTTTGTACCTGGACGACGATGAGCATCAGCGTCCGGCGCAGATCAGAAAAAAACTGGAAGGCCTGAGTGTACTGACCATTTCCGACCGTGAGCGTGCGATTGATGAAGGAGCCATGATCGCCATCGCGGTCGACAATAACCGTTTTGTCTTTGAAGTCAATGCCAGCAGCGCCCGCCAGGCGGGTTTTACCATCAGCTCCAAATTATTGCGATTAGCGCGTAAAGTGTGGTGAGGGACATCAGACAGAGCGAGCAGGGCATGCAGGCACAGGATCAGGGTGAACAGCTATGGTGGTGAACATCAGGGAGGAGCAGCAGACAGGGTTGAGTGGCAAATCTGCCAATTCAGCCTTGCTGGCGTTATGCGTGGCGATGCTGTGTGCCGCCGTGCTGCTGATTGTGGTGCAGTTCTTATCCTTGCGCCAGAGTTTTATCGAAGACATGCAGGTGCAGGGGCGCATCGTCAGCTCCAATATTACGGCTGCCATTGTTTTTCGGGATGTCAAGACGGCGACAGAGACCCTGGCCGCCCTGAATGCCTCTTCCAGCATCGCTGCCGCCGCCATCTTTATTGAACCAGGACCGGCCTTTGCCTATTATTCGCGTGGCAAGGGTAATGCCTTGCAGGCGCCGACACCGGCACTGATGCTCAATGGCCATGAATTCCACTGGAATTACCTGGACCTGGTGCAGACAGCTGAGCTCGATGGCAAGCCGATTGCACAGGTCGTCATGCGTGCTTCACTGGATGCCTTGTATGGCCGCTTCAGCATGTATGCACTGATCACCCTGTGTGTGATCTTTGCGTCCCTGGGCATCGGTTACCTGATGGTGGCACGCATGCGTCAGGCGGTGGCGCAGGCAGAAGAGCACCTGACCTACCTCGCCCATATTGATGCTGTTACCGGCTTGCCTAACCGTCACGCTTTTAACGAGCGCCTGGCACATTCGCTGGTGACCGTAGCCAGGTTCGGAGGGCAACTGGAACTGCTCCTGCTCGATCTCGACAATTTCAAGGCCGTCAATGATTCGCTGGGGCACAATCAGGGTGACCAATTGCTGAAGGCTGTTGGTGATCGTTTGTCGAACAGCTTGCGCGATGCCGATATCGTCTGCCGTATCGGTGGCGACGAATTTGCCATGATCCTGCAATCCAGGGCAGGTAGTCGCACTGGTGAAGCCGTCGCTCAAAAAGTCATACTTTCGCTGGCAGCGCCTTTCGAGATTGCCGAGCAAGAAGTTTTTGTCACTGGCAGCATCGGTGTCAGCAGCAGTGGCGATGACAGGCTCAGCCCGCTGACATTGACACGCAATGCCGATGCCGCCATGTATGCTGCCAAGGCCAAAGGCAAAAACACTTACGAAATCTTCCGTCAGGAAATGAACCAGCATGCAAAAAAACGCCTGGCCCTGGAAACCAGTCTCAGAAAAGCCATACAGAATAATGAATTATCACTATGCTATCAGCCCAAGTTGCTGCTGCGTCACAACCGCATAGTCGGGTTTGAAGCCTTGTTGCGCTGGACCAATCCGCAGCTTGGCTCGGTCAGTCCGGTGGAGTTCATCCCTATCGCCGAAGAAACCGGTCTTATCAATGAGATCGGCATGTGGGTCACACGCACCGTCTGCATGCAGGTCGCCGTATGGGAAGAGCTGGGTTTGCGCGATTTCAAGGTATCGATCAACCTGTCACCGAGACAAACCAAGAACGCTAACCTGGCCGAAGAAATTTTTGCTGAAATCGCTGCAGCCGGCATTGACGCCAGCCGGCTGGAACTGGAAATCACCGAATCCCAATTGATGGAAAATGTCGGTACCAATATCGAACTGCTGTCACAATTGCGTGCCCGCGGCCTGCGTCTGTCAATTGATGACTTTGGTACCGGCTATTCGTCAATGGCCTACCTCAAACGCTTCCCCATCAATGAACTGAAAATCGACCGCAGCTTTGTACGCGACATTCCGGGCGACGGTGAAGATGAGGCCATCATCACGGCCATTATTGCACTGGGCCACGGTCTGGGCCTTTCCGTCATCGCTGAAGGGGTAGAGACCGAGCAGCAGATGAATTTTTTGCGTTCAGTACAGTGTGACAGCATACAAGGTTATTTCCTGGCCAAGCCGATGCCGGCAGCGGACGTGCCGGGATTTCTGCGCAAGACGCATAGCCAGGGAAAACATGCCTGATATATGAAGTGACTGCATCTGACACAGACATCGTGCTGGTTTGACCATTACAATATATGCTGGATGAGTTACTGATACATATCATGGGTCTGGATACCGTTGAATTGATCATCGCTGTGGAAAGAAATTTTGATATCAGCATTCGCGACGATGCAGCATCTGGTCTGGACACGGTGGGCAAGCTTCGTGACTTTGTTGTGATCGAACTGAATCGTTTGCAACGCCCGCGCGTCAATAGTGACATAGTGCTCGACCAGCTACGTACCATCATTTGTGCCCAGCTAGGTGTCAGACCTGAGCAACTGCACCTGACTACCCGTTTCGTACAGGACCTGGGGGCGGATTGATGACCGATGTAAACCGAATGCAAGCTGACAGGCATCAGCCTATGCACAAAGAACAAAACCCCCGGCAGATGAATCGCCGGGGGTTTTGTTTTTGATCAGCCTGCATCAGCCTTTGGTTTTACTGTCATGCCTCAGGCTGCTGCATCCATGCTTGGCTGTACTACCTTAGTCTGTCGCCACCAGGCTGACGCCGCTGACGGCGCTGTAAGCCTTGACCAGTACATAGTAAGTACCGGCTGCTGGTGAATTGATGGTGATGGTTTCATTGGTGCTGGCGCCATCGGATTTCTTCAGGTAAGAAGAAGTCGTTGGAGCAGAACCCAGTTGCACGTACAGATCGGCGTCGCCTGTACCACCGGAAGTCTTGATGGTCAGGGTTGGACGGCCGGCTGGTACAACGAAGGTGTAGACCTGCGAAGCACCGGATGCCAGGGTGATGCCATTCACCGGTACACCGTTCGACAATACATTACCAGGAGTGCCGGTCTGGTAGCTGGCTACCAGGCTGACGCCGCTCGCTGCCGTGTAACCATTCAACAGTACATAGTAAGTACCTGCTGTTGGTGCAGCAATGGTGATGTTTTCTGTCGTAGTGGAACCGTCAGACTTTTGCAGATAGGCGGATGTGGTCGGTGCAGAACCCACTTGCACGTACAGATCGGCGTCACCTGTGCCACCCGATGTTTTGAATGTCAGGTTGGTCGCGCCGCTAGGTACAGCAAAAGTGTAGACCAGGTTACCACCGGTAGCTACATTGATACCAGTGATAGGCACATCCTTGACCAGTACATTTGGTGGTGGAGGTGTGGAACCCATTGCCGCTGCAAAATTAGCCATGTTCAGGCTGCCATAACCACTGGCATAATCCCAGCCGGCTTTGGCAGTATAACCACCGTTGCTGCCGGAGGTGATGTCATAGAACATGCCAGGTGTGCTGGCAGCTTTTTGATAAATAGCTGCAGCCGGGAAAGGCAGGCTGTTGTTATTCATCGATTGCACACGTGCCCAAAAACCGGTGAAGATCGGTGCTGCCAGACTGGTGCCACCGATCTGCTGGTTGGAACCATTGACGATCACCAGAGCGCCACTGGCTGGGTCTGCATCAAATGAGATATCTGGCGTGCCGCGTTTGGTAGAAGAACCCAGAACGCCGGAATTGATTTGCCAGCTAGGTGCATTCGTTGTCAGGGATGGTCCGCCGCCGGCGCCGCCGTTGGCGCTTTGCTGGCAGCTTGATGCGCTCGTGCATGACCATACCGATTCAGAAATCCGTGTCGAACCATTGGTGTTAAGCAAACTGCCGCCAACAGAAATCACGTATGGGGATACGGACGGGTAGCTTTGTGAAGTACCTGGGCCACCGCATTCATACGCACCGGAGTCGCCGGAAGAGACAGAGAAAGTCTGGCCCTGTGCAACCGCAGTCTGGAATATCTGGTCGTTCGTTGCCATGAAGCCCGATGCCTTGGCATCGTTCTCGCATTCACCCAGAGAGACGTTGATGGACTTGGCGACATTGTCTGTCACTGCGCGGTTGAATGTGGCAGTCAGGTCAGCATCGTTCAAGGTGGTTGCTGTGTACAGTATCATCTTTTTGATGGTACCGCCGGCAGCAGCCAGTGCATCTTGCGTATCCATGTTCCACTCACCGACACCGGCTGTGTCAGAGCTGGCAGCGCCGACAGTAACGGTTTGCACGTTCACGGCTGGGTAACCGGCGCGGCTGGTGAAAGTGTTCAGGTCAGTAATCGTTTGCGTCATGCTACCTTGCGTGATGATGCCGATAGTGGCATTTACGGCGCTAGGCAGGCCGGTCGCGTTATAGATGGCTGAGAACTCAGTCGGATTATGTCCTGTGCTTGCCAGGGTATTGGTTTTTGGCCTGACAAGGTGAGTACGTGCCAGATGCATGGTTTGCAGACCGTGCACCGCCAAGACTGTGTCTGACAGTGATGCAGGTACTTGTGCATCTGACAGATTCACATGCACAGAGCGACCATCAACCACGTAGCTATGCAAGTCGGTGTTGAAACCGCTCTTGACCGACGCGACCGTGCCATCACCCTCAACCAGCATGCGGTTGTCCGCTACCTTGATGTTGATAAAGCCGCTGGCTTTCAAGTGATCAACCACGGCCTGGACTTGTGCTGCCGTTGGCGCATAACGCGACATGAACTCGGCATTCGAAATTGTCCTGACGTTTTTGCCGCTCATGATGCCAGTCGTCAATGCGTCCAGGTCTGCCTTGTTGCGCAGCTTGAGTGATACGGCCACATGTGTTGGCGAACCTGCCTGCATCATGGTGACAACACCGGTAGGTGTTGTTGCCGTACTCAGCACCCTGGTTGCTTTGGTTTCGGTCGACACCCATTGTTCTGCTTGCGCAGTGCCGGCCGCCATTGCCATGGCCACAGCGACCAAAGGCAATAATTTGAAGTTACAACTGATACTCATTACTTCTCTCCCTGATTTTTAAAATGCGAAGAATGTGGTCAATGTCATTTTTTGTAACACCGACCGCTCAGTCACCCATCCCCTCAGTGCACCCTGCCGGGACAGGTCATTTGAAAAAAACCAGCTTGTTTGAGCCGGTTTTCCCCTTCACCTATGGATTACCCAGGCGGGCTGCGCGACACCCGATCAGGTTTTCCTTATTACTATGCAAACAATTGATCAAATTGCCGCATAGGAATTCTTTGGGCAATAGTAAGACCACTTGCATGCGATGCTGCATGCAAGACAGTTACTTCGCCTTTGTGTTTTATTTGTTTATATTTTTTATCTAATACCAGTGTGTCTTTTTGTAATCTGTTTGTAATGGAAGCTGATTATTAACATTATTTGACAATGTGTCAAAAACATTAAATGATTGAATTTGAGGAAACATTCAATTTTTTACCTCAAAAAACGTTTCTGACAGGGATGATTCATAGGGAAAATGGAAGCTTTTATTACGAAAAAGAAATGTCTAAAAGCGTTGTAAAACCACAACGAAAATACAATTTAGAGACAATTTTGCGGTTTCTGCGGATTGACAGGTCGTTTCTGGGCGGTTAATCGGATGCTGCGCTGCGACAAACGCAGGACCAAGAGGGCTTCAATGAATCAAACCAGAATTGTGTGAGGATTGATGTCAGGTGGGGGTAAATGGCGTTGCCCAGGTCCATGCCCGCTCACTCTCAAATGCTTGCAGGATGCCCGGTTGTTTCCCTGTGTTGTGTCGCCGTTTTGTGCCCTTGTTTTGCGAGTAAGTCGTCCTGCAACCTGGGCAGTATGTCATCCTGTGCGGACGAACGAATCGACGGCGGTGATGTGCACGGTAATGAAACATGTTGCGTGTCGTGTCATTCAGTCGCAAAAAAACTCACTTGTGGTCAGCAGATACACATTATTTTTTTGATTTTTATTTTCGGCGATATGCAGTTTGGTAGTTTTTTGAGATGCAGAAAAAGAATGACGACACCCGATTTTCCAAGTGTCGTCAATGATGCATGCTCACTGTCATCAGCAGTGTTCAGCCGTCGTTCAATCCTTTGCCCATTGCTGTCGCATAGGCACTTGCCGTCATGGGGGAGCCGTTGCAGCCATTGGAGTTTTCGCTGGAAAAGATGTTGCCAGAATTCCAGATGAAACCACCAGTAATACCAGGGGTGCTGTTTGCCAGTTGAGCGAACGTCGTCTGTACGTCGGAAGGGCACAAGCCCGAACTGTCGGCAGCGTTGTAACATCCAAAGCCCGGGATGATGAAAGCGGCAGGCGCACTGATGCCTGTCGTAGTTTTCGCACTCTGCAGTGTCTCTGCCCACGCGCTCGGTTCGTTGCCTGTGCCGCCTGCATAACATTGCAGATTGTAGGCGCTAACCAGTTGCCTGCCATTAGCTTTGGCGTATACCTGCTCAAGAGCTGTAAGCCAGTGTGCCTGATGATTGTAAGGGCAATATGTGATTGTCATGCCGCCACCCATGCCGCTGAGCATGCTGGTCAGCGTGGCGATGGTATTGACATATTCTTTGTTCGTAATACCGGGGTTGTCCCATTCTTCCATATCAAAATCAAAACCGTCTATTGGCAATGCCGTGACCATGGCCTGGAAATTCTGTGTCAGCTCATGCTTCCCTTGTGTGGTTTTCAGTAAATGGGTCATATTGCTGAAGTCCCCCACACCCCAGCCACCAAGGCTGATCAATACGCGATTGACACTGCCGCTGGACTTGAGCTTGTTGATCCAGTTGCCCATGTACAGATACTGGCTGGACAATACGCCATCTCTCACGACAGGGTCGTCAGCAAATTGCAGGTTACCTTGCTGGTTCACATGCAGGGCCCAGATGATGACCGTGGTGAACCCTGATTCCTGTAATGCGGCGCATTGTGCTGCATTGACCTTGTCATCATTACGTCCGAACAGCCCGTTCGCATACAGGCAAATATTATTGCTCGTTGTCATTGATTGCCTCCGTTAAAAAGATGAAACAGAAAAATGGAATCTGTAATGACGATAGTGATGACACAGACAGTTTCCACGGGAAATTAAATGATGTTTTGATTAATGTTAATTGAAATTGCAAATAATGCAATTCACATCTGTAATAGGATTGTCACAGGGGATGAAGGGATGGATCTGACATCATGGTCGTGATGAAAGTTGTCTGAATCATCCGGATATTGTTCGCCATGTGACGCGATGCAGCTAAGGAGAGGCAGCTTTGCATGTGTCCATGCAAATGCATGAAGTTGTTGACTGGCAGTCGTAATGCGACAGGCGAGATGCTTTCAGGTTTCGACAAAAGAAATTGTCAGGGTGTTCATTCGTTTTGCTATGTCAAATTGCCCGGTTCAAGTTGATGCTCATTCAGCCCTGCTTCTGCAATGATCCAATTGCGAAATACCTGTACTTCTGCTCGCGGTGAAGATGAACCTTCCATCAGCCAATATGCGTAGTCGCTGTTGCCAAGACTGCTGTCGCCCAATGCCACGAGACGGCCATCCTTGAGCATGGGCTGCACCAGCGCAACACGCCCCAGTGCGACGCCGTGGCCCTCAATGGCGGCATGGATGACCTGGTCGTATTGATTGAGGTGCAGGTAGGCTTTGGGTTTTGCATGAGGCAGGCCAGTGGCGGTTAGCCAGTCGGACCAGCGTAACCAGGGCAGGGCCCGTTCATCCAGTTCCAGCAAGACTTCATTGAGCAACGCTTTGGGGTTTTTAAAAGCGCGGGCAGCGACTTTCTTGTTGGCCACTGGTATGATTTTTTCAGTGAAAAGTCTGATCGCATTTGCCGGCACGTCTTGCGCGCGGGCATAGCGGATAGCCAGGTCTATGTCTTCTTTTTTCAAATCCAGTACGCGATTATTGGCCGACACGCGTACGTCGATATGGGGATGGGCTTCTTGAAATGTGCCCAGTCTTGGCAATATCCACAACCCTGTCACACTGATGGATGCAGTAATGGTGACAGAGTGCAGTTGCGCGGATTTCCGCAGGGACTCGCTATATTCGATCAGCCTGTCCAGCCAGGGAGATGCCAGTTGCAGCAACTGTTCCCCCGCGTCGGTCAGGGCAATGGCGCGGTGCTTGCGTATCAGCAGCGGAGTGCCCAGATGTTCTTCCAACCCCTGTATCTGCCTGCTGACTGCCGACTGCGTCAGGCACAGGTCATTGGCCGCCAGCGTGATGCTCATGCGTCGGGCGACGGCAACAAAGCCGCGGATGGCATCCAGTGGAGGCAGGTTTAGCAGGGATTTATTCATGATTTTAATTCATGCAAGCCATGCGTAATTTACACTTGTACATGTCTGTCTTGTCTATAGAATCTGAACAGTGGATTCATTTTATAGCATGAATGAAAACCATGTTAAATGTGACAGGGAATTGCTAGAAAATTTCCCCGGTTTGTCAGGAAATCCCGACTCATTTTTTTGAATTGACATGTCATGTCCGTAGCTTTCAATCACTTTCCAGTACGTCATCCGCTTTTGACGGCGCTGGCCCTGTCTTTCGGCGCGGCGATAGCGCTTGGTCTGTCACGCTTTTCGTATGGTTTGCTGTTGCCACCCATGCGTACTGATCTGGGATGGTCCTACCTTCTGGCTGGTGGCATGAACACCGGCAATGCATTTGGTTATTTTTTGGGGGCATTGCTGACGCCCGTGCTGATGCGATATCTTCGTGCGCAGAGTCTGTTGATAGGCGGTTCAGTATTGACCGCTATCTTCATGCTGGTTTCTGGCATGGTGACCTCTGCCGAAGTACTGCTGCTGCAACGTGTGCTCGCCGGTATGTCGAGCGCATTTATTTTTATTGCCGGCGGCCTGCTGGCATCGCGCCTGGGAGGTCTGCATCCGGCACGGGCTGGTTTGCTGATTGGCTTGTACTACGGTGGCACCGGCTTTGGCATTACCTTGTCAGCCCTGCTGGTCCCGCTGACATTGATGCATGCCCAGGCTCAACATGTCGCTCACACCTGGCAATGGCCATGGCTGGTGATGGGCGGCATCTGTCTGCTGGTCACCGTTGCCATGGCTTTGCCAGTCCGGGCTATTGCAGATTTACCGGCGCATGCCGGTACCAAAAGCCCGTTCAGGATCAGTGCATTCGGATTTGGCCTGGCAGGGTATTTCATGTTTGGAGCAGGTTATATCGGCTACATGACGTTCGTGGTGGCTTTGCTGAAAGAACAGGGCATGCAGGCATCGACCATTACTGTCTTCTACGCCTTGCTCGGGCTTGCCGTGGTCGCCTCGTCACGTATCTGGGCTGGTATGCTTGATCATTTCAAGGGCGGACAATCGCTGTCGATCTTGACCGCCCTGGTTGCCGTGGCAACACTGCTGCCCGCCTTGACCAGCGCAGTCCCTGCTGTCTTTGTTTCTGGTTTGCTGTTCGGCGCCGTGTTTCTATCTGTGGTGGCGTCGACGACGGCACTGGTAAGACACAATGCAGCGCCAGAAGCCTGGTCGGCCGGTATCAGTGCTTTTACTACTGTCTTTGCTTTAGGCCAGATTGTCGGCCCAACCATCGTGGGCTGGATAGCTGACGGTCCTGGCGGCCTGGAGCGCGGCCTGATATTTTCTGGCTTGACGCTGTTTATCGGCAGCATGCTGGCATGGCAGCAGAAACCACTCAGGCATTTGCATGTAGTAAGAGGGATGGCGTGATTGCGAGATTGCTCGTCCATTCACCGATTTGCCGGTGATTATAAAGACTGGTCAGGCATCCAAAGTGCGAGCGTTCCGTCAGTCTTGTGCACTTCTGCGCAGCATGTGCTGCAGCTTGCGGCCTGCGTGAGGTCGTAACAATCCAGGCTAAGCCAGATAGAAACCTTTTAATACTTCGACTCCCATTGCGCATTGCCACTTCTGTCTGTTGCACCATAAATAGTGCGTGCGACGGCACATAGGGCCATGATTTGTACCATTAACAGATACCAGCCGGCACCGCCTGCGGCGACAGTATCACTGGTCTGACGGTTGAAGTGCATGGTATGTTTTGCCTCTGTGACATAGAACGAAATAAAGGAAGTCAGTATATCCATGTCAGGAAAAGGGAGCCTTCCCATAAGATAAAGCGACAGATACATGCCCAGAAAAATCTGCAGGGCAAAAGCCAGTGCAGCGACTAGCAAGAAACTGAAGTCGATGCGATCAGGCTGGTATTTGAAAGACGTTGCGCCCAGATAAAAACCGCTCAGGGCAATGAAACCCATCACGAGTGCACCAATTGGTAGCAAGACAAGATAAGAAAAAGAAAACAGATCAAGCCCGGTCCAGCGCCAGACAACGGTTTGTATGACAGATGCCATCAGGGAAGTTAGCAGGCAGAATGCCCAGCACAGTATCCTGGTCTGGTGTGAAGTGTGTGTCATGGGCTTGGCTTGCATCATGTCAGTACGGGTGATGGGGAAGGAGGAATGTATCGCCTTAAGCCCTACGGGTTGGCAATGGCGGTGCGGTCAATGATAAAACGGTCAATCCAGGACGGATCTGCGTTGGTGACACAATTGGTGACACAAGAATTAAAAATCCTGTTCCTGCACATCTGTAATACGCGTCAGTAACTTGAGCAGGGTTTTTTGTTCTGCCTGATTCAGTATGGCAAATTTGCTGGTCAATACGGTATTGGCGATTTGGTTGCCTGTTGCCAGGATTTGCGCGCCTTCGGTCGTCAGGAAATGCTCTATGCGCCTTCCTTGTCCTGCGCGTCTTTCTATCAGACCTTGTGCTACCAGGCGGTTGGCCAGGGTACCGAATGCCTGGTCGGTCTGGAACGTTGCCAGGGCCAGGTCGTGGGACGAGGCGCCCGGCGTGCGGTCTATGGCTCGCAATGCATCCCATTGGGCAAGGGTGGTACCTGCTTCGGCCAGGGCATTTTCCAGGGCGCGATGTTGTCGGTATTGCGCCTGTTTCACTGCGCGCCCCAATTGTTGTATGTGATTTAGCATAGGTCTTACTGTAGCACATGTTATAAACTAATTTATATCAGCACATTTATATAAATATGTTGATATAATGCGCCATAGTACTGCGTGCTAATAAACTGTCCATGTAACAAACATATGCGGTGACTGTGGATAGCCACATCGTCTGCACCCGGAATTTACTGGAGAATCCGACATGAGTATTGCAACAACAAGCTACGTGGCAGATCTGGACAATGGTCTTGCCATCAGTTATACCGAATCTGGCACAGGTCAGACGATCCTGATACTGCATGGCGGCGGTGGACCCGCCACCGTGGCTGGCATTGTCAGTCATCTGGCAAGCAGCTCACGCACGGTCACCCCTGTGCACCCTGGGTGGAATGGCACGACGTGCCCAGAGTATCTGGACAGTGTGGCGGCGCTGGCCCAAGCTTACCTGCTTTTGCTGGAAAAACTTGATTTGTACGAGGTCATCGTGCTGGGCTCATCGATAGGTGGCTGGATTGCTGCCGAGATGGCATTGCGTGACATGGGAAAACGCATCAAAAGCCTGATTTTAATGAATGCTGCAGGTGTTCATGTCGACGGCGAAGTAATCGCTGATGTGTTTACCATGGGGGCGCGTGGTGTTGCAGAGCATGCCTTCCACCAGCCTGACAAATTCTATGTCGACCCGTCCACAGTCTCTGTCGCGCAGCAGGCTATGCAACGTGCCAACATGGCGACACTGCGTAAGCTGGCAGGTGATCCCTATATGCATGACCCGCAATTATTGGGCAAACTGGGGCAAATCCAGTTACCTGCGCTGTTTGTCTGGGGAGAGAGCGACCGTATTGTAACTCCGGCATATGGACTGGCCTATGCCCATGCTTTCGCCAATGCCCGTTTTGAACTGATCCCGCAGGCTGGACACATGCCTCACATGGAGCAGCCAGAAAAGAGCTTTGCCGTGATTGACAGTTTTATCCAGGGCAGCAGTCCGTCATGTGATGCTGAATCGACATAGTCGTCAGATAGCCTTGCTGCAACAGGTAAATGGATATGGCGTCAATGATCAGACGCAACCATGATCACGCCTGACAGTGTTCAAGGCAGTTTAATTTTCAGGATGGCATTGCGGCTGGCAACATACAGATTGCCGTCGGCACTGACAGCTATGCCCGCTGGCGTACCAACTGCACCGGGCAGGGCGCCAAGTTGCACATCACTGCTACCAATTTTGCCAGCCAGTGTGGTGGTTGCGCCGCTGGCGGAAATCCTGCGAATCAGATTCTGGTCAACCATATAGACAACACCGGCCGTATCCACCGTCAGGTAAGCTGGTGCAGCAAAGCCGGCGGCAAGGCCTTGTCCATCTACCTGATTTGTTACCGACATGGAACCGGCGATGGTACTGACAACACCTGCCGCCGTGATCTTGCGCAGGTTTCTGTTATACGTATCGGCCAGATAGATGTTGCCACTGCTATCAGCTGCAAGATAGCCATCATTGGACAATCTGGCAGCTGTACCTGTTCCATCCGTTGACGAGCTATTGTTGGGGGAGCCGGCAAAATTGCTGACGGGCCCTGTTGCCGGTATTTTTTGGACGACTGTGTTGGGATAACCGGTGTAGGTAGCAAACACATTTCCCGCGATATCAGCAGCGACGCTCTGTGCTCGATATGGTGTGCCAAAGGTCGGTCCCTGCCCGTTCCATTGCGCCGGAGGCCCACTGCCATCCAAGGTGCTTACTTTGCCAGTACTGCTGATTTTTCTGACGGAGAAGTCAGCCACGTATAAATTGTTACCGGTTCCAAGTGTCAGACCGCGCAGGTTGTTAAAACGGGCTACCGCACCGTCGCCATCATCCAGGCCGATTTGCCCCGCTGTACCGGCCAGGGTGGTCACATCACCGGCTGCGGATATTTTGCGGATGACATGGTTGCCATCATCTGCCACATACAGGTTGCCGGCCTGGTCCAGGGCAATGCCATTGATCTGTCCAAACCTCGCCACATCAGCCTTGCCATCAATGTAGCCATTACCATCCACTGCACCGGCAAACAGGCTGATCGCCGTGGTTGGTTTATCTGGCGAGGTTGGCGCATTGCCATTGCCGCTACCACCGCCACAGGCCGTCAGCATGGCCGCAACGATGGCGACCGGGGAAAAGGCAAATATATTCATGGAAGCAGATTTGAACATCATGGCTTGATTAATCCTGTTTTTTCAATGAGAGCATTATAGTGAGCATGAATGACAATCGTGCTATCCATGAAGCTTTGACCCGCGATGTCCGTTTCAGTTCCGTCGCCAGAAAATAGCAACCAAGCGGGTAACTATTGCAAGCCGGGTCATTGCAGTACAAAAAAATTGTGATGGCCAATACCCAGCCCTATATCGTCGGTGCGCATCGGCGCTCGCCGCGCAGACTCGCAGGATCGAGCATGCCAGGCAAAACCGCATTGTGCAGTCATAGCGTGATCAAGTACGGCAGGAATAACAGGACAGCAACGACAGGTGGCCAGGTCTGATTGATCAGGATGGGTGATAGCAACCCCAGGTACACAACGATGACAAGCATCAGGCTGGTCAGGTATTTATACCATTTCAGAGCGAATCCTGGCCGGCCTGAGCCGGCTGTCTGTCAGTGGATGAACGGGTTGCATGTAAAGGAAAAAACATGGTACAAGCTCTCCGTAGAGCGATGGTGATCAAGTGTAAATGATGTATGTTTCGTGCCCTGAATGCTACTGCCAGGTAGTTGGACTTAATGAAGCAAGTAGTAAGACTTGATACCTTGTATAAAGAAGCCTGGTATGGCCGCCACGTTTTCATGCATGGTTTTTCCTGAAAAAGGACAGGCCTTGTACTGGGTTGGCCAGGGAGTGTTTTCAATTGTCTTGCATGGCATTATTGAAGATCGTCGCTGTGATGGTGGTTTTTCGTCAAAGCCTGTTGTGCTGTACGGTTGTCGATGGCAATCTGAAGCGCCATCTGTTTTCTTCAACTGATTTACCTGAAGGAGTGCGTTGTGGGAGTTGCTCAAGCCGGTATCATTTTTCGTCCACAACCAGCAATCACGAACTGGGAAGTATTGTTGGCACAGCTGTCTGGCAAGGCTGTCATGGAAATCAGCCAGTCTGCGTCTCCCAGGTTTGATACGCGCAACCCCGGTGATGTACTGGTTGAAAAATATCACGATGTCTGCGTTATCTCGAATAATGAGCTGGCCTGGGATTTTCTTGCGTATCAGGAAAAAGACGTTTCCATCCTCTATGAGCAATTGGGCAAACCAGAACTGTTCATCATTTTTTGTTGCTATGACGCGGGTGGCAGTTACGGCTATGCCTTTGTTGAAAATGGTCAACGAACCCGTACCCGTCTGCAGACCACCGGTGTCCCTCGTCTGCCTCCGCTGCTGGAGACCGGACCGCCAAAGGAATTTGAAATGCCCTGGTTACAGGCGGATCATTATTATGATGACGACGAAGAGGACTGTCCGGTCGAGCAGCGAATGAAGATTTTTTATGTTGGCGATAAAGACAACTGGGTATCAGAAGACGGCCTGACCGGGCGCTTGCTGCGCGAATCCATGGAGATAAATTTTGGTGTCTGTCCATGGACAAGTGCACAAACGCCTGAGTACCGCTATTTTCGCACAAGCGAAAAACTGAAAGAAACTATGGACGGGCAAACCAGGCCTGGTGGCGGCAGCAAGAAAGCGGAGGGTAATGATGGCGCTGGATTTTTCCAGAAACTGAAGACTTTGCTGAAGAGCTAAAAGATATTGCGCCTTGTCTGCCGCTTAAAATAGCATATGGACGGGGCAACGCGCTTGCACATATTCCGCCCATACGCCACTGAAAAAAGCCTGTGAGCATCTGGTAGGCTGTTTTCAGGCAGTGTGCTCGTTATAGCCTTGGTCAGCGAATATCATCCCACCACTTTTTCCTGGTCTTGCAACCAGGTCTTGACGCTTGTGATGGTCAGGGTCAGCTTGTTTTCTGCCATGGCGAATAAGGCTGGGATAAGGTCATGGTTCTTTTCCAGGATGGCGGTTTCCAGGGCCAGGGCGGCTTTGGCAAAGTCTTTGGCGCCAAGCGTGCCTATGCTGCCGCGCATGGTGTGCAGGGTGCGTGCAGCCTGCTGGTCGTCACCGTTTTGCCAGTGCTGACGGGCTTTGTCGAAATCATTGCGGGCATGGTTGACCATGTTCTGGATGACGCCAAACAGGGTTTTCATGACGGTGGGATTACCTTTTGCCAGGCCGATGATTTTAACCGGATCAAAGATGTCACTGGCGTTACTGACGCTACCGTCTTTGGTCTGGCCTGTTTCGCTGGTTGTCGGAGTTGCAGTGGTGTCGCCGTTACTGGTCGTTGCCGGTCTGTTGCCTTTGCTGCCTGTGTCGCCTTGATCACCTTTGCCATTTTTGGGCAGATAACATTCCAGCACGGACAACATCTGGTCTATGTCTATGGGTTTTGAGATCACGTCGTCCATGCCGGCTGACAGGCAGTGTTCGCGCTCTGCTGTCATGACACCGGCGGTCATGGCCAGGATGGGCAGGGTGAGGGCCAGTTCCTTGCGCAGGATTTCTGTTGCAGTCCAGCCATCCATGACGGGCATCTGTATGTCCATCAACACCAGGTCAAATTGTTCGGTCGAGGTTTTCAGCAGTTGCACAGCTTCGGCGCCATTGTTGGCGATGTCTACCCTGGCGCCGGTCTGTTCCAGCACCTTGGTGGCAACGACCTGGTTGAAATAATTATCTTCCACCAGCAAAAAACGCTTGCCGGCAAAGCGCTGTGACGCAGCGTTGTCTCCTACAGTGGGAGGGGCGTCGGCGTGGGCCTGGCGAGCTGTTTCTTGCAAGACATCGTACAGGCTGGAACCGGTGACCGGTTTCAGCAAGACTGCATCTGGCCCGGCCGGGTGGCCCTCTACTCCCAGTGCGCTACGGTCATAGGCGCTGCTCATCAGTATCAATGGGATGTCGCTGTCTTGCAGCAGGTTTTTCAACTCTTGTATGGTGGCAATGCCATCCTGTACCGGCATATGCCAGTCAACCAGGATGGCGCGGTAGTCAAGCGTATCTTTGCCCTGTTCGATGACCTGACGGCGTATCTTGGTGATGGCGTCGGGACCGGATTCGGCGGTATCGGCCTGCCAGCCCCAGGCTTGCACGGTTTTGGCAATGTAATTGCGGCTGGTGTGGTTGTCATCAACGACCAGTATTTTTTTATGCGAACGGTCGGTGAGGTGGTTCACGGCACTCTCCAGATCTGTATCGTTTTGCGCTGTGCCTGGCAAGGCGGGCAGGCTGTCAGCGGTTTCCGGTACGGGTTGCATGGGGATGCTGACGATAAATTCTGTACCTGCACCCGCCGTGCTGTTGACTTCAATATTGCCACCCATCAGGTCGACAAAGCGCTTGGAAATCGCCAAGCCCAGCCCGGTGCCGCCAAACCGGCGCGAAGTTGACGCATCAGCCTGCTGGAAGGCATTGAAGAGCCTGCCTTGTTGCTCCGTTGTCATGCCTATGCCGGTATCACGTATGATGAACTGTATCATTAAACCGGCCTCATTGCTGCTGGCTTGTTGCACCAGCAGTGATACTTCACCACGTTCGGTAAACTTGATGGCATTGCCAATGATATTGATCAATACCTGCTGCAGACGCAGGGCATCGCCTATCAGTTCCTTGGGGACACCGGCATCAACACCCATGGACAATTCCAGTTGCTTCTCGCCTACATTGACGGACATCATATTGGCCAGGGCGCTCAGTATGTCTTTTAACATGAAGCGAGTAGGTGACAACTCTATGCGGCCAGCCTCTATCTTGGATATGTCAAGGATGTCATTGAGTATGCCCAGCAGGGACTGGCCTGAGGAGCGTATCATTTCCAGGTAGTTGCGCTGGGTCGGGGTGAGGTCAGTCTTGCTCAGCAGATAGCTCATGCCCAGTACGGCATTCATGGGGGTACGGATCTCATGGCTCATGTTGGCCAAAAAGCCGGATTTGGTACGGCTGGCTGTTTCTGCCTGATCGCGGGCGGCGATCAGCGAGGCTTCCAACTGTTTCTGGCGGCTGATGTCGATGGCGATGCCAAGATAGCCGTCTATCTCATGGTCTTCATTATGGACGGCACTGATCACCAGGGTAACTGGCACTTGTTGCCCCTGTTTGGTTACATACGTCCATTGCTGGGCCTGGGGTTTGCCCATGCGCGCCTTGACGGCCAGAACTTCAAAATCCTGTATGTTGGTGCCAAGTTCGGCGCTCAGCAGGGCGCTGCGTGCCTCGATTTCTTCTGGCAGATGGATGATGAGCGGGGTCTGGCGGTTTTCCATTTCCAGGGCGCTGTAACCGAGCATGCGTTCGGCGCCGGGGCTGAAATAGCGGATGACGCCTTGCAGATCGGTTGATATGATGGCAAATTCGCCGGCAGCTTCAAAAATGCTCTTGAGCTTGGCCTGGGTACGCATTTCTTGTGCCTGTGACCGTTTCAGCGGGCTGATGTCTGTCACGAACGAATACATGCCATGCACCGTGCCATCGATATATTGTGGGATATAGGTAGCCAGCAGGTAATGGGTTTCGCCCTGCTGGTCTTGCATGACTCTTTCAAACAATTGTGGCCGGCCCTGCAGGGCGGCTTCTATATATGGCAGGTGGATCAGGAATACTTCTTCACCTATCACTTCGCGTACAGGTTTGTTCAGAGAGACCTTGCCATCAACGTGGAACCACTTGAAATAGGCATCGTTGGCAAAGCGCAGGACCATGTCTGTATCAACAAAGCAGATCAGTGCCGGCATGTGGTCTATCGTGGCTTGCAGATTGGTCTGGCTGCGGGCCAGGTCTTGTGCAACACGCAGGCGTTCGGCTTCTTTGACCCGGTTTTCATTCAGGCTGGCTGCCAGTAGCATCGGCGGGATGATAGTGATGATGATGGGCAGGTAAATGAACAGCGTTTGCCAGCTGCCAGCGACATTCAATGGCATGATGTCGGCCGGAGTCGCCAGCAATCCCAGGCAGGTCACCGCCAGCACCAGCAGCAATTGCGCTTCTTCATACACCAGTTTTTGTGTGGCAAAGGTCAGCGTCACCAGCACGTACAATAGCGGAAAGGGCAGGTAGGTCACTGCCAGGACGACAACTGCCAGGGTGGTAGTCGCAGCCGACAAAAAGCGCCGCCAGTTGATGCAGTCAGTCAAAAATCGCGGTTCTGGTCGCAGCCATAAGCGCATCAACGGGAATATCAGGGTTTGTCCAAGCGCAGTGTCGACATACCACTTGGTAAAAATCATGTTGAATTCGCCTAGCCCGTACCAGGACGCCAGGGCCGCGGCTAGGGTAGCGCTGCAGGCGCAAGGCAAGAAAAAGCCCAGCGTGATCAGCTTGAGCAACTGATTGCTTGATTGTTCAAACTGCCTGGCCAGTCCTGCCGTCTCTATGGTGTAGACGACCAGCAAGATTTCCAGCACATTGGCAAAACTATATAGGGCTGATGCCCCCAGGTCGTTACCCGACACCAGATTGGCAGTCACGCTTGCAATTGTGCAGACCCCCAGTATCTGCATGCGCAAGCTGGTAGTCTGCCCAGACATATACGCTACTGCCAGGGCGTTGGCAAACCAAAGGATGGCAATACTATCATCACTACGTGTCAACAGGATGCCCGCAACCGCCAGGACAAAATACAGCAGGCCAGCTTGTATTACTGTCTTGTTACTAGCGCCGCTGTCCTGCAAGGCTGTCATCAGGCTGGGTCTCCGTCTGTAATGCAATAGGTTGTGCTTGTGCAGAGCTGTCGCTCGGGGCAACTGTCTGAATGTATTGAAGTTTACACGATATTGCTGTCTAGAAAACAATAAAAACAGGACTTGATACTAAATTGTTAAAAATTGTGTAGCTTTGGCGCTGTGATGAAGTGGGTGTATGGTCGCGAGTCTGTCATTGCACTATTGCACAGATATTTACTGGCAGTCGAAGTTTGTGTCAGGTGGGGCTACAAGATGAATAAAGGGAGGGGAGCGCCAGCAGTATATTGTCGAGACTGCCACGTTTTTTGAATGCCGGGCATTGTTTGCCGAAATGAGGGGAAATTTGCGGACCGGCTTTCTGCCATGCGCAGGACTACGGCCAATTGGGCATTTCAGTCAGTAATCCCAGGCAGGTTGGTGAGTCCAAGGCTGACAATAGATGCTGAAGGTGCTGGTGATGCTGCTGAGTATGACCCTGTTTACATCACCGGCAGGCTGCGTGCAATGGACTCGCGCATGATACGGGTCAACTCATCACGGGCGCGGTATTCACTACGCTTGTTGGCAGGGCGTTCTGATAAGGGTTTTTCTTCAGCGGCTAGTGGTAGCAGGAAATTGCCGTTGCTGTGCTGACGACCACCTGCACTTTGCCACAGACTGTCATAATCGGCCCGTATGCACTTGCTGAAGCGGTAGCGCCATGACTGGTAGATGTGGTTCTTTTTGGCGATGCATTCTATGCTGGCACAATTGATTTCACGGGCAATGCAACGCAGAGCTTCGATCAGCAGCAGGCGTGGCTGTATGCCGTGCAGGCTCTTGGTGCAATTGCGTATCAGCTCGCGTGCATTGTGCTTGCAGGCCTGTATGCCGCCGACACGCATGACAATGCGGTGCTGGCTGCGATCGAACGAAAAACTCAGGCTTTGCAATAGACAGTTATCCAGGAACAGACCCAGGGTCAGGCCGCCTTCGCGTTTGAAATCACAGGCACGGAACAGGCAAAGACGAAATTCTTCCTGGTTTTTGCCCTGCAGGGTGGCAATGTCGAGTTCCGTGCCGTGTGCCAGTTGCTGGGCCAGGTTTTTACCAAACAGAGAGCCGGATAGCTGGAAATGGTTCTTCAGCAAATCCAGGCGGCTGCGCGTATCAATCTGGCGGTCAAAAAATGGTCTGTGTATGGCGTCGAGCAGGGCGATGTCGGTGTGTGCAGCTTTGCGCAAATAGGATTGATGCAGATAGTTGAACCAGGTCAGGCTGGCACGCGGACGGAGTCCGCTGCGCAGCAAAAACAGGCATTTGCTTTTGAGCTTGCTATTGTCGTCAGCCAGGCGCAAATGACACGCCCAGCGCAGGCTGGCCAGCCAGGTTCCTGGCAGCTCATGCTTTTTTGCGCTGTCCTCCTCCAGCAGTTTGCTGGCAGGCGACAACATTCGCCAAATCAATCGATTCACTGTGACACCATTTGTTTCGTATTGCAGATGATTGTAACTCAATGTATCTACATCAGGGGGGATTTTAATATATCAATTTTGTGCTAACTATGTCACCATTTTGTAAGAAGTTAAATGATAATGAATGTCAAATGAGGTATGGTGAAAGTTAATTATTTTGCAAATTTAAGAAAATTCTTCACTTAAAAACATCTAATTTTTATAAAAACACATCTTTATGTAACGCTAAGTATCAATAAGGAGAGGTGAACTTCGTGTTTTTACAGGTAGAGAAACAGGAATAAGCAGATGTGGCTTGTTACAATAGGCGACTAGACATCATGGGCAGAGTGGCGACTAAGGGTTTATGTCGGCAGACCAAAACAGTTATCAGGTGGGTGAGCAAGCAGGCATGCAACCAATCAGTGAGCTTGCTGATTTGTTTCAGCGGCTTGGCATACGCAGTGATGAACTGGAACTGATTCCTTTACGTCTTCCTGCAGGTGCCTGTGTAATGCTGGACGCTCACAGGCAGGCAGTTCGACTGGCATTGCAGATACTGGAGCAGCAGTGTGCTGACCATGTAGCGGCACTGAATCTGTTACCCCGTTATGCAGACGGGGCGGCTCTGCAATTTCAACCCTTTGTCCTGCGTGAGGATTTGCTGGCAACAGCTGTGACCATGTCGGCGCGGCAGTTTCTAGGTCCCGGTTGTGATCTTGAAAAGCGCAGATTACTGCTGGGTGGTGAGTCAAAAAATTTCCCCAGGGTGCCGTTCTGGTTTGGTGATCGCGAGATACCCAAGAACATCATCGATCCTTATTCATTACCTGATGACGATCCCAGTTTCACAAGCTTCTACCTGGATGCGCTTGATAAAATATCTGGCGGCAATGCCACCATCAATGCGAATTACTTTAGTTTGCTTGACCAGGTGTTTGGCGGCATGCAGGGGGAGCAGGATATTTATATCTGGAATCCGGACTGCTCATGTTATTTCGACCTGGATGATCCACATGCTGAGCGCCATCTGTGGACCTTTCATCACAGAGGGAGCGACCAGATAATCGTGATTGTCAAAGCGACGACTGACTGATGATGCAGCAGTGCGCCCAGATGCCCGACTCTTCATGTAAGCTGCTTGCAGGGCAAAGCATGCTGCGCCAGCAAAGGATATGTCGGCGCAGCACGGCGGTTTACTTCAATGTCCAGGTAAATGCCACGGTATTCCAGCCTGCCGTTGCGCCGTTCTGGAAGCGACATGCCTTCAGGGCACGAAGGGACTCTTTGTCTATCTTGCGAAAGCCGCTGGAGGTGACGAGTTTCGCATCGACGACCGCGCCTTGTTTGTCCAGCAGAAAATCGAATTTGACCTGGCCTTCTACTTCGTCGGTCAGGGTACGCGCATCGTAAGAAGGGGCTTCACATCCGGAATCTGTGAATGGATTGGTCGCTTCCTTGGCAAATGCAGGCAGGCCAACCAAGGCAAATGCGAAAACTGTCACTATTGCATAAAGACGGAAATGCGGGGACATAAAAACTCCTGAAAATAAGAAATGGATGAATTTGGTGCTGTGCTGCTTTTATTTCTGACCACAGCATCAAGTGGATGAAGCAACTATACGTTGCGATGCAGCATTGAAAAAAATCAATAATTCTTATAGGCGTTATTTCCAAAAAACATAACAGGATCAATGCATTCAGTTGGTGCGTTACAGGTGATGCTCTTCAGTAAAAAACTCTTCCTGCTTGTGCAAAATCGCTTGAATTGCCCACCAATGCTGCGTTTTGATTCTGGTTTGGTGCAAAAATTTTTGTGATGTGAATAAAATATTTTTCGCGTGTCTGTTGCACAAATCACTACCGGCATCGCTCATTTCCACGACATCTTGTGCGGTACATGGATGCCGCAGATGACGGACAACAGGACACGCCGTCTGCATATCACCTGGCACACCGCAACTGGCTCGTGATTGGTTGTGTTTTGGCAACTATGTCAATATCAACACCTTGCTCAGAGGTGACATTTCGCAAAGTCAGCTTGAAACATGTGGACGGGGGGGCGATGCTTCAGTATTCTTTCATTATTCCTATGGACAGCACGGTCTGTGCCATAGGGGGACATGCTGTTTCGTTTCTCAGATATGTCCGGCAGGTAAGCAAGGGATGGTGTTGCACCGCCTTGATCGTTAATGCGGTGCAGGATTTGTAAGCGAGTCTGGTCTTGGAGACTGATCTGGTTCATCAGGACCAGTACCGACAAAACCAGCTGATGCGGTATTGAGCAAGCTGGCCTTGAGTCGACTGGCATTTTCACTGCGACCTACCGGGCTACTATGGGAGCCGTCAGCTGCCTGTGGCAGTGAACGGAGATTACTTGCTGCCCCTGAGGGCGAGACGGAGTCATAATCATGCAAAATAATCAGGAGTCAACCATGGCTGCGGGAGAAGATGGAGTGGTATACGGTACCGAAGATTTATTAACCAGTTTGTGCAACTCGGTCATACGCGTATTGAATGTCGCGACGCAAAGCAAGGTGCATTACTCTGCCATGGTACAACGCATCACCAAGATAGGCCTGAAGCCGGACATTGGTTGCTTTGTGCTGTTTGATGGTGGTTTTTCTGGTTTGGTGGTGCTCAATTTTGACGGCGACACCGCGCTGGAAATTTATGAAAAATACATGCTGACCATGGGGATGCCCAAGTCTGAGCTGGCCACTTCGTTTACTTCGGATGAAGTCGCCAATATCCTTGGTGAGCTGATGAACCAGATCGTCGGTGATTTTACCGGCAAGGTACGTCGCGAACTGCAAACCAATATCACCCAGAATCAGCCCAAGATGCTGGTACTGACCAAGCAGGTCATGCTCAGTGTCGATACACCGCTGGACAGACCGGAATTGCGCCGTGTGTCCTTCTTTACAGAAAAGAACAATATCTTTTATCTGGAACTGGCGATAGATCGTACCGAGTTCATTAAACTCCATGATTTTGAAGCCCACGATGTGCCTGACCCCGATACGCTGCTGGACCAGCAACAGGCAAGCCAGGGACAGGGAGCATCTGCACCGGCCGCAATTGCTGAAGACGACAATTCAGAATTGCTCAAATCGCTGGGAATGTAAAAAGTTTAGCGGGGGAGGGCGGGAATTTTGGCCTGACCGCGGTAAACATTGCAACAAGCTGTAAAAGTCACGGGCCCGCATGATGTCAGCCCGGATTGCTCATTTACAATGACGCCTTCCTTGAAGGTGTCATCATGAAAGTCTATAAATATTTTTTCTTTGCCCTGTTCCTGTTGCCGCTGGTGATACGCGCACAAGAGACGAAAGAGCTGGTGCTCAATGCGCAGCAACTGGCCAAATACGGCAAATCCTACAAAGCTCCCGAAGTGATTCATTTGCGCAAGTTTCTTGATACCTATGTCAATGCGCGAGACAAGATAGAGCCAGGCGAAGAAAATGCGGCAAAGGTGCTTGATGGCATGAAACTGGACCCGGCAATCCTGAAAGCCAGATTCATCGTCTATCAGTATGCCAATATCATTGGTGGCGGCAAGGGTGTATCCATCGTCTCGCAAGAACATCCGGAGGTGATACTGGATTTCTGGGTCTACAAGACAGATGGACAAAACTGTGAAGTGCGTGACTTGCTGATACAGGACGACAATCGCAATATCGAACAATTCAAAACGGTCTACAGACAGTTTTTGAATAACAAGACGCTGGCGATGTGATACGCCAGAGACTGGTTAACCCTGTTCATTGATACGCTTGAGCCTTTGCCCATGTATCGCCCAGATGCAGTCATCGCCGTCAACGTTCCCGCAGATAGCCCAGCCAGTGCCGATTTTCTGCACGGTCGCGGCGCAATCCAGTTCTGCCCCCAGTTTTTTTGCCCAGTTCTCAGCGGCGCTTTTGCCCTTGAAGAGTTCTTTGCCTTCATAAATGACTGAAGTGTCAAAGACGGGGGCGGCAAATACAGTGTTCATGATTTTCCTCTTAATGCGGTCTGCCTTAAACTATAGCTGAAATTGGTATTGGCATGCCACAAATCCATTGTTTCGCTAACAGTATTGAGCAGCCTTTGCCCCTTCAGACTCATCTGGCTGGCCCTTCAATGCAGGGTTCAACGCATGATCCGGTTCATGGGGATAGCAGGCAGGCTCGCTGCATTTTTTTGTTCTGGCTCTGGACTGCCTTGAGTTCTGACTTCGCAGTCTGCACCAGCTCATTGAGTTTGAACTGGCCGACCATCTCCAATAGCTGATGTGCTAAAGTTGGGACAGTAATCACACCTTACGGAGATATCTATGCAAGCAGTCAGGCCAGCCATTCATATCCGCGTTGCAATTCTCGAAGACGCATTGGCATTGGCCGGATTGCTCGATGAGCTGGGGTTTCCGACATCTGTTGCTGAAGTTGTTGAGCGGTTGCAAGGCTTGATGCAAAAAGAGCTTATTCTCGTCGCCGTCAAGGATGGCGTAGTAGTTGGACTACTGACTATCCATATGATGCCGGTGCTACACCGCCCGGCACCAGTTGGCCGTCTGTCTGCACTGGTGGTTACAGCAAAAGAACGTGGTAGCGGCGTAGGTCGTATGCTTGTTGAAGCAGGCGAACAGGCTTTGCTGGCCAAAGGCTGCGGTCTGGTAGAACTCACCAGCAACAAAAAACTGCTTAATGCACATTTGTTTTATGAGCACCTCGGTTATGAGGTAACCAGTTTGCGTTTCAAGAAATCATTTGCTTGCGGGACAAGCAGCTTTCCTGTCTGATGCGACGCCAGGTATCGATCATATCAAGACGCAGATTGACCGTGCACAATCACAGCGTTGCTGTTCTGTGCTTTTCGGGCGACTCACCACGAACCAAGCAGGAAATTTGCTTGTGACATAGTCTGGATACCTGTTTCAACTGTCGTCTCATCTTTTAATTCCACTCCCGACAATTGACGCAGGCGGGCTTGTGTCAACAGGTAGTGCAGTTTGTCGGCGGCAGTCTCGTACGACAGGCCGTCAGCCCTGACATTGGAGATGCAGTTGCGGGCGGCGTCGGAGAGACCGACCCTGGGTGCCCAGGTCAGGTAGATGCCCATGCTGTCAGGGGAACTCAGGCCGGGGCGTTCACCGATCAGGATGACGGTACACCTGGCCTGTAATAATTCGCCGACTTCATCAGCAACAGCGACCCGACCCTGGCTGACGATGGTGAACGGGGCGATATGCCATTCGTCAAGTGGCAGGCGGCGCAGCATGGTTTCTAAAAAAGCTGCGGCGTTTTGCGCTATTGCCAGGGCGGACAAGCCATCGGCAATCACGAAGCCAAGGTCATACGGGACAGCAGGCGCGGGCAGGTCCAACAGTTGCTGGCGAGACGGGGTGTCAAGTTGGCGGCCCAGGTCAGGTCTTTGCAGGTAGTTGTGACGATTAGCGGCGGCGCTATGCAGTTTGAGGCATTGCAGGGCGTGTACTGTACCTGATTTGCGCAAGAGACCGGCCAGTGCCTCTACATCAAGCGCCAGATGGACGGCATCACGGGCGCGGGCGTGCGCGAGCTGGAAATCCAGTTGCGGTGTGGTGGGCAGGCTGTTGCCGACACGGCCCAGGGCAATGCGGGCGGCAGTGAACTGGCGCAGTGCTTGCCAGGGATTGGCGTGGACAGGGTGCTTGGATTTGCTCATGATGGATTCAGCTCCAGGTCCGCTTCATGTGGATTTCATGTCAATTTCATTTCAAGCGCAACAGGGCTTGCTCGAACAACGCAGGCAAATCCTGCTGCAGGCTGAACGGCGCGTCTGCGGCGAGGATATGCATGTGACGCAACCAGGCTTCAAATTCAGGGGCAGGCGCCAGTTGCAGGGCGCGACGCGCATACAGTACATCATGGAAGGATGTGCTCTGGTAATTGAGCATGATGTCGTCAGAACCTGGTACGCCCATGACAAAGCTACAGCCGGCTACGCCAAGCAAGGTCAGCAAGACATCGACATCGTTTTGGTCTGCCTCGGCATGATTGGTGTAGCAGACGTCGCAGCCCATGGGCAGGCCCAGGAGTTTGCCGCAAAAATGATCTTCGAGACCGGCGCGGATGATTTGCTTGCCGTCGTACAGGTATTCCGGTCCGATGAAGCCGACGACGGTGTTGACCAGCAGTGGCTGGAAGCGTCTTGCGACGGCATAGGCGCGGGCCTCACAGGTTTGCTGGTCCATGCCATGATGGGCAACTGCAGACAGGGCACTGCCCTGGCCGGTTTCAAAGTACATGACATTATTGCCGACAGTACCGCGCCCCAGCGACAGGGCTGCAGCCTGGGCGGTCGCCAGCAGGTCAAGATTGATGCCAAAGCTGCGGTTGGCAGCCTGAGTGCCGGCAATCGATTGAAAGACCAGGTCCACCGGCGCACCACGCTCAATGGCGGCAATGGTGTTGGTGACATGGGTCAGCACGCAAGACTGAGTGGGGATGTGGTAACGCGTAATGATTTCATCGAGCATGCCCAGCAGCCTGATGACTTGCGGCACATTGTCGGTAGCAGGGTTGATACCGATGACGGCGTCGCCGCAGCCATACAGCAAGCCGTCAAACAGGCTGGCGGCGATACCGGTGGCGTCGTCCGTCGGATGGTTCGGTTGCAGGCGGCTCGACAGACGTCCGGGCAAGCCTATAGTGTTGCGGAAGGCGCTGGTGACCTGGCACTTTTGTGCGACCAGTATCAAGTCCTGGTTGCGCATGATCTTGCTGACGGCGGCTGCCATCTCGGGCGTAATGCCCATGGCGATAGCGCTCAGGGTTGCTGTGTCGGCTTCGTCGCTGAGCAGCCAGTTGCGAAAATCGCCGACCGTCAGATGGCTGATGCGGACAAAGGCTGCAGCATCGTGACTGTCCACGATCAGGCGCGTGACTTCATCTTCTTCATATGGAACCAGCAGATCGTTGAGGAAAATTGTCAGCGGCAATTCGGCCAGACACATCTGCGCCACCACCCGTTCCTGCGCGTCACTCGCGGCCACACCGGCCAGGTAATCACCGGAACGGGCCGGCGTGGCTTTGGCCATCAAGTCCTTGAGATCGCGGAAGTGAAACGTTTTGCTGCCGATCTGATGCGTGTAGGCTGGTGTGTTCACGTTATATTCACATTGATGATGTCATGTGTGTGTCCCCGCTATTTGCCCGTTCCGGGCATTTCAACTGGTATTCAGTGTAGCCTGATGGCCACGGTTGACGCAAATCAGCTCGCAAACTGTCGTATCAATGCGTGAGTTGGCGCAAGAAACAGGTCATTGAGAGTACATTTAGAAAATATTGTGCAAATATAAAGTAAAATCACTGACCTGGCATGCATATCTGGCTATACAGGCAGCGATGCATGTATAAACAACATAAGCAACATGAGCAACAAAGCTGAATGGCGATATAAAAATGAACGATCTTGAACAAACAATGCGTTTCGAAGAAGCAACTCTCAAAGCGAAGGACATGATCGGTGCGTTGATCAGCTTGCGCTCGGAAATACTCAGTGCCGAGCGAAAAAAGAATGTACCGGATCTGGGTCTGATGGTCAGGGTAGAGGATGAATTGCTGGCGCTTTTTGCTGCACGCAAACGTGTGACACTGATGACGGTTGAAGAAGCTGAGCATGAAGTGGAAGTCCGCCGGGCACAGCTACAGCATGAAACTGCGGGGCAAGATGCTGACCTGAACCCAAGGGGGCAATAATGGCCAATGAAGGGAAATTGTCGCAGGATGAGCACGATCTGCTTTTCAAGCGATTCATTGAAAGAGACATGCTCAATACGACCAGCGCAGTAGGGCAAAGCGAGCAGCCTGTTGCCATTTTCCTGGGGGGGCAACCCGGGGCAGGGAAAAGTCAGTTATCCAACATGTCCATGCGGGAATTGGGCCCGGATAAAACAGTGACCATCGATATAGATGAGTTGCGTGATGTGCATCCCAGATACCGTGAATGGCAAACAAATCCGGCCACAGAAAAAAGCGCGGCAGACTTGACGCAACCAGACGCGGGCGCCTGGGGCCGTGAATTATTCGCATCGGCAATAGAAAACAGGCGCAATATCGTGTTTGACACGACGCTGGGCAATACCAAGGCGGCGCTGAATCAGATAACCAGCTTGCAGGATGCCGGGTATCGCGTGATAGTAAGGGCAGTGGCTGTGCAACCGGAAGTCAGTCACCTGGGTGTGCTCAAGCGATTTGAAGACGGCAAGGCAGAGGGTAACCCACGCTGGGTCCCGCCGCAGATCGAAAAACTGGCTTTTGACGGTTTGCCCAAGACCTTGCAGGCCATAGAGACTGCGCAGCTTAAAGAGTCTGTACACTTACAGGTTTTTGATCGTAGCAAGGCCAAGTTGTATGACAATTTTGAGATACCGGCAAATAATGCCGGCATGGCGTCATCTGTACCGTCTTTGAATCACGAGCGGCAACGCCCCTTGAACAGCAGTGAAGTACAAACCTATGCCAAAGACTGGGAAAAGCTCACCACTTCGATGGAGCGCCGGCATGCCCCCGAGACTGAATTGCAGGAGGTCAGGCAATTGGCGCAGCAGATGTGCGGGGCAGGCAAGGTGCTCGATGCAGGTGCTGATAACAAGACAGACGCCAGTACGGCTAAGCACGGCGCCACACTATTGAGCATGCCCGTCAGTCCGGCCAGTCGTTTGCTGGAGAGGTCACCAGAACCCTTGTCGGCGACAGTAGCTCAGGCTGCGGGGCAGAAACCGAGGTAATTTGCAGGCAAGGGATTTCGCGTTGCCAGGAGCGGTCATACAACTTGATGCGTTTTCTATTGGTCTTGATAGTATTGGTAATACACGTAAATTGCAGCGACATTTGAAACGGCACGGCGTTGCGCTCGAAAACGGGGCAGATGAAAAATCAACCTGGTCGGCAAGTCTTGTCATGCTTGACCAGGACGGTGGCGCCGTGTTGATTCACCAGCATCGCAGCAATCGTCGAGCATGTGGCAAGGTAGAATAGTACTCTTTGATTCATCCCCGGCTGCTGACACGGCCCCGTATTCTATGAAGCTCATACAAATCCCTGATCTCAAGGCAAACGATATCCATGCCATCTGGGCGCTGGCAAACCAGCCGGCCGCATCACTCAATGGCACTGTGGCGTGGTCATTTGAGGGTAATGGCATACGAACCCGCACAAGCTTCATTGCGGCTTTTCGCGAGCTCGGGCTGGCATTTACGGAGTTGCCCAATTTGTTGAAGACATCCGAACGTGCCTGCGATCTGGCAGCCTATCTTGACCCGTATTATCAATTGTATGTGGTGCGTGAATCGAATCACCAGCGTCTGCAGGAATTTGCCCTGGCATCCAGTCGTCCGGTGATCAACGCCATGTCAGGTGTTGGTCATCCCTGTGAAGTGTTGGCCGACGCCTGCTATATCAATGACCAGGTCGGTGATATCAGCAAACTCAGGATAGGTCTGTGGGGACCATTGACCAATGTCCTGCATTCATGGCATGAACTGGCAGAGGTGCTGGGTTTTTCCGTTCATCATTTTTGTCCGCAGGAATTTCATCGCCCCTCCGGGCAGGTACGCTACCACGCTTTGCCGGCAACAGAGCAGGTTGATGACATGGAGCTTGATGTACTCATCACCGACAGCTGGCCCGCCAGTTTTGAAGACAATGCCTGGTCATTGACACAAGAGCACATGGCCAGCCTGGGCCATCCATGGCTGCTGCCTACACCACCATTTTCTGTTGGCCGTGAAATAGGTTTTGACCCGGCTACTTGCAGCAGGTTCTTTGGTTATCACCAAAAGCAGATCTTGCTGCCAGTGCAGCGCGCCATCCTGACGTATATGGTGGCCTGACGAGGGCTGCGTCAATTTTTCGCAATACCTTGCTTCAATGCAGCCCTGCCGAAATTGCTTCAGTTGCATCCGCAATGCCTTCTTCAGGCGCCGCAAGAGAGCGTTCACCCGGTCCGCCAACCATAACGTCGATACAATAAATTTGCTGCCAACTCAACGTATCGATATCGTTGCGCCTTTTCCCCTCTCTGGCACACAGCCGTCTAGAAGGTACGCAATCAGCAGTTGAAATTTGTTTTAAAAAAATCAATTGATTAAATATAAATAATGGTGTATTTTGCATCATAACCTGTTCATCCCTGAGTTTGTCGTTGAGTCTCGCCACATATCCTATTGGTGAGATTTGCATCACAGTTTTAACGGAGCCTCCTACCCTCAGGTTCCAGCAATTGCTTCAAGAAAAGTTTCAAGAAAATTGAAATTAAACGTAGTCGTTCCCTATTTGACGCACGATTAAACTTGAGAAGCCATGTCCACTATTAGCTTACCCGGCGTTGTCCAAAGTGCAGCCGATGCTTCCCCTGGTATTGACCCGGATATCGTTATCACCGGCAGCGAGACGGTCTTCCTCAGTAGAGAGCAACTAAACGATCACCTGCCATTTCAGCATGACTGGTCGTCGAAAAAAATGGTGCTGACAAAGACCTGACCTGCGTCAATGCCGGGAGGGGGCGCCACGATGCTTGACTCTTTTCTGAATGATCAAAAACGGCAGTTGATCGATGGTTGGGAGCTGCACTGCACTGTCTCAGAGCGGCCTGGATATACGGCGTTGGTGTAAATGGATATGCAGGAGGTTGTCTTCTGTCAGCAGGTTTCTTTATCGCAAGGAAAGGAATGTTCATGAAAAAAATCATCCCGCAGCGCTGTCTCTCAATAAGCTCGGCCGCTGTCGTTGCAATGGCAATTACCGTCACAGGCGCCATTGCCGTGCTTCCTTCAATTGGCCTGGCCCAACAGAGCCAGACCCAAGGTAGCGCAAGCTGCAATGCCAGTCCCACATGGGTCAGCAACCCGTCCTTGCCAGTCGATGTACAGAATACCGATAACTGCAGTTTTCAACAGTATATGTGGCAGACCATGTTATATCTGGTGCAACCGGTAGCAACGGGCAGCAAGGTTCTGCAATTTGAAACCTTTATGCCTAGCTATGGCATTTTTGTTGATCCGGGCAAAACCCCGACTGCATGGGGAAAAGTTCCCAAACCGACTTATTGCAAAGGGCCATCCACCTTAAAGCAGAACTTAAAACAGAATTATGTCTTTTCCAATCTGACCTTGCAGGCGGGAGTAGGGCAACCATTGATCGACAAATCGCTGAATCGGGTATTTTACGGCGTGTCGGTCAATAAACCAGCTTATGACTTCATCACGGGTTGTGGCTTGTATCAGGCGCAGTGCAGTTTAAGCCTGGCGCCCGATCTGGTCGATCCGGCTGGTTACAAAGTGGTAGACATTCCGAATCTGTACCCGAATCTGGCGTTTCCTTCCGGATCAACGGAATTGAAAACCGCGTGGAAAATTTTGACGCCCGACGAACTGGCGAGCAAGACCTTTTATAGCACCAAAGGCTCGGTTAAGGCGCCCGATAAAAACTGTATGGAGAATGTAGATCTTGGACTGGTGGGCATGCACATCGTGAGCAAGACACCATCCCAGCCGGAGTTTATCTGGGGTACTTTTGAACACCGCAATAATGCGCCGTATTGTTCCAACACAGAGGCCAAACCACCTTTAGGTGGAAACTGGACTTTTTATAATCCCAACTGCACGGGCGGCAACTGTACTACCAATCATTATGCCGAAGGCAAAGCCACCCAGGTTTGCACCATGCACCCCTGGGGTGACCCGACTCTTGGCACCATGCCCAACAACCTGAATTGTGGTTCCACCCCGCCGCCTGGCTATATCTGTGACCCGGATACCCAAAAGTTCGTCATACAGCCAAGTACCGCCAATTTGCAGGCGCTGGATTTATCCATACAAAAAATGCTGGCCGCGTTGCCTGCGGGCGACGCCAATAAATTGTGGGCCAATTATTCACTGGTTGGCAATGTATGGACAGCAAGAGGGACATTGCCGCCCTCAATGCAGGCACAGGTCGGGTCGCTGTCGGGCGCAAACAATAGCATGGAAACCTATGTGCAAAATGGCGTCTCCAATATTCAAAATCCGTACAATTGCTTCAGTTGCCATAATCTGGATGGCAAGAGTCGGGGTCAGTCACTGAATGAGGCAGTGAAAGTTCAGTTACCGCCAGCCGGGCTTTCTCACATTTTCAATTTACTGAATCTGAAAACCAAAGGTTGCAACACGGGTGTACTGCCAAGCAACCCGATGTGCGCCGCCAACGGTGGCCCTAAAAGGTAAAAACCGAGTTCAAAAATAATGAGAGGAACTGGCATGAGTTATTTGACATACCCAAGATTGCATTTTAGCGGCGGCTTTCTGGCTGATCCGAGCACGGTGAATAATACTCCGGACAATTATACCGATGCGAACAATGAGATCGCAAAGTTACAGCTTTACTGGAATCCGAACGGCACCGGTATTTTTGATTTTCAAGGCTGCGTTGTCACCAAGGTCGTCTATGGTCCCGGCGACGAAACCACAGACCCTGCTGTTGATCCGGTGATTGGACAAGCAGTCAATGCCGTGTATGCGATGGCGGCACCGAAACTGGTTGACCTCGACCCGGATCAGCAAAATACCAGCGAAATATGGGGATTGAGCCTGCAAGTGGCTGGTGTTAGCGCCAACCCGGCGTCGATCAGCGATTTTGTCCGCGGTGACTATGTCGCTGGCTCGTATAACGCGGTGTGGGCCCAGGCAATCAATGGCCCGCGAAGCTCGGGCAGTGGTTGCGGGGTATATCAATCAAGCCTGACCAACTTAAGTTGGACGACTGCGGCAAAACCGCAATCTAAATTTCTCAGCCTGCTCCAGCAACAATCGCCGAAACAATTAAGCATCAATTTTGTGGTGAATGCGCATAATAATGCGCCAGTGATCTATTTATTCACTGCCGATACCCTGAAGGCATTAGAGAAAAAAGGCGTACCTGCAAGTATCACCGCAAAATTACTGCCCATGACTCAGTATTTCATGAACCTTGATAGTAAGGGCGCGCCCGCCAACCGGGGCTGGATTCCAACTGAATCGTATGTGAATAATCGGCTCACTATTTTATTGGGGCAGGCCGACGCCGATACCTATCGCAGCACTATCCTGGCGACGACGCTGATGCCGCCGCCGTCACCAGTGCCGCCGCCGAATATTAATACCAAGTTTCCAACTGGCCTGTTAACTGGAACGATAGGGCCACAGGCTACGGCGGTTCCGGTGTTTTACACGCCATCACGCATGATGGCGCCGATTGCGCTGCCCAATAGCAACACACAATGTAATTTTGCCCCGTTCTGCACGCAGGTGCTTAGCGATAGTAATGGTAGCAAGGAAGTATTGATCACCGTTAATCTGGGCAACTCGCTCGCCACCAATAAGCCCGGCTATAACGACCCAGCGCAGGGTTTCGGGGTTGCCTTGTATGCGTTGGGTGATCTGTTTTTGGTTTATTTTGATCAAAGTCAGGGGACGGGCATTAGTTTGAACAATGCGGTTACTATCGCCGCTTTGCCAAACGACCCGGCCCAGATGGCGGAATTGATGACAGTGAGCGGCGGCATATTGACTGTGAAAGTCAATCCTTCCTTACTGCCACCCGGTTTGACTTTGCAGCAGGCAGAACAGGGGGTGCTGACGATGCCCTTGGGCCTCGTGGGCAAAAATGCATTTTTCCAAATTATCTGGTTGGCAGAAAATATCCATGGCTATAATCTGCGGGCTGATCAGTTTGTCTTTAGAATGAACCCAGGCGTTAAATCGGGGCCAAACGGCGAAACAGCGCTGGTTCGCTTATATGCCACTAAATTTGGTCAGCCTGCGGCCAATATCAGCCTCCAGGCAACGCTGATGTCGCCGGAAGATTCTGTGAAGTACACAAGCAATACGATGGGTACTGGCGGCACCTCTGGAATAAAAAATATCGCCGTACCGCAAAATGCCCTGTCCTTCAGCCCTGCCTCATTGGTGACCGATGCGCAAGGCATGGCAGAATTGAAAATCGTTGGCACTGATCCTGGTTTTCCGCGCGCCAGTCAAAACGTCGATGGGCAAATTTACTTTGTGCGCTACAATTTTTCCGATCAAAATATCGCAAAAAGCTACACACAGCATCCGGACGATTTGATCAGTATCCTGCTGTTTAGCCAGCAGACCTTCCCCGATTGTCCAACCTGGGATAATTGCATCCAATTCATTCTGCCGCAATATGCCAAGCTGTATCCCATCATGGGGCGTTTCAAGCTGGATGACTATGCCAGCGTGGTCGAATATGCCGAGCCCATCAGGACCGTACTTGCAAAACCTATGGATGATGCCTTGCATATGCCGGTTGTTCGTGATTTGTCGATTCAGCGCACGCAAATTATCCTGGACTGGTTTGCCAACCATACGCCGAAATAAGGTATGGCCGATTGCTTTCAGACTGTTAACTTCTGGACTTGCACGAAATTGTCTCGGGCGGTTTTTGCAATGGCGATGCATGCATCGCAATGAGCACAGTGCGCTCCAAACCGTTATTCCCACCTGTTTTTAGCGGGAATCCATCGTTGGCCAACTGCGCTGACAGTGAGGCGGGAGAAGTTGATCAGGAATGTATGCCGTGCTTGCGCGGGTATGACAAATTGGAAATACGCTAAGCAGCAAGCTTTTGGGGTGGTTTTGTGTAAGTCCTGAACTTATCTGTTATCCAGGTGTTCCTGACCGCCAGGGCAGAAAATGTCCTGGTTGCAGATCTTTTTTTAATACAGTAGTATATTACACATTACATACTGCAAGAATGATAAAGACATGCCCATACCTCTGACTGTACAGGCCATGACACGTACATTGGCGCGTGACGAGGTCTATCACACAATCAAGCAATGGATCATCGGTCTGCAACTTGCTCCGGAAGAACTGCTACGTGACCATGACATCGCCGAGCGTCTGGGGGTATCACGCACACCCGTGCGTGAAGCCTTGCGGCGGCTGGAAGATGAAGGACTGGTGATCACCAGTTTTCACAAGTGGACCAAGGTTGCCGCCGCTGACATGGACGAGGCTGCGCAGCTTTACCCTGCCGTGGCAGCGCTGGAATCCATGGCCCTTGAGCTGGCAGCGGCACACTTGTCGGCAATAGATCTGGCGCAACTGGGCAAACTCAACAAGGCACTGGAACAGGCCATCAAACAACAGGATGCGGACCTGGCTGCGCGACTGGACCGGCAATTCCACGCCGTGATCGTAGAAAAGAGCGGCAATGCAGAAATCGAAAAATTACTGGCCGGCTTGCTGCCACGTTTGCAACGCATAGAACTCGCCCACTTTGGCAATCAACTGGTGGCGCGTCAATCTGTGACAGAACATGCTGCGATTATCCAGGCACTGAAGAAGGGTGATGTCGCTGGCGCGGCAGGGATCTTGAAAAAAAACTGGTTGTCGTAGCAGGCACCAAACACGCACCAAAACAATACGTCTTGACATGGCAAGGCTGTTGCCCTTTCAACATTAACTATTTTTGCTGGAGTTGTACATGACGAAGTCTGCCTTGTTGATCATCGATTTTCAGAACGCCATTTTTACCGCGCCCGTTGCTTACCAGGGTGATGCGGTACTGGAGCGAATTCGCCAACTGATAGGGAAGGCGCGTGCCAGCAGTATTGACGTGATTTATGTGCAGCATGAGCAAGCCGGCACTGCCTGGGCAGCAGGTGGAAAGACCTGGGAATTTCCTGCAGCGATTGCACCACAGCCGCAAGACTATGTCAGCAGCAAATCGGTATGCGACGCCTTCAGCAATACCGCACTGGAGAAGCATCTGGCAGAGCAAGGCATCACCAGGGTTGTCATCTGCGGTTACGCCACCGAGTTTTGCATAGACACCAATGTCAGGCGTTGCGTCAGTCTGGGTTTGCAGACCGTTGTGGTGCAGGATGCCCACACCACACGTAACCGGCCGGTGCTGGAAGCGCCGCAGATCATTGCCCACCATAATTGGGTGTGGAGTGAGTTTGCCAGCCCTGGCACAGCATTGCAGTTATGTGCTGCTGACGACGTTCAATTCTAGAAAGCTGCCATGTCCAGCCAAGTCACCCAACTCGTCCAGCCTGCGCAGGATGTGCCTGAAGGTTTTGCATCCTTGTCGCAGGGCGTGTTCCATGCATCGACAATACTTTATCCCGATGTTGCCAGCTTTTTGAATCGTGGCATCGAGCATGCTTATAGCTACGGACAAAACGGCACGCCAACCCAGCATGCCCTTGCCATCAAACTGGCGGAGCTTGAAGGTGGTGGCGAGACCGTGCTGGTGCCTTCCGGCCTGGCAGCTATCGTACTGGTCAATAGTAGCGTCCTGTCTGCTGGTGACCAGGTGTTATTGCCGCGCGCAGTCTATGGCCCCAGCCTGGAGGTGATGCGTGTACTGTTTGGCAAGTGGGGTGTGCAGTACGCCCTGTATGACAGTGCTGCGGATTTGTCAGCGATGATACAGCCGCACACCCGTCTGGTCTGGACAGAAAGCCCGGCTTCGAATTTGCTGGAGATGCAGGATGTACCGGCCATCGTACAGGTGGCCCGGCAACATGGTGTGATGGTGGCGATGGACAATACCTGGGCAACACCGTTGGGTTTTAAACCACTCGATGCAGGTGTTGATTTTTCCGTGCAGGCACTGACCAAATATGTAGGCGGCCACTCGGACCTGTTGATGGGATCGGTAACGGTGCGCAATGCTGAGTTGATACATAGCCTGCGTCAAACCTGTGAATTGCTGGGCTACTATGTGTCGCCCGATGAATGTTTTCTTGCCCTGCGCGGTTTGCCGACCATGGCGCTGCGCCTGGAGCGTCAATTCGCATCGGCCTTGCGGATTGCTGCTTTGTTACAAAACCATGCGGCGATAGCACAGCTCAACTACCCACCGCTGCCAGGTGCTGTCGGTCATGATTTGTGGCGGCGTGATTACCGGCTTGGTTGCGGCTTATTGTCTTTCAGCTTCAGGCAGGCCGGGTTGACGGTGGTGGAAGAGTTTGTCGGCCGCCTGAAACTGTTCAGGCTGGGCAATAGCTGGGGTGGTGTACATAGCCTGGTTGCCGTATCCCCCATGCCTGACCACATGACAACATTGGCCGATCCTGCATGGCTGGTCAGACTGCATGTCGGTATAGAGAATGCCGATGAGCTGTTCAATGATGTACAGCAAGCCTTGCCGACATGATCAGGACTATTTTTTGGTCATCAATAAAATATTGCCCGCGCTGATACTTCCCGCAAGGCAAGAATCGGCTTAGAATAACTTTGTTCCTCAATTAATCGCAGTCGATTTCAACAATAGTCCCATGCTTGAAGCAGATCAAACAGTCATGCGGCAAGAACAGATCGTTGCACAGGCAAAGGCGCTTGTGAGCGAGTTGCTGGCATTGCGTTCTGCCTGGATACATGATGAAGACATCAAGCCGCGTCCGAACGGACAGCGCCTGTCCATGCTTATCGAAGAGCAAAACCTGCTCAAAGCACAGTCGCGGCAATTCCATTGTATGACTGAGGCTGAGCTCAGTGCACTGGTTGCTGATTTTCGCACGCAACTGGTGAAAGAAAAAGAAGAGCGCTCCTTGTTTCTGAAGTCAGTTCACCGTTAAGGCGGGCGCGACTTTACAGCATCACTTGTAAAAGTCTCCTTCGTTGGAGGTTGCAAGTTGCTTATCATAACAATACTTCTAACGATACTTCTAACAATACTTCACTTCCACGATTTATCACCAATACCGGGTTCGTTTCATCTGTATTGCCCAATGAACTGGGCGACATTCTCCTGGTCGCACTGACATCTTGTCAATGACCATGTGGCAACAAGAATCTTCATTGCCAATGCCCCTACATTGCGATACGCAACTTTACGCGGATTTACATTTCTGTTCATTCAGATTTTTACCTCATGACCGATACTCAAGACATGTGAAGCATGTTCAATTTATCGGTATCTACATCGATATTCATCTACAAGGAGCTACTATGTCAGTCAATGGAATCGGTGGAGCAGGCGGGGCCAGGGCATTTGATCCTTCGGCCTTTTCCGCCAGAATAGTTAAAAAATTTGACAGCAATGGTGATGGCAGCCTGGACAAGGATGAATTTGTCAAAGGACTGACAGCCAAAGGCATATCGGCAGAAGATGCCGCCAAGAAGTTTGATGAAATCGATACCCAGAAAACCGGCAAGATCACCCAGGCTGACATAGAAGCTGACATTAAATCCCACAAAGGGGATCGGCCACACGGCGGTAAACCACCAGAAGGCGCACCACCAGCCGGTGGTCCCGGAGGGGCAGGTAATGCAGGTGGAGCCAGTGGTGCGTCAAGCACCAAGACGTATGACGCCAAAGACCTCAACAAGGATGGTACGGTATCTGCAGCAGAGGAACTGGTCTATGAGATCACGCAGGCGGTCCAGAGTGCCAAAGCCACGACGAGCAGCAGTACAGTCAGTGCAACCTCATCCTCGCAGAAGCTCGGCAATAACGTGGATGTGCAGGCGTAGTACGTGTTCGCTGGCTGGGCCTTTTCCCTGATGCCATAAACCCGGGCAAGGCATGACTGCCGATAGGGGTGGTTCTGCTATCATTGCCTGGGTTATCCGGGGGACAGGTAATGACAAATTCAACGACAAAGACAAGCTTCATTCAGGTCGATGTGCTGCACCACAGGGAGGCGTTGATACGCATCAACATTGAATACATGAACTGGGTGATGGGCGGCATACAGGAAACCTTTTCCGTCGATGTCGAGGATTTGCTGGGAATGCCACTGGCTGATTATGTGCCCGCTGCCCTTGACAAAATCTGTGGCGAAGGTCCGCCACAAGGTGTGTACTACCTGATAGAAGTTGACGGCCAGCTGGCGGGCATGGGCGGCTTGCGTCGCCTTCGCGCTGACACTGCTGAAATCAAACGTCTGTATATCTTGCCAGATTTTCGGGGCCTGCAATTGGGGAACAGTTTGTTGCAACAATTACTGGCTGATGCCCGCAAGTTTGGTTACCAACAGGTTTTTCTTGATACGGCACCTTTTATGAAGGCTGCACATCACCTGTATGAAGCAGCTGGCTTCACCGATTGTCCTGCCTATGCAGAAACGGAAGTGCCCGTCGCCTTGCAGCCAGACTGGCGCTTCATGAGCCTGGTTCTTAATACTCATTAATTCCTGGGCCGGGATTCTAAAACCACAGACAAAATAATATGTGAGTGATATGTTTGCCAGCATGGCAAGTTGTCTGACTGATTACAATTAGTCAGATATTGGCAACAACAAATGCAGGCAGAAATGGGAATCCGTTCCAGTATTGCTGATTAGTAATATTGGAATGGATTCCCATTCCTGTATTGCCCTTGCACCGGCATTGTGCAGGCTGGTGCAAAGACTTGTTTCATCAATGGATAACAAATGTAAAATTTGTTTGACCTCTCAGTATATTAGCGATTTTTGTCATGAATTTACATTTAGTTCAATGCTACTATCGCCTGATATGTAATATGTAAGTACCTGTAAGAAAAATTGATTTATCCATAATATTCATTCTGTTTTGGGAAG